>NZ_CP115300.1 GCF_027625935.1 Streptomyces camelliae
GCGTAGCCGGCCTTGAGGCCCGCTGCTTAAAGGGCACTTCGGCCACCCCTCTTTCACCGATTGCGCCAGGGAAATTTCGAACATATGTAGGCGTAGTCTTGATGGCAGGGCACGGGGGGGTGATCGGGTGCTCGATACGTCTCATGCTGCCCGGGACCGGCGGCTGCTGCGCTGCCCGTGCCTTGGGTGCCGGCGGCCGGGGGCGGCACGATGGTCCGCGCCAGGCAGGGTGGGCTCGAACAGGCCGCAGGCGTGTACGGCTTCGGCCACGGCCGTCTGGTCGAAGGCGAGAAGCGGCAGCAGACGGGCGCTGGGCGTCCGCCGGTGAAGCTGCCCGAAGTGGCGGGCCGATTCGATCAAGTCCCAGGTAGCGGCCCGGGCTCCCGTCCGCCCAGGCAGCAGGTATCTGCCGCAACTGCGCGGCCGAGATGCGCGCCGCCGGCGCCGCCAGCGTGGACAGGATGAGCGATGCGCGCGTGAGGCTGGTGGGCGAGGAGCACGGTGGGCTGCCGCGTTCGAGCAAGTTGCTGTTCACCGAGGCCGGTCATCCGGGCACCCGTCAGCTCTACGCCGCTCGCGAGAAGGCGTCCGGCAGACCGCCGCCCGTACGCGGGCACGGCTGTATCGGATGGCGATGGTTGCTGTCAGTCGTATGCCGATTCCGGTCAGTTGGGTAGCGAAGGGCTGGGATACCTGAGACCAGGACGGCGGGCCGTGCTGTCCCGTTACTCGGCGGAGAGGGGCCGCACATGCCGGGAAGCCGTGGCGAGGATCCCGAAGACGGTCCGACGGCCGTGTTCCAGTCGGCGTCGGGGCGGGCGGCGGCGATGCCCCGGCTGCTGGACCTCGACGGTCGTGGAGAGCTGACGGCCGCGCATGTGCGTCTGGTGGCTCAGGCGTTGGGGAAGTCGGAGCGGACGGTGTGGCGGTGGCTGGCCGCTGCCCGGGAGGATCACCGCTTCGCCCGGGTGGAGTCGTCCCGTTTCACGGTCACCACGGAAGTCCGGCGGCTGCTGGCGCTGTGGGGCGGGAACGCCTCCCGGGTCCATGCCGAGCTGGTGCAGCGGGCGGCCGACGATCCGGACGCGCCCGCGGTGCCGTCGCTGTCGACGTTGCACCGGGCGATCCGCCGGGACCTGACCCGCGGGGAACGGGCCGGTCTCAAGAGCGGGGAGGCGGCGCGGCGCGCGCATGACGTCTTCGGGCGGCGGCCGGCGACGCACCGCAACGCGGTGTGGGAGGGCGACCACAAGCACGTGCCCGTCGAGGTGGACGTGGAAGGTGAGCTGGCCAGGCCGTGGGTGACCTGGTTCATCGACTGCGCCACCAAGGCGATCACCGGGGTCGCGGTCACAGCTCACGCTCCGAGCCGCGACGCGGTGCTGGCGTCCCTGCGGATCGCGATCACCCGCACCGAGCCGTTCGGACCGGTGGGCGGGCTGCCCGGTCAGATCCGGGTCGACCGCGGCAAGGAGTTCCTGTGCGCCACAGTCACCGCGGCGATGGGCGCGTTCGCCGTCCCCGTGACCGATCTGCCCGCCTACACACCGCACTTGAAGGGCACCATCGAGGCGCTCAACGACGCGGTAGAGGAGATGTTCCTCGTCTCCCTCCCCCGCTACACCGGCCGCCAGAAACTCACCGGCGGCCGACTCACCGACCCCGACGCCCCGCCCCTGACCTACGAGGCGTTCGTGAGGCTGCTGCTGGACTGGGTGACCTGGTGGAACACCCGCCACCACCCGTCCGCGCTGAACGGGAAAACCCCCGTCGAGGCATGGCAGGCCGATGCCACCCCGCTCACGGACATGTGTGCCGGGCAGTTGGCAACGTTCGCGCTGGAAGACGACGGCCGTACGTACACGATCAGCACCAGCGGGGTGCGGTGGCGCCGCCGCGACTACCTCGCCCCGTGGATGAACGGCCGCACCGGCACCAAAGTCTCGGTACGACACCTGCCCCACCACGACGACACCATCGAAGTCTTCGACGCCGCCACCGGCCGCCACCTCGGCTCGGCGTTCCTGGCCGCCGCGGCGAGCCGGGAGCAGATCCGCTCCGTCCAGGCCGCCCGGACCGCGGCCGCCAGGCGGCTCAAAGCCGATCTGAAAGCCGCAGAGAAACTGCGCCGCCAGCGCTTCGAAGCCTCCACCATCGCCGCCCCGCCCAGGCCACTGGCCGCCCTGACCTCCGCGCAGGCCGATGAGGAACTGGGAGCGGCGGCGCAGACGGACCGTCGTGCCCTGGCCCGTCCCGATCTCGTTCCGCACGGCCCCGCGCCCGATACCTGGGCCCGCCCCAGGCCCCCGCGCACACCTACCCCTGATGAGGACCAAGCTGATGATCGCTGACCTGGACTACGGGCTGCTGCCCGACGAGAGCGAAGACCACTTCCTGGGCCTGGAGCAGGCCCAGTTGGTCGGCACCGACACGCTGCTGACCACCCGGGACAACATCGAGGCCGTCATCGAGGCCAAGGCCATGATGTGCGTCTACGGGCCGGCCGGATCCGGCAAGACGATGTCGGTGAACTCCGCGCTGCGCCACCTCGCCCCGGACATCACCCACCGCCTGGAACTACGGGCCGGACCGACCCCCAGGGACATCCGCCATGGTCTCTTCCAGGCGCTGGGGCTGCCCGGTGAGCCGCCGGCCCGTCCGATCGAGTTCGACACCCTCCTCAAGGAGGCGCTCGCTGAGGAGTTCCGGGTCCTGGTCTGTGACGAGGCACAGTGGATGAAGAAGACCGGGTTCGAGTTCTGGCGCCACCTGTGGGACGACAAACGCACCAACATCGCCGTGATCTTCGCCGGAGGCGACGGCTGCTACAAAGTCCTGCGCCGCGAACCCATGCTGGCCTCCAGGATCTTCATCTGGCAGGAGTTCACCCGCATGTCCAAAGACGAGGTACGGGCCACGATTCCCGCCTTCCACCCCGTCTGGGCAGACGTGGACACCGCGCTGATCGACGCCATCGACAAACAGGCCGCCCACGGCAGCTTCCGCAACTGGGCCAACATCACCACCCACGTCCTCGCCGGCATGAAGAAACTGAACCTCAAGAAGGTCGACGAAGACCTCGTGCGCTGGGTCTACAGCAAAATCGGCGGCATGTAGTGACGGCCACAGGCCTCCCAGCCGTCACTGTCCTCATCGACAAAGACGACCACCCCGACTGGACAGCCGCCGCACATGCCGCACACGATCCGGCCGCGGGCCGTCTGGCCGTCGACCCCAGCCCCGCCAACGGCGCTCCCGCCGCCCTCGCCCACGACCTGCTCTACGCCCTGGGCAAACGCCTCCCCCAAGGGGGAGAAACGTACGGCACCTGGGCCGACTCCCAGCGCCCCGCATGGGACGCCGTCGCCACCTGGATCCTCACCCACCGCATCGGGCATCTCATCGTCTGCCGCACCGACCACCTCACCACCGCCCGCCACAGACAACTACTCACCCTGCGCGAGCGATGCAGCATCCGCCTCACCCTCCTCTGGCACCGGCCCGCCGGCCCAGCCCTGAGAACACTCCTCGAACAGACCCCCTACCACCTCATCGACACCCTCCCCCAGGCCCGTATCGCTCTGAGCCGGACGGGCTACCCGCCGACCGGCACCCGAAGCACCGGACAGCAGCAGCCCGCCGAACCAGTCCCCTGCCAGTGCCCGTATGGATGCGACTGGCGTCCTCGGCGAACGTGACGTCTCTGACGTGGTGATGCGCCTCGATCCCCCAGTGCCCTCGAACGATCTTCGCCAGCCGCGCTGGGGTGGCCTGGGCCGCGGTGAGGTCGGTGAGGGCGTAGACGCGCTCCAGGGTGACCTTGCCGGTCTGCAGGTCGCGGCGGCGTCGCACGGTCTGCAGGGCCTGCACGGCGTGCGGGAAGGCCAGCCGCTTGGGCACGGTGGCGGCTTTGAGGCGGCGGATCTCATCGCGTCCGTGCGCGCGGTCGCGGGTGCGGTACCCGAGCGGGATGTCGGCCCAGGGCAGTTCGCGCAGGAACGCCGCAAGCTTTGGATGATTGTCCTTGATCAGCGCGACGTAGTGGGCGTTCTTCGTCTCGACGAGGTAGCGGGCGTGCTCGTGCTGAGAGTGCAGGGCGTCGAAGGTGACGGTGCGGCCAGCCAGGTCGAGGTCGGCCAGCAGCGGCTTGAAGGTGGTGATCTCGCCGCTCTTGTCGGCGACTTGGCGTTGGTTCAGGGTCAGCCTGCCGTTGTGGGTGATCACGGACACGAGGTGGATCGCGCGCTGTTCGGCGGTACGCGAGCCGCGCAGGGCCTTGCCGTCCAGGGCCACGGCCTCGCCGGGGTCGGCAAGGTGGGCGAGCCAGGCGCCGACGGCGGTGTCGAGGGTGTCGCCGTCTAGGCGGGCCAGCAGGCGGCCGAGGGTGCTGGCGCGGGGTGCGGCCCGTAGCCCGAGGCGTTCGTGCAGGTGGGGTGGGAGTTCGGCGGCATGTCGGGCGATCGCGGCGAGGGTGCGGGCACCGGCGAGTACGGCCAGGGTGCACAGCGCGAGCATCGGGCCGAGACGGTAGCGGCGGCCCTGGCGGCGCCGGGGATCGGGCAGGCCGTCCAGGACCTCGGCGAGGTCGACCGCCTGGTCGAGGTCGGCGAGGTCGAGGGAGGCGACCGCATCGTGGTCGCGGTGGCGCTCGAGCGCGGTGATCGAGGATGATGGCATCGGAAGCGGTTGTTGTTGATGAGGCGTCAGACACCTTGATCATCAACGATCGCTTCCGCCGTTCTCCGACCGGCCCCCAAGCGCAACGTAAGGCAACCTGGCACGTATCAACGTTTCTTCGGGCGGACACACGCGAACATAAAAAAGCCCGTCTGTCCGCTCATCTCGCCAGCCGAGAACGCTCGCGCCCTGACCGCCCAGGGCAGCCTCACGGCCTTCCTGACGTACTGGCTGGAGAACGTCGCCGTCCACCAACTGCGGGAAACGACCCGCACCCGCTACACCGCCATCGTGCACCAGTACCTCATACCGGGCCTCGGCCGGAAGAAGCTCGCCAAGCTCACCGCCAAGGACGTCCGCACCTGGCTCAACGAGCTGCGCACCGTCTGCCAGTGCTGCGCACGCGGCACTGACGCCCGACGCGACCCAAACGCGCAGACCAGTCGCCGCCCTCGCTGCTGCGCCCTCGGCCAGTGCTGCCACAAGCGGCTTTCCCCGCTGACGCTCGCGTACATCCACTCCGTGCTCAAGTCCGCCCTGGAGCACGCCGTTCGCGAGGAAGAGATCCCCCGCAACGTCGCCCGGAACGTCCGCACCGGCACACCCCGCCCGCGCCGTTTCAACCCCCTCACCACCGACGAAGCCCGCCAGTTGCTCGCCGCCACGCAAGGGCACCGGCTCGCCCCGTTGTTCGAGATCGCCCTGCGCACCGGACTACCCAAGGGCGAACTCCTCGGGCTCCGCTGGGAAGACCTCGACAGCGGCACCGCCAGCATCCGCCTCACCCTCCAGCGCACCCACAGCGGCGGACTTGCCAGCCTGCCGACCAAGACCATCAGCTCCGAACGGCGCATCGCCCTGCCAGCCTCCTGCGTCACCTCGCTCAGCGCGCACCGCCAGCGGCAGGCTGAGGAGAAGCAGCAGGCGGGCCCAGACTGGCGGGACAGCAGCCACGTCTTCACGCGGCCCGACGGGCACCCGATCGAACCCGCGACCCTCACCCGGCACTTCAACGCCCTGCTGAGCAAGGCACATCTGCGGCCGATCCGGTTCCACGACCTGAGGCACTCGACCGCGACACTCCTCCTGGAGCAGGGCGTCGAACTCGTCGTCATCAAAGAGCTCCTGGGGCACGCCCACATCGGGGTCACCGCGACGGTCTACGCACACGTCCGGCTCCGCCTCCAGCGCCAGGCCATCGACCTCCTCGGCCACGCCCTCAGCAACCTCCCCGAGACCTCGACCAAGCCCGACGACGGCAGCGATCGGCCGCTTTGTGCAGCACCCATCCGCTGACGTTGCCGTCAACTACTGCCGTCAGACACCCCAGAGGCCCTACCGGAGCAAGCTCCGGTAGGGCCTCTGATGCAGAATGACTGCCAGTTTCCTAGTCAAGCATGACGACATCATGACCACCAGAGGGCATTCCGCAAATCACGATTCTGGGCAGCCCTATTCTTCAGTTGTAGACCCAAGCGGCTGCCCCGTAAGACGCCCCGAACGCAAGCGAACCGACATGCCGTCCATCGTCAAGAGAGCTTCTCATTCGTTGAGCGCCCTCAGCCAACTTCGGATCGTAACCTGATCCCATTCAGTCGTTCCCTGCCAGCCCGCCCTCCATTCGGCAAATTCCCGAAGGCTTCGAAGCTCACTGAAATGGCTGACCAAAACGGCACCAATCGACGACTGCCACTCCAGGCCGCAAACGATCACATCCCCCGCCAACGACAGCATGACAAATCCCGGAAGCCCGAAGCCACTGCCAAGCGCACCAGCTGCACCGGCGCCCATTACGTCCCATGTATCAGCCAACCCGACGCGCGCCCACCACCACTCCTTCTCATGACGCTCCACCGCCACGAGAAACTCACGGTCGGCGGAAAATAGACCACCATCGCGAGACAATTCAAACCAGCCCTTATTGGCCTTGGCTACCCAATCCTGCACGTCAACTTCAACGGAGGAAGTAGGCCACTGGCCCGACGGCGGCGGATACCCGGCAGCCGCCGTAGCCAGCGTCGGCGGAATGAACGGGCAGTCTAGATCTGCCATCCCATGGAAGATCAATCCTGCAACACGGAGCCGACCGGCAAGTTCGGTCAAGTCAACCATTGGACCCTACCTGTGAACGAGATGAGTAAGCGGGCAATGCACCACAGGCTGGCTACCAACCATAGAGCGTCGGCGATCCGTAGTTATGCACTCCCTTGCTAGTCAGAGGGAAGTACGCAATCTGATTCGTCGTCTGGTTTACCATGATTCTGATCTGACTGTTCGGCTGCCAGTTCCAGTAGATCGGCGAGTTACGCCAAGGACCCCAGAATCTGGCAGCCTTGCCACTGAGATTGTCGCCTCGGAAAATATCAATGCCGCCAGGGCCGTTCCCGGGACGCGGAGGCATGCCCGGGTTGGCACGGTACGCATCGACAAGGTCATGAGTTTCCCACGGAACGGCATAGAAATCGCCGTTCGCCTGACTTCGGGAAGCAACTGCCTCGGGCGAATATTCTACATTTGGCGTCCAATTGCTCGTCGCCTGAAGCGCCGGGTCGGTTTCATGACCGTTTACGTCACAGACGTTGTGCACCAGGACGGGCACGCCGCCTGCCACAACATAGTACGTGTGCAGTTGCTGGACGGTGAGGTTCCAGCGGTTGGCGGCACCGGGTGTGACGTGGGTGGTGACGACGTACACGTGGCCGTTGGTGGCGGTGTTGAGAGCGTCGCCGCGGTGGAGTTTGCCTGCAGGGACCCAGGCGTGTGCGGTGTCGTCCCAGAACGGGTGATTGGCAGTGGTGTGAAGGGTCGCGGTGTGCCCGTCCCTGGTGCGGATGGTGAGGTCGAGCAGGTCGCGGTCGTGATTGATCCACACGTGCTCGACGCTGCGGGCGCCTTGGCGCTTGCCCGTCTTGGGGTTGGCGGCGTCGACCTTGTCGCCGGTCTTGATCTTGCCGATCGGCTTGGCCTTGCCGTCCGCCATCAGGACGGGGGTGTCCGGGGAGAAGCTGCAGCGGCTTGGTCTTGCTGCGGGTGCGGGCTTACTGCCCGCATTGCCCGATTCTGGATCACTGGGCTTGGTCGCTGAGGCGTCCGCTTCCTCGGCTTGTGCCTGCGCGTTGGCTCTCTTCGCCGCGACGATGTCAGCCTCATCGGAGGCCGAATTGTCCACTGCCTTGGCATGCGCGCCGGCCCTGGTGGCCGCAACGGCCGCGTCGCCACCGGCTGAATCGGTTGCTCCCTGGACCGCCCCTTCGGTGTCGGAATACGCATCGCCACTGACGGCACTGGCCCCGCTGTCGAGGCCGCCCGAGTAAACGCCGCCGGCTACCTCGCATGCGTCCTGGTGTGGATTTCCTCCCTCCAAACCCCTCCCAAAAGCCTCGAAAGTTCCGGCTACGCAGAGGGCGAAATCCCAGAAAGGCTCGATGACGACCTTGACGAAGATCTTCGCGGGGTCGTGCTTGTAGTTGACCGTCGGTCCGCATTGTCCGAATCGACCGCAGGCGTAGGGATTGCCGGGAGGGGCGTTGGTGCCGCTATTGTCGCTCCCGCTCCCTGTGTTGCCAGTGGAGTTGTCGGTGGTGCCGTTGTCGCTGGGTGTGGTGGTGCCGCCGCCCCCGTCGAGAATCGGCAGGAAGAGGCCGCTCGGGTCGGATCTGGTGGAGGGGTTGTCACCGGCGTAGGTGTAGCCGCCCATCTGGTTGGGGTCGCCGGCTTCGAAGACCGGGTCGGGGGCGAGGAAGCGGCCGAGGTTGGGGTGGTAGTTGTTGTTGCGAGCGCCCAGGAGGTCGAGGCCGGTGGTGGTGTCCGTGGGTTGGCCGAGGTAGCCGTGGTTCTCGTCGGCGGAGACCCACGTGGCGGGCTTGGTGCCGCGAGGGTTGCCGTAGGGGTCGTAGGAGCGGCGGGTGGCTGCCAGGGTGCCGGCGTCGACGGCCGTCGTCGCTGTGCCCTGGAGGTTGGCGATCTGGTAGCTGACCGTGCCGGTGCTGGAGCGTGTGACCGTTGTGCCGTCGGGGCCTGAGTAGTAGCGCAGGCCGGTCCAGGTCTTGGCGGAGACGTTCAGGGTGATCTGTTCGGTGCCGCCGAACAGATACAGGATGCGGGTCTTGTCGGTGCCGCCGGTGCTGCTGGTCTGCTCCAGCAGGTTGCCATCGGCGTCGTAGAGGTAGCTGCTGGTGGTGTTGCTGGTGCCCGAGGAAGTGGTGACAGTTGCGGTGCGGCCTTCGGGGTCGTAGGTGAGGGTCTGGGTCTGGCCGGCCGGGATCTTGCTGCCGGAGGCGACCGGGTTCCAGGTCTGGGCCTGGGTTCCGTTACACGTCCAGATCTGCAACTGGGTGCCGGTCGTGGTGGAGCTGGACGGGTCGTCCAGGCACTTGCCGGACTGGGGGTTGACCAGCGAGCCGTTGGCCGCGGCCTTCCACTGCTGGGCACCGGTGCCGTTGCAGGTGTACAGGTCGATCTTGGTGCCGTTGGCGGTGCCGCTGCTGGCGACGTCCAGGCACTTGCCGCCGATGCCGCGGATGGTGCCGTCCGTGCCTATCGTCCAGTTCTGGGCGCTGGTGCCGTTGCAGGTGTAGATCTGGATCTTGTTGCCGTCGGTGGTGGACGACGTCGCGTCGTCGACGCACAGTTTCTTGCCTGTGCTGGTGGTCAGCGCCGAGATGAGCGGGCTGGTGGTGGAGACCTTCCGGCTCATGGTGTTGCCGGCGTTCTTGTTAGGCGTGTAGCCGGTGTCCGTGTAGCTCGGCGTCCCGGTCGCCGTGCCCGTGGTCGGGTTGCTGCTGGTGGTGGTGCCGGCCTGATTGGGCAGGGTGGCCGTGGCGGTGCCGTCGGTGCCGGTGTAGGCGGTGGTCTGGGTGGTGTCGTTGAGCGCGTTGCCGGTGGTGTCGTGGTCGACCATGCTTGTGCGGTTGCCGAGCAGGTCGTAGCTGTAGGTCTGCCAGTACGGGGCAGGGCCGCCGACCGTCGTGGTGGTGATCGGTGCGGTGGTCGTGGTCTGTACGGAGGTGGTGTTGCAGCCGCCGACGGCTCCGACGGGTGCGCTGGAGGAGCTGGTGATGCCCGCGGTGTCCGTCCAGGCGGCGGTCAGTCGCTGGAGGGAGTCGTAGGCGAAGCACTGGGTGTCGTGGGTGGTGTTGTCCTGCAGGTCGTCGATCGCGGTGATCTCGCCGGCCTGGTTGTAACGGTAGTTGGCCACGTCCAGGGCGGTTGCAGACGTCTGCACCATGCTCGACGTCTGAGTGATGCGGCCCGTGGTGGCGTCGTACTGGGCGAAGGTCGCCAGTTCCTTGCCGGTCGGGCCGTAGTTGGCCTGCAGGACGCGGCCGAAGGGGTCGTGGACGGCGGTGTCGAGGTAGTCGGGTGTGTTGGCCGTGGTGATGAAGCCGCCGATGCCGTCCAGGTTGCCCTGCTGGGTGTAGCCGTAGTCGACGTCCTCGGCCGGCAGGTTCCCGTCGGCCTGGTAGCGCAGTGTGGACAGCAGGCCGACGTTCGGGGTGTAGAAGGAGGACTCGGTGTAGGTGACGGTACCGCTGGTGGGGGCTGCGGACTGTCCGGCGACGGCCGATCTTGGCGATGTTCCTGCCGCGGCGGGCTTCGATGCGGGCCCGGTCCTCGGTGATCTTGGGGGTGGTCTTGCGCTGGATCGCCTCCACCACGGCCCAGCGCACCAGCTTGCTGCCCTGTTTGGTGACGTGCCCGCGACGGACGACGGTGTCGGACTCGTAGTGCCGCGGGGTCAGCCCCGCCCACGAGCACAGCCGGTCGGCGGAGGCGAAGCGGTGCACGTCGCCGATCTCAGCCACAAGTACGGCCGCCAGGGTCGTGCCGATGCCGGGCAGCTGCTGGATGGCCCGGTAGCCGGTGTGGTCGCGAAGCCGTTCCGTGATGCGACCGTTGAACACGGCTTCCTCAGCATCGAGTTCGCCGATCAGCTTGAGTAACGACGCGACGCGTTGGGCATACGGACCGGTCAGCGCGGTCTGCTCCAGTCGGGCTCGGCCGTCGATGCCGAACAGGTCGGATGCCGGGATCAGTACGCCGGCCTTGGCCAGCACGGCGTGCACCTGGGACTTCAGCCCGGACCGCAGTGCGACGAGCTTGGCCCGGTAGCGAACCAGTTCGCGCAGCTCACGGACCTGCGGTGGCGCGATCCAGGCTTCCGGCAGCCGCCTCATCCGCAGCAGGTCCGCCAAGTCCGCAGCGTCGCGGATGTCGTTCTTCACGCGCCGGTAGGCGAAGCCTTTCACGCCCAGTGGGTGGGCCAGATGGACGCGTGCCCCGGCGGCCTGCAGAACATCGGCTGCCCAGTACCAGCCGTAGGTGGCTTCCAGGACCACGTCGGGATCGGGCCCGGCCTTCTCGATCTGCAGACCGAGTGCCACCGGGTCGTTGAGGATGCGTACTGCGCTCAGTTGGACACCGTCGTCGGTCTGACGCACGATCACGGACCGCCTGCGGTGCAGGTCGACACCGATGTACTGGTGTCCGTCGTACTCGCTCACCTGGGGCTCCTTCGCCGTCACGAAGTGGGTGACTGGCGTCTACCCGGACCACCCGCGGAGGGCGGGACTTCGCCCCTTCATCGCATCAAGACTTGTGGATGGGTTGACTCGGATGTTTTGGCGTGCTGCTGTTCGGCGGGGGACCACGAGGGAGCCAGTTGCGTCCGAGCCATCGGCACGGCTGTTGCCGCGCGTATGGCTCGCAGGTGGGAGGGCTCTGGCGGACGCCTAGCGCTGATAGGCCGCCGCGATCCGTTCCCGGAACGGGCGGCGGCGTACCGCCTGCGCCACTTCGGTCAGCAGGTCCGCCAGCGGCATGGAAAGTTCCGCGTCCAGTTCCGCCATCGCAGCCACCGTCGCGTCCCACTCCGCCTGGATCTGCGGCAGCAGGGCGTGGGCCTTGGGGGTGAGCTCGATCAGACGGCGGCGGGCGTCTTGCGGGTCGGAGGCATGGGTGACCAGGTCCGCGCGGGCCATCTGGGCCGCCGTCTGACTTGCGGCCGAGTGCGTGACGCCGACTGCCGCTGCTAGGTCGCGGACCGACAGCGGGCCTTCGGCCAGCAGCGCGCGTACGACCGGGGAGAAGCGGGGTCGGTACTCGAACAGGCCCTGCTCCTGGTAGACCTTGGCCACGTCCGCGTCGAGCAATTCCAGCACGTGGCGGAGCAGCGTGCCGACAGCGGCCGGATCCGGATGATTTCTCACCCCTGCTAATCTAACAGCACTGTCACATCTCAGGGAGAGCGTCTCACATGACCGGGCTCTATCCTTCCGTCGAGCCATACGAGCACGGCATGCTGGACGTCGGCGACGGCAACCGCGTGTACTGGGAGACCTGCGGAAATCCGGGGGGCAAGCCCGCCCTCGTCCTGCACGGCGGGCCGGGGTCCGGCGCGGGGCCGTTCTGGCGCCAGTTGTTCGACGCGTCGGCGTACCGCATCGTGCTGTTCGACCAGCGCGGGTGCGGTCGCAGCACCCCAGACGCGGCCGATCCGCAGACCTCGCTCGCCGCCAATACCACCCCGCACCTGATAGCCGACATCGAACTTCTGCGCCGGCGCCTCGGCATCGACGCCTGGCTGGTCATTGGCGGCTCCTGGGGCGTGACCCTGGCGCTGGCCTACGCCGAGCAACACCCCGGACGCGTATCGGAGCTGGTGCTGTTCAGCATCACCAACACCACCCGCCGTGAGGTGGAGTGGGTTACCCGGGACATGGGGCGGATCTTCCCCGAGGAATGGGAGAGGTTCCGCGATGCCGTACCGGAACCGGAGCGAGACGGCAACCTGGTGGAGGCATACGCCCGGATGCTCGCCGATCCCGATCCCGCCGTACGGGAGCGCGCGGCTCGGGAATGGTGCCGGTGGGAGGACGTGCACGTGTCCACCCACCGGGGACACCGGCCCGATCCCCGTTACGAGGACCCGCACTTCCGGATGCGCTTCGCCCGCCTCGTCACGCACTACTGGCGGCACGCCGGTTTTCTGGAGGACGGGGCGTTGCTGCGCGATGCCGGCAAGCTCACCGGCATCCCCGGCGTGATGGTTCACGGGCGGATGGATATCAGCGGCCCCCCGGACATCGCATGGCACCTGGCCCAGGTGTGGCCGGACGCGGAGCTTGTGCTGATCGGCGACGAGGGGCACGGGCTGTCGGGGGACGCCACGATCGACGCCATCGTCGCGGCCACGGACCGGTTCGCCGGTCTAGGAAGAGATGGCCGTCCGTGACCTGAGCTCATCGGCTCAGCCCAGAGTTCACGCAGCCACGGTCTCTGGTCGTTCGACGAGGTGGCCGTTTTCGAACCGGGCTCCAGCACGGACGAGAGGAATCAGGTGGGCTCCGGTGATCGCCCGCCAGCGGTCCTGGGCGGACTCGACCAGCTTGAACACCATCGCCAGGGCGGCGGCTGGGCTGCCCGCACCGCGGGTGACCTTGGTCCGCAGCTTGACCGTTAAGAACGTCGACTCGATGGCCTTGGTGGTGCAGACGACACGGCGGATCTCGGTGTCGAACTGGAGGAACGGTACGAACTCGGCCCAGGCATTCTCCCAAAGCCGCACGATCGCCGGATACTTGGCGCCCCACTCCTCCTGGAACTCCAGGAACCGGTCTTCCGCCGCGCTCGCGGTCGGAGCCGTGTAGACGGGCTTGAGTGCGCGGGAGATCTTGTCCCAGTCCTGGCGGCCCGCATAGCGGAACGAGGCCCGGATCAGGTGGACGACACAAGTCTGGGTCACCGCCTGGGGCCAGACAGCCGAGATGGAATCGGGCAGGCCCTTGAGCCCGTCACAGACGACCATGCACACGTCCTCGACACCGCGGTTCTTGATCTCGGTCAGGACCTGGAGCCAGTACTTGGCGCCCTCGCCGCCGTCGCCGGCCCACAGGCCGAGAATGTCGCGGGTGCCGTCCACCGTGACCGCCAGGCGACGTAGATGGGCCGGTTCGCCACCTGCCCGTCTCGAACCTTCACGTGCACGCAGTCGATGAAGATCACCGGGTAGACCGGGTCCAGCGGCCGGTTCTGCCACTCGGCCATCCCGTCCATGACCTTGTCGGTGATGGTCGAGATGGTCTGCTTGGAGACGCTCGCGCCGTAGACCTCGGCCAGGTGGGCGGAGATGTCACCGTGCGTCAGACCGCGCGCGGAAGCGACAGGACCATCTCGTCGACGCCGGTCAGGCGCCGCTGGCGCTTCTTGACGATCTGCGGTTCGAAGCTGCCGTCGCGGTCACGCGGCACCGTGATCTGAACCGGACCTACGTCGGTCAGCACGGTCTTGGGCCGGGTCCCGTTGCGGCTATTGCCGCTGCCGGCACCGGCCGGATCGTGCTTCTCGTAGCCGAGATGGTCCGTGATCTCGCTTCGAGGGCGGACTCCAGCACACGCTTGGTCAGCTGCTGCAGCAGCCCGCCCTCACCAGTCAGCTGCAGGCCGCTCGCGCGGGCCCGGTCGACCAACTGCCCGATCAACTGCTCGTCCAGCACATCCGCCAGCAACTCGGCCGGCCGGACCTCTTCAACCGCCTCAGCAGAGGCAGTCACGTCGCTCATCAGGTGCTACTTCCATGATCGGGAATTACACCGAAGACCGTACAGACCCTAAAGGGACGAAAGATCAAGGTATGACGTTCATCGACGATGTCCTGCAGGGGCGGGCCACCATTGACGATTTCGACTCCTACGGCGAGGCATGGCACAACGCAGAGGAGGATCTCGGAGAGTTCCACGACTATGTGGGACTGCTGTGGCCCGAGTACGCGCTGTGGGCAACGGACCACGATCGGATCAGTGGCGATGACGTACTCGAATACGTGATCGAGGCTCGGCGGCGCAAGGTCGGGTTCCTCGACTATCTGGCGATCCGTCAAGGATCGGGATGCCAAGGCCGCCGAGATCTACCGCCTCTCTGGCTGGTGGGCCAAGGAATGGGAAGCAGTCTCCCAGCAATACAGGGGGGACTGAGCTTTTTGAGCACGGCCACTGATCGGTGAACGAGCCGCTGGCTGCAATGCTCCTGTGCCGGGGGTAAAGGGGGCGAAGCCTCAACCCGCCGGCACAGGAGCCCACACACCTGCCGGGCACGTGGTCCGCTTTTGGGAGGGCACCTCACTGAGCGTTCTGGTTGACGGGCAGGTGAGACCGTCAGTCACCGGGCCGCGGCCGGTCGACGCGGTAGAGGTAGTGGGTCCGGTCATCGACCGGGTTGTCCGGCTCCAGGTTTCCGACCCCGACCCGGCGCAGCCCAGCCCGCTCAAGCGCCCGCCATGAAGCGCGATTGGCTGCCACCACCGGGACCAGAACGCACGAGGCGGCCGGGTGTTCGGCCCAGGTTCGCACGATGACGGAGCGGATCATCGCCGTCCCGATGCCCTGACCGGTCTGACAGGGATCGCCGATCAGATAGTCGATAGTCATCGCGCCGTCAGGTACAGGCACGATGGCCGCCAGCTCGGCCAGGTACTCGGGGTAGTCCCGCAGGCGTGAACGTTGTACCAGACCGACCGGAAGGCCTCCGAGGAAGGCAAGGAGGTCCTCCGAGGGCTCCACACCCCGGGCAGCGGGGTCGAAGTCGCGCGCCACCGCCTCCGCCGTGGTCTCGTGATTCCACCAACGCTTCACGTGGGGCTGCTGCAGCCACGTCCGCAGCAGCGGGAAGTCCTGCTCGTCGATCCGACGCCACGTGATCACCATCTGAACGCTCCCGGAATACTCCGCCGCGCCTGCGCACGCTCCCTCAGAGGCTACGTGCGGTGCGGGCAAGCCCCAAGAACCCTGCTGACCCAAGCGCTTCATCCGCCATGTGGAGTGCTCAGTCACAGCCCTGATCCATCCGCTGGAAGGATCAGGGCCCGCTCGCTCATCTCCCGGCCGGTTCCAGGGCCTCGTGGGGCCGGCCGGTCAGCTTCGCATCTGCTGCGCGCTGGTAAGCGCCTTGTCGATGGAGGCCAAGAGCTTGTCGACCGCTCGGGTCTACTGCTGGACGCGGACGCCGTACTCGCCGATCGCCGTACTGTTGTCGACGGGCAAGGCGATGAGGTTCGAGATGTCCTGGACGGCGTCGGCGACGAGGACCGACAGGGGCGCGGGGAACTGCGCGCCGTGGCTCTCCAGGTGGGAGGCGAGCCGCGTGATCTCCCGGAAGTGGTCGCCGTTCGCCGGGCAGGCCAGTGCGTGGATGCGGCGGGCCTCAACGTCGGCGGCACGCAGCTGGGCGATGAGCGCATTGAGGTCGTGGTTGCCGACGTCGGCCGTGCGGTCTCGGGTGCGGTGCGTGTCGAGGATGATCCAGCCGATGACGGCCAGCACGACGGTCACCAGCAGCCCGGCCACGGTCAGCACGACGGTCGTGGTGGAACTGGCCCCGGTCGCCATGGTCGTGCTGGTCTTCGCCACCTTGTCCGACGCGAGGGCGTACTGGTCCAGAGTGTGCATCGCACGGGTGAGGGCGCCGCTCATGGGTGCGTTCTCCTTCAGCGTGGCGACGCCCGCCTCCGGGGGTCCGGGGGCGGGCGTTGTTCGCCGGTCTCGTCTTGTTAGTGGTGCGTGTACTCGCTTCCGTTAGGTCGGGCAGGCATGTGACTGGAGGTGGTGAAGACGCTCGTGACGGTTATGGCGCCGAAGGTGCATCCAAGGATGATCTGGTTCCAGAACAGGGCGAGAACAGCTCCGAACGTGTTGAGAGCTCCTATGACCACGGCATGCTGTGGCGGGCATCGTGTGACCTGTGCCACGACTCTGGCGGTTCTTGAGACATAAACGCCCCCACCCGCCCCGTTGGCGCAGGTCATGCCCTATCCGGTCAGGACGTCACGCTGTGTATCTGCCACTTGGGCGACTTTCGGCTCCCACGTGGTGTCCTCCATGGTGGCGGCTTGGTTGGCTGGCCATGACCAACGAACACGCGCCCCGCCCTCGTGGAACGGTCCTGCAGATCCAGCCGGGCGAATCCGTCGAGGACTTCATCACGCGGATCGCGGAAACTGCGCCCGAGCCGTCGCCCCACCTCATGGACCGTATCCACGCGCTGCTTTCTCCCGGCGCAAACGGATGACTGTGCGAGCCTATCGAGTACCGTGCCCTGCGGGCCCCGACAGAGCGTATTCGCTGGCCATACGGAGCAGTACAGCGGACGGAGCGTTGCGTCCTCCGGGCAGGGTGGAGGAATGGAAGATGCTGCGAAGAGGCCGGTGAAGTCTCGCCGGAGGCGAAGATTCGAGGCTGTACACAAATGGTCTGCTACGGCTGCCGCTGTCGTTGCGCTCGCCATTTCGCTGTATAACTTCTTCGAGCTGCAACGGTCACCCAACGTTGATGTGACGCTTCCTCATCTCATTCGTCTTGAAAAGTGGGCCATGGCGTGCGGTTGTATGTGCAGCCGACAGTGGCCACCAGATTCAAGAGTGAGAAAGTGGAAGTGATCCATGACGCGCGTCTAAGGCTCATCCCTACTGGCTCTATCTCCTCTTTGAAGAGACCCTTCTTCTATTGGAGGCAGAGTGTCGAGTGGAAGTACGACCCTTCTACGGACACAGTAAATAATCACTGGAGCAGCGATCCGGCACCGTTCATTGTCAGCCAGGACAAACCTCAGCAGCCAGCATTCGAGTTTCGGGCCCAAAGCTGGATGTATCAGGCAGGTCAGTACGATGGATCCCTTGAGTTGCGCCGTTCAGGGGATCACCCTTCCTTGATCAAGAGGTTCTGCCTAATCATTTCCGAGTCGGCTGTCAACGAACTGAAGAATCCGCAGCCGTCGAATCTGACGATTCGCTTCTTCCGTAATGACCTGCCTCAGTTCGCCTCCTCCGCCTCTTCGGGCTGTTACCGACGAGATACGGACACGGAGGATTAACTGATCGTTTCAGAATGACTTTCGAGGGCGTCGGAGGCGTCGAAGACCGGGCAGACCGGCGAGCCGGGATGCGACGGCGAACCGGGCACAGGCGGTCAGTCCGGCGGCACGGTCGCCGACGTCCCCAAGGCGGCAGGCGATACCCGTGGCAAGGGCGGCTGCGGCGGCCGGGCAGCGGACTTCACCGAGTCATCGGCAACCGACCTCACGCCTCCGGACAGCGTGGGCTACGGAGGTGCCGGCGGAGGCGGCGGCTGGGGCGGCTGCGGGGCAGACGGCGACACCAACCAGAGGGGCCACGACAACTACCCGTGCAACGGCAGCCGGGGAGGGCTCGCCCGTGACGGAGGCAAGGGCGGCGACGGCTACGTCCTCATCACCTTCCCCCCCGTACATAACACCCTCTGCATGGTGCGGGTTGTGGTGTCGGGGGATGGGGGTTGCGGTCAGGCGGGTAGCTGGTTCAGCTTGCGGATCTGGCGGTCGAAGGCACGAGCGGGGACGAGGCGGCGCAGGGTGCTGACGCGCCCGGCGGTGGGTCCGGCGGGGTAGCGCAGCTTCGGCTTCGGGTCAGTCGCCGCGGCGACGATCGCCTTGGCGACGGTGGCAGGATCGTCGCCGTCCTTCATCGCCGCGGCCATCACGCGCTCGAAGACCTGCCGCTGCTGCTCGTAGACCGGCAGGGGCGTGGCGGGTTTCGGGGAGTTGGCCTCGAACGCGGTCCTGGTCACGGCGGGCTCGACGAGCAGTACGCGGACGCCGTGCTGGCGGACCTCGTGGTCCATGGACTCGGAGTAGCCCTCGACGGCGTGCTTGGACGCGGCATAGGCGGCCATGTAGGGCGCGGGGACGAACCCGAGGACGGACGAGATGTTGATGATCCGGCCGCTGCCCTGGGCGCGCATGTGCGGCAGGACGGCCCTGGTCATGCGGATCAGTCCGAAGACATTGACGTCGAACAGCTGTTGGTCCTGGCTGAGGGAGCGTTCCTCCCCGGCGCCTGCAGAGCCGATGCCGGCGTTGTTGACCAGGACGTCGATCCGTCCGAACTTCTCGATCACGCGGTCGACCAGGCTGGTGACCGAGGTGTCGCTGGCCACGTCGAGGTCGAGGAACGTCACGCCCTCGCGGCGATCCCCTGAGGCTCGGCGGCTCGTGCCGACGACCTCGAATCCCGCATCGACGAGCGCGAAGGCGGCTGCCTTGCCGATGCCTGACGATGCTCCGGTCACGAGTGCTACCGGCCGGTTGGTGGTCATGATGGGCCTCCCCATTGATTGGATTATGACCGTAATGCAATTACTCTAGGACGGGAGACGGAGAGCGGCAAGCGGCCTCTCCGCCGAAGCGCGAGGAGGAGCGCGTGGCGCGCTACGCGAAAGACCACAAGCAGGCGACGCGGCAGCGGATCATCGAGGCCGCCGGCCGCCGGTTCAAGAAGGACGGCATCGACGGCTCCGGAGTCTCCACGCTGATGTCGGACGCGGGGCTGACCAACGGCGCCTTCTACGCCCACTTCGCCTCCAAGGAGGACCTCGTCGCGAACGCCGTCGCCGACCAGCTGGGCGCGCAGAACGCGAGCCTCGAAGCACTCGCGCCCGGCCGCGCCGGGCTCGAACAGTTCGTCCGCGCCTACCTGTCCGCCGAGCACCGTGACGACCCCGAGAACGGCTGCCCCACGGCCGCTCTCCTCGACGAGATCGGGCGATGCACGGACGCAACCAAGCAGGCGTTCACCAACGGGCTGCTGACCGTCATCGACGACATCGCCGCCCGCCTGGCACCTGAGAGTCCGCCCTCGGCACGCGCGCAGGCGCTCGGCGTCTTCGCCATGATGGTTGGGACGCTCCAACTCGCCCGCGCCCTGGCCGATCCCAAGCTCGCCGACGACGTCCTCGACCAGGGTGTCCACAACGCCCTCTCGCTGCTGGACGCCGGACCTGTCCGGCAGCGCCGCGTCCGACGGCCTTCGTGAGGGCGTGTCGAGGTACAAGGTCACGTGGCCCTGGCAAGATTTCCGTGAAGCCGGGGTGTGCGACCGTGCGCCGGTGACGCTCCGTCATGGGTGGCGGCGTCGTAGGTGGGCTATGAGGATCACGCGGTGGCGGAGCAGCGGGACGCCGGCGCGGCCGGCCATGAGTCGCTTCTGGAGTTTGACGTCGGTGATGCGGCCCTCGTTGACGCCGGAGTTGAACGGGGTGGTGATGCCCTGCACGACCGCCGCCTGGTCCTCGCGGATAGCTTTGGCCAGGCTGGCCAGCGGCGGGAGGCGGGAGGTCGTGAGCTTCTCGAGCCAGCCCGGCAGGACGTCGGCGTCGCGGGCATCGAGCATGGCGGCGAACTGACGCACCAAGTCGTTGGTGTGGTCCAGCTCCTGGCAGTGTGCGAGCAGCCGGTTCAGCCGCTCGGTGGCGTGCAGGCCGCGCCGGGACGGCGCGGTGGTGATCCAGCGGGCGACCTCCCGGGGTGAGGGCGGACGCTCGCGCGGCGTGTCGATCGGCAGGCCGCGACGCAGAGGCGCGACGGCCATCTTGACCCGCTGGTAGTGGCCGCAGTAGCCCTTGGCGACAAGCTCCTGGTGCAGCACCTTCGCGCTGTGCTCGCCCTCCTCCCAGCGCAGACGCAGGTACTCCAGGTAGGGATCGAGGCTCGTCGGCCGGCGTGGGCGGGTCCGCCGTACGCACTCGTCCCAGGTGGCGGCCTGGGCGTACTTGCGCACCGTGCGCCAGTCCAGGCCCAGCTCGCGAGCTGCCGCGTTGATCGAGCGGCCGGTATCGGTCACCGCGTGGACCGCCTCAAACAACCGCTTGGCGTGGCGACGGGTGGGTGTATCCGCTCGGTCGGACGGTGCCCCCGCGGACGGACGCTGCGGTGCCGGTTCGGGATCGGGCAGTGCGTTCGGCAGGCAGCCGCGGTGGGCAGCGGCGACTTCCGCCACCCGTTTCGACAGCCCCTGCCAGAGGTGAAACCGGTCGCTGACCTGCAGGGCGTCCGGGGCACCGTCGGTGATGCCCTGCCGGTAGACCAGCGATCCGTCCCGGCAAACAACTTCAACCCCGGGATGCGCGCGCAGCCAGGCAGTCAGTTGCTCGGCGTCCCGTCCCGCCCACAGCGCGATCGGCAACCGGGTATCAGCATCCACACCAGCAGCGTGCCGTAGACGTCCGCATACAGTGCGAAGTCGTCCACGCCCAGCACCCGTGGAGTCGCTGCTGACGGCAGCGGCATGCGCATCAGGTGGAACAGCACACTCGTAGGCGACAGCGTCACGTTCACGATCTGCAGCAGCCGGGCGCCGCCCCGGCCGGCAAGCAGCACCCCGGCCATCTCCACCAGGTGCTGCAGCAACGGAGTGCGGCGCTGGTAGCGCACCGTCAGCTCGTCGACCTGCTCGGCAAACGTCCGGCGACCGCAGCGCGGCCCGTCACAGAACAGCCGCCGCACCGACAGGTTGATCAGTAGCGGGCGGCCACCGACGGCGCGATCAGCCAGCGTACGGGTATAGCGGCTGTGCACCCGCGTCGAATCTCGGCCGCAATCCGTACAGGCCACCATCAACTCGCGGGTGCGGGCCGAGATACGGACCGCGTCGCCCTCCACCCACACCCGCTCCACCCGCACCGCATCGAGGTGCGGAGACACAATCCCTACGAGGTCATCACACTCACTGACAATGCCGCCACCCATGACGGAGCGTCACCGGCGCACGGTCGCACACCCCGGCTTCACGGAAATCTTGCCAGGGCCACTTCAGCTCGTACGCCGACAATCGGGCAGGGCACTACCCACCGCGCCCAGCGGGCCGGCTCTTCCGCAGCCCACTGGGCGATGTCCAGATAGAAGGCGCGGACGCGGATGAGCTCGTCCTTGGCGTTCAGCCTGGGGCTGGCGACCTCGACGGCGGTGCCGTCTGGACCGATCGTGGTGCGTTTCTTGGTAGCGATGTCTGTCTTCCAGGCCCGGGCCAGTGCCGGTGGCAGCCGCAGGGAGTCGATGCCTGGTGAGAGCGCTTCGACCCTGGTCCAGAACAGCCCGGCCAGCGTCCGGGACACCGCGTCCAGGCTGGTGTAATCCAGCGACGGCTGCCGTTCGCGCAGATAGTCCACGATCAGGTCGCGGACCGGGCGGCACCGGATCGGATAGCGATCCACGAGTTCTTCGATGCTCAGCCGGCCGGCGGCAAGCCCGAACGCCCGGATCGTAGCCGGGGCGTCCTCGGGAAAGACGTCCAAGGCCCGCAGCCGAAGGTAGAAGTCGACTTTGCGCTGACCCCCACGGACATGGACCCGACGCAAGGTGTCAACCAACTCCACGCAGTCGCCGACGGTGATGTCCGCGATCGCCCCGCCCTTACAGGCCAGAAGCAGCGCCTTCCGGGTCGCCGCGATGGTGGCCTCGCCTCGGGCACTGGCCGACCCGGCCTCCGCCAGCTGGGCCAGCCTGGTGAACCCCTCGGGGTCGCGGACCGCGGCCATGACCGGGGCCAGGTGCTTGTGGGTGCGGGTGAGCATCCAGGCCAGGTCGGGACGGATGACATCGCCGCAGACCAGCATCAGCAGCCCGGAGGTCAGGTCAACACGCTCATACGACGGCACCAGCCCACTCTGACGCAAGAAGCGCAGCGGGAGATCTGTCCAGTCCGCGCCGGGGATCTCCTCGGCGCGGCTGGTCTTCCAACGCTGCTGCCAGGTCTCCCCTGGGAGGCTGGACAGCCAGCGCAGAAGTTTGGCGACTCCGCGCCGTCGCCCGGCCCGGGTGGCGTTGGCCGCTGGCAAGAACGGTGGCGACGTGAGCCGCCGCAGCACCTCATCCGCCGACTGCGTTGTCGCCGGCCACCATGCCTCCGCGGAGCGGGGCGGGAACCGTTCCCGCAGTACGTTGTTCCGTGCCCGGGCCTGTTCGGCTGTTGCATTCGCGGTCTGCAGCTGTCAGCGCGTCGAGTGTTTCGTGGTGATGGTCATGAAGACCGCCCGAAGAGTACGTCCAAGTCTTCCGGGTCGTAGCCGGTTGCCGGAGGCGGCGGCACCGGCTCGGCATGTCGGTCTGCCTGCCGAGCGTGGTGGGCCAGCGCCTCGGCCACGACCTCGTCCTGGCGCGGCGCGAGGTAGATCTCGGTCGTGGTCAGATGCGCGTGTCCGAGGACCCACTGCAACGTCGGTCAGGGTCAGTGCCGGGTCGCGGACCATGCGGGCGGCGGCACTGTGCCGAAGGTCGTGAAGGGTCCAGTCCGCGCCGATGGTGGCGTTTACCCGCTCGAACATGCGATGGGCGCCGTGGTAGGTCAGTGGCTGAAACGGGCGCCGCAGCGTGCACCACACTGGCGGTGTCCGGCCTCGCGGCACCAGCCCGTGCAGCTCCTGCTGGTAGAGCCGCAGCCATACGAACGCATCTGCCGAGGCAGGCACCTGCTGCCGTGCTCGGGAGCCTTTCCGCACAACGCTGATCAGCTGCTGTCCCGGGTCGACGTCGCACTGCCGGATGCCGATCAGCTCCGAGGCCCGGACTCCGCTGGAGATCCAAAAAGCGATCGTTGCCCGGTCCCGGTTCGACGGCAGGGCCGCGAACAGCGTGTTGAACCACTCGTCCGGGATCGAGCGCGGGATCCGGCGCGGAAGGGTGGGCCGGTAGCGGCCTGTCCGCTCCGGTGCCCAGGCTTCCGACGGGTTGTGGTGTGCGTGCGCAGCGCCGGAGCGGCGCGCCAGGTCCAGTGGGAATGGGTTGAGCAGCGGCCCGGATCCGGCGTCACGGTGCAGGTCGTAGAACCTGCGCATCACTGTCTCGCTGTGCGCGACGGTCGACGGGGCATAGCCGGGCCCAGGGCTCGTTTTCCCGGTCTCCGGATTCGGGGCGCCGACGGCGCGGGCCGGCCGCCGCTTGGCCATGGTCGCTCGCGGCTTGACCGTCAGCTGGATCCAACAGCTGAAATCCCGAGCGTCCACGCGTGTCGCTCGATCCCACGGCACCTCAACCGCCTGCAGGAACCGCCACCACCGCAGCAGGTCCATGCCATAGGAGCGGACGGTCGCCGCCGCCTTCCCGGCTGCGAGTAACTCCTGGAAGAACACCGCGACCGGAGCCACGGCCGCGCCGTCGGCGTCGACGAGCCGGTACGGCTCGTACCGGTCACCGGTCTCCACCAGCCGACCCGACCGAGGAACGGCCAATCTCGACAGATCCCGTTCGGGCACACGATCGCTCATCACGACCGCAGACCGTACTGGGCGACAACCTCACCTGTGCCCTGAACTGCCCAGTCAACGGGGCGTGTTTCGTGACTGCAATCCGTTCCGTAGGCCCGTCCGCACTCTCCCAGTGCCAGCTTCCTGCGCTCAAAGTGGCTGAGGAACTCGTCCCATTCTTCCGAGGTGACCGCGCGATACTCCTCGGCCGGCCTGCTCGCGCGGCGACGGGCAATGAACGCGCGATGCGCTTCGATCGCATCGGCGGGGTAGATCGCCGCATACCCCATGGTGGTGTTGAGGCTGTCGTGGCCAGCAATGACCTGGGCGATGTGCGGGGGCAGGCCGTTGAGGATGGCATCGGTGATGAAGATCCTTCTGAAGTCGCGCGGCGCGAAGTCCAGGGGCGCCCCGGTCCTGTCGACCAGCCCGGATTCATCGAGGGTCTCCTTCAGAGCCCTGCGGATGGTGTTGATCGAGATACGGCGGGCCTCGCCGCTGACGGCCCATTGGAAGAGGACCGGCATGGGATCGTTCCAGGTCCTTTCGTGGTTGTCATAGGTGCGGATCGAGGGGATTACTCCGTCCGGCCGACGGACACGACTTACGACTGCGCTGAGGACACGGCGAGTTCGGGGCTGATGAGGAGCAGCCGCTCCTTGTCGGTTTTCGACGGGGCGATCTGCAGGAGGGGGACGGTCTCACCGGTCGTGGGCAGTTTGTAGCGGACAATGCTGTAGTGACTGAGCTCCAGGAGCTCTTCGATCCTGATGCCCGTATGGCGCAGGATCTCGATGGTCGCCCATGCGAAGAACGCACGCTTTTCCTCTCTGCGGGGGTACCAGAGGGCTCCGCTCGCGTCGTAGACGGTTTCCGGTCTGCCATCGATGCGCCGGGTGGTGCTGGAGAGAGTCAAGGTCACGCCGTGGACAGCGATGGTGGACCCCAGAGGGGCGGTGTCAATGGCGTCGAGACGTTCTCTGGCTTCAGCGAGGCGGCGTTCGGCGGTGCGGACGAGGACGGGCAGGACGGGCATCCACTCCCGGGTCCGCTGGTCCGACCGGGACTTTTGTTGCTGATCGCGCTTCTTGGTGACGCATTCGGCTTCGCTGATGGGACAGGGCGCGGCCCACTCCCCCCAGCGGGCAGGGTCGAGAGCCCACTGGGAGAGGTCCAGATAGAACGACCGAACGGACTGCTTCACTCCGCGAGGTCTTCCGGGCCGAGTGGGCTCACCAGCCGCCGCTGGTCGAGGACGCGCTCGGCAAGCAGATGCTCGCCGTCCTCATCCAACTGGATGCCGCCTGCACCGCCGCCGACAACCTCGCCGAAGCGGTCGAAGAGGCCTTCCCGAAACACCCGGACGCCGAGATCCTGCTCAGCTTCCCCGGCCTCGGCATCCAGCTCGCCGCCCGCGTCCTGGCCGAGATCGGCGACGACCGCGCCCGCTTCGCCGACGCCCGCGGCCTGAAAGCCTACGCCGGCTCCTCACCCATCACCCGTGCCTCGGGCAAGAAGTCCGCCATCACCAGACGCTGGGTGAAGAACGACCGGCTCAATCACGCCGGCTACCTCTGGGCCTTCGCCTCACTCCGGGCATCCACCGGAGCGAACGCCCACTACCGGCGCCGACGCGAACAAGGCGACTGGCACGCGGCCGCCCAGCGCAACCTCTTCAACCGCCTGATCGGCCAGCTCTACCACTGCCTGAAGCAGGGCAGAACCTACGACGAGGCGTTCGCCTTCGGGGCCCCTCCTGCCGAGGCTGTTGTCAGCGCGGCTTGAGGTGTTCAGCGGGGTGCGAGGCAGGCTTCGAGGGCGGTTCGCTGTTGTGAGGGCAGGTGGTCGCCGAGGGGGACCTTTCGGGGGCTGTGATCGCCCTCGCAGAGCCAGCTCTGCTCGTCATCGTCGAACCACCAGTCCTCGGCTCCCCACATGGGGTGCCCCTGAAGCAGGCGTCTGGCCAACACCTCGCTTGCCTCAGGAGCCCCCTGAGCGACCAGAGCCTCGACCACCGCCGTCACGGCCCCCTCCGGAACCGCCGCGTCGCCGAGAACAGGCAGAAGAAGGAGGAGACGGGCGTGAGCGTCGGTAACGCCTGCCGCACCCGGTGGTGCCTCCAGCAGGGCGGCGAGCTCGGGCCAGCACAGCCCGGGGCCGATGCGGTCCTGATCGTCGCTGGCCAGGACGAGATCCTGGCTCCAGTCGGGATGGGTGAGGAAGTAGTCCGTGGTCGTGAACTCCTCGCCGCTGTTGAAGTGCACGACGATCGCGAAGCCGCCGGCCAGCGGCACCGTGAACATGGGCCACGCCGACGGGTCGTGGAGCGTGTCCAGCATGGCGTCCGCGTCGCCCGCGTCCGATCCGAAGGCCTCCGGCGTGAACCCCTCAACCAGGTCCGCCAAGTACGCAGGCCAGAAGCCCGGCTCATCCAGGAGCGGGTGCCCGTCGACGACGGGCGACGAGGAGTACCAGTGCCGTGCCATCACCATGCCGGGATTCTCTCCAAGCACGGTCGGGGCGGTTCGAAGACCCCGGCCCTCACGGCCGACCGGCTTGACGGCATAGCAACGTGAGGTGTCTTGCGGTAGCGGATCCGGCCGTAGCACCCGCCGGCAATGTGGACCAGGTGCAGCGGCGTTCCGTCACGCTTGACGGCGCTGACCAGGCTGACAGGCACCGTGACCAGACCATTATGTCTTCAGTCAAGTTGTCGCAGGCGTGGGAGTGTCGCAGCTCAGGAGGATGCGCCGGTCGGCGGCAACCTGGGGGTCGAGGAACTCGGCCCGCATCGCAGGCCGAGCAAACGGCGCACGGCACCACGCGGACCTCCAGCCCTCAGTCCGCGCAGATGAGTTGCCGGTAGACGCTGTCTATGGATGTTTGGTAGACACTGTCTATGGATGTTGAAGGGCCCCTGCGGGAACGACTGGTCGATGCCGGCGTAGAGCTGGTGCTGTCTGAGGGCACCGCTTCGGTTGGTCTTCGGGAGATCGCCCGCCGGGCAGGTGTGTCGCACGGTGCGCCGCGGCGCTACTTTCCGACACACCGGGCGCTGTTGTCGGCCATCGCGCGCAGAGGCTTCAAGGAGCTGGGCGCGCGGTCCGCCGCAGCCACGGCAGGCACTGCCGTGCCGCGTGATGAGTTGGCGGCGCTGGCGCGGGTGTACGTCACCTACGCACTGGAACGGCGCGGCATGTTCGAGTTGATGTTCCGTCACGACCTCCTCGACAGCGGCGAGCAGAGTGGAACTCCGGACGGGCCTCGGCTGAGAGAGGCGACGCTCCCGATGTTCCAGCGCGTCACCGAGCTCGTCGCTCGGTGCCGGGCACAGGCGCTGGAGCCTTCGGCGGCAGTCACCGCGGCTGCCCTGTGGGCGAACCTGCACGGCATCGCCCAACTGCGGTCCTGGGGCAGCCTGCAACGCGCCCTCGGCGGCGAGGCTTCCGACAGTCACGACCGGTTGATCGAAGCTGCGCTGGACGCCCATCTCGGGCCGATGGCCTCATGACCGGACGGCTGCGACGCTCGGTCCCGCTTCTCGTCAGCGTGGCCGGGGCCGTGATCGTCGCACTGGACGGCACCGTTCTGCTGGTGGCGCAGCCCAGCCTGCAGCGTTCGCTCGCCGCGAGCCCGGCACAGATCCAATAGAGGAACGAATTGATGTATGAGCACTTGAAGCGGCTGACCGGACCGGTGCTGCGTACCGCGGCGCGGCTCGAAGCCGTGGGCCTGGAGAATGTGCCGCAGTCGAACGGCGTCATTCTCGCGTCCAACCACCTGTCCATCGTGGACTCCACCTTCCTGCCGCTGGTGCTGGACCGACAGGTGACCTTCATGGCGAAGGCGGAGTACTTTGAGGGAGGTTCCTGGCCGACGCGGATCGTCTCGTCCTTCATGCGGGGCAGTGGGCAGGTTCCAGTCGACCGCGAGAACCAACGGGCGGCGGTGGCCTCGCTTGACGCGTGTCTTCGGGTGGTGAAGGACGGCGGCGTCTTCTGCATCTACCCCGAGGGCACACGCTCCCCGGACGGCCGGCTCTACCGGGCCAAGACGGGCGTGGCATGGCTGGCTCTCAAGTCCGGCGCGCCCGTGGTGCCGGTGGCCATGAGCGGCACCGACCGCGTCCTGCCGCCCGGGCGCGTGCTTCCGCGTCCGGCCAAGGTCAAGGTCACCTTCGGCAAACCCGTCGACCTCTCCCTGTACGAGGGCTCCGCCGCTGACGCTGGTGCCCGACGGGCTGTCTCTGACCTGATCGTGCAGGCCATAGCAGAGGTCTCCGGCCAGGAGTACGTGCCCGTCTACGCGGCGAGGGCGAAGGAGCAAGGCTGACCCGGCCCTGTTCTCCCCGAAGCTACGGCGAAATGACAAGTAGCTCTCTGTGATCAGCGTGACGCGCGGTCAGGGAGAGCGGGGCGGGTCCGGGGCCTCGCCGACCTAGAGGGCAGCGAAGTCGGCGTGGGCCTGTTCGACGGCTTCGGGTACACCTCGCGCTTGGCGCGCTCGGCGAGCGCCCGGTAGATGCTGGCGACGGAGGGGTTCCGTCCCTTGCGCCTGCCGGTGGGGATGATCGGGTCGGGCTGGATCTGCTCGACGGACTCGCCGCCCGCTCGGCGCCGGAGCACGGTGTGGAGCATGTCGTCGGTGACGACCGGCGGCCGGCCACCGTGCTTGCCCTTGCGGGCCGCGCCGGGGGGGGGGGGGGGGGGGGGGGGGGGGGGGGGGGGGGGCCCTTGCGGGCCCCCCCCCCCCCCCCCCCCGGGCCGCCCTGGGCCCTGGATTCAGCTGGACCTGAAGTCGGCATCGATGAGAGGACGAACGCCAAGATGACGTATCAGGATCGACACACTGCGCCGGACAGGGTGATCTCGGCGAAGGCGCAGACGGACGATGCGGGACCGTCGGCGGGGCGGGAACAGGACGGTTCTGCCGAGGAGTCCGTACGGGTGCGGTCGTCGGGAGGCGCGGAGTTCGTGGTCCGGCTACTGCGTGCGGAGCGGCCGGACGCCCCGGTGGCGCTCGTGGTACCGGCGATGGGGGCGCGGGCGCGGTTCTACGCTCCCTTCGCCCGCGGGCTGCACCAGGGCGGCCTGCACGTGGCGGTCACGGACCTCCGTGGCCAGGGCGAGAGCACCCCGGTGGCGCGCCGCGGAGTGGCGTACGGGTACCGGGAGATGGTCGATGACGACCTTCCCGCGGTCGCCCGTGCGGTCTCCGCCGCGTTCCCGCGTTCGCCGGTGGTACTCATCGGGCACAGCCTCGGCGGCCAGCTCGCGCTGCTCAGCAGCGCGACCGAGCTCACCGGGGTGCACGCCGTCGTGCTGACGGCGGCCGGGTCGGTCTGGTGGCGGGGGTTCGGCTCGGTGCGTGGGCTCCGCAACCTGGTCGGCAGCCAGCTGTTCGCGGCGCTGGCCACGGCGCTCGGCTACTGGCCCGGGGAACGGCTCGGCTTCGGTGGCACCCAGCCCACGGCAGTGATGCGGGACTGGGCGCGGCAGGGCCGCACCGGCCGCTACACGCTGCGAGGGAGCGACACCGACTACGAGGCGGCGCTCGCGCGGCTGAAGCTTCCCGTCCTCGCGGTCGGCGTGGAGAACGACAGCCTGGCGCCGCCCGGCGCGACGGACCATCTGCTGCAGAAGATCCCGGCTGCCCCAGTGAGCCGGTGGCACTACTCCGAGGCCCTTGCCGGCAGCCACCGGTTGGACCACTTCCGGTGGGTCCTGCACAGCGACGGCATGAGCGCGTACATCACGGACTGGATCTCCGGCACGCTCACCACGCGGCGGGACGGAGCCGCACAGCAAAGCACGCAACCGGACCCGGCCGGTGAAGGCCGCCCCGACAGAGGAGGAGACTGAGGTGACCGCTGGCAGGACACCGGTGCCCGGAGCCAGAGTCAGACAGCAAATCTCGTACAGCCAGTGGTCGCGGAACCATGCGTAGTCAGCAGTAGAACTCGTGCCGCTGATGCTCCCAGCCGTCATCGCCAATCCGGCGTCGGTAGGGCCAGCGGGGCAGTGGATGTGCGCAGGGATTCCGCTTCGAGATCGGTTGTCGGACTTCTGTTACCTGGCGGCCCGCAGGATGGTGCCGCAGTAAATGCCGGATTTACTGCGGCAGAGCCCCTACCCTGATCATCGCGACCTGCGGCGGACGATTCCGGCCGCCGGGCGAGGTGTACGCATTTACTGCGGCAGCACGTAGGGGGCGGGGCGGGCGTGACGATCGAATCAGTGACCGAACTCGGGGCCGGGGGCGTGTTGCGTGTGCCGCGCGCCCGGGTGGTGCCCCTATCCGCCCCGCAGCAAAGGGCTACGCGGGGCCGACACGGGGGTTGAGGAACATCCGTGTCAGATCGTGCGCTAGTCCGACGCCGGTTCCCTGGTGGGCGGCTGACGAAGCGTCGGCGACCGGACCCGCCTAAATCCGTTGTTTCTCGACCCGCCGGGAATGGCTTGCGGAGCTTGAGCGTTGAAGGGGTTGGTGATGGATCCGCCGAACTTGAGTGATCCAAATGACCTGCTGTTCTGAGGCAGCCCGCACATGTCCCGTGACGGGGCGACGAGAGCAGGCAGCCGCCATCTGTGTGCGCGATTCGGCCACGCGCGCGTGGTCACGTCTGTTCTCGTCAACAGGGGGTCCCAGTAGTTCTCGCCGAAAAAACAACGCTAAGGACTGAGTCGCAGGTCAGGCCGTGGCCTCCACAAGGGCCGTGGCTGTTTGCTCGTCGCCGGCAAGTCCCATGAGGCGGTTATTCACGGTCGGCCCCAGATCGATCAGAGACTGCTCATCGGTCGCCTGGCTGGGGATTGGCCCTTTTGGGTGGTGGCGTTGGTCCGACTCATGGACGGGTAAAGATGTTTCCGGCCCCGCGTGCTGGCTGACGTTCCGTCACATTGTCAAACTCACTCCGGATTTCTGGGGCACCCAGAACCAGTGGAACAAGGAGTGTGTAGATGAGTCCTGAGTACAGGACGGGGTCCCGGCTGGGACCGCCGGCCCGCGAGAGAGTCAGGAAGGGCGGCTTGCTCGCCTCGCTTGCGCTTGCCCTGGCCGTCGGAGTGACGAGCCCGGCTCTAGCGGCAGGGCAGAGCGTCGCAGATGGGCGCGCCCCCATGTCGGGCGCCCGCTCCGGTGGCGACCATGGCTGCAAGGACGAGAAGCCGCAGAAGAATAGTCGGAAGGCGGAGGCCATCCCTCGCCGCGGCGGCGGCGAGGAGGGGGAGTGTCGAGGCGCCGTGAGAGTCACCCGAGTGGACGGACCCCCCATCAACATTCCTGCGAACAGCACCGACCAACGCGCCACCGCCACCTGCCCAGCCGGTCAGACGGCGATCTCCGGCGGATGGTTCACCGCCAACGCCGGCCCTGTCCCGGGCGCCTCCGAGCAGTTCCCCGGCACCAACGCCTGGACTGTCTCCTTCGACAATCCGAGTGCCACCGTCACAACGGGTTTTGCCACCGCGTATTGCGCACCGACGGCGTAGCGGCACGCAGCGTGAGGGCCGCCCATCTCGTGGCGGCCCTCCCGGACCCGGCAGTTCGAGGCGGCCGATGTGCTTTCGCACGACGCCGTCCATCGGCACCGTGTCGCCGGCGTCGTAGAAGCGGGTCTTGCCGTCGACGTCGGCGTACTTCTCCAACAGCGCGAGCGGCGGCCGCGGGCTGCTGCTCGACCAGACCGGCCGGCTCTCGGTGGAGGGCCGGCCGGACCGGGTCGACCACGTCGACGTGAGCGAGGAGCTGGACGTCTGTGCGGCCCCGGCCTCCTATCCCTGACCCACGGTGCAAAGTAGATGCGCCCAGCCGTCTTGGAGTGAATGGCTCAGCTTTCCACTTCAAGGTCATCGAACGTCATTGGCCCGCCCGGGCCGCTACCGTCCGGGGACCTACACTCGGCGCACTTGCACGTGGTGCACTCCGGAGATGCCCTCATTTCGGGCCGTGCACCCACCGATTGCCCGGGAGTTCCACGCTGATGCGCAGAAGGTGAGTGCCAGCGATGTTGCGGAGCCAGTCGGGGTCGTGTTCGAGCATGTAGCCCGCGTAGATCCGGTCAAAGCCTGCCAGTGGAGGCAGCTCTTCCGGAGGTTCCCGTAGTCCTTGCACACTTGCCAGCGTCAGCCCACTTCCGTTGCGGATACGCCAGTTCCTCCGAGGCCAGAGACGATGCAGGATTCGCCCCTTCCAGCCTTCGGGGATGGGCTCCCAGTGAAGCCAGACCATGTGAACCCTGATCGGCGTCTCACCGTGGTTGACGAGAGTGAGAAACCACATGGGGCTGACCTTCCAGTCATCCCAAGTAGCGACCTGCTGCCCGTGACCAACGCTGAACGAAAGTCGCGGGCGTTTCCCTTTGTAGTTCGCATATGAGACCGCCATATTGCAGGCTGTGCCGAGCGCACTGCCAGCGGCGATAAGGCGTGATTGTCCGGTTCGACCATACTCCTCGCCCCCGTCCATCTGATCAGAGGACGGGGTACTTCCCGCCTTCGTTCGCGTCATACCTGATCTGAGGATGTGCAGAGGTGCAAGGCGGGGACGGCCGGAGCACGGGCTCCGAGCACCCACGCGCTACCTGTCGCCAAACGATCGTTTGACGACAGGCGGCCGACGCGTCCAATGAACCCGTGCAATCCGGGGGCCCGCGGCGGCGCGAATCCAATCAGATCCGATGGTGATTGCTGACAGGGTTTGATGACAGATAGGGTCCGATCCTCCGCACGGAAGGGGCCCTTCGATGGCGAACCTGGTCTACAAGCGGGTCTCGACCGACCAGCAGTCGACCGCCCGGCAGAACCTCGTCCTCGACGAAGCCGTGATCGAGGACCCGGTCTTCTTCGAGGAGGACCCGGGCACCTCCAGCCGCCTCCACCCCCTCCAGCGCCCGAAGTTCCGCGCGCTCCTCGACTACGCCCGGCCGGGCGACACCGTCCACATCTCCGAGATGTTCCGCCTCGTACGCGGCACCGGGCACATCCTCGACGTGCTCGACGTCCTCCACCGCGACCGCCTCGCCCTGCGCATCCACGACGGCGCGTTCTCCGCGATGGACCTCACCGCCCGCCACCCGCGCACCGGCGAGCTGCTGTCCACCGTGAAGTTCATGGTGCAGACCCTCGCCGCCGCCGGCGAACTCCAGCGCGACCTCCAGCGCGAGCTGACGTATGACGGGCTGCGGGCCGCCGAGGCCAAGGGCAGCAAGGGCGGACGCCGCCCCGCCATCGAGGCCGACAAGATCGCCGACGTCCGCACCGCGTACCTGGAGGGCCGCTCCATCGCCGCCCTCGCCCGCGACCACGGCGTCAGCCGCGGCGCCATCCGCGCGGCCGTCGCCGACCTCCTGCCCGACCACACCGCCGCCGACGCGGACAGCCCAGCCCCGGAGCTGCCGGTCACCCTCGACATGCCGGGCAAGGTCGCCGACTTCCTCCGCACCACCGAGCTGGAGCCCGCTGAGCGCGCCGCTCGACCAGGGCGTGGTCGTACGGTGCGGTCAGGGCTACACCCTGCGCGTCAGCGCCACCCTCACAATCCACCGCCAGCTCCTCGATCGCTGCCAGCCCCTCGACGGCGCCCAGGGCCAATGCCGTTGCAAAGTGCGGTGATCTTGTAGTCGCGCTGGTCAGACGATGCCCAGTAGGTCGAGCGGGCGGGTGAAGGGCTCATAGGAGACGTGCCGGATGCCGGCCGCGATGTTGCGGTGTCCGGCGGCGCGGAGCGCGTTGATCGCCAGGTTGCGTAGGGTCGACATGTTTTCGGGGCCATGGCCGGTGCGGATCTTCGAGGCGTCCTCGGCGAAGGTGGTGTCGCGGACGAAGTGGAGCCGATTCTCGATGGTCCACTGCGACCTGGCGAGTTGGCCCAGCCGCTGGGGCGATGCCTGATGCGAGCTCAGGTCTGTGATCGCGTAGACGGTCTGGCGGCTGATGGTTCCGGTCCTGTGGTCGGTGCGGGGGCGCAGGATGCGTACAGCCTGGGCGGCGTGGGGGAAGTCGAGCCGAGGTCGGTCACGGTGAGGGCCCTGGTCACTCGGGTCTCCCGGCGGCCGTGGCCGATCTCCCGGTCGTAGCGGCAGGCGGTGACGTCCTTCCACGGCAGTGATCGCAGCCTGCGGTGCAGTTCGGGCTGGTCGGCCTTGACCACCAAGAGGTAGTGCGCCTTCTTCTCGTCCACCAGGAAGCGCGCATGCGCGCGCTGGGTGTGCAGGGCGTCGGCCGTGACGGTGGCCCCGGTCAGGTCGAAGGGCGCCAGTAGCGCGGCGAAGCAGGTGATTTCGTTGGTCTTGTCGGGGATCCGCAGCTGGGTGACGGTTCGGCCGTCGCCGGTCATCGCGGCCAGCAGGTGGGCTGCGGGCGTCTGGCCGTGTCGGGAGCCGCGGGCAGCCTTGCCGTCGAGCGCCACCGAGTCCGAGCCGGCAGGATCAGCGCCGGTCAGATCGGCCAGTCCGCCGGGGCAGACCAGGCCGACAATCCGCCGAATCGTGGCGGCACTCGGCGCGACGCGCACGCTCAACGACCCTACGACCCGGGCACCCAGTGAGCCAGGGCGTGCCGCGGCGCGTTGGCGGACCACTGGCCGATAGCCGTATACGAGCGTGCGCCGGCGACAACCGCGGAGGCGGCAACCAGCAGCACCGCCACGAACGGGTGACGCACCCCTCGACGTCGACGCGGATCCGGCAACAGCCGCAACCGCTCCACCAGCGACAACCCCGCAGTGTCCTCCAGAGCGGGCGACTTGATCAGGCAGACGGTGGCAGACTGACGACACATCGAAGCTCCGGTGGTGCGAGGCGACTTGGGAAGGTCACCCCGTTCAACCGGAGCTACGCTGCGTGCGTGACGGCCCAGCCCGCGCTCCTTGGACTGCCGCGACCTGCGGACCCTCAGGGCTGGTCGTACCAGGAGAACGCCGCGATCCGCCAGCCCTCCGGGGTGCGGACGAACTGGATGGTCTTGGTCCCGCCGCCCTCGAACGGCTCGCCGTCCAGGATGCCGGCCTTCCGGTACTCGCCGAAGCGCGACGCGATGTCGCCCGCGATCTCGGTTCGCTCGGAGGTCTCCCACTCCGAGAACTCGACCAACCGGCCGTCGGCGAGCAGGCGTTCGCGCGGCTCGATGAACTCGTCCACGGTGTAGACCGTGTACTTCGGCCCGGTCAGCACGATCACACCACCCGGAATGACCAGCCGGCGGATCCGGGCCACGTCTGCGGCCTTGCCGCCGCGGTTGTCGAAGGCTCCGAAGAACTCGGCGGCTATCGCGTCAATCTCGATCTTGGACATGGTGCGACGGTAACACCGCTAGTGCTCTGACCGGGAAGGTTCACCGGGTTGCCGTTCGCGGTGCGGGCCTCGCGGGCGATTGGATGTGACGACATCCAATCTGATGCGTGGAGGTGCGGTGGCGGAGCCGGTCAAGGTCCGCAGGCTGACCGATCAAGAAGGGCAGAAGCTTCAACAGATCGTGCGCCGGGGCAGCACCAGCACGGTGCGTTACCGGCGGGCGATGATGATCCTGGCCTCGGCCGGAGGTAACCGGGTCCCGGTGATCGCCCAACTGGTCCAGGCCGACGAGGACACCGTCCGCGACGTGATCCACCGGTTCAACGAGATCGGCCTGGCCTGCCTGGACCCTCAGTGGGCGGGAGGCCGTCCCCGCCTGCTCAGCCCTGACGACGAGGACTTCGTCATCGAGACGGCCACCACCCGCCCCCGTAAACCCGGCCAGCCCTTCACCCGCTGGTCCATCCGCAATCTCGCCGCCCACCTGCGCAAAATCCACGGCAGGATGATCCGCATCAGCCGTGAGGCCCTGCGGACGCTACTCGCCCGACGCGGGGTCACCTTCCAGCGCACCAAGACGTGGAAGGAGTCCACCGACCCTGACCGCGACGCCAAGCTCGACCGGATCGAGCACGTCCTGGAGCACTTCCCGGACCGCATGTTCGCCTTCGACGAGTTCGGCCCGCTGGGCATACGCCCCACCGGCGGCACCTGCTGGGCCGAACAAGGCCGGCCCGACCGGCTGCCGGCGACCTACCAACGCACCCACGGCGTCACCTACTTCCATGGCTGCTACTCCGTCGGCGACGACACCCTGTGGGGCATCAACCGCCGCCGCAAAGGCGCGGCCAACACCCTCGCAGCCCTGAAGTCGATTCGGGCCGCCCGCCCCGACGGCGCCCCGATCTACATCGTCTTGGACAACCTCTCCGCCCACAAAGGTGCCAAGATCCGCCGCTGGGCGAAGAAAAACAAGGTCGAGCTATGCTTCACCCCGACCAACGCCTCCTGGGCCAACCCCATCGAGGCGCACTTCGGGCCGCTGCGGCAGTTCACCCTCGCCAATTCCCACCACTCCAACCACACCGTCCAGACCCACGAGCTGCACCGGTACCTACGCTGGCGCAACGCCAACGCCCGCCACCCCGACGTGCTGGCAGCCCAACGACGCGAACGCGCCCGGATCCGCGCGGAGAAGGGCATCCGCTGGGGAGGACGGCCTCTGGCCACAGCGGCCTGACCGTCCCGGCACTGCGGTCACAGCGGCAGACAGTCGGGCCGCCGATCAGCTGACATGTGCGGCGATGATCCGTGCACACTCCATCGACTCGGCATGCGTGGTGTCCACCTCCAGGTCATAGACCATGCCCCGGTGGACCACGTCCGCCTGGGACGCCGCCATGCCGATGACCCGATCACCTCGTGCGACTTCACGGCCTGCGGCTACCGCACTGTCGCATCGGACACCGACCCACAGCACCCGCAGTTCACCCAAAGCCTTCTGCCATCGCTTCTGCGAGTCCGCTCCGCCGAGGAAGACCTCATCAACGATGACCCGGGCACCCGCACGGGCCATCGCGGCGACCCCCTCGATCCATGCCGCTTCCAGCGTCCGGAACTCCGGCCCGACGATCACCTGTCCGTCCGGAGCGAACTCGATCCCGGCATCCGACGCCTGCATGGACGCGGGCATGGCCTCAACCAGCGTGTCCGTCCCCAGGGCCAGCCACGGATCCGGCAGGACTGCCTGCAGACACCGAACGATCCCGGACTTCCCCGAGCTGGAACCACCGTTGAGAACGATCACCTCAGTCATCACCGCGCCACAGTAGAGGCACCGCAGCAACGCTCGAAACGGATTTCCGCGAACGCTGTACCGCCCGCCACAACCCGGTGAACCTTCCCGGTGGGCGATCTGGGCCAGGAACGCGTCACGGTGGCGCAGCAGGTGGACGCGGAACCGCAGGCGCCAGGCGGGAGACAGTCCGGCGACGGTACGGGGCCACAGATCACTCATGGCCGCCACGGCCGCAGCAGACCCGGTGGTGGGATCGTCGTCGATCACGCACGTCAGCGCCTGATAGACGGCGCGCACCTGATCGGAAGACCGGCCCATGGGGCCCTCGTCCTGCTGGTCGTCGAGGTGGAACAGCAGCGCCACCCACTGGGCGAACAACTCCACTGCCTCCACCGGTGATTCGGCAGGATCCGGGAGGCGATCAGGTGGAACCCGGCCGAGCCCAGGCGGCTCTCCTCGCCCGGACCCTCGGTCAGCCCGATACCGGCCGCCCACGCGCCCAGGCTCACGCCCACGCGGTTGGCCTCGGGATGGATGCGCCGCAGAACCGGGATGCTGAAACCCACAGGGTGGGCTGGTGGCGTCATCGAGGCTCCAGGATCGTGGGCGAGGGGCGCTCCAACGCGGGAGGCTAATGACGATCATTCAGTGCCGCCAGCCCGAGGCCGGTTCCGCGGCCAGCCAGGGGTGGTGTGTGCCAGGCGTCCAACGATCTGACTGCCCCTCCGCGCTGCGAGCCCTTCCACCTGCGCGAGAGGGCACCACGTTCCCTTGGCGATCCCGGCCCAGCGCAAGGCCCGCCGCGAGTACGAGAACCGGGTCAGCGCGCTCGCATCGACCGGACCATGATCATTCTCACCGGGATTTCCTGTACCGCAAACTACTCACACCCGAGCATGCTGCTGCGCGACGTCCAGTACCGCATCCGCGCCCAGGTCGTCCTGACCGAGCGAGGCCAGGGCGGGCGCGAGGAGAAATACCGGGAGCAGATGCGCCGCCGCGTGGACAAGGGCGCCTGCTTCGCCCAACCGTTCCTCGGCTGCCGTGAGTTCAGCGCCTCCTTCGGCCCGCAAACCGACACCGTGCCCATCGCACGGGACGAGGACCTGGGCGTGATGCTGCACTCCATCATCTATCCGGCCTCAGGGGGCGAGCAGTACCGCTGGTTCCACGCCAGCTGCGCCAGGGCGTGCTGACGGTACCGCTGCGAGCCCTGGGCGCGGGCGAGGTGGCCATGCCCGCCGGCTCCGGCTGGCGCGCCGACGGCGCTCAGGCGGGGTGAGGCGCCGATGCTGCTGCAACGGCTGACGGAAGTCGCCGAGCGGGCCGCGCTCGACGCCTGGGTACGCGCCGGGCGCAGTTGTGCCGCACGGCCTGTATCTGGAGGACTGGGCCGGCTTCCTGCGGCGCGCGAAGCGGCTGTGCGCCGTGCGGGGGCCGAGGAGGACGAAAGCGAGGCCGCTGGCTGATCCCCGGCCCGCTCCTGCCGCCTTCGGTCCACACCATCCGGCACTGCCTGGCCGCCACCCACCTCAACCCCGCCACCCCGTGGAGAACTTCCTGACCTGCGAGTCATGGCGCCGCCTCCACCAGACCCGCGCCATGGTCAGCCACTACCGACGCCGCGGAGACCCGCTCCCAGACCGCCTACAACTTTGGGCTCACCACCGGCCGATCCCACCCATCACCGATCCTCAAGATCTCCGGCCGTAGTACCCGTGAGTGCGGGAATCCGGAAGTCGCGCGTCAGTCAATCCATGCCTCGCCGTGTCGATACCGGTCCAAGCCCACAGCCGAGAACTCGTCCTCGCCGGCGCTTGCCACTACGCCCAACCGCCGCAGCGCTTGAGAGATCGGACTTCCGGCTGGCTGGAAGGGCTGGCCCTCCTCCACGTGGAGCGGGCCCAACACGACGGTGCCGTCATCCCACACGGCAGCCCGCTGCTCGCCCACGCCGCCGAAGAACTCAGCTTCCACGTAGGCCACCGGCCCACCGGCTGACCAGGCAGCAAGCGTCTTCTCGAACCCTCCTGGCAACCGCCAGAACCCCAACGCGCCTACGCCGCTGCCGTCTGCGACGGAATCGAACAGAGCGTCCGTCATCGGCATCAGCGACAGGCCCTGTCCGACCGACGCCAGCCGAGCGGCAGGCAGGCCCCGTGCCACACCCCGCAGCGCCTCCCCTCCAGCGATCACTGCTTGCAGGTCGTAACCCATCCCAACGCCCCCTCCAGATCGGGGTTGCGTCCTGGGAAGTGGTGTACGGGTTCGACCTGATCCGGGGGTTTGCTCCCGCGTCGGGGTGACGCCCGCATAGATGAACGGCCACCGGCTGATCTTCGAGATGTCGAGTCACGAAGGAGATCAGCACGATGACCGCACCCGACAGTCTGCCCCTGCACGCCCTCGCGGAGGACAACCTCGCAGCGGCGAGTCCCGATCTGCTGCGCGCGATGGTCAAGACGTTCGCGGACGCGCTCATGTCCGCCGAGGCCGATGCCCTCTGCAATGCTGAATACGGGCAGGTCAGCGACGAGCGAGTCAACCATCGCAACGGGTATCGCCTTCGCGAGTGGGACACCCGCGCGGGCACCGTCGAACTCGCCGTTCCCAAGCTGCGTCAGGGCAGTTACTTCCCGCACTGGCTGCTGGAGCGTCGCCGCCGGGCTGAGCAGGCCCTCATCAGCGTGGTCGCCACCGCCTATCTGCTCGGCGTCTCCACCCGCCGAGTGGAGAAGCTCGCCGAGAGCCTGGGCGTCACCCAGCTGTCGAAGTCCCAGGTCAGCGCCATGGCCAAGCATCTCGACGAACAGGTCGCCGCGTTCCGCAACCGGCCCCTGGACGCCGGCCCCTACGCGTTCGTCTGGGTGGACGCGCTCACGCAGAAGGTTCGCGAGGGCGGCCGCATCATCAACGTCCACGCGCTGATCGCGGTCGGCGTCAACGCCGATGGGCACCGTGAGATTCTCGGCCTGGACGTGGCCACTGCCGAGGACGGCGCCGGCTGGCTGGCCTTCCTGCGCTCCCTGATCGCCCGCGGCCTATCGGGCGTCCAACTGGTCATCTCAGACGCGCACATGGGCCTGGTCAACGCGATCGGGGCCACCCTGCCCGGCGCGAGCTGGCAGCGATGTCGTACTCACTACGCCCGCGCGTTGCTGAGCCAGGTGCCCAAGTCGGCCCAGCCGTGGGTGGCCACGCTGCTGCGGACCGTCTTCGAACAACCCGACATCGATGCAGTCCAGTCCCAGATGCGGCACGTCCTGGACGCATTGGAGGCCAAGTTCCCCAAGGCGGCAGCCCACTTGGACGCCGCTCAGGGCGATGTGCTGGCGTTCACCGCGTTCCCGCGCGAGATCTGGCGGCAGATCTGGTCGAACAATCCGCAGGAACGGCTCAACAAGGAGATCCGCCGCCGCACCGACGTGGTCGGCATCTTCCCCGACCGCACCGCCCTGATCCGCCTGGTCGGCGCGGTGCTGGCCGAGCAGAACGACGAGTGGACCGAAGCCCGCCGCTACATGGGACTCGACCTGCTGGCCAAGGCCCGCCTCCACCCGATCGAGTCAGAAACCGACGACACAGTCATCCCGACGGAACTCACCGCATAGCCTCAAAGAAGAGATCACCGAGTGGCCGTCGATACACCACTCCCGCGGACGTGACCCAGATCGGAGGCCCCATCTTGTCCCAGATGGGCGAACACGCGCGGTACTCCCTCCCAGGACCACCACACCCCCAGCGGGTTCTCGCCAGAGCACCGTCCAGATCCCTCGAACCCGCTGGTTTCGGTGTACGACAGCGGCCGGGCACCGGCGTTCCTGCGGACGAAGACCCAGCTGGCCAAGGTGCGGCACAAGCCCGCCGTGGGGCAGCGACCGGTCGCGTACATCTACTGGCTATGTCACTCGTCGCGGATGTCGTTCCGAGGTGATTTCGGGAGTCAGCCGCCGGTGCGGAGCCGTCAACCGCGCCTGAACGCAGGACTGTGCCGCGCTCGCTGCTGGCGGGCACGGCCAAATGTGACTGCGCGCTTCAGTTTGCGGGTAGCGCCGACCGGAACGCGCGGTGGCCTGTCGGTTCCCCGGCTGTACGGGGCCGGGAGGAAGCCTGCGGGGCAGACAACGGCGCCACGGCTCTTGGCCGTTGGGCGCGGATCGTGAGATCGTCCGCAGGTGACCGACGCTGCTGGGGAAACGATTTCGGCACGAACCGACGACCGCACCGCGTCCGTTTTGCGCTTTGCGGTGGAACTCGTCGCCTGGGTGGCGACTCCGTGGGCGCTGGCCGACTACTCGTGGCTGCTTGCCGCCCTGTCCGTGGTGCTCCTGATCGGCCTTCCCACGTGCTTCTCCACCCCGGGTGACAAGGCGAACGTGATCATCGCAGTACCGGGCTGGGTCACGATCCTTCTGGTGCTGCTCCAGCTCGCCGCGGCCGTGGCTTCCTCGTGGGTGGCCTGGCCTGCGTGGGCGGCCGGCTCCGTGACCCTGATGGCCGTCATCACCCTCGTCACGGAGCGTCGACGCTGGCGGTGGCTGGCCACCGGCGAACCACCCGTCACCTGAGGCGATCGACCGCCATCTGAGCGCTCAGCGACACCAAAGCACACAGGCTGGCCTCGTGGGAGGCCTACAGGTCGAAGTCCAGCGCCTCAATATCAGTGAACTCCACCATCAGCCCGTGGGCACGGCGGCCAGCGTCGCGGAAGTACATTTCGCCGAGACCTTCGGCGGCGATGTCGCGGAGTCGCTGTTCGGTGGCGCCGGCCTGCTGGGCGTCGAACAGGCGGGCGGCGTAGGCGGGTGGCAGGCGATGGTGAGGTGGCGCAGACGGGCGTCGTCGGTGGTGCCGGGCGCGGCGGTGAAACCGAAGAAGCGGGCTCGGGTGTCGATGACGAGGCCCGTGCTGGTGGCGGCCTGGCGGCGGGCCTGCTCACGCACACGGGGCTGCCAGCGGGCGCGTACGGCGTAGGCCAGGCGCTGGGCAAGGTCGGCGCGGGGCCGACGGATCTGGTCCTTCACGTAGCGCTCGACCGTGCGCTGGGAGATGCCGAGCAATTCGGCTGCCGGCCGGGTGCCCTTGAGCTGGCGCACGAGATAGCGCATCTGGGGCGCCCGCGGACTTGGGGGTCGGGCGGGTGAACGCCCCTGCCAGGACACGGTCCAGGCCGTCGGCGACGATGCCCATATCCGGGGCCTCCCTTCAAGGTCGATCGTGTGGGCTCGCGAGGAGCGATTATCCGGTCCGACGGGACGGGGGAAGAACTCCGGACCGGGTGGTCTTCCGTGGGAGGCGCGCACGGGGACGCGCCGGGCGCTGACCGTGGCGGGTCGCCCACCCCGATGACCACACCGCGCGCCACCGACGTCACCGTGATCGCGTCACCAACGACAGCAGGCGCCCAGCAGTTGACCAAGAAGCCGAACTCGCGGCACACCTGAACTCCGCTACGAAGACCTGGCCGACGACGACCGCGGCCATGCGGCCGAACTTGTCGGCTGGGCTCGCATCGCGCAGTTCCTCGCGACCACTGCCGGGACCTACGGCCCACAGGCTGCCGCCGTCGTCGAGGACGAACTTGCCGCCGAGGTCGAGGTGAGGCGTTGCGCACAGGCAGTTCGTCGACGACTGGACCCCGCCCCGTACGTACCCTCCGTTTCCCGGCGCGCATGGTCCGGGCCACGACGAAACGGGTGCGCGCCGGGGAACGGAGGGGCAGCGGGGTCCAGGGGCCGGCGAAGGCCCCTGGTACCACGCCGCCCAGCCAAGTCCGGAAGCGACTGCTTCCGGAAATCGAGGAAAGAGCGGGAAGGGAAATGGGGCGGCCCCTGTGGCTGTCGGCGGAAGCTCCTCCCACACCCAGCCTCGCCGGACGAGCCCCCAGCGGCTCGGCGAATCGATCACCCTGCTCTGGTGTCGGTGGCCGCCGACACAAAGTTGCGACGAAGAGCAACTCTGCACAAGCAGCTCACCGTCCAGGAGTCCCGCCACAAGCTCGCCCGCGATATCTGCCACGGCAAGAAGGGCACCATCCACCAGGCATACCGGGTGTTGCCCGGCGTTGAATATGCCGACGAAGGCGGCGTTCACGATGCCGGCCGTGAACGCACCCCGCCTCGTCGCGCTTGTTCGCGCCGGAGCCCGCTTCGAACACAGCCGCCTCGTCGAACGCCCTGAAGAACTCGCAGCATGACAGGCCCGCCGACCCCGGTCTCCTGCCCGCAGGCCGCCGATCCGGATTCAGGCGTATCGGTCGAAAAGGGCCTGGAGGTATCCCTCCAGCCGCCTGATCAGCACGGTGGGGGTCAGATCGGCACGGCCCACCTCGCGCCAGGGGACAGCGACCTTCTCGGCGTCCGGAGCGAAGGCCAACGCGTCCAGCAGCCGCCAGTAGAGATGAGCGGCGCGGTCTTCGGCCAGCGTCCCTCCCGCCGCAAGGTAGCGGTCGGCGAAGCGCATGCCCGCGGGAACCCCGTGCAGCAGGGCCAGAGCCGTCGAGCAGTGGGCCACGTCCAGGTCGGCCGGCCCCCAGGAGGTCTCCACCCAGTCGACGACGCCGCTGATCCGCAGACCGTCGCCGTCGCCCGTGAAGAGGACATTGCCGGGATGGAAGTCCCGGTGCAGGAAGCAGGCCCGGTAGTCCGGGGGCTCGTAGCAGATCACGTCCACAGCCCGTTGCCACAGCTCAGGCCGCTCGGTGTCCTCGGGTGGGCTCACCCGCTCGGGGGAGGTCCACGCCTGATAGGTGCGAGGCCGTGCCTCTGCGGTCACCGGCAGCCGGTGGATACGCAGCAATTGACGGGCCAACAGTTCGGCACGCCGATCGGCCCCTTCATCGCCCAGGCGCACGGTCCCGGGCAGCAGGGACATCAGCAAGGAGGGATGGTCGCAGTACTGCGCCGTTGCGTCCACCGCCACAGGCGTGGCTGCGGGCACGTCCGTGTCGCCGAGCAGGCGCAGAACGGCTGCCTCGCGGGTCAGCAGGCCCTCCGCGTGCCGAACGAAGAAGGGCTTGACAAAGGACCGCAGGACCAGTGAGCGTCGACCGCCCGGCCCGCAGATGCCCAGACGGCGCATCTCCGACGTCCAGCCGCCACGCAACCGCACGACTTCTTCGATGCGCTCTGTCTCGGACAGCCCCTTCTCCACCCAGGCACGCGTCGCACCCCAGCCCTGACCCTCAAGATCGGCACCGATGTGCTCGGCCCCCTCGCCCGTAACCATGAAGGCAGGCTGTCCACCTCAGCGACGGACACACCCCATGGCCACCCCGCCCACAACTCTTGATGCGATGAAGGGGCGACGAAGTCCCGCCCTCCGCGGGTGGCCTGGGTAGACGCCAGTCACCCACTACGTGACGGCGAAGGAGCCCAGGTGAGCGAGTACGACGGACACCAGTACGTCGGCGTCGACCTGCACCGCAGGCGGTCCGTGATCGTGCGTCAGACCGACGACGGCGCCGTAGTCACAGCGCGGCCGGACCTCGGTGGTGCGGGTCCGCGGCCGCTCCCGCAGACGGTTCTCCATCGCCGCGCTGACCTGCTACAAACCCGGTCACCGCTCCAGGCTCATCTACCGGCCCCGCCATGACGACGGCCGTCGCGATGGGCGCAAGAGCTTCTCCTGGCGCGACTACCGGACCTGTTGATCGCAGCGCACCAGCAGCTCGGCGGCCCGATGGTGCTCGTCTGGGACAACCTCAACGTCCACAAGGCCGCCGACCTGCAAAAGTTCGCCGAGGCCCGGGACTGGCTGACCATCTACTATCTGCCGCCCTACGCACCCGACCTCAACCCCGTCGAGGGGATCTGGTCCCTCCTGCGACGCGGCTTTCTCTCCAACGTCGCCTTCAGCACCCCCGAACACCTCGTCCAGCGCATCCGGCGCGGCCTACGGCACATCCAGTACCGCAGCGAACTTATAGACGGCTGCCTCGCCGAGACCGGCCTGACAATCAGCCCCACCTGAGCAATCCGGACACGTCACGAGTTCAACCTCAGTAATGCAGGGCCGCGCCCGCGAGTGCCTCGGCCAGGGTCACGGGCGGGCGGCCGATCAGGCGGCGCAAGTCGCCGGAGTCGGTGTACATCTCGCCGCGGTTCATGCCACGGTCAGCGTCAGCGAGGACCTCCGCCAGCTCGGCGGGTAGGCCCGCGGCGGCCAGTACCTGGGCGAAGTCGGGCACCGGGAGGTCAGCGTAGGTAACCTGCTTTCGGGCCGCAGCGGAGATCGCGGCGGCGAGCTCAGTCAGGGTGAAGGATTCGTCGCCGCCGAGCTCGTACACGGCGCCGGTGTGGCCTTCAGCGGTGAGGACGACCGCTGCGGCCTCGGCGTAGTCGGCGCGGGACGCGGCGCTGATCCGCCCCTCGCCTGCGGCGCCGACGACGGCGCCGTTCTGCAGGATCTGCGGCAGTTGGCTGGTGTAGTTCTCCAGGTACCAGCCGTTGCGCAGCAGCACGCTGGGGATTCCGCGGTCCAGCAGATACTCCTCGGTCTCGCTGTGCGTGGCACCGATGACGGTGGTGGCCGTGTCCGCGTGCGTCGTGCTTGTGTACGCCACTAGCGACACGCCTGCGGACGCCGCGGCGTCGATCACGCGGCGGTGGTTGGCGACCCGCTCGCCCACAGGGACCGAGGCCGAGATCAGCAGCAGCCTGTCCGCCCCCGCGAATGCCTCGGCCAGGCCGTCGGTGTCCGCGAAGTCGGCGCGGCGTACCGTGATGCCTCGGTCGGCCAGGTCCTTGATCCTGGCTATGTCCCGGCCGGTCGCGATGATGTCCGCGGCCGGGATCCCGCGCCGCAGCAGTGCCTCGACGGTGAGCCTGCCCAGCTGGCCGGTGGCTCCAGTGACGACGATCGGCATGATGGTCATTCCTTCCTTCCGCGCGTGCCTCACACGCCTGCCGCGGTCCGTCCGCGGCGGGATGGAACACAGAATGACCTGCACACTCTCTATTGGGGAGTAGCCACTTCTTGGTAGGGTACTTACCCGATCGATAGCATTGAGGTGAACCGTATGGCTGCTGTCGAGAAAGTGACCGGGCCCATACCGTCATTCGATCCGTACGGGCGCGGCTGCCCGTCGCGGGACCTGCTCGACCAGATCGGCAGCAAGTGGGCGGTCCTCGTGCTGGGCGAACTCGGCCGGAACGGGACCTCCCGGTTCGGCCAGCTCCGGCAGGCGCTGGCGGGCGTGAGCGAGAAGATGCTCACCCAGACGCTGCGCACTCTCGAACGCGACGGGCTGGTCAGCCGGACCGTTTACCCAGAGGTGCCGCCGCACGTGGAGTATGAGCTGACCGCGCTCGGCCAGACGCTGCGGGAACCGCTGAAGGCGCTCACGGAGTGGTCCGTGCTGCACATCGAAGAGGTCATCGCCGCCCGCGAAGAGTACGACGACCGCACTGAGCGCACCCGGTAATCGGCGGCGGCCGGCGGTCTGGTCATAGATTGCTGCCTCGCCGAGACCGGCCCGACAATCAGACTCACCTGAGCAACCCGGCGACATCACGAGTTCAACCTCAGTAACCGCGCTTCAGTGATGTTGAACGCGCGTTGCCCACGAATGGCACAAAGCCATCCACGCCGCGGTGCGGTCCGGACTCCTGTGGGCGGTGCGCCTGCTGGTCGTCCTGGCGCACCGGGTGCGCTCCGTCGGCATCGTCCTGTTCGGCGCAGCGGTCCGCGCGGGCGCGGGAGTCGTCGGCGGCCTTGGTGAACGCGTCCTGGAGGTGGCGCAGTCGCTCGGCCGTCCGTGCGGGACGCCCGCAGGGCCCGCAGCGCCGTCAGGTCGATTGCCTCCCGGCGCCCGGCTTCCGACTCCTGGTCGCCGTGCTCTGGGTCGGCGGCCGGGGACGCGAGCAGCTGCTCGGGCATCGCCGCCTGCTGGTGCGCGACGACGTCGTACGCCCGGCCTCGCGCGACGGTGACGGTGGTGCGCAGCTTCTCGCGGACCACCGCGCCGACGAGGACGGCGGCCCGCTCGTACTGCAACGGGACGCGGGGTATCTCCCACTCCCCCGGCTCCAGGGCCGGCGGCCGGGGCGTAGCCGGTGTGCCCGGGTCGGCCGGGGGCTGCCGGTCCGGGTCCGGTGCGGCGGGCGGCGGTCGCCACCACCTGCCCGCCTCACCGCCCACGCCCGGCGCCGCACTCTGCACATCGACCGCACCTGGCCCTGGGCCGGCGCGTTCACCATCGCCTGGAGACGCGCCACCGAGCTGCCGGCCTGCGCCTGACGGCCGCCCACCACCCCGACGGCACCGGAGAGGAGAGGACCGCAACACCCCTCGGGCCCGTGGAACCCGACGCCCCGCAGCGTCACGCGACGACCCGTCCCCGCATGGCAAGGGATATAAAGTGCAGCCATCCGCACACGGCGACGCCGTCACGCCACTGAAGAATCGAGGTCAATGGGCCGCACAGTGACACCCCCTCGCCACGGCCGCACTATCCGCACCATTTATCCACTCGGTAATCGCGCCGTCACTCCTTATGCTTGGATGTTGGCCCGTCAACTCACTGAGTGCATACGGCAGAACGCCCCGGGGGACGAGACAGTGACGCAGCAGACCTTGGTGCCGCCGCAACCGGAGCCGTCAGACGGACGGTCCACGCCGCCCGCAGTCGGACGCACCCCACCGCACGCCAGCGAGGCGACCCGGCTGTTGTGCGCCGGCACCTACCTCGACGAGGCCTACCGGCACGCGGTCATCGAGGAGTTGTACGTCCACGAGGAACGCGTCGTCGCCCCCTCGTTCGGTTTCGACGCCGCCCGTGTGCTGGCTCACGCGCTGCGCGCCCAACGCCTGTATCTGGGCTGGGCGTTGGGGATTCTGCTGCTGTGGGGCGTCAGCTGGCCGCTCACCAACCGGCTGAGCCTGATGTTCCTGATGCCGGTGGTGCTGATGTACCTGGCCGGCCGGGTGCGCGGGCCCGCCCCACGGCCCGTCTGGTACCGGCGCTATCTGGCCTGGTACATGCGCTGGTACGCGTGGCTGTCCTTCGTCTTCGCGCTGCTGACGCCGTACGCCATCGCCATGAAGAACACCGACCTGCTGCAGCAGGCCCGCGATTTCTGGGACGTTCTGGTGATCCCCCGGCTGGTCTTCACCGACGGCATCTACGGCGTCTACCAGACCGGCCGCCTCCAGGGCTGGATCGCGCTGGCGTTCCCCCTGGTGATGGCGCTGGCCGTCGGCTTCGAGCGGCACATGGTCTCCCGTGCGCTGACCGGTGAGCTGTCCCGGACCAGGTTCCCCGACGCCCGCGCCGACCCGGCCGAGCGGACCACCGAGGGCAGCCGCTTCCACCGGCTGCGGGACCGCATCCGGGTGGAGCAGCACGAGCCGCTGGCGATGTACCGGGCGGACCAGCCGTTCTGCGGGGCGGGCAGACCGTACGACACCTGGTCCCTCTCCGTGGAGCTGCAGCCGCGCGCGGATCGCGCGAAGAAGCCCGACCCGTTGGACAACCAGACGATCCTCAACCGGATCAAGCCTCTGCTGCAGGCGCTGCGGGTGCCCGCCACCGCCCGCACCCCGGAGGGCGCGGCCGCCGTACGGGACCGGCTGCGGCAGTTGCAGATCGACGAATGCGTCTTCCTGCCGGTGGACGGGCTGCCCAGCCGACAGCAGGCGCCCTACGGGCAGTTCGAGCAGCACCGCGCCCGCGCGGTCGAGGAGGGCGGCGAGACCCGGCGCCACTTCCTGCGGGTGCAGGTCGGCGGCTGGGAGGAGGAGCTGGTCACCACCGTCTTCGTCCGGGTGCACACCCAGGGCGGCATGCTGATGCTGGAGGTCGCGCCGCACGTGCTGCGCCCGGTACGGCCGCTGTTCCGGAACGCCGACCGGGTGGCCCACGACTACCTGCACGCCAACCCGCTCGGCAAGGCCGTCTGGGCGCTGACCCGGATGCCGCACTCGGCCGGCCAGTCCGTGGTCACCGTCTGGCAGACGCTCACCCTGCTGGCCCGGCTGGCGTCCCGCGGCATCGGCAGATCGATGCCGGACGGCCCGGCGCTCTCGGTGCGCGAACTGGGCTCGGACGACGAGGCGTCGCTCTTCCAGGACATGGACCACCAGCGTTATCTGAAGACCATTCAGGACCGGGTGGCCAACGGGGTACGCCAGGCGCTGCGCGAAGCGGGCTGGCAGACCGAGGAGTTCGAGCAGAAGATCGTCAACATCAGCAACGGCGGAGTGCTCATCGAGCAGGCGAGCGGCGCCTTCGCCATGGGGTCCGGCGCAGTGGCCAACAACCAGGAAGCGGGGCCCTCGGGAGGGATGGACAGTGGCAATGGATGAGCAGCAGCCGACGAGCGGCGGCACGCAGAACGTCAACATCGGTACGGCGAAGGGGGCCTTCGCCTTCGGCGCAGGCAGCGTGGCGAACAACTATGAGGGACCGCAGCAGCAGTTGAGCACCGAGCAGCGCGAACTGCTGGAAGTGGTAGGGAAGTTGCGCGAGGAACTGCGGGCGTTCCGCAGCACCCCGGAGACGGACGAGCTGACCAGACAGCTCACCGACACGCGGGACGAGATCCAGAACACCGGTCAGGCGAGTCCGGGACGGCTGACCAGGCTGCGCACCGCGTTGCAGGACGCGGCGACGGCGGTCGGCATGGCGGCCTCGGGCGCGGCGGTCGCACAGGCGGTCTCCGCGCTGCTGGGACGGTGACGGTGGGATGAGCGGGGCTTCGGGGGACAGCGGCATCCGCTGGAACGACGAGACACAGCGCTGGGAGTCGGCGGGCGAGGCCGGGACACCGGTCCCGCCCTCGCCACCGCCACCGCCGGTACCGGCGTACGGCCCCTCGCAACCCGTGGAGGACCCGTACGACCTCGCGTACACGGTGACGCCTCCGCCCGCGCCCACGCGTCGATCGCGGCGTACGACGGCCCTCGTCGCCGCCGCGACGGTCGCCGCGGTGTCGGGCGGGATCGCCGGCGGGGTGCTGGCAGTGCGGGGCGACGGAGGGCACGGCGGGACCGGGTCCGGCCCGGCGTCCATGGTCAGCGCGTCCGAGACGGCGACCTCGGGCAGTGGGCCGACGGGCAGCGGCCTGCCCACGGACACGGGCACCGTCGGCGCCTGGTCCACCGACTCGCCGTCATCGTCACCGACCGACGTCCCGCCCGCGTACGTCCTCCAGGAGGACGCCTCCGGCTTCACCATCGCCGTACCGGACGGCTGGCAGCGGGAGGAGAAGTCGAACGGCATCTTCTACAACTCCCCCGACGGCCGCAGCCTGTTGCAGGTCTTCGCCATCACGGAGCCGGACATGACCCCTCGCGCGGCCCTGACCGAAACCTCCCACACCCTCGCCAAGAACAACAAGAACTACAAGGAGATCAGCCTCCAGGACGTCTCCCAGGATTCGGGCGAGCCCGCAGCCGAGCTGGTGTACGCCTACGACCGCCCGGACGGCACCCGCCGCCAGGTCATCGACCACGCCTTCGGAACCGACACCGGCAAGCAATACGCGGTGCTGGTGGCGGGCCCCGAGAACGACTGGCCACGGCAACGCGACATCCTCCAGATCGCGTTGGCCCATTTCTCGCCGTGATCGCTGTTGCGGGTCAGGACGTCGGTGACGGCGCATAGTGGTGGGCAAGATTGGTGGCGAGGTCGCGAAGGTGAGCCCTGGCTTCGGTGGGGCCGTGCACAGTGATGGCGCTCCCGAACGGCAGTAGTGCTCGCACGTCCTCCAGATGCAGGAAGCGGATCGTTACCTTGGGGCCGGTGGCGGATTCTTCATGGTCGTCCCAGACGAGTCGTAGGCCAAAGATCCGTTGCGCTCGCTCGATCTGGGTCTGGTCGATGGTGGCGCTGACCTCTATCGCGTGGTTGTGTTCCCACTGAGCAATGAGCGCCGCAGCGACGGTGGCCAGGGTCTGGCTCTCGCGGCCCCTGTACGACGGCGATCCCTCGGACTCCGCAGCCGCCCCCTCGCGCGATGACCTACAGCAAGATCATTTTACGCCGCCCGCAACAACTTGATAGGGCCCGACAAATAGTCATCAATCCGAGCATTGCCTTTTGTTCGGATCCATTGGCTCAGAGGTGATCCCGCGGTCACCGCCGAGTTCGGCCTTGGTCGGTGCTGCGGCGTCCGGCGAACTACTCGTGGCTGGTCGTCCTGCGGAGCCACTGCGCGCACAGGGACGTCCACGTGCCGGCGGGCGTCATGTCCTGGGCCAGTCCCACGCCGTGTCCGCCGGTGGGGAATACGTGCAGTTCGACCGGGACCCGCAGGGAGGCCAGGCGCCGGGTCAGGGACAGGGCGTGGTCGACCCCGACGGTGTCGTCGTCCGCGCAGTGCCAGATGAAGGTCGGGGGGGTCTGCGGGACGGCGATCAGCTCGATGGAGACCGCGCGGCGCTGTTCCGGGGTCGAGCCGGGGCCGAGGAGCGGGTCGCTGTCCGGTTCGCCGACTGCGGCGGGGCCGAAGCTGTGCCATGACGTCGCCGGGTAGCAGAGCACCGCGAACGCGGGCCGCTCGTCGTCGGCCGTGTCCGGGCCGGCGGCGAGGTGGGCGGCGAGGTGGCCGCCCGCGGAGAAGCCGAGGACCCCGATGCGCGACGGGTCGACCCCCAGCCCCGGCGCCTGCGAGCGCGCCTCACGCATCGCCGCCCGTGCCGAGTCCAGCGGCGCGGGGTGAAAGTCCTGTGGCCCGACCGGGTACTCCAGCACCCAGGCGGCGAATCCGAGCTGGTTCAGCCACTGTGCGACGGGCTTCCCCTCGTGCGGGGCAAGGAAGGTGTAGCCGCCGCCCGGCATGACGATCACCGCGGGCGCGCCCGCAGCCGGGCGCGGCGCCTCCGCCATCAGTGGGTAGAACGTCAGCGCTGCCGCGCCACTGTTCGTGACCCGCAAGTCTGCCATCTGTTGCTCCATCTGTGAGAAGGGATTTTCTTCGGGGTTTCTTCCGTCGGACCGCCGCGGTCCTGAAGGAGGTGCGGACCGCACGGAGGCGCGCCCCGGCACCTGCACACGTCAGCGCAACGCGTGTGCGACGGCGGCTCCTTCGCGTACGAAGACGGGTATGCGCTCCAGTGGGGCGTCGGCGTCGGGTGCCGTTCCACCCTCCAGCACGTGTCCGGTGGCCGGGTCGTACCAGCGGGCGCCGGAGGGCAGGTAGACCCGGCGGGTGCGCGCGCCCGGCTCGTACACCGGTGCCACCAGCACGTCGGGGCCGAGCAGGAACTGGTCGTCCACGTCCCAGGCGCGTTCGTCCTCGGGGAAGTCGAAGAACAGCGGGCGCATGGGCGGTGCGCCGGTGCGGTGGGCGTCCTCGGACAGCACGGTCACATAGGGGCGCAGGCGTTCGCGCAGCAGCAGGTGGTCCCGGAGGATGCCGTACGCCTGCTCCCCGTAGGACCAGACCTCGTTCGGCCCGCCGGTCATGTCCGTGGAGAAGGTCGGGTGGTGGGGCACGCGGTCCCCGTGCAGCCGCATGACGGGGCTGAAGGTGCCGTACTGGAACCAGCGGATCAGCAGCTCGCGGTAGGCGGGGTCGTCGGGGTCGCCGCCGAAGAAGCCGCCGATGTCGGTGTTCCACCAGGGGACGCCGCTCATCGCGACGTTCAGTCCGGCTCTGATCTGCCGCGCGAGGGAGTCGAAGGTGGTGGGGATGTCGCCGGACCACAGTGCGGCGCCGTACTTCTGGCTGCCCGCCCACGCGGAGCGGACCAGGGACAACGGCCGGTCCTCGCCGGCCGCGCGCAGGCCGTCGGCGACGGTTCGGGTGTGCAGGAGCGGGTAGAGGTTCGCGGCCTCGGCGGCCGGACCGGCGGCGTAGACGGCACGGTCGGCGACATCCCGGGGCAGGTCGGGTTCGCAGGCGTCCAGCCAGAAGCAGGCCACGCCCGCTGAAAGGTAGTTGTCGCTCAGTCGTCGCCACAGTGCGGCGCGGGCGTGGGAGTCGGTCGCGTCGTAGTACGCCATCCGGCGCATCGGCTCCTCGGCGCTACGGGAGGGCCAGTGGCAGGTGAGCAGGCCGCCGTCGCCGTCCCGTACGAGGCATCCGGCCGAGCGCAGCTCGTCGAAGGTGTCACTGCCGGGCTCGACGGTGGGCCATACCGAGACCGCGAGCTTCACCCCGAGGCCGGAGAGCTCTGCCACCATCGCGGCGGGATCGGGCCATTCGCTCGCTTCGAAACGCCAGTCGCCCATCGCGGGCCAGTGGAAGAAGTCGCAGACGATGACGGACAGCGGCAGTCCGCGTTCCTTGTACTGCCGTGCCACAGCGAGGAGTTCGTCCTGGGTACGGTAGCGAAGTTTGGACTGCCAGAAACCGGACGCCCACTCGGGCAGGAGCGGCGGACGTCCGGTGGCCAGGGTGTAGGCGTCCAGGATCTGGGCCGGAGTGTCGCCGGCGGTGATCCAGTAGTCGACCCGCCCGCCGGCGTCGGCGACCCACCGGGTGGTGTCGGTGCCCAGTTCGGCACGGCCGGTGGCGGGGTTGTTCCACAGCAGTCCGTAGCCGCGCGAGGAGTGCAGGAAGGGGATGGCGGCCACCGTGTTGCCCTGGACGAGGTCGATCACACAGCCCTTCTGGTCCAGGAGCCCGTGCAGATGCTGCCCGAGGCCGTGCAGCCGCTCGCCGGCGTAGGCCTCGAAGTGCTGTTCCGTCCGGCCGCCGGCCGCATGGACGCGGGGGCCGGGATGATGGGGGTACGGGGTCTTGTCTGCGAGGAGTTCACGTCCCGAGGCGGCGTGCAGGAACCTCAGCCGGCCGTCCGGCAAGGCCTCGACCGCGAGGCGGCCGTTGACCAGACGGGCAGAGCCGTCTTCCGCAACGGACACGTCGACGTGGGGGGAGGGCGGCGGGCTCTCCAGCGCCCCGGGAGCGGCGGGGTCGACCGTCCCGGAGGAGGCCCGAACCCGAACCGCGTGCGGTCCCCAGGGCTCGATACGAAGAAGCTCTTCGGCGGTGTGACGTTCCAGGCCATCCGCGCTGATGCTGTAGGGCAAGGCGATTCCTCTTGTTCTTCTGACGCCCGGCCCCGTGTGGGAGCACCCGGGGCCGGGGTCGGTCACCCGGTGGTCAGGAGACGGTGCCGGTGACCGTGTCGCCGGACCTGGTCACGTGGTACGTGACGGAAGCCCCGCTCCAGAAGTCGAACTTCAGGGTCACGGTGGCGCCGTCAGTGAGGGTCTTGAGGTAGTCGGAGGTCAGCCGGATCGCGCCGTTCGGGTAGTCCGGCGTGAAGTGGGTGTTGAACTCCTGGTACTGGGTCCAGGAGTAGGGGCCGGCGGGGGTGCCGTCCGCGTACCGGGACTCCATGGTGGCCAGCACGTCGCCCTTGAACTGGGTGGGGATGGTCAACGAGCTGGTCGTACCGGTCGCGTCGGACTGTACGGGCAGGTCGTTGGTGATCACGTGGAACGTCCACGGCACGCCCCGGGAGAACCGCGCCTCGAAGGTGGCGTTCTCGCCGTACGCCCGGTCGCCGCCCAGCCGGGTGAGCAGCGAGGGGGTCAGCGTGAGCTGGTCGCCGGACACGGCGTAGTCAACCCCGGGACGCAGCCGGGTGTCGCCCTGCCACAGGCCGCGGAACGACAGGCCGTTCAGGTTGAGGGTGACGGTGTGCGCGGCGACCGGCGCGGACTTCGGCAGGAACACCTGGTCGGTGGACGCGGTGCCGGAGCGGGTGTGCCAGCTCGCCCTGATCAGCGCGACCAGTTCGGGGTCGCGCCATTGGAGGGTGTTGCGGTTGAGGAACGAGCCGGCGTCCCACAGCGAGGTGGTGATGCCGTTGATCCGCGCCTCGTAGCCGAGCTGCTCGAAGTACTTGAACGCCTCGCCCCGCTCGATCTGGTCGGGCTTGGTGAAGTCCGGGTAGGACAGCGTGCCGTACTCGCCCAGGTACACCGGGATGCCCTTGGCCACGAAGACGTCGTGCACCGCGGTGAAGTCGTCGATCAGGTCCTGCTGGGTCTGCTGGTTGTAGGTGGTGAAGCCGCCGTTGTTCACCGAGAACGGCCAGAAGCTGTAGTAGTGCACGGTCGCCCCGAGGTTCGGGTCGTGCAGCCTGGTGATCGTCGTGTACAGCTCGCCCATCTTCTGCGGGGTCGGGCTGGTGTTCTGGTCGGGCAGCAGCAGGACGCGGGTCGCGTTACGGCCGCCGGACTGCCGCACGATGGTGTGGAACGAGGTGTTCAGCTCGTCCATCGCCTGGGTCTTCTGCGCATCGGTGGCGTTGTCGCTGAACTGCGGCTCGTTGACGCTCTCGAACAGCAGCTTGCGCGGCTCGTCCTTGAACGCCGCCGCGATCTGCTGCCAGGTCGAGTCGAACCGGGCGAGCACCGCATCGTGGTCGGCGGTGGTGATGTTCTTGATCCACTGCCACGAGTCGTGGTGGACGTTCAGGTCCACGTACAGGCCGTCCGAGAGGGCCATGTCCACGACCTGCTTGACCCGCGCCATGTACGTCGGGTCGATCGTGTAGGGCGCGGTGGTGTCTTGGGCGCTGCTCCAGGTGACCGGGATCCGCACGCTGCGGTACCCGGCCGCCCGGACGGTGTCGAACACCGCCTTGGTGGTCAGCGGGTTGCCCCAGGACGTCTCGGTCGGGAAGGCGTCGAGGGTGTTGCCCAGGTTCCAGCTCGGCTGCATCGCCGCGACCACGGATTGCGCGCTGGTGGTGGCGTCCGCGGTGGTGCTGGCGGTGGTGCCGGCCAGGGCAGGGGTGTTGCCCACACCAATCGTGGTGACCAAGGCCAGGGGCAGGCTCGCCAGCAGCCACAGCCGCCGGCCGGCTCTCCCCGGGCGTGGTGTTCCGGTCATGTTCGGTGCCTCTCGATCGTCGGGATTTCCTCGTGCACGCGGTTGCCGTGCACAGGCTCTGGGGCCGGGTGCCCCCCGTCAGGCCGGAGCGGATGTCGTTGCTCAGCCGATCTGCTCGTAGTCGAACCAGTCGACGTGGACGGTTCCGGCGGCCGCGTAGACGCCAATGACGCGACCGGTGAAGCCGCCGGCCACCTCGGTGGATACGTACCGGCCGTCCAGCGCGCCCAGCGCGGTGAACGTGCCGTCCGGCTCCTCGACACCGAGCGTGACGAGGTCCGGTCCGGTGCCCAGGCCCAGGTCCTGCGGCGGGGCGATGTCCACGCGAAGCATCACCGGGCCGTCCGGAGCGGGACGCGAGCCGAGCACGCTGCGCAGCCCGCCGACCCGGGCGACCGCGCGCACCTCGCCGTCGGTGACCTCCACCTCGTAGTGGTGCCGCTCGTCCAGGCGCACGGCCAGGCCGCCGGCGCCCTCGGCGGGGTCCAGCAGGGCGCGGCTGCGGCACGTCAGGTGCTGCTGGCGGCGGCCGACGAACACCACGTCCTTCTCGTCCATCGAGGCGCCCCGGGCGCGCAGCGTCAGCCAGCCGGGCCGCTCCCGGGTGGTGATCAGCTCGGCCGGGCGGTCGCGCAGCGAGATCCACTGCGGGGCCAGCGGCTCGGCGTCGAAGTCGTCCCGCGCGGGTGCGGTCGCGGGCTGCAGCGGCCAGTTCGGCGCGGGCAGCGCGAGGTCCGGCGAGCCGACCACCGGCCAGCCGTCCACCCAGGTCACCGGGGCGAGGAAGGTCTCCCGGCCGAGCCCGTGCCAGCCGGGGGTGGAGCCCTGCGGCCGAACGCCCAGCAGCACCAGCCACCAGGAGCCGTCCGGGCCCTGCACCAGGTCGGCGTGGCCGGTGTTCTGCACCGGGTGCTGGATGCCGCGGTGGGTGAGGATCGGGTTGTGCGGGCACGGCTCGAACGGCCCGTTCGGCGAGGTCCCGCGGGCGATCGAGGCGGAGTGCCCGCGTTCGGTGCCGCCCTCGGCGATCAGCAGATACCAGTAGTCGCCGATGTGGTAGAGGTGCGGGGCCTCGGGGTAGCTGGAGCCGGGGCTGCCGGACCAGATCCGGCGCGGCTCGCCGATCACCTTCCCGGTGGCCGGGTCGAGCTGAACCTGCTGGACCCCGGCGGAGGTGCACCAGCAGGTGCCGTCCTCGTCCCAGGCGAGGTCCGGGTCGATGCGGGGCACGTCCGGCAGCAGGATGGGGTCGGACCACGGGCCGGCCGGGTCGGTGGCGGTGACCAGCAGGTTTCCGTGGCCGCTGACGTTGGTGACGATCAAGTGGAAGCGGCCGTCGTGGTAGCGCAGGGTGGGCGCGTAGACGCCGGCGGAGGACGGCGAGTCCAGTGGCAGGACCAACTGCTCGGGCCGGTCCAGCACGTTGCCGATCTGCGTCCAGTGCACCAGGTCGCGGCTGTGGAAGATCGGCACGCCCGGGAAGTACTCGAAGCTGGAGCAGGCGAGGTAGTAGTCGTCGCCGACCCGGCACACCGTGGGGTCGGGGTGGAACCCGGGGATGATCGGATTGCTGACGGCGGTGGCCTGGTGCTGGTCGGGCACACTCGTTCCTCTCCAGGGCAGCTGGCCCTGTTCTGGTCGTCGTTCGACGGGAGGGGCGGCCCGGCGAGGTGCCGGGCCGCCCGGCGCGGTTCAGCGGACTCGTGTCAGCCGAACGTCCACTGCTGGTTGCTCTGGTTCGAGCCGCAGGCCCAGAGCTGCACCTTGGTGCCGTTCGCGGTGCCGTACCCGTTCACGTCCAGGCACAGCCCCGTCAGCACGTTGGTGATCGTGCCGTTGGAGTTGACGTTCCACTGCTGGTTGGTGCCGCCGTTGCACTGCCAGATCACGGCGGCGGTGCCGTTGGTCGTGCCCTTGCCGTAGTCGTCCAGACACATCGGCGTGGAGGTGTTGGCGTAGAGGCGGAACTCCTTGGCGGAGGTGCGCGTCAGGGCCTGGGCCGTACCGCCGTTGCAGTCCCAGATCTGGGCCTGCGTGCCGGCGGTGGTGGTGCTGTTGTTGATGTCCAGGCACTTGCCCGCACCGACCGCGTGCAGCGCGCCGGTGCTGCCGCCGCCGCTCGGGTGCATCTGCACCACGACCACCGAGTACGCGGGGACGGTCTGGGCGGTGGCGGAGCCGCTGGTGGACGACGTGATCGAGGTGCCGTTCTTCAGGTAGGTGTACACGGTCGGGGCGGCCGAGGACGGTGTGAACCCGTTGTAGGACAGGGACACCGTGGTGCTGTTGTTCGGGTCCTTGTTGATCAGCATGACGTTCACGTCGCCGTTGCCGCGGTGCACCGCGTGCGCGGAGATCAGCGAGGTGGAACTGCTGGCCTGGATCAGTGAGTCGCCGGACTGGGCCAGCTTGCTGATCATCGAGATGCCGTAGTAGGGCGCGAACGGGGTGTCCAGCGCCGGCTCGCAGGACGGGCCGCTGGCCAGCACGCCCCCTTCGTCGTAGTCGGTGGCACCGTCCACTGTGGTCACGTGGGAGCAGTCGGTGCCGTTGTGCATGGCCCAGTAGTCGACGGTGAACGCGCCGTGCTCCGCCCAGGTCAGCATCTGGTCCGGGGCGAACAGCCCGTTCGGGGCGGTGTCCTTGTACTTGTCGACGTTCGTCTCGGTGATGGCGATGCTCACGTTCGGCGCGTTGCTGCCGGCGTACTGGTTGATCAGCGACCGCACCGTGCCGGCCATGGTCGGCACGTTGGTCTGCGGCTTGGCCAGCAGGTCGGCTTCGCTGGTGCTGGTCGGGTAGTCGTGCACGATCACGAAGTCGATCTTCGGACCGGCGATCGACAGGACCGTGTGGTTCCAGTCCTGGGTGTCGCCGGGGCCGACGATGCCGTCGGGCCAGCTACCGGGTGTGGTGAGTACCGCCCCGATCTTGATGCTGGGGTCGACCGCCTTCATCGCCGAGACGAACTGCAGGAGGTTGGTGGCGTAGGTGGTGGCGCTGTGGCTGGAGTGCTTGTCCGTCTCCCATTGCGCGCCGTACTCGCCGTTGCCGGGGATCTCGTTGCCGATCTCCCAGTACTTGACGCCGTAGCCCTTGGTGATGTTGGCGTACCGCACCCAGTCCGCCGCCTCCTGCGGCGTGCCCGACCCGTAGTCCGCGGTGATGATCGGCTGTGTGTTCGCCGCCCGGACGGTACCCATGAACGTGTCGAAGTCGGTGTTCGGGGCGACGTAGTTGCCGTCGGCGGTGTTGGTCTGCCAGTGGTAGACGTCGGCGTAGCTGCCGCCCGGGTAGCGCATCATCCCGATACCGGCGTTGTTGAGCAGGCCGGGGATGTCCGAGCGGTTCATGTTGGCGTCGTAGACCTGGGTGTTCAGGCCGGGGGTGGTGGACGAGTAGTTCGCCAGCCAGTGGGTGCTGTCGACCGTCACCGTCGCGGAGGTGGCGGCGGCGGCCGGGGCGGCGGCGGTGAACGCGCCGACGGACAGGGCGGCGGCGGTGAACGTCGTAGCGGCGGCCAGGGCGAGCAGGCGATCGCGTCCGGCGCGCAGGAACCGTTTCACGAAACCCTCCATTGGGTCGTGTTCGGGCAGGGATGTGGTGCTCCCGTCTGCGGAACGGCGGGTTTCCAGCCGTGCGCTCAGGCACGGCAGGCAGGGGTGGGGGTGGAGCCCTCATCGCACTGTGGGGCGGCCCCGTGGGGTGGGCGCTGGTCGGTTCAGGGGTGGGCGCGAGTCAGCTCAGGCGGAGCAGGACGGCCGACGGGGCCGTGGGCAGGGTCAGCGTGAGTTCCGCCGTACCGGGGTTCCAGGCGGTGGTGGCGCGGGTGTTGGCGGGGAAGACCGGTGTCGCGACTGCCGGGGTGTCCAGCAGGTGCGGCAGGTGCAGGGTGGTGGTCGGGTCGGCGCCGGGTCGGCGCCACGCGGTCAGATAGGTGGTGGTCGGGGTGCGCAGGGCCAGCGCCGCCCAGGGGTCGTCCCAGCCCGGCAGGCCCAGCGGCCATATCGGCAGCGCGCCCGGCAGGTCGGTGCGCAGGTCGCGGTAGACCGCCACCGCCTGGTGCACCAGGGCGCGCGCCTCCGGTCCCAGGCCGGCCAGCTGTCCGGACAGGTGGATCCGCCCGAGCAGCGCGCTCACCAGCGTGAACGCCACCTCGTCCGGGGTGTCGTCGGGCTGCGGGTAGGCCCACACGGCACCCTGCTCGGGGGTGACGGCGGTCGGCGCGGCAGCCGCGATCGGCGCGTAGAGCAGCAGGTTCTGCTGGTCGCTGGTGGACAGCAGTTGCATACGGGACAGCAACGCGTGGTCCGCGCGCATGCCGCCGGACGCGCAGTCCTCCAGCACCAGGTGCGGGTGGCGGTCCAGCACGCCGTCCAGCCAGGCCAGGTGCGCCCGGTGGTGGCCGAGCGCCCCGGCGGCCGGGACCTCGGCGGGGTGACCGGAGGTTCCGGTGCCGGCGTCGATGTTGTGGTCCAGTTTCAGGTAGCCGACGCCCCAGTCGCCGACCAGTCGGTCCACCACGGCGTCCAGGTGGGCGCGGGCGGCCGGGTGCCGGAGGTCGAGCTGGTACCGCCCGGTCTCCACCACCCGCACGCCGTCGCGGCGGAAGAACGCCTCGTCCGGCAGCGCGGTGGCGATCGGGCTGCGCACCCCGACCACCTCGGGCTCCAGCCACAGGCCGGGCACCATGCCGCGCTCGCGGATCTGGTCCAGCACCTCGTGGATGCCGCGCGGACCGGGGAACCGGGTGGTGGACGGCTCCCACTCGCCGACGCTGTCCCACCAGCCGGCGCTGTCGTCGTACCAGCCGGCGTCGATCACGAAGTACTCCGCGCCGGCGTCCGCGGCGGCGTCCACCAGCGGCAGCAGCTTCTCGGTGGTCGGGTCGCCCATCAGGCAGTTCATGTAGTCGTTGAAGATCACCGGAAGGTTCTCGTGGTCCGGGTGCGGGCGGCGGCTCGCGCGGCGGTAGCGGGTCAGCGCGCCGAACGCGTCGTCCAGCCGGTCGCCGAACGCCACCGACACCGGCACCGCGCGGAACTCGCCGCCCGGTTCCAGCGGGTGCCGCCAGCCGTGGTCGCCGTCGGTGGGGCCGGACAGCGCCAGGTAGGCGGTGTCGTGCCGTTCGCCGCAGTCCCAGCGCCAGCCGCCGCCGTTGTGCTCGACCTGCCACACCCAGGCGCGGCCGGACGCGCGATCGGACAGCGCGCCCATCGGCAGGTGTCCGCAGCTGGACCAGGTACCCTGCCCGGCCAGCGCGAACGAGCCCTTGCCGTACCCGTACCGGACCCGCCCGCTGAGCTGGGGCAGCGCCGCCCGCAGCGGCCGGCGCTGCCAGCGGAGCTCGGCGAGCCAGTCGTTGTCGGCCCACCACACGTCGGCGGTGTCCAGGTCGACGTCGGTGATGCCGCCGAGGGCCAGCGAGGTCACCGATTCGAGGTGCAGGATGCCGGCGCCCTCGTTGCGCAGCGTCACCTCGGCGCGCAGGGCCGGCACGCCGTCCGGGGACCGGTACACCACCTCGGCGACCAGCCCGGTGTCCGGGTCGTGAAGCGCGACGGTGAGCACATGCCACCCGCCCTCGCGGGTGACGTGGTGCGCGCGATGCCGCAGCCGCGTGCCGAGGGTGCTGTCCACCAGGCGGTGGCTGGACCAGAACCGGCCGTGGCCGGTGGCGGTGACCTCGACCAGCGGCAGCGCGCCGTCCCAGGACGGGTCGGAGGGCGCGCCCAGGCCGAGTCGGGTGGTGCCGTCGGCGGCAATGCGCAGGTCGAGCCGCAACGTGTCGTGGCCCCAGCTGAGGGTCTGGTGGGTCGGCGTGGCGGTCACAGCGCCACCTCCGCCCCGGCATCCGCGGCGTCGCGGACAGGCGGCCGCTCGCGCACGTGCAGGTAGTGGCGCGGGATCGGGTACGCCTCCTCGCCGTACGACCAGACCTCGTTGTCCAGGCCGGTCATCGCCGGCTCGGGCGTCCGCTCGGGGCCGCGCAAGCCGTGCGGGCGTGCAGGCGGGACAGCGGGAGCCCCTGGTCCCACTGGGGGGTGAAGGTCGTGAAAGTGCGGGGACATACAGGGCTTCTCCTCAAGTCCGGGGCCGGGCAAAGCTTGCTGCCGCGGGCGCGCTCGACCGGCACCGCGCGGGTGCGGTGGGCCGGGTTCGGGCCGGTGCCGGTGCTACCGCGGCGCGGGGCCGGTGCTCTGGCCGACGGTCAGGGTCGGTGTCAACAGGACACGTTCGTCGGGCGGTTGTTCGCCGCGTTCGGCCGCGGTCATCCGGCGCAGGAGCTGTTCGACGGCCACTTGGCCGAGTTTCCTGGCCGGGCCGGTCACGGCGGTGAGGGTCGGCACGTACTGTTCGGCCAGGTGTGCCGGGCACAGGGCGACGACGGAGGCGTCCTCGGGGACGGTGCGTCCGCTGGTTCGCAGCAGGATGAGCAGGGGTCCGATCGCCGCCTCGTTCTGCACGACGAAGCCGGTGGTGCCGGGCCGGTCGCCGAGGATGCGGGTGAAGGTCCCGGCCGTGCTTTCGTAGGTGCCCTCGCAAGGGCGGTGCAGGAAGCGCAGGCCGCGTTGCGCGGCTCGTTCGCGGAATCCGGCCAGGGTGCGCTCGGCGTATGCGGCGTGGCGCTGGTAGATGCCCGGGCCGTAGCCGATGAAGGCGATCTCGTGGTGGCCGAGGTTGGCGAGGTGGTCCGCGCACAGTGCGCCGGCGGTGGCGAAGTCGTGGTCGACGCAGGAGAGGCCGCTGGGGTCGTCGGGCAGGCCGATCAGGGCGGCCTGGGTGCGCCGGCCGCGGACGAGGGGGATGCGGGCGTCGTCGAGTTGGACGTCCATGAGGATCACCCCGTCGGCCAGTCCGCTGGCGGCGACCCGTTGCACGCCTTCGGGGCCTTCGCCGTTGGTGATCAGCAGGGTGTCGTAGCCGTGCCTGCGGGCCTGGATGGTGACGGAGATGGCGATCTCCATCATGATCGGGACGTAGACGTCGGTGCGCAGCGGCACGACCAGGGCCAGGACATACGAGCGGCGTCCGGCCAGCGCTCTGGCACCGGCGTTGGGGTGGTAGCCGAGTTCGATGACGGAACGCTCGACACGGCGCCGGGTCGCGGCGGAGATCGTGCGCTTGCCGCTGAAGACGTAGCTGACCGTGCTGGTCGACACGCCGGCATGCCGGGCTACGTCGGCGATGGTCACCATCGTGGTGTCCTGCTCCCATTTCCTCGGATGTGGGAAGCGGCCCCTGCCACGCGGCGGGGTTGGGCGCGCGGAGCCGCTTCCGGTCTGCGGGGTGGCACGGCGGCCGATCACGTCAGCCCTTGATCGCGCCGGTCAGCACGCCGGTGCGGAAGTGCTTCTGGACGAACGGGTAGACGATCAGGAGCGGGACCAGGGTCAGTACCACGACCGCCATCTGCAGGGACAGCGGTGCGGTTTGGGCGTGGACGCTGCCGAAGCCGGCGTTGACCGAGCCAGGCAGGCCGACACCGCGGTTGACGTAGGTGAGCAGGACGTACTGCAGCGGCCACTTCTGGCTGTCGGTGGGCATGTAGAGCATCACGTTGAAGAAGGCGTTCCAGTAGCCCACTGCGTAGAAGAGGGCGACCACGGCGGTCACGGCGCGCGAGGTGGGCAGGACGACGGACCACAGGATCCGCCAGTCGCCTGCGCCGTCGAGCCGGGCCGCGTCGATGAGCTCGCCGGAGGTCTCGGAGTAGAAGGCGCGCAGGACCAGGATGTTGAACACCGAGACCGCGCTGGGCAGGATCAGTGCCCAGTACTTGCCGTAGCCGCCGAGGTCGGTGACGACCAGGAAGGTGGGGATCAGGCCGCCGTTGACGAACATCGTGACGATCAGCAGCAACAGCAGGAAGCGGTGTGCGAAGGAGCGGGGCCGGGACAGGCCGTAGGCGCACATGACCGACACGGCCATCGAGACCGCGGTGCCGATCAGGGTGATGCCCAGGCTCACCAGCAGCGAGGTCCGCACGGTCGGGTCGGAGAGCATCTCGCGGTACGGCTCCACGGTCAGGCCGTCCGGCCAGATCACCAGGCCTCCGGCCCGGTTGATCGCCCCGGGAGTGGAAAAGCTGGTCACCAAGATGATCCAGATGGGGACCAACACCACCGCGACGACCCCGGTCAGGGTCAGTCCCTTGACGGTCCGTCCGACGACGGTGGGCTGTTCCTCCCACGGCGGGCGTGCCGATCCGGCCCTGCTGTGGCGGGCCTGAGCCGCCGCTCCGGCGCGGGTGGGGCTGATGGTGAGTGTGTTGGTCATTTGCGGTACAACCCGTCTTCGCCGAAGGCGTGCGCCAGCTTGTTGGCACCCCAGATGAGCAGCAGTGAGATCACGCTCTTGAACAGCCCGGCAGCCGCTCCGTAGCTGTAGTTGTTGGTGGTGATGCCGTAGTAGAAGGAGAAGGTGTCCAGCACGTCCGCGGACGAGTGGCCCACCGCGTCACGCTGGACCAGGAACTGCTCGAAGCCCACCGACAGCGCGTTGCCCAGCCGCAGGACCAGCATCAGCACGATCACTCCGCGCATGCCGGGCAGGGTGATGTGCCACATCCGCCGCCAGCGCCCCGCGCCGTCGGCTGCGGCGGCCTCGTACAGCTCGCTGTTGATGCCGGCCAGTGCGGCCAGGAAGACGATGATCCCCCAGCCGGCCTCCTTCCACACCGCCTGGCCGGTGACCAGCAGGGCGAAAGTGTGCGGGTTGGTCATGATGTCCCACGTGCTCATGTCGTGCGAGCGCAGGTACTGGTTGAGCAGGCCCGCGCCGCCGAGCATCTGCTGGAAGATGGTGATCGTGAGCACCCACGAGAAGAAGTGCGGCAGGTAGACCACGGACTGGATGAAGTTGCGCACCCGCATGCTGAGCACCGTGTTCAGCAGCAGGGCCAGCACGATGGGGATCGGGAAGAACAGGATCAGCTGGACGAAACTGAGGTAGATCGTGTTCTTCAGCGAGTCCCAGAACTGCGGGTCGTGGAACAGCTGGCGGAACTGGTCGAATCCCACCCACTGGCTGTGCCAGACCCCGATCAGCGGGTCGTAGTCCTGGAACGCGGTCGCCAGGCCGAACAGCGGCGCGTAGTTGAAGACCAGCAGCAGCGCGATCGAGGGCACGGTCATCATGAGCAGCGTCTTGTCGCGCCGTATCCTCATCCGCCAGTTCAGCCGCACAGGGCGTCCCGTGTCCTGCGACTGCTGGACGCTCACTGGCCGGTCCCGACCTTGTCCAGGACGTTCGTGGTCATCCAGCGCGTCAGGCGGTCACCACCGCTGGACTTCCAGCTGGAGATGGCCGCCTGGACGTCGGAGACCTTCTTCTTGCCGTGGTAGCAGTCCTTGATGGTGTCCTCCACCGACTGCGCGGCGGCGGCAGTCGCCAGCGACTGCGACATGCTGATGTTCACGTTCCAGAACAGCGGCTTGTACCCGTACTTCACGTTCGCGGCCGCCCAGGCGGTGTAGTCCTTGGTGACGATGTCGGCGCCCTGGTTGCTGATCACGGAGGTCGGCGAGGCCAGGAAGGGGTAGGTGGTCGCCTGGACGAACTTCTGGCCCTCCTTGGTCGCCGTCGGCACACCGTTGTTCATCGTGTAGTGGACGCCCTCGACACCGTAGTTGACCATGGTGTACTCGCGCGTGCCGTAGGGCGCGGCCAGGTAGTTGGCCACCGACAGCAGTTCCTCGATCTGGGCCGGCTTCAGGCGCTTGTTCAGGTAGCTGATCATGCTGGCGGAAGGACCCAGGAAGATGCTCGGGGTGCTCTTGCCGTCGGCGGCGAAGACGTTGAACGAGCCGCGGCGGTAGTTCTTGTCCGCGGCGGTGCCCGACTGGTAGTCGGCAAGGTTCCACGCGCCGAGGCCCCCGCCGGCGATCAGCACCTTCCCGGAGTAGAACCGGGTGCCCTGGCCGGCGTTGTTCCCCGCCAGGGCGTCGGGGTGCATGAAGCCGGACTTCGCCAGGCGGTAGTGCCAGTCCATGGCCTCCAGGAACTCCGGCAGCTCGTACTTGTGGACCAGCTTGCCGTCCACCAGCTTCCACTGCGCCGGCACGCCCCAGAAGAGGGAGAGGTAGGTCCACACATCGTCGAAGGCCCACACACCGCGCTTGGCGTCGGTCAGCTCCTTGCCCAAGTTCCACATGTCGTCGGCGGACTTGACCTGGTCCGCGGTGATCCCCTTGGCCTCCAGGCTGTCACGGCGGTAGAAGATGGCGCCGGCGAGCGAGAAGTTGGTGGAGACGCAGGGGATTCCGTAGATCTTGTCGCCCCACGCGCAGGTCTGCCAGGCGCCGGTGGGCAGGGCGGCGAGGTTCGGGTACTTCTTGACCTTGTCGCCGGCCAGGTAGGGGGTGAGGTCCGCGAGTTGGGTCCCGGCCAGTTCGCCGGTGTTGAAGGCGTTGTTCCACCAGGCCGGCAGCTGGATCCAGTCGGGCAGGCGGCGCGCGGCGGTCATGGTGGGGACGATGGTGTTGTAGTTGTTGCCATCGGCCGGCTTGACGGCGAGGTCGACGCCGAGGGCCTTGTTCATGGCCTGATAGAAGGAGTTCCCCGCGGGGGGGACGGTCCCCCACAACGGGGTGACCGCGGTGTAGCTGCCGCCCTTGCCCGGTACTCCGGAGACCGTCGCGACCTGGTCAGTGGGGTAGCGCAGGAACGCCGGGTCGGTCGCCGCCCCGTTGCCGCCACCCGACACGGACGGGATGTCCGGCTTCACGGCCGTGCTGGGCACGTAGGCCGGCAGCGCCGCCTTCAGACCCGTCTTGGTGTTCGCACCGGTCTTCTGGTGCGAGCCGCCTCCGCAGGCGGACAGCAGCGGCGCCATCGCGGCGGCTCCCGCGACCGACGCGGCCGCACTGACGAAGGTTCTGCGATTCAGCTGACTGCTCATGTGGAGGCGGCCCTTCCCCTGTGAAGCGTCGAAGCGCTTAGACGATTGGCGGGACCGTATCGACCGTTCTCCCGCCAGACAAGAGGAGAAACAAAAGCAAAAAACCCTTTTCGCTTTCGTTGACAGCCCGAACAGCCGCGTGGCAGCGTCGATGCGCTTCGACTTCTGTTCCATGCCACTTGCTAGGGGTCAGCTGCGTGAGTCCACCATCCCTCTCCGCTGTCGAAAACTTTCCGTTCCAGGATCCGGCGCTGTCCTTGCGGACGCGCGTCGGCGACTTGCTCGAACGACTCACCCTCGACGAAAAGCTCGCGATGCTGCACCAGTACGCTCCCGCGGTGCCGCGTCTGGGCGTCTCGGCGTTCCGCACCGGGACCGAGGCGCTGCACGGCGTGGCCTGGCTGGGCGAGGCGACCGTCTTCCCGCAGGCGGTTGGGCTGGGCGCGACCTGGGACGAGGAACTGGTGCTCCGGGTTGCCGAAGCCGTCTCGGTCGAGCTGCGCGCCTTCCACCACCACCGCCCGCCCGCCTCCGGCCCGGGCACCAACAGCCTGCAGGCGTGGGCCCCGGTGGTGAACCCGCTGCGCGACCCGCGCTGGGGCCGCAACGAGGAGGGCTACTCCGAAGACCCCGTGCACACCGCGCGGCTGGGTACTGCCTACTGCCAGGGCCTGGCCGGCGACCACCCGCACTACCTGCGCGTCGCCCCCGTCCTCAAGCACTTCCTCGCCTACAACAACGAGGACGACCGCTGTACCACCTCCTCCGGGCTGCGCCCGCGCGTACTGCACGAATACGACCTGGCCGCGTTCCGGCCCGTCGTCGCATCCGGCGCGGCCACCGGTGCCATGGCCGCCTACAACCTGGTCAACGGCCGCCCGTGCCACGTCAGCCCGCTCATCGAGGACGAACTACGGCGCTGGGCCGTCTCCACCGGCCACGAGCTGTTCGTGGTCAGCGACGCCGAAGCACCCTGCAACCTCGTCGACCCCGAGCACTACTTCGACGACCACCCCCAGGCCTTCGCCGCAGCCCTCAAGGCCGGCATCGACAGCTTCACCGACCACGAACAGGACAGCGCCACCGTCATCGGCTGGCTGCGCCAGGCCATCGAGCGATCCCTGATCGACGAGGACGACGTCGACCGCGCCGTACGGCGGCAACTCGAACTGCGTTTCCGGCTCGGCGAGTTCGACCAGCACCTCGATCCGTACGCCGGCATCGGCCCCGACGTCATCGACCACCCCCGCCACCGCGAGCTGGCCCGGCTCGCCGCGACCGAGTCGGTGGTGCTGCTCAAGAACGACGGACTGCTGCCCCTGGACGCAGTCCGCACCCCGACGATCACCGTCATCGGCCCGCTGTCCGACACCCTGTGCGAGGACTGGTACAGCGGCACTCTGCCCTACCAGGTCACTGCCGCCGCAGGGCTGGAAGCAGCACTCGCCGATCAGGGCGGACACGTGGTCCGGGTCGAGGGCTGCGACCGCATCGCCCTGCGCTCGCGCACCACCGGCGAACTGCTCGGCAAGACCGCCTTCGACACCACTGACTGGGGCGAAGGCGCACTGACACTGCGCGATGCCGACACCGGCCGCTACCTGAGCGTCAAGGACGACGGCCACCTGGAAGCCGACCAGCAACAGCTCAAGTCCTGGTTCATCCACGAAACGTTCCGCCTGGAACCAGACCCTGCCGGCGGCCCCGACGCCGTGCTGCTGCGCAACGTCCTCACCGGCCGCTACGCCGCCATCGACCCCGCCGACGGCGCGGTGAGGATGACGGCCGAGACCCCGCAGGCCGCCGAAACCTTCCACCGCGAACTGCTCCGCGACGGCATCGCCGAAGCACGGACCGCCGCCCAGAGCGCCGACGTCGCCGTCGTCGTCCTCGGCAACCACCCCCTGATCGGCGGCCGCGAGACCCAGGACCGCGCGAACACCGCACTGCCCGAAGGACAGCAGGAGCTGCTGCGGGCGGTCGCCGCCGTCCGCCCCCAGACCGCGCTGGTCGTCATGAGCAGCTACCCCTACGCCCTGGACTGGGCCGACACGCACCTGCCCGCCGTACTGTGGACCTCACACGCGGGACAGGAGGCCGGCCACGGGCTGGCCGCCGTCCTGCTCGGCGAAACCGACCCCTCCGGGCGCCTGCCCCAGACCTGGTACCGGGGCGAGGACGAACTCCCCCACCCACTCGACTACGACATCGTCAAAGCCGGCTGGACCTACCAGTACCACCGCACCCCACCTCTCTACCCCTTCGGCCACGGCCTGTCCTACACCGACTTCACCTACCACGACCTGCGCCTGTCCGCAGCGTCCATCGACCCCGACGGCACGGTCGACATCTCGGTCACCCTCACTGACACCGGCACCCGCCCCGGAAGCGAAGTCGTCCAGCTCTACGTCCGCGCGACGGACGCCCGCTATGAGGCGCCCCGGCTACGGCTCGCCGACTTTGCCAAGGTCCGGCTCGCCCCGGGCGAAAGCCATGGGGTCACCTTCCACCTGACCGCCGAACAGCTCGCCCACTGGGACGTCACCACCGGAGCCTTCACCACCGACCCGGGCACGTACGAGGTCCTCATCGCCCGGTCCGCCGAGGACGTCGTCCTCACCGCGCCCCTCACCGTCACCGGAACCGCTCCCGGACCACGGGCAGTTGTCGATCATCGCACCTGGGCCGCCGACTTCGACGACTACGAGAACCTCACACTCGTCGACGCCACCCGCACCACCGGCGACGCGATCACCCCCACGGACCCCACAAGACCCGCCACCGCCCTCTTCCGCTCCGCCGACCTGACCTCCGCGGTCCGCCTGGAAGCCGAGGTCGCGCGCGCGGACACCGGGCCGGGCGAGGCTCTCTTGGAACTCAGGGCCGACGAACGCCTCCTCGCGGCCCTCCCCGTACCGATCACCGGCAGCCGCTACACGTGGACGACCGTCACCCAGGAGTTCCCCGCACCGCTGAACGGCGTGCACGACCTGCACCTCACCCTGCACGGGGACTTCCGGCTGGCCGCCTTCCGCTGCGCCTCACCCCACGCAGTCGCGGACTGAGACCGGGTGGCCCGCCCCCCGAGGGGCGGGCCGCGCCCGCGCCGCCCCGGGAACGACCGGGCCCGACCGTGGCGCCGGCTTGCTCGCTGGTCATGCACCGGATCGTGCTGCTGCCACCGCACGCATCCTGCGGCGCGATCCCGGCCTCCGGCGAGGCAAGCCGCGTTGGGCTACCGCAGAAAGTTTCGTCGCTTGCGGGCGGAGAGAGCTAATATGAGGCGGGCCGGTGCCTGGTCCGGCTGTGCGGCAACCGCAAAGGTGCCGCACACGTCGGGCAGGGCTGCCGGTCGCTCGGCCGACCATGGAGGGCGGCGAGGACGCGAAGGATCGGAAGGCGGCTTTGGCTGACGACGCAGCGGAAGGACTCGCGGATGGTGGCGAACGCCCCGGGGGTGACTCCTCCCGGCCGGTGACGATCGCCTACATCGCCGAGTCGGCGGGCGTATCGGTTCCGACCGTCTCGAAGGTGCTCAACGGCAAGTCGGGGGTGTCGCCCGGCACCCGTGCCCGCGTCGAGGAGCTGATCGACCGGTACGGCTACCGCAAGCTTTCGGGGGCCAATCGCAACAACGTGGTGGAGCTGGTGTTCCGCGAGCTGGAGAGCATGTGGGCCGTGGAGATCATCCGGGGCGTGGAGCGGGTGGCCAGCAAGCACCGCGTGGGGCTGATGGTCTCGCGCTTCGGCCTGCACGACTCACCCACTCCAGCCTGGGACGACACCGTGGCCCGCCGCCCGAACTGCGTGCTGTCGGTGGCGCAGCTCTCCGAGGCCGAGCGCGAGCAGCTCCAGGCGAAGGGCATTCCGTTCGTCGTCTTCGATCCGACCCGTGAACTGCCGGACGACGTCCCCTTCGTCGGCGCCACCAACTGGTCCGGCGGCCGGGCCGCGACCCGCCACCTGACCGAGCTGGGCCATCGCCGCATCGCGATGATCAGCGGACCGCAGGACGTGCTGTGCTGCGTTGCCCGGCTGGACGGCTACCGCTCGGCGTTGCAGGCCGCCGGTCTGCCGGCCGATCCGGACCTCGTGGTCCACGCCAAGCTCACCCGGGAGGACGGCTACACCGCGGCGCGCGACCTGCTGTCCCGGCCCGACCGCCCCACCGCGATCTTCGCCGCGAACGACCTCCTGGCGCTCGGGGTCTACCAGGCCGCGCGCGAAGCCGGCCTGTGCATCCCCGAGGACCTGAGCGTGGTCGGCTTCGACGACCTGCCGGCGGTCTCCTGGGTGGACCCGCCCTTGACCACCGTCCACCAGCCGCTGACCGAGATGGCCATCGCGGCGACCGAACTCGCACTGACCCTCGGCCGCGGTGAGCAGGCACCCCAGACCGGGCTGGAGATCGCGACGACCCTCACCGTACGGGAGAGCACGGCGCCACCGAAGGACTGATGGCTCCGCCGCCGGACCGCGGGGCCAGTTGGCCAGGAGATCTAGAGTCACCATCAAAACCGGAACGATTTAATCCCGGGTGAAAGAGCGTTTTGTCCCAGCGAGGTTGTTTGGTTCGAGGTTCAGGTGTCGCGCCGGTTCGGGGTGGATTCGCTGAAGCGGCCGAGCCGGTCGAAGGCCGTGAACTCGCCGAGCAGGTAGGCGAAAACGATCACGAATTGCCGGACGTCGGGCCCGATCTGACCGCCCCATGCACGTCGGAACTCGGCCCCACTTGAGTCGATCAGATCCGCCCAGTCCTGCACCGACCAACCCCAGAAGGCTCGGCGGAGCTCACCACAGCGGAGCAAGACCAGTCCGGCCTTGAAGGAACTGCAGCCGTCGAAGGCCACGGTCCGCCAGCGTCGGTAGCGGACACCGGGTGTTGATGGCCGTGCCAGCGGCACCGCGAGAACGTCGAACAGCGCTCTCAGCGGTTCCGGGCCCAGGCGCCGGCGCAGTTGTCGTAGGGCAGCTTCCGAGGGAATACGCAGGTCGAGGCCCGACAGGCCGGCCACGAGCTTGTCCCAGACGCGTCGGTATCCCAGAGCCGGGAACAGATCGAGCGCCAGGACGAAGTAGATGCCCACCCGGGACGGAAGCGTACGGACACGAGCCTGGACGCCCCTGGTCTCTTCGAGCACATCATCGACGAGCTCAAATGGTATGTGCTGAGTCAGTCCGCCAAGGTGACCGGGTGCGAAGGCGCCCGCAGCAACGGTCGTAGTACGCGTCATGGTGCAAGTGGCAGACTGGCTCGACAACGGGATCCCCTGATCAGGAACGTCTTGGTCGACTTCCTCCTACCAGGGGATCCCACCCTACGCCTCCAGAACAACCCACCCTGCAACCGCCCTTGACTTGACGGCTGCGGCGTTGACTTCGTGGCATTGGGCCTTCAAGACGTACGGCAAGGAGGAAGTCTGGCGGGGTATCGCGAAGGTGAACAAGATCAGCAACCCTGATGCCATCAGCCCGGAAACGCTACTGACTCTTCCTCCCCTGAAAGATCTTCCGCTCTCGGATGATGCCGAGGGGTAGGGGGGAAACCCCGCCGGATCACCGTCGGAGCTCAGACCGTGACCCGAGCCCGATCGCGGCCCGTACAAGCGCCAGTGGTCAGACAAGCTGATTTGCGGGCCGTGTCTCATGGCGCGGCCCGCACTCTCCTGTAGCGCCTGGCGGGGCGACGGATTGGGTGCAGGTGTCCTTGCTACGGTCGCTGGATGGAGAGCTGGGACGAAGACGGCGTGCGCGCACAGATTCGGGAGATGGCAGCACGAGACCCAGGGCGGGAGCGCTCTGGGGCGGACACGCACCGGTACGAGTTGGCGCCTCGGCTGCCGGAGGCGCAGATCCGAGGGTTCGAGGAGTGCCACGGCATCGATCTGCCGATGGAGTACCGGTCCTTCGTCGCGGAGGTGGGCGACGGCCCCGCCGGTCCCTGCCACGGGTTGATGCCGTTGACCGTCCCCCGCCCTGAGGCCGGCGAGGGGTGGGCCGTGGACAGCGAGTGGCGCGAAGATCGGCTGCTGGGCCGACTCGCCGAACCGTTCCCACTCGCCGAACCCCTGCCCGGCCGGATCGGCGCACCGACCGACGTGCTGACCCGGGGCACGCTCATGCTGGCCGAATTGGGCTGTGGCAGCTTCTTCCGGCTGGTCCTGAACGGTCCGCGAGCCGGGGAGGTCTGGCTGATCGATCCGGACTGGGGCGGCTTCGCACCGGTGAGTCCCGGCTTTCGCGCCTGGTACACCGATTGGCTGAAGACCCCATGAACGCGCATCACGCCGTGAGGTCCAACCCGCTGACCATCGATGCAAGTCACATCACGGGTGAGCGACCCAAGCCACTCAAACCCGGATGGCACGCGCTCAACTTTCGCTGACACAGGACAACTGAGCGCCTCAGTCGGCCAATGAGTGCTTCAGTCGGCCACTTTGGCGCTCGGCGTTGGAGGGCTCGCCCTGTCCCGGGGAAGAACGTAGGGAAGGTTGATGATCCGTAAGGCCGTGACAGCGAAGTCGGACCGGCACGGAGCGCCGGTCGGCGCCCGGAGCACAGGGCACCCTCGGCCCGGGCGGCACTAGGTCTCGGCCGGCAGGTGCTGCGCGCGGAGCGGAGCGCGGTCGGTGACATTCAGCATCAGGCCGCGGGGCTGCAGGATGGTGCGGGTGTCGAAGGTGGGTGTGCAGTCGGCTGACTGGGTGACCTGGTAGCGGGAGGTGAGGATGGCGGTGGCGATCGTCATCGCCACTGTTGCGAAGTGCGCACCCAGGCACATCCTGGGTCCGCCGCCAAAGGGCAGGTACGCGTATGCGGGCAGCCGCGTTGATGCGGGGCGGTCGGTCCAGCGGGCGGGGCGGAACGTGGAGGGCTGGTCGTACAGGCGCGCATCGCGGTGCAGCGCGAACGGGCTGAGGGCGACTCGCTGGCCGGGATGCAACCGGTGGCCGCCGAGTTCGGTGGGTTCGGCAACCGTCCGCTCCAGGTACCACAGCGGCGGGTACAGCCGCAGTGTCTCTTTCACAACCGCCCCGATGACCGCCAGCCGCGGCAGATCGCTTGCCGTCGGCAGCCGCCCGTCCAACTCCCGGTCGACCTCGTCGACGACCTGCCGGCGCACGTGCGGGTGCCGGTCCAGCAACAGCAGCAGCCATGCCAGCGCGGCAGCGGTGGTCTCGTGCGCGGCGAACAAAGTGGACACGACGACGCTGACCGCGCCCTGGTGGGTGAGCGCACCCTGGTCGCACGCGTCGTTCAGCAGATCCGCGACCACCGAAGCAGAGCCCCCGGGCCGTCTCCTGCGCGCCTCGATCAGGCGGGACGTCTCCGCGGCCAGTTCCCGCTCCACACGGTGCAAGCGCCGTCTGCGCAGGTCGGGTGCCCAGCCTGGCCAGGGCACCCTGCCGGGCAGGCGTGTGTCCTGGAACCGGGCGACCAGCATCGGAACCTGGCCGGGGTCAGGGCCCAGGCAAAATTCGGTGATGAGGCGGACACTGAGGTCCTCCAACGCGATGATCGCGTCGATGTCTCCCGCCTCCCGCCACGCCTCGGCGTGCCGGGCCACGACCGCCGCCAGGTGGTCCCCGGCGGCGCGCAGACCGCTGCGGTTCACTCCACGTCCGGCGAGGTGACGGGCGCGCATCCACTGTGCGAGGCCTTCCGAGGCGCGGCTTCCGTCGATCTCCTCACCCAGCAGGTCCCGCGTGATGCTGTAGGTGCCATTGGTGTTCCTGAGCACCTGTTCCACCAACGCGGGCGTGTTGACCACGCAGAGAGTGTCGTCGACGGGGACCAGGTCCCCGTACTGCCGTTGGTGCAGCAGAAAACCCAGTCGGTCCCGCTCGAAGGCACGCCTGTTGCCCAGCCCGTGCCCTGCGAGGCGGGGAGGGACGGAAGCCGCCGCCACGGGTCACCTCCTGGGGCAGTAGCGGTCGTAGCAGTACGATGGCGCGCTGCGGCCGAGCATGCTTCTCACCGAGCTGCTGTGCACGACCTTGGCGCCCGAGGGATCACCGGCCAGCGAAGCGGTGCCCGATGCCGCGAAAGCCGATCCGGCACCGATCAGCGCCGCAAAGGCCGAGACGGCGACGATCGCGATCCTGCGCAGAGAAGTCAGGGCAGCCATGATTTTTCTCCTTTCGAGCCATCGCTCGGACCGTCCGTCGGCCCGGGCGTTTGCCCTCTATTCACCGGGCTCCAGCCGCTCGGGGCATGTCCCGAGTTCTCGTGACTTGACTCGACAGGCACCGACCCCTGCCGGTTGGGCGCGGACGGTGGGCGACGCCTTGCGCCTTCCGCCCGAACCTGATCCGGCTGCGCATCACCGAGCCGCTGTCGGCCTTCGAACACGCGGCCATCTGGCCCTACCGCTCGGCCTCGGAGCTGGAGCAGCAGGACGCCGCCGAGGACGCCAGCCCCTTGACCCCGGAACCCTCCACAGAGCCGCCGTCGGCACCCGCACCGCGCTCCCCCACGGCAGCGTCCCGGCTGACCCACAAGGCCGGCACCGCTGGTCACGTTGACGACAGTCGGAAGAGACAGCAACTCCTCCAGGCCCGTGATCCCCGTCAGGCCTGTGGGCGCATGCCGGAAGTCGACTTCTCCACTCACCGCCATCGGGAGCACGGACACCCTCACAGGGCCGTGCTCCCGCGAGAGCACCGAGCGACATCGAGGCGCCATCGGGCGGTTCCCACCGGTATCGAACTGAGGTGATTTGCGCCGACATTCCGCATCGCCGCAGGTCAAGAGTGGGTCACGATTCGGGTTCGGCACCGAGCGCACGCAGCGCACCTGTCTTGGCAGCCGAGCGGGTCGTGCCGACGACCTCATGGCCGTGCGCCACGAGCTGGGGCACAAGCCGGCTGCCGACGGCTCCGGTTGCGCCGGCAATGAAGATCTTCATGACGTCTCCGATCGTCGTGCTGACATATAAGAGACGGGGCAGCCTGGCGTCCCATGATCGGCTGTGACCCGGTTCACAGAACAGTGCGGCGGTCAGCGACCGCATCGTGCAGGAAGTCCAGGGTGATCGCGGCGGTGTCGTCGGGGCGCTCGTGGTGCGGCAGGTGTCCCACGCCGTCGAGCGGGCGCAGGTCGGCGTGGGAGAAGACGGTGCGCAGGACCTCGTCCGGCGGCATCGGGGTGATGGGGTCCTGGCGCCCCCACACCACCTGGACGGGAATGTCCCGCGTGTCCAGGAGCCGGTACAGGTACTCGGCGCCGTGGATCGGGACGTTGCGGAGCGCGGACAGCAGGCTGCGTTTGAAACCCCGGTAGCGCAGTTCCGGCAGCAGACTCGCCTGGACGCGGGCGACCACGCGCGGGTCGCGGGAGTGGCCGGGCAGGCGTGACTCCAATGCCCGGTTTCCGGTCAGCCGGAAGAACGGCCCACCGATCCCGGGCGACATGGACAGACGCAGCCCGAGGTTGAGCGGGGTCGCGAACCCGTCCGGGGAGACCAGGCACACGCCTGCTCCCCGCTCGGGATGGTGCACGGCGAACCCGGCCGTGATCGGGCCGCCGAACGCCAGCGCGACGAGCGTCACCGGGCGGTCGACGCCGAGCACCCCCAGCAGGTCGGTCATCTGTTCCTCGAACAGTGCCTGGTCGTAGCCGGTGTCGGGACGGTCACTGAAGTCGATGCCGTACCGGTCGAAACGGATTGTCCGGTACCCGGCCCGAGCCAGCCGTTCGAACAGTCCGTCCCACACCCACAGCGACAGGGTCGCTCCCTGAACGAACAGGATCGGCTCTCCTGACTCGGGCCCATCCACCATGACGTGTGTCATGCTGCGGCGGAGCCGGACGAAGGATCCTGGCGCATCCCGCCTGGCGCGGGCATCCATGGTGATCGTCTCGCCGCGTTTTCGGTGGAGCAGGACGGGCATGGCGACCGCTGCACCCGCGAGGGCAAGACCGGCACGCAGCTTCATCGGGGTGTCGCTCCTTGGTCGGGGTGTGCGTTCGCCCGTTAGACGAGACAGCACTCCGTGTCATGACATCCCCCATGGCAGGAGCCGCGGTCTCGGCATGGCCGCCGAACGTCCCGGCCGTCGCTGGGCGTTTGGCCGCCGTTGTGGTGGCGGTGTATCGACCACCCGCCGCCGCATCGCCCACACGAGCACATCCGCTATGAGCAGCCCTCCCCGTACCGACCATCCCCGCGGAGCCTACGAGGCGATCGACGGCCGCCGACGCGATTCCGGTGAACCGGCCACACGACGGACGATCACCTGCAATCGATTATGACCCGACCAGCACAAGTACCCCCGCCGCGATCCACACCAGCCTCGTGACCAGCAACTTCAAGTTGGAAAACGCTCAATGTACTCGCGTAGTGGCTACGGGCCCGCTCTGCCTGGGGGCCGCTCCACGACCTGCCTCCATGACAGCCGACGTACCTCTACTGGCGCCAGTAGCGACGCGACGGCCTGTGGGAGAGCATGCACACCGCCCTGCGGAAACGCGCGCCGGCTGCAGCTGCGTCCGGATCCGACCCCGAGCGCGGGCAACGCGGACAGCCAGCCACCGAACGGGGTGGCCTGCCTGGCTGCGACGGCGGCAAGAAAGTACACAGCGCCAAGCGCCGCTTGCTCGTCGACACCCTCGGATACGTCCTGTTGGCGTGCGTGAGCCCGGCCAACGTCGATGACCGGGACAGCGCCGAAGTCCTGCTCTGCCAAACAGCGGGGGCTTTCCCACGTCTGTAGCACATCTGGGCCGACCAGGGCGACCTCGGCGTCCACTTTCACGCCGGGATTCGAATCACCGTGCAGATCGTGCAGCGCCGAGACAGCGGATTCCGTCACGCCTGGGCGAAAGCCAGAGCCCCGCCTGTGAGGTCCCCGCATCCCGCTCAAGGCTGCCTGATCAACGCCCCTCAACGAACCTCCGTAGAGCGGCATCAGGCAAGCGGCAGGGCTGAATCAGGACACTGGGATACCCCTGCCCCACCCGCCCGCGCTGCGGCCGCTCGCGCCACAACGCGGGAAGTCGGCCGGGCCGCCTTCTTGCGCAGCGGCGGTGCCGCCATCGGACGCTCAGGCTCGTAGACGCCGCGCCCGCCTTACCTCACCTGCCTGCGCGCCCGCCGCTGAGACCTGCCAGGCCGCCCGGCCCAGCAGCAGACACACCGGGGTGTAGAGCAGCAGGTTGAGCCAGTAGAACGTGCCGCCAGGGTCCGCCCAGGCCCCCGTCACCCAGACCAGTCCGACCGCGCCGCGGGCCAGCAGTCCGGCGGCCACCGCGCGGCTCCCCCAGCGCGGCAGCACGGCGGGCAGCCGAGGGGCCAGGGCCGGCAGCCGTCCGCCGTGGACCAGCACCAGCGTCGCGCCCGAGAAAAGCAGTCCCGCGAGCGGGACCAGCCCTTGCGGGGTGAACGGCACTTGGGTGTTGAGCACCAGCTGCGAGAGCCGGGCGGTGCTGTGCACCGGCCAGGTCCGCCCGGTGGCCCAGTACAGGTGGATCAGACCGTCCGCCGCCAGCACCGCGCCGATCGCGGTGGCCTTGCTGCGGGTGTTCGCTGACTTCACCGGCTTCATGTCGTCACCTCACGGAGTGTCAGGATGCTTGGACACCCGAAGGAGCACCCTGCCCGCCGATCCGTTCCTGTGACGAGGAACACTGCGGCCGGGCGGAAATCGCAGGGAACCTTTCGCCGTGTCGAGGCCTCCATCCACGGAACCCCTGTCACCGATCGACGGAGAAAGCGCCATGCAGGAGCCACCGCCCGACCTGGCCGAGCTGGTTCGGGCCGCCCAGGGCGGCGACCAACTCGCGGTCGGTCGGCTGCTGGACCAGATCACCCCGTACGTCCGCCGGCTCTGCGGCCCGATCGCGCTGGACGACGGCGCGGACGCGACCCAGGAGGCACTCATCGTGGTCTTCCGCAAGCTCCGCCAACTCCGGGAACCTGACGCACTGTTCGGCTGGGTCCGGGCCATCGCCGTGCGGGAGGCGGTGCGGTACGCCACCCGCACGGCGCGCTCGCAACCGGCCGAGCTCGGCGAACTCCCCGCGCCCGGCGATCCCCAACTCGCCGCGGACATCGGCGACGTGCTGTCCCGGCTCTCCCCAGAGCACCGCGCCGTGCTGCTCCTGCGCGACCTGGAAGGACTGGACGAACGGCAGACCGCGACACTGCTCGCGGTCGCGCCCGGGACGGTCAAGTCCCGGCTCTCCCGGGCCCGACTCAGCTTCCGAAAGGCATGGCAGCAGTGACCGAGACCCCGATGCCGCAGTGGCCCGTCGCCGACTTCGACCCGGTCCGCCGCCTGCACGTGATCGCCGCGACCACGCCCGGAGCGGCGCGGATCAGCGAGGCCGTTCTCGACACACCGTTCGAGCGGGTCTGGTCGCTCGCCCAGGACCTGGAACGCACGATGCCACTCTGGATCCCCGATGTCCGCACGGTCAGTCTCCTCACCCCCGAGTCGACCGGTGCTCCGCTCCAGGCCCGGATCCACGGCCACACCCGGCTCCGTGCGACCTTCGCCATCGACCTCGCCCCCGGCTGGTGCCTGATGCAGAGCCGCCTCGTCCTCGGCGGAATGGCAGCCCGCCCCGAGACCGACCGTACGACCCGCTTCGCCTTCCTCGGCGGCCTGCGCTTCCCCGGCGCACGCCTCCTCGCCCCCGCGCTGCGCCCGTTCACCGGGAACCCCCTGGCGCGGTTCGCCGCCCTCCTCGACGCGGAGTAGCAGAGACGCTGCAGGGCGGCCACCACCATAAGAGGTGACCACCCTGCAGCGTTCGAGCCGCATCGCCACGCAGTCCCGCCCCTTTGAGGTTGGCGCGCCTGGCTTTGTAGGCGAGTACCAAGAACGCCTGTTGCTCAGCTGCGAGAACACCTGCTTCTACGAGAGAGTGACGTCGCTGAGTTTCGAGAACACCCCGGTGCTTGCTTCGGGACCCTGGTTGTGCTCTGCACGACGAGGGGGACCAGGTGCTGCCGATCGAGCAGTGGGACCAGGAGGGCGACGCTCGCCGCATCCGCTCCCGCCCGCACAGCACCCGTCACCGACGTGCCATTCGCCATCGTCCGGGACCTTGTGGCCTGTTTTTGATCTTGCTCTGCCAAAGGAATGCTTGTGAGAGTTGCGACCGCCGTCGTCATCGTCAGCGTCGGCCCCGTTCGCGCGTGTAGCGACTCTGCGCACGACACTGAGCTCGTGGTGTGCCGCTCGTTAACGGCGCCCTGAATTATGGGGAGATACATGGTTGAGTTCCGGATGCCGGAGTTCCATGCGCCGTTCCCGATGGAGTGCAACCCTCACCTGGCAGAGGCGTCGCAGGCGATGCGGGAGTGGGCGGAACTCATGGGTTTGGTGCCCACCGAACGGGCGCGCGCCAGATTACGTGCCACAGGTGCCGACCTGTCTGGGGCGCATGTGTGGCCACGCGCCAGCCTCTCCCTGCTCACCCTTGGTTGCCGGTGGCTGGCGTTGTGCTTCCGGATCGACGACCAGCTCGATGAGGACGATCAAGGGGACCGGCCGGAGGCGTGTGCCGCCGTGATTGCCGAACTACACCGTGTGCTGGATGGCGGCGTGGCCCAGGATGAAAAGGGCAGCTCTGTCGTACTCCGGGCGTTGTCGGCGCTGTGGCAGGAGACCTCTGTCAGGACGCCGCAGCACTGGTGGCTTGTTTCAATCCAGCAGACATCGCCCCGTCTGTCAGTGCTGATCGCCATCATGGGGATATGACCAACCCGAACCTGACCACCGGCAGTATCTGGCGGCTCCACCACGGCGACCAGGAGATTGCCCGGCTGACCGTAACCGGCGCCGATATGCCCTGGACGCACGCCGAAGTCGAGACACTTCCTGGTTTTGAAGAGTTCCGTCCCCTCTTCAGTGAGCAAGAGCGAGCTGCCGACGAGGAGGACTGGGAGCGGGCCGACGCCTGCTACACCCAGATCCGCAGTGCGCTCACCCTGACGTTTCCCGACGGCGGCCCGGTCGCCGAGTTCATGCTGCACATCCACGACGACGGCACCGCCGGATGGCGATGGCACGATGAGCCCTTCGACGCGGTGCACCCGTGACACGCTGGGTTCGCTGCTTCTGGGACGAGGAAGCCGTCTGGTTCTGCTTCGAGTTGGACGCAGATGGCTATGTGATCCGGCAAGTCGAGTTGCAGGAGCCCGGAAACAAGGCTCTGACCGCTGCCTCGCTGGCCGAGTGGCAAGAAGCCCAAGGAGACGGTCGGTCAGCTGAATACGAGAGCGGCTACGGTCTGACCGCAGAACCACCCATCTCCGAGTGGGAAGGGCACGACCCGCAGTCGTTGACGGTCGACGAGTTCGAGATCGTTTGGTCGACCGCCCGCGGTGAGCTTCAGGATCGTCAACGGCGCCTCTCTTCCCGACCACGTCCACCGCTGCGGCTTCCGACCAAGAAAGTGCCATCTTCAATGCGAGACCGGCTGTCAAGCGTCTCGCCAACCTGACAAGGTCTTGCTCAGGCGGCATCGCCGTCGCCAGGATCCATGAGACACGCCCACCGCACCGCCCACGCATCTTCGCAACGACTCGTCACTGCCCCCAGCAAGTCGCGGTTGAACCTGTCGCCCCGCAGGTCATCAGCCTCGCCCCTGCAAGATCTAATGAGACGGGACAGCTGCTCAGCGCCTCGTCTCGTACCTGGTCAGGACCACGCCGCCGGGAAACGTCCGCGTCTCCACCAGGTTCAGGTTCACCCAGCTGTCCAGCGCGGTGAAGAACGGCGTGCCGCCGCCCACCAGGACCGGATGGACGGCGATCACGTACTCGTCGATCAGCCCGGCGCGCATGGCCGCCCCGGCGAGCGTTGCGCCGCCGATGTTCATCGGGCCGCCGTCCTCGGCCTTGAGCCGGGTGATCTCGGCGATCGCGTCGCCGGTGAACAGGCGGGTGTTCCAGTCGACCTTGTCGATCGTCGAGGAGAACACCACCTTCGGCGTGTCCCGCCAGTTCCGCGCGAACTCGATCTCCGCCGGGGTGGCGCCCGGCTGCTGGTCGCCGGTCGGCCAGTAGGAGCTCATCGTCTCCCACAGCTTGCGCCCATACAGCGACAGGCCACTCGCCTGCTCGTGGTCGAGCCACCACTGAAACAGCTCGTCGCTCGGCGGTCCGCTCCAGCCGATGTCGTCGCCGGCCGCGGCGATGTAGCCGTCAACGGTCAGGTTCATGCCGTAGATCAGTTTCCGCATGACCCAGCCTTCCGTCCGTGGGTGTCCGGCGTATAGACCAGCGCGGCGCGGAAAACTCATCGGTGCGCGATCTGGGCTCGAAGGTAGTCCGCGTGCTCGGGGCTCAACGTGGTGCACTCAGCCGACGCGGGCAAGCCGCCTGATCTCGACCTTGCCCTCGCGAGGAAATGCCACGATTTGAGACTGATCATGGGTGACAAGGCCGTGAGACAGCCAAGAACGCCCAGATCACGCAAGATCGACATGTCACGAGCAGCGAGACCCTACACAGCCTACGGACGCCACAGGCGACACGCGAGCGACGTCATTGTCAGTGGCAGCGCCCTGATGGGGCGCGTGACGATGACGAACTCTGCGCTGACCCGCGGTAGCCGCCCCTCTGACAACCCTCTCCCGCATGCGCGCCCATGATCCACGTCATGCACCGCCGGTGGCACTTCACCGTCGACGGCGTCGCGTCATCCACCCACGCCGACGGGCCGGGGCAGGAACGATTGGATGCCACCTTGCCGCTGCGGGTCGGGCCAGTACCAGCCGAACCGGGCCCCGGGCGAGTTGTCCCAGTAACGGCGATACCAGCAAACCCCGGAGTGCTCTAGGTTCCGCGGTTTCGCGAGCACTTCCGCGTGATCATGAGCACCGTTCGAGCATTTCCGCGTGATCATGGGCAGCAGTAACGTTCAGTGTTGCCACTTGTCGAATGTTAGCGATCTTCCGGTTTGCGCTGTGCGTCCCCGTCGGCTTCCATGTTCTGGTCCCCTGGCGAAGGCCGCTGAGAACCACGCCCAAGGGGCAGGAGCTGGTCGACGAGGTTCGTCAGCTGCTCCGACTACTCGACGTACAGCAAGGGCACTGAGCGAGCTCGGGGCCGGCGCGGTGGCCGGCCCGCCGCTGTTGGACACGACGCGCAGGCCGGTGGAGCCCCGGGCGTCCAGGGCTTGGATGAGGACGGCACGGATGCCGCGCGGGCCAAAGTCGCCTACCGGACGCTGCGGCTCCGTCGGGATTGCCGTCACGGCCTGCGCGGCTGAGTGCAGCGCCCTGTCCGCTGCGGTGGAGTCCTTTCGTTCGCGTGTTGTTCGGCGGGAGGTCGTGGTCAGACGAGAGTGCGTGAGTGAACCGGTTCGGCAGCGTTCTTCGGGTGTCGGGCCCGCTGGGTGATCAGTCCGGCGACGACGGCGACGGCGGTGACCAGGAGCGTCAGCAGGAGCGATCGCCGACTTCCGGAGTCGGCCGCCATGCCGGCGATGATCGCCAGGAGTGCCGCGAGGACGAGCAGGCTCAGCCAGGGGTAGGCCCACATGCGGACGGTGAGAGCTTCGGGCCGCTCCCGCATCAGCCGGGCACGCCCGCGCAGGTGGGTGACCGTGATGCACAGGTAGACCACGACGGCGACGGCGCCGGAGGAGTCGAGCAGGAACTGGTAGACGGCCGTGGTGGGCAGGAAGTAGTTGGCCACGACGGTGAGCAGACCGATGCTGGAAGCGGCGAGGACAGCCGGTGCGGGCACGCCGAGCCGGGTGGTGCGGGCGAACAGCGCTGGGGCTTCGCCTCGTTCGGCCAGGGAGTGGAGCATCCGGGAGGAGGAGTAGATACCGGAGTTCAGACAGGACAGGACGGCGGTGAGCACGATGAAGTTCATCGCGGTGCCGGCGAAGGGGACGCCGAGGTGGCTCAGGACGGCGACGTAGGGGCTGTCGGTGACTGCGGTGGAGTTCCAGGGCAGCAGCATCACCACGATGGTGATCGAGCCGATGTAGAAGAGCAGGATGCGCCAGACGACGCTGTTGATGCCGCGCCGCACGGCCTGGGCGGGATCCTTGGCCTCACCAGCGGCGATGGTGACGACTTCGGTGCCGAAGTAGGAGAAGAAGACGACCAGCGATGCCTGGAGCACGGCCAGCCAGCCGTTGGGGGCGAAGCCGCCGTGGCCGAGGAGGTTGGTGGTCCCGGGGGCGCTGGTGTTCGGGAGTGCGCCGAGGACGGCGGCGAGTCCGATGAGCAGGAAGGCGATGATCGCCGCCACCTTGATCATGGCGAACCAGAACTCGAAGGTGCCGAAGGACTCGACGCGGGCGAAGTTGACCGCGATCAACGCGACCATGAGGACGAGGGCGGCCAGCCAGGTGGGTATGGCGGGCAGCATGTGGTGGGCGACGGCCGCACCGGCGATGGCTTCGAATCCGACGGTGATGCACCACTGGTAGGCGTACAGCCATCCCACCGACAGCCCGGCCCAGGGGCCCAGCTCGCGGCCGGCGTAGCTGGAGAAGGAACCGGTCTCCGGCTGGGCGACCGCCATCTCGGCCAGCATGCGCATCACCAGAACGGCCAGGGCGCCGATGGCGGCGTAGGCCACCAGTACGGCAGGTCCGGCCTGGCGGACGGCGCTGCCGCTGCCGACGAAGAGCCCGGCGCCGATGACGCCGCCAATCGCGATCATGGACATCTGCCGGTTGCCCAGCGCACCGCGCAGTCGGGCAGAGGCGTTCGTGTGAGCCGAAGGTTTCACTGGGGCTCCTGACCTTGGGAGGAGGGACGGGAGCAACAGGTTATGCAACTCAAATTGCATGATGTAGTAGCGTTGCAATTAAATTTACGTCACGCGTTCACGGCAGGCGCGCCCGGCCGGAAGCGGTCGGCGCAGCCCAACCGGCAGGAGGTCGGAAGATGGGGACAGAGATCCGTGAGCAGGAACTCGCCGGGCTGCGGTGGCTGGTCGTCTCCGGGGAGCGGACGGAAGTGTTCCGAGCCCTCGGCCAGGCCGCCCGCGCCGATGTCCACGCGGTCCAGGACGCCCTGCCCGAACGCTCCGCGCTGCACGGTTGGGCGGCGACCGAGCGGGGGCGGATCCGGGTCCGCCGAGTGCTCGACGCCACGCACGCCGCGTACGGTCGGCAGCTGGCCGAGCTGCGCGCCCTCGCCGCCGGCGCCGGAGCGGACTTCCACGACCTGCTGCTGGCCAACCTCCGCGGCGACCTCGGGGTCGACGACGGCACCGGCTGCACGGACCTCGGCTGGCGCCGGACGCGTTCCTACGTTGCGCACAACGAGGACGGGGCGCCCGCCCTCGACGGCCGGCTGATGCTGCTCACCCTGCTCGTCGACGGGGACGTGCCGGTGACGGTCCAGTGGTATCCGGGCTTCCTGCCCGCCAACACCTTCACGGCCACCGGCCACGGCCTGGTCTGGGGCATCAACCACATCCAGGCCGCTCGTCCGGCCGACGCCCCGGGACGACACTTCGTCGCCCGCGCCCTGCAGCAGGCTCCGACCCTGGACGCGGCCGTCGACCACCTGCGCGCCCGCCCGAGCGCCGGCGGCTTCGCCTACACGATCGGCGACCGTGCCGAGGGCCGGGTCGTCGTCGTGGAGAGCGCCGCCGGGCGCACCGCCGTGGTGGAGGCCGACCCGGCCCACCACCCCCTGCACTGGCACACCAACCACCTGCGCCACCTGCCCGACCCGGCGGACGCGCCCACCGCCGCCCCGGCCGCGAACGACGGCGCGCGGGCGGCCCGCAGCCTGGGCCAGTTCGAGGAGAGCGTCGCCCGCGGCAAGGCCCTGAGCACTCTGGCCGTCCCTGCCGACGACCCCGGCGCGCAGTGGTTCCTGGACATCCTCACCGCGGCGCCGCTGCCCCACGGGGTACACCGCACGGCCGCAGGCACCGACCCGCTGATGACTCTGTGCTCAGTGGTGGCCGACCTCACCGACGACCGGATCACGGTGTGCGGACCGGCCGGGAAGACCGCCGAGATGGCGCTGTCGGACTTCGCACACGGGCGTGCCGGCGCCGCCACCGGGTGACCCCGTAGCCCCGGTACGGCCGTTTCGAGAGAGAATTCCTCGCATGGCCACAGCATCGCGGCGACCTCCGCAGACCTACGACGAGCTCGTCGCCACCCTCCACAACCCGGCGACGCCGCTGACCCGCTCCCAGCGGCTCCTGGCCGACCGTGTCATGGCCGACCCGGAAGGCGTGGCGTTCATGACCATCTCGGAGCTGGCGTCCGCCGTCGGCGTCAACGAGGCCACCGTGGTGCGCTTCGCCACCAGCCTCGGCCTCGATGGCTACCCCGGGCTGACCAGACTGTGCCGGGAACACCTGCGCGAACAGGTGCACCTGCTGCGCCGCTACGACAACCTGGAGCAGCTGGGGGCCGACGGCGGAAACCTGCTTCAGCAGGCGGCCGCGGTGGAAGGGGCCAACCTCGCCCGTACCTTCGCCCGGATCGACCCCGACACCTGGGAGGCCGCCGTCAAGGCGCTGGCCGAGGCCCCCCGCGTCCACGTCATGGGCCTGCGCAAGTGCCACGCTCCGGCGTATCTGCTCGGCTACCTGCTGCGGATGCTGCGCGAGGACGTGGAAACCGTCACGCTGGGCACGGGCACGCTCACCGACGACCTGCGCCGGGTCCGGGAGGGCGACTGCTTCGTGACCATCGCGATCCGCCGCTACAGCGCGGAGACGGTGCGGGCCGCGGCCTGGGCCCGGGCGCGCGGTGCCCGCTGCGTGGCGCTGACCGACAACCCCTCCTCGCCGCTGGCGTCCTCGGCCGAGCAGGTCTTCTTCGTGGACGCCTCCAGCCCGTCGGTGCTGCGCTCGCTGACCGCGTTCACCGCGCTGGTCCAGGCGCTCGCCACCGGGGTCGCCCAACTGCGCGGGCACCAGGTGCGTTCGACGTTGCTGCAGGAAGAAGAACTGCTGGAGGAGTTCGGCGCCTACGCCCCGGACACGCCCCAGCCGTGAGCCGCCGGGCCGGTGCCGCACGACACCCGTGCGGGCCGCCCGGCGCCCGCAGGCCTCAGCCCCGTGCCGTCAGTGCGGCGAGCGCACCGCGCAGGTGCTCCAGGGAGGCCGCGATCCACGGCAGCCGCAGCGGGTCGCCGCTGCGCAACGCCGCCCAGCGCTCCGCCTCGGACTCCCCGTACAGCAGGCTGGTAGCCACCCTGGCGCGCAGTCCGCCAGCCGCGTCCCCGAACGCCTCACCGGCGAGCACACCGACCCCGTGCTCCTCCAGCAGGGCTGCGGCCAGCCCCGCACCGGTGTCGATGCCCCGGGCGGCGAGGATGGGCCGCACCGGCTCGAAGTCCGGGTAGAGGTAGAAGCCCGCCTCGGGACGGCGGCAGACCGCACCGGCCGCCGTGAACTGCTCGTACACCGCCGCCGCGACCGTCGCATGCAGCCCACGAGCGGCATCGATGTGGTCCAGCACCTCGGGCGGCTCCTGCAGGATGTGCGTGGCGGCGGCCTGCATCGGCGCGGCCAGGCTGGACCACACCTCGCTGGCCACCCCGACAAGCTCGCGCATCAGCCGCTCACCCCAGGGACCCGACGGCACCCGGGCGAATCCGATACGCCAACCGCCCAGAGCCATCGACTTGCTCAACCCGCTGGTGACCACGGTGCGTTCGGGCAGGTAGCCGAGGGCGCTGGGAGCCTTGCCGAAGTGGCACAGCTCGGCGTAGATCTCGTCGCAGACCACTGCCAGACCATGCCGCTCGGCGATCTCGCAGACCGCACGCAGGTGTTCCTCGCGGGCGATCGTCCCCGTGGGATTGTCCGGCACCGTCACCACCAGGACACCGGGGTTCGCCCCGGCCGCGCGCGCGTCGGCCAGCGCCTGCTCCAGCAGCTCCGGATCCGGAACGCCGCCCGCCTCCGCCGGCACCGGCACGCTGATGGTCTTCTTGCCCACCAGCGCTGTCTGGGCCGCGTAGCTGACCCACGCCGGGCACGGCAGCACCACGTCCCCCGGCAGCGCGGCGAGCAGCGCGAACAGCAACGCCTTGCTGCCGGGGGCGAACAGCACTTGCTCGGCTCCGGTCTCCACTCCGCGCCTGCCGAACCACCCGGCAGCGGCCTCGCGGACCTCCCGCGACCCGACGACGGCCCCGTATCCGTTGCGCCCGGCCGCCGCCGACAACACCTGGGCGACCGAATCCGGCACCGGCAGCCCCGCCTCACCGAACCCCAGGTGCAACACCCTCTCCCCCGCCGCCCGGCGAGCCCGCAGTGTCTCGTTGATGGCCAAGGTCGCCGAATGCATGGTCACGGCGCCCCACTCTCCTTACAGGGATCGACACGGGCAGTGCAAGCACGACTGCACAAATAAGAGTACATGCAAATTTATTTGCATCAAGCGCGAGGCCGGGGCCACTCCGGGTTCGCGGAGATCCATCTGATGACGCTGGCGGAGTGCGGAACCCCTGCGCTGCACCGCTTCGCGACCACGCTGCTGGACACGGCTGCTTCCCCACCTAGAAGCCGGCGATCTGGTGCGCGCGCAAGCGGGGATCGAATCGACGTACCTGGCCTTGAAGTTCACCCAGCACGGCGCGGGCCGGGTCGTGCGCTCACACAGCCCGCGCGGCGTGGAGCAGGAGATCGGCGCCTACCTGACGGCATACCAACTGCTGCGGGTTCTCCAGGGCTAGTTGTTCTGTCCGGGGAGGTTGTGGACGGGTGAGCCAGGTCTCGGCTGAGGGATCTTGAACGGGTGAGGGCCTTCCGGGTTCGGTGTGGATTGCGACATCTGCACCGAGCACCGAGAAGGCCCTCTTGCCTCACCGTAATGCACCCCTGACCGAGACCGGTCGCCTGCGTCCGGCCCGCTGCGTCGTCGAGGACGGCTGGACCCTGCGCCGGGCTGCCGAACGTTTCCAGGTCTCCCCGACCACCGCCCAACGCTGGGCCGACCGCTACCGGGCGTTCGGCGAGGCAGGCATGGCCGACCGTTCCAGCCGCCCGCGCACCAGCCCCCGCCAGACCCCGACCCGTACCGAACGGCGCATCATCAAGGTCCGCCTCCTGCGCCGCTGGGGGCCGGCCCGCATCGCGCACCTGCTCCGACTGGTGCCCTCGACGGTGCACCGCGTGCTGACCCGCTACCGACTGGCCCGCCTGACGCATCTGGACCGGGCAACGGGCCGTGTCATACGCCGCTACGAGCGCCAACGGCCCGGCGAACTGGTGCACGTGGACATCAAGAAGCTCGGCAACATCCCCGACGGCGGCGGACACAAGGTGCTGGGCCGGCAGGCCGGCCGCAAAACCCGTTCCGCAAGCGGCTACAGCTACCTCCACACCGCCGTCGACGACCACTCCCGCCTCGCCTACAGCGAGATCCACACCGACGAGAAGAAGGAGACCGCCACCGCGTTCTGGACCCGCGCCCAAACGTTCTTCGCCCAGGCCGGGGTCACCGTCGAACGGGTCCTGACCGACAACGGAGCGTGCTACCGCTCCCGGGACTGGCGCGACGTGCTGGCAGCGGCCGGGATCGCCCACAAGCGAACCCGGCCCTACCGGCCCCAGACGAACGGCAAGGTGGAACGCTTCAACCGCACCCTGCTCGAGGAGTGGGCCTACGCCCGCCCCTACCACTCGGAGACCGAACGACGCGAGGCGTTCCCCGGCTGGCTGCACACCTACAATCACCACCGCGGCCACACCGCGCTGAAAGGGCAACCACCCGCCAGCCGCGTCCCCAACCTCACGGGTCAGTACAGCTAGGCCGTGGCCGAGCGTGACGTCAAACACCGGCGTGTGTCCTTCATCGAGGTCCATTCTCGCGGTCGCCCACTCGATCATCCAGCGCACCGGAGTCGACACCGACCGCGCAGCGCGGGAAGCACATCCGCGACTCACCCGCCCTCGCGGACGCCGACCTGCTGCTGCACCTGACTGAGTGGCCGCAGTTCCCCCCACGTCGACCCGCACCAGCTTGCCTCCCGCGCAGCGAGCCCGAAGGGCATCGACGGCCACGCCACCCTCAGCACCGAGACCTGGCGCGCGGCCGGGTGGACTGTCCGATCGCTGAGCCGTGCCTGACGCACGACGCACCATCCGCGCAACCTCGCTGTCCTTCCGGCGGAAGGCCGAAGACAGGTGTTACGCAGAGCGACCACCCATGGCAGCCCGCTCGGACGTTCTGCTCATGATCCGCACCCACCAGCAGTGCTCACCGCGTACGGAAAACACCATCCTCGCAGCAACCAGTGCTCACGAAGGTGCGGTCCCTAGATGTCGGTAAGCCACGTGAGCAGCTGCCCGACACCCGGTTGTGGGTCATGGCTCGGCTCGCCGCACAGTCCGCCGAAGACCTCGATCTACAGCAGTGGGCGGCGGGCCAGGAGGCCACTCGGGCAGCGTGACCGGGCCGGGGATGTGGGGCGCGAACTGTAGGCGGTGCGCAGCGCATCCGCGTCGAACCTGAACGGGATCCTCAGCAGGCGGACCGGCTTCACCAGGCGAACCACGACATCACGCGGCATGGTCGCCTCCAGTACCCGATGCACCCCGGCCAGCTCGGCGGCACGCTTGCCGACTTCGTGCACCCTGACGTGGTCACGATGGCCGTATCCGCCATTGGCGTCGTAGCTGATAAGCAAGTCCGCGTCTTCCTCGCGCAAGACGGCGGCCAGCCGCTCGGCCGCCTCCTCCGTATCTGCCCGCACGAAGCGTGCCCGATCCGGCGGATCCGGATAGAGCACGGCACCATGGCCGTTGCTCGCATACCCCAGGTGCACGACGCGTGTCACACCCAGCACGGCCGCGCTCGCCCGCAGTTCACTCAGGCGTGGCGCTCCGCCCTCCGGCACGGCATCCATGAGGCCATCCGTGGCGACCACGATCACCACGCGGCAGGCCCCGCAGACGCAGCTCCCGGTCGGCGTGGACCGCGGGCGCCATGCGCCGCCACGCCTCCTCGTCCGTGACCTCCCCGCGTCGGCGGGCGTGCTTCAGCCACACAGCGAGTGTGCCTTGCCGTAACGGGAGGTCTCGTAGTCGTGCAGCCGGTAGCAGACCTCCACCTCGCAACTCCCGGGGCTCTCACGCGGGATGACTGCGGGGTGGCCCAGGAAGTCCTCCATCAACAGCTTCAGGCACTCCACCCGCTGGCGGTGGTGCGGTCACCCGCAGGTCCCAGTCCCACCGCACGATCCGCAGAAACTCAGGATCCAGGGCCTGGATGATCTGCCGGGTCCGCGGGTCCTCGTCCAGCACTGGTGCGGCGGTGACCGTCGCCGGCGCCGTCATCGCACGCCTCGCCCGGACAGCTCCCGCGGCGAAGCAACCCGCTCGACGGCCTCACGCACCCGGCTGCGGTCCGGGATCACATAGGGCGCGACCGATCCGGGATGCTCCTGGCCCAGCAGCATCCGCACCTCGTCCCAACTGCCGTCGGCGTCAGCGACATTGCTGCCGAACGCACGCCGGGCCATGTGCGGCCCGACCTTCCGCTCCAGCTTCGCCCTCTCCGACAGGCGGTCGAACAGCTCTCCCATCGCCGCCGGGGACATCGGCGCGCCCAGCGGGGCGCCGAACAAGTTCACCAGTAGGAAGTCACTGCCCCCTGCTCCGAGCCTCTCCAGACGCTCATCGACATACTGATCGAACGCCTGCACCACGAGGACGTCCAGCGGTTGCACCCACTCCCGTTTCGACTTCGACCACGCCCGGTGGGCGTTCGGCCGACGCCGCACGTGCACGGGCGCACCCTCGTGCGGTTTCGGGGGTCGAACTCCCCCGCGAAGAAAATCGTCGCGGACTTCAGCACCTCGTTGACCTCGCGAAGGCGCTTGTTCTCCGCCCGCAGCCTGCGCAGCTCCTCGCGCTCGTCCGTGCTCACACCCGAGACCTGGCCTGCGTCGATTTCGTGCTGCATCACCCAGCGCCGCACGGACTCCCGGGAGACACCGAGCGATGCGGCGACCTGGACGTGCAGTGCGCGCTCCGAGGAGTACTCCGAGCGGTGCTCTGTCACCAGCCGCACGGCCTGGCTACGAAGGGCTGTGTCAATCTTCTCGGGCACGTGTCCCATCCTCTCTGCTGGCTCACCACTGAGCGGCAAAGAAGTCGGAACGGTTCAGTCACCACCGAATGTGAGACAGGGCCGTCAAATTGACACACCCTGCCGTCGGGCCAGTCGTTGACACGCTTTCGGATGGCGGCCGCCTCGAAGGCAACGGCGTTCACCAGGCCATGCTCGGCAATGCGCTCACCGGCTGGCCAGTCGCCGAGGTAGTGCTGTTGTTCCAGCAAGCCAGGAGTATCTCGTTGTCTGCGGACCGAGGTCTCGGGCGTGACCAGCGCGCTCACGCGGCGACCGCCGGGATGCTGTTGCTGGTGAGGAACTCGGCGATCTCATCGTGCCTCACGATTTGCCGGGCTGAGTCAGGGCGGCTGGGACGGGCGGCTGCAAGTCGGCTCTCGCAGCAGCTGAGTTCGCGCTGCAAGACACGTGCATTCTCCGGGGTCACCGCGACGTACCGGGCCCGTTTCTCGACCTTGCTGCCCGTGACACCGGGGCTGTTCCTCGGATGGCCATGAGGTCATTCGCGCTGGTTCAAGGCTCTCGTCAGCTGGCGGTTGGCCCGGTCTGGACCCGTTCGACCAGGCGGCGCACTGCCTGGACGGGCTCGTACGTGTACGGGGGCGGGTGGCCGGCTGAGCCGTCGCCCCCGGCGTCGGGTCAGTCTTTCTTGCCGGAGGCGAGTTCGCGGCTGCGGGCGCGGGCAGGAGGTCGGCCGACCACCGCGGCCTGCGCAACAGACGGCGGCGGCCATGCAGCCGACAGGGCCGCCTGGTCCCGGTTCACCGGCGGTTCGTCAACCCCCTGAACCACTGCAGGATCTTCGGGTACGAGACCAGCGCCGACCCCGTGTGGTCGACGTTTCCGGCGTTGACGACCGGCGCGTCGACTCCGTTGGCCGCCAGAGCATGCCGGCAGGACAGCGTGTTGGCGAGGGCGACGTCAGTGTCCAGGTTGCCGTCGTAGAGGCGGACGGGGGCGTGCGGAGCCCAGTCGGTGCACACGGCGTCATCGGTGCGCAGGATGCGTGCGAGCACCCCCCTGGGGTGCTTCAGGCGCTCGATGAACCGCGGGGTGAGCAGTTCCTCCGGGGTACCCGGGAGCCCGGCCGCGATCTCCTCGTCGGGGTGGCTGCCGTCGAAGAGGCCGGGCACGGTGTTCGCGTAAGGAGCCCGGAAGGCCTCGGCGGCCGAGCTGTAGAGGGGGTGCAGCCGGTTCCAGGCGGTGATCACATAGGCGAGGTAGAAGGTCGCGGTCCGCGGTGCCAGCCGGCCGTCGAAGGCGGCGGGGATCTCGGCGCCGCTGAGGTCGTACGGTCCGCTCACGGGGGCCAGCGCCGTCAGTCGCAGGCCCGGGACGGCCTCGCGCTGCAGGGCCCGGCCCAGGCCCATCGCGGCGGCAGCACCCTGGGAGAAGCCGGTGACCATGACCTTTCCGTCCGCGATCACCCCCTTCTCGGCCTCGAAGGCGCGTGCGGCCTTCAGCATGTCGACCGAGGCCGTGGTCTCTGAACCGATGTCCATGTAGGGGTGCGGTCCGGTGCCGAGTCCCAGGCCCAGGTAATCCGGGGCGACGGCGGCGAAACCCGCACCGGCGAACATCACCGTCACCGCACGGTCCGCACCGTCGGCGACCGACCCGGCGCCACCCCGGTAGGCGAGGGTGCCATGGGTGTACGAGACGGTACTGAGCCGTCGAGGACCATGGCCGGAAGCGGCACGCGGAAGCGTGACCAAGCCGCTGGCGACGGTCGGCCGACCGGTCGCGGTGATCGTCCGGTAGGTGATGCGGTAGACGTCGACACCGTTCTTCGCGGCGTCCGGGGCCACAAAGCCGATGTCCTTGACGTACGCGGTGGCCTGGGCGACGTCCATGCCCTCCAGTTCGACGGCGGAGACCAGCGTGCCGCGCTGCGGTCCCGCGACGCGCGCCGGCCCGGTGGCCAAGGCCGGGGCCGCGGTGCCGGCCGCGACGGACAGGCAGACCGCGGCGACCAGGGCCGCACGAGCGCGGCTGCGGCGAGGGGACCGGAAGGGGCGGGTGGATTGGGTGGAGACGTCTCGTCGGCTGCTGAGTGGCATCGTCTGATCCGCTCTTTCGGAAAGGGCTGCTGACAGGACATCACTCTTCCGTTCCCGGCTCCTTGAGCCCATGAGGCTGCTCCCCCGACCGGGGTGGGGAGAGCCGGGTGGGGCGAACCCCCCGGGAGGCTGTTGGTCAGGACCGGCCGGCGATGGATCACCCAAGGCGTCGTCAGGGGGCGGGACGGTTGTCCCAGCGGTTGCGGCTCGGGCAAGCGCCGGGATGGGCGTGCGGAGGGCGCCGCATCAGCCCAGCTGTCCGTCGGCCGCATGGTGATGTGGTTGATGTCCACGCCCGCGCCATGAGAACCGGGGCCTCCCCCTGAGTGGTGGACACGCTGATACTGGATCTGCTTGATCCGGAGGAAGCGAGAACACCGCCGATGGCGATGAGGGACCACTCGGACGAGTTCAAGGCCGATGCGGTGGCCCTGTACGAGTCCACGCCCGGGGCGACCTACAAGAGCATCGCCGCTGACCGCGACCAGCACGACTGACAGACAGCGCCCGTCATCAAGTCGACGTAACCGGGTTCAGGCCGCTCGAAGTGCAGCCTCTGGACGGGGCACCGCGGCAGCGGGGTGCTGATCGAGCCGTTGCTGCCGCCTTGGCCTGAGCGGTCTCCGGGGCCGAAGCCGGTGGCGGCCTGGATCGCTGGCAGCAGGCAGGCGTCTTCGACAGGTTGCACCGCATCTTGCTCTCGGAGCTGAATGCGGCCGGCGAACTCGACTGGACCCGCGTGTGCGTGGACGGCTCCCACGTCCGCGCCAAAAAAAAGGGGAGCCGCGACCGGTCCGTCGCCGGTCGACCGGCGGAAGGCTGGCAGCAAACACCATCTGATCTGTGACGGGAAGTGCACTCCGCTCCACGTCATCACGACTGCGGCGAACGTAAACGACATCACGCAGACTCTCGCCTTCGTCGACGGCATCCCGCCGGTGGCCGGGCGTCCGGGCCGGCGCCGTCGACGCCCGAGTCGATCCTGGGCGACAAGGCGTACGACTCCCGGGTAGTCCGCCGTGAACTGCGCACACGCCGGATCATGCCGGTCATCTCCCGCAAGGGCGCCCCGGACATCAAGGGCCTGGGCAAACTCCGCTTCGTCGTCGAGCAGACCCTCGCCCTCCTTCACCAGTTCAGACGCCTCGCCATCCGATGGGAACGACGCCTCGAACTCCACGACGCCTTCATCTCCCTGGCATGCGGCCTCATCTGCTGGCGACGCCTCAAGAAGGCCCGCCCATGACCCTTACGAGCTCCAAGAGCCCGAAGTCCGAGGCGGCTCAGGTCGGCTTCTTCCCCCGGTGGGGCAATCTCGCCGCCCGGGTCGGCTCAGCCCCCATGAGGGCTGTGTCGAGTCACTCCCTGCCGAGCCGCCGGCTGCCTCAGGGCCTCTGCACAACCATTGGCGACGGAGCCGTTCCCGTCTGTCACGGCCCCGACGGTTCGGCCGGTCGATTCGGTGGAGCCTCGGCATTCTTGGCGGCGGCTGCTGCGACGGTTGCCAGGTCGTCGCCCGAGAAGCCGGCGCGGCTCAGCACCGCCAGAGATTTGCTCGTTGCCAGCGTGCACAACGCCAGCTCTGCTGCCTCCTGATCACCCGCCCCCGCTGCCAGCAACGCTTGCTCCAGCCTCGTCCGCAGACCGTCGATCATGGCGCGGACCATCGCCCGGCCCTCCGTGTCGAGGGCCGGGAACTGCGTTGCCGACACCGTGAGCAGGCAGCCGTCCGGGACCGTCGGGTCGGCGATGCGGTTCAGGGCGACCTGCAGATAGGCGGCCACGACGGTGCTCGGGCTCGGGTGGGGGCCGGACAGTGCCTGCTCGTACAGCGGGTGGTACGTCTGCGCGTACCGCTGGAGGCTTTTGCGGAAGAGGGCGCTCTTGTCGCCGAAGGTGCCGTAGAGCGAGCCGCGGCCCAGGCCCGTGCCCTCGGTCAGGCGATCGATCGAGGCCTCCGAATACCCCCAGCGCCAGAAGACGTGCATCGCGCGTCGTAGCGCTTCGTCCACATCGAATTGCTTGCGGCCTGCCATGGTCCCTCAGCCTACACATCTTGTACTGATCGTTCAAAGATGGGTAGGGTCGTCGGCATGACGAACTTGAGTTCCCTGCGGCTGCCTGACGGGTTCCTCGACCTCTTCACCAGCCGGCTCGTGGAAGCGAACGGGGTGCGGCTGCACGCGGTCACCGGTGGGGACGGCCCGGCGCTGCTGCTGGTCGGCGGGTGGCCCCAGACCTGGTACGCCTGGCGCGAGGTGATGCCCGCGCTCGCCCGTGAGCACACCGTCGTTGCCGTCGACTCGCGCGGGTCCGGGCTCTCCGACAAGCCCGACGACGGGTACGACGCCGGCACGCTGGCCGCCGATCTGGTTGCGTTGATGGCCGCGCTCGGGCACGACCGGTTCGACGTGGTCGGCCACGACATCGGCACGTGGACCGGATACGCCCTCGCCGCCGATCACCCCGAGCGGGTGGGCCGGCTCGCCATCCTCGAAGCGATGATCCCCGGTCTCACGCCGTCCCCGCCGTTCTTCGGCCCGGGCGAACTCAACCTGAAGCTCTGGCAGTTCGGTTTCAACCGGCTCACCGACCTCAACGAGGAACTGGTCCGGGGACGGGAGCGGCTCTTCTTCGGCTGGCAGTTCGCCACCAAGGCCGCCACACGGACCGCGATCCCCGCGTACGCCGTGGACGTCTACGTCGACGCGATCACCGCGGATCCCCGCGCGCTGCGGGCGAGTTTCGCGTACTACCGGGCGCTGGACGAGACGATCGCGCAGAACGAGCAGCGCAGCAAGACCCGGCTGACGCTGCCGGTGCTCGCCGTCGGCGGCGCGCTGTGGAGCGGCGCGAATGCCGCCCAGACGATGCGGCTGGCGGCCGACAACGTCACGGAGGTCGTCCTCGACGACTGCGGTCATTACCCGGCCGAGGAGCAGCCGGCGCGGTTTGCCGAAATCCTGGAGGACTTCCTCGCGGTCAACCGGTAGCAGGCACGTCACTCGGCTCAACTTCGCGAACGACAGGCGGAGCTTTACAAACTCCGCTACGTCGTCGAGCAGACCTTCGCCCTCCTCCACCAGTTCAAACGCCTCGCCGTCCGCTGGGAACGCCGAACCGAACTCCACGACGCGTTCATCTCGCTGGCCTGCAGCCTCATCTGCGGGCGACGCCTCAAGAAAAACCGCTCGTGATCCTGTTACGAGCTCGTAGGGAATCGACAGCGAGGTCGTCCGTCGGGAGGAACCAGCAGCACACCGTACGGAGGCACAACTTGGCCGCGATCTGGGCCGGCATCGACGCAGGCAAGACCCACCACCACTGCGTCACGATCGACGAGAGCGACCACCGGCTGCTGTCCCGACGCGTCACCGACGACGAGCCCGAACTCCTCGAACTACTCGCTGAGGTCCTGGCCCTGGGCGATGAAGTGACCTGGGGCATCGACCTGGCCGACGGTGGAGCTGCGCTGGCCATCGCGCTCCTCGCGATCGACGCAGGTGGACTGGCTATGAAACGCGGGCGCACCCGGCATTGGCACATGGGAATGTCGTTGTGCTCCGTGCTGCCTGGTCGGTCGGTCAGCCGGGGTGCTGCGCCTGGCCGCGGCCGGCGTCGGGTCACCACTGGGTGATGAGCGGCGTGTCCGGTTCGCGCTGCCGCCAGGCTTCGGTGAGGCGGGTGAGACGGGTAGGGGCGGCGATGCCGCGCACGGTTGCGATCTTGCCATCTGTGATGTCGAACGTCACGGCGCCGACGACCTGGTCGCCGGGCACGAAGAGGATGGCGGGGGCACCGTTGACGAGCGCGTAGTGGACGGCGGACCTCCCGCCGGCAAGTCGCCGCTTCGCGGCTGTGGGTTTGAAGCCGGCTCGTGCGACGGCGGCGATGCGCTGCGCAGTGTCGTACTGCAGCAGCCTCTCGGTCAGGCCGGCGCCGTCGGAGATCGCGGTCGCGTCGTCGGTGAGCAGCGCCACCAGCCGTTCGGTCCGGCCCGAGGAGGCAGCGGCGAGGAATTCCTCGACGATCCTGCGGGCGGATGCCCGGTCGACTTCCCCACCGCCGCGACGTGCGGCGGTGATGCGGCGCCGGGCCCGGTGGAGGTGCTGCTGACTCGCGGACTCGGCGATGTCGAGGATCCCGGCGATCTCGGCGTGACTGTAGGAGAACGCTTCACGCAGGACGTACACGGCCCGCTCGACGGGTGACAGGCGCTCCATGAGCGTCAGCACGGCCAGGGAGACCGATTCGCGCTGCTCGAACGTGTCGGCCGGGCCGAGCATCGGGTCGCCGTCGAGGAGCGGTTCGGGCAGCCAGGCGCCGCAGGTGCGTTCGCGGCGGGCTTGTGCCGAGCGGAGCCGGTCGAGGCACAGGTTGGTGACGACCTTGGTCAGCCATGCTTCCGGCACCTTGATCCGCTGCCGCTCGGCGGCCTGCCAGTGCAGGAATGCATCCTGCACGGCGTCCTCGGCGTCGGTGGCGGAGCCCAGCAGCCGGTACGCCAGCGAGGCCAGCCGGTTCCGGCTGGCCTCGAACCGACTGGTGTCGAAGCGGTCAGTGGCGGTGCTGTCCACGCGGAACACCCTAGGTAGGCTCTGGTCGGCTACGCGAACGCCTTCTCGGCGGACGCATCTGGCGCGACGGCCAGGCGGCGCTTGCGCTTGGGCATGCCGAAGGTGGGGTGGGAGGTGGCCCACAGCGACATCTTGAGGATGCCCGACTTGATCCGTGCGGGCTTCCGGCCGCCCATGTGCTTCGGCTTTGCCTGCCCTTCGTGGTCGACCATCTGCAGGATCGCGTCCCGCCGCCCGAGGCTGATGTGGTTGTACGTGTAGACCAGCTTGGTGTTCGGGATCTTGCGGCCGGTCAGGCGTCCCACGATCGCGGCCGTGGCCTGCATGCCGGTGTAGCCGGCCGAGGCGCAGGACATCGGCAGCGGCCGACCGTTGTCGCCGATGGCGTAGGCGCTGTCGCCGACGGCGTAGACGTTCGGGTGCGAGATCGACCGCATGGTGCGATCGACGACGATCCGACCGTTCTCGGTGACCTCCAGCCCGCCGGCGGCGGCGATGGGGCTGACCGCGAACCCGGCCGTCCACACGGTCGCGTCGGACGCCAGGGCGGTGCCGTCGGCGCACAGCACCCGCGCCGCTTCGACGGCTTCGACCTCGGTGTGCTCCCAGACGGTGACACCCAGCCGGTCGCAGACCCGGCGCAGGTGGCTGCGGGCCCCGGCGGAGAGCCGGGCGCCCAGCTCGCCGCGGGCGACCAGCGCCACCGACAGGCCGGGCCGGGATTCGGCGATCTCGGTGACGGTCTCGATGCCGGTCAACCCGTCACCGACGACCACCACATGCCCGCCATCGCCCACGCTGTCCAGGCGCTCGCGCAGCCGCAGCGCCGAGGGCCGGCCGGCAACGTCGAAGGCGTACTCGGCCGCGCCGCGGACGGCGTCGACGTCGCCGTGGCTGCCGAGCGCGTAGACAAGCGTGTCGTAGCCGAGCTCGCCGCCGCCGTCGGCGTCAGCCACGGCGACGACCTGGCGCTCGGGGTCGACGGCGGTGACTCGGGCCAGGCGCAGCCGTATCCCCGTGCCCGCGAAGACGTCGGTGAGCTGTGGAGCCTCGATGTCCTGGCCGGCCGCGAGCTGGTGCAGCCTCAGTCGCTGGACGAAGTCCGGCACGGCGTTGACCACGGTGATGTCGGTGTCCGCCGGGGACAGCCGGCGGGCCAGCGACCCGGCCACGTAGGCCCCGGCATAGCCGGCGCCGAGGACGACGATGCGATGCTTCATGTGCTGCTCCTGTCGGTTCGCCTGGTCTTGCGTGAGTTGAGCGGAACAGCGCCCCGATTCCTGACAGGAGCCACATATGGCGTGGGTCACAGAGCGGCAGGAGCGCCGCCCGACGATGCTCACGACGCCGACGCGGCGCACATGCATGCCGAGCTGAACGAGGTGATCTGATGCCGATCACCGTCGACACCGACGTCGTGCTCGCCAGGCGGAAGATGTCCGTGGGTGAACTCGCCGAACGCGTCGGCATCACACCTGCCAACCTGACCGTGCTCAAGAATGGCCGCGCCAAGGCCGTCCGCTTCACCACCCTTGAGCTGCTGCGAACACCTCGACTGCCAGCCCGACGGACTGCTGCGCTGGGAGCCGGCGGACTCCGCGGGCTCGTGATGGCCACGGGCCACCGAGACCTGCGACGCGGCGACGGTTTCTCCGTATCTGTATGAGACCTTGCGAGGCCAGCTCGGGGATCGGGCGCCTGGTCAATGAAGCCCGGACGTACCTCATCGTGTCTTCGTGCGTGATCGGTCGGTGTGGCGCCAGCAGATGTGCGGGGGCGGGGCGGCAACCGGTCTCAGGTCGAGCCAGGCGTTCATGTCCAGGCGGAAGGCGTCGTACGTACGGGTTGGCGTTGGACCAGAACAGGGCGGTCATGCCGCGCCGGTTCTCATCGGTGAGCTTCTTCTCCCAGGCCGTTTTGGCGAGGACCTGCTGTAACAGCAGCGTGTCCGCCTCGGGCTCAAGGACGAGTTCGTGGGTGGAGTACTCGCCGTAGCGGCGGATGCGCTCGGCTACCTAGGTGTTGCGGGTCAGGACGTTGGTGACGTGAGTTGTTGGCAGATCAGCTGGTGAGCAAGTTGTGCCGTCGCGAGCAGGTCCTCGCGAGCTGTGTCGACGTTGGATCGCACTGACAATCCGTGCCAGATGGATTGGATGAGCCCGGTCAGGACTGCTGCGTTGGTGCCTGCGGCTAGTTCCCCGTCCTGGATCGCTCGTTCGATGCGCACGAGGAGGGCCTGCTCGTTCGAGCTGTGCAGTTCGGCGATGTAGGCGCTGGTATCGAGCGTGCTCGTGCTGTCGGTCATCACGGCGCTGCTGATGAGACATCCGGGATGCGTGTCGCTTGGCTGGGTGAACTCGTGGACCGAGTCGGTGAGGATGCGTTCGATGACCGTCTGGATGTCCTTCTCGCCGACAGCCTGCTGGTAGATCTCGCGGTAACGCTCGGCGTAGGTCCGCACCGCTTCCTCGAACAGTCCGGCCTTGCTGCCGAAGGCGGCGTAGAGGCTGGAGGTGGAAAGCCCGAGGGCCGCGGTCAGGGTGCGGGTCGAGGTGCCGGAGTAGCCGCGTCGCCAGAAGAGGCGAGCGGCGTCAAGGACCGCACGGTCGCGGTCGAAGGCTCGGGGGCGTCCACGGTTGCGTTCGGTCACGCTTGCATTGTAGATCGTTCGCTCCATAATAGATTTATGGAGCGAACGATTCAGAAGAAGCTGTCGGTCGGCGGGGACAGCTGGGTCACGGTCGATGTGTACGGCGAGCCGGATGCCCCGAGCCTCGTCGTCGTTCCGGGCGTGATGAGTGATGCGCATACGTGGCGCCGTGTTGCGGGCACCATCGACGCCTGGCCCTCAGTGGTAGTCGTAAACCGTCGGGGGCGTGCTTCCTCGGGGCCGTTGACCAACTCGTACTCACTGCAGACAGAGGTTGAGGACCTCGGCGTGGTCCTTGACGAGTTCGACAGCACGAGGGCTCTCTTCGGCTGGAGCTACGGCGGCTTGATCACCTTGCTGGCCGCCAACGATCGCCCGATTCCCCAGGTGATCGCCTACGAGCCGGTGATGCAGCCATTCGGACGCCATGCACTGCCGGACCTGAAGATGGCAGAGGAGACTGCAGACTGGGATCGCTGCGTCGAGATCGTCAACCGGCAGATCTCCGGCTTCTCCGCTGCGCATGTCGAGGATCTCCGGGCCGATCATTACGGTTGGGCGATCTTGCGTCGCTTGAGCGGACCGCTGTACGCCGAACTCGGCGCGCTCAACGCGGCGCCGCCTCCGGATGTGATGGCGCGACAGGCAGATCAAGTCGACCTGATCATCGGCCAGTGCAACCGCGGAACAGCCCCCTACGGAACGTCGTTCGACAACGTGCGGCAGCACGTCGCTCACGCCGGAATCCACGAACTCCCCGGCCAGGGCCACCTGGCCCACATTCAGGCGCCGGCAGAGCTTGGACACCTGCTCAACAACCTCGCCGCCATCTGATGGGCACCCATGCCAACGCACCTCTCTCCATTGAGGGCCGCAGGCGACTCGTCGAGCGATGCGTGTCACGCCTGCGGCGAAGCGAGAGAAGCCACGAGACGGCAGCCCGCTGAAAGCCACACCCAACACCCCTGGGTGACCCCACCTCGATCAACCCGATCAAGAAGGTAGAGCCCACTGATCGCCGGCCCGCCGCAGCCACGAAAGGGCCCACCCCAGACCCCCTGGGGTGGGCCCTTTCGTGGCTGCGGATACACGAAGTTAACCCCTGCGACCCGGGCGGGAGACAGGTCCGGCCGACGATCGCCATACCTGTCAAGCGACAGGTATTCGTCGACCGATCGGAGGTGCGGTGATGAGCCGGCCCCAGATTCCCCCCGGGCACAGTCCGCACGGCGGCGCCACGACCAGGACCGCTCCCCTCGGCTACCAGCAGGAACTCCGCCGCGGAGTGGGCGGCTTCGCCTCCTTCGCCGCCGGCTTCTCCTTCGTGTCGATCCTCACCACCGTCTTCCAGTTGTTCGGGCTCGGCTTCGGCCTCGGCGGCGCATCGTTCTTCTGGACGTGGCCGCTCGTCTTCGCCGGGCAGTTGCTGGTCGCGCTCTGTTTCGCCGAACTGGCGGCACGCTGGCCGATATCCGGGGCCATCTACCAGTGGTCGAGCCGGCTGGCCGGCACCACGGCGGGCTGGTTCGTCGGCTGGATCATGGTCATCGGTCAGATCCTCACCGTCGCGGCGGCGGCGATCGCCGCGCAGGCGGTCCTGCCGGGCATCTGGTCGGGGTTCCAGATCGTCGGCGGACCGGGCGCCGATCCGTCGGTCGGCTCCCCGACCGGCGCGCGGAACGCGGTCCTGCTGGGCTGTCTGCTGCTGGCGGTCACCACGGTGGTGAACATCCTGGGCATCCGTCAGATGGCCGCCGCCACCAGCTTCGGCGTCACCGTCGAGATCATCGGCGTGATCGCCCTGGTGCTGGCGCTGTTCTTCCTTCCCGAGCGGGGGCCGCAGGTGGTGCTCCACCACACCGGCTGGGCCGGACACGGCGGCTATGCCGGGGCCTTTCTGGCCTCCTCCCTGATGGCGGCGTACGTCATGGTCGGCTTCGACTCGGCGGGCGAGCTGGCGGAGGAGACCCACAGCCCGCGCCGTACCACCCCCCGTACCATCCTGCGGGCCCTGATCACCTCGGGCGTCGGCGGGGCGCTGCTGATCCTGTCGGGGCTGATGGCGGCGGGCAGCCTGACCGACGGGAAGCTGGCCGCGGGCGGACTGTCCTGGGTGCTCACCGACCGGCTCGGCGCGGTCGTGGGCCGGCTGCTGCTGTGCTGTGTGGCCGTCGCGGTGTTCGCCTGCACCCTGGCCGTGCAGACCTCCGGGGCGCGGATGATGTACTCCATGGCGCGCGAGGGCGCCCTTCCGTTCCACCGGCGCCTCGCGAAGGTCTCGGCCCGCACGGGCACACCGGTCACCACGTCGATCGTGGTGGGTGTCGCGGCCGCCGCCGCGCTCGTCGTGAACATCGGTCAGGCGGCGATCTTCACCGCGCTCTCCAGCCTCTGCATCGCCCTGCTGTACCTGGCCTATCTCGGTGTGACGCTGCCGCTGCTGGTCGGCCGGATCCGGCAGCGGGCCGCCGGCGGGCTGCCGGCGGGCGTCGACGAGACCGGGCGGCCCCTGTTCTCGCTGGGCCGGTGGGGAGTGGCGGTCAACGCGGTCGCGGTGCTCTACCAGGCCGGGATGACCGTCAACCTGGTCTGGCCGCGCACGGAGATCTACGACCTCACCGGCGGTACCTGGTGGCTGCGTTGGAGCGCCCTGCTGTTCATCGGGCTCAGCCTCGCCGCCGGTGCCGGCTACTTCCTGGCCCGCCGGCTGCACCGCCGTATCGAGCTGCGGCACGTGCCGCACACGCACACCGAGCCGCCCCGCGAGGCCGAGGCCGTCGCCGAGCCCGCCTGAGGGTCCGGCGACGCGGACAGCGGTACCGACCACGCACCGACGAAGGGACGACGGGAGCATCATGACCACCGCGCAGAGTCCGACGGCCGGCGCGCCGCACGGCAGCCACCGCAACGGGCGGGTTTCCGCCCGCGCCCGTGATCTGCATCTGACCGACAGTGTCCGCAGCGCCCGGCACGACGCCCGTGCCCAGGGCGGGCGGTCCGGGGAGTGGATGCCGTACCTTCCGGCGTCCGGCAGCCCGCACCGCCCGCCGGGGGTGGACCCGGCCACCCTGGTGTGGGCGGAGACGGTGGCGCCCGGCGGCTACACGCACAAGGTGCTCGCCCGCGGCACCCGGCTGCGGTTCGACGACCCGACCGGCGACGCCTGCGCCCACCTGCTGCTCTACAACGCCCTGGAACCGGTCGAGCGGCTCAACGTCGCCGACACCCAGAAGGTGCCCTGGCAGGCCTACCTGGGCGAGAACCATCCATTGCTGTCCGGGGACGGCCGGGTCCTGGCCGTCGTCAGCGCCGACTCCTCCGGCCGGCACGACGCCTTCTGCGGCACCACCACCGACGCCTGGAACGAGCGCAAGTACGGTGACGCCCGGCCCGAGGGACCGTCTCCGTCCGGGCGTGGGCTCTTCCTCAAGGCGGCCGCCAAGCACGGTCTGGGCCGGCGCGACCTGCCGCCCGGCGTGTCCTTCTTCCAGGGCGTGCGCGTCGAGGCGGACGGCACCCTCGGCTGGCAGGGCAGCGCCGGACCGGGCACACATGTCGAACTCGTCGCGGAAATGCCCCTGTTGGTGCTGGTCGCCAACGTCGTCCACCCGCTGGACCCGCGCCCGGAGTACGTCGTCGGCCCGCTGCGGGTGCACGCCTGGCGCGGCACCCCGACCGGCCCCGGCGAGCCGCGCTTCACCGCCACGCCGGAACTGCACCGGGCGTACCTGAACACCGTCGACTACTGCGAAGCACGGGGGCTGTGACATGGCGACCACACCGAGCGGGAACACACCGGTCACCTGCCCGACCGTCTCGGGCGGCACCGTCGCCTCCACCGTCCCGGTCGGCGCGGTGTACGCGGAGGACTCCCGCCTGGACCGGGGAGCGAGCCTGGTCGAGGGCACCGTCGTCCTCGACGAGACGGTGGCCCCCAACGCCCCCTGGTCGGCGGTGGTGCGCAAGGGGCACGTCCTGACGATCGTCGATGTCGGCGGCAACCAGTCGGCCGACTGCCTCCTGTACGACGCCGACGATCCCGAGGAGCGCTACAGCGTCCCCGACACCCTGGCCTGGCAGGGCAACACCTATGTGCGCACCGGCACCGTGCTGCGCAGCAACGAGGGCCGCGCGCTGATGACCGTCGTCGCCGACGAGATCGACCGCCAGGACACCATCGGCGGCGCCTGCGGCAAAGAGTCCAACACCCTGCGCTACGGCCACCACGTGATGTTCCAGCACGGCTGCCGGGAGAACTTCCTCGCGGAGGCCGGCCGACGCGGTCTCGGGGTGCGGGACCTCGTCTCCAACCTCAACTGGTTCATGAACGTGCCCGTCGAGGCGGACGGCGCGCTGGGCATCGTGGACGGCATGTCGGCGCCGGGCCGCCGGGTCGCGGTGCGCGCCGAGACGGACGTCCTGGTGCTGGTGTCCAACTGCCCGCAGATGAACAACCCGTGCAACGACTTCAACCCGACCCCGCTGCGGATGCTCGTCGTGGACCCGGCACCGGCGGCCGACGAAGCACGCTCCGCGCGGGCCGCCGGCACTCCGGAGGGAACCGCGTGACCCGTCCCACCGCCGTACTCGTCGCCAACCGCGGTGAGATAGCCCGCCGCGTGATCCGTACCGCCCGCAGGATGGGGCTCGCCACCGTCGCCGTCTTCTCAGACGCCGACCGGGCCGCGCCGCACGTCCGCGAGGCCGACCACGCGGTCCGCCTCGGACCGGCGCCGGCCCGCGAGTCGTACCTGCGCGGCGAGGCGATCATCGACGCCGCTCTCGCCCGGGGCGCGGGCATCATCCACCCCGGGTACGGCTTCCTCTCCGAGAACACCGCCTTCGCCCGTGCCGTGGAGGAGGCGGGCCTCAGGTTCGCCGGGCCCACCGCCGACCAGATCACCGCCTTCGGCGAGAAGCACACCGCGCGCGCCCTGGCGAAGGCGGCCGGAGTGCCGCTGCTGGCCGGAACGGAACTGCTCGCGAGTGCCGAGGAGGCCGTCACCGCGGCCTCCTCGATCGGGCTGCCCGTGATGGTCAAGGCCACCGGTGGCGGCGGCGGCATCGGCATGCAGGCCTGCGCCACGGCCGGCGAGGTACGCGAGGCATTCGCCCGCGTCGCGGCGCTCGCGGAGTCCAACTTCGGCTCCGGCGGGGTATTCCTGGAGCGCCTGGTGCGCCCCGCCCGCCATGTGGAAGTGCAGGTCTTCGGCGACGGCACCGGCCGGATCGCCGTACTCGGCGACCGGGACTGCTCGTTGCAGCGCCGCAACCAGAAGGTGATCGAGGAGGCCCCCGCCCCGGCGCTGCCCGCTCGGGTGCGCGCGCTGCTGCACGACTCCTCGCGCCGGCTGCTCGCCTCGGTCGGCTACCGGGGCGCGGGCACCGTGGAGTTCGTCTACGACCCGGTGCGCGAGGAGGCCGCCTTCCTGGAGGTCAACACCCGCCTCCAGGTCGAACACCCGGTGACGGAGGAGGCGTACGGCGTCGACCTCGTCGAACTCATGCTGCTGCTGGCCCGGGACGGCGAGGTCGACGACGCCGTGTTCGAGCGGGAGTGGGCACCCGCCGGGCACGCCGTGGAGGCCCGCGTCTACGCCGAGGACCCAGGCAAGGACTCGCTGCCCTCCTCGGGTCTGATCACCCGGGCGGTCTTCCCCGGCGAGGGTGCGGACGCCATGCCCGGCGTCCGCGTCGACGGCTTCGCCGAGACCGGCCTGGAGGTGTCGCCGTACTACGACCCCATGCTGGCCAAGGTGATCTCCAAGGGCCCCACCCGCGACGCCGCGTTCGACCTGCTCGGCCGGGCCCTGGCCGCGAGCCGGGTCGACGGCATCGTGACCAACCTGGGCCTGCTGCGCGAGCTGACCGTGCGGGGCGAGGTGCGCGGGGTGGTGCACAGCACCGGCACGCTCGACACCGCCCGCGACCCCGAGCCGCGCATCGACGTGCTGGTGCCGGGGGCACTGACCACCGTGCAGGACCTGCCCGGTCGGCTCGGCCACTGGCACGTGGGCGTGCCGCCGAGCGGGCCGTTCGACGCCGTCTCGTTCGCCGAGGCCAACCTGGCCGTCGGCAACCCGCGGACGGCGCCCGGCCTGGAGGTCACCGCGGGCGGGCTGACCCTGCGCTTCTCGCACGCCACCGTGGTCGCCGTCACCGGCGCCCCTGTCCCGGTGACGGTGGACGGCACGCCGGCGGCCCGGTGGGAACCGGTGCCGGTGCCGGCCGGCGCCACCCTGGTGCTCGGCCCCTGCCAGGGGCCCGGCCTGCGCAGTTACGTGGCCGTCCGAGGCGGGATCGACGTGCCCGCGTACCTGGGCAGCGCCTCGACGTTCACCCTCGGCGGTTTCGGCGGGCACGGCGGGCGGGCACTGCGCGCCGGGGACGTCCTGCGGCCCGGGACCGCCCGGGCCGCAGGCGGCCGCCCCACCCCGGCCGGGCGGCAGCCCGCGATCGTCTCGCACTGGCGGATCGGTGTGACCGAAGGCCCGCACGCGGCACCCGAGTTCTTCACCCGCGAGGACATCGACACCCTCTACGCCACCGACTACCAGGTGCACCACAACTCTGCCCGCACCGGCATCCGCCTGATCGGGCCGAAACCCCGGTGGGCTCGCCAGGACGGCGGCGAGGCCGGACTGCACCCCTCGAACATCCACGACACCCCGTACGCGGTGGGCGCGCTGGACTTCACCGGGGACACCCCGATCGTCCTGGGGCCCGACGGGCCGTCCCTCGGCGGGTTCGTGTGCCCCGCCGTGGTCGCCAGCGGTGACCTGTGGAAGCTCGGCCAGGTCCGGCCGGGCGACACCGTCCGCTTCGTACCGGTCGCAGAGGCCGACGCGGCCGGCCTCGACGCCCGCCGTGCCTCCCCCGCGCTGACCAGCGCGGGCGGTGACGGTGACGACGGCGTGCTGGGCCGTCTGGAGGCCACCGACGCCCGGCCGGCTGTCACCTACCGCCGGGACGGCGACGACAACGTCCTGGTCGAGTACGGTCCCATGGTGCTCGACCTCGGTCTGCGCATGCGGGTGCACGCCCTGCAGGAGACCCTGGCCGCGCATGCACCCGACGGCATCGTGGACGTCACCCCGGGCATCCGCTCCCTCCAGATCCACACCGACGCCCGCCGGCTGCGGGCCCGTGACCTGACGGCCCTGCTGCGTGAACTGGAGGATGAGGTCCCGCCCAGCAACGAGCTGGTGGTGCCCTCCCGCACGGTGCGGCTGCCGCTCAGCTGGGACGACCCGGCGACCCGGCTGGCCATCGAGCGGTACATGGCCGGGGTGCGCGACGACGCCCCCTGGTGCCCGTGGAACATCGAGTTCATCCGCCGTATCAACGGCCTGGAGAGCGCCGACGACGTCTACCGCACCGTCTTCGACGCCTCCTACCTGGTGCTCGGGCTCGGCGACGTGTACCTCGGCGCCCCCGTGGCCACCCCGCTCGACCCACGCCACCGCCTGGTGACCACCAAGTACAACCCGGCCCGGACCTGGACCGCGGAGAACTCCGTCGGCATCGGCGGCGCCTACCTGTGCGTCTACGGCATGGAGGGCCCCGGCGGATACCAGTTCGTCGGCCGCACCGTGCAGGTCTGGAACCGATTCCGCAGGGGTGGCCTGTTCCAGGACTCCCCCTGGGCGCTGCGCTTCTTCGACCGCATCGAGTGGTATCCCGTCACGGCGGAGGAACTGCTCGAACTGCGCGCCGAGACCGACGCCGGCCGCGGTGACTTCCCGGTCGAGGAAGGCACCTTCTCGATCGCCGAGCACCACGCCTTCCTGGCCGCCGAGGCCGACTCGATCGCGGCCTTCAGGCAGCGGCAGAGCGCCGCGTTCGAGGCCGAGAAGCGGCGCTGGCGGGCCGCGGGCGAGTTCGACCGCGACGACGACCCGGAACCCGCGACGGCCGCCGCCACCGTCACCGTCCCGGACGGCGCGGTCCCGGTCACCGCGCCGTTCACCGCCACCGTCTGGCAGATCACCGCCGAACCCGGCGCCACCATGGCCGACGGCGATCCGATCCTCTCCCTGGAAGCGATGAAGATGGAGTCGAAGATACAAACCCCCGCCGCCGGAACCCTGCTGGCGATCTACGTCAGGCCCGGCGAACAGGTCGCACCCGGCCAGATCCTCGCGGCGGTGCGAGCATGAGTGCCATGACACCGGCCGCACGTGTGGCAGCCGCCTACGACCGCGTCAAGAGCGCCGACCGGCCCGAGATCTGGATCCACCTCAGGCCGCGCGAGGAGGTGCTCGACGAGGCGGCCGGGATCGACCCCGCGCTGCCGCTGGCCGGCCTGGTGGCCGCCGTCAAGGACAACATCGACGTGGCCGGGCTGCCCACGACCGCGGGCGCGCCGTCGTACGCGTACGTCCCGCGGGCCGACGCGCCCGCGGTCGCGCGGCTGCGCGCGGCCGGCGCGGTGGTGCTCGGCAAGACCAACCTGGACCAGTTCGCCACCGGCCTCGTCGGCACCCGCAGCCCCTACGGTGCGGTGCGCAACGCCTGGCACCCGGACCGCATCTCGGGCGGCTCGTCCTCCGGCTCGGCCGTCGCGGTCGCGCTGGGCATCGCCGACCTCGCGCTCGGCACCGACACGGCCGGCTCGGGGCGGGTGCCCGCCGCCCTCAACGGCATCGTCGGCGTCAAGCCGACCAAGGGCCTGGTGCCGGTGACCGGTGTGGTCCCCGCCTGCTACACCCTCGACTGCGTCACCGTCTTCGCCCGCGACCTGCGACTCGCCCGTACGGCGGCGGAGCTGATCGAGGGCCCGGACCCGGCCGACCCGCTCTCCCGCACCGGGACCCCGCTCCCGCCGCCTCCCGCGCGCCCTCGGATCGCCGTCCCGGCCCCGGAGCACCTTCAGGGCCTGGCCGACGGCTGGCGCGAGGCCTTCGACGCCGCGGTCGCCCGGCTGGCGAGCACCGGGGCGGAGATCGTCGAGGCCGACGTCACGCCGCTGCTGAAGGCCGCGGAGCTGCTGTACGGGGGCGCGTTCGTCGCCGAGCGGTACGCAGCCGTCGGCGCGCATCTGGAGAAGCACCGCGACCTGATCGGCACGGACCTCGATCCGACCGTCGCCTCGCTCGTGCTGGCCGGCCGGGAGAAGACGGCCGCCGACTGGGCCGCCGACACCGCGCGCCTGGCCGCGCTGGGCGCCGCCGGACGCGTCCTTCTCGGAGGCTGTACGGCGCTGCTGACCCCGACCACCACCTGGCACCCCACCCTCGCTCAGGTGGCGGCCGACCCGGTCGGGGCCAACGCCCGGCTGGGCCGCTTCACCAACTTCGCGAACCTGCTGGACTGCGCCTCGCTCGCCGTGCCCGCGGGGTTCGTGGACGGCCTGCCGTTCGGTGTGATGTTCACCGGGCCGGCCTTCTCCGACCGCACGCTGGCCGCCCTGGCCGAGCGGTTCGCCGACCCGTCGCTGGACCTGTTCGTGGTCGGCGCCCACCTCACCGGACAGCCGCTCAACGCCCAGGTGGTACAGGCGGGCGGCACCCTGGTGGGCCCGGCGCGCACGGCCGCCGGCTACCGGCTGTACGCCCTGCCGACCGAGCCGCCCAAGCCGGGTCTGGTCCGCGTCACCGGGGAAGCGGCAGGCGGTACGGGGCAGGGCGTCGAGGGCGAGGTCTGGCGGCTTCCGGCGGCCGGGTTCGGGACGTTCACCGCTGCCGTTCCCCCGCCGATGACCATCGGCACCGTGGAACTGGCCGACGGGCGGCGGGTCAGCGGCTTCCTCGCCGAGCCGTACGCCGTTGAGGGCGCGCCCGACATCACCCGCTTCGGCGGCTGGCGAGCCTACACGGCCGCCACATGAGCGAAGGCGGCGGCGCGGGCGCCTGACACCGGGGTGGCAGGATGGGGCCATGACGACGACGCGTCCCCGCCAAGGCAGGCCCCGGCACACGCCGCCGTCCGATCCCGGCACCTCCGCGCGGGAACAGATACTCGACGCCGCCGGGGCGCTCTTCGTCGAACGCGGGGTCGCCGGCACCAGCACCCGGATGATCGCCGAGCGCGTCGGCATCCGGCAGGCCTCGCTGTACTACCACTTCGCCACCAAGGAGGACATCCTCGCCGAGCTGCTGGCCACGTCCGTACGGCCGAGTCTGCGGATGGTGGAGCGCATCCAGGCGCTGGTGCCCGAACGGATCGACCCGGCCGCCGCGCTCTACGCGGTGGCCGCGATGGACGTGCGCACCCTCTCCCGCACCAGCTACAACATCGGCACGCTCTATCTGCTGCCGGAGGTGCGGGCCGAACGGTTCGACGCCTTCCGCGCGGAGCGGGGCCGGCTCCAGGCGGGCTACGGCGCGCTCGGCGCCCTGGCGGCGCCCGAGGACGTCACCCGGAGCATGCCCGCCGAACGGATCGGCGAGCTGCTGATCCAGCTGGTCGAGGTCGTCATCCAGATACGCCGCTCCCGCGAGCCGGATCCGGCCGACACGGACGCCATCGCGTCGTCGTGCCTGCGGCTGTGCGGCCTCGACGAGCGGGCCGTGGCCCGGGCGAGGGGCGGGGCGGCGGCGCTGCTGAGCGGTTCGGACCGGCCGACGTCTTGACGAGCGCGATCGCCGCACCGGGCGATCACTGCACCGGCGATCCTCCCGCCGCACCCGGGGGCGCGGTCTCCGGCCCAGAACAAGGCAGGAATGGCCGGCGCCGCCGTCCGAACGGGCCGTAAGGGCACACCCGTCTTCCCGCCGGAGCATTCCGGGCCGAGCGCGGCATGGGCAGCGGGCCCCCAGCCATGCTCCTTCTGGTCCCGGCCACCACTCACCTCAGGAGCCGATGCCATGCACAAGGTGAAGCTGTTCTGCGCCGCGGCGGCCGCGGGCACCGGCCTCATGTGCGCGGGCGCTGGAACGGCCTCGGCCTCGGAGGTGATCTCCAAGGACTACGGAAACCCGTCGGCCTGCGCCATGGCCGCGCTGAGCTGGGCGATCCAGAATCCCGGTGACTCCCGGTCGGCCTGGTGCGCCGGTCTTCCCCCCGGCACCGTCCGGTCGTGGGGCCGAGGAAATGCTCCGGCTCGGCGACCTCGTCGGCCCCCGGCGGGGGGAGAGGGCGCCGGCGGTGCCCTCGTCGTCGGGGAGCCCGGCGTCGGCAAGTCGGTCCTGTTCGACCCGACCGCCCGGACGAGTGCCGACGTGCTCGCCACCGCCCTCGGGCCGCGCGGCGCCCGGGAAACCGGCCCCGAGCCCGCAGGCCGTGCAGTTCCCCGCTGCAGGGCCCGGGCCCATACCTGCTGCCTGCGGCGTCTTTCTGTACTGCGCCGCTCGCCGGCGGCGCCTTTCTGGCCACGCTGTGGGGGAAGCAAAGGCCGTGCCGGCGGCCTCGACCGGATCGCGTTGATTCCCGCGGGAAAGGGCGGGCGTGGGCGGTCTTGTTCATGCTGCACCGTGAACCGGCGGCTGAACAGATGTGACGCGTGCTGGTGTGCTCGTCTGTCGGCGTGCTCGCGCTGGTCGTGAGGGGCAGTCTGAGTAGTAGATCATCTGGCGAAGTTGTCTCGGGCGCGGATCGAGTGCCGGACAAGTCATTGAGCGTTGGAGGGAGCGATCAGGCAAGGTGGGCGGATGCCCGAGTCGTCCTTGCCCGGAGGTTTCATCAATGCGGTCGTTCGTGTCGGAGACACGGTGCGCCGTCCAGCCTCGGGTCACACGAAGTTCGTGAGTGATCTGCTGATTTTGCTGGAAGCCAGTGGCTGGAGTGGTGCTCCGCGGTATCTCGGTTTGGACAACGAGGGCCGTGAAACCCTCAGTTACCTCGATGGCCATGTGGCATGGGAACCTCTATCAGCTATGCAGTGGTGAGCTTCGGCCGGCGGCGTTCATCGACTGGGACCTTGCTGCGCCGGGCGGGCGGATCCACGATATCGCTCATGTCTGCTGGCAGTACCTCGATCTGGGCCCTTCGGTCACCGACGTCGAGGAAGTAGCCCGGCGTATGAGACTGATCGGCGACGGCTACGAGTTGTCCGACCGCCGACGTCTCGTGTCCACGATCTTGTGGTGGCAGGACCGGTGCTGGCGGGGCATCGAGAACCAGGCCGATGCGTGTGAGGTCGCCATGGCCCGGCTCCGTGTCGCAGGGGTGGTGAGGCAGGTCCAGAGGGCCTATCAGGGGGTTTCCGATCACCGGGAAGCATTGGAATGCTCACTGCGGTGAGCGCCTGGGTAACGGTCGCGGTCGGTTCGCTGATTCCGTCGCCAAATACACTACTTCCGCGCACCAGGCCCGTGACATCGAGAACTGATGTCTGTTTGGGCATCAACGGTGCCCAAAAGTGCATCCGGACAGTTTTACGGCCAATGTGTCGACATCGCTCGTTCGCGCACACACGGCAATCTACCGCCAAAAGAATGTGACATGGGTCACAGTTGACCATTCAAGCAGCGTGCATTTAATATTTGCGGAAATGAGGCAAGAGTAGAGACGGTCCAGCAAAATAGACGCCTCTTTAACCGCTCTCCCCTATGCACCTGACGCACTTTTGTGGAGTTTCCATTAGAAATGGCGACATTCACGGATCACGCAAGACGCCGGTGAACCGGCACGGATATCGGTTCGAGATCCCCGGTAGTCGGCCACTCATGTTCGACACCTCGGCTGAATACCGACGTTAACCACGTCACTTCGCCTATCGGCCGCAGTGCAAGCCTCGCTGGAGACCCTGCACGCATTTCTTCTCCGCGCACATTCCGGACGCCGTGCCAGATCCTTCGGGAACAGACATGTCGGGTGTATTCGCGCACCTTTGCCTGAAACCTCGATCCTTCGGAAACGCGGGATCCGATTCCGCTGCGTTCTTTTCTCGTGAAGGGTAATTCGTGTCCTTCCTCCACACCACAGTCACCCATCACTCCGACGAAGGAACATCTCCCGCGCCCCTGTCACTGGCGCAGGAGCGGTTATGGGTCATGGCGCGCATGGACGGAGACGCCAGCGCCGCCTACAACGAGCCGATGCCCTTCGACATCCGGGGGCCGCTGGACCGGGACCTGCTCTTCCAGGCGCTGCACCTGCTCGCGGCCCGACACGAGGGCCTGCGCACCCGGCTGGTGCCCTCCGGCGGCTCGGCGCTCCAGGTCGTCGATCCGCCGGAGACCGGGTTCCCGGTGGCCTTCGAGGATCTGACCGGAGTGCCGGACGCGGCCGAGCGGTTCGCGCGGATACGGCAGGAGGTGGAAGGCACCCCGTTCCGCCTGGGCAAGGAGTCCATGGTGCGCGGCCGTCTCGTGGCGCTCGAAGCGGACTACCACGTCCTGCTCCTGACGGCTCACCACCTCGTCTTCGACGGCTGGTCCCGCTCGCTGCTGTTGCGGGAACTGGGCCTGGTGTACACCGCACTCCAGGAGGGGCGGGACCCGGCGCTGCCGGAACTGACATGGCAGTACAGCGACTACACCCGCTGGCAGTGGGACTGGATGTCGGGGGAAGAGCCCGCCGGGCACGCCGACTACTGGACCAACAGGCTGGCCGGTGCTCCGGCCGTGCTCTCCCTGCCCACCGACCGGCCCCGCCCGCCCGAGCAGGTCTTCCAGGGCGACCGGGTGCCCGTGACCGTGGACGAGGAACTGACGCAGGCCCTGCGCGACCTCGCCGCTGACAACGCTGTCTCCCTGTACGCGACCGTCATGACCGGCTGGTCGGTGCTGTTGTCGCGGCTCTCCGGACAGGACGACATCGTGGTCGGCGCCCCGACGTCGAACCGCCGTCGCGGGGACGTCGAAGGCCTGATCGGCCTTTTCGTCAACACCCTCGCCCTGCGCGTGGACCTGTCCGGTTCCCTCAGCGTCAGCAGTGCCCTCAAGCAGGTGAACCAGCGGATCCGCGACGCCCTCAAGCACGTCGACCTGCCCTTCGAGCGGGTCGTGGAACTGGTCAACCCGCCGCGGAGCCCCGCGTACACGGCACTGTTTCAGACCATGTTCGCCTGGGTCCCCTCCATGCGGAGGGAACTAGAACTCCCGGGCGTGCAGGTGGAACCGCGGGAGGACGCGGCCCACGTCCCGGCGAAGTTCGACATGGTCCTGGCCCTGGCCGACGAGGGCCGGCACCTCACCGGCGAGATCGACTACGCGATGGCGCTCTTCGACCGGACGACCGTCGAACGGTACGTACGCCAGTTCCTGCGCGTGCTGCGCCTGATGACCGAACGCCCGGAAGCCGGGATCGCCGATCTGACGCTGCTGGACGAGGACGAGCAGCGCGAACTCCTCGCCACCTTCAGCGCGGGGCCCGCCGTGACCGTGACGGCACCCGCAGGCCTGCTGGAGCGGTTCGCGACCCAGGTGCGGGAACGGCCGGGACAGCCCGCGGTGGTGACCAGGGAGACGCAACTGGACTACGCGACGCTGGACCGCCGGACCAACCGGCTCGCCGACGCACTGATCGCGCGCGGTGTCCGGCCCGACCACGTGGTGGCCCTGCACGCCGGGCGCACGGCCGAACTCGTGGTAGGCGTGCTCGGCATCCTCAAGGCCGGCGCCGCCTACCTGCCCCTGGACCCCGGACAGCCCTCCGAACGGCTCACCGCCATGGTGAGCGACGCCGCACCGGCACTCGTGCTGACCGACCAGGCGGACGCCGGGGGCGACGACCGGCTGCGGTGGGAGAACCTGGAGAAGGTGGAGGCCGAGGGAACGCATGACGCCGTGCCGGCCATCGACGCGGACCCGACCCGGCTCGCCTACGTCATCTACACGTCGGGGTCGACCGGCCGTCCCAAGGGCGTTGCGGTGACGCACGGCAGCGTGGTCAATCTCTTCGACCACTGGCGTGAACTCATGGGAGACGCCCGCGGTGAGGCGTCCTCGGCCTGGTCGAGCATCGGCTTCGACGCGTCGGTGCACGAACTTCTCATGCCGCTGACCACCGGGGCCGTGCTCCACATGGTTCCCGGCGAGCTGCGGGGCGACCCGGCGGCCCTCATGGACTGGCTGCGTGAACACAAGGTCACCCAGGCTTTCCTTCCCCCCTCCTACGTGCTGTGGATCGACGAGGATCCGGCCGCGCGACTGGCCGGGCTGAGCCTGCGTCAACTCCTCACCGGAGTGGAGTCACTGCCCGAGCGCGCCCTGCACCGCATGCGCGAGCTGCTGCCAGGTCTTCGCATCTGCTTCGGCTACGGCCCGACCGAGGCCACGCTCTACTCGACCGCCTACACCGACCCGCGGCCGTACGAGCGCTCGTGCCCCATCGGCCGGCCGCTGCGCGGCACCCGCCTGTACCTGCTCGACGACCGCATGCGCCCGGTACCCGTGGGGGTCACCGGTGAGGTCTACCTCGGCGGAGCGAGCCTGGCCCGCGGATACCTGAACCGGCCGGACCTCACCGACGAGCGCTTCCTCCCCGACCCCTTCGTGCCCGGTGAACGCGTCTACCGCACCGGCGACCTGGCGCGCTGGCTGCCGGACGGCAACGCCGAGTACGTCGGCCGTCGAGACGACCAGCTCAAGCTGCGCGGCTTCCGTATCGAACCCGGCGAGGTCGAGTCAGCACTCCTGGCGGTGCCCGGTGTGCGGGAGGCCGTGGTACTGGCCGACCGCGACACACCCGGCGGCCCCCACCTGGTCGCCGGTGTGGGATGTGACGCCGGAGCGACGCGGACGCCGTACGAGTGGCGCGCGGCCCTCAAGGACCGCCTGCCGGACTACATGATCCCCGGCGTGGTGGCCGAGTTCCCGCGGCTTCCGTTGAACCGCAACGGCAAGGTGGACCGGACGGCAGTGCTGCGCGCCACGGCGGGGGCCCGCTCCGGGCGGGTCAACACGGCCGCGCCCCGCGACCACGTCGAGATGGCGCTGTACCGGATCTGGCGGCGCGTGCTGCTGCACCCGGACGTCGGGATCGGCGACAACTTCTTCGAACTCGGCGGCACGTCGATCTCGGCGATCAAGATGGCGTCCGCCGTCCAGGACGAACTCGGCGTGACGCTGCCGGTCCGGGACGTCATGCTGCACCCCACCATCGAGGCGCTCGCCGAGCGGGTGCGCAGCGACGGGGCCGAGCCCCGACAGCCGGCGGAACTCGACAGCCTGGTGGAGTTCCGCGCCGGCGACGGCCGACAGCGCGTGGTGTGCGTGCACCCGGCCGGCGGCACCGCGTTCTGCTACCTGCCGCTGTCCACGGCGCTTCCCGACGAGGTCGGCGTGGTGGGACTCCAGGCGCCCGGCATCAACCCCGGCGAGTCCACCCTGCCCGGTGTCGAGGCGATGGCCCGGGAGTATCTGCGGCTCGTCGATCCCCGCCCGGACGAGGCACTGCTGCTGTGCGGGCTCTCCTACGGCGGCCTGATCGCGTATGAGATGGGCCGCCTCCTGGTGGCGGCCGGGCACGAGAGGGTGAGCGTGGTCCTGCTCGACACCCACGGCGCGGAGGACGCGGAGCGGCCCGCGGCTACCGAGCCGGTCGGCATGGCGGAGTTCCGGGAGAAGCTGGTGCGCTTCAACGGCATGTACCCGGGCATCGACGACGACCAGGTGGCTCGGTACCTGACCGTGTACAACCACCATCGCGAGACGGCGCGCGACTACGCCGTACCCGAATCGCCCGCCCGTGTCGTGCTGATGCAGGCGACAGCCGTGGACGACGAGGACGGCGCCGACGCGGCCGACCGCCTGCGCGCCTTCTGGCGGCGCCGCGTCACCGGCGGATTCCTGGTCGAGCCGGTGGCCTGCGGTCACTGGGACATGTTGGAGAGCGACGAGCTGCCACGCGTCGCCGCCGTCCTCGCCGCCGAACTGGACCGGCTGGCAACCGGCCCCGTCGCGGCCGTGACGGAGCGCCCGGCCCTTTCCCGCGCTTCGGAGGAATGATGAAACCGCGCGTCGAGACGTCCCCCGCCGGCGTGACCGAGGACCCGGGTGCACCGGTCGGGCTCGCGCTGGAGATACACCGCCAGGCCCTGCGCACCCCCCGGGCGGAAGCGGTGGCCGACGGCGACGTACGGCTGGACTACGCGGCGTTGGAAGCCGCGGCCGCCGCCGTGGCCGAGGCGCTGGACCGCCAGGGCGTGACTCCCGGACAGGCCGTGGCGGTGGCGCTGCCGCGCTCCTGGCGTCTGGTCTGCGTGATGCTGGGCATTCTGCGGCTGGGTGCCCAGGTGGTGCCGCTGGACACACAGAGCCCGATCGGACGCCGTCGTTTCATCCTGGAGGATTCCGGGGCGGCCGCCCTGGTGTACGCCGATCCCGAGAGCATCCCCGAGCTTGTGCGGGGCGTGAAGGCGATCAGCGTGGACACCCTGCTGACCCAAATCCCGGAGGCCGTGGACACGGTGCCCGCGCCGGCCGCCGTCGGCGAGGCGTCCGAGGTGTCCTTCCTGTTCTACACCTCCGGAACGACCGGACGGCCCAAGGGCGTCGAGGTCCGCGACGCCGGAGTCATGCGGCTGGCGCGGCCCGGCTACATCCGGGTCGAGCCCGGTCTGCGCTATGCCTGTCTGGCCAATCCGGCGTTCGACGCGCTGAGTTTCGAGGTCTGGACCCCCCTGCTGTCGGGTGGCTGCTGTGTGATCCTGCGCGAGGGGGACGTGCAGACCCCCGAACGGCTCGCCGCGGCGCTGCGGCGTGAGCGGGTGGACACCGTCTTCATCACGACCGCGCTGTTCAACGCGGTGGTCACGGCCGTGCCGGACTGCTTCGCCGCGGCCGGCGAGGTTCTGGTGGGCGGTGAGCGGGTCGACCCCCGGGTGATGCGCCGCTGGTACCGGGACAACCCCGACAGCGGCACCCGCCTGTTCAACGTCTACGGGCCGACGGAGTCCGCCACCTTCGCCCTGTGCCACCCGATCCCGCGGGACTTCGCCGGTGACGTGGTGCCGATCGGCCGGCCCCTGCCGCAGACCGGTGCTGTTCTGGTCGTACCGGGCCAGAAGAGGATCGCTGCACCCGGCGAGGTCGCCGAACTCCTGCTGAGCGGCGCCGGACTCGCGGTCGGGTACCGCAACCTCCCCGAGGAGACCGAGCGGCGCTTCGTGCGGCTCGCATGGCTCGACGGCGGCGAGGAGCGGTACTACCGCACCGGTGACCTCGTACGAGCCGACGACGAGGGCCTGGTGGAGTACGTCGGACGGACCGACCGCCAGGTCAAGGTCCGCGGCTTCCGGATCGAGCCCGGTGAGGTGGAACGGCAGATTTTGGCCCACCCGGCGGTCCGGCGGGCCTATGTGTGCACACGCCGCGCGGGTCAGGAGGGGCCGAACGAACTGCTGGCGTTCGTCGTCCTGCAACGGGAGCTGTCCTACGAGGAGTTCGACAGCCACCTCGCGGCCCACCTGCCCGCCTACATGCGGCCGCACCAGATGCATCTCTTGACGGAGCTGCCACTCAACGCCAACGGAAAGGTGGACCAGGCCGCGCTGCTGGAGCAGGCCGACCGGCCCTGGCGGCCGGCCGCCTCCCACGGACCGTCGGCGACGGGAGCGGCGCGCGAGGTCCTGGAGCTGGCCGAGGAGATCCTGGGGACGACCGGCCTCGGGCTCGGCGACCGGTGGATCGCCGCGGGCGGCGACTCGTTGAAGGCTCTGCGGTTCTGCTTCGCCGTCCGGCGGCGGTGGGGCCGCGACCTGACGCAGGCGGCCGTCCTCGACGGGGACCTGGCCGCAATCGCCCAGGCCGTCACCGCGGGCCGCCCCGGCGAGAAGAGCACCTGTCCGGTGCCGGTGATCACCGGCGCCCTCTCGGCAGCCGCCACGAGCGAGCAGCAGCGGCTGTGGCTGTTGCAGCGCCGCGCCCCAGGCTCCCGGGCGTACTCCGTCCATCAGGCGTTCCGCGTGGACGGACCCGTCGACACCGCTGCCCTCCGGCGGGCGTTGCGGTCCCTGGTGGCACGCCACGCGGCCCTGCGCACGGGCTTCGCTCCCGGGGTCGAGGGACTCCGGCAGACGGTCGGCGAACCGTACGACCCCTGGCACGATCAGGGCACGCTGCAGGCATGGGACGAGGAGGAAGCGCACGCCTTCGCCGACAACTTCTTCGTCGAGCCGTTCGACCTCGCCGTACCCCGCATGCTGCGTGCCTGCTGGCTGCCGCGCGAGGGCGGCGGAACGCTTCTGCTGCACCTGCACCACATCGCCGTCGACGGCTGGTCGCTGAGCGTCCTGCTCCAGGACCTGTCCGCCGCCTACGCCGAGACCACAGACGCCGACACCGACAGCGGTGGCGACGACGGCGACGGCGACGCCGACCGGAAGACGGCATCCGCGCCGAACCCGCTGGACTTCGCCGCCTGGCAGAGCGACTGGTTCGCCACGGCGGCCTACCAGGCACAGCGCGGCGAACTCCTGGTGTACTACCAGGACCTGGAGGAGCCCCAGGAACCGCTGCCCGCCGAGGACGTGCATCCGGCACCGCGGGCACGGCTGCTGCAGACCTCCCTCGACGTCGTGCGCCGGGCCGCAGTGGACCGGCTCTGCGCCGAACTCGGGCTGACCCGCTTCCAGGTGCTGCTGGGCGTGTTCTCCTGGAGCCTGTACGGCGTGACCGGCCTGGTCCGCCCGCGCATCGCCGCCCCCGTCGCGGGCCGCCCGGTACGCGAGTTCGAGGACAGCGTGGGCATGCTGGCGAACACCGTGCTGCTGCCCGTGACCGTCGCGCCCGGTGAGGACCTGCGCTCGCAGCTCGCCCGCACCGGGGCCGGCACGGGGGAGGTGCTGCGACGCCAGGACGTGGCACTCGCGGACGTGCTGACCGGCTGGGAGGCTGTCGGCGACGGCACCCCGTTCGATGTCCTGTTCGTTCTGGAGAACACCGACTTCGGGGCGCTGCGGCTGCCCGGCTGCGTCCAGCGCCCCCTGTGGTGGGCCGCGCCCGAGGCCAAGTGCCCGCTGACGGTCTCCGTCGTCGAGCACCCCGACGGCCTCGACGTGCTGTGGGAGTACGCCGAGGACCGCTTCACGGACCAGGCCGTCGAGGCGATGGCCGACCTGTTGCGGCGGGGCGTGGACGCGCTCGCCTCCGGTGGCCGCTCCACCGCGCGGGAGCTGGTCGCGCCGTACCGTCGGTCCCTGCCGGAGCACGGGCGCGGGGCCGCCCCGGAACCGGGCTTCACCACGATCGCCGAGGGCTTCGCACGGCAGGTTGCCCGCACCCCAAACGCCCCGGCCGTGGTCACCGCCGACGGGGACACCCTGAGCTACGCGGAGCTGGACGCCCGCGCCGCGGTCCTCGCCGCCGACCTGGCCGACCGCTACCCGATCCCGGCGGACGGCAGCCCCTGCCGGGCAGCCCTGTACCTGGACCCGTCCGCCGAGCACGTGGTGGCCCTGCTGGCGCTGGCGCGGCTGAACGTCACCACCGTCCCCCTCGACCCCTCCTACCCGGTCGAGGTGCTGCGCCACGTCCTGGAGCGGGTCGACCCGCTGTGCGTCCTGGTCACGCCCGACGCCGCGCCGGCACTGGACACGCTGCTCGCCTACGGCGTGGACCGTCACCTCGTGGCCCTGACGGACCCGGCGCCGCGGCCGGACGCCGGGGCGACGGAGCCGTACGACGCACGCACGCACGACGGCACCCGGCCGCTGTACACACTGTTCACCTCAGGCTCCACCGGCGTTCCCAAGGGCGTCCAGGTCCACGACCGCACGCTGTGCGATCTGATCCGGTGGCAGTCCCTCTCCGGGGGCCTGACCGCCCCGGCGGTCACCCAGCAGTTCTCGATGCTGGCCTTCGACGTGTCGTTCCAGGAGATCTTCGGGACTCTGTGCACCGGCGGCAGCCTGCAGCTCATACGCCCCGAGTGGCGTCAGGACGCCCCCGCGCTGCTGGAGCGGCTGGAGTCCGCGGGGACCGAGCGGATCTTCATGCCCTACGTGGCCCTGCAACTGCTCGCCGAGTACGGGGTCCGCCTGGGCAGGTTCCCCTCCCGGCTGCGTGAGGTGGTCACCGCGGGCGAGCAGCTGGTGTGCACCGACACCATCCGCCGCTGGTTCGCCGGACTGCCCGGCGCCCGCCTGTTCAACCACTACGGGCCGACCGAGACGCACGTGGTCAGTGCCCTGTGCCTGGAGGGCGATCCGGGTCAGTGGCCCGAGCGGCCCGCCATCGGGCGCCCGGTGGCCGGCGCCGACCTGCGCGTGGTGGATGCCCAGGGCGACCCGGTTCCGCCCGGGTGCACCGGCGAGCTGCTGATCGGCGGCACCATGACCACCCGCTGCTACCTCGACGAACCCGCTGTCGACGACACCCGCTTCGTCGAGGTGCCCGGCGAGGGCCTGTTCTACCGCAGCGGGGACCGGGCCTGGTTCGACCGCGAGGGCCTGTTGCATTACGCGGGCCGCGACGACCAGCAGATCAAGCTGAGCGGGCACCGGCTGGAACTCGGTTCCGTGGAAGCGGCCCTGCTGCGCCATCCGGCGGTGGTCAGCGCCGTCGTCGCGCGTGACGGCGACCGGCTGACGGCCTGCCTGGAGTTCCGCGGTCAGCCGGCGTCCGCCGACGACCTGACCGCGCATCTCTCCGCTCTGCTGCCCTCCTACGTGCGCGTGGACCGTTACCGCATGCTGGAAAGGCTGCCGCGCACGCCCAGCGGCAAGCTGGACCGGAAGGCGGCGCTTCGGGCGCCGGGCAAGGAGCTGTGCCGTTCGGCGCCCGCCCGCACCTGGCTGTCGGCCGAGGAGGAGCGGCTCACCGCCGCCTTCGAGGAGGTCACCGGGGCGACGATCGAACCGGACCAGACCTTCTTCGAGGCGGGTGCCTCCAGCCTCGTTCTCATGCGCTTCCATCTGCGCTGCACCACGGAACTCGGTCTGCGCTTCGGCGTCGCGGACCTGTTCGAGCACGTCACCGTCCGCTCCCTGGCCCGCCACCTCGCCGGTGACGACCACCACCGCGACCGCCGGACACCTGCCGCGCCGGCCGTGCGGGACGGCCGAGCCCCGGTGGCCGGCGAACCGATCGCGGTCGTCGGCATGGCGGTGCGAGTGCCCGGCGCCCCGGACCTGGCGGCCTTCTGGGACCTGGTGGTCTCCGGCGGCACCGGCATCCGCCGGGTCGACGCCCCGGAGGGCGTCATCGGCGCGCACAGCACGCTCGACGGGATGCTCGGCTTCGACCCGGGCCACTTCGGCATCAGCCCCCAGGAAGCGCGCCTGATGGACCCCCAGCAGCGCCACTTGCTGATGGCCTGTGTGCAGGCCCTGGCCCACGCCGGCGTCGCGGACACGTCCACCATGCGCGTGGGACTGGTGGCCGGCGCCGGGGAGAGCACCTACTTCCAGTCCATGCTGCGCGAGGCGGACCCCGGCCGGCTGCCCGACGGCTTCCAGCTCGCCCTGCACCACGAGAAGGACTTCCTGGCCACCAAGGTGGCCTATCACCTCGGGCTGACCGGTCCCGCCTTCAGCGCCCAGACGGCGTGCTCCAGCTCTCTGGTCGCCGTGCACCTCGCGGCCGGCATGCTCCGGCAGGGCGAGGCCGAGGTGATGCTTGCCGGAGGGGTGCTCGTCGACCCGGGGCTGACCGGCGGCTACCGCTACCGCCCGCAGCACATCTTCTCCGCGGACGGCGACTGCCGGCCCTTCAGCGACGACGCGACCGGGACGGTCGGCGCGAGCGGTGTCGGCGTCGTGGTCCTCAAACCGCTGCGGCAGGCACGGCGTGACGGCGACACCGTCTACGCGGTGATCACAGGTTCCGCGATCAACAACGACGGTGCGGCCAAGATGAGTTACACCGCGCCGTCCCTGGCCGGGCAGCGCGAGGTGATCCGCACCGCCCTGGCCCGCGCCGGACGCACTGGTGCGGACCTCGGCTACGTCGAGGCGCACGGAACCGGCACCCGGCTGGGCGACCCCATCGAAGTCAGCGCGCTCCGCCAGGCGTTCGGTGTGAGCGAGTCCGGTCGCTGCGCACTCGGCTCGGTCAAGAGCCAGCTCGGCCACATGGGCGCGGCCGCAGGCGTGGTGGGCCTCGTGCGCGCCGTCCTCGCCGTGCACCACGGCACCGTCCCGCCCACCATCAACTTCCGCGCCTTCAACCCGGAGATCGGACCCGACCCCGCCCCCTTCCATGTCCCGACCCGGGCCACGCCCTGGCCCGGGGGACGCGAACGGGTGGCCGCGGTCAGCAGCTTCGGGATCGGCGGCACCAACGCCCACGTCGTCGTGGAACAGGACACCGGGACCGGCGCCTCCGCACCCGGCGACGTACCCGGGTGCCTGGTGCTCTCCGCCTCCAGCACGGACGCCCTCGCCGCCGACGCCGCCCGGATCGCCGACTACCTCCAACTCCGGCCGGAACACCACGAGTCGGTGCTGCGCCACCTGCAGGCCGGACGTGCGGCCCGCCGCCTGCGGACGGCGGCACCCGTCGCGGACGCCGCGGCCGCGGTGCGCTGGCTGCGCGCGGTGGCCGCGGGAGAGGTCCCGCACGGCATCGCGGACCCGGACGCCGCGACGGTTCCGGCCGCCGGCCGCACGGCACAGGACATCGCCGAGGACTGGACCGCCGGAAGGCCCGTGGCCTGGCGACCGGGCCCGGCGCCGGCGCCCTGGGACTTCCCGCCCCCGTCCTTCGCACTCGCGCACTACGACTTCGACCGCGCGCCCGAGGCCGCGGCCGCGGGACCCCAGCGGCTGCCGCAGTCCGACTGGCTGCACCAACCGCACTGGGTCCGGCAGCGCCGTGCCACCACCACGGGCACCGCCGCACCGGCCGGCCGCGCGTCCATCGTCGTCATCGTGGCCGCCGCGAGCACGCCGCAGACAGCGTTCGCACCGTTCGCGGCCGTGGCGTCGCGGGTGGTGCGGGTACACCCGTCCGGCACCTTCGCCCGCAGGGGACCCGACGCCTTCGAGGCCGACCCGGCCGACCCGGCGTCCCTGCGCCTGCTGCTCGACGCGCTGTCCGAGGGCGGCGCCGGCGACGGCCTGGCCGACGCGGAGTGGGTGCACGCGCTGCCCCTGGACGTGACGGGGCCGGTCGGTCCCGGCACCTTGGAACACGCCCGCCACGCCTGCCTGGACACCACCGCGGCCCTGGCCCGGGCGCTGTCCGGGCGGACCGGCTCCCCGCGCGTGTGGTGGCTGTCGTACGGCGCCCGGCCCGTGGGCGGAGCGGTGGACAGGCCCGAACTGGCGCTCCTCGCCGGGCCCGTCGAGGTCGCCCCCCAGGAGGGTGCCCTGGACGGCCACTGGCTGGACCTGCCCGACGGCGTCCTCACCCGCTGGGCCGGACACGTGGCCTCGGCGGTCGCCGAAGCACGCCGAGCCGGACCTGCCGACGGCCCCGCACTGCCCCGGCAGCTCGCGCTCCGGCAGGGCTACTGGTGGCGACCGGGCATCACGCCCGTGCCGGCGCCGTCCGGCACACGGCTCCCGCTGTCCGGCGCGGACACCGTCCATCTGGTACTGGGCGGCACCGGCGGCATAGGCCGCGCCATCGCCGCCTGGCTGCTGGAGCACACCGGCGGCCGGGTCCTGCTGCTGTCGAGGAATCCGCGACTGCCCTCGGAGCTGGCCCGTTGGACCGATCGCGTCGGCCTCGTCGCAGCGGACCTGGCGGCCACGCCCGTGCACGAGGTGACGGCCGCCGTTGCCGGACACACACAGCGGCTGGACGGCGTGATCCACGCGGCCGGCCTCGGATGCGGCGGGCTGCTCGTACGACGCGACGCCACCACGATGCGCGACGCCGCCGCGGCCCGGGAGAACGGCGCACTCGTCGTGGAACAGCTGATCGAGGCCTTCCACCCGGAGGTCGCGGTCTACTGCTCCTCGATGTCCGCCCTGCTCGGCGGCGTCGGCCAGAGCGACTACGCGGCCGGCGCGAGCCTTCTCGACGGCTTCGCCCACCACCGTGCCACAGAGACGGAGACGACCGTCCGGATCGGCATCGACTGGGACATCTGGCGCGAGACCGGAATGGCGACCCGGGTCCTGGCCGAGGACAGCCGCCACCAGGCCCACCTGGCCGTCGGTCTGACGGTCGAGGAGGGCAAGGCGGTCTTCGCCCACGCCCTGGCCCTGCAACTGCCGCAGCTCCTCGTCTCCACCACCGACATCGATGTCTCCCGCGCGTTCTACGCCACCTGCGCCGACGGCCGGCCGGAACCGCTCGGCGCGCCGTCGGGTCCGGCGTACGACGCGGACGGCGAGGGCCGGCCCTCGGACCCGGACGGTGCCGAGGCACGAGCCGGCGCCATGGCCCGCGTGGTCCGGGACCTGCTGGGCGTGGACGAACTGGACCCGGACGACTCCCTGTACGACCTCGGCGCCGACTCGCTGACCCTGCTCAGCCTGATCGCCCGGATCGAGGACGACTACGGCGTCGCATTCGACCTGGCCGCCTTCAGCCACCGGGTCAGCCTCACCGAGATCCTCAAACACATCGAGGCGGCCCTCTCCCCCGCCGGGCCCACCGCCGGGGCGACCGGGAACACCGCTTCCCGGGTCGTCCTCGACATCTGGCAGGAGGGAACCGGATCCGCCGTCCTGTGCCTGGTGCATCCCGTGGGCGGCGACATCCAGGCGTACCGGCCGCTGGCGGCGGCGCTCGGGCCCGCACCGACCGTGTGCCTCATCGCCGATCCAGCACTTCGCGACGCCGGGATGCCCGCATGGTCGCTGGCCGAACGCGCCCGACACTACGACGCGGCACTGCGCGACCGCTTCGGCGGCTCCGGCCACCGGCTGTACCTGGCCGGATGGTCCTACGGCGCCCGGGTGGCCATGGAGATGGCCGGCCTGGCCGAGTCGGCCGGGCAGCCGCTGGAGGCCCTCTACCTGCTGGACCCGCCGCCGCCGCGGGCGGAGGCGCTGGTCGCCGCCTACGACGAGACCCACCTGGAGCAGGTGTTCGCCGCCGAACTCGGCACCGGCGCCTCGCCGGTGCCGGCAGAACACGCGCAGGCGTACGCCGCGAGGCTGGCCCGCTGCTGCCGGGCGAACCTGCGCAGTATGGGCGAGCACCGGGTGCGGCCGCTCGCCTCAGTCCCCACATTCCTGTGGCTGGCCGAACAGCCCGCAGCGGGTGTGCCCGCACCCGGCGACCCGCAGGAGACGGACCGGCAGTGGAGTGCCTGCCTGCCCCCTTCCGCCGTACGGCGGTCCCTGCCCACCGACCACTACGGCATCGTCGCGCCACCCCATGTCCACACGGTGACCGAGACCATCACGGCAACGCTGTCGGACCCGGCCGCCGGTGCACGGTCCCGCCGCGAGCAAGAATCGGAGCGCGCCCAGTGAACCCCTACCAGTCCCTGCCCGTCAGGTCGTTCTGGCGGCCCGCGGTCGCCGAGCCCGAACCACTGGACATCGAGGACGTCTGGACACCCAAGTTCGCCCTCGGCCAGGACGACCCGGTGGTCACCGCGGGCTCCTGCTTCGCCGCGCAGATCGGCAGGGCCCTGCTGGACTCGGGCATGAACTGGCTGGACGCCGAACCCGCCCCGCCCGGCCTGACCCGGCAGCAGCGCCAGGACCGCGGCTACGGCGCCTTCTCCTTCCGCACCGGCAACATCTATACCCCCGCCGTGCTGCGCCAGTGGTTGTCGTGGGCCCTCGGCCACGCGCAGCCGCCCGAGGAGGCCTGGTCCGACGGCGACCGCTACGTCGACCCGTTCCGCCCCGCGATCGAACCCGACGGCTTCGCCTCCCCGGCCGAGATGCTGCGGGCACGTGAGGTCACCCTGGCCGCCATCCGTACCGCCGTCACCACGGCGAGCTGCCTGGTCTTCACCATGGGACTGACGGAGGCATGGCGCGACACCACTGAGGGCACCGTGCACCCCACCTGCCCGGGCACCGTGCGCGGCACCTTCGACGCCGAGCGGTACACCCTGCACAACTTCACCTTCGCCGAGGCGCACCGGGACATGACCGAGGCGATCGCGATGGCGCGCCGGGTCAACCACGGTCTGCGCATCCTGCTGACGGTGTCACCGCAGCCGCTGACCGCGACCGCCACCGGCGGTCACGCGCTCCCCGCCAACGGCTACACCAAGTCCGTGCTGCGCGCGGTCGCCGGGCAACTCACCCTGGAAGAACCGGACGTGGACTACTTCCCGTCCTACGAACTCATCACCGGCCCGGTCTTCGGCGGCAGGTTCTTCGGCCCGAACCAGCGCACCGTGACCCCCGAGGGAGTCGACTTCGTGATGCGGCACTTCGTGGCCGGTCTCCACCACCGCCCCACGCAACCGCACTCCGCCCGCGACACCACCGTCCGTTCGACAGATGCCGCCTGTGAGGACGCCGTCCTTGACTACTACAGCCCCCGCTAGGTTCCTGCTGCTCGGCGACTCCCACGCCGGACCGATCGGCCGAGCGGCCCGGAACGCGGGCATCCCGTTCCAGGGCGGCCCCATCGGCGCCGGCCGGGAGTTCACCGACAGCTTCTTCACCCCCCGCGACACCCCCGGCGGCCCCGACGTCGTCTTCCGCGCCGACGAGGCCGAGGAACACTACCGTCGCTTCCTCAAGGAACTCGGCGTCGACGCACTCGCCGGGCTGGGCGTCCCGCTGGTCGCGACGTTCGGTTTCTGCGCGCACTTCGTCGCGCTGCGGGAGAACTGGGACCTCTACCGCGACCGCGCGGGTACCGTCGTGCCGGGTTTCCTCGCCGGACCCCTGTTCGACGCCATCGTGCGCGCCGCCGTGCGGGACGCCCTCGCCTTCTACGCACACGCCGTAGGCCTCGGGCTGCGTGTCCTCGCGGTGATGCCGCCGCAGCGGGTCCCCGGCCAGTCCGATCCGGCGGTGTTCATGGCCGCGCAGGAAAGCATCCGGCTGGCCGTGACAGACCTCGGGGTCGAGATCGTGGACCTGCGCCACCGGACCACCGGTCCGGACGGACTGCAACGCCCCGAGCTGTGCGAGGCCGACGACGAGATCCACGGCAACCTCGCCTTCGGCCGCATCATCCTCTCCGAACTGCTCGACCGAGGCCTGTAACCCCCCTCTGGAGGACGTCATGGAGCGATACGAACGCGAAGCACTGGAAGCGGTGACCACGCGTCCCGTGTACCCCTACCGCACCCTCACGGTCGAGCGGATCACCCCCGTGCTGGGCGCGGAGGTCTCGGGCGTGGACCTGTCCAAGGAGATCCCGGCCGAGCAACTGGACGAGATACGCACCGCCTTCCTCGACCACCACGTCCTCGTCTTCCACGGCCAGACGATCAACGCCGAGGACCACAAGCGTTTCGCCGGCGTCTTCGGCGAGCTGCGTCCCGTCAACCCGCCGCCACCCGAGGGCGACCCCTACATCCTGGAGATCCGCACGACGTCGGCCGCCGCGAACGTGGCGGGCAACGGCTGGCACGCCGACGGCACCGCCGACGCGGAACCGTCGCTCGGGTCGATGCTCTACATCACCGAGATCCCCGAGCCGGGCTGCGGCGGCGACACTCTCTTCGCCAACATGCACCTCGCCTACGAGATGCTCTCGCCGGCCATGCGCTCCCTGCTGGACCCGCTCACCGCCATCCACGACGGCGCCCAGGCCCTGGCGGGCTACACCCCGCCCGCGGACTACGTCATCCCCAAGAGCGAACACCCGCTCGTCGCCCGGCACCCCGAGACCGACCGCAAGCTGCTCTACGTCAACAAGGCCTACACCAGCCGCATCCCGCAGCTCTCCGCCCAGGAGAGCCAGGCCCTCCTCGACATGCTCTTCGACATCGTCGCCCGCAGACCGGTCCTGCACTGCCGCGTGCGCTGGACCCCGGGCACCCTCGTCTTCTGGGACAACCGCTGCGTCCAGCACCACGCGACGTACGACTACTACCCCTACGCCCGCTACGGCCAGCGCGTCGCCATCAACGGCGGCCCCGTCAAGGGCTGACGGCACGATCCGGTGAGGCGTCGTCGCCTGCTCACGGGGTGGCGCGCCTCACCGCGTCGGCGAGGCCGTCCCGAAGGAGCACCCGGGCCTCCTCGGCCGCCGGCCCCGCAGTGCCGTCCGGTCCCGCGTACGCGGCGATCCAGGCCCGCACCACGGCGAACGGCCAGGCGCGGGCGTACTCCTGGGCATCCCCGGCAGCGAAGGCACCTGCGTACGCGGCGGCGTTCGCAATGGCGTTCGCCTCCGCGTGCACGCGATCGCTCACCTCCGTGTTCATGCGCGCGTAGGTCTCGCCATAGCGGTCGGCCTCGTCCGCGGACCAGCCGCGCGAGCGCGCGAAGGAGGCCGCGGCCGACGACGCCCGCGCGTGCACCCGCAGGCGGGGATAGGCCATCCGGTACACCTCGCGCAACGCCGGCTCCAGCACCGCCGACCACACGTCCTCAGCGATCGGTTCGCCGGCTGCCGCGCGCGCGTGTACGGCGCGCAGGGCGTCGTGCGGGGCAGCGTCCGCAACGTGCCGGGCTACTGCCTCAGCGATGAGATCCGCCACCGCACCGGCATGCCAGTGGTGGACCGCGGCGAAGGGCACCCCGGCCACGGAGTGCCCCCATCCGTCGTGGACGGCCGCCGGTTCGGCGAGCACCTCGCGGACTTGGTCCAGCCAGCTCGGTACCGACACGGGCTGAAGGGCCTCGGGCAGGGCATCCGGTTCGGTCGTCATCGCAGCCTCCAGAACGCGTGGGCCCCATCCCTGGAACCAAGGTTGGGTGAAGAGCCGTTGGGGTTGATCCCGGGAGTGGACACCGGGTTTCATGCGACGAGTGACAGCGTACGTGATGTGGAATGCCGACGGCGCCGGTTGCAGTAAGCCGGCGGAACAGCTCCAGCCGAGGCTGTGCCCGTCGAGGTCCAGCGCCTTCCGTGGAGCAACTCGCGCTTGAACCCCTGGAAGAACGACTCGTCGAGGTCCTTGTTCCCGCAACCGCAGGAGGCACTTCCCAGGTGAAGCAGCGTATCGGCTTCTACCTCCGCGTCCGCATCGAGGGCGGTGCCGTGGGGTGGTCTCCCACCGGAAAGTCATATTCGGCGCGGTACGGCTGCGTCCTGCCAGCGGTAGAGGTCGCGCAGCAGGGAAATCTCGGCGCCGTCATGGATCAGCTCCCCGTTGACGTGCAGGACGATGCCCTCCAGGAAACCGCTCGGGACCCACCGTCGGCGGAAGCGGCCGAGATGGCCGCCGCCACGATCCGCACGATCTTCGCCCAGCCCACCGCCGACGCGGTCCGCACCCAGCTCGACACCGTCGCCGACGACCTGACCGCCTTCGCGGCATTCCCCGAGCGACATTGGAAGAAGGTCCAGTCCACCGACCCGCTGGAGCGAATCAACCGCGAGGTCAAGCGCCGCACCGACCTCGTCCAGGTCTTCCCCGACGACGACGCGCTCCTGCGCCTGGTCACCGCCGTGCTCTTCGAACTGCACGACGAGTGGATCGCAGAAAGCGCCCCCGTACTGCCCAACACCACCAGCACGACAGCCGATTGACCCGATACGCCACAAGGGGCACGCGCCCCTCAGGACGTCGATCGGTTGTGGACCTCGTTGCGCTGCGGGTCAAAGCAGGTCAGGCCGTGCTTTTACGCAAGGGCGAAGACCGCACGAGAGAAGTCATGGGCCCGGGACCAGCCGACGCAGAGGATCAACCGATGCTCGTTTGCGTCAGGGCTCACGCTCCACACGAGGTCGTCGATCTCATCGTCATCCGGGTCGTCGGGGTCGGGAAACCCGACCAGCAGATCATCCAGGAGTTCGGGATTCCGCGGGTCAGGCTGAACCACGGTGCCATCGCCGTCAGCCAAGCTCTCGCAGACAAAAAGTGCCCGGTCGACCAAGGTGATCACCTTCGCGGGCTGGGCCGGCCTGGCAAGACCCAACCTCCGGCGGAGCGCCGCTCAGACCACATCAACGGCCTGGTCACCGCGATAGGTAAGCCCCCTGAGCTCCTCGAACGAGCCCCCACGCTACCCAACACCACCAACACAACGTCCCGTTGATCGGCTACACCACTAGAAAAGACGCGACCCGACCGGTCAGTTCTATCCAGCACCTATCCAGCAAAGGCGCGGACAACCAGGGATGGCCACAGATGACGAGACGTCAGGAAATCCAGCACGGATCCAGCAGCGGGCACGGCAACGGAGCCGACCCCGAACGTGTTCCAGGACACGATGCAGCGTCGGTCCGGCATGCGGACCGCCCCACGCAGGCACCCGTTCGACACCCCCCGAACCACCGTCGCCGACCTCCGGATTCCGGTGCCTTGATCGGCTACACCACCCGGCGGAACGCCATCCAGGTCTCGGCCACGGGGTGACACCATGCGGAAGCGCAGCGCTGGTCGTCAACCGGCGCGCAGCGGATCGACCTCCGCTCGGCGAAGAGGTCCCTGCCTCCATTCCCATGTTTCGGTGCGGTTTCCGTCGCATTTCGGGTGGATAGGTGATGGTCAAGAGTTAGACATGAACACTTGTGTGCTTTTGAGGTACGTCTGATCATTGGCCGCATCCCGCCCCTTCCACACGCACGCAGGAGCTCCCGGTGGCCGCTGGTCAGATAACCTCCGAGCCTGCCGACACGCCGGCAGCAGCTCTCGCGGAGCGGCAGAAGCTGCGCAAGCACTTCGGCCGCTTCGACATCCTGTTCTTCCTCCTGTGCACCATCGTCGGCGTGGACACCATCGGCACCGTCGCCTCGAAGGGTGCTGAAGCGTTCACCTGGCTCATCGTGCTGGCCGCGGTGTTCTTCGTGCCGTCTGCACTGCTCACCGCCGAACTGGGAGCCGCGTTCCCCGATGAGGGCGGTCCCTACATCTGGACCAGCCGGGCCTTCGGGCGGCTCGCCGGTGCCGTCAACAACTTCCTGTACTGGATCACCAATCCGGTGTGGCTGGGCGGCACGCTCTCCGTGTCCGCCGCCACTGCCTACACCACCTTCTTCAACGACGGGAAGAACCTGAGCACCCCGGCCTTCTACGCCTTCACGCTCGTGTTCGTCTGGGTGGGCGTGCTCGCCGCGATCCTTTCCTTCGACGTCGGCAAGTGGATTCCCACCATCGGCGCCTGGAGCCGTTTCATCCTCCTCGGACTGTTCACCGTCACCGTCGTGGTGTACGGCATCCGACACGGCCTGCATGGATTCGGTGTCGGCGACTTCTCCCCGACCTACGCGGGATTCGTCGGACTGGTACCTGTCCTGATGTTCAACTACGTCGGTTTCGAGCTGCCCAACACCGCCGGCGACGAGATGACCGACGCCCAGAAGGACGTGCCGTTCGCCATCTTCCGCAGCGCCGGCCTCGCCGTGCTGCTGTACGCGCTGCCGATCCTCGGCATCCTGCTCGTCCTGCCGGTCAAGGCCATCACCGGTCTCGGCGGTTTCGTCGACGCCATCCGGCAGGTCTTCACTGTGTACGGCGGCCATGTCGCCGCCGACGGCACAGCCACGCTCAGCGGCGCCGGCCGCCTGCTCGGAGACCTCGCCGCGATCATGTTCATCCTCACGGTGCTGTCCTCCGGAGTCACGTGGATCATGGGATCCGACCGTGCCCTCGCCGTCTCCGGCTACGACGGCACGGCACCCCGGTTCCTCGGCGTCATCTCCAGCCGGTTCGGCACCCCCCTACGGGTCAACATCCTCAGCGGTGCGGTCTCCACGACCGTCCTCGTCCTGGCCCACCAACTGACGGGCGGCAGCGCCGGCAAGCTCTTCGGCGCCGTCCTCGGCCTCGCCGTCTCCACCACCCTCGTCAGCTACCTGGGCATCTTCCCGGCGCTCGCCGTACTGCGCCGCAAGGCTCCGGACTTCCCCCGCCCCTACAGGGCACCCATCCCCCGCACCATCAGCACGGTGCTCACCCTGCTCATCCTGTTCGCCAGCGTGCAGCTGGTCGCCCCGGGACTCGGCGACCACTGGTTCGGCTCCGGCTACGCGCCGGCCGGCTGGAGTTACGGCGAGCGCTGGAGGTACCTGCTGACGGAGGCCGTCCCGCTCGTCGCATTTATGCTCCTCGGCGTGCTCTTCTGGGTGCTGGGCCGACCGACCCGCACCGCACCTGCCACCGGGGAGTAGCATTCCGGGACCTCGTCGGCCAGGGTCGGTACAAGGCCGTCCGCGTGCCGCGAGGCGGACCTTCGTGGTCGGTCCGTCGCGGGACCGGCCGATGGCACGATCTTCCGGTTCTTGAGGCTACGCCGTCACCAAGGCCGTGTCCTGCGCGAACGAAAGTGACAAGACGTCAGGACATCCCGCGAAATCCAGCACGACCTTCCGGGGAACGACACAAAAAGGAGCCGCAGCGGACACCGTAACGGCCCTGACATGCAGCTTCACTATGTCGTTCAATACGACTACGACCAGGAGTTGTCTTCAAATGTCACGCCCACATCAGGAGCGAGGCGAGGGCGACAGCTGCCTGGTAGGACTCGGCCGTCTTGTCGTAGCGGGTCGCGATGCCGCGCCACTGCTTGAGGCGGTTGAAGCACCGTTCCACGACGTTGCGCTGCTTGTAGAGCTGCTTGTCGAAGGTCGGCGGGCGGCCGCCTCGGCTGCCGCGCCGGAGCCGGTTGCGGATCTGGTCGGCCCGCTCGGGGATGGTGTGGCTGATGCCGTGGCGTCCCAGCCAGGTCCGTATCGCGCGGGAGCTGTAGCCCTTGTCGCCCAGCACGTGGGTGGGCCGCGCCCGGGGACGGCCCGGGCCCATGCGAGGAACCCGGATCGCCTCCATCACGGTGGTGAACTGGGTGCAGTCGTTGGTGCTGCCGCCCGTGAGCACGAACGCGAGTGGACGCCCGAAGGCATCGCAGGCCAGGTGAACCTTGCTGGTCAGGCCGCCCCGGGAGCGTCCGAGTGCCGGGCTGCAGCGCCCCCTTTCCGGGCCCCGGCGGCATGCTGGTGGGCACGGACAACGGTGGAGTCGACCGACACCAGCCAGTCGACCTCTCCGGCCGCGTCCGCCCGGGCCTGGGCGGCCTCGAGCATCCGCTCGAAGGTTCCGTCCAGGGCCCACCGGCGAAAGCGGGTGTGCAGCGTATGCCAGGGGCCGTACCGCTCAGGCACGTCCCGCCAGGCCGTGCCCGTCCGGAACTTCCACACGATCCCGTTGAGCACGGTTCGATCGTCCAACCGCTTCCGCCCGCGCAAGGACTCGGGCAGCAGCGGACGGAGGAACTCCCACTCCTCATCGGACAGTTCATGGCGACGTATCACCCGACCATGATCCACCACTCAAGATCAATTAAAGACACGACCTAGTGCCGAAGTCCTTAGGCTGGCAAGGGGTTTCACCGAGGGTCGGTGTCGGGGTCTGTGTGGAGCCCTGGGTCGGCGCCATAGGAGGCGCCGGTGTGGTGGAGGGTGCGGGCGGATGGAGCCGCTGTCGATGTTGCTGTTGGTGCTGGGTGTGCCGCCGCCTCCGTCGAGAATCGGCAGGAAGAGGCCGCTGGGGTCGGATCTGGTGGAGGGGTTGTCACCGGCGTAGGTGTAGCCGCCCATCTGGCTGGGGTCGCCGGCTTCGAAGACCGGGTCGGGGGCGAGGAAGCGGCCGAGGTTGGGGTCGTAGTTGCGGGCGCCCAGGAGGTCGAGGCCGGTGGTGGTGTCCGTGGGTTGGCCGAGGTAGCCGTGGTTCTCGTCGGCGGAGACCCACGTGGCGGGCTTGGTGCCGCGAGGGTTGCCGTAGGGGTCGTAGGAGCGGCGGGTGGCTGCCAGGGTGCCGGCGTCGACGGCCGTCGTCGCTGTGCCCTGGAGGTTGGCGATCTGGTAGCTGACCGTGCCGGTGCTGGAGCGTGTGACCGTTGTGCCGTCGGGGCCTGAGTAGTAGCGCAGGCCGGTCCAGGTCTTGGCGGAGACGTTCAGGGTGATCTGTTCGGTGCCGCCGAACAGATACAGGATGCGGGTCTTGTCGGTGCCGCCGGTGCTGCTGGTCTGCTCCAGCAGGTTGCCATCGGCGTCGTAGAGGTAGCTGCTGGTGGTGTTGCTGGTGCCCGAGGAAGTGGTGACAGTTGCGGTGCGGCCTTCGGGGTCGTAGGTGAGGGTCTGGGTCTGGCCGGCCGGGATCTTGCTGCCGGAGGCGACCGGGTTCCAGGTCTGGGCCTGGGTTCCGTTACACGTCCAGATCTGCAACTGGGTGCCGGTCGTGGTGGAGCTGGACGGGTCGTCCAGGCACTTGCCGGACTGGGGGTTGACCAGCGAGCCGTTGGCCGCGGCCTTCCACTGCTGGGCACCGGTGCCGTTGCAGGTGTACAGGTCGATCTTGGTGCCGTTGGCGGTGCCGCTGCTGGCGACGTCCAGGCACTTGCCGCCGATGCCGCGGATGGTGCCGTCCGTGCCTATCGTCCAGTTCTGGGCGCTGGTGCCGTTGCAGGTGTAGATCTGGATCTTGTTGCCGTCGGTGGTGGACGACGTCGCGTCGTCGACGCACAGTTTCTTGCCTGTGCTGGTGGTCAGCGCCGAGATGAGCGGGCTGGTGGTGGAGACCTTCCGGCTCATGGTGTTGCCGGCGTTCTTGTTAGGCGTGTAGCCGGTGTCCGTGTAGCTCGGCGTCCCGGTCGCCGTGCCCGTGGTCGGGTTGCTGCTGGTGGTGGTGCCGGCCTGATTGGGCAGGGTGGCCGTGGCGGTGCCGTCGGTGCCGGTGTAGGCGGTGGTCTGGGTGGTGTCGTTGAGCGCGTTGCCGGTGGTGTCGTGGTCGACCATGCTTGTGCGGTTGCCGAGCAGGTCGTAGCTGTAGGTCTGCCAGTACGAGGCAGGGCCGCGTGGACGGCGGTGTCGAGGTAGTCGGGTGTGTTGGCCGTGGTGATGAAGCCGCCGATGCCGTCCAGGTTGCCCTGCTGGGTGTAGCCGTAGTCGACATCCGGCGTGCGTGCCCGGGGTCATGATGCGCATCACTCACGCCTTTGACACAGCCGATCCTTTAACACGGATCAGTTCATGGATTTCGCAGCGACACACGGTCGGCAAGGGGTGAAGGGGCGTCAGCAGATCATCCGGAAGGACCAACAGGCATTCAATAGGCCTTTTTTCTCGGCCACTTCATGTCCCGGTCGAAGGGGAGACGGGGCCCTATATACCCCGATCGGCTCCATGCCGCTCATCTTCCGATATGACTGATATGACAGCTGTGAGTAGGTTTGGTCGCAGTCGGCTGACGAGCCGACATCTCCGAGATATCCAGACAGGAGAAGCGACATGAAGCTCGCTCGTTCCACCATGGTGACCGCAGGTGTCTCGGCCGCCGCGGCGCTCGCCGTGACCGGCATCACCTACGCCTCGGCGGCCCCCGCCCAGGCACCCCAGGCCGCCCAGGCCGCCGCCGCCCCGGCCGCCGCCCCGGCAGCCCCCCTCAGCAACGACCCCGGACAGGGCAAGAACAACAACAACGGCAACAACAACGAAGGGCAGGGCAAGGGCAACGAAGGCAAGGGCAACGAAGGCCGGCGCGAGGAAGGCAGGCGCCACGAGGAGGGCCGGATCGAGGTCAACGAGCGGTCCTACTCCGCCCACCCCGGTGACTGCATCACCGTCGTCAGCGGCCTGGGCGCCAAGACCCTGAACATCCGCAACGAAAGCCACAAGCGGGTAGAGGTCTTCCGCGGCGCGGTCTGCGACAACGGCGCCCCCATCGCCACCGTCGGCCCCCACAGCTCCAGCTTCGGCGTCGACGACCTCCACACCAAGGCCATCCACGTCAAGGACGGCATCGTCGCCAGCTTCCGCGTCGTCTGCGACGAGCGCGGTGAGCGCGGCGAGCGCGGCGAGGGCGGCGAGGGCGGCGAGCGTGGCGAGGGCGGCTGGGGCGGCGAGGGCGGCTGGGACTGACCCGAAGCCCACAGCACCACACGGGGCCCCGGCCCGCCGGAATCGGGCCGGGGACACCCCAACCCCATTGTCTGACAACCCACGCGCCATGCACGCACCACCGGCCCGGACACCAGAGGTCACACCCCTGGCGCCCGGGCCGGCGTCCTTCCCTCCATCGGCCGACCCACCTGGGGATAACCGCCCCGAACGCTTCCCGCGGGCACATCTCCCCACACCCACACCACCCGCACCCCTCCCGGCGATTCCCCACCCCCGAACGGGTGAGACAAGACATCGGACACGCACCAGAAAACCGACCCACGACCCACAACACCTGCAACCAACCCGCTGAGCCCGCCGACCGCCGACCGCCCCGGCCCTGCCGGCCACGTCCGCAAAGACGCCGGGTATCCGAGGGTGCCGCCCGATCCACAGCCGCACCGCAGACCTGAGCAGACAGCGACCGGGGCATGGGCAGCACACCTCCACGTCTCAGCCGTCGTGCCACGCGTTGAAAGACGGCGCCGGCAACTGCACCCGCGTGACGTACGGCCGAAGGCAGCCGGCTGTACCCGATCGGCCGGTAGCCCCGAGAGCAAGCCGGCTGGGTCCACAATCCAGAATCCGCCCGTGACAGAGGGCCCGATGACTTGATCACGCTGGAACGATCCGCCGAAGCAGAGCGCCCGAAGCTCGCAGGCCTGGCCGGCGACGACTACGACGCGCAGTGGATGCGCTGGCACAAGGCGGCCGAGGCCACGCAGGCAGCGCCCACAACGGTCGCCACACAGATGGTTCCGGAGAGGATCCCCCACTTTTCGGCCTGCGCAACTCCGAGTCCGGCCGCAGCCCCTGCGGCAATCGCCGACAGTGCGGACACCGCGATCGCTACGCGTAAGGACTTTCCTCCGGATCGCAGGGACAGCTCACCATGATCAGTCACACTCTGATCCTGTCACGCGCCCGCTACCGCATCCAGTGTGCCGATCACACCGGCCAAGCTCCCATGCTGTTGGCGCTATTTGAAAAATCCCCACCACTCGCCCTGCCGATGGCCAGACCTGCTTACACCGGTTCCCCGCCCGCGGGTGAGTTGGTCGGCGGATGGATGGTGCGTGAGGCGTCAGTTCTGCTCGCTGTGCAGGGCCTTGTGGACGGGTTGGCGGGCGCCGAGGCGGGCCGGGGCCGCGGTCAGCGCTGCGAGACCGAGGAGCGTCGCTGTGACCATGCACGCGGTCTGCGCGGAGGAGGGCAGGATCACGGCATCGGGGCCGACCTGCAGGAGCGCGTACAGACCCATGCCGGCCGGAACGCCGATCGCGGCCGCGGGCAGGGCCGGCAGCAACTGAGCCGCGATCAGTCCCGTGGTGACCTGCCCCGGAGTAGCGCCCAGCGTGCGGGCGACGGCCAGGGGACGTCTTGCATCGAGGGCAGCATTCCAGGCGGTGGCGGCGGCGTTGACCACGGCCAGCACGATCACGGCGACGATGACGCCCTGAACGATGTGGTGGGTCAGCACAAACCTCGGATCGGGCAGGGTGGATGCGCCCAGGTCGAGCCGGAACGGCGGTTGGGCCTGGAAGGTCAGTATCGCGGAGAGCCCGGTGGTGACGGTGAAGGTGCTGGCCGCGGTGAGGAGTGCACGGCGTGGACGACGGGCGGCGAGGCGCAGTCCGAGCATGAGCGGGACGGGCAGCCAAGCGGCGCCTGCGGCGAGCGCGGAATGCTGCCCGGGTGCGCGGGCTGGATCGGCGAGTGCGTGGGCGGTGCTGGTGCGGGCGGCCCGCCACGCGGGACCGATCGCTGCGCCGGCGGAGATCGCGAGCGCGGTGACGGCGACCGCCACGACGGTACCTGCCGAGGGGGCGGCGAATGCCGTGTCGAGCAGCCCGCCGCCGGGGTCGCTGAGCGCGGGCGCGAGCAGGCATCCCAGGGCCAGACCGACCACGCCCGCAGCCAGGGCCACAGCCAAGTACTCGGTCAGCAGCGCCGCGGCCACCAGGCCCGGGGTGGCGCCGACCGCCTTGAACAGCCCGACCCTGCGGGTCTGTTCGGCCATGCGGCCTGCGACCAGAGCGCTCGCCCCGGCAAGGGCGAGGCTTACCAGGAGCCAGCTGCCGACCGTGACGGCGTCGTGCACGGGGCGCAGACCGTCGGCGTTGTCCCGAGCGAAGTCCTGCCAGGCGCGCACGTTCACCCGGACGGCCTGCACGGACGGGGAGTTCGCGAATGCCTCGGCGTGCTGCGGCTCGGCCAGCTTCAAGTTCGCGGTGTAGGACAGCGGCAGCTGGGGTGAGGCGAGGCTGCGCAGGTCGGCCTGGGTGAGCCAGAGCAAGCCGGCGCTCTGGGCGGGACCGCCTCCCTGAGGGGACCACTCGGCGCTCGGGTAGGGCCCGGCGGCAGCGGTGAGGGCGATGCCGGTGACCGTGAAGGTCCGCCCGGCGACGGTGAGGTGCTCTCCGGTGTGCAGTCCGAGCGCGAGAGCGAAGGCGCGTTCGACCACCGCTCCTCCGGGACGCACCCAGCTGCCCTGGGTCAGCTGCGGGTGGTCGATGACGTCCGGTGTCGTGGCGCGTCCCTCCACGACGGCCTGCACGGTCAGCCCGTGCGCCTGGACCATGGGGAAGGCGACGGGGTAGGGCCCGCTGTGCGCAGCGATCCCCGGCAGGTCGAACAGCGGAGTCAGGTCGTGCAGGGCTGTGTCTCCGGTGCCGATCGGCATGGCCATCACGTCCGGCCCGTCGGTCGCGGCCCGGATCTGCGCGTAGGACTGTCCCGCCGCGTCGCGCAGCGTCATCCCGAGCGCCACGGCGCCGCAGGCGGCGGTCACGGCCGAAACCAGAATCAGGGACTGAAGCAAGTGGCGGCGCAGGCCGCGCAGGGCGAGGCGGGCTATCAGGATGAGGCGGCCCATCGCTCACCCCTCCAGGTCGATCAGCGAAGCGGCCGGGGTCCGGGCTTGCGGAAAGGCGGTGTCGTCGACGAAGGTTCCGTCGTGCATGGTGATCAGCCGGTCGGCGGTGGCGGCGATCCGCGGATCGTGCGTGACCATCACCAGCGTCTGCCCGGCGACGCGCAGATCCTGAAAGAGGCGGAGCACCTCGCGCGTCGCCAAGCTGTCCAGGTTGCCGGTCGGCTCGTCGGCCAGGATGAGCGAGGGCGTGTTGGCGAGTGCGCGTGCGATCGCGACCCGCTGGCGCTGTCCCCCGGACAGCGCCGACGGGAGGTGGCTCGCCCGGTCGCCCAACCCGACCTGCTCCAGCAGCTCGACGGCCCGACGGCGGGCCCGACGGCGTCCCCACCCGGCGAGCAGCGCCGGGAACTCCACGTTCTCCACCGCGGACAGTTCGTCCATGAGATGGAAGGACTGGAAGACGAAGCCGACGTGCCGACGGCGCAGCCGGGCCAGAGCCCGTTCGCCGAGCACGTCCAGGCGGTGACCGGCCAGCCAGATCTCCCCGCGGGTCGGGCGGTCCATACCGCCAAGAAGGTTCAGCAGCGTGGACTTGCCGCAACCGCTCGGACCCATCACGGCCACGCTCTGACCCGCACGGACCTCCAGGTCGACGTCGTCGACCGCCCGCACCAGACTTTCACCCTCGCCGTGCCCCCTGGACACCCCACGCGCCTGCAGCAGCCAGGCGCCGCTCGCATCCCCGGTCATGCACCCTCCCTGTTCCCACGCCACATCCGCTCGCACGCCTCCAGCCAGCGCAGATCCGCCTCCAGCCGCAGCACGATCCCCTCCAGCAGCAGCGCGGACACCTCATCGCCGGGCTCTTCCAGGGCCGCCCGCTGAGCGTCACGCAGCCGACGCATCAACTCCCGGCGCTGCACAGCCACAAGATCCACCGGATCAGCGAGACCACTGGCGGCAGCGGCGACGAGCTTCAGGTGGAACCCGGCCAGATCCGGCTTCGGCCACCCCGCCCCCGCGAGCCACCGCGTCACGCGTTCCCGGCCGGCGGCGGTGGCCTCGTAGACCTTGCGGTCAGCCGGCTCCGCGGCGTCCGTGCATGCCACAAGGCCGGCCTTCTCCAGCCGCGACAAGGTGACGTACACCTGACCCGGGTTCATCGCCGCACCCAGCGGCCCCAGCGCCGCCTGCAGCCGGGCACGCAGGGCATACCCGTGGGCCGGCTCCTTGACCAGCATCGCCAGCAACGCGTCCTGCATCCCTCACCCCCCTCCGCACCTAGCGGATAGGTCTAACGGTTATCCCCTGGCTACGTCAACCGGCTCTGCGACGCAGCAGCCCAAAGCCCGGAGCCGCAACGCCCTGCCAGCCCCATTGACGAGGCCGACAACCAAGCGGGGACCAGGAGCGAACCCGGGGATTTTCAAGGCTCTGGCCGCAGTTCCGTGAACCCACGAAGGACGCGTGCGGCCAGGCGGTGCGTGAAGTTCAGAGAGCCCCGGGGTGGCCCGTGGCGGCGAACTGATCAATGACATCGTGAAGTTGCTCAAGGAAGTCGCGCAGACTGGCGGCCACGGCATAGAACTCGTCGTTCCAGGATGCAGTCCTGGACTTGTGGACCGTGCCGTTGGCCGCGAGAGCGAAGAGATTGCCACCGCCGTCGCTCCCGAAGACGATTCCATGATCGCCATTCTTGAGGGGAACCGCGCCGTACTCGTCCAGGTACGCAGTCACGGTAGAGGGCGGGTGGATGAAGTACCCGTTGCCGATGTCGGGCAGAGACACGCTGTCGATCACGGCGAAGAGCGACAGCAGGGCTCCGGCCGGTGGTTCGTCAGGAGGGTGACCGCAGCCCGCGTCTCATCGTCGGCCAGCGCCACCTCGTTGTCCCCCGCGGGGTAGCCGCGCGTCTCCTCGAAGGTTTCCATCAGCTGGCTCACGCCTTGTGAAACCTGTTGACACCACGCATCATGCAGCCAGGATGAGTCGAGACCACGCTCAGGCATGCAGGAGTCCTCTGGAGTCCGTGGGTGCACGCCCCTTGCGTGCGGCCTCACCATCTCATGGGCGGATCAGGATGCGGGTCCGGAGGAGGCTGCACGAGGCCCGGCCATACATGGCTCGCTTGAGCGTTTTGACGCGGTTCACGTTCCCTTCGACAGCACCGGAACTCCACGGCAGCGTGAATCCGGCAGTGACGGCGTCGAGGTCCTGGTGGAGGAAGCCGGCGAAGCCCTGCATCGGCTTCGGTGCGTCCTGTTCGGCCTGGCGGATCCACTCCAGCAGCAGGAATCCGCGCCGGTGACGCACCAGATCTGTGAAGGCCCGGACGAGGTCGCAGGCCCGGGTGATGTCCGGGCAGGCGAGCCGGACCTGAAGGAGGCGCTCGTCCTGGCTTTCGGTGAGCGTCTCCCGGGGCCGCATGATCCACGAGGTGATCTTGCGAGGGCTCGGGATGTCGGCCCGGATCGGTTCGGCGGTGCCCGCGCGGAGGCCGGCGAGGTGTTTGCGGACGACCTGGCGGCTGCCGCGGTAGCCGCGAGCCTGGATCTCCAGGAACAGCCGGGTGCCGCTGACCTGGCCTTGCGCCTCGGTGAAGCGGGCATTGAGATATGCCTTGAACGGCTCCAGGACACCGTTGGGGCGGCGATCGCGGGCGGAGGCCAGCATGGTCGTCCCAAAGGGGCGCTGGAGCCGTACACCGCGTACCTGACCGAGCAGTTCACCAGCGGCGTGACCAGCCCGACCGACCTCTTCCGGGAGATCCGACAACGCGGCTACCAGGGCAGCGATCTGCCGGTGCGCCGCTACGTCGCCGGCCTGCGCACCGGCACCGTGAAACCCGCCCGCGGCGCCATCCCCAGCTCGCGCAAGATCACCACGTGGATCATGCTGCCCCACGGCACCCTGCGGCCCCCAGAAGAAGAGCAGCTCCTGGCCGCTCGGCTCGCATGTCCCGATATCGCCCGGGCCTGCGATCTCGCCCGCACCTTCCATGACCTGCTCCAACACCGACGCGGTCACCAGTTGTTGGAGTGGATCCGCGAGGCCGAACGCAACGCACCGACCCCCTCCGTTCTTTCGCACAGTGCCTGTGCCTCGACTCGCAAACCGTCACCGCCGGCCTCACCTTGCCGTGGAGCTCGGGCATCGTCGAGGGCCACGTCAACCGAATCAAGACGATCAAGCGGGCCATGTACGGCCGGGCCTCGTCTCGTCTCCTCCGCACCCGCATTCTGCTTCGGGCATGAGCTGGAGATTCACGGAATCGGTACTGTTGGTGATCTTCACCTCTCCGAGTGAAGATCACCAACGGCATCAGTTCCGTGAAAGGGCAAGCTCGTTAGCTCCACACACCTCACGGTCCGGGACAGCCGGTGCAGACTGTGGCCATGGCCCATACGCAGCAACACATGCACGACCTGGTCGAGGCGCTCGTCCGGACTGGCAACAGCTTCCGTCCGTGGCCGCATAGCTCTGGGACAGACCCGTTTTGGCGGGCCAAGGGCGACCTGGTGTGCCACTTGGAGGCGCCCATCGACTTCGCGGTGGCCAAGGCCGTGCCAGATCAGCCTGCGGATCTCGCCTTCGTTGAGGACAACGACATGATCTTCTGCAAGTTGTGCTGGACGGCGATCACGGGTCCGGCTCATCACCCCGAGACGGTGTCGGGCCGGAGGCGGTGAGTTCAAGAGCGACGGCGTGCGTCCACACAATCACGCAATCGCGGCCAGAACCAATTGCACGACCGTCGACACCATGATCGCCAACTCTCACGACACTGGCCACAACTCCAGCCCGCCGCCTTCGACCAGCAGTACTCTCCTCGCTCCCACGACGTCCGCGGCGACAGCCTCGCCGCCACCGATATCGGTCCGTGACGGCGACGATCCCTACTCCGACCACTGCGGGCCGGACGAGCAGGAAGTCGACCGGCGCCCCGTGCCCTTCCCCGGCGGATCGCCCTACGGCTTCCTGGTGCTGTTCCACTCCCAGCGCTGCGCCGCCAGCTGGGGTTACGTCTACGGTCCGAACTCCAGCAAGTGGGCTTGGCACATCGTCGCCCACCGGAAAGGCGACCAAGCCGCCACTCCTCCGCCTTCTCCGGCGACCAACACCCGAACTCCTGGGGCAACGTGCTCTCCACCCGCACCGGCTGCGTATGGGCGAAGGCCTCCAACACCGAAGGCAGGGCGCAGCCCTCACACACGATCACCGACTGCCTGCAAGACCACGGCACAGTCACCGGCACGAGCAGCAGCGCCTCGCGCGCACCATGACGCCGTCCGCCGACGAACGAAGAGCCAAGTCCCTCTCTGGCCAGGCAGTTTGACAAGAGACAGAGACATACCGGCGGCCCTGAACGCCTCCTGAGTGGTTTCGTTCGGGTATTTCATTCTGCTGACCCTTTCTCAGCCGGGGCTGGTGTGCCTGGTTGGCCTGGTTGTCCCTTGCGTGCGTGGAGTTGGACGAGTCATGGTTACCGGGGGTTCGCCAAAGATCTTCAGAATCCACCAGAATCACACGCCCAGCTCGCGTAACGCCCTTACCCCTGCATTGGAAGGGTATTTGTCATGCACATCACTCACCCTGCCCGTGCCGTTGCCGTGGCGGCACTGGCCGCGGCGCTCGCCACGGGCATCGCTGCCCCGGCCGGCGCCGCAACTGTGGCCAGCAGCAGCACTGTCGAGGCTGCGGCCACCACAGCTCCCTCGTACGATCAATGGCTGGCTGACGTCACCGCGGTCACAGATCAGGCGCAGACCTACCTCGCGTCTGCTCTCGCCCAGGTTCCCTCGGGCGAGCAGCCGGCGATCGTGCTGGACATCGACAACACGGCGCTGGAGTCGTACTACAAGGGCGGCTACCCGACCCCGGCCACCCCGCAGGTGCTGGCGCTGGCCAAGTACGCCCACGCACACGGCGCCAAGGTCTTCTTCATCAGCGCTCGCCCCGAGCTGATCAATGCCGCCACCAGCTACAACCTGGACGAGGTCGGCTACCCCGTCGACGGCCTTTACTCCCGTGACCTGTACTGGCTCACCCAGCCGATCCAGGATTTCAAGACCATGGTCCGCAAGAACCTGACCAGCGACGGTTACACCATCGTCGCCAACATCGGCAACAACTCGACGGACCTGAACGGAGGTTACGCTCAGACCGTGTTCAAGCTGCCCGACTACAACGGCCTGCTCGACTGAATCGAGCGATCCGGGCCTGCGGCTGCCTGTGGACGTGAGCCCGGATCGCCCGGATCGCCCGGCGGGAACTGCCGCATCCGGTCGGCAGCATGCCGACGAAGGGGCTCGTGACACGAGAAGGGACGCCATCGAGTCAGGCGTTGCCTGTGGCGCCGATGACGGCGGAGAAGATCCGCTCCCGCGAGGTGGTCGGCACATGGATCCGCAGTACCTGGCGGCCCGCCAGGATGAGGCCACGGAACTCCTCCATCAAGTCTGCTGTTTCGAGGCAGGCGTGCCGTGGACGTTCAGGACTGGGGCGAGCATGAGGCCGCCGAGCCCGGCGTCCATGCTCCTCGTGTCCTTCGGCGGGGGTGGAGGCGGAGTCTGTGATGGTGAGGATGCTGTGGAGGACGGGAGACACGCTTCCGGGCTCGCGGGACCCTCCCTACCCTCCTGGAGTCATGACAACAGAACACGCGCGGCAGTCGCAGCCGGCCGTCGGGCATTCCCGCAGACGTTTCCTCACGGCCGCCGGCGGCGCGGTCGGCGCGACCGCGTTAGGGCCCGTAGCGCGGGCCGCCGCTGCCACGCCGTCCCGTCGGCGCGTTGCAGTCCTCGGCGGCGGGGTCTCCGGGCTCAGCGCCGCCCATGAGCTCGCCGAACGCGGCTACGCCGTCACCGTCTACGAGTACTACGACACCCTCGGCGGCAAGGCCCGCTCGATGGACGTCCCCGGCACGGCCGCCGGCGGACGGGGGCCCTTGCCCGGCGAGCACGGCTTCCGCTTCTTCCCCGGCTTTTACCGGAACCTGCCGGACACGATGCGCCGTATTCCCTTCCCCGGCAACGCCGGTGGCGTCCACGGCAACCTCCGCAACGCCACCGAGGAGTTGTTCGCGCGCGGCTCGGGCCGCCCGGACCTGCACTTCCCGCTGCGCCGGGTCACGACCCCGCCGGCGCCCGGCGACATCACCGCGTCCTGGATCCGCGACCAGGTCCTGTCCGTCCTGGATGTGGGCACTCGGCTGCCCGCCCACGAGGCGGCCTACTTCGCCGACCGTCTCCTCGTCCACCTCACCAGTTGCGACGCCCGCCGCGAGGGCCAGTGGGAGAAGGTCGCCTGGTGGGACTTCATCCGCGCGGGCGAGATGAGCAGGGAGTACCAGACGCTCCTCGGCATCGGGCAGACCCGCAACCTCGTCGCCACCCGCGCCGAGGTGGCGTCGACCAGGACGGTCGGCCGCGTCATCATCGAGGCCCTGATCCTGTGGGGCCTGCTCAGCCGTGGGCTGGACGGCGACGCCGACATCGACCGCGTCCTGAACGCCCCCACGAGCGAGGCCTGGATCGACCCCTGGGAGGCGCATCTTCGCTCCCTCGGCGTCGAATTCGTCACCGGGACCCAGGTCCTGGAGGTCGGGTATGAGGGCGGGCAGGTGACCGGGGTCCGGGTCGCGGCCCGCGACGGCGGCCACGAGCGCACGGTGACCGCCGACCACTGTGTCTCCGCGATGCCCGTCGAGCACGCCCGCGCCACCTGGGGCAGGGCCCTGCGCGCCGCCGACCCGCAGCTCGGCCGGTGCGACGCGCTGAAGACGGACTGGATGACCGGCGTGATGTTCTATCTGCGCACGCCCACACCTGTCGTGCACGGCCACATCAACTGCCTCGACTCCCCCTGGTCGGTGACGGCCGTCGGCCAGGCGCAGTTCTGGGACGTACGGGACTTCTCCCGCGACTACGGCGACGGGCGGGCCCACGACTGCCTCTCCGCGATCATCTCGGAGTGGGACAAGCCCGGCATCCTGTACGGCAAGACGGCCAAGGAGTGCACCAGGGACGAGATCGTCGCCGAGCTGTGGGCGCAGCTGAAGGACGGGCTGAACGAGGCGGGCAAGACCACGCTCAGGGACGAGGACCGCCTCGGCTGGTTCATGGACCCGGCCGTGACGGGCCTGGGCGGCCCTGACCCGCACAACCGCGAACAGCTCCTCATCCACCCGACGGGGACGCTCTACCATCGCCCTTCGGCGCGGACGGCGATCCCGAACTTCTTCCTCGCGGGCGACTACGTCCGCACCGACGTCGACCTCGCGACCATGGAAGGCGCCAACGAGTCCGCACGGCGAGCCGTCAACGCCCTGCTCGACGCGGACCGTTCGGACGCCGAGCGGTGCCGTGTGTGGGAGCTGTACCGGCCGCCGGAGATGGAGCCCCTGAAGCGGATCGACGAGGTGCGCTACCGGCTGGGTCTGCCCAACACCTTCGACCTGGGGTGAGCCGGAAGGGCCGCTCAACGTCCTGTCACGCGGGGTGTTCACCCGAGCCCGCGAGCCATCGGCCGTCTCCAGCCGCGAGTTGCGGCGGCTGTGGAGCAGGTAGACGACCAGCGCCAGCCCCCGCCGAAGAGCAGGCAGGTGTCCAGCGGCAGTTCGTAGAGCGGGTAGCCGCAGGCGACGACGGACAGGACCGGCACCACCGGGTATCCCGGCACCCGGAACGCCCGCTCGACATGCTCGCGATCGGCGCCGGGGTGGCAGCGGCGCGGCTGACCGCCTGGCTCGCCCAGGCACGCGATCGCGACACGGCCGACATCATCGCCGACTTCGAGAAGACGGCCGCAGTCCACGGAGCGTTGGGCATCGTGAAGTTGCTGTTCAGGGTGGCTGGCGTGCGGGTTGTACGGTGGACTGGCCCTGTTCGTGGGCGGCAGTCTGACGGGTAGATCGTCTGTCAGGGCGGCTACCCGGGTTTCGGCCCGCCGGTGGGCACGCCGTTTCTACTCTCGCGGCCATGGCGGATCCCGGCATGCGCTGGAACGGATCGCCAGGCGGCACGCGGAGCTGGACCAGCTGGAGGGGCAGCTGGTCATGCAGTTGGAGGAGGTGCGGGCCGAGCGGGACGAACTCGCTCGCTGTACGGGTCCTGACGCGAATGCGCGAGCAGCTCGCCCAGGAGTCGGCCGTCGCCGCTCAAACGTCGGCCCAGGTCGGCGGGCATGCGGTGCTGCTGGTCCCGCACCGCGGCCTCGGCGTGGAGGAGACCGCGCTGCCGGGCGAGCACCAGCGGATCCTCGCCGCAGTCCGCTCGGCGGGTGGGCCGGTGATGACGCGGCAGGTCGGCGAGGCACTCGGACTGGACACCGGCATCCGCCGCAGGCTGGAACCGCTGCGCGGGAAGCTGTCCAAGCTCGCCGGGCGGGGTTGGCTGCGCAGACTGCCCGACGGCCGCTTCGTCGCCCGCCCGTAACATCGGTGCCCCCGGGTCTCGTTGAGAATTGAGTGACGAAATCTAGCTGTGCCATCGCGTGACATTGGTTCCTCGCGGTCAGGCTTGGCGAGCGTAGGACGCGAAGCGATCGGCGAGCGCGATGACGAAGTCGCGCAGTTCATCGGGGCGCTCGATGACGAACGGCCGGTCGAGTGAGGCGAGTACCGGAGGCAACCAGTCGAGCCGCTCCACGCGCAGCTCGACGCGCAGCCAACGCTCGGTCGCCCGGTCCTCGCCTGCCCCGGGCGCGTACTCCTCCAGGTTCGCGACGCTGGCGGGAAGGTGGGCGCGGATCTGCTCAACCGTCCCGTGGATCCGCAAGGTCACCTCGTGCCGGTACTCGGCCGTGGCGAAGGCTGACAACAGGCGATGTGCCGGATCGGGACCCGCGGGCGCTTCGAATGAGCCGGGCAGGGTTCGTGCGTCTGCGATGCGATCGAGCCGGAAGGTTCGGTCCTTGCCGATCTGGGCGTCCTGGCCAGCGACGTACCACCGGCCCGCGTGGGCGACGATCCCGTACGCGTGCAGCGTGCGTTCGCTGCGCCGTCCGTCGCGGTCGGTGTAGCGGATCGAGACCGGTCGGCGGTGGCGCACCGCATCGGCGATGGTGAGCAGGACCTCGGCGTCCGGGGTGTCGAAATCATCGGGCTGATCCGTGAAGGCGACGGCCTCCAGGAGTGTGTCGAGCCTGCGGGCGATGTGCTTGGGCAGCACCCGCCGGATCTTCGCCGATGCCGTCTCGCTCGCCGTGCGCTGCGTCGTCGTCAACCCTGCTCGGCGGCCGGCGACCAGGCCGAGCAGAACGGCCAGCGCCTCGTCGTCGCTGAGCATGAGCGGAGGCAAGCGGTACCCGGGGGCGAGCCGGTACCCGCCGTAGCGGCCGCGCACCGATTCCACGGGCACATCCAGGTCGATCAGCTGGTCCACATACCGCCGCACGGTGCGCCCTTCGACGCCGAGCCGGTCGGCGAGTTCGGCCACCGTCCGGGTGCCGCCCGACTGCAGTAGCTCCAGGAGTGTCAGCACGCGGCCGGTGGGTCGAGGCATGTTCGCAGCCTAACGCGAATACAGGACCGATTCTGTCCACTATTTCTCCTAGTCTGCGACGTGCACGCCTCCAGCACAGCCAAGGAGATCTCCATGGACTTCGTTTCGATCCGCATCATCACCAGCGACGTAGCGCGCCTCGTCGAGTTCTACGAGCGAGCCACAGGGGCGCGGGCGACGTGGGCCACCGAGGACTTCGCCGAACTCAAGACCGCGGTCGCCACCCTCGCGATCGCCGGCACCCGCACCGTCCCGCTGTTCGCCCCGGGCTCTGCCCGCCCGGCGGACAACCACAGCGTGATCACCGAGTTCCTCGTCGACGACGTGGACAGCGTTCACCAGAACCTGACCGGTTTCGTCACCGACTTCGTCACCGAGCCCACCACGATGCCCTGGGGCAACCGGTCGCTGTTGTTCCGTGACCCCGACGGCAACCTCGTCAACTTCTTCACTCCCGTCACCCAGGCGGCCATCGAAAAGTTCGCACGCTGACGCCGCGCACAGCCGCTCAAACGGGAGCCCCGAGACCCCAGGGCTCCCGGTGAACGCGGCCGCCCAGTCCAGGAACGCCACCAGCAGGGCACATCGGAACGCACCGTTGCCCCTAGAAGGACGTCTGCGCCTGTGTCTGAGGATCAACGCCGGACGCTGCTGCGACCACCGCAGCAGACCGACCGCATCGCACGTGAGGGAGACAGAGCATCGCCTTCAAGCGTCACCGTGGGCTGACTGAGCAGGCCACCGACGCGGGCATCGACCAGGCATGCCGCCTGCTGCGGCTGCCGACCATCCGCGGCCAGTTCGGTGAGCTCGCGGAGTCGGTGTCCCGTGACCAGATGTCCTATCTGAGGTTCCTTGCCGAGCTGCTGTTGGCCGAGTGCGATGACCGGGCCCGTCGACGCTCTGAACGGCGGATCAAGGCCGCATGTTTTCCACGCGACAAGTCCCTGAGGGCTTTCGCTTTCGAGGCGAATCCCAACGTCGACCCGGCGGTCATCCACACCCTCGCGACCTGCGAATGGGTCGAGAAGGGACTGCCTCTTTGTCGGATCGGAGACTCGGGCACCGGCAAGTCCCATCTGCTGATCGCGCTGGGCACCGAGGCCGCAGTGGCCGGTTTCCGAGTCCGCTACACGCTCGCGACCAAGCTCGTCAACGAGCTGGTCGAGGCAGCGGACGAGAAGCTGCTGAGCAAGACCATCGCCCGCTACGGACGTGTCGATCTCTTGTGCATCGACGAGCTCGGATACATGGAACTCGACCGCAGAGGCGCCGAGTTGCTCTTCCAGGTTCTCACTGAGCGGGAAGAGAAGAACAGCGTGGCCATCGCCTCGAACGAGAGTTTTGGTGGCTGGACAAAGAGCTTTACCGACCCTCGACTTTGTGCGGCAATCGTCGACCGCTTGACGTTCGGCGGCAACATCATCCAGACCGGCACCGAATCCTACGGCCTTGCCAGCACCCGAGCCCGAGCCGCCGAACAGGACGCCAGGGTCGGCTGACAGGAGCAGTGTCCCCTGGCCACGGAAATCGTTCGTCCTTCCCTCATCGAGCGGACATCCTGGTGACCATGATGAGCATGCAGGATGTCCACGAGGTGCTGTCTGTCCTGGAAGAGGCCGGGCTCACCGCCTGGGTCGACGGTGGTTGGGGCATCGATGCTCTCCCACAGCAGGCGACGCGGCAGCACTCCGACCTGGATCTTGTTGTGCTCCTCCCCGAGATTTCCGCGGTCCGATCAGCCCTCGCCGACAGCGGCTACCGCGTGGTGCTGCGGGACTGGCTGCCGACCGCACTGGCACTCGCCGATGACAACGGCCGCGAGGTTGATCTCCACCCCATCACGCCGACCCCTGACGGCGGAGGAGACCAGGCCCTCCCGGACGGCGACACCTTCCATTACCCACCTCCTGTCAGAGGCGTCATCGGCGGGCGAGGGGTCTGCTGCGTCGACGCTATGACCCAAGTCCACTGCCACCTGAACTATGAGCCGTCCGCAAAGAACCGCCAGGACATGCTCCAGTTGCACGACCGCTTCGGTGTCGAACTCCCCCATCCCTACAGCGGCATCACCCGTCAGTAGGAAGCGGGAATCGTCACCGATGACACAGACCCACCAAACGCGGTGTCATCTCTCACCGACATTTCGCGGTCCCGCATCGGCCCAGCGATGTCCAAACTCGCTGACATGCGGTGTCCATTCTCGGTTACGAAACCAATGACTCTGAGACATCACGGACCGCCATTTTCACCGGCCGGTTGAGGTGTGTTACGCGGCGCCTCTGATTCCCCCGTACGGTCATCGCGTCCAGGCACGGGACTGTCCTGAAGTTTATATATGCCCGCCCCGGTGTGACCTGTCTGGGATGAGATGTGGGCTCTGCGCCGGGAAGGATCATGGATGGGCAGCAAGGACGAGCGTCCCCCCTAGAGTTCGAACATCGTACGTACGGGGGCCGAGTTGGCGAGACTGACCGAGCTGGACCGGGAGCCGGCCGAGCAGCTGGTGAACCGGGCCCGCAGCGAGGGACTCGGCCTGGTCGGGGAGAACGGCCTACTCAAGGCCTGGTGAAGCTGACATTGGCCATTTTGTGAACCCAGCACCTTGGCTCGCGAGTTTCGGGGAACACCTCGGCCAGGGCCTTCCAGAAGCCCAGGGCGCCGTCGCCGACCGCCAGGACTGGGGCGCGCATGCCCCGGCGGGGGCAGTCGAGCATCAGGTCGGCCCGCTATTCGGCGGACTCGCGGTAGCCGTCCTTGAGCGCGACCGGTTCCTTGGAGCCGTCAGCGCGGACCCCGATGAGCACCAGGACGCAGGCTTTGGCCTCCTCCAGACGGACGTTGAGGTGGATGCTGTCGGCCCACACGTACACCTAGGAGCGTGGGTCGGTAATGGGCGTGGCCGGTCGTCGGGCGGTGCTGTTTCCTGCCGTGGGCATGGTGGTGATCTGTGTCTGCCGATACGTACGGTGGGTGCCCTGGCCGCTGCAGGGCCGCCAGCAGGATCTCCTGAGCTGACCGTGACGATGACGCTCAGGACGCGATGTCCGATTCTCGCCAGCGTCCTTCCCGTTGGATCGTCACCATGGGCTGATGACCGCAGAAAACACGATGAATTCGGGCCCGATCGCGGTGTCGGCGACTGGGCCGCGCACAGGCGTGCGCGCACGAGGCGACGCCTTGGCCGTACTGCAGGAGTTCTACGCGGCCGAAGCGGCCTACATTGCCGCCGGAGGTATGGGCAAGGCCAGCTTCGACGGACTCGCTGGGTGTCTCGATCCTGAGGTGGTGATGTACCAGGCACCTGGGTTGCCCTACGGGGGCACTTGGCGCGGGCCGCGCGGCATCGAGGAGTTCATGGCCGCGATGAGCGAGGCGTGGCAGTCGTTGGAATTCTTGGAGCAGCGATTCGTGGTCGATGGAGACGTCGTCGTTGTACTGAACCGCGGCCGCCTGCAGGCCCGCGCCACCGGTCGGATCCTGGACACCTCGGTCATGCAACTGATCACTGTCAAAGACGGACTCATTACCGAGATACACCCGTTCTACTGGGACACCATCGCGGTAGCCGAAGCCTTGCACCCACGGTAGGCGCTCCCAGTAACAAGTAATCCGCCTGTGTCTCGTGATCTTTCGTGCCGGATGATGCCGGTATGCGCGATGGGAATGGGCTGTTCGAGGTCGAGCCGATCGAGGCGAAGCGGCGACAGGGCCGTCCGGCGGCGGTGGGCAAGACGTTCCGGGCGTTCGACCCGCACCAAGTCCTGCTGCTGCCGCCGTCACTGAACGACTGGCTGCCCGAGGACCACCTCGCCCGGTTCGTCGCGGACCTGGTCGACGAGGTACTCGACCTCTTCCCGATCCGGGCCGATTACACCGAGAAACGTGGCTACCCGCCCTATGACCCCCGGCTGATGGTGCGCTTGCTGATCTACGGCTACACCACCGGTGTCCGCTCCTCCCGGGCGATCGAGCGCAAATGCGCCGACGATGTGGCGTTCCGGTTCCTGGCCTCCGACCAGGCCCCGGACTTCCGCTCGATTGCCCGGTTCCGTCGCCGCCACCTGGGCGCCCTGGCCGACCTGTTCACCCAGTCGCTGCACCTCGCGGCCAAGCTCGGCATGGTCAAGATGGGCAGCGTCGCCCTGGACGGCACCAAGCTCGAAGCGAACGCCTCCAAGCACAAGGCGATGAGCTACGGCCGTCTGGTCGACAAGGAGGAACGGATCGAAGCCGAGATCGCCGCGTTGGAGGCCGGAGCCGCCGCTCTGCTCGCCGACGCTGAGGCCACCGATACCGCCGAGGACCAGGCCTTCGGCCCCGACGGCAAGGACACCGACCTGCCCGCCGCACTCGACCGACGCGAGAAGCGCCTCGCCAGACTGCAGACAGCCCGCGCCCAGATCGAGGCCGAAGCCGCGAACAAGGCCCGCCGCCACGCCGAGGACATCGAGCGCCGCCGCCAGCAGCGCAAGGGCACAGCCGACGAGCAGGCCGTCACCGATGCCGGTGAGAAGGCCGCCGCCAAGGGCCGCCCGAAGCCGAAGGCCCAGGCCAACTTCACCGACCCCGACTCGCGGATCATGAAGAACGGCGACGGCGCTTACATCCAGGCCTACAACGCCCAGGCCGTCGTCGACGAGGCACACCAGGTCATCACCGCCGCCGACGTCACGACCAACGCCTCGGACGCGCTGAACTACACCACCATGCTGGAGCAGTCCGCGGCGAATACCGGCACCCACCCCAAGCAGGCCCTGGGCGACGCCGGCTACTGCTCCGAGACCAACCTCGAAGCCGCCCGGGACCGCCAACTCGCCTGCGGAACCGACACCTTCATGGCCACCGGCCGCCTCACCCACGAGGGATCGCGGAGGAGAACCGCTTGCGCTCGCCCGTGGCCTCGTCAACGCGCTTGTCGTTCACCCGATTGGCCTTCACCTCGACCACCCCGGCCGCGATGGTGATCTTCCTGGGCTGGTGTTAGGCACTGTCCTGGCGATCTTCGGCGTCAGTAGGCTTGTGGTAGACGCCGGACCTGACGCCCCAGGTCGGCGAACGACGGGGAGGGCCGGCGATGCGGGTTGAATACGACGCCTCGGCAGACATGGCGTACATCTACCTCGTCGACAAGATTGGCCTGGGAGAGGCCGTGCGGCAGGTGCCCGTCGAGGACAACACGGCGATACTCGACTACGACTCGGACGGACGGCTGCTGGGCATCGAACTGTTCAGTGCCAGACGCCGGCTGCATCCCGATCTGCTGGGCGCTGCCGAGAGGATCGACCGTGAGCCGGATCTGCCGAGCACATGAGTCGTTGGCATGACCATGGTGAGTAGGGGCGATCTGACGGATGCCCAGTGGGAGCGGCTCAAGCCGCTTCTGCCCGTGAGCAATCGTCGTTGCGGCAGGTGGCGGGACCATCGGCAAGTGGTCAACGGGGTGTTGTACCGCATTCGGGCCGGTGTGCAGTGGCGGGATCTGCCGGGTCGGTACGGGCCATGGAAGACGGTGCATGAGAGGCATCGCCGCTGGTCGGCGGACGGTACCTGGGAGCGGCCTGCTGCAGCAGGTCCAGGCCGAGGCGGACGCGGCCGGCGACATCGACTGGGACATCTCCGTCGACTCCATGACCGTGCGCGCACACCATCATGCCGCCGGGGCTCGCAACGCGCCGCCGCCCGCCAAAAGGGGATCAGCACAAAAGGTCAGGACCGCTCGGATCTGGGCCGAGCTGATCGGCCTGCGGCGGAGGTGGCGCGGGAGGTGAAGCGCTCGGCCGCTCGCGTGGCGGCTTCACCACCAAGCTCCATCTGAGCGCGGACGGCCGCTGCCGGGCGCTGTCGCTGGTCATCACACCTGGTCAGCGGGCCGACTGTACCCAATTCGAGTCGGTCATGGACAAGATCCGCGTTCCCCGGCTGACCATCGGCCAGCCTCGCACGAAGCCCGACAGCGTCAGTGCGGACAAGGGCTACAGCAACCGCCGAACCCGCCGCCACCTACGGAAACGGTCGATCCGGCACGTCATCCCGGAGAAGGCCGACCAAGCGGCCCACCGCGTCAGACGCGGCAGCTCCGGCGGCAGGCCACCTGGCTTCGACAAAGAGCGCTACAAAAAGCGCAACACCGGCTCGCGCCTGGTTCCACCAGTACCACTGCGCCAGCTGCGAGGCCGCCCGGCCCCAGCAGTTCGCGGGCATGATGCGAACCCTGTACGAGAACTGTCCGCGGCCGTGCGAATGCTGCGCCTGGCTTGGTTCGTGAGTTTTCGACGGCGGTTGTTCATCGTCTCGGGAGGTATCCGGATCGGGTCGAGGTTGATGTTCACGAGAACGGACAGCACCCGGCCGTCAACATTCCAGTCGGGCGGGCGGGTCTCGGCATCAGAGGTTCGCGCCGCCGCCCGAGCTGGTTCTGTGGGCTGTCCGGAGCAATGTAGCCCGCGCCCGCTTGTGTCTGCTGCGAAGGCACCCATACCACGCTGGACCATTGGCCTGGTCAAGGCGCAGGGACGTGTCTGAGCGGCATCGAGGGGAACTGACTGATGGACAGAGCCGGACGTCCGGATCGTAGATCGCTGCTTGCCAGCGGACTTGCGGGCGCCGCCGTCGCGCTCGCGGGGTGCTCATCGACGAGGGCCGCCTCGTCGGCGACCAGCGCTTCGCCGGAAGCGCGGCCCACCACGCCCGCCACGGCACTCGCGCGGCTGATGGAAGGCAACAAGCGCTGGGTGAGCGGAGACCTTCAACACCCCGACCGGGATCCGAACCGGCGTCAACTCGTGGCCCAGGAGCAGGAGCCTTTTGGGGCGATCCTCTCGTGTATCGACTCCCGAGTGCCGCCTGAGCTCCTCTTCGATACCGGCCTGGGTGACCTGTACGTGATGCGCACCGGTGGGGAGGCGGTCGGCCCGGTGGTCACTGGCTCTGTCGAGTACGGGCCTATGACGAGTGACACCCCGCTCATCGTGGTCCTCGGGCATCAGCGCTGCGGCGCCGTCAAGTCGGCGTACACGTCCCTTCGTGACGGCAAACCGCTGCCCGGCAACCTGCAGGCGATCGTCAAGGCCCTGCAGCCGGCGTACAAGCAGGCTGTCCGGGAGGGTGGCGCCGACCCGGTCGAGACCATGGCCCGCGCCCAGGTCAAGTTGACCGCGGCCGATCTGCGATCCAACCAGGACCTGGCCCCACTCGTGGGAAAGGGCGCCCTCGCCGTGGTCGGCGCCTACTACTCGCTCGACACCGGCAAGGTGGAAATCCTGGCCGGCGCGCCCTCCTGAGCGGTTGGACGAGTCGAATGGCCGACGAGGTACTGGCGGACGCGGACTGCGAGTACGGCACGATGCTGTCGAAACTCGGCTCTGGCACAGATCTTGGGGACCGGTCACGGAACGTGAGAATGTCGTTCGATTCGGGGGCGTACCGGTGAGAGAGCTCGATCGGCTCCGCTGCCGGACACGGCCGCTGGGCCCGGTGCTCGCTGCCGGGCCTGGGTCCTGGGCTGCTTTGGCTCAGCCCACTGCGTCCATCAAGGCGGTGACATAGGCGTCCAGCCGTTCCTCCACGACACGCGTCGTCAGCTCGACCCTCCCTGCCTCCCGCCATCGCTGCGCCACCTGCTGCACTTCTTCTGAGCACGCCAGCGCGTCCCGCACCTGCCAATACAGCCGCTCGCTCGGGGCCGCGGCCAGCACCCCGCCGGCCTCCTCGTACGCCTCGGCGAACCGCAGACCCCACGCCGGGCCGTGCAGCAGCGCGAAATTGGTCGAGCAGTGCGCCACATCGAGATCCGCCGGGCCCCAGGAGGCCCCTGCCCAGTCGACGACGCCGGTAATCCGGGCACCGGCCGACTGTGAGAGCCGCTCGTCGAACAGCACGTTGCCGGGCTGGAAGTCCCGGTGCAGGAATCGCCCTTCATAGGGCGGCGCGAGCTTGCGGATCACGTCGATCGCCGCAGCCCATGCCGTCGCGTCAGCGCCCGTCGGAACCACAACGGTGTCAGCGGTCGTCAACGCCACATACTCCCGGAGCGGCTCAACGGGACGTACCGCGTGGATCGTCACGAGTTGACGGGCCAGCAGGGGAACGCGCGCCTCCAATCCCTCATTGTCGAGGACCGTCCGGCCCGCCAGATGGGTCATCAGGAGCGATGGATACTCGCAGTGAGCTGCGGTCGGATCAACCGCGACCAGCCCAGGAGCCGGCACACCGGTCCCCGTGAGCAGGGTCAGGGCGTCGGCCTCCCGGCTCAGCCAGTCCGCGGCGTGCCTTGCGCAGCGTGAGTCGACGAAGCTCCGCAGGACTAGGCCACGGGTGCCTCCGTCCCGTGTGCTGACGGTCAGCCTCCACATTTCGGCGGTGATGCCGCCGTGCAGCGCCTCGGCTTTGACGACCCGTTCGCCGACCATCAGGTGCCGGCTCACCCAGGCCAGGGTCCTCGGTCGGACAGCCGCCTCCTCATCATGGTTGGTCACCGTGCCACCTCACCATTCGGACGGCGGCTTGCGCAAAAGCCTTCGCCGCCCTCTCCCAGAAGACCTCCGTAAACCCTGGGATCGGCCCGCACGTCAAGAGCGCCTCAGACCGCACATACCCGTCGAGGATTTCGCTGCCTCCACAGGAAAGCCCCCCAGCCGGCCGGCGCACCGAAACTCACCACCGCAGGCCCCGCATCTGCCAGCCGGCATGAAGAACAAGCACCGTGCACGCGAGCACTCCATCGGAAAGCACGACAGACCGAACCCCGCGACAGCCATCAAAAGCAGCAAAGCTGCATGAACGTCCGGCTCAGCGTTTGATGCCTACACCCGCCAACAGGCTGATCTGGGCGTCCGTGGGCTCCGTTCCGTCGGCGGGTCCGGCGGGCCGCCAGCGGTGGCAGCAGACGATGCCGGGGTCGATCAGGTCGAGTCCGTCGAAGAAGCGGCGGACGTCACTGTGCGAACGGAACTGCACCGGAGACCCGGCCTTGGTGTAGACCTCCGCGACCTTGTTCCAGGTGACGGGGTCGAAGTCAGGCGTGCAGTGGTTCATGGCGAGGGCGCTGCCAGCCGGGAGCGGGTCGAGCAGCCGGCGGACGATGGCGTACGGATCGTGCGGGTCGGTGATGAAGTGCATGAGCGCGTTGAGGGAGAGGGCGATGGGCTGGTCGAAGTCCAGGGCTTCCGAGGCTTCCACGGCGCTCATCAGTGCATCGGGGTCGGTGACGTCGGCTTCGATGTAGGCCGTGCGTCCCTGCGTCGTGCTGCGCATGAGGCGCTCGGCGTACTTCAGGACGAGGGGGTCGTTGTCGGCGTACACGACGCGGGCATCGAGCGCGACGGACTGGGCGACCTGGTGCAGGTTGGGCTCGGTCGGGATGCCCGTGCCGATGTCGAGCCATTGGCGGATGCCGTACTCCTGCGCCAGGACCCGGGTGGCCCGGTGCATGAACGCCCGGTTCTCGCGGGCGGTCACGTAGATGCCGGGGTGGGCTTCGGCGGCGACCAGGGCCGCCTCCTTGTCGATCTCGAAGTGGTCCTTGCCGCCCAGGAAATAGTCGTACATCCGGGCTGAGTGCGCCTTGCTCGTGTCGAGATCCCGGCCGGCCTGCCTGCTGGTCATGTTCTCCCTTTCACGCGTGTGTCTGTCGGCCCGCAGGCCAGGAGCGGGACCGGTGTCGTCGTCCCTCATGTCTGCCGCCGGTTCACCCGGCGGTCAAGTGATCGGCCAGGCCCTCTTTGACCCCGCGGACGAAAGCGGCGATCTCCTCCGGCGAGTAGATCAGCGCCGGCCCTGCCGGGTCGGTCGACTGCCGCACGGCCACGCGGCCGTCGGCGAGTAGTTTCGCCTCGACGCATTGACCGCCGTTCGGTCCACTCCAGGGCCGCTCCCAGCCCTGTTCCCCAAGGTCGCGGGCCGGCATTCCGTTGTAGACGCCCTCGTCGGTGAATGTCACGAGTACTCCTTGCGCATGCGGTTCAAGAGCGCTCTGCTGTCCTCGGACGACGTCAGCAGCGCCATACGGGAATGCGCCTCAAGATGGGCGACGACGTCCGCGCGCTGGTCCAGGTAGACGGAGGCGGACAGGAGTTCGCTGTAGACGATGTCGGGCAGCTCGGGTTCCTCGAACCGGAAATACGTGAAGGGCGCGCATGCCCCGACATGCGCACCCGCGGTGAAGGGCACGACGTCGACGCTGATGTGCGCGAGCTCGGACACGTCCAGAAGCCGCTCGATCTGCTCCCGCATCACGTCGGGGCTGCCCACTGCCCGGTGCAGGACGGCTTCCTCCATGACCACCCACAACGTGGGGGCATCCTCCCGCTCCAGCAGGCTCTGGCGGCGTAGCCGCAGCTCCACGCGGCGCGCGAGCTCCTCCTCGCTGCCGTGCGGCAATCCGCCGCGCAGTACGGCGCGGGCGTAGTCAGGGGTCTGCAGAAGGCCGGTGACGTACTGGGGTTCATAGGTGCGCAGGGTCTTGGCGCTGGTCTCCAGGCTGACGTAGGCGGTGAACCAGCTGGGGACGGCGTCGCGGTAGGAGTGCCACCAGCCGGGCTGGTTGGCCTGCTCGGCCAGGTCGACGAACTCGTCGATCACCTGGCGGTCCGCCCCGTAGGTCTCCAGGAGCTTCTCCACGTAGAGAGGCTTCAGCGCGACCTCGGCCTTTTCCAGCCGGCGGATCGTCAGGGTCTTCACGCGCAGAGCTTTTGCCGCGTCCTCCAGCGAGGCACCGGCGTCGAGCCGCATGTCCTGCAGCCGACGGCCGAGGATCATACGCAGGACTGTCGGTGCGCTGGTGCTGGAACGGGCTTCGCTCACGCCCACCCTCCTGAGGGGCCATCAACAACTCCATTCTGGCAGTGACTTGGTGTCAACGCCAAGGTGATACCCGCGCTGCTGAAATTATCAGGGAGTCGGTTGCAGTGTGAGCGCGATCACGCGCATAGTTGACCTGTGAGCGGTCAAGTCACAGCTCTGACACAGCATCCGCCCTGGACGGGACACGCGATGCTGATGCCGTCGTCGGCACCCCACCGCAGGGCGCCTGCCTCGTCATACGCCTCTCACCACTCAAGCTGGGGCCCGCATCCCCACACCGCGCCCGCCCCGAGAAGGCTCTGGAAGGCGACATCCGTGACTCTGCCCACGCCCCCAGCCCCCGCCTTAGCCACGACCGTGTCTCGTCGGGAGTGCTGGTTCGGCCTGCCCGCCCTGCGCACCAGCGTGAGATCCGCCCGCGACACCGTGCGCGACCGGCTCCGTGCCTGGAAGGTGCCCGGCGATACCTGCTGCGACGCGGTGCTGCTGGTCTCCGAGCTGACCACGAACGTCGTACTCCACACCGACAGCAGTCATGTCCTGTGTGGCCTCACGCTGACCGGCGACGAACGGCGCCTGCGTATCGAACTCCATGACGACGGCCGCACCCCGGTCTGCCCGCCCGAGCACCGCGCCGGCCTCGGCGAGGAGAGCGGGCGGGGCCTGTTCCTCGTCCAGCAACTCGCCGACCGCTGGGGCTCCGCATGCTCGACACGCACCGAAGGAAAGGTTGTCTGGGCAGAGTTGACGGCCTACCCCTGATGCCGTGGGCACCGGTCCGCGCCGAATATGGCGCTCGCCCGGCAGCGACAGCCCGGATGCAGCGCGGCCAGGACCGGCCGGCTGTGCACCGGACCAGTTGCCCGTCCAACGGCAGAGACGCAGTCGGCACCGCACAGCCCCGCTACGTCCCCTTCGCGCTGCGGGGAATCCCTTCTCCTCGATCCATCTACAGAAGGCGCTCATGACCCCCCACGGCGAAATCGCTTCTCCTGTCGTGCTGTACGTATGCGCCGACCGAGCCCCGAGCGCGCCCGGGCCGGCCACGCAGTGCGCGCGGACAGAAGGCCACGCGTTCGCCCGGGAGCGCGGACTGGCGATCGCCGAGGTCGTCACCGACACGTACGGTGAGCCCGACCCGGGCCAGCGCAGAGGGTGGCGGCGTGTGAGACAGCTGGTACAGACAGGCCACGTCACTGCGGTACTCGTCCGCTGGCCCAGCGCCATTGCCCCGGAGTCCGCGCATGAACTCCGGAACCGCGAGACCGCCTGGCTCCACGACCACGGCGTGCGCGTCTGGTACACCTGGGCGCCCTTGGCATCGAGGAGCGCACCAGATCCACCGCATCCCACTTGAACTCTTCGGGATAAGTCTCCCGCTTTGTCACCTTGGATCACTTCCCCCGGATGCCGAAACGTCCAACGTCCAGGTGTCGGAATCTCGGGGGTCCCTCCACCCGGCAGCTGGCCCTCGCGAACGACAAGGACAGCCCGGTCAACCTGTGGAGCAACGGGGTACACCTGACCGAATCGGGCCACACCGTGCTGCTCCAGCAGACCGAGCGCATCCTCGCCGAGCACCGCATCGTCGAAAAGCTCCTCGGCTACCCGCTCCTGGAGCGCGACGCCGCGCTCGCCACGTACGGCTCGATGTTCACTCGGTACCGGCCGGTCGACTATGGCGGCCGACCATGCTGACGGTGTGGGCGCAGTCCACGATGCGGGCTCTGCGATCACGGTTGGGGGGTGCCGGCGTGTGTGGCGAAGCAAGTGACAAGGCCCGTCAGGAATCGAGAAGCCCCGGTCGCCGGGCGGCCCCTAGCGTGATGGTCATGGCAATCACCACTTCCACCGCATCCCACACGTCCATCGCATCCGTCACCCTTGAGGTGGCCGATCCCGAGGCCGCCCGCCGCTTCTACACCGCCTTCGGAGTGGACACGCGCATACGCCTGCGGGCGTCCGAGGCACCCTCCACCGGATTCCGCGGCTTCACCCTGGCTCTCACGGTGTCCCGGCCGGCCACCGTCGACAGCTTCGTCGACGCCGCCACGGACGCCGGCGCCACGGTGCTGAAGCCCGCCGCGAAGTCGCTGTGGGGCTACGGCGGCGTCGTCCAGGCGCCGGACGGGACGATCTGGAAGGTCGCGACCTCGGCGAAGAAGGACACCGGCCCGGCCACCCGTGAGATCGACGAGATCGTCCTCCTGCTCGGCGTCGAGGAGGTGAAGGCCAGCAAGCAGTTCTACGTCGACCGGGGCCTGACCGTGGCCAGGAGCTTCGGCGGCAAGTACGCCGAGTTCACCTCCGACGAGTCCAGCCCCGTCAAGCTGGCGCTGTACAAGCGCCGCAGCCTGGCCAAGGACCTCGGCGTCCCCGCCGACGGCACCGGCTCGCACCGCATCCTCCTCGGCAACACGACCGGCCCCTTCACCGACCCGGACGGATTCGCCTGGGAGGCCACCTCGCCGATCACCCCCGCGCCGTCCACGGCGCCTGCGCTGTCCTGACCCCAGCCCCGCACTCCCACTCCACCCCGCCGCATCCCTGTACGAGAGGAAACCTTCCGTGCGGCACACGAAGTCGTCCGCCGACAACTCCGGCACGGCCGCCGAGCAGTACAACGGATGCACCGCCGAGGAGTGGGCCGCGATGAGGGAGCACGCGCAGGAGCAGAAGAAGACGGCGACGCGGCGCGGTTCGCGGGCGGAAAAGGACGGCGGCAGCGGAGCCGGATGTGCTAGCGAAGATCGCCGAGATGCCGGAGGCAAACCGGGTGCTCGCCGAGCGGATCCACGCCATCGTCAAAGCCGTCGCTCCGGACCTCACGCCCAAGCTCTGATACGGGATGCCCGCGTACGCCAGAGAGGGCAAGGTCATCTGCCCCTTCCAGAGCGCGCAGAAGTTCAAGTCGAGGTATGCCACGCTCGGCTTCAGCGACCAGGCAGCACTCGACGACGGCGCCATGTGGCCGTCCGCCTACCCCGCGCGAGCCTGCGGTGCAGCAGGAGGGTGCCGAACGCCTGCTCCACTACCCATCTCTTGGGTTCCGGGGTGAACCCTCTTGCCCCGGAACCGCGTTGGACGATCTCCACGTCGATGCCGAGGCGGGCGCCGTGCTCAACCACAGCCTGCTTGAACCCGGCGTCCACCCAGCTCTTGGTCACCGTGGGTGCGGTGGCGGCGACATTGTCCAGCAGGGCGATACCGATCGCGTTGTCGTGCATGCTCGCGGCGACCACGAGCACGGCGATGATCAGGCCGAGGGCGTCGGTGGCGATGCCCCGCTTGCGGCCCGGGCTCTTCTTGCCAGGATCCAGCCCGGTCATGTCCTTCGGCGCGTTCGCCGAGGCCCGCACCGTCTGCGAGTCCAGGACGACGGCGGTGCGATCCTCGTGCCGCTTGCACATTTCGCGGGCCTGCCAGCGCAGCAGGTCGTGGATGGTCTCGGCGGTGCCGTCGTCGCGCCAGAAGGCGGAGTAGTAGTACACCGCGCTCTTGGGCGGCAGGTCGTGCGGGGGGTAGTGCCACTGGCAGCCGGTCCGGGCCTGGTAGAGGATCGCGTTGACGATCTCCCGCATCGCGTACTGGCCTTCGTGCCCACTGAACCGAGGGATGCCTCGCCTTCCAGGCCGCGATGACCGGCCAGATCAGCTCCCATGCCTCATCCGCCAGATCACTCGGGTACGGCTGGCGCCCGCTCACGCTCCCCAGCAGACCGCGCCACCAGCCGACCGCGAAGTCCAGGAACCGGACAAACCATACTCAAGCGCAACGAGAACCGCCGGACACTCGCAGAACACCCACTGAGTTATCGCGGGCACCCTGCTGTACTGGCGCAGTCCCGCCGAGCCCCGATACCGATGCCGGTCGTCTCCTGGTTGCCGTTTACAGCCAGCCGCGTTGGGCGGCTTTGAGACCTGCCTCGAAGCGGCTGCTGGCGCCGAGGCGTTCCATGAGGGTGGCCATTTGGCGGCGGACGGTGCGCAGTCCGATGCCGAGTCGTTTGGCGGCGGCTTCGTCGGTCATGCCGCGGGCCAGGAGGGTGAGCAGTTCACGTTCGGCGGGTGTGAGGCCGGTGCCGGTGTCTCGGGTGGTTGCGGCGCCGAGGGGGACGGCGGTCGCCCAGGCCTGTTCGTAGACGGCGACGAGCGAGGCGACGATCCCCGGCTCGCGGGTGCACAGCGCGCCGGCCCTGGTGTCGGCGGGGTCGATGGGGACGATCGCGGTTTCGCGGTCGAAGATCAGCATGCGGGGTGGTAGCAGCGGCGCGGTGCGGACCTCTCCGCCGTTCTTGGTCAGCCAGTGCGCGTAGTCGTGTGTAGCCTGGTCGTTGCGGACGCTTTCCTGGTAGAGCGTGAGGATCGCGATGCCGCGGCCGAGCGCATCGGCGTCCAGTGGGCGTGAGGCGTCCAGGCTGGCCTGGGACTGGGCGCCGCCCGGCATCACCGACAGGCACTCGCGCTGCAGTTCCTTGGCGAGGAACTCCAGTTTGCCCTCGATGGCGTCCATCCCCACCAGGCGTTCCGCACCGTTCACGGGCGTGTTGGGGGCGAGCGCGCCGAATGCCGCGACGGCTTCGGCGGCTGCGGCCTTGCTCGCGGCCAGTTCCTGGGCCCGGCGCGCCAGATCCGCTTCCTGTCGGCGGACCATCAGATCGAGGGCTACTTGCGGGCTGACGACACGCAAGCCCCCTGGGATGTCCCGCGATGGGCGCACGAACGCGCGGTCGGCCAGTTCGTCCAGGGCTGCGCGGACTTCTTGTTCCGTCAGGCCTGTGACGGCCTGGAGGTCGGACAAGTTCGACCGCGGATGCCGCAGCAAAGCCGCGTACACCGTCTCGACCACCGGTTCCAGCCCCAGAACACCGAGCACCATGATTACCGCACCCCCCGTGCGTCGTGACGCCTGCAGACCACCGTGCAGCCGATGATCCTCTCAGTGCCCGGCCGACCGCGCAACGCCTGGCGGGCGAACGGCATCGTACGCTCGGGGCAGGCACCAAGGTGCCGGGCAGCTTGGTGCCCAGCTGACCCCGTTCCCCCGGGCCCGAACCGCAGGGCATTGTTTTCTCAACGCGCCGGACAGACAGATCGTCCGGCGACGGACCATCAAATCCAAGAATCCCATTCAGAAATGGATCCGGGGGCCTGTCATGTCGAAAATCGTTCGCACCGTAGTGATTGCCGTGCTCGTCGCCACTCCCGCGTTCGGGGCAGCCGCCACCACCGCCTCGACAAGAACCCTCGGCGCCGGCATCGGATGGGACCAGGCCCCCACTTCGGCAGCGGCAGCAGGCACCCCTGTCACCTCCGCGGCGACACCGTCGCAGGCGGACGGCATCGGCTGGGACTAGGAGAGCCATGCACCTCGTCCACCTCGTCCTCACCCGCCCCGACCTGCCCCAGCCCAGCTCGGCCGACGCCGAGCGCGTCCTGGACACCCTGTGGGCCCACCTGGATCCCCGCTCCGGCATCGAACACATCCGGACCCGGCCCCGGGCCAGCGGAGTAGATCTCGGCCTCTTCTTCAGCGGCGACGGAAGCGGAACCGGCGGCGCCCCGCAGACCGCAGCCGCGATCGACCACCTCCTTGCCTCCCTCCCCGGCTGGACCGCGACACCTCCGCAGTGAACGCGCACGCCCAGCAAATCCCGCTGAAGCCTTTCGCTGGGCATCGTGTCAGAACTCCCTGGACACGAATTCCTCACTCGGGACAACCCGGTGTCCTTTGTCCCGCGCCTCTTGCCGCACCGCCGACGACGGTAACGCCACACCTCACCTTCACCACGATTCGGGGGAACACCCATGTCCAAGCCCAGCCCCGCTCGCGCCCTTTCCCGCCTTGCCCTCGTGACCGCGACCGCGGTCGTCGCCGGCCTGTGCGCGGTGGCGCCCGCCTCCGCGGACACCGGCACGTACGACAACAGCGGGACCGAGACACCGACCTCCACGGGCACGCTCGGCACCGGGGTCGGCCAGAAGCTGACCGGCGCCCAGATGGTCCAGCGCGCCAGAGACTGGGTCAGTCACCGGGTCAGCTACGACCAGTCCCAGTCGTTCTCGGACAGTGAGGTCGGCGGCCCCTACCGCACCGACTGCGGCGGCCTGGTCGACATGGCGTGGCAGCTCACCAGCAGCCCGGTCGTGACCACGCCCTCGCCCGGCATCGACTCCTCCACCTACAGCACCAAGCTCACCAGCTGGTCCCAGCTCCAGCCCGGCGACGCCCTCGCCGTGCCCGGCAAGCACATCAACCTCTTCGCCGGCTGGACCAACCAGGCCAACGGCGACTTCACCTACATCGCTGAGGACAATCCCGGCGTCCCCACCGGCGAGTATCCCGCCAACATCCACGACGACAGTATCGACGGCTACGCCCCCTCCTCGTTCGAACTGCTGCGCTCCAACAACCTCGCTCCCGCCATCCCGGCGAATTTCAACGTCACCATCGACGCCAACGGCGCAGCCCTCGCGTCCGGCCAGACCGTCTCCGGTACGGTGAATCTCACCGCCGTCGCCAGCTCCCAGGGCGTCATCAACTCCCTGAGCTACACCATTACCGGACCGAGCGGCACCCAGACGATCAACGGCGGCACCGGCGCGAACAACTACGCGCAGGCCTGGAACACCACCGGCCTGCCCAACGGCACCTACACCATCTCGGTGAACGCGAACGAGATCGACGGACAGAACCACACCTATGGACCGGTCACCGTCACGGTCGGCAACGGCAACACCTCGGACAGCACCTGGTCGGTGTACAACCCTGACACCAAGACGATGACCCTGTTCGGCCTCGGGTCCGGCGGCCACCTCGGCCTCACCAAGACCACAAACGGCGGAGCAAGCTGGAGCAACTGGACCGAGGCCAACGCGTACTGGACGCTGCAGGGCACACCCGACGCGGTGTACGACCCGGACGCCAAGATCACGATGCTCTTCGCCCGCGGGTCGGCCAACGGCGCCATGGGCATCAGCACGAGCAGCAACAACGGTGCCAGCTGGTCGAACTGGACCCAGGTGAACGCCTACTGGAGCAACTTCAAGGGCGACGCCTCGGCCGTGTACAACCCCGACACCAAGAAGGTCACCGTGTTCGCACGTGGCGGAGATGGCAAGATCGGCTACACCCAGAGCAGCAACGCCGGCGCGAGCTGGTCGAACTGGGCCGAGGTCAACGCATACTGGAACAACTTCGCCGGCGACCCCCACGTGATCTACAACCCCACCACCAAGCGGATGACGGTGTTCGCCCGCGGCGGGGATGGCAAGATCGGTTACACCCAGAGCAGCAACGACGGAGCCAGCTGGTCGAACTGGGCCGAGGTCAACGCATACTGGAACAACTTCGCCGGCGACCCCCACGTGGTCCTCAACCCGGACACCCACCAGATGACGGTCTTCGCGCGCGGCGGGGACGGCAAGATCGGCTACACCCAGAGCAGCAACGACGGAGCCAGCTGGTCGAACTGGGCCGAGGTCAACGCATACTGGAACAACTTCGCCGGCGACCCCCACCCGGTGTACAACGCCGGCACGAAGACGATCTCGCTGCTCGCGCGCGGCGGCGACGGCAAGATCGGCTACACCCAGAGCAGCAACGACGGAGCCAGCTGGTCGAACTGGGCCGAGGTCAACGCGTACTGGAACAACTTCGCCGGCGACCCCACTGCGACCTACGACCCGGACACCACCCAGAACACGGTCTTCGCGCTCGGTAGCGGCGGCCACATGGGCTACACCCAGAGCAGCGGAGGCGGCTGGTCGAACTGGGCCGAGGTCAACGCATACTGGACGCTGATCGGGTCCTGATCCATCAACTCCGGCGCCGCCGCACACATGATCGCTGGCCGAGCCCCCTCCCCGTGTCCTGCGGCTCCCGACCCGGGAGCCGCAGGACACGGCGTTTCTACAGGTCGTTTCGGTGGCGAGGCCGGGAACTCTCCCGAAGCTGACGCCCCCGCGCCCTCCGGGCCCCGGCGCAGAGCCCGTGCTCTGCGCGACGGCCTCGACCTCGACGCCCTCGCGGCCCGCCACGCGCGGCTACGACGCGTACGCCTACCTGGCCGCCATGGCCACCAGCCACCCCTCCCTCGGACAGCTCCCGCCGTTCCGCGCGAATGGTCCCCTCACGCGACCGGTCTTGGCGGCTTCGGTGCCCACCGTCGCTCGCGCGTCCTCCACCTGCCCCCCCTGCTGCGGCACCCACACCGCAACCGGAACTGGCGGCGGCGTCCTCCCCCGCCCGGCGCGCGCCCGCTCCGCGGCCTGCTCGGGCGACCGCCAGCGCCTCCCGGACGACTGTCCCGTGCTCGTGTACCTCACGTGCCTGAGAAGGCAGCGGGCGGAGCAGAGCCGTTCGTTCCGGCCGCTGCTGGTGCACGAGCTGGTTCTCGACCGTCGCAGGGTCGGCGATCGGCGCCACCGATTGCGAGCAGCACATCAGGGTGGAGCAGGTGGCGGCGGCCAAGAGGCACCGCATGCCGACCGTGGCCGCTGTGGACCTGGCGGCCGGGCTCGGACCTGCTGACCGGCTGGGAACGCGTCGCGGAGATCGGCCTCAGGCCCGGGCCGCGCGGCGCCTTCAGGCACCGTTCGCGGACGCGATCCGCGCGGGAGGCGCGCAGCCGACGACCCGCACCCGCATCCGCTCACCCCGGCCGACCTCCCGCAGGGACTGTTGGCGGCCCCGTCGGGCCAGGACGTTGGCCAGGAAGTACGGAGCCTGGCCAACGCCTTGTACGACGTGGGTCACTACGGCAGGTCTTCCAGCCGGGCGAGAAGGCCGGCGGCGGTGGCGACGTGCCGCGACGGCGTCAGCGCGGTTCCAGGTGAAGTTCCCGGTCGTACCCGCGTCGTCGTGCGGGCTCCGCTGAAGAGGGCGTAGGCGCTCTGGGTGAGCACCGCCCAGCGCTCCTCCTGGTCCCGGTTCCCGGCCTTCCTCTGCACCGCCTGGTCGTGGAGCCTCTTGATGTTGCAGGTCTCGCGCACGGGATCGAGGGCTGCTCGTGCGAGGGCTACGGCGTGCTCGTAGCGCTGGTCACGGATTGCGGCCTTGGCCTCGCGGATGCGGCGAGCGGCTGTGGCCCGGGCCTCAACAGTGGTGGTGGGGATGAGGACGTCGACAAAAGCGCCGGCGTCGAGCTGGATGAGGGCGTTGCTCCACATCGCGTGCGGGATGAGGACAATCTCCTGGCTCTGGGCGACGGGCCAGCGCTTCACGTCGGCCAGGGCGGTCAGGGCGAGGTCGGCGCGCAGGGACAGGTCGGCGCCCGCGCGCACCTTCTCCCAGGCCGCGCAGCTGCCGGTCCATCACGGTCGTCTCCAGCGTGAGGTGCCTCTTGAACGGCTTCAGCCCGACGGGTCCCGTGGAGGCGTGGAGGGGGCCGGCGTAGCTGGTCGTGTACCCAGAGGCTGAGCGGACACGTCGTTCTGCCGGCCCGCCGAGAAAACGCATTGCGAGTGACCCGCATCGGATGTCTGATTGATCGGCCACCGATCAGGGGAGGGACCATGAGCATGTCGCTGCCCACCCCGTCGTTGCGCACCGCGCGCCTTCGACTGCGTGCCTTCGAAGACGCGGATGCGAACGCCCTCTTCGCACTGCACAGCAGCGCCTACGTACTGCGCTACTGGGACGCGCCACCGTGGAGCCAACGCGTGCGCGCCGAGAAGTTCATCACGGCTTGCCGACAGATGGCACGGGAGGGCACCGGGGCGCGGCTGGCCGTGGATCGCGTCGCCGACGGGGCGTTCATCGGCTGGTGCAGCCTGAACCGGTGGAATCCGGACTACCGCAGCGCGTCGCTCGGCTACTGCTTCGACGATGCAGCGTGGGGCCACGGCTACGCGACCGAGGCCTCGCGCGCTTTGCTGGGGTGGGCATTCGACATGCTGGACCTAAATCGCGTTCAAGCTGAGACCGATACGCGCAACGTGGCATCTGCCCGCGTGCTGGAGAAGCTCGGCTTCGTGCGTGAAGGGACGTTGCGGGAAGACTGCGTCGTCAACGGCGAGGTCTCTGACTCGTGGGTCTACGGGCTGCTCAGGCGGGAGTGGCGGCCGTCATCCGAGCCGGTTCCCACCCACTGAGTTCCGTCGCTCGGCACCCGGTATCGGCCACGCCCCAAACCACTGATCGCTGCGCCTCATCCACACACATCGACGAACCGGACGAAGGGTTACATGCCTTCTTCTCAGGCGTATGCATGTGGGAACGGCTGCGGCCGTTCCCGCCGGTCAGCAACGGGCGTTGTGGTCGGTGGCGGGATCACCGGCAGGTGATCGACGGGATCCTTCACAGAGTGCGAACCGGGGTGCAGTGGCGGGATCTGCCCGAACGGTTCGGGCCGTGGATGACCGTGTATGGACGCCACCGGCTGTGGTCGGCCGACGGCACCTGGGAACGCCTGCTGCGGCAGGTCCAGGCCGCGACCATCGCCAACGCCGTCCGGCACGCGCCCGGCGTACGCCAACGTCACCTGCCGATCCGTCCCGACCGCATCCCTGACGGCGGGGGCCCCACGTGCTTGACCTCGCCGAGGAGTTGAGCCGCTGGATGGCCGAGGGCCGCACGTTCGCCGTCGCCACCGTCGTGGCCGTCAGCGGCAGCGCCCCACGCGGCCCCGGGGCGGCACTCGCCGTCGACAGCGACGGCGAGGCCATCGGGTCGGTCTCCGGCGGCTGCGTGGAAGGAACGGTTAACGAGCTGTGCCAACAGGTACTGCAGGACGGCGAGAGCGTCCTGCAACGCTTCGGCTACAGCCACGAGGACGCCTTCGCGGTCGGCATGACTGGCTGCCGCGCATGAACCTGGCTCCACTCATCAGACCCCCTTGGAATCGATCATCTAGGCTGGCGTAGTGACTGATGAGCAGGAGCGGGTGCAGCCGTCGGGAGTGTGGGCCACGGCGGTGGGGGTGGCCAGGGTGCGGGCGCTGGAGACCGAGCGGGTGAACGCGTTGTTCCGCGACCCACTGGCACAGGCCTTCGCCACCGCCGGCGGCCTGTGGCCCTCCTCGCCGCCGCTGCCCGATGACGAGGCAGCGCGACGCCGCCGGCTGGCCGTGTCGTTCTCCATCGTCATCAGGACGAAGTTTCTCGACGACCTGTTGCAGCAGGCCTCCGCGTCCGGGGTCCGGCAGGTCGTGCTGCTCGGCGCCGGCATGGACAGCCGGGCCTTCCGGATGGACTGGCCCGAGGGCACCCGGCTGTTCGAGGTCGACACCGCCGCGCCACTGGACTTCAAGGCTTCGGTGCTGCGCCAGGAGCGGGCCGTCGCACGCTGCGAGCGGATCACCGTCGCGGTGGATCTGCGTGAGGACTGGCCAGGCGCGCTGGCCGCCGCAGGGCACGATCCGGCCGTGCCGACCGTGTGGATCGCCGAAGGACTGCTGATCTATCTGCCCGAGGACGCGGTGGAGCTGCTGCTGACCCGGATCAGCGCGCAGTCGGCGGCAGGCAGTCGGATGGGGCTGACGTTGGGCTCGCGCGGCGTGATCGAGCGCTTCGGCGCGGACGCCGTGCCGGGATCGGCGGCGTCCATGTGGGTTTCGGAGATGCCCGACGACCCGGTGGGCTGGCTGGCCGGGCACGGCTGGGAGGCCAGCAGCCACACCCTGCGCGAGTGCGCTGCCGCCTATGGCCGCCCGATCAGCACCCCGCCGCAGCGCGAGGAGCGGCCCGGCGGACTGATCTCGGCGGTCCGCCGGTAGAGCGCCTCCCGGCTCCCTAGATGATCGATTCCAAGGGGGCCTGATGAGTGGATCAGGTTCATGCGCGGCCAGCCAGCCATGCGCGCACCGAGCGTCTACAACCACTGAAGTTCGCCCGAAAAATCGCCTGGTTGGATGGTGGTGTGGTCAACAGTCCTTCGCCGTGAACGAAGTGCTGCCGCAGTTGAACGAGCTGCTGTTTTCCTCGGTCCAGGCGTGTGGGTGGAATCGGTCGAGGTGATCGACACGGTCGTCCGGGTCGTGGCCCGTACGACCCCGGGGCGGCCGGTTCGGGGCGCGGGTGCTGGTCGGGGGTGAATTCACGGCTTCTACTTGCCATTTCCTCGTGATTTGCCGACGGCGGGCAAGTTCGTCGTGGTGTCGTTGCGGGTGCGGAGGTTCGTCTGCGAGGAGGAATCCTGCCAGCGCATGACCCTCGCCGAGCAAGTACCCGGTCTCACCCGCAGGTTCGGGCGACGGACCGAGCGGCTGCGGTCGATGCTGGTGTCGGTCGGTCTTGCGCTCGCGGGCCGGGCCGGCGCCCGGATGACGGAGCTTGGCCCCGGCAGTCCGCCGGCCTGCCGGGGACCGCGGGGCGGTGGTCTCTCGTGTCGCGACGGTCTTGGCGGACCGCCGGCCACTTCGCCACGACCGTGTCTCCCCGGCCACGCCCCGGGCACAGCCGAGCTGACCCGGCGCCGGCTGCTGGATTTCCTCAGCCAGGAGGCTGCGTGGTTTCGGCAGGAGGGGCGACGAACCGCGGGCTGGGGACGATGGAGCAGCTGTGGCTCGTGCCCTGTGTGCGCTGCCCGTCGGGTCCGGTCACAAATACGGTCACTCCTGTCGCCGCGGTGTCCGGGTGGTCGGCCAGACGTGCCGCGGCGGCCGTGCAGATCAGTTGCCGGGCGGCGATCGGTGGCAGCGGTTCGGTGCCCGTAGGCAGCTGAAGCGATACCCGGGCGCCGTTCGCGCTGATCGCCGGGGTGGGGATGCGGGTGAGGGCGGTCGTCAGACCGCGCCGCCGCTCCGATGCGTCCGGACCGGTCAGCAGGAGTTCTACGGCCATGGGTACGTCGACCGGATCGCTGATCCCCCGGTAGACGGGGACCAGGCGGTCGTCGGCGATGAAGTAGAGCAGCGCGATGGGCCGGACACCGGTGGCAGGGTCGCCGGACTGGACCACACCGGTCGCGGGGATGCCGCAACCCGACAGCAGCAGAGTCGCGGCGAGCAGCATGACCCACTTCATGACCGGTCCTCCTTCTCGGGCTCGAGCAGGGGGAGTTCAGCGGTGAGGAGAGCGCCGCCGCCGGGGTGGTTGGCCGCGCGGATGGTGCCGCCGTGGAGGCGCACGTTCTCGGCGGTGATGGCGAGGCCCAGGCCGCTGCCCTCGGTGCGGGTGCGGGCGGTGTCGGACTTGTAGAAGCGGTCGAAAATGTGTGGCAGGACGGTCTCGGGAATACCGGGTCCGCTGTCCAGCACCTCGATCACCGCCCACCGTTCCGTCCCGTCCGTACCCCCCGGGGCAAACCGCTGGTGTTCGTGCAGGGAGAGCCGAATGGGGGAAGCTCCGTGGCGCAGGGCGTTCCCCACCAGGTTGGCGACGATCACATCGAGCCGGCGGGGGTCGACCCGGCCCCGGAGCGCCCCGGGCGGGGGGAGCCGGGTGGCCACGGAGTCCTGCCAGGCCCGGGACGAGAGGGTGCGCTGGACCGACTCCGCGAGGTCGATCTCGTCCAGGTGCAGGGCGGCGGCGCCGGCGTCGAAGCGGGAGATCTCCATGAGGTCCTCCACCAGACGCGCCAGGTTGGCGGTCTCCTTGCTGATCAGCCGCACGGCGGCGGCGGTGTCCGGGTCGAGTCCGGCGGCGTCCTCGTCGAGGATGTCGGTGACGACCGACATGGCCGCCAGCGGGGTGCGCAGTTCGTGGGAGACGTCCGCGGCGAAGCGGCGGGCCTTGGCCTCCATGCGGCGCAGTTCGGCGACCGATTCCTCCAGGGCGGCGGCGGTCTCGTTGAAGGTGTGTGACAGGTCGGCGAGTTCGTCGGTGCCGTTGACGGCGAGACGGGTGTCGAGTCGGCCCTCGGCGATGCGCCGGGTGGCGTGGCGCAGTTCCCGTACGGGGCGCAGCACACCCTGCGCAGCCAGCAGTGCGAACAGCACGGCCAGACCCAGGGCTGGTACAGTCGCCCGCTCCACGGCCGCGACCAGGGCCTGGACGTAGGTCTGCTCAGCACTCTGAGGCACTGTCAGGAAGACCGTGAGCCCTGTGGCCCTGCGCTCGCCGTGCAACGCGGTGAACGCGACCGGCATACCGACGACCAGGGAGGAGCGGCCACCGACCGTCACTCGCTGGAAGACGGTCGGCGTCTGGGTGGTCGCGGCCCTGCGCAGGGCAGGCGTCGGCTCGGTGAACGGATCCTGCGGTATCGAGGTGGCGCTCAAACCGTGATAGGTGACCAGCACCCGCCACCTCCGTGCGGGATCGCCCTGAGCGACCTCGGTGGCGAAGGAGGACAGGTCCCGTTGGGCAGGTGGGAAGGCCAGGTCGGGTGCGAGGGTGTCGACCCGGTCGCGCAGCAGGCGTATGACGGTGTCCTGGCTCTGCTGGAGGATGCCGGTGCGCGCCTCACGGAATGTCAGGGCCCCGGTGGACAGGGCGGCGACGACAGCCACCAGGCCGAAGGCCACCACCAGTCTGACGCGCAGGCCGCTCGGCAGCGGAAGGCGGAGCAGCCGTCGGCGGGGCAGGGACGTGCGTGGGGACAACGGCGCCGTCACCGGGGGCTGTCGAACCGGTAGCCGAAGCCCCGGACGGTCTGGATGTAGCGCGGCTGCCGCGAGGGCTCGCCGATCTTGGTCCGCAGCCGTTTGACGCAGGCGTCCACCAGCCGGGCGTCGCCGTGGTAGCTGTGCTCCCAGACGGCCTGAAGGAGCTGCTGGCGGCTGAACACCCGGCCGGGGGCGGCGGACAGCGTCAGCAGCAGCCGCAGTTCGGACGGGGCCAGCGGGACCGCGGCGCCCCGGCAGGTGACGGTGAGCCCGGCCCGGTCGATGCGGAGCTCGCCGTACGTTTCGGCGGCCGGAACACCGCCGTCGGGGGACGGCGCTGCTTCGACGCGGCGCAGTACGGCGCGGATCCTGGCCTCCAGGACCCGGGCCTGGACGGGTTTGACCACGTAGTCGTCCGCTCCGGTTTCGAGTCCGACCACGATGTCCACGTCGTCGCCCATGGCGGTCACCATGATGATCGGCACCTGGCTGTCCGCACGGATCCGGCGGCACACCTCCAGCCCGCTCACGCCGGGCAGCATCAGATCGAGCACCACGACATCAGGCCGGAACGACCGCAACCGGCCCAGCCCCTCTTCCCCGGTCTCGGCCGCCGCGACCTCGTGCCCCTGACGGCGCAGGGCCAGCCGGGCGCCTTCGCGGACAGCGGGATCGTCTTCGATGAGCAGGACACGAGGCATGCGCTCAGTATCGGCGACGGTCACCGGTCGGCCCCAGCACTGTTACGCGATGATCACATAGCTGAGGCTGTTGCGGTTCGGTCATATTCCTGGCCGGGTTCGATCACATAACCGGGCCAGTGTGAACCGCCGTGAGCACATCGACCAGGCCCTGTCTTCGCGCGACTGCCGTACGGGGCAACGGAGCGGCGCCCTGTGATGACGGGCCGTGAACCTCCCCGGCTCCCCGGTGGCACGGGATCCCCCACCCTGCCGCCGGGGCCCTGCGCCCTCCCAGCCCCAGTGTCCCGCGAATCACAGAAGGAAGCCGCCCATGTCAGAGCAGAACCCAGGCCCGCGGTCCGCAGCCCACGTCGCGTCCCGGCGCCGGTCCCGTGCTCGACGGCGTCGGCGACATACCCACCGCAACGGCGTGCTGGGACTGGGCGCCGTCGCCGCGTTCCTGGTGTGCACCGGCATGGCGATGTATCACAGCGACCCTTCCGGTGCCGTCGTCCGGCACGGGGCCGCCACCGTGCCGACGCCTGCCGTCACGCCGGTGCACAGCGCCTCGCACCCCGCGTCACCGTCCGCGTCCTCGTCGACGCACCCGGTGCCGCCCTCTGCTTCGTCGTCCGCGTCGGCGTCGTCATCGGCGTGGTTCCCCGAGCGCGGCAACGGCGACTTCGTCCGGGCCGCCGGCGGCACCGAGGTCTTCGGCCACGGCCGACTGCTGCGCTACGCGGTGGATGTCGAGGGCGGCCTGGGCCAGGACCCCGAAAAATTCGCGCGGCAGGTCGACACCGTGCTGGACGACACCGTGCACGGCTGGGCTGCGGGCGGCCAGTGGTCCTTCCAACGCGTGTCCACCGGCCCGGTGGACTTCACCGTCCATCTCGCCTCGCCCGGCACCACCGACACCCTCTGTGCCAAGTACGGCCTGGATACCGGAGGGTGGGTCAACTGCAGCGGTGGCGACGACGTGGTCATCAACGTCAAACGCTGGCTGCTGCTCACCCCGTACTACAAGGGCAAGCCCGACCTCTACCACGCCCTGGCTGTCAACCACGAAGTCGGCCATCGGCTGGGTCACAACCACGTCGGCTGCCCCGGTCCCGGCAGGCCCGCTCCTGTGATGATGCAGCAGATCAAGGGCCTGCACGGTTGCGTGATCAACGGCTGGCCCTATGACGACCAGGGCCGGCTCATCACCGGGCCGTGACCGGCGCGACCACCGCGGACCTGGACGCCCGTACGGCCACCGCGCAGGTCACCGCCGCCACACCTCGCCCGGCCACCGCCGACTACATCGCCGCCACCTGGGCGCGTACCGACGCCATCGGCGGCTCGATCGGTCGCGCTGAACCTTGAGCGAATCTCAGCGGAGCCAGACGGATTGCATTTTGTCTCGCTGAAGGTTGAGTACTCGGTTGAGGGCCGCAGCGATGCACGCCGACAACACCAAGCTGGTGGTCACTGCTTCCCCTCTCCAGCCCTGAACGGGCCGGTCGCGGGGGCTACGCACTTGTCGACGACGGTGTTATCGCCGGCTGCCGAGCCCTCCAGGCAGAGCCGTCCACCCTTGTCCCGCAGGTCGAGGAAGAACCGCGTGGTCGCACCGGACTGCTTGAGGTCGTGGATGCGCTCGTCGGCATAGCCGAGGTCGTTCAGGATCGCCCTGACCTTGGTGGGGGTAGGTTCCGCTAGATCCCACAGCGCCCGGGTGATGCGCTCTTCATGAAGGGCGCCCGCACACCAGTCGCGAGCGTTCAACTCCACTTCCGGCCCCGCCGTGGGGGCGATGGGCTCGATCGCGTCGCTCGGCGGTGTCTCCACCGAACCCGCCGGCAGTGTCTCCGCCGGACCGGTCGGCGGCGCCTCTGGCGGGGCGCTCGGGGGACACGACTGCGCGATCTTGTCCAGCATCGCCGCGAAGGCCGCGTCGGGCCGGCCTCCGACGGCGTCAGCGTGCTTGGTGTGCTCTCCGCCGGCGTTCGTCTTCTCGGTGCCGCACGCGCCAAGTGTCAGCGCAGCAAGGGCGGTTATCACGAGGGTGACCCGCGGGCGGCGCGAGGAGCGGGCGAATGTGCTGATCAAAGCAGGGATTCGTGTCATGCGCACAGTCTCCGGTCAAGCCTCCCCCTGCACGTGAGTACGCATACTCATGTGGGTGGGGGTACTCGCTCACGTCGATGAGACGTGACCAAACTTCAGTGAGACAGGACCATCAGTCAGATGGTTCGGTCGTATTCGAGCTGGAGCAGGACGAGGGCCGCGGCGGCGATCTGGGTGATCCGGCCGGGATCGAACCAACGGTGGCGTCTGGATGCAACAGTCCTTTCCCGGCACGAGCCTCGCCTTCAACTCGGGTGACCGCGCCTTCGCCGCGGGCCGCACCTACACGCAGGACTGGGCCCGCGGTCCGATCGGCTTGGGCCTGGGGCAGTACACGACCGGCCCGTTCGGCGACTCGGGCTGCTCCGCCTGCCTGGCGGACGGCAATCTGCTGGTCTTCCTCACCACGACCGAGAGCGAACCCGACCACAACGGCGGCATCAGCATCTACGACGAACAGCCGCACGCCTTCCAGACCCAGCTGTACCGGGACGGCACGCTGCTGGACGACGAGCCCGGCAACACGGCGGTCAACGTCGACGGCCAAGCGGCGCCGGGCGCCCGGTACCGCATGGTCGTCGACCAGGACTACAGCGGCGACACCACCCTCAGCCAATCCACCACCGCCCACACCGAGCTGACCTTCGGCCTGCCCTCGGCGAGTGACACCGACTCTCTCCTGCCGGACCCGTTCACCTGCGAAGGGCAGTCGCCGGCCACGTCCTGCCTGGTCCGCTGCTCACCGCGCGCTTCCACCTGGCCGCGAACGACCTGAACACCAGTCACCGGACCACTCAGAGCATGGGCCTGGACATCGCTCACGTGACCTTCGACACCTTCGACGGAGCCGGTTCATGGGCGGCGATCGCCTCCACTTCGGTGCAGGTCTCCTTCGACGGCGGCCAGACCTGGCAGAACACCGTCCTGCACGGTTCCAAGGGCCACTACCGCGTCCGCTGGACCAACCCGGACTCCGCACGCGGCACCCAGCCCCGCGATCCGCGTCACCGCCACCGACACCGACACCGACACCGATGGCAACGGGCTCACCAAGACCATCACGCACGCCTGCACCGTCGCGGCCAGCACGTCATGACCACACCCCGCCCCGACCAGGAAATCCAGTAGAACGATCCTCGGATCCCCCGCCAGATACGCAGCGCCCGGGCCGCAGTGACCGCAGTGCTCGTCGCCCTCACGATCCCCGCCGCCGGCACCGCCCAGGCGGCCCGCACCACCACGGCGCACCCGCATGTCGAGCGTGCCTGCGCCACCGCCCCAGCCGGGCAGGCCCGGTGCCTCGCCCTCGTCCGCACCCGACGTCCACGGCGGCATGGGAGTTCGCGGACCGGCCAGGGCCGCCAAGATCCGCGCCGATACCACCGCCGCCGACACCGCGCTGCCCCAGGGCTACGGCCCGGCGGACCTGCGCGGCCTACCGTCTGCCGTCGACTGGTGGCGAGGGCCAGACCATCGCCCTGGTCGACGCCTACGACGATCCGACCGCCGAGGCCGACATGGCCGTCTAGTGCTGTGACCGGGATGGTTCACCGTGATCGGAAGGTGGCTCGCGGGACGAGCACACGCAACGGCTGGTATTACTGGGGCATGCAGGAAGAGATTGCACGCTCCGCGATCGACACGTTCATCTCCGCGTTCAACGCCTCGGACGACAGCTATGTGACTGCCCTGCTCTCCCAGGCTCTGACCTCAGACGTGGTCTTCTGGGGGCCGTTGGGTCGCAGCGAAGGAATCGCGGCGGTCGAGCGGTTCGTGCTGGACATCCGGCGCCACCCGGCGGGGACCGGCACGATGGTGCGCTGCTCGGCGGTGGACATGCCTGACGAGTGGGCCCGGTACCAGTGGGTCTTCACCACGCCGGATGGAGGTCCCCGCCTGGCGGGAACGGACGTCGTCCATCTGCGGCGGAGCCTCATCGACCAGGTCATCGTCTTTGCGGGGGAGATCGAACCGTCCGCCTCCTGAGTCGTCCTTCTGTCGCTGGCCTTCTCCTGAACTTGCCCCCTTCGGCGCTCGGGGGCTACGGTTCGCGGTTGGTCAGGCTGCGGTGTTGAGGGGGCGTCCGCCCCAGCGGATGCCCTTCTCGCTGCGGACGCGGGCGCGTTCCTTGCGTTGGGCGGTGAGTACGTCGGGGTGGCGGGCGTTGGTATTGCGCCGGCGCAGGTAGCGGTGCAGTGCCCGGGTCTGTGCGGGGTGGCTGCGGTGGTGGGAGTTGGCCAGGGTGAACTGCCGCAGCGGGCCGAAGTGGGCCTCGATCGGATTGGCCCAGGAAGCGTAGGTCGGGGTGAAGCACAGCTCGACCTTGTTCTTCTTCGCCCAGCGGCGGATGTCCGCGCCGGTGTGGGCGGAGAGGTTGTCCAGGATGATGTAGATCGGGGCGCCGTCGGGCCGGGCGGCGCGGATCGACTTGAGCGCGGCCAGGGTGTTGGCGGTGCCCTTGCGGCGGCGGTTGACGACCCACAGGCGGTCGTCGCCCACGGAGTAGCAGCCGTGGAAGTAGGTGACGCCGTGGGTGCGGCGGTAGGTCGCCGGCAGCCGGTTTGGCTTGCCCTGTTTCGCCCAGCAGGAGCCCGCGGTGGGCCGGATCCCCAGGGGCCCGAACTCGTCGAAGGCGAAGACCCGGTCCGGGAAGCGGTCCAGAACCTGCTCGATCCGGTCGAGCTTGGCTTCGCGATCAGGGTCGGGCGCCTCCTTCCATGTCTTGGTGCGCTGGAAGGTGATGCCGCGGCGCCGCAGCAGGCACCGTAAGGCTTCACGGCCGATGCGGATGACGCGGCCGTGCACTTTCCGCAGGTAGGCGGCGAGCTTGCGGATCGGCCAGCGGGTGAAGGGCTGGCCGAGCCTGGTGGGGCGAGTGGTGGCCGTCCGGATGACGAAGTCCTCGTCCTCACGACTGATTAGGCGGGGACGGCCTCCCGCCCACCGAGGGTCCATGCAGGCCAGGCCGATCTCGTTGAAGCGGTGGATCACATCGCGCACGGTGTCCTCATCGGCCTGGACCAGCTGGGCGATCACCGGCACCCGGCTCCCGCCCGCCGAGGCGAGCAGCATCATCGCGCGCCGGTGGCGCACCGAACTCGTGCTGCCCCTGCGCATGATCTGCTGCAGCTTCTGCCCCTCCTGGTCGGTCAGTCTGTGTACACGGACAGGCTCGGCCACCGGGCCTCCAGCGATCGGATCGGACGTCGCCGCACATCCAACCGCCACGACCGCCAACCCGGTGAGCCTACGCGGTCACAGCACTAGTTGTACTGACCCGTGAGGTTGGGGACGCGGCTGGCGGGTGGTTGCCCTTTCAGCGCGGTGTGGCCGCGGTGGTGATTGTAGGTGTGCAGCCAGCCGGGGAACGCCTCGCGTCGTTCGGTCTCCGAGTGGTAGGGGCGGGCGTAGGCCCACTCCTCGAGCAGGGTGCGGTTGAAGCGTTCCACCTTGCCGTTCGTCTGGGGCCGGTAGGGCCGGGTTCGCTTGTGGGCGATCCCGGCCGCTGCCAGCACGTCGCGCCAGTCCCGGGAGCGGTAGCACGCTCCGTTGTCGGTCAGGACCCGTTCGACGGTGACCCCGGCCTGGGCGAAGAACGTTTGGGCGCGGGTCCAGAACGCGGTGGCGGTCTCCTTCTTCTCGTCGGTGTGGATCTCGCTGTAGGCGAGGCGGGAGTGGTCGTCGACGGCGGTGTGGAGGTAGCTGTAGCCGCTTGCGGAACGGGTTTTGCGGCCGGCCTGCCGGCCCAGCACCTTGTGTCCGCCGCCGTCGGGGATGTTGCCGAGCTTCTTGATGTCCACGTGCACCAGTTCGCCGGGCCGTTGGCGCTCGTAGCGGCGTATGACACGGCCCGTTGCCCGGTCCAGATGCGTCAGGCGGGCCAGTCGGTAGCGGGTCAGCACGCGGTGCACCGTCGAGGGCACCAGTCGGAGCAGGTGCGCGATGCGGGCCGGCCCCCAGCGGCGCAGGAGGCGGACCTTGATGATGCGCCGTTCGGTACGGGTCGGGGTCTGGCGGGGGCTGGTGCGCGGGCGGCTGGAACGGTCGGCCATGCCTGCCTCGCCGAACGCCCGGTAGCGGTCGGCCCAGCGTTGGGCGGTGGTCGGGGAGACCTGGAAACGTTCGGCAGCCCGGCGCAGGGTCCAGCCGTCCTCGACGACGCAGCGGGCCGGACGCAGGCGACCGGTCTCGGTCAGGGGTGCATTACGGTGAGGCAAGAGGGCCTTCTCGGTGCTCGGTGCAGATGTCGCAATCCACACCGAACCCGGAAGGCCCTCACCCGTTCAAGATCCCTCAGCCGAGACCTGGCTCACCCGTCCACAACCTCCCCGGACAGAACAACTAGTGCTCGACCTGGAGATGGCCTCCGCCGCCTGCCCACAGTGCCACATCCTGCTGGTCAAGGCAGACGACCCCGAACTGGCGCACCTGGCCACCGCGGTGGACACCGCCGTCGCCCTGGGCGCCACCGAGGTGTCCAACAGCTACGGCGGTACCGAAGCGCACGACACGACCGCCTACGCCAAGAATTACGGCCACCCTGGCGTGGCGGTGGTCGCCTCCTCCGGAGAATCCGGCTACACCGTCCCAACCTTTCCGGCGGCGTACTCAAGCGTCATCGCCGTGGGCGGCACCTCGCTCACCCATGCCGACAACGACCGCGGCCGGCAGGAGACCGCCTGGGCCGGGGCGGGCAGCGGCGTATGTCTGGCGGTGTGCGCGTACGCCATGCCGAAGCTCCGGCCCAGCGTGCGTGGACACCGCCGGACGGACCTCCACGGTGGGTACGTCGGCCCCCACGCAACTCCGCTTGTGGTTTCTCATGAACATCGAACACCACGCGCCGCCGATGTCTCCCCATCTCGTTGTCCGGCCTCAGCAAAGGTGAGGGCCGGCCCGAGGCGCTCCACGGTGTCGACCATGCAGCACGCCGTCGGTGGCTCCTGCCTGGACAGCGATGCCTCTGGCAGACGCACCCACGCCGACGTCGCCCACCGCACCGGCCGTCTGGTGTTCTTCTCGGCCGGTCCGGCCTGGAGGATCCCGTTGGCGAATTGCATCGGTGACTGGTGATGGTCGGACGACAGGGCTTCCTCCGCAGGGCCCGCTCCCGGTGGGTGGTCTGCGCCTTCGATGCCGGAAAGCTACGGGTCGCGACCCTTGTGCATCGTCACCGGCGGGTGGGCACGTGCCGTCTCCGCGCATCCCCCGAGCGAGCTACCGGGCTGTCCTCTCCCGGGGGACGACTGTCCGGCCCGCAGTGCCGTATGGTGCGGATACCGAACAGGTCGTACTCACGGGCGGGCGGACAGCGGACCACGGCCCGGTCTTCATGCCGCTCAGCGCCGGACGTACGGGATCGTGGATGATGATGACGCAAGACCAAGCAGCGCGTGAACCATCGGGCTCGGCATCCCCCGCGCCATCGGCGCGCGCGCAGGCCAGAGGCCCCTCCGCACGCATGGACCCGGTGGCCGCCGCGGCCGCCCGGCTTCGCGTGCTGTCGCGGTGGTGGGGATCGCGCTCTGCTGCCACCAGGGATTGTGGGGTCGCGCTTGTCTTCACGGTGCTGTCGTTCGCGGCGCCGCTGTCGCGGTTCGGGGTGCAGTTCGGCGACCTTCCCACCCACGGCGCCTCGGTCGCGAGTGTGCTGCTGTCCCTGGGGCAGACTCTGCCGCTTGCGGTGCGCACCCGCTGGCCGGCCGCCTGCCTCGCGGTGGTGGGGGCCTCGTTCGCGGTGTACGAGTGCCTGGGCTGCCCGCCGAGCTTCGGCAGTCTGGGGCTGTACGTCGCGCTGTACTCCGTGGGTGCCCACCAGGACCGCCTCCGGCGGGTCGTACCGCTGGCGGCGACGAGCGGGTATGTGGTCTTCGGCGTCGTCCTGCACGTGCTGGGCTCGCCCGAGGGCCTGACCGACTACCTGCTGTATTACATGGTCCTGGCGGTGGTGTGGGGTCTGGGCGTCCAGGTACGCGGGCGGCGGGCGCAGGAGGCCGAGCGTCGGCGCCTGTCCGCGCAGATGGCCATCGCGGCGGAACGCAGCCGTCTGGCCGGGGAGTTGCACGACGTGGTGACCCACCATGTGACCGCGATGGTGGTGCAGGCAGGTGCGGCGCAGTACCTGACCGAGTCGCCGGACCGCCTCCACGACGCCCTCGACGCCATCAGCGGCACCGGCCGCCGCGCGCTGGCCGAGCTCCGGTTCCTGCTCGGCGTGCTGGAGGCGACCGGTGATGCGGCACTGCGGGAGCGGGCGCCGATGCCGGGCCGGGTGCCTGATCTGGTGGAGCAGACACGAGCGGGCGGCCAGCCGATCGAGCTGGTCGAGGACGGAGAGCAGCCGACCATGGCCGTAGGTGCCCAGCTCACGGCGTATCGCGTCGTGCAGGAATCCCTGACGAACGCCGTGAAGTACGCCGCGGGCCGGCAGACGCTGGTACGGCTCGCACACAGCCCCGACTGGACGGACGTCGAGGTCACCACCGCCGGGACGGCCGACGACGCACCCACGTCCGCAGCCCTGCTGGGCGGCGGCCCGCACGTCTCGGGAGGCAGGGGCCTGACCGGGCTGCGGGAACGGGTGGAGATGCTGGGCGGCGAGTTCGCGGCGGGGCCCCGCCCGGACGGCGGATTCCGCGTGCACGCCCGCATCCCCTCAGGAGGTGCCGCGTGAGTGTTCCGCCCACTGCGATCCGGGTGCTGGTCTGCGAGGACCAGGCCCTGGTTCGTGCCGGGTTCGTCACGATCCTCTCCGCCCAGCCCGACATGGAGGTCGTGGGCGAGGCCGTGGACGGCCGAGCGGCGATCCGCAGCGCGCAGGAGCTGAAGCCGGACGTCGTCGTCATGGACATCCGCATGCCCCTGCTCGACGGAATCGAGGCCACCCGCCGCCTGGCGGGCCCCGACTCCGCCAGCCCCGCCAGGATCCTCGTCGTGACGACCTTCAACGTCGACGAGTACGTGTACGAGGCCCTGCGCGCCGGTGCCAGCGGCTTCCTGCTGAAGGACGCCCCACCGCCCGAGCTGATCAACGCGGTACGCGTCGTCGCCCGCGGCGATTCCCTCCTGGCCCCTGCCGTCACCCGCACCCTGATCGGCCGCTTCGCCGAACGCGTACGCCCCTCCGCCACCCCCGCGTCCCCCGAGCGCGAGCGCCTCAAAGTCCTCACCCCCCGCGAGCACGAGGTCCTCCTCCTCATCAGCGAGGGCCTGTCGAACGCCGAAATCGCCACCGAACTGGTCATCAGCCACGAGACCGTGAAAACCTACGTCTCCCGCATCCTGACCAAACTGGACCTCCGCGACCGCGTCCAGGCGGTGGTCCTGGCGTACCGGGCGGGGTTGGCGGCGGGCGGCGACTGAGCCTGACGGCCCTGTGCCCCCGGCCGGGGCCGGAAAACGCGGCCACGGCCGCGCTCCTTCCTGGCCGACCACCCCGCCGAGGTGGTATCCGGACCATGGACCGGCTCGCCCGGTCGGCATGCTCCCCGCCCTGCGCGGCTCTCTGGTCCACCACGACCGGGCCACCCGCGTCGTTCCGGCCACCCGTGGAATGCCGGCACGAAGCAGGATGCCCGACAGCACTGTCCGGTTGGACGCTTGTGCCTCGGGTGATCCGTGCGGCGCGGCAAGCTGGCAGCAGCGGCTCGGTCCGCGTCCACATCTGATCCGATACGCCCACGGTGGCCGCTCCGTTCTCGGGGTCGCCCAGGATCCCCCGAGCGAGCTACCTGATTTGTCCTCTCCGCGGTGACGCGTGCCACCGGTGGCCTCTTGTTGACTCGAACCATCAACAAACGGCCGGACCATGCCGGCCAGCCAGCGGAGTAGCTAAGGACAACGCCATGACCACGACACGCAGTTACGCGAAGCACGGTTTCCCCAGAGGCCGCCGACTCGCCGCGACTCTGCTGGTTTCCACGGTGGCAGGGACCGCACTGGCCGCGTGTGGTGCCGACGCCCAGGGCGCGCAAACGGCCAAGGTCTCCGCCAGCACCGACGAGACCGCGGGCGCCGTCAAGATCACCTGGGGCAAGTGCCCGGCACTGGCCGACGGACAGACCCGTAACCCTCACCTGGCCTGCGGGACGTTGACGGTCCCGCTGGACTACCAGAACCCGGGCGGCACGAAGATCGACGTGGCGGTCTCCCGGCTGTCCACCGCCAAGCCCGGGAAGCGACATGGCGTCCTGCTGCTGAACCCCGGCGGGCCGGCCCTGGGCGGTCTCGACATGCCCGGAACCATGGCGTCCACCCTGCCGAAGTCCGTGCTGGACCGTTACGACCTGATCGGCTTCGACCCGCGCGGCGTCGAACACAGCACCCCGCAGAGCTGCGGTCTGAAGGACCCCACCGTGACCGGGATCTTCCCCTATCCCGCTGCGGACGGCTCGATCACCAAGAACGTGGCCATCGCCAAGGCCGACGCCAAACAGTGCGCCGACACAGTGGGCAAGAACCTGCGGTACTACAACACCGCCAACACCGCCCGCGACATGGACCGCATCCGCCAGGCACTCGGTGAGAAGAAGATCTCCTACTGGGGCCAGTCCTACGGCACCTACCTCGGCGCCGTCTACCGCTCCCTCTTCCAGAACCACACCGACCGGATGATCCTGGAAGGCAACGTCGACCCCACCAAGGTATGGGCCAACCAGGTCGCCGACACCTGGGGCAAGGGCATGGCCGACCGGTTCCCCGACGCCGCCCGCGTCGCCGCGGCCCAGGACAGCACCCTCAAGCTGGGCACGAACGTCGCGCAGGTGACCCACACCTACCTCGCCCTCGCCGACCGGCTCGACCGCACGCCCGCAGCGATTCCCGGCGCATCGGTGTCGCTGGACGGGGCGCTGCTGCGGAACATGACCTACGCCCTGCTTCTGCACAACAACACGCTTCCCGTGCTCGCCAACTTCTGGAAGGCCGCCGACGACCTGGCCCACGGCAGCACCACGGCCGCCGACACCTCCGTTCTCAAGGAGGTGTTCGCCGACACACCGACGTCCCCGGGCATCCCCGCGGACAACCAGGCCACCATGTTCATGGCTCTCACCTGCGGCGACGCCGAATGGCCGCACGACGTCGACGGCTACGCCACCCGCACCGCCGCCGACCGCAAGATGTGGCCGCTCACCGCGGGCATGCCCGCCAACATCTGGGCATGCGCCTACTGGGACAAGCCGGCTGAGGCGACGGTCAAGGTCGTGCCCGGCGGCCCGCGCAACACCCTGATCCTCCAGAACCGCCGGGACAACGCCACGCCGTGGGAAAGCGGCGTCGGCCTGCACGAGGCCCTCGGAGACGGCTCCGCCTTCGTCGGCGTCGACAACGGCGGGCACTACGTCTACAACGAAGGCTCCGCCTGCGCCGACAAGGCCACCGTCGGCTTCCTGACCACCGGCCACCTGCCGGACAAGGACGTCTACTGCACCGACGTCACCCAGAAGTAACCCGCCGGAACGCGGTGTTTCCCTGTCCGGCTGACGGCCAGAGGCGATGCCTCTCGACGAGCCGAGGCCTGCCGCCGACCGAGTCGGCGACCCGAGACCTTCAGCCGTGGAGGAAGGCCATCGCGGCGCGGAGTTCGTCGAAGGCGCGGCGAGCGAGGTCGGTGAGAGACCGCTCGTTGGCCGGGACGACCCATTGGTCGAAGGCGTTGTCGAAGGCGCGCATGCCGAGGTCGGCGGCAAGGTCGGCGGTGAGGTCGGGCACGCCGCGTTCCTCCAGTGCCTTGGCCAGGGTCTCGACGAGGCCGGTGCGTTTGAGTGCGGCACGTTCTCGCAGTTCGAGGTGGTCGGCGACGATCGGGCGCAGCCTGGCGGCGAACTCGCGCCGGTCGTCGGTGAAGACGGCCGCGAGGGCGCCGATTGCCTCGCGGACCGCATCGAGCGGCGTCGCCGCCTCGGGCGCGGCGTTGATCGCCTGCGCGAGGAGTCGGCGATGGATGTCCTGGCCGGCGAAGAGGACCTCTCGCTTGTCGGAGAAGTGCCGGAAGAACGTGGTCTTGGTCAGACCGGCACGGTCGGCGATCTCGTTGACCGTGGTGGCGTCGTAGCCCTTCTCGGTGAACAGGTCGAGTGCGGCGCGCATCAGCCGTTGCTGCGCGTTCGGTTCCCATCGCGGCATGCCCCAAGCCTAGGTGATGTTACTTGGTTCCGTCACTTCGACTATCGTGACGGTACTAAGTAACGTCACTGGGCGGCGGCCGAACGTGGCGCCCCCACCTTGCCCTGGGAGAACTCCATGCGTGTCTTCGTCACCGGCGCCAGCGGGCACATCGCCTCCGCGGTCATCCCCGAGCTCGTCCAGGCCGGACACCAGGCCGTGGGCCTCGCACGGTCCGACGCCTCCGCCGCCGCCGTCCAGGACCTGGGCGCCGAGGTGGTCCGCGGTGACCTCGACGACCTGGACGTCCTGCGCAAGGCCGCGGCCGACGCGGACGGAGTCGTCCACCTCGGCTTCAAGCACGACGCCATCGCCTCCGGGCGCTTTGCCGACGCCGTGGCCGACGACTTGGCGGTGGTGCGCGTCTTCGGCGAGGCCCTGGCCGGCACGGGCAAGGCCCTCATCGGCATTGGCCTGACGCCCACCGGCGACCCGCGGCGGGACGCGGCCGTCCACGCCAACCCCCGTACCGCCGTCGCTCAGGAGATCGCCGGACTCGCCGAGCGCGGCGTGCGGACCGTGCTCGTCGCCGTCCCGCCGGTCACGCACAGCTCGCGTGACCGGAACGGCTTCATCCCGAAGCTGATCGGCATCGCCCGCGCCACGGGCGTGTCCGGTTTCGTCGGCGACGGCGCCAACCGTTGGCCCGCCGGCCACACGCTCGACGTGGGCCGGCTCTTCCGCCTCGCGGTGGAGAAGGCCCCGGCCGGCTCGCAGCTGCACGCCGCGACCGAGGAGGGTGTCCAGGTGCGCGAGATCGCCGAGGCCATCGGCCGGCACCTCGGCGTCCCGGCCGTCAGCATCCCGGCCGAGAGGGCGGCGGAGCACTTCACGGGATTCCCGTTCGCGGCACTCGACCTCACGATGTCCAACGCGGCCACCCGGCAACTGCTCGGCTGGGAGCCGGTCCACCCCGGCCTGATCGCCGACCTCGACAACGGCCACTACTTCGCCCGGAACTGACGCCCGCACCGCCCGAGGCCCGGCGCGTCGGTACCCCGCCGCATCGGGCCGGGGGCGGCCTAAGACCCGACTCTGATACGCCGGGAGCACGGCCCGGGGTAGGCCGCTACTGCCCGCATGCAACCGATTTGCGGTCACCCAGGAGATCTTCGCAAACAGTGCTGAACGGCAGGCTCGACGAGAGGTGCCTGGAGTACGACGAAGACGCTGACCTGCTCACCAAGCCGGACCACGTCTCGGATGAGGGGGTCGGGCAGCCGCTTGGAGCGACAAAGTCCTCACACGAAGGCATTGCTCAGGCAGTCGGAGTATTCAGCACGGCGCGCGAGGCGTGGGCCTCACGGCGCATGGCTGACACGTCGACATCGAGGAGCCTGACTCCGCCACGATGCCCCGCCTTCAAGCGGTCAGACGTGCCAGGAGCGCGGGATGGTCAGTGAGGGCCTGATGAAGACGCTGCCGAAGACGGGGCGCGTACTGGGCGGGGTCGGCGGCCTCCCAGTCGATCGGACCGAAGGGGGGCTCGGGGTCGTACTCGACGAACAACTGGACCTTGCGCGCGACATCCTGGCCGGCGAGTTCGCCGACCAGGTGGAGGGCCATGTCGATACCGGCCGACACTCCGGCGGCGGTGATGACGTTCCCGTCCTTGACCCAGCGCTCGTTCACGGGGATCGCCCCGAACTTGGCGAGCAGGCTGCGGTACATCCAGTGCGTGTTGGCCTGGCGTCCTTCCAGGAGTCCGGCTGCGCCGAGCAGCAGGGAGCCGGTGCACACGGAGCCGGTGATCTGCGACCGCGCGGCCGCGGTGCGCAGCCTGTCCAGCAGCTTCTCGTCGGCCATCGCGGCGACAGTGGGGACCGAGCCGCCGGGCACGATGAGCACGTGCGGATCGGGCATGGTGTCGAAGGTGTGGCTGGGCACCAGGGACAGCGGGGTGTCGGTGGCCATCGGTTCGATCCGCTCGCCGACCACGACCGTGGCATAACCGGGGGCGAGCTGGGCCAGCAGGCTGAAGACCTGCAGCGGGCCGACGATGTCGAGCGGGGTGAGGCCCGGGTACTGGACAAAGGCGATGGTCTTCACGGGGGTTTCGTGCTGGGGCGTCGAGGATTCGGTCATGGGGATGCTCCTGGTAGCTGGGCCGACCTGCTGGGGCGGAAGAACTGCACTACCACTGTGTGTGCCGTTGCGGAGGAGGACGAGAGCAACAGGACCGCGGCGTCTGAATTCCTGCGATGCCTGTCTTTCAGACCGGCCGGGCACAGTCGGAAGGCATGACGACACCAGGCCGCCGCATGGTCATCGCGGCGTACGACGACGCCGAGCTCCTTGAGATCAGCTGCGTGACCAGCGTCCTCGACACGGCCAACCGGCAGGGCGCGAGCCCGCCCTACGAGGCCCGTCTGGCCACGCCCGAGGGCCGTCCGGTGCGCTGCGCTTCCGGGCTGGTGCTGGCGAGTCAGGCGGCCCTGGAGAAGATCCGGGGGCCGGCGGACAGCCTGATCATCGTAGGCGGGCGCGGTCACCGGGCCGCGGCTGGCAACGCCCGGTTCGTCGAACATGTGCGGCGCCTGGCGAAGGTCAGCCGACGGGTGGCGTCGGTGTGCACGGGGGCAAGTGTGCTGGCGGAGGCGGGGCTGCTGGATGGTCGGCGGGCGACCACCCACTGGTCCATCGCCGGCGAACTGGCCGCCCGGCACCCGGAGATCGACGTGGATCCCGCCCCGCTGTACATCCGCGACGGCCGGATCAGCACAGCCGCCGGCGTCACCAGCGCCCTTGACCTCACCCTCGCGTTCGTCGAGGAGGACCACGGGCCGGCGCTGGCCCGCTCGGTCGCCCGCATGATGGTGACCTACCTCCAGCGTCCCGGAAACCAGGCACAGATCAGCATGTTCGTCGCGGCGCCCGTGCCCGGGCACCGCACCGTCCAGCAGGTCGTCGAGCACATCACCGCCGCGCTGGACCATGACCTGGGCGTACCCGCACTCGCCGAGCGGGCCGGAGTGAGCGAGCGCCACCTGACAAGGCTCTTCCTCGACCACCTCGGGCAAACGCCCGCTCGCTTCGTCCGGACCGCGCGCACCGAGGCGGCATCCCACCTCCTGGTCAGCTCGGAACTGCCGCTCTCCGCCGTTGCCCGGCGGTGCGGCTTTCGCTCCACCGAGACCCTGCGGCAGGCGTTCCTGGACCGGTACGGCACGACACCCAGCCAGCACCGGGCCATCCACGGCAGCACATCCTGACCCTGTGCCGCTCGAAAAGTCCTCGCTGCATGTCACGCGGCGTATCTGCACTCGTTGATGCATCGGCAAAGCGAGCCAGAACCGGAACTCGTGAACAATGCCACTCGGTGAGGCCGGGGCCTCGGCGTATGGGGATCATACGTACGACGCTGTCGAGGACGTGGGGAGGGGAGGGTCAGTCGCTGCTGCCGGCGGCAGGTGGTCGACTGAGCCAGGCTGAATCAGACGTGGCCCGGGTCGCTCCGGGCGTGGCGGACTGCAGCGACGCTGAAGCGAGGAGGCTGAGCTTGTCGGCGCTTTCGGAGCCGGGCTCCGGGTGGTAGATGACGAGCATGATGCCGTCGGTCCCGTTGACCAGCAGTTTCTCGCGGTCCAGGGTGATAGCGCCGAGCTGGGGATGAGCGAAGGTGATGCTAGCGGTGGTGCGCCGGTTCCCGGCATCGTGGCGGGCCCATAGCTGGCGGAAGTGCGGGCTGGCTACTGAGAGCTCCCCGACCAGCTCGATCACGCGTGGGTCATCGGCATCGGTGCCGACCGAGTTGCGGAAGCTCGCAACCAGACCGGCGGTGGTTTGTTCCCATGCGGGGAACATCGCCGCCTCGGCCTGGTCGAGGAAGAGGTCCCTGAGCCGGTTGCGTCCTGTCGTCAGACGGGGCGAGAAGGCGGTAGCCAGCGGGTTTGCGACCAGTACGTCGAGGTAGCGGCCCTCGACGAACGCCGGCAGGTCGAGGGTCTCGACCAGGCGGGCCGTGCTGGGCGGCACGACTTCGCGCCGCGGGCGTCGATTCCTGCGTCGCGGTCTGCCGTCCACGAGGCTGAGGAGATAGGTGTCGTCATCCAAGTGCAACACCCGCGCGATGGCCTGCAGCACCTGGACCGAGGGGTTGCGGTCGCGGCCCTGTTCGAGACGCAGGTAGTACTCGGCGCTGATGCCCGCGAGCATGGCGACCTCCTCCCGGCGCAGGCCCGGGACGCGCCGTTGACCAAGGACCGGGATTCCGGCCTGCTCGGGGGTGACAAGTTCGCGGCGTGCACGAAGGTACTCGCCCAGCAGGTTCGGCTCCCTGTCCATGGCCACCAGCGTAAGCCGCCAGCCGGGTGCCCTGCCTGTCCCTGGCACTACCAGTGTCGGGAGGACACTGGTAGTGCCTCCCCGCGCACCCTCATGCTCGCCGGACGAGAGCCGCAAGAGGATCAACCCTGGCGCGGCAGCCGGCCACGGTGCTTCGGCCCAGTGGCCGGGCAGCTTCGATGGCAAGGAGTGCGTGAGATGTCCCAACAACACATCCTGGTGACCGGGGGCTCAGGTTTCATCGGCGGGCATGTCGTGCTTGAGGCCCTGGCCCGGGGGCATCAGGTGCGGTCCACCGTCCGGTCCCTGGACCGGGAGAAGGCAGTGCGCGCCTCTCTGAGTGAGGCTGGTATGACAGTCGGTGACCGTCTTGAGTTCGTCGCCGCTGATCTGACACGTGAGGAGGGCTGGCCCCAGGCTCTCGACGGTATCGACCGTGTCATCCACGTGGCCTCACCGGTCATGCCAGGACACGTCGAGAACGAGGAAGAGGTCATCGCCCCCGCTCGCGAGGGCACGTTGCGGGTGCTGCGGGCGGCACGCGACGCGAACGTGGCACGTGTGGTCCTCACCTCGGCGTTCCATGCGGTCGCCTGGGGGCACCCGCACGACGACCGCGTCTTCACGGAGGAGGACTGGACCGTCCTGGACGGCCCCGGTACCGACGCTTACGGGCGCAGCAAGACGCTCGCCGAGCGTGCGGCCTGGGACTTCGTCGCCGAGGACGGCGGCGAAATGGAGTTGACCACACTGCTCCCGGTCGCCGTGATGGGCCCTGTGCTGAGTGCGGAGGTTTCCGGAGCCAACCGCGTTGTCCAGCGACTCCTCACCGGGCAGATGCCCGGACTGTTGAACCTGTACTACCCCGTGGTCGACGTGCGCGACATCGCTGCAGCTCACGTCACCGCCGCAACCGCGCCCGGGGCCGCCGGGCAGCGGCTCCTCCTGGGCAGCAGCCCCGCGCTGAAAATGGCTGAGATCGCCGACATGCTGCGAACCCATCTCGACCAGGCCGCAGCTCGCGTTCCCACCGAGGGCATCCCCGATGAGACCGTGCGGGCCAGCGCCGCCACCAACCCTGCGCTGCGCTCGGCCGTTCACGACCTGGGCTATGCCCGCCGCTTCTCCACCGACAAGGCGCGCGACATCCTGGGGTGGAAGCCCCGCCGAAGCCTCAACGCCGTCGTAGCAGCCGGTCAAAGCATGGTCGACCAGGGCCTTGTCATGGCGTGACGCCCCCCGTGCAACCCGCTTCTTCCCGCAGCCAGGCGGCGCGGGCCAGGCTCTTCGACCCGGCAGGCCACTCCACCGACAGCGCGAGGCTCAGCACGGCCCCATCGGCACGGGCTGGAACAGACGGAAGTCCCAGCTGGGGGCGTCGGGAATGTCGGCGACGGTCTACTCCGGCGAGGGCATCCACCACACCCGATGGGTCAGGTCCTTGAGCAGGCTGCGGACCTCCTCGCCGCGGCGCATGGCCTTGCTGGAGGAGCTGGCAGTGTACGGCCGGGCACCTCACCCGCGATCACCAGGTCTCTCCCGGCAGCATTGTCGAGGCCATCGCCCGCTTCGGGAGTCATGTTCCCGAAGACGTGGAACTCACCGGGGTCAGCACCAGGTAGCCCCGCCCCTGACCACTGGCGAGGCAGCAGGCCCCACCGTGCCCCGGCGACATGTGTGCCGTCGGCCGTCCGGGCCGCCCGGCGGGACGGCTCCCGAAGTTGCCGCGCCACCGGGCGGGATGACGAGGGCCACGGCGCGCACTGCGCCCCGGCCACGGCGTACTCAGGTATTCCGACGTCATCAACCGGAAGGCAGCCATGAGGCTCAACAGGCAGCAGCACAAGGACGTGCCGTTCAGGCACGGCGACCCGGGAGATCTGTGGCACGCGATGGCCCGTCTCCACGCAGCCCATCCCGAGCCGGTCGGCCTCAGCGTGCCGTTCGAGCGGCCGTCGGCACGGTTGTCGGTCGCGGATCCGAACGACATCCTCCGCTCGGCGCGGGTGGAACTGTTCGAGGATGAGCCGGTGCGCCGCCTTCACGACGTGATCGAAACGGTGTCGCGCCGCCTCGCCGGGGACGGCGGGCTCGGCGAGTACGATCTCGTGCCCGACGTCGCGCTGGAGCTCATGATCGGCGTACGGCAGGAACTGCCGCTGCACACCGCCCACGTCGCAGGCCTCACCCGGCTCCTGCGGGAAGCCATCGGCACCATCGGCGAGGGCCGCGCGCCCGGAGAGGGACGCTGCTGTCACTGTGCCGGGACCGGCCAGGCCCGCCCGCTGTGGAAGCCTTCGTTCTCAGCCGGCCACGACGTCGCGCAGTTCCCGTACAGCGCGCTCGCGGTGATGCTGCGCGGGGATCGCCTCGTACAGGTCCTGGGCGCGGCGGCGGACCAGGCCGGTGCGGTAGTCCGCGGGCAGCGCTGTCAGGACGGCGACCGTACGACAGCACGCCTGCTCGGTGTCGCCGTCGTGATGGGAGCACGCCGCCGCGTCGATGTTCAGCAGGGTGCGGGTCATGGTGCTGGTCGGCGCGGACAGCTCCAAGGCGCGCTGCTGCCCCTCCCGGGCGCGGCGGGTGTCCCCGAGCGTGGTGAAGCCCCTGCCCAGCAGAACACGCACAACACCAAGATCAAGACAGACCTAACGGAGTCCTATTAGGAACTGCTGTGCTTCACCGCAATGCTCCGCTTTCCCCCGAGGGCAGGCTGCGACTCGTGCAGCATTGTCGGCACCGCCCGATCGCCCACGTGGCGGCCGAAACGGGCATCTCCCGCGCGTGCGCGTCGAAATGAGTCAATCGCTACCGTCGGCACGGTGAACTCGTCGAGTGTGACTGAGGCAGGGCAGCCCGACCGCGGGGCGTCCACAGGCGCGTCAAAGCCACCGGCCACGAAACGGTGGACCGCACCCCGCACGGTGACCGCGTTGCATTCGAGCAGGTCAGCCACCCCGGGCACGGTCAGACCCCGCCCATCAGCCGTATGCACTCCAGACACAGCCTGGTGCCCGGAGCGAGATCACGTGCCCGCAGCCGCTCACGCACCTCGCGTTCCTGGTCCGACGTCAACTCCACACGCAGGATCCTCGGCATGGGCAGCCCCTCCCGCCCTGCCTCGTACCCGAACCACGGGCCCACATCACTGGGCCCGTTCAGTGCTCTCGGTCATGGCATTTCGAGTTCGGGCAAAGAGAAGAAATCGGTGATCGCCTCAACGATCCGCTCCTCGATGTCACCCCCGTCAAGATCCGCCTGTGGCCCGACCAGATTCGCCGCCGTGAGAACGGGCAACAGCAGGTCGGGCTCCTCACCTCCGCGGTCGTACGGACTCTCGAAGATGAAGTGGGTTATCAGGCCCCCGTCGCGGTAGTAGCTGAACCAGGGGCGGTGGGCCTTCACGGTGCACGGCTCCGTCTCGAAGACGACGAGCTCGCCGCCGTCTGGGCAAAGCCTCCCGTATGCGGTAGCGCCATAGTCGTCGGCGTCCCAGCTGAGCATGTTGTGCATCACCACTCCCCAGTCGGTTCCCTTGCCGTACGCGAGTGGCATTCGCCGCAGGCTGAGGAGTCCTCGCGTGAGCGCATCCAAAGACATCCCCCGGAAAAAGACGACGTTGGTCTCCTCGTGGTGCGGGAGCGGGCCGTGTATCCAATGCGTCATACCGGGCACCGTAGAGGAACCCACTGACATGTACGTGCAACCGCCCGCCGTCGGAGACAGCGGCAGCCGGTCAGCGCCAGGCACAGGAGCCGGCCCGCTGGTCGTGGAACTGGCCAACTCAGTGATCAGTACTCGACTTCGCCGCAACCGCTGAGCGGTAGTCGTCCGGGTACGACTGCATCCAAGTGTTGATCTTGTCCGCGGCGGGCCGCGGTGACCTCGGCGGCGAAGCGACTGCGAAAGGGCGGGTCGTCGGCGACGGCTCCACCCCGACGTGATGGACCGCATCCGCCACGCGGACCCCGACCCGGCCGCCCTGGCCTGCAAAGACAACAATCTGCGCGATCCGATCCGCCGCTGCCTGGACAAGAACCCCGACCACCGGCCAACCCCCGACCAGATCATCGACGTGTGCGCCGGGACCCTTCAGGCCGGACAGTGGCTGCCCACCGCCCTCACCGCCCGCCTCGATCAACGCACCGCCGAGCTGGACAAAATCCTCTCCCGGCGGGGACGCCCGATCGTCAAGCTCAGCGCCGTCCCACTCATCCTGGCCATCGGCGCCATCATCGCGCTCATCTTCGCCAGCTCCCACCACACCGACCAGACCTCCAGCCCGCCATCCCCGGCGAGCAGCAGGTTCGTCGCCGCTCCGTCCGCGACATCAGCAGCGTCCACCTCGCCGACACCGATAGCAGTCCGCGATGGCGAGGACCCGTACGCCGACGGCTGCCGGGTGGACGAGGAGGAAGTCGACCGGCGCCCCATGTCCTTCCCCGGCGGATCGCCCTACAGCTATCTCGTGCTCTTCCACTCACACCGGTGCGACGCCAGCTGGGGGTACGTGTACGGCCCGAACTCCAGCCGGTGGTCCGTGCACATCGTCGCCCACCGTCAGGGTGACGGGGCCACCGCCCCCTCCTCCTTCTCCGGCAACCAGCGGCCCAACTCCTGGGGCAACCTGCTGTCCACCCGCACTGGCTGCGTGTCGGCCGAGGCATACATCACCCAGGGCAGAGCGCAGTCCTCCCACACCATCACCGACTGCGCGCAAGACCACGGAGCGGTCACCAGGACGACGGGCAGTGCCTCGCACGCGTCCTGACGTCGCGCACCCGGGTGATGACGCCGCGCGGCACCACGGCCGTCACTGGCCTGGAGCTGATGGTGGCGCTGCACCACGAGTCTTTTCACTCTGCGAAATCCAGTCAGTCGGGGGCTGCCGGGTTCGTGGCGGATTTCGTCAGGGCATCGAGCTGGGCGGCGAGGTCGGGGTGGGCGGGGGTGAGGTGGGGGCGGGTGGCGTTGAGGGGATGGATGAGGACGGCGGGGTCGTCGTGGGCGAGGGCCGCGTGGAGCTGGGAGAGCGGGTTGCGGGCCGCGGTGGGCAGGTCGGTGAGGGCGGTGATCTGGCCGGCGATGCGGCGCAGGTCGGCTGCGTTGCGGCGGGCCCAGGTGGCGGTGGTGCGTTCGGCGGCGCGGCGTTCGCGGGTGGCCTGGACGCGTTGTTCGCCGGTGGTTCCGGCGGGGCCGGGCCGGCCCCTCAGGTAGCGGCGTTCGGCGGCTTGGCGGCTGGCGACGCCGAGGGGGTGGGCGAGGTCCGCCCAGCTGGCACCCGCCTGGCGGGCGGTTTCGATCAGGCCGGTTTCCCATCCGGCGAGCTGCTCGCGGACCTGTCGCAACAGTAGAAGAGAGGCCAGGGCCTGCTCCGGGCCGACGTCGTGAGTCCCGGCAGTGCCGGGGACATCGTGCCGGGCGGACTGCAGGGCGTCGTTTATGGCGTGAAGGGCTGCCGCGGCGGCGAGGAATGACGCCGGGCTTGGTGTGTCGGCGCTGGACGATGCCGGCTGGTCGGTCGGGGTCATGGGCGCCTCCCTCGTTAGTCATCCTTTGGATGACACCCATGTTTGTCATCCATTGGATGACATGTTACAACGGTGTCAGTGAGGCGCATTGGCAGCGACTGCCCGAACCTGCTGGAGGTGTTTTCACGATGTTGATGCGCACTGACCCCTTCCGTGAGCTGGACCGGCTGGCGCAGCAGCTGCTGGGCCCGGGCACCTGGTCGCGGCCGTCCCCGATGCCGATGGACGCCTACCGCGAGGATGACCAGTACGTGGTGGCCTTCGACATCCCCGGCGTCACCGCGGACGCGATCGACATCGACGTCGAACGGAACATGCTGACCGTCAAGGCTGAGCGCCGGCCCGCGACGAAGGCCGACGACGTGCAGATGGAACTGTCGGAACGGCCGCTGGGCGTCTTCTCCCGCCAGATCGTGCTCGCCGACACCCTGGACACCGAGCACATCCAGGCCGACTACGACGCAGGCGTGCTCACCCTGCGCATCCCGATCACCGAGCGCGCCAAGCCCCGCAAGATCGCCATCGGCGTCGGATCCGGCCGCAAGGAGATCTCCGGCTGAGCCGGACCCGATGAGGGCTGACCAGCGGCGGAGGACGGGTATCTGATCTCCCCCTCTCGCCCGTCCTCCGCGCCCCCGTGGACCGAGGAAGGGTGGCGGCCGACATGACGGTGCGACGCGAAGCGTTCCTCGACCATGTGAAGGAACGCGGCGAGTACGACACTCTGCAGGAAGCCGGACGCGCGGCCCGCGTGGTGCTCGCCCTGCTGGGCGCACATCTGGTCGGCGAGGTACGCGCCCAGCTGGCGGCACGTCTGCCGGAAGACTTCGCCCTGATCCTGCTCAACCCGCTGCAGAGCGCCGAGCCGCTGCCCCCGGAGCGGTTCGTGCGTGCGACCGCGGCCTGGATCGAGGGCGCCACCGAACAGACCGCGGCCTGGGACGTCAGCGCCGTCCTCTCCACGGTCGCCGACGCCGCCGACGACGACCTCCTCAAACAGATCCTGCTCCAGCTCCCTGTGGGCTACGACCTCCTGTTCGGCCGTCCCCAGCCCACCTGACCACCCACCCCCGATGACCGCACACAGGCCACCACGACCCTGGTGACAGAAAGGCAACCACCGCAGTGATGTCCGACCAGAGCGCGCCGCTCCAGCAGCCCTACGGCAGGGCGTACGAGCAGATGCTGGAAAAGGTCCGCTACGACGGTGCCTACCCCACCCGGGAGAAGGCCGAGGAAGCCGTCCGCCTCGTCCTCGCCGGACTGGGACGCCAGCTGACCGGCGACGAACGCGTCGAACTGGCCGCCCGCCTTCCCTTCGAAGCCGCACGCATCTTCACCGCCCAGATCCCCGACACCCAGCCGCTGACCGGCTGGGCCTTCGTCAAAGACCTCGCCTCCCGCACCGGCGCCAGTCTGGCCACCACCCGCTGGGACACCGGATCCGTCCTCTGTGTCGTCGCAGCCCTGGCAGGCCTCGATCTCCTCACCCGGATCCTGCGCCAGCTTCCCACCGGCTACGCGCTCTTGTTCGGCCGTGCCGAACTCATCCAAGCCGCATAGATGCCCGGGCCGGGCCTTTCCGGCGCCACAGCACGCCGGTGACCCGTGACGCGTGCTTGGGCTGCAAAGACCGCACCGCGCGTCACGCTGGCATCATGCTGACGCGGCCAGGCCGCAACGTGGTCCCACCGGCGCTGAGCGGGAGAACTTCGCTCACTATGAACCACACAAGTGGGCAGCCTTCCGGCGCCTCACCCGGCGAAAGGCGCGCAGGCCTGCGCGAGTGGTGACACCGCCCCCGCTCGCGCAGGCAGCATGATCACTCGTCGGACAGCGGGTCCCCGTCCTCGCCGAACCGCCGGTGCCAGCGCAGCGTCTCACGGTTCTGCCGTTTCATCCCGGCCCGGATCCGGTCCGGGACCGGCCCGTCAGCCTGGCGCACCCCGTCCGGCATTCCGGGCACAGTTCTTGACGTCCCTCATCACTGATCACGGTCCCCCACCCCCGGCACATCTCGCAGCCGCGGGCCAGGTGGTGATCCGGTCAGTACACGTCAGCCCCAGTCAACCTGTTGGTTCCAATGGGTCCGATCGGGGCTGATCTGCGTGTCAGGCCAGGTCGGCGGAGGCGTTGTCGTCCCAGCCGTCACCGATTCTGCATGTAGCCGAGCATCGAGCGGGAGCGGCAGGCCCAGCCTCCCTGGTCGGCGCTGGCGATGCCGTCGCGGCCATTGCGCCAGGCGACGGAGGCCAGGCCGATGCGCATGCAGTGCCCGGTCGAGGCGATGGGCACCCCGGCCCGGGCGGAGATCCGCTTGATGGCGCGGGTGACGGAGTCCGGTCCCATGTCGCCGGTGTGACGTGGCCCCACCTGCCGATGCCGACGAACGCCGGCGTCGACGGGTCGGCCCACTGCCGGCCGTACTCGGCGGCCAGGCGGGTGCGGTAGGCGGTCCAGGCCCGCACCGGGCAGATCTCGGGAACATCAGCGTACCGAATCTTGGCGTTGCGCACCAAGTACTTGGTCTTACTGGTGAGCACCGCGACGACCAGGCCGCGCGGGTGCAGGGTGACGTCGCCGGTGAGCAGCCCGGCCGGGTCCTGGCTACGGCTGGCGTAGTGGAAGCCGGTCAGGGTGAGCGCCCTGTCCCGGCGCCGGTGCGGGTGTCGGGGCAGGCCCAGGCGACGGCTCGCAGCGGCGCCGGTGAGCGGGCGGACTCCGGGGCAGCCCCGGCCGGAGCGGAGCCGGGCGGCGGTGGGGACCGGCACCTGCCGCTCCGGGACCGGCTTGCGGCCCGGGTACCTGAACCGCCTCTCCCGCTTCGGCAGGAGCAGCTCGATCCGCCCCCACACGTCGTCCGACACGATCCACGGCGAAGCCCCCATGCCCCGGACAACGCCGAACTCGCCGACCGGACACGGCCACCTGTGCCGAGGCTCGATAGTTGTCACCGGCGGAGCCGACAAGGCTGGCAGAAGGGCCGGGCCGAAGCAGCCTGGTTGTCACCTGGAAGGCAGGCTACTTGTCACAGACGCTCGGTGCCTTTCGATCCCTCACCTCGTGGTCCGCCGGCGGCTCGGGCTCGACGGCCGTACCGACATAGCGTGACGGCGCCGGTCACGAGGACGCGCATGCGCCATCTCCCCGGGGTGGCGCGAACCGGAAGCGCGTCACCAGGGCACCTCTCCCTCGTCGTCGAAGAAGCGGCCCGTCGGCCCGTCGGCCGATACGGTGGCCAGCCGGATCGCGGCGGCTGCGCCCTGCTGGGGGGTGCGCACTCCCCGGAAGCCGTTGAGGTCGGTCGCCGTGAAGCCGGGGCAGACGGCGTTGATCAGGATGTGGGTGTCGGCCAGTTCCTTGGCGTACTGCACGGTGACGGCGTTGAGGAACGTCTTCGACGGAGCGTAGGCGATAGAGATGGGGCCCGTCTCGGCGCCAGGCGTGGTCTGGAGTGTGAGGGAGCCGACGCTGCTGGAGACGTTCACAATCCGCGGCGACGGCGAGCGGCGCAGCAGAGGGAGCAGGGCGTTGGTGACGCGGATGACGCCGATCACGTTGGTCTCCACGGCCGCCCGTACCCGGTTCACGTCGACCGTGGTGGGCTCCTGCGGTCCGCCGCCGGTGATCCCCGCATTGTTGACGAGCGCGTCGAGCCGCCCGGCCCGCTCCTCCATCAGCCGAGCCGCCGCTGTCACGCTGGCGTCGTCGGTCACATCCAGCGGCACGCCGAACGCGTCGGCTCCTGCCGTGCGCAGCTTGTCCACAGCGGCCTCGCGCCGCTCCTCGTTCCGCGCGCCGATTCCGACGGACCAGCCGAGGGCGCCGAGCCCGGCGGCGATCTCGTACCCGATGCCCTTGTTGGCCCCGGTCACCAGCGCGACCTTGTGGTGGTTCACGGTGTTCGTCTCACTCATGACATCGATACTTCTCCCCCGCCGGGCAGGGCGTCCAAGACCGACTGGGTGGACGGCGATACCGCCCGGGTATCGCTCCTGGCCGTTAGGCTGGCGGGGTGGAGACACGTGAGCTGCGGTACTTCGTCGCGGTCGCCGAAGAGCTGCACTTCGGCCGGGCCGCGCAGCGGCTCGGGATCGCCCAACCCCCGCTGTCGCGGGCGATCGGCGGGCTCGAACGGCGCCTGGGCACCCTCCTGCTGGAGCGCGGCAGCCGGGGTGTCGCCCTGACCGTGGCAGGGGCGGTGCTGCTGCGGGAGGCGCGGGCGGCGCTGGCCGCCGTCGAGGCCGCCGAACGGCGCACCCGCCGGGCCGCCCTCGCGGCGACCGGCCGCCCCGCCGTGGTCTTGGCCGCGAAGGCGGGCGCCTCCGGTGAACTGCTGGCGAAACTCCTCGACGCCTACGCCGCCGAGCCCGGCGCCGTCGCCGTGGACGTCGTGCTGTGCGGACCGGGCGAGCAGGCACGGTTGCTGCACGACGGCCGGGCCGACGTAGCCCTGCTGCATCGGCCATTCGACGACACGGCCGGCTTCGACACCGAGGACCTGCGCTCCGAGGGTCAGGTCGCGATCCTCCCGGCGGGCCACCCTCTCAGCGCCCGCCCCCACGTGCGGCTCGCCGAGGTCACCGACCTTCCCGACCTGCCCCTGCCCCGCTGGCCTCGCCCTGACGGCACCTTCCCGGACGGCCCCGGACCGCAGGTGCGCGACCACACGCAACTCACCCAGCTCATCGCCCTCGGCCGCGCCTGCGCGGTCGTGCCGGAGTCGGGCCGCACCGGCCTGCGCGAGGACCTCACCGCCGTACCGGTCCCCGACGCCCCCCACGTCACCACGGTCATCGCCTGGCCACCGCACAGCCGCTCCACGGCGGTCGCGGGGCTGGTCCGCGCCGCCACTGCCCTGTGACCGACGGCGGTGAACGCCAGGACACAGAGTTGGATTTCGGGCACAGCGTCCGGTCTGCCATCAGCTCCCGACACATCGTGCGGTACGAGGTGACTGGCCTGCACCGGCGTCGCCGGAACCACAGCCAGGCTCCGACGCGGAGTGACAACAAGCCTGTCTTGGTGACACCTATCGCGCCTCGGCTCACCACCAGGACCGATCACCTCACTGTGCTAGGCGTTCTCAGGGCGTGCAGATCTTCTCTCGTGGCTTTCTGCATGGTGGTTCGTTGGTCTGGCATGAGCGGGTTGGATAGGCAACGGACCATGCTGGCAGCCAAGTTCGAGGCGATTCTGCCGCACCTCGACGAGCGGCAGCGTCGCCTGCTGATAGGGGCGGAGGCCCAGTCCCTCGGCCACGGCGGGATCAGAGCGGTCGCTCGTGCCGCCGGTGTCCGTGAGGCCACTGTGTCTGCCGGAGTGCGGGAACTCGACTCCGGAGGGGCGCCGTTGGGCCGCGTCCGTCGGCCCGGCGCCGGCCGCAAACGCGTCGTCGACCGGAACCCAGCCGTTCGGGAGGCACTCCTCACACTGGTCGAGCCCACCGTGTCCGCGGAGATCCCATGTCGCCGCTGCGCTGGACCACCAAATCCACCCGCGAGCTGGCCGAGCAGCTGACCCGGCAGGGCCACAGGATCTCCGCGGACACGGTGGGCGACCTGCTGCGCGACGAGGGCTGCAGCCTGCAGAGCAATGCCAAGACGCTGGAAGGCAAGCAGCACCCCGACCGGGACGCACAATTCCACTACCTCAACGGGCAGGCCCGCGACCACCAGGACGGCGGTGCTCCGGTGATCAGTGTGGACACGAAGAAGAAGGAGCTGATCGGCCCGTTCAAGAACAACGGCCGTGAATGGGAGCCGAGAGGCGAGCCGGTGCGGGTCGACACCCAAGTCTTCCCGGACCGCGTGCTGGGCAGGGCGGTGCCTTACGGCATCTACGACGTCGCCGCGAACACCGGCTGGGTCAACGTCGGCACCGACCATGACACCGCCGCGTTCGCCGTCGAGTCGATCCGCCGTTGGTGGAACGGAGCCGGGCGGGCCACCTATCCGACGGCCGGCCGGCTGCTGATCACCGCCGATGCCGGCGGCTCCAATGGGTATCGCACCCGCACGTGGAAGACCGAACTCGCCCGGTTCGCCGCTGAGTCCGGCCTCACGATCACCGTCTGCCACCTGCCTCCCGGGACTTCGAAGTGGAACCGGATCGAGCACCGGCTGTTCTCCCACATCACCATGAACTGGCGCGGCAGGCCCCTGACCAGCCACGAAGTCATCGTCGAGAGCATCGCGGCGACCACCACCAAGACCGGTCTGACCGTGCACGCGGAACTCGACACCAACCCGTACCCCACCGGCATCCAGGTCAGCGACGACGAGATCGCCTCTCTGCCGATCACCCGCCACCGCTTCCACGGCAACTGGAACTACACCCTCCACCCCCAGCATCCGATGGAAGCGGCGACGACCGACAGCACGTCGGACCAGGCCCCGGCGGGCAGACCGCCTCGCCTCACGTGGCGTTCGCTGCAGGACCCGGAACTGACCGGGATGACCCGTCAGCAGCTCAGCGAGCTCATCGACGCGCTGACTCCAGCGCTGGAGGTTCAACGCGAGCAAGTGCTCCGCACACGTCGCGGTCACGAGTGCCTGGTAGCCCCTGGCACAGGTGCCAAAGCCAAACTCACCCCAGCCGACAGGATCCTGGTAACCGTGCTCCACCTGCGCAAACTCGCGACCATGGACCTCCTCGGCCAACTCTTCGGCGTCACCGCCATGACCATCAGCCGCGCGAAACAGGAGGTCCGCCCGCTACTGGAAGCACACGGCCACCACATCAACGCTTCTACCGCCCGCCTCCGCACACCAGCCGACGTCGCGACGTTCCTCGCTCCCGACTCCACCCAGACCAAGGTCAAGACGACGAGTTAAAGATCTGCACGCCCTTAGCCATGGTCAAAGGCCCCGACCCACTCCACCTCGCGGAGGTCTTCGGGCTCGGCGAGAAGACCGCGATGCGTTACGCGGACTCCGCACGCGCACTACCGGAACAGGCAGCCGAGCACTCGGCATCGCCCTCGGGAAGGAGAACTTGGCCCGGATTGACGGAACTTGAAGAATGACGGCCTTGCAGACTCGACAGGCATGGCCTGATGACGCATCAGCGGTCGCCGGTGTCTACGTGCGCTCCTGGCAGACGGCCTTTGCCGGCCTCGTCCCCCAGCACTACCTCGACGCCATGGACCCAAGCCGCGAAGAGTCCGTGTGGAAGACACGCATCGCGCAGACACGATGGCCATCGTCGGGAGTACTGGTAGCCGAAACCGAAGCGGGCATCGTCGGATTCGCAGGTTTCGGCCCATCCCAAGAGGCCCCTGCCGTCGCGGAAATCGGCACTCTTACACGACGCGCGAGGTCTGGGGCACTGGGATCGGGAAGCACTTGATGCTGGCCACGCTGACGACTCTCGGACAGGCCGAGTACACGCAAGCCACCTTGTGGGTACTGGAAGACAATCGTCGCGCCCGGCGCTTCTACGAAACTGCCGGCTGGCGCGCAGACGGCGCAGCCGTGGAAGACACCACCGGTGGGGCCTCTCTCAACAAGTTGCGCTACCGCCGCCCACTTGGCTAACCCGCTCGGCATCCTGTCCGTCCAGGGGACAAGGGGATTGCCGCAGAGTTGGGCGACACCTGACCTGGCTCGCTGAGAGGCGGCCTGGAAGGATGTTGCAGTGCCCAAGTCGTATCCGAAGGAGTTCCGCGAGGACGTCGTGCGGGTCTCGCGCAATCGCGAGCCCGGCGTCACGCTGGAGCAAATCGCCGCCGACTTCGGCGTCCACCCGATCACGCTGTCGAAGTGGCTGCGCCGCGCCGACTCCGACGAGGGCGCCAGGCCCGTGACGGCGTCGGGTGAGTCGGCCGAGTTGCGCGGGGCCCGGAAGCGGATCCGGCTGCTGGAGCAGGAGAAGGAGGTGCTCAGGAGGGCTGCGGCGTATCTGTCGCAGGCGAACCTGCCGGCAAAATGATGTACCCGCTCGTCCGCGAGCTGGCCGCCGCCGATGCCTCTTGCCGGGTGCCGGTGGCGGTGACGTGCCGGGTGCTGGGGCTGGCCGCCAGCCCTACTACCGGTGGCTGGCCTGCCCGGTCAGCGCCGCCGAGCTGGTCGAGGCGTATCGGGCCAATGCCCTGTTCGACGCGCATCGCGACGATCCCGAGTTCGGTCACCGGTTCCTGCTCGACGAGGCCCGCGCCGCCGGTGAGCCTATGGCTGAGCGGACCGCCCGGCGGATCTGCCGGGACAACGGCTGGTGGAGCACCTTCGGCGGGGAGCCGGTCAAGGGGTGGCTGCGCCTGCCGGGGACGGCGACCGAACCGCTTCCGGCGGTCGTGAAGTACGTCGGTTGTGGCGGTGGACGGGGGCATGTGCTGGAGAACCTGCTCGGCGGGCCGCCGAGTACGCCCATCTCCAGATGGACAGGCGCGGGCAGGGCTCGGGCTGGAGGGGCCGCCCCCTCCAGCCGCAGCGCGCTGATCAGCATTGCGAACTGACACGGACTCAACTCAATTCGGTGAACCTGCGACCAGCAGTCACGGCACCTCCTGGACTCGCTCCACGACGCCGGGCGGCCGGAAAGGAACACATTCTGTGCGTACGTACGACAACCCCGTGATCAGCGGGTTCCACCCCGATCCGAGCGTGTGCCGGGTCGGTGACGACTACTACCTGGTGTGCTCCAGCTTCGAGTACTTCCCCGGGCTGCCGCTCTTCCACAGCAAGGACCTCGTGCACTGGGAACAGATCGGCAACGTGCTCGACCGGCCCGAGCAACTGCCGCTGCCTCTCCCTGGTGCGAAGGCGTCCGGCGGCCTCTACGCCCCCACGATCCGCTACCACGACGGCCGTTACTGGGTCATCAACACCAACATCGACGGCGGCGGCAACTTCGTCGTCTCGGCCGAGCGGCCCGAGGGACCGTGGAGCGACCCGGTGTGGATCGCCCTGACCGGGATCGACCCCGATCTGGCCTGGGAGGAGGACGGCACCTGCTGGTGTGCCTTCTCCGGGCCCGCAGGCGGCATCAACATGGCCAGGATCGACCCGGTCAAGGGGGAGGTGCTGGAGGGGCCCTTTGCCACCTGGTCGGGCAGCGGCCTCAAGTACCCCGAGGCGCCGCACCTCTACCGCATCGGCGACTGGTGGTACCTGCTGATCGCGGAAGGCGGCACCGAACGCGGCCACAGCGTGTCCATCGCCCGCGGCCGCTCGCCGCGCGGCCCCTGGGAAGGCGCACCCGCCAACCCCCTGCTGTCCCACAGCGGTACCGGCCGCTCCATCCAGAACACCGGCCACGCCGACCTGGTGGAGGCTACCGACGGCAGCTGGTGGATGGTGCTGCTCGGCGTCCGGCCCCGCGGCTTCACACCCGACGTGCACGTGCTCGGTCGCGAGACGTTCCTGACCCCTGTGGAGTGGGACGAGGACGGCTGGCCCGTCGTCGCGCCTGTTCCCGAGAGTCACGCGGCCCCGGGCGGTGCCTGGCACCCCGTTCCGCCCCTGCCCGCCCGCGACGACTTCAACGAGTCCGCTCTCGCGCAGCACTGGGTCTCGCCATTCACCCGCCCAGAGGGCTCCTGGTCGCTCACCGAGCGCCCTGGCTGGCTGGCCCTCAGAGCCACCGGCGCCACCCTCGACCGCCCCGGGTACACCTTCGTCGGCCGCCGCCAGCAACACCACGACTGCCGCGTCACCGCTGTGATCGACCCGGGTACGGGACGCGGCGGCCTCAGCGTGCGCCTGGACGAAGCCCACCACTACGAACTGGAGGTCGGGAACGGTGAGGCCTGCGTCGTCGCCCGGATCGGTCCGCTGCGCCAGATCGTGGCCGGCCGACCGGTCCCGTCCGGACCGCTGACCCTCACCGTCACGATCCGCACGTCCGACCTTGTGCCCGCGTCGCCCGAACTCACCGATGGCGGAACCACCGGCCCTGACACCGTCGTCTTCTGGCTCGGCGACCCCGACGCCCCGGACGCCCAGCCACTCGCCGAACTGGACGGGCGCTACCTGTCCACCGAGGTCGCCTGCGGCTTCACCGGCCGCGTTATCGGCATGTACGCCACCGAGGGCGCGGTCGCCTTCGACTGGTTCGAGTACACCCCGGCATCGGCGCCCTCCGCTTGACGCTCGGCCTTCGGCCGCGTGCGACACCTGCGTCCGTGCGGGCGTCGCGCGCGGCATGCCGCGAGACCGCCCGTCAAAGGGAGTGGCCGACGTACTCCGCGAGCCCACCGTCGGACGGCCTCGCCACGCTCACCACCCCTGCTTCCTGCCGTCGACCCCGAACAGCCGGACGAAGGCTCGGCCAGGGTCCCGCGCTCCGCCAGCCGCTTCGGCTTCGAGCGCATCCCCTCGACGTGCCGCGGCGCGGTCCCCAGACTAAGGTGCTGGCAGACCTCTTGGCAGCGCATCGCCGCTCCCGAGGTCGCGAAGAAGGCGATGATCTCCAGGTACTCGCCGCCGGCATCGGCGGACCTGCCGCCGACTGAGGCTGATCCGTGAGTGGACACCGGGTTTCATGCGACGAGTCACAGCGTACGTGTCGTGATCAGTTGTTGTTCGAACTCTGCTGGTGTGAGGTAGCCGAGCGCGAAGTGGCGACGGCGCTGGTTGTACTACGACAGCCAGCGGAACAGCTCGCGCCGGGTCTGTGCCTTGGAGGTCCAGCGGCGGCCGTGGAGCAACTCGCGCTTGAGGCCCTGGAAGAACGACTCGGCGAGGTCATTGATGCCCCTATCGATGTCAACGCGTCGAGGCTGTTGCACTGGCACTCAACAACAGGCCCCGCAAGACCCTCGGTTGGAAGACACCCGCCGAAGCCCTCAACGAACATCTACTATCAGTCCGGGAAGCCGGTGTTGCGACGACCGGTTGAGTCCAGGCAGTACTGCTCGAAGGCATTCTCTGACGTCTGTCGCCGGGCCGGGATCCGCCGTTCCATGGGCGCGGTCGGCACTTCGGCGGACAACGCGGCGCGGAGTCGTTCTTCGCCTCGCTGAAGCGGGAGGCCCTGCCCAGCCGGCGCGGCCGGCCGACCGAACGGGCCGCGCGGCTCGCGGTCTTTCGCTCGCTCGGCTTCTACAACCAACAGCGCAGGCACTCCACGATCGGCTACCTCGCCCCGGCCGTCTTCGAACAGAGATCAACTACGCTGGCCATCGCTCTATGACAACCGGTGTCCACGATCACGGTGAAAGGCTCGATCACTTTCCGAGCCCCACAGGGTGAGCGGGAGGTCTGGTCGCGTCTTCGGATGACGCGCGAGACAGTGGCAGAGGTGTTCGCCGAGCTGTCCGGGCAGGACCTGGCCGAGGCTGCGAGCGGGCAGGAGCCAGTGGTGCCGGAGACGCAGGTGGAGCCCGAACTACGGGTGGTGGGGGCGGTCTTGGTGCCGCACTGGCGGGACGGGCTCACGACGGACGTACTGCCGGATGTGTACCCGAGCATCGTGGATATAGGCGACCGGCCGTGTCAACACCGTCCGCAAAGCCGGCCCCGGTCCGGAGCCAAAGGGCTGGCCACCCGCGCAGCCCGGCCATTCGATGGGCTTGGCCTGCGGCGTTTCATTCACTTCGAACGTTTCGGAGTTGCCACCGAATCATGCGAAAGGTATTGACGCCGTTCCTCGGTTTCCTATCATCCAAGTTGCTCGACACTTCGATCCTTGTTCGACCCAACGAACACGCCAGAGCCGCTCCACCCGCAGAGCAGAGCACCTCCGGGTCACGCCCACCGCAAACGACCGAGCCGCAAGGGGCATGCCGCACGATGCATATGTCATGGTCTCATCAATGGAGCCTCCCGTCATCGCGGGCTGGCGGCCACCGCCGGCGTCGCCACCGGCGCGGTTCTCCCGCCGACGGGCGCCTCCTGTGCCGCAGCTGCAGCCGCTCCCACCCCGGTACGTCCCTGGCGACCACAACGGCCTCCACGAACCCGGTGATCTCGCAGGTGGCCGCGGCTACGAACGGGGCATCCGGGCGTCGTCGCCGACCTGCCGCCCGAGCAGCAGGACCTTCTGCTGGCTCGGCCAGATCGACTTCACCGGGACGTACCTCTACACCACCACCGCCGCCGAGGGGCCCTGGAACAGGCTCACGACGATCAGACCGGGAGGCCGTAGGGGTCAGCCCGGTGCCCACGCACCGCCACGAACCGCACCACATCGACAGTCCGGACAGCCTCTGATGGGGCCAACCGGAACCGCTTACTCAAGGATTATGAGGTCTGTCCCCATGCGCAGACGAAGTTTCAGCCGCAGACATCTGTCTATGGTGTTCGCCGCTGCGGTTGCGGCCCTGCTCGTGTTGGCAGCTACGCTCGTGGCCAACCCGGCTCAGGCTGCCACCAGCGGCGCCTTGCGCGGTGTTGGTTCTGGCCGGTGCCTCGATGTACCGAACGCCAGCCAGACCGACGGCACGTACCTGCAGATCTGGGACTGCTCGGGCGGGACCAACCAGCAGTGGACATTGACGGACAACAACCAGCTGACCGTGTACGGAAACAAGTGCCTGGATGTTCCGGGCCACGCCACGGCGGCCGGTACCCGGGTGCAGATCTGGACCTGTAGCGGCGGTGCGAACCAGCAGTGGCGCGTGAACTCCGACGGCACGATCGTCGGCGTGGAGTCCGGGCTGTGCCTGGACGTTACGGGCTCCGGTACGGCCAACAGCACGGCAGTGGAGATCTGGACGTGCAACGGCGGCAGCAACCAGAAGTGGACCGGCCTGTCCGGGACGCCGGGCGGCACGTGTTCTCTTCCATCGACATACCGGTGGACGTCGACGGGTGCGCTGGCGCAGCCGGCGAACGGGTGGGTCTCGCTCAAGGACTTCACCAACGTGGTGTACAATGGCAAGCACCTGGTCTACGCGTCGAACATGTCGGGATCGGGGTACGGCTCGATGGCGTTCAGTCCCTTCACGAACTGGTCGGACATGGCGTCGGCCGGCCAGACCGGGATGAGCCAGTCCGCGGTGGCGCCCACGCTGTTCTACTTCGCGCCCAAGAAGATCTGGGTGCTGGCGTCCCAGTGGGGCGCGTCGCCCTTCGTCTACCGCACGTCGAGCGACCCCACCAACCCCAACGGCTGGTCCGCGCCGCAGCCGCTGTTCACCGGCAGCGTCCCCAACTCCGCCCCGATCGACCAGACCCTGATCGCCGACGACCAGAACATGTACCTGTTCTTCGCCGGTGACAACGGCAACATCTACCGGGCGAGCATGCCGATCGGGAACTTCCCGGGCAACTTCGGCTCGTCCTACACGACGGTCATGAGCGACACGGTGAAGAACCTGTTCGAGGCGCCGCAGGTCTACAAGGTGCAAGGCCAGAACCAGTACCTCATGATCGTCGAGGCTCGGGGCGCGAACGAGCAGCGCTACTTCCGCTCCTTCACCGCCACCAGCCTGAACGGTTCCTGGACCCCGCAGGCCGCCAGCGAGAGCAACCCCTTCGCGGGCAAGGCCAACAGCGGTGCCACCTGGACCAACGACATCAGCCACGGTGACCTGGTCCGCAACAACCCCGACCAGACCATGACCATCGACCCCTGCAACCTGCAGTTCCTCTATCAGGGCAAGTCCCCCACCGCGACCGGCCCCTACGACCAACTGCCCTGGCGGCCGGGTGTCCTCACCCTGCAGCACTGACCCGCCTGATCCACGGTGATCGCGATCGGGTGCCATCCTGCCGGCGCGCAGACACGCGGTTTACGGCGGGGGCAACTGCACCTGCTGACCGATACTCACCGCCTCAAGGAACCCCAGCCGTGCGTCGGCTGGGGTTCCTCTCGGCTTCGGCACCGTCTAGTCCCCAGCGGCTGCCGGTGATGTAGAGGCGGTCGTCTCTCCAACTTCGGGGATGCCAGCCAAAACTGCCTTGTTCCTTCTCCACCAACCGCTTCAGTTTCCCTGTGTGCCCTCGATCTATTGACATCGGCACCCCGCCGAAATGGGGACTGTACGGTCACTGGCCCTGTCTCACATTTGGTGCTGACGGAGAGTCGTGAGGGTCGTTGACACTCGTGTGAAGGAGGTCAACGAGCTTGCGCAGACGGCATTTTCGGGTCTGTCCCCGCTGGTCATAGAGGATGTGGCCCGACGCGGGTAAGCGGATCGTGGTGCGGGCACGGACTCCGCGGGACGCCCGCGGTCTGTCCGGTGTGCGGGGCGCCGTCGGCGCGGGTGCACGGCTATCAGCTGCGGACGGTGGCCGACGTGCCGGTCGATGACCGCCGAGTGGTGGTCCGTGTGCGGGTGCGGCAGCTGGTGGGTCCCACGCTCGGCTGCTGCCGCACCTTCCGCGCACAGGTGCCCGGGGTGCTGGAGCGTCACCGGCGCGCCGCACTGCCCGTCTGACCAGGCAGGTCAAGGCTGCGGTCAAGGAGTTGGCGGGCCGGGCGGGGGCACGGTTGCCGGCGATACTCGCGATGGGCCTGTCTCGTCACACGACCCTGCGCACTCTGCTGCGCATCCCGTCGCCACCGCGGGTGCCACGCGTGATCGGCATCGATGACTTCGCTCTGCGCCGGCGGCACCGCTGTGCCACTGTGGTGATCGACACCGAGACCCATGAGCGCATCGATGTGTTGCCCGGCCGCACAGCCGACACGCTGGAGGCGCGGCTGCGCGAGCATCCGGGCATCGAGGCCGTGCGCCGTGACGGCTCCACGACCTACGCCGAGGCCATCCGCAGCGCCCTGCCCGATGCGGTGCAGGTCAGCGACCGCCGGCATGTGTGGCACAACCTGTGCGAAGCCGCCCTGAGCAAGGTGAAGGCACACAGCACCTGCTGGGTCACCGTACTCGACGCCCCCGGTAACGCCGGTCCCCGAACACAGACCACCCTGGAACGCCGGCACCAGTTCCACGGCCTGCCCGACCAGGGCGTGGGCCTGCTCGAATGCGCCCGCCGACCGCAACTGGCCCTGAACACCGTCAAACGCCACGCCCGAGCCGACCGGCCCGAGCGGATGCTCCGCGTCCCCAAGTACCGCGCCAGGCTCGTCGACCCCTACCGCGAACACCTGCGCAAACGCCGCGCCGAGGACCCCGCCGTCCCCGTCAAGCACCTCTTCGAAGAGATCAAAGCCCTCGGGTTCACCGGCTGCCTGAACCTCCTGCAACGTCACCGAACTCGTGACGCGTCGCGCAGGAAATACCGACGGGCTCTCACGCTGGATCGCCCAGGTCCGCGCAGCCGCCCTGCCCCATCTGCACGCCTTCGCCCGAGGCCTGGACCGAGACCGCGACGCCGTGATCGCCGTGCGCACACTTTCATACAGCAACGGCCCCACCGAGGGCATCAACACCAAGACCAAACGGATCGCGCGCCAGATGCACGGACGAGCAGGCTTCAGCCTTCTTCGCCACCGCATCCTCCTCGGATAGCGGCACGCTCCGTCACCACCGAATGTGAGACAGGGCCGTTGATGATTGGACAGACCCCGGCCAGGAATGAGGGATGGCCGAGATAGCGACCGTGATGCTGCCCGTATCGGTGATGATCGCGCCCGCTCCTCCCAACGTGGTGATCACCGCCCTGGCGCCCGGGCGCCCAGCGCGGCGTGCGCTTTCCGCACGGAGGACGGGTCCGTAGCCCTTTCTGGGGCGGGCTGCCCGTGGGCCACCGCTTGTTCCTGCTCGTTCACGAATGCCGCCCGGTCGGCACGGAGCGACTCATGCAGCGCGCGTCGCCGGGATGCTCGGCAAGCCACCGGGCGACCGTCGCGGTGGCCAGGTCGGGCAGCAGATCGATGGGCCGCCGGGTGTCGATGTCCACCAGGATGGTGCCGTGGCGCCAGCATCACCGCTGGCCGTTCGAGTACCCCTGCAGCCCGGCGCGTCGCCGCACGTGCCGGAAGGTCAGCCCGTCGACCTGGTCGGCGAACGTCACCTGCGGGCACGGGCGTTCGCGGTAGCGGAACGGCGGACCTGTGCACGTCGACCGGGTCGGTGTTCGGTTGCGCAGCAAGTCCACGCGGGAGTTGGGCGTACGAGGAGCGGAGACGCAGGACTGCAACGATCCCGGATGGTCGGCACCAGTCCCGAATGCCGCTGCTCCCGCGTCAGAAGCGCCGCATGGCGCCTGCGCGGATCCGGCTTGGCGTGCGTCGAGCTCTGCGGGGCCAGGCCCGCACGGTGCCGTGCAGGCCTGGCCCCGGTGTGTCAGTTCTGCAGGCGCCAGTGCTGGTTCGCACCACCCGTGCAACTCCACAGCTGGACTTTCGTCCCGTTGGCGGTCGCCTGGCCGCTGGCGTCCAGGCAGAGCCCCGACTGCACGGCTGTGATCGTGCCGTCGGGATTGATGTTCCACTGCTGATCCGCCTGCCCACTGCAGTCCCAGATGGCCGCCGCGGTGCCGTTGCCCGCGGCCTGGCCGGTGCCCAGGCACTTGTTGCCGTAGACGACCAGCTGCTTTCCGGCGGAGTGTGTCCACCGTTGGTTGGAGCCGCCGTTGCAGTCCCACAGCTGTGCCTGCGTGCCGTTGGCCGTGGTGGAGTTGTTGATGTCGAGGCAGCGCCCCGACTGCTGGCCGACGATCTCCTGGTTGCCGGAGGGCGGCGGCGGTGGCGGCTGGTTCGAGCCGAACTGCGTGAAGAACTGCCACACCGCTGCCGACGTCCAGGTGCGCCAGCCGTCACCGGTGGATCCGTCTATCGGACCGGGGTCGTGGCCCGCTCCGTCGAACGCGGCCCAGACCACGGGGTATCCGGACTTGCATCCTGAGTAGGTGGTGATGATGTGCGTCAGGCTTCCGTACGCTGGCTCGGGCGGGTTCTGCGGGGTGCAGCCGTTGTTCCGGACGAAGGTGTCGCGCAGGTCTCGTCCCGACTGGATGGGCAGCACGTTGTCCCTGAGGCCGTGCAGCCCCATGTAGGCGATGGGCTGAGTGCCGCCGTTGCACCCGCTGAGGTTCGCGCCGGAGTACACCGCGACCGCGCGGAAGACCGTCGCCCGGGAGCAGGCGAGGGCGTACGACATCGCGCCGCCGTAGCTGAAGCCGGCGGAGAACAACTGCGTGGTGTCGACGCACAGACCTGCTTCGATCTGGTTGACCATGGCGTCGACGAAGGCCACGTCCTGGCCGCCGGGGTTGGCCCAGCCGTTGCCGTTGCCCTGGGGTGCGACGAAGATCGTGCTGTTGTTCGCGTTGTCCGCCAGGCGTCGCAGGCCGTAGTAGGACCAGTTGTACCCGTCCGTTCCGCCCGAGTCGACGTCGTTCGCCGTGCCGCCCCGCCAGTGGAAGCCGAAGATCAGCCGGTAGGGGTGGTTGCTGTCGTAGCCGGCGGGGACCCGCAGGATGTAGCTGCGCGTCTGGCCGCCGCTCTGGATCGTGTGTGTGCCACTCGTCAGCGTGGGGGCCTTGCCGCAGCCGGCGGTCGGACTGAGGGCGCCGGTGGTCGTGGCCGACGCGGGCGCGCCGAAACCGCTGCTGAACGAGGTGCCCGCAGCCGTCAGCACGAGAAGTATCGCGGCCACGATGGACATTAAGAGCGGTTTGCGTTTCATACATTCCTTCTTCCGTAGTCGGGCGATGGGCATTGAGCGCCGGCCGGTTGGGGACGGGTGCTGTGTCCGGCGGTGACACCGCGACGAATGAGGCCGGGGGGTCAGACGGCGGTGATTGTCCATTCGTTGTTGGTGCTGGAGTTCGGCGTCCACATCACCGTGGTGGAGCCGACGGTGGTGCTGCCGCTGCCGTCAAGGGCGGTGCCGGTGCCCCGATTGACGATCTGGTAGAGGCTGCCGCCGAGGCTGTTGAGCGACCACTGCTGGTTGTTGCCGCCGTTCCACGCCTCCTGACGGGCGGGAGCGCCGTTGGCGGAGTTGCCCCAGCTGTCGGCTGCCATGCCGTTGGTACGGTTCATGATCCGGTAGTAGCCGTTGCCGAGGTCGATCAGTTGCCACTGCAGGTTGGTGCTGCCGTCGTAGTTCCACTGCTTGAGGTCGGAGCCGGAAGCGACGTTGCCTCCGCTGTCGAGCACCAGTCCGCTGGTCGCGTTGGCGATCTTCACCCAGGTCGTGGAGCCGCCCGGTGCGCCCAGGACGGGGATCTCACCGGAGAAGGTGAGCTTGACCGTGTACGCCAGGGCGTTGAACGGCGGGTTGGACGAGGGCATGGTGAGGTGCAGGCCGGAAGCGTCCTGGATCGGTGCGGGCAGGTCGATGTAGGTGCCGGCGGTGTTGTTCAGCAGCTTGACTCCCGTCAGGCTGCTCAGGTTGACCTGGTTCGAGTTCAGCGTCGTGATGGTCATGGTTCCGCCCTGCCAGCCCAGCGCGGTGGCGTAGAGGACCTTGTTGTCCTGGGTGCGGGTGAACCGGATGTCCTGCGGTTTGCCGGCCACCGGTCCGCTGAACGAGCCTCCGCCCATCTTGGTGGGGCCCTCGCCGTAACTGCTCCAGGAGCGGGTGCCGTAGATCGCCTCTCCGAAGCGCCCGAGCCAGTCCCCCATGTCGAGCAGGATCGACTGCTGTCCGGAGGGAATGGTGCCGTCGGCCATCGGGGCGATGTTGAGGAGCATGGTGCCGCCCTTGCTCACCCGGTCTACCAGCGAGTGCAGCAGAGCCTGCGTGGAGTAGTAGCCGATGCCCACCGTGTAGCACCAGCTGGAGGAGGAGATGCTGTCGTCGGTCAGCCAGTACGGGGTGAGCAGTCCTGCCGGGCCGCCGCGCTCGAAGTCGAAGACCTCGCCCTTGTTGTCGAGCCCGTCCTTGTAGGTCGCAACCACGTCCTTGTTCCAGGAGACCGCCTGGTTGTAGTAGTGCGCGAGGAACTGCAGCCGGTAGGACTCCTGCACCAGGTTCAGGTCGAAGTCCTGCCAGACCAGGTCCGGCTGGTAGCCGTCGATGACCTCGATCAGCTTGTCGTACCAGAGCTTGTTCTCCGCCGCCGAGCCCTGCTGGGCGAAGAGGACGCGCAAGGCCGGGTCCGACTGGGACGGCACATGGTCGTAGTAGCCGTTGAAGTGGTAGGCGTGGTGGAGAGAGGCCATGAACTTCAGGCCCTGCCCGCGTATGGCCTGGGCGTGCAGCCCGACGAGGTCGAGTCGGGGGCCGCGCTGGACCGAGTTCCACGGGTTGGCGCGGCTGTTCCACATGGAGAAGCCGTCGTGGTGCTCGGCGACCGGGCCGGCGAATCTGGCGCCCGCGGCCTTGAACAGCCGGGCCCAGGCGTCCGGATCCCAATGACCGCCCTGGGAAGCCAACTTGGGAGCGAACTGCACGAAGTTGCCGGCCTTGTCACGGGCGCCATCGATGAAGTTGTTGTACGGCCACACCGAGGGGTCGCCGTAGGTGGCGATGTGGTGCTTGTTCTCGTTGGAACCGCCGATGTACATGTTGCGCGGATACCACTCGTTGCCGAACGCGGGGACGCTGAAGACGCCCCAGTGGTAGTAGATGCCGAACTTGGCGTCCTTGAACCAGGCCGGGGCCGGGGGGTGCTGGTCCACGGAGGGCCAGCTCGCGGTGTAGCTGGAGGGGCCGTCGGTCGCGGCGGCCTCGGGGGCGAACCGCAGCAGGCCGAAGGCCGCGGCGGCGCCGGTCGCCCCCAGTAGTCGGCGCCGGCTGATCGGGAGGGGGGAGGAAGTCATGCGGAGCCTCTCAGCGTCGTTGAGGGGGTGGGTGTTCTCGTCCGTCACCGGATCAGTTGCGCGTCCACTTCTGGTTGTCGGGGCCGGTGCAGGTCCACAGCTCCAGCAGGGTGCCGTTGGCCGTTCCCGCACCGGTGGCGTCCAGGCACAGGCCGGACCGGACACCGGTGATCGTGCCGTCGGCGTTGAGCTTCCACTGCTGGTTCGCGCTGCCGTCACAGGACCAGATGTCGACCTTGGTGCCGGGGCTGGTACCACCACTCGCGGCGTCCAGGCAGGCGCTGCCGTAGACCCGCAGTTCACCGGCCGAGGTGCTGGTCCACTGCTGGTTGGCGCCGCCGTTGCAGTCCCACAGCTCGACCTGGGTGCCGGAGGTCTGCGACTGGTTGGGCACGTCCACGCACCGGCTGGAGCCGACGCCGACGATCGAGCCGACCGTGCCGCCGCCGGATCCCCCGCTGCCGGGAGTGAGGGAGAGGTTGTCGAACTGTGCCGTCTCGCCCTGGCTGGTCGCGTAGCCGACCTGCCCTACGGCCCAGGTGCGGTCGCTCACGGAGCCGACCGTGGAACCGTCGATGACGGCGGTGAGGGTCGTGCCGGAGAAGGCGAGTGTCAGCGTGTGCCACCGGTTGGTGCCCAGCGCCGCGACCGTGCCGCGGGCCAGGGTGGAGACGTTGCCGCTGGTGCCCGAGTTCAGGATCGACCAGGCCCCGGTGTCGCTCACCCGCAGGTGGTAGGCGTTGAGCTGGCCCGTGCTGGTGTAGTCCTGCCCGTTCGCACGGCCGATCAGCTCCGCGTAGCCGGGCTGTTCGAGCAGCACGTCGGACGAGACGGTGTAGTTGCCCCAGCCCACGTCACCGAGCAGGGCGTGGGGGTCGGACAGCGCGTCCCAGGTGATCGGTTTCTGCGGGCTCATCTGGCGTACGCACTTGCCACTGCGGCCGCCGCCGCAGCCCGTCACCTCGAAGGCGCCCTGCCAGTCCATGAGGTATTTCGCCTCGCTGCCGGAGGTGTAGCCGTCGAAGGAGTCGCTGTACGGCAGGCTCATCGCCCCCTGAGCGGGAGCGGTGGCGGTGCCCTTGCCCTGACCCGTCGTGGTGGTCAGGGTGTAGAGGTGGTGGGGCTGTACGGTCAGGCTGAAACCGCCGCCGGACGGGGTGAGGTCCGTGGTGTGCACGAAGTAGTCGGCGGGATTGGCGGAGTTGACGTCCGTCGACCAGACGTGGACGGTTCCGGTGGTCAGCCCTCCGGTGACATTGAAGTTCAGCGTCTGGGCGCTGCCGGCGTCCATCGTCTCGATGACCGTGGAGTAGTCGGAGTTGTCGGTGGACTTCAGCGAGACATAGCTGCCGTTGTTGCGGTTGCCGCCGATGTAGCCGCTGGAGGAGTCGAGGTAGTGCCACCCGGGGGCGGTGAACTGGCTGGTGTGCGCCATCACCCAGGTGTTCTTGCCGATCGCGTAGTGTCCCGACCACGGCTGCGAGGCCAGCGCGAGCCCCATGGTGGGATAGGGCAGGTTCGGTGTGATCGCGGCGACCACCGGCCAGTTGAGGTACGCGGTCATGCGGCCGTCGATGTATCCGCGGTTGATGCCGCGGGCCATGGCCGGCGCTCCACCGTTGTAGTCGTCGGAGCCGTTCTCGCTCGCCCACAATGGCTTGCCGGACGACGTGGCGGCCGAGGGCACCGAGCAGTTGGACTGGGAGGAACGGTAACCGCAGGGGTAGTGGGTGCCGATGACGCTCACGGCGGCGGCGAACGTCTGGTTGGAGTTGACGTCGTTCGCCACGGCCCAGTCCGAGTCGGCCGCCACGATCTTGACGCTGCCGTAGCCGTTGGTGTTGAGCGCGCTGCGCAGCTGCTCGTACCACGAGACGTTGTAGCCTCGCTCGTTCCATCCGCCGAGGTAATCGATGGTCAGCCCGTGCTGTTTGGCACAACCGAGCCATGAGATCAGGTAGTTGATCATGTCGGTGGACCAGAAGTTCCCGCCGCCGATCCAGCCCGGGGCGCCCCACGCGAGCCCGTACAGCTTGATGTTCGGGTTGCGGGCCTTGGCCTGCTCCATCAGCCACCACTCGTAGCCCCGGTCGCAGTTCAGGTCGGAGCGGGTGTGCTGGTGACTGGGCTCGGCTCCCGAGGTGGAGTTGGTGTCCCCGCCGACCTCGGCCTTGAGGATCTGCAGGGAGGCGCCGTAGCCGGGCTTGAAGAGGTAGTCGAGGATCTGGCCGCGCTGGGGCTCGGGGTAGTCGGTGAGGAGTCTGCTGTTGCCGCCTCCGCCGCTGATCGCGCCGACGCCGTCGAAGGTCCGTCCGCCGGATGCGCCGTTGATGGTGATAGAGGTGGCGGCTTGGGCCGGAGCGGCGGCTGTGCCCAGGAGGCCGCCGACCGCCAGGACGAGGCCCGCGAGCACGGCCGTCGAGGCGCGCAGGCGCCGCAGCAGCCGTCTGCATGCTGACACGGTGGTTCCTTTCGCAGGTCGGGGTGTCCGCCGCCGGTGCGGCCGGCGGACGGTTCAGCGGACGACGAAGTCCTGGTTGGTGCCCGGCGCGTTCTTGCACTGCCACTGGTCCAGCTGTTGGCCCGCATTGCTGCCGGCGCCGTAGACGTCCAGGCACAGGCCGCTGTTGCGGTTCTGGAACGCGTAGGAGCCGTCGGACCGGCGCACCGGCAGCCACAGGCCGTTGGCCGCCGCGCCGGGGGCCTGCTGGACGATGTCCGGGGCGCCCGCCGCCGTGGAGCTCCCGGCGACCGCGACGTCCAACCCCGAGCTCTGGGCGCGCAGTTCGCCGTAACCGCCCGAGGCCGGAACGAACTGGAACTGCTGGTTGCCCTGCCCGTTGCAGGTCCACTGGTCGATCGCGGCGCCCGCGCTGCCGGAGTTGCCGTACACGTCCAGACACAAGTTGCTGTTGGCGACGACGAGTTGGTGGTAGCCGTCCGGGTAACCGCCGCTGCTGGACGAGCCCGGGGTCAGATAGACGGCGAAGGCGTCGTGTGCGGCCTGGAACGTGAACGGCACGGTGATCGAGCCGCCCGAGGCGCTCACGTTCTGGTCGTAGACGGTCTGCGGTGCACCCAGCGGCGCCTGGTCCGGGATGCGGTGGACGGTGACGTGCACGCTTCCGGCATTCGTCAGCCAGGGCAGGGACGCCAGCCCGTTGAAGGTCACGGACGCGGCGCCGGTGTAGCCGTTCGAGTCGCCGATGACGGCCACCGCACGTTGGTTGACGGAGTCCTCGGAGGCCGCGATCGCCGTCGAGCCGACCTGGCCGGAGGTGTCGACGAGGGTGCCGGTCATGTCGGCGTAGTCGCGAAGCGCCCACCAGTTGCCGGTCGGCTGCCAGCTGCTCCCGCTCTGGGTGAGGACTCCTGTCAGGTTGGGGGAGACGCAGCAGACCCAGTTGCCGCGCATCGCGTTGGTGTAGCCGGACTGCGCGAACCGCGCCAGGTACCAGGCCGTCACCCCGGCGGTCTGCCGGTCGGCCGGCTGGTACTCGTTCGAGGACAGCGGCAACGGGCCGATGCCCGCCGAGCTCAGGGCGTTGCGGAGGCTCTGGGCGACGGTGACAGGGTCGTCGACGTCGCCCTCGTTGTGGTTGGTGATCATGTCCGGAACCGTCCCGGCGGCCTTCACGTGCGCGAGCCAGGCCTGCCATTCACCCGGGTTGCGCTGCGGGGTGAACGCCAGGGACGGTCCCACGATCTGCGCGCCGGGCGCGATGCGCCGGATCTCCCGGTAGGCGGTGTCCCACATCTTGAAGTACTGGGCGCTGTTGACACCCCGGGTCCAGAAGACGGAGATGTCCGGCTCGTTCCAGATGTCGTAGGAGAACGTCAGGCCCGAGCCCTGGAGCGCGCCCACCGTGGAGTCGATGAAGCTGATCCAGTTCGAGCAGTCGCCGTTGTCGCACGGGTACCTCGTGTTCGACGGCTGGCCGCCGTTCGCGCCGTAGATGTCGCTGACCAACACCTGGTACTGGGCGTGGTACGGCGGACGGGTGAGCCGCTTCGCCTGCGCGATGATCGAGTCGAGGTCGGCCCGGGTGGCCGAGCCGTACTGGTAGCCGTCCTTGATCCAGCCGCCGGAGAACCATCCGCCGCCGCGGAACGCGTTGATCCCCAGCGGCTGGAGGTACTGGTCCACGGGCCGGCTGCCGTCTTCGCTGATGCCATAGAGGAACCCCTCCCCCACGCCGGTCGACGGCCCGCGCGTGGACGCCAGGTCCACGCTCAGCGACGTGGCCGAGGCGGCCTGACTCGGGGCCGTCGACAGCAGCGCCAGCACGAGCGCCAGGACCATGCCGACCACCAGTGCCGGGCGGCGGGGTCTCGCTCTGCTCCTCATCCGATCCTCCTGCGGTTGGGCGCCGCTGCGCTGCGGCGTGGCGACCTGCCGGGGCGGCGGTCGGATGCCGCCCCGGAGTCGGGCGCGAGGTCCCTGGACGAGTCAGCTCATGGACCACTTCTGGTTGGACTGGCCGTTGCAGGTCCACAGCTGTACGGGGGTGCCGTTGGCGGTGGCGGCGCCGGTCACGTCCAGGCACAGGCCGGACTGGGCGCCCGTGACACTGCCGTCGGCGTTGAGCGTCCACTGCTGGTTGCTCTGGCCGTTGCAGGTCCAGGTGATGACCTTGGTACCGGAGCTGGTGCCCTGGCCGGAGGCGTCCAGGCACAGGCGGCTGCCGCCGACGGAGACGGCCAGCTCGTGGGAGGAGGTCTGCGACCAGGTCTGGTTCGCCGCGCCGGTGCAGTCCCGGATCTGCGTCTGCGTACCCGGTGTCGAGGAACTGACCGGTGCCTCCAGGCACTTGCCCGCACCCACGGCGTGCAGCGCACCGCTCGTACCGCCGCCGCCACTGCTGCCCGTCCCGTAGCCGGCGGCCGTGATGCTGGCCTGGACGGCGTTCTCAGTGGCGTCGGAGGGGAAGCCCGCGGTCATCGCGCCCTCGAAGAACTCGCCGACCCCGTTGGGGCTGTTGTCGCCCCCGGTGCCGAGCAGGACCGAACTGTCGACCTTCATCGGTGAGTAGCCGTTCGGCAGCGGGCCGGAGAAGGTGGTGGTCAGGCCGCCACTGGCACCGTTGCCGTATTTGAGCGTGAAGTTGCTGGTGCCGTTGTTCTTCAGCCAGGCGCTGACGAACGGGTGGTGGACGCCCTGGTTGTTCGGTTCCTTGTTGGAGCCGGTGTTGGTGTGGAACATTCCGTTCTCCAGGTCGGCCTCGACCCATGGGCCGCTGCCGGTGCAGCCACCGAACCAGCAGGCGTTGCCCCAGTAGATGGCGTTCATGGTGGCGTTGCCGGTGTCGGTGTGGGAGTTCTCACCGCTGCCGTAGTCGAAGCAGCACCACTGGTTCGTGTAGTTCGACGAGGTCACCATGTAGATGCCTTCGGGCTGGGCGCCGGTGGCCACGCCGCTCGCGTGGTCGATCCGGTAACCGACACCGGGGGTGACCTTGACGCCGTAGACCTGGTGACCGGCCGCGGTCACGGGCAGGGCCATGGCGTCCGCTCCGACGTCGGCCGCGTTGGGACCTGGCCCCTTCCAGTAGCCGCCCCAGGAGATCGGCAGGTCGTTGTGCCTGGCGGTCTGGTCGTAGATCTTCGTGATCGTGCACGACGTGCCCGCGCAGAACGACACCTGGGACGCGGCGTCGGCGTACCCGCCGGCGCTCAGCAGTCCGATGTCGCGGTAGCTGTGGTCGGAGGACCGCTGGATCTGGTACAGCGGCCCGTTGTACGCCGCGAAGAGCGCCCTGGTCGTGGAGTGCGCCGTCACGCACGGCGTGCCGCCCGCGGCATAGATGTCGCAGGGAAGCGACGTGTCGGCCGCGGGGGCGTTCACCCGCGGGGCGGCCTGGTGGACCGCGGCCGGTGTGCCGGTCCGCGGGGATGTGGCGGACGCCGGTGTGCCCAACGCGGCCAGGGCCATCGCCAGGGCGATCAGGAGCAGGGCCGGGAATCGCGCTCGTCGGCGATCCGTCGCTGATCCGGGCATGGAGACCTCCTCTGTGGCGGTACCGCCGCACTGGCGGCACCGAAGCTGCCCGTGCCGAGGGAGCGGCGAGTCATCCCAGCGTCCAGCGCTGACCGCTGCCGCCGTTGCAGGTCCAGAGCTCGGCGAGGGTTCCGTCAGCCGTGGCCCCTCCCGTGACGTCCAGGCACAGGCCGGACTGGACACCGGTGATCGTGCCGTTGGAGTTCAGCGACCACTGCTGGTTGCTCTGGCCGTTGCATGGCCAGATCTCCACCTTCGTCCCCGGCGTGGTCTGGTTGTTGTAGGCGTCCAGGCACATCTGGCCACTGCCGGAGTAGACCGTGAGCTGGTCGGAGGCGGTGTGAGTCCAGGTCTGGTTGGCGCCGCCGTTGCAGCTCCAGATCTCCACCTGGGTACCGGCGGTCGTGGTGGAGTTCGGTACGTCCAGGCACTTGCCCGCGCCGACCGCGTGCAGCTCACCGGTCACGCCGGTGCCTCCGCCGCCGCTGGTGCCGCCGGCGACCCGGTACATCACCGTCCCGTGCGCCGGTACCGAGGCACTGATCGTGCCGGAGGTGGTCGAGGACGCGCCCGACCACAGGTCGGTCAGGGTGTAGGCGGACGCCCCGGTCTTTCCGATCGCGGCCGCGGTGGTGGTGATGGTCGCCGTGGAGCCCGTCTCGTTGAACAGCGCCACCGACACATCCCCGTTGGCCAGCGGCTTGGCCAGCACGTCAAGGCCGCCCGAGGAGGACACCATGGTCCCCTGTTTGCCGAGCGGGTCCTGGTCGACCGCGATCACCCGGGAGTTGGTCAGGACAGACAAGGTGTCAGCACTGGCCGAGGGGATGTTGGTCCCCGCGATCAGCGGCGCGGCCATCTCCGCCCACAGACTGAACTCACTGCGGCTCTCGGTGGCCGTCATCGAGCCGTTGCCGACCTCCAGCATGTCCGGGTCGTTCCAGTGGCCGGGTCCGGCGTAGGAGGCCAGTCCGACGTTGCTGTGGAAGATCGACAGCATGCTGGAGAAGTTCGGGCTGATGTCGCCGGTGGTGCGCCAGCTGTTGCCCACGTCCGCGCCCCAGGTCCACACGTTCTCCTGGCCCCAGTTGCACAGGCTGTACAGGATCGGCCGGCCGGTGGCCGCCAGCGCGTCCCGCATCGCGGTGTACCGGGTCCGCGCCGGCACGCCGGTGTTGTTGCAGTTGTCGTACTTCAGGTAGTCGACGCCCCACGACGCGAACGACTGCGCGTCGGTGGTCTCGTGCCCGAGGCTGCCCGGGAATCCCGCACAGGTCGCGGTGCCCGCGTCCTCGTAGATCCCCAGCTTGAGCCCCAGCGAGTGCACGTAGTCGGCGGTGCCCTTGATGCCGTCGGGGAACTTGGCCGGGTCCGGCACCAGATGGCCGCCGGAGTCGCGGTCATGGGTCATCCAGCAGTCGTCGATGTTGACGTATGAATAGCCCGCCGCCTGCATGCCGTTGGTGTGCATCGCCTGGGCCGTGGCCTTGATCAGCGACTCGGAGACGTTGCAGCCGTACGCGTTCCAGTCGTTGAAACCCATCTGCGGCGTCGGCGCGAGCCCGTTGCCGAGCGCCGCGGCGGGCTGCGCCGTGCCGAGGGAGAGGAGGGGGGCCGACGCGGTGAGCAGCACGGCCGAGAAGGTGAGCGCCAGGGTTCTGCGCAGGGACAGCAGCTGGGACAGCGGCCGAAGACGCCTGGCTCTCGAACGGGTTGTGGGCATAGGTCATCGACTCCTGGGGCGAGTTGGGGAATATGGCAGGGGTTCAGCGGTAGCCGGCGGCGGTGACGTTGGCCTGCACCGCGTTGTCGGTCGCGTCGGAGGGGTAGCCGGCGACGATGGCTCCCTCGTAGAAGGTGCCGGCGCTCAGGTTGGCGCCGCCGCCGGGCTTGCAGCAGTCGCCGCCGCTGCCCAGGACGATGGCCCCTTGTTTCTTCATGGGGCTGTATCCGCCGGGAAGCCCGCCGTCCCACAGGGTGGTCAGGCCGCCCGACTGGGCGTTGCCGCCTTTGAGGGCCAACCTCGACGTGCCGTTGTTCTTCAGCATCGCGGTGACGAACTTGCCCGGGAAAGCCCGCTGTTCGGGGTTCCAGGACTTGCTGCCTCCGGAGTACAGGCCCCATTCGAGATCGGCCTGCACCCAGGGACCGCTTCCCGAGCAGCCGCCGAACCAGCACTCGGTACCGAAGTTGATCGCGTCCATCGCCCCGGCGGCGTCGGCCGTCCGAGTCGTCTCGCTGTTGCCGTAGTCGAAGCAGCAGCCGCCGTTGACATGGGTGCCGCTGGTCACCATGTACGCCCCTTCGGGTGCGGCACCGGTCGGCACGCCCGTCAGATGGCCGTCCCGCCAGTAGCTGTTTCCGGGGTTGATGTACAGCGAGTACGCCTTGGTGCCCCCGGCGGTCAGCGACTCGGAGGTCGCCTTCGCGGGGCTGCTCTGACTCGAACCCGGAACCTGGGCCGAGCCTTGGTACCACAGGTCGTTGCCGTGTCCTGACTGGTCGCGGACGGCGGTGATCACGCAGGTGGTGCCCGCGCAGAACGAGTCCTGTGTCGCCGCGTCGGCGAAGCCGCCCGGCACCAGTACGCCGATGTCCTTGGTGGCGTTGTCCGAGGCGCGCCTGACCTGGTACAGGGGGCCGTTGTACGAGCCGTAGAGCGCTCGCACCGTGCTGTGCGCCGCCACGCAGGGCGTATCTCCCGCGGCGTAGAGGTCGCACGGGCCCGACCCGCCGGCCGGGGGCGGAGGCGAGGGTGTCGACGTCGTCCACTTCTGGTTGCTCTGGCCGTTGCAGGTCCACAGGATGACCGCGGTGCCGTCGGCGGTGCCCGCGCCGCTGACGTCCAGGCAGAATCCGGAGGCGGCACCGGTGACGGACCCGTCGGAGTTCTGTCGCCACACCTGGCTCGACCGCCCGTCGCACGGCCGGATGACCACCGGGGCTCCGGGAGCCGTCCGGCTGTCGTAGGCGTCCACGCACCGGGTGCCGTTCATCGTCCGCAGCTCACCCGCCGACGTGAACTGGAACGCCTGGTTGGCCTGGTCGTTGCAGTCCCAGATCTCCAGCGCTGTGCCCGATGTGTCGACGTCGCCCTTGACGTCCAGGCACCTCCCCGACACCGAGCTCACCAGGGCTGCTGCGGACGCAGGCGCCGACCAGGTCGGCGCGGCCGCCAGCAGCATGGCCAGCAGAGCCGTCACGCATACGGCCGCGGCCGCCCGTAAGCGTGGGGCACGAGCCGCAGGGCGGCAGGGCGGAGCGGATAGAGGCTGCATTCTGTGTCCTCGGATCTGCGGGGGAAAGGGGACGGAGAGTGCCGTGCCTGTCCGAAGGTGTTCGGAAGGGGCGTCGACCGCTCCCGTCAGCGCGCCCTGGAGCGCCCACAGGGAACACTCAGACATCCCATGACGCATAGTGATCCCACAGCCTCATCTCCCTGTCAATAGACCTGTCCTGGCGATTCAAGGCAGGATCCATCCCATGTTTTGGCCCTGGTCAGACAGTTGTGAGGGCATGCCGAAACCCGCGTCCGGCGACGGCGGCCGTGCCGGACGCGGGTGTTGGTCCCCGATCACCTCACCTGAGGTTCCAGTGCTGGTTGGCGCCGCCGTTGGAGTCCCAGATCTGGACGGGGCTGCCGTTGGCACTCTGCCCGGCCGGGACTTCCAGCGCCCGGCCGGAGGCCGCGTTGGTCAGGGTGTACGAACCGTCGCCGTTCCGGCTCGCCCGCCAGTGCTGGTTCGCACCGCCGTTGGCGTCCCAGATCTCCATCCGTGTGCCGTTGCCCGTCTGGCCACCCGGCTCGTCCAGGACCCGTCCGCTGCCGACATTGGTCAGGGTGTAGGAGCCATCGCCGTTCTGGCTCGCCCGCCACTGCTGGTTCGCGCCGCCGTTGGCATCCCAGACCTGCAGCGGCGTGCCGTTCGCGGTCTGCCCGCCCGGAACGTCCAGCACCCGGCCGGAGGCCGCGTTGGTCAGCGAGTACACCGTTCCGGAGACGATGCCACCCGAGTTCCCCGTGCCGCCGCCCAGCGCGGACAGGGCCGCGTCATAGGCCGGCTTCTTGTTCCCGCCCGCGTCGAAAAGCAGCGGGTTCTCCCCCGTGCGCCACGAGTCGCTGTCCCTGATCCCCCACACCGTGATACCGGTGCAGCGGGCGACGTTCATGCACGCCTTCACGGTGTTCGCGTACGCCGTCGCCGGTGCCTGCGCGATGTCCAGCTCGGTGATCTGGACGTCCACGCCGAGCGCGGCGAAGTTCGACAGAGTGGTCTGGAAGCTGGCCGGCGGGCCGCCGGTTCCGAAATGTGACTGGAAGCCGACGCAGTCGATAGGCACACCGCGGGACCTGAAGTCGCGCACCATGTTGTAGACACCCTGGGTCTTGGCGTCCGACCAGTTCTCTATGTTGTAGTCGTTGTAGCAGAGCTTGGCCGACGGGTCGGCCGACCGCGCGGTGCGGAAGGCCTCCTCGATGAAGCCGTTGCCCAGCACGTTCTGGAACACCGAACTGCGGTGCTGGCCGCTGCCTCCGTCGGCGAACGCCTCGTTGACCACGTCCCAGGCGTAGATCTTGCCCTTGTAGTGGTTCATCTCGGTGGTGATGTGGTTGTCCATCACGCTGCGCAGGGTGTTCGCATCGGTGATGGAGCTGACCCAGCCGGGCAGTTGGGAATGCCAGACGAGCGTGTGGCCGCGCATCCGCTGCCCGTGCGCGGTGGCATGGTTGACGATCTGGTCGGCGGGACCGAAATTGAAGTTGCCGCGGGAGGGTTCGGTGGTGTCCCACTTCATCTCGTTCTCCGGGGTGATCATGTTGAATTCCCGGTCGAGAATGGTGGAGTACGTCGAGTCGCCGAGCTTTCCGGCGGCCACGGCCGTACCGAAATAGCGGCCGGTGTCAGCCGCTGCCGCGCCCAGCGTGCCGGAGGCCGCATGGGCGGCGGGGTTCGCCGGGCCGGCCAGAGCCAGTGCCGTGCCTGCTGCCAGTACGGCGGTCAAAGCCAGGGCCTTGCGCGGACGGGGCTCTTCATTAAGCCAGGACATGACGGATCGTTCTCCTTGTGTGTGGGGGGAATTCGGACACCGACCACAAGCCGGTGCCGGGGTCGGGCTGGTCACAAAGCCGAGCTGACCGGCAGTGCGCTCCACTGCTGGTTGGCTCCGCCGTTGCAGTCCCAAAGGATCAGTTGCGTGCCGTCGGTGGTGGATGCGCGGGGATCGTCGAGGCAGCGGCCGGAGGCCGGGTTGCGGTAACCGCCGTTGTACGCCTGCCATTGCTGGTTGCTGCCGCCGTTGCAGTCCCAGAGCTCGATCCCGGTGCCGTTGGCGGTGCCAAGGCCGGTGGCGTCAAGACACTTGCCGTAGGCCCGGAGGGTGCTGTCGGAGTGCGCGGACCACTGCTGAGCCTGGGAACCGTTGCAGCCCGCGATGTCGACGGCCGTCCCGTTGGCGCTGTTGCCGCCGTTGACGTCCAGGCACTTTCCCACGATTCCGGAGCGCACCTCACCGCCCGTCGGAACCGGCGGCTTGATCCAACCTGCCGCGTCGGCGGCCTGGACTCCGGCGTTGAAGGCGTCCGCCATTTTGCTGTAACCGTTGTCGTTGGGGTGTAACGGGTCGGACAGGTCCGCGGTGGTCAGAGCGCTCATGTCCACCAGTCGTACATGCTTGCCGGCAGCCTGCTCGGCCTGGACGATGCCGGGCAGCTTGGCGTTGAACGCGGGCCGGGTGGCCTCCTCGGTGCTGCTGGTGGAGACGATCACGGTGCCGACGAGGACGGTCGCGTCAGGGGCGTCGGCCGTGATCTGGTCGATGAGCGCATGGAGCCGTTCGGCGGCTGGATCGGCCTGAGAGCCGCCGTTCAGATCATTCGTGCCGATCTCCAGGGTGATCACGTTGGGCCGGTACCGGGCCAGCACGGAGTCCGCGATGCCGGCTATCTGGTCGATATGCCAGCCGGAGTGGCCTTCGTTGTCCGGGTCGGACATCGTGCCGTTGCGGCCCGACCCCACGAAGTCCAGGGCATGCCCCTCGCCCGCCAACCGGTTCCACAGGAAGCCCCGGTAGCCGTTCCCGGACGGGCTGCCGACGCCCCAGGTGATCGAGTCTCCCAACGGCATCAGCCGCAGGGCGGTGGGCGCGGCGGCGGCCGGTGACCCGGTGGCGGCCGCCGCGGGCAAGGCGGTGCCGGCGCCGAGCGCGGCCGTCAGCCCGGCGGCAAGGAGTGCCGAGTACTTCTTCATCTGTGTTCCTCACTGGTGCGGGACAGTGGGCGGGGGTGCATGAGGGCGCGGGCCGGTCAGCGCAGGGTGAAGTCCTGGTTGCTGCCGGCCGTGTTCTTGCGGGGCCACTGGTCCGGTTGCCGGCCGGGGTTGCTGCCGGCGCCGTAGACGTCAAGGCACAGGCCGCTGTTCTTGTTCTGGAAGGAGTACGAGCCGTCGGAGTGGCGTACCGGCAGCCACAGACTGCCGGCCGTTCCGTCCGGGGCCTGCTGCACGATGTCGGGCGTACCGGCGGCCGTGGAGCCGCCCGACACCGCCACGACGTGTCCGGAGTTCTGCGCCCGCAGTTGCCCATAGCCGCACGAGACCGGCATGAACTCGAACTGCTGGTTGCTTCCGCTGCCGGAGTTGCCGTGCACGTCCAGGCACAGACTGTCACTCCCCATCACCAACTGGTGGTAGCCGGTGGGGAAGCCACCGCCGCCGCCCGACGCCCGGACACCTGCCTGCTGGATCTCCTGCTGCGCGCCCTGCGGCCGGTTGGTGCCGCTGACCAGGACGTTGCCGGTGAGGACATTGTTGTGCGGAGGACCGGTGGCCTCGTACGTGTTGCCGCCGTTGCCGGCCACGAACCGGTTCCGTCCAGGTCAGTTGAGGCTCCATCGCTGGTTGTCTCCGCCGTTGCACGGCCACAGCTCCGCGAGGGCGCCGTTGGCCATGGAGGCGCCGGTGACGTCGAGGCAGAGTCCGGACTGGATTCCGGTGACGGTGCCGTCGGAGTTCAGCTGCCATTGCTGGTTGGCGCCGCCGTTGCACGGCCAGGTCACCACCTTGGTGCCGGCGGACGTCCGGTTGTCGTACGCGTCCAGGCACATCTGGCTGCTGCCGCTGTAGACGGTCAGCTGCTTGGCCGACGTGCGGGTCCAGGTCTGGTTGGCGCCGCCGTTGCAGTCCCAGATCTGCAGCTGTGTGCCGGCCGTGGTGGACGAGTTCGGCACGTCCAGGCACTTGCCCGCGCCCACCGCGTGCAGCGCGCCGGTGCTCGTCCCGCCCCCGGAAGACGAATTACTGTATCCGGCCGCGGTGATGTTGGCCTGGACGGCGTTCTCGGTGGCGTCCGACGGGTAGCCGGAGGTCATCACCCCTTCGTAGAAGGTGCCTTGGGCGCCCTTGCTGTTGTCGCCGCCGGTGCCCAGGATGATGGCCCCCTGCTTGCGCATCGGGTTGTAGCCCGAGACGTTGGGACGGGGCCCGTCGTAGAAGGTGGACAGCCCGCCGGACTGCGCGTTGCCGCCACGGATCGCCCAGTGGTTCGCCCCACCCTTGATGATGGCGGTCGTGTACCGGTAGTTGATGGTCGGATCGCCCGCGTTGTAGTGCTGATTGACTCCGGAGAAAAGCCCGTTCTCCAGGTCGGCCATGATCCACGGGCCGTTGCCCGAACCGTAACCCCAGACCCTGATGTTGCCGAAGTAGATGGCCTCCATGGTGCCGTTGCCGTCGTCGTTGCTGTTCGTCTCGGCGTTGCCGTAGTCGAAGCAGCAGCCGCCGTTGTAGTGCGTGCCGTCGAAGATCGCGTACATGCCCTCGGGGCTGTCCCCGGTGGCGATGCCGTTGGTGTGGTTGTTCCGGTAACCGGTGCCGGGCGCCACGAAGACGCCGTAGGCCTTGTGGCCGCCCACCGTGGTGGGCGCGGCGGTCGCGTTCGCGAGGTTGTCGGGCCCACCCGCGGCGCCGCCCGCGGGCGCCTGGGTGAGGTTGTTGCCGCGGCCCGACTGGTCGTAGACGATCGTGATCAGGCACGTCGTCCCCGAGCAGAACGAGTCCTGGGCGGCGGCGTCGGCGTACCCGCCCGCGCCCAGGACGCCGATGTCCCGGGTGGTGTTGTCCGAGCCGCGCCGGACCTGGTAAAGCGGCCCGTCGTACGAGGCGTACAGCGCTCGCGTCGTGCTGTGCGCCGCCACACAGGGCGTACCGCCCGCCGCGTAGATGTCACACGGCCCGGAGGTGGCGGCCCGCGCTGTGCCGGCCGCGGCCGTGCCGCCGATCAGAGTTCCGGCGACGAGCGCGGCCGCGGCCCCCACCCGGGCGAGCGTGGTCCGCCGAGGGCGCCGAGAGCGGGGCGAGCTTGCCGGCGGAGGCATGTGTGCCTGATCCGGCGCGCTTTCCCGCCTGCCGCGGCGTCGTACCGCCGCGAGTAACAACCGGACGCCACCGCGGCCGGACAGCAGCTGGCGTCTTGCACGTACGGTGCCCATCTGATCTCCCCACCGTGCCGACGCAACCCGGTCGGGTTTGGTGTTGGTGGCGTCGGCGCATCCGGAAGCGCTTGAATGTGCTGTCTTTGCAGCGAGATTGCAGAGAGGTTTCGGGGGGAGACGGTGCTACCGACTTCGCGGCGCTGTCAAGGGTGTTGGAGCGTCTGTCACAAACCTTGTCGCGGAATCGATTCGACGGCTTGATTGCAACGGGTCATGGCCGGCCGACGCGTCCGCGCGCGCCCCACATCGTGGCCGGCTGGTGCTGGCGTGTCCGCCGGCCGCGCGGGCCGGTGGGGCGCGCGGGTATGCCCGCCGACCGGTCCCGGGATCACCTGGATGACCTGCCATGCTGCTGGTGAACAGGAACGCAGCCACCAAACCCGGATGCCGGGCGACCGGCTCCGACTGCACCGGCCGAAGCGGCGGAGCGCCGCCCCGCCGTCGGCACCTGGCTTGGCCTCGCGGCACGCCATTGACCCCGCACTCCTCCGGTCGTAACCTCCTTCGTCGAAGCGCTTGCGTGGAACCGGTTCGCACCGCAGCTTGCGCAAGGCGTGCATCGCGTAACCACGGGACGGTCCCTGGCCCGACGTCATTCCCCGCAGGCTCACGGCACTCGGACACTCTTCGTCCGCCTGTGCCTTCATGACGCCCAGACGGCTGTGAGCGCCGTGAGGGCCAGGGCGCTCGTCCAGCACCGCTTGAGACCGGTCCCTCGGGCGGCTGCGGCGCCGTACGCCGGCTCACCGCCGCGGACTCATCACCCTTGCGCCGCACAGCCGCAGTGATCCGGCACCGGGATGAAGGTCCTGCTCCCCTGGCTCGAAACCTTCGTCGACAACGACACCCACTACACCCAGTGTCTCTACCCGACCCCACCGACATCTCGCTCTATCGCGCAAGTGCCCGTGCGTACCTTCGGCCCGCCACGCCGCCCAGCGGTACGGGTGTGCTGCGTGCGGTGCGGGCGCCGGGGCCGACGCGGGACCTCGACGCGAACGGCACCGTCACCAGCGCCCGGTCCGGCCTGTGCCTGGACCTGACAGGCGCCGCCACCGCCGACGGCAGCCCCGTACAACTGTTGTCCTGCAACGGCAGATCCAACCAGCAATGGATGTTCGGATGACCACCGCACCGGCACATCCGCGGCACGCAAAGGCGGGCTGCGGCTGATCAAGAGCCGAAGGCGTTCGCCGTCGGCCACAGCACCGGCTGAGTCGAGCGGTCACACGAACCGCTTCGGTGGCGAGTCCCAGCGGCCCGCCAACCCCGACCGAAGCTCCACCCCACACCCTTCCCGCCCCCTCGCGAAATGTTTCGCGCCAGGTACCCTGGCGCCCTGCGGGTAAGTGCTTGAGGAGCTGTATGAACATCGGGGAGATCGCTCGGCGCGCCGGCGTGTCACGCAGCACGGTGTCGTACGCGCTCAGCGGCAAGCGACCGGTCTCAACCAGCACCCGCAGACGCATCCAAGACGTGATCAACGAATTGGGATATCGCCCCAACGCCACCGCGAGGGCACTCAAGGAGGGCCGGACCCGGACGATCGGTCTCGTCATACCACCGGCCGGCAACAGGCTCACCCACATGCAACTGGACTTCGTCGCCAGCGTGGTCGACGCCGCCGCCCGGGTCGATCTCGACGTGCTGCTGTCCCCGTCCGGCGAGGGTCACGACCGTTCCTTCGAGCGGTTGGTCTCCGAGGGCCGGGTGGACGGCGTCATTCTGATGGAGATCCGCCTGGAGGATCCGCGTGTGGGTCGTCTGCAGGCCGCGGGGCTGCCCTTCGTCGGCATCGGACGCACGGCCGACGACCACCGGATGTCCTGGATCGACGTCGACTACGCCGGCTTGGTCCAGCACTGCGTGCGGCATCTCGCCGATCTGGGGCACCGCCGGGTAGCTCTGGTCACGCGTTCCAGGGAACTCATCTCGGCTGGTTACGGTCCCGCGCGCAGGGCCAGTGAGGGTTTCGAGGCGGCCGTGACGGAACGGGGTCTTGACGGCATCGAGGTGCCGTGCGGGGACGATGCCCGCTCCGGCCAGGAATGCGTCGAAGCGCTCCTGCGCAGCCATCCGGATCTCACCGCTGTCACCACCATCAACGAGGCTGCACTGCCCGGCATCGAGCGCGCGCTGGCGGACAGCGGCCTCGAAGTGCCGTACGACTTCTCCGTCACCGGAGTCGCGGCCAGGATCTGGGCCGAAGACTTCCGTCCGCCGCTCACAGCAGCGGACGTACCGGCCCAGGACATGGGAGAGCAGGCCGTTTCCCTGCTGGTGGAACGCATCGCCACGCCGGACACCCCGCCCCGGCACATCTTGTTGACGCCCCCGATCTCGCTGCGCTCCAGTACAGCCGCCGCACCCACCGGCCGGTCGTCGCGGGTCAATCGCGTGCGCTGAATCGGGCGAACAGACGCCGCTGGTTCTTCCGCCCGGTAATCCTCCAGCGTCCTGTCGAGGCGTGTCGGCCTGGCGTGGGCCGCCTCATCGGGCTGGCTGTCACGAATGGCCTGGTAGATCGCCTCATGCTCCTCGACCGCCAGCTCGGTGCCTCCGCCGAGCGTGTCGTGGATCCCGATCGCGCTCGACTGCCTCTGCAGTCGTCGTGCATCCCGTACGGCGCTGACGAGGAGGGCGTCGCGCGGCCGTCAGGAGCTGGAGCGGGTGATCAGGCGAGTGGGCAGGATCAGCGGCGTAGGTTCCTGTCCGTTGATGAGCGCGACGAGCATGCGCGCCATCTCCCGTCCGAGAGCCCTTATGGGCTGATGGACGGTGGTGAGCGGCGGATCGGCGACCTGGGCGACGGCCAGATCGTCGAAGCCGACCACCGCGACGTCGTCGGGGACCAGCCGGCCGGCCGCACGCAAGGTGCGCAGCGCTCCCGCCCCCATGTTGTCGTTGGCGGCGAACACCCCGTCCACTTCAGGGTGTTCGGCCAGCATTGCGGCCATGGCGGCGGCTCCACTGGGCTCGGTGAAGTCCCCCTCCTGCGGCGGGTACGGGTCCAGGCCGGCTGCCAGCACGGCGTCCCGGTAGCCGCGGTACCGGGCGTGCCCGACCTCGGTGTCCAGGCGCCCGCAGATCGCCGCCACGCGAGTCCGGCCACGCGAGAGCAGGTGCTCGGTGGCCTCGCGCGCTCCGCCGACGTTGTCGACGTCCACGTACCACCGGGGAGCCGAACCGACCGGGCGTCCACCGAAGACGACGGGCATGTCCGCCTCCTCGGCCATACGAGCCAGCGGATCGTCCTCGCGCAGTGCCATCAGCATGACGCCGTCGGCGCCCTTGGACCGAAGGAGGCTCTCCACCCGCTTGCGGCCCCGGTCGGAGGCCGCCAGGCACAGCATCAGGTGCAGGTCGGCCTCCTCCAGAGCGGCCGACGCCCCCACGATCACCCGGGCGAAGAACGGATCCGCGAAGATGGACGGCTCCTCCCCCGCGACGACCAGGGCGGCCACTCCCGTCTGGCGGGTGGCCAGAGCGCGGGCGGTCGGATTGGGGACGTAACCGAGCTGCCGGACGGCCCGTTCGACCGCCTCGCGTTTGGCGCGGCTGACGTGCGGGGCGTTGTTGAGGACGCGGGAGGCCACCGAGCGGGAGACGCCGGCACGTTCGGCCACCTCGTCGAGCGTCGACTGCCGACGTGGCGCATCTTCTGCCATGAACCGTGTGCCTCTCCCTCTCGGCCGGAACGGCAAGCAGGCTGGTACCGCTTCCAATTATGAGACTCAGAGTCTCTTTTCCGCCATGTGAAGGGAGGATTGCACGACTCCCTTGACAGCTGGAACAGCTCATCACAGGATACCGGCCACATCCCAACTCCCCCGACCGCTTGGGAGCGCTTCCAAATGGGAGCGCTCCCATATATAAACCGTACTTCCTCAGCGCGTCGCACGCTTCCGGACGAGAGCGGGCGGCGCATCCTGTCAGGAAACCGAGGTACAGCCATGCGCCACAGACTCCGCGCCCTCGTGGCCTCGTTCTTCGCCCTGCCGCTGGCGCTCGCCGTCGCACCGTCCGCCCACGCAGCCGACCCGACCACCATGACCAGCGGGTTCTATGTGGACCCCGACTCCAGCGCGAAACGGTGGGTGGCCGCCAACCCCGGCGACGGCCGGGCGTCCGCGATCAACGCCTCCATCGCCGACACCCCGATGGCCCACTGGTTCGGCTCCTGGAGCGGCACCATCGGCACCGCCACGGGCTCCTACGCGGGCGCGGCGGCCTCCCGGCACAAGCTGCCCCTCCTCGTCGCGTACAACATCTACAACCGCGACTACTGCGGCGGACACTCTGCCGGCGGAGCCGCCTCGCCGTCCGCCTACGCGAGCTGGATCGCCCAGTTCGCCGGCGGTATCGCCGACCGCCCGGCAGTCGTCCTCCTCGAACCGGACTCCCTCGCGGACTACGGCTGCATGACCCAGGCTCAGATAGCCGAACGCGAAGGCATGATCACCGGCGCCCTCACGCAGTTCAACCGCCGGGCGCCCGACACCTGGGTCTACCTCGACGCCGGCAACCCGGGCTGGGCGAGCCCGGCGACCATGGCCCAGCGCCTCCACGAAGCCGGCCTCCGCCAAGCCCACGGCTTCTCGCTCAACATCTCGAACTACTACACCACGGCCGAGAACATCGCCTACGCCGGCGCCGTCAACAGCGAGTTGCGGACCCGCTACGGCTACACCAAGCCGTTCGTCGTGGACACCAGCCGCAACGGCAACGGCTCCAACGGCCAGTGGTGCAACCCCTCGGGCCGCCGCATCGGCACCCCGACCCAGATGGGCGGAGGCGCCGAGATGCTCCTGTGGATCAAGACCCCGGGCGAGTCCGACGGCAACTGCGGCGTCGGAGCCGGCTCCTCGGCGGGACAGTTCCTCCCCGAGGTCGCCTACAAGATGATCTACGGCTACTGATCCCGGATCACTTTGACCTTGTGCGTCCGACCCTGCCCCGCCACACGGCCACGGGCGCCGTCCGCCACAGCCCGGCCGGGTCCACCGCGCACCGCCTTCCACTCAGGCGGTCGACAGCCCGCCCCGTTGACAGACGCTCCCCCATCCATCCACCGCCCAGGAGCAGCCATGAAGTCACACAGCCCCCGGCGCCGCGCGGCCGCCGTCATCGCGGCGCTCGCCCTGTGCGCCGCCTTCACCGCGACACAGGCTCAGGCCACGCCCACGCAGGACGTGATCACCCCGGCCACGAAGTTCTATGTTGACCCGCACAGCAAGGCGGCGAAACAGGCCCTCGTCGACTTCAGGAACGGCGACATCGAGGACGCCACGAACATGGCCAGACTCGCGAGCTGGCCGCAGGCCGAATGGTTCACCGAGGGTACGCCCGACGAGGTACGCGTCAAGGTGCACAAGCTCGTCCACCGGGCCCGGACCGTCGGCCGGACCCCCGTCCTGGTCGCCTACGACATACCCGGCCGGGACTGCTCCCAGTACTCAAGCGGCGGGGCTGCATCCTCCGCCGCCTACCGCCAGTGGATCGACGCCTTCGCCACCGGCGTCGGCGACGACGACGCGGTGATCGTCGTGGAACCCGACGGCCTGGCCAACCTTCCCCGGGACTGCGGGCCCACCACCGACCCGACCGGCGAACTCACGGCCGCCCGCATCGCCGACCTCGCATACGCCGTCAAGACCCTGAAAGCCCGGCCGCGCACCGCGGTGTACCTGGACGCCGGCAACGTACAGTGGCGGTCTGTCGGTGACATCGCCCAGCGACTGCAGGACGCCGGGGTCCAGTACGGTGACGGATTCGCCCTGAACGTGTCCAACAACCACCCCACCGACCACAACGCCAGATACGGCACCTGGATCGCCAAGTGCCTCTGGTACGCCACCGAGGGCCCCGAGCAGGCGCGCGGGCACACCGACTGGTGCGCCAGCCAGTACTACTCGTCCGCCGCCCCCAACGACGGCGCCCCCGGCGACGCCGTCTCCCCCACGGACCCCACCACCTGGCGGTGGACCGACGCCTGGTTCGACCAGAACGTGGGCACCCCGCCGACCGACGAGCTGCGCCACTTCGTGATCGACACCAGCCGCAACGGTCGGGGCGCCTGGACCCCGCCGCCGGGCAAGTACAGCGGGGACCCGGAGGTCTGGTGCAACGCGCCCGGCCGCGGTCTCGGCCCACGCCCCACCGCCGACACCGGCGTCCCACTCGTCGACGCCTACCTGTGGATCAAGACCCCCGGTGAATCCGACGGTAGCTGCACGCGGAGCACCGGCGGCACGATCGACCCCGAGTACGGCATCGTCGACCCGCCCGCCGGCGCCTGGTGGCCCGACCAGGCCCACGCACTGGCCCGCAACGCGGTACCGCGACTGACGTTCAACCCCTGAGCCCGGTCGGGCGCCCCGCACGGGACGTGTCAGTGACTTTGTGTAAGTCCTTGGGGTTCACCTGGCGTTGAGCCGGTCCTGGAAGAAGAGTGAGAACTGGTTCAGCGACGCCGGGGTGCGGGGCAAGCTGGAACCGCTGCCGGGAAGATGAGGAAGCTGGCCGAGCGCGGCCGGCTACGCAAACGGCCCCACGGGAAGTTCACCGCCCGCCCGTGACCGGGAGCGCACAGCGGCTGGGAGCGTAACTGCGGTGCCCCCGGCGGATGTTGGGATTGTGTGTCGAAAACCAACGACCGTGCCGGGACACCGTGTCCCTGGTCTACCCGTGCCGCCTGCTGCTGTCCATGCACACCGTCAACGAGTGGGACAGGGCACGCCACCGCAGTCAGCAACAGCCGACGTCCGGCCGGCGTCATGCGACGCACCCCGGGCACAAAGTCGAGCGCGGCGAGCAGTGCGGCACCGCCGGCCACGCCCGCCGCGTACCCCGTGAGAAGACCCCCGACGGCCGCCCCTTCCGCCGCACCCCACAGTGCGACCGCGCCTACCAGGAAAGTCAGCCATGCCATCGACAGGACCGTGGCAGCCCCGAGCAGAGCAGTCAGCAACGTAACCCCTGGACGGGCTGTACCGGACGGGGTCGGCGCTCAGTTCGGCGAGAAGCCCAATCGTTCTGCCCCGGCCGCCGGCGTGGGCGGATGACGCGACGCCGTTGACGGTGAAGTGCCACCGGCGGTGCAACACGTGGATCATGCGCGCGCATGCGGGAGAGGGCTGTCAGAAGGGCGCGCTACCGCGGGGCAGCGCATAGTTCGTCATCGTCACGCGCCCCATCAGGGCGCTGCCACTGACAATGACGTCACTCGTGTGCCGCCTGTGCCGTCCGTAGGCTGGTGGTGGTCGGAGCTGCCGCGGAGGTCCATGATGCCGGCGCTATGGTCGGGGGCCATCTCTTTTGGTCTGGTCACGCTGCCGGTGACCATGGTCTCCGCTACCCAAGATCGTTCCGTCCACTTCCGGCGCATCCACCCCACGGACATGGGCCTGGTGCGTAACCAGTACCGGTGCCAGATAGAAGATCGACCGATCACCTCGTCAGAAATCGGCCGCGGGTACGAGCTGGCCGACGGCCGGGTCATCCCGGTTACAGACGAGGACCTGTCCCACCTGCCGTTGCCGACGGCCCGAGCGATCGAGATCGAGGGCTTCGTGTCTATGACCTCAGTCGACCCGATGCGGATCGGGCCCGGCCACTACGTGCGGCCGGAGAGCCAGGTCGCGGTCAAGGCGTACATACTGCTCCAGCGCGCGCTGGCCGGTCCTCGCGCCTGGCGGTCGCAAGGATGGCATGGCACGGCCGCGAGCGGCTTGTGCTGCTGCGAGTGCGCGGGCCGCTCCGGCCACAGTCACCGAGGAGGAACTGGAAGAAGCCGACCGGCTCATCGAAGCGCTGACGGTGGACGAGGTGGAGGGTGGCGAGTTCCGTGACCACTACCGGGAGGCGGTGGAGGCGGTCATCAAGGCGAAGCGCGAGCACCTGGAGTTGCCCGAGACGCCGGAACCAGCGCGACCGACGAGGGTTGTGGACTTGATGGCAGCTCTTCGCGAGTCCGTCGGCAAGGCGAAGGCCGCCCGCGACGAGGGCTAGCCGCGCGTTGCTGCCCACCTGCCGCGTCCCGGCCGCGCAGCATGCATTGCCTCGACCTGATCGGCGCGGCGATCTGCTGTCGGACCCCGTCCAGGCTGAGGACGAGCCAGTCTCCAGCGTGCGGGGCCGGGGTAGGACGGGCACGCACGTGACTGAGCACGCGCCAGTTGGCCACCTTGAGCACGCTAGTTTGCCAGGCCCGAGCTCACCGAGGGAGCGTCTGGGTGATGCGCCACAGGCGGCGGGGGAGGTCTCCCTCCTCGAAGGCGAAGACTTCTTCCAGGACCCACCCTTCAGCGAGCGCGTTGACCAGGTCGCGCGGGAAGAAGTGCACGGCGAAGCCTCCGTGCTCCCAGATGTCGTCGCTGTGCGCGGTGCCGGCGCCGTAGTGGGCGTCGCCGGTGTGACGCACCGTGTAGACGAATACTCCCCCTGGTCGCAGCACGCGGCGCACCTCGCCGACAAGGGTGTGGATCTCCGAGGTGGACAGCGCCATGCATAGCAGCATGTGCGCGAAGACCGCGTCCACCGAGGCGTCCGACAGGGGCAGCGGGTCCCGGACGTCGTGCACGAGGGTCGTCACCCGCTCGGCGGCGCCTTGGGCCCGGGCGGCAGCGCGCAGCTGCTCAAGGCCGGTGGCACTGAAGTCGGTGGCCTGCACCGTGAAGCCCTCGCGGGCGAGAAAGAGTGCGTCACGGCCATGACCGGCACCGAGTTCCAGTACGTCCCTCGCTCCAGACGCGTGGAACACGCGGGCGGCGTGGACGGCGGGCGCGGACGGATGCTCGCCGTACATCCCCGGATGAGCGGCGTACGTGTCCTGCCAGTGCACGCGCTGGGCCTCACCCAGGTCCTTCTCCTCCGCCACGGATCCTCTTCTCCCAGGTCAGCTCGGTCCCGCACGCCACGGACGTTGCTGATCACGTTACTGGCCAACTGTCGTGCTCGATCACACCGCACTGTTCGAACAGGTGTGACCTCCAGCGATAGCTGGCCGGAGACGACGGGAAGTCTGCTGGTGATGGGCCGGTGCTCAACTGTGGTTGGCCATATTTCTCAGAGAAAGTTGGCCACCGCGGTCTCGACCTATCCCATGCCCCGGGCCGATATCCCGCCTGTGCGCGGATGTGCCGGTCGGCGGTCACTCAGCCTGGATCCTCGGCCGGACCTCCACGATGATGTCCGCGTCCGCCTCGTCGCCCTCCTCGCCGCGCCAGAGGAAGACCCGCACGTGCTTCGCCCGCGGAAAGCCGCGCACCTTCCACTCGCTCATCAGGTCGGTGACCACGAGGGCGACGACGTAACGGGCGCCCTCGCCCGAATCATCGGCTGTGATCGTACCCCGCCACCGTTCAGGGTCGCTGCCGTAGGGGCGCCATCCCTCCGAGCCGTGCGGCTCGAACACCCGGTACACCCAACCAGTCTCGGTGCCCATAGCACCGATCCTGTCACTGCAAGGATTCCCATGCGCGTCTCGGACGACGCTCGCCGAGCCCGGGTCGACCGGCTACAACGACTTCCCCGACGTCATCTACGACGTCACCCGTGAGCACCAGCGGCTCTACCCCACACCTGGCCAGCAGGGAATACAGCCTGAAATGGCCATCGTCGGGAGTACTGGTAGCCGAAACCGAAGCGGGCATCGTCGGATTCGCAGGTTTCGGCCCATCCCAGGAGGCCCCTGCCGTCGCGGAAATCGGCACGCTTTACGCGATGCCCAAGGTCGAGGGCACAGGGATCGGGAAGCACTTGATGCCGGCCACGTTGACGACCCTCGTCTTGCCCGTCCAGGGACCTAGGAACGGCATAGCCGCGACTCGGACTCGAACCCACGGAACCAACTCTGTGGAGCATGATGACGGACCCTTGAGTTCCCACCGAGAACGCTTCAGTTTGCATGAACTCGTGGGCCTCTTCGGGTGTGAGTAGTTGAGGTACAGGAGATCCCGGTGAGATTGGTCTTGCTTCTGGTCAGTCGTCCTCTGGCTGGTGGTCCCAGAGGGTGCACGGTCTCGCCGACCTTGAGCGGCTTGTCGGCGGGCCCCTTGATGTGGGCGGGCGCGATGCGGTCCTCGTGCTCGCACGCGTTGTCGGTGGCCGCGGGGCTGAGGCAGATGTGCGCCGGTAGGGACATCCGGGCCAGCGGCAGGACCACTGTGGGGCGCGGCGTCCGGTGGAGGCGGTGGCGTTGGCTCTGTTCACGAGATCAGCAGTTGTTCATCACTTCCGACAGCGCCGGCGCACATACGTATTCGAACATGACCTTGATCGAGCCTGACGGCGATCAGGCTCGATGAGGGGAGTCGGGGACGCGACGGTCCGGCGGGCCGCCACGTCCTGGGGGATTCATGCGACGGGTGTGGGGCTCTCCTCGTCGCGGGGGAAGAAGGGAAGTTCGATGTAGACGCGGTCGGCGGCGGCCAGGGTCTGCTGAGCGTCGTCGACCGGCGGGTGGATTGCCCGGTTGATCCGCTGCTTGATGTCCGCGCCGTCGGCGCCCGATGCCATGACCTTACGGTCCCCGCCCCGGGTGAAGAGGGCACCGGTAGCGCCCAGCGCCAGGCAGGTGACGTACGGGCCAGGAGTGAATTCGCGCGGGCACTGCGGCCCAGCGTCGGGAGCGGGCGGTGCCCGGTCGGGTCATGCTCGGGTGAGCACGATCTTCTTTCCGCCGGCCCGTCCGGTAACCACGCGGGCGAACGCAGCCGGTCCTTCGCTCAGCGGCAGGGGTCCCGGTGCGAGTTTCAAGGTTCCCGCGGCGGCCTGCTCCGCCAGCCGGAGAAGCTGCGTGGCGTTGGGCTCGACGTAGAGGTCCCAACTCGTGATGCCTCGTTCCTCCGCAGGCGCGTCCGAGGTCAGGGAGCACAGTCGGCCGCCGTCTCGCACCAAAGGCAGGGCGGCGCCCGCCGCGCCGGTGGCGATGATGAGGGCGGCGTCGAACCCGCCGCGTACCTGGGCCGGCCAGTTCGCATCGTGGTGGTCGACGACCTCCGTCGCTCCCAGACCGAGCAGGCGCTCTGCGGCGGCAGCAGACGCGGTCGCGGTCACCTCGATACCCCTGGCCGCGGCGAGCTGGACGGACAGGGCTCCGGTGGCCCCGCCTCCGTTGGTGATCAGGAGCCGCTGCCCTCGGCCGAGGCCCAGCTTCTCCAGGGCCTGCAACGCGGTGAGCCCGTTGACCGGCAGCGCCGCCGCGTGCACGGCGTCCAGCCCGGGTGGGCAGGCTGCCGCATGATCCGCGTTGACCAGAACGCGTTCGGCCCAGAAGCCGCTTCCCCCGGGCAGCGGGGCCTCGTGTGCGAGCACCCGGTCGCCCACGGCAAACCCGGTGACACCCGCGCCGACGGCCAGCACCTTGCCCGCGCCCTCCACTCCCAGCGCCGCCGGGGGCGCAGCCCCACGTCCCAGCCAGCGCCGTTCAGCAGTTCGTCCCACGGGCCGACCCCGGCCGCCTCGACCGACACCAGGATCTGACCGGGCCCCGGAGACGACGGTTCGGGCAACTCCAGCAGGACGACTTCCTTCTCGGCCCCGGACACTCCGCACGCCTTCACAGCAGATCTTCGTCCTCTCGCTCAGTCCGGCCGACCGGCAGGTACAGGCCGGAGACCCAAAACAGGCACCAGTGTCGACCTCAAGATCCCCTACACAGGTCGCTCGTGGTGTCAGCCGCATCGGTGTCGAACCTATGCAGCCAGTGGACCGGACATGTGGTCCATTTGCAGAGTGACCGACTGGGCCAATCGTGGAATAGATCTGCACCTGGACCTTGGGTCGGGTCAGGGCGTACGGACCCGCCTCGAACAGGCGCTGCGACCTGCTCGCCCTACCAATGGGCCGGCTTGCCTGTCTGCACTGTGAAGGGATGCTTCCGGTGTCGGACTGCGCAGCGAGCCCACTGCGGGCATTCGCAGAGAGAACTGCCATCGCTCGCACGGCAGATGTCCCGAGGAGGCGCACGGTGGGTGCAGGTTTTGTCATCGGATTCGTCTTCCTCTACGTCTACGCACCTCTGATGGTGCTGTTCTGCGCCTTTATCGGGTCGAGGACGTCCTGGAGGATGGGCTGGCTCATAACGATTCCCCTGCTCTTCATGCCTGTCGGCCTGTTGTTCTTGGGCGCGGCCATCGCCCTGACGGCTCCCGGACTCACGGGAGCGGCGGTACCCGTCCCGAGAAGAATTTCGGCCAGGCCGAGCGGGCGCTCGTCCAAATGGGGCACCTGGTACAGCAAGGAACGGCTCCGCTCCGCCCTCGACGACGTACCGCCCACCGGTACGAACTGCGACTGGTAGCGAGACCAGGAAGCCGACCCACGGTCCGCCTGAAACAACACCTCCGGGACTGGCTGGTCCGCCCAGGCCGGGCACTGGTCGAGCAGCCTGTCGTCTTCCTCGGCTCCGAAGGGGAGACCGGCGTCCTCGCGCGCGACGTGGGCGCCTTCTTGTGGTTGCTGGCCGGCGGCTTCGGCCCTTGGGAGGCAGCCACCTCGTACGAGCCCGACCGGGCTCCACACTCCAATCGTGAACTGACGACCATCGCGGAACGATTCGCACCGGACCACCGCGCACCGGCAGCTTCCGTGATTGAACAGGCCACACGAGAGTTCCCCGACTTCGATGACACGATCACGAAGCTCTGCCGCTGAACCCGATCACCCGAGACAAGAGGCGAATCGGACCAGATCACTTGAAACACGGACCACATCAGCGGAGACGGGACATCCAACCGCTCCGTGAGAACACACCAACCCCGGACACCAAACGACTGACAGGCGAATACCGACACGCGCCAAGGCGGCGTCAGGCGGGCTGCGGGGCGGGCTTTACCGGAGCGGCCGCGACCTTGCGGGTCTCGCGCATCATCAGCAGGCCGTTGACCACCATCAGTGTCGCGGTCAGGCAGTGGACGCCGAGCGCGGTAGCCACGGAGCCGTGGTGGGCCAGCACGGTGGCCATGTCGCCGTACGCGGCGAAGGCCTCCACCAGCAGCACCCAGCCCAGCGCCCGACGGTGGCCCGTCACCAGCAGGACGCCCAGGACCAGGGCCAGGACGACGTCACGGATTCCCTTGATGATCAGGAAGCCGCCGCCGTCGCCGGACGGCCAGCTCGGCAGGCCGAAGCCCGGCGCCGTCGTCTCCGGGCTCAGGATGAACTCCGTCCCGAACCAGAGAATGAAGAGGATGAAGGCGGCGGCCAGGACGGTGTTGATCTTTTTCAGCGACATTGTTCTTCTCCTTGCGAGTCTTCGCCAACTTGGTGAGCTTCGTGGAGTCTGCCGAGTCGTGCAGGGCCTGATCAGGCCGCGCGAACGCGGCTGATCGAGGGGCGTAGCTCGTCGGGATCGCACTGCCGGGCTCACCCCGACGGAGCGAAAGCTGTCGACATGCTGGGGCGAACCAGCGCGTGCCGGGGCAGCATGTCGGGGCAGCTTGGGTATCAGGTGAGGGCGGCGACCAGCAGGGTGAAGGCGCCGATGATGACGGCGACGCGGACGTAGTGCCAGCGCTCCCAGCGCTTCAGCTGCTCCTTCCAGTCCGCGGGCCGGTTCTCCGGGGTCCACGTCTTGTTCCGGTTGTTGATCGGGACGAGCAGCAGGAGCGACATCACCACGCTGAGGAGCAGCAGTCCGGCGGCGGTGACGACGAGGCCGGTGCCGTGGTGGTGCCATCCGGCGACGGCCCAGACCGCGGCGAGGGCGAGTGAGCCGATGTACCAGAACGGCATCACGGCGCCGAGCATCCGGCCCCCGTGGGCGTGGCCGAGCTGGGCGGCGTCGCCGGGGAGTGCGTTGAGGATCCGGTTCATGACGAAGAGGACGGAGAACTCCACCCCCACCATCACGCCGACGACCACGATGGTGAACACCTCAAGTGCGCTGAGCATGATGCCCCCTCCTGGGATCTAGCATTGCTAGCCGATGGGGCAACGCTAGTACTACTGCCGCTTGATTGTCTAGCGGTGCTAGGATCGACCCATGTCGGTACAGGAACGCAAGGAGCGCGAGCGGGCGAGCCGGGAGCGCCTCATCGTGGCAACGGCCCGCGAACTCGCCGAGCAGCAGGGCTGGGACGCGGTCACCACGCGCCGGCTCGCCGAGCGCATCGAATACAGCCAGCCCGTCCTCTACAGCCACTTCCGCGGCAAACGAGAGATCATCGGCGCCGTCGCCCTCCAGGGCGCCGCCGAGCTGGCCGTCGCGGTGCGGGCCGCGACCGCGGCCGCGGACGGCCCGCGCGCCCGGGTCACCGCCCTCGCCCGCGGCTACCTCGAATTCGCCGAGCGCAACCCGGCGGTCTACGACGCCCTGTTCCAGCTCGACGGCGGCCTGGCGTACGCACAGGAGGACACCCCGGAACCTCTCAAGGACGCCTTCGCCGCCCTGCTGGAGTGCCTCGGCGAGGTCGCCGGGGACGGCGTCCACCCGGGGCTGTTCACCGAGGTGTTCTGGGCGTCCCTGCACGGGATCGCGACCCTGACCCGGACGGGACGGCTGCCGCCGGAGGACACCGAGCAGAGGGTGGAACTGCTGGTGGACCGCCTCGCCGTGCTCTGAACACACCATCCCGGCGGACACGCAACCGCGGCCCTCGGACCCCGCCGCCTGCCCGCGGCATCGCCTCTGGTCACCCACGCCCCATGACGCAGCCGCAGACCGCCGGGTCCCGCACCCCAGACGGGCACCCGCCCCGGAAGCCGCGATGGAGGATGGCCGCGGCGAAGCGTACGGCGTGCATCGCGGCCGCGGCATGGGCATCGACGGCGCCCTCTTCCAGGCGCCGTCGAATGTCCAGGTTCACCGCCAGTGCGAGCAGGGTGCGGTACGTCCCGTTGTAGGAGCGGGTCATGGCGGTGTCCTCCCGGTCACGCGCTCCGGCTCATGATCGAGTCAACCCCTCTGCGGCTCCACGTCCAGCAGCAGCGCTCTGCATCGTCGGGTGAGTGGCGAGGTGGCGTTGATGCGGGTCAGGTGGCTTGTGGCCAGGCGCGTATCTGGGCAGCGATCCTCGTGGCGGTGCAGCCGGGATCCCGCAGCAGGTCGCGCAGTGCGATCGCGTCCTCACGGGTGGGTTTGGCCGGGATGCCGGAGGCCTCCAGGTACATGACGCCGGTCGCGGCGGCGACGGCCATGTTGGAGCGCTCCAGCCAGCGGCAGCGGCCGAGGGGGCGGCCGTCGTCGAGCTGGGCCTTGCGGACAATTGCGAAGCCGCAGGTCAGAGACTCACCTCAAATCATCTCCGGAACGCCGCTCCCATATACGGTGGGTAGGACCAGCAGGACCTCACCGATCAGCCGGGCTGAGCGCGCCGATTATTGCATCTGTGCAGGTCACCCTGGCTGGGGGGATGATCGCCGACTGCGGCAGGATCGGTTGTTGTGCCACTTCGCCCGGGCCTGTATGACCGTCACGTATGCCTTCACCGCGCTACGGCCGCTGCCGATGTCCGACCGTGACAGGGACGCGGAAATCCTGGCGCTGCGACACCAGCTTGCTGTCCTGCAGCGGCAACTCAGCTTCGAGCGGTCTGCGGAGTCAGCCGGGAAGCCGGGGGTGATCTTCCGGGCCACCTCTGCGAGCCGATCCGTGCCTTGTGCCTTGCCGCCGGCCTCCGCGACGGTGAGTACTCAGATGCCGGAGCCCCCGCGCCACACCACGTAGGCCACGTTCTGTGCCGGTTGCAGCACCTGGACCGTCTCGCCGAAGGCGGCCTGCCCCAGTCCGCCGGCCTCGCTGATCTTCGCGTCGCGCATGCCCGCGGAGGCGGGGTCGCGGGCCAGGCTGTGCGCGGCGGAGACTTCGGCGGCGTAGGAGCGGGTGCTGCTGAAGCTGCTGCGACGGCACAGGACATCCTGACATGGGAATGACGACCATACGGTCAGCCGGACGACATCCGGGTCGCCTGCGAACGACGGGCAGGTGACCGCAGCCGCGGACGGACGACCGGCGGCTTGGAGGCCCGAGCCTCAGGCTGGTCCGACGCCGTCCGCTCCGTGGACCACGGCGACGGAAGCATCGCCCGAGCCAGGATCCAGGCCGGGTGAACGACCTGGAACCGTGCCTTGCGCCTCTCGGCCTCCACACGTGCCTTGCCCCTCTCGACCCCCACAACCGGAAGTCCCGTACGAGGTACGAGCCGAAGCCGATCCACTACAAGCACACGCTGCTCAGCGCAGATGGTCGCGTAGGAAGGTCATCGCCGCGCCCAGTTTCCTGGTGCCGTCGACACCGGCCGCCGGCGCGGCGGGTTCACCCGCCGTGCGAAGTCCTGCTGCGGCGTTGGCGAAGCACCAGCACGGAGCCTGCAGCGAGGGCCAGCAGGCCGCCGGCGGCGCTGTAGGTGACTGCGTTGCTCATCCCGGTGGCCGCCAGGTCGCCGCCCGTGCTGTTCCGGTCCGCCCGGACGATGGGTGCGCCGGCCGCCGTCGCCTGCGCTCGGGTGCCGATCGTGCCTGCGGCGGAGGCAACCGGCGCAGCGGGCGTCGGCGTGGCGGCGGTCGGAGTGGGGGCAGGTGACGGGATGCCATTGCCGACGGTCGCAGACGAGGGCTTCAGCTGGAGAGTCGTGATCGAGTACGGGGGCAGTGTCTGTGCGGCCGCTGTTCCCCGAGTCGCCGTGGTCAGGGCGGTGCCGCCCTTGGTGTACGAAACGGTCCTGACCGTCCCTGGGGCCGGGGTGTATCCGGCGTAGGAGAGCGACACCTGCGCCGCGTTCTGCGGGTTCTTGTTGATCAGCATGACGTTCAGGCCGCCGTTGCTGCTCCGCACCGCGTGCACGGCGACCGCCGGGTTGGCCGAGGACGCCTTGACCATGGTGTCGCCGGGCTGCGCGAGTGCGGTCAGCGAGCGGATGCCACAGTACGTGGGGAAGGGCGTCTCACGCGCCGGTTCGCATTTCCCGCCGACGCACTTTCCGCTGGAGAGCACGCCCTGGTCAAGGTAGTCGGTCTCGCCGTTGACGGTGGTGGGTGCTGTGCCCATGCCGTTGTGCAGGTCCCACCAGTCGGCGCTGACGGCGCCGTGTTCGAGCCAGCTCATGTACGTGTCCGACGCGAACAGGGCCGCGGCCTGGCTGGTGAGGGCCGGCGACATGGAGCTGTCGGTCTCGGTGACCGCGATCCCGACCGAAGCGGCGTGGGCACCCGCGTAGGTGTTGACCAGCGAGCGCACCGCGGAAGTGGCACCGGCGATCTTGGCGGGGGTGTTCAGCAGGTCGGCCGTGCCGGTGCCGCCCGGGTACCAGTGGATGATCACGAAGTCGATCGACTTGCCCGCGATGGAGAGCACGGTGTGGTTCCAGTCGGCGTTGTCGCCGGGAGCCTTCACCGCGTCCGGCCAGTAGCCGGGGGTGTTGAGCACCGCTCCGATCTTCACCTTCGGGTCCACGGCCTTCATGGCCTTCGCGTAGGCGACCAGGTTGTTCGCGTACGCCGTGGGGCTCTTGTCGGCGTGGTTGTCGACCTCCCATTTGCTGCCGTAGTACCCGTTACCGGAGACCTCGTTGCCGATCTCCCAGTACTTCACGCCGTAGCCCTTGTCGACGTTGGCGTACTTGACCCAGTCGGCGGCCTCCTGCGGTGTGCCGGACCCGTAGTTCGCGGTGATGATCGGCTGGGCGCCGACCCTCTTCGCGGAGGCCATGAAGTGGTCGAAGTCGGTGCCGGGCGCGACCCAGCCGCCGTCGGTGAGGGTGTGGGTCTTCCAGTGGTAGGCGTCCGCGTACGAGCCGCCGGGGAAGCGCAGCTGCCGGACTCCGGCGGCCTTCATCAGCGATGACGCCGTGGCGTCGTTCATGTTCGGGTCGTAGACGGCCGTGTTGAGGCCGACAGCAGTGCTGGGCACCGTGCCCAGGGAGGTACCGGCATCCACCGTGATGTCGACGCTCGGCGCGGCGTTCGCGCTGAGTGCCAGGGCACCGGCGCCGGCGCCGGCCACGAGTACCGCGACCGCGACCGCGACAATGCGGCGGCGCGTTCGGTTACGGCGGTGCGTACGGCCCCGAGGCATCGACTGCTCGGTGGTTGTCGGGTCGTCAGGTGACACGTGTGGCTCCCGATCGGAGTGTGTGGCTGCGGGTGGCGGTGGCGCAGCTGACTGCGCCCGCCGTGGTTGGTGCGCCCCTAGGCCGTGTATCGAAAGTGGATCGTCTGTCAGTCCTGCCTGGGATGCTCCGAGCATGGAGATGACAGTGCAGCTGACGATCGACTGCTCCGATCCGCAGAGAATGGTGACTTTCTGGGCCGAGGCCCTGGGCTACGTGCCTGAGCCTCCGCCGGGCGGGCACGCCACGTGGCGTGCTTACCGGGCGGCGGTAGGGGTGCCCGAGGCAGAGTTGCCGGCCGGTGCCGGGGATATTCCGGAGTCGATCATCGATCCCGCGGGACGTGGACCGAGGGTGTGGTTCCAGCAGGTTCCGGAGCCGAAGGTCGCCAAGAACCGGTGGCACTTCGACCTGAAGGTCGGTGGGGGCCGTGACGTCCCACTGGACGTCCGCACACAGCGAGTCAGGGCTACGGTGGAACGGCTGGTCAAAGCCGGTGCCACCGTGCTGCGGATCAAGGATGAGCAGGACATGGGGCTCTACGCCGCCGCCATGCAGGACCCTGAGGGCAACGAATTCGACGTCGTCTGAGGGCCGTTGCGACGGTGCTGGTCACAGCCACTCGTTCACGGCTGCGACCAGCACAGTCGCCTCGTAGCGGACGGAGAGCTTGTCGTACCTCGTGGCCACTGCCCTGTGCCTTTTAAGAGGTCCTAACAGAAGTGGTTGATCATGTGACTGTTGGTCTATCCGCTCGTTGGTCTGCTCGTGGGGAATCGTCAGTCGCGGCCGTGGATCGTGTCGGATGAACTGTGGGCCCTGGTCGAGCCGTTGCTGCCCAAGCCGGGGCCGAAGCTGGTCGAGGGACGGCCGAGGGTGCCGGACCGGCGGGCATTGTGCGGGATCCTGTTCGTGCTGCACACCGGCATTCAGTGGGAGTACCTGCCACAGGAGCTGGGCTTCGGTTCGGGCATGACCTGCTGGCGGCGGCTGGCCGCGTGGAACGAGGCCGGGGTGTGGGACCAGCTGCATGTGCTGCTGTTGAAGAAGCTGCGGTCGGCGAAGAAGCTGGACTGGTCGCGGGCGGTGATCGACTCCTCCCATGTGCGGGCGGCCCGCAGGGGCCCAAAAGCGGTCCCAGCCCGGTCGACCGCGCACGGCCGGGCAGCAAGCACCACGTCGTCACCGACGGCCAGGGCATCCCGCTCGCGGTGTCGCTGACCGGCGGCAACCGCAACGACGTCACCCAGCTTCTGCCCCTGCTCGACAAGATCCCCCCTGTCGCCGGGGTTGTCGGCCGGCCCCGCCGCCGACCCGACGCACTGCTCGCCGACCGCGGCTACGACCACGACAAGTACCGGCGCCTGCTGTGGCAGCGCGGCATCCGTCCCGTGATCGCGAGGCGAGGCCAGCCACACGGCTCCGGCCTGGGCATCTTCCGGTATGTCGTCGAGCGGACGATCGCCTGGCTGCACGGCTTCCGACTCCTGCGCATCCGGTGGGAGCGCCGGGACGACATCCATGAAGCCTTCCTCGGGCTCGCTACATGTCTCATCACCTACCGACACGTCCAACGCATTTGTTAGGACCTCTAAGTCGGTTGATCCCGCACTCGACCGCATGGCGCTCGCGGTAGTCGGCCGGGTCGAAAAGCGGTGGCCGGCCGCCGCGGGAGCCGCGCTTCTGGCGGTTGCGCGCCTGGTCGGCCTTGTCCGGGATGGTGCAGCGGATCCCGCGGCGGCGCAGGTAGACGCGGTTTTTGCGGGAGGCATACGCCTTGTCAGCACGCACCCGATCGGGGCGGATGCGTGGCCGGCCCGGCCCGATGCGGGGCACACGGACCTTCTCCAGCACGGGTTCGAACTGCGGCGAGTCTCCACGCTGCCCTGCCGTCACCACGATCGACATGGGCTTCTGACCCTGCTCAACTGCCAGGTGGAGCTTGGTGGTGAACCCGCCGCGCGACCTTCCCAGCCCATGATCACGGGGCTCGGTGAAGATGCCGCCCGGTGGTTCCTTCTGCAGGTCGCCCTGCTTGCGGGCCCCGGCCGCATGCTGATGGGCGCGGCAGACCGTGGAGTCGACGCTCAGGTCCCATGTGATCGCACCCTTCGCGTCGGCCAGGGACTGGAGCCGGGTGAGGAGCCGCTGCCAAGTGCCGTTCCGCTGCCATCGGCGGAACAGGTCATAGACCCGGCCCCACGGTCCATACACGGCGGGGACATCCCGCCACGGAAACACCGGTTCGGACCCGGAACCGTATGCCGTCGATCAACTGCCTCCGAGGCCAGACGGGCGGCCGACCCGCCTTCCTGCTCTTCGGCAACAACGGCTCCAGCACCGCCCACTGCTCGTCCGTGAGATCTCCCCGACCCATGAACCGTGATCATTCACGGTCCAAGATCCACTTTCGATACACGGCCTAGCGGAGGGCTGAAGATCTTTCCCCGTCCTGCGAGTGAGCGTTTCCCGTGGGGGAAGGGGACGCGGGGCGTCAGGTGTGAATCGCGTACAGGAAATCGTCCTTGCTGCCGACATACACAGTCCCGTCCGCCACCACGGGCGTCGCACGCACCTCCCCACCGGTCTGCAGACGCCAGCGTTCCTCGCCCGTGACCGCGTCCACCGCCCAGAGCGACTGGTCCTCGCTACCGATGTACACGGTCCCGTCCGCCACCGCCGCCGACGACTCACGGGCGCGTCCGGTCTCCTGCTTCCAGCGTTCCTCCCCGGTGGCCGCGTCCACGGCCCACAGGTACCAGCCGTTGCTGCCCATGTACACGGTCCCGTCGACGACCGCGGGCGTGGACCACGTCGGACTGCCGAAGCGCCGCTGCCACCGCTGTTCACCAGTGGCGGCGTCCAGCGCGACCAGGCCATGATCACGGCCGGCGTAGACGGTGCCGTCGGCCACCACCGGTGCGGTGTAGGGCGAGGCGTAGGTCTTCACCTGCCAGAGCTTGCTTCCCGTAGCGGCGTCCACCGCCCACAGGGAGTCACGGGGGTGAGAGACGTAGACCCGGCCGTCGGCCACCGCGGGGGACGTGAACTCCTCGTAGGAGCGCGGGTAGCGCGACCTGAGCCGCTGCTTCCACCGCCTGCGGCCGGTGGCCGCGTCCACCGCCCACATTCCGTCGCCGACGGCCAGGTACACCGTGCCGTCGGTCACCGCCGGCCGGGTATCTCCCGCGTAGTCAGTCGCACGCTTCCACCGCACGTGTCCGGTGCCCGTTTCCACGGCCCACAGGTGTTTCCCGTTGCGGATGTACAGAGTGGCGTCGACGACCAACGGTGACGAGTGGAACGGGAGGGCGGACGTCAGGCGCCACCGTTCCTGGCCGGTGGCGGCGTCCAACGCCAGCAGGTCACGGTGGCTGGGCTGGTACACGACGCCGTCGGCGACGGCTACGGTGAAAGCTCCCGCGTTACGGGCGTGCACCTGCCAGCGCACGGTGCCGCTGATCGGAGCCGAGCTGGATTCCGAAGGGGCGTTCGTCGGTGTCGGACGGGCGGATGCGGCGCGGTGATCCTCGGCGGGTGCTTCACCTTGCCGATGGGCCCGTACGGCGTAGAGGTGCTCATCGAGGCTGTCGATGTACACCGTGCCGCCGCTCACCAACGGCGTGGAGTGCACCGGCCTGGTGGTCCTGACCTTCCAGTGTGTCTCGCCGGTGGCCGCGTCCACGGCCCACAGGCGCCCGTCGTGGCTGCCCGCGTACACCGTGCCGTCGGCGATCGCCGGCGTCGCGTGGATCTCACCGCGGGTCTTCAGCCGCCACCTCTCCCGACCGGTCCCGGTGTCCACTGCGATCAGATACCAGCCGACGACACCGACGACCGCGATGCCCTCGTCCACTGCGGGGCTCGCCCACACCGCTCCTCCGGGGGACAGCCGCCAGCGTTCCTGGCCCGTCGCGGCGTCCATCGCGAGCAGGCCTTCGTCGTTGCCCACATACACGCTGCCGCCGGTCACTGTCGGCGACTGCCGCACGCCGCCGGAGGGGAGGATGTCCCATCGCCTGCTTCCGGTGGCTGTGTCCAGGGCCAGCAGGCGGCCTCCCACGGCCGCGTACAGCAACCTCTGGGACACTGCCGGCGGTGGATTGTTGGAGGTGCGGTGGTCCGCCACCTTGACGTTCCACACCGGTTGGCCGGTGAGCCCGTCCACCGCCCACATCCTGCCGTCGTGCGACACGGAGTACACGATGTGGTCGGCCACCGTCGGCGCCGACATCTTCGACCGGCCCGCTCTCCACTTCCACCGCACCGCGCCACTCGCGGCATCCACCGCCGTCAGACAGCCGACGGTGTCGGCGAAGTACACACCGCCGTCGCCCGCCGCCGGCGATGTTTCGATCCCGGCGTCGACGTGCAGTGTCCAGCGTCGCTGTCCGGTATCCGCGTCGATTGCTGCCAGATCGAACAACTCGTCACGGACGTAGACGGCGCCGTCGGCCATCGCCGGCGTGTGGTAGAGCACGCCCCCGCCCGGCACTCTCCACAGCGTTCTGTCGCTCACCTCGACACCAGTCATCGCTTCCCCTCCCTGCACTGCACCGTCCGCCCTGTGGCGTTGGCTTGACGCCGTGCGGGTGACGACACTGCGGAAGCCGACAATGCACCGAACTCTGACATGTCGTTTTTGAGGCGCGCAACCGTGAATCCACCTGGCCACACCGGGCGTTGGCTGCGATCGGGCTCGTCGCACCCGGGTTCCGGCAGCGGCCGTGACCGGGGCGGACGGTGAACTCCTGGCACGCCGGCTGTTGAACGGCGTCCTTCGGTCGGCGCGGCTTGTCCGCCCGCCGCCGGACGACCGTGCGGGCGGCACCGGCTGCAGGGTTGCGGCCACGGGCCGCTCTGTCGCGCACGTCGTGCAGGTTCTCGCCTGTCCGTCTCGTTACCCCGCGCGACGGGTGGGACGGGGTGGTGGCCGAACATGTTCACTGCCTGCCGAGCGGGAGGCTGAGGACTCCGCGGTCATGTCCGACGATCAGGTCCGCGCCCGCGGTGGCCAGGCAGGTGAGCGACACGTCCAAGGAGATGTGCTGCACTGCGCCGGTCTGTGGTTCCCACACCCGCAGCCGGTGACCGTGACGGGTGCCGGTGATCAGGACCGTGCGACCGCCGTGCTGGGTGGCGGCGGTGATGAGCGGCGGGCCGGCGGTGCCTGTGGAGCTGGGCAGACCATCGCCTACGGGGGTACCGGTGGAGAGATCCCAGAGCATGACGACCCCGAGGTTGTCTGCTGTGGCCAGCAGGGTTCGGTCGGGTGTCCAGACAGCCTCCACGGCCGCCACCCGGTGGTCGGCATCGGCGAGCGCGCGTGCGCTCAGTTGCACGGCCGCGCCGCGGTCCCAGGGGTCGTCGACGGCTGGATCCCACACGTGAACGCGGCCCGCGGTGTCCGCGGCCGCGATCAGCGTGTGGTCGGCGGAGATCGGGACGGCGGTGACCGACTGGATCGGACTGCCGTAGGGGTTGAGGCGCCTGACGCACTCACCGCTGTCCGGTTCCCACATCCGGACGGCGCCTTTGGGGGTGGCGGTGACGAGCAGGGTGTGGCCGTCGGGGACGACAGCGGTGCACATTTCGGTCACCCCGCCGGGCCAGTCGCCGGCAGGTTCGCGAACCGGCTGCCCGGTGAGGGGGTTCCACATGGCGATCGTCCCGCTGTCGCCTCCGCTTGCCAGAAGGACGCGGCCGTCGGGCAGGAGCAGGGTGGTCATCGAGCGGACGGCGTCAGGATGTCCTGGGAGCGGGTCGTGGACGAGCCGGCCGTCGGTCACGTCCCACAGGCACACCACGCCCTTGTTCCCGGCGCCGGCCACGAGGTTCGGCCCACCGGGGCGGGACACCACCGCCAGGGCGTAGACACCCCCCAACGAACCGGGCACGGAATCGGAGAACACCGATATACGACCCCAGGGTGTGCCGTCGGCCGCGACCACCGCGTTGTCTTCCTGCCGGAATCGGGTCGCCGCTCGGCTGGGTTGTCCGGCCGCCGCTGATTCCGCTGCGGCAGTCGACCCGTCAAAGTCCGTCCGCGCACCAGCCGGACCGTGTTGGGGAAGCGCACCGTCCGGGTTCTCCACCAGGCCGTCCGCGATCGTCCACGTCCGCTCGCAGTCCCAGCACCGGAAGTGCCCGGTGAGCGACATCAGTCGGCGGGCCAATTTCCCTGCGGCCCGCTGTGGGGTGCCCCTGACCGCAACCATCCCGGCGACCAGGCACAGGACGGCCTGTCCTGGTGTTTCGGGAGACACCCCCCTCACCGCGACGTCGCGTGCCACCTGCAGGAAGGGTTCCCAGCCCTCCCCCAGCGCCTCCTCCCGCAATGCCGCGGCGACCTCGCCCCACGGATGCCCTTCCTCCCGGACAGGGGCGGGGCTGGGCAGCAGTGGAGCCTTGAGGGGCGCACGCGCCGGGTCCACGAAGAAGTCGGGGATCTCCGTGTCGCTTCCGCAAGCGGGACACGACAACAGCAGGCCGCTGTCCCCGAGATCCGGGAACTGCCCCAGCACCTCGCCCATGGGGTGGCTGGCCAAGGCCACGCAGGAGAGGGCGAGTTGGGCGCAGACCTGCCCGGGAGTACCAGCGGCGAGGAGGCTTCGGGTGGCCGCCCGCTCGGCCAGCCGCAGTGCGGCGCCGAACCCCTCCTCAAGATCGGCCGGGACGGGGGGCCGGTAATCGGCGGTCACCATGAACCCGAGGTCCACCCAGAAGTCCACGGTCTGTCCCGGAGGCAGGACCGCTGCCGCCTCGACGAGATGCGGCAGGGCCGCATAGGCCCCGTCGGCGACGACTCCGTCATCCATCAGGCCGCCGGACAGGTCCGTCCAGGTACGGCGCCACGCGTCGCCGCCCCCGGTGGCAGCCGCGGAGGCCAACTGCGCCAGGAGTACCTGCATCTCCTCGACCTTCACACCGTCAAAGCCACGCCAACGAGGGCTGTCCAAAGGCAGCTTCGGAATCATGGAACGAGTCTCGCAGGCGGCACTGACAATCAGGAGGCGGCTTGGTGTCCGGCAGCCTTTCGCTCGGTTCGTCATCCGATCGACGAGCCCTTGGCCCGAACCGAGTCCGCCGGCCCCGCGCAGCAATCTTCGAAGCTCGTCGTGCACGAGCCGATCGGCCCTGGGTCTGGGCCCCGAGGAGACCGTGTACCTGGCATTCTGGTCGCATCGGGCCGCGTCGGCGGGGGTGTGCGTGGAAGTGCGTATGTTGCTGCGGGACGTTCCTTCGGCGTGTGTGCCCGGACCGTTGACGAGGGTGGCATGGTTACCATGCCGGTTATGTCTGGTGAACTCTCAAGCAGCGGTCCGGACCGCGAAGTTGCGGCGGCAGGTGGCCGGTTGACCGATCCTGGATGGCTGGTGCACGGAGACCCGGAGCTGGTCCTCGCGGGCCTGGACGGCGCTGCCGGGCAGGAGGAGATCCTGGCGGCTGCTGTGTACCGGACGTCGGGGCATGTGCACCGTGACGCCAGTGCGGGGGTGCGGCGGCAAGTACTGGCGCTGGACGCCGCCCGGTACGGGAACCGAGAGCTGGCAAGAAACATCGCCCAGGTTGCAGTCCGCCAAGAGATGGATGACCCCTGGGTCGTGCAGTGGGCGACGGGCAGCGACTTGGACTCCCGGCTGCGGTACGCGTTGCCGGTGCCGGCCAAGGTGGGCGTCTTGGCGACCGTGGTCGTGGAGGGCCGTGGTATCGCTGTCGCCGGTTGCGAGGACGGCACGCTGCACGCGTGGGATCTGGCCACGGGCAGCCGATACGGCAAGGCCGTGTCCGCTCACACCGGCGACGTACGTGCGCTGGCGACGGCGGTGCTGGACGGTCGTCCTGTCGCTGTCACCGGCGGCTTCGACCGAACGATGCGGGTCTGGGACTTGGCGCGGGGAGAACTGGTCGGTACGTGCTCCGCCGACGATGACTCCTGGGTGAAATTGCTGGCCGCGGGACTGGTCGAGGGTCGACCGGTCGTGGTCGGCGCCTGCATCGACGACGTGGTGAGAGTGTGGGATCTGGCCACCCTCTCCCAGCACAGTGAGCCGTTGACCATACACACCGGCTTTGTGTCCGCTCTGGCGACGGCGGTGCTGGACGGCCGCCCCGTCGCTGTCACCAGCCACTCCACAGAACTTGGGGCGACGGACCTGATCACGGGGGAGGAAAACGTCCGAGTGTGGGACCTGATCACGGGACGGGAGTTCGGCGCCCTGGGCGACCGTCACGACGAGCCTCCTGTGTTCGCGGACCAGGCGTACAACCGGACGGCGGAAGGCGGCAGTGACGGCGACGGGGAGACAGGGCACTGCGCCAGTCTGGACCTCAACGCCAGGGCGCACTTTCTGGTGACAGATCCGGCGTCCGAGTGCCCGATGGCCGTCAGCGCCAACGCCTACGAGGTGCACGTCTGGAACCTGGCCACGCGCGAGCAGGTCGGTGAGCCTGTTGCGGCCTTCGTGGAAACGGCGGCCGTGAGGGTGCTCCACGACCGCCCCGCCGCCCTCGTCGGGTACGCCCATGGGCCGGTCGAGGTGTGGGATCTGTCCACCCTCCGGCAGCTGCGGCCGTCGCTGACGGGTCACGAGGCGGCTGTGCGGGGAACGGCGACGGCGGTGGTGAACAGGCGTCACCTCGCGGTCACCGGTGGCGACGACAGATCGGTTCGGATCTGGGACCTCGACGGTGAAAAGGAGACGGGTAGCTGGCTGACTGGTCATGCCGGCTCCGTGACAGGGGTCACCACGGCCGTCGTGGACGGCAGTTGCGTCATCGTCACCGGCGGCTCGGACGCGGGAGTGCGGATCTGGGACCTCGGCGGCAAGGGACAGCTCGGTGAGCCCCTGACCGGCCATACCATTGCCGTGGATCTGCTGACGGCGGGGACGGTGGACGGACGGCCCACCCTCCTCACGCGCGGCGACGGCTACAAGACGGTGCGGATATGGGACCTGACCACCCGGGAAGAGCTGCACGGACGGTCGACCAGTGAGTACACCAGCTCCTTCATCGAGTTCTTCGGGGTAGTCGATGGCCGCTTCGTCGCTGTGACCGGGGAAGGCCGTGTCTGGGACCTGACCGCGAGCCAATGGATCGGAGTGCAGCCGCGGCAACGAGGCGCCCTGGCCCTGGAGACGCTCGAAGGCCGCAGCGTCATTCTCACCAGCCTCAGGGCAGAAGGAGTCCATCTCTGGGACCTGGCCACGGGCGAACTGCTGGCACCGCCGCTGACGGGACACACCAGTGAGGTGCGTGCGGGGGCGACCGGCACGCTGGACGGTCGCCCTGTCGTCGTCGCCGGCGGCGACCGAACCGTGTGGATGTGGGACGCAAGCACGGGGCAGCAGATCGGTACGTACGCCTTTCCTTCCCGTATCAGGGGACTGACGGTGGCGCCCGACGGGCGGCTGGTGGTCGGTTTCGGCGCGGACATAGCGGTCCTGACCCATCGCCGCTGAGAGCGTGTTCTCAACCTCTGATCGTACGGACGCCGTCATCGACGCGGACAGCCAGGGCTTCAATGGCGGCAAGCTGATCAACGGCCGCAAGCAGCATGTCGTGGTCGACACCGTCGGCCTGCTGCTGGGCGTGATGGTCACCGCCGCGGACACCGGCGACCACACCGCTGCCCAGGTGCTGCTCGGGCAGGTCACCGATGTGCACCACCGGCTGGAACTGCTCTGGGCCGACGGCGGCTACACCGGCAGCCTCGTCGAGCACTGCCTGGCCACGCTCGCGCTGGTCCTGGCGATCGTCAAAGGCAGCGACGACATGCGTGGCTTCGTAGTGCTGCCCAACCGGTGGATCGTCGAGCGCCTCTTCGCTCACCTGACGGCCCAGCGAGCCACGTCGGCTCACCCGGCCCGAGTCCGCCGGGGGTTCCGCCACCTCCGCGTGAAGACCACCCGCCCCGCCAGCGTGCCCAGGCCCTCCAAGCCCGGACCCGGACACCCACCCGGCTCGAAGAACCGCCGGTCACCCCCACGTCACGAGCCCGGGAAGACCGTGAAACGAATCGAAACCCTCACCGAACATGTCCGCCTGAAACAGCAGCGAGGTTAATGATCAAGCTTAGTCCAGGTAGAGGGCAGCCAGACGCGGCAGACGGCGCGCCATCTCGTCTGAGTCGTCGAAATCGAAGGCCCAGGCAGGGTCCAGTTGCGGGTAGCGGATGGTAAATGCGTCTGCAGGGAGCTGATCACCGGTCGCCGTGACGTGTGCGTCCCAGGCGATGCCCAGGACGTCCTCACCCTCCAGGTCGAGGCCGTCGGCCACGGAGGCTTGCACGACGGGCAGTTCTGCGAGGGCATCAGGATCAGCGACGACGCGATCGAAGACCTCACGCCCCTGAGCGATCAGCCAGCTGCGGAAGTAGTCGAAGCCGTCGTCTGAGCATCCGCCGTTGATGACGTAGGCAGCAGCCCACAGCGGGTTGGTGTAGGACTCAGCCATCAGGTCCCACAACACCTGTTGAGCCGCGACGATCTCCTCGGCTGGCCGGACGGCCAGCAGCGAGGTTGCCTCGCGAGCGACCGATTCGCTCTCGTGCGGGTTGATCACCTGGTCGCGGGCTGCCGCGATGAGCTCCCAGAACTGCTGTTTGTTCATGGTGGCGGAGCATGCCACCTGGTACTGACAGCCCAGCGATCCCGACGGTTGGAGATCACGCTGCCACCTGCTCCGCCTCCAGGCTCGGGGCCGGAAAGGCGACCAGTTCATCGAAGAGTCTGTGCTCCTGCCCTGTGAGCGTCGTACCTCCGCCTTCGCCGAGAGCCGCGCGTCACACAGGTCGACGACCGTCCGCGTCCACTCCGCTCCCTCCACCGAGCCGCTCGAAGCTCGGCAGGTAATCCGCCCCGGCATCCCACAGCACCTCCAGCGTCTTCGAGGGGAGATTCCCGAGGACCTGGGCGTCCCTGCGTACTGCCAGGGCCTCCTCATCAACCGACTCCGCGAGGGGCACCGACCCCATCTACGGCAACGACCCGGCCAACATCGTCAACCGCACCCGCACCCGCACCGGCGCCGACGCCCAGATGGAACTGTCCACCGCGCTGCGCACGGCGATGTTCGGTGACTTCTCCAGCGCGGCCAGGCGCAGGACGACAGCCGGCGTGCCGAGCCCGGACAGCCCCTACGCCGACCACTTCTGGAACAGCTTCGTGAGCGCCGTCCGCGAGGCGATCAAGAACCACGAACTCGGCCTCGACTCCCGCTAGGCCGTGTATCGAAAGTGGATCTTGGACCGTGAATGATCACGGTTCATGGGTCGGGGAGATCTCACGGACGAGCAGTGGGCGGTGCTGGAGCCGTTGTTGCCGAAGAGCAGGAAGGCGGGTCGGCCGCCCGTCTGGCCTCGGAGGCAGTTGATCGACGGCATACGGTTCCGGGTCCGAACCGGTGTTCCGTGGCGGGATGTCCCCGCCGTGTATGGACCGTGGGGCCGGGTCTATGACCTGTTCCGCCGATGGCAGCGGAACGGCACTTGGCAGCGGCTCCTCACCCGGCTCCAGTCCCTGGCCGACGCGAAGGGTGCGATCACATGGGACCTGAGCGTCGACTCCACGGTCTGCCGCGCCCATCAGCATGCGGCCGGGGCCCGCAAGCAGGGCGACCTGCAGAAGGAACCACCGGGCGGCATCTTCACCGAGCCCCGTGATCATGGGCTGGGAAGGTCGCGCGGCGGGTTCACCACCAAGCTCCACCTGGCAGTTGAGCAGGGTCAGAAGCCCATGTCGATCGTGGTGACGGCAGGGCAGCGTGGAGACTCGCCGCAGTTCGAACCCGTGCTGGAGAAGGTCCGTGTGCCCCGCATCGGGCCGGGCCGGCCACGCATCCGCCCCGATCGGGTGCGTGCTGACAAGGCGTATGCCTCCCGCAAAAACCGCGCCTACCTGCGCCGCCGCGGGATCCGCTGCACCATCCCGGACAAGGCCGACCAGGCGCGCAACCGCCAGAAGCGCGGCTCCCGCGGCGGCCGGCCACCGCTTTTCGACCCGGCCGACTACCGCGAGCGCCATGCGGTCGAGTGCGGGATCAACCGACTTAAAAGGCACAGGGCAGTGGCCACGAGGTACGACAAGCTCTCCGTCCGCTACGAGGCGACTGTGCTGGTCGCAGCCGTGAACGAGTGGCTGTGACCAGCACCGTCGCAACGGCCCTCAGACGACGTCGAATTCGTTGCCCTCAGGGTCCTGCATGGCGGCGGCGTAGAGCCCCATGTCCTGCTCATCCTTGATCCGCAGCACGGTGGCACCGGCTTTGACCAGCCGTTCCACCGTAGCCCTGACTCGCTGTGTGCGGACGTCCAGTGGGACGTCACGGCCCCCACCGACCTTCAGGTCGAAGTGCCACCGGTTCTTGGCGACCTTCGGCTCCGGAACCTGCTGGAACCACACCCTCGGTCCACGTCCCGCGGGATCGATGATCGACTCCGGAATATCCCCGGCACCGGCCGGCAACTCTGCCTCGGGCACCCCTACCGCCGCCCAGTAAGCACGCCACGTGGCGTGCCCGCCCGGCGGAGGCTCAGGCACGTAGCCCAGGGCCTCGGCCCAGAAAGTCACCATTCTCTGCGGATCGGAGCAGTCGATCGTCAGCTGCACTGTCATCTCCATGCTCGGAGCATCCCAGGCAGGACTGACAGACGATCCACTTTCGATACACGGCCTAGGTGGCCGCTCGGGAGGGAAAGGTTGCCGCCGTATCCGATGTTCTTCGGATCCCTTTCGTGCGGTGCACTGGTCGCCGAGAAATCAGCGTCGGGGCGGCAACCTTCTCGTCTCCTGCGGCAACTGGGAGCCGGAAGGCTGAGTCGAACTACCGGATGGACGGGCATGAGGGCAACGAAGCACGCCGCGCCGCAACCGTGGCGCAGGCGCGGACTGGTCACGGGCATTCCCTTGGGGCTACTGGTCGTCGGTGTGCTGGCGTGCCTGGCCCTGACCGTCCTCACCGGGAGCGGAACCGGTGCCGGAAGGGCAGCCGACGCGTCTGCCGCGGGCGTGCGGGCGGCCGCCCCGTCCGGTGCCGGGTCTGCGGCGGGCGGCGGTGCGGGTGCGACGGTGCAGCCGACGGCCTCGGCCAGTACGACGATCCCGGCCTCGGCCACGCCGTCGCCATCGGTCTCGGCCACTGCGACGGCCTCGGCCACCAGTACCGCGCCCGCGAGCTCCAGGGCCGCGGCCCTGGCCGGACGGATCAGACCGGCCGTCAGCTACCAGGGGGTCGCTACCGCCTACGCCGCTGGTGACGGCAGCGGCTCCTGCCTGTACGGGCCTTCCGACGACCTGATGGTCGCGGCGATGAACGTCACCGACTACGAATCGGCCAAGGCGTGCGGGGCCTACGTGCTGGTCCGCGCGGCCGGCGGAGCCACCATCACGGTACGGATCGTCAACGAATGCCCGTGGCCCTGCGCGCCGGGGCAACTCGACCTCAGCCGACAGGCGTTCGCCAAGCTCGCAGACCTGTCGGTGGGGCGGCTCCCGATCACCTGGTCGCTGCTGAGCCCGGACCTGCCGGGCACGATCGCCGTCCGGTACAAGATCGGGTCCACCAAGTGGTGGTGCGGGATCCAGGTGATCGGCCACCGGAACCCGGTGGCCGCGCTGGAGGTGCGGGCCGCCGGCGGCTGGCGGCGGCTGCCCCGCACCGACTACAACTACTTCCTGTCCGCCGATGGCACCGGCTGCGGCGGGGCGCTCAGGATCACGGACATCTACGGGGAGCGGCTGACCGTCGATGGCATCGCCGTGCGGCCGGACGTCGCGCAGCTGACCGGCGTCCAGTTCGCCCGGCATTGACCAGCCCGCCGGTCAGCCTTCACCGGCCCGCGACCGAGCACGACCGCTGTTCGAATCCCGGGCTGGGCACTGTTAGGCTGCGCTCCCCGTTGTTGTTAAACGTGCAACCAACGTGCACGTCATTGCCAGGAGAGGGCGACCGGGGGATGGTCCTCGATGACGCGTCCGCGGAGTTCCACGAATTCTTCGAACGCCACTATGCCGAACTCGCCCGTCTGGCATACCTGCTGACCGGCGAGGCCGACGCGGCGGACGACCTTGCGGCGGATGCCCTGGTCGCCCTGTGGCAGCGCTGGGACCGGTTGCGGCAGGCCGACCACCCGCTGGCCTACGCCCGCGGTGTGGTGGCCAACCTGGCGCGGGGGCGGATCCGCAGCGCGGTGCGCGAGCGACTGAGGATCACGCTGTTCTGGTCCCGCAGCCCCGAGAAGGTGGAGGGGCCGGACACGGCGGCCGTGCTGGACGTCCGCGCGGCGCTCGCCCGGCTGCCGTTCCGCAAGCGTGCCTGCGTGGTGCTGCGGCACGCCTTCGACCTGTCGGAGAAGGACACGGCCGTGGCGCTGGGCATCTCGGTCGGCACGGTGAAGAGCCAGACCTCGAAGGGAATGGCCGAACTGCAAAGGATACTGGGCGCACGAGCGGCCGGGGACCTGATGGCAGGGAGGAGGAACCGGTGAACGAGGAGATCGCCCGTCGGCTGCGTGAGGCCGCCGAAGCCCACCGGCCCGACCGCGCGAGGATGCTGGCCCGGGTGCAACGCGGCGTGGCCGGCCCCGCCGTCCGTCACCGCGCGCGGCCGTTCGCGAGGTCCGGGACCAGGGTCGCGCTCGCCGGGCTCGCCGCCGCCGGCATCCTGGCGACCGGCGGCCTCGCCGTCGCCGCCATCGTCGCGAAATCGTCGCCGTCGGCCACCGTGACCGTGCCTGCCACCCCGTCCCCGGACGCCACCTCCCGGCCACCGACATCGGCCCGCCCCACCCCTGTCGCGCCGGCCCCGGCCACCACCCCGGGCAGCGCGCGCCCGACTCCGCCGGCGACCAGTCCATCACCGTCCGCCGGCGAGAGCCGGAACGGGCCGCTGTGGTCGGCCGGCTCGGTGGACCCGCGCAGCACCGTCTACTGGACGCAGAGCAACCTCGTCCTCAAGACGACCCAGCCGCTCACCTCGCTCACGATCGAGATGCGGTTCGTGCAGACCGGCGGGGTGCAGAACACCGGTACCTGGCAGACCCTGCCGAGTGGTGACTTCACCGTCACCGCCCAGGAGGCCGGCGGCACGCTGGTCTACCGCTGGGTCCTCAAGCCGGGCCTGACCGTGCCGGCCGGGAGCTATGAGTTTGCCGCCCAGTTCAACAACGGCACCGGCAAGCGCAGTGCCTCAGGCGACGGCTACCGCGTCGACGCGCAGGGTTCGGGCGGCTCCGCGTCGGTCCGGGGAGGGTTCGTCCCGACCCGGTGAACGCCGCTGTGCGGCAAGGCGACGAGTTCCCTTGCCGCACAGCTCGACAGGAGAACAAGTACCCGAGCTGCTGGTACGGGGTCCAGCGGCCGGGCCGACGTTGGTCCCCTCGGCGTAGTGCGTGGTCGTCGCCGCCGCGGGTGCTGCTGTACCGCTGGTCGCCCAGGCCGCACGCACGCCGAATGCCCGCACGCCGACCCTGGCCGGTGCAGCGCCCGGCAGTGGCCGCACTTTTTCCGCCTTGACCGCTTCCCGTCCGCCGCGAAGCACGGCACGGCGAACGCCGGCGGCGGCGAACGCCTGATGGCTGCTCCCGTCCCTGCCGCTCACGGCGGATGATGATCAATGCTGCGCAGGGGTACTGCACCACGGCGCAGAGGCCCCTGCGGAAACGTCGTCAACAGGAACTCAACGCCCGCTACGGCTACACCCCCACCCGACAGGAGCAGCAGTTCCAGCACCGGGTCAAGGGCGAGAGCTGTCCTCCAGCTTCTCGAAGAAGAACTCGTGTTTGAGGAAGGAGACGTCATACTCGTGACCGGGCTGAGGCGGCAGCAGTTGGGAGGCCTGGAACATGCGCCACCCGTCGTGCAGCGCGGCAAGCCCGGTGGCGTAGGGCGGCTCGTCGCTGTCACCGGTCGTCGGACGGGTCCGGCCGGTCCCGTCGTAGCGGGACCAGCCCACGACGTCGGAGTCCAGCGCCGACGTCGCGAGATAGAGAACCAGAACCTGCTGCCTCATGCGTGACTCCTCAAGGTCGGCCGATTGCTCACACGCGTGACCCAGTAGTCGATGTCGAACGAGTCGTCACCGGTCAGGGCCCGCCACAGCAGGACCCGGTTGTAGATCTCCAGTCGGCCCGTGGCCCACTCGTACCAGGGGAAGGACGTATTGAGTTCCGCGGCCACCGCAGGGTCGTGCAGGTCGGAGACATCCCAGAGACGCACCTGCGGCACGGTCGGGTTGAGGCGGAGTTTGTACATGTAGCGACGGCCCGCGGTGTCGTTGCGGCGGCCACTGTGCCAGATGCCATGGTGCACGAGAACAACCGTGCCTGCCGGGCAGGTCAGACGGGTCTGCCCCCTGAGGTTCTGGACACGGCCGACGTCCGTCTCGTTGATCCTGCGCAGATGGCTTCCGGGCACACTGAGCGTGCCGCCCATCTCGGCGGTCACCTCGTGCGGGTAGTACATGAGCTGGATGTCGAACGCATCCGGCCGCACATCGATGATCGCGTCTCCGTGGAGGGGCTGCGCTTGTCCCTCGTACGGCTCGCGCACATGAACCGCATGGTGGTCGACGGTCGGCTCGGGGCCGACCAGACTCTCGACAGCGCCTGCGACGACCGGGAGGGTGAGCAGTTCGCGGACGAAGGTGTCCTGCGCGAACGCCCCGCCCAGCGGAGTGCCGTAGGACACTTCCGGCAGGCCCTCGGTCAAGGCCGCGATGGCCCGTTCATTGATCTGCTCCGGCACCACCCCGTCCAGACGCAGAAATCCCTGCGCGACGAAGCGCGCCACCTGAACCGATGTCAGGAGTTGCTTGCTGGTTGGCATGCGACGAACGTACGTGCCCTGTCCGGATCGGTCGTGGGCTGAAATCGTCCAGTGCTGGTAATTTTCCATCCCCATGAAACACGCGACAGTACGGCTCGACGAGGCGCCCACCGTGGTCAATGCAGGCATCGGGGTGCACGGCGTCTCCACCGCCCACGACGTCTTCCGGCTGCCCGACCTGTGGCAGCTGCACCTCTACAACTACGAGGGTGCTCTGTCCCTCGGGCAGTCGGTCCACCCCATACGCCCCGGCCACGTCAGCCTGGTGCCGCCGAACACGGAGGTGCACTTTCACTACCGGGGCAGGTCGGAGCATTTCTACATCCATCTGCGGCTGCACGACGGCGGAACCGCCCGGGCGGTTCCGGTGATGCAGGACGCCGCGGCCGAGAGCACACGCCTGGCCGATCTGCTCCGACACGCCGTGACAGCCATGCCGACTTCTCCCCCGCGAGCCTCGGCCGAGGTCTGGACCGCTCTGTGGCGCATCGCCGAGTTGCCGAGGGACGATGGAGCCGGGCGCCGCCACCCGTTCGTGGCAGCCGCCCAGGCCTACGTCGAGGAACACCTGGCCGGCCCGTTGTCCGTACCGGACGTCGCGCGCGCCGTCGGAATCTCCCACACACACCTGACGCGCGTGTTCCGTGCCGAAACCGGCCTCACAGTTGTTTCGTACATCCGGCATCGCCGCCTTCAACGCGCCCGCCACCTCCTGTTGTCCTCCACTCTGTCCATCACCGCCATCGCCGCGTCCGTGGGCATCGCCGATCTCCAAGCCTTCAACAAAGCGTGCCGCCGTGAACTCGGCGCGAGCCCGCGTGACGTACGTGCGGCTGCCCCTGCGGGGCTGGACGGCCCAGGACCGTAAGGGTGTCGGAAGACAGCTGCACCTCAGGCCGGGACAGCCTCGCCCACATGCCGTGGACCCTCGATCGAGGAGATGTCCCCGTACGCCCCCGAGGCACCGAGGTTCGGCTCGGAGACGTCCTCGGCTCCGGTACCTGCGGCACGGGTGCCGCGCCGAGTTCTGGGGCCGCAGGGGGCGGCTGGATCCGCCTCCGCTGTCCCTCGGAGACACGGGCCTGCGCTGTCCCCCGGAGACACGGTCACTATGACGGTGGAGTGCATCGGCATGCGCAGCAACACCGTCGTCGCGGGCAAGGCTGCCGTTCCGATGCCGACGGCGCGCCGTCGGGAACCGGCACGGGCGGGAGGGGTGGGGACGTCACTCCCCGCCCCGGGCCGTCTCGGTGATCGACCGGCAGAGCACCGGCCCCGATCCGACCCGGTTCCACCAGGCCGATCCGGATCTCGATGTCGACCATCCGCACCCCGCCGCTTCTCTACGCACCGGCGAAGGAGCCGCTCCGTGCTGCGTGACCGCCGATCGCGGCCCCGACCAGCCTCCTCTCGAAGGACCGCAGTATCTGTTCGAGATCCGTCGCGTCGAACGATGTCGCATCCGTCCCGAGACTGATTCCGGCCGTCTCGGACATGTCCCACACAATGAAGGAGAGCTTTCCGGAGTACGGGTCGACGGGTTTGGGGAATCGTCCGTAACGGCTGGATGCCATGGCTCGCTCGAAGTCCTGCGGTGTCCTCTCCGCGCGCGCCCGGATCAGCGTGCGGGGCGCTATGGGGAGGATGTTCACCACGTACGGATTGTCTGCGGAGCGGCCCAGTTCGGCGGAGACCTCGTCCAGGGACCTGGCGTAGCGGTCGGGCTCCCGCAGGCTGACGGAGGAGGATCTGACGAGTGTCGCGTCGACGGCCCGGCACAGCGCCGGGAACCGGTCGCTGCCCAAGGACGTATCGACTGGAACGAGGGCCCTGCCGGCGATATGAGCCACGGCCCCGCGGGCGAAGGTGGTCTGCCGGTTGGCCATCGCGGTGTTGAACACGCACTTCTCGATGCCGAGGTGCTCGGCGAGCGTGCACGCGTATGCGGCTTGCAGGACGGCGGCCATGGATGTCCGGTACTGCTTCGCCAGACCGGCTGCCGCGAGCGCGACCGCCGCCGAGTCGAGGCACACGAAGTTGTAGACGGCGTCCCTGTGGCTCGCGTGCACCTGGAGTTCGGGCATGACGGACTGACGGAGCATCGCCCGGTCATGGGTGTCGACACGATGGGCGTGCCGCAGCCCCGAGGGACTGGCCTCGAAGCTCGCGATCTGCCGCGGCTGCCACCCCGAACCGAGGTCGGCGCCCGGATCGAGGGCCAGTCGGGCTATGTGTTCGGCCACGATCCGGGCGGCCGTCGTGTCCGCCGAGAAGTGGTGCAATGACAGTGCGATGTGGATGGGTCTGCCATCCACGGTGACGACGGCGGCCCGCAACGGCAGGTCGTCCGGGGCGAATCCGGGCTCGGCCAGTCGGAGGGTGAGGGCGCTCAGCTCGTCGTAGGTCGGCGGAGCGTCGGAGGCGTACTCGTCGACCTGGAGCACCCCGGAAGCCACGACAACCGCGCGTGGGTGCTCGTCCGCGTTACGCGGATACAGCGTGCGCAGCGCCTCGAACTGGGCCATGACCACGGCGAAGGCATGCAGCACCGCGGCCATGTCGGGTGCGCCGTCCAGTGCCCGCCCCATCCGTTGGTTCCTGTTGCGGGGTCCGTGGAGATGGGGGTGGCATCCTTCGCGTCCATGGGCCCTCTGCGACCAGGTCAGTTCATGCTCTCCGGCGGTGCCGGCGATGAAGACGACGTCATGGCGTGCGATCTGTCGCATACCCGCTTCGGCCCTCCTCCGGTACGTCGGCGGCGCGCCACTTCTCGCGCAGGGCGCGCGGCAAGTTCGCCGACCGGACGGCGTGCAGGCCCCGATCCTCCATGCCGTCCGGCGGTACGACGACGCGGCCGGAGCACGGGCCCCCCATCTTCAGGCAGAAGATTGATCCGCGCGGAGCGCGTGCGTCAATGCTCGGAAGGGTGGAACGCGGCGGCGGACCGTTTTCTCACCGCGTCCCACCGGTGCCTACCGTGTCTCGCCGGCGATCGCGGCCAGGTGGACACCGCCCCGCAGAACGAGATGCAGTTCATGCACCCCGGTCACCTCCGCGGGCATCGGTGCGCTGACCGTGCGCCAGTCGTACCGGGCGTCGGTGCCGGCGGGGACGTGGAGGCCGGCGAGCAAGGTGCCGGTACCGGGACCGCCGTCGACGTAGACCTCGACGGTCGCGTCCTCCGGCGTCGCGCAGGACACCTCGGCTGTGATGACGCGCGGCCCGTCTGCCGGGCTGCCCAGGTCGACCGAGCCGTAGCACAGTCGGCAGTGGATGTCACCGGTTGCCGGCGTGACCGCCTCGCCCTTCTCCCGGGTGGCGTCCACGAGCGTGCCGCCCACGCACTCGTCGAAGTCGACGGCCTCCAGTCGTCCGCCGATGAGGCTGCGTGCGGGGAGGGCCGGCCCCGTCACGGTGAGGGGCGCTGTCAGGGCGATGGCTTCGGCCGAGTGCCCGATCAGGATCTCGTGCTGTCCCGGTTCCACGGCGAAGGCACCGGCTGAGACGGACCAATGGGCCAAGGCCGCGACGGGCATGTCGAACTCCAGCCGCCGTCGTTCACCGGGGGCGAGGGAGACCTTGCGGAAGTCCGTCAGCCTGCGCCTGGGCGCGCGATGGCGGGCGGCGAGCGCGCGGGTGTAGAGCTGCACGGTCTCGGTGCCCGTGCGCCCTCCGGTGTTGGTGAGCTCGACGCTCACGGTCAGGGTGTCGTCCTGCGCCGCTTCCCGGGCGGACAGCCGCAGGTCGGAGTAGGCGAAGGTGGTGTAGGACAGGCCGTGCCCGAAGGGGTACAGCGGTGCGGTGTCGTGGTACTGGTACGTCCAGCCGGCGCTGATGATGTCGTAGTCGAGGCGGCCGGGCAGCGGGTCGTCGCCGCGGTACCAGGTCTGTGGGAGCCGTCCGGAGGGCTCGGCCTCGCCGAGCAGGATCGCGGCGAGTGCCCGGCCCGTCTCCTGCCCGCCGTGGGAGGTCCACACCACGGCGGGCAGGTGCTCGTCCGCCCAGTCGACGGCGTACGGGTAGCTGCTCATCACGACCAGCACCGACTCGGGGCGCTCGGTGGCGACGGCGCGCAGCAGGGCTTCCTGCGCGGGCGGCAGCGAAGTGCCCGTACGGTCCTCGGTCTCGCGGCCGTTGATGTGCGGGTCGTTTCCGAGGACGACCACGGCGACGTCCGCGGAGGCGGCGGCCGCGACGGCTTCGGCGATTCCGTCCCTGACGACGGTTCGTCGCCAGCGTTCCGCCTTCTCGGGGGCTTCGGCAGACAGGGTGACGCGGCCGGTGGCGGGGTCCACGGCGGCGTATCGGCCGTTGCTGATGTTGCGCAGCAGTTCCGTGCCGTCCGGCTGAGGTTCCAGCTGGAAGGTCTCGTGGACGAACCAGCCGTTCGGTTGCGTCTGGTCGGCGGCGAGGGTGAGGTCGCCGTCCTTGAGGGTGACGAAGCGTTCCGTGCGCGCGTTGCGGAGAGTCAGCACGCCTTCGCCCCAGTCGAACAGGTCGTGGCAGGCGTTGTCGCCCGCCTCCTGCTCGTCCGAGGGAGCACCGGCCACCATGGGCCCGCCGGGGTCGAGCGCCGGCACGCGCAGGAGGCCTCCGGTGGAGGCGGCGCGCAGCGTGATCCGGTCGACTCCCTCCGCGCGGACCGCTTCGGCGCCGCGCTCCTCCAGCGCCGCCCCCAGGCCGGTGGCGATGGTGATCCGGTACGGCATGGTGCCGCTGTACCAGTCCTCGAACAGGGTGTCCGCCAGCGGACCGACGAGCGCTACGCGTCGGCCGGGGGCCGGTGACAGCGGCAGTGCGCCGTCGTTCTTCAGCAGCACCACCGACTCCGTGGAGGCGCGCAGCGCGAGCGCACGGTGTGCGGGGCTGTCCACGACGTCGTCGCGGATGCCGGCGTAGGGGTCGAGGTCCGGATCGAACTCGCCGAGGCGGAAGCGGATCGACAGGTGGCGTCGCACAGCGCGGTCGACGTCGGCCTCGGTGAGCAGCCCGCGGTCGACCGCCGTACGGAGTCTGCCGAGGGTGATGCCGCCGTCCTCGCGCTGTTCGGTGATGCTGTCGACGCCGGCGCGTACCGCCGCCGCGTGGGAGGTGGGGTGGTCGTCGAAGTAGTGCTCCGATTCGACCAGGTTGGTCACGGCTCCGGCGTCGCTGCAGACGAACAGTTCGTGGCCGGTGGGCTCGGCCCAGCGCCGTACCTCGGTCTCGATCAGCGGGCTGACATGGCAGGGGCGGCCGTTGATGAGGTTGTAGGCCGGCATGACACCGGTTGCGGCGCCGGACACGATCGCCGGGCGGAAGGCGGCGAGGTCGTACTCGTGCAGCACCCGGGGCGGCACCACGGAGGAGGTGGTGTCGCGCTCGTCCTCGTTGTTGTAGGCGAGGAAGTGCTTCAGGAGCGGTGCCGTGCGCAGATAGACCGGGTGGTCACCGGCCAGCCCGCGGCAGAAGCTGACGGAGAGGCGGCCGGTGAGCAGCGGATCCTCCGCGTACCCCTCCTCGTTGCGGCCCCAGCGGGGGTCGCGCAGCAGGTTCACCACGGGGGCCCAGACCTGGAGGCTGTGCCGGTGGCCGTCGGCGGCGGGGCGCTGGTGGAAGGCGCGGGTCTCGGTGCCGACGGCCGTGGCGACCTCGTGCAGCAGTTCCTCGTCCCAGGTGGCTCCCAGGCCTATCGCCTGCGGGAACACGGTGGCCGGCCCCAGCCAGGCCACGCCGTGCAGCCCTTCGGTGCCAGTTTTGAAGGGGGCCAGCCCGAGGCGGGGGACTCCGGGTGAGTACTGGTAGAGCAACTCGATGCGCTCGTCGAGCGTCAGCCGGGAGATCAGGTCGTCGACTCGCTGTGCGAGGGGTAGCGCGGGGTCACGGAACGGCAGGTCGGCGATGGGCGGCTCGGGGCGTGTAGTGGCGGTACTCACCTGAGATGTCCCTTACAAGGAGAAGGCATGGGAAGCACGGGCGACTGCGGGCCCGGGCGGCGTACGGCTTTCCTCGATCACAGGTCGCGCAGTCGAAGCGCTTCGACAGTTGCATGACGCTGAGTCGTGTGTCAATCACAGGTCGCCTAGTCGCCGCAAGCCGTTTCCAGCGTTGGCGTCTCTCTGGGAGCTCACCTGGGAGAGCAGCTCGCTGAGGCACAGCGGGCAAGGTCACACGCCACCTTGACCGTGCCTGTTACCGGAAAGTGACCTGGGCGGCCCGTTGTCGCGCCCGGAAACACGGCCTTAGTGTCGCCGAAGCGTCGAAGCGCATCGACTGGGATTCCTCCGCCCTCCCGACATCAGGCCACCGGACGACGCAGTGTCGGCCCGTCCACCGGTCGGTTCCCCGAAAACGAAGGGCCGCAACGGCATGAGCATCGAGATGAACCGCCGAGCCGTCGTGCGAACGGCCGCCGGCGTAGCGGGCGCCGTCTCTCTCTCACCGCTGCTCGCCGCCTGCGGCGGCAGCGGCTCCGGCGCCGGCAAGGGCGGCACCAGCAGCAAGAAGGGCCTCGCCGCCGCGCTGCCCGCCTATGTGCCCAGCACGGTCGCCAAGCCGGACATCGCGTCCGTCAGACTCCCCAACGGAGCGGCCACGGAGCCGGGTTACCTCACTTTTCCCGCCGAGCCGGTCACCACAGTGAAGAAGACCCCGGGCAAGGGCGGTCACTACACGTCCGCCACGCCGCTGTGGGGCACCATCCCGCCCGCCGACAATCAGTACTACCAGGCCATGTCCCAGGCGTTGGGCACCACGATCAAGATGCAGCCCGCCAACGGGAACACCTACGGCCAGGCCCTGGCCACCCTCTCCGCCTCCGACAACCTCCCGGACTGGGTGCAGATCCCGACCTGGATGAACGGGCAGGCCCAGACCGGTGGGCTGGTGGGCCGGCACCTGGCCGACCTGATGCCCTACCTGTCGGGCGACAAGGTCAAGGAGTACCCCAACCTGGCGGCCATCCCCAGCAGTGGCTGGATGTCGGGCGCCTGGGAGAACAAGCTCTACGGCATCCCGTGTTTCACCAGCGGCACGAGCTTCAGCCAGGTCATCTTCTACCGGAAGGACGTGTTCCAGGACCACGGCATCGACGCCGCCGACATCAAGTCCGCGGACGATCTGATGCGCGTCGACAGGGAAGTCACCGACGCCAAGGCGGGGCGCTGGGCGTTCGACGACATCTGGACGTACTTCAGCGGCGCGTTCGGTGTGCCGCAGAAGTTCCGGGTGGACGGCGGCAAACTGGTCCACAAGTACCAGACACCGGAGATCCTTGAGGCCCTCGCCTGGCACTACAAGCTGGCGAAGTCCGGCTTGATGAGCCCGGACGCGCTGGCCGGCAACGTCCATGACCAGAAGACCCGGTTCTACGCCGGCAAGACCCTCATCGTGGGCGACGGCATAGGTGCCTGGAGTGTCGGCGACGCCCAGTCGGGGCAGGCGGCGAACAAGAAGTACCGGCGCAGCCTGCTGCCGGTCTTCGCGGCGGAGGGCCACTCCAAGCCTTACGTCTACATCGGCCCGGGAACCGGGTACGTGAGCTGTCTCAACGCGTGCCTGAAGCCGAGCCAGATACGGGAGTTGCTCTCCGTGGCCGACTACCTGGCCGCGCCGTGGGGTTCGGCCGAGTACACGATGACCATCTACGGCGTCAAAGGCGTGGACTACAACCTGGTCACGGAGGTTCCCGTCGCGACGTCCACCGGGCAGCAGAACGTCCAGCAGGCCACGTATCCCTTCCTGGTCGCGTACCCGAACACGGTGAACACCCCGGGTTACCGGAGATCACCAAGGAGCAGTGCGCCTGGCTCAGGGCCACCGCGCCGTTCGCGGTCAAGCCGGTCTTCTGGAACCTGAACGTCACCGTCCCGGCCCGGTACAACGCCGCGGACACGGCGCAGGCCGTCGAGGACACCATCATCTCCGTCATCCACGGGCTCAAGCCGGTCTCGGCCTTCCAGGAGGCGGTCAGCACCTGGCGGCGCAACGGCGGCGACCGGCTGGTGGGCTGGTATCAGGACTCGGTCCGCGCCAAGTACGGCACCAACCAGTAGCGGTGAAGCGCGCTGTGACCGGGCCGCCGGCGCGGCGCAGACCGCGACCCGGGCGGAACGAGCCGAACCCAGGAGGATGGGTGCACACCACAGTCGTCGACGTCAGCCCGGACAGCCCGCAGCACGAGCCGCGGCGCAAAGCCGCCGGGCGCCGGGCGGCCCCGGCTGACGCCGCCCCGAAGCTCACCTTCAGGATGCGGCTGCGCCGCGACAAGTCCCTGATCCTGATGACCCTGCCGGTCGTCGTCCTGCTGCTGGTCTTCAACTACGTGCCGATCCTCAGGAACGTCGTCGCCTTCAATTACTACGACCCGCTGGTCGGCGTGATCGACAGCGGCTGCGTCGGACTCGACAACTTCCGCCAGTTGTTCGGCGATCCCCTCTTCTGGCAGGCACTGAAGAACACCCCGGAACTCAGCCTCGTCCAGCTGGTGCTCTTCTTCCCGGTGCCGATCATGCTCGCGCTGCTGCTGAACTCTTTGCTCGCCGCGATCGACCAGAACCTCTACGAGGCGGCGGCCGTGGACGGCGCGGGCCGCTGGCGCCGGCTGTGGCACATCACGCTGCCGGGCATCCGCGCGGTCGCCGTTCTGATGCTGGTGCTGCGCCTCGGCAACATCCTCAGCGTGGGATTCGAGCAACTGCTCATCCAGCGAGCGGCGGTCGGGCACGACACGGCCGACGTCCTCGACACCTTCTCCTACTACTACGGCATCGCCACCAACAACTACGGCTACGGCGTGGCAGCGGGCATCTTCAAGAGCATCATCTCCCTGCTCCTGCTGTGGGGCGCCAACAAGCTCGCACACGCCCTGGGCGAGGACGGACTGTACCGCCGATGACCATGCTCACCGCAGCCGCCACGGCTGCCCGCCGCCGCAACCCCGCCCGCCCGGTGTGGGAGGAGCCGCCGTCCGTCGCCGGTTCAGGCCGGCAAGTCGGCCGTCCTCGTCGTCATCCTGCTCGCCATCCTGGTTCCGCTGTGGTCCGTGGTGATCACCAGCCTGTCCACCCAGGCGGCGATCAACGAGGCCGGGGGCATGGTCCTCGTACCGCGCGATCTGACCCTGAACGCCTACGACACGATCCTGCACGGCGGCCCGGTCGCCCGGGCACTGGTGGTGAGCCTCGGCATCATCGTCGTGGGCACCCTGTTCTCGATGGTGGTCTCGGTGCTGTGCGCCTACGGGCTCTCCCGCAGGGGATCGCTGGGCCACTGTACGATCCTGATGCTGCTCATCGTCACCATGTTCGTCAGTGCCGGGCTGATCCCCAGCTACCTGGTGGTCGTGGGACTCGGCGGATACGACCAGTACTGGGCGCTGATCGTGCCGAGCGCGGTGAGGGTGTTCAACATCATCGTGCTGCGCGCCTTCTACTCCGGCACGGCCACGGAACTCATCGACGCCGCACGGATGGACGGCGCCGGCGAGTGGCGCAGCCTGTGGTCGGTGGTCCTGCCCACGTCGCGCGCGGTCACCGCGGTGGTCACGCTGTTCTACGCCGTCGGCTACTGGAACTCCTTTTTCAACGTCATGCTCTACATGCCGCTCGACAGCAGGAAATGGCCGTTGCAGTACGTGCTGTACCAGTACGTCAGCCTCGGCTTCAACATGCCCGGCCAGACCAACTCCGGCTTCGGCGACGGAAAATCGCTGACGGCTCCGCTGTCGCTCCAGATGGCGGTGGTCGTGCTGACGCTGCTCCCCGTCGTCGCCTTCCCCTTGCTTCGGAAGCATCTGGCGAAGGGCATGCTCACCGGCGCGATCAAGGGCCAGGGGGACGCACATGATTCACCACGTCACCGAACGCCCCGGCGGTCTCCCGACTCTGGCTGCGCCACCGGTACGGCAGCCTCGACGCGCTGGACAAGGCCTGCGCAAGCGCCTTCCGGAGCCGGCGCCACGGCTCCTGGCAACAGATCCCGCCGCCCCGCGCCACCCAGTGCTCGACCCCCGGAAGTTCGGGCGCGAGGCCGTTTTCGCGGCCACGACCCGCTCACCGAGGAGCCGGTCGGCCCGGACGGGCTGACACCATCCGCCCCCTCCCCGACCACACCAGAGCCGATGGGAACTGCTGCTTGTGCGCAGGCCCCGTACAGACCCGCACCCGAAAGGCAAGGACCCGTCATGACCCATGCCCCGCACCTCTCCCGCCGAGGACTGCTGGCGGCCGGCGCGGCCGCGGCCGCGCTCCCTGTGCTCGCTCCCTCCGCTGCCTCCGCCCGTACGGCCGGGACGGCCCAGCACACGCCCTACACCTTCCGCAACGCGGAGATAGTCGGCGGCGGCTTCGTCACCGGCATCATCTTCAACCAGAGCGAACCCGGACTGGTCTACGCCCGTACCGACATCGGCGGCGCCTACCGCCTCGACATGTCGTCCCAGCGGTGGCTCCCCCTCACCGACTGGATCGGCTGGGACGAGTACGGACACACCGGCATCATCAGCATCGCCACCGACGAGGTCGACCCCGACCGCGTCTACCTGGCGGCGGGCACCTACCCCATACCCGACTGGGACCCGAGCATGGCGGCGATCCTGCGGTCGACCGACCGCGGCCGCACCTGGAAGACCACTCCCCTGCCGTTCCGGCTGGGCGGCAACATGCCCGGCCGGGGCATCGGCGAGCGGCTGGTGATCGACCCCAACCGCAACAGGATCCTCTACCTGGGAGTGCGCGGGGGCAACGGGCTGTGGCGCAGCACCGACTACGGCAAGACCTTCGCGAAGGTGACCAGCTTCCCCAACCCGGGCAACTTCGTCCCCGACCCCAACGACACCAACGGCCCCAACGGCGACAACCTGGGCGTGCTGCAAGTCGTCTTCGACAAGCGCACCGGCAGAGCGGGCAGGGCCACCCGGACCCTCTACGTCACCGTCGCCGACAAGGACAACATCCTGTACCGGTCGACCGACGCGGGAGCGACCTGGGAACGCGTCCCCGGGCAGCCCACCGGCTTCATCCCGCACCACGCGGTCTTCGACCACGTCGGCGGCTACCTGTACCTGGCGACCAGCAACACCGCCGGCCCCTACGACGGCTCCAAGGGCGACGTGTGGAAGCTGGACACCGCCACCGACACCTGGACCCGCATCAGCCCGGTCCCCTCCACCAGCACCGACGACACCTACGGTTACAGCGGCCTGACCATCGACCGGCAGAACCCGGACACCCTGATGGTGTCCACCCAGGTCAAGTGGTACCCCGACTGTCTCCTCTTCCGCTCCACCGACGGCGGCGCGAGCTGGACCCGCGCGTGGGACCTGGGCACGAATTCCGAGCGCACCCTGCGCTACGACCTCGACATCTCTGCCGCCCCCTGGCTGACCTGGAATGCCTCGCCGTCGCTGCCCGAGATGGCCCCCAAGCTGGGCTGGATGATGGAGTCCGTCCAGATCGACCCCTTCGACTCCGACCATTTCATGTACGGAACCGGCGCGACGATCTACGGCGCGAACAACCTGACCGACTGGGACCGCGGCGGCACGGTGCACCTGTCCGTACGGGCCCAGGGCCTGGAGGAAACCTCTGCCCTCTGTGTGATCAGCCCGTCCGCCGGTGCAGCGCACCTCTTCTCCGGCCTGGGCGATGTCGGCGGCTTCCGGCACACGGATTTCCGCAAGGCGTCGAAGATGTACGACAGCCCGACCTTCTACATCACCCCTGCCCTGGACTACGCGGAGCTGGCGCCCCACACCCTCGTGCGAGTCGGCAACCCCACCAGCGGCTGGACCCAGCACTTCGCCATCTCCACCGACAGCGGCGCCACCTGGACGCCGTCGGGCAGTGAGCCGTCCGGCGTCACCGGGGCCGGCGTCGAAGACCAGGCCGTCGCCATCAGCGCCGACGGCAGGCGCATCGTTTGGTCACCAGCCGGAGCGCCGGTCAGCTGGTCCGACGACCACGGAGCCACCTGGACGGCTTCGAAGGGGCTGCCGGCCGGGGCCGCCGTGCGCTCCGACCGGGTGAACCCCGCGAAGTTCTACGCCTACGACTCCGGCGTCTTCTACCTCAGCACGGACGGCGGCAAGAGCTTCAAGGCCACGGCGGCCACCGGTCTGCCCACCGCCGGAAACGTCCGGTTCAAGCCGGTACCGGGCCACGAGGGCGACATCTGGCTCGCCGGCGGCACCGCTAAGCCCACCACCCCCACACCGTACGGGCTGTGGCGCTCGACCGACTCCGGAACGTCCTTCACCAGGTTCGACGCGGTGGACCAGGGCGATGTCGTCGGATTCGGCAAGGCAGCGCCCGGTGCGACCTATCCCGCCGTCTACACCAGCTCCAAGATCGGCGGCGTGCGCGGCATCTTCCGGTCCGACGACGCGGGCCGGACCTGGGTCCGCATCAACGACGACCGGCACCAGTACGCCTGGACCGGCCAGACCATGACTGGAGACCCCCGGGTCTACGGTCGCGTCTACTTCGGGACGAACGGACGCGGAGTCATCTACGGCGACCCGCAGTGAGATCCGACTCCCGGTCGCCTCGCTCCGCACCTGCCGTCCCGAGGGGAGACCGACGTGGCCCTGCCGCCACGGCAGGACGACCGACTTCTCCTCTCCTGTGTGGTCCCCCCACTCAGCACACATTCCGGAGGGCTGATGAAATTCCGTCTCGGCTGGGCCGCACTGCTCGCGGCTCTGGCTCTCGTCTTCACCCTGCCGAACTCGGCAGCGGCAGCCTCGTCGACGTACTGGTTCAAGTACTACGCGACCGGCGGCAGCGCCTCGACGTGGTACAGCAACGACAACTCCTGGGGTGTGAACTCCTCGACAGGCACCGGCTTCGTCGCCATGGTCGACGGCACGGACTGGGGCTGGACGTCCCCGGTGACCACGCTCCCCAAAAAGCTCAGCGCCATCGGCGCCAACAACACGACGTGGTTCAGCCAGTCGTCGTCCCCGAACTCCGGCTCGTACTACGACGCCACGTACGACATCTTCATCGACCCGACGGCCGGGCCCACCAACCGCAACTCCCACAACGAACTGATGATCTGGCTCGACTGGTCCAACACCAAGCCGCTGGCCAACGCCTACGACGCGAGCGGCAACGCGATCCCGACCGCGACCAACGTCAGCCTCGGCGGCCGTACCTGGAACATCTACGAGTACAACTGGCCGGACGGCGTCAGCCACACCATCAGCTACCTGGACACGAGCAGGTCCGGCTGGTGGTCCGGCAGCCTCACCCCGTTCTTCAACTGGGGCATCGACAGGGGCTACTACACCAACGACCAGTACCTCAACAGCATCATGGCCGGCTGGGAGTTCGGGCCGGGCAACTACACCGCCACCTCCTGGGGCGTCGCGGGCTTCTGACGCCGCGACAAACCGAAAGGCGGACCAGTGACCGACCGCCCTCTGCCCGGAAGCACCGCCCGACTCTCCGTACGGAGAGTCGGGCGGGCCCGGAAGCAGCGCACGAACCCTCCGTACGAAGGCACCGTCATGACCACCATCCGCAGTATCACCGGCCGCCTGGGCGGGCTCGCCTTCGGCGGGGACTACAACCCCGAGCAGTGGGACGAACCGGTCTGGAAGGAGGACGACGAACTCATGCGCCGGGCCAGGGCCAACCTGGCCACCGTGGGTGTCTTCTCCTGGGCGCTGCTCGAACCGGAGGAGGGGCGCTACGACTTCGCCTGGCTCGACGCCCACATCGACCGTCTGCACGCGAACGGCGTGGCCGTCGGCCTCGCCACTCCGACGGCCTCCCCGCCGCCCTGGTTCACCTTGGCCCACCCCGACGCACTGCCGGTCACCCCCGACGGCACCCGCCTCACCCACGGCAGCCGCGACACCTACTGCCTGGCCGCGCCCGCCTACCGCAGCGCCGCCCGGCGGATCGCCTCGGCCCTGGCGGACGGTACGGCGACCACCCCGCCCTCGCGCTGTGGCACGTCCACAACGAATACGGCACGCTCTGCTACTGCGACCACACGGCCGCCGCCTTCCGGGTGTGGCTGCGCGCCCGCCACGGCTCGCTGGACGCCCTCAACGAGGCGTGGGGAACGGCCTTCTGGAGGGACACATGAGATGGTCAGTCCGTCCGTGCCGGGCTCGCCGCCGACCTGACCGGAGCGGTCCGGTTCGTGGCCGAGGTCGCCCGCGAGGGCGACGCTGCGGGCGAGGGCGAGCGTGGAGCTGCGGGCGGCGAACGGAAGCCGGCGCGGATCGTGGTGCCGGCCACCGGCGACCAGTACGCCTGGACCGCGGTCGCCACGCAGCCGTCCGGCGTCGAAGCCGGCCTGCACGACCTGACCCTGGTCCTCCACGGCCGCATCCACCTCGCAGCGTTCCGCTTCGACTCCAACCGGGCGAACGGCTGAGCGTCCGCCTCCCCGACCGGCGGCCGCTCGTCCTCCGGTGGTGACCACGGCCACCCAATTCCCAGGAGTCCTTGTGTTGTTCATGTTTCATCACCCCGCCGCTTCACCGTCTCTCCATCCGGAGGAAGTCCCCATGCCTCTCACCGACTTCGGCCATGACGAACTCGTCGGCTACCGACCGGTGTCGACCGCGCCGCACGACTTCGACGCGTTCTGGCAGCGCACCCTCGACGACGCCCGATCACAGGGCGGAGCGGTGAAGGCCGAGCGCGTCACCGACCGGTTCCGGCTGCGCACCGTCGAGGTGGACGACCTGCGCTTCCCCGGCTGGAACGGCGAACCGGTGGCCGCCTGGCTGCTCCGTCCGCGCGGAGCCGAAGGCCCGCTGCCCGTCGTCGTCACCTACATCGGCTACAGCGGCGGCCGCGGCGTGCCCACCGACCACCTCTTCTGGTCCGCCGCCGGCTACGCCCAACTCGTCGTCGACAGCCGCGGCCAGGGCCACGAAACCCCGGACCGGACCCAGGGCGACGGCACGCAGTGGGCCGAGGGATTCATGACCCGCGGCATCGACTCGCCCGAGAACTACTACTACCGGCGCCTGATCACCGACTGCGCGCGGGCGGTGGACGCCGTCGCGGAACTTCCCGGCCTCGACGCCCGCCGGATCGTGGTCGCGGGCGGCAGCCAGGGCGGCGGCCTGGCCCTCGCCGCCGCTGGACTCCTGGGGGACAGGGTGGCGGCGGTGATGCCCGACGTGCCGTTCCTGTGCCACTTCCGCCGCGCCGTCCAGATCACCGGCGAGGGCCCCTACCCGGAAATCGCCAAGTACCTGCGCTGGCACAGCCGCCACCGCGTGGAGCCGACCTTCGCCACCCTCGACTACTTCGACGGCGTCCACTTCGCCCAGCGGGCCACCGCACCGGCCTTGTTCAGCGTCGGCCTGATGGACCCGATCTGCCCGCCCTCCACCGTGTATGCCGCCTTCAACCACTACGCGGGCCAGGACCGGACCATGACCGTCTGGCCGTTCGCTGACCACGGCGGCGGTTGCGGCTCCAACCCACCCGTCCAACTGGGCTGGCTGGCCGAGCGCGGGCTCGCACCCGAGCAGTGACCCGCGCACCGCGAGCCACCCGTTTCCGTTCGGGGATCGACCGTATCGCCCGATCACGAGCGGCTGCTGAAGCGGACGCCGCCAGGGCGTCACCCAAGCGGCCCCGCCGCACACACGGAGCAGCACTCCGCCCGGGCCGCCTCCGCCGCCGTGCGCCGGTGGCATGTTCGCCGGCTACCCACGAGCCGGTACCAGCCACGACTTCGACGAGACCCATGAGGTGTCCCCACGTGAGTTCCCCGCCCTTCCCGACGTTGCCCGCCGGGTTCCGCTTCGGCGCCGCCACCGCGGCCTACCAGATCGAGGGTGCCCACGACGAGGACGGGCGTGGCCCGTCCATCTGGGACATCTTCAGCCACACCCCCGGGCGCACGCTCGCGGGCGCCACGGGCGACACCGCCTGCGACCACTACCACCGCTACCGCGAGGACGTCGCCCTGCTACGCGAGCTCGGCGTCGACACCTACCGCTTCTCGATCGCCTGGCCCCGCCTGCTGCCTCAGGGCACCGGCCCGGTCAACGCCAGGGGTCTGGACTTCTACGACCGTCTGATCGACGAGCTGCTGGCCGCCGGCATCGCTCCCACCGTCACCCTCTACCACTGGGACCTGCCACAGGCGCTGGAGGACCGAGGAGGCTGGCGCGTACGGGAGACCGCCGAGGCGTTCGCGGAGTACGCGGCCCTCGCCGCCGACCGGTACGGCGATCGGGTGGACCGCTGGATCACGCTCAACGAGCCGTACTGCTCGGCCTTCGTGGGCTACGCCGAGGGGCGGCACGCGCCGGGGGCCGAGGAGGGCCGTGGCGCGCTGGCGGCCGCACACCATCTGTTGGTCGCTCACGGCCTCGCGGTGTGCGAGCTGCGTGCCGCAGGTGCCCGGGACGTCGGGATCACCCTCAACCTGGACCGCATCCACGCCGCCTCCGACCGGCCCGCTGACCGCGCCGCCCGCCTGCGCGCCGAGACTCTGCACAACGACATCTGGACGGAACCGCTCCTTGCCGGACGCTATCCCGCGCACGAGGCCGAGACCTGGGCCGGGCTCGCCGACGGTGCCTGGCGGCTGCCGGGCGACCTGGACCTGATCGGTGCCCCGCTGGACTTCCTCGGCATCAACTTCTACCGGCCCACCACCGTGGCCGCCGCGCCGCATCGCGTGGCCGACCCCGAGCAGCGCACCGCTGTGGACATCGGCGTGGCCGAGCTGGACCCGTACGGCACCCGGCACACCACCATGGGCTGGCCGGTCGTCCCGTCCGCCCTCACCGAGCTGCTCTGCGACGTCCATGTCCGCTACCCGCAGTCGCCGCCGATCTGGATCACGGAGAACGGCTCGGCGGAGGCCGACATCATCGCACCCGACGGCCGGGTCCACGACGGCGACCGTGTCGGCTACCTCGCCGACCACCTCACCGCCGTGGCCGACGCCATCGCCGCCGGGGTGGACGTACGCGGCTACCACGCCTGGTCGCTGCTGGACAACTTCGAGTGGGCACGCGGCTACGACCAGCGCTTCGGCCTGGTCCACGTCGACTACGCCACCCTGACCCGCACCCCCAAGGACAGCTACCACTGGTACCGGGGTCTGATCACCGCGCACCGCGCGCGCACGGAGGAACCTGCCCGATGAAGTTCACGGACGGCTACTGGCTCATGCGCCCCGGCTGCACGGCCCGCTATGCCACCGAGGTCGCCGACGTCCGCGCCGACGACCACCGGATGACCCTGTACGCGCCCGTGAAACACGTGACCCGGCGCGGTGACACCCTCAACAGCCCGCTGCTGACCGTGGAGTGCTGGTCTCCGGCCGAAGGGGTCATCGGTGTGCGGACGACCCACCACGCCGGATCGGTGCGCCGGGGACCGGAGTTCGCGTTGCCCGGCGCCGGAGCGGACACCGGCAAGGTGCGCCGGGACGGGGCGGTGCTGGAGCTGGTCTCCGGCGAACTGACGCTGCGCGTGGACACGGAACAGCCGTGGCGGCTGGAGTTCACCGCCGGCGGACGCATGCTGACCTCCGCCGGTGAGCGCGGCACGGGGTTCGTCACCGACGCCGAAGGCCGCCACCACATGCTCGCCCAGCTGGCGTTGGGGGTGGGAGAACTGGTCTACGGCCTGGGGGAACGCTTCACCCCGTTCGTCAAGAACGGGCAGACGGTGGACATCTGGCAGGCCGACGGCGGCACCAGCAGTGAACAGGCCTACAAGAACGTCCCGTTCCACCTGACCAACCGTGGGTACGGCCTCTTCGTCAACCACCCCGGAAAGGTCAGCTACGAGGTCGGCTCCGAATCGGTCGGCCAGGTGCAGTTCAGTGTCGAGGACCAGTCACTGGAGTACTTCGTCGTCCACGGCCCGACCCCGAAGCAGATCCTGGAGCGCTACACCGCGCTCACCGGACGCCCGGCCCTGCCGCCGGCCTGGGCGCTGGGCCTGTGGCTGACCACGTCCTTCACCACCGACTACGACGAGGCCACGGTGGGCCGCTTCATCGACGGCATGGCCGAGCACGGGATCCCGCTGAGCGTCTTCCACTTCGACTGCTTCTGGATGCGTGCCTACCAGTGGTCCGACTTCGCGTGGGACCCCGAGACCTTCCCCGACCCGGAAGGCATGCTGGCCCGGCTGAGGCAGCGGGGACTGCGCGTCTGCGCCTGGATCAACCCGTACATCGCCCAGAAGTCGCCGCTGTTCGAGGAGGGCATGCGTGAGGGCTACCTGGTGCGCCGCGCCGACGGCAGCGTGTGGCAGTGGGACCTGTGGCAACCGGGCATGGCCCTGGTCGACTTCACCAACCCCGCCGCCCGTGACTGGTACACCGGCAAACTGCGCAGACTCCTCGCGCAGGGTGTGGACTGCTTCAAGACCGACTTCGGCGAACGCGTTCCCACCGACGTCGTCTGGCACGACGGCTCCGCCCCGGAGCGGATGCACAACTACTACACCCACCTCTACAACCAGGCTGTCTTCGACCTCCTGCGCGAGGAGCGCGGCGAGGGCGAGGCGATGCTGTTCGCCCGCTCGGCCACCGCCGGGGGCCAGCAGTACCCCGTGCACTGGGGCGGGGACTGCGGCTCCCACTTCAACGCCATGGCCGAGTCACTGCGCGGCGGGCTCTCCCTCGGCCTGTCCGGGTTCGGCTTCTGGAGCCACGACATCGGCGGCTTCGAGGGCACTCCCACCCCGACGGTCTTCAAGCGCTGGGTGCAATTCGGCCTGCTCTCCTCGCACAGCCGACTGCACGGCAGCAAGTCCTACCGCGTCCCGTGGCACTACGGCGAGGAAGCCGTCGAGGTCACCCGCGCGTTCACCCTCCTCAAACACCGCCTCGCCCCCTACCTCCAGCGCGCCGCCCAGCAAGCCCACACCACCGGCGTCCCGGTGATGCGGGCCATGGTCCTGGAATTCCCCGACGACCCGGGCGCGGCGGCACTCGACCGTCAGTACATGCTCGGCGACGACCTGCTCGTCGCCCCCGTCTTCACCGACGACGGCACGGTCGAGTACTACGTGCCCGAGGGCACGTGGACCAACATCCTGACCGGGGTCCAGGTCACCGGCCCCCGCTGGGTACGCGAACACCACGGCTTCCACACCCTGCCGCTGCTCGCCCGCCCCGACTCCGTCATCCCCTTCGCCGCCGACGACCAGCACCCCGTCTCGGCCTGGGCCGACGGAGTCGAGCTGAGGGTCCACGCCTTCGCCGACGGCGCGGAACACACGCTGGTGATCCCGCGCGCCGACGGACCGGGTGAGACGGCGCGCTTCCAGCTGCGCCGCGACGGCGACCGCCTCCGGGTCACCACCAACAGCCCCCACTCCTGGCAGCTCCGGCTCGGCGGACCGGACGGAACCCTCCACACGAGCCCGGCCGGCACCCTGGAAGCCGACCTGCCGTACCCGCGTTGACGGAGCACTGAGGTGGTTCCCATGTTCGCCCAGCGGGAGTGCAGAGGAACCACCTCAGTGGCCGTTCGCCGCTCCACTCAATGAACATCCACCATCTTGAATTCGCTGGTCACGGGACTGGTGTGTGGTGGGTTTGTCAACCCCCGCCGGGGTATCGGCTTTACGGCCCGCAGGCCCTTTGAACATCCCCAGCTCACCTCAGATCTGCTTGACCATGACCGGCGAATCGCGCACCTCTTGAAGCTGCTGGCTCACCTTCTCTGTCAGCGGTTCCAGTTCACCCATGCGGGCCGTGATCAGTCCATGAAGGTCCGGTTCCGCATCCCTGGCCACCTGATGCACCTTCTGCGCGGCGTTCGCCGAACTTGATCAGCGGGTTGGAGGACTGGGCGTACCGGAGGGCCGGACGTTCCTGATCAGGCCGGACGGCGAGTACGACGTCCTGGTGAGACGTGGGAGGGCAGGTCCTGAGCGTCTGCTCCGGGCCGGCCCTCTCATGCGACGTCAGCTTGCGGCGGGAACGGGGTCACGGGTTGGTGCGGACGTCTCCTTCGGATCGGGCTCGGCCGGCACCGCGGAGTGAGCGGGGGTGGGGGCGTAGGGAATCTCGCCGCCCAGGACGGCCCTGGCGCGGTCCACGTCCAGCTCCCCTTCCCAGCGGGCGACGGCCAGGGTGGCGACGCCATTGCCGACCAGGCTGGTCAGGGCGCGGGCTTCGGACATGAACCGGTCGACACCGAAGATCAGCGCGAGGGCGGCGACGGGAACGTGTGGGACGGCGCTGAGAGTGGCGGCCAGGGCGATGAAGCCGGAGCCGGTGACGCCTGCGGCGCCCTTGGAGGTGAGCAGCATGACGGCGAGCATGGCCAGCTGCTGGGTGAGGCTGAGGTCGATGCCGAGGGCCTGTGCGAGGAAGACCGAGCCCATGGTCAGGTAGATGGCGGTGCCGTCGAGATTGAAGGAGTACCCGGCGGGCAGCGTGATGCCGACGACCGGTTTCGAGGCGCCCACGTGCTGGAGCTTGGCCATCATGCGCGGCAGGACGGGCTCGGTGGAGGAGGTGCCCAGGACGATCAGCAGCTCTTCCTTGATGTAGCGCAGGAAGGGCAGCAGCCGCAGTCCGTTCAGGCGCATCACGGTCCCGAGGACGACCAGGACGAAGAAGAGGGCGGTCAGCCAGAACGAGCCGACCAGCAGGGCCAGGTGGCGCAGGGTGCCCAGGCCGTAGTGGCCGATGGTGAAGGCCATGGAGCCGAACGCGCCGATGGGGGCCAGCCGCATGATCCAGCGGATGAGCGTGAACAGGACCGTGGAGAACTTCTCGACGCCCCGGGCGATGCTCAGGCCGGCCTCTCCGCTGGCGTTCAGGCCGAAGCCGAACAGCACCGACACCAGCAGCACCGGCAGGATCTCGTTGCCGGTCAGGGCGCTGACCAGGGTGGCCGGGATGATGGCGAGGAGGAACTCGGCGAAGCCCTCGTGGGCCGTGGTCGCCTCCGGCGGCAGGGCCTTGGTGGACAGGGTCGAGAGGTCGATGTGCAGACCGCTGCCCGGCTTGACGACGTTGACGACGACCAGGCCGATCACCATGGCCACGGTGGTCAGCACCTCGAAGTAGAGCAGTGCCTTCAGGCTCACGCGGCCGACCGCGCGCGCGTTGCCCATGGAGGCGATGCCGTGGACGACCGTGCAGAAGATGATCGGTGCGATGAACATCTTCACCAGTGCGATGAAGCCGTCGCCGAGCGGTTTGAGATCAGCGCCGACGGACGGCCACAGCCCGCCCACGGCGGCGCCGAGGAGGACGGCGATCAGGCACTGGATGTAGAGGTGGGACAACATCCGGCGGATGCGGCCCGGTGGTGCGGTGACGGTACCCGGGGCGGCGTCGTTGCGGCTCATGCGGGGCGTCCTTCCAGGACGGGAACGAGGAGTTCGGCTCGGGCGATACGCCGGGCGGCGCGGTGCAGCAGCACCGTGGGGGACGCGCCGTCCGGTGCGGGGACGGCTTGGGTGGTGACCACGCCGGCGGGGGTGCCCAGGCGCAGCGTGCCGTCGGCGGTCTGCCGGGCTACGCGATGGGCGAGGGTGCCAGGGGTGGCGGCGGCCGTGGCCAGGGCCACGGCGGAGGTCAGGCCGATCGCCGGGTGCGGGGCGTGCATGGAGACCATGCGCACGGCCAGGTCGTACTCGTCCTGGTTGACGAGTGTGCCCTGTGTGGTGCGATAGGGCGCGGGCCGGGCGACGATGCCCACCTTCGGCACCGCGTGGCTGACCGGATCGCCCTCGCGGGCCAGGCCCATGGCCAGCGCTGCCTGGCGGCGCAGCAGTGTCAGCGCGGGAACTGCGGTGGCGAACGCGGTGAGGGATTCCGTGCCGTCGAGGCCGAACGCCTTGGCCTCGAACAGCGCGGCCGGCGCGCCGGCGTCCACCAGGGATGCCTCGACGGGACCGTCCGGGCCGGTCAGCTCGTCCAGTGCCCGGCCGGTCGGCAGAGCGCGGCCGGTCGTCGAGCCCGCCGGGTCCTGGAACCCGAGCAGGACTGGCACGCCAGGCGCCGAGGTACCCGGGACCACGGCCGTGCCCTCCTCCGGGGCCACGCCCGCGGGGGTGGGGATCGTGCCGGTGAGGCGGGCCCCGGTGTTGACGTTGAGCATGCGGACCGTGGCGGTGTCCGACGTGATCGTCACGAGATCGTGGTGGACGGCGTACAGGGCCACGGCGGTGGCGCAGTTGCCGCAGTTGCTGGCCCACTCCACGCGCTCGTCGCCGATCCCGACCTGCGCGAACGCGTACTCGACATCCACACCGGGTTGGGTTGACGCCTGTACGACGGCGGCCTTGGAGGTGGTGGAGGAAGCGCCGCCCACGCCATCGATCTGGCGGGGGTCGGCGGCGTTGAAGGCGGCGAGCAGGAGGGCATCGACGTCCACGCCCGTGGCGGCCACGTCGCGGTGGTCGAAGATCCAGCACTTGCTGGTTCCTCCGCGGATCATCTCGCCCTGCAGACGCAGCACAACCGACTCCTCACAGCCAGGGAAGGGGAAGTCCACCGACGGTCTTTGCCGTGCGTGGTGTCCTCCACGGTGGGTTACGGCAGCGTGAAGTACAATCTCGGAAATCTGCATGGCTATTAAGATGAAGTGAACGCTGGAGGTGGCGGCATGCTCGACGTCCGGCGCATCCTGCTGTTCACGGAGGTCGCACGGCGCGGCTCGGTGACCGCGACAGCCCGCGCCCTCAACTACACCCCGTCAGCGGTATCGCAGCAGATCAGCCGCCTGGAAACGGAGGCAGGCCAGCCCCTGCTGGAACGCCACGCCCGGGGCGTCACCCTCACCGACGCCGGACGGGCGCTGGCCGAACGAGGGCAACGGATCGAACGCGAACTGCAGGCTGCGGAAAACGAACTCGCCGACTACGCCGGCCTGCGCGCGGGCACGCTACGCATCGGCACCTTCCCCACTGTCGGGGCCTCGCTCCTCCCGCAGGCGGTGATCGCCTTCCGCGATGCCCACCCCGACGTACGGCTGACCGTCCGCAGCGCCCGCATCGCCGGGCTCTGGACGATGCTGGAGAACCGGGAGATCGAAATGTCGCTGATGTGGGACTACGACTGGAGCCGAATCGACCGGGAGGACATCGTCGTCACCCCACTCCTCGATGACCCGCCGGCCCTTCTCGTCAGCGACCACCATCCACTCGCCGGCCGCGACGCCGCCTCACTCGCCGACTTCGCACACGACCCTTGGATCACCCGCGCCGACCATCACCCGGTGGCCGAAGCCCTTGTCCGCGGCTGCCGCGCCGTCGGCTTCGAGCCCCACATCGCCTACGAGGCGCACGACTACCAGGAAGCCCAGGCCATGGTCGCCGCCGGCATCGGCGTCGCCCTCGCCCCCACCCTGGCCCTGGAAGGCATCCGACCCGGCGTCCACGTCCTGCCCCTCCAGCCGCCGGCCCCCATCCGCCGCATCCTCCTGGTTCGCATGGCCGACCACTCCCTCACCCCCGCCGCCCAGACCTTCGCCCGACTCCTCCACGACACCGCCGCGGCCCGGACGCCCCGACACTGACACCGGACCTGCCCACCGACCATGCAACCGTCGTGCTCAGTAACAGTCGGGGGTTTTGGGTTTCGTAGGCGGAACGGCGTGGTCGTTGGGCTGGCTCGGCTTGGTTTCCAAGACGAGGCGCGTTACTCCACGCACCCGATGGACGACGGCCACCGCGACCGGGCTGCGGCGGCTCTCGCCGAGATCGCCGACGGTGTGCACTCGCGGGCGTTAGGGCCTGAAGCCGTGGCGGGTGTCTTGTGAAGGTGCCCACACGGATCCGGGCCTTCGTCGGCTCCGTGCCACGGGCGCCCGGATCGGTACGGCACTCGCTGGCCGTGCTGAACACCGTCGCGGTCGCGGCCGAGGTGCTGCTCGCCCTGGCCGACGGTGCCGCCGCGGCCGTCACCGGCCTCACTCTCGTCACCGCTGTCGCTCTGGTCCTGGGGCGGTATGCCGTGGGCGGCGGCGCCCAGGACAGCGACCACCGCAGGCGGGTACGCCTGCTGGACAGCCAGCTTCGGTCGACAACCTCACCAGGCGTATAACGGACGAGACCACCCCTACCCGGCAAGGAACGCACTAGGGCATCAGGAACAATCCGCCTACTTCAAACGCCCTCTGAGACCGGCCTCGTCCGCGCGGGAGAGTCACGAGCCGGAGCCGACAGCACATGGCGGGCGGCCGCCCGCCGCATCCTCTGGCCGCCGAATCAGCGACCTCCCGCGGTAACTCACCCCGATTCGCTCCGCCGGAGTTGTTTTGGCACTGCTCGTATGTCTCTGCGGATTGTTCGTTAGGCTGACAAGCAGAGGCTGTCTGCGGGGCGGTTACGGTCGGACACGACAGGGGGCTCATGTTGGATCGCCTGGCAGGAGCGGACCTGGAAGTCGGCCCAGCCCAGCGGGCAGCGGGTTGCGGCGCGGTCGAGTGCAGCAATGAAGTGCGGGCTTTCGCAGGTCGACCGGACGCGGTGGGCGTGTGACCGGCCGGTCGGCGCCTGCGGTGCTGCCCCCGTCGCTCCGCGTGCGGCTCGGGTTGATCGCGGCCCTCGCCGCGCTGGTAGTCGTCGTGCTCGGGGTCCTGTACGCCGGCCACAGCGAGCCCAGCAGGGTGGACAGGTGGATCATCCAGCCGACGGCGGACAGTGTGCGGCCGCCGTGGCGGTACGTCGCTCTGGCCTTGGACTTCTTGGGGGAGCCCGCCGGCTCGGCGATGCTGATCGTGGCCACCGTGGCGGGGTGCCTGTTGCTTCGGCGTCCTCGCGTGGCGTTGCTCGTCGTTGTCGGGGTCGGCGTGACGGTGGGGACGGCGACGCTGCTCAAGCACCTGGTGGGACGCACCATCCACGGCGACGGCAACCTGTCCTACCCGAGCGGGCACACCGCCTTCTTCACCGCGCTCGCCCTCATGGCGGCACTGCTCGCGACGGGCCGGCTCGGCCTCGGCAGGACGGCCGGCACGTCACTCGTGCTCGCCGCGGCGCTGGTGGCCGGAGCCGCGATGGGCTGGGCGCAGGTCGCCCTGGGCGCGCACTACCCGACCGACGTCCTCGGTGGCTGGTGCACCGCGCTGGCGGTGATACCGGCGACCGCATGGCTGGTCGATCGCACTGCTGACCGGTGGGTCGATCGGATGGCCGACGCCGGTCGGCGGGAGCGTCGCTGACGTCGCGTCACGCCAAGCGGCGGAACACGGGCTTCACGGGTCGTCCGGCCAGCCAGGGGGTCGGGTCGGCGGCGTCCAGTGCCTTCCGGTACACCGCACATGCCTGGGCCACCACGTCGACGGTGTGGTCGATGTCGGCGTCGGTGAGGGCGCTGCTCACCACGAACGACGGGGCGAGCACCCCGCCCGCGAGGAGCCGGCGCAGGAACAGCGTGCGGTACTGCTGTGACGGCTGCCCATGCTCGTCAAGGGTGGCGAAGACCAGGTTGCTGGCCCGGCCCCGGAAGACGATGTGGTCGCCGACGCCCATTCCGGCCGTGGCCTCGCGGACACCGGCGGCCAACCTGTCGCCGAGGGCGTGCAGCCGCGCGGTGACGCCCTCCTCGACGTAGGTGGTCTGCACGGCCATCGCGGCTGCCAGGGAGTGCGTTTCCGCACCGTGCGTGGTGGACAGCAGGAACACCCGGTCGCCGGAGTGACGCAGCCCGCCCCGCTCCATCAGTTCGCGGCGCCCGGCCAGCGCGGAGACGGCGAACCCATTGCCCAGCGCCTTGCCGAACGTGGAGAGGTCGGGGACGACGCCGTACAGGCCCTGGGCGCCCGCCTCGGACCAGCGGAAGCCGGTGATCATCTCATCGAAGATCAGCACGCAGCCGTGCCGGTCGGCCAGCTCGCGCAGGCCGGCGAGATACCCGGGCGGCGGCTCGGTGTGGGAGGCGGGTTCGAGGATCAGGCAGGCGACCTCGTCCTGGTGCCGGGTGAGCAGCTCCTCCGTGGCGGCCAGGTCCCCGTAAGGGAAGGACACGGTGAGCTCGGTGATCGCCGCCGGAATGCCGGCGGACATCGGCGTGGTGCCGATGAACCAGTCGTCGACGGAGAAGAACGGATGATCGCCGCAGATGGCCACCCGTGGGCGCCCGGTGACGGCGCGGGCGAGGCGCACCGCGGCGGTGGTGACGTCGGAGCCGTTCTTCGCGAACTTCACCATCTCGGCGGTCGGCACCGTGGCCAGGAAGCGTTCCGCGGCCTCGACCTCCACGATGGACGGCCGGACGAAGTTGCTGCCGCGGTCGAGTTCCCGCCGCACGGCCTCGATCACGCGCGGGTGGGCGTGGCCGAGGCTGACCGACCGCAGGCCGGAGCCGTACTCGACGTAGCGGTTGCCGTCGACGTCCCACACGTGGGCACCGCGGCCGTGGCTGATGACCGGGGCCAGGTTCTCGGGGTACTGGTCGTCGCCCTTCGCGTAGGTGTGGGCGCCCCCGGGGATCATGGCGTGCAGCCGCTCGTTCGCCATCCGCGACCGGGGCAGGAGGAACTCCGCGCTCTCTTCGGTGTCTTCGGTGTCCACGCCGACCTCACGTCTCCTTTCGCTTCAAAACCTCGGAGAGGCTCGGCGCCTCCCGGTCCCGCTGGGACATCGATGTGACCGGCAGCGGCCAGGGAATGGCAAGCTCCGGGTCGTCGAAGGCGATCGTCACGTCCTCGGCAGGATCGTGCGGGCGGTCGATCCGGTACGAGGTGTCAGCTGTTTCGGTCAACGCCTGGAAGCCGTGCGCGCACCCCGCCGGGATGTACAGGGTCGCCTGTGTCCCGCCGGACAGCTCGAAGAAGGCCCGGTCCAGGTACGTCGGCGAGTCCGGGCGCAGGTCCACGACGACGTCGAAGACCCTCCCGTACGAGCACCGCACCAGCTTGGCCTCGCCGGCGCCGGAGCGCAGGTGCAGGCCGCGCAGCACGCCCCGGACCGAGCGGGACACGCTGTCCTGGACGAAGGCGTGCGGGTCGAGGCCCACCGAGCGGACCACGTCGGCGTCGAAGGTGCGGCAGAAGAAGCCGCGTTCGTCGGCGTACGGCGTCGGCTCGAACAGGTACGCGCCGGCGATCTCCGGGACTTCGGTCGCTTTCATGGAGTCTCCCGCGGGGCGTGGGCGTGGTCGGTCGCCGGGAACAGGGCCGTGGTCAAGGCAGTGAACTGGTCCTCAAGTTGCCGGGCGGCGGCCAGGTTCCGCTCGGAGAGGGTCTGCCGCAGCTCGGGCGATCGCTTCTCCAGCGCCCGGAACTGCTCAAGCAGCCGGTCGGCGTCCACGTCGCGGGCCGGGTGGCAGTACGCGCCAAGGCCCATCCGGTCCATGAGCGCGTCGCTTTTCGCCGCATAGCAGAGGGCGAGCACCGGCGTACCGGTCTTCAGCGCGCAGATCAGGTTGTGGTAGCGGATCGCTACCACGGTGTCCGCAGCCGCCATCTCCTTCATCAGGTCGGCCAGTGACTCCGGCTCGGCAGCGGTGACCAGCGGCGAGTCCACCGCATCGAGGATCGCGGCGACCACCGTCGCATCGCATTCGTCGCCGGTGAGCAGCCGGACCGGCCTGCCCTCCTCGACCAGCGCGCGGACGAACCGGATCGTCCCGTCGAGGTAGCGCCGGTATATCTCATCGGCCCGGGCGCGGTCGTCGTTGCCGCCGTGGAAGTCCATGACGCCGACGCAGACCAGGCCCGGCGAGCCCGAGGGGGCGCTCGCCGGCGACGTCGGCAGGGAGAACGCGAGGTCCGGGTAGACCTCGTCGCGCGCGGTGTCCACGCCCATCGCCCGCATCGCGTCCCGGGACTGGGCGTCCCGGTACGACCGGTACGCGGCCAGCCGCGCCGACCAGCGCACCAGGGCCCGGGTCGGCCGGTTGCCGATGGTCGCGGCGCCGACGCTGACCAACGCGACCCGGGTGCCGAACAGCCGGCCGGTCAAGCAGAGCAGGAACAGCGAGTACGGGAAGCCCCACGGCCGCAGCGGCAGCGTGGCCTCCAGGACGCCCATGCCCGGCACGATCACCACGTCGTGCCGGCGCACCCAGGCGGCGGTGCGGAAGACGTCGACGAGTTTGCCCAGACCCTTCGCCGTGATCGCGCCCGCACGTGACGCCGTCCGGTACTCCGCGCGGTTCCAGTGCAGCCGCGTGGCGGGGATCCCGAACCGGGTCGTCACGGCCTCGGGTCCGCCGCACAGGGCGTCCACGACCGCCTCCGGGTGCTCGGCGCGCAGGTACCTGAGCACGGCCTCCAGCGAGCCGTCGTTGCCGAGGTTGCCGGAGCCGAGCAGGCCGAACACCCCCACACGTGGTGTCGTCTTCATGCCCGTCGCCCCTCACGGCCCGCGACAAGGGCGTCGACGGAGACGGTGAGCAGGCCCGGGTCGACCGGGTCGCGGTCCTCGACCCGCTCGCCGGCTCCCGGCCGGACCCGGCTGGTCATCCACGCGGCCAGGTGGCGGTAGCACGCCCGCCGGTCGTCCGGGGACAACGGCGCCCGCCGAATCGCCGAGGTGAAGCCCCAGATGTACTCGGCGAGCAGCCGGGGCGTCGGGTGCAGCGGGCCTGCCCGGCGCGGGTCCAGATTGACGCACCGGGAGCGCTTGGACGGGTTCGCGCGCTCGGCACGGGCGGGGTGGTCGCGGCGGAAGTACAGCAGCTCCGGCACCTGGTGGAAGGGCCCGTGCAGGGTGATCTCGGCGACGAACGTGCGGTCCGCGTGGTGGTAGCTGTCGAGCGGCTTCACCCGGCGCAGCATGTCGGCCCGCATCACCCCGTAGAAGTCGTCGCCGCCCGGCTCGAACAGCAGACTGCGGAAGCGCTCCGGCGAATGCGGCGAGTCGGTGGCGAGCGTGTACTCGTAGGGGACCTTCACCTGGCCGTCGCCATCGATGACGGCCTGGTCGGCGTGCGCGAGGATCACGTCGGGCCGCTCGTCCAGCGCCTCCACGCAGCGCCGCAGCAGGTCGCGGCCGTAAAGGTCGTCGTGGGAGGCCCACTTGAACAGCTCGCCGCGGCACTGGGTGAACACGTAGTTGTGGTTCGGCGTGGCGCCGACGTTCCGGGGCAGCCGGATGTAGCGGATGCGGGAGTCCTGAGCGGCGTACTTGCGGCAGATGTCCTCGGTCCCGTCGGTCGAGGCGTTGTCGGAGATGACCAGCTCGAAGTCCTCGTAGGTCTGCCCGAGCAGGGCGTCGAGCGACTCGGCGAGGTACTCCTCGCCGTTGTACACGGGCAGGCCGATGCTCAGCCTGGGTCGGTCGGTCATGCGGTCCTCACTTCGGGAACGGAGTTGTGGTCGCGCTCACGCAGGGCCGACCGCAGTTGCAGCCACCACACGGCCGAGCCGCCGACGGTCGCGGCGGCGACACCCCAGGCCGAGCCGACCGTGGCGGCCAGGGCAGCGCCGCCGAGCCCGCCGCCGACGTAGCAGGCGGAGGCGAACAGCTGGCAGCGCAGGCTGCGCCGAGCCGCGCCGAGCGCGCGCAGCCCGGCCGCCGCGCCGGTGCCGAGGCCCGCGCCCGCGACACTGAAGGTGATCGCCACGATGAGATGCGAGGAGGAGTGCCAGACATCACCGAGCGCGAGGTCGCCGAGCCGGTCGGGCATCAGCAGCAGGGCCCCGCCCCACAGGAGCGCGGCGGCGGCCTGTCCGCCGCCCAGCCGGAGGCAGAACGCGCCGAGGCGGTGCGGGGCCTGGCGCAGTACGCGTGCCGCCTCCGGGACGGTGACCAGCGACAGGCCCATCAGTACGGCGAGGAACGGGCCCATCAGAAGCTCGGCGCCCCGCACCGCGCCCACCGCGCCGACCCCGACGATCGCGCCGAGGCCGTACGCCCGCAGTTGGCTCGCGCCGCTGAGACTGACGTTCTCGACCAGGTACCGGTAGCCGAGATCGCGCTGTTCGCGAAGCCACCCGCGTGCTTCTGCCATCCGGGGCCGAATGCCGGACTGGAGGCAGCCGTACGCGGCGGCCACGGCGGCAGATGCGCCCCAGGCGAGCACGAAGGCGGCCACGCTGCCCACATGGGCGGCGACGACCATGGCGGGGACGAGCGCAACACCCCACACGACGTCGTTGACGAACGCCTTCCGCCCGTTGCCGGCGGCGAAGAACCCGAACCGCCAGGCGTCCTGCAGCAGCAGCCCTGGGAGCATGACGCCGAGGCAGGCGAACGCGGGCCCCAACCGGCCCCCGAGACCGAGCCCGGCCAGCAGACACACCGCGCCGATGGCGGTGCCCACGCCGAGTGCGGTACCCGTCGACCGGGCCACCGCGCCGCGCCAGGACGCGTCCGACACACCGCTGAAGCGCACCACGAGCGGGTCGGTGGACAGGCCGCGGGAGACGTTGAGCACCACGCCGTAGGTCACCCACGCGAGGCTGAACACGCCGAACGCGGTCACCCCCAGCGAGCGGGCCACATAGATGCCCACCGCGAAGTTGGACATGCTGGAGGCCGCCTGGTCGGCCAGCCCCCAGGACAGCCGGCCGAGCAGGGCCCGCTTGGCGGATCCGGCCGGTGTAGTCGTCTTCTCGCCCTCGATGGTCATCGGCGTCACGCTTTGATCAGCCCGGCGCCGTGCAGGGCGTCGGCCGCTGCGGCGACGGTGTCGAACGGCAGTCCGGACCGCTCGGCGACGTCCAGCAGACTGTGCTCGCCGTCGGAGAGGTTGAGCACCCAGAGCATCGCCATCTGGGCCTGCTTGGTGTCGCTGCGGCCGCCGAGCGCGTCGTACAGCCCGCGCCGGCCCAGCTGCGGTTCGCCGTAGGGGCTGAGGTTGAGGTACGTCCGGTTGCGGTCGAGGACGGCGAATGCCTCGCGGCAGACCGCGAGGGTGTCCGCCATCGCCTCCGGGGAGACGAAGTCCAGGTTGTCCGCCGAGGTGTGGTACTCGGGGTAGCCGGCGTACGGGGTCCGGGTGAGCGAGCCCACGCCGAGATTGAACCCGGGCGAGCAGAACTGCCGCTCGTCGTAGCCGTACGGAGTGAACTCGGCGACATGGTGCGGGCGTTCGGAGGCGGTCAGCACGTGTCGCATCACCCGGTCGATCTCCGCGTCGCCGCGTCTGCTCTGCTTGTACGTCAACCGGCCCGGGTCTCCGGCGCAGGCCAGCACGAGGCCGTGCTTGACGCGGTCCACCCGCTCCGCGTTGCGGGCCAGCCAGGTGATCGCCCCGATGGTGCCGGGCGCGAACAGGAACCGGTAGGTGTAGTACGGCGTCTGCTGTGCCAGCGCCCGGGCCAGGAACGTCGCCACCGCGATGCCGGCCAGGTTGTCGTTGGCCAGCGACGGGTGGCAGACATGGCAGGAGACGATCACCTCGTCGGGGACCTGCCCGGGAACCACGTGCTCGGCGTAGGTGAGGTGGCCGTCGGCGAGCGTGGAGTCGATGCGGACCTCGTAGTCGCCGTCCGGCATTGCGTCGAGGGTCTCCTGGGCCAGGCAGAACCCCCACTCCGGCTTGTAGTAACTCGTGCGGTACGGCACCCAGGACGGGTGGTCCGGCAGGGTGTGCAGGTGATCCCGCAGCTCGGCCAGCGGCATGGTCGCCGACACCGGCACGCTGTAGCCGAGCACGTGCAGGCTGGACGCGGCGAAGTCGACGACCCGGTGGCCGGCGGTGTCGGCGATGTACGCGTCGCGGATGTTCCACTCCTGCGGCACCGTCCAGTCGAGCACCTGTGTCCCGGTCGGCACCTCGTACACCTGCAGCGGGATGTACTCGCCGACGATGTCCAGGGTGGCGCGCACACCGTCTCCGGTGATGCTGCGGCACAGCGGGTACAGCCGCTTCACCAGCGCGTACATCGCGTCGCCGGCCGAGGTCATCGGCTGTTCGCCGGCCGCGGTCATCCGCGCCGCCGCAGGGTGTCGTCGACGGTGCCGGCGTCGGACGCCGCGCGCAGCACGGCGAGGCGGGTGAAGCGTCGGTCGAAGTCCTCCCGGGTCAGCCCGTGTTCCCGGTAGGCGTCGGCGAGTTCGAGGGCGCCCTGCTTCACCGTCCACTCGCAGTCGAAACCGGGCACCGCGGCGCGGAACCGGGAGAAGTCCACCCGGTACGAGCGCGGATCGGCACCGGTCTCCCCGGTGATCACCACCTTCGCGCCGGACACCGCCTCGGCGACCTGCTCGGCGATCTCGGCGACCGTGACGTTGTTGGTCTCGCTGCCGATGTTGAACGCCCGGTCGTGCACCGCTTCCCGCGGCGCGACCAGCGCGGCCGTGAAGGCGCGCGCGATGTCGGCGGCGTGCACCAGCGGGCGCCATGGGGTGCCGTCGGAGAGCACCAGGACCTCGCCGGACAGGAGGGCGTGGCCCACCAGGTTGTTCAGCACGATGTCGGCGCGCAGCCGGGGGGAGTAGCCGAAGGCGGTGGCGTTGCGCATGAACACCGGGGTGAAGTCGTCGTCGGCCAGCGCGTGCAGGTCGTCCTCCACCCGCACCTTGGACTCCGCGTACGGCGTCACCGGGCGCAGCGGGGCGTCCTCGGTCACCAGGTCGCCGCCGCCGGCGGCGCCGTAGACCGAGCAGGTCGACGCGTACAGGAAGCGCCGTACTCCGGCGTCGCGGGCCAGCCGGGCGAGCCGCACGGACGCGTGGTGGTTGATGTCGTAGGTGAGCTCCGGCGCCAGCGAGCCCAGCGGGTCGTTGGACAGGGCGGCCAGGTGGATCACGGCGTCCACCCCGGCCACGTGTTCGGACGTGACGTCGCGCAGGTCCACCCGGTGCCCCGGCGGGTCCGCGGGTGTCGGGCCGAGGACGCAGTCGGCGAACAGGCCGGCGTCGAGGCCGACGACTTCGTGCCCGGCGGCCGTGAGTACCGGGGCCATGACGGTGCCCAGGTAGCCCTGGTGTCCGGTCAGTAGTACGCGCAAGGTTCAATCCCCCAGGTTGAGCGTGAGTTTGGTGACGGCGAACGCCTCGGCATAGCGCTCGTGGCATTCGATGCCGCGGATCCGGGCAAGGCCGAGGAAGGCCTCGCGGTCGTACCAGGGCCGGTGTCGCTGCGAGGGGTAGTGCTCCTGCAGCAGCCGTACCTTCTGTTCGGCGATCTCCGGTGACAGCGGCTGGTACGCCGACGGACGGCCCAGGTCGCCGTCCCACTTGACGATCTCGTAGCCGAGGACCATGTGGTCGCGGAATGCGGTGGGTATCAGCTTCGCCAGGCCGCGATGGTCCTGGTGAGCGTCATCGGTGCGCGGGGCCAGTACGAGCTCCGGCTCGGTCTGCGCGCGCAGCTCCTCGACCGCGGCCTTGGCCTCCTCCCAGTGCGCGGGCAGCCGGCCGTCCGGCAGCTTGTGCACGGTCAGCCGCAGGTCGGCGCCCGGGCAGAAGGCGGCGAGCGCGGCCTGCTCCTCCTGCTCGCGCTCGCTGCCGCCGCCGGAGAGCACCAGCGCGTCGACGCGGACACCCGGCCGCGCGCGGCACAGCGTCAGCAGGGTGCCGCCGGCGCCGATGGCGATGTCGTCGCAGTGCGCGGCCACCGCGACGATCCGGTGCAGACGCCCGGCCCCGAGCCGGATCACGCGCTCACCGCCGCGCTGTCCTGTTCCCACACAGCCCACGGGCGGTCGCCCCGGGCGTAGGCCTCGTCGAGCGCGGCTCGCTCCTTCACGGTGTCGGTCGGCTTCCAGAAGCCGCGGTGCTGGTGCGCCACCAGCCGCCCGCGCTTGGCCAGTTGGGCGCATCCGTCAGCGACCAGGTCCCCGTTCTCCGGGATGTGCTCGAAGACCTCCTGGCGGAGAACGAAGTAGCCGCCGTTCTCCCACAGCGGCAGTTCGCTCACCGCGGTGATGCCCCCCACCAGGCCGTCCTCGCCCAGGTCCACGCAGTGGAACGAGGACTGCGGCGGCACCACCATCATCGACGCCCCGGCGTCGCGCCGGGCGAAGTTCTCGATCATCTCCGGCAGGGGGGCGTCGGTGAGCACGTCGGCGTAGTTGGCGAGGAACATCTCGTCGCCGTCGAGGTGGTGCCGCACCCGGCGCAGCCGCTCGCCGATCGGTGACTCGATGCCGGTCTGCACGAACGTGATCGTCCAGTCCGCGATGTCGGTGGACAGCAGCTCGGTCCGCCCATTGCGCAGTACGAAGTCGTTGGACGTCGTCTCCTCGTAGTTGAGGAAGAAGTCCTTGATGTGGTGAGCCCCGTACCCGAGGCACAGGATGAACTCCGTGTGCCCGAAGTGCGCGTAGTACCGCATCACGTGCCAGATCAGCGGCCTGGGGCCGACCATCGCCATCGGCTTGGGCACGTCGTCTGCGGCGCCGCTCCGCATCCGCATCCCGTAACCGCCGCAGAACAGTACGACCTTCATCGCTTGACCTCGACAATGCTCAGTTCCGGGATGGGAAAGACCAGCCGGCCGCCCCAGTCGTGCACGAAGGACAGCTGCTCGACCAGCTCGGCCCGCAGGTTCCACGGGAGGACGAGGACGTAGTCCGGTCTGTCGGCGGCTATCTGCTCGGGCGGCAGGATCGGGATGCGGGTGCCCGGGGTGAACCTGCCGTGCTTGTAGGGGTTGCGGTCGACCGTGTACGGGAGCAGGTCGGGCCGGATGCCGCAGTGGTTGAGCAGGGTGTTGCCCTTGCCCGGGGCGCCGTAGCCGACGACCGTCTCACCGCGCTCGGCCGCCTCGATGAGGAACCGCAGCAGGTCCCGGCGCACCTTGGCCACCCGGGCGGAGAACTCGGTGTATCCGGACAGCTCCTGCAGCCCGGCGGCCTTCTCCCGGCCCAGCACGTCGGCCACCCGCTGTGTCGGCTCGCCGGCCACCTCGGCCGGCCGGGCCCACAGCCGGATGGAGCCGCCGTGCGTGGGCAGCAACTCGACGTCCACGAGCGTGAGTCCTCCGCTCGCCAGGGCTCGGATCGCGGAGGCGACCGTGTAGTACTGGAAGTGCTCGTGGTAGACGGTGTCGTACTGGTTCTCCTCGATCAGGGTCAGCAGGTGCTGCACCTCTATGGAGACCCAGCCGTCGTCGGCGACCAGGGCGCGCAGCCCCTGGGTGAACCCGACCACGTCGGGGATGTGCGCGTACACGTTGTTGGCCACGACCAGATCCGCCGGGCCGTGCTCGGCGCGGACGGCCGAGCCGGTGTCCGGGCTCAGGAACTCCGTGAGCGTGGGCACCCCCGCCTCCCGTGCCGCGGCGCCGACGTTCACGGACGGCTCGATGCCGAGGCAGCGGATCCCGCGGTCCACCACATGCCGCAGCAGGTACCCGTCGTTGCTCGCGACCTCGACGACGAAGGCGTCGGCGCCGAGACCCACCCGCTGCACGGCGTCGGCGACGAATGTCCGCGCGTGCTCCACCCAAGAGGTCGAGTACGAGGAGAAGTACGCGTACTCCTTGAACGTCTCCTCCGGCGTGATCAGCGGCGGGATCTGCGCGAGCCAGCAGTCGGTGCAGACCCGCAGGTGCAGCGGGTAAGTCGGTTCCGGCTCGTCCAGTTGGTCCGCGGCGAGAAAGCTCTCGCACGGTGGTGTCGCCCCGAGATCGACGACGCTCGCCAGCGTCTCCGAGCCGCAGAGTCGGCATCGTGTCACTTACTGCCCCCCATTGATTCCGTCCGACCCGCGATCGCGGTGCGGTACTCCTCCACCAGGCGCTCAAGGCCGACGGCCGGGCTGAAGCCCTGCTCGTAACGGCGCCGGGCCGCCTGGCCCATCTCCCGGTTGCGGCCCGGCTCGGCCGCGATCCGGCGTATGCAGGACGCGAGCGAGGCGGGCTCGCCCGGCCGGTGCAGCAGGCCGGTCACCCCGTCCTCGACGAGTTCGACGAAGGCGCCGTGACCGGCGGCGACGACCGGTACCCCCACCGCCATCGCCTCCACGACCACCAGCCCGAACGCCTCCAGCCATGTCGAGGGAGCCACCACGGCGACCGATCGCGCGAGGGCCTTCCGGCACTCCGCCGTGTCGTACAGGCCGACGTAGCGCACGTCGTCCCGGCTCGCCGCCCAGGCGGTCACCTCGGGCTCCAGCGGCCCCGCGCCGGCGATCACGAGCGGCACGCCCACACCACCGTCCGCGGCGATCTCGTCCCACGCGGCCATGAGCAGGCGTACGCCCTTGGCCTCCGCGAGCCGGCCGAGATAGAGCAGATGCTCGCCGGCGCCGACTCGGCACGTGCCCGGGTCGGGCACGAAGTTGTGCTTCACCGCCAGCCGCTCGGCCGGCATGCCTGACCGCACCAGCACGTCGCGCTGCGCCGCGGAAATGCAGAAGAACCGTTCCACGCCGGACCACCAGCGCCGCCGGTTGACCGACAGGCTGACCGCGAGCGGCACCGTCGCAAGCCGGGAACTCCGGTAGCAGCCGTGCCGGACGGCGGGCAGTGGTGCGGAGCCGACGCACTCGGCGCACGGCCGGCCGTCCCGCTGCAGAGTGCCGGGCGGGCAGACCTGGGTGTAGTTGTGCAGCGTGGCGACGGCGGGCACGCCGGCGTCGGCGCAGGCGGCCAGCACTGCGGGCGACAGGAGCGGGAAGACGTTGTGGACGTGCACCACGTCCGGCCGCTCGGTGCGAAGCCGGGTGGCGAGTTCCGCGCGGACCGCCGGGTTCCACGGCACCAGCAGCGGCATCGCGGCCTTGGCAAGGAGGGACCGGGCAGCGATGTCGTCGCTGCGCCGCTCGAACACCTCGACCCGGTGGCCGGCCGCGCGCAGCAGCTCCACCTCCTGGTCGACGACCTTGTTCTCCCCGCTCGGCTGCGCCGAGGCGTAGCGGTTGTGCACCACGAGGACATGCATGCTCAGGTCACCTCCGGTCTTCGGGCCCGTCGCAGGATGTGTTGTCGAGGGACTTCGCGCGTCGAAAGCCGAGGGACTTCGGGCGTCGAGAGGTCAGCGGCCGCGGCAGGTGCCGCCAGCAGCGAGGCGGCCAGGGCCAGATGGAGCAGATACGGCGAGGCGTCGCCAAGACCGGCCTCGGTGTACGAGGCGATCGCGCAGTAGCTGATCAGGAAGATCGCGCAGGCCCTCTGCAGCGACGGTGGCCGCAGCAACGCGACGCCGCCGAGCACGATGATGATCGCCGCGACGAGGGTGACGCCGATCAGACCCTGCTCGTTGTAGACGGCCAGCCAGCTGTTGTCGATCGGCAGCCCGCCGAACGACTTGTCGCCCAGGCCCACGCCGAACACTTTCTCCGAGGTCGACCGGGGCGCGGCCAGCAGGGCGTCCCACACCTTGGCCCGACCGGTGAGGCTGGAGAAGTTCTCCTGGCTCTGTCCGCGCAGGAACCACGCCTGGAGCGCGGAGGCGAACCCCACCGCGGCCACCGCGGCGCACAGCACGGTCCAGGTGAAGAACCGCCGGGCGGCTTTGCTGGTCAGGAGGAGCGAGCCGATCGCCAACGCCAGCCCGATGAGCAGGCCGAGCGTGGCCGTCCGGGTATGGGTCAGCGCGAGCAGGACGAGTGACGGCACGATCACCACCGCCGCGCCGGCCCTGTCGGTCCGCCGGTCCAGGACGAGCAGCACGGTGAGCCCGATGATCACCGCTGCGTACTGCCCGATCTGCGGCGGGGTGAGCGGCCACAACGCGCCGACAAGGCGTCCGCCGTAGAGGTCGGGCAGGGCCGCGCCCGGCGAGATGACCAGGCCGGCGGCCACCGATCCGAGCACCGCGAAGTACATCCGGATGTGGTGCCGTACGAACGTCAGGCTGCCGTCCCACCAGCGGGTGAGCAGCCACAGCGTGCCGACGAAGAGAGCCAGCCGGAAGCAGCGGAACAGCGCGCCGAAACCGGACTCCAGGTGCGCGCTGGAGATCACGCTCGATACCAGCAGCAGGGTGAGCAGGAGCACGTAGGCGCTGGCTCGGATGCGCAGCCGGAGATTGACCACGAGCGCCAGGGCGAACGCGGCGACCAGGGCGCCCATGGTGACCATCTGGATGAGGGAGCGGGGCAGCGGAATGATGGTCTTCGCCCCGGCGGAGCCGAGCGTGTTGAGGACCAGCAGCCCCCAGACTGTCCCGACGATCTTCGGCGTGTGGTCCCTGCCCATCTCAACCACCGGCCCGTGGGTCGAAGGTGCTGCCCGCGTCCTGCCGGTAATCCGTGCCCTGCCACTGCTCGAAGTCGAGCACCCGGCTCGGGTCGTAGGCGACGAACTGCCACGGTCCGAGGTAGACGTTGTCGTGCCAGCGGTTGTCCTGCCTGTGGGTGATCGCCTCAGCCACCTTCTCGCCCTGGTACGGCGACCAGTCCGGATACGTGCCGTAGTTGGCCAGCACCGCCATGCGGTCGCACTTCTCCGTGCACTTGACGACGGACTTGTCGAGCACGAAGCGGTTGTCGTGGATGTCCACCCGCTGGGTCTTCCATCGGCAGTCGGCGTAGAGCGGTGGCTTGGCGATCGCCGGCTCCGCGCAGCGGTCGGTGTTCTTCACCAGCAACGTGCAGTCACCGGACGAGGTGTTGGCCGGGCTGTTGCAGAACCGGTCGGCGTTCTCCCACAGGGTGATCCCGGACCAGTTGTTCTCCAGCACGTTCCCGTAGATCTCGATCTTGTCCGTGCGGGCTCGGATCCGTGGTTCGCCGCCGGACTCGGAAAGGTAGACGGTCGCGTACGGGAAGTTGTCGCCGCTGTCGGCGTACCTGCGGCCCTCGACCCAGTTGTTCCGCCGGATCGTGTTGTTCCGGATGACCGCGTTGTAGCTGGTCTCGTAGATCAGCGCGGCACCGTCGTTGGCCTCCAGCACGTTGTCCTCGATGCGGAAGTCGTTGTTGTTGGTGTCCGCCCACAACCCTGTTCCGCGGTTGTCGTGCACCCAGTTGCCGCGTACGTCGGCGCCGTTGACGGCCCAGAACTTGATGCCTCCGGTACAGCCGCAGCCCTTCCGCCGCCGCTCCCAGTCGCCGGTGTTGTTGCCCACGATCTCGTTGCCCTCGACCACCAGGCCGCTGATACGGCCGGTGGCCTTGTATGCGTTCATGCCGTACTGACCGTTGTCACGCAGGCAGCTGGCGCGGACCTGCTGACGGGCACCGGCCATGAGCCCGGCACCGGAGTTGTACTGGATCGTCGCGTGCTCGATCACCCACCCGTCGGCCGAGTCATGGTTGACCACGCCCTCGTCCGGCGGCGCCACGAAACCTTGCACGGTCAGGTAGCGGATGGTGACGTTGCGGGCGGTGCCCCCGAACGCGTACTGGTTGTTCTTCCGGCCGTCGAGCACCGCGCCCGGCGCACCGAGGTAGCGGTCCCCCTCCTTGGGGATGACCTGGGCGTAGCGGTCCGGGTCGAGCCTGTGCTTGCCCGGTCGAAGCCAGAACTCGGTGTGCGGGGGGCTGCTCTTGGTCTTCGCAGCCAGGTCACCGACCACAGCCGGGTCGACCGTCACCGCGCCCGCCGGCGCCTTCGCCGGCCCGGCCGCGGGCTTGGCGCACACCCGGGCCACGGATCGGGCCGCGGACGTGGACGTGGACGCGGCAGCGGTCGGCCCCGCTGCCGGGGCGTCCGACGTCCCGTCACAGCCGGTCGCCACCAGCAGGGCCAGCGATGCCGCCGCCAACGCCCAGTGCCGCCTCTTGATCCCCACGCGCCCCCCTAGCCGCGGAACCTGAGCACGGTGGTGAAGCTCTCCGCGCCGTCGGCGAAGCCGGTGCCGACCAGCGTTGTGGTGGGTTCCTTGCGCCCGAATCCCGCGGAGTACCAGCCCAACGGTGGTTCGGTCTCGCCGCGATGCGCCCGCCAGGACAGCTCCCCGGGCAGGTCGAGCACCGCGGAACGACCCTCGCCGTCCCGGATCCAGGTGAGCACTGCCCGGTTCCCCACCAGGTCCGCGGCGATCGCCGGGCCGAGGTGGAACGCCAGGTGCACGGCCCGGCGCGGACCGCTCACCTCGTCAACCACCCTCAGCTCCTGGCTCGCGGTGGTCAGCTCCACCCGGCGGCGGTGCACGGAGCGCTGGTAACCGTCGTGCTCGGCGCACCAGCGGGCCACTCCCTCGTCGGATGTGTCCGCGGCCAGGACGCGGCTGTGGGCATGCCGGGTCCACAGGAACGGGCCGCCGGAGACGGACTGGTCGCTGCCGTCCAGCTGCAGGGTGTTGTGGCCGAGGGTCGACCGGAAGTACTGCCGCCACTGGGGCTGCCCGTGATAGCAGAACGTCCCCGGGTCGGCGAGGACGTCGACCCCGTCGTGCCGGACCTCCACGGACAGCGCGTCCGCGTGGGCGTGCGCGGCGATGGACAGGAAGCCGTGCGGGCCGCCGTCGCAGCGGCACCAGATCTCCCCGGGACCGCGCAGGATGGTGAGGCCCGCGTCGGCGAAATGAGCCGGTCGGCTTGCCGGGCGGGTCACGGCCGGTGCGGTGCCCTCTTTCGCGTACGGCCGGATGAGCGCGGCAAGCAGCGGGGTGCGCACATCGGTTCCGGTCGCCTCCGGCCACCAGGCGAGTCGCCCGAACACGGCGTCCCCGGTGGCCAGCAGCGAGGCCCAGCGGTTGGTGCCCGCGCCGTCCACGACCAGACCGTGCCCGTCGTCCGCGTCCCCCTGGCGCGGTGGCCGCAGCCGGCTGTCCACGATGGCGGCGAGCGCGTCGATCATCCGCAGCAGCAGCAGCCGGATCGACGCGGGGACCGGCACGCCTGCGGCATCCGCCTCGGCCACCGCGGCCAGGCCGAGCTCCAGCACCAGTCCGTGATACTCGGTGGCCAGCTCGCGGTTGAGGCCGGAGGCGAAGGTGTTGCTTCGCAGATGCCGCTCCAGCGACCGCAGCGCGTCGCCTCGCCAACGCGCCGAGGCGGGGAACCAGCCGAACGCGCAGGCCGCGGCGAACTGCCCGGCGGCCTCGGCGATGGCGTGGTTGTTCGCCGAAGACCCCCGGCTGGGGAAGGCGGCCAGCCAGCGCTGGTGGTGCCAGATCTGGTTCAGCGCCACCGGGTTGCCCTCGAACAGCCCGGCCGCGCCGGGCCAGCCTTCGAGCAGCCGGCGGATCCACACCCAGGACAGCAGCCTGATGCCCAGTTCGATGCCGCTGATCCAGTGCACGCCGCGCAGCGGTGGGTTGGCCGCCCACCACGACCGCAGGTGCTCGGCGACTCGCTCGGCGTACCGCTCGTTCCCGGTGAGCGCGTAGGCGGCGGCGAGCTGGGTGAGGTACTGATGCCGGGACAGCTCCCAGATCTGCTTGATGTCCCCGACCGCGTCCTCGTTCCGGTACGGCACGTCGAAGGCGTAGCCCCACGGAGCCCGGCGCCCGGTCTTCGGGTCGCACCACCAGTCCGGGTCGGCCAGGTCGTCGCGGACCACCCCGAAGTACTCGGCGTGTCCGTACATCAGCCGGTCCGCCTCGGCGATGAGGCGTTTCGTGGCGTCCGGTGACACTGCGGCGATCGTCCCGGCGGGCAGCACCGCGGTGAACCTGGCGCCGGTCACGCTCGGACCGTCCGGCCGCGCGGACCGCCACCGGCGTCTGCGCACCGCGTCGCCCATCCGGCCCGCGACCTCCTGTGGTCCCATCCGGGACAGTCGCCGCAGGTACCAGCCCGCGCTCATGGTCATCGCGCCCGCTCCAGCGTCACCGGCGCTCCGCCGGCCAGGCCGGCCTGCACGGCGAGGGTGGCCGCCGTGGTGGCGACCAGCGACTGAATCGGCACCGGCATCGGCCCGCCGGTCCGCACGGCCTTGATGAACGCGGCCAGTTCGGCGTTCTGGCCCTTGTCCCGGGCCTTGGGAAGCCGCGAACTGACCCACCGCTTGCGGCGGTCATCGTAAACAGCGGCACGGACGAAGTCGTCGAGTCGCAGCACCTTGCCGTCCGCGACGAGGTCCAGCGTCTCCTTGGGGAAGCCGGGCGCGCCGGTGGTGACGTAGCTGATGGTGGCGGTGGACCCGTCCGGGTAGCGCAGCACGACCTGCAGGTCCTCGTTGCCGGACGGGGCGACCGCGTACACCGAGACCGGGTCGGCCTCCAGCAGCCAGCTCGCCGTGTCGATGAAGTGGCCGCCCTCGCCGGCGAAACGCGAGCCCTCGGTGCCCTGTTGGAGGTACCAGCTGCCGTGCTGCAGCCGGCCCGCGTTGACCAGGTAGCGCAGGCTCGCCGGACCGCTCCGGGCGCCGAAGCGCCGGCGGGCCTCCTGCAGAAGCGGTGCGAAGCGGCGGTTGAAGCCCACCTGCAGCCGGTCGTTGCCGGACTTCTCCACCGCCGCGAGCACGTCGGCCAGCTCGTCCTCGTTGAGGGCCAGGGGCTTCTCCACGAAAACGGTCTTGCCGGCCAGCAGTGCTCTTCGGGTCAGTTCGGCGTGCGAGCTGTGCCGGGTGACCACGAACACCGCGTCGATGGACTTGTCGCCGAGCACGGCGTCGAGGTCGGTGGTCGCTTCCGCGAAGCCGAACTTCCGCTGCGCGTTGGCCGCGGACAGCGCCGTCGTGGTGACGACCGTCGACAACTCGACGCCGTCGCGCTGTGCCAGGTGCGGCAGCAGCATCGACGTCGCGTAGTTCCCCGCGCCGACGAACGCGAGCCGCACCGGCGTCCTGGTGGCGCGGGCCGGACTCGGCTTCACGTTCACCGCGGGCACGGCCACCGCCGGGGCCGCCGCCTCCCCCGTGTCCTCCCCCTGTCCCGGGTACCGGAACAGCACGGCCACGGCCTTCAACTCGCCGTCCTTCAGGCGCTGGTACGTCTCGACCGCGTCGTCGAAGTCGCTGACGTGGGAGACCAAGGGCTCCACGTCGACGCTGCCGCGGGCGAGGAGATCGAGGAAGCACGCCAGGTTGCGGCGCTCGGTCCAGCGCACGTAGCCGATCGGGTAATCACGTCCCTCCAGCTCGTACTCCGGGTCGTAGCGCCCGGGGCCGTAACTGCGGGAGAACCGGACGTCGAGCTCTTTCTCGTAGTACGCGTTCCACGGCAGGTCCAGGCGGCACTTGCCGATGTCGACGACCCGGCCGCGGTCGCGGCAGAGGCGGGCGGCCAGCTCGACGGGCTGGTTACTGCCGCCGCCGGCGGCCAGGTACACCTGGTCCACGCCGTGACCGCCGGTGAGTTCGGCGACGGCAGTCTCCACGGCCGCCGACGCGGGATCGCCGCAGGCCGCGGCACCCAGGCGCTCCGCCAGCTCGCAGCGCACCGGGTCGGGGTCGGCCCCGATGACGCGGACTCCCGAGGCGGTGAGGAGCTGTACCACCAGCTGCCCGATCAGCCCGAGGCCGATGACCAGGGCCACTTCGCCCAGCTGTGACTCGCCCTGGCGGACGCCCTGCAGCGCGATCGACCCGACGGTGCCGAAGGCCGCGTGCTGCGGCGCGAGGCCGTCGGGCACCGGGGTGTAGAGGTTCTTCGGCACCCAGTTCAGCTCGGCGTGCAGCGCGTGCTCGTTGCCGGCGCAGGCCACGAGGTCGCCGGCCTTCACGTCGTCGATCCCGGCGCCGACCTGCTCGACGACCCCGCACAGCGAGTAGCCCAGCGGCGTGTAGGAGTCCAGCTTGCCCATCACCTTGCGGTAGGTGGCGGGCACCCCGTTGGTGGCCACGCTCTGCATGACCTTGGCCACCTGGTCCGGCCGGGAGCGGGCCTTGCCCAGCATCGACATGCCGGCCTCGGACACCTTCATGAGCTCGGTCCCGGTGGAGATCAGCGAGTAGGCGCTGCGGACCAGCACACCGCCCGGCTTGCACCCCGGCACCGGAACGTCGAGCATCGCCAGCTCGCCGGTCTTGTAGTTCTGTACAACCTGCTTCACCCGAACTCCTCTGAAATTCCTAAGCCGTCAACCGAGTGCTCTGGCCGGACCCAGAGGTCGCGTCGCGATACCAGTACTCGACGGTCAGTACGTGCCACAGATGCTTGGAGAAGTCCCGCTGCCCGGCGGCGTCCTCGGCGACCATCCGCGCCAGCGCGTCGCGGCGCAGGATCCCGGAACGGACCAGCTCGCCGTCGTTGACCACCTCGCGCACCAGCGGTGCCAGATCCCGGCTCATCCAGGCCCGCAGCGGGGCGCTGAACAGGCCCTTGGGCCGGTACACGATCTCCCGGGGCAGGATCGAGGTGGCCGCCTCCTTGAGGACGGCCTTGCCCTGCCGTCCGACGATCTTGCGGTCGCCGGGCACGGCGAACGCCGCCTTGACCACCTCGACGTCCACGTACGGCACCCGCACCTCGGTCGACGCGGCCATGCTGGACCGGTCCGTGTACGTGAGGTTCAGGCCCGGCAGGAACATCCGGGCATCGGTCAGGCACATGCGGTTGACGAAGTCGTCGAGGTCGTTGTCCTGGTAGACGTCCGCATGTTCGGTCAGCACGTCCTCGACCGTCCCGGCCAGGTCCGGATCGACCAGGGCGAGCAGCTCGTCCTGGTCGTACATGGTGTAGCTGCGCCGGAAGGCGGTCTCCTCGGGCAGGTCGGCGAAGGAGAGGAACCGCTTCGCGAAGCGCACCGATCGGTAGCCCCGGCGGGACGTGGCGACCGGCAGCCTGTCCACGGCCCCGGACAGGCCGCGCCGCAGGGACCGCGGGAGGCGCTGGTAGCGCAGGGCGATCAGGTTGGCCAGGTGCTTGCGATAACCGGCGAACAGCTCGTCGGCGCCCATCCCCGAGAGCATCACCTTGACCCCGGCCTCTCGTGCGGCCGAGCAGATCAGGTAGGTGTTGATCGCGGCGGGGTCGCCGATCGGCTCGTCCAGGTGGTACGTCATCTGCGGCAGCAGGTCGAGCACGTTCGGGGCGATCTCGATCTCGTGCAGATCGACGCCGAACCGCTCGGCCACCTGCCGGGCATGGCGCAGGTCGTCCGGCATCGCCTCGAACTTGGCGTCCTCGGCGCGGAACCCGATCGTGTAAGCGGAGATCCCTGGTTGCCGGCGGGCCGCCAGTGCGGTCAGGTAGCTGGAGTCGAGGCCGCCGGACAGGAAGGTCGCCACGGGTACGTCGGAGAGCAGGTGGCGCCGAGTCGACTCCTCGACGATGGCGGCCAGGTCCGGCTGCTCGCCGGCCCGGGCCCGCTCCCGGCCCTCGGCGGCGACGTCCTTCAGGTTCCAGAACCGGCCGCGCTCCACCCGGCCGTCGGGCCGGCACCGCAGCCAGCTCCCCGGCGGCAGCTTCTCCGCTTCGTGGAACACGCACCGTGAGTCCGGCACCCAGTAGTACAGCAGCGAGGCCACCAGCGCCGCATGGTCCACCTGCAGCGACCGGCCGGTCGCGGCGGCGAGCGCCTTGAGCTCCGAGGCGAACACCAGGCCCTCGCCGCGCCGGAGCAGAAACAGCGGCTTGATGCCGAGCTGGTCGCGGGCGAGCACCAGGTCACCGGTTCGCTCGTCGAAGATGCCGAACGCGAACATGCCGCGCAGCCGGGGCAGGCAGTCCGTGCCCCAGCGCCGCCAGGCCTCAAGGAGTACCTCGGTGTCGGAGGTACCGCGGAAGCGCACCCCGGCGGCTGCCAGTTCGGCACGCAGCTCCGGCGCGTTGTACAGCTCGCCGTTGTACGTCAGGGCGAGGCCGTCCGAGACCATCGGCTGGGCGCCGGTCTCGGACAGGTCGATGATGGCCAGCCGGCGGTGCCCGAGGTGCACGTCGCCGTCACCGGCGGGGTGGCTGTATCGGCCCGCCCCGTCCGGACCGCGGTGGGCGAGGGTGTCGGTGAGCCGGTCGGTCACGGCCTTTCCGTCCGGCCACCGGTACGTGCCTGCGATGCCACACATGTCCTACCGCGCCTCCTGGTCGTTGCCCGGGACGCGTGCGGCCCACATCGGCTGCCGCTCCGTCCGCGGCTGGCTCGTCCCGTTCTGCCGGGCCGGCCGCTCGGCACGGCCGCGCAGCGCTGTGTGCAGCCCGTCCCACAATGTGCCGTCGGTCCGGTCGCGCGGATCGGGATCGATCAGCACCACACCGATCACCGGAATGCTCTGGTCCGCGAGCTGTCGCGCCACGGTGTGCAGCCATGCGGCGCTGCCGTGGCCGGCACGCACCACGAGCACGGTCTGGGTTCCGAGGTACTGGAGGTCGGTCCACGCCGTGCCGGGCGCCACCGAGCCGACGCCGATCCGGCGCCCCTCGGGCGACGCGGTCGCGGCACGCTCGCCGCTGACCACGGTCGGGTCTCCCGGCTTCGGGCGCCGGCCTGCAAGCTGCGGGCCGGGCAAACCGTCGACGACGGTCACCGGCCCCTCCGCCGCCATAGCCCTGGCGAGGTCCAGGGCGATCAGGCTCGTGCTGTGCGCACAGCCCAGTTCCAGCAGCGACACCGGTTCCGCGGAGTCACGCGTGGTGCGGACCAGGGTCGCGGTGAGCCGTTCGCGTGTCACCCGGGTCCGTCGGCGCTGCCACAGCCGGCCCGACCGGCGGGGCAGCTCCGCGATGACCGAGGCGCCCAGGTTCGCCGCGATGTCCCGGCGCAGCACGGGGCGGTCCGCCACCACCGTGCCGACGGCGGCCAGCGCGAGCCCGAGGACGAGTCCGAGGACGAGCCCGATCGCGGCGTCGGTGACAGCGGCCTTGGGCAGGGAGTGGCGCACCGCGCGCGGGGCGTCCACGATCTGCGTGCCGGCGATGACCTGGGGCGTGCCGGTGCGCGCGTCCGCGGCGCGCTGGTCGAAATCGGAGATGCGCGAGTTGAGTTCGGCCCTGCGGGCGAAGAGCGACTCGATGCTCGCCGCCGCTTTCGGGTTGCTGTCCGGCGATCGGTCTCCGATCTCCTTGTTGACCTGGGCGAGCTCGTCCCGCATGCGGTCACGCTGGTCGAGCAGGGCCTTGGCCTCGGCCTGCGCGGTTTCCTGCATCCGTTGGACATGATCCGCGACGAACGCGTCGGCCAGCGCCTTGGCGCGGGCCACCGCTTGCGCGTCGCTGTCCCCTGTCACGGTGATCTGCAGCAGGTTGTTGGTCAGGCCGGCACCCTTGTAGTCCCGCATGAAGTCCTCAGGTTTCACCGGGGACTTGAGGGACTGCAGGGCCTTGTCGGCGATCCGCGTGGTCTGCAGCAGCTGGACGTCGGTGCGGATCAGCGTTCCGGTGTCGTTCGGCTGGTCCTCCGCGTGCGCGACCAGCACTTTGGTCACCGCGGTCGGCCTCGGCGGCATCAGGACCGCCAGCGCGCCGCCGGCCAGCAGGCCGAGGAGCGCCATGGCGTACCAGAGGCGGCGGCGCCTGCGCACCGCCACCACCAGCGCCTGCAGGTCGATGAGCGGAGTGGCGGCCGACGACTCGGAAGTCGTGCTCGTCGTCACGCTGAACCTCCCCTCGCATGGCCGTGCACCGCGAGCGCGAGAGTGGCGTCATCCGGGAGCCGGCCGGCAGACCGCGTGTCACGGGCGCGGACCGTGCCGGCGACGACGATGCCGACGACCTCATGCCTGCCGTCCGCACACGCCCCGGCGATGCCGGCGAGCTCCTCCGCGGTCCAGCTGCCCGCGCTGAGGACGACCAGGGCACCGGACTCGGTGGCGCGATCCGGCACGATCGGCCGGTCCATCGAAACTTCCACCACCCGCAGCTGCGGATCGCTCTTGGCCTCGGCGGCGAGCTGTCCGGCGGCCCGGCGGGCGATCTCGTCGCCGTCCGGTACGACCACCAGCAGCCGCCGGGGGGACGGCAGTTGGTCCCGCAGGTGAGCGCACACCCGCCGGTAGCGGAGCCGTCTGACGGCCTCGTCGTCGGACCTCTGCGGGGCCGGCAGGTCCCACCGGGTGTCGACGCCGAGGAGTCGGCGGATCCAGGCTCGTGGGCCACCGTCTTCCGGCTGGTGCCCGCCGTGCCGTTCATCGGGCACGTCGACGGTGCCCAGCAGCGCCGAGCCCAGCGCCGCGGCGATCTCCGGTTCGGTGCGCAGTCGGCGATTCATCCGTGCGGCGACGAGATGGCCGATGACCGCGAGCAGGAAGAACAGCAGCGCCCCGGCGACGACGAGCTGCATCCTCGTCGGCGGCGCCTCGCCGGTCGGCCGGGCGGCCGGCCCCATGACGACCATGCCTGCCTTGTTGGTCGCCGGGCCGGCCTCGTCCAGCTTCTTCATGGCCTCCTCCAGCGAGGTGCGCAGGTTCTCAAGCGCGGTACGGGCCTGCACGCTCTCCACGGTCCGCCCCGGATCGGCCGCCTTGGCCAGGTCGGTGATGCGGCGGTTGGTCTCCTCGACCTTCTTCCGCAGCGCATCGGACTCCGTGGCTGCTGCGGAGTCGGTGCCGCCGCCTGCGATCCGCGCGGCGAACCCGACGAATTGCCGCGCCACTTCATCGGAGAGCTGCTGTGCGCGCTCCGGGGTGTCGGCCGTACCGGAGATCTTGATGATGTTCCCGTCGGCGGCCTTGGCGGTTACCCGATCCCGCAGGTCGGCGCCGCTGACACCCTTCCAGCCGAGCGTGGCGGCCGCGCTGTCGACCACCGTCGAACTGGTCGCTACGTCCACCTGGGTCAGCAGCTCGCGTTCTTCCCACTGCCCGGGCAGCAGGACCGATGCCGACGTCGTGTACCGCGGCGGAAAAACCACCGAGACGCCGTAGCCGACGAGCGCGCCCACGACGGCGAGGACGGCGAGAAGCCGCCAGCGCCGACGGAATATCCGCCCGATGGTGACCAGGCGTATCGTGTCCTCGCTCAACTGCGCTGCCTCTTCCCTGTCCGGACCGGGTCGCCCGCCGACACCGGAGTGTGGTCACGGCAGGCGGCGGCGTAGGCGGCGAGCAGCGACGCTTGCGAGTTCTGCCAGGAGAGCGGCCCGCTGATCCGCTCCTGGCCGATCTTGCCCATCCGGGCCCGTTTCTCGGGATCGTCCAGGAGCAGCGCGATGAGCTCGGCGAATCGGGCCTCGTCGTTGGCGGGCGCGTAGACGGCGGCGTCACCGGCGGAGACGCGCGCCTCCTTCAGGTCGAACGAGACGATCGGCCGACCCATCGCCATGTACTCAAGGACCTTGTTCATGGTCGACACGTCGTTGAGCGGATTGCGCGGGTCGGGGGAAAGACACACGTCCGCGGTGGACAGATAGCGCACCAGGTCGGCATCCGGAATGCGCCCGGTGAACTGCACCTGCTCACCGAGCCTGAGCCGCCGGGACATCTCCACCATCGCGTCGAAGGCGTCACCGGAGCCGACGAACACCGCATGCCAGTCGGTGCGCCCGTGCTCGTCGCGCAGCTTCGCGAGGGCCCTCAAGGCGTAGTCGACGCCGTCCTGAGGGCCCATGACGCCGAGGTAGCACAGCAGATAAGGCTTGCCGCGCTTCAACTCCGGCTCGGGCGGCACCGGTTGGAACCGGTCGGTCTGGGGTGCGCTGCGCACCACGAAGACGTCCTCGGGCCGCCGACCGCCACGGCGCAGCGCGACGTCCCGGTAGCTCTCGTTCGTGGCGAGGACGACGTCCGCGGCTCGGTAGGTCCGCTTTTCCAGCGCGCACACGGCGCGGTAGAGCAGATCCTCGCCGCGGTCGAACCGGGAAAGGTACAGCTCGGGTACCAGGTCGTGCTGGTCGAAGACGAACCGCGCGCCGCGCCGCTTCAGCCACAGTGCCGGCAGGAACAGCAGGTCGGGCGGGTTGCAGGCGTGGACCACGTCGACCGGGCCGACCTTGCGGGCCAGCCGGGCCGTGTGCCACAACGCCGATCCGTATTCCCTCACGTAGCCGGCCGGCCCTCCGGTGGCCGCGCGCAACGGGTAGCGGTGGATCCGCACCCCGTCGATCTCCGCCTCCGGCTCCGTGTCGCGCTTGGTCCCCTGCGGACAGATGACGTGTACCGTCCAGCCCGCGTCGCGCAGCGTCGTGCACTCCTGCCACACCCGCCGGTCGAACGGCACCGACAGGTTCTCCACCAGGATCAGCGCGCGCCGGTTCGCCCCGTCGCCGCTGGTTGCGTTACCAAGCAAGGCCCATGTACCCCGGTTCGGTTCGGCGCGCCTCGGCGTCGGGAAGGCGGACAAGGTCGACGATCACCGGTTCTCCGCCATGGGGCAGCGCCGACAGCACGGCCGGGTCCCTGGTCCCGACCAGGCATACCTCGGCGTGCTGGAGCACCTCGCCGACGGAGTCCGCGAGCAGCTGCGCGAGGTGCGGCAGCCGGTTCTCGATGTACTCGCGGTTCGCGCCGAGCAGCCGGGAGAGGCTCACGTTGGCGTCGTAGATCTTGAGGTCGTACCCCTTGCCGAAGAGCCTCTCCGCCAGCTCGACGAGCGGGCTCTCGCGGAGGTCGTCGGTGCCGGGTTTGAAGGACAGCCCGAACAGGCCCACCTGGCGTTTGCCGGCGCGCTCGACCAGGTCCACCGCGCGCTGCAGATGGTCGGAGTTGGAGGACAGCACGTGGGAGAGGATGGGTATGGAGACGTCGGCCCGCTGTGCCGCGTGGACCAGGCTGCGCAGGTCCTTGGGCAGGCAGGAGCCTCCGAAGGCGAAGCCGGGCCGCAGGTAGGCGGGACTGATGTTCAGCTTGCGGTCGGCCAGGAACACGTCCATCACCTGGTGCGAGTCCACCCCGAGCGCCTGGTACACCGCGCCCAGCTCGTTCGCGAAGCCGATCTTGAGGCCGTGGAACGCGTTGTCCGCGTACTTGATCGCCTCGGCCGTCGGGACCGGCACCCGGAACACCTCGCCGGGCAGGCCGTCGTACAGCGCCATCACCGCGTCGCCGCTTGCCGGGTCGAGCTCGCCGATGACGGTCTTGGGCGGGTCGAAGAAGTCCCGCACGCTCGTGCCCTCGCGCAGGAACTCCGGGTTGACCACGACCCCGATCTCCACCCCGGCCGTGCCGCCGACGTTCTTCTCCAGGATCGGTACCAGCAGGTTCAGGCAGGTGCCCGGGAGCATGGTGCTGCGGAACACGACCGTGTGCCGGCCCCCTTGCTTGGCCCCCTCGGCCAGCGCGGTGCCGATCTGCTCGGTGACCCGCTCCAAGTATGTCGTGCACAGGCTGCCGTTGGGCTCCGACGGCGTGCCCACGCAGACCAGCGACACCTCGCTGTCCATGATCGCCTCGCGGACGTCGCCTGTGGCGCGCAGCGCTCCGGTCCGCACGACCTCGGCGATGAGCTCGCCGATCCGCTCCTCGACCACCGGGGCCTTGCCGTCGTTGACCAGGTCGACTTTCACCTGGTTCACGTCCACCCCGATGACCTCGTGTCCCATGCTGGCCAGGCACGCGGCCGATACGCAGCCCACGTAGCCGAGCCCGAAAACGCTCACTCTCATGTGTCTCTCCCCCCAGGCAGGCCCTTGTGGCCTGTGCTCCCCCTGTGCAGGCCCTTGTGACCTGCGATCCGCGCGTCGGCCGGACGACGCCCCTCACCCATCAGTAGGCCCCCTGCCCATGGAGCACGGCACGCATCGTCTTCCACAAGATCACTGTGTCGAGGGCGAGCGACCAGTCCTCCACGTACCGCAGGTCGAGGCGGACCGCCTCCTCCCACGGCAGGTCGCTGCGTCCGCTGATCTGCCACAGGCCGGTGAGCCCGGGCTTGACCAGCAGCCGCCGCCGGATGTCCGGGTCGTACGCGGCGCACTCTTCCGGTAGCGGAGGCCGCGGACCGACGAGCGACATCGATCCGGTAAGTACGTTGAAAAGCTGCGGGAGTTCGTCGATCGAGTACCGGCGCAGCACTGCTCCCACCCGGGTCACCCGCGGATCCCGGCGGACCTTGAACAGCAGCCCTGCGCCCTCGTTGCGCTCGGCGAGCTCGGCACGTGCCCCGTGAGCCCCGGCGATCATGGTACGGAATTTGAGAATGGTGAACTCGCGGCCGTCCTTGCCGACTCTGCGCTGACGGTAGAAGGCCCCGCCCCGGCTGTCCACCAGCACAAGCAGCGCGACGAACACCATCAGCGGCGCGAACAGCATCAGCAGGACCGCCGCGCCCACCCGGTCGACGACCCCCTTGATCGCCCGGCGGCCCCCGGTGAAGGCCGGCATGCTGACCCGCAGCAGCGGTATCCCGAGCACCGCGTCGACGTGCAGCCGCGGGCCGGCCACCTCCATCAGCACCGGGGCCACGACCATCTCGGCATCGCTGCCTTCGAGGTTCCAGGCCAGCCGCTGCAGCCGGTCCGGCGTCCAGTGCGGGTCCGGTGTGACCGCGACGACGCGGTAACCGTCGTGGCGGACGTGCTTGGCGACGTCCGCCAGTTGACCGACGACCGGCACTCCGTCCAGTTGGTCACCATCGAGCCCGCGACCGTCCGTCGTGCACACCGCCTCCACTCGCCAGCCGATGTGCGGAAACTTGCGGGTCCGGGTGATCAGGTCGCGCACGGTGGCCGGGCTCCCGGCAGCGAGCACCGGTCTCAGGCACCGGCCTTCCTTGCGCTGTTTGTGCAGCCAGAGGCGGAGCAGATACCGCGCGGTCATGGTGACGAGCGCGATCGCGGGGATCGCGACGAAGATCCAGAGCTTGATGTTGCGCGAGGTGAGGGCGATCCCGCCGAGTGCCAGTACGACGGTCGCCGCGAACAGTGCGCGTCCGAGCCGACGGAATTCCTCGGCGCCCTGGCCGAGCACGGCCGGAGCCCACGACCGGCTCACCGCAAGCGCTCCCAGCACCAGCAGCTCGGTGCCGAATGCGAGAATTCCCCATTTCTCGTGCCAGTTGGCCGCGTCCCGTGCCCCGAAGAAGTTGCCGATCGCCGCCACCACCAAGGCGGTGGCCACGGTATCGCTGGTGATCACGATACGGCGGTACAGCTGCTCCCAGTCGTTCGCGGGCCGGCTGATTGCCCCGTTCGCCAGACGCCCGCGCGCCGACGAAAAAGGGCCGACTAGTCCCCCCTGTCGCACAGAACCCCCCGGTCCTCAGTGATTGGACGTGATCGCCTGACACCGTTCCTCCCGCAGGAGACCCCCCAGTCCCCCGGCGCATGACATCCCGGCTACTTCAGCGCCACTTGAACAACCCGCCCTGGCCGCAGCTGACTCGCATGGCCTGCCAGACCCTCGAACTGCATGTGAACCCGTCGAAACCTCGGGTACTCCCCGCACCCAAAACCCCACTCGGGCTCCACGAATTGATCACCCCCACGTCCGGCGCCAGAGACGCGGCAGCTGGCCGTCTGTATCGCAGGACCCATAGATCATCATTTGTCGCCTCGTGTCCCAGCATGCGAAGCACGGTCAATCTAGACCATCAGGGCCCGTCTGGAGAGAGGGATGTGTGGAATTCGTGCTCAAGATTTGAAGCCGGGTTCATGGATGGGTGACCGCCTGCGGGTGCCCCGGTGACGGAGGAGGCGCTTGTGACCTGTGATGAGGGAGTTCCCCAGGCTGCCGGCACCGGCAATCCCGAGGCTTCCCGGCACTGGTTGCGTCCTGGGAAGTGGTGTACGGGTTCGACCTGATCCGGGGGTTTGCTCCCGCGTCGGGGTGACGCCCGCATAGATGAACGGCCACCGGCTGATCTTCGAGATGTCGAGTCACGAAGGAGATCAGCACGATGACCGCACCCGACAGTCTGCCCCTGCACGCCCTCGCGGAGGACAACCTCGCAGCGGCGAGTCCCGATCTGCTGCGCGCGATGGTCAAGACGTTCGCGGACGCGCTCATGTCCGCCGAGGCCGATGCCCTCTGCAATGCTGAATACGGGCAGGTCAGCGACGAGCGAGTCAACCATCGCAACGGGTATCGCCTTCGCGAGTGGGACACCCGCGCGGGCACCGTCGAACTCGCCGTTCCCAAGCTGCGTCAGGGCAGTTACTTCCCGCACTGGCTGCTGGAGCGTCGCCGCCGGGCTGAGCAGGCCCTCATCAGCGTGGTCGCCACCGCCTATCTGCTCGGCGTCTCCACCCGCCGAGTGGAGAAGCTCGCCGAGAGCCTGGGCGTCACCCAGCTGTCGAAGTCCCAGGTCAGCGCCATGGCCAAGCATCTCGACGAACAGGTCGCCGCGTTCCGCAACCGGCCCCTGGACGCCGGCCCCTACGCGTTCGTCTGGGTGGACGCGCTCACGCAGAAGGTTCGCGAGGGCGGCCGCATCATCAACGTCCACGCGCTGATCGCGGTCGGCGTCAACGCCGATGGGCACCGTGAGATTCTCGGCCTGGACGTGGCCACTGCCGAGGACGGCGCCGGCTGGCTGGCCTTCCTGCGCTCCCTGATCGCCCGCGGCCTATCGGGCGTCCAACTGGTCATCTCAGACGCGCACATGGGCCTGGTCAACGCGATCGGGGCCACCCTGCCCGGCGCGAGCTGGCAGCGATGTCGTACTCACTACGCCCGCGCGTTGCTGAGCCAGGTGCCCAAGTCGGCCCAGCCGTGGGTGGCCACGCTGCTGCGGACCGTCTTCGAACAACCCGACATCGATGCAGTCCAGTCCCAGATGCGGCACGTCCTGGACGCATTGGAGGCCAAGTTCCCCAAGGCGGCAGCCCACTTGGACGCCGCTCAGGGCGATGTGCTGGCGTTCACCGCGTTCCCGCGCGAGATCTGGCGGCAGATCTGGTCGAACAATCCGCAGGAACGGCTCAACAAGGAGATCCGCCGCCGCACCGACGTGGTCGGCATCTTCCCCGACCGCACCGCCCTGATCCGCCTGGTCGGCGCGGTGCTGGCCGAGCAGAACGACGAGTGGACCGAAGCCCGCCGCTACATGGGACTCGACCTGCTGGCCAAGGCCCGCCTCCACCCGATCGAGTCAGAAACCGACGACACAGTCATCCCGACGGAACTCACCGCATAGCCTCAAAGAAGAGATCACCGAGTGGCCGTCGATACACCACTCCCGCGGACGTGACCCCGGCACTGCCGACCGGATCGTCGCCGTCGACTCCACGATCGTGCGCGCTCACCAGCACACCGCCGGAGCCCGCCCAGACGGGCCGCGGCCGTTTGGGGGCGTCCAGACGGATCGGCGGCCACCGCCACGACGCCAGATGCGGTCCTGGCCGACAAGACACCCCATGCTGCTACCCGGTCAAGCGGCTGCCGCGAGTGGGGAACACGTCGGCTGGTGGAAGGCGATGGTTTCGTCGAACTTCTCGTGACGTGCCAGGCAGTGATGGAGTTGGCCAAGCATGCGGTTGAACGGGTCGCGGAGGGCTGCGTGGTAGCGATCGCCGTTGCTGCGTCGGCGGTTGTCGTCGCCTGCGATGGACAGCTCCCGGTTGACGGTGTCGGCGTCCATCTCGTCCGCCCGTGCTGCCGCCAGCTCTGCTGGGTGGCCTGTACGTGTTCCTGCTGGCGGCCGGGGCGTGGGACTCGACGGGTGGCTGCGCTCCCGCCCGGACCAGCTGCGCGGCTTGTTGGTCGGAACCGCCGTCTCGGCTGCGCTGCTCGCCGTGATCGTGCTGCCGGTACTGCCGCCCCTCCAGCGCGGTCTGGACGTACGGCATCAGCTCGAATTCGGGGGACGTCCGCGTGGCCGCCACCCTCTCCAACCCCTACGGCGTGCACAACGTCGAATGGGGTGGCCACGTCTACGTCTCTACGTCTGTACAGGCCCCCGCCGCCCCTGGGCGAGATGGGGCCCGAACTGCGCAACTACGCGTGACGCCCCCGCTCCAACGGTAGGAGCCGGACGGCATGAAGCGTCCTCACAGCTGCATCACTGGTCCTCTCGCTGGGTCCAGCCCCGAGCATTACCCGGCGCTACATGTCCGTTCGCCGTAGCTGATACCAGAACAGGGCCCTGATCCCCGTGGGTTCAAAGAAGCCGAAGGCTCTTCAGCCGGAACCCACGGGCCCACCGGTCCGCTTCAGGTCGGTGCATCCGTGGGTTCGGCAGGAACACGAGGATGCTGTGCAAGCCGAAGAGCTTCGGCCGTGACATCGGCGTCGACCTGTGCCGGTGTTCTATCGCCGTATTCGAGGACGTCGTACTCGTCGTCCAGGTCGACGAGTCGCTCGGCCAGTGGCAGCTCGTGCCCGAAGCGCTGGTGGATCCGGAAGGCCAGCTCGCGTGGCGTCAGCTCGCCAGCCACCATCCGAGCGGCAAGTGCTCGTGTGGCGGCTTCTTGTCCGGCAACACTGTCCGCTGAGTAGAAGGTGAGGCCCAGTTCGTCGAGTGCCGGAGGGAGGAGGTCGGGGACGTCGTAATCCGCCTCCGCGCGTGTGCACGCCGCCAAGATCCGCAGGGCAGGACTGTCGAGGCCGGCAACGAGTGCATCACAGGCAGCAGCGACGACCTCGGCTGCGCGGATCTCGCCCATGCTCCAGAGAACGGCACGGTCCTGAAGCTCGCGGGCGGCTGGTTCGGTCGACGGCATCTGCCCATGATCTCGTCAGTGGGTTGAGCAGGTCGAGTGGGTTTCACTGCGATACGTGCTCGGGAGCTTCTCCCAGAAGCGCAAGGCAAGTTCCGGCCACCTGGCCCGGCTACGATCTCCGGCTGAAGCACGGGGGCCTCTTGGGAGGGAATGGGGCGGGGTATGGCGCGATGGAAGGAACTGCCCGGTGGCATGGACCCGGTCGTGGTGGAGTTCGTCGGGCCATTGCGTCGGCTCAAGGACGACAGTGGTCTGAGTCTGCCCAGGCTCGCCGCACGGACGGGTTACAGCGCGTCCTCGTGGGAACGATACTGAGCGGCCGCCTGATGCCGCCGAAGGCGGCGGTCGAGGCGCTGGCGGCGGTCACCGGCACCGATCCGGCACTGCTGATGGCGCTCCATGAGACGGCAGCCGATTCCTGGCAACGAGACCGGCCGCTTTCGGACACCGATGAGGAGCGCGGGGTACCGGACCGGGATTCCGTCGGGGACCACGGTGCGTCGGGCCACGAACCGCTGCACATGACCGTTACGGCAGGCCCTGTTCAGCGGCCCGTGACACGTCCGATGCTGTACCTGACCGCTGCGGCATCGGCCCTGGCGGGAGCGGCGATCGCCGTGGCGGTTCTGACGGCGGTCCACGGCCAGAGCCCGACCGCTTCGCCTCGCACGGCGGCAGTGGCCCGTCCGATCGCCTACGCCTGCAAGGATGTCCGCAAGGACGGGGCGTGGCACGCCGGGAACAGCGACACCAGCAGCGACACGCTGGAAGTCGACATGTCGGGCCCGGAGGTCGCCGAACTGCGTGCGCGGTTGGTGCAAGCACAAGGTCCCACCGAGGATGCCATCGTTGGTGCGGTCACCGACTCTCCGGCGGAGCCCCTACGCTGCTGCTGGGTCGGTACGACACCGGCGGGCGCCTGCGCTCCATCGGGCGCAGCACGTCGCTCCCCCACGCCGCCGGCCGGGCCCTGGCCCCACTGATCATCCCATCCGAAGCCGATCACCCCTGGACGGGCTGGACCTTCTCCGCCGGGTGGGGTGGGGCACCCGCGAGACCCTCCACGTCACCCTTGTCCGGCCGGAGTTGGTCGTGGAAGTCGGGGTCGACGTCACCCGTGACAGTGCCGGACGTCGGCGGCACCCCGCAAGGTGGTACCGACCTCGTCCCGAGCTCACGCCCGCCGATGTCCGTCCGGCACTTCGCGGAGGCCTGAGTGCCTGCGGGCGGCGAGGGCGGTCGTACGAAAGCAGTACGCCCGACTCAGAGACGAGTGGAGCGCAGATCCAATCTGGGATGACACGGGTCTTCCAGCTACCCCCTGAGGATGGCGTACGGGTCTGGGGCGTGGGTCGGGGAGTTCGTCCCGCCACTTTATGAAGCCGGTACCGTGGTGCTGCGGGTGGCGGGGTCCAGTGCGTGCAGGGCCGTACCGAAGGTCACGACGCGTTGCTCAGGCCTACAAGGCCGTTGCCCCCCCTTCCTCGACCACACCGACGCGGCGGTACGCGATGCCGCCCTCATCACCGCTCTCCCCCTGGCCGAACACCCCGACCTCACCCAGCACCAGGACCACCCCACCGCCCTGCAAACCGCAGACGACACCACCAGCCCCAGCACCGACCCATGGACCGGAGGCTTCACGGACGCCCCGCCCTTCTGACCACCCCCACGACCAGGCCGACGCGCGAGCATCAACCCGTGCTCCCGCCGCCATCCCACCCCGAGGACGGCCGACAACACGCCAGACCAAACCCCCGACCAGCCCGAACACGCCCGGATCCTTTAGACCCCCGACAGAAACACCGACACACCGCAGCGTTCTCAATGAACCCCGAACAACCCGGCCGGACACCCCCGCCGCGTCATCACCAACCCGCAGAACGCCCCGCACCGTTATCAGAAAACACCCAACACCCCAGCCAACACACCAACTACCAACCCCGGAATCACAGCGGTCAGAGGACGGTGCCGTGCAGGGCGCGGCGTTCGTCGGACATCGCGTAGCGGCGGGCGGCGAGGCCATGATCGAGGGGCTCGCCGATCGCGTACGTGCTGGCGGCGAGGTCGTCGATGACGCGGCGCAGCGCGGCGAGCGCGGGATCCGCCGGCCCGCCGGCGGATCGGCGGGCGGCGCGGGCCCCGCGGCGCAGGGCCGCCAGCCGCTCCTGCGCCGTCTCGGTGGCGGCGGCCCGCTCCGTGCCGAACAGCCTCGGAAGGTCGTGGAAGCCGTAGGAACCCTGCCGAGGGCAAGTCAGCAGATGCGCGTCGACCAGCTCTTCGAGGATCTGCTCAGCGCGACGCTGCGGCAGATCGAGCATCGCGGAGGCGACGGACAGCGGCAGCGTCGCCGCGTTCGCGAGCGCCAGCAGTCGGAAGGCGCGGGCATTCGGCCCGGGCAGCGCCGCATAGCTGAGCATGAGGCTGGCCCGTACGTCCATGTCCTCGGCCCGCAGCTCGTCCATCCGGTGGCGGCGGTCGGCGAGCCGTTCGGCGATCTCCTGCACGCTCCAGGCTGGTCGGGCGGCCAGCCTGGCCCCGGCGATGCGTAGCGCCAGCGGCAGGTAGCCACACCGGGCCGTGATCGCGGCGACGGCGTCCGGCTCGTCGTACCCACGTCCGGCGACCTTCCTGAACAGGTCGGCGGCTTCGGACTGTGAGAGGAGGCCCAGGTCGAACGGGCGGGCCCCAGCGAGGCCCGTGAGCCGGCGCCTGCTGGTGACCAGGACGGCGCTGCCCGGGCCGGGAAGCAGCGGGCGCACCTGCGAGCTGCCGGCGGCGTTGTCCAGTACCACCAGTAGCCGGCGCCCCGCAGCGAGGCTGTGATAGAGGGCCGCGCATGCCTCCCGTTCGGCTGGGATCGCGCTCCTCTCCGCGCCCAGGGCGCGGGCGAAGGCGGCCAGCACGTCGGCGGGGTCCGCTGATCGGCTCTGCTGACCCTGCAGGTCGGCGAAGAGCACGCCGTCGGCGAAGGTGTCGCGCAGTCGCCATGCTGCCTGCAGCGCAAGCTCGGTCTTGCCGCTGCCGGCCTGCCCTGACACCGCAGCGATCCGGGGGCCGTGGCCGCCATCGGCGGTGAGCTCGGCGATCAGGGCCGCGGACTCCTCTTGGCGCCCGGTGAAGTCCGTGACACCAGGCGGAAGTTGGAAGGGCGCGCGCGGTGGCTCAGCACGGGAGTGGGGCTGCGGGGGCCGGAGTCGGGCCGGCTGGTTCTGTGCCAGGCCGGGGTCCTGCCGCAGCAGGCTCTCGTGGAGCTGCTGGAGCGCGGGGCCCGGTTCGACGCCCAGCTCGTCCAGCAACGCGGTGCGCGCCTCCCGGAACACGCCCAAGGCGTCGGCCTGCCGCCCCGACCGGTAGAGCGCGCGCATGAGCTGGCCGTACAAGCTCTCCTGGAAGGGGCGTGCGGCCAGTAACTCCCGCAGCTCGGGGATCAGGGCTTCGCCGACCCCGCTCTCCAGGTCGTACTCGATGCGCTGCTGCCAGACGACAAGTCGCAGCTCGTCGAGCTGCGCCCTCTCCTGGCTGTGCGCCGCGGTGGCGGGCACGTCGCTCAGGGCGTTCCCGCGCCACAGTCCAAGGGCTTGGCGCAGCAGGGCGGCTGCCCTGTCGTAGTCGCCGTCCTGGGCCGTAGTCGCCGCGGCGGTGTGCAGTGCGCGGAAAGAAGCCAGGTCCAGCTCCTGGTCGTTCAGGATCTCCACGAGGTAACCCGGTGCCCGGGTCCGGACCCGGGCACCGGCCTCCTCGCCGAGCGAACGCCTCAGCCGGGCGATGTGGTTGTGCAGCGTCGCTGTCGCGCTGGCCGGATGCTGATCGCCCCAAAGACGGTCCAGAAGATCCGCGACAGGGACGGCCTGGTTCGGCCGTAGGAGTAGCGACGCGAGGAGGGTTCGCTGCTTGGGGGCGGCGAGTGTCCGTGGCCCTTGACTGTCCTCGACCAGCAGCGGTCCCAAGATGCCGAAGATCAACGACGGCCCCCCGTCAGTGTCATGGACACACCTTGGGCGAGCCTATCCGGTTCACGGCGGTGACGACAGGTCACGAACGATGCCGACGCCATCACCGGACCGGCGGCGGCACACCGGGCCCGGCCTCGGGCTGCGGTGGGCCGCAGGCCGCCGGCAGAGGTCAGTTGGCGGGGCCCCAGCCGGTGAGGCCGTTGGCCTCGTCGAGTACCTCGACCTGGAGGTTCTGGCCGGGGCCGTCGTAGATGTCGCCCTGGTTGCCGGCGGGCGACATCGACGAGTAGGCCGCGCGGCCGGCGTTGTTGTCCCAGATCACATAGAGGCACGAGCTCTGGTCGACCGTCGGGTCCACGTACATGTGGTCGTGACCCGATTCGATCCTGGTGAACTCCAAGGCCTGGCAAGCTGCGTCAGCCGTCACCGTGACCGGGGCCACGCTGGCGTTGGCTAGGCCCGGTGCGGCGAGCACCATTGCGGAGGCGGCCACTGCCAGCGCGCCGACCCGGACGAAACCCTTGCGAGGCATTTCTGCTCCTTCCGGCCTGCGGCCCGAGTGGCCGCCGGGCTCCCAAGATTCTTGGGGCTCGGCCTATCGCCTTCCGTGCCGAGGCCTATCGTGCGACCAACGGCGCCCTAACGAGCTCGTGCATGGTAGGCGGTGAGACGTCGCGTCCTCGATCGTTGATCGTAGGTGTGTGGTGGGGAACGCGACTCGTGCAGCGATCATCAGCGACCGAAGGATCACAGGTCAGTCGGCCGGTGTGTGATCGCTGAACTCGTCCCGGAGATAGGCCCGTTGTGGCATGAGCGGCACCAGGCCAGGCTTGCTTCCCGGCCACGCAAGCGAGCCGTGGGCGCCGGCGCGAAGCACCAGCTGGTGTTCATCGACCGGCTGCTCGCCACGCTTGTGCATCTCCGCCGCGGGTCCACTCATGACGTGCTGGCCCGCTGGTTCGGCGTGGACCGCTCCACCATCACCCGGGCCATCAGCGAGGTGCGGCCCCTGCTTGCAGAGCGGGGATGCTCTGTCAGCCCAGGTGTTCGTCTTCAGACTCTGGCCAAGGTCGTGGACCGTCTCGGCACCACCGGGAAGACCGGCATCATCGTCGGCACCAAGATCCGGGTCCGGCGGCCGGCCACCGGACACAAGGACCAGGACAAGTTCATCTGCGGCAAGAACACACAGAATGCCGTCAAGAACATGGTGGTCACGGACCGGGAGGGCCAAGCCCGGCAGCTGCGCGGACATCACGCACGCCCGCCGGTTAGGGCTGGTCAGGCTCCTCTCTGACGGGCCCACAGTGGAGATCCTCGCCGATGCCGGCCACCAGGGCCTGGGGGCACAGACCGGCGGGCTCGTGGTGACACCACCGCACCGCAAGTTCGAGAAGAACGCCCCTGACTGGTACGAAGAGATGCACGAGCGACAGCGCAAAGCGCACTCCTCGCGACGCATCCGGGTCGAGCACGGCATCGCCCATCTCAAGAACTGGCGGGCCCTCGCCCGCCATCTGGATCACCGTGAGCACACGAGTGACACGTCCAGGCCATCGCCGGCCTCCTGTCTCATCAGCAGGCCACAGACCTGATCTCGACTCAGCAGAGGTGAACACCGCCCCTACCGAAGTCCTCGACGTCTCACCGCCTACCGCGCACGAGCTCGTCAGGCGGCGACTCAGTCACCGCTCCGCCAAATGGCATCGAGGAGCTATCTCACCACCTCTTACTCCGTCCTCCTTCTGTTCCTGCTGTGGCGTGAGAATCGTATCGTCCCGCTCCCAAAAAGGTTTCACCGTAACCGTCTTGAGTATTTCTCGGTCGACATTTTTAGGCCAACAAGTACGTCCATTAACTTGCACTCCCGCATAATTCTGCGGTGCGGAACCGTTGACCGCTGCGTGGGTCAGATCCGCGCTCTGCAAGAGTGCGTTCTTCAAATTGGAATCCATGAAGCTGGTCGACTCAAGATCTGCGCCTACGAAGTTCACCCCCTGCAGGTCGGCTCCGTCGAACACTGCACCCGTCAGGTCGGCATCCCGGAACTGCATACCATGCAGATCTTCATGAGTGAAGTCGGCATCATGGAGGCTCTTTCCGCTGAAGTTGATGCCTCGGATGTCACGATGCCCCGGTGAGAAGCCCGGGATGCTGGTGGCGGCCTCGACGTCCGCCTTCCACGTCGCGTACTTCGTGGTCGCCTCGAAAGACATCTGCAGGTTCAGGGTCGCGAGTCCCACCGAGAGACCAGTGATGAGGCCTCCGCCGAGAGCCGAGAGGACGCCGATTCTGGAACCCTTTTCGGTCTGATGGACGGCAAGCCTCCAGGCGTCGATTGCGAAGAGGCAACCGAGTACCAGAAGTGTGCAGATCAGAAGCCACTGCCATGGGCCGGTGGAAGTCACATCGATCCTCCACTTGCCTGCAAACGTCTGAAATTGCAGACTGTAATACCCCCTCTCTTCTCTGTACACCTGGCGGCCCTTGATCGCAACGCGACGTGGAAGTTGCCACGGCAACTACATAGTTGAATCAACTCAGCGCCCCAACGCGTGCAGAGATCCCTGCCCGGATCTCCAATACTCCGATTAGGTCAACTGCCGAGGGTTCGCCAGGACTTTGACCGGTGGATCTCGTACTGGTCCAGGAAGCATGCTGTGTGCCGACGGATTCGGACGCATGTCTACAGGGTCCGGGTGTTCATTGGCGGCGACACCTTGCCGATGAGACAGCCGCCCGGGCCGCCGTGAGTGAAGTGATCGGCGACTGAAAACCTGCTGTTGAAGAGGCATGCCCTGGAGTCCCCCGCCGACGCTCTCCACACCGTCCATATTTCGCTCGCGACGTCCGCCCAGGCTCACATACGGTTTCAGCGTGTCCGCTACCACAGCGCTGCCGCCGGCGATGGCCGAGGAACTCCTGCACCCCGTCCTTCCCACCGAGTCCGTCGGGGAGACCGTTCTACGCACGGGCGGGGAGCTGAGCACGATCTTCGAGATCCGGTTCGTCGGGGCGGCCGAGCCGGTCGTCATCAAGATCTATGACGATCGATGGCGGTGGAAACAGGAGAAGGAGATCTACGTCTACCAGCTGCTTCAGCAGCACCGTGTCGGGCCGGTGCCTGCAGTGTTGCACCATGGGGACGCCGACAACGCGCTCGGCCGCTGCTACACGGTGATGACGATGCTCAGGGGCCAGCCGTTGTCCGCCGTCAGCCACGCCCTCGACAGGGCATCGCTGCGGGAGATCTACCGCCAGATCGGAAGCTGCATGGCTGCAGTCCACCAGATCCCGCAGGGCGCCTACGGATACCTCACCACGCAGGTTCTGGATCCCGAACCGACGAACACCGCCTACATGACACGGCAGTTCCACAAGAAACTCAGGGAGTACGACGAACACGGGGGCGATGCGGCGCTCGCGACGGCCATCGAAGCGAAGGTCGCCGGGCAGGCCGAGCTGCTCGGCGCGTGTCGGCATGCCGTGCTGTGTCACAACGACTTCCACGAGGGCAACGTCCTGGTCGCTGGGGACGGCAGCGGATGGCAGGTCAGCGGCTTCATCGACGTGGAGAACGCGATCGCCGCGGATCCACTGATGGACCTGGCCAAGACCGACTACTACTCCGTCCACGGCGACCAGGACAAGCGCGAAGCGCTTTGCGACGGCTACGGCACGCTGCCTGCCGACTGGAGCGAGCGGGTCGGCCTCTACCGCCTCTACCACGCTCTGGAGCTGTGGGACTGGTTCGCCTCCATCGGCAACAGGGCGCCGCTGGAGGGCATCGCCAGCGACATCCGGCGGATGACGGCATGATCTTGGGTATTGGATACAGGTTCTGACCCACCGACACCTCGCCGAAGAAAACGACACCTTGCCGAGGACAGCCCCGCCGGAGCACCCACTGGTGGGGCGTCGCCGTCAGAGTTCATCGGCATCGTGAACACCGCCTTTGTCGGCATGTTCAACGCCGGGCACCAGTCAGGACCCGCTGGTGAGCGCGTCTGCGGCCACCGGTTGGGAGGCACGGTCAGTCGAGGCCGCCGATCTCCTCGACGTGCTGCACGAGCGCTGCCACGATCCGGGGACGAGTGGCGTCGGGGACGAGGATGGGTTCCAGACCTTCCTCGATTCCCCAGTCCGTGTTGGACATGACGGGAACGTCAGCCGGTGCCACGTTGTTCCGGAGCCACAGGGCGACCCGGGCCGCCATGTGGGCGTTGCACTCCCGGACGGACACGCCCTCGGGTTCCAGGCTGGCTAAGAGGTCCTAACAAATGCGTTGGACGTGTCGGTAGGTGATGAGACATGTAGCGAGCCCGAGGAAGGCTTCATGGATGTCGTCCCGGCGCTCCCACCGGATGCGCAGGCGTCGGAAGCCGTGCAGCCAGGCGATCGTCCGCTCGACGACATACCGGAAGATGCCCAGGCCGGAGCCGTGTGGCTGGCCTCGCCTCGCGATCACGGGACGGATGCCGCGCTGCCACAGCAGGCGCCGGTACTTGTCGTGGTCGTAGCCGCGGTCGGCGAGCAGTGCGTCGGGTCGGCGGCGGGGCCGGCCGACAACCCCGGCGACAGGGGGGATCTTGTCGAGCAGGGGCAGAAGCTGGGTGACGTCGTTGCGGTTGCCGCCGGTCAGCGACACCGCGAGCGGGATGCCCTGGCCGTCGGTGACGACGTGGTGCTTGCTGCCCGGCCGTGCGCGGTCGACCGGGCTGGGACCGCTTTTGGGCCCCTGCGGGCCGCCCGCACATGGGAGGAGTCGATCACCGCCCGCGACCAGTCCAGCTTCTTCGCCGACCGCAGCTTCTTCAACAGCAGCACATGCAGCTGGTCCCACACCCCGGCCTCGTTCCACGCGGCCAGCCGCCGCCAGCAGGTCATGCCCGAACCGAAGCCCAGCTCCTGTGGCAGGTACTCCCACTGAATGCCGGTGTGCAGCACGAACAGGATCCCGCACAATGCCCGCCGGTCCGGCACCCTCGGCCGTCCCTCGACCAGCTTCGGCCCCGACTTGGGCAGCAACGGCTCGACCAGGGCCCACAGTTCATCCGACACGATCCACGGCCGCGACTGACGATTCCCCACGAGCAGACCAACGAGCGGATAGACCAACAGTCACATGATCAACCACTTCTGTTAGGACCTCTAAGCCTTCCAAGGTCTCGTCGTCGAAAGTGATCCCGAAGATCATCGATGCCCCGCGGACCGGTCCGTCTCCTTCGTCATCGATACGGACGAATGTGTCCGGATTCCGCTCACGCAGCCGTACCTCGAATCCCTCGAAGGTCAGGCCCCAGCTCTGGGCCGGGCCGTCGGCCGCGGGGTCGCCTCCGTTGGACTGTTGCTGCTGGGACTGCTGCTGTTCTTCTTCGCCTTCGCCGCCGTCCAACACGCCGCGCATCCAGGCCGCTCTCCCGGCATGCAGAAAAACACCGCCCCCATATCGGCCGTCATGCTGGGGCTGAGGACGCTTGCGGTCGCCGGGGCTTGGTGGCTCGTACGGCGCATGACCGCCATGCGGATCGTGACCGCAGTGCGCGCCGCTCTTGTCCTGCTGGCCGGTGGCACCACCCTGTACCGCGTTGTGCCGATGCTCCCCTGCTGGGGCTCGGACCGGATCGCCCGCAGGTCCGAGGGCGCCTACGTCTGCTACGACTTCTGAGCGGGCCACGGTCTCCGAGCGGGCCCGGAGATCATCTCTCTGCGGCGGGCCGCAGAAGCCGCCCAGTCAGCGGGGCGGTAAGAACCCATCTTTGAACCTCTGACGATTTTGAACCTCTGAAGATCTCGTCCTCGCGCCTCGTTGGGCGGTCTGGTGCGCATCGGGCCCTCCAGGCAGTGGAGTCTCAGCGGTACGGCAGAGGCTTTACGGAAAGCTTTCCAGTGCTCCACACGCCGTGGTGGCGCGCCTTTCGGGTGTGGGACGGCGGGCGGATTCTGCCCAGTGCCGGGCGGGCCGGAGTTCCCCTTTGCGGCCGCGGCGCCACGTCCAGAAGTCGCACTTCGAGCCGTTTGACCTCCGGTTACCTCGCCCTGATGACAGGCGTTGTCCTGGTCGTGGCGGCGACCACTGCCGCCACGACCCTCGGGCTGCTCCTCGGGTTCGCACCCCCAGCTCGTCCTGTTCGGCGTCGGCGGTCAGCTGCGAACATGCAGCCCGAAACCCGTGGAGCCCGCGGGCTCCAGTCCCTCCTTCAGGTGCAGCGACGGGATCTCGTAGTCGCCGAAGTTCTGCCGCCGGAATGCGATCGGCTCGGTCGACTCCAAGGTGAGCAGGCGCTGCTCCCAGGCCTTGGCAACGTTCGAGTAGTCCTCGCCGGTCATCCGGTCGGTGCCGTACAGCACGAACGGGGGCAGCACCTCGATGCCCGGGTAGTAGAGGATGCCGTGGTGGATCGGGAACAGCAGATCGTCGATGGGGCCGTTGATCCCGCGAGGGGCGTAATGCGACTCCGGGCCGCCGGCGGTCACCGACAGCAGAGCCTTCCTGCCCGCGAGGGTGCCTTCGCCGAAGCGCTCGCCGTATTTGGTGTCGCTGTGCTCGCCGACGCCGTACGCGAAGTGGTAGGTGAACACCCGGTCCACCCAGCCTTTGAGGATCGCGGGCATCGTGTACCACCACAGCGGGAACTGGAAGATGATCGTGTCGGCCCACAGCAGCTTCTCCTGCTCAGCGAGGACGTCCGGGGTGAGCGTCCCGGCGTCGAAGGCCCGGCCCGAGTCCAGGGCGACCTTCAGCGGACTTGAGGCGTCAGGGCCGTAGTCCGCAGCGTCCACGACCGCCTTCCAGTTCATCGCGTACAGATCGCTCACCCGTACCTCGTGACCGGCCCTCTCCAATGTGGACACTGCGAGGTCCTTCAGCGAGCCGTTGAGCGACTTCGGCTCCGGGTGGGCATAGACGATCAGCGTCTTCATGGGAACTCCTTCGGATCGGGTGCCTTCGATCCTGGGCGCCGCGGCGTCCGGCGTTCAGGGACGCCTCTTCCGTCGGAGGGGACTTCCTGGTATAAGCAGGACCACCTTCACGGGCGCCACCGGGGCCATACTGGGGGCATGGACGATCTTGCGGGCTTCCTTCGGACCCGGCGTTCCCGGGTCGACCCGGCGGCCGTCGGCATCCCCACCGACAGCCGCCGCCGGGTCGAAGGGCTGCGCCGCGAAGAGGTCGCGCACCTGTCCGGAGTCAGCGTCGACTACTACGTACGCCTGGAGCAGGGCCGCGCGACCCAGCCCTCCGAGCAGGTCCTCGACGCGCTCGCCCGCGTCCTCGGCCTCGACGAGACCGAACGCGGGCACCTCGACCGGCTCGCCCGGCAGCGCCGCCGCCGCGCGAAGACGCCGGGCGGGCGGGTTCGGCCGGAACTGCTGCGCGTCCTCGACCTGGTCGCCGACGCACCCGCGCTGATCATGGACCACCGCCTGGACGTGCTCGCCGGGAACCGGCTCGCCGGGCTCCTCTTCGGCCGGCCGATGCCGGGCCTGAACACCGCCCGGCACATCTTCCTTGAGGAGGCCGAGCGCGGTCTTTACGCGGACTGGGAGAAATGCACCCTCGACGTGGTCGGGCACCTGCGCCTGGCCGCCGGGAAATACCCCGAGGACCCCCAGCTGGCCTCGCTCATCGGCGAGCTGGCGATGGGCAGCGAGCGCTTTCGCCGCCTGTGGGCCCGCGCGGACGTGCGCGCCCGCACACATGGACGCAAGGCGTACCGGCACCCGCTGGTCGGACTGCTGGAACTGCACCAGGAGAACTTCGCACTACCGGATGAATCAGGCATCGAGCTACTCGTGCTGTCCGCGGCCCCCGGCAGCCCCGCCAAGGACGGGCTGCGCCTGCTCGCAGGCCTGGGCACAGACAGCGGTGACACGCATCCCACAGTGAACGCCCAGGTACGCGAGTACCCACAGCCCGGAACGCCTCAGCACTGACGGTTTTCCGGTCCCCGGACCACTGTGCGGCTGGTCACGATCCTGCTGGCCTATTGCGTGACACTGGTGAGCTCGCTTGGAACTCCGAACAAAATGAGATGAAGGACGGCCTCAGGTCGGGCGAGGATCGCTCGGTACTCTCCGACGAAAGGGCAGCCATGGGCGACAGTCCCCCGAGGGAGCTCATCTCGCTCGCTGATGACGAGGGCAGCAGCGTCTCGGTCAACGTTCTGGGGCGTAGCCCCAGGTGGACCGCCGGGCTCGACGCGGAGATCGTCGTCAAGACGCCCTTCGTGTCCGGCCGTATCGACCTGGCGCTGTACGTTGCGAGGTTGGAGAGCTGGGCCGATGCACTGGACCGGCTTGACGCCGGCGAAGACGTGGCCTGGATGGAGATGAGCAGCGGGCCGTCCATCTTCGTCCAGCTCACAGGCGAGCGTGACTGCCCGGAGGTGGTAGTGGAGGACGAGTCCGGGTCCATGGTGACCGTGCGGGTCCCGCTCGTCCCGCCGGACGACTGGATTGCTGATCATCGCCAGCGTCTGCGCCAGGTGATGGATCACTGGGTTCCGATGCTGTCAGGGTAGGGAGACAAGTCGCCGCCAGCAGATGAGGGCGCATCCGAGAATCAGGAAGGCTTCGTGGATGCGGAATGAGCCGCGTTGACGTCGTTGCGGTTGCCGCCGGTCAGGGTGACGGCGAGCGGGATGCCGGTGCGTCGGTGATCAGACATCCGATGGGGTTAAGCGGTCAAGCTGCGGCAATGAGGATGGGTTCGGGGCGGGTGGGGAAGGCGATGGCTTCGTCGTAGCGGACGTGCTTGTCGAGGCAGTGGTGCAGGCACCCGATCATGCGGTTGAAGAGATTGCGCATGGCTGCGATGTGTCGGTCGCCATTGATACGTCTGCGGTCGTAGTGGGCCCTGGCGCCCTTTGAGACCGTCAGGGAAGCGAATGCCCAGACGTAGCCGGCGGCAGCGAGACGCTGGTTCTTGATCCGGCGGGCCTTGACGGAAACGCTCTTGCCGGATGCCCGGGTCACCGGTGCAGCTCCGGCGTAGGACTTGAGGGCCCTGGCATCGGCAAAGCGGGATCGGTCGTCTCCGATCTCGGCGAGCACACGGGCGCCGGTGAGGGAGCCGAGTCCTGGGAAGCTGGTGATGATGTCGGCGTCCGGGTGTGCCTCAAAAGCCTCCACCGCAGCCTCGGCGAGCCCGTCCGCGCGGGTGCAGGCGGCGTCCAGCTTCCGCAGCAGTGTCAGGGCCTGGTGGGCCATCGCGTTTTCGACCAGCAGGAGTTGGCGCATTTGAGGGGCGCGTAGGACCGCGTGCAGGCGCGTGACCTCGGCCTCGATCCCGCGTTGGCGTCCGGCCTTCTTCAGTGCGGCCCGCAGCTGGGTCTTGGTCAGCCGGACGGCGCGGGCCGGGGTGGGTGCGGCTGCCAGCAGCGCGCGGGCGACGGATGAGCACAGGCCGCCGGGGATCGGCTGGACGGCGGCGAGGTAGCCGGGGAAGTATTCGCGTAGGTGGGACCGGAGTTTGTTGGCAGCCTGGGTGCGGTCCCAGACGGCGTCTTGCTGGGCGCGAGCCAAGACGGCGATGGCCTGGGCGAGTTCGGTGTCGGCAGGCAGCGTTCGGTGCGCTGCGGCGTCGGTGCGCAAGATATTGGCGAGGACCATGGCACCGAGGTGGTCTGACTTCTTGCGTGCGATGGTGTGGCGATCACGGTAACGGGACGCTGCCATCGGATTGATCGCATAGACGGGGCATCCGGTGGCTCGCAGGCAGGCCACCAACAGTCCTCGGGATGTCTCGATGGCCGCCGGTATGCGGGTTTCCGGGGTGTCCCCGTGTTCGGCCAGGAGGTCCAGCAGTTGCTGGAGGCCGGTGGCGTCGTCGGCGATCCTGGCCCGGGCGACCAGCCTGCCGTCAGCGTCGACGAGGGCGACGTCATGGTGGTCGCCGGCCCAGTCGATACCGCAGAAGATGCTCATGAGGTTGTCTCGCGCCCTTCCTGTCAGTTGCCCCTCGCGCTTGCTGGCCCACAGCCGTGCAGGCACGCGACTCCCTCATGGAAGGGCTCTGACGGCCCAGCATCCGATTAGCCGTTCGTGACCCCAGCTACCCAGGTCCTCTGTCTTTTCAGGAGCTTGAAGGCTCCCGGTGAGCTGGGAGGTGTTCCTCGCGAACGGCTCAGACCACGAACATCCTCGACTCGGTTGCAGGCGCACGACGAAATCGTGAAGACGGACGAGGGCATCCGACGGGCCTCGGGCCGGTCCGGCGGCACCGAGGGCGGTCTGTCCACGGGCGAACTGCTGCGCGCGCGGGCCGCGATGAAGCCGATCGCGACCGTGCTGCGCGCCCTGAAGACGGTCGACGTGAGCAGCGGCGAGGCGGCACAGGTGCACCACCAGCGCTCCGACGTCTCCGCAGTGGTAGCCGCCGGCATCGTCGCCGAGGCCATGGTCGCGCTGGTGCTGGCCGACGCGGTCTCGGACGGGAGGGCGAGCGGAAGCTTCGCGTGGCGCCGGCGAGACCCGGCGCTGATCGCGGGCCGGTCGTGCTCCGTCGGCCAGGGCCACGCTCGGGCACGTCCGACACCTTACGAGGATGTTCGCAGTTGAAGTTGGAGGTGGCTCCGGTGAGGGGCGCCGATGGAATTCGCGCTATCCCTGTGCGCTGACGGCGCGGGCAGCCTGGATGTCGGCAAGGTAGTTTTCGGCCCACCGGCACACTTCGGTCAGCAGCGGGGAAAGGGACTCTCCGAGAGCGGTGAGTGAGTACTCGACGTGGGGCGGTACGACGGGGAACGCGACCCGTCGGACGAGCCCGTCGGTTTCCAGGGAGCGCAGCGTCTGGGTGAGCATCTTCTGGCTGATCCCGCCGATGGCTCGTCGCAGTTCGGCGTGGCGGAGGGTACGACCTCGCAGCGCATACAGGATCAGGGCGCTCCATTTGTCGGCGATCAGGTCGAGTACCTCCCGTGAGCCGCAGTTCGGGTCGAACACGTCAGGTTCCATCGGGCCCCCTTGGACAGGCACCAAATGGTGCGTACTTCCGCGCACGACGGTATCCGCCTACGGTCCCGTACATCAGCTGCCCAACCGAATCCGGGGAACCAGATGTCCGACCTGACCATCCATACGCACACCGCCGGTGAGGCCGGACTGTACGTGAACTCCTTACCTGGTGGAGACCGCTCAGGGTGTCGTCGTGGTGGACACCAGCCTGCTCAACTCCGACATCGCCGCGCTGGAGGCGCGCCTGGTGGCGCTGGACAAGCCGCTGCTCGGCGTGTTCGTCACCCACGCCCACCCCGACCACTTCAACGGCGTGCATGCCCTGGTCGCCGACCGCCGGGACGTCCCGGTCTACGCGACCGCGGGGGTTGCCAAGACGATCGGGGAAATCGCCGACGCCAAGCGCGCACAGTGGGGACCGTCTACGGTGACCAGTGGCCGACGGTGACCACGTACCCGACCGTCGAGTTGGCCGATCGTGGCCAGGTCGTCCTGGACGGCGTGACGTACACGGCCAGGGAGCTCGGGGCGGCGGAGAGCCACGCCGACAGCATCTTCCTGGTCCAGCCGGTCGATGGGCGACCGGTCGCCTTCATCGGCGACCTCGCCTTCCACGCCGTCCACTCCTACACGGCAGACGGGCACGGTGCTCAGTGGCTGGATGTCCTGGACCAGCTGAGCGGTGAGCTGGCCGAGGTCACCCTGCTGTTCCCAGGACACGGAGCGCCGGGTGGGCCGGAGTTGTTCGCCGCACAGCGCCAGTACCTGCTGTTCTACCGGGAGGTGGTACGCCGGATCGCTGGTGGTCGGCTCACCCTCGATGACGCGGCCAGGGCCGAGCTGGAGCGCACGATGCAGGAATTCCTCCCGGACGCGCCGCTGACCTGGATGATTGGCCTGGGCGCCGACGCTGCAGCCGCTGAACTGGCCACAGCCGCACAGTGATTTCGCACGAGAGGGAACGAACACATGAAGATCGCGGTACTGGGCACGGGTGAGGTCGGGCGAAGGCTCGCCACCAAGCTCGCCTCCCTGGGGCATGAAGTCACGATCGGCTCCAGGACGGCGGACAACGCCGAAGCCAAGCAGTGGGCCGCGGACAACGGCGGCGCGCATGGCACCTTCGCCGACGCGGCCGGCGCTGCCGAACTGGTGGTGAACGCGACTGGCGGCCTGGTCTCACTCGCCGTGCTGGAAGCCGCGGGTGCCGACAATCTCCGCGGCAAGGTGCTTGTCGACGTGTCCAACGCACTTGACTTCTCCAGCGGGTTCCCGCCCAAGGTCGTCACTCCGGACGGCGGCAGCCTCGCCGAGCAACTCCAAAAGGCGTTCCCTGAAACGCGAATCGTCAAGACCCTCAACACGATGAACAATACGGTCATGGTCGAGCCCAGCCGGGTCCCCGGCCACCACAACGTCTTCCTCAGCGGCAACGACGAGCACGCCAAGGCTGAGGTGGCAGCTCTTCTGCGGTCCTTCGGCTGGGCCTCCGCCCAGATCACAGACCTCGGGGATCTGTCCAGCGCCCGTGCGACGGAACTGCTCATGCCGCTGTGGCTGCGGCTGTACGGGGTCCTTGGCCCTGTGGACTTCAACATCTCGGTCGTCACCGCATAGCCCGCGCAAGTCTCGGGCACACCCCAGGGTTCGGGGTCGGCTGAGGACCGATCGTCGCCAAGCGCAAGGACGGATCCAAGGTGACTCCCGTCCCTTCGGTCGGCCGCCAAGGCATCCGTGACGTGGGTAGGGCCGTACGGGTTCATGGGATATGTCGTCTCAATGAGCCCGTACGGCCTTGTCTCACTCCGCCTTCACGGGCCTGTCCCGTGCCCATCTTGGCGTTTTGATCGAGGAGTTGGCCGCCCCGTGGTCAGCTCAGCGCGAGGGTCGCCTGCACGAGCGACGTCAGGGTGAACGCCGTCGGGCCGCTGGTGCGGGCCGCCGGTACGAGCTGGTCTTCGTCGACCGGGTGCTGGTCACCCTCGCGTACCTGCGGCTGGACCTCACCCACGCGGCCCTGGCAGAGCTGTTCGACGTCGACCGCTGCACCGTGACCAAGGCCATCGGCGAGATCCGGCCGCTGCCGGCCGCCCGCGGCTGCGCCACCCCCATCGGGGCTCGCCTGCGCACTCTGGCCGATGTCTTCGCCTACGCCCAGGCCGAAGGCGTGCGCCTGCGGTGGGACGGCACCGAGATCCAGGTCCGCCGACCCACAGCCCACCAGCCCGGACGGCGCCGATTCGTCTCAGGCAAGCGGCGGCAGAACACCCATAAATGCACCGTCGCTTCCGACAGCGAGGGCCGCCCGCTGTGGGTCGGCGCCCACCGGCAGGGCCGGATGCACGACCAAACCGCACTCAAGACTGAAGGAATCGAGGACCTGCTCACCCAGTTCCCCCAGGTCGAACGATCCATGGACTCCGGCTACTGGGGCCTGGCCGGGCTCGCCCCGCAACGGATCGTGGTCCCGCCGCCCAAGCCCGGCAAGGGCCCTACCGCAGAGGAGACCGCCACCCACGAGCGCGAGCGACGACATCAGTCGTCGGAGCGGATCTGCGTCGAGCATGCCATCGCCGAGACGAAGACCTGGAGGGTCCTCAAGCGCTACCACGGCAAGCGGGAGCACCTGGCCCAGATCATCGACGCCGTCGCAAGCCTGGCCTCTGACCTGGCCGCCCGCCGCTGATCACCTAACCGGCGACCCGCCAGGCCAACACGTCCCAAACTCACATGCGAACATCGTCGTTAGGTCTGGTCTCAAGGCATCAGGTGGCACGTGAGTCGGACAGGCCGCCGCTGAGAGGCAGGTACGTCAACTACGACACGGCCGCCGAGGCATTCGTGATCTTCCCTGGAGGTCTTCCGCCACCCCGCGGACAGGCCGAAGGTCGCCACGCGGCACAGGCCCATGGCCGCTCCATCGGCATCCCCGAAGCACAACTGGACTGGCAAGACCGACCCCACCGGGGAAACCGGACTTCCCTCAGAACGAGCTGACCCGAGGGCGATGGTCCACTCCCGCACCTCGCCCCCGTCCACCACCTGCATACCTCGCAAGACAACGCGTCGGTTGAACACCCATCGGACCGGCCACCGGCCACCACACCGGGCGGAGACACACGGAATAATGTCCGATTTGGTCCCATATATCGGAAAGTCCCGTTAAGGCGCGATTTAAGTCGTGAGTCGCTTCACTCGAAGGCGCGTGACCCAATTCACTTACGAAGCTCCCTAGTGCCTGACACGGTCCTTAACTCCCTGAATGCCTACCCATCGGCACCCCTCGACACCGGGAAACAACTAGCCGAGTTAGTAAACAGGGGAATTGCCGCAATATTCCCCTCGCGGCTAAGAATGTCTCCACCGCAGCGCACCGCCCGACAAATGCGGTGCAGTTTGCCGAGGGAAACCGGCATCTGCGGGTGATGCAATTCCCGGAAAAAGGACCGCTCCATGCCTCTCCACGCCCGCAAGCGCCCCTCCCGGGCGCGCCGGTTCCTCGCCGGTGGCGCCACCACCGCCGGCATGTTCGCCCTGGCCTGCTCGGCCGCGCTCGGGGCGGCCCAGACCGCCGAGGCCGCTCCTGCCGCCAGCACGCCGACCGTCTACACGGTCCAGCCCGGCGACCACCTCGCCTCGATCGCCCGGACCCTGCACGTGCCGGGCGGCTGGCAGGCCATCGCAACGGCCAACCACATCTCCAGCCCCTACAGCATCCAGCCGGGACAGGCCCTGACCCTGCCCACCGGATCGACCCCCGCCACCCCGGCCTCCTCCGCCCCGGCGCCGTCCAGCACGCCGCCCTCCAGCGGCCAGACCTACGCCAACAACCTGGACGGCTGGATCAGGCACGCGCTGGCGATCATGGCGCAGAACGGCATCCCCGGGACCTACAACGGCATCCACCGCAACATCATCCGGGAGTCCTCCGGCAACCCCAACGCCGTCAACAACTGGGACTCCAACGCCGCCGCCGGCCACCCCTCCATCGGCCTGCTGCAGGTGATCCAGCCGACGTTCAACGCCTACCACGTACCCGGCACCTCGTCGAACATCTACGACCCCGTCGCCAACATCACCGCCGCCTGCAACTACGCCTACCACCGCTACGGCTCCATCGACAACGTCAACAGCGCCTACTGACAGGCAATTCCCGCCACGTCCCGGTCAGCAATGCGCAGCGGCACATCAACATCACCGTCGCTGCGCATTGCAGTGGCAAAAAGCCCCGGGCTTGAATGCCGATCTTTCCCCAACACATCCGAGCAGCCCCAGTAAGAGGCCCTGCCGCATACCTTCCCGGCAGCACCGGGCCGCGTCCCGAATCACACATCCCTCAATGGAAGTTAAGTCCGGTCTTCCCTGGTTCGTGATCGCTCGATCGTGGTACTGATCACGGCCTGGAAGCAGGGCCGGGTGGCGCGGTCGGCGACCGGTGGTCCCGGGTCCTGTGGTCTGTGGGAGGTCGTCAACGCGATCTTCTACCAGAGCCGGAAGGGCTGCCAGTGGCGCTGCCTACCCCATGACCTGCCGGCCTGGTCGGCGGTGTTCTACTACGTCGCGCTGTGGCGCCAGGACGGCCTCGACCAACGGATCCAGGAACTCCTGCGCGGCCGGGTACGGGAGAGAGCCCGCCGATGAGAGGACCCGTCCCTCGTGATCACAACACCGCCGGCACCGCCTTGCTCGACCAGGCCGTGAGCGCAGGAGTGACCGGTGACGCGACGAGCAGGTCGATCAGGCCGGGGACCGGCGGCGCGGTGCTCGATGCGCCCCCAGTCGCTGCCCCACGCGCGAACACTTCCGTCGGACAGGCGCAAGGAGGCGCTCGCACCACACGTCGTCGAGGACGGCGCCGCTGGACGACGGGCTACGAACGCTTTTCGAGCGACCAACTCGGGCTGGTCGCCTGTGACTCGGTGAGCGCCTCCTTGCTGGTGGCCTCCTGGCCGGCCAGGCTTCCTACCATGTGAGCGCACCACGCGTCCGTCGAGGATGGTCGAGTTCCAGGAGATGTAGCAGAGCAGGCGTCGAATTCAGCTCGCCCACAACTCTGGACCATGGCTCTGGGCGCGGTCGGCCTCGACGAGGGCACAGGCCAGGGCGTAGAGGTACCAGCCGGCCTGGGTATGGGCGCGGCACCCGACGGTGATTCACTGGCCCGATGAGCGCGTTCGACGAGTACCTCACGGACTGGGAGTTCGGCGAGGACTGGCGGCCAGTGGTCGAGCACCTGGCGGCCCGCGTCACGAGCTGGCCCAGTGGGGCGCCGGAACCTGAAGACTTTTACGTGGACTTCCCCGCCGACGTCCTCTGGACAGACGGCCTGCTGGTGTGGACGAGCCTGGTGGTCCCCGTGCGCAACATGATCAGCACCTGCTTGGGCGGCCAGATCGACCGTGCGGGTCTTCGTTGCGGCATCCTGAACCCCCACAATCCGGGAGACCATCTCGACTGCCGCTTCGTCCTTCTCGGCGAAGGAAGATCTCTTTCTGATCTGGCAGATGTGTTTCTGGATTGGGTGGCCGCCGAGGCCGCACGTCTCTCGGGCACTTGGCCGCAGGGGCCGCGGTCGCCGAGATCCGTGCACCGGTAAGGCAGCTCAGCCGCACAGCGCGCTGCGGACTCGCGCGAGTCGAGCGACGAAACGACGATCAGGTCCGGCTCCGACCGCGGAGCCGGCCGAGCCGTTGCGACGGTGTGTGCACTGGATCACCCGCAGCCGCCCGTAGGGGTCGGTGGCCTTCACGCCCGCGCCCAGGTCGCCGGCTCCTTCTGGAACCCATTGCCCCGCCCGACCCGGCGATCATCTGGATACGGCCGCCGACACCCTGGTCGAACACCTCAGCACTCTCACCCGGCGCCAGCACGAACACCGCGCCCGCACCGTCGCCCGGCTCATCGCCGTACTCGACGACATCCGCCTCCTGCCCGCCGGACTCGAAGTGATGGCCTTGTACGACCGGGCCAAGGCCTACCGCGGCACGGCACACACCGCCGCCCAGACTCTCGGTTGGGAAGGGGGCCACCGGCGCGTCCTGGACGACCTGCGGTGGCTGCAGGGGAGAACACGCGACCATCGCCTACCTCGGCGGGCTCACCGAAGCCGAACAGCACAGCGTCGCCGGGGCAGCCGCACACAACCAAGCCCTGCGCACCCTCACGGTCGCCTTCTATGACCCCTGCCAGGCCGACGACGAAATCCCCCTTCTGGGTCTGTTCGCGCAGCTGGGAGAGTGTGGCGGCGAGTTCGTCGTGGTCGTCGAGGACGGCCTGGTGGAACGCGATGGCGAGTTCGAGGGTGGAGGTCATGACTACGCCTGCTACATCGGCATCGCGTCCTTCATGGCCGGCCTCCCCCTTCCCGCCGACCGCACGGCACCGCAGTGACTGGATGGCGAACAGGCCACCCGCACCCGATGACGCACGCTCGTCACCACCCGCCAGTACCGTCTCCACAACAACCAGTAGCAGCTGGGGGGACACGGAAGCCGTCCCGCAGCCTTCAGGAAGATCAGCCGATTCAGATGGCGTCCGGATCGACGCCCTGCGTGCCAGCGAGAGCGAACTCGTTCAATGGTGTCCAGACGCTGGGCGATCGGCCGATCCCCCGGCGCGCCGACGGCGCTGGCGAGAAGGTCGTCTCCACCACGGAACACCCTCCACCAGGCGCCCGCTCCTGCGGTAGGTCTGGCGTCAGGTGGAGGGGGGCGGCTGGTGGCCGAAGACAGTGCCCTCTGCCTTGGCACGCTCCAGCAGGTCGTACAGCACCGCCTCGATCGCGGCCTCGGAGACCAGCAACCAGTACGCGTCCGAGCCGGGCTCCAGCTCTGCGGCACGGCGCCCCACATCGTCCCGGATCGCGGGCATCACTCTGTGTTCGTCGGCTCGGCCGAAGCACCACAGGAGGGTTCTGGCGTCCGGTACCCAGTGCTCAGCGTCGGCCATGGCAGCCACCGTAGCGGCCATCGACCGCCGGCGCCGGAGTGACCTGCTGCAGACCGCTCACCTCTGTACGTAGACGTAGTTTCCTTGCCCGTGACCCACGGTGCCGAGGGCCGGGGAGACGATCTGGAAGGTCACCGAGCCGACGTACGTACCCGCCGCAGTGATCTTCTTGGGGTCGTCCAGCACCGGCGTGTAGTACGTGACCTGCTGTCCATTCGTCGGCACGGTCTGGGTCTGGTCGGAAGTCGCGGCAGCGCCCGGCGGCCCCTGCGCCTGATGACCGGGCGAGCCACCGGGGACGTAGCCCAGGGTCGCCCAGACCCGGAGATTGACCGCGGGCACGTACCGTTGGAGAAGTGCGGGTTGTCGATCTGGGCGGTGCATACCGCGACGTCCTCGGCCGATGCCGGCACGGGGGCCCTTGGGGAGGCCGAAGCAGCGGCAGAAGCCGTAGACAAGGCCAGCAGTGCGGCGGTCGTGACGACAGCACCGCGCGGAGCAGCGGCGGAGGCGGTGAGCACGGATCTCCTCTCACGCGTCGTAAGACGCGAAGCGCACGATGTCAGCCGCAGTTCGCGCTGATGTGGTTGGACGCGTGGAACTCGTAGCTGCCGTCGGCATGCTGCGAATTGATGTACGTGCGGAAGTCGTGGACGCCAGTACCCGCACAGTTGTAGGTAATGGTTTGGGAGTGCTGCCCTGTGAAGTTCACGGTGGCCATGTCCTCCCAGCACTGGTGAAGCCAGGCGAAGGCGCGCTCGACTACCCAGCGGACCTTGCCCAGTCCGGAGCCGTGGGCGGCACCGCGTCGGGCGATCACGGGTTTGATGCCGCGTTTCCACAGCAGGCGGCGGCACTTGTCGAAGTCATAGCCCCGGTCGGCGTACAGTCGCCGGGGGCTTGCGCCGAGGGCGTCCCCGCAGGACAGTCGTTCAGGTCCAGCAGGTCGGCGCGGCGCAGCTCGCCCAGCAGGGTGGCGTGCAGGCGGGGCCAGACACCGACCTCGGTCCAGTCCCGCAGCCGGCGCCAGACCGTCACACCGGAGCAGCCCACACTCTCCGTGGGAACGTCATGCCAGGCGACACCGGTCCGCATCACATACATGACGCCCAGCAAGCGCTGTTCGGTCAGGAACACACAACCGCCCCGGACGTACCCCCGGACACCCTGCCGACCAAGATCGCCGAGCACAAGACCCACAGCTCAGCTCATTCTGAAACGATCAGATGGAGGGCATCTGATCTAGGCCGTGTATCGAAAGTGGATCTTGAGCTATGAATGATCACGGTTCATGGCGCGGGCAGATCTCACGGACGAGCAGTGGGCGGTGTTGGAGCCGTTGTTGCCGAGGGGGATGAAGGCGGGGCGGCCGCCCGTCTGGCCTCGGCGGCGGCTGATCGACGGCATACGGTTCAGGGTCAGGACCGGTGTGCCGTGGCGGGACGTGCCCGTCGAGTACGGACCGTGGGGTCGGATCTACGACCTGTTCCGCCGCTGGCAGCGAGATGGCACCTGGCACCGGGTCCTCACCCGGCTGCAGTCCCTGGTCGCATCGCGCACAAGGGCGAGAAGGCGCCGATCCAGGCCAGTCAGCGATGGCATGTCGAGCGCACGCACGCCTGGCAGAACGCCTTCCACCGCCTTGCCCGCTGCTACGAGCGGCGCGCGATCGTCGTCGACGCCTTCTTCGATCTCGCCGACGCTGTGATCATCGTGCGCAGTCTGATCCGGCGGTCATGGACGACCCACCGCTGGGACAACCGCCCGTGCCGACGACCGTGAGCCTCACTCATTCACCGCGCGCGCCGTCAGCCATCTCGCGGAGCAGGTCCATGTGGCCGACATGACGAGCCGTCTCCTGGATGACGTGGCTGAGCAGCCATCGCACGGTGTACTCCTTGCCGCTGACGCTCCGTGTTGCGCGGTCGTCGGCGGTCTTGTGGGCCAGTGCCTGCTCCGACCGGGACCACTCTGCCCTGTAGGCGGCGACGATGCCGGACGGGGTGTCGCTCTCGTGCAGTTGCCAGTCCGCGTTGACGTCTTGTGCCTCCCACAGGGGCGGCAGGTCTGATCCGCCTCCAACGATCGACATCCAAAAGCGCTCTACTGCTGTGAGGTGCTTGACCACTCCGGCCAGGCTCATGAACGGAGATGTCGGCAGCGGGGTGGCCGCCGCCTGGCCGGTGTCCAGGCCAGCGATCTTGTTGACGACGGTGGTGCGCAGGAAAGAAAGGAACTCCCACTGCAGACGGAGTTCGTCATCCGCCGACGTGGACGGCCATTGGCGCTCCAGCGAATCAGCCATCGGGCCTGCGTTCGACATGCGGGCAGTCTATGCGCGTCAGGAGGGCAGCTTCGCGATGTCAGCGCAGGCACAGCCTCCAAGTGATCACAGAGCGTCGCAACTCCATGATCACCAGGACCCGTCCCTGCCTTGCCCCTGGGGTGCCCCATCACGCCTATCTGCGCGGCCTCTTAGGTAGTCGGGTTCTGGGATCCCGGCGCCGGACGGCCCCCCGCACGGGCGGGAACGTCATCGGCAGCGCGGGGGTCCACCGCCCGCTCCGGTCGGTGCGCACTTCCCCGGCTGCGAACTTGCCGGCCATCAGCCCGACCGACCCGTACAGGATCTTCAACGCCCGGTGCGGCAACTGCATGACCTCTGCCACGGCGCCCAGGACCGCGGTGTTCTCGCACACGAACACTCCGTACGAACGGCTGGTGAAGGGGTGCAGCCATTCAGCCGCCTGGACCCGGCCGGGCCCAGAACGTCTCGGCCTTGACGTCCGGGACCTCCCCGGCCGCCTCGTATACCGTCCAGCCGGTCAACTCCCGGGCGACGGAAGGCGCGAGGTAGGGGCAGTGCGCCATGACGGCCGCCGTGTATCCCATGACGTCCGCGCCGGCCGGGTTCGTGGTGCGGGCCTCAACGAGGCGGAGCGCCGCAGCACTCTGCGTCAGCCGGGTCGGCGCATAGGCCGCAGCTGCACGGGCACTGTGCGATGCCCGTTGACCAGGAGGCTCGCCACCGGCTCAAGCTCCTCGTGCGGCACGGCGAGGGCCATGTCCGGGAAGGCGTTGAAGAGGGCGGGGAGCGCGGACCGCGCTTCGGCGCGGGCGAGTGGAGCACCGAGGCAGAAGTGCGCGCCATGTCCGAAAGCGAGATGCTGCTTGTCCTCTCGCATGACGTCGAACGCTCCCGCGGTGGCTCCGTGCAGGTTCGGATGGCGGCCGGCGGCGCCGTACGAGGCAAGGATCGCCTCGCCCTGGCGGATCACGATCCCGTCCGGGAGGGAGATGTCCTCGACCGCGTACCGAAGCGGCAGGTGGCTGATGGGCGCCGCGTAGCGGAGGGACTCCTCGATCACGTCGTCCCACGACGCGCGCCCCGCGCGGACGTGAGCGATCTGGTCAGGGCTGGTGAGCAGCGCGCTGACGGATTGATCGAGCAGATTGACGGTCGTCTCGTAGCCTGCGCTGATGACCAGGAGCAGCGTGTCCAGGAGCTCCTGCTCCGTGAGAACGGAACCGTCGCCCTCGTCGTCGCGTACGTCGATGAGCGCCGACGTCATGTCCTCGCCGGGGGCGGCCCGCTTAGCTGCGACCAGTTCGGTGAGAATGCCGTACAGGGCCACGGTATTGGCACGGGCTTCTTCGCTGCTGAGAGTGGTGTCGAAGACTCCGTCGACCACCGTCCGGAAGCGGGGCCACACGTCCTGTGGCAGACCCATGAGGACGCCGATGACCTGGATAGGAAGGGGGAAGGCGAAGGCCTCGCGCAGTTCGACGACCTCGCCGGGCTCGGCCAGGTCCATCTGCTGAATGAGGCGGTCCGTGATCTGTTCGATGCGCGGCACCATCTCGACGGTGCGTCGGGCGGTGAACGCCTTGCTGACGAGACGCCTCAGCCGCCGGTGGTTGTCTCCGTAGGCGGTGAACATGTTGTCCACGCCGACCCACAGAGCCAGGGGCCACGTCTCGGCGACCTCGCCGCTGATGAACGCCGGCCAGTGCTTGCTGGCGTCCTTGGACACCCGGGGATCGTTCAGGAGACTTTTGAGGACGCCCGGGTCGCTGACCGACCAGGCGGCCACGCCGAGGATGTCCACGAGGGTGGCGGGACCAGCGGCGTGGAGAGCGGCTTCCTCGGTCGCGCGGGCACGGCCGGTGGGGTCGAGGACAAGGGGCAGGGTGCGGTCCATGTCGGTTCTCCGTAGGTCAGAGTGAGGCGCGGCGACGGGGCGAAGTGGACCGGCAGGCCGGTCAGGGAACCATGGAAGGGGCCGGGTCGGTAGGTGAGGTGGCCGGCGGGGAGGCACAGTTCCATTTCGGGGAGGGCGTCGAGGATCTGCTCGATGGCCACCTGGGCGATGAGGTGGGCCGGGGGCTGAGCGGGGCAGGCGTGGGACGCGGCGCTCCATGTCAGGTCGGTGGTGGCCACGATCAGGCGGCGAGGTGGGTCGGGGCCGTAGCCGCCCAGGCTGGCATCGGCGGCCCACCAGGACTCGGTGTGCCCGTCGCGGACGTGACAGGCCCCGGGTGTCCAGTCGCCGGGACGCCTGGCATCCTTCCAGGCCAGGGCGTGTCCGGCGTCGATGCGGGTGTGAGGCTGGTCGGCCGGGGCCCAGACACCGTTGCGAGGCTTGACAGCCACCACGTAAGCCAGCCCGGCCTCGCATAGCGCGAGGCACCGGCCGTCACTGACCGAGTAGGTGCAGTCGGCGACCGCCGCCCGGCGGTCGAAGCCCGCCTCCTTCCTGCGGGCCGCGAGAGCGGTGGCCAGCGGCGGGTTCGTGCGGAAGGCCGGGGCGGAACGGCCGCGGGCCACGTGGTGGGCGGGGGGTGTAAGGAGTCGCGTCCAGCGGGTAGTTCACGTGACCGTCGGTCCACACCGTGGTCACCGTGACGATGCCGTTGTCCATCTTGCCCAACCGGCCCAGCCACCGCCGGCCCACGTGCCCGGTCGCCGGGCCGTCCTTGCGGTCCCCGGAGTCGTCGATCCCGATGACCCCACCCTCGTGCGGAGCCGTTGCCCGCTGCTCGCGCGGCAGCTCAAGCCGCCGGTCGTTGACCTGCTCGACCCCCAGGGAGACTCGGACAAGAAGAACTGCAACCACTGCACCCCCGGCATCCCCGCGCCCGCCACCGGCTCCGCCCCTGCCAGACAGATGATGGTCTTCTTCCGCTCCCGCGGCGCCAGCAGCCCGGTCGGACACCCACGAAAACCCTGCCGCTGTGCCAGGCTGAAGAGGAGATCGTCGAACCGGGTTGCGTACTCCTCCAACGGCCCCGGCGCAGGCGGACAGGCACGGCGAGCGGTCATCTGCAGCCCCCAGCAAAGCAGTTGACTCCTATCACCGGCCTACGGCCAATCCGACCTGCTGTCAACCCACACCACCGCCGGATTTGACGAACTACCGGTAACGGGCATCAACTCGCCGCACGCGGCGAAGCCAGGGTCCGCAAGGCGGTCAACGACACGGCGTCGAGAGCGGGTTCGGCCAGCGGCTGTGGGGTCCTACGGATGGCGTTGTCCGGAGTGCCGGCGTCATGGGAATCCTTCGTGCTTGCCGGCGGGGTTGCCGCGGCTAAGCATCAGGTCGAGGCGCCCGTCGGCGAGGTGCTGGAGTACCGCGTAGTCCTCGGCGACCTTGAACCGGGTCGCTGGTGGTGATGAGGGTCGTCGAGGTGGACAGGATGATCCGGCTGGTCTTCGCGGCGATGTGGGACAGCAGGGTGGTCGGCGAGGAGGAGCCGTACAGCGGGTTGTGGTGCTCGCCGGTCGCGAAGACGTCGAGACCGACCTGTTCGGCCTTGACGGCGATCGCGACCATCGCCTTCAGACGCTCCTGCTCGGTCGGCGGCCTGCCGGTGGCGGGGGTCGAGGTGACGTCACCGCCGCACACCGGCTGATCCACTTCGCCGAGAGCCAGGGCCGACAGCACGACATGGTCCAGCGGCTCTTCCGCGCCTACTTCACCGATGGAGTCAACGTCGGCGGCCACGACGTCCTCGTCGGCCTGGCCGCGGAGATCGGACTCGACCGGGCCGCCGCCCGCGAGGCGCTGGACAGTGACGCGTTCGACGCCGACGCCGACGCCGATGTCCGACAGGCCGGACACCTCGGCATCACCGGCGTCCCGTTCTTCGTCTTCGACGGGCAGTACGCCATGTCCGGTGCTCAGCCGGTCGAGGCGTTCCTCAGCGCACTCGACCGCACCTGGAAGGGTAAATCCGCGACGAGAGCATGAGAATGAGCTCCACCTCCAGTGATCCGAGTCGGCGACTCGTCGTTTGGTGCGGTATGCGTCGTCAGGTCCGAAGGTGCCGCCGTTGTCGGTGACTGATGGCCAGCGGACTGTGTCGGAGGGTTGCGCTTCGTCGCGGGCGCCCCCGAGCACCCCGACCAGGACGCCACCCGCCGCGCCGAGACCGCACCGGCCCGGCAGCCCTTCGCCGTGCTGTTCGGGTGTTCCGACTCCCGGCTGGCCGCCGAGATCATCTTCGACCGCGGTCTGGGCGACCTTTTCGTGGTGCGCACCGCAGGCCATGTGGTGGGTGCGGAGGTGCTGGGCAGCATCGAGTACGGCGTGGACGTGCGGGGCTGCCCGCTGGCCGCGGTCCTCGGTCACGACTCGTGCGGCGCGGTCGGCGCAGCCTGCGCCGCCCTGGAGAACGGCATGACACCAGCCGGATACGTCCGTGACGTCGTCGAGCGAGTCCCCCCAAGCGTGCTGGCAGCTCTGGCCGCCGGACAGGTCGAGTCCGAGGAGTCCTCACCGAGCACATACGGCACACCGCCGACCTGCTCCCGGACCGCTCCCGGGTACTCGCCTGTCAGGCCCCAGCCGGGCACGCCGCCGTGGTGGGCCTGTGCTACCGCTGGGCCGGCGGCAGTGCACAGCTCGTCGCCTCACACGGCCTGGATGCGGTCCCCGCCGCATCCTGATCGCCCCGGCGGTGGCCGCTCAGCGTCATGTATTGGTACGTGCGGTCACCATCGCAATGCCAGGTGCACGTCAAGGACCGGCGACGACCATGATCACACGGGTTCACGCGCCGCCTCACCGTCGGCCAGGTGCCGACTGCCCCAGGCACCGGCGGGTCAGGGCGTCTCCATTTCGTCGGGCTCAGGAGGCGGTGGGCCCAGGCACCGACGCCGTTCGGGGGGCCTGCCTGGGCGCCCACCGGATGCGCCTCTGGTGCGCTGCACAGCTGTCCGGCCCACATCCGACTGTCCGCACCGCCCATCCACGCATAAGCCCCTTCCCGCGACGCCGTCGCACACCGCCCGGCGCCATCGCCGCGGGGCAGAGGTGCCACCCGCTGCCCACGGGCGAGCTCGGCGGGCGCGGGAGCTGGACCTTTCGTAGATTGAAGAGTGAGCGACTGGCAGGCAATGCGTGTGACACCGAAGATCGACTACACAGGGGTGTTCGCAGCCCTTCCGAGCCCGTGCCTGGTGCTCAGCACGGACCTGGTGATCGCCGATGCCAACCGGGCCTTCTGCGAGGTGACCGGACGGCGCCGGGCCGAGCTGCTCGGGCAGTACCTCTTCGACGCCTTCCCGGACAACCCCGCCGACGCGGAGGCCGACGGGGTGGCGACGCTGAAAACCTCACTGCACCGTGTCCTGTCCTCCGGCCAGACCGATCACATGGCGTTGCAGAAGTACGACATCCCGGTCGCCGGCAACCCTGAGGTGTTCAAGGAGCGGTGGTGGAGCGCGATCAACGTGCCTGTCCTCGGCCCGGGCGGTAAGGTCGCCTGGATCATCCACCGGTCCGAGGACATGACCGACGTCGTCCGCGCCCGCCGCACCGCGCACCTGCCGTCGGTCAGCCCCGGCCGGGAGGCGGCCATGGAAGCCGAGCTGTACGTCCGGGCGCGGCAGCTGCAGCAGCTGAACGAGGAACTGCGGCAGGCCCACGCCCGTGAACGGCGCATCGCCGTCGCCCTGCAAGAAGCCATGCTCCACTCCCCGGACCTGGCCCGGCACCCGAACATCGCCGTGCGCTACCTGCCCGCGACCGGGTCACTGAACGTGTGCGGCGACTGGTACGACGCGGTCGACCTGCCCGCGGACCGCTTCACCGTCGCGGTCGGCGACGTGGTCGGCCACGGGCTGATGGCCGCCACCGTCATGGGCAGGCTCCGCAGCGCGCTGAGCGCCGCCACCCGCACCGTCCACGGCCCCGCCCAAGCACTGGAGGTCCTGGGGCTCTACGCCCGCTCGGTCGAGGGAGCACTGGCCGCCACCGCCGTCCAGGTCCTTGTCGACTGCCACAGCCAACTGCTCATCTACAGCAGCGCCGGCCACCCCCCGCCCGTCCTGCTGCACCCGGACGGCTCCTGCGAGCTGCTCGACCGGGCCACCGACCCACCGCTGGGCGCCCGCCCCGAACACGTCCCCCGCCCCCAGGCCAACACGCCCTACAACCCTGGCGACACCCTCATCCTCTACACCGACGGCCTGATCGAACGCCGCGGTGAGGACATCGACGCCGGCCTGACCCGCCTGACCTCGACGCTCGCCACCTGCACCGAGTTCGGCGCCGAACACCTCGCCGACGCCCTTCTCTCCCGCCTGGGCCTCGCCAGCGGCGCCGACGACGACATCGCCATCGTCGTCGTCCGCCTGGACCGAACGACCCGACCGTACTGATCAGGCCGATGTCGTCGCCGGTGTGCATGCCACTTGGGAGAGTGCCTTGTCCTGTACGGTCTGTCAGCGCAACGTCAGGGGTTCGTGCCCGAGGGTGGCTGTTGCGAGCGCGGAGGCACTGCTTGATCAAGTCGCTGGAGGCGCTGTCCCGCGGTTGCATTCGGTGGAGCCTTGCTGAGGGGGCCTTCCCGCGGCGAAGCCCCCCGATCGGCGTCGGCAGCGGCAAGCACCCACACGGCGCTCCTCCGACGGCAGCGCCGAACCACGTCGGCAGCCGACTGACCAGCTTCAAGTCCCGTCCCCGCCTGGCACGATACGGACGTCGTCGGACCAGCCCAGGAGAGCGACCGTACTCATCGGTGCCCCGCTGCGGACGATGTCGAGCCGGGAATGGTTCATCCGGCAGGGTGCGGCGTTCCTCACGAGGCGCCATCGGCAATCCGCTACCGGAAGCACTCGAAGATCACGTAACATCCAGGTCGAATTGACCAACTGCCGCAGTTACCCACTTAGTTGGAGATATCTCCACGCCTCGACCAAGGGTGACCGCGCAAGGGGGAAAGAAGAAACCAAGATGACGTCATCCACTCTCCGCCGACGCGTCGTGGGAACCGCAGCCACCGTTCTTCTGATCGGTGCCGGCGCTCTGGCGACCGCGCCTTCGGCGGCGGCCAAGGCCAACCTGCTGTCCATCGACAAGGTGTCGCTGCACACCCCCGGCCTGCAGGTGAAGGTCACCTACTCCTGCGACATCGGCATAGACCACGAACTCGTGGCCAACGCGACGACGCTCAACCACAGCCCCCACGACCAGTCCATCGCTGCGGGCACCGTCAAGAAGGACCATCTGGTCTGCGACTACAACGACCATGTCGCGCTGGTGACCATGCGCCCGGCCGCAGGCTCGCACTTCGACAAGGGGGACAAGGTCAAGGTCACCGTCTTCTACTTCGACAACGACGGCTTCAGGTACAGCGACGAGGAGACAGTCGCCGTCCTGTAGGAGGGCAGTACGCCTAGCCACCTACCCCCAGGGCCTCGCGCCTCCCGGGGCAGGTGAACTCCTACTCCGTCGGGTGAAGCGAACCCGGACGGAGAACCTCTCCCGGCGCCGACACGAGGTGTCCTTCCAGGCCCGGGCCGTCGACAATCCGCGCGGCGGCCGGGGCCCCGTGTCGGGGATACGGTCGACGTACGCGACGATGGCGGCTTCGCGGGTGGGAGGGCGCGTTGGGCCCTCCCATCCCTTCCTTGTAAAGAGGGCTCGGTGCTCAGCGCCCGAGTCCTGGGCTTTCTGTCCTACGGGCAGAACACCGCGAGGTTGAAGTCGAATCCCAGGGTCTGGCCGCCGCTGTTGGTGGTCAGGACGGAGACTTCGTTCGGGTGGCTGTCGTCGTGGAAGGTGTTGGCGTACCCCCTGAAGATCCCGAACTCGGATCCGATGGGTTCTGTCGTGGCGGTGAAGACGCACTTGCTGATGTCCCGGTCGAAGACGACCCGGTAGAACCCGTCGGAGACCACGGTCACGGATGTCGCGCCGCTGGACCGTTCCGCCACAAGTGTGCCGTCGCGTTGCACGAAGGCGAAGAGTTTCGTCGCGGGCGCACCCGCCGGGCCCTGGGGTCCGGCTGGTCCCACCGGGCCCGCCGGTCCGGCTGGTCCGGCCGGACCCTGAGGACCGGTCTGGTTCCACGTCACCGTGGTCTCGCCCGACCGGCACCGCTGGCCGGCCTCGAAGTCGATGAGCCTGAGCACGCCATTGGTGCGGGAGTAGCAGCCGGTGTAGACCCCGTTGGCGCCGGGGATATCGGCTCGCGCGACACCCCCGAGCAGGGTGGTGGTCAGGCCCAGCGCCAGGAAGGCGGTGGCGACCGGCTTGGCAGGCCTGAACCGGGACACCGGCGAGCGTGGATGTCGAGACATGGCGACGATCTCCAGGGAAGGAATGGTTGGGCCGGGATCCTCGCAAGGGGTACCCGGCCTTTCTCGCACCTTCGACCGAGCGGTCGCACTGCACCCCTCGAACGCAGCAGCGCCGTGCCGCCACCTGGAGCACTGTCCACCTGAGGCATTCAGCGTTCAACTGATCGTTTCAGAATGCCGAGCCTGGTCAGAGGGGACCGCGGGCAAAGGTCACGTCCGCTGGAGTGGTGTATCGACGGCCACTCGGTGATCTCTTCCTTGAGGCTATGCGGTGAGTTCGGTGGGCAGGACGGTCTCGTCGGTTTGCGACTCGATCGGGTGGAGGCGGGCCTTGGCCAGCAGGTCGAGTCCCATGTATCGGCGGGCTTCGGTCCACTCGTCGTTCTGCTCGGCCAGGACAGCGCCGACCAGGCGGATCAGGGCGGTACGGTCGGGGACGATGCCGACCATGTCCGTGCGACGCCTGATCTCCTTGTTCAGCCGTTCTTGCGGATTGTTGGACCAGATGATGCTCCAGACACTTAAGAAGGCTTCCCTGCCCCGCAGTTACCCGCACGAACTTGTTGCACGACGACAGATCGCGGAACTGGAGGCGGAACTGGCCGTCCACCGCCGTGCAGCGGACCTGAGAGGCATGGTGGTGCCCCCACTACGGAACAAAGTGCCCCAAAGTCGCCGCGAAGATCACCGATGACCTGGACCACCTGCTGGCGTACTACCACTTCCCTGCCGAGCACTGGATCCCTCTGCGGGCCACGAACCCGATCGAGTCGACGTTCTCCACAGCCAAGCTGCGGACCAAGGTCACCCGCGGGGCCGGAAGCCCGGCTGCAGCCCTCGCGAAGGTGTTCAAGCTCTTCGAGTCCGCCCAGGCCCGCCGGCGGGCGATCACCGGATCCCACCCTGGTGTCCCCGGGCAGCCTCCCCAGATTCCAGCTCACCGCAGCAGAGCAGACCGAACTGGGACACCATGCCGAACTCGACCCGAGCGCCGACTACGAGGTGTTCCAGCACAGATACCGATGGATGCGGTATCGCGGTGAGGAACCGAGCAACCTCACGGCCGACCAACGAAACAAGCCGTACCCAGGCCGGCTCATCCACGCGTATTGACAACTGCTCGACGCCAGTTTCCGGGTCTTCGATCACGCGAGCGGTCACGAACGGTCCGGATGCCGGGCAGGTCGCGGATCACTTCAAAGACACTCATGAGCACATCCGACTTTCCCGGCATCGGCGATGTCCCGCTCGCCGTCGGCCAGGCCCGCCAGTCGGCGCTGGCCCGGTTCGGTGCGCTCGGTGCGGCGGTGCGCTGCCTTCGGCTTCCTCGCCGTCGACCGCGAGTCCCGGCTGGTGCTGATGGCGGGCTGGGTGGCGGATCCGGCGCCGGAAGCCGTCAGGAGCTTCCCGGGCGCTGTTCCTCCAGGACGCTGACACAGCGGGCGAGCAACCCGGTCAGAGCGTCCCGCTCGGCATCGGTGAACTCGGCGGCGAGGGCCCGCTCGACGCGTACGGCGGCGCTGTCGGCCTCGGTCATGACGGCACGGCCCTCGTTCGTGAGACGGGTCTCCAGGACGTTGCGGTGCCACTCGTGCGGGCTGCGCACGATCAGGCCACGGTCCTGGAGATTCTTCAGGACCGTGTTCATCGTCGGCGGAGTGACACCGCACAGCCGGGCCAAGGCTGCCGCGGAGATCCCGGGGTTCTCGGAAAGGTGGACCAGCGCGGCGTACTGGGGCACGGTCAGCCCCGCCGGTTTCAGGACCGCCGTCTTGGTCGCGTTGAGGGCCTGCTCGGCCCGCTTGAGGTGGGAGCCGAGGCGCTCGGAGACGGGCATGGAGGTCACCGGCCCAGATTAGTACGCCTCGACTCGTCGTACGCGACCGAAGGTAAATACACGAACGATGATTAATGCATTGCTGAAGATTAGAGTTCTAATCTACGGTTGCACTCATCACCACTCATCACAGAGTTCACACCTCGACCGAGAGGCACTGCCGTGTCCATGTCCCGTTCGATCCACCGCCGTACGTTCCTGACCGGAGCGGCCGCAGCAGCCGTCGCCGTGGCCGCCCCCGGGGCGAGCGCGGCCACCGACGCCCCCCGCATCTCCACGGCCTTCACCCTCCCCGACGACCGTCCCTACCCCGAGGGCATCGCACTCGACCCGCGCACGGGCGACGCGTATGTCGGTTCCTTCACGACCGGCGCCGTCTACCGGGCCCCGGCCGGCAGCCGCGCGGCAGAGGTCTTCCTGCCGGCGGGCACGGACGGCCGTACGACGGCCAACGGGCTGAAGGCCGACCGGGCGGGCCGCCTGTGGGTCATCGACCACACCACCGGGATCGACGTCTACGACCTGCGCGACCGCTCCCTGCTGGCCCGCTTCGAGGTACCGGAGGGCGAAGCGCGCTTCCTGAACGACCTCGTGATCACCCGGGACGGCACGGTGTACGCCACCGACAGCGTGCGTCCGGTGGTCTACCGGATCACCCCCGCAGAGGTGACCCGCGGCACCCGCGCACCACTGAGGGCACGCTACGACCTGAGCGGCTCGGTCCCGTCGCACGGCCCGGACGCCTACACCCTGAACGGCATCGCCGCCGACCCCACCGGACGCCTGCTGTTCGTGGTCGACATGACCGGCGGCGGTCTGTACCGGATCGACACGCGCGACGACTCGGTCCGCCAAGTCACCCTGTACGGCGGCGACTTGACCCACGGCGACGGCCTGATCCTTTCCCACCGCACCCTGTGGGCCGCCCAGAACGCGATCAACACCCTGTCCCGCTGGCACCTGTCCCCGACCGGCACCGAGGCCTACCTGACCCACACCCTGACCGACCCGGCCCTCCAGATCCCCACCACCCTGGCCCACACCCCCCACGGCCTTCTGGTCGTCCGCTCCCAGTTCGACAAGGGCGGCCCCCTGGGCCCGGGGACGCCTACCCGACCGTTCACGGTGGCTCGGGTGACGGGGTTGTGATCGCCACGCCTCACCGACCAGGCTTCACCACCGGCGAGATCGACGGCTTCCACGGGGCAGCCGAAATGGCGTCCTAACCTGCGGCCGTCTCGGCGAACTGGTTGGTGTCGAAGAGCTTGTTGATGTGTCCGCCGAGTTCGGACCAGTGCCGTCCGGAGAGTTCGGCGGCAGCTCGGGCGTCACCGGTGGCGCAGACCTCCACGAGCTGGTCGTGGTGCTCGATGGTGTTGCGTCCGCCCAGCAACGTGGAGAACTTGCGGTACAGAATGCGGTGGATCTGCGGATGCAACTGCTCGACGATCCGGCTCAGTACGGGGTTGTCGGCCGCCATGATCGGCACGGCGTGGAAGCGGTCGTCGGCGGCGAGGGCGGCGTCGGTGTCGTTGGCGGCGACGGCCCGCTCGAAGTCGCGGTTGGCCTCGCGCATGCGCCGCAGGTCCTGCCCGGTCATGGCCGGCACGGCGGTCTCGATGGCCAGCTGGTCGAGGGAGCGCAGGACGGCCAGGGTCTTCTCCACATCGCGGCGATTGAGGGTGGTGATACGGGTGTAGACGCCAGGCTTGGCCTCGACCAGGCCGATGTCGGCGAGCCGGGCGAGCGCCTCGCGCACCGGTGTGCGGCTGAGGCCGAGGCGCTCGGCGAGCTCCCCGTCCTTGACCTTCTCGCCGGGAACGAGTTCGCCACGCACGATGGAGTCGCGCAGGCGATGGAACACCTCGTCGCTGAGGAGACGGCGGGAGACAGGGCGGTCAAGTGACATATTGTGTACAGTACATCGCCGCTTTCACTCGTCCTGTGGGGTGCTGCCTTCAGTCGTGGCCCGACGGACCAGCGCCTGGGCCAGGACGAGCGCCGGGTCGATGACGGGGACGTCCACGGCCTCCGCGGGAAGTCCGAGCGGGATTTCGGTGCAGCCGGCTATCACCGCCTGCGCGCCCTGCTCGGTCAGGCGCTGCGCAGCGCGGACCAGCAGCGCGGTCGTCGTATCGTCGCCGGTGCCGGCTTTCACGGCTCGGATGGCGGTCATGACCTCTCGGTCCTGGCTGGCACCTTCGGGCAGGACAAGGCGGATTCCGAAACGGTCCAGCCACTCCTGGTACAGGCCTGCGCGGACGGTGCCGGTGGTGGCGAGCAGTCCGGCGGTGTGGATGCGCGGGCTCATGGTGCTCAGGTGCCGGGCGGCTTCGCCGATCATGTGGACGATGGGCAGGCCGACATGTTCTTCGATGCGCGGGACGAAGGCATGGGCCGTGTTGCACGGGATGGCGATGACGGTGGCGCCGGCCTGGCGCAGGACACGGCTGCCGTCGAGGAGCCAGGGGGTGGGGTCGGGGCCGTCACCGAGCAGGGCCTCGGTGCGGTCGGGGATGGTGGGGTCGGACCAGATGACCGTACGGAGGTGGTCCTGGTCGCTGGAGCCGGGGGTGGTCGCGACGAGCTTGGCGTAGAAGTCGGCGGTGGCTGCCGGGCCCATGCCGCCGAGGATGCCGATGATCTCGGTGGTGGGGGTGGTCACGGTGCGGGTTCCTTCTGCAGGGCCGCGGTCTCGGGCTCGGCCGGGGTGTGGGGGGTTTCGCGGCTGACGCGTTTGGCTTCGCGCCGGTTCTCGGAGCTGTCGACGACGACGGCGGCGAGCGAGTTGCCGATGACGTTCACGCCGGTGCGGGCCATGTCGACGATGAAGTCCACGCCGAGGAGCAGAGCGATGCCTTCGGCGGGCAGGCCGATGGAGTTGCCGGCGGCGATGAGGACCACGATGGAGGCCGAGGCGACCCCGGCCATGCCCTTGGAGAGGATCACCAGCACGCCGACCATGAGCAGCAGGGCGGGCAAGGACGTGTCGGCGCCGTAGGCATTGGCGAGGAAGACGAGGGCCGCGGCCTGGTAGAGGACGGAGCCGTCGGTGTTGAAGGAGTAGCCGAGCGGGACGACGAACGAGGTCGTCGACCGGCTGACGCCGAACGCTTCGAGCTTGCCCATCAGCGGGGCCAGCACCGACTCGGAGCTGCGGGTGACGAAGGCGATCCCGGCCAGTCCCCCGATCGACTTCAGCAGTTCGACGTAGCGGATGCGGTAGACCGCGGCGATGAGCGGGAAGAGCACGCCGACCACGATGACCAGGCCGGCGTAGACGACGGCGATGAAGCCCAGCAGGCTGCGCAGGTTGCCGAAGCCGTAGTGGGCGACGTCGTAGGAGATGAAGCCGAGCACGCCCAGCGGCGCAATGCGGATGACGTAGCCGACGACCTTGAACATCACCGAGGCGACGGATTCCAGCACGGAGGCGAAGGGCTCGGACTTCTCTCCGATCGCGGCCATCGCGACGCCCACGAGGAGGGCGAAGACGATCGCGCCGAGCAGGTTGCCCTCGCCGAACGCGGCGAAGATGTTCTTCGGGAAGGCGTGCAGGACGAGTTCGTGGAAGTCGATGCCCTTGCTCAGGCCGTTCAGGTCCTTGGCGTCGACCGAGTGGACGGGGGCGCCCTTGCCGATGCCCGTGAGTCTGGCCAGGCCCACCGCGATCAGCAGGATGACGGTGGTGACGAGTTCGAAGTAGAGGATGGCCTTGCCTGCGATCCGGCCGACCTTCTTGACCGACTCCATGCGGGCGATGCCCAGCACGATGAGCGGGAAGACCAGGGGCAGGACGACGACCTGCACCAGGTTGAGGAAGACGTCTCCGAGGATCTTCATCTGCTCGCCCGCGGACGGGGCGAGGGATCCAATGAGTGCTCCGAGGCCGACGGCGACGACCGACTGGATGCCGATCGGCATCTTCAGACATCGCCGCCAGAAACCTGACGGCCCGGCGGGTGGGGCGTCTTCGCCGGCCGGGCTGGGGTGGATGGTGGTGTCCATGAGACCTCCTGCCATATGCAATATATTGCGTTCTGCATGTTGGCGGATAACACTGGCCTCGCAGGCGGTGGCCTGTCAAGGGGCCCCGCACCGGCATCCCGGCCCTTGGCCGGGCGGCAGTGACGAGGAGCAGCAGATGGCGCAGGCCACCCGCGTGGAGCACGACCTGGTGGGAGACAAGGAGGTCCCGGCCGACGCCTACTCCGGGGTGCACACCCCGTGCGGGCCGTGGAGAACTTCGCGATCAGGAGCGCCCATCGCCCGGTTCCCCGACCTGATCACGTCACTGGCCGCCGTCAAGCAGGCGGCCGCGCAGGCCAACCGCGGGCTGGGCCTGCTGCCGCCGGTCCTCGCCCGGGCGATCATCAGCACGTACAGGGAGAGCCGCGCCGGACGGCTGAGGAAGCAGTTCGTCGTCGACCCAGTCCAGGGCGGGCCCGGCACCTCCACGGACAGGAAAACGCCAACGAGGTCACCGCCAACCGGGCACTGGAGATCCTCGGCCACCCCCGCGGCCGCTACGAAGTGATCCACCCGCTCGACCACGTCAACCCCGGCCAGAGCACCAACGACGTCTACCCCACCGCCGTCCGCCTGGCCCTGGTCACCTCACCTCGCCGACTCGGCGGCTCCCTGGGCACCCTGGCCACGGCATTCACCGAGAAGGCGGCGGAGTTCAGCGGCGTGCTGAAAATGGGTCGTACACAACTGCAGGACGCCGTCCCCATGACGCTGGGCCAGAAGTTCACCACCTATGCCGTCATGATCGAGGACGACCGCCAGCGCCTGACCGAGGCCGCCGCCCTGCTGCCGGAGTCCCACCTCGGTGACACGGCCATCGGCACGGACATCAACGGCCACCCCCGCTACGCCGCACTCGCCTGCGCGTATCTCGCCGAGATCAGCGGCGACCCGTCCGGCCCGCGGGCGACCGCATCGAGGCCACCAACGACCTGACCGTCACCATGGCTGCCGAGGCGGGACAGCTCCAGCTCAACGCCTTCGAACCCGTCATCCCCTACAGCTTTCTGCGCTCCCTGAGCCACCTGCGCGCGGCCTGCGACACCCTGGCAACCCGCTGCGTTCAGTATCTGGGCGTCCCCGAACTCTACGACCGCCTGCACACCGTCGACGCGCGCCTACGACGATGTGCCGCTGTGGAACCGCCGGGACGCTCGGGTCAGTTGGGACTGCCAACTCGGCGAGGGCCGCCGGGACACCGCCGACTTACGGTCGACCAGCCGTCCAGGTTCTCGCGCCAGGCCGACCGATGTCCGCATCTGCGAGCTTTACCCCAAGGAGAAGCCCAGCATGACCACGTCCACCGACCCGTCCTACGTCGACCCGGCACTGATCCATCCTCGCGCGGTTCGTCTCGTCAACGCATTCAAGGATGCTCTGGCCCGCATGCGCGACGAGGAGGGACTGACCTTCGACGACCTCAAGGAAGTCGTCGGCCGCGGTGACGTGGCAGCGCACGTTCAGATCTGGAGCCGGGTGGGGTGGTCGTTGCCGATGCGTCGGCGGAGCCGGCGCATATGGTGCCAGACCGCATAGGCATGCAGGATCCGGCGCTCGGCCAGATCGGTGCGGGCCAGGACCACGGTGGTGATCCTGAACAACACCCTGAACGTCACAGCGAGTTGACCACGAGCCGCATCACGCGAAGCAACACCTTGATTCCCTGCGAGCCCTTGGCTAGGCGGGGTTGTCGCGGATCCAGTCGAGGCGCTCGGCGGTCTTGCGGACCAGCGGGTGGCCGGGGCCGAACACCCGGCGGTAGCCGTCGAGGCAGCTTTGCAGCAGTTGAGCCGCCTCCTGCCGTTGCCCGGCGTCCGTCAGGACGTTCGCCAGGTTGTCCCGGGCGTGGAGGGTGTCGGGGTGGGTGTCGCCGCACTGCCGGACCTTGCTGGCCTCGACCTCGCGCAGCAGGGGCACGGCTTCCGCGTAGCGTCCCATGGCGTGGAGCACGGCGGCGAGGTTGTTGCGGACCATGAGAGCGTCCTGGTGATCCCGGCCCCGGGCGTGCTCGTACTCGGCCAGGACGGTGCGCAGCACCGCTTGCGCCTCCTCCAGGCGGCCGAGCCGGACCAGGGCGGCGCCGAGGTTGCCCCGTGCGGTGAGCAGGGCTTCTTCATCGCGTTCGCTCTGGCGCTCCAGACGGACGATCAGCTCCCGCAGTTCCCGTTCGGCCTCCTGCCACCGACCCGCCTTGATCAGGGAGATCGCGTGGCCGTTGGCGGCGGACAGTGTGTCGGGGTGGTCCGGTCCGAACGTGTGCCTGCGGCGTTCCAGAACGTCCCTGCGCAGCGCGGTGGCCTCCGGCACGCGCCGCAGGTCCTCCAGCACCTCGGCGAGACGGACCGCGCCGGCGAGCGTGTCGGGATGATCGCGGCCCAGCAGCTCCGCTCGGTTGGTCCACACACTCCGCCACACCTCCTCCGCAGCACCGAGCTCGCCCGTCGTCTGCAGCAGCGCGGCCAGGTCGGCGGCGGTCGTGAGGGTGTCCGCGTGCGCGTAGCCCAGCACCCGCGCCTGCGCCCGCACCACTTCCGTCAGCCGCTCCCGGGCCTCCTCGCGGCGCCCCTTCACCCGCCCGAGAACCCGGGCGTAGTCGCGGAAGGCGGCCAGCGTCTCGGGGTGGTCCGGCCCGAGACGCTGCAGTTTGGCGTTGGCGATCAGGCCGAAGTGCTGGTCGGCGGGGACGGGGACCCGGGCGACCTCGTTCTCGGTCCCGTCCGGGCCGGTCAGCGTGGCGACCAACTCGGCCGCTGGCGCAAACTCCGACTCCGGATCCGCCTCGGGGCCGGGGTCGGGCTCGGTCGCACGGCCGGGCTCACGGCCGGGGTCGGGGTCGGGCGGGTCGTCCGGAGTCCTCGAACGGTCACGCCACCATCGGGCCATGTCGGATCAGCTCCCTTCGATCGGGTATCAGCAGATACCGGTGGTTCGTCAGGGCCCGGAGTGCACATGGGCGGCCCACAGGCTGGGAGTGCGGGGGAAGGCGGCACGGCACTCCCGGACGGCGTGGTGCAGGGCGACGGCGCTCCGCCCGGTGTCGAGGCCCGGGGAGTCGGCGGAGCGGCCCTCGCGCAGGCGGCGGTACAGGCTCCTGGCCACCCGGACGGCCACCGCGTCGTGCACCGGCCAGAGGGTTCCGATGGCGTGCGGGTATCCGGCGATCAGGAACGCGGAGGTGATGTGGATGGACTCGTCCGCCAGCCGTTGCGCGCCCCGCGCGGTCTCGCAGGCCGACAGGACCGCGAGCCGCGCCCCCGGCAGGTCCAGCCGGGAGATCTGCCGTACCGTCAGCGGCGCTCGTTGATGGTCGTGGACGAGCAGGCGGGCGTTCGACGGATCGTCCGGATCGCTCACCCCGTGGCAGGCGAAGTGCGCGTAAGGGTGCTCGGGCAGGGCCCGCACCACCCGGGCGAGTGTCGCGTCAGGGCCGGTGACCAGATCGCACGGCAGGAGTTTCGCCAGCTCCGCGACCTCCCGCCGGGCACCGTGCAACGGCCGCGCGCCTGGCGTCTCCGGCTGTGCCACTGCCAGCAGTCGGCCCGGTGGCACCGGCCCCGCGGCCCGCGCCCGGGCGTACGCCAGCGCGCGTACGGTCGGTGTGTAGGAGGAGATCACCCGGTCCAGGACGGCGCGGTGTCCGTCGTGATGGCCGGCCGCGTGCAACGGCAGCGCCGAGAGCGCGCCGCCCGGCGACCACCACAGCCGGGGCCAGTCGTCGCCGGACGGCGGGCCGAGCAGGCCGAGGCGGGCGAGAACGGGTTCGGCGACGTGGTCCCACGCCCAGCCCAGCACCTCGCCGAGCGTCCGCTGGGCCCGTTGTTCCCCAGCCGGGTCGGTGGCCGCCGTGAGGGCGTCGTCCAGCCGGGCCACCTGGTGGGCCACCGTCGCCGGGGTGACCTGCGGCAGCGGCACCACTTGCACTCCGTCCGGCCTCAGGACCAGCGCGTCGCTGCGATACCGGCTGCAGTACGCGAGCACCACCGGTCCTCTGTCGGCGCAGGCCAGCAGGCTGCCGAGGGCCGGTGCCGCGAGGAAGTCGGCGAAGCCGGGCAGGGTGCGGATGTGGGTGACGAGTCCTTCCCACTGGGCGGCCAGCCGGTGCCGTTCGTCGTCCTGCTGCTCCCCGTCCTGCTGCTCGTCCACCGCGTCCAGCTCGTCGATCCGGTCCCGTAACCGAAGGAAGAGCCCGGCCGCCTCCGGGTGGGCGCCGCGCAGGCGCTCCCAGTCGCCACGCAAGGCGATGGCCTGCCCGAGCAGCACGCCCCGGCCCTGCTCCAGCAGCAGAACGGCCCGTTCCGGCTCCCCGGCGTGGACGGCACACGCCGCCGCGTCGGCGGCCAGCCCGTGGACACCCGTGAGCCGGTGCTCCTGGTCGCTGCGCGCGAGCCGCCGCGTGACGCCGAACGGCAGCAGCTCCACGGCCAGCCGATATCCCCGCAGCGCCTCCTCCCAGCGGCCGGCGTCCGCCGCGGCCGCGCCCCAGTCGCGGGCCGCCCCGATCCGCCGGCCGGCCGGGAGGGCGGCGATCCGGGCGACCTGCCGGTAGGCATCCTCGGCCGCCAGCAGCACGCCCGGATCACCGGCGACGTCGTGCAGGGTGCGCAGGGCGCTCGCGTACGTCTGCAGATGGTTGGCGTGCTCGGCCTCGTTCTCGTCGGGCGCCCACACCGCCCGGCCGAGCGTGGTCACCGCCTGGTCCAGCACGGCCGGATCCTCCCGGGCTTCCGCCTTCGTGAGCAGCGCCTTGCCGAGGTTGTGCAGCAGCACGGGCAGACTCGGGTCGCCGTACGCCGTCGCGTCGACGGCCCGTGTCTGCAGCGCGATCCCCTCCTCCAGGTCGGCCGGGTCACCGGCCGCGCGGTACCGCTCGTACAGGGCGTTGGCGAGGTGGTTCGCCCGGCCGGTCCAGTGCGGGCTGTCCTCCGGGGTGCGGGCCAGCACCTCACGGGCTACCGTGACGGCCTCGGCCGCCGCCGAGGTGTCCCCGGTCCGGTTGTACCAGGTCTGGAGGACCACCCCGAGGTTGGCCAGATGGCTCGTGGATTCCAGCGGCAGGTCGCAGGACCGGACGGACTGCCGGGCCAGCTCGGCGGCCTCGCGCAGGGCGGCGAGGTCCCCGGTCTGGTGGTAGCGCTCGCGCAGGGCGACCGCGAGGTTCGCCACCTGGGTGGAAACGGCGTTCGCCAGCAGGAAGGGCTGGTCGGGCCGGCCGTCGGCCAGGGCCTCCCGCAGCGCCTCGATGGCCTCGTCCAGCAAGGCCGCGTCGCCCGTCCGCTCTCCGAGCCGGTGCAGGGCGTTGCCCAGGCTGTTCAGTCTCAGCCGTCTGTCCCGGCCGCCTGGGGGTGTGTGCCGGACCGCGGCGCGCAGCAGGTCCACCGCCTCGTGCAGCAGCGCCGTACCCCCGCCGTTCTCGGCGGCCAGCCTCAGTGCCACGCCCAGACTGGTCTGCGCGGTCAGCCGCGCCGGGGCGTCGGTCCGCCCTGGGGCCTCCGCCAGGGCCGTCCTGGTGACACGGAGCAGTTCGTCGACCGCGGACTCGTCGGGCGAGACCTCCACCCACGTGCGCAGCGCCGCACCGAGACCGTTCAGCACGGAAGCGCGGTACCGCGCCCCCGGCGGGCTCTCCGCCAGTGCCGCACGCCGCAGTTCGAGCCCTTCGATCAGAGTCTCCGGGTCTCCTGTCCGGTCGAAGGCGTGTTCGCGGGCCAGCGCGAGACCGTCCATGACCGACGGGCGTTCCGGGGCGCCGGGCGGGAGGTGGCTCAGCGAACCCCGGAACGCGCGCTCCGCCTCCGCCAGGTCGCACGGGTCGCCCGCGTGCTCGAACCGGATGACGAGCGCCTGGCCGAGGGAGTCCAGTGCCATCGCCCGGTTGTGGCTGCGGTCCGGCGGGACGGCCACGGTCCGGCGCAGCGCCCCGATCGCCCGGTCCAGGTCCTCCCGGCGCCGCTCGTCGTCGAAACGTCGGCCCAGCGCGACCCCGAGGAAGAGCAGGTCCTGCTCCGCCGCATCGTCCTCGGTCGTCGCCTCGCCGCACAGCGCGATCAGCTCGTCCCGGTCGTGGTCGTCGCTGAACGCCGACCAGCGGAGCCACAGGCCCACCCGCAGATTCGCCGAGGAGCTGCGACGGCCGCGTTCGTCCGGCGCCTCGCGCAGGGCGGCCCGGTACCACTCGACCGCCCGGTCCAGATCCCGGCGATCGTGCGTGCGCCACCAGTGGTCCAGGTGCGCGTTGGCCGCATCCGTCGGATCCGGCGAAGCGGTCCGCTCCTCGTACGACATGTCCGGCCCCCCGTATGCCGTGATGACGCCTTACGATATCCAACTGCCCGCAACCGCACGGTCGTTATGCTGACCGCACAGCGGAGGGAGGCAGTGGTGGTGGAATCCGGACCGGGCCACGAGCGACTCGGGGAACTGTGCCGCAGGCTGACGGCGACGCCGGCCGAGCTGACCGCGGACGCCCGTATGCGCGGACTCGTCGACCACATCCTCGCCGAGGTGCGCGCCAGCCGTCCGCCGGAGGAACTGGAGGACTCCTTCGACGAGGTGGAGGAGCTACTCCTCGCCGCCGGGCACAGCGCCGGCCTCGGCTCCTACCGGACCACCCCCGGCTCGTACGAGCGCCTCCCGGGCGCCGGCCACGGCCACCCGCCGCTGTATGTGCTCGCCTGCCCCCTGGGCCACTGCGCACGCGTCGAGGCGCCCGCCGCCGACGCAGACCGGCCGCCGCGATGCCGTGTCTTCGAGCAGCCGCTGCGCGAGATCACCCTGCGGCCGTGACCGCCTTCCTCAACACGCTCGGCGGGCGGCTCGCCGAACGCTGGATGTCGCTGCTGGCGATCCCCGGTCTGATCTACCTGGCAGCGCTCGCCTGCGCCATCACCCTCGGCCAGCGCCACTGGAACGAACCCGGACGGCTGCGCGCCCGGCTCGACGCCCTGGCCGCCGCCCCGGGCGCCCACAGCCCGGGCGGCGTCGCGGTCGCCGCGATCGCCGTCCTGGCCGGTTCCGCGGCCGTCGGAGTCGGCGTCCAGGCGGTGGGCACGTGGTGGGAGAGGGCCTGGCTCACCGATACGCGCGGGCCCGTCACCCGTCGGCTGACGGCCCGTCGCCGACGCCGCTGGGAGGCCGCCGACAGCGCCTACCGCGCCGCCCTGGTGGCCGCCGGACGCGCCACGATCGCCGGCGCCGACGACGCCGGTCCGCTCACCGAGGCCGCCGAACGCCACTATGCCGCCCGCGCCCGCATCGCGTTCGCCGTGCCCCGCTACCCGTTCTGGGCCGGCGACCGCATCACCGCCCCCGAACACCGCGTCTGGCGCGCCTACCGCCTCAACCTCACCGCCGCCTGGCCCCACCTGTGGCTGCTCGCCCCGGACGGCACCCGCCAAGAACTCTCCACCGCGCGTACCGCCTTCACCTCGGCCTGCCGTCTGCACGCCTGGGCCGTCGCCTATCTCCTGCTCGGCGCCTGCTGGTGGCCCGCCGCGGTCATCGGCGTGCTGGCCGCCGCCACCGCGGTCCCCCGGGGCCGCTCCGCCGCCTCCGCCTTCGCCGACCTCGCCGAAGCACTGACCGACCTGCACGGCAAGGACCTCGCCCTGGCCCTCGGCATCCCGTGCGACAGCGGCCTCACCCAGGAGGTGGGCACGGAGATGACGCGCGTGCTGAACAAGGGCGTCGCCTAGAGGTCTTGAACGGCGCGCAGGGCCCGGTCCACCCGGAGCATGGCCGCAGCGTCGACGGGGCCGAGGCGCTTTGCTCCCTCGAACCGGTTGACCCGTAGGTGCGTGATGCTGACGGCGACCGCGGTGCACGGGATCGGATCGCCGATCACCACTGACATGGCCGTGTCGCGGTACCGGCCGCTCTCGTGCAGCTTCCTGTCGGATGGGGCGATGCCGAACCGGCCCACCCAGGGTGGCCGTTGGCTGTCCTACTCGGTCGGACTGACATTCACCGGCTGTCCTCGCTGAGCCGTTCAGGCGGCCGGCCGAGCAGAGGCGCCCCCCGTCCTGGCTGGACGGGGGGTGCCTGCGCTGCTTCCTGGGTCAGGCCCGCGTGCGGCGGCGGCGCAGGCCCACGACGCCCAGTGCCCCGGCTCCGGCCAGGAGGAAGGCGCCGGCCGCCGCGGCGATCGTGGACGTCCCGCTGCTTCCGGTCTTGGCCAGCTGCGAGCTCGCCCCGGACGTGCCGGAGGTCGTGCCCGAGGTCGCGGACGGGGCCTCGGCCGAGGTGGACGGCGAGCCGGAGGGGGCCGGGGTCGCGGAGGCCGTCGGGCTCGGGACGGGCGTGCCCGGGTTGGATCCGGTGGAACCCGCCGCGAGCACCGTCAAGGTCGCGCGGTCTCCGCAGGAGGTGGTGCCGCGGAACGGTATCGACCCCTCGTTGACGAATACACAGGGCTGCACAGTGGCCTTCCCGGTGGGCGTGTCCTTGCGGTAGGTCACCCGGACCTTGGCGACCGTGCTGCTGTGCGCGGCGAGGGAGGCGTCCTTGCCGATCACGTCGAACCCGTACACATCGGCCTCGGCGTTCGAGGTGAGGGGTTTGAGGGTCTTCCAGGTCCCGGAGCGCAGCACCTGCACGGAGGCGTACCTGTTGGTGATCAGCGTGTCCGTGACGTTCTCGTACCTCGACGCGGTGGGGTTGGTCACCGTGGCCTCGAAGCTGACGGCGGAGCCGCCGGCGGTCACGGTAGCAGGGACGCCGGACAGCCCGGTGCTGAGGCCGTCGACCTTGATGGTGTCGTCGTCGGTGCCGGTGGCTGCTCCGGAGGAGCCGTAGGAGACGAGAGTGGTCAGCTTCAGCCGCTGGGTGCCGCCGTTGCTGTCACCGTTGTGCGGGGTGCCCATGGGTACCCCGATCCGCAGCTGCACGGTGCGGGACCGGCCCGCGGCGAGCGGGAAGGTCTCGGGTATCTCGCCGGAGAACTTCTCGTCGGCGTACGTCAGCGGCACCGTCTTCCACGCCGTGCCGCTGAGCCGGTACTGCAGGCTGACGGCGTTCGACGGCAGGCCGGCTCCCCCGTCGATCCGGTAGATCAGCCGCGCCGACGAGGTGTCGTACGCGCCGGTGTTGGAGACCTTGGTGGTGAAGGCAACCGGCAGGCCGGCCAGTCCGACCTCCGCGGGCGCGGCGGTGGCGACCGCCAGCGTCGGCGGCTGCGGTTCGCCGGCGGAAGCGGTCGGCGCGAGGCCGAAGCCCGCGGCGGCCAGCAGCAGGGCCGTCCCCGACACCGTGACCGACGAACGGACCTTGTGTGCAAGCGTGTTCAACGTATCCCCCCGGGTGCGTGTCGCGCAGTGTCGCCGCGCTCGGTGGCGGCGGGCAGTGTGCCGTCGTCACGCACAGTTGGACCCAAGGGCCCGGCAGCCAGTTGTGCTCTGCCGTGTGACAGTTCTGTCACCGAAGGAATCGAGCTTGCTGCGGCTGTCTCCGACAACCGACGGACTGGCCTCGCGCTTTCGCGAGGTGAGCCGTCCGATAATTGATCGAACCGCAGCTTGATCCCCTCCGCGGCCGCGTAGCCGAACACGTCGACCAGGGTCCGCGGCCGCAGGCCGGGCTGGTCGGGGACGGCGAAGCCGCGCTCGCCGACAGCGGGTGGCTCGCCGCTTGCGCGTACGACTACGACCTGCGGCGCCTGTTCACCTTTCTCGCTGCCGAGGGGATGACCTGACGGGAGTTCCGCGACCCGGACGCCTTGCACCTGCCGGCGTTCCTCAGGCGGGCGCCGTCGCGTCGACCCGCCCAGCAACTGGCCCTGACGATCGTGATCGGCGCCCCGCAGGCGCCGGGCAGCCTGCTGACGCGGCGACGGTGAACCGAATCCTGGCCGCCGTTTCCAACTTCTACGACTGGACGGTGGTCGCCGAGGGGTACGACGGTGACTCGGCGATGCAGAAGCGGCTTGACCCGGCGCTCGCTCAGGTACCGGACCGGCACCAGCCGTTCGTGGGCCGCGCGAGCCCTCAGCAGCCGACGCGCCGCACGGTGTCGGTCAAGCAGCCGAGGCGGCTGCCGCGTCCGGTGGACGAGGCAGTGCTGGAGCAGCTCATCGGGAGTCTGAAGCGGCTGCGTGACCTGGCTGTGTTTCTGCTGATGCTGGACGGTGGGCTGCGGCCGGGCGAGGTGCTGTCGCCGCACCAACGTGACTCGCCGCCAGCAGGTTCGTCCAGCACACCCCGAGGCTCGGGACGGACCTGAACCTGGTCGACGGGCTGAACGAACGCCAGCAGCAACTCGGCTATCGCAGTGGCCGGTCTCCGCTGACCTGGGGAATCGCCCGCGTGTCAAGTAGCTCGCCGTCGTGCCTACGTCCCCCGGCTCGGTACGGAGTCGCTCCCGTGAACGTGCGTCGGAGCCCCGCCCGGGCTGGGGATGAACCGCGGGCACCCTCCCGCCCGGTAACCCCGTGAACCTGTTCAACGGGATCCCAGAAAACATGTCGACACCCGCGAACGCTAGGGTGACGGGCGCCTGGCGGTTGCCCGTCCAGGCAGCCGGGCTGTCGGCACAGGACCTCTTCGCACACGCGCGGGGGCTCTCGGCAGCTTCGGCCCAGCGCCCGACGACGACGTCGCCCTGCTCCTGCCGAGCGCGCCGACGTGGTGAGAGAAAGGTACGTGTGTTCCATGTGCAGCGCTCGCCAGCGCACTGGTATGACGCATGTCGCACCCAGGCCGCACCTTGGTGAAGTCCGTCCCGGGAGCCATCCCCTGCAGCAGACATCCACGGCCCGGACCGGCTCTGCTCGGCGTCGGCCGACGCCGGGGATGGTCCCGAGCGAGTTCCGCAACTCGTCCAGGCTGGATGTCGTCCTCTCCGCGCGGAAACGAGCGAGCGGCGTGGGTGGACGATTCCGTCTCGCAGTGATTCGGACTCAGCCGGCACACCTTGCGCGCACCACGGAGCTGGAGGAGAGGCTCTGCCTTCACGCCAGTGTGACGTCGGCGACGGAACACGCCTGGGATCAACGGTGACGGGCAGATTCCGGTCCATGCAGCACACCCGGCACCCGGACACGCCGCAGGGGCTGGCGGACGGATCGCACAGGGCCGCCCCAGCCGGCCCGGTCCCCGCCCCGGTGGCCCATCACGCCGCACCCGCCCAGTCCCCTGTCAGTGCTGAGGACGTCGCGCTGGTGCGAGCCAGCCTGGCGATTGTCGCACCTCACGTCGCCGAGCTGGCCGTGTACTTCTACGACATCCTCTTCGCGCGTTATCCACAGGTCAGGAACTTGTTCCCGGCCGAACTCGACGTCCAGCGGGAACGTCTGGTCCGCGCTCTGCTGCGCATCGTGGAACTGGTCGACGACCCCGGTAACCTCATCGCGCTCTGCTCCCGTCTGGGGCGTGGCCACCGTAAGTTCGGCACGCAAAGCTCTCATTACCCGGCCGTCGGCGAGTGCCTGCTGCACGCCCTCTCCCACTACGCGGGCCCGGCCTGGACCGCGGAGTTGGCGGCGGCTTGGCAGCGTGCCTACACGGCTGCCGCGGACGTGATGGTCCGCGCCGCCGAGGAGGACGCGCGTCACCGGCCGGCCGTGTGGAACGCCCACATCGTCCAGCACGTGCACTGCGGACACGGAATCGCTGAGCTTACCGTCCAGCCACAGCTGCCGTACCCCTTCGTGGCGGGCCAGTACGTGAGCATCGAGACGCCCTGGGCGCCGAGGCTGTGGCGGCATTACTCCCCCGCGCACGCCCCACGGCCCAACTCCCAGCTGACCTTCCACGTCCGTGCGGTGCCCGGAGGCACGGTCAGCAACGCGCTGGTCCACCACGCCCGTCCGGGAGACCCCGTCCGGCTGGGCCCGCCGGAAGGCGATATGGTGCTGCGTCCGACCGCCGGACGGGACCTGCTCTTCGTCGCCGGCGGCACCGGCCTGGCTCCGATACGCGCCCTGATCGAGCAGGCGGCCCGGAACGGCGTCGGTGACGCTCGGGAGGTCAGTCTGTTCATCGGCGCCAGAACGGCGGACGAACTGTACGGGCTCGATGACATGCTGCGCATGTCCCAGCGCTACCACTGGCTCCGCGTCCGGGCCGCGGTCTCCCACGAGCGCATCGCGGGACTGGAGGGCACGCTGCCCGAGGTACTGGCGGAATTCGGCCCCTTTTACCGGCACGAGGCGTACCTGTGCGGCCCACCGCAGATGCTCGACGAAGCCGTGCAGGCCCTGCGACGTCACGGTGTCCCGCCTCATCACATCCACTACGACCCCTGGGACGTCCCCGTCCTGACCGCCCCTCTGGGGCCGCCCCCGTCTGAAGAGGAGACCGACCAGCTGTGAACAGCCCCGAGACGACCGGCTCCTTCGGTGAACGACTGCTGCAGCAGCAGCTCGGCACCACTGACCGAGCGGCCGACTTCTACGACCGTCAGGTACATCCCTACCTGACGCCCGCCATGCGGGAGTTCATAGCCCGGCAGACCATGATGTTCCTGTCGACCGCCGACTCCCGAGGAGCCTGCGACAGCAGCTTCCGCTCCGGGCCGCCAGGATTCTGCGTCGCCCTCGACGACCGCACTCTGACCTACCCCGAATACCGGGGCAACGGTGTCCTGGCCAGTGCGGGCAACATGACCGAGAACCCCCACCTCGGCATGCTGTTCATGGACTTCACTCATGATCACATAGGGCTGCACGTCAATGGCACAGTGAAGCTGTACACCGACCGCGACCTCCGCGCGTGGTACCCGCATCTGCCGACCGACACCGCGCCCGGGCGCCAACCCCACCTGTGGGTCCACCTCACCGTCGAGGAAGCCTACGTCCACTGCTCCAAGCACATCCCCCACCTGGAGCCGGCTCCGCGCCCCCGCCCGACCACGGACCGCAACCGTCCCAAGGACAGCGCCTACTTCACGGAGTCCTCTCCTTCTCACCAGGCCCCCGACGCGGGAGATGCCGACACCGGCCGCACCTCATGGCGACACCGCTTGCGGCTCCGCCACTGAATCCGATCATCTCGCCGCTCCTGCGACACCTGACCCCAAGCGCCTCGGCTCACCCGCATGCGGCCGCAGGGTCCGCGCGCTGACCCCGCATCGCGAACGACCTGACTCCAGCGAACGCATCACCCAACCGCTGCTGGACAGCATCGCGCTGGACCACCGCGCCGAGGAGCACTACCGGCCCCGTACCCCGGCCCGCCGCCGCACCCGGTCCACCAGCGGATGACACACCTGACCCGGACCCGCCTTCCACTCCCGGCACGGGCCGGCAACCCCACGGCCGCGCGACCCGGCGCACACTGCACGCAAGGCCGCTGCCCGGTGAGGCCACCGCCTCCTGCCTCAACCGCCCCACCCTCGCCCAGACCTCGTACCGTCAGACGGGCCAACCACCCTGCGCAAAGACACCATCATGCTCAGCTCACTGCGCAGCACAGACAACCAGCTCAGCCCAACTGAGCAACAGCAGACCCAACCAAGATCAATAAGCGACGCGACAGCCATGCCACATCATCAGCGTGTTGACGAGGGCAAGTGCGGTCTGCGGCGGGTGGAGCGCCAGCCTTTGCGCGGTGTTCACCAGCTGATTCCGGCCGCCACCGGCAGGTGGTCGCTGCCGGTGGCCGGCAGCACCCATGAGCTGGTCGGCTCCACGCCGTGGACCAGGATCTGGTCGATCCGCACCACCGGGAAATGTGCCGGCCAGGTGAAGCCGAAGCCGTTCCCGGCCGCCTCCTGGGCCGAGTGCATCTGTGAGGTGATGCCGTTGAACGCGCGGTCGTCCATGGTGCCGTTCAGGTCGCCGAGCAGCACCATCCGCTTACTCGGGTCGGCGGCGATAGCCTTGCCGAGCGCCTGCACGCCTATGTCGCGCGAGGCCGTCCAAAAGCCCGACTTGGGATTCACCCGTACAGACCCCAGGTGGGCCACATACATCGTCAGCGGCCCGTGGTCCGTAGCCACCGTGGTGCGCAGCGCTCGGTTCGCGGCCACCTTTTTGTCGCCCGGCTTGGTGTCCGCCAGCGGTCCGTAGTCCACGATGTCGATCGGCTGGGTGTCCGACAGCGGCAGCTTGCTCCACAGCCCGACCGTTCCCAGCACCGTGTGGTACGGATACTCCTTCGCCAGACCCTTCTCGTACAGCGGCTTCGCCTGCGGGGTGATCTCCTCCAGGGCCAGTACGTCCGCACCGGAGGCGGCCAGGTCACGTGCGGTGCCGGCCGGGTCGGGGTTGTCGGCGTCGACGTTGTGGCTGGCCACGGTGAGGTCGCTGCGAGGGTGGGACTTGTCGCTGAGCAGCCCGCCGAAGAGGCTCAGCCACACCATGACCGGCAGCAATAGCGCCACCACCGCGGAGGCGGAGCGGCGCCATAGCGCCCCGGCCAGCAGCACCGGAATGAACAGCCCGAACCACGGCAGGAAGGTCTCCACCAGGCTGCCGAGGCCCCCGCGGTCCGTGATCTGCGGGTGCAGCAGCATGAGCAGGCCGAGCAGCAGCGCCAGCGCCGCAAGAACCGGGCCGCGCTTCCAGGGTCCCGGCCGGGTGGCGATGCGGACTGCCCGTCGGATGCGCGCCCGCCGGGCAGCGAAGCCGGTGTCGCGGCGGCCGGCGCCTTCCTGCCCGGTCTCCGCCGTGTCCACCTGCGTCATCGTCTGTCCTCGTTCACTTCCGGTCACTGCTGCGTCCTCGGGTCCTGTGCGGGGCCGGCATACATACGCGGACGGCGACGATCGGTCGCTCGGGGGCGCAGTTCGTTCTTGTCGATCTGGCACAGCCCGTATTCGGCGCCGCGCTGGGACAGCCACACTGTCGCAGTCGCCGCGGTGGCGACCCATCGGGCGGCCTCGTCTCCGGACCCGTACGTGGCGTCCGCCTTACGTGGCAGCTGATTCCGGTGTTCCGGCGCATCGTCGAAGACCGTCACGCCGTCGGGGACGACACCGTCAGCCTTGCCCGGCGTACCACGGTGCTCACCGCGAGACGCATGTGGTGATGCGGCCGAGGAGAACGTCGAGGGCAATGCGGCCGAGGAGAGCAAGAAGGCCGCGGTGGACGAAGGCTTCGGCACCTGGGAGCTGAGGGCTGCGGTGATCACTGCTGTGACGACGATCAGGCTGACCACCACGAGCCACCGAATCCGGCCGTTCCTTGCTCGGGGTGATGGTGGGGTTCGCTTCATGCCGACAGTCAAGGCAGCGCCGTGTTGCCGACACGTTTGCGGATTTCGATAGGCTGACGATAGGTGCCGACTCGTAGCCTTGGTGGCATGCGTGTGTTGATCGTCGAGGACGAACCGTATCTGGCGGAAGCCATCCGCGACGGCCTACGCCTGGAGGCGATCGCGGCCGACATCGCTGGTGACGGTGGCACGGCTCTGGAACTGCTGAACATCAACGCCTACGACATCGCCGTCCTCGACCGCGACATCCCCGGTCCGTCCGGTGACGAGATCGCCAAACGCATCGTCGCCTCTGGCAGCGGAATGCCGATCCTCATGCTCACCGCGGCCGACCGGCTCGACGACAAGGCTTCCGGGTTCGGGCTCGGCGCCGACGACTACCTCACGAAACCCTTCGAACTCCAAGAACTCGTACTCAGGCTCAGAGCACTCGACCGCAGACGCGCCCACAACAGGCCCCCCGTACGAGAGATCGCGGGGCTGCGACTGGACCCGTTCCGCAGAGAGGTATACCGCGACGGCCGCTACGTCGCGCTGACCAGGAAACAGTTCGCTGTGCTCGAAGTCCTCGTCGCCGCCGAAGGCGGTGTCGTCAGCGCCGAAGAGCTGCTGGAGCGGGCGTGGGATGAGAACGCCGACCCGTTCACCAACGCCGTGCGCATCACCGTCTCGGCACTGCGCAAACGGCTCGGCGAACCCTGGATCATCGGCACGGTGCCAGGCGTCGGCTACCGCATCGACACGCCGCCACAGGCCGGACGCGAGGGAACAGACCGTGGATAGGGCCCCTGGTCTGAGCGTTCGCGTCAAACTCACCCTGAGCTACGCCGGATTCCTCATGCTTGCCGGCGCCCTGCTACTCGCGGCGGTGTGGGTATTCCTCCTGCGTTACGTCCCCGACCGTGCGCTCATCATCCCCGGCTCCACCGGCACCACTCATGGTGTTTTCCCCATCCGGTCCAACCTCCTGCACGTTTTCGCTCCGAGAGCAGCCGCCGTACTGGCGTTTCTGCTGGTGTTCGGCCTCGGAGGAGGGTGGCTTCTCGCCAGCCGCATGCTCGCCCCACTGACCCGCATCACGGACGCCACCCGTAGGGCCACGAGCGGATCGCTCTCCCACCGGATCCAACTACCGGGCCGCAAGGACGAGTTCCGCGAACTCGCCGACGCCTTCGACACAATGCTCGCGCGGCTCGAAGCACACGTTGCCGAGCAGCAGAGATTCGCAGCCAACGCCTCTCACGAGCTGCGCACCCCGCTGGCCATCTCGAAGACACTTCTCGACGTGGCCCGCACCGACCCGACGTGCGACACGGGCGAAGTCATCGACCGCCTCCACGCCGTCAACGCCCGAGCGATCGACCTCACCGAGGCACTGCTCCTGCTCAGCCGAGCCGAGCGGCGGTCCTTCGCCCGAGAACGCGTCGACCTGTCCCTCATGGCGGAAGAAGCCACCGAGACACTTCTCCCCCTCGCGGAGAAGCACGGCGTCACTGTCGAGACCAGCGGCGACATCACCCCCACACTCGGATCACCGGCGCTCCTGCTGCAGCTGACCATGAACCTCGTGCACAACGCGATCGTCCACAACCTGCCCGAAGGGGGCAGCGTGTGGGTGCATACCAGCGTCCGTCCCAAGACCGTGGTGCTCACTGTCGAGAACACCGGCGAGCAGGTCGCCCCCCAGCTGGCCTCGACACTCACCGAACCATTCCAGCGCGGCACCGAACGCCTGCACACCGATCACGCCGGCGTCGGCCTCGGCCTGGCCATCGTCAAAACCATCACCCACGCACACGACGGAACACTCACCCTCATCCCCCGCCCTGCCGGCGGGCTCCGCATCACTGTGGAACTCCCCCCCCCCCCCCCCCCCCCCCCCCGCACACCGGGAGGTGACGGACCGGGGAATTGATACGCCGCCACGCGGCCACCAGCTTCTCCCGACAGTCAGCGAACATCCTCTCGGCCGGCCCGGGCATGCGTACGCCGTTCAGCTTGGCGATCTCCGCCGGCAGCGAGTCCAGGCCGACTGCCCCGGGATCGCGCATGAGCCCGGCCAGCATCGTGGTGCGCAGATCCGGCCGCCATCGGGTCCCAGCAGGAACCGCCGGCCATCCCCATAGATGGACTGACGACCCCGTGCAACAACGGTCACTGGATACCGAACCTACTCGGCTCGGCGCCGTCGCCTTGGGACGGTCGATCAAGGGCGCCCAGTCCAGAAGACGCTGAGCGGGTAACAAGCCGGGAGCAGGATGCCGTACGGCTCGACGGGTGTGACACGGATCCTGCAGCGCGTGTCGGAAGTCATCCCGGTGCTTTGTTCATTCCGACAGCGTCGGGCTCAATTAGGACGGTTCGGCATCCTGGGACTCCCCCGGTTCCGTCTTCCAGGACTCCTCGAAGGCCCGCAAGGTTTCGCCTCTCAGCAAGTAGGTTCTTCGAGCGCGGCAAGCAGGAACTCGGAGTGCGTGTCACCGGACATGGCCGAGTCCAGGAACATCCCCCGACGGTTGATGTAGGCCTCCGGACCGACCCTCCTGGGCATTCCCGAGGAGTCGGTAACGAGCGCGTGCGTCTTGCTTTCACCGTCGTCGCGCGGCCAATGCCGCTCGAAGATATCGGAGTCGACTCCGACGTAGGACAGTTTTGGCGCTCGACTGTGCGCAGATACGTGAAGAGCCGATGGACGGTAGGCTCAATTGATCTCCAGGTCGGCCTCGCGCCGCAGTTCCATCTGGTACTCACAACGGCTTGTTCACGGTCACGCTCGCAAAGGTCAAGGTCTGCGGCATGCCTGATGACGAAGTCGAAAGCGTGTACGCCGACAGAGCCGAAGAGTCTTCTTGGACTGGCCCGGCAAGACCAGAACCGGCGCAACAACGGACGGGCGCCGGATCGACTGCCGGAGCCCGCCGCGCCTCGGTTTCAGGGTCGTGATGGGTTGAGTGTCCAGGTCATCCAGTTCGAGGTCATGCCGGCTGCTCCTTCTCCGCGTCGGCACGCTGGGTGGGGATGGCGCGGTCGTTCTGCAGGAGCCAGAGTTCGCGGAACAGGCCGGGTGTGGTGGTGAGTTCTTCGAAGGTTCCGGTCTGGGTGATGCGGCCGTGGTCCAGGACCACGATCTTGTCGGCGATGGCCACGTTGGCGAGCCGGTGAGTCACAAGGACGACGGCACGGTCTTCGGCGACTTCGCGGAGGCCGGTGAAGATCCTGTGCTCGGCACGGGCGTCGAGAGCACTGGTCGGTTCGTCCATGACCAGAAGGCCGGCTCGGCGGCGGAAGGCCCGGGCGATGGCGATGCGCTGCCACTGTCCGCCGGAGAGTTCGACGCCGCCGAACCATTCACGGGCGAGCAGGGTGTCCAGGCCGCTTCGGAGGCTTTCGACGACTTCGTGGGCTCCGGCGCGTTCGGCGGCCTGGTGGACGGTGTGGTCGCCGCCGTGGGGCTGCCCGAGTGTGATGTTCTCACGGGCCGTGAGGGGCCAGTGAGCGAAGTCCTGGGGGACGACGGCGGTCTGCTGCCACAAGGCGTGGGGGTCGAAATCGCTGGTGTCGCGGCCGTCCCAAGTGACGCGGCCCCGGGTGGGCAGGTACAGGCCGGACAGGAGTTTGGACAGTGTGGTCTTGCCGGATCCGTTCTCGCCGACCAGGGCGAGGACTTCGCCACGGCGGACCTCCAGGGTGACGCCGTCCAGTGCGGGCTTGTCGGCACCGGGATAGGTGTAGGCGAGGTCCTCCGTCTTGACGGTGTTCGGGGAGGCGGGCGACCGGGTTCCACCGTTCATGCGGTGGCCGCCGGCCTCCTCGATGAAGTCGACCCAGTCGTCGAAGTACAAGCCGGTGCGGAAGAGCTGGGTGCCGTAGCCGACGAGGCCGCGCAGGGACGAGCCGACGGTGCGCAGGGCGAACACCGCGGTTCCGGCGGAGGCTACGGTCATGTGGCCGGTCGCCAGGACTGTCGCGAGCGCGCTCCAGACGATGAGGGATCCGGCGCCTCCCGCGAGGGCGCCGAGGAATTGGTAGCGGCCTCCTCGGTTGATGGCGCGGTCGGTGATGGTGTCCACGCGGGCGCCGATCTTCCGGTACAGGCCGAGGAGGAAGGGGGCCATGGTTCCGGCGCGGACCTGGTCGGCTGTTTCCTTGTCCACGATGTACCAGCGCACTGAATCGGGGGTCATGGCTGGACGAGCCTGGCGCCCGGAAGTGGCGCTTGGGCCGATGCCGCCGGCCGGCTGCGGAGCCAGAGACCTGCCGGGCTACCGCCACGGTCTGGCGGCGATCATGAAGGCGCTGTTCTCGGCGCTCGACCCGGACTTGCCCATTGGCTTCACCGCCTCCCGGTCCGCGTCACGGCGCGTGCTGAAGGTGATGCCTCAATCGGGCCCGGACTCGGAGGGACAGAACACCGTTTCAGGAGCCCTTCCACCACGGCTTTATGCCCTCCTCGGCGACGAACTCGCCGCGAGCCTGTCGCGGAGCGGGTGCAGCAGCTCTCCGCGATCGGGATGCGCGGGGCCTGGAAACGTCGGACGGGCAGTGGTTCCGGGCACGATCCAGTCCGACCCAGCAGTTGAGCTACTGCTCCTACCCACGGGCGCTACGACGAGGGCGGAGACATGGCGTGGAGCCGCTCCAGCGCCTGCTCCATGCCAGCCAGGCCAGCGTCCAGGCTGATCTGCTGGAGCCGGCCGTCGACGAGTGTGCGGCGCTGCGGCGGGTGGTCGAGGGTGAGTGCTGTACGGCCAGACACGTGGTCAGGCTCATGGCCGGTGCCCCGGGCCGCCCCCGTTCCGGTCCGGCCGGCACGTCGGTCCGGGGCGGGTCAGCCGCGTATCCGGTGGCTCTCGCCACGCAGAGGAGGGTGCCGGGTGTGGATGCATGCGGCGTGCAGCGAGGACGCGAGCACCTCGCTGGTCCAACGCAACGGGGGTGCGGTCAGGGAAGAAGGGAAGAGCAGCGTGCGCAAGTCGATAATCCGGTAGCCGCGGGAGACAACGGCATCGAGAATCCGCGGCAGAGCCCGGGCATCGATCACGTCGGTGCCGCCCCCTGACGCGCCGACGTGCATCTGAAGGATCGCCCCCGGCCGCAGGGCGTCCAGCGCCCTACGCAAGGCACGGACCACGGTCATCCCGCCACCGGTGCCCTTCCACCCGTTGGTGTCGGTGGTGAATTCGATGTCCGCGAATCCGAGTGCGTTGACCTCCCTGACCTGGGCAGGGCTGGTCTCACTGTAGGGAAACCGAAAGAACGGGGTCAGCGCTCTGCCCGCCCCCGCCGCTCTCAGGGCCCGCTCAGCCGCGCGGACCTCCCGGACCCTCCCCGGGACGGTCAGGTCTTTGAAGTAGGGGTGGCTGTAGGAGTGGTTGCCCAACCCATGACCCCCGGCCGCGATCCGCTTCACCACCCGGGGGTAGCGGTCGGCGAAATCGCCGGTCAGGAAGAAGGTGGCAGGCGCGTGCCGGCGGGCCAGCTCACCGAGGATCCGGTCCAGTCCAGCATCGTTCCACGCCGCGTTGAACGTCACCGCGACTACCCGCTCCCGCGTACGGATCACACGGTTCTCCGACCCGAACAAGGACACCAGCCCCGCATCGCCGGCCGTCACACCTGACGATGGCGATGCCCCTGTAGCCAGCCTCGGCGGAACCTCGGACAGCACCGCCCGCAGGACCGTGTACTGCGCACCGGAGGCAAGGAGCAGACGGCGGGATACGACACGGCCCAACGCGGCCCGACCACGTGATTCCATGCCCCCACCATCGGACAATCGACGCAGCTCCTTGAGGATATGCCCATGACGGCATCGGCGAGCGGGAGGCACGGAACACAGGCCTTCCTTTCCAAAGGAGCCGGGATGGCCGGCCACACGGCCGACCGTGAAGGCCATCCAGCGTCCCGACCGGGAAGCGTGGCCCATACGCCCGTGCGCGAGCTGATCGTGTCGGCCGTATCAGGCAGGGGATGGTTCACGGACGCGGGGCCGGCGCCGCGCCCTGTCCGGCGGAGTCCTGTGAGGCCTTGGCTTCGAGATGACGCGCGGCCAGGGCAGCAGGCCGGCCGGGGTGTGAAGCATCCCGCTGGGGGCGGGCCGACCCGTACTCTCTGAAGCGAAGCAGCACCGGCTCGGGCTGCTGGGGTCAGCAGGCATCGGCGAGCTTGTCGATCTGCTCGGCCAGGCGCTGGTCCGGGTGGCGGAAGTCGACTGGGACTGGAAGGTGTCTGGGCGGGCGGGTCCGCCTTCGCTGAGTGAAGCTGAATGCGTGAGCAACAGTAGCGGGAGCCCGGTGAGCGCTGAGCAGATCTATGCAGCGTTGGCTGCTCTGGGTGCCGAGCCGGTGGCAGACCCCAAGAAGCGGCCCTCGGGGCCGCAGGAAGAAGACCGCCTGCGGCTGCTGGGGAGTCTTCTGGCGAAGACGGAGCTTGAGATCACCGCCGCGACCCGGCTGACCGAGGAAGCGGAGATCGAGGACGTCCTTGAGACGTTGCTCGGCTGGGATGAACAGGTGGGAGCGGATCCTGGTCTCGCGGTCAACGTCGTGACGAACCGGCTGCAGCGCGCCGCGGTGCAGATCTCCCAACCCGAGGCGCAAGAACTGCCACCCGGCCGGGAGGCCGCTTTCGGCGCCGTGATGACAGCGGTGTACACGCTCGGCGCCCAGCTGCACGCGGAGCGCGGCGATGCGCAGGGAACGCGACGTGCTCTGAGCGGGGCGGAAGAAGCCCTCATCGACGTCCTGCAAGGCATGCACGACCTGCGCGTCGCCATCGGGGACACGGCCGGCCCGGAGGACAAAGCCACCGACGGCTGACCGCCTCGGCCTCGGGTGCGGCTGATTCGCCCGCCACGACCCACCTTCGCGAAGGCCACCGGCCGACCATACGCCTCGCCCGCGTCTTTTCCCGGTCGCCGGCAGGCAGGCGTCTACCCCCCGCATCGACCGCGAGGCCTCCCGCTGCCGGATCACCGAGCAGTTCCGCGAGCTGGGCCGGGTCCAGGCCCTGACCGACCCGGTGTCGGGTCCACGTGCGGTGCACCGGACGGTGATGCTGCACGAGCGCGCCGGGCAGGACCTGCGCGCTCTGTGTCAGGGCGTCATCCATGACGGCGATTCCACCCGCCGCATCACACGTTTCGACGAAGCCCGCGCCCCCGGCGGTGCCCTCACCTTCGCCTGCCACCTGCTCCTGGCCGACTACGATCGCCGTCCTGGACGAGCCCAGCCATTGCTCACCCGTTGCCCACGAGGTGGTCGACACCGTCCCCGGCCCGGTCGGCGTGACCGTCCACCTCGATCTGCCCGACTCGATGGCCTCGGAGACATCCCGCAATGGCTTCGTTCACTCCAATCGGTTCGGGCTCAACTTTTGGATGCCGCTGGCGATATTCACTCGATGGAGTGAATATCACCAGCGGCATCACTTCCGCGAGATGGTCACGCTGAGTGACGCCAAAGCGCCGACGGCACCGTCCATGCTCTTCGAGCCGAACGCGATCGACGGTGAGGACTCCTCCACAGCATGGTTCGTTGACTCACCCAGCTTTACCGAGTGGCGGGGGACATGGCTCGACCGACGTGGTTGGTGCGAGGAAGACCAGGTGGACGACGACTCGGGCATGGAGCCCCGGCCCGAGGCGACGGACGGGCTCCGCTGACCGGTGAACTTCAGCGGTGGAGTTCGAAGCCCGCGCGGCCGTACATCTGGCGCTTGACCATCTTGCTCCGGTGGACGCGTCCTTCGACGGCGCCGGAGATCGAGGGCAGGATGAGGCCGACGCCTGTCGCCGTCACGCCACACGCGGGTGACCATGCCGTGGCGCTGCTCTCGTGACTCATCGATCCTTCTCAGTGATCCTGTTGATCAGAACCTGAGGCGTGTTGGGGCGAGTTGTCCGTTGCAGTCGTGGATGCCGAATGGGGGGCTTCCTTCCTGATCGTGGACCGCTGGGTGAACAGCGGGCACGTCACTCCGGGAGCGCCGTTCCAGTACGTCGGGACGGTGCGATGCTGGTGGCCAGTGCCGTTGGTCGCCGGCACCAACCAGCTCCAATGTCCCGGCAGCCGTCGACTGATCACCGATCACCGATCACCGATCACCGATCACCGATCACCGCCGACAACGAGCCGATACCTGCCCCGGCCCACCGACATGGAGCGGTGGCCCTGCTCGGCGCCCCGGGAACAGCCGGTGGAAAGCATGGCTGTTCGCGGTGTTCATGTTGGCCCGGCTGTCGATTCAGCGGAACAAGAGTTCCGCGAGCGGTGCGAACACCAGGGGCGGGGGTTCTCCGAGCCGGAGGAGGCTCAGTATCGGCACCGGAAAACGCCGGTCGGGGTGCCGCTGCACCAGCAGCAGAAGCGTCCCGCAGAGGCCTTTTCGGCCACAGGACAAGGGCCGCAATTCATAGGCAGTTGTGGCCCTTCCGCGGTGCCGTCTGGGCGGAATTTCGCATTCCGAACCCCAACCGCAAAACCACTGGGACAGGTGTGCAAAGATCCGGACAATGGTGCGGGTGCTCTCCACACCTATGCAGAGCGCACCGCCTGATTCCGCATACCTCATGGAGTCATACGTGGCCCAGTCTTCCCGGCGTGTACGCGCCCTGTCGCGTCTCGTCACCTCGGCGATCGCCGTCGCCCTGGTCGGCGCTACGGCCGGCACCGCTCTGGCCGACACCCCTGCGACGACCGGTCCGGCCAAGAACGTCGCCCGGAGCGCCGCCACAGCCGGGCAGCACAAACCCACCCCGGCCGCGCCGTTCTTCTTCCTCTCCGGGATCCTGCCGTCGGGCCAGATGTACGCCTATATGCCCGACGGGAAGGGCGGGTTCGACGACCGGTCGGGCGCCTACGTCTGGCCGCACTTCACGTACGGGGTGTCGATCGACCCCGATCTGACCGGCTATCAGGACGGCGCGTACCACGTCATGGACGACGGCACGCTGAATCTCTGGCGCAACGGGCGCCTCAAGAAGGTGGCCGGCGGCTGGGGTCGGTACAACGTCGTCTTCTCCCCCGGCACTCTGGGCGGCGCCAAGCACCCCGACCTGCTGGCCCGCGACAGTCAGGGCGTCCTCTGGCGCTTCCAGACCAAGGCGGACGGCTCGCTGGCACCGCGCGTCAAGGTCGGCCTCGGCTGGAACCGGTTCACCCAGATCACCGGCCAGGGCGATCTGACCGGCGACGGCAAGCCGGACATCGTAGCCCGCGACAAGCAGGGTGTCCTGTGGCTGTACAAGGGCACGGGCGATCTGCGGAAGCCGTTCGCGTCCCCCGTGAAGGCGGGTCCCGGCTGGAACCAGTTCAACAAACTGGTGGCCACGGGGGACGTCGACGGCGACGGCCACAGCGACCTGCTCGCCCGCGACCCCAAGGGCAACCTGTGGCTGTACAAGGGGACGGGCAAGGCGGCCGCGCCCTTCAGGTCCCGAGTCAGGATCGGCACCGGCTTCAACCAGTACCGCGACCTCTTCTGACACCCTCTCAGGGACTGACACAGGCCCCTGCGCGGATCCGCGAGCGCTTCTCTGTGGCTCCGAACTGTGCTGGTCGCCTGGTGATGACGCCGGTGCCTCGCATGTCGTCGTTGAACGTGCAGCCCTTCTCGCCGTACGTCGCGAGCAGCCTGCGGCCGTTGCCGGCACTGAAGTCCCCCAGTGCAGCAGGGGCGTGGGAACAGGTCCCGCACGGTGTCCACGTACGCGGCGACGAACGCGGCGTGCTCGTCCCCGCGCACCCCGCTGGTGCTGGTTGCCCACGTACAGCGGGTCGGTGAGCAGCGTCTGGCTCGACGATCTGCTCGACGATGGCGGCCACCACCAGGTCGGCATCGGCCGGGCCGAGGCCGAGCGCCTCGAACGCGGGCCGTACGGCCTGCGGCTCGTCCACCGCAGATCCACCCCTCGGGGACGCTGTACTCGTGGCTGTACGGCTTGATCGCCTGCCCCACCCTGGGGTCGTGGACGATGGGCGTACTGCGTCCGCATGCGGGAGGTCGACGCCACCGAGGGGTGAGCGGTGAGAGCGGGCGAGAGGCCGCAGCGCACGGATCCTCGGTCCCGCGCCACAGACTTCATCCGAGACTGTCCGACGGTTCCCGGCGATGGTCCGGGGGCCAGGACGACATCGGCTAGGCGCGTGGCGGCCGTCGTCAACGGGAAACTGCGGGACTGCCTGCCCCTCACGGACGGGAGCTGCTCCTCACGGACGGGAGCGGGCGTGGCGGCCGGAGCCTGGCGCCCGTCCTCGTCCCTGAGCAGCATCGACACAAGGGGCGCCACCGTCAGGCCGGGCCTCGGCCGGATGGCGCAGGATCTTGCCGCGATGATCTCCTGGGCGGCGCGACGATGCCGCCGGCACCCGGATGTGGTTGGTCAGGGTGGTATTGCGGGAACCTACTTTTCCTTCAAGCAGGAGTTTTTTGCGCAAAACGGGAACACGGAAAATATTGGATATTTACTAGGAGGTCGGTCCGATGTCCACCGGCACGCTTCTGGCGATCGTCATCCCCGTCGCGGTTGTCGTCATTCTGATCGCCGCAGGCCTGGCCCTCTTCGCACGACACCGCTCCCTGCGCGAGCGCTACGGTCCGGAGTACGAACGCACGGTCGAGGGCGCCGACAGCCGACTCGCCGCCGAGCGCGAGCTCAGCGCACGCGAGAAGCGGCACGACAAGCTCGACATCAAGCCCCTGCCCGACCGTCTCCGCGAGCGCTACAGCCGGGACTGGGACAACGTGCAGCACGAGTTCGTGGACCGGCCGGAGGACGCCGTACACGACGCGGACCGGCTGGTGACCTCACTGATGCAGGACCGGGGCTACCCCACCGAGAGCTACGACCAGCAGCTCAAGGATCTTTCTGTGGAGCACAGCCGTGCCCTCGGCCACTACCGGGCCGCCCACGAGATCGACACGCTCAGTGAGAGTCACAAGGCCACCACCGAACAGCTGCGCAACGCCATGGTGCACTACCGGGCACTGTTCGACGAACTTCTCTCCGACGGCGGCCAGACCCGCCACGCCCCGGCCTGACCTACGGGCAGCCGAAACCGATCGGACGCGGAGGAGACATGCAACGCGACGACATACCGCACACACCTGACAGCGGCCTGTCCACAGAGGACCTCGCAAAGCCTCACGACAACGCCTCAGAACCGAGCGCCCCCGTCTACCCGGGGGAGGGTGAGAGCGACGAGAGCACGGACGCGACCGATGACATCGCCTCCCGCACCACGCAATCCACTGCGGCGAAGGAGGAGGCGGGAACGGGGACCGAGAACGCAGACAAGATGCCGCAACTGCTGACTGCTCAGGACGAGGAGAGCTTCCGCGAACGCTGGGAGAAGATCCAGAACACCTTCGTCGACGATCCCCATGAAGCGGTTCAAGCCGCGGACAGCCTGGTCGCCAGCGTCATGCAGACGCTCGCCACGACGTTCGACGAGCACAAAAAGGCGCTCGAAGAACAGTGGAGCCGAGGCGGGCAGGCCGATACCGAAGCCCTGCGCACGGCTCTGCGCCACTACCGCTCGTTCTTCAACCGCCTGCTCACCACCTGAAGAACCCACCTGCGAACCACCACGAAGGCAGAGCCCAGGCGACGACCGCCGGCCTGCCTCGCCATCAGCGGCCGTACTCCGGCCAGAGAGAAAGAAGAGCGCCGTGATCGCGCTTGGCGTCATCCTGCTCATCGTCGGATTCGTCCTGCACATCGGCATCCTGTGGACGATCGGCATCATCCTGCTCGTCATCGGAGCCGTCCTGTTCCTCCTCGGCTCCGTCGGCCACGCCGTCGGCGGCCGCCGCCACTACTGGTAGACCACCGCCCGGTCGCCCGGCGAGCAGCAGCACTCTTCCGCACCACCTGTCCGGCAACGGGCCACGTCAGGAGAGGCCACAGAGACCAGTTCGGCACACCGGCACGATGCCCCATCTCGGGGATCGGCGAGAGCAACTGACGGCGCCATGTTCCGTACCCTGGCGGCATGCGCATGCGTCCCACTCTGAGCTGGACCCCTACCGAGGAGCTGCCGCCGGGCACCACGGATCTGGCGCCGGTCGCCAATGTGCTGAGCAGCGGGGGTGTGCTGGTGCTCAGCGGGGCGGGCATCTCCACGGAGTCGGGCATCCCTGACTACCGGGGCGAGGGCGGGAGCCTGAGCCGGCACACCCCTATGACCTACCCGGACTTCATCGGAAGCGCCCAGGCCCGGCGCCGGTACTGGGCACGCAGCCACCTCGGCTGGCGGACCTTCGGCCGGGCCCGCCCCAACGCCGGGCACCGTGCCGTGGCCGCGTTCGGGCGGCACGGCCTGCTCTCGGGTGTCATCACCCAGAACGTCGACGGCCTGCACCAGGCCTCTGGCAGCAAGGGCGTCGTGGAGCTCCACGGAAGCCTGGACCGGGTCGTCTGCCTTTCCTGCGGCGCCTTCAGCCCGCGCCGTGAACTCGCCCGACGGCTGGAGGAGACCAATGCCGGCTTCGAGCCGGTGGCCGCCGGAATCAACCCGGACGGTGACGCCGACCTCACCGACGAACAGGTCGGGGACTTCCGCGTGGTGCCCTGCTCGATCTGCGGAGGCATCCTCAAACCGGACGTGGTGTTCTTCGGCGAAGCCGTTCCGTCACAGCGGGTTGAGTACTGCCGCGAGCTGGTCCGGGAAGCGACATCGCTGTTGGTGCTGGGCTCTTCACTGACGGTGATGTCCGGGCTCCGGTTCGTCCGTCAGGCGGCCCAGGCCGGAAAGCCGGTGTTGATCGTCAACCGGGACCCGACCCGGGGCGACCGGCACGCGGTCACCCGGGTCGCCCTCCCCCTGGGAACGGCTCTCACCACCGTGGCCGGCCGGCTGGACATCCCCGTCGAGGGACCGACGGCAACCTCGGTGGAGCCGTGACATGCCGGGACGTCACCGGAGTTCACCACGCCCGCGCACGCGGCGAGCCGGGTGGCTGGGCCGAGGCGAACCGGTTTCCTCCCGTTGCCCAAACCGCACGGGCCACCGCTGCGCAGGATGGAAGAGAACAGCTCACCAGTGCCAGGTCCCCGAAGCAGAGGGGCGCCGTCGGTGGTGCCGGGCGCGGCATGAGGGCGAATCGGACGGCAAATTATGATCACCGACCCGGTTGAGGGAGGTCATATGTCGTTTCGGGAACATGTGGAACGGGCCGCCGATGAGGCCGTCGGGGAGTTTCCAGCGGACTGCGGGATCTACGCGGTGACGTTCCGTATCGACAGCGTCGATCAGGACCCGCGGTTTCCGTATGTGGCGATCGGCTACACGACCGAGGCTGACGCCGCGGTGTCGGCGGAGAAGGCGTCGGATGCCTGGGAGGCGCGCTGGAGCTATGCGTTCTTCCCGCAGACGGGGCTTGAAGGAGTGAGGATCGTGGGGCGCGATCCGGAGAGTGCGCACTCGCACCGGCGGGAGGCGGAGTCTCGGGGGCTCTGGTACGAGGACGATGATGAGCCTGGCGATCGCTACGAGCGGCTGGCCGACGAGTTCTACGACGTGTGCGTCGCGGCGGCTCGGCGCCTCCACGACAGTGGCCGGATCGTGGAGGTACTGGGACGACCGGTCCCCGTGATTCTGTACGACATGTTCGACCCGGACGCGATGTTCCGGCTGACCTCAGCAGCCAACCCGGCGGAGTTGGTCACCGAGTTCATGACGGAGGACCCCGGTTAGACACCTCACGGACCCGCCCCTCAAGAGAACGCACAAGCGCTTCCGGCACGCCGAGCCCTGTCCATTCGCGGCCAGGGGCAACGACCCTGGCGCTCCGCCGCCGCGTCGTCGAGGCGACCGGCGAGCAGCAGCGATTCTCATCGAAGATCCGGCCGCCTGGTGCCGCAGGTCGCCGAAGATCTGTGAAGTGCCGCCGCCGCTCTCCTTGCATGGCTTGTCGACCGGGGCCTCTCCGACCGCGACGTCGTCCACGGTCAAGCAACGAACCAAGGTCGCCCGGGGGGGTGGGCAGCCCGGCTGCCGCCTTGGCGATGGCGTTCACGCTGGTGGAATCATGAGCGGGCATGTCCGGGTGGGGTGCCTGCGGCGCGGCGAGTCGGGGAACGTCACGGGCAAGGTCGCCGGGCCGGCCGAACGCTCCGCTGGCCGAGCGAGGCCACGAGCAAGCCGCCCTCGCGGCCCGGGCTCTGGCCGACAAGTCGATCGACGCCGTCCGCTCCGGCAATGCCCTGCGCGCACGGCACAGGGGAAGCAACCGTCCGGCCGTCCGACGACAGACCGCCGACGCGCTCCGCTCCTGGATCATCGACAACGACCTGGCGCGACAGTTCGCAGACTGTGAGACCGGATACGAGTCCACGGCCCGCACGGCCAGGGTCTTCCAATCCATCGCCGAGGAACACGGGAGCGAGACCGCCGCTGTGATCGGCCATGACGCCGGCCTGTCCGTCGCACGCGGCCGGCTCTGCACCCTCGCAGCCGCGCTCTGGGGCACAGCCCTGCCCCACGTGCATCCATTCCTCATCGAAGGGGGCGGCTGCACCTGCACCTGGCACTGCCCCTCATGGACAGAAGCGTTCTGACGCACCCTCAGGGATCACCTACAGCAACGATCTGGAACACCGGCCGGGGCGGCGAGAGCCGGAGCGGTACTTGTCACGATCAGGTGCGGCGAGCGGGTGGCCGCCGACGGAACCTGGGGCATTCGACTGCCGAGCGTGCGCGGCGGCCAATGCGCGATCTCGTGCCGGCCATGTGGCAAGTGGGCTTGCAAACAGCCGGCCTCGTAACACGAGTCATCTCGTGGCCTTCACAGCGACACGCTCCGGCACGGGGTGATGGGGCGTCAGTAGATCAACCGGTAGGACTAATCGCCTTTCAATATTCCTTTATTCGTGGCGATTTGACGTTCCGCTCAAGCGGCAAGAAGCGCCACATATACCCCGATCGGCGCCCTACAACAGTCTTTCGATATGACTGATATGACGGCTAATGAGTACGTTTGATCGCGAGTCGGCTGACGAGTCGGCATCTGGCGAGACACAAGACAGGAGAAAGCGACATGAACGTCGCCCGTTCCACCATGGTGACCGCGGCCGTTTCGGCCGCCGCAGCGCTTGCCGCCACCGGCATCACGTACGCCTCGGCCGCCGCCTCCGCCCCCGCCTCGGTGCCGCAGACGGCCCCGCCCGCTGCCGCCGCAGCTCCCCAGGGCGGCGACTCCGGACAGGGCAAGGGCAACGAAGGCAGAGGCAACGAAGGCAGGGAGCATCACGAGGAGGAAGGCCGGATCGAGATCAACGAGCGGTCGTACTCCCCCCACCCCGGTGACTGCATCACCGTCGTCAGCGGTCTCGGCGCCAAGACCCTCAACATCCGCAACGAGAGCCACAAGAGCATCGAGATCTTCCGCGGAGCGGTCTGCGACAACGGCGCTCCCATCGCCACCGTCGGCCCCCACAGCTCCAGCTTCGGTGTCCACCCCGGCCACGCCGACGACATCGACATCGAAGACGGCGTCATCGCCAGCTTCCGCGCCGTCCAGTACCACGAGGACTGATCCGAAATCGGATGCATGACACGGCTCCCCGGCCCGCCGGAATCGGGCCGGGGATCCGTCTGCGAGCGTTGTCGGACCATCCGCGCACGAGTACCGACCGCCGGACTAGGCACAAGGCGCACGCCCAGACACATCCTTCGGCAGCGGAGTGTCGGCGCCTGCGTTCAGCCTGGTGCCAGTGACTTCCGGCCGGACAGCATCAGCTGTGTCGCACCCTTCTTCCACAGGTCGCCGGAGCGTCACGCATAGTAGCGATCCTGCTTGCCGTCGGTCAGCTGCACATGAGGCGAGCTGCCGCAATGGCGATAAAATTACCCAAATCGGTGGCCTGGCCGTCCGACCTGGGCTGCCGCTCGACCTGTGCGACCTTGGGGAGCGGCACGGTGGCGAGCTCTCTTGAGGAATGCGGAGTCACGCGCGGCGCTGGTGCGCGGGGCAGGCTGCTGACCGTGCTGCCCGCTCTGCTGCTGCTCATCGGCCTGTTCGTCGGCCTTTTCACACCCAGCGCTGTCAGGCCGGACGCTTTTCTCGCCACGGCCATGGTTTCTGCCGCCGCGCTACTGCCCCTGTGGGGGACCGTGCTCATCGGAGTGGGCGGGTGCGCCATCTTCGTCGGCCTGATGGTGGACTTCCATGGACTGCGCGACCCGACCGCCTACTCCGAGCTGGCCAGCCTCGTGGCGATCGCGGTATTCGCCGTCTTCTTCAACCGCCTGCTCGGCCGACGCGCCCATCAGCTGGTTCAGGTCCGCTCCGTAGCCGAAACCGCCCAGCTGGCGGTGCTGCATCCAGTACCGCGACACCTTGGGCACGTCACGCTGGAGAGCCTGTACCTGGCTGCCGCGGCGGAAGCCCGGATCGGCGGCGACCTGTACGAAGCGATACACACCCCGCACGGCGTACGGCTGCTCATCGGCGATGTACGCGGTAAGGGCCTGCTCGCGATCCAGACGGCCGCGCTGCTGCTCAGTGCCTTTCGCGAGGCCGCCCACGACGCGCCTGATCTGCCTCACCTCGCGTGCCGCCTGGAGACGAGCATGCGCCGCCACGCTTCCCAGTATCCGGGGGTGCCGGGCTCGGAGATCGCTGAACGCTTCATCACCGCTCTCCTCGCCGAGATCCCGGACGATGAACCGGTCGTCCGCACCGTCACCTGCGGCCACCCTCCCCCGTTGCTGCTGCACCGCGGCGAAGTCCGGGAGCTGCAGCCCACTGCTCCCTCGCCGCCGCTCAACCTGGGCATGCTGGCGAGCGACGGCTACCACGTCGACCTCACCCCCTTCCAGGCCGGAGACCAGCTCCTGCTCTACACCGACGGAGTCACTGAGACCCGCGACCGCTCCGGCGCCTTCTACCCCCTCGCCGAACGCATGCGCTCATGGAACGGCGAGGCGCCTCACCAGCTCCTCGACCATCTTCACCGCGACCTGATCGTCTACAGCAGCGGGGAGCTCGACGACGACATCGCTGTCCTCGTCGCCCAGCGGCGCCCGAGCCACCGAGCCTGAGGCAGGCTCTGGCCTGCGCAGGTTCGCCAGACGCCCGCAAGCAGATCGAGCCGGCCCATCCCGACGTCGACCTCCAGGGCATCCTGGGGGTCGGCCGCCTCCTCGCGGCGTACGACCCGGTGAACGCAACGATCATCGGGAGACTCTGATGAGGCACCCCGGAAAACGCCTCGGTGATCCACCACGGGTCACCAAGCTGTGCTACGGTTCCGGGGTTGCAGTTGTGGTACCCATGAACCTATGTGCGCCTGACGGGAATGTTTCTCCTTCAGGCGCATTATTCGTTTTTCCGGCGTCTCCGGATGGGGCCTCTGCCTACAGAAGGAGAAGGTCATGGCACAGGGAACCGTGAAGTGGTTCAACGCCGAAAAGGGTTTCGGCTTCATCGCGCAGGACGGCGGCGGTCCCGACGTCTTCGCCCACTACTCGAACATCGCGACCCAGGGCTTCCGTGAGCTCCAGGAGGGCCAGCGGGTCTCCTTCGACGTCACGCAGGGCCAGAAGGGTCCGCAGGCGGAGAACATCATCCCCGCCTGATCCCGGGCGCGTATCCGCTCACCGGGGTCCGCACCGTGATGGTGCGGACCCCGGTTTGTGCTGTTTCCAGGAAGGCAGACAACTGCATGTCCCGCAGGCCCCAGAAGCCGAACCGGCGCGCCTCGTCACATCCATCGTCCGCGTCGTCACCGCGTGATTTCCGGATGCCGGTAATCACGACACCCGCACTTCCCGCCGTTGAGGACTTCGCCGCTCTGGACATGCCCGCGGCGCTGCTGAAGACTCTCACCGCGCACGGCGTGACCACCCCGTTCCCCATCCAGGCCGCCACGCTGCCCAACTCTCTCGCCGGCCGTGACCTGCTGGGACGGGGACGCACCGGCTCCGGCAAGACCCTCGCGTTCGGGCTGGCGCTCCTGGCCCGCACGGCCGGACTCCGCGCGGAGCCCAAGGCACCCCTCGCCCTCGTGCTGGTGCCCACTCGTGAACTCGCCCAGCAGGTGACAGATGCTCTGACCCCCTACGCGACCGCGGTGAACCTCCGGCTGGCGACCGTGGTCGGCGGGCTGTCCATCACCAAGCAGGCCGGCGCGCTACGGCGCGGCGCCGACGTGGTCGTGGCGACACCGGGCAGGCTCAACGACCTCGTGGAACGCGGCGACTGCATACTCGGCCAGGTACGCATCACGGTGCTGGACGAAGCCGACCAGATGACGGACATGGGCTTCCTGCCGCAGATCACCAGGCTGATCCAGCATGTACGGCCCGACGGACAGCGCATGCTCTTCTCGGCCACCCTCGATCGCAACATCGATCGCCTGGTGCAGCGGTTCCTGACCGACCCCGTGGTCCACTCCGTGGACCCCACGGCGGGAGCGGTGGCCACCATGGAGCACCACGTGCTCCACGTCCAGGACGAGACCGACAAGAAGGCCGTCACCACGCGCATCGCGGCCCGTGACGGACGGGTCATCCTCTTCCTGGACACCAAGAGATCCGCCGACCGGCTCGCCAAGCGGCTCCTGGCCGTCGGTGTCCGCGCGGCGGCACTGCACGGAGGCCGCTCCCAGCCGCAGCGCAATCGCACCCTGGAACAGTTCAGGAACGGCCAGGTGACCGCGCTGGTGGCGACGAACGTCGCGGCCCGGGGCATACACATCGACGACCTCGACCTCGTCGTGAACGTCGATCCCCCCACCGACCACAAGGACTACCTCCACCGGGGCGGCCGCACAGCCCGCGCCGGCGGCTCCGGCAGCGTGGTGACGCTGGTCCTGCCCGCCCAGAAGCACGACGTCACCCGGCTCATGTCTGACGCGGGCATCCGCCCCCGGACGGCCCGCGTCACGTCGAGCGATGCGCATCTGGCCACCATCACCGGCGCCCGCGAGCCCTCTGGCGTGGCCGTCACCATCGAGCTCCCCCAGCCGGCGACACCGAAGGCGCCTGCCCCTGGCCGGAAGACCGGCACCAAGCCCGACAGGCGATCAAGCCGCCGCCGCCGAAACGGCGGTGAGGGCAAAGCGCCGACAGGTGCTGCCACCAGGACAGGAAGTCAGGGCTCGGGCCGCCGGGCCGCGGCCGGGACGACGGCGTCTGACGGCGCCTCCCCAACCAGCAGGCGCGGTTCTGCCCGCCGGGCGGGATCCTCCGGGGCCACCGGCAGTACCGTCAACGTCGGCGGCCGCAGCTCCGGCCGCGAGTCCGCAGCCGGTACGGCGACCGGCACCGGCCTCGGCAAGGCTGTCCGCGGATCCGGCCGACGGACGGCGGCCGGCCCGGCCTCGGGCGGGGCTACAGCGACCGGCGGTCGCAGCTCCGGCCGCCGAACGTCTGCCACCTGAGAGGCCCTGACAAAGGCGTTGGATGTGTCGGCGTGTGATCGTGGTCATGGCCACGGTCCGCGAACAGCATGTCGGGCCGGCGTCCGGGCCGGCCGACGACGCCGGCCACGGCCGGGACCTTGTCCCGCAGCAGGCGGCAGCAGCTGGGTTGCGCCGTTGCGGTTGCCGCCGGTCCGCGACACCGCGAGCGGGACGTCCTGCCCGGCACCAGTCCAGCTGCTCCGGCGGAGAACCGCATCGCGAGGGGCCCGGTTCCCTGCCTGTGCGAGAAGCACTGGCCGAACTCTTCGAACCTGAGCGGGAGTCACTGCGGGTGTCTGCGGAGCAGGCAGCATTGATCTTCCTGGGTCTGTTGTTCGTCGGGGCCGGCAGCCCGCTGGCGGAATGCGAGTCCGCGAATCCACCTGGGAGTGCGCCACCTTGTCGACGTATGCCTGCATGGCGTTCTGTCGCAGCCGGTCGAGATCTGAGAGGTGGAGCATGTCCATCACGCTGAACCACACCATCGTTCCGGCTGTCTGCAAGGAGGTGGCAGCGCGCTTCTTCGCTTCCGTCATGGGCTCGGGCTTGACGGTGGCGCCGCCAGTCGGACCGGCCGAGCCGGTGGGCCACGTCGTGAATGGGTCGGACGATCCGTGCGGTGAACAGGCGCTGTCTGGTTGCAGGACAGTGGCAGCAGCGCGTCCGGGGCGGGCCCGAGAGGCATAGCAGCGGACTCGGTGCTCATCGAGCACAGCCGGCCCCTCCCCGCTCTGGAAGATCTCCTCCACCCGCCACCTGCCAGCGCTGTCCGCAGCCTCGGGCTGCCGCCGTAGAGTTCGGTCCCCGGCGATCCACGCGGCATGGCGATGTACAACTCCCGGTCAATTGGCTGGGAATTCTCACACCCTCGGCGGTGCCGGTGTACCGGCACTGGACACCGCCATATCACCAATAGTGACGTCGGCCGGCCACAGCGTGACCCATGGTTCCGAGGAGCCACAGCACGACGCCGAGCACGGTCAAGATGATCCCGATCGTCCACAGGATCGATATACCGGTGAGGAAACCGACGATCAGCAGAATGATGCCAAGGGCGATCATGATGTGCCTCCTGCGTTCTCAGTCGCTGTGCGGGTTCCCCGAACCAACGGCCTCACCCGTCAGCGGTGAGGAAACTCGGGAGCGTGCTCGACCGAGCCATCGACATGTGGGCAGGGCTGCCGCACCCTCTAGGGTCTGTTGCGAAAGTGGATCTTGTTCATTGGTGATCACGTTTCGTGGGACGTGGTGATCTGTCGAACGGCCACTATGGCAGGCACCTGGCCGGGATAGATTGTCGCCAACGATGTGCGCAACGCCCCGGTCTTTGCGGGAGGACTCCGGCGGGCGCACTGGTGCCAGGACGCATCCGGGGTCCGCGGAGCGAGAGGGAGTGCCGAGCGTGCACCATGACGTCAGCCCGGCCCTCCCCGCACCCGGGGATGCTCTCGTGCCACGGTTGCTCCCGGCACGCCCACGGGCCGCCGTGGTGCTGTTGCACGGTGGCTCCGAGACCAGCGTCAGCCCCTCGCGCCCCTGGCATCTCGCGCCACTGCGCATGGTGCCCTTCCAGCGGGCGATCACGACCGCGCGGCCGCACAACGACGTCCTGCTCGCCCAGGTGCGCTACCGCGTGCGCGGCTGGAACGGCACCCGGGCCGACCCGGTGACGGACACCCACGAGGCGCTGCACCAACTCGCCGCGCTGGCCGGTCCTGTGCCCACGGTCCTCGTCGGACACTCCATGGGGGCGAGGGCCGCCTTGCGTGCCGCGGACCACCCTCACGTGTACGCGGTGCTCGGGCTCGCGCCCTGGTGGCCGCCGGGCGAGCCGGTGCACCACATGGCGGGCCGTCATATCGTGGTCCTGCACGGCGAACGGGACCGGACAACCTCTCCCGACGACTCGGCCGACTACGTGCGCCGGGCGCGGGGCACGGCGGCCCGGACGGCAATGGCCGTGGTGCGCCACGGTGACCACGCGATGCTCCGGCGCCACCGGTTCTGGCATCACACTGCCGCGGGCATCGTCGCTCATCTCCTCGATCCCGACGGCCGCCCGGACCCCTTGCCCGCTGAGTGCTACGGGACAGAGCCCTTCCCACTGCTCTGACCGGCGGTGCTCGGGTTGTCGAGCCCGGTGTTCGGAACCCGCTGTACGCCGTCGGGGACGGATCCGCGGCGCAGCCTCGCACGGCGTGGTGACCCAGCGTCGCCCGGCGCGGCGGGAGACCACGGTGTCCGGTGACAGGTCGGGCGTCGTCACCGTCGTGTTCGCCTCCGCGACCTGGCCACTGTCGCGGGAGCACGTCTTGAGGCAGCCGTGGAGCCGCAGCTCGCGCCCGGTGCGGCTGAGCCAGGTTGGCCGGGGCTTCCCCAGGCCGCCGTACCCGATGAGGCCACACTTGGTGCGGCGCTCCGCGCGTGTGGTGAGTTCGACGGCGGCGGCATCACCGTCATGGCACGCGAACCGGGAACGGGGTGTGGCGCGAGGCGGGCGCGAAGCCGGACGCACGCGCGCTCCCTCGTCCCCCAGCTCCGCCCTACCTATGTTGCGGGCCCGCGTCGGCCAACGGGCGCGCCTGTCGATGGCTGCCGGAGGCCAGCGCAGTGTTGTGATCGGTGGTGCCGTCGTGGCCGGATCCGCAGCCGTGTGCCACGAGCGCCTCCAGCGACTCGGGGCAGTGAGCCGACCGCACGGTCGGTCAGCCAACCGTCCGCATCGGTTGTGCCCGCGAGCACCGCGTCGCCCGCCGAGGGGCCGTGCCGTACGCGGACGTCGAGGCCGGCAGTCGGCATCCCCCGGGTGAGCAGGCCTTCCCCGAGCCGCTTGAGCGTGTGGGAAAGGAGCTGGGAGACACACCTGATCCGAGACAGTGCCGCTATGAGTCAGAGGCCGTGGTGTCGGCGTTTCTCGCTGGTGAAGAGCTGCCTCGGGGGCAGGCAGCATACGGGCCGGGCGCTCCGGGACACGGACCACAGTGCTGTGCACCGACGCCCCCGACGAGGGCGGAGAACGCCGTACCCCGATCTCCCACGACCAGGCGAAACTCGGTCGTGCCGCCCACACTCGGGCGACGAAAACCGCTATGCCGGTCTGACCCGAACAATCCAACCGGAGACCAAGGGGACGGCGCGTGAACCCAGACTGCAGCACTCTTCAGACATCGCGGCGCGGTTTGCTCCTCACGGGCAGCGCACTGGCCTCCACTCTGACCGAGGCTCCCGCGGCACAGGCCCTGACCCGCGCGCGGGACACCCGCGGTGCAGTCCCCGAGGAGCCGCATTACCCCCTCGTGACGAGCCCGGCAGACTGGCACCCCGTGGCCAGGGAACTGGACGGAGCCGGGCAGTTGGGCGCGGACGGTATCGTCTACCGCGCCACGTTTCCCCGCTCCGACCTGAACCTGTCCTCGTACGGCGTCAGCGGTCTGATGCAGGCGTCGTACGCGGCGTTCGCCCGCTACCCCGACGGCCGCACGATGCTCATGGGCGACGTAGTCGCAACCGAGGCCGAGCTGCAGCGAGTCACCGACGCCGTCCAGGCGCACGGCCTGGAACAGTGCGCGATCCACAAACATCTGCTCACCCACCGTCCCACCCTGTGGTGGACGCATGTCCGGGGAGTCTCCACCGATCCGGCGGCCCTGGCCTCCGCCATGCGAGCCTGCCTGGACGCCACCGCCACGCCCGCACCCCAGGCCCCCGACAGGACCCCTCCGGCCGGCCTCGACACCGCGGCGATCGACGCCGCGCTCAATGCGAAGGGCGTGAGCGAGGACGGCTACCGCTTCTCCTTCGCCCGCAAGGAGACCATCAGCGACGACAACTGCGTGGTGCCGCCTGCCATGGGGGTGACGACCTCCTTCACCTTCCGCTCCCTGGGGAACGGCCATGCCGCGGTGAGCGGGGACTTCGTCATGATCGCAGGCGAGGTCCAGGGGGTCATCAAGGCTCTGCGGCACGGCGGCATCAGCGTCGTCGAGCTGCACAATCACTCTCTGAGCGACAACCCCCGGCTCTTTTACCTCCACCTCTGGGCCGTCGACGATGCCGTATCCCTGGCGCGAACCCTTCGGACAGCCGCCGCGGCCACCAATCTCGCCGCCAATGCCTGACAGGCATCGTGGCGCCGAGGCGGCACGGGCCGAGCACGAGGCCATCACAGCCGGGACCGGCATGCCGATCCATCTCCGCACTTCAGCCAGGCCGACCGCCATCTCCCACGAGCTCCGGCCTCGATCTGGGCGAGTTGGGAGGCGAGGCTCTTTTCGAACGCGGCGCGGCGGTCTGCGCCGAGGGGGCGGACGTCGCGGGCGAAGTGGGCCAGGGCTGGGAAACGTTCGAGTCGGCGCCCAGTAGCGCGCCGGGATCTCCTCGTCGGTCAGGCCGGACGCCCGCAGCAGTTCGGTTTCGTTGCGGAAGTGCGGTAGGAGCTTGATGAATCAGTCCCGAGGCTGCGGCGAGCTTGCGCACACCGAACAATCGGCGTCGCTCGTGCGCAGCAAATCAGCCGCCGCATTCAGGATCTCCTACTGGGTCTCTGACCGGGCAGGACCCAACGGACCCGCACAGCCACTACGCCCGGGCCGAAATGGCCGACGCAACACGGCACATGAAGATGACCAGGATGATGGCGAAGGTGGTGAGGTCCTAGAAGACAGCTTTGCCGAGAACCGGACTCGCCGCAGCCCTGGCCGTACCCGCTTTCTTCCGCCCGCACATCCACACCACCTGCGGCCTCGACGCCACCCGAGCCCGGCACGGAGCACGGCGCAGCCCTCAGCTGGAGCGGTTACGGCAGCGCTCGGGCACGAAAGCCGTCATCTACCTCACCGACCTCGGCGTGATCATACGTGGATCGAAGTGCTCGCCCTGTGGCCCTGCCGACCGCCAACTGTGGGATCACTCGTCAGGCAAACACAGAGCTGACTTGACGCAGCACTCGGCACTGATCCGGCCCCGGCACGACGACAGTCGTGTGATGAACGCGGCGCCTGTTTCCGTCCAGACCACGTCCTGGGAAAGTAACGAACTGTTCCACGATTCCCGTCGGCCTCATCAGGGCACCGCGAACGGTCGCCCGTTGCACCCATCGCCCACATCGATCGCCGACTCTGACGAGACGACTCCCTTCGGCGTACGCCAGCTCCATCACGTATCGAACCCGATAGATCACGGTGCGCGATGAACAACCGTCGAGGACAAGGTGGGAGGCACCCTGGAGGAGGAGGTATGACGGCGGGAGAGGAGGCGTGATGCGAACCAGCGACGAGATCTATCACCGGGTCCGCTGGGATCCGCGGTTCGACCCGGCCCGGTTCGTGCTGGGGATCAGCCAGCGCGGGGATGCCGTCAAACGCGTCTCACTGCCTTCCTTCGTGCCCGGAGGCGACATCCCGTGGCACAGGGTCGTGTTCATCGAGGCGGACGGCGAGGTGGTCTGGGACCGGGCCACGGGTGTGGACCGCATCGACGCATCGAAAGCCGGCCGGGTACGGGACCCGCAAGCCGACCTGAGCTTCGACACTGACTCCGGCAGGGGCAAACCCGTCGGCGACCTCAACGTGTCCCCGACGGCCCGCACGGCGGTGGCCTGGATCCCGCCCGCGGAGCTGTGGCCGCCCGTCCAGGACATCCGCTGGGATTACGATCCACAGATCCACCGCTGGCCACCGCACGTCAATGTGCTCTTCGGATTCGTGCCGGAGTCCGACTTCGAGCGGGCCGCCCTGCTGCTCACCGCGGCGACGACCGAGACGCCGGTATTCACCGCCCGGCTGGACGGGGTGCGCACCTTCCGGCACAGGGCGTACTCCACCGTGTGGCTCGACCCGGCGGCAGCCGGTGAGGCGCCGTGGGTGGACCTGCACCGCCTACTGCAGCAGCGGTTCCCGCGTTGTCGTGGGCCCGCCAAGAACTTCACCCCACATCTCTCCCTGGGCCGGACCCGGGATCCGCAGCGGGTCAGCGCCGACTGCGCCGCCCGGCTCGACACCATGACGGCGACAGTCTGGGAGCTCGTCCTGCTCTCACGCAGGGGCCAGGGTCCGATGCGCCCACGTGCCACCGTCGCCCTGCGCACGGGCGAGGTCCGCTGGCTGCCCGAACCCGGCCCAGAAGCGCCGGGCCCGGAGGACACGGCATGGCTCTCCGAGATCACCGACAGGTGAGGCCACAGCCAGGTGAGCCAGAGCGCCGCCGGCCGTGCCGACGAATGCCTCGTCGGCACCGGCTTGGTGATGGACGGCTGACCTGCGTCACGCATTCACCCCGTGGTTGGCCGTCGCCTTGCCGCCGAAGGTGCCCCGACCGTCGTCGGCGTGGGGTTGCCAACGGCCTCCTGGCCGGTCATCTCGCTCGCGAAGGCGGGGGAATCGACGACGGTTCCCCGACGAACTCGCCGGCAGATCACGAAACCGCACCGGAGGTGCCTGGCGCCGCACAAAACCCCAGGTCACTGGCCTGGTGTCTTTCCTTGCCGAGATCAACAGCCGACGATGGCGCCACACTCGTACCTACTTCCTCACCGGACGCAGCCCCGCCTCCCAGGCCCGCACTCTGCACCTCACGCCCGCGGGCGAGCTGATCGTTGCTCCCTCCGACGCGCGTGCACACGACCACCTCCGGCACTACGTCGCCGCCGTCAAAGCGATGCTCGGCTGGTCTTCGGCAACGGGGAGCTGGTCTCCACAGTGGCCGACCGACTGGCCTGCGGACTGGCTCCGCTCCAGGCCCTCGACGGGCTGGACTACGAACCGGACCCGCCGATCTTCACTCCCCGCCTCACGTGATCGCGGACAACCACAAGGGCGGGCCAGGCTTGGTTCGGTGCCGCGCGACGCAGCACCGCGAACCGCACCGCGAACGGCTCACCCTGCACGTCAGCGATCTGACGCCCGGCGAGGGAGTGCTGATGCCGACCTACTGCTCCGACGGACAGGAGATCGCCACCAGCGCCCCCTTCACGGAGATCCGCACCACCGCTCAGCCCCGCGGCGACCTCCTCAACGCGCTGTGGTCGGCATTGCCACCTCAACTCCGTGTTGCCGCCGCCCTCTTCGCACCCGGCGACTTGCTGAGTGCCGACATCCGACAGACCTCACCCACTCGCATCTGGTCTTCCTCCGGTGTTGAGTCCAGGGGCTCTGCACCGGAGAAGCCAGTCAGCAGGATCAGGTCATGAACAGACGCAGGGCAGCAGGCCAGAGGCTGGGGAATTACGCCGGCGTCGGCAGCAGGCATCCGGCTCCAGGTGATCACTACCGCGTCCAACGTCAACGACGTGACCCAGAACCTTGTGCTGATGGACGGCATCCCACCGGTCGCCGGCCGCATGAGACGTCCCCGCACGCGCCCTTCAGGGTGCCAAACGCCGACTCGCCAGCCTTTGCGATGATGAGGTCGCCTGCCCCGTGTCCGGGACCGCCGGCCTCGCAGCATCCGGGACATGGTGATGGTCAGCGAGCCGCCCGCCGAAGCCGCCGACCGCGCTGCTCCTGGGCAACCCTCCGGCGGCACGATGACCAAGAGTGATTGTCAGTGGTGCGTGAGACGGTAGGAGCATCGATCGACCCGAACTTGGGGGGGGAGCTCGTCATGTCCGGAAGCCAGAACTACATCAATCACGTTGCCCTTGTGCTGGATGCCAGTTCGTCCATGTCGCATCTGAGCCGTAAGGTCGTCGAGGTCGCCGACCAGCAGATCGCATATCTTGCCCGCCGATCCAGGGAACTGGACCAGGAAACCCGCGTCACGGTGTACGTCTTCTCCGACAGGGTGGAGTGCGTCATTTACGACAAGGACGTGCTGCGCATGCCGTCGCTGAAGCAGCTGTATCGGGTCGGTGGAATGACGGCTCTGCTGGCAGCCGCGCTGAAGTCGCAGCGGGAGCTGGCGCAGACGGCTCAACTGTACGGCGACCACAGCTTCCTGACGTTCGTACTCACCGACGGGCAGGAGAACGCAAGCCATCGCTGCCCGGATGCCCCTTCCGGGGATCCGCGTGAACTGGTCGAGGCCGTCGCCGGGATGATCGAGGCACAGGAAGACAACTGGACGCTGGCCGTCCTTGTGCCGGACCAGATGGGCAAGCGCGAAGCCATGCAGTGCGGCTTCCCGAAGGACAACATCGCCATCTGGGACGCCACGAGTACCCAGGGTCTGGAGGAGGCCGGGCAGGTTATCCAGCAGGCCACCGAGAAATTCATGGTGGGTCGCACCCGGGGCATCCGGGGATCGCGGGCGGTGTTCTCCACGGGTGCCGAGGCGGTCAACAAGGACACCATCAAGGCGGCCGGCCTCACCCCGGTGAATCCGTCACGGTACGAGCTGATCCCGGTGACTCGTGACGCGGCGATCCGGGACTGGGTCACCGAATGCGGACACACCTACCGTACTGGCGGTGCTTTCTATCAGCTGAGCAAGTCCGAGAAGATCCAGTCGCGGAAACAGATAGCGGTGCTGGAGAAGAAGACGGACCGGGTGTACACCGGGCCCGAGGCCCGAGCCCTGCTCGGCCTGCCGGACGTGGAAGTTCGCGTCAAGCCGGACCACAACGACGACTTCACGATCTTCGTGCAGAGCACCAGCGTGAACCGGAAGCTCGTGCCGAACACGCGGATACTTCTTATGCTCTGACGCCTTGTCAACTCTCTGTTCACGAAGCCTCGTCGGTCCGGCGCTCCGTCGGCGAAAGAGTCGGCGGCTGTGGGCGCGCGTGCGGCACAAGCGTACGTGTTACTGAGGCCGCCGCCTCCACACCGATCGCCCCAGCGCTGCCCGCATCTCCGACCAAACCCACACCGCCACCCCCTGACCGGCCGTGCCCCAGCCCCGTAAAGCCGCTACCTGACAGCTGCGGGCGCCGCCAGCCCAAAACTGCAACTGCGCAGCCCATCGAGAGCCCCGTGGCAACGCACTGACCTCAAGCCGATGGGACACCCGAGCACCCTACGTGGGTACTGGGCCAACGTTGCCTGATGCGGCGCTAGTGGCTCTGGGCCCGTGGAGGACGGCGTCCGGCCCGAGATGGCCATCACATCACCAGATCGCCCGCGGAGTGCCAGGCCGTTCTGCGCCGGGTATTGGTGCACATGGCGCGGCCCTTCGGCTACGTACGGACGGAGGAAGAAATGCAATCGCCTGGTCGCAACCATCATCCGCTGGCTTGTCAGCGACGACTGGTGCCGCATCAGCCAGCGTTCGCCCCGGTGTTCCTCGTCCCTCGCGCCATTTTGTGAGCCGGTGGACGTGCGGCCGTTTCAGTGAGCTGGAGGAGAGCTCAGACAGCTTTGGCCAAGAGCCGGATCCCTTATGTATCCCGTTCAGGAAAGACGCTGGATCGTAGGACGCATCCCGCCTTACGGTGGCGCCATGAGCGATCACTCGGAAGCGCCTGTCGCGCCCGTCGAAGCCTACGAACCCCCCTACTACGTGGCTGTCTTCACTACGGTGCGAACCCAGGACCAGAGCGGCTACAGCGAGACCAATGCACGCATGGAAGACCTGGTGAAGGACGTCCCCGGATTCCTGGGGATGGACCACGCGCAGACTCCTGGCGGGCTGGGCATCACCGTCGGGTACTTCCGCGACGCCGACGCCCTCACGGAATGGCGGAGCAACGCCGAGCACCGCGCAGCGCAAAAGCGCGGGCAAGCCGAGTGGTACCAGAGCTACACACTGCATGTGGCGAAGGTGGAACGGAGCCACGGGTTCAGGCGAGCGTAGGTCCCTCAGCGACCGTTCCGCCACAAAGCTCGCATCGAACGGGTCAGCCTGCCCCTCGCGAGCCCGATCTGGCTGGCGCCGCGTCAGAGAACCTTCGTTCTGCCATGACATGACGCACCGTTCGGATCCTGGTCCGGCAAGCGCCGTCCCGCGAGGCTGTCCGGGTGGCAGAACGAGTACGCGTCCGCGAGATCGATGACGACGAGGGCAAACGCCTGCTGCGGATCGTCCGCAGGGGCACCGGCTGGGTGGTGACCTGGCGGCAGGCCCAGATAGTGCTGCTGTACGCCCAGGGCATGACGGTGGCGAAGATCGACGAAGTGACGTTCACCAGCGCGGACCGGGTCCGGGCCGTGATCCACAACTTCACCACCGACAGGGAGCTCGTCGATCCGGTCGCGTGCTGTTCGGCAGCGCCTAATGCTGGCCCCTCCCCCACTGGCCGACGTCCGCATCGCGGCGATCGACGCGGACGGGTCCCCGGTGCCAGGAATCATGTGGCGTTCCCTGACCACGGCCAACGCCCGGCGCCTGTTCCCGGAGACAGGGCCGTGAACGGGCTCGCGTCAGGCGACGCCGTGGAGACCTTCCGTCGCCGTGCCCGTCTTCGAGGTGAGGACGCGCAGCGCCTCGTAGGTGCGGCTGCCGGGCTCCGCGGTCCACACGACGAGCTGTTGTTCGGGATCCTCGGCGCAGGTGAAGGTGGACCGCTCCAGAGTCAGGTCGCCTACCACGGGGTGACGGAGCAGCCTGGTACCGCCGGCTCGCGCGGCGACATCGTGCGAGGTCCACCACAGCCGGAACTGTGGATCCAGCGCGGAGAGTTCTTCGACGAGCGCCGTCAGGAGGGGGTCGTGAGGGTTGCGCCTGCTGTCCATGCGCAGGTGCGACAGGGCCATTCGGGCCATGTCCTCCCAGTCCCTGTAGAGCACGCGGATAGCGGGGTCGGTGAACACCAGGCGTACATAGTTGCGCTCCTGCTCAGGGATGCGCCCGAAGTCCATCACCAGGGCGGCGGCCATGGCGTTCCATGCCAGAAGATCGGTGTTGCGCCCGATGACGAACCCCGCTGTCAGGGTGAGGTCGTCCAGCAGGTGCTGCAGTCTCGGCTGTACCACCTGCCGGTCGCTCCGGCCGACCGTGGGCACAGCGGTCTTTCCGGCGAGGGTCAGCAGATAGTCACGCTGATCATCGTCGAGGCGGAGCACCTGGACGAGAGCGTCGAGGACGGCTACGGAAGCGGGGATGCGGCCCTGCTCCAGCCGTGTGTAGTAGTCGGTGCTGATCGAGGCCAGCCGGGCGACTTCCTCACGGCGCAGACCGGGAACACGCCGTGACTCGCCGTTGTCGGGCAGGCCCGCCGCGCCGGGGCTCAGCTGGGCACGGCGCGCCTTGAGGAAGGCCCCCAGTGCGTCCAGGCTCGGGTCGCGGTGCACACCCACAGCTTGGCACGTGGCCGCGATCGTGCGCACAGCAGGTCCGACAGCCGTATGGCGTTCACGAGTGGCGCGACTTCCACGCGGGCCCGCGGGTCACCATGGTGCATACAGCGCTCCAGTCCGTGACTCGGCCTGTCAGCTGGTGCGCCAAGCGCACTCTCCGATGGCCAGAAGCCGCTCCGGATATGTCCCTGGGCGTCGTCCCGGCCAGTCCGGTGGTCCGTATCGGGCACAGCACGCTCCTCGCCGCTCCGCCTTGGACGGCCCCTGTGGCCGGTCGGCCCCTGTCCCCCGGCGAACGGCACCTCTGAAGTCTGCCGCATCGGCACCCGTCCCCTCGCCCGCTGTCGGGGCCAGACAGCCGCTGTCTCTGCGGCCCTGGCCATCACCTCACGACGAGCTCCGTCGGCGGCTGCTCTCGGCTGGGCAGGCACCCGACGACGCGGACGACCGTGAATCTGCATTTTCAGGCCGGTGCGTGCACTGCCTTCAGGGGCCCGGCAGCAGAGCGTTCGAACCTTCGGGTGCTGAAGTGTTCTTGCTCGCGCCGGCCCTGTCCCTGCTGCGTCTGTGATCCACCGAGCACCTCGTCGGCCCCGTGGAGCGGCAGTGTGTCGACGGTCGTGTGGGCCACGGTCAGTAGGCGGAGTTGACGTTGTCGATGGAACCGTAGCGGTGGGCAGCGTAGTTGGCGGCCGCGGTGATGTTGGCCACCGGGTCGGTGACGCTGTGAGCGGTGCCGGAGACGTGGTAGGCGTTGAAGGTGGGGTCGATGACCTGGAGCAGGCCCTTGGAGGGGGTGCCCTTCTGAGCGTTGACGTCCCAGTTGTTCTGAGCGGTGGGGTTGCCGCCGGACTCGCGCATGATGTTGCGCTTGAGGCCCTCGTAGCTGCCGGGAATGCCCTTGGCCTTCATGATCTGCAGAGACTGCTTGATCCAGCCGTCGAGGTTGTCGGCGGTGCCGGTCTTCTGCTGGGAGGTGGCGCGGCTGTTGTTCCCGGCGACCGTGACCGCGGTGGGGGCGTGCGACTGCGTCGCTTCGGCGGCCTGCGCGTTCGTCGACATCAGAGTGAGGGCGGCGGCCGCGGCGCCGGTGGTGGCGATCGCGGTGAGGCCCAGGTTGCGCAGACGAGCGATGCGGGTGCGGGTGGTCATGGTCATACGAAAGGAACCCTTCGGTGGGGGACAACATCGACGCCTACCGCTGCTCGCGGCGGCCTGGGGTGGAACCCCGCGCTGCGGGTGAGGGCGGGCGGACCTGGCGGGGATCCGCTCGGTCCGTCGCCTGGCTTCCCGGCAACGACAGACATAGTTAGCGGCGGACAGGTTGGGGCGCAATGATGTGACGTACTATCCAACTTCGGAGGAATGTCGGAAATATGCACTTATAGCAGGTTTATGACCAGCTCAGAGCGTTCCTCATCTACGATGCCGGATAGGATGTGATCTGGGCCCTATGGGGGGCGTCACGCCTCCAGGCCCTCCGGAGGCAGGCGCGGCGGCCCGACTGAGGGCACTCTCGGGGCCTGCGTCCGGTCCAGGAGGCGGTGTCGTGACCATGCCGAGCGGGTGGGTCGGCGTGCACTCAGCCCGCCCTTCCGGACCTCTGGCGGTGGTCGAAGGAGCCCCCGGACGGCGGGCTGATCGCGTCTCCGGCCGACGTGCGGGTGGCTTCGATATCTTCCGGCTACGGCAGGTGGAGCAGGTGGAGCCGCCATTCCAGGTCGATCGTCCAAAACTGACCGCATCTCTCAACGCGATCCGGCCCGGCCGCACACCTGCGCATACGCCCCGGCACACGGCAGGGCGGCCGACCCCGGCAGTGGCCCGGCCCGAAGCTCCCGGGCAATAACAGGCGACGCTCGGGATCCGGTGGCAGTTCGTCGTACGCCAGAGTCAGGACGACACGGCGCGGGATCGACGAGGTGACCGTAGCCACAGCTCCGGGCCGATCAACAGCTCTCGGTCCACTCATGCGTTCTCGGCATAGCCCTCGGGCTCGTCCTTCCGGATCACCACACAATGAAAGCCGGGGCGGACGGGCGCGTTGACGCCGACCAGGCCCGCACTGCCTTCCGCGCAGCGCCTGGTCCGGGGCCGCTACGTGACTTCTTGGAGGCGGCCGGTGGTGACGTCGTAGATGAAGCCTCGCACGGCGTCCCGGTGGGGAAGGAAGGCGCTGAACCTGACCCGCGCCATGGAGCACCGGAGGTCTCCGGCCAGGTCGGGGAAGGTCTCGACCGGCCAGCTCGGCCTCGTTCCCGCCTCGGACTGGATCTGCTCCTTGAACGTGTCGTCGGTGATGTTGAGGAGGGGGCAGTCGGTGTGGTGGATGAGGATGATCTCCCGGGTTCCCAGGAGACGCTGGCTGATGGCGAGCGAGCGGATCTCCTGGTCGGTGACGACTCCGCCGGCATTGCGGATGACGTTGGCCTCTCCCGGTCGCAGGCCGAGTATGGCGTAGATGTCCATGCGGGAGTCCATGCAGGCGACGACGGCGACATGGCTGGAGGGCGGGCCCGAAAGGGGGCCGGGGAAGCGCTCGGCGGCGTAGCTCTCGTTGTTCTTCAGGTACTCGTCGGTGACCGACATCTGGGCTTCCCGAAGGTCGTGGTGGCGGAGGCGGTGGGTGGGCCGCTGGAGGCGGAGCCGTTGTCCGAGGGCCGGATGGCCTTGCACGTACTGACACCTCCATCGGGTGCCGTGCACCTGCACTGCGGATCTCGCTCTTTCAGCGTCCCTCTGATGACGGGGCCTGCAAACGGAGCGACGCTTTCGGCCGGTATCCAGGTCACATGCCATCACCCGAGGCTCTTCGCCCACTCGGCGCTGCTCGACCATGCCGACCACCAGGCACCAACGACGGCGTGTGGTCCCGTCGCCTGTTCCGGTTCAGTGACTTCCCTGCGGGTGACGGAGAGGCACATGGCAGCTCCGTTCCTCCAATCGGCGGCGTGTGGCACCTTGGCCACAGCCCAGAGACACTCGGCCAGGCGCGCCGACTGGTCCGAGCCGCACCTGGCTGACCGGGGCCTGGTCAGGACGGGGTCGAGGCTGCGGTACTGGTGGTGTCCGAAATGGTGACGAACGCAGTCGTACACGCGTGGGGCCCGCCGGAGCTCCGCCTGTGCCCGGCGTACGTCCGCAGGTGAGTGTGAGTCTGGGTCAGCGACGGCGGCCCGGCCCCGCGTGAGCACGGACGGGCACACCCGAGGAACACGGCCGCGGCCCAGAGGTCATCGACACGCTGGCCCTCGCCCACGGCACCTGCACCCATGAACGTAGCGCCACCCACTGGTCCTGCCTGAACGCCGCCTCGCCTGGTTCGCGGCAGGAACGCGGCACCCCCGACCGCCTGGTGAATCAGCACACCGGACTCCTCGACGAGGGCGTGGGCCCGTCCCATCTCCTCGAAGCACACCCCGGCGCGTGTGGCTGGGTCACTGCGGCGGCCGACGTATCTCGTAGGGAGTGTCCAGCAGGGTGCGGTCTGCCGAGTGCGGAGGAGAGCAGCCGACTCCCTTTCGGCGCAGGTGCGCTGCCGTGGTGCGTCACAGCCAGGTTGGCAGGGTCACCGGGGCGGTAGGGCGGGGTGTGCGGCCGGTCGTCCAGGCCAGTAGTTCTGACGCCGGTGCCTCGATCACGGCCCGGGGCTCGGCCGGTGTCGGGCCGACGTCCCAGGTGCGGTCCCGGTCGGTCGGGGCGAGACGGACGGCCGGGCAGACGGGGCGGGTGGAGAGGGTGGCCGTGACGTCGTCGAGGAGGACGTCGGTCAGGGGGGCGGGGAGGTCCGCGAAGGTCGTTCCCGATGCCAGGTCGATCGCGTGCAGCCATACCTCACGCACCCGCATCCAGGGGATCTGGGCGGCGGGGACGGTGCGTCCCAACGCGCTCCTGACCTCCGCCTGCCACGTCGTCGCGTCGAGGGCGGCCAACGCGTCCCCCAGTTCCGCCGCCGTGGATGTCAGCTGGGACCGCAGGACCTCGGGCGGGAGAGTCGCCGAGGACTCGATCTCGGCGGCGCGTTGCCCGCGGTTGGCGTACATCGGGTTGGGGACGCCGGTGCGGGCCCAGGTGGCCAGGCGGGTCAGGGCCTCGGCGTTGCGGGCCACGTGCCCGATGACATGAGCGCGGGTCCAGCCCGGGAGGGCGCTCGCGGCACTGAGGTCGTCGTCGGTGAGGCCGTCGGCCACGCGCGTCAGCACGGCCGTGCCCTCACGCATCCACGGCACGGTGACCGTGAGGTCGTGGCGAGTGGTCCGGGTGGTCATGGGGTCCCGTTCCCGATCCGTGCCGCGATGTCCGCGCGCAGCGCCTTCTTGTCGATCTTGCCTACCTTCGTGGCCGCCAGCTCCTCCACCGCCACGAGGTGTTCGGGCAGCTTGAAGCGGGCCACCCCGGCCTTCTCCATGGCGGCGCGGATCGCTTCCAGGGTCGGGGCGGGGCGCCCCGGTGCGGCGACGACGTAGAGGCAGACGCGTTCACCCAGGGTGGCATCGGGCATTGCCACGGCCGCCACCTGACCGACGTCGGTGAGCTCGTAGACCAGGTTCTCGACCTCCTCCGCGGACACCTTCTCCCCGCCTCGGTTGATCATGTCCTTGTCCCGGCCCTCAACGACAAGGTTGCCCTCGGGCGTGCGCCGGCAGATGTCCCCGCTGCGGTACCAGCCGTCCTCGGTGAACGCCCGCTTGTTGTGCTCGGCGGCGCGGTAGTAGCCGCGGGGGGTGTAGGGGCCGCGGGTGAGGAGGGAACCGGGTTCGCCCTCGGGGACGTCCTGATCGAGTTCGTCGACCAACCGCACCTCGTCGTCTCGGCACATGGGGCGGCCCTGCGTGGCGCAGATGACCTCCTCGGGGTCGTCCAAGCGGGTGAAGTTGAGCAGGCCCTCGGCCATGCCGAACACCTGCTGGAGTGTCGTACCGAGTACGGGGCGCACCCGGCGGGCCAGCTCGTCGGCGAGCCGGGAGCCACCGACCTGCAGCACGCGCAGGCTGCCCAGCTGCTCGGCCCCGTGCTGCTCGGCGTGTTCCAGCCAGCGGCCGGCGACGGCCGGGACGACGGCGGTGTGCGTGACCCCCTCGGCCGCGATCGTGGCGAAGGCACGCACCGGTTCCGGGCTGGGCAGCATCACCACCTGGCCGCCGGCCAGCAGGGTGCCCAGGATGCCGGGGCAGGCCAGCGGGAAGTTGTGCCCGGCGGGCAGGCTCACCAGGTAGACGGCCTCATGGTCGACCGCGCTTGCCTCGGCGCTCGCGCGCGCGTTGTAGGCGTAGTCGTCATGGGTGCGGGCGATCAGTTTGGGCAGGCCGGTGGTGCCGCCGGAGAGCAGGAAGACCGCCACGTCACGGCCGGCGGGGGCGAGGGCGTCGAGTCCGGCCCGGTCGGCGGCAGGGTCCGCCCCGGGGGTGCACAGGGCGCGCAGGTCCAGGCTCCCCGGTGCGATGTCGTCACCGGCGACCAGGACGTGCCACGGACCCGGCGCTTCCTTGCCCAGCTCGTGTGCGAGCGCCTGGTGGTCGAAGTCCCGCAGCCGGTCGGGTACGGCGATGGCGGCGGCCTCGGAGTGCGCGGCCAGGTAGGCCAGTTCGAGGCGGCGGTGCGCGGGCAGGGCCATCACCGGCACGATCCCGGCGCGCAGGCAGGCCCAGGTCAGGACGGTGAACTCCCAGCCGTTGGCCAACTGGACCACGATCCGGTCGCCGGGCACCAGCCCGAGGCCGAGCAGTCGCAGGGCCAACGAATCGGCGCGGGCGGCCAGTTCGGCGTAGGTCAGGCGGAGGTGGCCGTCGACGAGCGCGGTCGCGTCCGGTGTGCGGTCGGCGCTCTCGCGCAGCAGATCGCCCAGCGGGCGGCCCGCCCAGTATCCGGCCGTCGTATAGCGGTCGGCGTCGGCCTTCGGCCAGGGAACCGTTCCCTCACTGATGGGTGCGGCCATCAGTCACCACCTCTTCTTGCGACGGCTCAGTGGTTTCAGCCGCGATACACACAGCATCCAGCGCCACGAGGCCCTGAGCGGTGATCCGCAGCGGGTTGATCTCGATCTCGGCGAGTACCGGATGGGCGGCGAGCAGGTCGCCCAGGGCCGCCGCCACCTCGCCGAGAGCGGCCCGGTCCAGTACGGGACCGCCGCGCCAGCCGTCCAGGAGGACGTGTCCGGCCAGCTCGGCGGGCATGGTCGCAGCCTCCTCCGCGCTCAGCGGGGCGAGCCGGATGCCGACGTCCGCCAGCGCTTCGGCGGTGGTACCGCCGAGGCCGGCCAGGACGACGGGGCCGAAGACCGGGTCCCGGCGGGCGCCGACCACCAGGTCCACGCCGGCCGGGGCCATGGACTCCACCAGGAAGCGGGGTGCTCCCGCCGCCTCGATCGCGTCCAGGGCTTCGTCCAGTTCCTCTGGCGTGCGCACGCCGAGCCGGACCCCGCCGATCTCGGTCTTGTGCAGCACGGCAGCGTCCAGAAGCTTGACCGCCACCGGGCCGGGCAGTTCGGCCAGCGCCCGGTGGGCCTCGTCGCGGTCGGCGCAAGCCCGACGGGGCATGGTCGGCACGCCGATCGCTGCGAGGAGCGTCTTGGCCTGGTCCTCGTCCCAGGGGCCGGGGCCGACGTCCACGCGCGCGGGAGCGGCGAGGGCCGCCGTCGTACGGCTGCGGGCGCGCGCGTCGGCGAGCAGCGCGCCAGTCATGGCGGCGAGCCCGTGCGGGTCGGCGGCCACTGGTACGCCCCGATCGAGAAGGGCGCGGCGCACGCGTCGTACGTCCTCGCCCGCGCCGCCTACCCCGAGGACCAACGGCACACTCCCCCGCACCGCGTCCACGGCCTCGACCAGGTCGAAGGCGCCGGGCTCGTGCAGCGCGTACCCGGCGATCAGGTCCACGGCCGGGTCGGCGGCCACCGCGTTCAGAACGGCGGCGAATCCGGGACCGGGACGACCGGTGTCGACCGGGTTGGCCTGGTAGGTCAGCGGTGGCAGTACGTCGGCCAGCTCACGCCGGATGCCCGCGGTCAGCTCGGGTACGGCGGCGCGGCGCCCGCGCAGCTCGTCGAGGAGGAGCAGTCCCGGCCCGGCCTGTGCGGTCACCACGCCCACTCCCGGGTCGGCGTCCGCAGGCAGCCGTACGAGCGACAACGCGCCGACCGCGTCGACCAGTTCGCGTTCATCGTCCACCAGCACGGCGCCCGCTTGGGCGAGAGCGGCGCGGGTGGTGCGCCAGGAGGTGGCGAGCGCGCCGGTGTGGGAGGCGGCGAAGGCGCCGACGTCGTGGCGGCCGACGACGAGCGCGACGACCGGGCGGGTGGCGGTGAGCCGGGCGACCGCTTCGGTCAGCCGCCGACCGTCGGCGACGGACTCGATGTGCAGGGCGACCGCGCCGGTGTGCGGGTCGTCGGCCAGGTGGTCGAGAACGTCGGCGGTCGTGACGTCCGCGCTGTTGCCGAGTCCGACCGCGAGGCTCACGCCGTGCCCGGCCTCGCCGAGCAGGAACGCCAGGGCGTGATTCACGCCTCCGCTGGCGGCTACGACAGCGATCCGGCCGGCGGGCACCTCGGCCGCGCCCGGCACGAAACTCGCCGTGAGGCCGGGGGTGAGGAACCCGGAGGTGTTCGGGCCGAGCAGCCGGATCCCGGTGCGTTCGACGACCTCGGACAGTTCCCGCTGGTGTCGCTCGCCGTCCGCTCCGGCCTCGGCGAACCCTCCGCCGTAGACCACGACGGCCCGTGCCCCGGCCTTGGCGGCCTCGGCGACGGCGTCCGCGCAGGCGGCAGCCGGGAGACAGATCAGGGCGAGATCGACGGGGCCGTGCTCGGCGGCCTCGGCGACCGAGGCGTACAGCCCGGCGGCCGGCTCCGGGTCGCGCGCGTTGACCAACGCCATGTGCCCGGAGAACCCGGCGACCGAGCGGGCCAGCGCGGCGCCCAGTTTCGCCGGGTCGCGAGAGGCGCCGACGACGGCGATGCCGCGGGGGGCGAAGAGCGCGCCGAGACCGTCGCGCGTGGTGGCTTCTTCACAGGCCGTGGAGGCCACAGCCGATGCCATGGCCGTCATCGGGTCACCTCCCACTCCGCGACGGTCTCGGCGGCGCCGCCGACCAGGTCGGTGCGCCCCGACAGGACCGCCGTGACCGCACGGTCGCGGTCCAGCGTGTCGTCGACGAGCAGCGCGGGCAGCCGGTGGCGCAGCCGGGTCTGTTCGGTGAGGAGGGCGCGGGTGTACGCGCTGCCGCCGCACACGGCGACCAGCGCCGGGCCTGCCCCGGCCAGGGCCGCGAGCGCCTCGCGCGCGGCGGGGAGAGCGGACACCTCGGCGGGCGCGGTGATCCGTGCCCCCCACAGTGTGCCGGTACTCGGCGCGGACGCCCGTAGAGGCAGAGCGGTCCCGGCGCCGATCGCGGGACGGGCCACCACGCCCTCGGCGTCGGCCTCGACCACCACGGTCCGGCCCGGCAGCCGCCAGCCACCGATGTCGAGCGGGGTGCACAGCGGCTCGGCCCCGTATGCGGCCCGCCACCGATCATGGCTGGCCTGCACGAAGTCCGGCGCACGCCTGGCCAGTCGCCCGTCGGTGATGCTGCGGGACAGGAAGTGGTAGGCGAACTGCCACGGCTCGAAGGCGTCGTGGTACGCGCCGAAGTGCTCCCACCAGCCGAGGCTCGGCCGGGCCGCGTTCTGGATCGCCTCCACCGACGGCCGGGCGGCGGCCTCGTAGGCGGCAAGGGCGGCCGGAAGGTCGCCGGCGTGCTTGGTGAGGGCTGCCGAGAGGGCGATCGCGTCCTCCATGGCCATCTTGGTGCCGGAGCCGACGGAGAAGTGTGCGGTGTGCGCGGCGTCGCCGAGCAGGACGACCGGGCGGGGCTCGGTGACGTACCAGTGGCGGGTGCGGCGGGTGCGGAAGTTGCTCCAGCGGGAGTTGTTGACCAGCAGCAGGCGTCCGTCGATCTGGTCGGCGAACAGTTCCTCCAGGTACGCCTTGGTGGCCAGGTCGCTCGGGCCGGGCGGTCGGTTGACGTCGAACGCGTCCAGGCCCGCCGCCCGCCAGGTCGTCTCGTCGGTCTCGACGATGAACGTGCTCACGTCCGCGCTGATCGGGTATCCGTGCACGGCGAAGACGCCGTGGGGGCCACGCTCGTGGACGAAGGTGAGTCCGTCGAACATGTAGTCCGTGCCGAACCAGATGAACTTGGCCGTCGCCGTGTCGAAGGCCGGCTCCAGACGCTCGGCCAAGGCTTCGCGGATCCGCGACGACGTGCCGTCGGCCGCGACCACGAGGTCGTAGCCGGCCAGGTCGTCCAGGCTCGTCTCGGTCTCGAAGCGCAGGTCCGCGCCCAGGTCGCGGGCCCGCTCCTGGAGCAGGGCGAGGAGGGTGCGGCGGACAAGGGCGGCCATGCCGTTGCCCCCGCAGCGGATGCGCTCGCCCTTGAGCCGTACCTCGATGTCGTCCCAGTGCCGGCCGTGCGCGTCCAGTGCCTGGCGGAGCACGGGGTCGGCGTCGTGGATGCCGGCGAGCGTGCGGTCGGAGAACACCACGCCGAAGCCGAACGCGTCGTCGGCCCGGTTGCGTTCGAAGACGGTCACCTCGGCGGACGGGTCGGCCTGCCGGACCAGGGTGGCGAAGAACAGCCCTCCCGGGCCTCCGCCGACGACAGCAATGCGCATGGTCAGCCCCTCACCAGGGTGTTGCGGCACTCGCCGACGCCCTCGATCCGGGTCACCAGCTCGCTGCCCTCGGTCAGATAGCGCGGGGGCCTGCGGGCGTGGCCGACGCCGCCGGGGGTGCCGGTGGCGATCAGGTCGCCGGGGGCGAGGGTGACGATCCGCGAGATGTACGCGACCAGGGCCGCCGGGTCGAAGACCAGGTCGCCGGTGTCGGCCTTCTGCATCAGCTCGCCGTCGACGATACAGGTCAATTCCTGTGACAACGGCCGCTGTTCATCCGTCTCGTCCGTCACCACGAGCCACGGCCCCACCGGCGTACCGGCCTCGAACGTCTTGCCCTGCAGCCACTGCGGCGAGCGGTACTGGAAGTCGCGGGCGGTGACGTCGTTGACGACGGTGTACCCGGCGATCGCGGCGCGAGCCTCGTCGGGCGTGGCGTGCCGCACTTCGGAGCCGATGTACACGCCGAGTTCGGCCTCCCAGTCCACCGCGTCGGAGCCTGCGGGCAGCACGACCGGGTCGTATGCGCCGACCTGTGCGCGGGCGAACTTGGCGAACAGCGTGGGGTGTTCGGGCAGTTCCCGACCCATCTCCAGGATGTGGTTACGGTAGTTGAGCCCGACGCACACGATCTTCTCGGGGGACGGGACGGGGGGCGCGTAGTCCAGGCCGGCCAGGTCGTGGCGGGGGCCGTTCGCGGCGGCCGCCTCGGCGCGCCAGTCGGGGCGGCGCAGCAGTGCGCCCAGGTCGGGGTGAGCGCCGATCTCGACGGCGGCGGAGTCGTCCACGCGGACGGCACGGGTGCCGTCGGGGGTGCGGATGGTGGCGAGCCTCATGCGGACGGCTCCTTTCGGTGCGTGCGGGCGAGGCCGATGGCCTCGTAGACGGGGTCGTCGGAGAAGCGGAAGGCGTCCAGGCCGTCTTCGGTGGTCAGCGTGACCGGCGCCCAGGAGGGAACGGCGAACAGATCGCCCTGGGCGACGTCGTAGCGCCGGTCGCCGACCTCGACCGTGCCGGTGCCGTCGAACACCTGCCAGACGGCGGAGCCGACCACCCGGGTGGTGGCGGTGCGGGTGCCGGGGCGCAGACGGTGCATCTCGGTGCGGATGGTGGACAGGGCGTCGCGCGCGGTGGCGGGATCGGTGAACCGTACGACCGCGTGGCCGGGCTCGACCACGCCCGGGTAGCCCTCTTCCTCCAGCTCCAGCTGGGCGGCGAGCGCCGCGTCGGTGTGCTCCCAGCGGTACGCCATGAGCGGGGAGGAGGGCGTGGCGGGGGCACCGACGGGACGCAGGCCCGGGTGACCCCACAGGCGCTCGTTACGGGACGCTGCCGGGGTGGCACGGGTGGCCAGCTGGTCCGGGCCGAACTCGAAGAATCCCGCGTCGAGTTGGCGGACCAGCGGAATGTCCAGGCCGTCGATCCAGGCCATGGGCCGGTCGGTGGTGTTGTGGTGCTCATGGAAGTGCATGCCAGGCGTGAGCAGCAGGTCGCCGCGACGCATGGCCACCGGGTCGCCCTCCACGTTGGTCCACACGCCCTCGCCCTCCACCACGAAGCGGAACGCGGTCTGGGTGTGCCGGTGCGCGGGCGCCTCCTCACCCGGGCCGAGGTACTGGATCGCGGCCCACAGGGTGGGGGTGGCGTACGCCGTGCCGGGCAGGCCCGGGTTGGCCAGCGCGATGGCGCGGCGCTCACCGCCCCGGCCGACGGGGACGAGGTCACCGCTGCGCGCGGCGAGCGGGTGGAGCACCGACCAGCGCCACAGGGCGGGTACGGCGTCCGGTTGCGGCACCCCCGTCATCAGACCCTCGCGCTGGGTCCACAGCGGTGCCAGATGCGCGCCCTCGAAGTCGGCGTAGAGCTGCTCCAGGGCGGCGCGTTCCTCGGTGATCGTCACGGCGGACTCACTCCTTCGGGATTACCTGAGCCCAACGTACGACATTGAAACTACGGCCGTCTAGATTTTGAAACGCATTCCTTCCGGGTAGAGCCCTCCGGGTCGCGCTCGTACGACCCGGACCGCATGTCACACCGCCCCGATCAGCCCCTGGTACCGCCGAGCACCTCGTCCACATACCCCTCCGCCTCCGCCCGCAGCAGCCCATGGGCCTCCAGGAACATCTCGTGGGCGAGCCGGCCGGCCCAGCCCTCAGGCAGCAACTCGGGCGGCAGGTCGGGATCCCGGAAGGGGAACATGCGATAGTCGTGGACCAGGCGCATGCGCTCGACCAGCGCGTCCCGGCCGCGCAGCCCACCCGCGCGATAGCCGGCGAGGCGGGGCCGGTAGCGGTCGAGCAGCTCGGTGTACTCCTTGTTCAGGGCCGCCAGGTCCCAGGAGCGGGCCGCCATGTCCCGGTCCGCCGCCGCCCCCTCGGAGCGGGCGTGCAGCGCGTCTATCCGCGCCGCGGGCTGGTCGGCGAAGCTCTCCCTGACCTCGGCGACCCGGTCGTGCGGGCTGATCCACACAGAGGCCGACAGCAGGCCGAAGCCCAGCCAGGACAGCTTCTTGCGCAGTTGTTCCCGCAGCGCCCGGTCGGCCTCGGGCACCGAGTAGATGACCATGTGCCACTGGCCGTCCCACGGACCGGGCGCGCGCCGGAAGATCCGCTCCCGGCCCTCGTCGAGCAGCCGCCAGGACGCGTCCGTGAGGGCATAGACGGTCTCCCTGCCGTCACGACGGCTGTCCAGCCAGCCCTCCTTGCGCATCCGGGCGGCGACCACTCGCACGGTGCTCTCGGGGATCTCGAAGCAGTCCATCAGTGCAACCAGGGCGCGCAGCCGGACGTCGCCGCCCCGATAGCGCAGATAGTCGCCGAACAGGTCGAAGACCAGTGACCGCGGCTTCACAAGCACCTCCCGGGCCCCTGCCGGACCCCCTATACGTGTCAACCTCTTGACGATCGTCTCACAGGCGACCGATATTTCACCCATGCGACGGCCGTCTTCGAGGCGGCACTTCTCGCGTCGCTCTCGCCTCACTCCTCGCATCGAAGGAGACGCCATGACAGAGACCTTCGTCCTCATATCCGGCGCCTGCCACAGCGGCTGGACCTGGCGACTGGTGGCCGAGCGGCTGCGCGCCGCCGGTCACCGCGTCCTGGCCCCGGACCTGCCCGGCCTCGCCGACGGCGACGACCCGCGGCAGTACGGCCTGGCCGACGTCGGCGACTTCGTGGCCGACCTCGTCGAACGGCACGAGCTGCAGGACGTCACCCTGGTCGGGCACAGCTGGGGCGGCTACCCGCTCACCGCGGCGGCCCCACGCCTTGCGCCACGCCTGCGCAAGCTCGTCTACTGGAGCGCGTTCGTCCCGGCGGAGGGGCGGTCCCTGATGGACGAGGTCCCGCCGCACTACGCCGACATGTTCCGGCAGCTCGCCGCCGCGTCCGGCAACGACACCATCGTCTTCCCCTACGAGGTCTTCACAGCGGCCTTCATGCAGGACGGCGACGAGCGCACCCAGCGCCTGGTCCACGGGCTGCTGGTCCCCCAACCTCTGCGCTACTTCACCGAGACGGTCACCCCGATCGACCCGGCCGCGCTCGGCGTCCCCGTCTCGTACGTCGTCGGCACCGAGGACCTGGCCCTGCCGCCGGGCGAGTACGGCTGGACCCCCCGCTTCCCGCACCGCCTCGGCCCGGACACCCCTGTCATCGAGTACACCGGCACCCACGAGGCACAGTTCACCCGCCCCGACGAACTCACCGCCGCACTCCTCAAGGCGTAGGCCCCCAGGCGACGTCTCCCTGACGGCAAGGGCACCGACCGTCCCTGCCGTGGTCTTCTGCACAACGGTCCGTCCGCCAAGGTCAAGAGACCGCAGCAGGCCCGGCGAGTTGACGGCGTCGAACCCGGGCGCGGGCAGACCACCTTTGAAGGTGATCCGCATCACATCGTCTCGGAATGCGACACCTCCGGCTACGTGCGTCGCAAGGTTCGTCCGCGACAACACGCCTGCTCAAGAACCGCGCCGACCTCGTCCACGTCAAGCACTACCTCGGGCAGATCTCCGACGAGATGGCCCCCGCCCGGCCTGAACAGCGCCCTCACCGCTCTCTGGGTCACCTGCCCGGCGCCTCCGAGCCCGGCATCGTGCTGTCCGGTGCCGGCCTCGTCCACGGGCACCGCAGACGCGAACAGTGGCGGATGCTCGCTGAGGGTGCGCCCGACAGCGCGACCGCCGACTACCTGCACGAGGTCTTCGAGTGCACTGCCCACGCGATCGACGGCCCGGCGATGGCCGTGGAGGCCGCCGACCTACTGGAGGAGACCCTCGCCCTCGACCTGCGCAGGCCCAGGACTACTTCGGCCACGGCTGGGCCACCGCTTTCCAGGCCCTGGACCTGGCCGACCAGACCACCAACTCGACGGAGGCGAGGCAGCGTGACATCGACGCCTGCCTCCACCGCGGCCGCCATCGCCGCCCGGCGTCGGCAGACCCGGGACAAACTCACCCAGGTCGAAAAGGCACTCGATCAACTCCGCGGCGAACGCGGCCGGGTGACCGTCCGGGCCGCCGCCGAGCGGGCCGGCGTCTCCGCGACGTTGCTCTACGAGAACGCCGAGGTTCGCGCACTCGCCCAGCAGGCCACGGCCGACCACCGCAAACGGCAGGTACAGGACGCCCAGGACGTGCACGAGCCGATCGAGGCGTCCTCGCGCGAGCGCGCACTCAATGCCAGATCCGCGACGCCTGACAGGCGGTCCCCGGCGAGTCCGCCCACCAGCTCGTGCCGAGAACACCAATCTCAAGCGCCGCGTCCAGAAGCTCACTCAGGGACACCGCACGCTGCACCCGACCTCGAAGCCCAGCATCTCGAACAGGCACCGTCATGACCTCCGCCCACCTCGGCCCCGGAGACCAACGTGATCATTTCGTCGATCTCGGCGTTAGCGCTGGAACCCTTCCCCACGATCAAACCGGGGGACGACCTGGCTGAGGCTTTTCCGATGGGCGCCCGCTCCGGCAGGACGACGGCCCTGCCGAACACGGACATGACACAGGCCGCCGCCTCAGCGGCGGCGGCCTTGTGGCGGTGCGATGTCACATCACCCCGCCACAGCCAGGGCTACGGCTTGCGAGCCACGCCACCGAAGTTGTCGACTTCAGCCGGTTCTTCAGTGCCATTCGACGCGGAGCGCCACCGAGACGTCGAAACCAGGCCGGGCTCCAGCAGGTCCAGGCCGTCGAAGAATCGGGCGAGTTGTTCCGGGCTGCGGTTGACGCGAGGGTTGTCGCTCGCCTCGTTCCACTGCTCGACCATGGCGCGCTGCTGCTCGGGGTGGATGACGTCGGTACTGTCGCAGAACACGAGGTAGCTGCCGGACGGCAGGGCGTCGACGAGCCGGTCCACGATGCCGTACACAGAGTCGTCCGTGACGTGTGCCGCAATACCCAGCAGGATCAACGCCACAGGCTGCGTGAAGTCCAGTGTCTTGGCGGCCTGTTCGAGGATTCCCTCCGGGTTGCGCAGATCGGCGTCGATGTAGTCCGTCACGCCCTCGGGTGTGCTGGTGAGCAGCGCCTCCGCGTGCACCAGGACGACCGGGTCGTGATCGACATAGACGATCCGCGCCTCGGGCAGCAGACGCTGGGCGACCTCGTGGGTGTTGTCCGCGGTGGGCAGGCCGGTGCCCACGTCGAGAAACTGGCGGATGCCGGCTTCGCGGACGAGGTACTCCACCGCTCGAACGAGGAACGCCCGCTGTGCCCGGGCAGTGTCGAGAATCCCCGGGTTGGCCGCGGCGATCTGGTCACCGACCTGCCGGTCGATCTCGTAGCAGTCTTTGCCGCCCAGCCAGTAGTTCCAGATGCGGGCAGAGTGCGGCACGCTGCTGTTGATGGGCGGGCGTTCAATCGACACAGGGGGCTCCCCGGGTTGGCCAGTTGTCGCTTCCCAACTTAGAGGCTTGTAGCGCCCTTCGCCCCTGAAGATTGGATCTTCAATGGCGATGCGGCCATGCCGATCGTCAATGGGCCCCGAATCACGCGGAGTCGAGTTGCTGGAGTCCGGGCGATCGGGGGGTCGTCCTCAGCAAAAGATCTTCATGAGGTTGTCTCGCGCCGTTCCTGTCAGTTGCACCACTCGCTTGCCGGCCACAGCCGTGGAGGCACGCGACTCCCTGATACCGCCGCCATGGCCGTCTTGCGCCGGCCGACCGGCGGCGGACCGGTGTTGGCACCCCCTTGATCGCGCGGATGTGGGAGCCGTCCGCGCATGCGCGGGACCAGTCGAGTTCGCCGGCCGCGTTCGGTTCGGCGAGCAGGATGCGGTGCGGCTGGTCGAAGACCCCGGCCTGCTGCTACCGCTCCAGGCGGCGCCAGCAGGTCTGTCCGGAGCCGAACCCCAGCTCCAGCGGCGGCAGTTGGCTATGTCGTCGTAGAGGACGTAGAGGATGCCCTGGAGACAGAGTCGGTCTGCCACCGGCCGTGGCCCCGGCGACCGCTCGGGCCAGGGCGGCAGCAGCGGTTCGATCAGCGCCCACAAGTCGTCGTCCACGATCCACGGCCGAGTGCTCACACCGCCACGAACGGCGGAAGCATCGGACCAGTCACGCGCGGCCAGGACATCCCAACAAGATCGTGTTACGAGCTCTGAGGATGAAGTCTTCGGCAGATAAAGGACAGTGACAACGGGTATTGTTCGACTCATCCCCTGCTCTGCGCACCTCTGCGCCCCCTCTGTCCCCTGCACCCCCTGTGTCCTCGCGATTAAATGATCGCGTCGACGGTAGGGATGACGCTGTTCAGAGGAGGACCACCGGCAGCGGAGGGAAGGTCTTCGGCAGTGCGCGCGAGACTGCGGGAGCGGTTGCGGTACTGGTTCGACGGGACGATGGACCGAGGGACGCAGGCCTTGATCGGCTGGCTGGTTCTGGCCTCCGTCGTGTTGATCGTCCTGGTGACGTGTCTGGTGGTTGCGTTCACCGACGAGGACACCGAGAAGCACGGCGGCTGGCTGGGCGTGGCCTGGATGACCCTGCTGCGCACGCTCGATCCCGGCACGATGGGCGGGGATACCGGAGCTCCGCTGTTCCTCGGTCTCATGCTGGCCGCGACCGTCGGCGGGATCTTCATCGTCAGCGCACTCATCGGTGTGCTGACCACCGGCCTGGAGGCCCGGATCCACGAACTGCGACGGGGCAAGTCCCGGCTGATCGAGCGCGGGCACACCGTTGTGCTCGGCTGGTCGGAACAAGTCTTCACAGTGATCGCGGAGTTGGTCGAGGCCAACCAGAGCGAGCGGCGTTCGTGTGTCGTGATCCTCACCGAGCGCGACAAAGTCGAGATGGAGGACGAGATCCGCAGAAGGATCCCGGACACCGGACGCACGCGGGTGATCTGCCGCTGCGGCAGCCCACTTCATCGGGCGGATCTGGAACTGGTGAGCCTGGACGCAGCCAAGTCCATCATGGTGCTGCCGCCCGTCGGGGACGACGGGGACACCGATGTCATCAAGACTCTGCTGCTCCTGAGCAACCGGTCGTGGAACGGCCCGCGCCCGAACATCGTTGCGGCCGTGCGGAGGTCGACCAATCTGGCGGCGGCCCGCCTCGCCGCCGGCGAGGACGCCCTGGTGATCGACGTCGACGACATCGCCGTGCGCCTCATCGTCCAGTCGCACCGGCAGACGGGCCTGTCCACCGTCTTCAACGAAATGCTCAGCTTCGTCGGCAACGAGTTGTATCCCTATCCCGTAACCGGGCTGGCCGGCACCACGTATGGGGAGGCGCTCAACAGGTTCGACCTCGGCATCCCGGTCGGCCTGCGCAGGAAGGACGGTGTGTCCCTGGTCAACCCGCCGATGAACACGGTCATCGCCTGCGATGACGAGGTACTCGTCCTGGCCGAGGACGACCTGCTCATCCGGCTCGCAGACGCCCGGCCCACGATCGTCGGCTCGGCGATCACCTCCGCTCCCGGCCGGCCTCCGACACCCGACCGCACGCTCATGATCGGCTGGAACTCCCGCTCGGCAAAGATCATCACATTGCTGGACTGCCTGGTCGAGCCCGGATCGCTGATCGACATCGCGGCGACTCGACGCCCCGAGAACGACCTCCAGGAGCACTTGGAGAACCTCGCAGTGGGCTACAAACCCTGCGAACCCACCCTCCGGCCATCGCTGGAGTCCCTGGGACTGGACAACTACCGCAACATCATCGTCCTGACCGATGACGACATCGACCCCGAACAGGCCGATGACGACACCTTGGTGACGCTGCTTCACCTCCGTGACATCGCCATCCGGTACGGCAGTCCGTACTCGATCGTCACCGAGATGAACAACGACGCCAACCGCGAGATCGCCCAGGTCACCAAGGCGGACGACTTCATCGTCAGCACCAAGATAATCAGCCTTCTGCTGAGCCAACTCGTCGAGGACCGCCACCTCTACGCCGTATTCACCGATCTCTTCGATCCGGCGGGATCGGAGATCTACCTCAAGCCGGCCACCAATTACGTCTTCCCGGAAACACCAGCGAACTTCGCAACAGTCATCGAGGCAGCCCGGCAACAGGGAGAGACAGCCATCGGCTACCGGATCGCGCGGCGCAGCGATGAACCTCCGACCTACGGCATCTTCCTCAATCCCGCCAAGACCGCGCCGCTGTCCCTGAGCGAGGACGATGCCATCGTGGTACTCGCCGAGGACAGCCGCCCGGCCGTCAACATGCCCGCGGCCAGAGACGGACACGGCACGGGCGGCGCGGAGGCAGTACCGCCGTTCAGTCCCGGTCACGGACCGTCTGCACCGGGTCCTTCTTGAACACCCAGGGCATCTTGGGCTCCATCCCGGCGGACAACACCACCGTGATTCATCGCTTCTTTACCCTGGGGAGAGCTGTTGTGCGGACCCATGCTGGATCGGGGTTGGTGTGCGGTTGGCCGTCCACGACGACAGTCGGCACGGTCTCATTGCCGTCGTTGGCTGCCCTGACCGCTGCCGCTCCAGCCGGGTCACGCCAGATGTTGACCCAATACAACTGGCGGGCGCTACGGCCCAACCGGATGCGCAGACGCAGACAGTACGTGCAGCCCGGCCGCCAGAAGACGACCGGTCGGCCGTCGACCGAGCTACGGCGTTGTGCCTCCAGCCCACCGATCGACCGCGGGAAAATCAGCGGCGAGTTCACGCTTGCAAGCAGCACGAACACCAGCAGGAGTGCTGCGGCTGTGCCGGGGCTCCCCCCGAAGAACAGCCCAGTCGCAGCGACTGAGCCGCACAGCGCAAGCAGCATCGGCAGGATCCAAGCGCGCATCATGGTGACGCAGGCTATCGGTGAGTCGGAATGGTCTTCGAACTGGGCCGCTCACCTGGGTTCGCCGGATCTGCCTGTCCGCGCGCGGGGACGAACTGGTTCGCGCTGATGGACGCGTTGCTGTGCGCGGACGGTCCGGTGAGGGCGCCGGTGGACCTGACGCTGGTGTCCCAGCACCGGCGCGGGTACAGCGCCGTGTACGACGCCTTGAACAGTGGGAACGTCGACGTGCCCCGGCTGCGCCAGGTGCTGGCCGGGCTGCCCATGCCGCAGGCCGCCGACGGGCGCCTGATCCTAGCGGTCGACATCGGCCACTGACTCCGCCCCGATGCACCGACCAGCCCGTACCGTCTCTTCTGTCACGTCTGCGGCCGCAGCGGCCGGTCCTCGGACCAGTTTGTGCCCGGCTGACCCTGCTCGTTCGTCACCGCCCTGGAATCAGGCCCGACTTCCTGGTGCCAGCTGCTGAACGCCGTCCGTCTCGGTCCGGCCGACAACGTCGCCGAGGTCACCGCAGCCCAGCTGGGCCGCGTGGTCGTCGACCTGATCGAGATCGGTCGCAGGCACTTCGGCGATCGCGACATCCTGATCGTCTTCGACCCCGGGTACGACGCCCCGCGTATGGCCCACCTCCTGCGCAGACTGCCGGTGGCGGTCCTCAGGCGGAAGCGCACGGACCGGGTGATACGCAAGCCGGTCCCGGCTCCGTGGATCTCCCCGCCGCAGGGCGGGCGACCCCCGGAGCATGGCAACGAGTTCCGCTTCGCCGATCCGGAGATATGGGGTGAGCCGGACACGTGGAGGGTGCACGGGGTCTGTGACGGGTGCATGCCAGAGCTGGATCAGGTGGCGTTCTCCGTGATCCCCGATGCCCGGGCCGGGATCGTCGGTGTGGCAGTACAGGCGCATGCGTACCCAGACACCGCCGTCGGCGGGGGGCGGCATCTCCAGGGGCGGTTCCTCTGCGGGCCTGGCGTCCCAGTCGGGTACTCGTCGCACGAGGTGCGGCTGGCGCGCTGCATGTCCGGCGGCGCGTTCGGCTTGCGGTCACTACTGTCCGCCTGCACTCGGCGCGGCCGCCCGCCGGCCCCATGGCTTGAAGACCGACAGGATGACGTTGGCGAGATACAGCAGGAGCGCGACGGCCGGAACGATCACCATGTTGTAGCGGATGAAACCCAGATCCATGGCTGAGATGGGGCCCACAGGATGCCGGGCCACGGCGTCGACCGCGTCGTGCAGTCTGGCGGTGAGGGCGAAAATCGAGGCCACCGTCGCCGCCAGGGTCAGCCAGAACTTGGCACTGACCCAGTAGTACCGAAACAGGCCCCACGACGTGCCGAGCGCCAGCACCACACCGCTGGCCAACGTGAGCAGGCTCAGCGGGATGATCAGAACATCCCCCAGCATTCCCATCGCCCGGTAGGCGGTGCGCAGGGTGTCGGCGTTGTTCGTCGCCAGCGCCGTCGTCGCGAGGGTGAGCAGGCAGAGCATCAGGGCCAGCCAGCTGACAGAAACGACCACATGCACGACGACCATGCTCTTACGGGCCTTCTGAGGCAACCGGTGGCCTGAGCGCCGTAGGGCGCCATGGCCGGCGGGCCTCGTCACCGTCGACGGTTCGGCGGAAGGGGGCATGTATGCCTCAATCAGGTCGGGATCACATGTACGCGGCCAGGCTCTTCCCCGCGACCGTCCGGAACGTCCGCCGGTGGGAGTAACTCCCGCTGCTCCGGCGGGAGTACGGTCGTAGCTTCGAGCGGTTCACCGGAGGATCTGTACGCCCCCGGGAGTACGTCGACGGCCTTCCTGCGCGGGACGTCCGGCAAGAACCGCTCTGTGAGGGTGAAGGCGCCGGGGCCAGGACTTGCGCTCCGTCGCCACCACAATCCTCGGGAGGGTCCGTCTCCGTGACCACTGCCACGCTCACTCGCACAAACGCCCATCGCCGGGACTTCGGCGTCCTGTCAGGTGTGCTGTACGCCTTGTTCTTCGTCGCCAGTATCGTCATCGCCGGGGCGCTGGGCCCGTCCGGCACGGTAACGCCGTACTCCAGCGACGCCGAAGTGCAGGCCTACCGGCTGAAGGATCCAGCCACGCTGGAGGATCTCTTCCGCATGCTCGGCCTGCTCCAGGGGCTGTCCGCTCTCGCGCTGCTGGCGTTCGTCCCCTGTCTGACCTCGTTCGTACGCAGGTATGGCAGCGATGTCCGGGCGGGCGTGGTCCGCGCGCTGGCCACCGTCGCCGGAGCGCTCCTTCTGCTCTCGGCGAGTACCAGCTGGGTTCTGGCGCAGATCGGCTCCAGGGCGGAGCTGTCCACGTATCGGGCCGTCTCAGATCTGTCCTTCATCACCGGTGCAGGCCCGGCCATCGCCGCCCTTGGCGTGGCGGTCTTCCTGGTCGCCGCGACAGGCCGCGCCATCCACGCCCTGCCCGCTTGGGTCGCCTGGAGCGGCATGATGATCGGGGCGGCCGGCGTGCTGTCGATGAGCTCGCTCGTCGCCGAAGGCGGCTCTGTGTTCATCCCGGTCGGCCGCTTCCTCGGCTTCGCCTGGTTCGTCGCCCTCAGCGTGGTGTTGTGGGGGCGCGGCCGGCGAGCGGATGATCTCAGCAGTACTGGCAAGCCGTAGCGTCCGTCGAAGACCCGGGCCAGGACGCACATCACCGCACGGATTCACCGGCCTACGGCACAAGCACACCTCAGGGGGGCCGGGTCACCGCCACCCTGCGATCTCGTGCCGGGCTGTACGACGAGCGGGCTTTGGCGCTGCCGCTCTCATAGCACGAATCCGTCGTGGCTTTCGTAGCGACACGCAGCCGACAGGGGGTGAGCAGGCGTCAGTAGATCATCCAGGAGGGCTAATGGTCATTCAATATGCCTGGTCTTCGAGGGGCTTCACATCCTGACGAGACAGCAGGCAGAGCCGTAAATACCTCGATCGGCCCCCTGTCGCGAGTCTTTCGATATGACCGATATGACAGGTGCGAGTACGTTTGGTCGCAGTCGGCTGACGAGCCGACATCTCCGAGATATCCAGACAGGAGAAGCGACATGAAGCTCGCTCGTTCCACCATGGTGACCGCAGGTGTCTCAGCCGCCGCAGCGCTCGCCGTGACCGGCATCACCTACGCCTCGGCGGCCCCCGCCCAGGCACCCCAGGCGGTCCCGGCCGCTGCCGCCCCGGCCGCCGCCCCGGCAGCCCCCCTCAGCAGCGACCCCGGACAGGGCAAGAGCAACAACAACGGCAACAACAACGAAGGGCAGGGCAAGGGCAACGAAGGCAAGGGCAACGAAGGCCGGCGCGAGGAAGGCAGGGGCCACGAGGAGCGCAGAGAGGAGGGCCGGATCGAGGTCAACGAGCGGTCCTACTCCGCCCACCCCGGTGACTGCATCACCGTCGTCAGCGGCCTGGGCGCCAAGACCCTGAACATCCGCAACGAAAGCCACAAGCGGGTAGAGGTCTTCCGCGGCGCGGTCTGCGACAACGGCGCCCCCATCGCCACCGTCGGCCCCCACAGCTCCAGCTTCGGCGTCGACGACCTCCACACCAAGGCCGTCCACGTCAAGGAAGGCGTCGTCGCCAGCTTCCGCGTCGTCTGCGACGAACGCGGCGAGCGCGGCGAGCGTGGCGAGGGCGGCGAGCGCGGCGAGGGCGGCGAGCGCGGCGAGGGCGGCTGGGGCGGCGAGGGCGGCTGGGACTGACCCGAAACCCACAGCACCACACGGGGCCCCGGCCCGCCGGAATCGGGCCGGGGACACCCCAACCCCATTGTCTGACAACCCACGCGCCATGCACGCACCACCGGCCCGGACACCAGAGGTCACACCCCTGGCGCCCGGGCCGGCGTCCTTCCTCCCATTGGCCGACCCACCTGGGGATATCCGCCCCGAACGCCTCCCGCGGGCACATCTCCCCGCACCCTCGGCACCCGTTTCCCTCCCGGCGATTCCCCACCCCCGAACGGGTGAGAAAGGGCGGAACCCGCTCGCCAGGAGGCCGGCCCGGGGCCCAGGGCACGTGCAACCAATCGGCCGGTTATACGGGGTTGTGGTGCGGCGCCTGTCGGACCAGGTGACTCCCCGGCTGGTCGACATCGGCACAGGAAAGCACGTGGTCGCAAAAGCAGCGACGCTGACCGAGAGGGGGCCCCGCAGCGATCACGCTGCACGCCATCGCACGCGGGATGGGTATGACCCCCAACGCCATCTACGGCTACTTCGCCACCCGGGCGGACAGCGACTTCCAGTGGTCCGACTGCGACTCCGCGCTCCTCGACGAGGTCCGCCCGGCCCTGCCCGGCCTCCCCCTGCCGCCGTTGCGCTCGCTCTGGGGCACATGCACGGCCTGGTGATGCTGGAGATCCACGGACACCTACGCGGCGGGACGAAGAGCACGGACAAGCTCGCCCGGGAGGAACTCGCCGGCCGCCGGCCGCCGGGATGGTGAAAGGTCTTGCGGCTGTGGGAGCACCCTTTTGTTGTCGTAGCGTTCGCAGGCGGGTGAAGTCCGGTCTCTTGACGCCTGCCTGGCCAAGCACGACCTGCTGGAATGCATGCACCTGGCCTCTGGCTGCGCCCCATCCCGGCCGAGGAGAGCTGGTACGCAGGGGACGCCCCCGGCTTCGTCCCCTACCTACGCCCACCTGCACTGGCCCTGGCAGTGCCAGACAGCGGGTCATCTGACGTGGATCTCGGCGAGCTGGAGGCGGTACTTGGTGGTCTCGTCGGCGGCCGACTTGCCGAGCTTCGTGGCCTTCAGGCGCACATAACGGCCGGTTGCTGAGGTGAGGGTGTAAATCTGGGCTGCGCTGCCGGGGTCGGGCTCGGCGGTGACGGTGCGCACGGTGGTGTAGGAGGTGGCGCCGTCAGCGCGGGTCTGGATCGTGAAGTCGACCGGGAAGCCGGCCGTGCCACCGTCGGCCGCCGGTGTGTCGGTCCGCGGGAAGAGGCGTACGGCATCGAGGTCGGTGTCGGCGCCGAGGTCGATCTCCACCCAGACGGGGTTGGGTGCAGCTCGGATGAAGTGATCGTTCGGGCAGGTTTCGTCAGGTCGTGGCTGAGCGCCATAGCCAGCGGAGCGCATCGGGGAGTAGGACTCCGCCGTGGTTGGGGCTGTGGCCACCGTCGCCGAGGACGAGACGGAAGTCGTAGCCTGCTTCCGCGAGAGCGGCTGCCACACGCAGATTGCTGGCGAGCCAGTTCCTTTCGGGCCCGTTCCAGTTGAGGTCGCGGTGGCCTGCTTGCATGAAGATGCGCAGTGGTTTGCGGGGGGCGTTGGGGATCAGGGCAGGGTACGGGTTTCCGTTCGGCATCTGCGTGAAGCTGGAGAGGTAGCAGATGACTCGCCGGAACTTGTCCGGGCGCATCCACGCAGCCGTGAAGGCGCAGTTGCCGCCGCTGCTGCCACCGCAGATGCCCCATTGGCCGGCGTCCTCGGCGATCGAGTAGCGCCGTGTGACCTCGGGGATGATCTCAGTCAGGAGAAAGGTGACGTAACGGTCGTCGAACGCGTCGTACTCGGCGTTGCGGTTCTTCGATTGTTCGGCGTTCTTGAGGACGCCGGGATCGACGAAGACGCCGATAGTGACCGGGATCTCGCCACGGTGGATGAGGTTGTCCAACACGATGGCCCCGCGGACCTCCCCGTCCGGGTCCAGGTACCACCATCCGTCCTGGAACACCATCAGCGACGCGGGTTCGCAGGGGTCGTATTGCGCGGGCACGTGAACCCAGTACCGCCTCGTGGTGCCGGGGTAGATCGTACTCTCGCACCAGTCGAACTCCACGGTCGAGCCTGCGGGGACGCCCGGCTGTATATCCGAATCGGGCCCGTAGGCGTAGCGAACGTCTTGCTGGTCGATGGGGAGCGGACGAAAGGGCAGCTCGATGGTCACGTCCGCACCCTAGAGATGCTGTCCGATCGTCTCAAAGGGATTGTGTGCGGTTTGTTCGCAGCGACGGCCGCGATCAAGAGGTGAGGGCGTAAGTTCGCTGGTCGGGGGTGGGGTAGAGGCGTTCGTGCTCGCGGGCGGCATGGTATCGCCAGTAGGGGTCGAGGTCGCCGTTGGAGACGACGGCACGCAGTCGCAGGACGGCTTCGGCTCCGGGAAGGCCCCAGCGGGCGCCGGTGATGCCGAGGCGGTCGGCGATCAGGTGGCGGCAGGCACCCTCCACCGCGCCGGTGGCGATCGGCCACCCGTTGTTGAGCGCGGTGTCGTAGTGAAGCTGGTCGAGATGCCCGGTCAGGTAGCGTTCGCAGGCGTCAACGGACTCGCGGCGGGAGGCCGGCAGGTGCTCCCGCTCCGCCTGGCCGGTCATCTCGGCGGCGACCCGGGCGGCGTGGCCTGCCAGGATCGAGGTCAGAGGGCCGGCTGCCCAGGACTCGGCCTCGGTGGTGCCGGGTTTGTGGAAGGCGTGGGCGGCGGCCCAGACGTACTCGGCAACGTGCACGAAGTCCAGCAGAACGTGGACCGTGACGCCGCGTCGGCCGGTCTCAGCTGCGATCAGGTCGAGCTGGTGACGGGCGCCGTCGACCACGACGACCCATGGCCGCAGGTGCTTCGGGTCGCGAGCCTCGGCCTGGTCGAAGGCATCGGCGATGACCTGCTCGGGTGGGCGGACCAGCGAAGCAGTGCACCACTTGCTCTGTGCCCTCGGCCCCGGACGGGCCGGGCGTTCCCCGCTTCGGCCGCCGGGCGGGTGGATCACATCATGCGGGCGCCTGGGTACCGGACGGGTATCGAAGACGCAGGCCACGGTCGCCATCCGCTCCCGGTTCGGCTTCTCGCCCGGCGCGAGCCGAGCGCGGTGGCCACCGGCAGCTTTCTCGGCGGCCCGACGGGTCGCCTCCCGCAGGGCCGCCGGGCGCACGACCACGCCCTTGCCGTCCACCTGGACCACCAGTGGCATCTCGCGGCTGCACGGGACCGGGATCATGGTCCGGTAGAAGCTGTCGACGTCGACCGCGGCGGCGACCACGAGCTCTTCGAGTCTGCGCTTGCCGAGCACGTTCCCGCAGCGGCGTGTCACTGCATCGTGGGCCTGGTCGAACGAGCCGCGGACGGCTTCGGTCACCGCGAGCCGTCGTAATCCCGTCGAGTGCCGGCCCACCGGCAGCGACAGCACAGCGTCGGCACGGTGGACGTTGCTCACACCCTGGCCCCGGTGGGCGACCCGGGTGACCCGGACCATTCCGAACACGCTGGCCAGCCAGCGCGGGTGCCCGGTTTCGCGCCAGGGCCGCACCTGGCCTTCCGGCCCCACCACGACCTGCCGGGCACCGGAACGCATCTGCTCCTCCTCCCGCATCGCGCGCAGGTCGAGGTGATCCTGCAGCAGCAGGCGAAGCAGTTCCCGCCCCGCCAGGTCGAGGTATTCCTCCAGGTCAGTGTGGGTCCACGTGCCCGCATCGCTGCCCGACAGGATGGTGGTCAGCGACTCGAAGGCGCTGAGGGAGTCAGCAAAGGGGTCAGCGGTGGCATGCGTGTCGTACGGTGTCATCTCCAGGGCTCTTCCCGTCCAGCATCGATTGGGTCGCACCTTCGAATGTAGGCGCGGAAGAGCCCTGTTATTAACGGGAGTTGGGCGAAACGCCACCTCGGCGCCGGGCCGGGGTGAACAGGCCGGGGACATCCTCGTCCAGCCAGCCCCATTCCACCAGCCGCTTCAACTTCGACCGGGTGCCCTCGATCTTCCCCGTATCGGCGGGCAGCCCGATCCTGGGCACGATCTGCTTGGCGCGGACCGGCCCCGGCGCGTCCGCCACCACCTCCATGATGTCCCGATACACCTGCAGCAGGACCTCCGTCCCCATCCCGGGCTGCCAGTTCGGCACCGTCAGCACCCCGATGACCTGCCGCTCGGCCCCCGCATACGCAGACGCCACTTAATCACCCACGCTCGGCCGGGCGCTATCCACCGCGACCGCCGACTTCTCCGGGGTCATCTCCGCGAGGACCTCGGCGATCGTCTCCCGCGCGATCCGCAACCGCTCCAGGCTCTCCCGTGCCAGTTCCAGCTTCCCGGACAGCTCGGCGACCTCGGCTTCCAGCTCCTCCACCCGAACCCGGGCAGCTGCTTCGCGTGCTTCCAACTCCTCGAACAGCGAACCCATCCGCCACCCCCTCCACCACCACGGTAGAGACGAGCGGCCCCAAGTACAGCCCCGCTCAGCGTTCCTCCAGCTCAACCCTTCCCTTCAGAGGAACCGCACCCGACGGGGTTCGTGCTGAGGTCCGGGGAAGGGAAGTCGTCGCTGGTGTGTTCCTTGACGCCGGCCACGCTGGTCAGGAGGCCGTCGGTCAGCCGGCTCCGGCCCCAGTCTCCGTTCTCCAGGCTGCTGTTGCTGGAAACGGGCCTGCCCAGGGCGACATCGTCAAGCCGGCCCGCGCCGGTGAATGTCCAGCTGCCCGGGATGGTGCCGCTTCCGCTGAGGCCGACCCAGAATCCGGTCTGCTGGTCGCCGCCGCGGCAGGTGGCGGCCGGCTGGGTCCAGTTCACCGAGACCGAGGTGCAGGTTCCGTTGATGGCCGAGTAGCCGGAGCCGAAGTTGTAGGGGGGCTTGGCAGCCGCGGTGCTGGTTGTGGCCGCGCTCGTTGAGGCGTTGGCCAGGCCTGCCATCGCGCCCAGGAGAACGAACGCCGCCCCGCCGCTGACCGCCGCGAGCCGACAGGGGTGGTGGCGACCTCGGTGTTTTGTGGTCAAGGGATGTGGTCCTTCGATCGATGACTGTGACAGGCGGGTCAACACGACGGTGTCGACCCGGTCCCCGTGAAGTGGTCGCGATGCGGCACAAGGTTGCCGCGAAGGGTGCGAACCGAAGTCGCGTCGGACGCCAAGTCGCCATCGGCTCACCGGAGTTGCGGAAGACGTTCGTCACGCGTCGGCGGCTCAGGTCGGCGGCGAACAGTGTGGTCGTGGTCGACGAGGACGTGCCCATCAGCCGGCCAGAGTGGGAGGTGACCTGGGTGAAGGCAAGCGCGGGCACGTCACCGCCCAGCACACCGGCACCGACGAGTCATGCACCCTCACCGGCAGCCCCGCCCCCATCCCGGACAACGACCACGCCGCCCACCGCCAGGTCCTCCATGACCGCGTCCGACAGGGCGGGGCCGCAGAGGCCACCTGACGGAAGCGAGTGCCTGTCCCCCAACGCGGCGTTGTGGCACAGGCACCCTCGGCCCGGCCGTGCCAAGATGCCGACCAGCCCCCCTACGACGGCTCATCGACGCCCTCGCCTGCCTCCCGCCACACGCGCGGGCTTGAGGATCTCGTCGACACGTGCCACACCCAGGTGCCGATGGGCCAGCGCCAGGAGCATCCGGTAGCGGTCACCCACCAGCCATATCGACAGGGAGAAGTGCGCGAGCGCCCGCTCGGCCGGCTCCGTCACCGGTGCTTCGACCGCCACGGCTGCCTGGAGAGCCTCAGCGGCCTCCTCGGCCAGCGCCTCCAGGAGCGCCGCCCGTCCTGGAAAGTGCCTGAAATGAGTGCGCCTGACGACACCGGAGGCGCGAGGCGCGAGCCAGCTGCTCCAGGGTGATGTCGGCGTTGCGTCCGAGTTCCTGACGTGCGGTGGCCAGGGTGCCCGGTTGGACCGCGCGTTGCGTCGCTGCGGCACGCGACCTACGGGCTGGGACACGGAACAACCTCGATGCAGGCACATGGCAGAACGGGCATCTCCCTTCTGGCACCCGCGCCGCGGCCCGATCCGTGGCCGCATCCACGGATCAGGCAGTCCTGATCGGGCGGGAAGCTCCTTGATGCCGGACGGCTCCCGCTGCTCGATCCCGTTGAAGCCGCAGCGGAAGTCCCTGAGGGCGGGGTGGGCGGCCCGGCGCGAGCACATGATGGAGCGCAGCGGGCGGGAGGCCATGGTGGCCGCGGCGACCAAGCTGCTCACCGAGGGCGGACTCGAAGGCCGTCACGCACCAGGCGGTGGCCGCCCGAGCCGGGGCGGCCGGGCCACGCGGTATGCCGCCACTGGCCCGACCCGTTCGGTGTCCGCCTGGCCGCGCTGGAGGGCATGATGCCGCCGCTGCCACCGGCGCAGGCGCAGGCGCGTGGCGAGTCGTTCGCCGAGCTGGTCCACGCCTGCGCCGGCTCGGCGAACGACTCGACGGCGCCCAGGCCTGGAGCCGTCCTCGCCACCGTCCTGGGCGGGGCTGAGAACGACGGCGTCATGCAATACCTGCGGCAGACGCTCGTGACCCAGATCGTCGACGCACGGCTACGGCGCCGACATCGTGGCCGAGATGTTCGCCATGACCACCATCAGCTCCCTCGTGTACCAGCGCTTCCTCGTGGGCTCGACGCTCAGCCCGGACACGGTGGACGCGGTGGTGCAGCATGGAGTCCAGCGAACGGTTGGGCCTTCGCAAGTGGGAGATCGAGCGAACGATGTCGTGGCTGTCCGGCTACCGCAGCCGAGAAACAGCCACGGCACACCTCAATGTCCGCTTGCCCGGGGCACAAAGCCAGGTCAGTGGCACGCACCTGTTCCTGGAGATCCAGGCCCGAGGCTGCCGGAGCCGATGGCGCCGGCGCCCGGTGGTCCTGCGGAGGTCGTCGCATCCTGGCGGGCCACGGCCCCCGGCAAGGTGAGCACGGCCCCGCCGACCACGGCGTTCCTCACTGTCCGCGTTCACCCCGCGATGCGCTGGTGTGGGCGAAGCGACCCCCGGTGTTATTCAATGAGGTGTGCGATCAGGGATCTCGGGGCCCCGTCGCACGAGTCCGAGTACGGCCCCGGCACTGCGCCGGGGATTGCCGAGAGAGCCGCATGGACTCCACACCCTCGCACTCGTCCTCTTCGGCGTTCGACATGGTCAGCAGCGCCCTGGGGCGTTACATCCCACGCGGCGGGGCGGCAGCGGCCGCCGGTCCTGCCGACGCGCAGGGCGACCGCACCGCCCGCCAACGCGTAGTCGACAACGCGGCGGCCGGCCGTCAGGATCAGATTCTCGGCGCGGTCAACCTGGACAGGGATCTGAGAATCACCCGCTGCAATCTGGACGCCCCCGTATTCGCGGGTCTGGACGCCGTGGCCGGGAGTCCTTTCGTCGATCTCCTGCCCCCCGGGGACGTACCGACAGTCACACGACGGTTGCGGCAGGTCCTGGAGACCGGTGAGGCACACGTCGCGCGGATCCAGCGCCTGCGGCGCGGCGACGGGTCGGAGCTGGTGGTCTCGATGAGCATCCTGCCCGCCGCGGTGCCCCAGGAGGGCCTCACCGTCTCCGTGATCGCCATGGCCACGAGGCTGCACCTGTACGCCTCCGAGACCGCGATCGGCACCTCGCTGGACATCGGCGAGACCGCGCAGTCGCTGGCACAGTCCCTGCTGGCTTGGGGAGACGTGGCCGCCGTCGACCTCGACTTCGCCGTGTGGACGGGCGAGGGAGTCACCGGGCAGGGACAGGGGCGCATCCGGCTACGGCGGGCGGCCCTGGTGCCGGACCGGGCATGGCCCGAGGGCTACGTGACTCCGGGCGACGATCTTCCCAGCGACGCGAGTCGCCTGCTGGCGCAGGCGGTACGGCGGGACGACGCACCGCAGGCCATCGTCATACCCGACCGGGAGGCGGTCGAGCGGGTGCTCGGCAGCCCGCGAGTGATGCGTGCCCTGGTGCCCGGTGACCGGTCGGCAGGTGTGGCGTGCATACCGCTCGTCCTGGACGGCACGCCGCCCGTCGTGCTGGGCGTGGCGGAGGTCTGGCGGCGGGCGGACTGCCCCTTCCGCGACAGCGAGCTGTTCGACCTGCAGGAACTGGTGGCCAGGACCGCCCACCACGTCGACCTGGCCCGTCAGCACCAGCGCGAGCACACGCAGGTGCTGGCGCTGCAGCGCCGGCTGCTGCCCCGGACCGGCGGCGACACGATCGAGATCGCCAGCGTCTACCAGCCCGCCACGCCCGACAGCGCGGGCGTCGGCGGCGACTGGGTGAACAGCTTTCCGCTGCCGGACGGCCGTACCGCGCTGGTGGTCGGTGACGTCGTCGGGCACGGCCTGGGAGCCGCGGCGACCATGGGCCAGCTGAGCATGGAGGCCCGCGCGCTGCTGTCTGCGGGGCTCGCGCCCGACGAGGTCCTGGAGCACCTGGACGAGACCGTGACGCTGCTGGACGACGCGGATTCCGGGCTGGCGGCCGGCTACAGCGCTCTCGGGTCGACCTGCTGCATCGCCCTCTACGACCCCGTCAGCCATCATGTGGCGCTGTCCAGCGCCGGCCACCTCCCCCCGGTCCTGGTCTCGCCGGACGGGCACGCGGGCCCGCTCGCGATCCGCCCTCACCCCGGCCTGGGCGCCGAGTTCGCGCTGCGGGAGCCGTTCGACGTGCACACGTTCGGCGCACCCCCGGGCTCCCTGCTCGCTCTCTACACCGACGGCCTGGTGGAGGATCCGGCCGTGTCGATCGACGAGGGAATCGGCAGGCTGGCGGACACCCTGTCCAGGGTGCACCCCTGGGACGCCCTGCAGCAGGCCGCACGGCACGTCGCCTCCGCGCTGGCACCCGCGCGCCAGCGCGACGATGTGACCCTGCTGCTCGCGCGCATGATCGGCTACCGCAAGGGCGACACCGCGACCTGGCGGCTGCCCGCCCGCGACGACGCCCCCGCCCGTGCCCGCGCGCAGGTCTCCGCGCTGCTGCGGCAGTGGCGCACCAGGGAAGGCACCCAGGACAACGTGCTGCTGCTGGTCAGCGAGCTGGTCACGAACGCGGTGCGCTTCGCCACCGGTCCCATCACGGTACGGCTGATCAGGTCCGGTCGCGGCCTGTTGTGCGAGGTGGGCGACACGGGCAACGGCAGGCCACGTCTGAGCCCGGGCGGCCTCCTCGACGACGGCGGTCGTGGCCTGCACATCGTGCACAGGCTCACCACGCGGTGGGGGGTGCGGTGGACGGACACCGGCAAGGTGATCTGGGCGGAAGTCGCCAGGTGACGCGACTGCGGGGCGGGGGCGCGGCCGGCAGCATGGGAGCGCGGCGAGGGTACGGACGGCGTACCCGTCGTCACCCGGCGTCACCGACGGAACGGACGGTGGCCTCGGCGGTACCGGTGGCGTGACCGGTGATGCGGACGGCCCGTCCGCGGGTACGGGTGGCGCGGGCTCGCGCTACAGCCACTCCCCTTCCAGGGCGGTGGCGGTGAGGCCCGGTGCCGCCGCGTACAGGACGGCGCGACTGCCCGGCTTCTGCCCGGCGTCGTGCGCCCGTCGCATGATGTCGAACACGGCGGCGCCCCCGCGGTTGCCGCTGGTGTAGCTGTCCCGGCTGTAGTCCAGCAGCCCCGACGGCCACGCGTCGGGCATCGTCTGTTCCATGTACTCCAGCACCCGGGTCCCGCCGGGGTGCGCCAGCAGCACGTCGGGGTGCCAGGAGTCGGGGTCGTCCTGGTAGCGGACGCGCAGCCACTCCCACATCGCGGTGACGGTCTCCTGTACGGCGCGCGGCCCGCGCCGGTCCATCACGAAGTGGGTGCCGTCCGCCCGCGTCTCCAGGCGGTGCAGGTCTTGGGTGCCGGGCAGGGTGTGGTGCCAGGCGGAGTCCAGCCGCAGCACCGACTCGCGCCTCGGGCGGCCCGTGACCACTGCGGCGACCGCGGTGTCCGCAAACAGCAACCGGACGATCAGGGACTCAAGAGTGTGGTCCGCGGGCTGGTAGGTCGTGCTCAGCGCCTCCGCGATCACGACCAGGACCACCCGGTCGGGGTCCGCAGCCACGAGATCCGCCGCCAGCGCCAGGGATCGCGTTCCCGCTATACAGGCCCACTGCGTGGCCGGCAGCAACATCACGTCGTTGCGGAGCTGAAGCTTGTTGGCCAGGGCGATGTCCAGACCCGGCAGCGCCGGGGTGGTGGAGTGACTGGTGATCAGGCAGTCGATGTCTGCGGCATCCAGCCCGGCGATCTGCAGGGCCCCGCGCGCCGCACGCTCCCCGTAGGACTGCACGGCCTCCCAGGCCGGCGCGGTGCGCTCCTGGACGGTCTGCGGCCCGGGTATCGACTCAAGTGCGGCGATCACGCGGTCCACGTCCTGCTGGGTGAACCCGTCGCGTGCCAGCGCATCTTGGGCGGCCCCGGTGCCGACAGTCCGCAGGCCGCTGCCGTTGCCCGGCGCGACGACGGTCTCCAGCGGCAGCATCCACCCGCGGGTCTCGATGCCCGTACTGGCCGCGATGCCGTCGATCCGCGGCGCCCACGCCGCGTGCGGGTGCCGGTCGCGCACCTCCGCCACGATTTGGCTGGTCTCCACGGCGTGCTCGCCGTGTATCACGGCAGGAGGACAGAGGTAAGCGGCCATAGCGGGGCACCTTCCCAGGGGAGGAGGAATGTCATGAGTGCTGTGTCCTGGGTCACTTTGGACTTCGCACCCAAGAGGTTGCCGATGGGCTCCACTTCGGGAGTCGGCATCTGTTTCGAGCATGAACGCTAAATGGACATTTCCGCTGTGATGTAGACAACTTGGGCGACTCTTTGAGTGCGTGACACTGCACACACCGCCGAAACAGGAGGTCCTCAAAGCGGTTCCGCCAGCCTGATTTCCAACTCGGCTTCCAGGGTGGCGAATTCACGGTCGGTGTACCGGCAGCCGAGGGCGGAATGAAAGATCACCGGCCCGGAGGCGGCGTCGGCGGCGGCAGGCGGACCGCAGCGCCTCGATGACCGGCTCGGTGCGCGGGTGGCCGGGGGCCGCCCCGCCTGGCCCCGCCGGGTGGCGATGTCGTTGACGGTGGCCAGGCAGAGCCGGCCACCGTCGGTAGGAACGTAGATGAAGTCGCCGCACCAGCGGGCGTCACCGCGCTCGGGCCGGACCGGAAGTCGCACAGGACCAGGTCCGGGCGGGTGGTCGCGTGCGGGTCGGGGATGGTGGTGCGGTGTCGTCGTCTGCGGTGCCGGCCACGGCCGTACGGCAGCAACGGACCGACCGGGCCGTCCCCGAGTGCACCGGCTTGCCAGCCCTCCCCCCGCGCATCGGCGCCGCTTGTTCGAGTGGGGTCGTGTACGTCGTGCGGCGGCGCCGCTGCTCGCTCGGCCTGGTGGCTCGCACAGCATTGGCTGCGTGTTCAGTTCGGCGAACAGCCGGGGGCTCAGGGTGCGATCGGCAGCCGACACGGTGGGCCACCGCTTCGGCCACTGCGCTCTTGCTCACCAGGGGGAGATTCGTGTCCAGCCGTGTTCAGCCGGTGCAGCAGGCCGACCCGCGCCGCGTAGGTCACTACCGCGTCGTAGGACGGCTTGGATCCGGCGGTATGGGCACGGTGTATGCCGCGCTCGATGCCGCGGGAGAGCGCATGGCCGTCAAAGTCGTCCATCCAGCGCAGGCTGCAGACGGTGAGTTCCGTGCTCGCTTCCGGCGGGAAGTACAGCTCTCCCAGCGGGTCACGGGTCCGTGTCCGGTGCCGATCCGCGATGCCGACACCGAAGCTGAGGTTCCCTGGCTTGCCACGCCTTCGTTCCCGGCCCCACCCTCGACCGGCATGTGACGGTCAGCGGTCGCCTGGCCGGAGCCCCCTCTGTACGCGCTAGCCGCCGGTACCGCGGCCGCACTTTCCACGGTCCACGCCGCGGGCATCGTCCATCGGGACGTGAAGCCGCAGAACGTCATCCTCGCCCCGTCGGGGCCGCACGTACTGGACTTCGGCATCGCCCACGCGCTCGACGGTACTTCCGTCACGCGCACCGGCGTGATGACCGGCACGCCGGGCTGGATCAGCCCCGAGCACTACCGCACCGGCGCTGTCGGCCCGGAAGGAGACGTGTTCGCTTGGGGAGCTCTCGTCGCCTACGCCGCAACCGGCCGTCTTCCTTTCGGCAGTGGCGCTGCAGACGCTGTGACGTTCCGCGTCATGTCGAGTGAGCCGGAGTTGGAAGGCGTGCCGACCGACCTGCGACGTCTGGTCGAGCAGGCCCTGGCCAAAGAGCCGTCCGATCGTCCGACTGCCACCGAGCTCGCACGTGAGTGCACCGAGTTGCTCGCCGCCCAGACAACTGCCGTCGTCGTGCCCAGCGGCCAGCAGCCTACGCTGGTATCCGATCTGGTCAGCCTGCACTGGGACCTGGCGGCCGAAGACGAGCCTGCTTGGCCTGTCCCGTCACATCGCGCCAGCCACATCCGGCTCTATCTGGCCGTCGCCGCCGCGGCCGCCGTCCTCGGCAGCGTCGGCGGTGCCCTGGCCGCCTCCCAGTCATCCGGCGCCGCCCGAGGCAAGAGCCCAGCGCCGACCAACCGGACGACCACAGCCGCCACCGCTGCCGCTGCGGTTCAGGGGTCCACCCCGCAATCAAACGGCCCTACTCCGTCTCGCTCCGAAGAGCGGGCCGCCTCGCAGATCCCGCAACAGGTAGCTGTTCCCTCCCCCGCATACACCCGCAGCGACGACGCGCAGCCCACCATCGACGAATGGGTGAACGCGCGAGTGCCGGCCACGCCGGCTGAGAAGACGGCCGCCCAGCAGCTGACCGACGACACAGCCTCCGTGCTTCGGGGACAGCAGTACATGGGCGACAGCATGACCGTGACCTTCAACCCCGAGGCCCGGACCATGTTCGTCACCTTCGGCCCAGGGACGTATCCCGAAGGGCAGGACTACCACGACGACATCAACTGGACCGACGTCGTCCGCGGCCTCATGTTCGGCAGCTGTTCCGAAGCCCAGCAAGACTTCCACAACGACATCACCTGGCCCTACGGCCGCGCCGTCGTCGTCTACCGCGAATCCATGGCCAGCCCCGTCATCGCCGACTTCCGCGACGTCACCCACATCGACAGCTGTCGCGTATAGACGGCACAGCCCCTCCGTACAGCCGGCGAAGAAGACCAGGGGAGGGCGCGCACGCCCATTGCTCACCGCAGGAGCGGCCGAAGCCGTTCCCACTGAGTACCCGTCAGATCACCTCTGTCTCCTGCAGTCCTGCCGACGACTGGGCTGATCGTCAGGGCGCTGTCCAGGGCGTGGTGATGCTCGGCACTGACGCTGCATACGGTAGAGGGCCCGGCGGAGTGAGAGGACGCAAAGCGTGGATGTGTATGAGGCCGTGGACAGTCGCCGTGCTGTGCGGGCGTTCAGCGATGAGCCGGTGTCCAAAGAGATACTAGAACGAGTGCTGGCTGCCGCGACGCGGGCTCCGTCGAGCGGGAACCTCCAGCCGTGGCACGTATATGTGGTGACCGGCGAGCCCTTGGCCAAACTGAAGAGGCGCGCGACGGCCAGGGCACTGGCGGGAGATCCGGGCGATGACCGGGAGTATCCGATGTACCCGGCCGAACTGACGTCGCCGTATCTGGACCGTTTTTCCGCCGCGGCCGCCCAGCGATACCAGGCGTTGGGAATCGAGCGCGACGACCCCGACAGGCCCAAGCGGATCGCCGCCTTGAACTCGGAGGCGTTCGGGGCGCCGGTCGTCCTGTTCTGCTACCTCGACCGGGCCATGGGGCCCGGGCAGTGGGGGGACGCGGGGATGTACTTGCAGACGGTCATGCTGTTGCTGAGGGCGGAAGGGCTGCACAGCTGCCCCCAGGTGATGTGGACCATGTACCGCAAGACCGTCAGCCAGACAGTCGGAGCCGATGACGGGCTCGTACTGTACTGCGGCGTCTCGGTGGGATTCGAGAAGGAAGGCGTGCCACGGCTGCGTACCGGGCGGGCGGACATGGCGGAAACAGTGAGCTTCATCGGAGTGTGAGCGCGTGGTCGCCAAGATCCACAGGACAGACCATCTCCACAGCTCAGCGGACCGAGCCGGCGAGGTTGCAGTCGACCGCGGCGCGTTCTGGGCTCCGTGAGATCGCCGCCGGGACAACCCGAGTGAGCCACCTTCCAGCATCGCGAACAACCGTGAGCGGAGGTGCAGTTGAGCCATCCCAACGGGTGTGGTCCGGGCTGCGGAGCAGGGCGCGTCCATGCCGGTGCTGATCAAGCTGACCGGACATACGTCGGTTCGAAGCCTCACGAAGTACGCGCGGGTGTCCGATAAAGGTCTCCCGAACTCCTTGTGCGAAGCGGCATTTCATGGCCTGTTCCAGGGGCCGGTACGGTCTGATTCATGGAGTGGAGCTTTCAGGCAGCCGAAAAACTCGCGGCCGCTTTGCGTGCCGGTGAAGTGACCTCGGCGGAACTGACCGAAGAGGCGATCGCCCGTATCGAGCGGGACGACAAGGCGATCAACGCGATCTGTGTGCCGGACTTCGACCGTGCACGGGCCGCCGCGCGCGGTGCCGACCAGGCGCGCGCCCGCGGTGAGGACCGGCCGCTGCTCGGCATTCCGGTGACGGTCAAGGAGTCCTACAACATCGCCGGGCTGCCCACGACCTGGGGCACTCCGCTGCACCGGAACTACATGCCAGCCGAGGACGCGGTGCAGGTGTCGCGGCTCAAGGCCGCAGGCGCGGTGGTGCTCGGTAAGACCAATGTGCCCCTGGGACTGCAAGACATTCAGAGCTTCAACGAGATCTACGGCACCACCAACAACCCCTGGGATCACGGTCGCACGCCGGGTGGATCCTCCGGCGGATCAGCGGCGGCCCTGGCATCCGGATTCGGCGCGCTGTCCATCGGTTCCGACATCGGCGGTTCGTTGCGCACCCCCGCACACTTCTGCGGTGTCTACGCGCACAAGCCGACACTCGGGCTGGCGGCGAACCGCGGTATGGTCCCGCCGCCCGCGCCGGCACTGCCGGTCGACCTTGACCTCGCCGTCGTCGGTCCGATGGCGCGCACTGCCCGCGACCTCACGCTCCTGCTCGACGTCATGGCCGGACCGGACCCCCTCACCCTCGGTGTGGCCCACGACTTGACGCTGCCGCCCGCGCGCCACGAACGGCTCTGCGACTTCCGGGTCTTGGTCCTCGACACGCATCCGCTCATTCCGACCGGGTCCGCTGTGCGGGCGGGCGTGAACCGGGTGGCCGACGCGCTTGTCGACGGCGGCGCCCGCGTCCAACGGCACAGTCCGCTGATGCCCGATCTGACCGAAGCCGCGGTGCTCTACATGCAGTTGCTGTTTTCGAGCTCCGTTGCGCGTTTTCCCGTCGAAGCGTACGAGCAGCTGCGGACCCTCGCCGCCGGACTGAGCGCAGACGACCAGAGCCTCGATGCGGTGCGGCTGCGCGGCATGGTGTTCAGCCACCGCGACTGGATCGAGGCGAACAGCCGTCGCGAGCTCCACCGCCACGGCTGGCGGCAGCTCTTCGCCGAGTTCGACGCCGTGGTGTGTCCCATCACGCCCACTCCCGCGTTCCCGCACGACCACAACCCCGATCTGATGGAACGCCGGATCGACATCGACGGCGTCGAGTACCCGTACTTGGACCAGCTCGTCTGGGCCGGTCTGGCCACCATGCCCGGCCTACCCGCCACCGCCATACCGGCGGGCCGGTCCCCCGAGGGCCTGCCGGTGGGAGTGCAGCTCATCGGTCCGATGTTCGAGGATCGCACCCCGCTGCGGCTGGCCGAACTGCTTGAGCAGAAGATCGGCGGCTTCCAGGCACCGAAGTAGGGCGTACTACCGGGCGTCCGTCGAGGACGAAGTGCCTCCAGGCAACCGTTGTTGATGCGATGCTCCAGCTGAGGGGTCCCTCTTCCGTGTCGCGCTCGACCTGCGGGACTGTATCGGTCCCGCCTCGCTGCCAGAGCCGCTGCAGTCCGTCGCGTCGGCCGATCTCCTTGATCCGTGCGGCGATCCTGTCCTGGAGGCGCCACAGGGCCTCCTCAGCGTCGGCGTCGGCGTCGGCGTCGGCGTCGGCGTCGGCGTCGGCGTCGGCGTCGGCGTCGGCGTCGGCGTCGGCGTGAACGTGCCCGCGGTAGCGTCCAAGGTCCATTGGGCGTCGTCACCCGGTGCACTCGCCCGGAGCGGTTGGGCGGTTCGTCGCGGTAGGAGAGCAGGAAGCATTGCCCGCCCGGCGCGGTCACGACGCACAGGCCGTCGACGTTGTGGACGCGGTCCTGGAGACCGCCGTCGCGCTCGCGGCCGAGCACGGCCTGGCGAGAGTGACGATGTCACACATCGCGAAAGAAGCCGGGATCGGGCGCGCGACGCTGTACACGTACTTCCCGGACGTCCAGTCGATCCTGATCGCCTGACATGAACGCCACATCGCCGCGCGCCTGGCCCGGCTCGCCCAGGCCCGGGAGCACGCCGACGGGCCGGCGGAAGAGCTCGAAGCGGTCCTGCGCGAGTGCGCGCACATCACCCACGTGCGATGCGATGACGGCGAGATCGCCGCCCTCGGCCACCGGGACCAGCACGTCGTCCAGCTCCAGCGGCCATTGCACGGCCTGGTGCGCGGCATCATCACCGGAGCGGGCACCGGCGGGCTCGGTCCATGACGACGTCTCCCCCGGCGAAATGGCCGGTTATTGCCTGCGCCCCGCCCTCAACCTGTTCCAGCAGGCAGCGCACCACCTCCAGTTCCCCAGCACGATGGTCTTCCACCACCTGGTCAAGGAGGCCGAGGCGTTCGCGGCCGGTCTTCCCGACGTCGCCGCGCAGCTGCACACGGACGCCCCGGAACCGTACCCGAGCGTGGTCTGGGCCGATGGGCGGTACGACGATCCCCGACGGCCCACCGGCGGTGCGTGCTGGGCGAGTTCGCCGACGGAAGGTGAAGCCGCGTCAGCTTGTGGGAAGGCTGAACGTGTAGCCCTGCCCGGTCAGCCAGGGAAGCAGTTGGCGCAGAGCTGCTACGGTCTGGCTACGGTCGCCGCCGCCATCGTGCATGAGGATGATGCCGCCGGGACGCAGTTCCTGCTTCGCGGTGGCAAGGATCGAGGCGACACCGGGGCGCGACCAGTCACGGGTGTCGACGGTCCAGCCCAGCGGGCGTAGCCCGGCTTGCACAGCTATCTGGCGGTTATCGGGGCTGAAGTCACCGCCGGGGGCACGAAACCACCTGATCTGGGTGCCTGGCCCGCCAGCCTTGCTGATCATGTCCTTGGCCGCGGTGATCTCGTGGACCTGCCGGTCGTGCGGGAGGGTGCGCATCGGTTGGGGGTGGTCCACGGTGTGGTCACACAGCCGGTGGCCGTCGGCGATGATGCGCTTGACCAGGGCGGGGTTCGCGGCCGCCTGTGTGCCGATCTGGCAGAAGGTCGCCTTGACGTGGTACTGCGCGAGCAAGTCCAGGATTTGGCCGGTGGCCGTCCCTGGGCCGTCGTCGAAGGTGAGTGCCACGGTCCGGCCGCCCGTCGCCGTGCTGTAGGCGATCGAGGCACTCGGGGCGTTGCCATGGGTGGCGTGCGCGCTGTTGTCAGATGCGGCGCTTGCGCTCGTACTGATGCCGGCCAAGGCGAATGAGACGGCAATCGTGCAGCCGACAACCGCACGGCGCAACAGGCGGACGGAGTCTGGATTCGGCATGCCGTACTTACTCCTGGCATTGCTGGCCATTCAGGGATGGCGACGACGGGTCCCCACGACGATGACCGAATGTCTGACCGAAGCAAAGCATTCGCCGATATTTGGGGCTTTTGTCACAACTCGATACATGGTGACTGCGTGTTTCGGCATGGATACTCTCCGGTGACCGGAGACGAATGCTGGCCGCGGGCTCGGGCTGCTCCTCTCAGACGGTCCCACGGTGATACGAACGCAGCCGGGCTGCTCTGACCTGGTGCGCTTGCGCTTCGTCGGGGCACCGGGTGCACGCCCGGCCCGCACCTGTCGTGGCACCCTGTCGCCGGGCCGGAAGCCGTAGAATCTCGGCTCGAACCGTGCTTCCACTCAGGTTCCAGCGCGCTCTTCACTCGGGCCCGGTTCTCCGGCGCCTGGACGACCGACGGATCTCATGCTCGCCCCTGAAGATCCTCTGCCTCAGCCACCGTACGTTCTCCTCGCAGGCGGCCCAGTCGATGCCGTCCCGGTCGAGCGAGGCGAAGTCACACCCCAGCAGAACGCAGACCGAGGTGCGAGTCATACCTCGACGAGGTCGGGTCTCGGCCTACGGGTCCGGGTGGTCAATGCGGCCGACCACGCTGGCCTGGTCGCGAAAGTAGTCATGGGTCGGTCAAGCAATTCGGAGGGCGGCAATGCCGTACTCCAGAGCCGATCTGCTGCCTCCTGGGCGAGCGGCCAGCAGGAGGAGGTGGCAGCACCCTGGGCTGGATCTTTGTAGTGAGCCAGCGGCTTCATGTTCCCCCTCGCTGTCCATCACAGGCGAGTGTTGCACTGCCTTCCCGTAGCTGCCGGGCTGTGAGCTCGATGCGCAAGCGTGTGAGGTATTCAGCGGTCCCTGGCCGACCGTGGCCTTGAAGCGGGCGGCCAGAGTGGACCGGGACACCGCGGCGGCGCGTGCCGGTTCGGCCACCGTCCAGGTATGCGCCGGATCGCGGTGCAGGGAGGCCAGTGCCGTGGTGACCAGGGGATCTGCGAGGCCGGCCGGCCACCCGGACACCGCACGCGGCTCGCGTGCGAGGTGCACACGCAGCAGATGGACGAGCATGACGACAGCGAGATGCTCTGCCACCAGCGTCGCGGCCACCGGCCGGTGCATCAGCTCCTGGTCGATCGCGGTCAGCGCCCATTTCACCGTCTGCGCATGCGGGGTGCCGGTCCATACGGAGAGGTGATCGATGGCGTGGATCTCACCCGCCGACGTGCCGTGGTCACCGGCGGCACCTCGGGCGTCGGCGCTGAGACCGTCCGGGCTCTGGCCACCGCTGGTGCGCAGGTCGCGATCGCGACGCGCCGCCCGGAGTCCGCCGAGCCTCTCGTCCGGGAGCTTGCGGCCTCGTCGCGAATGCCGGGATCATGGGCCTGCCCGCGCGTGTCCTCACCCCGGCCAGCTGGGAGCTGCAGCTTGCCACCCATCACCTCGGTCACTTCGCTCTGGCCACCGGCCTGCATCCGGCTCTGCGGGACGCCGGCTCCGCCCGCCCCGGGCGGCCTACGGGCAGTCCAAGTCCGCCGACATCCTGTTTGCGGTAGGCGCCCGCCGTCGGGCGGCCGACGGAATCACGGCCACGCGCTCAACCCGGCTACGTCCTCACCCTGCCTGCAGCGCCGCCTCGACGACGACACTGCATCGCCCACTCCGTGGGATACGGATCCGAAAGTGCCCTCAGCGTCGCCTTCAAGAGGATCGTCGGAGTGCCTCCCAGCGACTGTCGCAACCATCCGAGCCCTGATCCATCTCATCGAGGAGCTGCGGTTCGGGGCTTTGAGCCGGCAACGACAGGCCTCCGACCGACTTGCAGCCTGCGTCGAACGGGCGTGCGCGGCATCCCTGTACCGCAGGCATGAAATTCTTCCGGCCTCGCGGCCGAAGTGACGCCGGTCAGAAGAGGAGAGGTCCCTTGGCCCGAGCCTCCGCCCTGCCCAAGGCCGGCCGCTCCGCCGAGGCGGAGGCCGAGGCACGTGCAGTGGCCGCCGTCCGCTGCCGGGCGAGCGACGGTTCAACGGCATCGGTGGCACTGAGTTTTGCTGCGTAGCAGCGTGTCCTGCCAGGGTCGCGGCGCCGAGGCCGCCGACGGCTCGCGCCACGGCCGGGGGTTGCGCTTCGCCGGTGGACCTCGCCCGATGGGACGAGGCCGTAGACCTGTGACCATCTGGGATGTCTCCGCCGCCACCTCGTGACCTCACGCCCCACCCGTGCCGTTCGGTGACCGTGTCCCGTGACGAGTGGTCAGGGGTCAGCCGCGCGTACAGCTTTAAATCCTCCCCTGCCGCCTCGACCGTCTTCTCCCGCCCCATTGTGTTGCTCCTTGCGCCCCCTTACTGTTCGACTTTGCCTGAGTCTGTTTGATGTTGATTGCTCAGGCGGTATGGAGGCCGCAGTGCGGAGTAATCGGTTCGGTTCAGAAGCTGCAAGACCTGGTCGCCGTCGGTGGTGGAGGCCAGTACTCGCGACGGCCGCGACCGTCGCCCTGGCCGCGGGCATGACCGCGCCCGCCGTGGCGCGGGACGTCGGCGGGCAGCCACCCGCCACCGCGTCCGCCGCCAGTCCGCGGGCGCACACGGTGAGTCTCGACGGCTATTCGTTCCTCGTCGACGGCAAGCGCACCTACCTGTGGTCCGGCGAGTTCCACTACTTCCGGCTCCCGAGTCCGGACCTGTGGCGCGACATCTTCCAGAAGATGAAGGCCGCCGGGTTCAACTCCACCTCGTTGTACTTCGACTGGGGATACCACTCGCCGAAGCCGGGTGTGTACGACTTCAGCGGGGTGCGTGACGTCGACAAGCTGCTCGACATGGCCCAGGAGGCCGGGCTCTACGTGATCGCGCGCCCGGCACCGTACATCAACGCGGAGGTCGACAGCGGCGGTCTGCCCGGCTGGATGACCACCAAGGCCGGGCACAACCGCAGTGACGACCCTCAGTTCCTGAAGTACGCGGACGAGTGGCTGACCCAGATCGACCGGATCATCGCCCGCCACCAGCTGACCAACGGCACCGGGTCCGTCATCGCCTACCAGGTCGAGAACGAGTACTACAACGGCTCGGCCGCCGGCCGCTCCTACATGAAGCACCTGGAGGACAAGGCCCGCGCCGACGGCATCACGGTACCGCTGACCGGCAACAACAACGGCACCTTCAACTCCGGTACCGGCGCCCTGGACGTCGACGGACCGGACTCCTACCCGCAGGGCTTCAACTGCTCGAACCCCTCGAAGTGGAACGGCGTCCCCGACATCAGCTACGACCACCCAGCCGGCAAGCCGCTGTACTCGCCGGAGTTCCAAGGTGGCGCCTTCGACCCCTGGGGCGGGCCGGGCTACGACAAGTGCGCCCAGCTGATCAACGACCAGTTCGCCAATGTGTTCTACAAGCAGAACATAGCCGTCGGCGCCACCGCGCAGAGCTTCTACATGACCTACGGCGGCACCAACTGGGGCTGGCTGGGCATGCCGGAGAACTACACGTCGTACGACTACGGGGCCGCGATCCGCGAGAACCGCCAGCTCGATCCGAAGTACTACGAGGACAAACTGATCGGGTACTTCACGCAGTCGGTCGACCCGCTGACCAAGACCGAGGCGATCAGGTCCACGCCGCCCGACGACTCCGCGGTCGTCGACACCGCCCGGATGAACCCCGACACCAAGACCCAGTTCCACGTCCTGCGGCACGGGAACTCCACGTCCACGGCGGTCGACAAGACCCACATCTCGCTGGACTTCAACGCCCAGCCGTCCGCGGACACCACCTACACCTGGGACGACCCCGACTCCGCGCTGCAGTACGCCGGTTCGTGGTCGCACGTGGCCGACCAGAGCTACACCGGCGGCGACTACAAGCACACCGAGTCGTTCTCCAACAAGGCCGGTGACTCGCTCACCGTCCCCTTCGACGGCACCGCGATCCGCTGGATCGGCTCGAAGACCAACAACCACGGCTACGCCGACGTCTTCCTCGACGGCACCAAGGTCGCGACGGTCGACGACTCCGGCGGCGAGAACCAGGCGGTGATCTTCCAGAAGACCGGGCTGACGCCCGGAGCACACACACTGAAGATCGTCGTCAACGGGAACCACAGCTCAGGGTCCACGGACAACTACGTGTCCATCGACGCCATCGACGTACCGACGGCCGCCAACGCGACGCCGACGTACCCGGTCGTGCCGCAGCAGCCGGGGACCGCGATCACCCTAGACGGGCGCGACTCGCACGTGATCGTGGCGAACTACCGGCTCGGGGACTCACAGCTGCAGTACTCGACGTCGGAGATCATGACCCACGCGACCATCGGCAACCGGGACGTCGCCGTACTCTACGGAGACTCGGACAGCGACGGCGAGACCGTGCTGCGCTACTCCTCCAAGCCCACCGTGACCAGCAGCGGCGGCACGCTCACGACCACGTGGGACGAGGCCACCGGTGACCTGCGGCTGAACTACGCGCACAAGGGCCTGATCCGCATCAGCATCAGCAGCGGCGGAAAGCGCCCGCTGCTGCTGCTCGTCGGGGACAAGGCCACGGCGGAGACCTTCTGGCGTCAGGACACGGCGACCGGCCCGGTGCTGGTGCGCGGCACCCACCTGCTGCGGACGGCGACCAGCCTGGACGACGGCCACACCGTGGCGCTCACCGGCGACAACGCCGATGACAAGAACATCGAGGTGTTCACCTCCGCCGACCATGTCACTTGGAACGGCAAGGCATTGGACACCCAGGCCACCGGCGCAGGAAGCCTCGCCGGGAAGATCCCGGTGGCTGCGCCGGTACACCTGCCGACGCTGACGAACTGGAAGCACGCCGAGGAGTCCCCCGAAGCGACCCCCGGTTTCGACGACTCCAGTTGGCAGGTGGCCGACAGGACGACCACCAACAGCGTCTCCGGCATCAACTCGCTGCCTGTGCTCTACGCGGACGACTACGGGTTCCACACCGGCAACACGTGGTACCGCGGCCGCTTCCGCGCCACCGGCAAGGAGACCGGCATCCACCTGGTCTCGGACTCCGGCGGAAACGCGCAGGCGTTCTCCGCTTGGCTGGGCGGCACCTTCCTGGGCAGCTCCACCACAGGCAGCGCCGACTTCACCTTCCCGGCCGGTTCGGTGAAGTCGAAGGGCGACAACGTCATCTCCGTGCTCACCGTGAACATGGGGCATGAGGAGGACTACAACTCGACCAACGGCAACAAGACCGCGCGCGGCCTCACCAGCGCCTCCCTCGTCGGGGCACCGCTGACCTCCGTCACCTGGCGACTGCAGGGCGTACGGGGTGGCGAGGACCTGCAGGACCCGGTGCGCGGCCCGCTCTCGACCGGCGGCCTGTACGGCGAACGGGCCGGCTGGTCCCTCCCGGGTTACCCCGACGAGAACTGGAACCGGGTGTCCCTGCCGACGACCGACACCCGTCCCGGGGTCTCCTGGTACCGCACCGACGTCAACGTGGACCTGCCGCACGGTCAGGACACCTCGCTCGGCCTGACGTTCACCGACGACCCGTCACGCAAGTACCGTGCCACGATCTTCGTGAACGGCTGGCAGGTCGGCAACTACGTCAACTACCTCGGCCCGCAGCACACCTTCCCGGTGCCCAACGGCATCCTGAATCCGAACGGCCGGAACAGCATCGCCATCGCCGTGTGGAACCTGGACGGCAGCACCGGCGGGCTCGGCAAGGTCTCGCTCACCAACTACGGCAGCTACGCCTCGTCCCTGCGCGTCACGCAGAACGCCAGCCCCCGCTACGACCACCGGACGTACGCGATGCCGAAGCGTCCGGGAGCGGATGTCACCCTGGACGTGCCGGACACCGCTCAGTCGGCACAGGCCTTCACGGCCGAGGCGACGGTGCGGGTACCGAAGGACCGGTCGTCCGCATCCCAACTGACGGCCTCGCTCTCCGTACCCGATGGCTGGAGCGTGAGCGCCACGAGCCCCACGTCGGTCAAGCGCGTGCAACCCGGCGAATCGGCCACCTTCACCTGGAAGGTCCAGCCGCCGGCCGGGAAGCTGCCCTCCGCCTCGGCACTCACCGCCACGGTGCACTACCTGCAGAACGGACGGCAGGCCGCCGGCGGTGACGAGCGCATCGTCGGCGGGATCCCGTCGGCTCCGCCGGCCGGGAAGAGCGCTGTGAGCGACCTGCCGTTCCTGTCGTCCACCAACGGGTGGGGTCCGGTGGAGCGCGACACCAGCGTCGGCGAACAGGCGGCCGGAGACGGCCGTCCGATCAGTATCGCCGGAGTCGGTTACGCCAAGGGCCTGGGCACCAATGCGGTCAGCGACGTCGAGCTCTACCTCGCCGGACAGTGCTCCCGGTTGACGGCGGACGTCGGTGTCGACGACGAGACAGGCGGTGCGGGAACGGTGACGTTCTCCGTGATCGCCGACGGAAAGACCTTGGTGACCACGCCGACGCTCCGCGGCAAACAGGCCGCGGTGCCGATCGACGTCGACGTCAGCGGCGCCCAAGTGGTCGACCTCAAGGTCGGTGACGCCGGCGACGGCAATGGCAACGACCACGGAGACTGGGCGATGCCGACGCTGACGTGCGGCTAGATGTGCAGCTGACGGACGCCTGCGACAGTGGGTCCCGGATCTTCTGTCGCAGGCGTTCAAAGGGGGTCCCGCCGGCCCCGGCGATCTGACGCGAAGGAGAACTCCAACGGCGTGCTCCAGCCCACTCCGTCTCCGCCTCAGGGACCCGGACACGCGGAGCCCAAGGGGGGACCGTCCTGGGGACGCCAGTTGTCGACGACGGCGCCGTGGAGCAAACGCGAAGCAGGTGGTGACGGCTGCCCAGTCGGCTTCCTACGGACTCCTTCGGCCGTCGCGGCATCGAGACCAGAACAGCGGCTCCAAAATCCGAGGCCGTTCGCCACGCTCTGCCAGAATCCCGGCGCCTGGTTCGTACAACAGCGGCCCGGGCGCCGAGGGTCGGGATGAACGCGAGGGCCGAGGCTTGTCTCGGACCGTGGCGGCCCGTGAAGCTTCCCCCAGGGCACGGGCCTCGATTCATACGGGCTGTAGGTAAACCACGCTGTGCTGATCGGCTCCTGCCACTGGTCGTGCTGGTCCCCGGCTCTGATCGGTTTGCCCGCCGGTACGTCGACCGCGCAGTGGTTCGCGGTGAGCATGTACCTCGCCTTGGCGGTCACACGACACCTAAGCCCAGCGTGCAGTTCTCCATTGCAGCCGTCCCGTTCATTGCCGGCAGCTCACCTGGCGCGTAGGCCGCCTTCTCCACCTCGATGCGTACCGACGGCGCGTGCCATCGGACCGGCTCCCCGACCGGGGCGCGGGCCCTGCTGCGGAGCCTGTGAACGCCTCCACGCCGACGAAGACGTACACGCCGCTCCTCATCAGCCATGACACCGTGCGCGGCGACCTCCGCTCGGGGCGCGATGAGGTCCTACGGGTCACAGCGGCACCCCTGGCGGTGACCCACGGGGTGATTGCGGCGCCGGCAACTCGTACCTCCGCTGGGCGCTGAGGATCCCCCCGGCGCCCTCTTGCTACCGAGAGACTCACGCTCCCATGTGAGCCCAGATTCTTGACCCTGAAGTACAGAATTGGCTAGCCTAGCGCTCATGGGCAGGCCCAAGCAGTTCGATCCACAAGCCGCCGTTGGCGAGGCTATGGAAGTCTTCTGGCGCAAGGGGTATGCCGCAACCACGCCGCAGGACCTGGTGGACGCTCTGGGTATCGGCAAGGGGAGCCTGTATCACGCCTTCGGGAGCAAGCGGCAGCTTTTCCTGCTCGCACTGCGGCGGTACGGCGACGCCCAGGTGGCCGCATTGGCGGAGCGGTTGCAGGGGTCGGGGTCGGTCAAGGACAAGCTGCGCACCGCGCTGCGGGATCTGGCGCAGTTCGATCTCACGGACCCGTATCTACGCGGCTGTATGGCTGTGAACACGTCGGCCGAACTGATCGGCGCAGGCGAGGAGGCAGCCGCCGTAATCCGCGGCGTGTTCGACCGGATTGAAGGCGCGCTGCTGGCGGCGGTCGAGGAGGGCCTGCGCACCGGGGAGATCGACTCGCGCCGCGATCCGCAGGAGATCGCGAGCGGGTTGCTGGCCACCATCCTCGGCATGCATGTGCTGGCCAGGACCGCCGACGGCCCCGAACGCCTGACGCGGATCGTCGCCGCGGCTATCGCGGCGCTGTAACACCGTCCAAGCCCCTGCTGAAAACACCATCCAGTCCGTGGCGAAACGGGCACACTCTCACCACACCACAGAGGTGGTAGTCGTGGTCAACATCGGATTCTTCGTACGTATAGAGGCCAAGCCCGGCCACCAGGCCGCCGTCGAAGCACAGCTGAAGTCGGCCCTGCCACAGGTCGAGGCGGAGCCCGGCACCGTCGTATGGATGGCCCTCCGCCTGGGCCCGACCACCTATGCCGTCGTCGATGCCTTCCCCGACGAAGCCGCTCGCCAGGACCACCTGGAGGCAGGCCGCGCACGGTTGGCGGCCCATCCCGAGCACTTCGCTGTGCCACCAGTCATCGAGACCACGGACGTCATCGCCGCCAAGGTGCCGACCGCCGGCATCGGTTGCCCTGAGCCAGCCAAGCGGTAGCGCTGTGCCGGGCGTCGCCCTCGTCCTCGGGCGCGACGGTGTCCTGCAGATCGATGACGACCCGGTCGGCGCCGGCCGACGCCGCCTTGTCGAAACGGTCGCGCCTGCTGCCGGGGACGAACAGCAGGGTGTGGCGGTGGCGATGCCGCCGACATCGAAGCGCTACTCCCCGACGCACCACTGGTGATCGTCGGCGAGGGCACCAACGAAATCCAGCGAAATGTCATCGCGAGCCAGTTGGTCATGTGCGGAGGACTCGACGTATGAAGATCGTCGATCTGTGGTCCCTGCAACCGGACGGGCCGCCGCCACCACGGGTGTCCACGGCCACGCCGGTCTGCACGTGCACCGGGGAGACACCGACCAGCGGCGCTGCCTGCCGCATGTTCTGGCACGCCAAGCGATGACGACCTGAGGGCTGTCCGGCAATCGGATCACCTGTCTCACCGTAGGGTGTGCGAGGCGGTGCGCTGAGTGCCGTTGGGATGGCCGCGAGGGAGTGCACCGTTGGACCGAAACCCCACCTGCTGCTTCTGTTTCCTGATCATCGATCTTGAGCAGGACCCGGGAGCGACCAAGCTCCAGCTTGGTGCGGTTGACCCGGAGCGGGCCGGTGGCATGCAGCAGCAGGTCTACTCACACTCAAGCTGCCTGCGCGAACGGGTCCACGCGAATGTCGACCTCTGGTGGGAGATGTAAGGACCAGGGGAGGCGGCCTCGGATGCTGATCAAGGGGTGAAATGGGGTCACGTCCGCGGGAGTGGTGTATCGACGGCCACTCGGTGATCTCTTCTTTGAGGCTATGCGGTGAGTTCCGTCGGGATGACTGTGTCGTCGGTTTCTGACTCGATCGGGTGGAGGCGGGCCTTGGCCAGCAGGTCGAGTCCCATGTAGCGGCGGGCTTCGGTCCACTCGTCGTTCTGCTCGGCCAGCACCGCGCCGACCAGGCGGATCAGGGCGGTGCGGTCGGGGAAGATGCCGACCACGTCGGTGCGGCGGCGGATCTCCTTGTTGAGCCGTTCCTGCGGATTGTTCGACCAGATCTGCCGCCAGATCTCGCGCGGGAACGCGGTGAACGCCAGCACATCGCCCTGAGCGGCGTCCAAGTGGGCTGCCGCCTTGGGGAACTTGGCCTCCAATGCGTCCAGGACGTGCCGCATCTGGGACTGGACTGCATCGATGTCGGGTTGTTCGAAGACGGTCCGCAGCAGCGTGGCCACCCACGGCTGGGCCGACTTGGGCACCTGGCTCAGCAACGCGCGGGCGTAGTGAGTACGACATCGCTGCCAGCTCGCGCCGGGCAGGGTGGCCCCGATCGCGTTGACCAGGCCCATGTGCGCGTCTGAGATGACCAGTTGGACGCCCGATAGGCCGCGGGCGATCAGGGAGCGCAGGAAGGCCAGCCAGCCGGCGCCGTCCTCGGCAGTGGCCACGTCCAGGCCGAGAATCTCACGGTGCCCATCGGCGTTGACGCCGACCGCGATCAGCGCGTGGACGTTGATGATGCGGCCGCCCTCGCGAACCTTCTGCGTGAGCGCGTCCACCCAGACGAACGCGTAGGGGCCGGCGTCCAGGGGCCGGTTGCGGAACGCGGCGACCTGTTCGTCGAGATGCTTGGCCATGGCGCTGACCTGGGACTTCGACAGCTGGGTGACGCCCAGGCTCTCGGCGAGCTTCTCCACTCGGCGGGTGGAGACGCCGAGCAGATAGGCGGTGGCGACCACGCTGATGAGGGCCTGCTCAGCCCGGCGGCGACGCTCCAGCAGCCAGTGCGGGAAGTAACTGCCCTGACGCAGCTTGGGAACGGCGAGTTCGACGGTGCCCGCGCGGGTGTCCCACTCGCGAAGGCGATACCCGTTGCGATGGTTGACTCGCTCGTCGCTGACCTGCCCGTATTCAGCATTGCAGAGGGCATCGGCCTCGGCGGACATGAGCGCGTCCGCGAACGTCTTGACCATCGCGCGCAGCAGATCGGGACTCGCCGCTGCGAGGTTGTCCTCCGCGAGGGCGTGCAGGGGCAGACTGTCGGGTGCGGTCATCGTGCTGATCTCCTTCGTGACTCGACATCTCGAAGATCAGCCGGTGGCCGTTCATCTATGCGGGCGTCACCCCGACGCGGGAGCAAACCCCCGGATCAGGTCGAACCCGTACACCACTTCCCAGGACGCAACCTGAAATGTCTTGGCGGGTGATCGCCGATGGCGGATACCGGGGCACCGGCCTGGTCATCCCGCACCGTCGCGAGCGCGGCCTGGCCGACCTCCCAGCCTGGAAAGAGGAGCACAATTCATTTACGGGACAGTGCTCAGGAAAGCTGCCCAGCTGGACTCCCCTCTGCATGAGCGCAGGTCCCTCCCCCTCTGGCCGGATGAGGACCATGTCGGCCTGTTTGTTGAACCTCTGAGCCGGATGCCACGTACCAGTCACGGCGAGTGGCACTGTGCCGCCCGCCGTGCCGCCAGGGAAACGGGTCGGCGGGGACACGCATGTCGCAGGTCGCTTGGGTGCTGCGCCTCCCAAGTCGTCGGCGGCGCACGGTAGATCGTGGGCTCAGAGGAAGGATCGAACGATTCCAGTGGATTCGAGTCGTACGGTCGGCAGTTCGCTCGACTTGACCACTCCAACAGGGCAGGAGGCTACGACGGGCGAAACACGCGTCCGTCGGCAAGTGCTGGGCCTGGATGGTCTCCGCGGCCTGGCTGCCCTCTATGTGGTCCTGTTCCACTGCTGGCTGTACACCTTCCCGGGGTATCCCGACAGTTCGGCACCTCCATGGCTGGAAGGACTGATGTTCGGGCGCCTCGCCGTCGTCTTTTTCCTGGTGCTGTCGGGCTTCTCCCTGGCGATCTCTCCCGCGCGTCACGGCTGGCGGTCGGGTGGTGTCAGCCAGTTTCTGAGCCGTCGCGCCTGGCGCATCCTGCCTCCGTATTGGGCAGCACTCACCATGAGTCTGGCCATTTCCTGGTCATTGGTGCCGGCTTCGCACTCCGGATCTCCTACCGGAACGTCAATTCTGGTGTATGGCCTCGTTGCACAGGACATCCTCACCGCTCCGACACCGAACGGCGCATTCTGGTCGATCGGAGTGGAAGCCGAACTCTATCTCCTCTTCCCTCTTCTCCTCCTTATCCGGCGAAGGTCGAGCGCGGCGGTCCTGGTCGCGTGCGTGACACTTCCAGTGATCGCCCGTGGCCTGATGGCAGCGGGCGCATCCCCCGTGGAGGGCGACAACTGGCTCGCTCCACATCTCGCTCCCGTGTTCGTCGCAGGCCTGGTAGGCGCAGGCATCGTCGTCGCGTCTGACAGAGTTCGAAGCCTGCCCTGGGGACGGTTCGCTGTCCTGGCCGCCCTGCCTGTCCTGGCTCTCAGCGTCATTCAGGGTTCTGTTTGGACGGTGAACCACTACTTCTGGATCGATCTCGCCATCTCTCCCGCCATGGCAATGCTGCTCGCCGCAGTTGCCACCGGCAGACCCGCCATCCTGGTACGGCTTCTGACCACGCGCCCCATTCGGAGCCTCGGCAGCTTCTCCTACAGTCTCTACCTGATCCATCTGCCGATCGTCATGACCGTAATTCGCCGAGTGGCCCCGCATTTTGTCTCGCCCGGCCTGCCCGTATTCTGGTTCACTCTTATCGTGGCCCTGCCGGTTTCAGTGCTCGGGGCATGGCTCTTTTCCAAGATCTTCGAGATACCGTTCAAGCGGAACAGGTCATGGAGATCTTTGATCGAAGTCCTACCCCGAGGTCGCCTGCGCACCGGGGCCGGACTCCCCCGGTGACGGCGACGGAGGCGGTCCATTCTCGGCATGCCTGGGCGCGGACCGCGTCCTGCTGTGCGTAAGGGCGGCGGTCTCCAGCAGGTCGTCCCGAAGCTCCCGGGTAACACTGCCGGCCTCAAAGTCGACGAGGTCGTGGCGGTGGGCGTCGTGCGCTTCCGCCAGGCTCCTGTGGTCCGAGATGAACATGCGTCCGGCCCGCAACTACGGGGGAGAGCAGCGGGCCGGACGCTTCACGATGGCATGCGCCCCAGCACGACGCGGGCGCATTGGGAACACCCAGGAGATGCTTCACGAGCCCCGCACGGGGTCACCGAGGCGGTCGAGGTCGATGGCTCCGCCCTCACCTACGCCACGCTGCACAACTGCCGGGCAGCCGTTCGTGTTTCCGGAAGGCTGCCCGCACCCTGAAGCCGACAAGGACAGAACCCGCGCGCCAGTCCGGCTTCATGACGCTTCATGACGGCTTCAGCGGATGAAATGCCGGGGCTCACGGGGGCCCGAGTGCGCGTCTGTGCGGCCTTCGATGACGAGGTTGTCGTCTTCGGTGAGGCGGGCGATGTGATCGGTCTTGTAGAAGCCGTCGGGAGTGAAGGCGCGGGTGTTCTGGTCGGGGGCCTTGTAGTAGCCGCGCAGGGTGGAGGGGCCGCGTGTCCAGAGCTGACCGGGAGTGCCCGCCGGTACGTCGGTGCCGTCCGGGTCGGTGATGCGAATCTCGTCCCCGGGCGAGAGGGGGCGACCCTGCGTGTGATGGATGACCTCGTCGGAGTCGGTGAGGCGGGTGAGGGAGAGCAGTCCCTCAGGTATCCCGAAGATCTGTTGGAGGCGGCAGCCGAAGGCCCGCTGGATGCGCGCCGCGAGTTCGGGATGGAGGCGTGCGCCGCCGACCTGGATGAGGCGCAGGCTGGAGAGGCTGTACTGACCGTGGCGGAGGGTGTCCAGCCACAGTTGCGCGACAGCGGGGACGAGGGAGGTGACGGTGACCTTCTCGGTCTCGATCACGCGCAAGGCATCGGCGGGGCCGGCGGTGTCGATCAGCACGACGGTGCCGCCGGTGGCGAGGGTGCCGACGATGCCGGGACAGCCGAAGGTGAAGTTGGACTCGGCCGGGAGGGCCGCGAGGTAGACGTCTTCGGGACCGAGGTCGATCAGTTCGGCTGCGGCTCGGGTCTGGTACGCGTAGTCGTTGTGCGTGCGCGGGACCAGCTTGGGTACGGACTTGCTCGCGCCCGACGCCATGAAGAACGCGACGTCGTTGGGGTTGTACGTGCGGTCCGGGTCGCTCGGAGCGTCCACCGAGCGGAGCGGGAAGAACAGGCATCCGCTGGGAGATGTGGCGAAGCCTCCTTGGGCGCCGTCGGGACCGTCGAGGGTGAAGGCACGGCGCAGACGCGGATGGTCGTGGCTGATCTCCGCGGCCATGTTGGCATGGTCGAAGCCACGGTGGAGGCTGGGGCCGATGTATGCCGCGGCTTCCGTGATGTGGGCGAGGTATCCGATCTCGTCGGCACGGTGAGAGGTGGGCGCGAACACGGGGAGGGCGCCGGCACGCATGAGGGCGTAGACCGTGATGACGAACTCGGGCACATTCGGGAGCTGGACGATGACCCGGTCGCCGGGGCGGATGCCACGGAGCGTGAACCCGGCAGCCACGCGGTCGACACGGCGGTTCAGTTCGCGGTAGGTGAGGCGACGATCGCCATGGACGAGGGCGGTGCGGGTGCCGTCCGTGCGGGCGTGCTCGGCGAGGAGTTGGGGCAGGGCCACGCCCTGGTAGTAACCGTGGTCGTAGTAGCGGCCGATGGTCTCGGGCAGGAGCGGGGTACAGCCGTCCAGCATGGTGCAGACTCCTTCCTGGTGGCGTGTTTCGCCGGCCGTGCGTACTCGTCCCGCGCAATCGGTCCTACCTGCGCCGGCAGATCGTCAGTGTCCCGGATACGTTCCCGTGTCGGGCAGTAGAGGATCACCTGAGGATCGGCCTGGTGCAGCGGTGTGGTCGACCAACAACGGCCTGGGATCGCCGCGGTAGCTCGGCGGTGCGCTTGCCTCGTTCCGAAGACGGTCCCGGCGAAGGGCGCCCATGCCACGCCCTTGGGCAGGACATCGCGGACATGGACGTCGTACACCCGGCTGGCAGCCCCGCCCTCGTCCCCGACGGAGGAACCGGCAGGAGAGCACCGTCAGAACCAAACTCGGCTGGACAGCAGCCCCAGGCCGGCCGCGGCGGCCTGTTGCCACACCCGCAGCGGGCGGTCGAGGACATCGGCGGAATCCTCGTCCCCCAGCCAGTCTTCGATGCGGCCCAGCACCTGCGCCCGCTCCGCTGCGGACAGAGCGAAGACGGACTCGACGGTCTCCAGGCGGTCGCGCACCTCGGCTGCGGTCAGCACGGCGTCGCCCGCCCAGCCCGGCAGCATGCGGGCTCGCTGCGGGCCCAGACCGTGGAACAGGGCTGCCACCGGATTGTCCTTGCGCACGGACGTGATGTACGGCTCGACAGCCTCGTCGAATCTGTCCCACAGCTCCATGACATGGAGCTCACACGAATCGTCCAGGGCGTCGAAGGGCGATGCGTTGACCATGCCGTACAGATGCAGTGCCTCGTCGGTGCTGTAGCCGTCGGGCCGCGACAGCGGCACCGCACCGCCGCCCCGGGCCGCATCCCTCTCCCAGCGCGACCAGGCCTCCCGTGCCGATGGGCGCTCCCCCATCTTCTTGATCGCGGACAGCGCCACCGAGGCGATCTCCGTCACCGTCTCGTCCCTCAGCGCTCCCACCGCCCACCAGCTGGACATCCCCACGCCGCTGACCTCTCCCCCGCATCTGACGCTCGCCAACCCGGTACCCGCCCGGTCGGCCCGGGTCGAAGCCCGCAGTCGTACCCACATGATGACAATGGGCACGGACAACGCCCGGTCCGCGGCCGTGCCTGGCGGCGAGCTCACGGCGGACCGCCCCTGACACGGGCTGCCGCCCGACAACCACCGCCTGCGCGAACACGTCTCACAAGACGGCGGAAGAGATGTTCCCGCCGGGCAGTTGGGGCTGCTGCCGGAGCACGTGGGCGACAGGCCAGGCAGCAGAGGGCAAGACCTGCGCCAGCTCATGGCGTACGCGGTCGGCTTCACCACGGGCCTGCGCCGGCACATCACCGCGCTCTGCGACAAGGCGGTTGAATATCGGGGTTTCCTGGAACACGCTGGGATCTGCCTTCTGAGGTGGGCGCGCACGGCAACGGCCGAGCCGCAAGCCGATCATATGACGGATCGAGTATCCAATGCCGCGAGCAGGGACGGTGACCAGCAGAACCCCAAGCAGGCCGGTCCTCCCGGCCAACAGCTGGGCAATTGTCACGAGTTGTGGATCGACGGGCGGATGTGGAGGCGAGGGTGTCCCCGGGCACCCTGATTCCGTCGATGGTTCGGTGAGCGCCGAACCATCCCGCCGATGACGTGCCCAATTACGGGCTCTGTCGGAGATCTTGTGACGGAGCCGGTCTGAGTTGGGCATCAACTCGGTGTGCGGTTCAGGGGATTTGGGGCAGTTGCTGCCACATTTGGCCGGTGTGGTAGTGGAGTCGGTGGAGCGGGCCGCTGGGGTGCCTTCACAGCCCATGACCGTGCATCGGTCACAAGATCTCCGACAGCGCGTCGTCTCATCTCCCGATCCGCCCGGGCAGGCCCCATCGGCCGAACACGACGCTATGGGGCCGGCTGGAAGATGTCAGCGAAGGCCTTGGAAGGGGCTGTCGCCCGGGCCTCGACGAACCATTCCCGACCGAACACCCAACCGAAGACAGGGGCCGGAAGACGAACCAGCACCCTCATCACGGGAGCAAGCCGGCCCGTCCCTGATACCTCCGAACGGTGGGCGGCAAGAGCCGCCTGTTTCTGACCGGCGAACCGTCGGACATCAATGGTGTGGGTGATGGCCGCGCGCGAACTGTAGGCGGTGCGCAGCGCATCCGCGTCGAACCTGAACGGGATCCTCAGCAGGCGGACCAGCTTCACCAGGCGAACCACGACATCACGCGGCATGGTCGCCTCCAGTACCCGATGCACCCCGGCCAGCTCGGCGGCACGCTTGCCGACTTCGTGCACCCTGACGTGGTCACGATGGCCGTATCCGCCATTGGCGTCGTAGCTGATAAGCAAGTCCGCGTCTTCCTCGCGCAAGACGGCGGCCAGCCGCTCGGCCGCCTCCTCCGTATCTGCCCGCACGAAGCGTGCCCGATCCGGCGGATCCGGATAGAGCACGGCACCATGGCCGCTGCTCGCATACCCCAGGTGCACGACGCGTGTCACGCCCAGCACGGCCGCGCTCGCCCGCAGTTCACTCAGGCGTGGCGCTCCGCCCTCCGGCACGGCATCCATGAGGCCATCCGTGGCGACCACGATCACCACGCGGTGTCCCTCGGCTGCGGCCCGCGCGAGCGTGCCACCTGTTAGGAACACCTCGTCGTCCGGGTGGGCGTGAAAGGCCAAGACGGTTGCCATGGACCCATCCTGGACCATGGCACTCATCGGTGTCTCCTACCCCACCTCGCACATGCTCCACCGGCCAGACCCCAGCGGAGGCGGAGCGATACGAAACGTGACCACACCAGCGGCCCGCTCCACCGATTCCACTACCACACCGGCCAAATGCGGCAGTAACCGACCCTAATCCCCTTAACCGCATACCCAGTTGATGCCAGTTCAGACCGGCTCCGTCACAAGATCTCCGACAGAGCCGAATTACGTGACCGCTGACATGGCCGGACCAGCTGAAGAAGCTACCGGCGGCGGCAGAGAAATTCACCGTGCGTCGGCGTGCGGGACGCACGCGAGATGATGTCGAAGCCGGCCCGTTCCAGCATGCCCTCCAGGATCCAGGCGTATGTGGAGAACTCCTCCCGAACGTGCGCCTCGAAGTCCGTCCGGGTGAAGCCCCGGCCCTGGGGTCGGCCTGCGGTGTCGATCCACCGCTGCAGATGCTCTGCGGCGTCGTCGGGCGGGAAGCTGAAGATGACGTCCCACAGGTAAAAGGTGCCGCCCGGCCGCAGTATGCCGGCCGCGTTGAGGAGCGCCTGCTGCTTCCAGAAGTCCGGGAGCTGATGCAGGGCCGACTTGGTGGTCACCACGTCCGCGGGTCCTGCCTGGTGGGCGTAGTCCAAGAACCCGGCCCGGTGCCAGTGTGCACCGGCATCGGCCCGCTCCGCCCTGGCCTGGGCGAAGGCGAGCATCTCCGCCGAGACATCGACGCCGTGGGCCTCGGCCCCGCGTCGCGCCGCCTGGACCACCAGCGAGCCGGTGCCGCAGGCCAGGTCGACCAGGCGGGTGCCCGCGACGACGCCGAGGCGGTCGAGCAGCGCATCGTCGACGTCCGGGTCCGTGCCCTGGTTGCTGTCGTAGGAGGCCACCGCAGCCGCGCTTCCCAGGTCGATACCGACAGGCTCGTACTCGCGGAAGAACCATGCGGGGCGTGGGTGGGTGGTGTCGCTTCGTGGCATGACCCGTTTGTAGGGTCCGGGCAGACCCTGCGGCAACCGCAACATCCGCAGCATGGCGTTCCGGAAGGTGAAAGATGCAGGAACACGACCAGTACCGGCTCTTCCTCCATCTCGCCGCCACGCTGAGCTTCACCCGGACCGCGGCCGACTGCCACGTAAGCCCCGCTACGTTGTCCCGTACCGTGCAGCGGCTGGAGGCCACGACCGGGCACCGGCTTTTGGACCGCGGCCCGCACGGTGTCGCGCTGACCGAGCACGGTCACCGCTTTCGCCGCTACGTCACAGATGCCCTGGAACTGTGGGACCGCTACTGCGACAACGACCTCGCGAGGGACCAACTCGGCGGCCGACTGCGGGTATTCGCCTCGGTCACGGCTTGCCAGAGCCTGCTCCCCGACCTGCTCGCACCTCTGCGAGACGCCCATCCCCGGGTGCAGATCTCGGTGCGGACCGGTGACGCCGCAGCCGGCCTCGCGCTCCTCGACGACGGCGAGACCGACCTCGCCGTCGCGGCCCTGCCCTCTCGGATTCCGGCCACCCTCCTCGCCCGCCCCGTCACCCGCACCCCGCTCGTCCTCGTCCGAACCGACCCACCACGTTCAAGCGTGCAACTACCTGCTGCCGACGAGCCGTTCGTACTCCCCGGACAGGGCCTGGTCCGAGACATCGCCAACCGGTGGTTCCGCCGTATCAGCATCACCCCCCGCATCGCCGCGGAGGCCGACGGACACGAAGCCCTGCTCACGCTGGTCGCTCTCGACTACGGCACCGGCATCATCCCCGACCTCGTCCTACAGCACTGCAGCATCCGACACCGGCTCCACCTCGTCCCCACCCCGTCCGGTCCCGGCGAACTCACCATCGGGGCGTGCATCCGGCGCACTGATCTCCACCGCCCCCTGGTCGCCGCCGCCTGGGCTGCCACAGGAGCCGGTCAAGCTGTGCGGTCACAGCACTAGCCTGGGGCATGGCCGATGCCTGCGCGTCGGTTGCGCTCGTTCATGCCGCACGGGCTTCAGAACGTCGGACGAGTCGGCCGCGTTCGAAGCGGGCGTCGGCGCAGACGAGGGCGACGAGGTGGGCTGCGTTCACGGCTCGCAGTGGGCCTGAGCGGATTTCGAGGACCTTGAGACCATCGTCAGGGCTGCGGTGCACGCACCTGAGCCGGAGCCCGCGTCGGCGACGCAGTACAGCTGCGACAACGGGGCCTGCCGGTGCTCACCGGCCCGAGGCCCCGGGCTGTACGGCAGGCCCTGTCCTCATGCGCCGATCACGCACGCATCAACCCCAACGCGTGGCCGAGCGACCTGAGTTGGCTCACGAGCGGGCGCAGCGTAGGACGCATGTCCAGGCCCCCGCGGGCCCCCGGCGGGACCGAGCCGCGGGCATTCCAGCCGAAACCGTGCCAGCTGCGGTCCCAGAAGTCATGGTCGTCCCTCTCGTGGTCGAACACCATGGTGATCCGCACCGGACCACTCCCCAAGCCCTGCCCAGGTCCACGTCATCACGTCACCCAGGGGTTACCGGTGGGAGAGTCTGCTGCCTTCCTGGATACCGACGGAGGTGCTCGACCGCCAACCGGGCCGCTGTACCGATCACGGAATCGGCCTGTGGCGTCCGGCGGCCGGGTCCGGCCGGTCGGGTGAATACCGCCACCGCGAAACGAGAACCGTCCGGGTACTGCACAACCCCCGCATCGTTGCTTGCACAACCGGGAACGGTGCCCGATTTGGCTGCTACCCGCACCTCGTCGCTGAACCCGGCGGCAATCTTCCGGGTCAGCCGCTGCTGGCCGAGGATGGTCCGCACCGCCCGGCAAGCATCACCAGGACCGGCCTCGTCCCGCCAGATCAGCCTCAGCAAGGTCGCCATCTGCCCGGCCGTCGCGCTCGTGATACGGCCGGGCCGCAGGGACGGAGCGGACAGTGCGCGCTCCCATAGGCGCTCAGCGTCCGCCGGCGAACCCGCTTGATGCATCGCGCGTCCCATCTCCGTCCACCCCGCGAAACCCGCATCGCGGCCAATGGCATCGAATTCCTGCCGGATCGTGCCCACCAACCGGATCCGGTCCAGACCCAAGCCGGCCAATCGGGCATGGATGCGCGACAGCGATACCCGGCGGATCAACACGTCGGTTGCGGTGTTGTCACTGATGGTGAGCATCATCCGGGCAATATCACGCAAGGAGACCTCGGCCTCGTCCTCGAAGATGCAAAACCCCTGACCACCCGGCGTGGCCTGCGCCGGCGAGAGCCGAACACGCTCCGCCGGATCCAGGCTCCCCTCGGCAGCCTGACAGAACAGCTCCAACGCCACCACGATCTTGAATGTGGACGCGGCAACCACCCATTCGGTATCTCCGGACAGCACCCGGCCCTGACCGTCGATGTCCAGAACAGCCACACTGCCCTTGCATCCGGCCTCGGCGAACACCTGCTCCAACCTGTCCTCGATCATTCAGCCACGATGACCCGCCCGACGCACGGCCCCGAGGATGATTCGCCAACGGCGAACCTCGCCCCGCATCCCCGCCGCGGATCCGCAAGATGATCCTGCTTCAGTGGCCCTCTGCGGCGGCCCCCAAGATCTGTGCCGGAACCCGCTACCCGTGAACAAAGCGACGACGTCCCACGCTCGGCGTCAGCCTGCCGTAGGGCCGGTCCGGCGAATCATGGGACCCGGAACGCTCGCCGGTAGGCGCCCGGGGTCGTGCCTGTCTGGGCGCGGAAGCGGCGGCGCAGGTTGACCGCAGAGGTGAGGCCGACGCGGGTCGCGATCGCCTCGACCGGCAGATCCGTCTCCTCCAGCACCCCGAGATCCTTGCGCAGGAGGGTTACACCTCCGTCTCTGTCGACGAATCCCCGGTCCGTGAGTTGTTCCCCGGGATCCGGCTGCGTCCCCTGTGGCGGGGACCGGCCGGCGCGCACGCCAACGTGCTGGAGATGGAGGCGGGCACGTCCTGGCCACGCCGCGACGTCCACGAGCCCGGCCCGGAGGAGGTCTATGTGGTTGCCGGCACCTTCAACGACGGAGCACGCGACTACCCTGCCGGCACGTTCTTGCACGCCCCGGCCGGCTCGTGGCATGTGCCCTCAACCACCACCGGCTGCACGCTGTTCCTCTTCTACCCGGAGGGCTGAGGCCTGTCCCGCGGACCGCCTCCTCCAGGCAGTTCGGGAACCGCGCCCCGGCCGCAGCGCGCCCACGAGGGGCTTGGCAGGTGCCGGGGCGGTCCCGAGTCTGAACCTCTGCAACAGCCCCATCGTCGCCACGTCCCTGAAGTACTTCGCCTCGGCGAGCAGGACGCTCATCAAGGAGTCGTCGCCGCCGAAGACGATCCAGGACCTGGTGATTTCTTCGGGTTGTTGTCGGCAGCTGAGTGAGTATGAGTCCGGTACCTGTCAGGCAGCCGCCGATCAGGTCGGGGCGGAGCTGGATGTGGCGTAGGCCCCGGCGGAGGGTGGGTTCGAGGTGTTCGCCGTCGGTGAAGGCGGTGCCGGCCAGTGGGCCACGCCGTAACAGCGACCACCGGACGCCCTCGACCGTGTTCAAGTCCGCCGCATATGAAGGCAGTTGGACGACGGTCAGCCAGTCGTGTGCGGCCGCGTACTCACGCATCCCGGCGGCGCGGTGGGTGTTGAGATTGTCCCAGATCAGCACCATGGAAGCCTGGAGCTGGATGTGGGCGCGGACGACCAGGTCGCGGTAGGCGCTCCAGGCCAAGGTGTCGCGTCTCTTGCCCTTGTGCTTACGGTGGCGGCACCGGCCGGCAGATCAGCCGGGACGTCTCGCCTGGCTTGTAGCAGCACAGGGCGGCGATCGACCAGCGGCGCCAGCAACGGCCCCTCACCCGCACCACCGGCGTGTGCGGCCACACATCCTTCGTCCACAGACCCACCGCATGCTCATGGACAGACAGCGCCTGCGCCGGCCACCACCCTCGGCTGGTCCGCCGTTCTCCGGGGCAGGAGTCGATGCGGACTGAGTCGATACTGACGGGCGGGTTGAAGAACACAGGCTTTGGCCTTGCCTGACGACGGTGCCTGTTCAGGGGGCGACGGCCACCACCCGTACCGGCAGTGAGAAATCAGGCCACCGCGTGTCGGCTTCCGAGACACTCCGCGGCCAACGGTCGGGGGCCCCAGAGAGAGCCGTGCAGGCCGACCTCGGCGACGCAGGCCCCGGCCCTTCCGCGGCGCTCAAGGCCGCATCGCATCTGCGGAACCCCGGAAAACGAGATGGTCTTTCAGTCCGCCGTGGCCAGCTCCACCGCTGACACCACGTCGGCCCGCGTCGGCGCCCCTGAGGCGCGCCGCACGACCCGACCGGCGCGGTCGAGCACGAGCACCGTCGGCGTGCGCATCACCTCAACGCGGCGGACCAGGTCGAGCCGCGTCTCAGCGTCGATCTCCACATGGCGCACGCCGGGCGTCTGGGCGGCCACGCCGGCCAGCAGACGCCGGGTGCCGGGGCAGGTCGAGCAGAGGGCCGTCGAGAACTGCACCAACGTCGCCCGCTCGCCGAGTGCCGCACCCAGCTCACCGGAGGACAACCGCAGCGCGTCGCCCCGGCCGCCGTCGCGCAGCCTGCCGTCACGACGGCCACGGACCAGCCCGAAGACGGTCGCGGCCACCAGCACGACGGCGGCCACGATCAGCGCGGTCGGATCGTTCACGGCCACCTCACCCCTGGCTCAGCCGGGCCCGGCTGCGGACCGCGAGCAGGTAGAGCTCGCAGCCCAGGCAGTAGCCGAAGGCCGCGTTCAGAAAGGCCGCCGCGAGCGCCGCCGCACTCGCGGCGATGCCGAGCCAGGTGGCACCGGACAGGTAACCCGCCGCCCCGACGACCGCGAAGCCCAGGCCGACCGCCTGCGCGAACCGTGGAGGCCGCTCGTCCTCAAGTTCTTGCGGCGGCCCGAGGCGGGGACGCACCAGCCGCCGGTAGAGCCAGCCGTACGGGGACCAGCGCAGTCCCACAACCGCGCCAAGGGCGAAGACGACGGCCTGCGCCGCGAGCAGCAGGCCGCTGCCGGTGACCAGGACCAGAAGCAGGACAAGGGTCGTGAGCATGGCGGCAAAGCGCGGCCCACGCGGGTCGACGCGGACGGGCACACCGGGGGTGGGGTCGGGCATGGCGAACTCCGGGACGATACGAACGGATCCTGGCGAAGCGGGCGCGCGGTCAGCGACACGCCGCGGACCACACCCGACCGAAGTCGATGTGCGCCCTGATCACCAGGATCGTTGCGGAGAACATGCGGCCAATTGCAGCAGCCAGCCACGCCACGGTCAATCACTGCTCATCTGCCGGACACGCGGGCCGCCCCCAGGCGTTGCGGCCGGCCTTCCCCACGCCGCCGCACAACTGCACGCGGACGACCCGGTGCCGTACCCGCCGGCGGTGTGGGCCGACGCTCCGAACCTCATTGTGGAAACGTTCTTGTCCGCATCTGTGCCCTGACTCGCGGCAGGGGCGCTGGTGGAGGTCTTCACGCTTTGTGTGTCGATCACGCAGGCCGACGGCTGCACGTTCCGGCCCTCCGTGTGCCGCACCAACTCCCGCAACAGGCCGATGAGCTGGGCAGACACCCCTTCCGGCGCTCTTCCACGCCTCCTTGGACGCCTCAGGCGGCTGGCCGAGTTTCCGGCCAGGACGGCGTCTCGTCAATCCGGCCGGTGTGACCAGTCCGAGGCACGGGACAGCTGCCTCGGATACGGACATCAGGCCATAGCGCTCCGCTCTTTCATCAGGGGCGCTATGCCATGGAGGCTCGGCGCATCTGTCAGTTCTTCGTCGCTGATCTTGATGTCGAGGTTCTTCTCCAGGATGAGGGCGAGCTCGACGAATGCCAGGGAGTCCGGCCCGATATCGGCCGACGTCGCGTCTTCGGCGATGTGGTCCGCCGGTATCTGAAACTTGTTGGGACGAGTGCGGGGTGGTCTCCGCGAGCGGCCGACTGCAGCGACTCGGTGATGACGATGATCTGGGCGACGCGTCCAGTCCCTGTCTTGAGCACGGGCACCTGGCCTGCTCTGCGACGCGCCAGGGTGGGGCGTCGGCGATCGGCCCGTCCAGGTCGCGCCGTAAGCTGCGCCGGGGTTCTGATTCACAGGAGGCGTTCAGTGGGGCGGGATATGGTCCTCAGCGGCCGGTACGAGCTGGTCGAGAAGCTCGGGCAGGGCGGCATGGGAACGGTCCATCGGGGGGTGGACCGGCAGCTGCGCCGCACCGTCGCAGTCAAGCTGCTCTCCTCGCAGCTGGCCCACGATCCGCAGTCGCGAGCCCGCTTCCGGCGTGAGGCTCACGCGGCCGCCGCGCTGAACCATCCGGCAGTGGCCACCATCCACGACGTCGGCGAGGAGCCGCACCCCGACGGCCCGCGGCCCTATCTGGTCATGGAGTACGTACAGGGCGCCACCCTCGCCGAGGCGCTGCGCGGCGGCCCGCTCCCCGTCGCCGAAGCGATCAACGCGGCCTGCGCGGTCCTGGACGCACTGCAGCACAGCCACGAACGCGGCATCGTGCACAGGGACATCAAGCCCTCGAACATCATGCTCACCGGACCCGACACCGTGAAGGTCCTCGACTTCGGCATCGCCAAGGCGTTCACCGAGACCGCCACCCGCATCACCGGTAGCGGTGCGGCGATCGGCACTCCCGCCTACCTTTCCCCCGAGCAGATCAACGGGGCGGAGATCGACCATCGGGCCGATCTGTACGCGATGGGGTGTCTGCTGCACGAACTGCTGACCGGGCGGCCCCCGTTCCGTGGCGAATCGCCCTTCGCCGTCATGCATCAACACCTGTTCGCCGAACCCGAGCCCGTCTCCCGGCTGAGACCGCAGATACCACCGGCGGTGGAGGCGGTGATCCTGCGCGCCCTGGGCAAGGACCCGGAGGAGCGGTTCGCCGATGCCGGGCAGATGCGCGCAGCCCTCGCCGAAGCCCTGACACAGGCCGCCATGCCGACAGCCCAGGCCACCACGCCCGGGCTCTCGGCGACGCGATCCGGCAACCGAACCACTCTCCGGGACACGTTCCGTATCTCGCTCCGCCCCTCCGCCGACAGCGCTCTGGCTCTGCTCGGATGCCTGCTGTCGCTGCTGTGCGCACATGGCCAACTGGTGGACACCGCTCACTTCGGCCGGGTCGCCATCGCGGCCGGCGTTTTGGGCGTGGTGGCGCTGCCGTGGTCGACACGCCTGTCGTGCGCGGTGGGCTGGGGGCCGGTGGCCGAGGCAGTGGCGGTCAACTCCGAAGTGCGGCGCGCCGACATAGGGTGGGACAGCTCGTACGTCGGCATCGCCGCCCTGCTCGCACTCGCCGCCGGCTGCTGCCTCGTCAGCGCGGTGCGCAGCCGGCACCGGGGTGTCGGCTCACTGGTCGCCTTCTGGTTCACTGCCACCGCGTCGATCTGGTACTTCCTCGACGACCTGCACAAGCTCTTCGTCTTCTATCTGTTGCTGTCGCTGGTGGCCGTTGCCACCGTGTCGTGGGAGGCTGTCGCTCTCGTGCGGCGCCGGGCCGGGACAGGGCAGCGCTGAAGGGGGTCATCCGCCGGCATGACGCCGCCATGACGACATCGGAGGCGTGCGGCAGAACGATCTCTAACGGGCCGTGTGCAGCAGGTGGTCGCGGACCCGGTTCACGTCGGGGTTGTCGGGGACGCCCGGCCGCTGCACCAGGTACCCGGTGTTGATCGGCGGGTCGTCGGGTTCATACAACGGTACGAGGGTGCCCGAGGCCAGTTCCTCGGTGCACAGATAGCGGGGCAGCACGGTGAAGCCCGCGCCGGCCACGACGGCGGCCTTCACGCCGCGCAGGTCCGGCACTGTGACGGCGGCGGGGCAGGAGAGCCTGCGGCCGAAGACGTGTCGCCAATAGCGGCGAGCGATGGGGAGGTCTTCCGCGTACGTGATCAGCGGGACCGGGTGCAGGACCGAGGGGCCCTCGACGGCGAGCGGCTCCTTCAGCCGTTCGGCCCACGAGGGTGCCGCCACCAGGACGAACTCCTCGTCCGCCAGGGGGACCGCGGACAGCGTACGGCCCCGGGGCCGGATCGTGGAGATCACCAGGTCGTGGCGGCCGGCCCGCAGTTCGTCGAGCAGCGCGTCGGTCAGCCCGCTCGCCACCCGCAGCCGCAGTCCGTCGGCCACCAGCGGTGCCAGCGCCGGCAGTACGACGGTGCACAGGAACTCGGCGGGACCCGCGATGTGCACCGGATCCGGCGTCCGGCCCGCCATCGCGTCCGGACCGGTGACCGCGGCGAGCATGTCGAGCCCCGGGGCGACCCGTGCCGCGAGTTCGTCCGCCACCACCGTCGGCGCGACCCCGCGCGGCAGCCGCTCGAACAACTCCCGCCCCGTCTGCCGCTCCAAGGTGCGCATCTGCGTCGTCACCGTGGGCTGAGAAAGCCCCAGCAGCTGAGCGGCGCCGGTGAACGAGCCCGACCTGTACACGGCGAGGAACGTGCGCAGCAGGTTCAGATCGGGTTGGTGCGGAGCAGGGGCCGGGCGCGGAGCCGGGCTCTTGATATGAGAGTTCCTATCGCTCACATGGAGAATCTAGCGATCGTCCATGACATCCTCACCCATAGAGGTTCCAATGGCAGCCATAGGGGTCTTCATTGGAAACAAATGATCCGGCGTCCTACGTTCAAGAGCGTCGCCACGCTGACGATCTGTGCCCAGAGCCTCAGTGAGGCGGCGAAGTCAGGCTCTCTCCCCCGAAGGATGCACCATGTCGAAGATCCTTTTCGTGATGACCGGCGTCGACCACTGGACGCTGGCCGACGGCACCAAGCACCCCACCGGCTTCTGGGCCGAGGAAGCCGTGTCCCCGTACGAGGCGTTCAAGGCCGCCGGCCACGAGATCGTCGTCGCCACCCCGGGCGGCGTCGTCCCCACCGTCGACAAGGGCAGCCTCGCCCCCGAGGTCAACGGCGGCCAGGAGGGCTCCGACAAGATCGCCGCTGCCCTTGCGTCCATGGCGGAGATCCAGACCCCGATCAGACTGGAGGACGTGCACCTCGACGACTACGAGGCCGTCTTCTACCCCGGCGGCCACGGCCCGATGGAGGACCTCGCCGTCAACGCCACCTCGGGCAAGATCCTCACCGACACCCTCGCCTCCGGCAAGCCTCTGGGTGTCGTCTGCCACGCCCCGGCTGCGCTCCTGGCGGCGACCAAGGCCGACGGATCCAATGCCTTCGCCGGGTACCAGGTCGCCGCGTTCACCAACGCCGAGGAAACCCAGGCCGGCTTCGCCGACAAGGCCAAGTGGCTGCTCCAGACGCGACTCGAAGAGGCCGGCGTCGACGTCCAGGTCGGCGAGCCGTGGGCGCCGCACGTGGTCATCGACCGCAACCTGGTCACCGGGCAGAACCCCTCCTCCTCCGCCCCGCTCGCCGCCGAGCTGCTGAAGAAGCTGGGCTGAACCGGCCGAGGCCAGCAGCCACCGGGCCACCTACAGCGTGTGGGAAAGGCCGGGTGAGAGCGTCCAATGGACGCGATGCCCGGCCCACGACCAGGGATCAGTCTCCGCCTCCCGCTCGCCGTGAGCGGGAGGCGCCGGTGTGACAGCCCCATCCCGCCATCTCAGGTGATCCGCGTTTCTCTACGACCGATGGTGGTCGGCCGGCTGCGGGATGACGGCCCGAAGGGTGTTGAGCAAAGGACGTACAAAGCCAGGCTTTCCGCACTTCCCGGCGACCACCTACGACCCCGACGAGCACCTGGACCCGACCCTCTACACCCGGCGGCCCGTCACCTCGGCCCGGATGGATCCGGTCATCGCCGCTCAGGGCGGAGGCGGGATCGTCGTCTCGCTCCAGGAGTGCATCACGCGCTACGGGCAGGTGCGTGCCCTCCTCTCCGACGCCTACCTGGCACTGTCCGCAGACCCCTGCAGGCTGCGGGAGTGGTCGTTGGTGATGGCGATGACCGGAACCACGATGAAGCGTCGGGGGACAGGAAAAGCCGGCCCGTTTGATCGTGTTGCCGAGTCGTCTCCTCCATAGTTGCGGACTGAATCAAGCCGGAGACCACTTACAGGCAGGAGCACGCAATTCATGCGCACTCTTTACGTCGTCACCCATCCACAGGCGACACACCACGTCGAGGAAGTCGTCGGCGGATGGCACGATGCAGAGCTGACGCCGGCCGGCATCCGCGCGGCAGCCTCCATTGCCCAGGCACTGCGGACCCAGGTGCCGGACGGCGCCGAAGTGGAGCTGTTCTCCTCGGATCTGCGGCGCACCCGGCGAACTGCCATGGAGGTTGCTGAGCTGTTCGGCGTGCAGCCGATCCTGGATCGCAGGCTGCGGGAGAAGTCCTACGGAGAGGCGGAGGGAAGGCCGCAGGAGTGGCTGGACCAGCGGTTCGTCCCGCCGCCGGCTGTCGGGGAGCGGCTGGAACACGACGAAGGTGTGGAGGGTGCCGAGACCAAGGCTGCGTGGGTGCGGCGCATCTACGCAGCCCTGGACGAGATCCTGCTGCGTCCGTGTGCACACCAGATCATCGTGACGCACGGCGGCTCCTTGACATTCGTCGTGGCGTCCTGGATCAGGATGCCGATCGAGGCGGTCGGTTACGCCAGTTTCCGGGCGCCTTCAGGCAGCATCACCACGCTGTGCGAGGACGACTTCTTTCACAACCGCCAAGTCGTCAGCCTCGGTGACACCCGCCATCTCGACTCCGCCGCGGCCGGCTGACTTCTACTTGTCCCCTCCGCCCGTCCCCCTCGCTCCTGCACCAGGGCCGGCGCTCCTTGCTGCCCGATCTGCCGGTCCCGGCCGCTCCGGACCGGCGGGGGCCATTCAACCGAACGGTTGAACGCGGCTTCCATCGCCCGCCGGTCTTGCCTCTCCGACGGGACGACGCGAAGCCTGACCGGGCAGCGGCAATATGACGACGGCCCAGGGCGCCGGGGCCTTGTCCGCCATCCCCCGTCAGAGAGGTCTCCCCTCGCATGCCCAGCCTTCCCAGCAGACGACACCTCCTTGCCGCCGGTGCCGGCGCCGCCCTCGGCGCCGGTGCGTTTGGTGCCTCGGCGGTCCCTGCCTCGGCCGCCGGATCCCGGCACTCGGCCTCTCCCGAGGAGACCCGGACGCTCGACGAGCTGTACCGGGCCGCTCTCGCGGAGGGCGGAAAGCTCGTCGTGTACGCCGGCGGCGACACCCCGACCCAGCAGGACGGGACGAAGGCCGCGTTCAAGGCCCGCTTCCCGGGCATCGATCTGACGCTGATCGTCGACTACAGCAAGTACCACGACGTCCGCGTCGACAACCAGTTCGCCACCGGCACCCTCGTCCCCGACGTCGTACAACTGCAGACCCTGCAGGACTTCGTCCGCTGGAAGCAGCAGGGCCGGCTGCTGCACTACAAACCCGCCGGTTTCTCCCAGGTCTACGACGCCTTCAAGGACCCGCAGGGCGCATGGGTGGCCACCGGAGCGATCGCCTTCAGCTTCCTGTACGGCACGGAAGCCGTGGGCCCGGACGCACCGCGCAACGCGTACGACCTGGTCGACCCGAAGTGGAAGGGAAAGATCGCCTCGTCGTATCCGCACGACGACGATGCGGTCCTCTACCTCTACACGCTCTAAGGGGGAGGTCGTACGTGTCGTCACGGGCCACATCGCCTGGGCCGCTCTGCGTCAGCTGACCGATCTGCGTGAGCGCGTCATCGACACGGTCCGCGAGCACGCGCGAGCCCACCTCCGCCCGGCGCCGGACCATCTCGCGTTGAGTGGCGCCGTCCTCGAAGGGACGGCGACACATCCTGCGGACGTGCTGGAGCTGATCGTCGTTCAGCCGGCCGCCGCCCCGGCCGACTGGGAGCAGGGCGTGACCACCCTCGTCACCCAGCTGTCCAGGGATCTGGGCAACGTCGTCGTGCACCGCTGTGCCCATGATGCCGAAGAGGCGCAGGCCATGGGCGGGAGCGGCGCCGTGCGCGTCTTCCCGCTGTGACGGCGGTGTCCCGGGGCGCGGCCCGTGGAGGCCGGGTCATCATGGTTCGGCTGTCCGGCCGTCGTGCGCATCGGCTCCGGTCACCCGCCGTACCAGGTCCGCCCAGGTGCTCCGCAGGCGCGCGGTGGTGACCTGGGAGTCGCCACGCAGGTAGTTCACGGTCTCCAGGTTCACGAAGGCGAGCATGGCGTGGGCAAGCATGTCGTGATCACCCTCGACGCCCGCCTCCCGCAGGAGCGCCGAGACGTGGCGGTGAAAGGCCTGGCCGTAGTGCGAGGCATGGCGTCGATCGCAAGGGATCTGGCGTCCCAGCGCGGGACCCAGGTCGGCGTCGTCGGCGATGCGCTCGATCAGGGCACAGCCGAACGCCGTCAGCCGGTCTCGCGCCGGTGCTCCCGGTCCGAGCGGAGGAGGACCGAAGGTGTACGCCTCATGGAATTCCGCCTCGACGTCGTCGATCAGTGCCAGCAGCAGTCCGTTGCGGTCGCCGAACCGGCGGAAGAGCGTGCCCTTGCCGACCCCCGCCTCCTGCGCGACCTCATGCATCGTCACATGCTTGGCGCCCTGGTCGGCCACCAGTCGCGCCGCCGCCTCCAGCAGCCGGGCACGGTTGCGGGTGGCATCGACCCGCTCCTGGGTCGGATCATCCGGCATCTGCGTCACTGCTCACTCCGCGGTGCCACGCGTGTGTACCCACGTGCGTCGTCGATCCGCACCTGGTGGACGGGAAGGGGACGTGCCGCCGGCGGGTCGAGGGGCGCCCGGTGCGCAGATCGAACCGGGAGCCATGCGGCCGGCACTCATCGCGTCGAACTCGCAGAGGTAGGTGTAACCGCTGCCGGGCATCGCTCTCCTCGGGGACATCCATGGCAGGAGGGCCGGGCCATCCACCGCACCGGGCACGTCGGACAGGCCCGCCCGGCCCGGAGCGTCACGGGTGTGATCGTGGCTGATCGCCAACGCTAGCGGCACAGCCCGGGAACGGGGACCGACCCCAGCCCGAACCGGACTCGGCCCATGGACCTAAGCACAGGGTGAGGGCAGGAACGGATGGAGTACACCGAATGCCCCCGTTCGAGATGCCGGGCGACGCCCTTCGCGATGAGTCCTTCCAGGGTCATGCGCACGACCGTGGTCTTGATGACATGGTCGGGATCGGCGTGCGCAGACCCTCCATCAGGCGTCAAATATGGGGCAACTTCCCCCGTGAACCAGGGCGTTGGGCGTCAGTCGGCCGGTGTCGTGCTGTTCAGCCGCAGCTGAGCAGTCCCGCGTCGGCCTTCGCGGCGAGGATCCGGTGCACGCTGTCGGCGACGTCGGCGCGGAACGCGGCGTCCTTCTGCATCCGGGCACTGACCGCCTGTGCCATCGCCGGTACGGTGGACGGTTTCACCGTGAGGATCAGGTTGCCGCCTGCCGCGAGGAAGTCGACCGCTCGCTGGGCCGGTGTGAAGGACCGTACGGCGACGGCCTGTCCGAGGTCGTCGGAGATGACCACGCCCTTGAAGCCGAGCTGGGTGCGCAGCAGCGTGCGGATGACCGTCGGCGAGAAGGCCGCCAGGTGGTGTGCGTCGATCTTGGTGTAGGTGGCCAGGGAGACCATCACGAACGGCGAACCGGCCTTGATCCCGGACCGGAAGGGCGTCAGGTACGCATCGGACGCGGTCGTCACGGAGTCCACGACGTTCGCGGTGGTGTCGGTGTTGCCGATCACTCGGCCCAGCCCGGGAAAGTGCTTGAGCGTGGTCTTCACGTGGGCTTGTGCGAACCCCGCGGCGAACGCTTCGCTGTGCACGGCGACGGTGTCGGGGGTGTGACCGTACTCGCGGTAATGGTGCCCGATGGGACCATTGCGCGTCCCCAGGTCAGCCGGGACCACGTCCGCGACGGGGGCCAGGTTCAGGTCCACTCCGGCGGCCTTCAACTGAGCCGCCCAGTCCGCGGCCCGGGCGCGCAGCGTCGACGCCGGCCAGGTGCCCTGGGTCAGCGCGGCTGGTATGGGCGAGAAACCGGGGCCGCTCAGCACCTGTACCTGGCCGCCCTCCTGGTCCGTGGCGACCATCAGGCCCACTCGCCGACCGGAGACCGTGTCCGCCTGGCCGCGGAAGCCGTCGACCAGCTTGCGTGTCGCCTCGGTGCCTGCGCTGCCGCGCCCGGTCAGCATGACGGAGCCCACGTGATTGTCGCGGAGTGTGCGCAGGTCGGTGGTGCTGGGGCGGGTCGCGGATATCCCGCCCATGAAGAGCTGTCCAGTGCGCTGGGCCTGGGTCATACCGGAGTAGACCCGGTCTGCACAGGTGGGGGCGGAGGTGGCCGGAACGGGGTCGGCTGCGGCGCGGGCCGGGTGCCCGGTGTGCGCCTGGACGGCCGGTCCACCGCAGCCGACCGCGGCCAGCATCATGGTGACGAGCGGGACACCGGCACGCAGGGCCGCCGAACGGCCCCTGCCAGGTCGGCGAAGGCGTGCTGTCATGGATGGCGCTCCTGTCTCGCGGGATGGGACGGGCGGCGCGATCAACCGGCCACGGATAGGGCCACCACGGGGCGGGCCGGTCCGCTGCGCCCTACACGCTACGCCGCACAGCCCGACTACGCGCGCCGTGCGAAGGCGCGCCGAAGCGGCAAGGACGGACTCCCCCATCGAGAATGTGCCCGCCCCACGGGGTCGCGGACACGCCGCCGCACGTGCCCGACGGCACAAGGGCTCGGTCAAGTACGCCGCGCTGATGTCCGGCCACTGCGTCGTCGACGAAGTAAGACCCCATGCGGTAGCGATCACGAACGGGGCCGGTACGACGATGGGGCGCCCGGACCGGTCGGTACGGCTCGGGGCGCCCCGTTCGGGTGGGTGCTAGCGCTTCTGCCAGAGGGTGAGCTTGGTGGCGTAGTCCGGCAGCGCGCCGATGCCCTTGGTGATGCCGGTGACCTTGAGCATGGCCAGGTTGCCGTCGCTGGTCTCGGTGCACAGGACGGTGCCGACCGGGATGGTCGTGCGCAGGTCCTTCGCCTCGATCTCGGTGGGCAGGACGTCGCCCTGGGCACCTTCGAGACACTGGTCGGGGGTGGTTCCGGCACTCCTGCCCCAGGCGGTCTTGAAACGCCAGCGCCCGCCCGACACATCGACGAGTTCGATCTCGTTCCCCGATGTGATCTCTTCCTCGCCGTGCACCTTCGGGATGTCCAGATCGGCGTCGACGACGGCGACCTCCCCAGGGGAGCGCAGGGCGAAGGGCCGGTCGGTGAACAGGGCGGTGTACCCGGAGTCCGTGGTGTCGGTTGACGTGGGGCTGGGCGCGGTCGACGAGTGGGCGGGCTGCACCGTGTGCTTGTCGTCGCCCGCCGTGTCGTGCGTGCCGCCCGAGCGGGTCAGCGTCCATGTCGTCCCGGCCGCGAGGACAACGGCGACGGCAGCGCCGGCAACCACGAGCGCGGTGGGCGTACGGCGCCCCGGAGCCGGGGGTCGCGGCGTGTACGCCGGCGGGGGTGGGGCTACGGTCGACGCGCCGGCGAAGGTGGGCCCGTGCGGTGGGGGCGGCCCGGCGGCCGAGGCGGCCCCCGGGTCCGTGCCGACCGGGCCGGGGTCTTGGGTGCCGGTGCCGGCCGGGCCGGCGTTGTGCGCACCCGCAGTATCAGCCGACGAAAAGCTTGCCGGACCAGGGCCCTGCGCACTCTGCCCCTGCGCGTCACGGTCGACGACGGTCGGCTCCGGGGGCAGGGAGAGGACAGCCTGCTCGCGGGCGACGAGGTCCGCGGCGAGTGGGTCGGGCAGCCAGCCGGTGAAGTCGTTCAGACGGCGGCCTGCGGCCTGTTCGCAGAGCGCGGCCAGTTCCTCGGTGCCGATGCGCTGGTCCGGGTCGGCGGCCAGGCAGCGTTCGAGGAGCGGGCGGAGCAGGTCGTCGTAGCCGTCCAGGCGGGGCGGATGCATGGCGGTGTTGGCGATCTGCGCGGCGAGAGTGAGGGCGCCGCCTTCGCCGTAGGGGTGGCGGCCGGTCGCAGCGACGGCGGCGATCAGGCCGAGCGAGAACACGTCCGTAGCCGGCCCGACTGGCTCGCCGAGGGCGTGCTCCGGAGACATGAACTGCGGGGTACCGATGACACCGCCGGATATCGTGAGTTGGGTGGCGTCGGCTGCGCGGGCGATGCCGAAGTCGATGACGTACGGCCCCTGGGAGCTCAGCAGGATGTTGCTGGGCTTGAGGTCCCGGTGCACGATGCCGGCCGAATGGATCGCGGTCAGCGCCCTCGCGGCGCAGCCGATGAGCTGAAGGACAGCGGGCTGCGGCAGCGGGCCGTGTGCCGCGATAGCCTCGTGAAGGGGCCGTCCGGGGATGAACACCGATGCCAGCCAGGGCCGTTCACCGCTGATGTCGTGGTCGATCACCGGGACGACGTGGTAGCCCTGCACCCGGCGGGCGGCCTTGACTTCCCGCTCGAAGCGGCGCCGGAAGCCGGGGTCGCTGCCGTATTCGCGCCGGATCACCTTCAGCGCGACGGGCTGTCCGCCACGGGTGCGGGAGAGATAGACGGTGCCCATCCCGCCCTCGCCGATGCGCGCCAGCAGCCGGTATCCCGCGATCTCCCGGGGGTCTTCAGCCCCCAGCCGTTCCCCTGCCGCGTCCGCCGCCATGCCGATCATGCCCCCAGTTCCTTGATCGTTCGTGTGCGGAGATCGTAGCCGAGGCCCACCCGGCACCATCCGCGTTACGACGCGCCAGAACAACTACGCGGCAGCGACCAGTCCACACACCCGAACTGAACAGCGACATACACGTCGTCCATGAACTGCGCCTGCGGCCCGCGCAGCGCAGACGTGTCGGCCATCTCGTCCCGAACTGTCCTGCACAAGGCGGAAGGACAAGCGCGTCGACGAGCAGACCCGTGAGTGGAGGCGCACGTGTGGGCCGACGCTATCCGCCTCAACCTCCGCATGGAGGACGCCAAAGCCTGCATCCTGGTCCTCGCCGGGGTCCGCGTCGACCGCTTCAACGAAACGAGGGAATGCCGCGTGAGCCGACGAACGCCCACCGAGGCACCATGGATGGTTCTGATCGGCCCGGCCGGCACCGGAAAAACCACTCTCGGCCGGGAGATCGCGGCGAGGACGCAAAGACCGTTCATCGATCTGGACGCCCTTGCGGACGAGTACTACGCGCAGGTGGGATGGAGCATCGCCAGACTCCGCGAGCGCATCGCCGCCGTCGGGCGTCTCGCGGCCGAAGCCGAGTGGGAACCAGCCCGAGCACACGCCGTGGCATGTGCCGTCGCCGACCACCGCGAAGCCATCATCGCCCTGGGCGCGGGCCATACCAGCTACACCGGCCACCAGCAGCTGGCCACGGTCCGCACGGCACTGAGTTGCTGCCCAGACGTCATCCGGCTCCTGCCCTCCCCCGACCGTGGGACCTCACTCAGCGTCCTACGGCGACGCTGCATGGCGAGCAAAGGCCGATCCTGGATCATCGACGGACATGACTTCCTCGCCCACTGGCTCGACGACAACGGCACCCGACTCGTCGCGACACGGACGGTCTACACCCTGGACGAGACCCCCGCCCAGACCGCAGCAAGGTTGCTTCGAGGCTATGGGAGACGATGACGGCTCAACCGGTGCTGCGGGCGCCATTCGAAGAGCAGGATGGTCACATCGTCCCGCAGTTGGTTGCGCTGGTAATCCAGGATGGCGTGGATGAGCAGCCGCAGCACCTCGGCAGGGCGCTGGCCGGCGGCGTTGGAGCGGATGATGAAGTCGGTGAACCGGTCGAGGCCGAACTCCGCACCGTCCGCGTCGCGAGCCTCCACGACACCGTCGGTGTAGAGCAGGACGCAGTCACCCGGTGCCAGCGTCGCCTCGTGGACCTGCCGGGGCGCCGGGGCGAGTGGGCCGGCCAGGCCGATCGGCGGCTGCGGGGGACTGTCCAGTGCCCCGGCAAGCACTCGCTCGCCCCGGATCAGCAGCGGCGGGGGGTGACCGCAATTGACCCAGCGGAGGATCCCGGTCTCGGCATCGAGCCGGCACAGCACGCCGGTACAGAAGTGGTCGGGCAGCCACTGGGCGAGCGCCTGGTCGACGGCGCCGACGACATCGGCCAGGCCGCCACCGCCGCGGCGGGCGTTCCGTGCCGCCGCCATGGCGACCGACGTGCTCAGACCAGAGGCCAGATCGTGCCCCATGGAGTCGAGGATCATGGTGTGCAGCACGTTCTTGACCACCGAGTGGTCGAACGCGTCGCCGGCGATGTCGTACGCCGGTTCCAGGACCGCGGTCGAGACGCACCTTTTGCTGCTGATGGTGTGGGGTGGCAGAAAAGCCCGCAGCATCTCGGCGGGCAACCCCATGGTCACGGTACGGGTGCGGGCGGCGAGCCAATCACTGTAGGCGCGCTTGGAGGTGATCAGCATGGCGAACAGATGGCCCAGCATCCGGCCACGACGCATCCGTACCTCGTCGAGCGAGGCGGCCCGCACGGCCAGCACGCCCAGCCGCTCCGCACCGTCGATCAGAGGTATCCAGACGGTCACGCCGTCGTCGGCGTCGACGACCCGCGGGGAGACGGTGCGGTACGCCCAGCCTGCCGACGAGTGGTCCACCTGCAGCGGCTGCAAGGCCTCGTCCAGCGGGATGAGCAGCCTTTGCTGCAGGTCGACGAGGTAGATCAGCGCGGTGTCCAGTCCGAGCACCGAGGCGCACCGGTTCGCCAGGGCGGGCAGTTCGACTGGGAGGGCCGTCTGCGCCTCGGTGATCAGTTCTTCCAGCCGATGCTCGACTGTGGTGTCGGGACCAGAGGACATGTGCGGTGGGTCCGACACAGGTATCACCCCTTCCGGGCCCAGTCTCACACCGCGCCCGTCCTGTCTCACCTCAGGCACAACCAGCTGGTCCGGACGGCCGGCCGCCGGGACATCGCGGTCCGCCCAGGCATCGAGGCCGGCACGCTCCTGGGCGAGCAAGCGCCCAGGTCGGCCCACGTTCCCGCGCTTCGGCGGGCCCGCCTTGCTCGAACCAGGCACCGCCTGGCCCGAAATCGACGGCGTCCCGCTGTCCCCGCACGCCGTCCTCGACACCGACGCCCTCGCCCCCGGGCTCGCGGCCGAGCTTCCGACGCGGCCGGGCCTGCTCAACTTCTTCCACCTGGTTCCGGACGTGCCGTACGAGCGGTACCGCCTGCTGGACTTGTCCGGGCCCGAGGCGTGCCGCGTGATTCCCGCGGCCGCCACCCGGGCAGTCAAGAGAGCCGCCCCCGAACCGGCGCGGAGCTATCCGGTACGGCCGCTGCGCGCGACCGAGGTGACCATGCTTCCGGACTGCTGGGACATCGAGGACGCCGACGTCGACTTCGACCCGGACGAGACTGGGGTGCGGCATCGCTCATCCTCACCGCGATGGGCGACATCGACGGGAACACCGCCGTCCGGCATCGCGCCTTCGGCCGGCCCGACACCTCTTACGGGTCGGGTGACCCGTCGCGATTCCGACGGCCCCGCCGTCCACCTGCTCCAGCTCGCGCAGGACGCGGAGCTGGGATGGGGACGGGGCGATGCCGGAACCCTGTATTTCTCGGATCCCGGTGAAGGCCTTCACGGCCGGCCACTTCAGCAAGGCGGAGGCGAACGGGCACTGTTGCTGACGCCGAAGGCCCCTCGGCGCCTCAGCTGATACCGGTTCCCGTGCCGCTGACACGGATGCGCGAGTCACCCGTGCGCAGTGTCACCGTGAGTTCGCCAGGACGGCCGAGGTCCTCGCCCTGATGCAGGGTGAGGACGGCGTCCTCGGGAACCAGGCGGAGTTCACGGGCATACGCGCCGAACGCGGCGGCCGCGGCACCGGTTGCGGGGTCCTCGACGACGCCGCCGACAGGGAAGGGGTCACGGACATGGAAGACGGTGGCCGACGCACGCCACACCAACTGAACCGTGGTCAGATCCAGGCGGTGCATCAGAGCTTCGAGACGCTCGAAGTCGTACGCGAGATCTGCGAGACGTGCGCGTGTCGCGGCTGCCAGAACGAGGTGGCGGGCGCCTGCGAACGCGATGCGAGGCGGGAAGGCCGGGTCGAGGTCGGTGGCCGGCCAGCCGAGCGCGGCGAGTGCCTCCGCCAGGTCGGCCTGGGCGATCTCTTCGATGTGCGGCTCGACACTGGTGAGTGTGGCCGTGACGGTTCCGTTCTCCTCGGTCACCTCCACCGGCACGGTGCCGGCGCGTGTGGCGAACAGCAGCTCGCCGGGGCCTGTCCGCTCGGCGAGCGCGATGGCGGTGGCAACGGTGGCGTGGCCGCAGAACGGCACCTCGGCCTTGGGGCTGAAGTAACGGATGGTGTACGCCCGGCCCTCCTGGCCGCCGAGGCCCTGCGGCGGCGGGGTCAAAAACGCCGACTCCGAGTACCCCAGGTCAGCGGCGATGGCCAGCATGTCGCTGTCGTCCAGGGCAGTGGCGTCCAGAACCACACCGGCGGGGTTTCCACCATCGGGGCTGTCGGAGAAGGCGGTGTATCGCAGTACCTCGGGCCGCGGCGCATTTGTCGTCATGTTCGCGGCAACACAGAGCTCGCCCGCGGGTATTCCTGAACGCAGGCGGAGGCGGGGCGCGCCCCGGCCTGCGCTGGGTTCGCGGCCACGCTGACGACGGCCGTGGCAGAGGACTTGGCCGGGACCTGCTGCCTCGTCAGAGCCGTACGACGATCAGTGCGACGTCGTCCCGGCCGCCGCTGGCGACGCCCAGGCGCGCCAGGATGGTGTCGGCGAGCTGTTCGGTGCCGAGACGGCCGAACTCGCTGAGCACGTCGATCAGTTGGTCGAGGCCGGCGTCGATGTCCTGGCCCCGCCGCTCGATGAGCCCGTCGGTGTAGAGCACGAGGGTGTCCCCGGGCTTGTACGGCAGGCTCGCCTGCGGGCGGGGGACGTGCTGCGGACGGGCGCCCAGCGGTGGGTCGGTGGCCTGGTCCAGCAGTTCGCAGCGGCCATCGGGGTGGGCGAGCACCGGCGGCGGGTGGCCCGCACTGCTGTAGGTGATCAGACGGCTGCGCGTGTCGATGACCCCTTTGAAGGTGGTGGTGCCCAGCGCGCCCTCGACGGACCGGGCGTACAGGCCGAGAACCTCCAGGGCCTGGGCCGGGCGTTCCAGGGCGCGGATGGCGGCGGACAGGGCACTGCGGAGCATGCCCATGACGGCGGCCGCCCCCAGGCCGTGGCCGATGACGTCGCCGACGGCGACGGCGAGCCGGTCGGGCGGGATGTCGACGACGTCGTACCAGTCGCCGCAGACATTGAGGGAGCCGGTGGCGGGCAGATAACGCACCGCGATGTCGCGGTGGTGGGCCAGGTCGGGGGCGTGGAGCATGGCTTCCTGCAGGGTGACGGCGACCTCGCGTTCGCGGGTGTGGGCCTGCCGCAGTTCCTCGTTCAGGCGTTGCAGCTCCCGCGCTCGTGCGTACAGTTCCGCCTCCAGAACCTGCGCCTCCTCCAGCCGCTCCCCCACCCGGACGCCGGCGGGGTGGGCGGCCTGGTACGCCTTGACGAACTCGGTGACGTCCTCGACCCGGTGGATGATGTAGTCCACCTGCCCGTCCGGGCCCAGCACAGGGGTGTTCACCGGGGACCACCACCGCTCCTCGAAGACCCCTGGCCGGCCCATCACAGGGATGTCGTACTTCTGCAGCGCCATCGTGTCGGCCTGGCGGGTGGCGAGGACCCGGTGCAGGGAAGCGCCGAGATTGCGGACCCCGTCGGCCTCCGGGTCGGCGGGGTTGTCCGGGAACGCGTTGAAGACATGCCTGCCGAGCAGGTCCTCCCGGGTGCGTCCGGTGACCGCCAGATAGGCCCGGTTCACATCCACGATGACCAGGTCCGGACCGAGCACCAGATAGGGGCTCGGCGTCGCGGCGAACAAGGCCGCATGATCAACCAGCGATGCCACCGATGGCGCTCCCTTCCCGCCCCAACGGCCTCATCCTCAATCTACGGGCCGTCCTGCGACTGCGCCCACCGCGCTCCATCCCGACCAGCCCCTCGGCCTTCGAGGGGCAGGCCCGGCGAACGTGGACCGGCGATCCGGTGCAGCTCGTGCCAAGCTGGGAAGCCGGGTCGGCGGGCCCGCGGGGCGGTGTCCCGCCGTCGGAGCGATGCCCCGCCCGGGGCCGTGTCGACGCTGGGAACGGTGAGTGCGGATGAGCCCGAGCTCCGCGGAGGGTCCGGATCCCGGGCCGGCCGATGCCGACAACGGGCCGGCCGTCTCCCGTCGGGAGTTCGACGCGCTCTTCGAGACGGTCCGCACCTGGGGCCGCTGGGCCCCGGCCGATCGCGGTGCCTGGAACCGGGTGACCGCGGAGCATGTGCGGCGGGCCACGGCCGTGGTGCGGGCCGGGAAGGTCGTCCCGCTCGGGCTGCCCTGGAACACCCTGCCCGGCCCGGACAACCCCAGGCCCGCTCTGCACCACATGACCGATCTCGGTGACGTGGAGAGCCCGGAGCCCTCCACCCACAAGGATTTCATCGCCGCCGACTACCACGGCAAGGCCGTCACCCATCTCGACGCCCTGTGCCATGTCGCCTACCGGGGGCAGCTCTACGACGGCCGGACGGCGAAGGTCCTCGTCGGCGCGGCAGGTGCCCGTTTCGGAGCGGTGTCGGCACTCGGCCCGCTGGTCACGAGGGGGGTTCTCCTCGACCTGCCCGCGGTCCTGGGGGTCCGCTGGCTGGAGCCGGGGCAGGCGGTGCGCGCGAAGGACGTCATCGCCGCGGAGAGCGCACTCGATGTGACGATCGGCGAGGGCGACGCGGTGCTGCTGCGCTCCGGGCACGTCCGCCGCCGTGGGGAGCTCGGTGCCTGGGACCCCGGTGCGGCGAGCGCGGGCTTCCACGTGGACGCCGTACCGCTGCTGGCCGAGCGCGGCATCGCGCTGCTCGGTGGTGACGGCGACAGTGACGTACGGCCCTCACCTGTCGACGGCGTGCACTCGCCCGTCCATGCCCTGGCCCTGGCTGCGATGGGGGTGCCGCTGCTGGACAACCTCGATCTGGAGGCCCTGTCGGCCGCGACGGCGGAGGCGGGGCGGCATGAGTTCCTGCTCGTCGTGGCGCCGCTGAACGTCCCGGGCGGCACGGGCTCGCCCGTCAATCCGGTAGCCGTTCTGTAGCTATAGATGCCGAATGTCCCTGTTTCTCGTCTATGTCATATTGTTTTGGTTAAGCGGACTCCTGCAGGCGCGAGTGAGGCGAAGCGTGGTTCGTCCCTACGGGAAAGCGATACCGACAGGGCGTGCGACAGACGGCACAGGCCCCGCCCGTTCGCGTGAGCGTTTCCTGGAGGGCGAGCCCGTGGAAGCCTGTGTGCGCACCCCCATCTCGAACTCGTGGCAGCGCTGCCGGGCCCTGGGGCTCTCGCCCGACCATTCCGGCCCTCCCTACCGGGCCGACTTCGATGATGACGCCCGTATCGTCCGGGCGGCCGTGCCGGTGCTCGACCGGCTGCAGTCCTGGTTCGCCGGCAGCAAGATGAACATCTCCGTCGCCGATGCGAACGGCACGGTCCTGCTGCGCCGCTTCGGAGAGGCGTCCCTGGCCCGAAGCCTTCCGGCGTTCCAGCGCGTACCCGGGTTCGTGTTCGCCGAGCAGTACGCCGGCACCAACGGAATCGGTCTCGCGCTGGCGGAGCGGCAGCTCATCCAGGTCTACGGCGCCGAGCACTTCGCCGAGCGCTCGCAGGGAAACGCCTGCCGCGCGCTTCCCGTACGCGACCCGATCAGCGGCCGCATCGAGGGCGTCCTGTGCCTCGGATATCCGCGCAGCGCCGAGGACCCTGCGCTGGCCACCGTGATATGCAGGGCGGCCCGCGCCATCGAGAGGCGGCTGCTGGGGCAGAGTTCCGAACGGGAGCGCGCCCTGCTGCGGGCGTACCTGGACACCGGCGCCGAAGCCGCCACCGGCCCTCACCACAGCGTCGGTGTCGGCGAACTGGCCTTCGGGCTGCATCCGCGTGACCAGGAGATCCTGATGGAGAAGGCCGCCGAGCTGATCTCCTGCGCGCAACGAGCCGCAGTCCGAGTCCCCCTGTCCGACGGCCGGCGGGTCACACTGGTGAGCCGCCCGATGACGAGCGCCACCGGGGTGGAAGGCTTCGTCACCGAGGCCATTCTGTCCGGTCCCTCACCGCACGAACCCCTCATCGTCCCGCAGTCGGCCACCGTCCCGCAGTCGGCCGAGGAGGGGCTGCACCTCCCCGTCGAACCCGCCGCCTCCATCGTCCCCGCCGCCCCGCTGTCCGGAGCCGTTCCCCGCGCCGTGGCGCCCGGCCTCGTCCCCGGCCGAGCCGACGTGCCCGGCACAAGCGAGGCATCGGCGGGCGGGCCAGGCGGCGCGGCGGGCGGTCACCCCGGCTCCCCGCCCCCGGCGCGAGGGCTCGTGATGGTGGGAGAGCCGCACGTGGGGCGGTACGCCCTCGCCGCGCGCCGCCGCCTGGAGTTGCTGAGCGACGCGAGCACACGTATAGGCACCACCCTGGACGTGCGCCGCACCGCCGAGGAACTCGCCGAGACGGCGGTGCCGCGACTGGCCGACTTCGTCACCATCGATCTGCCCGAGGCCGTACCGCGCGGCGAGGAGGCCGCCGATCCGTTCACCGACCTGTACCGGACCGTGGTCCACGGCATCCGCGACGACTGTCCCTTCCACCCGGTCGGCAAACGCGTCGACTACGGCCCGACCACGCCGCAACTCCGCTGTCTGACCAGCGGGCAGGCCGTGCTGGAGCCGGACCTGAAGACCGCCGCGGGCTGGCTCGCCCACGACCCCGAGCACACCGAGGAGCTGCTGACCCACGTCCACTCCCTCATCGCGGTCCCCCTGGTCGCCCGTGGCGTCGTCCTGGGCGTGGCCGCCTTCTACCGCGGGCAGGACCCGGCGCCCTTCGGCGACGACGACCGTTCGCTCGCCCAGGAACTCGCCACCCGCGCCGCCCTGTCCATCGACAACGCCCGGCGCTACACGCGGGAGCGCACCATGGTCCTGGCCCTGCAGCGCAGCCTGCTGCCGCACGGTCTGCCCGACCAGGACGCCGTCGAGGTGGCGCACCGCTACCTGCCCGCGGAGTCCGAGGTGGGCGGGGACTGGTACGACGTCATCCCCCTCTCCGGCACCCGTGTCGGCCTGCTGGTCGGCGATGTCGTCGGTCACGGCATGCTCTCCGCCGCCACCATGGGCCGGCTGCGCACCGCCGCTCGCAGCTTCGCCGAACTCGACTACCCCCCGGACGAGGTTCTCACCCACCTCGACAACCTGGTGGGGCGCCTCGACCGGGAGGACCCCGACGCGGGAGAAACCGGCATCATCGGCGCGACCTGCCTGTACGCCGTCTACGACCCGACCACGCAGCAGTGCGTCATGGCGCGCGCCGGGCATCCGCCGCCCGCGCTGGTCCGCCCCGACGGCACGGTGTCCTTCCCCGACCTGCCCGCCGGGCCCCCGCTCGGCCTGGGGGGCCTGCCCTTCGAGGCCGCCGAGGTCCACCTCCCCGAGGGCAGCGAGCTGGTCCTCTACACCGACGGGCTCTTCGAGGACCGGGACCGCGACGTCGACGTGGTCCTCGACCAGCTCCGGGACGCCCTGGCCCACCCGGAACGCTCACCCGAGGAGACCTGTGAGGCGGTCCTGGACACCGTGGCGCCGGCCCACGCCCGTGACGACATCGCCCTGCTCGTCGCCCGTACCCACGCCCTGGACCCCCACCGGATCGCCGCCTGGGACCTGCCCGCCGACCCGTCGCTCGTCAGCGAGGTGCGCGGCTCGGCCCTCCGGCAGCTGGCCGACTGGGGAGTCGAGGAGGCCTCCTTCGCCGCGGAACTGGTGCTGAGCGAGCTGGTCACCAACGCCATCCGTCATGGCTCCGGACCCATCCACGTACGTCTGCTGCGCGACCGCACCCTGATCTGCGAGGTCTCCGACACCAGCAACACCGCCCCGCACCTGCGCCGGGCAGCCACCACCGACGAGGGCGGCCGCGGTCTGTTCCTCGTGGCCCAGCTGGCACAGAGCTGGGGTACGCGCTACCTCCCGCAGGGCAAGGTCATCTGGGCCGAATGCGGGCTCGACGGCCTCTGAGGCCATCGGCGCGGCTGAGCCGTTGGTGTCACAGAAGGCGAAAAATCCGGAATGCCATGAGGTGATCCACTAGTATCACTGGCGAACAGTCGGGAAGAAATCGCCCTGCCGACCCCCGGAGATGTCCGTGCACGACCCTCCCGACACCTCTGCGAACGCGGTCAGGGACGTCGGGGCCGACCCCCTGGTCCGCATCCGCGGGCTCGCCAAGCGGTTCGGCGGGACCCTCGCTCTGGACGGCGTCGACCTCGACGTCCGGGCCGGCAGCGTCCTCGCCCTGCTCGGCCCCAACGGTGCCGGAAAGTCCACGCTCATCAAGGTGCTGGCAGGCGTCCACCCTGCCGACGCGGGCCGGATCACGGTGGACGGGCATCCGCTCGGCAGTCATGCCGCCTCCCGCAGCATGTCCTTCATCCACCAGGACCTCGGACTCGTGGAGTGGATGACGATCGCCGAGAACTTCGCCCTGACCATCGGATATCCGCGTCGCGCCGGGCTGATCTCCTGGCCGCGGACCCGGGAGCGCTGCGCCGAGGCTCTGGAAGCCGTCGCCGGACACCTCGATCCCGACACGCCGATCGCCGGTCTCGGCCCGGCAGAGCGCTCCCTGGTCGCCATCGGCCGGGCCCTGGCGGCCTGCGCGAGACTCATCGTCCTCGACGAACCGACCGCCCGCCTCCCCGCCGCGGACTGCGCCCGGCTCTTCCGCGTCCTGCACACACTGCGCGACCAGGGACACGGCATCCTCTACGTCACCCACCGTCTGGACGAGGTCTACGAGGTCGCCGACACCTTCGCCGTTCTGCGCGACGGCCGGCTCGTCAGCCACGGCCCGCTGGCGGGCCACAGCCCCGCCCGGCTGGTGCACGACATCGTCGGCGAGGAACCGGCCCGCCATCGCCCCGCCACCGGCCCCGCAGGCGGCCCCGCCGTCCTGACCCTCGACGGCGCACGGACCACCGGCACGGGAACGGTCACCCTGCGTCTCCGGGCCGGGGAGGTCCTGGGCCTGGTCGGCCTCTCGGGCGCCGGGCACATGGACCTGGGCCGCGCCCTCGCCGGCGCCCTGCCCCTCCTCGGCGGCCAGGTGCTCCTCGGCGGCAGGCCCTACCGACCCGGCACGGTCGCCGAGGCCGTCGCTCTCGGCGTCGGCTTCGTACCCGGCGACCGACAGCGGGAGGGCTGCGCCGCCGGGCTGACCGTCCGCGAGAACCTCCTGGCCAATCCTCGTGCGGGAGACATGCCCGCGCTGCACTGGATCAGCCCCCGCCGCGAACGCGCCCAGGCCACGGAGCTGATCGAACGGTTCGCGGTGCGTCCCCGCGACAGCGAGGCCCCCATCGCCGCCCTGTCCGGCGGAAACCAGCAGAAGGTCCTGATCGGCCGGTGCCTGCGGGTGGACCTGCGCCTGCTGATCCTGGAGGAGCCGACCGCGAGCGTGGACGTCGGAGCCAAGACCGCCGTCTACCGCCTGCTCGACGAGGCGCTGGCCGCCGGCCTCGCGGTCCTGCTGGTCTCGACCGACTTCGAGGAGGTGGCGGGCGTGTGCCGCCGTGCCCTGGTATTCGTCCGCGGATGCGTCACAACCGAGCTGAGCGGAGCGGGTCTCACGGTCGCGGGGCTCACCCGGGCGGCCTCGGCCGTCCCGCCGGTCCCCGGAACCACCACGGACTCATGACCGCCCCGCCCTCGTCCTTCCCGCCCCGCTCCCGGCCGCACGGACGCGGCCCGGCCTGGCACCTCGTGGGCGCCTACGGCCTGCTGGTCCTCACCGCTCTGCTCTTCCTGTTCTTCTCCCTCACACTGCCGCACACGTTTCCCACACGGGACACCGTCGACTCGATCCTGTCCACCCAGTCGATCCCGGCCGTCCTCGCACTCGCCGCCATGGTCCCCATCGTGACCGGCTCGTTCGATCTCTCCCTCGGCTACGGTCTCGGCCTGGCGCACGTCATGGTGCTGCATCTCGTCGTCGACGGGGCATGGCCCTGGCCCTGGGCCTGCCTCGTGGTGATCGCCGGAGGGGCGGTCGTGGGCGTCCTCAACGGTGTGGTCGTCGAGTTCGGCCGGATCGACTCGTTCATCGCCACCCTCGGGACCGGCAGCATGCTGTACGCCGTGACCGGCTGGGTCACCGGCGGCGGCCGGATCGTCCCGGGCCCACAGGGTCTGCCGGCGGCCTTCACCGGCCTCTACGACTCCAGGTTCCTCGGCCTGCCGCTGCCCGCCTTCTACGTGCTCGCCCTCGCCGTCGCTCTCTGGGTGGTGCTGGAGCGGCTGCCGCTCGGCCGGTGCCTGTACGTCATCGGTGCCAATCCCCGCGCCGCCGATCTGGTCGGCATCCCGACCCGCAGGTACACCGTCTACGCGTTCGCCGCGTCGGGGCTGATCGTCGGCTTCGCCGGTGTGCTGCTGGCGGCTCAGCAGGAGATCGGCAATCCCAGTGTCGGTCTCGACTATCTGCTGCCCGCCTTCACCGGCGCCCTCCTCGGCACCACCGCGATCAAACCCGGCCGCCCCAACGCCCTGGGCACGGTCGTCGCCGTCGCCGTGCTCGCCGTCGGCCTCACCGGCATCGGACAGATGGGCGCCGACTTCTGGACGATCCCCCTGTTCTACGGCGGCACCCTGCTGCTCGCCGTCGGCCTGGCCGGCTACTCCGCCCGCCGGCTGAGCACCGGGGCCGGTGCGGCCCGCGACGCACCGGCCGTACCGCCGCAGCCGCCTCCGTCGACGCCCGGAGACGGAACCACGGGCACCGCTCCATGACCCACGCCAGGGGCCCGGCTCCGCAACCTCGGCCGCCCCCTGACGCTCGTCCCTCCGCGAGGAGCTCCCGTGCACCGCAGCTACCGCAAGGCCACCCGCCCCGCCGTCACGGCCCGATCGGTGTCCATCGCCCTGCTGGCCACGGCAACCGTGTTGACGGGCTGTCAGCGCGGCTCGCCGCACGGCCCCACGGCGTCCGCCACGGGCCCGGGCGGCTGCCCCCCGGCCCAGACCAAGGCCCGGGCCGCGGTCGCCCGAGCGGAGCAGACCGACACCGCCTGGAACGGCCCGACCGGCGGCCCGGCGGCGGTCTCCGGCAAGACGATCGTCTATGTGGCACAGACCATGACCAACCCCGGGGTCGCAGGCGTCGCGAACGGCGTGCGGGAGGCCGCGAGAGTCATCGGCTGGAACGTCCGGGTGATCGACGGAGGCGGCAGCCCCGCCGGAATCCAGGCAGCCATGAGCGAGGCCGTGACCCTGAGGCCCTCTGGCATCGTCATCGGCGGCTTCGATCCCGGTTCGACCTCGCAGCAGGTCGACCGGGCCGGCGCGGCCGGCATCCCGCTCATCGGCTGGCACGCGGTCGCCTCCCCCGGCCCCAGCAGGCGGCCCGCGCTCTTCACCAACGTCACCACCCGGGTCGAGGACGTGGCCGGCATCAGCGCACGGTGGATCATCTCGCAGTCCAACGGCCGGGCCGGGGTCGTGCTCATCACCGACGCCTCGATCCCCTTCGCGAGAAACAAGTCCGAGCTGATCAGGAAGGAGCTCGCCACCTGTTCCGGGGTACGGCTGCTCGCGTACGAGAACATCCCGATCCCGGACGCGAGCAGCCGCACCCCGCGCGAGGTCTCCTCGCTCCTCTCCCGCTTCCAGAGCGGGTGGACGTATTCCGTCGCCATCAACGACCTGTACTTCGCCGACGCCGCCCCCGCCTTCCGCGCGGCCGGCAAACCGGGCGCAGGCCCGCCTTTCAACATCGGTGCGGGCGACGGCGACCCGTCCGCCTTCCAGCGCATCAACAGCAAGCAGTACCAGGCCGCCACCGTTCCCGAGCCGCTGTCGCAGCAGGGCTGGCAGATCATCGACGAGTTCAACCGCGCCTTCTCCGGTCGTCCTGCCAGCGGCTACGTCGCCCCCGTTCACGTCTCGACGCCCGCCAACAGCGCGGGAGCCACGACCTGGGACCCGCCGGGCTACCGGGAGGCGTACCGGAGGATCTGGGGCAGATGAGCCGCTCGCCCGGTCCGGCTCTGCTCCACAGCACGGTCCCATAACACGAACCATCTCGCTGCGTTTGCAGCGACACGCCGCCGCCAGCGGGTGAGGACGCATCAGCAGATCATCCAGAAGGAGCAATGCTCCCTCAAACTCCCTTCAATACAGGCAACTTGACACCCCGACCCAGCAGCAGGCACGGCCACAAATACCCCGATCGGCGCCATTTCGAGGTCATTTAATATGACCGGTGTGTCGGCTATGCGTACGTTTGATCGCAAGCCGGCTGACGAGCCGGCATCTCCGAGACACAAGACAGGAGAAGCGACATGAACGTCGCCCGTTCCACCATGGTGACCGCGGCGGTATCAGCCGCGGCAGCCCTCGCCACCACCGGCATCACCTACGCCTCCGCCGCCTCCGCCCCCACCACACCCCAGACCGCACCGGCCACCGCCCCGGTCACCGCCCCCGCCGCGACCGCCCCCTTCGGCGGCGGCTCCGGCAAGGGCAACGAGGGACGCGGCAACGAAGGGCGCGGCAACGAAGGCAGAGAGGACCACGAAGAAGAAGGCCGCATCTTCATCAACGAACGCTCCTACTCCACCCACCCCGGCGACTGCATCACCATCGCCAGCGGCCTCGGCGCCAAAACCGTCAACGTCCGCAACGACAGCCACAAGACCGTCGAGGTCTTCCGCGGAGCCGTCTGCGACAACGGCGCCCCGATCGCCACCGTCGGCCCCCACAGCTCCAGCTTCGGCGTGCGCGCATGCCCCCCCAAGGGCATCCACATCGAAGACGGCGTCATCGCCAGCTTCCGCGTCGTACGCCAGCACGACGTCGGCTGACCCCAACCCGACCCGACCACGAGAAACCCCGGCCCACCGGAATCGGGCCGGGGATCTCACTTCTCATCCGGGCCCCGGCCTCTCTCCGACACCGAGCCATGGCATCCAGCCGACCCGGCGTCGCCGGCCTTGGCCTCCTGGGGTGTGCACGCGTCCGAGCGAAGCTCTGGGTCCGACGGGCGCATCCGGACGCGCGCCGCAGTGTGACCGGCTCTCCCACGTCTTATGTTGCCCGCATGGCTGCCCAGAACGATGTCGCTCCCACACCACAGCCGGAGACCCGCCTGGCCCTGGTGATGAACGGCGGAGTGAGCCTCGCGGTGTGGATGGGCGGGGTCACCCATGAACTCGACCTCCTGTGCCGGGCGTCCAGCGGCGTCCCTGAGGAGTCCGTGCCCGACGCCGACCGGCCGGCGTTCCGGATCTGGCGGTCGATCACCCGTTCCGCCGGCCGCAAGGTACTGGTCGACATCGTGGCGGGAACCTCGGCAGGCGGGCTCAACGGCCTGATCCTGGGCACTGCCCTCGCCCGTGGAGCAGGGCTGCCCGATCTGCGCAGCGTATGGGAGAAGTCCGCGGCGCTGGAGGAGCTGCTGGAGCCGAAATCACCGACCAGCCTGCTGAGCGGGGACTCCTTCAAAGAGAAGATCGACAACGTCCTGCAGCACATCGGCGAACGCACGTCCGGGACGCAACAGCGCCAGGAGCTGACGTTGTTCATGACGGCCACCGCGCTGGACGGGCGCTCGCGCTCGTACACCGACGGCTTCCGCAACCCGTTCGACGTACGCGACCATCGCCGCCTCTACCGCTTCCAGTATCAGCCGGAGTCCGTGTCCTACACGAAGCAGGGCGGGGACTGGGGGTTCAGGACCGAGCCGCTGGACGAGTTCGGGAAGGACGACACTCCGGCGCTGGTGCTGGCGGCACGGGCGACCGCCGGCTTCCCCGCGGCGTTCTCGCCGGTGAACGAGGCGCCCTTGGTCAAATACCGTCGGATTCCGAAGTCCGGGTACGACGACCCCGCCAGCTGTGTCGTCGACGGCGGCGTCCTCAACAACGCACCGTTCCAGCCCGTCCTGGAGGCGATCACCAAGCGCAGGCTCAACGCTCCCGTCGATCGCGTGGTCGTCTTCATCGTCCCGTCCGCCGGCCGCCTCGGCCCGGAGAGCACTGCCGGACTCAGGTGCGATGAGATCTCCTGGTCGAAGGTGCTGTGGAACGCCGTCCGGTACCCGCAGGAGGCTGACTTCCGGTCGAGCGCCGAGGAGCTGTGCACCCAGCTGGGCAACAGCATCCGCGACACCCAGCTCGACCTGTTCGCCCGCACCGGCCAAGACCCCGCTCTGGCGCAACAGCTGCGATCAAGAGCGGAGGAACTGCTGCCGGAATTCCGCCGCAACCGCGCCCGGGCCGTGCTCTACGACGTCCGCAAGCAGCTCGCCGACGCCGAGACGGTGATCTCCCTGGCCGCGACGCCGGAAGCGGACGCCAACCGCGTCGAAGCGATCCTGGCCGGGTTGCAGCAGGGGGCCAACTGGGTGCCCACGACAGCCGGGACGGAAATCACCGATCCGTACAGCGGAGGCGTCTGGCACTGGGGGCTGCTCACCTGTGAACGTGCCCTGCGATGCATGAGCGACCACCTCCACCACCGCCTGGCCGAAGCCTCGTCGCCGCAGCGGCAGCAGGCGCTGATCAGCGGCGCCGAGGCCATCAGCGACCTCACGCGCCAGGTGCTCGCCATGTTCGAGGCGGTCGACGCCCAACTGCAACTGCGCCATCCGCCGGGCACCGACACCTCTGACGAGACAGCGGCCCGCCTCATCCAGGACGTGTTCACGGATCTGCGTGTCCCGCAACAGCTCGCCGGCATCGTCAGCGCTGCCGGACAGATCTACGTCACGGCCCTGGTAGAAGCCGATCTGCGCGGGTGGCAACGGTCCGAGGACGTCGTCGCCGCCTATCTGACGGTGGAAGTGGTCACCCGGGCCTACGCTCCGCTGTCGAAGTTCGTCGAGCGCCTGATGCCCGACTTCCGCCTGCTGCGCCTGGGGCCCGACGCCATCAGTCCCCTGTTCAACGAGGACCGGTTCGCCGGCATCGGCGACCGCAAGCTCTACGGCGTGCGCTTCCAGCACTTCGGCGCCTTCTTCAGCGCCGCGTGGCGCAGGTCCGACTTCGCGTGGGGGCGCCTGGACGCGGCCCATCATCTGCTGAGCCTCTTCCCCCTGAGCGCTGCGCAGAGACGCTCCCGGGAAACGGAGCTGCACGACGCCATCTTGCGGGCCGAAGCGCCCGAGGACGGTCCCCGGCCACGGGAGTGGATGCGCGGCAACCTCGAAGAGCTCAAGCAGCCACAGGACCATCTGCTCCTCAAGGAGGTCGCGGCCACGGAGGCGGGCGCACGCTCGCTGCAGGGAGTCCTGGACGCCGCGCTCGCCCTGCTGCGGCTCCCCTGGTGGGCGCAGTGGCTGACCCGCCGTACCCGCCAAGCCGCCTGGCGCGCCTATCTCGACGACCCGAAGGGGGTGAAGGCGGAGACAGTGAAGGCCGCCGTGGCCACGCTGCGCTCATTGGTGCTGGTGATCCTCGCCGCCGGGGCGGTGCTCGGCTTCATGGCCATCGGCCTGGTCGGCACGGCCATCGCCCTGCTGACCAGGCTCTGAGCCAAGTGTCGGCGGCACAGCAGGAACGTGCAGGGCCGCGCGCACAATAGGCGATGGCCGCCCCGGGGGCTGTGCCGTGGCGTTAGGCCGAGTCAGTCGGCGCCGTCCGTAGTGCCGAGCTTTTCGACGACGGTCTCGTCCGGGCCGACGAGGCGCCCGTCGCCGGAGCGGATCTGTGAGCACATATTCCTGGTAGCTACTTCGCCCAACCCCTGCTGGTCACGTTCCAGCTCGGCCTGCTCGCTGCGGCACTGTCGGCTGTCGCTCTGGCGCCCGGGGCCACGGCGCTGCTCGCTGCCCTCGCGGCGGTCGGTGCGCTCGCCGTCGTCGCCCAGCCCAGACCATGGTGGCCGCAGCCGCCCGCCGCACCGCTCCGGCATTACGTGGCCGGGTCGTCGGCGCGGTCACAAGCGGTGTCATCCCCGGCATTCTCCTAGCCCGCACGGTGGCGGGCATGGTGGCCGACCTGGCCGGATGGCGCGCCGTCCACCTCTTGTCGGCCATGGTGGACACGACGCTCGCCGTGCTCCTGCGCCGCGCCCCGCCGGCCGACCGGCCGACGCCGGTCGCCATGCCGTACCGGCGTCTGCCGGCATCGACTGTCGTCCTGTTCGCCCGCACCCCTCCTGCGGGTCCGCGGCGGACCGGCGCTGCTGGTCTTCGCGGCCTTCAGCACGTTGTGGAGCAGCGTCGTCCAGCCGCTCAGCAGTCCGCCCTGGTCGCTGACGCACACCGCGATCGGCACGTTCGGGCTCGCCGGAGCGGCCGGAGCCGCAGCCACGGGCGCCGCCGGCCGATGGAGCGACCGCGGACTCGCGCAGCGGACCACGGGCACTGGCGTACGCCACCGCTGGGTGGACAGGGGTGTCCGCCCTGTACACGGCCTTCAGCTGCGCCGCCCTGCTGCTGTGGGCGACGACCCCGCACCTGGGCCCCAGAGCGCCGTCAGAGCACTGACAGGATGAGCACATGGTCAACGACGAGGACGCAGGCTTCACGCTTCCGCGGGGAGCGTCGGGCTTCATTCACCGCAAGGACGGACCCCTTCCCAAGACTGACGTTCGAGCCTTTCGCACCGCGCTCCACGCAGCCGCCCGCGCCGCCGGAGGCAAGGTGGGCGAGCTGGAGGAGCAGGCGTACCCTCGGACGTTCCACACCGCAACGGTCATCGTCGGCACAGGGGAGTCCGTCATCCTGTGTCACGCCTACCACCCGTGGATCGCATTCGCCCAGGAACGCCGGGACTGGTACTCCGAGGAGTTCCTCGCACCTCCGCCGTGGGCCCGCACCTTCGCCGACCTGGGTTTTGAAGTGCTCGATCGCGCACTGCTCACGCTGCCTCTCCCGGACGTCGACACCTCCGTCCTCACCAAGGCGGAGTGGCGCGAAGTTCGCTACTACGGCATCACCACGTTGGGTGGCGTGCTCTTCAACGCCTGGGACTGATGAGTGGTGAGGGGTGGCTGAAAGCAGGCCGGTGCGGTGTCCGCGGACGGTTCAGCGCGGAAGCACCCAGTCCGGCACCCAGGTCCCGGCGGCGCCGTGGCCGGTCGCTGTGGCGGCGAGATACGCGCGGAGGGTGGCCAGCGCCGGGTGGGGGTTGTCCCGGTGCCAGAGAAGCGAGTGCGGGTAGACGGGCGTCGGGTCGGTCACCGGAATACGGCGCAGACCGTGGCCGGCAGGCCAGACGAGGCGGGTTTGCTCGGTCGTGAAGGTGGCCAGGGCCGGGGTGTCGGCGACGGTGTCGAGGAGTGCGTCGGAGCCGAAGTTGGGGCCGGTGGCCTCGATGGTGAGGCCGAATTCGGCGACGAGGGCGTCGTAGTAGGCGGCCCACTCGGTACCGGGGACGATGCCGGGCATCCAGATCCGGTGCCCGGCGAGCTGGGCGAGGGTCACCGACCGAGCGCGGGCCAGCGCGTGAGCGGGGCCGGTGAGGAGCTGGTGCGGCTCGTCGAGCACCCGGTGGGACTCGATGTCCTCGGGTAGCGGCCGACCAGGCATCGCGACGGCGCGGAAGGAGGCGTCGATCGCGCCGGACCGGAGGGCGGCCACGGCCGTCTCGACGTCGAACAGCATCACCACGTCGAGGTCGATCTCGGGGTGCGCGTGGTGGAAGCCGCGCATCAGGCCCGATGGCGCGACGCGCGAGGCGATCACGTCGACGCGCAGTGGACGGTGACCGGTGCGCACGGAGGCGACCGCGCGCTCGGCGACGCGCAGCAGTTCGCGTGCGTGGGGCAGGAACGCCTGCCCGTCGATGGTCAGCTGGGCGCCGCGCGCCGTGCGGGTGAACAGCCGCACGCCGAGGCTGCGTTCCAGCGTGGCAATGCGCTTGGAGACGGCCTGCTGGGTGACCGCCAGCTCCGCGGCGGCCTCCTGGAACTGTCCCGATTCGGCAACGGCGACGAAGGTCCGGACGGTGTCGAGGTCCATACCGACCACCCTATGGGCACAACCGTTGGTTGTGTCTCGCGGATCTCTGTTGCGGGCTGCGCGAGCAGCTGCCACGTCCGCTCCTCGATCAACTGCGCTGCGGTGGTCGCGCTCTCGTCCGAGGGACGCGCGATCCCAACGCCGCCGTGCCGGCGACGCATCCGCTGGAAGGTCCACGACGACATTCAGGACGCGTTCCGCAGCCTCACCTCCAGCATCGTCTCCCGGGCGGCGTTCAAGAGGACTTCCCTCTAGCGATGGCGGCTGTGGGCCCGGGACCCGCATGATCAGTCCGCTCATTCCTCTTCGATGACCACGCCGGGCCCCCTGGTGATGCCGCCGTGGATTCACGCGCTCGCTCTGGACAGCGGCAGCGCCTGAGTCAACACCGTCTGAAGCGGATGACATGAACGATCGCCCAGCCATCAGCGAGCCCTCCAGCCCCGCCCTGTTCGACTACTCACCGTGGCACTGCTGGACGCAGGCCACGGCCGACGACCGGGCCCGGCAAAGCCGCTTCCAGCAGACGCTCAGCAGCACCATCGACGGCGTCGGATGCGACTGCGGTGCCGTTCAGTGACGACACCGGCTATCACTTCCTGTGTGTCGGGCACGCCCTGGATCTGCTCGGCAGCGTCTTTCCCCACCCGTTCGTCGGCGTCGTCGCACTCACCGCCGGTGACGTCATCGGCTATCTGGAAGGTCTGCCCTGGCAGGAGAATCCCTGGTACAGCGGCGACTGGGTCGACACCCTGGGCACCGCCATCATGTGGAACCGGCAGCAGGGAGTGCGTGGGCAGCCGGGTGCGCTGGAGGCCCTGTTCGGGTGGCTGCTCGCTCATGCCGACCCGCGCACCGGTCTGTGGGGCAAGGGCAGTCCCGCCGACGGGCTGATGCCGGCTGTGAACGGGTTCTACCGGGCCAGTCGAGGCACGTTCGCACAGTACGGCCTGCCTGTGCCCTATCCCGAGCGTGTCATCGACTCCGTGCTCCGCACGCCCGGGACCCGCGCTACACGCTCCGCGACCGCCAGATCGCCTGCAATATCCTCGACATCGCCCACCCCTTGTGGCTGACCCGCACCACCGGCTACCGGACCAACGAGGTCACCGCGCTGGCGGGTCGACTGCTCCGCGACGCGTCGACCCATTGGGTCGACGGCCAAGGCTTCGCTTTTCGCGCGCCGCACCCCCTCACAGCCGGAGACCCGCAGACGCGTCCCGGCCTCCAAGGCACCGAGATGTGGCTCGCCGTCATCTGATACTTGGCCGACCTCGTCGGCGTGGCCGACGCGCTCGGCTACCGGCCACGCGGCGTGCACCGGCCCGAACCCCGCACGCAACTGCACTGAGCCTCTGCCGCAGCTCGCTTTCACCCACCTGATCCCCTACGCACCTGAGGGCTCTCTGCCGTCCGTTCTCCCGAGAACCAGCAACCGCTGTGCGGCCCGGCACGATGGCGGCTCGTCCGGCAGGATGGCGGGATGAAGATCGAACTGCTGTGTCGCTACCCGGTGAAATCCCTGCTGGGAGAGGAAATCCCGCGCGCCGAGGTGACCGAGCGAGGACTGGCCGGGGACCGGGCGCTGGCCCTGCTGGATCTGGCGACCGGCAAGGTGGCCAGCGCCAAGTACCCGAGTCGTTGGCGGAAGTTGCTTCAGCTGTCGACGGCTACCGGCGCTGACGGGGTTGAGATCACTGGGCCGGAGGGGCTGCGGCTGCATGCCGTCGATGTCTCGGACGCTTCCGACGCTTCGGACGTCTCGGTGGCGCTGTCCCGGCTGTTCGGGCGGGAGGTGGCGCTGATCGCCGAACCTCCCGTTCAGGGTGAGCTCGACCGGGCCGTACCCGAAGAGGTGCTCGCCGCCGGGCCGACGGCCGACGTGCCCTACACCGTGAGCCGCTTCGGCCAGGGCGCGCCCACCGGGACGTTCTTCGACTTCGCGCCCGTGCACCTGATCACCACGGCCACGCTGGGCCGTACGGGCGTGGCGTGGCAGCGGTACCGGCCCAACCTGGTGATCCGGACTGACGAGGCCGACGGCTATGCCGAGAACGACTGGCTGGACCGGGAGTTGCTGATCGGCTCGCACGTGCGGCTGCGGGTCACTGCGTCGACCCCGCGTTGCGCCGTCCCGACCCTGGCGCACGGTGAACTTCCCCCGGATCCGGAGGCGTTGCGGGTGGTGTCCCGGGAGAATCGGACCGTGCCGCTGCCGGGGGCGGCCGCGCTGCCCTGTGCCGGGGTGTATGCGCAGGTGGTGCGGCCGGGCCGGATCGAGCTGGGGGACTCGGTCAGGTTCGGGTGATCCGGCCCAGTGCGGCAACTGGTCTCCCGGTCTCAGGACCATGCCCGGACCAGCGGGCCTCCGCTGTCAGATGCACGGTTCGGATCATGCACGCGTCCCGGCTGCCGGCCGGGCTGGTGGCCGGGCTGGTGGCCGGGCTGGCGGCAGTCCGACAACTGTGTCGTCACCTACGACGGTGATTCCACCGGCCTCCCCGTCCTGGTCGCCGACGCGGGGCCTTCGCCGCCGTGGCAGGGACCCACCCCAGGTCCTAGCCCCCGGACTTGATGAGCGGTGCGTCTCGTGTGAACTCCCTGAAGCCGACGCTGCAGTACAGCCCGCGCGCTGTGGGATGCCCTGGTGCACCCAGGCAAGCGACCGTCATGTGCCGGGCCCCGGCCTCCTGCGCCAGATGCATCGCGTGCAGCAGCGTCGCCCTGCCCAGCCCGAGCCGTCGGTAGTCGGGATGTGTTCCGGCCAGCTCGAATTGGGTGGTCCTGTTCGCCTCGTCGAGCCACATGATCGTCGATGCCGCCATCGTTCCGTCCGGTGCCTCCACCAGGTGAGCCTGGACCGCGGCCTGCAGCCCGGCCTGGTCAGTGGTGCGGAATCGGAATCCGTCGGCAGCACCGGCCGTTCCACGCCTTCGAGGTCCCGCTGATTGAATTGTGTCCAGGAACCGGTGTCACCGAGCCCGGCCGGATCGGTCTCATAGCCGTGTGCCACCCATCGCTCCAGGGCGAACTCATCGGCGGTGCTCGGCACCACGGTGCGCTCGATGCCGACCGTCGCACCGTCGTACCGGTCGATCACCTCCTCCACCAGCTCGCTGTGGTCGGGATGGGCGTGATATGCCAGAGAGGGGCTGGTGACGTCCTTCACCGACCCATCGCTCCGTCTCACCCGGTGCGGCAGACAGGCCCAGCCCCACGCGACCAGAACGTCACCGGAGAACCACGGCCGACGCAGCCAGCTCTCCCCCTCGCTTGCGTGCCCCTTGCCCCAGACCCAGGCCGGCTCTCCCAGCGACGCGCCGCTGTTCACCGGGTCGGGACGGACGGCGGTAACCCGCTGCGCCAGGCCCTGCATGAGTTGCACGTCCGCCGCAGTCACGAGCTCGGAGTCATCCATGGTGCGCCGCTGTGCCAGGGGGCCGCGAAGGCATCGAATCATTTTCCGGGCGCCGAAGCCGGTCATTCCCGGCTCGGCTGCTCCCGGCGCCACTGACGTTCACTCAGCGATCCAGGCAGACCGCAACCGCATCGTCACTCCGGAGACGCCAACAGGAGAGGGCCGCGCGGCCGTAGACGAAGTGGCTCGCTCGGCGTGGCTGCCTTGGCGGGGGAATATCACAGCGTCGTCGCTCGCGCACGTTGCCGCCAGGGCCGATGCCCTCGGCCTGCCGTTCCTCCGCTCGTCAGCGGTGCTCGACGCGCTCACCGAACAGCCGACGCAATGGGTCGCGCGCGCCTCGCCCCGGCCCAGTCCCACGGCTGGCGGATCCACGCAGACTTCCTTCTCGGCGGCGGGCCACAGTCGCATCGCCGTGGCAGCCGAGCCGAGTGTCTACTGGGCGTCTGAGGCCCGCATCCTGCGGAAGCGCCTCGCTCCACGCGGCGGCACCGTCATCGAACCCGACATGCGCGAGCTCGCCCGCCCCGGCGGTGTGCAGCGAACTCGTCCGCCATCGCGCGACAGCCTCCTTCTTCTGGTCGGCCACCCGGAGCGGCAATGTCGATCGTCACGTCTGTCCGTCGCGAACAGCACCTCGCCGAGATCGTGATCGACGCTCCGGCCGGGCAACCCGAGTTCGCCGAACGGGCGGCGCTGCTGGGCGACGACGGCGCCGCGATCCCGTTCTTGCGCTACCGGCCCGAGCGCCTCAACCCACTCGGTGCACGAGTCGAGACGGCCCTCCGCGAGCGGCTGACCGCAGCGCCCGCCTTCGTCGCCGTCGAGGGCTACGACACGGTCGCCGTCCTCGCCGATGCACTGCGTTCTCACGGCGCGGACCGGGCGCGCACTGCCGCAACCTGGCCGCGCGTCGCAGTCGAAGGCACCCGCCGGCAGATCCAGTTCTCCCGCACACCGGGCATCAGCGTCTGGCCATGGGCTCGGACACCAGTCCAAGTCGTTGATCGGAATCCGGCGGAACCCGGTCGCTTTCGGATCCTTCACTCCGGCTGAGAGAGCACATCACCCGCTGCGGGTCACTTTTCGCTGCATCTGCTCGAACTCGGTCAGCGGGTCACCGCCGGTCTGCCAGGGCCAATGGGTGACGATGCCGCCGAGTGCCTCGAAGGCCGCGCGGGCTTCCTGACGCCGGTCGGCGGCCATCAGCGCGTAGGCGAGGATGTTGAGGTCGGCGAGTGCCCGCGCGTGCCGGAGGAATCCCGGCTGAACCCAGTTGTGGGCCACACGGTCGAGGGCTTGGGCAGTCGTGGCCTGGGACCAGTGATTACGGGCCACCAGCGCTTCGAAGCCGCCCCGGTCGAGGACGGAGTGGTACTGCAAGACCTGGGCGGTGAGTTCCGTCGCGGCGCAGGGCGCGTTCGCGGGCATGCGAGCGCACAGGGCGTCCACGAACTCCAGCACCTGGAGGCGAGACCCCGCTTCCTCCGGGGTGAGATAGCTCAGCATGTTGAGGTAGGCCTCACGGTTCCAGCGGTCGCGCGCCAGCACCTCGTTCCATACGCCGAACACCTGCGACTGCTCCCAGCGTTCCAGGCGCGCCGCCCTCAGAACGACGACCCATGGGGTGGGGTCCTCCGGAGTGAGCTCGGCGGCCCGCAGACAGCTGTCGATCACCCCGGCCGCGTCCTCCAGGCTCCCCTGCGAGCGAGCTCGGGCAACCTCGCTCCATGCGTAGAGTACGAGTGCGTTCGCGTTGCGTGGCTCGCGCATGGCCCAGGAGCGAGGCAGACGCCATCCGGCCAGGAACTCCGCCAGGACGCCGATGCGGTGCGCCCGACGGTCCCAGTCGTCCGGTTCCCGCTCCAGCAGACGGGAGATCTGCGCCACGCACATGTCCGTCATACCGATCGTGCTTGCCCTCGTGGTCGCCAGCAGGTTCTTCATCAGCTTGCCCAGCTCCTGGTCGTCGAGTTCCGGGGCAAGGCGGGATCTTCTGCGACGACCTGAAAGAAAAGCCATGGCGGGAGGCTAAAGGGGATGAGGATCCACGCAAGACCTGAGCCAAGATCGTTATGAAAGGCACCGCCGTACCGGATGCCCTGACGACGACCCCGCAACGCGACGACATCGCCCTGCCCGTGACCCGCACCCAGGCGATGAGGGCGGCCGGGGCCTGTTCCTCGTCGCCCAGCCGGCCGACCTCTGGGGCACCCGTCACCTGCCCACGGGCAAGGTCAACCGGGCCGAGCAGTCGATCCCCGAAGCCCCGGCGGACACGGCGCACACGGCGGATCCGTGCTGACATCACGTGAGCACAATGAGCAGAAGGCGTTCTTACGAGCACAAGTGGCGTCCTTCGTCAAGGGGGCTGCTGTTCTGTCCGTTCCGCGCTTAGGGTCCCGCCGTGAGCACAGAAACGCGTCACCTTCGAACTACCGTGCGTGGCCAAGGCCGGCAGACCCCCGCCCCCGCGCCGGCACGGCATATCGAAGGTGGAGGGAACGCTTGCCTCCGCCTGTGCTGCCGCCATTGATCTTCACTGCTCCCTCTCGACGGGCGCCGCAGTCTTCGTTGGACGCCATGGGGCTCAGAACGCCGAACGGCCTTTGAGGCACCGCTCTCGTCTCCTGCCGCGCCCGGACCGACACGCTCTCCCGAATTTCTCGCAAGGACGTGAACCACCATGCGCAAGACCGCCAGATCGAAGACCGCCAGATGTTCGGCACTCTTCGCCACCGGCCTGCTCGCTCTGTCATCGCTCACCGCCTGTGGCAACGAGTCGGCCGGTTCCACACCCGACACCGGCGGCAGCACGGGCACGGGAGAGCCTGTCAAGATCATGGTCGGCGGCCTGAACAAAATCATCTACCTGCCCGCAGTGCTCACTCAGCAGCTCGGCTACTTCAAGGACGAAGGTCTGGACGTCCAGCTCATGGAAGAGCCCGCCGGTGTCGAGGCCCATACCCAGCTCCTCTCCGGCCAGGTCCAGGGAGTCGTCGGCTTCTACGACCACACCCTCGACCTCCAGGCGAAGGGCAAGGCCGTGGAGTCCGTGGTGCAGTTCGCAGAGGCGCCCGGTGAGGTGGAGGTGGTCTCCGACAGGGAAGCGGATGCCATCACCTCGCCCAGGGACTTCAAGGGCAAGAAGCTCGGCGTCACCGGCATCGGTTCCTCGACCGACTTCCTCACCCGGTACCTCGCGGTCAAGAACGGAGTGAAGCTGAGCGAGTTCAAGCGTGTCGCCGTCGGCGCCGGCCCGACGTTCACCTCAGCGCTCCGGAAGGGCACCATCGACGCCGGCATGACGACCGATCCGACCGTCGCGTCGATCATCGACAAGGGCGAGGGGCAGATACTCCTCGACATGCGTACGGTCGAGGGGACCGAGGAAGCGCTCGGCGGCTCGTACCCCTCGTCCAGCCTCTACATGCAAACGGAGTGGGTGAACAGCCACAAGGAGATCGTCCAGAAGCTGGCCAACGCCTTCGTGAAAACCCTCAAGTGGATGTCGTCGCACTCGCCGTCCGAGATCGCCGACAAGATGCCCGCCGACTACGCCCAGGGCAATGGGATCGTCTATGCCGCAGCGATACAGCACGCGTTGCCCATGTTCACGCGCGACGGCGTGATGCCCGGGGACGGCCCCGAAACCGTCGAGAAGGTTCTCCGGGCGTTCGACCCCGACATCGCGAACGCCCACGTGGACCTGAGCAAGACGTACACGACGGAGTTCGTGAAGAACGCGGCGGGCTGATACGAGACCGCCGTGGTCAGCCTCCTCGCCGTGACCGGGGAGCCGCGCCGACCCTCCCCGGGCCGGCGGCGAACTCCGGTGAACCGCCGGCCTCGTGCGCTCATGCTCAGGTGTAACAGGGGTTTTGCCAGGACCCGTCCGGCATGACGAGGCCGGAGATCTCGTCGGTGCGGGTCAACCGCCCTCCGGACATGCCGTCAGCATTGCCTTCGCCGCCATTCATTGCAACGGCGCGTTGCATTCGGGCTCAGCGTCATTGCATCAATTTACCGCCAACTACCTGGGAAAATGCATTTCGGTCGATTGACAGTCATTTTGAATGCAACGTAGCTTTCGAGGTGCGCTAAACACGTTGCCATCGCGAGATGAGGAAGGTCATGGGCGATTCCCTCCACACCGTCACGACGCTGCCGACGGCGCGTCAGTCCGGCTGCCCTTTCGACCCGCCGACAGAGCTCATCGACGCCCGCCGGCACGGCCCGATCAGCCGCTACACCCATCCTGGCGGAAGACCCGGCTGGCTGATCACCGGATACGACCTGGTCAGGTCGGTCCTGGCCGACTCTCGGTTCAGCTCGCGCAAGGAACTCCTGAACGTGGGCGACTTCGAGGTGCCTCCGGCGCCGCCCGGCGAGTTCCTCCTGATGGACGAGCCACAGCACATGCGCTATCGGAAACCGCTGATGGGCAAGTTCACCGTTCGGCGGATGCGTCAGCTCACCGAGCGCATCGAGCAGATCACGGCCGAATGCCTGGACGCGATGGAGAAGGCCGGGCCGCCGGCCGACCTGGTGACCGCGTTCGCCAAGCCCATCCCCGCCATCATCATCTGTGAGCTGCTGGGAGTGCCGTATGAGGACCGGGGTTCCTTCCAGGAGCAGATCGACGCGTTCCTCGGCGGGGAGACGAGCGAAGAGGAGCTGATAGCGGCCTACACCGCGACCCAGCACTACCTCGCGGAGCTTGTGGCCGCCAAGCGCGCGAACCCCACCGACGACGTGCTCAGCGACCTCACCGACAGCGATCTGACGGATGAGGAGCTCAGGGGGATGGGCCTGATCCTGCTGGCGGCCGGGTTCGACACCACGGCGAACATGCTGGCGCTGGGCACCTTCGCGCTGCTGCAGAACCCGGCGCAGCTGGCCGCGCTGCGCGCTGATCCCGCTCTCGCCGACCGGGCCGTGGAGGAACTACTGCGGTACCTGAGCGTCGCCAAGACGTTCATGAGGACGGCGCTGGTGGACGTCGAGTTGGGCGGCCAGACCATCAAGGCGGGTACGACGGTCGTCCTGTCGTACAACACCGCCAACCGCGACCCCGAGCGCTTCGCCGATCCCCATGTGCTCGACCTGCGCAGGCAGGACGGCGGGCACCTGGCCTTCGGCCATGGCATCCACCAGTGTCTGGGTCAGCAGCTGGCCCGCGTCGAGATGCGGGTCGCGTTCCCCGCGCTGGTCAACCGCTTCCCCACGCTGCGCCTGGCCGTACCCGCCGAAGAAGTCGGCCTGCGCCCGGAGAGCGCGGACATCTACGGGGTGAAGAGCCTCCCGGTCACCTGGGACGCGTGACCGCGAACCAGAGAGGGGTCAGGTCGCGGTCACGGCGCGGGAGTCAGCAGCCGTCGCAGGCTGGTCGGTGTATGGCCGAGGTGCCGGCGTATGGTCCGGGTGAGGTGGGCCTGGTCGGCGCAACCGAGGTCGGCGGCGAGGGTGCTGAGGCTGGTCTCGCCGGCCTCCACGCGTTCCAGGGCTCGGCCGATCCGGACGCGGCGGCGGTAACCGGTCACCGAGACACTGAGACACCGAGACACCGAGACACCGAGTTGACGCGAAAACGCCCGGCTCCGGCTCAGGCATTAGGGAGAGACACCGAGCAATGCAGCCGGCGCGAACAGCGTGTCCGCGGCCGGGTCTCCTTCAGCGATCGCCTCGCGGGCGGCCGCAACAAGACTGCGGTCGCGCTCGGCTGACGTGCTGTTGAGCGGGGTCGGTCCGACCGCGCGGTCTTCGGCCGTTCCTGCGGCACGGTGCGGCTCGGCGGATCGCCGGTGGTCTGCGTATTCCCGGTGCCGTTCTGGCGCCGGCTGCGCAGCCTCGACGGTGACCGGATCAAGGGTGTGCCGCCAGCGGTTCGGGGCTCGGCCCCGCATGGGGGGCATGGGCCGCCTGGTCGTGGCCGGCGCGGGCGTGGCGGATGTCGTCCCTATGTGCCACTGCCCATTCGTGGAGCGCGGTGATCGGGGTGAGCAGTGAGCGGCCGAGTTCGGTGAGTTCGTAGTCGACGCGTGGTGGCACGGTCGGGTAGGCGGTGCGGCTGACCAAGCCGTCGCGGACGAGCGCGCGCAGGGTCAGGGTCAGCATCCGCTGGCTGATTCCGTCGATCTCGCGGTGCAGTTCGTTGAACCGGTGGGTGCGCTGCCCGAGCCGCAGGACGATCAGAGTGCTCCACTTGTCGCCGACCCGGTCGAGCACCTCGCGGATCGGACAGTCCTGGGCGAGAGCGTCGTCCACGGGCACACCGCCGCAGCCCGCTGCTGGCGATCCGAGCCAGCCACGTCTTCGACGCACAGCGTCGTCCCCCGCGCGCCGGCCCAGTGGGCGCTCAGATGGTTCCCGTCCGGCGGACCAGACGGCGGCGCGACCACGGGAGAAGCGCCTGGCCAGGAGAAAGCCCGACGAGAAGGCGCAGCAGTACGCCGCGATGAGGGGAAGGGCAGTGAGAAGGTAGAAGCGTGGGCTGTCCGCGATGTCGTAGGCCGAGTCCGGCGACGCATCCGGTTCCTGTGCTCCTGCCACTTCCCCTCCCCCGAGGAGGAAAGCGGCCGGCGGTTCCGCAGCCGCAGCTCATCCATGCCCCGTGGAGGGGACCGTCTCCGCCATCGACACGGATGCATTCGCCCGGGTTCTGCTCCCGCAACCGCGGGGCAAGAAGGCCAGGGGTGCGCAGCCTGTTCCTGGCGGCAGCTCCTGGCGCTGCGAGACCCGGCACAGCGTGTGCCGGAAGTCCGGGTGATGGCACTCAGGCCGACGGAGAGCAGAGAGCATGCGATGGGCAATGTCCTCGTGCGCACTGGTGAAAGCCCGTCGCTGAGCTCCCGCCCGAAGACCGCCGAACTGCACGGCGACCGCTGCCTGTTCTTCGGCCTCCTGTTTCGGTGGCGGAGCGGCCTTGTTAGGTTCTGACGATGTTCTCCCTCCGTGAGCCCGCCTTCTTCACCCGCCTTCGCGAGGCACGCCGGATCCTCGTCGCCGGTGCGGGCGGGGGCTTCGACGTCTACTCCGGGCTGCCCGTGGCCCTCGCGCTGCGGTCGGCCGGAGCCGAGGTCCACCTGGCCAGCCTGTCCTTCTCCGACCTGTACGGCCTGGACCTCGACTCCTGGGTCGCAGAAGACGTGGCCGCCATCAGCCCGGACACCCCGTTGCGCGGGGACTACTTCCCCGAGCGCTCTCTCGCCCGCTGGCTGAGCTCGCAGGAACTCCCCCACACCGTCTACGCCTTTCCCCGTACGGGCGTCCAGCCGCTGCGGGCCGCCTACCGGGCACTGTTGGAGCACATCGGCGGGGTGGATGCAGTCGTGCTGGTGGACGGCGGCACCGACATCCTGATGCACGGGGACGAAGACGGACTCGGCACTCCGGAGGAGGACATGGCCAGCCTGGCAGCCGTCGCCGGGCTGGAGGAGATCCCGCACCGGCTCGTGGCCTGCGTGGGCTTCGGGGTGGACGCCTACCACGGTGTCAACCACTCTCTGGTGCTGGAGAATCTGGCCGGCCTGGACCGCGCCGGCGGCTATCTCGGCGCGTTCTCGCTGCCCCGCGAGAGCTCCGAGGGCGCCGCCTACCTCGACGCGGTCGCCCACGCCCAGGACTGCCATGCCAGCCATCCCAGCATCGTGCAGGGATCTGTCGCCGCCGCCGTACGGGGAGAGTTCGGCGACGTACGGTTCACCGAACGCACCCGAGGCAGCGAACTGTTCGTCAACCCGCTCATGGGACTGTACTTCTGCGTCGACCTGCCCGTCCTGGCACGCGCGAACCTCTACCTCGACCGGCTGGAGCACACCGTCTTGATGCGCCAGATCAGCACCGCCATCTCCAACTTCCGCGAGGAACTGCCCCGACAGCGGCCCCCTCGGGCCTTCCCGCACTGACCGTGACCAAGAGGATCCTCCACGTGGAAATCCCTTTGCCGGGAGCCCCCGCGTGAGTCGGGACCGAGGTCGCCTTCTCGATCACCTGGTCGACACCGAGTCGATGGGCGAACTCGTCGCCATGGCGGACGATCCCGACGCCCGGGTCAGGATCGCCGCCTTCCACGCTCTGGCCTGCGACCGGTGCAAGGGTGACACGTGCGCACCGGGTCCGGAACGCCTCCTGGAGCCCGCGCTTCACCACCTGGTCTCCGACCCCGACCCGCATGTCCGGGCCAGGGCTGCCGCACTCGTCGGCACGTTCGCCCCCTCCGATCCACGCTCCTCGGCCGCCTTGGAGGCCCCCAGGCCAACGATCCAAGCCCCGCGGTGCGGAAGAAAGCGGGGTGGTTCGCGCCTGGCATGACCATCTGCCAGCGGGCCCTTCCGCCCGCGACCAGCGGGTAGTCCCACCTGTCAAGGTGTCCGACCGCCTGTCTCTGCCCGTAGGCGGCTTCCGGCCGAGTTCGTCACCTTCGCCGCCGGTGCGCCCTGGCCGAGGTCTGGGTCAACAGCACGCACCCCATGCGGGTGGTCGGTGAGCGAGACCGTTGCCGGCAGGCGCGGGGTTCGAGGGGCTGCCGGCCCGGTTTCTCTCGGACGTGACCTCGACGGGTTCCACCGACTACCGGCCCACGACCTTCCCCGGCTGGGCGTGCTTGCCCAGGACGTGCCGACCTCGGTGGTCGCCCGTCACCTCGAAGCGGACGGAGCGGTGCCGGACGACTCGCGCCGAAGAGCGTTGCTGCTGAGCATCGAGACGTTCGTCCGACAGCATCTGGGCGATCCGGAGCTGTCGCCGGAAACCGTCTCAGCCGGTTCCGGACCCGCGAGACCAAAGGGCCTTTGCCCCATGTCGGGTGCCGGGCGTCGTCGCATTCCATACGGAAGGGAAAAGGGATGTGGCTCCTTCAGGCGTCGCGGAGTCGTAGCACCGTACCGCCGATGAGCAGCGCGCCTGCCGCCCACAGGGCGAGTACGCCGAGCCCCGCCCAGGGTCCGATGGGGAGATGGCGCAGGTCCGTTGTCGCTTGGACGGCCAGTCCCGCGGGCATCGGGCCGATCTGCGCGAGGTGCCGCCGCAGCTGCGGGTCGGTGACCAGGTGGCTGAGGAGAGGGAAGAGGTACAGCAATCCGAGCACGACGCCCATCGCCGCCGCCGCGTCCCGCACCGCCGCGGCGACGCCGAGGGCGAGCAGAGCGACCAGGACCAGGTAGATCGCCGAGCCCGCGACTGCCCGCAGGGTCGGGCCGTCTGCGAGGGAGAGGGCGGCGTAGCCATGGGCGGGCGTGAAGCCGTTGTCCGGCAGCAGGCGGCGACCGGCGAGGGCGGATGCCAGGACGGCGAGTGTCCCCGCGGTGCATACCGCCCCGCTCAGGACGGCGGCTTTGGCCGTAAGGACGGTGGTGCGTCGCGGTACCGCCGCGAGCGTGGTGTGGATCAGGCCGGTGCCGTACTCGTGTCCGATGACCTGCACGGCCAGGACCGCGGCGATCGCCTGCCCCAGCGTCACGCCCGTCAGGCTGAGCCTGACCGGGTCTGTGCCGCAGCCGCGCGCGGGGCATCGGGTGGTCGCCACCACTGCCGCGCTCACGGACGCCGTGACGGCGACGAGGCCCAGCAGCAGCCACGCGTGACCCGTCTCGGTGCGGAGTTTGGTCCACTCTGCGTGGACTGCTCGGCGCAGACCGTTGGCGCTCATACGTCCCTCCGGCGCAGCAGCAGGGTCGCGGCCGCCAGGGCGAGGGCGGTCCAGCCGGCGAGGACGGCGTAGCCGGCCCAGGGCGAGAGGGGGAAGTAGCCGGAGGAGGGCGTGTAGACACTCAGCACGTGGCTGTAGTGCGGCAGTGTCTGCTGGACGGCGAAGCCCGCCGCCGGGGTGAGGCGGAGCAGCCACTGTGCCGGAGCGGCCGGCAGCACTCCGCTGACCGCGAGCAGATAGGGAAGCACCGTCGTCACGATGACGGTGGTGATCGCTGTGGCACCGCGCCGCAGAAGGGTGCCGAGCGCCAGGGCGAGGGCGGCGCTGGTGGCCAGCAGGAGCCCGGTGCCGAGAACAGCGCGCAGTTCCACCGCGCGCGGCACGGTGAAGACCACGAAGTGGCTGGCGTGCGCGCGCTGCCGTCCGAGCGGGATGCTGACCGCGGCGACGGTCACGCCGACCGCGAAGGCGACGGCCATGACGACGGCGGCCTTGGCGGCCAGGACCCGTTCGCGTCCTGGTGTCGCGGCGAGAGTGGTGCCGATCAGTCCCCGTCGGTACTCGGCGGTGACGAACTGCACGGCCACGACTGTCAGGACGATCAGCCCGGCGAACGTACCGACGAGGAAGTTCTCGATGGTGTAAGCGGGGCCGAGCGAGGGGCCGCCGACCACCGGGGCGATGTCTCCGGCACCCGTGACGGAGAAGCCGCCGCCGATCGGTCTGTAGCCGCCCGAGGTGTGGTCCGCGTAGCTGCCGGAGGTGCCCGCGTCGCCGCCCACCTGCACGCCATGCCAGCCGTCCTGCCGGCCGTGTTGCCGGCCGCCGCGGGCCCAGGAACCGCCCACCGCCACACGGCCGAACCTCCCGCTGGCGACGGCCGGGCTGGTACCCCCTGGTGAGCCGCTCGTCTGCACGGCTGCCGGGCAGGCGGTGAAGAGGCCCACCTGCACAGTGGTGGCCAGGCCGGCCAGGCGCACGCTGCCGACCTCGCTCCAGTGCAGGCCGTCCGTCGAGTCGTAGCCGGTGACTCTCGTTCCGGCGCGGACCAGGCGCAGCCAGCGCGGCGAGGCGGCGGAGGGACGGCCCGGCAGACCAGCCCGGTCGTGGGTGAAGTCGTTCTGCATCCGTACGCCGTGGGCGCCGGTGACCATCATCGCGGCGTACTGCGAGCCTTGCCCGAGGCTCTGCTTGACGAGGATCCCGGTCTTGGCCCACGGGGTGAGTCCGGGCGTGGTCCGTCCCGGTTCGCGGGCGAGGACGCCGGTCAGGCCGGTCACGGAGACGGTGATGCTGCCGTCGCCGGTGAGAGCCTGGTGCACGAAGTAGAAGTTGTCGTTGACCGCCTCGCCGGAGGGGCCGGTCGGCAGTGCGGCGGCGTCCTGCGCGTGCTGGTTCGCGGAGGTCGTTCCGGCCAGCAGAAACAGTAGGGCAGCCGTGGCCGCGCCGACCGTGCCGAGCACCCAGCCCCGCACAGTACGGAACTTGGTCCACTCCGCGTGCAGGGCCCCGAGCCGCCTCATCGCGCGGCCTCCTCGACGCCGGTGCCGCGGTACTGCACGTCGTCGCGGGTGAGCTCCAGGTACGCCTCCTCCAGGCTCGCGCGGTGCGTGGCCAGTTCCGCGAACGGCACCCCGCCCGCGTTCAGCACGGCCACGATGGCTTCGCCCGTCAGACCGCTGACGCTGAGTGCGTCCGCTCCCGTGCCTCGGACCACCGCGCCGACGCGGGCCAGCACCTGCGCCGCCGCGACGGGCTCGGAGGTGCGCAGCGTGACGCGGCCCGCGGACAAGCTCGCGAGCAGCTCCCGTACACCCGTGTCGGTGACCACACGGCCGCGTCCGACGACGATGAGGTGGTCCGCGACATCCTGCAGCTCGCTCATCAGATGGCTGGACACCAGCACGGTGCGGCCCTGCGCGGCCAACGAGGTGAGCAGGCCGCGGATCCAGCGGATTCCTTCGGGATCGAGCCCGTTGAACGGCTCGTCCAGCATCAGCGCGGGCGGATCGCCGAGGAGCGCCGCCGCGATGCCGAGCCGCTGCCGCATCCCCAGCGAGAAGCCGCCCGTCCGGCGCCGTGCCGCCTGGGCGAGCCCCACCTGTTCGAGCACCTGGTCCACCCGGCCGGCCGAAAGCCCCTGCGAATGGGCCAGCCACAGCAGGTGGTTGCGGGCGGTCCGGCCGGGTTGCAGCGCGCCGGCGTCCAGCAGGGAGCCCAGGTGGCGCAGCGGGCTGCCGAGAGTCCGGTACGGCCGTCCGCCGACCAGCGCCCTCCCCTGGTCGGCGGCGTCCAGGCCCAGCACCACCCGCATGGTGGTGGATTTGCCCGCACCGTTCGGGCCCACGAATCCGGTGACCCGCCCCGGCCGGACGGTAAAGGTCATGCCGTCGAGCGCCTGCGTCGCCCCGAAGCGTTTACGCAGGCCCTCGGCCTCGATCCCGGGATCGTCCGTCATCCTCGCCGCTCCACCCCTCGCTCGTACCGTTGTGGGGCCACCACGGTGCGCCCGAGGCCGTAACGCGGGCGGAACGGCCGCTGTCATGCCGCTGTTAGGCCGTGTCGCCTAGCCTGAGGCCGACAGTGCCGACAGTGCGGGAGAAGGGGGACCGATGGCAGCGGAACTGGGGCTTCCCGTACGTCCGGTGCACCGCCGTGGCATCCGCTGGCGTTTCACCGCCCTGTACGCCGGACTGTTCCTGGCCTCGGCCGTCACGATGCTGACGGTGGTCGGGCTGGTGGCCGGCGGCAGCTACCGGGCGGCCCCGGCGCCCGACAGCCTGCCCGGCACGCTCCCAGCCGCGGCCCAGGCGAGGATCGCCAGCCTGGAGCACCAGCTCGCTCAGGCCCACGACCGGCAGGTGGACCAGCTGCTGCTCGGCTCGGCGGCCGGGCTGGTGGTGATGGGGATGCTGTCGGTCGGGCTGGGCTGGTACGCCGCCGGACGTGTCCTGCGTCCGCTGCGCGCGATGACCGGGGCCACCCGTCGTATCTCCGCCGACAGCCTGTATGAACGCCTCGCCGTCCCCGGCCCGCACGACGAACTCAGGGCCCTCGGCGACACGATCGACGCGTTGCTGGAGCGTCTGGAGCAGGCGTTCGCCGCGCAGCGGCGCTTCGTTGCCGATGCCTCGCACGAACTGCGCACGCCGTTGGCGACCATGCGGGCCTCGGTGGACGTCGCGCTCGCCAAACCGGGCCCGGTGCCGGAGCAGACGCGCACCCTGGCGCGCCGCGTCGGGACCGAGCTGGATCAGGTGGACCGGCTGCTGGACGGATTCCTGATGCTGGCCCGCGCCCAGCACGGAGTGCCGCCCGCGGACAGCGAGAAGGTCGCCCTGGATGTGCTCGCCGCTGATGCCCTCACCGACCGCGCCGCCACGGCCTGCGCGAAGCACCTCGTCGTGGAGACCGAAGCCGGCAGCGGGTCCGGTGCGTGGGTGTGTGGCAGCCGGACGCTGTTGCGCAGGATGGCGGACAATCTCATCGACAACGCGGTACGGCACAACCGGCCCGGCGGCTGGGTCCGCGTCGCCACCAGCGCCGAGGGCACGGACGTGCGGCTGGTGGTGGAGAACGCAGGGCCGTTGCTGACACAGGATGAGGCCGCCCAGCTGACGCGCCCGTTCCGCCGGCACGGCGCCGAGCGGACCGGCGGCGGCAGCGGCGCGGGGTCGGGCCTCGGCCTCTCCATCGTCGCGGCGGTCGTCGACGCGCACGGTGGCACCCTGGACCTGCGGGCCCGTGCCGAGGGCGGCCTGCGGGCCACGGTCACCCTGTCCCGAGCGGCCGGAGCCGAGGCCGCGGCATGAGGGTGCTCGTGGTGGAAGACGCCCGGTCGCTCGCGGACGTGCTGGTCGAGGGTCTGCGGGACCAGGGCATGGCGGTGGATGTCGCGTACGACGGCTTGGAGGCCGCGGCCAAGCTGGACGCCACCGCGTACGAGGCGATCGTCCTGGACCGGGATCTGCCAGGGATGCACGGCGACACGCTGTGCCGGATGTTCACCGACCGGGACGACCGCCCCATGGTGCTGATGCTGACCGCTGCGGACGCGCCGGCCGATCGCGTCGGCGGACTGAGTCTGGGCGCCGACGACTACCTGGTCAAGCCGTTCCACTTCCCCGAACTCGTGCTCCGCCTGCGGTCACTGGTCCGCCGGCGTCCGTACGCCCGCGCCCGCACACTCCGCGCCGCAGGCATCGAACTCGACCCTGTGCACCGCACGGCCGTCCGCGACGGGCGTCGTCTCGGCCTCTCGGTCAAGGAGTTCGAGGTCCTGGCTGCCCTGCTGCGGGCCAGCCCGGCTTCTCTCAGCGCGGAGGCGCTGCTGGAACAGGTGTGGGACGAGAACGCCGACCCGTTCACCAACACCGTCGCCGTGACCATCGGCAGACTCCGCCGCAAGCTCGGCAGCCCACCGGTGATCACGACGACGCCGACAATCGGCTATCGGATCGCCGATCCGCCGCAGTGATCGGTATCCGGAGCAGGGACGTCATGGTGCATGCGGGCCCACGGCTGACGAGTTGCTGCTGACCGCAGGTGCATGCGCGGTGCGGATTCGCCGATTCCCGCGATGAGTTGGCGCATCGCGACCGATGCGATAGTTGACGTCGGCCAGCAGCGTCCGGAGAGGTGCCTGAATGCGCGACACAGCCGACTTCATAGCGGAGACCTACGCACTCGGTGCGGGGCCCTGGACGATCAGTCCCATCGCACGTGGCGCGTTGGGGCAGATCTGGAAGCTCTCGGGCCACGGCTCCTCATGGGCGATGAAAGAACTCCTCTTCGGCTGCGACGAGGAACAGGTTCGCCGGGAGGCCGCGTTACGGCAGGCCACGGAGAACCTGGGCATCGCATCACCGCGGCTCATCCCCAATCGCCACGGCGGACATGTCTCGCGCCTCACCTCCTCGTCGGGCGAGTCCTACGTCAAGCTCTACGACTGGATCGACGGTACCAAGGCGGATGTGACTGATCCGGACATCCTGGACTGGTTCGGCAGGGCCATGGCGCTCCTCCACACAGCGGGAGAGGGCGCGAGCGAGATGCCGGACTCCTGGTACGAGCGCTGTCCTCAGGAGGCCGACTGGAAGGACCTGCACCAGAAGGTTCGTCAGGCCGGCCTGCCGTGGGCGGACGCGCTGGGCCGGTTCATCGATAGGGCCGCGGCAGAGCTGGCGCACTGGGTGACGGCGTCCGACCCCGGCGATCTCGTCACGTCACATCTCGATCTTCAGCCGCAGAACGTCCTGGTCGGCCCGGACGGCCCGGTCCTCCTCGACTGGGACAACGCCGGGCCCGTCTCGGCGGAGCGGGAACTCGCCCGCGCCCTGTACATATGGTCGGGCCGCAACCAGGTGAACACCGATGCCGCCCGGCGATTGGCGCGTGCCTATCGTCGCGCCGGAGGCAAGGCGACCGTCACGGGTCCGCAGTCCTTCTCGATGCTTTTCGCAACGGACCTGAACTACATTCACGTACAGGCCGAGTGCGCCGTCGACCCGGCCGTGACCGCCGCGCAGCGCGAGTTCGCCGGCGACCAGGTCGTCGCTTCCCTGCGTGGCCTGCCGGATCTGGCGGCGGTCTCCGCACTGATCAGCGCGCTTCAGGACGTGTGGTGACCCGGTCAGTGACGGTGCAAGGCCTGAACGGGAGTACGATTCCGGCGCTCGGCACAGGAGATCCACTGCGGTCGTAGGGGCGGCCGCGGCTCCCGGCCGAAGAACCGGAGACAGTCCAAGCGGGGACGGGACCCGCCCCCGCTCATGGAGCGGACACCGGCAGCGGCCGCCACGACGTGGCCGGTGTGGAGTCCTACGAACTGAGGGAGTCCTTCGCGTCGCTCAACGACCCGAGGCTCTCACCCAGCGGCCAGGTCGAGCCCGGCGCCTACGCCGACGCCTGGACACACGGAACTCGACAGCTCCTTCATCCACACGCTGACGTTCGACAAGGCCGCCGGATACGTCCTCGCCGCCACCTCGCACGGCGTCTTCCGCCACCCGCCCACCGGCCCCCGGTCCGCCGCCTGGGCCAAGGTCCTCGCCCCCTGCGCGGGCGTCGGCATCACCGGCGTGAGCTGCGGCACCAGCAGCTGCGCGGACATCGCCAACGACATCGCGGAGCAGCCGGACAGCGACGCACCAAGCTCCTGGCGCAGCGGCGCCGCCGTGCAACGGCTTCTACTACTCCAAAAACGCGGGCACCACCTGAAGGCGGGCCAGCCCGACCGGCACGATCAACCCGGCCGAGATCGGCAACCCCGGGTTCGCGTAGGCGGCCGACGGCAGCAAGCTGTACGTCTCGACGGAGCGCTTACGCCCGGCCCACCACCCGGACGACGGCCGGCTGGCGCAACCTCAACGAGTCCGGCACCCTGCGTACCCTCCAGTACGACTCGGTGGGCGCGGGGAAGATGACCGACGGCAGCGGCGACCAGCTGGACCTGGGCCAGCGCCTCCGGCGACGACTGGACATCGCCGACCTCGCCATTCGACCCGTCCGACGCGTCCGGCACGTCGGTCTACGCGGTGTTCAACGGCTTCTCGCGGCACTGGAACGATGGCCCGGGCGCCGGCTACGGCCGCGTCTGGGAGACCACGGACGGCGGCGCCACCTGGACGGACCTGAGCGGCAGCGCCCCCGGCCCCTGGCTCTTTCCCGAACGTCCCGTCCAACGCCCTGCTCATCACCAAGGACGGCACCCTCGCCGGCGGTCTACCTGTCGCCGAGCCCGGACGGCAGCCACGTGTACGTGGCGACGCACGGCCGCGGCATCTGGAAGACGCCGATGCCGTGACACGCACAGGCCCCGGACCGATCAGGACCCGGGGGCCTATGCATCCGCCTCTGGCCGAGCTGAGGCATTACCGACGGTTCCTGAGCTGTCGTCAGTGCAGCACTGCTGCCCAGGGCGTCAGGGAGAGATCCGTTCCGGTCAGCGCCCGCCGGAGCGATGTGGTCGCCGTGCGGGTCGAGGCCGGTGTCGACGAGGGGCACAGGGCCGTGACGACGTAGTGGTCGAGGGCCTCGTCGATCGGGCTCGGTTCGAAGCCGGTGCCGTCGGAGTTGAGGCGCTCGTACTTCATGAGGTTCCAGCCCGCGGCGACCTGTCGTCTGCCGTCGGGGCTGGAGAGGGCGATGGTGCCGGCGCCGAAGACCGCGCCGTCGTGGCCCCAGAAGCGGCCGCAGCCGGGCACGTCGAGGGCGTAGATGCCCAGGCCGTAGACCATGCCGCCCGCGGGGACCGTGGTCAGCATCTGCTTGAGGGCGGCCGGTCCGACGAGCTTCCCGCCCAGCAGGGCGCGGTAGAACCGGTTGAGGTCGTCGGTGGTGGAGACGACCGCACCGGCCGTGTAGGCCCAGGACATGTCGTAGACGCTGTAGTCACGCGGCGGGTCGATCAGGCCGTAGAAGTTCTCGTACATGCGGGCGTGCGGGCCCTGGAGGTACGGGCTGCGCGGGTAGGAGGTGTGCTGCAGCCCGGCCCGTGCGATGACGTGGCGGGTGATGTACGCCTCCGGGTCCTGGCCGGTGACCTTGGCGAGCAGCAGTCCGGCGATCACGTAGTTGGTGTTGGAGTACGACCACTTCTCGCCGGGCTTGCCGGTGGCGGGTGCGGCCAGTCCGAGCCGGGCCAGTTCCCCGGGCGCGATGGAGCGGAAGCGGTCCTCGTCCAGGCTGGCGGTCGACCCTTGCGCGAGCGAGGGAAAGGCACCCAGGACGTAGTCGCCGATGCCGCTGGTGTGGTTCAGGAGCATGCGGACGGTGATCTCGTGCCCGCGTTCACCGGGGATCAGATCCGGCAGGTAGTCGCTGATGGGTGCGTCGAGGCTGATCCGGCCGCGCTCGACCTGCTGGAGCACGGCTACGGCGGTGAAGGTCTTGCTGATGCTGCCGACCCGCTGCCGCATGCCCGGCCGCACCGGGCGCCCCGTGTCCTTGTCGGCGACCCCGAACGCGCCGGTCCATCGGTCGGAACCGTCGCGTACGGAGGAGTAGATGCCGTACATGCCCGCGCCGTGCACGGCGGCGAGCGAGCGGCCGAGCGCCGCCCCGTCCAGCACGGTCGGCGCGGTCGGCGCGGTGGTGGGTCTCGTGTCGGCGGAGGCGGCCGGTGCCGCGACCGTCAGCAGCAGCGCGGTGCTCAAGGCTGTTCCGACTAACCGGGGGATGCGCAAGGGATGCCCCTTCCAAGACGACCGAACATGACTCGAACATCCTCATGAGTCAGGTAGGGGCCTTACATCCTCCGTACGGATGATCACGACGCAAGGGCTGCGGCCCTGTGCAAGGCATGGAGGTCGCCATCGGACGGGTGGCGCCACCCGATGATCACGGCGCGTAGGCTCGTGCTCATGGTTGAGCATCGCATGATCGACGTGAACGGCATCCAGCTGCACATCGCCGAGCAGGGCAGCGGCCCCCTGGTGGTCCTGCTGCACGGCTTCCCCGAGTCCTGGCACTCCTGGCACCAGCAGTTCGGTCCGCTGGCGGAGGCGGGCTTCCGCGTGGTCGCCCCCGACCAGCGCGGCTACGGACGCAGCGACCACCCCGACGACGTCGGCGCCTACACCATCCTCCACCTGGTCGGCGATGTCGTCGCGCTCATCCGGGCCCTGGGCGAGGACAAGGCGTTCGTCGTCGGACACGACTGGGGCGCGCCCGTCGCCTGGCACACCGCGCTGCTGCGGCCGGACATGGTCCTCGGCGTGGCCGGACTGAGCGTGCCGCCGCCCTTCCGGGGCACGCAGCCGCCGCTGGCCACCATGGACAAGCGGTTCGACGGCCGCTTCTACTGGAACTACTTCAACCGCCCCGGCGCCGCCGACGCCGAGTTCGCGAAGGACGTGCGCACCACCTTGCGCAAGTTCTTCTACGCCGCCTCCGGTGACGCCGCGACCGACGGCGAGATCATGCAGCCGCTGGTCAACCCCGGCCAGGGCTGGCTGGAGACCATGCCCGACCCGGACGTACTGCCCGAGTGGTTCACCGAGGCCGACCTCGACGCCCTCACCGAGAGCTTCTCCCAGGGTTTCACCGGGCCGCTCAACTGGTACCGCAACCTCGACCGCAACTGGGAACTCACCGCCGCCTGGCACAATGCCGTCATCACCCGGCCCGCGCTGTACGTCTACGGCGACCGCGACCTCGTCCCCGCCTTCCCCGGCACACCCGAACTCATCGAGAAGCTCCCCCACTTGATGCCCAGTCTGTGGCGCGAGCCGGTCAAGCTGGCGGGCTGCGGACACTGGACACAGCAGGAACGCCCGAACGAGGTCAACGCCGCCCTCATCGAATTCCTCCAGGCCCACTCCTGACGCGCTGTATCGGGCCGTAGCTCCCCGTACTGGTGTCAGCGCGAAGCGATCGCACCGCGTGTACCGCTCGCATCACCGGTATCTCACACACCATCACCATCCGGGCTCGCCGAAACAGTGACGCAGCACGCCGGCTCAAGCCGCCGGATATGGCCGTACGGGAGGTTCGTCGGCATCAGCGTGAGGCGGTGGACGCGGTACTGCGTGCCCTGGAGGTGCCGGCCGGGGCGACGGTGCCGGCACCCGCCCTGCCCGCAGCTCCTTTCCAGTCCCTTCGCTGGACCTGCTCGCGCAGACCGAGGCCGCCTGGTGTGAGGGCGGACGCAGGCGTCTGATTGTCGGGGTGTCGTCCCTGCGGGGGGGACCAGGCGTCGTTCGCGAACACGACCGATGCGGGTGAGCTGACAACCTGGGTACGGCCGCTGGAGAAGGTGACGGTGTTCGCCACGTACGCCTCGCTCGGACTCGGCACGCTGGAGCGGGCGCACGCGGCCGGCCTTCCGGGCTGGGACCTGATCGTCGTGGACGAGGCGCACCGGACCTCGGGGCGGATCGGCAAGCCGTGGGCGGTCGTGCACGACAACACCCGCATCCCCGCTCTGCGGCAGCTGTACATGACGGCCACGCCCCGCCTGTGGCAGCCCGACGACGAAGCCGAGGCCGCGGAGCCGGGGTGCCGGGGGAACTCGTGGCCTCCATGGACGACGGATCCACCGGGCCCTTCGGCAGCCGGTGTTTCACCCTGACCCTGTCGGCGGCCATCGACCGGGACATCTGCGCCCCGTACCAGGTGGTGTGCGTCGATGTCATCGACCCCCACCTCCAGGCCGGCCAGCTCCTCGGTGTGGAAGGACGCTCCGACCAGGTGCGCGAAGCACGGCTCGCGGCCCTGCAGACCGCGCTCGTCAATGCGGCGGCGGAGGACTTCCACCGCACCCTCGTCTTCCACCACATGGTGAAGGAGGCCGAGGCGTTCGCCGCTGGGCTTCCGGCGGCCGCCCGTAAGCTGAACGCCGTCGAGCCGGGGCGGTACCCGCAGCGGGACACGAACCGAGGGGTGGCCTGTCTCCCTCACCGGTTTCCCGCTCGGGCAATGGATCGCCGACGCCCGGCGCACACGGGACGACAAGCAGCGCCGTGCCCAAGGCCGACCCGTTGCCTCGTCGGTCGGGGTGCTGTCGGTCGAACGGTACGAGCAGCTGGAAGAGATCGCCCCCTCCTGGTGCCCCGCCTGGCCCGTCGAATGGCAACGCTGCTTCCATCAGCAGTGGATGTGCGAACACATCCTCGGCATCCAACCCGCCGCCGAAGAAGAGGAGCCCAGGCCCCGATTCAGGCTCGGCGCAGGGATCAGCGACCAGCGCTCCCGAGCCGCGACCCTCACACCCGAACGCATCCAGCAGCTCAGCGACATCGGCACGCGATGGACCTGAACCCCACCGTCCGGTGCACGGGCCGGACGCATCCGCCGCTCCTTGAGCGGAAAGCGGTCCTTGAGCGGAAAGACTGGCTCTCACGCCTGACGGCCTGTCATCGTGTGATCATGACAAGGCACGCGCTGCAGACCGGCGACCCGAACCACCCGGCATTGGTCTTGGTGCACGGCGCCGGCTGGGGCGCGCGGATGTGGCATCGGCAGCTCACGGCACTGTCCGACACCTTTCACGTCGTCGCCCCGGATCTGCCGGGATTCGGCTCCGCACCAGGGCCGTTCAGCATCACCGCGGCAGTCGAATCCGTCACCGAGACCGTCCGGCAGTTGCGGCCGGCCCACCTGTGCGGGCACTCCCTCGGCGCGATCGTGGCGGCACAGGTCGCAGCCGAGCACCCCGACCTCGTCGGCCGGCTCATCCTCTCCGGGGGCCCCGAGATCTCACCGGGCGCCACCTCAGCACGGCGCCTGCGCATCGAACGGCACCGTCCCGGCTGGCTGGTCCGCATACTCTCCGACCTGCCCGACCGCACCGGATGGCACGACCTGTTGGACGCCCTGCAGATCAGCGACATCTCCGCGCTGCTGCCACGGATCACCGCACCCACGCTCGTCCTGTGCGGACAACGCGACCGCACCACTCTGCTCCACGCCCGACAGGCCGCCGCGGCCATCCCAGGAGCCCATCTGGCGCTGATCCCGCACACCGGCCACTCGATGCCCATGACAGCACCGCACGCGTTCCATGCCATCGTCCGGGGCTTCCTCGAACCGACCCGCGAACCTCCCGCCGCAACCCCCTGACACCCGAGCCGCTTGTCAAGGCAGTTGACGTAGAAGGTAAGCCAAGGCCGGAATGAGCAGGAAGACTGCCGTCCGGCTTCGTCATCAGAGCGTTGTCCGGACGGCCACGCCGGGGAGAGTGAGCGCACCGTGGGTCAGACCGGAGCACGTGGGCCGTACGCCCAGACACCGGCTCGCAGGGCGGAGATCGTACGGGCGGCACGCGACAGTTTCGCCGAGAACGGCTATGCCAAAGCCTCCCTGCGGGACATCGCGGAACGAGCCGGCATCACCCACGCCGGCCTTCTCCATCACTTCCGCAGCAAAGAGGATCTCCTCGCCGAGGTGCTCGCCGAGCGGGACACCGAGGAGTGGCGGCAGGGCCTGGCGAAGGTCGGCACCCCGGAACAGCTCGCGCCGTACCTCGCCGAACTCATCCGCCACCACCAGCAGGCGCCCGAGCTCATGCGTCTGTGGATCGAGCTCGCCGCCGCGGCCTCGCGTCCGGAGCATCCCGCCCACACCTATTTCGTCGAGCGCCACGAACGCGCCCGCGCACAGTTCGCCGAGGGGTTCGACGACGACACGACCCGCGGTCGGCTGCGCAAGGGGCTCAGCCCCGAGAGCGCCGCGGTTCTTTTCCACGCCGTCCTCAACGGGCTCCAGTTGCAGTGGCTGCTCGATCAGGACCTCGACATCATCGCTCCGCTGAACGACTTCGTGCGCCTGCTTCTCGACCAGGACGACCGGTGAGCGGACGTCGGTGTGTGAGCTCTGTCAGCGGACCGACGTGACCTTGGCGTTGATTGATCAGGCCTCCGGCGAGCGCGAGGACCGCGCCGCTGAGGTAGAGCCGAGTGTGGTCGTTCTGGCCACAGGGTGACGTCCACCGCGTCGACTTCCACACCGTCACCCTGATCACCGAGGGGCGCGGCGAGCACGCCGTCGACTTCGTCAGCCATCCGTGCCGCCCCGGAACGCTGCTGTGGATCCGCCCCGGCCAGGTCCAGCGCTTCGGTCGCCCAGGTGCGATGAACGGCCCGCATCTGCTGTTCACGCCATCCTTCCCGGCCCACCTCGGCGGCACCGACCGGCTGATGCGCGCGTGGTACGGCGGCCCTGTCTGCGGGCAGCTCGGCACCGGCCCTGACCAGGCCGCCGTGTCCACGCTGCTGGATCAGCTGCGGGCCGAGTTCTCCCGGCCGCACGACGCGGTGTCGCGGGAGATCCTCCAGCTCCTCCTCGCCGCCCTGCTGCTGCACATCGACCGCCTGCAACCGGACGGCGAGACGGGCGACCAGGGTGCGGGCGGCGAGATCTACGCCCGGTTCCGCGCCGAGCTCGAACGCTCCTACACCACGACCCGCCGCGCCGAGGACTACGCACGGCTCCTGGGCTACACGGTCAAGACCCTCACCCGCGCCTGCCTGGCCGCCACCGGCCGGCCCGTCAAGCAGGTCATCGACGCACGGGTGGCCCTGGAGGCGCAGCGGCTGCTGGCGCACACCGACACACCGGTCGCGGTCATCGCCCGCCGCCTGGGCTTTACCGAACCCACCAACTTCGGCAAGTTCTTCATCCGGCACGCCGGCACCCCTCCGGGCGACTTCCGCCGCGCCCACCAGAGGCCCTGAGACGGAGAGCGACAGTGCCGTTCATTACAGCGGACACCCTCGGACGCGCAGCCGTGCACCGCGGCATGCGCCCCGGTGCACGGCACGTGGGTGGTCGGCGTCGTACGCCGGAGTCAGTCCGTCATGGCGTCGCGGACGAGTGCGGTATCCACGAACTGTTCGAAGCGGACGATGAGCCCGCCGCGTACGACGAAGTGGTGCGCGACGCGGACGTCGATCGGCTTGCCGGTGGACTTGTTGGTCGCGGTGTAGCGGGCGAGGACGACGACGTTCTCGCCATCGACGACGTAGGTGTCGTCGTGGGCCGTCCAGCCGTCCCAGTCCTGGCCGAGCTTCTCCATCACGTGGGACGTCACACCGTCGGGAGTGCGGTAGGTGCCGGCCAGCGGGAAGCCGGCCATCTCGGTCCACTCCACGTCCGGGGCGAGGGTGGCCCGCAGTGCCGCCAGGTCGCCGGCCGCCGAGGCGAGGTACTGGCGCCGTACGACGTCGGCGGGGGCCGTGGAGGTGGCGAAGTCGGTGCTGTCGTGCGCCATGCCGGTCAGCCCCACTTCATCTCGCCCTTGGCGACCTTCGCGCCGATCTGCGCGGCGATCAACATCCCGTTGTCCGGGTAGCGCTTGACGAGCGCCTCGGTCAAGGCGGCACCGTCGGTGGCCTTGCCGAGTTCCTCCTCGAACGCGAGAAGGTAGTCGCGGGTGGCGGTGATCGCGGACGCATCGGCGGGGGTGTCGGGCAGGCGGTGGCCGGGGACCACCAGTTCCGGCTCCAGCGCGGCCATCTCGTCCAGAAGCTTCACCCAGGCGGAGCGGTCCTCGGGGGTGGGCGTGTCGGCGACCCAGACGTGCTCCCGCTGGAAGAGCAGCACGCCACCGAGGATCACACGCTGCTCGGCCTGCCACAGGTAGTGGCGGTCGGGGAGTTCGGCCGGGCCGCCCCTGAGCGTGAAGGTGTGGCCTTCGAGGGTGAGATCGCCGCTCAGCGGTTCGAGGTCGACCAGGCGGGTGGGCAGGTTCGGGCCGAGCGCCGCCCAGGCCTTGAGCTTGCCCTCGTAGGAGTGCTTGATGTGCTCGATGACGATCGGGGTGGCGACGAACTTCGCCTCGGGGAAGGCGTCGGCGAGGACTTCGGCGCCGAAGTAGAAGTCGGGGTCGCCGTGGCTGACGAAGACGGTGGTGAGCTTCTTGCCCGAGTCGAGGATCTCGGCGGCCAGCCGGTGGCCGTCGGCGCGGGTGAAGCCGGCGTCGACCAGCAGCGCCTCCTGCTCACCCATGACCAGGGTCGCCGTCTTGTTCTTGGAGCCGGCGGGGAAGTCCAGGTCGAGGACCTTGAAGGAGAGGGCGCTCATCGATGACTCCTTGCGGGGAGGGGTGGTTGGGGACGGAGGAGCTCAGGAGGTGCGGAGGGCGGCAAGCCGCTGGTCCACTTCGTCGGCGGTGGCCCGGCCCCGGGCCAGGGCGGTGACACCGTCGCTGTCGACGGCCAGGAGGATGGGGAAGCCGGTGACACCCAGCTCGGCGGACCGGCGGAAGTCGGCCTCGGCCGCGTCCTGCGCCTCGGCCCCGTCGAACGCGGCGGCCACGGCGTCGGCGTCCAGTCCGGTCTCCTCGGCGACCTTCCGGTAGGTCGCCGGGTCGGAGAGACTCAGGCCGTCGGCATAGAAGGCCTGCTGGAGCGCGGCCGTCAGTTCCGCCGCTCGGGCCGGAGCGGCCTGGCGCAGGGCGGCGACCCCGCGCGCGGCGGCCTCGGAGTCCATCACGAAGGAGCCGTCGGCGATCAGCCGCTCGTACGCGTCCCCGAACTCGGCGCCGGTCAGCTCGGCGATCGTGCCGTTGGCCCCCTGGACGTAGCCGAACTCGCGGATCGGTACCCGACGCGGGCCGGTGAACAGCCCGCCGGAGACCACCTCCACGGGCAGCTCGGGGTGACGGGAGACGACCTCACGCAGGGTGTCGGAGAACCCGTGCGACCAGCCGCAGTAGGCGTCGAAGACGTAGACGAGCTTCATCGGGGACCTCGGCAGGAGTGCGACGCCCGCCGTGTGCGGGCGATTCACCTGAGGCAACAGTAACTGACTCGTCAGATATTTCCCCGATCGTGTGACGGCTGCCACATCGTCGTCTTCGCTTCAGTGCCTTTTTCGAACCCGCCCCTGGCCGCCCGAAGAGATAGTGACGCCAGACGTGGCAGTCGGGCCCGCGCAGCCTCACATCCGGGATCTCAGCACGTCGACCTCACAGCCCGGCGCGAAGGGGTCGAAGCCGTGCTCGATCAGCCAGCGAACTATCAGCAGGCTTCGCAACGACCACCACGCGTGGATCACGTCGAGGTCGACGTCGGTGCCATAGCCGGCGATGACGTCGTCGAGGTGCTCCTCGTGTCCGAGCGTGAAGGTGGCGAGGTCGTACAGGGCATCACCCTGGCCCGCCTCGGACCAGTCGATGATGCCCGTGACCTCGTCGCCGTCGACGAAGACGTGCGCGATCTGCAGGTCGCCGTGCGTGAACGCCGGAGTCCACGGCCGGAGCGCGGCCTCGGCGACCTGGCGGTTGCGGGTGACCAGGTCGGCGGGCAGGACGCCGTTCGTCACGAGCCACTCGCACTCGTCGTCGAGTTCCGCCGCCAGCGCGACGATGCTCCGCCCGGCCTGGCCCGGCCGGGGCGGCAGCGGCGCGTCGTGCAGCTTCCGGATGGCGGCGCCCGCCGCGGCCCACGCCGCCGGCGACCCGGTCGACGGCCCGCCGAGGCGCCCGAGCGTCGTCCCCGGGACTGCGGCGATCGCAAGCACGGGTGGCTTGCGCCACAGGACCTCCGGGGTCGGGACCGGCGCCAGGGCCATCGCCTCGACCTCGACGTCGATGCGCGCCTGATCGGCGTCCACCTTCAAGAACACGTCACCGACGCGCAGAGTCGCGCGCTCGGAATGGGCGACCACGACCTTGACCTCATCCATGGGCGACCAGTATCCCGGGGATGACCGCCGACGTCGCCGGGTTTATCGCGTGCGATTACGCGGCTGACCGTGTCCCGCTACCCGACCGCCTCGTTCACGACACCGACCTCTGGCCAGGTCAAGTCCACCACTTTTGTCAGGAGTCCTCACGCCACTACCCGGTGCGAAGGTTCGGATTTCTTCCTCCAGAATCCGGTCGGGACAGTAACTAAGCGGGGAGAGCGCCGCTGCCTGCGTGGCGGAGGTCGCAGGTTCGAATCCCGCCTCACGATCGCCGGACCGATCTTGAATTCGGGCGTATCTTCATCCCGGCGAATCGTCAGGTCTTGCGCACGGCGCCGGTGAAGCCGGCGATGAACAGGGTGGCCGACGCCCACGCGGCCAACTGCAGCAGCCAGCCCGCGACGGTGAGGGTCTGCCCTGCACGGGTGCCGGTGGGGGCGTACAGGTCCCCCGCCCCCGTCTTGACCACCGGCAGACCCAGATCCAAACCCACGCCGACCCGTTCCACGACGGTGCAGGGCGTCGTGGGTGTGCTCGCGCGGGCGGTGTGCTCCAGGCCGCCGCCCGGCCCGCCGAGGACGACCGCCAGCGCGACCGAGCCGGCGAGGACGGCGAACAACAGCAGCAGCGCTCGCCAGGGTTGATAACCGAAGCCGAGGGCCAGCCCGGTGAATCGGGCCCAGGCCCGGTCACGCCGCCGAAGCCCGCCGCGGTCGATCTGGTCCCGCCGCTGCGCCATGAGAATGTCCCGCACCTCGCTGTCGTGACCGGCCGCCCGGTGGACGGCGGCCAACTGCTGGTACGGCTGAGCGGAATAGCCGGGCGTGTGGTCACGCAACAGCTCCAGCCACCGGGACAACCCGACCGGCGCCGGCAGGTCCGCGTAGGTCAGCCCTTCGATGCCGACCAGGGCCCCTGCGGCCTGACCCGACCGAGTCACCCCGCTGGTGTCCAACCACAGCGAACCGACCGACACGCCGTTCAAGGCGAGCACGGAGTGTCCGGCGCCGGTTGCCCGGAACCCGGCCCGGAGGAACACGGCTCGGTCGACCCGCAGACCATCGGCGTGCAGGGCGGGACCGGAGGTGTTCTCCAGCCGCGCCCCGTCGCAATCCAGCAGACCGAGGTGGGCGCCGAGGAACCGGACCGCGCCGGAAGGTGTGTCGGCGTTGGCAACCGCTCCGCGCAGCGTCATCGCCGGCGCGGTGAAGCGTGCGGCGTCGACCGGTGGGTCGTGCGAACCCGCAGGGTGCCCGAAGCAGGAACCGTCCAGCACGAGGCCGGGCAGCCGGCTGTCGCACAGGTTCAGACCGTCGGGGACGAAGCAGTCGACCAGCTCGACCCCTCCGCCGGCATGAAGAGCGCCTGGCGCACCGTCAGCAGTTCCTCGCCGGGAGCCGCCCCGTGCCGTCCCCCCCAGTAGTTGCATGGGCTCTATCTCCAAGACCCGGTCCCCGATGAGGAATTGCCCCTTGGTCTGCTGCTCTACGACGTCCCGCAGTTCGGCCACGATCTGCTCGTAGCGCTCCTGGCTGCGCTCCCGACCTTGTCCGTGACGGCCGCCACCGTGGCCACCACCCGTCGCGGTGGGGGCCCGGCGGACCGGATCGCCGGTGACACGCTCCGGCCGTGCCGTCAGCAGTAGCACACCCGACAGATCGACCACCGGTGTTGTCTAGAAGTGAGCGAAACTAGGCGAACTGCGCCGCAATTGGGGCCTTTTCCCTCCGGTGGCGCCAGGCCCTCTTCCGGCACCGCGGCCGCCGAAGCCGACGTACTCGGCGCCACTGCCTGGACCGACACATAAGCGAGCAGTACACCGCCCGGGGCACGGCCTCCGGCCTCAGCCGCGAACCGCACCCGGGACGCCGCTCTCCCGCCAGCCTGTTGAGCCCGGCCACCCACCCCGCCCTCGTGATGCCGGAGTACAACTCCGGTTTCAACGCCGAGCTGAAGAACCCTGAAGATGACGCCCGTCTTCGAGTCGGTGGCGATCCCTTCGTCCACCAATTCCTCGGCGAGGAAGACGGCCTGGTGCCGAACGACATCATGGCCGTCTCCGCAACGGCGATGCTCGACGAACGCGTCCGGGTCGCCGAGGCTCTGCGCCCGCTGCGCACGTCTGTTGCGCCGTAGCGGCGCCGGTCACCGGTCGTAGGCGAGGCGCGCCGTGCGGGGCACCGCGCCGAAGGCCCCGGCGTGGAAGTCGGTGAAAGCCCTGGTGATCTCCACTTGGGTGTTCATCACGAACGGGCCGCCGAGGGCGACGGGTTCGCGCAGCGGTGTGCCGCTGTAGACCATGACGCGAGCGGGTTCGTCGGGGTCGACGGCCGCGAGCTGCAGGGTGCTGGCCGTGGCACCGGTGACGGGGTCGGACCAGCCGGTCTGTCCGGCCCGCAGTTCGCGGCCGCCGACCAGCGGACGGCCATCCATGACGTGCGCGAACAGCCGGTGTCCGGGCGGGACTTGGAGTTCGTAGGAGGCATCGGGGTCGAGCGTGGCGACGATGCCCTGGACCGGGTGATGGGTGCGGGCGGCACCGGTGACGCCGTCGACGGTGCCGGCATGGACGTCGATGCGCACGCCCGGCGCACGCAGGCGCGGCATGACGGCCGCGGTCAGGTCCTGGTACCGCGAGGGCGTCATCTTCTTCTCGGCAGGCAGGTTGAGCCACATCTGCAGCACGTGCGCGTGCTCGTCGCGGTAGGCGAGCTCGCGGTGGATGATGCCGCGGCCGGCGGTCATCCACTGCACCTCGCCGGCCTGCAGGGCTCCCGCGTGGCCGAGATTGTCACCGTGTTCGAGGACGCCGTCGACGACCGTCGTGACGGTCTCCAGGCCCCGGTGGGGATGCCACTCGAAGCCTGGGGTGGAGAACCAGTCCTCGACCAGGGCGAGGAAGGGATCGGTCAGGGCCGGGTCGGCCGGCACGAAGACGATCGCCTTGTCGTCGACCTGCGCGTCCGGGCCCAGGTGCCGCTTGTCGGTGATGCGGGTCAGGGTCCGCTGAACCGCCGACGGTGCTGTCATGGCTGCTCCAGGAAGAGGGGTGGAGGAGGGATCAGGTGACGCGCAGGGCGATCTTGCCCCGCGGCCAGGGCCGCGGTGGGTCCGGAGCTGGGTGTCCTCACCAAGCAGGACACCCTCACCCCCGAACAGGCCGCGCGGCTGAGCCGGCACCCGGCTCCGGCCGCGGGCGGCTCGGGCTGCCTCCACGCACCCAGCTGTGGCTGACGGTGCCACCGAAGGACCTCGCCGCCACCCGCCGGGCGCCGGCCCGGCATCCCGAGGCCCGGCCCGGGAGCCGACCGCCGGACCGGGTACCGTCAGCGCGCCCGCGGTCGCCGGGACGGTTCCACGCCATAGACCCCTCGGTCAGCGACGCCGACGGGAATTGAGGCGGGCGGCCTGGCGTGTCAGGTGGGCGCGCTCGGCGAGGTTGGGTGCCTTTTGGGCCGCCTCGGCGTACAGCCGTGCCGCCGTCGCGAGGTCGCCGTCGCGCTCGTGGAGGTACGCCGCCACCGCGGTGTGGCGGGGCAGTGCCGAGTCCAGCTCCGCGAGCGCCGCCAGACCGGCGCGCGCTCCGTCGGCCTCGCCGACGGCGACTGCGCGGTTGAGCCGGACGACCGGGCTGTCGGTCAGGCGCGCGAGCTCGTCGTACCACTCGACGATCTGCACCCAGTCGGTCTCCTCCGCGGTGGGCGCGTCGGCGTGGAGTGCGGCGATGGCGGCCTGGGCCTGGAACTCGCCCAGCCGGTCGCGGGCGAGGGCCGCCTGCAGGATCTCGACGCCCTCGGCGATCGACGCGGTGTCCCATCGGCTCCGGTCCTGCTCGGCGAGCGGCACCAGGCTGCCGTCGGGCGCGGTCCGGGCGGCGCGTCGGGCGTGGTGGAGCAGCATGAGCGCGAGCAGCCCCGCCACCTCGGGGTGGTCGATCACGGCCGCGAGCTGCCGGGTGAGCCGAATGGCCTCGGCGGCGAGGTCGACATCGCCGGAGTAGCCCTCGTTGAAGACCAGGTAGAGGACGCGCAGCACGGTGGCCACGTCGCCCGGCTGATCGAACCGGACGCCGGAGACGGTGCGCTTGGCCCGGCTGATGCGCTGGGCCATGGTCGCCTCCGGCACCAGGTAGGCCTGGGCGATCTGGCGGGTGGTGAGCCCTCCGACGGCGCGCAGGGTGAGCGCTACCGCGGACGACGGCGTCAGTGACGGGTGGGCGCACAGGAAGTAGAGCTGGAGCGTGTCGTCCACGTCGGCCGCGGGCCCGGGCGCCGGCTCCTCGTCCACGAGGTCCTCACGCCGGCGGCGGGCGGCGTCCGCCCGCCTCGCGTCGAGGAACCGGCGCCAGGCCACGGTGACCAGCCAGCCCTTCGGGTCCCGTGGTGGCTCGGCCGGCCAGACGCGGACCGCCTCGACCAGCGCGTCCTGTACGGCGTCCTCGGCCGCCGCGAAGTCGGCTCCGCGGCGGACGAGGATGGCGAGCACGCCCGGCGTGAGGCTCCTGAGCAGGGCCTCGTCCATCTGCGTCACTTGAAATGGCACTCCGTGACGGTGGGCTGCGCGGCCAGGAACGGGCGCACCTCCAGCCACTCGTGGATCGGCTTCCCGCCCGCCCCGGGGGCGGCCGACAGCTCCCCGGCCAGCTCGACGGCGCGCTCGTAGCTGTCGACGTCGATCACCATCCAGCCGGCGATGAGGTCCTTGGTCTCGGCGAACGGGCCGTCGGTGACCGGCGGGCGCCCCTCACCGTCGTACCGGACCCACGCCCCCTCGGGGGCGAGCGCCTGACCGTCGACGAACTCACCGGTCTTCTCCAGCCGGGCCGCGAAGTCGTTCATGTACTGGATGTGGGCCGAGACCTCCTCCGGCGTCCACTGGTCCATCGGCACGTTGTTCACCGGAGCCGGAGCGCCGCGGTAGTGCTTGAGCAGCAGGTACTTGGCCATCGTGTCTCTCCTCGGTGCTGGTGCGACCCATTGTGGTCGCGTTCACCTCGGGGACGGAGCCGGTGACGAGTTCTCGACATCGCCGCCGAAGTTTTTTTCTGGCCTCCTTCGGGGCGGGGTTCAGCCGGCCGGTGGCTGGATGTAGTCCTCCAGGCGCGCCACGGCGAAGCCCTGCTCCTGGATGCGCCGGAGCAGGTTGCCGAACATCTGCGTCATCGTGGCGCCCTTGAGTTCACTGGGCCCGCGGAAATGCGCCAGGATGATGTCGCCGGGACGCAGCTTCTTGTCCGGCGCCTGGTACTGCATGTTGCGGATCTGCATGGACTCCCGCCACCACACGATCGCGCGGGGCCCGCACTCACCGACCGCGATCTTGGTGTCGGCGTTGTACGCGCCGTAGGGCGGACGGAAGAGCAGCGGCGCGGTGCCGTACTCCTTGGTGAGGATCTTCTGGTCGCCGCACACCTCTTCCTTCTGGCGGGCCAGCGGGATGGTGCTCATGACGGGGTGATGCAGGGTGTGGTTCTGGATGCGGTTGCCCAGCTCCTGCAATCGCTTGAAGTACCCGTAGTCGGACTTGATGACGTCGTTCATCAGGAACATCGTGATCGGGACCCTCAGGTCCCGCATCATCTCGATGAACTTGGGGTCCTTCTCCTGACCGTCGTCCACGGTGATGAAGACGACCTTCTGCGTGGTCACTATGTGGGTGAAGACCGGGACGGTGCCGGTGGCGGAGAGTTTCACCGGCTTGTCGGCCGGTGGCTGCGGGGCTGCCGGCAGCGGCGTCAGGCCCCACTTGTGCCAGGCCGCGGCCCCGACGACAGGAGCGCCGGCTCTGGTGCCGGCGGTGTCGCTGGGCGCGGGGGGCTTCGAGGCGAGGCCGGCATGACCGGTTCCACTGCCGCCGCCGGCGCTGCACCCGCCTACTGCCAGGGCTGCCAGGACCGTCCCCGCCACCGACCGGTACCACCTGCCCCGATCCATGTTCCGCTTCACCGTACCGACCTCAGCTGAGATACGACCATGATCTACCGATGAAGATAACCCCGCCAAGCGAAGAAAAGATCAATAGCCAGGTGTGAATTCACTACACGGTACCGAGCCGTTTGCCACGGGGCTGATGAGCCTACGATCCGAATGGTTTCACCGGCGACCGGGCGGGCTACCCATGGCGCATGATTCCATCCCGGGTCGAGGAAACCCTGCCGGAGCTGGTCCCCTTCATGCGTGCCGCACAGGCCCGGCGGCCCGACGACGGCACATGGTGCGAAGCCTGGACGGTCCGGGACGTCCTGATCCACCAGACGGGCAACGCCGAGGAGTTGGCCCGCGTTCTGCAGGCGTTTCTTGAAGGCACACCGGTGCCGACCAGGGGGTTCGAACGTGAGCAGCCCTATCGGCGGATGCCCGACTCGGACCTCTGGCCGGCGTTCCTGAACAACTGCGAAAAACTCACCGAGGTCGCCGCGGCCGCCGCACGCCATCTGTCCCCGGACACGGAGATCATGTGGACCGGGCGGACCGTGACGGCCCCCTTCTTCGCAGAGCACATGCGCGAGGAACTCATCCTGCATCGCTGGGACCTGACCGGCGACGACCGGACCGCGGTGCAGGCGCTCAACGAGCCGTGGATGACGGAGCACAGCGTGGTCTCGGTCGGCCGCCCCCTGCTGGAGCGTGGCCGCACCGGCCTGGATCTCGGACCCGACGGGCGGATCGAGTGCCGTCTGCGCACACCGGGCACGGACGATGTCGTGGTGAGCGCCGACACGGACGGCGGCACCATCCGCCTCGCCACCCCCGAGGGCCCCGCCACCATCGAGAGCGACGCCGCCGTGCGCGTCCTGCTGCTCTGGGGCCGCCGCCCCGCCGACCCGACACGCTGGCACAGTGCCGCCGGCCCGGAGACCCTGCGCCAGGTACGGACCCTCTTGGGCGGCTACTAGCGCCCGACGCACGTGGCCACGGCGGTGAGGGCGAGTTTGGCCAGTACCCGGTTATGGCGCGGCAGCCCCACGTCGTGCCCACGGGCGGGATGAGGCGCTGCCGCGGCCCGGCGCGCCGTGACTGCGCCACGCGCCGACGCCCCGTCGTCGAGCGGGCGGCCGGACCGGATGCCCGCAACCCGGCCCGTGCCCCAGCTACGACGCCGCCGACCGCAAGGCTCCGAAGGCGTGCGCCCGTTGCGCGCAGCCTCCAGCACGGTGGCGGTGGCTTCTGCGAGCGCCGCGCCGGGGTGCGGCGGGCCTACCTGCGGGCAGCCGTCGTACAGTCCCGTCACGACGGTCACCGTGCGGAGCATCGGCCCGGTGTCCGGCGCGAGCACGGCACGATGACCGCGGACACGTCCTGCCACCGGTCGAGGAAGCGCTCGGGACCGTGCACCTCGGCCCGGCGCCAGGTGCACAGGGCGAGCGCCACGCAGTTGTCGCCGACCCGGTGTTCCGAAAGGCCGGAGCAGGGTTCGAGGCCGGGGGTGCTGCCGCCCCGTGCACAGCACGCGCAACCGGCGGTCGGTGAGGAGCAGGAGCAGGGGCGTCCGGCCGGTCCCGAGGGCGGGGGCGATCCGCTCCGGTACGGGACGGGCGGCGTCGAGCGGGGTCGGCTCGGCCGGCTGTGCGGGCCGGGCGGCCGTCTCCTTGAGATCGTGCGGGACCCCGAAGCACCGCGCGCGGCGCCATGCGGCGACGACCTCGTCCGGCACGCCGTCCGGCAGAGGACGCCGCGTCAGAAACCGCTCGCGCGCCGGGAGTGGAGGCAAGGAGAGGACAAGTTGTCGCGAAATGAGACAGCCGGACCCCGGCGCACCCCGCCATGATCGTGAATGTCTGAAGCCCGTTCTCTCTCAGGAGCGCCCGTGCCCACCGCCGTGGAGACCGACGTCCTGATCGTAGGCAGCGGCCCCGCCGGTGCCTCGGCCGCCCTCGCTCTGAGCACCTACGGCGTTCCCGACATCGTCGTGACCCGCTATGCGAGCCTCGCCGACACGCCTCGGGCGCACATCACCAACCAGCGCACGATGGAGGTGCTGCGCGACCTCGGCGTCGAACAGGACGTCATCGCCCAGGCCGCCCCAGGGGCACCTGATGGGCGACACGACCTTCTGCACCAGCCTGGCCGGCGGGGAACTGGGCCGGGTGCGGTCCTGGGGCAACGACCCGCTCGTCCAGGCCGCGCACGAGCTGGCGAGCCCGACCCGCATGTGCGACATGCCCCAGCACCTCATGGAGCCGGTCCTCGTCGACGCCGCCGTGGCCCGCGGCACCCGGCTGCGCTTCCAGACCGAGTACCTCTCCCACGCCAAGGACGCCGACGGTGTCACGGCCGCCGTCCGCGACCGGCTGCGCGGGGGCACGTACGAGATCCGCGCCACGTACCTCATGGGCGCGGACGGCGGGCGCTCGAAGGTCGCCAAGGACGCGGGCCTGCCGAGGGGCGGCCGGATGGGCGTCGCGGGCAGCATCAACATCGTCTTCGAGGCGGTCCTGGCCCGGTACACCGCGCACCGTCAACCCTGCTGACCGGCATCGGCGACGGCTGGCTGCGCGCGGCCGAGGCACAGCCGATCGCCATCGCCACCGTGGTCGTCGGCCTCGGGCAGGAGTGCGAGGACCTTACGGCGACTGGGCGCGGCTGAGCGAGGTGTCCGACGCGGGTGCCCTGCTGGTACGGCCCGACCGCTTCGTCGCCTTCCGGCACGCGTCGGCGGCTCCGGACGCCACGGCACTGCTGACGGACGCCCTGCGACGGATCCTCGGACACGCCTGAGCGAGCGGGAGCGACTCTCTCGTATGGCGCCGAAAGTGAACATCATGGCCCTCGCACTGCTCCGGCGCCGGCGTCGGCGGCCCAGGGACGCCTCGGCCGAGGCGGGGCGCGCTTCGACGGCGGCATCCGGATCGAACAGGACCTGACCCGGTCCCGGGTCCACGTCCGCATCGACGCGTCGAGCATCACCACGGGCAACAACGCCCGTGACAACCACCTGCGTTCGGCGGACTTCCTCGACGTCGAACGCTTCCCGTGCCTCGGCGTCGCGAGCACGCGCTTCGCCTGCCCGGGCGGCAGCAGAGGGCTGGAACCGGACGTACAGGCGATGTACCGGACCCACGACACGCCCCCACCTCCGGACTAGGCACCGTGGTGCCGGCCGGTGTCGGGTGAACCGCCCATCATGCGCAGCATGGACGGCCCGCCGGTCCGCAGGAACCGCACCAGGAGTACGGCGGCGAGGATGAGGAAGGCGATGTTGAGCCAGGTGGTGTAGTTCCAGCGGATGCCTTCCATGGGGACCTTCGCGTCGGCCTGGTCGGGGATCAGGCCGAGTCCGCCGAAGGCGAACTCCACGATGTATCCGGCGATGGCCATCGCGAGGTAGAAGGTGCCGAGGAGGAAGGCGGCCATCCTCGCTCCGTAGTACTTCCGGTAGATGTTCAGGATCGGCAGGATCAGCAGGTCGGCGAAGATGAACGCCACCACCCCGCCGAAGCTGATCCCTCCCTTCCACAGCACCACCGCCAGCGGCACGTTGCCGATGGAGCACACGAACGAGGCGATCGCCACCAGCGGGCCGACGAGGGGGCCCCACAGCCTGGCGGCGAGCGGGTGCCCGTCGAAGAAGAAGGTCCGCCAGAACGAGTCCGGGACCCAGGCGGCTACGGCGCCGGCGATGAGCAGACCGACGACCAGGTCGCGCAGGATCGCCGCCCACTCCATGACGAACACGTGACTGGTGGCGGTGAAACCCTCGCGGGAGAACAGGCGCCGGGCGAAGGAGCCGTCGCGCCGCACGGACATGTCCATCGCGGCGTGGCCCTCCATCGACCCGGCACGGCCCCGCTCCGCCTGTTCACGGGCCTGGCGCAGGAGCCCCGAGCGCAGGAACAGCCGGAACAGGACAGCCAGCGCGATGATCATGATCGGGCCGCCGACGAACTCGGCGACGGTGAACTGCCAGCCCATCAGCAGCGCCAGGATGACACCGAGTTCGACGACGAGGTTGGTCGAGGCGATCTCGAAGGCCATCGCGGCCGTGAAGTTGGCACCCTTGCGGAACAGTGACCGCGCCAGCGCCACGGCGGCGTAGGAGCAGGACGAGGACGCCACGCCCAGACCGGCGGAGAGGGCCAGGGTGCGGGGCCGGTCGTCGCCGAGCAGGGAAACGACGGTCGATGTGCGGACCACGGCCTGGACGACGGCGGACAGGGCGAATCCCAGGATCAGGGCCCAGGTGATCTCCCAGGTCATGGACCCCGTGATCGACAGTGCGTGCAGTACGGCGTGCATCTGTGAAGTCTTCCCTCCGCGGTGCGGCGTACGGCAGGCGGACACGCCCGCGGCCGGGGGTGCCTGCACGGGCAACGCCCGGCTCGGCAGGGCCTCGTCGCACGGTCCGTACCGTACGCCCCATGCCATTCTCACCATGGACATGCCATATTGAGGAGGGTCCATCCCCCACGAAAGGTCACCTCCATGGCATACAAACGCCTGGCGGGCCTGACCGCCGGTGCCCTCATCGCCGCCGCTGCCCTGCTGCCGCAGGTCGCGCAGGCCGGCACCGGCAAGGACGCCACAGCGGGCCGCGCCACCACCACCGGCCGCGCCCACGGCGGGCAGCGTACGGTCGTCATCTACCGCGTGCCCACACGCAATCCGCGCGCCGACGCCGAACGCCTCGTCGACTCCGGATACGACCTGCTGGAGAAACGGCAGGGCGACAGCCTCTTCGTCGCCGGTAACGCGTCGACCGCCGCCGGACTGCGACGGCTCGGCTTCACCCCGGCGATCGCCACCACCCTGACCGAGGCGGTCCCCTCCGCCACCGTGGCGCCGCACGCCGTCGGCGACACCTACGACGGTGGCTACCACACGGTCACCGCCCAGTACTCCCACATGGACAGCGCCGCGTCCCAACACCCCGATCTCGCCAAGGTGGTGACGTACGGGCAGTCGTGGCTCAAGAAGCAGGGCCGGGGCGGCCGCGACCTCAAGGCGATATGCATCACCAAGATCCAGGCGGGCGACTGCGCGCTCAGCCCGAACTCGGCCAAGCCCCGGTTCTTCCTGATGAGCCAGATCCACGCCCGCGAACTGACGACCGGTGAGATGTCGTACCGCTGGATCGACGCGCTGACCAACGGCTACGGCAAGGACTCGGCGATCACCCAGTTGATGAACACCACCGAGATGTGGGTCGTGCCGGACGCCAACCCCGACGGTGTCGACATGGTCGCGGCCGGCGGCGACAACCCCGTCCTGCAGCGCAAGAACGGCGACGACTCGCACGGCTCCCGGTGCGGGGTGAGCGCCTACAGCCAGATCGGCGTCGACCTGAACCGCAACGCCGGCACCCACTGGGACACCGCCGGCACCTCCAGCGCGCCCTGCGACCAGACCTACGGCGGTCCCGCGAGCGACTCCGAGGTGGAGAACACCGCGCTGGAGAACCTCTTCCGCGAGCTGTTCCCCGCGGTGCGCACCGGCACCAGCGACACCGCCCCAGCGCCGACGAACGCCAAGGGCATGATGATCACCATGCACAGCGACGCCAGCATGGTGCTCTTCCCCTGGGAGTACAAGGCCACCGTGCACACCGGCAACGACACCGCACTGCGCGCGCTCGCCGCCCACATGGCCTCGCTGACCGGCTATCAGTACGGCCAGGCGGGCGAGATCCTGTACAACGCCTCCGGCGGGACCGACGACTGGACCTACGACAAGCTCGGTCTGGCCAGCTTCACCATCGAGATCGGCGACAGCGACGGCGTCGGCTGCGACGGCTTCACTCCGGCGTACTCCTGCCAGGACAGCTACTTCTGGCCGAAGATCGAACCTGCCCTCCTGTACGCCGCCCAGCACGCCACGTCCCCGTACACGACCACGTCCGCCGGCGGTAACTGACACCCCGCGCCCCGGCGGCACCCATCATGGGCGTGTCCCTCCCACCGTCGCACCGGGAAGGGGCACGCCCTGTATGCCGCCGAGCATGCCGTCAGGGCAGACGGGGCAGCTCGTCCCGTGCCGCGTGACTGAGGATCCGCAAGTCCTCGGCGAACCGGTCGCGGTCCTCCGGCGGAAGCGGCTCCAGGAAGTAACGGCGGATATTCTCCACGTGCACACGGGAAGCGGCCACGGTGGTCTGCGCGCCCTTCCGGGTCAGCCGTACCAGTCGGCCGCGCCGGTCACCGGGGTCCTCGGCCCGCTCGACAAGTCCTGCCGCCTCCATCCGGTCCACCAAGCGCGTCGCGCCACCCGTGGTCAGCACCTGCTCCTGCGCGACGGCCCGCATCGACAGCCCCGGCTCACCGGCGCGCCCCAGAATCAGCAGCACCTCGTACATGAGGTGGCTGATACCGCACTCCTGCTCCAGGGACCGGCCCAGGATGTACCCCAACCGGTTCGCGGCACCCTGCAACCGCCCGAACGCCAGCACCAGCGCGTTGTTCGCGGCCTCCTGCGGCGTCGAGATCTCCGCCTGTTCCCGCACGGCTTCGCGCCCCTCTCCTCGTACCCGCACAGCTTGCGCTCGATCATGCCGCACGGCGGCCCGCGCCATGCTCACAGGTGGAGCGGCCGCGGCGGGGCTCGACTCGGACAAACTTTTCACACCGCGCGCGGCGGGAGCCACAGAGTGTGACGGAACGCTTCTCCCGCGGTCGGGGCCTTCTCCGCGGAGAGTTTCCGGTTGCAGGCTGTGGGGTGTGCCTGTGGGCTGGTGGGGAACGCGGTCCATCCGGGTGCGCACCGGGTGAGAGGAGCCCACGTGACTGCGTCGACGCCGGCGGCGGGCGGCCGTGACCAGGTCCCCCAGGAGGCCGGATACGAGCCGGACCCGCAGCGATGGCGGGCCCTGTGGGTGACCCTGGTGGCCGGCTTCATGAGCCTGCTCGACGTGACGATCGTGGCGGTCGCCCTGCCCACCATCCAGCGTGACCTGCGCGCCTCCGCCGCCGAGGTGCAGTGGGTGGTCTCCGGCTACGCCCTCACCTTCGCCCTCGCCCTCGTCACCGCCGGCCGCCTCGGTGACGCGCTGGACCGGCGCCGTATCTTTCTGCTCGCCCTCAGCGGCTTCGTGGTCTTCAGCGCGGCCTGCGGAGCGGCCCCCGACATCACGCTGCTGGTCGTGGCCCGGCTCGCCCAGGGACTGGCGGCCGGATTCATGGCCCCGCAGAACTCCGCACTGATCCAGCAGCTGTTCCGCGGCGCCGAACGCGGCCGCGCCTTCGGCTTCTTCGGCGCCACCGTCGGCATCTCCTCCGCCGTCGGCCCCCTCACCGGCGGCGCCATCCTCGCCCTGGCCTCCGGCGCCCAGGGCTGGCGCTGGATCTTCTACGTCAACGTCCCCATCGGCATCGTCGCCGTCCTCCTGGGCCGCCGCCTGCTGCCCCACGTCACCCGCTCCGGGCACCCGCGCGGCCGGGTGGACGCGCCCGGCATTCTGCTTCTCGGCCTCGGGGTCCTGGCGCTCATGTTCCCACTGGTCCAGGCGGAATCCGGGGGCATCGGCCGGCTGTGGTGGCTGTTTCCCGCCGGCGCCGTGCTCCTCGCCGTCTTCACCCGCCGACAGCACCGTCTCGTCGCCCGGGGCGGCCAGCCGCTGCTCGACCCGCGGCTGTTCACCACCGTGCGCGGCTACGCCGTCGGCACCGGAGTCGGCACCCTGTACTTCATCGGGTTCAGCGGTGTCTGGCTGGTCTTCGCGCTCTTCTACCAGCACGGTCTGGGCTACTCCCCGCTCCGCTCCGGGCTGGCCGTCACGCCCTTCGCCCTGGGCTCGGCGAGTGCCGCCGTGATCGCGGGCCGGCTCGTGGAGCGCTTCGGCCGCACACTCACCGTCTGCGGCCTGGTCAGCGTGATCGCCGGCCTGGGCGGCACCGCGCTGCTGCTGCGCTACGTGCCTTTGGACACGGCGCCCTGGGCCGCCGCTCCCCTGCTGTTCCTCGGCGGCACCGGCAGCGGCTTCGTGGTCTCCCCCAACATCACCATGACCCTGCGCGACGTCCCGGTCCGTATGGCCGGGGCCGCCGGCGGCGCCCTGCAGACCGGGCAGCGGCTCGGCGCCGCGCTGGGCACCGCCACGCTGCCCGGACTCTTCTACGTCACGCTCGGCAGGACCAGCGACTACCGAGGCGCGCTCGGCACCGCGCTGAGCGCCGCCCTCGTCGCCATGGCGGCGTCCCTGGCCCTCGCGTCGTTCGACTGGCGGCGCGACCGGCATCTGCGCAGACCATGCCGGAAGTGCCCCGACGAGGTCGCCAACAGCCCCGTGCACTCCCGGCAGACCTGAGCCGGCCCGCTACGACGGCAGGGTCCAGCGCTGGCCGACGCTGCCCGTGCAGGAGCCGAGGGTCAGCTGGGTCTTGTCGGTCGCGCCGTTACTGGTGTCGGTGAGGCAGAGGCCGGAGACCGGGTTGACCAGTTCGCCGGTGCTGTCGGGCCGCCACTGCTGGGCCTGGGTGCCGTTGCAGGTGTGGAGTTGGATCTTCGTGCCCGAGGTGGTCGCGCCGCCGGTGACGTCCATGCAGTCGTTCAGCACCTGCAGGGTGCCGTCGGGGACGACCTTCCAGGTCTGTGCGTTGGTGCCGTTGCAGGCGTGGGTCTGGATGGCCGTACCGTTCGAGGTGGCGGCGCCGGCGTCGTCGGCGCACTTGCCCGTCGCGGTCTCGGTGAGCGGGCCGCTGGGCTGGGCCACTCCCGTGCCCGGCGTGCCGTCGTAGGACGGCGGTGCGGCCGAGGCGTCCGAGGCCCACTGGGTGGCGGCGGTCGAGGAGAGGGTGAAGTCCAGCTCGGCGGACGAGCCGAGATACGAGGCAGGCACGTAGGCCTTGTTCCAGGCGGCGCCGTTGAGGGTCAAGGCCTGGACATACGGTGAACCGTCGGACGCCGCAGGGGCGTTGACGGTCAGGGTGTGCCCGCCCGCGGTGACGACGGCCGAGGTGAACAGGGGGCTGCCGATGGCCAGGTCGGCGGTGCCCGGTGTCTCCGGGTAGAGGCCGAGCGCCGACCAGACGTACCAGGCGCTCATCTCGCCGAGGTCGTCGTTGCCGGGCTCGCCGCCGGCGGTGTCGGCCCACAGCTGGTCCTGGACGGCACGCACCGTGGACTGCGTCTTGTACGGCTCGCCGACCCAGTCGTACTCCCACGGCAGCCCGATGCTGGGCTCGTTGCCCATGTTGGACTGGGTGCCGATGACGCTGCCCAGGCCCTGGTAGCCGCTGAGGACGCTGTCCAGGTACGACGCCAGGGACGAGGTGCCGCCCTCCAGCGACGCCAGCTTGGCGAGGTTGAACGGGATCATCGGGGTGTAGGTGAAGGCGTCGCCCTCGGCGAAGTCGTTGGCCGAGGTGCCGGTGATCAGCTTGGCGTTGAAGCCGTCCATCCAGCGGCCGTTGGAGTGCCGTGGCTGGATGTAGCCGGAGGAGGTGTTGAAGATGTTCTGCCAGTCCTGGGCCCGGTCCCGGAACTTCTTCTGGTTCGCGCTGTCGCCGAGTTCGCCCGCGAAGACCGACAGGGCGAAGTCGTCCGTGTCGTACTCAAGTTGGGTGGAGGTGGTGGCGTACTCGTGGCAGCAGCCGTACAGCGAGTTGGTGGGCAGGTAGCCGAAGGAGTCCAGGTACGTCACACCGGGGGTGACGTCGGTGTCGGTCGTCTGCTCCTTGATCATGGCGGCGAGGGCCGCGGCGGTGTCGAAGTTCCGTGCACCGAAGGCGTAGTAGTCGGCCAGCACGGGCACGGCCGGGTCGCCGACCATGATGTGTGTCTCGCCGGTGGCCATGCCCCACTTGGTGAGCGTGCCACCCTGCTGGTAGTCGTTGACGATCGACTGCGCCATGTCGGAGGCGGCCGACGGGTCGAGGAGCGCCGTGAGCTGCGCCTGGGAACGGTAGGTGTCCCAGTTGGAGAAGTCGGTGTACTGGGCGCCGTGGCCGGCGGTCACGGTGTGCACGGCGCCGTCGTAGCCGCGGTAGGAGCCGTCGGCGTCGCTGACCACGCTGGGGAAGAGCGAGGCGTGGTAGAGGGCGGTGTAGAAGACGCGCTGCTGGTCGCTGGTGCCGCCGCTGACCGTGATCTTCGACAGCTCGTCGCGCCATGCCGCCGTCGCGGCGGACTTGACGTCGGCGAAGGTCTTGCCGGTGACCTCGGCGTCCCGGTTGGCGGCGGCCTCGGCCGCCGACGTGTAGGAAATGCCGACCCGGGCCTCGACGGTGCGGCTGCTGGTGGTGTCGAAGGTGAGGTACTCGCCGCCGCTGTAGCCGCCGGCGGTGAAGGGGTGGTCGAAGGTGATCGCGAAGTAGACGGTGAAGGGGTTGGTGGCCTCGCAGAAGCCGGTGCTGGTCACCGAGCCGGTCACCGTGTCGCCGCCGATCACGTTCAGCGTCGAGGAGGCGTACGGGGTCTGGGTGCCGTTCAGTTTCAGCAGCAGGCCGGCCTGCGTGGTGGCGGGGAAGGTGAACTGGCCGATGCCCGCGTGCGTGGTCGTGGTGAGCGCGACGCCGGTGCTGTTGCCGAGGGCGACGGAGTAGGAGCCGGGTGACACCGTCTCGTTCGCGTGGGAGAACGACTCCGTCGTGGAGCCCGGGTCGGAGCCGATCGAGCCGACCACGGGCAGGATGGGCAGGTCCCCGGCCGCGTCGCAGCCGACGCCGGAGACATGGGTGAGGCTGAAGCCGGAGACGGCCGTGTCCGCGTAGTTGTATCCGCCGCCCTTGGGACGCGAGGTGGTGTCCGGGGACCACTGGATCATGCCGTGCGGGACATCGGCGCCGGGGAACGTGTTCCCGGCGCTGAAGTCGTTGTTCGCGCCGGTGCCGATGTACGGGTTCACCAGTGGCACGGGGTCGGTCACGGCCGCCGCGGCCCGTGCCGACGGGGCGAGTTGGCCGGGCAGGGCGAAGGCGAGTGCCATCGCGCCGGCCGCCAGTATCCGCAGCAGGGTGCGGGAGCGCAGGGTGTCAGCCACGGCCCTGCACCTCGCCGAGTACGCCGTTCGCCGGGGTGGTGATCCAGTCGGTGGAGACGTAGGAGGCGCCGTCGGCGGCGAGTTGGGCGACACGGGCCTGCGCGTCGGGCAGGGACGGTGCGGAGGAGCTGAGGACGGGCGGCACGTCGTAGGCGTCGGTGACGACCGTCAGATAGTGGTGGGTGTCGTACCACTGGGTGTCGCCGTCGCCGACCCAGGCGGCGGCGTCCGCGTCGAACACCACGAACCACGGACGCAGGCCGGTGTCGCTGTAGCGGCTGCGCGGGTCCACCGCCTGTGCGCCGAGCACGCTCGGGAAGACGGCCGCCCGGTCGATGGTCCCGGCGGCGTTCAGGTCCTTCAGGTGCTGGGCGTAGACGACGTCCACCCAGGTGGAGGCGGGGTCGACGGCCTGCTCGAAGGTGCCGGGGATGATCTCCACGATCGCCTTGCCGCTCAGGGCGGTGTATCCGGCCCAGTTGTTCGCGCGGGCGGCGGTGTCGAGGTCCGGGTAGCGGGTGCCGTCGCTCTTGGTGAGCAGGTCGGCGGGGGTGTAGAGGACGCTGCCGAGGTGGGCCTTGACGTAGGTGTCGAACGAGGCCGGGTTCATGCCGAGGGTGTTGTCGAACCCGTTCTTCATCTCGATCTTGACCATGACCGGGTGACTGGAGGGGTGGGCCTGCAGCCAGATCCGGATGTCGTCGAGGCAGCTGTCCAGGTTCTGGTTGCGGTCGCCGGTGTAGAGGTCGGCGGGCGTGCTCGCCTGGACGCAGTTGTTGTCGCTGCCCAGCGGGTTGCTGTGGCTCACGTTCCACTTGCCGGTGAACACGTTGGCCCAGGTGTCCAGTTCCACCAGGGAGGTGCCGGTGTCCAGGGCATCGGCGAGGTAGGTGTACGCCGGCTTGTCGTTGTACGTGTTGTGGATGCCGGTGCCGGACATCTCGGCCAGCGTCGCTCCGCCGAGGCCGTCGGCGTGGGCGGACGGCATCGTTGTCAGGGCGAGCAGCAGAGCCGAGACGGCCGGCAACGCGGCCCGCACTCTTCGACGAACGCGAATCATGTGCATGCCAATCCCTCTCACGCAGTGCCCGGTGGTCGCGCAGAGCCTAGAGGGGACGGGCGTCCATTCGCTACGCCCCGGTAACCGCTTTCCCAACATCCCGGAACCGTTACGGGTGTGACGCGACGGCACTACTCCGACGGCGACCAGGGAGCGGACAGCAGATCGGCAACGCTGCGCCGGTCACGGCCCAACGGCGCCTCTCCTGCCGCCTTGCCCACCGCGATCATGGAGACGATCGCCCAACCCGGGTTCGGACGCAGCTCTTTGGTGAGGCCTTCCAGATCGAAGGCACGGAACTGATGGACGGCCAGTCCCATCGCCTGGGCCTGGACGGTCATGTGGGCGATGGCCTGGCCGAGGTCGTAGTCCGCGAACTCGGAGTACAGCAGCTCCGTGTCGCCGACGTGACGGCGCGTCAGCGTGACGACGAGCAGGCCCGCGTCGGCCGCCCACCGGGCCGAGCTGGGCGCGAGGTGGGGCACGACCCGCTCGTGCTCCGGCTCACCGGGCCGGCTCGTGAAGAAGCCCCATGGCTGGGAGTTCCCGGCGGACGGTGCCCACCGCGCGGCTTCCAGCAGCAGGCCCAGGGAGCGGTCGTCGACGGTGGCCGAAGGATCGAACCGGGAGGGGCTGAACCGTCCCGCCAGCAGGGGATGGAGGCCGGGCGGTTCCTGATCATGTCGCATGCCGTGGTCCAACCGGGCGCCGTACGGGTGTATTCCGTGGCAAGCGGTTCGGCATGCTCACAGCAGGGCCTCGGCGGTGGTCGGGGCTCGCTTCCATGGTCGTCGCCAGAGTCGAGCAGTGACGACGGCCACCTCCCTTTCATCGGGTCACAGCGCGGGATAGGCGGGGAAGGAGCAGCTCGGGACGGAACCGCTGCCGCTGACCGAGCTGGTGGTGACGCCCGTCCCGGAGGGCGTGATGTCGCTGTCGTACAGGCCGATCGTCGCGTACGACGCCGTGTACGCGGTGGCGTCCAGGCTCACGTTCTGCAGTGTCAGCCCCAGCGGATGGCCGGAGTCGAGCCCGACGAAGGTGGACTTGGCGCCGGAGAGGGAACTGGTCGCCTTCAGCCCGTCGACCGTTTCCGCCAGGTCCGCCCGCCCGGTCCCGCAGCCGTGCCACGCCTCCCTTCTCGAATCCCATCGCGACTCCGCAGAACAGCGCGAGCCTGTCATCGGCTCCGACCGTCTCGCTGACCGTCTTGCGGTACATCGTCCACATCACCTGCGGGCAGCTGTGCAGCCCTTCCGCCCTCAGCAACAGCATGACTGTCTGCAAGACCGGCGCCCCGAACGCCTACGAGTTCAAAGCGGCGATCTTCCTGGGCCGGTCGAGGTCGTCGCGCTCGATGCCCGGCATCGCGTACCGCTGGGGAGCACGCGTCGCCGCGGACAGCACGCGTTCGAGTATCTCCCTGGCCACCGGTTCATCGCTGAACGCCCGCACGGCCCGGCGACTGGCCACGGCCTCGTACACATCCACGCGTTCTCGTCCTGTCACTCGGTCTTCAGCGGGGAAAGCAGTTGTTCTTCAGCTGGTTTCCCTGAACGATCCAGGTGTGACCACGCTGTTTCTGATGGTCGGCCTGCCCGGGGCCGGGAAGACCACGAGGGCCCGGCGGCTGGCCGTGGAGCACAGGGCGCTGCGGCTGACGCCTGACGAGTGGATGATTCCGCTGTTCGGCACGCCGGAGGCGGACGGTAAGCGCGATGTGCTGGAAGGACGGCTGCTCTCGGTCGCCATGGAGGTGCTGCGGCTCGGCACCAGCGTGGTCCTGGACTTCGGCTGCTGGTCCCGTGACGAGCGCGCCGCGATCCGCTGGTTGGCGGAATCCGTGGGCGCCTCTTTCCGGCTCGTCTACGTGCCCGTGGACGTGGCGACCCAACGCGCGCGGATCGCCCATCGCCAGTCCACCACCCCGGAGCAGACCTTCCCGATCAACGAGGCGGACCTGCTGCGCTGGAGGACGCAGTTCGAGGAGCCCGACACCCGGGAACTCGACGGGCGTGCGGTCGCGGGTCCGCCGCCCGGGTGGGCGGGGTGGCTGGAGTGGGCTGCCGATCGGTGGCCGTCATTCGCGTGACCGTCCGGTGCTGCGGTCCCGTCAGTCCTCGCGGTCGCTCTGCCAGTCGAGCAGCTTGACCCGGCCGACCGTGTCGATGTGCGTGTGCATGGCGCGCGCCGCCTCCTCGGAGTCGCCCGCGCGGATCGCCTCGGCGACCTGGCGGTGCTGTTCGAGGGAGCGAGCGGGGCGGCCCGGCTGGCGCAGGGACTCGGTGCGGCTCTCGGCGATGGAGAGGGAGATCTCCGCCATGAAGTCGGCGAGCAGCGTGCTGTGCGCGGCAGCGGTGACGGCGGCGTGGAAGCGCTGGTCCTCGTCGACGGCGAGCTCTCCGCGGTCGACGGCGTCCGCCATCGCGGTCAGCGCGGCGTCGATCGCGACAAGGTCCTCCTCGGTGCGGCGCAGCGCGGCGAGGGCGGCGAGCTTGGTCTCCAGGGCGTCGCGGGCGTCCAGGACGTCCGGCAGCCGCCGGCGCCGGTCGATCATCGTCTCCAGCGGCTCGGCGTTGAGCCGGTCGCGCAGCAGATAGGTGCCGCCTCCATGGCGGACCTCGACCAGTCCCTGTACCTCCAGGGCCACGATCGCCTGCCGTACCGAGGTACGGCTCACCCCCAGGCGGTCCGCCAGGTCCCGTTCGGGCGGTAGCCGGTCGCCGGCCTTGAGCCCCTCCGCCGTGACGTACTCCCGTAGGCGCTCCACCACCTGCTCGTACAGGCGGGGCCGTGCCAGTGGACGCAGCGACTCGCTCACGGACGCAGATCCCTTCCCCGTGCGGAGTTGTCCCTGTTTCAAGCACCGACCCTTGACAGCCGGTCGGCGCCGCTCAACACTCTAGCCCACCGGTCCAGTGGTCCAGTGGTCCATCCAATTTCCCCGCCACGCCGCCGCCCAGCTGACCGCCCACAGCTGTTCGCCCAGAGAAAGGCCCGTGCAGGCATGACCGCAGCGCCGCACACCGTCCCCGACTCCGCCGCACCGGATCCCGACTCCCCCGCCGCCCTCGCCGGAATCCGCGTCCTCGACCTGTCCCGCATCCTGTCGGGCCCCGTGGCCACGATGGTCCTGGCCGACCTCGGGGCCGACGTCATCAAGGTCGAGGACACCAAGGACGGCGACGACACCCGTCAGTGGGCACCGCCGTACCAGGGAGACCAGTCCGCCTACTTCCTCGCCGCCAACCGCAACAAGCGCGGCATCAGCGTGGACCTCAAGACCGAGCAGGGCCGGGAGTTCGTGCTCCGGCTGGCCGACCGCGCCGACGTGGTCGTGGAGAACTTCCGGCCCGGCACCGCCGACCGGCTCGGCCTGGGATACGACGCCCTGGCCGCCCGCAACCCTCGTCTGGTGTACGCGTCCATCTCCGGCTACGGGCAGACCGGGCCATGGGCGTCCCGGCCCGGGTACGACGCCATCGCCCAGGCCCAGAGCGGCATGATGAGCATCACCGGCGAGGCCGGCGGTCCGCCTCTGCGCCCCGGCGTCGCCACGGCCGACATCGGCGCCGGGATGTGGGCGGCCATCGGCATCCTCGCCGCCCTGCACGCCCGTGAGTCCACCGGCCGGGGCCAGCACGTCGACGTCTCGCTGCTGGACGGTCAGCTCGCCTGGCTCACCTATGTGGCCGGCGGCTGGTTCGCCAGCGGCTCCGCACCGGGCCCGCACGGCTCCGCCCACCCCACCATCGTCCCCTACCAGGCCCTGCCCACCGCCGACGGCCATCTCATGATCGCCGCCGGTAACGACAAGCTCTTCCAGCGCCTCACCGAGGTTCTCGGCGTACCGGATCTCGCCGCCGATCCGCGGTTCGCGGGCAACCCCGACCGGGTGCGCCACCGGGACGAGCTGATCCCCCTGCTGGAAGCGCGGCTGGCGCGGTGCGGCAGCGCCGAATGGGCCGCGCTGCTGGACGCGGCCGGCGTGCCCTGCGCCCCGATCGCCACGGTGGCAGACGCGCTGAGCAGCCCTCAGGCGCGGGCCCGGAACATGGTCGTGGAGCTGGACCACCCGACCGCCGGGCGGCTGCGCACCGTAGGTTCCCCGCTGAAACTGGGCCACACCCCGGCCCGTTTCCACAGCGCGCCGCCCTTGCTCGGCCAGCACACCGACGAGGTCCTCGCCGAAGCGGGGTACACGCCGCAGGAGACGGCCGACCTGCACACGGCAGGGGCCGTCCGATGACCGGCCACCACGCACTCGACGCCGTGCCCGACTCGGGCACACCCCGCGCACCTCACCAAGGCGGCACGAGCGCACACACATCGCACTCACACAGCCACCTGCACGCGACCGGGGCCATCCGATGACCGGCCACCGGACAGCCGGCCTCGTACCGGACTCGGCCACACCACGCGAACCTCACCAGGACGCCGAGGGCACATACCCATCGCGCTCGCGCGGCCACGACACACCGGCGGACCGCCACCACGGCACCACCCCCGGCACCCGGGCCGACGGCGCGATCAGTGTCCGGCGCGACGGCGCGATCGTCACCGTGCGGGTCGGCACCGGCCGCCGGGCCAACGCCCTCGCCACTCGCGACTGGCACGCCCTGGCCGGAGTCTTCGAGGCCCTCGCCGAGGACGCGGAGCTGGGCGCCGTCGTCGTCGCCGGGCGCGGCTCGGCCACCTTCAGCGCCGGGTCGGACATGCGGGAATGGCTGTCCGCCGAACCCGCCGGGATCGACGCGAGCTTCGCGGCCATGGAAAGCGCGCTGAGGGCCGTCGAACGCCTCCCCGTCCCGGTCGTCGCCCAGGTCCGCGGCTCGGCCGTCGGGGCTGGGTGCCAGCTGGCCTGTGCCTGCGATCTGCGGATCGTCGCCGACGACGCCGCCCTCGGGATGCCGATCGCCCGCTGGGGCATCCTCGTACCTCCCGCCTTCGCCGCCCGCCTCGCCCTGCTCACCGGCCCCGCCACGGCCCGCGATCTCCTGCTGACCGGACGGCTGGTGGACGGCACGGAAGCGGTACGGCTCGGCCTGGCCACCGCCAGCGTCCCGGCCACGGACCTCGATGCGGCCACCGCCGATCTGGTCGCCGCGATCACCCGGCACCCGCCGACCGCGATCCGGGCCGCCAAGCGCGCCGTCGACGCCGTCATCGCCCCCACCCGCGAACGCCTGCACCGGCTCGCCCCCGGTCCGGCCGCCGACTACGACAGCATGCGCCTGAGTCTCGGCTCTTTCCTCTCCGCCGTCAGCAGCGCAGGCTGACCCCCAGCCGACACACGTCCCCGCACCACCGTCCCCATCGTCACTCTCCCCAGAGCCGAATCGAGGTCCCTGTGACGATCAACGAACGCACCACCGTGTCCACCGGCGCTCCCGACCGCAGAGAACGCCTCACCAAAGCCCAACGCCACGCCTTCTGGGGTTCGTTCGGCGGCTGGGCCATGGACGGGTTCAACTGGACCATCTTCGGGCTGGTCCTCGCCCCCACCATGGACACCCTCCTCCCCCGCGCCGGCATCGCCGCCACGCCCGAGAACATCGGCTGGTACGGCCAGATCAGCGCCGCTCTCTTCCTGCTCGGCTGGGGCTGCTCCGCGATCTGGGGCCCGATCGCGGACCGCTTCGGCCGCAAACCCGCGATGATGGCCTCGATTCTGATGTACGCGGTCTTCACCGCGCTGGCCGGCATCGCCTCCAATCTCTGGGAATGGAACGCCTACCGCTTCCTCGCCGCGGTCGGCGTCGGCGGTGAATGGGCGATGGCCGGCACCCTGCTGTCCGAGGTCATGCCCGAACGCGTGCGGGAACGCTTCGGCGGGCTGATGCACTCCGCCGCGTACTTCGGCGTGCTCGCCGTCTCCGCCGTCTACCTCCTGGCCGGACCCGAACTCGGCTGGCGCGGCATGTTCCTCCTCGGCGGCATCCCGGCCCTCGCGGTCTTCCTCATCCGCCGCACCACCCCCGAGCCCGAGCGCTGGCAGGAGAACGCCGACGCCCGGCTCCAGCGCTCCTTCTGGCAGCCGGTCGTCGAGGTGCTCACGCCCCCGTACCGCTCCCGCACGATCGGCAATCTGCTGCTCCTCGTGGTGTGCGTGATCGGCCTGTGGGCCGGCTCGACCTACGTCCCCACCGCCATGAACAACCTCTCCGCGTACGCCGGTTACGGCCACACCGCCGCCGTCCGGCTGGCCGGCGTCTCCTCGATGACGGTCGCCGCTTTCACCATCCTCGGCTGCTTCGCCGTACCGCGCCTGGCCGGGCGGCTCGGCCGGCGCGGCGCCCTGGCCGTCCTGTTCGCGCTGATGATCGTGGGCACGGTCGGCGCCTACGGTGTCGCCTATCCCCTGCACTCGATCGCGCTGACCTTCATCTTCCTTCCGGTACTGGGCCTCGGCGGGGCGAGCTTCGCGGTCTTCACGATCTGGCTGCCCGAGCAGTACCCGACCCGGATGCGCGCCACCGCATTCGCGCTCACCACGACCTTCTCCCGCTGGGTGGCCGCGGCCGGCACCTTCCTCATCGGCTACGGCATCCACGCCACCGGCTCGCTCACCGTCCCGCTCACCCTCACCGCCGTCGTCTTCGTCATCGGGATGGGCCTGGTCCGGCTGGCTCCCGAGACCCGGGACCAGCCGCTTCCCTCCTGACGGCGGCGCCGGACAGGCGTGGGTCCCGTTCCTGCCGGGCCGGCGGGAACGGGACCCACGCCTGTCCGGCGTACGGAGACCTCATCAGGTGGACTCGCGGACCACGAGCCGGCACGGCACTGTCCGCACCCCCGGCGACGCCTCCCCCGCGTCGATCGCTTCGAGCAGGCGCAGGGCCGCGATCCGCCCGATCTCCGCGATGTTCATGTCGATCGTGGTGAGCGGGGGACGGCTGGCCAGGGCCATGGTGTCCCAGTTGTCGTAGCCGACGACCGCGATGTCCTCGGGGACGCCGACGCCCCGCTCCCGCAGCGCGTCGGTGACACCGCGGGCGATCTGGTCGTTGCCGCAGAAGAAGGCGTCCGTGCCGGGGGTCGTGCGCAGCACCGCGTCGGCGGCGCGGCGGCCCCATGCCTCGCTCCACTCGCCGAAGTGGACACGTCCGGTGGACAGCTCCAGGCCGGCCTCCCCCAGGTGCGCCACGGCGTGGCGGGCCCGGTCGCGGGCGGCCGCGTGGTGCTCGGGGCCGGTGACGTGGGCGATGCGGGTGCGTCCGGTGGACAGCAGGTGCTCCACGGCCAGCTCGGCGCCGCCCTTGTCGTCCGTGACGACGGACATGTCACCGGGGTCGGTGGAGGGCGAGAGCGCGTAGACCACCGGTATCGACTCCAGGCCGGTGATGCCGGTCAGCGGCGGGCGCGGGTCGGTGCGGCGGCCGGTGACGATGATGCCGTCGACCCGGCGGTCCATGAGGTTGCGCAGGTGGTGCTGTTCGCGGATGGCGTCGCCGCGCGTGTCGCACAGCAGGACCGAGATCTTGCCGGCGCCGAGGGCGTCCTCGGCGCCGAGGAGGACCGGGGTGCTGAAGCGGCCGATGCCGTCGGTGGTCATCAGGCCGACGGTCCAGCTGCGGCCGGTGTGCAGGCTCTGGGCGTGCTGGTTGGGGCGGAAGCCGAGGGCCTCCACCGCGTCCAGCACGCGCTGGCGGGTCTCCGGGCGCATCCGGCCGGCGCCGCTGAGCGCCTTGGAGGCCGTGCCCACACTGACGCCGGCGAGCGCGGCGACGTCGGCGAGCCGGGCCCGGCCGGTGGACGGAGAGCCTGGAGCACCAGCGGGAGCGGTCACGAGCAAACCTTTTCCTTGACGACGGCGACGCCGCCCATCGTGACAGGCACGGGAGGTCTACGCCAACCCCTGCACGACACGGAAAATCTCTTGCCGCACCTCTTGACCGAAGAGTGTCGCTGCCCTCTACTTCTCGCTCAGGAAAACGATTGCCCACTTGCTTTCCCGTTGCTCACACCCCGCTTCCCCTCGGAGAGCCATGCCCCGCACACGCTCCGTCCCGCCCGCCCCCGCCGCTGCCGTGGGTCCGGTCCGACTCGGTCCGGGCGCCCGTGCCGCGCTGCGTCCCGCCGCCGCCGGCATCGACGCGGGCTTCTGGCACGCCCGGCGCGAGGTCAACGCCCGTACCTCCATCCCGCAGGGCCCCGGCCTGCTGGAGTCCGCGGGCAATCTGCACAACCTGCGGCTCGCGGCCGGCACCGCCGAGGGCGAGTTCCAGGGGGCGTACCCCTTCGTCGACACGGACGTCTACAAGTGGCTGGAGGCCGCGGCCTGGCAGCTCGCCCAGGAGGCCGACGAGGAGCTGGAAGCGCACGTCGACCGCATCACCCGGCTCGTCGCCGCCGCCCAGCAGCCCGACGGATACCTCAACACCTGGTTCCAGCTGGTCAAGGGGGGCGAGCGGTACCAGGACCTGCGCTGGGGGCACGAGCTGTACTGCGCGGGGCACCTCATCCAGGCCGCCGTCGCGCACCACCGCGCCACCGGCCGCACCGAACTCCTGGACGTGGCCGTGCGGTTCGCCGACCACATCGACTCCGTCTTCGGACCGGCCGGCAGCGGCAAACCCCTCGACGGCATCGACGGCCACCCCGAGATCGAGACCGCGCTCGCCGAGCTGTACCGGGAGACCGGCGAGCGGCGCTATCTCGACCTGGCCGCCTACTTCGTGGACCGCCACGGCCACGGCCTGCTCGGCGGCGACGCCTACTGCCAGGACCGCGTCCCGCTCAGGGAGGCGACGAACGTGGAGGGCCACGCCGTACGCCAGTTGTATCTGCTGGCCGCTGCCGCCGACCTCGCCACCGAGGCCGGGGACGATGAACTGCGCACCGCCGCCGAGCGGTTGTGGCAGGCCATGACCACCACCAAGACCCATGTCACCGGCGGGCTCGGCGCCCACCACGACAAGGAGGACTTCGGCGACCCGTACGAACTGCCCAACGAGCGCGCCTACTGCGAGACCTGCGCCGCCATCGCCTCCGTCCAGTGGAGCTGGCGCATGGCCCTGCTCACCGGCGAGGCCCGCTACAGCGACCTGATCGAACGCACCCTGTACAACGGCTTCCTGGCCGGAGTGTCGCTGGACGGCGAGCGCTGGCTGTACGTCAACCCGCTCCAGGTCCGCGACGGCCACACCGACCCCGGCGGCGACCAGTCCGCCCGCCGCACCCGCTGGTTCCGCTGCGCCTGTTGCCCGCCCAACGTGATGCGGCTGCTGGCCTCGCTGGAGCACTACCTGGCCAGCACCGACGACGGCGGCCTCCAGATCCACCAGTACGTCACCGGCCGCTACCGCGGGGACGGCATCACCGTCGGCTGCGCGACCGAGTACCCCTGGAACGGCACGATCGCCCTCACCGTCGAGGAGACCCCGGACGAGGGCCCCTGGACGCTGTCCCTGCGCATCCCGCAGTGGTGCCGTGACGTACGCGTGCGGTGCGGCGAGGAGTCGTACGACGGTCCGGTGACCGATGGCTGGCTGCGGCTGGAGCGGACCTGGGCCGTCGGTGACCGGGTGGTCCTGGAGCTCGGGCTGGAGCCCCGCCTCACCGCGGCGGACCCCCGGGTGGACGCCGTACGCGGCTGCGTGGCCATCGAACGCGGCCCGCTCGTGTACTGCCTGGAGCAGGCCGACCACCCCGGTGGCGGCCTGGACGACATCGTCGTGGACACCACGGGACCCCTCGGCGTGAAGCACCGCCCGGACCTGCTCGGCGGTGTCACCACGGTCGTGGCCGCGGGCCGCAGGCAGCGGATCCGGGACGCGGGCTGGTGGCCGTACACCCCGTACCTCCCGCAGGGCACGTCCCCCGCAGACCCCACACCGGGTTCGCCCGACAGCGAGCCCGTCGAGTTGACCGCCATCCCCTACTACGCCTGGGCCAACCGCGAAGACGGCAGCATGCGCGTCTGGCTGCCCACCTCCTGACTCCTCCCTCCTGACGAACATCGAGGTCAGCCCCGTGATACCCACCCGCCGCACCCTCCTCGCCGCGCTCACCGCCGTCGGCGCGCTCGCCTCCCTGACCGCCTGCGGTGGCGGCTCCGGCTCCTCGGGCGCCGGCCACGCCTCCTCGGGGACGTACACCTTCTGGGACCCGTATCCGCAGTTCGACGCCTCCTCGCCGTGGGGCAAGCTCGTCTCCGACTGCGGGACGAAGGCCGGGGTGAAGGTCAAGCGCACCGCGTACGACACCACCGACCTCGGCAACAAGGCCCTGCTGGCCGCCCAGCAGGGCAACGCGCCGGACGTGATGCTGGTCGACAACCCGGTCGTCTCGACGCTGGTGGAGGCGGGGATCCTCACCAAGACCAGCGATCTCGGCCTCGACACGAAGTCGATCCAGAAGAACATCATCGGCGCCGGCACCATCGACGGCTCCGCGTACGGCGTGCCCATCGGCGCCAACACGCTCGCCCTCTACTACAACAAGAAGGTCCTGTCCGCAGCGGGCGTCGACCCGGCCTCGATCAAGGACTGGGCCTCCCTCACCGTCGCGCTGAAGAAGGTCAAGGCGGCCGGGAAGAAGGGCATCACCTTCTCCGCGATCAACACCGAGGAGGGCAGCTTCCAGTTCCTGCCCTGGTTCTGGGGCGCGGGCGGCGACCTCACCAAGCTGAATTCCGCGCAGGGTGTGGCCGCGCTGTCGCTGTGGAAGCAGTGGGTGGACGCGGGGTACGCGCCCAAGGACGTCCTGCAGAACACGCAGACGACCAGCTGGCAGGAGTTCGCCACCGGCACCTACGCGTTCGGTGAGAACGGCACCTGGCAGCTCGGCAACGCGGACAAGGCGGGCTTCGACTACGGGATCATCAACGTCCCGGCGCAGAACGGGGGTTCGGCGCCCGTGCCGACCGGCGGCGAGTTCGTCACCGTCCCCGTGCAGAAGGACACCGCACGCTACGACGTCAGCAAGAAGATCGTCGAGTGTCTGACCAGTGACGCCAGTCTGCTGCCGACGGACACCACGCTGATGTACGTGGCGCCGACGGCCGCGGTGCAGGCCACGCAGGTGAAGCAGAACCCGAAGCTGAAGCCGTGGGTGGACGCGGTGGCCGCGGCGCGCGGCCGCACCAGCGGCGGGCTGGGCACCAAGTACCCGACCATCTCCCAGCCGATGTGGACCGCGGTCCAGTCGGCGCTCTCCGGGGGCAAGAGCCCGCAGGCGGCCCTGGACACCGCCCAGGCGAGCGCAGGGAAGAACTGAGGCCGGACCATGACCCTCGCCCGTGTCGACCGGCCGCGCCGGCGGACACCGGCGGTGGCGGAGGTGAGCGGGTCCGGCCGGCCGGCGGCGCAGCGCAGGCTGCGGCGCCGGAGCCGGCTCACCGCGCTCGCCTTCGTCGCCCCGCTGATCGCCTACCTCGCCGCCTTCTACCTTTATCCCCTCTACCGCAACCTCGATCTGAGCCTGCGCGACTACACCGTCCGCTCCTTCGTGGCCGGCGACGCGCCCTTCTCCGGCTGGGACAACTTCCAGAAGGTCCTCGACGACCCGACCTTCGGTCCGGCGCTGCGCCACACGATGGTCTTCACCTTCGTGTCCATCGCCTTCCAGTACGTCATCGGTCTCGCCCTCGCGGTCTTCTTCAACCGGCACTTCCGGCTCTCGGCGGTGCTGCGGGCCCTGTTCCTCATCCCGTGGCTGCTGCCGCTGATCGTGTCGGCGTCCACCTGGTCGTGGATGTTCAACAGCGAGTCCGGCGTGGTGAACTACTTCCTGCACTTCTTCGGGGTCGATCCGGTGGGCTGGCTCACCTCGCCGGACTGGGCGCTGCCCTCGGTGATCATCGCCAACATCTGGATCGGCATCCCGTTCAACCTGGTCATCCTGTACAGCGGGCTGCAGAACATCCCCGCCGAGCTGTACGAGGCGGCCTCCCTGGACGGGGCGAGCGCCTGGCAGGTGTTCCGCCGGATCACCTTCCCGCTGCTGCGGCCGGTGTCGGCGATCACCCTGCTGCTCGGTCTCGTCTACACCCTCAAGGTGTTCGACCTGATCTGGATCATGACCAAGGGAGGCCCGGGCGACTCCTCCTCCACCCTGGCCACCTGGTCGTACCAGCTGGGCTTCGGCACGCTGCTGCCCAAGTTCGGACCGGGCGCCGCGGTCGGCAACCTCCTCATCCTCATCGCCCTCGTCTTCGGCCTGCTGTACATCCGCGTCCAGAGGAGGCAGGAAGCATGAGGTCACGGCGCTACACCCTGATCGGCCTCGTGCTGACGGCGCTGATGCTGTTCCCGGTGTACTGGATGCTGAACGTGTCCCTCACCCCGCAGCAGGACATGCGCAAGAGCCCGCCCGACCTGTTCCCGCTGCACCCGACCTTCGAGGGCTACCGCTCGGTCCTGGACGACCAGTTGCCCTACCTCGGCACCAGCCTGCTCATCGGCCTCGGTACGGTGGCGCTGACTCTGGTACTGGCCGCACCGGCCGGCTACTCCCTGGCCAAGCTGCGTCCGCGCGGCGGCGGAGCGCTCGGCCTGGCCCTGCTGATCGCCCAGATGGTCCCCGGCATCGTCATGGCGATGGGCTTCTACGGCATCTTCCTCGACCTCGGTCTGCTGAACTCCTGGTGGGGGCTGATCATCGCCGACTCCACCATCGCCGTGCCCTTCGGTGTCATGATCTTCACGGCGTTCATGTCGGGCATCCCGGGCGAGCTGATCGCCGCCTCGCGCATCGACGGCGCGGGCACCTTCCGCACGTTCTGGTCGATCGTCCTGCCGGTGAGCCGCAACGCGCTCGTCACCGTCTCGCTCTTCAGCTTCCTGTGGGCCTGGTCCGACTTCGTCTTCGCCAACACCCTGGACGGCGGCGGCGATCTGAGGCCGATCACCCTCGGCATCTACAAGTACATCGGCAACAACAACCAGGAGTGGAACGCGATCATGGCCACCGCCGTCGTCGCCTCCATCCCCGCGGCAGTCCTGCTGGTCCTCGCACAGCGCTATGTGGCCGCGGGTGTCACCGCCGGCGCGGTCAAGGACTGAGCCACCTCCCCCATCCCCTCCGTCGAGGAGAACCCCCTCCATGAGCCGCACAAGACCCCTCACCTCTCTCCTGGGTGTCTGCGCCCTGGCCGCCGGCACCGCGCTCGCCGCCGGTGCCCCGGCCCAGGCGGCGCCCACCTCCGCCACCACCCTGGTGGTCGACGCCGGCCAGACACTCCGCCCGGTCACCCATGTCGCCACCGGCAGCCTCTACGGCCTCGCCGACGACACCACACCTGCCGACAGCCTGGTCACCCCGCTCAAGCCGAACACCTTCGTGCAGATGGCGCCGGGCGGCTCCCAACTGCCCAACGGCGAGCCCAAACCGGCCGGTGACGCGTTGGCCGTCGCGCCGAAGGCGGCCCGCGCCGGCGCCAAGGTCGTCGTACGGATGCCGGACTGGTACCCCAACTTCCCGTACAAGTGGGTGAGCTGGAGCGACTGGCTGTCCGCCGTCGACAAGCAGGTCGCCTCCGTGCGGTCCTCGGGCGCCGGCAACATCGCCGCGTACGAGCTGTGGAACGAGCCCGACTGGACGTGGGACACCACCAACGCGGGCTCCTTCGACACCGGCTGGACGCGCACGTACAAGGAGGTGCGGTCGAAGGACGCCGGCACCCCGATCCAGGGCCCGAGCTACTCGGCCTGGAACCAGTCCTGGATGTCGCAGTTCCTCACCGACGCCAAGGCGAACGGCACCGTCCCCGACATCATCAGCTGGCACGAGCTGCAGGGCAGCTCCGGCATCGCCGCGCACGTGGCCGCGTACCGCTCGCTGGAGTCGAGCCTCGGCATCAGCCCGCGCCCGATCGCCATCGAGGAGTACGGCACCCCCAGCGAGGTCGGCGTGCCCGGACCGCTCGTCGGCTACATCGCCAAGTTCGAGCGGGCCGGTGTGCACGACGCCGAGCTCGCCTTCTGGAACCACTACGGCACCCTCGGCGACACCCTCACCGACACCGGCGGCTCACCCAACGGCGCGTACTGGCTGTACAAGTGGTACGGCGACATGTCGGGGAACATGCTCGTCACCACGCCCCCGGCGCAGACCGGGATCGACGGCATCGCCTCCCTCAACGGCTCGCGCAACCAGATCAGCGTCGTCGCGGGCGGCTGCACGGGCTCCTGCGCGGTGACCGTCAACGGCCTGTCCTCGCTGTCGGCCTTCGGCGGCACCGTCCATGTGAAGCTGGAGTACACGCCGAACACCGGCCGTACGACCGCCTCCCCCGGGCCGATCACCATCTCCGACGCCGACTACACCGTCTCCGGCGGCTCCATCACCGTACCGGTGACCATGAACGCCTCGGACGGCTACCACCTGGTGATCACCCCCACCGGTACCTCCACCTCCCTGGCCGGGCGCTACCAGATCACCAACAAGAACAGCGGTCTCGCGCTGGACACCCTGAACGGCGGCACCGCTCAGGGAACCTCGGTCGTCCAGGCCACGTCCACCACCGGCACGGACCAGAACTGGAGCCTGGTGGCGGCGGGTTCGGGCCTGTACAAGATCGTCAACCAGAAGAGCGGTCTGCTGCTCGGCATCCAGAACATGAGCACCAGCGACGGGGGTCCCGCCCTGATCTGGGGTGACAACGGCACCGCCGACCACCTCTGGCAGGTCATCCCGACCCGCGACGGCTACGACAAGATCGCCGACTACAACAGCGGCCTCCTGCTGGGCGTGGACCAGATGAGCACCTCCTCCGGCGCTCAGGTCCTGCAGTGGTCCGACAACGGCACCGCCGACCACCTGTGGAAGCTGACCCCACGCTGAGGTCCGCCCCCGCCGAGGGCACTCGGCACTGCATGAGACACCTGTGTCCCTGGCCGATGTCGGCGGCCAGGGACACAGGCTGTGCGGCATGTGCGCGTGGCCCGGCGTCACGCCGGAAGGTGTGTTCAGAAGGTGAGCACGGGCTTGATCGTCTTGCCCGCGCTCATGTCGCGCGCCGCCCGGTCGATGTCCGCGAACGGATAGGTGCTGATCAGACGGTGCAGCGGCAGCCGTCCCTCCTTGACCAGCTGGACCAGGGCGGGGATGAGGGTCTGGGTCTCGCTGTCCCCCAGGGTGAGCCCCACGATCCGCTTGCCCGGCAGCAGGCCGTTGACGTCCAGGGCGACTTCGGTGCCGAAGGGCGGGGCGCCGACGACCACCAGGGTGCCGCGGGCGGCCAGCGCGTCGGCGCCCTGGCGCAGCACGGCGACGTTGCCCGTGGTCTCGACGACGGCGTCGGCTCCCTGTCCGCCGGTCAGCAGGGCGAGTGCGTCGCCCAGGTCGGCCTGGGTCGCGTCGACGGTGTGTGTGGCGCCCAACTCCTCGGCAAGGGCGAGGCGTTCGGCGAACCGGTCGACGGCGATGATCCGGGCGGCCGGGGTGAGCGCGGCGGCCATGACCGCGGACAGGCCCACGGCTCCGGCACCGAGGACGACGAGCGTGCTGCCCGCCCGGGGCTTGAGGACGTTCCATACGGCACCGACCCCGGTCTGCACACCGCAGCCGAGCGGGGCGATGGACGTGAGCGGCACCTCGGGGTCGACCTTCACCAGGCTGCGCCGGTCCACCACCGCGTGTGCGGCGAAGGAGGACTGGCCGAAGAAGTGCCCGCCGAGCGGGGTGCCGTCGCGGCTGATGGTGCTGGTGCCGTCGGCGCGCCGGCCGCCGATGAGGTTCAGCGGCAGCCAGGTGGCGCAGTACGCCGGGTGTCCTTCGCGGCAGTTGCGGCAGCCGCCGCAGGAGGTGAAGGACAGCACGACGTGGTCGCCGGGCGCGACGTCCGTCACGTCCGGGCCGACGGCTTCGACGACACCGGCTCCCTCATGTCCGAGGACGCCGGGCAGCGGGAACGGCAGGCCGCCGCTCGCCACGCCGAGATCGGTGTGGCACAGGCCGGTGGCGGCCATGCGGACGAGAGCCTCGCCCGGCCCCGGGCCGTCGAGCTCGACGTCGCAGAGGGTGAAGGGCGCTCGGCCGGATTCGACCACGGCGGCGCGCGTGGGGGTGGTCCTGCGTGTCATACGGTGAACTCCTTTGCGCGGGCGCTCAGTCGAGCGAGACGACGACGGACTTGACCTTGGTGTAGGCGGCGAGGGCCTCGGGGCCGTACTCCCGGCCGAAGCCGGAGTCCTTGACGCCGCCGAAGGGGACCGCGGGGTCGAGCATGGCCCAGTCGTTGATCCAGACGATGCCGGCCTGCAGCCGCCCGGCGACGCGGTGGGCGCGGGCGAGGTCGGTGGTCTGGATGCCCGAGGCGAGGCCGTACGGCGTGGAGTTGGCGAGGGCGACCGCCTCGTCCTCGGAGTCGAAGGGCTGGACCGTGAGGACGGGGCCGAAGATCTCCTCCTGGACGACCCGGGAGTCGTCGGCCAGGCCGGTGATCACCGTGGGCCGGTAGTAGTAGCCGCCGTTCAGGTCGAGCCGCTCGCCGCCGACGACCACCCGGGCCCCCTCCGTGCGGGCCAGTTCGACGTACTCCTCGACCTTCTTCAGGTGCTTCGCCCCCGCCATCGGCCCGACGACGGTCCCCGGATCGCGCGGATCACCGACCGGCACCTGTGCGACCGCCCCGGCGAGGATGCCGACGAGGGTGTCGTACACCGGGCGGGCGACCAGCAGCCGGGGGCCGGCCATGCAGAACTGGCCGGTGTTGAAGACGAACGCCTTGATGATCGCGCCGACGGCCTTCTCCAGGTCGGCGTCCTCGAAGACGATGTGTGCGGCGTTGCCGCCCAGTTCCATCATGACGGTCTTGAGTCCCTCACCGGCCACGCTCGCCACATGCCGGCCGACGGCGGTGGAGCCGGTGAAGGCGACCTTGTCGATCCCGGGGTTGCGCAGCAGGGCCTCGCCGGCGACCGGGCCCGTGCCGGTGACGACGTTGACGACACCGTCGGGGACGCCGGCCTCCGTCAGCAGGGCGGCCATCCGCAGGGCGCTGAGCGGGGTCTCCTCGGCGGGCTTGTGCACGACGGTGTTGCCGGCCGCGAGGGCCGGGGCGAGCTTCGAACCGGCGAGGATCAGCGGGAAGTTGAAGGGCGTGATGGCCGCGACAACGCCGAGCGGCTCGCGGCGGGTGTAGGCGAAGGCATGGAGCGGGGTGTCACGGGTGGCACCGTCCTGGCTCTGGGCGAGGAAGGCGTAGTACTCGTAGTCGTTGGCCGCGTTCGTGACGTCGACCGCGCTGCACAGGGAGATCGGCTTGCCGACGTCCCGGCTCTCCAGAGCCGCGATCTCCTCGGCGTGCTCACGGATCAGTTCCGCGACGCGGTACAGCACGCGCCCGCGTTCGCGGCCGCTCATCCGGGGCCAGGGTCCGGAGTCGAAGGCGTTCCTGGCCGCGCGTACGGCGGCGTCGACGTCACCGGCGGCCGCCTCCGCGACGGTCGTGATCACCTGGCCGGTGGACGGGTCGATGACCTCCATACGGGCGCCGTCGGCGGCCTCGCGCCAGTGGCCGCCGATGAACAGCTGTCCGGGGTCGGTGTCGAAGGTGGTCGTCATTGGCCCACTCCCCAGCGTTGATCGCTAAAGTCTCAACAAACAGGATTCCTGTTGATCCGCAGTCTGATTACAGACAGGTTTCCTGTCAATGGACGCGTGGTCGGTACACAGACACCGCCGTACGCGGACCCCGTCCGGACTGTGTCGCGCGTCACATCCACCTCATGTCACAGCCGGCCCCTCTGCTCCCATCTGGTGGGCGTCAGCAAGCGAGCCGAGGAGGACGCAACGATGTACGCACAGCAGGAGACCGGCATGGCGGCCGCGCACCGCGTGGTGATCCTGGGGGCGGGATACGCCGGCCTGGCCGCCGCCGTCCAGCTCGCGGCCCGCGTGCAGCGGCGGCCGGGCATGGCGGTGACCGTGGTGAACGCGCAGGAGCGGTTCACCGAGCGGATGCGGCTGCACATGACGGCGACCGGGCAGCGACTGGCCGAGCTGAGCATTCCGGAGCTGCTGGAGGGGACGGGCGCGCGGTTCGTGCGCGGCTGGGTGACGGCGGTGGACGCGGACGCGCGGACCGTGCGGATCGACGACGACCGCGAGCTGCACTACGACACGCTGGTGTACGGGCTGGGCGGGGTCGCCGACACGCCGGCGGTGCCGGGCGCCGAGGAGCACGCCTACACCCTGAGCGGCGCACCGGACGCCGAACTGCTCGCCGGCCGTCTGGCCGGGCTCGACAGCGGCACGGTGGTGGTCGTCGGCAGCGGGCTGACCGGCATCGAGTCGGCCGCGGAGATCGCCGAGCGGCGCCCGGAGCTGAACGTCGTGCTGCTGGGCCGGACCGAGCCCGGCGCGACGATGAACACCAGGGCCAAGGCGTATCTGCGGGCCGCGCTCGACCGGCTGGGCGTCCAGGTGCGCTCCGGGGCCGAGGTGGTGAAGGTGCTGCCCGACACGGTCGAACTGGCGGACGGGCAGAGCATCGCCGCCGATGCCGTGCTGTGGACGAGCGGCACGCGCGTGTCGCCGCTGGCGGCCGCCGCGGGGCTGACCGTCGACGAGCGCGGGCGCATCGTCACCGACGCGAGCCTGCGGTCGGTGTCCCACCCCGAGGTGTACGCCATCGGCGACGCGGCCGCGATCAGCCAGGGCTACGGCGTCATGCACGGCACCTGCCAGGGCGGCATGCCGACCGGGGTGCACGCCGCGCTGTCGATCGACCGGGTGCTCAGGGGCAGGCGGCCCAAGCCGTTCCGCTTCGGCTACTACCACACGCCGGTGAGCCTGGGACGCGGCGACGCCGTGGTGCAGTTCACACACCCCGACGACAGCCCTCGCCGGATCTGCCTGACCGGCGCCATGGCGGTCAGGTACAAGGAGACGGTGACCGCTTCCCCTTGGCCGACGTACGGCCGTATGAAGAAGATGCCTGCCTCGGGCGCGTTCTGGCCCCGCGGGGGCCGCTTCACCCGGGTCCGGAGGGCCAAGTGACCGGCCAGTCCGCCCGGCCCGGCCAGCAGGTCTTCCATGAGCACCGGCGACTGCTGTTCTCCGTGGCCTACCGCGTCCTCGGCAGCGCCGCCGACGCCGAGGACGCGGTCCAGGACGCCTGGATCAAGTGGTCGGCCGCCGACCGCTCGCAGGTGGCCGACCCCAAGGCGTATCTGACGCGCATCGTCTCGAACCTGGCGCTGGAGCGGCTGCGGTCCACCCGGCACAAACGGGAGACCTATGTGGGGCCGTGGCTGCCGGAGCCCATCCTGACCGGCGGGGACGCTTCCGAGGTCGTCACGGACGCCGAGTCGGTGTCGATGGCCATGCTGGTGGTGCTGGAGACGCTCAGTCCGCTGGAGCGCGCGGTGTTCGTGCTGAAGGAGGTCTTCGACTTCAGCCACGCCGAGATCGCCGAGGCGGTGGAGCGTTCCGAGGCCGCGGTGCGGCAGGCGGCGCACCGCGCACGGGAGCATGTGCGGGCCCGGCGGCCGCGCTTCGCCGCGGACCGGACGCGGCAGCGCGCGGCCACCGAGCGGTTCCTCGCCGCCTCGACCGGCGGGGACGTCAACGCCCTGATGGAACTGCTGTCCCCCGACGTCACCCTGTGGACCGACGGCGGCGGCAAGGTCCGCCAGGCCCTGCGTCCCGTGGTGGGCGCAGCCACGGTGGCGGGCTGGTTCGCGGCCATCGGCACCGTGACCTACCAGGGCGTCGAGCCCGCCGACATGAAGGCCGACCTCCTGGAGATCAACGGCGGTCCGGGCATGGTCTTCCGCGGGCCGGACCGCGTGATCGCCACCGTCACCTTCGACTTCGACGCCGGCGGCCGTATCACCGCCATCCACAACGTGGCCAACCCGGACAAACTCCAGGCGGTCACCGAGGGCACGACGTACGACATCGGGACGCGGTGACGCCCGGCTTACGGGTGGTTCACGGACGTTCCGCCCGTCCGTCCGGGCGGGCGGCGTGGCTCGATCATCTCCCCGGGCCGTGGGCTGCGGCCGGGGAACGGATGGAGGCACATCGATGCCATCGATGAATCCCCGCTGCCGGGGGTGGGCAGGTGCGGGATGCCCGCGAACACGAGATCACGGAAGACTTCGCCGGCGAAGAGCACATCGACCACGGACATCGCCTCCGACTGGTGCCGGCACGTGAGGTGCTCAACTATGAGCACCACCTCCGAGCAATGACGAGAGTCGGTCAGTAACGACCAGATTTCCCCAGCCCAAGATGACTGATGTCAGTCATCCGGTGCTATGTTCGCTGCGTGACTTCACGCAAGCGCCACGCGCAGATCGTGGAATCCCTCCGCACGAGGGGGGTCGCCTCGGTGCGCGAACTCGCCGAGCGGCTCCAGGTCAGCGAGTCCACCATCCGCCGGGACCTGATCGAGCTGGACCGCAACGGCGAACTCGTGCGCACCTACGGCGGTGCCGCGCTGGCCCCGCGCGCCACCGTGGACGCCACGGCGCAGGAGCCGGAGGAAGAGGCCCCCTTCGACGTCGTCGCAATGCGCGACCGGGCGTTGAAGGAGGCCATGGCGGAGGAGGCCGTGAAGCTCGTCGAGGACAACAGCGTGGTCGTCCTGGACATCGGAACCACACCCCGGGCGATCGCCCGGCGGCTGCGCGGGCGCCCCGTCACGGTCATCACCAGCAGCCTGGCCGTACTCGACGAACTCCGTCACGACGACGCCGTACGGCTGGTGATGCTGGGCGGCGTGCTGCGCCGCAACTATCAGTCCCTGGTCGGCTCCCTGACCGAACATGCACTGCGTCAGGTCAGCGCCGACCTGCTCTTCCTCAGCTGCACCGGGGTCCGCCCGAGCGGTCACGTGGTGGACAACATGGCGGTCGAGGCACCCCTGAAGCAGGCCATGATCGAAACGGCCGGACGGGTCGTCCTGGTCGCGGCCGAGAGCAAGTTCCCGGGCAGCGGCTCGCTGCGCGTGTGCTCGCTGTCGGACATCGACGTCCTGATCACCACCAGCGGTGCCGATCCCGACACACTCCAGCTCTGCCGAGCAGCGGGTGGAGAGGTGATGGTCACATGAAGTTGACCGTCCTCGGCGGCGGATTCCGCGTCCCCTACGTCTGCCAGGCCCTGCTCAGCGCCCAGGGCACCGCCCGCATCTTCGACGTCTGGCTGTACGACACCGATCCCGCCCGCCTCAAGGCGATGGCCGAGGTGCTCGCCCGGTTCGCCGACGGCCGGCCCGACGCCCCGACCGTGACCGTCACCACGACCCTCGACGACGCCCTGGAAGGCAGCGACTTCGTGTTCGCCGCCGTCCGGGTGGGCGCGCTCGCGGGCCGCACCTGCGACGAACGGGTCGCCCTCGACCTGAACGTCCTCGGCCAGGAGACGACCGGGCCGGGCGGTCTCGCCTACGGCCTGCCCACGATCCCCGTGATGCTCGACATCGCGCACCGCGTGCGCAGACTCGCGCCCGGCGCGTACGTCATCACCTTCACCGACCCCGCCGGGATGATCGCCGCGATCAGCCGCAACGAACGCGCGGCGATGATCCTCGACATGCGCAGCGGCACGACCGTGTCCGCCTGCCCCGAGGACGCCGTGGTGGACGTCCCGGTCACCGTCGATGCCAATGATGTGCACCCCCTCACCATCACCCAGACCGAGCTGCATCAGGCCGGGCTGATGCAGCAGGTCAAGGCGGTCGAGCGGCTCACGATCAGCGCGGCCGTCACCGGCGACCGCGCCGATGCGCTCAAGGCGTTCGCCCTCCATCCCTCGTCGATTCGGTCACGGTCGGCCGCCGGCTGCTGGACGGGGACATCCAGCGCACCCCGGAGGTCGCGGCCGTGTTCGCGGGCGGGCGGAGCCAGCCGTACGGGGTACGGGGCGACGGCGCCCGGCACCCCCGCCCGACCCCACCCGCGGATGTCCCCTCCCACCCTTTTCAGAACGGCAGGCCCAGCGTGGAAGTTGTCATCGTTCCGGACGCCGCGGCGGGCGGCGAGCTGATCGCCGAGGCCATGGCCCAGCTGCTGCGGCGCAAGCCCGACGCCCTGCTCGGCGTGGCCACCGGCTCCACCCCGCTGCCCGTCTACCAGGCACTGGCCGCGAAGGTGCGCGCCGGCGCCGTGGACACCTCGCGGGCCCGGATCGCCCAGCTCGACGAGTACGTGGGGCTGCCCGCCGAGCACCCCGAGTCCTACCGCTCGGTGCTGCACCGCGAGGTGCTCCAGCCGCTCGGCATCACCCTGGACGCCTTCCTCGGCCCCGACGGCACCGCCCAGGACATCCAGGCCGCGTGCGAGGCCTACGACCGCGCCCTGGCCGAGGCCGGCGGGGTGGACCTCCAGCTGCTGGGCATCGGCACCGACGGGCACATCGGCTTCAACGAGCCGTGCTCCTCACTCACCTCGCGCACCCGGATCAAGACCCTCACCGAGCAGACCCGCATCGACAACGCCCGCTTCTTCGACGGCGACATCGAACAGGTCCCCCACCACGTCGTCACCCAGGGCATCGGCACCATCCTGGAAGCCCGCCACCTGGTACTGCTCGCCACCGGCGAGGGCAAGGCCGACGCGGTCGCCGCCACCGTCGAGGGCCCCCTCGCGGCCCTCTGCCCGGCCTCCGCACTCCAGCTGCACCGGCACGCCACCGTCGTCGTGGACGAGGCCGCCGCCACCAAGCTCAAGCTCGCCGACTACTTCCGCCACACCTACACCCACAAACCGGACTGGCAGGGGATCTGACGTGCCCCGGCAGGCAGGGCCGTCTGCGGCGGCGGCGGAGCGGGCCGGGGCGGATACTGGCCTGGAGGGGTCCCCGACGGGCACCCGGTCGCCGTAGGGCGCCGCTCGGGCACACGGCCGGGTGGCCCCTGGACGTCGTGCGGAGGTGCGATGGTCATGGTCGGTGACATCGGTGACGAGCTGCGGGCCCGGCGCGAGGGCGAGGACGGACACTGTGTGCTGCCGCACACCGCCGACACGCGCCTGCACGCCTGGGGCACGACCCGTGAGCACTGTCTCACCGAGGCCGTACGTGCCCTGGTGGAGACCTTCGCCGATGTGTCGGATGTGCACCCGACCGCCGTGGAACGGGTCCGACTCGCTCCCGGCGGCGACGAGGATCTGCTGGTCGCGCTGCTGAACGAGGTCGTCTACCGGCTTGAGGTCGCGGGCCGGGTGCCGGTCGACGTGGAAGTGGAGGCCACCGACGACGGCGCGGTGGAGGCACGGCTGTCGCTCGCCGGCCTCGGCGATGTCACCGTCGTCGGGGCCGCACCCAAGGGTGTCTCCTGGCAGGACCTGCACATCGGCCCGGACGCGTACGGATGGACCTGCGCGGTGATCGTGGACGTGTGACCGCACAGGGACACCCGGGGACGGCCGGCATCATCCCTTGACCACTCCCAGCGGCACCAGCCGGGCGACCTTCCGGCACAGTCCCGCTCCCTCGCTCGCGGTGACCACGGCGTCGACGTCCTTGTACGCCTCCGGGGTCTCCTCCGTCAGGCCGCGCCAGGACTTCGGGCGCGCCGCGATCCCGGCCTCACGCAGCCGCGCCCGGAGCTCACTGCCGGTGACGGTGCGTGCGGCCTGGTGCCGGCTCATGGTGCGGCCCGCGCCGTGGCAGGTCGAGTGGAAGGCGTCGCCCGCGGGCACACCGGCCAGCACGTACGACGCCGTGCCGAGCGTGCCGGGGATCAGCACCGGCTGCCCGAACTCGCGGATGTCTTCGGGTAGTTCGGGGTGTCCGGGCGGGAAGGCCCGGGTGGCGCCCTTGCGGTGCACGCACAACCGCCGCCGCCCCCCGTCCACCGGATGGGTCTCGATCTTGGCGAGGTTGTGGGAGACGTCGTACACCAGGGACAGCCGCGCGCTCGCGGTGCGCCGGAAGACGGTGCGGGCCGCGTCGGACAGCAACTGGCGGTTCGCCCGGCCGTAGTTGGCGGCCGCGGCCATCGCCCCGAGGTACGCCCGCCCCTCGGGCGAGTCCACCGGCGTACAGGCGAGCTGCCGGTCGGGCACGGTGATGCCGTAGCGGGCCATGGCCTGGTCCATGAACCGCACATGGTCGGTGCAGATCTGGTGCCCGAGTCCGCGGGAGCCGCAGTGGATCATCACGCAGATCTGACCCGGCCCGATCCCGAAGGCGTCCGCGGCCGGGCCGTCGTACACCTCGGTGACCTGCTGCACCTCCAGGAAATGGTTGGCGGAGCCGAGGCTGCCGACCTGGCCGAGGCCGCGTTCCCGGGCCCGCTGTCCGACCTGTGTCACATCCGCGTCGGCGACCGCGCCGCCGTCCTCGCAGCGCAGCAGGTCGCGTTCCTCGCCATGGCCCTGTTCCACGGCGTACCGGGAGCCCCCGGCCAGCAGTCGCTCCAGCTCGCCGGGGCCGTCCGGGCGCCAGACTCCACCTGGACCGGCCCCGCGCGGGATCGCCCGGTCCAGGCCGTCCATCACGGCGGTCAGCACCGGCCGGAACGCGTCGGCGTCGCAGTCGGCGGCCAGCAGCCGCACCCCGCACGAGATGTCGAAGCCGACACCGCCCGGCGAGACCACTCCGCCGGCGTCCACGTCGGTCGCCGCGACTCCGCCGATGGGGAACCCGTACCCCCAGTGGATGTCCGGCATGGCGTAGGAGGCGGCCACGATGCCGGGCAGCGCGGCCACGTGCACGACCTGCTCCAGGGACTGCTCCGCGTCCGCGAGCAGTTCCCGGGAGGCGAACACGATCCCGGGCACCCGCATGCCGCCGTGCGGCTCGATGCGATAGCGGAAGGAACGTTCCTCGACCAACTCCATCGCGGTCTCCGCCCTGGCCCGCTCCGGCGCGCACGGGGTCACTGCCCGTGCAGCGCGGCGAGCACGTCGTCGTCCGTCAGCTGCTCGAATGCGTCGTACCACTCCCCCACGGCCAGGAACACGGCCGGCCGGTGCAGGAAGATCACCTCGTCGGCCTCGCCGCGCAGCAGGTCGGCCGCCTCCGGCGAGCACACCGGCGCCGCCAGCACCACCCGCTCCGGGGACTGCCGGCGCAGCCAGCGCAGCGCCGCACGCGCGGTGGCTCCGGTGGCCACCCCGTCGTCCACCACGATCACGGTACGGTCCCGCAGCTCGGGCGCGGGACGGCCCTGCCGGTAGCGCTCCTCCCGGCGGCGCAGCTCCGCCCGCTCCCGCTCCACCACCTCGTCCAGGTCCGCCTCGCTCAGCCCGAGATGGTCCAGGGTTCGCTCGTCGAACAGCGGAGGATCGTCCCCCGCGAGCGCCCCGACGCCCAGCTCCTCCTGGAACGGCGCGCCGATCTTGCGCGCGACCAGCACGTCCAGCGGTGCCTCCAGCGCCCGCGCCACCTCGCGGGCCACCGTCACCCCGCCGCGTGGCAGGGCCAGCACGACCGGGTGGGTCAGCGCCCCCGCCTCCTGCCGGATGCGCAGCCGCTCGGCCAGCTCGTGCCCGGCATGGACACGATCACGGAACCGCATGCCCTGCTCCTTCCAGGCCGTCGCCGGGTTGCTCACCCGGCCGTGGTGTGCGGTCGTACGACGGCTTGTTCGAGGCGCTCGCGCTCCAGCAGCCCGATGAGCCGTCCTTCCGGGTCCGTGACGGGCACCGCCTCGGTGCCGGACCGGACCATCCGGGCCAGGAGCGGGCCGAGGGGCGCGTCGGCCCGCACGGTCGTCGGCCCCGGCCGCAGGACGTCCCCGACCACGCCGCCGCCACCGGCCTCGGCGTCCTCGCGGTCCAGCAGGCCCACGACCACCTGTTCGGCGTCGACCACCGCGGCGAACCGGTGTCCGGTCTCGTCCAGCATGTCCACGGCGTCGTCGAGGGGCTGGTCGACGGTGCACAGGGGCGCGGTGTGGTCGGCCACATCTCCGGCGAAGGCGGTGTCCGCCGCCCAGCCCTCGCGCGGCAGTCCGGCCGCCAGCCAGTCGGCCTTGCCGGGCGCGTAGTCGTACACCTGCCGAAAGCCGAGCTGCCGCAGCCGGGCGGCGGCGCGGGGACTCAGATCGCACAGGGCGTCGGCGCAGTACACGACGACCGGCCGCCCGGGATCGAGCCAGTCACGCGCCCGCGTGTCCAGCTCACGCAGCCCGATACGCAGCGCGCCCGGCAGGTGGGCCTGCTCGTACGGCTCGCTCGGGAGCACCTCGACGAGCTGGGCCATGTCCTGCTCCACGAGCCGGAACACCTCCTGCCGGTCGAACAGCCGGACGGACATGACGGCACCTCCCTCCGGTGTCCCGTCCGAGTACCCGCGCGACACCTCACGACACCGGACATGCCCCTCCGGCGTCCCGGCCGCGGTGGTCCGCCGTCATCGAGAGCCGCTGCCGGCGCATGATCACGGTGGCCGGACGTTCCTCGTCCCGCACACGCGGCCGGCGGCGCGGTGCGGCAGACAGCCTGGGCGCAGGGGGCGACACTGGTGGCAGTACACCTGCGTTCCGGGAGGAGTACGGCATGGCCGGGTCCGGCTCCGGCGGTACGGAGGACGTGGCGGGCGGCAAGTCCCGGTTCGACGACATCTACGACCGGCCGGATCCGCGCATGTACTTCGGGCGGCTGGCCCCCTTGGAGTACGAGATCCCGCACCACGCCCAGCCGGTCTTCCGGCAGGCCTCCGCCGAGCGGGCCGCGTTCGACGACGGCTGCCCCGGCCGGCCGGCGGTGCTGGACGTGTGCTGTTCGTACGGGATCAACGCCGCACTGCTCAACCATGACGTGACGCTGGCGGAGATGTACGAGCGGTACACGTCCCCCGCCCGTCAGGCCATGCCGACGACGGAACTGGCGGCGCAGGACAAGGAGTTCTATGCCGGGCGCCGCCGGCCGGACGCGGTGCCGGTGTTCGGCCTGGACGTCGCGGCCCCCGCCGTCCGGTACGCGCTTGAGGTGGGTCTGCTGGACGCCGCCTTCACCGACGATCTGGAACAGGCCCCGCCCGGTCCCGCGCTGAGCCGCGCGCTCGCCGAGGTCGGCCTGATCACGCTGACGGGCGGCGGCAGCTACATCACCGCCCGCACGTTCACGGCGCTGCTGGACGGTGCCCGCAGGCCGGTGTGGATCAGCGCGTTCGTGCTGCGCACGGTGTCGTACCAGCCGATCGTCCGGGCACTGGACGGGTACGGTCTGCGCACCACACTCGATGTCTCACGCACCTACCCGCAGCGCCGCTTCACCGACGAGCGGGAACAGCGGTATGCGATCACGGCGGTACGGGCACTGGGCCATGACCCCGCCGGGCGCGAGGAGAGCGGCCGTTTCCACAGCCTGCACTACGAGTCCCGCCCTGGTGCGCGGTGACGGCGCGGCGGGACTTCCCCGGGTTCAGCGCGCGCAGCCGACGTCCAGTACTTCGATCACGTCGCCGTGCACGGTGTAGACGAGCCAGCACCACTCACCGAACGCCGCGGCCAGGTTCGGGGCCGAGGTCTCCGAGTCCCGGGTGACCGCGTCGATGAGCGTGATGATCTCCTCGTGCGTCTCGTCCGGCACGTCGAAGAGCACGTCGGCAGCCTGTTGGATCAGTTCGACTCGCATGGCACCCCCGCGGGCGGGCAGCAACCATTCCTCGTCACCACCATAGAGCCGCTCGCGGACGACCGTGCACGCCGAGGAATGCCGACCAGGAGGTCGGCGCTGCGCGGTTTCCCACCCCGACCGACGGGCACCCGGAGCCGGGACCGCGCGGCAGAACACACAGGAAGTCCTGACCATGACCGACGATGTTCACCGGACGATGCTGGAGCAGGGCCTGCTCGACCCCACCACGCCGCGCATGACGGAGTCGATCCCGGAGGAGGAAGAGGAACACGCGGACGCCTTCTCCAGCCTGCTGGAGACCTGAAACCTGCTGGAGACCTGACCCGCGCCCGTTCACTCACCCGCCGTCCAGGCCTGCGGCCCACCACCGCGCCATTCGATCAGGTCGGGATCGTCGACCGTCGTATTGGACTTGGGCAGGCCCCTTCGGCGCAGAAACTCGATCACATCGAGCAGGTGATACGCGGTACCGACGAACTCACCGCCGACCGTGACCCGCCGACCGCCGTCGGGCCCCGGCGGCTGCACAACCACAGGCGCGCCTTCCATAGCTCATGGGTTCCCATTGCTGAGTCCCTCATGCCGCTCCCCGGTCCGCGCGCACAGAGGGTGACGTTGCGTACTCGGCGGGTGGACTCGCCGGGCAGGTCCGCTCACCCCGGGGTACCGCTGGGGATGGCGAGTTCGCCGCCACGGCAGAAGGACTCCCGCTCCTCCACGACGTACGGGGCCATGCCGGCACGCCGCTGCGCCTCGGCCTCGGAGGCCCGCCAGGCATCACATGCCTCCTTCGAGTCCCAGAACGACACCCCGGTGATCTCGTGCCCGTCCTCGGACCAGTACGCGAAGGCCCGGCGCATGCCCGGCGGGTGGCCGGCCGGCCGCCACGCCCTCTCGAAGTCCTCCAGGGTGCCCGGCTGAATGCGGCGGGTCGTCACCCAGACGAAGTGCTCCTCCATCGCGACCTCCTCCGCGACGCCGATGCGGCTCGTCGGCGCCGCTTCGACCACCGTAGGTCCACAGCGCCGATTACGCCTGCGCGGTGAAGCCGGTCGCGCGCCGCAACGGCGCCGGCGGTGACGAGATCACCCCACGCGGTGTTTCTCCGTTTCCTCGGGCACGGGCAGTGGCTGCCGGCACGGCGTGGATGCGTCGGCGTTCGGTGCGTTGCGGCGCAGTCCGCCGGCGAGGGCCTCGCCTTCCCGGTCGGTCCCGGTGGCCACGGCGAGCAGGCGGAACGGCGCGGACGGCCACAGCTCGACGCACACCACGGGTCTGCCGGGCCGCACCGCCACGAAGTCCTTCCCGCCCTGATGGCCGCGCGTGCCGAGGCACAGGGCGCCGGGGATGTGCACACCCCGCTGGTGGACACCACGCAGGGCACGCCACCAGTCCCGTTCGACCGTCACCCGGCGCACCGCCGCCAGCGGCACCCGCACCTCGCCGCGACGCACGGCCACCCGCTCCCACCAAGCCAGCCGTACGACCAGGTCGTCCCCGTCGACAAGCATGCGTGCCATCGTCAGTGCCTCCCTTCCATCATCCCTCAGGGAGACGTACGGCGTATGCTCTGCCGGCCTCGCAGCTTCTTCTACGGTGGAAGGTGACACGAGCATGGAGGCCTATGTGTGCTGGGGCGCGACGATCTGACGTGAGCGTGCGTGCCCGGGCGGCGGCCGGCCCTGCTCACTTGCCGGCGTCGGCCATGAGCAGCGGCTGGAAGAAACCCGTCTCCTGCGGCATCCGCCACTCGGGGTCGGTGAAGCCCGCATCGGCCACGAGGCTGGTCAGCCGGTCCCGGCCGAGGGCCCAGTAGGTGCTCCGGCGGACCTCGACACGCCATGCGCCGTCCGCCGGCAGGAGTTGGAAGTGCTCCAGGTCGTAGTGCTCGCCGTCCTCGTGCCAGTGCCACAGCTGGAACGTGACGGTCCGCCCGTCCCCGTCCGCTCCCCGGTGGACCTGCGGGGGCGTCGAGGCGGGGCGGTCGCGCAGGACGTCGTCGTAGGGGCGTGTGCTGACCAGCAGCCGGCCGGCGGGGCGCAGCACCCGGCGCATCTCCGTCAAGGCGGCGAGGACGTCCTGTTCCGTCAGAAGGTGGGGCAGCGCGTTGTCGGCGCAGACGACCGCGTCGAACTCGGCGTCGGGAAACGGCAGTCGCCGCATGTCGGCAACGGCCGCGCGCAGCGTCACCTCCCGGTGGGCGGCCTCACGGACGGCACGGGCGACAGCGCGGGGGCTCAGATCGGTGCCCGTGACACGGTGCCCGTGCAGCGCCAGGCCGATGGCCTGCGTACCGATCCCGCAGGCGCAGTCGAGCAGCGCCGCACGGTCCTGGCCCAGCAGGGCGTCCAGGGCGTCGCCCTGCCGGCGCATGCTCGCGTCCCAGTCCGCGTAGATCAGGTGGTAGTCGTCGGCCAGGTCGTCGTAGAAACGTGCCGGCGGGCTCTCGGACATGGCCTCAGGTCAGGTCGAAACGTGACGAGGAAGCGGCCGGGTCGCCCAACTCGCGCAGGTACGACGCCGTCCAGGGCGTCAGACGGTCATCGGCTCCTGCAGCCAGCGGCTGATCCGGTACGGCAGCCACCAGGCGAACGGGCCGATGTCGAGGACGAGGTGCTCGGTTCTGAAGTCGGCCAGGACAGCGGGCGGCACGGAGGTCGCCGGTGCGCCGTAGGCCAGGCGCTCGATCGTGTCCTCGTACTCCGGCTCGTCGGCGGTGAAGCGGCGGAGTTCTCCCCAGCGGCGGTCGCGGATCTGCACGAAGCCGGGGCCCTTGCGCCACAGGCATTTGCACAGGTAGTGGCTGTGCTGCCAGGTGCGCAGCGCCTCGTGGGCGTCCGTGGGTCCCTCGATGAGCCGGGGCGGCTGGAGGTGACTGAGGAGCTGCCAGGCTCCGACCGGCGCCGTGGGGAGGCGAAGGTCCCACTCGACGAGGACGGCTCGCGCGGTCAGATCCCGTACGAGACTGAGTGCGGCCACCGTCCGGGCGGCTTGTCCGGGATCCGCGCCGGCGGTGAGGTCGATGGTCCCGGGCAGTCGTACGCGCCGGGCGCCGAGCTGCCAGAGCCGGTCGCCTTCGCTCTCCAGGGGGCCGGGAAGGGCGAGTTCGCCCAGGGACATGCCGGGGAGTTCGCAGGCGGACGGGTCGTAGTCGCGCCAGGCGAGGAGGGCGGGCAGGCTCGCGGTGGTCGGGGCGGTCATGGACGTCCTTCTCCTCGGGGCGTGGTCATGCGTGGACGGGTTCGGCGGGCGCGGCCGGCGCCGCGTGGGTGTGCCGCATGAAGTCCAGCCGCAGCAGCTCCTCGTTGACGGCGGCCGGGGCGAGGTGGACGTACTGTCCGCCGTCCGTGAAGACGATCCCGAGGCGGACCCAGGAGTCGAGGAGCCGTCGCACGCCGGCCTCGTCACGGGTGGCTCCGGGTGTGTGCCGGGCGGCCTTGCGGGTGAGCGCGGCGACGGTGTGCGGCTGGTCCAGGAGACGGAAGGCGGCCAGCTCGAAGGGGTCGGTCAGCTCGGTCGTACGCCAGTCGAAGGCGCGGCGCCGGGAGACGAGGACGATCCGGTCGCCCAGGTCGGCGTGGGAGAGGCGGGCGTCGGCGTGGTGTTTCTTCCATGCGGCCAGAGCGTCGTTCAGCGCGGTCACGGTCGGTTCGCCGATGCCCCGTTCCGGTGCCTCGAAGACGTACGCGAGGTCGTACAGCTCCTCCTCCGGCAGGTCGTAGGTGAAGCGGTAGTGCTCCTCGGGCCTCAGGCCGGTGAAGCCGAGTTCGGGGCGCTCGAAGTACGGGCTGAAGCGTTCGATGGCGATCCGGGCCGACAGGTCGACCGGTGGGTCGAGGTGTTCCAGTGCCGGTATCTGCGCGATGACCGGCTCGTAGTCCTGGGCGGTCTCGCCGGGGAAGCCGTGGAGGTAGTTCCAGGCGACGGACAGTCCGGTCTCGGCGCCGTCACGGAGCATGCGGACGTTCTGGCAACCGCTGACGCCCTTGTCCATCAGGTCGAGCACCTGATGGTTGAGCGATTCGATGCCGGGCTGGACATAGATCATCCCCGCGTCGGCGAGGGTGCGCAGCTGCGGGCGGCGCAGGTTGGCCTTGATCTCGATGTGCATCCGCAGGTCGTATCCGCTGTCGATGATCCGGGGCAGTACGGTCGTCAGGTAGCCCATGTCGAGGATGTTGTCGACGAGGTACATGTCCAGGACCCGGTGGCGGCGGGCCAGTTCGACGATCTCCTGGTAGAAGGTGTCCGGGCTCTTGGAACGGAACTCCATGAACGAGCCGTTGAGCCCGCAGAAGGTGCAGTGGTGCTTCTCGCCCCACCAGCAGCCGCGGGCGCCCTCCACGACCAGTTTGGGCTCGACCCAGTGGCGGGCGGCGGAGGCGGCGAGGCGTTCGAAGTAGCCGCTGTAGTCGGGGGGCAGGATCGCGGCGGGCGGCAGCGGGCGGGTCGCCATCGGATTGGCGCGGCTGTGTCCGTCGGCGCCCCGATGGCACAGGCCCGGCACCTCGGCGAGGTCGGAGCCGTCGGCAAGTGCGGTGAGCAGCTGCGGGAAGGCCGCCTCGCCCTCGCCCCTGACGACGTGGTCGACGAAGGGGAAGTTGCGGTGTACGGCGGCGCCCTGCGCCCCGTCGCAGTTGGCCCCGCCCATGACGGTCACGATGTGCGGGGCGAGCTGCCGGACCCGCCGGGCGGCGGCGAGCGCCGCGGTGTTCTGCTGGAAGGTGGAGGTGAACCCGACGACGTCGGGGGCGTGCGCGACGATCCGGTGCGCGATCTCGTCGACGAACTCCGGGACGATCCGGTGCAGCGCGTGCGTCATCTCCATGCGCGACTTCTTGAGTTTCCCGCGCATCGCCGCGGTGAACTCCTCCTCGCGCCAGTGCGGGTCGTCGTAGAGGGCCGAGGAGAACACCCAGTCGCCGCAGCCCATGAAGTAGGACGACAGGGCGTAGTACTCGTAGTCGTCACCGGTGAAGTCGGTACGGCTGGTGATCCAGTCGATGAATTCGAGATTGGCGTGCAGGACCTCGGCCTCGGCGCCGGGCACGCGCTCGTCCACGCTGCGTTTGAGGATTCCCAGCGCGAGGGACGGGAGGTCGATGGGCGACCAGGGCATGTTGACCAGCAGGACACGCATGTCGGCTCCTCGGGGATGGGGACCGGCCGGCCCGGCGGTGCACCGCCGGGCCGGCCGGCAGGGGGTCAGTCCTCTTCCGCGTCCTCGGCGTTGCGGAACGGGATGGTGACGGTGATGCCGATGCCCGGCCTGCGGTTCTCCTCGTCACCCGCGAGCGGGTCGTTGTGGATGATGTCCTTCTGCATGGGACCTTCTCCTCTCCGTGGCGTGTTCGCCGCTGTGGTGCTCCCCCGCTCCGGACGGAGCGGGGTGTCTGGGTGGGGCGGCCTGCCGACCGCGCAGTTCCCGGTCCAGGAAGACCAGGGCCCGGCGCAGCACGGTGACGTGGTCGCCGCCGTCGTAGCCGTCGTGGCCGGAGTCGAGCCACAGTGCTTCGTGCCGGACTCCGCTCGCGCGCAGCGCGGCCAGGTAGCCGCGGATCTGGCCGGGCGGGCACTTGGCGTCATGGCTTGCGCCCGCCACCAGCAGCGGGGCGCGGACCGCGGCGGCGTAGTGGATGGGCGAGCTGCGCGCGTACCGTTCGGGAACCTCGTCGGGTGTGCCGCCGAAGAGCCGCTCGTCGAGGGCGCGCAGCGCGGGAGTGGTGGTGCGGTGGGCGGCGGCGCAGTCGGCGACCGGTTTGACCGCCACCCCTGCCTGCCACAGTCCGGGACGGGTGCCGAGGGCCAGCAGGACGAGGTAGCCGCCCCAGGAGGTGCCCCACAGGCCGACGGCGTCGGGGCGGATGAGCCGGCGGGCGACGAGGTCGGCGCGCACCGACGCGAGATCCTCGACCTGGGTGAGGCCGACTCCGTCCCGGAAGGCGCGCCGCCAGCGTGGCCCGTAGCCGGTGGAGCCGCGGTAGTTGACGCGGGCGACGGCGAAGCCGGAGGCGACCAGGGAGTGGACGACACCGTCGTAGGCGTCGCGGTCGTGGTCGGCGGGCCCGCCGTGCACCAGGAACACCGCGGCGGGCGGACCGTGCGGTGCGTCGGGCAGGCTGAGCAGGGTGTGTACGGGCCCGTCCGGGCCGGGGGTCCACAGGTCCCGGTGGGTGCCGGGGACCGGGCCGGCGAGCGTGGGCAGCTCGGGCAGCGCGGTGCCCCGGGTGGAGTGCAGCCGGGGCGGGTGGCCGGCGGCTGTCCAGAGGTGGTGCAGATCGTGTCCGGGCCGGGTGGCCGCGTCCAGCACGGTGCCCGGTGGGGTGGGTACGGCGGTGCGGGTGCGGGTTGTGAGGTCGGCGCGGTGCAGGGTGGAGCGGCCGTGGCGGTCCTGACGGACCAGGACGGAGCGCCCGTCGGCGTCCCAGCGGGCGGTGATCTCCGTGTCGAAGGCGCACCAGTCGTGAAGGGTCGGTCCGGTGCCGGGCCGCCAGGTCGCGATGACGTAGCGGTCGGCGCACTCGCGGACGAGGAGGAGTTCCTCGCCGTCCCCGGCAGGGGCGAAGCCCAGGCACCACAGCCGGCCGGTGTCGTCGGCGGGCAGGACGGCCCGTACGGCGCCGTCATGGGTGAGGACGGTGACGGCTTCGGCACCGGCGAGGGCCAGCAGCCGGCCGCCGGGGGTGATGCCGGTGAGGGTGGCGGGGCCGTCGGTCCGGGCCACTGTGCGGGCAGTACCGCCGCGTGGGCCCACGTGGACGGTGGTGGCGTGGCCGTCGCCGGCCGCGAGGGCGACGGTGCCGTGGTCGCTCACCGCCAGGCCCCGGGGAAGCCCGGCCGGGACGTTCGTCAGACCCAGCCGGTCGGGGCCCCCGGCGAAGGGCTGGAACCACCACCGTCCCACCCCGTGTTCGTCCTCGTCGAACCACCACACGTACGCGTCCCGGTCGATGGCGCCGTGCAGGGTGCCCCGGGGGCGCCGGGTGACCTGCCGGGCGCTGCGGGTGGCGGCGTCCCAGGCGAACACCTCGCAGCGGCCCTCGGCGTCGGCGGTGAAGACCATCCTGGCCGGGTCGCCGGCGCACACCTCCGGCAGGGCGGCCCGGTAGACCTGGTAGCCGCCGCTCACCGGACGGCCTCCGCCGCGAGCAGGCCGCGTACCGGACGCCGGGAGCTGTGCGCCGCGAGCAGGGCCAGCAGCACTCCGCAGACGATCGCGGGCGCGGCGTCGGAGACCCGGTCGGCGAGTGTTCCGGCGAGGACGGGTGCCAGGGCGGCGGCACCCGTGGTCGCGGTGGCCAGGACCGCGCCGGTGCGGGCCTGCAACGCGGGCTCGGTGACCTGGAGGGCACGCGTCTGGAGCACGACGGAGGCGAGTGGCATCAGCAGACACACCAGGCCGAACAGCAGCCCGTACGCCCATGCCCCGGTGACACTGGCGAGCGCGGCCGCGAGCGGGACGAGCAGCCAGGTCACGGCGGTCACGACTCGTGGTGCGCCGTAGCGCCGGGCCACGCGCGGCGCGGCGAGCGCGCCCGCCAGGCCCGCGGTGCCCGACAGGGCGAGGATCGCGCCGAGCACGGCGCCGGCGTGGCCGTCTCGGCGGAGGGTGAAGACGGCTCCGTAGTACAGCGCCACCACGACGGCGTTGACGAGGGTGGCCCAGACCAGGACCAGCCGCAGCACCGGTGAGGAACGCACCAGCCGCAGCCCGGCCGCGCCCTCCCGCAGCGGTCCCTCGCCGCGCTGCCGCGTGACCGGTGCGGTGAGGTCCGCGCGCAGGGCCGAGACGCACAGTGCGCTGATGACGTAGGAGAGGGCGTCGGCGAGGAACGGCAGCGCGCGGGCGGCCTGGTAGAGGACCCCGCCGAGCATCGGGCCGGCGATCAGCGCGCCTTGGTCGGCGGCGGTGAGCCGGGCGATCGCCCGGGGCTGCTCGGGTCCCGGGCAGATGAGTACGACCGTTCCCCGGGCCGCAGCCTCGAAGCAGGCGGTCGCCAGGCGTTCGACCAGTACGGCGGCGAGGATCAGGCCCAGGGGTGGCCGGCCGGCGGCGAGGGCGAGTGCCGCACCGCCGATGGCGAGCGCGGCGACGGCCGCGGACCCGGTCATCATCCGCTTGCGAGCGCCCCGGTCCGCGGGTAACGCGACGAGCGGGCCGAGCAGGAGCCCGACGGCGGTGGAGACACCGGCGAGCAGGCCGACCGTCTGGGGCGAGCTGCCCATCCCCAGCAGGAGCAGCGGGAGGACGGTGCCGGAGGCCTGACTGCCGACCCCGTCGGCGGCGTTGGCCGACCACAGAAGCCGGAAGTCGCGTAACACTGGCCGTTCCACTGAGCACCTCACCGATGTGGCGAAACTGTGCAGAAAGTGTGGCGGTGATGAAGCGAGCGGGATCGTAATCGAGCCCGAACAGGCGTCACAAGAGCCCGCTATGTGTGGCCGGATTCGTGTCGTGCGGCGCCGAGGCAGGGTTGATCGGACACAGAAGGAAAAGAAGGGTGATCATTCCGGATAAGAGGGCCTGAATTCCGTTTTTTCCAGGGGAAACGCGCGACGGCTCAGGTGTTCCGCCCGAGGGCGCGGCGACGAGACACCGGCCGGCCGTGCCGCAAGGACTCGGCCAGGGCGCCGCTTTCGACCGAGAACGTTCGCCGCGGCGCGCCGTGATCCGCCGTGCGCGGTCAGCGGTGCCGCCGCCCCGCGAGCCGTACGTCGACTGCGGTGAGCGCCAGGGCCAGCGGCCCGGGGGTCAGGAAGGCGAGGGGCGGGAGCACCCAGGCGCCGGCGGCGGCTGTGGCCAGGGCGAGGAGGATCAGGCCGGTGCCGCCGGGGTCGTGGACCGTGTCACGGGCGGCGGCGCGCAGGGCCGTTGCCCACTCGGTGACGGACTCGGGGCGGGCGCAGGTGCGGAGGCCGACCAGGCAGGCGCCGGCCGTGATGGCCGAGGCGGCGACGGTGAAGAGCGGGCCGCCGGGCAGGCCGGCGCGGGCCAGGGCGAGGTCGGCGGCCGAGAGGAGCAGCACGGCCAGGGTCAGGGCCCCGGCCGCCAGGTCGGCGCGGCGCAGGCGTCGGCGGAGCAGCGCCGCGTACCGTCCCGCGGTGGCTGGCCGGTCCTCCCCCGCGCCGCGCAGGACCGCGCAGGCGGTGGACAGGGCGGCCGGTGCGGTGAGCAGCGGCAGGCAGGCCACGGCGGTGGCGAGGCCGACGCTGAGCATGTCGGCGAACAGGGTCATCCGGGGGCCGAACAGCTCGCCCGGCTCGCGGGTGCGGGGCTGGGACATCCTGCTCACCCCTTCAGCCCGGAGCTGGCCATGCCCTCCACGAGGAAGCGCTGGAAGGCGAGGAAGAACAGCACGATCGGCAGCAGGGCGATCACCGACATCGCGAACATCGGGCCGAACGACGACTGGCTGGAGGCGTCCACGAAGGAGCGCAGCGCCAGGGTGAGGGTGAACTTGTCCGGGTCGAAGAGGTAGATGAGCTGGGTGAAGAAGTCGTTCCAGGTCCAGATGAACGTGAAGATCGCGGTGGTGATCAGGGCGGGCCGGGTCAGCGGCAGGACGATGGAGAAGAAGCTGCGGAAGGGCCCGCAGCCGTCGATGCGGGCGGCCTCCTCCAGTTCCCGGGGCAGGCCGCGCATGAACTGCACGATGAGGAAGACGAAGAACGCCTCGGTGGCGAGGAACTTCGGCAGGATCAGCGGCCAGTAGGTGTTCACCAGGCCGAGCTTGTTGAAGATGATGTACTGCGGGATCAGGACCGCGTGGTGCGGCAGCATGATCGTGGCGATCATGAAGGCGAACAGCGGGCGGCGCATCCGGAAGCGGAGCCGGGCGAAGGCGTAGGCGGCGAGGGAGCAGCTGAACACGTTGCCGAGGACGGCGCCGCCCGCGATCAGCAGCGAGTTGCCGAGCAGCCGCCAGATGGAGACGCCGTTCACGCCGTCCAGGGCGGTGGTGTAGTTCGACCATGCGATGTGGCTGGGCAGCAGGTCGAGGCTGGCGATGACCTCGTTCGCGGGCTTCAGCGAGGTGGCCAGCAGCCAGGCCAGCGGGTACAGCATGACGAGCAGAGCGGCCAGGCAGCCGGCGTGCAGGGCGATCCGTCCCCAGGCAACCCGCTTGCGGAGAAGGGCAGTTGTGGTCATCGCTCCCCCTCGGAGGCGTAGAAGACCCAGGAGCGTGAGGTGCGGAAGAGTACGGCGGTGACGGCTCCGATGACGAGCAGCAGGACCCAGGCCATGGCGGAGGCGTAGCCCATGTGGGAGGCGACGAAGCCCCGGTCGTAGAGGTAGAGGGTGTAGACCAGCGTGGAGTCGGCGGGGCCGCCCTTGCCGGCGCTGATCGCGAAGGCGGGGGTGAAGACCTGGAAGGCCTGGATGGTCTGGAGGACCAGGTTGAAGAACAGCACCGGGGACAGCATCGGCACGGTCACGGAGACGAACTGCCGCCATTTCCCCGCCCCGTCGACGGCGGCTGCCTCGTACAGCTCGGCGGGTATCTGCTGGAGTCCGGCGAGGAAGATGACCATGGGGGCGCCGAACTGCCAGACCGTCAGCAGGGCGACGGCCAGCAGGGCCCAGCCCGGCTGGTTGACCCAGCCGCCGGTGCCGAGGAGATGGTCCACGGTACCGCCGTCGTTGAAGACCGCCCGCCACACCAGGGCGACGGACATCGACGCGCCCAGCAGCGAGGGGGCGTAGAACGCGGAGCGGTAGAAGCCCTTACCGCGTTTCATGCCTTTCAGGGCGAGGGCGACCACCAGCGCGAGGCCCAGCTGGAGGGGTACGGCGATGACGACATAGGTGAGAGTCGTCAGCACCGAGCGCCAGTAGCGCGGGTCCTCGGTGAACATCTGCACGTAGTTGCGCAGGCCCACCCAGTGCGGCGGGTCGAACAGGTCGTAGTCGGTGAACGACAGATACAGCGACACGGCCATCGGCAGCAGGGTCAGCACGGTCGCGCCGAGCACCCACGGGGAGAGGAACACCCAGGCGGCGCCCTGGCGTTCGCGTGTCGGGCGGCGCTGTGCCGAGGCGGCGGACCGGTGGGCGGTGGGCGCGGGGACGTCGGTGGTGGTCATGACCTCAGCTCCGCCTTCGCCTCGGTGACATAGTTCTCGGCCGCCGTGCGGGGCGACATGCGCTCGTACGACACCTGGTCGTAGTCGCGCTGGAAGGTGGTCTGCAGCGCGTTGTCGCCGGAGGGCGGGGCCTGCGGCGGGTCCTTGAGGGTGCCTTCCAGGGAGGCCTGGTAGTCGGCGACGGTCCGGTCGAAGCCGGTGAGCCGCGGTCCGATGTCCTTGCGGATCGTCTCGTTGACGGGGATGCCGCGGGTCGCGCCGAGGATCTTCGCCGCGTCGGGGTCGTTGACGAGGAAGTCGATCAACTGGGCTGCCTGCGTGGCGTGATGGGTGTGGGCTCCGATACCGAGGAACATCGACGGCTTGAAGTACTGGCCGGGGGTGCCGTCCGCGCCGGAGGGCATCGGGGCGAGCGCCACGCCGCCCTTGACGAGGGCGCCGTAACCGCTGGCGGGCGCGTCCCAGTTGACGTCGGAGGTGGCCTTGCCGCGGCCGAGCGGGGTGTTCTCGACGGATCCGTCGAGCTGGGTGGTCTGCTCGGCGGGCGATACGGCGCCCTCGCGGCGCAGCCGGTCGGTGAAGGTCCACCAGCGGGTGAGGTCGGCGGCGGTGAAGCCGAGCCCCCGGTCCTTGGTGTAGAGGGACTTGCCCTGGCCGCGCAGCCAGATCTCGAAGGCGTCCTCGCTCTGCCCGGGGTCGGTGCCGCCCGGCCGGCCGGTCTTCTTCGCCAGGGCGCGCATCGCGTCGGCCCACTGGTCCCAGGTCCAGCCGCGGCCGGGCAGCGGCACTCCGGAGCGGCGCCAGGCCTGGACGTCGTAGACGACGGTCTCGGTACCCCGGCCCTGCGGAACCGCGTACTGCGCGCCGCGGACCCGACCGGTGGCGAGCAGTCCGGGGTCGATGCCGTCGGTGCGCAGTAACCGCCGCTGCCGGCCCAGGTCGAGCAGGACGCCGCCGGAGGCGTACTGGTCGATCTGCCGGTAGTCGAGCTGCATCACGTCGGGTGCGTCGCCGCCGGCGGCCTGGGTGGCGAGCTTCTGCTTGTAGGCGTCGTAGCCGGAGAACGACGTCTGCACCCGTACGTCCGGATGCCGCTGTTCGAACAGGGCGACGGCCTTCTCGGTGCGCGCGGCGCGGTCGGGGTTGCCCCACCACGTGTAGCGCAGCACGATCCTGCCGCCGTCGGCCGACTCCCCGGATCCGCCGCAGCCGGCCAGCACCGCGCACAGGGCAAGTGCGGCGGCCGACGAGCAGAACCCCTTTGTCCTGTGTCCGGGCATGCCGAGGTCACCTCTTCCTCATCGCCGGTGCCGGGTGGCTGCTAGGCCGTCGGCTTGCCGTCGTAGGGCAGTGTCGTGCCGGGCAGGGCGTACTCGTCCCGGCGCCCGCACATCCCGAAGCCGCCCACGCGACTCGGCTCGCTCCGGTACGCGGTCGCGTCGGCGAGGTAGGCCGGCTCGCCCGACTCCAGGGCGTCGAGCTGGGCGCCGGTGCGTTCGGCGGCGGCGAGGGCGCCGGCCCGCCACAGCTCGCGCCAGGCGGGCACCCGGGCCCGGACCAGGCGGGCGGCGGCCCGCTGGAACGCGCGGTACGGGCCGTTGTCGCCGGCGATCATGGCCTCGCGCAGGGCGAGATAGCCCTCGACGGCCAGGTCACGGCGGCGCCGGGCGGCGGCCTCGGTGTCCGGGCCGGTGCCCGGCGGGAGGGTGGCGGCGGCCGCGTACCGCTCGGGGTCGGCGAGCACCTCGGGCGGGAAGGTGAACACGGCGTCCCCGGCCTCGGGCAGGCCGCTGTTCTGCATGAGCACCGTGATCCGCAGATCGCCGCCCTGCACCATGCGGTGCACGGTGCCCGGGGTGAACCAGGCGAGCGAGCCGGGCTCCAGCGGGATGTCCCGGTAGCCGTCGGGGCTCAGGGTCTGCACCGCACCCCGGCCGGCGGTGACGACGTACGCCTCGGTGCAGACCAGGTGCAGATGCGGGCTGCCGCCGCAGACACCGTCGGCGGCCTCCCAGTCGTAGGCGCTCAGGTGCGACAGACCGACGGCGCCGGGCAGGGGGGAGGACGGTTCGCTCACCACGGCAGGCCCTCCAGGTGGCGGGTGACCCGGTCGCGGTCCCAGGCGCCGTCGGCGATCACCACCCGGTAGCGGTAGCCGAAGCTCTCCCCCGGCGGCAGGGCGAACTCCTCGAAGAAGGCCCAGGAGAACGCGACGGTCGGGATCGGCTCGGAGCGGACGAACCAGTGCGAGGCGTGGATCGCGGACGACTCGTCGAGGTTCTCCGGGGCGTGCGCGAAGACGAGGGTGGAGTGGGCATCGGTCTCGTCGTGTTCGGTGGTGAAGGCCAGCCAGGGCCCCTGACTGCCCATCATTTTCTCGGCGCCGACGCCCGGTTCGGAGTCGGGCGTGAACACGGCGCCACCGGTGAAGTCGCGCGGACCGCGCCACTGGAGCCCGGTGTAGCCGGCCATCTCGCGGCCGGCGGTGGTCGGCGAGCCGAACAGCAGAGGTTTGTCATGCGTGTTGGTGAGGTGGATGGACCAGTCCAGGGTCCAGGCGCCGGCCTCCTCGTCCACCGAGTGCACCGTCAGGCCACGCACCTCGCGCGCCCATTCCCGGCCGCCGTTCTCGACCCAGGTCAACTCCTCGGTGACATCGAGGCGTTCATCGGTCACGGCGATCTCGGTGAAGCCGTCGTGCCGCATCGAGCCGACCCGGTCGGGCAGCCGCAGGTAACCCTCGCCGTGCACATAGCAGTTGCCGCCCCAGAAGTTCTGCCCGGACAGATGACTGGCCGTCATCTGCAGGCCCTTGTGCCAGCGGTGGTCGTTCGGCCGGTAACCGGTCACCGTGCGCCCGGCGAGGGTGCGCAGGGGGTGGGCGTAGGGCTTGCGGGCCTCGAAGGCGTCCGGGTCGGGCCGGTAGACGTAGCGGAGGATCTCGGTTCCATTGGATGCCTGGACCGCGAGGTGCTCACCGTGGACGTGGCTGACTCGGATGCTCATGCGCGCTCCTTCGGGGCCCAGTCGGGGTGGTCGCCGTGCATGGCCGCGTAGTAGGGGTCGCCGGGGCCGATCTCGCCCTTACGCACCGGCTGCCCGGTGAACGCCGCCTTGTACAGGGCGGCGGCGAACTCCAGGGTGGCGCGCGCCTCGGGACCGCTGCCCGGGGGACGCTCGCCGCGGTCGAACGCGTCGAGGAGGGTGCCGAGCTGGGCGATGTGCGAGCTGGGCACGTCCTGCGCCGGGGTCCGCCAGGCCGCGGCTCGCTCGGGATCGACGTGCGGCGCGGGGGTGTACACCCAGTCGTCGTTGCTGTGCCCGTACAGATGGGTCAGTTCCAGTGTGGCGTCGGCGCAGTCGACGCGGATGCGGCTGACCTCGTGCGGAGACAGGACACTGTTGACGACGGTGGCGAGCGCACCGCCGCGGAAGCGGACCAGGGCGGTGGAGACGTCCTCGCTCTCGACGTCGTGGACCAGCCGGCCCGCCATGGCCCGCACCTCCTCCCACTCCCCCAGCAGGTGCAGCAGCAGGTCGTACTGGTGGATGCCGTGCCCCATGGTCGGCCCGCCGCCCTCGCTCGCCCACCGGCCGCGCCACGGCACGGCGTAGTAGCCGGCGTCCCGGTGCCAGGTGGTCTGGCAGTGCGCGACCAGCGGGGTGCCCAGCTCGCCGCGCGTGATCAGGTCCCGGGCGTGTACGGCACCGGAGCCGTAGCGGTGCTGGAAGATGACCGAGGCGTAGGCGCCGGAGGCCTCCTCGGCGGCGGCGATGTCGTCGTACTCGGCCAGCGACAGACACAGCGGCTTCTCACACAGCACCCAGGCGCCCGCTTTGAGCGCGGCCACGGTCTGCTCACGGTGCAGGGCGGGCGGGGTGCCGATGAGAACGAGATCGGGGCGTACGGCGTCGAGCATGGCCTCGGTCGAGGTGAACCCGGCGACCCGCGCACCCGCCTCCTGCCGGAAGGCCTCCAGTCTCCCCTCGTCCACATCGACGGCGGCGACGAGTTCGACGCGCTCCGCATGGGCTCTGAGCGCGGGAAGATGACTGCCGGTGACGATGGCGCCGGTGCCGATGACAGCGACACGGCGGCGGGGTGCGGACAAGGGCATACGGCGCTCCTGAGGGCTCGGCACACGGATTCAAGCACGAGGGAGAAAGCGCTTGCTCCGTACGAGGCGACCCTAGGGGCGCAGGGATTGTCAGGACAACCCCTGTGCGGGGAGAAATCGCTGGTGGCCGTGGCCGCGGCACAGGTGCCGGTCCTGGTCCACGCCTCGTCCGTCGGCGCGTACTCTCCGGGCTCCAAGGACGATGGCCGGCCGACGCACGGCCGGCCGGACGCCGCGTACGGCCGCGAGAAGGCCTGCCTGGAGCGGACGCTGGACGTCTTCGAGCGTGATCACCCCGAGGTCGGAGTGGTGCGCATGCGCCCGGCCCTCCTGTTCCAGCGTGCGTCGGCGAGCGAGCAGCGTCGCATCTTCGGCGGCCGTCCCCCCGCCCGGTCCGCCGACCCGATCCGAGCTGTTGCCCGTCCTCCCGGGCATGCCCGGCCCCACCGAGCAGGTGCGGCACACGGCCGACGTCGCGCACCTTCCGTCTTGCGCTGCGTTCTGTCTTGCGCTGCGTTCCGCCGCCGCACGAGGGGCCTTCAACACCGCCGCCGAGCCCGTGGTGGACACCGGCCTGCCCGCGCAGATGCTGGACCGCCGCCCGATACGGCTGCCCCGTACGACCGCCCGATACGGCTCCCCCGTACGACCGCCCGGTCCACGATCGGCGCCGCCTGGCGGCCGCAGGTCCTGCCCGCGTCCCCTCACCTCTACGACGCCGCACTGCGGCTGCCCCTGATGGACTGCACACGGGCCCGCCACACACAGGGCCGGCAACCGGAGCGCTCCGCGCCCGGAGGTGCTGCGAGAGTTCGTGAACAGGCTTCGGAAGGGTGCCGGGGAGAGCACCGCCCCCTTCTTGCGCGGCCGCAAGGCAGGCTGAACGCGAAGCGGCCCGCTGCGGCCCTTGCTCAGGAATCCGCCTGCGACCGCTCGGTGGCGCCATGGCGCTCGGCCTCGTCCCTGATCAGCATCGACAGCAGAGAGGCCACGGTCAGGCCGGCCTCGGCCGGATGGCGCAGGATCTTGCTCGGATCGATCCTGTACTGGTTGACGCGCCCCTTGCGGGTGTGGGACAGGTAACCGTCCCGCTCCAGATCGGAGATGATCTTCTGGACGGCACGTTCCGTGAGCCGGCAGCGGGCCGCGATGTCACGGATGCGCACATTGTGGTTGTCCGCGATGCTGGCCAGGACGCGCGCGTGACTGGTCAGGAACGTCCATCCGGTGTGCGGCTCGGGCACTCCGTCGACTACCACCATGCCCAAATCGTACGACTGCGCTTTCAGGATCACAAAAACACGAAACAATATTCAGGTACGACTTGACGTGTCATGGGGTGCCGGATGAGCCTGGAGTCAGGCATGGGGAGGAGGCGATCATGCCGGAACAATCCTCCGAGAGGCCGTCGATCAGTGCGAACGGCCACCGCCCGTCTCCTCCTGCGAAGGCCCAGCTGCTGGTGCAGGCGGGGCGGGGACACCGCCGTGTGACCGTCACCGTGAGAGGCGAGTTCTTCCTCGACGACAGCCAGAGCCTGCGGCACGCCCTGTGCGACGCCCTCGCGAGGTCGGCGCAGGGAGTCGAACTGGACCTGAGCGGGCTGACGTTCGCCGACTGCTCCGCACTCAACGTGCTGCTGGCCGTGCGCCGCGAGGCGGTCGAGACGGGAAAGAGCGTCACCGTCACCGCTGCCAGCCCCGCCGCGGAGCGGCTGCTGACCTTCACGGACACCTACGACCTCTTCTCGGCCCGGCACGACGACGCCGGCCCGCCCGTCGGGACACCCACGCCCCCCGGGAAGCCCGGACGGCGGCAGGAGGACACCGACGACGGCCTCCTGCAGACCGAGCTCGTCCAGCTCCGGCGTGCGCTGCGCACCCGCCCGGACATCGACCTGGCCCGCGGCATCCTCATGGCGTCCTTCGGTCTGGATGCCGACCAGGCATGGGAAGTGCTGGTCACGGCCTCCCAGCACACCAACACCAAGCTGCATCGCCTGGCCAGCGACGTGGTGACCACGGTGCGGGGCACTTCTTTGCCGGAACCCATCCGCAGACAGCTCACGGCGGCCGTCGCCAGAACGCGCCACGCGAACGGTCATCCGCGCCGCCCTACCCTCACGGACTCGGCTCGGCAGGCGGTGTGCCGGACACAGGAGCACTCGTAGGCGGCGGGCCGTGACGCGGGGCGGAGGGCGGAGGAGACACACGCGCTCGCTCCTTCGCCCTCGGCCATCCCCGGTTTCCCCGGCTCCACCCGGATCCGAGCGAGGGACGCCGGATGACTCAGTCCTCGCCCCTGACGATGTTCCACTCGGCCCTCGTGCGCGCGATGGGTGAGGCGCTCTCGCCCTCTACGGCGGCGACACAGGTACGCAAGCCCTTGTTCCGGAGGCGACGCGCCTTGGCCCAGCCGCTTTCGGCCACTCGAAGAGACGTTTTCGGTGCGGTTCGCGTGGTCACTGCGTTTCATCTTCTCTCTGCGTGTTGCGTGCCCATCGAGTTGCCCGGTGTCGCGTGCGCAAACGTCGCCCCGCCATGTCGCAGCAGCTGAGCCCGAGTTGCGCGGAACACGGGCTCGTACGACTCGTCCGTCCGAACACCGCTCAAGCGGCGATCGGAGCCTCCCAGTTGATCCGGTGGTCGTACTGCCAGGCCATTCGCTCCGGGGTGGCGAAGCGGGCGAAGAGCGGCAGGAGGGCGTCCCGAAACGTCCGGCCCACCGGCCCGGCGGCCTTACCGCTGTTGGTGCGGGCGGCCTGGGCGATGACGCGTTCGACCCGGGCGCGGCGGGCACGCTCGTAGGCAGTGAACGCCTGAGGGTACGGCAAGTCCCGCAGCGCCCGGGCGAGTTCCACGGCACTCTCCGCGGCGAGCGAGGCGCCCTGGCCGGAGCTGGGGGACGTGGCGTGGGCGGAGTCACCGACCAGCACCATGCGGCCGCGATGCCAGTGCGGGACGTGCGGGAGATCCTCCATGGGTCCGGCCGTGACCAGGTCCTGGGGCGGAGTGCGCCGCAGCAGGTCCAGCGCGGGCACGCGGTCGTCGGCGAAGGCCTCGCCCAGCCGGCGCAGCCACTCCTCGTTCGTGGTCTGCCGCACGTGCGTCCATGTCAGATAGGGGTGCGGAAGGTTGGCGAACCAGACGCCGGTGCCGTCGTCGAAGGACTGGTGTCCGAAGAAGGCCCGTCGCCCGAAGGACATGTACATACGGTCGCCGGTGGGCGGCCGTCCGGCGCCGTCGACGCGGGCGCCGAAACCGAGGAGCCCCGAGTAGCGCGGCTGGGGTGCTCGGGGGTCGATCAGCCGGCGCACGGTGGAGCGCAGGCCGTCCGCGCCGATCAGGATGTCGGCCTCCTCGCTGACGGTCCCGTCGGCGAAGACGGCCCGGATGCCGGTGCCGCTCTCCCGGACGTCGGCCAGTTCGTGGCCGTGGTGGACCGCGACGCCCTGGTCCAGGGCGAGGTCGTAGAGCCGCCGGTACAGGTCGGCGCGCCAGCTGAACTGCATGGGCTGACGGATCTCGGTGATCACCCGGCCCTTGTGGTTCTGCAGCACGATGGCGTTCATCGGGGCACCGATCCGGTCGACTCCGACCAGCCCGAGGGCGGCCCGGCCGTTCGGGGCGACACTCAGGGCGCCGCCGATGCCGTCGGCGGTCGTGGCGTGGGACTCGTGTACGGCGGCCTCGATGCCGGCCCGGCGCAGCGCGAGGGCCGCGACCGGGCCGGCGATACCGCCTCCGATGACGATGGCGGTGCGGGTGCGGTTCATGTCAGTGGGCCCTCTCCCGGGTGGGGTCGTCGACGACGGGCAGACCGCCCTCGCGGTGGGCGCGGCGCAGGTCGTCCAGGTAGGCGCGCGAGCACATGGCGGTGAGCTGGGCGATGCCGCCACGACGGAGGCGGATCCCGCCGTCGGTGACCGCGCCGGCCAGCCGCAGCCGGGCCGGGCCGGTGCCGGGCTGTGCGTCCTTCACCCGGCCGCGGCCGGAGAAGGCGAGGTCCCGGCTGTCCACGGCGACGTCTTCGGGCAGCAGCAGGGTGACCGCTGCGGAGACGAGCCCCAGGTGCACGGTGACCGGTTCGTCCCAGCTGATCCCCGGGGAGCGGAGGTCCAGCACGACGGTGGAGCGGCGGGCTCGCACGTCGAACTCGGTGACCTCGGTCCAGTGACCCAGGCGCTTCAGGGTGGTGTGGTCCGCGTGGATGCGCTCGGCGGACTCGACGAGTGGAGTGGTTGTCGTCATGCGGCGATAGTTGCAATGAAACTAGTCTCATGTCAACTAGTTCCCCTGAGATCGACTCCGCTAGGCTCTGGTCATGCGCAGCTCCCCTCTCGGCCTCACCGTTCTCTCGCTCCTGCACCTGCGCCCGCTGCACCCGTACGGCATCCAGCGGCTCATCAAGCAGTGGGGGAAGGATCAGGTCGTCAACGTCAGCCAGCGGGCGAGCCTGTACCGGACCATCGACCGGCTGCTCGAAGCAGGCCTGATCGCGGTGCGCGAGACCAGCCGGGATCAGCAGTACCCGGAACGCACCGTCTACGAGGTGACGGAGGCGGGCCGTGCGGCGACGCGTGAGTGGTTGCGGGAGATGCTCGTGGCGCCGCGGGCGGAGTACCCCGAGTTCCCCGCCGCGCTCTCCTTCACCATGATGCTGTTGCCGGGGGAGGTGGAGGCCGACCTGTCCGCGCGCGCCGCCCAAGTACGGGCTCGGCTCGCCGAGTTGGCGGCCGCCGCCGAGGGCGCGCGAGAACTGGCGTTGCCCCGGGTCACCATGCTGGAGGACGAGTACCGGCGCGCCGTTCTGACCGCGGAGCTCAACTGGCTCGACGCGGTCACGGCGGAACTGCGCTCAGGCACTCTCACCTGGGACTTCGAAACCCTGGCGGCGCTCGCCGAAGCTGCGTCCTGAGGCGCTCCGCCGGACGTCAGGCCGCCTCGTGCTCCGGCTCCCTGCCGGCAGTCGATGACAGCCCCGGCGCCGTGATCACCGCCGTGCCGTCGGTGAGATGGAGGACGAGGTCGGCCTGGGCCGTCAGGCGCAGGTCGTGGGTGATGAGGAAGGTCGTGCGCCCGGCGGCAAGGCGGCGCAGTGGGGCCATGATGCGGGCCGTGGAGTCGTCGTCGAGCCCGGCCGTGGGCTCGTCGAGGATCAGCACGGGCGCGGTGCGGAGCATGGCCCGTGCGAGGGCGATCCTGCGGCGCTGGCCCCCGGAGAGGTGGTTGCCGCGCTTGCCGACGGGACTGTCGTAGCCGTCGGGCAGCGCGCTGACGAATCCGTGCGCGTCGGCCGCGACGGCGGCGGCGAGCACGTCCGCCTCGGCGGCGTCGGGACGGCCGTAGGTGATGTTCTCGCGGACCGTACCGTCGAAGAGCATGCTGTCCTGCGGGAGCAGCGTGATGTGCCGGCGCACCTCGTCCACCGGGAGTTCGGCGATGTCCCGGCCGTCGAGCAGGATCCGGCCCCGGGACGGCTCGTGGAACCGCAGCAGCAGTTTGCCGAGGGTGGACTTGCCGGTGCCGCTGGGCCCGGTGACGGCGACGAGCAGGCCGGGGGCGATGTCCAGGCGCACCCGGTTCAGCACGGGCCGGCCGCCGCCGGGGTAGGAGAAGCCGACGTCCTCGAAGATCACGGCGCCGCGCACCGGTTCGGTGAGCGGCGGGACGTCCGGCCGTACAGCGGTCTCGCGGACCGTGCCGGTGCGCAGGACCTCGATGAGGCGTTCACAGGCGGCGGTCGCGGAGGACGCGCTGACGACGAGTTCGCCGAGTTCCTGGAGCCTGGGGTGGAGATAGCCGAGGAAGGCGGCGAAGGAGAGCAGCCCACCGACGCTGAGGTGGTGCTCGGAGATCTGCCAGGCCCCGGCCCCGATCACGGCCAACACGCTGAGGGTCTCGACCAGTTCGCCCATCGGGCCGTACACCGACGACAGCCGGATCTGCCGCAGTCCGGCGCGCATCCAGGTGCGTCCCTCGCGGTGCACCTTGCCGTGCTCGGCCTGCTGCCGGCCGTAGGCCTGCACCAGGGGCATGTTGGCCAGGCTCTCCTCCAGCAGCGAGGCCAGCCGGCCGTTGCTGTCGCGTTCGGCGCGGGTGGCGGAGCGCATCAGGGTGCCGAACCACCGGGCGCCGAACCAGATCAGCGGGGCTGCGGTCAGGGTGATCAGGGCCAGCTGCCAGCTGGTCCAGAAGGCCGCCACGGCGAACACCACCGCCCCGACGGCGGAGGTGATCAGTTCGACGGGCGCGGAGGCCACGAGCGACTCGACGGTCTCGATGTCCCCGGTCAGCCGGGATACCAGGTCGCCCGTGCCGAAGCGGTCCAGGGCGTCCGGGGGCATCCGTTGCAGATGCTGGAAGACCCGGTCGCGCAGACCGAGCAGGAAGTGTTCGCTGGTCCACCCGGCAAGGTAGCCCCCCACCGCGGAGGCGATCGCGCCGGCCACGGCGAGCCCCAGCCAGAGGGCGGCGGGCCCCCAGAAGGCCGCGAGATCACCGGGGGTGAGCACATCGTCGGTGAGGACGCCGACGACGCCGATCGCGCCCGCGTCGCATCCGGCGGACACCACCAGCAGCGCGGCGGCCACCAGTACGGCCGCGCGGTTGACGCTGACCAGCGGCCAGAACGTGCGGAACGCGGCCAGTGGCGAGATCCGGGCGTGCCGCATCCGGGTCGGGGCACCGGCCGCGGTTTCCGCCCCGGAGCGGTCCGTGGACATGGTGAGGGGTGCTGCGAAGTGCATGGCCGGCGCTTCCTGGGCACTGCCCGGTCCGACGGCGTGCCGGGGTCCGCCGCGCTTCCGTGTTGCGCGAACGGACCCCGGCACGGTCTGCCTGTGTGGTCGTGTTCCAGTGCCGCCGTCCTACTTGGCGGCGGCCTTCTTGTGCTTCTTGTGGTGGTGCTTCTTGTGGTGGTGCTTGGCCTTGGCGGCGGCACCGCCTTCCTTCTTCTTGGCCTTCTTGGCCAGCATGATCTTGGCGAAGGACATTGTCGTATCCCTTCCTGACGGTCCGTCAATCAGCGCTGTTCGCCGGTGACTTCGTCTTGTGTCGCACCGTTGAGTACGGGGACGGCAGACGCCTCGCTCAAGGGGGAAGGTGAGCGTTGACCTAGATTCCCTTACCGAATCCGCATGCGGGGACGGGTACGCGCCCCAGGTCGCTGTCCTGGGTGGCCAAGACGCGGATCATCGCGCGGCCGGGGCCCGTGTGCGCCTCCTGCCCCGTTCGCCGCAGCGCCCGGTACTGCGACGATGCCATCCCGGCCGCCGCATCCGAGCGGAGCGTCCCGTACCCCGCCGTAGGCGTGCGCCGCCCCTGCGGCGCCGTCTCAGGCCGGTCGGAGCCCTGTCACGTGGGGGACTCAACTTCCGTGCGCTCCTGCCCACTTGCGTGCTCGCAAGCCACGGTATCTGACGGATCGTCACTGAAGCGGGTGGTGGCACGTGACGGCGCATGACGGGCCGTGAGCTCTTCGCGCCTTGTGAGCGGCCAGGCGTCGCTGCCGTACTTCCTACAGCCCGCCGGGGACCACCGGTGGGCGGGAACTGCAGTGGAGAGGAAGGCCTATGACCGCACGACCGCGGCACCGCCGCACCGCGCCCCCACGGCTCCTGCCGTCGCTCCGCACCGCCCTTGTCCTCGGCAGCTTCGGCATCGTTCTGCCGCTCCTCGTACCGGCCGTCGCCCAAGCGGCCTCCGGCACCACCTGGGACCGGGTCGCCGGCTGCGAGAGCGGGGGCGACTGGAGCATCAACACCGGCAACGGCAATTACGGCGGGCTGCAGTTCACGCAGCGGACGTGGGTGGCGTACGGCGGGACCGCGTACGCGCCGCGGGCCGATCTGGCGAGCCGGGCGGCACAGATCGCCGTGGCGGAAGCGGTGCTCGCCCGGCAGGGGCCCGGAGCATGGCCGGTCTGCTCGGTACGGGCGCACCTCACGCGCGGCGGCGGGCGGAGCGAGCCGGTCGAACGCCCCAGCACTCTCCGGCACACCGCACCCACGTCCCGCTCGCACCGCGGTACCGGCCACCGCCCCAACGGCTCGTACACCGTGGTCGAGGGCGACACCCTGTCCGGCGTCGCGCGGCAGGCCGCCGTCACCGGCGGCTGGCAGCGGCTCTACGAAGCCAACCGGAACATCATCGGCGCCGACCCAGGCATGATCCAGCCGGGCCAGCGGCTCACCCTCCCCTCCTCCACGAGTTAGCGCGCTCACCGGCCCTCCGCCGGTTCCCGGCCTGCGTCGAGGACCCGGCGTAGGGCCGAGCCGTTCGCCCGTTCCAGGCTGGTCCCACCTGGGCGTGGTGGCTATCGTGCTGCTGTGACAGGTTCTGCACGAGGTCCGCTGCTTTTTCTTGATGTCGACGGGCCGCTCATCCCGTTCGGCGCGACGGGGCAGCAGTATCCGATCCATGCGACAGATCCGGGTCCGGGTGCGGCCGCCGCGAATCCACTGCTGACCAGGATCGATCCCGAACACGGAACCCGTCTGAAAAGCCTCCCGTGCGAGATCGTCTGGGCCACGACGTGGATGGCTGACGCCAACGAGTGCATCTGCCCCCGCATCGGACTGCCTGAGCTGGCCGTGGTGATCTGGCCGGGGCCGTCCGACCTCGACGACCAGGACGAACGCGACGGACTGCACTGGAAGACCCGTACGCTCGTCGACCGGGCGGCAGGTCGCCCCTTCGCCTGGGTCGACGACGAGGTCACCGACACCGATCGTGCCTGGGTCGCCGTCCACCACCCCGGCCCCGCCCTGCTCCGTCGCGTCGATGCACGCCTCGGTCTCACCGACGACGACTACGCGGCTCTCGACTCGTGGCTGCGGCAGCCGTCCTGACACGCAGCGCCTCACGTGCACACCCTGCGCGTCGGCCCCTGCCTCAAGCGGGCCGCGCGTGACCGGCGGCCGGCCTTCGAGCACGCCGACCACGTCGCCTACGACCGGGCGGTCATGGCAGCGGGCACCCGGCGCATTCCCGAGGCCGCGTGCGGCCGCCAGACGCATGAGCGGTGGACGGCGCCCGGACAGATGCAGTTCGACTTTCCGATGCGACACGCGCTCACCCCGGTGGCTTCTTCGACTCACCTTCGACGGCACCACGGGCGCCGAACACCGAGTCCCGGCCAGTCGAAGATCCGCGTCACGGCCGGCGCAGCGAACCGGCCGCCGGCCCGGTCCGCAGGCGGCGTAGTACCCCGTGACGAGGAACGGCACGGCGGCGAAGGTAAATCGTCCGGCGGTACCGATGCGGGCGAAGGCCGGTCGGTCAGGGTGCGTCGTGGCGCAGCCCGGCGACGAAGGCCGTGCCGTTCGGTGTGCCGACGCCCGTCATGGTGTCGTAGCCCACCGGCCAGGTCAGGCTTCAGCCACACCTGGACGGTCATCTGCAGGGAGGACGGCACGGCCCCCGGCAAGGGACATGGCGTGCACAGTGGGGGAAACCGTTCCCGGCACCGGTGCGGTGGAGGCCGCCTGTGCGGTGGCGGGTACCTCCAGTACCGCACCGGCCAATGCCATGGCCCCCCACCTCTTCGAGAAGGTTTTTGCGGCGCGAATGATCACCGGAAGTGGACGAGGATCCGTCCGGCGTTGCCGGTGTCGACCTCGCGCCGGACATACAGCTTCCGGATGTGCTTCTGGTCCAGGAACGCGAGTACGCGGGCCTTGAGCCGCCCGGATCCCTTGCCCGGAATGATCTCCACGACAGACTCGCCCGAATGGTTGGCCTTGAACAGGAACTGACGCAGAGCCAGTTCGATGTCGCGGTTGTTGCGGAAGATCGGATGGAGATCGAGCGACATCATGCGGAACCTCCTGGTGAAGCGGGACGGGCGCGCGAATCGCAGACCAGTTAAGCATCACGGTTTTGAACGGTTTCAATCACCCACTCACCGCAGCCGCTTCTGTTTGATTCTGTCGAATGTTCCTGCTGCTAGAGCGGTAGACAGACACCACATCCGTCACTAGCTTCATCGGACGGCGAGTTGAATCGATACAAACGAGCCTCAGTCGAAGGGACATGGCATGAGCGACGGCATACGCCGCAGGACGGTTCTGGCCACGGCACTGGGTTCGGTGCCGGCGGTCGTGGCGGGCGGGATCGGCGGAGCCGGCACGGCACGAGCGGCCGTACCGACCGCAGGAGGCACAAGCGTGGCAGGGCTGACGGTCGAACACCGCACGAACCCGCTGGGCGTGGACGCGGCCGCGCCACGGTTCGGCTGGCGCATGGTCTCCTCGGCCCGCGGCCGCCGGCAGAGCGCCTACCGGCTCCTCGTGGCCACCACCGCCGAGCGCCTGCGTGACGGCCGGGCCGACGTTTGGGACAGCGGCCGCGTCACCTCGGCGGACTCCGTCGCCGTACGGTACGCGGGCCGGGCCCTGCGGCCTTCGACCCGCTACTTCTGGACGGTCCTGGTCCAGGACGAGGACGGGCGGGACGTCCCCGACGCCCCCGTCGCCTTCTTCGAGACCGGCCTGCTGAGCACGGACGGAAAGATCGGCTGGGACGGTGCCCGCTGGATCACCATGGCGGGCAAGAAGCCGAACTCCCCCGGCGCCCCGCTGCTGCGCCGCGAGGCCACGCTCCGGGGGCGGGTGCGCGCGGCACGGCTGTACGTGTCGGCACTCGGCGTGTACGAGGCGTACGTCAACGGCCACCGCGTCACCGCACCGCACGGAGAATCTTCCGGCGGCTCCACCGAGGAACTGCTCACCCCGGGCTGGACCAACTACGACACCACGGTCAGCTACTTCACCTACGACGTCACCGAACTGCTCGCCGGCGAACGGAAGATCACCCTCGCCGCCGTCCTGGGCAACGGCTGGTACAACGGCCGCGTCTCCCAAGGCAGCGTCTACTACTCCCCGGACGGCAACCCGCTCGCCCTGAAGGCCCGACTACTGCTGCGCTACGCCGACGGCTCGACGCAGAGCCTGGTCACCGCGCCGGACTCCGGCTGGAAGGCCACGGACAGCGGCCCCTACCGCGCCGACGACATCTACGACGGCCAAACCTACGACGCCCGCGAAGAGTTGCCCGGCTGGACGGCCGGCGGCTACAACGACTCCGGGTGGGCGGACGTCACCGAGCACCCGTACGCGACCCGCTTCCCCGCCGCCAAGCTGATCGCCTACCCCGGCGAGAGCGCCCGGCTGACGCCCGAGTGGGACCGCAGACCCCACTCCGTCACCGTCTGCACCGGGGTCGCGGGCCAGGACGGCAGCCCCAACGGCAAGGGGCACATCGTCGTCGACGCCTCGCGCACGGTCACCGACCCCGCCAGGGCCGCCACCGCTTCGGTGACCCTCGCAGAGGGCGACACGGCGATCTTCGACCTGGCACAGAACATGGTCGGTGTACCCCGCTACACCGTGCGCGGGTCCGCAGGCGCCCAGGTGACCGTCCGCTTCGGCGAGATGCTCAACGACGCGAGCAAGGGCGCCGACGGCCCGGAGGGCTCGGTCTACCGCGCCAATCTGCGGGGCGCGAAGGCCACCAGCGTCTACACCCTCAAGGGCGACCCACTCGGCGAGACCCACCAGGACTCGCTCACCTTCTACGGCTTCCGGTACGCCTCCGTCACCGTCACCGGCGGCCCGGTCACCGTCACCGACCTGACCGGCAGGGTCGCCACGTCGGCCCTCCGCGAGATCGGATCGGTCACGACCGACGACGACAAGGTCAACCAGCTGATCAGCAACGTCCATTGGGGCCAGCGCGGCAACTATCTCTGGGTCCCCACCGACTGCCCACAGCGCGACGAACGCCTCGGCTGGACCGGCGACACCCAGCTGTTCTCCAACACCGGCCTGTACAACGTCGACGCCGTCGCCTTCCTGAGCCACTTCGAGGACATCCTCATCGACTCGCAGAAGACCTACGGCGAGGACCACGCCCAGTTCACCCATGTCGCACCGGGCAACCGGTACAACTCGCCGGTTCCTGCGAGCGGTTGGGCCGACTGTGGCGTCGTCGTCCCCTGGACGGTGTGGCAGATGTCCGGTGACACCACCGTCGTCGATCGCAGTTGGGATGCCATGACGACGTACATGGACTGGATCCGGCAGCGCACCGGGGACAGTTACGCCGGGCAGGGCGCGATCTACGGTGACTGGCTTGCCTTCCAGCAGACCAGCACACAGCTCATGAGCGACGTCTACTACGGCTACAGCGCACGCCTGATGGCGGACATGGCCGCGGCCACGGGCCGGACCACCCAGGCCCGCGCCTACCAGGACCTCTTCGCGCACATCAAACGGGCCTTCATCACCAAGTACCTGAGCACCGAGGACGGCCGGCTCACCGTGCGCTCCAGCCTCGGCGACGCCTCGCCCGTCACGCCCGGCGGTACCACCAAGACCGAGGACAACTCCCAGACCGCGCTGCTGTGGGTGCTCAAGCTCGGCTTCTACGACACCGAGGCCCAGCACCGCCAACTGGTCACGCTGCTCGCCGAGAACATCGGCAACGACGCCGCCTACAAGGCCGCCCACCCCGACAGCACACGTGTCCAGTACGCCGAGGACACCCTCGCCGTCGGCTTCCTCGGCGTCAACGTCCTCGCCCCCGTACTCACCGACGAGGGCCACGCCGACCTCGCCTACAAGCTGCTCCACCAGAACGCCATGCCGTCCTGGCTGTACTCCGTCGACAACGGCGCGACCACCGTCTGGGAGCGCTGGAACTCCTACTCCAAGCAGGACGGCTTCGGCCCGGTCGCGATGAACTCCTTCAACCACTACTCCTACGGCGCGATCATGGAGTGGATGTACGAGAGCATGGCCGGCATCGCCAAGGACCCGGCCGGCCCCGGCTTCCGCCACTTCTTCCTCCGGCCCCACCTCGACCCGACCGGGAGGATCACCCACGTGTCCGGCTCGCACGTGTCGCCCTACGGTGAGATCGTCAGCGAGTGGCGGACCGAGCACCGGACGCTCGCCTACCGGGCGACGGTCCCCGCCAACAGCACGGCGACCCTGTCCCTCCCCACCGCCGACCCGTCCACCGTCCGCGAGGGCAGAACTCCCCTGTCCCGCGCCCAAGGCGTCCAGTACCTGGGCTTCACGAACGGCTCGGCCTCGTACCGGCTGCCGTCCGGGCACTACGATCTGACCGCGATCCTGTAGCCCACGCGACCAGAACGCTCGGCCCACACCCAGGGGACCCCGAGGCGTGATCCGGGGTTTCCCTGATGCCGGGGGCGGGCGAAGGATCAACCTGGATGTATGACGAACCGTCACCGGCGCCGTCGTCGTACAGCCATATGGCTGCGCTCCCTTGCCGCCTGTGCCGCCGCCGCGGTCTGTACCCTCGCCGCCGCGCTCCCCGCCGGAGCGGCCGTCCGCGCCCCCAGCTCTCTGTCGCACCCCGGGAGGCTGACGCACCGTGCCGGTGACGGACAGACGCAGCGGGCGCCTGCCGGCGGTGCTCTACTCCCCCGGTCTCGGCGAACCCCGCACCTGGGGCACCACGTTGGCAGCGGACCTTGCCGACCGCGGTTGTGCCGTCGCCGCGGGCATCGACATGGACGGAAATCTGAGCCATATCGACGGCTGGCTCATGCCGGTCGCCCAGCACGGCCTCGACAGACCCTTCCTGCTGCTCGGGAAGGACGGCGAGACCGACACAGGACCGGGCTGGCGCGCGTTCCGCGACTACGCTCCCGGCTGAAACCGACAGGTCACCCTCCGTGGCCCACAACACGCCCCGTTCACCGATGCGGAAGCGTTCCTCCCACAGCTGCATCTGCTGACATGGAGTTCGTGAACTGAGCGACGCGTCGGCTTCACTGACGTACGGAACCGAGAGGACCGAGAGGACCGAAATGCCCGCACTGCGCCCGGCCCGCGTTTCCGACCACGGCACGATCGTGGAATGTGTACAGCAGTGGTGGGGAGACTCACGCACCCCCGAGCAAGCCCGGGAACTGTCCCTGTTGCTGCCCAGGTTGTTCCTGCAGTACTTCTCCCGCACCAGCCTGGTCCTGGAGGACGGCCCCGACATCCGTGCGTTCCTCATCGGCTTCCATGCCGCCGACAACGACACCGAGGCATACATCCACTTCGTGGGGGTCGACCCCAAGCTGCGCGGACAGGGCATGGCACGACGCCTCTACACGGAGTTCCTCCGCGATGCCGCCGAACGGGGCCGCACGGAGGTCCGGGCGATCACCTCGCCGACGAACGCGGGGTCCATCGCGTTCCACCGCGCCATGGGGTTCTCCCTGGAGAGCGGGGACAGCGAGGTAGACGGCCTGCCCGTACACACCGACTACGACGGTCCTGGTCAGGACCGGGTGTGCTTCTACAAGAAGATCACCCGCTGACCCGGTCACGGTGACCGGCGGATCGCGGGCGGTGTCAGCCGGCGACGTGCGGCGGATCAACGACTCCCACGATGAGCATCGTTGTCCATGTTCAGCACCGTAGCCGGATGCCGAGGCAGCGAAGTCTCACGTGGGCTATGGGCGTTGGGGTGCGCCGACGGCCGGGGCCGGTGAGATGCCGGCCCCGGCTGCGGTCAGCGACGCATGAGCACGAAGACGCCCCAGCCCAGGTACTCGCGTTCATAGCGCGCGTACCGGACAGGGTCGGTGGTGAGCTCCTCCCTGAAAGCGGGGGCGAGTTCGTCCTCGGGGTTGCTGTCGAGCCAGCGGCGGATGTTGAGCCACTGGGCCGCGCGGTAGCGGTCCCAGCTGTCCTGGTCGGCGAGCACCATCTCGACGACGTCGTAGCCGAGTGACCCGAACTGCTCGATCAGCCCGGCCAGCGGGTGGAAGTCCGCACGGCTGCCGGCATGGCAGGCTTCGACGGCCTCCTGGGTCGGGGGTTCACGCCGCCAGAACGGCTCGCCGCGCTTCTCGCTGGTGAAGGGGTTGTGGATGCGGTGGCTGCTCTCGCGGATGGTGAAACTACGTGGTAGATCCACTTCGGGTCCTTCGGTCGGAACAGGTGGGGGCGGGCGCTGCGTGTCGGTTCATCCCGCGGGCCGCTCAGCGTTCTCGCCCAGGTCTCGGCCGGCGATGCGTTCCATGTGCCGGGCGAATACGGCCGCCGCGTCGGGATTCATGCGGATGAGTGCGACCATGCCGGTGACGATGACGTCGCAGACCTCGGCTTCGACGTCCTCCCAGGTGTGTGAGTGGCCCTTGCGGGGGTTCTGTCCCATGGCGCCGATCACCGCCTCGGCGACCTCACCGGCTTCCTCCTGGATCTTGAGCAGCTGCAGGAGGATGCGCTGTTCACGAGGGAGCGTGGAGTGGTTCTCCAAGCGGATGGCGAGGCGGGTGATCGTCTGCCAGGTGTCCGTCACGTGTGTCTCGATTCTGTGTCGTCAGGCGATGTCCCACGCGGTCACCGGTCCTGGGCCAGGGCGAGGAGCTCTGCGAACAGGCCGTCCGCGTGGGCGAGTTCCTCGTATGTTCCCTGTTCGATGACTCGTCCTTTGTCCATGACCAGAATCCGGTCGGCGAGCCGCGTGTTCTCCAGCTGGTGGGTGACGACGATCGTCATGCGTTCGGCGGCGACCCGCTTGATCTCCAGGAAGATGGCGTGCTCGCCCCGGGCGTCCATCTGCGAGGTCGGCTCGTCCAGGATCAGCAGGGGTGTCCGCCGGTACAAGGCCCGCCCGCACACGAGTCGTTGCCACTGCCCGCCGGACAGCTCCGCGCCGCCCCAGAGCTCCTTGGCGAGCAGGGTGTCGAGCTGCTGGGGGAGCCTTTCGATCGCTTCGCGCATGCCGACGGCGTCGACGACCTCCCACACCGGCCCGTCGTCGTAGGTCCTGGGCTGGCCCAGGGTGATGTTCTCTCGGGCGCGCAGGGGCCAGCATGCGAAGCCCTGGGGGACGAGCGCGGTGCGTTGCCATACGGCGTCAGGATCGGCCTGGGCGAGGTCGGTGTCGTCCCACACGACTCGTCCCTTGTCGGCGAGCAGGATGCCGGTGATGAGCTTGGTCAAGGTCGACTTGCCCGAGCCGTTCTCGCCGACGACGGCCAGGATCTCTCCCCGGCGCAGCGTGAGGGACACGCCGGCGACGGCCGGCTCCTCCTTGCCGGGGTACTGGTACACGACCTCGTCCAGGCGGATCTCGTCCACGCGTGCCGGGATGGTCAGCTCTCCTCGCTCGGGGGCGCGTTCAGCGGCCATGTCGAGGAAGGATCGCATGTCTGCCAGGTAGAGCGAGGTGTGGAACATCGCGGCGCCGTGAATGACGAACTGGGAGAGCGCGGCCAGCGTGGTCTGGACGGCGACGACGGCGGTCGCCGCGACGGGCAGGGCGACCTGGCCGGTGACGGCCAGCCAGGCGAGGGCGGTCCAGGTGCACAGCAGGAAGATCCCGCCCAGGGCGCTGGTAGCGAGGACGATGCGCAGCATCCGCGGGGCCGCGGTCAGCGTGCGCTGGTCGATCCGATCGGACAGGGCCCGGTACCAGTAGAGGAGGTAGCCGGTCATGCCGTTGGCCCGGACCTCGTCGCCGTAGCGGGAGTAGGTGGCCCACCAGCGCATCATGGAGCGCACATTGCGATCACCGATGTTGAGGTAGTGGGTCTCGTAGTCCACGCGGGCGGACAGTACGGCGCCGGCGCCGGCCGGGAGCACGGCCAGCAGGAGCAGAGGCAGCATCAGCGGGTGCAGCGCGGTGATGACACCGCTCGCCGCGATCATGCGGATCAGGGCGGACATGAAGCGTTGGGCGTCCTGCACCATCGTCCGGGTCCTGGTGACGCCGACTTCGGCGGCTTCCTGCCGATCGGCGAATCCGTCCTCGCCGTATGCGGAGGACTCCACGCGGCACACGGCGTTCACGAGGGCGATGTCCGCTTCGGTCATCAGCAGGGGTGTGATGCGCGCGTCGGCATAGGAGGACAGGGCGCCACTGATCCGGCCGATGCCCGCGGCGACCGTCACGACGGCGAGAGCGGGCAGTGCGGCGTGCAGGCGTTCGGAGACCGCGCCGGTGCCGAGGAGGTGTCTCATCGCCTGGGCCGTGAACGTGAGGACGACCGCGGCCGCGATGCCGGTGAGCAACTGGCAGACGAGGAGCACCGCGACGCCGGTCCTGTCGACGGCCCACGCCATGCGCGACGTATGCCTGAGCACGGCCGGAAGACGCCGGCACATGGCCCCGAAACCGGCATCTGCCAGGGGATTCTTCCCGTGCTTCCCCTCGAAGGTGATGGTGGCCGGGGGTGGTGGGGGCGGCGTCTTCGCGTATGCCGTCGAGGCGTCGGTCACAGTCACCTGCGTTCCTCCTTGGGGGCGGCGCCGCACCTGGATGGCTCGGCGGTGCCCGGCATAACGACGCTCCTGGAGATTCGAACGCACTCGATTCCGGACGCGCTGGGGCCCTTGAATCGCAAGGCCTCGAACGCGTGGCCACCGTGATGAAGCCGCCCTGGGGCGGCGAGGATTGGCCGAATCGCCGATGTCTGAAACGCGTGTGACGTATGAGATTTCATCGTGCGGTGACCCGGCCCCGGAACCCCGGACATGAAGACGCCTCAACCGGCCCCGTAGGAGGACCGGTTGAGGCGTGACCGCGGTGATCGCGGATGCGCACGGCAACCCGCGGGTTACGGAAGCGTGGCTCCCTCGGCGTTCAGCGCCGCCGGCACCGGCTGGAAGAAGGTCTCGCCGCCGGACGTGCAGTCACCGCTGCCGCCCGAGGTCAGCCCGATCGCCGCGTCGCCGTCGAAGAGCGCACCGCCGCTGTCCCCGGGCTCCGCGCACACATCGGTGTCGATGAGCCCGGAGACAGAGCCCTCCTCGTAGTTCACGGTCGCGTCGAGCCCGGTGACCGTGCCGCCATGGAGACCCGAGGTGCTGCCGCTGCGCTGGACCGACTCACCGACGTAGGCGTCGGCCGCGTGGGTGATCTGCTGGCTGCTGCCGTCGTAGAGGTCGACGACGCTGGAGTGGTCGCTGCTCGCGTCGTCGTACTGGACCAGGGCGTAGTCGGTGCCGGGGAACTGTGAGTCGACGGTCTGGCCTACCTCGCCGCCGCCCTGGGAGTCGGACCACGTCGAGGAGGCGTTGCCGCAGTGCCCGGCGGTGAGGAAGTACGGCGCTCCGTTCACGGTCACGTTGAACCCGAGGGAGCAGCGCACACCGCTGCCCCAGATGGCGTCGCCGTCCGCGATGAGCGGCTTGAACACGGAGGCGGCGCGACGTATGACGACCTTGTCTCCGAGCGCGCCGACCACGGTGTTCAACTGGGTGCGCTTGGCTCCGGTGACCGTCGGGTCGACGGTCACGACCACCTTGTCCTGACGGGGGTCTATCGACCAGGCGGTGCCGGCGATCCGGGCCCGCTGGGTCAACGTGCCCAGCACCCCGCGCAGTTGGGCGGTGGAGTAGCGCACGGTTCTGGGCACGGCGCCGGTGCCGCGGACCTGGTCGGCCGCGGACCGGTCGGTGATGTTGACGACGAACCGGTGGGCCGCGGCGTCGTAGTAGGAACCGGCGGCGCGGTCGCCCAGTCGTGCGACGAGGGCGGCGGTGGACGCGGCACGGGCCGCGGCCGGGGTGGCCGCGGCGGAAGCGGGGGCGGCCGTGGCCGAGCCGGCACCGGGGAGCAGGGCCGCCCCGGCCATGAGAACCGCGACGCTCGCTCCGGTGAGCGCGCGGGTGGTGAGAGCTGTTCGGCGTTGCGCCATGTGAAGCCTCCAGTGGGGGTTGCCCCGCCCGCTCGACGGGCCGGGGCCGGAGGGATGACAGACACGGGTACGCCCCGACCCCTGGGGATCCGGTCGTGCCCATGCCAAACGCCGACGAGTATGGCGATGCGCTCACGCCACAACAAGGAAGGATTCCGGCCGGGCATCCGGTACGGCGGACAGCCGATCGGCGCCGCCATCTCTGCACTCCGCACCTTCGGCCCGATGTCCGGCGTCACGCACGGTGGCCGTCCGCACGTCCGCCGCCCACGCTCGGTGCACCCATGGCTGGCCGGTACATATCGATTCCGTCCGGAATCCGGACCAGCCGTCCTTGTTTTAGAGCACTCTTGGCTCATCGATGACCGACGCGGCCACAGCGTCGGCTCGGGACATCACCCGGGGCCGTGTCACGGCCCCGGCAACAGGTCCGACTCCCGGGTGAGTTTCCCCTCCCGCTCACCGAACTCCGGTGCTACTGGTGCACACGGTCGCCGTGGCCCACTCCCGCCCGGTCTGGACGCGGCCAGGGGAGCAGCGCCGGAACACGGGCGCGGTAGGCCTCGTAGGCCGCACCGAACCGGCCTGCCATCAGCCGGTCCTCGGCCCGGACCCGCAGCAGCAGCCACGGAACGGCGACTATGAGGACCGCGGCCCAGACGCCGAAGCCACAGGCCAGCATGCCGCCGATGACGAGGCCGAGCAGCCCCGTGTAGATGGGATGGCGAACCAGGCCGTACGGACCGTCCGTGCGCAGTTCATGGTGTTCCCGGACCGTCGGAACGCTGGCCCACATCGTGCCCAGCACCCAGCGGGCCCACAGCAGCAGGGCGGTCGAGGCGACGGCGAGCGCGGCGCCCAGCAGGGCCAGCTCGGGCTGCCAGTACCGCAGATGCCGCCAGAAGCCCCGGGAGTGGTCGAGCAGCACCGAGAACACGTAGACACCCGCGATCAGGAGAATCCGGCGCGGCAACGTACGACGCTGCCCGCGCCACCAGCCGCGCACGCCGGCGTGGCTCTTCACGCCGAAGTAGAGCGCGCCCGCGATCCAGGCAGCATAAAAGATCAGGACACAGATTCCGATGAGTACGACGAGCGCCGAGTGAAGCGATCCCATGACTCAAGACTGCTCCGCGGACACGATGGATCACCACCACCCACGGGTCGATGGACATGGCCCCGCCCTTCTCCACCCCAGGATGGAGAGGCCACCTGTACCGAATCCGCGACCGGAATTCAGCACCTGTGACCGTCGGGCGAAAAATGCGCAATTCACGCGCCGGAACGCGCCGATATAACGACGAGAACGGAGAGGAAGGCGGGGTGCGTGAACCCCGCGTCGGCCCGCCCACCGAGCCTGGAAGTGGACAAGAACGCGCCATTCCGGCAGATGGCGAGTGAAGTAGAGGCTGTGAAGAAAGCGCCGATTCGTCACCCGTGCGACTAGCGTCACCCCGCGACAGCGATCCCGAAAAGATCACTGACACAGGGGGAAAACACGTGAGACGGCGCTTCATATTTCTGCCGGCCGCACTAGCCGGTGTGCTCGCACTGCTGGCAGTCGCCCGGCACAAGCCCAGGCAGCGACCAATGGTTCGGGTTTGAACCACGCCAGTGCATCGCTGCCCAAGCGGCTCGAAAAGCGCATCGCGGGCGTGACCAATGGATTCATCGAGACGTACAACGGCGATGAATACGAGGCGGCGGCGTACGACGAGATCGACCGCGTCGAATGCGGCTAGTGCCGCCGTACCAGCCGCTCCGCACCGGTGATACCGGGAGCCCGCACCCAGCCCGGGTGCGGGCTCCGTCCCTTCTTCGGTCGCCGTCGCCCCGGCTATCGAGCGGCCCGGGGCCGCATGATGAGGGCCGCGACGTGATACGCGCACGGCGTCGGTCCGAGGTTGGCGTAGCCGTGGACGACATCGGCGGCGAAGTACACCGAGTCCCCGGTACCGAGGTCCACGGCACGGTCGGCGAGTGTGAGGCGCAGAGTGCCGGATTCCACGACGACGAACTCGTGTGAGCCGGACGCGTAGGCGGGGAACTCACCGGCGTCACAGCGCGGGGGCAGGACCGTGCGGATCCACTCGAAGTTCACGCCGGGCACCACCGGGGTCAGGATCGTCCGTCGCCAGCCACCCGGCTCCTCGACAGTGTCCTGATCGGCGGCGCGGCGCACGATCACGCGCAGACCCTGTGGCTCGGCCACCAACTCGGCGAGCGGGACGCCCAAACCGTCCGCGATGCGCGCGAGCACGACGACGGTGGGCGCCTTCTGACCACGCTCGACCGACGACAGCATGCTCACGCTGACCTCAGCCGCGTCCGCCAACTGCTGCAGAGTCAGGCCGAGTCCATGCCGCGCCTTCTGCACACGGCCGCCCAGGGTCACGAGATCCAGCATTCCTCTATAATAGCTATATGTTTCACTATAGAGAAACGAGGGCCGTGAGGGCAGCTCCCGAACCGGTCGTCCGCCCGGGCACCCCGTCCGACCTCAGGGCCGTTGCCGACATCTACACGCACTACGTCCGCCACAGCGTCGCCACCTTCGAGGAGACCCCGCCGGCCGTCGCCCACTGGGAGGGACGGCTGACGGACCTGAGGGCGCGGGAACTGCCCTTCCTCGTCGCCGAGTCGGACGGTGCGGTGACCGGCTTCGCGTACGCGTCTCCCTGGCGTCCGAAACCGGCGTACCGGCACACGGTGGAGGACACCGTCTACCTCGCGCCCGACGCCACCGGACAGGGGCTGGGCACGGCGCTGCTGGAGGCGGTCATCACCGCGTGCGCCCGGGCCGGCATGCGCCAGATGATCGCCGTCATCGCCGACACCGGCAGCGACGCCTCCCGCGCCCTGCACCGCCGCTCCGGCTTCACCGACGCCGGCCACCTCGTGCGGGTCGGCCACAAGCACGGCCGCTGGATCGACACCTTCCTCATGCAGCGGGCGCTCACCACGGAGCATGCCGACGGGTCCGCTGAGGCCCGAATACGCTGAGATCGTCGCCGCCGACCCGATGGCCGACGGCGGCCGGCGCACCGCGATGGCCGCCTGCGAGGAGGTCCACCACGTCGCCTCGCCCATCCGGAGCGGTGCTCCATCGTGTCGGTCACGACGGCAGCCGGTGTGCGCCGGAGGTCACCGCGGTCCTCGGTCGGCCCGGAGGGTGAGCCGTACACAGGACGGTCTCAGCCCCGCAGCGCGAACGCCTCGACGATGTCGCCGTGCCCGGCTCCGGTCGCCAGCAGCAGCCGGAGCAGCACCCGGGCCTTGTACGGGTCGAGGAAGCCGCCGTCGATCAGTCCGCGGCGCCGCAGGTCCGTCTCCGAACCGGGCGCGCTGTAGGTGTGCCGCAGGACCGAACCGCTCCCGGTGCGCGAGGTCAGTACGACGGGCAGGTGCTCGGCCAGTGCGCCGAGCCGTGGCGCGAGCACGTCCGGTACGTGGCCGACGCCGAAACCGGCGACGACCAAGCCCTGGTGCGTGGCCTCCAGGCCGTGGAGCTGCGTGCCGTCGTCGTCCAGGGTGACCACGTGCAGGGCGACACGGGCGGCCTGGAGCCGCTCCCGGTCGATCCCGACCGGCAGCGGCTCGTGCCGGGGCGGCGCCAGAAGCATCCGCACCCGGCCCTCGACGACGTGCCCGAGCGGACCGGCGCTCGGCGAGGCGAAGGTCGCGGGGCTCGTACTGTGCGTCTTGCGCACCCATCGAGCCGCGTGCACCTCGTCGTTGAGGACGACCAGCGCACCCGCCCCATGGGTGTCCCGCGCCGCGGCGACGCGCACCGCGGCGAGGACGTTGGCCGGCCCGTCCGCCCCCGCCATGGCCGGCTGTCGCATCGCACCGGTCAGCACGAACGGCGCCTCGTGCGGCCACACCAGATCGACCATGAACGCCGTCTCCTCCAGGGTGTCGGTGCCCTGCGTCACGACGACGCCGTCCGCGCCCTCGGCCACGGCCCGCGAGGCCACGTCGACGACGTCGAGGATCTGGGCGAAGGTGAGGCTTCCGCTGGGCACGGCCCGCACGTCCCGCACCTCCAGAGGGATCCCCAGGTCCGCCAGGCCCGGTACCGCCGCGGTGATCTCGGCACCGGTCAGCCGCGCTCCCTGGGTGCTGCCCGCCACCGAGATCGTGCCCCCGAGCGCCAGCAGTACGACACCCAACACCCGCCCCCTCGCCTCGTGTTCGGCCCGGCGGATCCCCGCGGGGCCACCGCCCAACCTACAAGGCCGCCCCGAGCACCCGCAGTCGGGCAGGGGCGGGCGCTCCTCCCCCACCTCCGGCATCGCATGAGCCGACGAAGCGTCAGATCTCCCTCCACGCATGCCCATTGACCTGGCGCGTCCACATCCATAGCCTCCATCCCCATATCTGGACAGCTTCTCCGTTCACATGAGGAGGCCGTTCATGGACACGACCACGGTTCAAAGGGGAACGGGCCCATGCCACTTGTTGTCGTAGCCGTCGGCGTACTGATCCTGCTCTTCCTGATGACGAAGCTGAGACTCAACGGCTTCGTCGCCCTGCTGCTCGTGGCCGTGGGCGTCGGCATCGTCCGGGGCATCCCGCTGGAGAAAATCCCCGACGTGCTCTCCGAGGGCATCGGCGGGCAGATCGGCGACACCATGCTCACCATCGGGCTCGGCGCGATGGTCGGCCGGGTGATGGGCGACTCCGGTGCCGCCCAGCGGATCGCCGGCAAGCTGCTCGACCTCTGCGGTCCGCGCTGGGTCCAGGTCGCCATGGTGCTGTCGGCCATGCTGATCGGCGTCACCATGTTCTACGAGGTGGCCTTCGTCATCATCGTGCCGGTCGCCTTCACCCTCGTACGCGTCACGCGGGCCAATCTGCTGTGGGTCGGGCTGCCGATGTCGATCGCCCTGTCCACCATGCACAGCTTCCTGCCGCCGCACCCCGGCCCGACCGCGGTCGCCTCGGCCTTCCACGCCTCGGTCGGACTCACCCTGTTCTACGGCCTGTTCATCGCCGTCCCGGCCGGAGCGCTCATCGCCCTCGTCTGGCCGCGCCTTCCGTTCGTCCGGAAGATGAACCCTTCCATACCCACGGGCCTGGTCAGCGACCGCGTCTTCACCGACGAGGAGATGCCGGGCATGGGCTGGTCGCTGTCGGTGGCCCTGCTGCCCGTCGTACTCATCGCCGGAGCCGCGGTGACCGACCTGGCGACCTCCGGGTCGGGGCCCGTCCTGCACTTCATCGCATTCATCGGTTCGGCACCCATCGCCCTGCTGCTCACGCTGGCCGTCGCGATCTGGGCGTTCGGCCCGCGGATCGGCCGCAGTCTGGACGAGGTCAGCGCCTCGTGCCGGTCCGCCGCCCAGGCGATGGCGATGATCCTGCTCGTGATCGGCGCGGGCGGCGCGTTCAAGCAGGTGCTCGTGGAAGGCGGGATCTCGGACTACATCAAGCACACCACCCACAGCTGGTCCCTGTCGCCGATCATCCTCGCCTGGCTCATCGCGGTCATCCTCCGCGTCGCCCTCGGCTCGGCGACCGTCGCCGTCGTCACCGCCTCGGGCGTGGCCCTGCCGCTGCTCGCCGGCAGCGGAGTCCACCCGGAGATCATGGTCCTCGCCATCTCCTGCGGCTCGATCGCCTTCTCCCACGTCAACGACCCGGGATTCTGGATGTTCAAGGAGTACTTCAACCTGTCCGTCATCGACGCGATCAAGGCACGCACCACCTACACGACCGTGCTCTCGGTCCTCGGCCTCGGTGGCGTCCTCGCGATGGAGTCGATCCTGGACGCCCTCAATGTGTGACCGCCACCGCGCCGGCCACGGTCGTCGAAGGGCAGGAATTCCCACTGGAGCCCCGCGCGGTCGTGGTGGACCTGGGGCCGCTCGCGCAGGACGGAAGAGACAGGACACGCCGGCCCCAGCCGGGACTCGATCCGGCGGCTGCGGGACGAACTGGACGTGGAGGCCGTGCTGACCGGGCATGAACCGGACCCGGCGCTCGCGGTCGAGACGTGCGCGCGCTGGGAGTCGCCGGCCGCGAACCATGCCATGGGGCTGTTTCTCGGTGCCGTGTCAGGGGAGTTGGCGGGGCCGCCGTCAGCTGGAACGGACCTCAGCCGCAGGGCTCACGGAGTTGTACACCACGACGGTCTTCAGTTCGCCACGGGACGTGACGCTCGACGAGATCGCCATCCGGACGTTCCTCCCGGCGGATCCGGGCACAGCGGCCAGGATGCGGGAGGCGACGGCCTGACCCCGCGATCCGCCTGCCCAGGGATGCCTGCGCGCGGCACGAACTCCTCCGCGACAAGGCGGGGCCGCGGCGGCGGTCACGGCGTGGTCCGCGGTCCGCCGCCCGCCAGGAAGGCCAGGGCCACGGAGGCGTGACAGGCGATGCCCGAGGCGAGCACGTCCTCGTCGACGGTCATGCGGGGCGAGTGCAGTGCCGGGGCCTCGTCCGGGGTCACGCCCGGCGGGCACACGCCGAGGAAGGCCAGGGCGCCGGGAACGGCCTGGAGGACGTAGGAGAAGTCCTCGGCCGTCATCTGGGTGGCCGGCAGCACGCCCACCGCCGCTGCACCGAGCGTCTCCTCGGCCGTACGCAGCACGAAGTCGGTGAAGCGGGGGTCGTTGACGGTGACCGGGTAGCCCGGCACGACGGTCGTCTCGGCCTGTGCTCCGTGCGCGGCGGCCACACCCCGGGCCACCCTGGCGATCGCCTCGTGCATCCGCTGCCTCGTGGACTCGGACACGGTGCGCAGGGTACCGCCGAGTTCCGCGGTGTCCGGGATGACGCCCGTGGCGGTGCCCGCGGTCAGCTGCGTCACGCTGAGGACGGCCTGGTCGTCGGCGGACAGGCCGCGGGTGACCGTCGTCTGCAGGGCGAGGACGATCTCGCAGGCCGCGGGTACCGGGTCGCAGGCGGTGTGCGGCGCCGAGGCATGGCCGCCGCGCCCGCGGACGACGACCCGGAACCGGTCGGAGGCCGCCAGCTGAGGTCCTGGGCGCAGCCGCACTGCGCCGGCGGGCAGGTTGGGGTGCACATGCAGGGCGAAGGCGGCGTCGGCCCTGCGTCCGGACGCCTCCAGCACGCCCTCCTCGATCATGTGGCGAGCGCCGTGCTGCCCCTCCTCGCCGGGCTGGAACATGAACACGACGCGTCCGGCGATCCGTTCGCGCCGCGCGGCAAGCAGTCGGGCGGCGCCCACCAGCATCGCCATGTGGGTGTCGTGCCCGCATGCGTGCATCAGCCCGGGAGTGCGCGAGGCGAACGGCGCTCCGGTCTCCTCGGTGACCGGCAGGGCGTCCATGTCGGCGCGCAGCAGGATGCTCGGTCCGTCGGACGGTCCGGCGAGGACGGCGGTGACGGAGGACAGCGCACGGCCGGTACGGATCTCCAGGCCGAGGCCGTCGAGCGCGTCCAGTACCAGGCGCTGTGTGTCCGGCAGATCGAGGCCCAGCTCGGGACCTGCGTGCAGGGCGCGGCGCAGGGCGACCGCGTCGGGGGCCAGGCGGCGGGCCTCGTCGAGGAGGGATCCGGCGACGGCTTCCCGCGGGGACGGGGCATCGTGCGAAGGCGGAGGCGGGGGCGTCATGCGGGCGTTCTCCTTCCCGGGCCCGGACCGGACAGGGCCCGGGGATCCGGTCCGCGGGATCCGGACGGGGCGCCGTATCGACAGGATGGCGGACTCCTCCTGCTGCCCAGGGGGCCGACGCGCCGACATGCTGGCAGGTGTACGCCTCTACGGCGCGGTCAAGGCCGACCGCGTGTTCTCGGGGGCCTGGCCCGCGGCGGCGGAGGCCATGGGGCCGGCGGCTGCCAGGAGTGCTGCGGCCGTCGCCGGGTCGGCCGGCAGGAACGCCTCCAGTTTCAGCTCGGCGAGTGTCACGTCGACCGCGGTGGCGAAGGTCGTCACGGTCGTCATCAGGCGCAGTTCGCCGTACGAGGAGCGCAGGTGGAGCGGAACCGCGAATCCGAGGGGCGCGGCGGACGGCTCCAGGTGGGCGACGTATCCGGCGAGCTCGGCGTGCAGGTCTTCCTGGTGGCCGAGGCGCGCGAGGATGTGCTGCCCCCATTCGGCGAGGTTCCCGATACGGGGAGCCAGGCCGTGGGGATGCAGCGCGAGGCGGTAGATGTTGGCTCCCGGGCCCACCAGTTCGGCGGCCGCGCCCTCGGTGATCAGATCGAAGGCGGTGTTCGCGGCGATCAGGTCACCGGCTCGGTCGACCACCAGCGCCGGATACGGCAGATGCCCGCGCAGGATGTGGTCGAGCGCCGTGCGCACCGGGGCCAGCGCCGGGTCGTCGAGCGAGCTCTCGGGGTAGGCGGGCGCGTATCCGGCGGCCAGCAGCAGCTCGTTGCGCTCCCGCAGCGGCAGTTCCAGCGACTCGGCCAGGCGCACGACCATGTTCCGGCCGGGGACGGACCTGCCGGACTCGATGAAGCTGAGATACCGCTGGGTGGTGCCGGCCCGCAGCGCCAGGTCGAGCTGGCTGAGATGACGACGGGTACGGCAGCGGCGAAGCGCACGAGGGAAGTCCACAGGGATGTTGTAACGGCGGCGACGGGTCCCGGGCCATTCCCTGCGGGGAATTGTCTCCGCTCACGCCGGTCATGAAGATCACCGGTATGGACATCGGTGTACTGCTTCCGACCGGAACCGCCCAGTGGGGCCCGGCCGACGACCCTCGCGAGCTGGTCGACTTCGGCCGCCACGCCGAACGCGCGGGCTTCTCCTCGCTCTTCGTCAACGATTCCCTGATCAGCCCGCGTATAGAGGCGCTCACGATGCTGGCCGCACTCGCACCGGCGACCGAGGTGACACTGGGCACGGCCGCGCTGATGCCGTTCCTGCGTCGGCCGGTCCAGACCGCGCAGTCGCTCGCGTCGATCGACCTGCTGTCGGGTGGCCGGCTCACCGTGACCGTCGGCGCCGGCTTCCCGGGCCGCTTCGGCCGGCCCCTCTACACCCTGTCCGAGGTGCCGTGGGAAAGGCGCTTCGCCCGCCTGGACGAGACGGTCGCGCTGTGGCGGGCCTTGTGGAACGGCGCCGACTCCTTCCACGGCGAGATCCTCCGGTTCGCCGACATCCCGCCCATGACCAGGCCGTCCCGAGCCGGCGGACCGCCCATCTGGCTCGGCGGCGCGACGCCGGCGGCGCTGGCCCGCACCGGCCGGAGCTACGACGGATGGCTTCCCTATCCGCCCGACCCCGCCGACTACGCGTCCGGCCTCCGCGACATCGGCAAAGCGGCGGCCGACGCCGGGCGCAGGGCCGAGGACATCACGCCCGCGCTGTTCGTCACGGTACGGATCGATGACGACGTGGAGAGCGGCCGTCGCGCTGTGGACGGCTACGCGCGAGCCACCTACGGCATGCCACTGCGGGAACTGGAGCGGATCCAGGCGATCGTCACCGGCTCCGCCGAGCAGGTGCGTGAGCGCCTGGGACAGTACGTCGCCGCCGGTGTCCGGCACCTCGTCGCACGCCTCGGCGCGCTGGACCTCCGCTCCCAGCGCGAGCAGCTCGAACGGCTCGCGGACCTGATCCCGGCGCTCCGGCAGACGGCCGCTCACGCCTCCGCCTCGCAAGCCGTGGCCTAGCCGGCGTCGAGGCCCCGCGCTGCACGTCGTCCGGGGTGTGGGCGGGGAAGGTACCCCAGCCGTACCGTAGAGGACGCTGAGGACGGAGGCGACGTACGCGGTGGTCAGCGCCGGGCCGGGCACCGCACGGCGGCGACACCGCCGCGCGCCGAGCCTCAGGCGGCCCCGGCGGTCTGGCCCAGCCCTGCAGACCCTGACCGACCGGCAGCTCGCGTACGACGCCGATGCCGAGGGCGGACAGGCCGGCGGCGGGGCCGATCCCGGACAGCATCAGCAGCTTCGGGGACTCGGAGGCGCCCGCGGACAGGATCACCTCGCGCTGGACGCGGACCACCTCGACGGCGCATCCGCGCTCCACCTCCACGCCGGTCACCCGGCCGCCGTCGACGACGCCGCGGTGGGCGCGGGCCGAGGCCAGGACGGTGAGGTCAGGCCGTTCCAGACCGGGGTGGAGAACGCGTCCTCGCCGCGCTCGCTGTCCTCGGCGCGCCGGAAGTACGGCAGCACCTCGTCGTACGACCACCCCGGCCGCGGCCCAGCCGTCGAGTCGAGGTCCCTGTCGAGGCCGGACTTGAACAACTGGGGGAAGATGGCCGGGACTTAGATCTCCGGTGCCGGGTCGGGCCGCCCGCCTCGGCGTTTCTGAAAAGGCGCTTTCACGCCTGTCCGGTGGCACTCGAAGACCTCCGTGGCTGTCCGGCACCGTGCCGTTCCGAGTGCGCCGTATGCGCTCGCGTCTCGCCGCCGCCCTCGGCGCGCGCCCGAGGAGCAGGGGCTGACCTGCTGCGCGCGGTTCAGCGCGCCGCGCGCAGTTCGGCGTACAGCTCCGGTCCTGTCCATGTGCGCGGGGTGGCCTCCGCCTCGTGCACCAGGGCCGCGAGACGCGCGTTCGCGGGCGCGCTCATGCCGTGAGCGGTGGCCAGGGCGACGATCTCGCCCTGCAGGGAATCGATCTCCGTGGACCGGCCGCGCTGCAGGTCTTCCCACATCGAGGAGCGTGTGTGGGCGTCGATCCGGAGGGACGCCGCCGCCACCCGGCGGAAGAGGGCGTCGGGCAGCCCGAGTACGTACGGGGTGACGCCGGGCGCCGTAGGGCCGAGGCGGGCGGGAGTGACCCCGGCCGCCCGGTACGCGGCGAGGGCCTCGCGCTGGCACAGGGCGAGGCAGCGGCGGTACGCCCGTCGGCCGAGCTGGTCGCGCAGCGGCAGCCCGGAGAGGGCGTTGATCGCGTTGTTGAGGTTCATCAGCAGCTTGGCGTGCTGCACTTCGGACATGTCGGTGCGGGCCTCGCAGGCCAGGCCCGCCGCGTGGAAGGCGGCGAAGAGCGTGTCGTCGGGCTCGGTCATGAGCTTGCCCGGCATGCCCTGGTGCACGGTGCCCGGTTCGGACTGCACCACGTTGTACGGGACCATTCCGGCCAGCACGGTGTGACCGGGAAGCGCGGCGCGCAGGGTGGCGGGGTTGTGCAGGCCGTTCTGGAAGCTGACCACCACGGAGTCGGGGGCGAGATGCGCGGCGAGGTCTTTCGCCGCGGCCTCGGTGCCGGCCGTCTTCACCGTGACCAGCACGTAGTCGGCGCCGGCCGCGGCCTCCGGTCCGGTGGCCAGGGTCAGCCGGTCCGGCGTGAGGTGGACCGGCGGCCGGACGGACGTACTGAGGGTGAGTCCCCGCTCGCGCAGCACGTCCATTCCGGCGGGCCGGCCGATGAAGGTCACGTCATGTCCGGCGGCGGCGAGGTGTCCGCCGAGGTGACAGCCGATGCTACCGGCGCCGAGGACGGCGAAGCGGGGCTTGGGCACGGGGTGACTCCTGTGGACGTGCGGGGCGGGCAGGGGCCAGCATGGACCAAGGGCGTGTCGGCTGACCAGGCCGCTCGGTCTGCCGCCGCTCACCGCCCTCTGCCGCTGACACCGGCGCCGTCACTCGCCCGGACGGCACGGTGTACACGGGGCTCGGGCTCAGGCGGGGAAAGGCAGACCTGCTCCCGGTCGCCTGCGTTCAGTGCCGCGTGCCATGCGCTGTTCGAGCCTGGTGCGGCAGTCCGGCCATTCCTCCATGGTGATCGAGAAGATCGCGGAGTCACGCAGTCGGCCGTCCTCGCCCGGCACCCAGGACCGGGACCAGTTCCGCAACACACCTTCGAACTGTGCGCCGACCGCTGCTATCGCCGCCCGCGACCGGCTGTTGCGCGCGTCCGTCTTCAAGTCCACACGAGCCACACCCCAGTTCTCGAACGCGTGCCGGAACAGCAGGTACTTGGCCTCGGTGTTCACACCCGTGCCCTGGGCCGACGCCGCGAGCCAGGTGAAACCGACCTCGATCGCGCACAGTCCGCCGGTCGTCGGCCACAGCCGCGGATCCCAGTAGGCCGTGGCCCCGATCGCCCGCCCCGACGCCTGCTCCACCTGCGCGTACGGGGCCAGTTTCCCGGCGGCGGCACGGGCGAGCTGGACATCGATGTATCCCTCGACCTCGGACGCCGTAGGCACCCAGGTGAACCGATAGGAGCTGCGGTCCTCTTCCGCCGCCAAGGCCAGGTCCGCCGCATGGCGGTGATCCAGTGGCTCCAGGCGCACGAGCGTGCCGTCCAGAACCGGTCCCTCAAGCGTGAAAGTCATCGATCACCCATCGCGTGCTCGTACCGATCGTCGCTGTCCAGGCCGCAGGCCCAAGCCCGTAGCGTTCCAGAGCCCGCACCTCCTGTCGCGCGAATTCGGCACGCTGGGACGCAGGTCCGAACGCCGGCACCATCGCGGCTCGGCTGCCTGGGCAACCGGACAAGCTCCGCGCACGGACGTCCGTGTGGGCATCGCCGGCGAAGCCACCCAGGAACTCGTCGACACCTTCAGCCGGATGGTGACGTGGACGCCACCACGGTGCTGTCGCACAGACTGCCGCGGCGATCGTCGGAACCCTGACGCTCGTGCTGTTGCCTCTGACCGCCCGTCTCTCCCAGGAGGCTTGTCACTGGGCGAGTGGGAGGTGCACCTGCGCTCTACCAGTCGATATGCGCCGTGATCCATCTGTCCAAGCCGTCCTTGTCGCCTGCAGGGGGCAGGTCGGGGGCGCAGGTCAGTGGCGTGGAGGACAGTTGCAGGTGCGTGAGATAGCCGTAGGGGCCGTTGTCGGCCGTCGGCCCGAGAATGAGCGCGTGCGTGGGGGTGCGCCAGATGCGGTGCGTCAGCTCAGGGCCGATACCCGCGGTGTACGACGACACCGTCGTCCGCTCGGGGGCTTCGCCCAGGTGCTCGGTGACCGCCAGCGCCGCCTGCGCGAGTACGGCCTCACAGTCCTCGTCGGTGGACGGTCTGCGGCTGACCCAGCCGGGCACCTGCTCCCAGCCCTCGATATAGCCGTACAGCCATGGACCGTTCCTCATGTCCTCGTCTCTCGGGTCGACGGGGTACACCTCGCCGAAGACGAGGAACGTCCGTGAGCCGGCGTTACCGAACGGGTTGCCGTACTCGTCGCAGACCACGTGCTGGTGAGCGGTGCGGAAGGAGTCGCAGACGAGTTGGTGCTCCCATTCCCATCCTCGACGCCGCATCTCCTCGGTCATGGCGTCGGAGTCGTCGGGCACCTGCGGCGCCGTCGGCAGTGCGACGAGCTCCGCGACGGCCTGTACGGTCAACGGACGGTGCACGAGGGCATGTACAGGTATCGCCATGTCGATCACTTTAGGGTGCGGGGGCAGGTCACGCAGGCCTCGCCGGGGCGGATCGTGGAGAACATGCAGCATCCGGTACGCGTGCGCGTGGCGTGCACGAGGCTGTCCTCGTCGCGCAGATGGCGGAAGCCGACGCCGGCCGGGTACGGGTGGAGGCGCCGCCCTGGACGGGCCTGCCCTGTCGAAGGCCCTCACCCTGATACAGGGCAGCGCGCGGACCGCTCTGGTCGTGCCCCCGATCGCGGGCTCACTGTCCGGCCGGCTGTCACCGCACCGTCAGTACGCCCTGCTCGCTCCCGCTCCCTCAAGGCCCTGCACGCCCTGGAGTTCGCCTCCGTGTTCTCCGCAGTCACCTCGTTCCCGCACCTGATCGCCCTGGTCGACGACCGTCGCCCCGGGCGCCTCGCCGACCCTCCGGCGTGCTGTCCGCGCTGCCTCACCTGTGCTGCCTGGGGACGGCCCCGGCCAAGCACTTCGCTTTCCGTTCCCGACCGCGCACCCGGATCGCGCTCGGCTTCGCCTGCATCGCACTCAGGCTCGCCGGCGCCGTGAGCCGGCCCTACTGCTGCTCCTGGCCGGCCGGCAGGGTCCGCACGGCCCGGGCGACATCCGCGCCGAGGTCGTCGAGGCTGTAGTCGGGGCCGAGGATCATCCGGCGCAGCTGGGGCATGGCGATGCTCCAGCCGGCCAGGGCGAGGGTGAAGAACACGCGGGTGCGGGCGTCGCCGCCCGCGCCGCCGGATGCGGCGGCGTCGATCTTGTCCTGGTAGTGGCGGGTGCGGGCCTCCTCGGCCGGGACCTGCTGGTCGCCGATCTCCAGGGCCTCCCACATCACCAGGCGCAGGGCCTCGGGACGGGCCCGGTGATAGGCGAAGAGGCGTGCCGCGTACCCGGGCAGGTCCTCGCTGGGCGGTACGGCCTCGGCCAGCTCGGCCAGCGCGCGCTCCAGGACGACGGCGAAGAGCTTGTTCTTGTCGCCGAAGTAGTCATAGATCGCACGCTTGTTGGCCTTGGCCTCGGTGGCGATACGGTCCACCCGGGCACCGGAGACGCCGTGCGCGGCGAACTCCCTGGTCGCCGCCGCGAGGATGCGCTCTCTGGTCGCTGCCGAGTCGTATGCCATGCCCCCATGGTAACGAACCAGTTCGTTTGATCTCCGGAGCGTGCCCGGGGTCCGGGGCCGCTCAGGGGGCCGGCGCGATCTTGCCCCGGGTGTGCCGCCGTTCCAGTTCGGCGAAGGCGTCGGCGACGCGGTCGAGCGGGTACGGGGCGGCGATCGGCACCTCGACGGTTCCGGTGGCGACCAGGCCGACCAAGCTCCAGGAGGATCTCGCGGGCGGCCGCGTACGCCGTGGCGCCGGCCATGTGAAGGGAGCCCGCCACCGCCCAGCTCAGCACCTCGTCGCCGACGGCCGGCCCCTCCACCCCGGCGCCGGCGGCCACGACGACGCCGGCGCGGTCGCTGCCTGGCCGGATCCTCGGCCCCGGAGTAGGCGCCGAGGGACGCGTCGAAGAGGTAGTCGTTCTCGGCGGTGAACAGCGTCTCGTAGTATGTCAGCAACGTGTCCTGGTGGTCGTACAGTTCGGCGAACAGGCGGCTGTTGCCGTAGTACGTCCACGCGGCGTTCCAGCCGGGGGTGTGGTCGTAGCCGTAGCCGCCCTTGGCGATGGGCACGAACATGGGCAGCTGGCCGGTGGAGATCTGGGTGTCCGGGAAGTGGCGCAGGTAGGTGGTGAGGACCCCGTTGACGTCCCAGGTGAGGGATTCGGACTCGGAGCTGGCCATGGCGTCGCCGGTCCAGCCGTTCTTCTCCCGGGACGGGGTGTCGGTGGGCTTCTGCACCAGGTTGTTGCGCTCGGCCCGCTCCAGGTTGCGCTGAAGCCGGTTGAGCAGGGCGTTGTCGGTGGTGAAGGTGCCGGTGCGGGCGAAGCCGGAGCGGGCTACGGCGACGGTGAGCACATCGGCGTCCCGCGTCAGGTCGGGGGCCCGGCCGAGGACGGCTTCGAGGTTCATGACCTCCAGATGGCGGAAGCCGAAGTGGCTGAACTGCTGCTCCCAGACCTGCGTCGGCCGCCTGCCGAGGGTGTAGTAGTGCGTCTGGAGGTCGGCGTCGTGCTGGAAGTTCTCCTCCTCCACGGAGAGGGGGGGAGCCGGCCGTGCCGTCGCCGCTCGTGATGCGGTTGCCACCGCGGATCCGCAGGGTGAGGCCTTCCTTGTCGACGCGTATGCCGGTGAGCGTGAGGCGGACGAAGCCCGTCAGGATCTGCCCGTAGTCCAGGACCCAGGTTCCCGAGCCGGGCGCGGTCTCGGTGATCGAGACCGGGCGCAGGATCTGGCTGACCAGCACCGGCTCCCCCTCATGGGCCCGCAGGACGGCGGGCTTGAAACCCTCGGGCACGGTCGTGTCCGGCAGCGCGCCGTGGTATGTGGGCGACGGCCCAGAGCAACTGCCCGGCGGGATCAGCACGGTGGCCGGACGCCAGTCGCGCCCCGCCCGGTAGCCGGTCGAGCGCCACTCCCCCAGTGCGTCCGCCCGCCGGCCGTCGTACTTCTCCCCGGAGTACACCGAGTCGAAGGTCGTCGGACCGTCCGCGGTGTGCCAGTCCCCGTCCGTGACCAGGGAGGTGGCCGAGCCGTCCGTGTACGTCACGACGAGCTTCGCGCGCAGGCGGGGCGGACCGGCGTAGGGGGCGAGGTGCCAGTACCACTCCTGCGGTGTCGTCACTCCGTACCAGCCACGGCCCAGTTCGGCGGCGAGCACGTTCTCCTGGCCCGCCCGCAGCAGCGCGGTGACGTCGAAGGTGTCGTAGAGCACCGTGCGGTCGTAGGTGCTCTGCTCGGTGAGCAGCCTCGGGACGTTGGTCCGTTCCCGGGTGGCCCGCCGGCCGTCGACGGTGATCGGGTCGCCGTTGACGGTGAAGGTGACGTTGCCTGCGGCGCTCAGGTACAGCCGGGCCCTGGCGATACTGCGACCGCGCGGCAGGGTGACGGCGCGGCGGAGCACCGGTGCCGGGTTGGCCAGGGGCAGCACGGCGTTCTTGGCGGGGATGTAGGGGTTCTTGGGCGGGAAGGTCAGGCCGTCGAGGGTGCCGATGCCGGCCTCGAAGGGGTTGGCGCCCGTGGTGAGGTCGGCGGTGACGTCTGGGGCGCCGGTGCCGGTCACCGTGACGCTGCGAACGGTGGCCGAGGTGCCGCCGGCGAAGCCGAAGCTTCCGTGGCGGCGGATCTGGTCGCCGCTGAGCGTGCGGCTGTCGACCTCGACGCCGTTGACCGTGGTGGTCACCGTGAGCCCGCGTGCCGTGACCAGCACCGTGTGGTCGCGGGTGGCCCAGGTGTCCTTGGTGAGTCCGGTCGACGCGGGGAGGGTGACCGTGCCGACCGGGACGCTGCGGGTGCCCGCGGTGGTGGGGTTGGTCTCGCTCCGCGGGTCGTAGTGGTTCACGCCCCAGTCCGGCTCCGAAGTGCCGTCGTCCACCCAGGTGTTGCCGGCGTAGTGGCGGGTCGTCATGACCAGCTGCATGGCGTCGCCGCTCTGCCGCAGGGTCCAGTTCAGGCCCTCGCCCCAGGTCTTGCCGATGGGTTCGGCGCGCAGGAGCAGGGACAGTCCACCGCCGGCGTCAGGACCGCCCCGGAAGACCACCGTCGCGGTGAGGTCCTGCCAGTCGTGGTCCTGCGGCAGACGGCCGCCGCTGATGGCCGACCAGTCGCGCTCGCCCTTCAGCAGGCCGGTCTCCCAGGTCGCGGACTCGCTCCAGGGACCGGGCACGCCCTGGTCGTCCCAGGAGCGCACGCGCCAGAAGTACGTCTGCTCCGAGCGCGGCGCACCACCCCGGTAGGGCACCTCGACGCTCTCGGCGCCGGCCACCTTCCCGCTGCGCCAGACGTCGGCCGCGCCGGGTGCGGTGCCGACCTGGATCTCGTACGCGCTCTGCCGGGCCACCCGGGGCACCCAGCTGAACGTCGGCGCGGTCTCCGTACCCAGCGGCTCGACCCTGGAGCTGACCCGCAGGTGCACGGGTGCGGAGCCGTGTCCGGCGGATGCCGCCGCGCTCGCCGCCCGAGCCCCCGGCGCGGCGGTGAGCGGGAGAGCCGCCCCTGCCGCCGTCGCCGTCATGACGCCGAGCAGGTGCCGGCGGCTCAGGGCGGTTCTGTTGTCCTCGGCCACGGCTCGGATTCCTTTCGTCAGGGGCACGTTCGTCAGCAGCACAGAAGGGATTGAAACGTTTCAATCCCTTTCATGTGGAGAGCTTACGAACACCCGGTGGCGCAGCACAATCGTCTTGCACCACCGGAGCCGCTCCGGCCGCACGGGCACTGGGACAATGGGGCGATGACCGACACCACAGGGACCGCGGTCGGCACGGTCCGGCCTGCGACGCGCCACCGGGGGCGGCCCCGACGCGAGGGCACGGAGGACCGGATCGTGGAGGCGGTGCTCCGGCTGATGCAGCGCGGCATGGGCCTGAGCGCGATGCATATGGAGGCGGTGGCCGGCGAGGCCGGAATCAGCAAGGCCACCCTCTACCGGCGCTGGCCCGGCAAGGAGGCGCTTCTGCTGCATGTGCTGGAGCGTCTTCAGGCCGAGGTCGAGGAGGAGACCGTCCTCACGGGCGTGCCGCTGCGCGAGGCTCTGTTCCGTGTCCTGGAGAGCATCCGCCGCGACTACCTCAGCGAGAACTCCGGCACCAACCTCGCCGTCCTGACGGCGGAGATCCGCACACTGCCCGAGCTCAACGAGGCTTTCCTGCGCACGGTCATCGGCCCGCGCCGACAGGCCCTGTACGACCTGCTCGCCGCGGCCCAGCGGCACGGCGAGATCCGAGCGGACCTGGACCCGGCCCTCATCGGCGAGCTCATCGTCGGTCCGGTCCTCTCCCGCTCGCTCCTCCACCCCGACGCACCGCGGCCTGACGCCGAGTTCTCCAGGCAGGTGGTCGACTCGGTGCTCGACGGCATCGTGCCTGCGTCACCCTGACGTCGGCGGGGTGGCCGACGGGGCTGTCACTCCTCACCGAGGGGACCGCTCCGCTCCAGGCCGGCCGGGAACTGCTCCTGGCAGTCGCGCTGACCAGGGGGATCCCCGGGATGGCTGTACCCACGACGTACGCGGGCTCGGAGGCCACCGGTGTCTGGAGCCGGCCGAAGGGGCGCACAGGACCACCGGCGTGGATCCGCGTGTTCTTCCGCGTTCGATCGTCTACGACGCGACCCTCACGCCGTCGCTGTCGCTGTCGGTGCCGGTGCCGGTGAGCATCACCTCGGACCTGACCGCCCTCGCCCGTTGCGTGGACTCCCACGAGGTCGTGCTGCCTCATGTGCTCGCGTTCAACGCACCCGCCGCGCCCCGGGCCGAGCGGCCGGATCGCCGAAGCGTTCGGTACGACTCGGCTGTCGCGGGGCTGCGGCGTGCCGTGGACGCGCCGAAGGCACGGCGCGACCGCGGGTTCGACGAGGCCGCACATCGACGGCGCCACCGAGTACGAGATCCTGGTGACGCTCCCGCCGGACAACCCGCGGCCCGTGAGCGCCCATGGCCTTCGGCGTCCGCTTCGTGCCCCGTTGGCTGGGCTCGGATCCCTTGGCCGTCCGAGCGGGGTTCACGCCCGCGTCGCCTCGGCGACGGGCGACGCGGGCGGAGGTGACCGGCCTCAGACCAACTGCGCGGACTCGATCGTCACCGGCTCCACCGGCACGTCGCCGTGCCCGCCCCGGGAGGTGGTGGCCACGCCCTCGATCGCGTCCACCACGTCGTTGCCCGCCACGACCTTCCCGAACACCGCGTAGCCCCAGCCGTCCTGACCGGGGTAGTTCAGGAAGTCGTTGCCGGTGGTGTTGATGAAGAACTGAGCGCTCGCCGAATGCGGATCCGACGTCCGCGCCATCGCCACGGTGTACTTGTCGTTGCGCAGGCCGTTCTTGGCCTCGTTCTCCACCCGCTGCGCCGCGGGCTTCTGCTTCATGTCCGCGGTCAGGCCGCCGCCCTGAATCATGAAACCCGGGATCACCCGGTGGAAGATGGTGCCGTCGTAATGGCCGGCCCGGACATACTCGACGAAGTTCGCCACCGTCTTCGGGGCCTTCGCCTCATCGAGGTCCAGGGTGATGTCTCCGGCCGAGGTCTTCAGCAGTACTGTGGTCATTCGGCCATCCTATGCGGCGGACTCGAAGAACCCCGGGAGCGGCCCGGGGCCGGCGTCGGCTGGTCAGGCAGCCGGGTGAACGCGCACGGGCAAGGACGCCCACGAGCGCAGGGTCTTGTCGGGGTGGCGGTGCCGAAGCCGGCGTGGCCGGAGGGTCACGGGCGGGGTCGAAGCGGTCGGGGTCGCCCAGGGGGCCAGGAAGAAGCTCAGCCCCGCCGGTCAGCCGCGACCGCGCCACCAACGGTGCTTGCCGTGCGGGAGAGTTCACCGCGGTCTGCAGCGGCCCGGACTGCCGCGCCGAAGCCGTCCTCGCTCAATGCCTCCCGTGCGCACTGGACGTTCACCCACGCCGGCAGACCCGCCATACGGTGGGCGTCCGCCGTGACGAGGTCGTTGCGCGGGCCGAAGGCGTTGAAGGCCCTCTTGCCGCACAGCACCAGGCTCTCCCGGCCGGCCTGGTGCAGGGCCCGGTGCGGCGGTTCACGATCCATCGGGAGGTCATGGGCGAACGGGTCGGCATCGCTGACGGACGGCATGACGGCACGCTCCGACGGATGCCCTCCATGAACGGCATGCCAGGACCGACTCGCCGTTCTGTGACCTCACCGCGCCATCATCGGACGCGCGCCGGGGCGGACAACGGCGGCGGAGCGAGGGATCCGCTCCGGCACCCTGGCGGAGACCTCGTCGAGACCGCTGATCTCCTCCGGGATGAGGGTCAGCTCGGCGGAGGCCATGAGGGCGGGCAGGGTGTCCACCACGGCGAGTCCGGCGGCGGAGGGGTATCCGCTGGCGCGCTGCTCGCGCGAGACGCGCCCGAGGTCTTCCCTGGTGCCGTGCTTGCCCATGGAAGCCGCCGGCGTCCACGAAGGCGTCGAGCACCTGTCGGGAGGAGGGCTCGTCGCTGGTCCAGCCGAAGGTGTTGCCTCCCAGGGCGGGCGGGAGCACGTCGATTCCGCCGTGTCCGGGGCTCGTCATGAGTCATTCTGTGCCGTGGTGCCGTGGCGGCCGGACAGGTACGCGCCGAGGGCGACGCGGCGAGGGCGACCAGGGCGCAGACGGCGCCCCAGCCCAGCTGGGTGAACGCGCGCGTCCCCAGCCAGGAGCCGGCGCTGGCACCGACGAACCCGCAAGTCATGTAGCCGGTGTTGAGGCGACTGCGAGCCTCGGGACGCAGGGCGAAGATGCGGGCCTGGTCGGCCACCTGGCCGCACTGCACCGCCACGTCGATCAGGAGCAGCCCGGCGGCGAGCCCGACGAGGCCGGCCGGACCGCCCGCGAGGCCGGTGAGGAGGAGCGCGCCGGAGGCGAGGGCGAGCAGGACGCACCACAGGTTGACGCGGTCGGGGCCGTACCGGTCGACCCAGCGGCCGGCTGCGGGCGCCAGGAACATGCTGGCCGCGCCGATCAGTGCGAGCAGACCTACGGCCTGGGTTCCCATGCCGTAGCGAGGGCCCGTGATCAGCAGGGCGACCGCGGTCCAGACCGCGCTGAAGGCGCCGAAGACGGTGACCTGGAAGGAGACCGACCGCCGCAGCTGGGGCTCGTGGCGCAGCAGTCGGAGGGTGTCGGCGAGCAGGGTCGGATAGCGATCGCGCACGGCCGGGGCACTGCGCGGCAGGGCGAGGCCGAGCACGAGGGCCAGCAGACCGGTGAGCGCGGCCGCCACCAGGTACAGGGCGCGCCAGCCGAAGTGCTCGCCCAGTACGCCGCCGAAGGCGCGGGCCAGCAGGATGCCGCCGATCAGTCCGGCCTGCAGAGTGCCGGTGACCGCACCCCGGCGGTCGGGCTCGGCCATGCCCGCGGCCATGGGCAGCAGGATCTGCGGCACCACGGTGGCCGCGCCGACCGCCGCACCGGCGGCGAGCAGCGGCCCGACGGCCGGGGCGAGGCCGGCGACGAGCAGCGCGAGCGCGGTCACGGCCAACAGCAGCGTGACGAGCGGGCGCCGCGGCAGCCGGTCGCCGAGGGGCACCAGCAGGAAGATCCCGGCGGCATAGCCGAATTGCGTGACGGTTGCCAGAACGGCCGCCGCGTCCTGGCCGATGCCGAAGCCTCGCGCGATCAATGGCGTGATCGCCTGCGGGAAGTAGACGTTCGCCACGGCGACCCCGCAGGCCAGCGCCATCACCAGGGGCAGCCCGCCGCCCAGCCCCGCCGCAGCCTGCCGCCCAGCCCCGCCTGGGCCGGCGCGGCCGTGATAGCGGTGCGGGAGACGGCAGGCCTCTCCCTCCAATCAAACGAACTAGATGGTTCGCCAGCCTGACACGGCTCTATTCGCGAGGCAAACGAGCCAGTTCGTTCGCTCCTACTCGCAGGTCACGAGGGGATGATGCCGGGCCGGAACGGTTCGACGCCCACGATGTGGCGCACCCGCTCCGGCTCGACCAGGACATGGACCCGCTGCTCGCCTTCGATCAGCCAGGGGTATCCGTCGAGGCCCAGGTACCTGCGGGCCAGCCGGTCCATGCCGCGCTCGGCCTCCTCCCCCGTCACGAAGCGCACCGCGCGGCCGGAGATCTGTACCCGGTCGTAGGGGTTCTCGGCGTCGGCGTGCGAGAGGTGGACCCGGGCGTCGTGGCGAAGGTTCTCCTCCTTGATCCGGCCGACCGAGGTGTTGAAGACGATCAGTCCGTCCTCCAGTCCCACCCACATCGGCGTGACATGCGGCGCCCCGTCCGGCGTCACCGTGGCCACGTACCAGAAGTTCGGCTCCTCCAGTCGCTTGCGCACCTGCTCGGTCAACTCCGCTGCCATGAACGGTCCTTCCCGTGATCGGCTCTTCCACGGGCACTCTGTCACAGCCGCTCGGCGTGCCCGTCGGAACGCCTGCGGTGCAGGGTGAAGGTCTCGAACACCGACAACTCGCCGTGCGGCTTGTTCACGTTGTAGTAGGTCACGTGCATCCGTGTCGTGTCACCGGCGTGCCGGCCGGGGTCGACGGTGAACGCCGCGAAGCCATAAGGGTGTTCGACGTCCCGGACGCCCGTCCAGACCGCCTCCTCCTTGGTGTAGGTGGAGGTGCGCTTGCCGTTCGCGCCGGCTGTCGCGGACACCGCGGTGATCACCTTCGCGGTGCCGTCGGTGAAGAACTTCTGGTTCGTCGTTCCCGAGACGCCTCCGCCGCCGAGGATCATGTGCACGGTGCCCATGCCCGTGTCGATGGAGTCGGTGGCCTGGGAGACCGGGCGGGGTGTGAGCGTCTCGCTGCCCGGGACGACACCCCGGACGGCCAGCGAGCGTTCGTAGTTGTGCTCGTGACCGCACAGGACGAGATCGACGCCGTACCTGTCGAACAGGGGGCCGTACTTCTGGCGCAGGCCCAGGTCGGCGCCGTTCGCGTCCGAGGAACTGATCATCACCTGGTGCATCGCGACGACGATCCAGTCGACCTCCCGGGAGGAGCGGGCGGCCTTCAGCTCCCGCTCCAGGAAGGCGAGTTGACGTCCGCCGGAGTAACCGCTGATGTAGTGGTCGCCGCCGTCCTGGAGGCAGTTGTCGTCGTTCTGCAGCACGATCACCCGGACCGAGCCGACCGTGAACGCGTACCACAAGCCGGCCAGTTCGGCGTCGGTCTCGGTGGAGGGCAGGGAGAAATAGGTCTGGTAGGCGTCGAGGCCGAGCGCGCCGTTGGCCTTCTCGATCTCGTGGTTGCCGGCGGCCGGCATCCATGGACGGAAGCGCGCCGAACGGGTGTTGTTGGTGAAGAAGTTGTTCCAGGTGCGGACCCGGTCGACGTCGAGGTTGGCGTAGCAGAGATCGCCGTTGAGGAGGTGGAAGAGCGGGGCGACCTGTTCGATGCCGGTGACGATGTCCTTCGTCGCGGGGGTCGAGTTCGCGTCCAGGGCCACTGTGCCGTCCGCCGCCCAGGTCACCTGCGGAGCGGACTGGTCGCCGAAGCTGGTGAAGGTGAACGGCTCGCGTCCGCGCGGGGCCGTGCGGAACGTACCGCTGTCGGGCGTCGCCCCCTCGTGCGTGGCGAGGTAGAGGTAGTCGGTCCCAGGGGTGAGGCGGTTCAGCGAGGCGTGGTGGACGTAGACGGTACGGCCGGAGGTGCCGTCGACGTAACTGACCGTGCGGGCCGGCGCGCCGGACCCGAAGCCGTGCTCCAGCGTGCCGTAGTGAACCACGGGTCTGGTCACCGGTCGGTCGGTGAGCCACGAGACCGTCATCTGGGTCCGCGGGTCCGCCCCGAAGGTCAGATGCAGTCCCTGCACCGGAGGTGCGCCGGCCGAGTCCGCGGTGCGGTGGAGCGCCGGGGCGCCGAGCGGGGCGGCCTGCGCCGGGCCCGCTCCCAGCAAGGGGGTGACGGCCGCGCCCGCCCCCGCGGTGCCGAGAAGCCCCAGTGCGTGACGGCGGCTGACCCCGTCGGAAGCCGTCGGCGACCCGTCCGGGGTGTCTGCCTGTGCGGTCATGATGCCCTCCCTGCCGAACAGTTGAGCTGACGCCCCCGCACACTGGCGCCCCTCAGCGGCGCCCGGGTGAACACCGCATGACCACCTGGTCATCGTGTGGCAGGCAACGGGTCAGCCAGTCGTCCAGTACGGCGAAGTCGGGCTCCGTGAGTCCGGTCCTGGAGTCGATGGGGGGGAGGAGGGCCGGCCCTCGGTGGTGCGTGGACAGCCAGGCCCGGTCGAGTTCGGTGATCGCGTCGTCCACCCAGATGAACGGGCGCCCCGCCGCGGCCCGGACAAGGGCACTGGTCTTCCAGTTCAGCGCGCCCGCCCCGGCCCCCTCCGGCACCTCCGGCAAGTCCGCCACCGGAAGCTCGGGCAGCGGAGCTATCACCTCCTCCGTCGTAGGGCATAAGCGTTCCGTCGACGTCCAGGAAGAGCCACGGGAGCAGCACGGGATCGTTCTTGGCCACACGCCAGCCGCTCGCGTGGCGCCCGGTCAGAGGAAGCTGATGCCCTGGGCGAGGGGGAGTTCGCTGGAGTAGTTGATGGTGTTGGTGGCCGGGCGCATGTAGGACTTCCAGGCGTCGGAGCCGGATTCCCGGCCGCCGCCGGTGTCCTTCTCGCCGCCGAACGCGCCGCCGATCTCGGCTCCGGAGGTGCCGATGTTGACGTTGGCGATGCCGCAGTCGGAGCCGGCCGCGGACAGGAAGATCTCGGCCTCCTGCTGGTCGCGGGTGAAGATGCTGGACGACAGGCCCTGGGGGACGTCGTTGTGGAGCGTGATCGCCTCGTCGAGGGTGTCGTAGGTGAGGACGTACAGGATCGGCGCGAAGGTCTCCTCCCGTACGACGTCGGTCTGTTCGTCGACGCGGACGAGCACCGGTTCGGTGTAGGCCGCCGCAGGTGCCGCCGTGGCGAGGCGCCGGTTTCCGCCGGCGAGGATCTTGCCGCCCTGGGCCTGGACGCGGGTGAGGGCGCTGTGCATGGCGTCGAGGGCCGAGGTGGAGATGAGCGGGCCGACGAGTGTGGTGTCGTCGAACGGGTTGCCGATGGGCAGCCTGGTGTATGCGGCGGTCAGCCGCTCGATGAGGGTGTCGGCGATGTCGCGGTGGACGATGAGACGGCGCAGGGTCGTACAGCGCTGGCCCGCGGTGCCGGCCGCGGCGAAGACGATGGCCGGGACGGCGAGGTCGAGGTCGGCGGACGGGGCGACGATCGCGGCGTTGTTGCCGCCGAGTTCCAGCAGGCTGCGGCCGAAGCGGGCGGCGACACGGGGGCCGACCTCCCGGCCCATGCGGGTGGAGCCGGTGGCGCTGACCAGGGCGACGCGGGCGTCGTCCACGAGCTTCTCGCCGACCGTGCGGTCCCCGAGGAGCAGGCGGTGGACAGCGCGCGGGGCGCCGGTCTCGGCGGCGGCGCGGGCGAGCAGGTGGTCGCAGGCCAGGGAGGTCAGCGGGGTGAGTTCCGAGGGCTTCCAGATCACGGTGTCGCCGCAGACCAGGGCGATGGCGGTGTTCCAGGACCAGACGGCGGCGGGGAAGTTGAAGGCGGAGATGACGGCGACGACGCCCAGGGGGTGCCAGGTCTCGGCGAGCCGGTGGCCGGGGCGTTCGGAGGCGATCGTGCGGCCGTAGAGCTGGCGGGACAGGCCGACCGCGAAGTCACAGACGTCGATCATCTCCTGGATCTCGCCGAGCGCCTCGGAGCGGATCTTGCCCGCCTCGATGGTGACGAGGTCGGCCAGGTCGCTCTTGTGCTCGCGCAGCAACTCGCCCAGTCGGCGGACGAGTTCACCTCGGCGCGGCGCGGGCGTGACGCGCCAGGCCAGGAACGCCGTACGGGCGGCGGTGACGGCGTCTTCGGTGTCGGCGTCGGTGGCGGCCGTCAGTCCGAAGAGGTTCTCACCGGTCAGGGGCGAGCGGGCCGGGAGATCGTCGCCCTCGGGTACGTCGGCGCCGATGGTCCCGAGGGCGGCACGGGCGCGGGTGCGCAGCTCGTCCGTGGTGGGCAGTGCGGTGCTGGTCATGGGAGTCCCTTGAGGTGTGAGGGTCAGCCGAGGGTGGCGGGGAGGTCCAGCTCGCGGGCGACCTGTGCGAGGGAGCGGTTCTGCTGCTCCTCGTACAGCGCGAAGGGGTCGAGGACGTCGCGGCCGATGGCGCCGGAGAGCCAGTCGGCGTCGTACGCGGCGCCCTGCCGGCCGTCGTCGCGGGTGCCGTCGCCGCTGAGGTTGGACTGGAAGATGCCGGCGGCGGAGCGGGGCAGGAAGTCCTCGTAGACGATGGGCTCGGCGCGGACCCAGCCCTGCCGCACCAGTTCGGCGAGGGTGGTGGGCGGCCGGCTGCCGTCGCGGGGCCGGTCGTCGGTGACCCGATAGGTGAAGAAGGCCAGTCCCCCGGCGGCGAGTTCCTCCTCGCTGCCGGGCATGTGCCGCTCCCACACCGCGCGTGCGATGTCCCCGCGGGCTTCCATGGGGTTCTGAGCGGCCTGCTCGTCGATACGGCCGAGGAGTTCGTCGTAGCGGGCACGGCCCTGGCGGGTGAGGGCGATGCCACGGGCTTCGACCTCGCCGAAGCGGACCCGCAGGGTGCCGCTGACGACCCTGCCGTCCGGGTTGCGCATGGCGCGGGGTTCGGCCAGGGCGCGGAAGGAGGTCTGCCGCAACAGGACGTCGGGGCCCTGCCAGGCGGGCGGGCCCTGGATGGTGTCGATCATCTGGATGCCGCGGTCGGTCATACGGCGGTACAGCTCGTCGATGTCGAGGACGCGCGGGGTGAGGTGGTTGATGTGTGTGCTGCGGACGCCGCCGATGTCCGCGGCGACGGCGGAGACCTTCTCCAGGGTCTCGTACCACGCCCGGTCGACCGGTTCGGCCGACAACTCGAAAGCTGCGACCGCCAGTTGAAGGAACCGCTCGGCCTCGGCGTCGGGCAGTGCGCGCTCGGCGGCGGCGCGGTCGGCCAGCGTGAGCAGCTCGGGCGGGAAGAGTTCGCGGCCGGCGAGGAAGGCCTCCAGGCGCGAGCGCAGGCCGGCGTCGAAGAAACGGGGGTCGGCGGGGGTGAGCATGGAGGTGAACACCCGGAAGGGGTTGCGTGCGAGTTCCGCGCCGTCGACGGGCCGGAAGGCGGTGGAGATGACGGGTACGGCGCTGGCGGCGGCCTCCCTCAGGTCGTAGAAGCCGACGGGGTGCATGCCGAGAGCGGCGAAGACGCGGGTGACCTGCCGGAGTTCCCGTGGCGTGCCGACGCGGATGGCTCCGTGCCGCTCGGCGGTCACCCGGCCGATGGACCCGAGGCGTTCGGCGTCGGCTCCCCGCGCGCGCAGGACGTCCTCGTTCACCTCCCGTGAGACGTCCACGAGCGTGGTGTAGGCGGGCACCTCCTGCCCGTACATGTGCGACAGCCGCGCCGCGAACGCGGCCCGCAGCCGCCACTGGCTGATCGTGGGCATGGTTCGGCCTCTCGGTCGGGGGTTCACACCACGTGGGCTTCGGGGCGGGTGCCGGTGCCGTGGCGGAACCGGTCGGCGCTGAGCGGCGCGATGTCGGTGAACGGCGCGCGGCCCAGGTACAGATCGCGCATCACTTCGCCGACGGCGGGCGCCTGCAAGAAGCCGTGGCCGGAGAATCCGGTGGCGTACAGGAAGCCGGGCAGCGCGCCGGAGCGGCCGATCAGCGCGTTGTGGTCCGGTGTGACCTCGTACAGGCCGGCCCATCCGCCGACGGTCCTCATCTCGGCCAGCGCCGGGGCACGGCGGCGGGCGACCTCGCGGAACAGCTCCAGCCAGTGCGGGGTCCAGGTGGTGTCGAAGCCCTCCTCCTGACCGGGATCCGCCAGTCCGAGCAGCAGGCCGTCGTCGCTGTTGTGGAAGTAGGCGGTCGAGGAGAAGTCGATGGTGAACGGGATGCGCGGGGCGGGCGGGAACAGCGGTGCGGTGAACGCCAGCTGCCGCTTCACCGGCCGCACCGGGAGGTCGACGCCCACCATGGCGCCGATCCGCGCCGACCAGGCCCCTGCCGTACAGATGACGGTGGAGCACGCGATGCGGCCGTGGCTGGTTTGTACGGCGGCGATGCGGTCTCCGGCCGTGTCGATGCCGTGGACGCCGGTGTGGGTGGCGACGGTGACACCGGCCCGCGCCGCCGCCCGCGCGTATCCCTGGACGACCCGTGCGGGGCGGGCGTGCCCGTCGGCCGGGGAGTACGCGGCGGCGACGAGGCCCTCGGTGCTGACGTACGGGCACAGCCGCCGGGCCTCCTCCGGGCTGATCATGCGGCTCGGCACGCCGAGGCTGTTCTGGAGCCCGACTCCGGCCTCGAAGTCGCTCGCCTGCCGTGCGCTGTCGAGCAGGAAGAGATAGCCGACGGTGTCGAGCCCGATGTCGGCGCCGGGCCGGTGGGCGAACTCCCGGAAGGCACGCAGACTGCGGTTGCCCAGCTCGATGTTGAGCGGATCGGAGAACTGGGCGCGTACCCCGCCGATCGGCTTGCCCGAGCTGCCGCGGCCGAGGTCGCCGCGTTCGACGAGGACGATGTTCCGCACCCCGGCCTCGGCGAGGTGGAAGGCGGTGCTCGCACCCATCACGCCACCACCGATGATCACGACGTCGGCGGAGGCCGGGACCGTACGGAAGGCGGAGGAGGACAAACAGACCACTCCCTTGCACAGCGATGCCGGTCAGGTGTCCGCGCCCCGGTGTCACCTTCGCCAGAACAGGTGATGCGTCACGCCGCTCGGGCTGGGCACGACCTCAAGGTGGAACCGGTCGAGCAGTTCGTCGGGGGACTCCCAGAGTCGTACACCGGACCCGAGCTTCACCGGCGAGACCGCCACATGCAGGGTGTCGACCAGGTCGGCGTCCAGGAACTCCCGGATCGTGGTGGCTCCCCCGCCGAGTCGGACGTCCTTGCCCTGCGCTGCCTCCCGTGCCTGCGCCAGGACCGTGGCAGGGTCGCCGTCGACGAAGTGGAACGTGGTGTCGGAGAGCGTGAACGAGGGACGCTTGTGGTGGGTCATGACGAACACCGGGGTGTGGAAGGGGGGTTCGTCACCCCACCAGCCGCGCCACTCGTGATCCTGCCAGGGTCCGCGCTGGGGCCCGAACTTGTTGCGGCCCATGATCTCGGCACCGATGTTCCGGGCGAAGTCCCGGGTGAAGTAGTCGTCGAGTCCCCGGCTCCCGCCCGGGTCGGTGCGCATCGGCCAGCTCGCCGTGGCACCGGCCCAGGAGAACAGCCTCCCGGGGTCGACGTGGCCGAACGGCCTCTCGAAGGTCTGGTCCTCGCCGGCGCCGATTCCGTCGCTGGAGACGTTGAAGTTCTGCACCCTGAGCAGCTGAGCCACGTGTTCCTCCCTGGGCAGTCGATGACCATGGTGAGACTCTCCGGGCCGCGAAAACTCATCGCTGCGTCCGCGCGGCGTCGAGAATCTTGAGCGTCCCGGTGTGGGCGGAGGGCAACAGGCCGGCCAGGGCGTCCGGCGCGACGAAGGCGTGGTCGTCGTGCTCGTGGCTCAGGCGGATCGCGGTGCCTTCGACGTCGGCGCGATGGTGGATGCCGATGAGCTTCGGCACGGTACTCAGCTCGGCACCCGTCTCCTCGCGCATCGCACCCTCCAAGATCACTTTTTCCCAGCCGTCCGTGCGTCTATGCCCCTGTGCCGGAATTTCCGCCCCTGCCCTCAGTACGTCACCGTGATCCGTCGTGCCGGGCCGTCAGCCGCTGAACGGACCACGCCTCGGCACGCCGCCCCATCAACGCGTACGGGCGCCCGATCTCGGTCATCAGTCCGCCGCCGTGGCAGGCCCGTGCCCGGCGACCGTGTGGGCGGTCACCAGGGCACCGGTGTCCCGTCCCAGGAGAAGAACCCGCCCGTCGGCCCGTCGTCCGGGAGCAACGCGAGTCGTACGGCTCCGCGTGCGCCCTCTTCCGGGTCGCCGCCCACCGCCCTGGCCCGGGGGTTGAGATCGGTGGCCCGTGCACCGGGGGCGAGCGCGTTCACCTTGAAGGGAGCGCCGAGCGTCTGGGCGTAGAAGACGGTGAGCGCGTTGAGCGCGGACTTGGCGGAGCGGTAGGCGGCGCCGTAGCCGTTGCCCGGGGTGAATTGCGGGTTGGGGCCGGTGCTCCAGGTGAGGGAAGCGGTGCCGCTGGAGACGTTCACGATGCGGGGCCGGTCCGAGCGGCGCAGGGCGGGCAGGAAGGCGTTGGTGACGGCGACCACGCCGAAGACGTTCGTCTCGTACGTCCGGCGGAAGTCCGCCAGGGTGGCCTCGGCGGGCGGGTCGAGGGTGACGGCGATGCCGGCGTTGTTGACGAGCACGTCGAGACGGTCGACGCGGGCCGCGGCGCGTGCGACGCCGTCCGCGTCGGTGACGTCGAGGAGCAGCGGGCGGGCACCGGCGCCGATCTCCGCCGCCGCGGCCGTTCCGCGTCCGGCGTCACGGGAGCCGACGTACACGGTGAAACCCTCGGTGGCGAGCAGGCGGGCGATGTGGTGGCCGATGCCCTTGTTGGCACCGGTGACGAGTGCTGTGCGATCGTTCATGCCGGCCACGATTCCCCGGCCGGCGCCGTCCTGCCAGGGATCACCTGTACCAGGCAGCATCGTGTACCGGGCCGGACTGGGAGGCAACGGCATGGCGAGGCAGGAACTGGCCCGCTTCCTACGGGAACGCCGGGCGGCGCTCAGCGCGCGGGAGGTCGGCCTGCCGGACGGCGTCCCGCGCCGGACACCCGGCCTGCGCCGGGAGGAGGTCGCGGAGCTGGCCCATATGTCGGTCGACTACTACGTCCGGCTCGAACAGGCCCGCGGGCCCCGCCCCTCCCCCCGCGTCCTGGACGCGCTCGCCTCCGCGCTGCGGCTCGCCCCGGCCGAGCGCACTCCTCTGTTCCGGCTGGCCGGCTCGGCCGCCCCGCCCGCCACCCGGCCCGTGCGGCGGGTGCGCCCGCAGGTGGCGCGGATGCTTGAGCGGCTGCCCGCGACCGCGGCGATCGTCACCGACGCCACCTACGGCGTCGTCGCCTGGAATCGGGCCGCCCGGGCCCTGCTCGGCGACGACCTGGTACGGGACACGGCCAACCTGGCCCGGCGGCGCTTCCTCGGTGAGGGGCGCACGTACGAGACGTCCGGGACACCGGAGTTCGGGCACATCGCGGTGGCGCGGCTGCGCCGGGCCGCGGAACGCTACCCGCAGGATCCCCAACTCGCCGCCATGCTGGAGGAGTTGCATGCCGAGAGCGACGAGTTCCGGAAGATCTGGCAGACCCATCCGGTGCACGCGCCGGGTCACCGCGCCAAGACCCTGGACCATCCGGAGCTGGGCAGGCTGCGGTTGAACTGCGATGTGCTGCTGGTCCCGGAGGACGACCAGGAGGTGGTCCTGATCACGGCCGAGCCCGGTTCGCCCTCCGCCGGCGCCCTGGAGTCCCTCGTCACCGGTCAGGCGCCCACCCGGACCAGTCCGCTCTCGTAGGCGAAGATCACGGCGTGCACGCGGTCCCGGAGGTCCAGCTTGGCCAGGATCCGGCCGAGATGGGTCTTCACCGTCGTCTCGCCGAGGTGCAGCCGGCCGGCGATCTCCCGGTTGCTCAGGCCGCGCGCGACCAGTGTGAGCACCTCCCGTTCCCGGTCCGTCACCAGGCCGAGGCGATCGGTGTGGACGGCGGAGCTCTCCGGCAGCACGAAGCGCTCCACCAGGCGGCGGATCACCGAGGGAGCCATCATCACGTCGCCGCGCAGGACGGCGCGGACGGTCACCAGGATCTCCTCGCCGAGCGCGTCCTTCACCAGGAAGCCGCTGGCCCCGGCGCGCAGCGCACCGTAGGCGTACTCGTCGAGGTCGAACGTCGTCACCACGAGCACCTTGGGCGCGGCCGGGCCGGCGCACAGCCGACGGGTGGCGGCGAGGCCGTCCACGCCGGGCATGCGGATGTCCATCAGGACCAGGTCCGGGCGGAGTTCGGCGCTGCGTTCCAGCACCGTCTGCCCGTCCGCCGCCTCACCGACCACCGTGAGATCGGGCTGGCTGTCGATGACCATGCGCAGTCCCATCCGGATCAGTTCCTGGTCGTCGCAGAGCAGGATCCGGGACGGGGCGCTCACCGGGTCACCGCCGGGACCGGCTGGGGCCGCAGGCTCGCGGTGACGCGCCAGCCACCGTCGGGGGTGGGACCGGCCGTCACGGCGCCGCCGTGCCGGGCGGCCCGTTCCCGCATGCCGGTGAGGCCGCGTCCGCCGGAGGGCGGTGCGGGACGGGTGGCGGTGGCGCCGGCGATGGCGTCCGTGCCGTCGATGCCGTGGGTGCCGCCGGCCGTGTTGTCGACGCGGACGTGGATCCGGCGGTCCGGGCCCGGCGCGCCGAGGTCGACCCGCACCCGGGCCCGCGCGCCCGGCAAGGCGTGCTTGGCCACGTTGGTCAGCGCCTCCTGCACGATCCGGTACGTCTCCTCGACCACCTCCTCCGGCACCTCCGCGCGCTCGCCGAGCAGTTCGAGGACGGTGTCGGTGGGACAGCGGGCGACGAGCGGGGCAAGGTCGTCCAGGGTGTGCGCGGCCACATCCTCCTCGCCGCGCAACACGTCCAGCAGGCGCCGGAGTTCTCCGAGCGCGTCCCGCCCGGTGGCGCCGATCACCGCGAGGGCCCGGTCGGCGGCCGTGGGGTCGGTGGCACCGGCCAGCCGGGCGCCCTCGGCGTTGAGGACCATCACCGTCACGCCGTGCGCGAGGACGTCGTGGATGTCACGGGCGATACGGGCCCGTTCCTCGGCGACGGCGGCACGGGCCAGCGCCAGCCGCGTCGACTCGGCGAGCTCGGCGCGCCGGGCGAACTCGCCGAGGTAGGCGCGGCGGGCCCGGACGTACGCGCCGCACATCCAGGAACCGGCGAGCCAGAACAGCACGGACGCCGGAGTGAACCACACAGTGCGGTCCCGGGCGGCGGCTGCCGTCAGCCAGTCCGGCACCCACAGCAGGACACACGACGCGGCGCACACCGCGAGGACGGCCGCCTGCCGACGCAGCCCCCGCACCACCAGGGTGTAGAAGACCGCGGCCAGCGCGATGACCCCGCGCCCCGGTTCCTGACCCCACACGTGCCACAGGTACTGCGCCCAGAAGGCGGCCGTGACGACCGCGGCGGCCGCCACCGGCCGGGTGCGCCGCACGAGCAGGGGCAGTACGAAGGCGGCGTACACCATGACCTGCACCCACACAGGCCGCCAGCCGGGCCGTTCGCCGAGCACCGGGGGTACGGCGACGAGGGCGACGAGCACGGCGTCGGTCAGCCAGGGGTGGCGCAGCCGCAGACGCGGCAGGGTCTGGATCAGGCGAAGCACCGGTTCACGCTACGGCTCCGGCGGCCTGCCGGGCGTCGTCCCAGGGTCGTCACCGGGGTCCTCCCCCAGAGCTACCCGGACGGACCCTGAGGACTACCCGGGCGAGGCCCGGAAGACCACCCGGGCGGGCCAGGGACACGACGCGTGGCCACGCGGCCGCCGCCGAGCATGTCGGCCGTGTCACTCACCACTCAATTCCTCAGGCGCCCCCTCATGACCGGCGCGGTGGCCGCCAGCTCGCGCCGGCTGGCCCGGGCCATGACCCAGCACATCGGACTGGAGGAGGCGAAGCTCGTCGTCGAACTCGGCCCGGGGACCGGCGTGTTCACCGACGCCGTGCTCGGGCTGCTGGCACCGGACGCCCGGCTCATGGCCATCGAACTCAACCCGCACCTGGCCGAGCGGCTGGTGGCCACCCGACGCGACGACCGGCTCACGGTGGTGCACGGGGCCGCGGCCGAGCTGGCGCGGGCCGCGGGCGGGCCGGTGGACGCGGTGGTGTCCGGGCTGCCGTGGACCGTGATGCCGCCGGACGAACGGCGGCGGACGCTCGACGCGGTGGTGCGCGCGCTGACGCCGAACGGCCGGTTCACCACCTTCGCCTATCTGCACGCCGCGTGGACGCCGCCCGGCCGCCGCCTCGCCGCCGACCTCCGGAACCGCTTCCACGCGGTTGACCGCGGCCCAGTGGTGTGGCCCAACCTTCCGCCGGCCTTCGTACACCGGGCGGTCTCGCCCAGACAGTGACCCGGCCCCGCGCTCGTGATGCCGATGGCGGTGTCGGGGACTCTCACGGTGCGTCGCCGACCCAGTCGAAGCGGCGCGGATCGCCGGGGCGCGGTGCGTACAGCGCCCGGCCGCCGGCGCCGAACCGCCCCAGTTCGGTGGCCAGGGCGACACCGGGGCCGAGCTCGTCCGGCGTCCGGTCGGTGACGTCGAGCAGCAGCCCGTCCAGTGGGCCGCCCACCAGTTCCACGTACCGCTGCCCCGCCCGCGGGCCCGGTCGGTCGTAGTCCTGGCCGTACACCCGGCCGCGCAGCAGTTGCTCGTCGTCACTGTCCATGGGGACCAGCCTCGCAGGCACCACTGACACAGCGAGATCCTGGCAAGGGCGTTCCGTGATCCTGCGTGATGTGTGGCCTCGGCTGCCCGGTGGGGGCCGCTGGGATTCGGCGCGGCGAAGCACAAGGCCGGCTGCTCGTCAGGTCACAGCAGGTCTTGAGGGTGCCGGTGCGTCCTTCGCTGTCCGGTCATCCCTTCGGCGCGGTGGTGTGGCGGCTGAGGAAGCTGAAGGCGGCCGGGTACAGACGCGTCCAGGTGTTGTAGTTGTGGCCGCCGTCGGGCAGCACCATGGTCTGGGTCTGGACCCTCGTCGCGGCAGCGTCCCTCGCGAACTGCTCGATGTAGTGCGGCGGGCTGAGCCGGTCCTCGGCCGAGGTGGCCAGAAACAGGCTGACCGACGCGGTGCTGCGCTTCACCATGTACGTGGGGCTGGTGTGCTCGCGTGCCACCGGGTCCTCGATGACGCCCGTGTCGCCGGTCAGCGCGTCGGGATCCAGCGCGGCGCCGACGCCGAAGACCTTCGGGTAGGCCAGCGGGAGCCGCGCGGCGCAGAAGCCTCCGGTGGAGAAGCCCATGACGCCCCAGCCCTTGGGGCCGGGCAGGGTGCGGAACGTGTGGCTGATCAGTTCCGGCACGTCACGCGCCATCCAGGTGGCGACCTTCCGGTTGGGCTGGTCGGTGCAGTCGGTGTCGACGCCGCCCGGGTCGACCACCGGCATGGCCAGGATGAAGGGGTGTGAGGTGCGCGCGTTCATCAGCTGCTGGAAGTCATGGGGCATGCCGCCGTGTTCCAGCCAGGACGCGGGGCTGCCCGGTACGCCGTGCAGGAGCAGCACGACCGGGAAGCGGGTGTGGCGGTACCGGGGCTGGCTGTACTGCGGCGGCGTCCATACGATGACCTGCCCCGACAGTTGCGAGTGCTTGCCCCGGAAGTAGGTGTCGAGCATCCCCGAGTCGCCGTGGGTGAACTTCGCGCGGTCGGCCGGGGGGCCGGGCATGGCGACGGCGGCCCCGTTGGCGTTGCCCAGCAGGTCGTCCCAGGAGGCGTACAGGCCGTAGTCGTTGTTGATCCAGGTCGCCACCACCGAGATCGCGGTGAGCTGGCACAGGCCGATCATCATCAGCCGCAGCAGCCAGCGCAGTGAGTGGGGGCCTCTGAGCCGTGACCAGAGCACCAGGGTGCCGGCCACGCACACGGCGGTGGCCACGATCAGCAGGACGAAGAACGGCGTCCCGGTCAGGCTCATGATCATTCCCCCAGTCACCAAAGGCACCCCCGATGACGTGTCGCGAGCACCGTGCGTTCCGGTCCGGCCCGAGGAAGTGACACAGATGACACTCCAGCGAGAGCGCAGAAGCCCGCCGCATCATCGCGGCGGGCCCCCTCCTGGACCGGTCGTCGCTGTGGGTGATCGCTGACTCAGTCCGTACCGGGACGGCTCAGGAGACCGGTGACCTGGGCGCGGACGGCGTCCCATGCGGGGGTCGGCAGGTCGCCGAGGGCCGTCGTACGCAGCGCGTGCAGGGTCTCGTCGGGGTCGGGGGCACAGGTGATGGTGCCGCTGAGCACGTCGTAGCCGTCGCGTACGGCCACCCGCAGACGGTCGCCGCCGTCCTCCGCATACCGTGCCGAGGCGACGACCAGGGGCGGCGGGCCGCCTGCCTCACCGGGCAGCTTGCGGTAAGCGCTGGCGATCGGGGTGCGCCAGTGCAGGCTGAGCAGGAGGGGGTGCTTGGTGACCAGTTCGCCCAGGTCCGTCTCGCGGACGCCGTCGGGTTCCAGGACCGTCGCCCGGGCGTCGAGGACGAGTGCCGCGGGGAGCAGGCAGCGCAGTGTGCTGCCGACGACGTTCCCGCCGACCGTCGCCGTCCTCCGCACGGCCCCGGTGCCCACCGTGGCGGCCGCGAGGCGCAGCACGTCAGGTACCCGGTCGTCGATGCGGTGCAGGACCACGGCGGCCCCCACGGACTCCCGGCCCAGCACGTTCGCCTCCGGCACCTCACGCAGGGACACCGCCAGGTCGGGGAATCCGTCCCGCTGCCACGTGGCCCACACCAGCGTGGCCCCGCCGATCGGCACAGCACCTTCGGCCAGGCACTCCTGCGTTTCGGACACCGACGTGGGCAGACGCAACAACACGGCGACCGACCTGCCTTCCCCACCTTGGACGAATGCGGTGGGTCACTTCTGGGCCACTCCACCGCCGCCAGGGCAGTTTTCTCGCCCGGACGGGGGCGCATACAGGGCTCACACGCGCAGGGAGGCGCAGATCACGAACCCGGGAAAGGAGTGCCCACGCATGTGACGGAACGTCAGTTTCGCTGTGGCACCGGATACCATGACCGCGTCTCGCCCCCTGATGGCGCCGAAGGAGCACGTACATGGACATCACGACGCCACAGAAGATCACCACGTTCCTGATGTTCGAGGGCACCGCCGAAGAGGCGATGACCTTCTACATCTCGCTCTTCGACGACGCCGAGGTCGTCAACATCACCCGCTACGGCGCCGACGGTCCCGGCAAGGAGGGGAGCGTGCAGCACGCCACGTTCTCACTCGCGGGCCAGCACTACATGTGCATCGACAGCCCCGCGCAGCACGAGTTCACCTTCACGCCCTCGATCTCGCTCTTCGTGCAGTGCGAGAACGAGGCCGAGCTCGACCGCCTCTACGCGGCCCTCGCCGAGCAAGGCACCGAGCTCATGCCTCTGGGGACCTACGGATTCAGCACCAAGTTCGGCTGGGTCAACGACCGCTTCGGCGTCTCCTGGCAGCTGAACCTGCCCGCCTGAGCCGGACACGGGGGCGTTCCGGCCGGCGGCACGCAGGTCAGACCAAGTCCTGCGCGGGGTCGATGACCCAGTGGTTGGACCTGAGGATCCGGCCTGCGAAGGTCACGTCGGTCTGCGAGAGGAGCCGGAAGCCGACGGAGCGGCAGATGCCGTTCGAGGCCGCGTTGGCCGTCGCCGGGAAGGCGTGCACGAGGCCCCAGCGGTCTTGGTCACGGGCCTGCGCCAGGAGGGCGCGGACGGCGCGCTTGCCCAGCCCCTGGCCCTGGAATTCCGGCAGAACCATCCAGCCGATCTCGGACATCGCTCCGTCGCCGGTGTCATCGCCGTCCCAAGGGTCATCGATGTCGTCGCTGTCGTGGGATGCGTGGGACCAGATGGTCACCGTTCCCGCGACCACGTCGGGGCGGGCCGGATCGGGAACGATCGCCTTGATCCAGGAGACATCAGCGGCCGCCTCCCGCGCATCTCTGCGGACCTTGTCCGCCATGCCCGCGCGCGGCAGCGGTCCGCCGAGGTCGGCCATCATGACCGGATCGCATCGCATCCGGACGTAGGCGTCGACATCGTCCGGTACGACGTTGCGCAACTCCACCGGGCTCCTCCTCCACTCGATCAGCGCCGGGACACGTAGAGGCCGAGGGCCTTGTGCAGCATCTTGTTGAGCGGGTAGTCCCACTCGCCGATGTGTTCGACCGCCTGGCCGCCGGTGCCGACCTTGAACCGGAGCAGTCCCAGCAGGTTGTCCTCCTCCAGTGTGTCGGTGATGCCACGGAAGTCGTAGATGCCGACTCCGAGTTCGTGGGCGTCGCACAGAGGATGAAACGGTCCCGCTCGGCGGTCTCGGCGTAGAGCTCGTAGAAGGCGGGCAGGTCGTCGTAGCCGCCGTGGACGACCTTGACGCCGGCCTTCTCGGCCTTCTTGATGTTGCGGCGCCACAGCTGGTTGAAGGCACGCTGGATGTCCTCCCACGTGCGCCCGGCGAAGGAGACTTGGAAGACGTAGCGCGGCTGGCCCGCGGCGAAGCCGTCCTGCCCGTCGGCCCCGGTCCGCCGCCAGCCCATCCGTGACAGCCGGTCGGCGAGGTCGAAGGCCCGCGGCTCGTGCACGGTGACTGTCACCTCCCCCCAGCCGCCTGGCCCGCGGGTCCGTGATGTCCGCCTTGACCGCGTCGGCGCTCCAACGGCGAGCGGCCCCATTCTGGCCGAGAAAGCGCCCGCTCTTTCGGATACGCGAGCATCGGCTGAAGCCAGTGCTCCAGATCCGCCGCGGCCCAGTCGATGACCGGGCCCTCGGGCAGGCGAGGTACCGCTTCAGCCTGGGCAACGGGCGCATCAGCACCAGTCCGGTCCCCACCAGGCGATCCTCCGCGTCGTACCAACCGAGGCTCTCCGCCCGCCAGTCCGGCTTCACATCGCCCTACGAGGGAACCTGCAGGTGACTCACCGACACCCGGCTTCCGACAAAGGCCAGATGTTCCTCGCGGCTGATCGTCTTTAATCGATAGGCTATGCGCAGCGCTCCTTTGCTCGACCCGCAAGCCTACTGAGGCGTAGGGTGCGGGGCTGTCCTTCACACGCGTCAGGCGCAGGGGACTTCGCAGCGGACGACGGCAACGGGCTCGCCGCATCCGAGGCTCAAGGGAGACCATGAAGACCGCCGTCGAGGCACCGCCGATCATGAACGGCCCGTGGGGAGTCGTGGCCTTCCGGCGGTTCATGTCGGCCCATCTCATTTCGGCCACCGGGTCCGCGATGGCCCCTCTCGCGCTGGCCTACTCCGTCATCGAGCGCGGCGGCGGCGCGGGATCTCTCGGTCTCGTGCTTGCCACGAACACCGTCCCCACGATCGTGTTCCTCCTGGCGGGCGGCGTTCTCGCGGACCGCCTGTCCCGGAGCAGAATCCTCTTCGTCGGCAATCTGCTGGCGGCGGGCGCGCAGAGTGCGCTGGCTGTCACCGTGGCCACGGGACATGCGACGACGGCATCGATCGCGGTGTGCGGCTTCGTCTCCGGGACCGCCGCGTCCTTCATCGTCCCCGCCGCGCAGGGCGCCGTCGCGCAGATGGTTCCCGCTGAGCATGTACAGCGGGCCAACGTGTTGCTCAGGCTGCCGGGCAACGCGGTCAAGGTTCTGGGGCCGGTCGTCGGCGGACTCGTCGTCGCGGCCAGTGGCGCGGCCTGGGCCCTGGCCTGGGACGCTTTCACATTCGCCGCCGCGGCTGTCCTGCTGCTCGGCCTGCGGCTGGACGCTCCGCCCGGCGGCACCGGCGGTGTGCCGGCCGACCTGCGGGCGGGGTGGACGGGCTTCTGGTCACGTACCTGGTTGTGGACCTACACCGTCGCCGGGACCGTCCTCGTCGCAGCGTGGCTGGCCGGGTTCCAGCTGCTGGGGCCTCTCGTCGCCGCACAGCAGTATGCCGGGGCGCGCGACTGGGGCCTGGTCCAGGCGGCGTTCGCCTCCGGCCTGCTCGCCGGCACCCTGGTGTGCCTGCGCTGGAGACCGCACCGCCTGCTCACGGTCGCGGTCTCGGCGGGCGGCGCCCTGGCACTGCCCCTGACCTGCATGGCCTGCGGTGTGGCACTGCCCGTCGTCCTGCTGGCCTCTTCGCTGGCGGGGCTCGGGCTCGACGTCGCGATCGTCGCGTGGACCACCGCCTTCCAACAGCACGTGCCCCAGGCCGAACAGGGCCGTATGAGCGCGTTCAACGGTGTCGGGGAACGCCTCGCCATCCCCCTTGGCTACCTCATCACCGCGCTCGCGTCCCGCGTATGGGACAGCCGCAGTGTCCTGCTGGCATGCGCCGGGTTGATCGCCGCCGCTGCGGTGCTCAATCTCTGTGTTCCGGAGGTGTATCGCATCAACCGCCTCACGGATCCGGCGACTTGAGGATCAGAAACTGACGGGTGCCGGCGCTCACGCCGCTGCGGCCGGCCGACGTCACGCGCCCGGCCTTTTCCTGAGGCCACGCTCGGATTCGACGGCGGCCGCACCGGCACATACGACGGCGGCCAGCGCGCAGCCCAGCACGGCGGGGTTGATGTAGCCGGGAACGGACTCGGCGGCATAGCCTCCCCCGCCCTTCGTCTCGCAGACGAACCGCAGGGGTATGTAGTCCACGCTGTAGTCGACAACGGTCAGCGCCCGTTCCCCCTGTCCGTGCATCCGGCAGGGCAGGAGCGGGGAGGACCCGGTGCCACCGTCCTCCGCGTCCAGGACGGCGCCGGCGATGTGGAGCAGGCCCCACGCGTACAGGGCCACGGCAACGGCTCCGAGGACAGCGGCCGCGCTCTTCAGCCGCACCTGACCGCTCGCACGGCGCAGACCGACCCGCCCGAGGCTCCCCAGGCCATAGCCGGTGAGGGCGACGGAAAGGATCAGCCCGGCCGGGACAAGCAGAATCAACAGCGACGTCACCCGCCGAGCCCACCAGGCAGAGCCTGCCGGAAGCTGTGACGTACCTCACATATTCTGCAACAGGCGCGTCACAGCCCACGCCTGTCACTCACCCACTGGGGAACGGGCCGTCGACGCGGCGATGACTTCCGTCCGTCGCGCCGGTCTTCACAGCTGGGAGCAAGGAGATCTGCCATGCCCGGACGAGGACCAGTCAAGCAGCCCACGACTGAGCTGGACGCCCGCTACAGTTCCGCGCTCAATCCACGCCCCGGTGCCGCGGACGTCACCGCCACCGAGTGGGAGGCGGCCCAGCGGAAGCTGGGGGCCGCCGAGATCTTCTGGGTCTCGACGGTGCGGCCCGACGGCCGGCTGCACGTCACGCCCGTGATCGCCGCCTGGCACGACGGGGTGCTGTACTTCTCCACCGGTCCGGGGGAACAGAAGGCGCGCAACCTCGCCCGTCACCGGCACTGCGCGCTGACCACCGGCGGGAACTCGCTCGGCGAAGGCCTCGACCTCGTGGTCGTGGGCGACGCCGAGCCGGTCGCCGATCCGGCCGTGCTGGAGGAGGTCATCGCGGCGTACGAGGCGAAGTACGGGGCGCACATCACCTCGCCCGAGGGCACCTTCCACGGGATCGGGGACGCGTTGCGCACGGGGGACGCGGTGCTGTTCGCGGTGGTCCCGGACACGGCGTACGGCTTCGGCCGTCACGACGGGGTGTACACCCATACGCGCTGGGCGTTCTGAGCCGCGGTGCGGGCCGCCGCGGGGCGCACAGCCTAGGAGCGCGGATATTCAAGCACGGGGATGCCCGGCGCGAAGTGGGTGACGGCGCCGATCAACCGCTCCGCGTCCGGACGCCAGCCTGTCACCGCCCGGGACGCGACCACGATGTCGGCCGGCAACAGAAGTAAGTGTTCCAGGACGGCACGAGCCGCCGGACCGCCTCCGGGCAGCGCCGGGGCGCCCTCTCGCCGGCTCACCCCGACGTAGGGGACGGTGGCCTTGCCCGCGCGCTGGTTGCCAGAGGACGACACCCGTGATGTCGTCCCAGGGCCCGTGGGCGGTGGTGGCCTCGTACCTCGCGGGGCTCCCGCCCAGTAGTACGCCCGTTTCGTCGGCCCGGAACGCGACCTTGCCGCTCCTGGCCACGTACACCATGAACAGCCCACCCGCGCTGAACAACGGCAGGCCCAGAATGCGTGCGTACAGCGGCGTACCGGGGAGCAGCAGCGCCACGGTGAAAACGGCACTGAGCGCCACGACCGCGCTGGTCCGGCGGTCCCAGCCGTACCGCGCCTCGTACGTGAGCGAGTTCATTTCGGCCACGGCTGGATCATGACAAACCCAGCGCCCCGGGGAAGCCTCCTGGACCGGTTCACGGGTGCTACGGCCGGTCGGCGGGTCCTTGCTCCTCGGTGCGGCCCCCGGGACCTCCCTCGTCCTCGTCGTGCAGGAGGCTTTCGAGGGCCGTGAGCACATGGCCGCAGATCTCGTCCGGTTCCGCGCTGGCCAGCGGTTCCTGGCCGACCACGGTCCGCATCACACCGATGCCGAGCAACCAGGCCATGGCGAGCTGGGCGCGCAGTGTGCTGTCGTCGGCCGAGGAGAGGGTGGCGAGCGCGGCGGCGTACTCCTCGCCCAGTGCGCGGACGGTGTCGGGGGCGGCGTCGGCGCTGCCTATGGAGCGGAGGTAGACCGCCAGCATCCGGTTCCAGTCGGGTCTGCCGCCGTCCGCGAGGACACCGCGCAGCGCGGTCTCGAACAGCCGGTCCGGCGGCGTGTTGACCAACTGCTCCTTGCCTCCCTGCGCCATGACCTCCGTGAGCAGGGCCTTCTTGGAGCCGAAATAGCGGAATATGAGCGCCTGGTTCACTCCGGCGCGGCCGGCGATGTCCCGGACGGTGGCCGCCTCGTATCCACGCTCCGCGAAGACCGCGCCCGCCGCGTGCAGAATGCGCGCACGGGTCCCCCGGGCGTCACGCGGGCGGTGCGGAACGTCCTCGACCAGTGGGACGCCCTTGACCAGTGGGACGTCCTCGCTCGGCGGGCCGCCGTCGGGTCGGTCCTGCTGCCGCGTGTGCTCGCCGGTGTCGGTGTCCACCCTCTACTCCTTTGTGCCGCCGTGAGCCCGCTCGCGCCTGCCGAGGAGCCGTCAGGGTAACGGCTGATTAGCGTCGTTGACCGCCCGGTGACCAGCTCCTAGCGTTGTAAGCGCATGCTTACACAAGGGAGGCAGCAGTGACGGCCACGGACCACGCACCCCTCGCCTATCCCTTCAACTCCAGCCAGGAACTGGCCCTGTCCGACGCGTACGAACGGGCTCGTGACACCCCGGGCCTGTTACGCGTCCAGCTTCCGTACGGGGAGCCGGCCTGGCTCGCCACCCGTTACGCGGACGCCCGGCTGGTCCTCGGTGACCAGCGCTTCAGCCGGGCCCTGGGCCTCGAACACGACGAGCCGCGTGCCTCCGAGGGCAGGCGGGACAGCGGGATCCTCAGCATGGATCCGCCCGACCATACCCGGCTGCGTTCCCTGGTCGCGAAGGCCTTCACCGTCCGCCAGGTCGAGAAACTCCGCCCGCAGATCCGGGAGCTGACGTCCGCTCTGCTGGATGAGATGACGGCGGCGGGGCCGCCGGTCGACCTGGTCGACCGCTACGCCCTGCCCATCCCGGTCGCGGTGATCTGCCGGCTCCTCGGAGTCCCGGAGGAGGACCGCCCGCGCTTTCGCACCTGGAGCGACGCGGCGCTGTCCACCAGCTCGCTGACCGCAGAGGAGTTCGACCGCAATCGCGAAGAGCTGCGCGCGTACATGGCCCAGCTGATCACCGCGCATCGCGAGCGGCCGCGGGACGACCTGATGACGGCGCTGATCGAGGCGCGTGATCAGGGCGACCGGCTGTCGGAGCTGGAGCTCGTCGACCTGTGCGTCGGCATCCTCGTCGCCGGCCACGAGACCACGGCCACCCAGATCCCCAACTTCGTGCTCACTCTCCTCGACCATCCCGAGGCGCTGTCCCGGCTGCGCGCCGAGCCCGCGCTCATCACCAGCGCGATCGAGGAGCTGCTGCGTTTCGTGCCCCTGGGCAGCGGCGCCGGTCAGCCCCGCTACGCCAAGGAGGACATCGAGGTCGGCGGCACCCTCGTGCGGGCGGGGGAGCCGGTGCTGGTCGCCGTCGGCGCGGCCAACCGCGACGCGCTGCGCTTCAGCGCGGCCGGCACGCTCGACATCGCCCGCAGCGGCAACGCGCATCTGGGCTTCGGGCACGGCGTCCACCACTGCCTCGGGGCACCCCTCGCCCGCCTCGAACTCCAGGAGGCCATCGGCGCGTTGGTGGCCCGCTTCCCCCGGCTGCATGTCGCCGGTGACATCACCTGGAAGACCGAGATGCTGGTACGCGGCCCCCGCGTCATGCCGGTGGGCTGGTGAGGCGGCCCATGAGCTGGCAGCTGCACGTCTCCTCCGACCGTTGTATCGGCTCCGGGATGTGTGCCGGGGCCGCCCCCGATCTGTTCGCCCTCGACGACGACCACGCACACCCCGTCAGCGAGCACATCGCGGAGAGCGACGACCGTGCCCTGGAAGCCGCCGACATCTGCCCGATGCTGGCCATCACCGTCCGGGACGCGAACGGACGGGAGATCGCACCTCGCGAGTGAGCCTGCGGAACTTCCTGCGCGCCGACGAGCAGCGAATCCACGACCACGGGCCGGGGGGAATTGGTTCGCTCTTGCGTGGGATCGCTTCTAGCCTGCGTCGAGTGATGACAGCCGAAGACGTGTTGTCCGTCCTGGCCGTCCTACGACGTGCCGGGGCCGACGTCTGGGTCGGTGGCGGTTGGGGGATCGACGCGCTGATCGGCAAGCAGACGCGAGACCACCGCGACCTGGATCTGATGCACCGGCAGGAGCAGGAAACCGCCGTGGTGGCCGCCCTTTCCGGCGCGGGCTTCGCGGAGAGCCTCGACTGGAGGCCCGTCCGGTTCGTCGTCGCCGCGCCGGACGGACGGGAGGTCGACATGCACCCACTGGTCTTCGCCGAGGACGGATCCGCGCGGCAGGCGTCACCCCTGCCGGGGCACCCGTTCACCTACCCCTCGTCGTGTTTCGTGACGGGCACCATCCGGGGATCGGCGGTCCGGTGTCTGTCCGCCGAGCAGCAGGTCTACTTCCACCAGGGATACCAGCCGTCGGAACGCGATCTGCACGACATGGCTCAACTCCGGCGTGCCTTCGGAATCGCCACCCACTTCTGACCGGAGCCTCCTGTGCGCGGGCCGCGGCGGCTCCACCCGATCGCCCGGTGCGTCCGGCGGTCGGCGTGGTGTGCTCGGCGTCTACGATCCGGCCCGTGGCAGAGGTACCTGATGAGTTGATCAAGCTGGAACGGTCCGCCGAGGAAGAGCGCGCGAAGCTGGCGGGACTCTCCGGCGACGCCTACGACGCGCAGTTGCGGCGCTGGCACAAGGCGTCCGAGGCGGTCCAGGCGGCCATCTCCGCGCATGCCGCGGCCACCTGTGCCGACCGGTGCGAGGTGGAGCAGGCCGTGAAGCGGGCCCTGTGGCACAGCCAGGAGGACCCGACCGTCGAGTAGCGGCCAGGTCCGCGCTCCGCGGCATGCGCCCCACCTCCCGGTCACGTCCCTGGCGTCACCCCACGACGTCGGCCACCACGCAGCTGACGTTGTCGGGACCGCCGGACGCATTGGCCAGGGCGATGAGTTCGCGGGCGGCCTGCTCGGGCTCCGGCGTCCCGGCGAGCACCTCGCGGATCGCCTCGGTCGGTACGACGCCGGTCAGACCGTCGGAGCACAGCAGGTACCGGTCGTTCGGCTGGGCGTCGTGCAGGCGCAGGTCGGGGGTGCCGTCGGAGCCCAGGCCCAGCGCTCGTGCCAGCATGGCCCGCTGGGGGTGGGAGAGGGCTTCCTCCGGGCTGAGGCGTCCCTCGTCGATCATCGACTGCACCACGGTGTGGTCGTGGGTGATCTGGAACAGCCTCCCGTCGCGCAGGAGGTGGGCCCGGCAGTCGCCGATGTGGACGAGGGCCATCTGCGAGCCGGTCCAGAGCATCGCGGTGAGAGTCGTACCGGCCCGTTCGGCACAGGTGCCGGTTCCGGCGGCGTCGTACACGGCCTGCCGGGCCCGGTCGACGGCGTCTTCGAGGATGTTGAGGAGGTTGCCGGCCGGAATGCAGTCGGCCTCCAGGCGTTTGAGGGCTTCGACGGCGGCCGCGCTCGCGGTGGCGCCCGTGCTGCCGCAGCCGTCGGCGACGGCGAGCAGCGCGGGCCCGGCGTAGGCGGTGTCCTGGTTGCTCTCGCGGACGAGGCCCGCATCGGACAGGGCGGCGTACCGGATCTCCAGGGGCTTGACGGTCGGGGCCATGGCAGAGTCCTTCCGGGACAGATGGTCGATGAGGAAGGCGGCCAGGTCCCGCCGTGCGGCGGTATCGGTCTCCACCTGACCCCAGTAGGCGCGGATCTCCTGGGCCGCCCGGCCCGCCTCCAGCGTGCAGACGTGCTGGATCCGGGCCAGGGGCATCCCGAGACGCCGGAGCCAGGCGACCAGTCGGGCCTGGTCGAGCTGTTCCGCTGCGTACAGGCGGTAGCCGGTGACCGGGTCGACGCGCGCGGGAGCCAACAGGCCGAGCTCGTCGTAGAGACGCAACGCCTTCGGCGACAGCCGGGACGCCTTCGCGAACGCCCCGATGGTCAGCAGTCCCATGCCCGCCCCTCCTCATGCCGGGCACATCGCCCGACCCCACCGATGCTGTGGCCTTCCCCAGGGTGAAGGTCAACGGCGGCACCGTCGCCTTCGGCACGCACGCGCGGTACGCGTCCTTCGCGATCTCATCATGGGCGCCGGACTGGCAGCACCGGCCTGGGCCGGATGGCGCGCGGTACCTTCGCAAGGGTCTCGATGGCCGGTCCTGACGTCCTGGACGGCCGTGGTGTCACTGGGGGCCGGAGTCCGGCCCGATCCAGCCCGCCACGCCGACACACGCCTCGTTCCCCTCGGGGTCGGCCAGCACCCAGTTCGACGGCGCGTCGGCGTCGTTCACCAGACGTCCGCCGGCCGCGAGCGCCGCGGCTATCCGCGCCTCGGCCTGGTCGTACGGCACCCAGACATCGACATGAACGCGGTTGCGCTGCGGGCGCGGTGCGTCCATGTGCTGAAAATAGAAGGGTGCCCCGCGCCGGAGCGGATCGATGAGGTCCTCGCCGCTGCGCGCACGCTCCTCGTAGCCGAGCAGGGCGCGCCAGAAGGGCACCACGTCGGCTCCCACGAGGGCGTCGACCGTCACCTGGACGGTCTGTACGGCGGACGGGTCGGCCGGTATCCCCAGTGCGCGCGCGGCGTCGGAGATCTGCCGGGCCACCTCGGTGTGCCGCTCGGTCAGCCCGTAGTAGTCGTCCGTGACCGTGATCAGCCGCACGCTCACGCCCTGGTGTCTGAGGTCCACGTCCGGCTGCTCGTCCCCCAGGCCCGGCAACTCACTGATCGCCTGCACAAGCCGTGCACCGGCGGCGAACGACCCGGTTCGGAAGAAGGCGCACGCTCCTTCTCCGACGACACGCCAGTCCCCCAGGCCAGGGGTCTCATGGAACTGCTGCGGCCTGATGCGCTCGGTGCTGCCTTCAACAGTGGTGGTCATGGGATCAACGTAGCGTGCGGGTCTGACAATCCCCTTCGGCCGATCACCCGAGGCCAATTCCCCCGGGGAGCCGGTGACCCCGGGGACCGTGTCGCGGACCCTCAGCAGGGCGTCGTCGAGGACACCGCCCGTCACATCCAGCACCGCATCCCGCCCCAGGACGGTGATGGACGACACGAGCACCGCATGCCCCGCACCGGCCGGCCCCGCACGCCTGCAGCTGCTTCAGCAGAGCGATTCCGAAGTGCCCGGTGGCTCCGGCCACGAGCATCATGAGCGCGGCCATTTTGCTCACCCTGACCAGGCTGCGGTCACGCGGCGACAGCTGCGGCCGCTGGAACCCCCAGGCCTCCCGGACCTCCCCCCCCCGGCGTATCGTCTCGGCATGCGGCGCACGGACATCACCCGGGACGACGGCACGTGGACAGGCTTGTCAGTGGAGGTGGAGGCAGGTCGCCGACCAGGCCTGTGCCTGTTCAGCGCCGGGCGGCGGCTGCTGCTCGCCCAGCAGTCGTGCCCCGTGCTGCTGACTGTCGTGGACGAGGACTTCTGCGGGGTGGAGTTCTGGCGCACCGACGCCTACCGATCGCCCCTGCCGCCGTTGCGTGCCGAGACGGGACGGACGCTGGCCGGCCGCCCGGATCGCTGGGCGCACCGCTTCGTACAGCACCTGCTCGATGCGCCGGGCAGCCCACTGCACGACGGCCGCTGGCTGCTTTCGCCGGAGAGTCCGCTCCTGCGCTGGAACCACAGCCGGCGACCGGAGGCCGAGTTCTGGGCGTCGATGCTCATCGAGGGCCATCCGGACGGATACATCGACTGGTTCGTCCACAGCGGCTCGTGGGAGATTCTGCCGCTGCGGCCGATGCCGGACGCCGACGACAGCCGGGTCAAGGCCTACCGCAAGCAGGCCCGCGACGGCACGTTGCCGCCCGTTCTGCTCTGGTGGGTCAGCGGTTTGGACTGCCATCTCCTGCTGGACGGCCACGCACGGCTCGCCGCGGCGATCGCCGAGTCGGCCGTACCCCCGCTGCTGCATCTGCACCGCACCGCCCCCAGCGACGAGGTGGCCGCGGGCACCGAGCAGGCGGTGCGCCGCTACGAGACCGAGCTGGCCCGTTTCACCGAACTGCGCGCCGCCCACGGTCACGCTGTCCCGGACGGTGCCGCCATCGCGGGGCCGGACCTGGCCCGTCGCCTCCGGGACCTGCACACCGCTCAACGGCCCAGCTGGGCCTGGCCTCTTCCCGGTGGGGAGGAGCAGTGGCGGTGCGTGGCACGGGAGGTGACGGCCGGTCGGTGGAGCGGTGGGGGTGGGACATCGGGGTGACCCCCGCGCCTCGGGTGATCAGGCTCCCGGAGAGCGTGAGGGGCACCCGCCGGGCCGCTGAGGACCGGGCGGACGCCCCCATCGGATAGGCGTGCGGCCGTCACTCCGTGCGCAGGACCCGCGCGATGATCTGCCGTGCCGCCGCCCGCGCCGGAATCACCGCGCCCACCGCGGCGATCGCCACCCCGGCCAGCACCAGCAGGGTCATCGACCCGGGGTGCCACACGTCCAGCATGCGGCCAGGGAAGGTGAGTTGGGCGGCGTGCTCGGTCATCGGAATCACCACACGGTACGCCACGACTCCGAGCGGCAGCCCCAGGAGCCCGCCGACCAGCCCGAGCCCGGCCATGGACACCACCATCATCACGGTGACCTGCCGTGGCGTCATGCCGATCGACTTCAGCATCCCGAGGTCGCGCCGGCGCTCCCGGGCGCTCAGGACGACGGTGTTGAACACGCCCATCGCGGCGACCGTCGTCAGCATCAGGGTCAGCGCGGACGCGGAGCTGATCACGGTCACGGCCCCGGCGTTCACCGATGTCTTCTCGGTCGGGTGGAGCCCGGGATCGGCGGCCCGCACGGCTTTCATATAGGCGCCGACATCGGCACCTGGGGTGAGCCGCACCCAGTACTGGTTGGCCTGCGCGTCCGGCGCCAGGGCGGTCATCGTCGCCCAGTCCGCGCGCATCCAGTCCGCCGGTCCCGACATGACCTCCCCGACCAGGGTCACCCGCTCCTGCCGGCCGGCCGCGCTCAGTGTGAAGGAGTCACCGAGCCGCAGACCCTGCTTGGCCAGGAACCTGCCGGAGGCCACGACCTCGCCGGGCCCCCGCATCCAGCGACCCCTGGCCAGGTCGTCCTGGCCGGTCGAGCGCCCGCCGCGCAGCCCCATGATGGTCACGTCCTCGCTCCGCCCGAGCATCCGCACGGTCGCGAAGCCCACCCCGGCCACGTCTGCCGCGTGCGGCAGGGAGCGCAGCAGCGTCTGCGCCGCGACGTCACCGTGGTGCGGGACGGTCTCGTCGAACCTGGCCTGCCCCCGCCACACGATGGACTGCACGTTGCCGACGCCCTCGACCGCATCGCCGTAGGAGACCATGGTGGCCGACAGGCCGGTGGCAAAGGTCACCGTCGCCACGCCGAGCAGGACCGAGGCGACGGTGAGCAGGGCCCGTCCGGGCCGGGCGAAGGGCATGCCCAGGCCCAGCGTCACCGGGCGCGGCAGCCGCACTCCGGCCAGCCACCGCTGCACCGCAGGCCCTCGTCCGGCACGCGGCGCGCTGCCCGCGCTGATGGCACGCGCGGCGGAGAGACCGTGTGCGCGCAGCGCCGGGATCAGCGCGGCCAGCACCACCACCACGGGCATGCCGAGCGCCGTGGTGGCGTACACCCAGGAGCTGATCGTCGGTACGACGTTCACCGTGCCGAGGTTCGCGCCCTGGAAGACCTGGTGCAGCAGCGGCCGCGCCACCACCCCGCCCAGGGCGGTGCCGACCGCCGCGCCCACCGTGGCGGGGACGCAGACCATCACCAAGTAGACGGCGACGACCTGGTTGGGGGTGAATCCCAGGGACTTGAGCACCCCGATGTGCCGGAAGCCGGAGACGACGGCACCGCTGACCACATTGCCCACGATCAGGACCGCCACCAGCAGGCCGAGGATCCCGAAGGCCATGAGGAACGGCACGAAGGCGTTGGGCGCGGCCGCGACCTGGGCCTTCAGCGTCAGGTACGACTGCTGGGCGACCAGCGATCCGGACGGCAGACCGGCGGTCACCGTGTCGGTGTCCACGCTGATCTGGCGGGCAGTCGCCGCCCGGTCGAACCGGTACAGCATCTGGTACGTCGTGGGGTGCAGGGCCGTGATCTGCTGCGGGGAGACCCATGCCTGCGCGGTGCTGCTCACGCTGGATGCGAGCCCCACCACGGTCAGCGGCCGCTGCCCGGGCAGTTGGATCCGCTTGCCGAGCGGCGAGTGCGGCCCGTTGTGCATCCCGGGCGCGTCCGGCAGCTCCAGCACGAGCTGACCGGGCCCGGTGGCCCAGTGCCCGGCGAACAGGTCCAGCCGGTCGACCGGGCCACCGGGATCCGCCCGCCCCACCACCGTCAGGGGGCCGGGCCCCATTCCGGGCATCTCGGATGCCGCGTCCTCAGGCATCTCGACCACGGCTTCCGGGAACGGCCCGGCCGCGGCCCGTACGCCCGGCTGGTGCGCGGAGCCTGCCACCTCCGCCTCGGAGACCTTCGCCGCGTCGAAGGTGGCGACGACGTGCGCGCCGTGTGCCTGGCCGAAGAGCCGGTCGAAGGGCTCGGACACGACGTCCAGCAGGCCGAGGGCGACCACGAGAGCCATGCTGGAGGCGAGGACCACCACCCCGATCACAGTGGTCTGGAGCCGTCGACGGCGCACGGCCGCGCGGGAGGCCCGCCACACCGCGCTCATGCCGTCCGCTCCAGGGTCCGCTCGCCGGTGATCCGGCCGTCCCCCATCGTCACCAGCCGGCTGGCGCACCTCGTGGCCAGCCGCTGATCGTGGGTCACCAGCAGCAGGGTCTGCCCCAGTTCGTTGAGATCGATGAGCAGGTCCATCACCTGTTCGCCGGCCTGGCTGTCCAGAGCGCCGGTCGGCTCGTCCGCGAGCAGCAGCGCGGGCCGGTTCATCAACGCGCGGGCCACGGCCACCCGCTGGCGCTCGCCGCCGCTCAGTGCGGCGGGGTAGACGTTCCCGCGGTCGGCGATGCCGAGTTCGTCCAGCAGCTCCAGCGCCCGGCGCCGGGCCTGACGGGCGGGTGTCCCGGTGAGCTGGGCGGCCAGGGCGACGTTGTCGAGCGCGGGCAGGTCGTCGATGAGGTTGAAGAACTGGAAGATCATGCCGATCCGGCGGCGCCGGAACAGCGCCAGCCCGGTCTCGTTGATCCGCCCCAGATCTTCGCCGTGTACGTGCACGGAGCCGCCGCTCGGCCGGTCCAGCCCGGCGATCATGTTGAGCAGGGTGGACTTGCCGCAGCCGGACGGCCCCATCACCGCCACCGCCTCCCCGGCGCCGATCTCCAGCGACACCCCGTTCAGGGCGACGGTGTCGCCGTACTCCTTGCACAGGCCGCGCACCCGGACGACTGCCTGCTCACGCCCGGCGTCCGCGCCGCTGATCTCCTCGGTGGTCATGACAGGGACGGTAGGCGGCGACGAACCGTCCCTTCATCACCCCCCGGAGGTAACCCACGGCGAGGATCATCCTGGCGATGTACGAGAGTGGCCCCGTGGACGGAGCCCCGCTCGGCGCGAAGGACGCGGCGCGGCGGGTGTGGGCGCCGCGCGTTGTCACAGCGCCTAGGCCTCGGGCAGGGGTTGCACCGTCAGGTGGTAGTCCTCCAGGATCCGTCCGTCGTCGTCCAGGACGAGAAAGACCCGCGCCGCCCAGGCCACGTCACCTGCCTGCTCGCCGCAGGCGTGCGCCAACTGGATCGTGAGGACGACGACATGGTCATGGACGGCGACGTGTCCCTCGTGCGTCACCTCGTACTGGCCGGTGGCCACGAAGAGCGTGTGCGCCTGCGTCACCCGGTCCACGAGCGCCTCGCGGCCCCGGAACTGAGCGCCCTCGACGAACTCGACCCCCTGAGCGGGCCACAACTCGGCCACCGCGTGGGCTCGTGCCGCGGCGTCCGCCTCGTTCCAGACGGCGACGTAGCGCTCCACGATCAGATCCACGTCCAGGGCGGCGGTGGCGGTGGCGGTCTGCGACATCGTGTATCAACTCCCGTGTTGCGTCGGCTTGCGGCCGCGTTCCGGCCGTGGGCATCACCTTTCGGGAATCCGTGGCAGGAGGGTCAAGGGAGGTCGCCCCGCCGGACTCTCCCCCTACGGGAGGGCGCACAATCGGGTTCGTGTCGAGTTACCTGTCCATCGGCGACTTCTCGCGCGCCACCCATATGACCGTCAAGACGCTGCGCCATTACCACGAGATCGGACTGCTGGAACCGGCTGACGTCGATCCGCAGACCGGGTACCGGCGGTACGCGGCCGACCAGATCCCGACGGCACAGGTGGTGCGCCGCTTCCGCGACCTCGGGATGCCGCTCGACGACATCAGGGCCGTGCTGACCGCGCCCGACGTGGAGTCCCGCAACCGGCAGATCACCGCGCACCTGAGCCGCCTGGAGGAGCAACTCGGCCGCACCCGGCGTGCCGTCACCGCACTGCGCGACCTGCTGGCGCCGCCACCGGGCGCCGCGGCCGCCGCGATCGGGCTGCGCAGCGTCCCGGCCGTGCAGGCCGCCGGCGTGACCGAAACCGTCGACGCCGGGGACTGCGCGGCCTGGTGCCAGGGTGCGCTGGGCGAGCTGTGCGCGACGGTGGCCGGGCAGGGGCTTCGGGAGACCGGCCACCCCGGTGGCGTGTTCGCGGACGAGTTGTTCACCAGCCATCGCGGGCAGGCGACCGTCTTCGTACCCTGCGCCGGCCCGGTCCGACCCGTCGGCCGGGTCAGGCCACTGGTGGTCCCGGCCATGGAACTCGCCGTGATCGAGCACTGCGGCCCGCCGTCCGAGGTCGACCGCGCATACGGCACGCTGGCCGCCTACGTGGCGCGCCACGCGCTGGCCGTCAGCGGGCCGATCCGCGAGTACTACCTCGTCGGCCACCGCGAGACCGCGGACAGCGGGCGGTGGCGGACCGAGGTCTGCTGGCCGGTGTTCCGAACCGGTACGACGCCGTCCGCCACCCCGGCCGGCTAGCACCGCGCCTCGCCCGCGTGCTCCGCCTCCGTGGAAGGCCGTCATACCGTCGGTGTCCGGGAATCACCGGACCGGGCACGGACGTTGATCAAGCCATGCCCCAAGACCCAGCGCCCCGCGCACTGTCCGACGCAGCCCTCTCCGACCTGCTCGGCAAGCAGCAGTTCGGCACGCTCGCCAGCATCAAGCGCAGCGGGCACCCCCATCTGACCACCATGCTGTACCACTGGGACCCCGACGCCCGCATCGTCCGGTTCTCCACGACGGCCGACCGCGTCAAGGTCAAGCACCTGCGGCACAACCCGCGGGCCGCGCTGCATGTGCAGGGTGGCGACGTGTGGTCCTTCGCCGTCGCCGAGGGCGAGACCGAGATCTCCGGGATCACGACGGTGCCCGGCGACGCGGTCGGGCGTGAACTGCTCGACATGATCCCGGAGGCGGCGAAGCCGGAGGACGAGGACGCGTTCCTGGAGCAGCTGGTGGCCGAACGGCGGGTGGTCATCCGGTTGAAGGTGGACCGGCTGTACGGCACGGCACTCGACATCGACGGCTGAGAAAGGGGTTGTGCCGGCTCCTGAAAGGCAACGACCCGTGCACTCCGCGCGGTTCACACCTCGCCGGCTCGGCTACCCGGAGGCGACCCCAGACGGACGAACCTCCCGCACGACCGCCGTGTCGGCCACCGACCGGTCCTCGTGCAGGGCGATCACCTGGCCGGGCCGCAGGTGACGCCAGCGGGCGGGGTCGAGAGGGGCGAGTCGTACGGTGGCCTGCCCACCGGGCTCCAAGGAGTGCGGGTACTCCACCCAGAGGCGGGCGATGGCGAGGGCCGGTTCGCCGGTCGGGGTGCGGTGTCCGATGTCCCACATCGGGCGCAGCAGCCCGGCACCGGAGAGGGGCGTGCGCCGTCGGCCTTCGGCGCCCGGGCGGAGCGTGAGGTCGGCGCGGATGACACCGTTACGGGTTTCGGAGCAGCGCCAACGGCACCAGGCCGCGCTCCTCTCCAGCCGCAGCTGCTCGGCCACGCCGGCCAGCGTCTCCCAGAAGGCGGGCGGCTGTGGCCGTACGCCGCCGAGTTCCTCCAGCAGTCCGAGAGCCACGTCCCACTCGTCCCGGACGAGGTACTCCCAGACGTCGTGCACCGTGACGTCGTCCTCGGTGGCGATCTCCTCGGGCACGAGCAGAGAAGCCGCCTCCAGCAGCTCGGCGACGTCCTTCACGCGTCAAGCCCTCCTCGCTTCACCAACTCGTCGGCAATGACGTTCCGTTGGATCTCATGCGGACCCGCGCCGAGAGTAACCGGCTCCGCGTCGCCGGCCGACGCGAGGCCCGGCGCGCCTCCGCCGAGGTGACCTTCGCACGAGCCGAGAGATGCGCGCCGAGCTCAGGATTATGCGGAGGCGGGCGCGGGCGGCCGGCCGCTAGCCTGCTCCGCATGTCCGACGACATCACACACGTACCTCGCGACGACAGGCCCGACGAGTCCCGGCGGCAGCGGCTGAGCCGGACGTTCGACGAGGACGCGGAGCTGTACGACCGGGCCAGGCCCGGATATCCGCCGGAACTGTACGACGACCTCGCGGAACTCGCGGGGGCGGTCCCCGGCAGCCGGGTGCTGGAGGTGGGCTGCGGGACCGGCCAGGCGACCGTGCCGCTGGCCGGGCGAGGCTGCCGGATCACCGCCGTCGAGGCGGGACCGGGCATGGCCGCGGTCGCCCGCCGCAATCTGGCCGGGGCCGCGGAGGTGGAGGTGGTGACGGCGGAGTTCGAGAGCTGGCCGCTGCCTCAGGAGCCGTTCGACGTGGTGGTCTCGGCGACGGCGTTCCACTGGATCGACCCGGCGGTCCGCATGGCCAGGGCGGCGGACGCGCTGCGTCCCGGCGGAGCGCTCGCCGTGGTGCGCGGCCAGCATGTGGCGGGCGGCACCGAGGAGTTCTTCAGCGAGGTCCAGCGCTGCTACGAACGGTTCGACCCGAACACACCACCGGGGCTGCGGCTTCCCGCGGCCGCCGACGTCGACAACTCGGACCATGCGGAGGAGGTGGCCCGCAGCGGCCGGTTCGCCACCACGGTGTTCCGCCGCTACGAGAGGGACCTCACGTACACCACAGCCGAGTACCTGGATCTGCTGCGCACCTTTTCCGGCCACCGAGCCCTGCCGGAGGCGGCCAGGAACGGACTGCTGGACTGCATCGCGGCCCTGCTCGACGGGCGGTACGGCGGCCGGGTGACCAGGCGCTCCCTCATCGAACTGGGCGTGTCGCAGCGGCGATGATCAGCGCCACGGGGACGAAGAAGTCGACCCGGCAAGGCGCTGACCGTCCGGGTCCGCGCGACCCCGCGCTCACCGTCAACTCGTGCCGGCAGCGGGGGCGGACTCGGGCGCGGGTCGGGGAACATCGCGCATGTGGCGGAGCGGGGAGAAGAAGACGAACCAGCCGGCCGCCCAGGAACCGATGAACGCCAGCCAGAGCGCGGGCCGCACTCCGATCAGGGTGCCAAGTACCCCGCCGAGGACACCGCCGAGCGGCAATGTGCCCCACACGACCCAGCGGACGGCCGCGTTCATCCGGCCCATCAGCTCCGGCGGTGTCACCGATTGCCGGTAGCTGACCTGGGCGATGTTGTAGACCATGCCGGCGAAGTACGCGATGCCCCAGCCCAGCGGGAACAGCAGCACTCCCCAGCCCTGCCAGGCGGCCGCCGCGATGACCTGCGGCGCGCTGAAGACCAGCATCGACACCCAGATGATCCGCGCCGAGCCGACCTTCTTGGCGAGCCGGCCGGCGAACGCTCCCCCGGTGATCCCGCCGATGGCCGCGCCCGCCATGATCAGCCCGGTCAGCGCGGGGCGCACGTGCAGCACCCGGATGAGGAAGACCATCGCCAGCGCCGAACTCATGCCGCTGAACAAGTTCGCGGTGCCCGTGCACGCCACGACCCTGCGCAGAATGCTGTGCCCGAAGACGAACTTCAGCCCCTCGGCGATCCGGCGCCGCAGCGTCTCGTCCGACGGGCGCGCCGGCGGCGGCTCCTCCCGGGTCCTGATCCCGAGGATCGACAGGGCCGAGACCGCGTAGGAGACCGCGTCGGCCGTCATCGCGCCCGCGGCGCCGAACAACCCGACCAGCCCGCCGCCCAGACTCGGTCCGCCGAGCTGCGCGAACGCCTGGGTGGTCCCGAGCTTGCCGTTGGCGCTCATCAGGTGATCGGCGCGGATGAGTGACGGCACATAACTCTGGTACGAGACGTCGAAGAACACCGAGCACACACCCGCCGCCAGCGCGACCACGTACAGCTGCGCCATCGTCAGGACGCCGAACGCCGCCGCCACCGGAACCGAGCCGATGATCACCAGACGGAGAACGTTGCAGACCATCATGATGGAACGCTTGGCGGCGCCGTCCACCAGCGCACCCGCCGGCAACGCGATCACCGCGAAGGCCAGCGTCGTGGCCGCGGTCAGCAATCCGACCTGGAACGTGCTCGCCCTGAGCGCGACGACCGCGAGCAGCGGCAAAGCGACCTCGGTGACCGCCGATCCCATCTCACTGACCGTCTGGCCACTCCACAGCAGCATGAAATCCCGCTGACGCCATAGGCTCGGACCATCGGTCTCCGACCCGGCAGCCCGCATATCCTTCGCTATTTCCGTCACAGCACCAACTCCGCTCTCAGATCCTCAGCCTGGGCCATCTCGCTGATCACCAACACGCCGACATGGTGCGCTCGGTTCTCGCCGAGACGGTGCGGAGCTGGTCGAGGACGGCTTCCGCAGGGGGAAGCCGTCAAGGTCGGCCGAGGCGTTCCCTTCGTACGAGGCCCTTCAGGACATGTCCCGCGTTCTGATCAGCACCCGGAGCGCCTTCACCCGCCCCCACCCGGCGGCACCCGGACTGCCGTGGTTCGACGAACTCATGGCCGCCTACGCCAAGGGGCTGTCCCGTGACCTGCGCGAGCCGGCGCGGACGCAGCCCCACGTCACGGTCGAGGACATCGACGCGAGGGCGCGCCTGCACCACACCGTCGGCCTACGATGCCCGGATGCAGCCACACTTCACCGGCACCGCACTGATCACCGACGATGTTCCGGACCTCGGCGTCTTCTACGCCACGGTCCTGGAGGCGGATGTCGAGGGGGGCGATCCCTTCGCCCGCGTGACGGTTCCCGGTGCGGTCCTGTCGTTCTTCTCCACCCAGGGCATGGAGGCGATGGTGCCCGGGTCGACGGCCGCCGCCGCGCGTGGAGGCTTCACCCTGGAGTTCCGGGTCACCGACGTGGACGCACGGCACGAGCGCCTGTCGGCCCAGGGGGTCGAGATCCTCAAGCCACCGACGACCCAGCCGTGGGGGCGCCGGTCGGTGTGGCTGCGTGACCCGGACGGCAATATCGTCAACCTCTATCAGGAGACCTGACCAGGTCTGCCCGAAGGACTGCCCTTCCGGTTCTTCCCCTCCGCCGGGGCACGGCCGAGACTCCCGGTGAGGATCCTGCCACCGGCCTCCAGCGAAGGGGCACCATGCGCAAGCACGAGCAGTCGGGCACCACCACGGACAGGACGCCGGTCCGGCCGGCCGCCGTCGGCTCTCGCTCGCCGGTGCCCGCACCGGTCCGGGCCGGACGGCTGTCCCCGGCCGCGGCACGGGCGCTGCAACGTTCCGTGGGGAACGCGGTGGTGGCGCGGCTGCTGTCCGAGCCGGAGCAGGGACAGCGCACCGACGACGCACCCGGGGCCGGGGTGCACGACGTACTGCGCTCCCCGGGCCGGCCCCTGGACTCCGGTGTCCGCACCGAGATGGAGAGCCGCTTCGGCGGCGCGGACTTCGGTGACGTACGCGTGCACGCGGACGCCGCCGCCCAGCGTTCGGCGAGCGAGATCGGCGCCCGCGCGTACACCTCCGGCCATCACATCGTCATCGGTGCGAACGGCGGGGACAAGCACACCCTCGCGCATGAGCTCACCCATGTCGTCCAGCAGCGCTCCGGTCCCGTCTCCGGCACCGACACCGGTCAGGGCCTGCGGCTGAGCGACCCCTCCGACCGCTTCGAGCGGGAGGCCGAGGCCATGGCACACCGCGTCATGTCGGGCGGCACCCCCTCCCCCGCCCTCCAGCGCGCCGGGGACACCGGCGGCGGCGGGCGGGCCGCCGTCCAGCGCTACGTCGAGATCGAACCCGGCGCCGACAACTACCCCACCAAGCACCGGCGCGCGTCCATCGGCTCGACCAAGAGCGCCGAGAGCGACGACCACTTCTTTCCCAGCCAGCAGGAAGCGGACGGCAGTTACTTCTCCGACACGCAGTCGAGGACGGCCAACATCGTCTTCAACGGCAGTGTCCGGCTGCGTCTGTCGGACGGCTTCGATCTGGCGATCGAGCAGGGACCGGGAGAGTCCAAGGTCTTCTTCGCCACCCAAGCGCACATCGACCGGGCGAACCAGGCGCTCGCCGGCCGCGTACGGCTCCACCGGGGCACCCGCTATCTGCGCGTGCAGGGCGAGTCGGGGGAGCTGCGGCTGTACCAGGTCAAGCCGGTCGTGGAGACCAAGAAGGCCGGTGTGGCCGGGAAGCTGGGCATGACGAGGAAGGCGACCGGGCTGTCGATCCTGACCCCGCAACGCTGCAACGAGATGGCGGAGTTCGTCACCGGCAGGAAGGGGCTGTCCGCCCAGGGCATCGGCGCCTGGGAGAACTTCCTGGCCAGGGTCCTCGACATCGTGGAGGACAGCGGCAGCGAGCATCTCGACGGCGTCAAGGAGGCCTTCGAGAAGGGCGTCAGCGGCGACCAGCAGGCCTACCTGGCCTACTCCCAGCGGATGAGCCGTACCTTCCAGGACCTGAAGGCGGCCGGCTCGCCCCAACTGGAGGACGCGCTCAGGCAGTTGGGGCTGAACGAGTTCCTGCCGCCGCCGCCTCCCGGTTCCGCCCTGGTGACGGTCGGCTACGGTGACGCGCAGCAGGAGGCGGGCCGCGACCGGGACAACACCTTCGAGTACCACTTCGGCGCCACCGTGGCGACGAGCGGCAACGACTACGTCACCATGGAGAACTACGCCCGGCGCGACCCCGGCGTCGGCAACGCCACCGCGTCCGGCGGCGACCCCCTGTTCTTCTTCAAGATGTACGGCACCAGGCCGGATTCGGGCGACACCTGGCACGGTGTCCAGGTGGGCACCGGAGGGTTCATCGGGGCGATCCTGTCCATCACGATCGAGGGCTGAGCACGGCATCCCGGGTGGTGAGCGCCAGGTCGTGATCGGGCGTCAGGCAGAGCTGGACGGTGAACCGGCCTTCAGGCGTCGAGCGGTGGGCCGCCGGGAACGCGGTGATGTCCCCGCGGTCCGCGAGGTCGCCGGTCAGCATGCCCAGGCGGAGTTCGGGGCCGCCGTACGCGCTCAGGCGCAGGTCCCACCGTGCCGCTGTGCCGGGGTGGTGTTCGGCGGCGGTCGTGAGCGGGATGACGATGTGGAAGTCGCCGTACGGGTCGACGTGGCAGGGGGCGTCGAAGGCCCGGTCCTGGCGTCCCTGGAGCCGGGCCCGGAAGCGGCACAGCGCGTCGGCGAGCGCGTCCTCGACAGTTCCCTCCGCCGGAACGAGCAGGCCGTCCTCGCCGTGCGTGACGATCTCGCGGGGGGCGTGGCCGCAGTCGGTGCTCACCACGGGCACCCCGAAGCTCATGGCCTCCACGAGGGGCAGGCCGGAGGGTCCGGCGCCGCTCGGCACGACGGCGATGGCGCCTTGGCCCACTCCAGGTCCATGGGCGTGCGCGCCCCCATCAGCAGGACGTGGTCGTGCAGACCGAGTTCGTCGATACGGCGGCGCAGGCGGCCGCGCTCGGGGCCGCGGCCGTAGATGCGCAGCGTCCAGTCCGGGTGCACCGCCACGACCTTGGCGAAGGCGTCGACGAGCCGGTCGTACCGCTCGGGCGCCGTCAGCCGCCCCGCCGTCACCACGGTCCGCGACTGCCCGGACGAGGGTTCCGTGCGGGGCGCGGGGCTGCACGCGGGGATGCTCGTGAGGCGGGTGCGCGCGGAATGCAGGGCCCGGCGGTGGGCGCGCGCGTCCGCCGCGGACACGCTCACATAGGCGTCGAGGAGGGACACGGCCCTGTCCAGGTCGTCCCGGAGCGCCGCCGGGTGCAGATCGCGGCCGGTGTGCTCCTGGCCGATGCGCAGCTGGTCCGGGCGGCCGTACTCGGCCAGGAAGCAGGTCAGGTACGGCCGTGTCGCGATCACCACGTCGGCGTCGGTGTCCCGGAGGAAGCGTGCGAGCCGTTCCTCGCCGAGTGTGCCGGGGGGCGTCGGGCCGTGGTGCACCGTGTCGTGGGGGCACATGGTGCCGCGGGCCCGCTGGTCGCCGATGCGACCCGGGTAGTGCCGGGAGGCCGGCCGCAGGTCCACCAGTGTGCGCACCTTCACGCCCGGCGCCGGTGTCAGGCGCATCCGGTCGGCGGTGCGATGGCAGGAGACGATCTCCACGTCGTGCTGGTCGGCGAGGGCGCCGGCGAGGTTGGCCGTGGCGCGGACCGTGCCGTCGGTGCCGTGGGCGTCGTAGAGCAGGAAACTGATCTTCATCGGGTCTCTTCGGGTCCGCTCAGCCGAACAGTCCGGCGAGCGCCGAGGCGGCGCGCTGGGCGAGGGCGGCGTACACGTCCGGACGGAGGACGGCCAGGACCGCGGCCGACGCCATGACGATCAGGAGGGCGGCCTCCCTGCCGCCACCGAGCTGTCCTTTCACCGGGCGTCCGTTTCCGTGCTGTGCGTCATGCCGTCCAGCCTCGGACCGGGCCTGGCGCGCGGGACATCCGCCGGCCGGCCGGAGCACCCCCGCCGGCCGGCGGGAGGCGACCCCCCACCTGGCTGGATCACTCGTCCGGGCAACCGTGCCGGCGGCCGGCCCCTCTTAAGGTCGTAGGCGACAGACCCAGAACGGACAAGAGCGGGACGCGATGCACGTGATCCGGGTAGTGGTGGTGGACGACGAGGCGCTCGTCCGCTCCGGTTTCCAGCTCATCCTGAACGCCGCCGACGGCATCGAGGTGGTCGCCACGGTGAGCGGCGCCGAGGCCGTGGCCCGCGTCCGCGAGGAGCGTCCGGACGTCGTCCTGCTGGACATCCGCATGCCGGACGTGGACGGGCTCACCGTGCTGCGTGAGGTGCGTACGCTGCCGGACGCGCCCGTCGTGGCGATGCTGACGACGTTCGACACCGACGAGTACGTGCTGGCGGCGTTGCGCCACGGGGCGGCCGGCTTCCTGCTCAAGGACACCGAGCCGGAACAGCTGGCCCAGATGGTGCGCACGCTCGCCGCCGGCGGCATCGTCATGTCCCCCAAGGCGTCGCGGACCCTGCTGCTCAGCCATCCCGGCACGGAGGCGGTGGACGCCGAGGAGACGGCTCGCGTGGAGCGGCTGACGGCACGGGAACGCGATGTGCTCATGCTCGTCACGGAAGGGCTGTCGAACACCGACATAGGAACGCGCCTCCATCTCAGCGCCGGCACCGTGAAGGACCACGTCAGCGCGATCTTCGCCAAGCTTCGGGTGACCAGCCGCATACAGGCCGCGCTCCTCGCCCAGCGGGCCCGGCTCCTGGACGAGCGGGACCGGCCGAGGACCGGCCGGTGAGCGGCCGACGGGCGGACGTGCCGGAACCCGCGGCCGACACGGGGCGAGCAGGCCCGGCCGAGGGCCCGCCGACGAGCAGGCGGCGAGTGGGCTGGGCGCGGGTGCCGGCACCCGTGGTCGATGGCGGGCATGCCGGGCCGGCCGAGCACTCCCCGACCAACGGGTGGCGAGTGGGCTGGGCGCGGGTGGTCGACGCCGGGCGAGCCGGGCCGGCCGAAGGCCCGTCGGCGAGAGACCGGCGAGTGGGCTGGGCGCGGGTGCCGGCGCCCTTGGTCGACGGCGGGCTTGTCGCCGTGGCGGCCGGGGACGCATGGCTCGCGGTGTCGGACACCTCCTGGCTGGGGGTGGCGCTCGCCGCGGTGGCCTGTGCGGCGCTCGCGCTGCGCCGCTTTCTGCCGCTCGCCGTCGTCCTGCTCACGCTGCCGGCCACCGTGGTCGCGGACCTCGTCTTCGCCCCGCTCGCGGCCCTGTTCGCCCTGGCCGAACGGTCCCGTGACCGCCGTCTGCCGGCAGGGTGCGCCGTGCTGATGGCGGCCGCCTCCGCCGCGCCCTGGCCGTGGCACGACCCCGACTCACGCGACCGTACATGGACGCTGATCCAGTTCGTCTACACCCTGGCCGGCACCGCCGCCCCCGTGCTGCTCGGCCAACTGGTGCAGGCGCGGCGGGACTTGTCGCAGCGCCTGGCCGAGATCGAGGAGGCGAGGGAGCACGAGCGGGCGCTGCACGCCCAGGCCGTGCTCGCCCGTGAACGCGCCCAGCTGGCCCGTGAGATGCACGACGTCGTCTCGCACCAGGTCAGCCTGATCGCCGTCCAGGCCGGCGCCCTGCAGGTCGCCGCCAAGGACACGGACTCCCGGGAGGCCGCGCGGACCATCCGTTCGCTGAGCGTCTCCACGCTGGACGAACTGCGGAACATGGTCGCCCTGCTGCGCGCCTCCGGCGGCCGTGCCACCGAGCTCACCCCGCAGCCCACGCTGGCCGACGTACGACGGCTGGTCGCCACGAGCGGTATCGACGCGGAGCTGACCGGCCGGCTGCCCGACACGGTCAGCACTCCCGCCCAGCGGGCGATCTACCGCACGGTGCAGGAGGCGCTGACGAACGTGCGCAAGCACGCTCCGGGAGCCGGTGCGACGGTGGAGCTGTGGCGGGACGGCGACCATGTCGGCGTCACGGTCACCAACAGCCGCCCCACCCGTCCTTCCCTGCCCCTGCCCGGCTCGCGACAGGGCCTGGTCGGCCTCAGGGAGCGCGCCGAGATCCTGCACGGCACGTTCGCCTCCGGCGTGACCGCCGAGGGGGGTTACGAGGTCAGCCTGCGGATCCCTGCTCAGCCGGAGTGACCTGGCAGGCCGGGGCACCGCGGCTCAGCTCAGGGGCAGTCGCATCAGTGTCAGGTCGAGCCAGCGGCCGAACTTGGTGCCGACCTCCGGCAGCGTGCCGGCGTGCTGGAAACCGAAGCGTTCGTGCAGGCGGATCGAGGGCGTGTTCCCGGCTTCGATGCCGGCGATCATGACGTGGTGGCCGGCCTCGCGGGCGGCGGCGATGAGGGCGGTCAGCAGCGCGGAGCCGATGCCGAGTCCGTGCCGGTCCTCGCGGACGTAGACCGAGTTCTCCACCGTGTGCCGGTATCCGTCCAGCTCCCGCCAGGGGCCGTAGACCGCGAACCCGGCGACCTCGCCACCGGCCTCCGCGACGAACGCCGAACCGCGCTCCAGATGGGCCGCCAGCCAGGCGACGCCCTGGGCGGCGGTCTGCGGAGTCCGGGTCCACAGGGCCGTCGAATGCTCGATGGCGTGGTTGCGGATCGCGCGGATCGCCTCCACGTCGTCGGGCCGGGCGGGACGGACGCTCACGGCCGCCGGATTCCTTGCGTATATTGCAGTCATGTCCAACATAGTAGATCCCCTGGTGGAGCGGATCGCGGCACGTGTCCGCACCGAGCGGGAACGCCGCCGCTGGACCCTGGCCCAGTTGGCCGACGCCTCCGGTGTGTCCCAGGCGATGATCAGCCGGATCGAGCGGGCGGAGAGCAGCCCCACCGCCGTCGTCCTGGGCAAGCTGTCCGCGGCCTTCCAGCTCAGCGTCGCCTCCTTGCTCGCCCTCGCCGAAGGGGCGCCGGACGACACCGAGGGGGCGTCGGGCGTGCGCCGGCCGGCGGACACGGCCGAGTGGCGCGACCCCGCGACCGGTTACCGGCGCCGCCAGATCACCGGGCCACGCTTCCCCGCGGAGATCGCCGAGATCCATCTGCCGGCCGACGCCCGCGTGCCGTATCCGGCCGCCGCGTTCGCCTTCGTACGACAGGTCGTCTGGGTCCTCGACGGCCACCTGACCTTCCATGACGGCGACACGGTCCATGAACTGGGCGCGGGCGACACCATCGAGCTGGGCGAGCCCGCCGAGCGCGTGTTCGCCAACACCACGGACAGCGAGTGCCGTTACGCCGTCATCCTCACCCGTGGCACCACCCCGTGACCCGTCCGCTCCCCCGCGGCGGCACGTTTCTGCTCGCCTCCATAGCCGGGACGGCGATCGCCAACAACTACACCATCCAGCCCGAACTCACCGCGGTCGCCGCCGACCTGGGCGTGCCGCTCGCCGTGATCGGACTCGTCCCGACCGCGGCGCTCACCGGCTGCATGGCCGGCTTCGCCCTCCTGCTGCCCCTCACCGACCACCTCGCCCCCCACCGCCTGGTCGGCGCGCAGCTCACCGCGCTGGCCGCCGCCCTCGCCCTCGCCGCGGCCGCACCCGGCGCGGGCGTGCTCCTGGCCGCGTATCTCCTCATCGGCGCGACCGCCAGTGTCGCGGCCCAGGCGAGCAACATCGCCGGTCGCCATGCCCCGACAGGGCGTCGGGGAACGGGAGTCGCCACGGTGGCCGCCGGCATGTCGGCCGGCATCCTGCTCGGCCGGCTCGCGGGCGGAGCGCTCACCGGTGTCCTCGGCTGGCGGGGCATGCTCCTCGTGTTCGCCGCCCTGGCCCTGCTCGGCGCGATCGCCGCCGCCGCGCTCCTGCCCCGGCAGCGCCCGCACTCCGACCGCGGGTACCGGGCGGCTCTGGCCACACTCCCGCCGCTGCTGCGCCAGTTCCCGGAGCTGCGCCGCGCGGTGGCCATGGGCGGGCTGTGGTACTTCGCCTTCAATCTGATCTGGGTCGCCCTCGCCCTCGCCCTCGCTCAGCCGCCCCACTCGCTCAGCCCGGGTGCCATCGGCCTGTACAGCCTCGCCGGGCTCCTCGGCTTCGCGGCGCTCCCGCTCACCGGGCGCCTCGCCGACCGGTACGCCCCGGCGACGGTGCGCACCGCCTGCGTACTGGCCGCCGCGGCCGGCACCGCGCTGCTCGCGACCGGCCTCGACAGCCCGCCCGTGACCGCATTCGGGCTCGCCGTCTTCGACGCCGGTTGCTTCGCCGCCCAGGCTGCCAACCAGAGCCGGATCATCGCCCTCGCCCCCGCACGTTCCGGCAGCCTCAGCAGCGTCTACCTCGTGCTGTACTTCACCAGCGGCGCCGTCGGCACCGCCGTGACCGCACCACTTCTGAACACCCTCGGCTGGCAGGGCATCGGCCTCACCGCGACCACCGCACTGCTCCTCGCGGCCGCCCTCGGCAGCCGGTCGCCGGCCGGCCGCTGATGACGTCGGCACGGGCGGAGCAGAGGGCGGTCGGAGCTGGGCCTGCTCGCGTCCCCTAGCCCGGTCTCCGGCAAGGAGGTCGCCTGGCATGCGCTGGGCAGCCGGCGTCTCGTGCTGGTGGTGCCGGCTGACGGTCCGTTCGCCGGCCGGACGCGGGTGGAGTGTCGCGAGCTCGCGGGACAACGGCTGATCGTCGGGCAGCCGGGGACCCGGATGCGCGCCTGCGCCGACGCGCTGCGGGAACGGGGCGTCAACGCCACCGTCGCCGCCGAGACCGGGCACCGAGTGGCGCTCCTGCCTACATCGACGCACCGGCGGCCACGTTCGCCCTCGAACCGGCCCACTTCCACGTCGTGGTCGCCTCCAACCTCTTCGGCGACATGCGCAGCGGCCTCGCGGCCGTCGTCGCCGTCGTCGGATCCGTCAGCATCGCCAGTCCGCTGGGGGCGATCTGGTCGGCGGCCGTGATGCTCGGCCACCGCGGCCACCGCGCCGCGGCCATGGACATCGTCGACGCGATCGCCTCGGTCCTGGCCACGACCGACGTGCGCACCCGCGGCCTGGGGGCCACGCGACCACGGCCGAGTTCACCGACACTCTGATCGAGCTCCTCCGAGATCTCTGATCTGTGCCGAAACAGGCCTCGGCCCGCCGGTTCCTGACCGGCACCCTTCGAGGTCACCGACGTGGGGCGCCCGTTATCGTGACGGATCACAAGCGGCGGCGAGGTGATCCATGGCGCGGGAGGAAAACGGGGACCGGCGCGACGGCGAGCGTCCGCGGGAGCTGTCCGCCGGTGCGGCGGCGCTCGCCGCTCGGTGCGAGCCTCGGGTGAACGAGCTGGCCCGGCGCATGGCAGGCGACGTCTTCGAGCAGGTGCGCGGGTACGCGGAGCTGCCCGCCGATGTGAAGGACGTGGAGATCGCCGCGACGGCCCGGCACGGCATGCGACTGTTCCTGCGCCGGGGGTCCGCCCGGCCGCGGCCCGATGCGCTGGAGCACTTCCAGGAGCGCGCCGCCCAGCGCGCCGAGGAGGGGATGCCGCTGCACCTCCTGCTGCGCACCTACACCCTGGGTACGAAGGAGCTGTTCCGGGCGTTGCGGGAGACCGCCGGCCCCGGTGAGCAGGACGCCCTGGCGGAGCTCGCCGAGGCGCTGTTCACCGCGGCGGACCGGGTCGTGGGCGCCGTCACCGAGAGCTATCTCGACGAACAGGCGGCCCTCGCCGCCGAACGGCATGAACAGCGTCGCTCGCTCGCCCGCGCCCTGCTGGACGGCCGGCCGGTCACCGGCGGACCCGTGCCGGGCGGGCCCGCACTGGTGTTGTGCCTGCGCTTCGGCGACTCGGCAGTCACGTGCGGTGGTTCGGGTTCCGCGGTCGGGGTACGGCGGCTGGTGCGGCGTGTTCAGACGGCGCTGGACCGGGTCTTCGGGATGGACGTGCCCGCTCTGCTGGACGCCGGCGGCGGCCTGGCCGTCGTACCGGGAGCAGTCGAACCACCCACCCGGATGGTGGAGTTGGTGCGCGAGGCGACCGGGCATGAGGTACGGCTGGCCGCGGCCCGCGCTGCGGGGACCGGTGACATACCGCGCGCGGCACGGCTGGCCGGGGAGGTGGTCCGGGTCGCGGCCGCGTGTGGCCGGGCGCCCGGTCTGCACCGGCTGGACGACGTGCTGCTGGAGTACCACCTGTCCCGGCCGAGCGAGGGCAGCGACCGGATCGCCGCCCTGCTCGACCCCTTGGCCGGCCGGCCCGAACTGGTCGAGACGCTGCGCACGCATCTGGAGGAGCGCCAGGACCGCCGGGCCACGGCCCGTCGGCTCAGTCTGCACCCCAACTCCGTCGACCACCGGCTCGCCCGTGTCCAGGAGCTGACCGGTGTCAGCCTGGCCGACCCTCGGGACACCGCCCTGGTCCTCGCGGCCCTGTTGCTGCGGGAGACGGAGACAGAGACAGAGGCGGACGCAGGCGTCACGGGGTGACGATCGCGAAGTCCGGATCCGGGGCGTCCAGCAGCGATCCGAACGTGATCAGGGCATGCGCGTCGCCGTCGAGGACCACCGTGCCGCCCGCGATCTCGTCGGCGAAGGTGGAAGCGCCGGCCAGCACGGTGTCGAGCGTGGTGCGGGCCAGCCGCAGCACGGCGGTGGGCCGTTCACCGCGCGGGGCGTCACCGGGTGTCGCCGTCAGCGCGCCGTTGGACACAAGCAGGGTCCACACCTCGCCGCTGTCGATGAACTCCCAGCGCAGCAGCAGCCGTCCGGCCGCGGCCGCGCGCGGGCCGTTGACGCGTACGGCCAGGGACCGGAAGATCTGCTCGGTCGTCAGGGCTGCCAGGATGTCCGGGGCCCGGCGGGTCGGCGTGCCGAGGATGCCGCCGCGCAGTTCGGCCGCGCCCATCAGGTAGAAGTTGCGCCAGGGTCCGCACTCCGCGCCCCGGCCGAGCCGTTCGAAGGTGTCGGCCTGCAGGGCGCGGGCCTCACCGTGGCCGGGTTCGGCGAACAGGACGTGGCTCAGCACCTCCGCGACCCAGCGCAGGTCACCGGCTTCGTAGGACTTCCTCGCCTTGGCGACCACGGTGTCCGCGCCGCCCATGAACTCCACGTACCGGCCGGCGGCTTCGGCGGGCGGATGCTGCCACAGGTGGGCCGGGTTGCCGTCGAACCAGCCCATGTAGCGCTGGTAGACCGCTTTGGCGTTGTGGCTGAGGGAGCCGTAGTAGCCGCGGGTGTGCCAGGCCCGTTCGAGGGCGGGCGGAAAGCGGAGTTGCTCGGCGATCTCCGCTCCCGTGTGCCCGGTGTTGATCAGCCGGACGGACTGGTCGTGCAGATAGGCGTACGCGTCCCGCTGCTCCTCCAGGAAGCGTACGACCCGGTCCTGCCCCCAGGTGGGCCAGTGGTGGGAGCCGAAGACGACGTCCGTGTCCGTGGCGAACAGCCGGATCGTCTCCGTCAGATACCGGGCCCAGGCGCTGGGATCGCGAACGAGGGCCCCGCGCAGGGTGAGCACGTTGTGCAGGGTGTGGCAGGCGTTCTCGGCGGCGCACAGCACCCGCAGGTCCGGGAAGTGGAAGTTCATCTCGGCGGGGGCCTCGGTGCCGGGGGTGAGCTGGAAGACGATCCGCACCCCGTCGACGGTCTCCTCCTGACCGGTGGCGGTGATGTCGACGGTGGGCGCGATCAGGCCGACGCTGCCGGTCGACGTCGTCTGTCCGAGCCCGCAGCCGATCTGCGCGGCCGGTCCCTTGGGCAGCGCGGCCCCGTACATGTAGGCCGCCCGGCGGGCCATCGCCGTGCCCGTGACGACGTTCTCGCCGGCCGCGTGCTCCAGGAACCCGGCCGGCGCGATGACCGGCACCCGCCCGGCGGCCACCTCGGCCGGATCGACGACGCCGCGCACACCGCCGAAGTGGTCGATGTGGGAGTGGGTGTAGATCACGCCGGTCACGGGCCGTTCGCCGCGGTGCTCGCGGTACAGGGCGAGCGCGGCAGCGGCGACCTCCGCGCTGATCAGCGGGTCGATCACGACGACACCGCGCTCGCCCTCCACGAAGGTGATGTTCGACAGGTCCAGGCCGCGCACCTGGTGGATGCCGGGCACGACCTCGTACAGCCCCTGGCGCGCCACGAGCCGGCTCTGCCGCCAAAGCGAGGGATGCGCGGTGGGCGGGCACTCGTCGTCCAGGAAGGCGTAGGCGTCCGCGTCCCACACCACCCGGCCGTCCGCGTCCCGCACCACACCGGGGTCCAGCCGGGCGACGAACCCCCGGTCCGCGTCGGCGAAGTCCTGCTCGTCGTCCCAGGCCAGGCCGCTGTCCATGGGCTCCTGCTCGCTGCCGGTCATGGTCGTCGATCCTCACACGCCCGAGGCGGAGACGCTTGATGACCTGTCACAGAGCGCCCGTTGACCCGTCACAACCACCGGAAGCGGCAGTCAGCACAGGTTCCCCGGGCGCCCATCGGTTACGACCGGACCGGACACCTTCACTTTCACTTTCGTCCAAGGGGCGCCGGTCTTTGTCCATGGACGGATCCGCCGCCGCGGGGTGAGGGTCGTCCCATGAGCGAAACCGGCCTCGCGCCCGAACCGCGGCGGATGCCGAGCGGCCTCCTCGCGCTCGCGCTCGGCGGTTTCGGGATCGGGCTGACCGAGTTCCTGATCGCCGGGCTGCTGCCGCAGGTGGCGTCGAGTTTCGCGGTGTCCGAGGCGGCGGCGGGCCGGCTGATCTCCGGGTACGCGCTCAGTGTGGCGATCGGCGCCATCGCGCTGACAGCGGCGACGACGCGGCTGCCCCGCAAGAGCGTGCTGGTCGGCCTGGTCGCGTTGTTCGTCATCGGCAACCTGTTGTCCGCCGTCGCGCCCGGCTATCCGGTGATGCTGCTCGGGCGGATCGTCGCGGCCCTGTGCCACGGCTCGTTCTTCGGGATCGGCTCACTGGTCGCGCGCGACCTGGTCGCGCCCGAGCGGAAGTCCCGCGCCGTGGCGGTCATGTTCGCCGGGCTGACCGTCGCGAACGTCCTGGGCGTGCCGTTCGGCGCGCTGGTCGGCGAGCGGTGGGGCTGGCGGGCGGCGTTCTGGGCGGTCACCGCGATCGGCGTGCTGGCGCTGGTGGGCATCGCCGTCCTCGTCCCCGGCCGGGCAGGCCGGACCCCGCCGCCGACGGCCCCGGACGGCTCGGGCCCGCTGCCGGCCACCGCCCTGCGAGCCCAGTTCCGCGCCTTCCGGTCCTGGCAGGTCTGGCTGACACTGGCGGCCACCGCGCTCGGCTATGGCGGGATGTTCGGCGCGTTCAGCTACATCGCCTACACCTTCACCGAGGTCAGCGGCTTCTCCCCCGCCGACGTCGCCTGGCTGCTGATGGTGTACGGCGTCGGTCTGGTCGTCGGCAACCTGATCGGCGGACGGGCCGCCGACCACGACCGCGACCGCGCCCTGCTCCTCTCCCTCCTCGCACTCACCGTCACCCTGGCCGTGTTCGGTCTGCTGGCCGGCAGCGCCACGGCGTCCGTGATCCTGGTGTTCCTGATGGGAGTGTCCGGGTTCGCCAGTGTCCCCGGACTGATCACCCGCGTCACCGACTTCGCCCACGGCGCGGCACTGGCTGCCAGCGCCAACGTCTCCGCCTCCAATGTCGGCAACGCCCTCGGCGCCTGGCTCGGCGGCCTGGCCATCACCGCGGGCCTCGGCTACACCGCCCCGCTCTACGTCGGCGCGGGCATCACCCTGACGTCCGTCGTCATCATGGCCGTCGCGGCACGCCGGGCCGGATCGACCTCCGGGGACGCACTGCGCGTGGGCCACTGAAGTGGTCCTGTACATACGGCTGTTGATCTCGGTCGGTGCGAGCAGCGGCCCGGCGTCCTCCTGGCTCCGGGGGGGAGCGGCGGGGCCATCAGGGTGTTTCCAGGTGGTGTCGGGCGGCCGGGGCGGGCCCGTTCTGGCCATGCTGGGCCACGAGTGACACCCATCCTTCCCTGCGACAAGGAGCACGGTATGACCTCGGACCCGGTGGAACGATTCCTGGCGGCCCTGGACCCGGAACACCGCGATGCTGTCAGCGCCAGGCCGCGCCAGGAGCAGGAACAGCTGGCGGCGGCCTGGGAACGGGAACTGGAATCCGACGACGAGCTCGACACGCTGGACGAGCTGTCCCCGCCGGCGGCGGAGTCCGAGGCGGCCCGCCGGGTGATGGCGCGGGAAGCCGGCTAGCCAGCGGCGCCCGCGCCGCGCAGCACCTGCGCCAGTGTGGTGGCGGGGTGGCCGGTCAGGTCCTCGATGGCGGTGCTCACCTCGGCGAGGGAACCATCGGCGATCGCGGTGTAGGTGGAGACCCAGGCGTCGAGGAGCCAGTCGGGAGCCCGGTAGCCCGCGCGGGAGGCGTAGGCGTCCTCGACCGTCTCGCGCACGTACGAGACCGGGCGCCCGGTGACCTCGGTGAGCGTGGCCGCGATCTCGGTGAGCGTCAGTGCCTCGGGGCCGGTCAGGTCGTAGGTGCGACCGGCGTGCGGGCCCGGTTCACGCAGCACCGCGACCGCGGCGTCCGCGATGTCGTCCTGCGCGACCACGGCGGCCCGGCCGTCCCCGGCGGGGCCGCGGATCGCACCGTCTTCGCCCACCAGGCCGGGCATGAAGTCGGCGTACAGGTTGTCACGCAGGAACGTGAACGGCACGCCGCTGGAGCGGATGTGCTGCTCGGTGTGCCAGTGGTCGCGAGCCAGCGTGAAGGTCGCGTCGGGCGCGGCGCCGTAGAAGGAGATGTACACCAGGTGGGCGACGCCGGCCTCGGCCGCGGCGTCGACGAAGGTGCGGTGCTGGTCGAGGCGGTCGGGAGACTCCGAGGCGGAGACCATCAAGACGCGGTCGGTGCCACGCAGCGCACGTACGACGGCGTCGTGGTTCCCGTACGCACCGGGTACGGCCGTCGCTCCGGGCAGTTCGGGGGCGCGGGCCGGGGTCCGGCACAGGAGGGTCTGCGGGATGCCCGCCGCGGCCAGGCGGCGGGCGATTCGTCCGCCCAGGCGCCCGGTGGCACCGGTGACGGCGTAGGTGGGCTCGGCGGAAACCATCGCTTCTCCTCGTCGGGGTGCCGGTACTGCTGCCGCGTTCCTGGCAGCACACTAACCGCCGCCGCCTACGATCCGCGCAACAGGCCACGCTGAAACTTCCCGGAGGAAGTACGGGGCAGCGACGAGCTGAAGACGAAGTCGCGGGGGCACTTGTACGGCGTCAACTGGGCCCTGCCGAAGGTGCGCAGTGCCTCGGCCGTCCGTGCGGTACCGCTCAACGAGACAGGCGTGCACATGTGGGGCGGCCTGACCGAGCTGGACGGATTCCTCGCACCGATGTGGTCGCCGCTCTGCATGACTACGAGACGACCGCCCTGCCGTACTACGAGACGACCGCACTGCCGTCGTCGCCGGAGCGGTGCCAGGGCGCGTCGGGGCGGGTGGGTCGGGCGCCGGTTGCGAGCCATAGCGCGGAGGCCGGACGGCCGGTGCCGGGCACGGGGCCGAGGTAGTGGTGTCCGGTCATGTGGCACCAGGCGGGCAGATCGAGCGGGGCCGCAGGGTCGGTGGCGATGACGCGGACGACCGTACCCGGCGGGGCATTGTCGGTGCCTTTGCGCGGACGCGTCAGGGGGGTGAGGCAGAGCAGGCCGGTGCCGTCGACGGTGAGGGCGGCGTCCCCGCTCGTCGTCGTCAACGAGCGCGTCGGCGGTCTTCGGGCTGGAACGCGCCACCGTTCCGCTCATCGGCAGCCGCACCTTCGGCATCACCGACGACCTGGCCGTCTCCTCCTTCATCATCGCCTTCGGCCTCACCAAGGCCCTCCCCAACCTCGCCGCGCTCGGGTCCCCTTCGCGCCCGCGCGGGCGCCGTCCTGGGGCTGGATCGTCGCCGCGAACGTGCTGCTCGGGCTCAACCGGGGGCTGACCTGGTCGATGACGGTCAACATGAAGATCGGCCCGGTCGGCCCGGCCCGCCGCGGACTGGCGACGGGTCTGAACGAGGCCGCCGGATACACCGCCGTGGGCACGACCGCGCTACTCACCGGCTACCTCGCCACGGCCTACGGTCTGCGCCCGATCCCGAGCTGATCGGCGCCGTGTTCGTCGCCGCCGGGCTCGGGCTCGCCCTGGTCGTACGCGACACGGGGCCCATGTCGCTCTCGAACTCGCCCAGCGCGCCACGTCGTTGGCCGACCGCGAGGGCACCGGACTCGGGGCCGCCTTCGCCCTGACGTCCTGGTACGACCGCTCTTTGCGCGGCGCCGGCCAGACCGGACTGGTCAACAACTGCAACGACGACCTGACCTGAGGCGTCTTCCCGCTCCTCTTCACCGACCACGGCCTGGGCATCGCCGCCGTCGGACTGATCAAGGGCTTCTGTCCGATCCTGTGAGGCATGGGCCAGATCCCCACCGGCCACCTCGCCGACGACATCGGTCGCAAACCCCTCATCGTCACCGGCATGCTCATCCAGGCCGCGGGCTTCGTCCTCGCGCTGACCCTGCTCGAACGCCCGCTGCTCGCCGGTGTCCTGTCCGCCGTGGCCCTCGGCACCTACCGCTTCTGGCACGACCTCGGCTACGCCGCCGACGCCCTGATCGCGGGCCTCCTCGCGAACGGCTTCGGCCTCGATGCCACGGTCGTCACCGCCGCGATCCTCACCGCCGGCTGAGGCCTGCTCGCAGCCCACTGGATCACGGACCACCGCCCCGCCCCCTGACCACGCCGGACGTGCCTGCTACAGGGCGCGCCGGTAACGGAGTTCGGGTACGGACACACCGTCGTAGTCGTCGGCCTGGACCGCCCCGTCGGGGACATATCCAGCTCGTTCATAGAAGCGACGCGCCGACGTGTTCCCGGTGAGGACCCACAACAGCACCTGGTCGAAGCCGTGGCCGAGGGCACGGGCATGCACGGCTTCGAGCAGTGTGCGACCGATACCGGAACCGATGAGCGCGGGCTGGACGTACAGGGCGTACAGCTCGGCGGCGGTCCCGGCGGTGGTGTCGGCACTGCGACAGGGGCCGAGGCAGGCCCAGCCCACGACCGCTCCGCCGGCGCCGACCGCCACCAGGTCGGCCATGCCGTGCCGCGGCCTCGTGACGTGCTGTCGGCGCCGCCGCACATCCGCCTCGACCGTCATGCCATCGAGGTAGGACCGAGGCAGGATCCCGGCGTACGCGGCCTTCCAGCCGGTCACTCGTATCGCCGAGACAGCCCTGATGTCGGCTTCCGTCATCTCTCGCACCGTCACCATCTGGGCACCGTAAGGGATTCGTCACCACGACCACCTGGGAATTTCGGTTCCGAGGCGGTGCCGGTGCGGGCCCTGCCGGGGGGGGAAATGCGTTGCCCTGCCGTCGCTCGGGCGGCATGCTCACGGCCATGGTCACCGAAGACGGTCCCGGCCGGGCCACCCTCGTCGCGTCCGTCCGTGTGCGCGACCTGTCGCCGCGGGATCTGCCCGCCTGCGCCTGGTCCGGCTCGGCCGCTCATCTGCGCCAGGTGGAGCGGGAGTTGGTGCGTGCCACGGCGGGCGAGGTGGACTATCTGGCCGTGTGCACCCCGGTGGATCTGCCGGTGGCGATCGGCGGTGTCGACTACCGGGCCCACGAGGGCGCCGGGACCATCTGGCAGCTCGCCGTGCTCCCGGCACTGCAGTCCTGCGGCCTGGGTACGCTGCTGATCCGCGCCGCCGAACAGCGCATCGCGGGCCGTGGGCTGGGCAGGGCCGAACTCGCCGTGGAAGAGGACAATCCGCGGGCCCGGGCCCTGTACGAGCGCCTGGGGTACGTCGCGTACGGTCGCGCCCCGGATGCCTGGGACGTGGAAGGGCCTGACGGGTCGATCCACCGGTACGAGACGATGTGCGTGCTGATGCGAAAGGACCTCTGAGACGTCGGCCGGCGGCGGCCAAGGGGCGCGTTCACTCGGCGTCGTGGCCCGGGAACAGGGTCGCGGCCACATGGCGGGTGTCCGCGTATTCGACGACCGAGGTGATCCTGCCGTCGCGGACGGTGTAGATGCCGAGGCATCGGTTGTCGTAGACGCCGCCGTACACGGTCCTGGCCTTGGAGGTCCATTCCGCCACCACGCGGTCGCCCTCGGCGATCGTGCTGATCAGCTCGATCTCCAGGGTGCCGGGCACGAGGATCGGTCCCATGCTGCCGAGGAACTCGCCGATGATCCGGTCCCGTCCGTGCCACACCTTGGAGATGGGCAGATCGCCCGGGTAGTGCCAGGTGGCGTCCTCGGCGAAGCTGTCGTGGATGACGTCCGCGTCGCCGTCACGGACGGCCTCGACGTAGCGGATGACGACGGCCCTGGGGTCGGTGCTGGTCATGGTCGTACTCCTTCGGTGAGTGGTGAGATCCGTCGGTCTGAGCGTGGTTCAGGACAGCGTGAGGACGGCCTTGCCCCGGATACGGCGGTCGCGCAGGTCGGTGAGTGCGGTCGCGGTGTCGGCCCAGTCCGCGACCCGGCCGATCTCGGGACTCAGCCGGCCCTCGGCGGTCAGCCGGACCAGTGCGGCCAGGTCGTCGGCGAGGCGGGTGTCGGCGTCGAGGTAGTGGAAGTGCCGGATGACGGCCGATTCGGGGCCGGTGAAGAAGTCGAAGAAGTCGAGCGTCGCCGGTGTGCGGCCGGCCTGCCCGAACCAGATGAGGGTGCCGCGCCGGGCGAGGCGGGCCAGAGCGGTGGCGAGGGCCTGGCCGCCGGTCGACTCCAGCACGATGTCGTACGGCCCTTGGGCGTCGGCGACGTCGTGGACGATGTCGGCGGCGCCGAGTTCGACGAGCCGCGCGCCGCGCTCGGCGTCCCGGGTCACCGCGGTGACCTGGGCCCCGGCGGCCGCCGCCAGCTCGGTGACGTAGTGGCCCACTCCCCCGGACGCGCCCGTGAGCAGGATCCGCCGGCCCAGGACGGATCCGGCCGTGCGCAGCAGCCGCAGTGCGGTGAGCCCGGCCAGAGGCAGGGCCGCGCCCTGGAGCGTGCTGACGCTGTCGGGCAGTTCGGCGAGCGCGCTGGTGGGCACCGCCACGTACTCCGCCCAGCCCCCGGACATGGGGTGTCCCACCACCCGGGTGATGCCCGACGGTCCGCTGCCGTCGGCGGCCGGCTGCACCACCAGGCCCGCGATGTCCTTGCCGGGGCGGTCACCGGCGACGGGCTTCTCCAGCTTGAAGGTCTCGCCCCGGTTGACGGAGAACGCCTCGACCTTCACCAGGGCTTCGTCGGGGCGGGGCGTCGGCTCGGCGACGTCGGCGAGCACGACGGGCTCGGCGGGATCCCCGGTCGGTATGAAGGCTTTCATCGGTGTCGTCCTCCTCGCCGGCCTGTCGGCCGTCGGTCGGTTGTGGCGTCGGAGACCATCTGACCGGCTCGGGCGCCGACCCGGCCAACAACCGGACGGGCCGGCCGACAACCCCGCGTTGTCGCATAAGGTCAGCGGCATGGATCTCGACCTCGCCCTGGTCCGCGCCTTCGTCACCACGGCCGGCACGCTGCACTTCGGGCGTGCCGCCGAGGAGCTCGGCACCAGCCAGCAGGCGCTGTCCAAGCGCATCGCCCGGCTGGAGGAGCTGCTCGGCGTCCGGCTCTTCGAGCGCCAGGGCGGCGTCCGGTTGAGCGCGGCGGGCGAGCAGTTCGTGCCGGCCGCGCGTGAGGCGCTCGCGGCCGGCGAACGCGCGGTCGCGGCGGTGACGGGCACCGGCGCGGCCGTACGGATCGACACGTGGGGGCATCTGTACGCGCCGATGCGCACCGTCGCCGCCGCCGTCCAGGCCTCCGATCCGGTGCGGTGGGAGCCGGGCCCGGGACGTGACTGGCCGTCAGTGGCCCAGGCACTGCTGCGCGGTGACACGGACCTGGGATTCGGCCGGGTGCATCCGCTGCCGGACGGGCGGGAGGCGGGGCTGACCCAGCGGCTGGTGCGGCTGGAACCCGTCGACGTGGTGCTCGGTCCGTCTCACCCGCTGGCCGGTGCGGATGCGCTCCGGCCCGCCGATCTGCGTGACGGCGTCCTGTGGAGCCCGGCCGAACTGAGCCGCCTGGACTTCCTGCGCCGCTTCGCCGACGAGTTCCGCATCACCCGGCGGCACGACGGCCCCAACCTGGGCCTGGACCACCTCCTCCAGCACATCCGCGCCGACCGCGAAGGCTTCACGCTCTTCCCCGCCGACGCGCCGCTGCCGGACCACGCGGGCCTGCGCAGCATCCCGTTGGCGGACCCGACCCCGCTGTACGCCTGGTCGCTGGCCTGGTCCGACTCCTGCCGTCACCCGCTGCTGGACACCCTGCTGCGCGGCTTCGCCGAGACCGCCCGCGCCCGCCGCTGGCTGGAGTACTCCCCACAGCGCGACTGGCTCCCCGACACCGATCACGCGAAACTGGCGTCGAGTCAGGCGATCGGCGGCTCACCATTCATCGGGCGGCAGCAGCCGTAGCGCGTGGAGGGCCACCGAGAGGTCGGCGACCGCGCGCGGGTCCTGGAGGGAACGGCCGGTCAGGGCCTCCAGCCGGCGCAGCCGGTAGCGGACGGTGTTGCGATGGCAGTACAGCTTCCGCGCCGCGTCGGCCGCCGAGCCGCCGGCCGCGTACCACTGCTCCAGGGTCTCCAGCAGCCGGTCGCGTTCCTCGCGGGGCAGGTCGAGTAGGCGCGCGAGGACGGTGCGCGCGATCCTGGTGGCCTCGTCCACCGACGCGGCCACCAGCAGGGCCACCGGAGCGTCGTCGAACCGTACGACGCCCGTGGCGTCCCGCGGCACCCGGGCCAGCGCGAGACGGGCCAGCCGCAGCGCCCTGGGGGTGTCGCGCAGGGCGTGGTACGCGGGGCTGACCCCCACCCGGGCCGCGGGGAGACCGCCGAGGACGCGCAGGGCGGCGTCCCCGGCGTCCGGGCCGCGGGCCGCCACGACGCCGACCTGAAGGTCGGGCAGCAGCCGCCAGGCCGAGCGGACCCCCTCGGCCAGCAGCCGGGGCTCGATGCCGGGCAGCGCCTCCCGCCCCGGCGTGGGGACACCGGCCGCCACCACCAGGAAGGGCCCCTCGGCCGGCAGGCCGAGCGCGTCAGCGGCCTCCCAGAGGGTGGTGCGGTCGGTGAGCACACCGGTGAACAGGGCCTCGACCAGCACGGACCGCTCACGGTCGCGTTGGAGCAGCAGTTCCGAGGCGGTTTCGCGGTAGGCATCGCTGGCCGCCGCCGCGAGGCCCTCGTTCACCCACCACGCCGCGAGGGCCACGACGGTGTCGGCGGTGACGGCGTCCGCGACACGGGCCGCGGCCGCGAGCTCGGACCACAGGAACTCCGAGCCGACGCGGTAGGCGTGCAGCAGCTCCCCCAGAGGCGCTCCCTCGCGTGCCGCTCTGCGGCCCGTCTCCTCGGCCGGCTCCATGCCGCCCGTACAGCCGTCGGCCAACTGCCCGAAGACCAGCTCGGTGTTGCGTCGGCAGCTGGCTGTCAACTCCTCCAAGGTGACGGGTCCTTCGCCGCCGTAGTAGCCGACCTCGGCGCGGATGCGGCGGGCCATGCGGGCGCCCAGGTCGGACGCGCGGCCGAGCAGTACGGCCGCGACGGGGGCGATCGCGGCGGGCGGCGGGGGTGTGCGGCTCATGACCGGCAGGTTACAAAGAGGCGCCCGGCGCACAGGGTGCTTGTGCACGGGGACAACGGGGCCGGTGCTCCGCTGTCCGCGGGCACATGGCCCGTGGGGCGGGCGGCTACGACGATGACGGCAACGTTACCGGCCGGTACCGGAGTTGGTCTTCCGTCGTCGCACCTCCCCAGGAGCAACCGTGCCCCGAGCCGCATCCACGAGCACGCATCACACCCACCGAGCCCCGCACCCACGCAAGGCCGCCCCCCACGCCAAGGCGCTCAGGAGATGGACATCCGCCCTCGCCGGCGGCCTGCTCCTGGCGACCGCCTCCGCCACCGCCGCCCACGCGACGGCCTCGGACTCCGGTGAGAGCGGCACCTATGTGGCGCTCGGGGACTCGTACGCCGCCGGCGCCGGCGTCCCCGCCCAGTCCGCGGGCCTGTGCATGCGCTCCGACCACGACTACGGCCACCTCGTCGCCCAGTCGCTGGCACCGCCGGCGTACCGGGACGTGACCTGCGCCGGTGCGAAGGTCAGCGCGCTCACCACGGCCCAGACGGACGCCGGGGCCGTCGTCAACGGCCCGCAACTCGACGCCGTGACACCGGACACCAGCCTCGTCACGCTCACTGTCGCGGGCGACAACCTCGGCACGTCCGACTTCGGATTCGGCGACGTGGCCGCCACCTGCTCCGCCCTCTCCGTGACCGATCCGCTCGGCACCCCCTGTCGTGACTACTACCAGAACACCCTCAGCGATCGGCTGAACTCCGCCGCGGCGCAGCTCGGCAGTGCCCTCCAGCTGATCCACGCACACGCCCCGCAGGCCCGGGTGCTCGTCGTCGGCTATCCGGCGGTGCTTCCCGACGACCCTGGGCAGTGCCTGGGCAAGATGCCGGTCACGACCGGGGACATCGCGTTCCCGCGCTCGGTTCTCGGCGAGCTCGACGACACGGTCGCCACCACCGCCCGAGCCGAGGACGCCACCTACGTGGACACGCTCACCCCGACCCTGGGCCACGACAGCTGTTCCTCGTCGCCCTGGATCGAGGGACTGATCCCCACCTCTCCCGCCCTGTCGCTCCATCCGAACGGCACCGGTGAACACGCCATGGCGGACGCCGTACTGGGCGCGCTCGGCCGCTGATCCCGTCCGTCCGGCCCGCGGGGCGCGGGCCGGACCAGGACGTGTTTGAGATGTCGTCACAGTCCTTGAGGCCACCGCGCGAGCGGCCCAGCGCGCGGTCGTCCGGCTTCCGGGACTGGTGCCCGTCTGGGGTACGGGCCCGGCGATCTGCGACTGCGCCGTGTGGGCACGACGCCGGCGGCCGTCCTGACCGCCGTCGGGAGCAGCTTCGCGTCGAACATGGCAGGGCGCATCCGGTCTCGGCGGATTGACGGTATTTCACCTCCGCCCGTGTCGGCCGCGAGCCCGCGCCCCTTCAGGGGCCGGTGTCATCCCCAGGTCTGACACGGCTTCGCGCGGTGCGACCGAAGTCGCCCATCGGAACGGGAACTGCGGCTGACTTCACGGCCCGCTTACGCCGGGACGATGGAACGGTCCCCACAAAGCAGCACCCGTGGGGACAGTCGTGAGCGTCGCCGGATCCAGTACGGCGGTGTCCGGCCTCGGTGCCGTGGGACAACCGATAGCGAGAGGAAGTACCGAAGATGGCCAAGCTGCAGAGCCTGGACCCGATGACGCCGATGTTCGCGCAGTTCAAGGAGAAGACCGGACCCATCGTCCTGGCCAACACCTTCGTCGTCCCGAAGGAGAGGAATGAAGCGTTCCTGACTCTCTTTCGGAGGCAGGCGGAGTTCATGATGGATCAGCCGGGATTCGTCTCCCTGCAGATGCACAAGGGAACGGCGGACAGTCAGCTTCTGATGAACGTCGCGGTCTGGGAGTCGACCGAGGCTCTCGCCACGGCGTTCGGCAGCCCGGAGTTCCAGCGCATGGCGGCCGAGTTCCCCGACGACATCGTGTCGTACCCGCACATCTTCGAGCAGATCGACGTATGACACGGCAGCTGCAGCCGGGGGGAGGGCAGCCGGCGAGGCCCTGCCCTCCCCCGGGCAGCCACGCATCCCTGCACCATGCCGGGTCGCCGAGGCCGCCGAGCACCCATCACGCGTAGCCCCGCCCCTGAAGAGGAGTCACTATGACCGTGGAACTGAATCACACCATCGTCCCCGCCCGTGACCCGCAAGCCTCGGCGCAGTTCCTGGCCGACATCCTCGGCCTGAAGGTCGATCCGCCGGTGGCGCACTTCACGCCGGTCACGCTGGCCAACCAGGTCAGCCTCGACTACGACCAGCTGGACGACTTCGAGCCACACCACTACGCATTCATGGTCAGCGAGCAGGAGTTCGACGCCGCCCTCGCCCGCATCCAGCACGGCGGAATCACCCACTACGGCGATCCCGCATGCCAAGAAATCGGGCAGATCTATCACAGTAAGCGCACCATGGGCCGCAGGGGCACCTACTTCCGCGACCCCGACGGCCATCTCATGGAACTCCTCACCCCGGGCGGCGCCGGGTCGTGAGACCGATGGCGGCCCAGCGGATCATGGCTTCGCTGGTGGCGGCGGTAGGCGACCTGCCGTCCGCCAAGGCCCCGCTCCCTTGAATACGGGCAGCAAGCCCCTTCTCAAACACGCTCTAGGACCGGCGGCGTGCGAAGAGGATCGCGCCGGAGGCGGTCTTGTCGAGGTCGAGTGCCATGTGCGCCTCGACGGTGAATCCGGCCTCGCGCAGCCGGTCAGCGACCCGGTCGGGCCGGCGGCGGTGGACGTGGACGTGCATCGGATGGCCGCCGTAGCCCTGTGTCTTCAGCACCGACTCGTCGCCGGTGTGGAAGCCGAGGAGCAGGGGTCCGCCGGGGCGCAGTACGCGCCGGAAGTGGTCGAAGACCGTGGGGACGGCCTCGTCGGGAACATGGATCAGCGACCAGAAGGCGAGCAGGCCGGCGAGTGAGGCGTCGGCGAGGTCGAGGTCCGTCATCGAGCCCACCTCGAACCGCAGTCCGGGGTGGTCGCGGCGGGCCACGTCGATCATCGCGGGGGAAAGGTCGATGCCGAAGGCGTCGACACCCAGCGCGCGCAGATGCGCGGTGACATGCCCCGGTCCGCAGCCCACGTCCGCCACCGGCCCACCGCCGGCAGCGTTCACCAGGTCGGCGAAGAGCGCCAGCGACGCGCGCAAATACGGCGCCCCGGCCAGAGCCTCGCGCACGAAGTCGGCGTAGCTCCCGGCGACCGTGTCGTAGGAGGTTCGGGTGTCTGCCAGCCAGTGGTCCGCGCTCATGCCGGGTCACGGTAGCCAGTGCGCGGCAACCGGTTGCCGCTGGGGTCCGGCTCCGGCTGGGCCGGTCACTTCTCCCGGTGCTGGCTGCGGATCCTGGCGGCGACGTCGTTCTGTTCGGTCTCCCACCACGGCCGTACCCGCTCGGCGGACGGCGCCTCGGGGACGGGGGCGGAGGTGGCCGCGGGTACGACGGCGGGGGCGAGTTCCGCGTCCAGGCGGCGGTCCAGGGCGGCGTTCTGGACCCGCTCCGCGCGCGCCCACTGGTACAGCAGGGCCAGCAGGAAGGGCAGCGCGACCAGCTCGGCGATGCTGAGCATCGCGCCGCCGCCGATCTGCTGGTCGTGCCGGACGTCCGGGGACCAGGTCGGCGCGTGGTGCAGGTACCAGGCGCCCGCGATCAGGGTGCCGTGGGTCATCACGACCACGCCGGGGACCGCGTCGACGATGCCGTCCAGGAAGACCAGTCCCGCCCGTACCGGGTGGGTGCACCAGCTGGGCAGTGCCTCCTCGTGGGTCAGCACCGGTACGACGAACAGGGAGCCGGCCACGAGCAGGTGCAGATACATCAGCTCGTGCAGCCAGCCCACGCGCAGGGCGGTGGCGAAGTACGGCGTGAAGTACACCGTCAGCTCCGTGGCCAGCACCAGGGCGGTGCTGACCAGGGGGAAGGTCAGTACGCGTACCAGGCGGCCGGACATCACCCGGCGCACCCGCCCGCCGGCGTGCTCCGGCAGGGCCAGGACGGCCAGCCGGAGCGGGTCGCCGAGGGCGAGGCCCAGCGGGGCGACCAGGTCCAGGAGGATGTTCTGCACGGCGGCCGGCCAGAACAGCACATGGTCGTAGACGGCCAGCGCGGACATCGTGGCGGCCACCAGCGCGCCCAGGCCGAGCAGCACGAAGGCGGCGACGCGGCCCGGCGGCCAGGTCTCGCCCCGCCGGCGCAGCCGCGCGACGCCCCAGCCGTAGAGCGCGCCCAGGGCGATGACCAGCAGCAGCGCGGGGAGGTCCAGCTGCCAGGTGGACAGCAGACGTCCTGTGGTCAGCTCGGGCAGCTCGCCGGCCGACAGGGCGGTCAGCGCGTGGCCATCCATGCGGATCGTCCTCCTTCGGTTCGGTATGGCGGGCTCGGCGCGGAAGAGTCCGGCTCGGGTCCACCACGGGACGGTAGTCCCCGGCGGGCCGACACCTGGCATCGGGGTGCCGCGCGCCGGGGTGAAGGGCGAGGATCAGGCAAGATCGAACCAGCCCAGGACCGTCTGCACGAGGAGGATCGTCGACATGGCCGCGACACCGACGACCACAGCGGTGGCGGCGATGCGGTAGCGCGGGCCGTTGGCCGCCGGGCCGAGGACGGAGCGGCGGTTGGTCAGGACCAGGAGGTAGACCAGGACGACGGGGCTGATCAGGCCCTGGAGGACCTGGGTGCCGATCAGCAGCTGGATGACGTCGACCGGGGTCATGGCCACCGTGGCACCCAGCACGATCTGGGCGGTGAACAGGCCGAGGAAGAGCGGGGCGTCGCGGAAGCTGCGGGAGACGGAGCGCTCCACGCCGGCCGCCTCTCCTATGGCATAGCTGGCCGAGAGCGGGACGACGGCGCCGGCCAGGGCGGAGGCGCCGAGCAGGCCGAGCGCGAACAGGAGCTCCGCGCCCTGGCCCGCGACCGGTTTGAGGGCCTCGGCGGCCTGGGCTGCGGAGTTCAGCGGGCCGGTGCCGCCGATGGCGGAGGCCGTGGCGATGATGATGGTCAGGCTGATGACACAGGCGAAGACAGCGCCCAGGATGGCGTCGGCGCGGATCAGCGGGTAGTCGGCGGGCTTGGCGCCCCGGTCCACGACGCCCGCGGCGGCGTAGAACTGCATGTACGGGCTGACCGTCGTACCGATCAGCGCGACCGCGAGCAGGATGAAGTCCTTGTTCGCCTCGACGTGCGGGATGACCAGGTTGTGGCCGACCGCGCCCCAGTGGGGGTGGCCGAGGATCATCGCGAGCGGGTACGCGAAGAAGGCGAGCGACATGATCAGGAAGATGCGCTCGGCCCAGTGGTAGGAGCCGAACAGCACCAGCGCCCACAGCAGGACCGCCGCCGGCGGGATGACCGCCCACTTCGGCACGCCGAGGAGCTCGAACGCGGCGCCGATGCCGGCGAACTCGGACACGACCAGGCCGGTGTTGGCGAGCAGCAGGCAGGACACGGCGAGCGCGGTCAGGCGCAGGCTGAACTGTTCGCGGATCAGGGCTCCCAGGCCCTTGCCCGTGTGGGCGCCGAGGCGTACGGCCATCTCCTGCACCATCACCAGGGCGATGGTGACGAGCACCATGAAGAAGAGGGTGCCGTAGGTGTACTGGGACCCGGCCGAGGCGTAGGTGGCGATGCCGGCCGCGTCGTTGCCGGCGTTCGCGGCGACCAGTCCGGGTCCGGCGACGGCCGCGATCATGGTGAGGCGCCGCCAGCCGGTCCGGCGCGCGGGCGCGGGGGCCTGCGGTGCCGGGGTGGCGGTGTCGAGGTCGCGGGTCACTGGAGGAACCTCCGGAAGTGCAGCCGGCCGCGTTCGGGCAGCAGGGCGTCGAGCAGGTCGTCGGCCAGGATCCGGCCGAGCGGGCGGTCGCTGTCGTCGACCACCAGGAGTGAGGAGGCGCGGGCCGCGACGAGCTGGTCGGCGGCGTCGGCCAGGGAGGTGTCGGCGTGCACGGTGTCCGGCGGGCCGAACTGGACCCGCCAGGCGACCAGGTCGGCGATCGGGGTGGTGTCCTCGGCCACCGCCAGGTCGAACAGCGGGATGTCGGACAGCAGCCGGTCCGTGCCGTCCACGACGGCGACCGCGTCGATCTCGGTGCGGTGCTCGGCCTGTTCGGCCAGCCGGCCGCGCACCTCGGCGACGGACTCGTCCTGCCGGGCGGTGATCAGCAGCGTGGTCATGGCACCGCCCGCCGTGCCCTCCCGGTGGGTCAGCAGCCGGCGCAGTTCGGCCGCCTCGTCCTTCGGCATCCGGGTCAGCAGGGCTTCGCGCTCCTCGCGGGTGAGGTCGCGCAGGGCGTCGGTGGCCTCGTCGGGCTCCATCTCGTCGACCAGGCGGGCCGCGTGCTCCGGCTGGGCCTCGCGCAGCAGGTTCTGCAGCTCGGCCGGTTCCATCTCCTCCAGCGCGTCGGCGGCCCGCTCCGGCTCCAGCCAGCCCAGCAGCTGCTGGCGTTCGGCGCGGCCGAGGTCTTCGAGGATGTCGGCGAGGTCGGCCGGGCGCAGCCGGTGCAGCGCCGCCCGGGAGGCGCGCAGCCGCACCTCGGGCGGACCCTCGGTGGCCTGCTCGGCGAAGGGCGCGACGGACTGCCAGTCCAGCACCCGCTCCGGCGTGGGGCGGGCCTGCCAGCGGCGCGGGCCGAGCCGGCGCAGCAGGGTGGGCAGCGAGACGTCCACCCCGACCAGGACGATCTGGTCCACCAGGGGTGCCAGATACAGGTCGGCGGCCCGGGTGACCTGTACGCCGTCGACGTCGACCAGCTGGTGGTCGAGGACGTCCTTGGCCAGCAGCACCTCACCGGGCCGGCGTACGAAGTCCCGCAGGTCGACGCGGGCGGTACGCAGCCGTACGTGTCCGGCGTGCACCTTGCCGACGGCGTCGGCCGGCACGAAGGTACGGCGCCGGCCGATGCGCAGGATGAGCCCGGTGACCGGAGGGTAGGAGTCGGTGCCGTAGAGCCGGGCGACGACGTCGACGACGCGGCCGACCTCGTCGCCCGACTGGTTGGTGACCTGGCCGCCGATCAGCCCGGCGAGGGAGACCAGCGAGGTGCGGACCGCCTTGGACGCGGTGGCGCGGCGCTCCAGACTGACCCGGCGGTCCCGCAGACGGGCCGAAGTGGACATGAGCAGAGTGTGGGCAGCCAAAGTGAACACCCCCTTGCCCCGGCGTGACGGGGCTACGGGCGGCCCACGGCAGCACACGTCCTCCCCCGGACCGCGCGCCGGGCGCGCCGGGCGCACGACGGCACACCGGCCGGCCGGGCCGGTGTGCCGGTGGCCGGTCGGGGGTCAGGGAAGAGGAGGCTGCTCCGGGCCGCGGAAGGACAGCGCGGACAACACGATGAGGGGCCGACTATGGCCCGGACTACTGTCCATGTCGCCTCCTCCCGGTCGCGGCCGCGTCACCCCTCGGGACGGGGGAAGCTGCTCTGGAACCATACCGCCCGCCACAACCCTCCTTCCGCACCTATGACCCGTCCTTGACCTGCGCACTACACAACGGAGACCGTTTCGTCAGTACACGTCCCGCACATAGCGCTTGTCGGCGGCGAGCTGCTTGACGTAGACCGCGGCCTCCGTCTCGTCCAGGCCGCCGTGCACGACGGCGATCTCCCGCAGGGCCCGGTCGACGTCCTTGGCCATGCGGGAGGCGTCGCCGCAGACGTAGAAGTGGGCGCCGTCCTGGAGCCAGGACCACAGCAGCGGGCCGTGTTCGCGCATGCGGTCCTGGACGTAGACCTTGGCACGCTGGTCACGGGAGAAGGCGGTGTCCAGGCGGCTGAGCGTGCCGTCGGCGAGGAACGCGGTGAGCTCCTCCTCGTAGTAGAAGTCCGTCGCCCGATGCTGTTCGCCGAAGAACAGCCAGTTCGGCGCACGGTGACCGCGGGCCCGGCGTTCCTCCAGAAAGCCGATGAAAGGGGCGACGCCGGTGCCGGGGCCCACCATCACCGCGGGGGTGGCGGGGTCGGCGGGCGGCCGGAAGTGCGGCGCCCGCTGGACGCGGACCGGCACCGGGGTGCCGGGCTCGGCGTCGGCGAGGAAGGGGGAGCACACGCCCTGGCGGGGGCGGCCGCCCAGGTTCTCGTAGCGGACGACGGAGACGGTCAGCGAGACCAGGTGCGGGTCGGTCAGGGGACTGGACGATATGGAGTACATCCGGGGTTGCAGCCGCCCCAGCACGTCCGCCCATTCCTGCGCCCCGGCCCGGACGCCGAACTCGCCGACCACGTCGACGGCCTGCCGTCCCCAGGACCACTGCGCCAGCTCGCCCTTGTTGTCCGGCCGGAGCAGCTTGCGCAGCTCGCGCGGGTCGCGGGTGCGGTCGGCGGCGAAGCGCAGCAGGTCGGGAGTGACCCGGGTGATGTCCAGGTGCCGGAGCAGGGCTTCGCCGAACGGCACCTCTCCGACGGTCCTGAGGGTGACGGCCGTGTCCGCGTCGAGACCGGTGACGGCCAGCCATTCGGTCACCAGCTCCGGCCGGTTGACGGGGTGTACGGACAGGGCGTCCCCGGCCTCGTAGACCAGCGGGGCCTCGCTGTCGCGGGTGTCGAAGGTGAAGCGCCGGACCTCCTTGCCCGCGCCGGGCAGACTGAGCAGGCGGTTGCCGGTGAGGCGGGCGATGACGGGCGCGGGACGGCTCGGCCGCGGGGCCGCCGGGACGGTGCGGGCCGGCTGTTCGGAGGTCTGCAGCGCGGAGCGCACCTGGTCGAGCCAGGCTCCGGCCGCGCTCTCGTAGTCCGGTTCACAGTCGGTGCGCGGGGCCAGGGGCGTCGCGTCCAGTTCCGCCATGCGCCGGTCCAGGCGGCGGCCGTGGCCGCAGAAGTCGTCGTAGGAGGAGTCGCCGAAGGCCAGGACGGCGTACCGCCTGCCGTTCAGGCGCGGGGCGTCGGGCGCGGTGAGGGCGTCCCAGAAGCCGGCGCCGTTGTCGGGGGCGTCGCCGTCGCCGAAGGTGCTCGTGATCAGCAGCAGGTCGGCGTCGGACGGCAGCGCGGCGGGGTCCGCCTCGGCCATGGGCAGGAGGGAGGCGGCGTGGCCGTCGGCGGTGAGCCGCTCCACCGCGGCGAACGCGAACTCCTCGGCGTTCCCGGTCTGCGAGGCCCAGAGGATCACGACCTGGCGGCGGGGGCCGGCCACGGCCGGGGTGGACGGCTGTGCGGAGTCGCCGGTCCCGTGTGCGGGCGCCGGCTCGGACCTGGAGTACATCCCGGCGAGTACGCCGTTGACCCACAGGGCGTGCTCCGGGCTGAACGGGGCGTTCGCCGGCAGGACCGGTACGCCCGCCGAGCCGAACGGGATACCGGCCAGGAAGCCGGTGAGATAGCGGCGTTCGTGGTCGGCCAGGACCGGTGGCGGTGCGGCTTCCAGCCCGAACGGGGTGGGGACGGACGCCGTCGGCAGGGCGGTGGACGCCTCAGGCGGCGCGACGGCAGCCGGAGCGGCCCCGACGGGCACCGGGGTCATGGCCTCGGGAGCCGCCGGCACCGGAGTCTGCACGGTCACCGGGGTGGCCACCTTGGTCAGCGACACCGCGCACACCTTGAACTCGGGCTGGAACGACAGCGGGTCGACGGCGTCGCTGGTCACGGCGTTGACGCTGAGGTACTCGCCGAACAGGTCGTTCCAGTGGAACGGCGCGAAGCAGCAGCCCGGCCGCACCCGGTCGGTGACGACCGCGGGAAGCACCGCCCGCCCGCGCCGCGAGGCGACCTCCACGGAATCGCCCTCGGCCAGGTCCAGCCGGGCCGCGTCCTCGGGATGCACCTCCACGAAGGGCCCGGGGTTCAGCTTGTTCAGCTTGGCCACCTTGGCCGTCTTGGTGAGCGTGTGCCACTGGTGCTGGAGCCGGCCGGTGTTGAGCACGAACGGGTAGTCGTCGTCGGGCATCTCCGCCGCGGGTATGTGCGGGCGGGCGTAGAAGACCGCACGGCCGCTCGCGGTCGGGAAGGTCGGTGCCCCCGCTGTTGCGTCCTCGCCGACATACCGGATCGGATTGCGGTCGGGACCGTGGGCGCTCGCCGCCGGCCACTGCACGGGCGTGGTGCGCAGCCGCTCGTAGCTCACCCCGCGCAGGTCCCAGCCGGTCACCGGGTTCCAGGCGCGCTTGATCTCCTCGAAGACCTCCTCGGCGCTGTCGTACGCGAAGCCCTTCTCGTAGCCCATCTGCCGGGCCACGGCGGCGATGATCCGCCAGTCCGCGGTCGCCTCGCCGGGCGGGTCGGCGGCGGGCCGGGCGAGGGTGAGGTTGCGCTCGCTGTTGATCAGGACGCCCTCGGCCTCGGTCCACAGCGCGCCGGGCAGGACGACGTCGGCGTAGGCGTTGGTCTCGGTCTCGGCGAACACGTCCTGGGTGACGACGAGTTCGGCGGCCTCCAGGCCCTCGATGACCGTCTTGCGGTTGGCGACGGAGGCGACCGGGTTGGTGCAGATGATCCAGCACGCCTTGATGTGCCCGTCGGCCATCTTCTGGAACATCTCGACCGTGCCCTTGCCGACCCCGTCGGCCCGCAGGGTGTTGGGCTCCAGCTCCCACAGCTCCTCGACGAAGGCCCGGTCGGCGTCGGCGAGCACGGACCGCTGGCCGGGCAGTCCCGGCCCCATGTAGCCCATCTCCCGGCCGCCCATGGCGTTGGGCTGGCCGGTCAGCGAGAAGGGGCCGGAGCCCGGCCGGCAGATCGCGCCGGTGGCGAGGTGCAGGTTGACCAGGGCGTTGGTGTTCCAGGTGCCGTGCGTGGACTGGTTCAGGCCCATCGTCCAGCAGCTCGTCCACTCCCCGGCCTCGCCGATCAGCCGGGCGGCCTCCCGTATGTGCTCCTCCGGTATGCCGGTGATCTCGGCGACGGTGGCGGGCGGGTAGTCGGCGAGGAAGCCGGGCATCGCCTCCCAGCCCTCGGTGTGCGCGGCGATGAAGTCGGGATCGGTGTGCCCGTCCGCGTGCAGCAGATGCAGCAGCCCGTTGAGCAGCGCGAGGTCCGTGCCGGGCTTGATCTGCAGGAACAGGTCGGCCTTGGCGGCGGTGGCGGTGCGCCGCGGGTCCACGACGATCAGCTTGGCGCCCGCCGACTTCACCCGCTCCATCATCCGCAGGAAGAGGATGGGATGGCAGTCGGCCATGTTGGAGCCGATGACGAGGAAGACGTCGGCCTTGTCGAGGTCCTGGTACGACCCGGGCGGCCCGTCCGCGCCCAGGGACAGCTTGTAGCCGGTTCCCGCGCTGGCCATGCACAGCCGGGAGTTGGACTCGATCTGGTTGGTGCGGATGAAGCCCTTGGCCAGCTTGTTCGCCAGGTACTGCGCCTCCAGGCTCATCTGTCCGGAGACGTAGAGGGCGACCGCGTCGGGGCCGTGCTCGTCGATGATCGCGCGCAGCCGGCGAGCCGTCTCGGCGACGGCGTCCGCCAGCGGCACGGGCCGCGGTTCCTCGCCGCGCTCGGGCCGGACGAGGGCGCTCGTCAGCCGGCCCGGGGCGGCGAGCATGTCCGCGGTGGTCGCGCCCTTGGTGCACAGCCGGCCGAAGTTCGCCGGGTGCTCCTTGTCCCCGCTCGCCTTCAGGACCGTACGGCGCCCGTCCGGCCCCCTGCCGACGTCGAGGACCAGGCCGCAGCCCACCCCGCAGTACGAGCAGACCGTCCGCACCTTCGTCGTGCCCTCGCTCAGCGAGCCCGGCGCGGCCACGGGCGCCTCCTTGTCCACTGCTCGACCTGATCTCACCCTTCGTGACGGTACGAACCCCTCATTACGTCGGTGTCTCCACACCTGATCATCAGGGGTTACGCCCGCCGCACAGGGGCCGGGAGGCGCGTGTGAGCCCGGGTCGTGGATCGCTCGCGGACCGGGTCCCTCGCTCCTCCCCGCTTGCTGGGGCGCAGGCCACTGTGCTACGAGCCGCTGGAGCCGTGGCGGAGGAAGGCTCTCACTTCCCGTACCGGCGCTCCCGGGCGCCGTAGCTGCGCAGGGCCCGGAGGAAGTCGACCTCGCGGAAGGCGGGCCAGTAGGCCTCGCAGAAGTAGAGCTCGGCGTAGGCGCTCTGCCAGAGCAGGAAGTTCGACAGCCGCTGCTCTCCGCTGGTGCGGATCACCAGGTCGGGGTCCGGCCGGCCCGCCGTGTACAGGTGCCGGGCGATGTCGTCCACCGTCAGGCTCGCCGCCAGGTCGGCCGGCGAATGCCCCGCTTCGGCACATTCGAGCAGGAGCTCCCGCATGGCGTCGATGACCTCCTGCCGGCCGCCGTAGCCGATGGCGAGGGTGACATGTGCTCCGGTGGTACAGCCCCGGGTGGCCTCCTCGGCGTGCTTCAGGGCGTGGGCGGTGGTGTCGGGGAGGCCGTCGACGGTTCCGGCGATGTGCACCCGCCAGCGGGCTGCCGGTTGCGCGAGCTTGGTGGTCACGACCCGTTCGATCAGCTCCATGAGGAAGGCGACCTCGCCGTCGTCGCGGCGGGCCAGGTTCTCGGTGGAGCAGACGAACACCGTGACGTGCCGGATGCCCAGCGTCTCGCACCAGGAGAGCACGTCGTCCACGCGGTCGGCGCCGAACTTGTGGCCGAGGCTGGGGTTCGTCATGCCCATCTGGCGGGCCCAGCGGCGATTGCCGTCCATGATCAGCCCCACGTGCTCGGGCAGCGGCCCCCTCTTGACCTGGCAGCGCAGGCGGCGGGCGTACAGGGCGTACAGCGGTCCGGTGAGCGGCACGGGTCCGGTCCTTTCGTCGGCGAAGCAGCGACCCGTCCAAGGTGACAGCTCCGCCGAGGAGGGCGTGGGCGAAGCCGAGGGCCACCGGCCTGGATAGTACATGCCGAGTACTACATACCGCGTACCATTAGGCGCGTCATAGCCGCGCGAGCCGCCATCCGAAGAGACAGCCCCGGTCGGCGAGGGCGCCGTCCGGGGCTGGTGTCAGGAGCATGTGGCCGTCGAGGGTGACCGCGGGTCAGCTGCCGTGGCCGTCATGCCGGACGGCACTGTGACCGTGAATTGCGGGTTTTCACGTTCTGTCGGGCCCACACGCCGTGTCACCTCCCACGCGGCCACCTGAAAGTGAGCAACGCGTGTGGGCCGATCAGAGCAGTCCGCCGGGCGTCAGCGCGCGGGAAGAGTCCGGGTGTGTTCGATGCGTACGGCGTCCAGGCTGCGCGGGTCGAGGCCCAGCAGCCGCAGGATCGTCGGGGCGATCTGGGTGGTGCGCACCGGGCTGTCGACGCGCACGCCGTGCGGGGCGGCGGCGCCGGAGACGACGAGCGGGACGTCGAGGTCGTCGGCGTGGGCGCCGCCGTGCTCGGCGATCTTGCCCTTGCCGCCGGTGTAGACGACGCCGTACTGGGTGACGCCGACGAGGTCGGGCACCCGGTCGTCGCCCGGGCGGGCGTGGAAGTAGCGGGCGGCGGCCGTGCCCGCGTACAGGGTCTGCAGACCGCTCGCGGTGAACGGCCGGGCCTTGCCGTCGATGCCGTTGCCCGTGCCGGACCGGGCGAGCAGGTAGGCCTTGGCGAAGTCGGCGGCGGCCTGGGACCGGTCGGTGAGCCAGATCAGCATGGCGTCGTCGTCCACCGCGTGGGCGACCAGGTCTCCGGCTCCGGGGTGGGCGGCCTTCCAGGCGGCGTTGAGACCGTCGAGCAGTGGCCCGTCGTCGATGCGGTTCAGCGCCGTGGGGTCGGTGGGCGACTGGCCGTGCTTGGCGGACAGGATCACCGTGGTGCTGTCGGCGAGGTGCCGCGTGCGCAGTTCGGTGAGGAGGGCGCCGACCTGCTGGTCCACGAAGTCGAGGTTCTTCGCCAGCAGCGGACCGGGCACGCCCTTGGCCTGGTAGCCGCCGGTCAGACCGTCGGAGGCGGGAAGCTTCTGGGCGGTCGAGACGGACTGGAAGTTCATGCCGAAGACGGCCGGGGTGCCGACCTTGTGGGTGCGGCTGTGGTCGTAGCCGTCGATCTCGTTGAGGACCGCGCGCACCTTGTAGCCGTCGTACTGCTCGGTCCCTGCGTTGTCCTTCGTCCAGTCCGCGCCCGCCGCGTAGCCGACGGCCTTGCTGTTGATCTCGGGCGTGAACAGGTCCTGGATGCCCTTGCCGGACGGCCCGTTGAGGATGTCGTAGGCCGCGTGCTTGTCGGACCAGGCGGTGCGCAGGCCGGCGGTGCGGGCCACCTCGAAGACGGTGTTCACGCGCAGGTAGGAGTGCGGGTAGACCGGCCTGCACGTCTTCGGGTCGACCGGCAGCTTCGCGGGGTCGAGGAGGGTGGTGGGATTGCCCGTCATCTGCAGGATGCTGCCGGGCAGTCCGCTCAGGCCCTGGCCCGCGTCGAGGGAGTCCTGGTTCTTGTCGAGATCCTCGGTGAGGTCGACCTCGGCGCCGGGCTTCACGCCGGCGCACTTGGTCGTGCCGGCCGGCAGGAGGGCCGAGCTGTAGGTGTCGTCGTAGTAGACGCCCGTGGTGCCCGGGTCGCCGCCCGTGAGCTGGCCGACCATGCCCGGGAAGGAGTCGGAGGGGTTGGTGGTTCTGGCGTGCGTGTACTCCACGCCGCCACCGGCGAGTCGGGCGAGCGCCGAGTGCGGGTGGCGGGCGATGTACCAGGCGAGGTCGGCCTGGTGCAGTCCGTCGACGGACAGCAGCAGGACATGCCGGGCGGCGCGGGGGTGGACAGGGGCGTGCGCCGAGGCGGGCGTGGCCGCCGCGGTGAGCGCGCCGACGGCGGCCAGCGCGGCGGCGGCCGCCGTGACGGAGCGTACGGAGTGAACCGGGCGTCGGGACAAGGGTTCTCCTCGAACTGTGCTGGGCGAGCGCACGCGAACCGTGCACCGACATCCGAGAGGAGGAACGTGTACGGAAGCAGGCCGGAACACCGCGTTCAGCCCAAGAAACCCATCGCCGCGCGCAAAGGCACCCCCAAGTGTGGTCACCGACTCGTGCGCGCGGCGCTCACCGCGCTGTTGACGGTGCCGAAGTCCGCCGCGCCGGCCGTCGCGTCGTAGGTGCCCGCCTCCAGCAGCTCGGTGGCCGCGCGTTGGATGGCCCCGTACGCGGTCTGGGCGAGCGCGGTGCCCACCCTGATCCGGCGGACACCGACCGCCTCGAACGCGGTGACCGACGGCGCTCCCGGGCCCGTCATCACGTTGACCGGCAGCGGGCCGCGGCGGACCAGCTCGGCCACGGTGCCCAGGTCCACGGGACCGGGCACGAACAGGCTGCCGGCACCCGCGTCGGCGTAGGCCTCGGCCCGGGAGAGCACGCTCTTCACACGGTCCTCCGGAGCGCCGATGCCGAACAGGAGACGTCCGTGCGTGCGTTGATCCACAGGCCGGGCAGTCCCGCATCCTCGGCGGCGGAACGGGCCGCGCGCAGTCGTACGGCCTGCGCGGGCACGTCGTGCAGCGGGCCGCCCGGGCCGAGCGAGTCCTCCAGACCGACACCGACCGCACCGGCCTCGATCACCGCGTGGACGGTGGCCGCGACGGTCTCGGCGCCAGGACCGTAACCGCCCTCGACACCAGCACGCACCAGCACGTCGACCACACCGCTGATCCGCCGCACGGCCTCGGCCATCTGCTGCCGGCTGAGGCCATGCCCGTCGGGCCGCCCGGCCGACCAGGCGCGAAGGTGCGCACGTCCTCCGCGGGCGGCTTCGCCCCGCGGCCCGGTCTGCGGTGGACGTCGGTGGTGACCACGGCCGAGCAGGTCGTCATGCCCCGGTTCCAAGCGGTCAACGGCCGGGATGCCGGCCGGATTCGGACATGATGCCGGGCACCGTGACCGTGACCGAGCCGGAGCCGAGGGAGCGACTGACCTCGACGGGCGCCGGGGGTGGGAGCCGACCTCGTCGACCGCACCGTCACGGACGTTGCGTGTGCGGTTTCACCAGCCCGCTCTGATAGGCGATGACGACGAGTTGGGCGCGGTCGCGGGCATCGAGTTTGGTCATGGCCCGTTGGATGTGGCTGCGTACGGTCAGCGGGCTCAGGAACAGTTGGTCGGCGATGTCTGCGTTGGACTTGCCGAGTGCGGCGAGTGCGGTGACTTCGCGTTCGCGGTCGGTCAGGGTTCTGACCGCGTCGGGGAGGGTGTGGAACTCGTCGGTGGCCGGGGCCGCCAGGAAACGGGTGATGAGGGCGCGGGTGGCCGTGGGCGAGAGGAGCGCGTCGCCGGCCGCGACGGTGCGGATGCCCGACAGGAGGTCGTCGGGGCTGACGCCCTTGCCGAGGAAACCGCCGGCGCCGGCCCGTAGGGCCTTGGCCACGTTCTCGTCGTTCTCGAAGGTCGTCAGGATCAGGATGTGTGTGCCCGTCAGTTCCGGGTGGGAGCAGATGGCGGCGGTCGCGGTCACACCGTCGACGCGGGGCATGCGGATGTCCATGAGGACGACATCCGGCCGGTGGATGACGGCGAGGTCGATCGCCTCCTGTCCGTCGGCGGCCTCCGCGATCACCGTCAGGTCCGGGACCGAGTCGATGAGGATGCGGAAGGTCGCCCGGAGCAGGGCCTGGTCGTCGGCGAGCAGGACGCGGATCGTCATGGGGCGGTGCTTTCGTCAAGGCTGTCGTCGTGAGGGTCGAGCGGGAGGGAGCAGGCGACCTCGAAGCCGCCGTGCGGGCGGTGGCCGGCCTGGAACGTGCCGCCCGCCGAGGTGGCGCGCTCGCGCATGCTGAGCAGGCCGAAGCCGCCGCCGGAGCCGGCTGTGGCGGTCGGGCGGCCGGGGGCGGTGTCGTTGGCGATGGTCAGGGTCAGGAAGCGGGAGGTGTAGCTGAGCCGTACCCGCGCGGCGCGGGTGGCGGCGTGCTTGGTGGCGTTGGTCAGCGCTTCCTGGATGATCCGGTAAGCGGTCAGGTCGAGCACGGGGGTGAGCCGGCGCGCCCGGCCCTCGACGGTGACGGTCACGTCCAGTCCGGCCGCCGCGCAGGCGTCGACGAGGTCCGGCAGGTGCCGTAGCCCCGGCGCGGGGGCCAGGTCGTCCGCGGGGTCGGTGTCCTGACGCAGGAGTCCCACGGTGGCCTTGAGTTCACGCAGGGCCGCGGCCGTGGTCTCGGGCAGTTTCGCGATGATCTCAAGGGCCTGGTCCGGGTGGGTGCGGGCGAGATGGGCCGCGGTCCCGGCCTGAGCGTCGGCGAGGGTCAGGTGATGGGCGACGACGTCGTGCAGTTCGCGGGCGATGCGCATGCGTTCCTGGATCACGCGATGGCGTGCCTCCTCCTCCCGCTGCCGGTCGGCGTGCTCGGCGCGGGCCGCCGCGTACTCACGGCGCACCCGGATGTAGCTGCCGAGGGCCGCGCACAGCAGCACCCAGGCCACCGGGTTGACGACGGCGAGGATCAGGGAGTGGTGCAGGGTGGTGTGGAACACGCCGGTGACGACCATGCCGGCGGCGGCCGCCAGTGCGCTGTTCCAGGCGGTGCGCCGGGGTGTGCGCAGGTTGGTGACGTACTGCGCGACCAGCAGCGGGCCCATCAGGAGCAGGGTCATCAGGTAGCCGAGCGCGGCCTCGGCCATGGTGCACAGCGTGGTCACCCCGAGGACGTGCAGCGGATGGGTACGTCGCCGGTACAGCGCGGCGCAGGCCACGGCGGACAGCGCGATGCCGGGCCACGCGGCCGGCGGCTCGGGCATCACCGCCCGGGTGAGGAAAACCCCGCCGACGGTGCCCGCGAACAGCAGGATCAGCCCGGCGGCCTCGACCGCTCTCGGACGGGCCGCCGCCCGCCGCTGCCAGCTTGTGTTCATCACGCTCCGAGAGACGACCGAACGTAGACATACTCCCACCCGACAGGCCACCACGACGCGGCCTGCCGGGCGGGCACCGGATGTGAGACCCGGGTGCGGGGCTGAGGTCAGGTGAGGGGCTCGGGCGTGGGGCCCGAATACGGGGTCCAGGGGCGGGGCCCGGCCCGGGGCGAGGTCCGGGGGCGTGGCCCGGTGGCTTGGCCCAGCCCGGCTACGAAGCCCAGGTGCGGGGCCCCGACGCGGCGCCCGCGGACGCGGGGCCCGGACCTGGCCCCGGGCGCAAGGCCCGAGTGCGAGGCCCGGGCGTGGGACCCGGGCATGAGGCCTGGTGAGGCGCCCGGTTGTGAGGCCCGGGTCAGGTGCGGGCCGGTTCCTGTGGTGCCGTTTCGGTGTCCGTGGGTTCGGTGCCGTGGGCCGGCGACGTGGTGAGACCGGCGCCCTCGACGTCCACCCGGGGCAGCAGCCGGTCGAGCCGGCGCGGGAGCCACCACGCCTTGTCGCCGAGCAGCGCCAGTACGGCGGGCACAAGCGCCATGCGGACGACGAACGCGTCCAGCAGCACCGCGACGGCGAGACCGAAACCGATCGTCTTGATCATCGACTCGCCGGAGCCGATGAACGCCGAGAAGACCGCGATCATGATGACCGCCGCGGCGACGACCACCCGCGCACTGTGCCGGAAACCGGTCTCGACCGCCTGCGGGGCCCGGTCCCCGTGGACGTACGCCTCCCGCATCCGGGCGACCAGGAACACCTCGTAGTCCATCGCCAGGCCGAAGACGATGCCCACCAGGAAGATCGGCATCAGGCTCATGATCGGACCGGTCTGCTCCACGCCCAGCAGCCCGGCGCCCCAGCCCCACTGGAAGACCGCCACGACCGCGCCGAGTGCGGCCAGCACCGACAGCAGGAAACCGAAGGCGGCCTTGACCGGCACGAGCACGGACCGGAACACCACCAGCAGCAGGACCAGTGCCAGGCCCACGATGACGGCCAGGTACGGCACGAGCGCGTCCTGCAGGGCCTGGGCGATGTCGATGTTCATCGCCGTCGTGCCGGTCACCTCGAAGGTCGCCCCCGTCCGCCGTTCGAGACCGGGGCGCTCGGCGCGGATGGTCTTGACGAGGCTCTTGGTGTCCTCGGTGTTCGGGCCGGTGGCCGGCACGGCCGAGACGAGTGCGGTGTCGCCGGCCCGGTCGAACCGCGCGGGAGAGACGGAGACGACACCGTGCGTCGCACGGATCTCCTGGGTGATCTCGGTGACGGCGGCCTTGGGGTCGGCCGCGCCCTTGGCGTCGACCACGATCGTCAGCGGCCCGTTGAACCCCGCCCCGAAACCGTGGGCGAGGGCGTCGTAGGCGCGGCGCTCCGTCGTGGAGACGGGCTTGGACTCGTCACCCGGCATGCCCATCTGCAGGTGCGTGGCGGGCAGCGCCAGGGCGCCCAGTCCCGCGACGCACGCGAGCAGCACGGCCACCGGGCGGCGCAGCACGAAGCGAGCCCACCGGGCACCGGCGTTGTCGACCGTGCGGGCCATGCGACCGCGCTTGCGTACGGCCCGGGAGAGTACGGCGTTCGGCCACATGCCGAGCAGGGCGGGGACGAGAGTGAGGGCGACCAGGACGGCGACGGCCACGGCACCCGCGGCGCACAGCCCCATCTTGGTGAGCATCGGTACGTCGACCACGGCCAGCCCGGCCAGCGCGATGATCACGGTGAGGCCGGCGAAGACCACGGCGGAGCCGGCCGTGCCGACGGCGAGCCCGGCCGCCTCGCGCGGAGCGTGGCCGGCGGCCCGTTCCTCGCGGTAGCGGGAGACGACGAAGAGGGCGTAGTCGATGCCGACCGCGAGACCGACCATCGTGGCGAGGGTCCCGGAGGTCAGCGACAGGCCGAGGGCGCTGCCGAGGGCCAGGATGGCGGCCATGCTGACCCCGACGCCGACGACGGCGGTCAGGAGCGGGAGGCCGGCGGCCGCGAGGGAGCCGAAGGTGATCAGCAGGACGACCGCGGCGAGGACGATGCCGATGGTCTCGGAGGAACCGCCCGCCGCGGGCTGCGAGGCGAGCGCGCTGCCTCCGGTCTCGACCGTGAGGCCGGAGTCGCGGGCCTGGTCGATGGCCTTCTGCAGGGCGGCCTTGTCGTCCTTGGTGAGGTCATCGGCCTTCACCTTGAAGTTCACGGTGGCGTAGGCGGTGGAGCCGTCCTTGCTCACCGCACGCGCGGTGAACGGGTTCACGGCGCCGGCGACCTCGGGCTCGCCGGCCGCCTCCGCGACCAGCGTGTCGATGGCGGTGCGGTGTCCGGACGCGGTCACCTTCTCCCCGTGGGGTGCGACGAACACGATCCGCGCGGTGGCGCCGTCGGCGTCCGAGCCCGGGAAGCGCTGTCCGATCAGGTCGAAGGCCTTCTGTGCCTCGATGCCGGGCATGAAGGACGTGCCGGCGTCGGAGGAGGCCGGAGCCTTGACGGCGCCGAATCCTACGGCGCCGAGGATCAGGGCCCACAGCAACGTCACGAGCCAGCGCCGCCGGAAGGCGGTACGGCCCCATCGATAGAGCAGGGTAGCCACGGGAAACGGATCTCCAGGTCTGGGGTCGGGGACCTGACCAGCCTGGCCGGAACGGGGGTGCCGGGGCGTCGTGCCGGTGCTGGCAATACCGCCTGGTGGCAGCGCACGAGCCGACGCGCTCAGCTCCGCCTCAGGGAGGAGCACCCTCTACTGCGCGGGGATGACGTCACCGGGTCCGCGCAGATGAGCAGCGGCTCAGCCCGCGTCGTCGTCGCGCAGCAGGAGGTCGAGCAGCCCGGGGAAGCGCGCCTCGAACTCCTCGCGCCGCAGCCGGTTGACCCGCCGCGGCCCCTCGTCGCGCTGCTCGACGAGCCCGGCGCCGCGCAGCACCGAGAAGTGGTGGCTGAGCGCGGCCTTGCCGACGGGTACGTCGAAGCTGCCGCAGCTGCGCGTCCAGTCGGCGGAGCCGGCCAGCTCCCGGATCAGCTGGACACGCACGGGATCGGCGACCGCGGACAGCGCGGTCAGGACGGAGACGTCCTCGGGATCCGTGTGCACCGGCGCGGCTCGGTGACTCGCGCCCGCGGCCTGGTTCGCCATGCCCCACTCCTCGCCCTGTGCGCCTCGCGGGTGACACCCCGCCGGGTACCCGGACCACTTGCCGAGTGTTCGATGGATATCTTACAGTCCCAGTGTTCGCTTTCCATTGAACACTGAGGGATCCCCCTGTGGATGCATCCCTTGACACACCGTGCAGAAGGGCGGTTTCCGCTGATGCGTGCAGTCGAATTCCAGGAGTACGGCGGCCCCGAGGTGCTGAAGGTCGTCCAGGCCGACATCCCCGAGCCGGGGCCGGGGCAGGTGACCGTCGACACCGCCTACGCAGGCGTGAACTTCGCGGACCTCAAGGCCCGCGCCGAGGGGTACCGGGTGCAGTCACTGCCGTTCCGCCCCGGGCTGGAGGTCTCGGGACGGATCCGGGCCGTCGGCCAGGGCGTGGCGGGACTGCGACCGGGTCAGGAGGTCGTCGCGTTCGTCAGCGGCGGCGCCTACGCGGAGGTCGTGGCCGCCGACGCCGCGACCGTCTTCCCGTTGCCCGAGGGCGTGGACCTGCGCACCGGGGCCGCGCTCCCCACGGTGGTGCCGACCGCGCACGCCCTGCTGCACGAGGTCGGGCGGCTGCGCGCCGGTGAGAGTGTGCTGGTGCACGGCGCGGCGGGCGGCGTCGGCACGGCGGCCGGTCAGCTGGCCCGGGCGGCGGGCGCCGGCGCGGTGTACGGCGTGGTCTCCACTCCCGACAAGGCCGAGTACGCCCTCAAGCACGGCTACGACGAGGTGTTCACCGTCGGCACCTTCGCCGAGGACGTCCGCCGTGCCACCGGCGGTCGGGGTGTCGACCTGGTGCTCGACCCCGTCGGCGGCGACACTCTGCGCCGCGGCCTGGACGCGCTGGCCGTCTTCGGCCGTCTGGTGTCCTACGGCAACGCGAGCGGAGCGGAGCCGTGGCACGTCGGGCAGGCGGAACTCGGCGCGCAGGGCCGGTCCGTCGCCGCGTTCTCCATCCTGAATCTCGCGCAGTCGGCCCCCGAGGCGCTGCGCGCACTCGCCGAGCGCTCCTTCCGCAAGGTCGCCGACGGCACCGTGACACTGCCCGTCACCGCGGAGTTCGCCCTGACGGACGCCGCCGGGGCACACCGGCTGATGGGCGGACACACCTCGACGGGCAAGCTGCTGCTGCGCACGGCGGACTGACCGCGCATGCGCCTCGCCCTGCCGGACAAACCAGTGGTGACGTGGGCAGGTTGATGACAGGGTGACGCTCATTCCGTCGCCCGCAGCCGGCTCACTGTTCCGTGAACTGCACGCCACACTCACCCTGCGCAAGCCCCCGGAGGATGTGGCCCGGCTCAGCCACGAGCAGCGCCGCCGCGACGTCACCATGACCGGCAAGAGCGCGCTGGCCCACGCCCTGCCGTACGAGTTGTTCGCCGCCGACCCGGACACGGCGGGCCTTCATCCCGTACCTCACGGCGCGCGGCCAAACGCGCAGCATCTTCACCGACGGCCGGCAGCGTCAGGTCTACGACGAGGTCGCCGACGCGCTGTTCCAACGCCTGTGGACTCGTCCCGAGCGGACCCGCTGGACGCGATTACACGACCTTCAACCGGCCGTAGTCGGCGCGCCCACGCGGCCGGTGGCGTGCGGCGCTCGCGTGGGCGCCACCGGCGGCGCTGGACCACGCTGGGCCTGGCGGTGGGCGTGCCCGCTGTGGTCGGCTCCTACCTGCTGTTCGTGCAGGCCGATTCGAACGCCGCGACGGTGGATCCCGACGTCTCCTACACGCTGGTGTCCGTCCGCAGCGGCAAGGCGCTGGACGTGCCCGGGGCGAACATCTCGGACGGCGTCCGGATACGGCAGGAGAGCCGCGTGGCCGGTGCCGCGAGCCAGCAGTGGCGGCTGAGGCCGGCGGGGGACGGCTACGACGAGCTGGAGAACCGCAGCACCCACAAGGTCATCGGAGTCCGGGGCGCCTCTTCGAAGTCGCTCGCCGCCGTCGAGCAGCAGACCGACCACGGTTTGCCCGCGCAGCAGTGGCGGATGCAGGACGTGGGCGGTGGAGCGGTGAGGTTCGTCTCCCGCAGGAGCGGGATGGTGCTGGACGTGTGGGGCGGCGGCAGCAGTGCGGGCGTGCCACTCGTCCAGTACGCCGGCCGGGGCAGCACCAACCAGCAGTGGCGACTGGTGAAGGTGTCCGGCAGGGGCGGGTACAGCTGGCACAACGCGCAGATCGTCGGCGGCGGGTTCGTGACCGGGCTGGTCTTCAACCCCGCCCGCAAGGACCTGCTGTACGCCCGGACCGACATCGGCGGCGCGTACCGCTGGGACGCGGCCGCAGGCCAGTGGACCTCGCTGACCGACTGGATCGGTGGTGCCGACTGGAACCTGCTGGGGATCGAGAGCCTGGCGACCGACCCGGTCGACCCGAACCGGCTGTACCTGGCGAGCGGCACCTACACCAACGACTGGGCGGGCAATGGCGCGATCCTCCGCTCCACCGACCAGGGGCGGACGTTCCAGCGCACCGACCTGCCGTTCAAGCTGGGCGGCAACGAGGACGGGCGGTCGATGGGCGAGCGACTGGTGGTGGACCCGTCCGACCACAGCACCCTCTACCTGGGCACCCGCAAGAACGGCCTCTGGCGCCGACGTCACCAAGCCGTCGCACGGCACTGCCACTACCGGCGCCGCACGCACTTCGATCAGGTGAGTCACGAACCACCGCGCCTCTGATTGCCGGCCCGTGTCCCCCTTCCCGGGCCGCCCCTCGATCGTGTGCCGCCGCCGGTGGTGTCCCAGCGGCCGCCCGAGAAGTGCGTGCGTCCGGCGCCTGTGCGCGCCGGACGCACGTCTCTTACGATCCGCTGTCAGGAGGGGATGATCTGCCACTGCTGCCGGGGGATGGCGGTGTAGGTCCACTGGTTGATGGCGGCTCCGTCGGCGGTGGAGCCACTGTCGACGTTGAGGGACAGGCCGCTGAGCCGGTTGGTGAGGAGGTAGTAGCCGCCGCCGGTGGGGGTGATGGCCCAGTGCTGCTGGGGTGCGTCGGCGTCGACCCAGATGTCGGCGCCTCCGCCGTCCACGCGGGAGAGTCCGCCGATTTCCATGAGCGTGCCACTCTTGACGTTGCGGATCTTGTAGTAGCCGTTGTCGGCCAGGGCGATGGTCCACTTCTGGCCGGCCTGCTTCTGCCAGGACGACTGCAGGAGGGGGGTGTTGTTGGCAGTGCCGGCACCTGAGACGTCGGCGACCTTGCCGCTGTGCCGGGCGACGAGGCGGTACACGGTGCCGTCGCCGGGGAAGAGGGTGGAGACCAGGGCGGGTGTCGCGGTGCGGCCGCCGATGCGCAGGTTGCCGATGTTGGCGTAGCCGCCGGTGCCGGCGGTGACCTGGATGCGGACGAAGGCGGCGTTGCGGGCCGGCCATTCGACGAGTTTGGTGGTGCGGTCGCCGGGCCAGCGGGCGGTGGCGACCTGGGTGAAGGTGGTGCCGTCGGTGCTGGTGGAGATGGCGCAGGCGGTGATGTCGCCGTCGGTGGTGTTGGTGCGGTTCCACTGCTTGGGCAGGTATTCGAGGGTGGAGATGTTGCTCCATACGCCGCCCAGGTCGATGGTGATGCTCTGGGGAAGCGGGAGGCTCCAGGTGGACCAACAGGTCTCGAAGTTCCGGTCACTGAGGCCGTCGATGGCGTTCAGGGGGCCTTCCCCGGTGAGGTATGCGGTGGCGTAGGCGGCCACGGGGGTGACCGGGTGTTCGGCGCGGAGCATCTGGGTGGGCAGGGGCGGCCGGGAGGTGTCGGGGCCGCTCCAGGCGGCGCCGACCTCGGAGAGCCGGTTGACGATGTTGGTGTCCAGCACACCATTGCGGTTGGGCGGGCAGTTGAGGATGAACGAGGTGTACTTGGGCTCCAGGTCAGCCAGGTGGGAGAGGATGGAGTCCCTGCTCATCGGATCGGTCGTGGGCGTTGTCGGATGCCAGAACCACCCGTTGCTGATCGTCTGGCCCTGCAGCGAGGCGTAGGTGTTGCCTGCCGGTGAGGTGATGCCGAGTGGCTCCTCGAAGTAGATCGCGTCGCCGAGGAAGGGCACCGACAGCCCACCGTGGTCGATCATCACGATGTCGGGCTGCAGGGACTTCACGTGTTCCCTGATGCGCTGGTAAGGGACGGCCTGCTGGCCCATCTGCCAGGCGTAGCCGTCGGTGACGAACATGTCGATGGTGCCGTAGTTGGTGAGCAGTTCGGTGATCTGGTTGAGGATGTAGGTGATGTCGCCGGGCTGGACGGCCTGGCCGGAGGCGACTTTGTGGCGGGTGTCGTAGGCCTGCACGCTGTAGGTGCGGTCCCAGATGGAGAAGTACAGGCCGACCTTGAGGCCCTGGGCCCGGAAGGCGGTCACGTACTGCGCGACGATGTCGTGCTTGTAGGAGCTGTTGGCTACGTTGTAGTTGTTGTAGGCGCTGGGCCACAGGCAGAAGCCGTCGTGGTGCTTGGTGGTCAGAACGCCGTAGCTCATCTTCGCCGCCGCAGCGGCCGCCGCCCACTGGGCGCAGTCGACCGCCGTGGGCGCGAACAGAGCAGGGTTCTGGTGCGGGGAGGCCCACTCCTGGTTGGTGAACGTGCCCATGTTGAAGTGGTTGAACATGCCGAACCGCATGTTCACCAGGTTGCTGAGGTTGGTCTGTAGGTCCGCGGCGGCCGCCTGAGGGAGCAGGCGGGAGAAGCCGGGAACCACGGGCAGCGCGCTCGCGGCCACAGCGGCGCCCGCGGCGCCCAGCAGGGTTCGACGGGACGGTCCTCTTCCTGACGGCATGGGTGCACTCCCGGTTTCGGGTGGCTCTGATGTGTCGGAGGTGAGGCGGTTGGGGCGGACGGCGCATACGGCTACGAAGGCGCCAAGCTCCGCCGGTACGAGACATCTGCCGACTCGAACTCCCAGTCCCCGCGAGCGCGCCCACCGCAGCCGCGTGTCGTGCCGGTGCGAGGGTCACAGCGCCGTGAAGGTCCACAGCAGGTTGGTGCTGCTTCCGTAGGCCCACTGCTTGGTCACGGAGCCCGAGGCCACGTTGCCGCCGCCGTCGAGAACCAGGCCGGTGGTGCGGTTGGCGATCGTGTGGCGGCCGTCGCCGCGGTGGGTGATCGTCCACTGCTGGTTCGTGCCGCCGTTCCACGGCGCCTGCCTGGCCGCTGAACCGTTGCCGGTGGCCCCCCAGCCGTCGGCGACCATGCCGTTGGTGCGGTTGACCAGCTTGTAGTAGCCGCCGCCTACCTCGACCGCCTGCCACTGGAGGTTGGGACTGCCGTCCCAGGGCCACTGCTTGAGGTTGGACCCGGAGGCCACCGTGCCGCCGCTGTCCAGGGCGAGGCCGTCGGTGACGTTGGTGATCCGGAAGTACGTCGACGGATTGAGCTGGACCTTCAGCGAGGTGACCTGGTCGTTGTTGCCCGTGACCCGGAGGTCGGGGTTGTCGGCGATGAAGGTCCATGAGGTGCCGGAGAAGTTGTCTCCCGAGTAGCCGATCACCTGGAAGCCGGAAGCCAGGCGCAGGGACGAGAGGCTGAGCGGGCCAAGGCCGGCGAGCGTCAGCTGGTCCGCGGTGTAGTCGCCGACAGGGAGCACGGCGGTCGTGCCCGAGTAGTTGACGTCCCCGAAGACCACGGCGCCGGAGAGGGGCCGCAGGCTGGGTATCTGCCCGGAGAAGGAGAGCTTGAGAACGTACGCGTCGGCGCTGAACGGCGCTGACGACGGCAGGGTCACCTTCAGACCGGACGCGTCCTGCGTGGGCGTGGCGAGACTGATGTAGTTGCCGGCCGTCGAGTCGAGCAGCTTGGCCGACGTCAGCGAGGAGAGGCCGATCCGGTCGGAGCTGAGAGTCTTGATCGTCAGCGAACTGCCGGGCCAGCCGAGGACGGTGGCGTACAGGACCGTGTTGGTCTTGTCCCGGGTGAAGCGTATGTCCTGCGCCGTGCCGGCCGTCGGGGTGGTGAAGGAGCCGCCACCCATCTTCGTCGGGCCTTCGCCGTACGCCGTCCAGGGCCGGGTCGAGTAGACCGACTCGCCGAAGCGCTTCAGGTAGTCGCCGATGCCGAGCAGAACGTCCTTCTGCGCCTGCGGGATGGTGCCGTCGGCCATCGGCGCGATGTTCAGCAGCATGTTGCCGTTCTTGCTGACCCGGTCGATGAGTGAGTGCAGCATCTGCTGAGTGCTGTAGTAGCCGATGCCCTGCGTGTAGCACCAGCTGGAGCTGGAGATGCTGTCGTCGGTGAGCCAGTAGGGGCTGGTCAGGTCGGCCGGGCCGCCGCGCTCGTAGTCGAAGACCTCGCCCTTGTTGTCGAGCCCGTCCTTGTACGTGGCGACGACCTCGCGGCCCCAGGCGTTGGCCTGGTTGTAGTAGTACGACAGGAAGTTCAGGCGCTGCGTCTCGTCGACCGCGTCCAGTCTGAAGTCCTGCCACAGGATGTCCGGCTGGGCGAGGTCGATGACCTCCTTCAGCTTGTCGTACCAGAGCTGGTTCTCCTGCGTCCTGTCCAACTGCCCGTAGAGCTTCTGCAGGCTCGGGTCCGACTGGGCGGGGACGTGGTCGTAGTAGCCGTTGAAGTTGTACGCGTGGTGCATGGCGACCAGCAGCTTGAGCCCCTTGGCCCGGATCGCCGTGGTGAACAGCTGCAGCAGATTGAGCTTCGGGCCCTTGGCGACCGAGTTCCACTCGTTGACCTGGCTGTTCCACATGGAGAAGCCGTCGTGGTGTTCGGCGACCGGTCCGGCGAACCTCGCTCCCGCGTCGACGAACAGCTGCGCCCACGCGTCGGGGTCGAAGGTGCCGCCCGCCGACGTGAGCCTCGGTGCGAACTGCACGGTGTTCCCAGCGAGGTCCTTCGCCCCGTTGATGAAGTTGTGGTACGGCCACACGGACGGGTCGCCGTAGGTCGCGATGTGGTGCTGGTTGGCCGCGCTGCCGGCTATGTACATGTTGCGCGGGTACCACTCGCTGTCGTAGGCCGGAACGCTGAAGACGCCCCAGTGGAAGTAGATGCCGAACTTGGCGTCCTGGAACCACTCCGGGGCCGGTGGGTGCTGGTCGACCGAGGGCCACGCCGGTGTGTAGGTACTCGGTGCCGCCTGTGCGACGCCGGCCCCGAGGCCGCCGCCGGCGACGGCTGCCGCCGCTACACATGTGGCGGCGGAGAGGAACTGGCGTCTGTTGAAAGAGCTCGACATGAGGACATCCCTGAAATGGGGGACAAGGGGGGACACACGACGCCCACGGCTCTGGAGCGCCGGAGGTTACGCACGAAGTTCGACCATGTGACGCACTGATGTCAACGGGCGTGCAGGGATGAAAGCAGCTCCATGACTCGCACTTTCGTCCAATATGAGCGCTATGACGCCATTTTCTGGCGCCAGACATCGAATGTTTGAGGGCCGGCGACGAAGGCACCGTCACACGGGGAGTCCGCAGACAAGCCGTCAGCGCATCACGAATACGCATCATTGATGGGATTGATTTAGTGGCCAGGATGCCGCTGCGAGCTCCAAACCCCCCTCCTTTCCAGCATTTCCTGCCGACATCTAGACAGCACCCTCGGGTCGCCGTATACATACATCCCATGTCTTCGATGCGGCGGCACACAGCTGCCGCCCAGCACACCAACTCCCGCTCCGGGACCAGCGCGAGGAAGTACCGATGAGACTCAGAACTGCTCTCTGCTCCACCGCCTCAGCCCTGTCCGCCCTGGCGCTGCTCAGCGCCTGCAGCGGCTCGGGCACCGCTTCGTCGAGCAGTTCCCCGCTGGTCGGCGTCGACTACCCCCGCTCCGACACCGACTTCTGGAACTCGTACATCAAGTACACGCCCAGGTACGCCGGACAGCTGAGCCTGTCGCTGAAGACGACGAACTCGCAGAACGACGTCGCCAAGCTGACCGCCAACGCGCAGACGTTCATCAGCCAGGGTGTGAAGGGCATCGCGATGGCGCCCCAGGACACCGCCGCCATCGCGCCGACGCTGGCGCAGCTGGAGGCGAAGAAGATCCCCGTCGTCACCATCGACACCCGCCCCGACAGCGGCAAGGTGTTCATGGTGGTGCGGGCCGACAACCGCGCCTACGGCGAGAAGGCCTGCCGGTTCCTCGGCACGAAGCTGAACGGCAAGGGCAAGGTCGTGATGCTGGAGGGCGGCCTCGACTCCATCAACGGCCGTGACCGCACAGAGGCGTTCAACGCGTGCATGAAGGCGAACTACCCCGGCATCAAGGTGTTCGGGGAGGCCACCAACTGGGACGGGGCCACCGCCGCGCAGAAGCTCCAGACCGACCTGACCGCCAACCCGGACATCAAGGGCGTCTACATGGAGTCCAGCTTCGCCCTGTCCGGCACGCTTCAGGTGCTCAAGCAGAAGGGCCTGCTGGTCGGCCCGAAGGACGAGAAGCACGTCTTCATCGTGTCCAACGACGGCATCCCCGAGGAGCTCAAGGACATCGCGGCCGGCAACATCGACGCCACCGTCTCCCAGCCGGCCGACCTGTACGCCAAGTACGCCCTGTACTACCTGAAGGCCGCGATCGACGGAAAGACGTTCAAGCCCGGCAAGACCGACCACAACAGCACCATCATCCAGGTCCGCTCCGGTCTGCTTGAGGACCAGCTCTCCGCTCCCCTGGTCACCGTCGACGGCGGCACCTATGGCGGCGTGTCCAGCGTCAAGAGCACCGACACCTCCCTGTGGGGCAACAACCTCGGCTGACCTGCCCTGTCAGGCACCCAACGGCTATCGAGTACAAGGCGGTTGTGATGAGTGACGGGGAGCGAGCAGTCAGCCCCGCGCCCGCCCCGGCGGACGACGGACGGTCCCAGGTGAGCCCGCCTGTCGTCGAGGCGACGGGCATAGTCAAACGATTCGGTCCGACGGTGGCCCTCAACGGCGCCCGGATCACCATCAGGCCCGGCGAGACCCACGCGCTCGTCGGCCGCAACGGGGCCGGCAAGTCGACGCTCGTGTCGGTCCTCACCGGCCTGCAGGCCCCCGACGAGGGAACGGTCACCTTCGGCGGCAGCCCCGCACCGCGACTCGCGGACCGCGACGCCTGGCGAGAGCGCGTGGCCTGCGTCTACCAGAAGTCGACGATCATCCCCACCCTGACCGTCGCCGAGAACCTCTTCCTGAACCGGCACGACCACGGCCGCAGCCGGCTCATCAGCTGGCAGGGTGTGCGCCGGCGGGCGCAGGAGCTGCTGTCGACGTGGTCGGTGGACGTCGACCCGCAGACTTCGGCCGGCGATCTGAGCGTGGAGCAGCGGCAGTTCGTGGAGATCGCCCGGGCGCTGTCCTTCGGAGCCCGGTTCATCATCCTCGACGAGCCGACCGCCCAGCTCGACGGTGCGGCCATCAACCGGCTCTTCGACCGCATCCGCGACCTGCAGCGCCAGGGTGTGACCTTCCTGTTCATCAGCCACCATCTCCAGGAGGTCTACGACATCTGCGACATGGTGACGGTGTTCCGCGACGCCCGGCACATCGTGACCGCGCCGGTCGCGGAGCTCCCCCGTACCGAGCTGGTCGCCGCGATGACCGGCGAGGCGGCGGCCGACCGGCTGCAGATGCGGTCGAGCACCCTCGACCGCACCGCCACGCCCGCGCTGTCCGTGCAGGCGCTCGGCAGTGACGGCGCTTACGGTGATGTCACCTTCCAGGTGGGCGCCGGGGAGATCGTCGGACTCGCCGGTGCCGCCGGCAGCGGTCGTACCGAGGTCGCCGAGACCGTCGTAGGGCTGCGGGCGGCCCAGGCGGGCGAGGTGGAGATCGCCGGGCGACGGCCCCGGCCGGGCAGCGTGCCCGCCGCGCTCGCCGCGGGCGCCGGGTTCGTCCCGCAGGACCGGCACCACCAGGGATTCGTGCCCGACATGTCGATCGCGGACAACGCCACGCTGTCCGTTCCTCACCGGCTCGGCAAGAACGGCTTCCTCAGCCGCGACCGACGGGACCGGCTCGCCGACAACATGATCGAGAAGCTGGCGATCAAGACACCGGGACCCGAGCTGCCCGTCTCGGCGCTCTCGGGCGGCAACCAGCAGAAGGTCGTCATGGCCCGCGCCCTGGCGGACGACCCGCGCCTGCTGGTGCTGATCAACCCGACCGCGGGCGTGGACGTGCGCTCCAAGGAGTTCCTCCTCGGCAAGGTCGAGGAGACCGCCGAGTCCGGAACCGGCGTGCTCATCGCCTCCGACGAACTCGACGACCTGCGCATGTGCGACCGGGTCCTGGTGATGTTCCAGGGCCGGGTGACCTCAGAGATGGCCCGCGGCTGGCACGACCACGACCTCGTGGCCGCGATGGAAGGAGTGGACTTGAATGCCTGAAGTAATGCCTGAACCCGTCCTCGCGGACGCAGCCGCCAAGGCCGCGGAACCCAAGCCCAGGCGCACCGCGCTGCTCGGCGGCCGGATCCCCCTGGCCCGCCTGCGCGACCTCGCCCTCGTCCCCGCGATCGTCGTCATCGCGATCGTCGGTCAGATCGTCAACCCGGTCTTCCTGCAGGCCGACAACCTCATCAACGTCCTGCAGACCATGTCCGAGATGGCCCTGCTGGTCCTCGCCCAGACGATGATCCTGATCGTCAAGAAGATGGACCTCTCCCTGGAGTCCACCATGGGCCTCGCGCCCGGCGTCGCGGCCTGGCTGGTCGTCCCGGCCGGCGCCGGACACGGACTCGGCCTGCTCCCCGGTGCCTGGTCGATCCCCCTCACCCTCGCCGTGGGCGCACTCGTCGGAGTGATCAACGCTCTGCTGATCATCCGCTTCGGCCTCAACGGCTTCATCGTGACCCTGGGCATGCTGATCGTGCTGCGCGGTGTCCTCACCGGAATCTCCGGCGGCCAGACCTTCTTCCAGCTGCCGCAGTCGATGCTCTACATCGGCACCGCCGAATGGTTCGGTATGCCCGCCTCCATCTGGATCTGCCTGGCCCTGTTCGCGGTCGCGATCGTGGTGCTCGGCTGGACCGGCTTCGGCCGCTCCCTGTACGCCATCGGCGGCAACGTCGACGCGGCGAAGGCGGCCGGCATCCGTACCGACCGGGTGCTGTGGATCGTGATCGTCACCGGCAGCGTGCTCGCCGCCCTCGCCGGCCTGATGCTGTCCGGACGCCTGGCCTCGGTCGCCTCCGCACAGGGCAACGGCTACATCTTCACCGTCTTCGCCGCCGCCGTCATCGGCGGGATCAGCCTGAACGGCGGCAAGGGCACCATGTTCGGCGCGTTCTGCGGCATCCTGCTGCTCTTCATGATCCAGAACGTGCTCACGCTGGGGGGCGTCCCCGCTCAGTGGATCGGCGCTCTCAACGGCCTGATCATCCTGGTCGCCCTCGCCATCTCCCGCATCACCGGCGGCAAGGTCCAGGAGTGACCCGGGCGGCCCCACCGGCCGCCCGACCTCCGCCGCGTTCACGTCTCGTCGCGAGGGGACCGATTGCCCCTTGCCCCTCACAGGAGTTGCCGCCATGTCCTCCACCGTGCCCTCATCCGCCCGCATCACCGCCCTGGACGTCCTGGACGTGCGGTTCCCCACCTCCGAACACCTCGACGGCTCGGACGCCATGAACCCCGAGCCCGACTACTCCGCCGCCTACGTGGTCCTGCGCACCGACGCCGGCGACGGGCTGGAGGGCCACGCCCTGGCCTTCACCACCGGACGCGGCAACGACGTGCAGGCCGCCGCCATCGCGGCGCTCGCCCCACACGTGGTCGGCCTGTCGGTGGAGGAGGTCTGCGCCGACCTCGGAGCGTTCTCCCGCTCCCTCGTGCACGACCCCCAACTGCGCTGGCTGGGACCGGAGAAGGGTGCCATCCACATGGCCACCGGCGCGGTGGTCAACGCCGCCTGGGACCTCGCGGCCAAGCGTGCGGGCAAGCCCGTGTGGCGCTTCCTCGGGGAGATGTCGCCCGAGGACCTGGTCGCGCAGGTCGACTTCCGCTGGCTCAGCGACGCCCTCACCCCCGCGGAGGCCCTGGACATCCTGCGCCGTGCCGAACCGGGCCGCGAGGAGAGGATCGCGCGGCTGCTGGAGCGCGGCTACCCGGCCTACACCACCACGCCCGGCTGGCTCGGCTACTCCGACGAGAAGCTGGCCCGCCTGGCCCGCGAGGCCGTCGCCGACGGCTTCACCCAGATCAAGCTGAAGGTCGGCGCATCCCTGGAGGACGACGTACGGCGCATGCGCACCGCCCGCGCGGCGGTCGGCGACGGCATCCGCATCGCCGTCGACGCCAACCAGAGATGGGATGTCGCCCCCGCGATCGACTGGATGCGCGCCCTCGCCCCCTACGACCCGTACTGGATCGAGGAGCCCACCTCCCCCGACGACATCCTCGGCCACGCGGCCGTCCGCGAGGCGCTCAGCCCCATCAAGGTCGCCACCGGCGAGCACATCGCCAACCGGGTCGTCTTCAAGCAGCTCCTGCAGGCGGGCGCGGTGGACATCGTGCAGATCGACTCCGCGCGGGTCGGCGGCGTCAACGAGAACATCGCGATCCTCCTGCTCGCCGCCAAGTTCGGGGTGCCGGTCTGCCCGCACGCCGGCGGTGTGGGGCTGTGCGAGATGGTCCAGCACCTGTCGATGTTCGACTACGTCGCCGTCTCCGGCACCGTCGAGGACCGGGTCATCGAGTACGTCGACCACCTGCACGAGCACTTCGTCGACCCCGTCCGCATCATCGACGGCCACTATCTCGCGCCGACCCTGCCCGGGCTGAGCGCGCAGATGCTGCCGGACTCGCTGAAGGAGTACGCGTACCCCGACGGCCCCGTCTGGACGGCCCGTGTCTGACGCCCAGATCCTCGTAGACGCCCACCATCACGTCTGGAACCTTGATGTCCGGCCGCAGCCCTGGCTGGACGAACCCGGGCACGAGCCGCTCCGCCGCAACTTCAGTTCGCACGCCCTGCGCTCGGCCGCGACCCGGCCGATCGCCGGACGACGGCTGACGAGCACGGTGGTCGTCCAGTGCATCACATCCGTCCCCGAGACACGTGACCTCCTCGCCCTGGCCGACAGCGACCCGCTGGTCGGCGCCGTCGTCGGCTGGGCGGACCTGGCGTCCCCCGCGATCGGCGACGTTCTCGACGACCTGCGGACAGGGTCAGCGGGCCGGTACCTGCGGGCCGTACGGCACATCGTGCAGGGCGAGTCCGACCCGCACTGGCTCGGGCGCCCGGACGTCGAGCGGGGACTGCGGGCGGTGGGCGAACGGGGCCTCGGGTACGACCTGCTCATCCGCAGCCACCAGTTCCCCCAGGCGATCCGCCTGGCCGAACGCCTCCCCGGTCTTCCCCTGGTCCTCGACCACGCCGGAAAACCACCCATCGCCCGGCAGGACCTGGCCGACTGGGAGCGGGGCGTGCGGCGGCTGGCCGCGCATCCCCAGGTGCGGTGCAAGGTGTCGGGCCTGGTCACCGAGGCCGACCACGAGAAGTGGACCGTCGACGACATCCGGCCGGTGTGGGAGGTCCTGCTGGCGGCCTTCGGCCCCGACCGGCTGATGTTCGGCTCGGACTGGCCGGTCTGCGTCCTCGCCGGCGGCTGGAACCGGTGGGCGGCCACCGTAGAGGAACTCCTGGCCGGCTGCTCCGCCGCCGAGACCGAGGCGGTCCTCGCCGGTACCGCCAGCACGTTCTACCGCCTCGACCCCACTCGAAGCAAAGAGGGCACTCCATGCTGCTGACCGAACTCCTGCACCCGGGCATCCTCGAAGCCCTGGCGGGCGCCGGGCATGGAGCCCGCGTCCTGCTCGCCGACGGCCACTATCCGGCGAGTACGGCCACCGGCCCGCGAACCAGGACCGTCCATCTCAACCTGGCGCCGGGTCTGCTGGACGTCACCACCGTGCTCGACGTCCTGCTGCGGGCTCTGCCCGTCGAGTCGGCGCATGTGATGGTGCCGCCCGAGGGCGAGCCGGAGCCGCCGGCCATCGCCGAGTACCGCTCGATGCTGGCGCCCGTCCCCGTCGAGACGCTCGGCCGCTTCGAGTTCTACGACGCCGCCCGCTCACCCGACCTGGCCCTCGCCGTCGTCACCGCCGACATCCGCACCTACGCCAACCTGCTGCTCACCATCGGCGTCCGCGCTGAAGGGACCCTGAGAACACGATGACACTCGCAGTCCGCTACCTCGCCGCCCGCACCCTGGACACCGCGCCCGCTGAGAACCCGCCCCCCGGCCCCGGCCAGGTGGAGATCGCCCCCGCCTACGTCGGTATCTGCGGCACCGACCTGCACATCTTCCACGGCGACATGGACGCCCGGGTCGCCGCGCCCGCCGTCCTCGGGCATGAGATGTCCGGCCGGATCGTGCGGGTGGGTGCAGGAGTGGAGGGCTGGTCGCCCGGGGACGCGGTCACCGTGATGCCGCTGCGCTGGGACGACACCTGCCCGGCCTGCCAGGCGGGGCACCGGCACATCTGCCAGCACCTGGACTTCATCGGCATCGACTCCCCCGGCGCGATGCAGCAGCGCTGGGCCGTGCCCGCCACGACCCTCGTACGGCTGCCCGGCTCCCTCCCCCTGGACCACGCCGCCCTCGTGGAGCCCACCGCGGTCGCGGTGCACGATGTCGGCCGGGCCCAGGTCCGCGACGGCGAGAAGGCCGTCGTGGTCGGCGGCGGCCCTGTCGGCATCCTCATCGCCCTGGTCGCCCGGGCGGCCGGAGCCGACGTCCGGGTGGTCGAGCTGAGCCCTCACCGGCGGCGGCTCGCCGAGGAGCTGGGGCTGGCCACCTGGGATCCGGGCGCCGACGACGTGCCCGAGCTGGTCCGGCAGTGGACCGGCGACGCCGGTGCGGACGTCGCCTTCGAGGTCTCCGGCGCGCAGGGCGGAGTGGACACCGCCGTCGAGGTTCTCCGCGTCCGCGGCCGGTTGTGCCTGGTGGCGATCCACGCCCGCCCGCGCGAGGTGAACCTCCACCGCTTCTTCTGGCGTGAACTCACCCTCGTCGGCGCCCGGTTGTACGACCGCTCCGACTTCGAGAAGGCGGTCGCCCTGGTCTCCGACGGCACGATCCCGGCTGAGCGGCTGATCAGCAAGGTCGTGCCGCTCACCGAGGCGCCCGCCGCATTCGAGGCCCTGGAGGGCGGCGGCGACGTGATGAAGATCCTCGTGGACTGCACCGACGACGCCCAGGGAGCCGCCGTATGACCGCCTTCGACCTCACCGGGAAGCTCGCCGTCGTCACGGGAGCTCGGCGCGGTATCGGCCGGGCCATGGCCCGCGCGCTCGCCGAGGCCGGTGCGGACGTCATCGGCGTCAGCGCCTCACTGGAGGAGTCCGGCAGCGACGTGGAGAAGGACGTCCTGGCCGCGGGCCGTACCTTCGAGGCCATCCGCACCGACTTCGCCGACGCCGCCGCCGTCCGGGCCCTGGGCGCGGACCTCGCCGGGCGCGAGCGGCCGGTCGACATCCTGGTCAACAACGCGGGCACGATCCGCCGCGCCCCTGCCGCCGAACACCCCGATGACGAATGGGAGTTGGTCCTCCAGGTCAATCTCAACGCCCAGTTCACCCTGTCCCGCGCGGTGGGCGCGGCGATGGTGGCGCGCGGCCACGGGAAGATCATCTTCACGGCGTCTCTGCTCAGCTTCCAGGGCGGCATCACCGTCCCCGGCTACACCGCCGCCAAGCACGGCGTCGCCGGCCTGACCAAGGCCCTGGCCAACGAGTGGGCGCCGCACGGCGTCAACGTCAACGCCATCGCGCCCGGCTACATCGCCACCGACAACACCCAGGCCCTGCAGGACGATCCCGTCCGCAGCAAGGCGATCCTGGACCGCATCCCGGCCGCGCGCTGGGGCAGCGCCGACGACCTCGCGGGCGCCACGGTGTTCCTCGCCTCGGACGCCGCCGCCTACGTCCACGGCACCGTCCTGCCCGTCGACGGCGGATGGCTCGGCCGATGAGTGACACCGACCTGGCCTCCGTACTGGCCGGCGCCCGCGTCATGCCGGTGCTGACCGTGCCCTCCGCAGCGACCGCCGGCCCGCTGGCCGACGCGCTCGCGGCGGGCGGCGCCCGGTGCGCCGAGGTCACCTTCCGCACCCCTGACGCCGAGCAGGTACTCAAGACGATGGCCGCCCACGGCGGGCTGACGGTCGGCGCCGGTACGGTCCTCACGCCCGAGCAGGTGGACCTGGCCGTGGCGGCCGGGGCCCGTTTCGTCGTCTCTCCCGGCTTCGACGAGGCAGTCGTCGCCAGGTGCGGCGAGCTGGGGGTACCCGTGGTGCCCGGCATCGCCTCCGCCACCGAGCTGATGCGCGCGCTGCGGGCCGGCCTCGACACCGTCAAGCTCTTCCCCTCCGAGCCGCTCGGCGGCATCCCGATGCTGCGAGCCCTGGCGGCGCCCTTCCCGCAGGCACGATTCGTGCCGACGGGCGGCATCGACGCCTACCGCATGACCGCCTACCTCGCCGACCCGGCGGTCCTCGCCGTCGGCGGCAGCTGGATGGCCACCGCCGCCCATCTGGAACGAGGCGAGTACGAGGAGATCCGCCGGCTGACCGCCGAGGCCGTACAGAGGAGCGCGACGTGACCGACGTGGTGGCCCTCGGCGAGGTGATGCTCCGCTTCGACCCGGGCGAGGGCAGGATCCGCACCGCCCGCACCTTCCAGGTCTGGGAAGGCGGCGGCGAGTACAACGTGGTGCGGGGACTGCGCCGCTGCTTCGGCCTGCGCGCGGCTGTCGTGACCGCCCTGGTCGACAACGCGGTGGGGAGGCTTGCCGAGGACCTGATCCTCCAGGGCGGAGTCGAGACCTCCCTGATCCGCTGGGTGTCCGACGACGGTATCGGCCGCACCTCCCGCAACGGGCTGAACTTCGTGGAGCGGGGCTTCGGCATCCGGGGCGCACTGGGCGTCAGCGACCGCGCGGGCACAGCCGTATCGCAGCTACGCAAAGGGGATGTCGACTGGGACGCGGTCTTCTCCTCGGGGCCGCGCTGGTTCCACACCGGCGGCATCTTCGCCGGCCTGTCGGACACCACCGTGGACGTCGCGGACGAGGCCATGGCGGCCGCGCGGCGGCACGGTGTGACGGTCTCCTACGACCCCAACTACCGCCCCAGTCTCTGGGCCGGCCGGGGCGGCGCCAACGCCGCCCGCGAGGTCGACCTGCGGCTCGCCCGTCACGCCGACGTCGTCGTGGGTGCCCTGGGCCTGGCCGGACCGTACCCAGGGGCGCTACGGGTCGAGGCGGACGAGGTGCAGGACGCGCTCGCAGAGGTCGCGGGACACCTGCCCCAGGCCGAGGTGCTGGCGACGACCGTGCGCACCGTGCCCTCGGCCGGGGTGAACGACTGGTCCTCGGCCGCCTGGTCGGCCCGGACCGGCTGCGTGCGTGGCCCCGAGATGCCCGGTCTGCACGTCCTGGACCGCATCGGCTCCGGCGACGCGTTCGCGGCCGGACTGATCTACGGACTGCTGACGGGCGACGGCGGTGGCGCGGCGGCTCGCGCCAGGCCCGCGGCGACCCTCGATGCCGCCGGCCTGCAACGCGCTCTGGCCTACGGCACCGTCCACGGCGCACTGGCCATGACCACGCCCGGTGACGTCTCCATGGCCTCACTCGCCGAGGTCGAGGCGCTCATGGCAGGTGGCTCGGCCGCCGTCAGACGATGACCGGCCCTCGGCCGCCGTACCGAACCGCACTACCAGAGGGGCACAGTTGACACATCGGACCATGGGACACCGGAAGATCACGAACACCCGCGTCGAGCTCACGGCCCTCGGCTTCGGGGCCTCCGTGATCGGCAATCTCTACCGTGTCACCCCTCCTCACGACGCGCAGGCCGCGATCGAGGCGGCCTGGGAGTCCGGCATCCGGTACTTCGACACGGCACCGCACTACGGGCTCGGTCTCTCCGAGCGACGCCTGGGAGCCGCCCTGAGGGACCGTCCACGCGACGCGTACGTCGTCTCCTCCAAGGTCGGCCGCCTGCTCGTCCCCAACGAGCAGCCGCGCGGCATCGACACCGAGGGCTTCGTGGTGCCGGACGACCTGCGCAGGCAGTGGGACTTCAGCCGTGACGGAGTGCTCCGCTCCATCGAGGCGACCTTGGAACGCACCGGCCTTGACCGCCTGGACGTCGTCTACCTGCACGACCCCGACGACCACTGGAGACAGGCCGCCGAGGAGGCCATGCCGGCCCTCGCGGACCTCCGCGACCAGGGGATGATCGGCGCGATCGGCGCCGGTATGAACCAGTCGGCCATGCTCGCCCGCTTCCTGCGCGAGACCGCAGCCGACCTGGTCATGCTGGCCGGGCGCTACACACTCCTCGACCAGTCGGCTCTGGACGATGTCCTGCCCGCCGCGCGGGAACTCGGCAAGAGCGTCGTGGCGGTGGGCGTCTTCAACTCGGGGCTGCTCTCCCGCGACCGCCCCGCCGAGGGCATGAAGTACGACTACCAGGACGCCCCGCCTGCCCTGGTAGCCCGCGCTCGGGCGATCGCCGACGTCTGCGCGGCGCACGGCACGACCCTGCCCGCCGCCGCGATCGCCTTTCCGCGCACCCATCCCAGTATCATCAACATCACCCTCGGTATGCGGAATGCGGAGCAGGTTGCACAAAACGTGGAACTCCACGATCAGCGGATCCCTGAAGATCTCTGGGATGATCTCCGTGCCCGAGGACTGATCAGGTCGGACGTGCCCACGGCGAACGATCCCGGAAGGAGCTCGCAGTGTCTCTGACGGACAAGGCCATAGCGCAGATCCGCGAGCTGATCCGCACGGGAGCGCTGCCTCCGGGCTCCAAGCTGCCGCCGGAGCCGGACCTGGCAGCCCAGCTGGGTCTGTCCCGCAACCTGGCCCGTGAGGCGGTCAAGGCGCTGGCCGTCGCGCGGGTTCTGGAGGTCCGGCGAGGTGACGGCACGTACGTGACCAGCCTGCAGCCGAGCCTGCTCCTGGAAGGGCTCGGCGGAGCGGTGGAACTGCTGCAGGGCGACTCCGCCGCCCTGCAGGACCTCATGGAGGTGCGGCGTCTACTCGAACCGGTCGCCACCGCCCTGGCCGCCACCCGGATCTCCGACGAGCAGCTTGCCGAGGTCAAGCGGCACCTGGATGCCATGCGCGAGGCCCGCGACGACGTCGAGCAGCTCAACATCCACGACGCGGCCTTCCACCGCGCCGTCATCACGGCCACGGGCAACGAGACCCTGCTCACCCTCCTTGAGGGCATCTCCGGCCGCACTCTGCGCGCCCGCATCTGGCGCGGCCTGGTCGACACCCAGGCCGCGGGCCGGACCCTCGCCGAGCACGAGGCGATCTTCCATGCCCTGTCCACCCGCGACGCCTCCCTCAGCCAGGCCGCCGCACTGCTGCACGTGAGCAACACCGAACAGTGGCTCAGAGAACACCTGCGCTCCGGCCAGGCCCCTCCCCTTCGGTAGACGTCGATGACGCGCGGGCCGGGCGTGTCGTCGGTGAGGCGCAGTTCGCTCGGCCGGTCCAGGCCATTGCCGATCTGCGTCCAGTGCACGAGGTGAGTCCAGCGCGGGCTGCCGTCGTCATTGATGAGGATCTCCAGACAAGGGGCCTCGTGCTCCGGATGGTCTGCTGTTTCTTGCGCATGGTGGCCTTTCCAGGTCAGGGCTTGCGCAGCACCGCGCGGCCACCGGGCGGCACTTCGTGTGCCACGGCCCCGGTGAGCAGGTCGTGGGCGGGCTCCGGCAGGTGCAGGGCGGTGGTGCTGTGGTTGATCAGGACGTGCCAGCGGCGGCCGTCGGACGCCTGCCGGGTGACGGCCTCGACACCGGTCGGCAGACCTGGCAGTTCGGGCTCGATACCGGCCTCGTCGAGCAGCCGGCGGACCAGGGCGGCGTAGTCGGTCTCCTTCAGGCGGATCGAGAGGTACCAGCCCTGCCCGGTGCCGTAGCGATGCCGGGTGAGCGCGGGGCTGTCCGTGAGCATGCCGTGGGTGTAGGCGGCGAGCGTCTCCGCGCCCTCGGCGCGCACGGACTCGCTCCAGGCGGTGCCGTACGACCCGTCCGACAGGACGATCCGCTCCCCCTGCCGCAGCGGCCGGTACTCCTCGACGCGGATGCCCAGCGCCTCACGCAGCGGCCCGGCGGGATAGCCGCCCAGCCGGGCGTGCAGGCGCTCGTCGACGAATCCGCTCGCTTGCTGGACGCGTCGCCGACACCCCAGGTACCTGTGCCGTCACCCACGATGAGGGTTTTGCCAGTGCTGAGGGTGCCGATGCACTCCACCGTCATGGTGACCATGTCTCCGGGGGCCGGCGGAGGCGGATCCAGCCTCCCCCTGCGGCCCCAGAGCTCGGCGAGGTACCCGTGCCGCAGGTGCCGGAGCCGAGGAGGTCTCCGGGCCGAACCTCGGTGCCTCGGGCGGCGTACGCGGCCATCACCTTCTCGGTCGAGGGACGCAGTGTCGTTCTGGCTCCCGCCGGTCAGGTGGGAACCGAACACGACGCTATCCGAACAGGCGCCGCTGGATCTCCCGTCGGTAGTCTTCGAGTGTCCTGTCGAGATGTGCCGCCGTAGCCTCGGCCGCCTCGTCGGGCCGGCCGTCGCGAATGGCCCGGTAGATCACCTCGTGCTCCACGACCGCGGACTCGGTGCCATCGCCGAACATGTCATGGATCCCGATCGCGCTGGACTGCCGCTGCAGGCGTCGCGCGTCACGCACGGCGCTGACGAGGAAGGCGTTGTGCGAGGCCGCAGCCACGGCCCCGTGGAAGTCGTCGTCCGCCTGGTTGAACTCGTCGACCTGACCGTGGACGAATCCGTGCCGGCACTGCTGCACGGCCACCTCGATGGTCCGCAGCTCGGCGGGCGTGGCACGGGTGGCGGCCAGACTGCTCGCGGCCATCTCCTGAACCCTGCGGAACTCGAACAGCATGAGGACATGATCGAGGTCGACGGGGCGGAAGAAGCCGCCCCAGCGGCTGGTGACGAGCATGCCCTCGTCGTCCGCGACGAACAGTCCGCGCCCCTTGTGTGCCCGGACCCGGCCGAGCGCCGAAAGGATCTTCACGGCCTCCCGTACCACGGCCCTGCTGGTGTTCAGCCTCTGGGCCAGATCGTTCTCCGTGGGCAGCCGATCACCTGCCGCCAGACGAGCCTCGGCGATGAACTCAAGAATCCGCTCCGCCACGACTTCGTAACCGGGGCGGTAGTCACGCCGCTCGTCTGAGCCGTTCACCGCTGCTGCCGCAGTGGGAGAGGCCTGCGCCGGCCAGGCGGCTTCGGTCGCGGGCGTGTCGTTCATCTGTCCTGCCTTCGGGATGACTGCTACGAGGGCGGTTGATCGCTGTTGAGCTGTGCTCATCGTATCCCAACTCAATAATGAGTCGTACTCATCATGCGATGACATACACCGTAGAGTTGCCATCACGGTGGGCAAAATAAGGGATATAGGGGACTTTCTCCGGTGCAAATACGGGCATCAGTCGTAGATCACTGAGAAGAAGCCTGCTTACACCCTTGACGGATCCTCAGATAAGACGCCTAATTTCTTCCGCGACGGCAAGCGGGACGGCCGTCCGCCCATCCTCGCGCCACCTGCCCATCTGCTCGGGGCGCCTTGTGAAACCAGTGGAGTGGCACATGACCGTCGACAAGCCTTCGTCCGGCCCGGAGAGAGTGTCCAGCAAGAGGCGTGCGGCGTTGCTGGCCGGCTGCGCGGCCACCGCGGCGCTGACCCTGACTGCCTGCGGCGGCGGCACCACGGGTACGACGACCAAGGACGGCTTCGCCCAGGTGCCGCAGAAGGACGGTGCGTTGACGGTCTGGGTGGACGCGACCCGTGTGGAAGCCGCGAAGCTGTACCAGCAGCAGCACCCGCACGTGAAGCTGCACATCGTCACCTACGACGGCGACGCCAACGGCTCGAACTACCTCCAGACCAAGGTCCAGCTGTTCAACCGCACCGGCAAGGGCTGGCCGGACGTCGTGTTCAGCTCTCAGAACAACGAGGTGACCTGGGCGGTCGAGGCGGGCTTCGCCGCTCCGCTCAACAAGGGCCTGATCCCCACCGCGACCCTGGCCGACTTCGCCAGCGGCGCCAACGACGTCTGCACGGTGGACGGCACCGCCTACTGTCTGCGCAACGACCTCTCCCAGGCAGTGCTCTGGTACAACGCGCCGCTGCTGAAGAAGTTCGGCTACACGGTCCCCACGACGTGGGAGGACTACCAGCAGCTCGGCGAGAAGGTGGCCAAGGAGCACCCCGGCTACCTGGTGGGCGACGCGGGCGACTCCTTCACCCCCGAGATCTACCTGTGGGCGAGCAAGTGCGGCGCCAACCACGTCACCGGCCCGAAGGCCGTGTCGGTGAACACCTCCAGCGAGGCCTGCACCAAGATGGCCAGGCTCATGGACGTGCTGATCAAGAACAGGTCCATGTCCATCAGCGGGGTCTTCAGCACCGACTTCGGCAAGAACGAGGCCGCCAAGGTCCTGCTCATGCCGGGTCCGGCCTGGTACGGCGGCGCGCTGTTCGAGGGCACCTTCAAGACGCCGGCCAAGCAGATCGCCGCGGCGCCCATCCCGCAGTGGAAGGGGGAGACCGCGCCGTCCACCGGTAACGTCGGCGGCGGCACCTGGCTGCTGTCCCAGCACTCCGCGCACATCAAGGCCGCCACCGACTTCCTGAAGTGGGTCACCACCGACAACGCCTACCAGGGCGAGAAGGCGCCGGGCTTTCCCGCATACGCGCCCGCCGCCGGCACCTGGCTGAAGAGACAGGACGCCTCCGGCTACTTCAACGGTGACCTGAGCGCCCTCAAGGCCGCCTCCTCCCAGGTCTGGCCCGGCTGGGGCTCGGGGCAGTTCAGCCAGGAGGCGATCTGGGCCGCCACCGTCAAGCCCGGCCTGACCCAGGGCAAGAGCGTCGTCTCGATGCTGCCGGCCTGGAAGGACTCCATCGTCAAGTACGCCACATCCAACGGATACAAGGTCTCCCAGTGACCCTCACCCACTCCCCGGCAGGCTCTGCGACCCGGCGCCGTCGCGGCGCCGCCCGGCAGAGCCGGGCCGGTATGGCCTTCGTCGCCGCCTACGTGGTCTTGCTCGTCGCCTTCGGCGTCCTTCCGACCGCTTACGCGATCTACTTCGCCTTCACCGACGCCGGGGGCACGGTCACCGGCTTCGCCAACTTCGTCACCACGGCGCAGGACTTCCGCTTCCTGGACGCCGTGAGCCATGTCGCCGTCTACCTCGCCTTCTGGCTCCTGTCCCTGGTGGTGTTCGTGGTGGCCCTGGCGCTGCTGCTGCACCGCCTGGCCTCGGGTTCCGCAAGCAAGGCGCTGCGCTTCCTCTACTACATCCCCGGAGCGCTCGCCGGCGCGGCGAGTGTGCTGGTGTGGCTGTTCATGCTCGACCCGACCGTCAGCCCGGTCAGCTCGCTGCTGGGCGCGCTGGGGTTCCACACCTTCGGCGAGGTGATCGCACCCGGCAACCTGCCCCTGCTGTTCACGGTCATCGCGTTCTGGACCGGCGCGGGCGGCTGGATCGTCGTCATGTACGGCGCGCTCAACAACATCCCCGCGGACGTGATGGAAGCCGCGCGCATTGATGGCGCGGGTGCCTGGCAGACCGCCTGGCACGTGCAGATCCCGATGCTCCGCAAGTGGATCGTGTACATGGTGATCCTGGCTTTCGCGGGCGGCGCCCAGCTCTTCGTCGAACCGCAGTTGCTCTCCCTCGCCAGCGTGGGCGTGGCCGGACGCGACTACTCGCTCAACCAGCTGACGTACGACTTCGCCTTCCAGATGAACAACATCAACGGCGCCGCCGCGGTCTCGGTGGAGCTCCTGGTCGTCAGTGTGTCGGCCGCCGCCGTCTTCGTCGCACGGTCGGGGTTCTTCGATGCCGACTAGAACCTCTGGCAGTCGAGTCACCGGCACAGCGAACTCGGAACGGGAAGCGCCCCTCATGAGCCGATCTCACCACCGGCCGCCGCACCGTCGGCCCGTACGGCACCTGCCCTCCCGGCTGTTGACCGGATCCGTACTGGCCGTGTTCCTCGCCTTCTTCGTGCTGCCGGTGCTGTGGCTCGTCCTCGCGGCGACCAAGACCGACCAGCAGCTGGTCCACGACAACCCGCTGTCCTTCGGGTCGTGGCACGCGCTGAAAGCCAACTGGCACGCGCTCACGGCGTTCCAGGACAACGCCGTCATGCAGTGGCTGGGCAACTCCGCGCTCTACGCGGTGATCTCGCTGGTCATCACCCTCGGTGTCGCCATTCCCGCGGGATATGCCCTGGCCATGACCGAGTTCCGCGGTCGGCACACCCTGCTGTTCGCGACGCTGGTCGTGATGCTCATGCCGAACGCCACCCTGGTGGTGCCGTTGTTCCTGGAGATCAACGCGGTGCACCTGATCGGCACGATGTGGTCGATCATCCTGCCGTACTCGTTCTACCCGTTCGGCGTGTACCTGACGTACATCTACTTCACCACCGCCGTACCGAAGGACCTGCTGGCGGCGGCACGGATGGACGGCTGCTCGGAGTTCCGCGTCTTCTGGCACATCGCGCTGCCGCTGGCGACCCCGGTCGTCGCGCTCGTGGGCTTCTTCAGCTTCGTCGCCAACTGGACCAACTACTTCCTGCCCTACGTCATGCTCCCCGAGAGCAGCCAGATGCCCATCCAGGTGGGAGTCGGAACCCTGCTCAGCAACGTGCCGTCCTTCAATCCGACCGTCGGTGACCTGGCGATCCAGCGCCCGCAGCTGGCACTGGCGACGCTCGTGGCCATCACGCCCGTGCTGATCGTCTTCCTCTTCGCCCAGCGCTTCCTGGTCAGCGGGATGCTCGCCGGCGCCACCAAGGAATAGCGGCCCGTCCCGACCGCCCGGCCGTCGTCCCCGGCGTGCGCCGTCCTGCCGCCACCCGAACGGAGATCTTCCATGCACCACAGCTCCGCCGACCGCACCTCGGCCGAGGACGCCCCCTGCGACCACCCGGTCGCGCCACCCGAGATCGAGGCGGAGGTCCCGCTGCTCGAACCACCCGGCTGGGCCGTGGCCCAGCGGTCCCTGTTCGACCTGCTCGACCACGCCTGGCGCCGCTTCGCCCGCGACTTCACCGGTGCGGACGGACGGCTGAAGTACACCGGCCCGCTGACCACTCGTGACGGTGTGGACGACTTCTACGAGGTGTTCTTCAACTGGCCCCAGCTGTACCTCCTCGGCGGTGCCGACGATCTGCTGCCCGCCAGTGAGAAGCACTGGGAGGGCGTGACCCGGCAGCTCACCGAACTGGGCATGCTGCAGCAGGAGTTCGAGCGCGGCTACGACTGGTTCCACCAGGGCGAGAGCCTGCTCCTGCTCTACTTCCTGTGCATGGCCGCTCCCGACCGCTGGTCCGAACGCGCCCTGCGCTTCGCCGAGTTGTACGTCGACCCGGCCAAGGGCAACTACGACTCCGGGCACCGCGTGATCACCCGCCCGCACAACGGCAGCGACCCCGACCGCACGGGCCTGTTCGACGGTGACGTCTATCCCTGGCTGCTCAAGGAAGCACAGACGTACGGCTTCCCACTCGACTGGATCCCCGAGGCCGACGGCGGCCCCTACCCGCTCTCCGCGGACCCGCGTCTCGGCGCGCAGATGCGGGACCGGATGGGCGTCGGCGACACCGCGGTCAACCTCGCCGCGGCCGGGCTGGTGCTCAACGCCTGGATCCTGTCCGGCGAGGAGCGCTACCGCGACTGGATCGTCGGGTACGTCGACGCGTGGCGGGAGCGCACCGAGGCGAACGGCGGTCTCATCCCGGACAACGCCGGCCCGGACGGCGTCGTCGGCAGCCTGCTGGAGGGCCGCTGGTACGGCGGCCATTACGGCTGGTCCTGGCCGCACGGCTGGCACAGCGTGGGCCACGCGGCCTGTGTGGCGGCACTCGCGGCGGCCACGGTCACCGGGGACGACGACTACCTCTCCATGGTCGCGACCTCCCTCGACACCCTCATCGGCCGCGGCAAGGTGATGCCCCACACGGAGGCGGACTCCAGCCTCCCCTCCAAGTGGGCGGTCGAACTCGGCCCCGACATCCACACGCCCACGCTCCACCTTCCGTTCCGCCACAACGACTCGGGCTGGTTCGACTACAACCCGGCCACCCCACCGGTCCCGGTGGCCCTGTGGCACCACACGGCCTCCGAGGCCGACCGCGCCCGGCTGGAGCGACTGCGTGAGGCCGACGGCATCGACTGGCGCACCGTGCGGCCGTTCCGCGCCAAGGAGGAGTCCGGGCACGAGAAGGCGTGGTTCGCCTTCCTCGCCGGCGACGACCCCGGCTACCCCGAGCGGATCCTCGCCGCGGCGCAGGCCCAGGTGCGCCACCGGCTGCGCCGCATCGACCGCTACCGCGACCTGGACGTGTCCGAGGCCGACATCCATGTGTGGCAGCAGTGCAACCCGGTCGTCACCGAAGCCCTCGTCCAGCTGACCTGGGGCGGCCCCCAGGTGATGTACAACGGCGGCCTGCAGCAGGCCAGGCTGCGCTACCACGACGCCGAGGCCCGCCGTGCCGGCCTGCCGCCGGACGTTGCCGCTCTGGTCACCTCCATCGACCCCGAGGAGACCACCGTCGAGCTGGTGAACCTCTCTCCCGAGGCCGAGCGCACGGTGATCGTCCAGGCGGGCGCCTTCGCCGAGCACACCATCACCGCCGTCCGGTACACCACCTGTCAGGACGACGGCTGGATCGGCGACATGTACGACTACGGCCACGCCGAGCCCGTCGTCACCGAGTCGGAGCAGCTCTGCGGCAGCACCTCCCTGACGGTCCGGCTCCCCGCCTCCACCCGCATCCGGCTCGCCCTGTGCCTCCAGCTGCGGGCCAACACACCCAGCTACCGCACTCCGTTCGACACCCCAGCCGGCCGGCCCTCGCCGGGCTCGGAAGGAGAAACCGCATGAAGCGCGTCGCCCAGACCATCAGGCTCCGACCCGAGCACCGCGCGGAGTACCTCGAACTCCACTCGGCCGTCTGGCCCGGAGTCGAAGCCGCCCTGCACCGGGCGAACATCCACAACTACAGCATCTTCCTCCACGGCGAGGTGCTGTTCGCCTACTTCGAGTACCACGGCGACGACTTCGAGGCCGACATGGCCGTCCTCGAAGCCGACCCCGAGACCCGGCAATGGTGGAAACTCACCGACCCCTGCCAGGAACCCTGGCCCGACCGGGGCGACGCCCGCCAGTGGACGGAACTCACCGAGATCTGGCACCTGAACCCGCCAGGCGAAGACGCCACCGCCTGTCACGGCCCGCACCAGACCGACCCGACTTGGAACCAGCCGTGACCTCCACCCCCTCCCCCGTCCTCATCGACGCCCACCACCACCTGTGGGACCTCGACCGGCGTCCGCAACCCTGGCTGGACGACCCCACCGTGGCATCGATCCGCCGCACCTTCACCCCCGGTGACCTGCGTGCCACCGCCATCCAGCCCATCGCGGGCCGCCGTCTGCACAGCACGGTGGTCGTGCAGTGCATCCCGGACGTGCCCGAGACCGAGGACCTGCTCGCCCTCGCCGAGCAGGAGCCGCTGATCGAGGCCGTGGTCGGCTGGGCTGACCTGACGTCTCCAGCCATCGGCGAGGTGCTGGACCGGCTGCTCGCCGGACCGGGCGGCGCGTATCTGCGCTCCCTGCGCCACCTCGTCCAGGGTGAGACGGACCCGGAGTGGCTGCAAACCCCCGATGTGGAACGCGGGCTGGCGGCGGTCGGCGAACGCGGGCTCTGCTACGACGTACTGGTCCGCAGCCACCAACTCGGCCAGGCGATCCGCCTGGCCGAACGCTTCCCCGGCCTGCCCCAGGTACTCAACCACGCGGGCAAGCCGCCCATCGCCCGGCACGAACTGGCGGACTGGGAACGCCAGGTGCACCGGTTGGCCGGACACCCCCAGGTGGCCTGCAAGGTGTCGGGACTGATCACCGAGGCCGACCACGACACCTGGACCACCGCCGACATCCGCCCCGTCTGGGACATCCTGCTCACCGCATTCGGCCCCGACCGGCTGATGTTCGGATCCGACTGGCCGGTCGCTAACCTCGCGGGCGGCTGGAACCGCTGGGCGGCCACCGTGGACGAACTGCTCGACGACTGCGCCGAGAACGAGATCCACGCGCTCCTCGCAGGCACCGCGACCGCCTTCTACAGCCTTCCCGCAAGGCCGGAGAACTGGAGATGACCGCCCACACCCCGCACACCTGACCCGTCTCCTCCACCTCCACCGAAGGCACCCGCGGCAAACGCTCGCGACATCCTGCACCTACGCAGCCTGCTGCTGCCGGCGATCGGTGTCCGCGCCGAAGGGACCCTGACCACACGATGACTCTCGCCGTCCGTCACACAGCCGCCCGCACCCTGGACACGGCCCCCGCACCCAGTACGCCGCCCAGTCCCGGCGAGGTGGAGCCGGTCCCCGCCTACGTCGGTATCTGCGGCACCGATCTGCACATCTTCCACGGCGACATGGACGCCCGGGTGTCCACACCCGCCGTCCTGGGACACGAGATGTCCGGCCGTATCGTACGCGTCGGCGCCGGCGTCGAGGGCTGGGAGCCCGGGGACACGCTCACGGTGATGCCGCTGCGCTGGGACGACACCTGTCCCGCCTGCCAGGCCGGGCATCAACACATCGGCCAGCACCTGGACTTCATCGGCATCGACTCCCCGGGCGCGATGCAGCAGCGCTGGACGGTGCCCGCCTCGACGCTGATCCGGCTGCCGGAGTCCCTGCCCCTGGACCTGACCGGCAGGCTTGCCGTCGTCACCGGTGCCCGCCGCGGCATCGGCCAGGCCCTGGGCGCGGACCTCGCCGGGCGCGACATGATCCGCCGTGCTCCGGCCGCCGAACACACCGATGTCGACTAGGAGTTGGTGCTCCAGGTCAACCTCGCCGCGCTGTTCGCGCTGCGCCGGGCGGTCGGCGCGTCGATGGTGGCTCGCGGTCAGGGGAAGATCATCTTCACGGCGTCGCTGCTCAGCTTCCAGGGCCGCATCACCGTCCCCGGCTGCACCGCCGCCAGGCACGGCGTAGACGACACGATCCACGCGCTCCCCGTCGTCGCCACGACCGCTTTCTGTCGCCGAACCGACCGATTGCACAGGCTACGCCGAGCCCGTCGCGAGGGAAGCCCGCACCGCTGTGTCGCTGCGAAGCCGCCCCCGATCCGCGAGGTTGTGCCGCTGACCGACGCTCCTGAGCCCTCGGGACGCTCAAGGGCCAGGGGCGGTGAAGATCCGCGTCAACCGCACTGACAACACCCCGGAGCCGCCGCATGAACGCGTTCCCGACCGTCCGAACCGGCAGGAGGGGCAGACGATGAAGCCCGTCACCTCCGCCATCCGCACCTTGTCAGCAGTGCTTGCGACGGCTCTCTCCGCGGTGCTGCTGACATCCCTCACGACGCCGACCCCGGCCTCGGCCGCGACCCGGACGACCTACTATGTCGCCCCCGACGGGAACAGCACGCGGTGGTGGCCTGCAGGGAGATCCGGGAGCCGGGCGTCAGCGAGCCGGTGCTGGTCGAGCCGCTGCTGTAGCCGGCGGCGGTGATGTTGGCCTGTACGGCGTTCTCGGTGGCGTCCGAGGGGTAGCCCGAGGTCATGACACCTTCGTAGAAGGTGCCCGCGGAGCCCTTGCTGTTGTCACCGCCGATGCCGAGGATGATCGCGCCTTCCTTGTGCATCGGGTTGTAGCCGGAGAGGTTGGGGCGCACGCCGCTGTAGAAGGTGGACAGGCTGCCCGACTGGGCGTCGCCGCCGCGGATGGCCCACTGGTTCGGGCCGCCCTTGACGATGGCGGTCAGGAACCGGTTGTTGACGGTGGGGTCGCCCGGGTTGAGGTGCTGGTTCACGCCGGAGAACAGGCCGTTCTCCAGGTCGGCCATGACCCAGGGGCCGTTGCCGCTGCCGGAGCCCCAGTGATTGTTGTTGCCGAAGTAGATGGCCTCCATGTGGCCGTTGCCGGTGTCGTGGCTGTTGGTCTCGGCGTTTCCGTAGTCGAAGCAGCAGCCGCCGTTGAAGTGCGTGCCGTCCGCGGGTGCCTGGGTGAGGTTGTTGCCCTTGCCGGACTGGTCGTAGAGGACGGTGATGACGCAGCTGGTGCCCGCGCAGAAGGAGTCCTGTGCGGCGGCGTTGGCGTATCCGCCGGTGCTCAGCACGCCGATGTCCTTGGTCGTGTTGTCGGAAGCGCGCCTGATCTGGTACTGCGGACCGTTGTACGCTGCGTACAGGGCGCGGGTGGTGCTGTGCGCGGCGACGCAGGGGGTGCCGCCTGCGGCGTAGATGTCGCACGGCCCCTGGGTGGCGGCCTGCGAGGTGGTGGCCGTGGCAGTGAGCAGGCCGGCGGCGAGCGCGGCGGTGGCACCGGCCGCCTGGAGCGGGCGCCTGACGCGGCGGATCACGGTGGCTTGGACATGAAGAAACTCCTTCACAGGGTGGGTCGGGTGTGAGCCTCGACGAACCCCCGGTGTCCGGCTGTGCGGACGGCGCGGGCTGCTGGTCAGCTCCAGGGGGCGGCGGCGAGCCAGCTGGTGTCCTGGGCCCACAGTGAGGTGGTGTCCCAGGCGTTGCCACCGCCGTTGCTTGCGATGTAGCCGGTGAGGCTGTAGTGACGGATGTACTTGGCCGGGTAGTTGAAGGACTGCAGGGAGTAACCCGTGCCGCTGTTTCCCGGCTTGGGGCAGAAGGTGGCGTCGGCGGCGAACTGGCCGGTGCCGTCATTGGGCTGGAGGTGGAGCTGGAAGGCGTAGTGCCTGAGGTAACTGCCGGATGCGTTGGCCGACTCCAAGGAGATGCAGTTGCCGTTGGCCAGGCCAGGCCTGACGATCCAGGTGGCGTCGGCCTTGGCGGTGGAGGTACTGCTGGAGGTCACCGGCGCGATCACGACCTTGTCGTCGTTGGTGTCGTGCTGCAGGTAGGCGCCGGTGCAGCAGGAGGTGGTGGCCTGCAGCGAGACCTTCGCGCCCGGGGTGAAGGGGTTGGTGGTGCCGGTGGTGTAGCCGGCTGCGGCGATGTTGGCCTGGACCGCGGCCTCGGTGGCGTCGGAGGGGTAGCCCTTGACCATGGCTCCCTCGTAGAAGGTGCCCGCGCTTGCGTTGTGGTTGGTCTGGCAGCAGTCGCCGCCGCTGCCGAGGATGATGGCGCCCTGCTTGTGCATCGGGTTGTATCCGCTGGGCAGTGAGCCGCTGTAGAGCTTGGTCAGGCTCCCGGACTGGGCGCCTGCGCCCTTGAGCGCCATCTGGGTGGTGCCGTTGTTCTTGAGCATCGCGGTCACGAAGTGGCTGGTCTCGGAGACCTGGCTGGGGTTCCACGCCTTGCTGCCGCCGGAGAACAGGCCGTTCTCCAGGTCCGCCTGCACCCACGGCCCGGTTCCGCTGCAGCCGCCGAACCAGCATTCCGTGCTGAAGTTGATCGCGTCCATGGCACCGTTGCCGTCGGCATGGTGGTCGGTCTCGGTGTTGCCGTAGTCGAAGCAGCAGCCGCTGTTGACGTGGGTGCCGCTGGTGACCATGTACTCGCCCTCGGGTGAACTGCCGGTCGGCACGCCCCCGCTGGAGCTGTCGGCGAAGTAGCTGTTGCCGGGGTTGATGTACAGCGCGTAAGCCTTCTGTCCGCCCACGCTCAGCGCTTCGGTGGTCGCGGTGGCCGCCGTGTCGGCGCCGCCGGTCCCGCCGGGTCCCTGGTAGACCAGGGTGTTGCCGCCGCCGGTCTGGTCGTAGACGCGGGTGATGGTGCAGGTGGTGCCCGCGCAGAACGAGTCCTGCGCCGCGGCGTTGGCGACCCCTCCGGCGGACAGTACCCCGATGTCCTGCAACGTACTGTCCGACGCCCGCCGCACCTGGTAGAGCGGGCCGTTGTAGGAGGCGGACAGCGCGCGGGTGGTGCTGTGCGCCGCGACGCACGGCGTGCCACCCGCCGCGTAAATGTCGCAGGGCCCCTGCGCGGCGGCCTGCGAAGCGCCGCTGAAGGCGACAAGTCCGGTGAGGGCGAGCGCCATCGCAGCCAGGCAGACAACCACCGCCCGGCCCAGTCTTCGGAAGATGAGCAGTTCAGGCACCATGTACTCCCTTGTTCATGGTTACGGGGACAGCGAGCCGCGCCCCCAACCGGGTTCGTCGTGGGGCTGGGGGCGGGCTGCGGGGTGTTGACGGCGGGCGGACGCGTCCGGGCGAGCGGATTCGCCGACGCGTCGGGTCACCCTGTCACTGGATCGTCCAGGCCTGGTTGGACTGGTTCAGCGGCATCCACTGACTGATGGCGGCTCCGTCGGCCGTCGATCCGCCGCCGACCTCCAGGACCTGCCTGCTCTCGAAGTTGCGGATGACGTACCCACCGCTGGTCGGCTCGAAGTACCACAGCTGGTTGTTGCCACCGTCGTAGGTGTACTGCTGCAGCGCAGTGCCCTTCCAGTGACTGGAGGCGTTGACGTCGAGGGCCTTGCCGCTGTTCCTGTTCACGATCTTGTAGAGCTGGCCGCTGACCGGAACGATGTTCCACTGCTGGTTGGCACCACCGTTGCTCGGCCACTGGATGACGCTCCCGCCGTCGGCGGTGGAGTTCTGGTACACGTCCATCATCTTCCCGCTGTTGACGTTCTTGATCGTGTAGTTCGTCGACGGGTTGATGGTCGGGGTACCGGTCGCGTCCTCCAGTGCCCCGCCGGCCTGCTGCACACCGAAGTCCGTGATGAAGAAGTACGCGCCGTCGGTCTTGGCGACCCGCACATAGCGGAACTTCTGGCGGACGTCGATGTTGCCCGTGAGCGTCGAGGCGAGCGGCAGGGTGCTCGTCTGGCGTCCGACGACGGTGTAGGTGCCGAAGGACGGGTCGTTGGAGGCCCGGATCTCGAAGTTGCCGCGCGTCTCGGGCTGGTCCAGGTCCTGACGGGCTGTCAGTGAGAACTGTCCGAGTTGGTAGGCCTGTCCCAGGTCGACCTGCCACCAGGCGGAGGTGTCGCTTCCGGTCGGCGACCAGCCGGTTGCACTGTTGTTGTCGTTGGCTTTGGCCGCGTCCCAGGAGGAGCCGTTCACCGAGGAGGCGGACGCCGGCTTGTTGTAGGCGAGGTTGAGCTTCGCCGCCAGGCCCTGGTAGGCGGACTCAAGACCGGAGGCCTTGATCACGGAGTCGCCGGACGTCGTGTTGTTGGTGAGCGTGACGTTGGAACCGTTGCGGTTCTGGTTGATGAAGCCGTCGGTGTGGGACAGCACGTTGTTCGACAGGGTCATGTTGTTCGACCCCTCGTCCGTGTACAAGCCGGACACGGCCGAGCCGCAGGCGGCCGGCGTGCGTATCACGTCGTGGACGTAGTTGCCGTTGACGACCGTGCCGGGGTCGTTGGAGAGGTGGTAGATGCCGGCGGAGTCACAGAGCCGGTTCATCACGTTGCCGATGCGGTTGTAGCTGATGCTGTTGTTGCCTTCGGCGTTGGCCGCCGACTGCCAGCCCCAGCCGAGCGAGATGCCGGCCCACGGGGCGTCGGAGATGTCGTTGTGATCGATGGTGGTGCTGTTGACGAAGCCCGCGTTGATGCCGGCCGTGCCCAGATAGTCCTCACCGATCCGGGTGATCAGGTTGTCCTTGACGGTGACGTTCTTGACCACTTCCCGGGCATCCTCGCCGGCCGGTGAGGTGGGCGGGTTGTAGATGGTGTGGTACTCCACGGTCGGGTCGGAGAACTTGCCGACCATGATCCCGTTGCCGGCGATGTCGTAGACGAGGTTTCCGGTCACGGTGCTGTCGTGCACGCCGTGGGACAGATCGAGGGCCGTGGCCCCCATCTGCGTGAAGGTGTTGCCGGTGAAGGAGACGCGGTCGGCGTCCGCGGCCTGGACCCCGGCCGGCGGGCGGCCCACGTACTGGTTGTTGGAGGTGTCGGCCGAGAGGTTGTAGTTGCCGCCCTGGCCGTTGAGGTAGCCGTTGTTCGTCGCCTCCATCCACGTGGTCTGGGTGAAGGTGAGCCCGGAGAAGCGCAGGTCGTGGGCGGGAGAGTCGAGGCTCGTGCCCTTGACGTCGAAGAGCGTCTGCGCCGTCGGCGCCTGCACGGTGGCCGTGGACATGTCCTCGCCGGGGCGGGGCTTGTAGTAGACGGTCTGCGCGCCGGTGTCGACGTAGAACTCGCCCGGTTCGTTGAGGAATTCGTGGGCGTTCTCGAAGTGCAGGGGAGAGCCGTTCGAGAGGACCGGGAAGGGGCGCGGGAACAGGATGCCCGCCTCGTGGTCCTGGATGGACACGTCGGCGGTGCCGTTGGCGGAGCTGATCGACTTCAGCCGCAGGTAGCTCTCGCCCCACTGCGTCTCCAGCATCATCTCGACCTGGTCCAGGTGGTTCCAGTTGGAGACCTGTGAACTGAGCACCTTCAGCAGCTTGTTGGCCTTGTCGCCGCCCTGCAGCTGGAAGTCCGTGCCGAGGTCGGGGAAGCGGGCCCGGGTGGCGCGGACCCCGTTGACGTACAGCTGCCGGAAGCTGAGGCTGCCGACCGGCGCCTTGTACTCGCCGCCCGCGGCCGGGGTCCAGCCGGTGATCGCCTTGCCACCGCTGATGACCGGCGTCTCACCGTTGTAGGCCTGGTAGACGACCGTGTGGCCGTTCGTGCCCGAGTCGCTGGTGCCGAAGGTGATCGGCGTGGTGAGGGGGTAGGTGCCTCCGCGCAGGTTCACGACGATGTCGTCGGACATGTTCGCGTTGACGGCTCGGACCGCGGCCTGGGCGGCCTGGATGGTCTTGAACGCTGCGGCAGTGCTGCTTCCCGAGTTGCTGTCACTGCCATGGACAGGGTCGACGTAGAAGTTTGTCGTGGCCGCGTAGGCGGGTTGAGCGGGCAGCACGGCCGCGAAGACGACAGCCGCCGCTGCGAGCGCCTTGACCGTCCCCGAGCCGATGCGTAGGGGTCTCATCTGTGGTGTCCCTCCTCAAACCCGCTTCCTATGAGTTGCATTTATCGATGCAAGAAGGCACTCCAGTCAAGACAATAGGCATACCTATTTTTCACCTGGCGCAACACAGAGGACATGCGGAAGCATCGGGCTCGGCACCGCGTGCACCATCTGTAGCGAAGAATCATCCCAGGTAGCAATGCAATTGTCCGTGCCGATCGGCCACCGACCGCATCCCACCCAGCCTGTCCAGCGACATCACCCTCCCCGAAATAAGTAGTACTCATTTCAGGAATCTTGTCGCCGTCAATCTCCCACATCGCATGGGACGGCGAACCACTGCCCCCGGGCGGTGGAACCGGCGGGACGGTGGCTGCGCGGGCGTGTGCCCGCGTGGACGCGTTGTGGCCGGTTTCAGACCGGGCCTGCGGCCGAGTTCGGTGCTGATCCGGTTCCGGGTCTGTCCGGTGCGGCGTTCGGCGACGCGGATCAGCAGCAGCGCGAGCAGCACAGCAACATGTGGGCGCGGATGCGGTGTTCGGGACGGTGGAAGACCTGCCGCAGCTCCGGCACCGTTTTCAGATCACGGAATCCGCGCTCGGCTTCCGGGAGACCTTGTACCCGACCGCGATCTCCTCGGCGGTCAGGTGCGGATCGGAACTGGTCAGAGGGCAGCCCCCCGGCGGACCAGCCCCGATCCGGCGAAATCCCAGGTCACGGCCGCTCATCCATGGCTCAGGACGACTGCCTGGCCACCCGCGGGGGCCATCGCGACGCTCAGCGTGGTCGACGAGGTCACGGTCTGTGTGCTCACGACGACGGGGGTCTGGTACGGGCTGCTTCCCGGTGTTCCGTCGGCGTAGATCGTCGCGGTGTAGGTGCCGCTGCCGAGGAAGGACAGCGGGATCGACAGGGTCCGGGCGGTCTCGTTGGTCATCGCCCCCAGGTACCAGGTGCTGCCGCTGCGCCGGGCGACGGCGACGTACTCGCCGATCGAACCGGCGAGGGTCCTGCTCTGGTCCCAGACGGTGGGGATGGCATCGAACCAGGGCAGCCCGGGCCACTTGGACGGGGTGGAGTACATCGAGGGGGTGCCGTACCAGTACAGGAAGTCCAGGGGCTGGTAGTACACGGCGGCCATCGCCATCTGGTGGGCGTTGGTCGTCCGGTCGCGGGACTGGCCGTAGCAGATGGTGTAGTCCATCGGCCCGCCGATGTTGCGGGTGAAGGGCAGCGTGACGTTGTGGGTGGCGGTCGGGAAGTGCTCGTTGCCCCGCACGCCCTCCAGGCTGATCCAGTTGGGGTAGGTCCGCTCGTAGCCGAACGGCCGCACGTCGTCGTGCATGTCGATCAGCAGCTTGTACTCGGCCGCTGTCCTGGCCCAGGCGGTGATCTGGTTCGTCATCGCCTGTGTGCCGTCGTTGATGAAGCCCAGCTTGACGCCCGCGACGCCCCAGCTCCGGTACCGGGCGAACAGGCTGTCCGGGCTGCTCAGTGCCATGGGGTTGACGTAGAGGATGACGCCGATTCCCTTGCCGGTGGCGTAGGAGATGACCGTGGGCAGGTCGATGGCGGAGATCGGCTTTGTGGCGTCGGTCGAGGTGTGCTCCGGGCCGTACCACCCCGAGTCGTACTCGATGTACTGCAGGCCTCGGGCGACGGCGAAGTCGACGGCCGCCAGCCCGTCCGCGGTGGTCAGATTGCACCGGAAGACCTTGCCCGGCTTGATCCACGACGTGTCGGCGAGGGCGCCGGCCGGGGCCAGGTTGAGCACCAGCTCCGCGTTGTCGACCAGTTCGGCGTGGGTGGAGCCGATCACCACCGCGCGCCAGGGCGTGGCGAACGGCGTCGTGACGGTGGAGGTCGTCTGGACCGTTCCGGAGCCGCGCGCCGTGTGCCGCATCAGGTACGCCGCGAGGGCGTTGGGCTGCCCCGAGATCGAACTGAGCATCATCCGTGGATAGTTGATGCGGGCCGACTCGCAGACGCAGGCGATGAGCCCGCCGTTGTAGGTCGCAGTGAGGGGGAGGTCGGTCAGGGGGCCGGTGTCCGTGGAGGAGGTTCCAGTGGGCGGGATGGAGCCGGGCTCGACCGGGTTGTAGTCGTCCTCGTCCCGCGCGCTGTAGACGAGTGTGCCGTCCGGGAAGACGAACGTCGTCAGTTCACCGGCGATGGTCGCGGTGCCCGGGTCCAGCAGGACGTAACGGAACGCGACGCCGGTCGCATAGGCCCGGATCTGGACACCGAAGTTGATGGAGGTGCGGTTGTCCCGGAGGTTCCAGCGCATCTCCTGGTAGGTGTCCACGACGGTCGCGTTGCGGCCGTACACCGGCTTCCATGTGCTGTCGACGTGCCAGTGCTGGTAGTTCGTCAGAACGGCGTCGGTGCCGAGGGTGGTTCCGTCGCTCAGCCGCAGGCCCATGGCCGAACCGGCCACGACTGTCGCGCCGTTGCGCCGGGCCGACCACTGGAGCGAGCCGCCCGTCAGCGACATGGTGATGCTGGTGGTGCCGTCGAGCGACGTCGCGGTGACCGAGGCGTCCGAGGCCTCGGCCGGATATGTGCTGCCGATGCCCAGCGCGGCCGTTGCGGCGGCGACCGCCGCGCCCTTGAGCACCCTGCGGCGGGAGGGTTCCTGACGCCCTGACACGTTCACAGTCGGTCCACCTCGCTTGGATAGGTTTCCAACAAACTCAACCAGCAAGTAACAGAATCTGACTGTCGCGAAGTTTCTACGCCCGCCCTGACCCGAAGGTCAACCCCTCGTATCCGCCTCTCACATGTCCGAAATCCTGGACAGTCTGGGTGACTTACGACCCCTGCGAGCCCGACTGCGAGCGCCGCGAGCCGGTCAAGCTTAAACAAATTCGAACGCCATCCTTGACGCCGCGTACATGCCACGTCTCTCATGGGTCCCCGCCGACATCAAGGGATTGTCAACCTCGACAGAGAGGGACGCACATGTTCAAGGGAGTTCTCCGGACGCCCGCCGGACGATGGCGGCGCACAGCCGCCGCGTTCCTGACCCTGCTGGGAGGCCTTGCGGCGCTCCTGCTTCCGGCGACCGAGGCGCACGCGGCCTCGGTGTCGTTCATCACGGGCGCCGCACGCACCGACCAGAACGGGAACGTGCTTCAACTGCACGGCCTCGGCATCATCAAGGTGGGCAGCACCTGGTACGGCTTCGGGGAGGACAAGACCGGCGAGACGTCGTCGGACACGTCGTTCCAGGACATCCCGTGCTACACCTCGACCGACCTGGCCAACTGGACCTATCGGGGCGTCGCCCTGGCCGAGCAGAGCAGCGGCGACCTGGGGCCGAGCCGCGTCGTGGAGCGGCCCAAGGTCATCTACAACGCCTCGACCAGCACCTACGTGATGTACATGCACATCGACAGCACCAACTACTCCGAGGCCAAGGTCGGTGTGGCGACCAGCAGCACCCCGTGCGGCCCCTACACCTACCGGGGAAGCTTCCGGCCGCTGGGCAACCTCAGCCGTGACATCGGCCTGTTCCAGGACACCGACGGCACCGCCTATCTGCTGAGCGAGGACCGCAACAACGGCCTGCGCATCGACAAGCTGTCCGCCGACTACCTGTCCGTGGACAGCGCTGTGGCGGTGCTCGGCAGCAGCGGCAGCAGCGGCAGCGTCGAGGCGCCCGCCATGGTCAAGGTCAACGGCACCTACTACGTCTTCGGCTCGCACCTGACGGGCTGGGGCCTCAACGACAACATCTATGCCACCGCCACGTCACTGGGCGGCCCCTGGTCGTCGTTCCGTGACGTGGCCGCACCCGGCACCCACACCTATGGCAGCCAGACGGCGAACGTCATCACCGTCCAGGGCTCCTCCGGCACCACCTACATCTACGCCGGCGACCGCTGGAACACCTCCGACCTCGGCGCGTCGAAACTGATCTGGCTGCCCCTGACCATCAGGGGAACGACGGTGAACCTCGGCCAGTACCCCACCTGGTCACTCGACACCGCAGCGGGAACCTGGACGGCCGGCAGCGGCATCCCCGCTGAGGGCGTCCACACCCTGAAGAATGTCAACAGCTCCATGCTGGTGGACGTGTCGAGCGGCTCCACGGCGAACGGCGCCAAGATCATCCAGTGGCCGTCCACCGGCGGTACCAACCAGCAGTGGACGCTCACGCGGGTGGCGGACAACATCTACACGCTCAAGAGTGTGAAGAGCGGCCTGTGCCTGGACGTGCCGAACCAGTCCACGGCCGCCGGCCTGCAACTGGAGCAGTGGACCTGCAACGGCGGGACCAACCAGGAATGGTTCCTCGACCTCGTCGGCAGCTACACCGGCAGCACCTACATGCTCGCCGGCGTGGGCAGCGACCTGGACATCGGTGTCGCGAGCGCCTCGACCACCAGCGGGGCGGCCGTGTACCAGGAAACGGGCACCGGCGCGACGGCCCAGCAGTGGAGTCTTTCCTGAGGGGTGCGCCAGGACCACTGACGCGGATCAACGACCACGCCGGCTGCGTGTTCCTGACCCCCGCAACGGATTGTGACGGGAGCCTCCCGGTGAAGCGCCTCCCGAATTCCCGGCCCGCGTCGACAATGACCTTGTGCGCTCGCTTGCCAGGAAATCCATCCTGCCCCTGACGCTGGTCATCGCCGGGGCAGCCGCAGTGGTGGGCGACGCCGGGGAAAGCCATACGGCCGGAAGCAGCGGGCGCAGCGGTTTCGGCAAGTCCGGCGAGCCGGGCCAGCGCCAGTCCCCGCAGGACCAGGACTTCTCCGCGACGACCCCGGCCAAGGACGGCAACGCGTACACCCCCCGCAGGACCGAGGAGAACGCCCGGATCGGCGCGGTCTTCGAGAAGGACGACCAGGGCGCCCACTTCTGCACCGCGAGCGTGGTGCAGAGTCCGGGCCGGGACATGCTGATCACCGCGGCCCACTGCGCCTTCGACGCCGACTCCGGACAGCCGGTGAACGACCTGGTCTTCGCCCCCGGCTACCGCAACGGCGACGAACCCACCGGCCTGTGGAAGGTCAGCAAGGTGGTCGTCGACGACCGCTGGGCCACGTCGCAGGACGAGAACCTCGACGTCGCCTTCCTCGTCCTCGACCAGAAGGATGGCAAGAACATCCAGGACGTCCTGGGCGGCAACACCCTCGGCATGGACCGCGGCTTCGACAACAAGGTCAAAATCACCGGCTATCCCACCAGCCGTGACACCCCGATCTCGTGCCAGAACCGCACCACGAAGTTCAGTAACACCCAGCTGCGCATCCAGTGCACAGGCTTCGAGGGCGGGACCAGCGGCAGCCCCTGGCTCGCCGACTACGACCCCGAGAGTCACACCGGCACAGTCATCGGCGTCCTGGGCGGCCACGAGGGCGGCGGCGACCAGGACGATGTCTCCTACGCCGCGTACTTCGACGACGACATCGCCAAGCTCTACCGGCACGCTCAGGACGAGGACTGAGCCGATCGCCGCAGTTCGTGGGAACGCCACATGCTGTGGCCCCAGCCGTACGGCAGGACGCAGCGAGGTGAAGCGCCGGAGTCTTCGCCCGCACTGGCCGACGACTCCGCGCCATGGCAGCCGGCATCTGGCACAACTGGACCACCGGCGCCCGAGTCAAACGATCCCTGATCGCCTACGAACACTGAGAACATCGGACTAACCTGGCAACTGCCCCGGCCAGGTATCTCACCCACCGACCGGAAGCGACCTCCTGGCGGTCAAGGACACCGACACCTGGTACCCGACGGCAAGGAGCAGCGCCCCGCACACTTCAGCAGCGGTTCCTACTTGGACGGCAACGGCAACCAGGCCGGAGTCAGCCTCTACAACGTCTACCGCCCCCAGCAGGCCGAGAAGGCCCGGTCGGCCGCCGTACGGCTGCGAAGTGGTGGATCCGCAGCTCTCGGACCACCCGGGCGGGCCCTCGTGGGCGATGCCGAGGGTGCGGCGGCCCGTCAGACCGTCGTCGGCAGGTGTGCCGGTCATGGGCGGGGCGAGCGAACTGCCGGTTCCGGTGAACATCGGTGTGCATCGGTTCCTCGGTGCAGGGTGGTGTGCGGTCGCGGTGCGGTCAGGCATCGGCGCGGACGAAGACGGGCTTGAGGTGCTTCTCCGGCAGGGCGGTGGGCAGGTCCTCCCAGTCGATGACGTGGGAGACGACCGCCTTGGGGCTGACCTTGCCGGAGGCGGCGAGCGCGAGGGCGTCGGGGATGTGGGCGCGGACGTTGTCGCGGGCGATGCGCAGGGTGACGCCGGTGAGGTACATGTCGAGCAGGGGCAGTTCGCCGGGGCGGAAGTGGTTGCCCGCCGACTCGCAGATTCCTTCCGGAGCGAGGGACTTGACGGCCAGGGCGAGCTGGGCGACGCGTCCGGTGGCCTCCACGGCGATGTCGAAGCCCTGCGGAAGCGGTTCCAGGGTTTCGGCGGTGGCGGCACCGAAGACGCGGGCCAGCTCCCGGTGTTCGGGTTCGGGGTCGACGTAGAGGACGTCGGACGCGCCGAGCGCACGGGCGATGTCGCACACGTACAGACCGATGCTGCCGCGGGCGACGACCAGCACCCGTGCGCCGGGGCGGGCCTTGAGGTGGGGGGCGACCAGGCGCCAGGCCAGGGACCAGTTGTCGCTGGCCGAGGCCATGGCGACGGGGTCCAGTCCGGTGGGCAGCGGGACCAGCATGGCGTCGGCGTACGGCACCCGGACCAGCTCGGAGAAGAGCCCGCCCCAGCTGCCGCCGATGGGTGCGCCGTACATCGCCATATGGGGGACGGCCTCGCAGTGCGCGGTCAGGCCCGCCCGGCACCGGTCGCAGCTGCCGCAGTTGATGGACCAGGGGACGACGACGAGGTCGCCGGGGGCCACAGAGGCGACGGCGTCTCCTGTCTCGACGACCCGGGCGACGCACTCGTGTCCCAGCGCGAACGGAGGCTCCACGAAGCCGTGTCCGGCGAGGATCGCGGAGTCGACGTCGCACGGGGTGGCGGCCACCGGTGCGACGATCGCCTCCCCGGCGCCCTGGAGCTCGGGATCGGGCGCCTCGCGCCACTCGACGGTGCGCCGGGCGACGTAGGTCAGTTCACGCATCGGCGCGCTGCTCCTTCGCCAGTGCCACCAGGTCGGCGTAGCGGATGACGGAGCCGCCCGCGCCCCAGGTGCCGTCGGGCTGTTCGTGCACCAGCACCCACACCCGCAGCGCGTCGGCCGGTCCGAGACCGGCGGCGGCCAGCACGGTCTTCGTCGCCTCCTCGATCAGGCCCGTCCTACGGCGCTCGGACAGGGCCCCCGCGGGGACGGTGACCTCGACCAGGAAGCGGGGCTGGTCGTCCTCGGCGGTGGTCTGGGCGCCCTCGGGCAGTTCGAGCAGGTAGCTCCAGGCCTGGGCGCGGAAGAACGCCGTGTCGGGAGCGCCCTCCCACTTCAGCAGCACCGCGGCGAGGTCCCGCTGAACGCTCTCGCGGCCTTCTTCGGTCAGGGCACCGGCGGGGGCTGTGAGCCGGATCATCGGCATGGGGGCACACCTCTCTCTTCGGTCCGTACGACGGATCGCACGACGGCGGGTCTATGACAGTCGTTATAGCCCTCGGTCACGCTAGACTATGACGATCGTTATAGCCAGTAGGGGCAGAAGGGATCGAGTACGTGAGCAAGCCCACCCCGACTCCGCGCGAGCGGATCGTGGCCGGTGCGGCCGACATGATCAGCCGGCGCGGCCTGAACGCGACGAGCATCCGCGAGATGGCCAAGCACGCCCGGGCTCCGCTGGGCTCGACGTACCACTACTTCCCCGAAGGCAAGCAGCAGTTGGCCACGGAGGCCGTCCGGTACACGGGCGAGTGGGTCGCCCGTGTCCTGCGCAGGGAGCTGGAGGCAGGACCGGTGGCCGGGCTGCGGGCCTTCCTCGGCCTGTGGCGAAAGATCGTCGTGGACAGCGACTTCCGGGCCGGCTGTCCGGTCCTGGCCGTCTCCATCGAGGAGCCCCCGGGCGACGAGACACCCGAGGCCCTGCTGGCCGCCGCCGATGTCTTCACCACCTGGGAGAGCCTGCTGGCCGACTCCCTGCGCGCACACGGCGCCGAGCCCGAACAGGCGGCCCAGCTCGCGACGCTCTCCGTCGCGGCTGTCGAGGGGACCGTGGCCATGTGCCGCGCCAAGCGCAGCATCCAGCCCCTGGACCACACCGCGGAGCAGCTCCGGACACTCATCCTGGCCACGATCAAGGACTGACCGGGGCGAGCGTCAGCCGTCGATCACGGTCATCCTGGATGCGGCAGGACCATGACCGGGGGAACCCGCGCGAAGGGAGGCGCCCGATGGCGTACGACGAAGGTCTCGCCGAGCGGATCCGGGAGCGGCTCGGGGACGATCCCGGCATCACCGAGAAGCGGATGTTCGGCGGCATCGCCTTCCTGTGCCGGGGCAACATGGCCGTCGGCGTCACCGGCGACGACCTCATGGTCCGCGTCGGTCCGGACGCCACCGACGCGGCCCTCGCCCGGCCGGGGACGCGGCTCTTCGACATGACCGGCCGTCCGATGCGCGGCTGGGTCGTGGTCGCGGGCGACGCCGTCGCGGAGGATGCCGAACTGGCCGGGTGGATCGAGCGGGGCCGGGCGTTCGCGGCGAGCCTGCCACCCAAGTGACGGCCCGGTTCCGCGCAAAACGGTACCGGCCGGATCAGTCCGGCTGTTCCGTCAGGGCCTTGATGGCGGGCCGGAGGATGCCAGCGACGCGGTCGGCCGGTGCCTCACGCAGCGGGGCCAGGTCCAGGAGCTGGTGGCCGATGGTGATGCCGAGCAGGGTGGTGACGACCAGTGCGGCCCGCAGCCCGGGATCCTCCACCCCGGGCAGGGCCGCGGCGATGCCGTCGATCTGCCGGCCCAGGGTGCCGCGGGCCTGTTCGGCCGCCGACGGGTCGGTGAGCATGGAGCGCAACATCGCCAGCGCACCCTCGGGCAGACCGCCGAGTTCGAGACCGAGGGTGGCCAGCAGCTCGTCGACGAGCGCGCCGGCGTCGGTGACGGCCGGCACCGCCGGTATCGCCTGCACGGCCTGGGTGAACAGCTCACGCTTGGAGCCGTAGTACTGCATCACCAGAGCCGGGTCGACACCGGCCGCACTCGCCACGGCGCGGATGGTGGTGCGATCGAATCCCTTCTCGGCGAACAGTTCCCGGGCGCACTCCAGAATGCGCGCCTCGGTGGCTCGACGGCGGTCGGCACGGGACCGGTGAGGCCGGGACTCATGCGGCGTGGACACCAGTTCACTCTACGATCGTTGACCAAACTTCCGCGCGAGCTTTACGGTGAGCGAGTCAACAAGCGTTGAGCGAATAAAATGATCACGCGGGACAGGTCCGCGGATGATGTCGCAGCGCGGCTACTTGAGGATGTTGACGGCGCGAGCGACCACGAGGACCACGGTGACCAGGGACACCGACGACTGCAGCATCATCAGCATCTTCGACCAGCGGGACAGCGGCATGACGTCGGTCGGGCTGAACGCGGTGGCGTTGGTGAAGGACAGGTACAGGTAGTCCAGGAAGGCCGGTTCCCAGTCCGGCGGGGCGATCTCCGGGCTCTGCATCTGCACGAAGAGGAAGTCCGCGTACTGGTGTTGTCCCTGGACCCGGGCCATCGGGCCGCCCCGGTCCCACTCCCAGTACCACAGGGCGAACACGATGACGTTCGTGAGCCAGATGACGCCGCCGGTGAGCAGCAGCGGCACCGCCTGGTCGCCGCCGGTGCCGTTGACCAGGTCCCCCACGAGCCGGACCGCGGACCAGCCGTTGGCCAGGCTGATGGCGCAGATCAACGTCAGGCCCAGCCACCGCAGCCACTGGGCACCGGGCTCCACCCGGCGGGGGTTTGCGGCCACCAGGCCGGCCAGCAGGGCCAGCTCCAGCACGGGCATGGCCCACGCGGGATGAAGGAGGACGAGTCGGTGCGGCAGGGTCAGCTGCAGGGCGACGGCCGCGAGGATCACGGCCGTCACCGTCCAGCGCGGCTCGCCCCGGGTCGCCCGGCGCCAGGCGGGGACGAACTCGCGCTGACCGCTCTCCAGCAACCGCTCGATCCGGCCCAGCCGGCTCTCGGCGTCATCCATGTCGTCGTTCATGACGAGGATTGTCGCGGGCGTAGCCCTCCCCTCGGGAACCGGGCTGCCGTCGTGACACCTCGTGGCGACGCGCTGTCCCGTCGGTCATGCCTCGGGCGGGACGCTCGGCACGCGTGCCGGGGCCTGGCCGGGCCGGCGAAGACCGACGGGCAGGACCGTACGGCCATGTGTCTCGTTGATGACGCCCGCAGCCGAGGCGTACCAGGCGACGAGCCCCGTGGCGATGCCGAACCATCCGCCCACCTGGGTCATGGCGTGCGGCTGCGCCCCGGTCTGGAACGCTCCGATGGCCAGGAAGAGGTAGGTCAGCGCGAGCAGGACCAACACCATCAGCACGGCGAGACTGACCCGGAACGCGGCGACGGCCATGTACGCGGTGAAGATGCACCACCCGAGCAGGAACAGGCCGAGCGCGTTGTGCACATCACCGGCGAATGCCAGACGCTGCGCGATCCACCAGTACGACAGCCAGAAAGCGGCGTACGAGACGAGCGCCGTCGCACCGAACGTGTTGCCGCGGCGGAATTCGAAGAGGCCGGCGACGAACTGGGCGAGGCCGCCGTAGAACGCGGCCAGCCCCAGGACCGGCACGATGGCGCCGGCCTCCTTCAGCAGGTTGGTGTTGACGATCGAGAGCAGCAGGGTGGTGAAGGCGAAGCCGGCCAGGCCCAGCGGGGCCGGGTCGCCCCTGACCGCCGGGAGCGGATCTTCCGCCGGTGGCCGCTCCGGGTGCAGGCTCCTCGTGTCCTCGTTCATGACCGGCATCCCTTCGAGCAGAGCCGGACCAGCAGCCGACGCTTGGCTAGCCCACGAACGTGCTGGTCAGAACCCCCGAGGCGGGCTGACGGCACTCATGTGTCGCCTACGTCTGTCCATCTGTACGAAACGTACCCGTTTGCCCCACACGTTAGGCATGTCCCGGCCAGGCAAAGGGACCGCTCTTCAGGGCTCGCGGTGTTCGTGGGCCGCCTCCTCCAGGGCCGCCGCCTCCTCCTCGGCCACGCGTGTCTCGGCGGCCACGTCGATGGAGCGAGTCAGCCACCAGTACAGCAGGGCGGCGACCGGCAGGCCGATGAACAGGGATATGTCGGCGCCGTCGAGGGCCTTCGCCGCGGGGCCGACATACAGGGTGCCGACGGAGAAGAAGGGGATCATGACGGCGAAGCCGACCAGGTAGGCGATGATGCCGTGCCAGCCCCAACGTCCGTAGATGCCACGGGGGTTGAAGATCTCGGCGATGGCGTAGTGGCCACGGCGGACGACGTAGTAGTCCATGAGGTTCACCGCGGTCCACGGGATGAAGAGGTAGAGAACGAGCAGCAGGAAGTTATTGAAGTTCTCAAGGAAGTTGGCGGTCGCGGCCAGGGCGCCGACCAGGGAGAGGGCCGCGGTCAGGCCGATGGTCAGCAGGCGAACGCCCAGCGTCGGCCGTACCCGTTTGAACGAGTCGATGCCGCTGATGAGGGTCAGCGAACCGCCGTACATGTTCAGAGCGGTGACGGACACCAGGCCCAGCGCGGCGAAGAGCAGGACGATCGCGCCGAAGCCGCTGAACACCTTGTCGCCCGCCGCGTTGATCGACTTGATCGTGTCGAAGTCCTTGCCCGCCCAGGCGGCCAGCAGCGAGCCGAGCACCATCAGCCAGATGCCACCAAGCGCGGAGCCGAAGTACGTCCAGTAGAAGGTCTTGCGGACCGTGACGTCCGGCGGGAGGTAGCGCGAGTAGTCGGAGACGTAGATGGCCCAGCTGATCTGGTAGCCGGCGACGACGCCGAACTGGGCCAGGAACGGCGTCCACTTGAAGGCGCCGAGGTCGAAGGAGCCCGCCGGATAGTGCAGGGTGACCAGGACACCCACGGTGAAGATCCCGAAGATCACCAGGAAGGTGTACGTCAGGATCCGCTCGGCCTTGTGGATGATGTCGTAGCCGACCAGTGCGATGACGAGCGCGACCACGGTGACCACGACGACCCACAGCTTCACGCTGCCGTGCAGGGTGGTGTGCAGGGAGTCGGCGGCGAGGATGCTGTTGAAGACGTTGAACCCGGCGTACTGCACATACGCGAAGAGCCAGACGAGCAGCGCGCCGACGTAGCCGAACTGAGGGCGTGACTGGATCATCTGCGGCAGGCCCAGCTGCGGGCCCTGTGCCGAGTGGAAGGCCATGAAGAACGTGCCGATGACGGTGCCGGCGACGATGGCCAGCAGCGACCAGATCAGGTTCCCGCCGGAGGTGATGCTGATCAGCCCCACGGCCAGGGTGGCGATCTGGGCGTTGGACATGAACCACAGCGGGCCCAGATGCCAGAGCTTGCCGTGCCGCTCGTCCAGGGGGACGTAGTCGATGGACCGGATCTCAAGGCCTGACACCCTCGGCTCTGCTTCAGTGCTCATGACGACGCCTCCCGTGCCCGGTCCGTCTGTGGGAGACATTGTGATCCCGCGGAGGCCCGGTGACGAGTGCTGAGGTGCAGGTTTGTGCGCGGATTCGGGTGAGGACCCGTGTCAGGCGTGGAGCGCGTCCGAAAGGCGGACGAAGCGGTGGCCGGTGGCCAGCAGGTGCGGGACGGCGCTGGCGATGCCCTGGGCCGTGCCGCCTTCGGGGTGGTTCATGTGGCAGATGACGATGGAACCGCCCGGCGCGGCCGCGACGGTCTCGTGCACCTGCCCGTGGGTGAAGGTGGCGCCGCCGTCGCCGTTGACGGAGAAGCTGACGAAGCGTTCCCCGAGGTCCTGGACGATGCGTGCCGCGACGTCGTCGCAGTACGCGGTGCCGGACCGGAACCAGCGGGGCGGGGCGCCGAGCAGCCGGGTCAGCTTGGCCCGGTTCCCGGCGATCTCGTCGTACACCTCGCCGGCGCTGCGGGTGCCGGGGATGCCGTACGCGGAGCGGCCCGTGACCGACAGCGGGCGGTGCCGGGTGCCGTGGTTGGCGATCTCGAACTGCGGCTCGGCGGCCAGGCGGTGGAACTCGGCCGGGTTGGCGTCGATCCAGCGGGAGTTGATGAACAGTGTCGCCGGGACGTGCCGGGTGCGCAGGAAGTCGATCAGCTCGCGGTCGAAGCCGTTGCCGCCCGGGCCGCCGCAGGCGTCGAAGGTGAGCGCGATCTCCTTCTTCGTGGCCGGCAGGGAGTGCACCACGCCGGGGGCGTCGAAGCCCCAGGTGTGCGGCACGCTGTGCCCGTAGCGGGCCACGACCTGGGCGCGGGTGACGGTGGGCCGGGTCGCGGCCGATGTCGTCGAGGGGGTGGCGCCGGAGGCCTGCGGGGCGGGGGCGGGGCCGGTCCCCTGCGGGCCGGAGGAGGCCGCGGAGGTGTCCGTGTCCTTCTTCTGGCCCGCGCAGCCGGCGAGCAGACCGCCCGCCAGGACACCGAGCACCGCGCGACGACCGGCAGTCATCCGTCCGCTCCCTCACACCCGTTCGCACCCGGCGGAGCACACCTGGTGGCGGGCCGCCACAGCCGACGAACGCCCGCATCGGCAACCGTACGCACCGCGGCGGCCTCGACCGTGAAGACGCCGGTAAGCAAGGGTAAGAGATCACCCAGAATCACCCGGACGTCGCCGTACGGCCCTCCGGCGTGCGCGGACTCAGGTCACGTGCGTCAGATCACCTCCCGCACGGCCGCGGGACGACGACCGCCGGCCCGTTGTCAGTGCCTGCCGCTACCGTCGGCCCTATGAGCACTGAGCTGGTCGAGAACTCATGGGATCGCATCGACAGTTGGCTGGATCGGCATGCACCCCGGACCCTCGCCTCGCTGCGCGCGCCCGCGGCGGAGGAGGACATACGCGCGGCCGAAGCCGAGCTGGGCCTCGCCTCCCCGCCGGACCTGCGCGCGTCGCTGCGCCGGCACGACGGGGCCACGGGCGACCGGGAGGCGTTCCGGTTCCCGACGCACGACCGGCTGCTCGGTCTGCGGGAGATCGCCGGCATGACCGTCGACATGCGCGGCTTCGCCGCCGACCTCGATGAGGAGGCGGCCGCCTCTTACTGGCACCAGGGCTACGCCAAGATCGGTTCGTACGGGGTCACCGCCGACGGTCTCACCGTCGACTGCCGCCCGGGACGGACGTCCTACGGTGCGATCGGCCGCTTCTTCGACGAGTCCGGAACCGACTTCGGGCACGCCGACTCGTTGGGCGCCTACCTCGCCGGGGTGGCAGATCGGCTGGAAGGCGGCATGAACGCCGGAGCGGCGGCCTTCAACGGGCGGCTGATCTGGGGGTCCGCGCTTGCGCCCCGGCCGGACTGGGGCAGCGCCGACGACCCCCTTCCCGGACCGAAGGAGCCCCTCCCGCCGCTGGACCTGCCGGAAAGCGGCACGGATCCGCTCCCGGTCGGCTACCTGCTCAGTCTGGAGGAACTCGGTGCGCTGGTCGCCATGCTGCCGCGGGAACGCCTGGCCGTGACGGCGCGCAGACAGCTGCGCAGACTGGCCACCGAGACCGGGCCGGCCAAGTACCCCGAGACCGGTGCGGCCCTGGACGCGCTGGAGCGGAACGAGTCCGTGCCGGCCGATCCGGCCGGCCCGCTGGCCCTGCGGCTGCGCTCGGTGCTCGCCCAGGCAGACACTCAGCGGGACGACCTGCGCAGATGGGCCGCGCAGCGGATGGCCGAGACGATCTGGTCCGCGTCCCCCCACCGGGCGGTGTACGGGATCGCGATCACACGCAGCCGGCTGAGCGTCGACTGGCGCGCGGAACTCCTCGCCGACCTGGGCGACCCGCCGATCCCGCCGATGCCGGACGACCGCTTCTGGGGGACCTTGCGCAATCCCGACGTCAACTCCAGCTACTACGCGGACCGTTGTGTGCCGGACGTGAGTGTCTCGTGATCAAAACGCCGGGCGGCGCCCCGTGGTGGCGCGGTACGGTCCCGGCATGTCCCGATCAGCCAAGACCGGCTTCTCCCCGTCCTCCGTCACCGCGGACGATCTCGACCTCGCCGTGCGGCTCGCTGTGGCGGTCCTGCGGGAGGCACCCCCTGACGCCTGGGACGGCATGGCCGGTTCGCTGGAGTGGGACTGCTGGGAGACCGTCGAGCATCTCAGTGACGACCTCTTCTCCTACGCGGCCCAACTGGGCCCCAGAACACCCCCGTTGGACGGCGAGGTGCCCTTCGTATGGGCGCGGCGGCGGCCGGGCGGCCCGGCGAACGTCATACACGTGAACCGTGAGGCGGGTCCCGCGGGCCTGTTGCAGGTGCTGGAGGCGAGCGGTGCGCTGCTGGTCGCCATGGTGCGTACGACGCCTGCGCAGACCCGCGCCCACCATGTCTTCGGCATCTCCGACCCCGAGGGCTTCGCCGCGATGGGCATCGTGGAGACCCTGGTGCACACGTACGACCTGGCGCAAGGACTCCGGCTGGCCTGGCACCCGCCCGCCGATCTGTGCGCGCGGGTGCTCGCCCGGCTCTTTCCCGACGCCCCTGACGCCATGGACCCGTGGCGCACCCTGCTGTGGGCGACCGGACGCGGTGAACTGCCCGGCCGCCCCCGGCTGACGACCTGGCGCTGGGACGGCACGCCCCGGACGTAGGACTCGGGGTCTGCGCCGGCCGCGGGGAGATCAGACGTCCCGGCGCCGGACGACCAGTACGGCGAGTACCACCGCGACCAGCGGCCACACCGCGTACACGACCCACGAACCGGGGACGGTGGCGGTCAGCATGAGAGAGCCGGGCTGCGGTTGCCAGTTCTGGATCAGGCGCCGCCAGGCGGTGAGGACCATGGCGTGCTGGATGTCGGCGGACCACCGCCTCCTCGGGGAGAAGACCGTGGGCAGCATCAGCAGCGTGAAGGCGCACACGGTGATGGTCGCGGCGCTGTGCCGGATCAGGACGCCCAGTCCCAAGCCGACCAGGGCGCAGACGGGCATCACCAGGACGGATGCCGCCAGGGCGCGCGGCACTCCGGGGTGGGTGAGCCCGACTCCGGCGTGCCGGCCGTTCAGGATGGCCTGTGCGACGAAGAAGGAGGCGAGGGAGACCGCCGTACCCACGGCCGTCCACAGTGCGGCGGTGACGGTCGCCTTGGCCAGAACGACCGAGCCGCGGGCAGGAACGGCCACGGTGGTGGTGCGGATCAGGCCGGTGCTGTACTCGCTCACGGCGGTGATGGCGCCGACGCTGCCGGCGACGAGCATCAGCGTCATGTAGCCGGACGGCGGAAACGCGTCGAACGGCAGGAAGACCGGTGGCCCTTGCGTGCTCGTGGCGGAGCCCGCGAGGTTGCGGTAGTCCGCCACTGCGGCCACCGCCGCCGATCCGACGGCGAAGAGGGCGCCGAGGGCGATCGTCCACCAGGTGGAGCGCAGGGACCGCAGCTTGATCCACTCCGAGGCGGTCAAGTCGCCGAAGCGGGCGGGGGGTTCGGTGACGAACCGGGGCGCGGGAGCGGAGGTGAGCGTGTTCATCGGCGGTGTCCTGCCAGGTATTCGGCGCTGTCGGCGGTCAGTTCCATGAAGGCCTCTTCCAGTGAGGCGGCCTGCGTGGTCAGCTCGGTCAGCTGGATCCGGTGCTCCAGGGCGAGCGCTCCGATCCGGTCCGCCGGCAGCCCGGTCACGGCGATGCGTCCGGCGTCCGCCGGGCCCCGCGGCTCGACCGACGCGCCCGCCGCGGCGAGTACGGCCGCCAGTTCGACGGCTCGCGGGCTGCCGGCCACCACGCTCAGCCGGGTGCCGCGAGCCGCGAAGTCGGCCAGCGGCTCGGCCGCGATCAGCCGGCCCCGCCCGATGACGACGAGCTGGTCCGCGGTGTTCTCCATCTCCGACATCAGATGGCTGGAGAGGAAGACGGTACGGCCTTCGGCGGCCAGGCGCCGGAACAGCCGTCGTACCCACAACACGCCTTCCGGGTCCATACCGTTGATCGGCTCGTCGAACAGCAGGACCGGCGGGTCGCCGAGCAGGGCGGTGGCGATGCCGAGCCGCTGCTTCATGCCGAGCGAGAAGCCGCCGATACGGCGCCGGGCCGCGTCGGTCAGCCCCACTTCGTCGAGCACCTCCCTCACCCGGCGCGGCGGGATGCCGTTGCTGCGTGCCAGGGCGGCCAGATGGGCCGTCGCGGTGCGTCCGCCGTGGACGTGGCCTGCGTCCAGGAGGGCGCCCACGTGCCGCAGTCCGCGCCGGTGGCCGCGGAAGGGAACGCCGCTGACGGTGGCGGTGCCGCCCGTGGGCGTGTCGAGGCCCAGGATCATCCGCAGGGTGGTGGTCTTGCCGGCTCCGTTGGGGCCGAGGAAGCCGGTGACCCGGCCCGGCCGCACGGTGAAGGACAGTTGGTCGACGGCTGTCTTGTCGCCGTAGCGCTTGGTGAGTTCGCTGATTTCGATCACGGGACCACCGTGCCGGGCGATCCCCCGCCCCGGCATGGGGCCGCGGACGGCAATGCGGGCGGCCGGGTTCGCCCACGGGTGTACGTCCCCGGACCGATGCCGGACGGATGCCTTCTGGCTAGTCTCCCAGCATGATCACCACACCGACCACGCCCCGTGGCGACCTCGTTCTGGGAAGGAGACACCGGTGATGAGGAGAACGACGCTCACGGACTGGGTGTGCGGCGTGCTGTACGTCTTGCTGGTGCTGGTCCTGCTGACGGGGGCGCCCCGGGCCGGGGGTGTCCTGCACGCCGTCGGCTCGCTGCTGGCGGTGAGTCTGCTGGCCGGTGTGGTACGGCGCCGGCCGCTGACGGCGCTGGCCCTGACGCTGGCCGGGGCCACCGCCGTAGTGGTCCTCCCGCACCACCCCTCCAACGCGGTGCTGACGCTGGCGTACCAGGCTGCGTTCCTGTCGTTCCTGGCGGTGGATCTCGTCGTGGGGTACATCGTGGCCACCCGGACACGGCGGGTCTGCGTGGCCGCCGTGGCGGTGGCGTTCACCGTGCAACTGCTGGTCATCGGCGCCTTCTCGCACGGCGACTACCTGATTCTCAACGGTGTGATCGGACTTCTGGCGCTGGTCGCGTCCGGCATGGTCGGGCTGCTGCTGCGTGAGCGACGCGAGCACGAGGTGGCGCTGCGCGCCCAGGAGGTGGCGGAGGCCGTCACAGCCGAACGGCTGCGGATCGCACGGGAGTTGCACGACATGATCGCGCACAGCATCGGTATCGTGACCATCCAGGCCGGGGTGGCCGGCCGGGTCATCGACACCCAGCCGGACGAGGCGCGCGAGGCTCTGCGGGCCATCGAGACGACCAGCAGACAGACCCTGTCCGGTCTTCGGCGCACGCTGGTGGCGCTGCGTCAGGCCGACCTCGCGACGGCGGCCGGGGAGCGGGAGGCGCTCGCGCCCGCGCCATGTCTCGGGGATCTCGAACGGCTTGCGGCGACGACCGCGGACGCGGGGGTACGGGTGGAGGTGCGCATCAGCGGGGAGCAGCGGACCTTGCCGGGCGACCTCGAACTGGCCGCCTACCGTATCGTGCAGGAGGCGTTGACCAATGTGGTCCGCCACGCGGGCACCGGGCACTGCCGGGTGGGCGTCGACTACGGGGACGAGGAGCTGACGGTGGAGGTCGTCGACGACGGGTGCGGCGCCGCCGAGACCGGCTCGGGCCATGGCTTCGGCATCATCGGCATGCGGGAGCGGGTGGGGCTGCTGCGGGGCCGGCTCAGTGCCGGGCCGCGTCCCGAGGGCGGCTTCCGGGTGGTGGCGCGGCTGCCGCTGCCGGAGACCGCCCCGGCCGGGGCGGAGGCCCGATGACCATCCGGGTCGTGCTCGCCGACGACCAGCCGCTGGTGCGGTCCGGGCTGCGCGTCCTCATGGCCGATCAGCCGGACCTCCAGGTCGTCGGCGAGGCGGCGACCGGCGACGAGGCCGTGCGGCTGGTCGAGGACGTCGATCCCGACATCGTGGTGATGGACATCAGGATGCCCGGCACGGACGGCATCGAGGCCACCCGCCGGATCACGGCCGGCCCGGCAGCGGCCCGGGTCCTCATCCTGACCACCTTCGACGAGGACGACCACGTGTACGGCGCGTTGCGGGCGGGCGCCAGCGGCTTCGTCGTCAAGGACATGGCACTGGACGACATCCTCGCCGCGATACGTGTCGTCGCCTCCGGGGACGCTTTGATCGCACCGGGCGTGACCCGGCGGCTGATAGCGGACTTCGCCGGCCGCCCCACGGCCGCCGCGCAGCGCCCCGCGCGCGCCCTCGACGGCATCACCGAGCGGGAGCGGGAGGTGCTGACGCTGATCGGGCGCGGCCGCTCCAACACCGAGATCGCGGAGGACCTCTTCATCACGGTGGCCACCGCCAAGTCCCATGTCTCCCGCCTGATCACCAAACTGGGCGCCCGGGACCGGGTACAGCTCGTGATCACCGCGTACGAGGCGGGGCTGGTCACGCCGTACTGAGCCGTCACCTCGCTCCTGCGCCGGCTTCGGCACCCGTCCTTCTCCTCCCGGACCCGGCGTCCCATACTGATCAACGCCGGTCCTGCCGTACCCCCACCATCAGGCCGGCTGTGGCGCCGGCGCGTCGCGGTCGGCCGGGAAGCCGAGAGATGACCGAAGACATCCAGGAAGCGGGCACGGCCCCGTCGTCGGGGCGGTTCGAGGCGGAGCGGTCGGCGGAGATCGTCGCCGCGAGTCTCGCCGGCACGACGGACGAACGTCTGAGGGAGATCCTCACCTCTCTGGTGCGGCACACCCACGAGTTCGTCAAGGAGGTCGGACTCACCGTCGAGGAGTGGGCCGCGGGCATCCGCTTCCTCACCGAGACCGGGCAGAAGTGCGACGACACCCGGCAGGAGTTCATCCTGCTGTCCGACGTGCTGGGGGTGTCGATGCTGGTGGATGCCGTGAACCATCCGGCCGACGGCCCGGTCACCGAGTCGACCGTGGAGGGGCCCTTCCACATGGTCGACTCGCCGCCGCGTGCCCTCGGCGACACCATCGACGAGGCCGGGCTGAGCGGTGAGCCGTGCCTGGTCACCGGCCGGGTCACGGACACCGACGGCCGGCCCGTGGCGGGCGCGGGCATCGACGTGTGGCAGGCCGACGCCGAGGGCTTCTACGACGTGCAACGGCCCGGCGAGGTCCCGGAGCGCAATCTGCGCGGTCTGTTCACCGCCGACGAGGACGGCCGGTTCTGGTTCCGGACCATCGTGCCGCGCTACTACCCCGTCCCCGTCGACGGACCGGTGGGCACGCTGCTCAAGGCCACCGGGCGCCACTCCTACCGCGCCGCGCACATCCACGTCGAGGTGTCCGCGCCCGGTGTGCGCACCCTGACCACCCACATCTTCGTCGACGACTCGCCGTATCTGGACTCCGACACCGTCTTCGGTGTCAAGGAGAGCCTGATCCGCGCCTTCGCCCCGGTCGACGACCCCGTCCGGGCCGCCGAGCACGGGCTGCCCAACCCCTTCCGCCACGTCGACTTCCCGGTCGTCGTCCGGCGCGACACCCAGCCGTGACGTCTCGCTGTCTCCGCTGAGCCGACTCGGCATCAGTTCTGTTCAGATCCACTGGAGGTTCGACCATGTCCGAGCGCGGCAGCGGACGCATCACCGTCCACGAGACTCTGCCCTGCCGGGTCCTCCTGGGCGCCGGCGCCCGGCACTCCGTCCCCGAGGAGACCGAACGGCTCGGCTCGGGCCGGGTGTTGCTCGTCGCGTCGGGCTCGGCCCGCGCCGCCGCCGACGACCTGGTCCGGGCGCTCGGTCCCCGTCTGGCGGTGCGTTTCGACCGGCCCGCGGTGCACACGCCGGTCGCCGTGACCGAGGAGGCGCTGAAGCTGCTGCGCGCGGCGGACGCCGACAGTGTGGTGGCTCTCGGCGGCGGCTCGGCGATCGGCCTCGGCAAAGCGCTGTCGGTGCGCACCGGCCTGCCCCAGATCGCGGTCCCCACCACCTACGCGGGTTCGGAGGTGACCCCGGTCCTGGGCGAGACCAAGGACGGGGTGAAGACGACCCGCCGAGACCCCGTCATCGCGCCCGGTACGGTCGTCTACGACCCGGAACTGACTCTCGGTATGCCGGCCGGGCTCACCCTGACCAGCGCGCTCAACGCCCTGGCCCACGCGGTCGAGGCCCTCTGGGCGCCGAACGCGACCGCCGCGAGCGACGCCTTGGCGACCGAGGCCGCCGACGGCATCCTCGCCGCCCTGCCCGAGGTGCTCGCGCGTCCCGGAGACCTCGCCGGGCGCGAGCGGCTCCAGCAGTGCGCCTGGCTGGCCGGGCTCTGTCTGGCCCAGACCCGGATGGGCCTGCACCACCAGCTGGCCCACGCCCTCGGCGGCACCTTCGACCTGCCGCACGCCGAGCTCCACGCCCTGCTGCTGCCGCATGTCCTCGCCTTCAACCTGCCCGCCGCGCCGAAGGCCGCCGCCCGGCTGGAGCGGATCACCGGCGGCGACCCGGTGACGGTCATCGGCGGCCTGGCCTGCAGCCACACGGGCCCGACCACGCTCAAGGCCCTGGGCGTGCCGCGGGAGGGGCTGCGGGCCGTCGCCGAGCGGGTCGTGGCCCAGCCCTATCCCAACCCGCGCACACCGGAGGTGGAGGCGGTGGCGCGCTTGCTCGACGGCGCCTGGTGAGCGAGCGGGTCATCTCCTCCAGGCACATCCCCCCTCAGGCACCGAGGAGACCGGAGGCGGCGCGGGCCAGGCCGTCCAGCCATGCCTGATGGCCGTTGAGCATCGGGGTGGGCAGTTCCTTGGCCAGTGCGGCGGCGGGCTGCCCGATCTGTGTCTCCTGGGTCAGGATGCGGACGCGGCCGCCGGGCAGGTCCTCCACGAGCCAGGCGTGCAGCACATCGAGCTGTTCCTCGGGGGTTCCGTCCTGCCGGGCCGTCCAGGACAGCCGGCCGGGAACGCCCCGGGCCGGCGCCTGGAACGCCACCACGTGCGCGTCCAGCGACGGGAAGCCGAACGTGCCGAACCGGAAGACGGTGCCGTCCGTCAGCTCGGGGCCGTCGCCGTTGGAGACGAAGTCGTCGCCGGTGCCGGGCAGGTACTTCTCGGGCCAGTCGATCGCGTTCTGCACGGTCATGGGCGTGCCTTTTCTCGGCTTTGTCGGGGGCGTTGCCGCCCTGCCGGCCTCTGCCGGCGTTCTCGACCGTAGGCAGCACACCCATCCGGACACCAATAGGAAAGCGGATCTCTGATATCGGACCACCGATAGGTGCGGTGGCTACGCCGGCTGCCATGGATCTGAACCTGCTGCACACGTTCCTGGCCGTGTACCGCTCCGGGTCGTTCACGGCGGCGGCACCGCGGCTGGGGCTGTCCCAGCCGACCGTGACCGCTCGGATCCGCACCCTGGAGCAGCGGACCGGGCGGGAGCTGTTCACCCGGCTGCCGCGCGGGGTGGAGCCCACCCCCTACGCGCACGAGCTGAGCGCCCGGATCGCCGGCCCGCTGGACGAGCTCGCCGCGCTGGAGGAGCCCGGCCGGGCGGCGGCGCCCGTGCATCTGACCGGACCGTCGGCGCTGTTGTGCGTACGGGTACTGCCCGCACTCGTCCCGCTCGTCGCCGACGGGGTCGAGCTGCGGGTTGCGCAGGGGCTGCCCGAGCCGCTGCTGGAGGAGATGCGGGCGGGCCGGCACGACCTGGTGATCGCCACTCGGCGGCCGCGCGGCCGGGGCCTTGTGTCCGTGCCGCTCGCCGACGAGGAGTACGTGCTGGTCGCGAGCCCCGCCTGGGCGGAGCGCGGCGCCGGGTCCGCCGATGTGTGCGCCGCGCTGCGGGACGTGCCGATGGTGACGTACGCCGAGGATCTGCCGATCGTCCGGCGCTACTGGCGGGCTGTCTTCGGCAAGCAGCTCACCGCCCGCGCGGCCGTGACCGTGCCCAACCTGTACGCCGTGCTCTCCGCGATCACCGCGGGCGCCGGCTACAGCGTGCTGCCCCGCTCACTGTGCCAGGACCACCTGGACTCCGGCCGCCTGACCCCCTGCCGCACGACCCGGAGGAGCCGCCGCTGAACACCCTCTTCCTGGTCCAGCGCCCCGGCGCCGACACCAACCCGGACGTCCTGCGCGTGCGTGACCGTCTGCGGCAGGCGGCCCGTAGCCGGTGACTCCCCCGCACCTCGGACAACTGCTCAGCTCAGGGCGCATGCGGTGGTGCGAACACCCTGGGCGGCCTAGGGACAACCCCCGGTCCGGCCGGGTAACTGGCAGGCTGTTACGGCCGGACCGCCGTCCCGAGACTCGTCGGCATGACGATTTCCACCGACACCTCCGTCCCGGCCACGCTGCCGGCCGCCCGCTCCCGTACGTCCGGCTCCGGAGCCGGCAGCGACTTCGCCCGGCTGTCCCGTCGTATCGCCGAGGCGGGTCTGCTGGAACGGCGCCCCGGCTACTACACGGCGCGGCTCGGTCTGGTGATCGCGCTGCTGGCGGCGGGCTGGGCGGCCTTCTTCGCGCTCGGCGACACCTGGTGGCAGCTGGCCGTGGCGGCCTTCATGGCGTTGCTGTTCGGTCAGATCGCCCTGATCGCCCATGACGTGGCGCACCGTCAGGTCTTCGGCAGTGCCCGCAGGAGTGAGCTGTGGGGGCGGCTGTTCGGCAATCTGGCGATCGGCATGAGCTACGGCTGGTGGATGAACAAGCACACCCGCCATCACGCCAACCCCAACCACGAGGAACTCGACCCCGATGTCTCCCCGGACATCCTGGTGTGGTCCACCGAACAGGCCCGCACGAGCCGGGGACTGGCCCGGCTCATCGGAGGCCACCAGGCGTTGCTGTTCTTCCCGCTGCTGACGCTGGAGGGGTTCAACCTGCACGTCTCCAGTGTCCGGGCACTGCGCTCGCCGTCGATGAAGAAGCGGCTGCTGGAGGGCCTTCTGCTGGGCCTGCACCTCGGGGCCTATGTGTCCGCGCTGTTCCTGGTGCTCTCCCCCGGCAAGGCGGTGGCGTTCCTCGCCGTGCACCAGTGTCTCTTCGGTGTCTACCTCGGCTGCACCTTCGCACCGAACCACAAGGGCATGCCCACGTTCACCGGTGACGACCGGCCCGACTTCCTGCGCCGCCAGGTGCTGACCTCCCGCAACGTACGCGGTGGCCTGCTCACCGACGTCATGCTCGGAGGGCTCAACTACCAGATCGAGCACCATCTGTTCCCGAGCATGCCCACGCCCCATCTGCGCCGGGCCCAGGTCATCGTCCGCCAGTACTGCGCCGAGATCGGTGTGCCGTACCACGAGACCGGGCTCATCCGGTCCTACCGCGAGGCCCTCACCCATATGCATCGGGTGGGGGAACCGATCCGGCGGCAGCGCAAGGCGTCCTGACGACGACCCGGGGCACCGGGCATCCGGGGCTGTGCGAGGTCAGTCGGTGCGCACCGGGCGGCCGGATTCCGTCTCCGCCGCGGGCTGAACCAGCTGGTGCCGGCCGAGCGCATCGGCCGGCACCGCCGTGCCGTCCGGTCCCGGCGCGGCCGTACCGTCGTGCTCCTCCGGTACGAAGGCGGCCTCGCCGCTCAGCGCCTTCTTCGCGCGCCCGGCGTCCAGCGCGCCTTCCCAGCGGGCGACGGCGAAGGCCGCCACGCAGTTGCCGAGGAGGTTGGTGGCCACGCGCATCGAGTCCATGATGCGGTCCACGCCCAGCAGGAGGGCGACGGCCCCGGCGGGGACGACCCCGAGCGCGGACGCGGTCGCCGACAGGGCGAGGAAGGCCGAACCGGGCACGCCCGCCATGCCCTTGCTGGTCAGCATGAGCATCAGCACGACCGTGATCTGCTGGCCGAGGGAGAGGTCGACGCCCACCGCCTGGGCCATGAAGAGAGTGGCGAGGGAGAGGTAGATGGACGCGCCGTCGAGGTTGAAGGAGTAGCCGGTGGGCAGGACGAGGCCCACGGCGTCGTCGCGGCAGCCGGCGTGGCGCAGCCTCTGCATCATGCGCGGCATGACCGTCTCGCTGGATGCGGTGCCCAGGGCGAGCACCAGCTCCTCACGGGTGTAGCGGACGAACTTCCACAGGCTCAGCCCGGTGACCGCCTTCAGCGCCGCCGCGAGCAGGAGGAGGAACAGCACGGCGGCGCCGTAACAGACGGCGATGAGCATGCCGTACGTCGACATCACGCCCAGGCCGTACTGGCCGACCAGGTGCGCGGTCGCGCCGAAGACCGCGAGCGGGGCGAGCCGCATGACGAAGCCGACGACCGCGAAGACGACCTCCTGCACCTGCTCCACGGCCGGCAGGATCGCCGGCACCTTGGTGTGCCCCAGGTGCAGCACGGCGGCGCCCACCAGGCAGGCCAGGACGAGGACCTGGAGCAGGGAGTTCTCGGCGAACGCCCCCACCGCGCTCTCGGGCAGTGCGTGCAGCACGAACTCGGTGGTGGACGGCAGGGATCCGCCGCCCGTCTTCGCGTCGACAGCCGAGGCGTCGAGCCGGGCCGGGTCGACATGCATGCCCGCGCCGGGCTGGACGAGATTACCCGCGACCAGGCCGATCAGCAGGGCGAACGTCGTCGCCACCTCGAACCAGAGCAGCGCCTTGACGCCGATCCGGCCGAACGCCCGGAGGTTCCCGGCCTTGGCGATGCCGGTGACCACCACGCAGAACACCAGGGGTGCGATGACCGCCTTGATGAGCCGGACGAAACCGTCGCCCAGCATCTGGACGGCGGAGCCCACATCGGGCCAGAGCCGCCCCACGACGACTCCGAGTACCAGGGCACAGGCGATCTGGGTGAACAACGAGGTGCGCAGGAGACGTATGGCGCGTCGCGGCAGGGACGGTACGGACAGCGACACAGGCATCCTCCGAACAATGGTTCCGTCATGCGGAATTCATCTTCCGCGAGATGCCCGTAACTATGGATCACGTCACGACTCCACAGAAGTGCACAGACAGCAGACGGGAAAATCTTGGATGTTCGTCCAAGCAGAGGGTGGGTCAGAAGGGTGCGTCAGGAAGGCCGGGCCGTGGTGCCGCGCACGACGAGGTGCGGGGCGAGGACGACCTCAGGGGGCTCGGTGCGGCCCTGGTCGAGGCGTTCGACGGCGGCGGCCACCGCGTGCCGGGCCTGCTCCCGAACGACGCCCCAGGGATCATCCAGTACGCGGGCGGCCCCCTCCCCCACGTCCACCTCGCCGACGCCTCCGACCACACCGCGTCCTCGGGCAACCGCTACATCCTCAGCTCGCCCGGCACACCGGCCCGTATTCATCAGCACCTGAACATCGGGGAGGGCGAGGTCGACTTCGGCGTACTCTTCCGCGCCCTGCGCGCGAACGGCTTCGACGGCACGCTCACGGCGTGTGTGTTCGCGTGGGAGGAACGGGCGATGGAGTCCTCGGTGTTCATGCGCGACAAGATCAACGAGTATCCGGCCGACTGGTCCTGACGCGACGTCATGTCTCCGGCACACGCAGACGCCGCCTGTTCCCTCGATCCCCTTGAAAAAGCACCGCCATGAACACGTCCAAGCCCTTGTCCGTCGCGGTGATCGGGGCCGGCATGGCCGGCCGCAGCCACGCGGCCGGCTACAACCCCTGGGACGATGTCTACATGGACGTCCTGGACTACCAGTGGGCCGTCGCCGTCGCGTTCTGGCAGGAGATCGACGCACTCGCCCGGGAGAACGGCGTCCGGGTGGCCATCGGGATGCACCCGCACAACCTCGTCTTCTCCCCCGTCACCCTCAGGCGGCCCGTCGACGTGGGCGGCCTGACGAACGTCGGCGCCGAGCTGGACACCTCGTTCACACGGGTGCCCGCCGACGCCCAGGGGCAAGGCCCACCGGCTACGGCTTCTGGTGCAACGCCTGGCCGGAGAACCCGGCCTGGAAGTTCGTCGCCGTCGGCCTCGGCGACGACGTCCCGTTCTGGACCGAGTTCCTGCGCGCCCTCGCCGAGATCGACCCCGACATGGCCGTCAACATCGAGCACGAGGACGCCGCCTACTCCCGGACCGAGGGACTCGCCCTGGCCGCGAAGAACCTGCACGGCGCGGCGGCCGCTCCGTAGCGTGCCCCTGCGCGGTCCGGGCGCGTGGTCGGTGCCGATGGGCAGCTGGGCCCGGTCGATGTGGTCGTGCTCGGCCAGGGACACGTGCTCCACCCGGACCACCCCGGGGTCGGGCCTCGCCGCCGCGCGGGCGCATCCGCGCCTCGCTCCCTTCGGTCAGCGTGCGGCGAGGAGTTCGAGGGTGTCGATCACTCGGTTCGAGAAGCCCCACTCGTTGTCGTACCAGGCGACGACCTTGATGTGCCGTCCGTCGACGCGGGTGAGGGCCGAGTCGAAGATCGAGGACGCCGGGTTGCCGGTGATGTCGGAGGAGACGAGCGGGTCCTCGGAGTATTCGAGGACGCCGGCCAGCGGGCCCTGTGCGGCGGCGCGGTAGGCCTCCAGCACCTCGTCTCGGGTGACGTCGCGGCTGACGGTGGTGTTGAGTTCGACGATCGAGCCCACAGGGACGGGCACGCGGATGGAGTCGCCGGACAGCTTGCCGTCGAGGTTCGGCAGCACGAGGCCGATCGCCTTGGCGGCGCCCGTTGTGGTCGGCACGATGTTCACCGCGGCGGCGCGGGCGCGGCGGGCGTCGCGATGCGGGCCGTCCTGGAGGTTCTGCTCCTGGGTGTAGGCGTGCACGGTCGTCATGAACCCGTGCTCGATACCGGCGAGTTGGTCCAGCACGGCGGCCAGCGGGGCGAGCGCGTTGGTGGTGCAGGAGGCGTTCGACACGATGGTGTGCAGGGCGGGGTCGTACGCGTCGGTGTTGACACCGTAGGCGAGGGTGACGTCGGCGCCGTCCGAGGGCGCGCTGACAAGTACCTTCCGGGCGCCCGCGTCGAGGTGGGCGCGCGCGGCCTTGGCCGAGGTGAAGCGGCCGGTCGACTCCAGCACGATGTCCACGCCGAGGTCGGCCCACGGCAGCTGAGCCGGTTCGCGCTCGGCAAGCACCCTGATACGGCGGCCGTCCACGACGAGGTCGTCCCCGTCGGCGGCCACCGGACGGCCGAGCCGGCCGGCCGTGCTGTCGTAGGCGAGAAGCCGTGCCAGGGCGGTGGGTTCGGTGAGGTCGTTGACGGCGACGACCTCCAGCTCGCTGTCGCGTTCCAGCAGCGCGCGCAGCACGTTGCGTCCGATGCGGCCGAATCCGTTGATGGCGATGCGCGTCACGGGTGGTGTCCCCTTCGGTTGTTCACTGCGGGTCGCCACCAGCGTCGCGTGTCGCGTCCGGCCGTGGCCGTGTCCGGAGCGCCATGGTTCGCAAGGATCGCGCCAGGCTGCTCTCGCGGTGCTAATCGCCCTGGGTGAAGGTGCGCCGGTACTCGCTCGGGGTGGTCCCGAGGATCTGCTGGAAGTGCGCCCGCAGATTCGCGCCGGTGCCGAGTCCGACGTCGACGGCGATCTGCTCGATGCTGCGCTCGGAGCGTTCCAGCAGTTCGCGGGCCATGTCGACGCGGGCGCGCATCACCCACTGCATCGGTGTGTAGCCGGTGTCCTCCACGAAGCGCCGGGAGAAGGTGCGCGGTGAGACCGCCGCGTGCCGGGCGAGCGCCGCGAGGCTGAGGGGTTCGCCGAGGCGGTGCAGGGCCCACTCGCGGGTCGCGGCGAACCGCTCGCCGAGCGGTTCGGGCACGCTGCGCGGCACGTACTGGGCCTGACCGCCACTGCGGTAGGGGGCGGCGACCAGGCGCCGGGCAGCGTGGTTGGCGGCGGCGACGCCGAGGTCGGCGCGGAGGACGTGCAGGCACAGGTCGATGCCGGAGGCGGCGCCGGCCGAGGTCAGCACGCTGCCCGCGTCGACGAACAGCACGTTCTCGTCGACCTGGACCAGCGGATGCTTCGCCGCGAGGGCCCGGGAGTAGTGCCAGTGGGTCGTCGCGCGTCTGCCGTCGAGGAGGCCGGTGGCGGCGAGGGCGAAGGCACCCGTGGAGATGGCGGCGAGCCGCGCTCCGCGCGCGTGGGCGGCGAGCAAGGCGTCGATGACGCTCCGCGGCGGGTCCTCGCGGTCCGGGAACCGGTAGCCGGGGATGAAGACGATGTCGGCCCACGCGAGCGCGTCGAGTCCGTGGGCGACGTGGTACGACAGCCCGTCGCCACCGGTCACGAGTCCCGGCACGGCGCCGCACACCCGTACCTCGTACGGCATGCTCGCCCGGGTCGTGAACACCTGCGCGGGGATACCGACATCGAGCGGTTTCGCACCGTCGAGCACCAGGACGGCGACACGGCGCAGACGGGAAGGGGGCACGGCGACCAGGGTACGAGGGGTACGGGTCGGGACTGGCGGGGCGGGTCGGGGTCGGGGTCGGGGGCGAGGTCGGTCGGCGGTGCGGCGCAGGACTCCGGCGCGGTCCGGTCCAGGACCACCTCCCGTAGTCGTCCAGCTGTGGTCGGCATGGGCGAGGCGGGCCCGCAGCCGGATTCCGGCGGCCGGGGCGACGTACGTCCTGCGCCGTCCCCTGATACGACGGCGGGCCCCGCCGGTGGTGAACCGACGGGGCCCGTTGTCCGGGTGCGTACGACCGGGTGAGCGTGCTCAGTCCGTGCCGGACTCCATCGCGGCGCGGTCGAGCAGCTCGTCCTCTTCCTCCGGGGCCTCGCCGCGCGAGGCGATCGCCTCGGCGCCGCCGTGGGCCATCGCGCCGATCAGACCGGTCGAGGCCGCCTGCGCGGCGCCGATCAGCGCCGGGTGCTCGGTGCCGACCATGCCCAGGCCCGCGTACTGCTCCAGCCGGGCACGCGAGTCGGCGATGTCGAGGTTGCGCATGGTGAGCTGGCCGATCCGGTCGGACGGGCCGAACGCGGAGTCCTCGGTGCGTTCCATGGACAGCTTGTCCGGGTGGTAGCTGAACGCCGGACCCGTGGTGTCCAGGATCGAGTAGTCCTCACCGCGCCGCAGCCGCAGCGTCACCTCGCCGGTGACCGCGACGCCGACCCAGCGCTGCAGCGACTCACGGATCATGAGCGCCTGCGGGTCCAGCCAGCGGCCCTCGTACATGAGTCGGCCGAGCTTGCGGCCCTCGTTGTGGTACTGGGCGAGGGTGTCCTCGTTGTGGATCGCGTTGACCAGGCGCTCGTAGGCCGCGTACAGCAGGGCCATGCCGGGCGCCTCGTAGATGCCGCGGCTCTTGGCCTCGATGATCCGGTTCTCGATCTGGTCCGACATGCCGAGGCCGTGCCGGCCGCCGATGGCGTTGGCCTCCATGACCAGCTCGACCGGCGAGGCGAACTCCTTGCCGTTGATCGTCACCGGGCGGCCCTGGTCGAAGCCGATGGTCACGTCCTCGGCGAGGATCTCGACGGTGGGGTCCCAGAACCGCACACCCATGATCGGCTCAACGGTCTCCACACCGTTGTCCAGGTGCTCCAGGGTCTTCGCCTCGTGGGTGGCGCCCCAGATGTTGGCGTCCGTCGAGTACGCCTTCTCGGTGCTGTCGCGGTACGGCAGCCCGTGCGCGAGCAGCCACTCCGACATCTCCTTGCGGCCGCCCAGCTCGGTCACGAAGTCCGCGTCCAGCCAGGGCTTGTAGATCCGCAGGTGGGGGTTGGCGAGCAGACCGTAGCGGTAGAACCGCTCGATGTCGTTGCCCTTGAAGGTGGAGCCGTCGCCCCAGATCTGCACGTCGTCCTCAAGCATCGCCCGCACCAGCAGGGTGCCGGTGACGGCGCGGCCGAGCGGCGTGGTGTTGAAGTAGGCACGCCCGCCGGAGCGGATGTGGAACGCGCCGCACGCGAGCGCGGCCAGCCCCTCCTCGACCAGGGCCGCACGGCAGTCGACCAGGCGCGCGATCTCGGCACCGTAGGTCGCCGCACGGCTCGGCACCGAGGCGATGTCGGGCTCGTCGTACTGGCCGATGTCGGCGGTGTAGGTGCACGGGACGGCACCCTTGTCGCGCATCCACGCGACGGCGACCGACGTGTCGAGGCCGCCGGAGAAGGCGATGCCGACGCGCTCGCCGACCGGAAGGGAGGTGAGGACCTTGGACATAGGAAGAGTATGCACCATTCCGTATGGCCATGCATAGTCGGGTGGCGCGATCGGCCACGCCGGAAGGGAGGCCGGTGATCGGTCCGGCCCGGAAGGCCGGCAGCCGCAGCCCCGCGGGGGACGGTCGCACCGACGAGCGACGCCACCCGCCGGGCCTCGGCCCCGTCGCCGGGTCCCCGCCGGTGAGCGTGCCGTCGCCGAGCAGCCACGGGTCGGCCACTCCCGGAGCGACACCGGGACGGGCACCGGACGGCGCCCGGTTCCCCGGCGAGCCGGTCGAAGCGCAGATGCCCGCAGGCGATCCCCCGCAGGCGATCTCCCGCAGGATGAGCAGCCCACCAGTCGCCCACCACCGCCGCGGGCACCCTCGCCCGTCCCGGGCCGGACCGCCACCACGCTCCGGGCGGTCGGCGCAGAGGGCTACGGCCGGCTTCGCCCTCGCCGTCGTGACCGAGTGACCGACCTCAGGAGCGAGTGACCCGGTGCGGCGCCGGACTCGATCAGTTGCCGGTCAGCAGCCGTCGTACGACGTACCCCGCGGAGTCCACGCCCGAGCTGCCACCCTCGACGAGGGCCGCGACCGCGATACGGGAGTCGTAGGCGGTCAGCCAGCCGTTGGTGTGGTCCCCCTCCTCCGCGGTGCCGGTCTTGGCGCCGACGCCCGCCAGTCCGCCGAGCCGCGGAGCCGCGGTCCCGCTGGTGGCGACGCTGCGCATCATCGACTGGAGGTAGCCGGCCGTACGGGGCGAGATGGGCCGGGGCGCGGTGTCCTGGTGCTGTCCGGGCAGGATGACCGGCTGCTCGAAGCCGGCGTTGCGGACGGTCGCCGCCACCGACGCCATGAACAGCGGGGTGGCCGTGACCTTGCCCTGGCCGATGAACTGGGCCGCCTGGTCGCCGCCCTGGGCGTCCGCCGGGATGCTCGGGTCGGTGGTGGCGACCCCGCCGCCGATGGACCAGCTGCCCATGCCGAAGACGTTCACGGCCTCGTCGTGCAGGGCGGAGGCGTCACCATGGCGTACGAGGTGGTGGAACCCGTCCTTGATGAACGAGGTGTTGCACGACACCGTGAACGCCTGGGCCAGCGAGGAGCCGGGATCGGCCCGTACGCCGGGGTCGTTGTGGAACAGCTGGCTGTTGGCCATCAGCGAGTCCGTACACGGTGCCGGGCTGTCCGGCGTGAGACCTGCCTGGTCGAAGAGGGCCGCTGCGGTGATGATCTTCATCGTCGAGCCGGGCGACTTGATGCCGTTGACGGCGATGTCCCCGTCGTCGCCGGTGTGTGCGACGGCGAGGATGTGCCCGGTGCGCCAGTCGAGCGCCACGGTACCGGCGGGCTTGCCCTGGAGGTTGGTGTCCTGAACCGCGTTCTCGGCCACCTTCTGAAGGTCCGCGTCGATGGTCGTCCGGATCACCGGAGCCCGCCCCTTGATGAAGACCTTCACCGTCTCCACCGGCTCGCCGTCGCCGCCGACCACGGCCACGCCCGTCTCGGCGCTGCCACCGGTGGCCTTGGCGTTCTTGCGGATCGTCGCGGCGATGTCCCGCAGGGACGGGAAGCCGGAGAGGTCGGTCCTGCCGTCGGACGCGACGACCTTCGCCGCGTCCGGGTCGGCCGGCAGCTTTCCTGCGACCAGCGACTGGCCGTCACTCATGCCCGGATAGAGCACCGAGTTGTTCCAGTGCACCGCCAGCTGACCGTGCGTGCTCTTCAGCACCGCGACCGCGCTGGAGTAGGTCCATGTGCCGCCCGCCACCTGGGCGGTGACGTCGAAGGTGACCTTCGTGGCGCCCGGAGTCACCTGGGACGGCCCGACGGCGACGATGTGGTCGAACGACAGCTTCTTCAGCCGCAGTCCGTCGGCGTAGCTCCGCAGCGCCTGGGACGCCGTGTCCGGTACGTCGGTGTCGCTCGCCGCGCCGTCGAGGTGCTGCTTGGACCAGCTGTCCAGGAAGGCACGGGTCAGCTTCGCCGCCTCGGCGCCCGTCGGCGGCGTGCCCGACATCTCCGACGCGTCGAAGGTGCTCCCCCGCGTGGGCTGGGCGTCACCCGCGGAACCGGAGGTCAGGCCGTGGACAACGTTGTACGTACCGATTCCCCCGAGAGCGAGCAGCGCGGTGCACGTACCGGCGAGGCCGATCTTCACAGCTCTGTTCATGCGTCGGATCGTATGTACATTCCATGGAGACGCGTGCGGTTCGTCAACAGATCGTTATCGGACCGTCAAGCCGTCGCGTCTCCATATCACCGCGCAGGCACGGGAGTTCACCGGCAGAGCCGACGGCAGGGGCCTAACCGCCCGACACCACTGCCTTCAGTTCGGCCAGCGACTCCCGTGTCAGCTCCGCCATCGGGCGCTCCTCGCCGGCCGCGATCCAGCGGTCGAAGGCGACCTTGAAGACGGCGACGCCCGCCTCGGCGGCCAGGCTCGCGGTCGGTTCGGGTACACCGCGGTGCCGCAGGGTGCCGGCGAGCGCCGCCGACAGCGAGGCGAGCTTGATCAGCTCGCGCTCCATCAGTTCGGCGTTCCCCGTGATCACCGCGTGCCGCCGGCGGGCGAAGTCACGCCGGTCGGCGAACATCTCGGCGGCGGCGTACAGCCCGAGCGCCAGCGCGTCGAGCGGTGCCGCGGATTCCGGAGCGCCCGCGACCGCGCGCACGAAGAGGTCTTCCAGCTCGCCGGAGCCGGCGAAGAGCACCTCGCGCTTGTCGGCGTAATGCCGGAAGAAGGTCCGCTCGGTGAGCCCGGCCCGCTTGGCGATCTCCGCGACGGTGGTCTGCTCGTACCCGCGCTCGCCATACAGCTCCAGCGCGGCCTTCGCGAGGCGCCCGCGCGCGTCCGGCTCCCATCTGCCCATGCGCCGATCTTACGTGATGACAGTGACCGACATCGGGTGTACGGTCTATGACAGTCACTGACATCGACTCTCTGGGGCTTCCATGCGCATCTTCGTGACCGGCGCCTCCGGCTGGATCGGATCCGCCGTCGTTCCCGAGCTTCTCGACGCCGGACACCAGGTCGTCGGACTCGCCCGCTCCGACGCCTCCGCCGCCGCGCTCACCGAGGCCGGCGCCGACGTCGTCCGCGGCACCGTCGACGACCTCGACGTCCTACGGGAGGCGGCCGCCGCCTCCGACGGGGTGATCCATCTCGCCTTCAAGCACGACATCGCCTTCTCCGGCGACTTCCAGGGCGCGGCCGAGGCCGACCGCCGCGCCGTCGACGCCTTCGGCGAGGCGCTCGCCGGCACCGACCGGCCCTTCGTCCTGGCCTCCGGCGTGGCCGGTCTCACGCATGGCCGGCGGGCGACGGAACGGGACATGCCGACCGTCGACGGCTCACCCCTCTCCGTCCGGGCGGCCACCTCCCTGGCCGCGCTCGGCCTCGCTTCGCGCGGCGTCCGCTCGTCCGTGGTGCGGCTCTCCCCGACCTGCCACGGCGAGGGGGACAACGGATTCATGGCGACCCTGATCGCCACCGCCCGCGCCAAGGGCGTCTCGGGCTATCTCGGCGACGGCACCAACCGCTGGCCGGCCGTGCACCGCCTCGACGCCGCCCGGCTGTTCCGTCTGGCGGTCGAGAAGGCGCCCGCGGGCGCGGTGCTGCACGGCGCCGCCGAGGAGGGCGTCGCCCTCAGCGAGATCGCCGAGGTGATCGGCCGCCATCTGGGTGTCCCGGTGACCTCGGTGGCCCCCGAAGCCGCGGCGGAGCACTTCGGCTGGATGGGCGGCTTCGTCGGCCTCGACGCCCCGGTGTCGAGCACCCTCACCCGCGACCTGCTCGACTGGCAGCCGACCCACCCCGGCCTCCTGGACGACCTCGACAAGGGGCACTACTTCCACACCACGGGCTGATCACCGCCCGGCCCAGCCCTCCGATCGGGCCATTTCCAGGATCGTCCAGCAGAAAGGACGTACGAACTGCGCAACGGCACCGACGGGTTCTGACGCCGGACACGGCGGTCCCGCCCCGCGCCGGTCACGGGCCGGACGGGACCGCCGTGGGTGTGCCTAGGGCCGGGCGCGGGCGAGCGGCTCGCCGCCGGGTTCACCGCCCCGGCCGTAGACGCCGATCACGAACGGGCCGACCTCCCCGACGGCGGCCCAGGCGTCACCGGCCCGCTGGAACTCGAACTCGGTCCGGCTACCGTCCACTTCGATGCCGAGCGTCGTCGGCCACTTGTGTTCCGGCCCGAGCCGTCCTGCCTCGCGGAACGCGGCCTCGGCCTCGGCGTCGTCGGGACCAGCGGGGAACGCGAAACGGTCGGGGTCCGGCCGGAACGCCAGGTGCAGGGCGCCCGCGAGACACTCGACGCGGGCCTCGTCGAAGGCCTTCTGGAGCCCGTGAGATCCGTACCGGTTGGAGTCGACGGGTCGCCAGGTCGATACGACGACGGTGGCTCCCGCAGCCGTACGGTACCCGTGGCTGACGAACCACAACGGCTTCTCGGGCTTGCCCTCCACGGTGCCCCACCCTTCGAGCCAGCGCTCCGCAGCCCCGTGTGCGAGGCCGTGAACGGGGAATTCCTGCCCCTCATACGGGAGTTCGGGCTGGAGCCCGGGCCCTCTCAGCGTGGCCAGTCGAGGCAGGGCGTAGGCCCGGTCCCAGTCGTCCAGGTGGTGGCCGGAGGAGGAGAGGAAGCTCCGCAGCAGCGCGGCGCCCTCGCCCACGTACTGGGGTGCGAGCCGGGCCAGCGCGTACGCGCCGTCGATGTTCTCCCACTGCTCGACATAGCCCCGGTACTCGTTGGCCACGAGCTGCAGGGAACCGGCGGCACTTTTGACGTGGTCGCCGCCGAGGGATGCGCGGATACGAGCGGCCTCGATGCGCCGCGCGGATCCGACGTGCTGGTTGCTCGTGAAGACGAGCCCGAGCCGGGTCGCCGCCTCGCCGGCGTACCGCGGCCCCAGCGCGATCATCCGCCTCGCGCCCTCCAGTATGGCGTCGGCGTCGACGCGCCACTCGGTGTCGAGCAGCCGCCGCGCCTCGCGCACGTCCGCGCTGGCGTCGTGCTCCCCGTTCGTCACGCCGTTCTCCCCTTCGGTCCGGCACACATCTCGATCCTGCTCGATGCACGGTTCTCCTCGAAGGGTACGGCGAGTTGGCAGCCGTGGATCGGCCCGCGACGGCCGGCGCGCATGCGACGCAGGCCACCGCTCCGCGTGACGGTGCGGGCCGGCACGACTCAGGCGAGGTTCAGCAGGCCCAGGTAGACGTCGAGTCGCGTAGCCGCCCGGAGCATCGCCAGGCCCTGTGCCGAGAGTTTGCGTTGCCAGGCCGCCAGGGAGGCGGCCAGTGCGTCGGTGCCGCCCGCTGTCCGGATCTGCCGGACGACCATGGCGATATGGTCCAGCGGATAGCCCCCGCGCCGCAGGAGGTGCGCCAGCTCGGCGTCGCGGACGTCGGCGGCGTCGAAGACGCGGTATCCGGTGGCAGGATCCCGGGCGGGGTCGAGGATGCCGGCCTCTTCCCAGTTGCGCACGGTCGCCGGGGTGATGCCGAGCTGGTGCGCGAGTTCGCCGACGGATCGGGTGCCGGCGTCCGGTGACGGTACCGGAGCGGCGCCGGACTCGGCGGTCAGGTGAGTCACCGCGTCGCGCACCGCGTCGAGAGTGTCCCGGTCGCGCAGCAACTGGCTGTGGCCGCGGTCGATGATCGTCAGGGCGTCGTCGAGCGCGTCCCGGTGGAGCGCGTTCATGATCTGGCCGGCGACCGCGTGACCGTACGCCGGGACGAGCGCGAGGAAGGCGCGGAGCGCCGCCGCGTGCGTCTCGGTGTAGATGCGGTAGCCGCTCCGGGTGCGCTCGGCGGGAGGGATGAATCCGTCCCGCTCGTAGTTGCGGACCGCCTGGGTCGAGATGCCGTGCTCACGCGCGAGGTCCGCCGGACGGAAGGTACTCATCGGTTGAGACTTTACGCCATAGCCTGCCTGGAGCTTCCGGGGACACCTCGCTCAAAGTATCAATCGAGCTTTCAAAGATACGATTGAGGCTCATGACTCAGGACATCCGAGACGTCATCACCCCTTCGTGCGAACTGCTGGCGCTGGGCGAGCCGACACACCAGGAGCCCGCCTTCGGCCGGGTCCGCAACGAGCTGTTCGCCCAGCTGGTCGGGTGCGGCTTCCGGTCCATCGCCCTGGAGACCGACCGCGTGGCCGCGCTCGCCGTGAACGACTACGTCCAGGGAGGAGCAGGCAGCCTCGACACGGTGCTCAGCGAGGGCTTCTCCCACGGCTGGGGCGCGCTGGAGCCCAACAGGCGGCTGATCGCCTGGATGCGGGACCACAACCGGAACCGGCCGCCGGAGCAGCGGCTGGCCTTCCACGGCTTCGACACCCCGACGGAGAACTACAGCGCCCCCAGCCCGCGCGCCTACCTCGAACACGCCCGCGCCTATCTCGGCCTCGACCTCGACCTCACCCGCCTCGCCGGCGACGACGAACGGTGGAGCCGCGCGGAGGCGGTCATGGACCCGGCCATGTCACCCGGCGCCACGGCCGAGGCCGGGCAGCTTCGGCTGATCGCGGACGACATGCTCACCTCGCTCTACACCCGCGCACCCGAACTCATCGAGTCCACCTCACGCGAGCGGTGGCTGCGGGCCCGTACCCACCTCACCGCCGGTCTCGGCCTGCTGCGCTACCACCATGAGTCGGCACGGCAGCCCTTCGACACCAGCCCCAGGGTCACCGCGCTGCTCGCCACCCGGGACGCCCACATGGCCCAGAACCTGCTGGACATCCGGGACATCGAGGCGGAACGGGGACCCACCCTGGTCTTCGCCAACAACGGCCATCTGCAGCGCACCATGAGCGGCTGGCACCTGGGCGACGTAGGGGCCGACTGGTGGGGCGCCGGTTCTGTCCTGGCCCACCTGCTCGGCGAGCGGTATCTCTTCGTCGTGGGCAGCCTCGGCCGCAGCGAAGCCCTCGGCCTCGGCGCTCCCGCGCCGGACACCTACGAGGGCCTTCTCCAGGCCCGATTCCCCACCTGGGCACTGACCGCGCCCGGCACACTCGCTCCCGCCCGCGTCCGGACCGACACCGAACCGCGGCAGGGCTACGCCCCTCTCGCCCAGGCCACGCTCGACACGGCGGACGCCGTCCTGCACATCGGCGACGGCACGGCCGCGGCACACCCATGAGGCTCGCTCGGACCCGTGGCGCAGGTCCGTGACCGACGCACCCGCGACGGCACCCGAGCACACGAACCCCCTTGAGCCGCCGCGCCCTTCGGGTGCGGCTCAGCGCAGCCCGAGACAGGGCAGCCACGTCCGTGCGGCACCCTGTCCCGCGGTGAGCAGGGCACTCAACGCGCCGGCCGCCCCGCCGAGGAGTCCTCTGGCCTCCTGGCCGAAGCTGTACGGCGGGCCGCCGCGTAGGCGGGCCCCTCGGGACGAGAGGCACCGTACCCAGGGAAATGTCACGCGCGTCCCGGAGACAATCGGCCAGCAACTGTTCGACCTCCACCTGCGTCCTTCCCTTGGCAGCCATGGAGCGATCGAGTGAATTTCCGCTCCTGTCATGGGAATTCCGCACTAACTCCCACCTGAAAAACGGCCCGGAATTCGTCATATGAGCAACAGGGTTGCGCCTGGTGCACAGAAAGCGCGTGACGCGCCGAAGGCGCACTCCGCGCGCCACATCGGGTGCGCGGGGATGCTCTCGGTTGTCCACAGAGCGTTATCCACAGGCCTGTCGTCCGAGCTGCGGACCGTGCATGATCGGTTCGCGCACTGATCGTGTGCGGCACGAGACCGAGACAAACGGGTGGGGTCGGTATGCAACGTCGATGGGTCAAAGTCCTGGCGATCACGGTCGTGGTCCTGGCCGTGCTGTTCACGGTCGCCGACCGCGTGGCCGTGCACTTCGCGAACAAGGAGGCCGCGCGCCTCGTCAAGGAGAAGTACGACTACGGCAACACCACCGACAGCCACGTGGACGTCTCCATCGAGGGCTTCCCGTTCCTGACACAGGCGTTCAGCCAGAGCTTCGGCCACGTCAGGCTCACGGCCGGGCAGTTCACCATCGACACCACGACCAACGCTCAGGGCGGCTATCTGCCCATCAAGCGGTTCCAGCTCGACCTGCACGGCGTGAACGTGACCTCGCTGACGGCGAGCAGCGCCGAGGTGAACCTCGCCACCGGCACCCTGACCCTGTCGTACGACGAACTGTCCGGCGTCGTCACGAGGTTGGCCGGCAGCGGCGGCCCCATACGCGTGTCCCAGGCCCCAGGCTCGTCCGAGCAGGCGGCGAAGGTCAGGATCACGGGCGCGGTCGGCGGACGGAACGTGGACGGCACGGGCACGCTCCTCGCCCAGGGCGACGAGATCACCCTCACTGTTCCTGGTGCCCGGCAGCCCGCGCCCGCGTGGCGGGTCACGCTCCCGGAGGGCGTCGGCTTCACCGCGGCACGCTCGACCTCGGACGGCGTCGAGATCACCATGGTCGGCCACCAGGTGACGCTGGGCAGATCGCGCTTCACGAGATGAACGCCGGCCACACCCCCGAACACCGGCACCGTCCCGACACACCGACCGGAGAAGACACACCTGTGACGCCGCACTCCGCAGACGAAGAGGCCTGGACGATCTACGGCCAACAGCAGCTCGACCGGGGATACTCGCCACCGGTCCCGGAGCGCATCGACTGGGGCTTCTGGCCGGGTGTGGGTCCGGGGGCGGAGATCATCGGAGACATCCGGGGCAAGCGGGTGCTCGACATCGGTTCGGGCCCCGGCCATCACGCCGTGCACCTGGCCCGCACCTACGGCGCCCTCGTGGACGGCGTCGATCTGTCCCCCACGCAGCACCGACGCGCGCTGAACGACCACGGCACAGAGCCCGGTGTCCGTTTCCTGTGCGCCGACGTCGCCGAGCATCTCCGCCGGACCCAGCGGTCGTACGAAGCCGCGTACGCCCTGCGCACCTTCGGCTGCGTCGATCCACTGCACCTGCTGCCGGCACTGTGCGACGGGCTCGTACGGGGCGCGCCGCTGGTCTTCTCGGCCCTGCACACCGACGCCGACGGACAGGGGCCGTCGAGTGAGCCGGTGGTGCGTCAGGGATACGTCCGGCTGCGTGACCAGGAGCCCATCGCGGTGCGGATGTGGGTGCTGTCACCGGTGCTGTGGGAGGAGCTGCTGGCCGCCCACGGCTTCGACGTGGAGGTGTCCGAGCTTCTCGCCGCCCCAGACGCGGACAATCCCGTGGTCGTCCAGCTGGTCCGCGCCCGGCGCCGTTGAGCGGCCTGCCCATGGGCCTCGGCTGTGCACACCGGTGACACACCGGCGCGCAACGGCCGCGATGACCGCACACCCACTCGGCCGGGCCTCGTCCAGGCCCGTCGAGGGGCGGAACACCGCATCTAGCCGAGGATCTGCGCGGCGAGCGCGGTTCCCTCGACACGGGCACGGATCTTGGCGAACGCCACCTCACGTGACGTGGAGGTGTCGTCGGCGAACGGGGCGAAGCCCGCGTCGTCGCAGGTGCCCAGCTGGTCGACGGGGATGTGCTTGGCGGCCCGCAGCACCCGGTCGCGGACTTGCTCAGCCGTCTCCACGCGCGGATCGGTCGGGTCGGTGACACCGACGAAGACCCGGGTTCCAGGGCGCAGCTCGTCGGCGATCAGGCGCAGAACACGGTCCGGGTCGGCCTCGCTCGCGAGCTGCAGATAGAAGTTGCCCGCGGTGAGCCGAAAGAGCCTGGGCAGCAGCTCGGCGTAGTCGACATCGAGGCTGTGTGTGGCGTTCTGGTCGGCGCCGGGCCCGCTGTAGACACCGATGCGGGCCCGCTCGCTCTCGGTGAAGCGGGCCAGCACCTGGTTGTTGAGGGAGACGAAATCGTCCAGCACCTGCCCGCTGGGGTCGAGCTTGAGGGAGAGACGGGCCTCTTCGAAGTCGAGTTGGACGACATGCGCACCGGCGTCCAGACACCTGCGGATCTCTGCCTCCGCCTCATCGGCCAGCTGGTGGAGGTACTCCTCCCGCGGGTACCCCACGATCCCGGCGGCCGGGTAGAGCAGGCTCAGCGCGGACGGCGCGACGACGGCCTGCTTCACCGGCACCCGGGCGTGCTGCAGGGCGGCGCGCAGGTACTGGTCGGCGGACACCAGATAGCGGAAGGGCCCGGCCGTCAGAGCGGGCAGCTGCCGCTGGTGCCCGTCGGCGAAGGGGATCACCACGCCGTCGGACGACAGGCTGGGGGAGCCCGCGATGGGATAGGTGAGAAAGCTGGGCTTGCTCTGCTCGCCGTCGGTGACGACCGGCGACCCGGCCGCCTCAAGCCGTTCGATGGTGTCACGGACGGCTTCTCGCTGGGCGCTCGTGAAAGCATCCTCGCCCAGTTCCCCGGTCTGGAACGCGGCCCTGGCCTGGAGCAGCTGAGGAGAACGGGGAAGGCTGCCGATGGGTTCGGTAGGGATGATCATGCCGGCAGCCTAGGGAGCACACAGTCAGCGTTGCGGTCCGAACACCTCCCGCTCCCCTGATTCCACCCACACAGGGCACGAGCGCCCCATGGCGTTGACCTTGGCCTTGCCGCTGAGGGCGAGGTTCGGCATTGAGCTACGACCGGCTCCAGGACGCGGCGGCGCCGCCGCGGTGCACGCACGGCCGGCACGCCCTGACCTGCACGGCGCCGGATCGCAGTCGTCGGCGATCGGCGTCCCCGGCCGCCGGAGCCGGCTCGCGCACCAGGAACACATCCACCGCATCCACGGACTCGACCGTGGATATCGGCCGCCCAGGAACGCCATGACCCGACTCCGGTCCAGGCACTCACCACGGGACGGGAGAGGCACGACACATGAACGGCCCCTGTCGCCCATCTTGTCACCGCGCAACGCACAGGCTTCACTCAGCAGAAAACAGGCTGACCCACCCGTATCATCCCCTGTGTTGTGCACCTTCGAAGCACAACTCCCGCTCACCGCCTGCCGTCACCGGTTTCGTGGAGCGAGCGGCACATCACCGCCGGACACGGAGGAACAGATGTCTGAAAGCATCACACCCGTCACCGAGTTGACCTCGCAGTACGTCAGCCAGGTGTCCAATGACCTCGAACACAATGTCAAGGAACAGGAACGCATCACGGCCGAAATCGCGGCACTGCAAGAGCAGTTGACCGGTCTGCAGCATGATCACGGCGTCCTCGTGAGCATGCAGCAGGCGCTCGGTGTCACGCCCCCGGCCGCCACCGAGGGCGTCGTGGTGCCCGCCCCGCGCAAGAAGTCCACCACGGCGACCGGCCCGGTGAAGACGCCGAAGAAGGCGAGCGTGCCGGAGCCCGAGGCCAAGAAGCAGCCGGCCAAGAAGCCCGTGGCGAAGAAGGCGGCGGCGAAGAAGCCCGAGGCCAAGAAGGCTGCCCCGCAGGCGGCTCAGCCCACGCTCGTCGAACTCGTCCGGCGTCACCTGGCGGACCAGAAGGAGCCCCGTTCCGCGGCCGAGGTCGCCGAGGCGCTCGGCAAGGCACTTCCCGACCGGGAGATCCAGACCAAGGTCATCCGCACCACGCTGGAGAACCTGGTGGCCCGCAACGGCGCCCAGCGCACCAAGCAGGGCACGTCCGTCTTCTACACCGTTCCCGCTGCCGCCGAGCCTGCGGCCGCGAGCGAGCCGGAGGCCGGGTCCGACGCCTCCGCGTGACCCGTGGCCGCGGTGCCGGCCGTGCCACCCGGGCGCCGAAGAAGTGTCTCCGGCCGCTCGGGACCGGTCGTGGTCGGCACCGGCGCGTGTCGGTTCCGGTCCTCCAGGTGGCGATCGGCCGTGCCGTGTCGTGGACGAGGAGGCCGCGCGGGGCCGAAGCCGGCCCGACGGCCGTCCTGGAGCAACGAGACCGCGCCCATCACCTGGACGTGGAAGACGACGAAGCCCTCGGCATGACCGGCCGAGCATGCGCGACCGTACGACTGAGCCGCTGAGCGCCGCCCTGACGGTGCACACACCATCCGAGGCCCGCCACCCGGTCGCCATCGAGCAGAGCTACGCCGTCGCCCAGTGGGTCGTCGGGCAGGGCGCGGCCAAGGCCCTGGACGGGTCCCGGCCGGCCGTGGCCGGTGTCTCCGTCGGCGGCAACATGAGCGCCGCGCTCACCCCCGGATGGCCAAGGAGCGGGGCGGTCCCACGCTGGTCCAGCAGGTGCCGTGTCACCCGGCGACCGACGAGGCCGAGCGCGCCCAGATCATCCAGGACTTCGTGATGCTCAACGTCCTGCGCGGCACCCACGCGGCCGGGGCGGCCATCGACCTGGCCGTCCGCACGCTGCGCTCCGCTCTGCACACCGACTGAGCCGGAAGGTCGCGTCTCCTGTATGCCGGTGCCCCACGTGCTCTCCACGGCGCCGGCCTCCCCAGAGGGTGACGGGGTGCCGGCGGCGGTCCGCTCCCCCTGAGACCGCCGCCGGCTGCTTGTCAGGAATTCGGTCTCCCGTGACGTACCCTCGCTCGCGATGATTATCTGCGGTCGCCGTGCAGAAATGATTCCGCCGCGACATTTCATACAGAATTACCAGCGTCATTCGCAGGCGGACCGAACTTCCCGCAACAGCGCCGGATAAGCCTCTCCGCAGGCGGCGACGGCCGCGAACACCGCGTCGAGGGCCGCCCGCAACGGATCGCTCTCCCCGGCGCCCAGCAGTGCGGGCAGAGCCATGTGCGGCTGGGAGACGGGCGGGGACGGGCCGGGCGCGCCGATCGTGGCCCACAGCTTGTAGCCCGTCGCTCGGGTGGGCTCCGGCGCGGGCTCTTGGGAGCGCCCCGGCTCCTTCGCCCGGTCGGCAGCCGGTCCCACGATCCATACGGTCGGTTCGGGCGCCGGAACCGGCAGGCACACCTCGTCACCGGCGGGCGCCTGGAACGGCGGACGCTCAGGTGGGACGGCCCGCCTCACGGTCCGGTGCGGGACATCCGGATCGGCGTCAAAGGCCCGCCAGGCCCGCTCCGAGTCGTCGAGGGGCGGCGGCAGTGGCCGTCCCTCCGCCACAGCGGTGAGTCCGGCTGCGATCCAGTCCAGCTCCGCCAGCCCCGCGGCCTCGCACGCGCGACGCGCGGCCAGCAGGGCCACCGCACGCTGTACCTCGGGGCCGGCCGCGTCGATGGCGTGCACGAGAGGCGCATCGAAGTCGATCAGACCGAGCACGTTGCCGTCGACCTCGCGCAGCGCCGGGCTCGGCGACCGACCGCCCCATGCCCACCGCTCATAGGCCAACTCGCGTTCCTTTTCTGCTTCTTCCTGTGCAAGACGGGCCCGGCGTTCGGCTGCCGCGCGTTCGGCCGGTGTGGGCGGCGGTGGCAGCTCGCGGGCGTAGCCGTGCCAGTAGGCCGCCATCCGCGAGGTCTGCCGCACGACGCGGTCCGGTGCGGGCGGGCCGGGCCAGAACTGCAGGAGACAGCAGTCCAGTCGGGGCTCCTCGTCCAGCCGGGTGTCCTTCCGGTGGGCCGCGTCCATGCCCTTGGCGCAGTACCGCACCCGGTAGTCGGTCTCGGCCAGGTCCAGCTCCCAGGTGTCCTCCCACGCCCACCGCACGAGCCTCGTCCCGTCGGAGACGGGGCGGAAGGACACCTCCACGACGTCCTCCCAGCCCTCGTCCAACGGCGGTGCCTCCTCGTGCACTTCCACCGTGAAGCCCACATCGCCCGTGTGCAGTCCGGTGGTCAGCCACAGTGCGCCCGGAACGGCAGCCCCGCAGAGCCCGGTGGGCTGGCCGGCGAACGCCTCCGCGAGATCAGGGCCGAAACTGTCGGGATCGCTCTCGACATAGATCTGACCGTAGTGGACGAACACCTCTCCCTCGACCGGCCTGCGCATCACTGCCCCCCCCGCTCACGGAACCGGGCCGCGCTTCCCCGAGCGAGCCGTGCCCGGCACACTACGGCCCGGCACTGACAACGCCCTGGCGCAACAGCGCGTCGGAGCGGCTGCCGACAGCGGCCTTCGGACCGGCGTACGCGGGCCGTCGCAGGCGGACGAAGCATCTCGTGCCCCTTCTCTTCTGACGGTGTGACCGTGTGGCGCCCGTCCGCGGCGGGCGGCCGGGGCTCGCCATCAGGTCGAGGTCCGTTCACCGCCAGCGTGTCTCGCCTCCCGCCCCTGAAATGGAGTCATGACTTCACAAGCACCCCTGAACGGCAGAAAGGCACTGGTCACCGGCGGCAGCCGTGGGATCGGCGCGGCGACGGCACGACGACTGGCGCAGGAGGGCGCGGACGTGGCCGTGACCTATGTGCACGGCAAGGAGGCAGCACAGGAGGTGGTACGCGACATCGAGGCGCTCGGGCGGCGGGCGGTCGCCCTGCGGGCGGATGCCGCGGACGCGGCGGAGGCGGCCGGCGCGGTGCACCGTGCGGCGGAGGCGCTCGGGGGCCTGGACGTGCTGGTGAACAACGCGGCCCTCGGCCTGATGCAGCCACTGGAGGACATGTCGCTCGCCGACGTGGACCGGCTCATCGCCGTGAACGTGCGCGGGGTGTTCCTCGCCTCCCAGGCCGCTGCCGCGCTCATGGCACCCGGAGGGCGGATCGTCACCGTCGGCAGTTGCATCACCCAGCACGTGCCCGCCCCCGGCGGCACGCTGTACGCGATGAGCAAGTCGGCCGTCGTGGGGCTGACCAAGGCGCTGGCCCGGGAGTTGGGCGGGCGCGGGATCACCGCGAACGTCGTCCACCCGGGCCCGACCGACACCGATATGAACCCCGCCGACGGGCCCTTCGCGGCCGGCCAGGCGGCCATGACCGCGCTGGGCCGCTACGGCACGGCCGAGGAGGTGGCCTCCGCCGTCGCCTACCTCGCCGGCCCGGAGGCGGCGTACATGACGGGGGCGGAGCTGTCGGTGGACGGCGGGCACGCGGCATGAGCGGGCGGGGCGCATCGGACTTCGGCCCGGCGCGCCCCGACGCGACCCGCTCCACCCGCTCCACCCGCTCCACCAAATGGTGCGCCCCGACTCGGCCATGTCGACCAGGCGGTGTGTCCGTTGCCCGCCCCGGCTCGGGCCGACCGGCCGATGGACCGGTGTTTCGCGTGCCGGTTGACCGTGACCGAGGGATGGCTTTGGATGGGGGCCATGTCGGGTGGCGCACAGGCCGGGGCGGAGCCGCTTCTCCTCTTCTCCACGCAGGACGCGTGGGAGCAGTGGCTGGAGGAGAACCACACGGATGTCACGGGTGTCTGGCTGAAGATCCCGAAGAAGGGCTCGGGAATCGACGGCGTCGACTACGCGCGGGCTCTGGAGTCGGCACTCTGCTTCGGCTGGATCGACGGGCAGAAGAAGAAGCTGGACGAGCTGCACTGGTTGCAGCGCTTCACTCCGCGCCGACGGGGCAGCAAGTGGTCGCAGGTGAACCGGCAGAAGGCGGTCGAGCTGACCGAGCAGGGCCGGATGCGACCGGCCGGTCTGCGGGAGGTGGAGCAGGCCAGGGCGGACGGCCGCTGGGAGGCCGCGTACGCCGCTCAGAGCACGGCGACGGTGCCCGATGATCTCCAGGCCGCCCTGGACGCCGTCCCGGAGGCGCGGGCCTTCTTCGCGACCCTGGACAGCCGCAACCGGTACGCGATCCTGTACCGGGTCCAGGACGCGAAGAGGCCCCAGACCCGGGCGGACCGCATCGAGAAGTTCGTCGCCATGCTCGCCGAGCAGCGGAAGATCTATCCCTGACCGGTGGCTCAGGCGCGCCCGGTCTGCGGCTTGCCGCGCCGCTTCGGGAGCAGTCCGAACCCCGCCCCCAGCGCGACGAGGCCCATCCCCACCGCGGCCATGGCGCCCTGCGTGCCGTCCACCGCGACCGCGCAGAACGCGGCGACGGTGCCGTTGAACAGGAACAGGAACCACAGCACCGGCCGGCGCGACAGGAAGGACTTGACCGGCTCCTTGCGGGCGATCCGGGAACCGGCCACCAGCGAGAGGGCGATGCCGCCGTAGGTGGCCACGCTCTTCGCCGTGCCGTCGAGGACGGTGCCGGAGGCCGCCGCCGCCGAGAGTCCGGCGACGAACGTGATCCAGAGGGTGGCCGTGGTGAGCAGGGACTTCATGAGGGAACTGCCTTCCGGGGAGGGGCGGGAACGTGTGGTTCCACCGTCTCGTCACCCGGTCGCGGCCACGAGGGTGTGCGCTCCCGAAGCGGGGGTGTAGCCCACTACACCCCGTTGGTGTGGGCCGCTCCCCCGCCATCGGGCAGCCGGGCACCTAGCGTGGTCGGTATGCGGAAAACCATGCGGCAGGCCGGGCGGGCCACGGTTCATCTGGTGCTGGCGGGGGCGATGGTGTTCGGCCTCTGCCTCTTCGTCACCGTGCTGCTGATCACCGCTGTCGGCACGCTCGCGGTGGTCGGGGCCTGGCTGCTGCCCGAGACCGTGCTGCTGATCCGGCGGATCGCCGGGGCCAAGCGCGCCATGACGGCTGTGTGGACGGGCCGGGAGATCCCCGAGGCGTACCAGCCGGTCACCGGTCCGCTGCGGCAGCGGCTGCGCACCGCCGTCCGCGACCCCGGTACGCGCACCGATCTGCGCTGGATGTTCGCCTCGTACGGCTACGGCACCCTCGTCCTGGTCGCGTTGCCGCTGTGGCCGCTCGGCCTGGTGGCCGACGGGGTGTGGTGCGGGCTGCTGCGGCGCGCCCCGGTCGTCCTGCCGCTGATCACCCGGCTCGCCGACCTGGAGGCCCGCTGGTCACAGGCCCTGCTCAGGCCCGCTCCGCAGGCGCTGCTGGCCGCCCGGGTCGAGCGGCTGGCGGCCACCCGTGCCGACGCCATCATCGCCCACGAGGCCGAACTGCGCCGTATCGAACGCGATCTGCACGACGGCGCCCAGGCCCGCCTGGTGGCCCTCTCGATGCGGCTCGGGCTCGCCCTGCGTGCCTACGACCGGGACCCCGAGGCCGCCCGCGCGCTCCTCGTCGACGCGCATCACCACGCCCAGGAGGCACTGACCGAGCTGCGGCACGTGGTGCGCGGCATCCACCCGCCGGTGCTCACCGACCGGGGTCTCGTCGGAGCCGTACGGGCCCTCGCGGCGAGCAGCGGGCTCGATGTGACCGTGAGCGTGACGGGCGGCCTGGAGGAGGGACCACGGCCTCCGGCGGCGATCGAGGCCGCCGCGTACTTCGCCGTGGCCGAGGCGCTGACCAACGCGGCCAAACACGGCGGCGGCCGGCGGGCGGACGTACGGCTGGAGCGCCTGCGCGGCGGGCTGCGGACCGTGATCGGCGACGACGGCCACGGGGGCGCCGACGAGCGGGGCGGCACGGGCCTGCTCGGCGTCCGGCGCCGGGTCGCCGCCCTGGACGGCGAGCTGACGGTGACCAGCCCCGCCGGCGGCCCGACCGTGATCGAGGTGGAGCTTCCCTGCGTGTGGTGACGGCCCGCGCCGAGGGTCTTGATCACGATCCCGGACTGCACGACCGTCACAGCACACATGCCTCGGGCACGCTCGATGCCTAGGCACGCGTCACCAGTCACGATCCGCCGTTTGCGGCGTCGCCGACCCGGGAGTTGCCCGGAGCCCCAGCTGACGCAGTGCGGCCGCCGCCGCTCCGGCGCCGCACAGGCCGTGGGCGCCGGGGCCCGGCGGGGTGGCCGCTGAGCAGAGGAACACCCCGGGCAGGCCGGTGGCATACGGGTCGAGGGCCGGGCGGGGGCCCAGGAGGAGCTGGGGGGCGGTCTTGGCTCCGGTGATGATGTCGCCGCCGGTGAAGTTGGGGTTGGCGGCGGCGAACCGGGCGGGTGGGGTGGCCCGCAGGCCCACGATGCGGTCGCGGGCGCCGGGGGCGAACCGCTCCAGTTGCCCGAGGATCGCCTCGGTGGCGTCCGCGTCGTAGCCGTGCGGGACATGGGCGTAGGTGTACACGGGGTGGACGTCACCGGCCGAGCGGGCGGGGTCGGCCAGGTACTGCTGGCCGACCAGGACGAAGGGGCGTTCGGGCATGCGGCCGGCCACCACGTCCCGCTCCGCCCGTGCCACCTCGGCGAGCGGGCCGCCCAGATGCACCGTGGACGCCCGGCGCGCGTGCGCGTTCGTCCAGGGCACACCGCCCTCGACGGCCAGGTCGAGCTTGAAGACGGCGGGTGCGCGACGGAAGCGCCGGTAGGCGTCGCGCACCCGGGCGGGCAGCCGGTCGCCGTACAGGGCCGCGACCTGGCCCGGGTCGAGGTCGAGGAGGGTGACGTCGGCGGGTGGCAGCTGCCGGCGGTCGGTGACGCGGACGCCGGTGTGGACGGTGCCTCCGTGCTCGCGCAGTACGCGCTCCATGGCGTGCGCGATGGACTGCGAACCGCCCTCGGCCACGGCCCAGCCGGCCGCGTGGCCCGCGGTGAGGATGCCGAGTCCGATCGCCGAGGTGAACGGGCGGGACAACGAGCGCATGGCGTGCGCCGCGACGCCGGCCCACAGCGCCCGCGCCTGGGGCGTGCGGAAGAGGCGGCCGAGAACAGTGGCGGGCAGGGTGGTGGGCAGGCCGAAGCGGGCGAGCAGCAGCGGGTGGGAGGGGAGGCGCAGGAGGGGGCCCAGCGCATCGTGGGCCAGGGCGTCCCAGTGCCGTACGGGGGTGGTGAACAGGGCCTGGTAGCGGTCCCCGTCGGGGCCGAGCAGGCGGGCGGTGTCCGGTACGGAGCGCAGCAGCACCCCGGCACTGCCGTCGTCCAGCGGGTGTACGCAGTCGACGTCGGCCGTCCGCCAGCGCAGCCCGTACCGGTCGAGGCCGAGGGCGCGCAGGGCCGGGGACGTGACGGCGGTGGGGTGGATCGCCGAGCAGTGGTCGTGCAGCAGGCCGGGCAGGAGGGCCTCGGAGCTGCGGGTGCCGCCGCCGATCTCGTCCGCCGCTTCCAGGACCGTCACCTCCAGCCCCGCCTTGGCGAGAAAGGCAGCGGCGGCGAGCCCGTTGGGCCCGGCGCCGACCACGACCGCGGACGTCATGCCGTGCCCCCCGAGGTGACTCGTGCAGGAATCAGATGGCCGCGGTGATCGTAATCCTCGGCCGCTCCGTCCTCGGTTGCCCGCCCCGGCTCAGCTCAGCACCGCTCCGTCCTCGGCTGCCCGCCCCAGGTCAGCACTGGGGCCGCTTGCCGTGGTTGGCGGCGTGGCCGCGCCGTGACTTCTTCTTCCGGCGTCGCTTCGAGGACATGGCAACCTCCTGCCGAGGAAACGATTCGATATACGCTACGAAAAATATCCCTTGTCACCTTTCAAAGCATCTTGAACCATATGCACCCTTTGGAGTGAAGGAGCCGCCATGACCGGTGACCCGGAGCCGATCAGCGCCACGGCCCGGCGCGCGCTGGAGCAGGAGCTGGCCGACCTGCGTGACGAGCGGCGACTCGTCGCCGGGACCGTGCGGGACACCGCCGAGGTGGGCGACAGCGCCGACGAGGCCGACGAGTTGCGGCGTGCCGACCAGCTAGACCGCCTGGACCGCCGTATCGAGGACATCACGGTACGGCTGCGTCAGGCGGCCGTGGCCGGGCCCGCACCCACCGATGCCGTGGGGGTGGGCAGCACGGTCACCGTCCGCTTCCCGGACGGCTCGGTGGAGACCCTGCAGGTCGGGGAGGTCGCCGAGGCCCTGGACCAGAACCTGGTCACCGTCGACAGCCCGTTCGGCCAGGCCCTGCTCGGCCACCGTCCCGGCGACACCGTCCGCTTCAGGACACCGGGCGGGCCGGCGAGCGCGGTCGTGGTGTCGATCGGCGAGCAAGGTGACCAAGACAAGCAGGGCTGAACGGCCGTTGCCGGTAGCGGTGGTTGGTCACGTGCCGTCGGCGTCGGTGCCTTTCCGCACCGAGCAGTGCAGCGAGTCCTCCACCACGTCGGCGACGATCGTCTCCCCGGGCTCGGCTTCACCGCTCAGCAGCAGGTCGGCGATCCGGTTGTCGAGTTCCGCCTGGATGGTGCGGCGCAGCGGACGGGCGCCGAACTCCGGCTGGTGGCCGTGCGCGATGAGCAGCTTCTTCGCGGACTCCGTGACGTCGAGCCGCATGCCCTGGGCGTGCACCCGGCGCTTGCTCCGGTCCAGCAGATGGTCCGCGATCCGGCTCAGGTCGTCCTCGGTCAGACCGTGGAAGATGATGATGTCGTCGATGCGGTTGAGGAACTCCGGCAGGAACCTTCCCCGCAGGTCCTCCATCAACTCGTCCTTCAGTTCGGACACATCGCCCTTGTGGTCGAGGATGCGGTGCGCGCCGATGTTGGACGTCATGATGACCACACAGTGCCGGAAGTCGACGGTGCGGCCCTGCCCGTCGGTCAGCCGTCCGTCGTCCAGGATCTGCAGCAGGGTGTTGAACACATCGGGGTGGGCCTTCTCCACCTCGTCGAACAGCACCACACTGTACGGCCGGCGGCGCACCTTCTCGGTCAGCTGGCCCGCCTCCTCGAAGCCGACGTATCCGGGAGGGGCGCCGACGAGCCGGGCGACGGTGTGCTTCTCCTGGAACTCGCTCATGTCGAAGCGGATCATCCGGTCCTCGTCGCCGAACAGCAATGCCGCGAGGGTCTTGGCGAGTTCGGTCTTGCCGACACCGGTGGGGCCGAGGAAGAGGAACGATCCCACGGGCCGGTCCGGGTCGCCCATGCCCGCGCGATTGCGGCGCACGGCCTGCGAGACGGCGGTGACCGCCTCGTCCTGGCCGACGATCCGGGCGTGCAACTCCTCCTCCAGCCTGAGGAGTCTCTCCTTCTCGCCTGCGGTGAGCTGGGCGACCGGAATGCCCGTGCGGCGGGAGACGACATCCGCGATGTCGGCGGCCGTGACGGACACGACGCCCTCGCGGCGCTCCTCGATCCCGGCGAGTTCGGCCTCCACCTCGGAGAGCTCCCGCTTCAGCTCGGAGGCCCGCTCGAAGTCCTCGGCGGAGACGGCCTGTTCGAGTTCCCGGCGCAGCTTGGCGATCCGGTCCTCGCGGCTGACGACCTCGGTGGACCGGCTCACACTGCGCAGCCGTACCCGGGCACCGGCCTGGTCCATGACGTCGATGGCCTTGTCAGGCAGGAAGCGGTCGGTGACGTAGCGGTCGGACAGCTCGGCGGCCGCGGCCAACGCCCGGTCGTCGAAGCGGACTTGATGGTGGGCCTCGTAGGAGTCGCGGAGTCCTTCGAGGATCTGGACGGTCTCCTCGACCGTGGGCTCGGGGACCATCACGGGCTGGAACCGGCGCTCCAACGCCGCGTCCTTCTCGACGTACTTGCGGTACTCGTCGACGGTGGTGGCGCCCACCACACGGAGTTCGCCGCGCGCGAGCGCGGGCTTGAGCATGTTGCCCGCGTCCATGGAGCCCTCGCCGGTGGCACCGGCGCCGACGACCGTGTGGAGTTCGTCGATGAACAGGATGATCCGGCCCTTGGCGGCCTGGACGTCCCCGATGACCTTCTTCAGCCGTTCCTCGAACTGGCCCCGGTACTGCGCGCCCGCCACCATGCCCGACAGGTCGAGGGCGACGACCCGCTTGTCCTTCAGGGTGTCCGGGACCTCGCCCGCCACGATGCGCTGGGCGAGCCCCTCGACGATGGCGGTCTTGCCGACGCCGGGTTCCCCGATGAGGACGGGGTTGTTCTTGGAGCGCCGGGAGAGGATCTCGACGGTCTGCTCGATCTCCTCGGCGCGCCCCACCACCGGGTCGAGCCTGCCCGCCCTGGCCTCTTCCGTCAGGTCCCGGCCGAACTCGTCCAGCGTCGTGGCCGGCTGCGGGCGCTCGGCGGGCGCCGCGTCGGCGCGGGCGGCCTGTTCGGCCAGGCCCGCCAGCTTCCGCGGGTCCGTGCCCTCGGCCCGCAGCAGCCTGGCGGCACCGGCGTCGCTGTCGCTCAGCAGGGCGCCGAGGATGTGCTCCGGGCCGATGTACGACACACCGGCCGCCTGGGACTGGGCATAGGCGGCGCCGAGCGTGCGTTTGGCCGCCGGGGTCAGGCCCGGCTGCGATGACGGCTCCCCGGACTCGCGCGGCAAGATCTCGGCGATCTCGGCCGCGAGGGTGTCGGGGTCGACGCCCGCCTGGGAGAGCAGCCGCCGGGACGGGTCGACCTGGGTGGCCGCCCAGAGCAGATGTTCCGTGTCCAGGTCGGTCGTCCCGTCCTCGACGGCCCGCTGCGCGGCGAGGTTGAGCAGTTGCTGCGACGACTCCGTCAGCAGCCGTCCGATCGGCACGCGCTGCACCGCGGGAGGCGAGGACGCCGGTGACATCCCGAAGAACCGGTTGAACATCTCGCTGAACGGATCCGACGAACCGAAGGGTGCACCGAACGACATCGACATGACAGCTCCTGGGCGCGGAGAACCAGCGATCCGCGGGGGTCCGTAACGCAGGGGTCGGCGATCCGGGGGCAGTACGCGAACCGGTACTCGCTCCGGAGTCAGTAATCACTGAACCCCGCCGCGCACGGCACCGCAAACGGAGGGGCGCTTGGCATTCCGGGGTGCCGTCGGGTACACCCGTGGCGTGCTCTTTCGTCAGCTCGAATACCTCGTCGCGCTCTCCCGGGAGCGGCATTTCGCCCGTGCCGCCCAGGCCTGCTACGTCTCCCAGCCCGCCCTGTCGGAGGCGCTGCGCAAGCTGGAGGAGGAACTCGATGTGCCGCTGGTGCGGCGCGGCCGCAAGTACGAGGGTCTCACCCCGGAAGGGGAGCGCATCGTCGTGTGGGCGCAGCGGATCCTGGCCGACCGCGACGCCCTCAAGGACGAGGTCGACGCCCTGCGCAGCGGCCTGAGCGGCCGGATACGGATCGGTTCGGTGCCGACCGCGTCCGGCGCCGTAGCCCATCTGACCGGGCCGTTCTGCGCGGCGCACCCGCTGGTCACGGTGGAGGTCATCGCGGACATGCAGTCGGTGGACATCCTGCGGCAGCTGCAGAACTTCGAGCTGGACGCGGGGGTGACCTATCTGCGCGCGGACGTGTCGGAACAGTTCCACACGGTTCCGCTGTACCAGGAGCGGTACGTCCTGCTGCTCCCGGCCGCCGACAGCCTGGCCCGGCGTACGACGGCCACGTGGGCGGAGGCGGCGCGGCTGCCGCTGTGTCTGCTGACCCAGGCGATGCAGGGGCGCCGGGTGCTGGACGAGCTGTTCGCCGAGGCGGGGGCGCAGGCCTCGCCCCGGTTGGAGACCGACTCCGTGGCGGCGCTGTTCGCCCATGTCAGGACGGGCCGGTGGGCGAGCATCGTGGCGCACGCCTGGCTGCATGTGTTCGGTGTGCCGCACGGCATGCGGGCGGTGCCGCTGGTGGAGCCCGCCGCCTCCGTACCGGTGGGCCTGGTGATCGCCGCCCGGGAGCCTGAGTCGGTCATGGCCAGGGCCCTGACGGACATGGCCCGCAGCACCGATGTGGCCACGGCCCTGGACCGCATCCCGGGGGACTAGGTGTTCTGTCCGGGGAGGTTGTGGACGGGTGAGCCAGGTCTCGGCTGAGGGATCTTGAACGGGTGAGGGCCTTCCGGGTTCGGTGTGGATTGCGACATCTGCACCGAGCACCGAGAAGGCCCTCTTGCCTCACCGTAATGCACCCCTGACCGAGACCGGTCGCCTGCGTCCGGCCCGCTGCGTCGTCGAGGACGGCTGGACCCTGCGCCGGGCTGCCGAACGTTTCCAGGTCTCCCCGACCACCGCCCAACGCTGGGCCGACCGCTACCGGGCGTTCGGCGAGGCAGGCATGGCCGACCGTTCCAGCCGCCCGCGCACCAGCCCCCGCCAGACCCCGACCCGTACCGAACGGCGCATCATCAAGGTCCGCCTCCTGCGCCGCTGGGGGCCGGCCCGCATCGCGCACCTGCTCCGACTGGTGCCCTCGACGGTGCACCGCGTGCTGACCCGCTACCGACTGGCCCGCCTGACGCATCTGGACCGGGCAACGGGCCGTGTCATACGCCGCTACGAGCGCCAACGGCCCGGCGAACTGGTGCACGTGGACATCAAGAAGCTCGGCAACATCCCCGACGGCGGCGGACACAAGGTGCTGGGCCGGCAGGCCGGCCGCAAAACCCGTTCCGCAAGCGGCTACAGCTACCTCCACACCGCCGTCGACGACCACTCCCGCCTCGCCTACAGCGAGATCCACACCGACGAGAAGAAGGAGACCGCCACCGCGTTCTGGACCCGCGCCCAAACGTTCTTCGCCCAGGCCGGGGTCACCGTCGAACGGGTCCTGACCGACAACGGAGCGTGCTACCGCTCCCGGGACTGGCGCGACGTGCTGGCAGCGGCCGGGATCGCCCACAAGCGAACCCGGCCCTACCGGCCCCAGACGAACGGCAAGGTGGAACGCTTCAACCGCACCCTGCTCGAGGAGTGGGCCTACGCCCGCCCCTACCACTCGGGGACCGAACGACGCGAGGCGTTCCCCGGCTGGCTGCACACCTACAATCACCACCGCGGCCACACCGCGCTGAAAGGGCAACCACCCGCCAGCCGCGTCCCCAACCTCACGGGTCAGTACAACTAGGGCCTGTCCGGCGGATCAGGTCGGAGGAAACGCGCGGCTCCGTCCGGCCGACCCGAGCGGGGGCTGGTGCGTGCAGCTGCAAGGCGGAGGACGCCGTGACATCAGCCGCTGCCGCGGCGGGCGACGCGATGGGGGTCCCCCCGAGCTGGGGGTCCCCCGCGCGAGCACCCTTCGCGCGTGAGGGAGTCGGCGATCGACGACAACGCCGCAGATGTGCGTGCCGGCCCCCGCCTCTCCGACAGGATCCGCCGGACAGGCCCTAGGACCGCCGGCCTGCGCGGGGAACGGTCAGCTCACCGGCTGGGCCGCGAGGCGTTCGGCGCCGGTGTAGACGTTCATCGAGGTGCCGCGCAGGAAACCGACGAGGGTCAGCCCGCTCTCGGCAGCCAGGTCCACGGCCAGCGAGGAGGGCGCGGAGACGGCCGCGAGCAGCGGGATCCCGGCCAGTACGGCCTTCTGCACCAGCTCGAACGAGGCACGCCCGCTGACCATCAGCACGGTTCCGCGCAGCGGCAGCAGCCCCGAGCGCAGGGCGTGTCCGACGACCTTGTCCACGGCGTTGTGCCGGCCCACGTCCTCGCGCAGACACAGCAGCTCGCCGTCGGCCGTGAACAGGCCGGCCGCGTGCAGTCCGCCGGTGCTGTCGAACACCCGCTGGGCCGCCCGCAGCCGCTCGGGCAGCGCGGCGAGCAGCTCCGGGCCCACGCTCAGCGGGTCCTCGGCCACCGACCATCTCCGCACCATGCGCACCGCGTCCAGGCTGGCCTTGCCGCACAGGCCGCACGAGGAGGTGGTGTAGAAGTTCCGCTCCAGCGACGCGGTGGGCAGGGCCACCCCGGGGGCGAGGCCCACGTCGACCACGTTGTAGGTGTTGCCGCCGTCGGCCGTGGCGCCCGCGCAGTAGCGGATCCCGGTCACGTCGCCGGCGGCGTGGACGACGCCCTCGCCGACCAGGAACCCGGCCGCGAGGTCGAAGTCGTCGCCCGGGGTGCGCATGGTCACGGTGAGCGGGCGGCCGCCGACGCGGATCTCCATCGGTTCCTCGGCGGCCAGGGTGTCCGGCCGGTGCGCGGCCGCTCCGTCGCGGATGCGCAGCACCCGCCGTCGTACGGTCACTCGCCCCATGACGCCGCTCCGCTCGCGGGCTCCAGCCGGATCAGCACCCCTTTGGACGTGGGTGTGTTGCTGATGTCCGCGACGCTGTCGAGCGGTACCAGGACGTTGGTCTCGGGGTAGTAGGAGGCGGCCGAGCCACGGCTGGCGGGGTAGGCGACGACACGGAAGCCCTCCGCCCGGCGCTCGCGTCCGTCGTGCCACACCGCGACCAGGTCCACCAGGTCGCGATCGGCGAACCCGAGGGCCTTCAGGTCGTCGGGGTTGACGAGCACGACCCGGCGGGCGTTGTGGATGCCGCGGTAGCGGTCGTTCATCGCGTACGGGACGGTGTTCCACTGGTCGTGGGAGCGCAGCGTCTGGAGCAGCAGATGTCCCTCGGGGATGTCGGGCATCGTGAAGTCGTTGCGGGTGAAGACGGCCTTGCCGCTCGGGGTGCGGAAGACGTACTCGTTGACCGGGTTGGGCAGCCGGAAGCCGCCGGGCCGGGCCACGCGGGCGTTGAAGTCCTGGAAGCCGGGGACGACGCGGGAGATGCGGTCGCGGACGGTGCCGTAGTCCGCCTCGAAGTCCTCCCAGGGGATGTCCGGGGTGTCCCCGAGGGTCCTGCGGGCCAGCCGGCTGATGATGGCGACCTCGCTGAGCAGGTGCGGGGAGGCGGGGTCCAGCTTGCCGCGGGAGGCGTGGACCTCGCTCATGGAGTCCTCGACGGTGACGAACTGCTCGCCGGCCGCCTGGACGTCCCGGTCGCTGCGGCCGAGGGTGGGCAGGATGAGGGCGGTGTCGCCGCAGACTGTGTGGGAGCGGTTGAGCTTGGTGGAGATGTGCGCGGTGAGCCGGCAGCGCCGCATCGCCTCCTCGGTGACGAGGCTGTCCGGGGTGGCCCGGACGAAGTTGCCGGCGACGCCGAGGAACACCTTGGCGGTGCCGTCGCGCATGGCCCGGATGCTGTCGACCGAGTCCAGGCCGTGCTTGGTCGGCGGGGTGAAGCCGAACTCGCGCTCCAGGGCGTCGAGGAACGACTGAGGCATCCGCTCCCAGATGCCCATGGTGCGGTCGCCCTGGACGTTGCTGTGCCCGCGCACCGGGCACACGCCCGCGCCCGGCCGGCCGACGTTGCCGCGCAGCAGAAGGAAGTTGACGACCTCGCGGATGGTGGGGACGCCGTGCTTGTGCTGGGTGAGTCCCATGGCCCAGCAGACGATGATCTTTCCGCTGCGCAGCACCTGCTCGTGGACGGCCTCGATCTGCTCGCGGGTCAGGCCGGTCGCGGCGAGGACGTCCTCCCAGGCGGTCTTCCGGGCGTGGTCGGCGAAGTCGGCGAAGCCGGTGGTGTGGGCGCTGATGAACGCGTGGTCGAGGACGGTGCCCGGGCGCTCGTCCTCGGCCTCCAGCAGCAGCCGGTTGAGGGCCTGGAACAGGGCGAGGTCGCCGCCGGGGCGGATCTGCAGGAACTGGTCGGCGATCGCGGTGCCGCGGCCGATCACCCCGCGCGCCCTCTGGGGGTGCTTGAAGCGCAGGAGCCCGGCCTCGGGCAGTGGGTTGACCGCGATGACCTTGCCGCCGCCCCGCTTGGTCTCCTCCAGCGCGGACAGCATGCGCGGATGGTTGGTGCCCGGGTTCTGTCCGACGACGAAGACCAGGTCGGCGGTGTGGATGTCGTCCAGCGAGACGCTGCCCTTGCCGATGCCGAGCGTCTCCATCAGCGCTGAACCGCTCGACTCGTGGCACATGTTGGAGCAGTCCGGCAGGTTGTTGGTGCCGTAGGCGCGGGCGAAGAGCTGGAGCAGGAACGCGGCCTCGTTGCCCACCCGGCCGGAGGTGTAGAAGAGTGCCTCGTCCGGCGAGTCCAGCCGGCGCAGTTCCCCGGCGAGCACCTCCAGCGCCTCGTCCCAGCCGATGGGTTCGTAGTGCTCGGCGCCGGACCGCTTGATCATGGGCTCGGTGAGCCGGCCCTGCTGGTTGAGCCAGTAGTCCGACTTGGCGCCGAGTTCGGCGATCGAGTACTGGCGGAAGAAGTCGGTGGTGACGCGGCGCGTGGTGGCCTCGTCGTTGATGTGCTTGGCACCGTTCTCGCAGTACTCGTTGAGGTGCCGCTTGCCCGCCGCGGGCTCGGGCCAGGCACAGCCCGGGCAGTCGATTCCCTTGGCCTGATTGATGTTCAGCAGGGTCAGCACGGTGCGGCGTACCGAGGTCTGTTCCAGGGAGTACGCCAGCGCGTGGGTGACCGCCGGAACGCCGGTGGCCCAGCGCTTGGGCGGGGTGACCGACAGGTCGTCTACGGGGTCCTCGATGCCGCTCATGGTCCGGCAGCATCCGCCCTGTCACGCAGGGAAGTCAAAGAGGTGCTTTCAATGAGCTGATAAGCGGCGGTTATCACATAGGCGGCCCCTATCGGCCGACAAAAAGTCCCTCTTTGACTTCGCCGGACACCCGTTCGACGATGATCCGCATGACGCCATCCCGGACGGACCCGGCCGACGGCACGGCACCGCACGCCTCACACGCCCGGCCGGGCTCGCCGCGGGCCGCCCGGGACTGGGAGCGGGCCCGCTCGATCGCCCGGTCCTGCGCCGGGCAGCCACTGCCCGCCGTCCCCCGCACCCTCGCCGACGCACTCGGCCACGCGCTCGCCGAACCGCTCGTGGCACTCACCGATCTGCCGTCGTTCGACACCGCCGCGATGGACGGCTGGGCCGTGGCCGGACCGGGGCCGTGGCGGCTGAGCGGCGCCGGAGTCCTCGCCGGCGAGGAGCCCGGTCCGCTCGCCCCGGGCACCGCCGTCCCCATCGCCACCGGCGCCCCGGTACCGCCGGGCGCCACCGCCGTACTGCGCAGCGAGCACGGGGCGGTGGACCCCGGGCAGGACCTGCTGTACGACCGCTCCCCCGGGCCGGTGTGCGCGGGGCGGGACATCCGGCCGCGCGGCCAGGAGTGCCGCTCCGGCGAGCCGCTGCTGCCCGCCGGCAGCACGGTGACCGAACGCGTCCTGGGCCACGCGGCGGCGGCCGGGTACGACCGGCTGACCGTCCATCGCCGCCCGAGCGTGGAACTGCTCGTCCTCGGCGACGAGTTGCTGGAGCATGGTGTGCCGCGCGGCGGACGGGTCCGGGACGCGCTCGGCCCGCTGCTGCCGCCGTGGCTGCACGGCCTCGGCGCCGAGGTGATCGGCCGGCACCGGATCGCGGACGACCTCGGCCCGCTCCGCGAGGCCGTGCGCCGCTCTCCCGCCGACGTCGTGATCACGACCGGCAGCACCGCCGCGGGACCGGTGGACTTCCTGCACGACACGCTCCGGTCGGTGGGCGCCCGGCTGCTGGTCGACTCCGTGGCGGTACGGCCGGGCCATCCGATGCTGCTCGCCGAGTTGCCGGCCACCGCCGACGGCCGGGCGCGCCGGCTGGTCGGACTGCCCGGCAATCCCCTGGCCGCGGTGGCCGGCCTGGTCACCCTCGCCGAGCCGCTGCTGCGTCACCTCGGCGGCCACCGCGACCCCGGTCCGGTCCGGCTGACGGCCGCCGCCGCTCTGCCGGGACACCCGTGCGACACGCGACTGCTGCCGGTCTTCACGGCCGGGCAGGAGGTGACCCCGCTGCCGTTCGACGGCCCGGCGATGCTGCGCGGCCTGGCCCTGGCGGACGCCCTCGCTGTGGTGCCACCGGGCGGTGTGGTGGCCGGGGCCACGGTGGAGGTACTGGAGCTGCCCGGCCGGTGAGGCCGCGGTCGTCGGACGGCACACGGCCGGCGCACGAGAACGAACGGACTCGGGCGCGGGTGGCGGCACGCGGCGGCCCGCGCGTGCGGACCACGGGCTCTCCCCGCGCGGTGCACCGCCCTGCGCCCGGTCGACGGGGCCCCGTTCTCCACCGTGCGGGCGGGGCCGGCTGGTGGGGACGGCGCGGGCGGCGGCCGGCGACACCGTCGTACGGCGGCCCGGGGCCGTCGGGGCTAGCGTGAGGGCATGCGTCATGAGGTGACCGTTGCCGACACGGCGGACGCGGTGGGCAGCGGTGATGTGCCCGTGCTGGCCACGCCCCGGCTGATCGCCTGGCTGGAGGCGGCCACCGTGCGGGCCGCCTCTCCCTTCACCGGGGCCGGTCAGACCACCGTCGGTACCGAGGTGCGGGTCCGGCATGTGCGGGCCACGCGGGTGGGCGGCCAGGTGGAGGTGAGCGCGCGGCCCCTGCCCTCCACGACGGACCGGCGGCTGACCTTCCTGGTGCGGGCCGTCGACGGCGCGGGCCGGCTGGTCGCCACGGGCGAGATCGACCGGGCGGTCGTGGACCGGGACCGCTTCCTGGCGCAGGCGCCCGACCCGGCGGCCGATCGCTGACCGGCGCGTGTCACACCGGCGTGTGACCCTCGATGTAGGCGCGTACGACGGCTGGGAGATCGGCGTCGGTGGTCTCGGCGGGGAGAGCCCAGCGGAGTTGTTCCGGGGCGAGTCGGGCCCCGTCGGAGGGGGTCTCGCTGAGCAGTTGGCAGATCACGGCCGTGGCCCCGTCGTCCGGGGCGAGGCTCTCGGTGCCGTCGACGAGGTAGCCGGTGAGTTCGTAGACGACCCGCGCCGCGGTGGCCTCGGCCGGCTCGGCCGGTCCGGGAGTTCCCGACGGCAGTCCCCAGCCGTCGCCCTGCTCCGCGAGCAGCAGCCGTCCGTCGTACAGGACGAGTGCCTGCACCACTCCCTCGGCGGGCTCCAGCGTCATGACCGACCAATCCCTCCCCGGCGCGTACGGCCCGGTTCTCCTCCCCTACCCAGGGCCGTGCAGTCATGCACCGACCTGTGCCATTTCCCGATCGACGAGCTGAGGGTCAGTACAGCACCGGCAGGTCTCCCGGCCGCACCCGCACGGTCACCGGCAAGGTGGCCTCGACCTCGCCGTCGGCGCCGTAGTAGACGGGCCGGGTCGCCTCGATGCGCAGTTCCCGGCCGCGCAGGACACGCACCTCGGGACGGTGGACGTGGCCGCCGGTCTTCAACTCGTTCATGAGGGCGAAGAACAGCCGGCGCGGTGCCTCGCGGATCATCACGACGTCCAGCAGTCCGTCGTCGACGCGTGCGCCGGGGGCGATGAGCCGACCGGAGCCGTAGTAGGGGGAGTTGGCCGCTACGACGGTGTAGCCGCGGTGGGTGTGGTCCTCGCCGTCGACGGTGACGCGGTAGTCGGCCGTGCGCCAGGTGGTGACGGCGCGCAGGCCGCCCGCGTAGTAGGAGGCCGCGCCGCGCAGCAGCCGGGCGTGGTTGGCGTGCCGGTTGGCGACGGCGTCCACTCCGGCGTAGACGCTGCCCAGGACCACGGTGCGGTCGTGGACGGCCGACTCCACCTCGATGGTGTCGACCGGCCGGGGCTCGGCGTGGAGCAGGAGGGCGGCGAGGGCGGCCGGGTCGGAGGGCAGGTTCAGGGCGCGGGCGAAGTCGTTGCCGCGTCCCGCGGGCACCAGGCCGAGGACGGTTCCGGTGCCGCTCAGCGCGCCGCCGATGCCGCCGGCGATGCCGTCGCCGCCGACGGCCAGGACGATCCGCCCGCGCTCGCCGGCCCGGCGGGCGATGTCCTGGGCGTGGGCCAGGCTGTGGCTGTACTCCGTCTCCAGTCCGGCCCCGGCCTCGCGCAGCAGCCGGGCCAGGTGCAGCAGGGTCGCCGCCGCGGTGGAGCCGCCCGCGGTGGGGTTGACGACGGCGGTGAACTGTCGCATCGGTGTGCCTCCGGGGCGGTGACGGGGAGCGGCGGACGGTGTCGGGGTACGGCGCTGAAGGGATGGTGGGCCGGGTCAGTGGATGGGAGGCAGCAGGACGCCCGGGTTGAGCAGGCCCTCGGGGTCCAGTCGGCGCTTGACCGCGCGCAGGGCGGAGATGCCGAGGGGGCCGGCTTCACGGACGTACCAGTCGCGGTGGTCGGTGCCGACGCCGTGGTGGTGGGAGATGGTGCCGCCGGCGGCGAGCACGGCCTCGTTGGCGGCGTGCTTGGCGGGCTCCCAGTGGGCGACGGGGTCCTCGCCCTGGGCGCTGACGACCGTGAAGTACAGGGAGGCGCCGTTCTCGTACACATGGGAGATGTGGCACATCACCAGCGGCGGGGTGCCTGACTGGGTGAGGGTGTCGGTGAGCGCGGTGCGCACGGCCGTGTGCAGGTCGGGGATGCGGGACCAGAAGGCCGCGGTCTCCAGGGTCTCCGCGAAGGCGCCGACGTCGAGCAGCGCGTCGCGCAGGTACGGCGCCGAGAAGCGGCCGTGGGCCCAGCGTTCGCCCGGTTCGGTGCCGACGAGGGTGCCGCCGCAGGCGGTGAGGACGGCGGCCGCCTGCTGCCGGCGCCGTTCGGTGTCCTCGGCGGTGCCCTCGTAGCCGGTGATGGCCAGGCAGCCGGCCGCGCTCTGGCTCAGGTCGCCGCCGATGGAGTCGGGCTGGGCCAGGCCGATGAGGGTCTCGGTCTCGTCGGACAGGCGCAGCACGGTCGGCCGGGGTCCGTCCTGGGCGAGCCGGCGCAGGGCGGCGGCGCCCTCTTCGAACGAGGCGAACCGCCAGCCCTCGTAGACGCGGACCTCGGGCAGCGGGCGGATCCGCACGGTCACGGAGGTGATGACGCCGAACGCGCCCTCGGAGCCGAGGATCAGCTGGCGCAGGTCGGGTCCGGCGGCGGAGCGCGGGGCGCGGCCGGTCTCGATCGTGCCCTCGGGCGTGGCGAGGGTGAGGCCGAGGACCATCTCGTCGAAGCGGCCGTACCCGGCGGACGCCTGGCCGCTGGAGCGGGCCGCGGCGAAACCGCCGATGGTGGCCCACTCGAAGGACTGCGGGAAGTGCCCGAGGGTGAAGCCGTGTGCGGCGAGCAGGGCCTCGGCCTCGGGGGCGCGCAGGCCGGGCTGGAGGACGGCGGTGCGCGAGACGGGGTCGAGGTCGCGCAGGCCGTTCATCCGGCGCAGGTCGAGCGCGATGAACGCGCTGCGTTGCGGGGCGAGTCCGCCGACGACCGACGTGCCGCCGCCGAAGGGCACGACGGCGAGGCCGTGTGCGGAGCAGGCGCGCAGGACGGCGAGGACGTCGTCGTGGGAGCCGGGCAGGACGACGGCCTGCGGGACGTCCGTGACGTCTCCGGCGCGGATGCGCAGCAGGTCGGGGGTGGACTTGCCGCGGGTGTGCCGGATGCGGCTCTCGCCGTCGGTGCGGACGTACTCCTCGCCGCCGACGGCCTCCGCAAGTGCCTTGAGCGCGCCTGGAGTTGCGGTGGTTGCGGGCAGGCGGACGTCTTCGAGGGCGAGGGCGGGGGTGGTGCGGGGCTTGACGCCGAGCAGGTCGCGCAGCAGCCCGGTCACCGAGTCGGGCAGGGGTGCCGCCTTGGCCGGGTCGCCCCAGCCGTTCCACAGCATGTCCATTGAACGGTCGTCCTCACAGGTCGGTGTGCTCGGTTCGCGCGACGGCCCGGCTCGGCCGTGCCCGGGGGCGGTCGGCTGCTTCCGTCCGGACCCTGGGGCGTTACACTGTGACACATGACGCCTATTCGTCACAACGGTTCGGACAATGATCACGTCCTCGACGCGGTACGCGACTGTGTGCTCGCCGTCGGAGTCCGCCGCACCACCCTCGCCGACGTGGCCCGCCGCGCCGGTGTCTCCCGGATGACGCTGTACCGGCGCTGGCCGGATCTGCGTACCCTGGTGGGCGATCTGATGACCCGTGAGTGGATCGACGTGGCCACCCGGGCCATCCCCGAGGCGGCCGACGTCACCGACGCGCGCTCCCGGATCGTGGACGGACTGGTGGCGGGGGTGGAGGCGTTCCGGGCGCACCCCCTCTTCCGCAAGATCGTCGACGTCGATCCGGAGCTGCTGCTGCCCTATGTGCTCGACCGGCGCGGAGCGAGCCAGGAGGCACTGCTGGCACTGCTGGCCGGCGCGCTGCGCGAGGGCCACACGGACGGGTCCGTGCGCCCCGGTCATGTCGAACGGCAGGCCCGCACACTGCTGTTGACCGTGCAGTCGTTCACCCTGTCCCTGCGCACGATGACCGACGAGGACGATCCGGAGCTGGACTCCACCGCGTTCCTCCGGGAGCTGCGCACCCTCCTGGAGAGGACCCTCACGCCATGAGCGACACCAAGGCCGGCACCGGCGCGTCCCTCGGCGCACAGCGACGGACCCGGGAACTGACCGAGGCCACGGACGGCAGGGTGGTGGACGTCCTGGTCGTCGGCCTCGGCGCCACGGGTGCGGGAGTCGCGCTGGACGCGGCGGCCCGCGGGCTGGACGTGGTCGCGGTGGACGCCCACGACCTGGCCTTCGGCACCTCCCGCTGGAGCTCGAAGCTGATCCACGGCGGGCTGCGCTATCTGGCCTCCGCACAGTTCGACGTCGCGCACGAGAGCGCGGTCGAGCGCGGGGTGCTGATGACCCGTACGGCTCCGCACCTGGTGGCCGCCCAGCCGTTCGTCCTGCCGCTGACCCCGCTGGTGTCCCGGGGCCAGGCCTCGCTGGCGTGGGCGGGGTTCCGCGCCGGGGACATGCTGCGGCTGGCCGCCCGGACCCCGCGGCAGGTCCTGCCCGCCCCGCGTCGGCTCACGGCGACGGAGGCCCGGCATCTGGCGCCCTCGGTGCGCCCGGCCGGGCTGCGCGGCGGGCTGCTGTCCTGGGACGGCAGGGTGACCGACGACGCCCGGCTGGTCACCGCCCTGGCCCGGACGGCCGCCGCGCACGGGGGCCGGATGCTGACCCGGGTCCGCGCGCTGGAGCTGACCGGCAGCGGCGCCCGGATCCGCGACGAACTCACCGGCGAGGAGGGCGAGATCAAGGCCCGCGCCGTCATCAACGCGAGCGGGGTCTGGGCGGGCGACCTCGTCGAGGGCATCCGGATCCGGCCCTCCCGCGGCACCCATCTGGTCCTGCGCTCGGAGCGGCTCGGCGCCCTGCCGGCTGGCCTGCACATCCCGATCCCCGGCGAGACCAACCGCTTCGTGCTGGTCCTGCCCCAGGGCGACGGCCGGGTGTACGTCGGCCTCACCGACGAGCCGGTCGAGGGCGGCATCCCGGACGTCCCGGAGGTGCCCGAGACCGACATCGGCTTCCTGCTGGACGTCCTCGGCTCGGTACTGGACACTCCGGTGACCCGGGACGAGGTCGTCGGCGCCTTCGCGGGCCTGCGGCCCCTGCTGGACACGTCCGGACACGAGGGCGGCGACGGCGCTCCGGCCCGCACCTCCGACATCTCCCGCCGGCACGCGGTGCTGACGTCCCCCGACGGTGTCACGACGATCGTCGGCGGCAAGCTCACCACGTACCGGCGGATGGCGCAGGACGCCGTGGACGCCGCGACCGCCGGCCGGGGCTTGCCCGCCGTTCCCTCCCCCACCGCATCGCTGCCGCTGGTCGGCGCCGCCGCGCCCGCCCGGCTGCGCGCCCTGTCCGCACCGCCCCGCCTGGTCCGCCGCTATGGCACCGAGGCCGCGTCCGTCCACGCCCTCGCGGCCGAGGACCCCGCCCTGGCCCAGCCGGTGCTGCCGGGCCACCCGGTCACCCGGGCCGAACTGCTGTGGGCGGTCCGGCACGAGGGCGCCCTGGACGAGTCCGACCTCCTGGACCGCCGCACCCGCATCGGCCTGGTACCGGAGGACCGCGCCGAGGCGCTCGCGGTGGCCCGGGAGGTACTGGAGCGGGAAGCGGCCGTACGCCCCTGAGCGGCCGCCCGGCGCAGGACGGCCGGTCTCGGGGTGCGTCACCCTTCCTGACGCGGGAGGTGCCGGCGCAGGCGGCCGTACGGTCGTGGACCGTCGGCCGGGGTGGGCCGTTGCGTGGTGTGTCACAGCAGGCGGCGGATGTCACCTCGCACGCGGTAGAAGCCGCCGGCCGCCGGGTGCAGGGCGTCCACGACGTAGCGGGCGCCCGGCTCGCGTATCGCGCGCGGGAACTGGACGTTCCAGGAGGTGTCGTAGCCCTCGGACACCACATGCACCCGCATCCGGCCGCCCTCCTGGACGCACTGGACGACGACCGCTCCGGCGGGGGCCTGGGTGACGGTGGTGACCGCGGCGACGGCGGTGGCGGGGGCGTACGTCGGCAGGGCGGCGGCGAGTTTGACGTCCCGCGCCACCGGCACCGTGCCCTGCTGGGCCGCCGAGATGGCCGCCTCGCTCGCGTCGACGCAGACCAGTGAGCCGTCGGTCGTCACCAGGTACAGCCGCTCGTCGCGGTACTGCATCGACAGCGCCGAGCCGCCGCCCGTGCCGAGCTTCCACAGGCGCGTGCCGTTGTGGTCGAAGCAGTAGACGGAGGAGGCGGAGTCGCCCGCGAAGACGAACCGGCCGCCCGGGGACGTGGCGCACGAGTACACCGCGCTGTCGCAGGCATACGTCGCCTCGATCGTGCCCGTCGCCTTCGACAGCCGCTGGACCACCCGGTGTCCGGTGCCCGCGTAGACGGCGTCGTCCTCCTGCCAGCCGAACAGCACGCTGCCCTTGGTGGCCGTGTGCCACAACTCGCCGCCGCCGTCGGGCGCGTAGGCGGTCACGCCCCGGTGGTGGCCGTGGTAGACGGCCCGGTCGTCGGCACGGACCATCCAGGCGTGCTCGCCCTGGCTGCGGCGGGCCCACTGGTGCTCGTCCTCGTGGTCGATGACGGTGAGCCGGCCCGCGCGGTCGGAGACGTTGAGGATGCCCTCGTGGATGTCCAGCCAGAAGATGTCGACGTCGGCGGCGATGTCGTACGCGGCGAACGGCAGCTTGGAGGACAGGTCGTAGACCTTGCCGTCGTCGCAGCCGGCGTAGATCCAGAAGTCGTCGGCGACGAGGCACTTCACACCGTCCGGCAGGCTGAACCGGGCCAGCAGGGCGCCCTCGTGGTCCAGGGTGTAGACGTCACCCGACTGATTGCCCACCCAAGCGCGGTCGTCGTCGACGTGGATGCCGAAGGCGGCGGAGCCGGTGCGGAAGCGCCACAGCACGGGCGCCACCGCCCGCGCGGTCGACGGGGCCGAGGTGACCTGACGCCGGGTCACCGCGCGCGGGGCACGCTGCCCCTGGACGGCCGGGGCGTATCCCTTGCGGACCTTCTCACCCACCTTCTTCGCGGCGGCGGCCTTCGCCTTCTCCGCGGTCGGGAACGTCGTGGTCTGGGTCTGCCCGGCCGCGCCGATCCTGCCGTACCGCACCGTCACCACCAGGCCGTCGACGGTCACCTCGTAGAACTTGTGAGCACCGCCGCCCTCCTGCGACAGCTCCAGATACGTCGTCGACACCGCGGACGCCGTGGACATGGCAGACCCCTCCCGAGGACGGACCCGCGGCCGTTCCGGCAGGTCCTCTCACTGATCACACCGTAGGGCCGACCACTGACAACGACCCGGACCCACGGCTGCGACGGACGGAGCCGGTCCTACTCCCCTGCCGACGCGCCCATGCCGCCGACCAGTTGGCGCAGGCAGTCGATCGCCAGGGCGGCCGGGGAGCCCTCGCCCGTGACGCCGGCGTCCGTGTCGGCCCAGGTCTCCAGGGCGATGCGGATGGCGTCCGTGGCCGCCGCCGCGATCAGGCGTACCCGCATCGCTTCGAGACGCCCGTCGGCGAGGCGGGCGACGACCGGGACGAGGCGTTCCTCGGACTCCTGGTTGACGCGGTACCACACCGCGCGCAGCGCGGGGTCGTCGGCGGCGGCCCGCAGCAGGCCACGGGTCCGCAGCAGCGCCTGTGCCGCGTTCTCGTCCGGTGCCGCGAGCGACTGTTCCACGGCCGTCTCCAGCGCCCGGGACAGCCCGGTACCGGGCTCGGCCGCCTCCAGCAGGGCCCGCCAGCGGTCGGCTCCGGCGGCGAGCAGCGGGCTCACGGCGTCCTGCTTGGAGCGGAAGTACCGGTAGAAGGTCCGCAGCGCGACCCCGGCGTGCCGGGCGATCTCCTCGGCCGTCGTCGCGTGCGGGCCCTGTGCGGCGAAGAGCTCGGCCGCCGCTTGTGCGATGTCGAGCTGGGTGGCGGCCTTGCGGCGCTCGGTCAGGGAGACGGGCGGCGCGCTGCTCGCCCGGGACGGCTTGGTGCTCACCCCAGAAGGGTACGGCTCGCCACCCTTGGACGGCACGTAATGACGTGATGGCAAAATGTGTCACCTAGGCGTAACGTGAAGCGTATGGGGACGTCGGCGGGCAAGCGATCCGGCGTCGCGTAGGCCTCGCCGCATCCCGGCGGGGCGGGCAGGAGTGAGACATGAACCGCTACGAAGGCCGCCGCGCGCTGATCACCGGGGGTGGCTCGGGCATCGGCCAGGCCACCGTGCTGCGCCTCCTCGCCGAGGGCGGCACCGTCGTGGCCGCCGACGTGAGCGAGCGGGGCCTGAAGGACACGGCGGACAAGGCGGGGGCGTACGCGGACCGCCTGACCACGCTCGTCGTGGACATCGCCGACGAGACCTCCGTGCGCGAGGGCGTCGCCGCCGCGGTCTCCGCGCTCGGCGGCCTGGACGTGCTGGTCAACGCGGCCGGGATCCTGCGCTCCTCGCACACCCACGACACGAGCCTCGCGGACTTCACCCGCATCGTGCAGGTCAACCTCGTCGGCACCTTCCTCGTCATCCGCGAGGCCGTACCGGCGCTGCTGGCGGGCCGGGACGCGGCGGTCGTCAACTTCAGCTCCACCTCGGCCGTCTTCGCGCACCCCTACATGGCGGCGTACGCGGCGAGCAAGGGCGGGATCCAGGCCATGACCCACGCCCTCGCCGCCGAGTACGCACAGCGGGGCATCCGCTTCACCGCCGTCCAGCCCGGCTCCATCTCCTCCGGGATGACCGACGGCAGCGGCGCCAGCGGGCAGAGCACCGGGCCCGGATTGCCCGCGGACGCCGACATGACCCTGTTCGCCAAGCTCTCCCCGGCGCTCGGCCAGGGGTTCGCCGGCCCGGAGACGGTGGCCTCCGTGGTCGCCATGCTCGGCTCGGAGGACGGCCGGTTCATCACCGGCACCGAGGTCCGCGTCGACGGCGGCACCCACTTCTGAGGACCTTCGGGCCGGTGTCAGGCGAGGGTGACCAGGTCGCGGTAGTCCTCGCTCCACAGGTCCTCGGCCGCGTCCGGCAGGAGCAGGACGCGGTCCGGGCGCAGGGCGTCGAGGGCTCCCTCGTCGTGCGTGACCATCACGATCGCGCCGGGATACGAGCCGACGGCGGCCAGCACCTCGTCGCGGGAGGCCGGGTCGAGGTGGTTGGTCGGCTCGTCCAGCAGCAGGACGTTCGCCCCGGAGTGCACCAGCCCGGCCAGCGCCAGCCGGGTCCGCTCGCCGCCGGACAGCACGCCCGCGGGTTTGCCGGTGTCGTCGCCCGTGAACAGGAAGGCGCCCAGGACGCGTCGTGCCTCGCCCGTGTCCAGGTGCGGCGCGGCCGCGGTCAGGTTCTCCAGGACCGTGCGATCGGCGTCGAGCGTCTCGTGTTCCTGCGCGAAGTAGCCGAGGCGCAGCCCGGGTCCGTGCACCACCCGTCCGGCGTCCGGCCGTTCGGTGCCGGCGAGCAGCCGCAGCAGGGTGGTCTTGCCCGCGCCGTTGAGCCCGAGCACGACCAGCCGGCTGCCCCGGTCCACGGCCAGGTCCACTCCGTCGAGGACGCGGTGGCCGCCGTAGGACTTGGCGAGGCTGATCGCGCCGAGCGGCATCCGCCCGCAGGGCGCGGGTTCGGGCAGCCGGATCCGGGCGGTCCGCTCGGTACGCCGGGCCGGTTCCAACTCGGCCAGCATCCGGTCGGCACGGCGGGCCATGCTCCGGGCCATGGTGGCGGTGGCGGAGCGGGCCTTCATCCGGTCGGCCTGCGCGTGCAGGGCGGCGGCCTTGCGTTCGGCGCTCGCCCGCTCCCGGGTACGGCGCCGCTCCTCCGCCTCCCGCCGGCCGGTGTACGCGTGCCAGCCGGTGTTGTGAAGGTCGATCGCCGCCCACGTGGCGTCCAGGTGGAAGACGCGGTTGACGACATCGGCGAGCAGGGTGGTGTCATGGCTGATGACGACCACCCCGCCCTGGTGTGCTTGCAGAAAGGCACGCAGCCAGGCGAGCGAGTCGGCGTCGAGGTGATTGGTCGGCTCGTCCAGCAGCAGGGTGGCGTCGGCGCCGCCGAACAGGATGCGGGCGAGTTCCACGCGCCGCTTCTGCCCGCCGGACAGCGCGCCGACCGGCTCGGCCAGCACCCGTTCGGGCAGCCCGAGTCCGGCCGCCACCCGGGCCGCCTCGGCCTCGGCCGCGTAGCCGCCGCCCGCCTGGAAGGCGGCGTCGGCGCGGGCGTAGGCGCTCATGGCGCGCTCCAGGGCCGCGGGGCGGGCCGCGTCGGCCATCGCCCGCTCGGCCGCGCGCAGTTCGCGCAGCGCGGTGCCGAGACCGCGGGCGGACAGGATGCGGTCGGTGACCGTCAGGGCGGGGTCGGCGGCACGGGAGTCCTGGGCGAGGAAGCCGACCGGCCCGGTGTGCGTGATCGTGCCGGCGGCGGGCCGGGTCTGTCCGGCGAGCGCGGTCAGCAGAGTGGTCTTGCCCGCGCCGTTGCGGCCGACGAGGCCGATCCGGTCGCCGGGAGAGACGGTGAAGGAGACGCCGGAGAGCAGCAAGCGGGCGCCGGCGCGCAGCTCGACATCACGGACGGTGATCATGGGGAACGCTCCGAAATAGCAAGAGGACACACTTCTGGCGTGGAAGCGGGTCCTCAGCTAGGAAATTCGGGGCGTCGACATGCGGTCACGGTAACCGGCGTACTCCGAGCGGCGCATGTGCTTTTCCGGCACCGCTCCCCTGGCCCTGAGTGAACGCGGGCAGAACGGCGACGATCCGGGCGGCCTCGGTGCGCTCAGGCAGGCCGTGGTGGTCGGAGTACCCCGCTACGAGGTGTCGCATGGAGCGGCCGATCGGTCCGGCTCCGGTGAGCAGGGTCCGGGGCAGGGTGACCGGATCGACGCCCGGGCGTGGGACGCGCGGGTCGTCGGGGAGGAAGGAGGCCTGTGTCGCCGCCCGTGGGTACGCCGACGCAGCCGGGTGCGCCGGCCACTCCCATGCCGGTGAAGGCGCGCGTCTCCGCCGCGCGCCGCGGGGTGGGCGAAACCGGACAGGTCCATGACCTCCGCGGTCCGTTCGGCGATGCTGTGCGCCCGTCCGTACGCCTCGTCCCACCGGAGGGCCACGACTGGGCCGAGCTCTGGACTCGACCGGAGCGAACCGGCCACGTACGGCGGCTGCGCCGGCCGCGCACTGCCGTGCAGGCGGCCGCACACCGGGCCCTTCGGCCGACACCGACGGCTCCGGCCGCCGCCGAGCTCCGACCGTCACAGCCCGCCGGCGGTCACCGACCCCTCCGGCCCCGCTCCGGCCTCCACCCCTACCGCCCTCACCGACCCCACCAACAGTCACCAGCCCGCCGCCCATCAGCCACCCAACAGCTCGGTGAACCGCGCGGTGTCGATGTTGCCGCCGGAGGCGATGACGCCGATGCGGGGCGGGCGGCCGGCGATGTGGGGCGGGCAGGCCTCGGCGCGGCTCGTCAGGAGCGCGGCCAGGCCCGTGGCGCCGCTCGGTTCGAGGACGATCTTCAGGCGTTCGAAGGCGAACCGCATGGCGGTGATGATCTCCGCGTCGCTGACCAGCGCGATGTCGTCGACGAGGCGCTGGTTGACGGCGAACGTGATCTCGCCGGGCGTGGGCAGGGCCTGTCCGTCGGCGATCGTCCGGGGCACGGGCAGGGTGACGCGGGTGCCGCTCTCCAGCGAGCGCCTGGTGTCGTCCCCGGCCTCGGGCTCCACGCCGACCATCCGGATGCCGGGGTGCAGCGCCTTGGCGGCGGTGGCGCTGCCGGCGATGAGTCCGCCGCCCCCGACGGGCACGACGAGGACGTCCAACGGGCCTGTCTCCTCCAGGAGTTCGAGGGCCGCGGTCCCTTGCCCGGCGATGACATGGGGGTGGTCGTAGGGCGGGATGAGAGCGAGCCCGCGGTCCTCGGCCAGGGCCTCGCCGAGCGCGGTGCGGTCCTGGGTGTAGCGATCGTAGGTGACGATCTCCGCGCCGTACCCTTCCGTCGCCGCACGCTTGGAGCGGGGGGCGTCCTCGGGCATCAGGATGACGGCGCTGGTGCCGAGTTCGCGGGCGGCGAGGGCGACGGCCTGGGCGTGGTTGCCGGAGGAGTAGGCGGCGATGCCCTTGGCCCGCTGCTCCGGGGAGAGCTGGGCGGCCGTGTTGTAGGCGCCGCGGAACTTGAAGGCGCCGACCCGCTGGAAGTTCTCGCACTTGATGAACACCTCCGCGCCGACAAGGGAGTTCAGCGTGCGCGAGGTGAGGACCGGGGTGCGGTGGGCGATGCCTTCGAGGCGTGCTGCGGCGGCACGGACGTCGTCGAAGGTGACGGGCGAAACGGCGGCCATGGCGTGATCCTCTCCCGGTGTGTCATTTCGCGTAGTTGTAGACGGTGGCCCGGGAGACGCCGAGCAGATCCGCGATGGTCTGCGCCGCGTCACGCGAGTCGAAGTAGCCGTCCTGGTAGAGCTGCCGTACGAGCGTCTTCTTGTCCTCCCGGCTCAGTGACCGGGGAGGGGCGCCACGCTGCGCGGAAAGCGTCTCCACTGCCTGCCGGAGTTCGCGGGAGGTGCGGTCGCGCAGGGTCTCCAGCGGGCGGTCACCGTGCGCGGTGTCGGTGGCGACGAGATTCGACAGGGCGAGCGTCACGGGTGACAGAACGGAGATGTCGAGGTTCAGGCACAGTGCCGCGACGTACTCCCCCGCGGCGTTCTTGATGCCGATGGACGTGCTCTTCGCGGGGCGGCCGTCCGGGAAGCTGTTGGGGTAGTTCTGGATGACGCTGGGGTAGTCCGGGTCGGCGATCCTTGCCAGCCCCAACTCCGTTGCGGAGTCGCCGACCTGACGGCCCGAAAGGTTATTCTCGATCACCCGGATCGCGTGCCGTGGATCCCGCAGATCGTGCAGCACGACCTCGCACAGCCCCGGGAACATCCGGCCCAGGGCGACGGCGATCTTCTCGGCTTCCTGGATGAGGTGCTCGTCCGAGCCCGTCTCCACCTCGCTCACCCACCTACCCGGCCACGGCTTGGACTGATTATCCAATCCTGTACATGGAGTCTAAAAACACTGACGCCCGTCTGTCCAGGTGCTGGGCAGACGGGCGTCGGGCCGGCGGCCGGACTCAGTGGCCGCTGATACCGCGGGGCATGTACGGCTGCTCCAGTTCCCCGACCTCGTCGTCGGTGAGCCGGAGGTCGAGCGCGGCGAGCGCGTCCTGGAGGTGGTGCGGCTTGGTGGCGCCGACGATGGGGGCGGTGACACCGGGGCGGGAGGCCACCCAGGCGAGGGCCACCTGGGCCCGCGGGACACCGCGGCGCTCGGCGATCGCCGCGACCGCGTCGACGATGCGCTTGTCGTCGGACTGGTAGAGGGTGCGGCCGTAGGCGTCCGTCTCACCGCGCGCGCTGCTCTCGTCCCAGTCGCGGGTGAGCCGGCCACGGGCGAGCGGGCTCCACGGGATCACACCCACGCCCTGGTCGGCGCAGAGCGGCAGCATCTCGCGCTCCTCCTCGCGGTAGAGGAGGTTGTAGTGGTTCTGCATGCTGACGAACTTCGTCCAGCCGTGCAGCTCGGCGGTGTGCTGCAGTTTGGCGAACTGCCACGCGTACATCGAACTGGCCCCGATGTAGCGCGCCTTGCCCGCCCTGACGACGTCGTGCAGCGCCTCCATCGTCTCCTCGACCGGGGTGTGGGGGTCGAAGCGGTGGATCTGGTAGAGGTCGACGTAGTCGGTGCCGAGGCGGCGCAGACTGTGGTCGATCTCGGTCATGATCGCCTTGCGGGACAGCCCCGACCGGTTGGGGCGCTCGCTGCGCGCCGCGCCGTCCGCCACCGCGAAGAACACCTTGGTGGCGATCACGACGTCCTCGCGCCGGACCATCTCCCCGAGCGCCTTGCCGACGATCTCCTCACTGGTGCCGGCGGAGTAGCTGTTGGCCGTGTCGAAGAAGGTGACCCCCGCGTCCAGCGCCTGGCGGATGAGCGGGCGGGACGCGTCCTCGGGCAGGGTCCACGGGTGCGGACCCCGGTCGGGGACGCCGTAGCTCATACAGCCCAGCGCCAGACGCGAGACCTCCAGACCGCTCGTGCCGAGCTTGACGTACTCCATGGTTCGGTTCCCCTCGTCGGTGTGGTCCCGCCGGCGCGCCGGGGCGCGTGTCCGAGGACGGGCGGGCCTGCTCCGTGAGCACGACCATGATCGTATCGAGGCGTGTACGGCGACGGGATCAGCGGATTCCCGCGAGCGGCCGGGAGACGCACCCCCGGCCCGTCGGTCCGCAGATGGCCTGCGCGGCGCGGCTCGCTACCCGGCGAGCTGCGGGTACAGCGCCGCCAGGTCTCCGGAGAGCCCCGCCTTCACGTTCCGGGTGATGTCGTCCGCCAGCACCTCGTGCGCGCCGGACTCGACGCCGTCGAGGGCCAGGGCGGCGACGGCCCGCGGGGTCGACTTCGGCGCGTCGACGGCCGCGGTCATGTCGGTGTCGATGTAGCCGACGTGCAATCCGGTGACCGCGATGCCGCGTGAACGCAGCTCCAGCCGCAGGGAGTTGGTCTGGGACCACAGCGCGGCCTTGGTGGCGCTGTAGGACCCGGCCACCCCGAGCCAGGAGAGCACGGAATGGACGTTGAGGAGGTGACCGCCGCCGTTGCGCTCGATCAGCGGGGTGAAGGCCCGGGTGACCAGCAGCGGTCCGTAGAAGTTGGCCTCGAACTCCCGTCGTACGACGTCGAGGTCGGCGTCGAGGAAGGAGGTGGCGCCGAGCGAGACGCCGGCATTGTTGACCAGCAGGGTGACGTCCTGCGCCTGCGCGGCCGCGGCCTCGACGGATGCCGGGTCGGTGACCTCCAGGGCGAGCGGCACGGCGTCCGGGTGCGTCACGGTGCGCGGGTCCCGGGCCGTGGCGTACACCTTCGCGGCGCCGCGTGCGTAGAGCTCGTCCACCAGCGCCTTGCCCAGGCCGCGGCTGCCGCCGGTGACCAGGGCGACCGAGTCCTTGATCGCGGTCATGTCCATCTCCAAGGGGGTTCAGGGGACGCCGGGAACGACATCCGTAGGGAAACCGAGGACGGAGGCCGCGAACGGAGCGGAAACCGATCGGTTTCACTCCACCGTAAACCGATCGGTTTCCGGCTTCAAGTGGGACCGCCGGGCGGACGCGCGGATCCACGGAGTCGCACCTTGCCGTCACCCCCTACGACCCCTCATAGTAAGTTTGATTTTCCAACTCATCAGGGAGGTGTCGGTATGAGCGAGCAGGACACGGCCGGGGCCCCGGGAAGCCGGAGGCTGTCCGCCCGGCTCGCCGCCCATCCGTCCGTGCGGGCCGTCCTGGCCTCGCGCGCGGCCGGCGCACCGGCGCCGCGGCCGCCGGTGATCGACGCGGACTGGCTGCGCGCGCTGTGCCTGGAGGCCGGTGCGGACGACGCGGCGGCGGTGAGCCTGGACCACCCCGATCTCGCCGGGGAGCGGGAGCACGTCCTGGCCGCCCTGCCGGGGACTCGCTCGCTGGTCTCGCTCATGGTCCGCATGAATCGCGACAACACGCGCTCACCCGCGCGCAGCGTGGCCAACCAGGAGTTCCACCAGACCGACGAGCAGGTCAACGCCGCCGCCCGCACGGTGGTCCGGGCCCTGGAGGACGCCGGCCACCGGGCGCTCAACCCGTCGGCCGGCTTCCCCCAGGAGATGGAGCGCTTTCCCGGCCGTATCTGGGTCGTCGCCCACAAGACGGTCGCCGTGGCCGCGGGGCTGGGCGTGATGGGCCTGCACCGCAACGTCATCCACCCCCGGTTCGGGAACTTCGTCCTGCTCGCCACCGTGCTCGTGGACGCCCCGGTCAGCGCCTACGGGCAGCCGCTGGACTACAGCCCCTGCGTGGACTGCAGGCTGTGCGTCGCCGCATGCCCGATCGGTGCCATCGGCAAGGACGGCTCGTTCGACGCACTGGCCTGTACGACCCACAACTACCGGGAGTTCATGAGCGGGTTCACGGACTGGGCGCAGACCGTGGCCGACAGCACGGACGCCGCCGACTTCCGCGCCCGGGTCACCGATCCCGAGAACGCCTCCATGTGGCAGAGCCTCGCCTTCAAACCCAGCTACAAGTCCGGCTACTGCCTGGCCGTCTGCCCCGCCGGCGAGGACGTCCTGGGCCCGTACCTGGACGACCGCAAGGCCTATCTGGAGACCGTGCTGCGCCCCTTGCAGGAGAAGCGGGAGACTCTCTACGTACTGCCGGGCTCCGACGCACAGCGGTACGCCGAACGCCGTTTCCCGCACAAGCCGACGAAGGAGGTCTCCGGCGGCTGGCGGCCGCCTGCCCGCCGCAGCCCGGATTCGACCGACACGCGCTGAGCACCGGATTCCTCCGGTCGGTCGCGTCACCCGGCCGGACCGGCTCCGCTGGCCCCGGCGCGGCCGGCGGTGGATGGTCGGAACAAGATCGGTGAGTCGATGCTTCGTCCGGCCGGTCTGCGAGTCGTCCCTCCATGTCTGCGACGAGGCGGGCGACCCACCGGGGGGCGGGGAGCAATCAATCCATGCGCTCGGGTAGTTCCCCGCCCCGTCGGATCGCCGGGGCGCCGCCATCGCCGGGCCCCGCCGCAGGGAAGCGGATCACCGGGTGGGTGGCCGTCCGGGGACGTGACCTAGTGTCGACGCCGTACACCACTTGATCGCCTCGGGGTCAGTACGCCGGCCGGGGTGCCCTCAATGACGCCCTGTCCGGCGGCGAGCACGAGCAGAAGAGCGGCCCGCACCGGAACTGTGGTCACTGGCGGGGAAGTTGATATGGGAAGCTTTGGCCAACCGTTGACGGACCGAGGCCGTGACGGTCGTGGAGAGGAGCACAGCGTGACTCAGGACGGCGGCCCGGCCGTGCAGATCGACACCAGCAAGCCGCATCCCGCGCGGATCTACGACTACCTCCTGGGCGGCAAGGACAACTACGAGGTGGACCAGCGGGCGGGCGACCAACTGGCCGCGGCGGCGCCCGAGGTGTGGATCTCCGTGCGGGCCAACCGGGCCTTTCTGCACCGTGCGGTGCGGTACGTCGTCGACAACGGCGTCCGCCAGATCCTCGACATCGGCACCGGGCTGCCCACCTCGCCGAACGTGCACGAGGTCGCCCAGGAGCTGGCCGACGACGTACGCGTCGCCTATGTCGACAACGACCCGATCGTGAAGGCGCACGCCGACGCGCTGCTCAGCCGGGCCGGCACGACCAGCATCGTGCTCGCCGACCTGCGCGATCCGCAGTCCGTCATCGATCACCCCGAGGTCCGCCGGATCATCGACTTCGGCCGGCCGGTCGCCCTGTTCCTCGTCGCCATCCTCCACTTCATCCGCGACGCGGACGAGCCCGAGCGGATCGTGGCCACCCTGCGTGACGCGCTCCCGGCCGGCAGCTTCCTGGTGCTCTCGCACGCGACGGGCGACTTCGCCGACGACCGCAGCGACGCCGAGGCCGTCTACAACAGCGCGACGGCCACCATGAACCTGCGCTCCCGCGACCGGGTCGAGCGGTTCTTCGACGGTTTCGACCTGGTCGAACCCGGCCTGACCCAGGTCCCGTTCTGGCGCCCGGACACCACCCCGCCGGCCGGTTCCGAGGCGATCGGCTTCTACGGCGCGGTGGGCCGTAAAACCGTGTGAGTCCCGTCCGAGTCCGGCACAGGGTCGAACCCATACCGGACCGGACACACGAACCGTCGCCGAGGAAGCGGTCAGGACCGGCACCTGTGCGGGCGTACAGGTGCCGGTGCTGCTGCACGGACAGACCGTCATCGACTTCGCGCTCGGCGAGGAATCGCCGGGCATGCCCCCGACGGCCGACTCGGTCGTGCCGTGGTTCTCGGTGTCCAAGCTGCCGGCCACGCTCGCCTTCGCCATCGCCCGGGCCATCGCCCGGGCCTTCGCCCGGGCCTGGGCCCGGGCCTGGGAGCTGGGTCTGCCGAGCCCGGACGACCTGGTACGGGACCATCTGCCGGAGTTCACCGGAGTCGGCCGGACGCCGTCAGGGTCCGGCCTCTGTGGAGCCACACCGCGCCGCTCCGGGCCGCCGACCGGGCCGCGGACGACGCCTTCGAGCAGGGCTGGGACGCGCTGGTCGCGCTGATCTGCGCCGCCGACGCCGACGCCGACCCCGACCGGATTCCGGGGCAGCGGGCCGGGTATCTCGGTCACGTCCCGGGGCAGCGGGCCGGGTATCTCGGTCACGCCCGATACCTGCTCCGCGGGGAGGTCGTCGCGCGACGCAGCGGCTCAGCCTTCGCCGACTTCCTGCGCACCGAGATCACCGGGCCGCTCGGGCCGACCGCCACGCTCGGCGGCCCGCCCGGCGCCTGGGCGGTGCAGGTGCCGTACCTGGGCCCCGCCGCGCTCGGGGCCGGCCTCGCCCTCTTCGACGTGGCCCAGGGGTACCCAGCACCTGCATGGCCGGCCCCTTGGCCGAGGCCGCCGTCGCCGCCGAGGTCGTCCGCACCGGCGGCCTGCACCGCGACCGGCGGCTGCTGCGCGAGGAGACCTGCGCGGCCTTCGTGCGCGACCAGCGTCCGGCGGACGTGATGGACGAGACGATGGAGGTCCCCCGTGCGCTGGGGGCTGGGGGCTGGGGGCTGGGCCTGATGCTGGACACGTTCGACTTCGGCCGGCCTTGTTCGCCGCGCGCCGTCGGCCGTACCGGAGGCAGCGCCTGCCCGGTCCTGACGGATCCGGACACCGGCCTGACGATCGCGGCCCACTTCGACGGCAACGCCTCGCTCACCGACCGCGTCCGCCGGGACCACGCGCTGTGCACGGCGGTCTGCACCGACCTCGGCCTGACCCGGCCGGACGCCCAGGACGCGACCACCTGGCCCCGGCCCAGGACCCATCTGAGCGAGCCTCACCGAAGGGGGCGGCGGACGGGTGTGCCGCGCCGGTGGCGAACGATGTGAACGCCGGGCGTGCCGAACTGGTCGACCGGCAGCGCCACCAGGGTCCGTGCACCGGCCTGGCCGAGGACGGCCCGAGGCGGTTCGCCGAGCGCGTCCGGGCGGGCGAGGGCCGCGTCGCCCGCCGCGATGCCGGGCAGGCCGAACCGCCGGGGCGCGATGCAGAGCACGGCGCGCAACGCGGTCGCGACGGTGCGGTCGGCGGCCATGCCACGGCCGGGACCCCGACGGCGGCGACGGCCCCGGCCACCGGCCCCTCCACTCCTCCAGGATCCGCAGCGGCCCCCGTCGGCCCGGTACTGGATCCGTCCGCCCGGTGCGGGGACCGTCCGCTTGGTGGCCCTCGCGCGATGGTGCGACGCTGGTGGAGAGGTCGCCGCCGAGGGGACTGCTGGAGGGCCGATGGGCCGCGACGTCCCGGCGCTCGTCTTCACCCGCGAGGACCGCCGCCGGTACCGGATCAAGATGCACGCGTGCCTCGACGCGCTGGCGCAGATGCTGCGCGACGAACGGTTCGAGTCCGAGCGGCCCCAGGTCGGCCTGGAGATCGAGCTGAACCTGGTGGACGACAGGGCCGAGCCCGCGATGCGCAACAGCGACGCGCTGGAGGCCATCTCCGACCCCGCCTGGTCCACCGAACTGGGCCGGTTCAACCTGGAGATCAACGTCCCGCCCCGGCGACTGACAGCGGGCGGACCCGACGCGTGGGAGAGCGAGATCCGGGCCGCGCTGAACCACGCCGACGAGCGGGCCAGATCCATCGGCCCCCACCTGATCATGATCGGGATCCTGCCCACGCTGCGCCAGGAGGACATCGGCGAGGATTCCCTGTCGGAGAATCCCCGCTACCGGCTGCTCAACGACCAGATCTTCGCGGCCCGCGGTGAGGACCTGCGCATCGAGGTGGACGGCGTCGACCGGCTGCGGACGTACGCGGACACGATCACCCCGGAGGCCGCGTGCACCAGCACCCAGTTCCATCTCCAGGTCTCCCCCGAGGAGTTCGCGCCCTACTGGAACGCGGCGCAGGCGATCGCCGGGGTCCAGGTCGCGCTGGCGGCGAACTCCCCGTTCCTGTTCGGCAAGGAGCTGTGGCACGAGACCCGTGTCCCGCTGTTCGAGCAGGCCACCGACACCCGCCCGGAGGAGATCAAGGTGCAGGGCGTACGGCCCCGGGTGTGGTTCGGGGAACGGTGGATCAACAGCGTCTTCGACCTGTTCGAGGAGAACCTCCGCTACTTCCCGGCTCTGCTCCCTCTGTGCGACGAACAGGACCCGGCCGAGACCCTGGACCGCGGCGACATCCCCGACCTCGGCGAACTCACCCTGCACAACGGCACGATCTACCGCTGGAACCGTCCCGTCTACGCCGTCTCCCACGACATGCCGCACATCCGGGTGGAGAACCGGGTGCTGCCCGCCGGTCCGACCGTCGCCGACACGCTCGCCAACGGCGCCTTCTACTACGGCCTCACCCGGGCCCTGGTCGAGGAGGACCGGCCGGTGTGGTCGCGGATGTCGTTCGCGGCCGCCGAGGACAATCTGCACACCGCCGCCCGGCACGGCATCGAGGCCCTGCTGTACTGGCCCGGCATGGGTGAAGTCCCGGTCCCGGAACTGGTGTTGCGCCGACTGCTGCCGCTCGCCCACCAGGGTCTCGCGCTGTCCGGTATGGACGAGGCGTGGCGGGAGCCGCTGCTCGGCGTCATCGAGCAGCGCTGTGTGACGGTGCGCAACGGCGCGGTGTGGCAGAAGGAGATGTGCCACCGCCTCGACGCCACCACCCGCGCCGGCCGCCATGAGGCGCTGCGCCGGATGACCATGCTGTACATCGACTACATGCATCTCAACGCCCCGGTCCACACCTGGCCGGTGGAGTGAACCGGCCCGGCCGGCGCAGGTGCGGCCGGCGCGGGTCAGGTACTCCTCGTTCGGCAGGCGGCAGACGAGACCGTCGGGCAGGTCACGCGACACCCCCGCACACGCCTCACCCGGACCGGGTCACGCCGTTCAGCGGAACGCGCCGCGCGGTCACCGTGCGGTGGCTGATGCGCCAGCCGTCGGGGGTGCGGACGAGAGTGTCGTCGTAGGTGACGGAGCCGCAGGAGCCGTCCGTGCGCACGCCGAGGCCCTTGGAGCGGGCGCGCACCACGCCGTCCGCCGCTTCCCGCACGACGACGTTGGTGACGTGATGGGCGACGGGATTGCCGGCGCCGAGGGCCAGCGCCGCCTCCCGGATGGCGGGCAGGCCTGTCAGCGGGTCCTGCCCGAAGTCGGTCACGTCATAGACGGCGTCCGGGGTGAACAGCTCGTCGAGGCGGTCGAGTTCACCGTCGTCCACGAGGTGACCGTGCTGCGCGATCAACTCGCCGATGGCCAGCCGGTCTTCGAGCGTCAGCGTCATGTACGTCCCTCTCGGTCGGCGGGTGTCAGTGCGCGAACACCGTACTCGCCAGCGCGACATGCACCGCGGTGCCGGCCAGGATGCTCAGTGGGGCGTTGCGCCGCCACAGGTGCACGCCGACGGTGACGGTCAGCGCCGCAAGCGGAGCCAGCACAGCGGTGTGCGTGACCGGCAGGTCGCGCAGGCAGTAGACGACCAGGATCACCATGATCCCGGCGGGCATCCGGGACTGGAGGTACCGCACGGTCCGGCTCGCGCGCAGCGGGCCGAGCACGGCGAACGGCAGGGCGCGCAGCGCCCAGGTGACGGCGGCGGCGACGAGGACCGCGGCGACGAGATAGGGCGTGTCAGGCACGGCTCGGGTCCTTCCCCGCGGTCAGCCGGCGCACGAGGAGCCCGGCGGTGAACAGGCCGAAGGCGGCGAGGAGCAGGCTGCCCGGGAGGAGCAGCCGGGCGGCGAGTGCGCTGAGCAGGGCGAGCACCGGTGTCGGCAGATCCTCCCGCCGCTCGCGCACGGCCTCCAGCGCCAGCACCGTGAACAGTGCCGTGAGCGCGAAGTCCAGGCCCTTGACGCCGTCGGGGACGAGTGAGCCGAGCAGCGCTCCGGCGGTGGCGCCGCCGGCCCAGTACAGCTGCATGAAGAGCTGGAGCCACAGGATGCGGCGCCCGGACCAGGTGTGGGCCTGCTGCCCAGCGGTGAGCGCGTAGGCCTCGTCGCACAGCGCGAAGGTGCTGTAGGCCTTGCCGAGGGGGCCCTTGACCCGGTCCAGCGGGAACGACAGGGCGTAGAAGACGTGCCGGACGTTCACCAGCAACGCCGAGACGGCGACCGAGGCCAGCGGTACGGCGGCGGTGACCATGCCGATGAGCAGGAACTCGAAGGACCCGGCGTAGATCAGCGCGCTGGACAGGCTCGCCCACCACCAGTCGACGCCGGAGTGCGCGACGAGCACGCCGAAGGCGGCCCCGAGCGGGACGAAGCCCAGCCCCACGGAGGCCGAGTCCCGGAAGGCGGCCCGCGCCTCGGACCGGGTCCGCGGCGGCGCGGCGGGCGCGGGCGGCGACGGGGCGCCGGCGACGTCCACGGCAGGAGGTATTCGCATGGAGACATTTTAGGAGGAATCTTACGGCATATGGTTGCCAATAATGTCTATAGGATGGGCTTGTGCGCAATGAAGTGAATCTAGACGCCATTGATCGAGACATTCTGTTTCACCTCGGCCGGGACGGACGGCTGACCAACGTCGAGCTGGCCCAGCGGGTGGGGCTGACCCCGCCGCCGTGCCTGCGCCGGGTCAAGCGGCTGGAGGAGGCCGGGATCATCACCGGGTACCGGGCGGTCGTGGATCCCGAAGCCCTGGGCCGGGGCCTGGAAGTCCTCGTCGACGTCGAGGTCAGCGCCAACGACCGCACGACGTTCCTGGAGTTCGAGGACACCGTGGCCGGCTACGACGAGGTCATCGAGTTCCGCCGGATGTACGGCCGGCCCGACTACTTCGTCCGCGTCGCCGTCGCCGACCACGCGGCCTACGAGGCCTTCCTGGTGGAGAAGCTCAGCGGGTTGCCCTGCGTCCTGCGCATCGACTCCCACCTGACCATGAAGACGATCAAGTCCGGCCCCTGAGCCCGCCAGGAGCAGGATGTACCGCGCAACTACCTGCTCGGCGCCTGGCCACCCATCCTTGAGGAGAGACGCCCGTTGTCCGCCAGCTACTTCGAACGCATCGACCGGCACCGGTACAAGCCCACCGCGCACGCGAGCGGTGCCTGGGACTCCGACGAGACGCACTTCAGCCCGCTCGCCGGACTCGTCGTCCACGCCATCGACGGGTATCTCGCCGAGCGGCCGCACAGCGGACTGCTGCTGTCCCGGATCAGCTTCGACATCCTGGGGCGGCTCGCCCTGGACGAGTGCGAGATCCGTGTGGAGTCGATCCGGCCCGGCCGCACCATCGAACTCCTCGAAGCGGTCGTGGACATCGCGGGACGGACGGCCGTACGGGCCCGCGCCTGGCTGCTCACCGAGGTCGACACCGGTGCGGCGGCCGGCGGCGGTGCCGCCCGCCTCACCCCGCCGGACGCGATCGCCTCGCAGTCGCTGACCTCCGTGTGGCCCGGCGGCCACTGCGCGTCCATCGACTTCCGGCCCGTCGTCCCCCCGCAGCCCGGCCGCACCACGGCCTGGATCTCCACGCACCTCGACCTCGTCGCCGGCGAGCCGAGCAGCTCCCTCGCGTCCTACGTCGCCCTCGTCGACACCGCCAACGGCATCGCCGTGCGCCGCCCGCCGACCGAGTGGATGTTCCCCAACGTCGACCTGACGGTCCACCTCCACCGCAGGCCGGAGGGCCGCTGGGTCGGCATGGACACCACGGTCGTCTTCGGCCCCACCGGCCAGGGCCTCACCAGCACGGTCCTGCACGACGTCCACGGCCCGGTCGGCCAGGCCCAGCAGACCCTCACCGTACGACCGCTGCCGGGCCGGGGCGGGGCATAGCGAAGGCCGTGCCGCCGGCGCCGCACAGGCCGAGCCCATGCAATGACCCCGGCTCCGGCTCCCCGGCTCCCAACGGCCCGTCGCCTGGCGGTTTCCACGCCGGCCAGCGCCTGAAAACGGGCACGACGGCGTCGAACCGGGTGTGAAACCCTGGGCGGCAGACGAACAGGGGGACACATGAGCGCAGAGGCACGGGTGTTGCGGGCGGCGTACGAGGCCTCGGTGGCGGCCGTCGCGGGGCTGAGCGACGAGGAGTCGTGGGTGCCGAGCGGCTGTACCGGCTGGGCGGTCCGTGATCTTCTCTTTCACTGCCTGGGCGATGCCCAGCGTGCCCTGGTGGCCCTGCATACGCCGTCACCGGAGCCGGTGGACCGGGACGCGGTGACGTACTGGCAGGACTGGCGGCCGAACCCGGTCGGCGCGGCGAACGGCCGCCGCTGGGCGCGGGTGAACGCGAGCATGTTCCTGGACTGGGGACAGCTGGGGGGCCTGTACCTGGAGACGCTGACGGCGACCGTGCACGCGGCGGAGGCGGCCGACCCCGCGCTGCCCGTCGCCACCCAGGGGCATGTGCTGACCGCCGGCGACCTGCTGACCACCCTCGCGGTGGAGGCGACCGTGCACCATCTCGACCTGACCGTCGGCCTCCCGCACGCCCCCGGACCGTCGCCCGAGGGACTGGCCGCGGTGCGCGCCACGCTGGACGGGCTGCTCGGCCGGCCCGCGCTCCCGGAGTGGAGCGACGCGCACTACGCGCGCGTGGGCACCGGCCGGGCTCCGCTGACCGGGGCCGAGCGCGCCGCCCTGGGCGCGGCGGCCGAGCGGTTCCCGCTGTTCGGCTGACACCACCTGCGCGGTGCGGGGCGGGCCGGCCGGGTTGATGGAAACCTGCGAGCCATGAACAACCCGCCCAGCATCAACAGTTACGTCGACCGCGTCACAGCGGGCCCCGGCGGAGCCATGACCGACGAGGCCGGCGTCCTCACCGGCGACCTGACCGTCGCGACCATCCTGCTGTCCGACGGTCACAGCGCGCGGGTCGCCGTCCAGCAGTCCGGCAACGATACGTGGTACACCCTCAGCGGCAGCCCGGCACCCGTACCCGCCGGGCAACTCGCCGCCTATCACCGGGATCTGCTGGGCCGCATCCGGCGCGGCGGCGGCACCCGAGCCAGCTGACGGTCCATCAACAACGGTGGGCATCCGTTCGGTTCACTCCCTCATGAACACGCAAAAGGCGGCTCCCACACCTTGACCGGCGTCTGGTCCAGACCAATCATGGCCTAGACCAATAGCCCCGGCCGGGCTGCTCGCATCCCGTTCGATCGCCTGTCATCCATCCGGGAGTACCCGATGACCCGTCCGAGATCCCTCCGCGCCCTGCTCGCCGGCGCGGCCACCCTGGCCGCGTCCGCAGGGCTCGCCCTCGGGGCCACAGGCACGGCGCAGGCGGCGACCCCGCTGCCCGCGCACGTCTTCGCGCCCTACTTCGAGGCCTACAGCGGCGACAGCCCCGCCGCCCTCTCCCAGGCCTCCGGCGCCACATACCTGACGATGGCCTTCCTCCAGACCGACAAGAAGGGCTCCTGCACGCCGTACTGGAACGGCGACACGGGCAAGCCGGTCGACTCCTCCGTCTTCGGCGCCGACTTCGCCACGATCCGCTCCCACGGCGGTGACGTGATCCCGTCCCTCGGCGGCTACGCGGCCGACAACGGCGGCACCGAGATAGCCGACAGCTGCACGAACGTCGACTCCATAGCCGCCGCCTACGAGAAGATCATCACGACCTACGACGTCTCACGGCTCGACATGGACGTCGAGGACAACTCCCTGACCGACACCGCGGGCATCGACCGCCGCAACCAGGCCATCAAGAAGGTGCAGGACTGGGCGGCCGCGAACGGGCGCTCGGTGCAGTTCTCGTACACCCTGCCGACCACGACGACCGGGCTCGCCGACAGCGGGCTCGCGGTGCTGCGCAGCGCCAAGAACGCGGGCGCCAAGGTGGACGTCGTCAACATCATGACGTTCGACTACTACGACGGCGGCACCCACCACATGGCGACCGACACGGAGACGGCGGCGAGCGGGCTGCACGACCAACTGGCCTCGCTCTACCCGAATCTGTCGGACCGTCAGCTGTGGAACACGATCGGCGTCATCGAGATGCCCGGCGTGGACGACTACGGCCCGGCGGAGACCTTCACCACCGCCGACGCGACGACCGTGTACGACTGGGCCGTCTCCAAGGGCATCAACACCCTCTCCTTCTGGGCCCTCCAGCGCGACAACGGCGGCTGCCCCGGCGGCAGCGCCTCCGACACCTGCTCCGGCATCGCCCAGGACACCTGGTACTTCAGCCACACCTTCGAGCCCTTCACCGGCGGTACGACGACACCGCCCGCGAGTGACTTCGCCGTCTCCCTCTCCCCCGCCACCGCCTCGGTCGACCCCGGCGGCTCGGCGACGGCGACCGTGAAGACGTCGGTGACCTCGGGCAGCGCTCAGAGCGTGGACCTGGCCGTGAGCGGCGCACCGAGCGGAGTGACCGCCTCCCTCAGCCCCACCTCCGTCACCGCGGGCGGCACCTCCACCCTCACCGTGCGGACCAGCACCTCGACGGCACCCGGCACCTACACCCTGACCGTCACCGGCACGGCCGGCGCGGTCAAGCACAGCTCTTCGCTCGCCCTGGCCGTGAACGGCTCCGGCGGCGGCACGGGTGTCCTCGCCAACGGTGACTTCGAGACCGGCTCGCTCACCCCCTGGACCTGCGACAGCGGCGCGACGGTGGTCACCTCGCCGGTACACGGCGGCTCCCACGCCCTGAAGACCACGCCGACCTCTTCGCAGACCGGCCAGTGCGCACAGACCCTGACCCTGAAGCCCGGCACCTCCTACACCCTGAGCGGCTGGGTGCAGGGGCCGTACGCCTATCTCGGCGTCAGCGGCGGCGCGACGGCCAGCACCTGGACCTCGTCCACATCCTGGTCGAAGCTGACGGTGCCCCTCACCACCGGCTCCTCGGGCACGGTCACGGTCTACGTCCACGGCTGGTACGGACAGGGACCGGTGTACGCCGACGACCTGACCGTCAGCTGACCACCCGCCCCTCTCCCTTCCCCCAAGCCCCACCCGGCACTCGTCGGGCGGGGCCGGGCGGTGAGCCCGCCGCACGGCCGGACCGGCGCACGGGCGGTGTCTTCCGTACGCTGAAAGGACCGAGGCTCTGGGGGTGTCCCGCAGGCAGGAGAGGGTCGTGATCGAACTGGCCGCGGCGTTCGCCGTCGCGGGAGCGGCGAGCAACGCCATGGGCACCGCCTTCCAGCGCAAGGCGGCGTCCACCTCCCGCCGCAGCGGGATCCGGCTGGTCGCGGAGCTGGCGCGGCGGCCCTTCTGGGTGATCGGCATGTGCGGTGTGGTCGGCGCCGCGCTGTTCCAGAGTCTGGCCCTGGTCAACGGCCCGCTCGCACTCGTCCAGCCGCTGTTCATCCTGGAACTGCCGTTCGCGCTGCTCATCGCGGCCCCGCTGATGCACAAGCGGATGCCGCGCTCGGGCTGGTGGGGCGTGGGCTGCTGTGTGGGCGGCCTGGCGGTCCTCCTCATGGCGGCGGCCCCGCACGGCGCCACCGACCACGCGCCGCTGACCCGCTGGATCCCGGCCCTGTCCCTGTGCCTCGGCGCGATGACCGGGGCCGTACTGCTCTCCGGCCGGGGCCACGCACCGGCCCGGCGCGCCGCACTGCTCGCGGCCGCGTCCGCGACCGGGAACGCCCTGACCGCCGCCCTGCTGAAGTCGGCCAGCGGCACCTTCGCCGACCACGGCTTCGGGGCCTTTCTGCGGTCCTGGCAGACGTACGGCTTCGCACTCGCCGGAGTCGCCGCCGTCGTCCTGCTGGAGAACGCGCTCCAGGCCGGCCCGCTGGTGGCCGCGCAGCCGGCGCTCACGATCGGCGACGCGATGATCAGCCTTGCCCTCGGCATGACCCTGTTCGGGGAGCGGATCCGCCTGGGCTGGTGGCTCGCGCCGGAGGCGTGCGGGGCGCTGCTGATCGTCGCGGGTGTCGTGGTCCTCAGCCGGGCCGTCCAGCGCATCACCACGGTGCCGGTCACGACGGAGCGGCGGCACGCGGAGGCCTGAGCGGTGCGCCCGTCACGGCCGGCCCGGCTGGCCGGATGTCACTGTTGACCGGGTTGGTCCGCCCATGACACGTTCGGCCTGCCCCGGCCGAGTGGACGGGGCAGGCCTCCTGGAGGGAGACGAACGATGGCGTTATGCGGTAGACGCACGCGGCTGCGCTCGGCCGTCACGGTGACCACGGTGATGATCGCGGCGGTCGCGGCCGGGCCGGCCGCCGTCGCGGCGAGCGCCCCCGCGCCTCGCGCCGCGACCCCGGTCGCAGCGGGTGCGCTGAACGATCCGACCCCGGAGGAGCAGGAGCACCTCAGGGAGGTGGCCGGTTCGATCTGGACGCCGGAGCTGGCCGCCGGCTGGAACATGAACTCCGACGTGGCCGACGTCCTGTCGACCGCCACCGGAGAGATCCTCAAGTGCAGCGAGGCCTTCGCGCTCGTCCCGCGCCCGCCCGGCTTCCTTCCCGGGATCGGCTACCTGCTCAGCTACTGGAAGAACCTCCGCGACTACTTCCTCGTCGTGAAGGACGACCGCACCTACCGCGCCTGTGTCGTCGCGGCCGCCGCCAACTACCGCTCGCAGATCGAGATGGCCTCGATGGGCATCTGAACCGACCCCCTACCGGCCCGCGATCCCGTCGATCCAAGACAGCAGCCGTTCCCCCTGGGTGGCCATCACGCCGGGATCGCGCAGGGTGTTGGTGAGGACGGACATGCCCTGATAGGCCGCGACGAGTTCGACGGCGAGCGCGGCCGCGTCCGCCCGGCCGAGCTGGGCGAACTGGGACTCCACCCAGTCGAGCAGGGCCCGCATCACCTTCGCGGCGGCCCGGTCCAGGCCGTCGTCACGCTTGTCCAGCTCGGTGGCGAGGGTGCCGAACGGGCAGCCGAAGCGGGCGGCGGTCTCGCGCTGGTCGACCCAGTCGGCGACCAGCGCCTTCAGCCGGTCGGCCGGGTCCGGGAAGGCGGCCAACTCGGCTGTGAGCGCGTCGAGTTGTTCGCAGTGAGCGTCCACAGCGGCCTCGACCAGCAGGTCCTTGGTCTTGAAGTAGTAGTAGACGTTGCCGAGGGGGACGTCGGCCACACGGGCGATGTCGCCGAGGGTGGTCTTCTCGACGCCCTGCTCATGGAAGACCTGGACGGCCGCTCGCACCAGGCGCTCACGTTTGCCGCCGCGGCCCGAGCGCGGTGTTTTCGCGGGGGTGGCGCGGGTGCCGGATTCCGAGTCAGTCACCTGACTGAGGATAGACAACGGACGCGGGCGCACGCTAACGTCTCGAGTTAGTTAGTCAGCTAACTCACTGGAGGGGATGTCATGATCGTCGTCACGGGAGCCACCGGGAACGTCGGCCGCGCGCTGGTCGCCGAGCTGGTCGAGGCCGGGGAGGCGGTGACCGCCGTCGCGCGGCGCGTCCGGAACGAGGACGTACCGCCGGGAGTGCGGGCCGTGGCCGCCGACCTGGGGTACCCGGAGAGCCTCGGGCCGGCGCTGGAGGGTGCGAAGGCCCTGTTCCTGCTGGTGGCCGGTGACGACCCGGCCGGCATCCTGCGCCGGGCCGCCGCGGCCGGGGTCGCGAAGGTGGTGTTGCTGTCCTCGCAAGGGGCGGGCACCCGGCCCGATGTGTACGCACACGCGGTGGGCTTCGAGGCGGCTGTCGCCGCGTCCGGCCTGCCGTTCACCGTCCTGCGCTCGGGCGGCCTGGCCTCCAACGCGCTGGCCTGGGCGGAGCCGGTCCGCCGGCACCGTACGGCGGCGGCACCCTTCGCCGACGTGGCGCTGCCGTTCGTGGACCCGGCCGATGTCGCGGCTGCGGCGGCGGTCGTCCTGCGCGAGGACGGCCACGACGGCGCGACCTACACCCTGACCGGCCCGGAGCCCATCACCCCACGGCAGCGGGCCGCCGCCCTCGCCGAGGCGCTCGGGGAACCGGTGACGTTCGTGGAACAGAGCCGCGAGGAGGCCCGCACGCAGATGCTCCAGTTCATGCCGGCGGCGGTCGCCGAGGGCACGCTGGCCGTCCTCGGCACACCCACACCGCAGGAGCAGACGGCCAGTGGGGACGTGGAGCGTCTGCTCGGCCGCCCCGCGACCCCGTTCGCCGCGTGGGCGGCACGCCATGCGGCGGCGTTCCGCTGACGGGCTGCGACGCCGCGAGAATGACCGGGACGACGGGCGGTCCGGCCGCCCCCACGCCACGACCGGGCCGGTACGCACGCGTCGAACGCGAACGGCGCTTCCTGCCGGCCGGTCCGCCCGCGCCCGCGACGGTGACGGCCATGCGCACGATCACCGACCGCTATCTGCCGGGCACCCGGTCTGCGGCTCCGCCACTCCGAACGGCCGGACGGCCAGGTCGGGTTGAAGCTGATGCAGAAGATCCCCTGTACCCGGCCCGGTGCCGTGCAGGGCCTGGTCACGAGCACGTTCCTGTCGCCGGCCGAGTACGACGTCCTGGCCTCGCTGCCCGCCCCGACCCTCACCAAGACCCGCCCGAGCGTTCCCCCGCTGGGCGTCGACGTCTTCGCCGGGCGGCTGCGCGGACTGGTGCTCGGGGAGGCCGAGTTCGCGACGGACGAGGAGACGGAATCCTTCGCACCCCCGCCCGAGTGCGGGGCCGAGGTGGCGGACGACGTGCGCTTCACGGGCGGACACCTGGTCCGGGCGACCCGCGCGGAGCTGCTCAGCCAGCTGGCCGAGTACGGCATCCACGCCGGGTGATCCCTGTGGCCGTGGAGCGCCATAGGGCCACCCGGGTGAGGCAACTTCCCGCTGGGAGCCTCCTTTGCCCGCCACACCGAACCAAATAAAGCCATTTGTCTGCTTATCGACCCTATGGTGCGAGGTGCTGGGGGTCTCGGCTGAGGGGGCGCACAACGCGTCGTGGCAGGGCGCGGGTTGGGATGGCGATGAGTGGAATCAGCCGCCGGAGCGTGGCGCGTCTCGGGCTCGGTGCCGGAATCGGCATGGCCGCCGCCTCACTGGCGGGGTGTAGTGGCCAGGGCGGGCCCGAAGGGGCGCCCGCGCCGGGGGCGGGTCGATTGATCGGGGACGGTTCGACGTCGTACACCGGACGGCAGCCCAACCAGCCGCCCCCGCCCACGGCCCTGGAACCCGGCCAGCCCCCGCCGCAGTTCGTGGTGTTCTCCTGGGACGGTGCCGGCGAGGTGGGCACCGGCCTGTTCCCGCGTTTCCTCCAGCTCGCCCGGGACCACGGCGCACATATGACGTTCTTCCTCTCCGGCCTCTATCTGCTGCCGGAGGACAAGAAGCGGCTGTACCGTCCGCCGAACAACCCCGTCGGCGCCTCCGACATCGGCTATCTCACCGACCGGCACCTCAAGGAGACACTGACGTACGTGCGTCAGGCCTGGCTCGACGGCCACGAGATCGGCACCCACTTCAACGGCCACTTCTGCACCGGCCCCGGCTCGGTGGCCGACTGGACCCCGGCGCAGTGGCGTTCGGAGATCGAGCAGGCCCGGTCGTTCGTCACGTCCTGGCGCACCCACACCGGTTGGCACAGCGCCCCGCCGCTCCCCTTCGACTACGACAAGGAGCTGGTGGGCGGCCGTACCCCGTGCCTGCTCGGGCAGGCGAATCTGCTGCCGGTCGCGCGGGAACTGGGCTGGCGCTACGACGCGTCCTCGCCGGGCGGACTGCAACGCTGGCCGCGCAAGCGGCACGGCGTCTGGGACCTGCCGCTCCAGAGCATCCCTTTCCCGGGCCACACGTTCGAGGTGCTGTCCATGGACTACAACATGCTCGCGAACCAGTCCAGGAACACGACGCGGGCGCCGTCCTACAACTACCCCTACTGGCGCGCCCAGGCGACACAGGCGTACCTGGCTGGGTTCCAGCGGGCGTACGGGACCAACCGGGCGCCGTTGTTCATCGGCAACCACTTCGAGGAGTGGAACGGCGGCATCTACATGGACGCCGCCGAGGAGGCCCTCAGGCAGATCGCCGGCCGGGAGGACGTACGGCTGGTCTCCTTCCGCCAGTTCACCGACTGGCTCGACGCCCAGGACCCCGCGCTGCTCGCGCAGCTGCGCCGCCTCCAGGTCGGCGAGAAGCCCGACGGGGGCTGGACGGCGTTCCTGCGCCCGGCCGAGCGCTCCCGTGGCATGGCGTGACCGCTCGGCACACGAACGTCAGCCGGCGCTGCGGCGGGCGTACACCTCGATCTCGATCTTCATCCGGGGGTCGGCGAGGCCGCACTCCAGCATGGTCGCGGCCGGGCGGACGTCGCCGAAGCAGCGCCGCAGCACCGGCCAGCAGGGCTCGAAGTCCGCGCGGTCGGGCAGCAGATAGCGCACGCGCACCACGTCGGCGAAGGTGCACCCCGCCTCGGCGAGCGCGGCCTCGATGTTGCGCAGGCACTGCTCGGCCTGGGCCACCACGTCGTCCGGGATGGTCATCGTCGTGTAGTCGAACCCGGTGGTCCCGGACACATGCACCCAGTCGCCGTCGACCACGGCACGGGCGTAACCGATCTGCTCCTCGAAGGTCGAGCCGCTGAGGATCGCGCGTCGCTCTGTCATGCGCCGAACGCTAGGTGCCCAGCACCGATACGTCTAATACGGTCAGCGGCATGGATCGATATCCCAAGGAATATCGCAGGGGATGTCGCCGCGTCGGCATCTGCTGATATCCCAGGATCATGGACCGTCCCGAACTGCTGCCCCTGCCTCAACTGCACGCCTTCCTCGTGCTCGCCGAGGAACTGCACTTCGGCCGCGCGGCCGCCCGCCTGGGTGTGGCCCAGCCTCCGCTCAGCCAGCAGATCCGCAGGCTGGAGGAGAAGGTCGGGTATCCGCTGTTCGACCGGACCCCGGGCCGGGTGGCGCTCACCCCGGCCGGCCATGCCCTGCTGCCGGCCGCACGGCGGGCGCTCACCGGGCTCGCCGACGGGCTGGCCACGGCGCGGGCCGCCGGCAGCGGGCGGGCCGGGCGGCTGCGGATCGGTTTCGCCGCTTCCCTGGCGCTGACCGTGCTGCCGGGCCTGCTGCGCGACTTCCGGCAGCGCTTCCCGGAGGCACATCTCGACATCCACGAGATGACGACGGCGCCGCAGCTCGACGCCCTGCGCGACCGGACGATCGACATCGGCCTGCTGCGCGAACCGCCGGCCGGCCCGTCCGAGCTGGGCTTCCGGACCGTCCTCAGTGAACCGTTCGTGACCGTCCTGCCGGCCGCGCACCCGCTGGCCGCCCGACGGACCGTGCCGCTCGACCGGCTGGCGGACGAACCGTTCGTGCTGCTGCCGCGCGCCGCGGGCCCGCAGCTGTACGACCGGATCACCGGCCTGTGCGAGGCGGCGGGGTTCACGCCCCGGATCGCGCAGCACGCGGTGGAGTGGCAGACGGTGTGCGCACTGGTGGAGACCGGGCTGGGCGTGTCCGTGGCGCCGGCCGGCATCCGCCGTATCCGCCTCAAGGGCGTCGCCTTCCGCCGGATCGAGCCCGGCACCGCCCGTACCCGGGTCGCGGTGGCGTGGCGCGAGGGCGACGACAATCCCCTGGTCGGACAGCTGCTGGCGGCGATCGGTCAGGGCGGAGCCGGAAGCCTGCCCGGCACGGCTACCGGGCCGGCTCCGGACGCACCGGATGCCCGCTCATGATCGAGACCCGATTGAACGCGTTGATGGTGACGGCCACCCAGATGACCGCCGCGATCTGGTCGTCGGTGAGCACGTCCCGGGCCGCCGTGCAGGCCGCGTCCTGCGCGGCGGTGTCCGCGGCGGCGGTGGTCGCCTCGGCGAGCGCCAGTGCGGCCCGCTCGGCGGGCGTGAACAGTTCGGTCTCCCGCCAGGCGGCGAGCACACCGAGGCGCTCCGGGGTGTCACCCGCCCGCAGCGCGGCCCGGGTGTGCACGTGCAGGCAGTAGGCGCAGCCGTTGATCTGCGAGACCCGGAGGTTGACCAGTTCCACGAGGGTGCGCTCCAGACCGGCGTCGGCGGCCGTCGCCCGTACCGCCTCGGAGGTCTGCACCAGTGCGTGATACGGCTTGGGGCTCTGCTTGTCGATGAAGATCCGCCGGGCGCCGCCGGCCGGGACGGGACTGGTCAACCTGGACTCCTCCGGGGTTCGCACCACACTTGTCAAGGATTAAACCATCAGGGTTCTGGCCCGTTGGTGTCCGGTGAGTGCCGGCGCTATGCGACGACTTCGTACGGTTCGGTGCCTGCCGTGCCGGCGACCTGGATCCGGGTGACTGCCTCGCTCATGCCTTCTTCAACTCCAGTGCGTCCAGGGCCGCTTGCGTGACCTCTTCGGGCGTACGGCCGTCCGTGGCGACGACGGCCGTGGCGACCTCCTCATACAGATGCCGCCGGGCCTCCATCAGCTCCCGCCACTGCCTGCGCGGATTGACCGCCAGCAGCGGACGAGCCGCGTTCAGGCCGGTACGCCGGACCGCCTCCTCCACCTCCATCGAGAGATAGACGACCCGCAGCCCGGCGAGCAGCGCACGCGTGTCCGCATCGAGAACGGCACCGCCGCCGAGCGCGAGGACGCCGTCGTGCTCGGCGAGCGCGGCGGCGACCGCCCGCTTCTCGATCGCCCGGAAGACGGCCTCGCCCTCGTCGACGAAGATCTCGGCGATGGACCGGCCCTGCTCGGCCACGATGTCCGCGTCGGTGTCCCGGTAACCGAGCCCCAGACGCTCGGCGAGCAGCTGTCCCACGGTGGACTTGCCGACACCCATCGGCCCGACCAGCACGATCGCAGGCACGACGCTCACCGGATCTGCAGGTGGTCGAGGTAGGACCGCACGTTGCGGCGGGTCTCGGCCACGCTGTCCCCGCCGAACTTCTCCGCGACCGCGTCCGCCAGCACGAGGGCCACCATCGCCTCCGCCACGATCCCAGCCGCCGGCACCGCCGACACATCCGAACGCTGATGGTGAGCCTGAGCCGCCTCACCCGTGGTCACATCCACCGTCTGCAGCGCCCGCGGCACCGTCGCGATCGGCTTCATCGCCGCCCGCACCCGCAACAGCTCCCCCGTGCTCAGACCACCCTCCGTGCCGCCGGAACGGCCGGAGACACGGCGGATCCCCTCGGGCGTGTTGACGATCTCGTCGTGCGCCTTGGAGCCCGGGACCCGGGCGAGTTCGAAACCGTCACCGACCTCGACACCCTTGATCGCCTGGATGCCCATCAGCGCACCCGCCAGCCGCGCGTCCAGCTTCCGGTCCCAGTGCACATGCGAACCCAGGCCCACCGGCACGCCGTAGGCCAGGATCTCCACCACGCCGCCGAGGGTGTCGCCGTCCTTGTGAGCCTGATCGATCTCCGCGACCATCGCCTTCGACGCATCCGCATCCAGGCAGCGCACCGGATCAGCGTCCAGCCGCTCCACATCGCCCGGGGTCGGGTAGACGCCCTGCGGAGCCTTCACCGAGCACAGCTCGACCACATGCGAGACGATCTCGATACCGGCCGTCTCCTTCAGGTACGACCGCGCCACCGCACCCAGCGCCACCCGCGCCGCCGTCTCACGCGCCGACGCGCGCTCCAGGATCGGCCGGGCCTCGTCGAAACCGTACTTCTGCATGCCCGCGAGGTCGGCGTGACCGGGACGCGGACGGGTCAGCGGGGCGTTACGGGCCAGGCCCGCCAGGATCTCCGGATCGACCGGATCGGCCGACATCACCTGCTCCCACTTCGGCCACTCCGTGTTCCCCACCATGATCGCGACCGGCGAACCGAGGGTCAGACCGTGCCGGACACCACCCAGGAAGGTGACCTCGTCACGCTCGAACTTCATCCGCGCACCGCGGCCATAGCCGAGCCGCCGCCGCGCCAGGTGGTCCGCCACCATCTCCGTGGTGATCGGCACGCCGGCGGGAAGGCCCTCCAGCGTCGCGACAAGTGCGGGACCGTGGGACTCCCCCGCGGTCAGCCAACGCAGCCTGCCCATTGAGTTCACCGGAGCTCCTTGTCCATCTCATGTATGTGCGTCAGGCTCTTGGATCCTGGGACCCCGGCGATCAGCGCGTCCTGCGGCATATCCGGCCCCCCTCTCGGCGGAAGTGACTGTACCTAGGGCCTGGTCGAGACATACTCGACTGTCACCACGCCGACCTGTGCTTCGGCCTCATGCCGCATGACGAACGGCTGGGCGAGGAGCAATGCCCCTCGCCCAGCCGATTCGGTCCGCGTGTTCGCTGTTTCGTCAGGAAGCCGTTTCGGCGGCGGCCGCCGCGGGTGCGGTCAGGTCGCTCTCCTCGGGGAGTTCCTCGGTGTCGACGCCTCGTACCTGGGCCAGTTCGTGCTTGAGCGCGGCGAGTTCGGCGCCGCCGGCCATGTGGTTGGTCAGCTCCTCCAGTCCGACCTCGCTGCGGTCGGCGGACAGTTCCAGCGTCCCCAGCCGCAGGACGCTGAAGTGGTCGCCGACCATGTAGGCGTGGTGGGGGTTGTGGGTGATGAAGATGACGCCCAGTCCCCGGTCACGGGCGGCCGCGATGTACTTCAGCACCACCCCCGACTGCTTCACGCCCAGCGCCGCCGTCGGCTCGTCCAGGATCAGCACACGGGCGCCGAAGTAGACGGCACGGGCGATGGCCACGCACTGGCGCTGGCCGCCGGACAGGGTACCGATGGGCTGTTCCAGATCGTCCAGGACGATGCCCATGTTGCGCAGCTCCCGGTCGGCGGTCGCCTTCATCCCCGCGATGTCCAGCCGCCGCAGCGGCCAGGGACCCCTGGTCATCTCCGAGCCCAGGAAGAAGTTCCGCCACACCGGCATCAGCGGCACGGTCGCCAGGTCCTGGTAGACCGTCGCGATGCCCTTGTCCAGGGCCTGACGCGGGCTGGAGAAACGCACCGGGGTGCCGTCGACGAGGAACTCGCCCTCGGTGTGCTGGTGCAGCCCCGAAATGATCTTGATGAGGGTCGACTTGCCCGCGCCGTTGTCACCCAGCACACAGGTCACCCGGCCCTCGTGGACCTTCAGATCGACCCCGTGCAGCGCCCGGATGTTGCCGTAGGACTTGCCCGCACCCCGCAGTTCGACGAGGAGGCCGTCGGCGGCGGGCGGGGTGTCCTGGACGACCGTGCCGTGGGTGCCTGCCGTGTTGTCAGTCATCGGTTACCTCCGGGTCGCCGTGCGCTGGACCCACAGATTGATCAGGACGGCGCCGAGGAGCATCACGCCGAGGAAGGCCTTGAACCAGTCCGGGTTCCAGCCGGCATAGACGATGCCCTGCTGCACCATGCCGAACATGAACGCCCCGAAGACCGGGCCGATCGCGGAGCCGGAGCCACCGGTGAGCAGACACCCGCCGATCACCGCCGCGGAGATGTAGATCAGCTCCTGCCCCACACCCTCGCCCGACTGCACGGTGTTGAAGGAGAACAGGTTGTGCATGCCGATGAACCAGGCCCCGAAGCCGACCAGCATGAACAGCGAGATCTTCGTGAACGTCACCGGCACACCGACCGCCCGCGCGCTGTCCTTGTTGCCACCGACCGCGAAGATCCAGTTGCCGTACTTCGTGCGCAACAGCACCCAGGTCGCCAGAGCGGCGAAGACCAGCCACCACACCACCGTGATCTTCACCTGGACCCCGCCGACGTCGAACGACGAAGCGAAGACCTTCTTCGCCTGGCTGAAGCCGTCCATGTCACTGATGTCGTCGGTGGCGACATTGCCGGTCACCCACTTGGTCACGGCCAGGTTCGCACCCTGGAGGATCAGGAACGTGCCGAGCGTGACCAGGAAGCTCGGCAGCCCGGTCTTGACCACCACCCAGCCGTTGAAGAACCCGATCGCCAGCGACACCAGCAGCGCGACGAACACGCCGACCCAGACGTTCATGGTCAGCTGGTAGCTGAGCATGCTCGCGGTCAGGGCCGAGGAGATCACGGCGACGCCGGAAGACAGGTCGAACTCGCCGCCGATCATCAGCAGCGCCACCGGCAGAGCCATGATGCCGATGGTCGAGGACTGGTAGAGGATCGTCGCCATCGAGCTGCCCTGGCGGACCGAGGGCGCGACGACCAGGAAGAAGACCAGGACGGCGGCGGCGCCGAGGAAGACCCCCACCTCCGGGCGGGCCAGCAGCCGCAGCGCCAGGGGGCGTTGGGCGGTACGGCCGTCGGTCTGCTTCGGGCCGGAGGCCGGCGGTGTGGTCACCGCCGGCTCGGCGTGCTGGGCCATGCTCATCACCGGGTGCCCTTCGCGGCGAACTCGGCGACCTTGTCGACGTTGGACTTGTCGATGAAGGCCGGACCGGTCAGTACGGGCGCGGTGCTGCCTCCGCTGACGTTGCCGTTGTACTTGTAGAGCCACAGAGCGTCCACGGCGAGGTAGCCCTGGAGGTAAGGCTGCTGGTCGACGGCGAACTCCACGAACCCGTTCTGGACGGCCTTGACCAGGTCCTTGTTCAGGTCGAAGGTGGCCACCTTGGCCTTGCTGCCCGCGTCGCCCACCGACTGCACAGCGGTCAGCGCGATGGGGGCGCCGAGGGTGACGACCTGGTCGATGGAGGAGTCCTGCTTGAGCTTGGCGGTGATCGTCGCCTTCACGGACGGCATGTCGGTGCCGTTGACGTAGATGGTGTCCGTCGTGCCGCTGAAGCCCTTCTTCAGGCCGGCGCAGCGGGCCTCCAGGGCGACCTGCCCCTGTTCCTGGATGACACACAGGGCGTGCTTGGCGCCCAGCTGGTTGAGGCGCTGGCCGAAGGCCTGGCCGGCGATGTTCTCGTCCTGGCCGAAGTACTCCAGCATGCCGAGCTTCTTCCAGTCGCCGACACCGGAGTTGAAGCCGACGACCGGAATGCCGGCCGCTGTGGCCTTGGCCACGGCGTCCTTCATCGCCTGGGGCTTGGCGGCGGTGAGCGCGATGCCGTCCACCTTCTGGTCGATCGCGTTCTGCACCAGGTTCGCCTGGTTGCCCGCGTTCGGGTCGGACGAGTAGACGAGCTTGATGTTGTCCTTCGCCGCCGCGGCCTGGGCGCCCTTGCGGATCAGATCCCAGAAGGTGTCACCGGGAGAGGCGTGGGTGATCATGGCCACGGTCATCCGCGGGGTGGTGGCCTTGCCGGCGGAGACCGTCGCGCCGCCTTCCTCGGACTTCTTGCCGCCATGGCTGCTGGAGCAGCCCGCGGCGAACAGGGCGCCGACGAGAACCGTGGCGGTCAAAGTGGCGGCTCGGCGGTTTCTGTGCATGTCCCTTGCACCTCACTGTGCTGATCAGAGTGCGAAAAAGTGGGATTTATGTCGTGACAAAGAGGCCTCGTGCGACCCGGCGAGGCGTGCGTGTTGTCGGGGAGCGCCGTGTACGGCGGAGGGTGTTGTGGGCGGCAGCCTGGGGTGTGTGCCGCTTGTCCGGGTACTAGAGCGCTTCACTAGCGCGCTCTAGTGACCCGTACTATGAAGCGCGCCCCTGGTGATGTCAATAGGTTTGTCAGGACGTCCCAACAAGCGGGGCGACCGTCGGCGGCCCGCTGTCAGACCAGCGCGTCGACGAGCATGGCGACGGCCGCGGCCAGCAGCGCCGCCGCGAAGACCCGTTGCAGTGTGCTTCCCTTGACCTTCGCCGCCAGACGCCTGCCGTCCCACGCCCCGAGGACCGCGGCGCCTGCGAAGGGGGCGACGACCGCCCAGTCCAGGTGGTCCACGGTGCCGCCGCGCAGGCCCAGCGCCGCCAGGGAGTTGAGGGTGATCACGAGCAGGCTGGTGCCCACGGCTTCGCGCATGCGAAGTCCGAGGACGCCCACGAGGGCCGGTACGGCGAGAAAGCCTCCGCCGACCCCGAGGACTCCGGTCACCGCGCCGAGTCCGGCACCGGCCGCCGCCGCGTGACCGAGCCTGATCTCCCCTGCGGTGTCGTCCTCCCCTCCCGGCCGGAGCATGCGCGCCGCCGCGACCCCGGCGACCGTCGCGAAGGAGGCCGACAGGGCGCCCGCCGGGAGGTCCGTGGCGAGCGCGGAGCCCAGCATCGCCGGGCCGGCCCCGGCCGCCGCGAAGAGCAGCCCCGCGCGCCAGCGGACATGCCCGTCACGGGCGTGCGCGGTCAGGGCGGTCGCCGAGGTCAGGGCCACGATCACCAGTCCGGCGGTCGTGGCCGCCACCGGGGTGAAGCCCAGCAGATAGATCAGCGCGGGGACGGCCAGGACGCTGCCACCGCCGCCGAGCGCGCCGAGGGCGAGCCCGATCACCGCTCCGGCCGCGAGGGCGAGGACCAGGGCGCTCACGCGACCGTACCGCGCTGGCCCCGCGAGTCGACCACCGGCAGCCCGGCCTCCGCCCAGTCCCGCATCCCGCCGATGACGTCGACGGCCTCGACACCATGGGCGCTCAGGATCCCGGCGGCCGTCCGGGACCGGTTGCCCGAGCGGCAGATGACGACCAGGCACCGCCCCTGGGCCTCGGGAGGCAGCGGCACTCCTTCGCAGAGCCGGGTGAGGGAGAGGTGTACGGCTCCGGGGACGTGGCCCGCGTGCCATTCGTCGGGCTCCCGGACGTCCAGCAGGACGGACGTGCCTCCCGGGCGACCGGCCGCGCCCTCGGCGCCGGCGCGGTGCCCGGTGCGTTCGGCCGCTTCCGCGACGGTGATCCGGCCGGTGCCGGACGGGGGTGTCTGCATGGGCGGGCTCCTCGCCTCGTGTGGGTGGTCGGTCGATCAGGTCTCCGGTCTCCGGTCGGGCTCAGGTGGTGCGGAGGGGCAGTCCCGACGCCTCGGCCGCGGCGAAGGAGTCGTCCACGGCGACGACGGCACGGCCCGCCGCGTCCAGCAGCGAGGCGGCGACGGCGGCGCGCATGCCGCCCGCGCAGTGCACCCACACCTCACCGGGCGGCACCTCCTCCAGGCGCCGGTGCAGGGTGTGCAGCGAGATGTGGACGGAGCCCTCGACGTGTCCGGCGGCCCGTTCGGAGACACGCCGTACGTCCAGTACGACGACGCCCGGTGCCGGGTGCCGGGCGGCGAGGTCCGCGAAGGTGGCCCGGGGGAAGGCGGCCAGGGCCTCGCCCGCGGTCGTCCAGGCGGACGGTCCGCCGGTGGCCGCAGCCGCTGGGCGGTCGATGCCGACGCGCACCAACTCACGTTGGGCATGGGCCAGTTGCCCGGCCGACTCGGCCAGCAGGGTGACCGGCCTGCCCCAGGGGATCAACCAGGCCAGACAGGTGGCGAGTTGGCCGTCGGCCTCGAAGTTGTAGGTGCCGGCGACATGGCCTTCGGCGAACGCGGTCCGGTTGCGCAGATCGACCACCCACTCCCCCGCGGCCAGTCGCGCCGCGATCTCCCCGGCGTCGGCCGGTGCGGGCGCGGTGAGGTCGACCGGGGCCGGGCCGGCGGAGTTCACGGGGCCCATGTGGGCGTAGTACGCGGGGATGTCGTCGAGGCCCGCGAGCAGGCGGGTGACAAAGGTGTCGGGGTCCTGGGTGAGCGCGTCGTTCGACGCCTTCTCCGCGCCGATGGTGCTCGCGTCGCCCCCGGCCCGGCCGGCGGAGCAGAAGCTGCCGAATCCGTGCGTGGGCAACACGCGGGCGGCATCGGGCAGTTCGGCGGCGAGACGGCGCGCGGAGGCGTGCTGGGCGCGGGCGAGGCTCTCGGTCAGGCGAGGTTCGACCAGGTCGGGACGGCCGACGCTACCGATCAGCAGTGAGCCTCCGGTGAACACCGCGACCGCCGTGCCGTGCTCTTCGAGGGCGTAGGCGGTGTGGTGCGGGGTGTGCCCGGGTGTCGCCAGCGCCCGCAGGGTGAGCCCGGCGTCGACGACCGTACGGTCCCCGTCGTGTGCGGGTATGCGTGCGAAGGACACGGTGGCCCCGGCCGGTACGAGATAGGCGGCGCCCGTGAGCCGGGCGAGCTCCAGGCCGCCGCTGACATAGTCGTTGTGGATGTGGGTCTCGGCGACGTGCGAGATCCGCACGCCCCGGCGCGCCGCGGCCTCCAGTACGCGGTCGACGTCGCGTGGCGGGTCGACGGCCACGGCAGTGGACGAACCGCCCGCCAGGTAGCAGCGGTTGCCGAGCCCCGCCACCTCGATCGTGTCGACGAAGAACATCTCAGGCACTCCCTCCCCTCGGCCCCGCCGGCACGGCGGGGCAACGGCGCCGGACTCGTTCCGCGGCACCGCCCGGTCACCGCACCGCGTCGAGCCGTCGTGCGCTCCGGCGCGAGCGCGTGAAACGGTTTCCGGCGGGGTCGAGGCGGTAGCCGGTCCGGGCGTCGAACCGGGTCACGACACTGAACCGGTCGCCGCGGACGAGGGTGGTGCGCCACTCGACCGTGCGGCCGTGGGTGCGGCCGAGCCGCTCGATGGAGAACGCGGCCACGCCGTCGGGGAGGTCGAGCAGCCGTTGTTCGGCGGCGGTCGGGACGACGGCCTTGATACGTTCCTCTCCGCCGACCAGGCGCAGGCCGCACCGGTCGGCGAGCTCGCCGTAGAGCGCCGTGTGGGTGAAGTCGGCGTCGAGCAGCGCGCGGGCGTCCGAGGCCGGCAGCCACACCTTGTCGTGGGCCAGCGGTTCGCCGTCGGCCAGGCGGATGCGTTCCAGGTACAGCAGGGGCGTCGACTCCTCCAGCCCCAGGCGCACCGCCACATGCGCGTCCGCGCGGATGTCGAGCGCGCGCACGATGCTGCGCTGTTCCAGACCGGCCGCCTCGACCGAGGCGAACAGGCTGTAGAGGGCGCCGACGGGCTGTTCTATGACAGCCTCGCCGACCGGGCGCGGCCGGCGTCCCTTCGCCGCGGTGACCAGGCCCGCTTCCCGCAGCTCGCGCAGGGCCTCACGGATGGTGTGCCGGCTGACCCCGTACCGGGCGGCCAGCTCGTTCTCGCCGGGGAAGGAGTCCGTGAACTCGCCCTGTTCCAGCCGGGCTTTGAGGTCGTCCCGCACATGACGCCACAGCGGAGTCCCGCCCCGGCCCGCCCGGGAGTGCGCGCCCCGGCCGGCCGCGGCCGTGGGTTCCTCACCCATGATGCCCATCCTTGTGTACGTACATTTGGAGAATTAATGTACGTACATTAGCTCGGACGGACGCGAGAGGGAAGGCGGACATGAGCATCGACGCTCACCACAAGGTTCTGATCGTGGGCGGGGGAAGTGCCGGCGTCAGCGTGGCGGCCAGGCTGCTGCGCCTCGGCGTCCGCGGCATCGGGCTCGTCGAGCCCTCCGCCACGCACTACTACCAGCCGCTGTGGACGCTGGTCGGGGGCGGGCGGGCCACCGCCCGGGCGAGCGCCCGCCCCCAGCGGTCCGTGTTACCGAAGGGCGTCTGCTGGATCCGCGGCCGTGCGGAGAGCGTGGACCCCGACGGGCGCACGGTCGGTCTCGCCGACGGCCGGACCATCGGCTACGACCGGCTCGTCGTCTGCCCCGGAATCCAGCTCGACTGGGACCAGGTGCCCGGCATGGCGCAGGCGGTCGCCGCGCCCCACGCCTCCAGCAACTACACCTACCGACTGGCGCCCAAGACCTGGGACCTGATCCGTTCGCTGCGTTCGGGCACGGCCGTGTTCACCATGCCGGCCGGGCCGATCAAATGCGGTGGGGCGCCCCAGAAGATCGCGTATCTCGCCGCGGACCACTGGCGCGGGCAGGGTGTGCTGAAGGACATCCGGGTGGTGCTCGTGCTGCCCACCCCGGGGATGTTCGGGGTGCCCGTGTTCGCCGAGGAGCTGGAGCGGGTCGCGGCCCGTTACGGCATCGAGGTGCGCAGGAACAGCGAGCTGGTCGAGGTGGACCCCGACGGCCGCGAAGCCGTCGTCGTCGACCGCTCCTCCGGGGCCGGGGAATCCATCCGCTACGACATGATGCACCTCGTGCCCCCGCAGTCGGCGCCCGACTGGCTCAAGGCGAGTCCGCTGGCCGGACCGGCGGACCCCGGCGGCTACGCGGAGATCGACCGACACACCCTGCGCCATGTGCGCCATCCCGAGATCTTCGCCCTCGGCGACGCCGGCTCCTCGCCCAACTCCAAGACCGGCGCCGCGATCCGCAAACAGGCACCGGTCGTCGCCCGGAACATCGCCGCGAGCCTGACGACCGCCGGACCACCGCCCGCCTCGTACGACGGTTACTCCTCCTGCCCGATCACCACGTCACGGCACAGCATGCTGCTGGCCGAGTTCGACTACACGCTGCGCCACCGCCCCACCTTTCCCCTCATCGACACGACCCGCGAACGCCGGGACATGTGGTATCTCAAGCGCTACGGCCTGCCGTTCCTCTACTGGAACCTCATGCTGCGAGGCCGCGCCTGAGCCCCGGCCTCCCGGTTCTCCCGGCCCGGCCGCCGTAGGATCACACGGCGAGCGGGCCCCCTCGCTCCGGATCCACGCCCGGCCTGGGGGCCGACGGTCGACCTGGGAGAGGCATCGGCACCATGGACGAGCGAGGGCCGCTGACCGGCGGGGCGCTGGAGGAGGCGGCGGAGGTGTTCCAGCGGCTGCGGCCCCGGCTGTTCGGCATCGCCTACCGCGTGCTGGGCAGCGTGTCCGAGGCCGAGGACGTGGTGCAGGACGCCTGGGTGCGCTGGCAGGGCACCGACCGGAGCGCGGTGCTGGATCCCGGGGCGTTCCTGGCGAAGACCACCACGCGTCTGGCGATCAACGTGGCCCGGTCGGCGCGGGCCCGCCGGGAGGCCTACGTCGGGCCGTGGCTGCCGGAGCCCGTGGACACCAGCGTGGATCCGCAGGTCGGCGCGGAGCGCGGCGAGGCGCTGGAGCTGGCGGTGCTGGTGGTCCTGCAGAAACTGAACCCTGTGGAGCGGGCCGCGTATGTGCTGCGGGAGGCGTTCGACTACGCCTACGACGAGATCGCCGGCATCCTGCAGCTGACCCAGGCCAACACCCGGCAGATCGTCAGCCGGGCCCGCAAGCGGCTCACCGTCGAACGCCGTGATCCCGTCGACACGGCTCAGCACCGGCGCCTGCTGGATGCCTTCGTGGCCGCGGCGCGGCACGGTGACATCGCCGCGCTGGAGCATGTGCTCTCCGCCGACGTCGTCTCCTACGCGGACGGCAACGGTATGCGCGGCGTGGCCCGGGTGGCGGTCGTGGGGCCCGAGCGCGTCGCCCGGATCACGGCGTTCGCCCAGCAGTTCTTCCCCGGCGCCGAGTACGGCATCGCCGAGGCCAACGGCCGGCCCGCCCTGCTGCTCATACAGGGCGGGGCCGCCGTGGCCCTGGTCACCGTCACCGTGGGGCCGGACGGGATCGACGCCCTCTACTGGGTGCTGGCACCCGACAAGCTGAGGTCGTACGAGCGTTCGACCCACCGGTTCACCGGCCGGCCGTGACGCCGGTCAGCCGCGCGCCAGCCACTCCTCGTACCGCGTGGCCGCGAGGTGCGCCGTGTCGTCGCCGACGAGCACGTCGGGCATGCCCGCGAACGGACTCGCGGTCTCGTCGGTGACGACCTTGCGCCCGTCCGGCTTCGCCTCCAGCGTGAGCTCGCCGAGCCGGTCCAACCGGTGTACCTCGGGCCCCGCGATGTTCCGTACGCCGTACGACGGTTCGCCCTGCGCCGCCTCGGCCACGGCGGCGGCGACGTCGGCGGAGGCCATGGGCCGCAGCCGGAGGGAGGGCAGGTGCACCTCCGTGCCCTGGGTGGACATGTCCATCACCGGGGCGATGAACTCGAAGAACTGCGTCGCGCGCACGATGCTGAAGGGCACGCCGGAGCCTCGTACGGCCTCCTCCTGGGCCACCTTGGCCCGGTAGTAGCCGTAGTCGGGCACCTGGTCGACGCCGACGATGGAGAGCGCGACATGGTGCCGCACCCCCGCCGCCTTCTCGGCTTCGGCCTGGTTGCGCGTCGAGCGCGTGAAGAAGTCCAGCGCCGGCTCGGTCTCGAACGACGGTGAGTTCGACACGTCCACGACCGCGTCCGCGCCCTTGAGAGCCGACGCCAGGCCCTCCCCGCTGAGCGTGTCGACCCCCGTGGAGGGAGTGGCCGGCACGGCCTCATGGCCACGCTCCCGCAAGCGCGCCACCACCTGCGATCCGATGAGCCCCGTACCGCCTACGACCACGATCTTCATCACTGTCTCCGTTCGCTGATGCGTGCGCCGGACGCGCACGCCAGAAGGACCGGACAGCCACCGGGTCTGTGACAGGGGTCAGGCCGACGTGAGGACGATCTCGTCGGTGACCCACCGGGCGACGCCCGCCGGGTACGGCGCCGGCAGGCCGAGGACGAGGTGCCGGAAGCCGGCGTCGAGGGCCTCGGCGATCGCGTTCCGGGTGGTGCCGGGCTCGGCGTAGGAGACGGGCAGATGGATCGAGCGGGTGAGGGAGGCGGGGTCGCGGCCGATCTCGGCGCACGTGCGGTCCAGCAGGGCGCTGCGGCGGACGGCGTCCTCGATGTCGCCGCCCGGGATGTTCCAGAGGTCGGCGTGCTCGGCGACCACGCGGAGGGTCGCGGCGGAGCGGCCGCCGATGAGGATCGGCGGATGGGGGCGCTGTACCGGCTTGGGGTTGGCGAACGCCCCGGTGAGCCGGTGGTGGGTGCCGTGGAAGTCGAAGGGTTCGGGTTCGGTCCACAGCCGGCGGATCAGAGTGCAGGCCTCGGCGAGGCTCTCGACGGCCTGGGCGGGGTCGGTGAAGGGCAGTCCGTGGGCCGGGTATTCGCGGTGGGCCTCGGGCGGGTGCGGTCGGGAGCCGACGCCGATGCCGAAGTCGAGCCGGCCTCCGGAGACGACGTCGACCGTCGTGGCGATCTTGGCCAGCATCGCGGGCGGCCGGAAGCGGTTGCTGGTCACGAGGAGGCCGAGCCGCAGCCGGCGCGTCTGTGCGGCCAGGGCGGACAGCAGCGTCCAGCCTTCGTGGACCGGGCCGTTCGGGTCGCCGCCGATCGGCATGAGATGGTCGAACAGCCACGCGTGCTCGATCTCGGGGATCGCGTCCGCCTCGCGCCAGACCCGCAGGATGTCGTCGTACGTCACCTGCATGGGGGCGGTCATGATGCCGAAGCGGGGACGGGGTGTGGGTGCCATGGAGTGTCTCTTCCGTACGTCAACGGCGCCGGCGCAGTGCCGGGTCGAGCAGCGCGGGCGGGGTGTCGAACTTCTCGTGCGGGGCGAGGTCGGTGCCGGGGGCCACGATCGCGTCGACGGCGTCGAGGACGTCGGCGGACAACACGGTGTCGACGGCGGCGAGTTGGGCGTGCAGATGATCGAGCGTGCGGGGTCCGACGAGCGCGCTGGTCACGGCGGGATGCGCGGTGACGAAGCCGAGTGCGAGCTGGATCAGCGTCAGGCCGGCCTCGTCGGCGACCCTCGCCAGCTTCTCGACGGCGTCGAGCCGGGCCCGGTTGGCGGGGAGGGCGGTGTCGAAGCGCTGCGGCATGAACGCGGAGCGGTGAGTGGTGATGTCCCGGCCCGCGCGGACGGCACCCGACAGCCAGCCCGAGGCCAGCGGACTCCACACCAGCACCCCGAGCCCGTACTCCTCGGCGACCGGCAGCACATGGGCCTCGATGCCGCGCTGGAGCAGGGAGTAGCTGGGCTGTTCGGTGACGTAACGGCTCAAGTGGTGTTCGCGGGCTGCCCATTGAGCCTGCACGATGCGGTACGCCGGGAAGGTCGAGGAGCCGAAGTAGCGGATCTTTCCCGCGCGTTGCAGATCGGTCAGCGCCGACAGGGTCTCCTCGTCTCCGGTGTCCGGGTCCCAGCGGTGGATCTGGTAGAGGTCGACGTGGTCGACGCCGAGCCGGCGCAGGCTGTCGTCCAGTGCGGTGACCAGCCAGCGGCGCGAACTGCCCCGATGGTTGCGCTCGTCGCCCATCGGCATGGTCGCCTTCGTGGCCAGCACGATGTCGTCGCGGCGGCCGGCGATGGCCTTGCCGACCATCTCCTCCGACTCGCCGGCGCCGTACATGTCGGCGGTGTCGATGACGTTGATCCCGGCCGCGAGGGCGGCATCGACCAGGGCGGTGGCCTCGTCCTGGGTGGTGCGCCCGATCGCGCCGAAGTTCATCGCGCCGAGCGCGAGCGCGCTGACCTGTACGCCGGTGCGGCCCAGGGTGCGGTACTGCATGACCGTCCTCCTCAGTACGATGGAGCAAACGGAACCGTGTTCCGGAAATGACGATACGGAACACGGTTCCACTTAGCAAGGCGCACTGAGGCAAGGGAGTGGCACGGTGAACGACGGCGACAAGGGCGCGTCCCAGCGCAGGGACGCCCGGCGCAACAAGGAGACGTTGCTCGACGCGGCGGCGGAGGTGTTCGTGGCCTCGGGCGTGGAGGCGCCGGTGCGTGACATCGCGGCCAGGGCAGGCGTCGGGCTGGGGACGATCTACCGCCACTTCCCGACGCGCGCGGATCTCATCATCGCCGTCTACCGGCACCAGGTGGAGAGCCTCGCCGCGGCCGGCCCGGACCTGCTGGCGAGCGCTGCGAGCCCGCACGCCGCGCTCGCCCGCTGGATCGACCTCTTCGTGGACTTCCTGGTCACCAAGCACGGCCTCGCCGCCGTACTGCAGTCGGACAACGCGGGCTTCGAGGCGTTGCACACCTACTTCCTCGACCGGCTCGTCCCCGTCTGCACCCGGCTGCTGGAAGCGGCTGCCGAGGCGGGCGAGATCCGCCCCGGCCTGCAGGGTTACGAGCTGATGCGCGGCGTCGGCAACCTCTGCATCGGCGCGGAGAGCGACACCCGCTACGACGCCCGCCGCCTCGTCGCGCTCCTCGTCGCGGGCCTGCGCGGCGACGCCGTACCTCAGGCGTAGTGCCGGTACACGGCCTGCGCCACGCACACCGGCTTGGCGTTCCCCTCGGCCTCGACGGTGAAGTTCAGCAGCATCTGGACGCCGTTGCCCTTGATCTCCTCCACGGAGTCGACCACACCGTGCAGCCGGATCTTCGCGCCGACCGGCACGGGGCTGGGGAAACGGACCTTCTCCAGGCCGTAGTTGACGCTCATCGAGATGCCGCCGATGTGCAGCAGGTCGCCGAAGAGCGGGATGATCAGGGAGAGGGTGAGATAGCCGTGGGCGATGGGGCCGCCGAAGGGTCCCTCCTTGGCCCGCTGCGGATCGGTGTGGATCCACTGGTGGTCGTCGGTGGCGTCGGCGAAGGTGTTGACGCGCTCCTGGGTGATCTCCAGCCAGTCGGTGCGGCCGAGGTCGCGGCCGGTGAGGGCGAGCAGCTCTTCGAGGCCGTTGGCTTCGGTGGACATGGGGGTTTCCGCCTTTCGGGGCTCTGGGCTAGGGGTGGGCGTAGGACGCGCGTACGGCGGCTTTGACGATCTTTCCCGAGGCCGTACGGGGCAGGCTGTCGGCGAAGGTCACCGTCTGGGGGATCTTGTACTTGGCCAGCAGGGTCCGGGCGTGCGCGAGGATCTCCTCGGCGTCGGCGCGGGCCCCGGGCTCCAGGACGAGGACCGCGTGGCCGACCTCGCCCCAGACCTCGTGCGGCACGCCGATGACGGCGCACTCGCGGACGGCCGGGTGGGTCAGCAGGGCGGCCTCGACCTCGGCCGGGTACACGTTCTCGCCGCCCGAGACGAACATGTCCTTGACCCGGTCGACGATGTAGGCGTAGCCGTCCTCGTCGGTCCGCGCGACATCACCGGTGCGCAGCCAGCCGTCGTCGGTGACGGCGGCCCTGGTGTCGTCGGGGCGGTGCCAGTAGCCGGTCATGACATTGGGCCCGCTGACCAGGATCTCGCCCCGTTCTCCGGGGCCCGCGTCCCGTCCGTCGGGGAGCACCACGCGCGTGTCGGTGAAGAAGTGCGGCACGCCCGCGGAGCCCGCCTTCGCCGAGGTCTGTTCCCGGTCCAGGAAGAGGATGCCGGGGGACGCCTCGGTCATCCCGTAGCCCTGGCTGAAGGCCAGCCCGCGCGCGAGGTAGGTGTCGATGGTGCGGGCGGGCACCGGCGCGCCGCCGCAGGTGAGGGTGCGCAGGCTGGACAGGTCGGCCGTCGGCCACCGGGGGCGGGCGGACAGGGCGTCGTACATGGTGGGCACCCCGAACATGTACGTCACACGCCGGCGCTCGATGACGTCCAGCACGCGCTCGGCGTCGAAGGCGCCGAGCAGGACCACGCGGCCGCCCTTGAGGAGGGTGGGCAGACAGGTCATGTTGAGCGCGGCGGTGTGGAACAGCGGGGCGACGACCAGGGTGACCTCGTCACCGGCGAAGTCGCTGTCGATGAGGACGTTGACGCTGTTCCAGGTGATGTTGGCGTGGGTCAGGACGGCACCCTTGGGGCGGCCGGTGGTGCCGGAGGTGTACATGATCATGCAGGGGTCGTCCGGGGCGACGGCTTCGTCCAGCGGGTCACTCACAGCGCCGGCGAGCAGGTCGTCGTACCCGGCGGCACCGGGCCCGGCCGGGCCGAGGGTGATGCGGTGGCGCACCCCGGTGCCCGACGCCGCCGCCGTGGCCGTCTCGGTGTGCTCGGCGCTGTGCACCAGCACCGTGCTTCCGGAGTCGTTGAGGTTGTACGCCAACTCGACTGCCGCGAGGCGGGAGTTGAGGGGGACGAAGACCGCGCCGAGCGTGCCGGCCGCAAACAGCGTCTCCAGGAAGGCGGGGTGGTTGGGGCCCAGGTAGGCGATGCGGTCGCCGCGTGCGACGCCGAGGGCGCGCAGCGCGTGGGCCAGGCGCAGGACCCGCTGGTACAGCGCCCGGTAGGTGATCTCGTCGTCCTCGTGGACGATCGCGATCCGGTCCGGGGTCTTGCGGGCCCGGCGGGCGGGCCAGGAGCCGATGCCTTGGTTCAACACGGCGTCTCCCTCAGTCCTTGAGCAGGCCGAGCAGCCGGGCTGCGTTGTCCTTGAGGATCCTGGGCCGGACCTCGGGTTTGATGTCGAGGGCGGCGAAGTCGGCGAGCCAGCGGTCGGGCGTGATGACCGGGTAGTCGGAGCCGAAGAGCACCTTGTCCTTCAGCAGGGTGTTGGCGTAGCGCACCAGCTGCGGCGGGAAGTACTTCGGCGACCAGCCCGACAGGTCGATGTACACGTGCGGCTTGTGCGTGGCGACGGCCAGCGCCTCGTCCTGCCAGGGGAACGACGGGTGCGCGAGGATGATCCGCAGTTCGGGGAAGTCCACGGCCACGTCGTCGATCAGCATCGGGTTGGAGTACTTCAGCCGGATGCCGCCGCCACCGGGGACACCGGCGCCGATACCGGTCTGGCCGGTGTGGAACAGGGCCGGTACGCCGAGTTCCTCGATGGCCTCGTACAACGGGTAGGCCATCCGGTCGTCGGGCGAGAAGCCCTGGAGGCTGGGGTGGAACTTGAAGCCCCGCACCCCGTACTCGGTCACCAGCCGCCGGGCCTCCCGTACGCCCGCCCGGCCCTTGTGCGGGTCGACGCTCGCGAACGGGATGAGGACGTCGGCGTGGGCCGCGCAGCTCTCGGCGACCTCCTCGTTGGGGATGCGGGGGTGACCGGTGGCGTGCTCGGCGTCGACCGTGAACACCACGGCGGCCATGCGGCGTTCACGGTAGTGGGCGGCCATCTCCTCGATGGTGGGCTGCCGGTGGCCGTGCGCCTTGAAGTACTCGGCGGAGGCGCCGAGGAGTTCGGGGCTCAGCGACGCGTGGCCGTCCTTCGACACCTCGGCGTGGGTGTGGACGTCGATGGCGGTCAGCGCGCTGACATCGATCGCCAGGTCGGCCATGTCATGCCTCCGGTACCTGGGGAGCGGGGATGCCGTAGGTCTCGGGCTCGGCGCCCACGCCGTCGTGCCAGTGCTCGGCGATGGCGTCGGCGCTCCAGCCGCCGGCGGCGAAGGCGACGGCCTTCTCCCTGGGGTGCGCCCACAGGGCCAACCGGTCGCCGCCGATGCCGATGGCCTGCCCGGTGATGTCCTTGGCGGCGTCCGACGCGAGGAAGGTGATCAGTCCCGCGACGTCTTCCACGGTACCGAGCCCCTCGTCCCGGCGCAGCCAGTCCGGCAGGGGGGCGCCGGTGCGTTCGGACTCCTCGATGAGCGGCGCGAAGACCGGGATGGTCTTGGTCATCTCGGTGGCCGCGACCGGCACGACGGCGTTGACGGTGATGCCGGACCTGGCCAGCTCCAGGGCCCAGGTGCGGGCCATCGCCACGATGCCGGCCTTGGCGGCGGCGTAGTTGGTCTGGCCGAAGTTGCCGCGCTGGCCGGCCGGGGAGGAGATCAGCACGATACGGCCGCCGGTGCCCTGCTCGCGCATCCGGACGGCCGCGGCGCGGGCGCAGGTGAAGGTGCCGCGCAGATGCACCTTGACGACGGCGTCGAAGTCGTCGTCCGTCATCTTCCACAGCACGCGGTCGCGGAGGATGCCCGCGTTGGTGACCAGGATGTCGAGCCGCCCGAACTCCCGCACGGCGGTCTCGACGAGCCGCTCGGCCGCCTCGCTGTCCCCCACCGCGGCGACGGCGCCGGCCGCGCTGCCGCCCGCGGCGGTGATGCCGTCGACGGCGGCATCCACCGCGCCGGGATCGACGTCGTTGACGACGACCGCAGCTCCGGCCGCGGCGAGCGCCTGGGCGTAGGCCAGACCGAGTCCGCGACCGCTGCCGGTGACGACGGCGACCTTTCCGTGCAGATCCATGAGTGCGCCTCTTCCTGGGTCCGGAACGACAGATCGACAGGATTCCTGTCGGTTGCGTCAGCTTCTCTTCCGACAGGAATCCTGTCAATGGCTTAGGCTGACCGCGGCGGACCGGATCGACATCGGGGAAGGCACGGCATGACGCGACCGACGGAATCCACAGCGATACAAGGTACGGAGACGGGGCCTTCCCTGCTCTATCTGCTCAAGCGCACCGAACTCGTCGTCCGCGCCCGTCTGGAGGAACTGGTCAAGCCGGCCGGCATCACCGCCCTGCAGTACACCGCCCTCACGGTGCTTGAGCGGCACGACGGCATCTCCGCCGCCCAGCTGGCCAGGGACTCCTTCGTCACGGCACAGTCCACGGCCGACATGGTCCGCGCCCTGGAGGCCCGCGGCCTGATCCGCCGCGAGCCGAACCCCGGCAACCGCCGGGAGAAGGTCATCCTCCTCACCGCCACCGGCCGCCGCCTGCTCGCGGACTACGCCGAACCGGCCCGCCGGCTCGAACAGCGCATGGTCCAGGACCTGACCCCGCAGGAGGTCACCCACTTCCGCAACGCCCTCAAGAGCGCGCACCGCACGCTGTCCTGAGCCCGGCCACGCCGCGTACACCCGGTTGTCCGACGGAAGTTGACACCCCGTCGGCGGCCGGACGCACACGCCGTCCGGATCCGGCCGGGGACACTGTGACTCCTGCTGCCGCGGGCTTATGGTGAGCCGTCACTTGCGGCCGCCCTGAGGGGAACCGATGTTGCTGGGGACCAGAATCGTCCGATACGCCGCCGGCTGTGCGGCAGCCCTTCTGTTCAGTGCCGGACTCACCACGACGGCATCCGCCGACAGCACCACGGCCGACCCGAACCCGGTCGCCGAACAGCTCAACGCCTACTGGACGCCGGCCCGGATGAGCGCCGCCCTGCCCGCCGACGTGCTCAAGGGCACGGAGAGCGGTACGACCGCGCCCGCCGTGTCACCCGCGGTGGACGGGCCAGGGCCCGGCGAGTACATCCCGCCCAGCTGGAGCTTCGACGGCATCCCGCAGGCCGGCACCTTCTTCTGGACCGATGCCACCGGGACCGGCCGCACCTGCAGCGGCTCGGTCGTCCGCAGCCCAGGCCACGACCTCGTGCTCAGCGCCGGGCACTGCCTGAAGGGGTACGCCGGCACCTCTCCCAAGCGGCATCTGGCCTTCGTCCCGCAGTACCACGACGCGCTCAAGCCGTTCGGGATCTTCCCGGTGCGGACCAACGGCGTCTACGTCCCGCAGGAGTACTACGACCTGGGCGAGCACGCCGGAGCCGAGTACGACTTCGCCTTCGCGGTCACCGAGCCCAACGAGGACGGCACCCCGATCCAGGACGCGGTCGGCGGAGTACAGCTGCTGACCGGGACCGGTTACTACCACGCCCCGGTGCGGATGATCGGCTACCCGGCAGGCAAGGAGAAGCCGATCGAGTGCTGGAGCTGGACCACCCGGTGGGACAGCGACGACCCGGCCGAGCCGGGCACGTTCCCGCGCATCGCCTGCGACGCCTTCGTGGGCGGCACCAGCGGCGGTCCCATGCTGGTCCCCTGGCCCGGCGGGTGGGCCGTCATCGGAGTCATCGGCGGCTATCACACGGGCGGCAACACCCCCCAGGTCTCCTACAGCGCCTCCTTCGGCACCGCCACCCAGGCCCTGTACCGCGCCGCGGTCAGCGGCGCCGCACCCGCGGGCCCGCACCTCACGGCCGGCTGACCGGCCTCCCGGAACCGATGCCTCGGCGTTACCGCCATGAACCCGTCAGCGTGGCACGATAGTGGTGAACTTCACCCTATCTGAGGGGGTGTGCGCCATGGCCGTGCCAGAGGCGACGTCCGGTCCGAAGACCCACAAACCCGGACTGCGGCGCGAGATCGGGTTCATCGGGCTGATCTGGGCCTCGGAGGGCTCGATCATCGGATCCGGCTGGTTGTTCGGCGCACAGGGGGCGCTGGCGGCGGCCGGACCGGCGGCGATCATCTCCTGGGCCATCGGCGGTGTCGCCATCCTGATCCTGGCACTGGTCCACGCGGAGCTGGGCGGCATGTATCCGGTGGCGGGCGGCACCGCCCGCTTCCCGCACTACGCCTTCGGCGGCGCCGCCGGGGCCTCCTTCGGCTGGTTCTCCTGGCTGCAGGCGGCCACGGTGGCGCCGATCGAGGTGCTCGCGATGATCACCTACGCCCAGCACTACTCCTGGGCGAGCGGCTGGGAGAAGGTCAAGGCCGGCGAGCACATCCTGACCCCGCCCGGCATCGCCGTGGCGGTCGGGCTGATGGCCGTCGTCACCGCCGTCAACTTCCTCAGCATCCGGCTGCTGGCCCGCACCAACAGCGCGGCGACCTGGTGGAAGGTCGGCATCCCGCTGCTCACGATCTTCGTGTTCGCCGTCGCCCAGTTCCACACCGCCAACTTCACCGCGGCCGACGGCTTCAACCCCTACGGGGCGAAGGGCATCCTGTCCGCCGTCTCCACCAGCGGCATCATCTTCGCGCTGCTGGGCTTCGAGCAGGCCGACCAGCTCGCCGGCGAGAGCGCAAACCCCAAGCGGGACATTCCGCGCGCGGTGATCGGGTCGATCCTGATCGGCATCCTGATCTACATCCTCCTGCAGGTCACCTTCCTCGCCGCGCTGCCCGCCTCGCAGATCGGCAGCCACTGGGCCACCTCCGCGTTCACGGCGCTGAGCGGGCCGTTCGCCCAGGTCGCCACCCTCATCAGCCTGGGCTGGCTGGCCACGGTTCTGTATCTGGACGCCGTGGTCTCGCCCGCGGGCACCGGCCTGATCTACATCACCGCCTCCTCCCGGGTCTCCTACGGCCTGAGCCGCAACGGCTATGTGCCCTCCGCCTTCGAGGCCACCAACCGGCGCGGTGTCCCCTGGGTCGGTCTGATCACCGCGTTCGTGGTCGGCTGCGTCTGCTTCCTGCCGTTCCCCAGCTGGCGCTCCCTCGTCGGGCTGATCACCAGCGCCAGCGTGCTGATGTACGCCGCCGCGCCGCTGTCCTTCGGGGTGTTCCGCAACCGGCTGCCCGAGGCCCACCGGCCCTACCGGCTGCCCGGCGGCAGCTGGATGTCGCCGCTCGCCTTCATCGTCGCCAACCTGCTGATCCTGTGGTCGGGGTGGACCACGGACTGGAAGCTCGGCGTCGCCATCCTCATCGGCTACGTCATCCTGGTCGCCAACCGCGTCTTCAAGATGAACCCGATCACGCCCCAGCTCGACCTGCGCGCCGCACAGTGGCTGCCGGTCTATCTGGTCGGCATGGGCCTCATCGTCTATCTCAGCGACTTCGGGCCGCTCAAGCACCCCTGGTTCCCGCTGTGGTGGGACATCGGCGTCACCGCGGTCTTCAGCCTCGTCATCTACTACTGGGCGATGGCGGTGGCCCTGCCCACCGAGCAGATCCAGCGGATGGTCGACCAGGTCGTGGTCCCGGAGGAGGAAGAGATCCTCTGACCGACCGACACCAGGGACGGACCGGCGCCTCGACGCGCCGGTCCTTTTGTGTATGTGACATGCCATCAGGCCGGTTCTGACTCCTTTCGACCGCCGTACGGCTGGTTCTTCCTCGCGTCTCCTTGACAGCACGGACGGAAGGGACGAGCTTGCGGGACAACGTTGTCGAAGGGACATGGTCACGATGACACGATCCACCCGGCTCAGAAGTCACGGCAGAACTCGCCTGTTCGCGGCCCGAGTTCGGCCACCCTTCCGACTCCCGTCCGTCCTGGCCGCCGGCGCCCTGGTGCTGGGTGTCGCCTCCGCCCCGGCCCACGCGGCGGCGGCCACCGCCAGGCTGGTCACCGACCCCGCCTCTCTCGTGAACCCCTTCATCGGGACCTCGCACGCCGCGGACGACTTCCCCGGCGCCGACACCCCTTTCGGGATGGTCCAGTGGAGCCCCGACACCCCGCACCGGCCGGACGGCGGCGGCTACGAGTACAACGACTCCTCCATCACGGGATTCAGCCTCACCCACATCGCCGGACCGGGCTGCCGGGCCGCCGGTGACATCCCCGTCCTGCCGACCGTCGGCACGGTGGACACGCACGCCACGGACAGCTTCTCGCACGCGAAGGAGTCCGCGGCCCCGGGCTCGTACACGGTGGCACTGGACAACGGCGTCACCACGGAGCTGACCGCGACACCCCGCAGCGGCATGGCCCGCTTCACCTTCCCGGCCACCAGCCAGGCGAACCTCCTGCTCAAGCTGACGAGCAGCCAGAACGGCGACACCGACTCCGCGTTCCGCGTGGTGAACGACAAGGAGGTCAGCGGACACGTCACCAGCGGAAACTTCTGCGGCGAGGGCAACTCCTACACCGTCTACTTCGACATGGTGTTCGACCAGCCGTTCCGGCACAGCGGCACCGCGCTGAGCGCCGCCACGCCCACCACGCCCCGGACCAACGTCCCGTCCAGCACCCCCGAGGCACCCAACAAGCCCGTGCTGCACGGCGTCGTACCCGGCGCGGCCCGCCCCTTCGCGGCCAAGGCGAGCGGCACCGACGGCTACCTCACGTTCGACACCACCACCCACAGAACGATTCAGGCCAAGGTCGGCATCTCGTACGTGTCGGCCGTCGGCGCGGTGGGCAACCGTGCGGCGGAGAACCGCGGCTGGGACTTCGCCAAGGTGCGCGGCGCGGCGTACGAATCCTGGAAGTCGCTCCTCGGCCGGGTGCGGATCGCGGGCGGGACGGCGCAGCAGCAGACCGTCTTCTACACCGCGCTCTACCACGCGCTGCTGCATCCGAACGTCATCAGCGACACCGACGGCCGCTATCCCGGCTTCGACGGCAAGCCGCACACCGTCGACAAGGGACACGGCGCCGCCTACGCCAACTACTCCGGCTGGGACGTCTACCGCTCCCAGGCCCAGCTCGAAGCGCTGCTCGCCCCGGCCGTCGCCTCCGACACCGCGCAGTCGATGCTCGACGACTACCGTCAGACCGGGCTGTTCCCCAAGTGGTCGGAGAACAACGGCGAGAGCTATGTGATGGTCGGCGACCCCGCGGACGAGATCATCGCCGACTACTACGCCTTCGGGGCCCGGAACTTCGACACCGCCGCCACCCTCAAGGGGCTGATCGCCGAGGCCACCACCGCCAACAACAACCGGCCCGGCCTCACTTACCTGGAGCAGATCGGCCGGCTGCCCAGCAACGGCAAGTACGCCTGCTGCAACTTCTACGGCCCGGCCTCCACCACGCTGGAGTACAACTCGGCGGACTTCGCCCTGTCCGCCCTCGCCGGAGCGCTCGGCCACCCCGCCGACCAGCGCCGGTTCGCGGACCGGGCCCAGGACTGGCAGAACCTGTTCGACTACGGCAGCGGGTTCGTCCAGCCGCGTGACGCCTCGGGCACCTGGACCTCGGGCTTCTCGCCGACCTCGGGCAAGAACTTCGTCGAGGGCGACTCCTGGCAGTACACGCCGATGGTGCCGTTCAACGTGCACGGGCTGGCCACCGCCATGGGCGGCGACGCGGCCCTGGCCACGTTCCTGGACACGGACCTGTCCTCACTGACCGGCGCCGGCGGCCACACCAACCTGGGCAACGAGCCCAGCCTCAACATCCCCTGGGAGTACGACTACATCGGCCTGCCGTACCGGACTCAGGCGGTCGTCCGGCAGGTCCAGGACCAGATCTGGACCGACAGCCCGTCGGGCCTCGCCGGCAACGACGACCTGGGCGAGATGAGCTCGTGGTACGTGTGGTCCGCCCTCGGCATGTACCCGGAGACCCCCGGCACCGCCGATCTGGCCCTGGGCAGCCCGATGTTCACCCAGGCCGTGATCACCCTGCCGTCCGGCCACACCCTCACGGTCAACGGCGACGGCGCCGCCGACGACGCCCCGTACGTCCAGTCGGCCACCTGGAACGGCACGGCGTGGAACAAGGCGAACGCGCCCGACGGCGCCCTGACCGGCGGCGGCACCCTCACCTACGTCCTCGGCACCTCAGCCAACGCCTCCTGGGCGTCCGACGCCGCCGCGGCGCCGCGCTCCTACCCGGGCTCGCCCGGCTACACCGACGTCGGCACGTCCGGCGACACCGCCGCCGCCTCGGCGAACTTCGACGGCGCGGGCTACAGCTACTCGGCGCGCGCCCTGGCCGCCGAAGGCGTCACGCCGGGAGCGAAGGTCACGGCGGGCGGGGTCCCGTTCACCTGGCCGAAGGTGGCACCCGGCGCGGCGGACAACTACGTGGCGAACGGACAGACGGTGAAGGTCTCCGGGTCCGGCAGCATCTCCTTCCTGGGCGCCGCCAACAACGGCCCGGCCTCCGGCACCGCGACCGTCACCTACACCGACGGCACCACCCAGTCGGTGCCGCTCGCCCTCTCCGACTGGACGCTCGGCGGAGGCACCGGCTCGCCGCTCGCGGACAACACGGTCGCGGTGACCACGTCGTACCGCAACCAGGCCGGTACCGCGGCCGACTCCACCACCACGTACGTGTTCGCCACCAAGCCGGTGGCGCTGGCCGCCGGCAAGACGGTCAGCGGCGTGCGCCTGCCGTCGGACGTCGCCTCGGGCGGCCTGCACGTCTTCGCGATCGGCTTCGGCACCGGCTGACCGCCCTGCGGAACATGCCGCCCGGTGGAGCAATGACCGGGATTCCGGGGCACGGCCCGCCAGGCTGGACGGCTGTCGAGGTCGTGTGACAGGAGTCCCGGGTGCGAAGACCACGTAGGCCGAACCGTCAGGTGTGCCGTCCCGCCGCGAGGACGGCACACCACACGGCCGGAACCGGTGCCCCGGCGTCCGGGAGTGACGCGTGAGCCGGACCGACACCGACCGGGAACCGGACGGCGCCACCGGCCCCCGGACCGGGGTGCCGGCGCCCCCCGTCTGGATGCGGCTGCTTCCGGCCCTGTTCGTCGCCGCCGTCCTGGCCGTGGAGCCCCTCACTCCGCCGCAGTGGCCGGTGAGCTTCGCACTCATCGTGGTCCCCCTCCTGACCGCCTTCGCCTACGGGCCCGTCGCCGTCGCCGGCGCGACGGTGTTCGCCGTGGTCTTCGAGGGGATCCTGGCCGGCACCCCGTGCTGCGCGGGCCGGTCCGTCGGCTATCTGTGGGACCGGCACTACGTCGCGTCGTACATCTGTACGACCCTGGTGGGCGCGCTCGGCACGGTCCTGGCCGCGCACCGGATCCGGCGTGAGCGCACGCTGGCCGACGTGCGGTTCGTGGCCGAGATCGCGCAGCGCGTCCTGCTGCGGCCGGTGCCGCACCGGATCGGCCATCTGGTGCTGGAGAGCCTGTATCTCTCGGCCGCCGCGGAGGCCCGGATCGGCGGCGACCTCTTCGAGGCCGTCCCCACCGGCTACGGGGTCCGGCTGCTCATCGGTGACGTGCGCGGCAAGGGGCTGCTCGCGGTCGAGACGGCCGCCGCCCTGCTCGGCGCGTTCCGCGAGGCGGCGTACGAGGAACCCGATCTGGCCACGCTCGCCGTCCGGCTGGAGACGAGCATGGCCCGCAGGGCGGTGCAGCTGGGCGGGGACGAGACGGCCGAGCGGTTCGTCACCGCGGTGTTCGCCGAGATCCCGGCCCACGGCGGGCTCCTGCGCATCGTCAACTGCGGCCATCCGCCACCGCTGTGTCTGCGTGCCGGTCAGGTCCGAGAACTGGACAGCGGGCGGTCGGCACCGCCGCTGAACCTCGGCATGCTGGTCCAGGACCCCTATCACATCGACGTCTACCCGTTCGGGCCCGGCGATCAGCTGCTGCTCTACACGGACGGCGTCACGGAGACCCGGGACGCCTCCGGTGCCTTCTACCCCCTGGCCGAGCGGGTCCGTTCCTGGGGCCCGCTCCCGCCCGGGGAGTTGCTCGCCCGCCTCCACGACGACCTGCTGGCCTACAGCCCCCGGGGTCTGCAGGACGACACCGCCGCGCTCGCGGTGTGTCTGCTGCCCGGCGAACCGTCCACGCCCGCACCGCCCGAGTGAGGGTCAGAAGCGGGTGTGGGCGAACCAGTTGTCGAGGACCGCCGTCCGTCCCGCGATCTCGTAGCCGGGCTCCGTGTACGACCGCCGCCCGTACAGGAGCAGCAGCAGGTCCGCCGCCCGCCCGCGCACGGCCGCCGTGGCCTCGTCGTCGCCGTGCGGCACCCGGCGGAAGCCGTCCGGGTCCAGGCGCATCCGCCACTCCTCGCCGGTGTCCGTGCTCGCGAACACGAGGGTCTCCCCGTCACCGCGCAGCTCGGTCACGCCGGGGGCGAAGAGGCCCGCGTAGGGGAGGTTGACGAGGAACTCGTCGACGCCGTCGGCCGCGAGCACGGGCTCGATGTCCGCCTCCCCGGCCGCCTTCAGGCCGACGGCGTGCTCCGCGTCGACCCGGTGCACCAGTGTCTCGAAGAGCATCCGGCGGGCCCAGAACCTGGCGTGCTGGTCCTCGCCCCAGGCCCACATCGGCGCCTCGGGGTCGGTCTCCCGCAGGACGGCCGCGACGGCGGGCTCGCCGGCCGCCACCCACTCGGGATGGTCGCGCTCGTCCTCCGGCAGCCCCAGCTCCACCTCACGGCTGCGCGGCGGCTCCTGCACCAGCCGGGTCAGCAGCCCGCCGAACCAGCGCTGCAGCCCGCCCACGTGCCGGGTGAGATCGGCCAGCGTCCAGCCGGGGCAGGCGGGTACGGCGCTCGCGGGGTCGGCGCCCTTGACCGCCTCGGCGTAGCGCAGGGTCTCGTCGGCGATGGCCGCACGGTAGATGTCGTACGGCAGGGGGTGTCCCTGCCCGCTGGTCGCTGCCATGGCCGGCGCCGTCCTGTTCTGTCCTCGGGTGCGGATGTCGCGTCGGCGTCAGTCTGTCCGCTGGAGTCCACTCGAAGTCAACTCCGGGACTCAGGGGATCTCCTGCTCGGCCCAGATGACCTTCCCCTGGTCCGTGTAGCGGGCGCCCCAGCGCAGGGCCAGCTGGGCGACCAGAAAGAGTCCGCGGCCGCCCTCGTCCGTGATGCGGGCGTGCCTCAGCCGGGGGGCGGTGCTGCTGGCGTCGGAGACCTCGCAGGTCAGGTGGGCGTCGCGGAGGAGCCGTAGCTGGATGGGCGGTGCGGCGTAGCGGATGGCGTTGGTGACGAGTTCGCTCACGACGAGTTCGGTCGTCAGGACCAGCTCCTCCAGACCCCAGTCCCGTACCTGGCGGGTGGCGCGGGCGCGCAGCTCGCCGACGGCAGCCGGGTCGGGGGGCACGTCCCAGGAGGCGACGTGGTCGGCGCCGAGGGCGTGGGTGCGGGTGAGCAGGAGGGCGATGTCGTCGGGCTGGGGCACGGGCACGAGCTGCCGCACGGCGGACGTGCACAGCGCGGCGAGGTCCCCGTCGGTGCGGGCGAGGACCTCGCCGAGCCGGGCCATCCCGCGCTCCATGTCGTGGCCGGGGCCCGCGACGAGGCCGTCGGTGTAGAGGCCGAGCAGGCTGTTCTCGGCCAGTTCGATCTCGGTGGCCTCGAACGACATGCCGCCCAGTCCGAGCGGCGGCCCGGCAGGGATCTCCGGGAAGCCGGCCTGTCCGTCGGGCGTGACGACGACGGGCGGCGGATGTCCGGCACGGGCCAGGGCACACCGCCGGGTGACCGGGTCGTAGACGGCGTAGAGGCAGGTCGCGCCGATGAAGGTGGCCGTGGTGCGGGCGGCCGCGCCGGCTGCGGTCTCCTCGTCGCTCAGCCGGAGCACCAGGTCGTCGAGGTGGGCGAGCAGTTCGTCCGGGGGCATCTCCATCTCGGCGAGGGTCTGGACCGCCGTACGCAGCCGGCCCATGCTGGCCGCCGCGGCGATGCCGTGGCCCACCACGTCGCCGACGACGAGGCCCATGCGTGCGCCGGACAGCGGGATGACGTCGAACCAGTCGCCGCCGACGCCGCCGCTCGGGTCCGCCGGGAGGTAGGAGGAGGCCACCTCCAGCGCGGTGCCGCCGGTCAGGGCCGGCGGCAGCAGGCTGCGCTGGAGGGTGACCGCCGCGGTGTGTTCCCGGGTGTAGCGGCGGGCGTTGTCGAGGCACACCGCCGCCCGCGCGACCAGTTCGCGGGCCACGAGGACGTCGTCGGGTCCGAAGGAGACCTGGTTGAGGGAGCGGGCGAAGGTGGTGAGGCCGAGGACGGTGTTACGGGCCCGCATCGGCACGGCGATGAGCGAGTGCACGCCGTACTCGCGGATCTTCGCCGTGCGCAGCGGCTCCTGGGTGGCCCACAGGTCGTCGGAGGGGTCGAGGACCGGGATGAGCAGCGGCTCGCCCTCGATCAGCAGGTTCGCGTCGTGCGGCGGCGGGACGAAGTCGACCGCGTCGCCGACCTGGGCGACGGCCTCCGGAGCCCCCTCGCGCACCGAGCGCATCGCGGCCCGGCACATCAGGGGCCGGGCGGGCGCGGGGCCGGCGTCGGGCAGCCAGGCTCCGTGGCCCTCGGTGCTGAGCACCGGCTCCAGCAGGTCGACGACGACGAAGTCGGCGAAGCTGGGGACGGCGAAGTCGGCGAGTTCCTGCGCGGTCGCCCTCACGTCGAGCGTCCGGCCGATGGCGGTGCCGGCCTCGTTGACCAGGGTGAGCAGCTGGCGGGCGTGCCAGCGCTCGGTGACGTCCTGGACCATGTAACAGACGCCGGTGATGGTGTCGTCGCCGTCGACGAGCGGGAAGAACGAGGTCGAGTAGGCGTGCCGGCGGTGCGGGTCGGCCCAGCTCCAGCCCTCGTACTCGTAGTCGGTCACCGGCAGTCCCGTGGCGAACACCTTGCGCATCAGCCCTTCCAGTGCCTCCGCCTGCAGGCCCGGCAGCAGCTCGCTCAGGCGTCGCCCCAGCCGCTCATCACGGGGGACCCCGCCGAAGTGCTCCAGGGTGTCGTTCAGCCAGACGTAGCGCAGCTCCCGGTCCATGACGGCCATGCCCACCGGCGAGCGGGTCAGGAACCCGTCGAGGACGGACTGGCCCATGGTCCACCGCCGGTGCTGTTCGCGCGCCGACACCAGGAAGCACTCGCCGTCGCCGACGCGGAAGGACGCGGACACCCGCAGTTCGACGTCGAGGGCGCGCCCGTCGCGGTGGCTCACGGTGATCCGCCCGCTCCAGCCGCTTCCGGCGCGGCAGCGCCCCACGATGCCGGCGAGCCGCGCGGGGTCCTCCGGCATGGCCAGCAGGCGCCTGGCGGAGCCGCCGACGACCTCCTGTTCCTGGTAGCCGAGCAGTGCCGTGGCGCCCCGGGTCCAGCCGATCACCATGCCGTGCGCCGAGATCACCGCGGCCGCGTCGGTGGACGCGTCGAAGGGATCACCCGGCCCCATGGACGGGGATTCGGCGTTGCTCTCTGGGGCTCTGTCCATCATTTTCACCCCTCACACCACTATGGTCCTGTTTGCCGTCGGGCGTGCAGGCAAACAGGGAGTGGTTCAGCGCCGGCCGGGCGGGGCGTCCGGCAGCGGGGCGCGGCTGCCCTCGCAGGAGTAGACGATCTCCACCGAGCCCCGGGCAGGGCGCGTCGGCGCTCGAAGGCGAGCCCGGTCGTCGGGCTCAGCGCGGGCGTCAGCCGCATCCCGCCGCCGAACAGCAGGGGTACGACGACCAGCTCCAGCGTGTCCAGCGCGCCGAGGGCGTGGAAGGTTGGATCGTGCGCGGGCCGCCGACGAGGTGGACGTCGCCGCCCTGGTTGGCCGCGCGGAGCTCTTCCAGCAGCCGCGCCGGGGCGCTGTCGGTGACGACGTGGTCCGGGGTGCCGGCCGGCCGGCGGGAACCGAGCACGAACACCTGGAGCGTCGGCCAGGGCCGGCGGTCGTTGCCCAGGGCGGGCTCGAACGTCGTACGGCCCATCAGCGCCTGCTCGCAGTCCTGGAGGAACTCCCGGATGCCGTGACCGGCGCCGGTCGCGTAGGCCGGGTCGGCCGTGTGGGCCGGCCATCCGTTCGGCGTGGTCACGTAGCCGTCGGCGCTCATGGCCGTACGGGCGCGGATCCTCATGTCGTCTCCCTCTCCGGTCGGTGCGTGCAAGGCGGTCCGGAGCCAGGGACACCCCGCATCCCTTTCTACGGACGGCAGTTGACGCGTACCATGGGCGAGATCCACACCGCATGCCCCCTCATCGCGTAAGGACTGAGGTCCATGGTTCCGGCGTCCCGCAGCGGTCGCCGCCGGCACTGAGCCGTCCGCCCGGCGGCGGAGTTCTCCGTGCCCCTCGCGTCACCTCACGGCGGCCTGACGACCCGGTGTCCCGACACCGCCTGCCTGTCTCGCTTCAGGCTCGTTCCCGTACCCCCGGCCATGCCCGGCCCTCCTCGGCCCGTGGCCGCCTTCACCGTGAGGTCTTCATCGTGCGCACCGATGTCCAGAGCTTTGCCGTCGCCCACCTCCTGCGTCGCCCGGCGGCCCGCGAAGTCGGCGGCTTCGTCGCGGGGTTCGACCCCTCGACGACCAGCCCGTACGTCAACTACGCCACCCCCTTCCCCGGCGCCGAACCCACGGACCGGGACCTCGCCGACCTGATCTCCGCCTTCCGCGAGCGCGGGCTCACGCCCCGGCTGGAGTTCGCCCCGGACTCCGCGCCCGCCGTGGAACCCGCGCTGCGCCGGGCCGGATTCCGTACCGAGGCGGTGCACGAGTACCTGGTCTGTACGCCCGCCACGCTCGCCGAACCGGACCGCGCCGCCCGATCGTTCGAGGTGGAGGTCCCGGCCACGGACGCGGACTACACCGCGCTCGACGCCGCGCTGTCCGAGGCCTTCGGTGGTGAGTTCCCGCCGTCGCCGGAGGGAGCGGCGCGGTTGCGGCGCACCGAGGAGGGCGGCGGCGCGGTCCGCTTCGTCCGTGCTCCCGGCGGCGGCTGCGCCGGCGGGGCCCTGTGCACGGCGCCCGCCGAGGGCACCGCGGAACTGGCCGGCGTCGGCACCCTCCCGGCGCACCGGGGCCGGGGCATAGCCGCCGCGGTCACCCACACCCTGTCGGCGACCCTGTTCGGCCGCGGCGCGCGGTCCGTGTGGCTGGAGTACTCGGGCGAGGGCTCGCGCCGCGTGTACGAGCGGGTCGGCTTCCGGCCGGGCGGCACGCGACTGTACGTGTCGCTGGACAGCTGACCCCGGCGCGCGGAGGTCAGGCCGGCCGACGCCATGACCGCCCAACATCCCTTCCGTGCCCGGCCGTTCGGGCGCTACAGCCGGCGCGCGTACCGGTCGGTGGCCGCCACCAGCGCCTCGGCCATCGCGGCCGCCCCGGCGTTGTGCCCGGTGTCGGCCACGATCACCAACTCGCTGCCGGGCCAGGCGTGATGGAGGCGCCAGACGATGCCGAGGAGGTTGCCGAAGTCGAGGGCGCCCTGGACCAGGGTGCCGGGGATGCCCTTGAGGAGGTGGGCATGGCGCAGGATCACGCCGTCGCCGTCGCCGTCGCCGAGGAAGTGGCCGTTGCCCCAGTAGTGGGTGACGGTGCGGGCGAAGCCCATGCGGAACTCGGGGTCCTCGTAGCGTTCGACCGAGCGGGGCGGTGCCGGGATCATGGCCGTCTCCCAGTCGGTCCAGGCGCGCGCGGCCCGTGCCCGCACCGCGGCGTCGGGGGATTCCAGGAGCCGGTGGTAGGCGGCGGCGAGGTTGCCGTCGCGTTCAGCGGCGGGCACCTGGGAGCGGAACCGCTCGAAGGCGTCCGGGAAGACCCGGCCGAGGCCCCGGGTCAGCAACTCCACCTCGGCGTCGGAGCCGGTGGCGACCCCGGTCAGCACCAGCTCGGTGACGGCGTCCGGGTGGGTCTGGGCGTAGCGCAGCCCGAGCACCGAGCCCCAGGACACACCCCACACCAGCCACCGGTCGATGCCCAGGTGACGGCGCAACTGCTCCAGATCGGTGATGAGATGAGCCGTCGTGTTGACGCTCATGTCGGTGTCGTGGCGGCTCGCGTGCGGGGTGGAGCGGCCGCAGCCGCGCTGGTCGAGCAGGACGATCCGGTAGGCGGCGGGGTCGAACAGCCGCCGGAAGTACGGGGTGCAGCCGGAGCCGGGGCCGCCGTGCAGGACCAGGGCGGGCTTGCCGTCGGGGTTGCCGCAGGTCTCCCAGTACACGTGATTGCCGTCGCCCGCGTCGAGCATGCCGGTCTCGTACGGTTCGATCTCCGGGTGAAGGGACATCCCGGCAACGTAGCGCAGGTCGGAAGTCCGCGCTCCGGGCGATACCCTCGGTGCGCTCTGTCGCGGAAGCGCCCCGGAATTGTCCGTGATCGGTAACAGAGGGATCCCGTGATCAACCCGGCCCGTCCTGACAGGTGCACAAGAAGTCGGCGGCACGGCACGGATCAGAACAGGGGCGGACATGGCGCGGCACAGCGGGCGGGGTTGGTACGGCCGGATGGTCGCGGCGGCGGTCGGGGTGACGGCGGTCGCCGCCGCGACCTCGGTGTGGACCGCGCAGGCGGGGCAGTCGAGCGGCGGCACGGCACGGCACGGCGCTGCGGCGCAGCCCGCCGCGCCGCAGCAGCAGAAGGAGAAGGTGGCGGCCGTGTCCCCCGTCATCGCCCACGCCTCGGACGGCGGCGCACACGCGGTCAACATCACGATCGACGACGGCCCGGACCCGGTGTGGACCCCGCAGGTGCTCCAAGTGCTGCGCGACAACGGGGTGAAGGCGACGTTCTGCATGATCGGCCCGCAGGCGCAGTCGCACCCGGACCTGGTCCGGCAGGTGGTGGCGGCCGGGCACCGGCTGTGCGACCACACGGTGTCCCACGACACCACGATGGACAAGAAGTCCGAGGCCTACCAGTCGCAGCAGATCCTGGACGCGGAGCGGCAGATCACCCAGGCGTCCGGTGGCGTACAGCCGTTGTACTACCGGGCCCCGGGCGGCGCCTTCACGCCGTACAGTCGCACTCTCGCCGCCTCGCACGGCATGCGGCCGCTGGGCTGGAACGTGGACTCCAAGGACTTCGAGCGGCCGGGCACCGACGCCATCGTGGCCACGGTCAAGCGCGAGCTGGCCAACGGTCCGACGATCCTCTTCCACGACGCGGGCGGCGACCGCTCCCAGACCGTGGCCGCACTGCGCAGCCTGCTGCCGTGGCTGAAGCAGCAGGGCTACACCTTCGGTTTCCCGGTGCGCTGACCGGCCGTTCCCGGTACGGCACTTCAGTCGAGGCGGGCACGGGAAGCGGCCATGAGTGTGCGTATCGCGCCGCCGAGCAGGCCCGCCGCCGCGCCGTGTCCGCTGACCAGGTCGTACGCCCACGCCAGGTCGGCCGTCGGCGCGAGGGCCGGCACACCGAGGGCGGTGGGCGGGACGGCAGGCCGGCCGGGGGCGCCGGACGGGAGCAGGTGCCGGGCGCCCGCCCACAGGGCCAGGTGACCGCCGGCCGAGTGTCCGCCGTAGATCACGCGTTCCGGGTCGATCCGGCCCGGCGTGGCCTGTGCGGCAGGCCCGGCAGCAGGTCGGCGGCCCGCGCGGTGTCCGTGAACGTGGCCGGCCGGCCACCGCCGCCGCCGCCGACCCGCCGGTACTCGACGCTCGCGACCGCGCAGCCGGTCTCCGCCGTGAGGGCCCCGAGGAACCCGGCGACCTGGTCCACGGCGACCATCCCGACCAGGTGACCGACCATTTCCCGCCCGAGAGGCCGGAAGGGGCCGAAGTCACAGAACCGGTCCTGCCGCTCCTGTGTACGGCAGTGCGCCGGCCAACCACCGGTGAACCCCGGGGGAATTCTTGGTCACCGAAATCCCGGGACGGGTGTTCGGTTCCGGAGGGGCGCCTACCATGAGGCCGTTGCGTACGTCGTCCCGGAAAGGCTCGCCATGCCGTTGCCTCGCCTCGGCACGCGGTCCGTTCGTCTCCGGACGGCACCCGCCGTGTTCGTCGTTCTCGCCGTGGCCCTCGGGGGCACACTGCTGGCGGTCTCGCCGGACGGCGCACGGCACGGCAAGGCGTCCGCCGGCGCGTCGGGGCACGCCGTCATCGAGGTGTCGGAGAGCCGCTGCGGCAGTGGCTGGACCCGGCCCGAGCCCGGAGTGCGGACCTTCGACCTGCACAACTCCTCCGACGGCGCCGCCGAGGTCTATCTGGAGGACCCGGACAGCCACGCGGTGTACGGCGAGGTGGAGGGCATCGCGCCCGGTACGACACGGCAGTTGACGGTCCGGGTCGGCAAGGGGTCGTACGCCTTCGAGTGCGTGCCCGACGACGCCGACGCCGTCACCGGGCCCACCGTGCGCATCACCTCGGGTCAGCGCGGCCCGGGCGCGGCACCGGTCAGCGAGCACGACCTGATCCCGCCCGCCCTCTCCTACCAGAAGTGGGTCGGCGACGGCCTCGCCGACGTCGTACGGCTGACCACCCGGCTCCAGCGGGACATCGACGGCGGCGATCTCGCCGCCGCCCGGTCCGACTGGCTGCCCGCGCATCTGGAGTACGAGCGGCTGGGTGCCGCGTACGACGCCTTCGGGGACGCGGACGCGCAGATCAACGGCACCGACGCGGGTCTGGCCGACGGGGTGCGCGACAAGGACTTCGCCGGGTTCCACCGGATCGAGTACGGGCTGTGGCACGGCGAGTCGTCCGACGGGCTGCGCGCCCCGGCGGCGGCGCTGGCCAAGGCGCTGACCGGGCTGCGCGACAGCTGGGCGCAGACCCGGATGGACCCGGCCCAGCTGGGGCTGCGCGCGCACGAGATCCTGGAGAACACCGTGCAGTTCGAGCTGACCGGCCGCACCGACTACGGCAGCGGTAGCAACCTCGCCACCGCCCGCGCCAACCTCGACGGCACCCGCCAGGTGCTGTCCCGGCTGCGCCCGCTGCTCACCACGCGGTACGCCGATCTGCCGGGCCTGGACCAGGAGTTGGACCGCGCCCAGCGAACCCTCGACGGCTTCCGGCACGGCCCGGGCTGGACCCCGCTGGACCAGCTGAGCCGGGCCCAGCGGGAGCAGGCCGACTCGGTGCTCGGCGACCTGGTGGAGCGGCTGGCCTCGGTGGCCACCCTGTGCGACCCGCGGAGGACCGTGTGAACGCCGAGGACCGTATGAGCGAGGTCCGTGTGAACGAGGGCGGACGGCCCGGCGGCCTGGGCCGGCGCGGTTTTCTGCGGGGTGCCGCCCTGGCGGGAGCCGGCCTCGCCACGAGCGCCGCCGCCCCTGCCGTACCGGCCGACGGCACCCCCGTGATCGCTCCCTTCCACGGCGTCCACCAGGCCTCCGCCATCGCCGCTCCGCGCCGTACCAGCGTCTTCGCCGCCCTCGACGTGACCGCGGGGACGCGTGCCGAACTCGCCGACGTGCTGCGCACGCTGACCGAGCGGGCCCGCTTCCTCACCTCGGGCGGGACGCCGGACCCGGCCGGCATCACCGGCCCGCCCGCCGACTCGGGCGTCCTCGGCGACCAGGTGCCCGGCGGTCGGCTGGCCGTCACCGTGGGCGTCGGCGCCTCGCTCTTCGACGACCGGTACGGGCTGGCCGCGCGAAAGCCCCGCCGGCTGACCGCGATGCCCACCTTCCCGGACGACGACCTCAAGGCCGAGTGGTGCCACGGCGACCTCAGCCTCCATCTGCACGCCGACGACACCGACACCACGCTGCACGCGCTGCGCGACATCGCCCGGCACACCCGGGGCGCCCTGCAGGTCCGCTGGCGGCTGGACGGCTTCAGCAGCCCGCCCCGCCCCTCGGGCACCCCGCGCAATCTGCTGGGCTTCAAGGACGGCATCGCCAACCCGGACACCGGCAGCGCGCGGGAGATGGACCGTCTGATCTGGGTGGGCACGGGCGCCGGCGAGCCGGACTGGGCGGTCGGCGGCAGCTATCAGGTGGTCCGGCTGATCCGGATGCTGGTGGAGTTCTGGGACCGGGTCTCGCTCAGCGAGCAGGAGCGGATGTTCGGCCGCTCCCGGGTCTCCGGCGCGCCGCTGGACGGCGACCACGAGCACGACACGCCGAAGTACGCCGACGACCCCAAGGGTGACGTCATCCCGCTGGACGCGCACATACGCCTCGCCAACCCGCGCACCCCCGCCACCGCCGACCAGCGGCTGCTGCGCCGCGCGTACAACTACGACCGGGGCATGGACGCCAACGGCAACCTCGACATGGGGCTGCTGTTCTGCTGCTACCAGCAGGATCTGAAGCGGCAGTTCGAGACGGTGCAGCACCGGCTGGCGGGCGAGCCGCTGACGGACTACATCAGCCCGTTCGGCGGCGGCTACTTCTTCGCGCTGCCCGGCGTGCGGGACGCGTCCGACTGGTACGGACGCGCCCTGCTCGCCTGAACCTGTCCGGACAGGTCGAAGGCCGAACAGGTCAACACAGAGTCAAGTTTTGCCCCAGCATCCCTGACTCGGTGTTCACTCGCGCGTCATCATGGCTCCGCCGTCGCGCCGTGCGGCGGGCACAGCATTCGTGCTCGTACAACGCACAGACGTTCTGTCCGGAGGGGTTGACCATCATGGCCAGCAGAGGAAGACGAGCCGCTATGCGGAGCCTGGGCGCACTCGCGGGCGCCGCTGCGCTCACCGTGCTCGGCAGCAATGCGCCGGGGTGGGCCGCAGCGCCCGCGAGCGCGCCGGGCGGGCACTCCTCGACCGCCACGCCGATCAAGCACGTGGTCGTGCTGTTCGACGAGAACATCTCGTTCGACCACTACTTCGCGACCTACCCGAAGGCCGCCAACACCGACGGTACGAAGTTCACGGCGGCGAAGAACACCCCCAAGGACATCGACACCCTCGCGCACGCGGGCCTGCTGACGAAGAACCCGAACCAGTACGCGCCGAAGCGGCTCTCCCCCGCGCAGGCGATGACCTGCGACCAGAACCACAACTACGGTGCCGAGCAGCTCGCCTACGACGGCGGCAAGGCCGACCAGTTCGTGCAGAACACCGAGGTCGACAAGTGCAGCGGCGGCCTGTTCGGCGAGCCCGGCCTGGTGATGGACTACTACGACGGCAACACCGTCACCGCGCTGTGGAACTACGCCCAGCACTACTCCCTGGGCGACCGCTCCTACAGCTCGGTCTACGGCCCCTCCACGCCCGGCGCGCTGAACCTGATCTCCGGCAACACGCACGGTGCCATCTCCGTCGACCCGAAGACCGGCCAGCAGACCTCGACGCCCGACCCGTACGCCGTGAAGTCCCCCGACGCCAAGGGCGTGGGCACGGTCATCAACGACCCCGACCCGGCCTACGACGACTGCTCCGGCAAGGACCACACCAGCACCAACGCGCTGGCGGCGATGCAGGGCAAGAACATCGGTGACCTGCTCAACGCCAAGAACCTGACCTGGGGCTGGTTCCAGGGCGGCTTCCGGCCGTCGACCGCGTGGAACGGCACCTCGGGCTCCTACGCCAAGTGCGACACCACGCACACCAACGTGGGCGGCGCGGCCGTGTCGGACTACAGCCCGCACCACAACCCGTTCTCGTACTACAAGTCGACGGCCAACCCGCACCACCTGGCCCCGAAGAACGTCTCCGAGATCGGTCACAACGGTCAGGCCAACCACAACTACGACCTGACCGACTTCTCCGCCGCGCTCAAGGCGGGCAAGCTCCCGGCCGTGAGCTTCCTCAAGGCCGGTGAGTACCAGGACGGCCACGCCGGCTACTCCGACCCGCTCGACGAGCAGCACTTCCTCGTCCAGCAGATCAACGCGATCCAGAGCTCGCCGCAGTGGAAGTCCACCGCGATCGTGGTCGCCTACGACGACTCCGACGGCTGGTACGACCACGCCTACGTCACCCCGAAGAACGGCTCCACGGACACCTCGCTCGGCTCCAACGGCAAGGCGACGGACAGCCCCGCCTGCCAGAAGGGCCCGAAGGCGGCCGGCGGCTACGCGGACCGCTGCGGCCCCGGCACCCGCCAGCCGCTGCTCGTCATCTCGCCGTACAGCAAGGTGAACAAGGTCGACCACACGCTGACCGACCAGGCGTCCATCACCCGCTTCATCGAGGACAACTGGCACACCGGCCGCATCGGCGACCACTCCTTCGACGCCACGGCGGGCTCTCTGTCCGGCCTGTTCGACTTCCGGCACCCGAACGGCAAGCAGGTGCTGCTGAACTCCGACGGCTCGGTCAAGTCCGTCGGCCCGATCAAGTACGTCGCCCCGGTGGACACCAGCATCACCCCGGGTCCGGCGATGCAGAACACGGCCAACGCGACCAGCACCTCCGGCTTCCCGGCCCTTCCGGTCGGCCTCGGCGTGGGCGCCCTGCTGGCCGCGGGCGCGACCGGCACGTACCTGACGATGCGCCGCAAGCAGCGCGCCTGATCGTCCACACCTGAAGCGCGCCCCTGGTCGGTGACCGGGGGCGCGTTCGTGTGCGGGCCAGGGGCCGGTAAAAGCGCTGGCCACAGTCCGGTCGCGCTGGTGGGATGGCACCATGCGACGTCAGCATGCGATCACCGTGGACCGGGGCGCCTTCCAGGACGCGGTGACCCCGTGGGAGCAGGAGTCCTGGCGGGCCGAAGCGCTCGACTGGGTGGCGGAGCGGCTCGCCGTACGCGGGCTGTGGGTGAACGGTGACCTCAAGGTGCGCGTGCGGCCGTGGTCGGTGCTGGTGCGGGTGCCTGTGGCCGGGCGCGATGCCGTCTGGTTCAAGGCGAATCCGCCGGCCAGCGCGTTCGAGGGGCCGCTGACCGCCGCGCTGGCCCGCTGGGTGCCGGATGATGTGCTGGAGCCGCTGGCCGTGGACGCCGGGCGCGCGTGGGTGCTGCTGCCCGACGGAGGCGACCTGTTCCGGGACGTGCTCGCGCGGGAACCGGTCGAACCCCGCACCTGGGCGTGCCTGTTGGGCCAGTACGCGCACATGCAGCGGGCGCTGGTCCCACACGCGCGCGAGATCGAGCGGCTGGGGGTGCCGGCCGCCCGGACGCTCGACCTGCCCGAGGTGTTCGATGTGCTGCTCGCCAGGAACACCGGCATGCCCCGGGAGGCACGGGCCCGGTTGGAGGGGGTGCGGCCGCGCCTCACGGACTGGTGCGCCGAACTCGCGTCCCTCGGCATCGAGGACACGCTCGACCACGCGGACCTGCACGACGGCCAGCTGTTCCGTCCCGCGCCGGACCGCTTCACCTTCTTCGACTGGGGCGACGCCGCCGTCTCGCACCCCTTCTGCAGTCTGCGGGTCCCCGCCGAGAAGGCTCGTGAGCGGTACGGTCCGCAGGTCCTGCCCCGGCTGCTCGACGCCTATCTGGAGCCGTGGACGGGTAACGGCCGCACACCGGCGGACCTGCGGCGCGCCGCCCACCTCGCCTGGCGGCTGAGCGCCCTGAGCCGCGCCGCGTCCTGGGGCCGCCTGTTTCCCGACCCGTCGGGCCCCACCCCGGTCGCCGCCCAGGGTTCCGAGTGGCTGCTCGAACTGCTCAACGAGCCGCCGTTCTGAGGATCCCGGGCTCGACCGCCCGGTGCCCACGGCGGACACTGGGCCCTATGACCCGCGCTCCCGAACCCGTGGCGCCCCCGCCCGGCCGTCGGGCCGTGCTCGTGTCCCTGGCCGGCCTCGCGCTCGGCGCGGCGGGCTGTTCCGGCGGTGCGTCCACTCCGGCCGTGCAGTCCAGGACACCGACCCAGGCCCAGCCCTCCGCCTCGGCCTCCCCCTCGCCCGGTTTGCCGCACACCACCCCCTGGCGTCCGACCTCCACCGAGGTGCAGCCGGCCGCCAAGCTGCGGGCCGTGCAGCTGGTCGAGGCGATCGGTGCCTGGGCCGACGGGCAGGGCGGAGCGGCGGCGGCGCGGAGCCGGGTCGAGGCGCTCGGGCTGCCGGCCGGGCTCGTCGCTCAGGCCGGGCCGCTGCTGCCGACGGCCGACCAGGCGGTGTTGCAGGTCGTGGACGCGCAGTACGGCGGGATCCTGTCCCGGTCCGCCAGTGTGCTGGTGGTCTGCCGGCAGTGGATCCGGCGCGGCGGCAGGGTGAGCACGGGCGGCACGACGGTCGACGTGCGGCTCTCCGAGGCGGGGGGCCGGTGGACCGTGGTCGCGCTGCATCCCGCGCAGCCCGGACCGGCCGCCCGCACGCTCGCCCCGGACCTCCGGACGGCGCTGGCCGACGAGCGGATCGTGCTGCCGCCCGCCGCCGCGGCGGACCTGCGCAGCGGGCAGGTGCACACCAGCGTGGCCCGGGCGATGCTCGCGCTGGCGCGGACGTACCGGCTGGAGGTGAGCGTCGTGCGCTCGGGGCATCCGCTGGACGTGTTCGGCACCAGCAGGCCCAGCGACCATCCGCGCGGCCGGGCCTTCGACGTGTGGCGGATCGACGGCCACGCGGTCGTCGACCCGGCGACCCCGCGGTCCCTGATCGAGCGGTTCATGCGGGACGCGGCGGCCGCCGGGTCGTACAACGTGGGCGGTCCCGTGCTGCTGTCGGGCGGCGGCGCCGGCCAGTTCTTCAGCGACGCCACCCACCACGACCACGTGCATGTCGGCTTCCGCACCTGATCGCGCCGTCCACGGCATCACCCGTACGGCCGTACTCCTCCCCCGGCGTTCCCGCGTTGTCGCCGTCCTGCGGTTGCGCCGGCCGAGTGAGCGTCGGGACGCTGGAGCGGAGACGGCACCCGGGAGGTGAAGTGGCTCCGGTAACCGACCCCGCGTCCTCGGACGGCAGCGCTGGTCTGCGCCGCCGGCGTTTCCTCACCGTGTGCGCCGGCCTCGGCCTCGGCACGGCCGGCGCGTGCACGGCCGCACCACCACGTACCCGCTCCTCTCCCACCCCGCCCGGCGGACGGCTGCGCCCGGAGTCGGAGCGGGACGCGCCGGGCACCGCCGACTGGCGGCTGGGCCCGACCGGACCCGTGGACGCGGTGGCCGGGTACACGGACCGGGTGAGCGTGTCCCCGGGCGAGCCGTTCGCGCTGCATGTGTCGACCACCGCCGCCTCCTTCCGGGTGTCCGCGTTCCGGGTCGGCTGGTACGGCGGCCGGCAGGCCCGCCGGATCTGGGCGTCGGAGCGCATACCGGGCCGCGCCCGGCCGGCCCCGCACACGCTGTCCGCCACCCGCACCGTGCGCGCCGACTGGCCGGCGACGCTGACCGTGGACAGCGGCGGCTGGCCCGAGGGCGCCTATCTGCTGCGGCTGGAGGCGGACACCGGTCATCAGCGGTACGTGCCGCTGATCGTGCGCTCCGCCGAGGGCGCGGGCCGTACGGTGCTGCTGCACGCACCGGCGACCTGGCAGGCGTACAACCGCTGGGGCGGCAGCAGCCTGTACAACGGCACGTCCGGGGCGTACGCCACCCGGTCCCTCGCGGTGAGCTTCGACCGGCCCTACGACGGCGTGGGCGCCGAGAAGTTCCTGGTGTACGAGTGGGCGCTGGTGGTGCTGGCCGAGCGCCTCGGCATCCCCCTCGCCTACAGCACGGGCGTCGACATCCACCGGGATCCGGGGGTGCTGCGGGGCGCGCACGCGGTCGTCTGTCTGGGGCACGACGAGTACTGGACGCCACAGCAGCGGGCCCATGTGACGGCCGCCCGGGACGCGGGGACGAACATCGCCTTCCTGGGCGCGAACACATGCTTCCGGCGGGTCCGGCTGGAGGCCGGGGAGGGAGCGGACGACCGTACGGTGGTCTGCTACAAGTCCGACGTGCGCGCCGACCCCTTGTACGGCTCGCACCCGGCTCTGGTCACCACCGACTACCGGCTGCCGCCCGCGCCCGACCCGGAATCCTCCCTGACGGGCGTGCTGTACGAGGGCTACCCGGTGGACGCGCCCTATGTGGTCCGGGCCGCCGACCACTGGCTGTACGACGGCACCGGCGTGCGCTCAGGCGACGCCTTCGCCCATCTCGTCGGCGTCGAGTACGACCGGGTGACCCCCGGCTCCCCCACGCCCGGCCCGCTGGAGATCATCGCGCACTCCCCGCTGGTGTGCGACGGACGGTCCAGCCACAGCGACTCGGCGTACTACACGACGCCCGCCGGAGCGGGTGTGTTCGCGACCGGGACCATGCGCTGGGTGGAGGGCCTGGTGGCCGGGACGGGCCTGCTCGGCCGCGACCACGGAATGGACGCCCGCACCCGGGCCTTCGTCACCCGCACCACGGAGAACCTCCTGCGGACCTTCGCGCAGGGCCCGGCGGCCCGGCACGCCCCGGCACCGCGCGCCAATGTGCCTGCCGTGTACGGAAGCTGAGGCTGCATCAGCTTGACCGCCGGTGTTCTCTGCGAACGTTGTTGTAGATCCGCAGAAGGTGCTTGGCCACGGCACAGGCCGCGCCGTCGGCATGGCACTGACGGCACGTGCGTACGTGCTGCTCGTAGGTGAGGCGCGCGTTTTCCAGCGCATCATGGGAAGAAGTCATGGGCATCTCCGGGCACAGCGCGTCACGGGGACAGCGCTTACTTGACTGACTGGTAACCCCGGATCCAAGCTGATCATGTTACTTGCGGTACTGGGAAACTCAACGGCTCGTCACCTCCGCAGCGCCCGCGCATGGTTCAGGAAGGCCGTCAGGCCCACCTCGAAGGCACGGTCCGCCCGCCCCTCACCCACGGCGGCGAGAGCCTCGGCCAGGTGCGGGGTGGGCGCGTTGTCGGTCAGCTCCCACATCGTCTCGGGGGCGGCGAGGTCGAGGGCGGAGCCGAGGACCAGGTTCTCCAGGGCGATGATCAGCGGCATGATCTCGGCACGGCCGAAGCCGGCGTCGAGCAGCAGGCTCACGGCGCACTCGTACTGCTGAAGGACGCGGGGCGCGCGGACCGGTGAGGTCATGAGCAGCGGGATGGTCCGGGGGTGCGCGGCGAAGGCGGCGCGGTAGGAGCGGGCCCAGGCCTCCAGGGCCGCGTCCCACGGGGTCAGCTCCAGGGTGCCCGGGTCGATCTTCGAGGCGACGCGCTCGCGCAGCAGCTCCACTATGCCGTCACGGCCGTCCACATGGTGGTACACCGAGCCGGTCTGCGCGCCGAGCCGGCGGGCGATCTGCGGGACGCTGAAGTCACCGGTCTCGTCGATCAGTTGGAGCGCGGTCGCGGTGATGCGCTCGCGGTCGAGAAGCGGTGTGCGCGGCCGTCCCATGGTCGTCGTCTCTCCCTGTGGTCTGCCCGAGGTCTTCCCGGATGCCCACCGGCAGGTTACATTGCGGAAACCGAAAGCCTTTAGGTTTACGGCTCCGGGCACCCGCCATCCCTCCTGGGCGCCCGGAGACGCCGGTCTGCCCCGCCCACCCCGGCCCGGCCCGCCGACGCCCGCGAACCCGGCTGCCCCACCACCGGGACCCTCTCCCCTCCCCCGCCAGAAGGGCTCCCCCGTATGTCCGTGTCCACCTCCGAACTCCCGGGAGACCTCCCGGGGGAGCGAGCCCCGTCCGGCGCGCCCGGCCTCCGCTCCGGGTCCCTCGGCACCGCCGACATCGCCTTCTTCGTCGTCTCCGCCGCCGCGCCCCTGACCGTCATGGCCGGGGTCGCCCCGCTCGCGATCCTGCTGGGCGGCATCGGCGCGCCCGTCGGCTATCTGCTCGCCGGGCTGACCCTCGCCGTCTTCGCCGTCGGCTTCACCACCATGAGCCGCCATGTGACCAGCGGCGGCGCCTTCTACGCCTACATCACCCGAGGCCTGGGCCGGCCCGTCGGCATCGGCGCCGCCCTGCTGGCCCTCGTCGGCTACAACGGCATGGAGATCGGCGTCTACGGCCTGCTCGCCACCACCGCCCGCGACACCCTGCACACCCTCGCCGGCACCGACGTGCCCTGGCTGCCGATCTCGCTCGCCGGACTGGTGCTCATCGGCTACGGCGGCTACCGCTCGATCGACTTCGGGGCGAAAGTGCTCGGTGTGCTGCTCGTCGCCGAGACCGGCATACTCGTGCTGCTCGCCGGCGGGGTGCTGATGAAGGGCGGCGCGCACGGACTGTCCCTGGCGTCGCTGGCACCCTCGCATGTACTGGTGCCCGGGATGGCGGCCGTCCTCGCCTTCGCGTTCGCGGCGTTCACCGGCTTCGAGTCGACCGTGATCTACCGCCGCGAGGCCCGCGACCCCGAGCGCACGGTCCCGCGCGCCACCTACCTCGCCGTCGGATTCCTCGGCCTTTTCTACGCGTTCGTCGTCTGGATCGCCGTCCAGGCCTTCGGCGACGACCAGGTCGTACGGGCCGCCGGGAAGGATCCGGCCGGGCTGTTCTTCACCGCGATCACCACCTATGCGGGCGGCTGGGCCGCCGACCTGATGCACCTGTTCATCGTCACCAGTGTCATCGCCTCCCTCCTCGCCTTCCACAACGCCATCAACCGCTACGCCCTCGCCCTGGCCGAGGAGGGCGTCCTGCCGCGCGGGCTCGGCCGGATCCACCCCCGGCATCGCTCGCCGTACCTCGCGGGCCTCGCCCAGACCGTTCTCGGCGCGGTGGTCGTCCTCGCGTTCTGGGCGGCGCACGCCGACCCCTACCAGCAGCTGCTGCTGTGGGTGAACACCCCGGGAATGATCGGCCTGTTGCTGCTCCAGCTGCTCGCCGCGATCGCGGTGCCCTGCTATTTCCGGCGGGTGCGCCACACGGAGGGCCGGGCGCGCACGGTCGTGGCCCCGGTGGTCGCCGCCGTGCTGCTGACGACCGCGATCGTGCTGGTGGTGACCCACATCGACCTGTTCACCGGCGCGTCCCCGGCGGTGAACACTCTCCTCGTCGTCGTGGCGCCCGCCGTCTTCGTCCTGGGTATGCCGCTGGCGTGGTGGCTGCGCCGGTCCCGCCCGGAGGTCTACGCCCGGTTCGCCACCGAACCCACCGACTGACCCGAACCCCCTCACCTCGTACAGGAGTTGCCGTCATGCCCGCTGCCGACCTCGTCCTCACCGGCGCTCAGGTCCGCACCCTGGACCCCGCCCGCCCCGCCGCCTCCGCGGTCGCCGTGCACGACGGGGTGATCACCGCGGTCGGCGAGGCGGCCGACGTCCGGGGCTGGCGCGGGCCCGGCACCGAGGTCGTGGACCTGCACGGCGGGCACCTCGTGCCCGGCCTGGTCGACGCGCACAGCCACCCGGTGTGGGGGCTGGACATGGCCACGGGCACGGATCTGTCGGGTGTGACGGACCTGGCCGGACTGCGCGCGGCACTCGCGGGGGCCGAGCGGATCGAGGGCTGGGTCCTCGGACACGGCCTGGACCACAACGCGTTCGCGGGCCGGCCGGTCCATCACGACCTGATCGCCGACGTCCTCGACGGCGCCCCGGCCTTCCTGCGCCTCTACGACGGCCACTCCGCCCTCGCGAGCCCTGCCGCGCTGGCCGCCGCCGGGGTGAGCGGACCGCGCGCCTTCGCCCAGCGTGCGGAGGTGGTGTGCGACGCGACGGGCCGGCCCACCGGTCATCTGGTCGAGCACGCCGCGATGGACCTGGTGGCGGACATCGCGCCCCGGCCGTCGTACGCCCGACGGCGGGCCAGGCTCGTGGAGTTGCTGTCCGCCATGGCCGCGACGGGGCTGACGGGCGCCCAGGTGATGGACGGCGGCGACCTCGACCTGGTGGCGGCGGTCGCCGAGGAGACGGTGCTGCCGGTGCGGCTGCGGTTCGCGCCCTGGTGCATGCCGGGTGCCGACGACGAGGCACTGCGGGAGCTGGCGCGGCTCCAGGGCAGGGGCGGGCGGCACTGGCTGGTCGGCGGCGTCAAGTTCTTCATGGACGGCACCGTGGAGGGCGGCACGGCGTGGCTGGAGCACCCCGACTGCCACGGTCAGGGCACCGCCGCGTTCTGGCCGGACCCGCGCGCCTACGCCGAGGCCGTCCACGCCCTGCACGCGGCCGGTGTCCGCACGGCCACGCACGCCATCGGGGACGCGGCGGTACGCCATGTGCTGGACACCGTCGCCTCCCTCGGGCCGAGCGGGTACGGCGCCCACCGGATCGAGCATATCGAGACCGCGCCCGACGAACTCCTTCCCCGTTTCGCGGAGTTGGGGGTCGCCGCCTCGCTCCAGCCGCCGCACACCGGGTACACGCGCGACGACGGCACCGACGAGTGGTCCCGCCGGCTGGGCGGCGACCGGGCAGCGCGTGCCTGGCGGCTGCGGGATCTGCGGGAGGCGGGCGCGACGGTCGCCCTCGGCTCGGACTGGCCCATCGCGCACTACGACGTCCGGGCCGTACTGGCCACGGCCCGCCGGCCCAGGGGCGCCGCGGCCCACCGGCCGGGACTGACGCCGTTGCAGGCGCTGGAGGGCTGCACCAGCCACGCGGCGGCAGCGGCCGGGGAGTCCGGCACCGCCGGCCGCATCACCCCCGGCCACCGCGCCGACCTGACCGCGCTGACCGTGGACCCGGTGCACGCCCCGGCCGACGAACTGGCCGACGCCCCGGTCGCGTTGACGGTGACCGGCGGACACGTGGTGCACCGGGGGGTGTGACCGGGGAGCGGCGAGCCCGGTGCACGGGTCGGGCCGCCCGGGAGGCCCACGCAGGAACCGCTCCCGCCCTCTTCGCACGGTCGTGAAGTGGGCAAAGGCAGCGGCCCACCCGGCACACTGGGCGGATGAACGTCTTCCGAACGGTGCGCCGGATGCCCGCTCCGGAGTGGTACGGACGCCTGCGCGTGCGCACCGGCGACCTCTCCCCCGCCGACTGGCTGACACCGGGCACGCCGGGACACGGGGTCTTCGGCACGGTGGCCGGCGTCGCCGCCGGGGGCTTCGCGGCGTACGCCCGGATCCTGCATCCGGCCTCTCTGGACGACCGGCCCGTGCGCTGGTCGGCGGTGGCCGCCGCGCACGGCACCCGGGTCACGCCGGACTCGCGCTGGTACGAGGTCGTCCGCATGGACAGCGGCTACTACGGCGTTGCCGAGTACGGCTTGCCCGGCGTCTGGGACGAGCATCCGCCCGAGGGCCCGACCCCGCCCGGCCTCGCCCGGGCCCTCGTACCCGTGCTGACCCGGCACACCACGACCCCGGAGCGGTGCTGGTTCGGGCTGTGGGACGGGTACGGCCGCTGGGACTTCGGCCATGTGCCCTTCTTCGAGACCCCCGGCCGGGAGGAGGTGCTGCTCAGCGGCGCCCTGGCCGACGCCGTCTCGCCGGTCTCCCCGGACGAGTTCGCCGAGCTGCCCGATCTGTGGTGGCCCGCGGACCGCGCCTGGATCCTGGGCGGGGACGTGGACCTGACCAGCACCTACGTCGGAGGGTCCGCCGAGCTGATCGCCGACCTGCTCGCCGCCCCGGACCTGGAGGCGCATCCCGTGGCCGAACACGACATGGTCGGCTGAGCCGTCAGAGGTCCGCCCGGCTAAGATCGACAGTGGCATCGCGTGCCGGTCACCGTCCGGGTGAGGCATGGAGGTGCCAGGAGATGCCCTCAGGAGGCATTCCTTGTCCGTCGAGTTGAACCACACCATCGTCCATGCCCGGGACAACCGGGAGTCCGCCGAGTTCTTCGCCGAACTGCTCGGCCTGGAGATCGCCGGGGAGTGGGGCCCGTTCGTCGCGGTCGCCCTGAGCAACGGAGTCACCCTGGACTTCGCCACCGCCCCCGCGGAACACATCACCCCGCAGCACTACGCCTTCCTGGTCTCCGAGGAGGAGTTCGAGGCCGCGTACGCGAAGATCAAGGAACGCGGGATCGAGCACTGGGCCGACCCCCACCAGAAGCGGCCCGGCACCATCAATCACAACGACGGCGGCAGCGGCGTGTACTTCCTGGACCCCGCGGGTCACGCCATGGAGCTGATCACCGTCCCCTACGGTGGCTGGCCCGCCTGACCGGCGGGTTCACGTGCCGAACGCCTCCCGCCTGATCAGGTCGATCAGGCGCGGGGTGCCCTCGGTGGTGCGTACGTCGAGAAACGTGCGCGCATGACCTTCGGTGGCGGCCTCGCGCACCAGTGCGTGCGCGAGGTCGGCCCGGGAGGTGAACCGTCCGGGCAGCCGGCCCGGCGCCACCCGGTAGTCGCTCACCTCGCCGGTGTCGAAGAGACCGGCCGGCCGGAGCACCGTCCAGTCGTGGCCGCTCGCGCGGACGATCTCCTCCATGCGGCGCATGTCGTCGTAGACCGTGCGCCCGACGACCCGCACGAAGAAGGGCTCCAGCACCTTCCGGAAGAAGACGCCCTCACCGGGCGCCGGCACGTCGAACAGGACGGTGGACGACACGCACACCAGCCGCCGGACACCGTGCAGGGTCATGGCCCGGGTGATGTGGGTGAGGCCCGTCGAGTACACCGTGACCGGATCCCGGCCGTAGGGGACGCCGAGGGTGGAGATCACCGCGTCGTGACCGGCGACGACGCGCTCCACCGCCGCCCCGTCCAGGACGTCGGCCTCCTCGACCCGCAGCCGGGGCCGGCCGGGCGGGAAGGCGTCGGGGTGCCTGGTCACGGCGGTGACGGTGTGACCGGCGGCGGTCGCCTGCTCGGTGACCTGCCGCCCGGTCGGCCCGTTCGCGCCGAAGACGACGAGTTTCATGGGCTTCTCCTTCGCTGCGCGGTGCTGCTGCCATGGACCGAGAGGGCCCGGACAGCGGCGGGTGTGACAGCACCGGCGCAGGATGAGACGTACGGCACACAGCCGCCCCCCGATGTCACACTCCGGGGGCCTCGGCCCCTCAGGGTGGCGAGACGTCGTGAGGGAGATGCCATGGCCGACCACCGGACGCCTGCGGGGACCGACACCGCCACGCAGGCGTTCCTGGACCACCGTGAGCTGCTGTTCGCGGTGGCGTACAACATGCTGGGCAGCGTCGCCGACGCCGAGGACGTGCTGCAGGAGACCTGGCTGGCCTGGGCGGGCCGGGCGGGCGCCGGGGAGGCGGGGCAGGCGCCGGAGATCGGCCGTCCGCGGGCCTATCTGGTACGGATCACCGTGCGGCAGGCGCTGGCACGGCGGGCGCGGATCGCCCGGCGACGCGAGACGTACGTCGGCCCGTGGCTGCCCGAACCCCTGCTCACGGACGGCCCCGACGGACCGGCGGCCGGCGAGGACGCCTCCGCACAGGCGGTGCGCACCGAGTCCGTGTCCCTGGCGCTGCTCGTCGTCCTGGAGACCCTGACCCCGCTGGAGCGGGCGGTGTTCGTCCTGCACGAGGTGTTCGGTTACGCGCACACCGAGACCGCGGCCATCCTCGGCCGCAGCCCCGCCGCCGTACGCCAGCTCGCCCACCGTGCCCGGACCCGGGTACGCGCCCGGCGCCCCCGCTACCAGGCCCATCCCCGGGTCCGGCGGCAGGCGACGCAGCGGTTCGTGGCCGCGGCGCTCGGCGGGGATCTCGCGGCGCTGCTGGAGATCCTGGCGCCGGAGGCGACGCTGTGGATGGACGGCGGCGGCAAGGGGCAGGCGGCGCCCCGGCCGGTCCGTGGCCGGGACAAGGTGGCCCGGACGCTGACCGGCTATGCCGCGCGCTCGGCGGAGGGGCTGCGGTTCGAGCACCGGGACATCAACGGGGACGCGGCCGTGGTGGTGTTCGCGGACGGCTCCCCGCACGCGGTGATGGTCATGGACCTCGACCCGGACACCGAGCGGGTCCGCGAGGTCTACCTCGTCACGAACCCGGACAAGCTCTCGGCCGTGGACCCCGCCGCGCCGGGCGGGACACCGCCGGAGGTGTAGCGGCGCGCACGAGCGGGACGCCGGCGAACGCGGCGTCCCGCGAGGGGTGTGTCATGCGTCGGGCCGGGGCTCCGTCACGGATTCACGACGCTGCCGCCGAAGGTCACCACGAGGTGGCCGTCCGAGGCGAAGGACCAGCCGAGGGCCCCGGAGTACGAGGAGCAGCGGGAGCCGTTCGTGCCGGTCCAGAACTGGTCGGAGCTGTCGGAGCTGCCGGAGATCTTGTCGTTCTGGCCGCTGACGGCGAAGCGGCACGAGGTGTCGTTCCGGAACACCGAAGTGCCCGTGTCGAAGGCGAAGTTGCGCTCGGTGTTGTCGATGCTGACGTTGTTGGAGATCGTCATCGTGCCGGGGTTGCTGTTGTAGGTGAACCCGTGGTGGCCGTTCTTGTAGGCGATGTCGTGCCGCACGATGTGGTTGACCGCGATGTCGTCACCGCCCAGCTTGTAGCCGTTGCGGTCGCCGTTCTTGTTCTGGGTGCCGTCGGTGAGCGTGCCGTTGCCGTACGACAGGGAGTACTCGATGGTCACCGGGCCGATGGCGCCGGTGTCGGTCTTGGTGTAGAGGTCCCAGCCGTCGTCGATGTTGTTGTGGGAGACGTCGTACCGGAAGACGTTCCCGGTGCCCGTGGTGAGCTTCGAGGCGAAACCGTCGGCGTTCTCGCCGGTGGGGTCCAGGTTGTCGTGCGACTCGGAGCTCACGATCAGGTTGTTGGACGGCCACTGGCTGCTCGGCGTGCTGGAGGAGATGCGGCCGAGCTGGAGTCCCGTGTCCCGGTTGTACGCGGTGACCACGCGCTCTACGACGTTGTTGCTGCCGCCGACGTAGATCCCGTTGTCCCCGGCGTGCTCCACGGTGAGGCCGTACAGGTGCCAGTAGTTCGCGTTGAGCTGGATTCCGCGGTTGGACGAACTGGTGCTCTGGCCCGAGAAGTTGAGCACCGGGGACTCGCCCGGGTAGGCGGACAGGGTGGTGCGGGCACTGGACGTGCCATTGCTGCCGGCCGGGATGGTGACCGTGGAGGAGTAGGTGTACGTCCCGCCGCGCAGGTAGATCGTGCCGCCGGATGCGATGCGGCTGATGGCCGAGGTGAGCGTGGTCGGCGCGGACTGGGTACCGGCCGCGCTGTCGGTGCCGCTCGGCGACACGTACAGCACGGTGGCCGCCGCTGCGGCCTGGGGGTGGGCGGTCGCCGCCTGTGCCGTGGTGCCGGAGAACACGGCGAGGGTGCCGGCGAGCAGAGCCGCGCACGCGATGGCTGACCTTGGTTGCATCGGCTTGTCTCCTGAAGTCTGGCTCGGCTGTGCGGGATTCGAGCGGTCCAAGGGGGTGAACTCCACTGCCGGGCGTGGCATCGTGAAGCCAGGAGGGAAAGCGCTTTCCGCTCCCGCTTTCCCGACGATAGGGAGTTGCCGTGTACGCGTCAATGGTCACGTACATGATCTACATTCAGAAGACGGATCAGGCACCGGCAGGCCATGCGGCCACTCACCGGAGACGACGGAACCAACACCCGCAAGCCACGCGGTCACGCACCGGAGACGACGGAACCGACAGCGGCGGGGACCCTCGTCACTCGCCGGGGGCCAGCGTGTGGGACAGGATGCGGGCCGTCTCCGCGACCAGTGCGTCGTCCGGCGGGGCGTCCTGGGTGTTCTTGGTCGACAGCACGGTCAGCAGGAGCGGGGTACCGCGGGGCGTCCAGGCCGCGCTCGCCGTGATCGGCGCGGGTGTCGTCGGTACGGTCGCCGCCGGCGCGGCCGACTCCCCCGGTGCCGCGCCCGCCCCCGTGGCCGCCCGGAGCGCAGACCTCACCCAGAGCACGCATCTGACCCTGGCCGCCGCCGAGCAGGCCGCGCGTGCCGCGCTGGACGTCGCCGCGAAGGACGGCCGGCAGGTCTCCGTGGCCGTCGTCGACCGGGACGGCAACACGCTGGTCACCCTGCGCGGGGACGGGGCGGGGCCGCAGTCGTACGAGTCGGCCGAGCGCAAGGCGTTCACCGCCGTGTCCTGGAACGCGCCCACCTCGGAGCCGGCCGAGCGGCTGGAGCAGGCGCCGGCCCTGAAGGACATCCCGGGCACGCTGTTCCTCGCGGGCGGCATCCCGGTGACCGCCAAGGGCGCCCCGGTCGCGGGCATCGGTGTCGCGGGTGCCCCGTCCGGCGATCTGGACGAGCGGTACGCGCAGGCGGGCGCGGCGGTCCTCGGCCGCTGACGCCTCCGAAAAACGCGGACGTCCGGTCCCGCCCTGCCGGGCGGGACCGGACGTCCCTGTCAGTGGTTCAGACGAGGCGGATCAGCGGAGGTCCCACCGGTCCGCGTTCATGACCTTGACCCACGCGGCGGCGAAGTCCTTGACGAACTTCTCCTTCGCGTCGTCGCTCGCGTAGACCTCGGCGACGGCACGCAGCTCGGAGTTCGAGCCGAAGACCAGGTCGGCACGGGTGCCGGTCCACTTCACGGCGCCGGAGGCGTCGCGGCCCTCGAACTCGTCCTGCGCGGCGGAGGTCGACTTCCACTCGGTGTCCAGGTCGAGCAGGTTGACGAAGAAGTCGTTCGTCAGCGTGCCCGGCCTGTCGGTGAAGACACCGTGCTTGGAGCCGTTGTGGTTGGCACCGAGGACGCGCAGACCACCGACGAGAACCGTCAGCTCGGGCGCGCTCAGGTTGAGCAGGTTCGCCTTGTCGAGCAGCAGGTACTCGGCCGGCAGGCGGTTGCCCTTGCCGACGTAGTTGCGGAAGCCGTCGGCGGCCGGCTCCAGCGCGGCGAACGACTCGACGTCCGTCTGCTCCTGCGAGGCGTCGACACGGCCCGCCGTGAACGGCACCTCGACCGCGAAGCCGCCGTCCTTCGCCGCCTTCTCGACGGCCGCGGAGCCCGCGAGCACGATCAGGTCGGCCAGCGAGACCTGCTTGCCGCCCTTGGCGTTGAAGGACTCCTGGACGCCCTCCAGGGTGCGCAGCACCTGGGCGAGCTCGTCCGGGTTGTTGACCTCCCAGTTCCGCTGCGGCTCCAGGCGGATACGGCCGCCGTTGGCACCGCCGCGCTTGTCGCTGTTGCGGTAGGAGGAGGCCGCGGCCCAGGCGGTGGAGACGAGCTGCGAGACCGTGAGGCCCGAGCCGAGGATCTCCTCCTTGAGGGAGGCGATGTCCGCGGCGTCGATCAGCTCGCCGGTGCGCTGCGGCAGCGGGTCCTGCCACAGCAGTTCCTCGGAGGGGACCTCCGCGCCGAGGTAGCGGACGACCGGGCCCATGTCGCGGTGCGTCAGCTTGAACCAGGCGCGGGCGAAGGCGTCCGCGAACTCCTCCGGGTTCTCGTAGAAGCGGCGCGAGATCGGCCCGTAGATCGGGTCGAAGCGCAGCGACAGGTCGGTGGTGAGCATCGTCGGGCGGTGCTTCTTCTCCGGGTCGAACGCGTCCGGGACGGTCTCCGGGGCGTCCTTGGCGATCCACTGGTGGGCGCCGGCCGGGCTCTTGGTGAGCTCGTACTCGTACTCGAAGAGGTTCTTGAAGAACCCGTTGCCCCACTGGGTCGGGGTCTCGGTCCAGATGACCTCCAGGCCGGAGGTGATGGCGTCCTTGCCGACACCGGTGCCGTAGGTGCTCTTCCAGCCGAGGCCCATCTGCTCCAGCGGGGCGGCCTCGGGGTCGGCACCGACGTTGTCCGCCGGGCCGGCGCCGTGGGTCTTGCCGAAGGTGTGGCCACCGGCGATGAGGGCGACGGTCTCCTCGTCGTTCATCGCCATACGCCGGAAGGTCTCACGGATGTCGCGGGCCGCGGCGATCGGGTCCGGGTTGCCGTTGGGGCCCTCGGGGTTGACGTAGATGAGGCCCATCTGGACCGCGGCGAGCGGGTTCTCCAGCTCGCGGTCACCGGTGTAGCGGGCGTCACCGAGCCACTCGGTCTCGGGGCCCCAGTAGACGTCCTCGTCGGGCTCCCACTCGTCGACGCGGCCGCCGCCGAAGCCGAAGGTCTTGAAGCCCATCGTCTCCAGCGCCACGTTGCCGGTGAGGACCAGCAGGTCGGCCCAGGAGATGGACTGGCCGTACTTCTTCTTCACCGGCCACAGCAGCCGGCGGGCCTTGTCCAGGCTCGCGTTGTCCGGCCAGCTGTTGAGCGGGGCGAAGCGCTGCTGGCCGCCGCCGGCGCCGCCACGGCCGTCGCTGATGCGGTACGTACCGGCGGCGTGCCAGGCCATACGGATCATGAGCGGGCCGTAGTTGCCGAAGTCGGCGGGCCACCAGTCCTGCGAGGTGGTGAGCACCTCGGCGATGTCACGCTTCACCGCGGCGAGGTCCAGGGCGTTGAAGGCGTCGCGGTAGTCGAAGTCCTCGCCGAGCGGGTTGGCCACGGCCGGGTTCTTGGCAAGGATCTTCAGGTTGAGCCGCTCCGGCCACCACTGGCGGTTGCCACCGCCCTGGGTCGGGTGCGCGGCGCGGCCATGGGCGACGGGGCAGCCGCCTTCCGTCTTCGCGTCTGCGACGATCGCGTCGTTGTTCTCAGTCATGGCAATCCTTCCGAACTGTGCGGAACTCGGTGCTCAGGAACTGCGGCCGGGGGAACAGTCGGGGCACATGCCCCAGTAGACGACCTCGGCCTCGTCGATGGAGAAGCCACGGTCGTCGGAGGCGGTCAGACAGGGTGCGTCGCCGACGGCGCAGTCGACGTCGACGACGGCACCGCACGACCGGCACACGATGTGGTGATGGTTGTCGCCCACACGCCCCTCGAACCGGGCCGGGTGTCCGGCCGGCTCGATACGGCGGACCAGGCCCGCCGCGGTGAGAGCGTGAAGGGCCTCGTAGACGGCTTGCAGGGAAATGTGGCCTACGCGGGCGCGGACCCCGGAGGCGATCGCCTCGACGCCGAGGTGGTCGCCGTCCCGGACGGTCTCCAGCAGCGCGACGCGGGCTGCTGTCACGCGCAGGCCGGCACCGCGGAGCTCCTCGGCGGTGGTCGGGGTCGGGGAGGCGGTCATGAGGCCGAACCTACCCTCAAAAACACGAGAGGTTCAAGAAAACGAGGGGTGCAATTTTGGCCGCGTCCCGCAGCCCGCCGTCCACCTGGCCGCCATCCGCCGCGCCCGCCCCGGCTCCAGCCCGGTCGTTTGCCTTCACCTTTGCCTTCGCGCTGATCTTCACGCCCACACGCGCGTTGATCTTCACGACAGCCCTCGCACGACCCACCCACCGCGGCGGGCACGGCGGCACGGGCGGCCCGACGACCCCGGCCGAAGCATGCCCGCATCATCCGGCCCCGGCTCACCCAGGGCCGCACGGCAAGCCGGAAGATCGCCCGAAGGGGTGAGCCGGGGCAAGGCGCGACCGCGAGCGCTGCCCGGCCGTGCGCCGTGCGCAGCCGCTGACCTCGCGCCCGAGGCACCACGCCCCGTCGCGTTGCACGCAAGGGCCGGTGCCCGTGCACCGCCGGTGGGCCGGACCGCTCACTCACCTTCACGCCGGCCGACGCCGGGCGGGTCAGGCTCCGCCCCGGCGACCTGCCCCGGCGTACTCGTACCGGCGGGCCAGAGCATGGCAGGCCTCCTTCGGCTCCCGGAGCCGACCGGAGGCGGGGTCCTCCGGGTGGTCCTGGAGGGGCTTGGTGACGGCGTGGCTCGCCATGGCGAGATCGTGCCGCGGCTCGCCCGGGCGGTGCGGGGTGCCGGGGGTCACGAGCTCGAAGGACATCGCCGCGTACAGCCCCAACTCACCGAAGAATCCGAGGAGTTGCGATGTCGGCCGGAGGAGGTGGAGCCGCTGCTCGCGCGCGGCGAGGAGCCTGCGGCGGGCGCACCACGAGCTGGATGGGACGCAACCGCACCGGCTCACCCGCCGGCGCGACGCACGCCTACGGCGACCGCGCGGTCCGCGTCCTGCTGGACGCGTACGAGCGCGTCCTCACCCGCGATCCCGGCCTGCCCGCCGGCACCCTGGTGATGGGCACAGCGGCCCGGCCGGCCCCGAGCGGCACGCCCGTGCCATGGCCCTGGTCATCCCCGGTCTCCATGCAGCAGCCGTTGCTGCATGGAGACCGCCGAGGTGCGGAAGGGCTTCCGGGCCCGGAGCGCGTGGCGCGTCTCTTCCCCGCCCGCGGCCGACTCGACCTGGGCGCGGAGGCCAGTGCCGGATCCGGCTTCCCCTGTCGGCCGGTTCGGCGCCATGCGCTCGGTGTGGGGGATGACCACCCGGCAGACGGTCATCGGTGTCAAGGGCCCCGAGCACACCATCACCTACGACGAGGCGCTCGCCCCGCACACCACCCGCGCCGCCCGCCTGCTCGGCGAGGAGCACCTGCGCGGCGCCCTCACCGCGGGCCGTGACGCCGACCTCACCGTCTGGGACCGGGACCCGGCCCACTGCTCCGGTGACACCTTGCACGGCCTCGCCCCCGCACACCTTCGCCGGCAGCCGCATGATCGCACGCACCGACGCGCCGTAAGCGCCACGCACCACAAGCAACTTCCCCGCAGACTCAGGCAGGTGGCGGCCCGCTGGTTCCCCGCACCACCAGCTGCGGGTCCAACTCCGCCTCCCTGGGCTCCAGTTCGGGGTTCTCCAGGCGCTGTACGGCGAAGCGGACCGCATGTTCGGCCATCAGGGCGGCGTCCTGGCGTACGGTCGTCAGGCCGATCGGCATCAGATGCGAGAGGTGATTGTCGTCGTAGCCGACGACGGAGAGGTCCCGGGGCACCTCGACACCGGCCCGGGTCAGGGCCATCAACAACCCCATGGCGCTGCGGTCGTTGCCGGCGAGCACGGCCGTGGGCAGCGGCGCGCCGGCGTCCCGTTCGTCGAGCAGGAGCCGGCCCGCCTCGATGCCGGAGCGCTCGGTGTGGTCGCCGGGGATCACACGCCCCTCGGCCTGGAGACCGGCCCGGCGCATCGCCGCCCGGTAGGCCCGGCGCCGCTCGGCCGAGCCGGGTCCGCGTCCGCCGTCGATGTGGACGATCCGGCGGTGCCCGAGCTCCAGCAGGTGCTCCATGGCCTGCCGTACGCCCTTGCCCTCGGCGGTGTGCACGGAGTCGACGCGCGACCGGGGCACCCGGCGGCCGACGGAGACGACGGCGGCGCGCTGGGCCAGCTCGTCCAGGTAGGCGGGGTCGGACCCGGGGCCCAGCAGGATCAGTGCCTCGCTGCGATGGCTCAGCAGGGCCTCGACCGCCTTGGCCTCGCTGCGGCCCTGGGCGACGGCCGACAGCAGCACGTCGTAGCCGAGGCGTTCGGCCTCGGGATAGATGCCCTCGATCAGGTCCGACTGGAAGATCTGGTGCGCGGTGAACAGCACGCCGATGGTACGGCTGCGCCCGCGCGCGAGGAGCCGGGCGGCACTGTCGGGCCGGTAGCCGAGCTCGTCGGCGACCCGCAGCACGCGCTCCCGGGTCTCCTCACTGGCCCCGGGCTGGTTGCGGAACACGATCGACACCAGCGCGCGGGAGACCCCCGCCTTCTCGGCGACGTCCGCCATCGTCGGCCGCTGCTTGCCGTTTACATCCACCTGCCCACCCACCCTCTGACGCGCCCACCCTAGCCGGGCTCCGGGAAATCTCCCGGCAACAAGCTATTGACATGACATTTGGACAGGGGTCATCGTACTCGCACTAGAGCGCGCTAGTAGAGCGCGACAGGCTCTCTGACCGGGCCTCTCTGGACCGTTCTGTTGCCACCCCCGGACTCAAGCAGCCGGAGCGAAGGGAAACCAGCGTGATGCCGTTCGAAGTGCTGACCATCGGCCGTGTGGGAGTGGATGTGTATCCGCTCCAGACCGGCGTCGGGCTGGCGGAGGTCACGTCGTTCGGCAAGTACCTCGGCGGCTCCCCCACGAACGTCGCGGTGGCCGCCGCCCGCTACGGACACTCCGCGGCCGTGATCACCAAAACGGGCCGGGACCCGTTCGGCGACTTCGTCCGCACCGCCCTGGACGGCTACGGCGTGGACGGCCGCTACGTCGGTGTCTCGGACATCGCGCCGACCCCGGTGACGTTCTGCGAGATCTTCCCGCCGGACGACTTCCCGCTGTACTTCTACCGCCTGCCCAAGGCCCCCGACCTGGACATCCGACCGGCGGAACTGGACCTGGACGCGGTGCGCGAGGCGGCCGTGTTCTGGGTGACCGGGACCGGGCTGAGCGAGGAACCGAGCCGCTCGGCCACCCTGGCCGCGCTGGCGCACCGGGCCAAGGCCGGGATCACGGTCTTCGACCTGGACTGGCGGCCGATGTTCTGGCCCTCGGAGGTCAGCGGCTACCGCCTGGGACCGGCCGAGGCGCGCACGTACTACGCCGAGGCGCTGCGGAACACCACGGTCGCGGTCGGCAATCTCGACGAGTGCGAGGTCGCCACCGGCGTGCGCGAGCCGTACGCCGCCGCCGAGGCGCTGCTCGCGGCCGGGGTGGAACTGGCCGTGGTCAAGCAGGGCCCGAAGGGCGTGCTCGCCATGGACCGCAGCGGTGCGGCCGTGGAGGTACCGCCGATTCCGGTGGACGTCGTCAACGGGCTCGGCGCGGGTGACGCCTTCGGCGGGGCCCTGTGCCATGGGCTGCTGTCCGGCTGGGACACCGAACGCGCGATCGCCTTCGCCAACGCGGCCGGCGCCATCGTCGCGGGCCGGCCGGCCTGCTCCGAGGCGATGCCGACCGAGGCCGAGGTCGAGGACAAGCTCCGCGAGGCCGCCCTCGCCACCACCATCGAACGAAAGGCGTGACGACGTGCTGTCCGACAAGGTGAGCCGGATCGTGCAGGCCCGCGTCAAGGACCCCGGCGCGATCGCGGCGGCCGCCGCCCGCCGGGTGAAGGCGACCTCGCCGCTCGGCGAGCACGGCAAGACGATGATCATCGCCGCCGACCACCCCGCCCGAGGCGCCAACGCCGTCGGCGGCGATCCGACGGCCATGGCCGACCGCGCCGAACTCCTCGACCGGCTGTGCATCGCCCTGGAACGCCCGGGTGTCACCGGCGTCCTGGGCACCGCCGACATTCTCGAAGACCTGCTCCTGCTCGGCGTCCTGGACGGCAAGAGCGTCTTCGGTTCCATGAACCGGGGCGGTCTGGCGGGCTCGGTCTTCGAGATCGACGACCGGTTCACCGGCTACGACGCCGAGACCATCGCCGCGATGGGCTTCGACGGTGGCAAGACCCTCACCCGTATCGCGCTGGGCGACCCGGCGACCCCGTCGGTGCTGGAGAACACCGCCCACGCGGTCAACGAACTGAATGACCGCCGGCTCATCGCGATGGTCGAGCCGTTCGTCTCGGAATGGCAGGACGGCAGGATCCGCAACGACCTCTCCACCGAGGCCGTCATCAAGTCCGTCACGATCGCCTCGGGGCTCGGCCGCCGTACCGCCTACACCTGGCTGAAGCTCCCGGTCGTCCCCGGCATGGAGCGCGTCCTGGCCGCCTCCACGCTGCCGGCGGTGCTGCTGGGCGGCGAGGTCACCGACCCCGAGGCCGCCTTCGCCTCCTGGGGCAAGGCGCTGAAGCTGCCCACCGCGCAGGGCCTGGTCGTGGGCCGCTCCCTGCTCTACCCCGCCGGCGGCGACGTCGCCGGCGCCGTCGACAAGGCGGTGAGCCTGCTGTGACCACCGACAGCGCGTACGTCATCCCGGGCGGGACGTCGGGCGAGGACCCGTACGACCTCGTCGTCACGCCCGAGTCGGCGGGCTGGGGATACTCCGGCCTCAGGATCCTGACCCTGGAGCCGGGCGCGGTGCACACCCTGTCCAGCGGGGACTCCGAGTTCCTCGTGCTGCCCCTGACGGGCGGCTGCACCGTCGCCGTCGAGGGGCAGGTCTTCGAACTCACCGGCCGGGCCGGCGTGTTCAGCTCGGCCACCGACTTCGCATACGTTCCGCGCGCGTCGCAGGCCATGATCAGCAGCGCCTCCGGCGGGAGGTTCGCACTGCCCTCCGCCCGTACCGAGCGAGGTGGCCTCCCCGCTCGGTACGGGCGCAAGGAAGACGTGCCGGTGGAGCTGCGGGGCGCGGATGCCTGCTCGCGGCAGGTGAACAACTACTGCCTGCCCGGGACCTTCGACGCCGAGCAGCTGCTGGTGTGCGAGGTCCTCACGCCGGGTGGCAACTGGTCGTCGTACCCGCCGCACAAGCACGACGAGGCGCGTCCGGGCCAGGAGTCGGAGCTGGAGGAGATCTACTACTTCGAGGTCTCCGGCGGCGAGAACGGCTTCGGCTACCAGCGCGTCTACGGCACCCCCGAGCGGCCGATCGACGTCCTGGCCGAGGTCCGCTCCGGCGACACGGTGCTGATCCCGCACGGCTGGCACGGCCCGTCCATCGCCGCGCCCGGCTACGACCTGTACTACCTCAACGTCATGGCAGGCCCCGGTCAGGACCGTGCCTGGCTGATCTGCGACGACCCCGCCCACGGCTGGGTCCGCTCCACCTGGGACACCCAGGACGTGGACGACCGGCTGCCCTTCGGAGCGAACCGATGAACACCGTACGACTCACCACCGCCCAGGCCCTCGTCCGCTTCCTCGCCAGCCAGTACAGCGAACGCGACGGTCAGGAACAGCGCCTGATCCCCGGCGTGTGGGGCATCTTCGGCCATGGCAACGTCGCCGGCCTCGGCCAGGCCCTCCTCCAGGCCGCGACCACGGGCGAGGCCGACCTGCCGTACTACCTCGCCCGCAACGAACAGGGCATGGTCCACGCCTCCGTCGCCTACGCCAAGATGCGCGACCGGCTCGCCACCTTCGCCTGCACCGCCTCCACCGGCCCCGGTTCCACCAACATGATCACCGGTGCGGCCCTGGCCATCACCAACCGCATCCCGGTCCTGCTGCTCCCCAGCGACATGTTCGCCACGCGCGTGGCCGAGCCCGTCCTCCAGCAGCTGGAGGGCTCCCGGGGCGGCGATGTCACGGTCAACGACGCCTTCCGCGCCGTGTCCAAGTACTTCGACCGCATCTCCCGCCCCGAACAGCTGATCCCGGCCGCACTGGCGGCCATGCGGGTGCTCACCGACCCGGTCGAGACCGGCGCCGTCACGCTCGCGCTGCCGCAGGACGTGCAGGCCGAGGCGTACGACTGGCCGGCCGACTTCTTCCGGCGCCGGGTCTGGCACATCGGCCGCCCGGTGCCGGAACCCAGCGCCGTCGAGCGCGCCGCCCGCCTGCTGCGAGCCGCGAAGAAACCGCTGATCGTGGCCGGCGGCGGCACCGTCTACTCCGGCGCCGAGACCGAACTGCGCGCCTTCGCCGAGGCCACCGGCATCCCGGTCGCCGACACCCACGCCGGCAAGGGCGCGGTCCCCTGGGACCACCCCTGCGCCGTCGGCGGCATCGGCTCCACCGGCGCCCACGCCGCCAACGAACTCGCCAAGGACGCCGATGTGGTGCTCGGCATCGGTACCCGGTACTCCGACTTCACCACCGCCAGCCACACCGTCTTCGGCAACCCCGATGTCACCTTCGTCAACCTCAACGTCGCCCGCCTCGACGCCGTCAAGCACTCCGCCGAACCGCTCATCGCCGACGCCCGCCTCGGCATCCAGGCCCTCGCCGGAGCCCTGGCCGACTGGGAGGTGGAGCAGGAGTACCGCGACCGGACGCGGCAACTCATCGCTCGCACACGGGAGATCGAGGAGCAGTGCTTCACCGTCGGGCACGGTCCGCGGCCGGCCCAGACGGAGATCCTCGGTGCGCTGAACGACGTCCTGGACGACCGGGCCGTGGTCATCAACGCGGCCGGCTCGATGCCCGGCGACCTCCAGCAGCTGTGGCGGGCCCGGGACCCGAAGGCCTATCACGTCGAGTACGCCTACTCCTGCATGGGCTACGAGGTCGCCGCCGGCGTCGGCGCCAAGATGGCCGACCCGACGCGTGAGGTCGTCGTCCTGGTCGGTGACGGCTCGTATCTGATGATGGCTCAGGAGATCGTCACCATGGTCTCCGAGGGCCTGAAGGTCATCGTGGTCCTCGTGCAGAACCACGGCTTCGCCTCCATCGGCGCTCTGTCGGAGTCCCTCGGCTCGCAGCGGTTCGGCACCAAGTACCGCTTCCGCAACGGCCGTTCGGGCCTCCTCGACGGCGACGTCCTGCCCGTCGACCTCGCCGCGAACGCCTCCTCCCTGGGCGCGGACGTGCTCCACGCCACCACCGTCGCGGAGTTCCGCTCGGCGATGGAGAAGGCCAAGGCCGCCGACCGCACCACCGTCGTCCATGTCGAGACCGACCTCTACGGCCCCAACCCGCCCGCACACGGCTGGTGGGACGTACCCGTCAGCCAGGCCTCCACCCTCGACTCCACCCGGGAGGCGTACGAGACGTACGCCGACCGCAAGCTCGCCCAGCGGCACTACCTCTAAGGACACCTCTCCCGTGCACACCATCCCTCACTGGATCAACGGCAAGGCCGTGGCCGGCACCGACACCCAGGCCGTGTTCAACCCGGCCACCGGCGCCGAACAGGCCCAGGTCGTCCTCGGCGGCACCAACGAGATCGACACCGCCGTCACCGCCGCCGCCAAGGCCTTCGAGACCTGGTCGGAGTCGTCTCTGACCCAGCGCACCCAGATCCTGTTCACCTTCCGCCAGCTCCTCGTCGAGCACGAGGAAGAGCTGGGCCGGATCATCTCCGCCGAGCACGGCAAGACCGTCGACGACGCCCGCGGCGAGATCGTGCGCGGCCGGGAGGTCGTGGAGTTCGCCTGCGGCCTCGGCGACGTCCTCAAGGGCAGCTTCTCCGACCAGGTCTCCCGCGGCATCGACGTCCACAACTTCCGCCAGCCCCTCGGCGTCGTCGCCGGCATCACCCCCTTCAACTTCCCCGCCATGGTCCCCCTGTGGATGCACCCCATCGCCATCGCCACCGGCAACACCTTCATCCTCAAGCCCAGTGAGCGCGACCCCTCCGCCGCGAACTTCGTCGCCGACCTCTACCAGAAGGCCGGCCTGCCCGACGGCGTCTTCAACGTCGTCCACGGCGGCAAGCCCACGGTCGACGCCATCCTCACCCACCCCGGCATCCAGGCCGTCTCCTTCGTCGGCTCCACCCCGATCGCGAAGTACGTCCACGAGCAGGCCACCGCGCACGGCAAGCGCGTCCAGGCCCTCGGCGGCGCCAAGAACCACGCCGTCGTCCTCCCCGACGCCGACCTCGAATTCGCCGCCAACCACATCACCGCCGGCGCCTATGGCTCCGCCGGCGAACGCTGCATGGCCCTCTCCGTCGCCATCGCCGTCGGCACGGCCGCCGACGGACTGGTGACGGTGCTGGAACGCAAGGCCCGCGAGGTCAAGGTCGGCCCCGGCGACCAGCCCGGCACCGAAATGGGCCCCCTGGTCACCAAGGCCGCCCAGGAACGCGTCGACAACGCGGTCGGCGTGGCCGCCCAGCAGGGCGCCACGGTCGTCGTCGACGGACGCGGACTGAAGATCGACGGCCACGAGAACGGCTTCTTCACCGGCCCCTCCCTCCTCGACCACGTCACCACCCAGATGCAGGCCTACCAGGAGGAACTGTTCGGCCCGGTCCTCGCCATCGTCCGCGTCGACACCCTCGACCAGGCCATCGACGTCATCAACGCCAACCCCTACGGCAACGGCACCGCCCTGTTCACCGCCTCCGGCGAAGCCGCACGCCGATTCCAGCGAAACGTCAAGGTCGGCATGATCGGCATCAACGTCCCCGTCCCCGTCCCGATGTCGTACTACTCCTTCGGCGGCTGGAAGGACTCCCTCATCGGCGACTCCCCCATCCACGGCCCCGAAGGCATCCGCTTCTACACCCGCCCCAAGGTCGTCACCACCCGCTGGCCCCAGACCGAACAGCACACCACCGCGGGCTTCAACTTCCCCACCTCCAGCTGAGTCTCCTCCCCCCTGCCCTCTCCTCCTCCCCTAAGGACACGCCATGGCAACGGCGCCATCCCCGCTCCGCACCGTCGCGGGCAACCTCTGCCTGGGCTCCGCTCCCGACTCCTGGGGCATCTGGTTCCCCGAGGACGAGCACCAGGTGTCGTACACCCGGTTCCTGGACGAGCTGGCCACGGCCGGCTACCAGTGGCTCGAACTCGGCCCGTACGGCTACCTCCCCACCGACCCGCAGCGCCTCAAGGAGGAGCTGGCGGCTCGGGGGCTGCAGGTCTCCGGCGGCACCGCGTTCGGCGCGCTGCACCGGCCGGAGGCATGGGGCGAGATGCTCGCACATGTCCGTGAGGTCGCGACGCTGACGGCGGCCGCGGGCGCCCACCACCTGGTCCTCATCCCGCCGATGTACCGGGACGAGAAGACCGGCGCGTTCACCGAGTCGCCCGAGCTGACCGCCGAGCAGTGGGCCGGGTTCGGCAAGGCCGCGGACCGGCTGGGCAAGCTGCTGCTGGACGAGTACGACGTGCGGCTCGTCATTCACCCGCACGCCGACAGCCACATCCAGACCCAGCCGGAGATCGAGCGGCTGCTGAACGAGTCCGACAGCCGGTACACGAACCTCTGCCTGGACACCGGGCACGTCGCCTACGGCGGCGGCGACAACGTCGATCTGATCCGCCGGTTCGGCGAGCGGGTCGGGTACGTCCACATCAAGCAGATGGACCCGGAGGTGCTCGCGCAGGTCGCGGCCGAGAACCTGGGATTCGGCGAGGCCGTGAAGCGGGGCGTGTGCGTGTCGCCGCCGGCGGGCGTGCCCAACCCGGCCGATGTCGTGGCGGAACTCGCCAAGCTGGACGCCGAGTTGTTCGTGATCGTCGAGCAGGACCTGTACCCGTGCGCTCCCGAGGTGCCGCTGCCCATCGCCGTCAGCACCCGTGAGCACCTGGCCGGCTGCGGCCTGACCGGAACTCGACGCCCGACCAGCAAGTAGGAGGCGGCCATGGACGTCAGGGACGACGCGATTCAGGCCCCCGCTCCCGTGGCCGACGCCCCGCCCGCCGTCGCCCGGCGGCTGCGGCTGATCACGGTCATCGCCACCTTCGGCGGGCTGCTGTTCGGCTATGACACCGGTGTCATCAACGGTGCCCTGCCCTATATGAGCAAGGATCTCGGACTGACCGCGGTCACCGAGGGCATGGTCACCAGCTCGCTGCTGCTGGGCGCGGCACTCGGCGCGGTCGCCGGCGGCCGGATGTCGGACGCGCGCGGCAGGCGCCGTACGATCCTCGCCCTCGCGGTGCTGTTCTTCGTCGGCGCGCTCGGCGCCACGCTCGCCCCGACCACCGCGGTCATGATCGTGGCCCGCTTCGTGCTGGGTCTCGCGGTCGGCGGTGCGTCGGTGACCGTGCCGGTGTACCTCGCGGAGATCTCCCCGGCCGAGCGGCGCGGAGCGCTGGTGACCCGTAATGAACTGATGATCGTCAGCGGGCAGTTGCTGGCGTTCACGTCCAATGCGATCATCGCGAACGTCGGGAGCGAGTCGGGTGGCATCTGGCGCTGGATGCTGGTCATCGCCACCGTCCCGGCGGTCGTGCTCTGGTTCGGCATGCTGGTGATGCCGGAGAGTCCGCGCTGGCTGGCGTCCAGGACCCGGTTCGGCGAAGCCCTGGAGGTCCTCAAGCAGGTGCGGTCCGCGCAGCGGGCCGAGGCCGAGCTCGCCGAGGTGTCCGCGCTCGCCGTGAAGGAGGAGCAGGAGAAGCTCGGCGGCTGGCGGGACATGAAGTCCACGCCGTGGGTGCGCAAGCTGATGTTCATCGGCTTCGGCATCGCGATCGTGCAGCAGATCACCGGTGTCAACACGATCATGTACTACGGCACCCAGATCCTGACCGACGCCGGCTTCGCCGCCGACAGCGCGCTCACCGCGAACATCGCCAACGGTGTGATCTCGGTGCTGGCGACCTTCGTCGGCATATGGCTGCTGGGCCGGGTCAACCGGCGTCCGATGCTGATGACCGGTCAGCTCGGTACGACCGCCGCGCTGTTGCTGATCGGCGTGTTCTCGCTGGTGCTGCCGTCCGGTGACGGCCGCGCGTACGCGGTCCTCGCCATGACCGTCACCTTCCTGGCCTTCCAGCAGGGTGCGATCTCGCCGGTGACCTGGCTGATGCTGTCGGAGATCTTCCCGATGCGGATGCGCGGTTTCGGCATGGGCGTCGCTGCCGTGGTGCTGTGGCTGACCAACTTCGTGATCGGACTGGTCTTCCCGTCGCTGGTCTCCGGTATCGGGATCTCCAACACCTTCTTCCTGTTCGTCGTGGCGGGTGTCTTCTCGCTCACCTTCGTCAAGCTCTACGTGCCCGAGACCAAGGGCCGCACGCTGGAAACCCTCGAAGCCGAACTCCGGGCGCGCTTCTCCTGAACCTCTTGTAAGGACTGACCATGACCGTACGTGTAGGAGTCATCGGCGCCGGCTGGATCGGCACGGAGCACATCCGGCGCCTCACCGACACCGTGACCGGGGCGCGGGTGACCGCGGTGACCGACATCGACGCCGACCGTGCCGCCGAGGCGGCAGCCCCGGTCGGTGCCCAGGTGCTGCCCGACGGCGCGGCGGTGGTCGCGGCCGACGACGTCGACGCGGTCCTCGTGACCTCCTGGGGTCCGACCCACGCCGAGCACGTCCTGAACGCGATCGCCGCCGGGAAGCCGGTGTTCTGCGAGAAGCCGCTCGCCACCACCGCCGAGGACTGTCTGAGGATCATCGAGGCGGAGCAGGCCCACGGCCGGCGCCTGGTCCAGGTCGGTTTCATGCGCCGCTACGACGCCGGCTACCGGCAGCTGAAGCAGGTCATCGACTCGGGCCGGATCGGTGCGCCGCTGATCGTGCACTGCGCCCACCGCAACCCGACCGTCCCCGAGTCCTACACCTCGGCGATGGCCGCGCTCGACACGGCGGTGCACGAGGTGGACGTCCTGCGCTGGCTGCTGGACGACGAGATCGTCTCCACCCAGGTGATCACACCGCGCGCCACCGGCAAGCGGTTCGCGCACCTCAAGGACCCGCAGATCATGCTGTTCGAGACCGCCAAGGGCGTCCGTGTCGACCTTGAGGTCTTCGTCAACTGCCAGTACGGCTACGACATCCAGTGCGAGGCCGTCGGCGAAAAGGGCCTGGTGCGGCTGCCGGACCCGGCCGCGGTCGGGGTACGCACCGCCGGATCGCACAGCACCGAGGTGCTCACGGACTGGGTGGGGCGCTTCCGGGACGCCTTCGACACCGAGTTCCGCGAGTGGATCGCGGGCCTGGCGGCCGGCGACGAGCCCACCGGTCCCTCGGCCTGGGACGGCTACGCCGCCACCGTGATCACGGCCGCGACGGTCGAGGCCCTGGAGTCCGGGCGCGTCGTCGCCACCGACCTCAAGCCCCGCCCCGCCTTCTACGGAGGTGCCGCGTGAAGATCGCCATCGACCCGTACATGTTCCGCGCCCTGCCGATCGACGACATGGTGCGCACGGTGGCCGAACTCGGCTACGAATACATCGAGTTGTCCCCCCGCGACGACTTCATGCCGTTCTTCCTGCACCCGCGGGCGGACGACGAGCGCGTGGCCGGGCTGAAGAACTCCCTGCGCCGGCACGGGGTGAAGCTGTCCTCGGTGCTGCCGCTGTACAAGTGGTCGTCCCCGGACGAGACCGAGCGGCAGGCGGCCGTCCGCTACTGGAAGCGGATGATCGAGATCACCGCGGAGCTCGAATGCCCGCTGATGAACTCGGAGTTCAACGGCCGTCCCGAACGGGCCGCGGAGAGCGAGGCCGCGTTCTGGCGCTCGCTGGACGAACTGCTGCCCCTGTTCGAGCGGGAAGGCATCGCGCTGAACCTGGAGGCGCACCCGGACGACTTCTGCGAGGAGAACACCTCCGCGGTCGACCTGGTCCGCGCGCTCAACAAGCCGTGGGTGAACTACCTGTACTGCGCCCCGCACTCCTTCCACCTGTCCGGGGCCGACCCGGCGGCGGACATCGCGGGGATGATGCGCTACGCCGGCGACAAGCTGCAGCACGTCCACATCGCGGACTCCTTCAACCACAAGGGTTCCAGCGGGCTGCGCTACATCCTCAACCCGCCCGGCACCCCGGCCCGGATCCACCAGCACCTGGACATCGGCCAGGGCGAGGTCGACTGGGAGGCGTTCTTCGGTACCCTGCGGGAGCTGAAGTTCGACGGCGTGGCCACGGCATGCGTCTTCGCCTGGGAGGAGCGGGCCCGCGAGTCCTCGGCGTTCATGCTGGAGCGGATCACGAAGGAACTGGCCGCCTAGCCGCTCGCCTGCCGTGCCCGGCGGCCCGCGTACCGACGCGGGCCGCCGGGCGTTCCGCTGTCCACGGCGGGGGCAGGGGCGCCATCACTCGTACGGGTGTACCGGTCCGGCTGTCCGTGGCATCCGGAGGGGTGCGTCGTTCGGCACTAGTGTGATGTTTGCCATGTAGGGCCATGATCGGAGGTGAACGGGCAACGTTCCCCTTCATGCCCCACGCCAATCCTCTGCGGCAGGTGATTCGATGACCACGGCGACGACCCGGACGCTCCGGACGACGCCGCACACCCCTGACGGCCAAGCGACCGCCAGGGACTCCCCGCGCGCCGCCAACCCCTCACTGCCGTCCCTGACCGGACTGCGGTGGATGGCGGCGCTGCTGGTGTTCGGACTGCACGTGAACAACTTCGGTTACTACGGCGGCACCGGTGGCCGCCTGGTGTACTGGGGCTTCAGCTCCGGTGCGGTCGGAGTGTCGTTCTTCTTCGTGTTGTCCGGCTTTGTACTCACCTGGTCGGCGAGACCCCACGACCGGGCGCTCGGCTTCTGGCGGCGCCGCATCGCCAGAATCTATCCGGTGCACCTCGTGACGGTCGGCCTCGCGTTCCTGCTGGCGCTCACGCTGGAGCGCAACACACAGCCGACGCCGAAGCAGGCGGTGGCCAATGTGCTGCTGCTGCATTCCTGGTGGCGGCCCTGGTGGCAGACGCTCAACCCGGTGAGCTGGTCCCTGGCCTGCGAGGCCTTCTTCTACGCGTCCTTCCCGCTGCTGATCCTGCTGCTGCGCAGGCTCGGCGTGCGCGGATCGGTCGCGCTGGGCGGGCTGTCGCTGGTGGCGATCGTGGTGATCTCGCGGGCGGACTCCCAGCACTGGTGGACGTACGCGCTGTACTCGTTCCCGGCCGCCCGGCTGCCCGAGTTCGTCCTCGGCGCGGTCACCGCGCGGCTGGTCCTGCTCGGCCGCTGGCGCGGACCCGGCCTGGAGGCCTCGCTCGCCCTGGCGATCATCGGCTATTTCCTGGTTCCGCAGGCTCCGCTCGGCTACTCCGCGACCATGTGCACGATCCTCGGCTTCAGCCTGCTGATCCCGGCGGCGGCGAACGCGGACCTGAAGGGGCTGCCGTCGATGTGGCGCGGCCGGCGGATGGTACGGCTCGGAGAGCTGTCCTTCGCCTTCTACATGGTCCATCTGCTGGTGCTGCGCGCGGGGACGCACCTGCTCGGCATCAAGCCGCACTTCGGCGGCCTGGCGGGGACGGCCGTGACCGCGACCGTGTTCGCCCTCTCGCTCGCCCTGTCCTGGCTGCTCTACGAGACGGTGGAGCTCCCGGCGAGACGTCTGCTGCTCCGCCGGCGCCGCCCGGCCGCCAAGGCGGCCGCCCACCGCGAGGCCCAGGCCGCGACGAGAGACTGAGCAGCCGTGTGCCGGCTCCCGCCCAGGTGCGGGAGCCGGCACACGGCGGGCGTCACCCGTTGACGCATACGTTCCCGGGAGCCGGGTTCAGCAGGCCGACGAGGTTGATGCTGTTGCCGCAGACGTTGGCGTCGACATCGACCGGAATCTGGATGACATTGCCCGAGACGACGCCCGGGCTGTTGCCGGCGACACCGACGACGGGCGTGGGGTCGGCGGCGAAGGCGGTCGCCGAGCCTCCTGTGGCGAGGACACCCGCGAGCACGGCCGTTGTGGCGAAACTGCGAAGACGCATGATCTGCCTCACTGGTTGACGTTGGGGCGTTTCCATCACACCCGCGCCCCGCGCCGTCCGCCTCTTCGAGTACGCCGTTCGTGGGCCCGCACGGGTCCCCTTCAGAACCGCAGGCCGTGTCCCCGTGTCAGGACCAGGTACGGGTCGTGGCGCCGTTTGGCGTCCGCGAGAGCCTGCCAGCGGCTGCCGTAGTGGTCCCGCCAGTCGGTGTCCGACATGGGCAGGGCGTTGACCGGATAGGCGACGGCACCCTGGGACCGGGCGAGTTCATAGACCTTGCGGTTGGCGGCCACCATCGCCGCGGCCGTCTCGGGGCTGCCGGGCGGCGCCGTGCGCAGCAGGGCGAACAGATACAGGACGTCGCCGGGCGGGCGCTGGAAGAGAGGGGCGCGCAGCCGGGCGGACAGGAGCGGGTACAGCAGGACGAGACCGGTCTCGCGCAGATCGCTGAAGGCCGGGTCGGCGAGTACGGCGCGGACGAGGGGCTCGGCGCGGTCGTGCGGGAGGAGCAGGTTGAGCCACGGGTGCGGGTGCAGCCACTCCCCCGTCTCGGTGAGGACCTCTTCGTCCGTGTCCACGCGGTGTGCGAACTCGGCGTAGCTGAGGTCGGTGGTCTCGACGGCGGTGGGGTCGTGGGCGAGGCCGGTGAGCATGAGGGCGTCGTCCGGCGGGAGTTGGCCGGTGTGCGGGGCCACGGCCTCGATCAGGTACGGCCGGCTGTCGTCGGCCGGGCGGGCCTGGCCCTCCAGATGGGCGAAGCGCCCTTCCTCGGCGAGCATCCGCTGGTCGGCCAGGAAGCGGGTGAGGTCGGTGTAGGAGAGGCAGTAGCGGCGGACCCGGGCGGGTGCGGGGACCAGCCGCAGGGTGGCGGAGACGATCACGGCGCACTGGCCGAGCCCGGCGAGCACGGTGTGGAAGAGCTCCGGATCCCGGTCGGGCGAACAGAAGCGGTGCTCGCCGGCGCCGGTCACCACCTCCAGTTCCAGGACCTGGTCCGCGACCAGGCCGTGCCGGTGGCCGGCGCCGCCGAGCCCGCCCGCCGACAGCACGCCGCCGACGCTCGCGCCCAGGTAGTCGGTGAGGACGGGCGGTGTGAGTCCGTGCGGCAGGGTGGCGGCGAGCACGTCCCGCCACAACACGCCTGCAGCTGCGACCACTTGACTGTCCGTCACGGGCCCGACCGGCCCCATCCCGCGCAGGTCCACGACGATCCCGCCGTCCGCCTGCCCCTGGCCGTACATCGAGTGCCCGCCGCCGCGCACGCTCACCGGGATGCCCCGGGGCCCGGCGTACTCCAGCAGGCGCTGGATGTCGGCGACGGACCGTGGGCGCAGTACGGCGCGCGGCACAGCCCGGACGAGGTGCCCGAAGTCCTCCGTTACGTCATGGAGGGCGTCCGGGCGGGTGTCCAGGGCCGGACCGAGGTGTGCGGCGAGGTCGTGGGCCGTCGTCATGCCGGAATCACATCAGACGGCGGGGCGCACGTCGAGAAGGCCGTGAACTCCCCTACGGCGTCTGGTGCTTGACCAGTTCCAGCAGTGCGGCGTGGGTCTCCGGGTCGGCGGCCGCGATCAGCCCGCCCGCGCCGCTGAGCACGGGCTCGCCGTGCAGGCCGGTCACCGTGCAGCCCGCCGCCCGGCACAGCGCGATGCCGGCCGCGAAGTGCACGCTGTCGCGCAGGTCGCCGTCGGTGACGTAGGCGGCCCGGCGGCCGGCGGCGACCCAGGCCACGGCGAGGGTGCTGGAGATCACCCGGGGCCGGAACCGCTCCGCGAAGCCCGGGTCGGCCAGGAGGCGGGCGGCCTGGAAGCCGGGGGCGTCGGGGAACGGCGGGTCGAGGTTGACGTCGACCAGCGCGGAAGCGGCCGTCGGTGTCAGCTGCTCGTCGGTGCCGTCGGCCGAGCGCACCCAGGCCGCGTCCCCGTCGGTCCAGAACACCTCGCCGCTGAACGGGTCGGCCGTGGCGGCGGCCATGACCAGCGCGTCCTCCCGCAGGGCGACGTTCACGCCGGCGAGCATGGTCCGCACGGCGTAGTTGAGGGTGCCGCACAGCGGGTCGACGAGCCAGCGGCGCCGGGCGTCGGCGGCACCGGAGCGTCCGCTCTCCTCGCCGGTCACGGCGTCGTCGGGGCGGGCGGCACGCAGCACGTCCAGGATGGCCCGCTCGGCGGCCAGGTCCGCCTCGGTCGCGAAGTCGCCGGCGGACTTGTCGTAGCGCGCGAGCCGGCCGCCGTAGAGGTCACGGACCACGGCGGCGCCCGCCTGGGCCGCGGTCAGCGCCAAGCGGGCGTCGGATCCCTTGCCGGATTCCCCGTTGATGATCGACATGGGCGCAGGATAGTCAGAAGTCCCGTGGTGCCTTGAGCGTTTGTGTGCCTCGAAGGTTCAGGCAGCGCTGAGAGACAGCGTCTGTTCCCCCGCGCTGCGGCCCCCGCCCACGGCACTCCCGCCACCGTCCGTCCACGTGCGCACCGGCGTTGTCTCGGCGAAGCGGCCAACCGTGCCGGAGAGGCCGAGCACAAGGCCGCTGTAGCGGTTGACCAGGCGATAGCCGTGGCCGTCGGCATTCACGATCACGAACCACTGCTGTCCGACGGCCGGCCCGCCGGCAGGTGCCCGGGTGACGGTGGGCCGGGCGCCCCAGGCACGGCCCGCCGTGGAGCCGGAGTCGACGCCGAGCAGCTGTCCGCTCGCCGCATTGGCGATGGTGAAGGCGCCGTCGCCGGTCGGTGTGAAGACCCAGGTGTCGCGGCCGGATGCGGCGGGCCGGGCCAGCGAGGTGGTCGCGGAGCCGCCGGTCACCTGGGCGAGGAGCCGGCCCGTGCCGTTGGCGATGCGGTAGCGGCGGCTCGTGTCCATGGGCGCGGCCGCGGGCCTGGCGGAGTCGACGGTGATGTCCACGTACTCTCCGGAGGCGTCGTGCGAGCAGCCGAAGGAGCAGTAGGAGCGGAAGGTCCTGCCGACGATCGTGGAGCTGGTGCGGTTGGCGCGGTCGAGGAACCAGCGGTACCAGGAGGCGTTGGTGTAGCTGCCGGTGTCCCCGATGAGGTGCCACTTCTGCGTGGTCAGATCGTCGGTGGCGTAGAGGTACTGCGGTGAGGTGCCGCTCTGGTCGACGGCCTGCGGTGTGCCGATGTAGAGGCCGAGATAGGCGTCGTAGGTGATGTTCATGACGAACAGCGGCGAGGTCGGGGGCATCGTGCCGGCCGCGATCTGCTGGGCGGCGGTGCCGGTGTGGGCGGGGTCGTACTCGGCGGAGGCGGGTGTGTACCCGGTGGGGTGTCCGGCGTCCACGGGGACGATGTCGCTCTCCTTGCCGCCGGTGCCCGGCTGGGACCAGGCGCCGTCGTACCACTTCTGCCAGGAGCCGGGAGCCATCTTGGCGGCGATCGGGGCGCGGGCGACGTGCTCGTAGAAGGCCTTCCAGCCGCCGCTCTTGTCGATGATCCGGGAGCCGTAATAGACGTAGAAGTAGCCGGAGGCGGTGTCGGCGAAGAGGCGCTGGTCGCCGTCGCCGTAGGAGTACGTCTGGTTCGGGAAGGCCGTCGTGTCGCCGCGCTCGGTGCTGTACGGGGACGTGATCACATGGTCCTTGACGGTCCAGGTGTGGCCGCGGTCGGTGGAGACGGCGTAGTCGATGGCGTCGAAGTGCAGTCCGTCGCCGAAGGGCTGCGGGGTGAACTCGTTGTGCACCAGGCCGTACCAGTCACCGGTGTCGGGGTCGACCCACATCCCGGACAGGTCGCAGTAGTTCTTCTGGGCGTAGCCGGAGCCGCTCGGCGCGTAGGTCGCCTCCCGGCCGGTGGGGCTGTTGTTGCAGCGCCAGGTCGTGTCGTCGTTGCGGTCGGCGGGGTTGGCCGGGTTCACCGCCTTGCTCAGGGTGTTGTCGAAGCTCGCGGAGTCGAAGTTCTTGCCGGTGTAGAAGTCCCAGGTGCGCGGGTCCTTGGCGCCGTACAGGGCGGCGGACTGCTGGTAGTGGAAGGTGCCGTCCCGGTCCAGGTACGGGGTGGCGGGGGTGTCCGTGGGGTGGGTGAAGGGCACCGGGGTCCCCACGGTCACGCTGTAGGTGGCGTCGGCGGGTGCGGCGGCCGTCGCCGGGGATGCGAGGCCGCCGCCCAGGACCAGGGCGACGGCTGCGGCGACGGCGCCGCCGGCTCTGTTCAAGAGTCGCAAACTGTGCTCCTTGTTGCCGAGGGTTCCGAAGGTCCGGTCGCACGGAACGATCCGGCCCCGGCGGTTTCCCCGGCAATGGACTCCAGTGCTCCGCCTCTTGCACTTTCGCGAGCGTGTCCGACCGGTGGTACCGCTCAGGGCTCCTCGGGCGGGGTGGCGGACAGCGGGCTGTCCCAGGCCAGTTGGCGCAGGAGCGCCGCGTCCGGGTCGGCGGGTCGTGCCACGACCGGGCCCGGGCGGGCCTGGTTGTGTCCGGCGCGCGAAATGCCGCCGCTGACGGTGATGTTGTGCTCCACGCGCGGGCGGCGATGCGCCTCGTAGGCGGCGAACGCGGCGGGCAGGCCGGGCAGATCGCGCAGCGCCTTGGCGAGCACGACGGCGTCCTCCAGCGCCATCGAGGCGCCCTGGCCGGTCGCCGGGGAGGCGGCGTGGGCGGCGTCGCCGACGAGCAGCACGCGTCCGGTGTGCCATACGGCGCCGAGCGGCAGTTCGGTGGCGTTGGTGACCAGGACGGAGCCGGCGGAGGCGGCGGCGATGCCGGCGGCCGGTGAGGCGTCCTTGCGCAGCAGCGGCAGCAGCTCCTCGCGCCAGGCGACCTCGTGCGCGGTTCCGTCGGCGGGCAGCGCGTCCGTGTTCACCCGGGCGAACCAGTACGTCTCTCCCGCCGGTGACACCGCGTAGCCGAATGTGGTCTCGCTGCCCCGGACGAAGGTGATGGCGCCGGTCGGGTCCGCGGCGGCAGCGGTGCCGGTGTAACCGTAGAAGATTCGCTGCCCCGAGTAGCCGGGCCGGACCCCGGGGGTGAGGATCTCGCGCACCGTGGAGTTGAGCCCGTCGGCGCCGACCAGGAGATCCGCCTCGGCCGTGGTCCCGTCGGAGAAGTGCGCGGTGACGCCGTCCGAGCCCTCGGTCACACCGGTCAGGCGCACGCCGTGGCGCAGCGGGACACCGCGCCGGGCCGCCTCCCGCTGCAGGGCCGCGTTCAGCTCACCGCGGCGCAGGCAGCGGTAGTGCAGGGCGGGGTCGGCCACCTCACCGAGCGGCGCGTGCGCCTGCTCGATGCCCTGGCTGTCCAGCAGCCGCAGCGAAGTCAGCGGAAAGCCGATGGCCGTCACCGCGTCCGTGGCGTCGAGCTGCGCCAGGGCGCGCATCCCGTTGCTCGCCAGGGTCAGAAACGCGCCGATGTCGGCCGCCGTGTCGGGGTGTGCCTCGTACACGGTGACGTCGTACCCCGCCTTGCACAGCCCGAGCGCGGCCGCGGTCCCCGCGATTCCGCCCCCGACGACCAGTACCTTCGTCACATCCGTCCCGCTCAAGTGCTGCTCCCCGTGCCGACAGTGGTGGTCACCATCTAAGGGCAGCGCCGGTGCGGCGGGGGCGGGAACGGCTGAGATCCGGACAGGCTCGGGGGTGATGAGACGGAGGCTCGCCTCGACGATCTCCGCGTTGGTGAATGCGGTGCATCGGGCCTGCCGCTCCGCCGCGTGCGCGTCGCACCTCCGCCCCCGTGCGTCGCATCCGCGTGGCACGTCGTGAGGCGCTGTGCACACACGGTGCCCGGGTGCGCCCCCGCGATGACGGGTTTTTGACGGGGAATTGGGTACGTCCCGGCCATGCGGTTGAGCGTGGTGGATGCGGGGTCGAACACGGTCCGACTGGTGATCGCGGATGTGGAGGGGGGTGTTCCGCTGCCGGTGCACACCGTGAAGTGGAAGCTGCGCCTGTCCGAACACGTCGGTCCGGACGGCGCCATCGCCGACGAGGCGGTGGAGTCCCTGGTGCAGGCGGTGGCCGCGGCGGGGGCGACCGCCCGGCGCTGGCATGCGACGGGGCCGCTGGCCTTCGCGACCGCGGTGGTGCGCGGCGCCCCGAACCGGCAGGAGGTGCTGCGGCGGGTGGCCGCCGGGACCGGGATCCGGATGTGCACCCTGCCCGGGGAGACGGAGGCCGAGCTGACCTTCCTCGCGGCACGGCGCTGGCTCGGCTGGCACGCGGGCCCCCTGGCGGTGCTGGACATCGGCGGCGGCTCGCTGGAGGCGGCCTTCGGCCGGGGCCGCCTGCCCGACTTCGCCGCCTCCCTCCCGCTCGGCGCCCGGCGGCTGACCCAGGAGCATCTCGGGCTGCAGGATCCGCCGGGACCGGAAGAGCTGAAGGAGCTGCGCCGCCGGATCCGGCACGATCTGCGGGACGTGGCCGCGCGGATCCGCTGGGAGGCGCCGCGCACGGCCGCCGTGAGCTCCCGTACGTTCCAGCAGCTGGCCCGGCTGTGCGGGGCGGCGCCCGGACGCTACGGCCCCTTCGTGCGGCGGGAGATGCGCTGCGAGGACCTCGGCGAGGCGGTGCGCAGGCTCGCCGCGCTGCCCTGCGCCGAGCGTGCCCTGCTGCCGGGCATCTCCGCGCCGCGCGCCGAGCAGAGCCTGGCCGGGGCGGTCGTGGGGCACACGGCACTGAAGCTCATGGGGCTGCGCCGGGTCGTCGTCCTGCCCTGGGCGATCCGCGAGGGCGTGCTGCTGCGCTACCTGGAGGACGGCGCCGACTGGTGGACGGAGGTCACCGGGGGCGTGGAGGCTGCGGGGCCGGCCACGGGGACGACCCTGCGCATCGCGGGACCGCCGGCGTAGCCGGGCCCCGCACACGTCCTCGGCGGCGCCCGGCGCGCCCGCGGCCCGGGGGTGGACGACGAGGACGCGCTGGAGGAGGTCCGGGTGCTGGCCGAGCTGCTCCGGGCGGGGGTGTGGATCAGCCCGCTCTCCGGCCGCTCCGGGTTCCCGGAGTCGCATCCGCTGTTCCAGGGCTTTCTCCCGCCGGTCGCCCGCCCACTGGCCGCGCGCCTGGCCCCGTACGACGTGGTGGTCGCCCTCGGCACACCGGTGTTCACCTATCACGTGCCGGACGACGGCCCGCCGCTCGCGCCCGGCACCGAGCTGTTCCACCTGGACTGCGACGCCGTCCAGGCCGCCTGGCTGCCCGTCGGCACCAGCATCGTCACCACCCTGCGCCCCGCCCTGACCGGGCTCGCGGAACTGCTGAAGACGTCCGACCGGGAACCCCCGCCACCCCGGCCGGACCCCACCCCTGCCGACGCCGCGACGCACATCACCCCGGAGTTCTTCTTCGACCTCCTGCGGGCCCGGCTCCCCCGCGACCGGGTGCTCGTCGAGGAGGCACCCAGCCACCGGGACGCGCTGCACGCGCGCGTGCCCGTCGACGCCGGCGGCGGCTTTCTCACCACCGGCAGCGGCGCGCTCGGCTGGGGTCTGCCGCTCGCGGTCGGCCGGGCCCTCGCCGACCGGCGCCGGGTGGTGTGCGTGGTCGGCGACGGCTCGGCGCTGTACTCGGTGCAGGCGCTGTGGAGCGCGGCCCGGCACGCGGCCCCGGTCACGTACGTCCTGCTGGACAACGGCGGGTACGCGGCCGTCCGCGCGCTCGGCCGCCGCATCGGCGTCACCCCCGTCCCCGGCACGGACATCACCGGCATCGACTTCGCGTCCCTCGCGGAGTCCTTCGGCTGCCCGGCCGCCCGCGCCGAGGACCCCGGCGAACTGCCGGCCGCCCTGGACCACGCCCTGGGCCGGGGCGACGCCGCGGGCCCCTTCCTGCTGCACGTGCGGGTCAGCGGGAGCGCGGGCACCCTGTACGAGCCGTGGGCCGGGTGAGGGGATGCTGCGCCTCGACTCCGTCAGCCGACACTTCGGCGACCAGCACGTCCTGGACGGCATCAGCCTCACCGTGCCGGACGGCCAACTCCTGTGTGTCGTCGGGCCGTCCGGCTGTGGCAAGTCCACCCTGCTACGCACCGTCGCCGGGCTGCTGCCCGCGCAGGAGGGCACGGTCACGGTCGGCGGCACCCCGGTGACCGGGGTCCCCGGCCGGCTCGCGGTCGTCTTCCAGGAGTACGGCCGCTCGCTGCTGCCCTGGCTCACCGTCCGCGACAACGTGGCGCTGCCGCTGCGCCGCCTCGGTCTGGGCCGGGCCGCGCGCCGGGCCGCCGCCGAGGAGATCCTCGACCGCGTGGGCCTCGCCGGGGCCGGGCGACGCCGTCCTCCCGAGCTGTCGGGCGGGATGCAGCAGCGCGTCGCCATCGCCCGCGCCCTGGTCTGCCGGCCCTCGCTGCTGCTCATGGACGAGCCGTTCGGCTCCCTCGACGCCCGCACCCGCGAGGATCTGGAGGATCTGCTCCTGGAGGTGCACCGGGCCGACGGCACGACCATCGTGTTCGTCACCCACGACATCGACGAGAGCGTGTACGTCGGTGACCGTGTCGTCGTCCTCTCCTCCGGCCCCGGCTCCCGTGTCGTACGGGACCTGCCGATCGCCCTGCCGGCCGATCGCGACCAGATCGGGACACGGAGCCTGCCGGCGTTCGTCGCGCTGCGCACGGAGGTGGGGCGGGCGGTACGGGGCGATGCGCCGAAGGGGTGACCCCCGGGCCCACGAGGAACATGGGCCCACGGGATCACCCCTTCCCGTTCACCGAAGGCTCAGCGCAGGTCGCACAGCTTCACGGTGTAGATCCCGCGGCCGTGCGTGGCGGCGTACAGCGTGCTGCCGTCCGGGCTCGTCCTGAGCTGGAGGACGGCGACGGCGGGCAGGCTGCCGATCCGCTGCCAGGTGGTGCGGCCCGGTGCGCGGTAGACCACGCCCAGGTCGGTGGCGACGGCGAGGCCGCCGTCCGGTGTCACCAACGCGGAGTCGGTGGGCACGTCGGGCAGGTCGGCGGAGATGTCCTTCCAGGTCGTGCCGCCGTCGGTGGACTCGAAGACATGGCCGACACCGGCGCCCGGTCCCTCGGTCCAGTGCCGGGAGAAGCCGTTGACGGCGAGGAACACGTGGTCGGCGTTGTGCGGGTCGACGGCGAAGCCGCTCAGGTACCGGTTGGGCACGGTCCCGTCGACGGGCAGGCTGATGTCGTGCCAGCCGGTGCCGTCCGCGTTGCCCACGGCGATGCCCCGGGCGAAGCCCTGGTTGTTGCAGGGGCCGCACCAGGCGGCGTAGATCTTGCCCCCGGAGGCGGCGACGGCGGTGGCGGCCCGGCCGGCGCCGAGGTCGTGGACGCTGGTCCACTCGGAGCCGCTGCGGATGGCGTAGCCGTGGGTCTGGACCCAGATGTGGCGGCCGCCGGCGATCCAGGTGTTGCCGTCCTTCAGGTCGGCCGCGAGCGGGGCGATGAAGCGGGCCTCGCTGGTGGCGTTGTCGGCCGGGGCGACCGAGTACGAGGTGGCCTTCGTCGCATCGGTGGACCAACTGCCGTCGTTCACGGCGCAGTTCTGGGTGACCTGGACGGCGAGGTAGACGTACTCCTGGGCGATGTCGCACCCGTTGGCGGGATCGGTGAGCGTGTCGCCGCCGTCACCGCCGAAGTTGGAGCCCATGACGGTGTCGTGGCTGCGCAGGATGGACTGGCCGTTGTCCTGGAGGCCGCCGGTGACGGACAGCCCGCCGTGGTCGAGGTCCTTGCCGATGCCGACCGAGTAGTACTGGAGGGTGTCGATCGTGCCGTCGTTGAGGGAGGTCCAGTCGGTGGCGTGGCCGGAGGCGTCCTGGGCGCCGTCGACCGGGCGCTTGTAGATGCCGCCGTCGTTGCCGACGTAGACGAAGCTGTGGCCGTGGTAGCTGCCGATGGCGACGCCGTGCTGGTCGGAGTGGGTGGTCTGGCTGCAGGAGCCGGTCTGCCGGGACGGGTCGATGCTCCAGCAGGAGAAGGGGAAGTTCCAGTACGGTCCGACGGTCGACCAGCTGGTGCCGCCGTTCTTGGTCTCGTAGACCTCTTCGAGGCCGGCGTACACGTGCTGCGGATCGTTCGGGTCCACGGCGAGGAACTGGTTGTACCAGGCCTGCACGCCCGGCATGTAACCGGCGGTCGTCAGCGCCGAGTTGTCGGCGGCCAGGCCCTTGTAGTCGGCGATCTTCGTCCAGGGCCCGGCCGGGGAGCCGGACTTCGAGACGTAGATGCCCTCCAGGCCGCTGTCCGGGTTGGTGTTCAGCTGCTCCGGCGACTGGTCGATGGCGTAGTACCGGGAGCCGTCGGCGGAGCGGGCGAAGGTGACGTTGCCGACGTTGTCCGCGTCGGCCGGGAGATCACCGAGGCCGCTGGTGATCCGGGTCCAGGCGCCGTTGACCTGGGTGTAGAAGCCGTTGTAGTCGTCGCCGCTGCGCCAGCCGACGGCGAGGACGACCTTGGTCGGGTCCTTGGGGTCGATCGCGATGTCGTTGGCGATGTTCTTGTACGGCGCGGAGGGGTCGTTCGCCTTAGAACCGCCCGGCAGGTAGTCGGGGTTGGGCGCGTACTCCAGCTTCCAGGGGCCGTCCAGGTCCTTGGTGGAGTGGCTCCACACACCCTTGCTGGTGGCCGCCCAGACCTTGTCCCCGCCGAAACGCAGCTCGTGGATGGTGGTGCTCTCCAGCTCGTCACCGCCGACCCGGCGGCGCGGGGAGAAGGTGCCGTGGTGGGGGTGGTCCAGGACGTAGACGCCGCTGCCGAGGTAGGCGTCGGCGTTGGTGGTGGCCTCGCCGGTGCCCAGCCAGAGCCGGCCCGTGCCGTCGAGGGCGAGGGCGCCGGTGGACTGTGCGGGCAGCCGGTCGCTGATGGGCTGCCAGTGACCGCCTCCGGTGCGCGAGCGCCAGACGCCGCCGCCCGCGCTGCCCGCGTAGACATAGCCGTCGTCGTCGGCGGCCACCGCGGCCATCCGGCCGGTGACGTTGCCGGATCCGCCGCTGGAGTTGGAGTCGACGTCGCGGTAGCGCGGGTCGTCGGAGTTGTACGGCAGGTCGGTGATGTTGCGCCAACTTCCGCCGGTGCTACTGAGGTTGGTGAGGTCGTGCCAGGCGGCGCCGTACGCGCCCGGAGCGACGACACCGGGCGAGGTGCGCGCCTCGGCGTACTGGTCCGCGCCCTCGGCGATCTCGTCCGCCTCGTTGCCGTCGCCTCCGTCCCCCGCCTCGTGCGGTTTCATGGCGCCCACCGACTGCTCGCGCTCCTTGGCCAGGTGGCCGAGGGCGCGGACACCGAAGGGACTCGGTGAGCGCCCGGAGGCGGCGGACGGGGGGATCGCCACGAGTGCGGCGGACGCGGTGAGCGCGCAGAGGGTGAACCACCGTCTTCTGTGGGTGGGTACGGACACCATGGGCCTCCTGAGGGCATCGACACGGCCGACGCAGGAGACCTGATCACGCGGACACGGAAACGTCCGCCGCTTGGCCAAATTTTGACGAGAGCCTGTCAGTAACTACCGTTCGGGCAGGCGATTCTTTCGCCGGACCGGGGTGGCGGCAACGCCCTCCGTGCGGAACCGGCCCACCGCCTTGAGGAGTTGATCGGCCGGGTCCCGCAGCCCGGGATGGGCCAGCACCGTGTTGCGCAGCCCGCGCACCGGTCTGCGCCACAGCCGCCGGGCCAGGGCCACCGGATGGGCACGGGCGGCGAAGCCCTCGGCGACACGCAGCTCGCGGGTCTTCAGCCAGTCCTTGTACTCCTTGTCGCCCCGCCCCAGGTCGACCAGGGTCACCCCGGCCCGGGCCGCCGCCTCGGCGGTCCGCAGGTGCATCATCAACCCCGGTGAGTAGTAGTGGAGTTCGGGGTCGTACGCGGTGAACCAGGCCGCCAGCACGGTGCTCGACCGGGGTCCGAAGTGGGCCGCCACCGGCCGGTCGCCCGCGTACAGCACGGACAGCACGCCGGTGAAGTGCTCCTCGCGGACGCGGAAGAGATGGTCGACGAGGCCCACGATCCAGGGCCGGGAGAAGCGGTCCATGCGGCCGGTCCTGCGGTACTGCGCGGACTTCCAGCGCATCAGGGTGCGTAGCAGCTCCGGGTCGCGCTCGTCGAACTCGAACCGCACCTCGCCGATGTCCCGGCCGAGCCGCCGCTCCTTCTTCAGCGTCGTCTTGGCCAGCCCCGGGTAGGTGGCCCGCAGCCACTCCGGGTAGCCGCCGTCGCCGGGTTTCACATCGATCACCGGAGAGGCGAAGGTGCCGGTGACATGCGGCGCGAACGGGCGCTGCTCCTGGACGAGATGGTCGAACTCGAAAATGCTGAGCCCGCAGGCGCGCAGCAGCTCCTCCGCGTTCCAGGTGACCCCGGGCCGGTGCACGAGGGCCTGGCAGTCGGACAGTCCGAGCCCGATGGCCCGGCCGGTGCCCAGCGGCCCGCGTTCGTACGGGAAGAAGCCGGCCGGCATCCCGCCCTCACGCAGCACGGCCACCCGTGCCCCGCCCCGGAAGAGGCCGACACCGGCCGCGAACTCCGGTGCCAGAAAGGGATTGGCGTACTCGGGCGACTCGTCCATCGCGCGATGCCAGGCGGCCCGCAGCTCGGGCGTCAGCTCGCCGGGTCTGTGGATGGTGATCTCCACGACGGATCGTGAAGCACGGCTGATGGATCGCATGCGCGACCGCTCCCCCCATGACGCGCCGGGCGCGTCCTGCCATTCGTGACCGATGACTGCGTCCCCACCGTGTGCGACTGCTCAAACGGCGCGAAACAGTACGCACACCCTCAAGGGTGCCTCAGGCGACGGAGGGTCCGCCATGGGTCTGCGGACATCGGTCAGGAGTCCACCCCGGCACCCAGGTCCTGCGTGCCGATCACCGAGAGCAGTTCCAGCTGCGCGTGTCCCTCGGTGCCGGGCGGGGCGCTGAACCACAGCAGCCGCTGGCGGCCGTCCTCGCTGAACAGGTTGTGGCAGTCCAGCTCGATGACGCCGAGCGAAGGGTGGACGATGCGCTTGTGGTCGGTGCGGCGCAGGGCCACCTCCCGCTGTTCCCACAGCTCGGCGAACTCCGCGCTGCGCCGGCGCAGGGCCGCCACCATCCGGGTCACGTCGGCGTCCTTCGCGCGCCGGGCCGCCACGGCCTGGAGGTCGGCGGTGAAGACGCGGGAGTGGTGCGGGTGGTCCTCGGCCGGATACAGGCCGCGGGCGGCGGGGTCGGTGAACCAGCGGTACACGAAACTCCGTTCGGGCCCGCGTCCGGTCGGCATCGCGCCGAGCAGTGCCACGGCGAGCGGGTTCTGCGCGAGGGGCTCGTGCAGATCGGTGATGACCTGGGCCGGGGTCGTGCCGAGCCGGTCCAGCAGGCCGAGCAGGGCGGGCTGGACGAGTGTGGCGGGGCCGCTCGCGGCGGGCGCCAGCGGGCGGTCGGCGAGATGGAAGAGGTGGTCACGTTCGTCGCCGCTCAGCCTCAGGGCACGGGCGAGGGCGGCCAGGACCTGCGCGGAGGGCTGGGCGCCCCGGCCGCGCTCCAGCTCCGTGTAGTAGTCGGCCGACAGCCCGGCCAGCTGGGCGACCTCCTCGCGGCGCAGGCCCGGTACCCGGCGGCGGGGTCCCGCGGGCAGGCCGATGTCGGCGGGGCGGACCCGGTCACGCCGGGACTTGAGGAAGGCGGCCAGCTCTGCGTGGTTCACGCCTTCCATGGTCGCGCCCACCGCCCCGCGTATCCAGGGGTTGCCGGCCCCAGGGTGAGCGCAGCCGTGGCTGCCCCGGGCACGGCGGCCGAGAGTGGAGTCCGCCGCCGGGGCGCCACGCCCCGCGGCAGCCGACCGCACACCGCACCGCCATGGGAGTCCTCATGTCCGCCGAAGCGACCACGCCCCCGACCGCCACCCTCTCGGACGTCACCTCCTCGACCGCCGTCCCTTCGACGCCCCGGGTCGCCGTCGTCACCGGGGGCTCGCGCGGCATCGGCCGGGCGACGGTGACCCGGCTCGCCGCCGACGGCTGTGCCGTGGTGGTCGGGTACGCCGGCAACCGCGATCTGGCCGAGGCCGCCGTCGAGGAGGTCACCGCGGCAGACGGCCGCGCGATCGCCGTCCGCGCCGATGTCGCCGACGAGCGGCAGGTCGCCGCGCTGTTCGAGGCCGCCGCCGAGGAGTTCGGCGGGGTGGACGTCGTGGTCCACGCGGCGGGCCGGATGTATCTCGCGCCGACCGCCGAGCTGGATCTCGCGGAGCTGGACGCGATGCACCGCACCAACGTGCGCGGCACGTTCGTGGTCGCCCGGGAGGCGTCCCGCACCCTGCGCCGGGGCGGCGCGTTCGTCGGCTTCTCCAGCTCCGTGGTGGGCCTGGCGTTCCCGTCCTACGGCGCCTACAGCGCGAGCAAGGGCGCGGTCGAGGCGCTGACCCTGGTGCTGGCCCGCGAGCTGCGCGGCCGGGACGTCACCGCCAACACCGTCGCGCCGGGCCCCACGGCCACCGATCTGTTCCTGGACGGCAAGGACGAGGCGACCGTCGCCGCGCTGGCCGCCCAGTCCCCGCTGGAGCGCCTCGGCACGCCCGAGGACATCGCCGGGGTGGTGGCCTTCCTCGCCTCTCCGGCCGGCCACTGGGTCAACGGCCAGGTGGTCCGCGCCAACGGCGGCATCATCTGATCCCCCCTCACTCCCGGCTCATCCCCCCTCCCCACTCCCAGCGAGGAATCATGACGACCGACACCCCCCGGACGATCCTGGTCACCGGCGCCTCCAGCGGCTTCGGCGCGCTGACCGTGCGCGCGCTCGCCGACGCCGGTCACACCGTCTACGCGGGCATGCGCCACACGGCCACCCGCAACGCGCCCGCCGTGGCCGGCCTGGACCGGTACGCGGCCGGACACGGCGTGTCCCTGCACGCGGTCGACCTGGACGTCACCTCCCAGGACTCCGCCGACACGGCCGTGGCCCGGGTGCTGGCCGAGCAGGGCCGCCTGGACGTGGTGGTGCACAACGCGGGCCACATGGTCACCGGGCCCGCCGAGGCCTTCACTCCCGAGCAGCTGGCGGACCTGTACGACGTCAACGTGCTGGGCGCCCAGCGTGTGAACCGGGCCGCTCTGCCCGCGTTGCGGGAGCGGGGAGCGGGACTGCTGGTGTGGATCGGCAGTTCCAGCACGCGCGGCGGCTGCCCGCCGTTCCTGGGGCCGTACTTCGCGGCGAAGGCGGCGCTGGACGCGCTGGCGGTCGCTTACGCGGGCGAGCTGGTCCGGTTCGGCATCGACACCGCGATCGTCGTGCCGGGCGCCTTCACCTCCGGCACCAACCACTTCCTGCACGCCGGTACCCCCGCCGACACCGGACGCGCGCATGCCTACGACGAGCGCTACGGCACTCTCCTGGCAGGGCTGGACGAGCGCCTCGCAGCGCTGGTGCCGCCGGACGCGGACGTGGCCGACGTCGCGCGGGCCGTCGTACGGCTGGTGGATCTGCCCGCCGGCCGGCGCCCGCTGCGCACGCATGTCGACCCCGCCCGGGACGGCAGCGAGGTCGTGTCCGCGGTCGCCGACCGTGTCCGCGCCGACTTCTTCCGCCGCGCGGGCCTCGACGACCTGCTCACCACCGGAAGTTCCCTCTGACACACCGTCGACAAAGGAGAGACACGATGCCGTTCGCGAATTTCAAGGTGCCCGCCGGAAGCCTGGACGAGCAGCAGAAGGAGCTGATCGTCACCCGCGCCACCGAGCTGTACGTCGAGATCTACGGAGAGCGGGCCCGCGCCGCCACGATGGTCCTGGTGGAGGAGGTCGCCGACGGCGGCTGGGGCATCGGGGGCGGCGTGCTGACCCTGGCCAGGCTCCGGGAGCCGGCGCAGGATTGACGAGCGACGATCTGCGCGACGACCGGGACCGGCTGGCCGGCCGGACGACGCAGACCCGGATCGTGCTCCGGAAGAACACCGCCTGAGACGACCCACGAAGACCCAGCCGCGCAGGCCGGTCCCCGTCCACGAGGGGGCCGGCCTTCGTCATGTCCGCCCGCGTTCCACACCCGCGCTCTTGACATGAACCTGCGCCACCCCTGAGGCTTCGTGCTTGAAATTGCTCGATTGAAGCTCGTTTCAAGCGTTTCCGAGCACCATCGTAAGAACAGTCAGTCCGCAGTGCTGCGAGGGGAGCTGTTCCGCCGTGCAAAGACCGCGAAGACTGCGACACCGTGTGCCCCGGCCGGCCCGGGTACCGCTGGGGCTGGCGACCGCCCTGGCGGCGACCGTGCTCGCCGGCCCGGCGCCCGCCCGGGCCGCCGCCACCGCCTCCGGCGCCGTGCTCGACACCGCCCACAGCAGCGTCAGCTGGCAGAGCCCGGTCTACGCTCAGGGCACCGGCGGCGGCACCGAGAGCTGCCCGGACGCCGCCGCCGACCCCGACAACAAGGTCTGCGACCGCTTCGACCTGACCGTCTCGGTGCCGGCCGGATACTGGGACGACAACCCCGAAGGCGGCGTCCCGCTGTCGATCACGTGGGCGAAGCCCTCCGACGACTTCGACCTGTACGTCTACGACGACCAGGGCAAGCAGGTGGCGTCCAGCGCGGGCACCGCCGACCCCGAGGCCACGGTGATCCCGCGGGCGTCGGGGACGTACCACGTGCTGGTCGTGCCGTACGACGTGCACGACAACTCCTTCACCGGTACCGCGTATCTGCCCGCCACCGCCGACGCCGGTGATCTCACGTCCTTCTCCGGCGACGGCGGCAGCTACACCGTCGGTGCCGGACAACTGACCGCACGTGTCGACTTCCTGACGGGCGGCGGGCTGCGGCTCCAGGCCGACCCCTCCGGCTCGCTCAGCGACCCCGCCGGCACCGCGATCGTCCGCCGGGAGCCCGCCCTCGATCGGCACACCTCGTCCTTCGACGCGGGCGACTACTACGGCATCCGCTCCCCGCAGGCCGTGCTGCGCGTCTACAAGAAGCCGCTGCGCTTCGGCCTGTACCGGCCCGACAACCGCACCCGGATCTGGCAGGAGGACAAGCCGCTGCGGTGGTCGACCGGCGGGATGCGGCAGAGTCTGGTGCGGGGCGCGGACGAGCAGTTCTTCGGCGGCGGCGAGCAGAACGGCAGCTTCTCGCACCGCGGGCAGACGATGTACGTGGCCAACAGCTTCGACTGGAACGAGGGCGGCTACAACAACTCCCAGCCGTTCTACCTCTCCAGCGCGGGCTACGGCGTCTTCCGCAACACCTTCGCGCCCGGCGTGTACACCTTCGGCTCGCCGGTGACCACGGGCCAGCAGGAACGGCAGCTGGACGCCTACTACTTCCTCGGCGACGCCAAGCAAGTGATCGGCGCGTACACGGCGTTGGTGGGCAAGCCGTTCATGCCTCCGGTGTACGGCCTCGAACCGGGCGACTCCGACTGCTACCTGCACAACGCCAACCGGGGCGAGCGGCACACCCTGGACGCGCTGAAGATCGCCGACGGATACACGCAGCACCAGATGCCGCTGGGCTGGATGCTGGTCAACGACGGCTACGGCTGCGGGTACGAGAACCTGGAGCAGACCGCGCAGGGCCTGCAGGACCGTCACGCCCAGCTCGGGCTGTGGACCCAGGACGGCATCGGCAAGCTCGCCGACCAGGTCAAGGCGGGCCAGCGGGTGGCCAAGCTGGACGTGGCCTGGGTCGGCAACGGCTACAAGTTCGCCCTCGACGCGTGCGACGCGGCGAAGAAGGGGATCGAGGACAACAGCGACGCGCGCGGCTTCGTGTGGCTGCCGGTGTCCTGGGCGGGCGCCCAGCGCTGCGGGGTGCTGTGGAGCGGCGACCAGAAGCTGTCCTGGGACTACATCCGCTGGCAGATCCCGACCTACGCCGGGGCGACCATGTCGGGTATCGCGTACAACACCGGCGACGTGGGCAGCATCTACCGCCACGACGCGAAGATGTACACGCGTGACCTCCAGTGGAAGGCGTTCCTGCCGGCCATCATGACCATGGACGGCTGGGCCACCGACCTCACCACCAAGAAGCCCGCCGACCAGCAGCCCTGGCTGGACGGTGAGCCGTACACCTCGATCAACCGCACGTACCTCCAGCTGAAGGAACGGCTGCTGCCGTACATGTACACGCTGTCCGCCGAGGCCGCGAAGACCGGGGTGGGCGCGGTGCGTCCCCTGTGGCTGGAGTACCCGGACGACCCGGGCACCCTGTCCGATCAGGCGAAGTACGAGTTCCTGTCCGGGCCCGACTTCCTCGTCGCCCCGGTCTACCAGGACTCCGACACCCGCGACGGCATCTATCTGCCGAAGGGCACCTGGACCGACTACTGGACCGGCCGCACCTACCAGGGACCGACCACGGTCAACGGCTATCACGCCCCGCTCGACACCCTGCCGCTGTTCGTGCGCGAGGGAGCGATCGTGCCCATGTGGCCGAAGGGGACGACGAGTTGGCAGACCCGGGACACCCGCGAGCTGGACTGGGACCTGTATCCGGCGGCCCACGGCACGAGCCGCTACACGCTGTACGAGGACGACGGCGTGACCCGTGACTTCGCCAAGAGGGCCGCCGCCACCCAGCAGGTGTCCCTGCACACCGACGGCCACGGGACGGCCGTCTCGGTGGGCGCGAGCCGGGGCGCGTACGCCGGCAAAGTGGACGCCCGCTCGTACCGGTTCACCGTGCACGGCGCCGCGGCGCCGACAGGCGTCCTGCTCGACGGTCGCCAACTGCCTGCCTCCGCCTGGTCGTTCGACCCGGCCACACAGGTCACGACGATCACCACGCCGAGCCTGCCGCTCGACCGCGGGTTCTCGGTGCGGCTGGTCGACGGCAGGTAAAGCAATCGCATGGTCTAGTCCAAAGCGAGTGCTGGTCTAGTCCAACTTATTGACGTGACCGCAACAGCTCCCGGAGGGTGGGGCTCCCGCATCGGGACACTCCCCACCCCCACCCTCTGGAGGCACGCAGTGAGACGTCTTCGGGCATGTCTGGGCGCGGCGGCCGCCGTCACGCTCGCCGCCGCCGGCACCACCGCGCTCGTCGCGGGCAACGCCTCGGGTGCGACCACCGCGCTGAGCAACCGGTGGTATGCCGCGGCCCCGTATCTGATGCCGCTGGACAACGACCCGCCGGACCCGTCCGCCATCATGGACGCGACCGGCCTGAAGGCCTTCCAGCTGGCGTTCATCCTCGCCCCCGACGGCGGTGGCTGCTCACCCACATGGGGCGGCACCGCCGCCGTCTCCTCGGACACGGCCGTGCAGTCGATGATCAACACCATCCGAGGCAAGGGCGGCGACGTCTCCGTCTCCATCGGCGGCTACGGCGGCACCAAGCTCGGCCAGGCCTGCGCGGACGCGGCGGCCACGGCGGCGGCGTACCAGCAGGTCATCACCAAGTACGGCCTGCACGCGATCGACTTCGACCTGGAGGAGCCGGAGTACGAGAACACCGCGGCCATCAAGAACGAGATCGGCGCCGCGAAGATCCTCCAGCAGAACAACCCGGGCCTGTACGTCTCGGTGACGACGGCCGGCACGGCGGACGGCACCGGCTGGTTCGGCAAGCAGATGCTGCTGGAGGCCAAGTCCCAGGGCTTCACCCCGAACAACTTCTCCATCATGCCGTTCGACGGCGGCTTCAACGGGGCGGCGAGCCAGACCAGCGCGCTGACCAACTTCAACTCGATCCTGCAGTCGACCTTCGGCTGGGACCAGGCGACGGCCTACGCCCACGAGGGTTTCTCCGGCATGAACGGTCGCAGTGACACCGGCGAGTACTTCACCCAGGCCGACTTCCAGACCGTGCTGGACTACGCCACGAGCCACACCATGGACCGCTTCACGTTCTGGTCCCTGAACCGCGACCGGCAGTGCAGCCCGCCGGACAACGGCGGCCGTACGTCGGGCACGTGCTCCAGCGTGACACAGAACGACTGGGACTTCGCCGCGTACTCCGTGAAGTTCGCCGGAGTGACCCCGCCGACCCCGACGCCGACCCCGACCCCGACGCCCACTCCCACCTCGTGCAAGACGGCCTGGAGCGCTTCGGCGGTGTACACGGCCGGCAACGAGGTCTCGTACGGGAACCACAACTGGAAGGCCAAGTGGTGGACCCAGAACGAGGTGCCCGGCGCCTCGCAGTGGGGGCCGTGGCAGGACGAGGGCACCTGCTGAACCTCTTGACGCCTTTGATTCAGACCTTTAGGTCCACGGGCCACCAGGGGCCAAGGATGCGTTCAGCATTCATCATGCTGAACGCATCCGTCGGTTCGACCTCCGATCCGACGACCGGAGAAGGGTGTCACCACCCCGAACTCCCGTTACGCCCGCTCCGAGTTGCGCGAGACGAACCGCGACGGCAGCGCCGCCGACTGGGGGCGATCGGCAGGACGTGGAGCTACACCATCGCCGTCTCCGGCGGGAACACCGTCGACCTGACCGTGAACGGCTCCACCACCCACTACGCCGTCCCGTCGTCCTTCCAGCAGTACAAGCAGTACTTCAAGGCCGGCTCCCACCACCAGTCCTCCTCCGACAGCACCACCGACGGCGCCCGTGTCGCGTTCTGCGCCCTGACCGCCACGCACAGCTGACACGCGGCCCGACCTGCGCGAGTGGTGCAAACGGCCGCAGGGTCGTAGCGTCGACGTGGACGCGGTCGGACACAGCACAACGGTGGGAGCGACCATGCGTGGATCAGCAGTGGGAACGGCGGTGGCCCTGGCGGCAGGAACCCTGCTGACAGCGGCGATGACGACGGCGTCGGCCAGTCCGCCGACCACGGCCACCACCCCTGTCGCAGCCGCGCCGGCACAACCTGTGCTCGTCGACTGCTTCTTCCACCGCACCATCCGCCCGAACGACTTCATCCTGGCCTGCGGCGACGGCAACAGCCGGCTGACCGGACTCCACTGGACCGAGTGGGGTCCGGACGGGGCGAAGGCCATCGGCGTGAACATGGTCAACGACTGCAAGCCGTACTGCGCGGCCGGCACCTTCCGCTCCTACCCGGTCGTCATCCGGCTCAGCGGCGAGCAGCCGTGGAAGAAGCATCCGCGCTTCGAGCGCTACACCAACATCAGCCTGACCTACACCGGCGCCCGGCCGGAGGCCTTCGGTCAGGTCGTGACCTACCCGCTCTGGGACTGAGCACCGCAACCGGCCGGCCCCCGGAAGCCCCGCCCGGGGCGCCGGGCGCTGAGCCGCAGATGCGACGGCGTGCGCCGCGGGCGGAGTCCGGCCGCGGCGCACCGGTGTGTCAGGCGATCTCGACGAGCAGGTCGCCGCCCTCCACCTGCTGGATGCGGTTGATGGCCAGCCGGGAGACCCGGCCCGCCTTCGGTGCGGTGATGGTGGCCTCCATCTTCATCGCCTCGATGGTGGCGATCGTGGCACCGGCGGCGACCTCGTCGCCCTCGGCCACCGCGAGGGTCACCACACCGGCGAACGGCGCCGCCACATGGCCGGGGTTGGCGCGGTCGGCCTTCTCCGTCACCGGCACGTCCGAGGCGGCCGCGCGGTCGCGGACCTGGATCGGGCGCAACTGGCCGTTGAGCGAGGACATCACGGTGCGCATCCCGCGCTCGTCGGCTTCGCCGACCGCCTGGAGCTCGATGAGCAGCCGGACGCCGGGCTCCAGGTCGACGGCGTACTCCTTGCCCGGACGCAGACCGTAGAAGAAGTCCTTGCTGTCCAGGACGCTGGTGTCGCCGAAGGCCTGGCGGTGGGTGTCGAACTCGCGCGTGGGGCCGGGGAACAGCAGCCGGTTGAGCGTGGCCCGGGTGTCCTTGGCGAGACCCTCACGGTCGTCGGCGGACAGTTCGGGGGCGGGCCTGGGCGCGCCGCGGCCCCGCAGCGCCTTGGTGCGGAACGGCTCGGGCCAGCCGCCGGGCGGGGTGCCCAGCTCACCGCGCAGGAAGCCGATCACCGAGTCGGGGATGTCGAACCTGTCGGGGGTCTCCTCGAAGGCCGCCGGGGAGACACCGGCACCGACCAGGTGCAGGGCGAGGTCGCCGACCACCTTGGAGGACGGGGTGACCTTGACCAGACGGCCCAGGATGCGGTCGGCGGCGGCGTACATGGCCTCGATGTCCTCGAAGCGGTCGCCGAGGCCGAGGGCGACGGCCTGGGTGCGCAGGTTGGACAGCTGGCCGCCGGGGATCTCGTGGTGGTAGACGCGGCCGGTCGGGGAGGCGAGGCCCGCCTCGAACGGGGCGTAGATCCTGCGGACGCCCTCCCAGTACGGCTCCAGGTCGCCGACGGCCTGCAGGTCGAGCCCGGTCGGACGGTCGGAGTGGTCCGTGGCGGCGACCAGCGCCGACAGCGACGGCTGCGAGGTCGTACCGGCCATCGAGGCGACCGCGCCGTCCACGGCGTCGGCGCCCGCCTGGATCGCGGCGAGGTAGGTGGCGAGCTGGCCGCCCGCCGTGTCGTGCGTGTGCAGATGCACGGGCAGGTCGAATTCGCGGCGCAGCGCGGAGACCAGCTTGGCGGCGGCCGGGGCCCGCAGCAGTCCGGCCATGTCCTTGACCGCCAGGACGTGCGCGCCGGCCTCGACGATCTGCTCGGCCAGGCGCAGGTAGTAGTCGAGGGTGTACAGCCGCTCGGACGGGTCGTTGAGATCGGCGGTGTAGCAGAGGGCGACCTCGGCGATCGCGGTGCCGGTCTCGCGTACGGCGTCGATGGCGGGGCGCATCTGGCCGACGTCGTTGAGGGCGTCGAAGATGCGGAAGATGTCGATGCCGGTGGCGGCGGCCTCCTGCACGAAGGCGTCGGTCACCTCGGTCGGATACGGGGTGTAACCGACGGTGTTACGGCCGCGCAGCAGCATCTGGAGGCAGATGTTGGGCACCGCCTCGCGCAGGGCGGCCAGCCGCTCCCAGGGGTCCTCGGCGAGGAAGCGCAGCGCCACGTCGTACGTCGCGCCGCCCCAGCACTCCAGGGACAGCAGCTGCGGCAGGGTGCGGGCGACGACCGGGGCGACCGCGAGGAGGTCCTTGGTCCGCACACGGGTGGCGAGCAGCGACTGGTGGGCGTCACGGAACGTGGTGTCGGTGACACCGAGGGTCGGCGACTCGCGCAGCTGCCGGGCGAAGCCCTCGGGGCCGAGGCCGACCAGGAGCTGACGGGAGCCGGCCGGGGGCTCGCCGGCCGGGAGCGGGGGCAGCTTGGTGACCGGGTCGAGCACGTCCGGGCGTTCGCCGTGCGGCTTGTTGACCGTCACGTCGGCGAGGTAGGTGAGCAGCTTGGTGCCGCGGTCGGCGGAGGAGCGGGCGGTGAGCAGGTGCGGGCGCTGCTCGATGAAGGAGGTGGTGACCCGGCCCGCCTGGAAGTCCGGGTCGTCGAGGACGGCCTGGAGGAAGGGGATGTTGGTGGCCACGCCGCGAATGCGGAACTCGGCCACGGCACGCCGCGCGCGTCCGACGGCGGCCTTGAAGTCGCGGCCCCGGCAGGTGAGCTTGACCAGCATCGAGTCGAAGTGCGCGCTGATCTCCGTACCGGCGTGGGTGGTGCCGCCGTCGAGCCGGATGCCGGAGCCGCCCGGGGAGCGGTAGGCGCTGATCCGGCCGGTGTCCGGGCGGAAGCCGTTGGCGGGGTCCTCGGTGGTGATACGGCACTGGAGGGCGGCGCCGCGCAGGGTGATGGTGTCCTGGGCGAGGCCGAGGCCGGCCAGGGTCTCGCCGGCGGCGATGCGCAGCTGGGCCTGGACCAGGTCGACGTCGGTGACCTCCTCGGTCACGGTGTGCTCGACCTGGATGCGCGGGTTCATCTCGATGAAGACGTGGTTGCCGTCGGGGTCGAGGAGGAACTCCACGGTGCCGGCGTTGCGGTAGCCGATCTCGCGGGCGAAGCGCACCGCGTCGTCGCAGATCCGCGCCCGCACCTCGGGGTCGAGGTTGGGCGCGGGCGCCAGCTCGATGACCTTCTGGTGGCGGCGCTGGAGGGAGCAGTCGCGCTCGTAGAGGTGGATGACGTTGCCCTCGCCGTCGGCGAGGATCTGCACCTCGATGTGGCGCGGGTCCACGACGGCCTTCTCCAGGAAGACGGTCGGGTCGCCGAAGGCGGAGGCGGCCTCGCGGGAGGCGGCCTCGATGGACTCGCGCAGCTGGGCGGGGTCCTCGACCCGGCGCATGCCGCGCCCGCCGCCGCCCGCGACCGCCTTGACGAAGACCGGGAAGCCGATCTCCTCGGCGGCGCGGACGAGTTCGTCGACGTCGGTGGAGGGCTGCGAGGAGCCGAGCACGGGGACGCCGGCCGCGCGGGCGGCGGCGACGGCGCGGGCCTTGTTGCCGGTCAGCTCCAGGGTCGCCGCGCTGGGGCCGACGAACGTGATGCCCGCCTCCTCGCAGGCGCGGGCCAGCTCGGGGTTCTCGGACAGGAAGCCGTAGCCGGGGTAGACCGCGTCGGCGCCCGCGCGGCGGGCGGCGCTCACGATCTCCTCGACGGAGAGATAGGCCCGCACCGGGTGTCCCGGCTCCCCGATCTCGTACGCCTCGTCGGCCTTCAGCCGGTGCAGCGAATTGCGGTCCTCGTGCGGAAACACGGCGACGGTACGCGCCCCGAGCTCGTAGCCCGCCCGGAACGCGCGGATCGCGATCTCTCCACGGTTGGCGACCAGCACCTTGCGGAACATCCTGGATTCCCTTCAGCTGCCTGCCGGCGACGAACACCACGGTGTCTGCCACGCCTGCCGTATCTCGCGGCAACCATAGGGGTTCCCCCCGATATCGACGTGCGAAAACAGTCACACTGCCGAGGTGGCCCATGCCACAGCGAGCACCCCGGCCGCCGCCCCGGCCGGGCTCCGCACCGGCGCCGGCCGGTCAGCGTTCCGCGGAGGTCATCGCCGCGTCCCCGCTCCGGTCGGCCCGTGCCGGGGCGGGCACGGTCCGCGACGGTGTGGGGGCGGGTGCGGGTGCCGGTGCCGTCCGGTCCGGCGCGGGCGCCCGGTGGCGGGTGGGCAGCGGGGACCGCAGGAGCGCGCGCAGCCGCTCGCGGCGGCCGTGCAGCAGGCCGAGGACGATCGCCGAGCCCACCGCGATCAGATGCTCGCGGCCGGCCAGGTTGGGAATGGCTATGGACTCCCACACCATGGAACCGCCGGTCAGGGTGAACACCACGGGGGCGCGCTTGATCACCGAGAGATAGGTGAACAGGCCGACGACGGCCGCCGAAGGTCCGGTGTCCAGCACATGTGCGGCCTCGGGCGGCAGCCCCAGGCCGCCCCAGCCGGGGCCCATCGCGATCATCACGCGGGCGGTGAGCGTTCCGGCCAGCGTGGTGACGTAGGAGACCGCCAGCGTCCGGGCCCGGCCGAGGGTCAGTTCGGCCCAGGCGAAGGCGAGGAACAGCTGGGTGATGCCGGCCCACACCGGCAGGTCGAGCGCCGGGACGTACAGCGACACGGGTGTGCGCAGTAATGACAGCCACAGCGGCAGGTCGGCCTTGACGCCGCCGAGCCGGGTCACCCAGAGCCGGCCGAGGGGGTGCTGGGCGATGCCCTGGAAGAAGACGACGCCGAACGCGGCGACGAAGGCCAGCAGCAGTCCCGACAGTCCGCGGCGCGCGAGCCGCTGGACCGGCTCGACGACGATCGCGTGCCATTCGCCGCGCAGTGTCCGCCCGGTGAACCGGGCGAGCCGCGCGAGCAGCGAGCGGCAGGCCTCGATGCGCCCCTCAGTCGTCATGAGGCACGGCAGCCCATCGCCTTCGACTCCCCCGTCATGCACATCGCCCCCTTCGCCACGGTCCCGGCATTCCCGCCGGGCGAGGCGCTTTTCCGACATCTGTCCTTTTCAGACGCCATCGTATAGATGTGCTTTTCTCCCCCGGTCGACCTACCCCCTGCGTGCGGGTCACGCCGCGCATGCCCGGTCCCTCCCCCGGTGTGGGCCTCTGTGGTGGTGAGGCCCGGTCGGTGACAGTTCAGCGACCCGAGAGGCGGGCGTCAAGATCCATTGCCGATGCGCGGGTGTATGAAAAGACCCACAGGTCCGGGGCGCGGAAATCCGCGTACGGAAGGCAACCCGCACCCCCATGATTGCGTCCTCCCATTCAAGGCTCCTGTACGGCTCACCGGGTGTGCTCCGCCCGCCGCGGCGGCGTGAAGTGCCCCGAGTCATCCGGTTCGCGCTCAACGCACGGATATGACAGCCCACTTCATGGAACGAATGCGGAACCTTTCTTTTCCGATCACGAACTCTCGTATAGTGACCGCCAGTTCACCACTGAGTGTCACGTCACACCACCCGACCGTTCCCTCCAGCCCCCACCCGCCCGTCTCTGCCGCGAGGACCAGACCGGACCGATGACCCCGCTCACGCATCCCGGCGACCGACCCTCTCTCCGCATCTTCCTCACCGCCCTCGCCGTGACCGGCGCCCTGACGGCGCTCGTGGTCTGCGCGGCCGTGGCGGCGACGCCGGGCTCGGTGCGCACCCCGCTGGCCTGGGGCGCGGGCGTGGCGGCGGTCGTGCTCAGTGCGGCGGTCGCCACCGCCGTACACGCCCGGCGCAGCGCGCGCGGTCTGCGGCACCGGCTGGACGCCGTGACCCAGGACCTCGGGCGGCTCCTCCAGCAGCAGGCCCGTACGACCGACGAGGCCCGTCAGGAGCAGCAGCACCTCATCGACGAACTCGCCCGGCAGCGCACCGAGTTCACGGAGTCCTTCGCGGCCGAGCGGGCGCAGCTGGAGCGGGCGAGCGGACAGGAGACGGACCGGCTGCGGCGGGAGAACGCCCGGCTCACCAGTGAGCTGGAGCAGGCCCGGCGTGAGCGGGCCGCGGCGGTCTCCGCGACCTCCAACGCCGCCGGCCGGATGCAGGCGCTCGCCACCGCCACGCTCGCCGACCTGCGCGCGATGGAGGACCGGCACTCCGACGAGGACGTCCTCGCCGACCTGCTCCAGCTCGACCACCGCACCGCGCAGGCGGGCCGGCTCGCCGACTCCATCGCCGTGCTGACCGGGGCGCGTTCGGGGCGGCGGTGGGCGCGGCCGATCAGGATGGAGTCGATCCTGCGCGGTGCGATGGGGCGGATCGCCGGGTATCAGCGGGTACGGGTGCACTCGGTCAGCGAGGCCGCCGTGGCCGGGCACGCCGCCGAGGGCGTGATGCACGCGCTGGCCGAACTCCTCGACAACGCCGCGAACTTCTCGCCGCCGAGCGCCGAGGTGCACGTCTACGTGGAGGAGGTGCCGGCCGGGGCCATCGTGTCCGTGGAGGACAGCGGCCTGGTGATGGGCGATGTCCAGCTGCGCCGCGCCGAGCGGGCGGTCTCCGGTGACGTCTCCGAGCTGGGTGGTCTGACCGGTACCCGGCTGGGCCTCGCCGTGGTCGGCCGGCTCGCCGCCAAGCACGGGCTGAAGGTGTCGTTCCGGCCGTCCGCGCGGGGCGGCACGGGCGTCCTGATGCTCATCCCCCAGGACATCCTCACCACCCCCACCCCGGCTGGACCCCCGGCCGCGACACCGCCGGCGCAGTCCCCCACGCCGGCCAAGGCCCCGTCCGCCGCGGAGGCCACCCCGGTCCACGAGCCCGCCGCCCCGGCCGCGGAGGAGGGCCCGGCCGGCCTGCCCAAGCGCCGCCGCGGCCGCACCCTCGCCGAGGCCGAACGCTCCCGCTCGGGCCCCCGCGCCGACGCGACCCCGACGACCGGCCCCGACCCGGCCAAGACCCGCGCGGCCCGCTTCAGCAGCTTCCGCCAGGCGGTCCGCCCGACGGCCCAGGACACCACGGCCACCGCGCCGACACCGCCTGCCGAACACACGGCACCTGCCGGCCGGACCGCCCGATCGGAAGCCCGCTCCACCCACAGCCTCGCACCGGACACCGACGGGACCGCCACCGCGCCGGACATCGAGCGGCACACGGCCGCTCAGGCCAGGCCGGACGCCGAGCGGCACTCCGGCGCACCCGGCGTCCCGGCGGACACGGCTGTATCCGGCGGTCGGACCGGCCGCGCCCTGCAGGACGCCGTCCAGGAGGGCTCCTCCGGCACCCTGTCGCCGACCGCTCCCGCGCAGACCGTGCACCCCGCCGACCACCCCCGGCAGGACACCGCACCGGACGGCCGAGCCGGCCTCTCCCCGGCCACCCCCGCAGTGGTCGACGTATCCACCACGCCCGCCGACCACACCCCTCAGGACGGCCCCCGCGACGGCCACGCGGCCGATGCCCCCCAGGGCACGCTCCGGGACGCAGACGCGGCCGGAACCCCGAAGGGTGCCGCGCCCGCCGGTCCGGCCGGCGTTTCCGGCTCCGCCCACACCCACGCCCCCGCACCGGAGAGCCGGCCCAGCGACTCCACCACGGACAGCCGTCCCGGTGGCTCCGCGCCGGACGGCGTATCGGGCGGCCGGATCGGCGTTCCGCGCGGCACCGCCGGTGAGCACCCCTCCTCCGCCCCCTCCCACCCGTATGCGCACTCGGAAGGCGACACCACTTCATGACCGGCCCGAGCACCGCCGACGACAAGCTCACCTGGCTCCTGGAGGGCCTGCTGGAGAGGACTCCGGGGACGCGGCACGCGCTCGTGCTCTCGCGGGACGGGCTGAAGCTGTGCCGCAGCCCTGAGCTGAGCGCCGATCAGGCCGACCAGCTCGCCGCGATCGCCGCCGGGATCCAGTCGCTGTCGCACGGGGCGTCGGTGGAGTTCGGTGACGGCAGCGGAGGCGTGCGCTCGGCGATGACCGAGTTCTACGGCGGCGTGCTGTTCATCGTGGAGGCCGGCGCCGGCGCCCATCTGGCCGTCGTCACCACGGAGGAGGCGGACGCCGGGGTCGTCGGGCACAACATGACCGAACTCGTCGAGCAGCTCGGCGAGCACCTGACCGCGCTGCCCCGTACCTCATGAGCGGTCCGGGGATGAACCGGCCGGGGCGCGACGATGCTCCCGACCGGTTGTACACCATCACCCAGGGGCGCAGCCGGACCGACCCCGACAGCCCCTTCGACCTCGTCACCCTCGTCGTCGCCGAGTCCAAGCCGGTCACCGGCATGCAGTCGGAGCACGTGGCGATCCTGCGGATGACCGAGTTCCCCGCCTCGGTGGCGGAGATCGCCGCCGAGCTGAAGCTGCCCGTGAGCATCACCAAGGTGCTGCTGTGCGACCTGCTGGCGGCGGGCCGCGTCAGCGCCCGGCATCCGCACAGGCCGGCCATCACCGACCCCGACATCCTGGAGCAGGTGCTCGTTGGACTCCGCAACCTCTGACGCCCGCACCCCGTTGGGTGCCTCCGCCGACCACGGTTTCAAGATCGTGGTCGTGGGCGGCTTCGGCGTCGGCAAGACCACCCTGGTCCGCTCGGTCAGCGAGATCCGTCCCCTCAGCACCGAGGAGACGATGACCCAGGCGGGCGAGGCCGTGGACGACATCCGCCAGGTGCGCGGGAAGTCCGCCACCACGGTCGCCTTCGACTTCGGGCGGATCACCCTCGACACCCGCAATGTGCTGTACCTGTTCGGCGCGCCGGGGCAGGAACGGTTCTGGTTCCTGTGGGACCGGCTGTTCTCCGGCACGCTCGGCGCGGTCGTCCTCGTCGACACCCGCCGCATCGACGACTCCTGGTACGCCATCGACCGCCTGGAGCACCACGGCACGCCGTTCATCGTGGCGTGCAACGACTTCGGTGGTCCCGTCCGCGCCGGCGAGGACGTCCGCGAGGCCCTCGACCTCGACCCGCACGTACCGCTGATCGACTGCGACGCCCGCTCCCGCGCCTCCGGCAAGCAGACCCTGATCACGCTGGTGCAGCACGTGAAGAACCGGTACGCCGACCTGTCCGCCCGGGCGGGCCTGCCCCGACAGGAGTTCGTGTGACCACCCCCGACGCCGTCCCGCTCGGCGGCCCCCGGTTCCAGACCGAACCCGCCCGCCTGTACCGGGAGATGCGGCGCGACCACGGCGCCGTCGTCCCGGTGCTGCTCGACGGCGACGTACCGGCCTGGCTGGTGCTGGGCTATCGCGAACTGCATCAAGTGACCGGCGATCCGGTGCTGTTCAGCCGGGACTCCGACCTGTGGAACCAGTGGGAGCACATCCCGGCCGACTGGCCGCTGCTGCCGATGATCGGCCGCAAGCAGCCGTCGATCCTCTACACCGTCGGCGAACGGCACCGGCAGCGCGCCGGGATGATCAGCGACGCGCTGGAGGCGGCGGACCCCTTCGAACTGCGGCGGCACGCCGAGCGGTTCGCCGACGAGCTGATCGACGCGCTGTGCACGGCGGGCGAGGCCGACCTGGTCGCCCAGTACGCGATGCTGCTGCCCGTGCGGGTCCTCGCCCGGCTCTACGGCTTCCCGGACGAGGACGGTCCGGGGCTGGTCACGGCACTGAACGACATGATCGACGGCCGCGAGCGGGCCCTGGCCGGACAGGCCCATCTGGCCACGTCCATGGGGCAGTTGATCGCCGACCGGAAGAAGGAACCGGCGCACGACGTGGTGTCCCGGATGCTGGCCGACGACAGCGGTTTCAGCGACGAGGAGATCACCCAGGACCTGATGGTGATGATGGCGGCCGGGCACCAGCCGACCGCCGACTGGATCGGCAACTCGCTGCGGCTGATGCTCACCGACGACCGGTTCGCCGCCTCGCTGTTCGGCGGTCGGCACAGCGTCCCCGAGGCGATGAACGAGGTGCTGTGGGAGGACACGCCCACCCAGAACGTGGCCGGCCGCTGGGCCGCCCGCGACACCCACCTCGGCGGCCGCCGCATCCAGGCCGGCGATCTGCTGCTGCTCGGGCTGCAGGGCGCCAACTCCGATCCCCAGGTGCGCACCGACGCCTCCGCGCTGACCGGCGGCAACAACGCGCACTTCTCCTTCGGTCACGGCGAGCACCGCTGTCCGTTCCCCGCGCAGGAGATCGCCGAGGTGATCGCGCGGACCGGCATCGAGGTCGTCCTGGACCGGCTGCCGGACATCGACCTGGCGGTGCCGGCCGAGTCCCTCACCCGCCGGCCCTCGCCCTGGCTCCGTGGACTGACCGAACTGCCGGTCCGGTTCACCCCGGTACCGGCCCTCTGATCCGGCCCGTAGCCGCACGCCCATCCCCTGCCACCCCCCTGCCCTGGAGGCACCTCACGATGACGACCGGTACCGAAGCATCGCGGATCGCCCTGGACCCCTTCGTCACCGACCTGGACGCCGAGAGCGCGGCGCTGCGCGCGGCCGGCCCGCTCGCCGCCGTCGAACTGCCGGGCGGCGTCCCGGTGTGGGCCGTCACGCATCATGCCGAGGCCAAGGCCCTGCTCACCGACCCGCGCCTGGTGAAGGACATCAACGTGTGGGGCGCCTGGCAGCGCGGCGAGATCCCCGCCGACTGGCCGCTGATCGGGCTCGCCAACCCGGGCCGCTCCATGCTCACCGTGGACGGCGCCGACCACCGCCGGCTGCGCTCGCTGGTGGCACAGGCGCTCACCCCGCGCCGGGTGGAGAAGATGCGCGAGCGCATCGAGAAGCTCACCCAGGACCTGCTGGACGCGCTGCCCGGGGACGGGGCGGTCGTCGACCTCAAGTCGGCCTTCGCCTACCCGCTGCCCATGTACGTCGTCGCCGACCTCATGGGTCTGGAGGAGGCGCGGCTGCCCCGGCTGAAGGTGCTGTTCGAGAAGTTCTTCTCCACGCAGACCCCGCCCGAGGAGGTCATCGCCACGCTGACCGAGCTGGCGCAGATCATGGCCGAGGCGGTGGCGGCCAAGCGGGCCGCGCCCGGTGACGATCTGACCAGCGCCCTGATCCTCGCCTCCGAGGACGGCGACCACCTCACCGACGAGGAGATCGTCTCCACGCTCCAGCTGATGGTCGCGGCCGGCCACGAGACGACGATCTCCCTGATCGTGAACGCCGTCGTCAACCTCTCCACCCACCCGGAACAGCGCGCCCTGGTGCTGTCGGGCGCGGCCGACTGGTCCGCGGTGATCGAGGAGACCCTGCGCTGGTCCACCCCCACCTCGCACGTCCTGATCCGCTTCGCGACCGAGGACGTGCCGGTCGGCGACAAGGTGATACCGGCCGGGGACGCGCTGATCGTGTCGTACGGCGCGATCGGCCGCGACGAGCGGGCGCACGGCCCGAGCGCCGGGGAGTTCGACATCACCCGGGAGTCGGGGAACCGGCACATCTCCTTCGGTCACGGCCCGCACGTCTGCCCGGGTGCCGCCCTGTCGCGGCTGGAGGCGGGTGTGGCACTGCCCGCGCTCTACGCCCGCTTCCCCGGCCTGGACCTGGCGGTGCCGGCGGCCGAGCTGCGCAACAAGCCGGTGGTCACCCAGAACGACCTGTTCGAGCTGCCGGTGCGGCTGGATTCCTAGCCGGGCGCGGAGCGTTGCTTGACTTGGAGAGCGCTCCAACTCGTAGCGTCGCAGACGTACGGCACAGTGCGGGCTCCGCCCGTGTGCCGTACGGAGCGACCATCGAATATGCGGGAAAGGCTGGGACATCACATGCAGAAGCGCAGTCTGCGGGACCTCCAGGTATCGGCCATCGGCCTCGGATGCATGGGCATGTCCGCCTTCTACGGCACCGCCGACCAGGACGAGGGCATCGCGACCATCCGTCACGCCCTGGAGCTGGGCATCACCTTCCTCGACACCGCGCAGGTCTATGGCCCGCTCACCAACGAGTCGCTGGTCGGCGAGGCGATCCGGGGGCACCGCGACGAGTACGTCATCGCAACGAAGTTCAACTACCGGATGGACGACGCCGTACCGGGCGACATGACCACCGTCGGCCGCCAGGACGGTTCCGCCGAGCATGTCCGGGAGTCGGTCCACGGCTCGCTGAAGCGGCTGGGCACCGATCACATCGACCTGTACTACCAGCACCGGGTCGACCCGAACGTGCCGATCGAGGAGACGGTCGGCGCGCTGGCCGAGCTGGTCGAGCAGGGCAAGGTGCGGCACATCGGGCTGAGCGAGGCGAGCGCGGAGACCATCCGGCGGGCCGACGCCGTGCACCCGATCACCGCCGTGCAGAGCGAGTACTCGCTGTGGACGCGGGACGTGGAGGCCGAGGTGCTGCCCGCCTGCCGGGAGCTGGGCATCGGCTTCGTGCCGTACTCCCCGCTCGGCCGGGGCTTCCTCGCGGGCCGATTCACCTCGCCGCACGAGCTGGACGCGAACGACTTCCGGCGCAACAACCCGCGTTTCCAGGACGGCAACCTGGACGCGAACCTGCGTCTCGCGGCGAAGGTCAAGGAAATCGCGGCCGAGAAGGGCGTGACCCCGGCCCAGCTGGCCATCGCCTGGGTGCTGGCCCAGGGCGAGGACCTGGTGCCGATCCCGGGCACCAAGCGTCGCACCTACCTGGAGCAGAACGCCGGGGCGGTCGGCATCGAGCTGACCAAGGAGGACCTGGCCCGTATCGACGCCGAGCTGCCGCCGGTGTCGGGTGAGCGGTACGACGAGGCCGGGATGCGGGCGGTCAATCGCTGAGGCGGTCAATCGCTGAGGCGGTCAATCGCTGAGCGCGCGCCCCTGTGGGGCGCTGCGCTCCCGCACCGCCTTTTCCGGTGCCGGAGATCCCCGGACAGGCTGACGTGCGGCCCGTCCGGCGGGGGAGCACGCTGTAGGAATGGGACCCCGGCTCGGGACCGGGGGTGTGCGGCAGCCGTTCCAGTCCTCGCACGCGCTGCTGCTGCTCCCGGTTCTGCTCATCGTGGTGATCACGGTCGTGGACGTGCGCGCACCCACCAACGTGCACCTCGGCCCGGCGCTGGTGATCGCGCCCGCCCTGACCCCCTCCTTCGCCGGGCCCCGGACCACGGCGGCCATCGGAGCGATGGCCCTGGCCGCCCAGGCCCTCATCGGCTTCACGCACGGCGGGATCGCCACCACGAACCACGTCGTGCAGCTCATCACCCTCGCGGTGCTGTCGGTCCTCGTGGTGATCTACAGCGCCCTGCGCGAGCGCCGGGTGGCCACGCTGGCCCAGGTCCGTACGGTCGCCGAGGCCGCGCAGCACGTGCTGATGTGGCCGCTGCCCGAGCAGATCGGCCCGCTGCGGATCGCCTCGCTGTATCTCGCAGCCGAGGACGAGGCGCAGATCGGCGGCGACCTGTACGCGGTGACCCAGTACGAGGGCGGGATACGGGTCATGATCGGCGATGTGCGCGGCAAGGGCCTGTCGGCCATCGGCGAGGCCGCCCTGCTGCTCGGTGCGTTCCGGGAGAGCGCGCACCGGCGCATCCAGCTCGCCGAGCTGGCCGCCCGGCTGGAACAGAGTGTCACCCACTACATGTCGGACCTGGAGCCGCGGGAGGAGGCGGGCGAACGGTTCGCCACCGCGCTGCTGGTGGAGATACCGGACCGGGATCCGGTCACCCGCATGACCAGCTGCGGTCATCCGCCGCCCCTGCTGCTGAGCCCCGGCCACGCGGTCACGGTCCCGAGCCTGCACCCGTCACCGCCGCTCGGGGTGCACGGCGGCGCCGAGCACACGTTGGACGTGTTCTCCTTCGAGCCGGGCGACACCCTGCTGCTCTACACCGACGGCGTGGTGGAGGCCAGGGACGCCCGAGGCCGGTTCTATCCGCTCACCGACCGGGTCGTGAACTGGACCGAGGACAGTCCCGAGGCGCTGATGCACCATCTGCGGCGCGATCTGCTCACCCATGCCGGTGGCCGGCTGGACGACGACGCCGCACTCATCGCGCTGCACCGCCACTCGGTCGACCGGCGCCGGCACCACGGCCGGGGCGGCGGCTAGGGCCTGTCCGGCGGGTCAGGTCGGAGGAAACGCGCGGCTCCGTCCGGCCGACCCGAGCGGGGTCTGGTGCGTGCAGCTGCGAGGCGGAGGAGGCCGTGACATCAGCCGCTGCCGCGGCGGGCGACGCGATGGGGGTCCCCCGCGCTGGGGGTCCCCCGCGCGAGCCCCATTCGAGCGTGGGGGAGTCGGCGACCGACGACAACGCCGCAGATGTGCGTGCCGGCCCCGCCTCTCCGACAGGATCCGCCGGACAGGCCTAGGTCCTCCGGCTCGGGTGGCCGGGGAATCGCTCAAGGGCGTGGGCCCCGCTCCGAGTGGGGCGGGGCGGGGCCGCACGCCCCGGCTCAGGGGACCGGCACGGCGTCCGGGTTCAGCGGACCGGCTTGAGGTCGGTGATCTTCAGGGTCTTCAGGTCGGACTGGACGTCGATCCGGCTGACCTCCGGGTGCTTGCCGTCGCTCCAGGTGAGCGTGACCCGGCTGGTGGCGTGGCCCGCGCCGGAACCGGTGTACGTCACTTTCCACTTCACCGGGACGTCCTGCGCGAAGAGGATGCCGTCGGCGTGCTCCTTCTTCTCGAAGGCGGCGACCTTCTTCTGCGCGGCGGCGGTGAGGTAGAAGCCGCGCAGGGCCTTGGCGGCGGGCCCGGCGGACTTGTCGCCGGTGGCCCAGACGGCGTCGATGTAGGCGCCGTAGAAGTCGGCCACGTGCTGGGTGGCGTTGCGCGGGTCGCCCTCGGCGGAGGACACGGCGGCGGCACGGGTGGTGTGGCTCGCGCCGGTCCCGGCGAGGGCGGGTGTCACGGCGGCCAGGGTGAGACCGCCGGTGAGGGCGGCCAGGGCGGTGAGCAGGATCTTACGGCTGTGCGAGCGACTGCTGACGGACATACGTCTCATTCCCCCGGTTACGGCACGACCAGGCCGATCCCGGCCGTCGGCGGACCTTAAGACCGCATTTCCCTCGCGTCGGTTCCGTTTCCCGAGCCCCTTTTTTCCTCCCGCGCGGGCCGCCCGGCGCCCGGTCCCTCGACGAGCCGGGCGAGGTTGTCCAGGGCCATCCGGGTGCCCAGTTCGTTGTCCGCGCGGGGGATGTCGTCGGGAATGCCCTCGTGCAGGATCTCCACGTCCGTACCGCCGCCCGCCGGGGTGAGCGTCGTCGTCATGGTCATGGTGCAGCGCACGGCGTCGTCGTCGGTCTCGAAGGCGAACACCTCCACGACCAGCTCGCCGGGCACGAGCCGGGCGAAGTGGCCGCGGTAGGTGTCGGTGCGGCCGCCGGACTTGCCCGGGGCGGAGTCGTCGTCGTAGGTGAGCGACACCCGGAAGGCGCCGCCCTCCCGGGCGTCGAAGCGGTGGACGCGGGCGGTCATCCCGTCCGGGACCCGCCACGCCGCGATCGCGACCGGGTCGGTCAGCGCCCCGTAGACGACGTGCGGGGACGCCTGCACACGCCGGGAGACTCGGGTGGCGTACATGCGCCCACGCTACCGGCCCCGGCCTCCCGACCGGTCACGACTCACCGGCGCCACCCCGCCGCGGGCGGCCCGGCTGGCGAACGTCCCCCACCTGCACGGCAGTTCACCTCTCCCGGTAGATTCACCAGTACCGTGTGACATCCACCCCCCTTCCCGGAGAGCCGACGTGACAGACACCGGATTCAGCCCGGAGCGGATAGACACCGGAAAGCCGCACTCCGCCCGGATGTACGACTGGTTCCTCGACGGCAAGGACCACTATCCCGTCGACGCCGAGGCCGCGGAGGCGGTGCTGAGGCTGTTCCCTGACGTCAAGGACAGCGCCTGGGCCAACCGTGAGTTCATGCAACGGGCCGCCCGCTTCGTCGCCCGCCAGGGCGTGGACCAGTTCCTGGACGTGGGCACGGGGATCCCCACCGAGCCGAATCTGCACCAGGTCGTGCAGGAGGTGACCCCGAGCGCGCGGGTGGTGTACGCGGACAACGACCCGATCGTGCTGCGGCATGCCGAGGCCCTGCTCCGGGGCACACCCGAGGGCCGTACGGCCTATCTCCACGCCGACGTCCGCGAGCCGGAGCAGATCGTGGAGTACGCCCGCGAGCATCTGGACCTGACCCGACCCGTCGGCCTGTCGCTGATCGCGCTGCTGCCGTTCGTGACGGACGAGCAGGACCCCTACGGCATCGTCCGGACCCTGCTGGACCCGCTGCCGTCGGGCAGCTTTCTGACGCTGTCCCACGGCGGCACGGAGCTGTTCGAACCGGAGGTGTGGGAGCGCATCGACGCCGTGTACCGCGCCGGGGGCACCGCGGTTCGGTTGCGCTCGCACGCCGGCGTGGTCCGGTTCTTCGACGGTCTGGAGCTGTGTGAGCCGGGAGTCGTGCAGGCCACCCACTGGCGCCCGGAGCCGGACATGCGGGTCCGCACGGACCAGCCGGTGTACGTGGGGGTGGCCCGTAAGCCCTGATCGCCCGCCGCGCCGCGCCCTCCCCGGGACCTGTGCTGCGGAATGTCCGCCCCGAAGGGGCTCCCGAATGGCGACGCGCCGCCCATCCCCGAGGAACTGACGCTCCGGCCCCTCGGCTTCGAGCACCTGGCCGCCGTCCGCGACCTCGGTCACCGGGTGTACGACACCGACGCCATGCCCTGCACCGGCTGGTCGCTGTCGGCGGTCGCCGGGCATCCGGCGCCCCGCGCCCGGCGTGTCCGGTGATGCTCGACGGCGACCGGGTGGCCGGGTTCGTGCTCGGGTCGACGTCGTTGGAGCAGCGGGCCGACCGGGGCCTGTCTGGAGTGCGTCGCCGTCGACCCCGGCTGCCAGGGGCGCCGGGGCAACACCGCCTCCGCCAGGCTGATACGCCGTAACGGGCCGCAGGGCAAGGGTCCTTACGACGTCACCCCCGGTCGGAGCGCGGCAGCCGCCCGGGCGGGCATGGCACGCTGAGTGGGCTGCTGTCCGGGCGCCTCCCGGCCCTCACGCGCCGGGCATCAGCCCCGCCGCGACCGTGGCCCCCAGCTCCCAGCACGCCTGGATGTCGGCCTTGCCGGGCTCGCCGGTGACGGTCACCGGCTCGGCCGCGCCGCGCCAGCCGAGGCCCGTGGTGACGGCCTCGATGGCACGGACGGCGCCGGTGACGTCGTTGCCGCCGTGGACGTAGTAGCCGAAGGGGCGGCCCTTGGTCTCGTCCAGGCAGGGGTAGTAGATCTGGTCGAAGAAGTGCTTGAGCGCGCCGGACATGTATCCGAGGTTCGCCGGTGTGCCGAGCACATAGCCGTCGGCTTCCAGGACGTCGCAGACGGTGGCGGCGAGGGCCGCGCGCCGCACGACACGGACACCCTCGATCTCCGGTGTCGTCGCGCCGGAGACGACGGCCTCGAACAGCGCCTGGCAGTTGGGCGACGGCGTGTGATGGACGATCAGCAAGGTAGGCACACCCGCACCCTGCCATGAAGCCGCGCTCGCATGCCACATGCGTACGGCGCCGTCGCTGCCCTCGGTTACAGTTGCGCCCCTGTCCAGGAGGGGAGAAGAACGGTGCAGGTCAGGGTGGGGTCCGTGGCAGGCCGTGTGGTCGTGGCGCTGACGCTGGCGGCGGTGCTCGGCGGGTGCGCGGGGTCGGGGGACGGCGACGGGAAGGCAGGGGTGAGCGCGTCGGCCGGCGCCGGCGCACGGGGTGCGAAGGGCACGGCGGGTGTGCCGAGCGGGGGCACGATCGGCGCGAGCGGGTCGGACTGCGAACTGCCTGTCACTTTCGACATCGCCGCGTCCTGGAAGGCCAAGGGCATCGACGCCGAGACCGAGCTGTCGAAGGCGTCGCAGAAGCCCGACGGCGATCTGAGCGCAGCACTCGCCGACAGCTTCCTGCGCCAGGGGCCGGTCACCGCCGCCTGCGAGATCGACGCCAAGCCGGCCGGTCACATCGGGTTCCTGCGCGTGTGGACCGGGAAGGGCGCACACGCCGACGCTGGCACGGTGCTCCGGCAGTTCGTCACCGCGGAGGACAACACAAGCAAAGCGACGTACCGCTCCGTCCGGACCGGCGGCGGTCTGTCCGGCGTCGAGGTGGACTACCTCTACACCAGCAAGCTCCTGGACGAGACCAAGAAGGAGACCGCCCTCGCGGTGAGCACGCCCGACGGGCCGGTCGTCCTGCACCTCGGCGGGATGGACACCGAGGAGCACGAGGCGATGCGGCCCGCGTACGAACTAGCCAAGCGGACGCTCAAGTTGGCCTGACGCACCGTGTCATACCGCGGTCGTGGAGCGCCCCAGGTACGTGAGGGGACCGGCGTCCTCGACCGCGATCTCGTGGAAACCGAGCCGATCGTGGACGGCACGGGCGGCGGTGTTGGCGGTGACCATGCCGAGATGGACGGCCGCGCCCCCTGTCCGCGCAGGGCCCCGAGGAAGCTGTGCATCAGCCGGCGTCCGTGGCCCCGCCCCTGCCAGGGCGGCAGCAGGTCGATGTGCAGATGGGCCGGGTAGGTGGCGAGTTCGGGAACGAGCGTGTGCTCCGGGTGGTGCAGGAGGCGGATCATCTCCTCGCCGGGCGTGCGGGGAGGTGCGGCGGGCTCCCGGTAGCGGCCGGCCGGGGGATCCACGTCCGGCGGAAGTCAGTAGGGCAGGCGCCGGGCGCGGAGGTACATGATCAGGCCGGACAGGGCGAGCAGCGTGCCGAGGGCGGCGGGCCACAGGTGGACGCCGCTCAGCACCGATCCGTCCCGCGTTGAGGTGAGTCGGGGTTGGGCGAGGGCGGGCGGGACGGTCGGGGACACCGGCGGCGCGGCCTCGGTGCGAGCCGGTGCGGTCGTCGCGCCGGCCTGCGGCAGCCCGCTCGCGGCAACCGTCGTACCCGCGCCAGGAGTTGCCGTCGGCGTGGGTGTCGTACCGGAGCCGCCACCTCTGGAGCCGCAGGCACGGCCGGAGTTGATGCAGTCGACCATCTCGCGCATGAGGTTGTCGTCGAAGACGTCGATGAAGTCGCCGTGGTCGGTGACGGGCTTGTGGAGTTGCTCGGGGAAGGAGTCGATCGCGAAGAGCGGGACGGTACGGCCGCCGTCCGTCAGGCTCGGGGCCGATACGTCGTAGACGATGCGCTGCACCAGTTGCGGGATGGCACGGAATCCCGGCGGGCAGGAGCCGTCGGGGGCGGTGAAGGCCACGTGGGTACGGTGGTTGGCGCTGTCGGTGTTACGGCCGTCCCAGCAGCTCTGGAACCGGAAGGTGCGCACGACATCGCTGCCCGGCGGGCACAGCGGGTACTTGTCCGTCAGCTGCCGGTCCTCGTGACCGGTGCAGCTCCAGGACGCGTTGGCGTTGCCGGGACCATTGACGAAGGCCTTGGCGTCGCCGGTGATGATGCGCAGGAAGCGCGGCATTGCGGTGACCTTGCCGCGCGGGTTGCCCACGAAGGTCAGCGTGACCTGCTTGGGCGTGACGATCCGGCCCGCGTTGCCCTCCGTGCCGCCGCCGGGGGACCGGGCGTCGCGCTCCTGTGTGCCGTTCTGCAGGCGCAGGACGGGCCAGTAGTACGAGGACTTGTCCCCTCGATCCGTGCAGCTCGTGCCCGCCTTCGCCAGGTCGTCGTCGCTCGCGAAGGCGTTGGTGCCCTGGTTGCCGACGTAGTCGTGGACGTGGTGGGCGCCGTTGGAGACGCCGGGCGCGACGATGACGTTGTCGGAGTTGAACAGGCCGCCCGCGTTGACACCGCAGTCGGAGGTGAACGTGCCGCGCGAGGCGTCCGCTTGCTGGGGCGGGTTCGGCAGGCGGGGTTCCACGGAGGTGATGTCCGCGTAGTCAGAGACGACGGGTCCGTTGCCGGCTTGACCTGCGCCGCTCGGGTGCTGCGCGTGGCTCTGGCGCGGGTTCTGGCTTTGGCTTTGGCTCTGGCTCTGACCGGCGGTGTCCGCGCCGGGTCCGTCGCCCCGCCCCTCGGCCACCGAGGCGTAGACGTTCGCCGCATTCGCCGCGACGAGTCCGGCGCCGCTCAGCATCAGGGCGACCGCCGCGAAGGTCGCGCGTCGTGCGCCGGTCCGGCGTCTGCGGGTGGTGCGTGCCAAGGTCGTGGTCCTCTGTGTGTTCGCCGCTCCGGGCATGGAGCTCCCCCGCCTTATACGAGGGACGGCGGCGCCGTGTTCAACAGGATCGCGAATTCACGTGGATCTCACAGGAAAACGCGATTCCCGCCTCTTCCCTCTCGAACGTCACCGCGAACATCACAATTACGTATCGGACATTCCACGCTCCGACCTTCACACGAGGTACACACTTTGGCTAGGTTGACGCGAGGCCGCCCGGCTCAGCCGGACGCAACGGCCCAACTGCCCTACGGGGCAAGGAAGGAGCACATCTTCCATGGCGCCGGAGAGCCGCGACGAGGTTCGGCAGCGGATCGCATCCCTCTACGACCAGGCCGAGGACGCGACGGGCAACTACAACGCGACCCGGGCCATGGCGGCGGTGACCCGCTCACGGGGCGTACCGCTCGCCAAGCGGTCGGGGCGGCGGCCGGATCCCGAGCTCGACGCGATGGCCCGGCAGTGGTTCGACATGGCACGCGCCAAGCTGGGCCCGACCGTCCCGGCCGCGCTCCCCGCCAACCGACTCCCCGACCGCCCGTCGGCTCCGGCACCCTCCCGGAACCGTTTGGGGGGCGGCGAACTCGACGCCCTGGACACGGGCCTGTCCGTACGGCAGCCCCGGGCGCTGGAGCGAGCCGACGACCGCCTGCCGGCCGAACTCACGACCGGCGGCACGGCATCCGATCCGACGAGTCGCCCCGGGGCCGACCTGAACACCCCCGGCCGCGCAGCCTTGCCCGCGCCCAGGCGGCCCGAACTGCCAGGAACCGCAATGGATTTGGCGGGATCGGCCGCTGAGGCAGGCCCGCTCGGCGCCCCTCGCGCCGCGCAGCCGACGACGTCAGGCACGGGGGCATTCACTCTGCCGGGCCTCTGGGCGGCGCAGGGGGCGGCAGTTTCAACCGTCCCTGCCGCGGAGCCGACCGCGACTTTGATGACCCCCGGGGCTCGGGGGGCGGGGTCCTTGATGGCGTCGCCCGAAGCACAGGAGGCCGGAATGCCGATGGCCCCTGGTGCACAGGAGGCTGCGGCGCTGATGGCCCCCGGAGGGCTGGAGCCTGGGGCCGTGACGTCTTCCGACATACAGGGAACGGCCACTTTGATGGCGCCCGGCGCACAGGCGGCGGTTGCGATGACGCCCGGCGCGCAGGGGGATTGGGCCGTGATGACACCTGACGCAGGCGGGGCTGCGGCGGTGATGACTCCCGACACGCAGGGGGATTGGGCTGCGCTGACACCTGGCGCAGGCGGGGCTGCGGCCGTGATGACTCCCGACACGCAGGGGGATTGGGCTGCGCTGACACCTGGCGCAGGCGGGGCTGCGGCCGTGATGACTCCCGAAACGCAGGGAACGGCCACCTTGATGGCGCCCGGCGCACAGGGCACGGCGACCTTGATGGCGCCCGGTGCGCAGGGGGCGGCAGCTCTGATGGCGCCCGGCACGCTGGAAGCGTCGGCCCTGACGACACCTGGTGCGCAGGGAACTCCGCTCGGTGGAGGCACCGCCGAGACCGCTGCCCGGCCGGTCACCGAGCCGCCCGCCACCCCGGGCTCACCGGTCCGGGAACCCGGCTCCCTCCCCGGTGCCGCCGTGCCCGGCCGGCCCTCCCCCGCCACGTCGAAGGCGTACAACCAGCGCAAGCTCGCCGCCGCGAGCGACCAGCTCACCCGGCACACCACCCGCCTCGCGGCACCGACAACGGCCCTACAGTCCACGCCTGTTACGGCCGCACAGCCCGATGCGGGCCAAGCAGGGCAGACGACCGGTCAGTGGCAGCAGTCGCAGTGGGCGGCGCCCGACGGATCGGCCGCGGCAGCGGCACCGCAGGCACCGGCCGGAACCAACTGGCCGGACGCCGCCGCCTCCCCCATCACCACCGGGTCCTTCCCGTCACCGGCCATCCCCGCGCCCACTGCCACGGACACCGGCTCCATCCCCTACCCGGCCAACCCCACAGGCTCGTTCCCGTCCCTGGCGATCCCCGCGCCCACCACCGCCGACACCGGCTCGGTCCCGGTCGCGTACCCCGGCGGCACAGCGCTCACCGCCACCGGTTCCTTCCAAGCCCCCGGCACCCCCGCTTCCCCCCTCGACACGGGCTCCTTCCAGACCCTCGGCCCGGCTTCCCCTGTCGGTACCGGTGTCCTCCCGCCCCTCGGCGCGCCCACCCCGACTCCTGATCCCCTCACCACGGGAGGCTTCGTCGCGCAGACGGCGCCGGCCCCCAGCCCCTCCCCCTCCCCCGCCCCCGAGACGTCCCCGGTCACGCGGGCCGCCAAGGCCATCGCGTTCGCTCGGGCGCAGATCGGGAAGCCATGTGTGTGGGGGGCGACGGGACCGGACTCGTACGACTGCTCCAGCCTGACGCAGGCCGCCTGGCGGGCCGCCGGGGTCACGGTGCCGCGTGCCGCGCACGAGCAGGCGTTCGCCGGCGCCCCGGTCACGCCGGAGGGTATCGAGCCCGGTGACCTCGTGCTCTTCTTCGACGACGACCGGCACGTGGGTCTGCATGTCGGCGGCGGCATGATGGTCCACGCCCCTGGTCCGGGATCGACCATCCGCGAGGAGTCGATCTACGGCGCCGGGGAGTCCGCGATCCACCGCATCGTGCGGCCCGCCTGAGGTGACGTGATCCGCCCGCAGAACATGGGGCCCCGGTTCAGCCGTGGCGTCGGCGTGTGCGTCGGCTCGCGTAGTGGTCGATGAGCGTCTCCTCCAACGGCCGGTAGGCAAGGCCGAGTTCCTGGACACTGCGGCTGTTGTCGACGCGGAAGCGGATGCCGAGGTGTTTGCGGATGTAGTCCTGGGTGAGGCCGAAGGCGGGGCCCAGGACGCGCACCGGCCAGTGCGGGAGCCTGGTACGCGGCAACCGCAGGTCGTAGGGGTGGTGGGCGCGGATGATGCGGGACATCTCGTGGAACGACGCCATCGTCTCGGCGGCCACGATGTAACGTCCCTTGGCCGCCGGATTCTCCGCCGCCGCTATGTGCGCGTCCGCCACGTCCCGCACGTCCGCCGTGGTGAAGCTGAAGTCCGGTGCGCCGTAGCAGAAGTAGCCCTGGAACAGCTCGTCCAGCAGGAACAGGCTGCCGGAGTCGGAGGCGGGTGTGAACGAAGGGCCGAGGATCAGGCCGGGGTTGACCGACACCATGCGCCAGCGGTGCTGCCCGGCCTCCGCCTCCCAGGCGGCGCGTTCCGCGACAGTCTTGGCGTAGTGGTACGGGTTGTTCGCCACCGTGCTGGTGGTGTTGAAGTAGCGTTCCGACAGCACCTGGCCGTCCATCGCGAGCACGTCGGCGTAGTCGCCGAAGATCGCGCCGACGGTCGACGTGAAGATCAAGGTGTGGACCTCCGCGGTCCGCTGAACGGCCGACAGGACGTTACGGGTGCCGAGCAGCGCCGGGTCCACGACGTCCCGTCGGCCGTCCCGGATGCGCTCCGGCATCAGGAACGGCGAGGCCACATGGGAGACGGCCGTGCAGCCGTGGAACGCCTGGTCGAAAGCCCTCTCCTGCAGCAAGTCCGCCTCGAAGAGGGTGAGTTGGCCGGGGAAGGCTTCCTGCAGGTCCCACAGCGGGCGGACCTTGCGGGCATCGGCCCTGTTGCGTACTGTCGCGTGCACCAGGTAGCCGCGTTCCAGCAGTCGCCGTACCAGATGGCTGCCGACGAAGCCGCTGCCGCCCGTCACCGCCACGGTCGCCCCCGCGCCTTCGTGCACGCTGCCTCACCCCTCGCCGCCGGTCACCGTCGCATCCCCGAGCAGCATGCCGAGCAGGATCCCCCGCGACCACCCCCATAAGGAACCCCTGAACCAGCCATAAGATCACCTTATGGGGTCATAGACGGGACCCCCGTACTGACTTAGGTCTGCCTTAGTTTAGGCTTCATCCCATTCGAGCCGCCCTGTCCACGTTCGAAGGGAACCTGATCATGCCGCGCCCCCTGCGGGTAGCCATCGTCGGAGCCGGCCCCGCCGGGATCTACGCCGCCGACGCCCTGCTCAAGTCCGAGGTGGCCGCCGACCCCGGCGTGTCCATCGACCTCTTCGAGCGGATGCCCGCCCCGTTCGGCCTGATCCGGTACGGCGTCGCCCCCGACCACCCGCGCATCAAGGGCATCATCACCGCCCTGCACCAGGTGCTCGACAAGCCGCAGATCCGGCTGTTCGGCAACGTCGACTACCCGACCGACATCAGCCTGGACGACCTGCGCGACTTCTACGACGCGGTGATCTTCTCCACCGGCGCGATGGCCGACCGCGAGCTGCCGCTGCCCGGCATCGACCTGGACGGCTCCTACGGCGCCGCCGACTTCGTCTCCTGGTACGACGGTCACCCGGACGTCCCGCGCACCTGGCCCCTGGAGGCCGAGAAGGTCGCCGTGCTCGGCGTCGGCAACGTCGCCCTCGACGTGGCCCGTGTCCTCGCCAAGACCGCGGACGAGCTGCTGCCGACCGAGATCCCGCCGAACGTCTACGACGGTCTGAAGGCCAACAAGGCCGTGGAGATCCACGTCTTCGGCCGCCGGGGCCCCGCCCAGGCGAAGTTCAGCCCGATGGAGCTGCGCGAGCTCGACCACTCCCCGAACATCGAGGTCATCGTCGACCCCGAGGACATCGACTACGACGAGGGCTCGATCGAGACCCGGCGCGGCAACAAGCAGGCCGACATGGTCGCCAAGACGCTGGAGAACTGGGCGATCCGCGACGTCGGCGACCGTCCGCACAAGCTGTTCCTGCACTTCTTCGAGTCCCCCGCGGAGATCCTCGGCGAGGACGGCAAGGTCGTCGGCCTGCGCACCGAGCGCACCGCCCTCGACGGCACCGGCAACGTCAAGGGCACCGGCGAGTTCAAGGACTGGGACGTCACGGCGGTCTACCGCGCAGTCGGCTACCTCTCCGAGAAGCTGCCCAAGCTGCCCTGGGACGTCGACTCGGGCACCGTCCCGGACGAGGGCGGCCGGGTCATCGAGGACGGCGGCAGCCATCTGCAGTCCACCTACGTCACCGGCTGGATCCGGCGCGGCCCCATCGGCCTGATCGGTCACACCAAGGGCGACGCCAACGAGACCGTCGCCAACCTGCTGGACGACCACGCCAACGGCCGTCTGCACACCCCGGCCTCGCCCGAGCCGGAGGCCGTCGACGCCTTCCTCGCCGAGCGCGAGATCCGCTTCACCACCTGGGAGGGCTGGTACAAGCTGGACGCCGCCGAGCGTGCGCTGGGCGAGCCGCAGGGCCGTGAGCGCGTGAAGATCGTCGAGCGCGAGGACATGCTGCGGGAGAGCGGGGCGTAAGTCCCGGATCCGGGTGAGTCCCGCCTATCTGTGAGGCTCCGAGGGGGCCGGCGTCACCGCGCCGGTCCCCTCCCTCCGTTCAGGTCCCCCTCCCCTCGTCAGTCCTCCGCGGCCCGCGCGAACAGCTCGTGCAACGGCACCGGCGGCAGCAGCCGTACGAACGGGCCGTGCACACCGCCCAGGCCCGTCGGCGAGGCCAGGTGGGTGGCCAACTTGCCCCGTTCCAGCGGCAGATGGGGCGCCTTCAGGGTCTCCCATGCGTCGCGTATGAAGACGGTGCGGCCGGCGCGGGCCCGGCGGGCGGTCTCGACCGCGCCCACGGCCAGCAGCTCCGCCTGCGCCGCCTTGTGCCGGGCGGCCGTCCAGCCGTTCCAGCGGCGGACGTTGCGGTCGGTCGGCCGGGCGAGCGCGCGCAGCTGGAGGTGGAGCGCGGCCGCGTCCGTGCCGACGCCAAGTCGACGGGCGGTGGCAGCCACCGCGTCGGGCGCGCTGAGCAGGGGATTCGCCTCATAGCCGCCAACGGGAACGGGAGTTGCGGTGGCACGGTCGGCCATTCTGGCCAGGCCGTCGAGGACCGTCCGGAACTGCTCGACGTCCGGCCGCAGCCAGGACACACCCGTGCGGTCGCACACCTCCAGGGCCCGCGCCACACCCTCCGGATCGGCGAGCGCGGCCGGGCGCAGGAAGATGTCGCCGGTCGGGAGGGCCACCACGAACACCCCGTCGTCCACCACCTCCGCCACCTCGGTCACCCCGTCGTGGAACGGCTCCGGGCAGGGCAGAACCGTGCCGTCGTAGGGCCGGAACGCCACGTCGGCCTCGGCCACCTGGGCCACCGCGCGCTGCCCGGTCAGCTGTATGAGCGTGCCGGGGTCCGCGCACCGCGCCCGCAGCCCGGTGTGGAGCCGGAGCGCGCCGTCGGCCGCCGGATCGCCGACCGGCCGCTCGGTCAGCGCCCAGGCGATCACGGACAGCTCCTGGACGTACGGCACCCGGTCCCGCCATGGCCGCTCCCCGAGCGAACCGTCGGGCAGCACCGGGCGCAGGTCGAGCCTGCCGTTGCGGGTGCCCACCAGCACGGACCCGGTCTCCTCGACGGGCGGTCGCCCGGCGGGGAGGGTGCGGGCCCAGTCGGCGGGCAGGCCGAGGTCCGTCTCCAGCGTCTCGGCCAGGTCCTCGTCGACGTACTGCTCTGCGCCGAGCAGTTCGGCCCAGACCACGGCCATGCGTTCGGCCGCCCGCTGCGGGCCCTGCGGTGTCCAGAGGTCGGCCGGGTCCTCGGGCACACCGGCGGCGAGCACCGCGCGCCGGCCCTGCTCGCCGAGCCGGTGGCAGAAGCTGTCGTACTCCGCGGCCGTGGTCTTGTTCGCCTTGTAGGGCGCGGAGCGCAGCATCTTGGTGTGCTCGTCGTGCCGTGCGCGGCGCGGGAGGCCGCCGAGGACGAGGGCGGCGACGGAGCGCCGTACTCCGGTGCTGCGGCAGAAGACGGTCAGCGCCTCGGGCGTCAGCGGGAGCGGACCGTTGCCGTCGGTCAGCTCCAGCAGGCGGGTGAGGCGTGCGGCATCGTCCGCGGTGACGGTGACGGTCCGCTCCTCCTCGGTGTGCTCGGGGGCGGGGTCGGCGGCCGGCTGCAGGAAGCGGGCGAGACCGCGACGTTCGGGACCGGCCGCCGCGCCCGGGGCGGCCGCCAGGGAGTCCAGCGGGGCCCGGCCGGTGCGCCAGCTGCTGCCGGGCGCGGCGAACGGCTGTCCGCTCCAGGTCCGCAACAGGGCCTGCAGGGCCGCGCGTTCGTCGTCGGGGGTGGTCTCGACGGCGGCCCGCCAGGCGACGGCGTCGATGTCGCCCAGGAGCACCTGCCACTCCACGGGCCGCACGGGCGGGGCGAGGGCGCGGGTCTCGTCGTCGATCTCCCCGCGCAGGTACCGGCCGTCGGCGGCTACGGCGGTGAGGGTGCCGGGATGCCTCTCGGGCGTGTGAGCCTCGTAGGAGCGCAGGTCGGGCAGGAGTCCGGCCAGGGCCGGGGCGAGGGTGGTGTCGGGGACGGCGGCGGGGAGGGTCACGACGGGGCCGGACCGCATGACGCCGACCCGGCGGGACAGCTCCTCGCGGCGGCGCAGCACGCCGGCCGCGAGCAGGGCGGCGCGTGCCACGCTGGCGCGCACCCGGGCGTCCCCGGCCTCCGGCAGCAGTCGCGCGGCTGCGGCGTCCAGGAGCGCGGCGTCCGCGCTCTCCAGGGCGGCGTCCAGGAGGGCGCGCACGGTGATGTCGGCCACGGTGCGCAGCGCCTTGGAGGAGCGCTCGTCGCGTGTGGTGAGGAAGTGCCAGAAGGCGGGCGGCGGCACCGGGCCGGCGTCCTCGCCGAGGGTGGGCGGGCGGTCCCGGTCGCGGTCGGCGGGCGGGACGAAGCCGTGGACCTGCCACAGCAGCGAGTTGTCGTCCGCCGCGTGGCAGCGCACCGTCTTCTGCCCGACGAGGACGGCCTGCTCGCCGCCCTCGGGCAGCCCGATGATGCCCCAGGGGCGGCGGCCGGGGCGATGGCTGCGGTAGTGCGCGGTGCGGCCGTCGACCGACTCCAGCAGGAAGTCCGTCGGGGACGGGCCGCGGTAGGGCGTGCGGTGGTAGACGCGGCAGCCGACGAGCCGGCCGTGCCGGCCGAGCGGGGAGGCCGGGGCGTTCTCAGGGAGCGTGGCGAGAGAGTAGCTGCCGCCGAACACGCCCCTGCCGGACGGGAGTTCGATCTCGCGGTGGAATTCCGGGAGACCGGGCTCGCCGGTCCGGTCCCCCGTGACCGGGTCGTACGGCACCCAGCCCGCGCGCGTGTGGAACACCTGGGCGCTCCAGAACCGGTGGCCGTCGCTCAACTGGAGGTCATGGTGGCCGATGCCCTCCCGGCCACCGGGCCGCAGCACCCGCTCCCCGTCGAACCGTCCGCCGCGGTCCGGGGTCTCGAACTGGTAGCCGAGGCCGCCCTGGATCAGTCCGCCGTAGGGCCGCAGGCCGAAGGTGTCCTGCGGGGTGAACACCTCGTCCGGCCGGTCGGTCCAGAAGGCCCGGTCGGCGCCGGAGTGGCGGTCGCCGGTGCGCCAACTGACGAGGAACTGCCCGCCGACGTGATGGACGGCGTGTCCGGTCGCCTCGTCGGGTACCCGGAAGGTGCACGACGCGCGTGTGCCCGCGTGGTCGACGGCCACCGCGCGACCGGCGCCGAAGACGGTCAGCACCGGCCAGGTGCAGGTCACACGGAGGGTGTCGGCCGGGTCGAAGCCGGCGAGGGCGGCCTCCAGGGCGGGCCAGCCCAGCTCCTCGGGGAGTCCGGCGCGCAGGGTGCGGGCGAGCGGGCCGGTGAGGTCGAGGGCGGCCAGCGCCTCCTCGATGCCGTCGAGGGCGGTGGCCGTGGGCCGGTCGAGCAGGGTGGCCAGTTCCGTCACCGCCTCGTCGGCCGCGGCGAGGCCGCCGCCGCGCAGGGCGCCGAGCAGGGCCTCGACGCGGGTGTGCACCTCACCGGCGATACCGGCGTTCTCCGGCAGCCGCGTGATCGCCGTACCGGCGCCGCGCAGCCCGGCGTGCACGGTGCCCTCCAGGCGCCGGCCGAACAGCGGGTCGGCGGCCAGCGCCTTGAGGTCGCGGCGGGAGCGGTCGCCCCAGAAGGTCAGCCCCACCGCGTCGCCGGGATCCTCGACGGCGATGGCCTCGGCGAGGCAGGCGTCCAGGAGGTCGGCGTCCAGGCCCGGCCAGTGGTACTGGTCCTCGTGGATGCGCACCGGGGTGCCCGCCGCCCGGAGCCGGGGCGCGAACCGGGCGACGATCTCGAAGAGTTCGGCCGGCATGGGCTGGCGCTCCACGCCGCCGTAGGCCGCCCTGCGGTGCCGGTACGCGCGTGTGTAGCGGCCGAGCCAGCCGGCCGCGCCGCCGTCCGGGGTGAGGTGTCCGGCCGCCACCGCGTCGACGACGCCGGCGCTCAGCAGCAGGCGCAGCCAGGACGCCGCGTCGTTCCTGCTCTCCGGGAACAGGTCGAGCAGCGCGGCCTGCACGCCGGGGTCCTGAGGGTGTTCGGTCAGGGGCGCGGTGGCGGCCTCCAGCAGGGCGTCCGGGACGGCCTTGCCGCGCGCTCCGCCGAGGAGAAGGCCCAGCACGCGGGCGTCCTCGGCGGTGCCGAGCCCGGCGGCGCGCGCGGAGGCCCGGACGCGGCGGGCCAGGTCGGCCGGGAGCTCGCCCGGCGAGGCGGCCCACGCGGTGAGGACGCGCACGTACTCCTCGTGGGCCTCGGCGGCCGGCAACTGCCCGGCCAGCCAGCGCTGATGTTGGCTCAGCTCCTTGACGGGCAGCTCCCCGCGGGCCGCGCACAGCAGTGCCTGCGCCCGCCGCCAGTCGGGGTCGACCGCCAGCGCGTGCTCCTGCTCCGCCTTGCGCGCCAGGGTGTAGGCCTTGGCGGCCGTGCCGCCGGGATAGCCCAGCAGGCGGTGCGTCACGGTGTCCCAGAACCAGGGCAGATGGGCGGACGGCACCGAGCGTGCGCGACGCCGCAGTTGGTCGAGGCAGCGGCCCATCTTCGGATACGCGCGGGTCACGGCCGTACCCACCTCGTCGAGAAGCGCCAGTGCGGCGCTGTGCTCCGCCGGGTCGTGGGCGGCGGCCCAGAGGGCGTACGTCGTCGATCGGTGGGGTTCCGCGGGCAGCAGGGCGTGCTTGTGCATACGGCCGATCTTGGCACGCGGGTCTGACACTCCGTCCGGGCCTGTGGACAACTCGCCCCGGCCCGGGGTGACATGCGCCGGGTCAGCGTGCCGCCAGTTCCCGGCGGCCGGCGACCGCCAGCGCCACGGTCAGCAGGGCGAGGGCACTCGTCTGGCCGAGGCTGCTGTTCCAGTAGCCGGCGGGGACGGGCACGCCGAGCCAGGGGTAGAGGGCGGCGACACGTACGGCCAGGAGCAGCAGGCCGAGCGCGGCGAGCGCGAGGCCGCCGCCGGGGGCGCCGCGGTCCGGGCGGCGGACGTTCCACACCAGCCAGCCGAGGGCGCCGACGACGAAGCAGTTGGCCGGGGCCCACACCAGGTCCGTCGCGGCGGGCAGCAGCACGAGGGACGCTCCCGTCAGGACACACGCCGCCATGAAGACCAGGCCGGGGGTGCCGGCGGGGAGCCGGGCCGGGGGCGCGTCGCGGTGGTGGGCGGCGCACAGCGCGAGCGCCGGCAGCCAGACGAGGAGTGCCAGCATGGCGACGAACGCCGGTTCCGTGAGGATCGTCGCGCCCGCCAGCGAGCCGATCAGCGGCCACAGGCTGGGCAGCGCCGCCACCAGGGCGCCGGTCCGGGCGAGGCGGCGACGGTCGTGCAGGAGGGCGAAGTAGGCGACCGTCCAGCCGAGCGGCAGGATCCACTGGGCGACGGCGACCGTGTCGGTGACGATCCCGTGGCCGGTGAAGTCCGAGAGGAACAGCCGCCGTTCGGCGCTGCCCCGGGTGAAGGTCCAGGTCAGCCGCAGCACCGGCTCGACGACGGCGGAGGCCGCGAGCAGGAGCACGGCGGACAGGGCGAAGAGCCGGACGCCCGAACCGAGCACGGCGTAGCGCCGGGGCGCGCCGGCGGCGCCGAGGCGGCTGCGCACCGCCAGGGCGGCGATGCTCGCCACCTCGCCGACCGTGGGCCGGCTCTGGTCCTGGGTGTCGCGGTCGACTCCCCACAGGTACGTCTCGACCATCTCCTCCTCCCGTTCGCGCCGGTAGTAGGCGGGGAGCAGGCGCAGCACCGTGCGGTAGCGGGCTTCCAGCAGCGTGGTCATGCGAGGCCTCCCGCGAGTCCGGGTGCGGTCGGGGGTTCGAGGCCGGCCGGGCCGTGGAGAGGCGTGCCCGCACGGCCCTCGGCGATACGCCGGCGGGCGGCCCCGGCACCGGCGGCCATCCGCTCGGCCTCCGCCTCCAGGGCGGCCACCCCGTCGTCGGTCAGCCGGTAGTAGCGCCGCAGCCGGCCCTGCTGGACCTCCTCCCGGTCCAGCACGATCAGGCCGTCCGCGGTGAGCCGGTCCAGCACGCCGTACAGCGTGCCGACCCGCAACTGGACCTCCCCGTCGGACAGTTCCTCGACCTCGCGCAGGATGCCGTAGCCGTGCCGCGGCTGGTCGGCGAGCGCCGTGAGGACGAAGAACGCCGCCCGGGTCATGCTCTTCGCTGTCATGCAGCCAGGATATATCGAGAGCCGATATATATCGAGAGGCGAGCCTTCGGGCGACGGCGGCCACACGCGCGTGCCGTCGGGCATGTGCCGCGCCTGGAAATCCGGGCCGCGCGTCCAGGCGCGCGTGTCCAGGGGGAATCACGCGCGCGTGTCCAGGGGAAAGGTGTGCCGCGCGTCCACGCGCGCGTGCCGTGGGAACGGGGTCCACCCCTGAGCGGATGGACGGGCGGACCCCGTTCGCCGGACCATTGTGGGCACCGGAGAACGGTCCGGCCACGTGCGCACAGCAGTCACCGGACGCGCTCTCCGCGCACCCTGCGCGGACGGCGCACACCCCGTGCGCGGGGCGCGCACCCGTCGCGACGCGCCACCCCCGGCCCCGGACGACACGCTTCCCCGCCGAACGGCGATACTGGGAAGCTCACCCGCCCCCATCAGCAGATTGGCCCATGTCGAACTCCGCCACCGACCGCGCCGCCTACCCGCAGACTCTCTGGGCCGTCCGCGGCCGCCACACCGGCCCCGCTCCCGAGGAGGTCGTGCGCCGCACCCTGCGCCGGCACCGGGAGAGCGGGGACATCGACGACTTCGCCGAACCGCCGCTGCCCGAGGACGCGACCGAGCGGATCTTCGAGGCGCGCTGGCGGGCGGCCGGCACGGTGACCGTGCGGGCCCGGCTCACCCTCGTACCGCACACGGGGCGGCCGCAGGGACACGAGTGGCGGCTCGTCGCGGAGGCCGAGCGTCCCTGGGACGAGACCTGGCCCTCGCCCGCGACCCTGTTCTGGCCCGAGCGCGGGACCGGCGAGGGCGACGACGGCGCCTGGGACCACCACGCCACGGTCACCGGCCTGCGCCTGCGGCAGGTCAACGCGCTGCCCGAGGACGACCGGGAGATGCGCCGCCGGCTGCGCGACGCGGCCCGCGAGGGCTGGTGCGTCAACGTCGTCGTGCACGAGGCGATGACCCCGGACGAGGCGGGCCGGCTGCCGCTGGCCCGGCTGCTCCCGCCCGGCCTGCGGCACCGCGTGGTGGAGCACCGGGCCGCCCCGCAGCAGTTCCGCGCGGTCAACTACGCGCTGAAGGACCTCGGCGTCGAGGTGCCACGCGGCGGCGCCGTGGTGCTGCCGCCGCACCCGGCACCGGAGGGCTACGACAGCCGTGAGCACCAGGTGCGCAGCGTCTTCCTGGACGGATCCGAGCCAGCCGGACTCTTCGCCGTGCTGCGGCATTTCGCCGCCCAGCCCCGGCCCCTGCCGCACGAGGCCGAGGAGGCACTGAACGACCTGCGCGAGAACTGGACCCTGATGACCCTCCGGGAGGAACTGGAGCGCGAACGCCGGCTGGTCGCCCGCTACGCCGAGGCGCTGGAGGCGATGACGAAGTCCCGGGACCTGTACAAGGACGCGGCCGAGCAGGCCCTCGCCGCCCTGGCCGCCTACCGCGACGTCCCGCCGCCGGCCCTGCCCGAGCAGCGGCCCGCGCCCCGGACGCCGGGCGCGCTCCAGCAGCTGACCCGCACCTTCGAACGGCTGAGGTTCTCGGCCAAAGGCCAGCGGCAGCAGACCCCCGGCCCACAGGGCCCGGCGGACGCCACGCCGGGCGGCACGCGGGACGTGCCGGCCGAGGGCGACGGCCCGGCCCCGGCCGACGCCACGGACCGGGCGTCCTGACCCACCGCCGGGCGATGCCCTAGCCCTGCTGCCGGCCGGCAGACGCAGGAAGCCCGGAAGGAGGCGGTATGAACACCACAGCCACCCTGCTGGTGATCGGCGCCGTCGTCGCGTCGGCGCTGCTCGCCGTCGCGGCCGTCCTGCTGGTACGGCTGGTGCGGGCCCGGAACGCGCTGCGGCGGGCCGGACTGCCGACCGGCCCGCGCTGGGTGTTCTGGGGCGCGGTCGCCTACCTGCTGCTCCCCGCCGATCTGCTGCCGGACCCTGTCTATCTGGACGACATCGGCGTGCTGCTGCTCGCGCTGCGCAGCCTGCGCGCCGCCCGGCCGTCGCTGCCGACCGAGCCCTGAACGGCCGCCGGATGGCGCACCATTGAGCGATGCTGCCCGAGTTCACCGGAATCCCCGGTACGCCCATCGCTCCGAACGTGGCCGTGGTCGTCGACGTCATGCGCGCGTTCACCGTGGCCGCCTGGGCGTTCCGGCGCGGCGCCGAGCGGATCGTGTTCGCCGGTACGCAGGAGGAGGCCCTGGAGCTGAAGGCCCGTCACCCCGGCTGGCTGGCCTTCCAGGACGGAGCGCCGGTGCCGGGATTCGACCTGGCCAACTCGCCCGCCCGGCTGCGCGCGCTGGACGTGCGGGGCCGTACGGTCGTGCAGAAGACGACCGCCGGGACGGCGGGGGCGCTCGCCGTGGCGGACGCCGGGCTGCTGCTGTGCGCGAGCTTCGTGGTGGCCGGTGCGACCGCCGAGCTGCTGCGGCGGGCCCGGCCCCGCACGGTGACCTTCGTGGTCACCGGGAACGGCGGGCGGGCCGAGGAGGATCTCGCCTGCGCGCAGTACATCGCCGACCGGATCCGCACCGGCGACACGGATCCGGGCCCCTACGTCGACCGGGCCCGGCGCTCCGACGCCGCGGCCAGGCTGGCCGACGGCGCGCGGCGCGGCTGGGCCGGTGTCCACCCCGAGGACGTGTCGATGTGCCTGGAGGCGGACACCTTCCCGTTCGCCATGGCGGCCGCCCGCGTGGACGGCCACCTGGTGCTGCGCCCGGTGCATTCTGCCGGCGCGGAGCCGGGCGGCGGCACGGAGCCGGACCGCCCGGCGGACGCCCGCCCGGCGCACCCCGCGAGCGCGAACCCGGCAGGCACCGAGCCCGCAGACGTGCACCCCGCCGGTACGGAGCCCGGCGGCGCGGAGCCGGGCCGTCCGGCGGACTGACTCCGGGACGCGATCCGCGCCGCGCCGTCGGTGAGCCGCCGGCGCACGGGTCAGCCTGTGTCCTCACGGTGGGCGCGGGCCGTCAGGCAGGCCCGTGGGCAGGACCGCAAGCGCCCCGTGCGCGGCCGCCGCTGCCGCCGTGACAGCGAGCCGGGGCGGGCCAGGTGGTTGTCCCACAGCCGGGCCGGGCCGGCTGGACGCGTCGCCCGCCGAGGAGCTGCCCGGCGGCAAGTACCGCGATGACACCGAGCGCGGCAGTCGCCGTGACGAGTCGGACCTGCGCCGCGCGGGCAGGCGGGGCGAGGGCCGGCAGGACACACAGACCCGAGGCGTCGGCGCTGGCCGCGAGGACCCCCTGGGACGGTCCGGCCCAGAAGCGCGGGGCGCGGGCCCCCGCGCAGCAGGACCAGCAGCGCCGGGCGGGAGACCGCGGTCGCAGGGGAGGCCTCCGCCGGCCGGGACGCCCTCGGCCGAGCCATGTGAGTGGCACCGACCGGATGGCGGGTCGGCCCGCGTTCTCCCCTCTTGCCCAGGTGCATTCCGTGCTCCTTGTGGCGCATTCTTGCTGTGTCAGCCACCCGGAGGGCGCACGGGACGAGGTAGGGCCGATGGCTGGGAGCGGCGGCGAGCAGTTGGTCCGTACGCGGGCCAGGCTGGCCGCGCTGCTTGCCGACGTCTCGACCGGCGCGGTCGGCGCGGCGGGCGGCCGGGTGGCGGGCGTGTATCTGCGCTCGAGCACGCCGGGTCTGCTGCGGCTGGCGGTGGTCGCCGGGCTGCCCGGCCCACTGTTCCGCCCCTGGTGGCGGCTGCACGTGGGCCGTCCCTTCCCCGTCGCCGACGCCTACCGTCTCGGCGTGCGGGTGGTGCTGGCCGACGCCGCCGAGACGATGCGCCGCTACCCCCAGTTCGCGGCGGGCCTGCCCTTCCCGTTCGGGTCGGTGCACGTGCCGGTGCCGGGCGGCAGCGAGCCGCTCGGTGTGCTCACGGTGCTGCGCCCCGCGATCGCGGACGGCGCGGACGAGCCGCTGGACCAGGAGCTTCTCGCCCGGCTCGCCGAGGGCCTCGGCGCCGAGTTGCTCGCGCTGGCCGCCGGGGACCCGGACGCGGTCGTCTGGGACGCCGAGCCGCTGAGCGTGCGGCCGCCCGCGAGCCGGTCGGCACAGGCCGTCGTGGGGCGGTTCAGCTGGGATCCGGTGACCTGCGCGGTGCGCGCGGACGACCGGTTGCACGCCCTTCTGGGCTTGCGCCCCGGCGAGTTCGCGGGGACGGACGAGGCCCTCGCGGCCGCCGTCGCCCCGGCCGACGCGGACCGCATCCTGGCCGCGCTGCGCGAGACCGCCGCCGGGAAGCCGCCGGGGGCGCCGCTGAGCCTGCGGGCGGGGGACGGCACGCTCCGGCTGCTGGACCTGTGGCCGGCCCCGGAGAACGCGGCGGCGGAGCCGGTCGGCGGGGTGGTGGTCGACCCCGGACCGGGCGCCTTCGCGGACGGCGCGGCCGATCTGCTGCCGCAGGGGGTGTTCTGCCTCGACCGGCTGGGGCTGGTCGTGTACGCCAACGAGGCCGCGGCCCGCCTCACGGGCCAGGAGCGGAGGCGGCTGCTCGGGCGGCCGGTGTGGGAGGCGATGCCGTGGCTGACCGGGCCGCCGTACGACGACCATCTGCGCGGCGCGCTGCTGGCCCCGGAACCGGTGCACTTCCACGCCAGACGCCCGGCCGGAGCGGACCGTGAGAAGCCCGGTGAGGGGGACTGGCTCGCCGTGTCCGTGCATCCCGGCGCGGACCTGCTGACCTGCACGCTCGTCCCGGCCAGCCGCATGGACGCGCCGGTCGGTCCGGTCACGCCGACCGGGCCGGTCGCCGAGACGTACCTCCCCGGGGACGCGGCCGGTCCGTCGATGGCGCCGGCGTACCGGCCGATCGCCCTGGCCATCGCGCTGACGGACGCGGTGACCGCACGGCAGGTGTCGGCGGTGGTCGTGCGGGAGCTGCTGCCGGCGTTCGGCGGCGGGTGCCTCGCCATCTATGTGCTCCAGGACCGGCATCTGTACCTGGCCTGGGAGAGCGGCTTCCCGCAGGGGTTCCTGGCCCCGTTCGAGGGGACCGGGCTCGACGCGCATCTGCCCGGTGTGGAGTGCCTGACCACGGGCCGGCCGCTGTTCTTCGAGTCGATGCAGCAGATGGCGGCCGCGTATCCGGGCATGCCGCTGGACGCCGAGGAGGGCGCGCGGGCGTTCCTGCCGATGATCGCCTCCGGCCGGCCGGTCGGCTCGTGCATCCTCGGCTTCGATTGCCGGCGCAGCTTCAGCACCGAGGAACGTACGGTCCTCACCGCGCTCGCCGGGCTGATCGCGCACGCCATGGAGCGGGCGCAGCGCTACGACAACGAGGCCGCCCTCGCCCGGGGCCTGCAGCAGGCGCTGCTGCCGCACCGGTTGTCGACGCACCCCCGCGTGGAGACCGCGGGCCGGTATCTGCCGGGCACGCAGGGCATGGACGTCGGCGGCGACTGGTACGACGTGGTCGAGGCCGGTGACGGGATCGCGCTGGTGATCGGTGATGTGCAGGGGCACGGGGTGCAGGCGGCCGCCACCATGGGCCAGCTGCGCAGCGCGGTGCGGGCGTTCGCGCTGGGCGACCGGCCGCCGGACGAGGTGCTGAGCGGCACCAACCGGCTGCTGATCGACCTCGACCCCGGCCAGTTCGCCAGCTGCTGCTATCTGCGGCTGGACCCGGCCACCGGCCGGGCCCTGGTCGCGCGGGCGGGCCATCCGCCGCCGTTGCTGCGTTGCCCCGACGGCCGTACCCGGCTGTTGGACATCCCCGGCGGGGTCGTCCTCGGCGTGGATCCGCTCGCCCGGTACCCGGTGGCCGAGCTGGTGCTGGAGCCGGACGCGATCCTCGCCCTGTACACGGACGGGCTGGTGGAGCGGCCGGGCGCCGACATCGACGAGGGCATCGCCGCGCTGCGGCTGGCGCTCGGCCGGGCCGGGGCCGCTGCCGGCCGGCGTGGCGGGCGCTCGCTGGCCGGGGTCGCGGACCGGCTGACCGCCACCGCCCGGCGTGCCATGGACCGGCCCGACGACGTGGCGCTGCTGCTCGCCGCCCGCCGTTCGGCTGCCCCACCGCGCCGGTGACCGGACCGCGCGGACCCGGGCGGCGGATCACCGGTGGTCACGGTCTCGCCTGAGCGGGCCGGGCAGTGTAGACATGGGCACATGGTGCGACTGTCCGGCCGGTCCGCGACCCGGCCGCCCCGAGCGTTCGGGCGCCCGCACGCACCGAAGGGCCCGGCAGGGGACGCCTCGGGCGTGGACGGCGACCGACCGGGCATGCTGCGGTCGGCGGTGTCCGGACGCAGTGTCGCCGGGCAGGTCTTCCTGCTCCAGGTCGTGATCGTGCTGCTGCTGGTGGTCGCGGCCGTGGTGGCGCAGGTGCTCCAGGTGCGACGCGACAGCGACACCGAGGCGCAGAACCGTTCGCTCGCCGTCGCCGAGACCTTCGCCAACGCGCCGGGCACGGTGGCCGGGCTGCGCGCCCCGAATCCGACGGCCGTCCTGCAGCCGAAGGCCGAGGCTGTCCGCAAGGCGACCGGCGTCGACTTCGTCGTCGTGATGAACACCGCCGGCATCCGCTACACCCACCCCAAGCCGGACCGCATCGGCAAGAAGTTCGTCGGCACGATCGGGCCGGCGGTGGCCGGGGGCATCGTCACCGAGCACGTCAACGGCACGATAGGTCCGCTGGTGCAGGTCGTGGTGCCGGTGAAGGACACGTCCGGCAAGGTGGTCGGCCTGGTGTCGGCCGGGATCACCACGGCGCACGTGGGCGGGGCCGCCGCCCAGCAGCTGCCCCTGCTGCTCGCGGCGGCAGCGGTGGCGCTCGCGCTGGCGACCGGCGGCACGGCCCTGGTCAGCAGACGGCTGCTGCGCCAGACGCGCGGTCTCGGGCCGTACGAGATGACCCGGATGTACGAGCACCATGACGCGGTGCTGCACTCGGTCCGCGAGGGCGTGCTGATCGTCGGCGACGGCGGCCGGCTGCTGCTCGCCAACGACGAGGCGCAGCGGCTGCTGGACCTGCCCGAGGACGCCGAGCGGCGCAGCGTGCTGGAGCTGGGCCTGGACGACGAGACGGCGGCGCTGCTGGCCTCGGGGCGGGTGGCGACGGACGAGGTGCATCTGGTCAAGGACCGGCTGCTGGCGATCAACCAGCGCCCCACGGATCTGCGTGGCGGCCCGGCCGGCAGCGTGACCACGCTGCGCGACTCCACCGAGCTGCGGGCGCTGTCCGGGCGGGCGGAGGTGGCGCGCGAGCGGCTGAACATGCTGTACGACGCCGGGGTGGGCATCGGCACCAGCCTGGACGTGACCCGCACGGCGCAGGAGCTGGCCGAGCTGGCGGTGCCCCGGTTCGCGGACTTCGCGACGGTGGACCTCTTCGACGCGGTGCTGCAGGGTGAGGAGCCGCGGCCCGGCACCGCGCTGCGCCGCACGGCGGGCGCCGGGGTGCGCAAGGAAGCCCCGCTGTACCCGGTCGGCGAGCGGATCCGGTTCGTGGCCACCTCGCCGCAGGCGCGCAGTCTGACCACCGGTCAGTCGGTCGTGGTGCCCGTCCTGCGTGACGCGCCCGGCTGGCGGGCGCAGGACCTGGAGCGCACCGACCAGGTGCTGGAGTTCGGCATCCACTCGATGATCACCGTGCCGCTCCGGGCGGGCAGTCTGGTGCTGGGGGTGGCGAACTTCTGGCGTTCGCAGAAGCCGGAGCCGTTCGACTCCGAGGAGCTGGCGCTCGCCGAGGAGCTGGTCGCGCGGGCGGCGGTGTCCATCGACAACGCCCGCCGGTACACCCGCGAGCACAGTATGGCGGTGGCCCTGCAGCGCAGTCTGCTGCCGCGCACGCTGCCGGAGCAGGGCGCGCTGGAGATCGCCTATCGCTATCTGCCGGCCCAGGCCGGGGTGGGCGGCGACTGGTTCGACGTGCTGCCGCTGTCCGGGGCCCGGGTGGCGCTGGTGGTGGGAGACGTGGTGGGGCACGGGCTGCACGCGGCGGCCACCATGGGCCGGCTGCGCACGGCGGTGCACAACTTCTCCGCGCTCGATCTGCCGCCCGATGAACTCCTCGGCCTGCTGGACGAGTTGGTGGGCCGGATCGACCAGGACGAGACCTCCGCCGACGGCGCGGCGGCGATCACCGGCGCGACCTGTCTGTACGCGGTCTACGACCCGGTGGCGCGGCGCTGCACCCTGGCCCGGGCCGGGCATCCCCCGCCCGCGCTGGTGCATCCCGACGGCAGCGTGGAGTTCCCGGACGTGCCGGCGGGACCGCCACTGGGTCTGGGCGGGCTGCCGTTCGAGACGGCCGAGCTGGAGCTGGCCGAGGGCAGCCGGCTGGTGCTGTACACCGATGGGCTGGTGGAGGACCGCGACCGGGACATCGACGAGGGCCTGGAGCTGCTGGGGGACTCTCTGCGCCGGACGCCGGGCGCCTCCCCGGAGGAGACCTGCCGTACGGTGCTGGAGCGGCTGCCGGCCCGGCCGAGCGACGACGTCGCGCTGATCGTCGCCCGCACCCGGGTGCTGGGCACCGACCGGGTCGCCCAGTGGCAGGTGCCGTCCGACCCGGCGGCGGTGTCGCAGGTGCGGTCCTCGGTGACCGCGCAGCTGGCCGAATGGGGGCTGGAGGAACTGGACTTCACGACGGAGCTGATCCTGAGCGAGCTGGTCACCAACGCCATCCGCTACGGGCGCAGCCCGATCGGGGTACGGCTGCTGCGCGACCGCACGCTGATCTGCGAGGTCTCCGACGCCAGCACGACCTCGCCGCATCTGCGGTACGCGGCGAGCACCGACGAGGGCGGCCGGGGTCTGTTCCTGGTCGCGCAGCTCGCCGACCGCTGGGGCACCCGCTACACCCCTCAGGGCAAGGTCATCTGGGCGGAGCAACCGCTGCCGTAGACGGTTCGCCCAGTGGCGCTGCAGGAGCTGGTGCCGGCGTACGAGCACGAGGAACGTCACCGCGAGGCGGTCACCGAAATCTCCTGGTACGAAAGGACCTTGGCGGACTGGCCGGACCGCTCTCTGCTGGTGTTCAACGCGGTCCTGGCGGGCGATCCGGAGCCGGCCCGGCGTCAGCACGCGCTGCTGTCCGACCCCGAGGACGCGCAGTGGCGGCCCGCACGCGACCGGCAGCACCGGGTGCTCGCCCGGGCGGCCGACGCCGAACGGGCGTCCTCGCTCGGCCCGTCCGAGCTGCGCGGCCGGCAGTACGTGATCTCCGGCACCGTCCTCGGCACGCCGTCGCCGTACGGCTTCGACGCCGGGACGAACGGCCGGTACGCCTGACTGCAGGACACCCTCGACCAGTGTCTGCGCCTGCTGCGGCTGCGCGCCCGGCGACGGCCGAGGTGCGGCCGCGCTCGGTGTCGCTGCTGCCCGACCGGGACTCGCCGCGGCCGAGGTGCCGGGTCTGCCGGCCGAGCCGTTCGCCCCGGACCGCACGGACACGGTGGTCGTGGCGTCCGACCTGGACGGGCCGGCGGCGCACGACGGCGGCCCGGAGATCATCGGCACGCTCTTCGGGCACGCTCCCAAGTAGGTGCTGCACGCGCACGCGAGCTGCTGGACCGGCCCGCCCGCGATCACGGCGGACAGGGTCGCCCTGCTGCACCAGTCGGTGGTGGCGCCCTGGGGCGAGCGGCTGCGTGCGGGCGCGGACGGCGGGGTCGGGTGGGGTCCGGCGACCGGCCGGAGGCGGAGATCGCCGCCACGATCACGGCGGCCGGCCCGGAGCCGGATCCGGAGGACGGCGCGGGACCGGCGGACGGTGACGCGGAGTTCGCGGCGTTCGCGGTGGCCGTCGGGGGCAGCCGGCTGCACGGTGACCGGGCGCGGGTCGACTCCGCCGGCCCGGTCACCAGCTCCCGGTTCGCCTGAGCCCGAAGGGCCGTTGCCCTGGTCCTCAGCCGAGGGCGCGGTCGAGGTTGAACGCGGCGCTGATCAGGGCCAGGTGCGTGAACGCCTGCGGGAAGTTGCCCTGTTGCTCGCCGGTACGGCCGATCTCCTCGGCGTACAGGCCGAGATGGTTGGCGTAGGTGAGCATTTTCTCGAACGCCAGCCGGGCCTCGTCGAGCCGGCCGGCCCGGACCAGGGCCTCGACGTACCAGAAGGAGCAGATGGAGAAGGTGCCCTCGTCGCCGCGCAGCCCGTCGGGGCTGGCCTGCGGGTCGTAGCGGTAGACGAGGGAGTCGGAGACCAGGTCCTCGCCGAGGGCGTCCAGGGTGGACAGCCACTTGGGGTCGGTCGGGGCGACGAACTTGCCGAGCGGCATCATCAGCAGCGAGGCGTCGAGGACGTCGCTGCCCTCGTACTGCACGAAGGCGCCGCGCCGATCGGACCAGCCGCGGTCCATGATCCGCCGGTAGATCGTGTCGCGGGCCTGCCGCCATCGGGGCAGGTCGGCGGGCAGACCGCGCCGGTTGGCGAGCCGGATGGCCCGCTCGATGGCGACCCAGCACATCAGCCGCGAGTACGTGAAGTTCCGGCGGCCGCCGCGGGTCTCCCAGACGCCCTCGTCGGGCTGGTCCCAGTGCGCGCACACCCAGTCGACCACCTGGCACACGTCGTCCCACTGAGCGCTGGAGATCGGCTGGGCCCATTTGTCGTAGAGGTAGATCGAGTCGATCAGGGCGCCGTAGATGTCCAGCTGGAGCTGGTCGGCGGCGGCGTTGCCGACCCGGACCGGGGCGGAGCCCAGATGGCCCTCCAGATGCGGAAGGATGCGCTCGGGCAGGTCGGTGCGGCCGTCGATGCCGTACATGATCTGCAGCGGAGGGGTTCCGTCGGCGCTGTCGCAGGGGCTGACGTGGGTGGTCAGGAAGCGCATGAACGCCTCGGCCTCGCCGCTGAAGCCGAGCCTGAGCAGCGCGTAGACGGCGAAGGCGGCGTCGCGCACCCACACGTACCGGTAGTCCCAGTTGCGCTCGCCGCCGAGCTGCTCGGGCAGGCTGGTGGTGGGGGCGGCGACGATGGCTCCGGTGGGGGCGTAGGTGAGCAGCTTCAGGGTGAGGGCCGAGCGGTGCACCATCTCGCGCCAGCGGCCCCGGTAGCGGGACTGGTGCAGCCAGCGCCGCCAGTAGGCGACCGTGGCGTTGAACTGGTGCTCGGCCTCGGCGTGGGCGCAGCCGCGGGGGGCGATCTCCGCGCCGACCTGGTCGAGGGCGAACACGGCGGTCTCGCCCTCGGCGAGCTTGAAGTCGGCGCGGGCGTCCCGGGCGTCGCACTCCAGCGTGACTGTCGAGGTCAGCGCCAGGGACAGCTCGGCGGACTCGAACAGCACGGTGCCGTCGGCCGCCGTGCTCAGCGTGTGCGGGACGGCGCCGTAGCCGAAGCGCGGCGCGATGAGCGCCCGGAACGGGACGGCGCCGCGAACGCAGACCACGCGCCGGATCAGCCGGTGCCGGCCTGCCTCGCCGGTCCCGGCCCCGCCGTCCGCGCCGACCGCGTTGTCCGAGGTCACCGGCATGAAGTCCTGCACCTCGCCGACGCCGTCCTCGGTGAAGAACCGGGTGATCAGGACGTTGGTGTCGGGGAAGTAGAACTGCTTGGTGCGCGCGGGTACCGCGGCGGCCAGCTCGAAGCAGCCGCCGCGCTCGGCGTCGAGGACGGCCGCGAAGACGCTGGGCGCGTCGAAGGACGAGCAGCAGTACCAGTCGATCGTGCCGTTGGTGCCGACCAGGGCCACGCTGCGCAGGTCGCCGATGAGTCCGTGCTCGGCGATCGGCAGATAGCGCGGGCCGGGGCGCAGTCCCTCGGCGAACGGGGTCTCGGCCATCCGCGGCCTCCCGGTGAGCGTGAGCGAGCTGCTTTCCAGCTTAGGAGCGAGTGCTCTCCGGTGGCGTGGGAAGGCGCCGCGGTGAATGGTGAGAGTGTGCCCCGTTCGGGGGCACCGGCACGGATGCGGTCATCCGGACCGAGGAGGAGGCATCATGTCGACATCCACACCCGACGCGTCCCGGTCGCCCGACGACCACTGCACCCCGGACGCCCTGCTCCACACCGCTCCCGCCCGGGACATCACCCCCGAGGACTATGTGATGGCGGCGGGCAGGGACGTCACCCCGAAGAACCTCGACTGGGCCCGCCGCAAGATGGAGAAGGAGGGCCCGACAGCGGTCGAGAGGCTGCTGCCGTAGGGCGTCCGGGAAGCCGGAGACAAGGGGCGCGGGCCGTGTGCGGAGCACAGCACCGCGCCCCCTGGCGCGCCCCGGTCCGGCGGTCAGTCCGTCGGCTGTTCCGCCAGACCCGCCGTCCACTTCTCCTCGATGCGGCCCGCCTTCCACACCAGCAGGGCGATGGCCCAGGTGGCGAAGAAGAGGCCGACGATGACGAAGCCGACGGTGTTGAGGTCGAGGCCGGAGATCCAGTCCCAGAACGCGCCGTGCAGGTCCAGCCGGTCGGCGAGGAGGCCCAGCAGCTCGACCGTGCCGATGATCAGGGCGACGGCCACGGACAGGCCCGTGATGGTGAGGTTGTAGTAGACCTTGCGGACCGGCTTGGAGAACGCCCACTCGTAGGCGAAGTTCATGAACGAGCCGTCGATGGTGTCCAGCAGCGACATGCCCGCGGCGAACAGGACCGGCAGGCACAGGATGGCGTACCAGGGCAGGCCGGAGGCGGCGCCGGAGCCGGCGAGGACCAGCAGGGCGATCTCGGTGGCCGTGTCGAAGCCGAGACCGAACAGCAGGCCCAGCGGGTACATCTGCCACGGCTTGCGGATCGCGCCGGTGAGGCGGCCGAGCAGGCGGTTCATGAAGCCGCGGTTGTTCAGCTGCTGCTCCAGGGCGGCTTCGTCGTAGTGGCCCGAGCGCATCCGGCGGAACACCTTCCAGATGCCGGCCAGGATGACGAGGTTGATGCCGGCGATGAGGTAGAGGAAGGTGCCGGAGACCGTCGTACCGATCAGGCCGGTGACCTGGTGGAGGTGGGAGTTGTCGGCGCGGACCGGGCCGGCCAGGGCCTTCATGCCGAGCGAGAGCAGCAGGGAGAGGCCGAAGACGACGCTGGAGTGGCCGAGGGAGAACCAGAAGCCGACGGACAGCGGGCGCTGCCCCTCGCCCATCAGCTTGCGGGTGGTGTTGTCGATCGCCGCGATGTGGTCGGCGTCGAAGGCGTGCCGCATGCCGAGGGTGTAGGCGGTCACGCCGATGCCGATGCCGAAGGACTCCTTGCCGACGCTGAAGTGCTGCGGCGCGATGATGCCGGCCAGGGTGCCCCAGCCGATGACGTGCAGCGCGAGGACGAATCCGGCCATCCCGCCGACCCTGGTCCACTCCTGTCGCGTCATGGAACCGCGGACGCGCCGCCAGAGCGACGGCTTGCCGTCGGCCGGGGCGGGGAGGGACGGAGCGGATCCGGGGGCGGCCGTCATCGGGAGGGTCTGTCCTTCGGTCGTGCGGGTACGGCCGCACCGCGCAGCCTCATGCCATCTTCTCCTACTTGCAATTCATGTGCAGCAGGGGGTGGGTAAAGGCAACGGCAGGCCTTTCCCATGGGGAGGAAAAGGCCTGCCGTGAAACGCCGGGAAACGGGGGTCAGACGGAGAGCATGCCCCGGCCCAGCCAGTCCTTGGCGTCCTTCACGCCGGGCAGGGCGAAGAAGTAGCCGCCGCCCGTGGGCGAGATGTAGTCGACGAGGGGCTCGTCGATCAGCCGGGTCTGCACGGCCTCGAACTGGCGCTTTACGTCCTGGTTGTAGCAGCAGAACACCAGGCCCATGTCGAGGTTGCCGACGTTGTCGACGCCCCGGTCGTAGTTGTAGCCGCGGCGCAGGATGCGTGAGCTGTCGCTCTTCGCGGTGCGCGGGTTGGCCAGCCGGATGTGGGCGTCCAGCGGGATGGCGTTGCCCTGCGGGTCCTTGGCGTACTGCGGGATGTCGGTCTCCTGGGCGCCGTCGAGCGGGGCGCCGGTGTCCTTGCGGCGGCCGAACATCTTCTCCTGCTCGCTCAGCGAGACCCGGTCCCAGAACTCCACCAGCATCCGGATGATCCGGATCACCTGGTAGCTGCCGCCGGTGGCCCAGGCGGGCTCGCCCTGGCCGTCGCCGACCCAGATCAGCTTGTCCGTCTCGCGGGCGGAGGTGACGTCCGGGTTGGCGATGCCGTCCTTGAAGCCGAGCAGGTTGCGCTGGGCGCCGGTGGGGCGCGGGGCATTCTGGAAGCCGTCGATGCGCCACTTGATCTGCATGGCGCCGCGGGTGTGCCGGGCGATGTCGCGCAGCGCGTGCAGCACGGTGTCCGTGCTCTGGGCGCAGATCTGCAGCGAGAGGTCGCCGTGGCACTCGGCCGCGTTGAGGTTGTCGTTGGGGAAGGTCCGCATCGGGGTGAGCCGGGCGGGCCTGGCCTTGGCGAGGCCGTAGCGGTCGTCGAAGAGGGAGGCGCCGACGCCGACGGTGACGGTGAGGCCGTCGGAGGGGACCTCGGGGCCGAGGATGCCGTTGTCGGAGGGCGGCGCGCCGACGCCCAGGTCGGCCGGGGCCCCGCCGGAGGTGAGGAAGCGGGCCCGCTCGGTGATCGTCTTCAGCAGGTCGGTGAGGCCCTTGCGGTCGTCGGCGATGACGTCGAGGGAGACGAAGGTGGCGGCGGCCGGCGCGGGGGTGATGATCCCGGCCTGGTGGGCGCCGTGGAAGGGGACCTCGGCCGCGCTGTCGGGGTGGGCGGACTGCGCCTGCGCGGTGCCGCCGCTCTCGCCGAGGGCGAAGCCGCCGCCGGCCAGGACCGCTCCGGCGGCACCGGCACCCAGCGCGGTCCGCACGAAGGAGCGGCGGGCGGGGCCGACGGGGCAGGTCGGCGTGTCGGCGGTGGACATCGGGGGGTTCCCTTCGGGGTGCGGATGCGTGTACGTCGTCGGGCGGGCGTCGGTCATCAGGCGGACTTCCGGATCTCCAGCAGGTCCGGAATCGGGGCGAGGTCCTCCAGCAGCTGGCCGGTGGCGCCGTTCAGCCGCTGCCGGTCGTTCGCGGCGAGCTTGTCGACGGCCGTCCAGCGGTCCCCGTCGTGGGCGGCGTCCAGCAGGTTCTGCACGCGCGCGATGTCCGCGTCGACCGTGGGGAGCAGCTTGGGCGCGCGGCTGGTGAGCAGCGGCTTGAGGACGGTGAGCAGTTCGCGGGTGCCGTCCAGGTTGGCGCCGGCGGTCGCGAGGTTGGTACCGCTGCCCTCGTCGGTGTCGCCGGTGAGCTCGAACTGGAGGGTGTTCTCCAGGATCTCGTGTGCGCGCAGCGGCAGGTCGCCCGGGTCGAAGTCCTGGCTCGGGAACGCCTTCTGGAGGCCCGCGACATCGGTGACCAGCTGCTGGGCGGGCCCGGTCAGGTCCTTGGCCGACTGGCCGTGCCACAGGCCGTACTCGATGCGGTGGAAGCCGGTGAAGTCCTTGTCCTGGACGCCGTCGGTCAGTCCGTCGGCCCGGCCGTTGATCTTCTTGTCGAAGTCCTCGAAGGTGCCGTAGGCGGCGCCCAGCGAGGAGTAGGTCAGATGGGCGGTCAGCCAGTCGGTGCGGGCCTTGTCGAGGTGGTTGCCCTTGATGTCGTCGGCGAGGGTGCGGGTCTGGCCGACCAGGGTGGCCAGGCCCTGGCCGACGTACGCCTTGTACGCCTTCAGGGGCGTGGCGAGGTCCTGCTCGGAGACGGGGACGACCGGCTTGGCCGCGCCGCCGCCGGCGACGGTGACCGACCTGGAGGTGACGGCCTTGCCGCCGGTGGGGACACAGCGCCAGGCGTAGGTGCCGCCGGCGACGGTGGCGACGAGGTCGCGGGTGGTGCCGGGGGCGAGGCCCTCGATCTCGCCGTAGACCGCGTTGGTCGACGGGTCGACCAGGTACACCTCGGAGGTCTTGCCGCCGGTGTTGTGCATCTGGAAGGTCTGCCGGCCGGGCTTGGGCGCGGTGAAGCCCTTGCCGCACTCGGTCTCGGAGACGGCGACGGTCTGGTCGCCGGCGGGCTTGGGACGGGCGAAGGCGACGACGAGTCCGGCGATGACGGCGGGTACGGCGACCACGGCGGCCGGTACCACCCAGACCGGCCGGCGCCGCTCGGGCCGTACGGCCTCGGTCTCCCGCTCGGGGCTCTCCTTCGCCGCCTTGGGGGCCGTGGCCCGCACACCGCGCACGAACAGGGTCATCACGACGGCCAGGTAGGCGACGTAGGCGACCACCTGGAGCCAGGTCATTGTCGGGGTGAGGTTGAAGACACCCTGGACCAGGGTGCTGTACCAGGAGCCGGCGTCGACGCTGCTCGCGAGGTCGACCGCGTAGGCGGTCTTGCCGGGCAGTACGCCACCCTCCTGGAGGTCGCGCAGGCCGTAGCCGAGGACGCCCGCCGCGATGACGATCAGGACGGCGCCGGTGGCGGTGAAGAACTTCGTCAGGTTGATCTTCAGGACCCGGCGGTACAGACCCCAGCACAGCCCGGTCGCGAGGACCAGGCCGATGCCGGCACCGGTCATCGGGCCCGCGGACTCGCCGGCCGCCCGTGCGGTGGTCCACAGGAACAGGGCGGTTTCCAGGCCCTCACGGCCGACCGCGAGGAAAGAGGTGAGGATCAGCACGCCCGAGCCCATGGCGAGCGCGCCGGTCACCTTCTCCTTCAGCTCGCCGGACAGGCTGCGGGCCGAGCGGCGCATCCAGAACACCATGGCGGTGACGAACGCGACGGCGATCACGCTGAGGACGCCGCCGAACGCCTCCTGGGCGGTCTGCGGCATGGAGGCCGCGGTGAAGGTGAGCACCGCACCGAAGCTCATGGCCAGCGCGATCGCGGCCAGGACGCCGGTCCACACCTGGGGCAGCCGTGAGCGCGCCTCGGCCCGGACCAGGGTGGCGACCAGGATGGAGACGATGAGTCCGGCTTCGAGTCCCTCCCTCAATCCGATCAGGAAACTCGGAAACGCGTCGTCCCACATGACCTGCGGCCCTCCCAGACCAACTTAGCGAAGGCATGCCTTACCTTCGCGGACCATCATGACCATGGCCATGTAGTCATTCGGTCACGAAAGGGCAATGTACAAGTAAAGGCCGGGAACGATCGGCGCCCTCGATTCGTCTACAGACCGGTCGACCGTCTACAAATATGTAGTCGTATGTAGTCGCGACCCATTCGCAAAAAGCCGAAGAAGAAGCCGAAAGAAGGGCGTACGGCGATGGCCACTCCCCCACACCTGGCATCGCAGCTCGCGGTCAACGTGCTCGATGCCCACTCGCTGCTCGCCGCCTTCGGCGTGCTCGGCGTCGGCGTGGTGCTCTTCGCCGAGACCGGCCTGCTGATCGGGTTCTTCCTGCCCGGAGACTCGCTGCTGTTCACCGCGGGCCTGCTGTGCACGGGCTCCGCCGACCGCGGGCTGCATCTGTCGCTCGGCCCGCTGCTGGTCGCGGCCGCCGTCGGCGCACTGGCCGGCTCGCAGTGCGGGTTCCTCATCGGCCGCAAGGCGGGCGGCGCGCTGCTCGCCCGCACCCGATCGGCGAAGCTGCGCGAGGGCGCCCGGCGCGCCGAGGAACTGCTGGAGCGCTACGGCCACGCCAAGGCGATCGTGCTGGCCCGCTTCGTCCCGGTGGTGCGCACGGTGCTGAACCCTATGGCGGGCGCGCTCGGGGTCCCGGCCCGGACCTTCACCGTCTGGCAGACGATCGGCGGGCTCGTGTGGAGCCTCGGCCTCACTCTCGCCGGATACGCGCTCGGCTCCACGATCCCGAGCATCGACACGTACCTGCTGCCGATGATCGCGCTGATCGTCGTCGTCTCCCTGCTCCCGCTCGTCGCCGAGCTGCTGCGCTCCCGCCGGGCCGCCAAGGAGGTGCGCGGATGAACCTCGCCCTGACGGGCGCGTCGGTCGACGGCCCGCTCTACACGGACATCGTGGACCTCGCCCACCGCGCCCCCGGCTGGCTGGACGGCACGATCGCGGTGTGGTCGGCGTACGGACTCGCGGTCTTCGCCCTGCTCATGCTCGTCGGCTGGTGGCGGGCCCGGCGGGACGGCGCGACCGCGGCCGTGACGGCACTCGCCGTGCCGGTGGCGGTGGTGCTGGCCTACGCGGTGACCAGCGTGGTGAAGCCGCTGGTGGCCGAGGACCGGCCGTGCCGCCACCTGGCCTTGCGCACCCTGGAGGCGTGTCCCGCGCGCGGCGACTGGTCGTTCCCGAGCAATCACGCCGCGATCGCCTTCGCGGCGGCGACCGCCCTGTTCTTCGTCTCCCGGCGGCTCGGCGTGGTGGCGGCCCTGTGTGCGGGCGCCATGGCGGCGTCCCGGGTGTGGGTCGGGGTGCACTACCCGCACGACGTCGCCGTGGGGGCGGCGCTCGGCGCGGCGGTGGCGTTCCTCGCGATGACCGCCCTGAAGCGGCTGCCGGCGGACCTGCCGGAGCGGCTGTCGGGGACCCGGCTGCGCCCGCTGCTGGTGTCGGACCCGGCATGAGGCCCCGCAACCTGGCGGAGCCGGCGGTCACCGTGGCCCTGGGCGCCTGGCTGGCGTTCGCGGTGCTGGCCGCGCTGGTGATCAGCGACCAGGGCCCCCTCTTCCCGGACCTGGACCTGCTGTCCTGGTCCGTGGGACACCGCCCGCCGGTGGCGGTGGCCCTCGCCCGCGGGCTGACCGCGACGGGCACCGGTGTCGTGCCGTACGTCCTGGCGGTGCTGGCCGGGCTGATCGCGGGGCGCACCGCACGGCAGCGGCTGGTGGCCGCAGCTCTCGCCGTGGCCTGCCTCGGCGCGGGCCAGGCGGTGCGCTACGGCGTGATGGACCTGGTCGCGCGGGCCCGGCCGCCGCAGTACGACTGGCGGACGCAGGCCTCCGGCTGGTCGTTCCCCTCCGGTCACACCACGACGAGCGCGGTGACGGCGGGGCTGCTGATCCTGGCCCTGGGCCTGCGCGCCGGGCGGGGCCGCACCGTCTTGTGTCTGCTGGTCGCCGTATGGGGCGCCGGGGTCGGGCTGACCCGGGTCTACCTCGGCGTGCACTGGTTCACCGACGTCGTCGGCGGCTGGCTGTTCGCCGTCGGCTGGCTCGCCCTGTCCGTCCGCGCGGCGGCCCGGTGGCTGCCCGCGGGCTTCGTCCCGCGTGCCCCGCAGCCGGGCACGTCCGACCCGAGCGATCCGGCCGATGCGCCGGTGGAGAGTGATGCGCCCCAGGATCCTCATCGTCGAGGACGATCACGCCCTGCGTGACGTGCTGCGCCGTGGTCTGCACGACGAGGAGTTCGACACGCTCACGGCCGCCGACGGCGCCACCGCGCTGCGGCTGGCGACGCCGGACGTGTCCGCCGTCGTGCTAGACGTCGGCCTGCCCGACGCCGACGGCCGCGACGTCTGCCAGGCGATGCGCGCGGGCGGATTCCTCGCCCCGGTCGTCTTCCTGACCGCGCGGCACGGGCTGACCGACCGGCTGTCGGGCTTCTCGGCCGGCGGCGACGACTACCTGCCCAAGCCGTTCCACCTCGCCGAGCTGGCCGCCCGGCTGCGGGCCGCCCTGCGCCGGGCCGCGCCGCCGCCCACCGGCGGCGCGGGCGGCCTGACGCTCGACGCCGTGCGGCACAGCGCCACCGTGCAGGGCCGGCGCGTCGACCTCACCCCGACGGAGTTCCGGCTGCTGGCCGCGCTCGGCGCGGCGGGCGGGGAGCTGGTGCGCCGCCGCGAACTGCTCCGCGCGGGCTGGCCGGAGGGGGCACAGGTCAGCGACAACACGCTGGACCAGTATCTGACCCGGCTGCGCCGCAAACTGCGCGCGGCCGGCAGCGAGCTGACCATCGCCACGGCACGCGGAATCGGCCACCGCCTGACATGAGTCTCCCTTCCCCTGTCCGCTCGTTGTCCGCCCGGCTCGCGCCGCGCACCCTGCGCGGGCGGCTCTCCCTGGTCGCGCTGACCACGGCGGCGCTGCTGATGGTGATCCTCACCGTGGTGTTCAACACCGTGGTCCGCCACCGCCTGCAGCGGGAGGCGGACGACGAACTGCGCACCCGCGCGGCGGCCGTGGCCACGACCGTCGACACCCGGCACGGCCGGGTGCGGGTCCTGGAGACCTCGGGCGACCGGCTGCTGGACACCAACGCCTGGATCTATGCCGGCGGCCGGCTGCTGGAGCGGCCCCCGTCCGGGGCCGGTGAACTCACCCGCGCCGCCGCTGCCCTGGCCGCCCGGGGCACGCGCGCGTGCCGCACGGCGCACGGTGCCGACACGGTACGGCTGTGCGCCGAGCCGGTGCCCGGCGGCGCGCCGCGGGCCACCGTGGTCACGGCGCTGGACCTCGCGCCGTACCGCAACTCGGCCCGGACGCTGCTGCTGGGCTCGTTCGCGCTGGACGCGGTGATGCTCGCCTGCACCTATGCGCTGACCCGGCTGGCGGTGGGGCGGGCGCTGCGGCCGGTGCGGACCATGACGGACCAGGCGACGCAGTGGAGCGCCGTCGGCTCCGAGGAGCGTTTCGCGGGCGGCGCCCGGCCGGCCGAACTCGCCGCGCTGGGAGTCTCGTTGGACTCCCTGCTGGACCGCATCCGGGCGGTGCTGCGGCATGAACGGCAGCTGACCGGCGAGCTGTCCCACGAACTGCGCACCCCGCTCAGCCGGATCGTCGCCGAACTGGACTGGTGGCACGCCCGCCCGCGCTCCGCCGCCGAGACGAAGGCCTCCCTCGACGTCGTGGCCGAGGCCGCGCAGTCGATGCGCACCATCTGCGACACCCTGCTGGACGAGGCCCGCGAGGGAATGCCCACGGCTCCCGGCACGGCCGACGTACCGGCCGTACTGCACCGGCTGGCCGCGCAGTCGGACGCCTCCCCTTCGGTGCGGGCGGCCGCCCTGGGGCCGCTGACGGCGGGGGTCCAGCCGGCCCTCCTCGAACGGATCGTCAGTCCGCTGCTGGCCAACGCGGTGCGCTACGCCCGTACGACGGTCACGCTGAGCGCGACCCGGTCGGACGGCCTGGTGCGCATCGAGGTCACGGACGACGGCCCGGGCGTGCCAACGGCGTTCACGGCGCTGCTCTTCCAGCCCGGCAGACGGGCCGACCCCGGCGACGGGCACGCCGGCGCGGGCCTCGGCCTGCCGCTCGCCCGGCGTCTGGCCAGGTCAGCAGGGGGTGAGGTGTCCTACGACGCGGGGCACGGGCCGGGGGCGCGGTTCGTGGTGACCCTGCCTGCGGGGTGAGCGCGGCCGGCTCGGCCGGATGGCTCGTTGCTCGGTGCCGTCCTTGCGGATCAACCATCGGGGGGATCGACACGGTGCGCTCAGCCCAGTGTCAGGGGGCGAGGACGACCACCGTCAATGCCCTACCGCCTCCCTCTCTGTCCATTGATTCGCTGGTCCTTCCTGCTCCTTGTGAGCCGTCCGCGCACGTCGGAGTCTTCGAGAGGGAGGGGAGTTGATCTCCGGCACAGCGGAGTGCCTTACCGGCGAAGCGGGGCTCGCCGTCTGTGCCCGAGGGTGGCGCACGTTGCAGTCGTGCTCTGTGCTTCTTCAGGGCGCGACGAGTGTTAGCGAGGGTTGCGGCAGTTGGGCGAATTCGGCGGGGCCGTTGATCTTGATGCGGGGCCGGGCGTGGTCACGCCCGGGTTTCGTCCTTCGGGGTGGTGACGCGGCTCGACTTGGCCGCGTGCCGGGGCGGCCCCGGCGCGTGGGCCGGGGCCGTGGTGGTGGTCAGACGGGAGACCGTCTCGCCCTGGTCCGTTCCGTCTTCGCGCTGCGACCGGACATCGACGCCATGGCCGCCGCGCCACTGTCCTTCCAACTGCACACGCTCATCGGCATGCTGCTCTTCGCCATCTGGCCGTTCACCCGGCTCGTGCACGCCTTCACCGCGCCTGTCGGCTATCTGTTCCGGCCGTACATCGTCCAGCGGTCGCGGACTGTCGGCGTCCGATCGCAGCAGCGGCGCCGCGGCTGGGAAGGTTCGGGCTCGTAGCGTAAGGGAATGTGTCCACGCCCGCCGGTTCCACGGCTGTCCACAGACGCCGGTGCCGGATTGCGGCCTTGTCCTACCGCCTCCACGATGAAGGCATGGTTCCCGTCGGTCCTGCCGACCGTCTCGACGCGTTCCGGGCCCTGGCCGACCGACGTGGACGGCCTGGAGACAGGCTGATCGAGTCACTGGCCGAGGCAAGGGCGGGAACGGCGGACGGCCCGGAGGTCTGGGCACCGGCTGTCGCCGCCCGACTCGGACTGCCCGCTGCCGCCGCGCTCGGACCGGCCAGCTACTACGCGGACCTCGCCGCCTCGCACCGCGACCGTCATGTCCGGGTGTGCACCGCGACGGCGTGCTTCGCAGCGCAAGCCGGACGGCACCTCGCCGATGTGGCGCACGAGCTGGGCGTCACCCCCGGCACGACCTCACCGCGCGATGACGTATCGGTGCAGGCCGTCCGCTGTCTGGGCTACTGCTATACCGGACCCGCGGCGCTCGACGGCGACACGCCCTGCACAGGTCCGAACCTCGTCGATCAGCTTGCCGGGCGGCAGCCACCGCGGGCACCGGAGATCCCGGCGGCCGACGACACCGGCGACCCGGTTCTGCTGGGCGGTGTGGTGTCCGGTGAGCCCGCGTGGCAGGTGTGGCCGGGGACGGTGACGGCGCACACTCCGGACGAGGTTCACCGGGAGGTGGCGGCATCCGGGCTGCGAGGGCGGGGCGGCGCGGGTTTCCGGGTGGCCGCGAAGTGGGAGGCGGCCGGCCGCGCACCCGGCACCGTGGTGGTGGCCAACGGCGACGAAGGCGATCCGGGCTCGTACGCCGACCGGCTGCTGATGGAGGCCGACCCGGCGCGCGTGCTGGAGGGCTTGGCCCTGGCCTGCTTCGCGTGCGGCGCCCGCCGGGGGATCGTGCTGGTCCGCTCCGAGTACCCGGCCGCTCTGGCACGGATGCGGGAAGCCGTCGGGCAGGCGTACGCCGACGGCCATCTCGGCCCGTCCGCACACGGAACAGGCACCGCACTGGACATCCAGGTCGTCGAGGGCGCCGGATCCTACGTCGCCGGTGAGGAGACCGCACTGATCGCGGGGCTGGAGGGCGGCAGGGGATGCGCCCGGCCGCGCCCGCCGTACCCGACGCAGAGGGGACTGTGGGACGCGCCGACCGTGGTCAACAACGTCGAGACCCTCGCGGCCGTCCCCTGGATCGTCCGGCGCGGTGGCGCCGCCTACGCCCGGAGAGGGACGTCCGCCGAGCCCGGGACGAAGCTGGTCTGCCTGTCCGAGCGGTTCGCCCGGCCGGGCTGCTACGAGGTCGAACTCGGCACCCCGATACGGCGGCTCGTCCACGAGCTGGGCAGCGGCCTGAAGGACGGCGCCGAACTGGCCGCGCTCCAGGTCGGCGGGCCGCTGGGCGGGTTCCTCGCCGCCGGCTCGCTGGATGTGCCCTTGTCGGAGGCAGGCCTGTCAGCCCGGGGCGCGGCCCTCGGCCACGCCGGTCTGGTCGCCTTCGACCAGCAGGTGACACCGGAGGAAGTACTGCGGCACGTCTGGGAGTTCGCCGCGGCCGAGAGCTGCGGTGCGTGCTCGCCCTGCCGGGTCGGCTCGCGCCGAGGGCTGGACATGGCGTCCGCCGGTGCTCCGCCGGGGCCGGAGTGGGCGCGGCTTTCGCGTGTCCTGTCCGAGGCGAGCCTGTGTGCCTTCGGCCGGCGGATCCCGCCTGCCGTGCACAGCCTTGCCCGCGCCTACGGGGATCGACTGGCGGGATGGGGACCGTGACCGGAATCGAGATCGAGGTCGACGGCAGGCGCGTTCGACTACCCGAGGGGGCTTCGCTGCTCACGGCGGTGCGGGCGGCCGGGATCGAGCTGCCCGCGCTGTGCTCCGACGACCGGCTCAGCCCTGCGGGTTCCTGCCGGACCTGCCTGGTGCGGGCCGACGGGCTGATCGCGGCGGCCTGTGTCACACCGGCGTCCTCCGGTGTCCGGGTCGAGACCGCGACCGAGGACCTTGTGCAGTTGCGCCGGGACGCGGTGGAGCTCATCGCCTCCGCTCTGCCACCGCGGGCCCTCACCGGCATGCCGGACAACCCCAGCGAACTGGCCCAGGTCTGCCGGTCCCTGGGGATCGGGACCGAAGCGGCGCAGGGTGCCGGAGGCCGGGGCGGGGACGACTCCCACCCGTACGTCCGTCTCGACCGGGACCTGTGCATCGCCTGCGGCCGGTGTGTACGGATGTGCGCCGAGGTACAGGGCACGTTCGCACTCACCCTGGTCGGCCGGGGCGGCGACACAGTCGTGGCACCCGGCACCGGCGGGCCCTGGGCGGAGTCGGACTGCGTGGCCTGCGGAGGCTGCGTCGACACCTGCCCCACCGGCGCGATCACCGAGCCGGGGCCGGCGCGCGGGCTCACTTCCGCCAGCCGCCCGGCCGCGGCCCGGACACGCACCACCTGCGGCTACTGCGGAGTCGGCTGTTCCCTGGAGGTCGCCACCCACGACGGCGAGGTCACCGCGGTTCTGCCCGCTCGGGACGGGCCGGTCAACCGAGGGCACGCGTGCGTCAAGGGGCGCTTCGCCCACGGATATCTCACCTCCCCCGAGCGGCTCACGAGGCCACTGCTCCGACGCGACGGCAGCCTGGTGACCGTCGGCTGGGACGAGGCGCTGGATCACGTGGCCCGGGGCCTGCGCGCGGCCATGGAGGCGGGTGGCCCGGACGCCGTGGCGGCCATCTCCTCGGCCCGTGCCACCAACGAGGAGAACTACCTCGTCCAGAAGTTCATGCGGGTCGCGATCGGCACCAACAGCGTCGACAACTGCTCCCGCCTCTGCCACTCCCCGTCCGCCGCCGGCCTGGCCGCCTCCTTCGGGCTCCCCGGCGGTACCGACACCTTCGACGACGTCGAGCGGGCCGACTGCCTCCTCGTGGTCGGGGCCAACCCCGTCGAGGCCCACCCGGTGATCGGTGCGCGCCTGCTCCAACGGGTTTTGCACGGCGCCCGGCTGGTCGTCGCCGATCCCCGGTCCGTCGGGCTGGCCGTGCACGCGGACGTGCATCTGCGGCCCCGTCCCGGCACCAACGTCGCGCTCTTCCATGGGCTCGCCCACATCATGCTCACCGAAGGGATGGCCGACGAGGAGTTCCTGCGTGCGCGCGCCACCGGTCTGAAGGAACTCACTGACCTGCTGGCCGACTACCCGCCCGACCGGGTCGCGGGCATCACCGGAGTGCCCGCCGCAGACCTGGTCGCCGCCGCCCGCCTCTACGGGAGGGCCGAACATCCGGCGATCATCTACGGCCTGGGCGTCACCGAGCACCTCCACGGCACCGACGGAGTGCGGTCCCTGGCCAACCTGGCGATCCTTCGCGGCGCCGTCGGCACCGACCGCGGCTTCGGGGTCAGCCCGCTACGCGGTCAGAACAACGTCCAGGGCGCCTCCGACATGGGCGCGTTGCCGGACGTCCTGCCGGGGTACGGAAAGGTGACCGACCCCGCGGTCCGCGCACGGGCCGAGGAAGTGTGGGGCGCACCGGTTCCGGAACGGCCCGGCCTGCGCATCCCGCAGATGTTCGCGGCGGCCCGAGCCGGCGCGCTGCGGGCGCTGTGGGTCATCGGCGAGGACGTCTGCGCCACCGATCCGGACACGAACCGGGTGGCCCGGGCCCTGGACGCCTGCCCGCTCGTCGTCTGCAACGAACTGTTCCTGTCCGAGACCGCCCGGCACGCCGACGTCGTGCTGCCGGTCGCGTCCTGGCTGGAGAAGGACGGAACCTTCGTCAACTTCGACCGCCGGTTCCAGCGGGTCCGCCCTGCCGTAGCCCCACCCGGAGAAGCCCGGACCGACTTCGACACCGTACGGTCGCTGGCCACGGTGATGGGGGTCGACCTCGGCTGCCCGACTCCGGCCGATGCCCTCGCCGAGTGCGGACGACTCGCACCCGTCTTCGCCGGGCTCTCCCACGACCGGCTCGACCGCGAGGGCGCCGTGCCGTGGCCCTGCCCCGACCCCGACCGTCCTGGGGAGGCCAAGCTGTACACGGAGCGGTTCGCCACGCCGGACGGGCGGGCCCACCTTGCCGCGGCCCCCTACCTCCCCCCAGGCGAGCAGCCCGACGACGACTATCCGCTGGTGCTGGTCACCGGGCGCCGGTGGGCGCACTACAACTCCGGCAGCATGACGCGACGCGGCGGCAATCTCGCGCTCGATCCGGTCGACTTCCTGGACCTCCATCCCGACGACGCCACCCGGTACGGCGTGCGGGACGGCGCGCAGGTCACCGTGGAGAGCCGATACGGCCGAGCCTCGCTCACCGCCCGCACCAGCGAGCAGACAGTCCCCGGCCAGGTCTTCTGCTCCTTCCACTTCCCGGCGAGCGGGGTGAACCGCCTCACCTCCGACCAGGCGGACACCGTCACGTCCTGCCCCGAGTACAAGGTCACGGCGGTCCGCGTGGCCGCGCTGTGACGGCGACGGTCCGAGGCGCTCGGCAATGGGTACCGGAACCCCCGTACTGACGCCCGGAGACGGAGGCCGCGGGCCGACGGCGCCGAGCGGGACCCGCGCCCCTGTGGTGCAGACACTGCCAGCCGAGAAGGTCTTCGCCGCGCTGGACACCTCGCCCCGCGGACTGGCGTCGGCGGACGCCGCGGCGCGGAGGGACCGGTTCGGGCCCAACGAGCTGCCGCCCGCCGGACACAGGGGACTGTGGCGAGACCTCGTCGGCCAGTTCACCGACCTCTTCGCCGTCGTGCTGCTGGTCGCATCGGCGATCACGTTCCTGGCGTACGGGCTTCAGGAGCCCCGGGACGTGGGCACCCTGCAACTGGCCGTGGCGATTCTGGGCGTGGTGGTGCTGAACGCGGCGATCGGCTTCGCTCAGGAGTATTCGGCCGAGCGGACGGCGGAGTCGCTGCAGGCGATGGTGCCGCACACGTGTCGGGTGCTACGCGACGGTGAACGCCGGGAGCTGCCTGCCCGGGAACTGGTGCCCGGGGATGTCGTCGTCCTGGAGGCCGGGGACGCGGTGTCGGCGGACTGCCGACTCGTGGAGGCCCATGAGGCCTCCGTGAACAACGCGGCTCTGACGGGCGAGAGTGATGCCGTCGGCCGTACGGCCGACCCGGTGGCGGCCGGACCGGTGCTTCAGGCCCGCAACTGTGTGTTCATGGGCACCGATGTCGTGGCGGGATCCGCGAAGGCCGTGGTGTTCGCCACGGGTGCGGCCACCGAATTCGGAGGGATCTTCCGGCTGGCGGCAGCGGCGCCGCGCCAGAAGACTCCCCTGCAACGCCAGGTCGCCTCGATGGCCCGCCGGGTGGCGTGCACGGCGCTGGCGATCGGGGCGGCCCTGTTCGCGGTGCGCGTGCCCACCGGGCAGCCGTTCGTCGAGACGTTCGTGTTCGCCCTGGGAGTGATGGTCGCCCTGGTACCCGAGGGGCTGCCCGCGACGCTGTCGGTGTCGCTGGCGATCGGCGTGCGGCGCATGGCCCGCCAGCATGCGCTGGTCAAGCAGTTGCTGGCGGTGGAGGCGCTGGGGTCCACCACCGTCGTGTGCACGGACAAGACCGGGACGCTCACCCAGGCCGAGATGACCGTCGTGCAGGTGTGGGCCGGGGGTGTGCCGCACGCCGTGTCCGGGGTGGGGTACGCGCCGGTCGGCGACGTGGCCGACCCGCAGCCGGTGCGCGACCTCCTGCGGGCGGCGGGGCTGTGCTGCAACGCCCGGCTGGTCCCCCCATCGGACCGCCAGGGCTGGCGGGTGCTCGGCGACACCACCGAGGGGGCGCTGCTCGTCGCCGCGGCGAAGGCGGGTCTGTCCCTGGCCGCCGAGGAGGCCGCGGCACCACGCGTTGCGGAGTTTCCCTTCGACTCGACGCGCAAGCTGATGAGCACCGTGCACGCGACCACGGGAAGCCGCGGCTACAGCGCGTACGTGAAGGGCGCACCGCAGGAGCTGCTCGCCCGCTGCACCGCCATCGACTGGAGGGGCGAGCGACAGCCGCTGGCCGACGAGCTGCGGACGGCGGTGACCACCGCCAACGACCAGCTGGCCTCCCAGGGACTACGCGTGCTGGCGGCGGCATCACGGCCCCTTGCCGACTCCCACCCCGCCCAGGACGAGGCCGAATCTGACCTCACGTTCCTGGGCCTCGTCGGCATGCTCGATCCGCCGCGGCCGGAGGTCAGCGACGCCGTCGACGCCTGCCGGCATGCCGGGATCCGCATCGTCATGGTCACCGGTGACCACCCGCTGACCGCCGAGGCCGTCGCCCGCCGCGTGGGCATCGTGCGCGGGCCCGCCCCGATCGTCGTGACCGGCACCCGACTGGACGATCTCGACGAGACCCGCCTGGACGGCCTGCTCGCCGAGTCGGGCGAGCTGCTGCTGTGCCGGGTCAGCCCCGAACACAAGATGCGGGTGGTCACCGCTCTGCAGCGGCGCGGCGAGGTCGTCGCGGTCACCGGCGACGGTGCCAACGACGCCCCGGCCCTCAAGCACGCTGACATCGGTGTGGCGATGGGTGCCTCCGGTACCGACGTCGCCCGGGAGGCCGCGGTCATGGTGCTGCTGGACGACTCGTTCGCCTCGATCACCACCGCGGTGCGACTGGGCCGGTCGGTCTACCAGAACATCCGCAAGTTCCTGATCTATCTCTTCAGCCACAACATCGCCGAGCTCATGCCGATTCTGGCCGCGACCTTCGCCGGCTTCCCGCTGGTCCCGATCACCGCCGTACAGATCCTCGCGATCGACCTCGGCTCCGACGTCCTGCCCGCCCTGGCGCTCGGCGCCGAGCCACCGGAACCCGACGTCATGGACCGACCACCCCGCTCCCGGCGCGAACGGCTCTTCTCGGCCGCCGCGATGGGACGGATCCTGTTCCTCGGCGGTATCCAGTCCCTCGGCGTGTGTGCCGTCTTCTTCTGGCACATCCACGCCTCCGGAATCCCGTACTCCGACTTCACCGAGGACAACACCGTCTACCGGGAGGCGATCACCATGGTCCAGGCCGGGATCGTGGTCAGCCAGTTCTTCAACGCGCTCGCCGTGCGCACCGACCGGCAGAGCGTGTTCCGGATCGGCGTGCTGTCCAACCCCTGGCTGCTCGCCGCCGGATGCTTCGGACTCGCCCTGATGGCGGCCATCAGCTACCTGCCCCCACTCCAGGCCGTCTTCCACACCGCCCCACTGAACGCGGCCGACTGGGCGGTCCTCGCCGGGTTCGGCGCGCTGCTCCTGGCCGCCGAGGAATCACGTAAAGGGTGGCTGCGGCACCGGCCCGGAAGCCGGAAGGAAGGAGCGCCATGAAAGTGATCATCGCGGGCTGTGGCCGGGTGGGATCCGCGCTCGCCGTCCAGCTTGTCACCGAAGGCCACGACGTACGGCTCATCGACCGCCTGCCCAGGACCCGCAGGCTGCTGCCGGCCGGCTTCCCGGGCCGGTTCCACGAGGGAAACGCGTACAGCCGGGCGGTGCTGGAGGCCGCCGGGGTCGAGCACGCAGACGCGTTCGTCGCCGTCACCTCGGGGGACAACAGCAACATCGTCAGCGCACGAACAGCAAAGGAGACCTACCGGGTCCCGATCGTCCTCGCCCGCATCTACGACCCGCGCCGCGCCGACATCTACCGCGATCTCGGCATCCCCACCATCGCCAGCGTCCGCTGGACCGTGCACCAGATCCACCAGATGCTGCTGCACCGCCACCTCACGCCCGAACTCACCTTCGGCAACGGTGAAACCCTGCTGATCCGCTCCCAGCTGCCCGACTACCTCACCGGACGGCGGCTGACCGAGTTCGACGTGGACGGTGAGATCCGGGTCGTGGAGGTCACCCGCGCCGGCCGCTCACTCCTGCCTGCCCACAGCACCCCCGCCGCACCCGGAGACCTGGTCACCTTCGCCGTCGCCGCCACCGCGCTCGGCCGTCTGCGCGGCTTTCTGGACAAGGAACTAGGGACATGAAGGCGCTCATCGCCGGCGCGGGACGTCTGGGCACCCAGATCGCCCAGGTCCTCGCCGCCGCCCGCAATGACGTCACCCTCATCGACATCGACGAGGACCGCATCACCGAGATCGCCGCGCTCAAAGGCCGCCTGCCCGTACGCCTCGTGGCCGGAGACGCCTGCGAGCCCACCCTCCTCGAACACGCCGGCGTGCTCAACACCGACCTCGTCATCGCCGCCACCGGCAACGACGAGGACAACCTCGTCATCAGCCTGCTCGCCAAGCGGCAGTTCGCCGTCCCTCGCGTCGCGGCACGCGTCAACGACGCTGAAAACGCGTGGCTCTTCGACCAGAACTGGGGAGTCGACACAGCCGTCCCCGCCGCCACCCCCCTGATCTCCCTCATCGAGGAAGCCACCGGCGCGACGGACACCGTTGCCCTGCTGCGCCTGAGCAAGGCGGGCGTCGACGTCATCGAAACCGCCATCACCTCGCGGTCCCGCGCCGCAGGCCGCACGCTCGCCGAGATCACCCTCCCCACAGGCACCGTCATCGCGACCGTCATCCGCGACGGCCAACCCACCGGCCCGGCCCCCGAGTTGCGGCTCCAGCCCGGCGACGAACTCCTCGTCGTCTCCCACGCGGCCACCGAGCAGGAGATCCACGCCGCCTTCCAGTGACAGCCGTCGGCCCCGGCCAAGGGCGGGCCCGAGTGGTCAGCGGGTCGCGCAGACCACCTCGACGAAGTGGCCCACCTGTTCCTCCGGCAGGCGACGCGCGAGGTCCGCCTCGCTGATCATGCCGATCAGGCGGTGGTTGTCGATGACCGGCAGCCGACGGATCCTGTGCTCCTCCATGGTCTGGAGGACCTGGTCCGTGTCGGCCTCGGCGTCGATCGTGACCGGCGTGCCCTGCGCCAGATGGCCCGCGGTCATGGTCTTCGGGTCCTTGCCCTTGGCGAGACACTTCACCACGATGTCCCGGTCGGTGATGATCCCGTGGAGCCGGTCGTCCGGCCCGCAGACCGGAAGAGCTCCGACGTCGAGCTCGCTCATCCGACGTGCCGCGTCCGCCAGCGTTTCGCTCTCCTGCACGCAGGTGGCGCCGGTGTGCATGATCTCCCGTGCCGTGGTCATGGCCCGTCTCCTTCGCGCCTCGCGATCTGCGCGGGGAGGCCCCTTGGAGCCGGACCGCCCCGGTACTCCTTACGGCCAGTGTCGGTTCTCCGCATGCCGTACGCATGCTGAGGCAGCCTGCTGATCGGATCGGTGCGACACCGGCCGGGTAGGTGGCGGGCCGAGCTCGTCAGGAGGTTGCCGTGAGCGACTTCGAACATCAGGCCGTCGGCAAGGAGTCCCGTCTGGCCGTTCCGCGGCGCACCTGGACACCGGAGGAAGAGCACCGGCAGGACCTGCTACGGCGATATCTGGGTGCCGTCGCCGCTGCCGCGGCACGAGAACCCGCCCCCGAGGAAGGCACAGCGCGGGGTATCGAGCGCACAGCGCCGGGCACGGAGCGTGAGGCTGCGACACCCCGGCCGCCGTCGGCACCGCGCGTGCGCGAGGTCATGAACGTGCCCGCTGTCTCCGTCCGAGGGGACACACCGTTCCTGGAGGTCGCCCACACACTGTCTCGCGAACATCTGAGTGCCGTACCCGTCGTCGATGCCGAGGATCACGTGATCGGAGTGGTCTCCGAGTCCGACCTGCTGGCCAAGGCTGCCGTGATGTCCTCTGCGCACCGGCCCGGCCCGCTGGCCAGGTTGCGCGAGCACCGCCTCTACGAGAAGAGCCGCGGCGAGACAGCCGCCACGCTCATGACGTACCCGGCGATCAGCGTGCATCCCGGAGACCCTGTCAGTGATGCCGCCTGGACGGCCGCACGCTCCCGCCTCAAGCGGCTGCCCGTCGTCGACCACCTGGGCCGGCTGGTGGGCGTCGTGAGCCGGCTCGACCTGTTGCGGTCCCTGGTCCGCAATGATGCCGAGATCAAGGAGGAGATCGAGGGCCGGATCCTCAGGAAGGATCTCCTCCTCGACCCGGCCGCCTTCCGGGTCGAGGTGGAGAACGGCGTGGTGACCGTTGCGGGACGGCTGGACGTGGATCTCATTCCGAAGTTGCTTGAGTCGATCGGGGAGATCGAGGACGTGGTCGAGGTTGTCGATCACCTCAGCGGGAGCGCGCTCTGACCGCGCCGGACCACCTACCTCGGATCAACCACTCGGCAGCAGGAGCGTGCAGGTTTCTCCGGGCGCGACGGTGACAGCGCGGTCGCTCAGCACCACGCGGATCGGCGATTCCTCCGATTCGGGCACACTGATCCGCAGCTGTCCGCTCCGCAGCCGTGCGCTCACACCCCAGTGGCCGCGGTAGCGCAGCGAGAACCCGTACTCCGACAGCGCCGGAAGGGGTACCGGGTCCAGCCAGAGAGCGTCCTCTCGGGTCTCCAGACCGGTCAGGCCGCGCTGCACCAGGTCGAGGGTCCCGGCCATGGCGCCGAGGTGGATGCCTTCGCCGGTCGTGCCGCCCTGGAGGTCGGCGACGTCCTCTTCCAGGGCTTCCTGGCAGTACCTCCATGCCTCGGCCCGTCTGGCCCGGGCGAGGACCCAGCCGTGTACGAGACCGCTGAGGGTGGAGCCGTGGCTGGTGCGCTGCAGGTAGTAGTCGACGGTCCTGCGCCACATCTCGTCGTCCACGTCATACCCGAGACGGCGGAACAACTGCTGCAACTCGGCGGGCGAGAAGAGATAACCGAGCATCAGGACATCGGCCTGTTTGGAGGCTTGATAGCGGTTGACCGTGTCCCCCTCGGCCTCCAGGATGCGGTCCAGCCGCCGGATGCTGTCGTAGCGTGCGCGGTAGGCGTCCCAGTCCAGTTCGGCGAGGTCGCCGTAGCCGTCGAACTGGCTGATGACACCCTGGTGGAACGGCACCCGCAACCGCCGGGAGACGTCCTCCCACTTCGGGAGTTCACCGCCGTCCAGCCCGATGCGCTCGAACAGTTCCTGCCTGCGCCAGGCCGGGAGGCGCCGCACGAGGTCCAGGGCGCGGCTGAGGACCCAGGCGGCGGTGACGTTGGTGTACGCGTTGTCGTCGAGGCCCGGCCGGCCGGCGTCCGGGTAGCTGTCGTGGTACTCGTCGGGGCCGACCACCCCGCGGATGCGGTAGCGGCCCGGCTCCGGGGCGGATTCCGCCGTGTCCGCCCAGAAGCGGGCGATCTGCAGCAGCATCTCCGCGCCCTTGGTGTGCAGGTACTCGGTGTCGCCGGTCGCTTCGCAGTACTGCCACACGTTGTAGGCGATGGCCGAGCCGACGTGGTGCTGGAGCCGGGAGTTGTCCGGCAGCCAGCGGCCCGAACGGGGGTTGAGATGCAGCTGCTGGGTCTCCTCGCGCCCGTCGCTGCCGCTCTGCCACGGGTACATCGCCCCGGACCTGCCCGCCTCACCGGCCGCGCGGCAGGCCTGCGGGAGGCGCCGGTGACGGTAGTCCAGCAGCGCCCGCGACACCTCCGGGAAGTGCAGGTTCAGATACGGCAGCACGAACAGCTCGTCCCAGAAGACATGGCCCCGGTACGCCTCCCCGTGCAGCCCGCGGGCCGGCACTCCCACATCCAGTTCCGCGGTGTGCGGCGACAGCGTCTGCAGCACATGGAACAGGTGCAGGCGCAGGGCGCGGCCCGCCTCTCCGGGCACTTGGACGCCCGCGCGCCGCCACAACCGCGCCCATGCGGCGGTGTGGGAGTCCAGGAGCGCCGGGAAGGCCGGGGCCGCGGTCACCCGGTCGACCGCCGCTCCGAGCGGGTCGCTGATCGCCCGGTCACGGGAGGTGTGCAGGGCCGCGGTCTTGTCCACGACGACGGGCCGCCCCGGAGCGATCGGTATCACCAGCCGGTGCACGGCACGGTGGCGGGACGGACGGAGCTCCGACGACGTGGGCGGCTGCCCGGTGACGACTGTGCGGGCCGCCATGCCGATGCCGATGTCGGAGGTGCTGGTGCGGCAGCGCAGCCAGGCCGTGTCGGTCCCCGCGGCACCGGTCTGTACATGGGCGAGGTGGTGCCAGTTGAGGGACCGGTAACGGTGCACATTGCTGTTGGTCACGTCGCCGTCGAGGGCGGACTCGACCTCGATCTCTCCCGACCACTCCTCGACGGTGAAGACAGTCCGCAACGCGGCCAGGTGAGGATCGGCCATGTGCACCAGGCGGATCTGCTTCACGCTCAGCATGCCCGCCGCGTCGTCCCGGTAGCGGAACGTGCGCGTCAGCGTGGCACGGCGCAGATCCAGGGCGTGCCGGTGGCCGAGGAGTTGCCGCCTGTCGGGCGAGAACCACGGGCCCGCCGATCCGTCGGCGGAACGCAGACGGAACCGCAGGAGCAGCCAGTTGGGGAGGTTCACCAGGTCCTCGTTCACCACCCGACGCCCGGCCACGGTCGACTCCAGGCGGTTGTAGACCCCGGCCGCGTAGGTGCCCGGGTAGTGGATGAGGCCCGCCCTGCTCTCGGGCACCGCGCCGCGAGTGGCGAAGTAGCCGTTGCCGAGGGTGCACAACGATTCGCGCAACCGCTCGGCAGCGGGGTCGTAACCCTCGTACTCCCAGGTCCACTCCTGCATGCGTCGTCAGGCCCGCTGGGGGACGACGGCGACCGGGCAGTCGGAGTGATGGAGCAGGGCGTGGGCGACCCTGCCGAGCTGCAGCCCGAAGTGGCCGTGTCGCCGCAGAGCGCCGACGACCATGAGGTCGGCATCGGCCGATGCCTCCGGGAGGACCTTGTGGGCGGGGCCCTCGACCGCCCGGCGCTGCACCTCGACCTCGGGGTGATCCCGTACGGCCTCGCGCAGCGCCTCGGTGAGGCGGGTCGCGGCCCGTTCCTCGTGGGCCTGGGCGGCGTCGTCCGCGATCAGGGGATGGTCCACGTGCTCGTGGGCGGGGACACGCCAGGCCTGTACGGCAGCGAGCGTGCAGCCGCGTACCTCGGCCTCCCGAACGGCGAACCGTACGGCTGCCGAGCCCTCGTCGGAGTCGCCGACGCCGACCACGACCCGGCCGAGGGAGCCCTGCCGTTTCTGCTCCCCGCCGCGGACCACGATCACCGGGCACACGGCGCGGGCGGCCACTGCGAGGCTGACCGAGCCCAGCAGCATCCCGGCGAGCCCGCCTCGGCCGCGGGAGCCGGTGACCAGGGCGAAGGCCTCATGACCCGCGTGCAAGAGCGCGGAGACGGCGTCGTCGGGCAGCACGTCGGTCGACACCTTGACCTCCGGGTTGCGAAGCCGGGCGCGTTCCGCGCAGGACGCGACGATGTGCTCCGCCATGACCTCTTCGGCCGGACGATCGGTGCCGAAGGACGGGCGGCCTCCTTCGTACCGCTCCCACCGGGATGCGTGGACGAGCCGCAAGGACAGCCCGTGCCGCGCCGCCTCGTCCACGGCCCAGTCCACCGCCTGCAGGCTGGAATCCGATCCGTCGACACCCACGACCAGCGGGAGCTCCATCGTCACCACCGCCTCTTCCTTCCAGGCCACTGCGGCAACCCCCGCCACCACCGTCGCACCGTCCCGGGTCCACCGCGACATGCGGATCGGCTCTCGGCGGGGGTCCCGGTCCGGGTTGGCGCCGCGCTGGTTTGCGGCCATCGTGGAGTCGTACGGCCGGCTGGAACAGAGCAACGGGTTCCGCCACCCGCGTCGTCGGCATGGTCACGTTCGAGGCCGCGGCGAAAGGAGGCCGCTGTGATGGCGAGGACCAGTGTTTTCGGTTCCCTGCCCAAGGACCGTCGTGATCAGCTCATGTCGCTCGCGCGTGAGGTCTCGTTCGTGGCGGGCGAGCACTGGCATCCGGGGGCCGAGGCGAGCAGCCCGGCTCAGGTCCGCCCGGATACGACTGCTCGACCCGTACGCACCCCACGGCGCGGGTGAAGTGCCCTGACGGGGCGAGAGGAGGAGGTCCGGCATGTCCGAGACCCCGCACAACGTGAGCGACGTGATGACCCCGACGGTCGTGGCCGTGGGACGCGACGCGCCCTTCAAGGAGATCGTCCAGACCATGCAGCAGTGGAAGGTCAGTGCCATGCCGGTCCTGGAGGGCGAAGGGCGCGTCATCGGCGTCGTCTCCGAAGCCGATCTGCTGCCCAAGGAGGAGTTCCGCGAGGCCGCCTCGACCCTCTTCGAGCAGCGCCGGCGCCTGTCCGACCTCGCCAAGGCGGGTGCGGTGACGGCGGGGCAGCTCATGAGCACCCCCGCCGTCACGGTCCACCCCGACACCACACTGGCGCAGGCGGCCAGGATCATGGCCGTCAAGCACATCAAGCGGCTGCCCGTGGTCGACGACCTGGACATGCTGCAGGGCATCGTCAGCCGCGCGGATCTGCTGAAAGTCTTCCTGCGGCCGGACGAGGACATCGAGGAGGAGGTCCGCCGCACGGTGGTGTCCTACCTCTTCCCGGCGGCCAGCCACGGTATCCACGTGAACGTGCACGAGGGAGTGGTCACCCTCCGCGGACACATCCGCGACTCCTCGCTCATCTCGGTGGCCGTGCGCCTCGTCCGTGCCGTGGAAGGCGTCGTGGACGTCGAGCCGGATCTCACCGGCGAGTCCGCCACCCCGGCCGAGTGAGCCGTTCGGACAACTCCCGTCAGGGCTGGATGTCAAGTATCTCCTGCACCGGACGGCGAGGTGTGCTGGGGCCTTTGGGACCGTAGCCCAGACGAAGCACCATCTGCACGTGACCGGTGCCCGATATCGGTTCCCGCAACGGCCGGCGCAGGTCCGGCCACTCCAGGGCCTGGGTGACGAACGAGCTGGACAGACCTTCGCGCGTGGCCGGCAGCAGGACACGCTCCATGGCCTGGCCTGCGCGCAGCCGGTCCTCGGGCCGGTCGCGGGCCGTGCTGAGCAGGGCCAGGTGAGGGGAGCGTTCGAACGCGGTCGCGCGGCGGCCCTCCACTGGCCTATGACCGGCAAAGTCGCGCATCGGGGCCCTGCCGTCGAGCTAGCGCGGCCCGAAGGCGTACTCCGGAACGCCATCCTGGGCCGTGTTCACCCCGCCGTACCGATCCGGGTCCAGGCGGCCGGGTCCTCGTCGCTGCCCCGGTCGGTCGGATTGCGTGCCTCGGCTTCCTCGACCAGTTCCAGGACCGTCTGCAGATGCCATGCGGTGGCGAAAGACAGTGCGGCTCCCTGACGGTCGGCGGCATCACACAGCGCCGTCCGCACGGCCTCGGGTATCTCTGTCTCCTCGAACGGGAAACGGCTGCTGTGCCGCTCGTGAATCGCCGGATACAGCGCGGCGAGGTCGCTGTCGCCACTGCCGAGACCGGTCAGCTGCGCGGTCGCCGGCAATGCCGGATCGGCGGGCGCGGGCAGCAGCCGGGTGGCCGGGTACCAGCCCCCATGGACCGCGGCGACCTGCAGGTTGAGCAGGGCGGCGCCGCAACCGATGTGGAGGGCGCGGGTGTCGGGGTCGGCGTGCGGCATGACGCGGTCGAAATCGGCGCGTACGTGGAAGGTGTGGCTGCTCTGGAAGCAGCGAAAGCACCACGGCTGCGCGTTGTGCATCGACGGCGCGGCGGCGGCGTCGTGGACCAGGGCTGTCACATGCTCTGGAGAAAGTGCTGGTCCCGGACCCTCCCTTTGCGAGTCTGCGAGCCCGCCCTTGGGGCTTGGGCGGGGCCCGCTCTTGCAGTCCCGTGATCTCGGCCGTGCAACGCGCGCCGGGCGACAGTAGTCCGTGGTCCGCTCACTGACCGGCCGGACTGATGCGGCGCCCCCTGAGGCGGGTGGGCCGGATCGACACCCACCTCTCGCGCCGGTCGCCCGCCCACGGCGTGGTGTGGGCGTGATCGGCCGGCCGTCGCACCTCGTCGGGGTCCATGACAACCCGCGCGGGGCCGACGACGAGCACGCTCCGGCCCTGGCTCATGGCCTCGTCCACATGGTCGGCCTCGAAGGCGACTTCCGATCCCACGGCTGTCTCAGGGGCCGAGCCGGTGCGGGCCGGACGACGATCGCGTCGTCGACGACCTCGCAGTTCACCGGGACGACCGCCGGGCCGTCGGGCGTCGACACGGCGACGCGCCCGACACCGTGCGCGGAAAGCCGGGCACGGCATTCGCCGGGGCCGAGGTCCCGCAGCTGAGGGTGCAGGAGCGCCTGTCTCTGACCGGGCGGCAGATCGATACCGCCCCCGCGCAGGGCTGCGACGCTCGTGCCGAGCGCGTCGGCCGGGCCGGCCTGATGAGACTCGCCAGGCTCGGGTCGGCCGGCCGTTCTTCGAGGTACGCCAGGCAGTCCGGCGCCATCGGGGCGCGGCGGGCCGCCTCTCCCCGGCTCAGTCCCTGCCGCTTGCGTTCCGCAGCAACGCGTCGCCCGATGACACCGGAATCGGGCGCACTGCCCGGCCAGGTTCCGCCGGACCCGGCATCCGCCTGCTCACCCGTATTGCCCGGCCGGTGCTCGACGTGACGGACATGCGCGTCGGGCCCGACAACGAGGTGATCGCCGAGTTGAGCTCGCATGATCGCCACCGCTTCCTCAAAATGGTGCTGTACCCGACGTGCCACGCGCGATGTGCCGCCGCACGGGCTGACAGATCCTGCTTCCGGGCCGGCTCCTGACACGCTTGACACGTGACCGCCCCTGGGTGTCGCCACCCGGAACGGAGAGGCGAGATGCACCACCGTACGGTCGGTGAGCTCATGACCCGGAACGTCGTCCGGGCCCCGCGGGACATGCCGTTCAAGGAGATCGTGAAGCTGCTGGCGGATCACGACGTCACCGCCGTGCCCGTGGTCGACGAACTGGACCGCCCGATGGGTGTGGTGTCCGAGGCCGACCTACTGCGCAAGTCCTCCGCCCAGGCGGACCCGTCCGGCCGAACACCTATCCCCCATCTGGAGGCGTGGGAGCGGGCCAAGGCCGAGGGCGCGAGGGCCGAGGAGCTGATGTCGGCTCCCGCCGTGTGCGCCCGCCCGGAGTGGACGGTGGTCGAGGCGGCCCGTCTCATGGCGGTCCAGAACGTCAAACGGCTGCCCGTGGTGGACGAGACGGACCGGCTCCAGGGCATCGTCAGCCGCGGTGACCTGTTGCGGATCTTCCTGCGCCGTGACGACGCCATCCGTGACGAGATCACCGTGGACGTGCTGCAACAAACGCTTCGGCTTCTCCCCTCGGAGGTGACGGTCGAGGTGCGCGAGGGGCAGGTGACCCTCGGTGGGTCCGTCGAGGTCAAGAGCCTCATCCCCGTCATCGAGCGGCTGTGCCGCAGCGTCGACGGCGTGGTGTCGGTCGCCGAGCACATCGCGTACCGGACCGACGACTCACGGAGTTCACCCACCGGCACGTGAGACATCGCAGGACCGGGGCGGGGCGAGGGCCGACGGCGGAACCGCCGGCCCTTCGGGGAGAGAAGCCGGGAACGCTCGGCTCAGCCGGCGATCTCGATGCGGTGCGGCTTGGCCTGCTCCGCCTTCGGGACGCGCACCGTGAGGACTCCGTTGGCCAGCTCCGCACTGATGTGCTCGGTGTCGGAATCCGGCGGCAGACTCGTGCGGTAGTCGAACTGCCCGATGTGGCGGGTGTGCCGCCGGACCACCCCGGTGCGTTCCTTCTCCTTGATCTCACCGTGGACATCGAGTTCGGAGGCCGTGACCTCCAGGGTGATCTGGTCCTTGCTCACGCCGGGAAGCTCCAGCTCCACCAGGTAGGCGTCCTCGGTGTCCTCGACATCGGCCAGGGGCGCCCACGCCTCGGCCGCGCCGAACTCACCGGAACCGGGGAAGGCGGACTGCATGAGCCGGTCCATCCGGGTGTGCAGATCCTCCAGTTCGCGGAAGGGGTCCCACGCCGGGAAAGCGCCCCTGCTGCGTCGGACGGGAAGTGTCATCGGTCGTCCTCCTTGCTTGCGGTGCGGCAGCGCCCGCCCCGCCGGGCATCCGCGGGATGCGGTCGCTGCGCCACGGTCGTTCACCTGGACCATCCCGACGCCGGGCGGGTACCTGACCCGGTCGCGAGTGCGCCCATGCCGTCGATGTCACGCCCGGCGGCCTCCGCCGGCGGCCGGCCGAGGTCGTGCAGGGCCCCGCCCGCTGCCAGTTCGTCACCGATCTCCGGCACATCCGTGTCCACGGGGTTGCAGCGCGCGGACCCGTGGCCGGTGAGCGCCGTGGTCGGGGTGTCCAGCACCACGCGTGCCTTCGTCGTACCGTCGTCCTCGAAGAGGTAGAGGTGAACCTTCCACTCCACGGTATGCGGCATCGCATTCCTCCTCATCTCACTACGGACCGGTGTGATCCGGATGCTGTCCGCTCACAGCACCGCAGCTCCGCGGCCAAGAACCGGGTCTCTTCCTCGATACGGCGCCGGCCCCGGTCGGCGAGTGCCGTCAGCCGCTCGCAGGCCACCACCCGCTGCGCGGCACGGGACCGGATCCGGCGGGCCGTGGACGGGAGTTCGGCCGGATCGGCAGCGAACCTCTCCGCGCACACAGGGCGTCAGCGCCACCTCCTTGGCGCCGGTGCGGGCCCTGGCCTGTCACCGGCGGAAGCGCGCGGACCACACGGGCTCCACCACGTCCCACTCGGTGTCCCACTGCGCATACCTTCTACGGTCCAGCACCAGACGCATGCCCGCGTGCGCCGCGAAAGCCGCCATCGCCACCGCGACGGCCGTCGTGCCGCCCACCAGCCAGCCGGTGGTGGTCGCGGCTTCCGGGGACATCGGTGCCGGCTCGACGCGGCCTTGCCGGTCGACCCAGATCCATACGGCTGACCCGGCCGTCCGGCCCTCCGGCACGCTGGCAGTACCCGTCCGTTGTCTGCCGTCCCGCTCGGTCCAGCGGACCCGCGCCCACAGCGTCGTGTCTTCGAACCTGCTCGGTACGGCTCGGGGTTGCGAAGTCAGCCGGGCGCTGACCTGGTGTCGTTCCGCTGTCTGGGCATGAACGGCGCGCACCTGAGACTGATATGCCGTCAGTCCGGCGCGCACCGAGGCCACCGGGAGGCCGATGACAAGCACAAGCATCAGGAAGCGGAAGAACCAGTTTTCGATCCGGTCGGACGGACGCCTCAGCGGATTCGTCCCCTTGGACGGGTGCTCCTGGTGCGGCGGGCACGGACCGGATGCGTGCGGCCAATCTTGTGCACTCATGGTCTGGCCTCCAGCTGCTGCTGGTGCGTCTCCCCCATGATCGGGCGGCGGCAGATCCTGGTCATGGGGCCGAAGGTCCCGGACGAGCGGCCACCCGGCCTGTCGCCAGTCATATCCGACAGCGCCGCAGGTGGGCCTCGCGGAAGGCGAACCGCGCCGCTGTGCCACTGCCCTCCCCGTCCTCGACGCCGACGACGACACTCCCGAACCGAGCGCCCCGGTACTCCACCCCGCCGCGCACCACGACCACCGGACAGTCCGCGCGAGCGGCCACAGCCAGGCTCACCGAGCCCAGAAGCAACCTGCGCGATCTGCGAGCCCCCTGGACCCGAGTACCAGCGCGAAGGCGTTGCGTCCTCTGCCGAGAGGAGCGGAGGCCGCGTCGTCATGCAACACCTCGCTCGACAGCCGAACGGCGGGTGCGCGCTTCCCGGCAGGGACGACATGCGCCACAGAGAGATGTGGGGTAGTCCTCGGATGAGAAGCGCCATGCCCAGCGCACCGGCACGGACACGCTCACCGTCATTCCAGCTTCGTACGAGACGGAGGCAGCCGCCATGGAGCCAGTCATCACCGTGGGCCTCGACGGCTCAGCCGAGAGCCTCGCCGCCGCTCACTGGGCCGCCGACGCGGCCGAGCGGGGCAAGCTCGTGCTGCGCCTGCTCCATGCGTGGCCCCAGCTCGCGCCGGAACCGACCCGCGTCCCCGCAGAGATCGATCAGAACTACTGGGCCAAGCAGATCGTGCAGAAAGCGCGGGAAGAGCTCCAGGCGCGCCACCCTGGCCTCACCATCGTCGGCAACCTGGTCGCCGACGACGCCGACAGGGCGCTGCTTCAGGCGGCGTCGGAGTCCCAGATGCTCGTGGTCGGCTCACGGGGGCTGGCTCTCGTCGAGAGCTATTTCCTGGGCGACATCAGCATGTCCGTCGTGGCACGGGCCGAACAGCCGGTGGTCCTGGTGCGGGCCGAAGCGCGCCAACAGGCGCCGTCGCCGGCTTCTGGTGCGGCGGGCGGCGTGGTGGTGGCGCTGAAGCTGCACGGTCCAAGCGACGAACTGCTTGAGTTCGCGTTTCGCACCGCGGCGGAGCGGGGTGTTCCCCTTCAGGCCGTCCATGGCGCAAACGTGCCGCTCTTCGCGTACGTCCCGTGGGGTGTGGACCACAACGTCATCGAAGCGATCACGCAGGACACGCAGAAGCGCCTGAGCCCTGCCCTCCGCCCCTGGCGCGAGAAGTTCCCAGGCGTGACGGTGACGGACAGCCTCGGCTTCGAGGGCGCCTCCAGGGCCGTCGTGCAGGCCGCCCAGGGCGCCGGGCTGTTGGTGGTCGGCCGGCGCAGGCACCGTCCCCCGCTGCCACGTCTGGGCCCCGTGACGCAGGCGGCCATCCACCACGCGCGCTGCCCGGTGGCCGTCGTCCCCCATGAATGAGCCGAACGACCACAAGGAGCTGCGGCCTCCGGATGCGCCACGGGCCTCACCTTGAACGCTGCTGTCCGTTTCCAGGGCGGGGGAAGCCGCCGCGGCTCCGGGTACCCACGATGAGGCCCACCGCATGCGCGGCCGCTTGCGTCAGAGCCTGCACCGGGTGGCCGCGCACCACCTCGTGGCGCAGTTCCACGTCCGGGTGGGCGGCGCAGGTCCTTGAGGGGGATGGGCTGCGCCACGACCGGGGACCGAGGCCGTGAACGGCGGGGGGGAGACAGGCCCCCTTGCGAGGCCGGGCTGGGCAAGGTGGCTGGGTGCCGCCGTGCTCGTGGCCGCCGCGGTCGTGGTCGCCCTGACCCGGCGGCACGAACTGGTGGAGGCATACCACCTCGTCGCGCGGGTCCGCCTGCCCCAGCTGGCGATCGCCGTGGGGTGCGAGGCGATGTCCGTCGCGTGTTTCGCCGCCGTGCAGTGCCGGCTCCTGCGGGCGGGCGGGGTGATCTGGAGCATGGGGCGTATGACGGCCATCGCCACGGGCGCCAACGCCGTGGCGGGCGCGCTGCCGGGCGGGGTCGCGTTCGCGGCCGCCTGGACCTTCCGGCAGCTGTGCCGTCGGGGTGTGGAACAGGTGCTCGCCGGCGCCGTGCTGGTCGTATCCGGTGTCCTGTCGGCGCTCAGCCTGTTCGCCCTCCTTGTGGTCGGTGCGCTCGCGGCCGGCTCGGGCGGCCCGGGTGCCGTCGTGCGCCCGGTGGTCGGCGTGCTGGTGCTGTGCCTCGGGACCGGTCTGGTGGTTCTCGGCCTGTCCCGCGTCGTGGGCTTCCGCCGCGTGGTGCGGCGCACCTGGACGGGGGCGGCAGAACGGTCCAGGAGGATCCGGCAGGCAGAGGAGGCACTGGCCCGCCTGGTCGATCAGGCGCGCACGGTGGAGCCCGGATTCCGGCCGTGGCTGCGGCCGTTCGCCTACGCCGTCCTCAACTGGGGCTTCGACGCCGCATGCCTGGCCGCATGCCTGTGGGCGCTGGGCATCGGCGTGCCCTGGCACGGGCTCCTGTTGTCGTACGCACTCACACAGGTCACCGGCAGCCTGCACCTGACCCCTGGGAACCTGGGCGTCGTGGAGGCGAGCCTGTCCGCTCTGCTCGTCGCGTACGGCCTGCAACCCGGTCAGGCGATCGCCGCCACCCTTCTCTACCGGATCATCAGCTACTGGTTGTTGCAGCCGATCGGCTGGGCCAGCTGGATGGGCGTGACCCTGAACTCCGCTCCGTTCTCACGAAGCCGACGGAACAGAACGGACCGATGACGTGGCACTTGTCCACCACGGCCCCGAACAAGCCTCCGGGGACATTTCCACGGATCCGGCGATCCAGGACCCGACCGACGCGATCCGCCGTGTCGACACCACCACCATCTGCGCTACCGATCCGCACACGAGGCCTGCCGGCCCCTGGGCCTGGACCGTTCGGCCCTGATGCTCGCTGGTGGGCAGTGGTGCCATGGAAGTGAGCCGAGGGCAACCCATCGGACGCGGCGAAGCGGAGCGAATCCCCCGCGCACCGCGCAATCCGGGTCCGCGAGGGGCGGGCGGCCCCGGCTCCCCGATTGCGTCGACCGCGGTGCGGCGCGGGCCAGGCTCGGTGACTCTGGAGACAGAGGCAGGCGTCGGGAGGAGCCCCCATGCACTGGGAGACGATCCCCAAGGACATCACACCGGGCGTCACACCGAATCTCACCGACTACGACCAGGCCAGTTCCGACTTCTCCTGGTCGCAGGCGCGCACCGCGCTGGCCGGGCTGCCCGACGGTGGGCTGAACATCGCGCACGAGGCGGTCGACCGGCATGCGGGCCCGGATCACGGGGACAAGGTCGCGCTGCGGTGCATCGCTCGTGACAACGCCGTCTCCACTGTCACGTACGCCGAGCTGGCCCGACGTACGTCCCGCTTCGCGAACGCCCTGCGGTCGCTCGGCGTCGGCCATGGGGACCGGGTGTTCACCCTGCTCGGCCGCTGTCCCGAGCTCTACACGGTGGTTCTGGGCACGCTGAAGAACACCGGCGTGTTGTGCCCGTTGTTCTCCGCGTTCGGCCCGGACCCGGTGGAGCAGCGGCTGCGGCTCGGCGACGCGCGCGTGCTGGTGACGACCGCGGCTCTGTACCGGCGCAAGGTCGCCGACCGGCGGGCGTCGCTTGCCGGTCTCGACCACGTCCTCATCGTGGGGCCCGGTGCCGAGGAACTGCCCGGAACGGTCTCCTTCGACGCGTTGATGTCCGCAGCCTCGGACAGCTTCCGCATCCCGCCGACCTCGCCGGAGGACATGGCTCTGCTGCACTTCACCAGCGGGACCACCGGGACCCCCAAGGGCGCGATCCACGTCCACGAAGCGGTCGTCGCCCACTACGCCACGGCCGACTACGCCCTGGATCTGCATCCCGAGGACGTGTACTGGTGCACCGCCGACCCCGGCTGGGTCACCGGAATGTCGTACGGCGTCATCGCCCCGCTCGTCCATGGCGTGACCGTCGTCGTCGACGAGGGTGACTACGACGCCCGGCGCTGGTACCGGATCCTCGGCGAGCAGCGGGTCAGCGTCTGGTACACCGCGCCCACGGCTCTGCGCATGCTGATGCGGTCCACGCCCCGCGAGGGTCCGTACGACCTGCCACGCTCGTACGACCTGTCGGCTCTGCGCTTCATCGCCTCGGTCGGCGAGCCCCTCAACCCCGAGGCCGTGGTGTGGGGGAAGGACGTGCTCGGCCTGCCGGTGCACGACAACTGGTGGCAGACCGAGACGGGCTGCATCATGATCGCGAACTTCGCGGCCTGCGACATCAGGCCCGGCTCGATGGGGCGGCCGCTGCCCGGTGTCGAGGCGGCCGTGCTGAAGCAGGGCGAGGACGGCCGGGCGATGGTCACCGACGGCAGGGTGACGGAGGTGGACCGTCCCGACGTGGCGGGCGAGTTGGCGCTGCGGCCGGGCTGGCCGTCCATGTTCCGCGGCTATCTGCACGACAAGGAGCGTTACGACGCGTCGTTCACCGACGGCTGGTACCTGACGGGCGACCTGGTCAGGAGGGATGCGGACGGCTGGTACTGGTTCGTGGGGCGCGCCGACGACGTCATCAAGTCGGCGGGGCATCTGATCGGCCCGTTCGAGGTGGAGAGCGCGCTGATGGAACACCCGGCGGTCGCGGAGGCCGGAGTGATCGGCCGGCCGGACCCGGTCGCCGGGAACGTAGTCAAAGCGTTCGTGTCGCTGCGACCCGGCATCGAGGCGAGCCCGGATCTGGAGCGGGAGCTGCTGGCCTTCGCTCGCCGTCGGCTGGGCCCGGCCGTCGCACCCCGGGAGATCGCCTTCGACCAGAACCTGCCCAAGACCCGCAGTGGCAAGGTCATGCGCCGCCTCCTGCGTGCACGTGAACTCGGCCTGCCCACAGGCGACTTGTCGACCCTGGAGGGATCCGGATGAGCCCCGCCCGCGACACCCGCACCCGGAAGGGCTCGGCGGCCCCGAAGGCGGCGAAGAAGGCCGCGACGAGCAAGCAGGCCGAGAAGACATGGGCCCTCGCCGGTCGGCCCGCCACCGCGCACAGCGTGGATCTCCTGGAGGCCATGCTGCGCATTCGGCGCTTCGAGGAGCGATGCGTCGAGCTCTACAGCGCGGCACGGATCCGCGGCTTCGTCCACCTCTACATCGGCGAGGAGGCCGTCGCCGTCGGCGTCAACGAGGCGCTCAGCCCCGAGGACGCGGTGGTCGCAACCTACCGCGAACACGGCCACGCACTCGCCCGCGGTATCCCCGCCGAGGCCGTCATGGCCGAGATGTACGGCAGGACGACCGGCTGCAGCGGGGGCCGCGGCGGATCCATGCACCTGTTCGACGCGAGCCGCCGTTTCTACGGCGGCAGCGCGATCGTCGCCGGCGGGCTCCCCCTGGCCGCGGGTCTCGCCCTCGCCGACCGCATGCGCGGGCAACACCGCGTCACCTGCTGCTTCTTCGGCGACGGAGCCTTCGCCGAGGGCGAGTTCCACGAGACGGCGAACCTCGCTGCCCTGTGGAACCTGCCGCTGCTGCTGGCCTGCGAGAACAACCTCTACGCCATGGGCACCGCCCTCGCGCGGGAGCACGCGCAGACCGACCTGGCCATGCGCGCCGCCTCCTACGGCATGCCCGCCTGGGCCGTGGACGGCATGGACGTCGAAGCCGTCGAGCAGGCCGCCCGCCGGGCCGCCGAGGGCATCCGGGCCGGCACCGGACCGCACTTCCTGGAGCTGCGCACCTACCGCTTCCGCGCCCACTCCATGTACGACCCGGACCGCTACCGTGGCAAGGCGGAGATAGAGCAGTGGAAGGCCCGGGACCCGATCAACCGGCTCATCGAGCGCATGCGCGAGGACGGCGAACTGGGCGACAAGGACCTCGCCGGGATCGAGGGCCGGGTCACCGACGAGGTCGACCGCGCCGTCGAAGCGGCCGAGCAGGCGCCGGAAGAGCCGGTCGAAGACCTGCTCCGCCATGTCACCAGCACGTCTGCGGAGGTGAGCTGACCATGGGCAGCGGCGGGCACCCGGAGGAGGCGAAGACGACCTACCGGGAGGCGATGCGTGAGGCTCTGCGGGAGGCCCTGCGCGCCGACGAGCGCGTCTTTCTCATGGGTGAGGACGTGGGCCGCTATGGCGGATGCTTCGGCGTCAGCCTCGGCCTGCTGGAGGAGTTCGGACCGGACCGGGTCCGCGACACCCCGTTGTCGGAGTCCGCGTTCGTGGGTGCGGGCATCGGCGCGGCCCTGGCCGGGATGCGGCCGATCGTCGAGATCATGACCGTCAACTTCAGCCTGCTCGCCCTCGACCAGATCCTCAACAACGCCGCCACCCTGCTGCACATGTCGGGCGGCCAGCTGCCCGTACCGCTGGTGATCCGCATGACAACGGGCGCGGGACGGCAGCTCGCCGCCCAGCACTCCCACAGCCTGGAGGGCTGGTACGCGCACATCCCCGGCATCCGCGTCCTCGCACCGGCCACCATCGAGGACGCCCGCCACATGCTCGCCCCGGCACTGGCCGACCCAGACCCCGTGCTGATCTTCGAACACGGCAGCCTCTACAACGCCGTCGGCGAACTCGCCCCGCCCGCCGCCCCGGTGGACCTGGACCATGCCGCGATCCGCAGGCCGGGCACCGACATCTCCCTGATCACCTACGGCGGCTCGCTGCCCAAAGCCCTCACCGCGGCCGACGAACTGGCCGCCGAGGGCATCAGTGCCGAGGTGATCGACCTGCGCACACTCCGGCCCCTCGACGACGCGACGATCGCCGCCTCCGTCGCTCGTACACACCGCGTCGTCATCGTGGACGAGGCCTGGCGCACCGGAAGCCTTGCCGCCGAGATCTCCGCCCGCATCGCCGAGCAGTCGTTCTACGAACTGGATGCCCCCGTGGAGCGGGTGTGCAGTGCGGAGGTTCCCATCCCGTACGCCCGGCGGCTTGAGGAGGCCGCCCTGCCGCAGAGCGCCGACATCGTTTCGGCGGCACACCGGGCGGTGGACTGACCATGGCCGAGTTCACCATGCCGTCCCTGGGCGCCGACATGGACGAGGGCACTCTCCAGGAATGGCTGGTGGGGCCCGGTGACCTGGTCCACAAGGGCGATCCGGTCGCGGTCGTCGAGACCGCGAAGTCCACGATCGAGGTGGAGTGCTTCGAGACCGGGACGATGGGAAAGCTGCTCGTCGCGCCGGGTACGACGGTGCCGGTCGGTACTGCGCTCGCACTGATCGAGCCAACCGCAGAAGAACCCAAGGGACGCGAGAAGCGTCGCAAGGCCGAGAAAGCCGAAGAGAAACGACCGGCCGGCCCAGCGCCGAAACACGCGGCGCACCCTGCCCAGCCCGAATCCGCACGCGTTACGGTGCCGTCCGATGTGCACGGCCTCCGGCACATCGAGGCGGGCCCCCTGCTCCGCCACCTCGCGGAGCGCAGCGGCATCGAACTGGAGACCCTCCAGGGATCCGGGCCCGGAGGCCGCATCACCCGAACCGACGTCGAGCAGGCAGTCGCAGCCACCGGGGCCGCCGCTCCGCCATCGCGCCTGCGGGTCAGCCCATTCGCCCGACGGCTCGCCGCAGAACTGGACGTCGACCTGGCCGCGGTGGCGGGGACCGGCAAGGACGGCGCCGTCCGCGCCGACGACGTGCGCAGGGCAGCCCCGGGACCGACGACCACGGCCGCACCCCCGCGCCACGTCGCCGCCGCTGCGCGCCCCTCCGAAGACCGGGCGTCCACGATGCGCCAGGCGATCGCCGGACTCATGGCCCGCGCCAATCGCGACATCCCGCACTACTACCTGTCCACCACCGTCGACATGGCCACCGCCATGGACTGGCTGCGCGAACACAACCGGCGCAGCCCCGTCGGCGAGCGGCTGCTTCCCGCCGCCCTGCTCCTCAAGGCCGCGGCCCTCGCAGCCCGCGAGGTCCCCGAGCTCAACGGCATCTGGACCGAGGACCGCTTCACGGCGGGCGACGGCGTGCACCTCGGCGTGGCCGTGTCCCTGCGCGGCGGCGGGCTTGTCGCCCCTGCCCTGCGCGACGCGGACACCCTTGAACTCCCCCGTCTGATGACCGCCTTGAAAGACCTGGTCGCCCGCGCCCGCACCGGCAGGCTCCGCGGTTCCGAGGTGTCCGGCCCGACCATCACGGTCACCAATCTCGGTGACCAGGGTGTGGAAACCGTCTTCGGCGTCATCTACCCGCCGCAGGTGGCCCTGGTCGGCTTCGGACGGGTCACCGACCGTCCGTGCGCCGTCGACGGACTGCTGGGCGTACGGCCCGTCGTCACAGCCACCCTGTCGGCGGACCACCGAGCGACCGACGGCGCCGTCGGAGCCCGCTACCTCACAGCGGTCGACCGCCTGCTGCAGAAGCCGGAGGAGCTGTGAACCGTACCGAAGCACTGGACATCGTCAAGGAGTCGATCGTCCGCGTCGTCCCTGACGCCGACTTCACCGCTCTGGGACCCGACGACCCGTTCCGCGACGCCCTCGAAATGGACTCGCTGGACTACCTGGGTTTCATCGAGATCCTCAGCGAACGCACCGGCATCCGCATCGACGACGAGGACACCCCGCAGCTCACCACGCTCTCCGGCAGCGCCGACTTCCTCGTCGCCCGGGCGCAATGACGTGCCTTGGACGAACGGCGAACGTGTGTCAGCCGTGCGACTCGTCCTCATCCAGCAGGCGGGCGGCCCACCGCCGCCGGACGGCGTCCTCGTGCTCGCTCTGCTCCAGAGTGAGGTCCGCGTGAGCGAGGGCCTCCTGCAGGCGCGGGATCCAGTGGCGCTGCAGCGCCCGGACCCGCTGGCGGGTGCTGAGCACCTCCGCGCCGACGATCCTGGCGGCGGCCCGGTTGCAGGCGTGGTCGGCGGCCGCCGACACCGCGCGCCGGTAGGCGGCTTCGGCGTTGATCAGGGCCGTGTTGCCTGGTGAGGCAGCGGACGCTGGGCGAGTCGGAACCGTGCAGGAGACCTCTGACGGGTGGTGCGCCCCCATCGACGTGGTCCAGTCGACGGTGACGTCCGCCGAGGCGAGACCGGCCGCCGCCAGGTCCAGGGCGTGCTCGCCGCTCACGACGAGCCCGCGCAGCAGCCAGGTCTCGGCCTCCCTCAGCAGCTCGTGCCAGGCGGCGGCAGCGTCCTGCTCGGCCTGTACGAGGCGCTGGTGCTCGGCACGGAGGATGCTCAGCTTCCTCTCCAGAAGGCCGGCGCCGCGCACGGCGACCGCCAGGCTGCGCCGCAGACGCAGTCGCCCGGCACGTCCGGGTGGAGTACGGAGGGTGGCCATCGCGTTCACCCCCCGGGTGATCGATCCGCGCCGCGGGCGTCCAGCAACTGAGCCGGGAGCATGGCGAGTTGACTTCTGGGCAGGTCGAGCAGGACCTGCCAGGCCTGCTCCAACGTCTCGTCGAGCGTTCGCAGTTCGTCACGGCGCTGGTGCACGAAACGCCGCAGGAACGCCTCGTCGAATTCCAGGTACCGGCGGTCGGCCGGGCTGAGCGCCGTCTGCCCGACCAGGTCGGCGAGTTCGCGGACCTGCCGGGCCCGCGCGAGGGCGGCGAGCATCTGGGCGGCGACGTCGAGATGGTCGGGCCGGGTACGACCGGGGCCGGCCCCCTTGCGCATCAGACGGGAGAGCGACGACAGGGCATCCACCGGCGGGTACACCCCGAGCGCGTGCGTCTCACGGGACAGCACGATCTGCCCCTCCGTGATGTACCCGGTCAGGTCCGGCACCGGATGCGTGATGTCACCGGCGGGCATGGTGAGCACCGGGAGCACGGTGACGGAGCCGGGCCGGCCCCGGACGCGCCCGCACCGTTCGTAAAGGGAGGCGAGGTCACTGTAGAGGTAGCCGGGGTAGGCGCGACGGGCCGGAACCTCGCCGCGTGCCGCGGAGACCTCCCGCAGCGCCTCGGCATAGCTGGTCATGTCGGTCATGACCACGAGCACATGCCTGCCGTCCTCGAAGGCGAGGTGCTCGGCGACGGTGAGCGCGATCCGCGGGGTCAGGATGCGTTCGATCACCGGATCGTCCGCGGTGTTGAGCAGCAGCACCAGCTCTCCCTCGGCGGACCGCTCCTCCAAGGCGTCACGCACGAGGGAGGCGTCGGCGTGGGTGAGTCCCATACCGGCGAAGACGACGCTGAACGCCTCGCCGCCCGCCGTGGACTGGGCGGCGATCTGGACGGCGAGTTCCAGGTGCGGCAGCCCCGCGATGGAGAACACCGGCAGCTTCTGGCCGCGTACGAGCGTGGTGAGCGCGTCCATGACGCCGACGCCTGTGAGCACCGGCTCTGCGGGCGGTTCCCTGCGCACCGGGTTGATCGGGTTCCCGGCGACCGCCGCGGTGTCGGACCCAAGAACGGGCGGCCCGCCGTCGATCGGTTCGCCGCGGCCGTTGCAGGCCCGCCCCAGCCACCCGGAGCCGACCGGGATGCGCAGCGGCTGCCCGGCGAAGGCCATCCGGACCCGTGCCGGATCCATGCCGGCGGTGTCCTCCAGGACCTGGACGACGGCGAGCCCGCGATCCACCTCCAGCACGAGTCCGTGCCGCTCCTCGCCGGAGTCGAGAGTGATCCGGACGAACTCGTCCCAGCCGACGCCTGCCACCCCCGCCACGACGGCGAGCGGACCGCGCAGTTCGCGGATCGCTGTGTACTCGATCTCGCCCCAGCCGGTCACGTCGCCTCCCGCAGCCCGGCGAGCGAGGCGAACATGGCGTCCCGCCGGGCCGCGACGCCCGCGGCATCGTCCGGGCCGACGTCCTCGCGAGCGCGCAGCAACGGTCCGAAGTCCACCTCCTCGACCACCGAGGCGGGGACACCGGCCTCGACGAGCTCCCGGCACCGGTCCACGACCGCGACGAAGGCCTCGACCAGGGCCGTGGCCTTGTGCGCACCGCAATAGGCGTCCTGGACCGACAGCGCGCTCTGCTGGAGGACCCCCTCGCGGATCAGCCGGCCGCCGAGCACGCTGATCCGCTCCTGGGCGGGGAGCGCGGTGATGCCGATCAGGTCGACGAGGTCGGCCAGCCGGTCCGCCTCGGCCAGCAGCCCGGCCGTCCGTGCGCGCCGGGCGGCCCAGCCGGGGTCGCCGGCGTCCGCGTGGGCCGAGGCGAGGGTGTCCGCGTCGCGGGAGAAGGAGCCCGCCCAGGAGACAGCCGGGTAGTGCCGGGCGTATGCAAGGTCGCGGTCCAGGGTCCACACGCACCGCACAAACCGTTCGGTGTGAGCGGTGACCGGCTCCGTCATGTCGCCACCGGGCGGCGAGACCGCGCCGATGACGGTGACCGAGCCCTGCTCACCGCCGAGCGTGGTCACCGCGCCGGCACGTTCGTAGAAGGCGGCGATCGCCGAGGCCAGGCCCGCCGGATAGCCCTCCTCCGCCGGCAGCGCACCGGTACGGGAGGCGAACTCGCGCAGCGCCTCGGCCCACCGGGAGGTCGAGTCGGCGATGACCACGACGTCGAACCCCATGTCACGGAAGTACTCCGCGACCGTGGTCCCGGTGTAGATGCTCGCCTCACGGGCCATCATCGGCATGTTGGAGGTGTTGGCGATCGTCACCGTGCGGTCGGCGAGCCGGCCTCCGGTTCGGGGATCTTCGAGCGCGGCCAGTTCGGTGATGACATCGGCCATCTCGTTGCCGCGCTCTCCGCAGCCGATGTAGACGATCACCTCGGCATCGCACCACTTGGCGATCTGCTGCAGCAGCATCGTCTTGCCCGTGCCGAAACCGCCGGGTACGGCTACCGTGCTGCCCCTTGCCACGGGGAAGAGCAGGTCGATCGCGCGCTGCCCGGTGTTCAGCGGCTGCCCTGCGGCGAGGCGCTCGCGGACCGGGCGGGGGCGCCGGATGGGCCAGGAAGCGGTCATCCGGACCTCGGTGCCGCCGACGACGGCCAGCACCGCGTTCTCGGGGTGCTCCGCCTCAGGGGCGATCCGCTCCACGGTCCTTGCGGCGCCGGACGGTACGAGGATCCGCACGGGCACCGGTCCGGTTCCCCCGACCTCGCCGAGGACCTGGCCTTCGGACACCCGCTCCCCGGCCGTCACCACGGGTGTGAACCGCCACGAGCGGTTGCCGCCCCCGGTCGTGCCCGCGCCGGGGACGAGCCATTCGCCGCTGCCCGACAGCGGACGCAGCAGGCCGTCGAACACTCCGCCCAGCAGGCCGGGGCCGAGCCGGGCGGACAGCGGTATGCCCAGGGGCCGGGCGCTGTGCCCGGGGGCAAGGCCGCCGGTGTACTCGTAGGCCTGGACCGTGACCACGCCCCCTTTGATCGCCACCACCTCGCCGGGCAGGCCCGCGTCGCCCAGGGAGACCAGGTCGTACATGGCCGTGCCGTCTGCGTACTCCATTTCGACCAGCGGGCCGGCGATGCGCAGGATGCGGCAAGGCCGCTCCCGTCGGCCGGCCGAGGCGGCTGCCTCGGGCGCGCTCCTCACGGTGCCCACAACGACTCCGCCTCCGCCCCGAGCCGGTCCAGCGCACGGACGGCGAAGGCGTCCAGGGTGCAGTCGGCACGGCAGCCCGGTGCCTCGGCCACGAATCCTCCGCCGGGGTGCTCGACGACCTCGGCGTCCGCTCCGAGGAGCCGCTTGGCCCGTTGGTGAAGCCGGTCGCGCATCGCCGGGTAGTCCGCGGTGTGCCGCAGGTCGCGGACGCGTTCGGTGGTACGGCGGCGCAGCTCCTCGTAGGCATGCCTGCGCACGCCGAGTTCGCGGGCGCGGATGGTTCGGCGGACCCGGGTCAGTTCCGCGGTGCGCCCCTGGGCCGCGTCGGCCTCGCCCTGGCGGCGGGCGTCGTCGAGGATCGCCGCTGCCTGGGCCCTGGCCGCGTCGAGCAGCGCCTCGGCTTCCCGGTCCGCGCGGGCCAGCAGTTCCTCGGCGTCGGCCCGGGCCGAGCGCAGCAGCCGGTCCCGCACCGGTTCGAGGGCGGCGGGCAGGTGATCTGGGGCCGGGGACCTCATGCCGGCATCACCGCCGTGAGCGGCCGGGCGCTGTCCAGTAGCGCCGGGCCCAGGGTGTCGGCGGCGGCCGGGGTGACGATCACCAGAGCGACGTCCTGCGGCAGGCCCCGCCATGCCCGGTGTACGGCCTCCGGCTCCTCGGCGACCAGGACGGTCACACCGGCCAGGGCCAGGCCCGCCACCCGGGTCTGCTCTCCGATGGCTGCCACGCGTCCCATGGTCAGGCCTTCCCGATGAGGAGGATCGCGACGACGAGGCCGTAGATGGCGATGCCCTCGGCGAGGCCTACGATGACCATCGCCCGCCCGAACAGCTCGGGCCGTTCGCTCAGCGCCGCCAGCGCGGCGGCTCCGGTGTAGGCGACGGCGATCGCCGCGCCGATCGACGCCCCGGCGACCGCGATCGCGGCCCCGATCAACGCCGCCGAGCCGGACCCCGATGCCTGGGCGGCGGCCTGGGTACCGGACGCCTGGGCGGGCGCGCCGCTCAGGGCCACGGTCAGCAGGGCCGGCGCGCCCACGAGCAGAACCGCGTCGGCGGCGACGATCAGCCGCACGGCCGTACGGCCGTGCCGCCGCAGCAACAACCGCGTGCCGCAGAAGGCCGCCGCGACGACGGGCAGGGCGATGAGCCAGGCGATCACGGTGCCACCTCCATGTGCTGTACCGGAACGTGCCATGGGCGGAATGGACGGCCCTGGGTCTCGAAGACCCGGGAGAACAGTTCGTAGAACTCCAGCCGCAGCGCCTGAACCCCGGCCACCAGTGCCTCCAGCGCGAAGGCGAGGGCGTTGCCGACGGTGACGAGAACCACGGCCCCCAGCAGCGCCGACGGCCCCTTGCCCGCCAGCCCCGTCGTGCCGCGCCAGACGATCTCGCCCAGCGCGGCGTGGGTGAGCCCGAAGGCCGCCAGCCGCGCGAAGGAGACGACGTTCGAGCCGATGCGCAGCACGACGTCGAAGAGCTGGATCCCCGTCTGCACGGCACCGCCGACCCCGCCCGGGGAGGCCGTGAACAGCCCCGAGCCCGCCAGCGCCAGGCCGGCGAACGCCAGGAGGGCACCGCCGAGCGTGAGACCGGCGCGGCCCGTGAGCACGCCACCGGCGAGCACGGCGAGGCCGAGGAAGAGCACGGCTCCGGCGACCCCCGACGCCGCGTACAGAGCGTTCGCCGGCCCGCCCTCACTCCAGCGGTTCACGATGCCCGCCCCATAGGCCAGGGCCAGGAGCGCCGCGCCGAGCCCCACCGCGGCGGCGAGCAGGCGCATCGGCTGCTCCAGCGGGTCCAGCCACAGCACCGGCAGCACACCGGTCGGGCCGAAGAACTCACCGTAAGCAACGCCCGCCGCGGTGCTGGTCAGCCCGGCTCCGGCGACAAACGGCCACAGCCGCCGCAGCGGCGCCAGTCGGCGGGGCCGGCCCAGATACATCAGCAGGGCGGCAAGGAGCAGCAGCGCCCCGTGCCCGGCATCGCCGAACATCACGCCGAACATGACCACGTAGACGGTGCCGGCGGGCATGGTGGGGTCGATGTCCGCGTACGGCACCGTGCCGTACGTGCGCACCAGCGGGGAGAAGGAGCCGCGCACCGTGCCGGTGCCGCGCAGCAGGGTCGGCGGATCGGTGCCGCCGGGAGTCCGCATCGGCACCAGTACGCCCCCGACGTCGGCGAGCCGCGCGGCCGTCGCGCGTACTTCGGAGGCGGGGCACCATCCGGCGAGCGCCGCCACAGTCCCGCGCCGGACGGCACTGCCGATCCGCTCCTCAAGCTGCGCCTCGCCGGCGAGCAGGTCGGTCCGCTCCGCCCGTTCGAGGGCTTCGAGATCCGGCGGGGCCACGCACAGGAGGGCGCCCGCGGGCTCAGTACGCAGCCGCTGCAGTCGGCGTGTCGCCGGTCCGGGGGCGGCATGTGCGGGATCGTCGATCCGGTCGATCTCGACATTGCCCGCCTCGGCAATGCGGACCAGCGTCTCGCGCAGGGTCTCGTACGGCGCCACGATCGCCACCCGCTGCATACGGACCGGCCGCACGGCTTCAGACCAGGACATCGAGGGCCTCCAGCGAGCCGCCACCGCGCGCGGCCAGTTCGAGGGCACCCCGAACCCGCCATGCGTCGGCCGAGAGCACGGCGACGGCGCCCACGACGGGCGAGGAGCCCAGGCCGGAGCCACGCATCAGCTCGTGTCCGTCCTGCTCCAGCCGGATCCACCACCGCGTCTCCGCGCGCCACAGGTCCGCAGGCGCCTCGATGCCGTCCACCACCCAGCGCGCCGTGACCGGCAGACGCCGCAGGAAGTCGGGGAACGACGCCGCACCCATGGCCTCGGAGCCGAGCACCCGGGCGGCCCGGCGTGCCGACGGCGTGGTCAGGACCCGGTCGGCGAGAAACACCTCGCGGCCCACCAGCAGCGCGAGCCGACCCGCAGCCCACGGCACCGCCTGCGGTACGGCCGCCGCGGTCCGCTGGGCGGCGGCGATCCGCATACCGACAGCGACCGCCGCCGGAGAGTCGGCTCCCGGATCACCCCATGCGGAACCGGCCAGCACGGCCCGCAGTTCGGCCGGCGAGCCGGCCTCGGACAGCCTCGGCCACGCGGTGGCCAGCGCCCCCAGCCGGTACGGCCGTACAGCCGGAAGCCACTCCCCGCCCAAGAGCACACGGGCGTGATCGTCGACGTTGGCGATCTCAAAACCGGAAGCGAGCAGCCGAAGCATGACCGCCCCCGCGCGCGGCTGCCAGCCGGCGAGTACCCGCAGATGCCACAGCAGGGTCGCCGAGACCGCCCGCTGGGCGCCGACCAGGCCGGCTTCCGCATCAAGACCGCGGCGATACGGCGTGGCCCCCAGGTACCTCAGGGCGTCGGCCAGGGTGGCGGCGCCGGCCACATCCCGGGCACCGGAGACGCCCAGGCACCTGGACGACATGGCCCTGGCCCGCGTCACACCCGCTACCCACCCGGCGCCCACCGCGGTGAGCCCCCTTCCCACTGCCCGTCGTCCGTGCCGGACAAGTCTTCGACCGCCTCGGCCACCACGCGCTCCACAAGTGCCGGCAGGCGAAGCTCCACCCGGTCCCGCAAGGCGGCGAGATCGCGTTCGGCAGCCGCCAGCAGGGCCGCGGCCTCGGCTGCCGTGGCGTCATGGATCCGCGCGGCACTCTGTTGCCGTACGCGTGGGGCGGCGGCGCGCGCCTGGTCGACGATCTCCGTGGCCGTCCGTCCGGCAGCCTCGCGGCGCCGCACCGCCTCCGCGGCCGCTCGCTCCCGCACTCTCCGCGCCTCAGCCTCCGTCTCCTGGAGAAGCGCGAGCTGTGGCTCCAGTTCGGCTGCAAGCTCAGCCGTGCGGTCTGCGGGCACCCCTCCTGCGGCGGCAGGACCGGGCAGCCCGACCGGCCGGAACCGCATCAGGAAATCCCGGAATCCCGCCATCACACCGCTCCTACGAGTCGGTCTGCCGCTCCGAGTTCCAGTGTCCACGCCAGGAAAGTCCACGTCTCGCGGAGTTGGGCCGACCGCCCCCCGATCAGGGGCCGACTGCAGCGGGGCGGGCTGATCAGCCGGGGTGTGCGTACGGGAAATCGGGCCAGGGCAGTCCGCCGGGATCTGCCCGCGCCCGGTGCCTGGTCTCCAGGCCGAACACGGCGACAGCCGCCGCGGCCGGTAGCACAACCAGCCGTCGTCGGCGCACCGTGGGAGGAGGTCACCGAGAAGGCCGGCCACCTGCGGAAGAACATGCCGTGTGCAGGGGTCGTTGTCCCGCCTTCATCATGCGCCCGTCCGGATCCGCCCACCGCCGGACAGAGGAGGCACTCCGCCATGGCAGGTCATGTGTACGACTTCACCGAAGGCGGCCGGGAGATGGCCGCCCTGCTGGGAGGCAAGGGCGCCAACCTCGCCGAGATGACCCGCATGGGCCTGCCTGTGCCGCCGGGCTTCACCATCACCACCGAGGCCTGTCGTACGTTCCTCACCACCGGTGAGGAGTCCGAAGGCCTGAGCCAGGAGGTGACCCGGCACCTGGCCGTCCTGGAAAGGGCCGCGGGACGCCGGCTGGGGCAGCCGAACGACCCACTGCTGCTCTCCGTCCGCTCCGGAGCCCGGTTCTCCTTGCCGGGCATGATGGAGACGATCCTGGACATCGGGCTGAACGACGAGTCCGTAAGGGGACTTGCGAAGGTCTCCCGTCAGGAACGCTTCGCCCGGGACTCGTACCGCCGTCTCGTGCAGATGTTCGGCAGCACGGTGATGGGAGTCGACGGACGGCTCTTCGAGGACGCCCTCGCCCGTCTCAAGGATTCCCGGCACGCCCCGCGGAGGTGGAACGCGTACTGGCCGAGGTCGCCGAAGCGACGGGCATGCCCGTCGACTGCCCGGTGGGGACCATGGTCGAGCTGCCCAGGGCCGCGCTCACGGCGGGTCGGATCGCGCAGGAGGCGGCGTTCTTCTCCTTCGGAACCAACGACCTCACCCAGACCACCTGGGGCTTCTCCCGCGACGACGTGGAGGCGGCGTTCTTCTCCGCCTATCTCGAACAGGGCATCTTCAAGGTCTCCCCGTTCGAGACGATCGACCGCGAGGGCGTTGGGAGTCTGGTGGAGATCGCGGTCTCCGAGGGCCGCGCCACCCGGCCTGACCTGAAGATCGGTGTGTGCGCCGAGCACGGCGGAGACCCGGAGTCCGTTCACTTCTTCCATGGCGCCGGCCTGGACTACGTCTCCTGCTCCCCGTTCCGTGTCCCGGTCGCCCGGCTGGAGGCGGGCCGGGCCGCGCGCCCGGGTACCGGGGGCGGCGACAACAGATGACGAGCATCCAGGAGGTCGGTGACCGGTCGCCGTGGTTTTTGGCCGTGAGGTGCCACACATGCCCCAGACTGCTCGTCGTCGCCGGCCCAGCGCGCATCTCGCTCATCACATCTCCCGGAAACGTGCGGTAGCGGATGACGCGCGAGGCGAGGGCCGTCCGGTCGCCGACCGGGCCGCCCTCGCTCACGGTGGAAAGGAGAGCCGAACGGCTCTCCGAGTCCATATCCGCGGAGGTGAGCCGGCCGCATGACTCTGCCCGTATGAGACCAGCCCCGCAGCCTGCTGGAGCCAGCCGATAGCAGCCGAGTTCGGCGAACTCTTCGAGTGGATGAACCGACTCCTGGAGTCCGCTGCGCCGCCTGGACCGTAACCGTGGGCTGGGCGCGCTGGCCGACCTGCGCGAGACCGGCGAGGCATACGCCGCGAGCTGCCCGGCCTCAAGCGTGAGGACATCGACATCGAGGTCAGCGAACGGGAACTGCACTTCACCGGAGATCTGAAGGAACGTGAAGGCGCCCTGCGCCGCACCGTGCGCCGCACGGGGCAAATCCTGCCCGTCTGAGCCCTTGCGCGCCGGCAACGGCCGATGAAGCCCTCAAGAGCGGTAGGCGCGCTTGGATCGGCGGCTCATCTTCGTGTTCTGGAAGGCCACGCACTCCCAGCGTCCCTCGCGGCGGTGCAGCGTGAAGGTCTGGAACTTGTCGAAGTCGATCCGGCCACCCTTGCCGATGCCGCCGACGGTGGTCACCACCGCCGTGGACTCGTCCGGCATCCGCACGTCGATCGGCTTGACCGCCATGCGCGTGCCCTTCTGCCACCGGGTGAACACCTCACGATGCGTCCGCTCGATGGCGGCGCGCCCGAACATGACGTCCCCCATGAAGATCACATATGAGGCGTTCTCTGCGAACTGTGCCGCGTAGCCGGTCGCGTCCCCCGCGTCCCAGGCACGCCGGATCCGCCCGAGGAATTCCTCGACCGTGTCCTTGCTCGTGGCCGTCATCGTCGTCTCCTGTCGTCGGGGTACCCCGCAGCAGCACCCCAATCCGTTCCCACTGAAACTATTCCAACCGAAACGGTATGCGCAAGACCTCGCCGTCACCGGATCAAACAACCAGACCGGAAAAGGCCGATCACCACACCCGGGCGGGCCGCCCTTCGGGCTCGACGGCGACGTTGGCGTAGACGACGCCGAGCAACCGGCGCAGCTCGGACCTGTCCTCGGCCGTCAGCCCCGCGGTCAGCCGCCGCTCCGAAGCGCCCGCGAGCCCGATCAGCTTCTCCAGTTCCACCCGGCCCTCCTCCCGCAGGCGGACCAGTTTCACCCGGGCGTCGGCCGGCGACTCGCGCCGCTCCACCAGGCCCCGGTCGATCAGTAGCGCGAGCAGCCCCACCAGACGGCTGGCCGGGATGCCCAGTGAGGAGGCGAGCTGCTGCTGCGCATGCTCCTCACCGTCACGCAGCCCGCGCAGCACCGCGAAGTGCCGCGGATGCAGATCCTCCGCGGCCAGGGCGGACTCGAACGCGAGAGCCGCCGCATTGCCCACCGAAGCAATCACGAAGCCGAGTGGCTCGTCCGCCCCGGCGCTCCGCGTAGCAGGTCCTTTCCTCACCCGGGCAACGTAGCAGCCGAACCGTTCCCACCGAAACAGTCCTCCCTGGCCCTGCCCCACCCCGGCAGGGTCAGCGGCGATTCGGTGCCGGTCCGTCGGAGGAGGGTGACGCCTTCCAGCTCGAAGGTGCGGCGCAGAGCGTCGACGAGGTCGGCGGGGGCCAGGGTTCCGGCTGACAGTGTGTCGGCGACCAGGCAGGCGAGGCTTTCGGCTTCGGCCTGGGCACGGGTGACCTGAAGTGCCTGCCTGGCGAGGATGTCGACGAGGAGGCCGATCGTGGTTCCGACGACGGCGAGGGCGAGCAGGCCGACGAGGTCGATGAGCCGGCCGACGCGCAGGCTGTAGTACGGGCGGGTGTAGAGAAGGCCGGCGGCCAGGAAGCCGGTCACGGGGGCCAGGGCAGCCGGTCCGAGGCCGCCGACGGCGGCCGCGAGGACGACCGTGAGGAGCGTGCACAGCAGTGCTCCCACCAGACCGGGACTCTGCCGGCCGGGCAGCAGGAGGGCCGTCATCGCGAGGGGGCGGGGAACGCGAGTGTCCAGCCGATGGCTGCGCGCCGGGCGATAGCGGGTTCCTGCCCGGTACGCGAGGCGGGAGATGTGGAGCAGCCGGGCGGTGAGCGGGTGCTTGGGCGGCCGGTGCGGGGATGACGTGCACCTCTACCGGTCCGGCCTTTCGGAAGGCGCGATTGATCACCGAGCCGTGCAGCAGTTCGTAGCCGCGGCTGCGGCGGCTGGCGCCCAGGACGAGCTGGCTCGCCTGCTCGGCGCGGGTGAAGGCCAGGAGCGTACGTGTCACATCCTCGCCCGTGATCTGGGCGTACCGGCCTCCCAGTTCCACGAGCAGGCGGCGCTGGCCGTGGAGCCAGGGCGGGTCGGGTTCTTTCAGGCCGCTGGGGTTGCGGACGTGGACGCCGACAAGTTGGGCGCCGGTTGCCGTGGCCAGTTGGGCGGCTCGGTGCACAACGCGGTTCCCCTCCATCTCGCCCGTCAGGGCCGCGACGATGCGCGAGCCGGGTGCGGCGGTGCCGACGCCTCGGCCGGCGGAAGTGCCGCGGCTGTCCTCACGGATCCATTGGCCCGCCAGGCCCCGCAGGGCCGCGATGTTGCCGGGGCGGAAGAAACCCGCCAGTGCCCATCCGACTCTGCCCGGTGGATAGATGCGCAGCAGCCGGCTGCGCAGGGCTTCCGGGTCGTGTTGTATGTCGCGAGGGGTACGTGCGGCACGCCGGGATCGGAGCTCTGCGTGCTGCAGACGGTCACGAGTGTGGTCGGATGGCCTCACTGGCGCGTCCTGCCGGAGAGGCCAGTGGCGGGGTAGGCATGCCCGCGTCTTCGCGGAGGCCTGCCAGCCACTCCCGCATCGCCTCCTGGACCGAGTACCGGGGCGCCCAGTCCAGCTCCTGCCGCGCCCGTGACGTATCCATGATCGGGAAGTGCAGCATGGCGTCGAACAAAGATGGCGGCGTGCGCAAGAGATGCGTCCGCCAGGCCGCGGAGACTGCGGCCCGGACCGGCCAGCCCGGCACAAGGAAGGTCCGTGCGCCGAACATCTCGCCCAGCATGGCCGCGTCCACGACGGGTTCGGCAGCCAGATTGAACGCTCCACGCACCGTCCGCACGGTGGCCTGCCGGAATGCCTCGGCCGCGTCGTCGGTGTGCAGCACCTGGTAACGCATGCCGGGGACGGCTGGGATCGCAGGCATGTGCTCCGGGCGGGTCAGGCGCTTGGGCACCAGCGGGCCACGGAACAAGCGGTGCTGCTCGCACGCGGCTTCGCGCTTGAACATGAAGCCGGGCCGCATCCGCACCACACGGATCTCGGGACGTTGAAGTTCGAAGGTGTCCAGGACACGCTCGATGTACGCCTTCTCCTGGCACAGCGTCGACTCCGGCCAGCCGTCGGTAGGCCAGAGTTCGTCCACGGCCCGGTCCTTGGGCCCGGGCGAGTAGGCCCCGACGAAGGACGCGTAGATCAGCGCGGGAACGCCGGCTGCGGCCGCGGCCTCGAAGACCCGGATGCTGCCCTGCACATTCGTGCGCCAGGTCGTCGCTGGGTGGTGCGTGGGCTGGAAGAGCCACGCCAAGTGGATGACGGCGTCGGCGCCGGCGAAGTGTCCGGCCAGTTCGGTGGTGTCGTCCGCGATGTCCGCGCACGCCCACCGGGTCTTTTCCGGAGACCACTGCGGGAGGCGGCGGGCCAGCCCCAGGATCGATTCGATCTGCGGGTCCGCGCCGAGGGCTTGGACGACGCTGGTACCGGCGTTGCCGGTGGCCCCGACAACTACTACCCGCATGCCAGAAGATGTCATGGTTCTCGCCTGCCCTTCCGACGCTGAGGGAGGGGATTTCCTGAGTACCCCTCGCAGCGCCTGCAAAACGACAACGGTGGCGTCGAGGGACCCCGCGAGCCGGCCCACATTGACAGTTCTCCGGCACAGTGCCCTCCTGCACCATGCGGTCGATCACTGCTGTACGGCGACCACCGTCTCCACCGGGATCTCCCGCACGCCGAATACCGTTTCCAAGGGGCCGTGCCCTTGCGGCTCGGCTCACCCGCGGCGGCGTCGTACCAGCCCTCGGCCAGCTCGCCCAGGTACCGCTCGAATACGGCGAGGATCACACCGAGCGCGGTCGCGCTGTTGCCGATCTTGTACGCGGCCCCGGGAAGTCTCCAGCGCGCCGATCGCCGACTCGCATCACAACCTGCCCCAACTTCGCGTGTCTGCCAGCGACTTCGCGCCGCGCCTCCACCTACTCCACAACGAACAGCCGGTCCTGCTCACCGGCGTAGGCCGCAGCCCGCACCACCCATGCGAACTGCCGCGACCACCGGCCCACCAGCGCGCGAGGGCTTATCCGACTCCCGTGCCACCTTCGCGGCACCCCGCGCTGGACCGAGATCGCGGTACACGACGAACGCCTCGAACGCCTGGGCAGACTCATACGCCTGCCGCCCCCAGGGACCGACGACGCCCCGGTCACGCACCGGTTAGCCTTCCGTCTCCCCATGTGCCACCGATTCCGAGCCACGTCAGCCACAAGGGTGGACTTCGGAGGGTGGGTGGGCCCCTACCGGCGGGCAAAGAAGATGAGGCAGAGCGGTGGCAACGGTCGGCTGCTACGGACCGGCTTGGTGCTCTTCGGTTCGCAGAGTGCAGGCACGGCAATACCTTGGCTCCAGGGTCATGCCCGTGCGAAGGCTCCCACACAAAACAGTCCCCGGTAGTGCTGCACGTGTCCTGAAGCGTCAGTCGTCACTGCTGCCTCGGTATCGCGCCGGCTTGCCGGGGGCCTAAACCACATCCTGTCCGAGTTACTCCGCCGACTAGACGTCCTCACCGGCTTTGTGGCTCTTTCGGTGTTATGGCCTACTCCTACGATGCACGATATTCATTGCGAGTCAATACCATTCGGGTAGCTTTTTCGGCATCCGGCAAAGGCCCGGAGATCGAGGCGCGGAACCCCGATCCAGGGCGCGGCTCAAGAGGCGGGATGAAGAAGCAGATCTCCGAGAAGATCACGACGTCGAAGGCAGCCGCGAAGTCGGGCCGACAGCCGAGCAGCGTGTCACCACGACGTGCCGGTTGCCGGTACGAGCGGTCAGAAAAAGGATGCCCGATCAAGCGGGTGTGTGGCCCGGCCGGTCCGTTCGCCGCTCACCAGCACGCGCGGCATACATGCTGGGCGTCGCGCCAGGATCGATGGTCAGCTCCTATGGATGCCTGGGGTGCCCGGCACTCGCGCTCACACTGCTCGCCGAGCGGCTGTGACTGACTGGTCTTCCCATGGTCGACGCACCCGACAGCCGGGTACGGCCGAAACCATTCATCACCGGAGGCCGCTGATCCCAGGTTCCCCACACGCGTACGCCACGGCTGAAGTGGCGACGCCCCGCCGGCACGGAGATGGTGGAGGAAGGGATCACATACGACCAGGCAGGGATACGTGATGAACAACGAGGCCACACCCCCTCCGCGAATCGTCGTGGGCATCGATGGCTCCGAACCGTCGAAAGCGGCTCTCCGGTGGGCGGTGAACCAGGCGAAGCTGGTCGGCGGTGCGGTCGACGCGGTCTTCGCCTGGGACTACCCGACGCCCTGGCATGGCCTGGTCCCCCCCACGGAGAAGGAGCCGGGTGACTACGAGGAGCACATGCGAAAGGTCCTGGACCATGCGATCGACGAGGCCCTCGGCCCGGGCCCGGGCCGGCCTGTCGCGCTCCGCACCATCTCGGCCCACGGGCATCCGGCCACCGTTCTGCTCGATGCCGCCGCAGGAGCAGAGCTGCTGGTCGTGGGCAACCGAGGGCTCGGCGAGTTCCGCGAGGCGTTGCTGGGCTCGGTCGGCATGCACTGCGTGCAGCACGCTCCCTGCCCCGTCGTCGTGATCCGGGGCTCCGGCCACGGAACCTGAGGAAGGCGCGCACGCTCACCGGTCCAGCATGGGCCGATCCTCCGCGGCCAGAACACCGTCCCGATCACGCACGGAGGGCCGCGGCCCGACTCAGGCAGCCGGTTCGTGTGGCCGGACAAACCGTCGGACCGAACTCGGCGATGATCGAGCTGCTCACCGGCTCCTTCACTGAGCCCACCCGCGCGCCGGAACGCGAGACCAACCGCAGTGCACGCCGCCACCGCCCTGTTCGGTGGCTTCCGCACCGCGGTCGAGGACAGTCTCGCCGAAGTGGGCCGTGCGCCGACCTCGTTCAGCCTGTCGGTCGACAAGCCGAACGCACTCGTCGGACTGCTCCTCGACGCCGCGGCGGTGTTCCTGTTCACCGCCCCGGCGGTCATGGCCGTGGGCCGGTCCGCCGGGCGGGCCGGGACCGAGGTGCGTGAACAGTTCCGCACCACATCCGCGATCATGGAAGGCACCGAGCTGCCCGACTGTGCCCGGGTGGTCGACATCAGCACCGCCGACGCCCTGCGCGAACGGGCCACCCCGGCTCTGCTCGCCGCCATGGCCCCCATCGCCGTGGAATGCGCGCTCGGTTACACGCCACTGGGCACCTACCAGGCCGGCGCGATCGCGACCGGTGCGCTGATAGCCGTCTTCCTCGCCGGCTCCGGTGCCGCCGTCCTGCTCCGCACCCAGCCGCTGTCATCGGGCAACACGCGCCTGCGCACTTTCACGCGTCCCGGCAATGTCATCCGTCACTGCTCCCGTTGGCGGTCCGGGCGTACTGCGTGATTTCCTCGGCGATCTGTTGGGCGAGCGGTCCCACAGCCGCCGCGACCGGTGCGGACAGACCAGTGCCCAGGCCGGCGTCGGCGCCCTCCACCGCGTAGACGATGAGCCGGTGCGGCAGCCGGTGCAGCCGGCGGGCGAGTTCGGCGGCGTCGCCGAGCCCGAGTCCGTGCGAACTTGTCTCCCCGCTCTCGCGTGGCAACTGTTCCCCGTCGAGTTCGACGCGGTGGATGCGTCCCGGGTGCGGCGGCTGGGCCTGCGCGGCATCGATCACGATGGTGAGGTCGGTGCCCTCCCACATGCTGATGAGCCGTACGGGTTCGCCGTCACTGACCATGAGCCTGGTACCGGACGGCAGCGGCCGCTCGGCGGCCCGGTCCGTCAGACGGGCCACGACTGCCCAGCCCACGCCGTCGTCGCGACGGAAATCGTTGCCGACCCCGATGACACCAATACGCAGCTGCTCGCTCACGCCGTTTCTCCCTTCCCCCTCTCCGGCTCCGCGGAGCCGGCCCTCACGTTCGGCGAACCCGTACGAGGGAGGAGGGAGGCCACTTGGACCACAGTGGGGACGGTCGGCCCCTGCATATCGGCCGCCTCGCGGAGAGACTGGACAGCGTTGGTTCTCGGCGCTGGAAGGTGGGCCATGGCGAATGCCGCCCCCCATGCGGTGATCGGTAAGGACGGCGTGGATGCCCTGATCGCCGTCCTGGCCGGACGTGGCCGTACCGTCATCGGTCCGACCGTGCGCGACAACGCGATCGTGCTGGCGGAGATCTCCGGTGGTGACGAGCTCCCCTACGGCTGGGGGGTCGAGGTGGAGGCCGGCCACTACCGGCTGAGGCCGCGCGAGGACGGTGCCGCGTTCGCGCACAGCGCGGGCCCGCAGTCGTGGAAGACGTTCCTGCATCCCCAGCGGGTACGACAGTGGAGCGCCGAGCGGCGCGCCGACGGCACGCTGGTGATGGCCGAGGACGACACGACGCCGCCGTCGTACGCGTTCCTGGGGGTGCGGCCGTGCGATCTGCGGGCCATCGCGGTGCAGGACAGGGTGCTCACCGGTGGCCGGTACGCCGACCGGGCCTACCGCGGGCGGCGCGAGCGGGCTTTCCTGGTGGCGGTGGAATGCACCGAGCCGGGCGCCACGTGCTTCTGCGTGTCCATGGGCACCGGGCCGGCCGTGGGTGACGGCTACGACCTGGCCCTGACCGAAGTGATCGACGACGAGGGGCACCGCTTCCTCGCACGGGCCGGCAGCGCCGAGGGGGAGGCGGTGCTGGCCCGGTTGCCGCGCCGCCCGGCGGACGCCACGACCGAGACGGCGGCGCGCGAGCGGGTCGCCCAGGCCGCGGGCCGCATGGGTCGCACGATGCCGCCGGTGGACCTGCAGGTGCTGATGCGCGAGACGCTTCAGGCCGACCGCTGGGACGACGTCGCCGCACGTTGCCTGACGTGCGGGAACTGCACCATGGCGTGTCCGACGTGCTTTTGCACCACCGTCGAGGAGGTCACCGACCTCACCGGGGAGCACGCCGAGCGGTGGCAGCGGTGGGAGTCCTGCTTCGATGTGGATTTCACGCATCTGCCGGGCGGTCCGGTGCGCGCGTCCTCGCGCAGCCGCTACCGGCAGTGGTGCACCCACAAACTCGGCACCTGGTACGACCAGTTCGGCAGCTCGGGGTGTGTCGGCTGCGGGCGGTGCATCGTGTGGTGCCCCGTGGGCATCGACATCACCGAGGAAGCCCACGCCCTGAACGACGAGCGGGCGGCCACGTCGCAGGAGGCGGCGTCATGACGACCGTCGGCCACGGTTTTCTCGGCGCACTGTCCACCGGCCACCGTGAGCGGCTGCTCTCCTTCGCCCGCCCAAGGTCCTTCCCCGTCGGCACCCGCATCTTCGACGAGGACGACCCCGCTGACCGGTTCTGGCTCCTGCGCCGCGGGCATGTCGCCCTCGACGTCCACGACCCGGGCCGCGGCACGGTGGTCGTGGAGACCCTCGGTGAGGGCGAACTCCTCGGCTGGTCCTGGCTGTTCGAGCCGTACCGCTGGCACCTGGGCGCGACCGCCCGTGACCTGGTGGAGGCGTACGAGTTCGAAGCGCAACAGGTGCGCGCGGCGATCGAGGAGGATCCCGCATTCGGGCTGGCGGTCACCCACTGCGTCGCGTCGGTGGCGATCGGACGGCGGCTGCGGGCCTGCCGGATCCGACTGCTCGACCTGTACCGGCCGCCCGGCGGCGGAGCGGCCCCGCGGGGTGGTGAGACGTCGTGACCGACCCCTCGGTGGCGGTGCGCCCCGCCGGGGTCCCCCTGCCGTACCGGGTGGTCGAGGGCAGGGTCGAGGCGCCAGACGTCGCGACGATCGTGCTGGAGCCGGTGAGCGTGGCGTTGCCGCCGTTCGCCCCGGGCCAGTTCGCGATGGTCTACGCGTTCGGCGTCGGCGACATTCCGGTGTCGGTCTGCGGGATCGACGGCCGGCGCCTCACCCATACCATCCGGGCCGTCGGGGCGATCTCCGGCGCGCTGCAACGGGTACGGCCCGGCGAGACGGTGGGCGTGCGCGGTCCGTTCGGCACCGGCTGGGAGCTGCCCGCCGCCACCGGGAGGGATCTGCTGGTGGTGGCAGGCGGCATCGGAATGGCGCCGCTGCGACCGGTGGTGCTCGACGCGCTCGCCGCGCCCGAGCGATACGGGCAGCTGAATGTCCTGATCGGCGCACGCATGCCGCGCGACCTTCTCTACGCCGGAGAGGTGACCGACTGGCAGGCAGGCGGTGCCCGGGTCCTGGTCACCGTCGATCGCCCGGACGCGGAGTGGACGGGTGACGTCGGCGTGGTCACCACGCTGCTGGAGCGGGCGGCGTTCGACCCGTGCGGGAGCGCGGCGTTCGTCTGCGGCCCGGAGGTGATGATCCGGGCCACCGCCCGCGACCTGGTCCACCGGGGACTCGATGCGGACCGGATCCGGGTGTCGCTGGAGCGCACCATGCACTGCGGCACCGGCCACTGCGGCCACTGCCAGCTCGGCCCGCTGCTGCTGTGCCGCGACGGTCCCATTGTCAGCTGGAGCCGCGCCCAGTCCCTCCTCGCGGTACGGGAGCTGTGAGATGACCGAGGAAGCCGGCCAGGACACCGGACGGCCCAAGCTCGCGGTGTGGAAGTTCGCCTCCTGCGACGGCTGTCAGCTCACCCTGCTCGACTGCGAGGACGAACTCCTCGGCATCGCCGACCAGCTGCGTATCTCCTACTTCCTGGAGGCATCGAGTGGCCCCGGGCCCGGACCGTACGACCTGTCGCTGGTCGAGGGCTCGGTCACGACCGGGCAGGACGTCGAGCGCATCCGGTACATCCGCGAGGTCTCGCGCCGTCTGGTGACCATCGGCGCCTGCGCGACCGCCGGTGGTGTCCAGGCGCTGCGCAACTACGCCGACGTGGCCGAGTTCCGCTCCGTCGTCTACGCCAGGCCCGACTACATCCAGACGCTGGCCACCTCCACCCCGATCAGCGCCCACGTCCCCGTCGACTTCGAACTGCGCGGCTGCCCGATCGACCGCGGCCAGCTGATCGAGGTCATCACCGCCTACCTCGCCGGCCGCACCCCGGACGTCCCGGCACACAGCGTCTGCTTCGAGTGCAAACGGCGCGGCACCGTGTGCGTGACCGTCGCCCACGGCACACCCTGCCTCGGCCCGGTCACCCACGCCGGCTGCGGCGCGCTGTGCCCCGCGTACGGGCGCGGCTGCTACGGGTGCTTCGGCCCGTCCGGCTCCACCAACTTCCCCGCCTTTGTCCCGCTGTTGCGCCGCGACGGGATGGACACCCTCGATGTGGTGCGGGTGCTGCGCACGTTCAACACCGCCGCCCCCGAGTTCGACGCGGCCTCGCGGAAGGAACAGCACGGGTGACACATCGCCAGTCCAAGGTACTGCGCGTCGGCTCCCTCGCCCGCGTCGAGGGCGAGGGAGCCCTGCATCTGATCCTGCGCGCACGCGAGGTCGACCAGGCCCGGCTGCAGATCTACGAACCCCCGCGCTTCTTCGAGGCGTTCCTGCGCGGGCGCTCCTACACCGAACCGCCCGACATCACCTCACGGGTGTGCGGGATCTGCCCGATCGCCTACCAGCTGAGCGCCTGCCGTGCCGTCGAGGACGCCTGCGGGGTCGTCGTCGACGGCCAACTGGCCGCGCTGCGCCGACTGCTGTACTGCGGCGAGTGGATCGAGAGCCAGACCCTGCACATCTACCTGCTGCACGCACCCGACTTCCTCGGCGCTGACAGCGCGATCGACCTGGCACGCACCCGACGTGCGGACGTCGAACGCGGCCTGCGCCTGAAGCAGGCCGGCAACGCGATCCTCGAACTCCTCGGTGGCCGGGCGATCCACCCCGTCAACGTCCGCCTCGGCGGCTTCCACCGCGTCCCGGCCGTCTCCGAACTGCGCTCCCTCGCCGAGCGACTGCGCCGGGCCCGCGACGACGCCGAGCAGACCGTGCGCTGGGTCGCGGGCTTCGACTTCCCCGACGCCGGATGCGACAACGAACTGCTGGCCCTCGCCGAACCCGGCACCTACGCCATCGAATCGGGCACCCCGACCGCGATGACCGCCCCGAGCGCGGCCGGGCTGCCCGCCGACCACGACCGGGCGCTGCCCACCCGTACCTTCGGCGTGCGCACCTTCGGCGAGCACGTGGTGGAGACCCAGGTGCCGCATTCGACCGCACTGCACTCGCTGCTCGATGGGCGCCGCCATCTGACAGGCTCCCTCGCTCGCTATGCGATCAGCGGAGGCCGACTCTCGACGATCGCTGTGCAGGCAGCTCAGGACGCCGGGCTCGGCGACCCGCGCGAGGGCGTGGTGTGCCGCAACCCGTTCCGCAGCATCATCGTCCGGGCGGTCGAGGTGCTCTACGCGGTCGACGAGGCACTGCGCATCATCGACGCCTACGAGCCGCCGCCACACCCCTACCTCGACGTGCCGCCTCGCGCCGCCACCGGCCATGGAGCCACCGAGGCGCCCCGCGGGCTGCTGTACCACCGCTACACCCTCGACGCCAACGGCACACTCACCGATGCGAGCCTCGTCCCGCCGACCGCGCAGAACCAGGGTGCCATCGAGGAGGACCTGCGCCGCCTGGTCGAGGAGCGCCTCGGCAGTGGTGAGCCCACAGAGGCCGAGCTGACCGCCCTGTGCGAGAGAGCGATCCGCAACCACGACCCGTGCATCTCCTGCTCCACCCATTTCCTGAAACTCACCGTCGAGCGCAGCTGAGACGGCCGCGGACACACGGTGGCCGTGGCACTCGCCCTGGGCGATGCGACATCTTGGCGGCCCGGCGGCCCAGGCGCAGCGTGCTCATCGCGGTCACCGGGCGCTGCGGCCCTGATTCTGCGGGTTCTCCCCTGACGCGCGCGACTCGAAGATCACGGACTGAATGACCTTGATAGTGGTGTCGAGATCTTCCGCAGTCCGCTCCACCTTCTCCCGCCGTGCTGGACGACCTGGGGCCCGGCGGCCGCACCATCCAGGTCCGGCTGCCGGAGCAGGAGCGCGACGTGATCGCCGACGGCGCCCTGCTCACCTCGGTCCTGACCGCCCTCGCGGCCGACGCCTGATCCACAGCCAGGCTGGGCGGCCGCCGACTCTGACCGCCGAAGGTGCAGATCACGTCCGTGGAGCCGAGCGTCTCCACCGCGCTGAGGCGTTTGACGACCGCCCAGCGCCAGGGCCGGCGTGATCACCGGTAGCAGTCCCTCGGGCACGTTGCCGACCAGCAGGCCGACGGCGACGACGACCGCGTCGTGGAACGGCAGCTTCGCCGCGAACATGGCCAGTGGCAGGACCGCCACCTCATGCCCACCGCGATCACCGCGATCAGCCACGCCACCCGCGGGACCTGCGCCTCCAGCGGGCTGCTCTCCCGTTCGACACGCTCGGAGAGCGCCGCGATACGCACCGAGTTCGGTGTGCATGCCGGTCGCGAAGACCACGGCCCTGGCCTCGCCCTCGGTACACGTGGTGCCGCTGAAGACGAGATCGCGCGCCGGCAGCAGCGGGACATGGACGTCGACGGGGTCGGCCGCATGGTAGGCGGGCACCGCCTCACTGGTCAGCGGCGACAGATCGACCTCGATTCCGCCCTCGATCAGCCTCCGCCGGCCGAGATGCGGTCCCCTCCTCGATCACCGGCCACGACCCACGAGCCGCCCAAGCGTTGCAAGGAGCCCAAGCCGCACTGACCGCGGGCCGGTCCGTCCTGCTCTACCCGGGAGGCGGTCTCCCGCACCGCAAGGACGCCCGAGAAGCCCCGCCCGTCCCTTCCACCCGGGCCTCGTCCAGCTCGCGCACACGACCGGCGCCCCCGTCGTGCCCCTCGGCCAGGCCGGAGCCCGCGCACTGGCATCGGGCAGCCCGTGGCACAGGCGGTGAGACTGCTCACCGCTGCGCTGCGCCGACCGAGGCTGCACGTGCACGTCGGTGCGCCTCTCCACCTTCGAGGCGAACAGGCCCAGGCCCTCGACCTGGCCCACCGCGCGCTGACCCAGGCCTGGTGCACCGCTGCCGGACGACTCGGCGGGCGAGTGAGCCCCGTTGCGGTCTGACGGTGCGGTTCGGCATTGCTCCGCTCGGCCCCGTCGGGATGCCCGCACAGTGCGCATGCGGGACGGTGGAAGGGAGCGGAAGGGAGCCTGCTCCACGGTGGGCCACCTGCGGCGGCCGGAGGAGGGCGGCACCTGGATCCGCCGCTGTCCCGGCGGACCTCTTTGGTCCGGCGGAGCCCAATGCGTTCGGCCTGAATCCCCGGGAGAGGAAATGACTGATCCGATCGTGGTCGGGGTCGACGGCTCCGGGCGCAGCCTGCGGGCCCTGCTGTGGGCTGCGAAAGAGGCATCACTGCACCACTGCCCGCTGCGCATCGTCCATGTGCGCTCCTTCGAGCCTGGTCCCGTGCCGGATTTCCGGATCGTGAGTGAGGCCACCGCGATCGCCCAGCAAGCCCACCCCGAGCTGGAGGTGACCTCAGCCGAGGTCGATGGCACGCCGGCGGTCGCATTCCTCTCCGAGTCCGAGCGGGCGCAGGCCGTGGCTCTGGGTGCCAAGGGCAGAGGAGGCTTCGGGACCATGATGCTCGGCTCGGTCGCCCTGCAGGTCGTCGGACATGCCGCGAGCCCGGTGGTCGTCGTCAACCACGTCCCCCTCGACCAGGGTCGCATCACTGTCGGTGTCGACGGTTCGGCTCACTCCCAGGCCGCTGTGGAGTATGCCTTCAAGGAGGCGTCCTTGCGCGGTGCACAGCTTCAGGCGCTGTACGCCTGGTGCCCTCCCGGGGGGCGGCCGGCGCTGGTCAGCCCTGCCCAGGACGCAGCCGACGCAGAACACCGGCGCGAACTGGAGGAGTCGCTCGCTCCGCTGCGCCAGGAGTATCCGGATGTCGAGGTCACGGAGGAGCTGGCACACGAATCACCGGTTGTCGCCCTGGCCCGTGCCTCCGACCGGTCCGACCTTCTGGTCGTCGGCTCCCGCGGTCGGGGCGGCTTCCGCGGACTGGCCCTCGGCTCGGTCAGCCACGCCCTTCTCCAGTACTCCATGTGTCCCATGGCCGTCATCCGCCCGCGCACACAGCCGGCCCCGTCATGACACACCCGCCTCTGGTGCGCCAGGCGGCCCGGTGGCGGCGCCGAACGACAGTCTCGCCGAGGCGATGTCATCTGCCCCACGTAGCTCTGTGCAGGTCCGGCGGGGCCTGACCTACCTTCACCGAAGCGGTCGAACTGAAAGAAGGGGTTGCGCAAGTCGCCTTCGTCCCGTAGCGCATCGCGGAGGCCGGATCTGGGGCACTGAGGCGTTCCGCTCGTCCCATTCCGTCCGGCCGACGTTCATGGACTGGGCGGCCCGCGACGCCCCGGACAAGAACGACGGGTACGCCGGGGCCGATCGGGCCCTGGCGAGGGGACTGGTGGCCCGGGCCAGGGCGGCACCGGCCGAGCCACGATGGGAGCAAGAACCCCAGGAGGTGAGTCCCGTGGCAAACCTCGGCGTCGCGATCGTCCGGCAGTACCAGCGCGGTGTCGTGTTCCGCTTCGGAAAACTCCGGAGTGTGCGGGACCCGGGCATCCGGTTCATGATTCCCCTGGTGGACCGTCTGTGGAAGGTCACCCTGCGGACGGTCACCATGCCGATTCCGTCCCAGCAGGTCATCACCCGGGACAACGTCTCCATCGGCGTGGCCGCGGTCGCCTACTTCCGCCGCGTCGACCCGGTGAAGTCCATCGTCGAGATCGAGGATGTGTCCTCCGCGATCAGCCAGATCGCCCAGACCACCGTCCGCAACGTGGTGGGCCGCTCCCTGCTGGACCAGGTCCTCACCGACACCGAAACCCTCAACAGCCAGATCAAGGACATCCTCGACGGGCTCACCCAGCAATGGGGTATCTACGTCCTGCTGGTGGAGCTGAAGGACATCGAGCTGCCGCCGGGCATGCAGCGGGCCATGGCCCGCCAGGCCGAGGCCGAACGCGAGAAGCGCGCCAAGATCATCGCCGCCGAGGGGGAGGCCTTAAGCGCCGACCGTCTCGCCGAGGCGGCCGACGTCATCAGCGAGCACCCGATCGCCCTGCAACTGCGCAACCTCCAGATCCTCGCGGAGATCGCCGCGGAGAAGAACTCCACCATCGTCTTCCCCGCCCAGTTCCTCGAAAGCGCCCGAGCTCTGGCCCGGTTCGTCGGAGAGGAAGCTGGACGGAGCACCGTGACGTCTCCACCGGAACTGCAAACACGCAGGGAACCGGTGGGAAGCGGCAGCTCCGCCCCGGTCTGAGCCGGGTGGGCCCAAAGCACCGGGAAGCAGGACTGCCGGAAAGAAAGAGACCTCCGCATTCACGAAGGAAGGCTGAAGGCGCCATGGTCCAGACATCATGGACGACGACAGGCGTGTTCACGGGGCAGGGGGGCGTGCATACCGACGAGGCCGGGATCATCACCGGGGACCTGACCGTGCACACCACTTGGGACGGCAAGCAGGCCGTGGTCAAGGTCCAGTACAGCGGCACCTCCCAGTGGTTCACGCTGACCGGAAGCCCGGTGCCCTGTCCTTCTCGGCAGGGCAGCCGAGACCTGCACCAAGCGGTGGTGGAAGCCGTGCGGGCCGGTGGCGGCACCACCGTTCCACGGCACGACCAGCTGTGGGTACAACCTTGAACACCGGGCCGGAGAACCGGCGTTGAGCCGCATCCCGGAAGCCTGTTCACTCGCCGGATGCGGGGTCGGCGTAACGCAGAAGTACGCCCACGCCCTCGCTCAGCCACAGCTCCTGCTCGGGCACCACGACCAGTTCGGCCCTCGTGCCGACGAGGGCACGGGCCAGGGCCGCGTCGGCCCGTTCCTCGCTGACCTCCCGTATGCCATAGGAGCGCAGTTCGTTTTCGGTGAGGGCGAGTTGACCGGGTTCCGGGCCGGCCCACAAGCGGAACGGTGACTCGGGGTGGTCGTTGAGGAAGAGGGCCTTGACCCTGCCGCGTTGCAGCGCCGACACGGCGGGCGCAAGGCCTTCCGCGAACGCCCCGTCGCGGGCCCGCTCGGCGAGGAGGGCGTCCAGCAGTGCCCGGTCGTGCGTGGCCATGCGCCCTTTGAAGAGGCTTTCGAGTCGCTGCTCCATCAGTGCCCGCCCGGGCTCGGACTCGCCGACGCCCTCGACGGTGGTGACCTGTCCGCGCAGGGAGGCCGGCAGCCGGTTGATGAGGATGCCGCGGGCCCAGACGTCTCCGGCGACGACCACCGTCTCGACGTCGATGCGCCGCGCGTGACCTTCCAGCTCCCGGCCGACCTCTCCGGCGGCGCGGGGCCAGTCGGCGACTGGGATCTCCTCGTCCAGCCGGTGGCCCGGCGTGACCTTGGTCAGCGGCCATGTGCCCGCCTCGGCCTCGATCCGCACGGTGCCGGTGGCGTCCGTCGAGTGACGGCCGCCGTAATGCACGTGCACGGCCAGGTACGGGATACCGGGCGCGTGCTGGACGATCAGCGGCATGGTGTCGGGCAGCGTTCCGAAGTGCGCAATATCCCGTGCGGGCGGTGCGGGCAACTCGTCCAGCAGGGCCAGGTGTCCGTGGGCGGTGAAAACGGCCTGACCGTGGGTGCCGGGAACGTCCGCGTCGCTGCCCACGGTGCCCGCCACCGCGGTGATGGAGTCCCGGTCCGCTCCCTCGGACATCAGTGCGTCCCGAAGATGCCGCCAGCGCAATTCTATGGCGGCATCGGGATCCTCGATGGCGGCGTCGCGGGACGTGTCCAGGTAGACGGACGCGAAAGGACCGGACTGCGTGTAAAGAGGTTCCAGGAAGGAAAGTCTCATGATCACTTCCAAGTGGGCCGTCGGCGCCACGTGCCACGCCCGGGATGCCGCCGTATCAGGACACGTTCGGGTTGGCGTGCCGCGGCTTTCCAACTCCAGGATGCGCCTGCCTCACGAACCGTGCCGCTCGCCGCACGAACCGTGGGACGTCGGGCGCCGACCTGGTCACGGGCCCGATGGCCGGCCGGAGGTGCCCGAACGGCCCCTTCTGCGCCAGGCACCTCCCGGGGTCATCCTGAACGAAGGCAGGGAATGATGGCAGGGAGCGAGGTCAGCCACGATGAAGGCGCATGAAGGTGACGTGCTGCGGTTCACCGGCAGGGCCGTGGGATCCCCCGAACACCACGCCACCGTCTTGACAGTGCTTGGCCAGAACGGCGAACCGCCCTACCGGGTGCGCTACGAAGACGGTCACGAGACAGAGATCTTTCCCGGTCCCGGATGCGTGATCGAGACCCGTCCGGCACACGAAGCCCCGTTCGGGCAGCCGCACCGGGAGACGCAGTGACCGGGCACACCGCAGGCGGGAACAGCCCAGCGCCGCCTGTATGCGGCGCCAGGCTGCCACGGCGTCGGGTAGCGCGAGGCACGGTCTCCGCGGGGGTGGGTGGCAGCAGGGGCCGCACGGACAAGCTTGGGCCATCCACAGCGCGACATCTGGCTCAAAGCGGTGTCGGAAGCCGTGGAAACGGAGGACCGTCGGACCGCCAACATTCTTAGGGGCCGGCCATGACCACTGCGCGGACATCATGCACGCCGGCGCCACCTGCATCCAGGAGAGCGAGACACTGGGGGACGCAGCGCGCAGGATCAAGGAGCTGGACGTTGGAGCCCTGCCGATCTGCGGGGAGGACGACCGCCTGCACGGGATCATCACCGACCGTGACATCGTGGTGAAGTGCCTCGCCAAGGGGAAGGACCCACGGTCCATGACCGCAGGGCAGCTGGAGCAGGGCAAGCCGGTCACGATCGACGCGGACGCCGACAGTGACCGTGTCCTTCAGGTCATGGAGGAGCACAGGATCCGGCGGCTGCCGGTCATCGAAAACCACCGCCTCGTAGGCATGATCGGCGAGGTCGACCCCGCATGCCGCCTGCCGGAGGAACAGGTTGGTCACTTCGTCGAGGCCGTCTGCGTGACTACCTGAATTCGGACGCCGCGCGCAACCTCCTGGTCATCACCGCGCCACGGACTCTTCCCGGGTAGCCGATGCGGGTGACGGGGCTGGCCCCGGCATCGGCAGAAAACGACGGGCTGGCCCATCGTCGACTGCCCCGGAAACCGCGGGAAGCGGAGTACCTCGTCGCTGAGTCGGACCGGCGTTCCCGAAGGCAGTCCTGTGAAGGTGGCCGTCCTCCGCATCCCCCGGGAACGTCGCCGACATTCGGGACCATCGGCCCGGGGAGCGACCGGACGCAAAAGGAGCACAGTGGATAGAGAGGCTCGCAGGTCAGCGTCCACTGCGCGATGCACACGCAGGAAGGAGCTGCGACAATGACCGCCCAGCACAGCACCGTCAGCGAAGTGATGACACGCGATGTCGTGACCGTCCGCCCTGACACCCCGTTCAAAGAGATCACCTCCGTTCTGTCCACCCACGGCCTCAGCGCCGTCCCCGTGGCCGACACGCATGGTGCGCCCATGGGGCTGGTATCCGAAACCGACCTGCTCCGCAAGCAGGTCGAACAGCCCGACAAGTACGGTGACCAGGCAACACCCGGGTGGCCGCACGAGAAGGCCAAGGCACGCGCGGAGAACGCCGCCGGCCTCATGACCACCCCCGTGGTCACCGCGCACGCCGACTGGCCAGTCGCCCAGGCAGCCCGGACGATGGACCGCAACCGAGTCAGGCGGCTGCTGGTCGTGGACGAGACCGACCACATCATCGGCATCGTCAGCCGCTCGGACCTGCTCCGCGTCTTCCTGCGCCCCGACGAGGAGATACGCGAGGAGATACGCGACGATGTGCTGAAAGGGATGCTGCGGCTGGGCGGGATGGAGGTGCAGGTCCAGGTTCACGAAGGTGTCGTCACCCTGCGCGGCGAGGTCGAGAACCGCAGCACCGCCCAAATCGCCGAACCGCTCGCCAAGGGCGTGGACGGCGTGGTCAGCGTCCGGCCGATGATCGACTACACCGTCGACGACACGGCATCCTGAGGCCGGCCGAGCGGGAGGCTCGTTCAGCTCCGGAACCCAGCCCGACGACGGAAGCGCCAAGGCGGGCGCATCGTGGATCGGGCCGGCCCGCGCTTCCGCTTCGCCGTGCGGCCGCCGTTGCAGTAAAGCCAGGCGGCCCTCGGCACAGCGCCAGGCACTGAACAGGAACTGACGAGCTGAGACGCCGCAGGTGGCGGAGGAGGAGCGCCCCGGGCCGTGCCTGCGTGTTCGGCCCGGGGCAGGTTCCCTGCCCGTAGGTGGTCGCACATGTCGCGGTGTCCGGAAATCGCCGTTGTACTGGTGGCAGGAGTGCTGCCGAGCGAGGGGAGTAGTCGTGTCGCCGTCCGACGTCTCTCGTCCCGTGAAGCCGAAGACGGTGTTCGACCGCGACGCCGAGTGGGACGCGCTCGCCGCGTTCGCCTGTGACACCCGGCCCGGGGCCGGCCTCGGTGTGGTGTCGGGACGGCTGCGGCAGGGAAAGACGCACCTTCTGAAGGCACTCAGCTCAGCCCTGGGCGGCTTCTACTTCGGGGCGCAGTCGGCGACTCAGGCCGAGTCCCTGCGCCGACTCGGAGACGAAATGGCCCGGTACACGGTCACATCGCCGCCGAGCCACTGGCATGGCTGGGAGGACGCCATCGACGCGCTGCTCGCGCTGGGAGACCGGCGGCCTGTCCCGATCATCGTCGACGAGTTCCCTGACCTCGTCCGGCAGAGTCCCCCGCTGCCCTCCGCCATCCACAGCGCCTACCAGCGGCTGCGCGACACGGGCCGGGACAACCGTGCCCGCCTGCTGCTGAGCGGCAGCACCCTGCCGGTGATGCGCCGACTGTTCGGCGCTGCCTCACCACTGCGCGAGCTGACCAACCTGGAACTCACCCTTGGTCCGCTGGACTACCGACAGGCCGCGCGGTTCTGGAACATCGACGACCCCGGCCTCGCCCTGCTGGTCCATGCCGTCGTCGGCGGAACCCCTGCCTACCGGCGCTACATCGGAGCGCACGTCCCCGGCGAGCTGGACGACTTCGACGCATGGGTGTGCGGAACGGTGCTGTGCCCCCAGACTCCCCTGTTTCTGGAGGCACATCACCTGCTGCAGGAGGAGACCGACCACTGGGACCGCGCGCTGTGCCACTCCGCGCTCGCCGCCATCGCCTCGGGCTGCTCGACACAGGGCGAGGTCGCGGAGCACCTCGGCGCTCCGCTCACCGACGTTGTCCGCTGTCTGACGCTCCTGCGGGACAACGGTCTGCTGCACGGCGGGCCCGACGCCTTCCGCCCGAACCTGATCGGGCTGCGCATCACCGAGCCGCTGCTGGCCTTCGAACACGCGGCCATCTGGCCTTACCGCTCGGCCTCGGAGCTGGAGCAGCAGGACGCCGCCGAGGTCTGGCAGCGCGTACGTCCCGTCTTCGACTCCGCGGTCGCCGGCCCCCATTTCGCCCAGATCTGCCGGGACTGGGTCATGGACTTCGCCGATCCTGCCGTCTTCGGCGCGCGCCCCGCGACGGCAGCCCATGGCTCGCTTCCCGACCCGGCGCGCGATGGTGGTGGCCCCGACGCACACGTGGAGGTGGCCGTACGCGGCCCGGCCGACACCCGTTCCGGAGCTCTGCTGTCGGTGGGAATGGCACGCTGGGACGAGGTCATGGACCTGCACCACCTGGAACATCTACGGCACCTCCTCGACCTGCTCGCCGCCCGCGGTGAGGACGTCACCCACACCCGACCCGCCTGCTACAGCGGCGCCGGTTTCACCTCCGGGCTCCGCGAGGCCGAAGCCAACGGACATGTGCTCCTCGTCGACCTCGACCGGCTGTACCGGGGGCGGTAGCCCGGCAGAAGCAGCGAAGCGAGCGGTACCCGGCGTGATCCGGTTCAGTCGGAATCCCGCCCGGGCAGCCTCCTCCCGGGCGCTCCAGGTTTTCTCCGTGGACTGGTGTCAGAAGGTCGGCGGCGAGGCATCCGGCAGCCGGGCCGGCCGCCGGATCTCCGACTTCTGCTGAATCGAATCGCGGTGTTCCGACGGCGCGACGCCCCCAGCACGTGCAGCCGCACCGCGCCCCGCTGGAACTCCCGCACTCTGGCCCATCTCCGGCAGTGACGGTCGAAGCCTTCCGCCGCGATGTTGTGAGCAACGTGCAGAAGCCGTAGGCCTTCTGCCCAGTCGTTGATCTACCGGCTGTTGACGGCCACCGTCTCGTCGGGCACCGGGGGCGACTGCGCGCCCGGCCCGCGCCCTGCGATGCGCATGGCGAGGCACGCTCCCAGGTACAGCAGGGCGACGACCAGCAGCAGCGCCTGATAGCCCGTCACCAGCGCCAGATATTCGAGCGCGCCCCCGGTCAGCGCGCCCAGCAGATTCGCGCCGAACGCGGATGTCGGATCCGCGGCGAGCGCGAGGCGGTCCGAGAAGATGAGGTTGGCGCAGAAGATGGGGGCGAAGGCCAGGGCGATGGCGGCGGCGAGCCGTCCGGCGAAGGGCAGCGCGAGCACCGCGTGCGCCGGGACGAGCCACGCCACCGCGAGGGTGCCGAAGAGCAGGAGCTGCAGCGCCGGCTGGTTGACCCGCCGCAGCCGGCGCCGGACCTCGACCGCCGCGAGGACGGCGAGCAGGACACCGATGAAGACCAGGGCGTTGACCAGCCAGGTCGTACCGAAGTAGAGCGCGAAGCCGATCACGTTCTTCGTTTCGAGCAGCATGAAGGCCGCGCCCATCAGGAACATGTCGGTGTAGCGGACCGTGCTTCGGATCCGGACTCCGGTCAGGCGCACCGCAAGGAGCGTCACCAGCAGGATCGCGCCCAGCGCGCCCAGGTAGAGCGTGGGAATGGTCCGGTGCAGCAGATACGGGAACGGGTGGTCGTCGCTCGCGGCCGCCGGGACCGCGCCGCTGGGCTGCCAGGTCCGCTCGCACGACTGGTCGGCGGTCGTCATCCCGGCCACCAGCACGGCCGCGTTCTTGCCGAACGTCGTCATGCAGGGGGCATGGCCGTAGATGTCATCGAGGGAGCCGGCGAAGCGGTCGACCAGCCAGCTCGTCCGGTAGTAGTTGTACATGGCGAACGCGCCGTTCGGCGCCAGATGATCGCGCGCGGCCTCGAACGCCTGCCGGGTGAACAGGTAGCTCTCCAGGCGCAGATTGCTCGCCCCGGCCACCAGCGTCAGCGAGTCCGGCAGCGCCAGGACGACGAGGTCGTATTTGGCGTTCGTCCGCTCCAGGAAAGCCCGTCCGTCATTGATGTGGACGTGCACCCGGGGGTCGTCGTACGGCTTCGCCGGGTGCAGCTGTGCGCCGATCTGCTGCAACCGGGGATCGATCTCGACCGCGTCCACATGCTGCGCTCCGTGTGCCAGGGCGACCGCGACGTCATTGCCGTTGCCGGCCCCGATGACCAGCACGCGCTTGTGCGGGTTGCCGGGCGTGCGGTCGTACGGCTGCCGATAGGGCGAGTTCTTGCGCATCAGCACCGGGAGCGGCGCGATGCTCTGGTGCGGGACACCGTTGGCGGAGATGCGGTATCCCCCGGCGGTGGACGGCACGGGCGTGAGCTGGACCTTGTAGTAGGGCGACCAGGAGATGCCGGCTGTCGCCGTCTCCACGAACAGCGCGGCGACCATCGCCGTGAGCGGGACGCCGTACCGCAGGGTGTTGCGCCGTCCGCCGAGGATCAGCAGGGCCGCGGCGGCGAGTACGCCCCATACGACCGAGGGAGCGCGGAGCCAGGACACCAGGGCGAAGGCCACCGAGCCGATGATGCTGCCGAGCAGGTCGTAACGGTAGGCGTCGAGCGAGGGAAGCCGGCGGAAGAGATCGGCGGCGATCTTGCCGATCGCAGCCATGATCGCCGCGGTGAGCAGGAAGATGGCCGGCAGCGTCACCCACTCGGGGAAGCCGGTGGTCTTCACGGCGGTGAAGTAGATGATCTGGCCGCTGCTCTGACGCACCTGCACCGGAAATTCGCGTACCAGAACGACGAGAAGCGCGAGCGGAACCGGTGCCCAGCGTGCGAGCCACTGCCCGCGCGCGGCGGGGATCAGGAACCCGATGCCGATGCCCAGGAACGACCCCAGCAGGATGAAGTTCGAAAAGTAGCTGAGGTGGACGACGTTGGCGCCCGCCCATCTGATCAGCGCCAGCTCGACGAAGAGCATGGTGGCGCTGGCCAGCAGAAGCCGCCAGCGCACCCAGCGGTCGGTTTGTCTGGTTTCGGTCGGCCTCACGCGCCATTACGGTGCCATCTTCAACGCGGTGAGTCGAGGAGACTTGCCGACTTTTATGATGATATCTCCAGATTCGGAGAGGTCTTGCGGAGCCGGCAACCATGCCGCGGGCGGCGTTGCCGGTGCGCAGTTGGCTGCGGTGCTCGTGGACAGCATGAGCAGTGCGCGGATCAGCCGCGGTCACCGACGGCGCAAGCCCGTCGAGACGTGGGCTCCGCCGCAGGCGGAGCAGGCGCGGCCGGCGCCTCGGACGGCGGATCTCCACAGGCGCGTTGATGGAGAGTGATGCCAGGGTGAGGCAGAACACGTTCGCTGGAAGGGGTCTCCACCCGTGCGGATCCAGAGCCTGCTCCACCTCCTGGTGACTCGTGCCGGCAGAGTGCCGCGCCGCCGCCGGGCGGGCCGCCTGTGCGCCGCCGTGTTCGCCGCCGCGCTCACCGCGGTGGGAGGCAGCTGTGCCTTCTCACACCAGGGGGACATCACCGGGACGGTTGACACCTCGGACCGGCGCATGCCGCCGGGAGTGACCATGGTGGGCCACACCTACCAGGTGCCCGATCCGCTGCCGGCCGCAGTGCCGGGCTCACTGATCGCCTCGACGGACCACGGCCCCGATGCGCGACTGGAGGGCGCGCGGCGCTGGACGGTGCTCTATCACTCGACCAACGCCCGGGGCGCGGACATTCCGGTCAGTGGCACGGTGCTGCTGCCACCCGGTGCCGCGCCCAGGGGCGGTTGGCCGGTGGTGTCCTGGGCACACGGAACGACCGGCGTGGCCGACGCCTGCGCTCCCTCCCAATCAGCGAATCTGGGCGCGGACGCCTTCGCTCAGGAGCTTCGCGCGTTCCTTCGCGCCGGCTACGCGGTCGCTGCCTCGGACTACCCCGGGCTGGGCACCCCTGCGGTGCACACCTACCTGGTCGGCGCGGACGAGGGCAACGCCGTCGCCGACATCGTCACCGCGGCCGGCCGGCTCGTGCCCGGCCTGTCGCCGGTGTGGTTCGCGGTGGGGCACTCACAGGGGGGCCAGGCCGCGCTGTTCGCCGCCCATGCCCGGCGTCCGACGGCTACGCAGCGCCTCGGCGCGGTGGTCGCCGTCGCGCCGGCCAGCCACCTGGAGGCGATGCTCGCCGGGGTGAAAACCTCTCACGTGCCCAGCGAACTGTCCTTCGCGTTCTACTCCCTGGCGGGACTGGCCGCCATCGACCCCTCGGTGAATCTGCGTTCGCTGTTGGGTCCCGCGGCCGCAGCGACCGCCTCCCACGTCCTCGCCGACTGCGTGACGGACAGCGATCCCGTGCTCAACGGCCTGGCCACCGAGCGGATGCTGCCGCTGAGCGCGGAGCAGATGCGGCAGATGGGCGAGCGGATGGGCGCCTACGGCGACCCGGACCGCTCCGCCGTGCCCGTCCCCGCGCTGGTCATCCAGGGCAGGGCCGACCAGGACGTGCCGCCGGCCTGGACCGACGCGGTCGTTGCACACCTTCGTCGCCTGGGCTCGTCCGCCGTCCTCTACCGCACCTACCCTGGTGCGGGCCACAACCAGGTCCTCGGCCAGTCCGTCTGCGACGTCCTGGCCTACCTCCATGCCCACGGCGGGGCCCGGTCCGACGCATGCACCACCTCGCGTACCGCCGCGAGATGAACCCGTCCGCCGCCACCGGCTTCGGCTTCCGAAACAGTCCACGCACGGATACGACGTCGGCGCCGGCAGCAGGCGGGTCGGCACTCGCGCGAGTCCGCTCCTGCGCGCCGGGCAAGAACAGCGACCGACGGATCATCAGTCCACTGCCGGCCAACACGGTGCGCCACGCCCGTACGACGGTCACGCTGAGCGCGACCCGGTCGGACGGCCCGGTGCGCATCGAGGCCAGGTCAGCAGGGGGTGAGGTGTGCCACGACCCCGGGCACGGGCCCGGGGCGCGGTTCGTGGTGACCCCTGCCTACGGGGTGACAACGGTCAGGCGGTCTGCTGCTGAGCCCGTTCCTCGGTGACGTCCTTGCGGGTCACGATCAGGAAGACGACCAGGGCGAGGATGACGGCGAGGAACAGCGCGCTGGTCACCACGGTGCCCAGGCCCAGGCCGCCGTCGCCGGTGGGCTGGGAGAGGTAGTCGCCGACGGAGGCGCCGAGCGGCCGGGTGAGGATGTACGCGATCCAGAAGCTCGTCACGGCGCCCAGGCCGAGCGCGAAGCGGGCGAGGGCGACCGCGGCGATGGCGGCGGCGAACAGCACGGCGGACACCCAGTAGCCGAGGTCCATCTTCTCCGCGACCAGGTCACCGGCCGAGGTGCCGAGCGCGAAGGTGAACAGGACGGCGAGCCAGTAGAAGGCCTCGCGGCGGGTGGTGTCGATGTGGTGGATCGACAGGGTGCGCTCGGTGCGGTACCAGAGGGCGAAGACGATCACCAGGGCGATCGCGAAGACGGTCGTGGTGGTCTCCAGCGCCACGCCCATGTTGTCGGTGAGGTTGTCGCTGACCAGGGTGCCGACGACGCTGATCAGGGCGACGGCGAGCCAGTACACCCCGGCGCGGTAGGCCTTGGTGCGGAACTGCACCACGAGCACCACCGCGAGCAGGCCGCTCATCAGCAGCGAGACTCCGGTCAGCCCGAGGCCGGCCTTCTCGTTCAGCAGGTCGGCGGCGGTCTCGCCGACCGTGGTGCACAGCACCTTGATCACCCAGAAGTAGACGGTGACTTCGGGCACCTTGTTCCAGCGCACACGGCCCGGCGCGGTGGTGCCGGCCACCGTGGCCGCAGAGGTCTCTGATGTCATGGCGCCGACGGTGCCAGGAAGAACCTGAACGCATCCTGAGCACCCGGCCGGCGCCGGTCAGGGCGTGGCGTGCGGTCCGTCCGGGCGGTCACCGCGGCGCAGGATCATCTCCCGGCTCAGCTCCTCGGTCTCCGGCACCGAGAGCCGCTCGAACCCGTCCTCGGTGATCAACGCCACGACGGGGAAGATACGGCGGTTCAGGTCGGGACCGCCGGTCGCCGAGTCGTCGTCGGCCGCGTCGTACAGCGCCTGCAGCGCGGCGAGGACGGCCTCGCGGCGGGTCAGGCCCGGCCGGTACAGCTTCTTCAGGGCGCCGCGGGCGTACGGGGAGCCGGAGCCCTCGGCGTAGAAGTCGTACTTCTCGTACAGGCCGCCGGCCGGGTCGAAGCCGAAGATGCGGCCGCGGCGGCCCTCGGATGCGGTGAGGTCGTACCCGGCGAGCAGCGGGACGACGGCGAGGCCCTGCATGGCCTGGGCGAGGTTCTGCCGGATCATGGTCGCGAGCCGGGTGGCCTTGCCGGCCAGGGTCATCGGGGTGCCCTCGATCTTCTCGAAGTGCGTCAGCTCGACCTGGTACAGGCGCACCATGTCCACGGCGAGACCGACGGTGCCGGCGAAGGCGACGGCCGTGTGGTCGTCGGCGGGGTGCACCTTCTCCAGGTCGCGCTGGGCGATGAGGTTGCCCATGGTGGCCCTGCGGTCGCCGGCGATCAGGACGCCGTCGCCGTAGGTCAGGGCGAGGACGGTGGTGCCGTGCGGGAAGCTGTGCGGTGCCGTCCGCACCCCGGCGGGCAGCGGGGGCGCGGTGGGCAGCATCTCCGGTCGGTGCGCGGCGAGGAACTCGGTGAAGGACGACGTCCCCGGCGTGAAGAACGCCTCGTCCGGCAGCCCCGCTGTCCCGTTTCCCGGCATGGCTCTCCCCCTCCTGCTGCGACATGCGACACCCGACTCCTACCTGAAGCGGGCCCGCGGGAAACTCCCCGTCTTTCAGAGGGCCTTGCGCCGCACCAGCACCCCGAGCACGAGCAGCCCCGGCAGCAGGGGCAGCCACACCGTCAGCAGCCGGTAACCGAGCACGGCGGAGGCGGCGGCCGCGCCGGGGGCGCCGGAGACGGTGAGGGCGAGCGCGAGCGCCGCGTCCAGGGAGCCGAGTCCGCCCGGGGTGGGCAGCAGGGCGGCGGCGCTGCTGGCGGCGAGGTACAGCAGGGCCACCTGGAGCGGGGGCAGCGGCAGTCCGACGGCCCGGGTGACCGCGACGAGGACCGTGGAGTGGAGGGCGGCGAAGGCGAGGGAGCCGCCCCACAGGGCCGCCGCGCGGGCCGGACTGGCGTGCAGTGCGCGGATGTCGGCGAGTACGGCGGCGAGGGCGGGGCGGCAGCGCGGCCACAGTGGGGTCGCGAACAGCACGCCCAGGAGGGCGGCGGCGCCGAGGGCACCGAGGAGGGCGGTCGCGGAGAGGTCCGGCAGGCGCAGCAGGCCCGGGCAGAAGGGGGCGAGGAGCGCGATCAGCGTCAGGCGGACGACGGCGCCGGCGGTGGCCTTGACGGCGAGGGCGCTGGCGCTGCGCCCCGCGGGCAGTCCGCAGCGCATCAGGAAGCGCAGGTTGACCGCGCCCGCGCCGAGCCCGGCGGGGAGCAGGTGGTTGGCGGCGGAGGCGGCGAACTGGGCGGCGACCAGCCGGGGTCCGGGGAGCCGCCGTAGGACCGCGCCCTGCTGGGCCAGCGCCGAGGCCGCCCAGGTGCCGAGTGCCGCGGTCGCCCCGACCAGCATCCACCCCTGATCGGCCCCCGCCAGCCGCCCGGCCCCGCTCTCCAGCGCGGGCCAGTGCCGCCGGGCCAGGTACAGCCCGCCGAGCAGAACGGCGAGCAGCACACCGGCGTGCCAGTGCGCGCGGCGCCGGACGGGGATCGCGGCATCGTCCGGCGCGACGAGTTCCGTGCCCGGGGACGTCATCGGCGGCCCCCGGGCACGGAGGAGTACGGCCGCTGTCCGCCGAGGGGTTCGGCCGGCCGGCCAAGGGCACGGCCGGGCGTTCGCACCCCTGCGGACACCAGCGGGGCGACCGCGGTCCCCCGGACGGTGGCGACGGCGCATTCACTGCCTGCGCGTGTCATCGGCCGCTCCCCGGTACGGAGTAGTACAGCCACTGTCCGCCGAGGGATTCGGCCGGCCATGCGCGGGCGTACGGCGGTGGCTGGGAGCCTGTTGGTACGAGTACGGCGGGCGGTGGCGGCGATGCGGGCCGGTGCGCTGTTGGCGTTGGGGCCGTCGGTCGCGACCGAGGAGCAGCCGGCGTAGAAGGCGATGGGAAGGGCGTCGTCGCCGGTGAGCAGGCAGGGCGGGCGGACGCCGAGCCGGTGCAGGGCGGTGGCGGTGCGGGACCAGGCCTTGTGGGCCTGGGCCGTGCGGTCCACCGTGTGCGTCAGGACGGTCAGTTGTACGGCCAGGTGGGCGGCGAGCCCGAGGCCGAGCAGAGGGGCGACGACCCGGCGGCGCGGTGCGGTGAGGAGATGTGCGAGCGCGTCGGCGACCGGGAGCGCGAGCAGGGCGTAGGCCGGGAGCAGGAAGCGGGGGGCCGCGTAGCCGATCAGGAACAGGTACGGGAACGCGGCGCTCGCCGCGCAGGCGAGGGGGAGCGCCGTGGCGGCCGGGCGGCGGGCACGGACGGCGACGGCGAGTCCGAGTCCGGCGAGCACGGGCAGGACGAACCACCACACGGTGATCACCGGATTCGGCAGGCCGCCGGTGCACGGCCGGCACAGCGTGTCGCCGCCGAGGCTGCGCAGTTGGTCGGTGACGGCGAAGTGCCAGCCGAGACCGCCCTGTATCGCCGAGCCCCGCGACAGCCGGTGGGCGAGGCCGCCGTAGCTCGTGTACGCCTCGATCACCCACTGGGCGGCACCGGCCGCGAGCCCGGCGAGCAGCACCGCCAGTGTCCGCCACCGGCGGCGGGCGAGGCCGACGGCGAGGAGCGGCAGCACCGCCCAGACGGCGTCCATGGGCCGCATCCACGCCATCAGCGCACCGCTCGCCGCGAGGCCCCACAGCGCGGATCGCCCGGCGCCGGCGCGCAGGAAGCAGCCGACGGCGGCCAGGGCCCCCACGGCGACCCAGTAGTTGGGCATGGCTTGCGGGCCGTAGAACAGGGTGATCCACAGGGAGGCGAAGAGGGCGCCGGCGAGGGCGAGCACGCGGGCCGGGAAGAGGCCGCGCCAGGCGTGCAGGGCCAGGAACAGGGCGAGGCCGGACAGCAGCGCGAGGTAGGTCCGCAGCAGTGCCGTGGAGGTGGACCAGGCGGCGACGGGCGCGACGAGCAGGGAGACGCCCCGGGCCCGGGGCGCGCTGAAGAAGGCGGCCGGGGCCTGGGGGCTGACCTGGCTGACGTACACCGTCTCGTCCCAGCCGAGGCCCATGCCGGGCCGGACGAGGAGCAGTTGGGCCAGGGTGAAGGCGGCCGCGACGGCGGCGAGCGGGGCGGTGGTGCGCGGTGCGCGGCCGGCGGACGTGCGGCGGCCGCGCTCGCGCCGCAGTCCGGCGAGTGTGGCGTGCGCGCTGCCGGCCATCATCACCCCTCTTGCCTCCGCAGCGTGCGGAGCCCTTGTCACCCTACAGCCCGTAGGGTCTCGCACGGGAGCCGCGAGCATGTCGCCGCACGGTGACAACACCCTCGGCCCCGGGGGAAAACACCGCCAAAGTACCCCGTATCGCTGGCTCTTGCCGGGCGGACGGGGCCACCCGGCCCACGCACTACGCGCTGTAAGGTTGGGGCATGGCTGGCACAGAGTCCCGCGGCAGGGCGGAGCGGAGAAGCGCCGGGGAGCTGGAGAGCGAGGTGCTGGCCGCACTGTGGGCCACCGAGCGGCCGCTGACCCCGGCGGAGATCCAGGCCGAGGTGGACGGGGCGCTCGCCTACAACACGGTGCACACGATCCTCAAACGCCTGTACGACAAGGGACTGGTGCTGCGAGACGCTGACGGCCGGCGCGGTGCGTACCGGCCGGCGAAGAACGCGGCCGAGCTGACCGCCGAGGCGATGCACGAGGCCCTGGACCGGGGCCCGGACCCGATCGCCGCACTGCAGCAGTTCGTCACCGGGCTGAGCCCCGAGGAGGAGCGGGCGCTGCGCGAACTGCTTGCCGGAGGCGGCGCATGAAGTTCGACGTGTACGGCCCGCTGGTGCTGTCGCCGCTGCCGGTGCTGGTCTGCCCGGTGCTCGCCCGCCGGGTCGCCCCGGCGCTCGCCGCGCGCGTGCTGGCGTCGGCCGCCGTGGTGACGGCGCTGGCCACCACCTGGTCGCTGGTGCTGCTGGCCGCCGCGCTGCTCGGGGACACGCCGCCGGTGATCCGGGAGGCCCGCGAGAACGGGCACCGGGTGATGGATCCGGTGCCGGAGGCGATCGGGCTCGGCGCGTGTCTGGTGCTGCTGGTGGTCGCCGTACGGGTGCACCGGGCCGTGCGGGCCGAGCGGTCCACGCGGCGGGCGCTGCGCCGGCTGTGCGCGGGGCAGCCGGACGGCACCGAGCTGATCGTCGCCGCCTCCGAGGTGCCGCAGGCGTTCGCGATCCCGGGCCGGCCGGGCCGCATCCTGGTCACCTCGGCGATGCTGAGCGCACTGGCGCCGGCCGAACGGCGAGTGCTGCTCGCGCACGAGCGCGCGCACCTCGTCCACCGGCACGGGGCGCTGGTCACGGCGGTGACGCTGGCCGCGGCGGCCAATCCGCTGCTGCGACCGGTGCGTACGGCCGTGGCCTTCCTCGTGGAGCGCTGGGCGGACGAGCAGGCGGCGACCACGGTCGGCGACCGCCGCGTCACCGCCCTCGCCCTGGCCCGGGCCGCCCTCACGGCGGGCCGCACCCGCGCCGCCTGCGCCCTCGGCTTCACCGACCGGGCCGTCACCCGCCGCATCGCGGCCCTCCAGACGACGCCGCCGCCCCGGCTGTGGCCCGCCGCGGCGGCCGTCCTCGCCCTGGCCACCCTGCCCGCCCTGCTCGCGGCCGACGCGACGGGCGACCTGCTGGGCCTGCTGTCCGGCACCCTGAACTGAGCCCCGACGACCGGCCGGGGCCCGCAGGGCGAGCGGCGGCCGTACGACCGCCCTCACCGAGCCCGCCCCACTCGCTGCCGGCACCGCGGAGGACCGGCTGGGGCTACTGTCCGGCACCCTGAACTGAGCCCGGCGACCGGCCGGGGCCCGCAGGGCGAGCGGCGGCCGTACGACCGCCCTCACCGCGCCCGCCCCACTCGCTACCGGCACCACGGAGGACCGGCTGGGGCTACTGTCCGGCACCCTGAACTGAGCCCGGCGACCGGCGAGTGGGCGGCGACGGCTGCGGAGGCGCCCCCGCAGGACGAGCGGTACGCCGGGATCGTCGGCCCCGGCCCACCGGCACGCCCGAACTGCCCGCCCACCGTGCCGCAGGACGCCGTTCCCGAGCAGTGACACCGCAGCCCCACCGACCGCCGTCGGGGCTCCCCCGCAGGCGCGTACCGGCGCCGCCTCTCACCCCCCGTTCGGCGCCCGGTGCAGGGGTTGTTCGGGGGTCGGGCGGCGGATCGGTGGGGGTACCGGGCGGACGGCCGGGCCGTCGGGGGTCAGGGTCAGGGGGTCGCCGTGGTGGCGCAGGGTGAGCGGCGGGCCGTCCAGGAGCTCGTAGGTGGCCTTGTCCGCGCCGATGTCCACGCGCAGCTTGCGGCCGCGGAACTGGACGTGGAAAGCGAGCCGGCTCAGCCGCTCGGGCAGCCGGGGCGCGAACCGCAGGCTCTCGCCGTCGCGGCGCAGCCCGCCGAAGCCCGCCACCAGTGCCATCCAGGTCCCGGCCAGCGAGGCGATGTGCAGCCCGTCGCGGGTGTTGTGCTCCAGGTCCTGCAGATCCATCAGGGCGGCCTCCGCGGTGTAGGCGTAGGCGAGGTCCAGATGCCCGGTCCGGGCGGCCATGACGGCCTGGCAGCAGGCGGACAGGGAGGAGTCGCGGACGGTCAGCGGCTCGTAGTAGGCGAAGTTCCGGGCGATCTGCTCCTCGGCCGCCGTCCCCTCGCCGCGCTCGAAGAAGTCGCCGCAGGTGTACATGGCCAGCACCAGGTCGGCCTGCTTGACGACCTGTTTGCGGTAGAGGTCGAAGTAGGGGAAGTGCAGCAGCAGCGGGTACTGCTCGGCGCGGGTGCCGGCGAAGTCCCAGCGCTGGTAGCGGGTGAACCCGGCGTGCTGCTCGTGGACGCCGAGTTCCTCGTTGTAGGGGACGTGCATCGCCTCGGCCGCGTCCCGCCAGGCCGCGCTCTCCTCCGCGTCCGCGCCGAGCCGGGCCGCCCGGTCCGGGTGGCGTTCGACGGCGTCGGCCGCGGCCAGCAGGTTCTGCCGGGCCATCAGGTTGGTGTACGCATTGTCGTCGGCGACCGCGCTGTACTCGTCGGGGCCGGTGACGCCGTCGATGTGGAAGACGCCGTGTGCGTCGTGGTGGCCCAGTGAGCGCCACAGCCGGGCCGTCTCCACCAGCAGTTCCGTGCCCACCTCACGCTCGAACGCGCCGTCGCCGGTGGCCTCGACGTACCGGACGACGGCGTCGGCTATCCCGGCGTTGACGTGGAAGGCGGCGGTGCCGGCCGGCCAGTACGCCGAGCCCTCCGGTCCGGCGATGGTCCGCCAGGGGAACGCGGCCCCGCCGAGGCCGAGCTGGGCCGCGCGCTCACGGGCCTCGTCCAGGGTGTTGTGGCGCCAGCGCAGCGCCTCGGCGACGGCTGCCGGCGCGGTGTGGGTGAGGACGGGCAGCACGAACATCTCGGTGTCCCAGAAGGCGTGCCCGTCGTATCCGGAGCCGGTCAGGCCCTTCGCCGGGATCGCCCGCTGCTCGGCACGGGCGCCGGCCTGCAGGACGTGGAACAGGGCGAAGCGGACGGCCTGCTGGATCTCCTCGTCGCCCTCCACCTCGACGTCGGCGCGGGCCCAGAAGTCGTCCAGGCAGGCCCGCTGGTCCGCGAGCAGCCCCTGCCAGCCGTCGTGCGCGGCGGCGGCGAGCGCGGCGTCGACCTGGTCGGCCATGGCGGGCAGCGAGCGGGCGCCGGACCAGCCGTGCGCGACCAGTTTCTCCACCCGCAGCGTCTGGCCGGGTTCCAGTACGGAGGTGACGGTGAGGCGGGCCACGTCGGTGCCGCTCTCGCTGCGGGTGGTGGTCCGCTCGGGGCCGCTGACGACGTGGTCGGCGGCGACGGCGACCCGCAGGCCGCTGCGCCGGGTGCGGTGCACCAGCCGCAGCCGGCTGCCGGCGGCCAGGTGGTCCTCCTGCTCCAGCGGCGACTGGAGCGCCATGGCCGCGCGCGGGTCGCCGTCGGACTCGGGCAGGGTCTCGTTGGCGACGAGCTCGGACTGGATGACGACCCGGCTGCGGCAGCCGACGGCCTGCACCTCGTACGCGACGGCGGCGACCGCGCGCTGGGTCAGCGACACCAGCCGGGTGGAGCGCACCCGGACCGTGGAGCCGGCCGGCGAGGTCCACTCGCAGGTCCGTTCCAGCACCCCGCGGCGCAGGTCCAGGACCCGCTCGTGGGCGACGAGCCGGCCGTAGCGCAGGTCGAACGGTTCGTCGTCCACGAGCAGCCGGAGGATCTTGCCGTTGGTGACGTTGATGACGGTCTGGCCGGACTCCGGGTAGCCGTACCCGGCTTCGGCGTACGGCAGCGGGTGTATCTCGTGCACGCCGTTGAGGTAGCTGCCGGGCAGGCCGTGCGGTTCGCCCTCGTCGAGGTTCCCGCGCCAGCCGACGTGGCCGTTGGACAGCGCGAACACGGACTCGCTCTGCGCGAGGACGTCGAGGTCGAGGGCGGTCTCGCGGACGGCCCAGGGCTCGACGGCGTACGACCGGTCGGTGATCACTGCTTGCCTCCCAGCTCGGCGAGGTCCTGGACGACGATGCTCGCGCCGTGCGCGTACAGCGCGTCGGCCTGGCCGACCCGGTCGACGCCGACGACGTATCCGAAGCCGCCCGCGCGGCCCGCGTCCATACCGGCCAGCGCGTCCTCGAAGACGGCGGCGTGGGACGGCTCGACGCCGAGGTCGTGGGCGGCTGCGAGGAAGGTGTCGGGGTGCGGCTTGCCCGGCAGGTGCCGTTCGGCGGCCACGACCCCGTCGATCCGTACGTCGAAGAAGTGCTCGGCGCCGACCGCGCGCAGCACGTCACGGCAGTTGGCGCTGGAGGAGACGATCGCCGTGCGCAGCCCCTCGGCGCGCACCGCCTCCAGATAGCGCAGGGTGCCCGCGTAAGCCTCCACGCCGCCGGTGCGGATCTTCTCAAGAAGCAGGAGGTTCTTGCGGTTGCCGACGCCGTGCACGGTGCGGGCGTCCGGCGGGTCCTCGGGGGTGCCCTCGGGCAGCTGGATGCCGCGCGAGGCGAGGAAGGCGCGCACGCCGTCGGCGCGGGGACGGCCGTCGACGTACTCGTCGTAGTCCGCGACCGCGTCGAACGGCCGCCCCTGTGCGCCGTCGTAGTCGCGCAGGAACGGGTCGAAGGTCTCCTTCCAGGCGGCCGCGTGCACGAGGGCCGTCTTGGTCACGACCCCGTCGAGATCGAACAGACAGGCCTGGATTGCGTCGGGCAGACCGAGCTGAGTCATACCCAGCACTGTTCCCCATGAGGCGCCGTCCAGTGAGTGGCGCACGCCACATGTGTGCGCGAACTCCTGGTGCACACTGTGCTGTGTGCCGCTGACCTTCGACGACCTCCTCGCCCGTGCCCGTGCCCTCGCCGGGGAGGGCCGGCGTGCCGTGCTCGGCATCGCGGGCAGCCCCGGTGCGGGCAAGACGACCCTCGCGGAGCATCTGGTGCGGGCCCTGAACGGGGACGGGCCGCCCTGGGCGGCGCATGTGCCGATGGACGGCTTCCACCTGGCCGACGCCGAACTGGACCGCCTGGGCCGCCGGGACCGCAAGGGTGCCCCGGACACCTTCGACGCGGCCGGCTACGCGGCGCTGCTGCGCCGGCTGCACGAGGACACCGAGGAGGTCGTGTACGCGCCCGGCTTCGAGCGGGTCCTGGAGCAGCCGCTGGCGGGCGCCATCCCGGTGGAGCCGGCGGCCCGGCTGGTGGTGACCGAGGGCAACTACCTGCTGCTGACCGAGGGTTCGTGGGCGCGGGTGCGGCCGTGCCTGGACGAGGCGTGGTTCTGCGAGCTCGCCGAGGAGGAGCGGATCCGCCGGCTGGTCGCCCGGCACGAGGAGTTCGGCAAGGGCCACGAGGAGGCGGTGGCCTGGGTGCTGGGCACGGACCAGCGCAACGCCGACCTGGTGGAGACGACGCGGGGGCGGGCGGACCTGATCGTCCCGCCGACCGCGCTGCCCCGCGTCCCCCGAGGTGCCGGCCGGTGAATCCTGGGAGGGCGTACGGCGGACGCCGAGCCGCTGCCGGCTGCTGAACCGGGCCTCAGGCGGAGATGTCCAGCCGGGGTTCGCCCACCGGCTCGCCGAGCACGGCGGTGAACACCTCCGTGCGCACGGTGAGTCCCTCCGGGCCCTCCTCGAAGACAGGCGCGAAGGCTCCCCCGGGCCCGTACCGTACGGCGAACACGTGCAGCCCGGCGGGGGCGCCCGGGGCCGGGTCGGCCTCCAGGGCGGTGGAGGAGACCAGGTGGCGCCAGCCTTCGTCCGGGTTGCCGTAGCCGCGCGGGTCGGCGGCGAGGGCGAACGCGGCCTGTTCCTGGGTGAGTTCGCCGCGGGCGTCGAAGTGGTCGTCGCCCGGCGCCGCCGGGTGCGTGAGGCGCAGACCGCCCGCCGCCGTGACCTGGCCTTCGGCGGTGCGGCGGACCCGGTCGCCGTCATCGGCGGCGTACGGCATCCCGGACAGCAGGTACGGCGCCCCGTCGAGGCGTTCCACGGCGACCGTCACCCACAGGCTGGTGCCGTCGGTGACGTACAGCGAGCGGACATGGCGCAGGACGTGGTCGCGGCCGACGACCGGTTTGGTGACCAGTTTGGCGGCGAGCCCGTCGGCGCGGACGTCGCGGACGCGTACCTGGCCCATCGGGCGGCACAGCAGGAAGCCGTCGGTGACCGGGCCGAAGCCGTGCTGGCGGCGCACGGCGGCGGGCAGGTAGTAGGTGCCGGCGGCCTCGATCAGGGCGGGGGTCATCCGGCTGTCGAAGGCCACGGAGACCGTGCCGGAGCGCAGTTGGTGGCGGGTGGGGCCGGGGGACGGGGTGCGGTGCCAGCGGGTCGGGTCCTGGATCTGCCAGACGAGCATGAAGGCGAAGTGCCCGTCGATCCGGCCGTCGCCCTGCACGGCGTGCCGGCCCCAGCGGGTGTCGCCCCGGTACCGGCCCAGGTCGGCGCCGATGCGCGCGCCGAAGTACCGCAGGCCCAGGACGGATTCGAAGCCGGAGTGCTGTTCGCTGTAGCGGGGTCCGCCGCAGTCGTAGCCGCCGCTGGTCAACCGGGCGTCGAGATAGCGGGCAAGGGTGTCCCCGTCCTCGGCGAACATCTCCGCGCCGCTGACCCGGTGGGCCTGGGCGAGGAACGACAGGGAGATCGGGCCGTAGTTGTTGTCGTAGGCGCCGCCGTGCTCAGGCGGCAGCAATGCGCCCCGGTCACGGACCCGGTGGGCGCGGATCTCCTCGGCGTACAGGCGCAAAGCCCGTGCACGCAGCAACTCCCCCTCGCTGTCCGGGAGATGGCGGGCGAGCATCAGGCCGCCGACCACGCAGCCGATGGCCTGGTTGCCGGCCTCCTGCGGGTTGAAGAAGGTCGCCTCGGTCAGCCACTGCCAGTAGCCGTGCGCCAACTCCCTCAGTTCGGTGCGCTGTTCGCCGTACACGAGGCCCTCGGCCGCGTCGAGGACGTTGACCGCCTGGAGCAGCGCCCAGACCGTGCTGGGCCAGTCACCGATGGGGTGGGCGCCCGCTTCGAGGACGTAACGGGCGTACGGCAGGCCCGAGTTGGTGACACGCAGGTTGGGGTAGCCGGGGTTGTCCTCGGTGTAGACGCGTTCGCGCAGGTGAAAGGCGAGGCTGGTGCGGACGGCCGCGGGGAGGCGGGGGTCCTTGCCGCGCTGCCAGGCGAGGGCGAGCAGGGAGGTGATGCCGAGCGAGGTGTCGCCGATGTCGTCGCCGGCGTCCGGGTGCTCAAGGTTGCCTTCCGGCGTGATCCGCGCCAGGGCCGCCTCGACGACGTCCGCGAGGACCGCGTCGTACGCCTCGGGGGTGTCCGGCAGACCGTGCAGCGGGCCGAGCTGGCGCGGCAGGTGCATGGGAGGAGGTCAGCCCTTCATTCCGGTGGTGGCCATGGCGTGGGTCGTCGGGGTCACACGGCAGGTGCGGGCCGGCGGGCGCGCAGTGCGACGGTCAGTGTGTGCGGGCCGAGTCCACCGAGGTAGACGCGGTTCCCGGTCGTCGCATCGGTTCCGCCCACCACGGTGTAGTCCTGACCCGGGTCGTACCGCAGTATGTCGCTCCGGTCCGGCCCGGCAAGCGGTTCGCCTGCCTCGACGTCGGCCTCGACCCGGATCTCGTCGTCACCGACCCGGTAGGTCATCGGCCCGGTCGTCAGGCACCAGCGTCCGTCGCCGATCGGTACGGCGCCCTCTGGCACGCCGCCCGGCCGGAAGGTCAGTTCGAGAGCCCAGGGAACCCGTGGTCCGCTGATGTCGATCCGCAGGTCGGCACCGTCTTCCCTGAGGTCCGCTTCGACGCGGGTCGTGTGAGAGACCTCGTCCCGAGGCCGGTCCGGGAAGGCCATCGCGGCCGAGAAGCGGCCCTCGTCCGCCATACGGTAGGCGCCGTCGTCCCGGCGCCGGCCCGGCGGGAGCGGCTGGTAGTAGGCGGCCGACAGGGTTTCGGTGAGCCGGTAGCTGCTGTCGGTGAGCCGTTGCATGCCGGCGGCGCGGAACGGGCCCATGTCGAAGAACCCCCGCGAGAGACGGACCGCGTCGAGGACGGCGTCGCCGGCGAACAGGCGCAGGAAGGTGGGATTGCAGGCGAGGCCCGAGCGGATGCGCCGGTGCTCGGGGACGTCGGAGCCGCCGTACACCACCGTGTGCGCGCCGGCCGAGGCGCGTGTGGCGAGGCGTGCGGTGGTGAGGTACCGGTCGCGGGGCAGTGTCTCCACGGCCGGTGCGGGCAGTGCACGGCACAGGTCCGGGGTGAGGAGGGTCTCGGCGAGCAGGCCGGGGTCGTCGATGCCGCCGGCGGCCGCCAGCCGGGCCGCCCGGCTGAAGTCGCCCCGGCCGGTGCGGATCGCGAGCAGCCGGTAGTGCGGCAGGTAGGGCGCCAGCGGGAACGGGTGGTTCTGGTCCTGCCGTCGCGAGTGGACGGTCTCCACCGTGCCGTCCGGCCTGATGAGGTCCAGGGTCGTGGCGAGGTTGCGTTCGACGGCGTCCAGCAGGTCGGCACGGCCGAGCACGCCCGCCAGCAGCAGGAGCGAAGGGTTGGACACGTGGGCCGCGTAGATGGCGCTCCGTTCCGAGTACAGGCCCTCCGCGTCGATGTCGACGCCCTCGGCGAGCCATTCCGCTACGCGGTCGAGCAGCCGGTCGTCGGGGAACGACCGGTGCAGCCGGGCCAGCGCCGCGCACAGCTCCCAGCGGTGGTTCGGGGTGTGCACCCCACCGGTCAGGAGACTGCCGGTGGCGGCGCCGGCGATCTCGGCGAGCGCGGCCGTGACGTCGCGCAGTTCGGGCCCGGCGCCGGCGGCGAGGAGGTGCGCGTCGCACACGTCGTTGACGGTGAACGCGGAGTCCGGCGGTGACTGCACGTTGTCGCCGCCCGCGAAGAGGCCGGAGGGCGTCTGCGCGGCCCGCAGGGCACGGAGGTGGGTCATCGTGGCGGCGACGGCCTGCCTGCTGCCGTGCAGCGCCGAGTCCGGGGAACGGTACGCCGCGACCAGAGTCTTCACCCGGCGGGCCAGGCCGCGGTGCGGCACGCCGGTGGGTTCCTCGTCGGGGCCGGCCGCCAGCGGGGCGGCCAGCCGGTCGGCGGCGCGGGCCACCGCGCGGACGAACTCGTGGTCGAGCGGGGTGGGCACGGTCAGTCCTTCAGTCCGGCATTGATGTCGGCGCCCATGACGTAGCGCTGGAAGACCAGGAAGATGACGATCAGCGGGATCATGGAGATGACCGATGCGCCGAGCAGTACCGACCAGTTGATGTTCTGCGCACCGACGATGCTCTGGATGCCGATCTGCACGGTGAACTTGTTGGGGTCGTTGAGCATCAGAAGCGGCCAGATGTAGTCGTTCCACCGCCACTGGAAGGACAGGATGGCGAGGGTCAGCATGATGGGCCGGGAGAGCGGCACCATGATCCGCGCGAAGATCGACAGTTCGCGGGCGCCGTCGATGCGTGCGGCTTCGACGAGTTCGTCGGGAACCGTCAGGAAGAACTGGCGGAACATGAAGCATCCGGTCGCGGTGAGTACGGCCGGGAGGATGATGCCGGTGAAGGAGTTGTAGAGGCCGAGGTTGCGGACCACGAGGAACTCCGGGGCGAGCATGACCTCGGACGGCAGCATCGTGGTGGCCAGGATGCAGATGAAGAAGACCTTGAGCCACTTGTTGTCGTACTTCGCCAGCGCGTACCCGGTGCAGCAGCTGGCTCCCACCGTGAGGATCGTCGTGATCACGCACACGAGGGCCGTGTTGATGAAGTACTGGGAGAAGTTGGCGCTGCGCCACGCCGTCAGGTATCCCGACAGGGTGGGGTGGTGCGGAACCAGCGTCAGCGGGTAGGAGAACAGATCCCCGGCCGGTTTGAGGGAGCTGAGGATGAACCACAGCACCGGCAACCCGTAGAGGCACGCCAGGATCCACAGCAGTGTCGTGGCGGGTACCGCCCGCCGGAGCCCACCGCCGCCCGCGCTGCGGGGCCGCTTCTTGGAGACGGACCGTCCGGGATCGGCGTCGACCGGGCGTGCCATGTCTGTGGTTGTCATCGGTTCTCCACCCGCCGGTTGACGATCAGCTGGATGATCGCGACGGCCATCAGGATGAGCATGAGCACGAATGACGCGGCGCTCGCGTAGCCGATCTGGCCCCGCTGGAAGCCGGTCTGATAGATGTACTGGACAAGCAGGTTGTTCGACGTTCCGGGTCCGCCGTTGTTGAGGGAGACGAACAGCGGGTATTCCTTCATCGCGTTGATCGTGTTGAGCAGGATGACGATGAACGAGGTGGGCGCGATGCTCGGCAGCGTGATGCTGATGAACTGGCGCCACGGTCCGGCGCCGTCGAGCGCGGCCGCCTCGTAGTACGACACCGGTACGTTCTTGATCGCCGCGATGAACAGCAGCATCGAGAAGCCCGTCCAGGCCCAGGATGCCGCCATCACCACCACCAGCAACGACAGGTCCGCGTTCGACTGCCACGGAATCGCGTGCCCGCCGAACTTCTCGACGACGTAGTTGACCAGTCCGAAGTTCTCGCCGAACAGCCACCGCCACAGGACACCCACGACGATGGGCGACAGAAGCCACGGGATGAAGAAGACGACGCGGGCGACCGACGTGCCCTTGGCGTGCTTGCTCACCAGCATGTTGGCGATGAGCAGCGAGAGTGCGAAGTTCAGCGGAACGAAGAGGACGGTGTACAGCAGCGTCCGGGTCAGCGCGTCGTAGAAGGAGGAGTCCCCGAACAGGTTGCTGTAGTTGTCCAGTCCGACGAACTGGAACGCCCCCACGCCCGTGTAGTTCGTGAAGGAGTAGACGAGCCCGATCACCGCCGGCCACACGAAGAACAGCGCGAAGAGCACGACATTGGCCGCGATGAGGACGAGCGGCGCGATCGTGTAGCTGCGGCGTCTCCTGGGCGGGCTCGCGGACACGTCCGAGGCGCGTTTTGTCATCTTCCTGACTCCGTGCTGGTGGAATGGGTTCCTGTGGGCTCACGCCATGAGCCCGGCGTCACGTGGGCGAGCAGGGCCGGGCGGCGGTGTCTCGACCCCGCCGCCCGGCCCTGTGGTCTACGATCCGCCGCCGACCTGCTGGTTGTAGCCGGCCACGATGTTCTCCAGGGCCTTGTCGGCCGACTGCTGGCCGTTGATCGCCTTGCCGAGCTCCGTCTTGGTCGGGTCGGTGGTGAGGCTCTTGCCCTTCAGCACCCAGTTCGTCTGCGCGGTGTTGAAGTACCCGGAGATCGGGGCGTAGAGCGGGATCTCCTGGTTGTACAGCTTGAACGCCGCCTGCGCCGCCTCGGAGGTGAAGGGGTACTTCGGGTTCAGGCCGCTCTCGACCGGGAGGAACCCGGAGGACTCGACCAGCTCGGTGTACTGCTTCGGCTCGTACACCCAGGCCAGGAACTTCTGCGCGGCGGTGGCCGCGGCGCCGTTGTTGTTGAACCCGACCATCATGCCGCCGCTGTTGACGTCGCTCGCCTGGACCGGCTCGGCGGGAGTCGGGACGCTCGCCCAGTCGAACTTCTTGATGCTCTCCGCGAAGGCGGGAACCTGCCACACGCCGGACCAGTAGGCGACCACGTCACCGCTCTGGAACATGGCCGACGGGTCGGCGCCGCTGGTCCACACCGACTTCGGCATGGTCTTGTCGTCGTTCAGTCCGACGAAGTAGTTCACGGCCTTCTTGGTCGCGTCGTCCACCGAGAACGTGCCGGAGGAGTCCGCGTGGACGTACTGCCCGCCCATCTCGTACACCATGGCGCGGAGCCGGGACGGCGACTGGTCGAACGTCAGGGAGTACTTGGCGCCGGTCTTCTCCCGGACCGTGTTCGCCGCCTTGATGAAGTCGGTCCAGGTCCAGGTCTTCTGGGGCGAGGTCGGGAAGGAGACGCCGGCCTTCTTGAACAGGGTCTCGTTGATGTACAGGCCGGACGCGGTGACGTCCGAGGGGATGGACAGCACCTTCCCGGACGAGTCCTTGGCGAGGAAGTTGCCGTTGATGTTGTTGCTCTTGTTGTTGGCGATGGAGCTGAGGTCGAGCAGCTTGTTCGACCAGATCGGGTCCAGCGCGGGCACGTCCGCCACGTCCGGCAGAGCGTTCGCCTGAGCGGCGTTGTGGAGCTTCGCCGGGTAGCCGTCGTAGGGGATGTTGACGAGCTTGACGTCGACGCCGGTTTCCTTCTTGTACTGCGCCACCAGCTTCTTCCAGCCCGCGTCCTGCCCCGGAACCGTGGAGATCCAGAACGTCAGCGACTTGGAGGTCCCGCCCGAGCCGGACCCCGACCCGCAGGCGGAGAGCAGAAGGGCACCTGCCGCGGCCACGGCAGCGAGGGGAACCACGCGACGTATGCCGCCGCGGCCGAGTCGGCGGGAGCGCCGCACACCCACACTGGTCATCTTCGATCCCTTTTCGTCGTAGGGGGACGGAGCACGGCGCCGACCGAGGCGGCACGGGTGCATTTTGCAGGAAATTTCGCTTTCCGGGGGCGCGGCCTCGCCCGGCCGCGTCGTCTTCGCGGGTGGGATCCCCGGCCATGAGGGCCGTCGTCGCACAAGCACGCCCTCGTGCGGCTGCCGTACTTCGCGTACGGGCGGGACGCCAACCCAAGCCGGTGTCCCGCCCGGCTTAGAAAGCGCTTGTCCGGACATTGGCAGAGCGAGCCGGAAGCCGTCAATGCCTCCATCGCGCGGGCTCGGTCACGGTTCGGACACCTCGGGCCACCGCGAGCCGGGCCGCGCCCACCACGGTGCCGAGATCGCCGACCGTGCTGCTGACCACCTCGGTGGGCCAGCTCAGCCGGGCCAGCTCGGCCCGCACCCCGGGCAGGAGCTGCGGGTCCGCGCCGGTGCTGCCACCGAGCACGATCAGCCCCGGGTCCAGTACGGCGGCCACGGCGGCGGCCAGCCGGCCCACGTCGGCGGCGTGGGCGTCGACCACGGCACGGGCCGGTCCCTGCCCGCCGCCGGCCAGCGCGAACAGGCGCTCGGTGGTCTGCGGGCACGGACCGTTCGCGTCCGGTGCGTCCCGCCAGGCCTCGGCGGCGCGGCGCAGCAGGGAGCGCGCGCCCATGTACTCCTCCAGGGCCTCCAGGCGCGGCTCGCGGCCCTCGTCCCAGGGGTAGGGCAGCCGGGCCAGCTCGCCGGCCGCGCCGTTCGCCCCGCGCAGCACCTGGCCACCGACGACGATGCCGAGGCCGACGCCCACGCCGACCCGCAGATAGCCGAAGGTGCCCCGGCCCCGGGCGGCACCCTCGTGCAGCTCGGCGAGGGCGGCGCAGTTGACGTTGTTCTCCAGGTGGACCGGGACGCCCGGGGGCAGCGCGACGGCCACGGCGTCGAAGACCGGGCCCGCCTTGGCGGTCGCCGGACGCTCCCCGGAGCTCTCCGTGGCCGGTGCGCTGACGTCGCCGATCGCGACGACGATGGCCCGCAGCGGGGCCGCGGCCGGCAGCGCGTCGAGGGCTTCGGTCACCGCGTCCGCGGCCCCCGCCCGTGAGCCGGTGGCCTCGGCGAGCAGCGTGCCGTCCAGGGCGCAGCCCCGCACCCGGGTGAGGTCCGGGCCGAGATCCACGGCCAGGACCGCGCCGGCCTCCGGCCCGAGCCGGTAGACGGCGGCGGTGCGGCCGGTGCCACTGGAGGCGGTGCCGGAGTGAGCGGCGAGCCCGGCGCTCTCCAGCTCCGCGACGGCGGAGGACACCGTCGGCTTGGACAGGCGGGCCAGGCTCGCCAGTTGCGGCCGGGTCGCGCTGCCCGCCTCGGCGAGCACGGCGAAGACCGCGCTCGCGCTCTCGGTCAGCCGGGGCACAGCCACCACGTCGTGTTCCACGGTTCTCCCACTAGGTCGTCGCGAGACTCTTGACGCACTGTACTTCGTTAGTTAATTTCCTAACGAACTTCACGGTACTCGCCTGCCGTACTCCGCCAGAGGCCCGTCCCGGGGCTTCCCGACCGTTCTGCCCCCGCTTCATCCAGGCACGGTTCGCCCGCCGTCGCAGCACCACGCGCACGACAAACGACAGCGCACACGACGAAAGAGGTCCCGTGCAGGACTCCACGCCCGTCCTGGTCGGCATCGACGTGGGCGGCACCAAGACGCATCTGCGTGCCCTGGCCGGCCACACCCCGATCGCCGACCACGTCCGTTCGAGCAGCGGCTGGCGGCCGCACGATCCGGTCGCCGCCGCCGGCTGGCTGGCCCGGCTGACCGCCGAGGCCCTGCCGGCCGGCCTGCGCCCGTCGGCGCTGGCGGTGGGCGGCCACGCCTGCGAGACCCCGCGCCAGTGCGAGCAGATCCGCACCGCCCTGCATCTCCACTTCGACGCGCCCGCACTGGTGGTGGGCGACGCCGAACTCCTCGTCCCCGCCGCCGCCCTGGACAAGGGCGCCGGTCTGGTCGCCGGCACCGGCTCGGTGGCCGTGGGCCGCCGCGCCGACGGTACGCCGGTGCAGGTCGGCGGCTGGGGCGCGGTCCTCGGCGACGAGGGCGGCGCGGCTGGGCTGGTCCGCGAGGCGGTGCGCGCCTGCTGGGCCGCCCACGACCGGGGAGAGGCACCCGACACGCTGGCGGCGGCGCTCCTCGACGCGTTCGGCGTGCCCGAAGTGCCCGCGCTGGGCGCGGCGTTGGAGAGCGCCCCCGATCCGTCCGCCGCGTGGGGCCGGGCCGCCCCGGCCGTCTTCTCCGCCGCCGAGGCGGGCTCCGTGCTCGCCCGGGAGGTGATCGCCGCCGGGGGCCGCGGCCTGGCCGCGCTGATCGTCCTGCTGGAACGGCGGGGTGCGGCGGTCGACGACGTGGTGGTCGCGGGCAGCACGATCCTCGCCCAGCCACCGCTGTACGACGCCTTCGCCGGCGCGCTCGCCGCGTCCCTGCCGTCGGCCCGGCCCCGGCCGCTGCGGGTGCCGCCGGTTCAGGGGGCGGTGGCGCTCGCGCGTGCGCTGCTGTGACGCACCAACTCCCGTGCACCCGGCTGCTGTTGTGACACATCCGTGCACCGGCTGTTGGTTTCTGTGCGCCGGACTCCCCGCGTTCACCTGCCGAACAGCCGGAGATCACCCGGGTCTCCCCAGCGGGTCACACCCTCGCCCTAAATATTCATCCGTTCAACTTCTTCCCCGTTCTTCTCCACGGGATCACACAACTCGGCACAGTGCGCCGGGCTTTCCCGTGGCCCGTCCCTGAGAGGCACAGGCATGCCGTCACCCGCCGGGCACCCCTCCTCCGCGCTGAACCGGCGCGGCTTCCTCACGACCACGCTGGCCGCGTCGGCGGGGGTGCTCGCCGCCCCGGCCGTCGCCGTCTGGCTGCCGGCGGCCGACGCCAAGGCCGCGACGGCGCCGGCCGCGTTCGTGGACGACTACAGGACCAACGTCGCCGCCAACCTGACGCCCGAGACCAACGCCGTGGTCCGGGCCCTCGGCGGCTTCGCCCAGGTGTGGAAGACCGGCTCCGCCTGGAACACCGGCGCCCCGCTGCGCCCCGAGATCCTCCGCGCCGACCTGCGCTACTGCGCGACGACCACCGCCCGGCGCACCGACGCCCAGGCCAAGGAAGCCTTCGTCTACGACCGCCAGCACCAGAGTTACGCGATGATCGCCGGCCTCGGCCCGCTGGCCGGCCTGTACACGGCGGGCGCCAAGGCGGTCACCTCGATCACCGGCGCGCCCGACGGCACCCCGGCGACCACCGTCAGCGACGCCGTGCCCGCCGGCGCCCCGGCCGGCTCGGCGCTCGGCGCGGGCGCCCACGACTCCGCGCTCGGCAAGGTCGCCGAACTCGTCGACACCCTCCGCGGCCCCTACGCCTCCGGCAACCCCTCCAAGTACGCCTACCAGTACCCGCGTCCCTGGCGCCTGAACGAGAACAGCGAGGTCGTCGACACCGGGAAGACGGACGCGTTCGGGTACCCGGTCTACGACTCCCCCGTGGTCGTCGCCCCGCAGCTGCTGCGCCAGCGCGGCACCTCCCCGGCCGACGACGGCGGCTTCCCGAGCGGTCACACCAACGCCTTCCATCTGGCCGCGCTGGCCTACGCGTACGCCGTGCCGGAGCGCTTCCAGGAGCTGGTGACCCGCGCCTTCGAGCTGAGCCACACCCGGATCGTGGCCGGCATGCACCACCCGGTCGACGTCATGGGCGGCCGGATCATGGCCACCGCCCTCGCCGCGGCCACCCTCGCCGACCCGGCCAACGCCGGCCTGAAGGCCGCCGCCCGCGCCCAGGCCCTCGCCTACTTCACCGCGCAGACCGGCACCACGGCCGACACGCTGTACGCCTACGCGCACACCGGCACCGACCCGTACGCCGACCGGGACGCCAACGCGCGCGCGGTCCGGCCCCGGCTGACGTACGTCCTCACCCGGCAGGGCCGCGAGGTGCCGCTGACCGTGCCGAAGGGCGCCGAGGTGCTGCTGGAGACCCGGCTGCCGTATCTGAGCGCGGACCAGCGCCGCGAGGTGCTGCGCACCACCGGGCTGCCCTCCGGCTATGTGCTGCTCGACGGTTTCGAGCAGTGGGGCCGGCTGAACCTGTTCGCCGCGGCGGACGGTTACGGCGCCTTCGACACGGACGTCACGGTCACGCTGGACGCGGCGGCGGGCGGCTTCTCGGCGGCCGACGCCTGGCGCAACGACATCGACGGGCGCGGCGGTCTGACCAAGCGCGGCACCGGCACGCTCACGCTGACCGGCCGCAACCGGTACACCGGCGGGACCGTACTGGCCGGGGGCACGCTGGTCGCCGCCGGCGAGGACGCCCTCGGCCACGGGGACGTGCGGGTGACGGACGGCACGCTGCGGATCGACGGGCGGCTGCGGGTGCGCGGCGCCTACGCGCAGGACGCGGGCACGCTGGAGGTCACCCTGCGCGCGGGCGGCAAGGCCCCGCTGACGGCCCGTCACCTCGCGGTGCTGGGCGACTCGGCGGTGCTGTCGCTGCGCCTCGACACCGAGCGGCCGCCGGCCGCGGGCAGCACGGTGCCGGTCCTCGACGTGCCCCGGCTGCGCGGCCGGTTCGCCCGGATCGACGTGAACTCCGAGCGGCTGCGGGCCGTACCCGTGTACACGGCAGAAGGTCTGTCGGTACGACTCGTGCAGCGATGACACCCCCGGCGGCGGGAGCGGTGCGACAGTAGGGCCATGATCCGGCCCACGCACTCCCCCGCCGCCGTACGGCCGGTGCCACCGCGGGGCGGATGATGGCGCGCGCACAGCACCTGGTCCTCAGCCGAACGGCACCCGCGCGGGTGCCGGCCCGCCTGTACGCCCGGGTGCGCCGGCACCGGCGGTGGCTGGTTCCGCTTCTCGTGGCGTTGCTGCTGGCCCAGATGGCCGCGGCGATGGTGACGACGGCCGTCCGGCAGACCCCGACGATCGACGAACCGGTGTACGTCGCGACGGCCACCGACTATCTGCACGAGCACCGGATCCGGTACAACCCCGAGCATCCGCCGCTCGGCAAGCTGCTGATCGAGGCCGGGGTGGCGGTGGCCGGCCCGCACTACGACCCGTCGTATCCCGGCACGCAAGGGGACGTGGGCCGGCATCTGCTGTACGAATCGGGCAACGACCCATGGCGGCTGATGCTGTGGGCGCGGCTGCCGGTGATCGCGCTGACGCTGCTGTGCGGGCTGGTCGCCTTCGCGTTCGCCCGCGAGCTGACGGGTACGGCCGGTGGCCTGGTGGCCCTCGCCCTGTACTCCTTCTCCCCCGATCTGATCGCCCACGGTTCACTGGCCACGCTGGACATGCCGGCGGCCGGCTGCGTGCTGACCTCGACCTGGCTGGTGTGGCGGGCGCGCCGGCGCCCCGCGCTGTATCTGCCGCTCGCCGGGGCGGCGCTGGGGGCGGCCGTGGCGACCAAGATGAGCACGTTGCCGGCGGTGCCGGTGCTGATGGGGCTGGCGGTGGTGTCGGTCCTGGCGGCGGGGCGGGGGCGGGCGGCAACGCCGGCGGACGGAACGGACTCCGGCACAGGCACGGGCCGGCGGTTCGCGCACGGCGGCCGGGAGGACGACACGCCCCGACGGACGGTCCCGTCCGCCCTCGCCGGTCCCGCCGGTGGCCGTCGGCGAAGGGCCCTGTCCGCCCTCGCCGGTCCGGCCGATGGCCGTCGGCGCAAGGTCCTGTCCCTGCTCGCGGGGATGGCCGGCGGCCGTCGGTACGAGGCCCTGTCCAGTGCCGTGGGCCCGGCCGGCAGCCGTCAGCGAACGGACGAGTCCGCCGACGTCGGGCCGGCCCAGGACGGGCGGCAGCGCCGGGGCCTGGCCCCCCGCGCTGGAACGGCGGGCGGGCGGTGGCGGAGGGTGTCGGGGGCGGCCGGGGGTGCGGGCGTGGTGGGGCTGGTGGCCGTCGGCGTCGTCTGGGTCTCGTATCTGGCGGTCGATCCGCGGCTGCGGTTCTCGCCCGCCGAACCGGTCCCGGCCCTGCACGGTCTGCGCGGCCGGCTGGTCGGTCTGCTGCCGCTGCCGCCCGCGTACCGGGCCGGGATGCGGGTGCAGTTCGCGTTCGAGGACCAACCGTGGCAGGGGTATCTGTTCGGGCACCTCTACACCGGCTCGCGCTGGTACTACCTGCCCGCGGCCCTGCTGGTGAAGACACCACTCGGCCTGCTGGCCCTCGGTGCGGCCGGTGCCGTGGCACTCGTCGCGGTACGGCGGCTGCGGCCCGCGGCACCGTATCTGCTGCTGCCGCCCGGCGTCCTGATCGCAGCGGCGATGACCGGCGCGCGGGACTTCGGGACGCGGTACGCGCTGTTCGTGCCGGTGTTCCTCGCGGTGACGGCGGCCTGTGCACCGGCCGGCGCACCGTGGCCCGGCCGGCGCCGGACGGCCGCCGTGACGGCCGCGCTGGTGCTGTGGACGGCGGTGAGTTCGCTGCGGACCTACCCGTACTACCTGCCGTACGCCAACGAGGCGTTCGGCGGGCCCGCGCAGACGCACCGGCTGCTGCACGACTCCAACGTGGACTGGGGTCAGGACCTGGGCCGGCTCGCCGACCGGCTCCGGCGGGAACCTCCGGGCGAGCGGGTGTGGCTGGTGTACAAGGGCAGCGGTGTGCCGTCGTACTACGGCATCCGCGCCGCCGATCCGCGCGATGTCCCGGCCGACCGGGTACATGGTCTGCTGGCGGTGTCGGACTCGGCGGTCGCCAAGGCGCGCGGGAAGCTGGCCGAACTGATCACCTCCAGTCATCCGGTCGGCGACGTCGGTCATTCGATCAGCCTCTATCGCCGGTGAGCACGTACGCTCAACCTGCTGGTCACAACGTCCGGTGAGCTATGTTGAATGGTCGTGGCAGACAAAGGAGGCGACCGGGTGTCCTCGCCCCAGCAGGCACGCGCGCAGGCGTCAGCGATCACCTCGGGCAAGACCGTGCCCGAAGCCGAGCCCGCCCCGACCTCCCGGCTCCGGGAGCTGTTCGACGGGCCGCGTCTGTCACCGGGTCAGCGGCGCATCGCCCAGTACCTGATCGAGCACATCACCGAGGCCGCGTTCCTGTCGATCACGGAGCTGGCCGACCGGGTCGGGGTGAGCCAGCCCTCCGTCACCCGCTTCGCCGCCGCCGTCGGCTTCAGCGGCTATCCCGCGCTGCGCGAGAAGCTCCAGTCGATCGCCCTGAGCACCCTCGCGGGCGGACCCGGCGAGGAGAACCGGGCCAACGAGCTCCAGGCGGCCGTCGACGCCGAGATCGAGAACCTGGAGAACCTGCGCCGCGACTTCGCCGACCCCGACCGGATCATCCAGGTCGGCCGCGCACTGTCCCGCTCGACCCCGCTGACCGTGCTGGGCCTGCGCATCTCCGTGTCCCTCGCCGAGTACTTCGGCTACGCGGCCCGCCGGATCCACCCCGACGTACGGCTGGTCACCCGGGGCGGCAGCGTGGCCTACGACGCGCTGCTGCAGTCCCGCGAGGCCGGCGGCACCTGGGTGCTCGCCTTCGCCATGCCCCGGCACTCCCAGGAGACCCTGCACGCCGTCCAGGTGGCCCGCGGCGCCGGCCTGAAGGTCGCCCTCGTCACCGACCTCGCGCTCGGGCCGCTGGCCGACGAGGCCGACATCACCTTCACCACCGGGACCGGCTCCCGGATGGTGTTCGACTCCTACGCCGCGCCCGGTGTGCTGGCGGCCGCGCTGCTGCAGGCCATGACCGACGCCGACCCCGAGCGGACCCAGGCCCGGCTGGAGAAGTACGAGCAGCTCTCCGAGCAGCACCAGTTCTTCATGAAGGACTGACCTGTCCACGACGGACCGACGCCACGGCGGTCCGCGTCCGCGCGCCGGGCACCCGTGAAGATCCTGCACCCCCTCTCCCCCGGACAGGGATCATCCGACACAAAGCACGCATGAATGTTTTCATACGGCTTGCAAACGGGACGGCATATATAAATACTGCTCGCACCACAGCCCCGAGAAAGCCGACGGACCAGCCCATGCGTACGCACCTCACCACGCAGCGCCGGTTCCGCGTACCCGGGGCCCCTGTACGGACACCCTCAGCCGCCGTTCCCTACCCACGTCGGTGCCCGGGGTGTTCCGGGGCGCGCCATCTGCGCGACGCGCCCGTGGCGGCCCCGGCCATCCCCTAGACCGGGGCCGCCCCGCACTCGTCGACACCCTCACGACGCCGCACACCGGAAGCGATGATCATGCCCTTGACCAGCACGCGCATCAGTCCCGACTGGCCCTGTCAGGTCAAGACGCCGGGCTCGTACGACTGGGAGCGCTCGGCCGCCAAATGGCTGCGGGAGCTGATCCCCGCGCGGTACGCCAGCTACCCGGCGCTCATCCGGCACCCCGTTCTGCTCGCCCGGCACGCCCAGATCCAGGTCCAGCAGGAGGTCCGCGTGGCCCGCACCGCCCTGCAGACCGCGCGCACCGAACTGCCGATGCTGGGACTGCCCGAGTCGGTCATCGAGCACACGATCAAGATGTACGCCGCCGAGGTCATGCAGCTCCAGCACATCGCCCGCAGCGTGCGCGCGGTCAGCGAGGCCCTGGCGGTCCGTGGCCCGGGCCGCTGACGTTGGCGGCGGGCCGTCCGCTTCGTCCCTTGCCCCGGTCCGCTTCCGCCCGGTCTCAGAAACCGTCGCCAAGGGTCGTCCGTGATTCCAGCGCACGGCGCGTGTCGTTGCCGTAGACGCCGGTCTCGTCGCCCCTGATGCCGTACCAGAGCTGGAACCGGGCCACGGCCGCCGTGAGCGTGGCGTCGTAGGTGCCGTTCGTGGAGCCGTCGCGGTAGACGTCCGGGATGCGCAGCAGACGTTGCTGCAGTTCGGTGACCTCGGGGCCGGTGTCGCCCTGGCGGAGGGTGCCGGGGCCGTCGGGGTCGGTGGCGGCGGTGGGCGCGGCGGAGGCGGTGGGAGCCGCGGAGGCGGTGGGAGCCGGCGTGGTCGCGGGTGGTGCGGTCGTCGCGGGCGGGGTCGCAGGCGCGGCCGCGGAGGACTTCAGGCCGTCGGACAGCAGCATCGCGCAGCCGAAACCGACGAGCGCGGCCACCGCGATGGCCCCGGCGAGGACGGCCCGGCGCAGACCGGGGGCTCGGCGCGGGACGCCCGGGGTGGAGCCGGCCGGCGGCACGGGTGGCAGCTCCTGTGTGTCCTCCTCGGTGGTGTGCGCCGTTCGCTCCAGTGCCGGGCGCGGTCCGGGCTTCGTGGTGACGGGCTCGTACGCCACCGGGTCCGGCCGGATCTCCCGCATCAGCTCGGCGAGGGCGTCGAAGCGGCGAGGCCGCAGCACTCGTACGGGTTCCAGGACCGGTCCGTGATGCGGGCGTTCAGGATCGGGCGGTGTCGACACCAGGCTCTCCTTCCGTCCCCGAGCACTGATACGGCCGGGACAGCGGCCCCGTTCAGACCGCCGGGCCCGACCCGGGCCCTCACCTCCACGGCCGACGCTCACCGGGCGAAGTGGGCGCACATCGGCGGGCACGGTGGCCATACGCAGTGGCTCACCGTGACCTGGAGGCGGGCGGTCGTTGCGGTGACGTCCGCGCCGGGCACACTCCCCTCGGCGGCCACCGGATCGACGCTGCCCTTCGGCGACCTCACGGGCCCGGCGGGGACGACCCGCGGGTGACGGTCAGGCCGGGTTGAGGGCGGCGCCGTGCGCGAAGCGGCTCAGGGACGCCGTGAACGCGGTGACGAAGGCGTCCCTGGCCTCCTCCGCCAGCGCCTCCAGGGACAGATAGGGGTTCAGGTCCTCCAGTTCGACCAGCAGCAGGCCGCCGTCGCGGGTGCGGCAGGCGTCCACCCGCTGGATGCCGTGGCCGAGGTCGTTCCAGTCGATGAAGCGCCGGGCGAACTCCAGATCGGCGGCGGTCGCGGCGTGGGGCCGCAGCTCCCAGCGGCGCTCCGGGTCGGGCGCGTACAAGGCGTACTGGAAGTCGTCGTCGACGAAGTAGAAGGACACCTCGTGGACGAAGTCGACGCAGGGCTGGATCAGCACCTCGCCGCCGGCCGCCGTGACGGCTGCCGCGACCTGTCCGGCGGGCACGATCCGCAGGCCGACGGAGTCCGCGCCGAGCTTCGGCTTGACGACGTACCGCTCGGCGGACGGCAGCCGGTGCAGCTCCTCGGCGCTGCCGACCGTGGGTATGACGGGGAAGCCGGCGGCGCTCAGGTCGAGCAGATACTGCTTGCCCGCCATGTCTGCCTTGCCGGTGAGCGGGTTGTACACCCGGGCGCCGGTGGCGAGCGCCTGTGCACGGAAGGCGTCGTAGGCGCTCTGGTGACCCAGGACGGGCCCGCTGTTGCGGACGACCACGGCGTCGAAGCCGTCCATCAGCGCGCCCGCGTCCAGCGGGTGGCACAGGGCGAGGTCGAAGCGGGCACGCAGCCGGGAGGTGAGGAAGATGTCCTCGTCGCAGTAGCGGCGCCCGCGGGCCCGGTACGCCAGGTCGGTGACGTAGAGCAGACGGGGGCGGGCTGCGGACATGCGGGATCTCCTCGGACGGGCCGGCGTGGGAACGGCCGGTGCCCCGCCGCCGCAGAGGGTGCCTGCCGACGCGGGCCGGTCCCGGCACGGTGGAGAAAGGTTACGTCGCAGGCTGCGGGCGGTGCAGGGCGGGGCCGCTCGCCGTGCCCGCGGGGTGGGACGGGGCCGGGCCGGTGTCCCCGACCGGGACGGCCGGTGAGCAGGCGGCCGCGTCGGGCCTCGGTACGGCACACCGCCATGTCGCCCTCGGCCGGGACGCGCGCGGCGGCCTCGGTGATCCCCTCGTCGCACGGCGCCCCTGCCTCGGGGGGCGGCGCGCGGGGCGATGAACATGGTGCTGGACGGTGACCGTTCGGTGATGTCGAGGACGGCGTTTCAGGCGGGCGGTGAGCAGGTCTGCGGTGAGGGCGCCGGAGTCCACCAGGGAGCCGCGGGCGGTGCTGACGAGGGTCGCGCCGTCCTTGAGCAGGGCCAGGCGCCGGGCGTCGAACATGGACCGGGTCTCGGGGAGTTGGGGTGCGTGGATGGTCACCACGTCACCGCGCGCGGACAGTTCGTCCGGGCCGGCTCATTCCGCGCCGAGGGCGCGGGCCTCGGCGGGGTCGACGTAGGGGTCGTGCAGCAGGACGTGCAGGTCGAAGGGGCGCGGTGCGGGCGTGGTCGCGGGCGATGCCGAGGACGCGTTTGCCTGCGAACAGGACGCGCTGCTACGCCCACCATCGTGTCGATCGATTCCGATCAATTCGATGGCTCCTCTGTTCGGCAGGCCTACGCACAGCACTCAGTTCCCCTGTTGACCCACTCTTCCTGCACTGAGTGTCACGATTCCCCTCCGGGTGCTACGTTCCCGTTCATGAGCTCCAGCAGCGTGGTGCCGACCGCGAAGCCGCCGATGCGGGAGGCCCTGGTCGCGGCGGCCTTCCGGCTCTTCCTGGAACGCGGGTACGAGCAGACCACCGTCGATGACATCGTGGCCCTGGCCGGAGTCGGCCGGCGTTCGTTCTTCCGCTACTTCCCCTCCAAGGAGGACGTGGTCTTTCCCGACCACGAACGCTGTCTGGCCGACATGACCGCGTTCCTCGCGGCGGGCGGCGCGGAGCACGAACCGGTGCGGCGGGTGTGCGACGCGGCCCGGCTGGTGCTGCGGATGTACGCCGAGAACCCGACGTTCTCCGTGCAGCGCTACCGCCTCACCAGGCAGGTGCCGGGCCTGCGCGCCTACGAGCTGTCGGTGGTGTGGCGCTACGAGCGCGCGCTCGCCGAGTATCTGCGCGGACGCTTCGCCGGCCGGCCCGACGGCACGCTGCGGGCCGACGTGATCGCGGCCGCGGTCGTCGCCGCGCACAACAACGGCCTGCGGTCCTGGTTGCGCTCGGACGGCGAGGGCGACGCGGGGGCGGCGGTGGACCACGCGCTGGCTTATGTCCAGAAGGCGTTCGGACGTCCCGCCGAGGCGGCCGCGCCCGCCCCCGTCGGCCCGGGGCCGTTCGGCGGACCGGCGGGGGAGCCGGACGACGTGGTGGTGCTGGCCTGCCGCCGGGACACCCCGCTGTGGCGGGTGGTACAGGAGCTGGAGGCGGCACGCGGTCCCGCCTGACACGGCTCGTCTGCACAGATTCAGGGTACGGAGTGTCTTTACGCGTGACACTGAGTGCCATAGGCTGTTCGGCGTGCACGGTGGCACCGCTGCCGGGCACACGTGTGCCCGGTGCGCGCCGGACACGCGGGATTCCGGCCGAGCGCAGGGAGTTGACCAGCGTGTACCACCACTCAGCAAACACCTCGCATCCGGCAGCCGGTGCCGCGACGGGTCTGCTCGACCCCGTCTCCGCGGACTCCAAGGACGCCATCCTCTTCCAGCGCTGCACCTGGTGCGGCACCGCGATGTACCACCGGCTGCTGTGTCCGGTGTGCCAGGGCAGCGAGCTGCGCACGGAGCGCAGTGAGGGCGTCGGGACGGTCCGGCACTCCACCGTGCTGCACCGCAATACGCCCGCCGCGCGCAATGTGTCGCTGATCGAGATGGCCGAGGGGTTCGTCCTGCGGGGCCGGGTCATGGGCCCGCCGATCGGAATCCACAGCGGTGACCGGGTCCGGCTGTCCACCGCCAAGGACCCGGTGCGGGGCGAGCCGGTCTTCCAGCTGATCGACGAGCCGTACCGGGCCTGGACCTGACCCACCCGGGCGGGCCGGGGCGGGCGCCCGGCAACGGCGTCACCGGGACCACAGACCCGGCACCAACTCCCGTACGCCGACGGGCCGTCCGGTCTCGAACGCACGGTTGGCGGCGAGGCCGACGGCGAGGGCCAGCGCGCCGTCGCGTTCGGTGGCCGTCGGCGCCGTACCGGTACCGACGACCGGACCGGGACCGACGCCGTCGACGGGACGAGGCCCCGGACCGGGGCCGGCCGCGTCCACCGGCCCGAACAGGGCGTCCAGCATCCGCGGGTCTCCCCCGCCGTGTGCCTCGTGCGCGGTCCGCAGCGGGATGTCGGCCGGAGGCCGCCACAACGGGCGCAGCGTGAGGCGCACGCCGCCCGCGTGCCGGGCCGACGTGTCCCCGTGCAGCGCGCCGCTGCCGCCGGTGCGCTGCGGGGCGGGTGACTGCCAACGGCTCTCCTCGACCTCCAGCTCCAGCCGGCCGGCGCTGCCGTTGACCATGACCCGGTAGCCCTCCCACGGGGAGTAGGCGGTCAGGTGGTAGGTCATCGTGGCCCCGCGCGCGTACCGGACGAGGACGGCCATGTCGTCCTCGATGCCGATGGGGCCGTCGAAGACGTTGCGGTCGCGCAGATAGCCGTCGTCCCCCTCGGCGTCGAGGTAGAGGGCGCGCAGCGTGGCGTCGGCCGCGAGGTCGAGCGCGAAGGGGTCGCCCGCGGCCTCGGGCGCGCCATGGGCGCGGACGTAGTCCCGGCGCAGGCCGTGGCGTTCGCCCGCCTCGGCGCCGTAGAAGCCGAGCCTGCCGTAGCCGAAGACCTCGGCGGGTTCGTCGCCGAGCCACCAGTTGACCAGGTCGAAGTGGTGGCTCGCCTTGTGCACCGTGAGGCCGCCGCTGTGCCGCTTGTCGCGGTGCCAGCGGCGGAAGTAGTCGGCGCCGTGGCGGACGTCGAGCAGCCACTCGAAGTGCACGGAGAGCACCTCGCCCACCGCGCCGTCGGCGAGCAGGCGCCGTACCTCCTCGTGCACCGGATTGAAACGGTAGTTGAAGGCGACCGTGAGGGAGTTGCCGGTGGTACGGACGGCCTCCAGGATGCGGGCGCAGCGGTCGGCGTCGACGGTCATCGGCTTCTCCGTGACCACGCGGCAGCCGGCCTCCAGGGCGGGCACGATGTAGTGGTCGTGGGCGGAGTCGACGGTGGTGACGACGACTTCGCCGATGTCCTCCTTGGCGAGCATCTCGGTGAAGCGGTCCGGGTCCCAGGTGGCGGCCGGCGCTGCGCCCGCCTCGGTGAGCAGCCGGTTGTGGAAGGCCATCCGGGTGGGGCTCGGGTCGCACAGGGCGGCCACCTGGCGGCCGGGGCGGGCGGCGAGGGCCTGGGTGAACAACCGGGCGCGATGGCCGGTTCCGACGAGTGCGGTGCGCAGCGGAGGCTGGGTTCGGCTCATGGGTGTGGCCCTTCCCGCTTCGGCCGCGGTCCAGTCGGGGATGCGACGGTGGTAAGGGTGCGGCGCACGGGGTGATGCACCCGCCCAAGTGGCCTGGAGGAAAGGGGATTTGATGCGGGTCGTCGTCGTGGGTGCCGGGATGCTGGGGGCGTCGGTGGCGTATCACCTGGCGGGCCGGAAGGTGCCGGTCACCCTGGTGGAGCGAGCGGCGCGGCCCGGCGCGGGGGTGACGGGCGACTCGTTCGCGTGGATCGGCGGCGCGGGCGGTCACTGGCCCGGTGGCGCGGCCGGCCTGCGCGGGTCGGTCCTGGCGGACTGGCGGCGACTGGAGGCGGAGCTGCCCCGGGTCCGGGCGCGCTGGACGGGCTCGCTGCGGTGGCCGCCCGGGGAGGACCTGCCCGAGGAGGCATGGCTGTCCGGGGACAGCCGGCCCGAAGAGGCATGGCCGTCCGGGGACAGCCGGCCCGAAGAGGCGGCCGACGGGGCGGTCGTACGGGTGGGTCCGGAGCGGATCAGGGCGCTCGAACCCCGGCTGCGCACTCCCCCGCCGTCGGCCGTCCATACCCCCTCCGACGGCGGCGTGGATCCGGTCGCGGTCACCGAGGCCCTGGTCCGGGCGGTGCCGGCGCTCGGCGGCCGGGTGCTGCTCGGGGCGTCCGGGGTGGCGCTGCGGGTCGCCGGGGGCCGGGTGACCGGTGTGGCCACCGAGGACGGCTTCCATCCGGCGGACCGGGTGGTGCTGGCCGCCGGTACGGGTGTGAACGCGCTCTGCGCGCCGCTGGGCATCTCCCTCCCGGTCACCGCGTCACCGGCGCGTCTCGTCCGGCTGACCGCGCCGCCCGGCCTGGTCAACGGCATCGTGGCCGGACCGGACTTCGCGGTACGGGAAGTGGCGCCGGGACAGCTGCTGATGACACTGCCGGAGCCGGAAAAGGCCGCTGCGCAGGGCTCGTCGAACCCTGCGGCGAACCCACTCGCCCTCCTGCGAGCCGCTTTCACCGGCACCGGCGCCTGCCAGGTCGTCGGCTCGCGGGTCGCCGACCGGCCGGTGCCCGCGGGCGGCCCGCTCATCGGCCCGCTGACCTCGGACGGCTCGGTGTACGTCGCCGTCGCCCACTCCGCCGTGACGCTCGCGCCCGTGATCGGCCGGCTGGTGGCGGCCGAGATCGCCGACGGGCGGTCCGCGGAGCAACTCCGGGCGTGCCGACCCCGGTTGTCCTGATCTCGATCACGTGATCGACGGCCTCTCCTTCACAAGGAACCCACAGACTCCGCGTTCCGTCCTCCGGGGGCGAGGGGCTCCCGGGACGGCCGGGACGCCCGAGGTCGGGGGTACGAAGGAGGAACAGTGGTCCGTGCCCGGCACATAGGGGTGACCGCCGCCGCGTTGCTCGCGGTGGCGGGGGCATCCCCAGGGGCGGCAGTCGCCCAAGGCCGACCACCGGCACATACGGCCGAGTCAGGGGCATCAAGTGAGGGCACGCTGCCACCGGGCTGGCGGATCGCCGGCGGTCGGTCGCAGGCGCAGCTGGTGTGGCGGTCGGACCGGCCGGTGCCGATGGGTGATGCCAGGGTCGAATTCCGGTCGGGCGGGCGCCTGTTGGGAGTGCCGCAGCCGAGCGGGGACGGCCACAGCTTCCGGCTGCCGCTGGACGGGCAGCGCGCCGGCGATCTGCACGGACTGCAAGTCTGGTCCGGCGGACGGCGGTTGGACGCGCGCGGGACGACCGGGGACATGTCGGCGGCCGAGCCTCCCGCCCCGCTGCCCGCGAACCCCGTCGACCCGGGCAAGCCCGGCTCGTACCGGACCAGGACGGGCGAGTACAGCCTCAAGTCGGTGAAGCTGCCCGGTCTTTCGGTGCCGGTGGAGATGCGCGGGGTGGTCGTCGCCCCCGTGGGCGCGTCCGGCGAGCGGCCGCTCGCGCTGTTCCTGCACGGCCGCCACTACACCTGCTACCAGGGCAAGCAGATCAGCGGCGACTGGCCCTGCAAGACCGGCTGGAAGCCGGTGCCCAGCCACCGCGGCTATCTGCGCGACCAGCAACTCCTGGCATCCCAGGGCTATGTGACCGTCTCGATCTCCGCGGGCGGCATCAACGGCCAGGACTTCGCGGCCGAGGACGGCGGCGCCCAGGCCCGCTCCTCGCTGGTGCGGCTGCACCTGGCCCGGTGGGCCGACTGGGCCGCGCACCCCGAGACCGCTCCGGCCGTCGTACGCCGGTCACCGCGCGCCGATCTGTCCCGGGTGCTGCTCGTCGGGCACTCGCGGGGCGGCGAGGGCGTCAACCGGGCGGCCCTGGACAGCCTCTACCCGCCGCCGGCCGACCAGGACGGCTATCACGGCCCGGTCCGCTGGTCCGTCCGCGGCATGGTGCTGATCGGTCCCACGGTCTTCGGTCAGAACCCGGTGCCCGACGTGCCGTCGGTGACGGTCCTGCCAGGCTGCGACGGTGACGTCTCCGACCTGCAGGGCGAGGTGTACGTCGACGGGACCCGCGCGGTCAGCGACGGCAGCGCGCTGCACAGCGCCGTGTACGTCATCGGCGCCGACCACAACTTCTTCAACTCCGAGTGGACGCCCGGCAGGTCCGCGGCGCCCTCGGAGGACGACTTCTCCGACGACCCGCAGCACCCGGATCCTGTGTGCGGCAAGCGCGCGGCGACCCGGCTCACCGCCGACCAGCAGCACCGGGCCGGCTCGACGTACATCGCCGCAGCCGCGCGGCTGTTCCTGGCCGGTGACGACCGGGTACGGCCGCTGCTGGACGGTTCCGGGAAACGGGCGCCATCGGCGGATCCGGCGCGCGTCCTGAGCCATGCGGTGGGGGCGCGCCGGGGTGCCGGGTTCCTGCCGGACGGCGGGGTGTCGGTGACCGGCGCCCGGCTGTGCGACGCGGTGAACCCCAGCCCGGGCAAGGCGTGTCTGGACGGGCGCGCGGCGGGCGCCTCGCCACACTTCGCGCAGTGGGAGACCGACCGGGAGGCGGGCCGGCACGCGATCGTGCTGCGCTGGGCGCGCACCGGTGCCCTTGCCCGGGTGAGCACCTCGCACCCGGTGTCGCTGAGGGGCTCCGAGGCGCTGGCGCTGCGGCTGTTCGTGCCGCCGAACTCCCGGAGCACCCAGCTGGATGTGTCCCTCACCGACACCGCCGGCCGGAAGGTGACGCTGGGCCGGGTGCGGGCCGACGGACTGCCCGGCAGTGGGCGCACCGCGTCGTACTGGGCGCGCGAGTTCCGGGTGCCGCTGACCGCGGCGACGCGCGGGCGGTTCGCGCTCGGCTCGGTCAAGTCCCTTGAACTGACGTCGCGTTCGGCGACCGGGCAGGCCTGGCTGATGGACGCGTGGGGCTGGCGGCCCGGGACACCGGCGGTGCGGGCGGCCGCGCTGCCCCGCGTGGACATCGGCCGGATGACGGTCGACGAGGGCGACTCGGGTGTGCGCACCTACCGCGTTCCGGTCCAGGTGACCGGCCACGGCAGCGGACAGGTCCGGGTGTACGTGGTCGACCCGGCCACCGGGACGGCGAAGGACCGGCTGGTGACGGTGCGTCCGGGCGGTCACGACATCGACGTACCGGTCGAGGTGAAGGGCAACACGCACTACGGCCCCGACGTGTCGCACGACGTCCTGGTCAAGGCGGTGCACGGGGCGGTCGTCGGCTCCTACCGGGGCGGGATCACGGTCCACGACGACGATCCGGCGCCGACGATGACCGTCACACCGGTCGCCGACCGGGTCACCGAGGGGAAGTCCCTGACGTGGCGGCTGTCGCTGTCGCAGGCGGTGGACGTGGACATGAGCGCGATGTTCACCGCGGTGCCGCCCGGCACCGGTCCGGAGCTGTCCACGAAGGACGTCCCGGCGCGCTGGCTTCAGGAGACCGCCGGGGTGAAGCCCGATCCGGAGCGTCCGCTGTCAAAGGCCGGGATCTACCTGTGGATGGACGTCCCTGCGGGGAAGACGAGCGTGGACATCACCGTGCCCACGGTCGAGGACAAGGTGAAGGAACCGGCCGAGGCGGTGCGGTTCCAGCAGACCGACATGAACACCGATGAGCCGAAGGACGGCGGGCTGGTGCTGACCGGGTCGGTGCTGGACGCGTCGTAGCAGCCCCTCTGTCCGGGTGGCCCTCGCCGCGGTCAGTCCGTGAGGGTCACCCGGATCCCGACCGTGCCGTCCAGGCCGCGCCGCAGCCGGCTGCCGAGCAGGGTGAGGCGGCCGAGGATGCCGTATTTGCGGGTGATCAGGCCCCGGTAGCGGGCGGTGGTGGCCGCGTCGGCGATCGCGGCGGTGGCCGGCAGCTGGTCGCCGGTGGGGTTGCCGCGCAGGTCGCAGGGGCCGACGAGGATGTCGGGGCGGCGCCGGATCCGCTTGACCTTGAAACTGTCGGCGGCCGTCCAGACCCCGAGGGTGTCCCCGTCCCGGACCACCCACACCGGGGTGGCGACCGGGGTGCCGTTCTTGCGATAGCTGGTCACCAGCAGATATTTGCCGGAGCCGAGCCGGTCCAGCCGTGTGTCGTCCATGCCCGGCAGTCTAGGAGCCCGCTCGGAACAGAGCCGCCGCCATCCTCCGGACGCCCTCGGTGAGGATCTCCGGCGAGGTCGCCAGGTTCAGCCGTACGTGCCCCGCGCCGCCAGTGCCGAACGGCAGACCGGAGTTGACGGCGACCCGGCCGCGGTCCAGGAAGACCTGCGCGGGATCGTCGCCGAGGCCGAGGGCACGGCAGTCGAGCCAGGCCAGATAGGTGGCCTCGGCCGGGTGGAGGCGGAGCGCGGGCAGGTGCTCGGCGAGGAGGGCGGCGAGCAGACGCCGGTTGGTGTCGAGGCCGGTCAGCAGGGCGTCCAGCCAGCCGGTGCCGTCGCGCAGGGCGGCCGTGTGGGCGATGACGCCGAGGTGGCTGGGGCCGTGGCTGACCTCCTCGGGCATCCGGTCGAGGTCGGCGGCCGCCTTCGGTCCGGCGAGGGCGAGGGCGGCCTTGAGGCCGGCCAGGTTCCAGCCCTTGGAGGCGGACATCAGGGACAGGCCGCGCTCGGCGCCGGGCACGCTCAGATACGGCACGAAGGGCACGCCAGGGGCGACGAGCGGGGCGTGGATCTCGTCCGCGACGACCCGGACGCCGTACCGCTCGGCGAGGGCTGCGACGGCGGCCAGCTCCTGCGCGGTGTGGACGGTGCCGGTGGGGTTGTGCGGGCTGCACAGCAGGAAGGCGGCGCGGCCGGTGGCGGCGGTCGCCGCCCGGAACGTGTCCTCCAGGGCGGCCGGATCGAGGCGCAGCCCGGCACCGAGCGGGGCCTCGACCACCTTGCGGTCCATGTGGCCGATGAACTGGAAGAACGGCGGGTACACCGGCGGATTGACGATCACCGGATCGCCGGGCCCGGTGACCAGTTTGATCATCTCGACCACACCGAGCATCACGTCCGGGACGATCGCGGTGCGCTCGATCGCGATCCCGTCCCAGCCCCAGCGGTCGGCGGCGAACGCGGCCAGCGCCTCGGCGTAGGCGGTGCCGGCGGGGTACCCGGTGTCGCCGAGGGCGAGCGCGTCGGTGACGGCACGGACCACCGGTTCGGCGAGGGGGACGTCCATCTCGGCCACCCACAGCGGCAGCACGTCCTCGGGATAGGTGCGCCACTTCATGCTCGTACGGCGGCGCAGCCGCTCCAGGTCGAGGGCGCGCAGCGGGTCCGGACAGGCAGAGGATTCGTGCGGGGTGCCGGTCATGGGCTCACGATAGGCGGCCGAGGCGGGGGGAGGGAACGGCGGAAGACCGGGGATGCCCGGCAATGATCAACTCGTGCGTCCCGATTGCGTCTTGAGCGGTGTGAACGCGCCGCTCGTCCGGTCTTTCTCCAGCCTCTCGTCCCGCTCTTCTCAGGCATCCAGGAGCTGACCCACGTGACCGGCAACCCGGCAGCCACCGACGACGCGGCCGAGTCGCTGCGCAGCCGCATCGGCACCAGTCAGCCGCACACCGCCCGGATCTGGAACTACTGGCTCGGCGGCAAGGACAACTACGAGGCCGACCGCGCGGCCGGCGATCGGATGCGCCAACTGCACCCGGGCATCGGGGAGTACGCGCGCGCCGACCGGCTCTTCCCTGGCCGTGCCGTGCGCCGTCTGGTCGCCGAGGCGGGCATCCGGCAGTTCCTGGACCCTGGACTTCAGCGAGCCGGTGGCGCTGATCCTGCTCGGCGTGGTCATCTTCATCGGCGATGGCGGAGGATCCGTACGGTCTGGTACGGCAGTTGACCGACCGGCTGCCGTCGGCAGCCATCTGATGCTGTCGCACACGATCACCAGCCCGTCGATGCCGGACGTGGACGAGGCGGTGAAATTCTGGAACGAGAACGGCACCCCGAAGCTGGCCCAGCGCACGCCCGAGGCCGTGGCCTGGTTCTTCGACGGCCTCGACCTGCTGGAACCGGGTGTGGTGTCGTGCTCGCGCTGGCGCCCGGAGCACCCGCACGGGGCCGTGCCGGAGGAGGTCGCCATGTACGGCGGGGTGGCCCGCAAGGGCTGAGCCGGCGCCGGAACGCGGTGGCGGCCGTACAGCCGGGCGTGGTTGCCGGGCGACCCTACGCCCGGGTGTGTTGCCGGGACGTGCGCCCTGGGCGGGGCTGCGGTGGCGGTGGATCGTCCCTCACCCGCAGGGCGGCGCCGATTCCGCTGAACGCCAGGGCCGTGACTCCCGTATGGGAGTGCGGCCCCCCGATGAGCCGGGGGTCTCGCGCTGCCGGTACGGGCGGCGCGCGTTCGGGTTCGGCTTCGGGAGCCATGCATGCGGCACGCACGACGACGCATCGTCCGGCGAGTGACACGCCTGGCGGCGGTCGGCGGACTCCTTCTGGGGGGCGCGATGGTCACCCAGGCGGCCATGGCGAGCGAGACACCTCCGGCCGCCGTGAGAGCGCTGGCCGCCCCCACCGGTACCGGGGACACCGGCGCCGCGCTGGTGGCGCGGCTCGGCACGGCACGTACGGCGGGCAGCTGGATCGGCGCCGACGGGCGGCCGGTGGTGGCGGTGACCGACGACGCGGCGGCACGGGCGGTGCGCGGCGCGGGGGTCGTGGCCAAGGTCGTCGCGCACAGCATGGACGAGCTCAAGTCGGCCACGGCCGCGCTGCGTTCGGCACCTCGGGTGGCGGGCACCGCGTGGGCGGTGGACTACCGGACCAACCGGGTCATGGTGAGCGCGGACAGCACGGTCTCCCGGGACGACTGGTCCCGGATGAGCCATCTGACCGCGAAAATAGGCGACTTCGTGCGGATGGAGCGTACGAAGGGCACCTTCACCACACGGCTGAACGGCGCCCAGCCGATCCTGTCGACCGGCGGCCGCTGCTCGGCGGGGTTCAACGTGACCGACGGGCAGAGCGCCTTCATCCTCACCGCCGGGCACTGCGGTCCGGCCGGATCCACCTGGTTCGCCGACAGCCAGGGCAACCAGCAGCTGGGGCAGACGGTGAGCAGCACCTTCCCCGGCAACGACTTCTCGCTCGTGAAGTACGCCTCCGGCACGGCCGGTGACGGCGCGGACGTCGTCGCGATCGGCGGCGGCAACGGGGTGCGGATCACGGGGGCGGCCGATGCGCAGGTGGGGCAGCGGGTGTTCCGCAGCGGCAGCACCAGCGGTCTGCACGACGGGACGGTCACCGCGCTGAACGCCACCGTCAACTACCCCGAGGGCACGGTCACCGGGCTCATCCAGACGAATGTGTGTGCCGAGCCGGGCGACAGCGGCGGCCCGCTGTTCTCCGACGGCATCGCGCTCGGTGTCACCTCGGGCGGCAGCGGGGACTGCACGGCGGGCGGGACGACGTTCTTCCAGCCGGTCACGAAGGCCATGACGGCGCTGAACGTCAAGCTCATCGTGTCGGCCCAGAGCGCCGCCGCCCAGAACGCCCGGAACGCCCAGAACTCCGGCGGCACCGCCCAGAGCACCGCTCCCTCCCCCGCGGCCACGCAGGCGGCGATCGCGCCGAGCGCGGTCTCGCCGGGCTCGGCGGCACCGGTGTCCGGCGGCCCGAACGAAACGCTGCTGGCCCGGCTGACGGACACCCGGAACATCGGTCCGGGGCTGCTGGTCATCGCGGGCAGTCTGATCGCGCTCGTCGCCACCCGGTACATCCGGGCCGAGCAGGACCGCAAGGCCTATCAGCGGTACTACTCGGCGACCTGGGGCTGACGCGACGGCGGTTGCGGCGGTACGGCAAGGGCACCCGTGCGGTCACGGGTGCCCTGGAGGTTACGGCGCGGTCCGCGCGAGGCCGGTCAGGCCGCTCGCTGCGATCGCGGGGCCGCGGCGGCCCACTCCATCACGAGGCGCTGGTACTGCGCGCGCTGCTCGGTGGTCAGTGTCCCGCCCGACCGGCGCCACAGGGCCCTGATCTCCTCGTTGACCTCCGCGGCCGATCGCTCGGGGGCGGCTTCAACAGTGGTGGACATGCTGTGAAGCATATGCCGATCGGCGTGAAGGCGCTGTGAGTAAGTACACCCGATACGGACATTTCGGACCGTGTTACTCATCACGTCGATCTGTCAATCCGCGTACGGGAGTTCACACTCTCCCCTCACCCAGCACGAGCACCTGGATCGCCAGTACGGCGGCGCCACGCGCCCAGTCGTGGAAGTCGGAGACCTTCGTCTCCAGGTCCACGACATCGGCGAGCGGATGCCGATGGGCGCGGACGGTCTCGTGGACCGCGGCCCCGGCCACATCCATCAGTCCGACCCCCTCACCGGCGAGCAGGATCTTCTGCGGCAGGGCGAAGTTGGCGATCTGGGCGACCAGGGCACCGAGCGCACGGGCGGCCTCGCCGACGACCCGGGCGGCCATGGGCTCGCCCGCGGCGGCACCGGCGAGGATCTCCGCGTAGGAGGTGTCGCGGCCGGTCGCGGCGCGGATCTGGTACTCGATGCTCGGAATGGTGAGCAAGGACACGGCGCTGCCGCGCACGCCGTCCGGGGTGAGCGGGCCGTACGGGTCGATGATCCAGTGCCGGCCGGGGCCGCGGCCCTCCTCCGCGAACGGCACGCGCCGGCCGCCGAGCACCAGTCCGTAGCCGATGCCGGCGCCGATGGTCAGCAGCGCGAAGCGGTCGAGGCCACGGCCCGCGCCGAACCAGGTCTCGGCCTCGGTCAGGGCGGCGACGTCGTTCTCCACGATGACCGGCAGCCCGGTGCGGTCCCGGACCAGTGCGGCGAGCGGCACGCCCTGCCAGCCGAGGAACGGCGACTCCTCGACCACCGCGCGCTCCCGCACCAGACCGCCGACGCCGATCCCGATACCGGCCACGGCGGGGCGCCCCTCGGCGAGCTCGGCGGACAGTGCGGCGACCACGTCGGCGACGGCGGCCGGGTCGTGCGTGGTCAGCGGCCGGTCCAGGCGGGCCGTGACCTCACTGCGCAGCGTGGTGACGACGCCGTAGACCATGTCGCCGGTGACCTTGAAGCCGAGGAAGGAGCGGGCGTCGGCCACCACCCGGAGCGGCTGCGAAGGACGACCCTGACGCGCCTGGGTCGCGCCCGTCTCGGGGGACTCCACCAGCAGCCCGGACTCGATCAGCGGCTTGGTCAGCCGGGTGAGACTGCCCTGGGAGAGCCCGAGACGCCGGGCCAGCTCAGTGCGCGACAGCGGACCATGTACGAGCACCTCGATCGCCACGGAGCGCTCCGCCGGGCTCAGCGGCAGCCAGCTCGTCATTTTCTTCCTCCTCACAAGTAACTAGGACATCCTATTGCGCACAGAGCATGCCGCAGAAGCTTCCATCCGCCTCTTGACGGGCAGATTCTTCCGCAACAAAAGTAATGGGCATGACTTTCTCTCTCGGCATCGTCGGCGCCGGACAGTTCTCCGGTCAGTTCGCCGCACTGTTCCAGGCCCATCCCGGCGTCCGTGACGTGTATGTCACCGACCTGCTGCCCGAGCGGGCCGAGCGGCTCGCCGCCGCGCAGGATCTCGCCGGCACCTTCCCGTCGTACGAGGCCATGCTGGAGTCGGCCGCGGTCGACGCGGTCGCGGTCTTCACCCAGCGCTGGACGCACGGCCCGCTGGTCCTCAAGGGCCTCGGCGCCGGCAAGCACGTGTACTCCGCGGTCCCCATGGCCGTCACCACCGAGGAGATCGCCGCGATCATCGACGCTGTCCGGGCCACCGGGCTGACGTACATGATGGGCGAGACCAGCCAGTACAACCCGGCAACCGTGCACGCCCGCAACCAGATCGCCGAAGGCGCCTTCGGCCGCCTCTTCTACGCCGAGGGCGACTACGTCCACGACATGGACCTCGGCTTCTACGACGCCTACAAGTACAGCGGCGGCGACGACTGGAAGGTGACCGCCAGCTATCCGCCGCTGCTGTACCCGACGCACTCGGTGGGCGGGGTGCTCGGGGCCTGGCGGACGCACGCGGTGAGCGTGTCGGCGATCGGCGTGCGGGACGATCGCGGCGACGGCGTTTTCGACCGTTCGGTCAGCCAGTTCGACAACGACGTGTCCAACGCGACCGCTCTGTTCGAGGTGGCGGGCGGCGGATCGTTCCGCACCAACGAGTTCCGGCGGGTCGGCTATCCCTCGCACATTCGCGAGTCCCGGTTCCGGTTCTTCGGCACCGAGGCCAGCATGGAGCAGTTGGCGACGGTGGCGCTGTGGCAGGACAAGAACGGGGTGAAGGACATCAGCGAGCTGCTGGAGCCCAAGCCCACGCTGTCCCCCGACGACCCCTCGCTGGCCCACGTCGCGCCCGAACTGCGGGCCGCCTTCACCTCCGGCTCGGCCCCGGTGCACGACCGGGCCCGGCTGCCGCGGGAGTTCGACGAGCTGCACAACGGCCATGAGGGCAGCCACCACTTCCTGGTGGACGACTTCGTGACCGCGGTCAACACCCGTTCCCTGCCCTCGGTGAACGCATGGGTGGCCGCCCGCTACACCCTGCCGGGGATCATCGCGCACGAATCGGCCCGGCAGGGCGGGGTACGGCTGGCGATCCCCGACTTCGGGGACGCGCCCGAGGCGTGACGTCCCGGGCGGCGACGGCTCAGGTGCCCGGCTTGCGGCCGTACACGAAGACGTCGTCGCCCGTCCTCAGCAGTGACCAGTACGACGCGGCGTCCTTGCTCGTCATGTTGACGCAGCCGTGCGAACCCGGCGGGTTCCACATGCTCAGACCGACCGAATGGAAGGCCTGGCCGCCGTCGAAGAACTGGCTGTAGGGCATCGGCACGTTATAGACGGTCGACACGTGGTGGAGGTCCCGCCAGTAGATCTTCTTCAGACCGGTGCGGGTGGCAAAGCCCTTGCGGCCGGTGCGGACGGGCACCGGTCCGTAGACGAGCTTCCTGCCGTCCTGGATCCAGCTGAGCTGGAGCGTGAGGTTCACGCAGGCGATCCGGCCCTTGTTCACAGGGCATCGGCCGTCCTTGTTCGGGTTGTTCCCGACGGCCTTCTGCTTGTTCATCAGGTCCATCACGCCCCAGGTGACCGATCCGGCGTAGCCGATCGCGGGCGTGATGCCGTGCTTGTTCTGGAAGGCCTGGATGGCCCTGCAGTCGGCGGCGGACTGCCTGCCGTCGACGGGCCGGCCGAGGAACTTCTCCACCTGCTTCTGATACGGCCCCGTCTGCGTGGTACAGCTCGCCGCCTGGGCCGGCGCCGCGGTGAGGGCGAGCGTGAGCGGCGCCACCAGTCCCGTGACGCCCAGCGCGACGACGCCGCGTCTGCGTATGTCCCCCATAGGTCTCCCCTTCTCCCCTTGTTCTCCCCATGGCACCCGGGGCATGCCCCAGGTGCTGTGTACGCGCTTCCCCGGATGTCGGACTGCTAGACCTGCGCGGGGGCCTGGGGGTTGTGGTTCCGGTCAGGCTGTGACGAAACGATGAACTTCGCCCCATGCACCCGGTCCACTTTCCCCGAATTGGACCGGGCGTCCGGCTCCCCCGACGATCTACGCTCCGGCACATGCATCCCACCCTCGCCGACGATCTCTCCCGGCTCCCCGAAATCCTGCAGTCCGCCCGCGACGTGGCCGCCCGTGAAGTGGCCGGGATCGGCGAACGGCCGGTCGCCGTCGCCGGGCCGGCACCCGACGCCGCTCGGCTGCCGGAGCACGGCGCCGGCGCGGACGCGGCGCTCGCGTCCTTCACCGAGCGGTGGGCGCCCGGGTTCTCCGGGTCCGCCGGACCCCGGTATCTCGGGTTCGTCACCGGGGGTGCGACGCCCGCGTCGGTCGCCGGGGACTGGCTGACGTCCGCGCTGGACCAGAACGTGTCGGGGGCGGGCGGTTCCTGGGCCCAGGAACTGGAGCGGGAGACCGTGGCCTGGCTGCGCGAGCTGTTCGGGCTGGGCGAGGAGCACAGCGGGGCGTTCGTGACGGGGGCCACCGCCTCCAACACGGTCGGGCTGGCGATCGGCCGGGAGTGGCTCGGCGAGCGGCTGGGCGTGGACGTCTTCCGGGCGGGTGCGGCCGCGCTGGGCCCGGTCGACGTGCTCTCCGGCAGCCCGCACTCCAGCGTCACGAAGGCGATGTCGGTGCTGGGCATCGGCCGGGACCGGCTGCGCCCGGTGCCGCTGCTGCCCGGCAACCGGGAGGCGGTGGACGTGGCCGCGCTGGAGGCGGCGCTCGCCGAGCGCGAGGGCCGGCCGGCGATCGTCGTCGCCAACGCGGGCACCGTGAACACCGTCGACTTCGACGATCTGCGGGCGATCGCGGCGCTGAAGGAGCGGTACGCCTTCTGGCTGCACGTGGACGCCGCGTTCGGCGGCTTCGCCGCGCTCTCCCCCGACCTCGCCGGCCTGGTCGACGGACTCGACGCGGCCGACTCGGTCTGCGTGGACCTGCACAAGTGGCTCAACGTCCCCTACGACGCGGCCGTACAGTTCACCCGGCGGCGCGACCTTCAGGTGAAGGTGTTCCACAACGCGTCGCCGTATCTGGGCCTGCCCGACGGCGAGCCCGACTTCCTGCATCTGACGCCGGAGAACTCGCGACGGCTGCGCGCACTGCCCGCGTGGTTCTCGCTGGTGGCCTACGGGCGCGCCGGGCACCGGGAGATCGTGGAGCGGAACGTGGCCCTCGCCCGCCGGCTCGGCGCGGGCATCGAGGCGCTGCCGGGGCTGCGGCTGCTGGCACCGGTCCGGCTCAACGTCGTCTGCTTCACCCTCGCCGAGGACCCCTCGCCGGAGCGGGTCGCGGCGCTGGCCCGGGCGGTCGAGGCGTCCGGGGAGGCGTATGTGACGCCGACCGTGTACGGCGAAGTGCCCGGTCTGCGGGCCGCGTTCAGCAACTGGCGCACCACCGGCGCCGACACCGAGCGCGTGCTGGCGGCGCTGGCGAAAGCCTCGGGGTGACCTTCAGATGAGGTGGCGGCCGTGCGGAAGCCGGCGTGCGCGACGGCGGCCTCCACGGCGGCACGGCCGCCCTTCTCGGCGGGACCGGCTCACCGGTATCCGGTGGCGTCCGCAGGCCGGCCCGCTTCGTGCACCTCGACGAGGTAGCGCCAGGCGTCGGGACGGCTGCCGTCGAGGTCGGTGAAGCCGTACTCCCGCGCGAGTCCGCCGCTGGACAGCGACTGCCCGTTGAAGCGGGCCACGCCGGGATCGGCGGCCAGGGCGGCGACGGCGCGGCCGGCGAAGCGCGGGGTCTCGGAGATGACGAAGTGCGGTTCCTTCACAAGGGCGTCACGCCAGTTGTCCTCGCGCACCCCGTACAGGTCGAGCATCAGCTCGGAACGGAGCCAGCCCGGGGTGAGCGCGACGGCGGTGGCGCCGCGCGGGCCCAGCTCGTGGCCGAGGGCGAAGGCCATGCGCAGCACGGAGGCCTTGGCGAGGTCGTAGAAGAGGTTCACGCGGTAGGTGTCGCGGTTGTACTCGGCGGTGCCGTCGGTGACCTCCACGACCAGCCCGCCGGGCCGACGCAGCAGCAGGGGCAGCGCGTAGTGGCTGGTCACGGCATGTGTCTCGACCCCCAGCCGGAGGAGCCGGAGCCCGCCCGCGAGGTCGTGCTCCCAGACCGGGGTGTCCCACTCGAAGAGTTTCTCCCCGCCCCAGATGTCGTTGACGAGGACGTCGAGGCGGTCCTGCTCGTCGGCGATCCGCTCCACCAGGGCCCGTACGGCCGCGTGTTCCAGGTGGTCGACGGGCACGGCGATGCCCTGTCCGCCCGCCGCGGTGACGAGGTCGGCGGTGTCCTCGATCGTCTCGGGGCGGTCGTACTCCGAGCGCCGGGCGCGGGTGCTGCGGCCGGTGACGTAGACGGTGGCGCCGGCCGCGCCGAGTTCCACGGCGATGCCGCGTCCGGCCCCCCGGGTCGCCCCGGCGACCAGCGCCACCTTGCCCTGCAGCGGTCCTGACATGTCCGGCCTCCTGTGCGGTACGACTGCGGTACGACTGCTGTCGTCCCCACTCTCACGGGAAAGCCGGACACCTTCTGTCGGTATTGGCCGCGGATTCAGGTGCGGAGTCGCTCGTCCAGCTCCGCCGCGTCTGCGACGAACCAGAGTTGGCTGCCCTGGTTGGACTCGTACACGAAGTCCCGCAGGGCGTCGCTCGCCGCTACGTGGGCCGAGATGTCGCCGAGGACGGCGAGCCGCAGCCGGTAGTTCACGAACTTCTGCACGACGTCGCCGGCGACACCGGAGCGCAGCCGGAAGAACTCGTCCGATATCCGCTCCACGGGCACCACGACCAGCTCCGCCTCCTGGCCGAAGGCGTCGCCGATCAGGTCCAGTGCCGCGCGCTCGCCGTCCAGGAGCGGGCCGTCGGGTGCGCAGCGCAGGACGCGGGTGCCGTGCAGGGTCTCCAGCGTGTTCGGGTGCGTGGTCATGATCGTGATCGTACGGGCGTACCGGCTTCGGCCGTACCGGGTTTCAGTGCCCGCGCTTGATCCACTCCTCCAGGTGGGGTGCCTCGGCGCCGATGGTCGTGGAGTCGCCGTGCCCGGTGAGGACCTTGGTCTGCGGGGGCAGGGTGAGGAGCTTGTCGCGGATGGAGTCGATGATCGTCGGGAAGTGGGAGTAGGAGCGTCCGGCGGCGCCGGGGCCGCCCTGGAAGAGGGTGTCGCCGGTGAAGACGACACCGAGTCCGGGGTCGTGGAGGCAGACCGCGCCGGGGGCGTGGCCCGGGGTGTGGAGCACGGTGAGGTCGGCGCCGGCCGCCTCGATGACCTGGCCGTCGAGAAGAGGCCGGTCGGGGTCGCGGTGCGGGTGGGTCTGCTTCCACAACGGCAGGTCATCGGGGTGCAGCCAGATGACGGCGCCGGTGAGGTCGGCAAGGGCGGGGGCCGCGTCGATGTGGTCGTTGTGGGCGTGGGTGCACACGATCGCGGTGAGCCGGCGGTCGCCCACGGCATGGGCGATGGCTTCCGCGTCGTGGGCGGCGTCGATGACGACGGCCTCGTGGTCGTCGCCGACGATCCAGACGTTGTTCTCGACGTCCCAGGTGCCGCCGTCGAGGGTGAACTGGCCGGAGGTGACGAGGCGTTCGATGCGGGCGGTCATCACAGCACCACCACCGAGCGCAGTACGTCGCCGTGGTGCATCCGCTCGAACGCCTTCTCCACCTCGTCCAGTTGGATCGTCTCGGTGACGAACGCGTCGAGCGGCAGCCGCCCTTGCAGGTGCAGGTCGATCAGCATGGGGAAGTCACGGGAGGGCAGACAGTCGCCGTACCAGGAGGACTTCAGGGCGCCGCCGCGGCCGAAGACGTCCAGCAGGGGCAGTTCGAGCTTCATCTCGGGGGTGGGCACGCCGACGAGGACGACGGTGCCGGCGAGGTCGCGGGCGTAGAAGGCCTGGCGGTACGTCTCCGGGCGGCCTACGGCCTCGATGACGACGTCGGCGCCGAAGCCGCCGGTCAGCTCGCGGATCGCCTCGACCGGGTCCGCCTCCCTGGAGTTGACGGTGTGGGTGGCGCCCAGGGTGCGGGCCTTGTCCAGCTTGCGGTCGTCGATGTCGACGGCGATGATCTTCGCCGCGCCGGCGAGGTTCGCCCCGACCACGGCCGCGTCGCCGACACCGCCGCAGCCGATGACGGCGACGGAGTCGCCCCGGCCGACGCCTCCGGTGTTGATGGCCGCGCCGATGCCGGCCATGACACCGCAGCCCAGCAGGCCGGCGACCGCCGGGGAGACCGCCGGGTCGACCTTGGTGCACTGGCCGGCGGCGACGAGCGTCTTCTCGGCGAACGCACCGATGCCGAGCGCCGGGGACAGCTCCGTGCCGTCGGTGAGGGTCATCTTCTGCTTGGCGTTGTGGGTGTTGAAGCAGTACCAGGGCCGCCCGCGCAGACAGGCCCGGCACTGGCCGCACACGGCACGCCAGTTGAGGATGACGAAGTCACCGGGTGCCACGTCGGTGACACCCTCGCCGACGGACTCCACGACGCCGGCGGCCTCGTGGCCGAGGAGGAAGGGGAAGTCGTCCGAGATGCCGCCCTGCTTGTAGTGCAGGTCGGTGTGGCAGACACCGCAGGCCTGGACGCGCACCACGGCCTCGCCTGGTCCCGGGTCCGGCACCACGATCGTCTCGACCCGTACGGGCTCGTCCTTCCCCGGTGCGATCACGCCGCGGACTTCCTGCGCCATGGCCTGGCCCTTTCTATCGATTGCCTTCGCTGCCGACCCTACGCGTGACCGCTCGGTAGCGGGACGGACCACGGCGGTGAGCGTGGATCTTTCCGGCCGCCGCCGGCCTCCGTCAGGTCTCCGGCTCGTCGAGGAAGTGGCTGGCGTGCTTCAGCTGGAACGCCCTCCGTTCCCGCGGGCCGCGTCCGGCGAGAACAGGCCGGACTTGGCGGCCGCACTGGACGAACCGCATTCCTGCCTCCCGGTGTTCGCCGAGGCGCTGGATGACATCCGCGCGCACGCCTCGACCCGCATCTCCAACTCCCGCCGGTCTGTGTGATGTCCGCGGCCGACGGCACCCGCAGGTGTCGTGCCGGACGTGGTCTACGGGCAGGGGCCGGGCGGATCGCCGCCGCGTGCGCCGCGGGCGTGTTGTCCCTGGCGGACGCCTGCCACGCCGTCGGCACCCTGGCCCGGCTCCTGGGCGGCCCGCCCGACCCGGCACCGAGCCGTCCCGGCATGGACGGCGTCCTCGGCGCGTACGGCCGGACACTCGCCACCCTCCACCCGCGCACCTCGTGCCGCCCGCTCGTCTGCGACGGCAGCACCCGCCCGGTGGCGCCGAGACCGCCGAGCCGGAGCTCCGGGTACGGCGCCCACCGCCGCGGTTCGCGGACATGGCCGGCGTGCTGCACCGCGCCGTGGTCCGCACCTGGCTGGAGCTGGGGCCGGGCGCTCGTCCGCCTGCTCCGCGGCTGTCTGCCGGACGGCACGGTCTCGGCGTGCGCGCTGCCCCGGGACTGGGCGGCGCTGCGGGCAGGGCCGCCGGGCGCAGGGTCCGGGGACGACGGCAAGCGGTGGGGGGCCGGTCCGGGAAGGTCACCTCGTGCAGGCCGCGCTCGGGAGGGTCAGGCAGACGTGAGGGCCGCCCCGTCGGGACGGCCCTCGGTGTGTCCCCGTCGGGACGGCCCTCGGCATGTCCCGGTCGGGACAGCCCTCGCGGCGTCCCTGTCGGGACGGTCCGCGGATCTGCGGGCGGGTCAGGCCTCGACGGCCGGCAGCAGGCCCGTCACGGGGGCCGCGAGGTCGGTGACCTGGTGCAGCTGGTTCAGCTTGCTCACCTGGTTCAGCCCGCGCATCTGCTCGGAGACGCGCGGGACCTGGGCCTTGTGCGCGGCGGGGATGTCGCTGACGGTGAGCGAGTCGAGCATGCCCATGGGGCTGATCCGCCCGAGGGGCGCTGCGCTCGCGTCGGCCGCGTTCGCCATCGGGGCGGCGAGGGCCGTGACCCCGGCGGCGAGGCCGAGGGCGGCGACGATACGTCGTGTTGAGATCATGCCTTCAGCAACGGCCCCGGCCCCCGGCCGGACACGGGCGGCGGCCCGCGCTCACTCGTGAGGCGGAGCCCATCGGCTGCGCTTGCCGTGGCCGCCGGGCCGGAGGAGTCTCGAAGGGTGAGGCCCACGCGGTCCGCTTCACGCGGGCCGCGGGCGCCTGAAGGAGGTCACCATGGGCACCACGGCAGGTTCCGCCTTCGACACCGAGACACTGCGCCGGGCCATAGAAGGGAACACCGGCAACTCCCTGCTCGCGCTCTACACCGACGACGCGGACATCCGTATCGTCGACCACAACCACCAGCCAAGCCACCCCACGGTCCTGCACGGCCGGGGCCAGATCGCCGAGTTGCTGGACGACATCTACAGCCGCGACATGACACACAAGCTGGGCCACTGCGTCGTCCAGGGTGATCATGTCGCCTTCACCGAGACCTGCCAGTACGGCGACGGCACCCGTGTCCTCGCCGAGTCGATGCTCACGCTGCGCGACGGCAAGATCGCCGACCAGCTGATCATCCAGGCCTGGGACGAGTAGGCGCACCCCGGCATGACAGGCGCCGGAAGGAGAAGTGCGAGGGTCCAGGTCACCTCCAGGCTGACCTGGACCTTCTCTGCCCACGCGCGCCTGGGCGGGCTGCGGCTGCGGTCGGTGCGGTCGATGCTGGGGGCCGCGTGCCCGCACCCGGTGCGCTCGGCGCGCTCGGTGCTGCGAGCGGCGCGCCCACGCCCGCTGCCGTGCGCCCGCAGGCCCCGGCACCGCTGAGCCACCCGCCCGGGACGGGGTCGTACGTGCGCTCGGCTACCCTGTACGCGGGCCGTGACTGGCGCTGAGGTGGAGTACCACCGGGGAGCGGCCCTGAGGTGGATGCCGCGCGCCTGGGCGAGAGAGTCGATCCGCTCAGGAGTGTGCAGCATGACCCAGGCCCGTCTCATGGACGGCACCGCCCTCGCCCGCCGTATCGTCGAGGAGACCGCGAAGAAGGCCGCCGAGCTCACCGCGCGGACCGGTGTCACCCCTTGTCTCGCGACCGTGCTGGTCGGCGAGGACCCGGCATCGGTGACGTACGTCCGGATGAAGCAGAACCGCTGTCGCACGGCGGGGATCGCCTCCCGTCACGTGGCGCTGCCCGCCGCCACGACCACCGCCGAACTCGTGGGCACGCTGAGGGAGTTGTCCGCCGATCCGACGGTGCACGGCATCCTGCTGCAGCACCCGGTCGGCGACCACGTCGACGAGCGGGCCGCGTTCGAGGCGATCGCGCCGGAGAAGGACGTCGACGGGGTCACCTTCGCGTCCTTCGCCACGATGAGCTTCGGTCTGCCGGGCTTCGTGTCCTGCACGCCCGGCGGGATCATGCGGCTGCTGGACGAGTACGGCGTCGACCCCGCCGGGAAGCGGGCCGTGGTCGTGGGCCGCAGCGCGATCCTCGGCAAGCCGGTCGGCATGCTGCTGCTGGCCCGGGACGCCACCGTGACCTACTGCCACTCGCGCACCGCGGACCTGTCGGCGGCGGTCCGGGAGGCCGACATCGTCGTCGCCGCCGTCGGCCGGCCCCGGCTGATCCGCGGGCAGGACATCAAGCCCGGTGCCGTCGTGATCGACGCGGGCTACAACCCGGGCAACGTCGGCGACGTCGACTTCGACTCGGCCGTGGAGCGGGCCGCGCTGATCACTCCGGTGCCGGGTGGCGTCGGTCCGATGACCATCGCCACCCTTCTGGAGCAGACGGTCGCGGCCGCCGAGGCGACGGCCGCGTAGGAGGCCCCGGCGCTCAGGTCCGGGACCACTTCTGGTTGTCCTGCCCGTTGCAGGTCCACAGGACCAGTGACGTGCCGTTGCCCGTGGCCGCGTTGTAGGCGTCCAGGCAGAGTCCGGCGTGGACGTTGGTGAGCGTGCCGTCGGCGCTCAGTGTCCACTTCTGGTTGTCCTGGCCGTTGCAGTCCCAGAGCACGACCTTGGTGCCGTCGGTGGTGCCGAGGTTGTAGGCGTCGAGGCACTTGTCGCCGTAGACCACCAGTTCCTTGCGGGAGGTGTACGTCCAGGCCTGGTTGGCGCCGCCGTTGCAGTCCCACAGCTCGGCCTGCGTGCCGTTGGTGATCGTGTTGTCGTAGATGTCCGCGCAGCGCCCGGACTGCTTGCCCACCAGCAGCGTGCCGTTCGTGCCCGGAAGGGGGCGGACGGTGAGGGCGCCCAGGGCCGGACCGCCGCTCACCGCAAGGGAGTTGGCGGCTCCCTTGGTGAGGTTCACCTGGACCGAGACCGTGCCCTGGGCGGCACCGGTCGGCGGGAAGGAGACCGCGGTGGCGGTCTGCCCGTCGACCCGGAGCGTGCCGGTGACGGGCGTGGAGCCGGTGTTGGTGTAGGCGATGTCGACGACGTCGAGTCCGGTGCTCGCGGCGCTCACCCCGGTGAACGTGCCGGTGGAGGTGGCCGTGTAGCCGCTGCTCGCCGCCTCGGTGCCGCTCACTTTGAGCATGACCGAGCCGCCCGCCGGGACGCTGGTGGTGTAACTCGTGGCGTACGAACCGAGGTTCGCCCGCGCCCACAGGTCCCGCACGCTCGCCGTGGCGCCGGTCAGGCCGAGGTCGGACCAGCGGACGGTGATGTTCTGCGTGGTGGAGGTGCGGTTCAGCAGCACCACGGCCCGGTTGCCGGTGCCGGCCAGGACCTTGCCGTAGACCTGGAGTCCGGTGGTGTCCTCGGCGACCTTGACGCCCTGGAGGCCGCGCGGGTCCTGGTCGACGGCGACGACGTCCGGGTTCGTGAGGATCCCGGCGGTCTCGCTCGTCATCGTCGTCAGGTCGTTGCCGGCCAGCAGCGGGGCGCCGGAGATCGCCCACAGGGCCATGTGGGTGCGGTTCTGCGCGGCGGTGAAGCCCGGCATGCCGGTCATCAGCATGTCGGGGTCGTTGTAGTAGCCGGTGTGCTGGGCGGCCGGGTGCTGGGCCTGGTCGAAGTTGGACAGCATGTTCGCCTGGGAGGGTGCGTTGCCGTAGTAGATGATGTCCGTGCTGGTGCGCCACATGGTGGCGAGGCCGGGCGCCCAGTTCCAGGGGTTCTGCTTGCCCCAGTTGCACACGGAGAGGGTGAGCGGGCGGCCGGTGGCCGCGGTGGCGTCGGTGACGGCGAAGCTGATCGCCTGGTACGTCGTCGCCGCGTTCAGTCCCTCGGCGTCGCCGCCGCACCAGTCGACCTTGACGAAGTCGAAGCCCCACTTCGAGAACTGGAGCATGTCCTGGTCGTAGTGGCCCTCGCTGCCGGTGTTCGGGGCGGCGGGGCGGCCGGTCGGGTAGTAGTAGCCGCAGCCGTTCTTGCCGGCGTCGGTGTAGATGCCGGCCTTCAGGCCCTTGCTGTGGATGTAGCCGGCGATGGCGCTCATGCCGCCGGGCCACTCACCGGTGTCGACGGTGATGTTGCCGGCGCTGTCGCGGGTGCCCTGCCACCAGCCCTCGTCGATGTTGATGTACTTGTAGCCGGCGGCGGGAAGGCCTGCCGCGACGAACGCGTCGACCTGCTGCTTGATGACGTTGTAGTCGATCTTCGCGGCGAAGCTGTTCCAGGAGGCCCAGCCCATCGGCGCAGTGGGCACGGGGATCTGACGGACCGTCGCCGCCTGGGCGGTGCCCGGCTGGGCGAAGAGCAGAGCGGCGGCCGCGGTCAGGGCCAGGACCAACGCGCGTACGGCGGTGGTTCTGCAGCGGCGTACGAAGCCTTCGGCGGTCGGACGGGGTGGGGGGTACATCGGCGCCTCCGCGTGCGGACGGATTCCACGCTGATCGACAGGGCGTGCGTTCGATATCCCGGACATAGATCGGTGAATCGAACGTGTCGCGCGCCGACGGTAGAGCCGCACGAGGGTGAAGTCAACGGCTGCGGCAGAGGTGAACCGGCCGTCCACGCCGGGCATTTCGGCCCGCGCGGGGCGCGCTGCCGCCATACTTGGTCATCGTGCGCATTGCGATCATGACGGCCGGTTCCCGGGGCGATGTCGCCCCCTACACCGGGCTGGGACACCGACTCGCGCTCGCCGGGCACGAGGTCACCCTGGTCACCCACGCACGCTTCGAGCCTCTGGTCACGGGCTCCGGCATACGGTTCCACGGGCTGCCCGTCGATCCGCGGGCGGAGCTGGAGTCACCGCGCGGCCGGGGTCTGCACCGCAGCGCGAGTGAGGCCACGAAGCTGCTGCGCCTTGCGGACCTGGCCCGTCGGGTCGTCGGGCGGATGACCGAGGACCTGCTCACGGCGGCCCGGGACAGCGAGGTGCTCCTGCTGTCCGCCTCCCTGGCCCCGCTCGGCCACACGATCGCTGAGGGCCTGCGACTGCCGAGCATGGGCGTCTACCTCCAACCCCTCTGCGGCACCCGGGAGTTCGCGCCGCCTGTCCTCGGCGGCGGCTCCTGGGGGCCGACGGCCAACCGGGTCGCCGGGCACGGGGTCTGTCTCGCCACGGAACACATCTTCAGGCACGCCGTACCCGGGCTGCGCAGGCGGCTCGGGCTGCCGGCGCTGCGGGCCGGTGCCGCACTGCGGGCCCGGGAGCGACGCCTCTGGCCGGTGCACCACGGCTTCAGTCCTCTGGTGGTGCCGCGCCCCCGGGACTGGCGGCCGCGCCTCACGGTGAGCGGCTACTGGTGGCCGTACGACACGGAGGACCAACTCCCCTGCAAGCTACGGGAGTTCCTGGACTCGGGCCCTGCGCCGGTCTTCGTCGGGCTGGGCAGTGCCACCGTGCCGGACGCCGGGCGGCTCAGCGCCCAGGTGGTCGCGGCGCTGCGGCGGGCGGGGCTGCGCGGGGTGATCCAGCGCGGCTGGGGCGGGCTCGCGGCCGACGGCGACGACATGCTGACCATCGGCGACGTGCCGCACGCGCTGCTCTTCCCCCGCCTGGCCGCCGTGGTCCACCATGCGGGCGCGGGCACGACCGCGGCGGGACTGCGCGCCGGGGTGCCGGCCGTGCCGGTGCCGGTCCAGTTCGACGCGGGCTTCTGGTCCACCCGCCTGATCACCCTGGGCGTCGCCCCCGCCGCCGTACCCCTGCGGCGCCTGACCGTGGACGCCCTGTCCTCGGCCCTGGTACGAGCCACGCGCGAGCCGGTGTACCGGGACCGCGCCCGCACCCTCGGCACCCGCATCCGCGCCGAGGACGGCGCCGCCCCGGTGCTGGCCGCACTGGAGCGGCTGGGCGGCTGAGCCGCGCGACCCGGCCGGGAGCGGCCGCGGCGGCCGGCTCCGGCGTGCGCCGTCGGTGCCGGCCACCGTGGCCCCTGCCCGAAAGTCAGCTGTACGTGAGTACCATGCGGAAGCGGGCGCCGCCCGAGAGCATCTTCTGGAAGGCGCCGCCCACATCGTCCAGCGGCACGGTCTCGGTCATCGGACGGATGCCGTGCAGGGCGCTGAACTCCATGGTGTCCTGCACGTCCTGCGCGGTGCCGGAGGGGTGGCCGCGCACGACGCGGGCGCCCATGATCAGCTGGAGCGGGCTGATGCCCATGGGGTCGGGATCCGCGCCGATGACGACCAGTTCGCCGCGCGGTGCGAGGCCGTCCACGGTGGCCGTGATGGCGGCGGAGTTGCCGGCGGTGGCCAGCACGACGTTCGCGCCGCCCAGAGACTGCAGGGCCTCGGCGACCGGCGTGTCCGCGGTGCTGTCGATGTAGTGGTGGGCGCCCAGCCGCTTGGCGAAGTCGGCCTTCTCCGCGCCGCGGGCGATCGCCACGGTCTCGAAGCCCATCGCCGCCGCGTACTGCACCCCGAGATGGCCGAGGCCGCCGAGGCCGAGCACCGCGACCAGGTCGCCCGGCCGGGCGGAGCTGCGCCGCAGCCCGTTGAACGTGGTCACGCCCGCACAGGCCATCGGCCCGGCGTCGCTCGCCGCGAGCGCGTCCGGGATCCGGGCCAGGGCGTCGACGGGCGCGATCACCTTCTCCGCGAAGCCTCCGTCGTAGGCCCACCCGGGCACCTTCAGGCTCGCGCACAGGATGAAGTCACCCTTGCGGCACGGCTTGCAGTGCCCGCAGCTGCCGCCGAACCAGCCGACCGCCACCCGGTCCCCGACCTGCCAGCCCGCGTCCTGCGCGCCCGCGCCGAGCGTCTCGACGTGCCCGGCGATCTCGTGCCCGGGGACCTCGGGGAAGGTGATGCCCGGCATCGCGGCGTGCACGAACATGGCGTCGCTGTGGCAGATGCCGCACGCCTCGACGGCGATCCGCACCTGGCCGGGCCCCGGCTCCGGCACCTCGCGCTCCGCCAGCTCGAACGAACCGCCCGCGCTCATCACCTGCGCGACTCGATAGGTACTCATCACACGCTCTCCTGTGTCTCGCGGTGTGCCGGCCGCTGCGGAGCACGGGTACGACCGCCCCCGCACCAGCAGACCAGCTCCGGGCCGATCCCGCGCGCCGAGCGATACGAAACGGGCCTTGACCTGGGACGACAGGGGAAGGGCCACGTCACCCGGGTCACGGGTCATGCGGCCCGGGGGCGCCAGCCTTCCGGCCGGAGCATCCCCAGCAACAGCCGCACCAGCTCCTCCACCAACTCGTCCAGCGTGGCGTCCACCCAGCCGGCGCTCCAGTCGTGCAGGAGGCCGTTGACACTGCCGATGAAGGCCGTGGCGGCGAGCCGGTAGTCCCGGGGCGCCGCCTCCCCGCGCACCACGGCCGCGTCCGCCTCGGCGCGGATGAGGTCGACCCAGCGGGCCCGGCGGGCCAGCCGCTGCTCCTCCAGGCGAGGGCTGACGCCGACGATCTCCACGAAGGTGATGCGGATACGGCGCGGGTCGCAGGTGACGTCGGAGGCGTAGGCGCGGAAGAGCACCGCGGCCCGTTCGGCCAGCGGCAGGCCGTCCGCCCCGGCGAGGGCCGCCAGCACGGCCTGTTCGGCCCAGCCGTTGACCTCCAGGTGCAGCGCGGCGAGGACGTCCTCCAGGGTGCGGAACTCCTCGTAGAACTGGCGCGTGGACAGGCCGGCGGCCTGGCTGAGCGCGGCGACCGTCGTCCCCCGGTAGCCGGGGGCGCCGCCGAACAGCTCCATGGCCGCGTCCAGGAATCGCCGGCGCCGCTCGGCCTGCCGCTCCTCGGCGGATCTGCCGCCGTAGCGGCCCGTCGGAGCCCTGAGCCTGCCCGTCACGTCTCCCCCTCCGTCCGCCGTCCCGACCCCAATCTTGTCGTGCACACCTCTTGTCGAGTAACCGGCCCTCTCCTTACTTTTCAGTAAGTTCACTGTGAATGCGCCCGTGTTCAGATTCCCCCGAGGAAAGAGAGCAGTCATGCCTGCCTCCAGAACCAGGCACCTGTGCTCCGTGGCCGCCGCCCTCGCCCTGACCGTCGCCGGACCGGCGACGGCCGCCTCCGCCGCCGACGACGGCCTGCGCGAGGTGATGTTCGTCGGCAACAACTGGGACGGCACCGCCGATGTCATCAAGTCCTCCGGCGACTTCGCGAAGATCGGCCGGATCAACGTCATCCCCGACAAGGCGGAGCGGCTCGCCGAGATCAACGCCGATCCGATCAAGTGGATCTACTACACGTCCATCCGCGACCAGGTCGGCCAGGGGCACGACCAGTACGTGGACGACATGTACTCCACGCCCGACGGCCGGTCCGTGGTCGTCTCCCGGCCGAGCTTCGCCGACGTCGTCTCCATCGACCTGGCCACCGACAAGGTCAACTGGCGCTTCCCGGTGGCCGGTTACCGCGCCGACCACATGGCGGTCTCGCCCGACGGCACCCGGGTCGCGGTGTCGGCCTCGACCGCGAACAAGGTGCAGGTGCTGGACATCGACACCGGCAAGGAACTGGGCGAGTTCGACACCGGCGACAAGCCGCACGAGAATTTCTTCACCAATGGCGGCACATACATCTGGAACATGTCCATCGGCGAGGTCACCACGTCCCTCGACGCGCCGGGGTGGGACTGGACCAAGGGCGACCGCCACATCACGATCGTCGACGCGACCACGTTCAAGCAGGTCAAGACCATCGACATGCGGCAGCGGCTGGACGCGATCGGGCTGAAGGACTTCTCGGACGCGGTCCGGCCCGCCGCCTTCACGCCCGACTGGTCCAAGCTGTACTTCCAGGTGTCCTTCTTCAACGGCTTCCTGGAGTACGACGTGGCCGCCGACAAGATCACCCGGGTGAAGACACTGCCGGAGAACCCGGCGACCAACCCGGACCGCACCACCTGGCTGCTGGACTCGCGCCACCACGGTATCTCCATGAACCCCGAGGGCACCAAGCTGTGTGTCGCCGGGACCATGGACAACTACGCCACCGTGGTCGACCGGGCCTCCTTCGACGTCGGCCCGCTCATCACCGCGTCGACGCCGTACTGGGCGACCGTCAGCGGCGACGGCAAGGACTGCATCATCTCCGAGGCCGGCGCCGACCAGGTCACGGCCATCGACTTCGCGACCGGTCAGAAGGTGCTGTCCGTTCCGGTCGGCGACCATCCGCAGCGCGTCCGGCTGGGGCACGTCCAGGCCGACTGGACGAGTCCGAGCGGGAGTTGAGCGCCGGCGGCCTCCGGGGTTCCCCCACCCCCACCCCACCCCGGAGGCCGTACGGCTTCTTTCCGTTCAGGCGTCTCAGAAGTGCGCCGCCGCCCACGCGGCCAGCTCCGACCGGGCCGCGCTCAGCAGGTCCGCCGAGGGCGCCGCGGCCCCGTTGGTCACCAGCGCGTAGTGCAGGGTCCCGGAGTCGGGGTCGGTGAGCAGCAGCCGGCGACTGCCCGTGCCGCCCGGTTCGGGGGCGACGGCGACCGGTGTGGACGTGGTGTAGGCGGGCGGACCACAGACCGTGCCCAGGTCGGAGACGACGGTGGTGGACGCGGTCGGGAAGGACGCCGGCAGGTGCAGCTCGGTGGGCGCGGAGCCGTCCCCGGAGCGCCACACCAGCAGCCCGTACTGCCCGGAGCCCACCAGCCGGGCCACGTTCGGCAGCGAGCTCGGCACCGGGTTCCAGGTGAGGGTGGTGGAGCCGTCGCGGGAGCGGTCCTCGTAGGTGAAGGCCAGCGTCGTGCCGGCCGTGGCGCTCGGGTAGAGGCGGTCGAGCAGCCGGGCGTCCTGACGGAGGGTCACCTGGCCGGAGCCGTCGAGGCTCACGGCGGAGAGGTCCTCGTCGTTCCAGGCGTCGCCGGTGGTGAGGACCTTGTCGGGGTTGCCGTTCATCAGCTCGTGGTGCCGGCCGTTGTAGATGTCCCACTGCCACTGGGTGCCGGAGAGCACCGGGCCGGAGGCGCCCGGGTTCGACCACCAGCTCGCGCCCGGCAGACGGGAGTCCAGGGCCTGGTACATCGCCTTCAGGACGGTCGGCGCCTTGTCGGACACCGTGCCGGACAGCGGGTGCCCGAACTCGCTGACCACGGCCGCGGTACCGGCGGACGCGGCGCGGTCGCGGACGGTGGCGAAGTCGGAGGCGTACTGGCCGTCGGCGGCCTTGCCCCACATCAGGATCCCGGAGATGGCCTTCTGGTCGTAGAAGTGGGTGTTGAAGACATAGCCCGGCCCGAGGGTGCCGGCGTCCAGCAGGCCGCCCTCCTGCTTCTGGGTGGAGATGTTGGCGTTCCAGAAGAGGTTGGGCTCCACGAAGGCGGGCTTGTCCTGCCAGCCGGCCGCGTCCATCCGGGCGCGGAACTTCACGTAGAACGGCCACAGCAGATCGCGTTCCCAGGTACGGGAGGTCTGCCCGGAGTCGTAGCTGCCCGCGTACGGCTCGTTGTACGGGTCGAAGCCGGTGATGCCCGCGAACTCCGCGCTGCTCAGGTGCTGTTGGAGGTAGGCCATGGTCGCCTGGGCGGTGGTGAGAAAGGCGTCCTGGAGGCCGTGGTTGTTGTGCCAGAAGTCGTACTGCGCCTGCTGCACAGCCGCGTTCTGGGTGATGCTCTGGCCCCAGAAGAGGCAGATCCCGCAGGACTCGGCAGGGTAACTCCCCGCGTCCACAGCCCACTTGGGGGCGCCATCGCCGGTGTACCAGCTGCCCGTGTTGAACAGGTGGCGGGAGTAGAGGTCCTGGTGAAAGTCGGGGAAGACGCGGATGCCCTCGTCCAGGAAGGCGCGCATCTGCTCGGTGACGGCGGCCAGGTAGGCGGTGTCCACCTGGCCGCGTGCGGGTTCGGCGTGGGCCCAGGAGAGCAGGAAGCGGACTGCGTCGCCGCCGCCGAGGGCGCGTAGCGCGGTCGCGGACGTGCGGGCGTCGGCGACGGAGGCGAACGGCAGCCCGCTGTTCTCCTCCAGTTTGGTCTCGCCGGAGACGTTGTAGCCGCGCAGGACGATCTCGCGCCCCTGGCCGTCGGTGAAGCGGCCGCCCCGCACGGTGAGCGGGGAGCCGTCGAACCAGAGGGAGTCGGAGGGAAGAGCCGAGGTGCCGGCGGTGGCAGGCGGAGCACCCGCCACCGTCAGGAATCCGCTGAGGACGACCAGGACAACGAGCAGACGTGCCCGGATGTTCGACATGTCCACCACAGTCCGGCCCGCCGAAAGCGACGTCAATACCACCTGACTCAGAAGTAAGTTGACTCTCAGTCAGTTCCGCGCATCACGTTCAGCAGATACTCCTTGCGGTTCAGCGGATTGCGGTCGGTGCGCGGCCGCTCGGGGACGGTGCCCCGGGTGACCGGCGCGTAGTGGTCGAAGGCCGTCTCCAGCTCGCCCTCGCCCCGGGTGAGGCCGGGCAGCCGCTGCTCCAGCTCGTGCACCCGGGCGGCGGGCACCGTGCCCTCCAGCACGGCACTCGCGCCGGGCGCGCCGGTGGTCTCCGGGACGGCGCCCAGCCGGGCGAGCACCGGCAGCAGCGCGCCCAGCGTGTCCGCCGGAGCCTGGAGCGTGAAGCGGTGCACCGGCTCGTGCACGACGGTGCCCGCGCGGCGCAGCGCCGCGGTCAGGACCAGCGGGGTCAGGCCCCGGAAGTCGTAGCCGGTGCTCGACATGCTCTTGTCGAAGCCCTGGTGGGCGTGGCTCTGCCGGGGCGAGTAGCCGCAGTGGGTCATGGTGACCGTGCAGTCGGGGATCCGCCAGCCGTGCAGCCCCTGGCCGAGCGTCTCGCGGACGGTGTCCTCGACGGCCTTGAAGAAGGCGTACGGCATCGAGCCCAGCTCCACCTCCAGCCGGAACGCGACGCCCGCGCCCGGCGGTGCGGGATCGACGCGCAGGCCGACCGTGGCCAGGAACGGGTTGGCGCCCTGCTTGTTGAACTCCACGGCGTGCCCGGTGCCCGCCGGCCGTTCGATGCACAGGGTCGTCGTCTCGCGGAAGGTGACGTCCAGGCCGTACTCCTCGGCGAGGGTGGCCTGCACGACCTCTTTCTGCACCTCGCCGTAGAGCGAGACGGAGGTCTCCCCCCGCAGCTCGTCGTGGCGGACGCCGATGAGCGGGTCCTGTTCGGCGAGCTGGGTGAGCGCGAGATGCAGCGAGCGCCGGTCCGTGCCGGGGCCGGGGACGACGACGGTCTCCAGGGTCGGCGGCGCGAAGTGGTGCTCGTACGCCCGTCCCGGCGCCCCGAGCGGGTCCCCGATCCGGATGCCGCCGAGGCCCTGGACCTTGACGATCCGCCCGGCGCCCGCACTGTCCCGCCGGACGTCGGCGGCGCCGTCGAAGACGCTGAGCGCGGTGACGCGGCCCTCCGCCCGGTCCGCACCGCGAGCCGCGTGCCCGAACGGGATCCGGTCGCGGACGCGCAGGGTGCCCGAGAAGACGCGGGCATAGGCGATCTTCTCCCCCGCCGGGCCCCGCTCGACCTTGAAGACCGTGGCCGACAGAGGTCCGGCGGGGTCGCCGCCGGCTGCGGGCAGCAGGCGTTCGATGCCGGCGACGAGCTCCGGTACGCCCGCCCCCGTGACGGCGGAGCCGAAGTACACCGGGTGGACCTGGGACCGCCGGGCCTGGGTGGCGAGGGCCGCGTGCAGCCGGCCGCGGTCGACCCGGTCGTCGACGTAAGCGGCGAGCAGGTCGTCGTCGCGGTCGGCGAGCACCTCCGCGGCGGCCGGGCCGAGGCCGGGCACGAAGCGGGCGGCGCGGGTGCCGGACGCGGCGGGGCTGCCCATCGGGACGAGCGGCACGGCCAGCCTGCGGGCCATCTGGTCGAGCATGGCGGAGCCGTTCGCGCCGCGCCGGTCGATCTTGTTGATGAAGACCAGGGTGGGGATGCCCAGCCGGCGCAGGGTGCGCATCAGCACCCGGGTCTGCGCCTGGACCCCCTCGACGGCCGAGACGACCAGGACGGCGCCGTCGAGGATGCCGAGCACGCGCTCGACCTCGGCGATGAAGTCCGGGTGACCGGGGGTGTCGATGAGGTTGACGGTGACGCCGTCGAGCGGGAACGACACGACGGCGGACTTGATGGTGATACCGCGCCGGCGCTCCAGCGCGAGGGTGTCGGTCCGGGTGTTTCCGTCGTCGACGCTGCCGGCCTCGTCGATGACCCCGGCCGTGTGCAGCAGCCGTTCGGTCAGGCTGGTCTTACCGGCGTCGACATGCGCGAGAATTCCGAGATTGAGCAGATGCACTGAGCGTGATGTCCTTCGGCACGGGGTGGATTCCTTCCTGGGTGGACATGCACGCAGCGCGCATCGCTGGCCCTCTCTGAGTGACGTCGGATCGCCCAGCAGTGCAGCAGGGACGGCCCCGCAAGGGCAATGGATTAACGTTCAACAAGCGTGCGGTCGCAGCGTTCGCCACCCCCACAGCACGGCCATAGAGTGACGTACGTCACGATGGTGGCGGTCGGGAGGTCCCATGACCCGCATCAAGGTGAACGTGGACGGCACGGCGTACGAGGATGACGTCGAGCCCCGGCTCCTCCTGGCCCACTACCTGCGCGACCGCCTCGGTCTGACCGGCACCCCGATCGGCTGCGACACCTCCACCTGCGGGGCGTGCACGGTCGACCTGGACGGGCAGAGCGTGAAGAGCTGCGCGGTGCTGGCGGTGCAGGCCGACGGCGGCGCCGTGACCACCGTCCAGGGGCTGGCGCGGAACGGCGCGTGGACGGCGTTGCAGCGCGCCTTCCATGAGCGGCACGGCCTCCAGTGCGGTTACTGCACCCCCGGCATGATCATGGCGGCCCGGGACCTGCTGCGCGAGAACCCGCACCCCACCGCCGACGAGGTCCGGCAGGCCCTGGAGGGCAACCTCTGCCGGTGCACCGGATACCAGAACATCGTCCGCGCGGTGCTCGCCGCCGCCGAGGAGGAGGACACCTCCGCCCGGCCTGAGGCCCACCAGGTCACCGAGGAGGCCACGGCATGACCGGCCAGGCGGTCGAACCCGAGGTCGGGCGCGCAAGGGCCCGCAAGGAGGACGCGTGGCTGATCACCGGCCAGACCACCTGGACCGACAACATCCAGATGGCCGGACTGCTGCACCTGGCCGTCCTGCGCAGCCCGATGGCCCACGCCCGCGTCACCCGCGTCGACGTCACCCCGGCGCTGCGATGCCCCGGTGTGGTCGCCGCGTTCAGCGGCGCCGACCTCGCCGAGGGGCTCGGCTCGCTGCCCTGCGCCTGGCCGGTGACCGAGGACATCGTGCTGCCCGACCACCCGCCGATCGCCGTCGACGAGGTCCGCCACGCCGGCGATCCGGTCGCCGTGGTGGCGGCCCGCGACCGGTACGCGGCTGCCGACGCCCTGGAGGCGATCGAGGTCGACTACGACCCGCTGCCCCCGGTCCTGGACCTGGAGGCCGCGCTGGCGCCGGACGCCCCGCTGGTCCACGCGGACAAGGGCACCAATCGCTGCTACACCTGGCCGCTCGCCACCGGCGAGAGCTTCGAGGCGGTGCGCGCACGCGCCGACGTCGTCCTCAGGCGCCGCTACCACCAGCAGCGGCTGATCCCCAACGCGATGGAGCCGCGCGCGGTCGTCGTCACCCCGCTCGCCGCCTCCGGCGAGTACACGGTGTACTCGGCGACCCAGATCCCGCACATCCTGCGGATCATGCTGTCGGTGGTCACCGGGATCCCCGAGCAGAAGCTGCGGGTCATCGCCCCGGACGTGGGCGGCGGCTTCGGCTCCAAGCTCCAGGTGTACGGCGAGGAGGCCCTCGCGCTCGCGATCGCCCGCAGGCTCGGCCGGCCGGTGAAGTGGACCGAGTCCCGCTCGGAGGGCTACCTCGCCACCCACCACGGCCGCGGGATGATCCAGGACGTCGAGGTCGCCGCCACGAGCGAGGGCAGGCTGCTCGGCCTGAAGGTCGGTCTGCTCGCCGACATGGGCGCCTACCTGATGCTCGTCACCCCCGGCATCCCGATCCTCGGCGCCTTCATGTACCCGGCGATCTACAAGATGGACGCCTACGAGTTCAGCTGCACCGGCGTGTTCACCACCAAGACCCCCACCGACGCCTACCGGGGTGCCGGGCGCCCGGAGGCGACGTACGCCATCGAGCGGGTCATGGACGAGCTGGCCGCCGAACTCGGCCTGGACCCGGTCGAGTTGCGGCGCCGCAACTGGATCCGGCACGACGAGTTCCCGTACACCACGATCGCCGGACTGACCTACGACAGCGGCGACTACGAGGCGGCGACGGCGAAGGCCCTCGAACTCTTCGGCTACGACGCCCTGCGCGCCGAACAGCGGGAGCGGAACGAGCGGGGCGATCCCGTACGGCTCGGCATCGGCGTGTCGACCTACACCGAGATGTGCGGTCTGGCGCCGAGCCGGGTCCTGCGGGATCTGCGGTACTCCGCCGGCGGCTGGGAGGCGGCGAGCATCCGAATGCTGCCCACCGGCAAGGTCGAGGTGGTCACCGGCACCAGCCCGCACGGGCAGGGCCACGAGACCTGCTGGAGCCAGATCGCGGCCGACGTGCTGGGCGTGCCCTTCGAGGACGTCGAGGTGGTGCACGGTGACACCAGGACGGCCCCGCAGGGCATGGACACCTACGGCTCGCGGTCGCTGGCCGTCGGCGGCGAGGCCGTGCACCGCGCCGCGACGACCGTCGTGGCGAAGGCCCGCAAGGTCGCCGCCCACCTGCTGGAGGCCAGCGAGCAGGACCTGGAGTTCAGCGGCGGAGTGTTCTCGGTCAAGGGCTCCCCGGAAGCCCATAAGACCATCCAGGAGATCGCCTTCGAGGCATTCACCCACCACGACCTGCCCGACGGCGTCGAGCCCGGCATCAACGCCGAACACGTCGTGGACCCGGAGAACTTCTCCTACCCGCACGGCACCCATCTGTGCGCGGTCGAGGTCGACACCGAGACCGGGCGGACCCGGATCCGGCGTTACGTCTGCGTGGACGACGTCGGCCGGGTCGTCAACCCGATGATCGTGGAGGGGCAGGTGCACGGCGGACTGGCGCAGGGCATCGCACAGGCGCTGTACGAGGAGGCCGTGTACGACGACGAGGGCAACCTCGTCTCCGGCACCATGGCCGACTATCTCGTACCGTCGGCGGCCGACCTGCCGGACTTCGTCACCGACCGGACCGAGACACCGGCCACCTCGAACGCCCTGGGTGTCAAGGGCGTCGGGGAGGCGGGCACGATCGCCTCGACGCCCGCCGTGGTCAACGCCGTCGTGGACGCGCTGCGCCCGCTCGGTGTGCACGACGTCCGGATGCCCTGCACGCCCGAACGCGTGTGGCGCGCGGTGAAGGAGGCGTCGGGATGATTCCCCCGGCATTCGAGTACGCCCGTCCGGAGAGCGTGGAGGAGGCGGTGCGGCTGCTCGCCGACGCGGGCGAGGAGGCGAAGGTGCTGGCCGGCGGGCAGAGCCTGCTGCCGCTGCTCAGGCTCCGGCTGGCCTTCCCGGAACTGGTCGTGGACGTCGGCCGGATCCCTCGGCTGCGCGGGGTCCGCGAGGACGGCGACACGCTCGTCATCGGCGCCCTGACCACCCACCACGACGTGATCCGCGACCCGCTGGTGCGCCGGCACGCCGGTCTGCTGGCCGAGGCCACGGCCACGGTCGCCGATCCCGCCGTACGGCACCGGGGCACCCTCGGCGGGTCCCTGGCGCACGCCGATCCGGCCGGGGATCTGCCCGCGGTGGTGCTGGCCCTGGACGCGGAGCTGATCGCCGCGGGGCCGGACGGCCGGCGCGCCATCCCGGCCCGGGAGTTCTTCGTGGACTACCTCCAGTCGGCGCTCGCGCCCGACGAGGTACTGGTGGAGGTGCGGGTCCCCAAGACGGACGGCTGGGGCTTCCACTACGAGAAGTTCCACCGGGTCGCGCAGGCGTGGGCGATCGTCGGCGTCGCGGCGCTGGTACGGCGCGACGACGGGCGGGTGGCCGAGGCCCGCATCGGGCTCACCAACATGGGCACGACCCCGCTGCGCGCGTCGGCGGCCGAGGCGGCGCTGGCCGGTGCCGACGGTCCCGAGGCCGTGGCCCGGGCGGCCGAGCGGGCGGCCGAGGGCACCCGGCCCGCGCAGGACCTGTCCGCCTCGCCCGAGTACCGGGCGCATCTGGCCCGGGTGCTGACCCGGCGGGCGGTGCTGGCCGCCGGTGGAACGGGGTGAGCGCCGATCAACACGATGGACGACCCGGAGCGGGTGCGGGCCCGCCTGGAGGAGACGGGGTACCTCGTCGACGAAGGGCTGGCCGTCACCTGCTTCCTGGCCCTGAGGCTGCACCGGCCGCTGTTCTGCGAGGGCGACGCGGGCGTGGGCAAGACCGCGCTCGCCGCCGCCCTCGCCGAGGCGCTCGGCGCGCCGCTGATCCGGCTCCAGTGCCACGAGGGCATCGACGCCTCGCAGGCCCTGTACGACTGGGACTTCCCGCGCCAGCTGCTGCATCTGCGTGCCGCCGAGGCGGCCGGGGTGACGGACGCGGAGCGGCTGGAGAGCGAGCTGTACGACCGCCGTTTCCTCATCGCCCGGCCGCTGCTGCGGGCACTGCAGACCCAGCCGTCGGTCCTGCTGGTGGACGAGATCGACCGGGCCGACGACGAGTTCGAGGCGTTCCTGCTGGAACTGCTGTCGGAGCACTCCGTCACCATCCCCGAGCTGGGAACACTGCGTGCCGAGGAGCCGCCGGTGGCCGTCCTGACCTCGAACCGGACCCGGGAGGTGCACGACGCGCTGAAGCGGCGCTGTCTCTACCACTGGTTCGACCACCCGTCCTTCGCCCGTGAACTGGCCATCGTGCGACGCCGGTTGCCCCGGGTGTCGGCGCGGCTGGCCGAACAGGTCACCGCGCTGGTGCAGGCTCTGCGCGGCGCGGACCTGATCAAACCGCCCGGCGTGGCCGAGACCCTCGACTGGGCCGAGGCCCTGGACGCCCTCGGCGCGAACGAGCTCGACGCCGACCTGGCGCTGGCGACGCTGGGCTCGGTCCTGAAGTACCGCGAGGACACGGAGCGCGCCCGGGGCCTGGACATCACGGCGGTCCTCGCGGCACGGGGCGGGTGAGCGGGATGGGTACGGCGGGAAGGGGGGCGGGGGCTTCCTGGGGAGGGGAGAGGGAGCGGGCCGGGAACGGGTGGCTGGGGGCCGATGCCGTGTTGCTCGGTTTTGTGCGGGCGTTGCGGGCGGCCGGGGTCGAGGCGAGTACCGAGCGGCTGCACGCGTTTCTGCGGGCCGTGGCCGCGCTGCGGCCCGGGGTGCGTGCGGATGTGTTCTGGGCGGGGCGGGCGACGCTGTGCGGCGGGCACGACGACCTGGAGCGGTACGAGCGGGTGTTCGCCGCGTACTTCGGCTCCGCCGGCGAGCGGGCGCCGCGCCCGGCGCGTGCCGCTGCCCCGTCCCGGCTGCGGCTCGTCGCCCGTAAGGCGCCCGTGGTTGCGGGTATGCCGGGCGACGGTGAACCGCAGGGGCCGCCCGCCGCCGTGCTCGCCGGCTCCGCCGAGGTGCTGCGGCACCGCGACGTCGCCACGCTCGACGCCGCCGAACGGGCCCAACTGCGGTGCCTGCTGGCCGCGTTCGCGCTGGAGGGTCAGGCGCGGCGCTCGGCCCGGCGCCGGCCCGCCCGGCGCGGCGAGGTCGATCCGCGGCGCACCGTACGGGAGTTGCTGCGCCGCGGCGGGGAACCGGCCCGGCTGCGGCGGCATGCACGGGTCGAGCGGCCTCGCCGGGTGGTGCTGCTGGTGGACGTGAGCGGCTCGATGGCGCCGTACGCCGACGCACTGCTGCGGTTCGCGCACGCGGCGGTGCGCGCGGGCCGTACGGAGGCGTTCACCATCGGCACCCGGCTGACCCGGGTGACCCGTGAACTCTCGCACCGCGACCCGGACGTGGCGATGGCGGCGGTCGCGGCGGCCGTGCCCGACTGGCGCGGCGGCACCCGGCTCGGCGAGCTGGTGCGGGAGTTCCTGAACCGGTGGGGGCAGCGCGGGATGGCGCGCGGCGCGATCGTCGTCCTGCTCTCCGACGGCTGGGAGCGCGGCGATCCGGAGCTGCTCGGCCGGCAGATGCGCCGCCTGCACGCCCTGGCGCACCAGGTGATCTGGGCCAACCCCCGCAAGGCCCGCCCCGGTTACGCCCCGCTGGCCGCCGGCATGGCGGCCGCGCTGCCCAGCGTGGACGCCTTCGTCGAGGGGCACAGCCTGGCGGCACTGGAACGGCTGGCGGCGGTGGTGCGGGGCGCGGACGCCGGTGCGGAACGGGTGACGGGTGCGGGCCGGGCGGCCGGCCCGGACCCGGTGAGAGGAGCCGAGCGTGCGTGAGATTCTGCCGGTGCTGGCCCGGTGGCATGCGGCCGGGGTGCCGTTCGGGCTGGCCACGGTCGTCGCGGTCAGCCGCAGCGCCCCGCGCGGGCCCGGCGCCGCCATGGCGGTGGGTCCGGACGACGAGGTCGTGGGGAGCGTGTCCGGCGGCTGTGTGGAGGGCGCGGTGTTCGAGCTGGCGCAGGAGGTCGTGGCCGGCGGTGAGGCGCGTCTGGAGACGTTCGGGTACAGCGATGCGGACGCCTTCGCGGTCGGGCTCACCTGCGGCGGCGAGATCACCCTGCTGGTACGGCCGGTGACCCCGGATTCCGATCCGGCGTTCGGCGCGGTCGCCGCGTCGGTCGCGGCGGGCGAGCCGGTGACCGTGGCCACGGTGGTGGACGGACCCGCGCCGCGCGGCGCCACGCTCGCCGTCTGGCCGGACCGGTCGGACGGCACCCTCGGCGCATCCGGACTCGACGTCGCGGTCACCGCCGACGCGCGCGGCGAACTCGCCCTCGGCGCCTCGGTGGTACGGCACTACGGGCCGCACGGCGAGCGCCGCGAGGACGCCGTGACGGTGTTCCTCCAGTCGTTCGCGCCGCCGCCGCGCATGCTGGTCTTCGGCGCCATCGACTACGCGGCCGCGGTGGCCCGCATCGGCGACTTCCTCGGCTACCGGGTGACCGTGTGCGACGCCCGCCCGGTCTTCGCCACGCCCAAGCGCTTCCCGGCGGCCGTCGAGGTCGTGGTCGACTGGCCGCACCGCTACCTCGCCGGCACCGAGACCGACGACCGCACGGTGATCTGCGTCCTCACCCACGACCCGAAGTTCGACGTGCCCCTGCTTCAGGAGGCCCTGCGCCGCCCGGCCGCCTACATCGGGGCGATGGGCAGCCGGAAGACCCACGACGAGCGGCGTGCGCGGCTCACCGAGTCCGGTCTGACCGCCGCCGAGCTGTCCCGGCTGCGCTCACCGCTCGGGCTCGACCTCGGTGCCCGCACCCCGGAGGAGGTCGCGGTGTCCGTCGCCGCCGAGATCGTCGCCCTGCGCTGGGGCGGCAGCGGAGCGCCCCTGACCACGACCGCCGGAGCCATCCACCCGCCCGCCGCCTGACGAAGCCCGGCGTGTCCGAGAGGAGCAGGTCATGGAGCTGCACCACGATTTCACCGTCCCCGTCCCGGTCGACGACGCCTGGCAGGCGCTGCTCGACATCGAAGGGGTCGCGCCCTGTCTGCCGGGCGCGGTGGTGGAGAACGTCGAGAGAGGTGACGGCACGACCGTGACCGGCTCGGTGAAGGTGAAGGTCGGCCCGGTCACCGTCGCCTACCGGGGTACGGCGGTCTTCGAGGAGCAGGACGCCTCGGCCCACCGGATGGTGCTCGTGGCGAGCGGCCGGGAGATGCGGGGCCAGGGCACGGCGCGGGCGACGGTCACCGGCACGCTCAGCGAACACGACGGCGGCACCGCGGTGTCCGTACACACCGAACTGACGGTGACCGGGCGACCGGCACAGTTCGGGCGGGGTGTGCTGGCGGAGGTGGGCGACCGGTTGGCCGGCCAGTTCGCGGCCTGCCTGGCGGACCGGTTGACCACGGGTCCCGAACCCACCGCCGAGGAACCGGCCGCCCTCACCGACGAACAGCCCCAGCCGCTGGACCTCCTGCGCACGGCCGGAGTCCCGGTGGCCAAGCGTGCGGCCCTCGCCGTAGCGGCGCTGGCCGCACTGGCGTACGTGGCGAGACGGCTGCTGCGACGCGGGCGGAAGGGCCGCACCTGTCAACGCGGGTGAAGAGGTGAACGCACCGATCCCGGCAGCCGGCTGATCCATGTTTCAGAAGTGTGCTTCGCGCCTTGCCCTGCGCCGTGATCATCTTGGTGTGGGGCGAGGGGATCTTCCTGACGAGCAGTGGTCGGTGTGGGAGCCATTGCTGCCGGTCGCGGTGTTGGGCAGGCCGACCGTGGGCCGCCGACCATGGCCTGGGCCGGTCCCGCGTCCGTCCGCTGCGGGTGAGGGGCGACGAGGCTTGTTCGTCCCGCGCCAACCGGGCCTCCCTGCGAAAGCGCGGGATCCGCTGCACGATTCCGGAGCCGGCCGACCAGGCCAGGAACCGCAGGCGGCGTGGGAAGACAGGCGGGCGGCCTCCCGCCGTCGACCGGGAGGACGACAAGGCCCGGCACGCGGTCACGGTGCGGACGGCGGGCCGAGCCGCGCGACGCAGGAGTGTTGCCGGTGAGAAGGCCGTGCACCACGGGTACCACCCTGCACTGACAATCCCCCCGTGGATCCCCCGCACCCGCTCCTCGGCTACCCGGCGTCGCCCGCCACGCGCGCGTGCAGATGCTGGTCGTGCCAGCCGTCGCTGTGCAGGAGGGCGCTGCGCTGGGTGCCCTCGTAGGTGTATCCGGCCTTCTCGGCGACCCGGCAGGACGCCGGGTTGGCGACCGAGTGGCACAGGCGCAGGCGGTGCAGGCCCAGGTCGTCGAAGGCCCACTGGGTGAGCCTGCGGGTGGCCTCGACGGCGATGCCGCCGCCGCGCGCCTCGGGCAGGAGCCAGTAGAGGATCTCGGCGCTGCCGCCGTGCAGGTCGATGTCGCCCCATCCGCAGAGTCCGACGGCCGGGCCGTCCGGTCTGGCGATGGCCCATATCGCGGCGATCTCGGCCCGCCAGCGGGCGTGCATGCGCTCGATCCTGGCGCACGCCTCCTCACGGCTGCCGACGGTGAAGCGGTTCCACGTGCGGATCGCGGGATCCTGGCCGGCGGTCAGCAGCGTCTCGGCGTCGTCGGAGCGCCAGGGCCGTAGCTGGAGTCCGCCGGGCAGAGCGAGTACGGGCTGCTCGCCGCCGGCCATGCGACCCGCCGGAACGACGTCACCCGGTATGCCGTTGTCAGAGATCATCTCGGCATCCTGGCACACGGCCGCTACCGCTGCGGCAGCCGATGCAGGGTGATCTCGGTGAGGGCGCCTCCGGTGAGGATTGCCGTCAGGTAGGTGCAGTGGGGCTGGCGGCGCCGGTCGGTCGGGGAGCCGGGGTTGAGCAGGCGCAGGCCGTTCGGGGCGGTGGTGTCCCAGGGGATGTGGCTGTGGCCGAAGACCAGCACGTCGAGATCGGGGAAGCGGGCGGCGCAGCGGGCCTCGCGGCCCTGGGCGGGGCCGGTCTCGTGCACCACGCCGAAGCGCAGGCCGTCCAGCTCGGCGTACGCCACCTCGGGGAGCCGGGCGCGCAGTTCGGGGCCGTCGTTGTTGCCGTACACCCCGATCAGGCGGCGGCTGCGGCTCTCCAGCAGGTCCAGGGTGGCGGTGTCGACCCAGTCGCCGGCGTGGAACACCACGTCCGCGCGTGGGAGTTCGGCCAGCAGCTGCTCCGGGAGCCGTTTGGCGCGCTTGGGCAGGTGGGTGTCGGACAGCATCAGCAGACGCACAGGGTCAACGTAACCGAGAGGCCGCCCCGGAATTCATCAGGCAAATAATCAGGTGGGGCTGAACAGTTTGGACTGGACAGTTTCAGCTGTCGGTCCTACGCTGACCGCATGGCTGACATCTCCGACACCGCCACCCGTGCCGCGCGCGATCTGCGCGTGGTCTTCAGCCGGCTGCGGCGGCGGCTGCGCGAGGTCGCGCAGGACACCGACCTCAGTCCGTCCCAGGAGTCGGCGCTCACCCTGGTCGGCAAGCACGGCGCCGCCACGGCCAGCGCCCTCGCCGCCACCGAGGGCGTGCGCCCGCAGTCGATGGCGACCACGCTCGCCGCTCTGGAGCAGCACGGCCTGATCCGGCGCGCCCCCGACCCGGCCGACGGCCGCCGCCAGCTGGTCACGCTGACCGACACCGGCAGGGCCCGCATCGAGGGCAACCGGCAGGCGCGGGAGGAGTGGCTGGCCCGCGCTTTCCAGGACCGGTACACCGAGGAGGAGCGGCAGACGGTCCTCACGGCGCTGGAGCTGATGGAACGGCTGTCGCAGCCGTGATACCCAGGCTGAGGGGACGCACCGCCCGGGAGGTCGGCCGCCCCGCCCCGGCCGGATTCGACCGCCGGCTCATCGCGCCGATGGCCCTCGGCTCGGTCCTGAACCCCGTCAACTCCTCCATGATCGCCGTGGCGCTGGTGCCGATCGGCGTCGCCTTCGGTGCCCCGCCCGCCGAGACGGTGTGGCTGGTCTCGGCGCTGTACCTGGCCACGGCCGTCGGCCAGCCCGTGATCGGCCGCCTGGTCGACATGTACGGCCCGCGCAGGCTCTACCTCACCGGTACGGCCCTGGTCGGCGTCGCCGGTCTGCTGGGCGCGCTCGCGCCCTCGCTGGGCGTGCTGATCGCGGCCCGGGTCCTGCTCGGGTTCGGCACGTCGGCGGCGTACCCGGCGGCCATGCGGCTGACCCGCAGCGAGGCCGAGCGCACCGGGCGGGACAGCCCCGCCGGGGTGCTGGCCGTGCTCGCCGTCGCCAACCAGACGGTGGCCGTCGTCGGGCCCGCGCTCGGCGGCCTGCTGATCGGGGCAGGCGGCTGGCGCGCCGTGTTCACCGTCAACGTGCCGCTGTCGGCGGCCTGTCTGGTGCTCGGCGCGCTCCGGCTGCCCCGGACCGAGACCCGGCGGCGCAGCGTGGACCTGCCCGGCATGGCGCTGTTCGCGCTGATGCTGGTCGCGCTGATGCTGTTCCTGATGGACCCGCGCGGCGACCGCTGGTATCTGCCGGTGCTGTCGGCCGCCGCGGCCGCCGGTTTCGCGCTGCGCGAGCTGCGGGTGCCGGACCCGTTCGTCGACCTGCGCGTCCTCGGCGGCAACGGCCCGCTGCTCGCCACCTATCTGCGCCAGCTGCTCGCCTACACCACGTCGTACACCTTCATGTACGGCTACACGCAGTGGCTGGAGCAGGGGCGCGGGCTCAGTGCCTCCACCGCCGGGCTCCTGCTGCTGCCCCAGTCGGCCGCCGCGCTGGTCGTGTCCGCGCTCAGCGGACGCCGCGAGGCGGTGCGGAGCAAGCTGCTCGTCGGCTCGGTGCTCCAGGTCGCCGGCTGCGCCCTGCTGCTCCTCGTGCGCGCCGGCAGTCCGCTGTGGCTGCTGCTCGTGGCCGGCGCGGTGCTCGGCGTCCCGCAGGGGCTGCTCGGCCTGGCCACGCAGAACGCCCTGTACCGGCAGGCCGCCCCGGAGCGGATCGCCTCAGCGGCCGGGCTCCTGCGGACCTTCGGCTATCTCGGCGCGCTGGCCGCGTCCGCCGCCACCGCGGGGTTCTACCCGCACCGCGCCGACACCGCCGGGCTGCACGGCCTGGCCCTGTTCATGCTCGCCGGCTCCGCCCTGTTGCTGGCGACGACCCTGCCCGACCGTTCCCTCGGCCGGCTCTCCCCCAGACCCACCAGCACCCCTGGAAAGGACTGACCGACTCATGTCGCTCACCACGCTCGACCCCCGTACCGCCCTCGTCGCGATCGACCTGCAGAACGCCATCGTGGCCATGCCGACCCAGCCGTACCCCGGCTCCGAGGTGGTGGCGCGCACGGCGGAGCTCGCCGACGCCTTCCGCGCCCGGAACCTGCCGGTCGTCCTGGTCCGCGTCTCCTTCGCCGCCGACGGCGGGGACATGGTGCCCGGCCGCACCGAGCGCCAGGCCCGCGGCCTCGCCTTCCCCGAGGGCTGGGACGTCATCGTCGACGAACTGTCCGGCCACGCCGGCGACATCCGTGTCACCAAGCACAACTGGAGCGCCTTCCACGGCACCGACCTGGACGTCCAGCTGCGCCGGCGCGGCATCACGCAGATCGTGCTGACCGGCATCGCCACCAGCATCGGCGTGGAGTCCACCGCCCGGGACGCCTACGCCCACGGCTACCACGTCACCCTCGCCACCGACGCGATGGCCGACGCCGACGGCGAGGCGCACGCGGGCAGCGTCGAGCGGATCTTCCCGCGGCTCGGCGAGAGCGGTACGACCGCGGACGTCCTGGAGCTGCTGGCGAAGACCCACGCCTGACCGACGGCCCTGCCGGGACATCGCCTCACGGAGGCGGGCCAGTGCCGCCCGCAGGGCCGAGCGCCGGTCCCGCGGGCGGCGGAAGGCCGACGGCCGCCCACCGCTCGTGGCCGAGGACGCCGCAGGCGGGCCGGGGCGCCGGCCGGGCGAAGGACCGGCTGTCGGCGGAGCGCACCCGGTCCGGGTCGGCGCCCGCCGGCCGGAACACCCCGACCGCCGGCTCGTACCGGCCGGCGTCGCCGGAACCGGTGGCGTGGCGCACGCCGTGCGCGGCCGTGCGGGCGGTAGCCGAGTTCGTCACGGGCCGTGCTCCAGTCGACCGAGCAGCACAGGTCGTGCCCCTTGCGCTTCCCGGGGAACCGGTGCGGGCCACAGTTGTTGGAGCAGCGGGTGACGCGGACGCCCAGGCCGTGGGTGCTGTGGCAGATGTCGCCCTGCACGAAGCCGAGGCGGGGGTGGCCGGCCGCGAGGTTGGTCAGGGTGCCGGCGTAGGTGAGCTTGCCCAGCGCGGCGACGCGGAGCGCGTCGGCGGTGAGCAGCGCGCGCACGTACGCGGATCCGATGAACCCGGCGCCGCCCGTGACGAGGAGATGCACCAGAACTCCGGTTCACGGTCGGTGATCAGCCTGTCCAGCTTACGGAGTGGGGTGCGCAGGGCGTGGCGCGGGCCCGCCCCCGGCCACCGCGAGTAGCTTCGCCAGGGATGACCGAACCACCCCGGATGCCCGACTCCCCCGAAGCCATCGGCGCCCCCGAGGCCGTCGGTGCTCGCGAAGCCCTCGACGCGCGTGCGGCCGCCGAGCGCTACACGGTCCCCGCCCCACGCCCCGGCCGGACCCTGCTGCGCTGGGCCGCCACGACCGACCACAAGGTGATCGGCCGGCTGTACATGGTCACGGCGTTCTGTTTCTTCCTCTTCGCCGGGCTGCTGGCCCTCGGCATGCGCGCGGAACTGGCCCGGCCGGGGCTGCAGTTCCTCAGTGAGCACGGCTACGACCAGTTCTTCACCATCCACGGCACGATCATGATGCTGCTGTTCGCGACGCCCATGTTCGCCGGGTTCGCCAACGCCGTGATGCCGTTGCAGATCGGCGCGCCGGACCTGGCGCTGCCCCGGCTGAACGCGATGTCGTACTGGATGTACCTGTTCGGGGCGCTGATGGTGGTGTCCGGCTTCGTCGTGCCGGGCGGGGCCGCCTCGTTCGGCTGGTTCGCGTACGCGCCGCTGAACAGCGCCTACTTCTCGCCCGGCGCGGGCGGTGATCTGTGGGCGATGGGCCTGGTGGTGACCGGTGTGTCGACGACGCTGACTGCGGTCAACTTCATCACGACGATTCTGTGCCTGCGCGCCCCGGGCATGACCATGTTCCGGATGCCCATGTTCACCTGGAACGTGCTGTTCACCTCGATCCTGGTCCTGCCCGCGTTCCCCGTGTTCGCGGCCGCGCTGCTGGCGCTGGAGGCGGGCCGCAAGTTCGGGGCGCACGTCTTCGACGCGGCGAACGGGGGCGCGATCCTCTGGCAGCACCTGTTCTGGTTCTTCGGGCATCCGGAGGTCTACATCGTGGCGCTGCCGTTCTTCGGGATCATCTCGGAGGTCATCCCGGTGTTCTCCCGCAAGCCGCAGTTCGGCTATCTGCCGATGATCGGCGCGACCATCTCGATCACGATGCTGTCGGCAGTGGTGTGGGCGCACCACATGTTCGCCACGGGCGCGGTGCTGCTGCCGTTCTTCTCCCTGATGTCGTTCCTGATCGCGGTGCCCACCGGGATCAAGTTCTTCGCGTGGATCGGGACGATGGTCAACGGGTCGGTGTCGTTCGAGACCCCGATGCTGTGGGCCATGGGCTTTCTGATGTCGTTCCTGCTCGGCGGGCTGAGCGGGGTGCTGATCGCCTCCCCGCCGCTGGACTTCCACGTGACCGACAGCTACTTCATCGTGGCGCACCTTCACTACGTGCTGTTCGGCACCGTCGTGTTCGCGATGTTCGCCGGGTTCTACTTCTGGTGGCCGAAGTTCACAGGGAAGATGCTGGACGAGCGGCTCGGCAAGCTGCACTTCTGGCTGCTGTTCCCGGCGTTCCAGCTGACCTTCCTGGTGCAGCACTGGCTCGGCGCGGCCGGCATGCCGCGCCGGTACGCGGACTATCTCCCGGCGGACGGCTTCACCCTGCTCAACACCCTGTCCTCGGCGGGCGCGTTCCTGCTGGGCGTCTCCACGCTGCCGTTCCTCTACAACGTCTGGCGCACCGCCGCCAAGGGCGAGAAGGTCACCCTCGACGATCCGTGGGGCTGGGGCCGGGGCCTGGAGTGGGCCACCTCCTGCCCGCCGCCCCGGCACAACTTCGTCGCCCTGCCCCGGATCCGCTCGGAGTCGCCCGCTTTCGACCTGCACCATCCGGAGGCCGGACAGACCGGGGCGGAGGCCGCGCGATGAAGACCGAGGCGATGCTGTTCGGCGGGGTGGCGCTGTTCTTCGGCGGGTCCGCCGCGCTGTACGGGGTGTGGTCCGGGGACGAGACGGGCACGGTCGCGCTGGTCGTCGCCTGCGGGATGGCGGCGCTGGTGGCGTTCTTCTGCCTGATCCAGTACCGGCGCCGGGGCACCCGCGCCCAGGACCGTACGGCCGCGGAGGTGACCGACGGAGCGGGGCCGGTGGCGTTCTTCCCGGACGAGAGCATGTTCCCGATCGTCACCGCACTGGGCTTCGCGGTGACGGCGACCGGTGTCGTCTACGGTCTGTGGCTGTTCCTCATCGGTCTGGGTGTTCTGGCTCGTGGGGTGTTCGGGATGGCGTTCCAGTACGCGCAGCGGTGAGCTGCCGGCGCGGGGCGCCGGGCCGGAACGAGGTCACGGGTTCGTGGTCGGACTCGTAGCCGCCGGTGACGTTCTGCCGGATCTCACCGGTGGACACGCCCTCCGCCAGCCGGTGCCGTTCGGCCTCGGTGAGGGCCCGGCACAGCCACCGGGTCACCACGAACGCCAGCACGGGCGCCACGATCAGGGCGACGCGCAGCACCCAGGTGAGCGCGTTGACGGAGATACGGAAGGTCTGGGCGATGACGTCGTTGCCGCCGGCCAGCAGCAGCACGCCGTACCAGACGGTGCCCGCGACGCCGAGGCCGGTGCGGACGGGGCGTTCGCGCGGCCGGTCGCAGAAGTGCTGTTCGTCGCGCCACTCCCCCGTGATGCGCTGCTCCACGAACGGATAGGCGTAGAGCACGGCGAACAGCAGGGCGGGCAGGACCACGGCGGGCAGCAGGACGTTCCACATCAGGGTGTGCCCGGCGACGTGCGTCTCCCACGCCGGCACCAGTCGCAGCGCGCCCTCCAGGAAGCCGACGTACCAGTCGGGCTGGGAGCCGGTGGAGACCAGGTCGGGGCGGTAGGGGCCGTAGTTCCAGACCGGGTTGACCTGGGCGAGCGCGGACAGCAGCACCAGGACGCCGGCGACGGCGACGGACAGGCCGCCGGAGGAGGCGGTGAACTGCGGGAAGAAGGGCTTGCCGACGGCGTTGCGCACGGTGTGGCCCGGGCCGCGCCACTGGGTGTGCTTGAGGTGGAACACCAGGATCAGATGCACGGTGAGCAGGGCGATCAGGGCGCCCGGGAGCAGCAGGATGTGCACCGGGTACAGGCGGGTGATGATGTCGTGTCCGGGGAACGCGCCGCCGAAGACGAGGAAGGCGACGTACGTACCGACCACCGGGATCGACGTCATGATGCCCTGGGCGATGCGCAGCCCGGTGCCGGAGAGCAGGTCGTCGGGGAGGGAGTAGCCGGCGAAGCCCTCGGCGAGGGTGACCACGAACAGGGTCAGCCCGATCACCCAGTTCAGCTCGCGGGGGCGGCGGAAGGCCCCGGTGAAGAAGATCCGCAGCAGGTGCACGCCGATCGCGGCGACGAAGACCAGCGCGGCCCAGTGGTGGGCCTGCCGCATCAGCAGTCCGCCGCGTACGTCGAAGCTGATGCGCAGGGTGGAGTCGAACGCGGCCGACATGCGTACCCCGCGCAGCGGTGCGTAGGGGCCGGTGTAGACGACCTCGCGCATCTCGGGCGTGAAGAACAGGGTCAGCCAGACCCCGGTGAGGATGAGCACCAGCAGGCTGTACAGCGCCAGTTCGCCGAGCAGGAAGGACCAGTGGTCGGGGAACGCCTTGCGCAGCAGCGGGCCGCCCTCCAGCACGGGCAGCCGGGCGTCCGCGGCGCCCACGAGCCGTTCGCCACGGCGGCCGGCCCGGCCCGTGGACCCTGCGCCGCCGCTCCCGTGGCCGCCGCCACCGCTCCCCTGTCCCGCGCTCCGAGCCCCATGTCCCGCGGGCCCGCTCCCCTGTCCTGCGCTCCGGTTCCCCTGCCCTGCGGCGCCGCTCCCGTGCCCTGCCGTCTGGCTCCCGTGCCCTGCCGGTCCGCTCATGTGTCCTGCGGTTCCGCCGCCGCCCGGGTCACCTCGGCCTCGATGTCCCCGCGGGGCCGGCCGCTCTCCCTGGCGAACTCGCTGAGCGCGGTCTGCACCTCGCGGGCCAGGTCCCGGGAGGCGCGCAGGGCGGTCTCGTAGGTCTCCGACTGAGCGCCCGTCATCCCCCGCTCGGCCGGCGGGCCGTAGGCCTCCCGCAGTTCGTCGACCGTGCGCTGCGCCGCGTCGGCGGCGCGCTGCTTCTCCACCAGTTCTGCGAAGGTGTGTGCCACGCCGACCGACCCTAGGCACGCCCGGCGAGCGAACCCCTCCGACCTGCCGTGTCCGGCCGCACCCGTACCCGAGTGGCGGGTCAGCCCTCGGGGACGATGTCCGCCCACACCTGTTTGCCGCCGCTGACCGGGACCGTCCCCCAGGCCGCCGACACCGCCTCCACCAGCAGGATGCCGCGCCCGCCGGTGGCCTCCCAGCCGATGCTGGTGGGCTTGACGGGGCTGCGCGGCGAGGCGTCGGTGACCGACAGGCGCAGCCGGTGGTTGACCAGGCTGAGGTCGAGGCGGACCTGACCGTCGGTGTGCACGAGGGCGTTGGTGACGAGCTCGGAGACCACCAGCAGGGCCGTGTCCAGGGTGTCCTGCGAGACGCCCCAGGTGCGCAGAGTGCGCCGGGTGAAGCGGCGGGCGTGCCCGACCGCCTGCGGGACCCGCCACACCGTCCAGCTCTCCCGCAGCGGGCGTACGGCCATCCCGTCGTAGCGCATCAGCAGCAGGGCGACGTCGTCGGTGCGGTGGGCGCCGGCGAGCAGGGCGTCGGCGACCTGGCCGAGGTGCTCGGGGTCGGCGGCGGACAGCTCGCGCACGAGCCGCTCCATGCCCTCGTCGAGGTCGCAGTCCACCGACTCCACCAGGCCGTCGGTGGTCAGCGCGAGCACCGTGCCGGGCTGGAGCCTGAGCGGGGTCATCGGGAAGTCCGCCTGCCCGAGCACACCGAGCGGCGGGCCGCCCTCGGCGTCCACGATCTCGGTGCTGCCGTCCGGGTGGCGCAGCACCGGCTCCAGATGGCCGGCGCGTACGCACCAGGCGGTGCCCTCCTCCATGTCGACGTCGACGTAGGCGCAGGTGGCGAAGAGGTCGGTCTCCATGTCCAGCAGCAGCCGGTTGGCGTGCGCGACGACCACGTCCGGGGTGTGGCCCTCGGCGGCGTAGGCACGCAGGGCGGTACGCATCTGGCCCATCAGGGTGGCGGCGCCCGCGTTGTGGCCCTGGACGTCGCCGATGACGAAGGCCACGTGGTGGTCGGCGAGCGGGATCACGTCGTACCAGTCGCCGCCGACCTCCAGCCCGGCGACAGTGGGCAGATAGCGGGCGACGGCGACCGCGCCGGGCAGCCGGGGCAGCCGGCGCGGCAGCAGGGTGCGCTGGAGCATGCCGACGAGTTCGTGCTCGGCGTCGAAGGCGTGGGCGCGCAGCAGGGCCTGGCCGGTCAGACCGGCGCAGGCGGTGAGCAGGGCGCGTTCGTCGGGGCCGAAGTCGTGCGGCCGGTCCCAGCCGATCAGGCAGGCGCCGGCCACCCGGCCGCCTGCGGGCAGCGGCAGCACCGCGAGGCCGCCGGGGCCGACGCCGGCGAGGGCGGGCTCCAGCCGACTGCCGGCGGGCCAGATCCGGGCGCGGCCCTCGCGCAGCGCCGCGGCCAGGGTGGGCATGGAGCGCACCGGCGCGTCGGGCCACTCGGTGCGCCATTCGGTGCGCCACAGCTCGGGCCAGGCCTCGGGTTCGGGCGGATCGAGGACGGTGACGACGAGGCGGTCGTTCTCCAGTTCGGCGAGGGCGATCCGGTCGGCCTGCAGCGGTGCCCGCAGGGCGGCGACGACGGCCCGGCCGACGTCCTTGACCGTGCCGGCGGTGGCGAGGGCGGCGGCCAGGCGCTGCACCCGGGCGACGTCGGTGACGTCGGAGCGCAGCGTGGAAACGTCGGCCACGGTGCCGACCAGCCGGGCCGGACGGCCCTCCCCGCCGGGCAGCAGCCGGCCGCGCAGCCGCAGCCACAGGGGCTCGCCGGAGGGCTGGAGGATGCGGAACTCCAGTTCGCGTTCGCCGATGGTCATGTGGTCGGCTTCGACCACGGACATCAGCGCGGGCACGTCCTCGGGCACGGTCCGGGCGAGGAGGGTCTCCACCCGGCCGTCGAAGCTGTCCCGGGCGAGCCCGAACAGCCGCAGGATGGCGTCGCCGACCTCGACCCGGCCGGTGTCCATGGCCAGGCTGAAGACGTCCGCGGGCAGCTCGCCGGTCTCCCCCTCGGCGGCCGGGACGGGTACGGCGACCGCGCGGGCGATCAGCTCCAGGCAGGCCCGTTCGTCGCCGCCGAAGCCGCCGGGATGCTCGCTGACGGCCAGCAGGGCGCCCGCGCCCGCCGGGCCGAGCGGCAGGGCGGCCACGGAGAAGTCCTGGGACGGGGTGCGCCGCGCCTCGGAGAAGCCGGCCAGCTGTTCCGGACCCAGCCACTGCGGGCGGCCGGTGCGGTGTGCCTCGGCGACCGGGGAGCCGCCGGCCGCCGGATAGGCGTCCCGGAGCCCGTACAGGGTGCGCGGCAGGCCCGCCGACTCGGCGAGGCACAGCTGATCGGGGTCGTCGCCGGGCGTGTACACCCCGGCGAAGGCCGCGCCGGAGAACACCAGCGCCTGTTCGAGGACCCGGTGGAGCCGGTCCGGGAGGCCCTCGGACACGCCGAGGGCGTCGAGGGCGGCCTCGGCACGCTCCGGCCCCGTCCTCGTTCCGCCGACCGCAGCGCCGTCCCTCACCACTTCGCCATTACAGCGCGTGTGAGCCTCCTGCGCAGCCCCTGTGAACGCTCCGGACGCCTCGGTGACCGCTCCGGGTGTACCGCGCGCCCGTCCGCTCGAAAGCCGCCGAACACATCTTGACCCATGAGTTCCGCACGCCGACCTCGTGACAGACGTGACTGTCCGCAGCCGTGTGACGCCTGCGCGTGTCTGTTCCGGTCACCGGGATTCCGGTCGCCGAGGACGAGAGCGGGAGGGGCATGGACAAGCGGTACGAGGTGTACGCGCTGGCCGACCGGCATTTCTACGACACCCCCGACCGGCTCTCGGCGGACGGGCGGGAGCCCGCGCCGCTGTTCGCCACGGCGCGCCGCACCGTCCCGGCCGGCTGGCACGCGGCACGCTCCGGCGACCGGCTGACACTGACCCCGCTCGGCGCGGACGGCGCGCCACTGCCGTCGCCGGCCCAGGGCTGGAAGATCCACTCCTCGGCGACCGCGGCGAACGCCGACCGGATCGCCGCCGTCGTCTGGGACTCCTGCGTACCGCGCCGCATCCCGTTCAAGTTCGTGCCCGGCCCGTATCTGCTGCACCTGCGCAACGCCAAGTACGCGGGCCGCGACACGAGCGGGAAGTTCGTCACGCTGTACCCGGCGGACGAGGAGCAACTGCACCGGACACTGCGCGAGCTGGGCGCACTGCCGGCGGGGTTGTGAACTACTGCCGGGAAAGAGGACATGAATGTGTTCCGGTGCGCATGAGTGGGTCTGTGCCGTGGTGGGCGTGCAGGGAACGAGAGTTCCGTCGTCGAATGGGTGACCTTGGCGGGTGGTGGTCGTCGAGTGGGGTGTCGGGGTTCTGCGGGTCGGGAGGGGAGGGTGAGCGTGGCGGGCGGACTGCGGGAGATGGCGGCACCGTTCGTGGTGCCCGGGCCGTCCGGAGTCGCGGTCCGTGACCGGCTCAAGCAGCTGACCGCCGAGGACGAACGAGTGCTCCGCATGGTCGGCGATCACCTCGGCTCGCTCGCCTCCCGCGACCTGAAGGCACGCTGCACGGCCGGGCTGGATCATGACAGCGATGCGTGGGCGCAGCGGAAGCGGGTACTGACCGGGCAGTCGTCCTCACGGTGGGCGGGGTCGGTCACGAAGGCCACCCACGACCAGTGGAGACTGGCCCGGCGCGCCCAGCTCGCGCACATGCAGAACCTCCAGGCGGGGGTGCGCACGATCGCACACCGACTCTCCCTGCCCGTGGGAGAGAAAGGCAGCAGCAGGCACGTGCCGGGCGGTTACCGCTCTCGGCGCGAGTGGCATGCCAGGTCCCGCCGCCTACGCGTCCTTCAGGGCCGGCTCGAAGCGGAGCGGGCCGACTGGCAGGCCGGCATCGTGCACGTGGTGCGGCGGCAAGCAGCTGCTGACCACCCGCCATCACCTTCAGGCGGCCCAGCTCACCGAGGCCGAATGGCGGGCCCGGTGGGAGGCCGGACGCCGGTTCCTCCAGGCCGACGGGGAGTCGGGGAAGCGGTTCGGCAACGAGACCGTCCGTGTCACCCCCGACGGTGAGGTGAGCATCAAGCTCCCTGCCCTGCTGGCGTATCTGGCGAACGCCCCGCACGGTCGGTACGTGCTCACCGCCCGGGTGGCGTTCGCGCACCGAGGCGAGCAGTGGGGCGACCGCATCACCGCGAACCGGGCCGTGGCCTATCGCCTCCACGAAGACATCCTGCGCGGCCGCTGGTACCTCGCCGTCTCCTGGACCATCCCTCCGGCCACGATCGTGCCCCTTTCGGCGGCCCGTGCGAACGGGATGATCGGTGTCGACACCAACGCCGACCTCCCCCACCGCCGCCTGGCGCCTTGACCTGTACGGCAATCCGGTGTACGGCAATCCGGTGGGCGCGCCACCCCGGTTCGGCTACGACCCGTCCGGCACCGCCGCCCACCGCGACGCCCAGGTCCGCCACGCCCTCATCCGCCTCCTGCACGTCGCCGAACGCCACGGCCTCGCCATCGCCGTCGAAGACCTCGTCTTCACCGCGGAGAAGACCCGCGAGAAACACGGCAGACGCAAGCGGTTCCGCAAGCTCATCAGCGGCATGCCCGTGGCCGGACTACGGGCGCGGCTGGTCAGCATGGCCGCTGAGCTGGGGATCACCCTCGTCGCGGTCGACCCGGCCTACACCTTCAAGTGGGGCGCGCAGCACTGGCAGAAGCCCCGCACCAGCACCAAGCGGGCCACCACGCGGCACGACGCCGCGGCGGTGACCATCGCACGACGCGCCCTCGGGCACCGTATCCGGCGACGGACGGCACCGCCCCCGCAGCACCAGAGCGATGCTGCGGGGCATCGGACCGCCCAGGCCGGACCTGGTGTCCGAGGGCGTGAGGGAACCCGCCCCCGCCTTCCCGGACCACGGACACGATCCGTACCGCCCGGACGCGGAGCGAACTCGGGGGACCAGTGTGCCCAACACCGTTCGGGACACGCGGCTGAGCCTGTGCAACTCATGCTCAGTCTCTAGGAACGGTATGCCGTGGCCGTCGGCACAGCCCAGGTCCGCCGCGCACACGTCCGGCGAGACCGACCGTATCCGCGCCGCCGCGCCCCGCCACGGCGTGTCGTCCACGTCCAGCCCGGGTTCCCGGCCCAGCCACTCCGCCAGGACCGCTCGCACCAGACACGCGTCGTGCACCAGGAGTAACCGGATCACTGTCCGCCCCCTCGCAAGCTCGTCCTGCCTCAATCCGCGCCGCTCTTCGCAGCTCGTTCCCGTGCCTTCCCGCCGCCCGTGCCGTCGTGCCCGGTGCGGCCGGCCCGGTGGTCACCGTCGCGGCCCTCCCCCTCGTCCGCCCTCGGCCGCCCTCGGCCGCCCTCGTCCCCCTCGTCCCGTGCGCCGTCCACGTGGTGGTCCACGGCGCGGAAAGCGCCTGCCCATTCTTGGGCGCGTCCTTCGTTCGCGGGCGCGGAGAATCGGTCATCAGGGTGCGCGGGGGCGCACGCGGAGCACTCGTACGCCGCCCGCGCTTCCGACACCTCCGGCCCCAGGTCTCGTACGGCGCGGGCGCTCGCCGTGCGCGGCGGGCTCCCGCGAGGGAGTCTGGTCCCCGGGGTGCGACGGACGGCCGGGCGAGGAGGTGGTGGCGTGTCCGACGGGCCAGGGCCAGGGTCTGGACAGGCGCCGCCGGCCGACGGGGCAGCGGCCGGCAGGCCGGTGCTGTCGCTCGAACTGACCTCGATGATCGAGGAGGTGCAGGCGCACTCCGGGGCGGTGTATCTGCTGCGCACCGACGAGCCGGTCCTGGAGATGGCGGTGCACGCGGGCATGCCCCGGGCGTTCGCGGCGCCCTGGGAGCGGGTCGGGCTGAGCGCGCCGATCCCGGTCGCCGACGCGGCGCGCGAGCGGCGGCTGGTGTGGGTGGGCGGCGAGGAGGCGATGGCTGGCCGCTATCCGCGGATCGCGGTGGTGCTGCCGTACCCGTTCGCGCTGGCCGCGGTGCCCGTGGCGACCGAGAGCCGGGTGTACGGCGCGGTGTTCGTGACCTGGCCGGGCGCGCATCCGCCGGAGCTGTCGGACAGGGAGCGCGCGCATCTGACGGCGGCCTGCGACCGGCTCGCGCTGCGGCTGGAACGGGCCGCCGCGGAGAACCGGCCGATCGGCCCCGAGGCCGATGTGCTGCCGGTGCCGGCGTCGGGGGTGGCGGACACGCTGGGCTCCGTCGAGGCGACGCGGATGGTGGCCCGGCTGCCGTACGGGCTGATGTCGCTGGATCTGCACGGCCGGATCGTGTTCGTCAACGCGGCCGCCGTCGAGCTGCTCGGCAGACCGGCCGGGGAACTGCTCGGCACGCTGCCGTGGGTGTCGGTGCCCTGGCTCAACGACCCGACGTACGAGGACCGTTACCGGGCGGCGCTGCTCAGTCAGCAGGTGACGTCGTTCGTGGCGATGCGCCCGCCGGGCGAGTGGCTGTCGTTCCGGATGTACCCGAGCACGAACGGGCTGAGTGTGCGCGTCACCCGGGCCCGGGCGATGGCGGACATGACGCCCGGGGCCGTGCAGAGCGGTCCGGCGCCGGCCCGGCTCGTGACGATCTCGCAGGTGCTGAGCCTCGCGGGCGCGCTGACCGAGGCGGTGGGCGTGCAGGACGTGGTGCAGCTGGTGTGGGACGAGGTGACCCCGGCCGTCGGCGGCAAGGCGATGGTGATCCTCGGCTCGCAGGGCGGTCGGCTGCATGTGCTGGGGCACCGGGGGTACGACGACCCGCATGTCGTGGAGCGGTTCGACGGGCTGCCGCTGACCGAGCGCACCCCGGGCACCCACGCCCTGACCAGTGGGGTCCCCGCGTTCTTCGACTCGCAGGAGCAGTTGGAGCGGCTGTATCCGGGCCGGCACGAGACCCCGGACGGCTTCGCGGCCTGGGCGTATCTGCCGCTGATCGCGTCCGGGCGGCCGGTGGGCACGTGTGTGCTGGCGTACGCCGAGCCGCACGCCTTCCCCGCCGACGAACGGGCCGTGCTGACCTCCCTCGGCGGGCTGATCGCGCAGGCGCTGGAGCGGGCCCAGCTCTACGACGCCAAGCACCGCCTCGCGCACGGCCTCCAGCAGGCGCTGCTGCCCAGTTCGCTGGCGCCGCCGCCCGGCATCGAGGCCGCCGCCCGCTATCTGCCGGCCATGCACGGCATGGACATCGGCGGCGACTTCTACGACCTGGTGCCGACGCTGCCGCTGACGGCGGCCGTGATCGGGGACGTCCAGGGGCACAACGTGACGGCGGCGGGCCTGATGGGGCAGATCCGTACCGGGGTGCGGGCGTACACCACGGTCGGGCAGGCGCCGCACGAGGTGATGAGCAGCACCAACCGGCTGCTGATCGACCTCGGTGCCGAACTGTTCGCCAGCTGTCTGTACCTGCGGCTGGATCCGGCGCGCGGGCGGGCCGTGATGGCGCGGGCGGGGCATCCGCCGCCGCTGCTGAGACGGCCGGACGGGCGGGTGCGGGTGCTGGACCTGGCCGGCGGCCCGCTGCTCGGGATCGACGCGGCGGCCGTGTATCCGACGACCGAGGTGTCCCTCGCGCCCGGCTCGGTGCTGGTCCTGTACACCGACGGCCTGGTGGAGTCCCCCGGCATCGACATCGAGGACGCGCTGGTCGACCTCGGCGGGCTGCTGTCGGAGGCCGGCGACCAGCCGCTGGAGCGGCTCGCGGACGAGGTCGTACGGCACAACGCCGCCGCGCGGGGGCGGGTGGACGATGTGGCGGTGCTGCTGCTGCGGGCCTGTACCGGGCCGTGAGGCGGGCAGCGGGTCCGGCCCTCCCGCCGGAGGGCCGGACCGTGTCCCCGCCGGCCGGGAACCGCGGGTGAGGCCGGTCGGGGAGCGCGGGGTGAGTCGCTCGGCTCAGCGTGTGCCGGTCAGGGACGACGACCCGTCCTGCGCGGAACCGTTGCCGGACTGAGCGCTGCCGTTGCCGGACTGGTCAGCGGTGCCGGCACCGGACGGGGCGCTGCCGCTGCCCGTGCCCGACTGGTCACCGGCGCCGTTGCCGGAGGGGTCCGTGGCCGAGGCGGACGGGTCGGCGCTGCCGCCGATCTGGTCGCCGCCGGCGCCGGCCGGGTCGCTCGCCGAGGCCGACGGCGCGGCGGAGCCGGACTGGTCGCCCGCGCCGTTGCCCGCGTTACCGGCGTTGCCCGCGTTGCCGTTGCCGAGCGTCGCGCCGGTGGCCTGGAGGGCGGCGGTGACCGGCTGGAAGAAGGTCTCGCCGCCGCTGGTGCAGTCGCCGCTGCCGCCGGAGGTGAGGCCGACCGCGCCGCCGTCCTGGGTGAACAGGGAGCCGCCGCTGTCACCGGCCTCCGCGCACACATTGGTCTGGATGAGGCCGTTGACGGTGTCGGTGCCGCCCGGGACGGTCTCGCTCGCGAAGTTCACGGTGGCGTCCAGGCCGGTGACCTGGCCGTTGTGCAGTCCGGTGGTGGAGCCCATGCGGAAGACGGTCTCGCCGACGGTGGCGTCGGCGGCCTGGGTGATCTGCACGGTCTGGCCGTTGCCGGCATTGACCGTGCTGGACGTCTGTGTGGTCTTGTCGTTGTACTTGACGAGCGAGAAGTCGTTGCCGGGGAACTTGGCCTGGTCGACGGTGGCGATGGGCTGGCCGTTCTGGGAGTCGGACCAGTCCTTGGCGGCGACTCCGCAGTGACCGGCCGTCAGGAAGGCGGGGCTGCCGTCGGCGGCGGTGACGTTGAAGCCGAGGGAGCAGCGCACGCCGCCCTGCTGGGTCTGGGCGAAGATGGCGTCGCCGCCCGCGACGAAGGTCTTGAAGGTGCCGGCGGACCTCTTCAGCGTCGCCATCCCGGAGCCGAGGCTCTGCACGGTCGACTGCAGTCTGTCCCACTTGGCGCCGGTGACGGTGGAATCGGCGGTGACGAGGACCTTGTTGGTGCGCGGGTCGACGGCCCAGGAGGTGCCGGGGATCGTCGCCTTGGTCTTCAGCGTCCCGGCGGCGGCCTTGAGCGCGCTGGTGCTGTTCTGCACCTGACGGACGACGGCGCCCGCGTTCTTGACCTGGGCGATCACGTTGTTGTCGCCGTTGACCACGTTCACGACCAGCTGCTGCTTGCCGCTGTCGAAGTACGCTCCGGCGAAGGCCTGGCCGAGGATCTTCTGCAGCTGGGCGGAAAGACCCGAGGCCTGCGAGGCCTTCAGGGTCCGGGCGGTGCCGAGGGTGCCCGCCGCGTTGGCGTCGTTCTTGTCCTGAGAGGCGTTGGCGTTGGGCAGCAGGAGAGCCGCCGCTCCGAGCGCCGCGACACCGCCCACCGCTATCGCGGCCTTGCGCTTGGGCATTCGCTTGTGACTCAACTTCTCGACCTCCTGGGGACGGGGGTCTGCCGCTCATCGGCAGTTCGGGATCGGGGCGCCTGGATGGCCGTACGTACGCACCGGGCGCGCGCCGTGTTCAAAGCGGTGGCGCAACTTCCGCGCGGGGCGGGCGAATCGGCCACGCGACGCGTGCCTGGGCGGGCGGCCGGGAACAATCCCCCATATGACGATGACCACCGCCGAAGCCGACAAGATCCTCTCCGCCAACTTCGCACCCTGGGTGCTGGATCTCGGGTTGCTGGTCGAGGACGTCGGCGAGGACCGGGCCGTACTGCGTCTGCCCTGGTCCGAGCGGCTGGCCCGGGAGGGCGGCGGGCTGTCGGGACAGGCGCTGATGGCGGCCGCCGACACGGCGACGGTGCTCGCGGTGTCGGCTGCGCGGGGTGCCTTCGTGCCGATGACGACGGTGCAGCAGTCGACGTCGTTCCTGAGGCCGGTGACCGGTGCGGATGTCCTGATCGAAGCGGTCCTGACGAAGCTGGGCCGCCGGACGGCGTTCGCGGACATCACGCTGAGCGACGCCGGCTCGGGCCTGCCGGCCGCCCGGGCGAGCACGGTGTATGCGATTCTGGGCTGACACGGTCCGCTACTGATCAGTAACGGTCCGTTCCCGACGCTGAGCGGAATCCCGGCTTCAGGGAATCTCCACATCGAATACCCAGACGGGTCACCGCCGACAGCGGATCTGCACAACCGCGCGCCCCCGGCAACACGTTTGGCGCGGAGTGCCGGATTCGCCGCTCGCGGCACAAGGGGCGGGACGCGGCGATGCCGCGCGGCTTGTGAAGGAGTCGCCGACAAGCCGTGCGCACGCCTGCACGGATGAGCCCGTTCCGCAGCCAAGTGCCCAGGTGAGCGCGTTGGTTGATTGGAAGCGCGCCCCGCGTGCGTGCTTTGATCCATCGCACCGCAGGGTCGCTGCGGGCTCTCGGGCCATGGGAGCCGGCCGGCCGCGGTCGCGGCCGTCCGTCTGTCCCCAGAGGGGGCCGCTCCCCCCTTGTGAAATATCCATCAGGAAGGGAAGTTCCATCATGAACTCCACCCCCCAGGTTGAGACCGTCGAGATCTCGGACGCCGAGCTGGACAACGTCTCCGGCGGTCTTTCCGTGAACACCCTCAACACCGTGACCGGCGCCGTCAACGGCATCGCCCCGGTTTCCGGCCTGGTCAACACCGTCGTCGGCACCGCCGAGGGTGTCACCGGCCTGAACGTCGCGCCGGTCACCAACCTGGTCGCCGGTCTCTGATCGCACCCAGGTGTCACCGAAGTCCCGGAGCTGTTTCCCCGCTCCGGGACTCTCGGGTGCCCGCGTCTGTAGTCGTCACGCTGTCTGTCCTCGGGTGAGGGAAGTCCCGTGCAATTCCGCCAACAGGCCCTCGCCAAGCTCCAGTCGCCGGAAGAGCTGGACCTTCCGGTGCGCCTGGCCCGTCCCCAGGGCTGGCTCGCGCTGGGGGTCACCGTCGTCGTCATGGCGGCGGCCTCCGTCTGGGCCGTGACCGGTTCGGTCGCCTCCACGGTGAGCGCGCCCGCCATCCTCACGCACGGGCAGGGCAGTTACCTCCTGCAGAGCCCGGTGTCCGGCCAGGTCACGGCCGTCCTCGCGCAGCAGGGCGAACAGCTGCCGGCGAACGCCCCGGTCCTCAAGGTCCGTACCACGCAGGGCGATTCGGTCGTCCGCACGGTCGCCGCGGGCCGCGTCACCGCGCTCGCCGCCACCATCGGGCAGATCATCCAGACCGGCACGAACGTCGCCGCCGTCGAGAAGGTCGCCCACGCCTCCGACCCGCTGTACGCGACCGTGTACGTCCCCGCCGAGAACGCCGCAGCCATCCCCGCGCACGCCTCCGTCGACCTCACCGTGTCCTCCGTGCCGACGCAGACGTACGGCGTCCTGCGCGGCGAGGTGAAGGCGGTGGACCGCGAGGCACAGTCGGCCCAGTCGATCGCCGCGTTCCTCGGCGACAGCCAGCTCGGCCAGCAGTTCACCCGGGGCGGCCGCCCGGTGGCCGTCACCGTCGCGCTGGACACGTCGGCGACGAAGAGCGGCTACCGCTGGTCCACCTCCGACGGGCCGCCGTTCGGGCTCGACTCGATGACCCTCGCCTCCGCCTCGGTCAAGCTGGCCGACCAGCGTCCGATCGATTGGCTGCTGCCGTGAGCACGACTCAGGAAACCCGCGGCCGCAGACGGGCCGCCCCGGCCAAGCGGCCGGTCCCCAAGCCCCGCGGCGGCACGGTCCGTACCCCCACCGTGCTCCAGATGGAGGCCGTCGAGTGCGGAGCCGCCTCCCTCGCGATGGTCCTCGGCCACTACGGCCGGCACGTCCCGCTGGAGGAGCTGCGCATCGCCTGCGGTGTCTCCCGCGACGGCTCGCGCGCCTCCAACCTCCTGAAGGCCGCCCGCAGTTACGGTCTGACGGCCAAGGGCATGCAGATGGACCTGGCGGCCCTCGCGGAGGTCGCGGCACCGGCCATCCTCTTCTGGGAGTTCAACCACTACGTCGTCTTCGACGGCATGGGCCGCCGCTTCGGCCGGCGCGGGGTGTACATCAACGACCCCGCCAAGGGCCGCCGGTTCGTGCCCATGGAGGAGTTCGACGGCAGCTTCACCGGTGTGGTGCTGGTGCTGGAGCCCGGCGACGGCTTCAGCAAGGGCGGACGCAAACCGGGCGTGCTCGGCGCGATGCCGGCCCGGCTGCGCGGGACCGCGGGCACCCTGCCCGCCGCCGTCCTGGCCAGCCTGCTGCTGGTCGCGGTCGGCGCCGCCGTGCCCGCGCTCAGCCGCACCTACATCGACATGTTCCTCATCGGCGGCCGGACCTCGCTGCTCGGCACGCTGTTCGCGTCGATGGGCACCTGTGTGCTGCTCACCCTGGTGCTGACCTGGCTCCAGCAGGCCAATCTGCTGCACGGCCGGATCATCTCCTCGACCCTGTCCAGCGCCCGTTTCCTGCGCCATCTGCTGCGGCTGCCGGTCACGTTCTTCGCCCAGCGCTCCCCCGCCGACCTGGTGCAGCGCCTTCAGTCCAACGACCAGGTCGCCGAGACCCTGGCCCGCGACCTCGCGGCGGCCGGCGTGGACGCGATCGTCGTCGTCCTGTACGCCGTGCTCCTCTACAGCTACGACCCGCAGCTGACGTTCGTCGGCATCGGCGTGGCCCTGCTCAACGTGGTCGCCATGCGGCTGGTCGTACGGCTGCGCGCGACGCGTACGGCGAAGCTGCGCGCGGACACGGCACGGCTCACCAACACCTCGTACACCGGCCTTCAGCTGATCGAGACGATGAAGGCCACCGGCGGCGAGGACGGCTACTTCCGCAAGTGGGCCGGGCAGCACGCCACCACCCTGGAGGAGGAGCAGCGGCTCGGGGTGCCGAGCGCGTGGCTCGGGGTGGTCGCGCCGACGCTGGCCACGTTCAACAGCGCGCTGATCCTGTGGATCGGCGGGCTCAGGGCGGTCGAGGGGCACATCTCGGTCGGTCTGCTGGTCGCGTTCCAGGCGCTGGTGGCCCGCTTCACCGCCCCGCTCACCCGGCTCAACGGCGTGGCGGGCCGCATCCAGGACTTCGCCGCCGACGTGGCCCGGCTGAAGGACGTGGAGAACTTCCAGGCCGACCCGCTCTACGCCCGCCCCGGCGGCGCCGACTCCACACGCCGGCTCCAGGGGCACGTCGAGCTGGAGAACGTCACCTTCGGCTACAGCCCCCTGGACAAACCGCTGCTCAGCGGCTTCGACCTGACCGTGGGTCCGGGGCAGCAGGTCGCGCTGGTCGGCGGCTCGGGCAGCGGCAAGTCGACGGTGTCCCGGCTGATCTCGGGCCTGTACGCCCCGTGGGACGGCGTGATCCGGATCGACGGCCGCCGGCTGGAGGACATCCCGCGCGGGGCGCTGGCCTCCTCCGTCTCCTTCGTCGACCAGGACGTGTTCCTCTTCGAGGGCACGGTCCGCGACAACGTGGCCCTGTGGGATCCGTCGATCCCGGACGAGGCCGTGGTGGAGGCGCTGAAGGACGCGGCCCTGTACGACGTCGTCATGCGCCGGCCCGGCGGCATCCACAGCACGGTCGAGCAGGACGGCCACAACTTCTCCGGCGGCCAGCGCCAGCGCCTGGAGATCGCGCGGGCGCTGGTGCGCCGGCCGAGCATCCTCGTGCTGGACGAGGTGACGAGCGCGCTGGACGCGGAGACCGAGCTGATCGTGATGGACAACCTGCGCCGGCGCGGCTGCGCCTGTGTGGTGATCGCCCACCGGCTGAGCACGGTCCGCGACAGCGACGAGATCGTGGTGCTCCAGCACGGCACGGTCGTCGAACGCGGCAGGCACGAGGAACTGGTGGCGCACGGCGGCACGTACGCGGCACTGGTCAGGGAGCGGTGAGATGACGACGGTCCAGGAGGGATACAACGGCGACCTCGTGCTCGGCGCGCTGGGGTCCATGGGCACCCGCATCGACTGTGCCGGCTTCAACCGCGTCGACCTGGAAGGCCCGCAGGTGCTGTGGCTGGTCGCGGCGGGCGCCCTGGACCTGTTCGCGGTGGACGCCGCCCAGCAGGGCCACTGGCACCACCTCGGCCGGCTGGAGGCGGGCACGCTGCTGCTCGGCCCGGTCGCGGGGCCCCAGCACACCCTGGTGGCCCGCCCGGTGCGCGACTGCGCGCTGCACCGGATCAGCCTGCGCGAGCTGTACCAGCCCGCCAACACCCAGACCTGGTCGTACGACGAGTACGGCAACCCGCAGTACGTCCCGCCCGCCACCAGCCCGCTGGAGTACGCGGTCGCGCTCGGCGTCGGCCGCGGCCTGTCCGTCCTGTTCCAGGCCCCGATGGCCGAGGACCGCTCCCAGGCGCCCACCGACGACGACGTGTTCTGGATGCAGGTCCCGCCGGGCAGCGTGCAGTACGGCTCGCTCTACGGCGCGGAGGCCGCCGCCGATCTGCTGATGGACCCGGCGCTGTGGCAGTCGATGGTGGACCAGCAGTACCGGCTGCTGACCGCGCTGGACCGGTGGATCGAGCAGCTGGAGCGCACCCACGAGACCCGCGCGGCCGCCGGTATCAAGGCCGGTGAGGAGGTCCGCGCCCAGGCCGACCGGACGCTGCTCGCCTCCATCGGCAAGCGCTCGGCCCGCCGGACCACGGCCGCCGACGCGGATGCCGGGTACGCGGCCTGCAAGCTGGTCGCCGAGGCGGCCGGGATCAAGCTCGCCGAGTCCGCGCAGAGCGGCACCGAGAGCGAACGCCTCGACCCGGTGGAGCGGGTCGCCCTCGCCTCCCGGGTACGCACCCGGACCGTACGGCTCCAGGGGCGCTGGTGGCGGGAGAACGTGGGCCCGCTGGTCGGGCACCGGGCACTGTCCGGGGCGCCGGTCGCGCTGCTGTGGCGGCGCGGCGGCTATGTGGCCGTCCATCCGGGCACCGGGCGCGAGACGCCGGTCGAGAAGGCGAACGCGGAGGAGTTCGAGCCGCGCGGGGTGATGTTCTACCGGCCGCTGCCCGACAAGGCGCTCACGCCGCTCGGTCTGCTGCGGTTCAGCCTCCAGGGCACGCGCGGCGATCTGCTCAACCTGCTGCTGGCCGGGCTGGTGACGGTGGCGATCGGCGCGCTGGTGCCGGTCGCGACCGGCAAGGTGCTCGGCGAGTACGTGCCGAAGGCACAGGAAGGCCTGATCGCCCAGGTGTGCCTGGCCGTGATGGTGAGCGGGGTGGTCGCGGCGGCGTTCACGCTGCTGGAGAACCTGTCCATCCTGCGGCTGGAGGGCCGGATCGAGGCCGCGCTCCAGCCCGCCGTGTGGGACAGGCTGCTCCGGCTGCCCACCCGGTTCTTCACCCAGCGCTCCACCGGTGAGCTGGCCAGCGCCGCCATGGGCATCAGCGCGATCCGCCGGCTGCTGGCGGGGGTCGGCCCGGTGGTCGCGCAGTCGGTGACGGTCGGTGCGATGAACCTCGGCATGCTGTTCTGGTACAGCCCGGCGCTGGCGATGGCGGCGCTCGGCATGCTCGTCGTCATCGCGGCCGTGTTCCTGGGCCTTGGGCTGTGGCAGGTGCGCTGGCAGCGGCGGCTGGTGACACTCGGCAACAAGCTGAACAACCAGGCCTTCCAGACCCTGCGCGGCCTGCCCAAGCTGCGGGTGGCGGCGGCCGAGAACTACGCGTACGCCGCCTGGGCGCGGGAGTTCGCGCGCAGCCGGGAGCTGCAGCAGAAGGTCGGCCGGATCAAGAACCTCACGACGGTGCTGGGCGCGGTCTATCTGCCGATCGTCACGCTGCTGATGTTCATGCTGCTGGCGGGCCCGGCGAGGGGCGCGATGTCGGCGGCGGACTTCCTCACCTTCAACACCTCGGTGACGATGGTGCTGACCTCGGTCACCCAGCTGACCGGCTCCTTCGTCTCGGCGGTGGCCGCGCTGCCGCTGTTCGAGGAGATCAAGCCGGTCTTCGAGGCGATGCCCGAGGTGCGCACGTCGAGCACCCGGCCGGGCCCGCTGTCGGGTGCGCTGGAGGCCCGGCGCCTCTCCTTCCGGTACGCCGACGACGGCCCCCTCGTTCTCGACGACGTGTCCTTCGCCGTCCGGCCGGGCGAGTTCGTCGCGGTCGTCGGTCCGAGCGGCTGCGGCAAGTCCACCCTGCTGCGGCTGCTGATCGGCTTCGACAAGCCGGTCTCCGGCAGCGTCCTGTACGACGGCCAGGACCTGGCGGCGCTCGACCAGTCGGCGGTGCGCCGGCAGTGCGGAGTGGTCCTCCAGCACGCCCAGCCCTTCACCGGCTCCATCCTGGACGTGATCTGCGGCACCGAGCCGTACACGCCGGAGGAGGCGATGGCGGCGGCCGAGATGGCGGGGCTCGCGGAGGACATCAAGCGGATGCCGATGGGCCTGCACACGATCGTGGCGGCGGGCGGCGCGATCTCCGGCGGCCAGCGCCAGCGCCTGATGATCGCCCAGGCCCTGATCCGGCGCCCGCGCATCCTCTTCTTCGACGAGGCCACCAGCGCCCTGGACAACGACACCCAGCGCATCGTCATCGACAGCACGCGCAAGCTGAACGCCACCCGCGTCGTCATCGCGCACCGGCTCTCGACCGTCCTGGACGCCGACCGGGTGATCGTGATGGAGGACGGCAAGGTCGTCCAGCAGGGCAGCCCGGCCGAGCTGCTCGCCGACACCGGCGGCCGGCTGCACGAGCTGGTGCGCAGGCAGCTGGCCTAGGGCTCCTCGCACTCGTCCTCGGGCCGCTGGTGGTGGGACGGAAGCCAGTGGTGCTCGACGAACCAGCGGCCGAACAGGGCACCGCCGTAGATGACGAACCCGACGCCGATCAGCCAGGACTCGACCACGAGGACGGTGCCGACGGCGCCGTAGCTGAGCGCGTTGGTGACGATCAGCGGGGTGAAGACGAGGTAGGAGAACGCGCGCAGGCCGACCAGGCCGAGGACAGTGGCGACGGCGCCCGGCAGCAGGGAACGCCAGTGGACCTGGCCGCCCAGCAGGAAGCGCTGCCCCCACCAGAAGAAGACCACGCCCGTCACGGCGGACAGCACGACCCGCTGGCTGCCGGGCACGGCGGCCTTCGTGGCGGCCTCCTGGTAGAGGTAGGCGGTGAGCACCAGCAGCCAGGTCGCCTGCCGCCACACCCGGTGCCAGGGGCCTGCGGCCACGCCCCAGATCCGCTCGTAGGCGTTCTGCACACTGCCGCCGAAGGTCACGCCGAACACGCCGAGCAGGACGAGGCCGAAGACGCTGGTCGTGCCGACGACGTTGCGCGGCGGGCTGATGACGTCGGTGAGCGCGTGGGCGGACGTCCCGGACAGGCCCATGCCGTCGGTGAGCCAGGAGGCGAAACCGCCCCGCGCCAGGGGGTCGGCGGCGGCGACCACGATCAGCAGCGGTGCCAGCGTCACCAGGGCGAGCGTGGCGAACCCCATGGCCCGGTGCATCAGTTCCAGCTCCCGGCCGTGCTCGATCAGGGCCCGCACCCTGAGCCACTCCCAGGCGCGGTGCAGGCCGCGCCGCCACCGCTTCACGGCTCCTCCCGGGCTCGCCGCCGCCACGCTCTCCTGAGGCGATTCATCCATCCTGGCGCGCTCCGGGCAACTCGCCGCCGCCGTGGCACACCCGGCCGGGGCACTCCAAGGAATCCAGCGAAACGTTGCCGTTTCGCTGAAAGTGTTCTACGCTCGATGTGTACGAAACAGTTTCGTTTACGTGCCGTTCACTTCCGCACCCCGGACGACTTCCCTGGAGTGGTTCATGTCCCAGAAGACCCTGGCCGAGGGCTCCCGCGCCGGAGCCGAGGCGATCGACAAGCCCGAAGTGAGCGCGGCCCCGGCGAAGCGCTGGTGGATCCTCGCGGTCGTCGCCGTCGCGCAGCTGATGGTCGTCCTCGACGCCACGATCGTGAACATCGCCCTGCCGTCCGCCCAGACCGACCTCGGCTTCTCCGACGGCAGCCGGCAGTGGATCGTGACGGCGTACGCGCTGGCCTTCGCCTCCTTGCTGCTGCTCGGTGGACGCATCGCCGACCTCTTCGGCCGCAAGCCCGCCTTCCTCGTCGGCGTCGTCGGCTTCGCCGGAGCCTCCGCGCTCGGCGGCGCCGCGAACGGCTTCACCATGCTGGTGATCGCCCGCGCCCTCCAGGGAGCCTTCGGCGCCCTGCTCGCGCCCGCCGCGCTGTCGCTGCTCAACACCACCTTCACGGACGCCCGGGAGCGGGCCCGCGCCTTCAGCGTGTACGGCGCGATCGCCGGCGCCGGCGGCGCGGTGGGCCTGCTGCTCGGCGGTGTGCTGACCGACGCGTTCGACTGGCGCTGGACCCTGTACGTGAACGTGGCCATCGCCGTCGTCGCCTTCGCGGGCGGCTGGCTCCTGCTGAGCAACCACCGTGACGCCGCCGGCGCCAAGCTCGACGTGCCGGGCACGGTCCTGGTCGCCGCCGGACTGTTCGCCCTGGTCTACGGCTTCTCCAACGCCGAGACGCACGACTGGGGTTCGCCGCTCACCTGGGGCTTCCTGATCGCCGGCGGTCTGCTGCTCGCCGCCTTCGCCTGGTGGCAGACCCGGACCGCGCACCCGCTGCTGCCGCTGCGCATCCTGCTGGACCGCAACCGCGCCGCCTCCTACCTCGCGGTGCTGATCAGCGGCGCGGGCATGTTCGGCGTGTTCCTCTTCCTGACCTACTACCTCCAGCTCAACCTCGGCTTCAGCCCCACGAAGACGGGCGTGGCGTTCCTGCCGATGGTCGGCGCGCTGATGGTGACCGCGCAGGCCGGCAGCACCATGCTGCTGCCCCGGATCGGCCCGAAGGCGGTCATCCCGCTGGGCTTCGCGATCGCCGCGGCCGGCATGGCCTGGCTGACCGGCATCGGCCTCGGCGCGCACTACGCGAGCGCGGTGCTGCCCCAGCTGATCGTGATCGGCGTCGGCCTCGGCCTGGTCATGCCGACGGCCATGCAGCTGGCCACCGGCGGGGTCGCGGCGGAGGACGCGGGCGTGGCCTCCGCCACCGTCAACGCCATGCAGCAGGTGGGCGGTTCGATCGGTACGGCGCTGCTGAACACTCTCGCCTCGACGGCCGCCGCGAACTACCTGTCCGGCAAGGACGCCACCAGCAAGCTGGTGCAGGCGCAGGCGACCATCGAGAGCTACACGACCGCCTTCTGGTGGTCCGCGGGCCTCTTCGCGGCGGGCGCGCTGATCGCCTTCCTGCTCTACCGGCGCGGGGTGCCGCGCCAGGACGCGGGAGCCGCTCCGGTCGTCCACATGTGACCGCCGGAACCATGAGCCCGAGGGGCCGCCGTCAGCAGGGAGACGGCGGCCCCTCGGCCCGTCACGGCGGCGGTCCCCGGCGGGACGGCTGCGCCGTGTCGCTCTGTGTGCCCGCCGCGTCCCGGCATACGACACGAGTCATCGGCACAGGGCGGACGGCACCGGTTGAAACCGGTGTTTTTTCGCCGCTCCCCGGGTCGGGCCCCCCACGGGCCTTCCCCGGGGAGCGGCTGTGTGCCCGGAAGCCGGCGGGCGGCCCCACTCCGCCCGTCGGTCCCGGTGCGAGATCGCTCGTCCCCCGCCGCAGTGGCCGCACTCCCCAGTCACGGACCTGTTCCGGCGCGTACGGGGCCGGGCGATCCCGGTCCTGGACGGCGAACTCCTAGAAGGAGAAGACGCCGTCGCCCACGGAGTCCTTCATGCAGGCGTTGCCGAAGGTCCGGTCGTAGGAGACGCGTTGGCCCTGCCAGACGCCCTGGACGGTGACGACGACCGGGTCGTACAGATTGGTGCACCACACGCCCTCGGCGGGCCGCAGCGCGTTGAAGTCCCCGCCGGTGCCGCGCAGTTCGGCGCAGGCTCGGGCCGCGTCGGGGTGAGTGCCGGAGGGCGTGGGGGCGCAGGCGAGGGTGACGGCGCGCTCGGGGGTGGCCGTGGCCGCGTCGTTGCCGTGGCCCACGGTGAGGACCAGCGCCGAGGGGGCGTAGAGCGACGACGGGGCGACGCCCGGCGCCGCGACGGCGGCCCCGGTCAGGGGTCCGCAGACGGCGGCGGCCGTGAGGCCGAGGGCCGCTGCCCAGCGCGCGGTGTTCCGCATTGTGTGCATCCTTCCGCTCGAACAGACGAGGTGCCGGCCCGGGCCCAGGTGGGGCGCCGGAGCGGCGAGCGCCACTCTGCCGAGTCCACCGGGGAAACACACATCGAACGCATGGGTTTCGGTAACCTTTCGTGTTGAATCAGTGGCGTGATGTCACGGAATTCGCACACCGTGACCCAGGAACAGAGCGGGTTCCGCCCGGTCGAAGCGATTCAATGGCCGAAAATCAGCGCCTCGTTAATCGTCCTGAAACATTCCGACCTTGCCCCCTTCAAGTCCCTTCATGACTCCTTGTGTTCATGAAGTGATCACGTATCGTCGGTCTGCACGCACGCTCAGCTCCTCAGCTCCTCAGCGACGAGAGGCGGACGACCGGATGGCGAAGCACTGGGCCGACTTCCAGTACGAGATCTATCTGAACGGGATGACAGGTGCCGTGCCGCGTCTGCCCACCGATCTGACCCGGCTGGAGGAGCTGGCCGAACACCGGCTCGCCCCGGGCCCGATGGGGTACGTGGCGGGCAGTGCGGGCGACGGGAGCACGGCCCGTGCCAACCGGGCCGCGCTCTCCCGGCGCCGGATCGTGCCACGCATGCTGCGGGACGTCGGCGAGCGGGAGCTGTCCGTCGAGGTGCTCGGGCGGTCCCTGCCGGCGCCACTGGCGCTGGCCCCCGTCGGCGTGCTGAGCATCATGCATCCGGACGCCGAACTGGCCGCCGCCCGGGCCGCCGCCGCGCAGGGCGTGCCGTACATCCTGTCGTCGGCGTCGAGCACGCCGATGGAGCGGGTGGCCGACGCGATGGGGGACGCCGAGCGGTGGTTCCAGCTGTACTGGGGCAAGGACCGCGAGGTGACCCGGAGTTTCCTCGACCGGGCGAAGGCGGCCGGGTTCTCGGTGCTGGTCGTCACCCTGGACACCCAGCTGCTGGCGTGGCGGCCCCGCGACCTGGACCAGGCGTATCTGCCGTTCCTGCACGGGGCGGGCACCGCCAACTACTTCACCGACCCGGCCTTCCGGGCGGGGCTGGAGCGGTCCGTGGAGGAGGATCCGAACGCGGCGGTGCTGCGCTTCCTCGGCCTGTTCGGGGATCCGGGCAAGACCTGGCCGGACCTGGCCTTCCTACGCGCGCACTGGGACGGTCCGATCGTCCTCAAGGGTGTGCTGCACCCGGACGACGCCCGGCAGGCCGCCGACGCCGGGATGGACGGCGTGGTGGTCTCCAACCACGGCGGCCGGCAGGTGGCCGGCTCGGTCGCCGCGGCCGACGCGCTGCCCCGGGTCGCGGACGCGGTCGGCGACCGGCTGACGGTGCTGTTCGACAGCGGGGTGCGCACCGGCGACGACGTGTTCAAGGCGCTGGCCCTGGGCGCGCGGGCGGTGCTGGTCGGCCGGCCGTACGTCTACGGGCTCGGACTGGACGGGCAGGCGGGCGTGGAGCACGTCATCCGGTGTCTGCTCGCCGAGTTCGACCTCACGCTCGCGCTGTCCGGGCACCGCGCCCCGGGGACGGTGTCGGCGGCCGACCTCGTCGAGGAGCCTGGCTGAGCCTGCCCTGGCCGGTGGCGGGCGGCCCGCCACCGGCGGTGTCTCAGGTGTCCTTCTCCGGCAGCCCGGCCGGCTGCGGGGACGGCCCGCCCGTGCCCGCGATGGACAGGGAGCCGGGGCTCGCCGCCGGCGCGTCGGTGACCCAGCGCTGGCCGGCCGAGTGGTCCCGGACCTTGACGACGAGGTCGGCGCCCGGGGTGGCGCCCGCGGCGGCGAGGGCGAGGGTGCGGTCCCAGCGGGTCAGCAACTCGCCCTCGGCGCTGCGGTCGTAGCGCACGTCGTTCGCCCGCGCGGAGCCCGCACCGGCGCAGCTGCCGAGGATCACCACCCCGGCGTCGGCGTGCGAGTCCAGGCACAGGTCCGGACCGGCCGCGCTGCGCAGCAGGCCGTCGGCGTCGTACGTCCACTGCTGGGTGGCCGCCGAGGAGCACACGGCCAGCACCGCACCCGCCCCGGCGCGCGGGGTGCCCTTGACGTCCAGGCACAGGTCGGCGTCGGCGTTGCGCAACCGGGCGGGCCGGCCGGACGTGGGCAGACCGGCGGTACCGGGGGCGGTGGCGGAGGTGGGCGCGGACGGGCCGCCGGGAACGGCGCTGGTGGAGGCGACCGGGTCGGTGCCGTCGCCGCCGTCCGGCCACATGCTGATCGCCAGCACCGTCGCGAGCAGCCCGGCCGAGGCCACGCCGACACCGGTGAGCAGCGTCCGGGACGACAACGCGGTGACGGGTGCGCGCAGTACGGCCGCCGGGATCCGGGCGAGCGGTCCGGGCTCGTCGCCGCCGCGCCGCCGGCCGCGGGACACCCGGCCGTGCCCGTCGCCGCGCCCCGCGGAGCCGCTCCCGGTGGCGCGGGCGAACAGCCCGGGCTTGTCCCCGCCGCGCCGCCGTCCGCCGGAGCGCCGGGAGCCGCCGCGGGCGGGACCGGGGCGGCGGCCGGGGCGGGAGTCGAGGTAGCGACGGGCACCCCAGCCGAGCACGGCCTCGGCGAGCAGCACGCCCAAGGCCGCGTCGGCGTGGCCGAGTTGCTCGGCGGCGTGCCGGCAGTAGGCACAGGCGGCCAGATGTTCCTGGACATCGGGCAGCAGGGCACCGCCGCGGCGGATCGGGACGTCGAGCAGGCGGTTGTAGTAGCGGCAGTCCTTGCCGGGGGCGAGTTCCCGGTGGGCGCGGACCAGGCCTTCGCGGAACTTGTCCCGCGCCTGCTCCAGCGCGGCCGTCGCGCTGTCGGCGTCCAGGCCGAGCAGGGCGGCGGGCACGGTGACCGGCTCGGCCTCGACCTCGGTGTGCCACAGCAGCGCCTGCTCCAGCCGGGGAAGGGCGTGGAAGGAGCGGTCGGACAGGGCGCGGTTCTCCGGTATGAGCGTCTTGGCGGCGCGCATACCGCGGCCCCCGGCGGGCTTGCCGAGTCCGGGCAGTACGGCGGTGATCCGGTCGGTGCCGGACCAGTTGACGACCGTGTCGCGGACGGTGACCAGCAGGCGGGGCCGCAGTGCCTCGGCGGGTTCGCCGAGCGCGAGACGGCCGAGGACCTGGTGGAAGGCGGTGGCGGTGACCATGTGGGCGAGGGGCCCGGGCATGGCCAGGCAGATGACCGCGTACTCGTGCGCCGGCTGCCAGTGCCGGGCCATCAGCAGGGCGGTGGACCGCGAGCCTTCCGCGTCGGAGCCGGCCCGCAGCGGACCGGCGAGCAACTCGTCCGGTTCCCCGGGATCTCCGCCGGGCGGCGGATAGGGGGGACGAGGAGGGTGGGGGGTGGGCACTGAGCGGGTTCCTTTGGTGCGTGATGCGTCGTTGCGTATCTCAGGGGCGCGCACGGGGAGGGGAACTCTCCGGTCCTCGGCCGGTGAACGATCCGCAACTGCCGGAAGAACCCCGGACTTTACCCCCCGCACGGGCGCGTCAACCCTTGCACAACTTCCACACGAGCAACAAGGCGCCCGCACAACTCGACCGGTTTGAAGGAAAGTCAGGAATTGCGCCGTCCCCGCCGTTGGCCGGCCATCGGTATTCGACGGCCCGAGCACCCCGTGTGAACCGTGCGCACTCACCAGCCCGCCGCGCGCGTTCCCGGCCCGTGCCGCCCCGTGGTGGACTGGGGCCGGCCCTCTCGGAAGGCCCCGCACGGGGTGGGGGTCCCCCCGGTTCGAGCGAAGTCGAGAACCGGTGGAAGGTCTCCTGTGCGAGATGGGCCGCCGGCCCCGTTCCTCCTGCCCTCGGCCGGCGGGCTTCCCCCTGCCGGCCGGGGCGGGTGCGGACCGGCGCCGCCCGCCTCGGCTCAGATCTGCCAGGAACGCAGCCGGTCGGCCGCGCCGTACACGTCCGCCTTGCCGGAGATCAGGTCGCGGGCGAGGTCGACGAGGGCGCCGTAGGGCGGGTCGATGCCGACGCCGCTGACGAACATGTAGGCCACGGCGGTCGCGCAGGCGAAACGGGCGTTGGCTGCGGGCAGCGGCTTGAGCACGGCGAGGGTGTGCAGCAGGGCGGCGGCCCGCCAGGCGGGGTCGGAGTCCACGCCGAGCCGGGGTGGGTCCACGCGGTGCCGGGCGACGGCGGCGACCAGTGCGGAGAAGTCGTCGACCGAGGGCTGGTCGGGCAGGACCTCCTCATGGCGCTGGAGCAGCCAGGGGACGTCGATATGGATGACGGAGGGCATCGCTCAGGCGGCCTCGTCCTTCGCCGGGGGCTCGTCGTCGGGAAAGGCGGCCGCGAACTCCTCGGCGTGCGCGGCGAAGAACTGCCGGAAGGCCTGGGCGCCCTCCTGCAGCGCCCGGTGCCGGGCGATGTCGGCGGCGGCGGCCTCGCGCACGAGGGCCTTCATCGACGTACCGCGCTCCTTGGCGATCTGCCGCAGGTCCTCTAGTTCCCGGTCGCTGAACTCCACATTGAGAGCTGGCATGCCCCTCACGGTACCGCGAGGGTACTTACCCGTAAATACCACCAGGTCAGACGCTATACGGCACGGTACCTTCGAGGCCCGAGGGCGATGTCCGATTCCCGCCGGTCCCCGGGCGCCCGGCACAGCAGACTCGGCAGTGGAAGGCAGAGAACGAAAGCGACCGAAGGAAACGCAAGGAGCGGCGATGAACACGCGCACCGTCCACACCGTCCACCCGAGCCCGCTGGGCGACCTGCTGCTGACCGCCACGGTGTCGGCCGACGGCGTCACGCTCACCTCGCTGACCCTGCCCGGACAGCGCGGCGCACCCACGGTCCGCGCCGAGGACCGCGACGACGCGCCGTTCGCCGAGGCGCACCGGCAACTGGACGCCTACTTCGCGGGCCGCCGAATCCGCTTCGACCTGCCGCTCGCGCCCGCGGGTACGGCATTCCAGCGGGCGGTGTGGCAGGCCCTGGACGACATCCCCTACGGCACGACGACCACGTACGGCGAGCTGGCCGCCCGGCTGGGCGTGCCGCGCAGCGAACTGCGCGCGGTCGGCCGGGCCCTCGGCGCCAACCCGGTGCTCCTCGTCCGCCCCTGCCACCGGGTGATCGGCGCGGACGGCTCGATGCGCGGGTACGCGGGCGGTGTCGGGAACAAGGTGTGGCTGCTGACGCACGAGGGCGCGCTGCAGCCGACGCTGGTGTGAGGGAGGCGGGCATGCGCTTCACCCTGGCGGAGGCCCGGCGCCGGGTGGCCGGCACGGACCGGGCCGCGCTCACGGCCGAGCTGGACGAGCACGGCGGCGCGCCCACCGGCCCGCTGCTGACGCCCGCGGAGTGCGCCCAGCCGGCCGCCCTGTACGACCGGCCGGTCCGGGCAGGACTGACGGGGAGTGATACGAGAACCCCGCCCGGACCGGCGTACCCCCGCTACACGTCGAGGCGGCTGATGCGCACCGCCCCCTTCGCCTCGCCCGGGTAGGCGCTCGTGAGCGTCAGCCGCAGCCGCGAGCCCCGCACCGCGTCGAAGGTGATCACGGTCGGGCTGTCCGAGCCGGTGGCCCACTCCGTCTTCGCGCCGGTCACCGGCACATAGGCGCGGCCGTCCCACACCGCCACCTCGGCCCGTGCGGGCAGCGTGTGGCCTGCGTCCACCGTGAAGGAGACCGCCACCCGGTCGAAGGTCCGCATCCGCCCGGCGTCGACGGACACCCAGTCCGTCGCACGGGCTCCGCCGAAGGCGGGCAGCAGCGCGGTGGCCGACTTGGTGAAGGCGTTGGACCAGCCGGTGGCCGGATCGCCGTCGAGCATGGCGGCGGGGAGGGTGTCCTCGCGTCCGGAGTAACTGGCGTCCGCGTACGGGTGGTCGAGCGGCTCGGGGTGGTCCGGCCGGAAACGGGCCGCCGGGGTGCGGGACGCCTCGCGCGCCGCTGTCGCGTGCACGCTCACCGTGCCCGTGCGCAGGCCGTCCACGCGCGCGGTGACCTTCAGCTCGCCGGGGTCGGTGCCGGAGCGGACGATGGCGAGGGCCTTGCCGTGGAACGCGGTGCGGGTGCTCGCCTGATAGCGCTCGGCGCTCTCCTCGCGGCCGTTGTCGACCCCGGCGAGCGAACCGCCGCTGACGTCGAAGGTGATGAGGTGCTCGGCGTCCGGCACCACCACTCCGCGCGCGTCGACGATGTCGGCGGTGACAAAGACCAGCGAACGGCCGTCGGCGGCAAGGGAGTCGCGGTCGGCGGTGAGGCGTACGGCCCGCGGATCCCCGGCGGTGCGCAGTACATCGGTGGCGACGATCCTGCCGTCCCGGCGGGCCACCGCCCGCAACTCGCCCGGCTGGTACGGCACTTTCCAGGCCAGGTGGAGTTTGCCCGCGCTGCCGTTGGGGCTGGTGTAACTGCCCGGGTAGGGGCCGTCGGTGAAGGTCTTGTCGTCGCCGGTGGCCTCGGTGGTCTCCAGATAGGCGCGGCCGTCGGTGGTCTGCTTGACGTCGAACTCCCGTACCCCGAGGGACGTTCCGTTGAGGAACAGCTCGACGGAGGGCACGTTGGCGTACGCCCAGACCTCGACCGTGTCGCCCTCCTCGTGGTTCCAGGTCATCGGCAGCAGATGGACCATCGGCTCGGCCGTCCACTGGCTCCGGAAGAGGTGGTACATGTCCTTCGGGAAGCCGGCGGTGTCCACCGCGCCGAAGAAGGACGCCTTGACCGGGAAGACGTCGTACGGGGTGGGCTCGCCGATGTAGTCGATGCCGGACCACAGGAACTGGCCCGCGAACCACCTGCGGTCCCGGTCCTTCTTGTGGCCGTACTCGCCGCTCATCGTCCAGGAGGCGAGGTTGTTGTCGTAGGAGGAGGTCTCCCGCCGGCCCGGGGTGTGGTTCTCGCCGGTGTTGAGGTGCTCGGGCTCCTGGTAGGCGCCGCGGGTCGAGGTCTCCGAGGAGGACTCGGACTCGAAGAGGAACAGGTGCGGGTACTTCGCGTGCAGGGCGTCGACCGACTTCGCGGTGTTGTAGTTGAGGCCGAGGCCGTCGAGCTTGGCGAGCATCAGGTCGGCCGGGGAGCCGGTGGCGGGCACGCCGTGGTACTTGTTGGACCCGATCACCACCGGGCGGGTGCCGTCGGCGGCCTTGATCGCGCCGATGATCCGGTCGGCCATGGCGAGCCCGGCCGTGGAGGTGGAGTCGGGGATCTCGTTGCCGATGGACCACAGGACGACGGCCGGTGAGTTGCGGGCGGCGAGCACCATCTCGGTGGCGTCCTTCTCGCACCACTCGTCGAAGAACCGGCCGTAGTCGTACGTCGTCTTCCCGGTCCGCCAGCAGTCGAAGGCCTCGACCATCATCACGATGCCCAGTTCCTCGCAGACCTGGATCATCTGCGGCGAGGGCGGGTTGTGCGAGGTGCGGAAGGCGTTGACGCCCATCGACTTCATGATCCGCATCTGTCTGCGGACCGCGTCGAGGCTGATCGCCGCGCCGAGGGCGCCCTGGTCGTGGTGGAGGTCGACGCCCTTGATCTTGGTGTAGGTGCCGTTGAGAGAGAAGCCCTCGTCGGGGTCGAAGCGGTAGTCGCGGATGCCGAAGGGCGTGCGGAAGGTGTCGGTGGTGCGGCCGCCGGCCCGCAGTTCGGTGTGCAGGGTGTACCGGTTGCCGGGGGTGTCGAAGTCCCACAGCCGCGGCTCGGGGACGGTCAGTTCGTGGGTCTCGGTGGCCTGCTCGGACACGGCGACCGTGGTGACGGCGCGGGCGACGGTACGGCCGTCGGGGCCGACGATCCGGGACAGGACCTGGACGCCGGTGCCGGTGCCGGACTCGTTCACCACGGTCGTCGCCACCCGGACCAGGGCGCTGTCGGCCGAGATCCGCGGGGTGGTCACACAGGTGCCCCAGCGGGCCACGTGCACCGGCTCGGTGATCACGAGGCGGGCCTCGCGGTAGATGCCGCTGCCGGAGTACCAGCGGCTGCTCGGCAGCCGGTTCTGCACCTTGACCGCGAGGACGTTCGGCGTGCTGCCGTCGGTGTGCACGAGGTCGGTGAGATCGAGGGCGAAGCCGGTGTAGCCGTAGGGATGGTGGCCGGCTTCCGTGCCGTTGCAGTAGACGTAGGAGTCCATGTAGACGCCGTCGAACTCCACCGAGATCCGCTTGCCGGCGTACCCGGGCGGCAGGGTGAAGGCGAGCCGGTACCAGCCGAGGCCGCCGGGCAGGAAGCCGGTGCCGCTGGTGGTGCCGTTGTCGGTGCTCGGGGTCTGCTCGATGCTCCAGTCGTGCGGGACGGCGACCTCGCGCCAGGCCGAGTCGTCGTACCCGGGATCGGCGGCTCGGCCGTAGGCGCCGGTCGGATCGGTGATGCCGCCCGGGTTGACCAGCGCGAAGCGCCAGCCGTCCCGCAGCGGCACGGTGTGGCGGCCGCCGGCGCCCGGGGACGCGTCGGCGGCGAGGGCGGCCGGAGCCGCCGTGGCGTTCAGCAGTGCTCCGGCCGCGGGCGTTGCCGTGGCTGCGACCAGTACCGATCGGCGCGTGACCGTCATGGCGGCTCTCCCTCATCAGGGCCCAGAAATAATCACAACTGATCGTGAACAAACAGATTCTGACGGCCTGCCACGCACGATCGTCAAGGGTGCGGCACGTGGTGCCCGCACCCCGATGACACATCGGCCGGATTTCCCCCTTGACCGTGTTCGACGGACCGGTCGGCCGACCGGAGGCGCGGGTTCGCGGGCGGGCGTGACGCACTAGGCTGGGTACAGAAGTGGTGCCACCTGTTCACTGTGAGTGTGCGCTGGGAGCGGCGACGATGAGCCGGGTCTATCCGTTCGACGATGCGATGACGGCCCGGGCCGTCATCGACGACGACGGAACGCTGGTGGAGTGGAACGAGGGCGCCCGGCGCCTGCTCGGCCACCCCGCCGAGGCGGTCCTGGGCCGCCCCGCCGCCCGGCTGCTCGCCGGGGACACCGGCCCGGCCGTCCCCGCGGGCCCTCGCTGGGACGGAACGGTCGGATTGCGCCACCGAGACGGCCGTACGATCCCGGTCTGGCTGCTCGCCCACCGCCGCCCGCCCCGCGACGGACACCGCGGCGACTGGCTGGTGGTCACCCCGCTGACCGGCGCGGAGCCGCCCACCGCGGACGACCCGCTCGTCGACGCGGGCCTGATCCAGTCGCCGTGCGCGCTGGCCGTGTACGACGACACGCTCCGGCTGCGCCGGATGAACGACGCCATGGCCGAGGTCGCCGGCCTGCCGGAGGAGCGGCTCCGGGGTCTCAGGCTCGCGGAGATCGGCGGCAAGCAGGAGAGCGAGGACCTGGAGCAGGCCATGCTCCAGGTGCTGACCAGCGGTGAGCCGCTGGACGTACAGACCTATATGCGCACGGGCGGCGAGCAGCGCGCCCACGCCTGGCTCGCCCGGATGGCCCCGGTCCGGGACGACGCGGGCCGGGTGCGCGGGGTGTGTCTGGCGGCGCACGACATCACCGACAACTACCGGGCTCGGCAGCGGCTGCAGCTGGTGAACGAGGCGAGTGTGCGCATCGGCAGCACCCTCGACGTCACCCGTACGGCCCAGGAGCTGGCGGACGTGTGCGTGCCCGTCCTCGCCGACTTCGTCACCGTCGACCTGCTCGACCCGCATGAGCACGGCGGCGAGCCCCCGGCCCGCATCACGGCACCGGTGCCGCTGCGCCGGATCGCCCACTGCTCGGTGCACCCCGAGGTGCCGGAGGCGGTGATCAGCCCCGGGCAGACCGAGGAGTACCCGGCGGGCTCCCCGCAGGCCGACTCGCTGACCGCGGGGCACACCATCGTCGCCTCGGTGACCGAGGGTGACATCGACGACTGGCTGACCTGGCACACCGCGCGCGCCCAGCGGGTGCGGGAGTTCGGCATGCACTCCTCGATGTCGGTGCCGATCCAGGCGCGCGGGCTGACCCTCGGGGTCGCGGTCCTCACCCGCTACCGGCGCCCGGACCCGTTCACCGCGGACGACGTGCTGCTGGCCGAGGAGATCACCGCCCGCGCCGCCGTCTGTATCGACAACGCCCGCCGCTACTCCCGCGAGCGGGAGACCGCGCTCGCCCTCCAGCGCAGTCTGCTGCCCCGCTCCCTGCCGCGCACGGCCGCGCTGGAGGTGTCCTCGCGCTATCTGCCGGCCGCGCGGGCCGGGGTGGGCGGCGACTGGTTCGACGTCATCCCGCTGTCCGGGTTGCGGGTCGCGATGGTCGTCGGGGACGTCGTCGGGCACGGTGTCGAGGCCTCGGCCACGATGGGCCGGCTGCGGACGGCCGTACGCACCCTCGCCGACATCGACCTGGCCCCGGACGAACTGCTCACCCACCTGGACGACCTGGTGGTCCGGCTGTCGGAGGAATCCGGCGCCGACAGCCCCGGCGAGGTCGGCGCGACCTGCCTGTACGCCGTCTACGACCCGGTGTCGCGGCGCTGCACCGCGGCCCGCGCCGGGCATCCGCCGCCGGTGCTGATCCGGCCGGGCGGCGCGCCGCGGGCGCTGGACCTGCCGGGCGGTCCCCCGCTCGGGGTGGGCGGGCTGCCCTTCGAGGCCATCGAGGTGGACCTGCCCGAGGGCACCGTCCTCGCGCTGTACACGGACGGGCTCGTGGGGTCTCGGGAGCGGGACCCGGAGACGAGCCGGGCGATGCTCCACGAGGCGCTCGGAGCGCACTCCGGTCCGCTGGACGAGACCTGCGACCGCGTCCTGCACACCCTGCTGCCCCCGGGCGGCTCCGCGGACGACGTGGCACTGCTGCTCGCCCGCACCCGGGGCCTGCCCGCCGCGCAGGTGGCGACCTGGGACATCCCGGCCGACCCGGCGCTCGTCGCGCCCGTCCGCAAGCAGGTCGTGGAGCAGCTGGACACCTGGCGGCTGAGCGAGGCGTCGTTCACGGCGGAGCTGGTGGTCAGCGAACTGGTCACCAACGCCATCCGGTACGGCTCCCACCCCATCCGCCTCCGGCTGATCCAGGACGCGGGCACGCTGATCTGCGAGGTGTCCGACACCAGCCCCACCGCCCCGCATCTGCGCCGCGCCAAGATCTTCGACGAGGGCGGCCGGGGTCTGCTGCTGGTCGCCCAGCTCACCCAGCGCTGGGGCAGCCGCCACACCCCGGAGGGCAAGACGATCTGGGCGGAGCTGCCGGTGTACGAGGAGGACCGGTAGGGGTCAGGATCCGGCCAGCCAGGGCCGTACCTGCTTGCGGGCCTCGTGCAGACGGGACTTGAGGGTGCCCAGCGGGATGCCGACGCGCTCGGCGACCTCGGCGTAGTCCAGCTGGCAGATGTCACGGTAGACCAGCGGCGCGACCAGGTGCGGGTGGGTGCGCTCCAGGCGGTCCAGGGCCTCCAGCAGATCCACCCGGGAGCCGGCGATGACGCTGGTGGTGCGCGGGTCGACGGCGTACGCGGGCTCGATGGTGGCCGGCTGCTCGGCGGCGCGCCGCTTCAGCTCGCGGTACTTCTGCCGGCAGCAGTTGGCGACCACGGTGTACAGCCAGGTGCCGAAGCGGCTGCGGCCCTGGAAGGCCGTGATGTACCGGGCCACCTGGAGCAGCACGTCCTGGGCGGCCTCCTCGGCGTCCTCCCGGCAGGGCAGGAAGCGCCCGCAGCGCCGCACGACCTCCGGCCGGATCTCGGCCAGCAGACGGTCCAGCGCGGCGCTGTCGCCCGCGGCGGCCCACCGGGCGAGGTCTTCCATCGGCGCCTGGTCCTGCACGGACGGGCCCCCCTTCGAGTCGATCTCAGGCCAGGCATGATAGTCGTATGCACTCCCAAGGGCGGATCGGCCGCTACCGCCTCGAACAGCCGCTGGGCAGCGGCGCCTTCGCCACGGTGTGGCTCGCGCACGACGAAGAGCTCCAGGCCCCGGTCGCGGTGAAGGTCCTCGCCGAGAACTGGACCCACCGGCTCGACATCAGGGAGCGCTTCCTGTCCGAGGCCCGGCTGCTGCGCCGGGCCGGCTCCAACCGGGTGGTGCAGGTCTACGACATCGGTCAACTCCCGGACGGCAGGCCGTACTTCGTGATGGAGTACGCCGACGGCGGCACCCTCGCCGATCTGCTGGCCGGCGGCCCGCTACCGGTGCGGGACGCGCTGGCGCTGACCGCGGAGGCCGCGCGCAGTGCCGCCGCGCTGCACGAGGCGGGCATCGTGCACCGTGACATCAAGCCGACCAACGTGCTGCTGCACACCGCCCCGGACGGCACCCGCCGGATTCTGCTGGCCGACCTGGGTCTGGCCAAGAGCCTCGCGCAGGCCTCGGTGCTGACGCTGGCCGCGGGTTCGGCGGGCTATCAGCCGCCGGAGCAGGCCGAGCCCGGTGAGGGCATCGACGAGCGGGCCGACGTCTACAGCCTGGGCGCGGTCGGCTACGAGCTGCTCACCGGGACCGTGCCGGGCTCCCCGGGCCGGGTCGTACCGCCCCGCCGGCTGCGGCCGGACCTCGGCCAGGACGTGGAGCGGGCGGTGCTGCGGGCGCTGGAGCCGGACCGGGCGCGGCGCTGGCCCGGTGCGCAGGCGTTCGCGCACGAGCTGGACCGGCTCGCGGCGGCCTCGGCGACACCGCACACCGCCCGGCGGCTGGACGGGGTGCGCGGACGGCTGAACATCGTGACGATGTCGCTGGCCGCCGTCCTCGCCGCCGCCGCTGCCGCGGCCGTGGTGACCGTCGTCCTCCACCACCGCGGCGGCTCCTCGGACGAGACGCAGGTGAAGGACGCGACCGGGCGGGTGGTCGCACAGGTGCCCGCGGGCTGGGCCCGCGAGCTGCGCGACTCCGGCTGGGACCCGGGGGTGCTGGGGCTGGCCAAGGGGCACGAGCCGGGGCTGGTGGTCGCCGACGACCTGACCCGGTGGGCCGATCTGGGCAAGCCGGTGGACGGTGTCTTCGTCGGGGTGAGCGAGCACGGCGACCTCACGGCGAAGGTGTCGGCCCTCGCCCACTCCGGCTGCCGCTACTCCGGCAGCCGTACCTTCTCCGACGCGGACTTCCGCGGCCTGGTGCGGGCCTGGAGCGGCTGCCCGGACGGCGGCTCGGTCACGGAGTCCGCGCTGGTTCCGGCGAACGACGGCACCGGTCAGCCGCAGGTGTACGTACAGGTGCGCGAGCGGGGAACCGGTGATGCCACGGACGGCATCCTCCGTTCGCTGCGGGTCGGGTGACGCCACGCCTGCCGGAGGCCGGCGCGGGGAAGGAACCCTGCGTGTGCCGAACTTCTCGGGCGCTGCGCGCATCGGAACGTGATGACGGCGCACTCGGCGCCGCAGGCACGCGTTTCCCCGTGTGCCGTGATCATCCAGGAGTGGTGAGCGACATGGTGTACGCACCCCGGTCCACGCGACACGGGGCCCTGCTCGTCGGTACGTTCGCCGTGCTGGGCCTCCTGACCGCCTGTGGCAGCAGCAGTCACGACGTCCACAGCAACCCGCCTCTCACATCGTCCGGTACCGCCGCGCCCGCGACGGGCGGCGCCGAGAGCGCGGCACCCGGCACATCCGCGCCCGGGTCCGCCTCCGCCGGCACCGGCGCCGCCCCGTCGTCCGTCCCGCAGGCCACGGCGTCGCAGGGCGGCGGTACGACCACCACGACGGCCGCGAGCTCCCGCTGCCACACCGCGCAGCTGAGGGCCTCCGTGGGCCGCGACGACCCGGGCGCCGGACAGGAGAACTTCCCGGTCGTCCTCACCAACACCTCCGGGAAGGCCTGCACCCTGCACGGCTATCCGGGCGCGGCCTTCGTCAGCGCCTCCGGCGGACAGCTCGGCCCGAACCCCAAGCGCGAGTCGGGCTCGCCGGTGACCGTCACGCTCCGGCCGGGGCAGAGCGCCTGGGCGGGGCTGACGTTCTCCAACCCGGGAATCAGCGGCGCGAAGACGGCCACCCCGGCCGCGCTGCTGGTCACGCCGCCGGACGAACGCGACTCCCTGAAGGTCTCATGGACGGGCGGCGCGGTGCCCGTGAGCGGGAACTCCTCGTCCGTCTTCCTGTCCGTGCTCGCCCCCGGAACGGCCCCCTGACCTGCGCAGAATCCGCCCCGAGAACCCCGCTGTGCCCCGCCGGGCCGGCGGGGTTCGTCATGAGCGCGCCACGACTGTCACAGAACGGCAACAGGCGCCGCCGGCCGCGATCTTTCTTCCGGCTCCCGCGATCGAACCCGTCGACCGCACGGTGAGCAGGCCCCGCAGAGGGCCGAGAGACGAAGGAAATCGGGGACGACATGAGCGGGATCTCACGCAGGCGGATGCTGATGGCGGGCGCGGCCGCGGGCGCCCTGGGCACGCTGGCCGCCTGCTCCGACGGCACCGGCCTGTCGGTCAGCGGTCCGGCCTCGGGCGGCAAGGACACCGCCCAGGCCCGGCCGGTGAAGCCGATCGGTGACGGCTCCACCGCCGACACCGGCGCCCAGCCGCACCAGCCGACGCCGGAGCGGCTGAAGGCGGGCCAGAAGCCGCCGCAGTTCGTGGTGTTCTCCTGGGACGGGGCGGGCGAGCTGAGCAACCAGCTGTTCTCCCGGTTCCGCAAGGTGGCCGCCGACCACGGCGCCAAGATGACGTTCTTCCTCAGCGGCATCTACACCCTGCCCGAGTCCAAGAAGCACCTGTACAGCCCGCCGCAGCACCCGGTGGGCGCCTCCGACATCGGCTACCTCGCCGACCGGCACATCCACGCCACCCTCCAGGAGGTCCGCTCCGCCTGGCTGGAGGGCCATGAGATAGGCACCCACTTCAACGGGCACTTCTGCGGGGCGAACGGGGTGCGCAACTGGTCCCCGGCCGAGTGGCGCAGCGAGATCGACCAGGCCATGAGCTTCGTGACGCAGTGGAAGACCAACACCGGCTTCACGGACCTCGAACCGCTGCCCTTCGACTACCGCAAGGAGCTGATCGGCGGCCGCACCCCCTGCCTGGAGGGCCAGTCCAACCTGCTGCCCACCGCGGCCGCGCTCGGCTGGAAGTACGACGCCAGCTCCCCCGGCGGTCTGCAGATCTGGCCGGGCAAGGTGCAGGGCGGCAAGATCTGGGACTTCCCGCTGCAGTCCATACCCTTCCCCGGGCACAGCTTCCAGGTCCTGTCGATGGACTACAACATGATGTACAACCAGTCCGGCGGCAACCCCCTCGGCGACCGGACCCAGTTCGACGCCTGGCGCACCCAGGCCCGGGACGCCTATGTCGCCGGCTTCCAGCGGGCGTACACGACCAACCGCGCCCCCTTCTTCATCGGCAACCACTTCGAGCGCTGGAACGGCGGCATCTACATGGACGCCGTCGAGGAGGCGATCGGGAAGATGGCCGCGTACGGCGACGACGTGCGGTTCGTGTCGTTCAAACAGCTCGTGCACTGGCTGGAGGCGCAGGACCAGGCGGTGCTGCGCAAGCTGCGCACCCTGGTGCCCGGACAGGCTCCGACGGGCGGCTGGGCGGAGTTCCTGGGCGGGGCGGGCAGTCAGTCGTCCTGAGACGTTCACGATCGTCTGTTTTCATGGGCGGGCACCATGTGATCGATGGCCGTTTCCGGAAGGACCCGCCCTGAACACCCCGCTCGCCGAAGCCCTGTCCGCCGTGCTGCTCGTCGCGGTGCTCGCCTGGGCCGTCGTACGGCCCTTCGGCTGGCCGGAGGCCGTCATGGCCGTACCGGCCGCCGGGATCGCGGTCGCCACCGGTGCGATCTCCCTCGACCACGCCCGGGCGGAGGCGGAGCGGCTCGGGCCGGTGGTCGGGTTCCTGGCGGCGGTGCTGGTGCTCGCCCACTTCTGCGATGTGGAGGGCCTGTTCCAGGCGTGCGGGGCGTGGATGGCGCGGTGGGCGGCGGGCCGTCCGGTGCGGCTGCTGACGGCGGTCTTCGTGCTGGCGTCCGCCATCACCGCCGTGCTCAGCCTGGACGCCACGATCGTGCTGCTGACCCCGGTGGTCTTCGCCACGGCCGCGCGGACCGGCGTACGACCCAAACCGCATGTCTACGCCTGTACGCACCTGTCGAACACGGCATCGTTGCTGCTCCCGGTCTCCAACCTGACGAACCTGCTGGCGTTCGCGGCGAGCGGGCTGAGCTTCACCCGGTTCGCGGCGCTGATGGCGCTGCCGTGGCTGGTGGCGATCGGCGCCGAGTACCTCGTGTTCCGGCGGTTCTTCGCCCGTGACCTCGCGGCGGCCGCCCCGGTGGGCACGGACTTCGGTGCGGCACCCCGGCTGCCGCTGTTCGCCCTGGTCACGGTCGGCTGCACGCTGGCGGGGTTCGTGGTGGCATCGGCGTTCGGGGTGGACCCGGCCTGGGTGGCGGCGGCAGGTGCGCTGGTGCTGGCGGGCCGGGCGCTGGTGCGCCGCAAGGCCGGCCCGCTGACCGTCGTACGGGCGGCGGCCCCCGCCTTCCTCGCGTTCGTGCTGGCGCTGGGCATCGTGGTGCGGGCGGTCGTCGACAACGGGCTCGCCGACGTCCTCGGACATGCGATGCCGGGCGGCACGGGCCTGCTCGCCCTCCTGGGCATCGCCGCGCTGGCCGCCGTCCTGGCGAACCTGATCAACAACCTGCCGGCGGTGCTGGTGCTGCTCCCGCTGGCCGTGCCGGGCGGGCCGGGGGCGGTGCTGGCGGTGCTGCTCGGCGTGAACATCGGCCCGAACCTGACCTACGCCGGATCGCTGGCGACGCTGCTGTGGCGGCGGATCGTGCACCAGCACGAACACGAGGTGGACCTCGGGGAGTTCACCCGGCTGGGCCTGATCGCCGTGCCGTCCTCACTCGCGGTCGCGGTGGTGGCACTCTGGGGGTCGCTGCAGATCCTCTGAAAGTCCGTCCCAGGTCTGGGGAGGCCGACCGGATGCGTGTGATCGCCTGGCTCGTCGAGGGCACCTGGCCCGCCTGCGTGGACGCCGTGCGCGCCCATGTGTCACCGGGCGCGGAGGTGGTGCTGCTGCATGTCAGCGGGGCCGAGATGCCGGGGCTGGCGCACGGGGCGTTCGCCGGGCTGCTCGGCCGCGGGCATCCGGAGCGGGATCCGGGCGACCGGCTGGAGGCGCTCGGCGGGACGTCGGCGGCCGAGCTGCTGGGGGCGGCGGCCGAGCGGCTGGGCCGGCCGTGTGTGCGCGAGGAGCGGTCGGGCCGGGTCGAGCGGGAGGTGGTGGCCGCCTGCGAGGGCGCCGATCTCCTGGTGCTGGCCCGCGACGGCGACCGCTCCCGGCTCGGCCCGCACAGCCTGGGCCCGGCGGTCCGCTTCGCCGTCGACCACGCACCCTGCCCGGTCCTTCTGGTATGGCCGGAACCACCCCCGCCCCTGGGCACGATCCCGCCTCCGCCTCCGCACCGTCCGTGACGCGACGGCGCCACCGGATCAGCGGCGCCACCCGCCTCCTCCGCCATAGCCCCCGCCATACCCCCCTCCGTATCCCCCACCCCAACCGCAGTAGTACGGGTACGCCGAGCAGGGGTCCTGCGTGGCGGAGGGCCTCGGTGTCGGGGCGGCCGTGGGGTGCGTGGGGGCCGGCGTGGGTGACGGGGCGGTCCTGGACGGCTCGGGAGTGGGTGCCGGGGGCGTCGGGCGCGGGGTGGCGGGCGGCGAAGGGGCCACGGTGCTGTCCCAGTTGACGTTCTGCATCTGCAGCTCCGGCTTGGCGGTGTCGACGGACCAGCGCTGGTCCGTGCCGGGGGCCCGGTTCTTGGTGACCAGGGCGCCCGATCCGTCGGTGGCGGCCGGGGTGAGTGCCAGCTCCTGGTTCCAGCGCGGCACGAGGACGCCCTGGAGCGTGAAGTCGTAGCGGATGTTCCGGGCGGCCGCGCCAGTGACCGAACACGGGGCGAGGCGGACCGAGTAGCCGAGGCTGGAGTCCAGACACAGGTCGGGCGCGGCGGAGTTGCGCAAGCGTCCGTCGGTCTCGTACGTCCACTGCTGGCTCGGCGTCGCGCCGCACGTGGCCAGTTCGGTCTCGGCGCCCTCGACGGCCTTGCCGCCGACGACACCGACACAGAGCCCGGAGGCGAGATTGCGCAGCCGGCCCTGCAGCGTGCCCTGCCCTGCGGCGCCCGCACCGGCCCAGGACGCACCGGGGCTCGACGCGCCCTTGCCCGGCGCCCGCGAGGAGGCGCCGTCACCGGCCGGGGCCGGGCCGTCGCCGGAGCCCAGCACCGACCACAGCACCAGGGGCAGCACGACCAGCCCGCTGACGGTCCCCACGGCCAGGGCGAGGTTACGGCGCCGGACGCGCCGGGCGGCGCGGTGGGCCGAGCGGCGGGAAGGGGCGGCGGGCTCGTCGGGACCCGCGGGCCCGTCGGCGGCAGCGGCTTCGGCGGAGGCGGTGCCGCGGTGCCGGCGCGGTGCCGCGACGGCACCGAGCGGTCTCGTCGACTCGGCGGAGCCGGACCGTCGTGCGGGGCCGGCGGGGCCGCGGCGGCGGACGGCCGGCGCGGGGCGCCGTCGGCTCGGCGGCACGACGTCGTCGTGCCCCGCCGGTCCGGCGACGTGCTCGCGCCCGGCGGGCTCGGCGGGCCGGGCGTGCCCACCGGACTCGGCGGATCGGTCGTGCCCTGAAGGCTCGGCGGAACGACCGTATCCGGCGGACGCGGCAGGACCGCCGTACCCACCGCGCTCCCCAGAACCGCCGTACCCCGCAGGCCCGGCAGAACCGCCGCGGCCCGAAGGCTCAGCGGAACGTCCGCGCCCCGCGGACCCGGCAGCACGGCCGTAGCCCTCGGACTCGGCAGAACGACCACGCCCCGAAGGCTCGGCGGAACGACCGTATCCGGCGGACGCGGCGGAGCTGCCGTATCCCATGGGGTCGTCAGAACCGCCGTACCCCGCAGGCCCGGCAGAACCGCCGCGTCCGGAAGGCCCAGCGGAACCGCCGTATCCCCCGCGCTCGGCAGCACGGCCATGCCCCCGGCCCTCGTGCCCCTGGCCGGTGGGCTCGGGGGAGGTGAAGGACTCGCCGGACGGGGGTGCCACGGAGGCGGGGTCCGGGGCGGGGGCGGGGGGCTCCTCGGGGTGGGCTGTGCGGGACTCGACGTAGGCGCGGGCGCCCCAGCCGAGGACCGCCTCGGCGAGGGCGAGACCCAGGCCCGTGTTGAACGCGGCGAGCTGGTCGGCGGTCCGGCGGCAGTGGGTGCAGCGGGCCAGGTGCCGGCTCAGGTCCGGGTCCAGGTCGACGCCGCCGCGCCGGAACGTCACGTCGAGCATGCGCAGATAGCGCTGGCACTCCTCCTCGGGGGCGAGCTCCCGGTGGACCTGGAGGCACTCCTCGCGCAGCCGTTCGCGGGCCCGCCGGAGCTCGATGCCGGCCTCTTCCTCGTCCAGCCCCAGCAGGGCCGCGGGCACGGCGAGCGGCTCGGCCTCGACCTCGGTGTGCCACAGCACGGCGCGTGAGATCTGGGGCACCCGCTGGAAGGCACGGGACAGCAGCCGCCGGCCGGGCGGGGGCAGCAGCCGGGCGGACGCGCGCTCACCGGTCTCGGCGGACCGCAGCGCCGGGTGCAGGAGTTCCTGCCGGCCGTCCGCGTCCCATTCGGCCGCGATCCGGCGGACGGTGACCAGCAGGTGGGGCCGCCATGCGGCGGACGGGCCGTTCTGCCGGAGCGAGGCGCCGAAGAGCCGGGTGAAGGCGGCGGTGGTGAGCATGCCGGCGGCGCGCGGGCTCGCCGTGCACAGGCGGGCGTAGGCGAAGGCCGCTTCCCAGTGCCGGTCGAGCAGTTCACCGACGGGATGGAGCGCGGGAGTCGCGCCCGTCCACTTCTTCAGTTCGGCACTGAGTTGCTCGTCCGACAGGCCTGCCTCATTCACGGCCGCATTCCTCCAGACGCGATACGGGAATTAGTCCATACCAACGGGTATGGGGAGGTGATGGGCAGCTCTGACGTCCACCTGAGGCGGCTCTTTTGAAGCGTGAGGGGTGTACGGGGAGCGGCCTGACGCATGCAGCGGGGAATGTAATTTGTCTGCACGCCGACAGCGCACACTTTTGCACAGCGCGGCACAGAGGAACAAGGGATCTCACGTTTCTCGACTATTCCGAACGCAAGACCTTCCGTTGACGATTTGTCAAAAGCGCCCGGTCGAGGCAAACGCGATTCCCCCTTACCGCTCCCCCTTACCGCCGTTCACCCGCCCGGTAGGCGCCGGGCGGCACCCCGTGGTGTTCCCGGAAGACCCGGCTGAAGTGGTACGGGCTCGGGAATCCGGAGGCCGCCGCCACCCGCTCCACCGTCAGGTCGGTGGCCTCCAGGAGCCGGGCCGCGTGCCGCAGCCGGGCCTCGCGCAGGGCCCGCATCGGGGAGCGGCCGGTACGCCGGGTGAAGAGGTGCGCGAAGCGGGACGGCGACAGCGCGACGCTCTCGGCGAGCGAGCGGACGGTGTGCGGGGCACCGGGGTCGGCGGCGATCAACTCCTCGGCACGGCGCACCCGGTCATCACCCGCCGGCACGGCGACCGACTCGCGGGCACCGCGCGCGGCGAGCAGGACGACCTCCTCCAGCGCGCACAGGGCCAGCTCCCTCTCCAGGAAGCCCTCGGCCACGGCGACCGGCTCCGGCTCGCGCGGGGCGTCGAGGCCCGGCCCCCGGCCGTCGGCGAGCATGCGGGCGAAGGCCGCCCCGATCCGGTCGTGCAGGGCGGCGGGGACGGACGGTACGGCGTACAGGCCGTCGGCCACGGCGTACGGGGCGAGCCACGGGGTCCAGGACGGGCGGGTTCCGCAATGGGTCCACCAGAACCGCCAGTGCGCGGCGCCGGGCGCGACGGTGTAGCGGTGTCCGGTGCCGGGTGCGAGCACCACCAGGTCCCCGGCGCCGGCCTCGGTGCCGGCGGTGCCCTGGCGGAGCAGGCCGCGCCCGCCCGTGGTGAAGGTGAACAGCCAGCTGGCGGATCCCCCGGGCCGGTTGACGCCGTAGCCCGGACCCTGGTCGTAGCGGCCGGTCACCACCAGTCCGGGCGGCGGGGACGGATCGCCGGCGGCAGCCGTCACGGGCAGTTCCTCAGCACGCACGGACATCCTCCCTTCGGCTGTGCCCGCCTAGCGTGACGGACACAGAAGCACCGGACTTCAGGAGCGCACTCATGACAGCCACGGACAACAACGCCATCCTGCCCGAGACACTCCGGCAGCGGTTCGAGGAGGACGGATTCACCGTCGTACGCGCACTGTTCGACCGGGCCGAGGCCGAGCGGCTGTGCGACGTCTTCGCGGCACTGCACGCGGCCGGTCCGGTGCCGGGGCACTTCGAGCCCCGCCCGGCCGACCCCGACCCGCTGCGCCGCCATCCCCGGGTGATGCAGCCGCACGAATTCAGCGCCCCGGCACGGGAGTTGCTGCTGGACGCCCGACTGCGGACCGTCCTGGAGGTGCTGTTCGGCGAGGAGGTGCTGGCCGCGCAGAGCATGTTCTACTTCAAGCCGCCGGGGGCACGCGGGCAGGCGCTGCACCAGGACAACTTCTATCTGCGGGTCGAGCCGGGCACGTGCATCGCGGCATGGGTGGCCTGCGAGCCGATCGACCGGGAGAACGGCGGCCTCGAAGTCGTCCCGGGCACCCACCGGATGGACCTGTTCTGTCCCGAACTCGCCGACGAGGAGCAGTCGTTCGCCCGCGAGTACGTCCCGCCGCCGCCCGGACTCGTGCCGGTGGCCGTCGATCTGGCGCCGGGGGACGTGCTGTTCTTCAACGGCAGCCTGGTGCACGGTTCCGGGCCCAACCGCTCCGCCGACCGCTTCCGGCGCTCGTTCATCGGACACTACGTGGGGCGGTCGGCCGAGCGGATCGGGGCGTACTACCGGACGCTGGCGATGAGCGGGGAGCGGGTGCCGCTGGCGGAGAGCGAGGGGGCCGGTCCGTGCGGCACGGAGTTCGTACCGCACGGACCCCACTGACGGGTCAGTGACCGCTGATCGCCCGCGGCGTGTACGGCTGCTCCAGCTCCGCCAGCTCCTTCTCCGTCAGCTCCAGCTCCACCGCGGCCACGGCATCCTCGATGTGCCGGGGTTTGCCGGCGCCGACGATCGGGGCCGCCACCGTGTCCTGGTGGAGCAGCCAGGCGAGGGCCACCTGGGCGCGGGGGACGCCGCGGGCCTCCGCGACGCGGGTGACGGCCTCGACGATCGAGCGGTCGCTCTCCAGATACAGCCGCCCGCCGAAGTTGTCGCCCGCGCTGCGCTCGGTGACCGTGCCCCAGTCGCGGGTGAGCCGGCCCCGGGCGAGCGGGCTCCACGGCAGCGCACTGACACCCTGGTCGGCGCAGAGCGGCAGCATCTCCCGCTCCTCCTCGCGGTACAGCAGGTTGTAGTGGTTCTGCATGGACACGAATTTCGTCCAGCCGTGCCGCTCGGCCGTGTACTGCGCCTTGGAGAACTCCCACGCGTACATCGAACTCGCCCCGATGTAGCGGACCTTGCCCGCCTTGACCAGGTCGTGCAGCGCCTCCATCGTCTCCTCGACCGGGGTGGCGTGGTCGTAGCGGTGGATCTGGTAGAGGTCGACGTAGTCGGTGCCGAGGCGGCGCAAGCTGTGGTCGATCTCGGTCATGACGGCCTTGCGGGACAGTCCGGCCGCGTTGGGGCCCGGCCGCATCCGGCCGTTGACCTTGGTGGCCAGCACGATCTCGTCGCGGTTCGCGAAGTCGCGCAGGGCCTTGCCGACGATCTCCTCGCTGGTGCCGTCGGAGTAGACGTTGGCGGTGTCGAAGAAGTTGATGCCCGCCTCCAGCGCCTGCCGGATCAGCGGGCGGGACGCCTCCTCGTCGAGGGTCCACTCGTGGACGCCGCGGTCGGGCAGACCGTAGGTCATGCAGCCCAGACAGATCCGCGACACGTCCAGGCCCGTGGAACCGAGCTTCACGTACTGCATCGTTGCTGCTCCCGCCGTCGGAAAACGATGGACGTGACCGAGCGTACGACGGGACGGGGCGCCGACTTGACTATGAGAACGCGCGGGCGATTTGATCCTGACACGTGCCGCGCCGCCCGGCGTGGGCAGGATGGAGCGGACTTGCCCCCCACGGGTGTTCTTCGCGCCGCGGGTTCCCGGAGGACCGCGGGCGCCCTGGCAGCAGCCCTGATCGTCACCGTGTCGGCCCTGGCAGGCTGTGCCGCGGGGGGCTCCGGCGGCTCCGCCGACAAGGACACGAGCAGCTCGGCACCGCCGGCCGCCGTGCGGCTGCCGCCGCGTCACGCCGGATTCGACTACCAGATCGGCGGAGCCTATCCCCCGCCGAAGGACGTACGGATCGTCAGCCGCGACCGCTCCGACTCCCCCGCGCCGGGCCTGTACAACATCTGCTACGTCAACGCCTTCCAGGCCCAGCCCCAGGAACGTGCCTCGTGGCCGGCCGACCTGCTGCTGCGCGACGCGCACGGCCAGGTCGTCATCGACGAGGACTGGAACGAGGCGCTGCTCGACATCGGCACCCCGGCCAAGCGCACCCGGGTCGCCGAGCGGGTGAACCAGTGGATCGACGGGTGCGCGCAGAAGGGCTACGACGCCGTCGAGCCGGACAACTACGACAGCTACACCCGCTCCCACCACCTGCTCACCGCGTCCGACGCGACCGCCTTCATGTCCCTGCTGTCCCGGCACGCCCACGCCCGGCACCTGGCCGTCGGGCAGAAGAACACCGCCGAACTGGCCGGTGAGCGGGGGCGGGCCGGGCTGGACTTCGCGGTGACGGAGGAGTGCGGGCAGTACGACGAGTGCGGGGTGTACGCGAAGGCGTTCGACGACCGGGTCGTGGACATCGAGTACACCGACAGCGGTCTGCGCAAGGCGCTCGACCGGTGGGGTGAGCGGATCAGCATCGTGCGGCGAGACCGGGATGTGTCCATGCCGGGCAGCTCTGAATACGTCCGAAAGACGAGGTAGCGCTGCGCCGTCCGGGGTGCCACGAAATGCCGTCGTGCGTGTGCGGCGGCATCGTGGTTTCTCGGGCCCACGCGGCGAAGCCGCATATCGACACGGCCCCGCGCCCTTGAACGGGGCGCTGTCGTTGCTGCCGTCAGGTGACCAGCCGGCGTGGGACAGGATGGATCGTCGTACTGTCGGCTCATTCTCGGCGGCAGACGACCGGCGTTCGGTCGGTCATGGCCGTCTTGGAGGAAACTTGGTGCCGAAACGTTCCACCACGCTCAGAGCCCTGGCCGGGGCAACGCTGCTGCCGCTGACCCTCGTCACCCCCGCCTGGGGGCACTCCGCGGCCGCGCCCGAGACGCCGGGCACGCTGTGCGCGGCCGCCGGCACTCTGCACGGCCCGCACGGTGAGCAGGCTCAGGTCAGCCTGTGTGCGGACACCGGCTCCCCGCGGCTGAACATCACGGCACCGGCCGTCTGTCAGGGCGCCGACACCAAGGTCCGGTACGCCTGCCGTACCGAGGGCATGTGGGAGGTGCGCCGGGCCGGCAAGTCGCTGGGCACCGGATCGCTGCCCGGCTCGCGGCTGTACGCGGGGCCGGGCGCGTACGACCTCTCCGCCACCGTGCGGGTGAGGTCGGTGCCCGCCGGAGTCGACCTGAAGGGCTCGGTGCGGGCCACGCTGTCGCTGACCGCTCCGGCGGCGAAGGCCACGCACGTCGTCACCGTCGACAAGGCGGTACTGCGCCGCAACGCCACGACGACGGTGACGTACACGATCCACCGGAACAGCGACCAGGGCGACGGCAACGCGCGGCTGGGCATGATCGGTGAGGAGGGCACCGGCCTGCAGGTCCGCAGCGCCGACCGCCGCTGTGTGAACCCGCTGGTGGGCCGCTACCCGTCGAAGACCCGGCTGGCGCACTCGCTGGACTGCACCGTGACCGAGCTCCAGCCCGGCCACCCGGAGCAGATCAAGGTCCGGGTCACCGTCGGCGCGAAGTGCTCCACGGTGGTCTCGAAGCTCGGCTACTGGGTGCCGCAGGGCCAGAGCATGTTCACCGGGGCCATGCTGGAGGGTCCGAAGCTGACCTGCCGCTAGAGCGGCTCGATCAGGTCCAGTGCCCGCTCCCACCCGAAGTCCGGCCGGCTGCCGTCCGGCCGGGCTTCGCCGTTGTACGGCTCGCCGAAGCGGACGCCCATCCCGCGCAGCCGGGCCACACTGTCCCGGTAGGCGGGGTGGGCGGCCAGGGCGCCGGCCACACAGGGCAGAGCCGCCACGGGTATGCCGAGGCCGGCGGCCTCGCACAGGGTGCCGAGGGCGAGCGTGTCGGCGATGCCGGCCGCCCATTTGTTGACGGTGTTGAAGGTGGCGGGGGCCACCGCGACGGCGTCCGGCGGCGGGAACGGACGCGGGTCGGCGGGGGTGCGCCAGGCCGAGCGGACGGGACGGCCGGTCTGCGCCGCCACCGCCTCGGTGTCGAAGAAGCCGCCCGCGGCGACCGGTGTCGCGATGACACCGACCTCCCAGTTCCGTGCCTGCGCGCCGGTGATCAGCCCGCCGACGCCGGAGGCGATGCCGGCCGCGCAGACGACGACGTAGAGGAAGGGTTTCTCGGCCTGTTCGGTCATCCGGGAACCCTACTGAAGCGGGAAGGTCGCCCCTCGTTCGGCCTCGGGGCGGGGGCCGAAGATCCGGCGCTCGTGCTCCTCGATGGCGACGTCGTTGATGCTGGCCTCGCGGCGCGTCATCAGGCCGTGCTCGTCGAACTCCCACAGCTCGTTGCCGTACGAACGCCACCACTGGCCGTCGGCGTCATGGGACTCGTACTGGAAGCGGACGGCGATGCGGTTGCCGTCGAAGGCCCACAGGTCCTTGCGCAGGGCGTAGTCCAGCTCGCGCTGCCACTTGGCGGTGAGGAACGCGACGATCTCGGCGCGTCCGGTGACGAAGGTGCCGCGGTTGCGCCAGACGGAGTCCTCGGAATAGGCGAGGGCCACCTTGTGCGGGTCGCGGGTGTTCCAGGCGTCCTCGGCGGCCTGGACCTTCTGCACGGCGGTCTCGCGGGTGAACGGCGGCAGGGGCGGGCGGTCGGCCATGGTCTCCTCCTTGACTCGGACACACGAGAGAACGAGCGTTCTCCGTGTGGCTGCTACCGTAGGAGAACGCCCGTTCTCACGTCAAGGATCGTCAAGGAGTGCCGATGCCGCCGATGGACACCCAGGCCGCCCGGGACAAGGCGCTCGACGCCGCGGAGCGGCTGTTCTACGCCCGCGGCATCCAGGCGGTGGGCATGGACGAGCTCCGCGGCGCCTCCGGGCTCTCGCTCAAGCGGCTCTACCAGCTGTTCCCCACCAAGGAGCAGTTCGTCACGGAGTATCTGGCCCGGCGGGACGAGCGCTGGCGGCGGCGGCTGGCCGAGCACGTCGCACGGCAGCGGGACCCGCGCGAGCGGATCCCGGCCGTGTTCGACTGGCTGGAGGAGTGGTTCGCCGAGGACGGCTTCCGCGGCTGCGCCTGGATCAACGCCTACGGCGAACTGGGCGCCACCTCCGCCCCGGTGACGGAGCAGGTGCGCGCACACAAGGAGGCGTTCCGCAGCTACCTGGCCTCACTGGTCGACGCCGCCGCACTGCCCGCCGCGCTCACCGGCCCCCTGTTCCTGCTGGCCGAGGGAGCCATGGTCACGGCGGGCATCACCGGCGGCACCCGGCCGGCGGCCGAGGCCCGTGCGGCGGCGCGGGCGCTGGTGGCGGCCGCCGGCCGCCCGGAGGGGGTCAGCCGGCCGGCTCCGACACCCTGATCGCGCCGACCGGGCAGGCGCGCGCCGCCTCCCTGACCATCGGGTCCCCCGCGCCGACCTCGCGGCCGGGGAGCACGGTGCTGAAGCCGTCGTCGTCCTGGGTGAAGACCTTCGGGGCGGTCAGCGCGCACTGCCCCGCGCCGATGCAGACGTCCGTGTCGATGTCGATCCTGATGTTCATGAGCTGAGCCTCTTACCAGGTCACGGGGAGTTCCAGCATCCCCTGGATCGTGTCGCCGCGTTTGAAGGGGATCTCCTCGGCCGGGACGGCGAGGCGCAGGCCGGGCAGCCGGGACAGCAGACTGCCGAGGGCGATCTCCAGCTCCGCGCGGGCCAGGTTCTGGCCCAGACACTGGTGGATGCCGAAGCCGAACGCCACGTGGTGGCGGGTGGAGCGGTGGAAGTCCAGGGTGTCGGGGTCCGCGTACTGCCCCGGGTCCCGGTTGATGACCGAGGTCGAGAAGACCACGCCCTCCCCGGCCCGGATCGTGGCGCCGGCGATCTCGATGTCCTCCAGCGCCACCCGCATCAGCCCCTCCGCGATGGAGAGCATCCGCATCAGCTCCTCCACGGCGGCGGGCAGCAGGGCCGGGTCGGCGCGCAGCTCGGCCAGCCGGTCGGGGTGCTGGAGCAGGGTGAAGGTGCCCAGGGAGATCATGTTGGCGGTGGTCTCGTGACCCGCGACCAGCAGGATCAGGGCCAGCGACACGACTTCGGCACGGTCCAGGGCGCCGTCGCGCAGCTGATGGCGGACGAGGTCGTCGAGGATGCCCTCGCCGGGCTCGGTCGCCCTGTCCTTCTCGTCGATCAGCCCGCCGAGGTACTCCTCCAGGCGCTCACGGGCGGCCATGCTGTCGGCCGCCGTCGGGCCGCGCAGCAGGGTGCGGGACTGCTCCTCGAAGAACTCGTGGTCGGCGTACGGCACGCCGAGCAGGCCGCAGATCACCGTCGACGGCACGGGCAGCGCGAAGGCGGAGACCAGTTCGGCCGGCGGTCCCTGGGCGGTCATCCGGTCCAGCAGCTCGTCCACGACCCGCTGGATCCAGGGCCGCAGCTCGGTGGCGCGCCGGACGGTGAACTCCGGGATCATCATCCGCCGCTGCTGGTTGTGTTCGGGGTCGTCCAGCCCGAGCAGGGCCACCCGGCGGTCCCGGACGCCCTGGAAGCGCTCGGTGGGCACGGGAAAGTCGGGGTGGCGGCGGTCGGAGGACAGCCGGGGGTCGGAGAGCAGGGCCCGGGCGGCGGCGTGTCCGGTGACCGCCCAGACCTCGCGGCCGTCGTAGAGGGTGACGCGGGACAGGGCTCGCCCGTCGCGCAGTGACTCGTATCCGGTGGGCGGGTGGTAGGGGCAGGTGCGGTCCTGCGGGAAGGCGACGGGTTCGGCCGGAGTCCCCGGGGTGGTCATGTCCGTCAGTTCCGTCATGGAAAGACCTCGCAGACGAAGAAGTGCGTGGTACCGATCTTCATTAGATGCCCGAGGCACCTATGGGTCCACGTCAAGTTCGGCCACTTCGGTGATCCGCGGGATCTGGCCGAAGAAGGGGGTGCGAGGGAAGGGAACCGGCCGGATCCGGCGGCCTGAAGCCGTGCACCGGCCGACGGAGGTCCGCCCGGTTGGCCGGTCATGACTCCAGGGTACGGCTTGCGTCCGGCGCGAAGGCGCGGGCCACGGCGAGGCTGTCCTCGTACACGTGGTGCCGTACGACGAGGCCGTCCCGGACGGTGAGGTGCAGGGCGAACCGGGCCGTGTACGCGCGGCCTGTGGGTGCCGCCGTCTGCCGGATGACACCGAGGACCACCGCGTCCTCACCCTCGACGAGGATCCGCTCGACGCTCGTGTCCGCCTTCTCCGGCACATGGTGGGCGGCCAGTTCCCGGAAGTGGCCGGCGGCGTCGGCACGGGTGGAGCGGTGCCGGATCCACGGGGTGTCGGCGCGGCCGTGCTCCTCCTCCGGCCAGTCCAGCCGCCAGTCGCAGCCGTCCGCGTACAGCTCGGCGATCCGACGCGCGTCGCCGGCGCCGATCCGGCTGAGCAGTTCCTGTACGACGGTGCGGGTCGTGGGGATGGCGGCCATGGGTGTTCTCCTCGCAGGGCGGGGGCCTGGGCGGTGGGACGGGGCCACTGTGCCGCCGGCCGGTGCCAGGGGTCGATTACCTGTGAGGTAACGGCCGTTCGGGGGAAGGGATCCGCGGTGCGGATGATCCGTGCGGCCACCGGTGTTGGAGCCGGTGGCAGACAGCCGTTGGACCGATGAAGGGGACGGATCCCATGCCTCTTGAGGGTGAGTACGAACCCAGCCCGACGCAGTGGGTGCGCGAGCAGGTCGAGTTGTACGAGAGCTCCGGCGGGACGAAGGGGACGACGCTCATGGACACCGGGCTGCCGGTGATCGTCCTGACGACGCGGGGCGCGAAGAGCGGGAAGATCCGCAAGACACCGCTGATGCGGGTGGAGCACGACGGAACGTACGCGGTGGTCGCCTCGCAGGGCGGCGCGCCCAAGCACCCGGTGTGGTACTTCAACATCACCTCCGATCCGCACGTCGAGCTCCAGGACGGGCCGGCCAAGCAGGACCTGCGGGCCCGTGAGGTCACCGGCGAGGAGAAGGCGCTGTGGTGGGAGCGGGCCGTGGCCGCGTACCCGCCGTACGCCGACTACCAGAAGAAGACCTCGCGGGAGATCCCGGTGTTCGTGCTGGAGCCCTTCGACGGGAGCTGAACCGCGCCGGGCAGCGGCGGAATTCAGATAAATCTGCGCCGGGCAGGTGTGAACCCTTCTCGGCGCGGGCATTCGTGCCACAGGCCCCGCCGCGTTCCCCCGTCGCGGCGGGGCCCTTTCGTGCCCTCGTCCGCGGGCGTCCCGGCGAACGGGTGGCCCCCGAAGGGCGGCCCGCTAGGAGGGTGGTCCGGCGCGGAAGAAGTCACCCATGGCCAAGAAAAAGAAGAAGAAGCTCCCCTTCGTCTACCAGCCGATCGGTTTCGTGCTCGGCTGGGTGAGCGGCGCGGTGGCCGGGCTCGCCTTCCGGCAGACCTGGAAGGCGCTCCGGCACGAGGAGGACGCGCCCGACGCGCTGGACCCGGACCGCGGCTGGGGCGAGATCCTGCTGGCCGCGGCGGTGCAGGGGGCGATCTTCGCCGTGGTGCGCAGCGCGGTGGATCGTGCGGGAGCGAAGGCTATTGCGCGGTCCACCGGTGTTTGGCCTGTGGCCTCGGAGGAGGGTGGGCCGGGTTGAGCCGCCGGCTCGCCATAGGGGTATCGGCCGTATGCGGCTGCGGCGCCGTCGTGGTCGATCGCTCCCCCGAGTTCTCGGCTTCGCTCGAACAGGGGGACCCCCAACGCGGCGGAGCCGCACATCGATACAGCCCCGCGCCCTTACGGGGCGCTGAGCCACTTCCCCTCGCTCATCAGCTCCCGGCCCCTCAGTTCGTTCGCCTCGCGCCAGGCCTGGACGCGCTGTGGGAGGACCTTGAAGTACAGGTAACGGGTGGCCAGAAGGCGGGGGTCGAAGCCGGTCTTGCCTGCGAAGACCTCGGCGTCCTCCTCGGGGAGGTCTTCCGGGGGAACCATCTGGACCGTGGCGTCGATCATGACGACGTCCCGGGTGGGGCCGAGGCCCAGGCGGGCGCGGCCCGTGGTCGCGAGGTTGCGGCCGGTGGGGCTCTCGGCCGGGGTGGCGATCAGCAGGGTGGCGCCGTCCCACACGAAGGACAGCGGTACGAGAAAGGGAGCACCGCCGTCGGGGCCGGCCGTGGCGACCCAGACGTCGACGTCGTTCTCCAGCCGGTGGAGGGTGTCCTTCTTGCGCTCTGCCAGGGTGCGGGCGGGCGGTGGGGTCATGGCGTACGGCCTCCTCGGGATAGCCATCCCCGCCAGTGTGACCGTCAGCCCGCCCCTTGCGCACGGTATTGATCGAGGCGTGTCCGTGCCGCCGTCAGCAGCAGGTCGAGGGCGGCCGGGTAGGAACTGGCCCGCATGGTGGCGACGAGGTGGCGGGACGTGGCCGCGATGTGCGGGTGCGTGGCGGCGGGCAGGCGGCCGTAGGTGGTGCGCCACACCTCCGCCTCGGCCTCGCGCGCGGCCCGGGGCAGGGCGGTGCCCGCGGAGTCCAGCGCGCCGAAGGCGAGGGCCTGGTCGACGAAGGCGTGGTAGAGCCGCGCAGCCTCCGCATCCGGGAACCCGGCCCGCCGCAGCACCCCGAGGATGGTCTCCACGGCGTGGATCTCGTGCGCCCGGCCGGTGACCCGGTGGGCGCTGAGCACCGCCGCCCGGGGGTGCGCGAGGGCGCCGGCGTGCATCCGCAGGCCCAGATCGCGCAGGTCGGCCTGCCAGTCGCCGGTGGGCCGCCAGGTGCGCATGGTGTGGCCGATCAGCTCGTCGGCGATGGCCAGCATCAGATCGTCGGTGTGCCGGAAGTACCGGTACAGGGAGCTGGGATCGGCGCCGAGGGCCCGGCCGAGGCGGCGCACGGACAGGGCGTCGGCGCCGTGCTCCTCGATCAGCCGCAGCGCGGTGGCGACGATCAGCTCCTCGGACAGGACGACGCCCTGTTTGGTGGGGCGTCGGCGCTGCCGGCCGGCGGCCGGTACGACGCGTTCGCTCATGGGGCCTCCTCGGATTGCCCGGCACCTTATGACAACACCGTTGACCTGTGAAGTGCGCGGGCGGTTTCATCTCCGGTCACCGGGGCCGACCAGGCCCCCCGGTGCGAGCGGAGAGCCGGCGATGAACCAGACCCCCTTCGGTGTGGATCCCCCCGCGCAGCCCGAGCTGCGCAAGTCCCTGAGCGTGCTGGACGGTGTCGCCGTGGCCGCGTCCAGTACGGCCGCGACCACGAGCATCGGCATCGGCCTCGGCGTGACGGCCGGGGTCGTCGGCCTGCATCTGCCGGCGATCATGCTGCTGGCGTTCCTGCCGATCCTCGGCATCGCCGGGGCCTACTCCCGGCTCAACCGGGTGGAGCCGAACGCGGGCAACGGCTATGTGTGGGTGGGCCGTTCGCTCAGCCCCTGGCTCGGTTTCCTGGTCGGCTGGGTCAACTGCGTGGCGAGCGTGGCCTTCCTCGCCTATACCACCGCGGTCACCGGTTCCGCCCTGCTGCAGCTGGCCGGGGAGGCGGGGGTGCACCGGATCGGCTCGCTCGCGCTCGACCCGGGCTCCACGGCGCAGACGACGGCCCTCGGCATCGTCGTGCTGGTCGCGGTCACCCTGACCGCCGTGACCGGGGTGCGTACGGCGGCCCGGCTGCAGACCGGGCTGCTGCTCTTCGAGTACGCCGTCCTGCTGGGCTTCTGCGGCTACGGCATCGCCGTGGGCCCGCACCCGTTCCGGCTCTCCTGGTTCGACCCCTTCGCGATCCCCTCGGCGTCCGCCCTGGCGCAGGGGCTGCTGCTGTCGGTGTTCTGCTACTGGGGTTTCGAGGCCGCGTTCACCGTCAACGAGGAGGTGCGCGAGCCGCGCGACGCCTCTCGGGCCGGGACGATCACCCTGGTGACCATGCTCGGGCTGTTCCTGCTCGGCTCGGTCGCCTTCCAACGGGTGCTGTCCGGGCCGGAGTTGGCCGGACACGGTGCTGAGGGCCTGGCGTACTTCGGGGACCGGCTGGCCCAGCAGCCGCTGGCCGCGCTGCCGTTGGTGGCGCTGATGTTCTCGGCGGTGGCCTCGCTCCAGGCCGGGGTCATCCCGACGGCCCGCGGGATGTTCGCGATGAGCCGGGACCGTACCCTCGGGCCGGTGTGGTCCAAGGTCAGCTCCCGGTACGGGACTCCGGCGGCCGGGACGCTGCTGATCGGGGCGGTGTCCGCGGCGGTGGCGTTGCTCGCGCTGGTGATCCCGCGTCTCGCCGACATGATCAACGCCACGGTGAACGCGGTCGGGATCGTCGTCTCGCTGTCGTACGCGCTGACCGCGCTCGCCGCCGCGGTGCGCTTCCGCGCCGCGCTGCGCGAGGGGCTGCGCGAGGGGCTGAGGGCGGTGGTGCTGCCCGCGCTGAGCGCTCTGGCGCTGCTGGGGCTCGGCGGGTATCTGGGGTGGTCCTTCTACCGCTCCACCGACCATCTGGAACTCCGCGCGGACAACGGCTGGTTCCTGCTGCTCATGCCGGTCGCGATGATCGCCTCCGGGTTCGTCGTGGCCGCGTGGGCGAAGTGGGGGCGCAGATCGCCGTACTTCCGCACCGGGCACGGCACCGACGCCGACGCGCCCGAGCTGCTCCCGAGCTCCAACTGACCTGTATGCACAGACCACTTCAGGAAAGGCATCATGCACGCTGATCTCCTCTTCACCGGCGGTCCCGTCCTCACCCCCGAGGGCCGTACGGCGAGTGCCGTGGCCGTCACCGGTGACCGGATCACCGCCGTCGGGCACGACGAGGTGCGCGAACTCGCCGGGCCCCGCACCGAGGTGGTGGACCTCGCCGGGCGGCTGCTGCTGCCCGGCTTCCAGGACGCGCACGTCCATCCCGTGCCGGCCGGGCTGGAGCTGAGCCAGTGCGATCTGACGGGCGCGCGGACGGCAGAGGAGTCCGTGGCCGCCGTACGCGCCTATGCCGACGCCCATCCGGACCGTGCGTGGATCCTCGGCGGCGGCTGGTCGATGGAGGCGTTCGCGGGCGGTACACCGACCAAGGAGCTGCTCGACGCGGCCGTACCGGACCGGCCGGTGTATCTGCCCAACCGGGACCATCACGGCGCCTGGGTGAACAGCCGGGCGCTTGAGCTGGCGGGCATCGGCCGGGACACGCCCGACCCGGCCGACGGGCGGATCGAGCGGGACGCCTCCGGGGAGCCGGGCGGCACTCTCCAGGAGGGCGCGATGCAGCTGGTCGGCCGGCTGGCCCCGCCCGCGACCGCGGCCGACCGGCTGGGGGCGCTGCTGCACGCCCAGCGGCATCTGCACGCGCTCGGCATCACCGCGTGGCAGGACGCGCTGGTCGGGGACTTCCTCGGTATGGACGACCCGGCCGAGGCGTACCGCACGGCCGCCCGGGCAGGGACGCTCACCGCGCGGGTGGTGGGCGCGCTGTGGTGGGACCGGGAGCGTGGCGCCGAGCAGATCCCCGAACTAGTGGAGAAACGGCGGGAGTTCAGCCACGGCCGGTTCCGGGCGGGCTCGGTGAAGCTGATGCTGGACGGGGTCGCCGAGAACGGTACGGCCGCCCTGCTCGACCCCTATCTGGACACGTGCGGCTGCGCCACCGCCAACCGCGGCAAGAGCTTCATCGACCCCGGCCGACTGCCGAAGTACGTCACGGAGCTGGACGCACTCGGCTTCCAGTGCCACTTCCACGCCCTCGGCGACCGGGCCGTACGCGACGCACTGGACGCCGTCGAGGCGGCGCGCGCCGCGAACGGGCCGAGTGACACCCGGCCGCATCTCGCACACCTCCAGGTCGTACACCCGGACGACGTGCCCCGGTTCGCACGGCTCGGCGCGACCGCCAACATCCAGCCGCTGTGGGCCGCGCACGAACCGCAGATGGACGAGCTGACGATCCCCTTCCTCGGGGCCGAACGGGCTTCCTGGCAGTACCCCTTCGGGGCACTGCTGCGATCCGGGGCACGGCTCGCGGCGGGCAGCGACTGGCCGGTGAGCAGCCCCGATCCGCTCCAGGGCATCCATGTCGCGGTCAACCGGGTGGAACCGGGCGGCGGTGGACCGGTGTTCCTGCCCGGGGAACGGCTCGGCCTCGCGGACGCGCTGACGGCGTACACGGCTGGGTCGGCGTACGTGAACCATCTGGACGACACCGGCCGGGTGGCCGTCGGGGCGCTGGCCGACCTGGTGGTGCTGGACCGGGATCCGTTCGCCGGTCCGCCGGAGGAGATCACGCAGACGGGCGTGGCGCTCACCTATGTGGGCGGGGAGCGGGTGTACGCGGCCGGGTGACCTCGGGGCGGCTCAGCGGGCCTGCTGGAACGTTCTGCGGTAGGCCTGCGGGGACACCCCGATGGCCGCGTGGAGGTGCTGGCGCAGCGAGGCGCCGGTGGCGAAGCCGACCTCGGCGGCGATCCGGTCCACCGGAAGGTCGCTGGACTCCAGCAGATGCCGGGCCCGGGCGACGCGCTGCTGGATCAGCCAGCGGCCGGGGCTGAGGCCGACCTCGTCACTGAAGCGGCGGGCGAAGGTGCGCAGGCTCATCCGGGCGTGGCCGGCGAGGTCGGCCAGGGTGAGCGGCTCGCCCAGGCGCTCCAGGGCCCACAGCCGGGTCCCGGCCGTGCTCGCCGCGCCGCTCTCCGGGACGGGCTGCTCGATGTACTGGGCCTGGCCGCCGTCCCGGAACGGCGGGACGACACAGCAGCGGGCGACGAAGTTGGCCAGCTCGCTGCCGTGGTCGGTGCGCACGATGTGCAGGCAGACGTCGACGCCGGCGGCGGCTCCGGCCGAGGTGAGGATGCGGCCGTCGGCGACGAAGAGCACGTCCGGGTCGAGGTCCACCTGCGGGAAGCGGCGCCGGAACGGCTCGGCACAGTGCCAGTGGGTGGTGGCCTTGCGGCCGTCGAGCAGGCCGGCCTGGGCGAGGACGAACGCGGCCGTGCAGATGGAGACGATCCGGGCGTCCGGGCGGATGCGGGCGAGCGCCGCGGCGACCTCGTCGGGCAGTTCGTCGGGGATGTACGCCGGCGGCATCGAGGTGACGACCACCGTGTCCGCCGTGTCCAGGATCTCCGGGCCGTGCTCGACGCCGATGGTGAAGTCGGCGCTGCTGCGCACGGGCAGGCCGTCGACCGAGCAGGTGAGCACCTCGTAGTGGCCGTCGGCGGCGCCGAGGATCCGGCTGGGGATGCCCAGTTCGAAGGGGTAGACGCCGTCCAGCGCGAGGACGACGACCCGCTCGGGGCGGCGGGTGCGCGGGAGCAGATCAGGCATGGCAGGATCTTATCGAAAGGTGGCCATCATGCCATTTTCCTGTCGCGCGAACCCGGGCAGGCTGGTTGACCATGAACGATGTGAACACGATGCGAGCCATCAGCCAGGACGTCCTCGGCGGTCCCGAGGTGCTGAAGGAAGTACGGGTGGAGCGGCCGAAGCCGGGGCCGAACCAGGTGCTGGTCCGGGTGCGGGCCGCCGGGGTCAACCCCACGGACTGGAAGCACCGGGCCCTGGGGGTCTTCCTGGGCGAGCCGCCGTTCGTCCTCGGCTGGGACGTCTCCGGGGAGGTCGCCGAGACCGGGATCGGCGTGGCCGCCTTCCGGCCCGGCGACGAGGTCTTCGGCATGCTGCCCTACCCGTACGGGGCCGGCTCGCACGCGGAGTACGTGATCGCCCCGGTGCGTGCCCTCACGCACAAGCCGGCCTCCCTCGACCACACCCAGGCGGGCGCACTGCCGCTGGTGTCGCTGACCGCCTGGCAGGCGCTGACCGAGCACGCGGACGTCCGGCCGGGGCAGCGGGTGCTGATCCATGCGGCGGCGGGCGGGGTCGGGCATGTGGCCGTGCAGATCGCCAAGGCGCGTGGCGCGTATGTGATCGGCACGGCGAGCGCGGGCAAGCACGGCTTCCTGCGCGAGATCGGCGTGGACGAGCCGGTCGACTACCGGACGACCGACGTCACCGAGGCGGTGCGGGACGTGGACGTCGTCCTGGACACGCTCGGCGGGGACACGTCCGTACAGTCGTTGAAGGTGCTGCGGCCCGGCGGGGTCGTCGTGTCGATCCTGCCCGTCGGCTCCTCGGAGTTCCCCGACGAGGCCGAGCGGCGCGGGGTACGGGCCGTGCGCATGCTGGTGGACGCCGACCGGGCCGGCATGGAGGCGATCGCGGGGCTGGCGGAGTCGGGAAAGCTGACGGCGGCGATCGCCGGGACGTTTCCGCTGGCCGACGCGGCGAAGGCGCACGCGCTGGGCGAGACCGGCCGGACGGCGGGGAAGCTGGTGCTGCTGGTCGACTGAGCAATGGTCGCCGGGCAGTTGACCGACACGCGCGAAACTCGACGACATATGTCAATCGAACATGCTCAAATTCCTTTCATCGAGGGTAACTTGGCGATCGGGGACTGACCCCGTGGCCGGGCGTGGGTGGGAGGTGAAGCGGCCGTGCGGGACGAGCGTGCACCCTTCCACCGCCATCTGCGCGTCTACGAACACCGGGCGCACACGGTGCTGGAGCTGCGCGGCGAGATCGACCTGGTCTCGGCCACGGAGATCGGCCCGCTGCTCGACCGGTTCACCGGCCGGCCCGGCGCCCGGGTGGTGATCGACCTGCGCCCGGTGGAGTTCTTCGACTGCTCGGGGCTGCGGCTGCTGCAGCGGGCCCGCGTCCGGGTGCAGGACGGCGGCGGACGGGTGTTCCTGGTGTGCACGCATCCGCTGACCCTGCGCGTCCTGAAGGTCACCGGGCTGTCCCGGCTGCTGCCCGCCCACCCCAGTCTGGACGCGGCCCTGGCCCGCTCCGAGGCCGCGTCCGGCTCGCTGTAGGCTCCCGGTCCCCTCCGGGGCCGCTACGACTGCTCGAACAGGGCGCTCACCGACTCGCCGTCGTGAATGCGCCGTACCGCTTCGGCCAGGGCGGGGGCGATGGACAGCACCCGGAGTTTGTCCGTGTGTTCGTCCGCCGGCACCGGCACGGTGTTGGTGCAGACGATCTCCAGCACGTCCGGCTGCTCGCTCAGCCGCTTGACGGCACCGGCCGCGAACACACCGTGCGTGCACGCCACCCGGATCGAGCGGGGCGACGACTCCCGGAGTCTGTCGAGGAGTTCGAGCACCGTGCTGCCCTTGGCGATCTCGTCGTCCAGCACGATGACGTCCCGGCCGGCGACGTCGCCGATGACGGAGCTGATGGTCACCCGGTCGTCCGCGTACCGCTGTTTGGCGCCGGCCGCCACCTGGGCCCCGATCAGCCGGGCGAAGGCGGCGGCCTGCTTGGCGTTGCCGAGGTCGGGCGAGACCACCGTGGTGCGCGTCAGGTCGTACTGCCGGAAGTGCGCGGCCAGTTCGCGCAGCGCGTGCAGATGGTCCACCGGCACCGAGAAGAAGCCGTGCACCTGCGGGGCGTGCAGGGTCATCGCGAGGACCCGGCGGGCGCCGGCCGCCACCAGCAGATCGGCGACCAGGCGCCCGCCGAGGGAGATGCGCGGCGCGTCCTTCTTGTCCGAGCGGGCGTAGGAGTAGTGCGGCATCACGACCGTGATCCGGGCCGCCGAGGCACCCCGGGCGGCGTCGCACATCAGCAGCAGCTCCACCAGGTGTTCCTGCACCGGCCGGACCAGTGGCTGGAGCAGGAACACGTCCCGTTCCCGGCAGTTGGCCTGAAGCTGCACCTCCAGGCAGTCGTTGGCGAACCGGCTGACCCGGGTCGGGCTCAGCGGCACGCCGAGGTGGGCGCAGACCTCCTGGGCCAGTTCGGGATGGGCACTGCCGCTGAAGACGGCGATGTCTCGCACGATCCGCTCCTCGCATGACCGGCACCGGCTGCCGCGTTCATGCTACTGGGCCGGTCCGCACCGGTAGAGGACCTCCGTGCCGGCCATGGCCCCGGCGAGCCCCGGCAGGGACGAGCCCCCGGCGGCGAAGTCCGTGCCGCCGTAGGCCGAGGCCGGCACCCTGGCACAGGTGGCCCGCACCCAGCCGGTGATCTGCGCGGCGGCGGTCTGCCCGGTGCCGGCCGGTGCCGTCCCGGTGGCGCCGCCCGGCGTCCGCGTGCCGTCGGCCGCCCTCCTGGTGCCGCCGGCCGTGAGGCTCGTGCCCCGGCCACCGCTCAGCAGCACGTAGCGCACCTTGCCGGTGGCGACCAGCTGCTGGAACCGGTCCTCGGTCGGGAACGGCACCCGGCCGCTGAAGCCGCCGATCGGCAGGACGTGAGCGCCGGCCGCCAGGATGTACGGCGCCGCCGAGCTCCAGCCGGTGGTGGCGAACACATAGGCGGCGGAGCCCTGGTGCGCGCGGGTGTAGGCGAGCAGCCGGTTCTGGGCCACGCTCAGTCCGCCGCCCGTCGCGGTGCTGCCGAAACCGCCCCCGAATCCGCCCCGGGCGGAGCCGCCCCGGCTCATGCCGCGTGTGCCGCCGCTGATCCCCCGCCCGAACCCCGCTTCGCCGGCCCATGCCGTCCGCCCGGGCCGTGCAACCCCGGGGCCCGTCGTGCCATGGCTGCGGGGCACGCCGTTCGGGCCGACCGAGCCCATGACGTTGGTGCGGTACGACGGAGCGAAGACCTGCACCGCCCAGGCGCTCGGCGCGATGAGCAGGGCGGCCAGACAGGCGGCGAGACCGGCGAGCGCGAGCCGGCCGCCGGCGCGCGGCCGCCCGGGCCGGGCCACGAACAGCAGCGCCGGCCCGGCGAGGCCGAGCACGGCCACGGTGGGCGGCAGCCACGGCACGAACGACGGGAACTGGCCGGCCAGGTACGCGGCCCAGACCGCCGTCGCCGCCACCGCGCCCGGCAGGGCCCAGGCGCGCGGCCCGCCGGCCCGGTGGGCGCGCCACATCAACACGGTCCCGGCGCCGGTGAGCGCGGCGAGCGGCACCGCGATCACACCCATGTAGTACGTGTGCCCGGCGACACTGCCCGCGCTGAATACCAGGAAGTACAGGGCGAGCCAGCTGCTCCACAGCACGTACCCGGCGCGCAGCCGGTCGGTGCGCGGCCGGCCCCGGGACCACAGCAGTCCGCACACCGCGGCGATCGCGGCTATCGGGTAGAACCAGCCGGTCTGGGAGGCGAGCGGCGTGTCGAACATCTTCCCCCAGCCGTCCTGGCCGTCGCCGGGCCCGCCGGCCGCCTGGGACCTGGCACTCGCCCCGGCGGCCGTGGGCTCAGCAGCCGCTGCCCCCGCGCTCGTCGAGCCGCGCGGGTCCCGGGCCGCCCCGGCGCCCTGCGCACCGCCCGTGCCGAGGGCGCGGTGACCGTCGTACGTACCGGCGCCGCCGTGACCGCCTCCGCCGAACTGGCTGCTGACGCTGCCCGTGGAAGCCGCGTCGATGCCGAGCGAGGAGAAACGGGTCAGGAAGTTGTAGCCGACCACCATGCTGAACGCCGAGTTGTTGGTGGTGCCATCCACATAGGGCCGGTTCTGGGCCGGAGTGAGGGTGACGGCGACCATCCAGGACGCCGACACGGCGGTCATCACCAGGGCGGAGACGCCGAGGTGCGCCAGCCGGCGGCGCAGCGGGAGCGGTGCGGAGAGCAGATGGACCAGCGCGAGCGCGGGCAGGACGACCCACGCCTCCAGCATCTTGGCCTGGAAGCCGACGCCGATCCACACACCGGCCATGACCAGCGGGCGCAGCCGGCCGTCCCGGGCGGCCCGCTGGGTGGCCTCGGCCGCCAGCAGCAGGCACAGCGTGAACATGGGGTCCTCGACCGAGGTGCGGAACAGCCCGATCGCGACGGGCGTCACCAGGAAGGCCGCGCCGGCGATGAGCGCCGCGTGCACCCCGGCCCAGCGGCGCACCAGGCGGTACAGCACCAGCAGGCTCGCCACCCCTTCCAGGACCTGGGGAAGGGTCACCGACCACGGATGGAATCCGAAGATCCGCGCAGAGAGCGCTTGCGGCCACAGGAATCCCGGCAATTTGTCGAGCGTGATGGAATTCCCGGGGTCGAAAGAGCCGTAGAAGAAGGCCTTCCAGCTCTGCGTCATGCTGCGGACCGCGCTCGCGTAGAACGTGTGGTACGTGCTGCGGTCGATGCCCCAGGTGAAGAGCACAGCGGCGAGCACGACGAGGACCAGCAGCACAGGGCGGGCGTATGCGGGCTCGCCGTGGGGTGATCGCCAGGGCGGGCGGCGGACGGCACCGGTGGGGGCGGCTGCGTCGAGGACGTTCGTGGCCATGCGCAGCAGTCTTCGTCACCGAAGACGTCCGCACCGCCGGTGAAGCTCCCTTTCAAGGAAACTCTCACCGCCCCCAGGCCGATTCTTTAACCGCATGGGAGCGCGCTGACGCCGATCAAGTGAATTCCTTACCCGGGGCAGGGTATTGACGCTCGGTGGCTCAGTGCAGCTTCCAGGTGTACTTGCCCCCGCCCACCCAGCGGACCATGTCCGGGTCGTCCAGGTCGTGGATGGTGATGCCGTACGAGGCGGCGGTCTCCAGTACGTCGGTGACGTTCCTGGCCTCACCGATCACCTGACCGTCGATCTCCATGATCCGGAAGGGGGGCTCGCCCGGTTTGCCCGGACATACGCCGAGCACCAGGACCCGTGGATGGGAGATGTGGGGCACTCCTTGTTCGGTCATGGAATAGAGCCTAGAACCGTGCCGTTCCTCGCGCTCCTTTCGGCCCCCTGGTCCACCCTGGGTGCATGGAACCCGTCGCCGCCCTCGACCGGATCGCCTTCCTGCTGGAGCGGTCGCTCGCGCCCTCCTACCGGGTGAAAGCCTTCCGTACGGCCGCCCGCACGCTGGCCGCGCTGCCTGCGGGCGAGGTCGCCGAGCGGGCCGCGGCGGGAACGCTGGAGGCGCTGAAGGGGGTCGGGCCGAAGACCGCGCAGGTGGTGCGGGAGGCGCTGGCCGGGGAGGTGCCCGGTTATCTGCGCAAGCTGGAGGAGGAGAGCGGGGGCGGGCCCGCCGAGGGCGCCGGGGCCGGGCTGCGGGCCCTCATCCGTGGGGACTGCCACACCCACTCGGACTGGTCCGACGGGGGCAGCCCCATCGAGGAGATGGGGCGGGCGGCGGCCGCGCTCGGGCACGAGTGGACCGCCCTGACCGATCACTCACCGCGGCTGACCGTGGCCCGTGGCCTGTCGCCGCAGCGGCTGCGCGAGCAGCTGGAGGTGGTGGCGGGGCTGAACGCGCGCTGGGCACCGTTCCGGCTGCTCACCGGCATCGAGTGCGACATCCTGGAGGACGGCTCGCTGGACCAGGAGCCCGAGCTGCTGGACCGGCTGGACGTGGTCGTGGTGTCCGTGCACTCCAAGCTGCGGATGGACGCCCGCTCGATGACCCGGCGGCTGGTCGCCGCCGTACGCGATCCGCACGCGGATGTGCTCGGGCACTGTACGGGGCGCCTGGTCACGGGGCGGGGGCGGCCGGAGTCGGAGTTCGACGCGGACGCGGTGTTCGCCGCGTGCGCCGAGTCCGGTACGGCCGTGGAGATCAACAGCAGGCCCGAGCGGCTGGACCCGCCCCGGCGGCTGCTGCGCCGGGCCGTGGCCGCGGGGGTGCTGTTCTCGGTGGACACCGACGCGCACGCGCCGGGCCAGCTGGACTGGCAGATCCTCGGCTGCGCCCGGGCCGAGGAGTGCGGGGTGCCCGCCGAGCGGGTGGTGACCACCTGGTCGGCCGAGGAGCTGCTGGACTGGACCCGGGCGGGCCGGGTCCCGGCCCGCGCGGCGAGTGCGTGAGGCAGGGGAAAGCCCCGGCCGTGACGGGGGAATCACGACCGGGGCGGTCGGGCGGAGGGCGGTCGCCTCTCGGCGAAAGGCTCCACAGGGCTTCAGCCGAACGATCGTCCCTGTGGGCGGATGGTGAGGCCCGGGGACACTGTCCCCTCCACACCCACGGTTTGTTCAACGGGCAACCACCCATGGGTGTTCCGAGAGGGTACGTGACCTGCGTCACCGTCCGGCCGTGTCCGATCCGGCGAGCTCGGCGGTCCGTACGGCGCCGGCCTCGATGAAGTCCCGCAGGTCGGCGGTGAGCCGGGCGGCATGCGTGACGAACATGCCGTGGCCGCCGTGCTCGTACACCTTCAGGGTGCCGTCCGGCACCAGCCGGGCCACCCGCTCCCCGGTGAGGGCCAGCGGCGCCGAGGTGTCGTGGGTGCCGTGCAGGACCAGCACCGGGAGGTCCAGGCCGGGCAGCTCGTCGGCGATGTCCAGCTCGGCGACGGCGGCCCGGATCCCGGTGGCGGCGCGGGGCCCGGCGGACAGGCACAGGTCGATGAGGTAGCGGACGTAGTCCGGGGAGACCTGGTTCTCGGGGAACTGGACCGCGAAGAAGTCGTCCGCGAAACGGGCGAACCAGGCGGCACGGTCACTCCGGAAGGACTCCTCGTCGGCGCGCACGAGGGCCGGGTCGATGCCCTCCGGGACGTTCGGCGAGCGGACGATCCCCGGGCTGACCCCGGCGACCAGGGCGACGCGGTCCACGCGTACGGTGCCGTGCCGGGTCACGCAGCGGATCACCTCGGCGGTGCCGACGGAGTGCCCGACGAGGGTGACCCCGCTGAGGTCGAGGTGGTCGAGCAGGCCGTACAGGTCGTCGGCGAGGGTGTCGAGGTCGTAGCCGGACCAGGTGTCGTCGGAGCGACCGTGGCCCCGCCGGTCCAGCGCCACGCAGCGGAAGCCGGCCTCCGCGAGCGGCAGGGTCTGGTACTCCCACATGTCGTGGCCGAGATAGGCGCTGGCGACGAAGACGGCGACGGGGCCCGTCGCGGGGCCGTGGTCGATGTAGTGCAGGCGGGTACCGTCGACGGGGCTCTCGAAGTACGGCATGGGTGCCTCCTCGGCTGTCCGGACCAGGTGCGACGCTGCTCGGTCGCGCTGACGTCACCGATACTCCCGGGATCCCGCGCACGGGTCGATTACTCATGAGGTCATGGCGGCGGGTACCGGCGAGGTCAGGGCCGCACGCACCCGCGCTGTCAGGGCGTGCGCTCCCGCAGGGCGGCGCGCCAGGCCGGCACGGGGTCCTCGGGGACCGGTTCGGGGCGGCGGCCGCCGGCGGCGAAGAAGTCGGCCAGCGGCAGGATCGCGGCGCCGACGGTCACCGCGTCGGGGCCGAGCCGGCCCAGGTCGATGGTGACCCGGTCGGCCGGGTGGCGCAGGGCGTACGTCGCCGCGTGCCGGCGTACGGCGGGCAGGAAGCGGCTGCCGAGCTGGAGGCCGGCCCAGCCGCCGACGATGATCCGCTCGGGCCGGAAGAGGTTGATCAGGTCGGACAGGCCCGCGCCGACGTACTCGGCGGTCTCCTCCAGGACGGCGAGGGCCACCGGGTCGGGCGCGGTGCCCTCGGGCGGGTGGGCGGCGGCGAGCATCGCGGTGAGCCGGGTCTCCTCGTCGGTGCCCTCCGGCGGCCTGCCGCCCTCCTCGCGCCACCGGGCGAGCAGCGACTCGGCACCCGCGTAGGCCTCCAGGCAGCCGGGCGCCCCGCACCGGCAGCGGCGCCCGCGCACCCGTACCGTCAGATGCCCCCACTCCACGGCCCGCCCGTGCTCCACCTCCGGGGTGACCAGGCAGGCGCCGACGCCGGAGCCGAAGAGCACGACCACGGCGTTGCGGGCGCCGCGTCCCGCGCCGAACCACATCTCGGCCTGGCCCAGGGTCTTGGCACCGTTGTCGATGAAGTACGGGATCTCGTCGGGGAGCCGGGAGGCCGAGCGGAGCAGCTGTTCCAGCGGTACGGCGTCCCAGCCGATGGTCTGGCCGTGGACGACGGCACCCCGGTCCGGGGTGTGCTCGACGATGCCGGGGACGCCGACACCGACGCCGAGCAGCCGCTTGGGCGCGGCCCGTTCGTCGCCGAGGACCTCGGCGATGCCGTCGCGGATGTGGCCGGCGATCACCTCGACGTCGTAGCCCTTCGGGGTCAACGGCCGTTCTGCGCGGGCGAGTTCGGTCAGGGTCAGGTCGAACAGCTCGACGCGGATCCGGGTCTCGCCGACGTCGACGCCGATCATCTGTCCGCTGTGCGGGGCGATGCGCAGCAGGGTGCGCGGCCGGCCACCGTCGGAGTCGACGCTGCCGGCCTCCTCGACCAGGCCGTCGGCGACCAGATCGGCGACCACGTTGCTGACCGAGCCGGAGCTCAGGCCCGTCGCGGGTCCCAGCTCGAACCGGCTCAGCGGGCCCTCGAAGTACAGCTTCTGGAGCACGGCCGTGCGGTTGCCCCGTCTGAGGTCGCGTACCGTGCGCCCGCTCCGCCCCGCCATGCCGCTCCCTTCACGAACCCGGCCCGACCCGCAACATACGCCTTCGGGCAACCGGAACACGACTTTCCAGCCGTCTTAGTTCATGCTATGAGCTAAGCGCTTCCGCCCGCTATGCGTCACGTGCGAGCCGGGCGATGTCGTCCAGCGCGGCGACGAGTTGCGGCGCGACCGTCTCCCGGACCCACCGGACATGCCCCTCCCCGGCCTGCCGCGGCACCGTCTCGATCAGCATGATCAGGTACAGATAGGCGCGGTACAGGGCGTATCGGATCCGCTCCGCGGGGCCGAAGACGGCCCGGCCGCCGCCCTCCCGGTAGCCGGCGAGGAAGTCCCGGTCCTTCTCGATGTCGTCCAGCAGGGCCAGGGAGACGAAGTCGGCGACCGGGTCGCCCCAGAACATGCGCTCGCCGTCGATGAGTCCGCCGATGCGGGGTCCGCCGGGGGTGCGGTGGACCAGGATGTTGCCCTGCCACAGGTCGAAGTGGACCGGGCGCGGGACGGTGACCTCGTCCAGTGCGCCGTACCCGGCCGCGAGCGCCTTCGCCACCTCGTCGGCGGGGAGCGGCAGTTCGGCGGCATAGCGGCGGGCGTCGTCCAGGACGGCGTCGAGCATCGCGGTGAACGCCGTACGCCAGTCGGGGGCGAGCGGGCCGAGCGCGCCGGACGGGTACCCGAAGGCGGGTCCGGTGATCTCGTGCAACCGGGCCACCTGGGCGCCCAATTCCCGGCGCAGCGCGGCCCGTTCGGCACCCGACAGGGAGTCGTCCCAGGGGGTGCCGGGGCAGCGGGTCTGGAGGGTGTGCCATACGGCGGGACCGTCGTCGGTGTGGAGGGCGCGCGGGGCGGGGACGCCGGCCTCGGCGGCGGCGCGGCAGAACTCCGTCTCGGCGGCGAGGAGCCGGAACTCGTAGCGGAGCCCCGGCCCGGTCGGCGCGGTCTTCAGGACGTAGCGGCCGCCGTCGGTGAGCCGCAGCTCCTCGACGGTGTTGTAGGTGCCGCCGCCGAGCGGGCGCACCCCGGCCAGCTGGTCCGGCGGCAGGCCCGCCGCGGCCAGGACCCGCCGGGCCCGCTCCTCGGAGACCTCGACCTGCGCGTCCCTGACCTGCGAGTCTCTGACCTGCGCGTCCCCGGCCTGCACGTCCGCGACCTCTGAGTCACCCACCGGGCCCCTCCCCCGCGGCTCAGCCGGCCGCGTACACGTCCTCGACGTAACGCCCGTCCGCCACCAGCGAGTTCAGCCACTTCTCGGCCGCCGCCCCGTCGGCGTGGGAGCGTTCCCGGTACAGGGTACGGAACGCCTGGCGCACGCCGGGAGCCATCCGGGAGCCGTCGCCGCAGACGTACACCCGGGCGCCGGAGTTCAACAGCTCCCAGACTTCGTCGGCCTCGGCGGCGATGCGGTGCTGAACGAACAGCGCGCCGTTCTCGGGAGCGGCGCTGAAGGCGGGGCGCAGCGAGACGGCGCCGGCGGTCTCGGCGGCCCGCAGTTCGTCCGCGTGCAGGAAGTCGGCGTCGGGGGCGTCACAGCCGAAGTACAGGAGCGCGGGCGGGAGTTCGGCCCCCGTGGCACGGGCCGTGACCCGGTCGGCCACGGCGCCGCGGAACGGGGCGAGTCCGGTGCCGGCGGCGATCATCACGACCGGTGCCGAGCCGTCGATCCGGAAGGCCTCGCGGCAGGGCTGGACGCGGGCGTACACGGTGTCGCCTGGCTTCAGGGCGGCCAGGTGGCCGGAACCGGTGCCACGGTAGCGGCCCCGGCCGGAGCGGGCGGGGGCGTCGAGCACGGAGACCATGAGGTCCACCTGGCCCGGGGCCACGGCCGGCGAGGAGGAGACGGAGTAGTGGCGGGGCCGCAGCGGCGTGAGCAGGTCGAGCAGGAGCGGCCAGCCGAGGGCGCCGCGCAGGGCCGGGTTGTCCTCGACGAGGTCCAGGAGGGTGCGCGGGTCGTCCGCGGTGACGGCGGCGAGGGCGGCGCGCTCGGGCGGGCAGGGGTTGGCCTCGGCCAGCAGGGCCAGCTGTCGGGCGGTCGGCCGCTCCTGCAACTCGGCGTGATGCGTGAGTAGTTGACGTACCGTCAGCGGCCGGTCCACGGCGAGGCTGTCGCGGCGCGGACGGGTGGCCCGGATGTCCAGCACGGCGTCGGGGTCGAGGCCGAACGCGGCGAGCGCGCGGTCCACCAGCTCGGGGGCGTGGGCGGGGAGCACGGTCAGGTGGTCGGCGGTGCGGTAGGTGACGCCCTCGGGCAGGGCGACGCGCAGGAACCGCTTGGTGCAGGGGTGGTCCGGCGCGGTGAGGTCGTAGGCCTCGGTGACCGTCATCGGGACCAGCTCGTGGCGTTCGGCGAGGGCGTCCAGCGGGCCGCCGGTGAGGATGCGGACCTCGTAGGCGTGGGCGGGCTCGTCCCCTGTCGGCCGCGTGGCGTCGGGGTCGCCGTACTCGGTGAGCAGGGCGGTGCGCAGCCGGGCGGTGAACTCCCGTACGGTGCCGGTGAGATCGCCGGAGCCGTCGGCGGCGGCCCGCTCGGTCAGCCGGACGGCGCCGAGTTCGGCGAGGCGGGCGTCGACCTGGGTGGGGACCTGCTGGTAGGTGGCGGCCCAGTTGCGGTCGCCGACACCGAGGACCGCGTAGGTGACGCCGGTCAGGTCGGGGGTGCTGTCCAGCCAGGCGGTGAAGGCGCCGGCGTCGTCGGTGGGGCGGCCGTTGTAGGAGGCGGCGGTGATGACGACGGGGCGGTCGGTGGGCAGTCCGTCCGCGTACGCGTCCAGGGCGGCGACCTCGGTGGCGCAGCCGACGGCGGCGGCCTCGTCGGCGAGCTGGGCGGCGAAGGCGCGGCAGGTGCCGTAGTTGCTGCCGTGCAGGAACAGGGCGCCGGTGCCGGGGCGGACGCGGGCCGGCAGGGTGTCCGGGTCCGTGGTCCGCTCGGTCCGCGACGGGAGGGCGCCGGGCAGCGGGGCATGGACGCGGTCGGCGGGGGTGCGCGGGGTGAGCGTGAGGGTGAAGCCCTCGGGCTTGAGGGTGAGGGTCTCCTTGATGTGGAGCCGGTAGTCGGCGTGGTCGTGCAGCCGGTAGCGGTGGACCAGCATGGCGAGCAGCATGGTGGCCTCGTGCAGCGCGAACTGCCGTCCGATGCAGGCGCGTTCACCGGTGCCGAAAGGTTTGAAGGCGTGCACCGGGCGGGCTGCCTCCGCCTCGGCGGTGAACCGCTCGGGGTCGAAGTGCTCCGGGTTGTCGCCCCACACGGGCTGGCGGTGCAGCATCGGGGCCATGACGGTCACGGCCTGTCCGGCGCGCAGCGGGATCCGGCCGCCGAGCAGGGTGTCCCGGCGGGCCTTGCGGGTGAAGGCGGCGGCCGTCGGCCACAGCCTGAGGGCCTCGTTGAGGACCTGGCGGGTGTAGGTGAGCCGGCCGATCTCGTCGTACGTCGGCTCCGGGTCGGGGTCGTCGCCCCACAGGGCGTCGGCCTCGCGCTGCACCAGCCGGAGCACGGCCGGATGCTTGGCGAGGTAGTACAGGGCGAAGGACATCGCGCCGGAGGTCGTCTCGTGGCCGGCGATCAGGAAGGTGATGACCTGGTTGCGGATGTTGGCCGCGTCCAGGGTGGTGCCGTCGGCGGGGTGCGGGGCGCTGAGCATCAGTCCGAGCAGGTCCTCGGCGCCGCTCTGGTCGGTGCCGGCGCGGGAGGCGATGACGTCGTCCACGACCTGGGCGAGGTGGTCCGCGTCCTGCCGGAAGGCCGCGTCGGCGGCGGAGTGGTCCTGGCCCGGGGTGCGGGCCAGACGGGTCATGCTCCACTCCAGGCAGCGGACCATCGACTCCACGAAGGGGTGCGGCTCGGCCCGCTCGAACGACCCGAAGTCGTAGTCGAACCCGGCCAGTCCGATGGTGTCGAGGGTCATGCGGGTCATGTCGTCGGGCACGTTCACGGCCTGCCCGTCCCGGGCCGCGCGGTCCCAGGCATCGATGAGCCGGCGGGCCACCTTGAGCATGACCGGGTGGTAGGTGCGCATCGAGCCGAGCGCGAAGGCGGGCATCAGGATGTCGTGCGCCTTGGCCCAGTTGGGTTCGTCGTTGTACGCCGTGAACAGGCCGTCGGCGGCGAATGCGCGCACGTTCTCCAGGGCGGGCCCGATGTGCTTGGCGAACCGCTCCTCGTCGGCGAGGTCCGCGACCAGATCGGCGTCGGCGACGAACGTCACGTCCCGCCCGTGCAGCCGGCGCACCAGCACCGGCCCGTGCGTGCGCATCAGCTCCATGACCTGCTGGATCGGGGTGCGGCCGGGACCGGTGGCGGTGATGTCGACGACGGGGACGCCGGGCAGGGTTCCGGCCGGGTCGGAGTGCGGAGCGGTGGGGGGCATGGCGCGCCAACTGCCTTTCGCGGTAACGGAGTACTCGGGGTAACGGAGTACTGCGTTCCAGGGTGGGTGAGCTGCGGCGCGGGCCCGTGCCCCGGCACTACACGTTTCCGCAGTCAAAACTTGGTTGCGGGTCTTGCGCCGGCCGCGCGTCCGGGGCTCGCGGTCGCGGCCCGGGGTGTGGGCGGTTTGCCGCTGACCTGGATCTTCGTCTTGGATGAACGATGAACAAGGATGAGGGGGCGGCTCGACACCTCGGGAGGTGGGCATGGACCTGCGGCGGGCCGACGCGGTCGTCTGGCGCAACCGGGCCCTGCTGGTCTTCGACCGGGTGTCGGTGCCGGTCGCGGTGTGCGATGTGTACGGCAAGGTGGTGCTGGCGAATCCCGCGATGGCCGCGGAGTGCGGTACGACGCCGGGGCGGCTGCGCGGGCGGGACGTGCTGGAGCTGTTCCGCCCGCAGGAGACCGGCCAGGTGGAGCGGATCGCCGAGGCGCTGCGGCTGCGGCACCGCTCGCGCTACCAGGTGTCGGTGCGCTGGCAGGCGCCCGGCGGGGTGGAGCGGTTCGGGGAGCTGACGGCGGACCCGGTGAGCGACAGCGTGGACGAGACACCGTCCCTGCTGGTGATGCTGCGGGTGCGGGGCGAGTGCGGGCCGCCGCCCACGCCGGATCCGGCCCCCGTCACTCCGGTCGAGGGCCAGGTCCTGGCACTGCTGGCGGGCGGCGCCGACACGGCCGCCGCCGCCCGCGAACTGGGCCTCAGCAAGGACGGTGTCACCTATCACCTGCGCCGCCTGTCGGCCCGCTGGGGCGCGGCGAACCGCACCGAACTGGTGGCCCGCGCCTATGCGTCGGGGGTACTTGTGCCGGGGGTGTGGCCGCCGGAGGCGAGGGTGCCGGAGGGGGAACAGGGCCGGGGCGGAGCGGGCCACCGTTGTTGACTGCGGGTGGGCGGGGGGCGCGGGGGGCGCGCCCACGTTGTCAGCCGGCCGCCCCGGAGCCGGCCACCGTCGCGTCACCCGCCGCCGTTCCCGCCGTCGCCGCGTGCGCCGTGCCCGCGCCCTCCGGTGCCCCGAAGCGAGCCAGGATGTGCCAGACCATCTTCAGGTCCTGGAGTGCGTAGCGTCCGCTGCGGGCCGCGTCGCCGAGGACGCGAGGGGTGAGCAGTCCGCGCTCGGCGACGGCCGCGCCGAGGTCGGCGTACTGCGGACCCCGGTAGCCGGCGTGGCGGCGCAGTGCGGTGACGGTGAGCCGGTAGCCGGGGTGCCAGTCGAGCGGGAGGGGCAGGCGCCGGGCCGCCGTCTCGACCGGGGTGCCCCGGTAGCTCGCGTCGAGGACGAGTGCCTCGACGTCCCTGGCCAGCAGGACACCGGCGTGGACATGGCCCTCGATGTAGTCGTTGAGCGGGTCCTGCTCGTCGGCCTCGGCGAGCGTGATCAGCGGCATCGCCGCGGCCACCCCGAAGTCGGCGGGCTCGGCCGCGCTGTCCGGATAGCAGAAGGTGGCCCGCGCCAGGACCGCCCCGGTGAGCCGGAGGTGCGAGGAGCCGAAGCGCGGGGCGGCGCCGACGACCTGGTGGCGGAAGTCCAGTGCGCCGTACACCGGCCGCTCGGCCGGGGGCGCGTCGTCGTACGCGCCCCCGAAGATCCGGCTCTCCCAGCGTGTGCGGTCGCCGCCCGGGTGCGCGGTGAGGCCGCCGTTGCTGGTGCCCGTGACGTACTGCGAGTGGTACGCGCCGTCCTGGGCGAGCGCCTCCAGGACGGGCAGTCCGGCGGAGATCCGGTCGGGGTGGAAGTTCAGGGTGATGCGCAGTGCGGGGTCGAGCGGTGGGCCGGACACCCCGGCCGCGACATGGTCCAGCGCCCGCCGGGCGCGCGGCGGCAGCCCGCACCGGAAATCCATTGGCCCACCCTCCCCTTGGCTACGTACGCTAGCCGTGAACCTAGACCCCCTAGGCACGCTCGACGACATTCCATTATTTCCCCGACGCATCCAGAAGGACTCCCCCATGAGACCGCTCACCGAGCAGGACATCCGCAATTCCTTCGTCAACTGCTCGAAGGGTGAGGCCAAGCGGCTGGCGGTCCCGCGCGATCTCGGTGAACGCCCGTGGGACGACCTGGACTTCCTCGGCTGGCGGGATCCGGGCGCGCCCGACCGCAGCTATCTGGTCACCGAACGGGGCGACCGGCTCGTGGGCGTCGCCCTGCGCTTCCAGGCCGCGCAGCGCGGTTTTCTGCACCGCAGCATGTGCTCGGTGTGCCTGACCACGCATCCGCGCGGCGGGGTGACGCTGATGACCGCGCGGAAGGCGGGACCGGCGGGCCGCGAGGGCAACTCGGCTGGCCTGTACATGTGCACCGACCTGGCGTGTTCCCTGTATGTGCGGGGGCGGAAGATCCCGGAGTCAGGGATCCGGATCGAGGAGAGCCTGACGGTCGATGAGCAGATCGCCCGCGCTACGGCCAACGTGCACGCGTTCCTCGACAAGCTGGACGCGTGACACCGCCGTTCAGGCCACGCTGAGCACGATCTTGCCCCGGTTGCCCCGGCTCTCCAGCCGCTCGTGCGCCTCCCGCGCCCGCTCCAGCGGCAGTACCGTCTCGACCGGCACCCGGTAGCGGCCCGCGGCCACTCGCTCGGCGAGTTCGCGCAGGTCGGGGCGGGGATCGTAGCCGTGGATCTGCAGGTTGGTGAGCTGGAAGCCGAGGATCGCGATGTTCTTGGGGTAGAAGTCGCGGGTGTCCAGGGTGGTCGGCGCCAGGGCCACGTTGGCGAGGGAGACGACCCGGCCGCCGTGCGCGGTCTCGCACAGGCTCCGCCGCAGGGACGGGCCGCCCACGGTGTCGAGGACGACGTCGGCGCCGCGCCCGCCGGTCAGCCGCAGCACCTCCTCGACCTCCCCGTCGTCGGTGTGCCGGGAGGTGTCGACGACGACGTCGGCCCCGAACTCCCCTGCCCACGCGGACCGTTCGGCCGAGCCCGCGAGGGCGACGACCCGGGCACCGGCCTCGGCGGCGATCTGCACGGCCGCGGTGCCGACCCCGCTCGCCGCGGCCTTGACCACGACGGTCTCCCCCGCGGTGACCTTGGCCAGGCTGCGCAGGCAGTACCAGGCGGAGAGCCAGGCGATGGGCAGGGTCGCCGCCTCGACCGGGTCGAGCCCGTCGGGCCGTGCGGCCACCTGCCGGGCGGAGACCGCGGCCGACTCGGCGTAGTAACCGGGTGATTCGGCGCCGCCGAACGCGATCACCGGCTGCCCGACACGGAATCCGGTCACACCCTCGCCCAGCGCGGCCACCGTGCCGGCCGCCTCCGCGCCCGGGATCAGCGGGGGCCGGCCCGCCCGGTGATAGGAACCTGCGCGCAGCAGCGCGTCCGCGCGGTTCACGCCGGCCGCCGCGATCCGCACCAGCACCTGTCCCGGACCGGGCACCGGGTCCGGCACCTCCACCGGCACCAGCACCTCGGGCCCGCCGAACTCCTCGATCCGCACCGCACGCATGACACACCCACCCTGCTCGGAGGACTCCGGCGCACACCACGGGCACCGGCGGGCGAGGCCTTCGGCACCCGGCGCTGACACCGGTTGAAGTGGTGTCACTCTGCGACACTGGTTCAACCAGTGTCAAGACACCGTGTGAAACGGTGTCACGCGCTAGGCTTGCCCGCATGACCCAGCCAGCGGATCCCGCACTCGCCTTTCCCTTCGTCGGCGGCCGCCCCTGCCTCGACTTCGTCGCCACGCTCGGCAAGCGGCACGCCACCCCCGTGGAGCGGATCCCCGACCCCGCCGCCCTGGCCCGCTGGATCACCGAGGCAGGCCTGGCGGTCGCGGACGAGCCGGCCCCGGTCGCCGTACGGGACCTCGCCGAGGCCCGGGCCCTGCGCGAGGCGGTGTACCGCGTGCTGCGGGCGGCCATGGCCGGGCGGGAGCCGGAGACGGCCGACGTGGCACTGGTCAACGAGGTCGCGGCCCGGCCCGACCTCGCGCCCCAGCTGGGCCGCCGGCGCTGGACGGCCCGCCGGCCGGCCCGAGCCGCTCTGGCCACCGTGGCCCGCGATGCCGTCCTGCTGATCGGCGGCCCGCTGCTGGAGCGGGTCAAGGAGTGCGGCAACCCGGACTGCTCCCTGCTCTTCCTCGACGACTCCCAGGCCCGCCGGCGCCGCTGGTGCTCCATGGAGCGCTGCGGCAACCTGGCGAAGATCGCCGGCTACCGCTCACGCAACCGGGCGACGACCGGGCCCTAGGCCCCGGACGAGCGGCGGCCTCGCGTCACCCCGACCGGGCGCGTTCGACGGGTCCGGGGAACGGGAAGAGGCCAAGGGATGCACGTCGTACGGAAGTGGTCCGCGGGGCTGCTGCGTCTGCTGGAGCGTCGCCGGGAGCCGGTGGTCGTCCAGACGCTGCGGTCGGCCACGGCTGCGACGATCGCCTATGTCATCGCCCTGCGGCTGAGCCCGGAGCCGGCGCCGCTGACCGCGCCGCTGACGGCGCTGCTGGTCGTCCAGGTGACCTTCTACGCCACCCTCACCAACGGCATCCGGCGGGTGAACTCGGTGGTGGCCGGGGTGCTGGTCGCCATCGCCTTCAGCGTGCTGGTGGGGCTGACCTGGTGGAGCCTCGCGCTGCTGATCGTGGCCTCGCTGGCCGTCGGGCACCTGGTGCGGGTCGACGAGTACGTGGCCGAGGTGGCGATCAGCGCCATGCTGGTGCTCGGGGTCACCACCGTCGGCTTCACCGCCTGGGCGCGGATCGTGGAGACGCTGATCGGCGCGGTCGTCGGCACGGCCTGCAATCTGCTGCTGTCACCCCCGGTGTGGGTGGACGAGGCGGGCCGCTCGATCGAGGACCTGGCCCGCCGGCTGCGGCAGCTGATGCTGCGGATGGGTGAGGAGGCCGCGGGCGGCACCCCCTGGCAGCGGGCGGCCGAGCGGCTGCACGAGGCGCGGCGGCTGGATGCGCACATCGCCCAGGTGGACGCCTCGCTGCGCCAGGCCGAGGACAGCCTGCGGCTCAACCCCCGCGTCAAGGAGGGGCTGCTGCACCGGGTGGTGCTGCGCACCGGACTCGACACACTGGAGATCTGCACGGTGGTCCTGCGGGTGCTGGCCCGGTCCTTCACGGATCTGGCGAAGGCCCGCGGGTCGGAGGAACTGTTCCCGTCCGGCATCGGGCCGACCGTGGGGCAGCTGCTGTCCGAGATCGGCGACGCCGTCGTCAGCTTCGCGGTGCTGGTCACCACGCATCTGAGCGAGAACGCCGAGTCGGCCGAGGCGCGCCTGTCGGCCGAGCTGCACACGGCGGCCGGCACCCGGGACCGGCTGGCCGAGCTGCTGCGCGAGGAGGTCCACCGGGACTGGGCGAACTGGCAGCTGCTGGGCGCCGTGCTGACCGAGGCGAACCGGATCATCGACGAGCTGAACACCGAGCACCGCACCCGCCGCCTGCTGGAGGAGCTGGACCGGGTCTCCCGGGAGCATCGGGCCAAGCTGCCGCGCATGACCCGGCTGCGCGAGCGCCTCGGCGTCCAGGAGGAGCTGTGGCGGAACCGTGCGGGGTTCGGCGAGCGTTCTCGCTGAAAGAGCACGAAGAACACGGCGAGGGGGACGACCGGATGACCGGTTCCGGAGTACGGATCGACGGGAACACGCTGCGCCTGCCGGGCGGGGCGGCGGTGCGGTTCATCCGCACCCTGCGGCTGCCCGAAACGGGCACGCATCCGCTGCCGCCGGGGCTGGGCGAGTTCCCCGTCCGGCGGATCGCCGACTACGCCGACCGGGTGCCCGAGCAGTGGCGGGCGCGCGGCGGTGTGATGCTGCCGATGTATCTGCGCGAGGCGATGTGGCTGAGCTTCTCCGGGACGACCGAGCCGGCCGCGCTCCAGGTCGGCGTCGGCAAGGTGTGCGCGGTCTCCGGCAAGCCGTGGAGCGACCGTCTCGGCCGGGATCCGCAGAATTACGTCGTGCTGCCCCGCCAGCCCTGGCTGGACGGCATCAACTCCGGGAAGGGCACCGTCCGGCAGTTCGTCGCTGTGCCGCTGGGGCTCGGCGCGACGGTGGAGGGGCAGGTCAGCGGCGAGGAGGTGTGGGGCGGAGTGCAGCTCCAGTCGTTCCAGCTGCGCGACGACCTGCTCGCCGAGTGGCGGCGCCGTGAGCAGGCGAAGCAGGAGGCCCGGCGCAGGGCCCTGGCGGTCGGCCCGTCGGGCGGGTACGGCGCGCCGATGATGATGTCCGCGCCGGGGGCGCCCGCACCCGGCGGGGCCGGGCCCCTGCCCGCCGCCCTGGGTCTCGGGGTGGGCGGTTCGATGCGCCAGGAGGTGTACCGGGACGACCGGCCGCTCACCGACTGGTCCGAGCGGCCCGCCGGGCGCGTGTTCGTGCATCTGGTCACGCCGCCCGACTGGCGGCGCATCACCGGCGAGGCGCCCCCGCCGTCACCGGTGGACCGAGCCGCGTACACGAGGGCGGGCCTGCCCTGGTACGACTACTACGACGACGGTGCCGCGGATCTGGCCCCGGCCGAGACCCTCCAGGAGGTCAAGCCGGTCGGCGACTGGCTCGGCGACGACCTGGACCCGTGGCAGGCGCCGTCCGCCGGTCAGGTGAAGCCGCTGAAGGACGCCCCGGGCAAGCCGGTCGAGGACGGCGAATGGTGACACATCGGCGTGGCACCGTGCGCAACTCCCGTTGCGATGCTTGCCGTTGGCGGTCGGCCGGGTCAAGGTGGCTGTCACGACCGGGGCGAGCGACGACCTGAGGTGCGGGATGGACGCGGAGGCAGCGGCGGGCAGCGGGCGCTGGAGCAGGCGCCGGTTCGTCGGGGCGGTGGCGGGCACGGCGGCCGTGGTGGCGGTGCCCGCTCCGGCGCCGGCCCCTGGGGAACCCGCCCCTGACGACCCGCCGACCCGGACCCGCCCGCTGTACGTGGGCACCTACACCTCCGTCGACGGCGGCGGCGCCGGCCTCGGTCTGGCCGCGTACGACCCGGTGACCGGCCGGATCTCCGGGTCCGGCACGCTCACCGGGGTCCCCGACCCGTCGTATCTCGCCGTACATCCGGACCGGCGCACGCTGTACGCGGTGGACGAGCGGGACGACGGCGGGGTGACGGCCGTACGCCTCGCGGACCGGCGGATCCTCGGCGCCCGGAGTACGGGCGGCGCGGGCCCCTGCCATCTGTCGGTGCATCCGTCCGGGCGCTGGCTGCTGAGCGCGAACTACGGGTCGGGCAGCGTGGCCGTGCACCCGATCGACGCCTCGGGTGCCCTCGGCGAGCGCTCCGACCTGGTCACGCACAGCTCGCCGGCCCCAGGACCGGGTCAGCAGGGGCCGCACGCCCATCAGTTCGTCACGAGCCCGGACGGCGGCCATGTCCTCGCGGTCGATCTCGGCACCGACACCGTCTACACCTATCGTCTGGATCCGGCGCAGGGCACGCTCACGGAGGTGGCCCAGGCGCACACCCGGCCCGGGGCGGGGCCGCGCCATCTGGCCTTCCATCCAGGCGGGCGGTACGCGTATCTGGCCAACGAGGTGGACGACACGGCCGCCGTCTGCGCCTACGATCCCGGCTCCGGGCGGCTGACGATCGGCGCGCCGCAGTCCACGGGGTCGGACGGCGGCACCGCCAATTACCCGGCGCAGTTCGTGGTGACGGCGAACGGCCGGTACGCGTTCCTGGCCAACCGGGGCCACGACTCTCTCGCGCGGTACGCGGTCGAGGCCGGCGGGGCCCGGCTGCGGCTGCTCGGCACGGTGCCGGTCGGCGGCGACTTCCCGCGGCAGATCGCCCTCTCGCCGGACGGCGCCCTGCTGTTCGCGGCGAACCAGCGCTCGGGCACGGTCACCGTCTTCCACGTCGACTCCTCGACCGGCGAACTCGGTCCGGCCGGCGAGCCGTTCGCCTCACCGGTCGCCGTCTGCGCGCTGCCGCTGTAGCGCGCGAGGGCAGCCGGCGGCGCTCGCCCGGGCGAGCAGGGCGTGCATGCGCTCGGTGAGCTGGGCGACATCGTCGGCGGGCGCGTGGAAGGGCAGGCGTACGTCGCCGTGGGCGCGGGGGCGCTCGATGCGCAGGGTCAGCCCGTGCCGGTCGACGGCGAGGGGCAGCACCCGGGTCGCGGCGTGCAGGCTCTCGGGGCGCACCAGGCGGGTGAGCCGTTCGACGGCGTCCGGGTGGGCGTCGGCGAGGTGGGTCAGCAGCCGGGCCTCGGCGGCGACGAGGGGGTCGGGCCGGGCGGCGGCGAACTCGTCGAGGCCGACGACCACGGCCCCGGAGGACTGCCGCAGCACCACCCGGGTGGGCCTCAGCAGCAGCTCGCCTGCGTCCGCGGCGAACCAGCCGGCGAGGTGGAGCCGGGCCCGGATCCGGCCCCGCACCGGGACGGGGGCCACGTCGGCGAACTCCAGCACGGCGGACGGCTCCTGGCGCGGGGCGCAGACGGCGGCGGTGAGCAGGGCGCTGTCGTCGGGCACCGCGAGCCGCACCGCGCCCTCGTCGGTCACGGTGTGCGCGCCGACGTACTCCTCGCGGGCGCCGTCCGCGGTCACCGCGCACGACCAGGCGGCGGCCAGCACCGACCGCGCCCGCTCCGCCGCGCCGGGTGCGGCCGTCCAGTCCTGCGTGTCGCCCATCCCGTCACCCATCCCGAGACCTCCTTAGGTAAGCCTTGCCTAACCTATCGGAGATCAGGGTGTGCGCCAACCACACCCCGCCGGGTACGGCTCAGGCGATGACCCCCAGCAGCGCCCGTGCGCACAGATCGCGCACCTGCTCCTGGCTCAGCTCCCCCTCGCGCAGCCACTCCAGGCACACGGCCGTGGTGAAGGCGAGCCAGCCGCGCACCGCCAGCCGCGCCTGGGGAGCGCTCTCGAAGACGGGCCCGAACTCGGGGTCGGCGGCCAACGCGGCCAGGATCTGCTCCTCCTGTGCGGCCAGGGCCCGCCGGTAGACCCGGCGCACGGCCTGGTCACCGGCCGCGTCGGCGCGGTGGAAGGCGCGGAAGCCGTGGGCGTGGGCCTGGACATAGCCGAGATAGACGTCGAGGCCGGCGGCGAGCTGCTCGCGCACCGGGACGCCCGGCACGGCCGCCGTCATGCGCAGCATCCGCTCGCTCTCGCGCTCCACGACCGCCGCGAAGAAGTCCCGTTTGGTCGGGAAGTAGTGGTACAGCAGCCCGCGGGAGACCCCGGCGATCTCGGCGACCTGCTCGATCCACACCTCGTCGTAGGGGCTCTCCGAGAACAGCTTCGCGCCGACCGACAGCAGCTGCTCACGGCGTTCCCCGGTGCTGAGCCGGCGCCGGGCTCGCTCCCCCTGGTTGGCGGACATGCCGTCACTTTACTTGACGTCGGTTCAACAACCGGATCAGACTGGAACCGGTTATTGAACTCACGTACAACACGTGCGCGGCAACGACTCGGCGGTTCGCTGGATCAAGGGAGATCGGCGTCATGGCGGATACGACGGACACCGGGGAAGCCGGTCTGCCAAGGGGTTTCCGGGGTGCCGAGCTGGGCTGGCCGGAGCTGGACCGCATCCCGCATCCGCCGCGCCGGGTGCCGCTGCTCGGCGACGTCCTCGGCGTGAACCGGCGCACGCCCGTGCAGGACTCCATGCGCTTCGCGCGCGAGCTGGGCCCGATCTTCCGGCGGCGGGCCTTCGGCAAGGAGTTCGTGTTCGTGTGGGGAGCCCGGCTCGCCGCCGACATCGCCGACGAGTCCCGGTTCGCCAAGCACGTCGGGCTTGGCGTGGCCAATCTGCGGCCCGTAGCCGGGGACGGGCTGTTCACCGCCTACAACCACGAGCCCAACTGGCAGCTGGCCCACGACGTCCTCGCACCCGGCTTCAGCCGGGAGGCCATGGCGGGCTACCACGGGATGATGCTGGCGGTCGCCGACCGGCTGACCGCGCACTGGGACCGGGAGGCGGCCGCCGGGCGCACGGTGGACGTGCCCGGGGACATGACCAAGCTGACCCTGGAGACGATCGCGCGCACCGGGTTCGGGCACGACTTCGGCTCCTTCGAGCGGGACCGGCCGCACCCCTTCGTCACCGCGATGGTCGGCACCCTCACCTATGCCCAGCGCCTGAACAGCGTGCCCGCGCCGGTCGCCCCGCTGCTGCTGCGCGCCGCCGCCCGGCACAACGCGGCCGACATGGCCCACCTCAACCGCACGGTCGACGATCTGGTCGCGGCCCGGCGCCGGTCCGGGCGGGGTGACGGCGACCTGCTGGACCGCATGCTGGAAACGGCCCACCCGGAGACCGGCGAGCGGCTGTCGGCGGAGAACGTCCGCAAGCAGGTGATCACGTTCCTGGTGGCGGGTCACGAGACCACCTCGGGCGCGCTCTCCTTCGCCCTGTACTACCTCGCCCGGCACCCGGAGATCGCCGCCCGTGCCCGTGCCGAGGTCGACCGCGTCTGGGGCGACACCGCACACCCCGCCTACGACCAGGTCGCCAAGCTGCGTTACGTCCGCCGGGTCCTGGACGAATCGCTGCGCCTGTGGCCGACCGCGCCCGCCTTCGCCCGCGAGGCCACGCAGGACACCGTGCTCGCCGGCGAACACCCGATGCGCCGGGGCGCCTGGGCCCTCGTCCTGACCCCGATGCTGCACCGCGACCCGGAGGTGTGGGGCGAGGACCCCGAGCGCTTCGACCCGGACCGCTTCGACGCGGGCGCCGTACGAGCCCGCCCCCCGCACACGTTCAAGCCCTTCGGCACCGGCGCCCGCGCCTGCATCGGCCGCCAGTTCGCCCTGCACGAGGCGACCCTGGTCCTCGGCCTGCTGCTCCGCCGCTACGACCTGAGGGCCGACCCCGCTTACCGATTGAGGGTCACTGAGCGGCTGACGGTGATGCCGGAGGGATTGAGGCTGGGTCTGGATCAGCGCCCCGAAGGGGCGCGCGGCTGTGCTGAATCTGCGGCTGCCGCCACGCGGGCGCGCGACACCACAACGGCGCCGCAGCCGGATGCCTCACCCGCTGGTTGCCCAGTGCACCGGACAGGTGACTGACCCCGGCAACCGAGTACCGGCACTGCCCCGCGCAGCATTCACCTGCGGCTGGGTGAGAAAGAACGCACCGGTGAGGTCCGCGTCGGTCAAGTCCGCGTCCCGCAGATCCGCGCCGATCATGTCCGTATCGCGCAGATCCGCACCGGTGAGGTCCGCGGCGATGAGATACGCGCCCCGCAGACTCGCCCCGCGCAGGTCGGCGCCGCGGAGCCGGGCCCCGATGAGGTCCGCGCCCCGCCGGTCCTTCCTCTTGCCCTTCTTGCCGCCCGCGCGGGCCAGTTCGCTGGTGCGCAGCAGGAGCACATTGACCCGCTGCCGGTGCGCGGCCACGTCCAGCGCGGCCAGCTCCTCGGGGGTCTGCCGGGTCAGCCGTTCGGTCTCCTCCAGGGCCTTGCGCAGGTCGGCGTGGACGGGCCGGGCGGCGGGCAGGCCGAGCGCCTCGGTCAGGTACCAGAGCAGCTCGTGCAGCTGCCGTACGACCGGGAAGGTGTCGAACATCCGGCGGGTGTGTTCCGCGGAGCCGGTACGCCAGTCCTGCCCGGCGAAGGTGACCTGCGAGACCTTCTGGCCGGCGCCGAAACAGTCGTAGACCGTGCAGCCGGTGAATCCCTTCGTCCGCAGCTCGGCGTGGATGCCGCAGCGGTGGTCGCCCTGGAGGTTCGGGCACGGCGTGCCCGCGGGCTTGTTCAGGGCGAAGTCGGCGGACTTGGCGAAGGGCAGGGCGACACAGCACAGCCCGAAGCACTGGGCGCAGTCACCGCGCAGATCGGCGAGGTCGGCTATCAGTTCCGGCATGGCAGCAAGCCTACTGACCTGCGGGAGCGCTCTTTCCCCCGCCGTGCAGCGCGCGGTCGCGGACCAGTGCGATGGCGCTCGTGGTCAGATCCGGGTCGTGGATCATGATGTAGTGACCGCTGCCGGTGGCGATGAGGTGCGGAGTCTGCGGTTCCAGACCGACCAGGGTGTCCTGGGCCTTGGGCCAGACCGACTCCACTGTGTCCATGACGTTCTTCGGTGTGCCCGAGGGGGCCGCGAACGGCTCGGACTTGCTGAGCACCGCCGCGGGCACGTGGGGCAGCGGTTTCGCCCCGTTCACCGCCGTGACCGCCCCGTCGACGTCCACCTGCTCGAACTTCGGATCATGGTCGAACGGCGTGCCCGGACGGGCCAGCACCTTCAGATAGGCCTGCCAGTCGCCGCCCATCAGCTTCTTCAGGTCCGCCCCGAAGGCGTCCACGAACACCAGTCCGGCCACCTGGCCCGGATGCTGTTGCGCGTACAGGCGGATCACCATGCCGCCGAAGGAGTGACCGGCCAGCACATACGGCCCCGGGACCTTCGCCGCCTTCAGCAGCTTGTCCAGGTCGCCGGACATGCCGGCCAGGGACCGGGTGCCGGTGACGTCGGTGCTCCGGGTCGTCAGCGTGGGCTTGCGCGTGTTGCGCAGGGTGCCGGGCCGGTCGTAGGCGCAGACCCGGGTGAAGGACGCGACGCCGTCGAACACGGAGGGCCGCGGCGGCACGGGCGGCTTGGTGTCGGTGACGCTCCAGGTGTCCGACGACTCGTGCAGCCCGGACTCCAGGATCACTGTGGGGGTGCCACTGCCCTTGCAGTGCAGGTAGAGCCCACGGCCGCCGCCGATGTCGACCCGGCCGGAGAACTCCGTGCCCGAGGACGGCGAGGGGGTGCCGGTCGGGGCGGCGGTCGCCCCGGCGCAGCCCGCCAGCGCGAGCCCGGCGCACAACAGCCACGGCAGCCACGGCAGCTTCGTCAGCCTCGGGAGGAGAATTTTCGCACTCACGCCTCCACTGTCACCGCACCTCGGCCCGTCCGCCACGCGGCGTGACCGCTCACACCGCCTCCTCGGCCTTCCCCCGGGCCATTCGTTCGACCGCCGCCAGCACGCGGCCCGCGCCGTCCTCGCCGGCCATGTGCCGGGCGGCCCGCGCGGCGGCCCGGGTGTACGACTGCTGCCGGGTGACCAGGCCGAGCGCGCCGGCGAGCCGGTCGGCGGTGAGGTCACGCAGGGGGATCGGGGCGGGTGCGGCGCCGAGCGCGGCGAGCCGGGCGGCCCAGAACGGCTGGTCCGCCGTGACCGGCACCGCGACGGCCGGGACCCCGGCCCGCAGCGCGGCGGCCGTGGTGCCCGCTCCGGCGTGGTGGACGACGGCGGCCAGGCGCGGGAGGAGCAGGGCGTGCGGCAGGTCGCCGACGGTCAGGACGTCGTCCCCGTCGGCGGCGAGCCCGGCGGCTCCGGACTGCAGGATGCCGCGCAGCCCGGCCCGCCGCAGGGCGCGTACGGCGATCCCGGTGAGCCGTTCGCCCTGGCCGCTCGCCATGCTGCCGAAGCCGACGAGCACCGGCCGGGGTCCGGCCCGCAGGAAGTCCTCGACAGCGGCGGGCAGGTGCTCGTCGGCGCCGACGTACGGCCAGAAGGTGCCGGCGACCTCAAGACCGGGCCGCCAGTCGGCGGGGCGGGGCACGAGGGCCGTGCTGAAGCCGTGCAGCACGGGCCAGTCCGCCCGCTCCAGGCGCCGGCGCAGCGCGCCCGTGGACCGGGGCGGCAGTCCGAGGTCGCGGCGCAGCTCGGTGACGGCCTGTGTGTAGATCCGGTCGACCATGCGCAGGGCGAACCGGCCGGCCAGCCGGTTTCCGGTGCGGCCCAGCGGGCGGGCGGCCATGACCGCGGGCGGGAAGTCACCGGTCGGCGTGTTCGGCTGGAGGTACGCGCCCAGGCTCGGGATGCCGGTGGCCTCGGAGAGCTGCCAACCGAGCGGGGCCGTCGTGGCCGACAGCACCAGCAGATCCGTCCCCTCGGCGACCGCGTCGGCGAAGCCGCGGCCGAGTTCCGTGACGAACGAGGCCGCCGTACGCATCAGTTCGCGTCCGCCGGCGGCGCTCCCGTGGGCGCGCGGGTCGGCGGGCAGCCGCCGGAAGTCCAGCCCGGCGCGGTCGGCGAGGGCGGCGAAGGTGTCGCCGGCGGCCAGGGTGACCTCGTGTCCGGCGGCGGCCAGCCGGGCGCCCAGGCCGGTGTAGGGGGCGACGTCGCCGCGTGATCCGGCCGCGGCGATCAGGATTCTCATGGGTGCTCCTCGTCGTCGGTGCGGGAGCCGTCACGGCGGGCGGCGTTGGCGTGGATCGCCTTGCTCACATAGGCGGCGAGGCCGGGGCGTTGCTGTGACGGCGGGACGAGGAGGGCGAAGGCACGCGGGTCGGCGCCGACGTCGTCGGCGATACGCCGGTGCATGTCCGGCGGGCAGGGGGCGAACCAGCGGCTGAGGTGGCGGCGGTGCTCCTCGGCGAGGTCCGTCGCCCGCTCCCCGTCGGCCGGCTCACCGGCGTCGAAGACGGCGAGCAGCCGGTCCCGCCAGGCGGCGGCCTCGCTCATGATCCGCCGCCAGTCCTCCTTGGTGTGGGCGTCTGCCCGTGCCATCGCCTCGCGGTAGGCGGCCGAGTCCCGCCACTTCAGCTGCGCCTCGGTGGCGTAGCTGAGGTCGAAGGAGATCTCGCCGAAGACCTCGAAGCGTTCCTCGGGCGTGAGCGTCACGCCGGTCCGCTGCACCTCGATGGCCTGCTCGGCCACCTCGGCCAGGCGCTCCAGCCGGTCGATCTCCTCCCGCAACCGCCGCTGCCGGGACCGCAGATGGTGCAGGGCGTTCGCCTGCGGGTCGCGCAGGATGACGGCGATCTCGTCGAGCGGGAAGCCCAGTTCCCGGTAGAAGAGGATCTGCTGGAGCCGGGCCAGGTCGGCGTCGCCGTAGGAGCGGTAACCGGCGGGGCTGCGGTCGCTCGGCGAGAGCAGTCCCGCCTTGTCGTAGTGGTGCAGCGTCCGCACGGTCACCCCCGCGAACGCGGCGACCTGCCCCACCGAGTACCCCATGTGCCTGCCCTTTCGTCCGCTCACAGCATCGAGCCTGACGTAAGGGGAGGGTCAACTCCGAGCGGGCTACCGGCTGAAGACCTCGAAGGCCACCGCGGGTGTGCCGCCGAAGCGTGCGGCGTTGGCGGTGGTCTGCGTGGTCAGGAAGTCACGGACGTACGTCTCCGGGTCCTGCTGGGTCAACGCCTCGATGTAGGTGCGGTGTTCGAGCAGAGAGCGCACCGCACGCTCCAGGCCGGGGCCGGCGTCGACCGCGTGCGTGGGCCGGCCGGAGCCCGCGATCGCCACCCAGCGCACGCCGTTCCAGGGCTCCAGGCCCTGCTCGGTGAGTTCCGGGAAGATCCACCGGTTTCCGGCGTCCGCCGCCGCGTCCAGGGTGGCACGGCCGACGGCGACGTGATCCGGGGTGTTCCAGGCGACCTCGCCCCAGGTGTCGCGGTGGTTGAGGGTGATGACGAGCTCGGGGCGGTGGCGGCGGATCGCGGCGGCGATGTCGCGGCGCAGCGCGGGGCCGTACTCTATGACGCCGTCGCGGTGGTCGAGGAACTCCACGGTGCTGACGCCGACCGCCGCCGCGCCGGCCCGCTGCTCGCGCTCACGCAGCGCGCCGCAGACGGCGGGGTCGAGGGTGTCGATACCGGCCTCGCCGCGGGTCGCCAGCACATAGATGACGTCGCGGCCGCCGTCGGTCCAGCCCGCGATGGCGGCGGAGCAGCCGTACTCCAGGTCGTCGGGGTGGGCCACGACGCAGAGGGCGCGGTGCCAGTCCGTCGGCATGGGCTGAAGTTGGGTGATCTTCGGCTCGGTCATGGGCTGCACCCTAATCGTCTGCCCTCGTCTGCCGTCCGGCGGCTGCGGGTTCCTCGTGGTTTCTCGCGCCCGCGCGGCGGTAGCCGCACGTCGGACACGGCCCCGCGCCCCTTCGGGGGCTGCCTCACACCTCGTCTCTCGTCAGGGCCAGCAACCGATCCAGCACCCTCGGCGCCCCCGTCCGCAGCCCGTCGTGCTCGAACTCATCGGTGACCCACGTCCGCAGACCCCGGATCGCGCGCGCCGTCTCCAGGGAGTGCGCCGTGTCGACGTACATGTCGTCGTGGTAGATCGCGGCCGCCACCGGTACCTCGTTGGCGGCGAGGCGGGCCGGGTCGTACAGCGGGTGCCAGTCGGTGCGGGCGGCGAGGAGGCCGGCCGTGTCACGCAGGGGGCGCAGGGCGGGGTCGGCCTCGAACATCCAGGGGTGGACGGTCTCGCCGGTGAAGAACACCGGGGCGTCGCCCGCGAGGGCCTTCGCCGCGTCGAACTGGGGGAACTCGGCGCGGATCCGCTCGGCGGCCCAGGCGGTGGGGCGGCCGCCCTGGGCGTAGATCGACTCGTGGACGAGGGCGTAGAGGGGGTGGCCCGCGTACGACAGCAGGGACTGGGCCTGCTCCTGGAAGGCGTCGGACAGCTCCAGGCCGGCCGGGGTGCGCACGAAGGCGTCCTCCAGAAGGTGGTGCAGGCGGTGGCTGCCGTCGCTGGTGCCGAGCATCAGGCCCAGGGACTGGAAGGCCTCGGCCGTGAACCGGTAGCCGTTCGGGAGGACCACGTCGTGGGTGAGGAGGTGGTCGGCGATCCGGCGGGCCCGCTCGACGTCCTGCGGGTAGCGGGCGTAGTGCGCGGTGACCTTGCGCTCGACGCGCGGGTAGGCGGCGCGGTAGACGTCGTCGGCGTGGGCGTGCAGGGAGGGCAGGCCACCGGTGATGACGGCGGCGGCGAGACCCTCGGGGGCGAGGGAGAGATACGACACCGTGCAGAAGCCGCCGAAGCTCTGGCCGAGCACGGTCCAGGGGGCGCCGCCGGTGACCTCGGGGCGGATGGCCTCGCAGTCCCGGACGATGGAGTCGGCGCGGAAGTGGGTGAGGTAGGCGGCCTGCTCGGCGGGGCCGCCGCGCAGCGGGAGGGTCTGCCGGGTGGCGGGCGTGGAGCTGCCGGTGCCGCGCTGGTCGAGGAGGAGGACGCGGTAGTCCTTCAGGGCCCGGTCGAGCCAGGCCTGACGTCCGACGAAACGATTCGCCCCGAAGCCGGGACCGCCCTGGAGATAGAGGAGCCAGGGCAGGTCCTGCCCGGCCTTGTCGCTCGCGACCGCCTCACGTGCGTACAGCTCGATGGTCTCGCCGCCCGGGTCGGCATGGTCGAGGGGCACGGTGAAGCGGCGGTCGGTGAGGACGACACCAGGCTGGCGGTAGCTGAGGCTCAACGGGGCTCCCGGGACGGACGGTACGGACGCGACCCAGTTCAGCACATGACCGGGGCGCGAGCCGAGTCCGGGGATCACCGTTTCTTACTGACCCTCGGGTCAGCGCGCGGCGAGGCTGGAGCGGCGCACGACCAGCTCCGGCTGGAGCACCACGCGCCGGTGCTCGTGCGCCCGCTTGCCCTCGCCCTCCTCGGTCTCCTCCAGCAGCAGCTCGGCGGCGAGCGCGCCCATGGTGACGGCAGGCTGCCGTACGGAGGTCAGTGGTACGGCCGCCGCCGCCGCGAACTCGATGTCGTCGTAGCCGACGATCGCCAGGTCGTCCGGGACGGTCACGCCCGCCGCGTACATGGCCTGGAGCACGCCGAGGGCGAGCAGGTCGTTGGCGCAGAACACGGCGGTGGGGCGGTCGGCGAGGCCGAGCAGGCGGGCGCCCGCGTCCCGGCCGGCGGCCACGTCGAGGCGTTCGGTGGGCAGCTCGCGCAGCGCCTCGGGGCCGAGGCCGGCCTCGGCGAGCGCGTTCAGCGCGCCGGTGCGGCGGTCGCGGACCTGGTTCAGGCCGGGCGGCCCGCTGACGTAGGCGATCGAGCGGTGTCCGGCGTCCACCAGATGGCGCACGGCGAGGGCGCCGCCGGCGACGTCGTCCACGGAGACGGAGCACTCGGTGGTGCCCTCGGCGACCCGGTCGACCAGCACGAACGGGATGCCGTGCCGGCGGAAGGTCTCGATGTTGCGGCCGGTGGCGTCGGCCGGGGTGAGCAGCACGCCCCGCACCCGCTGCTCGGCGAACAGGGAGAGGTACTCGGCCTCCTCGGCGGCGTTCTGTGCGCTGTTGCAGACCATCACGCCGACCCCCGCCTCCCGGGCCGCCCGCTCCGCGCCGCGCGCCACGTCCACGAAGAAGGGGTTGCCCATGTCGAGGACGAGCAGGCCCATGATCCGGCTGCGGCCGGCGCGCAGCTGACGCGCGGACTCGCTGCGGACATAGCCGAGCCGGTCGATCGCGGACAGCACCCGGGCCCGGGTCTCACTGGCGACGGTGTCCGGGCGGTTGATGACGTTCGACACCGTGCCCACCGACACTCCGGCGGCGCGGGCGACGTCCTTGATACCCACCGACTGGGTCATCGGGCGAGGACCTCCAGGTGAACAAGGGGCGGCGGGCAGGGCTTCACATTACCGTCATCGCCCTGCCCGGCCCCGACCGGTCAGACGGGCAGAGCGAAGTCGACCACGTGGAGCGCCGAGGGGGTCGTCCCGGTCGACTTCTCCTGGTACATGAACGACAGCACGCCGTCCTGCGCGATCCGCGTCTCGTCGATCACGACCTCGCCGAAGGCGTTCAGGTCGCTGCCGTCGTACAGCAGTGCCCAGTCCGTGTAGCCGGAGGCCTTCGAGGCACCGGCGATGCGTCCGTACGGGAACACCGCGTAGGCGTTGTCGTAGCGGTCGAGGACGAGCTTGGTGCGCTGGCTGGAGTTCAGCGGGACGGGGATCTCGGTCTTCTGCCAGGTGCCCGCGGCGTTCTTGCGGACGTGGAAGGCGCGGCCGCTCGCCGTACGGTCGGCGACGTAGTCCGTGGTGCACTGGCCGAAGCGGCCGGGGACGTAGCTGATGATCGCGTGCGGGAGGCCGGCCGAGTCGGTGAACTGGCTCTCCTGGTTCATCAGGGAGTGGTCGGGGTTGAGGGGATCCACCACGAGCCCGCTGTCCGTGACGGCCACGGTGTCGGATCCGCCCGTGGTGCCCACGACGGTGCCCGCGTCGTTGCGCCAGGTGCGGCCGCGGTCGGTGGAGTAGACGTAGCCCGTGTCGTGGTTGGTGATGCCGCCGCTGTTGCACATCACGGCGGCGTTCTGTTCCCGCCAGGTGAAGAAGGCGTGCAGCCGGCCGTTCACGTCGTAGTCGATGCCGTGCAGATACATGTTGCGGGCGGTGCTGGAGCCGTGCTCGCTGGTGTAGGTGCCGGTCGAGCTGGTCCACTCCCCCAGCGCCGCCCAGGTCGAACCGTCGTACTCCGCCAGCGCGTTGCGGCCGTTGCCGGAGATGCCGGCCCGGTAGCTGAGCTGAAGCCTGCCCTCGGGGGTGGCGATGAACTGCGGGTAGGTGAACTGGGAGGTGAGGGCCAGCCCGTCGAGGGAGGTCTGTACGGCGCCGAAGACGGACGAGGTCCAGGCGGTCGACGCGGGGGTGTCCATGAGCCCCGCGACCGATTTGACGTAGAAGTAGCCGTTGCTGTGGGAGTCCATGTTCAGGTGCAGCCGGCCGTCGGCCTTGGAGACGCCCATGGAGATGACGTTGTGGGAATCGTCGCTCTTGAGCTGATGGGAGAGGGTGACCGTGGACCAGGTGGATCCGCCCAGGACGCGGCGGGCGACGACGGCGTTGCGGGTGGCGGTGTACCAGACCGCGTACTGGTAGCCCTTGTAGGTCAGCAGCCCGTTCTTCTGGAACGAGTTGTTGTTGACCAGGCCGTCGTAGGAGACGAAGTAGACGGCCTGGGCGTCGAGTCGAGTGCTGCCCCGCTCGGTGACCGACGGGCCGGGGGTGGCCGCCCGTGCCGTGCCCGGGGCGGCCACCGCCGCCGCGAGCGCGGTGGCCAGGACAGTGCGTCTTCTCATGGGTGCTCTCCAGGTCAGGCGAGGTGGAAGACTTCGGTGAGCGGTTTCATGGCCTCGTCGGGCCGGGCGCCGTCCAACGACTCGAAGAACGGCGCCATCTCGGCCTGCCAGCGGGCGTTGACGTCGGTGGCCTCCATGCCGGCCTGGGCGGCGGCGAAGTCCTCGGTCTCCAGATAGCCGACGAGCAGGCCGTCCTCGCGCAGGAAGAGCGAGTAGTTGTGCCAGCCCGTCGCCTTCAGGGCGTCGAGCATGTCCGGCCAGACGGCGGCGTGCCGCTCGCGGTACTCGTCGAGGCGGTCCGCCCGGACCTTCAGCAGGAAACACACGCGCTGCATCAACAGCCCCCGTTCTGCTAGAAGTTGAACTGGTCGATGTTCTTCGCGTCGAACACGGTCGGCTTGCCCAGGGAGATCACGCCGTCCTTGCCGATGGTGTACGACGCCCCGCCGGCCTGGAAGGTCTCGCCCTCCTTGCCGGTGATCTGCCCCGAGGCGAGGGCGACGGCGGTCCGGGCGGCCAGGTCGCCGAGCTTGGCCGGGTCCCACAGCTCGAAGGCGTCGACGGTGCCGTTCTTGACGTAGGTGCGCATGTCGTTCGGCGTGCCGAGGCCGGTCAGCTTGACCTTGCCCTTGTACTTGGAGCCGGACAGGTACTGTGCCGCCGCCTTGATGCCGACGGTGGTCGGGGAGATGATCCCCTTCAGGTCCGGGTACTCCTGCAGCAGGCCCTGGGTCTGCTGGAAGGACTGCTGGGCGTCGTCGTTGCCGTACGCGATCTTGACGAGCTTGACGTTCTTGTACTTGGGGTCCTTCAGCTCTTCCTTCATGTAGCCGATCCAGGTGTTCTGGTTGGTCGCGGTCTGCGCGGCCGACAGGATCGCGATCTCGCCCTTGTACCCGATCTGCTGCGCGAGCAACTGCACCTCGGTACGGCCCAGGTCCTCGGCGGACGCCTGCGAGACGAAGGCATTGCGGCAGCCGGGGCTGGTGTCGGAGTCGTAGGTGACGACCTTGATGCCGTTGCTCATGGCCTGCTTGAGCGCGGTGCACAGCGCTCCCGGGTCCTGCGCGGACACGGCGATCCCGTTCACCTGCTGCTGGGTGAGCGTGTTGACGTAACTGACCTGCCCGGCGGTGTCGGTGGCACTGGAGGGACCGACCTCCTTGTACTTCGAGCCGAGTTCGGTGAGCGCCTTCTCGCCGCCCTTGTCGGCGGTGGTGAAGTACGGGTTGTTCACCTGCTTGGGCAGGAAGCCGACCGTGAGCCCCTTCTTGGTGGCGGCGTTCGGGTCGGCCTTGCCGGCGGAGGCGGCCGCGTTGTTGTCGTTCTTGACGTCGTTCTTGGTGGTGCCGCCGCAGGCGGTGAGGGCGAGGGCGAGGGAGGTACCCGCGGCGAGGGCGGCGCAGGTGCGGCGGAGGGACGGCTTGCGCATGGGAGGGGGTCCTTCAGGAGGAGGGAACGGGTGACGAGGTCGGATTCGAGGCCGCTCTACGGCCCGCCCTCGCGACGGAGATCTGGCGCGCGACCCGGGGGCCGAGCACGGAGACGACGAGCAGCACACCGGTGACGACGATCTGCGACTGCGCGGAGACGTTCAGCAGGCTCATCACGTTCTGCAGCGCCCCGAGCAGGAACACCCCGGCGACGGCCCCGCCGAGCGTGCCCCTGCCGCCGTCGAAGTCGATGCCGCCCAGCAGCACGGCGGCCACGACGGAGAGTTCGAGCCCGGTCGCGTTGTCGTACCGGGCACTGGCGTAGTGCAGCGCCCAGAACACGCCGGTGAGCGCCGACATGAAGCCGGTGGCCACGAACAGCACCAGCTTGGTCCGCTTGACCCGGATACCGGCGAACCGCGCGGCCTCCTCGCTCGCCCCGACCGCGAACAGCGACCGCCCGAACGGGGTGGCGTGCAGGACGACCACGGCGATGGCGAGCAGCACCACGAAGGGCAGGAACGCCTGGGGCAGGAAGGTGTTCCCGAGCCGGCCGGAGGCGAAGTTCAGGTACTGGGAGGGGAAGTCGGTGACCGCGTCGGAGCCGAGCACGATCTGTGCGATGCCCCGGTAGGCGGCGAGGGTGCCGATGGTGACGGCGAGGGAGGGCAGCCCGAGCCGGGTGACGAGCAGCCCGTTGACCAGCCCGCACACCACGCCCAGCAGCAGGCACAGCGGGATGATCGTCTCGATGGTCATGCCCTGGTTCCAGAGCTTGCCCATCACCGCGCCGGACAGCCCGGCCGTGGACGCCACCGACAGGTCGATCTCGCCGGAGACGACCAGCAGGGTCATCGGCAGGGCGACCAGCGCGATCGGCAGGGTGTTGCCGATCAGGAAGGACAGGTTGAGGGAGTTGCCGAAGCCGTCCACGCATCCGAACGACAGCAGCAACAGGACGACCAGGAGTGCGCCGACAACCGTGTCCCAGCGGACGGCGCGGGTCAGTGACTCAGACACCGGCGTTCTCCTTCGGCAGAGCGGTCTTGTGCCGGTCCGACTTCTTCTTCAGGGCGGCGGCCACCCGCAGCGCGACGATCCGGTCGACGGCGATCGCGAGGAGCAGCAGGACGCCGTTGATGGCGAGCACCCACACCGAGCTGACGCCGAGCGCGGGCAGCACGCTGTTGACGGAGGTGAGCAGCAGGGCGCCGAGGGCTGCCCCGTAGACGCTGCCCGAGCCGCCGGTGAAGACGACACCGCCGACCACGACCGCGCTCACGACGGTGAGTTCGTAGCCGTTTCCGGTACCGGAGTCGACGTTGCCGAACCGGGCCAGGTACATCGCCCCGGCGAGTCCGGCGAGCGCGCCGCAGAAGGTGTACGCGGCCAGGATCCGCCTGCGCACGGGGATGCCGGCCAGCCGGGCGGCCTCGGGGTTGGAGCCGAGAGCGTACAACTCCCGTCCGCTGCCGAAGTGTTTGAGGTAATAGGCGGTGGCGACGAGGACGACGAGCGCGATCATGGCGAGCCAGGGGATCGCGGAGACTCCGCCGGAGCCGAAGTCGACGAAGCCGCCCGGCAGGTCGGCCGCCGTGATCTGCCGGGAGCCGACCCAGATGGAGTCGACGCCCCGGATGATGTAGAGGGTGCCGAGCGTGACGACCAGCGCGGGCACCTGCCCGAGGCTGACCAGCAGCCCGTTGAGCAGCCCGAAGCCGATACCGAGCAGTACGGCGAGGAGGATCGCGACGACAGGGTTCCCGCCGCCGTGCAGATAGGTGCCGGCGGCGAAGGCGCTGATGCCGAGCGTGGAGCCGACGGACAGATCGACGTTGCGGGTGATGACGACGAGGGACTGGCCGGTGGCGACCAGCACCAGGATCGTGGCGTTCAGCAGCAGGTCCTTGATGCCCTGCTCGGACAGGAACTCGCTGTTGCCCGCCTGGGTGACCGCGATCATCACCAGGAAGACGACGAGGATGGCGAGTTCACGCATCTTGAACACACGGTCGACCAGCCGGGTCCCGTCGGCCCGGTGGGCCTCGGAGAGAGGGGTCTGCTCCGGTGTGGTGGCCGTCATGCCCCTCTCCTTTCGTTCGCTTCTCCGCCCGCGCGGCGCAGAGGTGCGGCCATCGTCGTTGTCTGCGGCCCGGCGGCCGCACGTGCGTCGCTCACGCGGCCCTCCCGGTGGCTGCGGCCATCACGGTTTCCTCGGTGGCTTCGGAGCGGGGGATCTCGGCGGTGAGCCGGCCCTCGTGCATCACCAGCACGCGGTCGGCCATGCCGAGGATCTCGGGCAGGTCGGAGGAGATCATCAGCACCGCCACCCCGTCGGCGGCGAGCTGGGACAGCAGCCGGTGCACCTCGGCCTTCGTACCGACGTCGATCCCGCGCGTCGGCTCGTCGACGATGAGCACCTTCGGGCCGGTGGCGAGCCACTTGGCGAGGACGACCTTCTGCTGGTTGCCGCCGGAGAGCGTGGAGACGGCGTCCGCGATCCGGGCGTACTTCACCTGGAGCTTCACCGCCCAGTCCAGCGAGCGGCTGCGTTCGGCGCCCCGGTCCATCAGGCCGGCCTTCACGGTCGACCGCAGCCCGGTCAGGCCGATGTTCCGCTCGATGGACATGTCCATCACCAGGCCCTGGGCGCGCCGGTCCTCGGGGACGAGGGCGAGTCCGGCGGCCATCGCCGTGGACGGCGCGCCGTTGGTGAGCCGGCGTCCGTCGACCTCGACCTCGCCCGCGTCCCACCGGTCGACCCCGAACACCGCGCGGGCCACCTCGGTGCGGCCGGCGCCGACGAGTCCGGCGAGACCGACGATCTCGCCGCGCCGCACCTCGAAGGAGACATCGGTGAAGACGCCTTCGCGGGTCAGCCGGCGCACGGTGAGCGCGGGCTCGCCGGGAGTGACCTCCTGCTTCGGGTACAGCTCGTCCAGGTCGCGGCCGACCATCCGGCGGACCAGGTCGTCCTCGGTCATGCCGTCGAGGGACTCGCTGGCGATCCAGGCGCCGTCCCGCAGGGTGGTCACCCGGTCGCAGATCCGGAAGATCTCCTCCAGGCGGTGCGAGATGAACAGGACGGCGGCGCCCTGTTCGCTCAGGGTGCGGACGACACCGAAGAGGCGGGCGACCTCGCTGCCGGTCAGGGCGGCGGTCGGCTCGTCCATGATCAGGACCCGGGCGTCGAAGGAGAGCGCCTTGGCGATCTCCACGATCTGCTGGTCGGCGATGGACAGTCCCCGGGCGGGGCGGTCGGGGTCGAGATCGACGCCGAGCCGTTTCATCAGGGCGGCCGTGGCCGCGCGGGTGGCCTTGTGGTCGATCCGGCCGAGGGCTCTGCGGGGCTGGCGGCCCATGAAGATGTTCTCGGCGATCGACAGGTCGGGAAAGAGCGTGGGCTCCTGGTAGATGACGGCGATGCCGGCGTCGCGGGCGTCGCCGGGGCCGTGGAAGACGACGGGCTCGCCGTCGAGCAGCACCCGGCCGGTGTCCGGCCGGTGCACTCCGGCGAGGGTCTTGATCAGCGTCGACTTGCCCGCGCCGTTCTCTCCGGCAAGGGCGTGCACCTCGCCGGGCAGCAGCTCCAGGGAGACGTCCCTGAGGGCGCGTACGGCACCGAAGGACTTGGAGACGCCCTTCAGCGCCAGCAGCGGCGCCGGTCCCGTGTCAGGCGGGTGGGTCATGTGAGGCTCCTCGACGACACCGGCAGATCGGCCGCAAGGCCCTCATCGGCGTCGTGAAAGGTTTCAACTGGATTGCCGGGACCGTAGGCACCACAGCCATGTCACGTCAATGGGTCCGTATCGAAAAAATTTCGATAGCCCAAGGTCACGGCGCGGTCACGGAAAGATGGGTTGGCTGGAACGCTTGACACCCTTTGGAGGGGCCCCTAGCTTGCGATTCTGAATCGTTTCACATGCGTTGCCGTTCCGACCGACCTCACCCAGGAGCCCTGCAGTGACCGACCTCGCCGCGGTGAAGGCCGCGCTCAAGACCCAGGCCGTCGAGACGCCGTCGTGGGCGTACGGAAACTCGGGGACCCGTTTCAAGGTGTTCGCCCAGGCCGGCGTGCCCCGCGATCCCTGGGAGAAACTCCAGGACGCGGCCAAGGTGCACGAGTTCACCGGCGTGGCCCCGACCGTCGCCCTGCACATCCCGTGGGACAAGGTCGAGGACTATGCGGCGCTGGCCAAGTACGCCGAGGAGCGCGGACTGAGGCTGGGCGCGATCAACTCCAACACCTTCCAGGACGACGCCTACAAGCTGGGCAGCATCTGCCATCCCGACGCGGCGGTGCGCAGGAAGGCCGTCGATCATCTGCTGGAGTGCGTCGACATCATGGACGCGACCGGCTCCGCCGATCTCAAGCTGTGGTTCGCCGACGGGACGAACTATCCCGGCCAGGACGACATCCGGGCCCGGCAGGACCGGCTGGCCGAGGGGCTGGCCGAGGTGTACGAGCGGCTGGGCGAGGGGCAGCGGATGCTGCTGGAGTACAAGTTCTTCGAGCCGGCGTTCTACACCACCGACGTGCCGGACTGGGGCACGGCGTACGCGCACTGTCTGAAGCTGGGACCGAAGGCGCAGGTCGTGGTCGACACCGGGCATCACGCGCCGGGGACCAACATCGAGTTCATCGTCGCCACGCTGCTGCGGGAGGGGAAGCTCGGGGGGTTCGACTTCAACTCGCGGTTCTACGCCGACGACGACCTCATGGTGGGGGCCGCCGACCCGTTCCAGCTGTTCCGGATCATGTACGAGGTGGTGCGCGGGGGCGGGTTCTCGGCCGGGGCCGGGGTCGCGTTCATGCTCGATCAGTGTCACAACATCGAGGCGAAGATTCCGGCGATCATCCGGTCGGTGATGAACGTGCAGGAGGCCACGGCGAAGGCACTGCTCGTCGACCGGACGGCGTTGGCCGAGGCCCAGGCCGCAGGGGATGTGCTGGGCGCCAATGCCGTGCTGATGGACGCGTACAACACGGATGTGCGGCCGTTGCTGCGTGAGGTGCGGGAGGAGATGGGGCTGGACCCGGATCCGCTCGCCGCGTATGCCCGGTCCGGGTGGGCCGAGAGGATTGTCGCTGAGCGAGTCGGGGGGCAGCAGGCCGGCTGGGGCGCGTAAGCGTCTGCCGTCTTCTGTTGTCCCCGGGGTGCGGGCCGCATGTGGCTGGTCGCTCCCCCAAGTTCTCGGCTTCGCTCGAACAGGGGGACCCCCATCGCTGCGGAGCCGCACATCGATACAGCCCCGCGCCTCTGCCTGTCCCCCTCTCTTTTGAAAAGGAACCGTACTCATGACCACCAACCCCGAAGTCGCCGCCCTCCTCGCCCGCTCCCATCGGCTCGGCTCCGATCCCCGTAACACCAACTACGCCGGCGGCAACGCCTCCGCGAAAGGCGTCGAAACCGATCCGGTGACCGGTGGTGACGTCGAGCTGATGTGGGTCAAGGGATCGGGCGGTGATCTCGGCACCCTCACCGAAGCAGGGCTCGCGGTGTTGCGGGTGGACCGGTTGCGGGCGCTCGTCGATGTGTATCCGGGGGTCGAGCGTGAGGACGAGATGGTCGCCGCGTTCGACTACTGTCTGCACGGCAAGGGCGGGGCGGCGCCGTCCATCGACACCGCCATGCACGGGCTGGTGGACGCCCCGCACGTCGATCATCTGCATCCGGACTCCGGTATCGCGCTCGCCTGTGCGGCCGACGGGGAGAAGCTGACCGCCGAGTGTTTCGGGGACAGCGTGGTCTGGGTGCCGTGGCGGCGGCCCGGGTTCCAGCTGGGGCTCGACATCGCCGCGATCAAGAAGGAGCATCCCCAGGCCATCGGGTGTGTGCTCGGCGGGCACGGGATCACTGCCTGGGGCGACAGCTCCGAGGAGTGCGAGCGCAATTCGCTGCACATCATCCGCACGGCCGAGGAGTTCCTCGCCGAGCGTGGCAGGGCGGAGCCCTTCGGGCCCGTCGTGGCGGGGTACGAGGCGCCGGCCGACGGCGAGCGGAGGGAGCGGGCGGCGGCACTCGCGCCGTATGTGCGGGCCCTCGCCTCCCAGGACCGGCCGCAGGTCGGTCACTTCGACGACTCCGATGTCGTCCTCGACTTCCTCGCCCGCGCCGAGCACCCCCGGCTCGCCGCGCTCGGCACCTCCTGTCCCGATCACTTCCTGCGGACGAAGGTACGGCCGCTGGTGCTCGACCTGCCGGCGACCGCTCCCCTCGACGACGCCGTCGCCCGGCTGAAGGAGCTGCACGCCGCGTACCGGGAGGAGTACGCCGCCTACTACCAGCGGCACGCCACCGCCGGCTCCCCCGCCATGCGCGGTGCCGATCCGGCGATCGTGCTGATCCCCGGCGTGGGCATGTTCTCCTTCGGCAAGGACAAGCAGACCGCCCGCGTGGCCGGCGAGTTCTACGTCAACGCCATCAATGTGATGCGGGGCGCCGAGGCCGTTTCGACGTACGCGCCCATCGAGGAGTCGGAGAAGTTCCGGATCGAGTACTGGGCGCTGGAGGAGGCCAAGCTTCAGCGGATGCCGAAGCCGAAGCCGCTGGCGACCCGCGTCGCGCTCGTCACCGGCGCCGGCAGCGGGATCGGCAAGGCGATCGCGCAGCGGCTCGTCGACGAGGGGGCGTGTGTCGTCGTCGCCGATCTGAACGGGGAGACCGCGGCGGCCGTCGCACAGGAGCTGGGCGGGGCCGACAAGGCCGTCGCCGTCACCGTGGACGTCACCGACGAGGAGCAGATCGCCGCCGCGTTCCGGGCGGCCGTGCTCGCGTTCGGCGGGGTCGACCTCGTCGTGAACAACGCCGGTGTCTCCATCTCCAAGCCGCTGCTGGAGACGTCCGTGAAGGACTGGGACCTCCAGCACGACATCATGGCCCGCGGGTCCTTCCTCGTGTCGCGCGAGGCGGCGCGGGTGATGATCGCGCAGGAGCTGGGCGGGGACATCGTCTACATCGCGTCCAAGAACGCCGTGTTCGCCGGGCCCAACAACATCGCGTACTCCGCCACCAAGGCCGATCAGGCGCATCAAGTGCGCTTGCTGGCCGCCGAGTTGGGTGAGCACGGGATCCGGGTCAACGGGGTCAACCCCGACGGGGTGGTGCGCGGGTCCGGGATCTTCGCCGGCGGCTGGGGTGCGCAGCGGGCCGCGGTGTACGGGGTGCCGGAGGAGAAACTGGGCGAGTTCTACGCGCAGCGGACCATCCTCAAGCGGGAGGTCCTGCCCGAGCATGTCGCGGGCGCGGTGTTCGCGCTCACGGGCGGAGACCTCACGCACACCACCGGGCTGCACATCCCGGTCGACGCGGGTGTGGCGGCCGCTTTCCTGCGATGAGCGCGGGTGTGAAGTCGTACGCCGCCGTCGATCTCGGCGCCTCCAGCGGGCGGGTGATGGTCGGCTCCCTGGGCCCGGACTCGGTGGAGCTGACCGAGGCGCACCGGTTCCCGAACCGGCCGGTGCGCGTCCCGGAGGGGCTGCGCTGGGACGTGCTCGCGCTGTACGGCGGTGTCCTGGACGGGCTGCGGGCGGCCGGGCAGGTGGATTCCGTCGGCATCGACAGCTGGGCCGTCGACTACGGTCTGCTGGATGCCGACGGGGCCTTGCTGGGCAACCCGGTGCACTATCGCGACGCCCGTACCGAGGGGGTCGCCGAGAAGGTGTGGGCCACCGTGCCGGCCGAGGAGCTGTACGCCGCGACCGGCATCCAGTACGCGCCGTTCAACACCCTCTACCAGCTCACCGCCGCCCGGGCGTCGAAGCAACTGTCCTACGCAGAGCGGCTGTTGCTCATCCCCGATCTGCTGACGTACTGGCTGACCGGTGAGCAGGGCACGGAGCTGACCAACGCCTCCACCACACAGCTGATCGATCCCCGGACCCGGACGTGGTCGCACGGCGTCGCCGAGCGGCTGGGCATCGACCTCGGGCTGTTCGCGCCGCTGCGGCAGCCAGGGGATCCGGCGGGGGTGCTGCGGCCGGAGGTGCTGGAGGAGACGGGGCTGACCGGGCCGGTACCGGTGACGGCCGTCGGCTCGCACGACACGGCCTCCGCGGTGGCGGCCGTGCCGGCGGCCGGTGAGCGATTCGCCTACATCTGCACCGGCACCTGGTCCCTGGCAGGGCTGGAGCTGACCGCTCCGGTGCTCACCGAGGAGAGCCGGGCCGCGAACTTCACCAATGAGCTGGGCCTGGACGGCACCGTCCGGTATCTGCGCAACATCATGGGGCTGTGGCTGCTCCAGGAGTGCCAACGCGCCTGGGACGAGCCCGACTTGGGGCTGCTGCTGCGCGAGGCGGGCACGGCGCCGGCGCTGCGCTCGGTGGTGGACGCCGGGGACGAGGCGTTCCTCGCGCCGGGCCGGATGCCGGAGCGGATCGCCGCGGCGTGCCGGGCGTCGGGACAACCGGTGCCCTCCTCGCGCGGTGAGATCACCCGGTGCATCCTCGACTCCCTCGCGCTCGCCCACCGTCGGGCCGTCGCGGACGCGCAGCGGCTGGCCGACCACCCGGTGGACGTGGTGTACATCGTCGGCGGCGGGACCCGCAACGCGCTGCTGTGCCAGCTGACGGCCGATGCCTGCGGGCTGCCCGTGGTGGCCGGGGCGACGGAGGCGGCGGCCCTCGGCAATGTCCTCGTGCAGGCCCGCGCCCACGGCCTGGCCGGGGATCTCGCCGCGATGCGCCGGCTGCTCACCCGGACCCAGCCGCTGACCCGGTACGCGCCGCGCGGCGACGAGGCCCGCTGGCGGGCGGCCGAGGCCCGGCTCGCCGCGCGGTGAGAGCGCCGCGCGGTGAGTCGCCCCCTCCCCTCGGCGGTATGCGCCGACTACCCTGCACTCGTCCGATGACCGACCCCGAGGAGCCGCGATGCGTGTCGCCCTGTTCCTGACCTGTGTCAACGACACGCTCTATCCGGACACCGGCCGGGCCGTGGTGAAACTGCTGACCAGGCTGGGCGTCGACGTCGACTTCCCGATGGCCCAGACGTGTTGCGGGCAGGCGCACTACAACACCGGGTACCGGCATGAGACGGAGCCGCTGGCCCGGCACTTCTCCGATGTCTTCGGCGGGTACGAGGCGATCGTGACCCCGTCCGGTTCGTGCGCGGCGATGGTGCGGGAGCTGTATCCCCGGATGGGCGAGCGGGCGCGCGCCGAGGGGCGCGGGGACTCACTGGCGCGGACGCTGGCGCCGGTGGTGCCGAAGACGTACGAGCTGACGGAGTTCCTGGTGGACGTGCTCGGCGTGACGGATGTGGGGGCCTGGTTCCCGCACAAGGTCACCTACCATCCGACCTGTCACGGGCTGCGCGGTCTCGGTCTGGGCGACCGCCCGCGCCGGCTGCTGGAGGCGGTCAAGGGCCTTGAGCTGGTGGAGCTGCCGGGGGCCGAGGAGTGCTGCGGGTTCGGCGGCACCTTCGCGCTGAAGAACGCTGATGTCTCGGCCGCCATGGGCGCGGACAAGGTGCGCGCCGCCGAGTCGACGGGCGCGCAGGTGCTGTGCGCGGCCGACAACTCGTGTCTGATGCACATCGGCGGCACGATGAGCCGGCTGCGCACGGCCATGCGGCCGGTGCACATCGCGGAGATCCTGGCGAGCACGGAGGAGGAACCGGCCGTATGAGCGGGACGTTCGTCGGCATGCCGGCATTTCCCGAGGCGGCCCGGGAGGCCGTCGGCAACGCGACCCTGCGCGGTAATCTCCGGCACGCCACGCACACCATCCGTGCCAAGCGGGCCAGGGCGGTGGCCGAGCTGTCGGACTGGGCCGAGCTGCGGGAGGCGGGCCGGCGCATCAAGGACCACACGCTGCGCCATCTCGACCGGTATCTGGAGCAGTTGGAGGAGTCGGTCACCGCGGCGGGCGGTACGGTCCACTGGGCGGCCGACGCCGAGGAGGCCAACCGGATCGTGACCGATCTGGTCCGGGCGACCGGTGAGTCGGAGGTCGTCAAGGTCAAGTCGATGGCCACCCAGGAGATCGGGCTCAACGAGGCCCTGGAGGCAGCGGGCATCCGGGCCTACGAGACCGATCTCGCCGAGCTGATCGTGCAGTTGGGCAAGGACCGGCCCTCGCACATCCTGGTCCCGGCCATCCACCGCAACCGGGGCGAGATCCGGGACATCTTCACCGAGGAGATGGGCACGTGGGGCCGGCCGGCCCCCGAGGGGCTGACCGACACGCCCGCCGAACTCGCCGAGGCCGCGCGGCTGCATCTGCGGGAGAAGTTCCTGCGGGCCAAGGTCGGCATCTCCGGCGCCAACTTCATGGTCGCCGAGACCGGCACGCTCGTGGTCGTGGAGTCCGAGGGGAACGGCCGGATGTGCCTGACCCTGCCCGAGACGCTGATCTCGGTCGTGGGCATCGAGAAGGTGGTGCCGTCCTGGCGGGACCTGGAGGTGTTCCTGCAGACGCTGCCCCGCTCCTCCACCGCCGAGCGCATGAACCCGTACACCAGCATGTGGACCGGGACGACCGACGGCGACGGCCCGAGCACCTTCCATCTGGTGCTGCTCGACAACGGCCGCACCGACACCCTCGCCGACACCGTCGGCCGCCAGGCCCTGCGCTGCATCCGCTGCTCGGCCTGCCTGAACGTCTGCCCGGTCTACGAGCGCGCGGGCGGGCACGCCTACGGCTCGGTCTACCCGGGCCCGATCGGCGCCATCCTGAGTCCTCAACTGCGGGGCACGGCAAGCGAGATCGACGCCTCGCTGCCGTACGCGTCGAGTCTGTGCGGGGCCTGCTACGAGGTCTGTCCCGTCGCCATCGACATCCCGGAGGTGCTGGTACACCTGCGGGAGCGGGTGGCCGAGGGCGGTCCGGCGGTACGGCAGGGCAACCGGGTGCTGCTGAAACCGGCCAAGGGGCATGCGGCCGAGCGTGCGGCCGTACGGGCGGCCCGCTGGGCGCTGGCCCACCCCGCCGCCCTGCGCACCGGCCAGCGCCTCGCCTCCCGCACCCGCAGGCTGCATCCCCGCACCCTGCCGGGCCCGGGCCGGGCCTGGACCGGCACCCGGGATCTGCCGCCGGTGCCGGCCGAGCCCTTCCGGGACTGGTGGCAGCGCACCCACGGCGGAAAGGACACTTCCAAGTGAGCAGCAGGGAACGGGTGCTGGGCCGGATCCGGCGGGCGCTCGCCGATGTGACACCGGACGGGCGGCCGTACGAGGAGGCCGTGGGTCGGGGCTATCTGCGCGAGCACGGACACCGTACGACCGAGGAGACGGTGGAGCTGCTGGCCGAGAACCTGGCGGACTACCGGGCGATCGTGCACCGCGCCGACGCCGACGACGTGCGGATGCTCGTCATGCGGCTGCTCGCCCGGCGTGGCTCGCAGGAGATGCTGGTGCCGCCCGGGCTGCCGCCGGACTGGCTGGCCGCCGCCGACCCGGTGTGGATCCACGACCGGGCGGCGAGCACGCCGCAGCAACTGGACCGGGTGGGCAGTGTGGTGACGGGGTGTGCGGTGGCGATCGCCGAGACCGGCACGATCGTCCTGGACGGCTCCCCCGACCAGGGCCGGCGCCGCATCTCGCTGATCCCGGACCACCACATCTGTGTCGTACGCGTCCCCGACCAGGTCGTCTCCTCCGTGCCGCAGGCCCTCGAACGGCTCGATCCGACGCGCCCGTTGACGTGGATCTCTGGTCCGTCGGCCACCAGTGACATCGAGCTGGACCGGGTGGAGGGGGTGCACGGTCCGCGCACGCTGGAGGTGATCCTGGTCAGTGGGGCCGCATGACTTGATTACGACAGCCATCAAAATTTGACAGCAATCGAACTTTCTCGCAGAGTGGTCCGTGATCACCGAGCGAGCAGGGGGAGTCGAGATGGCGAAGACGGTGCGCTTCCACGAGGCCGGCGGGCCCGAGGTGCTGCGGCTGGAGGAACGGGAACCGGGTGAGCCGGGTCCCGGGGAGGTGCGCCTGCGCATCGAGGCGATCGGACTCAACCGGGCGGAGGCCCTGTTCCGCCGGGACGTCTACATCGAGCCGGTGAAACGGTTTCCCGCGCGGCTGGGCAACGAGGCCTCCGGAGTGGTGGAGGCGCTCGGACCGGACGTGACCGGTCTCGACGTCGGCCAGGCCGTGAGCGTGCTGCCCAGCTTCTCCCCCAACGACTACGGGGTGTACGCCGAGCGGGCGCTGGTGCCGGCCGCCGCGCTCGTGCCCCGGCCGGACGGGGTGGACGCGGTCACCGGGGCCGCCGTGTGGATGCCGTACCTCACCGCGTACGGGGCGATGGCGGAGACCGGCGGAATGCGGGCGGCGGACGTGGCGGTCGTGAACGCGGCCTCCAGCAGCCTCGGGCTGGCCGCGATCCAGACGGCGAACCGGCTCGGCGCCACGCCGATCGCCGTCACCCGGACCCGGGCCAAGCGGGAACGGCTGCTCGAAGCGGGCGCCGCGCAGGTGATCGTCTCCGACGAGGAGGACGTGACCGGCCGGGTGCGCGAGCTGACCGGCGGCCGGGGCGCCGAGTTCGTCCTCGACGCCGTGGCCGGACCGGGCGTGACGGAGCTGGCCCGGGCGGTGGCGGCCGACGGGACACTGCTGCTGTGGGGCGCACAGAGCGGGCAGCCGACGCCGTATCCCGGGTTCGAACTGAACATGCCGGCGCTGAACATGCGGACGTTCACCATGCTGGAGATCACCCGCGATCCCGCGCGGCTGCGGCGCGCGAAGGCGTTCATCACCGCCGGGCTGCGCACCGGCATGCTGCGGCCGGTCGTGGACCGGCTCTTCCCGCTCCAGGACATCGTGGCGGCCCACCGGTACCTGGAGTCGAACGAGCAGTTCGGCAAGATCGTCGTGACCGTCTGACGAGGCATGCCCCGTTCCGCCGCACCGGCGAGCACGGCTCGGACAGCGCCGTTAGCGTGGGGGAATGATCCGGTTCGAGCAGGTCACCAAGCGGTATCCGGACGGTACGACGGCCGTGGACGACCTGTCCTTCGAGGTCGCCGAGGGCGAGCTGGTCACGCTCGTCGGGCCGTCCGGCTGCGGCAAGACGACGACCATGATGATGGTGAACCGGCTCATCGAACCGACCTCCGGCCGGATCCTCGTCGGCGGCGAGGACATCGCCGGCGTCGACCCCGTGCGGCTGCGCCGCCGGATCGGCTATGTCATCCAGCAGGTGGGCCTCTTCCCGCACCGCACCGTCCTCGACAACACCGCGACGGTGCCCGCGCTGCTCGGCTGGCAGCGGGCCAGAGCCCGGGCGCGGGCGGCCGAGCTGCTCGAACTGGTCGGGCTCGACCCGACGACATACGGCCCGCGCTACCCCGAACAGCTGTCCGGCGGGCAGCGGCAGCGGGTCGGGGTGGCGCGGGCGCTCGCCGCGGATCCGCCGGTGCTGCTGATGGACGAGCCGTTCGGCGCGGTCGACCCGGTGGTGCGCGAGCAGTTGCAGGACGAGTTCCTGCGCATGCAGGCCGCGGTGCGCAAGACGGTGCTGCTGGTCACCCACGACATCGAGGAGGCCGTCCGGCTCGGCGACCGGATCGCCGTGTACGGGCAGGGGCGCATCGAGCAGTTCGACACGCCCGGCGCGGTGCTGGGGGCACCCGCCACGCCGTACGTCGCCTCCTTCGTGGGCGCCGACCGGGGGCTGAAGCGGCTGTCGGTCACCGCGGTCGAGCCGGACGATCTGGAACAGCCACCGGTGGCCCGGCCGGACGAGCCGGCCGACCGGGCCCGGGAGCGGCTGCGGGCCGAGGACGCACGCTGGGCGGTCGTCCTCGACCGCCAGGGCGACCTGCACGGCTGGGTCGGCATCGAGGCTCTGGCGGAGGGCGGCACGGTCGGGGACCACACCCACCGGATGACCGCGTGGGTGCCGGTCGGCGCGCCGCTGAAGCAGGCGTTCGGGGTGATGCTCCAGTACGACGCCGGGTGGGTCGCGGTCCTGGACGGCGCGCGTTTCCTCGGCGTGCTCACCCCGGCGAAGCTGCACGAGGCGCTGCGCCGCTCGGTGGACGCGGACGCGCGGGGGGTGGCGCGCGGACAGGTGCCGTTCGACTCGGTGTCGGACGCCTGATCCCGCGGTCAGCGCAGCAGGCCCTGCTCCTTCAGATAGGTACGGGCCACGTCGGCGGGCAGCCGGCGCCAGCTGTCGACCTGCTGGTTCATTGCCGCCAGGTCGGCCGTGGTGAGGACGTCGTTGAGCTTGCCGAGCGCCTTCGCCACGCTCTCGCTGCCCGCCCGCGCGCGGTTGACGACCGGGACGATGTAGTCGGCGTTCTGCAGATGCCTGTCGTCGGCGAGCAGGACCAGGCCGAAGGAGTCCAGGGTGGCGTCCGTGGTGGTGGTCAGCACCATCTGGTCCCGGCCCTCCTGCACGGCCCGCTTGGCCTGAGTGGTGCCGACGCCCTTGGGATCGACACCGGTGATGTCGATGCCGTACACCTTCTTCAACCCCGGTGCGCAGTACGGCCGTCGGACGCACTCGTCGCCCGCCGCGAGCCGCACCCGCAGCCCCGAGGCGCCCAGGTCGGCGAGGGTCCGCAGGCGGTGTTCGCGGGCGTAGTCGGCGCGTACGGCGAAGGCGTTCTGGTCGACGGCCCGGCCGGGCGGCAGGACGGTGAGACCCCGGGGTGCGGCCAGGCGGCGCAGCGCCTTCATCGTCCTGCCGAGGTCGGGTGAGCCGACGGGCTCGGCGTCGGCGCCGTGGGCCTTGGCGTTCAGCCAGTCGGCGAAGGTGGCCGCGTACTCGGGCACGACGTCGATCTGGCCGGACTCCAGCGCCGGTTCGTACAGTTCCCGGTTGGCGACCGTGATCATCGAGGTCCGGTAGCCGGCCCGGTTCAGCAGCTGGGCGTACATCTGGGCGAGCAGGTCGCTCTCGGTGAAGCCGGCCGAGCCGATGGTGAGGTGGTGGCTGTCGCCGGGCGGTGCGGTGACCTCGCCGCGGTTCTCCAGGGCGGGGCCGGTGGTGCAGGCGGTGAGGGTGAGGAGGGCGACGGCCGGCAGGGCTCTTCTCATCGGCCGCCCCGGACACGCGCCGGCGCCAGCCGTTCGGCGACCTCGAACGCCCCTTCCACGACGAGCGCGAACACGGCCACCAGGATCGCGCCGGCGACCACCTGGGGCGTGCTGGCCAGGTTGAAACCGGCGGTGATGATCCGGCCGAGGCCGCCGCCGCCCGCGAGCGCGGCGATGGTGGCGGTGGCGACCAGCTGGACGGCGGCGATCCTGACCCCGGTCAGGACCAGCGGCAGCGCCAGCGGGAGTTCCACGCGCAGCAGCATCTGCCGCCCCGTCATCCCCATGCCACGCGCCGCCCGCACGACGCTGCGGTCGACCTCGCGCATGCCGACGTAGGCGTTGGTGAGCAGCGGGGGGACGGCGAACAGCACCAGGGCCACCACCGTCGGACCCTCGCCCCACCTGCCGACCGGGGTGAGGAGCAGCAGCACCAGGACGGCGAAGGTGGGCACGGCCCGGCCGGCGTTGGAGACGTTCACGGCGAGCGCGCCGCCCTTGCCGAGGTGGCCGAGGACCAGGGCGACCGGCAGCGCGATCGCACAGCTGACGGCGAGACAGACCACGGTGAGGACGAGGTGCTGAAGCAGCCGGTGCCGGATGCCGTCGTCGCCGGACCAGTGCGCGGGGTCGGTGAGCCAGTGCCAGGCGGCGGCGAGCGTGCTCATGACCGGCCCGCCCGGGTCCAGGGGGTGATCAGCCGCTGCACACCGAGCAGCAGCAGGTCGGCGAGGACGGCGATCAGCACGCACAGCACGGACGCGGTGAGCACCTGCGCCTTGAAGTAGGTGTTCATGCCCGCGTAGATGAGGTTCCCGAGGCCGCCGAAGCCGACGATCGCGCCGACCGTGACCAGGGAGACCGCCGAGACGGCGGCGATGCGCAGCCCGGCCATCGCGGCGGGCAGGGCGAGGGGCAGCTCCACGGTGAGCAGCAGCCGGACCGGGCCGTAGCCGAGGCCGCGCGCCGCCTGCCGGGTCTCCTCCGGGACCGCGCGCAGGCCCGCGAGGATGTTCCGGACCAGGAGGGTGAGCGAATACAGCACCAGTCCGGCGACGACGAGGCCGGCGGACAGGCCGTAGACCGGCAGCAGCAGGGAGAACATGGCCAGGGACGGGATGGTGTAGAGGATCGTCGTCACCGCGAGCACGGGCCCGGCCGCCCAGCCCCAGCGGCGCGCCAGCACCGCGAGCGGCACGGCGACGACCAGTCCGATGAGCACCGACAGGGCGGTCAGCCGGACGTGCTGGACGACCGCGTCGAGCAGGATCTGCCGGCGCGTGGTCAGGTAGGCGCCGCAGATCCAGTCGTTGCGCGCGAGGCAGTCGTGCGGCGGGGTGGTCACCGTTTCATTGGACCGGGAGGGAGATCAGGGGGCCGCGTCGGGTTGGGCCGTACGGGGGCAGCACCCCGAAGGGGCGCGGTCGTCTGCGCGATCAGCCACGACGGACCCGGAGACGACCGGCGGCCCCTCACGGTCAAGCCATCCCGGCCGCGTCCATCAGCGCTGTCACCGTCGTCACGGCCAGTCCGTCCGCCAGGTTTTCCACCTTCGCGCCGGCCCGCGCGCTCGCACCGTCGAAGACGAGCACGAGCTGGCGGGCCAGGAGTTCGGGGTCGCGGGCGCCGCCGCGCTCCGCCTCGGTGCGGAAGGTCCGCGTCAGACGGTCCTTGACGCCGCGGGCGACGACGCTCGCCGGGTGTCCGGGGTCCTTCAGCTCGACGAGGACGGCCAGGTAGGGGCAGCCGTGGTAGTCGGGGTCCGCGGCGGCCTTCGTCACCTGCTCGAAGACGTGCAGGATGCGCTCGCGCGGGGTCGCGGTCTCCGGGTGGGGGTGGGCGAGCTGGGCCTCGTACCACGCGGCGCGCCGCTCCAGGCTCGCGGCCAGCATCGCGTCCTTGCTGTCGAAGAGCTGGTACATCGACCGCTTGGAGACGCCCGCCTGCCGGCACAGTGCCTCGATGCCGATGCCGACGCCGTCGCGGTAGGAGAGTTCGGCGGTGGCGTCGAGCAGCCGGTCGCGGGAGGACGCCTTGTCGGTGGTGGCCATACGGCGAGGTTACCGCGGCGCGGACAACGAGGAAACCGATCGGTGTATACACGTGACAGGGATGCTGAACAAGCGCTTAGATAGGAGCCCGGACACCCGTTCCCGATCCGCCGGAGGCCCCGTTGTTCACGTCCGTCGACGACGTCTCCGCCCGCCTCGCCGAGACCGGCTACCTCGCCTCGCCCGCCGTCGCGACGACCGTGTTCCTCGCCGACCGGCTGGGCAAGCCGTTGCTGGTGGAGGGTCCGGCCGGGGTGGGCAAGACCGAGCTGGCCAAGGCGGTCGCCCAGGTGGCCGGGGCGCGGCTGGTCCGGCTCCAGTGCTACGAGGGCGTGGACGAGTCCCGCGCGCTGTACGAGTGGAACCACGCCAAACAGCTGCTGCGCATCACCGCGGGCCGCGACGAGAGCTGGGACGAGACCCGCACCGACATCTTCAGCGAGGAGTTCCTGCTCCCCCGCCCGCTGCTCACCGCCATCCGCGGGGACGAGCCGACCGTGCTGCTCATCGACGAGACCGACAAGGCCGACGTCGAGATGGAGGGACTGCTGCTGGAGGTGCTCAGCGACTTCCAGATCACGGTCCCGGAGCTGGGCACGGTCACCGCGACCCGCCGCCCGTTCGTCGTCCTGACCTCCAACGCCGGCCGGGAGCTGTCCGAGGCGCTGCGCCGCCGCTGCCTGTTCCTGCACATCGGCTTCCCCGAGGAGGAGCTGGAGCGGCGGATCGTCCGGCTGAAGGTGCCGGGCCTCACCGAGGCGCTCACCGAGTCGGTGGTCCGGGTGGTCGGGGCGCTGCGCGCGATGGACCTGCGCAAGGCTCCGTCCGTCGCCGAGACCGTCGACTGGGCGCGCACCCTGCTGGCCCTGGGCGCCGGCGCGCTGGACGAGACGGTCGTACGGGACAGTCTCGGAGTGATCCTCAAGCACCAGGACGACATCCAGAAGGCGGCGGCGAAGCTCGACCTGGACGCGCTGTGACCGAGGTCCCCGAGCGGATCACCGGCCTGGTCGGGGCGCTGCGCGCGCACGGGGTGCGGATCGGCACGGGTGAGACGGTGGACGCGGCCCGCGCGGTGGAGGCACTCGGGCTCACGGACCGGGAGCTGCTGCGTGAGGGGCTGGCCGCGACGCTGCTGCACGGCCCGGGACAGCGGGCGGTGTTCGACCCCGTCTTCGACCTGTACTTCCCGCGCACGGTGGGGGGACCGGACGGCGCGGGCGCGGGCCGTGACGAGCTGCGCGACCGGCTGGCTCGGGCGCTGGCCGCGGGCGACCAGGCCATGATGGCCCGGTTGGCGGCCGAGGCGGTGGACGGCATGGGCGGATACGGCAGTTCACCGGGGTCGGACGGCTTCTCCGCGTACCAGACCCTCGAACGGCTGCGCCCGCAGACCCTGTTGGCGCGGGTGCGGTCGGACGTGCGCGGACGGGACGGGGGCGGAAGCGGGAACGGCGACGGTACGGACTTCGCGGACCGGCTGCTGGACGACGAGATCCGGCGCCGGATCGAGCAGTTCCGGCGGATGGTAGGGGCGGAGGCGCGGCGCCGGGTCGCCGAGCGGCGCGGGCGGGACGAGATCGCCCGGCGCGGTGTCGTACCGACCGCCGACCGGGTGGACTTCCTGTTCGCGGGCCGGGACCAACTGGCCGAACTGCGCAGGGCCGTATCGCCGCTCGCACGCAAGCTGGCCACCCGGCTGGCCGCGCGCCGGCGCCGTGCCGCGCGCGGCACGGTCGACCTGCGCCGCACCCTGCGCTCCTCGCTGTCCACGGGCGGGGTGCCGATGCGGCCGGTGCTGCGCCGGCGCCGGCCGGTCCGCCCCGAACTGGTCCTGCTGTGCGACGTGTCCGGCTCGGTGTCCGGCTTCTCCGACTTCACGATGCTGCTCGTGCAGGCGCTGCACGACCAGTTCAGCAAGATCCGGGTGTTCGCCTTCGTCAACCGGCTGGACGAGGTGACCGGCCTGCTGGAGCACGGCCGCGCCGACCCCGACGGGCTGAGCGCCCGCATCCGCGCCGAGGCCACGCTGACCGGCTGGCACGGCAGCAGCGACTACGGCGTGGCGCTGGGCGAGTTCGCCGAGCGGTACGGCGACGCGGTCGGCCCGCGCACGACCGTGTTCGTCCTCGGGGACGCCCGGACCAACATGAGCGACCCGAACCTGGCCGCCGTACGCGAGGTCGCCCGGCGGGCCCGGCGCGTGTACTGGCTGAACCCGGAGCCGCGCGGTCAGTGGGGCACCGGCGACTCGGCCGCGCCCGACTACGCGGACCTGGTCGAGATGCACGAGTGCCGTACGGCCCGTCAGCTCAGCTCGCTGATCGCCCGGCTGCTTCCGGTGTGATCGACTGGTCCCGAACGACCGCGGTCCGCAGCTGATCCGGACCGAGCCGCACTGATCTGTACAAGGACGTACGCCATGGGCCACTCCCCCGTCTCGCTCGGCACCTTCCCCACGCCCGTCGAACCGGCGCCCCGGCTCGCCGCCGCGCTCGGGCTCGGCCCGGAGGACCTGTGGATCAAACGGGACGACCTGACCGGTCTGGGCGGCGGCGGGAACAAGATCCGCAAACTGGAGTGGACGGTCGGCGCGGCGCTCGCCGAGGGCGCGGACACGCTCGTGACCACGGGGGCCCCGCAGAGCAACCACGCCCGGCTGACCGCCGCCGCGGCCGCCCGTCTGGGCCTGGCCGCCGTCCTTGTCCTGCGCGGCGCGCCGGGCGCCTCACGGTCCGGGAACCTCGCCCTGGACGGACTCTTCGGGGCGCGCATCGCCTGGGCGGGCGAGGTGGACCAGGCGGGGCTGGACGACGCGGCGGCCGAGGTGTGCGCGCGGCTGCGGGCGGACGGTGCCCGGCCCGCGCTGATCCCGTTCGGGGGGTCGGCCGTGCCGGGTGCCCGCGGCTATGTGCGCTGCGGCGAGGAGCTGGACGAGCAACTGCCCGAGCTGCGCACCGTGGTGGTCGCGCTCGGCTCGGGCGGCACGATGGCCGGCCTGGTCGCGGCCCTGGGCACCGGCTCGGTGCTCGGTGTCGACGTGGGCGCGCTGGCCGACCCGGCCGCGGCGGTGGCACGGTTCGCGGCGCCGCTGACGACGGAGGAGGTCACGGCCGAGGGTCTGCGGGTGCGCCGCGACCAGGTGGGCGCCGGCTACGCGACGCTGACCGGACCCGCGGCCGAGGCACTCCGGCTCGCCGCCCGTACCGAGGGCCTCGTCCTCGACCCCGTGTACACCGCCCGGGCCCTGGCCGGCCTGCGCGCGGCCGTCGCCGACGGTGACGTCCGGCCGGGCGAGAAGACGGTGTTCGTCCACACCGGCGGCCTGCCCGGCCTGTTCGGGCACGCGGACGCGGTGGCGTTCGCGGAGGCGGGGGCGGCCGTCTTCGAGGGATGACGGTGGCGGGCCGTACGGCCCCGCACCTGCGACCGGGTCGCACGCCGTGCGACCCGGTACGACGGAAGCGGCCCGGTACGACGGGGCGGCTCTTCCTTCAGTCCTTCGCGTACTCCTTGGCCATGGTCCCGGCGAAGTCGTAGACCACGAACTGCTCGTCCCCCACGACCCAGGCGTCATGGCCGGGCGGGCACACGAAGACGTCGCCGGGGCCGACCTCGCCCTCGCCGCCGTCGTCCATGCGGATGTGCATGCGCCCCTGCACCACATAGCCGTTGTGGTGGACCATGCAGCTCTCGGTGCCCGCGATCGGCTTCACGGACTCCGACCAGCGCCAACCCGGTTCGAAGGTGCCCACCGCGAAGTCGAGCCCGGTCAGGTGCAGGGCTTCGAGGTGGCCGCGGGGGAAGTCGCGCCGTTCGTCCGGCTTCTCGACCGTCTTCACTTCCAGCATGACGGCGTCCTCCTTCCGGCCGCTGACCGCGGCCGGGGCCGGCCTGTCGTCCCCCGGCGGCCTCGGACGGCGCCGGAGCTGCGGCGGCGGCCGTACCCCACGCCTCCATCGTCGGCCCCGCGCCCTGGCAACGCCATACGGTGGCCGACGCCCGTGAAAATTCTTCGGTCGTCACCCGCAACCTCGCCCGGGGCCGGACGTCTGTCGAGGTGGAGGCCTCCACTTCGACCAGTTGTCCGACCCGAGCGAGCGAAGGAACCCATGACCGCACACCGTGTCCCCCGCCCCCGCCATGTCCGCAGGCTGCGGGCCGCCCTGGGGGTCTCCGCCGTAGGCGCGGCCCTGGCCGTGGCCGGCACCATCACCGCCCAGGCGGCCCAGAGCGGCAGCCACTCCCCCGCCCACACCGGCGTCACCGCCACCCCGGAACCGGCGGGCGGCCAGGCGACACCGTCCCCCGTACCCTCCCCGGTCCCCACGGCCACCCCGTCCCCCGTACCCTCCCCGGTCCCCACGGCCACCCCATCACCCGTACCCTCCCCGGTCCGCACCGCCACCCCCAGCCCCGTGCCCTCCCCCACGCGCGCCACCTCCACCCCGGTGCCGTCCACCGCCGCACCGGCGCCCGTGCCCGTGCCGGTGCCGACTCCGGTGCCGGGGCACGGTCCGCATCGCGGGCACCCCTCGCCGGCGCCGGCCGCGCCGCGGTACTGAGCCCGCACGCACCACCTAGGCAGGGCCGGGCGGGGAAGCCTGATCCGCTTCTCCGCCCGGCTCCGGGAGATCCATGACGACAGCCACACCACCGGCGGCGACACTGCCCCGGGACCGGACCGGCGCCCCGCGCCGCCCCGCCTCCCCATGGCGGTTGGGGATGCGGCTCCTGTCTCCTCTGCGGGGCCGTGTCCTCGCCCGCGCCGCCCGGACGGAGACCCCCGTCGGCCCGGCCGCACCCGGCACCGGTACGACGGCGTTCCCCGTCGGCCGCGAACAGCCTCCCGGCATCGAGGAGTTGTACCACCACCGCCGGCTGTCCCTGGTCCGGCTGGCGGTGCTGCTGGTGGACGATCTGCCCACGGCCGAGGACGTCGTCCAGGACGCCTTCACCGCACTCCTCCGCCGGCACGGTCACCGGCTGGCCTCGCTCGACGATCCGGAGGCCTATCTGCGCACCAGTGTCGTCAACACGGCCCGTTCGGTGCTGCGCCGCCGCAGGACCGTACGAGCGCACACCCCCGCCCCCGAGGAGCACGCGCCCGCCCCCGAGGAGGACATCCTGCTGCACGAGGACCACCGGGAGGTGCTGGCGGCGCTGCGCACCCTGACCCGGCGCCAGCGGGAGGTACTGGTGCTGCGCTACTGGTCCCACCTGACCGAGGCCGAGATCGCCGCGACCCTCGGTCTGTCCCGGGGCACCGTCAAGTCCACGGCCAGCTGGGCCCTGGACGCCCTCGGCCGACGTCTGGAGGGGCTGCGATGAACGACTCCGGTACCGGTACGGCCCCCACGGCCGTCGAGGAGCGGCTGCGGGCCGCCCTGGCCGCGCGGGCGCACTCCGTCGGCCCGGCCGACCTGCGTCCGCTGCGCCCGCCGACCGCGCAGGTACGGTCCGGCCGGGTGCTGCTGCGCCGGGCCGTGGCGAGCGCGCTCGTCCTGGCCGCGGTGGCGGCGCTGGTGTTCCTCGCGGTGCGCGGCGGGCCGTCCCGCCCGGCCGAGCCGGCCCGTGCGCCGCGGCCGGGCACCGCCACGCCGTCCGCGGTCCCGAGCCCGCTCGCCCCGACCACGGCCGAGCCCTCCCCCAGCGCAACGGCGCCGTGAACTACGTCCCGGGATGGGCGAGTTCCATGTCATGACCCTCGACGTCGGCGCCGGACGGCGTCACCCCGGCGGCCCGGGGCGGGTGACCGGCGGCGATCAGCGTGTACCGGCCGCCGTCCAGGTCCGAGAAGGCGTACGCCCCGTCGTCGCCGGTGGTGGTCGTGGCGACGACGTCGCCCGCCGCGTCGACCAGGGTCACCCGGGCGTCGCCGAGCGGCCCGCCCGCACCGCGTACCGTGCCCCGCACCCGGGCGCCGGACCGCAGGTCGGCCGCGACGCGGGTGACACCGGTGCCGGAGATCTCCACGGGCAGCGCGAGCGGGCGGTGTTCCGGCGAGCTGATCGGTATCGCCGATCCCCCCCGCATACACGCCCCTGCCCGCGGCGCCGCGGGCAGGGGCGTCGGGCTGCCCGGCTAGCGCGCGCGGCCGCGCGCCTTCAGGGGTGTGCGCGGCAGCTCGGGGGCGGCCAGCGGTGCGCCGTCGTAGCCCTTCACCTCGCCGAAGCGGCTGCCGGTCTGCCAGTCGGTGCGGGCCTGTTCGATCTCCGCCTGTGTCCGGCCGATGAAGTTCCACCACATGACCAGTTCCTCTTCGAACGGCTCGCCGCCGAGCAGCATGAGGCCGGCGTCGGACTCCGCGCGCAGCGGCAGCTCGCGGCGGCCGCAGCCGAGGTAGAGCATCGAGCCCGGCAGCACCGGCACGCCGTCGACGTGCACCTCGCCGGACATCGCGAGCACGCCGTACTCGAAGTCCGGTACGAGCGGCAGCCGTACGTCGGCGCCGCGGGCGAGGGCGAGGTCGGCGCCGACGATCGGGGTGTACGTCGTACCCGGGGAGGCCGAGCCGTCGAGGTCGCCGAGTATCACGGTCGCCGTGAGGCCGGGCGCCGTGACCGTCGGCAGCTCCGCGTGGTACTCGAACGCCGGGTCGGTGTACCGGTGCGCGTCGGGCAGCGCGACCCACAGCTGCGCGCCGTGGAGGTAGCGCGCGTGCGACTTCGGGCTCTCCTCCGAGTGGCTGATCGCACGGCCCGAGGTCATGAGCCCGAGTTCGCGGGGCCGGATCGTGCGGAGGCTGCCGGTCGAGTCGCGGTGCAGCACTTCGCCCTCGTGCAGCCAGCTGACGGTCTGCAGGCCCATGTGCGGGTGCGGGGGTACCTGCATGCCGGGCTCGTCGGCGATGTCATCGGGGCCGTAGTGGTCGACGAATGCCCAGGCGCCGATCATGCGCCGGCCGAGGTTCGGCAGCAGCCGGCGCACTTCGGTGGATTCCCCGAGCTGTACGTGTCGCGGGCTCAGCAGCTCGCGGACGGGTTCGGCGACGACGAATCCGCGGCCGCCGCACACGCTCGGTACGGGCGCGCGGTCAAGGTTGCTCATGCGGCACAACCTAGCGGGGGCGGGGGCGGCGGCGCGCCCGGAACGGCGGCCCGGTCCGTGTCTTCAGCCGGTCGAGCAGTCCGGTGAGTTCCACCCGGATCCCGGGTGCCTCGGGACCGGATCGCAGCAGGCGCAGGTGTCAGGCCTGCTCCACCGTCGCCGTCACCGGTGTTCCCGTCTCCACCGTACGGCTGACCGTGCAGAGGCGGTCGTGGGAGGTCTTCACCGCCCGGGGCAGGATCGCGCGGGCCCGTTCGGCGCCCTCGCCGTCGGGGAACGTGACGTGGAAGGTGACGGCGAGGTCCGTGAGGCGGTTGCCGAGGTCGTCGTCGACCTTCGTACCCCGCACGTCGACGGTGAAGGCGGTGGGCTCCGCGTGCCGGCCGGTCGCGATGTCCACGTCCACCGCCGTGCAGCCGCCGAGTGCCGCCAGCAGCAGCTCGACGGGGGTGAACTCGGTGTCACCCGCGGCGCCGGTGCCGAAGGAGATCGTGCCGCCGCGGGCGTTCGTCGCGGTGAAGTGGCCGGTGCTGGTGCGCTCCACGGTGACGGTGCGCAGGGAGTTGTCGGTCATACCGGCGACCCTAACTCGGCAGGGGCCGCGTCACCGGCCGAGCACTTTGCCCGGGTTGAGCAGGCCGTGAGGGTCGAGGGCGTCCTTGACCGCCCGGTTGAGGGCCATGACCTCCGGGCCCAGCTCGGCGTGCAGCCCCTCCCGCTTGAGCAGGCCGACCCCGTGCTCCCCGGTGACCGTGCCGCCCAGCGCCAGGGCCTCGGTGATGATCTCGCGGAAGGCGGCCTGCGCCCGCTCCCGCGCCGCCTCGTCGCCGGGCGGGGTGATCAGCAGCGGGTGCAGATTGCCGTCCCCGGCGTGGGCGATGTTGGCGATGAGCGTGTCGTGCCGCTCGGCGAGGGCGTGGATGCGGCCGAGCATCTCCGGGACGGCGGACTTCGGTACGCAGATGTCCTCGGTGAGCACGGGGCCGAGCCGTTCCAGGGCCGGGTAGGCGAGCCGGCGCGCCTCGAACAGCGCGTCCGCCTCCTGCGGGTCGGTGGAGCGGGCCGCCCAGGTGGCACCCGCGGCCTCGAAACAGCGCAGGACGGTCTCGGCCTCCTCCTCGCCCGCCTTCCCGGGCGCGTCGGTGCGGCCGAGCAGGACGACGTCCGCGTCGGCGGACAGCCCCATCTGCTTCCACGCGTCGACGGCCTCCAGGCAGTACCGGTCGATGAGTTCCAGCGCGGAGGGGGTCACTCCGGCGGCGGCCACCGCGGCGACCGCGCGGCCCGCGTCCACGACGGACGAGAAGTACCCGGCGACCGTGTGCTCCGGCGGGCGGCCGGGCCGCAGCCGGAGCGTCACCTCGGTGATCACGCCGAGGGTGCCCTCGGACCCGACCATCAGGCCGGTGAGGTCGTAGCCCGCGACGCCCTTGGCGGTACGGCGGCCGACCCGGACGAGTTCCCCGGTGCCGGTGACGAACTGCAGGCCCAGCACGTAGTCGCGGGTGACGCCGTACTTCACACAGCAGATTCCGCCCGCGTTCGTGGCCACGTTGCCGCCGATGGTGGACCAGCGGGCGCTGGCCGGATCCGGCGGGTACCACAGGCCGTGCGCGGCGCAGGCGGTGCGCAGGTCCTCGTTGACGACGCCGGGTTCGACGACCGCGAGCCGCTCCAGCGGGTCGATGCGCTTGACGGCCGTCATGGCCTCGGTGGACAGCACCACCGCCCCGTCGACGGCGTTCGCGCCGCCGGACAGCCCGGTGCCGGCCCCGCGCGGCACCACCGAGGCCGCGTGGTCGAGGCAGGCGAGGACGACCGCGCGCACCTCCTCGGCGGCGCGTGGCCGCACCAGTGCCGTGGGCCGTCCGTGGGGCGCCCATTCCGCCTCGTCGTGCGCGTAACGCGCCAGCACGGCCGGGTCGGTGACGACGCGTCCCCCGGGCAGGTCGCGGTGGAGGCGTTCGATCAGTGCGGAGTCCGGGGCGTCCGGCGGGCGATCCGGGAGGGCGTGGGGCATGGCAGCACCGTAATCCGGTATGTCCCGCGGCGGCCGGTGAACGGGGCGATCTCGGCGCGGAAACCGGGAAGTCCGCCGCCCTCACCGGTGTTGGAGCCGGTGGCGCCGGGTACCGGCGTCGCTCGTCAGCTCGCTGAGCAAGAGGAAGAAGAGCCATGTTCCAGCGCATCCTGGTCGCCGTCGATTCCGGTCCCGCCCATCACTCCGCCGTACGGCTGGCGGGCGAGCTGGCCAAGCTGGCCGGTTCCGAGGTCCGGGTCCTGCATGTCATCGCGTCCGCCGCCACGCTCGCCACGGTCGTCCCGTTGGAGGACGACGCCGAGGGCAGGGCCGTGCTCGACGAGGCCGTGGCGGCCCTGGGCGACCTGGACGTCAAGGCCGACGGCGTGCTGGTCCGCGGCCTGACCACCCAGGTCGCCACCACGATCGCGGAGTCGGCCGCGGAGTTCGGCGCCGACCTCATCGTGCTGAGCCCCCATCACCGGGGCGTCGTGGAGGCCCTGTTCACCCCGCGGGTCAGCGACGCCGTCGCGCACACGAGCCGCACGCCGGTCCTGCTGGCGCCGGAGGACGAGCACCTGGCCTGAGGCCGGGCCGTCTCCCGGGGCGGGCTCGGCGCTCGCCCCGGGAGACGGCACCCTGGATCGCGGACCACGGTCGGAGCGGACCGTCGCCAAAACAGTAGCCATGTACATAGTAGCCATGTACTGTATTCGCCATGAGCAACGGTTCCGAAGGAGCCACGCCCGGCTTCCTGGTGTGGCGGCTGTCGATGAAGTGGCGGGTCGCGGTGGACCGCGCGGTGGCCCCGCTGGGGCTGACACACGCGCAGTACGCGCTGCTGGCCTCGCTGTACGGCATGCACCGCACCGGACTGCGGCCCAGCCAGCGCCGGCTCGCCGACCAGATCGGGCTGGAGGCGCTCTACGTCTCCAAGCTGGCCCGCGGCCTGGAGTCGGCCGGCCTTCTCGAACGCACCCGGGACCCGGCCGACCCGCGCGCCGTCCAGCTGGCGCTCACCGAGCAGGGACGCGAGGTCACCGCGAAGGCGATCGGCGTCGTCCAGGGGCTGCTGCGGCAGCTGCTGGCCCCACTCGGCGGACTCGGCAGCCCGCGCACGCGGGAGTTCACCCGCGAGCTCAGAACCCTGCTCGACGCACCGCTTGACCCGTTCGGCACCACCGATCACGAGACGGAGCAGCCATGACCACCACCACCGCACCCCGCGTCGACCCCCGCGTCATCGCCCTCGCCCACTACGCGGGCCGGGCCGTCCTGGAGCGCGTCCTCGTCCGGCACGGCATCGACTTCCTGCAGTCCGTCACGCTCCGGCTGACGGTCGTGGCCGACGGCCCGGTCGAGCGGGCCGGCCTCGTCGCCGACGTCGTCGGCGCGGTGAAGGTCGCCGAGGCCGACGCCCACCGCGCGATCGACGCGCTGACGGCCGCCGGGCTGGTGTCGGCCGAGGAGCCGTCCCACGTGCGCGTCACGGACGCCGGACGGGAGCTGTACGCCACGACCTCCGCCGCGACCGCCCCGATCACCGCCCGGATCTACGCGGGCATCTCCGAGGAGGACCGGGCCGTGGCCGGGCGCGTCCTGGCCTTGATCGCGGAGCGGGCCGACGCGGAGCTGGCCGCTCTGAGCACACGGAACAGTTAGTGGAATATTGAACAACTGCGTTCCGTTGTGGCCTCCGAAGGAGGTCGACAGTGGAGACGCGAGTGGAGACGACGTACTACCACCACGGCACGCCGGCCGAGCGCTGGGAGCGCGCGCAGCAGTTCTTCGACGCCAAGGACTACGCGGGTGCGGCACGGGTGCTGACCGGGCTGGTCGAGGAGGTGCCGGAGCAGACCGGACCCCGGCTGCTGCTGGCCCGCGCCTACTACCACTCGGCCCAACTGCGCCGCGCCGAAGCCGAACTGCGGGTCATCGTGGAACGCGACCCGGTGGAGCACTACGCCCGGCTGCTGCTGGGCCGCACCCTCGAACGGCAGGCCCGGCACGAGGAGGCGCAAGCGCACCTGCGGATCGCCTCGGCGCTCGCGGGCGACTTCCCGCAGGACTGAACGGCACAGGACGGGCCCGGTTCCCGTACGGGGACCGGGCCCTCGGCACGACCGCCCGCGCCGGGGGCGGCGGGCGGGCATGGCATCCTGGCGCGATGGCACCCTCCCCTGATCACGCGCCGCTCGCCGAGCGGGTCGAGGAACTCCTCGCCGCCGGCGGCCCCTTGCCCATCGTCGCCGCCGGACAGCCCGTGCTGCGGCGCGGCACCGAGCCGTACGACGGCCAGCTCGGCCCCGCCCTGCTGGCCCGCTTCATCGAGGCCCTGCGCGACACCATGCACGCCGCGCCCGGCGTGGGCCTCGCCGCGCCGCAGGTCGGCGTGCCCCTGCGGATCGCGGTCATGGAGGACCCGGCGCCGGTGCCCGAGGAGATCGCCGTGACCCGGGGCCGGGTGCCCCAGCCGTTCCGGGTCCTGGTCAACCCGGTGTACGAGCCCGTCGGCAGCGCGCGTGCCGCGTTCTTCGAGGGCTGCCTGAGCGTGCCGGGCTGGCAGGCGGTGGTGGCCCGGCACACGGAGGTACGGCTGCGCGGCCAGGACGAGCGGGGCCGCGAGCTGGACGAGGTGGTCACCGGGTGGCCCGCCCGTATCGTCCAGCACGAGACGGACCACCTCGACGGCATGCTCTACCTGGACCGCGCCGAACTGAGGTCGCTGTCCACCAACGAGGCCGTGGCGGCGCTGTGGGCCCAGCCGACGCCGGAGACGGCGGCCGCGGCCCTCGGCTTCGAGCTGCCGTAACTGCCCCGAGCGCCCTGACTGCCGTACATCCGCGGTCAGTTGTCCCGGTACGCCTCCAGCAGCCGCAGCCATACCTCGCTCAGTGTCGGGTACGACGGGACGGCGTGCCACAGCCGGCCGACCGGGACGCGGCCAGCGACGGCGACGGTCGCGGAGTGGATGAGTTCGCCGACGCCGGGGCCGACGAAGGTGACGCCGCGCAGGATCTCGTCCTCCAGGTCCACGACCATCCGGGCGCGGCCCTTGTAGCCGTCGGCGTACAGGCCCGCGCCGGCGACCGAGGAGAACTCGACGTCCACGGCGCGGACGCGGTGCCCGGCCTGTTCCGCTTCGGCGAGGGAGAGACCGACGGCGGCGGCCTCCGGGTCGGTGAAGACGACCTGGGGCACGGCGTGATGGTCGGCGGTGGCGGCGTGCGCGCCCCAGGGCTCCTCCGGCGGGGTGCCGCCGGCGGCGCGGGCCGCGATGGCGGCGCCGGCGATACGGGCCTGGTACTTGCCCTGGTGGGTGAGCAGGGCGCGGTGGTTGACGTCGCCGACGGCGTACAGCCAGTCGGTGCCGGTGACGCGCAGGCTGTCGTCCACGTCCAGCCAGGAGCCGGGTTCCAGGCCGACGGTGTCCAGGCCGATGTCGTCGGTGTGCGGGACGCGGCCGGTGGCGAAGAGGATCTCGTCGGCCTCCAGCCGGTCGCCGGCGGCGGTGACGGCGACGACCGTGCCGTCCTGGCGGGTGACGGACTCCACCGACGTACCGGTGCGGACGTCCGCGCCCGCCTCGGTGAGTGCCTCGGCGACGAGTTCCCCGGCGAACGGCTCCATCCGGTTCAGCAGCCCCTTGCCCCGGACCAGGAGGGTGACCTGGGAGCCGAAGGCCTGCCAGGCGGTGGCCATCTCGGTGGCGACGACACCGCCGCCGACGACGATCAGCCGGGCAGGGGCCGCCTTGGCGCTGGTCGCCTCGCGGCTGGTCCACGGCTTCACCTCGGCCAGGCCCGGCAGATCGGGCAGCTGGGCACGGGTGCCGGTCGCGACGGCGACGGCGTGCCGGGCGGTGAGGGTGGTGACCGTGCCGTCGGGGGCGGTCACGGTGACCGTACGGGCGCCGGCGAGCCGGCCGTGGCCGCGGTACAGGTCGGCGCCGATGCCCTCCACCCAGGCGACCTGGCCGTCGTCCTTCCAGTGGGAGGTGTACTCGTCTCGGCGGGCGAGGACCGCCGGGGTGTCGAGCGGGCCCTGGACCGCCGGGGCCAGGCCGGGCAGGCGGCGGGCGTCCGCCTGGGCGATCACCGGCCGCAGCAGGGCCTTGCTGGGCATGCACGCCCAGTACGAACACTCGCCGCCGACCAGCTCGTTCTCCACGACCGCGGTGGTGAGGCCGGCCGCGCGCGTGCGGTCGGCGACGTTCTCCCCCACGGGCCCGGCCCCGAGCACCACGACGTCGTACGCGATGGATTCCGTTTCCGTCATGGGGTCAGTCTGGTGGGTGGTGTGCGCGGCGGCCACACGGGTACGTGCGCGGAACACAGGCGTGCGCGGGTGGAATAGGCGGTCCGACGGCCGTGTTTCCGCCGACGGCACACCCCCACACCGGGAAGTAGGGATTCACACCATGAGCAGCACCGTGGAGCTGACCAAGGAGAACTTCGACCAGACGGTCACCGAGAACGAGTTCGTTCTCATCGACTTCTGGGCGTCCTGGTGCGGGCCGTGCCGGCAGTTCGCGCCGGTCTACGAGAAGGCTGCCGAGGCCAACCCCGACCTGGTCTTCGGCAAGGTGGACACCGAGGCCCAGCCGGAGCTGGCGGCGGCCTTCGAGATCCGGTCGATCCCGACGCTGATGATCGTCCGCGACAAGATCGCCGTGTACTCCCAGCCGGGTGCCCTGCCCGAGGCCGCGCTGACGGACATCATCGGGCAGGCCCGGAACCTGGACATGGACGAGGTCCGCAAGAGCGTCGCCGCCCAGCAGGGCGGGGCGCAGTAACGAGGCGGCGGCACCACGGGCCGGGGGCCTCGGCCGGACGGGTCAGCTGGACTCGCGCCGGATCACCGAGGCCCCCAGCACTGCGTGCACCTCCGGCTCACCGCCGGGGTCGCGCACCGCGCGGTCGACCAGTTCGGCGAGGTCATGGCCCGAGGGCAGTTCGATGTGGACCGTGCTGAGCCGGGGCCGCAGCAGCCGCCCCAGCATCAGATCGTCGGCGCCGATCACGGCCATGTCCTCGGGGATGCGCAGGCCCTCGTCCTGCAGGGCCCGCATCAGCAGCATCGCGTACTCGTCGTTGTAGGCGAAGACCGCGTCGAGATTCAACTCCCGGCAGCGGGCGGCGAGTTGAGCGGCCGCCTGCTCGGTGTAGGCCAGCGGCAGCTCCGTGACGGCCGCGTCCGTGCCGTGCACGGCCTCGCGCACGCCGGCGAGCCGGGGCCGGGAGTAGGCCTCCAGGCCGGGCTCCTTGGGCACCACGACACCGATCCGGCGCCGGCCGGCGGCGTGGAGGTGGGCGCCCGCGCAGCGGCCGACCGCGTCGTGGTCCATCAGCAGGGCGTGTGCGCCGTCGACGCGCACGGGGCCGAGGGTGACCACGGCTCGGGCGCCGGAGCGCTTGAGCACCGCCACGCCCCGCGGCCCCAGTTCGGCGCCGGGCACCAGGACGGCGACGGGCCGCAGTTCGGCCCAGGCGCGGGCGGCCTCGTCGCCGTGCAGGCCGACCGTGCCGTACTGCACGACGGTGTAGTCCAGGTGGCCGAGCGCCTGCTGGAGTTCGTCGAGGAATCGGCTGTACAGGGGGCCGACCGGGACCGCGGGGGCGGGCATGAGGACCATACGGCTGTGTCCGGCGCGCAGGCTGCGGGCGGCGGCGTGGGGCACGTACCCCAGTTCCCGCGCGGCCTCGTGGACGCGCCGGCGCGTCGGTTCGCTGATCCGGACGGCGCTGGTGTTATTGAGGACATAGGACACGGTCGCGCGCGAGACTCCGGCCAGGCGGGCGACGTCGGCGCTCGTGGGCGTGTTCGGTATCTGCACCATGACAGACCGCATCTTGGCAGAGGGGCGGGGGCGGGAAGCGGGCGGGGCAAGGTGGTTCACCGTTCGACGAAAACGGGTGCGCGGGCGGGCGCGGAGGGCGTCGTCACCGCCGCTGTCACCCTGCGCGCGGAAGGCCGCGCAAGGTGACCATGCGGCGCCTCGCACAGGAGCTCGACACCGGCCCGGCATCGCTGCACGTGTACGTCCGCGACACCGGCGAGCCGCTCGGCACGCCCGCTGCTCTCCGCCGCCCAACCCGCCTGCCCGGGTGTGCCGTTCGCCGAAGCGGACCCGACGGGGGCGGACCGTCGGTTTCCGCTGAGCGCGGCGGTGGCCGACGAAGGGATGCCGCCTGCCGCGCCTGCGGGCCGGCCGGTCCGCAGGCGCGATGCTCGCCACGGCACCCGGCGCTGCCGGCCGGTCCTCAGCGGAGCGGCTCCGTGCCGGTCACCCGGGCGACCAGGTCGATCCAGCCGGCCTCCAGCCGCGCCATGGGCATTCCGCACTGCCGGGTCCGGTAGTGGATCAGGGCCGGGTCGAGCGAGGCCAGCAGTGTCTGGGCCAGAAGTTCGCAGTCGGCGTCCGGCACGATCTGCCGCAGCAGCATCGTGACGTGCATGCGCCGCGCCCCCATCGCCGGATGGGAGAAGCGGCGGGTGGGCTCCGGCTGGGCGGCCAGCTGGAGGTCGAGCTGCTCGGCCGACCGGTACAGCACCGCCACGCCGAAGGCCCGGAGCCGGTCCACCGGCGGCGCGCCGGGGCCCAGCGGCGGGGGCCCGCCCATGAAGTCGGCCTGGAGCCGCCGGTCGGCGTGGTCGAGCAGGGCCATCAGCAGCCCCGTACGGTCGCCGAAGCGGCGGAACACGGTGCCCTTGCCCACCTTGGCCGCCGCGGCCACGGCCTCCATGGTGACGCCGGCCACCCCGTGCTCGGCGATCAGCCGGGCGGCGGCCTCCAGCAGCGCGGCCCGGTTGCGGGCCGCGTCGGCGCGCAGGCACGGCTCCTCCAAGGAGGGGGGTGCGACCTGCAGCAGCTCAGGCGTGTCGAGGGGCTCCTCGGGCATCGGGAAGGGCGGCAGCGCGGCGGACATGAACCCAGCGTAAAGCATCGGGAAGAAAACTGGACCGCGGTCCGGTTAGAGTGGTACACACTTAAACGGACCCCGGTCCGGATCGTAACAGCGATGTTTCAGCCCCTTGGAGTTCCCCATGTCTGTTCGCATCCTCGCGCTCGTCGGCAGCCTCCGCGCCGGTTCGCACAACCGCCAGCTCGCCGAGGCGGCCGTCAAGCTCGCTCCCGAGGGCGCCGAGGTCGTGCTCTTCGAGGGCCTGGCCGAGATCCCGTTCTACAACGAGGACATCGACACCGAGGGCAGCGTCCCGGCCACCGCCGCGAAGCTGCGTGAGGCCGCCCAGGCCTCCGACGCCTTCCTGCTGTTCTCGCCCGAGTACAACGGCACCATCCCGGCCGTCCTGAAGAACGCCATCGACTGGCTGTCCCGCCCGTACGGCGCCGGCGCCTTCGGCGGCAAGCCCGTCGCCGTGGTCGGCACCGCCTTCGGCCAGTACGGCGGCGTGTGGGCGCAGGACGAGGCCCGCAAGGCCGTGGGCATCGCCGGCGGCAAGGTGATCGAGGACATCAAGCTGTCCATCCCGGGCTCCGTGGTCCGCTTCGCGGAGACCCACCCGGTGGACGACGCCGAGGTCGCCGCCCAGCTGACCGAGGTCGTCGCCCGTCTGCACGGCAACGTGGGCGAGACCGCGGCCGCCTGAGCCGCAGCCACCCCGTGAGGGGGCCGGAGCCCCGCTCCGGCCCCTTTCGCATGCCCGGCACGGCTCCGGTCTCTCACCTGCGCGGAACGGCTCGGGGCGAGTCCCGCGAGCCGCCGCGCGAGCAGGTCGGCCTCCTCCCGGATCCGGCCGCCCGAAGGGCGGCGCGTCACACCGTGAGCAGTGCGATGCCCAGGCCGATCAGGGCGGCCACCTTGAGGAGTTCCAGTGCCACGTACCACAGGTGGCTGCGGGAGCGGGGCATGTCCTCCCCGGCGAGGACGCGGTCGGAGCGGCGGTTGAGGACGGGCCGGACGGCGGCCAGTTGTGCGAGCAGCAGCACCGCTACGGCCGCGGTCAGCCCGATGATCCGGGCCGGGGCACCGCCCGCGGCGGCCGCGGCGATCACCACGACCGCCAGGACGGCCTCGACGGCGTTCAGCGCCCGGAAGACGATCCGGCCTATGCCCAGTCCGACGGGAATGGTGACGCCCGGCGCGCGGAACTTCAGCGGGGCCTCCAGGAAGGAGATCGCCAGGACCATCCCGAGCCAGACGAAGGTGACGGCACCGGCGAGGGCGGCGGACGTGGCGTTCATGTGCGGGAGGCCTTTCTCCGCCGGGGCCGGCGGCCAGGGGGAGTTCGTCGCTGCCGTCAGGCAGCGGTGGCGCCGGCCAAGTGGGCGACGCAGGAGTCCGGTTCGGCAAAGGGCTCCAGGCCGGTGGCGGTCAGGGGCGCGTCCAGGCGGGCCAACGCGCCCTGCATCAGGCCGAGATGGAGCGGGCAGACCAACCGGCCGTGCTCCTCGGCGAGTTCCAGGAAGGGACAGTGCCGCAGCCGGATCCGCCGCGGCGGCGCGCCGGGTGTCGGCTCCCCTTCCGCCCGTGGCGCGAAGCCCAGCTCGTCGAGCAGGGCGAGAAGCGCGGCCACCGAGCGCTCGGCTGTCGGCTGCTCGAACGGGGGCGGCGGGTCCACCAGGTATCCGCCCCAGGCGCGGCCGGTCTCCATCGCCTCCGCGCGCGCCTCGGCCGGATCGGCGGCCGCCCACCGGCTGAGCAGGACGCGGGCGAGGAGCCGGTAGTCCCGGATGCCGCCGCGGTCCATGCCGGGACGCGCGGTGTAGACGGTACGGGGCCGGCCGGGTCCCGGGGAGCGCTCGGTACGGCGCTCGACCAGACCCTCGGCCACCAGGGAATCCAGGTGGAACCGGACCGTGTTGGGGTGGACGCCCAGCCGCCGTGCCGTCTCCGCGACACCGAGCGGCGAGGGTGCGGCGCGCAGCGCGTCCAGCACCGCCAGGCGCCGTGAGCTCTCCCGTGTGGTCACCGCTGGACACCCCTCTCCACCTGCGTCCATTTTTCACGAATCCTACATGTAGTAATTGTAGAGTGAGCAGGGATGCCTGTTGACCGAGGTTCAGCAGGAGCAGCGGAAGACTTGAGCGTCGAGGGGAACAGCAGATGACGTCGCCGTCCGCGAGGAACATCGGGCCGGCCGGCACCACGGCGGCCGAGCCGCGTGTCCTGTGCGACACCCGGACCCTGGCCGAGACCCCGGCGCTGCCCGGCGGGGTGCTGTGGAAGCTCGCCGAGAGCGCCCGGCAGCTCGACGCCAACGTGGTCCGGATCGCTCCGGGCGACCGGATCACGACGCACACCGAGACACAACTGGACGTGCTGGTCCTGGTCATGGCCGGGGACGGCGCGCTCGGCGCGGGCCCCGCCGGGACACCGCTGCCGCTCACCGAGGGCGCCCTGGTCTGGCTGCCGCGCGGCGCCACGCGCAGCATCAGCGCCGGTGCGGCCGGGCTCACCTACCTGACCGTGCATCAACGCCGCCCGGGCATGCAGATCGGCACCATGACCAGCACCAGCACCTGAACCAGCACCTGAACCGGTCTTCCGCCCCGCTACGGCCGCATGCGCACAACACCCGCACAGCGGGCGCCCCTTGCTCCAGGCCGCCCGGCCGCTAGGGTGCCCCCGTGAGCACGTTTACCGAAGAGAACGTCCCCGGCCGGTACGGCCCCCACGCCACCACCGAGGCCGACCCGCGCGAGGTCGGCCGGGTGCGCACCGAGTACTCCCCGGCCCACGACGGCGACCCCGACCCCGGCGAGATCGTGTGGACCTGGGTGCCCTTCGAGGAGAACGACGGCCGGGGCAAGGACCGCCCGGTGCTGGTCGTCGCCCGCGAGACGGCCGGCACCTTCCTCGCCGTACAGCTGACCAGCAAGCGGCACGACGGCGACCGGGACTACGTGGCGATCGGCAGCGGGCCGTGGGACCGCTCCGACCGGGACTCCTGGGTGGACGTGGACCGCGTGCTGCGCCTGCACGAGGAGGGCATGCGCCGCGAGGCCTGCGCGCTGGACCGGATGCGGTTCGACCTGGTCCGCCGGCGCCTGCACGAGCGCTACGGCTGGACCTGAGCCCCGCTCGCCTCGGGAAACGCCCGTGCGAACGCCTCCCGCACCACCGCTCCCGGCGTCCGGTCCAGCACCCCGAACACGACGTGGTCGAAGGTCCGGGCGAACCGGCCGCCGGGGCCGAGCAGTGCCCGGAAGGCGCCCGCGACCTGTGCCGGGTCGTTCTGGAACACCCCGCATCCCCAGGCGCCGAGCACCAGGTGGCGGTAGCCGTGCACGGCGGCCGTCTCCAGCACCCGCTCGGCACGGAGCGCCAGGGCTTCCGGCAGGCCGGCGGCGCGCTCCGGCGCCGTACGCCGCACGACGCCCGCGTTGGGGGCGGCCGCGGTCAGGAAGCCCGCCGCGTACGGCTCGGCCAGCAGCAGGCCGCGGTCGTCGCGGAAGACCGGGACGGCCGGTGAGTGGATGACCCGGTCCGTGTAGAACGCGTCGCGGTCGGCGCGGTGGTGGTCGTAGAAGGCGCGGGTCGTGAGCAGGCAGGTGTACAGCGCGGAGGCGCGGCACAGGGCCTCCTCCTGGGCCTGCGCGCCGTTGAGGTAGCCGCCGCCCGGATTCCGGGCCGAGGCGAAGTTCAGTACGGCGACGGGTGCGCCGGCCAGCCGGCGGGCGGCCTCCAGGCTGCTCTCGCCGGTGACCTCGACAACAGTGCCCTCGGCGACGGAACCATCGACCCCACCCGATTGCCGTACGGAAACCGGTTCCGGTACGGGAACCGGTTCCGGTCCGAACATCCGCGTCCCCGCTCGCGCGGCCTCGATCTGCGCCGCCAGCGAGACTTCCCGGCCGCCCGGCGCCCGGTACCGGCCCGCGGCCACGATCCTTTCGGTCTCCGCGGCGATGCGGCATCTTTCCGTTCGCCTACGGGGCGCCTCAGCCGGTGGTGAGAGCCCGATCGTGCTCGACCCTTCGGGCCTCCGCGCGTTCGGTCTCTCACCGCCGGCGCGCCCCTTCGGCTCACTCGCCGGCAGGCGTGCGCTCACGGCGCCACCCCCGTGGACGCCCTGGTCACCGCCCGTGCGGTCTCCCCCGTCGTGCTCATGTACGCATCGTGGGTGATGCTGGGCTTACGCCGCAACGGAGTTTCCCGGCTCGCTACGCCCCGGAGAACGCGTACGGAAACGGAGGTGACCGAACCGGAACGTCCGGTGGGGCGCCCTTGTGCGAACCGGCTCAAGGGTCTTGGGTGGAACGGATGCCGACCCGGCCCCCTGACAAACCGGGCCGCTGGCATGGTGGAATCTCAGGAGGATCCCGACATGTCCGACTCGAAGAGCGACGGCGGCGACTGTACCGACCACCGCACCGCCGTCACCGAGGCCGAGGTGGAGGCCCTGGTCAAGGGCATCTGCTTCAAGACCGGGCCGCCCCGCGCGCTCGGTGTCGAACTGGAGTGGCTGGTCCACGATGTGGACGCCCCCCAGGTCCCCGTGACACCCGAACGGCTCGAAGCGGCCTACGCCGCCCTGCGGGCCGTACCCCTGCGCTCGCCGCTCACCGTCGAGCCCGGCGGCCAGCTGGAGCTCAGTTCGCCGCCCGCCGCCTCCCTGATGGAGTGCATCCGCACCGTCTCGGCCGACCTGGACACCGTGCGCGGCGCCCTCGCCGAGGACGGGCTCACCCTCGTCGGCATCGGCCACGATCCCTGGCACACCCCGCGCCGGTTCCTGCACGAGCCGCGCTACGACGCCATGGAGATCTGCCTGGACCGCACCGGTCCGGCCGGCCGCCGCATGATGTGCGCCTCCGCCTCCGTGCAGGTCTGCGTGGACGCCGGGCACGAGGAGCCCGGCCCGCTCGGGCATGTGCGGCGCTGGTGGCTGGCGCATCACCTGGGCGCGGTCCTGGTGGCCGCGTTCGCCAACTCCCCGCTGATCGGCCAGGAGCCCACGGGCTGGCTGTCCACCCGGCAACTGCTGTGGACGGAGATCGGCGCCGACCGGGCGGGCGCTCCCCCGCTGGACGACGGTCCGCGGACCGCCTGGGCCCGGCATGTGCTGGACTCACCGGTGATGTGCGTCCGCCAGGACGGCGGGCCGTGGGAGGTGCCCGAAGGGCTCACCTTCCGGGAGTGGACCCGCTCCGGGTCGCCCCGGCCGCCCACCCGGGCGGACCTGGACTATCACCTGACCACGCTGTTCCCGCCGGTCCGGCCGCGCGGCCATCTGGAGCTGCGCATGATCGACGCGCAGCCCGGCGAGGACGGCTGGATCGTGCCGCTCGCGGTGACGGCAGCGCTGTTCGACGACCTGGAGGCCGCCGAGACGGCGTACCGGACCGTGAAACCGCTCGCGGAACGCGCCCTGGACCGGCCGGCCCCCCACAACCCCCTCTGGACCGACGCGGCGCGGCACGGGCTCGCCGATCCGGAACTGCGCGAGGCCGCCGCCGTGTGTTTCGCGGCGGCGCTCGGGGCGCTGCCCCGGCTCGGGGCCACCACCGAGGTCACCGACGCGGTGGCCGCATACCTCGACCGTTACGTCGCCCGGGGCCGCTGCCCGGCCGACGACCTGCTGGACCTGCGGCGCGACATGGGCGCGTCCCGGTCCGGCCGCACCGGGGGCACCCCCGCCGACCGTCGGAGGAAGGACATCCGCACATGACCGCCCCCGAGACCGAGACCGCGGTGAGCGAGTGGGACACCGAGGCGCTGCGCGAGCGCGCGCTCACCTCGCTGCTCACCGCCCGTGACCGCACCACGCTGCTGACCAGCTGCGTCGAGGACCCGGACCTCACCGCCCAGCACTCCCCGCTGATGTCGCCGCTCGTGTGGGACCTCGCACACATCGGCAACCAGGAGGAGCTGTGGCTGCTGCGGGCGGTCGGCGGCCGGGAGGCGATGCGGCCCGAGATCGACGGCCTGTACGACGCCTTCGAGCACCCGCGCTCCGCGCGTCCCTCGCTGCCGCTGCTGCCGCCCGCCAAGGCCCGGCAGTACGCGGCCGAGGTGCGCGGCCGGGTGCTGGACCTGCTGGCGGGCGCCGACTTCCACGGCTCACGGCTGACCGAGGCCGCCTTCGCCTTCGGAATGATCGCCCAGCACGAGCAGCAGCACGACGAGACGATGCTGATCACCCATCAGCTCAGAAAGGGACCGCGGGCGCTGACCGCCCCCGATCCCGAGCCGGCGCCACCGTACACCGGTCCGGCCGAAGTCCTGGTGCCCGGCGGCCCGTTCACGATGGGCACCTCCGGCGAGCCGTGGGCGCTGGACAACGAACGCCCCGCACATGTCCGAGAGGTGGCACCGTTCTGGATCGACACCACCCCGGTGACGAACGCGGCGTACCTGGCGTTCATCGAGGACGGCGGGTACGACACCGAACGCTGGTGGACGCCGGAGGGCTGGGCGCACATCCGGCAGCACTCCCTCACGGCCCCGCTGTTCTGGCACCGGGAGGGCGGGCAGTGGCTGCGCCGCCGGTTCGGGGTCACCGAGCCGGTCGTACCGGACGAGCCGGTGCTGCACGTGTGCTGGTACGAGGCCGACGCCTACGCCCGCTGGGCCGGACGGCGGCTGCCCACCGAGACGGAGTGGGAGAAGGCCGCCCGCCACGACCCGGCCACCGGCCGCTCCCGGCGCTACCCCTGGGGCGACGCGGACCCGGCGCCGCACCACGCCAACCTGGGCCAGCGGCACCTCGGTCCCGCACCCGCCGGCAGCTACCCGGCCGGTGAATCCCCGCTTGGCGTACGGCAGTTGATCGGGGACGTGTGGGAGTGGACGGCGAGCGACTTCCTGCCGTACCCCGGGTTCCAGGCGTTCCCGTACAAGGAGTACTCGGAGGTGTTCTTCGGCCCCGAGTACAAGGTCCTGCGCGGCGGTTCGTTCGCGGTGGACCCGGTGGCCTGCCGGGGCACGTTCCGCAACTGGGACTATCCGATCCGGCGGCAGATCTTCTCCGGATTCCGCACGGCCCGCACGGCGGCCGTCTGATGTGCCGTCACATCGCCTATCTGGGGCCGGAGACACCGCTGGGCCGGATCCTCATGGAGCCTGCGCACAGCCTGGTGCACCAGTCGTGGTCGCCCGAGCGGCAGGCGTCCGGGACGGTCAACGCCGATGGTTTCGGGGTGGGTTGGTACGCCCCGGGGGATCCCGTCCCGGCGCGCTACCGGCGGGCCGGGCCCATCTGGGCGGACCTGTCCTTCGCCGATCTGGCCCGGGTGGTGCGCTCCGGCGCCGTGCTCGCCGCCGTACGGGACGCGACGCTCGCGGGCGCGGACGCCGAGGCCGCCGCGGCGCCCTTCACCGCCGGGCGGTGGCTGTTCAGTCACAACGGGGCCGTCGCGGGCTGGCCGGACTCGGCCGCCCCGCTGATGTCCGCCCTGCCCCCGGTCGAGCTGCTGACGCTGGAGGCCCGTACCGACTCGGCGTTCGTGTGGGCGCTGGTCCTGCACCGGCTACGCGCGGGCGACGACCCCGGCCAGGCCTTGGGCGAAACGGTTCGCCAGCTGGCCGGGGCGGCCCCCGCCTCCCGGCTCAATCTGCTGCTGACCGACGGCGTCACGATCGCCGCCACCGCCTGGGGCGACAGCCTCTGGTACCGCACGGAGCCCGGCCGGAGCACGGTCGTCGCCTCCGAGCCCTACGACGACGACCCGCTCTGGCAGGAGGTCCCCGACCGCACCGTGCTCACCGCGAGCCGCGCCGGCGTGCTGCTCGCCCCGCCGGCGGATCCGGCGTCCTCCCCCACTCTCGACTCCGCTCGGGCGGGGGGACCCCCATCATCGAAGGAGCCTTGTACGTGAGCCCCCTGCACGTCACCCGCACCCTCCCCGAGGACGCGACGGACGCCGCGCTGCGCGCCGACGTCCTGCACGGCCTCACCGATCACCCCAAGTGGCTGCCGCCGAAGTGGTTCTACGACGCCCGGGGCAGTGAACTGTTCGAGCAGATCACCGAGTTGCCCGAGTACTACCCGACGCGGGCCGAGCGGGAGATCCTGCTCGCCCGGTCCGGCGAGATCGCCGCGGCGAGCGGCGCCCGCACCCTGGTCGAGCTGGGCTCGGGCTCCTCGGAGAAGACCCGCCATCTGCTCGACGCGCTCACGCCCGCGGCGTACGTCCCGGTCGACGTCAGCGAGAGCGCCCTCACCCAGGCCGGGCAGGCGCTCGTCGAGGAGCGCCCCGGCCTCGAAGTCCACGCACTGATCGCCGACTTCACCGCCCCGCTCACCCTGCCGGCCACTCCGGGACCCCGGCTGCTGGCGTTCCTCGGCGGCACGATCGGCAATCTGCTGCCGGACGAGCGGGGGAAGTTCCTGGCCTCCGTGCGCGGGCTGCTCGCGCCGGGCGACGGGCTGCTGCTCGGCACCGACCTCGTCAAGGACGAAAACGTGCTGGTGCGGGCCTACGACGACGCGGCCGGAGTGACGGCCGAGTTCAACAAGAACGTGCTGGCCGTCGTCGACCGGGAACTGGGCGCCGACTTCGACCCGGACACCTTCGACCACGTGGCCCTGTGGGACGCCGAGCGCGAGTGGATCGAGATGCGGCTGCGCTCCCGTACCGCGCAGACCGTGAAGGTGCCCGCGCTGGACCTGGCCGTGGACTTCGCGGCGGGCGAGGAGCTGCGCACCGAGGTGTCGGCGAAGTTCCGCCGGGACGGAATCACCGGCGAACTGGCCGATGCCGGGCTTGAGTTGACGCACTGGTGGACCGACGCGGAGGGCCGGTTCGCGCTGTCGCTGAGCGTGGCCCAGTGAAGCGGAGGCGGGATCAGAGGCTGGGGGTCAGCTCCTCGGTGATCCTGCGGGAGGCGCGGCGGGCCTCGGTCGCCGGGTCCGCGCCGCGGAGCACCCGGGTCATGTACTCCTTGATCGGATTGTCGGCCTCGACGTCGGCCCACTGAGGGGTGCTGGGGGTCGCCCGCCCGTGCGCCGCGCCCGCGGCCATGGCGGCGACCCCCTCCTCGCCCGCGACCGCGCCCGTCAGCGTGGTCTTGTTGGGCACGTAGTTCATGGTGCGGGCGAGTTCGGTGTCCCACGTGGCGCCGGTGAGCGCGCCGACGACGGCGGTCGCCGCGAACTGGTCCCTGGTGTTCTGGGGGACGACGAGGTCGGAGCCGCCGGTGAACACGGCGCCCGGCCGGGCGGCGGTCTTCCCGGGCACCGGGAAGAAGCCCAGCTTGCCCTTCAGACCCGGGTTCTGCCGGACGATCGACTGGGCGAGCCCGGGTACGGCGACGATCTGCGCGACCTGGCCGCCGGCGAACACCCCGGCCTGGGGCGGGTGTTCCTCGTCGGCGCCCACGGGACCCCGGCCGAGGGCCTGGAGCCGGCGGTAGAAGTCCATGCCGCGCAGCGCGGCCGCGGTGTCCAGGGTGCCCTTCCAGTCGTAGTCCTTCTGCACGGCGAGGTCGCCGCCCTCGTCCCAGATGAAGCCGGAGAGCGTGTACCAGTCCTGTCCGGCGAGGTAAATGCCCTGGTTGCGGCCGGAGTTGAGCTTCTCGGTATCGGCGAGCCACTCGTCGCGGGTCTTCGGCGGGCCGCTGATGCCGGCCGCCTCGAACAGGTCCTTGCGGTAGATGACGACGCGGTTGGCCGCGTACCAGGGGATGCCGTACTGCGCGTTGCCGTCCTTGCCGGGCTCGGCGAGGCCGGGCAGCCACTGGTCCTTGCCCCAGTCGCGCATCGACTCCAGGGTGAGATCGGCGAGTCGGCCGCCGTCGGCGTACAGCGGCACCTGGGTGTTGCCGACCTCGATGACGTCGGGTCCGTCGCCGGAGGTGTCCTTGAGCGCCGTGCGGACCTTCTCGACGATGCCGGTCCACTGCTGGATGCGGATGTCGAGGCGCAGGTCCTGGTGGGTGCGCTCGAAGTCCCCGGTGAAGCGCCGGAGGAACTCCTCGGAGGCGCTGTCCTTCATCAGCCACACGGTGACGGTCTTGCGCCCGTGCCCGCCCGGGAGCATCCCGCAGGCGCTCACGAGGCAGCCGGTGGCACAGACGAGGGCGAGCAGACGACGTCTCACGAGGGGTCCTGTTCTGTCTGGCAAGGTGCGGACAGGCGTGGGGGCCCGACGTGGGGGGACGAGCGGCGGCGCTCGCACGGGTGTGCTGGATTTTGGTATGGACCAATGCAGAGGTCAAGGGCGGGGCCATGGGCTACCCGCGGTAGTTCCGGGACGCCGTGCGGGCGGGGCGGGGATGCGGCACGGTGGAGGGTGGCCTGACCCGAGAGGAGCACCCTCATGTCGAATCACACCTATCGCGTCACCGAGATCGTCGGCACCTCGCACGAAGGTATCGACCAGGCCATCCGCAACGGCATCGCGCGCGCCGACCAGACGCTGCGCAATCTGGACTGGTTCGTGGTGACGGAGGTGCGCGGGCAGATCGAGAACGGGCGGATCGAGCACTACCAGGTGGGGCTGAAGGTGGGCTTCCGCATCGAGGACGGCACCTGACGCCCCTCAGGTGCGGCCCTCCCGCTCCTGAACCTCTTCCAGCACGACGGACTTCGCGGTCCAGCGGGCCCGTACGACGCGGAACCCGGCGCGTTCGGCGTCGTCACAGACCAGTTCGTCGTCGTCCACGACGAAGCGGATCTCACGGCCCTGGGCGAGCCGGCGCAGGATCTCCAGCTTGGTGAACCGAGCGGGCCTGCGATCGGCGTTGCCCCGCATGAACACCCGCCCCTCGGGCAGCCCGTGGGCCGCGAGCCAGTCCAGAGTGTCTCGCCGGCACCGCTCGGGGCGGCCGGTGAGATAGACGACCTCGCACGCGCGGGCGCTCTCCACGGCCAGCGCGATGCCCTCGGTGATCGGCGGATCCTGGGGCGCGGCCGCGAAGAACCCGTCCCAGTCCCGCGGCCGTTCTTCGAGAAAGTGCTGCCGGTGGCCGGTGTCGGCCAGGGTGTTGTCGAGGTCGAACACGGCGAGCGGCCGCTTGCTGCTGTCGGTCACCCCGCCACCCTAGCCAGGACCCGCCGCCCGGGAATCCCCGGTCCCGCAGCGCGTTGACACCTGTGTGAGCAGCTCAGTGATCGCCCGGACCCGGTTCTCCGTCCTCGACCGTTCCCGCACCCGCGCGGGACGGCCGCCCGCCGAGGCGCTGCGGGACACCGTCGCGCTGGCCCGTCGTGCGGAGGCCCTGGGCTACCACCGTTTCTGGGTGTCCGAGCACCACGGCGTGCCCGGTGTCGCCGGGTCCGCGCCGACCGTGCTCGCCGCCGCTGTCGCCGCGGCCACCCGCACCATCCGGGTCGGCACCGGCGGGGTGATGCTGCCCAACCACCGGCCCCTCGTCGTCGCCGAGCAGTTCGGCGTACTGGAGGCGCTGTTCCCCGGGCGGATCGACATGGGGCTCGGGCGGTCCGTCGGCTTCACCGACGGGGTGCGCAGGGCCCTCGGCCGGGACAAGGAGGACGCCGAGGACTTCGCGGCCCAGCTCGGCGAGCTGCTCGGCTGGTTCGAGGGCACCTCGCCGACCGGGGTGCACGCCCGCCCCGCCGAGGGCCTGCGGGTGCCGCCGTTCGTGCTGGCCATGGGCGAAGGCGCGCGGATCGCGGCGCGCGCCGGGCTGCCCATGGTCATCGGGGACCTCCGGCACCGCGAGAAGATGCTGCGCGGCATCGACCGCTATCGCACCGAGTTCCGCCCCTCCCCCTGGGCGTCCGCGCCGTACGTCGTGGTCTCCGGCACGATCGCGGTCGCCGGCACCGAGGCGCAGGCGCGGCGGCTGCTGGTGCCCGAGGCCTGGTCGATGGCGTACTCCCGCACCCACGGCACCTTCCCGCCGCTCGCCCCCGCCGAGGAGACCGAGGCCCGCGCGATGACCGCGAAGGAGCGGGATCTCTACGAGTCCGGGCTCGCGGGGCACATCGCGGGCACGGCGGAACAGGTCGCCCACGAGCTGGAGACGGTGCTGAAGGAGTCGGGCGCCGACGAGGTCCTGGTCACCACCAGCGCCTACGACCGTACGGCCCTGCTGGACTCCTACCGGCGGCTCGCCGGCCTCTTCGCCCCGGGCCGCTGACGCCCGAGATGCGAGCGCGGCCGGGGCCGGTGACCCTGGGAGGGGAAGCCTCACACGACCAGGAGGGCTGCCATGTCCGTGATGGACAAGCTCAAGCAGATGCTCAAGGGCCACGAGGACCAGGCCCGGCAGGGTGTCGACAAGGCGGGCGACGCGTTCGACGCGAAGACCCAGAACAAATACAGCTCCCAGACCGACGCCGCGCAGAAGAAGATCGACGAGCAGCTCGGAATCCAGGAACAAGACCGGGACAACCCTCCGCAGTAGCGGTGCGCGGGCGCGGATAGAGTTGCGCGTCTATGCACCACCCACATGACCCCTACGTCCGCGTCCGCGGCGCCCGCGAGCACAACCTGAAGGGCGTCGACGTGGACATCCCGCGGGACGTACTGGCCGTGTTCACCGGCGTGTCCGGCTCGGGGAAGTCGTCCCTGGCGTTCGGCACGATCTACGCCGAGGCCCAGCGGCGCTACTTCGAGTCGGTCGCGCCGTACGCGCGCCGGCTCATCCACCAGGTCGGGGCGCCCAAGGTCGGGGAGATCACCGGGCTGCCGCCCGCGGTCTCGCTCCAGCAGCGCCGCGCGGCTCCCACCTCCCGTTCCTCGGTGGGCACGGTCACCAATCTCTCCAACTCCCTGCGCATGCTGTTCTCGCGCGCCGGGGAGTATCCGCCGGGCGCCGAACGCCTGGACTCGGACGCGTTCTCGCCGAACACGGCGGCCGGTGCCTGCCCGGAGTGCCACGGCCTCGGCCAGGTCCACGACACGTCCGAGGAACTGCTGGTCCCGGACCCCGCGCTGTCGATCCGCGAGGGCGCGATCGCCGCCTGGCCGGGTGCCTGGCAGGGCAAGAACCTGCGGGACATCCTCGACACTCTCGGCCACGACGTCGACCGGCCCTGGCGCGAACTCCCGGCCGAAGAGCGCGCGTGGATCCTGTTCACGGACGAGCAGCCGGTCGTCACCGTCCACCCGGTACGGGACGCCGACCGCATCCAACGGCCGTACCAGGGCACGTACATGAGCGCTCGCCGGTATGTGCTGAAGACCTTCGCGGACACCAAGTCCCAGGCGCTGCGCGCGAAGGCGGAACGTTTTCTGACCGCCGCGCCGTGCCGGGTGTGCGGGGGCAGCCGACTGCGGCCGGAGGCGCTCGCGGTGACCTTCGGCGGCCGCAGCATCGCCGAGCTGGCCGCGCTGCCGCTGACGGACCTGGCCGGACTGCTCGACGGCCACGACGAGACCGCCCGGGTGCTCACCGAGGACCTGCGGTCCCGGATCGCACCGGTGGTCGAACTGGGCCTCGGCTACCTCAGCCTCGACCGGTCCACTCCCACCCTCTCGGCGGGCGAGCTGCAACGACTGCGCCTGGCCACCCAGTTGCGCTCCGGGCTGTTCGGCGTGGTGTACGTCCTGGACGAGCCGTCGGCCGGACTGCACCCGGCGGACACCGAGGCGCTGCTGACCGTGCTGGAGCGGCTGAAGGCGGCCGGGAACTCGGTGTTCGTGGTGGAGCACCATCTGGAGGTGGTGCGCGGCGCGGACTGGCTGGTGGACGTCGGCCCCGGCGCGGGCGAGCACGGCGGACAGGTGCTGTACAGCGGGCCGCCCGCCGAGCTGGAGTGCGTCGAGGAGTCGGCGACGGCGGCCTATCTGTTCGACGAGTCTCCGGGGGCCGCTCGCCAAGTCCGCGAGCCGCGCGGCTGGTTGACGGTCGGCCCCGTGAGCCGGCACAACCTGCGCGCGGTGACGGCGCGGTTCCCGCGGGCCGCGTTCACCGCTGTCACCGGTGTCTCCGGTTCCGGAAAGTCCACACTCATCGGCGAGTTGACCGAGGAGCTGGCGGGCGTGGAGCGGCTGGTCCGGGTCGACCAGCGGCCGATCGGACGGACCCCGCGCTCCAATCTGGCCACCTACACCGGCCTGTTCGACGTCGTCCGCAAGGTGTTCGCCGGCACCGAGGAGGCGCGCTCGCGCGGGTACGGCGTCGGACGGTTCTCCTTCAACGTGGCGGGGGGCCGCTGCGAGACCTGTCAGGGCGAGGGGTTCGTCAGCGTCGAGCTGCTGTTCCTGCCGAGCACCTACGCGCCCTGCCCGGACTGCGGGGGTGCCCGCTACAACCCCGAGACACTTCAGGTGACGTACCGGGAACGGAACATCGCCGAGGTGCTCGATCTGACGGTGGAGGCGGCTGCGAGGTTCTTCGCGGACGTCCCGGCCGCCGCCCGGAGCCTGGGCACCCTGCTCGGCGTGGGCCTCGGCTATCTGAGGCTCGGGCAGCCGGCGACCGAGCTGTCCGGCGGCGAGGCCCAGCGGATCAAGCTGGCGAGCGAGCTGCAGCGCGGCCGGCGCGGCCACACCCTGTACCTGCTGGACGAGCCCACCACCGGGCTGCATCCGGCCGACGTCGAGGTGCTGATGGAGCGGCTGCACGGGCTGGTCGACGCCGGGCACACGGTCGTGGTGGTCGAGCACGACATGACGGTCGTCGCGGGCGCCGACTGGGTGATCGACCTGGGTCCGGGCGGCGGCGACCGGGGCGGCCGGGTCGTGGCGTCCGGTCCGCCGGAACAGGTGGCCCGGTCGGCGGCCAGCGCCACCGCGCCGTATCTGGCCCGGGTCATGCCGTGAGTGCCGCGCGTCGCCGACGCGTGCGGCATACCCACCACCCACGAGATGCATTCATCCCCGGCGTGAACGCCGGGGATGAATGGAAGAGTCCCGGTAACCGCCCGTCCCGGGCCCGCCCGCGACCAGGGCCGTGTGCGTCCAGGCCGGTTCCGGGCTCACCGGCGTGGCCGCGCGGGCCAGGGTACGGCGGTCGGGGTGGGCGCCCGGCGGGATGAGCGGCCGTATCTCCACTTCGGCGATCAGGCCCCGGGCGCGGGCCACCCGCCACAGGGAGGCGAGCAGGGTGTCCTCGCCGACGAACGCCGCCGCCGTGCCGGGGCCGCCGTCCTGCTGCCGGTAGCGCAGTTCGACCGGCTGCACGGGCACGCCCGCGTCGAGCGCGGCCTGGAAGACGGCCCGGTGGAAGCGGCCGTGGGCCCGTCCGCACCAGGTGCTGCCCTCGGGGAAGGCGGCCACGGCCGCGCCCGCGCGCAGCGCCCCGGCGATCCGGTCGACCGTCTCGGGCAGGGCGCGCAGCCGGTCCCGCTCGATGAACAGAGCCCCGCCGCGCGCGGCCAGTGCACCCGCCACCGGCCACTGCCGGATCTCGGTCTTGGCGAGCATGCGGGCCGGGCGTACGGCGGTGAGCAGCGGGATGTCCAGCCACGAGACGTGGTTGGCGACCAGCAGCAGCCCGCCCGCCGGAGCGGGGGTCCCGGTGAGGCGGACCCGGACCCCGACGGCCCGCACGATCGCCCGGCACCACCGCCTGACCCACTCGGCGGGGATCCGGCCGCCGAACGGGGACAGCGCGATCCCGGCCAGCACCAGAGCCACGACGGCGGTCAGCCGCAGCACCGCCCGGGGTACGGCCGCCGCGGTGCGGGCCTGCTCCACACAGGCGCCCGGGGTGCAGGGCGCGCTGGGCAGCCAGACGCTCATCAGGCCGGCACGAGGGAGAGGAAGTGCCGCAGATAGCGCGCGTTGACCCGGCGCATCGACAGCAGCACGTACAGGTCGGCGACCCCGAAGTCCGGATCGTGCGCGGGTTCACCGCACACCCAGGCGCCGAGGCGGAGGTAGCCACGCAGCAGGGCGGGCAGCTCGCTGTGCCCGGCGGGGGCCCCGGCGTTCGGGGTCCAGGGCAGCAGCGGCCGTACCCGGAACTCCTCGGGGGCCAGGTTCTTGGCGCGCACCCGCTCCCAGGTGGCGGTCGCGAGGGCGCCGCCGTCGGCGAGCGGTATCGAGCAGCAGCCGGCCAGCCACTCGTGCCCGCGGTCGACCATGTAGCGGGCGATGCCGGCCCAGATCAGGCTGATGACGGCGCCGTCGCGGTGGTCGGGGTGCACGCAGGAGCGGCCGACCTCGACCAGGCCGGGCCGGATCGCGTCGAGGGCGCTCAGCTCGAACTCGCCCTCGGAGTAGAGCCGCCCGGCGACCGCGGCCCGCTCCGGGGGCAGCAGCCGGTAGGTGCCGACGACCTGGCCGGTCACGGTGTCGCGGACCAGCAGGTGGTCGCAGTAGGCGTCGAAGGCGTCGATGTCGAGGCCCGGCTCCGAGGTGGCCAGCAGGGCCCCCAGCTCCCCGGCGAAGACGTCGTGCCGCAGCCGCTGCGCGGCACGCACGTCGTCCTCGTCGCGGGCGAGGGTGACGCTGTAGCGGGTGGGTGCCGCGGGCTGCGGGGGACGGTCGAGGGTGGACACGCCGGTCATGGCTCTCTCCATGGTCACGGGCCGGTTCGGCGACAGCGGCGGCGGGCTCGGTGTGTACGGCCCGTCGCTCCTGTTCTTCCGACGCCGGTTGGCGTCAGCGTGACCTGAGCGGGGAGAGCGGATGTGGGAATGCTGAACGCCGGGGGCCTCATGATCGGGGAAACCAGACGGGGCCGGGGATGAGCACCACTCCCGGCCCCGCCCGTCCGCCCCCTGTTGTCGGCGAACGTTCTTCTTCTTCCGGTGGCGCTACCGCTTGCCCGCCTTCCGGGTGGCCCGCAGCCACTCCCTGTTCATACCGGTGATCGACACCAGCGGAATGCCCTTCGGACAGGCCGTCGCGCACTCACCGGTCAGCGTGCACCCGCCGAAGCCCTCCGCGTCCATCTGCGCCACCATGTCCAGCACCCGCGTCTCCCGCTCGGGTGCCCCCTGGGGCAGCACGTTGAGATGGTTGATCTTGGCGGAGGTGAACAGCATCGCCGCGCCGTTGGGGCACGCGGCCACGCACGCCCCGCAGCCGATGCACTCCGCGTGCTCGAAGGCGAAGTCGGCGTCGGCCTTCGGCACCGGCGTGGCGTGGGCCTCGGGCGCGGAGCCGGTGGGCGCGGTGACATAGCCGCCGGCCTGGATGATCCGGTCGAACGCGGACCGGTCGACGACCAGGTCCTTGATCACCGGGAACGCGGCCGCCCGCCACGGCTCGATGTCGATCGTGTCGCCGTCCTTGAAGGACCGCATGTGCAGCTGGCAGGTGGTGGTGCGCTCCGGGCCGTGCGCGTCGCCGTTGATCACGAGGGAACAGGCGCCGCAGATGCCCTCGCGGCAGTCGTGGTCGAAGGCGACGGGGGCCTCGCCGGACAGGATGAGCTGTTCGTTGAGGACGTCCAGCATCTCCAGGAAGGACATGTCGGACGAGATGCCGTCCACCTCGTACGTGGACATCGCTCCGTCGGCGCCGGCGTTCTTCTGCCGCCAGACGCGCAGGGTGAGCTTCATGCGTAGCTCCGCTGGGTGGGGTGGACGTACTCGAAGACCAGGTCTTCCTTGTGCAGGACGGGAGCCGTGCCGGTGCCGGTGAACTCCCAGGCGGCCGCGTAGGAGAACTCCTCGTCCTTGCGGGCGGCCTCGCCGTCCGGGGTCTGGGACTCCTCGCGGAAGTGGCCGCCGCAGGACTCGGCGCGGTGCAGCGCGTCGAGGCACATCAGCTCGGCGAGCTCCAGGTAGTCGACGATCCGGTTGGCCTTCTCCAGCGACTGGTTGAACTCCTCGCCGGTCCCGGGGACCTTGATGCGTCGCCAGAACTCCTCGCGGATCTGCGGGATGCGCTCCAGGGCCTTGCGCAGCCCTGCGTCGGTGCGCGCCATGCCGCAGAACTCCCACATCAGCTCGCCGAGTTCGCGGTGGAAGGAGTCCGGGGTGCGGTCGCCGTCGACGGACAGCAGCAGATTGAGCCGGTCCTCGGTCTCGGCCAGCACCTCCTGCACGACGGGGTGTTCGGCGGTCACCCGCTCCTGGTGCGGGTTGCGGGCCAGGTAGTCGTTGATGGTGGCCGGCAGGACGAAGTAGCCGTCGGCGAGGCCCTGCATCAGCGCGGAGGCTCCGAGCCGGTTGGCGCCGTGGTCGGAGAAGTTGGCCTCACCGACGGCGAACAGGCCGGGAATGGTGGTCTGGAGGTCGTAGTCGACCCACAGTCCGCCCATCGTGTAGTGCACGGCCGGGTAGATCCGCATCGGCACCTCGTACGGATCCTCGTCGGTGATCCGCTGGTACATGTCGAAGAGGTTGCCGTACTTCGCCTCGACCGCCTTACGGCCCATCCGCTGGATGGCGTCGGCGAAGTCCAGGTAGACACCCTGGCCGCCGGGGCCCACTCCCCTGCCCTCGTCGCAGACGTTCTTAGCGGCGCGGGAGGCGATGTCCCGGGGGACGAGGTTGCCGAAGGACGGGTAGATGCGCTCCAGGTAGTAGTCGCGCTCGTCCTCGGGGATCTGGTGCGGCGGGCGGGTGTCGCCCTTGGCCTTGGGCACCCAGATCCGGCCGTCGTTGCGCAGCGACTCGCTCATCAGGGTCAGCTTGGACTGGTGGTCGCCGGTGCGCGGGATGCAGGTGGGGTGGATCTGGGTGAAGCAGGGGTTGGCGAAGTATGCGCCGCGCCGGTGCGCCCGCCACACGGCGGTCGCGTTGGAGTTCATGGCGTTGGTGGAGAGGTAGAAGACGTTGCCGTAACCGCCGGAGGCCAGCACCACCGCGTCGGCGAAGTAGGTGTCGACACGACCGGTGATCAGATCCCGGGCCACGATGCCCCGGGCCCGCCCGTCCACGACGATCAGGTCCAGCATCTCGGTGCGCGGGTGCATCTCCACGTTCCCCGCGGCGATCTGCCTGCTGAGGGCCTGGTAGGCGCCGAGCAGGAGCTGCTGTCCCGTCTGGCCACGGGCGTAGAACGTCCGCGACACCTGGACGCCGCCGAACGAGCGGGTGTCGAGCAGGCCGCCGTACTCGCGGGCGAAGGGCACGCCCTGGGCCACGCACTGGTCGATGATCTCGACCGAGATCTGCGCGAGCCGGTGCACGTTGGACTCGCGGGCGCGGAAGTCGCCGCCCTTGACGGTGTCGTAGAACAGCCGGTGGATCGAGTCGCCGTCGTTGCGGTAGTTCTTCGCCGCGTTGATGCCGCCTTGCGCGGCGATGGAGTGGGCGCGGCGCGGGGAGTCCTGGTAGCAGAACTGGACGACGTGGTAGCCCTGTTCGGCCAGGGTGGCGCCCGCCGAGCCGCCGGCGAGTCCGGTGCCGACGACGATGACGGTGTGCTTGCGCCGGTTGGCGGGGTTGACGAGCTTGGCCTCGAAGCGGCGCTTGTCCCAGCGCTCGTGGATCGGGCCGGAGGGCGCCTTGGTGTCGACGGCGGGTTCGCCGGTCGTGTAGTTCGCGTAGTCGGTCATGTCAGCTCACCACTCCGGTCATGACGCCCACGGGTACGGCGATGAAGCCGGCCGTGAGCAGCAGCGCGAGGACGTTGGCGATGGTCTTCAGGGCGCGGTCGCGGGTGCGGCTGCCGACGCCGAGGGTCTGCGCGGCGCTCCAGAAGCCGTGCCGGATGTGCAGGCCGAGCGCCAGCATCGCGACGATGTAGATGACGTTGCTGTACCAGTGGGAGAAGTCGGAGACGACGTTCTGGTACGGGTGGCCGTGCTCGAAGCGGCCCGGGTGCACGGTGCCGGTGGTCAGGTCCAGGACGTGCCAGACGACGAACAGGCCGAGGATGATCCCGCCCCAGCGCATGGTGCGGGTGGCGTAGCTCGCCCGGGGTTTCGTGTGCACGTACTTGCTGGGCCGTGCCTTGATGTCCCGGCGGCTGAGCTGGTACGCGGACGTGGCGTGGGCGACCACGGCGACGGCCATGACGATCCGGACGAGCCACAGCGTCCACATGTGGTGCATGAACGGCTCGCCGATCCGGCGCAGCCAGTGACCGTAGTCGTTGAACTCGCCCGGACCGAAGTAGATCTTCAGGTTGCCGATCATGTGCGCCACCAGGTACGCCAGCATGATCAGGCCGCTGACGGCCATCACGGTCTTCTTGCCGACGGAGGAGTCCCACATCGTGCGCGCCATGGACGGCCGTCGGTCCGTCCGCGTTGCCAGAGCCATGCCCAGCACGCTAGGGCCGGACGGCCCGATCGGTCCAAGACATGGTCCACCTGGATTCCATAGGTGGAAGCTATCGTGACACCATGCAGTTCCAGCAGCTTCAGTACTTCGTCGCCGTCGCCGAGACCCGGCACTTCACCCGGGCCGCGGAGCTGGTCCATGTCGCCCAGCCGTCGCTGTCGCAGCAGATCAAGGCGCTGGAGCGGGAGCTGGGCGCGGATCTGTTCCTGCGCGCCCGGGGCAACATCACGCTCACCGACGCGGGCGAGGCGCTGCTGCCGCTGGCCCGGCGGATCCTGGCCGACGCGGACACCGCGCGCCACGAGGTGCAGGAGCTGGTGCAGCTGCGCCGGGGGCGGGTGCGGCTGGGGGCGACGCCGAGCCTGTGCACGGGCCTGCTGCCGGACGTACTGCGTGCCTTCCACGACCGCTATCCCGGCATTCAGCTGCTGATCGAGGAGAGCGGCTCGCACGACCTGGTGCGGGAGCTGGCGCGCGGTGCGCTCGATCTCGCGCTGGTCGTGCTGCCGCTGCCGACGGCCGCGCCCGCGCTGACCACCGTGGAGTTGCTGCGGGAGGAGCTGGTGGTGGTGTCCTCACCGGAGGCGCCGGCTCCTGGCCGGGGCGGGCGGGTGGTACGCATCGCCGACCTGGAGGGTGAGCGGCTGGTGATGTTCCGGCACGGGTACGACCTGCGGGAGCTGACGGTGGCCGCGTGTCGCTCCGCTGGGTTCGAGCCGGATTTTGCCGTTGAGGGGGGTGAGATGGATGCGGTGTTGGGGTTTGTCCGGGCGGGCCTGGGGGTGTCGGTCGTTCCGCGCATGGTCGCGTCCAGGTCCGGACGCGGGCTGCGGGTCACTCCGTTGGCTCGGCCGGGGTTGCAGCGGGCCATTGCGCTGGCGCATCGCAGCGATGTGGCTCCGCCGCGGGCTGCGCGGGAGTTGCAGCGGATGTTGCTTGAGCAGTGAGGGTGCTTTCGTTCGGATTCGTCTGCCTGGGAAGCACCGTTTCGGGGTGCGGGTGCGTGGTGGCTTGTCGCGCCCCGCGGCGGGGCCGCATATCAATGCGGCCCCGCGTCCCTTGGGGAACCGCCCCGCCCCTCCTTGAAAAGTTCAGCCCGTCGCGTCCACCAACGCCAAGTCGTGCAGCCTCTCCGGCGGGCCCGGACGGGCGTAGTACCAGCCCTGGGCCGTGTCGCAGCCCAGTATCCGCAGCTGCTCGGCCTGGGCGCCGGTTTCCACGCCCTCGACCGTGACCGCGAGGTCCAGGCTGTGGGCGAGGGTGACGATGCCCTCGACGATCTTCAGGTCGACCGGGTCGGCGGGGAACTGCTGCATGCCCTGGGTGAAGGAGCGGTCCAGCTTGAGGATGCGCACCGGCAGACGGCGCAGGTTCGCGAGATTCGAGTAGCCGGTGCCGAAGTCGTCCAGGGCGATGTCGACGCCCATCTCGGCCAGCCGGCGCAGCGGTTTGAGCAGATCGTCGTCGGCGCCGATCAGGGCCGACTCGGTGACCTCCAGGCACAGGGCGTCCGGGGTGACGCCGGCGCGCTCCAGGATCTCGACCGTGTCCTGGACCAGGCCCGGATGACTGAGCTGGCACGGCGACAGGTTGACGTTGATGCGCAGCGGCCCGGCCGCCGTCTCCTCGCCGTACCGTTCTCGCCAGGCGCGGGCCTGCCGGATGGACTCCTCCAGCACCCAGCGGCCGAGCGGAACGATCAGGCCGGTGTGCTCGGCCAGTGGGATGAAGCGGTCCGGGCCGAGGACGCCGTGCTGCGGATGCAGCCAGCGCACCAGGGCCTCGGCGCCGCGCACGCTGCCGTCGCCGAGGTGGACCAGCGGCTGGTACTCGATGAAGAACTCGCCGCGCTCCAGGGCCGTCGGCAGGGCCGTGGTGAGGCCGTGACGGGTGATGGCGCGGGCGTCGGCCTCCGGGTCGGCCAGTTCGGAACGGTTGCCGCCCGCCGACTTCGCCCGGTACATGGTGATGTCAGCGCTGCGGAGGACTTCAGCGGCGGTGCGTTCGCCCGCCGGGCCCTCGACGATGCCGAGGCTGCCGCGCACCATCAGGTCCCGGCCGTCGATGCTGATGGGGGTCACGAGCGCGTTCATGATGCGCTCGGCCAGCTCGTCCACCGTGCGCTCGGTGCCGGGGCCGGTGGTGAGGGCCACGAACTCGTCGCCACCGAGCCGGGCGACCATCTCGCCGGGCGCGGTCGCGCAGGACTGCAGCCGGTCGGCGACCTCCACCAGCAGCCGGTCGCCGGCCGCGTGCCCGAGGCTGTCGTTGATGGTCTTGAAGCCGTCCAGGTCGAGATAGCACAGGCCGAACCGCTGGCCCTCGCCCGCCCCCAGCGCCTTCTCCAGGCGTTCGAAGAACAGGGTGCGGTTGGGCAGACCGGTGAGGGCGTCGTGCGTGGCCTCGTAGCGCAGCCGGAGGTTGAGCAGGCGGCGCTCGGTGGTGTCCTCCATGAGGGCGAGCTGGTACTGCGGCGCGCCGTCGGCGTCCCGCAGGAGGGAGACCGTCAGGTTGGTCCACAGGACCGTGCCGTCGGGGCGGTTGAACGCCTTCTCCATGTGGTAGTGCTCGCGCTCGCCGCGGACCAGCTCCTCGTAGAGCTTCCAGGTCTGCGGGGCGTCCTCGGGGTGCACCCAGTCCTGCACCCGGCGGCCGCGCAGCGTCGGCTCGGACAGGCCGAACATGCGCAGCAGCGCTTCGTTGACCTGCAGGACGGTTCCGTCGAGGCCGGCGATGCCGATTCCTATGGCCGCGCCCTCGAACACCGCGCGGAAGCGGGCCTCGCTGGCGTGCAGCGCCTGTGCGACCACACCCTGGGCCCGCAACGCGGCCTGGGCGATGGCCTCCTGCTCGGCCAGGGTGCGCTCGCGCAGCGCCTGCGCGAACCCGGCGGCCATCGCGTGCTGCAACCGCGAGGAACGCAGCCGCAGTTCGTCCTGCGGCGCCTCGGGATCGTCCGCACCGCAGTACAGCACCAGATACGCGTCGACGCAGTCGAGGGTGCGGGTGAGCGCCTCGGGGTCGGTGCAGTGCGCGTCCACCAGGGCGGCACCGACCGCCTTCGCGCCGTCGGCGTCGAAGCTGTGCGCCCGCAGCAGCTCGCTCAACCGGCGGGCGAGTGGCAGCAGTTGCTCCTCGAACTCGGCGCGGGTCAGCGAGGTGGAGGTCACCGGGTAGACCGCCCGGCTCCAGATCGTCGCGAACCGGCGCAGTCTGCCCTCCGGCGCGTCCGGCTCCGCGCTCACGCCGTGCGCCCCACGCCGGCGAATCCGGAGAAGGCGAACGGATCCTCGTCCTCCAACGCCGCATCCGGGCGCCAGTGCGGCATCGGCACCAGTCCGGGTTCCACCATGTCGTACCCCTCGAAGAACCGCGCGATCTCGTCGCGCGAGCGCATGATCAGCGGGTTGCGAATGTCCTTGTATACGTCCACCGCGCCCTCGGCCCGCTCGGCCGGCACCGGGATTCCCTCGTACGAGGCATGGGTGAGGATCAGCATGCTGCCGGGCGCGAGCGCCTCGCGCAGCTCGGCCACCGCACCGTAGGGATCGTCCGCGTCTTCCACGAAGTGCAGTATGGCAACGAGCAGGAGGGCCACTGGCCGGTTCAGGTCGATCAGCCGCTCCACCTGGGGGCTCGCGAGGATCTCCTGGGGCCCCAGCAGGTCCGCCGCGACCACGTCCGCGTCCGCGTTGCCCGCCAGCACCGCCTGGCTGTGCGCCACGGCGACCGGGTCGTGGTCGACGTAGACCACGCGCGCGCCCGGTGCGGCCGCCTGGGCCACCTCGTGGACGTTGCCGAACGTCGGGATGCCGGAGCCGATGTCGAGGAACTGGGTGACGCCCTGCCCGGCCGCGAAGCGCACGGCCCGGCGCATGAAGGCCCGGTTGGCCTGCATGATCTTCGGCAGGCCCGGCATGAACGCCATGGCCCTGCGCGCCGCTTCCCGGTCGACCTCGAAATTGTGCGAACCGCCCAGGTAGAAGTCGTAGATCCGCGAGACGCTCGGCACCGAGATGTCGATGCTCCGTGGGGCCCAGGCGGGACGCTCCATGTATCTCTCCAAGGCGTGGACGGCAGGGGCAGGCGATCCGGTGTTCGAGCTGAGGCTACTGATCGTCCGCCAAAGGAGCGACCTGAACCGGAAATTGACCGTCCGTTCCCGGTCACTGCCTGCGGCATGTGCCCGTATGACCCCGCTGTGTGACGGCTGTGCCGGCCTGGGCTTCTCCCGCCCAGCACAAGGGTCCGCCCCCTCCGTGCGGTGCGGAGGGGGCGGACCGGCGGTGGCGCCCCGGGCCGGGCGGGACGATCGACCCTGGGGAGGTGATCAGCTGCTCGGAGCGCCGACCGGCTTGCCGTCGGGCGCGACGGCGTACCAGGTGCCGCCCACGCCCTGACCGTTGGTGTCGCCGGGGGCGGTGTCCCCGGAGAAGGTGTAGATCGGCCAGCAGTTGACGGTCATCTGCTTCGCGCCGTCGGGACGGGTGAAGCCCATCAGCCCCTTCTTCTTGACGCCCTGGGTGTCCTCCGGCTTGACCGGAGCGACGGCGGGCCACTTCTGGAGGCAGGCTCCGGCGCAGTTCGAGATGACCTTGGGCCAGGCCTTGTCCTTCAGGAAGCGGTAGACCGTCCTGCCGTTCTTGTCCACGATGATGTCGCCGAGCTTGGGGTCCTTGCGCACGGACAGACCGGGCAGGGAGGCCAGCGAGGCCTTCTTGCCGTCGGGGGCCAGCGCGAACCACTTGCCGCCCACGCCCTGGCCGTTGACGTCACCGGCGTTGACGTCCTTGGCGTAGCGGTACGCCGGCCAGCCGCCGATGGTGAGCTGCTTGGTGCCGTCGGCGCGGGTCACCTCGCCGAGCAGCGACTTGTCGATGCCGGCGCCGGCGGTGGCGTCATTGGCGGGGACCGGCGGCCAGGTCCTGGCACAGTCGTCGACGCAGTTCGACTTGGGCGGGTTGGCGGTGTCCTTGTCGAACCGGTAGAGGGTGAGGCCGGAGCCGTCGGTCAGCACGTTGCCGAGATCGGGGTTGGCGGCCACGGTGAGCTTGCCCGCGGGCGCGGCCGCGGTGGGGGAGCTGGAGCTCTGGTTGCCGTCGGCGCCGTAACCGTTGCCCGCGCCGGTGCCCGTGCCGAGGCCGGCGCCGGTGGTCGGGCTGCCCGCGGGCGCGGTGGCGCCGACGTTCTGGGCCGCGGAGGCCGGGGTGGTGCTGTTGTCCTGACCGCACGCCGTCGTCAGCGCCAGCACCGCGGCGGCTGTCGCCACCAGCGAGGCGGTCCGCCCGGAGGTCTTCATCGTCAACTCCCCATCATCGCCTGGATGTTGCAGCGCCTTGCTGCGCCGCCGCACGGCCATGGGTACGCGGCGCAGGGGGTGGAGTGTTCAACGCGGACGCGAAAATCTTTCCGGAACCTGTGTCCGGCCCCTCGATGGCAGGCGTACGCGGGGCGCACATTTCACGCCAAGCGCGTACTTGGCCGCGTCAAACACCTGATCACGCAATGTCCTTCCTTCGAAGCAATCCCGGCGCACTACGGCGTGCTTCCGGTTCCCGCGCCCCATGATCTTCGTCGTGCATGGACCCGAAGTGACTCGATGCGCGCCCGCCGTAAGGGTGTTGGCCCTGTTGACGCTGAGCTGGACCCTGGTGGGCTGCCCGGCCGGCAGCGCGCGGGCCGACGCCTGCGCGTCCGCCTCCACGGGACCGGACGGCACGGTGGCGGTGGCGTGGGCCGGTGACGGCGCTCACTGGCCCGACCCGCCCTGCCCGACGCCGACCCCGCCGCCGTGCCCGCCGACGCCGACGCCCACCCCGCCGCCGGTACCGCCACCGCCTCCCCCACCGCCACCGCCCCCACCACCCCCGAAGCCGACGCCGCCTCCGCGCCCGACGCCGAAGCCCGCCCCGAAGCCGAAGCGCCCGGTCCGGCCCGCGCCGCCTCCGCCGGCCCCACGCCCGGTCCCGAAGCCCACCCCGACGCCCGCACCGGCGCCGAAGCCGAAGCCCGCGCCGCGGCCCTCGGTGACCCCGGTGAGCTACCCCGCGTACCGCTCCCATCCCGTCAGTCACCGGGCGACGGGCACCACCACGCCCGTCACCTACGTCCTGCTCATCACCGTCCCCGCGATCGTCGCCGTCGCGGCCCTGCGCCCGCGCTGACGCGCCGGCCCGCTCACCCTGGAGGTATCCGTTGCCGGATTGGCTTGTTCTCGTCCTCGCGATGCTGGCGGCCTGTGCCGTCGTGGTGGTCGTCACCGTCCTGCGCAACCGGCGGGCACCCGACGACGAGGACCCCAGCGAGACCCCGGACGTCATCGAGTACATGACGATGTGGATCGGTGTCGTGTACGCCATCGTCCTCGGTCTGGCCATCGCGGGCGTGTGGGAGGCCCGCAGCTCCGCCCAGGACTACGTACAGAGCGAGGCCCAGGCGCTGCACGAGATCTCGGAGCGGGTCCGGGTCTATCCGCCGGACGTCCGTGACCGGATCCGGACTGATGTCAACACCTATGTCAGCTATGTCGTCGACCACGAGTGGAAGACGATGTCGAACCAGGAGCGCGTCACCGACCGCGGTGCCGAGCTGCTGCAGAAGGTCCGTCACGACGTCACCGACTACCAGCCGAAGAACGACTTCGAGGCGCAGGCCTACCAGCCGCTGCTGGACCAGATGACCGCCGCCGACCAGGCGCGCAACGACCGGGCCGACTCCACCGGGGCCACCATGCCGGCGGTGGTGTGGTGGGGGCTGCTCGTCGGCGGGCTGATCACCGTGGGCATGGTGTTCGCGTTGCAGATCCGGCGCACGAAGCGCGAACTGGTGCTGGCCGGGCTGTTCTCCGCGACCATCGCCTTCATGCTGTTCCTCATCTGGGACTTCGACGCCCCCTTCAGCCGGGGCATCGCGGTGACCGCGGAACCGTTCACGAATCTGTTCCCGGGCCTCACCAAATAGCCTCGCGGCCGGATGCCACCCGGCCGCAGGACCGTTTTCCCCCGGACGACGCACACCCGTGCCCCATTCGCGCTACTCCGATCGCGCGGGTGTGCGGACGTTCCTAACGTTGCGGTCATCGAGGTGCGTTCCTGGCCCAGGCGGAAACAGGTCCGCGGCCGCTCCTCGGGGACCGGAGGAAGCAGTATGCGCGCGATACGCGTCGCTTCGGCCGCTCTGCTGGGCGCCGGCACCCTCGCCCTCGCCCTCGGCGCATCGGCCGCCCTCGCGGGTGACGACCACGACGGCACGCCGTTCGGTTTCCGGGTCGCCCCGTCCGCCATCACGGCCGGGAACCGGGTGCGCCTCCAGGTCGACCGGGACGGCGGCGGCTGCCGGGGCACCGCCACGGTGTCCTCCGGGGTCTTCGACACGCTACGGATCCCGCCGGAGCGCTCCTCGGCGACCGCTGTGGTCGACCGGAACGCCAGACCCGGGGCCGCCCACTCGGTGACGTTCCGCTGCGACGGGGCGAGCGGGGCCACCGACCTCACCATCGCCGACGGCCGCGAGGGCGACCAGCGCGACCAGCCCTACGACCAGCGCTACGCGCCGCTCCCGCCGGTGCAGCACGGGGTGCGGGCCGGTGCGGGCGGCAGTGTCGGCGGGTTCGACGTCAAGGAGATCGGCCTCGGCGCGCTACTGATCGCCGGTTCGCTCGGCACGGCCTACCGCCTGGCGCGCCGCCGTGCCCACGAGGACGGCCTCTGACACCGCACGGGCAACGGCGTCAGATCCACTGCTCGTGCCGGCGGCGCAGCCAGAACACGCCGCCCGAAGTCGTCCCCACGATCCGACCCGCGATCCGAGTCCCGCCCGCCGGCCCCGCGGCCGGGATCACGACCGAAGTCCCCTCGGTCGCGGTTGCCGACGTGGTTCCCGCTGTCGTCGAAGTGGCAGCTGATGCCGTTGTCAAGTGATCCTCCGCGGGAGGCGCCCCGGGTCCGGTTCCCGGTCGATCGGCGAGACAACACCTCCCGGAAAAGACCCTCGGACCCCGGGAACACTCCCGCATGCCGAGAATGGTCCGTCCTGGTGAGGCAACACATCGGACCGAAATCACACAATCGGATATTGACGCAGGTCACGGGCCGTCAGGAAATTCCTGGGAACGGCACCTCGGATGGCGCACCGCATCCGCCGCGGGCCACCCGTTCGCCGCTCACCCCGTCGCCCGCACCGCGCGCGGGATTTAGCGTTTTCCCATGCGCGACGCACGCGGCGGCGGCCGCGGCGAGAGGGGATGGCGAATGTCTGCGTCCGGACTGTACGAGCTCGCCGAAGAGGAGGAGCGGCGGCGCAAGCGCGCCCCGTGGGGCGTGATAGCGCTTGTTCTGCTGACCGGCCTGGCGCTCATCCGGAACGGTTCGGGGGAGTTCGACATCGGCCCGCCGCAGCCGGCCTCGGCGGCGGCCCCGGACAGCCGTACGGGCACGTTCGCCGGGGCTCCGGCGCCGCTCGCGTTCTCGGCCGTCGAGCGGGTGCGGATCCCCGCGATCCAGGTGGACGCGCCGGTGATGCCGGTCGGCCTGGACGCGGACGGCTGGATCGGCGCACCCCCGCCCGGGGACCCCAACCTCGCGGGCTGGTTCACCGGTGCGGTCTCCCCCGGCGAGAAAGGCACCGCGGTCGTCGTGGGGCACGTCGACAACCAGCAGGGCCCCGCCGTCTTTTACGGACTCGGGGCCCTGAAACAGGGAAACCGGGTCGAGACTCTGCGCAGGGACGGAAAGACCGCGGTGTTCGAGATCTATGGAATCGAGGTCTTCTCGAAGGCCAATTTCCCCGGTGACCGGGTGTACGGCTCGAAGGGCACCCCGGAATTGCGGGTCATCACCTGCGGGGGCGGTTTCTCGAAACAGAAGGGCTACGACGGGAATGTCGTGGTCTTCGCCCGGCTGGTCGCGGTGGACTGAAGCCACCTCGGCCGGGCCGGGCGAAACCCCTGGCCAAGGGTCACGTGCGGCGGCGCGGCACGGTCATGTGATATCCGGAGTCGAGGAGATGGGGCAGCCATTCACGGATCGCGTGGACGGTCTGCGAACGGTCGCCGCCGGCGTCGTGGGAGAGCACCACGACACCGGGGGCGGCGCCGCTCTCCACCCGGTCGATGATGGTGGAGGTGCCCGGCGTCATCCAGTCGGTGGTGTCCACCGTCCAGGCCATCGGCTCCATGCCCATCTCGGCGCCGAGTTGGAACGCGGCCCGGTTCCAGGCGCCGTAGGGGGCCCGGAACCACTGGGGCCGCTCGCCGTAGGAGTCCTCGATGGCGTCGCTGGTGCGCTCCATCTCGTCGCGGATCTGCCTGCGGTTGAGGGTGGTCAGCAGCGGATGGGTCCAGGTGTGGTTGCCGACGACATGGCCCTCGTCGGCCATCCGGGCCACGAGTTCCCGGTTGTCGACGACGCACTCGCCGCACAGGAAGAACATCGCCCGCACGTCGTACCTGGCGAGGGTGTCCAGGATGTGCGGGGTGTATTCGGGGTTGGGGCCGTCGTCGAAGGTCAGCATCATGTGCCGGCCGCGCCCGGAGATCTTCAGGATCGGCTCGGTGCGCACCTTCAGCTTGCGCGGCGCGGGGCGGGGCGGGCCGTATCCGGTGAGCGGCTGGAGCCGGAACGCGGAGGGCTTGAGCGCCTGACGGGCCTGCGGGCCGGGGGCGGGGGCGGCGGGGATCCGGGCGGTCTCCTCGGTGCCGCCCGCGAGAACGACTCCGGCAGTGCCCGCGGCCCCCACTGCCGCGGCGCCGGCGAGGAGCATCCGGCGCCGGGTGAAGAACTGATCCTTCTGCATGACTCATCACTCGCCCCACCGGCCTCCGGCACACCACAACGACACCGGTGCGAGGGTGGGAAAGCACCCGGTCGGACCAGCGGGGGCCCGGTGGGGAACCGTCCGGCGGCTCTGATAGTCATTCAGTCCGCACACACTGCCGGAGAACGGACACGGGGGGCGAGCCGAATTGGTGCACGGGGGAGAACGCGGGCCGGGCCGCGGGGCGTTGGCGGTGGTGCTGCTGGCCGTCGCCCAGATCCTGGTCGTCTTCGACACCGCGGTCTTCGCGGTGGGGCTGCCGTTGATCCAGTTCGACCGGCATCTGTCGTTCTCCGGGCTGACCTGGCTGCTGTCCGTGTACAGCGTGTGCTTCGCGGCGCTGCCGGTGCTCGCGGGGGCGCTCGGCCGGGCGCTCGGGCACCGGCGGGTGCTGATGGGCGGGTTCGCGCTGTCGAGCCTCGCCGCGGCGGCGCCCGCGCTGTCGACCGCCGCCTGGGTGCTGCTGGCGTCGCGGGCGGTGCAGGGTGTGGCGGCGGCGGTGATCACGGCGGGCGCGCTGGCGCTGATCGACGCCACGCATCCGGCGGGCCGGGACCGGGACCGGGCGCTGAACATGCACTTCGCGGTCGTCGCCTGCGCCACCCCGGCCGTGCTGCTGCCGTGCACGATGCTGCTGGACAGCGTGCGGACGGCGAACACGGTCTTCTGGGTGCAGGCGGTGGCCGGGCTGGTGCTCCTGGTGCTGACCCCGGTGGCGCTGGCCGAGACGGAGCCGGTGCCCGGGGCGCGGAGCCGGGTGGGCGGTGCCGCGCTGGCCGTCGTGCCGCTGGGCTTCCTCGCGTGGTTCGCGGACTGGCTCGGCGGCCGGAGTGTGTCCGTCACGACGGTCATCGTCATCGCCGTGGGCGCCGCGCTGCTGCCGTCCGCGCTGGGCTGGCTGGGCCGTGGCGAGCGGGTGCCGGCCCTGCTGTCCCGGCTGTACCGGGAGCGGGTCGCGTTCGGCGCCTACACGGTGGTGGCGCTGCTGGCGGCGGGCCTGGCCGGGGCCATGATCGTCCTGATGTTCGCCCTGCAGCTGCTCGGCAATCTGTCCCCGATGCAGGTCGGCTGGGCCCTGCTGCCCGCGGTCGCCGGGGTGGTGCTGGGGTGTGCGGTGCTGCCCGTGGTGGCCGCGCGCGCGGGGCTCGCCGGTACGGTGGCCGGAGCGTGCGTGGTGGCGGCCGGCGGGTTCGTGCTGCTGGGCCGCCCAGGTGCGGGCTACGGCTTCGGCGCGGTGCAGCTGCCGCTGCTGCTGATCGCGTTCGGCTGCGGGGTGCTCGCCCTGCCCGCCGGTTTCGCGCGGGGCGGCAGCGGTGCGCTCCCCCAGGAGCTGAACTCCTCCCGGCAGTTCGGCGCCGGTCTGGGCGCCTCCATGTTCGTCGGCGTCATCACGGTCGCCGAGCGGAACACGACGACGGGGACGCTCGCCGGTCTGAAGGAGTACAAGGTCGTCCTCGCGCACGAGGTCCGCCACTGCTTCGACCTCGGTACGGCGCTGTGCCTGACCGCCGCGCTGATCGCGCTGCTGGCCCTGCCCCGCCGAGCCGTCCCCGCGGCCGGCCCGGAGCCGAGGGTCAGCGGTGGCGCACCAGCGGGAACGGCAGGGTCTCCCGGATCGTCAGGCCGGTGAGGAACATGACGAGCCGGTCGACGCCGAGGCCGAGGCCGCCGGTCGGGGGCATCGCGTATTCGAGGGCCTGAAGGAAGTCCTCGTCCAGCTCCATGGCCTCCGGATCGCCGCCGGCGGCCCGCAGCGACTGCTCGGTGAGCCGCCGGCGCTGCTCGACGGGGTCGGTCAGCTCCGAGTAGGCGGTGCCGAGTTCGACGCCGAAGGCGACGAGGTCCCAGCGCTCGGCGAGCCGCGGGTCGGTGCGGTGCTGCCGGGTCAGCGGGGAGACGTCGGTCGGGAAGTCCTTGTAGAAGGTGGGCAGCCGGGTGCGTTCCTCGACCAGCCGTTCGTACATCTCCAGGACGACGTCGGCCGGGGTGTCGTCGGCGGTGTACGGCACTGCGGTGCGGTCGCACAGCCGGTGCAGCCTCAGCAGTTCGGTGCCGGGGCCGATCTCCTCGCCCACCGCCTCGGAGACCGCCCCGTACACGGTCCTGACCGGCCAGGGCCCGGAGATGTCGTACTCCTGCCCGTCCCTGCGGGCCACCGGGGAGCCGAAGGCGGCGCTCGCGGCGCCCTGGATCAGTTCGCGGGTGAGGTCGAGCATCACGGTGTAGTCCGCGTGCGCCTGGTAGGCCTCCAGCATCGTGAACTCGGGGTTGTGCTTGTAGGAGACGCCCTCGTTGCGGAAGGTGCGGCCGAGTTCGAAGACCTTCTCCAGGCCTCCGACGCACAGCCGTTTCAGATACAGCTCGGGGGCGATGCGCAGGTACAGGTCGAGGTCGTAGGCGTTGATGTGGGTGGTGAAGGGGCGGGCGGTGGCGCCGCCGTGGATCGGCTGGAGCATCGGGGTCTCGACCTCGACGTAGCCACGGTCCAGCAGGCCCTGGCGCAGAGCCTGTACGGCGGCGGAGCGGGCCCGCAGGACCGTGCGGGCGGCGGGGCTGGTCGCGAGGTCGAGGTAGCGGCGGCGGACCTTGGCCTCGGGGTCGGTGAGGCCGCGCCGTTTGTCGGGCAGCGGGCGCAGGCACTTGCCGGTGAGCTGCCAGTCGGTGACGAAGACGGTGGGCTCGCCGTGGTCGCTGCGGCCTGCGTGGCCGGTGGCGGTGACGTGGTCGCCGGTGTCGGCGTCGGCGGTGAAGCGGTCGAGGGCGGCCGCGCCGGTACCGTCGCGGGTCAGGGCGATCTGGTGGTCGCCGGACCAGTCGCGCAGCACGGCGAAGACGATGCCGCCGAAGTCGCGGACCAGCATGACCCGTCCGGCGACGGTGACGTCCGCTCCTTCGGGGACGTCGGAGAGGGCGTGGCTGGGGGCGGGGACGCCGACCGGGTAGGGGTCGGTGCCGGCGGCGCGCAGCCGGTCCAGGGTGCGGCGGCGGACGCGGACCTGGTCGGGCAGGCCCGCCTCCGGGGCCGCCGGCCCGGCCCCCTCCCCGGCTTCGCGGCCGGGCGCCGTCAGGGACGGCAGGCCCGCTGTGGTGGCGGGCCGCGGCCCGGCCTTCGGATGCCCCTTGCCCCAGAGCTTGCGCAACGACGGTACGGGGACGAAGCCTTCGGCGATTCCGGAGGCGAGCCCGATGCGGGCGAGGGCGGCGGTCTCGCCGTAGCAGATGAAACGCGGGTACCACTCGGGGTGGTACTTGACGTTGGACCGGTACATGGCCTCCAGTTGCCACCAGCGGGAGAAGAACAGCAGCAGACGGCGCCAGAATCTGAGGACGGGTCCGGCGCCGATACGGGCGCCTTCCTCGAAGGCGGAGCGGAAGACGGCGAAGTTCAGCGAGATCCTGCGGACGCCCAACTTCGCCGCGGCGGCGCACAGTTCGGCGATCATGAACTCCATGACCCCGTTGGGGGCGGCCCGGTCACGGCGCATCAGGTCCAGGGAGATGCCGTCGCGCCCCCAGGGCACGAAGGAGAGCAGGGCGAGCAGCCGGCCGTCCTCGCCGAGGGCCTCCACGAGCAGGCAGTCGCCGTCGGCGGGGTCGCCGAGCCGGTCCAGGGCCATGGAGAAGCCGCGTTCGGTCTCGGTGTCGCGCCAGGCGTCGGCCTTGCCGATGACCTCCTCCATCTCCCGCTCGCCGAGTGCGGCGTGGCGGCGGATCCGGGTGGTGGCGCCGGTGCGGGCGACGCGGTGCACGGCCTGCCGGGTCACCCGCATGTCCCGGCCGTTCAGGTCGAAGGAGGCCACCTGCAGGATCGCCTCGTCGCCGAGCTGGAGGGCGCCGAGCCCGGCGCGGACATAGGCACGGGCACCGTCCTCGGAGGCGCCCATCACGGCGGGCGCCCAGGCGTAGCGACGGGCCACGTCCAGCCAGGCGGCGATCGCGTGCGGCCAGGCCTCCATGTCGCCGACGGGATCGCCGCTGGCCAGGCACACCCCGGCCTCGACGCGGTAGGTGACGGCGGCCTTGCCGCTGGGCGAGAAGACGACGGCCTTGTCCCGGCGGGTGGCGAAGTAGCCGAGCGAGTCCCGCTCGCCGTAGTCGGCGAGGAGGGCGCGGATGCGGGCCTCCTCGTCGTCGTGCAGGGCGGCCTCCAGGCGCTGGGAGCGGAACAGCGTGGCGGCGGCGTTGAGCAGGGCGAGGGCGCCGAGGAGGCCGAGGACGAAGGTGACCTTGCGCGGCGGGCGGCCGGCGAACGCGCCGGGCGGGAACAGTCCGCCGAGGACCCGGTCGGCCGCCCAGGCCAGATGCTCGTTCGCCGGGAGCGTGCCCGGAAACATCATGACCAGGCCCCAGCCCAGCAGGATCGCCACCACGAGCCCGGCCAGCAGCACACCGAGGGCCCGCCACACGGCGCCGCGGCGGGAGGCGGCGTAGAACTCCCCGTGGGCCACGACGAGCAGGACCAGCAGCAGGCCGGACACCGCCAGGGACAGCAGCGACTCGGTGTACAGCCCGACGCCCACGCCGAGTGCGTCGCTGAGGACGACCAGGCCGAGGTAGACGACGACCAGCCACCAGGCGATCTTCTTGCGGGCGGCAATGGCGCCGGCCAGCAGGAACAGGAAGACGGCGTAGGCGAGGTTGGCGCTGATGGGCACCAGGAGCATGTCGAGGGTGTGGATGACCGGCTGGAGCAGGTCCCGCAGGGGCTCGATGAGCGCGACCAGGGCGCACAGCAGGCCGAGTGCGCCGAAGAGGGTCGCGAAGGCCTTGGGCACCCAGCCGAGGCGCCCGCCGGCGGACGGGCGTACCGGCGTCGTGGGGTCCCTCCGTTCGGCGGGCCCGGCGCTCGCGGTCATGGTTCCGACTGTAGGAAGCGGCCGGGCGGCTCGCCCGTCGAGAGGCCGGCGCCGGGCCGGAACGGCGCGTTGTCCTGCTGCGATACGGCCCCGTGCCGTAGCGGGAACCGCCGGTTCCGATAGCCTCACAGCCGTGACGGAACAGCAGGGGCAGCACTCTCACTCGCCCGCGCACCGATTCGAGCGGGGTACGGACGGGCCGAAGGTCATCGTGGTCGGGGTGGACGGCTCGGACTCCTCGCTGCGCGCGGCCGCGTACGCGGGCGGGCTCGCCCGGCGCCAGCACGCGTTGCTGGCCGTGGTGTACGTGCAGCCGGTGCTCGCGGCCGGGGCGGCCCTCGGTGCGCCGGTGGCCGAGACGACCGACGAGATCGCCGAGGACCTGGTCACGTACATCCGGGAGGCGGCCGAGCGGGTCAAGGGGATATTCGAGGTGCGCTGGGAGTTCCACACCTTCCGCGGCGACCCCTACACCGGGCTGGTGAAGGCGGCCGACGAGCTCCAGGCGGACGCGGTGGTCGTCGGTGCCTCGGAGCAGGCCGGGCACCGGATCATCGGCTCGGTGGCGGTGCGGCTGGTGAAGGCGGGGCGCTGGCCGGTGACGGTCGTTCCGTAGCGCGCGTGGGGCGCCACAGCAGCAGCGGGGTGGCGAGGAGCAGGACTCCGGCCACGGCGATCGCCGTGCGCGGGCTGGTGGCGGCGGCCAGCAGGCCCCACAGGGCGGTGACGGCGGCGGTGGTGGCCTTGCCGGTGACGGACCAGGCGGCGAGGGTACGGGCCACCCGGTCGTCCGGGGTCAGTTCCAGGCGCTCGGCGGCGAGCACGGGGCCGTAGATGCCCGAGCAGGTGATCAGGCCGGCCTCGGTCACCATCACGACCAGCAGACCGGGCAGGCCGGGGCGGACGAAGGCGAGGCCGACGGACCACAGCGCGCGCAGCACGCCGGTGGTGAGCAGGATCCGCCGGCGGCCGTAGCGGGTGGCGAGCGGGCGGGCCAGCCGGGAGCCGAGCAGTCCGCCGAGGCAGGGCACGGCGAAGGCGAGGCCGTACTGCCAGGGGGTGAAGCCGAGGTGTCCGAGCATGAGGACCGACAGCACCGGCGAGGTGGCCATGATCAGGGCGTTGTTGGCCAGCGAGTTGAGGAACAGCGGGCGCAGGGCGGGGCTGGTGAGCAGGTGCCGCCAGCCGTCGAGGAGGTCGCCGGCGCGGGGTGCGGCGGTGCGCTGCGGGCGGGGCTCGCCGGAGCCGATGGCGCGGATGCCGAGGGCGGAGAGCAGATAGCTGACGGCGTCCGCGACCACGGTCGTCACGGGTCCGAGCAGGCCGATCGCGGCGCCGCCGAGCGGGGGGCCGAGCACCGTGGCGGTCCAGGTGGTGGACTCGAATCGGCTGGTGGCGGTGAGCAGGTCCGCGGCCGGCACGAGGGCCTTGAGGTGGGCGCCGGAGGCGGCGGTGAAGGTGATGTCGGCCGCCGCGACGATCACCGAGACGGTGAGCAGCTGTCCGAAGCCGAGCATGCCGAGCGCGTAGGCGGCGGGCAGGCTGAGCAGCGCGGCGCAGCGCACCAGGTCGGCGGTGATCATCACGGGGCGCTTGCGGCGGAATTCCACCCAGGGTCCGACGGGTACGGCGGCCACCGCGCCGACGGCCACGCCTGCGGAAGCCAGCAGCGAGACCTGGGCGGAGCCGGCGTGCAGCACGAGGACCGCGATCATCGCGAAGGCGTCGAAGGCAAGCCAGGTGCCGAAGGTACTGACCGCGTAGGCCCCCCACAGCCATCCGAACTGCCGCCCCAGCTTCATGCACAACCTCCCGTTGCCGGAGGACATGAAATCTGCTGGACGCCACTGGGGGCAAACAACCGGAGGGGCGCCGATCACAACCAATGGTTGTAGGACTACCGAGACGCACTGGTCAGGTGGGGGCACCCATGCGTGGCGTCTTCCGTGCGGGTCCCTGCTCGGCCATCATGAGCCGCCGGCAGCCGTTTGCCGTCGGTGAAGAGGTGAGGCTCATGGTCAGGATCCGCGCGGGCGAAGGCATTCTCCGGCGCAAACCCATCGAGCACATCGAGGAGACGGAGGTCCGCGAGGGCCCCCGGCTGGACCGGTCGCTGGGCCTGTGGCAGCTCACCGCGATCGGCGTCGGCGGCATCATCGGCGCCGGCATCTTCACGCTGGCCGGCACGGTGGCCAACGGCACGGCCGGACCGGCGGTGCTGGTGTCGTTCCTGATCGCCGGTGTCGCGAGCGCGTGCGCGGCGCTGTCGTACGCCGAGTTCGCCGGGCTGATCCCGAAGGCGGGGTCGGCGTACACCTATGGCTACGCGGTGCTCGGCGAGTTCGCCGGCTGGTTCATCGGCTGGGACCTGCTGCTGGAGTACACCGCGATCGTGGCGGTGGTGGCCATCGGCATCTCGGGCTACTTCAGCTTCCTGGTCCAGGAGATGGGCGCCAACCTGCCGCACTGGATGCTGGGCGCGCCCGGCACCGGCGACGGGCACCGGGTCGATCTGTTCGCGGTCGTGCTGTGCCTGCTGATCGCCTGGCTGCTGAACCTGGGCATCCGCAGCGCGGCCCGCTTCGAGACGCTCGTGGTGGCACTGAAGGTCCTCGTGGTGCTGCTGGTGATCGGGGTGGGCGTGTTCCACATCGACTCCGCGAACTATCACCCGTTCTTCCCGTACGGCATCGGCGGCGCCTTCACCGGCGCGGCCACGGTGTTCTTCGCGGTGTTCGGCTACGACGCGATGTCGACGGCGGCCGAGGAGTCGAAGGACGCCCAGCGGCACATGCCGAAGGCGATCATCTACTCGCTGGCGATCTCGATGGTGCTGTACGTGGCGGCCTGTCTGGTCCTGACGGGCATGCAGAACTACCGCCACATCAACAAGGAGAGCGGCTTCGCCACGGCGTTCAAGTCGGTGGGCCTGAACGCGCTGGCGGACGTGATCGCGGTGGGCGCCATCATCGGCATCCTCACCGTGATGTTCACGTTCATGCTGGGCGTGACGCGGGTGTGGTTCTCCATGTCCCGCGACGGGCTGCTGCCCAAGTGGTTCGCGAAGACGCACCCGACCCGGCATGTGCCGACCCGGGTGACCTGGATCGTCGGGGCGGGCTCGGCGGCCATCGCCGGGTTCGTGCCGATCGGCTCGGCGGCCGAGCTGACCAACATCGGCATCCTGCTGGCGTTCGTCGTGGTGTGCACGGCGGTCATCGTGCTGCGCTACCGGCAGCCGGACCTGCCGCGCACCTTCCGCACGCCGTGGATGCCGGTCGTGCCCGCGCTGGGGGTCGTCTTCTCGATCTGGCTGATCACGTACCTGATGTGGGAGACGTGGGTGCGGTTCGCGGTGTGGTTCGTGATCGGCTGCGTGATCTACTTCCGCTACTCCTACCGGCACTCGGCGCTGGCCGAGCGGGCGCCCGCCGCCTGAGCTCCGGCCGCCGCGCGGGTCCCGGACGCCCCGGTGGCCGCACATCGCGTTGCTGCGGGCGGTGCCGGCGTGCCACAGGCCGGCCCGGTCCATGGCGTCCAGGGTGCGGCGGACGCCGGCGGCGCCGTCGTCCAGCACGTGGTCGGAGGCGGTGGAGCAGCTGTCGTAGCCGGTCGCCGCGAGGGCCTGGGCGATCCGCGGCGCGGAGCCGGAGGCGGGGTCGCTGCCGAAGTGGCCGCCGGTGCCGTGCACGGCCTCCATGTGACACAGCGCCAGACCGGCGCGGGAGACGACGGATTCGGCACCGGCGAGCAGGGGCCCGAAGTCCTAGCCGCGCCCGGCGCCGTCGTGGGCCGCGCGGTCGATGACGGGGGTGCGGGGCAGGACGTCCCCGGAGGCGACGAGGGCGAAGCCGCGGGCGGCGGCGCCGGTCGCCGGGTCCGCGCTCTGCTGCCGTGCGTGGTTCGTGCAGGCGGCCGCCGCCGCGAGGACGGCGGTGAGGGCCAGGGCCACTTTTTGTCTGCGTCCGAACATCAGCTCACCCCAGGAATGTCGTATTTACTGACAAAAGCCGTGACGGGCATATGGGTACGAATCTCGCCCGGCAGATAAACGGACCATCCACTCCCGTTAGCCCGTCCGGCGCACCGCCGGGCCGCCCGTCCGACCGTTCGCCGACGCGATCGACCGCCCGTCGCAGGGCCGCGCCCGCCCCCTGTCCCCCGCCCGCGCACTGCGCTGGCATACGGCCATGACGGCCGCAACCTCACTCACCCGCGGGACGACGACCGCCGAACACGAACTGGCCGCGCTCCAGCGCGAGCACGGCGGCCCCCTGTTCGCCCTCCTGCTCCGGCTCTGCGACGGCGACCGGCAGCGCGCGGAGGACCTCGTCCAGGAGACGCTGGTGCGCGCCTGGCAGCACCCCGAGGCGCTGCACGCCGAGGACTTCGACTCGGTACGGCCCTGGCTGCTGACCGTCGCCCGGCGGCTCGCGATCGACGCCCGCAGGGCCCGCCAGGCGCGGCCCCCCGAGGCCGACGGCGAGGTCCCCGAGACCGCCCGGGTGACCGCCGATCACGCCGAACGGGCGGCCGCGATGCTCGATGTGCGCGAGGCTGTGAAGACCCTCACGCCGGAGCACCGTGACGTCCTTGTACTGGTGTACTTCCTCGGGGCCAGTGTGGCGGAAGCGGCGCAGACCCTGGGCGTGCCACCCGGTACCGTGAAGTCCCGCGCGTACTACGCGCTGCGCGCGCTGCGCCGGGTCCTGCCGGGTTACGCGGCCGACCTGCACTGAAACCGGAGCCTTGGTCAAACCTCGGTAAAGCGCCTTGCTGTGGCCCCCATTGGGGCAATGGGCTGTCCTCACGGTGTTCCGGGCGGGGACCGGGCCGCGACCCGACGGGGGTCGGGCCACGCGCGTACCGGAGGAAGGGCAGGAAGGGATGCTGCACAGAGGGCACGAGAGCACGGACGGCACCGGTGGTGGTGAACTGGCCGTCCCCATGGCCTGGTTGTACGCCGAGTACATCGCCGACGAGCTGCTGCGCACCGGCGACCTCATGCCGCCGACGTCCTTCGAGTTCCGGGCCGGCCGGGACGCGCTGGCGCTGACCGTCTTCCTGTCCGACACCGACGGGGAGCTGTCCGGTATCCGGGTGATCTCCCAGCTGGAGAACTGGCTGTCGCTGACGGCGTACGACCAGCCGTGGCAGGACTGGGTGCGCGAGCGCATGGCCGAGCTGACCGAGCGGGCCGCCGAGGCCGGCACCCGCTCGCCGGACCTGGCCCTGGCCGCCGACGCCTGGCGCTGGCTGGAGGAGACCGAGCTGCTCGCGCCCGATCTGGACGCGGTGCCGGGCGGGGCCGGGGTGCTCGGCGAGGACGACGGGCCGAAGGTGTGGACACCGGCCTGGCGGCTCGGGCTGCCGCTCGGGCATCTGGCGATCCACCTTTTCTGAGGTTTCCGGAAACCCGACCAATCCGCGGGCCGGGCCGCTCCGAATCTCTTGACCCGGATTCCGTGGGTGGCTTGAGTGATTCCGCTGTCGGCTGCGTACGGGTGGGAGCAAGGAGTAACCCCACCCACACCCAACGGCACGAGGATTCGGCATGAGGTCCCAGGAAAGGCATCGCGATGTCGGCGCGTACGCGCTCGGCGTGCTGGACGAGGCGGACGCCTTCCGCTTCGAGGACCACCTCATGGAGTGCCCTCGGTGCGCGGCACAGGTGACCGAATTCGGCCCTGCCGCACGGCAGTTGATGCTGTACCGCCGGACCACGCCGCGCTTCGTGCACCCCATGGCACAGCCCGGTACCCGGCTGCTGGAACGGCTGCTCGGCGACGTCGCCCGCCGCCGGCGGGCGGGCCGGCGGCGTTTCCTGTACGGCCTGGCCGCCTCCGTGGTGCTGGCCGTGGCCGGCTCCGGCCTGATGGCCTTCACCGGGCATGACGCGGCGGCCGCGCACGTCACCGCGGCGACCGATCCGCGGACCGGGGTGTGGGCCGAGGTCACGGCCGACGACGGGGACACCGGCAGCCGGCTGCTGCTGCGGGTCCAGGACCACACCGGCCCGCACACCTGCCGGCTCGTCGTCGTGGGCCGCGACGGCTCCGAACAGATCGCCGGCACCTGGACCGAGACCGGCCGCGACACCGGCACCGTCACCGCGCAGGGCGCTTCCCCGCTGCGCCCTGACCAGATCGCCCGCTACGACGTGCGCACCGCCGACGGTCAGCGTCTGGTGTCCGTCCAGGCACCCTGAGGCTCACTTCAGCAGCCGGGACAGCCTGCGGTCGGCCAGCGGCTTGCCGCCCGTCTGGCAGGTGGGGCAGTACTGGAGCGAGGAGTCGCTGAAGGAGACCTCGCGGATCGTGTCACCGCACACCGGGCAGGGCTCGCCGGTACGGCCGTGGACGCGCAGCCCGCTCTTCTTCTCCGCCTTCAGCCGCCCCGCGGCCACTCCCCGGGAGCGCTCGACCGCCTCGGTGAGCGTGGTGCGCAGCGCCCCGTAGAGCCGACGGGTCTCCTCCGGGGTGAGCGAGGAGGCCAGCTTGAACGGGGACATCTTCGCGGCGTGCAGGATCTCGTCGCTGTAGGCGTTGCCGACGCCCGCGATCAGGGACTGATCCCGCAGGGCCCCCTTCAGCTGCCGCCGCTCGCCCGTGAGCAGCGCGGCGAAGCGGCCTTCGTCGAAGCCGTCGGCGAGCGGGTCCGGGCCGAGCCGGGCGATGCCCTCGATCTGCCGCGGGTCGTGGACGACGTACACCGCGAGCCGTTTCTGGGTGCCGGCCTCGGTGAGGTCGAAGCCCGCGCCGGTCTCCAGCGCCACCCGCAGGGCGAGCGGGCCCTTGCCCGGCTTGGGCGGGCCGTCCGGCAGCCGGTCCTTCCACTGGAGCCAGCCCGCGCGGGCCAGATGGGTGACCAGGTGCAGGCCGGTGCTCCCTGCGATGTCGAGGAACTTCCCGTGCCGGTGCACGGCGGTGACCTCGCTGCCCTCGAACGCCCCGAGGGGAGGGTCGTACGTCTTCAGGACGCTGATCGCGACCGGCAGCACCCGGACGACCTCGTGGCCGACCAGGTGCTCGGTCAGGAAGTCCCGGAGGGCTTCCACCTCGGGCAGTTCCGGCATACGTCCAGCGTGCCATGCGCGGCGTCCGCGGCCCGTGCGGTCAGGCCGGCCCGGGTGTCAGGAACTCGCACCACACCGCCTTGCCGCCGCCGCGCGCCTCCACGCCCCACACGTCGGTGAGCAGGTCCACCAGGAGCAGGCCGCGGCCGGAGACGCCGTCCTCCCCCGCGTCACGGCGGCGGGGCAGGGCGCTGGAGGAGTCCTCGACCTCGATACGGAGCCTGCGGTCGCTGCCGTCCAGCACCCGCAGGGTGACGATCGCGGAGCCCTCGGTGTGCAGCAGGACGTTGGTGACCAGCTCGTCGGCGACCAGCTCGATCTCGTCGGCCCGCGCGCCGGCGTCCCAGGCGCGGACCGCGGCGCGGACCATGTGCCGGGCCTGTACGAGGGCCTCGGAATCGCCGGGGGCCACGTGCTGCTGGAGCCGGCCGCCGGCCCGGGGGGCCTCCGGGACGCGGCGGCGCAGCAGGAGCAGCGCCACGTCGTCGTCGCCGCCGCGCTCCTCGGCGAGCTGGATCAGCCGGTCGGCGAGGGCCCGGACATCGTCCGGGCCCTCGCTGATGTGCGCCTCCAGGCCGCGCATGCCGTCGTCGAGGTCGGCTCCGGGGCGTTCGACGAGGCCGTCGGTGCACAGCAGCAGGGTGTGGCCGGGGTCGAGTTCGAGGGTGGAGACGGGGTACTCCAGCCGGCCGAACTCGGCGGACAGGCCGAGCGGCAGCCCGCCGTGGACCGGGGCCCGGCGGCAGGTGCCGTCGGTGTGCCGGATCAGCGGGTCGATGTGCCCGGCGCGCACCGCCTGTACGACTCCGGTGGCCAGGTCGGCCTCGGCGTACAGGCAGGTGGCGAAGCGGTCGGTGTCGAGTTCGTACAGGAAGACGGAGGCGCGGGCCATCACGGTGGCCGGGGTGTGCCCTTCGGCGGCGTAGGCGCGCAGCACGATCCGCAGCTGGCCCATGACGGCCGCCGCGTGGGTGTCATGGCCCTGGACGTCGCCGATGACCGCGCCGACCCGGCCGCCGGGCAGCGGGATCAGGTCGTACCAGTCGCCGCCGATGTCCCGGCCGAGGGCGCCCCCGGCGGTGGCGGCGCGGTAGCGGACGGCGACGTCGGCGCCGCGGACGCTGGGGATGGTGCGCGGCAGCATGGCCTGCTGCAGGCCCTGGGCGAGGTCCTTCTCCTGCTCGTAGAGCATGGCCCGCTGCAGGCTCTGCGCGATGCTGCTGCCGAGCGCGACCAGGACGGCGCGCTCCTCGGCGGAGAAGCCGCGCCGGTCGCTGTAGAGCAGGCCCATGGCGCCGATCGGGCGGGCCTGGGCGATCAGCGGGAGATAGGCGGCCGAGGTGATGTGCAGGTCGGTGAGGTGCGGCCAGAGGATCGGGTAGCCCTCGGCGAACTCCTCGGGCGACTCGATGAAGCGCGGCAGGAGCGTGCGCACGACCTCGCCCATCGGGTACGGCTCCTCGATCCGGGTGACCTTGGTGCCGGGCACGGAGGCGTAGGCGGGGCCCTCGGCGACGAGCCGGATCCGGCCGGCCTCCACCAGGCCCATCACCAGGCTGGCCGCGCCGAGATGGCGGACGCCGTGGGTGTCCTTGAGGACGTCGATGACGTCCTGGACGGTGCGGGCGTGGGCGAGGGCGGCGGAGACGGCCTGGACGATGTTCGTCTGCTGGCGGAACGCCTCGTCCTGGGCGGCGCGCAGGCTGCGGGCGCTGCTGTCGGCCAGTTCCTCGGTGGCGTCGCGGAGGATGCCGACGACCCGGCGGGGGCGGCCGGTCTCGTCGCGCCGGATGTAGCCCTGGGTGTGGGTCCAGCGGAGGGTGCCGTCGCGGCAGCGGATGCGGAAGTAGCCGCCGTAGTTCTCGCTGCCGTCCTTGATGGCCTGGGCCACCACGGCGTCCATCCGGGCCGCCTCGGGCTGCGGCACCCGGACGGTGAGGGACTCGGCACGGCCGTCGTACTCCTCGGGCCGCAGATCGAAGATCGTGTAGGCCTGGGCGTCCATGTGGAACAGTCCCGCGTCCAGGTCCCAGTCGAAGGTGCCCATACGGTTGAGCGCCAGGATCGGGTCCGGGTGGGCGGGCCAGTCCGCCGGGAGTGACAGGGCACTCGCTCCCCGATCAGCCATGGGGCCACCTTGCCAGGGTTTGCCGGATTCTTCGACCTGATCGGGACGAGACCGGGGAGCCCACCGGGCGGTGCGTCTCGGGGTGTGGTCAGGGGGTGTGGTCAGGGGTGTGGCCGTCAGCCGCCGGAGGCATCGGCGGGGGCGTCGGGCGGGCCGATGTCGTAGGGCGGGTCCAGGGTGAGATCGAGGGACGGCGGGTTCTGCCGGCGGGCCAGCCCGGGGGCCGGGGCGGAGGGCGCGGTGGTGCCCGGCCGCGGGCTGGGCAGCAGGCTGTACGGCGGTCCCGTGCCCGTAAGTGCCGTGTCCGCCGGGTCCGGGTCGGGCAGGGCGGTGGTGGTCCGGGCGGGCGCGGGGACGACCTGGTCGCGGCGGACGTCATGGCCGATGCGGCGCTCGATCCAGGTGTGCGTCGCGACGTCGAGGATCGTGAAGCCGGCGACGGCGCGGGGTGCCGGGGTCACCGCGACGACCCGGCCCGGCCGGTACCCGGACCAGACGGTGCCGCGGGTGCCGAGGCCGTCGCGGTCGTGGCCCGGTGCGGGCGGCCCCAGCGGGTTGCCGCAGGCGCAGCGCACCCGGGGCACGCCCCGGTTGTCCACGAGGACGGCGGTGCCGGCCTGGAGCACGGCCTGGTAGGCGGCCGCCTGCCCGGCATGGTAGGCGTGATTGGTGACCCGGGTGTCGGCGCGCAGCATGACGGGGGTCAGGCCGCGCAGATAGCCCGGCAGGTCCGGCGCCGAGATCCCGGCCGCACCGGCGAAGGCGCCGCCCCGGCCCCGGTCCGCCGTCAGATACCCGATCTGCCGCTCGACGTCGCAGCCGGCGACGCGCTCGGTCCCGCTGTAGAGGCCGGGCGTCCCGCCCGGCAGCGCGCGCATCGCCGGCAGGGGTACGACGGGCAGCGCGGCCGGGAGGGCCGGCCGCCGGGCGGATGCGGGGACGGTCGGAGCGGTGGGGCCGACGCCGGGGGGTGGGGCGGCGGTGGGGGCGCGGGGAACGGCGGGGACGGAGCCGGTGGAAAGGGCGGAACCGGGTCCGTCCGGAACGGCAGGACCGATGGAGCCCGTGGTGCCCGGGCCCGGAGTCTGGGGCACGGTCGGCTCGGTGGCCGTGGAGTCGGTGAAGGGGTCGGGCCCCTGGGAGGCGGCGGGCTGGAGGTAGACCTCCGCGCCCAGCGGGGCCTCCTTGACGCCGGGGCGGATGCAGCCGGTCACGAGGAGCGCGGCCGCGAGGACGAGGGCCGTGACGATGGATCCGGTGGGTATCCGCACCGTACACTCCGCATCACTGTGGGTGACTTACCCTCTATTGTCTGCATTGCACCCGTTTGGCTGGCAACTCGGGGGGCGGTCATGATGGAAACGGCCCCGGCGGTGCGGCCATGACGAAGGGCACGCAGCCGTGAACTGGTTCACCGCTCCCGACTACTGGCTGAGCCGGCTGGTCCTCCAGCGGGCACTGGCCGCGCTGTACCTGGTCGCCTTCCTGACGGCGGCCCGGCAGTTCCGTGCCCTGCTGGGCGAGCGCGGCATGCTGCCGATCCCCCGCTTCGTGGCACTGGCCCCCTTCAAGCGGGCCCCGAGCCTGTTCCATCTGTACTACTCGGACCGCTTCTTCGCGGGCTGCGCCTGGGCGGGCTGCGCGGTGTCGGCGGCCCTGCTCGCCGGGGCGGACTCCCTGCTGCCGCTGTGGGCCGGGATCCTGCTGTGGCTGGTGCCGTGGGCGCTGTATCTGTCGATCGTGAACGTGGGCCAGACCTGGTACGCGTTCGGCTGGGAGTCGCTGCTGCTGGAGACGGGTTTCCTGGCCGCGTTCCTCGGCAACGACCAGGTCGCGCCGCCGGTCGTGGTGCTGTTCCTGCTGCGCTGGATCCTGTTCCGGGTGGAGTTCGGCGCCGGTCTGATCAAGCTGCGCGGCGACGCGTGCTGGCGCAAGCTGACCTGCCTGTACTACCACCACGAGACCCAGCCCATGCCGGGCCCGCTGAGCTGGTTCTTCCACCATCTGCCCAAGCCGCTGCACCGCGTCGAGGTCGCCGCGAACCACGTCACGCAACTCGTCGTGCCGGTCCTGCTGTTCACCCCGCAGCCGATCGCCTCGGCCGCCGCCGCGCTGATGATCGCCACCCAGCTGTGGCTGGTGCTGTCCGGCAACTTCTCCTGGCTGAACTGGATCACCATCGTGCTGGCCCTGTCGGCGCTCCGGATCCCCGGCTCCGCACCGTCCGTACCGCACACACCCCTCGGGTACGAGATCGTGGTGCTCGCGCTCGCCGCGCTGCTGCTGTACCTGAGCTACCGCCCGGTGACGAACATGATCTCCCGGCGCCAAATCATGAACCGCTCCTTCGACCCGCTGCACCTGGTGAACACCTACGGCGCGTTCGGCAGCGTCAGCCGGGTCCGCTACGAGGTGGTGGTCGAGGGCACGCTGGACGACATGCCGCGCGAGGACTCGGACTGGCGGGAGTACGAGTTCCGGGGCAAGCCCGGGGACACCCGGCACTGGCCGCGCCAGTTCGCGCCGTACCACCTGCGGCTGGACTGGCTGATGTGGTTCGCGGCGCTGTCCCCCGCCTATGCCGGTGAGTGGTTCGGCGGTCTGGTGGAGCGGCTGCTGGAGAACGACCGCGACACGCTACGCCTCCTGCGCCGCTCCCCCTTCCCGCCGGACACGCCGCCCCGCTATGTCCGGGCCCGCCTCTTCCTCTACCGCTACACCACCTGGCGCGAACTGCGGGAGACGGGGGCGTGCTGGGAGCGGACGTACGTGCGCGAGTATCTCCCGCCGACGCGGCTGGCAGAGGTGGCTCAGAGGTCGTAGACGCGGGTGGCGGTGGTCTCCAGGATGCGGGTGCGATCGGCCGGGCCGATCAACTGGACGGTCGCGTCGAGGACTTCCCCGTACGTTCCGGCGGTCGTGCACACCGGCCAGTCCGAGCCGAACATCAGGCGGTCCGGCCCGAAGGCGTCCAGGACGGTCTCGGCGTACGGGCGCAGGTCGGCGACGGTCCAGGAGGCGGGGTCGGCCTCCGTGACCATGCCGGAGAGTTTGCAGACGGTGTTGGGCAGGGCGGCGAGGGAGCGCAGGTCGGTGGCCCAGGGTTCGAGGGCCCCGGATGCGATCGGGGGCTTGCCCAAGTGGTCGAGGACGAAGGTCAGTTGAGGCAGGGACGCGGCCACCTCGGCGCAGGCGGGGAGCTGGTGCGGTAGGATGACGAGGTCGTAGACGAGGCCGGCGTCCGCGATCGCCCTCAGGCCCCTCAGGACGTCCAGGCGCAGCAGCCACCGCGGGTCGGGCTCGCCCTGCACCTGGTGCCGGATGCCCTTCAGGTGGGTGCCGCCCGGGAGTTCGCGCAGCCGGGACAGTTCCTCGGCGATGCCGGGGCGCGTCAGGTCGGTCCAGCCGACGACGCCGGCGACGAGGTCGTGCGCGTCGGCCAGGGCCAGGAACTCCGGGGTCTCCTCGGGCACGGTGACCGTCTGGACGAGGACGGTGCGGGTGACTCCGGCCGCGCGCGCCTCGGGTTCGAGGTCGGCGAGGCCGAAGTCGCGCCTGAGCGGGCTGTGGTGCGGGATCCAGTCCTGGTCCCGCACCGAGAGGTCCCACACGTGGTGGTGGGCGTCGACGGTCACGGCAGCTCCCGGACGACGGGCAGTGCGGCGTCGGCGCCTTCGCCGGAGTAGTCGTGCACGACGTCGAGCAGCTCGGCCATGCGGGCCTGCCAGGCCACGTTCACCGGAAGGTGTTCCAGTTCGGCGAGCAGGCGGGCGTAGTCCGCGCACTCCAGCAGATGGAACAGGTCAGTACCTCCCCCACGCTCGGCTTCGCTCGCGCGGGGGGACCCCCATCGCCAGATCGTCCAGGAGGTGACACCGGCGGCCCGGATGGCATCGGTGAGTTCCGTCGGGACCTCCCGGTGGGCGGCCTCGTAGTCGGCGATCCGGTCGCCACGGACCTTGGTGTGCAGGGCGACTCTCATGACGGACCCTCCTCGGTGCGCAGGAGGCCTGACTCCCGCAGCTCCTGCCAGAATTCCACCGGGACGCGGGCCGCGAACTGGTCGGCACAGTCGTGGACTTCGGCTGCGGAACGGGGTCCGGTCAGCACGCAGGCGACGGCCGGGTGGGCGGCGGAGAAGGCCAGTGCGGCGGCGCGCAGGGTGGTGCCGTGCCGTTCGGCGACCGTCTTCATCCGCACGGCCCGCGCAAGCAACTCATCGGGGGCCTGGCCGTAGTTGTACGTCGCATCGGGTCTCGGGTCGGCCAGCAGACCCGAGTTGAAGACCCCGCCGAGGACCACCGACACCCCGCGCTCGGCGGCCAGCGGCAGCAGTGCGGTGGCGGCGCTCCGGTCGAGCAGGGTGTACCGGCCCGCGCACAGAACCACGTCCACGTCGGTGTCGCGGACGAACCGGGTGAGCATCTCCGTCTGGTTCATGCCCGCGCCGATCGCGCCCACCACGCCCTCGCCGCGCAGCTTCTCCAGGGCCGGATAGCCCTCCTGGAAGGCCTGTTCGGCGTGGTCGTCGGGGTCGTGCAGATACACGATGTCGACGCGGTCCAGGCCGAGCCGGGTGAGGCTGGCCTCCAGGGAGCGGCGGACGCCGTCGGCGCTGAAGTCCCACACGCGCCGGTGGGTCGCGGGTACGGCGAAGCCGTGCGCCAGGTCGTCGCCGGTGCCGTCGGCGTCGTCGGCGGGTTCGAGGCGGCGGCCGGCCTTGGTGGAGACCGTGTAGGCGGCGCGGTCGTGATCCCGCAGGGCCGCGCCGAGCCGGCGTTCGGACAGGCCGAGGCCGTAGTGCGGGGCGGTGTCGAAGTAGCGGATGCCGCGCTGCCAGGCGGCGGCCACGGTGTCGTGCGCCTGCCGGTCGTCCAGCGCGGTGTAGAGGTTGCCGATCGAGGCGGCGCCGAAGCCGAGGGGGGTGACCTCGACGCCGCTGCGGCCGAGCCGTCTCACCGGCCCGCCGGGCGCAGCCTCAGCCCCTGCATGCCGCCGTCGACGGCGAGCGCGGTGCCGGTGGTGGCACCGGAGAAGGGCCCGGCCAAGTAGGCGATGGCACCGGCGACTTCGGCGGTCGAGACGAGGCGGCCGGTGGGCTGGCGGGCCTGAAGGGCGGCGCGTTCGGCGGCCGGGTCGGGGGCCGCGTCCAGCAGCCGGCCGACCCACGGGGTGTCCACCGTACCGGGGTTGACGCAGTTGACGCGGATGCCCTCGCGGACATGGTCGGCGGCCATGGCGAGGGTCAGGGAGTACACGGCGCCCTTGCTGGCGCTGTACAGGGCGCGGCTGGGCAGTCCGGCGGTGGCCGCGATGGAGCAGGTGTTGACGATCGCCGCGCGCCCGGAGCGGCGCAGATACGGCAGGGCGGCGCGGGCGGTGCGGACCATGCCGAGGACGTTGACGTCGAAGACGTGCCGCCACTCGGTGTCGTCGTTGTCCTCGACCGTGCCCTGGGCGCCGATGCCGGCGTTGTTGACCAGGATGTCCAGCCCGCCGAGGTCGTCGGCGGCGCGCTCGACCGCCGTCCGTACCGAGGCGTCGTCGGTGACGTCGGCCCGGTACGCCAGGAGCGGCTTGTCGACGCCGGCGGTGTCCCGGTCGAGGACGGCGACCTGGGCGCCGCGGGCGGCGAGGAGGTCGGCGGTGGCCCGGCCGATACCGGAGGCGCCGCCGGTGACCAGGGCCTTCAGGCCGGCGAACTCGCTCATGCGGCCTCTCCCTTCTGGGTGTCGGGGTCGGCGGCCCAGTAGGTGCCGCCGGGGAAGGTGTAGCGCGCGACGGACTCCGGGCGCAGGGCGGCACAGAAGCCGGGCTCGGTGGGCGCGGTGTAGTGGCCGGCGCGGATGACGACCGGGGTGACGAAGTGTTCGTGGAGGTGGTCGACGTATTCGATGACCCGGTCCTCGGTGGTGCCGGAGACCGCCATGTAGTCGAACATCGAGAGGTGTTGGACGAGCTCGCACAGGCCGACCCCGCCGGCGTGCGGGCAGACCGGGACGCCGAACTTGGCGGCGAGCAGCAGGACGGCGAGGTTCTCGTTGACGCCGGCGACGCGGGCGGCGTCGATCTGGACGATGTCGAGGGCACCCGCCTGGAGCATCTGCTTGAACATGATGCGGTTGTGGACGTGTTCGCCGGCGGCGACCTTCACCGGGGCCACCGCGCGGCGGATCGCGGCGTGCCCGAGGACGTCGTCGGGGCTGGTGGGCTCCTCGATCCAGTACGGGCCGAACTCGGCGAGGGCCCGGGTCCAGCGGATCGCCTCGTCCACGCTCCAGCGCTGGTTGGCGTCGACGGCGAGGCGGATGTCCGGTCCGATCACGGCGCGGGCGACCCGGCATCGCCGGATGTCGTCGTCGAGGTCGGCGCCGACCTTCAGCTTGATCTGCGTGAAGCCGTCGGCGACGGCCTGCGCGGCGAGCCGGCCGAGCTTGTCGTCGTCGTAGCCGAGCCAGCCCGGGGAGGTGGTGTAGGCGGGGAAGCCGCGCTCCAGCAGCCGCGCCCGGCGCCCCTCGGCACCCTCCTTGCCCCGCCTGAGCAGGTCGAGGGCCTCCTCGGGGGTGAGGGCATCGGTGAGGTACCGGAAGTCGATCTGCGCGAGCAGCCACTCCGGGTCGGCGTCGGCGAGCAGCTGCCACAGCGGCTTGCCGGCCCGGCGGGCGGCGAGGTCCCAGACGGCGTTGACGACGGCCCCGATCGCCATGTGCATCACGCCCTTCTCGGGGCCGAGCCAGCGCAGTTGGCTGTCACCGATCAGGTCCCGGAAGAGCACGCCGGGGTCGGCGCACAGCTCCGCCACGTCACGGCCGAGCACATGGTCGCACAGCGCGTCGATCGCGGCGACCTGGACGTCGTTGCCCCGCCCGATGGTGAAGACGAATCCGTGTCCCTCCAGCCCGTCGGCGGCGTCGGTGCGCAGCACCACGTAGGCCGCCGAGTAGTCGGGGTCCGGGTTCATCGCGTCGGAGCCGTCGAGCTCGCGCGAGGTGGGGAAACGGATGTCGTGGGTGTCGACCGCGGTGATGCGGGCGGGGGGCTGGGACACTGAAGTCCTTTCCGTCAGGGGGCGGTTGGTGGCTGGGGTCAGTCCTGGGCGCGGCCCGTCGTCACGCGGGCGATCATGAGCGCGACGAGGATGATGCCGCCGTAGATGGCCTGGATCCAGAACGACGGGACCTGGGCGAGGGTGAGCAGGTTCTGTACGACGCCCAGCAGCAGGACGCCGGTCAGGGCACCGGACATCGTGCCCTTGCCGCCGTCCAGGCTGATGCCGCCGATCACCGCGGCGGCGAACACGGTGAAGATCATGTTCTGGCCCTGGTTGGCACTGATCGCGCCGACGTACCCGGTCTGCAGCAGGCCGCCGATCGAGGCGAGGACACCGGCGACGACGTACACGCCGAGCATCACCCGGTCCACCCGGACCCCGGCCGCACGGGCGGCGTCCGCGTTGCCGCCGATCGCGTACAGGGCGCGGCCGGTGCGGTGGTACTTCAGGAGGAACCCGGTGACGGTGAAGGCGACGGCGGCGAGCCACACGGACATCGGGACGTTGAGGAAGGTGGTGGTGGCCAGGGAGGAGAAGCTGTCGGGCATGCCGAACAGGGTCTTGCCCTTGGTGGCGCCGACGAGCAGGCCGCGCAGCACGATGAGCATCGCGAGGGTGACGATGAAGGCGTTGAGCCGGAACTTCACGACGAGCACGCCGTTGAAGGCGCCGATGGCCGCGCCGACCAGGGGAATCGCGAGCAGGGAGAGGGCGGCGGGGAGTTCGGTGCCCCAGCCGGACTGGCTCGCGGGCAGCACCAGCAGGGCGCCGACGGCCGGTGCGATGCCGACGACCGACTCCAGGGACAGGTCGAACTTGCCGGTGATCAGGACGAGGGACTCGGCGAGCACGACCATCGCGAGCGCGGCGGAGGCACCGATGACGGAGATCAGGTTCCGCTCGGTGAGGAAGGAGTCGTTGACCAGGGCGCCGAGCACCAGAAGCAGCAACAGGGCGGGAACGAGGGCGAGTTCGCGGGCGCGGCGGAGCAGGACGGCTCTGGCCGGCCGCGCGTCCGGGGTCTTCGGGGGCGCGAGCTGTGCGGCCGCCCGGGTCTCAGCCATGGTCAACTCCTTCGATGGAGGCGATCAGCTCGTGGTCGTGCCAGCCGGCCGGGTGCTCGGCGACGACACGGCCGTGGAAGAGGACGAGGACGCGGTCGCAGCGGCGCAGGTCGTCGAGTTCGTCGGAGACGACGAGCACGGCGGTGCCGTCGTCGCGGGCGCTGTCCATGCGGGCGAGCAGGGACTCCTTGGACTTCACGTCGACGCCGGCGGTGGGGTTGATCAGGACCAGCAGCCGGGGGCCGGAGGCGAGGGCGCGGGCCATGACGACCTTCTGCGCGTTGCCGCCGGACAGGTCGGACACGGGCTGGTCGGGGCCTTCGGCGTGGATGTCGAGCCGGTCGATCAGGTCGGCGGCGAACCGGCGCCGCCGGTCGGTGCCGACGAAGCCGGCCCGGCCGAGCCGGTCCAGCACGCTGAGCGTGGCGTTGTCGCCGATGCTCATGCCGGACACCAGTCCCTGCTCGTGCCGGTCGCGCGGCACACAGCCGACCCCGGCCCGCAGCGCGGCCCGCACATCGCCGAACGGAAGCCGTTCGCCGTCCAGTCGGGCGGTGCCGCCGGTCGGAGTGTGCAGTCCGGCGAAGGACTCGGCGAGTTCGGTCTTGCCGCTGCCGCTGGACCCGGCGAGTCCGACGACCTCGCCGCGCCGGACGGTGAGGTCGACGTTCTCGTACGCCGGTGAGGTGAGCCCGCGCGCCGCCAGCAGCACGGCGGCGCCGTCATCGAACTGCCGTGCTCCTACGGCCTGTTCGGCGACGGTCTCTCCCGCCATGGCCTCCACCAGGGCCGCCTTGGGCAGGCCGGCGACCGGGGCGGTGGTGATCCAGCGGGCGTCGCGCAGCACGGTGACGGCCTGGCAGACCTCGTAGACCTCCTGGAGGTGGTGCGAGATGAACAGGAAGGTGACGCCGGATTCCTGCAGGGAGCGCATGCGGGTGAAGAGCCGCTCGATCTCCCGGTTGTCGAGCTGGGCGGTGGGTTCGTCCAGCACGATGAACCGGGCGCCGAGGCTCAACGCCCCTGCGATCTCCACCATCTGGCGGTCCTCGACCCGGAGGTCGGCGGTGCGCGCCTCGGGATCGACGTGCACGTCCCAGGTGCCGAGCAGTTCGGCGGCGTCCCGGCGCAGCCGGCGCCAGCTGATGAGACCGCGGCCGGTGGGCTGCCGGTTGAGGAACAGGTTCTCGGCGACGGTCAGCTCCGGGACGACCGTCGGTTTCTGGTAGACGCAGGCGACCTTGCGGCGCCAGGCGTCCCGGTCGGCCGGCGGGGGCGCGGGCTCGCCGTCGAAGCGGACCGTGCCCTCGTCCGGGGCCTGGAGTCCGGTGAGGATGTCGACCAGGGTGGACTTGCCGGCACCGTTGCGGCCGACCAGGGCGTGGGACTCGCCCGCGTGGACGGTGAGCCGGCCGTCGGCGAGGGCGACGGTGGGGCCGTACCGTTTGACGATGCCTTCGGCTTCAACGAGCGGTGTACTCATTTGACCGTGTTGCCCCACAGCTTGGGGTCGTCGACGTCGGCCTTGGTGACCAGGGGTGCGGGCAGCTGGTCCTCCAGGATGCCGCTGGGCAGCTTGACGATCGTGGAGCCGTGGTCGGTCGGACCGGGCCGGAACGTCTTCCCGGCCATCGCGGCCTTGATGTAGTACAGGCCGTACTGGGCGTAGGCGTCGGCGGGCTGGGAGACCGTGGCGTCGATCTCGCCCTTGCGGATGGCGTCGAACTCCTGCGGGATGCCGTCGTTGGAGACGATGGTGATGTGGCCCTGCTGCCCGGCGGGCTTGAGCATGTTCTTGGACTTCAGGGTCTGCAGGGTCGGCGCGAGGTAGACGCCGCCGGCCTGGAGGTAGATGCCCTTGATGTCGGGGTTGGCGCCCAGCAGGGTGTCGAGCTTGGCGGCGGCGGTGTCGGACTCCCACTTGGCGGGGATCTCCAGCACCTTCAGCTTCGGGTACTTCTTCGTCACACAGGACCGGAAGGCCTCGGAGCGGTCGCGGCCGTTGACCGAGGCGAGGTCGCCCATGATCTGCACGACCTTGCCGCTGCCGACGTGCTGTCCGAGGTAGTCGCAGGCCTTCTCGCCGTACGCCACGTTGTCGGCGCGCACCACCATGGCGACCTTGCCCTTGTCGGGCGCGACGTCCACGGCGACCACGGGAACGCCCTTGCGCTCGGCCTGGTCGAGCCCCGCCTGGATGGCGGCGCTGTCCAGCGGGGCGACCACCAGTCCCTTGACGTCCTGGGTGAGTTCGTTGTCGATATCGGTGATCTGCTGCGAGGGGTCGCTGTTGGAGTTGACCGTCTTCAGCACCTCGACGCCCTCGGACTTCGCCATCTTGGGCACGTAGTCGTTGTACGACTGCCAGAACGGCGAGGTCAGCAGCGGCAGGATCACACCCACCTTGCCGGTGCCGCCGCCCCCCGCGCTCGCGGTGTCCTTGGTGCTGCCGCAGGCGGCGAGCATGAGCGAGGCGCCGGCGGCCAGAGCCACCGCGCCGATGATCCGTGACCTGCTGCGCTTCCACACTGTGCTGGCGGGCATCTCGCGGCTCCTCGTCGAGGGTGGTGTCGAGGGTGTGGTCCGATGGTTTTCGAGCAGACGCGGCATACTTATCAGACCAATAAGGCGAGACAACACCCTCGTGCAGCGAAATTCCCGCCCAGCGCGGCGTAGTGGTCGGACCACTACGCCGTTTAGACTGCGTCGCACCGGGTGACTGGAGGAGTGGCGTGGACGAGGCAGCACCGCAGAAGGGCACGGTGACCCAGCGCGCCATCGAGCAGATCAAGGCGATGATCGCCGAGGGCCGGCTGGAGCCGGGCCAGCGACTGCCCACCGAGCGGGATCTCGCGGTCCAGCTCGGCATCTCGCGCAGCTCGATGCGGGAGGCGATCCGCGCGCTAACGGTACTGGGCGTCCTGGAGGCCCGGCACGGATCCGGCATCTACGTCACCGCACTGGAGGCCGGCGACCTGCTGGAGACCTTCGGGGTGGTCGCGGATCTGTCCCGGGGACCACGGCTGGTGGAGCTGCTGGAAGTACGGCGGATCCTGGAGTCCACGGCTGTGGCGCTGGCCGCCGCGCGGATCACCGACAGTCAACTCGCCACCGTGGAGAAGCACTTGGCCGCGATGAACGCCTCCGACGACCCCGAGGAGATCCTCGCCCACGATCTCGCCTTCCACCGGGAGATCGCCGCCGCTGCGGGCAACGAGACCATGGCGGCGATCTTGGAGGGGCTGTCGTCGCGCACCTTCCGGGCCCGGGTGTGGCGGGGGTATCAGGAGGAGGGGGCGTTCGCGCGTACCCGCCGCGAACACGCCGCCATCCACCGGGCTCTGGCCGCCCGGGATCCGGAGGCTGCACGAGCGGCGGCAGCAGCCCATGTCGGCGAGGTGGAGGAGTGGCTGCGGGCACAGCTCGGGCAGCGGAGCAAGGGCGAACAGGCCGGCGAGTAGGCGATGGCACGACCGCATCGCGCGCCTTCCGGAGGTCACGCCAGACCGTGGCGCGGCGGCGGCTGGGCCATGGCCTCATGCGCACGGGCCCGAAGAGGCGGGGGTGCCACTGGTCGTGCCGGTACCCGACGAGGAGCGGCCGCGGATACTCGGCCTGCTGCCGGGGGACCTGCGAGAGCGCGCCGCCGGCGGCCTCTCGACGTAGCGCCGCCGAACCGGCACAGTTCTCCGTGCACCTTGCCTGATACCAGCGAGTAACTAGGAGTGCCCGTGGGGAACTGGGCCGGCCGGACCGCCGCAGAGATCGCCGCCGCCGTACGCGCCAAGGAGGTCACGCCCCGGGAGGTGGTGGCGGAGCACCTCGCGCGGATCGAGCGGCTCGACGGGCGGGTCGGGGCGTTCCGGAAGGTGCGGGCCGAGGCGGCGCTCGCCGAGGCCGACGAGCTGGCCTCGCGCGCCGACCTGGCCGAACTGCCGCTCGCGGGTGTGCCGTTGGCCGTGAAGGACAACCTGGCGGTGCGCGGCGAGGCGCATCGCGACGGCTCGGCCGCCACGCCCGGCACCCCGGCCGACGCGGACCATGTCACGGTGGCCCGGCTGCGGGCGGCCGGTGCGGTGGTCGTGGGGCTGACGAACGTGCCCGAGCTGTGTGTCTTCGGCACCACGGAGGGTGTGTACGGCACGACCCGCAATCCGTGGGACCTCTCCCGTACGGCGGGCGGCTCCTCCGGCGGCAGCGCGGCCGCCGTGGCCGCGGGGCTGGTGCCGCTCGCGCTCGGCAACGACGGCATGGGCTCGCTGCGCATCCCGGCGGCGAACTGCGGTCTGGTCACACTGAAGCCCGGACACGGGGTGGTGCCGGCCGGGATCGGCCACGGCGACTGGTTCGGCATGGCGGAGAACGGCCCGCTCGCCACCACGGTCGAGGATCTGCGGCTGATGCTGGACGTGCTCGCCGGCAGCGCGCTCCCCCGGACGTCGGAGCCCGTGTCGCTGCGGATCGCCGTGGCCCTGCGCAGCCCGCTGGCCGGGATCAGCGTGAGCAGGCCGTATACGACCGCGGTCCGGGAGGCGGCCGGGGTGCTGGCGCGGGGCGGGCACCAGGTGCGGCGGGCCGAGCCGCCGTATCCCCTCTCCCTGGGCGTGACCGCGCTGCGGCACTGGACGGCGGGGACGGCTGTGGACGCCGAGGGCCTGGACCCGGCCCGGCTGGCCCGGCGGACCCGCGTGCACGCGGCGCTGGGCCGGCGTTCCGTCGGCTCGGTGCGGACCGGCGACGCCCGCGAGCGGCTTCGCGCGCACCTGACGCCCTTCTTCACCGAGCACGACGTCCTGCTCACCCCGGCCCTGGCCCGCCGCTCCCCCGCGGCCGGCCCGTGGCACGAGCGCGGCTGGCTGCGCAACATCCTCGCCAACACCGCGTACTCCCCGTTCACCCCGCCGTGGAACCTGACGGGCTGGCCCGCGATGTCGGTCCCCGTCGGCACCCTGCCCTCGGGCGCCCCCTGCGCCGTACAGCTCGTCGGACGGCCGGGCTCGGAGGATGTCCTGCTGGGGCTGGCGGAGGAGCTGGAGAAGCGGCGGCCCTGGCAGCGGACGGCACCGATGACCGGTGCCGGCTCCTGAACCTGTCTACTCCAGGGACCGGTGCATGATGTGCAGCCCCACCCGGCCGTGCCGGGGGTGGTCGTACGCCTGCGGGACCGTGCCCAGGATCGTGAAGCCGAGGGAGGTCCACAGGGCGACGGCGGGATTGGTCTCGACCACGGCGTTGAAGACCATCGCGCGGTAGCCGTGCGCCCTGGCCTCGGCCAGGACGTGTTCGGCGAGGGCGCGGCCGACGCCCTGGCCGGTGCAGTCGGGGTCGACCATGAAGCCGGCATTGGCCACGCGGGCGGCGGGGCCGCCGTAGTTGGAGGTGAGGTAGGCCGAGCCGACCACGTCTCCCGCGGGGTTCTCGGCGACATACACGCGCTTGGCCGGGCTCATCCACAGGGCGCGGGCGTCGTCCTCGCTCGTTTCCGGGTCCCAGGCGTAGGTCTCGGCGGCGGCGACGATCCGGTGCCAGAAAGGCCAGATCCGCGGCCAGTCGGCGGCCGCGGCTTCTCTGATCAGCATGGGCGTGAGTCTGCCAGGCCGGCCCCGGCAGCCACGCCCACGCGTACGGCGATCGCGAACGGATCCGCCCGGCTCAGTCGACGCTGGGCAGGATGTGCGGCTCGGCGAGGTCGTCCTCGTAGCCCGCGAGACGGATGGGCGCCGACCGGGCCCACACGTCGAGGCTGCCGAGCTCGCCGGGCCGTCGGCCCCCGCGCTCCGTCTGTTCCTCGGGGCGTTGCTCGCGATTCGTCTTCTCCGGTGTCACCGCGCACTCCTTATGTGTCGGGTCACCCTCGGGGACCTGCCGGACAGCATGTGCTCCGGTGCTGGACGCCCGCTCGGGTCTGGATGGAAGGCCAGTTCGGACGCGGTGGCGCCGGTACGTACGGACGTCGGGTGTGGGTGGGACCCAGTACTGCTGTCCGTTCCTTACAGGGTAACCAAATGAGCGGAGGTCCGCTCGATAGGGAGTGCAAACAAGCTGTAACTCCTATGAGTCATGCGGCACCTCAATGACCCTCAATATGCCGCTATATGCCATAACGCGCATCACTCGCCCCACACCGCGATTCACCCGGTTGGTCTACTGGGCGACGCGGCACGGTTCAGGTGCTGTTGGCCGAGCGGCAAGCTCGCCCTGATCTGCTGGTGGCGGACAACGGCTGTCTCGCGGAAGGACTGACGCATGGAGCTGCGCAGCGTCGAGGAGCTGATGGATCTGCTGTACGCCGGCCGGCATCAGGACGCGCTGCGGACCGCGGCGCTGCTGCGCCGCAGCCGTCCCGCCGACAAGGAGCTCCAGGTGGCGGGGCTGGTGCACGGGATCGGGCCGGTACTGCGCCCGGGTGACGAGGCGGGCCGGGCCCGCAGCGCGGCCGAGGCGGTGCGTCCGCTGCTCGGGGAGCGGGTGTTCCGGCTGGTACGCGGGGACGGCTCGCCCGCCGACGACGATCTGCTGCGGCTGCGCCAGGCCGCCGAGGAGGGCCGGACCGCGGCCTTCGACGCCGGTGTGCTGGAGGACTGGCGCACCGTCCTGGAACTCCTCGCGGCCCGGCACGCGAGGCTCGGCGCCGTGGACTGAGGGCTTGCACACCCCTGTCTTCTGACGGTCCGTCATGAGACGGTACGGCGATGACGTCGTCGTACGCGTTGAGCGGCAGGGCGGCCGTCGTCACCGGCGGCACACGGGGGATCGGGCGGGCCGTGGCCGAGGGGCTCACGGCGGCCGGGGCGCTGGTGTGCGTGACAGCGCGGGACGCGGCCGAGGTACGGCGCACGGCCGCCGCGCTGGGCGGGATCGGGCTGGCCGGGGACGTCGCCGCGCCGGGGCATCTGGAGGCGCTGACGGACCTGGCGCTGCGTGAGTTCGGACGGCTGGACGTCGTCGTCAACAACGCGGCGACGAACCGACCGTACGGCCCGCTGATGGACGCCGGCCCGGAGGAGTGGCGGGCGGCGTTCGCCGTCAACGTCGAGGCTCCGCTGCGGCTGGTGCGGTGCGCCTGGCGGGGCTGGATGCGCGAGCACGGCGGGGCCGTCGTCAACGTGTGCACCGAGGGCGCCGGTCACGTGGGCCCGAACGTCGGGGCGTACGGCACGACCAAGGCGGCCCTGCTCCATCTCACCGGGCAGCTCGCGGGTGAACTCGCGCCCCGGGTGCGGGTGAACTCCGTCTCCCCCGGGCTGGTGCGCACCGAGATGGCCCGGTTCGTGTGGGATCCGGGCGAGGAGGAGGTGGCCGCGGGGCTGCCGCTCGGGCGGATCGGGGAGCCGACGGACGTGGCGCGGGCGGTGGTGTGGCTCGCGTCGGACGCCGCCGAGTGGATCACAGGCGCGGATCTGCTGGTGGACGGCGGGACGCGGGTGCGCGCCGCGTCCACCGCGGGGCCGTACGCGGTGCACGGGCGACTGCGCGGGGTGCCCGAGATCTAGGCGGCGACGCGGCCCGGCCCCCGAAGGGGCCGCAGTCCCATGGGGTCTGCAAGAGGATTTCAACCACGAAGAACGCGTCACCTGCGCACCGGGCACTCCGGCACGACCGCTTCACCGTACGGGACACCCGCCCGTGCCGGCCACCGGATTAGGTGAGGGGGCTCACCACTTGCCGGGCGCGTAGTCCTTCATGAAGACGCCGTACAGGTCCTCGCCCGCCTCGCCGCGCACGATCGGGTCGTAGACGCGGGCGGCGCCGTCGACCAGGTCGAGCGGGGCGTGGAAGCCGGCCTCGGCGAGGCGCAGCTTCTCGAAGTGCGGGCGCTCGTCGGTGATCCAGCCGGTGTCGACGGAGGTCATGAGGATGCCGTCGGTGTCGAACATCTCCTGGGCGCTGGTCCGCGTGACCATGTTCATGGCCGCCTTCGCCGCGTTGGTGTTCGGGTGCCCGGCGCCCTTGTAGCCACGGCTGAAGACGCCCTCCATCGCCGAGACGTTGACGACGTAGGCGCGTTTGCTGGCCGCCTTCTTCGCCGCGTCGGCCATGGCCGGGCGCAGCGCGCTGATGAGGATGAACGGCGCGGTGTAGTTGCACAGCTGGGTCTCCAGCAGCTCCACCGGGGAGATCTGCTCGATGGTCTGCACCCAGGTGTTGGTGTCGACGACGTCGGGCACGAGGCCGCCGGCGTCGATCGCGGTGCCCTCGACATGGCGGGCGATGCTGGCGTTGCCCGCGACGAGGGCGAGGTCGGCGACCTTCTGCGCGTCCAGGCCGCTGGTGCCGACGGGCAGCGCGGCGATGCCGTCGACCGCGCCCGAGTTGAAGGCGCCGATGACGGAGTGGGCGGGCAGCTCACCGGCGGGCAGCGGGGCGGCCTCGCCCTCGACCAGGGCCGCGTAGGCGGAGGGCAGCCGGCGGACGGTCTGGGTCGCGTTGTTGATCAGGATGTCGAGCGGGCCCGCCTCGGCGACCTGCTCGGCCAGCGCGACGGCCTGGGCCGGGTCGCGCAGGTCGATGCCGACGACCTCCAGGCGGTGGAGCCAGTCCGCGGAGTCCTCCATCGCCTTGAACCGGCGGATGGCGTCCTTGGGGAAGCGCGTGGTGACGGTGGTGTGGGCGCCGTCGCGCAGCAGCCGCAGCGCGATGTACATGCCGATCTTGGCCCGGCCGCCGGTGAGCAGGGCGCGCTTGCCGGTGAGGTCGGCGCGGGCGTCGCGCTTGGCCCGGTTGGTGCGGGCGCAGTCCGGGCAGAGCTGGTGGTAGAAGTAGTCGACCTCGACGTAGCGGCCCTTGCAGGTGTAGCAGGAACGCGGGCGCTGGAGTATGCCCGCGATCTTGCCTTCCTCGATCTTGGAGGAGGGCAGCAGGCCCTCGGTCTCGTCGTCGATGCGCTCGGCGGAGCCGGTCGCGGTGGCCTCGGTGACGGCGCGGTCGTGCGCGGTCTTGGCGGCCCGGCGCTCCTGGCGGCGGCGCTGCTTGACCGTTCGGTAGATGTGCGAGGTGGCCCGCCGCACCCTGATCGCGTCGGGGTGGTCGACGTCGAGCTGGTCGAGCTCCTCCAGCACGCTCAGGCAGACAGCCAGCCGCTCCGGGTCGATCCCCGGCCCGTAGACCACCTCGTCCGTGGCCATGGAGGCCATGGAGCCGTCCTCTGTCACCGTCATCGCGCTGCCGCTTCCCTGATCACCCGCGCAGCGCGCCGACTCGCGCCCGCTTTCGAACGGGGAATTTTACGGAGAGCGGGGGTCAGGAACCAAACCGTCTCAGGAAACCCCCTGGGGACACCCGCGGCCGCCGACGGCGAGGACGCCCCACGGGAGCCACCCGCACCCCGGACGAGGGTGGTGCGGGTGGTGCGGTGTGGTGCCGGTGGTGCTGGTGGTGCGGGTGGGAACCCTCGAACATCGAACCCGCAGGCCGCCGACGGGCGAAGAGGCCCCACGGGGGCCACCCGCACCCGACGACGAGAGCGGCACGGGTGGGCGGGTGGTCGTCCCTCACAGCTCGCAGGCCGACAGCAACGTCTCGACCTCGGCCGACACCGCGTACGCGAACCGGTCCAGGTCCGGCACGGCCTCCGCGTCGGCGACCAGCCCGTAGTGCACACGGCCGCGGTACGTCGAGATCGCCACCGCCAGTGCCTGCCCGGGCGCGAGCGGGGCCAGTGGATACACCTCCCTCAGCTCCTGTCCGCCGAGGCGCAGCCCCAGCCCGGGCAGGGGCACGCTGGTGACCAGGATGTCGAACCAGAGCCGGGCGGCCTGGCCGACCAGCGGCCCGCCGAGCCGGTGCCCGAGCGCCGGGACGTGGTCGGCGAGCAACGCGACCGCGCCGGCGCCCCGGTTCGGCCCTGCGTCCTTGTTGCGGACCATCGCCGTGCGCACGGTGTCGAGGCGGCCGAGCGGGTCGGACTGGTCCACCGGAAGCCGTATCAGATAGCCGGAGAGCCGGTTGCCCTGCGGGTGCGCGGTGCGCGGGCGGCGCCGGGAGACGGGGATGAGGGCGCGGGGCGCCACGCCCTTGGTGGACTCGCCGCGCTCCTCCAGCCAGCGGCGTAGGGCGCCCGCGACGACGGCGATGAGGACGTCGTTGACCGTGCCGCCGGCGCTCTTGCGCACCCGGTGCACGTCGTCGATGTCGACGACCACACCGGCGGTGCGGCGAGTGCCGCTCGGGGCCGAGGTGAGCGCGGAGGAGGGCCGCATGCCGAGCGTGGAGCGGGCGAGGGAGGCGCCGATGTCCAGGGCCCGGCCCGCGTCGGACAGGGCGCCCCGGACCAGCCCGGGGACCATGCCCGGCAGCCTGCGTACGTCCGTCAGCAGGCCGCGCGGCGGTTCCAGGGCGCGCGGCGGCCGCTCGGGCAGGTCCACCGGGTCCAGGACACCGGCGGCGAGCTTCAGCGCGCGCAGCCCGTCGGCGAGGGCGTGGTGGAACTTGAACAGCACCGCGAAGGACATCCCGTCCTCGCCGGGCAGGACGTGCGCCTCCCACGGCGGGCGGCCGCGCTCCAGCGGGCGTTCCATCAGCCGGCCGGCGACCGCGTGGAAGTCGGCCGTCGGGGCGTGCAGCCGGACGTGGTTCAGCGGGTCGAAGTCCGGGTCGGTCTCGCGGGCGGCGCCGCCGAAGGCGAGCGGCTGCCACACGTCGCGGATGCGCAGGCGGAGCCCGGGTACGGCGGCGGCGCGGGCGGCGAGCAGGTCGGCCGCGTGGGCGCCGGCGGTGGGCGAGTGGGCACCGAAGACGCCGAGCGCGCCGAGGTGCATCGGATGCCGGTCGGACTCGATGTTCCAGAACGCCAGGTCGAGTGGAGCGAGCAGATCGGAAGTCAAGGGCTTGCCTCACGCGCGACGACGGGTGGATGTGCAGTCACTCGCAGTGAATCTCCGACAAGCGATTACGGTCAAGTATGATCAGGCTACGCTCAGTTAACAGCAGATTAAGTCCCGCCCCTCCAACAGGGGTGGGCAGGGGCGGGACCACGTGATATGTCAGCTCACTTCAGGACGGGCTGCGCCACCCCGGGTGACGTACCCCACTCAGACGGGCGCGGGCCGACCGTGAACGCGAGCGAGCGCAGCGACCGCAGCGCGTCGTTCGTGAGGTAGGTCCGCCCGTGCGGGGTGCCGTCGGTGTGGACGGCCTGGATGTAGCGGTCGGTGGCCGAGGTGCCGGGAGCGGCGATGGTCAGCCCGCCGCTCGGCCAGTAGCGGCGGTCCAGGGTGAGGTCGACCCGGTCGAAGACGGGCGTGGACAGGCCCCAGGTGCCGTAGCCGGGCTGGATCGGGAACAGGCCGATGGACGACAGCACGTTCCAGGCGGACATGGTGCCCAGGTCGTCGTTGCCGGTGATGCCGCCGGGTCCGTCGGTGAACAGGGTCAGGGCGGCGTGGACCACGTCGGTGGTCTTCCAGGGCTGGCCGGTGGCGAGATAGGTGTACGGCGCGATGAGGTCGGGCTCGTTCATCGGGTTGTACGTGGCGGCGTTGTAGTAGTCGTACGCGTCGCCGTGCACCCACACTTCGCGGGCGGTCCTCGCGGGGTCGGCCAGCAGCTTGTCGTAGGCGAAGAAGGAGTCCAGGCGGGCGTTGGCCGTGCGCTCGCCGCCGATGAGCCGGACCATGCCGGGTACGTCCTGCGGGACGAGCCACTGGTACTGCCAGGCGGTGCCCTCGTGGAAGCCGGTGCCGCGGGCCGGGTCGGCCGAGCCGGTGAAGGCGCCGGAGGCGTCGCGGGCGCGGAAGAAGCCGGTGCCGGGGTCGAAGATGTTCCGGTAGTTCTGCGCGCGGGCGGCGTAGCGGGCGGCGTCCGCGTCATGGCCGAGGCCGCGGGCCATCTGGGCCAGCATGGCATCGGCGAGCGCGTACTCCAGGGTGACGGAGGCGCCGTGGTGGTAGTCGGAGTCGCCCATCTTGGCCAGCGGGCGGTTCTCGATGAACGGGGCGAAGCCGTGCGCGATGTACTCGGCGTTGGCCTCCCGGCCGATGCCCGGGTACTCGGCGGGCGGGACGCCGTCGGCGTTCTTCCTCAGCGCGCGGTAGGCCCGCTCCTCGAAGCCCTTGAGCAGACCTGTCTGATAGGCGGCGGTCAGGAACGGGGTGACCGGGTCGCCGCTCATGACGTTCGTCTCGACCGGGCCGTAGCCCCACTTCGGCAGCCAGCCGCCGTCCTCGTCGATCGCCACCACCGAGCGGGCCATGTCCCGTGCCTCGCGCGGGGCGAGCAGGGCGAGGAGCTGCACCTGGGTGCGGTAGGTGTCCCACAGCGACCAGTTCTGGTAGTACGTGAACCCGTCGGCGTGGTGGACCCGGCGGTCCCAGCCGAAGTAACGGCCGTCGGTGTCGCCGCCGATGTTCGGCGCCAGGAAGGACCGGTACAGCGAGGAGTAGAAGGTCCGGCGCAGGGTCTGGGTGCCGCCCCGGACGTGCACGCCGGCGAGCCGCCGCTCCCACTCCTCGCGGGCCCGCTCGCGCACGGTGTCGAAGGACCGGCCGCCCTCCGCGGCGAGGTTTCCGGCCGCGCCGCGCGAGTCGACGTACGACAGCGCGGTGGTCGCCTCGACCGTACGGTCCTTGCTGGTGTCGAAGCGGACGTAGGCGCCGCCGTGTCCGCTGCGCGAGCCCGGGGTGACGTTCTGGCCGTCCCAGGTGCCGTAGGCGGTGAAGGGCCGGCTGAAGCGGGTGATCGTGTAGACGGTGTAGGGGCCGGTGTCCCGGCAGAAGCCGTGCCCGGTGATCTCGGTGCGCACGGTGTGGTCGTCGAGGACCTCGACGGTGGCGGAGACCGGCTTGTGCAGCGACTGGGCGGCGTTCAGCAGGACGTTGGCCTTGTCGGTGGCCGGGAAGGTGTAGCGCTGGACGCCGGTGCGCTCGGTGGCGGTCAGTTCGGCGCGGATGCCGGAGGAGAGGCCGACGCGGTAGTAGCCGGGGCTCGCCGCCTCGTCCTGGTGCGCGAAGGAGGCCGCGTACGTGGTGTAGTCCGTCTGTGTCACGTCGCCGGTGGTCGGCAGCACGGGCAGGTCGCCGCCGATGCGGCAGCCGACGCCCGAGAGATGGACGAGGGAGAAGCCGCGGACCCGGTTCTGCGTGTAGTCGTAGCCGGCGAAGTGGCCGGTGTCCGGGGAGAGCTGCACCATGCCGAAGGGCACGGCCGCGCCGGGGAAGGTGTTGCCCTCGTCCTGGCTCCCGATGAAGGGGTTGACCAGGTCGGTGAGGTGTCCGTCGGTCCGCTCGGCGGCGTCTGCGGAGGGGGTGGCGATCAGCGCGGACGCTGTCATCACCCCGGCCAGGCACAGCCGTGTACGCCGGGTCCCTCTCATGTCGGATGACCTCCGGAGGTTCGACATCGTTCCCTGCATCCTGAGGGGCTGACGACGCAAACCCGGGCAACCGGAGGGATCGGCGCGGAACGCGTCGCGTCCGCGCGCCGTCTGACGGGGTGTCCGTCCGGCGGTCAGGTCACCCGCTGACCCTTCCCCAGAGCGATCACCCCGCCCGCCGAGACCGTGTACAGCTCCGCGTCCCGTTCCGGGTTGACGCCGATCGTCGCACCCGGCGGGACCTCGACGTTCTTGTCCAGGACGGCACCGCGGACCACCGCGCCCCGGCCGATGTGCACGTTGTCGTGCAGCACCGAGCCCTGGACCACCGCGCCCGGGTCGACCCGTACGCCGGGCGACAGCACGGAACGGGTGACCTGACCACGGATCAGACAGCCCGCGCTGATGATGGACTCGCTCGCGATGCCGCCCGCGCTGAAGCGGGCCGGGGAGAGCTGGCCCGAGTGGGTGTAGATGGGCCACTGCCGGTTGTACAGGTTGAAGGCGGGGCGCTCGGCGATGAGGTCCATGTGCGCCTCGTAGTAGGCGTCCAGGGTGCCCACGTCCCGCCAGTAGCCCTGGTCGCGGGTGGTCTCACCGGGCACGTGGTTGTCGCCGAAGTCGTACAGCTGGGCCTCGCCGCGCACCGTGAGCTGGGGCAGGATCGAGCCGCCCATGTCGTGCACGGACTGCCCGTCCTCGGCGTCCCGGTGCAGCGCCTCGACGAGGGCCTTGGTGGTGAAGATGTAGTTCCCCATCGAGGCGAACACGGTCTCCGGGGCGTCCGGCAGTCCGGGTGGGTCCGCCGGCTTCTCCAGGAAGCGGCGGATCGTACGGCCGTCCGTGCCGGGCGTGATCACCCCGAAGGCCGAGGACTCCGCGCGCGGCACCCGGATACCGGCCACCGTCACCCCGGCACCGCCCTCGATGTGCTGTGCGAGCATCTGCCGCGGATCCATCCGGTACACGTGGTCGGCGCCGAACACCGCGACGTACTCAGGCTGTTCGTCGTGGACGAGGTTCAGGGACTGCAGGATCGCGTCGGCGCTGCCCAGGTACCAGCGCGGGCCGAGGCGCTGCTGGGCCGGGACCGGGGTGACGTAGTTGCCGAGCAGGCTGGACATCCGCCAGGTGGTGGTGATGTGCCGGTCCAGCGAGTGCGACTTGTACTGGGTCAGCACACAGATGCGCAGCACATCGGCGTTGACGAGGTTGGACAGGACGAAGTCGACGAGGCGGTACGTGCCGCCGAAGGTGACCGCGGGTTTGGCGCGGTCCGCGGTGAGCGGCATCAGACGCTTGCCCTCCCCGCCCGCCAGCACGATCCCGAGTACGGAAGGCCCTCCACGACGCATGGCCGCTCCCCTCACCCTGGTAGAACCATGGTTGCCCCGACCCCGCACGGACTAAGCCCCCTTGAGGATCTCCTCGTACAGTCCGGCGGTGCGGCGGGCCACCGCGTCCCAGCCGAACTCCCCCACCGCGCGCACCCGTCCGGCCTCTCCCATCCGCCGGGCCCCCTCCGGGTCGCCGAGGACGGTGTCCAGCGCCCGGGCCAGGCCCGCCTCGAAACCGTCGTCCACGTCCACCAGGAGCCCCGCCCTGCCGTCCGCCACCACTTCCGGGATGCCGCCGACCCGGGAGGCCACGACCGGGGTGCCGCACGCCATCGCCTCCAGGTTGACGATGCCGAGCGGCTCGTACACCGACGGGCAGACGAACACGGCGGCGTGCGTGAGGAGTTGGATGACCTCCGCGCGCGGCAGCATCTGCGGGATCCAGAGCACGCCGTCGCGGACGCGGCGCACCTCCTCGTACAGCTCCCGGAACTCGCGGTCGATCTCCGGGGTGTCGGGGGCGCCGGCGCACAGCACGACCTGGGCGGCCGGGTCGATCTCCCGTACCGCGCGCAGCAGGTGGGGCACGCCCTTCTGGCGGGTGATGCGGCCGACGAACAGTACGTACGGGCGGTCGGGGTCGACGCCGTGGCGCAGGAGCGCGTCGGTGCCGTGGTCCGGGCGGTACAGGCGGGTGTCGATGCCGTTGTGCACGACGTGGACGCGCTTCGGGTCCAGCGCCGGATAGCAGGTGAGGATGTCCTCGCGCATGGCGCCCGAGACGGCGATCACCGCGTCGGCGGCCTCCACGGCGGTGCGCTCGGCCCAGCCCGACAGCGCGTATCCGCCGCCCAGTTGCTCCGCCTTCCAGGGCCGCAGCGGCTCCAGGGAGTGGGCGGTGACCACGTGCGGGATGCCGTACAGCAGCTTGGCGAGGTGGCCGGCGAGGTTCGCGTACCAGGTGTGGGAGTGGACGAGTTCGCGGCCTTCGAGGGCGGCGGCGACGGAGAGGTCCACGGAGAAGGTGCGCAGCGCGTCGTTGGCGCCGTCGAGCGCGGACCAGGGCCGGTGGCGTACGACGCCCACTGCGCGGCCCTCGCCCCAGCAGTGCACCTCCAGGTCCACCAGGGCGGTCAACTCCCGCGCCAGGAACTCCACATGGACTCCGGCGCCGCCGTACACGTCCGGGGGGTACTCCCGGGTCAGCAGTCCCACTCGCACCCGACAACCCCCTGGTCTCGGTGGCAGGTCCCCCTCATGGTCACCCGGAAACGGCCCCCGGGGAAGAGCGCGGAGGCCGCGTGAAGCAGCAGTCGCCGCAGACCCCGCCGCCGGGCACCCGGTAGTACAGGCAGCAGCTGCGGCGGCGGAACGCGGTGCCGGTGCGGGTTCCGGTGGGGCGCAGCAGGGGGTGGGCGAAGAGGGCGTCCGTGAGCGTGCGGGCCCGGTCCGCCACGTCACGGCGGCCGTTCGCCCGGGCCCAGCGGTCCAGTTCCCGGGCGGCACCGGCGAGCGCGGAGCCCGCGTTGCCCCACAGCAGCCCGGCCGCGACACCGTAACGATCCCTCAGGGTCTCCCCCAGGGGTTCCAGGTGTCGGTGCAGTACCCCGGCGACGAGGTCGGGGTCCCCGGGCAGCGGGCGTACGCCGGTCAGCCACAGGTCGTCGGGGGCGGACCCCAGGGGGTCCCAGCGCAAGCGGCGGGGGTCGAGGTCGGGCAGCCGTCCGTACAGGGCGGCGCAGCCGAGGGCCGCCGACCACAGCCGGGCCGCCAGCCCCTGCTGGGCGAGGGAGGCGGCGACCCGCGGCTCGGGGGTGCGCAGCCGCTCGGCGACCACGGCGACACGCGCGGCGAGGGCGTCGCGGTGAACGCCGGAGGGCGTCTTCGCGTACACCTGCGCGAGAGTGGTCGGCGGCGCCGTTTCGTCGGTGCGCAGGGCGAAGAAGCCGCCGAGCGGGCGGAGGGCGGCGAGTTCGGGGTCGAGGTCCACGACGGGCAGTACTACCAGGCACACCCGTCCCAAGGATGATCAGGGCACCGTCGTACTCCATCGGCAGTAGGACGCATTGCGTGCTCAGGGACGACGACGGGAACAGACGCGGGCGGGCAGAGTGTTGGGCATGGATGCCGACCGTACGCCGCACCGGGCTCAGGGCCCCCGTCCCGCGCAGAGGAGACGCTGATGAGCGCCCTCGCGCTGTCCGTGCTGTTGTCGGTCGTGTCCGCCCTCGCCTACGCCGGCGGCGCGATCGTGCAGGAGCAGGTCGCGGTGTCCACCCCGGACAGTGCGTACATGCCGCTGCGCCGGCCGAGTTGGTGGGGAGCGCTCGCGCTCAACGGGCTCGGCGGTGTGCTGCACGTGGTGGCGCTGGCCTACGGGCCGCTCAGTCTGGTCCAGCCGCTCGGCGCGCTGACCATCGTCTTCGCGCTGCCCATGGCGGCGCTGTGCGTCGGCCGCAGGGCCGGGTCGGCCGCCTGGCGCGGCGCCGTCATGGCCACGGTGGGCCTCGCCGGCCTGCTGTCCCTGGTCGGCTCCTCCGACACCCACTCCCTCGACACGGCCCAGCGGGTCGCGGTCGCGCTGGTGACCGGTGCCGCGGTGGCCGCGCTGACGGGCGCGGGAGTGGCCGCGCACCGGCACCCCGCGGTGCGCAGCGTGCTGCTCGCCACCGCCTCCGGCATCGCGTTCGGCATGTCCTCGGTGTTCACCAAGACCGTCGCCGAGGACTGGACCCACGGCGTCGACCCGGTCGACCTGCCGTGGCTCGGCCTGATCGGGGTGTTCGCGGTCGCCGGCGTCGCACTGTCCCAGGCCTCCTACCGCGGCGGTGGCCTCGCCGCCCCGCTGTCCACGCAGACCGTGGTCAACCCGGTGCTGGCGGCGGCCATCGGCATCCTGATGTTCGGCGAGGCGTTCCGCTACGGCGACCTGGGCTCCGGGCTCGCCATCACCTGCGGGGTGGTGGCGGCGGGCGGCCTGGTCCTGCTGACGACCGAACGGATCGAGCGCACCGGAACGCCGGCGGCGGCACAGGCCCCCGCGCCGGACGCGGACCCGGCCTCCGCGAAGCCGGAGGCGCCGGCGGCGCTCCCCGGTGTGCCGCAGCAGCGGGTGACGACACCGCCCGAGGCGGAGCGGCCCGGCGGGCCCGCGCGGACCGACGGCACGCTCGACGGGCCGGCCGCGCGGGGCCTGCTGCCGGCGCCGGCCGGCACCGGGGAGGACGCCGAGGCCGGCGAACCGCTCGCCGCCTGGGTGCTCCCCGCACCGGGCGTCCTCGTACGGCTGCCGGCCTTGGACCGTACGGGCGTCAGATCGTGACGCCGCCGGCCCGCAGATAGGCGAGCGGGTCGATGTCCGAACCGAAGCCGGGTCCGGTCCGCACCTCGAAGTGCAGGTGCGGGCCGGTGACGTTGCCGGTGGCCCCGGAACGGCCGATGCGCTGCCCGGCGCCGACCTGCTGCCCGATCCGCACGGAGATCGCCGACAGGTGGGCGTACTGGCTGTAGCGGCCGTCGGCGTGCCGGATCTCCACCTGGTAGCCGTACGAGCCGCCCCAGCCCGCGGCCACCACCTCCCCTGCCTCCACGGCCTTCACGGAGGTCCCGGTCGGCACGAGGAAGTCGACGCCGGTGTGATACCCCTTCGACCAGTGCCCGCCTGCCACGCGATAGCCGGTGCCGATGGGGGCGTTGACCGGGGCGACGAGCGTACGGCCGGTGGTCCTGGTCCGGGTCTTGTGCGGTGCGGACTTTTGGGGTGCGGTCTTGTGCTCCGAAGGGGCTTTCCGCTGAGGTGACTTGGTGTCGGCGGCGGCCGTGCCGCGCAGGCTGAGCCGCTGGCCCGGCAGGATCAGGTCGGGGTCGGCGCCGATCGTGGAGCGGTTGCCGGCGTAGAGCGTGCGCCAGCCGCCGCGCACATGGTGGTCCTCGGCGATCCCGGACAGCGTGTCGCCGTGCACCACCGTGTACATCTCGGCCCGGCCCGCGCGCGACTGCGGAGTGGTCTGCGGCGTCACATCCCGTACGGAGCTCTTCTTCGCGGCGTGCACGGGCCGGGTCGCCGCGCTGTCCGTGTGCACTGCGGGGTCGGCGTCCCCCCGGGTCAGCCCGGCCCGCACCGAGCACACCGGCCAGGCGCCGGGCCCCTGTCCGTCGAGGACCCGCTCGGCGACGGCGATCTGCTGGTCACGGCCGGCGAGGTCGGCGCGCGGCGCGTACCGGGTGCCGCCGTACGCCTCCCAGGTGGACTGGGTGAACTGCAGCCCGCCGAAGTAGCCGTTGCCGGTGTTGATGCTCCAGTTTCCGCTGGACTCGCAGGCGGCGACCTTGTTCCAGGAGGCGGCGTCGGCCGCGTCGGCGGTGCCGGCGGCGACCAGCGGGATGGCGAGGCCGGCGCCGCCCGCCGTGACGGTGAGTGAGGCGCGGTTGATCCTTTTCGGCTGGTACCGGCGATGCCGGCCGCGTACGGCCATGTCCGATGTCCCCTCGGCATGCGTCAGGAGGGGAAAAAGTAAGCGCCGCGAACAGGCCATGACAAGACGGAAATCCGGCCTCCCGCACCGCCCAAGTGGCCGGGAACGGCCCCTGCTTGGCCTGATCCGCCGAACACTGAGGCTCCAGACGCCGTCGCCGCGTACTCAAGGCTGGCGGGTCGGATGTGCACTCGCCACAGCGGCACGTAAGGATGGGCGAGGACCCGTACTGACGGAGCCGTAGTCAATGAGGCAATCAGGGAGCAGGCGGCATGAGCACTTCAGCGCAGATCGGTGTCACGGGCCTCGCGGTCATGGGCCGCAACCTCGCCCGGAACTTCGCCCGCAACGGCTACACCGTCGCTGTGCACAACCGTACGGTGGCGCGGACCAAGGCGCTGGTGGAGGAGTTCGGCAGTGAGGGCGACTTCATCGGGACCGAGACCGCCGAGGAGTTCGTGGCGGCGCTGGAGCGCCCGCGCCGCCTGGTGATCATGGTCAAGGCGGGCGGTCCGACGGACGCCGTGATCGAGGAGTTCGCGCCGCTGCTGGAGCCCGGCGACATGATCATCGACGGCGGCAACGCGCACTTCGCGGACACCCGGCGCCGGGAGAAGGCGCTGCGCGAGCAGGGCATCCATTTCGTCGGCATGGGCGTCTCCGGCGGTGAGGAGGGCGCGCTGCACGGGCCGAGCATCATGCCGGGCGGGCCGAAGGAGTCGTACGACTCGCTGGGCCCGATGCTGGAGAAGATCTCGGCGAAGGCGAAGGACGGCGCGCCGTGTGTCACGCACGTGGGTCCGGACGGTGCCGGGCACTTCGTGAAGATGGTCCACAACGGCATCGAGTACGCCGACATGCAGCTCATCGGCGAGGCCTACCAGCTGCTGCGCGATGTCGCCGGATACTCCCCCGCCGAGATCGCGGAGATCTTCCGCACCTGGAACCAGGGCCGGCTGGACTCCTACCTCATCGAGATCACGGCCGAGGTGCTGTCCCACGTGGACGCGGCGACCGGCAAGCCGTTCGTGGACGTCGTGGTCGACCAGGCCGAGCAGAAGGGCACCGGCCGCTGGACGGTGCAGATCGCCCTGGACCTGGGCGTTCCGGTGTCCGGCATCGCCGAGGCGGTCTTCGCGCGCTCGCTGTCCGGGCACGCGGGGCTCCGCGAGGCCTCGCAGGGGCTGGCGGGGCCCAAGGCGGCGCCGCTGGGCAAGGAGGAGGCGGCGGCCTTCGCCGACCGGGTCGAGCAGGCGCTGTACGCGTCCAAGATCGTGTCGTACACGCAGGGTTTCCACGAGATCGCCGCGGGCAGCGAGGAGTACGGCTGGGACGTCGACCTCGGTGCGGTGTCCGCGATCTGGCGGGGCGGCTGCATCATCCGTGCGGCCTTCCTGGACCGCATCCGCGCCGCGTACGACGCCCGCGCCGACCTGCCGAGCCTGCTGTCGGACGAGACGTTCGCCCGCGAGATCGCCGACGCGCAGGACGACTGGCGTGAGGTGGTGATCGCGGGCGTGCGGCAGGGTGTGCCCACGCCCGGGTTCTCGGCGGCTCTGGCGTACTACGACGCGCTGCGGGCGTCTCGCCTGCCGGCGGCGCTGACGCAGGGGCAGCGGGACTTCTTCGGGGCGCACACGTATCGGCGGGTGGACCGGGAGGGTGCGTTCCACACGCTGTGGGGCGGGGACCGGAGTGAGGTCTCGGCGTAGTTTTCCGTGCGGCCCTTTGTCGTTCGGCCCGACGCTTTCCCTCGATGCCTCACGTGAGGGGCGGTCCGGGCTCGGGGTTCGGTACCGGCTCCGGGCCCGGGGGGATCGGGGACGGGGACGGTTCCGGCGGTACCGGGCCCGGGGGTGGCGGGGGTGGCGGGGGCTGGGGTCCCGGCTCCGGCGGGGTGGGGCCGGGTGGGGGTGCGGGGGGTGGGACCGGGGTGGGGTAGGGATCCGGGGTGGTCATGGGGGCCTCCGGGCAGTCGTGGGACGTCGCCCTTCCGGACTCGTCGTCCCTCTGGATCCATCGTCCCTCTGGACTCGTCCCACGCCTGCCCGGCGAGCCCTCGGTCACTCACCCGACAGGGCGAGCCGGGTGTTCAGAAGCGGCCCGGGTGGCCCCTCAGCCAGTCCTTCGCGGCCGACAGCAGCGCCGGGTCGGCCGGCGGGGCGACCTCGGGGTGGCGGGCGGCCCACGTGACCACGTACGGGCACAGCGGGGCCACCGGGACGCCCTCGCGTTCGGCGACGGCGTACAGCTCGCGGGCGAGGGAGCCGGCGATGCCCTTGCCCTCGTGGGCGGGCTCGACGATGGTGTGGACCGGGACCAGGGCGCGCGCGGGCGACTCCAGCACGAAGTACTCGATACGGCCGACGACTTCGCCCTCGCCGACGGCCTCCAGGCGGCCCGCCGCCCGGTCGTCGCGGATCTCGATCTCGCTCATGGACTCACACGCTCCTGGTCCGGTCCTCATCAGGCGGTACGGTCAGGCCGTCGGCACAGCCTGCGGGCTGCGCCGCTGGTCCGAGCCGGGCACCGGTTCGGACGCGTCGGCGCCGAGGGAGACGATCCTGTTGGCGCCGTCCACGTGCACCACCCGTGGCCGCAGCTCACGCGCCTCGGCGTCGGTGACCTGAGCGTAGCTGATGATGATCACCAGGTCTCCGGGATGCACCAGATGGGCCGCGGCCCCGTTGATCCCGATGACCCCGGACCCGCGCTCGCCCTCGATGACGTACGTCTCCAGGCGGGCGCCGTTGGTGATGTCGACGATGTGCACGAGCTCGCCGGGCAGCAGATCGGCGGCGTCGAGGAGGTCGGCGTCGATGGTCACCGATCCCACGTAGTGCAGGTCGGCCTGGGTGACGGTGGCCCGGTGGATCTTGGACTTGAACATGGTACGAAACACGAGGAAACTCCCGATTCACTCTGCTCCCTGCCTGCTTCTGCAGGTCAAGGGCGGTCTCCGGAGGCTACATCGTTTCGCGTGGCCGGTCAGCCGACGCTTGAGTTTCGCGCCGAGTCCGCCCCTGTCGCTTCGAGGTCGGCCAGGAAACGATAGAAAGGGGATATGAGCGGAGTTCCGGGTCAATCCGGGCAGGATGTGTCTGACGCGTCCCTGAGGGTTCACCGACCCGGTCGGCCACGCAGGGCGAGACAGCCGCGGCGGCCGGGTTCACTGCTGAGTCTGCGCAGCCTCGCGGGCCAGGTCTTCGTGCTCCAGCTGGCGGTGGTGATGCTGCTCGTCGCCGCCGCCCTCGTGGCGCTCGTCGTACAGGCCCGACGCGACGTGATGACGGACGCCAGCCACCGGACGCTCACCGTGGCGCAGACGTTCGCGAACTCCCCGGGGATCGTGTCGGCACTGAACAGTGCGAACCCGACGGCGGCGCTGCAGCCGCACGTCGAGGCGACCCGGACGGCCACAGGCGTCGACGCCGTCATCGTGTACGGGCTGAACGGGATCACCCTCGCGCACAGCGACCCGCGTCAGGTCGGGAAACGCGTCATCGGGCCCTACGCGGCGGCGGCGACCGGCACGCCGTTCACGAGTACGTTCAGGGGCTCGCTGGGGCTCTCCGTGATCTCGGCGGTGCCCGTCAGGGGTCCCGGCGGTTCGGTCATCGCCATCGTCTCCGTGCCCGTCAGGGTCGAGAGGGTGCGGCACCGGGTGAACCATCAGCTGCCGGTGCTCCTCGGCGGCGCCGCCACGGCCCTGGTCGTCGCCGCGGGCGGTTCGGGCCTGGTGAGCCGGCGGTTGCGGCGGCAGACCCACGGCCTGGGGCCGACCGAGATGACCCGGATGTACGAGCACCACGACGCGGTGCTGCACGCGGTGCGGGAAGGAGTGCTGATCGTCGGCGGTGACGGCCGGCTGCTGCTCGCCAACGACGAGGCACGACGGCTTCTGGACCTGCCGGCGGACGCGGAGCGGCGGCACGTCACCGATCTGGGGCTGGACGAGGACCTCGCCGGGCTGTTGGCCGGCGACCGCCCCGCCACCGACGAGGTGTACCTGGCGGCCGACCGGCTGCTCGCGGTCAGCAAGCGGCTCACCGCACCGCACGGACCGGACGGCAGCGTGGTCACGCTCCGGGACACCACCGAGCTGCGTGCCGTGTCCGGCCGGGCGGAGCAGGCGCGTGAACGGTTGCAGTCGCTCTACGACGCCGGACTGCGGATCGGCACCACGCTCGATGTGAAGCGCACGGCCGAGGAACTGGCCGAGGTGGCGGTGACCCGGTTCGCCGACGTCGTCACGGTCGATCTGCTGGACCCGGTCCTGCGTGGCGAGGAGAGTTCGGGGGGCGCCGGGATCACCGAGCTGCGCCGCAGCGCCGTCGCCGGTATCGACGCAGGTCCTCCCTTCCACCCCGTCGGCGAGCTGATCCGGCTCGTCCCGGCCGACCCCGTCTCCACCGCGCTGGCCGAGGGCCGCCCGGTCCTGATCAGGGACCTGTCCGCCTCCGACGCCTGGCGGGCCCAGCAGCCGGACAGTGCCGGGCGGATCTTCGATCACGGCATCGGCTCCATGCTCGCGGTGCCCCTCCGCGCCCGCGGCGTGATGCTGGGCGCGGTGGTCTTCCGGCGCGCGGAGGGCTCCCCTGCGTTCGAGGACGAGGACGTGACCTTCGCCGAGGAGCTGGCCGCCCGGGCAGCGGTGTGCATCGACAATGCGAGCCGCTACACCCGCGAACACGCCATGGCCGTCACCCTGCAGCACAGCCTGCTGCCCCGCGCGCTGCCCGAGCAGTCCGCCCTCGACGTCGCCTACCGCTATCTGCCGGCTCAGGCCGGGGTGGGCGGGGACTGGTTCGATGTCATCCCGCTGTCCGGTACCCGGGTGGCGCTGGTCGTGGGCGATGTCGTCGGCCACGGTCTGCACGCCGCGGCGACGATGGGCCGGCTCCGCACCGCCGTGCACAACTTCGCCGCCCTGGACATGCCCGTCGAGGAGCTGCTGGGCCGGCTGGACGAGCTGGTGGCGCAGATCGACGCCGAGGAGGTCACGGCAGCGGAGCACGAGCAGGGGGTGATCACCGGAGCGACCTGCCAGTACGCCGTCTACGACCCCACTTCCGGGCGGCTGGCCATCGCCACCGCCGGCCACCCGGGACCGGCGGTCGTCCGGCCCGACGGGACCGTCGACTTCCCTCAGCTGCCCGTCTCCCCGCCGCTGGGACTCGGAGCCGGCCTGCCGGTCGAGACCGCCGAGCTCACCGTGCCCGAGGACGCCCGGCTGGTGCTGTACACCGACGGGCTGATCGAGGACCGCACCCGGGACCTGGACGCCGGCCTGCAGGCCCTGCGCGACGCTCTGACAGGGCCCGGTCGCACACCGGAGGCCACCTGCGCGGCGGTGATGGAGGCCATGCTGTCCGACCGGCCCCGGGATGACATCGCACTGCTGGTGGCCCGCACGCGCCGTCTCGGACCGGATCAGGTCGCCGAGTGGGAGGTGCCCCGTGACCCGGCTGCGGTGGCCCCCGTGCGCACCGCCTGCGCCCGTCGGCTGGCCGAGTGGGGGCTGGAGCGGATCGGTTTCACCGCCGAACTCATCCTCAGCGAGCTGATCACCAACGCCATTCGCTACGGAGCCGAGCCCATCGCCGTGCGGCTGCTGCGCACGGAGCCGGTCGGCAGCCCCGATGCGGGCAGCCTGATCTTCGAGGTCGCCGACGGCAGCAGCACCTCGCCCCGGCTGCGCCGGGCGAAGGTCACCGACGAAGGCGGCCGCGGTCTCTTCCTGGTCGCCCGTTTCGCCGAACGCTGGGGGACCCGCTACACGGCCACCGGCAAGGTCATCTGGGCGGAACACTCCCTGCGCCCCGACGCCACGCCCGAGGGGGAAGGACTCGACGAGCTCCTGCTCGACCAATGGGACGACACCGCGCTGTGAGGTGAGCCGGTACGTCCGTACGGAGAAGCCGGGTGCCGGGGGAAGACGGTGATCTCGGGCCTCCCGGGCGGCATTCCGCCGTCGAGGCGGCCGGGTACGCTGGCCTCGATGACCACTTCGCCGGCGCCGTGGAGCCGAAAAAGCCGGGACGCACAGCGGCAGGCCCGCCGCTGCGGCCCCGGTGGCACCGCCGGCAGCCGGCCGAGGTGACCACCTCATCCCCCACGTCCGGGAGCAGCCGTGACCACACCGTGTGCCCGAGCAGCGGCGGTCTTCGGCTGTTTCGCTCTCGTGGCACTGGGCCTGAGCGCCTGCGAGAACACACCGACCGCCGGCCACGCCAAGCCGTCGGCCGCCACGTCCGCCGAGAGCATGGGCGGCATGCGCGCACTGGTCACCGCAGCGAAACAGGAGGGCACGCTCAGAGCGATCGCGCTGCCGCGTGACTGGGCCGGCTACGGCAGCCTGATCAACGGCTTCGAGAAGAAGTACGGGATCAAGGTCACCGTCGAGCAGCCGCTGGGCCACAGCGAGGACGAGATCGACGCCCTGAGCAAGAGGGGGAACCGGCCGACAGCACCCGACGTGATCGACGTGGGCGACACGTTCGCACGGAAAGCAGCGGCGAAGAATCTTCTCGCGCCGTACAAGGTGGCCGCTTACGCTTCGATCCCCGGAAATCAGAAGGACTCGAAGGCCCGCTGGGCCAACAACTACGGGGGCTACATCTCCATCGGCTGCGACGCCAACAGGGTCAAACCCTGTCCGCAGACCTTCGCCGATCTGCTGAAGCCACGGTACAAGGGCCAGGTCGCACTCGAAGGCGATCCGCGGCGGTCGGCCACCGCCTTCGCCAGTGTCTACGCGGCCGCGCTGGCGAACAACGGGTCGTTCGACGACGTCCAGCCGGGTCTCGGCTTCTTCACCGAACTCAAGCATCGCGGCAACTTCAACCCGCTCGCTTCCACCTCGGCGACGGTCGCGAGCGGCCGGACCCCGATCAGCATCAACTGGGACTACATCAACCTCGACTACGCCGACCAGCTCCGCGACAAGGGCGTGAACTGGCAGGTCGCGATCCCCTTCGACGGCAGCTTCGCCCAGTATTTCGCGCTGGCGATCAACAAGCACGCCCCGCACCCGGCGGCTGCCCGCCTGTGGCACGAGTACCTCTTCAGCCCGGAGGGCCAGAACCTCCGGCTGCGCGCCTATGCCCGCCCGGTGCTCATGGACGCCATGCGGCGGGACGGCACCCTCGACGAGGCCGCCGCCGCACGACTGCCGACGGTCGAGGGAACGCCGCAGTTCCCGACGGACGCGCAACTGGAGAAGGCGAGGCGGACGGTCACCCAGGGCTGGGCGAAGGCCGTCTCCGGCTAGCCGGCCGATGTGGACCCGCTCGGCTTCGAGCCGGGCGAGGCCGCCTCCGCACACATGGTGGCTCAGGACCGGGCTCGGGCGATGAGCAGTGCCACGTCGTCCTCACCACCGGGCGAGCGCAGAATCTCCAGGAGGCGGTCGCACGTGCCCTCCAGGTCGTCGCCATGTGTCGCGGTGAGGGTGTCGAGGAGGGTGTCGAGGCGGGCGTCGATGGGTTCGCTTCGGGTTTCGACCAGGCCATCGGTGTAGAGGACCAGCTCGTCGCCGGGGCGGAAGGTGATCGTGGCGGCCTCGAAGGGCACCCCGCCGACGCCCAGCGGTGCGCCGGGGGGAAGGTCCAGAAGCTGTGCCGCGTGGCCGCTGCGCATCAGGGCCGGGGGCAGGTGGCCGGCCAGGCAGATCTCGCACTGGTCCCGGTGAGGGTCGTAGACGCAGTAGATGCAGGTGGTGATGGTCTGCTCGACACCTTCGGTCAGGTGATCCAGGTGATGAAGGGCCTCGGCGGGGGCGAGGGCGAGTTCGGCGAAGGCACGGGTGGCGCTGCGGAGCTGCCCCATGGTGGCGGCGGCATCGATGCCGCTGCCCATGACGTCTCCGACGACCAGGGCGGTTCTGTCACCTTGGAGAGGGATGGCGTCGTACCAGTCGCCGCCGATCTCGCTCGCGGAGCCGGCGGGCTGGTAGCGGCAGGCGACCTCCAGGCCGGGCAGGTGCGACGGGCGCTCGGGCAGCAGACTGCGCTGGAGGATGAGGGCCGCATGGCGCTGGGCCTGGTATCCGCGGGCGTTGTCGATGCAGACCGCGGCTCGGGCGGCCAACTCCCGGGCGAGAAGCGCATCGTCGTCGTCGAAAGGCGCGGGGTTCCGGGTGCGTATGAGGTCGAGGGCGCCAAGGACTTCGCCCCGGGCGAGGAGCGGTACGGCCAGGTAGGAGTGAACGCCGGCCGCCGCGAGGAGGGAGGCGGCCTCGCCGTGCCGGGCGATGCGCTCCAGATCCTGACGGGAGGTGTGTGGCACCAGTACCGGTCGGCGGGTGCGCACGCACTGGGTGATCAGGCGGTCGCTGTCGTAGGGGGCGAGCTCCCCCGGCGGGTCGGCCGCGCGGACCGCCTCGGTGGAGTGGGCCGCGCTGACCGCGAGGGCGCGGAAGAGGGCGGGTCCCTCGTGCGGGTCGGTCCGGCCGTCGAGAGCGCTGTCGAGTACGTCCACGGCCGCCACATCGGCCAGGACCGGTACGACGACGTCGGCAAGCTCGCGCGCCGTCGTTTCCAGATCGAGGGTGGTGCCCACGCAGGCGGAAGCTCTGGCGATCAGTGCCAGCCGTTGCCGGGCCTGTGCCGCTTCGGCAGCGGCTCGATGACGCTCGGTGACGTCGATGACGGAGTAGGCCAGGCCCAGCACCCGCCCACCGGAATCCTCCAGCCGGTAGTACGAGACGGACCAGGCGTGCTCGTGGTCCGGATCGGCGGGGGGACGACAGACGATGTGCCGGTCCACGACCGGCTCGCCCGTCTCCAGGACACGGCGCAGACGTGCCTCGGGGTCCGTGTCCAGGAAGGTCAGGACCTCGCCGACCGGCCGCCCCAGACGCTCGGCGGCGGACTGACCGGTGAGGCGTTCGAGAGCAGGGTTCACGGCCAGGTACCGCAGGTCCGGGTCCAGAATGGCCAGCCCGACCGGGGACTGGGACACCAGACACATGGCCAGGGCGGCATCTCGCTCGACCCGCTCCACAGCGGCCTGGTCCGCGGCAAGGCCCAGGGCGTAGACGTCACCCAGGTCGTCCAGCAGCCGCATGTTGCGGAACTCCACCAGGCGGGTGCTGCCGTCCTTGTGCCGGATCGGGAACACCCCTGCCCAGTCGGTGCCGGATTCCATGACCTCGGCGAACAGCTTGATCACCGCGTCCCGGTGCTCCTCGTGGACCGTCAGCCGAGCCGCGTGCCGACCCAGCGCTTCCGTCGCGGTGTAGCCGAACAGTTCCTCGGCCTTCGGGCTCCAGAAGACCACCTGCCCCTGCGCATTCAGCACCACCGCGGCGACGCTGAGCAGATCGAGCAGGCCACTGGGCGGCGCGGCGGGACCCGCCACCGACCGGTCGCCGCCTGCTCGGGAGGAGTCCGTCGTGCCCATACCTCATTTTCCCTCCCGCTCGGCGCCTCGGCTCTCGCCGTACCGGCGGGTTGTTCTGCCTTCGTCCATGGTCGGCCCAGAACCCGCCCCTATGCCTGAGTACTCAGACAGCTCGGCAGAGGCGGGCCGCGTCCAGCATCGCCGCGTGGACATTCCTGCTCGCCACCGCGTCGCCGATGCGGAACAGCTGGAACGAACCGTCCTCGTTGCTCACCAGTGTCTGGGGCTTGCGGGCCAGGAGGCTCGTCACATCGACGGCGCCGAGGTCGGTCGAGGAGTCCAGCAGCTCGTCATTGAGCTCCTGGACCGGATCGGTACCCGTCTCGGCCACGACGGCATCGAAGGCGCGGCGCTCACGGAACCGGAGCCGTCCACACCGAGTTCCACTTCCAGGCCCTCCCCAGTCCTGGCGACCCCGTGGAGCCGTCGAAGGACTGTCACCGCGACACCGTTCTCCGCGAGCGCATTGAAGTAACCGGACGCCGTGAGCGAGCCGACGTCGGGTGAGAGCGTTCGCTCGGCTGTGGCGATCTCGACCGTGGCGCCTCCTCGGGCGAGGGCCTCGACCGCGTCGAGTGCCTGGTTGCCGCCGTGGTCGTCGTGGACCAGCACATGCCCGCGCAGTCTTCGCGTCCCCGCGAGGACGTCCCAGGTGTCGTCGACAAGGCCGGCCCCGGGAATGCGGGGTGCCGCGGGCGTGCCGCCGGTCGCGACGATCACGACGTCCCACGGCAGTTCGAGAAGCATCGGGCCGGTGACGTAGGTGTTCAGCGAGATCGGAACGCCCAGGCGGGCGAGCTCGTCGGTGCGCCAGTCGATGATTCCTCGGAGGTCACGGCGGCGCGGGGCGAGCGAGGCGAGCAGCAGTTGTCCGCCCACCTTGTCGGCGGCCTCGAAGAGGTTGCACGTCGTGGCCGCGTTCGGCGAGGACCCGGACCGCTTCCAGGCCCGCGGGTCCGGCCGAGTTCACCGCGGTTTTCGCCGGCACCGGCATGGTGGCCCTCGGCGCGCCGGCGGCCCTGCGTGAAGCCGGCCTCGACGTCCCGGGCGAGGTCTCGGTCGTCGGCTTCGACGACGTTCCCTTCGCCGTCGAGCTGACCCCGGCGTTGACCACCGTCCGCGTTCCGTACGAGGAACTGGGCAGAACGGCGGTACGTCTTGCGCTGGAGCGCGAGGAGCGTGTCTCCGGTGACGACCATGTCGTGCCGAGCACCCAACTGGTCATTCGGCAGTCGGTGCGCTCTCCACGCTGAGGTCGGCGTCGAGTCGGACGAGCGAATGGCTCTGGCCGCTCGGTGATCCGCTCATCGGCGGCGGTGGGCGAGGGCTGCCACCGCGCCCGCCCCGACGACGGCCGCGAGTGCTCCGAAGCCGTAGGTCAGAGTGGTGAGGGAGGCGACGCCGGCGACCAGCAACGGGCCGCCGGCGTCGCCGAGTTCGCGGCCGAGTTCGGCGGCGCCCATGGTCTGGCCGAGGCGTTCCACGGGGGTGCTCGCGGCCAGTGCGGCGAAGCCGAGCGGGGTGATCAGGCCCGTACCGATACCGGTGAGAGCGGCCGCGATCAGGATCCCGGTCAGGCCCGGCAGCATCGCGCAGGCCAGGCCCACCGCCGTGAGCAGCAGGCCTGCGGCCAGACCGGTCCGGGTGGTCAGCCGGCCGTCGTCCAGGGCGCGTCCGGCACGCGGCTGGACGACGGCCGCGCAGCCTGCGAGCACCGACACCGCCGCGCCGGTCGCGACCGTGCCCAGCCCGGCGGCGCGGCCGGAGACCGGCAGGAACCCGACCCCGACCGACAGCGCGGCGGTCGCCGCCGCGAGTGCCGACGTCGGGGCGAGGAAGGCCGGGTCGGCCAGCCGCCGGGCGAGGTCGAGCACCGTCTGCCGGGCCTTGGGCAGCGGGGGTACGACGGGGACGGCGAGCGCGGCCCAGGCGGCGACCGTGGCGCCGAGCACCGCGAGCACGGCGAACAGCAGTCGCAGTCCCCCGGCCCACACGAGAACGCCGCCGAGCAGCGGGCCGAGGGTGTAGCCGATGGACTTGTAGAAGCCGTAACTGCCGAAGGCACGGCCGTGTTCGGCGGCCGGATTGAGGCGGGTGACCAGTGCGGAGGCGGACGGCGAGAACGCGGAGGCCGCGGCGCCCTGCCCGAGCCGGGCGGCCCAGAGCCAGCCGGGGCTGTCCGCGACGACGTACAGCGCGGACGCGACGGCGAAGGCCACGAGCCCGCCGAGCAGGACCGGGCGGGCGCCGACGCGGTCGGCAAGGGTGCCGAAGAGCGGCTTGAGCAGCACCTCCGCAGCGTCGTAGAGGGCGAGCAGCCCGCCCAGGACCAGCAGGGAGGTGACCGCGCCCTGGGCGCGACCGCCGAGGCTGGCGGCGATGCCGTGCGCGCCGAAGGCGGTGGTGAACCCGGCCGCGTACAGCGGCCACATCCGGCGGGGCGGGGCCGCCCGCCCGGTCACCGCTCCCCCTCGGGGTTCTGGTGCAGCGCGGCGAAGACGCGCTCGGCGTAGTCCTCGCAGGCCGCGGCGCACTCCTTGAGCCGCCGGCCGGCCTCGGCCGCCTCCGGGGCGCCGAACACGTCCCGCGCGGTCAGGTCGCGGTGCCGGCGCCGCAGCCGCTCCAGCGACTGTTCCTCTTCCTCCAGCTCGGCCAGGGTGAACGTGCCGATGCGGATCTCCTTGGTCAGTTCCTCCTCGAACGTGCCGCAGTCGGCGAGGAACTCCGTCCAGTCCGCGGTCCGGGCGGCCGTGAACAGCGCCCGGAGGCGGGCCGCGTCCTCGGCGCCGCGCCCGGCGGCGTTCAGGGTCACGGTCTGCCCGCCGGCCCGCTCGGTGAGCGCGAGGGCGCGGGCGACACCGTCCGCGAAGACCGGCACGTCGGGTACGGCCCAGACTCCCTGGCCCAGCGAGAGTGCACCCGCATTGCGCAGCTCCCGCCAGACCGCGACCCGGTGCCTGCTCGGCCCGGCCGGCAGTCTGATCACGAGGACGAGCCAGCGGCTCTCCCGCTCTTCCGTCGGCAGGGGTTTCGACACAGGCTTCGGCACACGAGGGAATGTAGCAGGCGTTACATATCAGTCTGTGCCCGGTGATTCACCGTGCAGACGGGTACCGGGGGGCCGATGGCGCTCGCCGGCCGTCCGATGGCAGACTCGGCCCCTAGCCGGACACCGACCGAGAAGAAGGGCCGGATGCGTCTCGCCGTCTATGTGCCGCTGCTGCTGTCGCTGCTCGCGCCGCTCGGCGCGCGGCCGCTGTCGGAGCGGTGCGAACCCCGCCTGGCCACCTGGCTGCTCACCGTCTCCGCCCTGGTCCTGGGCGCGGCGAGCACCGTCGCGCTGGGCCTGCTGGCCGTCACGGGCCTGATCCGCATCCCGCAACTGGCCGCCCTCGGGCACTGGTCGGCCGGCAGCGCGCGGCACCAGGATCCCACCGCGCTCTCCGTCTCCGTCGTCGCGGGAGTGCTGCTCGGCGGCGCGGTGTGGGCGGCCGCCCGCATGTTCTGGCGCCGGACCCGTACGCTGGCCGCCGCGACACTGGACGCGGCCTGCATGCCCGCCCGCGACGGCCTGGTCGTCCTGGAGGACGACGCCGCCGACGCCTATGCCATCCCCGGGCTGCCCGGCCGGGTCGTCGTCTCCACCGGCATGCTGCACACCCTGGACGAGACCGAGCACGACGTCCTGCTCGCCCACGAGCGCGCCCATCTGGCCGCCCATCACTACGCGTTCGTCGCGTTCGCCCAGCTCGGCGCCGCCGCCAATCCGCTGCTGCGTCCCCTCGCGACAGCCGTCACCTACACGATCGAGCGCTGGGCCGACGAGAGCGCGGCCGCCTCGACCGGTGACCGCAGGCGGGTCGCGCGCGCCGTCGGCAAGGCCGCGCTCGCCGCCCACCGCGCCCCGGCGCTCGCCCGCGCCGCCGGTGCGGTCCTCGGCATCCTCGGGCGCCGCGGTCCGCTCGCCTCGGCCGGTCCGGTCCCCCGCCGGGTCGCGGCGCTCCTCGCCCCGCCGCCGGGACGCCCCCGCGCCCTCACCGCGGTCACCGCGGCCGTCGTCGTCGCGGCCGTGCTGGCCACGGCCGAGGCCGCCCACGACCTCCACCGGCTGCTCGAGGCAGTCGGCGCCGGGTGACGCCCTGGCTCGGCCCGGACGGGGTTCAGCCGGACGCGATGACCTCGCGCAACTGCCGTACCGACGGAAGGGCGCCGACCCGGCAGGACAGGCTCGGTTCCTGACCGGGGCGGGCGAACGGATCGGCTCCGTCGGCCAGCAGCGTCGGCGAGCCGTGCATGCCCAGCCGCCGGGCCTCCTCCGGGTCGGCCACCTCGTGCCAGGTCACGGTGACGTCGGCACGCCCCTCCAGGGCGCGTGCCAGTCGCTCGCGCAGCGGCGCGGTGTGGGGGCACTCGGGCACGACCAGGACCGTCAGTTCCACGCTCGCAGCGTAACTCTGCTCCCCGGCCGCGAGAGGGTCACGGTGGTGGCGGGGCCTGGACGCCCGGGCGGAACTTCGGGACGCGCAGCGTGATCTTCGTACCCGCTCCGACCCCGGTCTCGATGACGAGGCCGTGGTCGTCGCCGTAGACCTGGCGCAGCCTGCGGTCCACGTTGCTCAGGCCGATGCCGGTGGACGGGCCGGCCGTGCCGCGCAGGATCGCGCGCAGGCGTTCCGGTTCCATGCCGATGCCGTTGTCCTCGATGACGACGCGGGCCTCGGTGCCCTCGTCCTCGGCGGTGATCGTGACGACGCTGCGCTCCACGGACTCCTCCAGGCCGTGTTTGAGGGCGTTCTCGACGAGGGGTTGCAGGCAGAGGAACGGCAGGGTCACCGGGAGCACCTCGGGGGCGATGCGCAGGGTGACCCTCAGACGGCGGCCGAAGCGGGCGCGGGCGAGTTCCAGGTACTGCTCGATGGAGCGCAACTCCTCGGCGAGGGTGGTGAAATCGCCGTCGCGACGGAAGGAGTAGCGGGTGAAGTCGGCGAATTCCTGGAGGAGTTCGCGGGCCCGCTCGGGATCCGTGCGGACGAAGGAGGCGATGCTCGCGAGGGAGTTGTAGATGAAGTGCGGGGAGATCTGGGCGCGCAGGGCCCGCATCTCGGCCTCGTGGGCGCCGGCCCGGGCCCGGTCCAGGCCGGCGAGATCGAGTTCGAGCGAGAGCCTGCCGGCCGCTGCCTGCACCGCCCGGACGTGGACGCCGGACTCCGCGGCGGCGAACACGACGAGCGCGCCGACGCAGCGGCCGTCGGCGGTGAGCGGGGCCGGCGCGCCCCATCGGACGGGGCAGCTGCCGTCGTCGCACGACAGCGCGAGGGTCCGGCCGCGGGACGGATCGGCGAGCAGGGCCAGGAGTTGCTCGCGATGGTGGTCGGCGGCGCCGTCCCAGGCGAGGACGGAGGTGCCGTCGGTGAGGGCGAGGGCGGGCGTGCCGAGCAGCGGACGCAGCCGGCGGGCGGCCCGGCGGGCCGTGTCCGGGGTCAGCCCGGCACGCAACGGCGCCGCGGCGAGTTCGACGGCATGCAGGGTACGCACCAGGGCACGTGCCTCGTCGGTGCCGTCCGCATGCTCCTGCTGCCGCCGCGCCGCCCCGTGCCCCAGCCCGGCCCCGAGCACGAACACCGCCAGCCCGACCAGCACGAGGGCCGCGGTCCCGAGGACGGTCATGCGCGGGCCTGGGGCTGGTGGTGCCCGGAGCGGATCCGGACATCGTGGCGGCCGCCACGCTCCCGCGCACCGCGGTGACCGGCACGGGCCAGGACCGCGGCACGACCGGCGACGGACAGGGCGGTACGGCGACCGGCGCCGGCCGGGATGTCCGGGCGCCCCGTGCGATCGTCGGCTTCGGAGTGCCCCCGGCAGACCGGCGTCGCCCGGTGGCCGGGACCGGCCCCAGCCGCTTGACCGGCGCCCGCCCCCATGCCGGAACGACCGGCACCGTCACCCCCGCCGACCCCGACCACTCGACGACCCACCCCCACCCGCGAGCGCCCCGCACAGGTCCACACGGCATGGCGGCCCGTGTCTGCCCGGGGGGCTCGGGTGGCTGGGGTGGGGTCGGTCGTGGGCACGGGGCTCCTCGGTCAGGGGGTGGCCGGGTGGGGGTGGGTGGGTTCGGGGAGGTGGAGGCGGGCCATGGTGGCGGCGGTGCCGGGCGGGACGCGGTCGCGGGTGGCCAGCGAGGTGAGGATCATCGCCGCGAAACCGACCGGGACGGACCACACCGCGGGCCAGGCCAGCAGGGTGTGCGGCCAGCCGGAGTCGGCGCCGCCGGCGATGGTGGCCGTCACCGCGGTCAGCGCCGAGCCGCCGCCCAGCAGGAGCCCGGCGATCGCGCCCGGCGGGGTCAGACCGCGCCACCAGATGCCCAGGATCAGCAGCGGGCAGAACGAGGACGCGGAGACCGCGAAGGCCAGGCCCACCGCGTCGGCCACGGGCAGCTCGCCGACCAGCGCCGACGCGGCCGTGGGCACCGCGATCGCGGGCAGCGTGGCCAGCCGGAAGTGGCGTACGCCCAGGGTCGGCAGGACGTCCTGGGCCAGTACGCCCGCGACCGACATCGTCAGCCCGGACGCGGTGGACAGGAAGGCCGCACAGGCGCCGCCCGCGACGAGCGCGCCGAGCAGGTCCCCGGGGACGCCGCCGATCAGCCGCTGCGGCAGGACGAGGACCGCCGCGTCGGTGTCGCCGGTCAGCAGCAGGTCGGGGGCGTAGAGGCGGCCCAGCATGCCGTACAGCGGCATCAGCAGGTAGAACGCGCCCAGCAGGGCCAGCACGCTCACCGTGGTGCGGCGGGCCGCGCGCCCGTCGGGGTTGGTGTAGAAGCGGACGACGACGTGCGGCAGGCCCATGGTGCCGAGGAACGTGGCGAGGATCAGCCCGTAGGTGGCGTACAGGCCGTGCTGTTCGCGGGAGGCCGACAGGGGTGTGCCCCAGCTGGAGGAGATGCGGTCGGGGGCCCGGTCCGGCAGGGGGACGACCGCGCCGGCCGGGAAACGCACGGTCGTGTCCGCGCCGAGCCGGTGCCGGCCCTCGTCCAGCCGCAGCGACACGCCGTGCACCGCACGGTCGTCGACCCGGCCGGACGCCGTCACCCGGACCGGCTCGCGCACGGTGAGGGTGAGCGGCCGGTCGACGCGCACCTCGGTGGCACGGTGGAAGACGGGTCGGTCGTCCCAGACGGGCGCCGGGGCCCGGTCGGCGTGCCAGGCGAGCAGCAGGAACACCACGGGCACCAGCAGGGCGGTGAGTTTCAGCCAGTACTGGAAGGCCTGGACGAAGGTGATGCTGCGCATCCCGCCGGCGGCCACGGCCGCGGTCACCACCACGGCCACGACCAGCCCGCCGAGCCAGCCGGGGGCGCCGGTGAGCAGCCGCAGGGTGAGGCCCGCGCCGCGCAGCTGGGGCAGCAGATAGAGCCAGCCGATGCCGACGACCAGCACCCCGGCGACCCGGCGCACCGCCCGGGACTCCAGCCGGGCCTCGGCGAAGTCGGGCAGGGTGTAGGCGCCGGAGCGGCGCAGCGGGGCGGCGACGAAGGCCAGCAGCACCAGGAAGCCGGCGGTGTAGCCGATCGGGAACCAGAGCATGTCGACGCCCTGGGCGAGGACGAGTCCGGCGACACCGAGGAAGGACGCGGCGGACAGGTACTCGCCGCTGACCGCGGTGGCGTTGAGCCGGGGCGCGACGGTGCGCGAGGCGACGTAGAAGTCGGAGGTGGTGCGGGAGATGCGCAGGCCGAGCGCGCCGACGAGGACCGTGGCGAGGACCACGGCCGTCACGCCGACCATGCCGTACGTCTGGTTCACGGTCAGGGGCGTTCCACGGGAGCGCGGGCGGCCGGGCCGGTCTCGTTGCGCTCGGCGCGGCGGACGTACCAGGCGCCGATGGCGAGCAGCGCAGGGTACGGCGCCACGCCCAGGACGAACCAGACGGCCGGCGGGACCCGGGGTGCCGTGTCGGTGAACGGCGGCAGCCGCAGGAGGACGGGGAGCAGGCCGAGCGGGAGCACCAGGAGAGCCGTCGCGGCGAGGGCGGCGCGTATCTGACGGCGCATCAACAGCCGTACGGCGGCGTCGCTTTCAGCAGGCGCAGGGCGGGGGCCGGAGCGGGGTGCCGTGCGGTCGCCGGGGCGCGGCCGTCCGGTGACCACCTCTCTGCGAGGGACGGATTCCGCACCCATGACGCACTCCCCGACGCCGCGGTGATCACCTTGTGTGCGGCGAGTGTACGCAGCGGGCGTCCCGGTCGACAGCCGCCGGACGGGACCGGACGAGAATCGCCACACGTCCGTCACCTCCGGACCGATCCGGCCGCGTGCCGGGCCAGCAGGTCGCGCAGTTCGCGCGCGTTGCGACGGCTCACGGCGAGGATCCGGTCGCCGATCCGTACGGTCACGTTGCCGCCGTCCAGCCGGAGTTCCTCGATGCGGCCGAGGGCGACGAGCCGGCTGCGGTGGATGCGGACGAAGCCGCGCTCGCGCCACTGTTCCTCCAGCGTGGACAGCGGAACGCGCACCAGGTGGCTGCCGCGCCGGGTGTGCAGCCGCGCGTAGTCGCCCTGGGCCTCGACGTAGGTGATGTCGGCGATGGGCACGAAGCGGGTCACCCCGCCCAGTTCCACGGGGACCTGGTCGGCGAGGCCGGGCGCCGGGCCGGCGGGGGCGGTGGCCGGGCGGGGGCCCTGTCCGGCGCGGACCAGTTCGGCGGCCCGGCGTACGGCCTCCGCGAAGCGCTCCTTGCGCAGCGGCTTGAGCAGGTAGTCGACGGCCTTGAGGTCGAAGGCGCGTACGGCGAAGTCGTCGTGGGCGGTGACGAAGACGATCAGCGGCGGTGTGGTGAACTCGCCCAGCAGGCGAGCCAGTTCGAGGCCGTCCAGCCCCGGCATGTCGATGTCGAGGAAGACGACGTCGACGGCCGGGCCGCCCTCCGCTCCCTCCGCTCCCTCCGGTCCGTCCGTCAGGGTCCGGCCGAGCCGGTGCAGCGCCTCGCCGGCCGTCGTGGCGGGCAGCACACTGCCGACCCGCGGGTCCTGCCCCAGGAGATACAGCAGCTCTTCGAGCGCCGGTTCCTCGTCGTCCACCGCCAGCACGCGCAAGGGGGCGTCGGTCGCGCTCATCTCCGCCAACTCCATTCTCCGTTCTACCACTTACCGTTGCATCGTCGTCCCCCGTGCCGCCGGCGTCGACACCTACTCCGGCAGCACCAGGCGGGCCGTCTCGCCCGGCACCACCGGGATCACCTGCTCCCGCAGCCGGACGCCGATCGGCGAGTGGTGGGAGGCCGGTACGGCGATCTCCAGCAGGCCGCTGCGCAGGCGCAGATGGACGCCCCAGTGGCCGTGGTAGCGGATGGGGAAGCCGTAGGAGGAGAGTTCGGGCAGCGGGACGGGGTCGAGGCTGAGGACGCCACCGCGGGTCTCCAGGCCGGTCAGTCCGCGCTGGACGAGGTCGAGGGTACCGGCCATCGCGCCGAGGTGGATGCCCTCGCCGGTGGTGCCGCCCTGCAGGTCGGCGATGTCGCCGCGCAGCGCCTCCTGGACGAAGGCCCAGGCGTCCGCGCGGCGGGCGCGGGCCAGGATCCAGCCGTGCACCAGGCCGCTGAGCGTGGAACCGTGACTGGTGCGGTGCAGATAGTGGTCGACCGTGGCGGCCCAGGTGCGGTCGTCCAGGTGATAGCCCAGCCTCCCGAAGAGAGCGCGGAGTTCGGAGGCCGAGAAGAGGTAGCCGAGCATGAGGACGTCGGCCTGTTTGGACGCCTTGTAGCGGTTGACGGTGTCACCCTCGGCCTCCAGGATCCGGTCCAGGCGCCGGATGTCGTCGTACCGTCTGCGATAGCCGTCCCAGTCCAGCTCGGCGAGGTCGCCGTAGCCGTCGAACTGGCTGATCACACCGTCGTGGTAGGGGACGTACAGGCTGCGGGAGACGTCCTCCCAGCGGTCCGGCTCGTCCTCCTCCAGGCCGATACCGTCGGTGAGTTCGCGGCGACGCGGCTCGGGCAGGGCGTTCAGCAGGTCCAGGGCGCGGGCGAGCACCCAGGCGGCGGTGACGTTGGTGTAGGCGTTGTCGTCCAGGCCGGGAGTGTCCGCGCCGGGGTAGCCGTCGTGATACTCGTCGGGGCCGACCACGCCCCGGATGCGGTGCCGGCCGAGGGCGGGGTCGTAGGTGGCCGAGTCCGCCCAGAAGCGGGCGATGTGCAGCAGCATCTCGGCGCCCTCGCCGTGCAGGAAGTCGGTGTCGCCGGTGGCCTCGTAGTACTGCCAGACGTTGTACGCCACCGCCGAACCCACGTGGTGCTGGAGCTGGGAGTGGTCCGGCAGCCAGCGGCCGGAGCGGGGGTTGAGGTGGAGCTGCTGGGTCTCCTCGCGGCCGTCGCTGCCGCTCTGCCAGGGATAGAGCGCGCCGCGACGGCCGCGTTCCCGCGCCGCGTGCCGGGCGGCGTCCAGGCGGCGGTGCCGGTAGTGCAGCAGGGCGCGGGAGACCTCGGGCAGATGGAGGTTGAGGTAGGGCAGGACGAAGAGTTCGTCCCAGAAGACATGGCCCCGGTACGCCTCGCCGTGCAGTCCGCGCGCGGGGACGCCGGCGTCGAGGTCGGCCGTGTGCGGGGAGAGGGTCTGCAGGACGTGGAACAGATGCAGGCGCAGGATGCTGCCCGCCTCGCCGGGGACCTCCAGGGCGGTGCGCCGCCACAGCTGCTCCCAGGCCGTGGCGTGCGACGCGCGCAGTTCGTCGAAACCGGGAGCGGCCTCGACGCGCTCGACGGCCGCGTGCAGGGGGTCGCCGATGGCGGGGTCGCGGGAGGTGTGCAGGGCGACGGTCTTGTCCACGGTGACGGTACGGCCGGGCGTCAGATGCAGGCTCACGCGCTGGACGGCGCGGTGGGCCTCGTTGGCGTGGGTGACCGGGAAGTTCGCGGTCAGCCGGTGGGCCAGCCCGAAGCGCATGTCGGAGGTGCGGGTGTGGCAGCTCAGCCACACCGTGCCCGGTGCGGCGGTGCCGGTGTCGAAGCGGGTGAGGTGCCGGCCGTCCAGCTCCTGGTAGCGGGCGACCCCGGAGTTGGTGACGCTGCCGTCCAGCGCGGCCTCGGCCTCCAGGCCGAGGGTGCGCCCCTCGACGGTGAACTCCGTGCGCAGGGCGGCGAGATGGGGGTCGGCCAGGTGGACCAGGCGCAGCTGGTGCACCTGGAGCGTGCCGCCGCCGGGCAGGCCGTAGTCGGTGCGGCGCTCCAGCAGACCGGGGTCGAGGTGGAGGATCTGGTGGTGCCCGGCGACGGGGGTGGTGTCCGGGCGCAGCCAGTCGCCCTCGGCGGGGCGGAAGCGCAGCGCGAGCCAGTTGGGCAGGTTGACCATGTCCTCGTTCTCGACCCGGCGGCCGGCGACCTCGGAGGTGAGCCGGTCGTAGCAGCCGGCCGCGTAGGTGCCCGGGTAGTGGACGTCGTCCGCGGCGCACTCCGGCAGCGCGCCGCGGGTGGCGAAGTAGCCGTTGCCCAGGGTGCACAGGGACTCCCGCAGCCGCTCCTCCTCGGGCCGGTAGCCGTCGTACTCCCAGGTCGGCCCGGTCACGGTCAGCCCTCGGACAGCAAACCGGCGAGGATCCGGTCGGGGGTGAGGGGCAGGTCACGGAAGCGGATGCCGGTGGCGTGATGGACCGCGTTGCCGAGGGCGGCGGCGGTGCCGACGATGCCGATCTCGCCGATGCCCTTGCTGCCCATGGGGTTCAGGTGCGGGTCGTCCTCGTCGATCCAGTCGGCCTCGACGTCGGGGACGTCGGCGTGCGCGGGCAGATGGTAGGAGGCGAGATCGGCCTCGGTGAAGTCGCCGAACGCCCGGTCCAGGGTGCTGTGTTCGGTGAGAGCCATGCCGAGGCCCATGGTCATGCCGCCGGTGAACTGGGAGCGCGCGGTACGGGAGTTGAGGATCCGGCCGACGGCGAAGATCCCGAGCAGGCGCCGTACGCGCGTCTCACCGGTCACGGTGTCGACGGCGACCTCGGCGAACTGGGCGCCGAAGGCGTGCCGGGCGTAGGGGCTGTCGGCGTCGGCCCGTCCGGCGGTGTCGGTGCGGGTCCCGATGCCGTCGGCGGGCAGCGGCCCGGTGTGCGCGGCGAGCCGGGCGGCCAGCTCGGCACAGGCATCGTGCACGGCCCAGCCCCAGGAGGCGGTGCCCATGGAGCCGCCGGCCAGCCAGGCCGACGGCAGGTCGCTGTGCCCGATCTCGGTGCGGACCCGGTCGAGGGGCGCGCCGAGGGCGTCGGCGGCGATCTGGGCGAGGACGGTACGGGCGCCGGTGCCGATGTCGGTGGCGTTGATCCGCACGGCGAAGGTGCCGTCGGCCAGGGCGCGGGCGGTCGCGGTGGCCGGGACGGCCGCGGCGGGATAGGTGGACGCGGCGACGCCGGTGCCGATGAGCAGCGGGCCCTCGCGGCGCGTTCCCGGACGCTGATCACGTTCGGCCCAGCCGAAGCGGCGGGCGCCCTCGCGCAGGCACTGGACGAGGTGCCGGCTGCTGAACGGCTTGCCGCTCTCCGGTTCCCGCTCGGGTTCGTTGCGGATCCGCAGTTCCACCGGGTCCATGCCGAGCGCCTCGGCGAGTTCGTCCACGGCCGACTCCAGGGCGTACATGCCGGGCGCCTCGCCGGGGGCGCGCATCCAGGACGGGCTGGGCACGTCGAGCGGGACCACACGGTGGGAGCTGAGCAGGGCCGGGGTGGCGTACATGACCCGGGAGGGCACCGCGGCCTGCTCGACGAACTCCCGCACCCGGGAGGTGTAGGTGGTCACCTCGTGCAGCAGGGCGGTGAGCCGGCCGTCCCCGCCCGCGCCGAGGCGGAGGCGCTGCACGGTGGGGGCGCGGTGGCCGACGGTCGTGGGCAGGTACCGGCGGGGGTAGGCGAGGGTGACGGGCCGGCCGGTGCGCCGGGCGGCCATGGCGGCGAGGACGACGTCGGGGCGCGGGGTCCCCTTGGCGCCGAAGCCGCCGCCGACGTGCTCGGTGACGACGGTGACGTGGTCCTCGGGGAGCTCGAACAGCTGGGCGAGCACCTCCCGCACGGTCGTACCGCCCTGGCTGGAGGTGTACACGGTGAGCCGGTCCCCGTCCCAGTGGGCCGTGCTGGTGTGCGGCTCCATGGGGTGATTGTGCAGCGGCGGCACCCGGTAGGTGACATCGACGCGGACCTCGGCGGCGGCGAAGGCGCCCGCCGGGTCGCCGTGCTCGACCCGGCCCGGGAAGCCGGCGTTGGTCTCCCGCGGCTCGTAGGCGTCGGGGTCGCCGGGATCCAGGTCGGCGTCGTGCGGTTCGGCCGTGTAGGTGACCCGCACCGCCCGGGCGGCCCCGCGGGCCGCCTCCGGGCTCTCGGCGACGACCAGGGCCACGCACCAGCCCCGGTGCGGCACGCCCGGGCCCTGGAGTACGGCGAGGGTGGCGTCCTCGGGTGCGGCGAGGCGGGGGGCGTCGTCGGGGGTGAGCACGGCGAGAACGCCGGGCAGGGCGAGGGCGTCCGAGACATCGACGGCGCTGACCCGCCCGCGCGCGATCGCGGCAGGCACGGGCCAGGCATGGGCACGACCGGGCAGGGGGTACTCCCCGGCGTAACGGGCGGCACCGGTGACCTTCTGCAGCCCTTCCCGGCGCTCGACGGGGGCACCCAGGACTTTGTGGGGGGCCGAGTTGCCGGTCATGGGTTTCCTCCTGTCCCTGTTGTCCCTCCCGTGCCGGCTCAGGCAGGCGCGGGTGCGGGGGTGAGGCGGTTCAGGACGTCCAGGGCGAGGTTGCGGGCGAGGGGCACCTTGTAGGCGTTGTCCCGCAGCGGCTCGGCGTGGGCGAGTTCCAGCGCCAGGGCTCCCTCGAAGGCGGCCGGGGTGGCGGGGGCGCCCAGCAGGGCCGATTCGGCGTGATGGGCCCGCCAGGGGCGGTGGGCGAGCCCGCCGAAGGCGAGCCCCACCTGGTCGACGATGCCGTCCTCCGCGACCTTCAGCACGACGGCCACGGAGGCAAGGGCGAAGGCGTACGAGGCCCGGTCGCGGGCCTTGCGGTAGGCCGACGGGACGCCGGCGGTCGCGGCCGGGAGCAGCACGCCGGTGATCAGTTCGCCGGGGCTGATCCAGGTGTCCCGATCGGGGTGCTCGCCGGGCAGCCGGTGGAACTCGGCCGCGGACAGACGCCGGGTGCCCTGGGTGCCGTACAGCTCGACCTGGGCGTCGAGGGCGGCGAGGGCGACGGCCATGTCGGACGGGTTGGTGGCGATGCAGTGCTCCGAGTGCCCGAGGACGGCGTGGTCGCGGTGGACGCCCTCCCGGGCGCCGCAGCCGCTGCCGGGCTCGCGTTTGTTGCAGGGTTTGTCCAGGTCCTGGAAGTAGGGGCAGCGGGTGCGCTGGAGCAGGTTGCCGCCGGTGGTGGCGGCGTTCCGCAACTGCCCGGAGGCACCGGAGAGAAGGGCCTGGGACAGCGCCGGGTAGCGGTCGCGGACGCGGGGGTCGGCGGCCAGGTCACTGTTGCGGACGGTGGCGCCGACGCGCAGCGAGCCGTCGGGCAGCTCCTCGATGCCGGCCAGCGGCAGCCGGCCGACGTCGATCAGGACGGCCGGCCGCTCGACGCCGAGCTTCATCAGGTCGACCAGGTTGGTGCCGCCGGCCAGATAGCGGGCGCCGGGGTGGGCGGCGTACGCCTCCACGGCCTCCTGAACGGTGGCGGGCCTGAGGTATCCGAAGCCGTTCACCGGATCACGTCCTCCACCGCCTCGACGATGCGCGGGTAGGCGCCGCAGCGGCACAGATTGCCGCTCAGGCGCTCGCGGATCTCGGGCCGGTCCAGCGGGACGGGCCGGCCGGAGGGGGCCGCGGGGTCGGTGACGAGGGAGGGGTGGCCGGCCGCGGCCTCGGCGAGCATGCCGACGGCGGAGCAGATCTGTCCCGGGGTGCAGTAGCCGCACTGGAAGGCGTCGCGGTCGAGGAAGGCCCGCTGCAGCGGGTGCGGCTCCTCGCCGTCCCCACCGAGGCCCTCGACGGTGGTGATCTCGCTGCCGTCGAGGGCGACCGCGAGCAGCAGGCAGCTGTTGACCCGGCGGCCGTCGGCCAGCACGGTGCACGCACCGCACTGGCCGTGGTCGCAGCCCTTCTTCGCCCCGGTCAGGCCGAGGTCCTCACGGAGCAGGTCCAGCAGGACACGCCGGTGGTCGACGCGCAGGGTGTGGGGCTTCCCGTTGACCCGGAGGGTGACCTCCGAATCGACTGGCAGCTGGTTTTCGCTGGTCATGACAGGGGTGGCCTTCCGGACGAACCCGGGTTCCGTCCTCACCGCGTATCCACGCGAGGGCGCCTCACACGTCCGAAAGGGCCACACCCTTCACTCACGGGTAGCCGACCAGGTCCGCTCACTCACGGGTAGCCGACCAGGTCCGCCACGTTCGACGACGAGTTCGACGGCCCTCCTCTGCCGTTGACGACATGGCTGATGGTGCCCGTGCCACCGAGGGAGACCGTGACCATGCCGGTGAAGCGGACGTTCGCGGTGTCCGGCACCTCGAAGGCGCGGTCGGCCGTCACGCTCGGGTCGACGTCGAAGTAGCAGTAGCTGCCGAGGCCGTACGCCTGGTGGCTGGTGACGGAGTCCGCGACCTTGTAGGCGGCGTAGCCCTTTGTGCCGCCGTTCATCCAGGAGGCCTGGTCCGGCGGGTCGTACGGCATCTCGTTCTGGAAGAAGTAGGTGCGGCCGCCGTTGCCGTTCCAGATCACCTGGTACTTCTGGAAGTGCTCGACGAACAGCCCGTACATGGTCACGTCCGCGCCGTTGACCACCAGCCCGGTGTCGGCGGTGTTGCTGGTCCAGCCGACGCCGCTGCCGTGGTCGGCGCGCCAGAGCCACATGTGGTCGCCGATGACGTCGTTGCTGTTGACGACGAGGCTGGTGGCCGCCTTGCCGGCGCCCGCGCCGCCGATGCGGAAGTAGACGTCGTGCAGGGAGGTCGGGTCGGCCGCGTGGGAGGCGGCGGAGCCGGCCGGCCCGACCTCGACCAGGGTCTTCGAGCTGGTGGTGCCGGCGTCGAAGAGCAGGCCCGCGAGCTGGACGCCGTCGACGTCGGCGACGGTCATCGCGGTGATGCCGCCCGCCGGGACGAAGGTGGCGAGCCCGAGGCCCAGGACGACCGTGTCGGGACGGGTCACCTTCAGGGTCTGGTCGAGGTGGTAGACGCCGGGCGTGACCAGCAGGTTCTGGCCGGCGGCGAGGGCCGCGTCGATCTGCGCGGCACTCGCGCCCGGCTTCACGACGTAGAACTGGCTGAGCGGCAGCGAGGTCCCGGCCGGGCTGCCGCTGCCCCAGCTGGTGCCCGTGGTGTCGGAGCGCGTGGCCGGCACGAACACCTGGTAGTTCCCTGAGCCGTCGACGTACAGGAACGGCTTCTCCCGGACGACGGGGCTCTGTGCGACGGTGGTGTAGGGCGGGTTCGGGAAGCTGGTGGAGGGCACGCCCTGGCTGCCGGTGAACACCATGTTCCAGTTGGCCCCGGTCCAGCTGCCGAGCTGGGAGTTGCGGGTCATCCACTGCTGCTGCGTACCGGAGTCGACCTGCCCGTCGATCTTGCTGTCGGCGAGATAGCCGCCGGACGACCAGCCGCCGTCGTCCAGGGCGAGGTTGCCCCGCAGATGCATCCGCCGGTACGGCGCGGCCTGCGAGACGGCCCAACGGTCGCTGCCGCCGGTCGGGTTGACGGAGAGGTTCTCGGCGCCGCGCCAGAAGTTCTGCGTGGCGTTGCCCTGGAACCAGTCGGCCTCGGCGTGCACCGCGCCGTCGACCGTCACCGCGTCCGGGGTCGGACCGAGCCCCAGCACCTGGGTGTAGAAGCCGACGTTGACGTCCGCGTTGTAGGCGCCGGGCTTGAACAGGACGGCGTAGCGCTGGGATCCGAACTGGTTGGTCTCCTGCTGCTTGAAGAGGGTGTCCAGCCTGCTCCGGATGGTCGAGGACGGCATCGACGGGTCGAAGACGACGACGTTCGGGCCGAGGTCGGGGTCGCTCGTGGACTGGGTCACGGGGACCACCTGGAAGCGCTGGGCGGCGGTGCCGTTGCACGTGTACTGCTGGAGCTGTGTGCTGTCGGCGAGCGATGCGCCCGGATCGTCCAGGCACTTGCCGCTGTTCCTGTTGACGAAGTGGAAGGCTCCGCCGCCGTCGTCCACGGCCTGCCACTGCTGGTTGGCGCCGCCGCCGTAACTCCACAGCTGGACCGGCGCGTTGTCGGCGGTGGAGACGTCGGTGACGTCCAGGACCTGGCCGGTGTCGTGCGCGTTGCCGACGCGGACGTATCCACTGCCGGCGTCGGTGAGGCTCCACTGCTGGGCCGTGGTGCCGTTGCAGGTGTACTGCTGCACGACGGTGCCGTTGGCGGTGGCGGCGGCCTTGGCGTCCAGGCACGTGCCGCTCGCCGCGTTGATGAGGGTGGCGAAGCCGGTGGGCAGGGCGGTGGCGGCATGCGCGGGCGTGGCCCTGAGCAGGGGGGTCGGTGCGGCGGTGAGCACACAGGCGGCCGCCGCGCCGACCAGGGCGGCCACCGCGGATCTGCGGCGGCGGGAAAGGGAGGGGAGAGGTCTGGCCATGTGTGGGGTGGCCCTTCGTGGGGAGTGGTCCAATCACCCATGGGAGGAGCGGGCGTTGAAGAGTCCGCAGGCTTTGTTTAAGGCGTGAAACTAAAGGTACGGACCAGTGGAGTCAAGGAGTGCAGCAATGACCGACTCCTGCTGGGCCCGCCCCGAAGGGGCGCGGGGAACTGCGCGACCAGCCACGACGCACCCGCAGCCGGAAACAGTCCCCCGCCCCTACGGCGAGACCCCGCAACCGCTCACGCCGCAGCGGCGAACTGCGTTCGGTACAGCTCGGCGTACCGCCCCTCCGCGGCCAGCAGCTCTTCGTGCGTCCCCCGTTCCACGATCCGCCCGGCCTCCACGACCAGGATCTGGTCGGCGGCCCGGACCGTGGACAGCCGGTGGGCGATGACCACGGCGGTACGGCCCTCCAGCGCCTCGGTGAGCGCCTCCTGGACGGCCGCCTCGGAGGTGTTGTCCAGATGGGCGGTGGCCTCGTCCAGGATCACCACGCGCTGGCGGGCCAGCAGCAGCCGGGCGATGGTCATGCGCTGGCGCTCGCCGCCGGAGAGCCGGTAGCCGCGCTCGCCGACGACCGTGTCCAGGCCGTCGGGCAGGGACCGTACGACCTCCGCCAGGCGGGCGCGGTCGAGGGCGTCCCACAGCTCCTCGTCGGTGGCGCCCGGGCGGGCCAGCAGCAGGTTGGCGCGGACGGTGTCGTGGAAGAGGTGGCCGTCCTGGGTGACCATGCCGAGGGTGGCCCGCAGGGAGGCGGCGGTCAGGTCGCGCACGTCGGTCCCGCCGATGCGGACGGCGCCCGCGTCGACGTCGTACAGCCGCGGCAGCAACTGGGCGATGGTGGACTTCCCGGCGCCGGAGGAGCCGACGAGGGCGACGGTCTGGCCGGGTTCGGCGCGGAAGGAGATGCCGTGCAGGACCTCGGAGCCGCCGCGGGTGTCGAGGGCGGCGACCTCCTCCAGGGAGGCGAGGGAGACCTGGTCGGCGGCCGGGTAGGCGAAGCGGACGTCCTCGAACTCGACCGCGACCGGGCCCTCGGGGACCTCGGCCGCGTCCGGCTTGTCCTCGATGAGCGGCTTGAGGTCCAGCACCTCGAAGACCCGCTCGAAGCTGACGAGCGCGCTCATCACCTCCACCCGGGCGCCGGCGAGCGCGGTCAGCGGGGCGTACAGCCGGGTCAGCAGCAGGGAGAGGGAGACGACCGCGCCGGCCTGGAGGGTGCCGTGCAGCGCGAACCAGCCGCCGAGGCCGTAGACCAGGGCCAGCGCGAGCGCGGAGACCAGGGTGAGGGAGGTGATGAACACCGACTGGGCGGTGGCCGTCCGCACCCCGATGTCCCGGACGCGGGCGGCGCGGGCCGCGAACTCCGCCGACTCCTCCTCGGGGCGGCCGAACAGCTTGACCAGGGTCGCGCCGGGCGCGGAGAACCGCTCGGTCATCCGGGTGCCCATGGCCGCGTTCAGCGCCGCTGCCTCCCGCTGCATCCTGGCCATCCGGCTGCCCATGCGGCGGGCCGGGAGCACGAACACCGGGAGCAGCACCAGCGCGAGCAGGGTGATCTGCCAGGACAGGGTCAGCATCACCGCGAGCGTGAGCACCAGCGTGACCAGGTTGCTCACCACGCCCGAGAGGGTGTTGGCGAAGGCGCGCTGGGCGCCGATGACGTCGTTGTTGAGACGGCTGAAGAGCGCGCCCGTACGAGTCCGTGTGAAGAACGCGACGGGCATGCGCTGCACATGATCGAACACAGCCGTTCTGAGGTCGAGGATGAGTCCCTCCCCGAGCGACGACGACAGCCGCCGTCCGAGGATGCCGAGCCCCGCCTCCGCGAGCGCGACGAGCGCGATGAGCAGGGAGAGCCGGACGACCCGGCCGGAGTCGTGCCCCGCCACGATCGCGTCGACGACGCGGCCGGCGAGCACGGGGGTCGCGACGGCGAGCAGGGCCGACACCACCCCGAACAGTACGAACCGGACGATGCCCGCGCGATGCGGGCGGGCGAAGGCGGCGATACGGCGCAGCGTGGCGCGGGCGAGGGGGCGGCGGTCGTTCTGCGCGTTCATGACGCTGTGCAGCTGCGTCCATGCGGTGGTCTCCATGCTCATGTGCAAGAACGTAGAACCTCAAGCTTCGTTGAGGTCAATGTCCGCCGCTTTTCACCCCCGCCGAGACTCCCACGGACCCCGATGACCACAGTCTGTAATCCGCCGTCCGCGCTCGCGCCACCCACCGTTGGGACGGCACGGAAAACCTCTCGGGGTGTGACCCCCGTACACCCCTCCGAGCTGCGCCAGGGCCGCCTGCCGAGGCTCGCCCGGCGGCTGCCGGTGCGGCAGATCCTGTGTCTGCTCCCGCTCCTGCTCGTCACCGTCGTCGCCGTACAGCACCGGTCGGTGCTCGTCGAGGGCTTCCGCCATCTGCGGACCGCCTCGTGGCCCTGGCTGCTCGCGGCGGGCGGGGCCACGTGTCTGACCTGGGTGGCCGCCGCCGTCACCCGGCAGGGCGCGGTGATCCAGCCGCTGCCCCGCTGGCGGCTGCTGGCCACGCAGTTCGCGGCCGGCTCGGCGAACCACCTGCTGCCGACCGGGCTCGGCGCCGGCGCGGTCAACCTGCGGTTCATGACGGTGTGCGGGGTGCCGCTCGCCCGCTCCTCCGCCGCGCTCGCGCTGTATCTGCTCGCCGAGTCGGTGGGCCGGCTGAGCCTGCTGACCGCGTTGCTGCTCGCCTTCCCCGACGCGCTGCGGCTCGGCACCCTGATCCCGGCCGGGGCGGTCGCCCCACTGCTGGCGGTCGCGGGCGCCGTGCTCGCGGTGGCGGTGGCCGCGCTGTCCCTCGTACGACGGCTGCGCGCGGCCGTGCTCGGCTTCGTCCGCACCGCGCTCGGCGAGGCCCGCTCGGTGCACATGCGCCCGGCGCGGGCACTCGCGCTGTGGGGCGGCTCGCTGGCCTTCCCGGCGCTGCAGGCCGCCGGTCTGGTGGCGGTCGGGCAGGCGCTGGGGCTGGGGGTGCCTCCGACCCACATGGCGCTGGCGTACCTGGCCGCGACGGTGGCGGTGGCGCTGGTGCCCACCCCGGGCGGGCTCGGCTCCGTCGAGGCCGCGCTGATCGTGGCGCTGGTGGCGGCGGGCGGCCCGGTGGCGGTGGCCACGGCGGTGGTGCTCGCCTACCGGATCATCACCGTGTGGGTGCCGCTGGTGCCGGGGGCGCTGACCCTGGGGGCGCTGGTGCGGCTGAAGGTCATCTGAGGCAGAGTGGCCCTCCCAGCCGAAGCAAGGGAGTGCGCCGTGCCGGTCCGCGTGGAGCGCAAGGAGTACGTCACCACGGTCGTCCTGTCCCGGCCCGCGGCCCGCAACGCGGTCGACGGTCCCACGGCGGCCGAACTCGCCGCCGCCTTCCGGGAGTTCGAGGCCGATGGCGGTGCCCGGGTGGCGGTGCTGTGGGGTGAGGGCGGGACGTTCTGCGCGGGGGCGGACCTGAAGGCGATCGGTACGGAGCGCGGCAACCGCGTGACCGAGGACGGGGACGGGCCGATGGGGCCGACCCGGATGCGGCTGTCCAAGCCGGTGATCGCGGCGGTGGCCGGGCACGCGGTCGCGGGCGGTCTGGAACTCGCCCTGTGGTGCGATCTGCGGGTCGCGGAGGAGGACGCCGTCTTCGGCGTGTTCTGCCGCCGCTGGGGCGTACCCCTGATCGACGGCGGCACGCTCCGGCTGCCCCGGCTGATCGGCGCCGGCCGGGCCATGGACATGATCCTGACCGGCCGCCCGGTCCCGGCCCGGGAGGCGTACGAGATGGGCCTCGCCAACCGCGTGGTGCCCACGGGGTCCGCCCGCGCCGAGGCCGAGACGCTGGCGGCCGAGATCGCCCGCTTCCCGCAGGCCTGTCTGCGCAGCGACCGCGCGTCGGTCCTCGACCAGGAGGGCCCGGACGAGGAGGCGGCACTGCGCACCGAACTCCGGCACGGCATGGGCGTACTGGCACAGAGCATCCAGGGCGCCGCCCGGTTCGCGTCGGGGGCGGGGCGGCACGGGTCGTTCAGCGAGATCTGAGCGGGCGGGCGGGACCGCGTGCAGTCCCGTCCGGGGCGAGACCGCGTGCAGTCCAGTCCGGGGCAGGTGCCGGTCACGCTTCCGCACTCACCCGCACCTGTCCGCCCTCGGGGTCGACGCGGTCGTGCCAGCCGGCACCGAGGGTCAGGGTGCGATGGGGCAGGGCGGTGCCGGGGACGCGGCGCTCGCGGTGCAGGAGGCGGCCGCCCTGGCGGACGTACAACGCGGGTCGGCGCAGCGTGACTTCGGTGCGCAGGACGTACTGCTCCGGCCGGTTCGCCGGGCTGATGCGGTTCGGGGCGATCCAGCGCAGCGGAGCCTCGACGGTGAGCGCAAGTCCGGGGCCGGGCCAGCCCGCGCCCGCGCCCGTGCCGAGGAAGTCCAGGACGGCTCCGGCCGCGCGGGCGCCCTCGCGGGCCGCGGTGGCGGCGGGTTCGACGGCATGCAGGACGTTCCCGGCGGCGAAGACCCCGTACCGCGAGGTGTGCAGGGAGCCGTTCACGGCGGGGCCGCGGGTGCCGGCGTCCAGGACGAGGGCGCCGCGGCGGGCGAGTTCGTGGTCGGGGATGAAGTCGCCGGTGAACACGACGGTGTCGCAGGCCAGGACGGTGGCACGGCCGTCACGGTGGCGCACTCGGACCCCGGACAGGCGTCCGTGGCCGAGGAGTTCGGTGACCGTGGTGTCCGTCAGCAACGCGATGCCGCGGCCCAGGCGGACCGACTGGGCACGACACAGTGGGACTTGGGCGCGAGGCTGTTCCGTGACCAGCGCCACGACCTCCGCCCCGGCCGCGCGTACGGTGTCGGCCGCCGCGTACGAGACGTTCTCGGCGCCGACGACGACCGCGCGGGTGCCGATGTGCTGGCCGAACAGGTGGACGGCCTGCTGGAGTTCACCCGTGGTGTAGACCCCGGCGGGACGGGTCCCGGGCACCAGCCGGGCCGTGCGCGGGCGTTCACGGGCACCGGTGGCGAGGACGACGGCCCGCGCGGCGATGGTCTCGTGACCGCGGGGACCGACGACGCGAAGCACCGGCTCTCGCTCCGGACCTACGGTGTGGAGCCCGATACCACCGGCACCACCTACTCCCTCCGGCACGCCCCGGCCCGCCCCGGGCGGCACCGCCGCAGACGCCCCGCCGTGATCCGGGGTACCCCGTCCCGCCTCGGACACCCTCGCCGCCGGCAGGCCCGGGGATGCCATGGCACCCGACGACGCCCCCCAGTCCAGGACGGTCACCCCGGTCCGGATCACGGCGCCCGCCCGCGCTGCCGCCTCCGCCAGCAGGTGGGCGTACTCGGGGCCGGTCCGCGGGCGGCTGCGGCTCCCGAAGCCGCCGTGGGCACAGTGCCGGAGCACTCCCCCGGCCTCCTGCTCCCGCTCCAGCACCTCGACCCGGCCGGCTCCGGAGGAGGCCAGCCGGGCGGCGGCGACCAGCCCCGCGGGCCCCGCGCCGACGACCAGGACGTCGACCCGTCGGCTGGACGGGCCCGGTACGCCATGCCCCGTCCCGCCGGCCCCCGACGCGCTTCCCCCGGCCGTCACGCCCGCGCCCTCTCGAACAACTCCCGCACCGCCGCCCCGCAGTAGAAGCCCTGGCAGCGACCCGCGCGGGCCCTGGTCCGGCGGCGCAGGCCCTCCAGGGTGCGGGGTGGGATCGGGCCGGCCAGGGCGTCGCGGATCTCGCCTCGGGAGACGCGTTCGCAGTGGCAGACCAGAGTGCCGTACTCGGGGTCGGCGGCGATGAGTTCGGGGCGTTGGTAGGGGCGCGGGAAGGACTCGCCGAGGTTGGGCATGGTCACCGGTTCCAGTTCGCGTCGCGGGCCGAGGTCGAGGCCTGTTTCCGCCAGCAGGCCGGTGACGTGGGCGGCGATCGCCAGGGACGCGGTCAGGCCGGTGGAGCGGATGCCGCCGACGGTGACGTAGCCCTGCCCGGGGTGGGCGGCGATGCGGTAGTCCTCCTGGCCGGTGGCCGCGCGCAGTCCGGCGTAGACGGCGGTGACCTCCTCCTGAAGCAGGTCGGGCAGGATACGGCGGCCCTTGTCCCGCAGTCCGGCGAGGCCCTCGGCGGTGGAGCCGGTGGCCCGCTTGTCGTCCAGGTCCTCCGCGGTGGGGCCGAGCAGGACGTTGCCGTAGACGGTGGGAGCGACCAGGACGCCCTTGCCGAGCGCGGTCGGGACCGGCAGGAGGATGTGCCGGACGAGGGGGCGGGCGAGCTTGTCGTACACCAGGAGCTGGCCGCGGCGCGGGGTGACGGTGAAGTCCTCGTGACCGAGGAGGCGGTCGACCGTGTCGGCGTGCAGTCCGGCCGCGTTGACCAGGCGGCGGGCGTGCAGGGTGCCGCGCGAGGTCAGCAGGCGGTGACCGCCGTCCTGCCGACTCGCGTGCTGCACAGGTGTGTTGAGGTGCAGGTCCACTCCCGCGTGGACCGCCTGCGTGGCGTACGCCAGAGTCGTCGTCCAGGGGCAGATGATGCTCTCGCCGGGGACGTGCAGGGCGCCGAGCGCGCCGGGTCCGAGGCGGGGTTCGCGGGCGTACAGTTCGCCGGGGCTCAGCGGGCGCGTGTCGTGGTAGCCGTTGCGCTCGGCCTTCGCGGCCAGCCGGGGCAGGGCGGCGAGCTGCTCCTCGTCCCAGGCGACCAGCAGGGCGCCGACGCGTTCCACGGGGATGCCGGTCTCGGCCGCGTAGGCGCCGAGCCGCTCGTAGCCGTCGCGGACCAGGCGGGCCTCCAGGGTGCCGGGGGCCGCGTCGAAACCGGTGTGCAGGATCGAGGTGTTGGCCTTGGAGGTGCCCTGGCCGACGTCGTCCTGGGCCTCCACCAGGGCGATGCGCAGCCGGGGGTGGCGGGCGAGCGCGCGGGCGATGGCGCAGCCGACCACTCCGGCGCCGACGACCGCCACGTCGTACGCCGTCTCGGGCAGTGGCCCGTCCGCGGTGACGGTCATGAGCCGAGCAGGGACTGGACGGCGGCGCGGAAACGGTCGCGGCGTTCGGCGGCCTGGTCGGCGCTGATGCGGGGTTCGTACACGGCGGCGGGCTCCCCGTCGGGCAGGGCCTGGTCGACGCCCAGGGTACGGTCCGCGCCCAGCCGGGCGAGCGTGGCGGCGCCGAGGGCGGTGGCGTCGGGCAGCGCGGACACCTCGACGGGGCGTTGCAGCAGGTCGGCCTGGGTCTGCATGAGGAGCGCGGAGCGGGTCAGGCCGCCGTCGACGCGCAAGCGGTCGAGGCCGGTGCCGAGGTCGGTCGCGGCCGCGTCGGCGAGTTCGGCGACCTGGGCGGCGATGCCCTCGCACAGGGCGCGCACGAGGTGGCCGGGGGTGGTGTCGAGGCCGAGTCCGGTGAGGGAGCCGCGCAGGTCGCCGCGCCACCAGGGGGCGGCGAGTCCGGCGAGGGCGGGGACGAAGGTGACACCGCCGCTGTCGGGGACGGTGCCGCCGACGGGGTCGAGGTCGGCGGCGCCGGAGAGGACGCCGAGATCGGTGAGCCAGCGGACGGCGGAGGCGGCCGTGTAGACCTGGCCGTCGAGGCAGTAGCCGGTGGTGCCGGCGAGCCGCCAGGCGACACAGCCGACCAGGCCGGAGGTGCTGCGCCGGGGCCGGTCGCCGGTGTGCGCGAGCAGGAACGCGCCGGTGCCGTAGGTGCACTTGGCGGTGCCGGGGCGGGTGACGCGCTGGGCGAGCAGGGCGGCCTGCTGGTCGACGGCCAGGCCGGTGAGCGGGATGTCGTCGCCGAATGCCGTGGTCGTGCCGATGTGCTGGGCGTTGTCCGTCACCCGCGGGAGCTGTTCGTCCGCCAGGCCGTAGATCTCCAGCGCCCGCTGCGACCACTGGGCGCTGTCCAGGTCGAGGAGCTGGGTGCGGCCGGCGGTGGCGGCGTCGGTGGCGAAGGTGCCGGTGAGGCGGTGGACCAGCCAGGCGTCGGAGGTGGTGACGACGCCCTCGCGGGTGAGCCTGCGACGGATCCAGGCCATCTTGGGGGCGGCGAAGTACGGGTCGAGGGGCAGGCCGGTCAGGTGGCGCAACTCGTCGGCGTGATCGGCGAGTTCGGCGCAGACCGACTCCGCGCGGCGGTCCTGCCAGACCAGGGCGTCGGTGAGCGGGCGGCCGGTGACCGGGTCCCAGGCGAGGACGGTCTCGCCCTGGTTGGCGAGGCCCAGGGCCACGACGGGCTCCGCGGCCTCGGCGAGCGCCTGGCGGCCGGCGGTGAGCACCGAGTCGTAGAGCTCGGCGGGGTCCACCTCGACCAGGCCTCCGGGCAGATACCGGGGGCGGACCTCGGCGAAGCCGGTGCCGATGACCCCTCGCTCCGGGCAGACCACGAGCGCCTTGGTGCCGGACGTGCCCTGGTCGACGGCGAGCACCGGCCCCGTCATCGCACCTTCTCCCGTCGCGCCTCGAAGATCACACCGCGTCAGCCTGCCGTCGCGCCGCGTCCGGAGTCAAGCACCGGCGGACATTCAACTCACCTGGATAAATAGTTGAGTTGGCAACAATGGTGGGGCGCAACCGCCCCCTCTATAGTGACCGCCGACCACCGCGCCGCACCTCAATCGCCGCCCACAGGAGTGCTGTTGCTACGCCACCCCGCCACCTCGCCCATGGGCCAGTGGCCCGGGACCGACGGCTGATGGCCCGAGAAGGAGCACGCCCCTCCTATGACCCCGCCGGTCCGGACCGCGCCCTGCGCGCCGCGTTGCAGGATCTGCGCACCGGCCGCTGGATGGCCATGCGGACGCTGCTCGCGGACACCCGGGACTGGTGGCAGTGGACCCAGCGCACCCAGGTCCTCGCGGCGGCCGCCGCCGGCACCGACGTGGTGCGGGCCTGGCTCGCCGAGGAGCCGGGCAGCGTGCACGCCGTGGTGATGCACGCCCGGGTCGCGGTGGAGCGGGCCCTGCGCGCCCAGCGCGAACGGCACCGCCGTACCCACGAGTTGTGGATCGAGGCCTGGGACGCCGCCCAGTCCGCCACCCGCAGCGCCCCGCACGACCCGGTGCCCTGGGTGTGTCTGCTGGCGCTCGCCCAGCTGGACCCGGAGCAGCGCTGGGAGGAGCACCGGACGGCCGCGCCCGAGCCGATGCTGCCGCCGGGTCCCTGGGGACTGCTGGCCGAGGCGGGCAAGCGGGACCCGCACAACCGCGAGGCGCACCACCGGATGCTGCAGTTCCTGTACGCGCGCGGCGGCACGGGCCGGCTCGCGGAGGCCGCCGGCTACGCGCACTGGGCCGCCGCGCAGGCCCCGGCCGGCTCCGCGCTGCACGTGCTGCCGCTGTACGTCCGGGTCGAGCGCTACCGGCGCGACAGCGGCCATGACGCGGCGCTCGACCTGCACTGGGTGGCGGAGGACGCGGCCCGCGAGGCGCGGCGCGCCCTGCACGCGTGGTTCGAGCACACCCACCGCGACGAACGCTCGCTGCCGGACCTCAACCATCTGGCCCACGCCCTGTGGGGGTCCCTGCAATTCCCCGACGCGGCACGGGTGTTCGACGCGATCGGCCCGTACTTCACACCCCCGCCCTGGATGTACCGCACCCCCGACCGCCACCGGGCCCTGGAGATCTTCCTCCAGGCCCGCGACCGCTGCCGGGCGGCCCGCCCCTGAACGCACATCCCCATGTCCGCTCCCCCTGTCGACCCGGAGGCCTCCCCCGCATGTCCGCCACCCCCGATCCATCGCCCTCGCCATCACTCTCGTCCGCCCTGCTCCAGCAGGACGAGGAGCAGCGGCTGCGTGAACTCGGCTACCGGCCGGTGCTGGCCCGCCGTATGGGCGGCTTCGGCAACTTCGCGATCAGCTTCTCGGTGATCTCGATCCTGTCCGGCTGCATGACGCTCTACGGCTTCGGCCTGAACACCGGCGGTCCCGCCGTGATGCTGTGGGGCTGGGCGGGCGTCGGCCTGTTCGTGCTGTGCGTCGGTCTCGCGCTCGCCGAGGTCACCAGCGCCTATCCGACCTCCGGCGCGCTGTACTACATGGCCGACCGCCTCGGCGGGCCGCGCTGGGGCTGGTACACGGGCTGGCTGAATCTGCTCGGTCTGCTCGGTGCGATCGCCGGCATCGACTACGGCGCGGCCCTGTTCGCCGGCGCGTTCGCGAACCTCCAGTGGGGCTTCACTCCGACGCCCGGCAAGACCATGCTGATCTTCTGCGCCATCCTCCTGCTGCACGCGGTGCTGAACCTGTTCGGCGTCCGCCTGGTCAGCCTGCTCAACTCGATCAGCGTGTGGTGGCATCTGGCGGGCGTCGCGCTGATCGTCGGCGTGCTCGCGATCGTCCCCGACCACCACCGGTCGGCCTCCTTCGTGTTCACGAAGTTCGTCAACGAGACCGGCTGGCACAACCCGGTCTACGTGGCGGCGATCGGCCTGCTGCTCGCGCAGTACACGTTCTCCGGCTACGACGCCTCCGCGCATCTGTCGGAGGAGACCTCGCAGGCGTCGGTGGCCGCGGCCAAGGGCATCGTGCGCTCCATCTGGGCGTCCTGGATCGCCGGCTTCGTCCTGCTCGCCGGACTGACCTTCGCCATCCAGGACTACGACGCCACCCGCAACACCGCGACCGGGGTGCCGCCCGCGCAGATCCTGCTCGACGGGCTCGGCACCGACGGCGCGAGCGCGCTGCTGCTGGTCGTGATCATCGCCCAGCTCTTCTGCGGCAACGCCGAGGTGGCCGCGGCCAGCCGGATGGTGTTCGCGTTCAGCCGGGACGGCGCGCTGCCCGGCTCGCACCTGTGGCGCAAGGTCAGCGGCCGCACCCAGACACCGGTCGCCGCCGTCTGGCTGTCCGCCGTCGTGGCCGGCGTCCTCGCCCTGCCGTCGCTGTACTCGGCGACCGCGTACAACGCCGTGACCGCCATCAACGTCATCGGGATCACGCCCGCCTACGCCATCCCGGTGCTGCTGCGGCTGCGCGCGGGCGACCGTTTCCAGCCGGGGCCGTGGCAACTGGGCCGCTGGAGCAAGCCGATCGGCTGGATCGCGGTGATCTGGGTCGCCGCTGTGACCGTGCTGTTCTGCCTGCCGCAGGCCTCGCCGGTGACCGTCGACACGATGAACTACGCCTCGGTGGCGCTCGCCGTGGTCCTGGTCCTCGCGAGTGTCTGGTGGTACGTCGCCCGCCGCTCGTACGGCACGCCGACGGCCGCCGCGTACGGCAACGACCGTGACCAGGCCGAACTCGCGGAGGGCATCATCTGAGCCGGCTGCCCGCGGGACACCGGTCCGGGTACGAACTGGTGTTCCGGATACGGCAGGATGAACGATCGCGCCGGTGGGCGGAGTTCCTCCGGCCGGCGCGTTCGCACATCCCGCACAGCAAGCAGGTGACCACGTGACGAGACGTCCCCCCTTTGCAGCCGCCGCAGTCCCCGGAGGTGACCGGTGAACCGGGCGCTGACCCTGGACGACCTCGTCCTCGCCGGCATCTCCCTCGCGGCGGGCCTGCTGCTCGCCTTCCTCTCGCGCACCCTGCTGCGCTGGCTCGCGAAGCACGCCAAGCGGACCAGGTGGAGCGGAGACGACGTCATCGTGGACGCGCTGCGCTCGGTCGTGCCGTGGGCGGCGATCGCGGGTGGCGCGGCGGCGGCAGCGGCCGTGCTGCCGCTGACCCGGACCGTGCAGCACCACACGAACCAGTTCCTCCAGGTGTGGCTGATCTTCGTGGTGACCCTGTCCGCGGCCCGGGTGATCGCAGGCCTGGTCCGCACGGTCACCCAGTCCCGCTCGGGCGTGGCGGGGTCGGCGACCATCTTCGTCAACATCACCCGCGTCCTGGTGCTCGCGATCGGCTTCCTGGTCGTCCTGCAGACGCTGGGCATCTCCATCGCACCCATGCTGACCGCCCTGGGCGTCGGCGGTCTGGCGGTGGCCCTGGCCCTCCAGGACACGCTCGCCAACCTCTTCGCGGGCATCCACATCCTGGCCGCCAAGACCGTCCAGCCCGGCGACTACATCCGCCTCAGCAGCGGCGAGGAGGGCTATGTCGTCGACATCAACTGGCGCCAGACGACGGTCCGTCAGCTGTCCAACAACCTGGTGGTCATCCCCAACGGCCAGCTCGCCAAGGCCAACATGACCAACTACACGCGCCCCGAGCAGCGGCTGACGATCCTGGTCCAGGTCGGTGTGTCGTACGACGCCGACCTGGAACACGTCGAGCGGGTGACGTCGGAGGTCGTCGCGCAGACCATGCGCGAGGTCGAGGGCGCCGTCCCCGACCACGAGCCCGCGGTCCGCTTCCACACCTTCGGCGACTCCCGCATCGGCTTCACGGTGATCCTCGGCGTCGGCGAGTTCAGCGACCAGTACCGCATCAAACATGAATTCATCAAGCGCCTGCACCGCCGCTACCGCGCGGAGGGCATCCGCATCCCGGCCCCGGCCCGCACGGTCGCACTCCAGCAGGGGGCCGTGGTGATTCCGCAGCAGCGCAGCGGGGAGGACGTGATCCCGGGAGCCGTGGAGTAGTACGCACGTTCGAAATGACGGGAGTGCCCCGGCCGGCGGGGCCGGACGACGGGAAAACGGCGGGCCACTCCCGGACCCCTGTCGAGCCTGCCCCGATCACGAGATATCTTGATGTCGAGCAATGTTGCAGACGTGGAGCGGAGCACCCGGTGACTGACTCGACCATCATCTACACCTACACAGACGAGGCCCCGGCCCTGGCGACGCATTCGTTCCTGCCGGTGATCCAGGCGTACGCCTCGCAGGCCGGTGTGCCGGTCACGACGCGCGACATCTCGCTGGCCGGGCGCATCATCGCCCACTTCCCGGAGTACCTGAACGAGGACCAGCGCATCCCGGACGCGCTGGCCGAACTGGGCGACCTGGCCAAGACGCCCGAGGCCAACATCGTCAAGCTGCCGAACATCTCGGCGTCCATCCCGCAGCTGCGCGCCGCCGTCGCCGAGCTCCAGGGCAAGGGCTACGCGCTGCCGGACTACCCGGACGACCCGAAGACCGACGAGGAGCGCGAGATCCGCGCCCGCTACGACAAGGTCAAGGGCTCCGCCGTCAACCCGGTGCTGCGTGAGGGCAACTCCGACCGCCGCGCCCCGGCCTCGGTGAAGAACTACGCCAAGACCCACCCGCACCGCATGGGCGCCTGGAGCTCCGACTCCAAGACCGAGGTGGCCACCATGGGTGTGGACGACTTCCGCTCCACGGAGAAGTCCGTGGTGATCTCCGAGGCGGGTGCGCTGCGCATCGAGCTCAAGGGTGACGACGGCTCGACCACCGTGCTGCGCGAGTCCGTCCCGGTCCTTGAGGGCGAGGTCGTCGACGCCTCCGTGCTGCGCGTCGCCGCGCTGCGCGAGTTCCTGACCGCGCAGGTCGCCCGCGCCAAGCAGGAGGGCGTCCTGTTCTCCGTGCACCTGAAGGCCACGATGATGAAGGTCTCCGACCCGATCATCTTCGGTCACGTGGTGCGCTCCTTCTTCCCGAAGACGTTCGCGAAGTACGGCGAGACGTTCGCCGCCGCCGGTCTGACCCCGAACGACGGTCTGGGCGGCATCCTCAAGGGCATCGAGGCCCTGCCCGAGGGCGCCGAGATCAAGGCCTCCTTCGACGCCGAGCTGGCCGAGGGCCCCGCGCTGGCCATGGTCGACTCCGACAAGGGCATCACCAACCTGCACGTCCCCTCCGACGTGATCGTGGACGCCTCGATGCCGGCCATGATCCGCACCTCCGGCCACATGTGGGGCCCGGACGGCCAGGAGGCGGACACCCTCGCGGTGCTGCCGGACTCCTCCTACGCCGGTGTCTACCAGGCCGTGATCGAGGACTGCCGCGCCCACGGCGCCTACGACCCCTCGACCATGGGCTCCGTCCCGAACGTCGGCCTCATGGCGCAGAAGGCCGAGGAGTACGGCAGCCACGACAAGACCTTCGAGATCCCGGTCACCGGCACCGTCCGCCTGGTCGACCAGGCCGGCAACGCCGTCCTGGAGCAGACCGTCTCGGCCGGCGACATCTTCCGCGCCTGCCAGACCAAGGACGCCCCGATCCGCGACTGGGTCAAGCTGGCCGTCACCCGCGCCCGCGCCACCGGCGACCCGGCCGTGTTCTGGCTGGACGAGGACCGCGCCCACGACGCCCAGCTGATCGCCAAGGTCAAGCAGTACCTGCCGGAGCACGACACCGAGGGCCTGGACATCAGGATCCTGCCCCCGGTCGAGGCCACCAAGCTGTCGGTGGAGCGCATCCGCCGCGGCGAGAACACCATCTCGGTCACCGGCAACGTGCTGCGTGACTACCTGACCGACCTGTTCCCGATCCTGGAGCTGGGCACCAGCGCCAAGATGCTGTCGGTCGTCCCGCTGATGGCGGGCGGCGGCCTGTTCGAGACGGGCGCCGGCGGCTCCGCGCCGAAGCACGTCCAGCAGCTGGTCAAGGAGAACTACCTGCGCTGGGACTCCCTCGGTGAGTTCTTCGCCCTGGTGCCGTCCTTCGAGCAGTACGCCGAGGCCACCGGCAACGCCCGCGCCAAGGTCCTCGCCGACACCCTCGACCGCGCCACGGCGACCTTCCTCAACGAGGACAAGTCCCCGACCCGTCGCGTCGGCGGCATCGACAACCGCGGCAGCCACTTCTACCTGTCCCTGTACTGGGCGCAGGAGCTGGCCCGGCAGACCGACGACGCCGACCTGGCCAAGGCGTTCGCGCCGCTGGCCGAGTCCCTCGCGGTCGACGAGCAGAAGATCGTGGACGAGCTGATCGCGGTCCAGGGCAAGCCGGCCGACATCGGCGGCTACTACCAGGTCGACAAGGCCAAGGCGGACGCCGTCATGCGCCCGTCGGCCACCTGGAACGCGGCGCTCGCGTCCCTGAGCTAAGCAAGTCGGGCAAACTCGACTGGGTTGGGTCGCGCCCCAAAGGGGCGCGGGGAACTGCGCGACCAGCCACGATGGAGCCGCAGACGACCGACTACACATCGCGGCACTTCCAGCGGAGTGCTTAGTCGCCACGGCGCCCGAGCCGACCCCCTGACTCCGCCCCGGCCGGTACCTCCCGGCCGGGGCGGAGCCGTGTGCGGGTTCACGGAATCCGGTCGCCCGTGTTGCCGGACATTGCGCCGGCATGTCGTCCGTGACGTCCTCATGTCACGTTCCGCGCACGCCTGTCGGGCCCTGCCCCGCCGTGCTTCCCTCGTGCCACGTCCCGCCGCTCTCCCCCGCACGAGGAGCACCATGAGCACGCAGCCCGACACGTCGGCCTGGTCCTTCGAGACGAAGCAGATCCACGCCGGAGCCGCCCCCGACCCGGCGACCGGCGCCCGGGCGACACCGGTGTACCAGACCACGTCCTTCGTCTTCCGCGACACGCGACACGCGGCCGACCTGTTCTCGCTGGCCGAGCCCGGCAACATCTACACCCGGATCCACAACCCCACCACGGACGTGTTCGAGCAGCGGATCGCCGCGCTGGAGGGCGGGGTCGGCGCGGTCGCGCTCGCCTCGGGGCAGGCGGCCGAGACCCTGGCGATCCTGACGCTGGCCGGCGCCGGGGACCACATCGTCTCCAGCACCTCGCTGTACGGCGGCACGTACAACCTCTTCCGGCACACCCTGCCCAAGTTCGGCATCGAGGTGTCCTTCGTGGACGACCCGGACGACCCCGACGCCTGGCGGGCGGCGATCCGGCCGACCACCAAGGCGCTGTTCGCCGAGTCGCTCGGCAACCCGCGCGGCAATGTGCTGGACATCCGTGCGGTCGCCGACGTGGCCCACGCGGCCGGGGTCCCGCTGATCGTGGACAACACCGTGCCGACCCCGTATCTGCTGCGGCCGATCGAGCACGGCGCCGACATCGTGGTGCACTCGGCGACCAAGTTCCTGGGCGGGCACGGCACCGCCATCGCCGGTGTCGTGGTGGACGGCGGCACCTTCGACTTCGGCGCGCACGCCGACCGCTTCCCGGACTTCTCCGAGCCCGACCCGAGCTACCACGGTCTGCGCTACTGGCCGGCGCTCGGCCCGGGCGCGTTCGCGGTCAAGCTGCGCGTGCAGCTGCTGCGCGACCTCGGCCCGGCGCTCTCCCCGCACTCGGCGTTCCTGCTGCTCCAAGGCGTGGAGACGCTGAGCCTGCGGCTGGAGCGGCACACCGCCAACGCACAGGCCCTCGCGGAGTGGCTGGAGCAACGCGACGAAGTGTCGGTCGTCCACTATCCGGGCCTGGAGTCCAGCACGTGGTACGACGCCGGGCAGAAGTACCTGCCGCGCGGGGCCGGTGCCGTGATCTCCTTCGAGCTGCGCGGCGGGGTCGAGGCGGGCAAGCGGTTCGTCGACGCCGTCGAGCTGTTCAGCCATCTCGCCAACATCGGTGACGTGCGCAGCCTGATCATCCATCCGGCGTCCACCACGCACAGCCAGCTCACCGAGGAGCAGCTCGCGGCGACCGGCACCGCTCCGGGCCTGGTGCGGCTGTCGGTCGGCATCGAGAACCTGGCCGACCTCAAGGCGGACCTGGAGGCCGGCTTCCGCGCGGCCAAGGGCACGTCCTGAGCACGCGGATGACCGAGAGCGGGGCGCCGGTCACCGGTGCCTGGCGCGAGGGGGATCCGCCGGGCCACCGGCAGTGGTGGACGGCCGAGAAGCCGCTCCCGCTGGAGGCGGGCGGTGAACTCCCGGGTGTGCGGCTGGCGTTCGAGACATGGGGGCGGATCGCGCCGGACGCGTCCAACGCGGTGCTGGTCCTCCACGCGCTGACCGGCGACAGCCACGCCTCGGGCCCCGCCGGCCCGGGCCACCCCTCCCCCGGCTGGTGGGCGGGGCTGGTGGGCCCGGGTCTGGCCCTGGACACCGACCGCTGGTTCGTGGTGGCGCCCAATGTGCTGGGCGGCTGCCAGGGCAGCACCGGCCCCGCCTCCCCGCGTCCGGACGGCCGCCGGGCCTGGGGCGGTGCCTTCCCGTTCCTCACCCAGCGCGACCAGGTGGCGGCGGAGGCCGCGCTCGCGAACACGCTGGGCATCGCGCGCTGGGCGCTGGTCGTCGGCGGCTCGATGGGCGGGATGCGGGCCGTGGAGTGGGCGGTGTCGTACCCGGAGCGGACCGGTGCGCTGCTGCTGCTCGCCACCACGGCGGCGGCGAGCGCGGAACAGATCGCCTGGGCCGGCATCCAGCTGCACGCCGTCCGCGCCGACCCGCACTGGCAGGGCGGCGACTACCACGGCACGGGCCACGGCCCGCACGCCGGCCTGGGCCTGGCCCGCCGCCTCGCCCAGGTCACCTACCGCAGCGAACCGGAACTGACGGCCCGCTTCGGCCGAGCCCCGCAGGACACCGAGGACCCCTGGCAGGGCGGCCGCTACCAGGTCGAGTCCTACCTGGACCATCACGCGGCGAAGCTGGTGCGCCGATTCGACGCGGGCAGCTACGTCGTCCTCAGCGAGGCGATGAACGCCCACGACGTCGGCCGGGGCCGAGGCGGACTCCGCACCGCCCTGGCTCGCGTGACGGCTCCCACCCTGGTGGCCGGCATCGACTCCGACCGCCTCTATCCGCTCGCCCAGCAGCGGGAGCTGGCCGCGCTGATCCCGGGCGCGGACGCAGTACGCGTGATCGAGTCGCCGTACGGGCACGACGGGTTCCTGATCGAGACGGGGCAAGTGGGTGTGCTGGTGCGGGAGTTGCTCGGCTGACGCAGGCGCCGGGGTCAGGGTGTGGCACGGTGGTCCCGACGCCGTCACCCAGACCTCCCGGAGCCGCCCGTGTCCGCCTTCGATCTGCTCCCCGGCGCCCCCGACTCACCGGTACTGTTGCACGTGCCCCACTCGGCGCGGGCGATTCCCGAGGACGTGCGCCGCGGAATCGTGCTGGACGACACCGCTCTGGAGCGGGAGCTGGACCACATCACGGACGCGCACACCGCCGAACTGGCCGAGCGAGCGGCCGAGTTGGCGGGCCTCACCCCCTGGCGGCTCGTGAACCGGCTGTCCCGGCTGGTCGTGGACCCGGAGCGGTTCCCGGACGAGCGGGAGGAGATGGCGGCCGTCGGAATGGGCGCCGTGTACACCCGGACCACGCACAAGGACGAGCTGCGCCGGCCGGACACCGATCCGGAGCCGCTGCTGGCCCGGTACTTCCGGCCGTACGCACGGGCCGTGACCGAGGCGGTGGTGGCCCGGCTGACGGCCACCGGACGGGCCGTGATCATCGACGTGCATTCGTATCCGACCGAGCCGCTGCCCTACGAGCTGCACGGCACCGGACCGCGCCCACCCGTGTGCCTGGGCACGGACGCCTTCCACACCCCGCCGGAACTGCTTCAGGCGGCCCGGAAGGCGTTCGCGGGCTTCGGGGGGACCGGGCTGGACAGCCCGTTCGCGGGGACGTACGTACCGCTGGAGTTCTACGGCACCGACGCCCGGGTCAGTGCCCTGATGGTGGAGATCCGGCGGGACACGTATATGGCGGAGCCTGGAGGGGCTGCCGGGCCGGGGCTGGAGCGGCTGGCCACAGCGCTGGCCGCGCTCGTCGACACGGTGTAGGACTCCGGCTGGAGCATTCCCGCAGGACACCGGCCCGCCCCCGTACCAGGGTGGAATGCATGACCGAGGAGACCACGCTCACCGGCCAGGCCCCGCCCCCCGTGCGGGACTGGTCCACGCCCGACCTGGACGGGACGGACTTCGACCCGGTCCTCGCCGGCCTGATGCGCGAGGGTCCGCTGACCCGGATCCGGCTGCCGTTCGGCGAGGGCTGGGCGTGGCTGGCGACCCGCTACGACGACGTGAAGCTGATCACCAACGACCCGCGCTTCAGCCGGACCGAGGTGACACACCGTCAAGTGACCCGGATGGCACCGAACTTCGCTCCCCGTCCCGGCTCGCTCGCCTGGGCCGACCAGCCCGACCACAACCGGCTGCGCAAGCCGGTCGCCGGTGCCTTCACGGTGAGCGCCATGAAGCGGCTGCGGCCCCGCGCCCAGGCGATCCTGGACGAGCTGGTGGACGGCGTCGTACGCGACGGGCCGCCCGCCGATCTGATCGAGCGGGTGCTGGAGCCGTTCCCGCTCTCCGTGGTCAGCGAGGTGATGGGCGTGCCCGCCGCCGACCGGGCGCAGGTGCACGCCTGGACCCGGGAGATCATCTCCACCAACGGGGTCGAGGCGGCGGGCGCGGCCAAGGAGGGCCTGTACGGGTGGATCACCGCGACCATCCGGGCCCGGGCCGCGAGCCCGGGAGAGGACGTCTACTCGATGCTCGGCGCGGCCGTCGCACGGGGGGACATCGGGGAGGAGGAGGCCGTCGGGCTCGCCGGCCCGCTGCAGATCGGCGGCGAGGCGGTCACGCACAACTGCGGCCAGATGCTGTATCTGATGCTGACCCGGCCGGAGCTGATGGAGCGGATGCGAGCGCGGCCCGAGGCACGCGGCCCGGTGCTGGACGAGCTGTTCCGGTGGATCCCGCACCGCAGCTCGGTCGGGCTCGCCCGGATCGCGCGGGAGGACGTGGAGATCGCCGGTCACCGGATCGCGGCGGGCGAGCCGGTGTACGTCTCCTACCTCGCCGCCAACCGTGACCCGGCCGTCTTCCCCGACCCGGACCGCATCGACCCCGACCGCGACCCGAACCCGCACGTGGCGTTCGGCAACGGCCCGCACTTCTGCACCGGCACGCTGCTGGCCCGGCTGCAGACCGAGTTGCTGGTCGACACGCTGCTGGAGCGGCTGCCGGGGCTGCGGCTCGCCGTGCCGCCGGAGCAGGTGCGGTGGCGGCACCGGACCATGATCCGCGGGCCGCGGACGCTGCCCGCCACCTGGTCCGCCTGACCGGGTTCAGGCCCGCAGCCACTCCGTGACGATCACGTCCACGCCGGTCCGCAGCCTGAGGGCGAAGGGGCCGGCCGGGGGTGTGTCACTGGTGAAGCGGCCGAGGGTGTCGACCGTGACAGGGCGGACGGTCTGCGGGCCGCCGAGCACCTCGATGCGCGCCGAGCTCGGCGGCAGCACCTGCCCGATCAGGCCGTCCTCGGTGACCTCGACGTCGACCGTCACCTCGCCCGCGCGGAACGTCAGCATCCGCGGCGGGTCCGTGACGCCCCTGACCGGCAGCGCGTCCACCAGCGAGTCGAAGGTCAGCTCGGCGATCTGCGCGTCCAGGTCGTGCAACGCATAGGCGTCCAGGGCCAGTTGGCGCAGGACGTCCGGGACCGGGTCCAGCACGGCGGCCGCCTGCCGCAGCTCCTCCTCCAGCAGCGCGTCCACGAACTCGCCGTCATCGGCGACCTCGTGGGGCGGACCGTCACCGTCCGCACCCGCGCCGGGCAGAGCGCCGACGGCCTCCGCACCCGCGCCACGCAAGCCGCCCCCGTCCTCCACGCCCCCGGGAAGCGGACCCTCACCGGCCGGACCACTGACGGCCTCCGCACGCTCATCGGGCGAGCCGCCGGCGCCCCCCGCGCCGTTCAGGGGCAGGCCACCTCCCATGCCCTCCGGGGACAGGCCGCCGCCCGGGCTCCCGCCCCCGTGGGGCACGCCGCTGCCCTCGTCCGCGCTCTCGGGGCGCACCCCGTTGCCGTCGTCGCCGCTCATGCCGCACCCCGTGCGTCCATCCGGGCCCGCAGCCGGCGCAGACAGCGCTGGCGCAGGGGCCCGATACTGCCGACCGCGATACCGAGCGCGGCCGAGATCTCCACATAGCTGGGCGGCGGGGAGGCGACCAGCACGCGCAGCAGCTGCCGGCAGCGCTCCCCCATCCCGTCCAGCTCCTGCCACAGGCGGCGGGCCCGCTCGGCACGGTCCGCCTCCTCCTCGGAGTCGATCAGCGACTCCTCGGGCGTCCGGTCGTCGCTGGCCCGGTCGAGCACCTGCGGATCGTCCGTCAGGGTCAGCCGGGCCAGGCTCCTGAGCACTTTCAGGCATTCGTGACGCGCCGTGCTGGCCAGCCAGGAGCCGGCCTTGTCGGGTTCGCGGATCCGCCCCAGATGCTGGGCGAAGCGGAACCAGACGGTCTGGTAGACCTCGTGTGCGTCGGCGTCGGAGAGCCGGTGGGCGCGCACCACCGACCACACCAGCGGACTCATCCCTTCCACCAGCGCCTTCCAGGCCGCGGCGTCCCCGTCGACGGCGGACTGGACCAACGCCCCGACCTCTGTACGGTCCACGGCTCCACCCCTCGTGTACGGCACGTCATCGTACGCCGTGGAGCGGAGAGTCCCGGTCCTCATACGGGCACGGCCGGGTCGGCGACGGATACCGGGCGCCAGGTGGGCGGCCTGAGCACCGGGACACGCGCCCCGCGCACCTCCGCGCTGCCGGTGGCCGCCGCGAGGAGCCCGTCGCGGGCGGCGCGCGGGTCGCGCTCGCCGTACGCCGTCATGTGCGCGGCGACGAGGCCCGCGACCACCGGCGTGGCGAAGGAGGTGCCGCTCCACTGGGCGAGCCCGTCGAACATCACCTGGTGCGGCTTGGCCCCGGTGCTCTCCCGGCCCTCGCTCAGCACGCCGGTGTGGCGCGGGAACTGGCAGGTGCAGGAGTAGTCGTAGTCGAACCGGCAGCCGTCGTAGGTGGAGTGCTGGTAGATGTACGGCACGGGTGTGTCGAAGCCGGCGAGGGCGCTGGTGAGGCGCTCGCCGGGGGCGAAGACCTGTACCCAGGGCCCGTGGTTGCTGAAGCAGGCCTCGCTCTCGCCGTCCGCGCTCAGTGCGCCGACCGACAAAACGCTGTCGGCGTACTCGGGCAGGCCGGCGTAGGCGGCGGGCCAGAACGGGGCGTGGCTGGAGTTGTTGCCGGCGGCGGCCACCAGCAGGGTGCGCTGCTCGCGCAGTTCGCGCATGAACGCGTCGAGGCCGAGGAGGCCGTCCGTGACGCCCTCGGTGGTGGTGCCGGCGGAGAGGCTGATGATGTCGGGCCAGCCGCCCTCGTCGACCGCCGCGAAGAGCCGGGCGCCGAACTCGGACTCCAGGATCGCGCCCGCGTCGCTCAGCGTGTTGCGGACGGTCACCGCGGTGTTGGGCGCGACGGCCGCGAGGATCCCGGCGATGAACGTGCCGTGGCCGACGTACTGGCGCAGCACCCCGTCGGCGTCGGTCTCGGCCGGCTCGATGTCGCCCGCGGTGTGGGCGAGCGGCGGGTAGGCGTCGTGGTCGTGCACGAGGCCGGTGTCGATCACGAGGACGCGGGCGGCGGTGTCGGCGTCGTAACGGCCCTCGGCGACGGCCGGGTTGGCCGGCTGGGTGCGCGCGACCGGCACCGGCTCGTCGCCGGGGCAGGCGTTGACTCCGCCTGCGATGTGCACCACGTGGTTGCGGCTCACCAGCCGGCGGCTCCGGCGGGCCTCGGCCTCGCGCAGGGCGCGCAGGGCGTGCGGGACGGTGTCGGCGCCCTCGGCCGGGTCGCCGATGCGGATGCGGGTGACGCCCGTGCGGTTGGTGTGCGGGCCGTCCCGGCGCACATGGTCGGGCACGAGGCCCGCGGTCTCGGTGAAGTGGGCGCGCACGGTGTCCTCGACGAGGCGGGCCTCCTCGCCGTCCCGGGCGAGGACGACGCCTTTCTCGTACAGGAAGTGCGCGTCGCCGTCGTCGTACGGGCCCATCGCCAGAGCGGTGCCGGGCATCGCCCGCTGGATGTGATCGAACTGCTCGTGGAAACGCTGTGGTGCCATGGTGTCTCCTCCCCCGACAAGACGGTGTTCGACAGTGAGAGTCCCGAGGACACCGTCTGATACAGCTGGCCACTACCATGCGAGACGTGACGGCGGGAAGCGAGTCAGTTTCCGAATTGCTGCCCTTGGTCTTCGCCGACCCGGGCGAGGCCCGAACGCGCGCGGAACAGGTGCTGCGGGCCGCACCGCCGCCGCTGCACGCCAGCGTCGCCCATCAGGTACTCGGCATCTGGCAGCGGGACTTCGGCGATCTCAAGGTGGCGCTCGGGCATCTGCGCCGGGCCCGGGACCTGGCCGCCCGCGCCGAGTCGGCCGACCGGGAGGCCGACGTGCTCGCGACCCTCGGGGTCGCACTGGTGCACGCGGGGCGCACCCGGCAGGGGCTCACCTCCTTCGAGCGGGGTGTCGCCCGGGGCACCGGACACACCCGGGCCCGGGTGCTGTACCGGCGGGCGTACGTGTGGTGGGTGCTGGGGCATCACCGCGAGGCGCTGGAGGACGTACGGCGGGCGCTGCCGGTGCTGCGGCAGGCCGGCGACGACATCTGGACGGCGCGGGCGCTGACCCTACGGGCCACCGTGCATCTGGCGCTCGGCGCGGTGGACCGGGCGGTCGCGGACTTCACGGCGGCCGAGCGGCTGTGGGAGACCACCGGCCAGGAGCACGACAAGGCCGACGTGGTGGAGAGCCGGGGCCTGGCCGCGTTCCGCTCCGGGGACATCCCGGCGGCGCTGCGGCTGCTGGACGAGGCCGAGGAGCGTTACGCCAAGCTCGGCACCCCGACGTACATGCTGTCCATCCGGCGCTGCGAGGTGCTGATGGCGGCCGGGCTGGCCCCGGAGGCGCTGGCCGAGGCCGACGCGACGATCGCGCTGCTGGACCGGATCGGCGGGCAGACCACCCGCAAGGCCGAGCTGCTGCTGGCCGCCGCGTGTGCCGCCCGCTCGGCCGGGGACGCGCACACCGCCGTCGCCCGCGCCGCCGTCGCCGTACGGCTGTTCGCGGCCCAGCGGCGGATGTGGTGGGAGACGCATGCGCGGCTGGTGCTGATCGAGGCCCGGGTGACGGCCGGGCGCCGTTCGGGGCGGATGGTCGCGGACGCGGCGGCCGTCGCCGAGAAGCTGGCCTCGTTCGGTTCGCCCGCCGCGCCGGAGGCCTCGCTGCTCGCGGGCCGGATCGCGCTCGCGCTGGGCTGGACGGCGGACGCGGAGCGGCACCTGGCGGTGGCCGCGCGCAGCCGGTACGGCGGCCCGCCGCAGGCCCGGGTGACGGGCTGGGTGGCGCAGGCGCTGCGGGCCCGTGCCGCGGGGTCCCGGCGCGGGGTGCTGGAGGCCTGCCGGCGCGGTCTGGACGTGCTGGACGACCACCGGATGACACTCGGCGCCTCGGAGCTGCGCGCCCATATCACCGCGCAGGGCGCCGAACTGGCCGCGCTGGCCCAGGAGGTGAGCCTCGCCCAGGGCAGTCCGCGGCGGCTGCTGGAGTGGAGCGAGCGCTGGCGGGCGACCGTCCTGTCCGCACCCCCCACCCGGCCGCCCGCCGACCCGGCGCTGCTGAGCGGGCTGACCGCCTACCGGGAGATAGCGGCCCGCGCGGAGGAGGCCCGGATGGAGGGCCGCCCGGTGCCCGCGCTGGAGCGCGAACAGCGGCGCCTGGAGCGGGAGATCCGCTCCCGCACCCACCACATCCGGGGTGCCGCGCCGCACGACGCGGACCGTTTCGAGGTGGCCCGGCTGCTGGACCGGCTCGGCGACGCCTGCCTGGTCGAACTCGCCGTCGTGGACGGGCGGGTGCATGTCCTGTTGTGCGGGCAGGGCCGGGTACGGCGGTTCGCCGGCGGCTGCGTGGCGGAGGCGCTGGCCGAGGCCGAGTACGTCCAGGCGGGTCTGCGCCGGCTCGCCCACCCCGGCGCCGACGCCCGGCTGCCGCTGGTGGAGGCGGGCGGCCGGCGCCTTCAGGAGCTGCTGCTGGGTGGGGCGGCGCGGCATCTCGGCGCCGGTCCCGTGGTGATCGTGCCGCCGGGCGCCCTGCACCGGGTGCCGTGGGCGCTGCTGCCCGCGTTGCGCGAGCGGGTGCTCAGCGTGTCGCCGTCGGCGGGCAGCTGGCTGCGCGCCCGCGAGACCGAGCCGCCGCCCGGCGGCCGACACGTCCTCGTCCGCGGCCCCGGCCTCGCCACGGGCGGCGCCGAAGTCCCCGAAGTGGCCGGCCGGTACGGTACGGCGACGGTCCTGGAGGGCGACGACGCCCACGTCCCCCGGGTCCTGGAGCAGCTCGACGGCGCGGCCCTCGCCCATCTCGCCGCGCACGGCACGTTCCGCGCGGACAGCCCGCTGTTCAGCAACCTGAGGATGGCCGACGGCCCGCTGATCGTGCACGACTTCGAGCGCCTGGCCCGCAGCCCGTACCGGATCATCCTCTCCAGCTGCGACACCGCCCGCCTCGCCTCGGTCGGCGCCGACGAACTCCTCGGCCTGGTCACCGCGTTGCTCCCGCTGGGCACCGCCGGGGTGGTGGCGAGCAGCGCCCCGGTCAACGACGCGGCGGTGGTCCCGCTGATGCTGGCCCTGCACAAGGGCCTCGACACGGGCCTCTCCCTGGCCGAGGCCCTCCGCGACGCCCGCACGGCCCTCCCGGGCGACGCGGTGCACCAGGCGACGGGGTGGGCTTTCGCGGCGTTCGGGGCGGCATGAGGGTCACGCCGGCGCACACTCCGGCAGCTCGACCAGCCACGGCAGCGCCCCCCTGTCTCCCGTCCCCAAGCGGGTGTAGGCGCTGTACAGGTGATTGCCCACCGTCCGCACCGACAGCGTCAGCCGCTCGGCGATCTCCCGGTTGCTGAGCCCCGCCGCCGCCAGCGAGACGATCTGCCGCTGCCGGACGGTCAGTTCACCGAGGACCAGCCCGGCCAGCGCGGGCGTCCGCGCCCCCTGGCAGCGGCGGGCGAGCGCGACGGCCCGGGTGCGTGACAGCCGGGCCGCGCGCGGATCCCGGTGTGCGCGCACGGCCTGTGCGCACGCCTCCGCCGCGAACAGCAGGAACCCCCGCTCCTCCAGCGCCTCGGCGGCCCGGTCCAGTCCGGCCCCGTCCCCCCGCGTCAGCGCCTCGGCGTGCCGCGCGAACGCACTGTCCCGCGGCAGCCGCCCCACGACCGGCCCGGGCTCACCCCGGCGTACCGACTCGTACCGCGCGTACACGTCGTCGCCCGCAGCCGACTCACCGTCGATCAGCGAGAGTTCGGCGCGGCAGCCCTCGTCCCCCGGTGCCTCCCGCAACCCCTCCCGGGCCCACACCGCCGCGTCCCTCAGTTCGCCCCGCAGCCGCGCGAACCGGGAGCGCACGGCGGCGTATCCGGCCGGGACCGCAGCGCCCTCGGCCACCAGCCACTCCCCCACCGGGGTGGGCACGGCCCGGACGTCCAGTTGCTCGATCCGCCGTGCGAGGGCCCGCCGTTCGGCCTCCAGGGCCGGTCCCAGGTCGCGGGGCTCACTGTTCAGGCGGCGGGCACGCAGGCGGCCGGTGGTGGCGCGCAGGGCCGGGCCGTGCAGGGGGTGGGCGAGGGTGACGGCGCCACCGTCGTCGTCGACGTGGATCAGGCCGTCCGTCTCCAGCCGCTCCAGGACGCCGAGGTCGAGGTCGTCCAGCGGCAGCGGCAGCGGCTCGGCGAAGGCCAGCCGCTCCAGCGTGTCGCGCTCGCCGGGACCGGAGCGCTCCAGCAGCGGGGCGAGCCGTTCACGGACGGCCGGGGTGACCGGCAGCGCGCCGCGCCAGGCCCGCTCGCCGGTGCCCGCGACGGACGCCAGCCGGCCGGCACCGGTCAGCGCGGCCATCAGGTCCCGCAGCAACCGCAGATCACCCTGGCACACCGTGTGCAGGCGGCGCACGGTGAGCGGCTCCAGGCCGGCCGCGGCGAGCAGCTGCGCGGTGTCCTCGTACGGCAGCGGCGCCAGCGCCAGCCGGGGCAGCAGTTCCCCGGTCCACAGCCGGGACACCGCGCCGGGCGCGGGGGCGCCGTCCACCGCCGCCACGAGAAGCCTGGTGCGGCCGTGCACGGCGAGCTGGTGGACGAGGGCGGCGGAGGCCTCGTCCAGCAGATGGGCGTCGTCCACGACGAGCAGCCGCAGCCCGGACAGGATCCGCACGGCGCGCTGGGCCGAGACGGCGTCGGGCAGTAGGTGCGCGAAGGCGGCGAACGGCAGGTCGCGGGCCTCGGGCGTGCCGGTGACCCGGGCGTGGTCGGTGCCCCGCACCGCCTCCGTGATCAGCCGGGTCTTGCCGTGGCCGGCCGGTCCGGTCACCACGATGCCGTGCCGCCCGGCGGCCCACGATCCGCGCACCCGCTCCAGTTCGTCCTCCCGGCCGGTGAACGGCCAGGGCGGCTGCGGTGTCGTCGCGGTTGTCGCGTCCTGTTCGTAAGTCCTCACACCATCAAGAGCGCGGGTACTCAGGTTTGATACAGGGTGACTTGAGTAGCCCTCGACTCAGGTGTCCGGCACCGGTGGACGGCACGCTGGGCGCATGACCCGACGCCTCTGCTCGCTGCCGCGGCAGCCGGCCCCGTGCTTCGCACCGGGGCTGACGGCCGAGCGGCTGGGCGCGCTGCTCGCGGGGCGGCGGATCTGGGTCAACGGCACGGTTCTGCACTACTACTTCTACGGCCACGGTTCCGACGCCTCCGTGATCCCGGTGCCCGGGACCGGGGAGCTGCGCCGGGTGCCGTGGGCCGGCGGGGAAGCACAGCGGGAGGCGGTCCGCGACTGTCTGCGCGAGTGGCAGGAGCTCGGCATCGGTGTCACGTTCACCGAGGTCGGCGACCGCCACGAGGCGGAGCTGCGGATCGGGTTCCAGGCCAGCGGCGGCTCCTGGTCGGCGGTGGGCCGGGAGGCGCTGTCGGTCGGCCGGGGCGAACGCACCATGAACCTGGGCTGGGACGTCACCGGGCCCGGGGAGCGGGGCACGGTCCTGCATGTGATCGGGCACGCGTTCGGCATGGTGCACGAGCACCAGAGCCCGTACGCCGGGCTCCACTGGGACGACGAGGCCGTGTACGCCGAGCTGGCGGGCCCGCCGAACTTCTGGAGCCGGGAGACCACGGACACGAACGTCCTGCGCTCGCTGGACGCGGGCGAGGCGAGCGGCTCGGTGTGGGATCCGCAGTCGGTGATGACGTTTCCGTTCGGGCCGGGGCTCGTGCTGGAGCCGGAGCAGTACCGCGGGGGGCTGCGTCCGTCCGGTGCTCCGTCCCCGGCCGACAAGGAGTTCGTGCTCCGCTGGTATCCGCCGGCCGCCCCGGCGGGGCCGGCCGCGCTGGTGCCGTTCCGCTCGGCTCCGCTCGGTCTCGGGCCGGGCGAGCAGGCCGATTTCACCGTCGAGCCGCCGGAGACCCGCGACTACACCGTGGGCACCTTCGGCGACGCCGACACCGTGCTCGTGGTCTTCGAGGAGCGTGACGGGGAGCCGCGCTTCCTCGCGGGCCACGACGACGGCGGCACGCCGGACAACGCCGCCGTCCGCGTCCGGCTCGTCAAGGGCCGCCGCTATGTGGTCCGGGTCCGGCTGTACTCGACCTGGGGTTCGGGGGAGACAGCGGTCATGTGCTGGTGACAGCACAGGGACGACAGCCACAGTCCGGCGCCGGGGGAGCGGCCGCGGACGTCACCTACGGGGGAGGTGACGTCCGCGGCCACACCGGTGTCCCTGCGGTGCGAACAGCGTGTGTCCGTGCGTGAACGGCCCGTCTCCGCCTGCGAATGCGGTGTTTCCGTTGCGCGAAAGGATCGCCGGCTCCGCCGACCGGGGCGTCGGTGGGTGTGAGCATGACGTCATGCTCCCGGGAGAGGATCGTGCCGCCCGACGGGTGCTGACGGTCTGCCTGGCCGCCGGGGTGACCACCCTGCTCGACCAGTCGGTCCTCAACATCGCCGTCCCGGCCCTGCGTCGTTCGCTGTCCGTCGGCGCCACCGACGTGCAGTGGATCGTGGCCGGGTACTCGCTCGCCTTCGGACTGGCCCTGGTGCCCGGCGGCCGGCTCGGGGATGTGCGCGGCCGCAAGCCCCTTTTCCTGCTGGGCCTTTCGGTGTTCGTACTGTGCGGCCTGGTCGCGGCGACGGCCACCGCCGCGACCACCGTGGTGGCGGCGCGGCTGGTGCAGGGGGCGGGGGCCGGGCTGGTCAACTCGCAGGTGATCGGCACCCTTCAGGACGTCTTCCAGGGGGTGGAGCGGGCCCGCGCGCTCGGCCTGTACGCGGTCACGGGCGGGGTCGCCGCCGCACTCGGGCCGGCGCTGAGCGGCGTCCTGGTCGCGTGGTGCGGACCGGACACCGGCTGGCGGGTGTGTCTGCTGCTGAGCACGCCCTGCGGTCTGGTCACCCTGTGGCTGGCGGCCCGCCGGCTGCCCCCGGCCCGGCGGGCGCCGGCGGCCGGCGGGGTCGATCTGTGGGGCATCGGATGCGTGGCCGCGCTGACGCTGTCGCTGATGCTGCCGTTCATCCGTCCGCCCGGCAGCGTCCGCACGGCATTGCTGTGGGCGGGGGCGGCGGCCGGGGCGGCGGGCGCGCTGGCGCTCGGGCAGTGGTGGCGGATGCGCGGGGGCCGCCCGCCGCTGGTGCATCCGTCCTTGGTGCGGTCGGCACCGTACGCGCTGGGCACCGCGGTGGCGATGGCCCAGTTCGGCTCCTCGCTGGCAGCGGGTCTGGTGCTCACCCTGTTCCTCCAGTCGGGCCTCGGTCTGTCCGCGCCGGCCACGGCGGCGGTGACCCTGCCGTCGGCCGTCGCGATGGGCCTGGCGTCCGCGGTGGCCTGGCGGGTCGTACGGCGGCTGGGCGAGCGGACGGTGACGGCCGGTCTGGCGCTGGGCGTCCTCGCGTTCCTGTCCGCCGCGCTGGCCACGGCGGTGCTTCCCGCCGCCGCGCTGCCGTACGCGCTGGCCCTGGCCCAGCTGGGCTCCGGCGCCGCGTCCGGGCTGACCGTCTCGCCCAACCAGGCCCGGGTGCTGCAGCACGCGCCCGTCGAAGCGGCCGGGGTGGCGGGCGGCATCCTGCAGATGGCGCAGCGCGTGGCGGCCGCGGTGTGCCTGAGCGCCGTCTCCGGGGTCTACCTGCGGAACGCGACCGGTACGACCGGCTCACCCCGCACCGCGTACACCCAGGCCATCCTGATCTGCGCGGGCCTGCTCACGGCGGCCCTGCCCCTGTCTCTCCTCGGCCCGGGCCACCGCCGCGGCCGCAGGAGCGGTGGAGCGGTCGCCGACGGGACGGGCGTGAGCCCTGCCGATCAGGCGCCACGATTGCACGCGTACGAACATCCGCCCACTGCTCCCGGGCCCGGGCCACGCTCTGGGTGAGGATGACTGCATGCTCATCGTCCTCGGCGGTCACCTACGAGCCATGGCACCACCACCGTGCACAGTGAGGAGAGGATCACCGTGATCACCGGTTATGTCATCGGCGAAGCGCTGCGTCCCGGCTCCGAGTTCGTCCCGCCGGCCGGGCTGCGGCTGCGCAAGGTCGGGCGGATCGACATGTCCGAGAGCGCGGCCGACGGACAGCCGCCGCACTGGACCCTCGTCGAGTGGGAGACCGACGGGGACGATGTCGCCGGCCTCGCGCAGGCGCTCGCCGACGTGCTGGAGCCCGCGCTCGGCTGGTATGCCGACTTCACCGCCGGCGACGAACGGGTCGTCGTCTTCGCCGGGAAGGTGTTCCGCTACCGGCAGGGCGACGAGGCCGGCCGCGCCGCGGCGATCGCCTACGGCAGGTCCGTGGGCACCCCGGCTCACCAGCTCGACTGGCGGGAGTGAGCCGGGGACGCCCGCGTCAGCCCCGCTGTCTGCGCCGCCACTCCTGCGCGAGCAGCTCGTAGGAGCGGACCCGGTCCGCGTGGTCGTGCGTGATGGTGATGAGGAGTTCGTCGGCGCCGGTGGCCTCGCGGAGCTGTTCGAGCCGGTCCGCCACCCGGGCCCGGGGAAGGAGAAGCGGGGCGGGACGAGCAGGCCGTTCGGCGCGCGGCCGTCGACCACCGGGAGGACTGTGGGGGGCGCGGTCGCCCGCGACGACGGCGGACCGCCTCCGGAGCGGCCGAGGCCCAGGTCGAGCCGGCCCGGATACAGGGCGTCGACCAGGCCGAACTCCTCGACCGTGGACAGCGCGGTGCGGTGGCCGAGCTGGACGGCGCCGGAGCCGAGCCGGATCGTGGAGGTCGCGCCGGCGGTCAGGGCCAGCAGGACCGCGGGCGACGTGCCCGCCACGCCCGGGTTGAGATGGTGCTCGGCGAACCAGTAGCGGGTGTAGCCGAACTCCTCGGCGCGGCGGGCGAGATCGATCGAGTTGCGCAGCGCCTCGGACGCGCTCGAACCGGATGCGATGGGCACCAGGTCGAGGACGCCGAGCGGTGTGCCGGAGGACATGGGCATCACTCCTGAGCGGGTTCGGGCAGGACCGGTGCCCAGGGGAACGGCGGGTCCGGTATGTCCTTGCGCAGGACGGGGGCGACCTCCGACTGGAACAGCTCCAGGGAGGCCCGGTGCCGGCTGCCGGTCAGCCCGCTCGCGTCGGCCTGGACGTGCTGCACGGTGTGCCCGAACCGTTCGTGATAGCGGTGCACCTTGTCGATGACCTGCTGCGGACTGCCGATCAGGGCCGAGCTGCGTTCGACGAAATCCTCCAGCGTCTCGAAGACCACCGGCAGGCCCGTCCGCTTCTGGAACGCCAGATTGCTCTCGGAAACGGGCCGGTAGACCTCCAGCGCCTGCTGGGACGTGGGGGCCACGTACAGGCCCGCCGAGCCCGCGCCGACGGCGATGTCCGCCGGGTCGTGGCCGTGGTGCTCCCAGCGCTCCCGGTAGTACCGGATCAGCTCGGCGTAGGGCTCGATGGGGTGGGTGACGTTCGCCGAGAACAGCGGGTCGCCGTAGCGGGCGGCCAGGTCCACCGACTCCTTGCTGGTGGCGCTGCCGTGCCAGACCCGGACCGGCTGCTGGTACGGCCGCGGCCACGCCTCGGCATCCTTCAGCGGCGGGCGGAAGCGGGTGTCGGCGGTGACCTTGTCCTGCCGCCACAGCCGCCGGAACACCTCGTAGCTCTCGGCGTTGCGGTCCCACTGGTCCTCGGGTGTGACCTGGAACAGTTCCCGCTGGGCCGCGCCGTTGCCCTTGCCGATGATCAGGTCCAGGCGGCCGTCGGCGAGGTGGTCCAGCGTCGCGTAGTCCTCGTAGGCCCGGACCGGGTCCAGCAGGCTGAGTGTCGTCACGGCGGTGAAGAGCCGGATGCGCCGGGTCAGTGCGGCGATGTGGCTCAGGACCACCGTCGGCGCGGAGGAGATGAACGGCCGCTCGTGCCGCTCCCCCACACCGAACCCGTCGAAGCCGAGCTCCTCGGCCAGCACCGCGTTGTCCAGGACCTCGCGGAAGCGGTCGTGCGTGGGCTTCTGGACACCGGTGACCGGGTCGGGCCGGTGCACGATGAGCGTGATCGCGAGGAACTTCACGATGCGGCCCGCTCGGACGAGCCGGCGGGGCGGGCGTCCGGGTGGGCGAGGCCCAGGTGGTCGCGGAGGGTGGTGCCCTCGTAGTCGGTGCGGAAGACGCCCTGCTCCTGGAGCAGGGGGACGACCCGGTCGGCGAAGCCGTCGAGGCCGCCGGGGGTGATGTGCGGGACGAGGATGAAGCCGTCGGAGGCGTCCGCCTGCACGAAGTCGTTGATCGTCCGCGCGACGGTGGCCGCGGAGCCGACGAAGGTCTGCCGGGTGCCGGTGTTGATGACCAGCTCGCGGATGGACCACTTGTTGGCCTCGGCGAGCTGCCGCCACTCACGGGCGATGGCGACCGGGTCCCGGTACATCCGCACCTGGGCGCGGCCCTTGGAGATGTGCTCCTCGGCAACGAGCGGGTCGATGTCCGGCAGCGGCCCCTCCGGGTCGTAGGCCGACAGGTCGCGGTTCCAGACGAACTCCAGGTGCTTGATGGCGGTCGCGCCGCTGACCTGCTGCCGGCGCACCTCGCGGGCGAGTTCGGCGGCCTCCTGGTCGGTGTCGCCGAGGATGTACGTCGCCGCGGGCAGGATGAGCAGCTGGTCGGGGCGGCGGCCGTACCGGGCGAGGCGGGACTTGACGTCGGTGTAGAAGGCCTGGCCCTCCTTCAGGGTGGAGTAGCGGCTGAAGATGGCGTCCGCGCCGGACGCGGCGAACTCGCGGCCCTCGTCGGAGTCGCCGGCCTGGAAGATCACCGGGCGGCCCTGCGGGGAGCGGGGCACGTTGAAGCGGCCGTGGATGTCGAAGTGCTGCCCCTGGTGTGTGAAGGCCCCGGCCTTGGCGTCGCGGAGGAAGGTGCCGGTGGCCTGGTCGGCGAGGATCTCGTCGCCGTGCCAGGAGTCGAACAGCTCGTGCGCGGTGGCGAGGAACTCCTTGGCCCGGGAGTAGCGCTCGTCCTGGGGCAGGAAGCCGCCGCGGCGGAAGTTCTCGCCGGTGAAGGCGTCCCAGGAGGTGACCACGTTCCAGGCGGCGCGGCCGCCGGAGAGATGGTCGAGGCTCGCGAACTGGCGGGCCACCTCGTAGGGCTCGTTGAACGTGGAGTTGATGGTGCCGGTCAGCCCGAGCCGGTCGGTGACGGCGGCGAGCGCGGCCAGCACGGTGAAGGTGTCCGGACGCCCGACGACGTCCAAGTCGTAGATCTTCCCGCCCTGTTCGCGCAGCCGCAGGCCTTCGGCGAGGAACAGGAAGTCGAACTTGGCGCGTTCGGCGGTGCGCGCGAAGTGGGCGAAGGAGCTGAACTCGATGTGGCTGCCGGCGGCCGGGTCGCTCCACACGGTGGTGTTGTTGACGCCGGGGAAGTGGGCGGCCAGGTGGATCTGCTTCAGGGGCTTGCTCATGGGGTGCGGTCGTCCTCTCCGGCTGTTCAGGCGGCTGCGTAGCGGTTGGCGGGGCGGGCGAGGCCCAGCAGGCCGCGCAGCGTGCCGGCCTCGTAGGCGTCCCGGAAGCGGCCCCGGCGCTGGAGTTCGGGTACCAGGTCGCGGCTGATGCGGGGCAGGTCGTGGCCGGCGACGGCGGGCCGCAGCCGGAACCCGGTCAGCCCGGCCGACGCCAGCTCCTCCAGCAGATCGGCCAGTTGGGCAGCCGTACCGGTGAAGATCCGGGCGTCGCTGGTGTACGGCTCACCGGCGAGCGTGTCCAGGCGGTCGCGGCGGGCCTCCGCCTCGGCCCGGCTGTCGTCGAGGAGGACGACGAGGTCGCCGAAGACGTGCAGGGTCTGACCGGCCCGGCCCGCCGCCTCCTGCTCGGCGCGGATCTCGGTGACGATCGCGCGGGCCTGCGCCGCGTCGTGCGGGGTGACGTAGCCGACGTCGGCCTGCCTTGCCACGAGCCGGTACGGCACCGTCTGGTGGGCGAGGGCGGTGACCAGCGGCTGGCCCTGCGGCGGCCGGGGCGTGATGGACGGGCCCTTGACGTTGAAGAAGCGGCCTTCGAACCCGATGTAGTGCAGCTTGTCCCGGTCGATGAAGCGGCCGGTCGCCGCGTCCCGTATCTCGGCGTCGTCCTCCCAGCTGTCCCAGAGCCGGCGCACCACCTCGACGTAGTCGGCGGCCTCGTCGAACAGCTCGGTGACGACCTCCTGCGCGGCCGGGCTGTCATAGGCCTCGATCCGGCCGATGGTACGGCGGCCGAAGTGGGCGGCCTCGTTCGGCCGGCCGCTGATCTGCACGCGCAGGCCCGCACGGCCGGTGCTCACATAGTCGAGGGTGGCGATCGCCTTGGAGATGTGGAACGGCTCGGTGTGCGTGGCCACCACGGTCGGGACCAGGCCTATGTGCCGGGTGAGCGGCGCGACCCGGGAGGCGATGAGCACCGCGTCGAGCCGGCCGCGGACCTGGTCGGTGCGCTCGTCGGGGTCGAAGAGGTGCGAGGACTGCGGACCGAGGCCGTCCTCGACGGTCACGAAGTCGAGCAGACCGCGCTCGGCCTCGGCGACCAGGTCGGCCCAGTAGCCGGCGGTGAACAGCTCGCGGGGGCGGGCGACCGGCTCACGCCAGGAGGCGGGGTGCCAGCCGGTGCCGTCCAGGGCGACGGCGAGGTGCAGACGGGAAGGGGGAGTTGAGGACACGACGGTGCCTTCCTTGGGATCCGTACGAGGGTGGGCACGGCGGACACCGGCTCGCGGGGACGGGCGTCCGCTCGGCGAAGACGCGGCCTTGCGGCCGGGAAGAAGGTCAGTGGCGACAGAGCGCGGCGGACACGCGCTGGAGGTCTATGTGCGGCCGGGAGTGCAGACGGACGGAGCGGTATGGGTGCGGCAGGCACGGCGGGAGCACGCGGGTCACGTCCGTCGCCTCCGTCCGTTCGGTCCGTCGGCCGGAGCGGGTCGTCTCGCCCGCCCGGCACATCTCGTCAACACTCACAACGCGCCGCCCGCTTCGGTTGTTCCCGCGCTGCGGACCCGCACGATCCGCGAGCGGCGGCGCAGGGTGAACCCGATCGACTCGTAGAGCCGGATCGCCGGGGCGTTGTCCGCGGCGGCGTGCAGGAACGGCGTGTCCCCACGCTCCCGGATCCCCCACGCGACCGCCCGGACCAGCCGGGTGGCCAGCCCCAGGCCGCGGTACCCGGGGTCGGTGCACACGGCGCTGATCTCGGTCCAGCCGGGCAGCCGCAGCCTCCCCCAGCCTTCGGCCGGGGGGGGACCCCCATCTCGCTGCGCTCGCCCGCCATCGCGACCAGCCGCCCCTCGTGCCGGATGCCGAGGTAGGTGCCCATCTCGACGGTGCGCTTGAGGAACGGACCGGGCCGGGTGCGGGCGACGAGGTCGAGGATCTCGGGGACGTCGGCGGGCCCGAGCCGCACCGCCTCCGGCGCGGGCTCGGCGCGCAGCGGGTGTCCACCAACTGCACGCCCTCGCCCTCGCCTTCGGCCCGCCAGCCGTCGGGTACCCGGTCGACGGGCTTGATCCGTACGGCGGCTCCCGGGCCGACGAGCGTGCGCAGGTCGTCCCAGGCGGCCGGGTCCGCCGGGTCGGCGAGCGCGGCGAAGGCGGAGATGCCGTCCTGGTAGCGGGCGGCGCGGCCGACACTCCCCCAGCCTTCGGCCGGGGGGACCCCCATCTCGCTTCGCTCGGCGAGGTGGGCGTGCGGGCCGTCGAGGGCGGCCCAGACGGCGTTGTCGAGGAGCGGGGTGTACGGGGGCACGAGGGCGGAGTCCTCTCTCGTATCGACTCGGCCAGGGGCATGACGGCTGGTCAGGAATTGCTGAGCGGCAGCCCCGGCGGGTTGATCTCGGACGTGGCGACGGCCTCGTTGGAGAGGTTGTAGGCGGCGAGCCACTTGGCGTACTGCCCGTTCTGGATCAGGTGGTTGATGGCGTCGGCGAGCGGCTTGGCGAGGCCGCTGTCCTTCTTGGCGGTGGCCGCGATCAGGCCCTGGAGGGAGGCGCCGGCGCCGGAGAAGGTGCCCGCGTTGCGGGTCGCCTGGGGGGTGTTCGCGGTCTTCTGGACCCGGTAGGCGACGCCGGGGTTGGGGCCGAAGTAGGCGTCGATCTTGCCGCTGTTCAGCGCCAGGCTGTAGGCGTTCTGGTCCGGGTAGTACTTGACGGTGAGCTTCTTGCCCTCCTTGGCCAGCTTGGCCTGCCACTCCAGCAGGATCTTCTCCTGGTTGGTGCCGGAGCCCACGCCCACCGTCTTGCCGGCGAGGTTCTCGTAGTTGCCGGCGAAGTTCCAGGTGCTCTTCGCTTGCGTCTCGAAGGCGAGGTTGTCCTTGCGGTAGGTGGCGAACTCGTACTTCTTCTTGCGCTCCTCGGTGTCGGTGACGTTGGAGAAGGCCACGTCGATCTTGCCGCTGTCGACGCCGACGAAGAGGTTCTCCCAGGTGAAGGTCCTGACCTCGGGCTTCAGGCCGAGCACGGCGGCGACCAGGCGGCCGAGGTCGGGCTCGGAGCCGGTGAGGGTCTTCTGGTCGCTGCCCACGTAGTCGAGCGGCGCGGACCCGGCGGGCAGGGCGCCGACGCCGATGACGAGCTTGCCGCTCTTGCGGACGGCGGCGGGCAGTTCGGCGCTGATCGACTTCACCTCGGAGACCTTCAGCACGGTCTCCTTCGCGGCGCCGTTGGACACCCGGCCCACGGTGACCGTGCCCGCCGCGTCGGTCGTGGTCGCGGCCTCGCTGTCGCCCCCGCAGGCGGCGAGCCCGGTGGCGAGGGTGGCGACGGCGGTCGCCGCGGTGATGCCTCTGATCAGGGCGCGTCGGGAAAGGTGGCTGGGCATGGCTGTCCTTGTCATTCGGTGGGGCGGTGGGTCGGGTGGTGGCGTCAGAGGACCTTGGCGAGGAAGTCGCGGGTGCGTGCGTGCCGGGGCTTGTCCAGCACCTCGCTCGGCGGGCCCTGTTCGACGATGCGGCCGCCGTCGAGGAAGACGATCCGGTCGGCGACCTCGCGGGCGAAGCCGATCTCGTGGGTGACGATGACGAGGGTGGTGCCGCTGCCGGCGAGATCCTTGATGACGGCGAGTACCTCGCCGACGAGTTCGGGGTCGAGGGCCGAGGTCGGCTCGTCGAAGAGGATGACGCCGGGCCGCAGCGCGAGGGCGCGGGCGATGGCGACGCGCTGCTGCTGGCCGCCGGACAGCTGCCGCGGGTAGGCGCCGGCCTTGTCGCCGAGGCCGACCCGGCCGAGCAGTTCACGGGCCAGCTCCCGGGCCTCCGGCTTGGTCAGCCGGCCGGTGGCGACCGGCGCGGCCGCGACGTTGTCGAGGACGGTCAGATGCGGGAAGAGGTTGAAGTTCTGGAAGACGAAGCCGATCCTGCCGCGCTGGGCGAGGATGGCGCGCTCGCTCAGCTCCTTCAGCCGGCCCCCGCTGCCGCGCCGGACGCCGATCGGCTCGCCGCCGACGCTGACGTACCCGATCTCGGGTTTCTCCAGGTGGTTGACGACCCGCAGGAGCGTCGACTTGCCGGAGCCGGACGGCCCGATGATCACCGTGACCTCGCCGGGGCGGATGGTCAGGTCGATGCCGTCGAGGACGCGGTGGGCGCCGTACCACTTGTGGACGTCGTGCAGTTCCAGGGAGACGGGGGCGGTCTTCGGGAGGGTCGGTGCGGTGGTGCTCATACGGCGGCCTCCCTGCGCAGCCGGGCCCGGAACTCGGTGAGGGCCGTCCGGGCCTTCTGCAGCGGCGTCGGCGGGAGGGTGCGGGTGGCGCCCCGGGCGAAGTACCGCTCGACGTAGAACTGGACGACGGACACGGCGCTGGTCAGGATCAGGTACCAGACGGTGGCGACGAGCAGGAGCGGCACGACGTCGCCGGGGTAGGTGCTGCCCATCGTCTGCACCGAGCCGAACAGGTCGAGCAGGGACACGTAGAACACCAGGGACGTGCTCTTGACGAGGCCGATCAGCTGGTTGACGTAGTTCGGGACGATGGACCGCAGGGCCTGCGGGAGGACGATCCTGCGGAACTGGTAGCCCTTGGGCAGGCCGAGCGCGGCCGCCGCCTCGTGCTGTCCCTGGTCGACGGAGAGGAGGCCTCCGCGGACCACCTCGGCCGCGTAGGCCGCCTCGTTGAGGCTGAGGCCGATGACGGCGATCGCGAGGTCGGTGGCGAGCCTCGACTCGTCGAAGGTGACGAACGCCGGGCCGAACGGCACGCCGAGGCTCAGCGTCTTGTACAGGGCCGAGAAGTTGTACAGGAAGATCAGGACCACGATCAGCGGCACGGAGCGGAACAGCCAGGTGTACGTCCAGCTGACCGCGCGCAGCACCGGACTCCCGGAGAGCCGGCCCAGGGCCAGCACGATGCCGCCGGCGAGGCCCAGCACGGCGCTCAGAGCGGCGACTTCGAGGGTCACGCCGAGCCCGTCGAGGATGGTGGGCCGCAGGAACCAGTAGCGGAAGCGGTCCCACTGGTAGAAGGGGTTCGTGGCCAGTCCGTGCGCGATCTGGGCGACGAGGACCAGGACGACGGCGGTGGCGATCCACCGGCCGGGTCGGCGCAGCGGCTGAACGCGCTGGGCTCTGAGGTGGGGTGACGGTGCGTCGGCTGCTGGCGCCTCGGCCAGGGAGACGGCGGCGCCTGGGGGTTCACTCATGGCGGGGCTCCGGCTTGGGTCGGCACCCCGGTCGGCGGCGGACGAGCCGCGCCGGCCGCGACGGCACTACGGCACGAGGCGGCCCGCGGCAGCGCACGGGGACCGGAGGCTGGACGGATGACGGCACACCACGGGGACGGTGTGCGTCGGGAACGCGGGGCTGGGGAAGGAGGTCAGCCGTGACAGCGGGCGGTGCCCGGTGCGGTACACAGTGCGCTGTTGACCCGGAGCAGATCGACGGCGCGGTCGGCGACGAGGAGCCCGGCGGACGACGGGACGCGGCCCTGGGGGCGGCTCAGGGCCGTCCGGGGGCTTGCGTCCATGGTGTCACCTGTCACTGTTCCGGCCCCGCGGGGCCCTCGCGCTTACCGAAATGCTTCGTTCCGGTCCGGTCGTCACCTGGGGCACCCCACCGCGCTGCGAGGGTTGCCGGTCAGCAAGCCAGGGCTTGGTGCTGACGCTCATGACCGTTCTTTGCCGTAAGTTAAGGCGGTCGTCCGTTCAGATGTCAACGACTGTCCGCCTGATGGACGTTCATCGGCCTTCGTTCACCTGCGGGAAGCGTCCTCGGCGTCGGCGGCATGGCCGGCCCAGTCCAGGATCTGGACGGCAGCCCCGGCGGCCTCCAGGCCCTGGCAGCGGCCGTGGTGGCGGCGGGAGATGCCGTCGAGGTCGAGATGGCGGCCGAAGGCGGGGTGGGCGGCCAGCCGGCGGGCGTAGGCCCACAGGGCGCGGTGGCCGGCCACGCGGTGCACGGCGGAGGCGTCGAGGTGGCAGCGATGGACGGTGTCGAGCTGCACCAGGGTCACCCACAGTTCGACGTCGGCGGCGGTGAGCCGGCCGTCGACCAGGTACTCCTCCCCCGCCAGCCGGTTCTCCAGCCGGCCCAGGGTGTCGAGCAGCACATCGAGGGCGGCGGCCCGCTCGGCCGGGCCGGCGCCCGCCCGCCCGGCGCGCTGCGCGGCCTCCTCGATGCCCTCGTCGCACATCTGCTCCACGGCCTCGATCACGGACTCCTGGCCACAGGGATACAGCGCGGCCCGCTCCTCGCCCGGGAAACGGTCGAGGTCGCGCAGGATGTCACGGGCCCGGGTGCTGACGATGCGTCCGGACCAGTCGTCGCTGAGCACGGGGGCGAGGGCGGGGCCGGTGTAGTGGTGGGCGCTGGCCTCGTACAGCGGGCTGAGGGCCGCGTGGCCGCCGCCGGGACCGTCCGGGACGGCGGGCAGGACGGTGACCGGACAGCTGTCGCCCAGGCCGAGGAGGCTGTGCCCGACGGCGAGGCGCAGTCCGTCGGGACAGGCGGTGGACAGATGGAGCCGGTAGCGGTGGGGCACGGCGTAGTGGCCGCTGCGAGCGTCCCGGCCGATCCGGCCCCGGAAGACGGGGGCGGCGCGGTGGACGGACGGGACGGCGGCGAGCGGAGCGATGGACATGCGTCTCCCCTGGTGGTGGGCATGGTTCAGGGCGCGCGCCGACGGACGTCGTCGGCCGGTGGGCGCGGGGGCCGGCTCAGCGGCGCGGGCTGATGGCGCTGCAGACGCGCAGCAGATCGATGTGCCGGCGGGAGGTGAGCAGGGGGGCGCGCAGCGGCGTACGGCCGGCTCGGCCGGTGACCGTGTCGAGGCGCGCCATCATTCCCTACCTTTTCACTAGGATTTCCTCCCTGGAGTGTCGATCGGGTGTCGTACGACGTCAAGGGGGCGTCCACGCCTGGGACTCGGGGTGGGTGACATGAAGGGCGACAAGCGATGTCCGGGGTCTCCTCAGACGGTGCGCCATGTGACATAGTACTGCCGTGGCAAAGCGACTGACCTGCGATGTCGTGGTCGTCGGAGCCGGCATGGTGGGCGCGGCCTGTGCGCTGTACGCCGCGCGGGCCGGCCTCGACGTACACGTGGTGGACCGGGGGCCGGTGGCCGGCGGCACCACCGGGGCGGGCGAGGGCAACCTGCTCGCCTCCGACAAGGAACCGGGCCCGGAGCTCGGACTCGCCCTGCTGTCGGCCCGGTTGTGGGAGCGGCTGGCGGACGAGCTCGGCACGGAGATCGAGTACGACCCCAAGGGCGGCCTGGTGGTCGCCTCGACCCCCCGCACCCTGGCCGCGCTGACGGACCTCGCGGCCGGACAGCGTGCCGCCGGAGTGACCGCCGATCCGGTGAGCGCGGCCGAACTCCGCGAACTGGAGCCCCACTTGGCCCCCGGCATGGCGGGCGGGGTGCACTATCCGCAGGACGCCCAGGTCATGCCCGCCCTGGCCGCGGCCCACCTGCTCCGCGCCTCCGGCGCCCGGCTGCACACCGGCTGGACGGTGACCGGGGTGGCCCGCACGGCGGACGGCGCGGTGGCCGGTGTCCGCACCGACCGGGGCGACCTGTACGCACCGGCGGTGGTGAACGCGGCCGGGGCCTGGGGCGGAGACCTCGCGGCGCTCGCGGGCGTCCGGCTGCCGGTGCTCCCCCGGCGCGGCTTCGTGCTGGTGACCGAGCCGCTGCCGCGGATGGTCCGGCACAAGGTGTACGCGGCGGACTACGTGGCCGATGTGGCGAGCGACGCGGCCGCCTTGCGCACCTCGCCGGTCGTGGAGGGTACGGCCGCCGGGCCGGTGCTGATCGGCGCGAGCCGCGAACGGGTCGGTTTCGACCGCGCGTTGTCCCTGCCCGCGGTACGGGCGCTCGCGGCCGGGGCGATCGGCCTGTTCCCCTTCCTGGAGCGGGTCCGCGCGCTGCGGACGTACGCGGGTTTCCGGCCGTATCTGCCCGACCACCTCCCGGCCATCGGCCCCGACCCCCGGCTGCCCGGCCTGTTCCACGCCTGCGGCCACGAGGGCGCCGGCATCGGACTCGCCCCCGGCACCGGGCAGTTGATCGCCCAGGCGCTCACCGCGAAGACACCGGAGCTGGACCTCACACCGTTCCGGCCGGAGCGATTCGACACCGACGCCACCATCGATGGAGGCAACGCATCGTGAATCCCCTGGAGTTGGCCCGGGCCCGGCCGGGTGAGACCTGCACCGTCACCCTGGACGGGCGGTCCGTCGAGGCGCTGCCCGGGCAGACGGTCGCGGCAGCGCTGTGGGCGGCGGGTGTGACGGCCTGGCGCAGCACGCGGGGCGCGGGCCGGCCACGCGGGGTGTTCTGCGGGATCGGGGTGTGCTTCGACTGCCTGGTGACCGTCAACGGCCGGGCGAACCAACGGGCTTGCCTGGTCCCCGTACACCCGGGCGATGTGATCCGCACCCAGGAGGGGACGGGACGGGTCGATGACTGAGCGTATGCGTCTCGCCGTCGTCGGGGCGGGTCCGGCGGGTCTCGCCGGGGCGCTGGCGGCGGCCGCCCGGGGCGTGGACGTCACCCTGATCGACGCGGCCGGGCAGGCAGGCGGCCAGTTCTACCGGCAGCCCGCCCCCGCCCTGAACGCCCGCCGCCCCGAGGCCCTGCACCACCAGTGGCGCACCTGGCAGCGCCTGTCGGACGGCCTCGCCAGACACCTCGCGGCCGGGCGGATCACCCATCTGACGGAGCATCATGTCTGGTGTGTGCGGCGCGAGTCGGACGCCTTCAGAGTGCACGCACTGCTCGGTCCCGCGCAGGAGGAGGGGGTCACCGTCCGCGCCGACGCCGTACTGCTCGCCACCGGCGGCTACGAGCGGGTGCTGCCCTTCCCGGGCTGGACGCTTCCGGGAGTCGTCACGGCGGGCGGCGCGCAGGCCATGCTCAAGGGCGGCCTGGTGCTGCCGGGCCGGCGGATCGTGGTCGCGGGCACCGGGCCGCTGCTGCTGCCGGTGGCGGCCGGGCTCGCCACCGCGGGCGCCGAGGTGGCCGCGCTGGTCGAGTCCGCCGGCCCCGCGGCCCTGCTGCGGCGGACGCCGGAGCTCGCCGCCCAGCCCGGCAAACTCGCCGAAGGCGCCTGGTACGCGGGGCAGTTGGTGCGCCATCGGGTGCGCACCCTGGCCCGGCACACCGTGGTGGAGGCGCACGGCACGGACCGGCTGACGGCGGTCACCGTCGCCGCGCTGGACCGCGCCGGGCGGATCCGGCCCGGCAGCGCCCGCCGCATCCCCTGCGACACCCTTGCCGTCGGCCACGGCATGCTGCCGCACACCGACCTCGCCGAGACCCTCGGTTGCACGCTGAACGGGACGGACGTGGACGTCGACGCGGAGCAGCGCACCGACGTGCCCGGGGTGTGGGCCGCCGGGGAGACCACCGGCATCGGCGGCGCGGCCCTCGCCCTCGCCGAGGGCCACATCGCCGGCCGCTCGGCCGCCGCCCGCCTGCACGGCACCGTTCCCGACCCGCGCACGTGGGCCGCGGCCGACCGGGCCAGGACCCGGCTGCGGGCGTTCTTCGCGGCCCTCGACACGGTGTACGCACCGCCCGCGGGCTGGGCGGAACGGATCCCGGACGACACGGTGGTGTGCCGGTGCGAGGAGGTCACCGCGGGCGAGGTCCGTACCGCCGGCCCGCTGGGCGCCGCCGACCTGCGCACCGCGAAACTGCTCACCCGGGCCGGCATGGGCTGGTGCCAGGGCCGGATGTGCGCGCCCGCCGTGGCCGGCCTGACCGGCTGCCCGCTCACCCCGGGGCGGCGGCCGTTCGCGCGCCCGGTACCGCTCGGCGTCCTGGCGAACGTGCCGGACGACGAGACGCCCACTCGATGACCAGTGCCATGTCACACACTATCCACGAAGAGGACCCCTCATGACTCACCCGGAGAACCGTCCCTGGCGCGGCGTCCTCGTCGCCACCGCGCTCCCGCTGCGCGCCGACCTGTCGGTCGACTACGACCGCTACGCCGAGCACTGCTCCTGGCTGGTGGCGAGCGGCTGCGACGGCGTCGTACCCAACGGCTCGCTCGGCGAGTACCAGGTGCTCACCCCGGAGGAGCGGGCCCGGGTGGTGGAGACGGCCGTGGCGGCGATCGGCGGCGAGCGGGTGATGCCGGGCGTCGCCGCGTACGGCTCGGCCGAGGCCCGGCGCTGGGCCGAGCAGGCGGGCGAGGCCGGCTGCGCGTCGGTGATGCTGCTGCCGCCCAACGCCTACCGTGCCGACGAGCGTTCCGTGCTCGCCCACTACGCGGAGGTCGCCCGCGCGGGCCTGCCGGTGGTGGCGTACAACAACCCGATCGACACCAAGGTCGACCTGGTGCCCGAACTCCTCGCCCGGCTGCACGGCGAGGGGCACATCCACGGCGTCAAGGAGTTCTCGGGCGACGTGCGCCGCGCCTATCGCATCGCCGAACTCGCCCCGGAGCTGGACCTGTTGACCGGCGCCGACGACGTCCTGCTGGAGCTGGCCGTGGCGGGCGCCAAGGGCTGGGTGGCCGGCTATCCCAACGCGCTGCCCCGCGCCTCGGCGGAGCTCTACCGTGCCGCGACGGCCGGTGACCTCACCACCGCGCTCCCCCTGTACCGGCAGCTGCATCCCCTGCTGCGCTGGGACTCGCGGACGGAGTTCGTGCAGGCGATCAAGCTGTCCATGGACGTCGTCGGCCGGTACGGCGGCCCGGTGCGCCCGCCGCGCGTCCCGCTGACGCCGGAACAGCAGGCCATGGTCCGGGCGGCCACCGAGAAGGCCGCCGCCGCGGGACTCGCATAAGCTCGCAGCTCGCACAAGGGAGTCGGATATGCGCAGCAAGCTCGTCCTGCACGCCGTCGACTCGCACACCGAGGGCATGCCGACCCGCGTGATCACCGGCGGGATCGGCACCGTACCGGGTGCGACGATGAACGAACGGCGGCTGTACTTCCGTGAACACCATGACCCCATCAAGCAGTTGCTGATGAACGAGCCGCGCGGCCACTCCGCGATGAGCGGCGCGATCCTCCAGCCGCCGACCCGCCCCGACTGCGACTGGGGCGTGATCTACATCGAGGTCTCCGGCTATCTGCCGATGTGCGGGCACGGCACCATCGGGGTGGCGACCGTGCTGGTCGAGACCGGCATGGTGGAGGTCGTGGAGCCGGTGACCACAATCCGGCTGGACACCCCGGCGGGGCTCGTGGTGGCCGAGGTGGCGGTGGAGAACGGCGCCGCGCGGCACGTGACCCTGAAGAACGTGCCGTCGTTCGCCGTCGCCCTGGACCGCAAGATCACCCTCCCGGACGGCCGCACGGTCACCTACGACCTCGCCTACGGCGGCAACTTCTACGCGATCCTCCCCCTCGACGCCTTCGGTCTGCCCTTCGACCGCGCCCGCAAGGACGACATCCTCGCGGCCGGCCTCACGCTGATGGAGGCGATCAACTCCGAGGCGGAGCCGGTGCATCCCGAGGACCCGTCGATCCGCGGCTGCCACCACGTCCACCTCTACGCGCCCGGCGCCACCGCACGGCACTCACGGCACGCGATGGCCATCCACCCGGGCTGGTTCGACCGCTCCCCGTGCGGTACGGGCACCAGCGCACGCATGGCGCAGCTGCACGCGCGCGGTGAACTGCCGTTGCACACCGAGTTCGTGAACGAGTCGTTCATCGGCACCCGGTTCACCGGACGGCTGCTCGGCGAGACGGAGGTCGCCGGAGTCCCGGCCGTGCTGCCGAGTTTCACCGGCCGCGCGTGGATCACCGGCACCGCCCAGTATCTGCTCGACCCCACCGACCCCTTCCCGGAAGGCTTCGTGCTCTAGCCGTCCTCTAGAATCCCGCCGGTGATGCGTGACATGGCACAGCCAGAGAACAAGCCGGACACGGACCTGCCGGCGCTCCCCCGGCTCGGCGGCCGGCGCAGCAGCTACCGCGAGCGGGTCGCCGACGCGCTGCGCGCCGCGCTGATCGCGGGCGAGCTGCGGCCGGGCGAGGTCTATTCCGCGCCGTCGCTCGCCGCCCGCTTCGGTGTCTCGGCGACGCCGGTGCGGGAGGCGATGCTCGACCTGGCCAAGGAGGGCCTGGTCGACACCGTGCCCAACAAGGGCTTCCGGGTCACGGCGGTGTCCGACCGGCAGCTGGACGAGTACACGCACATCCGGGCGCTGATCGAGATCCCCACCGTGGTGGCCCTGGCCCGCACGGCCGACCGGGTCTCGCTGGAGGCGCTGCGCCCGGCGGCCCGCGAGATCGTCACCGCGGCGCAGGCCGGTGATCTGATCGCCTACGTCGAGGCCGACACCCGCTTCCACCTCGGCCTGCTCGCCCTGGCCGGCAACGCCCATCTGGTCGAGGTGGTCGCCGACCTGCGCGGCCGCTCCCGTCTCTACGGTCTGACGGCCCTGGTGGCGGCCGGCCGGCTGCTCGCCTCGGCCGAGGAGCACCTCGAACTCCTCGACGCCCTGCTGGAGCGGGACGAGCAGGCCGTGCGCGCGGTCATGACCCGGCATCTGGGGCATGTACGCAGTCTGTGGGCGGGCGGCCAGGGCTAGGGCCCGTCCGGCGGACCAGGCCGGCTCAAGGCAAGGGGCGGAGGGGGCGTCGAGGCGGAGCGTCGGCAACCGACGACAACCCCGCAGATGGGCGTGCCAGCCCCCACGATTCCGGCAAGGTCCGCCGGACAGGCCTAGGACGGCTGGGCGCGGGCCACTTCGATCACCTGGCGCATCTGGTCGGCGGTGAGCCGCCGCGCGTCCGAGATCAGCTCGCCGGGACCCGTGGCCGGCGCCGGCGCCTCGGCTGCGGGGACGCCGCACAGCACGGCCAGGTCCGGGGCGGGAACACCCAGTACGGCGGCGAAGTCGGCCAGCAGATCGGCGGTCACCTCGATGCCGCCGCGGGCGACCACGCCGTACGTCGCCGGCGGCCAGTACCGGCCGGTGAGCAGCGCGAAGGTCTTCGCCGTGGCCGTAAGACCCAGGTTCCGGTTGCCCACCAGGCGCATCAGCAGGGCGCCCGGGCCGGTGCCGCCGGCCCGGGGAGCGGGGCCCGCGGCTCCCTCCCGCGGCCTCGCAACGGGCTTCTCCTGCGGCAAGGACGCGACGAAGCCGCGCACGGCACGGATGCCGTCGGGCGACAGCTCCACGGCGTGCCGCACGAGGTCCGGCACGAGGCGGCCGGCCCAGGGGTCGAGGGGGGCCAGATCGTCCGGGACCTCCTGGCCGGCGAGCACGAAGACATCGGCCGCGGGCAGGCCGAGGGCCGGGCCGAGCCGCCGAAGGAGCGAGGGTGAGGCCGGGCCCCCGCCCAGCACGCCCCGCACCCGCTCCTCGGGCAGGCCCGTCTGCCGGGACAGCTCGCCGGAGTCCGTGCGCCGGTGCTCCGTCCAGCGCCGCAGCACCGCACCGAAGCCGTCGTCGCCGCCGTACTCCCGTCTGCGCGCCTCCCACGTGGCCCGGTCCGCGATGTGGACGGTGGCCGGATGCTCGTACCAGGCCGACGCCGTGGGCAGGGCGCGGACGAGCTGCGGCACCTCGGGTTCGAACCTCAGCAGGGCCAGCGTCTTCCAGCCGTGCGGGATGTGGGTGAAGGGTTTGCCGAACTGCTGGGTCACGGCGACGACGGTGGCCGTGACCCAGGTGACGTCCCGTTCGTCGGCCCTCGGGAAGCAGCACTCGTAGCGCCGCCCCAGGGGCACGTCCGCGTAGGCGAACGACAGGAAGAGGACCTCCTCGCCTGCGGCGCGCGGGGGCAGGGCCGTGCCGAGGTCGGCGAGCACCCTCGCGTCGGCGCGGGACTCGACGAACAGGACTCGTTCGGTCTCCGGGGTGGCCTCTTCCGTTCTCATGAGGCCGGATCATGGCATCCGGGCCGATCCGCTGAGGCCCGTGCGCCGGACATCTCGCGGCACAAAGGCCGTATCGATGCACTTTTTTCACGATCGGCCGGGCCGGACGACACAAGAAGCGGCGATTTTGCGGCGGGCGGCGGCTTCCCGGACCATGGCCGGGTCCCGGCGATCCTGGGACATCTGTTCGATGAGAGGCGCACCACCCATGCACGTCACCGGAACCGCCCCACAGCCGGCTCCGGCCCCCTCCGAGGACCTCACGGTCGCTGTCGGAGACCCGCACGGCCCCACCGGCGGCGCGGACGCCCCCGGCACCACCAGCAAGCACGACCGCGGCTTCGGCCTGCCCGTCGCCACCGCGCTGGTCATGGGCAACATCATCGGCGGCGGCATCTTCACACTGCCCGCCTCCATCGCCCCCTACGGCACGGTCAGCCTGGTCGCCTTCGGCGTACTGACCGTCGCCGCCATCGCCCTGGCCCTGGTCTTCGGCCGGCTCGCCGCACGCGATCCCCGCACCGGCGGGCCGTACGTCTACGCCCGCGAGGCCTTCGGTGACTTCGCCGGCTTCCTGGCCGCCTGGTCGTACTGGATCACCGGCTGGGTGTCGAACGCCGCGCTCGCCGTGGCCGCCGTCGGCTACCTCGACGTACTGATCCCCGTGGGCGGACACCACTGGTCCGCATGCCTGGCCGCCCTGACCCTGCTGTGGCTGCCCGCCGTCGCCAACTTCGCCGGCACCCGGTACGTGGGCGCCGTACAACTCGTGTCCACGGTGCTGAAGTTCGTGCCGCTGCTGCTCGTCGCGGTCGGCGGGCTGTTCTTCTTCGACCCCTCGCGGCTCGGGCCGTTCAATTCGAGCGGTCACGGTCCGGTCGGCGCGGTGTCCGCCTCCGCCGCCCTGCTGCTCTTCTCCTACCTGGGCGTCGAGTCCGCCGCCGTCAGCGCGGGCGAGGTCCGGGACGCGCGCCGCAACGTGGGCCGCGCCTCCGTCATCGGCACCACGGGCGCCGCGCTGGTGTACCTGCTGGGCACCCTGTCCGTCTTCGGCACGGTCCCGCACGACCGTCTGGTGCACTCCACCGCGCCGTTCTCGGACGCCGTGAACGCGATGTTCGGCGGCGGCTGGGGTGGTACGGCCGTGGCGCTGGCCGCGGTGATCTCGATGACGGGCTGCCTCAACGGCTGGACGCTGCTGAGCGCGCAGACCCCGTACGCCGCCGCCCAGGACGGCCTGTTCCCGGCCACCTTCGCCCGGCGCCGCCGGGGCGTGCCGACCTTCGGCGTCGCCGTCACGGTCGTGCTGTCCTCCCTGCTCACCGCGTACAACTACCTGTCGGGTTCGGCGAAGGTCTTCGAGGTCCTGGTCCTGGTCACCACGTTCACCGCGACCGTGCCGTACCTGCTGGCGACGGCCGCGCAGCTCTTCCACCTGATCTCCGGCGACGGCGCGTCGGTGAACCGCGCCCGGCTGGTGCGGGACGCGGTGGTCACCGCGGTCGCGGCGGGCTTCTCCCTGTGGCTGATGGCGGGCGCCGGGTACGCGGCGGTGTACCAGGGCACGCTGTTCCTCTTCGCCGGGGTCCTCGTCTACGCGGTGATGGCGGCCCGGCGCCGCCGACGGCACGGCTGAGCCACGGTCGTCGGCGGCCAGGTGCCGCAGGGTGCAGAGCGGCCGGCTTCTCGCCGGAAATCGAACGATGCTCTGTCCTGACCGTGTGACACGCCTGTGACATGCGACACAATCAAAGACGAGGCAGCGATGGCCGTCGGCCCTGGTCGTGATCGGGGCCGTGGAAGGAGGCCGTGATGCAGCGCTCGACCACTGGGCGCCAGTGATGGCGGAAGAGCGGCAGGGACGACCACTGAGGCGGCCACGCCTCCCCGACCTGCACGTTCGCCTGCGTTCCGAGCTGGGCCGGATCGACGAGCAGCTGCGCGCCATGCAGTCCTCGATGGACCGGCTGCAGGGGCTGCTGGACGCGGTGCTGGCCATCAGCCGTGAGGTGGAACTGCCCGGGGTGCTGCACCGTATCGTGACGGCCGCGATGGACCTGGTCGGCGCCCGCTACGGGGCCCTGGGCGTGCTCGACGCGTCCGGAGAACGCCTGGAGCAGTTCATCTCGGCCGGTCTGTCCGACGAGGAACGCACGGCGCTGGCCAATGCCGGACTTCCCCGTGGTCGCGGCGTCCTCGGCCACCTGATCCGCTATCCGGACCCGCTGCGGATCGTCGACATCCAGGGCCATCCCGCCTCGGCCGGATTTCCACCGGGGCACCCGCGCCTGACCACCCTGCTCGGCGTCGCCATCACGGTGCGCGGCGAGATCTACGGCGACCTCTACCTCTCCGAGCGGCTCGACGGACAGCCCTTCGACGTGCACGACGAGAACGTCGTCGCCGCCCTGGCCGGCGCCGCCGGCATCGCGATCGAGAACGTCCGCCTGTTCGAACGGATCCGCGTCGGAGCCGAGCAGTTCCAGCGGCTGCTGCTGCCCACACTGCCCGACCTGCGGCCGTTCACCGCCGCCGCCATCTACCGGCCCGCCGCCGAGCCCAGTCAGCTCGGCGGGGACTGGTACGACGCCATCCCCCTGCCCGACGACGTCGTGGCGATCGTCATCGGCGACGTGGGCGGCCATGATCTGCAGGCCGCCGCCGCCATGGCCGCCACCCGCAACATGCTGCGCGCTCTCGTGTTCGACCAGAGCAGTCCGCCCGGCGCGATCCTCGCCCAGCTCGACCGGACCCTTGAGACGATCACGAACAACCGCGTCACGACCACCACCCTGGCCCGCATCGAACCGGAGGGCCCGGGCTGGCGACTGTGCTGGAGCACCGCGGGCCATGTCCCGCCCCTGCTGGTCACCCGCGACCGCCATGTGGTCTACCTGCTCGGCGAGCCCGGACTGCCGCTCGGTGTCGACACCGGTCAGCCCCGTCCCGACCACTCCCGCCCGCTGCCCCCGGAGGCCACCGTCGTCTTCTTCACCGACGGGCTGATCGAGCATCCCGCCCATCCCATCGACGAGAGCCTGAGCGAACTCGCCGGTCTCGCCGCGGTTCATGCCGGGCTTCCGCTGCCGGAGTTCGTCCAGGCACTGGCCGATCACCACCCCAGCGACGGTCACGACGACATGGCCATCCTCGCCCTGCGCACCCCGCCCGTCTGACCCCGGCTCGTCGCGCGCGTCGCCGCTCCTGGGCCGGCCGGCCCGCCGTGGAGGATCCGGGGGATCCGGCGGATGATGGGTTCGGGGCGATGTCGAAGCGGAGGTCGCCCGATGGCTGTCGCGCGGCGTCAAGGACTCGGGCGCGGTGCACTGACCGCCCTGGAGATCTGTGCCCTCGCCGCGCTGTACTACGGCTCGGCCAGGCTGGGACTGCTCCAGCAGCTGGTGCGCGGCCAGGTCACCCCGCTGTGGCCGCCGAGCGGAATCGCGGTGGCGAGCCTGCTGCTGCGCGGCCCGCGGCTCTGGCCCGGTGTCGCACTCGGCGCGTTCCTGGTCAACATCTCGCTGGGGCCGACTCTCCCGGCCGTGCTCGCCATCATGGCGGGGAACACCCTCGCGCCCGTCTGCTCCTATCTGCTGCTCCGCCGCACGGGGTTCCGTGAGGAACTGGACCGTCTGCGGGACGCGCTCGGTCTGATCTTCCTCGGCGGGTTCACCGGGATGCTGGTCAGCGCGACCACGGGCAGCGGGACCCTGCTCCTCTCCGGGGTCCTGAGCCCCGCCGGGTTCTGGCCCACGTGGTCGGTCTGGTGGACCGGCGACGCGATGGGCGTCCTGGTGGTCACACCCGTCCTGCTCGTCCTGCGCTCGGCACGCCGGCCGGAGCACCCGCGGCCGTCCCGGTGGGCGGAGGCGCTGTTGCTCCTGGCGGCCACGGCCGGCGTCGGATTCCTCGTGACCGCGCACACGCCCCTGCTGTTCCTCGGGTTCCCGCTGCTGATCTGGGCGGCCTTCCGCTTCCGGCTGGCCGGGGCCGCGCCCTGCGCGCTGGCCATGTCCTCCTTCGCGATCATCGCCGGTACCGAGAGATCGGGTCCGTTCGCCGGTCACGACCTGCTCACCGCGATGATCACTCTGCAGGCCTTCAACGGTTCCGCCGCGCTGACCGCGCTGCTGCTCTCGGCGGTCATCAGCGAGCGGGACCAGACCCAGCGGGAGATCGCGCGGGCCTGCGGGCAGCTCGCCGCGATGGCGGCCAGGATCGCCGCCGGCGACCACCTCGCGACGCGCCCCGCCGCGGCGGCCGAGAAGCACCGGAAACCCCCGCAGACAGGCGAAAGGCCGTCCCCTCATCCCTGAGGAGACGACCTGCGACCGGTCGAGCTCAGCTCTGCGTCTGATCTACCTGTATCGCGCCGGCGTTCCGACGCCAGGTCGACCACGTTCGGGCTGTGTCCGGCAGGGCGCCCTGCTCGGAACGGCGGGTAAGCCCACGGCCGACCTGGCTCCGTGCCGCTCCGGCGGTTAACCGGGGATCGCTGCCAGATCCTGCCGCAGCTGGTCGAGGGTGAAGCCGTCGGGGTCGGGACGGCTGGTGTCGGCCCACTGCTTACTGAGCACCGCATAGGCCTCATCGCAGTAGGTCTGGAAGAACTGCCAGGTCATCGGCTGGAGTGCTCCCCAGGTGACACAGATCAGCTGCGTGGGGGTATACCCGATGACCGGCACGCAGTGGCCGCCCCAGCTGTTGGGTTGCCCAGGTCCCACTGGTCCCCCGGGGGGCACCATCCAGACGGTCTGCCCTTGAGCGCTGTACGGCATTTGCAACCCGATGTACGCGGCACCGAACAGTTCGATGGCGTCTCGCACATGCTCGGTGTTACCCGGTTCGCAGGCGGCGAAGCCGAAGATCGTGTTTCCTCCGATGCCCTGGTTGCGCCAGAAGTTCAGCGCGTCGAGCATGTTGGTGCCGCGATCCGTGGAGGGATCTCCCGCCTGGAAACCGGTGAGAGCGGTGTAGGCGTCCAGCGCCTCTTTTGTCGTGGGCTCGAACTCTTCCGGGCCCTCGTAGGCCGACCAGTTCTGCTCCATGTGGAGCGCAGCGGCCTCCACGCAGTCGCCGTACTGGTCATTACCCAGCGTCTGCCAGTCGATGACCTTGTCGGTCCAGTTCTTCGCCGCAGGAGCCGGCGGCAGTGTGGGATGAAGGTACTGCGCGAAGTTGAGCGTACGTCTGTCGACTCTGGCGGGCGCCTTTCCCAACCGGCCGACGACGGGCTGACCATTGCGAGGTGCCATGACCCTCCTCTAGGTCGTGCCTACCTGTGCAGGCATTTCAATCTTGCTTGTGGCATGTGCCCCCATTCCGTCCCGAGCTACCGAGAGGTCGGGGAGCATAACCGGAATGGGTGACCCACAGGGAGGAGAGGGTTCTTTCTGGCACCTCGGCGAAACTCGTTACTTTTTCAATAATTTGTAATTCACTCAATGCTTCTTCGAAATGCAGCCAAGGGCGGTCCATGCAAGCCTGGAAGCCGACGTCCTCACGCGCACAGGAGGACTGATGGGCGCTAAAGACCTCACGGCGATCGAGACGACTCGTGCGTGGACAGGTCTCTTGGTCGTCCTCGTCGGAGACGTTGCCATCGCAGTCGGTGCAATCTGGGTGACGATAAGCACCGCATCGGGAACAGAGGCCGTTTCGATCCTCACAAGCGCATTCACGGCCATCACCGCGATAACCACTGCGTACTTCGGGATCAGGGCGGCGACCAACTCCGCTCAATCGGCCGTAGCTGCGGTTAAGTCATTGCACCCGGATGACGAACCCAAGGTCGGTGGCCCGGAGAATTGAGCGTGTTGATGCAAGCCGGGATATGCCACGGCTGAACGACATTCCCCGTCACTTGAAGAGAAATACATTCTTCGCGCGACAAAAAGATGAGGGCCTTGTCCCACCGAAGTGAGAACAAGGCCCTGACCCGTGATGACAGTTCATCCGACTGTCGGGACGACAGGATTTGAACCTGCGACCCCTTGACCCCCAGTCAAGTGCGCTACCAAGCTGCGCCACGTCCCGCCGCGGTCCCACCCGGGGTGTTCCCCCGCGTGATCACGCAGGTCAACCCTACCGCACCTGGGCCGGTGCCCGCGTCACTCCCGGCGCGGCAGGTGTCGTACGGCCCGGTCGGCGGGCCGGGACCAGGAGGGCGGCGCCGGCCGCGGCCAGACAGAGGAGGGCGAGCAGAGCCCAGCCGTGGGTGTAGCCGGAGGCGTAGGGCAGGCCGGAGGGCTGGAGGCGGCCGGTCACCAGGACGCTGGTGAGCGCGGCGCCGATGGAGCCGCCGATGGTGCGGATGTTGGCGTTCATGCCGGTCGCCGCGCCGGTCTGCTCGGGCGGGACGCTGCCGACGATCAGGTTGGCCATGGAGGCGAACGCGAGGCCGATCCCCAGGCCGAAGAGACCCGCGACCACGGCTATCTGCCACTGGGCGTCATGCCAGAGAGTGAGGAAGCCGCAGGCCAGCGCGCCGAGCGCGGCACCCGTGGTGAGCAGCGCCTTGGCGCCGACGCGGGGCTCCAGGCGGCCGGAGAGGACGCCGGAGAGGAACATCGCCAGCAGCATCGGCAGCATGAGCAGGCCGGACGCGGTGACGCTCGCGCCGAAGCCGTACCCGGCCGTGGACGGCGTCTGGACGAAGCCGGGCAGGAAGGACCAGATCGCGTACATGCCGGCGCCGAAGAGCAGGGCTGCCGCGTTGGTCGTCCACACCGCCGGCAGCCGCATCACGCGCAGGTCGATCAGCGGGTTGCGGGAGCGGGCCTCGGCGGTCAGCCACACGGCGAACAGCACGAGGGCGGCGGCGAACAGGCCGAGGACCTTCGCCGAGCCCCAGCCCCACCGCCCGGCCTGGCTCAGCGGCAGCAGCAGGGCCACCAGCCAGGCGGAGAGCAGCCCGGCGCCGGCCCAACTCACCTTCCCCTGGGCCCGCTTGGGTGACTCGGGGACGTAGGCCACGGCGATCAGGACCGCGCCGGCGACGATCGCCACCGGGATCCAGAAGAGCCAGCGGTAGTCGAGCGCGGAGACGATCGGCCCGGCGGCCACCATGCCGACCCCGCCGCCGGCGGCGATCACCGCGGAGAGGTTGCTGATGCTGCCACTGACCTCGGCGGCGGCGAACTCGTCCCGGATGATGCCGAAGGACAGCGGGAAGAGTGCGCCGCCGACGCCCTGGACGACCCGGGCGACGATGAGCACGCCGATGTCCGGGGCGAGCGCGGCGATGAGGCAGCCGGCGAGAACGGCGAGCAGGACGGCGACGAGCGTGCGTTTCTTGCCGACGAGGTCGCCCACCCGGCCGAGGATCGGGGTGAAGACCGACGCGGACAGCAGATACGCCGTCATCACCCAGGTCGCGGTGGACTGGGAGGTGTGCAGGGCGTGCTGGACGGTCGGCAGAGCCGGCGCGATCAGCGACTGGAGCATGGAGAACACGCCCGCACCGGTCGCGAGGACCGCGAAGGTGAGGCGCGTGGACGTGCGGGGCATGACGGAGCCTCTCCGGAAATCCGGGACAGGGAAGGTGAAGTGCACGAGCGATTGCTAAAGTGGAGGTGCCCCTCCACTCTAACGGAGGAGTGCCTCCGGTTCAAGATGCGGAGGCCACCCTCCAGATCGACCGAGCCCTCAGGAGACAGCAGTGACGGCCACGCCGTTCCCCGTCAGCGAGATCGTGGCGGCCCGCCGGCCGCACCGAAAGGACGCCGCCCGCAACTACGACGCCCTGCTCGCTGCCGCCCGCGAGGCCTTCGCCGAGCACGGCTCGGACGCCTCCCTGGAGGACATCGCGCGCCGCGCGGGCGTCGGCATCGGCACCCTGTACCGGAACTTCCCCACCCGCCGCGACCTGTTCGAGAGCGTCTACGCCGACGAGGTCAACGCCCTGTGCCAGGCAGCCGTGGAGGTCGCGGACCGGGAGCCGTGGGAGGCGCTGACGGCCTGGCTGGACCGGTTCGCCGGGTACATGGTGACCAAGCGCGCGGTGCGGGAGGCGCTCAACGACGAGTCGGAGATCTTCCAGTCCTGCCGCGAGTCGATGTACTCGGCCGGGGGCCCGCTGCTGGAGCGCGCGCAGCAGGCCGGGGTGGCGCGGGCGGACATGGATTTCGGCGATCTGCTGCGGATGGTCGCCGGGATCACGGCCACGGCCTTCGACGACGACGCCCAGCGCGACCGGGTGCTGGCCATCGCCCTGGACGGCGTACGCACCCACCGCTGAGCGGAAATCGCCGATGCACCGCGGGAGATCCCTCGGCTGCGGGTCCGTTGTGGCCGGTCGCGCCCACACGGCGGAGCCGCACATCGACACTGCCCTGGGCCCCTTGGGAGACTCCCGTGCCGTCGGCCTCGTCGTACCGCCGCCGAGTCGGCCATGCTCCCCACAGTCCCCCGGGCCCGCCCCGCCCGCCGGCGGTGGCACCCGACGAAGTGTCCCGTGACCGGCCCCGATGCCGCACACCCTGTCGGCCCCGGCCCGCGCCGCGCGCTGGCTAGGGTCGGCCTCATGACGCACAGCTTCGCGCTCCACATCCCCGACGCCGACCTCGAACCCGAGCCCCTCGACCCGGAGCAGATCGTCTCCGGGACCCCGGAGGTCACCGGGAAAGTGGTCTGGGAGTCGGCCGACGGCAGGCAGATCCGCGGGATCTGGCAGATCACCCCGGGCGTGGTCACGGACACGGAGGCGGACGAGCTGTTCGTGGTGATCAGCGGCTCGGCGACGATCGAGGTCGCGGGCGGACCGGTGCTGCGGGTGGGGCCGGGCGACATGGCGGTGCTGCGCGCCGGGGACCGTACGACGTGGACGGTGCACGAGACGCTGCGCAAGGCCTACGCGATGAACGTCGGGAGCGCCTGAGCCAGTCGCCCGACGCCGGCGACGAAGGCGTCGACCACGGCCTGCGGCGGGTCGTCCGACGCGCCCGTGGTCCGCGCGGGGAGCGGCAGTTCCACCTGGACCCCGGCCAGCCGGGTCAGGTTGACCGGGTTCCGGGCGTGCAGTCCGCGCAGTCCGGCCGGTATCTCCTCCAGGTCCGTCACGATCCTGAACCGGGGCTCCAGGACGGCCAGTTCACGCGCGAGGACGAGCGAGGCCGCACGGTTCGCGCCGCCGAGGAAGAGGGTGTGCCAGGCCTCCTGCCGCAGGTGCCCGTGCAGGGAGACGGTGAGCGACACCCGGGAGCGGAACTCGTGCAGGAGCGCGCAGTGGTCGACGGCCATGCGCGGGGACGGCAGATGCACGGGCACGGCTGTCTCCGGCTGGGTGAAGACGAGGCTGGTGACGCCGCAGCGCCGGGCGACCGACCCGGCGAGCTGGGCCGTGCCGCCCTCGCCGGAGCCGTGCAGCGCGAGCAGGCCGATGTCGCCGCGGCCCGGTTCGAGGGTCGCGAGCAGGGGTACGCCCTCGATCTCCAGGCGTTCGGTGCGGCTCAACGGGCTCTCCCTCACTCGGCGGGCTGGGCGGGCATGTTGTACGGCGTCACGACCTGGATCGCGGAGGGCAGCGCCGGTCCGGCCGGGGGCAGCGCGCCGTGCGCCCGCATCACGAGGTGGCAGGCCTCGCGCATGTCCTGGCGCAGATCGTGGTGGAGCACGGCGGACAGCCGGTGCTCGCGCAGCAGGCGGGTGTTGTCGTGGTCGAGGTCATGGGCGATGAAGACCGCGCACGCGCGGCCGAGGTCGGCGAAGGCGCGCAGGGTGGCGTTGTTGCCGCCGCCGATGGAGTACACGGCACGGATCTCCGGGTCCCGTTCCAGGGCGGCCCGGACGAGGTCGTACTGGGTGGCGTCCAGGCCCTGTCCCTCGGCTATCTCCACCAGGGTGCGCTGCGGTTGCCGGGCCCTCATCACGCTGCGGAAGCCCATCTCGCGCTCCTCCTCGTTGCGGAAGAAGCCGCTGCTGAGGCTGGTGAGGACATTGCCGGGCCGGTCGCCGAGCCACTGCTCCATCAGATAGGCGGCGGTGGCGCCGGCGGCCCGGTTGTCGCTGCCGACGTAGCCGATCCGGCCGCTGGCGGGCAGGTCGGTGACCAGGGTGACGACCGGGATGCCGGCCGCGGTGAGCCGGCCCACGGCGGCGGTGACCTCGGGGACGTCCGGCGCCTTGAGGATCACGCCCTGGGAGCCGCGCCGGGCGATCCGGTCCAGCGTCCTGACCTGCTCGGCGGCCGGGCCGGTCTCGCGGAATTGGAAGCGGGAGCGGACCACGGCCGGGTGCAGCGCGGGCAGTTCGGCCTCCAGAGCGGCGCGGACGGCGGTCGAGAACCGCTCGGGCGCCTGTACCACGATGTCGACCATGAACGTACGGCCCACCAGCCGGACCTGGGTGCGCTGCCGGTCGAGGTCGGCGATGGCCCGGCGCACCTCCTGGGCGGTGCTCTCCCGCACCCCTCCCCTGCCGTTCAGCACACGGTCCACGGTGGCCTCGCTGAGACCCGCCTGACGTGCGATTTCCCGGATCGGGAACGGATGGCCCACGGCTCGCCTCCTTGAGGGGTTTTTGATGGCTGGCTGCTGGTTGTTCGAGGGGTTTGTACTGACAAGAATGACAGGGCCGGGCCGCCCGCGTGGCCGAACGTCCCCGCTCCCGAAAAGAGGACACCGATGTCCGTCGCCTCCGCGCCAGGCCGCGCCTGGCTGTCCGAGCAGGACTGCGACCTCGACGCCTTCCGCGCCCTGACCGACCGGACGACCCGCCTCGCGGACCACCCGCACGCCGCCGCCGTACGCGACGACGTCCTGCTGTACGACGCCGAGCGGCTGCGCACGGCCGGTGACCAGGACGGGCTGCGGGCCGAGCTGGTGCGGGCCCTCGCCGACGGCCCCGGCATCGTCGTCGTCCAGGGCGCCTTCCTCGACCCAGTGGTCGTCGACCGGCTCACGGCCGTCTTCGACGCGCTGATCGCCGAGCAGCACGCCTCCGGGGCGGCCGCCGGGGACCACTTCGCGCGGCCGGGTGCCAACGACCGGGTGTGGAACGCGCTGGAGAAGGCGGCCCTGTACGACCCGGAGGCGTTCGCCGACTACTACGCGAACGACATCCTCGCCCTGGTCTCATCGGCCTGGCTGGGCCCCGGCTACCAGGTGACCTCGCAGGTCAACGTGGTCAACCCGGGCGGCGCCGGGCAGACGGTGCACCGGGACTACCACCTCGGCTTCCTGAGCAACGCGGTGGCGTCCGCCTATCCGGCGCACGTCCACCGGCTCTCCCCCGTGCTCACGCTGCAGGGCGCGGTCGCCCACTGCGACATGCCGGTGGAGTCGGGTCCGACGCTGTATCTGCCGTACTCCCAGCTGTACGAGCCGGGCTATCTGGCCTGGCGGCTCCCGGAGTTCCAGGCGTACTTCGAGGAGCACCACGTCCAGCTGCCGCTCGCCAAGGGCGACGCGGTCTTCTTCAACCCCGCGCTCTTCCACGCCGCCGGGAGCAACCGCACCGCCGGCGTACGGCGCACCGCCAATCTGCTCCAGGTCTCGTCCGCGTTCGGGCGAGCGATGGAGACGGTGGACCGGGAGGCGGTGGCCAACGCCGTGTTCCCGGTGCTGCTGCGGCGTGCGGCGCAGGGCGTGGAGCAGGCGTGGCTGGAGCATGTGATCGCGGCGAGCGCCGAGGGCTACCCCTTCCCGACGAACCTCGACAGCGACCCGCCGGTGGACGGTCTGGCCCCGCCCTCGCAGGCGGACCTGGTACGGCGGGCGGTGCGCGAGGGATGGGATCCGGAGCTGCTGCGGGCGCGGCTGCGGGCGGGCGCCGAACGCCGCGAGAGCTGAAAGGGCAAGCACATCATGGGACTTCTCGACGGCAAGGTGGTGCTCGTCAACGGCGGCAGCCAGGGCGTGGGGGCCGCGATCGTGCGGGCCGCCGTCCGCGAGGGCGCCGTCGTCGCGTTCACCGGCCGCCGCAGCGAACCGGGGGAAGCGCTGGTGGCGGAGCTGGCGGCGGCCGGCGGCAAAGCGATGTTCGTCCGCGCCGATCTCGCGGACGCCGAGCAGGCCAAGGCCGCGGTCGCCGAGGTGGTGGACGCGCACGGCCGGATCGACTGCCTGGTGAACTCGGCGGGGCTGACCTCCCGGGGCACTCTGCTGGACACCACCCCGGAGCTGTTCGACCAGCACATCGCGATCAACCTGAAGGCGCCGTTCTTCGCGATGCAGGCCGCGGTCGCCGACATGGTGGCCCGCACGGCGCCCGGCACGATCGTCAACATCATCACCTCGTCGGCGCACGGCGGGCAGCCGTTCCTGGCGCCGTACGTCGCCGCGAAGGCGGGCCTGGTGGGCCTGACCCGGAACGCGGCGCACGCCCACCGCTGGGACCGGATCCGGATCAACGGCCTGAACATCGGCTGGACGGCGACGGAGGGCGAGGACGCCACCCAGCGCGCCTTCCACGGCGCCGGCGACGACTGGCGCGAGCAGGCCGCGGCGAAGCTGCCGATGGGCAAGCTCGGCCAGCCGGACGAAATCGCCGACTTCGTGGTCCTGCTGCTGTCCGACCGCTCGGGCGTGGTCACCGGCTCGGTGATCGACTGGGACCAGAACGTGCTCGGCGGCCTCGACTAGAACTCCGCACCAACACCCTAGGAGCAACACCCCCATGCGTATCGGAATCCTCGGCCTCGGCCGTATCGGTGCCTTCCACGCCGAGACCCTCTCCAGCCTCGACGCCGTCGAGTCGCTCGTCGTCACCGACCCGTTCGCGGACGCGGCCAAGGCCGCCGCCGAGCGGTTCGGGGCCGAGGTCGTGGACTCGCCCGAGGCGCTGCTGGCCGCCGGTGTGGACGGCATCGTGGTGGCGGCCGCCACCGACGCCCACCCGGCCCTGATCCTGGCCGGCGTCGAGGCCGGCGTCCCGGTCTTCTGCGAGAAGCCCGTCGCCAAGACGATGGCCGAGGGCGTCGAGGTGCTCAAGGCCGTCCGGGACAGCGGCGTACCGATCCAGATCGGCTACAACCGCCGCTTCGACACGGGCTTCGCCGCCGCCCGGGCCGCCGTGCAGGCCGGTGAGCTGGGCAAGCTGCACACGGTCCGCTCCACGACCCTGGACCCGGCGCCGCCGCCCGCCGCGTACGTCGCCGCGTCGGGCGGGATCTTCCGCGACTGCTCCGTGCACGACTTCGACATCATCCGCTGGGTGACGGGCCGCGAGGTCACCGAGGTGTACGCGGTCGGCGGCAACCGCGGCGCCGACTACATCAAGGAGGCGGGCGACGCCGACACCACCGGCGCGATCCTCACCCTCGACGACGGCACGATCGCGGTGGTGTCCAACTCCCGCCACAACGCCCGGGGTTACGACGTCCGCATGGAGCTGCACGGCTTCACGGACTCCATCGCGGTCGGCCTGGACGACAAGCTCCCGCTGCGCTCGGTCGAGCCCGGTGTGACCTTCCCCTCCGGCACCCCGCACGACTTCTTCATGGACCGCTTCACGGACGCCTACCGCGCCGAACTGACCGCGTTCACCGAGGTCGTGACCGGCGCCCGCCCGTCCCCGTGCACCATCGAGGACGCCCTGGAGGCCGGCTGGATCGCCGAGGCCTGCACCCTGTCCCTGCACGAGCACCGGCCGGTGACCATCGCGGAGGTCCGCCAGGCCTGAGCCGACGGGACGGCGCCGGGCCGGTGCCCGGCGCCGTCTTTCGTGTCTCAGCCGCAGTACCGGATCAGCCACTCGTCGGGGTTGTACGTGTCCCGCGCCGGGTCCGGTACGGTCGCCGGGCTGGTCTCCACCGTGTCCTGCGGGCGTATCCGCTCGGGCAGCGTGCCGAAGCGGGTGCGGCGGGCCGCCGCGGCGTCGGTGTCCTGGGACGTGCGTGCTTCCGTACGGTGTGTCATCGCGTCCTCCCGTCTGCGCGGGCTTCCCCCGTCATCCTCACAACGCCCGCGTGCCCCCGGTTGGTTCCCGGCCGTTTCCTGGCCGAATCCACCGGGGGCACGTAGGAAAGCGCGCGGCTCGTCAGGCCCCGCAGGAGCGCAGGAACCGGCGGGTGCGGACCGCGATCGGCAGCGGCTTGTCCGGCTCGCAGGGGTACATGTCCTGCTCGACGATCGCGAACAGCTCCACGCCCAGCCGCTGCGCCGCCGCCAGCACCGGGCCCAGCTCCGGTACACCCGAGGGCGGTTCGCACATCACTCCCTGGGCGACGGCCGGCCCGAAGGGGATGCCCTTGGCCTGTACCTCGGCCAGGATCTCCGGGTCCACCTGCTTCAGGTGCAGATAGCCGATGCGCTCGCCGTAGGTCTCGATCAGCTTGACGCTGTCCCCGCCGCAGTAGGCGTAGTGCCCGGTGTCCAGGCAGAGGTTGACCAGCTCGGTGTCGGTCGAGTCCAGGAACCGTTCGACGTGGTCCTCGGTGTCGATGTGGGTGTCGGCGTGCGGGTGGACCACGATGTCCAGGCCGTACGTCTCCTTGACCTCGTGGCCGAGCCGCTCCATGCCCTTGGTCAGGTGCGCCCACTGCTCGGCGGTCAGCTCCTGGGGTTCCAGGATCTCGGCGGTCTTGTCGTCCCGCCAGAAGGAGGGGATGACCACCAGGTGGCGCGCGCCCATGGCCTGGGTGAGCGCGGCGACCTGGCTGACGTGCGCCCAGGTCTGCTCCCAGACGGACGGGCCGCGGTGCATGCCGGTGAAGACCGTGCCCGCCGAGACCTTGAGGTTGCGCCGGGCCACCTCGTCCCTGAGCCGCGCCGGGTCGGTGGGGAGATAGCCGTACGGGCCGAGCTCGATCCACTCGTAGCCGGCCTCGGCCACCTCGTCCAGGAAGCGGTCCCAGGGGACCTGCTGCGGGTCGTCCGGGAACCAGACGCCCCAGGAGTCGGGGGCCGAGCCGACCCGGATGCGGTCCAGGGGGGTGGGGTGCGCCATGGTCAGGGGGTTCCTTCCGGGGAGTTCGCCACGGGTGCGGTCAGGTCGCTCTCCTCGGGGAGTTCCTCGGTGTCGACGCCTCGTACCTGGGCCAGTTCGTGCTTGAGCGCGGCGAGTTCGGCGCCGCCGGCCATGTGGTTGGTCAGCTCCTCCAGACCGACCTCGCTGCGGTCGGCGGACAGTTCCAGCGTCCCCAGCCGCAGGACGCTGAAGTGGTCGCCGACCATGTAGGCGTGGTGGGGGTTGTGGGTGATGAAGATGACGCCCAGTCCCCGGTCACGGGCGGCCGCGATGTACTTCAGCACCACCCCCGACTGCTTCACGCCCAGCGCCGCCGTCGGCTCGTCCAGGATCAGCACACGGGCGCCGAAGTAGACGGCACGGGCGATGGCCACGCACTGGCGCTGGCCGCCGGACAGGGTACCGATGGGCTGTTCCAGATCGTCCAGGACGATGCCCATGTTGCGCAGCTCCCGGTCGGCGGTCGCCTTCATCCCCGCGATGTCCAGCCGCCGCAGCGGCCAGGGACCCCTGGTCATCTCCGAGCCCAGGAAGAAGTTCCGCCACACCGGCATCAGCGGCACGGTCGCCAGGTCCTGGTAGACCGTCGCGATGCCCTTGTCCAGGGCCTGACGCGGGCTGGAGAAACGCACCGGGGTGCCGTCGACGAGGAACTCGCCCTCGGTGTGCTGGTGCAGCCCCGAAATGATCTTGATGAGGGTCGACTTGCCCGCGCCGTTGTCACCCAGCACACAGGTCACCCGGCCCTCGTGGACCTTCAGATCGACCCCGTGCAGCGCCCGGATGTTGCCGTAGGACTTGCCCGCACCCCGCAGTTCGACGAGGAGGCCGTCGGCGGCGGGCGGGGTGTCCTGGACGACCGTGCCGTGGGTGCCTGCCGTGTTGTCAGTCATCGGTTACCTCCGGGTCGCCGTGCGCTGGACCCACAGATTGATCAGGACGGCGCCGAGGAGCATCACGCCGAGGAAGGCCTTGAACCAGTCCGGGTTCCAGCCGGCATAGACGATGCCCTGCTGCACCATGCCGAACATGAACGCCCCGAAGACCGGGCCGATCGCGGAGCCGGAGCCACCGGTGAGCAGACACCCGCCGATCACCGCCGCGGAGATGTAGATCAGCTCCTGCCCCACACCCTCGCCCGACTGCACGGTGTTGAAGGAGAACAGGTTGTGCATGCCGATGAACCAGGCCCCGAAGCCGACCAGCATGAACAGCGAGATCTTCGTGAACGTCACCGGCACACCGACCGCCCGCGCGCTGTCCTTGTTGCCACCGACCGCGAAGATCCAGTTGCCGTACTTCGTGCGCAACAGCACCCAGGTCGCCAGAGCGGCGAAGACCAGCCACCACACCACCGTGATCTTCACCTGGACCCCGCCGACGTCGAACGACGAAGCGAAGACCTTCTTCGCCTGGCTGAAGCCGTCCATGTCACTGATGTCGTCGGTGGCGACATTGCCGGTCACCCACTTGGTCACGGCCAGGTTCGCACCCTGGAGGATCAGGAACGTGCCGAGCGTGACCAGGAAGCTCGGCAGCCCGGTCTTGACCACCACCCAGCCGTTGAAGAACCCGATCGCCAGCGACACCAGCAGCGCGACGAACACGCCGACCCAGACGTTCATGGTCAGCTGGTAGCTGAGCATGCTCGCGGTCAGGGCCGAGGAGATCACGGCGACGCCGGAAGACAGGTCGAACTCGCCGCCGATCATCAGCAGCGCCACCGGCAGAGCCATGATGCCGATGGTCGAGGACTGGTAGAGGATCGTCGCCATCGAGCTGCCCTGGCGGACCGAGGGCGCGACGACCAGGAAGAAGACCAGGACGGCGGCGGCGCCGAGGAAGACCCCCACCTCCGGGCGGGCCAGCAGCCGCAGCGCCAGGGGGCGTTGGGCGGTACGGCCGTCGGTCTGCTCCGGGCCGGAGGCCGGCGGTGTGGTCACCGCCGGCTCGGCGTGCTGGGCCATGCTCATCACCGGGTGCCCTTCGCGGCGAACTCGGCGACCTTGTCGACGTTCGACTTGTCGACGAAGGCCGGACCGGTGAGCACCGGCTGCACTCCGCCGCCGCTGTAGTTGCCGTTGTTCTTGTAGAGCCACAGGGAGTCCACGGCCAGGTAGCCCTGAAGGTAGGGCTGCTGGTCGACGGCGAACTCGATGGAGCCGTTCTGGACGGCCTTGACCAGGTCCTTGTTCAGGTCGAAGGTGGCCACCTTGGCCTTGCTGCCCGCGTCGCCCACCGACTGCACGGCGGTCAGGGCGAAGGGGGCGCCGAGGGTGACGACGGTGTCGATGGCGCTGTCCTGCTTCAGCTTGGCCGTGATGGTCGACTTCACCGACGGCATGTCGGTGCCGTTCACATACAGGGTCTCAGTGGTGCCCTGGAACGTCTTCTTCACGCCGTCGCAGCGCTGGGTGAGGCCGATGTTGCCCTGCTCCTGGATGACACACACGACCTTCTTGGCGCCGGTCGAGTTCAGCTTGCTGCCGAACGCCTCGCCCGCCACGCTCTCGTCCTGCCCGAAGAACTCCAGCAGGCCGAGGTTCTTCCAGTCGCTCAGTCCGGAGTTCAGGCCCACCACCGGGATTCCCGACTGCTCCGCCTTGCCTATGACGCTCTTCATGGCGTCCGGCTTGGCCAGGGTGACCGCGATGCCGTCCACCTTCTGGTCGATCGCGTTCTGCACCAGGTTCGCCTGGTTGCCCGCGTTCGGGTCGGCGGAGTAGATCAGCTTGATGTTGTCCTTGGCCGCGGCGGCCTCGGCACCCTTGCGGACGGTGTCCCAGAAGGTGTCACCGGGTGCCTGGTGCGTGACGAGCGCGACGGTCATCCGAGGGGTGTTGGCCTTGCCTGCCGAGGCGCTCTGCGCCGCCTCCTCGGACTTCTTCCCGCCGTGGCTGCTGGAACAGCCGGCGAGGGTCAGAGCTGCCGCTGCGGCCACCGCCACGACGGGGGCCAGTCTGCGGGAGCGGGAGCGAGAAGAGCGGTCCATCTTTCCAGCACCTCACTGTGCGTGCGACGGGGGAAGGGCTGTTGCGTTGGGACGCGATCCAAGTCCCTGGTGAGGCCCGATGTCAATACTTTGTTAAGACATCATTTCACGAGCAGGTCCGAATGTAAGTACAAATCATTGACACTCGGACCCCCGCGGGCCTACACCTGACAGGCATGAGCCCAGTACACCGCACACCGCAGCGAACGGCACCGGGTGACCGGGCGGTCGACTCCCTCACCTTCGACCTGGACCGCACGAGTCCGGTGCCCCTGTACTACCAGCTCGCCCAGCAGCTGGAGGCGGCCATCGAACACGGAGTGCTGGCTCCGGGCAATCTCCTGGGCAACGAGGTCGACCTGTCCGTGCGGCTCGGCCTGTCCCGCCCCACGGTCCGCCAGGCGATCCAGTCCCTGGTCGACAAGGGCCTGCTGGTGCGCCGCCGCGGGGTGGGCACCCAGGTCGTCCACAGTCAGGTCAAGCGGCCCCTGGAACTCAGCAGCCTCTACGACGACCTGGAGTCGGCCGGGCAGGGACCGAGCACCCGGGTGCTGCGCAACGAGCGGATCCCCGCCTCCCCCGATGTGGCCGCGGCCCTCGGCCTCGCGGAGGGCACCGAGGTCACCGTACTGGAGCGGCTGCGCTCGACCCATGGCCAACCGGTGGCGTTCCTGTGCAACTACCTGCCCCCCGCACTGCTCGAACTCCCCACGGAGCGGCTGGAGTCGACGGGCCTGTACCGGATGCTGCGGTCCGCCGGCATCGCCCTGCACAGTGCCCGGCAGTCGATCGGCGCCCGCAGCGCCACCGCCGAGGAGGCCGCCCTGCTCGACGAGAAGGAGGGCGCGGCCCTGCTCACCATGCGCCGCACCGCCTACGACGACACGGGCCGGCCGGTGGAGTACGGCAGCCATGTCTACCGGGCCTCGCGCTACGCCTTCGACTTCCAGCTGCTGGTCAGGCCCTGAACCGGCCCATCCGGCCCGCAGTTCAACGAAGTTGCAGGTAACGGTGACGATTACGTTTCGGGCAAGAGACTCCCGAGTGCGACCCGACCTATTGACGCATGAGCGGACATGGGGGTGTTATGACGCCCACGATGTTCGGTCGAGTTGATTTCTGAGCGGTTTCGGCGATCTTTCGGTGATCAACTCATCCCCTTGACCGAGCCCTGCATTCTTCAGGAGCCGCCATGCGCCTCTCCCCCTCCGGTCTTTCCGTCCCGGGTCCCAGCCGTCGCTCACTGCTCCGCGGAGCAGGCGGTGCCGCCTTGCTCGCCGGTGCCGGCATACCCCTGCTGTCCGCGTGCGGGAGCAGCGGTTCCTCCTCCGACCCGAAGACGGTCACGGTCGGCTCCAACGCCTCCGACGCGGTGCCGAAGAAGGCCTTCGAAAGCGTCTACGCGGACTTCACGAAGCAGTCCGGCATCACGGTCAAGGTGAACACCAAGGACCACAACACCTTCCAGGAGCAGATCAACTCGTATCTGCAGGGCACGCCGGACGACGTGTTCAACTGGTTCGCCGGTTACCGCATGCAGTTCTTCGCGGCGAAGGGGCTGGCCTCACCGATCGACGACGTGTGGGCGAAGATCGGGGACAATTTCCCGGACGCGATGAAGAAGCTCAGCAAGGGCGAGGACGGCAAGTACTACTTCGTGCCGGTGACGACGTACCCCTGGGCGATCTTCTACCGCAAGAGCGTCTTCTCGCAGCACGGCTACCAGGTCCCCACCACCTGGGACCAGCTGGTGGCCCTGTGCAAGCAGATGAAGAAGGACGGCCTGGTCCCGATCGCCTTCGGCGACAAGGACGCCTGGCCGGCGATGGGCACCTTCGACCAGATCAACTTCCGTCTCAACGGCTACGACTTCCACGTCCAGCTGATGGCGGGCAAGGCCTCCTGGACGGACTCCAAGGTGCGGGCGGTCTTCGACCACTGGGCCGAGATCCTGCCCTACCACCAGGACGGCTTCATGGGCCGTACCTGGGAGGACGCGGCGCAGACGCTGGTGTCGAAGAAGGCCGGCATGTACCTGCTGGGCTCCTTCGTGGCCCAGCAGTTCACCAACAAGGCCGACCTGGACGACCTCGACTTCTTCCCCTTCCCGGAGATCAACTCCGCGTACGGCCAGGAGACCGTCGAGGCCCCCACCGACGGCTTCATGGTCAGCAAGTCCCCGAAGAACCACGCGGGTGTCCTCAAGCTGCTGGAGTACCTGGGCAGCCCGGCGGCCGAGGAGATGTACCTCAAGACCGACCCGAGCGTGGTCGCCGCCTCCGACAAGGCCTCCACCTCCGCGTACTCGCCGCTGCAGAAGAAGGCGTTCGAGATGATCGGCGCCGCCAAGAACCTCACCCAGTTCATGGACCGCGACTCCCGGCCCGACTTCACCTCCACCGTGATGCAGCCAGGGCTGCAGAAGTTCCTCCAGAACCCGCAGGGCGTGGACAGCCTGCTGTCGTCCATCGAGCGCCAGAAGAAGACGATCTTCGCGTCCTCGTGAGCGACCCGATGACGACCGACACGACGACGCAGACCCCGGAGGCGGCCGCCACGGCGCCCCCGGGGCCCACGCCCGAGAAGAAGCGGGCCACGCAGGGCCACCGGCGCCTGCTGACCCGCCGTGACCGCATCACGCTCGGCCTCATGGCCGGGGTGCCGACGGTCCTGCACGTGGCCCTGGTCTGGGTCACCGCCATCGCCTCGATCTTCCTCGCCTTCACCACCTGGGACGGCATCGGGTTCGACTCGATCAAATGGGTGGGCCTGGACAACTTCAAGCAACTCTTCAACGACAACCCGCAGTTCTGGCCGGCCGTCCAGCACAACATCATCTGGTTCGTCGTCCTGATCCTGATCCCGACACCGTTCGGCCTGTTCCTCGCCGTCCAGCTCGACAAGAAGATCCGCTTCAGCCGCCTCTACCAGACCGCGTTCTTCCTGCCCGTCGTCATCTCGATGGCCTGCATCGGCTTCGTCTGGCAGCTGGTCTACAACCCCGACACCGGCCTGATCAACAGCATCATCGGCGCCAACAAACCCGGCCACTACATCGACTGGATCGGCAACCCGCACCTGAACCTGTGGGCCGTCCTGATCGCCGCGTCCTGGCGGCACACCGGCTACATGATGATCCTCTACCTGGCCGGCCTGAAGAGCGTCGACCCGTCGCTGCGGGAGGCCTCGGCCCTGGACGGCGCCAACGAGTGGCAGACGTTCAAGAGCGTCATCTTCCCCACCCTGCGCCCGACCAACACCGTCGTCCTCGTCGTCACCATCATCGAGGCCCTGCGCGCCTTCGACCTGGTCTTCGTCTTCAACAAGGGCGCCCAGGGCACGGAGTTGCTGTCGATCCTGGTGACGAACAACATCATCGGCGAGTCCAGCCGCATCGGATACGGGTCGGCGATAGCTGTCGTCCTGCTGGTGATCTCCCTCGCGGTGATCATCCCGTACCTGATCGCCACCTTCCGGAAGGAGCGGCGCGCATGAGCAGCACCACTCTGCCGCTGAAGCGGCGCGCCCCGATCCGCCCGGCCCGCGTCCTGCTGCACGTCTTCCTCGCCGGTACGGCACTGGCCTGGCTGGCCCCGCTGCTCTGGGCCATCTTCTCGGCCCTGCGGCCGTACAGCGAGACCAGCGCCAAGGGCTACGTCTCCTGGCCGAGCAAGCTGACGTTCGAGAACTTCACGAACGCCTTCCAGCAGTCGGACATGCTGCACTACTTCGGCAACACGCTGATCATCGCGGTGCCGGCCGTGCTGCTGACCCTGTTCCTGTCCTCCTGCGTGGCGTTCTACGTCAGCCGCTTCGACTTCCGCCTCAACCTCGCCCTGCTGCTGGTCTTCACCGCCGGCAACCTCCTGCCCCAGCAGGTCATCATCACCCCGCTGTACCGGCTGTACCTGCTGACGAACCTGCCCGGCATCACCGCCAGCGGCAAACTGTACGACTCCGCCCTCGGCCTCGTCCTCATCCACGTGGCGTTCCAGTCCGGGTTCTGCGCGTTCGTGCTGAGCAACTACATGCGCTCACTGCCCCACGAACTGACCGAGGCCGCGCTGGTCGACGGGGCCTCGGTGTGGCGGCTGTACTGGCAGATCACCCTGCCGCTGTGCAAACCCGCGATGGCGGCCCTGGCGACGCTGCTGTCGATCTGGATCTACAACGACTTCTTCTGGGCACTGGTACTGATCTCGACCGGCGACAACATGCCGATCACCTCGGCCCTGAACAACCTCTCCGGCCAGTACTTCACCGACCCCAACCTGGTCGCCGCAGGCTCCCTGCTCACCGCGATCCCCACCCTGATCGTCTACTTCGCCCTCCAGCGCCAATTCGTCAGCGGCCTGACCCTGGGCTCCAACAAGGGCTGACGGACCGGGCGATAAACGACCGAGGGGGGTGCCGGATTACTCCGGCACCCCCCTCGACCTGCGTTTCAGCCGTCGTCATGCTTCGGGACCCCCGAGCCTGACATCAGCGCCGGACGCGCCGCGCGTTGCGGGAGGTATCGGCGAGCTTGGTCTGCTTGCGCCACTCCGGGTATTCCTCGCCGTACTTCTGGTGCACCTTCCCTTCGCGTGTAATGACGACGTAGCCCCCTTTGGACATCTGGAAGGGAGCGGTGACCTTGCCGAGAAAGTCGAACTTCTCGCCCTTGGCAGCCCTGGGGTCGAACCAGTGCGGGCTGCAGAAGTTCGACACGCTCACCCGGCCGACACCGAGCACATCGACCGGGTACGAGTCGGATTCCACCGCGTCGCAGCATTCCAGCGCATAGGCCTCACCGTTACCGGCGTCGGCCCAGAGGTTCACGTGCGGGTCGACCAGCGTTTCGAGCACTTCGTGGCTCAGCACGCTGGAGACGGTGAGCGGGCCGGTGAGGACGGCGCCGCCGTTGTCGAGCACGGGGCGGGCGAAGACCCTGCCGTAGATCACGTCTCCTTGTTCCTCGGTGTGCCAGCCGAGCGCATCGGCCTGGTCGGCGTCGTCCATGATCGCGATACACCAAGCCCCGGGAGGGGCCTCCTCCTCGTCGGCGGCATAGACGACCGGAGTCGGCGTCTGACCCCAGATCGGCGCCGCGTGCATTTCCACCTGAGTGGCACAGGCGCGGGTCATGGCCTTCACTTCGTCATCGGTGCAGAGAGTCGACTTGTTCACCACGGTGATCACGGGAGTTCCTCCTCGGCGGGGACATGGGAGTCGCGGACACCGAGGCAGGTTTTCCGCAGCTACGGCCCGCCGTCACGGCAACAACCCTTCTGGCACACCGATGCCGCCCGCACGGCAGAGCGTCGAACCCGAATGCATCAATCCGGCTTGGCCAACCCGATGTGGTACGGCCCGGAACCGGTCCATCGCTTCCGTCGGGACGACAGGATGTGAACCTGCGACCCCTTGAACACAACGCCTCCCACCGCGAAGTGCGTGCCCGCATTGAACACGCCTTCACCCGGCCGAAGGGCTGGAAGATCCTCCGCGACTGCCGCCTGAATGGCGCCGGTGTCCATCACGCCATGCTCGGCATCGCCCGCCTGCACAACCACGCCCTCGCCGGATGATGCAGCGGCCCGCACCGCGCGCGGCTGCATCGGCGCACACGAAAACTGGGAGGCGCCGGGCGGGCGCCTCCCAGTCGAGGTCGACGGCGAGGAAAGCGAAGGAACTCGTTTCTGGAAAGGAGTTGAGAAGGAAGCCCCTTCATGGCCTCGCCGTGGGCAACGCTAGCACTCAGCCCGGGATCAAGTCGCGCAGATTTTCGAGGGTGATGATCCGTGAGTCCGGATGCAGTCCCTCGGGACGTTCGAGGCCGATGTACATCACGGGCCCGTCCGGGACCGACTCGCCGTCCCACCGGTCCACGGTCGTGGTGCCGCCGGACATCAGGTCGATCAGGTACCCCACCGTCAGCTGCTCGCGCTCCACGATGGCGCGCACCACCTTCGACACGGATGCCTGGTTCTCCTCGACCCGATTGGCCGACGAGATGCCCTTCAGATACAGGTGCAGCCACTTCGCGCACCACCGGCCGTCGTCCCCACGCTGGAACACCAGCGGCAGCGCCACCCGGCCCACCCCACGCAGCTCCGACTTCATCCGCACTGTGCGCGGATCGAACGGCCGGCCCTTCTGCTCACCGTCGCGCAGCATGAAGCCGAAGAACGACTCCTCGACCTCTTCGAAGCCTTCGCCGGCGTAGATGTTGACCTGCGGAACGATGAAGGTGCTGCGCACTCGGCCCAGGGACAGGCTGATGAACTCCGAGGCCCCGTCGGGCGCCTCGGTGATGTCGCCCGAATGCCTGCCCCCGACGGCCTTGAGGGACGTGTAGGAGAGCCAGGAATCGGTGCTGTAGTCGGCGTGCAGAAGCAGCGCCGACAGGTCGTAGTCGGTCCGGTCCTTGGTCTGCTTCCAGTACACGAAGAAGCGCAGCTCTTCGCCGTCGACCGCGGAGACCGACCCTCGCGGCAATACGCCGAGCCCGGCCGCGGTTGCCCGGCCGCTGAGCGGAAGCGCCACGTCCACGACATCGGGGTCGAGCAGCAGCCGGCCCGGCGCCGGGAGCCGACGACGCATCTCGGTGTCGAGGGCGGCGATCAGACGATCGCGGTCTGCGGCCGGTACCGGCGGTCGGAAGTCGGGGGTCACCCAGGCGCGACCCCGGCGGTTGACGAAGACCCGGGGTTCGTCGCTCTCACGTGCCCGGTTGTGGAGATGCTCGCGCACCGAGAGCACGACCCGGCCGGAGACGTGGGGAGCGGCCTGCACCGCGGCGGCCACCACCGCGTCCCGTTCCTCCTGGTCGGCGGCGATGCGCAGCAGGAGGTCCAGGGCGCGGAACAGCTTGCCGGGAGCGGACTTCAGCAGTTCCACAGCCCCGCGGACGTCGTACGCGTCGAGCAGCTTCTCGATCCGGCTGTCGAAGGACGGTGCCTCCTTCTCGCCCCGCGCGACCGCGAACACATCGGCGGCGTGCGGCCAGCGCGGGTATTCGTGCGGGTGGAGGCGCTCGCCGAGCCGCTTGAAGGGTTCCCGGTGCGCGTGCACATCGGCGAGCTTCGCGGGGTTCGCCGCGACCACGGCGTCGAGACCCGCGAGCAGTGCCCGCCGCAGCGGCCGCGACAGCGCCCGAAACCGGGTCGGTTCCTGCAACGTCACGTCGCCGCCCGACAGCGCGCAGGCCAGCCGCAGCACATCGGTGACGGTGTCGAGGAGGAGGTCCGCCCCGACGCCGACCCGGGCTTCGTTGATGACCGCCCGGTTCTCCCGGACCGGGATGGCCTCCGGCTGGGGGCCGAGCGCGCACCGCTCGGCGAGGGCCTTGAGGTCGCGCAGATCGTCCTCGCCCAGCGGGGTCGTGCTGCCGGCCAGGGCCAGGTACAAGTCGGTGAGTTCGTCGTCCAGGTCCCGGCCGAGATGCAGGACGGTGACCCGGTCGCCCGCCGAGGCGATCAGTTCGTCCTGCGCCGCGAGCATTTCCTCGTAGGTGTGCTGGTACCGGCCGTACGTGGGGAGGCTGAGCAGGTCCAGCACCCCGTTCCTCAGCTGCGTCAGCACGTTCTTGCGCGACTTGTCGTCGCCGAGCGCTTTCGCCACGCACTGCATCCAGAACTCTTCGGTGTCCGGCACGTTCGCCGGGAAGTCGATGAAGTACGAGTTGTGCCGGACGTGGTCGCCCACCATCTCGCTCACGGTGCGCAGCGTCCGCTTGGCGGTGTGCACGACCGCGGCCTCGGACAGCCCCGACAGCCGCTCCAGCAGCTCCGCCGAGAGCTTGAACCCCACGGATGTCAGTGCCGCGTCGAACTGCCGTGCGGCGATGGCTCCTTCCCCGGCAGAGCCCTTGGGGGAGGAAAGGCGGTGGGTGTGCCGGATGACCAGCGATTCGAGACTGTGCGCCATTCGGGGATGATCGCAGAGGTGCGCGAGCCGGTGCACAGGAGTTTTTGTACGCTCTCCGACGCTGTGATCACACCCGCCACCGCAAGATCATGTCACCCGCGAGCGACAGTCACCAGGCTGGACGCCTGCGCCGCGCGGTCGTCCCAGGCACCGACCGTGGTCAGGGCGATGAGCGCGAGCAGGATCATCAGCGGTGCCAGGCCGACCTCCGTGACCGCCACGCCTCAGGGAACCGCTCGCAGGCTGCCTGCGACCTCCTCACCGTGAACACCCTTGTGGCGAAAGGCCCTTGGCGTCAGGGGCAGGGTTTGGCACGATACCCAGGTGCCCGGGGATGATGCGCTGGTCTGCGTCGCGGTGGTCGATGACCATCCCATGACACGCCGAGGCGTCGCGGCGATCCTCACCGACGCAGGTGGGTTCGCCGTCACCGCGTCCACGCCGGATCCCGGGGAGCTGGGCGATCTCGGGGCCTTCGACCTGATCCTGGTCGATCTGTATCTGGAGGACGACACCCCCTGTGTGCCGCTGGTGGCCCGGCTGGCGGCTACCAACCGGGTGCTGGTGATGTCGGCGTCACGTCGGCAGGGCGATGTGCGGGCGGTGATCAGGGCAGGCGCGGGCGGGTATGTGACCAAGCAGTCCGATCCGGAGCTGATCGTCTCCGCCGCCCGGACCGTGGCCGCGGGAGGTTTCGCACTCTCCGCACAACTGGCCGACATCCTGAAGGTGGAGCTGGAACAGGATCCGGAGCCGGACACCGGTCCAGGACGCCTGTCGCAGCAGGAGGCACGGGTGCTGGACATGATCGCGCAAGGGTTCACGCACCAACAGATCGCTTTCCGCCTGGGGATCAAGAAATCGACGGTGGACACCCACGTCGAGCGGATCCGCGTCAAGCTGCACGCAGGGAACAAGGCCGACCTGACCCGGATCGCCCTGGAACGGCAACGGCGCGGCAAGGCGTGAGCGAGACAGGCGGCGCGGGTGCGGTCGCCCGGTTGAGACGTCTGGAACTCCTCGCACTGGCCTTGGCGAAGGCGGGCGGATTCCTCAATATCGGGGCCGGCCTGCTCACGGATCGCGCGGAAATGCGCTCCGTGCCGGGATGCTTGTGCCTGGCAGCGGGACTGCTGCCCACCGGGGTGGGGGTGGTGGTGGCCGGCTTCCGGCGAGGCCGAGTCCTGCCCGGATGGGTGACCGCGGACATCCTGGTGACAGGGGTGGCACTCGCATTGAACGCGCAGCTGGTACGCCCGGGGCCGCAGACCGGCTGGGCGTACTTCAGCTACCCGTACTCGCTGCTCTCCCTGGTCGGGGTGGGCATGGCGTACCGGCGCCTCGCCGTCACGGCGGCGGCCGCGGTGGCACTCGCCCTGGTCTACCTGCTGTCGGTATGGACGGTGCCCGGGCAGGGATGGAACGGGGTGCCCAACGTCGTGAGTTACCTCGGGCTGACGCCACTGGTGTGGCTCGTGACCCACGAGCTGGACTCGAACGCACGGACCATCGACCGCGAACGCGAACTGAGCGAGGACCTGGCCCGCGGCCAGGAGCGCACGCGGTACTACCGGATCCTGCACGACCGGGTGCTGCAGACTTTCGAGGCACTGCTGCGCGACGGCCTGGTGACCGCGGGTGAGCCGCGCTCCTATCTCGCGACCGAGGCCGCGTGGCTACGGCACCTGGTGGAGACCGGTGACGAGCGCTCCTCCGGCGACCTGCTCGCGGCACTGGACTCGGTCGCGGCCCGGATGGCCCATCAGGGCCTGAAGGTGGAGGTGAACGCGGCGGCGCTGACCCAGGGCGGGAGCCCGCACAGTCGTCTTGAGAGGGACCAGGTGGCAGCAGTGGCCGACGCGGCGGCCGAGGCCCTGGCCAACACCCGCAAGCACGCGGGCGTGGACCGGGCGGTGGTCCGCGCCACGGTGGAGGGCGGCTGCGTCCTGGTCAGCGTCACCGACGCGGGACGCGGCTTCGACCCGTCCGCGTTGCCGCGCCGCTCCGGCCTGGAGCGATCCATCACCCAGCGGCTGGCGGAAGTGGGCGGCACCGTCCTCGTCGACTCGGCGCCGGGCGCCGGAACCTGCGTCCGGCTGGCCGTCCTTCTAAAACCGTAGCCCTCTGTCCTGCGAACTGCCCACAGTCCGCAGGATGTTGGAGCATCCCCGCGCCGGTTTACGGTGAGGATCCGCCACCACTGACGCGGGAGGCTCCATGGACACCGGGCCAGTCGTAGATCCGATCGCACAGCCCGCCGCGACCGAACTCGTCGCACGAGCGCGGCATGTGAACGCGCTTGTCGCGGAGATGGTTTCCACGGCGGCACCGCTGGTCGAGCCGACCGTCTGGAACGGCACCGACGCCGGCGTGTTCCGGGCCGCCTGGCCCGGCCTCGTCAACAGTGTCAGGACCGCCACCGCCGACCTCCTCGACACGGCGTCGGACGCCCTGCGGAGCATCCAACGGACCAGCGCCGCACAGGAAGCGGACGGCTGACGGCCACTCACCCTCGCACCCGACCCGGCGACGAACCACCCAGCACCTGCGGCAGGCCTGCCCGGCAGCGGGCGGCGGCACGCACCCGTCCGGCGCCTTCAGGCGCACACCGGCCGACGGATCGGCGGACACCCTGCCGTCCATCGGGTGATCAAGAAGGAGGATCGACGCGCCATGAACGCCAGGCTCTACATCGGCCCCGATCAGGAGCCTGACCGCTACCGCCTGCTGAAGTCGATCGGGCGCGGCGGCGAGGCCACCCTGTACCTCGCCGAACTCGAACTCGCCGGCGCGACCGAGCCTGTCGTGGTCAAGATTCTCGACTCGCGCGCGACGCTGACCCCCGCCGACTTCCAGCGGATCAGCACCAAGTGGCGTGACCAGGCCGAACTGCTCCGCTTCGTGCACCGGCCCGGCGTGGTGGGCGTACGCGAGCACTTCGAGGGACCGCCCACCCACCCCCGCGGAACCTCCCAGGCCGTCTCCGGGCGTGCGCTCTACCTCGTGATGAACCACGTCGAGGGCCTCGACCTGCGGGACTGGCGCGCCGAACACACCCTGGCCACCTCCGCCGAACGCCGGGAGGCCATCCGCTGCATCGAGCAGCTCGCCGAAGTCCTCGACTGGCTGCACTCCGGTTCCGCCACGCCCTCCGGCCGCGTTGTCGTCCACGGTGACCTGTCCCCCGGCAACGTCATGATCGACACCAACGGGCAGGCCGCCCTCGTCGACTTCGGCCTGAGCAAACTCACCGCCGACCACCTCACCGCCGAGGTCTGGTTCACGCCCGGCTTCGCAGCGCCGGAGGTCTTCGAGGGCAAGCGCTCCCCTGCCACCGACCGCTACGCCTTCGGCGCCCTGGCCTATTTCCTGCTCAGCGGCGAGTCGCCGGCCACCACACCGCAGCAACTGCGCGAGGCGTTCGCCGGCCTGCCCTGCCTGGCCACGCTCGCCGCCGATGCCGACGGCACCGACCGCCTGCTGTCCCTCTTCTCGGCCGATCCCGCTTCCCGCCCCGAAGCACTCACCCCCTGGGTCCGGGCCCTGCGCCACGCGGCCGTATCCACCACCACGGCGTCCACCCGACTCCCGCCTCGACCGATACTCCCCCCGACGGCCACCTCGGCACCGAAACGGCACACCAGAAGCAGCCTCAGGGCAGTCATCGGCTCGGTGGCCCTCGTCCTCCTGGTCACGGCCGGTGTCCTGATCACCTCCTACGCCCACGACCGCGACAAGACGTCCGCAGGCGCTGCCACTGCGGCCACCCCTCCCTCCGCCACCCACAGCACCACGACGCCACCAGCCGATCCGCCCTCCGCATCGCCCACCCCGGCGCAGAACAGCGGCACGGAACAGAACAGCGGCACGGACTTGTCAGCGCTGACGCCCGTCAGTGAGGACGCGAACGCCGACGGCCCCTTCACCACCGGCCCTGCTCACATCGGTACGCACACCTATCCGAACAGCGTCATCTTCACCTGCGGGGCGGGATTCCAGTCCCACGTCGTCTACGACGTGGCCGGTTACAGCACCCTCTCCGCCACCGTCGGCTCACCCAACGACGCCGACTACGCCATCGGCAACAGCCTGGCCGTGAACTTCTTCAAAGACAGCGCCGCCGACCAACTGGGCCCCACCATCAACGTCTCAGTGGGCAAACCGCAGAAGATCCACGTGGATCTCAACGGGGCTTCACAGGTGGAAATAGCCTGCTCCGGCCTCGCCGCCCAGGGGTACACCGAGGTGGCCCTCGGCGATCCGGAACTGACCCGCTGACCCCTCCGGCAGATCAGCAGCAGCAGAAGAGGAACTCGCCATGTCCGACGACACCGGCACGCCGTCCTTCCCGCCTCCCCCTCAAGGGCCGCCGCCACCTCTCCAGAATCCACCACCCCCTCCGCAGAGCCCGCCACCCGCTCCCGTCTGGCCGCCCCAGTACATCCCCGGGCAGGCACCGGGCCGGCCCACCAGAAATCCGCGCTCGGCACGGCTCTTCCTCACCTCGGCGGGCACCTCACTGCTCACCCTCGTCTGGCTCTGGCTGCCGTGGACCGACGTGACCTGGCAGAGCTACGGGGACCCGGAAAGCCTCTCCTCGAACGGCTTCCACACCATCCCCTCAAACTGCTTCCTCACCTGCGCGTCGACCTCCACCTCGGTGTGGGCGATCCTGCTGGTCATCTCCTCCGCGCTGTGCGCGCTGTGCGCCGTGGTGTGGCTGCTCTCCGGCGAACCCATGCTCGGCCACGCGATGGTCACCGTCTCCGTGGCCATGGTCCTGCTCGCCGCCGTCAACGGCGCCGCGCTCTACCTGGAGACGCTGTCGATCACCGACAACGAGAACGGCTACGCCGCCCACCCGAGCATCGGCCCCTTCGCGGCCCTGGCCACCGCCGCGATCACCCTGGTGTGCGCCGTCCGGGCCCGCCGCGCCTGCACCGCCCCTGACGCCTCCGGAACCGTGAAAGGAGTGGGGGAGTGAGACGAGGAGGGCCTGAAGTGGAGGCATTCCAGGCATTGCGCACCGGGGACCCGGAGCCGGTGGGGCCCTACCGCGTCGTAGCACGGCTGGGTGCCGGCGGCATGGGCCAGGCGTACCTTGGGGCGTCGCGCTCCGGGCGCGTGCTCGCGGTGAAGGTCACCGCCAACCGTCGCCAACGGCGTCCTGTACGGCGGTAACTCCGACCATCACCTCTACGCCATCACGCCACAGCCCGTCTCCAGACCACACGTCAGCGGCTTCGTTCAAGTGCGCTGGTCCCCATCCGGTCCCCGAGAAAGATCGAGGGGCCGTTTCAGATCTCGTCTGAAACGGCCCCTGACCTGCGACTACGGAGCATTGCTCCCGTCGGGACGACAGGATTTGAACCTGCGACCCCTTGACCCCCAGTCAAGTGCGCTACCAAGCTGCGCCACGTCCCGATGCGCTGACTCGCGGTGTTCCGCGTGATCGCGCGAACAGAACTTTACCCCACGTCCGGGGGTGCGCCGAAGAGGGCCCGGACAGGGCGGAGGACAATCGGCGGTATGACGAACGCGGGCGCATCGGACGCCAGGGACCGCGACACCGACGGACGGGCGCGCAACGCACGGCCCCGGGACGGGCTCGGCCGGCCGCTGCCCTACGGCGCCGAGGGCGTCCCCCGCCAGCCGGAGGGGGTCGTACGGACGCCTGACCGGACGGTGGCCGAGGCGCAGGCGCTGCTGGCGGCGGGCAAGCCGTTCCACGCGCACGAGGTGTTCGAGGACGCCTGGAAATCGGGGCCGCGCGCCGAGCGGGCGCTGTGGCGGGGCCTGGCCCAGCTGGCGGTCGGGCTGACCCACGCGGCCCGGGGCAACGTCGTCGGCGGGGCGCGCCTGCTGCGGCGGGGCGCGGGGGCGGTCGAGACGTGGGAGCAGGAGCGGGGCGAGGACCGGCCGTACGGGCTGGATCTGGCCGGGCTCGCCCGGTGGGCGCGGGAGCTGGCGGAGCGGGTGGAGCGGGGGGCCGGGCCGGTGGATCCGGTGGCCGAGGCGCCTCGGCTCGGGTGGGAGGAGATCCGCTGACCGGGCAGGCGGCCATGACCGTGCGTACGGAGGCGGTGGACGCGTTGTCAGTGGCATGGGGCAGACTCGGGGCGTGCGAAAGATTCATGTCATCGGTATCGGCGCGGGCGACCCCGACCAGCTGACCCTGCAGGCCGTCAAGGCGCTGCGGAGCACGGACGTGTTCTTCCTGCTCGACAAGGGCGAGGTGAAGAGCGATCTCACGGGGCTCCGCCGGGACATGCTCGACGCGCATCTGCCCGAGGGGTCGTACCGGGTGGTGGCGGCCCGTGACCCGGAGCGAGACCGCGCGGCGGGCGGGGCGGCGTACTCACCGGCCGTGGAGGACTGGCGCAGCGCCCGCGCCGGGATCTACGAGCGGCTGATCGCCGAGGAGCTGGGCGAGGACGGCACCGGCGCCTTCCTGGTGTGGGGCGATCCCGCGCTCTACGACAGCACGCTCGGGATCCTCCAGGAGGTGCTGGAGCGGGGCGCGGTCGTCTTCGAGTACGACGTCATACCCGGCATCAGCAGTGTCTCCGCGCTGGTGGCCCGGCATCGCACGGGGCTGAACCGGGTGGCGCGCCCGGTGCAGATCACCACCGGCCGGCGGCTCGCCGAGGGCTTCCCGCAGGGGGTGGACGACGTGGTGGTGATGCTGGACGCCCACCAGACCTTCCGGCAGTTCGCCGGCGAGGACATCGACATCTACTGGGGCGCCTACATCGGTACCCCGGACGAACTCCTCGTCTCCGGACCGCTCGCCGAGGCCGGCCCCGAGATCGAGCGGGTGCGGGCCGAGGCGCGCGAGCGCAAGGGCTGGATCATGGACACGTATCTGCTGCGCAGAAACCCCGAAGACGCGTAGCGGTACTCGGGCGGACCGCCCGGCATGCGGCACTGGGCCACCCGTGTGATCGTGACCTCGTGCCCCTGGCCGAGGAACCCGCACCGCCCGCCGCCGCGCAGACTCCCGTGCTGGACGCCCGCCGGCGCAACGTCGTCTTCGTGACGATCGTGCTGGGCATGCTGCTCGCGGCCCTGGACCAGACCATCGTCGGCACGGCGCTGCCGACGATCGTGTCGGACCTGGGCGGTGCCGCGCACATGTCGTGGGTGGTCACCTCGTATCTGCTCGCGGAGACCGTGGCGACCGTGCTGGTCGGCACGTTCGGTGACCTGTTCGGCCGCAAGGTGGTCTTCCAGGTCTCGGCGATCGTGTTCATCACCGGCTCGTTCCTGTGCGGGCCGGCCACGAACATGACGCTCCTGATCGTGTGGCGTGCGGTGCAGGGCGTCGGCGCGGGCGGGTTGATGGTGACGGCGATGGCACTCATCGCGGACGTCATCCCGCTGCGTGAGCGCGGCAGGTACCAGGGCGCGATCGGCGCGGTGTTCGGGGTGGGCGACGGTCATCGGGCCGCTGCTGGACGGGATCGCCAAGCGGCTGCTCGTGGAAGACCTGTCCGACGGCCTGCCCGACCGGGCCCCCGCGGAGCCGGAGCCGTGCGCGGCGTGACGAAAACCGGGTGAGCCGGGTGCCGGGCGACGGTCATACTCGGGCCATGTCCGCCGCCTCCCCCGTCCGCTTCCGCGACCCGCGCAGCACGGAGTACGACTTCCTGGACTCGATCCTGGTGCACTGTCCGCGCTGCGACCGCCTCGCCCGCGTGCGGCGCCAACCGCACGCCGAGGAGCGGCCGTTGTTCGCGCCCCGGCGGCTGGTCTGCCGGTCGTGCGGGCTCATGCGGGCATGGACGGGCCGGGGCATCGGCCTCTGGGCCGGTTCGAGAGGTCCCGCCGAGGACCCGTACCTCCGCGCCCGGCTGTGGCTCCAGCGCGAGACCCGGCACGGCTGGCTGTGGGCCTACGACCTCGGGCACCTGGATCTGATCCGGCGCTATGTCGACGCGGGCCTGCGCGAGCGCGCCGACTGGTACGACACCGGACAGAAGATGACCCTCGTCGCCCGCCTCCCCACCTGGATCAAGAGCGCGAAGCACCGGGACGAGGTGCTGCGCACCGTCGACCGGATCCGGGCGTCGGTCCTCACGCCGGGCTGAGGCCCAGCCTCTCCAGGACGTCCGCCACGTCCGGCACCGCCGTCACCCCCGGCGGCAGCGGAGGCCGGCGTACGACGACGACGGGCAGCCCGAGTTCCCTCGCGGCGGTCAGTTTCGCGGCCGTGGCCTCTCCGCCGCTGTCCTTGGTCACCAGCACGTCGATGCGGTGGGTGCGCAGCAGCTCCGTCTCCTCGGCGACTGTGAACGGGCCGCGCGCGAGGACCAGTTCGGTGTCCGGCGGCATGGGCGGCTCGGGCGGTTCCACCGAGCGGACGACGAAGTGCAGGTCTCTCAGGTGGGCGAAGGCCGCGAGGCCCAGGCGTCCGGTGCTGAGGAACACCCGGCGGCCGAGAGCGGGCAGTGCCTCGGCGGCGCCGGCCAGGGACGGGACGTCGTACCAGCGGTCGCCGGGGCCGGGCCGCCAGCCGGGGCGTCGCAGCACCACCGCCGGTACCCCGGTGGCCGCCGCCGCGCGGGCCGCGTTGGCCGTGATCGCCTCGGCGAAGGGGTGGGTGGCGTCGACAAGGGCGTCCACGTGGTGGGCGCGCAGCCAGTCGGCGAGGCCGTCCGCGCCGCCGAAGCCTCCGGTCCGCACCTCGCCGGCCACCGCTCCCGGACGGGCGACCCGGCCGGCCAGGGAGGTGGTGACCCGGACGCCGGGGCGGGCGGCCAGGACGGCGGCGAGGCGGCGGGCCTCGGTGGTGCCGCCGAGGATCAGGACGTGCGCGGGCATAGGGGTGAGCGTACGAGGTCGTAGGGGCCCGTCCGGCGTCCGGGTCGCTACGGTCGGGGCATGGAATCCGTGCGTGCCGTCCTGATCGACATCGACGGTGTCCTCACCGTCTCCTGGAAGCCGTTGCCGGGCGCGGTGGAGGCGCTGCGCGCCGTCCGGGACGCGGGACTGGGCGTGGTGCTGGTGACCAACACCACCTCCCGGTCCCGGGCGTCCATCGCCGCAGCGCTCGTGGACGCGGGGTTCCCGGTGGGGGCCGAGGACATCCTGACGGCACCCTCGGCCACCGCCGCCCATCTGGCCGGAGCCCGCGTCGCGCTGCTGAACAGCGGGGACATCGGCGAGGATCTGACGGGGATCACCCTCGTCGGGGACGGCGACGACGAGGTTCCGGACGTCGTGCTGCTCGGCGGCGCCGGACCGGAGTTCGGTTACGAGGCGCTCAACCGTGCCTTCGGCCGGCTCCAGCGGGGCGCGCGGCTGGTCGCCCTGCACCGGAACCTGTACTGGCGGACCGACGAGGGGCTCCAGCTGGACGCGGGGGCGTTCCTGGCGGGCCTGGAGGCCGCCGCGGGGGTCGAGGCGGAGGTCACCGGGAAGCCGTCGCGGGCCTTCTTCGAAGCAGCGCTGGGGCGTCTCGGGGCCGGCGCGGAGCAGGCATTGATGATCGGGGACGACGTCGAGCACGACGTCCTGGCGGCGCAGCGGCTCGGCATCACCGGGGTGCTGGTCCGCACGGGCAAGTTCCAGCAGCAGACCCTGGAGCGGGCGAGCGGCACACCGGACCACGTCCTGGACTCCTTCGCGGACCTCCCGGACCTGCTGGGGCTAGCGCAGTAGCAGCTGCACCCCGCCCACGACCGTCGCCGCGATCACGAGTTGTTCGAAGAGCCGCTGGTTGATCCTGTTCACAGCCCACTTGCCGAACAACGCACCGGGCACGACGAACACCGCGAGCGCGGCGTCCAGGAGCAGCGAGCGCCCGTCGATCAGGCCGAGGCCCGCGCTGAACGGCACCTTGGACACGTTCACGATCAGGAAGAAGAACGCCGACGTGCCCAGAAAACCCAGCTTCCGGAAACCGGCCGAGAGCAGATACATCGACATCACCGGGCCGCCCGCGTTGGCGACCATCGTCGTGAACCCGCCGAGCACGCCGTACGAGCGCGCCTTCATCCGGCCCGCCCGGCTCGTCACCGCGTCCGGTTCGTCCGCCCCGTCCGCGCTCTCCGCCCGGCGCCTCCGCCACAGCGTGACACCGGCCATCAGCAGCAGGATCGCGCCGATCGAGGTCCGTACGACCCCGTCGTCGGCCCACACCAGGAACAGCGTGCCGACCACGACCCCCGCCGCGACGGCCGGGAACAGCCGCCACAGGGTGGGCCAATGGGCGTGCCGACGGTAGGTGAGGACGGCGAGCACGTCGCCGGCGATCAGGACGGGCAGCAGCACGCCGGTGGAGGCGCGGGCGGGCAGGACGGCCGCGAAGATCGCGAGGCTGACCGTGTTGGCGCCGCTCACCGCGGTCTTGGAGAAGCCGACGAGCAGGGCCGCGAAGGCGAGCGCCGCGAACCCCCAGCCGGATATGTGCCAGAGCGTCATCGTGTTCATGCGGGGACCGATGCTATGTCCGGACAACTCACCGGCGTAAGGACCGTCTCGCCAGGTGATCCCTGCCCGCCCGCTACGCTCCCTTTTCCGCGTACTTCGCCCGAAGTTCCCGCTTCAGCACCTTCATGCTCGGCCCCAGCGGCAGTGCGTCCGTGAACTCCACGCGCCGCGGGTACTTGTGCCGGCCCAGGTGTTCCTTGGACCACTCGGTGAGCGCGGCGGCGTCGGGGGCGGTGTCCGGCGCCGGTACGACGACGGCGCACACCTCCTCGCCGTGCAGCTCGTCGGGCAGGCCGATGACGGCGGCCTGGGCGATCGAGGGGTGGCGCATCAGGACCTCCTCGACCTCCCTCGGGTAGACGTTGTAGCCGCCGCGGATGATGACGTCCTTCTTGCGGTCGACGATCCTCAGGAAGCCCTCGTCGTCCTTGGTGCCGAGGTCGCCGGTGCGGAACCAGCCGTCGACCAGGGCCTCGGCGGTGGCCTCGGGCCGGCCGAGGTAGCCGGAGAAGACGTTGTGGCCGCGGATGACGACCTCGCCCAGTTCGCCGGCCGGCAGCAGCTCGATGCGGTCCTCCGACTCGGCCCGCGCGATCTCCACGTCGACGCCCCACAGCGGGTGGCCGATGGTGCCGGCCCTGGTGCCGAACAGCGGCTGGTTGACGGTGGCCGTCGGCGAGGTCTCCGACAGCCCGTACCCCTCGTAGATCCGCGCGCCGAACGCCTCCTCGAACCGCTCCAGCACGGCGACGGGCAGCGAGGCCCCGCCGGAGATGCAGACCCGCAGCTCGGGGAGGTCGGCGGCGTGGGGAGCCGCCGCCGCGAGGGCGACGTACATGGTCGGCACCCCGTGGAAGGTGTTCACGCCTTCCGCGACCATCAGCTCGATGGCGCGGGCCGCGTCGAAGCGGGGCAGCAGGACGAGCGTGGCGCCCGCCCGCCACGTGGAGTTGAGGGAGACGGTCTGGCCGAAGGCGTGGAAGAGGGGCAGCGCGCCCAGGGCGATGTCGTCGGCACGGATGTCGTTGGCGTCGAAGGCGTTGACCGTCGCGTTCATCACGATGTTGAAGTGGCTGAGCACCGCGCCCTTGGGGACGCCGGTGGTGCCGCTCGTGTAGAAGATCACCGCCGGGTCGTCGGCGGCGCGGGTGACGTACGAGGGCAGCGGCTCGGTGTCCGCCGCGAGCTTGTCGAACTCCTCGCCCAGGGTGACCACGTGGACCCCGAGAGCCTCGGCGGCGGCCTGCCCGGTCTCCGCCTGGTTCGGATGGACGAGCAGCAGGACCGCCCCGCTGTCCCGCAGCACGTGCTCGACCTCGCCGGCCGACAGCAGCAGATGGACGGGGACGACGACCGCGCCGGCCGCGGCGATCGCGTAGTAGGCGATCGGGAACTCGGCGGTGTTGGGAGCCATGAGGGCGACCCGGTCCCCGGGCCGTACACCGAGGCCGGCGAGGGCGCCGGCCTGCGCGAGGGAGCGCCGCCACACCTCCCCGAAGGTGAGCCGCAGTTCGCCTTCCACGAGGGCGGTCTTGCCGGGTCGGCGCTTGGCGTTCTCGGCGAGGATGGCGGCGACGGACAGGGTTGCCATGGAGTGCTGCTCCGTTTCCTTGCTGCGGCTCGACTGACCAGATCCCCCCGTTGGAAGGGCGCTAGTGCCTCTCGACCAGCACCGCGCTCCCCTGCCCGACTCCCACGCACATGGTCGCCAGCCCGCGCTCCGCGCCCGTGCGCCGCATCCGGTGCAGCAGGGTCGTCAGGATGCGGGCGCCCGAGCAGCCGAGGGGGTGGCCGAGGGCGATGGCGCCGCCGGTCGGGTTGACCAGGTCGGGGTCGATGCCGAGCTGGTCGACGCAGGCGAGGGCCTGGGCGGCGAACGCCTCGTTGAACTCGGCCTCCTGCAGGTCGGCGATGTCCCAGCCGGCGCGGGCGAGCGCCTTGCGCGTGGCGGGGACGGGGCCGATGCCCATGACGTCGGGGTGGACCCCTGCGGAGGCACCCGCGACATAGCGGCCGAGGGACTCCAGGCCCAGCTCGTTCAAGGCCTCCTCGCTGACCAGCAGCAGCCCGGCCGCGCCGTCGTTCATCGGCGAGGCGTTGCCCGCCGTGACCGTGCCGCCCTGGCGGAAGACCGGCCTCAGGCGGGCGAGCTTCTCCAGCGAGGTGTCCTCGCGGACGCACTCGTCCTGCTCGACCACGATGCCGTCCGGCCGCCGCACGGGCAGGAGTTCGTCCTCGAAGTCGCCGTTCTTCCGTGCGGCGGCGGCGAGTTGGTGGCTGCGCAGCGCGAACGCGTCCTGCCGCTCACGGGAAATGCCGTACCGCTCGGCGACCTTCTCGGCGGTCTCGCCCATGGACAGCAGGCCGTGCAGGTCCTTCATCGCCGGGTTGACCAGCCGCCAGCCGAGGCGGGTGTCGTACGTCTCGATGCGCTGCGGCAGGGCCTCGTCGGGGCGGGGCAGCACGAAGGGGGCGCGGCTCATGGACTCGGAGCCGCCCGCGATCACGATGTCGGCCTCGCCGGCGGCGACGGTGCGGGCGGCGGCGGTGACCGCTTCCAGGCCGGAGGCGCACAGCCGGTTGACGGTGGCGCCGGGCACGGACTCGGGCAGGCCGGCCAGGAGGGCGGCCATGCGGGCGACGTTGCGGTTGTCCTCACCGGCCTGGTTGGCCGCGCCCCAGTAGACGTCGTCGATCCGGGCCGGGTCGAGCGCGGGCACGTCGGCCACGAGGTCGCGGATCACCGCGGCGGCCAGATCATCGGGCCGGATGCCGGACAGGGCTCCGCGCAGCTTGCCGATGGGGGTGCGGCGGGCGGCCGCGAAGTGGACGGGACGCACGGCTTCGACTCCTGACCTACGACTGATCCACGACACTGTCGACCAGCCACTCGGACACTTAATTAGCACTGCTAGTTTTAGACTATAGACCTCGGACCGGCCCGCTGGGAAGATCCCCCGAGCCGTCACCGAACCCTCCGGAGGAGACATGCCCCACGTCCGCGAGCACACCCTCGACGGCGTCCACGGCTCCGTCGCCGTACGCGAGTGGCCGCACCCGGCGCCCCGGTACCTGGCCCTGGTGGTGCACGGGTACGGCGAGCACGCGGGCCGGTACGACGGACTCGCGGCCCGGCTCACCGGGCACGGGGCGGCCGTCTACGCGCCCGATCACGTCGGTCACGGCAGGTCGGCCGGGGAGCGGGTGGTGATCGAGGACTTCGAGGACGTGGTCACCGATGCGCACGCCGTGGCGGACCTCGCCCGGTCCGCCCACCCCGGGCTGCCGCTGGTCCTGGCCGGCCACTCCATGGGCGGGCTGATCGCGGCCCGTTACGCCCAGCGGTACGGCGCCGAGCTGAGCGCACTGATCCTGTCCGGGCCGGTGATCGGCGCCTGGGAGCTGCCGGGGCGGCTGCTGGCCCTGCCGGAGATCCCGGACGTCCCGGTCAGCCCGGCCGCGCTCTCCCGGGACCCGGCCGTGGGCGCCGCCTATGCCGCCGATCCGCTGGTGTGGCACGGGCCGATGAAGCGCCCGACGCTGGAGGCGTTCGCCCGCACCCTGGCGGCCGTCGCCGAGGGCGGTGACGTCGGCGCGCTGCCGCTGCTGTGGCTGCACGGGGACGACGACCAACTGGTGCCGCTGCCCAGCAGCCGCATCGGTGCGGAGCGGCTGAGCGGCGGCCGGCTGACCGAGCGGATCTTCCCCGGGGCGCGGCACGAGGTGTTCCACGAGACGGACAAGGAGGAGGCGTTCGCGGAGGTGCTCCGCTTCCTGGACCGTACGCTGCCCCGTTGAGAGCGCCAACCGGCGCACCCGGCAGCCGTGTTGGGGCCCCGGGCGCTTGGTGAGCGGGCCCTGCGCCGCACGCGGTGATCGTGTCACACTGCTGCCCGCACGCCCCGGTGCGACGGCACCGGGACCAGCCGAGCGGAGGAGCAGCACGTGACGGGGACCGAGCCGGCCGTATCCCGCATCGACACCACCCGGCCGCATCCGGCCCGGGTCTACGACTGGTTCCTCGGCGGCAAGGACAACTATCCCGTCGACGAGGAACTGGGCCGCCGGATCATGGCGATCGACGAGGGCGCCGTGCGAGCGGCCCGCGCCAACCGCGCGTTCATGCAGCGGGCCACGCGCGCACTCGCCGAGGACGGCGTCCGCCAGTTCCTGGACATCGGCACCGGCATACCGACCGAGCCCAACCTGCACCAGATCGCCCAGTCGGTGGCCCCGGACGCCCGGGTGGTCTACGTCGACAACGACCCGATCGTGCTGGCCCACGCAGGCGCGCTGCTGCGCGGCACCCCGGAGGGGGTCACGGAGTACGTCCAGGCCGACGCCCGCGATCCGCGCGCCATCCTCGAACAGGCCGCCGGTGTCCTGGACTTCGGCCGGCCGGTGGCCCTGTCCCTGATCGCGCTGCTGCACTTCGTCGCCGACGAGGACGGTGCCCACGAACTCGTGTCGACCCTGGTGGACGCGCTGGCGCCGGGCAGCCGTCTGGTCCTGTCGACGATGACGGCCGACTTCGAGCCGGAGAACGTCGAGAAGGGCATCGCCGCCTACGCGGCGGGCGGGGTGACCCTGGTGGCCCGCTCCCGCGCCGAGGTGGCCGCCTTCTTCGCGGGACTCGACCTGCTGGAGCCGGGCGTCGTACCGGTCGACGCGTGGCGCCCCGCACAGGCACCGGACGGCCCGGGGCCCGTCTCGCTGTACGGGGCGGTCGGCCGCAAGCCCTGAGGGGCGGCCGGCACAAGCCCGGGGGCCCGGAACCGCGTCGGGATCGCGGTCCGGGCCCGGCCGCACGGGTACGCCCTCCCCGGCAGCAGGGTCACAGGCCGAGCACGTGCGCGATGGTGCGCAGGACGCCGTTGTCGTTGTTGGACGGGGCCAGGTAGCGCGCCCGGCGGACGACCTCCGGGTGGGCGCCGGCCATGGCGAAGGACCAGTCGGCCGCGTCGAGCATCTCCAGGTCGTTGAGGTAGTCGCCGAAGACCATGGTCTGCGCGGGCGTGATGCCGAGCGCCCGCTGGAGGCCGCGCAGGGCGGTGCCCTTGTCGGCCGTGCGGTTCATGACGTCGACCCAGTGCTCGCCGGAGACGACGACCTGGTGGGTGCCGGCGAACTCGGCGAGCGCGGGGGCCGTGGAGTGCTCGGCGGGACCGAAGTCGAACAGCGCGATCTTGATCGCAGCGTCGTCGACGGCGGTGAGGTCGGCCACGACCCGGTGCTCGACGTAGTACTTGCGCACCTCCGCGAGGAACGCCTCGTCCGACCGCTCGACGTACGCCGCCCGCTTGCCGCACACCACCGCGCCCACGTCCGCGCCGTCCGCGACCAGCCGCCGCACCGTCCGCGCGATCCGGGGGGCCACGGACGCGTCGAGGGTGTCGGAGCTGAGCTCCACGCCGTCGCGGACCACGTAGGTGCCGTTCTCCGCGATGAACACCATGCCCTCGGCGACCTCGGCGAACTGCCGGGCCAGCGTGGCGTACTGGCGGCCGCTGGCGGGGCTGAACAGCACACCGCGGCGACGCAGTTCGGCGAGCAGCGGCCACAGGCCCTCGGGGAGCCGCTTGGCGTCGTCCAGCAGGGTGCCGTCCATGTCGGTGACGATCAGCCGGATGTCGGCGGGGCCCGCCGGCAGGTCCGGGGTGTCGAGGAGGGGCGTGGGCGTGGCGGGCATGTCCTGCTTCCGGTCGGGGGAGGGGTACGCCGTCCAGTGTTCCTCATGCGGCGCGGCGTCCCGGAGCCGGTCCCCGGTGTTCCGGTACGTCCCGAAGCCGCCCCGAACCGCCCGGGCCGGGCGGTTCCCGGGACAGCTCGATCACCGGACGGCACAATGACGGCGGGCAACCGCGTGCGAGAAGGGCGGCGATGTGACCGAGGGCTCCCCGACGGCCGGACCGGAGAGACTGGACACCTCCGTGGCGCACAACGCCCGGGTGTGGAACTACTGGATCGGCGGCACGGACAACTACGAGGTCGACCAGCAAGTCGGTGAGCACGTCGCCGGGATGTTCCCGGTGATCCGGGACGTGGCCCGCGCGGACCGGCAGTTCCTGGCGCGGGCGGTCGGGTACCTGGCCGCCGAGCGCGGGATCCGCCAGTTCCTGGACATCGGCACGGGTCTGCCGACCGTGGACAACACCCACGAGATCGCGCAGCGCATCGCACCGGAGTCCCGGATCGTGTACGTCGACAACGACCCTATCGTGCTGGTGCACGCCCGCTCGCTGCTCACCAGCTCGCCCGAGGGTGTCACGGACTACCTCGACGCCGATGTGCACGACCCGGACACCATCCTGCAGCGCGCCGCCGACACCCTGGACCTCACCCGGCCGGTCGCGCTGATGATGCTGGGCATCCTGAACTTCGTCCTGGACACCGGCGAGGCCCGGGACATCGTGCGCCGGCTCATGGCGGCCCTGCCCTCCGGGAGCTGCCTGGCCCTGACCCATCCGACGTACGACCGTGACGTGGGCGGCGAGGGCAACGTCGCGGCGATGGAGTTCTGGAACGCCAACGCCACCCCGCCGATCACCGCCCGCAGCCGCGCGGAGATCGCCTCGTTCCTCGACGGCCTGGAGCCGGTCGAACCGGGCCTGGTGCCCTGCTCCCAGTGGCGCGCCGACCCGGCGGACGCGGCGCCGGTGCCGCAGTTCGGCGCGGTGGCCGTGAAACCCTGACGCCCGTCGACGGCAGCACGACGCGGACCACGTCGAGGCGGACGCAGCCGAGGAGGACGTATGACCACCCTTGCCGACCCCGTGCCCGGCGGGCGCCCGGAGGATCTGCGCCGGGTCGCCGCGCTCACCGCCGGCCTGGCCGGACAGGGCGTGCGCGGGATCGTGCTCGCGTACGTCGACACCGCCGGCGTGTGCCGGGTCAAGACGGTCCCGACGGCGCGGCTGGCGGCGGCCGTGTCCTGGGGCGTCGGCATGTCCCCGGTGTTCGACACCTTCCTCGCCGACGACTCGATCGTCACCACCGACGTCCTCGGTTCCCCGGACGGCGATCTGCGCCTCTACCCGGACCTCGACCAGCTGGTCACGCTGGCCGGGCAGCCCGGCTGGGCGTGGGCGCCGGTGGACCGGATCACCCAGGAGGGCGCCCGGCACCCCGGCTGCGCCCGGACCTTTCTGCGCCGGACGGTGGCCGGCGCGGCCGAGCGTCACGGGCTGGCCTTCAAGGCGGCGATCGAGGTCGAGTGGTCGGTCGGGCTCGGCTCGGCGCCCGCCGGGGAGTTCGTCCCTGCGGTCTCCGGTCCGGCGTACGGCGCGGTCCGGCAGGTCGGCCTGAGCGACTACACCGCCGACCTGCTGGCCGCGTTCGCCGCGCAGGACGTGCCCGTCGACCAGCTCCATCCGGAGTACGCCCCCGGGCAGTTCGAGATCTCCGTGGGCGCGCTGGACCCGGTGGCGGCGGCCGACCGCAGCGTGCTGGTCCGGCAGACGATCCGCGCGGTCGCGCAGCGGCACGGCCTCAGGGTCTCGTTCTCGCCCGCGGTGTCCGCCGAGGGCGTCGGCAACGGCGGCCATCTGCATCTGTCCTGCTGGCGCGGCGGGGTGAACCTGCACGCGGGCGGGCAGCGCCGCTACGGCATGACGCCCGAGGCGGAGTCCTTCACCGCCGGGATCCTGGCCCGCCTGCCCGCGCTGACGGCGGTCACCGCCCCGAGCCCGGCCAGCCGTCTGCGGCTGCGGCCCTCCCAGTGGGCAGGGGTGTTCACCGCGTGGGGGCGGGAGACCCGGGAGGCGGCGCTGCGGGTGATCACCGGTACGGCGGGCCGCCAGGCGCAGGACGCCAACCTGGAGGTCAAGCCGGTCGACCTGGCCGCCAACCCCTACCTCGCCCTCGGCTGCGTCATCGCCGCGGGCCTCGACGGTCTGGCCGGGGCGCTGGAGCTGCCCGGGGAGATCACCGGCGACCCGGCCCGGTACACGCCGGACGAGGCGGAGAGGCTCGGCGTACGCCGCCTGCCGCGGTCCCTGCCCGAGGCCGCCCGGGAGTTCCGTGCCGACGAGGTGCTGCGGGCCGCGCTGGGCCCGGTCCTCGCGGACGCGGTGACCGCCGTACGGCTGGGCGAGGCGGCGGCCGTCGAGGGCCTGGACGACGCCCAGGTGGCGGCGGCCTACCGCTGGGTGTACTGACCGTGGCCACCGCACCGGGACCGGTCCACGAGGCCCTCGCCGCACTGCCGCTGGTGGACCACCACTGCCACGGCGCGGTGACGGCCGACCTCGCGCCGCGGGAGTTCGCCGCGCTCCTCACGGAGGGCGAGGCCTGGCCCGGCAGCTCGCCCTTCGACACGCCCGCCGGGGTGGCCGTACGCCGGCACTGCGCGCCCCTGCTGGACCTCCCGCGGCACGCGCCGCCGGACACCTATACGGCCCGCCGCGCGGAGCTGGGCTGGCAGGAGGTCAACCGCCGCTTCCTGACCGCCGCCGGAGCCGAGGCGTTCTTCGTGGACACCGGCTACACCGCGCACCCCCTCACCTCCCCCGCCGAACTGGCGGCCGCCTCCGGCGCCGCGGCGCGGGAGGTCGTACGCCTGGAACAGGTGGCGGAGGCGGTGGCGGCGCGGGGCGTCGAGCCGGACGCGTATGCCGATGTGTTCCGTACGGCGGCCGAGGAGGCGGTGCGCCGGCCGGGCGTGGTGGCGGTGAAGTCGGTCGCCGCCTACCGCACGGGCTTCGCCCTGGACCCGGCCCGTCCGGCGGCGCGGGAGGTCACACGGGCAGCCGGGAACTGGCTGGCGGCCGGCGGCCGCCTGACCGACCCGGTCCTGACCCGGCACCTGCTGTGGACCGCCGTGGACCTCGGCCTGCCCCTCCAGCTGCACACCGGCTTCGGCGACGCCGACCTGCGGCTGCACCGCGCCGACCCGGCCCTGCTGACCGACTGGCTGCGCCTGGCTTCCGGCACGATCCCGGTCCTGCTCCTGCACTGCTGGCCGTACCACCGCCAAGCCGCGTATCTGGCAGCGGTGTTCGAGCACGTGTACCTGGACGTCGGCCTCGCCCTGCACCACACCGGCCCGGCCCGCTGCCGGGCGGTGCTGGAGGAGGCGCTGGAGATCACCCCGTTCCGGAAACTGCTGTACAGCTCCGACGCCTACGGCGTGGCCGAATTCCACCACCTCGGCGCCCTGTGCTTCCGCCAGGGACTGGCCGGTATCCTCCAATCCCGCGTCGAGGCCGACGAGTTGAGCCTGCCCGACGCCCTGCGCATCGCCGCCTGGACGGGCCGCGACAACGCCCGCCGCCTCTACGGACTCTACGGACCGCCCGCACCCGAACCGGCGCGCGACCCCAGCGAGCGCCCCACCCGGAAAGTATGATCAAGCAATGTCAGACATGACCGAAACCACGCCCGGCTGGCTCACCACGGACGAGCTGGAAATGGCCAGGGCCCGCATGCCGATCCTGTACGTCGAGGCCGTGCCCGTGCGCGTGGACGACAGCGGCGAAGTCACCAGCATCGGACTGCTGCTGCGCATCGGCCCGGACGGGACGGTCAGCCGGACCCTGGTCTCCGGCCGCGTCCTGCACCACGAGCGGGTCCGCGACGCCCTGCTGCGTCACCTGGAGAAGGACCTCGGCCCGGTCGCCCTCCCCCGCATCCCCACCTCGATCCAGCCCTTCACCGTCGCCGAGTACTTCCCGACCGCGGGCATCACCCCGTACCACGACCCACGCCAGCACGCGGTCTCCCTCGCCTACATCGTCCCGGTCACCGGCGACTGCCGCCCCCGCCAGGACGCCCTGGACCTGGTCTGGTTCAGCCCCCAGGAGGCCGCGTCGGCGGCCGTGCAGAGCGAGATGCCGGGCGGGCACGGGGTGCTGCTGAGGCAGGCGCTGGCGCACGTGGGTCTGACGTACTGACACCGGCGGCCGCCCGACCGGCCTGTCTATCAGGCCAGTCCGGCCGCAGGCCAGGGCCGGCGCCGATGCGTTCAGGTTGTGTTCAGGTTCGCCGCACCCCGTGGCAACAGCTGCACCAGAAGCCCCAAAACAATGGCAAAGGGGGCTGGGGAACGGACAGTTGGCCGTGCGAGGGTGCGGATCATGAGCACAGAGCACGTCCTGACGGACCGGCCGCACGGTCACGCACGCGCGCGCATACGCGAGAGCGCGAACAAGGTGCCGGAGGTCACCGTCTACTTCTGGATCATCAAGGTCCTCACGACCGGCATGGGCGAGACCGCCTCCGACTTCCTGGCCCACACGCTGGGCAACATCCCGGCGGTCGGCCTCGGCGGTCTCGCCTTCGTCGCCTCGCTCGTGCTCCAGTTCGCCGTCCGCCGGTACGTGGCCTGGATCTACTGGACGGCGATCGTCATGGTCAGCGTGTTCGGCACGATGGCCGCCGACGCGCTCCACGTGGTCGTCGGCGTCCCGTACACCCTGTCCACCCCGCTCTTCCTCATCGCCCTCGCGGCCGTCTTCGCTTTCTGGTACAGGAGCGAGCGCACGCTGTCCATCCACTCCATCCGCACCCGCCGCCGCGAGTTCTTCTACTGGGCGGCCGTGCTCGCCACGTTCGCCCTGGGCACCGCCGCCGGCGACCTCTCCGCTACCATCGGCCTCGGCTACCTGGGCTCCGTCGCCCTGTTCGCCGCGGCGATCTGCGTCCCCGCTCTCGCCCACCGCATGCGCCTGCTCGGCGCGGTGACCGCCTTCTGGACGGCGTACGTCATCACACGCCCGCTCGGCGCCTCCCTCGCCGACTGGATGGCCCTGCCGGCCAAGCGCGGCGGCCTGGCGTGGGGGCTGGGCCCGGTGACCCTGTCCTGGACGGTGGCGATCGTCGGGTTCGTGGCGTTCCTGGCACTGTCGCGCCGGGACACCGAGCCGGCGAGCTGACGACAGCCGGCAGCCGGCCGGGCCGGAGACCACCGGCCCGGCCGACGTACGTCAGTCGGTCTGGCGGGTCACCGTCGAACGGGACCGGGTGACGGGGAACTTCCCGGCCTGGTGCCCCGCGTTCCGCTTCTCCCGCGGAGCCGCCCGGGACTTCTCCCGCTGCTCGTCCGTGCGTCAGGCCGACGAAAGGTGCTGGGCGGCAAGGGCTTCACAGACCGTGTCGAGGTGGGACGTCGTGCCCCGGGCCGGGTTGTTGCCGCTTGAGGTGGGCACCGCAACGCCGTCGAGCGGGTCATCGGTGCGGGGCTGGTCGAGGGTGAGGACCTCGCCGATCCCGGGTGCCGCCTCGTCGCGGCGGGTCAGCGGGGGAAGCTTCCACCGCTGCTCGATCGTCTTGAGCAGTGAGGTGTGGTCCAGCGGTGTCGTACCGTCGACGCGGAACACGGTCCCGGGCTCGATCAGGGGGGAGACCAGTACGGCGGGCACCCGCACTCCGAACCGGGTGAAGTCGAATCCGAATTCCCCCTGTGAGTCGTCGGGAGGGACCGCTCCGGAGGGCGGGGCGACGTGGTCGTAGCATCCGCCGTGCTCGTCATAGGTGACGACCAGCAGGGTCCTGTTCCAGTTCGGCCCGTTGCGCAGTGTGTAGTAGACGTCGTGAATGAGCTGCTCGCCGGCGGCGACATCGTAGTTGGGGTGCTGGTCGTTGCCGGTCGTCGGTGACCAGTCGGGCTCAAGGAAGGTGAAACCCCGCGGGAGCGTGCCGGTGCCTGCGGCACGCTCGAAGTCGGTGAAGCTGCCGAAGTGACGCTGGTCGGCTTGCTGGGTGTCGGGGAAGTCGTGTCTGGTCAGCAGCTTGCCGTCGCTGTAGATCGCCCAGTCCACGGAGTTCTTTTCGAGCAGTCCGAAGATGCTGGGGGTGTCGAAGGGGATCGGGATGCCGCGCACGTTGTCGTCCATGCGGCCCAGGCTGGTGCCGGCCAGGGCGAAGGCCCGGTTGGGCAGGGTCTCGGTCGGCGCTGAGCTGTACCAGTGATCGCAGACCGCGTAGCCCCGTGCGAGACCGGACAGCACCGGCAGGGCTTCCGGGGTGAAGCAGCCCATGATGTTCTCCGGCTTGGTGCCGGGGTATATCGGGCGGTGCTTCTGGCTGTCGTATTGCAGTGCGTCGGCGAAGCCGGCCACGAATCCGTCCATGGTCGCGGCAGGGGCCGGTACGGAAGGAGTCGGCGTCCCGAACAACTGGCTGTTGGTCGGCGCATAGCCCTCTCTGGGATCGGCGCCGGGCATGAAGTACGCATCCGGCGTGGTCCGGTCGATCGGGAAGACCGTGACCCTGCCGCTGTCCCCGGGGACGCTCTCCTGCCCCGTCAGACCTTCGAAAGGCTTGCCTGACGGGGTCTGTCTGCCGGTGTAGAGGAACCCCAGCATGTGGTCGAAGGAACGGTTCTCCTCCATCAGGACCACGATGTGGTCGATCTGTCCCAGTCGGGTGTTGTCAGGCATGACACGCCCCCGTCAGGCGATGGTTGAAAGCGGGAGAGCCTGGCGGTTCACCGTCGGCCCGGACGGACATCGCCGTCGCCGACTCCACCGGCTGCGGCGACCCGCCATCACTCCATGGGCTGAGCCTGGATCTCGCAAGCATCCTGGATCTCGCAGGCATGGCGGCTTCTCCGCATATAGATCAAATATACGATATTTCCCGGCATACCGCACCCGCTCACCGCGATCGGAGCCGCTTGACGGGCCGTCACTCCAGAAGAGACCGAGCGGCGACCGGGGAGTCGGCGGATCCCTGACCGACGCGTGCGACGCCGCACCGCACGACGGCGGGACACGGCGACCATCGCCGCCCTGAACGCACGGAAGGCCACCCTCCCACGAGTGAGAGAGCGGCCTCCGACCTGCCAAAAGCTGGTCGGGACGACAGGATTTGAACCTGCGACCCCTTGACCCCCAGTCAAGTGCGCTACCAAGCTGCGCCACGTCCCGATGCCGTTTGACCTGGGATTTCCCCGGTCGAAACGTGCAGAGAAACCATACCGCACTCGGATCGGTGGTCGCGCCCCGCTTTTCGCTGTTGACCTCAAGTTTGGTTGAGGTTGCACGATCGACTGCATGACGATCACAGCAGACTTCGGCCGTACGTACGGCTACGACGACCTGCCGGGGCTGATGGGCCTCATGACCGGCGACGAGAAGCACGGACCGGCGGCCACCTCCACGCTCGACGTGCTGTGGGTGCTCTACGACCGGGTGCTGCGGGTGACGCCGGAGCGGCGGGACGATCCGGCCCGGGACCGGTTTCTGCTGAGCAAGGGGCACGGGCCGATGGCGTACTACGCGGTGCTGGCCGCGAAGGGGTTCGTGCCGGTCGACTGGCTGCCCGGCTTCGGGTCGTACGACTCCCCGCTCGGGCACCACCCGGACCGGGTGCTGGTGCCGGGGGCCGAGATCGCCAGCGGGTCGCTCGGGCACGGGCTGCCCATCGCCGTGGGCAGCGCCCTGGGCCTGCGGGCGCAGGGGATGGACGACCCGGCGGTCTGGGTACTGATCGGGGACGCCGAACTGGACGAGGGCAGCAACCACGAGGCGATCGCCTTCGCGGGGCCGGCCGGTCTGGAGCGGTTGCACACGGTCGTGGTCGACAACTCCTCCGCCAGCCATGCGCGGCCCGGCGGCATCGCCGCCCGGTTCGAGGCCGCGGGCTGGTCCGCGGTCACCGTCGACGGGCGCGACCACGAGGCCCTGTACGCCGCGTTCACCGCGCCGCATCCCGGGCGGCCGCATGTGGTCGTGGCCCGGGTCGAGCCGAAGACCGCCTGACTCTCCCCCACATTCTTGAAGGGCACCTTTCATGGAAACCATGCGTGACCGTTTCGCCCCCGTTCTCTCCCGGATGCTGGACGAGGATCCGCGCGTCGCGGTCGTCCTCGCCGAGATCGGCAAGGACGGCTTCCGCGAGGCCATGGCCCGGCATCCCGACCGGGTGATCAACGTCGGCATCCGGGAGCAGCTGCTGGTCGGGGCGGCCGCCGGGCTGGCGCTCACCGGGCTGCGGCCCGTCGTGCACACCTTCGCCAGCTTCCTCGTGGAGCGGCCCTTCGAGCAGGTCAAGCTGGATCTGGGACACCAGGACGCCGGGGCGGTGCTGGTCAGCGCGGCGGCCTCGTTCGACTGGCCGGCGGGTGGCTACACGCACATGTCGCCGGGCGACGTCGCGCTCATCGACACGCTGGACGGCTGGACCGTCCATGTGCCCGGACACCCGGACGAGGCCGAGAGCCTGCTGTGCCGCGCGGTCGGCGCGCACGACGACAAGGTGTACGTACGGCTCTCCGTGCAGTCCAACCAGCGGGCGCGGGTGGTCGACGGACGGCGCTTCGTGACGGTCCGCGAGGGCCGCTCCGGTGTCGTCGTCGCCGTCGGCCCGCTGCTCGACACGGTCCTCGCCGCCACGGAGGGGCTGGACGTCACCGTGCTGTATGCGACGACCGTGCGGCCCTTCGACACGGCCGGTCTGCGCCGGGCCACCGAGGCGGCGGGCACCGACGTCGTGCTGGTCGAGCCGTACCTCGCGGGCACCTCGACGGCCGCGGCGGCCGAGGCTCTGTCCGATGTACCGCACCGGGTGCTGGGCCTGGGCGTGGGGCGGCGGGAGCTGCGCCGTTACGGGACGGTCGAGGAGCATGTGGCCGCGCACGGGCTGGACGCGCACAGCCTGCGGGAGCGGATCGCTTCGTTCGTGGGGTCGGCGGCGCGGGTGGCTGCCGGGGTGTGACACACGATGTGCCCTGTGCCGCTGGGGCCCCGCCAATGGCGTCCGGCACCGGCGACGGCCGCCCCGGCCACCATCGCCGGTACGCAGGCGCCGGACAGCGATCACTCCCCCACAACCACGTCTGGGCTGTGGACTCCCGCCGGCCCTGGACCAGATCGGCCCGGAAGGCGCGCATCCCACGGCCGTCCACCGTGCGGGCACCCCCCCCCGGGGCACCCCCGGAGCAGCAGGCACAGGGCGCTGACGGCCTGGGTGGCGGCGTGCGCGGCGGCGACGCCGGCGGACGAGGCGAGGGCCGACCAGGAGACCCGCGACGGCAGGACCGGCGAGCTGGGCGGCGGATTCGGCGATGCAGATCGCGCCGTTCGCGCCCCGGATGCCGGCGGCCGGCCGGGGCACCGTACTGGCCACGCCCGGCTGGAAGACCGCCCCCGCGACGCCGTTGACGCAGCCGACGGCGCAGATCTGCCACAGCATCACGTGCCCGGTGAAGAACAGGCCGTCGGCGAGGGGGGCGTCTTGTCGGCGGGAAATGACCGAGCCTTCTGGCCGACCCGAGCGTGCCATGCCCCGCGTCGCCGACATGATCCAGAAGGGCCTCCGGGCCACGGGCAGCATGGTGTCTCCGGGGCGGCGGCGGCCCGGGCCACGAAGAACAGGGCGGAGTCCCGGGACCGGACGGCCGGGGCACCGGCCTCGGGGCGCCCGGACACGCCGGGCTCCGCCAGTCCCCCTGGTGCCCCCTGGCCCCCGAGTCGCCCGAGTCGCCCGAGCCCCCTCAGTTCCCCCCCGTCCCCCAGCCCCCCGAATCCCCCAAGTCCGGCGTGTGTCCTCGGTGGTTCTGTCGTGCCGTGCGTCGGGCATTTTCACTCCACGGACGGACGGCCCAACTCGGGGTGGGCGTCGAGGAGTCGGGGCGGGGCGGCCTGGCGCCAGGAGTCGGCGAGGATGTCCCGTAGCTCGTCCTCGTCCTCCAGCGCGGCGAGTCTCGCTCTCACCCAGGCGAACTGTGCCTCGTGGTCGGCGACCCAGAACTTCTCCGGCTCGGCCAGCACCAGTTCGTCGCGCTCCTCCTTGGGGCAGCGCACGGCGATGGACGTCTCCTCCTCGGGCAGGGTCGCGAACATCTTCCCAGCGACCCGGAACGTGGGCATGCTCCAGGCGATCTTCTCCGTGGTGTCCGGCAGGGACAGGGCGATACGGCGTACATCTTCAGCGTCCGGCATGCAACGCACCGTAGCTGCTGGCACTGACAGTCACCCTTGGAGCCGCTTGAAATACAGCGTCGTCGGCCGCAGTTCGCCTGCCGGGCTCAGCGCGTAGTCGGGGATGACGCCGGCCCGTGTCCAGCCGGCCGAGCGGTACAGCAGCTCGGCGGGGCTGCCGGTCTCGGTGTCGAGGTGGAGCAGGGTGATGCCGGTCGCGGCGGCCGCCTGCTCGGCGGTGGTGAGGAGACGGCGGCCGAGGCCCTGCCCGCGCGCGGTGCGATGCACCATGAGCTTCACCAGTTCCGCGCGGTGGCGGCTGTTCGGCTTGTCGGGGTAGGCGAGGCTGACGGTGCCGGTGACCCGGCCGGTGGCGTCGACGGCCGCCCACACGGCGAGCCGGCCCGCCGCCGTCGCGTCCGCCCGCTCCCGCCACCAGGCGGCGGCCTCGGTGCGTCCGAGCGGGGCCAGGAAGCCGACGGAGGCGCCGCCGGCCACGGCGTCGGCCAGCAGCTCCGCCAGCTCCCCGGCCCGCTCCCGTACGCGGGTACCGTCCCAGCGCTCCACGTTCACGGCCGCACCACCGCCAGTACGTAGCGCGTCTCGCCGGATCCGGCGCAGCGGAACCGGGTCGGGCCGAAGACCCGCATCCGCAGGCAGTCCCCGGTGCCGAGGCGGTGGACCTGTTCCCCGTCGGTCACCTCCAGGGCGCCGTCGAGCACCCACAGATGCTGTTCCAGGCCGGTCACGGGCGGGCGGTCGTAGGCGATGTCGGCGCCGGGCGTGAGCCGGCCCTCGACGAGTTCGCCGCGCAGGCCGGGGTGGGGCGGGGAGACGGAGCGCCGGACGAAGCCGGAGGCGCGGTCCTCCCAGAGCCGCTGGTCGGCGGCCCGGACCAGCGGGGCGGGCTCCGCCTCGACCTCGCTGAGCAGCTGGGACATGGTGCGGCCGTAGACGTGGCAGAGCCGGTTCAGCAGGGCGGCGGTGGGGCTGATCTCGGCACGTTCGGCACGCGACAGGGTCGACCGGCTCACTCCGCTGCGCTCCGCCAACTCGCCCAGGGACCAGCCATGTTGGGCGCGCAGCTCGGCCAGCCGGGTACCGAGTCGGGTGTCGAGCCGGGTGTCGAGGGGATCCTCCGGGCTTCTCATATGCGGGACGTTATCCCGGATACGAGAAGCCCGCGTTACGGAATCCTCACGCCTGCTGTGCGGCCCGCCCCAGCGCGTCCAGCACCGGGCGGATCAGCGGGTGTCCCTCGGCTCCGCGCCGTACGGCGGCGAAGACGCGGCGGGTCGGGGCCACGCCGTCGACGGGGCGGACGATCACCCCCGTCAGGTCCATGCCGTTCAGGGCAGAGCGCGGTACGAGGGCCACGCCCGCGCCCGCCGAGGCCAGCGCGACCACGGCGCGGAAGTCGTCGGACGAATGCTCCAGACGAGGCTGGAAGCCGGCGCTCTCGCAGGCGAGGACGACCACGTCGTGGCAGGGGTTGCCGGGGTACGGGCCGATCCAGGGGTCTTTGGCCAGCTCGGCGAGGGGGACCTCGGCGAGGTCCGCGAGCCGGTGCCCGACGGGTACGACCGCGTCGAACGGCTCGGCGTAGAGCGGGACATGGGTGAGCCGGGGGTCGTCGGCGGGCGGTGCACCCCGGTATTCGACCGCGACCGCCACGTCGACCTGCCGGTCCAGCACCATCGGCAGGCTCGCGTCGCCCTCCGCGTCCTGGACCCGGATCCGGATGCCGGGCGCGCTGTCCGCGAGCCGCGCCACGGCCGGGGCCACGACCTGGGCGATGCCGGTGGCGAAGGCGGCCACGGTGACCGTGCCCGCCTCGCCCGAACCGTAGGCCGCGAGCTCCGCCTCGGCCCGCTCCAGCTGGGCCAGGACCGCGTTGGTGTGGCTCAGCAGGATCTCGCCGGCCGGGGTGAGCCGTACGCCCTTGGCGCTGCGCTCGACCAGGCGGTGGCCGGTCTCCTGCTCCAGGGCCGTCAGCTGCTGGGAGACCGCGGAGGGGGTGAGATAGAGCGCGGCGGCCGCCGCGGTGACCGTGCGGTGGTCGGCCACCGCACGGAGGATGTGGAGCCGCCGTGCTTCGATCATGTCCTCAATTATCCCAAGCTGTCGGCGCTGGTCAGGCCGCCAGCTCCGCGCGGGCGGCGACGAACGCGTCCACCGCGCGGTCGACGTCCGCCGTGGAGTGCGCGGCGGACAGCTGGACGCGGATCCGGGCCTGGCCCTGCGGCACGACCGGGTAGGAGAAGCCGATCACGTACACGCCGCGCTCCAGCAGCAGCTCGGCCATGCGGCCCGCCTTCGCCGCGTCGCCGATCATGACGGGGGCGATGGCGTGGTCGCCGGGGAGGATGTCGAAGCCCTCCTCGGTCATCCGGCGGCGGAACAGGGCGGTGTTCGCCGCGAGCTTCTCCCGCAGGTCCCCCGCCGACTCCAGCAGGTCGAGGACCTTCAGGGAGGCGGCGGCGATCACCGGGGCCAGGGTGTTGGAGAACAGGTACGGCCGGGAGCGCTGGCGCAGCAGGGCGACGATCTCGGCGCGGGCGGCGACATAGCCGCCGGAGGCGCCGCCGAGGGCCTTGCCGAGGGTGCCGGTGATGATGTCGACCCGGTCCATGACGCCGTGCAGCTCGGGGGTGCCGCGGCCGGTGGGGCCGACGAAGCCGACGGCGTGCGAGTCGTCGACCATGACCATCGCGTCGTAGCGGTCGGCGAGGTCGCAGATCTCGCGCAGGGGCGCCACATAGCCGTCCATGGAGAAGACGCCGTCGGTGACGATCAGGCGGCGGCGCGCGTCGGACGCCTCCTTCAACTTGGCTTCCAGGTCCGCCAGATCACGGTTGGCGTAGCGGTAGCGGCGGGCCTTGGACAGGCGGATGCCGTCGATGATGGAGGCGTGGTTGAGGGCGTCGGAGATCACCGCGTCCTCCTCGCCGAGCAGGGTCTCGAAGACACCGCCGTTGGCGTCGAAGCAGGAGGAGTACAGGATCGTGTCCTCCTGGCCGAGGAAGGCGGACAGGCGCGCCTCCAGCTCCTTGTGCACCTCCTGGGTGCCGCAGATGAAGCGGACGGAGGCCATGCCGTAGCCCCAGCGGTCCAGGGCCTCGTGGGCGGCGGCGATCACCTCGGGGTGGTCGGCGAGGCCGAGGTAGTTGTTGGCGCAGAAGTTGAGGACCTCGCCGGGGCGGCCGCCGGCGGTGACGCCGACGGTCGCGGACTGCGGGGTGCCGATGACCCGCTCGGGCTTGTGCAGACCGGCGGCGCGGATCTCGTCGAGGGTGGCGCGCAGGTCGTCGCGGACGGTGTCGAACATGGGGAAGCTCCTGAAAGTGCGTGCGCAGAAGGGGGGTTTACGTCGCTTACGCGGTCCAGTCCAGGATGACCTTGCCGCCCTTGCCGCTCGCGGCGTCGGCGAAGGCCGCCTCGAAGTCGCGGTAGCCGTAGCGGCCGGTGATCACGGGGGCCAGGTCCAGGCCGCCCTCCAGCAGCACCGACATCGCGTACCAGGTCTCGAACATCTCGCGGCCGTAGATGCCCTTGATGGTGATCATCGAGGTGACGATCCGGGACCAGTCGACCGGGAACTCCTGGGCGGGCAGGCCGAGCATGGCGATCCGGCCGCCGTGCGTCATGTTGGCGATCATGTCCCGCATGGCCTCGGGCCGGCCGGACATCTCCAGGCCGATGTCGAAGCCCTCGCGCAGGCCCAGTTCGCGCTGGCCGTCGGCGATGGTGGACTGCGCGACGTTCAGGGCGAGGCTCACGCCGATCTTGCGTGCCAGTTCCAGGCGTTCCTCGCTGACGTCGGTGACGACGACGTTGCGGGCGCCGGCGTGCCGGGCGACGGCGGCGGCCATCAGGCCGATCGGTCCGGCGCCGGTGATCAGGACGTCCTCACCGACCAGCGGGAAGGACAGCGCGGTGTGCACGGCGTTGCCGAACGGATCGAAGATCGCGGCGACGTCGAGGTCGACGGGGACGCGGTGCACCCACACGTTGGTCGCGGGCAGGGCGACGTACTCGGCGAACGCGCCGTCGCGGCCGACGCCGAGACCGACGGTGGCCCGGCACAGGTGACGCCGGCCGGCCAGGCAGTTGCGGCATTTGCCGCACACCAGATGGCCCTCGCCGCTGACCCGGTCCCCGATGCGGATGTCGGTGACGTCCCGGCCGGTCTCGACGACCTGCCCGACGAATTCGTGCCCGACCGTGAGCGGGGTGCGGATCGCCTGCTGCGCCCAGCCGTCCCAGGCCCGGATGTGCAGGTCGGTGCCGCAGATACCGGTCCGCATGACCTTGATCAGTACGTCACCGGGGCCGATCTCGGGCTCCGGTACGTCCGTCAGCCAGAGTCCGGGCTCCGCCTTCTCCTTGACCAGCGCCTTCACGAATGCGGCTCCTGTGCGTGAGATCCCGGCCCGCGGGCACGCCGAAGGAGCCCGCACCGGGTCAGAGGGGTGGAATCACCCTGCAATCTGCCGTATGCGCGGGCCGCGGGTCCATCGAGCTTTTCTTAACCGCCGCCTCAGCTTTCCTTCACGCCTCCGGGGTTTCCCACGCCCCGGTCCGAGCCAGGGGGCGGGGTCAGAGGGGTAACCCGTCCTCGGCGCTCCGTTCGAGGCGAACGACGAGGTCGGCGGCGAGCTCCTTGATGGTGTCCAGGCCGTCCCTCCCCCAGACACGGGGCTCGGTGCCGGCCGCGCACACGGTGCCCAGCACCATGCCGGAGCTGTCGATGAGTGGGGCGCCCATATAGGTGCGGATGCCATAGGCGTCGACGATCGGGTTGCCGGCGAAGCGCGGATAGTCGCGGACGTCCTCCAGGACCAGCGCCTTGCGGCGGACCACCACATGGGGGCAGAAACCGTGGTCGCGGGGCAGGACCCGGCCGAGCTCGGCGCGGCTGCCGTCCTCCCGGACGACCGGCGCGACGGCGGGGGCGCTCAGCCCGGCGAAGAACTGGTGTTCCTCGCCGATGAAGTTGACCATGGCGTACGGCGCGCCGGTGAGCCGGGCGAGATGGGCGGCGAAGCCGTCGAGCGCGGGATCGGGGCGGTCCACCAGGCCGAGCCGGCGCAGCCGGTGGACACGGGCGGGGGCCTCTCTGTCCTCGGGGGTGAGCAGCAGACCCCGGACCGGCCGGGGCGGCTCGTAGCTCATGGCCGGACTCCGGGCCGTACGCCTGGCCCGGCTTCGGTCCGGGCATCGAGCCGGGCTTCGGTGTTGTAGGTGCAACTCATACAGGGACTCCGTGAACGGTAGGACGGGATCACATGTGGGCGCCATGGCTCGGCGTGGTCGCCGGAGCGTGGGCGAGGAGGTGGCGTACGAGGGTGAGCAGGGTCTGCACGCCGGAACTGGAGATCCGCGCGTCGCAGCGGACGACGGGGATCTCGGGGTCGAGGTCGATGGCGGAGCGGACCTCTTCGGGGTCGTAGCGGTAGGAGCCGTCGAACTCGTTGACGGCGATGATGAAGCCGAGCCCGCGCTCCTCGAAGAAGTCCACGGCGGCGAAGCAGTCCTCCAGGCGCCGGGTGTCGGCGAGGATCACCGCGCCGAGCGCGCCCTCGGACAGCTCGTCCCACATGAACCAGAACCGCTCCTGCCCCGGCGTGCCGAACAGGTACAGCACATGTTCCGGATCGAGGGTGATCCGGCCGAAGTCCATGGCGACCGTGGTCTCCATCTTGTTCTCGATGCCGTCGAGACTGTCCGTTCCGACGCTGACCGTGGTGAGCAGCTCCTCCGTACTGAGCGGGGCGATCTCGCTGACCGCGCCCACGAAGGTCGTCTTGCCCACCCCGAACCCGCCCGCCACGAGAATCTTCAGCGCGGTCGGGAACGGGTCAGAGCTGTCGTCGTAGTCCATCGAGCACTGCCTCCAGCAGAGACCGGTCAGTGGGTGTGTGGTGGAAGACGGGGGGCTTGGTGGTCAGCACCCCGCAGTCGACGAGGTCCGCGAGCAGCACCTTGGTGACCACCGCGGGCAGCTTCAGATGCGCGGCGACCTCGGCGACCGAGACGGGCGCGCGGCACAGGTCCAGCGCCTGGGCGTGCTCGGGGCCGAGATAGCCGAGCGGGGTGACGCCGGTGGCCATCACCTGCGACATCAGGTCCAGGGCGACGCTGGGCTCGGTCCGTCCGTTGCTGACGGTGAAGGGGCGCACCAGCCGTCCGGCCGCGTCGTCCAGCCAGGGCCCGTCGCCGGCTGCGGCCACGCTCAAGGCCTCGTCGCCGCGGAGTCGACGGGGTGCTGGCGGGGTGCGGTCACCAGGTAGGGGCGGACGCTCTTGACGAGCATCGCCATCTCGTAGCCCAGCACGGCCGCGTCGGCCTCCCGGCCGGCGAGCACGGCGAGACAGGTGCCGGACCCGGCCGTGGTGACGAACAGCAGGGTCGAGTCGAGTTCGACGACGACCTGGCGGACGTCCCCGCCGTCGCCGAACCGGACGCCGGCGCTGCGGCCGAGGGAGTACAGACCGGACGCCAGGGCCGCCATGTGGTCGGCACTGTCGATGTCGAGGCCGTGCACGGACTTCACCAGCCCGTCGCAGGACAGGAGCACCGCGCTGCTGGTGTGCGGTACGCGCTGCACGAGGCCGCTCAGCAGCCAGTCGAGGTCGGTTGCGTGGGCGGTCGGCGCATCGCTCGCCATGGTGGATCGACTCCTTGGGTACGAAGATCTGCGGGAGCGCGGGCAGGGGGGAGGCGGAACGGGGTGGTGCACGGTCGTGCGGGGTGGCGCGGGGTGGGTGCGGTGCGGGTGGTCAGTCGGCCGGTGCGCTCCCGTCGGTCCGGCCGGCGCCACGGGCACCGTCGAGTCCGGGCGCGTGGCCGCGCCCCTGGGGTATGGGCGTCGGGTCCAGGTGCTCTGCCCCGTCCATGCGTACGGGCGCCATGGGTACGGCCGCCGTACTGTCGATGTGTTCAAGGTGTTCCATGTGCTGCTGCGCCTCGGCGAGTCCGATCCCGCGCTGGAAGGCCGCCATCAGTCCCGGGTCGTGGCCCGGGACGGTGTCGGCGTCCTGGCGGGGTGCGGGGCCACCGCGCAGCTGGGGCACGATGTGCTCCTGGGCGCGTCGGCGGGGCAGTTGGGGCTTGCCCATGGTGCCGCGCACGGTGCCGGCGCGCGGGGTGGGCAGGATGCCGGCGTGCGCCTCGACGGCCGGCCGGTCCCCGGCGCCGATGCCGGGCACGGCCGCGGCGGGCGTGGGCCGGTCCTGCCGGGCACCGCGTACGGGAAGGGGGGCCGGTACGCCACCACCGTGCCGGTCGTGCGGTCCCTCGCCGCCGGTCTGCCCCGAGCCGGCCTCGGCACGGGACCGCCCGGAACCACCGGGCACCGAACCATCGACCGCTGAACCGCCGGCCACTGATCCACCGGGCGCTGAACCGCCGGTCATGGAACCGCTGTCCCCGGATCCGGAACCGGAACCGGTCTCGGTACCGTGCCGCCCGGTCCCGCGCTGGGCGTGCCGCCGCCGTCCGGTGCCCGGAGCCTGTCCGGCACCGGTCTGTCCGGCGCCGGCCTGCGCGGCGGGGGTCCCGTCCCCCGACCAGCCGCCTGTCACCTGCGAGGACCCCGGCGCGGCAGCCGGTGTCCGGGTCTGCACCTGTACCTGCGCCGGCACCGCTGCCTGCGCGTGCGGCCCGTGCCCCTGCGGTCCCGTCTGCGGCGACGCACCGGTGCCGGCCGCCTCCTGGGGCTGTGCCGTGCCCAACAACGCCTGCGGGACGACGAGTACGGCCTGGACACCACCGTAGATGTTGGTCTGCAGCCGCACGTGGATGCCGTGCCGGCGGGCGAGCTGGGAGACGACGTAGAGCCCGATGCGGCCGTCGGCCAGCAGGCTGGCGACGTTGACCTGGTCGGGGTCGGCGAGCAGGGCGTTCATCCGGTTCTGTTCGCCGACGGGCATGCCGAGTCCGCGGTCCTCGACCTCCACGGCGAGCCCCGAGGTGACGAGGCCCGCGCGCAGCAGCACCTGGGTGTGCGGGGCGGAGAACACCGAGGCGTTCTCGATGAGTTCGGCGAGCAGATGGATGACGTCGGCGACGGCGTGGCCGCGCAGTTCGCCGGCGATCGGCGGCACCAGCTTCACCCGGGAGTACTGCTCGACCTCCGCGATGGCGGAGCGCAGCACCTCGGTCATGCTCACCGGGTTGCTCCACTGCCGCCGGGAGACGGCGCCGCCGAGCACGGCGAGGTTCTCCGCGTGCCGCCGGATCCGGGTGGCCAGGTGGTCCACGTGGAACAGACCCTTGAGCAGGTCGGGGTCCTCGATCTCGTTCTCCAGCTCGTCGAGGATCGAGATCTCCCGGTGCACGAGGGACTGCAGCCGGCGCGCGAGGTTGACGAAGACCTCCAGCTTCTGCTCGCTGCCCGTGTGGCTGGAGAGCTGGGCGGCGCGCACGACGGCGGTGACGGCGCCGTCGTGCGCGCGGGCGAGGTCGGCGGCGAGCAGTTCGAGTTCGTCGGCGTCCGCGGGCGGCCGGCGCGACGGGGTGCGCTGCGGCGGGGTCGCACCCTGGCGCAGCGTGTCCACGAGGGCGTGCAGGTCGGCCTCGCCGCGCGCGGCGGTACGGCGCAGCGCGTCGACGCGGTCGGCGACCGAACGGGCGGCGCGGTCGGCGGCCACGGCGGCGATGAGAATGCCGGCGATCGTCACGGCGACCGCGCCGGCGAGCACCGCCCACAGGACGGGACCCGTGCGGGCGCCGGTGGAGCGGATGCTGAACAGGACCGCGGCGGTGGCGCTGAGCGCGACCGCGAGGGGCGGCAGTACGGCGAGCCGCATGAGCTGGGGCCGTATGTGCGTCTCGGGCAGTGCGGGAGTCGTTCGGGCGACCGGCCGCCCGTGCCGGCCGCCCTCCCGGCGGTCGGCGCGCGTGGCCGGTGCTCGGAGGTGAGACATCGCTTGCGTCCTCGTACTGGTCCGTGGTGCCTGTTCTCGCGGGGTGCGCGAGGCGGGCATGCGTCATCGCGTCGGCCGGCGGAACCGGGGACTCCGGCCACCCGTCGCCGACGGACACTCACAGTAGTTGCCTGAGCATCATGTGCGGTGGGCAGTTGACAAAGTCCCCCGAGGAGCGTCCCGCTCTGGTATGAAGCCTCGTACGACAGACCGATAACCGGCCGGGGTCGCCCGACGGCAAGGGCGGCACCCTGTCGCTTGGTTACGGAGAGTTTCGGTTTTGGCCTTGGTTCTGTGAATCGACCGGGCTGTCACAGGTGCTGCGTTCGCTCGCGCACGCGCGGCACGCGACAACGGCCGCTGCGGGAGGAGCACATCGTGCTCCTCCCGCAGCGGCCGTTGTCGTCAGGCGCGCGTCAGCCCCGCGCGGGCGGCTCCGCCACCAGTGCGCCGACCGAGCGCCAGGTGCGGCGCTCCGTGCCCGCCACTCCGCGCCACCAGGCCTCCGCCGGAAGCTTGCCCTCCGGTTCGAAGGGCTCGCCGGGCCGGGGCAGGGCCACCGCCTGGCCGGCCTCCTCGGCCGCCTCCTTGGTCCACTCCCCCGGCTCGGCCCACGGGTGCGGAGCGAGGTTGAAGGTGCCCCAGTGGATCGGCAGCAGCACGCCGTGCGGTGCGCCGCCCTGGAGGTCCAGGTGGGCGCGCAGGCCCTCGTCGGGGCGCATGTGGATGTCGGGCCAGAAGTCGCTGTAGGCCCCGATCTGGATCATCGTCGCGTCGAACGGGCCGTGGGCCGCGCCGATGTCCTTGAAGCCCTCGAAGTAGCCGGTGTCGCCGCTGTGGTAGATCCGGTGCTCCTCACCGGCGACGGCCCAGGACGCCCAGAGGGTGTGCTGGGTGTTGCGCAGACCGCGGCCGCAGAAGTGGCGGGCCGGGGTGGCGGTGAGGGTGAGGCCGCCGATTCTGGTGGACTCGTGCCAGTCCAGCTCGCGCAGCCGGTCCGCGGAGACGCCCCAGTGCTCCAGGTGGGCGCCGACGCCGAGCGGCACGGCGAACACGGTGTCCGTGCCGGCCAGCGCCTTGATCGTGGGCAGGTCGAGGTGGTCGTAGTGGTCGTGGGAGATCACCACCACGTCGACCTCGCCGAGCGCGGCCAGCGGCAGCGGCACGGGGTGCAGCCGCCGCGGTCCGGCAAACGGGAACGGGGAGCAGCGCTCGCCCCAGACCGGGTCGAACAGCACCCGGTGGCCGTCGATCTCCGCCAGCACGCTGGAGTGTCCCATCCAGGTCAGCCGCAGCCCGGTGGCGGGCGGCTTGGCCAGGTCGGCGAAGGTCGTGGGGTGCACCGGGACGGTGCCCTCCGGGGCGCGCAGGGGCCGGGTCTCCTTGTCGAAGAACACCTTCGCGAAGTCCAGCGTGGAGCCGGAGGGCCGGGTGCGCGCGATGCCGCCGGGGTTCTGGAAGACGCCGTCCTTGAAGTGGGGGGAGCGGCGGATGCGTGCCATGCGCTCACCGCCCGGGTCCGCGCCGAAGGCAGCCGGCCGCAGTGCGCGGAGCCCGGAGATCGAGGAACGCAGTCCGGTCACGGTACCTCCCGGTGGAGTGGGTGAGGCTCCCCATTATGGTCGGCGCCTCCGACAGTCCGGGCCCCCCGGGGTGCCGGTCCGCTCCTGCCGTGCACTACTGAACCGCCGTTCAGCGCGTTGACAGGGTGCGAACGGGCTCCCGATACTGACTCAGGATTCAGTAATGGGGTGGTCCCCGGGGGCGCCGTGTGCGAGAGGCGCCTCCACGCGCGCGCGGCCGTGGACGGGGCCGACGCCGTCACCGCCCCATCTCCCTCCCCCGTCCCCGCGTTCGCGTTCCCGAGGAGACCCATGTCCGCCCCCGCCCCCTTGATGTCGCTCGTCTGGACCGACCACGTCACCGGCCGTCAGGGCTTCCTGGTCGTGGACCGGCTGGTGCGCGGCGTGGCCGGCGGCGGGCTGCGGATGCGCCCCGGCTGCACCCTGGAGGAGGTGGCGGGGCTCGCCCGCGGCATGACGATGAAGGAGGCCCTGCACTACGACCCCGAGGGCCGCTACATCCCGCTCGGCGGCGCCAAGGGCGGCATCGACTGCGATCCCCGGGCGCCGGAGGCGTACGGGCTGCTGGTGCGTTATCTGCGGGCCATGCGGCCGTACATCGAGACCCTCTGGGCCACCGGCGAGGATCTCGGCCTCTCCCAGGACCTGGTCGACCGCGCGGCGGCCGAGGCGGGCCTGGTCTCCTCCGTGCAGGCGGTGTACCCGCTGCTGGACGACGAGACGGCGGCCCGAGCACGGCTCGCGGACGCCTTCGCCGTCGAGGTGGACGGCATCGGACTGGACGAGCTGGCCGGCGGCTGCGGGGTCGCCGAGTCGGTGCTCACGGCCCTGGACCGGGCGTCGGTTCCGTACGCGGGCACGCGCGTGGCCGTCCAGGGGTTCGGCACGATGGGCGGGGCCACCGCGCGGTTCCTCGCGCGCGCGGGGCTGACGGTGGTGGCGGTCGCCGACATCAAGGGCACGATGGCCAATCCGGCGGGGCTCGACGTCGAGGCACTGCTGGCCGCGCGGGACGGGTACGGCACCGTCGACCGCCGTGTGCTGCGGCCCGGCGACCGTGAGCTGCCCGGCGACGCCTGGCTGTCGGCCGGCGCGGAGGTGCTGGTGCCGGCGGCCGTGTCGTACGCGATCGACACCGGCAACCAGGAGCGGATCGGTGCCCGTTGGATCGTGGAGGCCGCCAACATGCCGGTCCTGCCGGAGGCGGAGGCGCTGCTGGCCGCGCGCGGGGTGACCGTGCTGCCGGACGTGGTGGTCAACTCCGGTACGAACGCCTGGTGGTGGTGGACCCTGTTCGGGGACATCGGCGCGGACGCCGGCGAGGCCTTCGCCCGCCTCCGGCGTTCCATGCGCGCCCTGACCGGCCTGATGCTCGACCGCGCGGACGCCGACGGTACGACACCCCGCGCGGCCGCCCACGCCCTGGTGGCCGACCGGCTGCCGGTGATCGCGGAACGCTTCGGGTGGTACCGGTGACGGCGGCGCGCAACTGACTCAACTGGCAGCAACCAATGGGCTGCTGAGCCTGCGCCCCCGGCCGCACGGGTGTGCCTGAGGTCTTCGGTGCCGGTCCGGACGGCTGTGTAGGGTGACGGCGTGGCGAGAGTGCGGTTGAGCGTGGCCGAGCGGCGGGAGGAGTTGCTGCGGGCCGCCATCGGGCAGATCGAGGCGCGGGGCGTGGCGGCGGTCAGGATCGCCGACGTGGCCGCGGCGCTCGGGGTGAGCAGCGCGCTGGTGCTGTACCACTTCTCCACGAAGGAGAAGCTGGTGGCCGCCGCGTTCGCCTACGCCGCCGAGGACGACCTCACGCATCTGCGCAAGCTGCTGGGGCGGCGTACGTCCGCGCTGCGCCGGCTACGGGCGGCGGTGCGCTGGTACGCGCCGACCGGCCAGGCCAAGGGCTGGCGGCTGTGGATCGAGGGCTGGGCGGTGGCCCTGCGCGAGCCCGCGCTGCGCGAGGTCACCCGGGACCTGGACAAGCAGTGGAAGGCGGCGATCGCCGAGGTGATCAGCGAGGGCGTGGCCGCGGGCGAGTTCACCTGTGCCGACCCGGCCACTGCCGCCCTGCGGCTGACCGCGCTGCTGGACGGGCTGGCGGTGCAGCTGACGTCGTACCCGGGCGCGATGCCGCGCAGCCGGGCACAGGAGTGGGTGGACGACGCTCTCGCCCGCGAACTGGGCCTGGACCGAGGGGCGTTGACCGAACGGGGGCACTGAACGGCCATCGGGACGGGCAACGCCCGGAAGCCCCCCACCCGCCCCACCCCGCCGGCGCAGGCGGGGTGGGAGGAGTGACGGTCAGGCCACCGAGGCGATGCGGTGTTTGATGTCGTCCGGGGACAGGGCGCCCTTCGCGGTCACGTGGTCGCCGGAGGACTCGCCGCGCAGTCGGCGGCCGATCCACGGGACGAGGTACTCGCGGGCCCAGTGGACGTCGTCGCGGCGGATGTCCAGCGTGCCCCGGGGCGGCAGCGGCGGCCACGGCTGCTCCGGGTCGGCAGGGATCTCCAGGCCGAGCGCCTGGCCGGCGCGCAGCGCCACGCGCGTGTGCCCCTCGGGAGAGAGGTGGAGCCGGTCGCTGTCCCACGCCCTGCGGTCCTGCACGGACTTGAGGGACCACAGGTCGAGCACCGGGCAGCCGTACCGGTCGGCGATGGCCCGCACATGTCCGTTGTACGTGGCGATCTTGCCGCGCAGATGCTTGAGCACGGGAACGCCCCGCGTGTCGAAGCCGGTCGTCACCAGCACGGTGCCCGCGGCCTCCGTCAGCCGGGCCACGGCCCGCTCGAAACGCTCGGCCACCTCGTCCGGGTCGGTGCCCGGGCGGATGATGTCGTTGCCTCCCGCACAGAAGGAGACCAGGTCCGGGGCCAGTTCGACCGCCTGTGGGAGCTGGTCCTCCACGATCTGGTCGAGCAGCTTCCCGCGGACCGCGAGATTGGTGTACTTGAAGTCGCCCTCGGGGCGCCGGTCGGCGAGCAGGACCGCGAACCGGTCGGCCCAGCCCACGAACGCCCCGTCGGGCCCGGGGTCGCCGACGCCCTCGGTGAAGCTGTCCCCCACCGCCACGTACGACCCGATCACTGATCTGTTGTCATTCTTCGAATCGTCTGCCACGTCGGACCATGATTCACCTTCGGATGTGACCTACGCGACCGTAGGCAGGGGTTGACGAACGGTGAGATGAGCCACTCTTAAATCATTTGCCATTCAGGAATACGCCGGCTTTCAGCGCTGTTGAGTGTGCGGTCGCCACACCCGGAAGCCGGTGACCCTGAAGTGGCTCCACACGGTCCGGAAGGCGAAGTATCCGCCGGTGTACGGCTCGGGGTCCGTGTAGTCGAACACCAGGCGGCCGTTGTTCCACCACTGCACGAGCGAGCCGTCGGAGACGATGCGCACGTGGTTGGGCTGGTTCGGGACCAGCAGCGGCTCGGTGTAGTCGTAGACGAGCGGCCGGACTCCGGGTTCGCCGACGTAGCGGCGCAGCCGGGTGGTGGTGTTGTAGTTCGCGCCGTAGCCCGCGTAGTAGGTCGTGAGGTAGTCGTACTCGGCGAGCGCGCCGGTGCGGTGCGTGGCGAACAGGTCGGCCGGGGAGCGGACGTCCGTCGCGTTCCAGAAGTTGTTCAGGTCCGAGACGCGGTCGTTGGGGCCGCCTTCCGAGACCGCGGTGGCGGTGTACTCCAGGACGTAGGGCCCGTCGAGCCGGTGCCGGAACCAGACCGTCGCGCCGCTCGGCACGTCGATGTCCAGGACCCCGCGGCCGGCGGTGACGCTGCCGCCGTCCTGGAGTTCCCTCGCCCACCGGCCGAGGCCGTGCCGGAAGTCGTCGTGGGCGAGGAGCCGGCGACGGCCGGGCGCGGCGCTTACGGCCGGGGCGGGGGCGAGCGCGGCCAGGGCGGCCGAGGCCGCGAGGGCGGTGAAGGCCCGGCGGGTGGTCGTCATGTGCGGGGCTCCTTCCGGAGGACCAGGGGGTGACGTCGTCGGCACGCACGCACGCAGTAAGCGCTTGCTGTCGACGGCGACCACTGTGTCCCGCGCCCACCCCTTCTGTCGACACCCTGGGCGCGTCCGCCATGTGACCGCAACACATGACACAGGGCGGAGGCCGAACAAGCCCCCGTCCGGGCGGCGGCAGAATGCGGCGTTCCGCCCGGACGGGGTCGAACGTCAGCGAGCGAGGCGCTGCTCACGCATCATCAGATGCGCCGCAGCCGGAGAACCGTGGCATCCAGGTCGCCCTTGAGTCCGGTGCGCAGACCATGGTGCAGCAGCACGGCCCCGCGATGCACTTCGCCGGTTTCGCGGCATTCGTACGACGCCGTCGGGTCGAGTCCGCGCAGTCGCAGCGCCGGCACCGGCTCGCCGTAGCTCTGCGCCTGGAGCCACGCGAGGACGACCGCCTCCTCTCCCCGGACGTACTGGACGGCGCTCAGCCCGCCGGCCGGAGGCCGCAGCCGGTACAGCTCGCCGTGCTGGACGACCGGGCGGATCTCCTTGTACAGATCCACCCAGCCCCGGGCCTCGGCCAGCTCCTCGGCGCTCCACTCGGTGAGGTCGCCGCCGACACCGAGGACGCCCGCCATCGCGCTGACGAACCGGAACCGCAGCGAGCTGACCCGCCCGTTGAGCTGGATGTTCGGGCTGTCGGTGACCCAGGCGGCCATCACCCGGGCCGGATGGATCTGAGTGAAGCCGTGCTGGATGGCGAGCCGGTCCAGCGGGTCGGTGTTGTCGGAGGTCCACACCTGGTCGGTGCGGCCGAGCACCCCGAGGTCGATCCGGCCGCCGCCGCCCGAGCAGGACTCGAAGGCGACCTGGGGGTGGGCCGCGCGCAGCCGGTCCAGCAGGGCGTACAGGGCGCGGACGTGGTCCACCCACAGCCGCTGCGGGTACGGCTCGCCGGGCCAGCCGGCGTCGGTGAAGCAGCGGTTGAAGTCCCACTTCACGTAGTCGATCGGCGCGCTGGAGAGCAGGGTGTCGAGCTGCTCCCAGAGGTACTCCTGGACGTCCTCGCGGGCGAGGTTGAGGACGAGCTGGTTACGCAGTTCCGTCCGCTGGCGCCCGCTCTGGTACTGCACCCAGTCGGGGTGGGCGCGGTACAGCTCGCTGTCCGGGTTGACCATCTCCGGCTCGACCCAGATGCCGAACTGCATGCCGAGGCCGTGCACCTGGTCGGCCAGCGGCTTCAGGCCCTGCGGGAAGCGGTCGGGGTTGGGCGTCCAGTCGCCGAGGCCGGCGCGGTCGCTGGTGCGGGCGCCGAACCAGCCGTCGTCCACCACGAACAGCTCGACCCCGATCTCGGCGGCCCGGCGGGCGAGCGCGAGCTGCTGCTCCTCGGAGATGTCGAAGTTCGTCGCCTCCCAGGAGTTGAACAGCACCGGGCGGTCCTGCTCCGCGTCCGGGACGACGTACGCGCGCTGGTAGGCGTGCCAGGTGCGGCTGGCGCCGCCGAAGCCGCCGTCGGACCAGAGACCCGCGAAGACCGGGCTCGTGTACGACTCCCCGGCCTCCAGCATCAGCAGGCCCGAGTCGTCGTAGCCGGCGCCGCCGGTGATCTGCACGCGCGCGTCCGGGAGTTGGGCGACGGCGATGCGCCAGGAGCCGGACCAGCCGAGCGCGCAGCCGTAGACCTCGCCGCGTTCCTCGGTGGCGTCGGTGTCGAGGGCCACCCAGGGCAGGTGCTGGTGGCCGGTGTGGCCGCGGCGGCTGCCGATGACCTTCTCACCGTAGGTGAGGGGTGCGGTGGTGAGGCGGGACTCGGCGGCCCAGCGGCCGTGCAGCTGGGACAGCCGCCAGCCCTCGCGGTCGGGCAGGGTCCAGGTGGCCGCGTCGGCCCGCAGCAGCTCCACGCGCGCGTGTCCGCCGTTGGCCACGGTGACCCTGCGCTCGACGACATCGCCGCGCATCCGGTAGTGCAGGGTGATCGCGATTCCGCCGTCCTCGAAGCGCAGCCCCAGCTCGTCACCGTCGGCCGCGTACGACACGAAACGCCACTCGGTGCCGCGCCGCTCCTCGGTGCGTACGGACAGGGCGGGGCGGACGAAGCGGGGGCCGCCCTCGACGGGGTACTCCTCGCGGCCGTCGAGCGGGGACTCGAAGGGCCAGTAGGCGGGCAGCGGGTGCCGGGCCAGGGCCTCGGCGTCCGCGAGGGCGATCCGTGGCCCCCAGTGGAGGTGGAGCAGTTCGTCCGCATCGGTGAGATGCAGGGCGTAGCTGCTGGCGGGCCCCGAAAGGAGCCAGGTACGACCGTCTTCGGCGATGTCCACCACTAGATACCTCACAGGTGCCAACAGATCCGCTCAAGTGCCAACATCATGAGAGTTCCACGGCCTCCGTTTCAATGCCTGGGCCTCCTCGTTTCCCCGCCGACGGCTGTCGTTTCCCTGCCTGTGGACAACTCCTTGCCCGAGGAAACCGATGTCGTATGGTCGACGGAGCGCCCGCCGACGAGCCGCGACGGCGGGGCCCGACCGGGAGGAGCCCCCGTGACGCAGCAGGTCCCGTCGACCGAGCCGGAGCTGGCCGGTGTGCGTAATTTCCGCGATGTCGGCGGTCTGCCGACCGCGGACGGGCGGCGGGTGCGCCACGGCGTGCTGTTCCGCAGCGGGCATCTGGCGCACGCGACCGAGAGCGACGCGGCCTTCCTCGCCTCCCTGGGCCTGCACACGATCTTCGACTTCCGCAACGCGGCCGACCAGAAGCTGGAGGGCCCGGACGTCGCGCTGCCCGGCGTGCGGAATGTGAACCTGCCGCTGAGCGATCCGGCGGACGGCGCCGAGTTCTGGACCATGGTCCGGGACGGCGACCTCGACCAGCTGCGCGGGATCCTCGCCGACGGCAAGGGCGCGGCCCGGATGGTCGCCTCGTACCGGAAGATCGTCAAGGAGCGCACCGCCGAGCACTCCCGGGTGCTGCGCGCGCTCACCGAGGACAGCGTGCCCGCGCTGATGCACTGCGCGGCCGGCAAGGACCGCGCGGGCATCTCCATAGCCGTCACGCTCCTCGCCCTCGGTGTGGAGCGGGACGCCATCGTCGCCGACTACCTGGAGTCCAACGCCAAGCACCGCCGCTACAAGGTGCGCCGCAGCGGCAGCGCCGAGAGCGCGTACACCCCCGAGGTGATGGAGCTGCTCAGCCCGCTGTTCGACGCCCGCGCCGAGTATCTCCAGGCGGCCTTCGAGAGCATCGAGGAGACCTGGGGCGCGGTCGACACCTACCTGGAGCGGGGCCTCGGCCTCACCCCCGGCGGCCGCGACCGGCTGCGCGAGCGCCTGCTGGACTGACCGTCGGGGTGCACCCGGCCTGCCACCCCGGTCAGCCCTTGCCGCCCACCGCGAACAGCAGGTAGAGGAACGCGGCGAACAGGTGGCCGACGGCGATGTAGATGATCAGGCGGATCCACAGGGAACGGGGGAACTTCGTCTCGAAGTTGCTCATGGCAGCTCTCCGGTCGACGGCCCCAGGCACAGCGCGGCCGTGGGGCTCTGCAGCAGGGTGTGGACGAACAGCAGCTCGACACCGTCGTGGTCCTCGGCGGCGAGGCGGTGCGGGGTGAGCGAGTCGAAGTGGGCGCTGTCGCCGGGGCCGAGCAGATGAGCGGTGTCGCCGAGGCGCAGACGCAGGCGGCCCCTGAGGACGTAGAGCCATTCCTCGCCGGGGTGGACGCGCACGATGTCGCCCTGCGAGCCGTACGGCACGCGCACCCGCAGGGCCTGCATACCGCGGCCGGGCGCCCCGGCCTGGAAGTACGTCCAGCCGCCCGCCCGGGTCGGCTCCATGTCGCCGGTCCGCACGATCGCGTCCCGGCCGGTGACCGTCTCCCCCAGCAGTTCGGAGACCGTCGTACCGTAGATGCGCGCGAGGGCGAGCAGCATCGGCAGGGACGGCTGGCGCTGCCCGGTCTCCAGCCGGGACAGATGGGCGGGCGAGAGTCCGGCGTCGCGGGCCGCGGCCTCCAGGGTGAGGCCGGCGCGCCGGCGCAGGGCGCGCAACTGCGGCGCGACCACGGGCAGTGCGCCACCCGGCTCCGCCGGTGACCCGGCGTCTGAGGCGTTCATGCCTCTATTCAGCCTCCGTTTTGCCTTATCGGCAATTTTCTTGCCTGAGAGGCAAAAAAGCGCGGGTGATCTCTCTGAGCCACGCGATCGGGCCGCTGCTACGCTCTCCCCAGGACTTGAACACGTTCAAAAATGGGGGACCGCATCATGTCCGCATCGAGCACGCCCCGCCCCACCGGCACCCGTCCGGCCGGCTCGCCCGCCGGCGCCCTCGGCCCGCTCTCCCTCGGCCTCGGAACCATCGCCGCCGTGAGCACCTGGCCCACGCTCACGTTCTTCCTGCTGCCCTGGTCGGTGCTCGCCGCCGCCTTCGCCGTCACCTTCGGCTGCATGGGGATCCACTACGCCGGCCGCGGGTACGGCCGGCTGTGGACCTCGGTGACGGGGACCGTCCTGGGCGCGGTCGGGCTCGGCGCCTCCCTCCTTCTTCTCACCTTGATGTCCTGAGCACCCGCTGCCGTCAGCGATGGGCGACCGCCTGCTTGATCAGGGTCTTGCCGAAGTCCCACATCAGGCCGCCGCCGCTGTGCGCGTCGTCCATGACGGCGGTGAAGGCATCCATGAACCGGTCGACGTCCGCCTCGTCGACGACCAGCGGCGGGATCAGCTTGATCACTTCCAGGTGGTCGCCGGAGACCTGGGTGAGGATCCGGTGCCGCTGCAGCAGCGGTACGACGACCATCTGCGCGAACAGGCCCTTGCGGGCCGCCTGGAGCATGGTCCAGCGGCTGCGCAGCTTCAGCGAGGACGGCTTGCCGAACTCGATGCCGATCATCAGGCCCCGGCCGCGCACGTCGGCGAGCAGCTCGTACGTGTCGATCAGGGCGGTCAGCCGGGACTTCAGCAGCTCGCCGGTGCTGCGCACGCCCGCGACGATCTGCTCGTTCTCCATGACCGACAGCACCGCCAGGCCGCACGCCATCGCCTGGGCATTGGACCCGAAGCTCGCCGAGTGCACCAGCACGCGGTCCATGGACGAGTAGACCTTCTTGAAGATCCAGTCCTTGCCGAGAGTGGCCCCGACCGGGACGTACCCGCCGGACAGCGCCTTGGCCACGCACACCAGGTCGGGCTCCACCCCGTCCTCGTGCTGGTAGGCGTAGAAGTCACCGGTGCGGCCGAGACCGGTCTGCACCTCGTCGGCGATCAGCAGCGCCTTGTGCCGGTGCAGCAGGTCCTGGGCGGCGCGCAGATAGCCGGGCGGCGCCTCGTGCACGCCCTTGCCCTGGATCGGCTCGACGATCAGCGCGGCCACGTCGCCCTTCTTCAACTCCCGTGCCAGGGCGTCCAGATCGCCGAGGGGTACGGCGGTGTCGGGCAGCAGCGGGGCGAAGCCGTCACGGAAGCCGTCCTCGCCGTTGACCGACAGCGAGCCGGTGGTCAGACCGTGGAAGGCGTGGTCGCAGTACAGGATCCGCGGCCTGCCGGTGGCGTAGCGGGCGAACTTCAGGGCCGTCTCGACCGCTTCGGTGCCGCTGTTGCCGAAGAACACCCGGTCCAGGTGCGGGCTGTGGGCGAGGAGCCGTTCGGCGAGCAGGCCGGGCAGCGGCTGGCAGTCGAAGCGGGTGAGGTCGGCGAGGCCGAGGTCGAGGACGTCGTGCAGCGCCTTGCGGACGACCGGATGGTGGCGGCCGAGGCCCATCACCCCGAACCCGGCGAGCATGTCCAGGTAGTCGTTGCCGTCCGCGTCCCAGAAGTGGGCGCCCTCGGCCCGCTCGTAGACCTTGTCGAAGCCGATGGTGTGCAGCATGCGTGGGAGCTGCGGATTGAGGTACTTCGTGTGCAGCTCGTAGCGTTCGGCTCCGCGCTCGGCGAGAGCTGCGCCGAGGTCGAACTCCGTGCTCATTCCTTCTCCTTGGCCGGTCCGCCCGCGTCTCTGAAGGCCAGGCTCGCGCTGATCCGCCCGGCGATCTCGACGGGCGTGAGTCCGATGTCGGCCAGCACCTCGCCGCGCTTGGCGTGCGCGAGGAACTGTTCCGGGATGCCGAACCGCCGTACCGGCACGTCCACGTCGGCGTCGCCGAGGGCCAGGGCGACCGCCGAACCGACGCCCGCGGAGCGGCTGTTGTCCTCCACGACGGCCACCAGCCGGTGCTCGGCGGCGAGGCCGGGCAGGGCCGGGTCGACAGGCTTGACCCAACGAGGGTCCACCACCGTGCAGTCGATGCCGCGAGCCTGGAGCAGGTCGGCGGCCTGGAGGCAGACCGGTGCCATCACGCCGACGGCCACCAGCAGCACCTCGGGGCGTTCGCCGCGGTGCAGCACGTCCATGCCGCCGACACGGTCGAGCGCCGGGATGTCCGGGCCGGCCGACTCCTTCGGATAGCGGACCAGGGTGGGCGCGTCGTCCACGGCGACGGCCTCGCGCAGCTGGGCGCGCAGCTGGCCGGCGTCACGCGGGGCGGCGATCCTGAGGCCGGGCACGACCTGGAGGACCGACATGTCCCACATGCCGTTGTGCGAGGCGCCGTCGACGCCGGTGACGCCGGCCCGGTCGAGGACGAAGGTGACCCCGCAGCGGTGCAGGGCGACATCCATCAGCAGCTGGTCGAAGGCGCGGTTGAGGAAGGTGGCGTAGACGGCGAAGACCGGATGCAGACCACCGGTGGCGAGCCCGGCCGCCGACACGGCCGCATGCTGCTCGGCGATGCCCACGTCCCACACGCGGTCGGGGAAGCGCTCGGCGAACCGGGTCAGCCCGACCGGGTGCAGCATGGCCGCGGTGATGGCGACGACGTCGTCCCGCTCCTCGCCGATCTTCACGATCTCGTCGCCGAACACCGAGGTCCAGGACGGGCCGTCGGACGGCGAGAGCGGCTCGCAGGTGAGCGGGTCCATCACGCCGACGGTATGGAAATGGTCCTCCTCGTGGGCGAGGGCGGGCTCGTAGCCGCGGCCCTTCTCCGTGAGGCAGTGGACCAGCACCGGGCCGTGGAAGCGCTTCGCGCGGCGCAGCGCCGACTCGACGGCCTTGACATTGTGGCCGTCGATCGGGCCGACGTACTTCAGACCCAGGTCCTCGAACATGCCCTGCGGGGCGAAGGCGTCCTTGAAGCCCTTCTTCGCGCCGTGCAGGGACTCGTAGATGGTGTTCCCGACGACCGGGGTCCTCAGCAGGACGTCCTTGCCCCAGGCCAGAACCTTCTCGTAGCTGTCCGTGGTGCGCAGGGTGGCCAGGTGGTTGGCGAGGCCCCCGATGGTGGGGCCGTAGGAGCGCTCGTTGTCGTTGACGACGATGATCAGCGGCCGGTCCTTGGCGGCCGCGATGTTGTTCAGCGCCTCCCAGGCCATGCCGCCGGTCAGCGCGCCGTCGCCGATGACCGCGACCACATGGCCCTTCTCCCCCTGCACCTGGCGGGCCTTGGCGAGGCCGTCGGCCCAGCCGAGCGCGGTGGAGGCATGGCTGTTCTCGATGACGTCGTGCTCGGACTCCTCGCGCGAGGGATAGCCGGACAGGCCCCCCTTGCCGCGCAGCTTGGAGAAGTCCTGACGTCCCGTCAGAAGCTTGTGTACGTAGCTCTGGTGGCCGGTGTCCCACAGGATCCGGTCGACCGGCGACTCGAAGACCCGGTGGAGGGCGAGGGTCAGTTCCACCACGCCCAGATTGGGGCCGAGATGCCCCCCGGTCCTGGAGACCGCCTGCACCAGGAACTCACGTATCTCGTGGGACAGTTCGCCGAGTTCCGCCTCGGACAGCGCCTTCAGGTCGCGTGGTCCCCGGATGTTCTCCAGAATGGTCACGCTCGGCCCCCTCTCGGTCCGTGCCTTGCCTCAATTCGACTGCTCTGCGGGGCTCGTCCGCTCGGCGAGCTTCATGGCCTCCTCGATGAGGGTCTCCACGATCTTCGACTCGGGTACGGTCTTGACGACCTCGCCCTTGACGAAGATCTGCCCCTTTCCATTGCCCGAGGCAACCCCGAGGTCTGCCTCGCGGGCCTCGCCCGGACCGTTGACCACACACCCCATCACCGCGACACGCAACGGCACTTCCATGCCGTCCAGTCCCGCCGTGACCTCCTCGGCGAGCTTGTACACATCGACCTGGGCCCGCCCGCAGGACGGGCAGGAGACGATCTCCAGGCGCCGCTGCCTGAGGCCCAGGGACTCCAGAATCTGGATGCCGACCTTGACCTCCTCGGCCGGCGGCGCGCTCAGCGAGACCCGGATGGTGTCGCCGATGCCCCGCGACAGCAACGCCCCGAAGGCGACGGCCGACTTGATCGTGCCCTGGAAGGCCGGGCCCGCCTCCGTCACGCCGAGGTGGAGCGGGTAGTCGCACCGTTCGGCGAGCTGCCGGTAGGCCTCGATCATCACGACCGGGTCGTTGTGCTTCACCGAGATCTTGATGTCCCGGAAGTCGTGCTCCTCGAACAGCGACGCCTCCCACAGCGCCGACTCCACCAGCGCCTCGGGCGTCGCCCTGCCGTACTTCTGCAGCAACCGCCGGTCCAGGGAACCGGCGTTGACCCCGATGCGGATCGGCGTGCCATGGTCCTTGGCGGCGCGCGCGATCTGCTTCACCTGGTCGTCGAACTTCTTGATGTTGCCCGGGTTGACGCGAACGGCCGCACAGCCGGCTTCGATCGCCGCGAACACGTACTTCGGCTGGAAGTGGATGTCCGCGATCACCGGAATCTGCGACTTCCGCGCGATCGTCGCGAGGGCGTCCGCGTCGTCCTGCGTGGGGCAGGCGACGCGGACGATCTGGCAGCCGGACGCGGTGAGTTCCGCGATCTGCTGCAGGGTGGCGCCGATGTCCGACGTACGGGTCGTCGTCATCGACTGCACCGACACCGGGGCACCGCCCCCGACCGCCACCGGCCCGACGTGGATCTGCCGCGACGTACGCCGCGGCGCGACCGGCCGGGCCGGTACCTCGGGAACGCCCAAGGGAACGGCGGTCATGGCGTCACTCCCGGTTTCCGGAGACGGTCTCGCGCATGGCCCGCAGCGACTCCTTCAGGGAGCCCATGGTGGCGAGGACGGCGGTGGGCTCGTAGCCGCAGTGCGCCATGCAGTTGTCACAGCGCGGGTCCTTGCCGCGGCCGTACTTGTCCCAGTCGGTCTCCTCCAGCAGCTGCCGGTAGGTGGGCACATAGCCGTCGCTCATCAGGTAGCAGGGCTTCTGCCAGCCGAACAGCGAGTAGCTCGGGATCGCCCACGCGGTGCACGGGAAGTCGACCTTGCCCTCCAGGAAGTCCAGGAAGAGCGGGCTCTGGTTGAGCCGCCATTTCGCGCGGTTGCCGCCCGAGAACGCCTTCTTGAACAGCTCCCGGGTCTGCTGGACGCCGAGGAAGTGCTCCTGGTCGGGGGCCTTCTCGTAGGCGTAGGCGGGCGAGAGCATCATCTCGTCGACCTTCAGGTCGTCGTTGAGGAAGTTGAGCACCTCCACGACGGTCTGCGGGGTGTCGGTGTTGAAGAAGGTCGAGTTGGTGGTCACCCGGAAGCCGCGCCGCTTGGCCTCCTTGATGGCCTCCACCGCCTCGTCGAAGGTGCCCTCCTTCGCGACCGAGGCGTCGTGCCGCTCACGCAGCCCGTCGATGTGCACCGCCCACGCGAAATACGGCGAGGGCTTGAACTTGTCCATCTTCTTGCGCATCAGCAGCGCGTTGGTGCAGAGGAAGACGAACTTCTTCCGTGCCACCAACTGCCGTACGATTTCGTCGATCTGAGGGTGCATCAGAGGTTCGCCGCCGGCGATCGACACCATCGGCGCACCCGACTCCAGGACCGCGCCGACCGCCTGCGCCACGGGCATGCGCTGCTTGAGCACACCCGCCGGGTGCTGGATCTTGCCGCAGCCCTCGCACTTGAGGTTGCACGCGAACAACGGCTCCAACTCGACCAGCAGGGCGAACTTGTCCCTCTTCCTCACCTTCTGTTCCAGCAGATATGTAGCGACCTTGAGGGTCTGACGCAACGGCATGACCATCTGGCTCACCTCCGGGGGAGCAACAAAGAACGGTGCCATTCGAAAAATGCGGGAAGAACGGAACGAAGAACACGGAAGGCTGATATTCCTCCGCGCACCGTTCCGATCCGGACGAGTTCATGTTCGGGAGCGTCCACGACCACCCGGACGGCCGCAACCGGGCGTTCGCCGGCGCGGACGGCGGCGAGGAGCGTGGCCGCCGACTCCATGTCGACCGCGATCGCGCCGGTCGCGAGCAGCTGGGACCGCTCGGGGCCGCGCACGACGTGGTCGGAGCCGGTGAGCGGCCCGGTGTGCACCGTACGTCCGGGCAGCAGCCGCACCAGCTCCTTGACCAGCAGCTCGGTCGCCACGCAGGCGACCGAGCCACGCGGGTCCCGGGTCTCCTCGGCGACCACCAGATCGCCGGGGTGCATACCGGGGGCGAGCCCGGCGCAGAACCCGGTGGCCAGCACGGCCGCGTCGGCGAGCGCCGGCCCGGCGAGCTGCCGGGTGACGGAGCGTTCCGCCGCCTTCGGGCCCATACCCGTACGGACGACGGAGTACGGCCCGCCCGCCCCGCTGCGGTCCCCCGTGCGCAGGGCGAAGTGCTCGATGCCGAGCGCGCAGGCGATCAGCAGCGGGGCCGGGACGGGTTCGGCGGTCACCTCAGTTCACCTGGGCCTCGGCGTGAGGTTTCTTCGCGAGCAGCCGGCGCTCGAAAGGGTCGCCGTGCAGGTAGCGGCCGAGCGCGGTGAGCGGGAAGACCTGCCGGTACAGGTGGTAGTTGATGGAGAAGTCCCAGGGGAAGCCGGTGCCGGTGAAGTACGGCTCGTCCCAGCTGCCGTCCTCGCGCTGGGTGTCGGCCAGCCACCGGATGCCGCGCTCGACGGCCTTGGAGTCCTGCTCCCCCGCCGCGAGCAGCGCCATCAGCGCCCACGCTGTCTGCGAGGCGGTGGAGGCACCGCGGCCGCTCCACTCCTTGGCGTACTTGTATGAGCGCAGGTCCTCGCCCCAGCCGCCGTCGTCGTTCTGGACGCTCTCCAGCCAGGTCACGGCACGCCGGATCGCCGGGTGGGAGCCGGGCAGTCCGGCCGCGGTCAGCGCGGGGACCACCGACCCGGTGCCGTAGATGTAGTTGACGCCCCAGCGGCCGAACCACGAGCCGTCCGGCTCCTGTTCGGCGAGCAGCCAGTCGATGCCGCGCCGGGTGCGCGGGTCGTGGGCGAGGCCCTCGGCGGCGAGCATCTCCACGACATGCGCGGTGACGTCCGCCGACGGCGGGTCGATCACCTCGCCGAAGTCGCAGAACGGCAGCCGGTTGGGGAACGGGCTGGTGTTGTCGACGTCGAAGGCGCCCCAGGCCCCGTTCTTCGACTGCATCCCGAGGTTCCAGCGCACCGCGCGCCCGATGGCCTTGTCCATCCGCACGGGGTCGTGGTGCCGGACCCGGCGCAGCGCGAGCGCGACCTCGGCGGTGTCGTCGATGTCCGGGTACTGGTCGTTGTGGAACTCGAACGCCCAGCCGCCGGGCGGGAGCCCGCGCCGGCGTACGGCCCAGTCGCCGGGCCGGACGATCTCCTCGCCGAGCATCCAGTCGGCGGCCTTGACCAGTTGCGGGTGATCGACGGGCAGCCCGGCGTCGACCAGTGCGATGGTGGCGAGGCAGGTGTCCCACACCGGGGACTGGCAGGCCTCGATCATCCGGGCGCCGTCCTCGCGCCACACGGCGAAACGGTCCAGCGAGGCGAGTCCCTCGCGCAGCACCGGGTGCTCAAGGTCGTAACCGAGCAGGTGCAGGGCGATGACCGAGTACACGGCCGGTGGCTGGATGCCGCCCCAGCAGCCGTCGTTCTCCTGCCGCTCGACGATCCAGCGGGCCGCGCTGTTCATCGCGGCCTTGCGCAGCCGGCGCACGGCGACCCTGCGATAGCCGCGGACCACCTTGTCGAGCCGCTGGAAAAGCCCGTCCCAGCTGGTCATCGGGGCAAGTGGCTGCGGCGGGTTCGGGTTCGCCGGGTCGGTGTGCAGCTCGTCCAGTGCGAAGGGCGCCGGGCGCACCGGTCGCTTGGCGGAGACGATGGTGAGCGGCACGATGGTCTGCCGCGCCCAGCAGCCGAAGTTGTAGATGTTGAGCGGGAACCAGGTGGGGAAGTAGATGAGCTCCGGCGGGAGTTCGGGCAGGTCCTCCCACTTCCACCAGCCGAACAGGGCGAGCCAGATCCGGGTGAAGACCCGGCAGGCGGCGATCCCGCCGCGCTCGCGGATCCAGGCCGACGCCTTCGCCATGTGCGGCGCGTCGGGCGCGTCCCCGGCCAGCCGCAGGGCGACGTACGCCTCGACGGTGGCGGACAGATCGCCGGGTCCGCCGTAGAAGGTGGCCCAGGTGCCGTCGTCGCGCTGCTCGCCGCGGATGAACTTCGCGGCGGCCTGCGTGGTCTTCTCGTCGCGGATGCCCAGGAACTGACGGAGCAGCAGGTCTTCGGCGTCCATGGTGACGTTGGTCTCCAGGTCGCCCTTCCACCAGCCCTGGGCGTCCTGCCGCGACAGCAGGAAGTCGGTGGCGCGCCGGGCGGCGCGTGCGGCGGCTTGGTGTACCCCGGCCGCCTCGGGGGTGGTGAGAGTGGTGTCGCTGGCCGCGGCCGCGTGGGACTGCGAGGCTGCCCCGGTGCTTCCGTCGGTCGTCGCTGTCATGGCTTCCCCTTCGTGCAGTCGTGCGAGTCGTGCTGCTGTGGGTCCGCCGTCGGCCGGTGTCCTGCGTCTTCCTGCGACACCGGCCGGCGACTACGCGAGGCTTGTCGAGCCGATAATGATCATCTCTTCCGTACGACGACGAAGTCGGCGAGCGCCGCGAAGGCGTCCCGGACCCGGCCGGGCATGTCGACGGCGTCGAGGGCTTCGATGGCGATGGTGTGCTGACGGCGTGCTTCACCGGCCGTCCAGTCGCGGCCGCCGGCCTCCTCGATCAGGGCCGCGCGGGCGGCGAACTCCTCCTCGGAGAAGTTCTCGAAGTCGGTGCTCTTGGCGTCCGCCGCGAGCATCTCGCCGAGCTTCTCGGAGGCGGAGCCGCCGGCCGCGAGGGCGGCGACGACCGGCAGGGACTTCTTGCGCTGGCGCAGATCGCTCCAGGTCTGCTTGCCGGTGGCCTCCGGGTCGCCCCAGATGCCGAGCAGGTCGTCGACGGCCTGGAAGGCGAGGCCGAGGTGGTAGCCGTACTTCTCCAGCGCGTCGGCGGTGGCGTCGTCCGCGCCGCCGAGGACCGCGCCGATGGAGCTGGAGGCGGCGAGCAGCGCACCGGTCTTGTTGCCCTCCATCTCCAGGCACTCCTCGACGCTGACGCGGTCGCGGTGCTCGTAGGAGATGTCCTGCGCCTGACCGTCGATCAGGGCGCGGGTGGCGGCGGTCAGCCGGCGCGTGGCGCGGCCGGCCTCGACGGTGCCGAGCTCCAGCAGGATCTCGTTGGCGAGCGCGAACAGGGCGTCGCCGACCAGGATGGCCTGGGCGGGCCCGTGCACCTTCCAGACGGTGTCGCGGTGCCGGCGCTGCTCGTCGCCGTCCATCAGGTCGTCGTGCAGCAGCGAGAAGTTGTGGACGAGTTCGACCGCGACGGCCCCCGGGATGCCCACCTCGGGCGCCGCGCCGGTGACCTCGGCGGAGAGCACGGCGAGGGCGGGCCGTACGGCCTTGCCGCCGTCTCCCTCGGCGGGGTTGCCGGCCGCGTCGATCCAGCCGAAGTGGTAGGCGGCGACGGTGTCCATGGGCGGCGCCAGGCGGTCGACGGCCGTACGCAGGACCGGTGTGGCCAGGGTCCGGCCGCGCTCCAGCAGCGCGGTGACGTCCACCGCGGTCCTCCGAGCGGGTGTCGAGGCCGGGGGCACAGTGGGCACAGTCTCTCCTCTTGTTGCGGTACCGGGGGTGCGGGGGCCTGCCGCGCGCTCGTCCAGTGCCCCGGCAGGCGATGTCTGCCCGTCAAGGAGCGGCGTCCGGTGCGTGCTCTCGGCGTGCCGGCCGGGAGTCCTCGTACTGGACGTACTCGGACTTTCGGCCGGTGCGGCGAGAGGGCGTGCCGGGCGTCGCGACGGGGTGGACGTCGCCTGTTGGGGCACTGGCATCAGGCCGCCTCCTCGAACGCGAAGAGACGGCGGGGACGGGGCCGGCCCAGGGCGTTCAGCGCGGCGTCGGCCGCACTCACTCCACTGCGGACCGCACTCTCCATGGTCGCGGGCCACCCGGTGGCGGTCCACGCTCCGGCCAGGTACAGGCCGGATGCCTTGGTACGGGCGCCGGGCCGCAGCCGCCCGACGCCGGGGGTGGGGGCGAACGTCGCCGTGCGCTCCCGGGTCACGAAGAAGTCCTTCACCACCGCGCCACGGGTGCCCGGGATCAGCCGTTCCAACTCGGGCAGATAGCGCGCGCGGAGCGCGGCGACCGGCAGGTCGATCTCGTCCTGCGCGGCCGACTGCGACAGCGCCAGGTACTGCCCCTGGTCGAGCCCGGAGGCGTCGGTGCGGTCGAAGACCCACTGCACGGGGGTGCCGAGGGCGGCGAAGAAGGGGCGGGCGAGCACCGTGCGGTCGTAGACGACGTGCACGTTGAGGATCGGCGCGGTGCCGATCCGCAGGAGCTGCTCGGGGGCGTCGAGGGCGCCGGGCGGCAGCAGGTCGTACGCCTCGCGCTGGGGTACGGCGAGGACGACGGCGTCGGTGTGCAGCGTCTCGCCGGGAACCTGAACGCTCCAGGTGCCGTTCTCGTTGGTAGAGACGGAGGTGACGCGTGTACGGACTTCGGTGCGGACGCCCGCGGAGTCGAGCGCCTTGCGGGCCAGCCGGTCGTGCAGTTCGCCCAGCGGGACGTGGGCCCAGCCGATGTCGGCCGCGCCCGGGTCGGACAGCAGACCGGTCTTGAACACCATCGCGGCGAGCCCCAGCGAGGCGTCGCCCGCGACCGCGTTGAGGGTGGCGACCCCGACCAGGTCCCACAGGGCCTCGACGGCGCGTGTCGACTGGCCGTGCGCGGCCAGCCAGCTGCCGAAGTCCTGCGTGTCCAGGGTCGGATCGGCGAGGTCGAGCCCCTTGAGCGCGAGCGCGGCACGCCCGACCGCGGCCCGCTCGGCCAGCGACAGATGCGGATACGTGGCGAGGCTGCGCCCCAGGTGGAGGGGGACGGGCAGCGCGTCGCGCCGCAGCCGGCCGAGCCGTCTGCCTTCGGGCCTGGCGACGTCGACGACGGGCACGTCGAGGCGGTCCTGCAGCGGTGCCAGCGCCGTGCCCTCGATCCGGTCGAGGAACCAGCGGTAGGCGGTGCAGCAGCGCAGGTACACGTGCTGGCCGTTGTCGACGGTCAGTTCGCCGCGCTGGAAGGAGAAGGCGAGGCCGCCCAGCCTCGGTCTGCCTTCGAGCAGGGTGACGCGGACACCCGCGTCCGCGAGCGCGAGCGCGGTGGTGATGCCGGCGAGCCCGCCGCCGACCACGACGGCGCTGCGGCCTGCCGGACCCTCGGCTCCCGCGATGTCAGCGTGCGCCTGCGCGGGGCGCGAGCCGTCGCTCATCGTGCGTCCTTCCCTGCCTGCCGACCGTGCTGGTTGAACGGTGCACGCTCGGCCGTCGCAGTCAGGGACGCCACGCCGCAGTGGAGGGTTGCCTGCCGCACGTCTCCTGGTTCGGTGAGGTCCATCAGGCGCGCCTCCTGACGGACCGCGGCGCGACATGGCGGGTCACATGCCGGGTGTCGAGCCCGGACAGACCGCGCACGGCGACGTAGGCCTTCTCGCGGCCGGGCAGCGAGACGCGGCCGCGCAGTACGGCTTCGGGGTCGCGCTCGATGCGGTCCAGCAGCCGGCGGTAGATGCCGGCCATGGCGGCCACGCAGGCGCCGCTGCGCCGGTCGAGCATGGGCAGCAGCCGGTAGCCCTCGGCGAAAAGGGCGCGGGCCCGCCGTACTTCGAAGTGCACGAGGCCCGCGAAGTCGGAGCCCTCCGGTGGCGTCGGCCCGCCGAACCCGGCCGAGCAGCCGAACTTGGCCAGGTCGTCGGCGGGCAGATAGGTACGGCCGTTCTGGGCGTCCTCGCGGACGTCTCTGAGGATGTTGGTGAGCTGCAGGGCGAGGCCGAGGGTGTCGGCGTACTCACCGGCGCGCTCGGCGCCGCGCGCTCCCGGTTCGGTGCCGAACACGCCGAGCGAGAGCCGGCCGACGGCACCGGCGACACACCGGCAGTAGACCTTCAGGTCGTCCCAGGTCTCGTAGGTCTGCCCGCGTACGTCCATCTCGACGCCGTCGATCAGCTCGTCCAGGCCGCCGAGCGGGATCGGGAAGGCGCGGGCGGCGTGGTCGAGGGCGACGGCCACCGGGTCGGTGTCGTCCTGCGCGACCCGGCCGTCGCTGACCCGGGCGAGCAGGGCCCGGGTGTCCTGAAGACGGGTCAGCTTGGTCTCGCCGGGCAGGTCGCCGTCGCCGATGTCGTCCACGCGCCGGGAGAACGCGTACAGCGCCGACATGGCGCGGCGCTTGGGCGTGGGCAGCAGCCGGATGCCGTACGCGAAGTTACGGGCCTGCTGCCCGGTGACGGCCTCGCAGTAGCTGTAGGCGGCGAGTACCGGCGCGGACACATGCGACGGAGACTCCACGGTCCGGATCACCCCTCTCCTCGCAGGATCACGCCCGCCTCACGCAGCAACTGGACCTTGCCGGGCTTGGGCGGGCCGGGAAGTACGTCGTATTCGGCGGCGGCGATCGCCCGGATCGCCGCCCTTCCCCCCGCCACGAACCCTGCGAGCAGCAGCTTCAACCTGCCGTGGACGCTACCCACGAGGGGGGCGCCTTCATTCAGCAGATCGCGGGCGCGTTGCGCTTCGTATGCAACCAGGGCGCGCACCGATGCGCCCCCGGTTTTCTCGCCAAGATCCGCTTCCTGGACGTGAAAGCGCTTCATGTCCTCGGCCGGGAGGTAGATCCGGTCCCGGCCAAGGTCCTCGGCGACGTCCTGGAGGTGCTCGACGATCTGCAGGGCGGTGCAGATGGCGTCGGACAGGCGGATCCGCTCGGGGGTCGCGGTGCCGGTGACGGCGAGGACGAGGCGGCCCACGGGGTTGGCGGACAGTTCGCAGTAGGCGAGGAGGTCGTCGTAGGTCTCGTACCGGCTGACGAGTTGGTCCTGACGGTTGGCGGCGATCAGGCCGAGAAAGGGCTCGGGGGTCAGGCCGCGGCGCCGGACGGTGGGCTGGAGGCGGCGCAGCAGCGGGTGGCCCGGGATGCCGTCGAAGACCCGGCGCAGATCGGCCTCGAAGGCGTCGAGCAGGACCAGGCGGTCCTCGGCGTCGGCGGCCGGCACGCCGAGCAGCCGGGCGTCGGCGCCGCCGGGGGCGAGGTCGCCGTCGCCGATGTCGTCCACGAGGCGGGCGAAGCCGTAGACGGCCATGAGGTCGTCGCGCCAGGCCCGGGGCAGGAAGAAGGGGGCCACGGGGAAGTTCTCGCTCGCGGCCTTGTCCAGGGTGGCGCGTTCCGGGCCCGGCGCCGTCTCGGTCGCCGTCATCGCCCGCTGCCCGGGGCGGGGACGGCACATGCTGCGTTGAGCAGGGGAGTCTCCGTAGCCATCGCCGTCACATCTCCCGTTCTACACTGCGGATCCAATACACACTATTTCGGACACGCCGCCCGGCAATCCGGGGGACGCCCTGGCGCAGGGTGTCGCGCATTATCGCCCCACTTGCCGCTTTCCGGCACCGGTACAGCTTACGTTGTACAACGCATCGAGGTTCGTCGGGGTGTCCTGCAGATCACAACAACACACCGATCGGCATCAAGATTCCTTGCACCGACCGGAGTTGACGTTTCCTTTGCGGCGCGGGGCCCGGCCGGACGGCTGCCGGCGGACCCCTGGCCGAAAACAGGCTACTTGCCCGTGAACTTCTCGTACTCCCTCAGCACCTCGTCGGTCGGCCCGTCCATCCGCAGCTCGCCGCGCTCCAGCCACAGGACCCGGTCGCAGGTGTCCCGGATGGACTTGTTGTTGTGGCTGACCAGAAAGACCGTGCCGGCCTCCTTGCGCAGCTCCCGGATGCGCTCCTCGGAGCGCTTCTGGAACCCCCGGTCACCGGTGGCGAGGGCCTCGTCGATCATGAGGACGTCGTGGTCCTTGGCCGCGGCGATGGAGAAGCGCAGCCGGGCGGCCATGCCGGAGGAGTACGTGCGCATCGGCAGGGTGATGAAGTCGCCCTTCTCGTTGATGCCCGAGAAGTCGACGATCTCCTGGTAGCGCTGCTTGATCTGCTCCCGGGACATGCCCATGGCGAGACCGCCCAGGATGACGTTGCGCTCGCCGGTGAGGTCGTTCATCAGGGCCGCGTTGACGCCCAACAGCGAGGGCTGGCCGTCGGTGTAGACCTTGCCGCGCTCGGCGGGCAGCAGACCGGCGATGGCGCGCAGCAGGGTCGACTTGCCGGAGCCGTTGGAGCCGATCAGGCCGATGGCCTCGCCGCGGTGGGCGACGAAGGACACCCCACGCACGGCATGCACCGTGCGCACGCCCCTTGCCGCGTCGCCGGAGCCCCGCCTGAGGATGCGGCTCAACGCGGCCGTGGCGCTGCCCTTGCCGCCTCCGGCGCCGTTGACCCGGTAGACGATGTGCAGGTCGTCCGCGATGACGGTGGGCCGGCGCCCGCCCGTACCCGGTGCGGTCAGCGGCTCAGCCACGGCCGTACCTCTCCTCCGCCTGCCAGAAGTACACGAAGCCGCCGGCGAAGACGGCCACGGCCCAGAACAGGGCGATGGCCCACACGTGCGGGGGCAGGTTCGCGGCACCGTAGCCGTCGATCAGCGCGTAGCGCATCAGGTCCATGTAGACGGCGGCGGGGTTGGCCTGGAGCAGCCGGACCGCGATCTCGGAGCGGCCCTCCATCATCTTGCTGATGGAGAACATCACGCCCGAGGTGTACATCCAGGTGCGCAGGACGAACGGCATCAGCTGGGCGAGGTCCGGCGTCTTGGCGCCCATGCGGGCCACGATCAGCGCGAGCCCGGTGTTGAACAGGAACTGCAGCAGCAGGACCGGCACGATCAGCAGCCAGGCCGGGCTCGGGTAGCTGCCGAATCCGATCGCCACGATGAACATCACGATCATCGAGAACAGCAGCTGCTGGAGCTGCTGGAGCGAGAAGGAGATCGGCAGCGAGGCGCGCGGGAAGTGCAGGGCGCGCACCAGTCCCAGATTGCCGGAGATCGCCCGGACGCCCGACATGACCGAACTCTGCGTGAACGTGAACACGAAGACCCCGGTGACCAGGAACGGGATGTACACGTCCTGGGACAGGCCGCGGCTCGCGTGCAGGATGACGCCGAAGATGAAGTAGTACACGCCCGCGTTCAGCAGCGGGGTCGCCACCTGCCAGAGCTGGCCGAGCTTGGCCTGGCTGTACTGGGCCGTCAGCTTCGCCTGGGAGAAGGCGAGGATGAAGTGGCGCCTGCCCCACAGCTGGCGGACGTACTCGGCGAGCGAGGGGCGGGCGCCGCTGACGGCGAGGCCGTACCTGGCGGCGAGCTGCGCGGCCGTCAGTCCCTCGTCGGGCGACGGTATCGCGCTCACCGCGACACCGCCGTCATGCGTTGTGTGACTCACGAGTGGAATCCGGAATCTCTTGGTAAGAAGCTTGCTCTCTTCAGGTAAGAGAAGCTTCTCAGATCACCGGAGGCCGGCCCAGCCGGGTCAGCCGCCACACCGTGCGCCAGCGCATGGGGCGGCGCGGGCCGCACTCGGTCGTCCAGCCCTCCTTGAAGCCGCCGAACCAGGCCTTCAGGGCCGGCACCGACGGGCGGCGCAGCAGCGTGAGCAGCAGCCAGACGCCGAGGTAGACGGGGACGAGCAGCGCGGGCAGGTTGCGGCGGGCCAGCCAGACGCGGTTGCGGGCGACCATGCGGTGGTAGACCGCGTGCCGCGAGGGCGCCGTCGTCGGGTGGTACAGGACCATGTCCGACCGGTAGTCGATCAGCCAGCCGGCGTCCAGGGCCCGCCAGGCCAGGTCGGTCTCCTCATGGGCGTAGAAGAACTCGCCCGGCAGGACGCCGGCCTCGGCGAAGACCTTGGTGCGTACGGCGTTGGCGCCGCCCAGGAAGGTGGTGACGCGCGAGGAGCGCATCGGGTCGGAGGCGCGCAGCCGGGGCACGTGGCGGCGCTGGGTCTCGCCGGTGTCGGGGTCGGCGATGCGGAAGCTGATGATGCCGAGCTCCGGGTCGGCCTCGAACGCCTCCCGGCACAGCTGGGCGGTGTCGTGGCGGGCGAGCAGGCCGTCGTCGTCCAGGAACAGCAATATGTCGACTTCACGACCGCCGGGACCGAACGCCTCGATGCCGACATTGCGGCCGCCGGGGATGCCCAGGTTCTCGGGCAGCTCGACCGTGCGGACACCCTCGGGGACGTCCGGGACGGGCGAACCGTTGCCGACGACGACCACCTCGACCGGGTCGCCGTCCTGCTTGGCCACCGAGTCGATCAGGGCCCGCAGCTCCTCGGGCCGGTTGCCCATCGTGATGATGACGGCGCCGACCTTCACGGCGCTCACTTCAGCCTGCTGGAGGCGAGGATGGACACCAGGTGCAGCAGGGTCTGCAGCAGGGCGATGCCGGCCAGCACCGCGACACCCAGCCGGGAGAAGAACAGATCGCCGCGCACCTGGTCGACGATCGACAGGACCAGGATGAGCAGGGACGCCTCGATGCCGAGGATCAGCCGGTGGAACTTCAGCATGGCGGCGGCCCTGCGGGCCAGCGCCATACCGGAGGAGCGCATCTCGGACGCCGACTCCTGCACCGGCGGCTTGCCCGCCTGGTGGCGGGCGACGCCGACGAGGTCGGTCTCGGCCTTGATGAGGATGGCACCGAGCGCGGCCAGCGTGCCGAGGAAGGCCCACAGCCAGTCGATACGGCCGCCGCCCCACAGGTCGGCGGCGCGCAGCCCGAAGCCCACGAGCACCGCGGCATCGGTGAGGTAGGCGCCGACCCGGTCCAGGTAGACGCCGTTCAGCGAGTACTGCTTCTTCCAGCGCGCGATCTCGCCGTCGACGCAGTCCAGCAGCAGGTACATCTGGACGCAGACCACGCCGAGCACGGCGCCCCAGATCCCCGGCACCAGCAGGGCCGGGGCCGCGAGCACGCCGAAGACGGTCATCAGGTACGTGAGCTGGTTGGGCGTGACCCTGGTGTTCACCAGGTAGCGGTCGACCCGCAGGGACACCTCACGCATGTAGAGGCGTCCCATCCAGTGCTCACCGCTGCGCCGGTCCTTCACCCCGGCGGGGTGGACGACCGGACGGAGTTCAGCTACCGATGGCCTTGACATAGTCGGCGTAGATGTCCTTGATCTGGTTCGGCTTGAGGGCGAGGTGTTCGAGGATCGTGTAGCGGCCCGGCCTGGTCTCGGGAGCGAACTCCACGGCGCGGACGAACTCGTCCACGGTGAAGCCGATCTCCTCCGGCAGCACCGGAAGCCCGTGCCGGCGCAGCACCTCCGCCGTGTGGACCGCGTCCTCGTGGGCCCCGCGCAGGTACGTCGCGAAGGCCGCGCCGAGCCCGCACTGTTCGCCATGGGCGGCCGCCCGCTTGGGGAACAGCAGGTCGAAGGCGTGGTTGATCTCGTGGCAGGAGCCGGAGGACGGGCGCGAGTCACCGGAGATCGACATCGAGATGCCGCTGAGGACCAGCGCCTCGGCGAGCACCTGGAGGAAGTCGTTGTCACCGATGCCGCCGGGGTGGCGCAGGACCGCCTCGCCGGCCTGGCGGGCCATGGCCGCGGCGAGACCGTCGATCTTCTCGCCGTTGACCCGGTTGGACAGCTCCCAGTCGGCGACCGCGTTGATGTTGGAGATCGCGTCGCCGATGCCGGCCCGGACGAAGCGGGCCGGGGCCTCGCGGATCACGTCCAGGTCGATGACGACGGCGATCGGGTTCGGCACACCGTAGGAGCCGCGCCCGGCGTCGTTGTCGAGGGTGGCGACCGGCGAGCACAGGCCGTCGTGCGCGAGGTTCGTCGGTACGGCGACCAGGGGCAGGCCGACGCGGGCCGACGCGAACTTGGCGCAGTCGATGATCTTGCCGCCGCCGAGCCCGACCACGGCGTCGTAGTGGCCGGACTTCATCTCGCCGGCCAGCCGGATGGCGTCGTCGAGCGTGCCGCCACCCACCTCGTACCAGGAGGCGCCCGGCAGCGAGGGGGCGATGCGCTCGCGCAGCCTGGCACCGGAGCCGCCGCTGACGGCGACGGCGAGCCGGCCGGACTGCGCGATGCGCTCGTCGGCGAGGACGCCGGCCAGGTCGTCCAGGGCACCCGGGCGGATGTCCACGACGACCGGCGAGGGAATGAGCCGGGTCAGTAGCGGCACGCGATGTCCCGTCCCTTGGCGAGGTCGTCGTGGTTGTCGATCTCGACCCACTGGACGTCACCGATCGGCGCCACGTCGATCCGGAAGCCGCGGTTGACCAGCTCCTGGTAGCCGTGCTCGTAGAACTGCTGCGGGTCGGTCTCCCAGACCGCCTTCAGCGCGTCGGCCAGCTCGGGGGCGGCGTCGCCCTCGATCAGGGTGACGCCGATGTACTCACCGGTGGCCTCGGCGGGGTCCATCAGCTTGGTGATCTTCGTCATGCCCTTCTCGGCGTCGACGACGACCTTCATCTCCTCGTCCGCGAGGGACTTCACGGTGTCGAGGGCGAGGATGATCTTCTTGCCGTCGCCACGCGCGGCGAGCAGGGTCTTCTCGACGGAGACCGGGTGGACGGTGTCGCCGTTGGCGAGGATCACGCCGTCCTTGAGGGCGTCACGGCCGCACCACAGGGAGTAGGCGTTGTTCCACTCCTCGGCCTTGTCGTTGTCGATGAGAGTGAGCTTGAGGCCGTACTTCTGCTCCAGGGCCGCCTTGCGCTCGTACACGGCCTCCTTGCGGTAGCCGACGATGATCGCGACCTCGGTCAGACCGATCTCGGCGAAGTTGCCGAGGGTGAGGTCGAGCACCGTGATGGAGTCCTCTATTCCCGTCGGCCCCACCGGCACCAGCGCCTTGGGCAGGGTGTCGGTGTAGGGGCGCAGACGCCGTCCGGCGCCGGCCGCCAGCACGAGGCCGATCATGCGGGTTCTCCTTCATCGTGTACGGCGGGCGCCCCTGCGGACACCCAGAAGCGGATGCTCTCGGCGAGCACCACGAGGGCGACGACCACGGCGAGGACCGTGAGCGCGACCGTGAACTGCGAAGCGGTGAGCACCGCGGCCAGGACGGCGACGAGCAGCGTCCGCCCCTCGTGCCCCCCGATGACGCGCGTCAGCCAGGCCGGGGGTGCTCCGGCGTTGCCGCGGATGCGGTACACCGTGTCGTAGTGATGGTAGGCGACGGCGGCCACCAGCCCGAAAGCCGCCGGCAGGGCTCCGTTCACCCCCGCCTTGTCCGCGAGCACGAGCACGGTGCCGTACTCCGCGGCCCGGAAGAAGGGCGGGACCAGCCAGTCGAGGGCGCCCTTGAGGGGGCGGGCGACGGCCAGCGGGGACTGCAGGACGTAGAAGAGGGCGCCGAGGACGGGCCACCAGCTGCCGTACGGGGCGAGCCGGGCGGCGAGCACGACGACGGCGCCGCCGACCAGGGCGGTGTACGCGGGGGCCCGCAGGGACACCCGGCGGGCGACGCGGGTCAGCCCCTGCGCGAGCGGTCCGCTGTCCGCGAGGTCGGCCAGCGCCCGCGCGGCCCGGTCGGTGCGCTTCGCCTTGCGGGTCAGCGACCGCAGGACCCGGCCGGCCGTGGTGTACGTCGCCGCGAAGGCGCAGCCGACGAGCAGGACGTAGAAGGTGATCCGGGGCGTGGTGGCCGCGGTGAGGACCGCGATCATCGCCCAGCGCTCACCGATGGGCAGGACGATCATCCGCCGCACCCACACCGTCCAGCCGACGCTGTCCAGCTTGTCGGAGAGGGCGGCGGTGGGGCTGGTGTTGGCGGTGGCGTCGTGGTTGGCCTCGTTGAAGGAGAAGTCGACCACGTGCCGGCAGGTCTGGAGGACCATCGCGCCGAGGGCGAGGGCCCATACGTCGTCGCCGCCCCGGGCCGCGCCGAGGGCGAGGCCGGCGTAGTAGGCGTACTCCTTGGCCCGGTCGAAGGTGGCGTCCAGCCAGGCGCCGAGGGTGGAGTACTTCAGGGCGTACCGGGCGAGCTGGCCGTCGGTGCAGTCCAGCACGAAGGACGCGATGAGCAGCACGCCGGCCGCGATGAACCCCGCGCGCGTGCCCGTCGCCGCGCAGCCGGCCGCGATCAGGGCGGTGAGCAGCGAGGCCGTGGTGACCTGGTTCGGGGTCAGGCCCCGGCGGGCACACCAGCGGGCGAGGTGGCGCGAGTAGGGGCTGATGAAGAACGTGGTGAAGAAGCCGTCACGGGACTTCACGGCCGACTTCAGGCGTACGGCCTCGTCGTCGACGGCGGCGACGGCCTGCCGGGCCTCGTTGCGTCCTTGCGGGTCGGCGGGGACGGCGGCGACCAGGCTGCCCAGCTCGGGCCGGTGCACCTCGCCGCCGTCGGCGTCCAGGACGGTGACGATGCGGTCGGCGAGGCTGTCCACGGCGAGCGCGATACCGCCCCCGGCGGAGGTCTCGCGGGCCACGGCCCGGGTCAGCGCCTGCCGGGCGGCCGGCTGGGCGGTGACGGCGCCGGGGATCGCGGAGAGCGGGAAGCGCGGGTCGGTCAGGCCGAGGCGCAGCGCGTGCGGGTGGCCGACGAAGCGGGCGTCGACCAGGGCCACGCGCTCACCGGCGGGAGCGGCGGCGAGCAGGGTCTCGGCCTCGGAGGCGTCCGCCGCGGTCCGGACGTCGAAGCCGAGGGACCGCAGATCGTTCTCAAGGGCCGATCCGGGGACCGGCTGACCGGTGACGATGGCGGTCGGCAACCGAACTCACTCCCTGGGTACCGGCGCGCTGGCGCCGGTCGATCGCATGATGGGGGCGCCTGTCTGCGGCACCCGGGCGGCATGTCGGCGAAGGCTATCGGATGGTTCCGGACCCGTGTTCACCGGCCGTTCACGGCCCCGTCCTCGGCGGCTGCCCCGGCCTTTGCCGCGATCATCATCGGGGATGCGGGGCCCGGCCCACAAACCCGTCGGCGCAGACCCGGGCAACCGGGACACACCGGGGACCGGCTTAGGCTGGTCGACCATGACATGGCTGATCACCGGCGGAGCCGGATACATCGGAGCACATGTGGCACGGGCCATGACGGGCGCCGGGGAGAGCGTCGTGGCACTGGACGACCTGTCGGCGGCGGTACCCGAGCGGCTGCCCGCGGACGTCCCGCTCGTCGAGGGCTCGACGCTGGACGGGGACCGGCTGAAGCGGGTCTTCGCGGAGTACGGCGTCACGGGCGTCGTCCATCTCGCGGCGCGCAAGCAGGTCGGGGAGTCGGTGGCGGAGCCCACCCGCTACTACCGGGAGAACGTCGGCGGTCTGGCCACACTCCTGGACGCGGTCGCAGCGGCCGGGATCCGGCGGCTGCTGTTCTCCTCGTCGGCGGCCGTGTACGGCAATCCGGACGTGGACCTGATCACCGAGGACACCCCGTGCGCCCCGGTGAACCCCTACGGCGAGACCAAGCTGGCCGGTGAGTGGCTGGTGCGGGCGGCGGGGCAGGCGTACGGCATCTCCACGGTGTGCCTGCGCTACTTCAACGTGGCGGGCGCGGCGACGCCGGAGCTGGCGGACACGGGGGTGTTCAACATCGTGCCGATGGTCTTCGACCGGCTCACCCGCGACGAGGCCCCGCGGATCTTCGGTGACGACTATCCGACGCCCGACGGCACGTGCGTCCGGGACTACATCCACGTGGCCGATCTCGCCGAGGCCCACCTGGCCGCGGCCCGCCGTCTCTCCGAGAGCGGCGCGTCGGGCGACCTGACGCTGAACATCGGCCGGGGCGAGGGCGTCTCGGTGCGGGAGCTGATCACGGTCATCGGCGAGGTCACCGGGGACCGCCGGGAGCCGCTGGTGGAGGCGCGACGGCCGGGTGACGCCCCTCGCGCGGTCGCCTCGGCCGAGCTCGCCGCGAAGGAACTGGGCTGGCGGGCCCGGCGCGACGTCCACGAGATGGTCACGTCGGCCTGGCAGGGCTGGCAGCGGCACCACGGCGCCTGAGCGAGGGCACCGGCCGGGCCCAGCCCGCGCCCCCTTGACCTGCGGAACGTTTCCCCAGGTCAAGGGGGCATAGATGTTCGGTGCCGCGTTGCCCCGTACCGCCCACGGGAAGATGGTGCACGAGCTCCGGGGCTGCCTCGGCGATCCCTTCGGCGTGGAGCACCGCACCTTCCGGCTGGAGCCGGGCGGACACGCGGAGCACGAGGCACATCTGTGCCACGGAACGCACGTACGGGTGATGGCGCCCGTGGGCGGTTCCCGGCGGCGGCCGCAGGGCACGATGATCTACCGGGTCCCCGTCCCGGTACGGCGCCGCGCGCGGACGTGCGGGGAAGTGCCGGGAGTGCCGGATTCGTACGGCAGACTTGGGGTGCGAAGAACGAGGCGAAGGATGGGTATGCCGATCACACCTGCCACCGCGACGCAACTCTCGTCGCAGGACACCGCAGAGGCGATTTTGCTGGAACTGGTCGACGAGAAGGGTGTGACGATCGGCACGGCGGAGAAGCTCGCCGCGCACCAGCCGCCGGGGCAGCTGCACCGCGCGTTCTCGGTGTTCCTCTTCGACGAGCAGGGCAGGCTGCTGCTCCAGCAGCGGGCGCTCGGCAAGTACCACTCCCCCGGTGTGTGGTCCAACACCTGCTGCGGCCACCCCTACCCCGGCGAGGCGCCGTTCGCGGCGGCGGCCCGGCGCACGTTCGAGGAGCTGGGCGTGTCGCCCTCGCTGCTCGCGGAGGCGGGCACGGTCCGCTACAACCACCCGGACCCGGCCTCGGGCCTGGTCGAGCAGGAGTTCAACCACCTGTTCGTCGGCCTGGTGCAGGCGGAGCTCGCGCTGGACAAGGAGGAGGTCGCCCAGACCGCCTTCGTGACGGCCGCCGAGCTGGCCGAGCGGCATGCCCGCGACCCGTTCTCGGCGTGGTTCATGACCGTGCTGGACGCCGCCCGCCCGGCGATCAGGGAACTGACCGGCCCGTCCGCGGGCTGGTGAGCGGCGCCACGGCGGTGTCACGGGCCTGCGGTGCTACGGCAGGCCCGCGGGCTTGAGCGGCAGGGCGGCCCAGATCACCTTCCCGCCGCTCGCGGTGTGCTCCACGTCCACCGTGCCGCCCGCCTCCTGGGCCACCTCGCGGACCAGCAGCAGACCCCGGCCGCCGGTCTGGCCGTGGTCGGCCTCCAGGGCGGTCGGCCGGTAGGGGTGGTTGTCCTCCACGGACACCCGCACCCACTCGGCTCCGACGGCGACCTCCACGGCCAGCATCGGCGACAGCAGCGCCGCGTGCCGGACCGCGTTGGTGACCAGTTCGGAGACGATCAGCAGCAGGCCGTACACCAGGTCCTCGGAGACCGGCACGCCCTGGCGCAGCAGCAGGTCCCGGACGGCGTGCCGGGCCTGCGGGACGGAGGCGTCCACCGCGGCGGCGGTGAACCGCCAGACGCCCTCGTACGGAAGTGGATCGGGCGGCCGCTCGGCGCCCCCCGCTGGGCGCGGGTCGTCCCCGCGCCCGTGGTTGTCCATCGTCCGGTCGCCACCCTCGCGCTCGATTGTCACCACACGTCGAGTGTTGGTAACGATCGGCTCCGGCCCGGATACCTGAACACAAGTCAGCGGGTATCGAGCGGTTTATGACCGAGTGCGTATGACACGGTCACGTGTGGGACTGTTTCCTGTCGCCCCCGACGCCGCTTCGCGAACTATTCGGGTTGTACGGGTTTGGGGCGGCCCTCGCCCGGGACGAGCTCGACGACAGGCTGACGACAGGCTGCGGGGTGGGGTTCGGCATGCCTCGGCCGGCGCATAGCATCCCGGCCATGGAGCCCCAGCTGTCGCACCGTGTCGAAGGCGCCGTCGCCACCGTCGTCATCCGTCATCCGGCCAAACGCAACGCCATGACCGCCGCGATGTGGCGGGCGCTGCCCCCGCTGCTGGACACGCTGGCGCGTGATCCCGGGGTGCGGGCGCTGGTGCTGACCGGGGAGGGCGGGACCTTCTGCGCGGGTGCGGACATCAGCACGCTCCAGGGCTCGCCGGAGGAGGCGCAGGGGCTCGCGGTGGCGGCCGAGGAGGCGCTGGCCGCGTTCCCCAAGCCGACCGTCGCCGCCGTGCGCGGGCACTGCGTGGGCGGCGGGGCACAGCTCGCGGCGGCCTGCGATCTGCGGCTGGCGGAGGAGAGCGCGCTGTTCGGGGTGACTCCGGCGCGGCTCGGCATCGTCTACCCGGCGTCCTCGACCCGCCGGCTGATGTCGCTGGTCGGCCCGGCCACCGCCAAGTACCTGCTGTTCACGGCCGAGTTGATCGACGCCGGCCGGGCACTGTGCACCGGGCTCGTCGACGAGGTGCTGCCGGAGGGCGAACTGGACAAGCGGGTCGCGGAGCTGACCCGGATCCTGACTTCCCGCTCCCAGCTCACCCAGGCCGCCGCGAAGGAGTTCACCGGCGGCCGGACGGACCGGGACGCCCACTGGGCCGAGCAGGCGCGCGGCAACCCCGACACCGCCGAAGGGGTCGCCGCGTTCCTGGAGCGCCGGCGGCCGTGCTTCACCTGGACCACGGCTACGTCAGGCTGAACCGGCTGCCGGCCCGGATCTCAGCCACGAGGTGCGCGGGCGCCTTGTGCGGGGCTCCGGCGTCGTACGGCGGCTGGGGATCGTACTCGGTCAGCAGCTGGACGGCCCGGGCGTGCTCGTCGCCGGCGATCCGGCCGGTCAGGGTGAGCGCCATGTCGATGCCGGCGGAGACCCCGGCGGCGGTGACGTACTTCCCGTCGGTCACGACCCGCTCCCCCGTCGGCTCGGCGCCGGACTTCTCCAGCAGCTCCAGGGCGGCCCAGTGACAGGTCGCCCGGCGCCCGCGCAGCAGTCCCGCGGCGGCGAGCAGCAGCGAACCGGAGCAGACCGAGGTCGTCCAGGTGCTGGTGGCGTCGGCCGCGCGCAGCCAGTCCAGCAGGGCCGGGTTCTCCAGCTGGTCCATCGTGCCGGGACCGCCGGAGACCACCACGAGGTCGGGACTCGGCACCTCGTCGAGCGCCCGGTCGGCGGTGACGGCGAGAAACCCGGTGTCGGTACGGACGGGCCCGGGCCGCTCGGCGACGAAGGCGAGGTCCGCGTCCGGGAGCCGGCTGAGGATCTCGTAGGGGCCTACGACGTCCAGGGCGGTGAAGCGGTCGTAGACGACCAGGGCGATCTGCATGGGGGCTCCTTCGAGCGGGTCTTCAGCGGGCCGGGGCCGGGTGGAAGCGTCTGCGGTATTCCGCGGGCGGTGTGCCGAGGGCGCGCACGAACGCGCGGCGCATGGCCTCGGGGGTGCCGTAGCCGCTGGCGCGGGCGATCTCCTCGATGCTGTCGGCGGTGTCCTCCAGCAGGCGGCGGGCGTGTTCGAGGCGGACCTGGTCGACGTAGCGGCCGGGGGTCGTGCCGGTCTCCGCGCGGAAGGCGCGCGCGAAGTGGCGGGGGGAGAGCCGGGCCCTGGCGGCCAGCGACTCGACCGTCAGGTCCCCGGCCGGGTGCTCGGTGACCCACCGCTGGACCTCCCGCAGGGGCGCGCGCTGCGCTGTCTGGGCCGCCAGCTGGGCGCTGAACTGCGCCTGGTTGCCGGGCCGGCGCAGGAAGACCACCAGGTGCCGGGCGAGGGTGAGCGCGACGTCCCGGTCCAGGTCCTCCTCCACCAGGGCGAGGGCGAGGTCGATGCCGGAGGTCACCCCGGCCGAGGTGGCGACGTCCCCGTCACGGACGTAGATGGGCTCCGGGTCCACGGTGACGGCCGGGTGGTCGCGGGCGAGCTTGTCGCAGTAGGCCCAGTGGGTCGTCGCCCGGCGGCCGTCGAGCAGCCCTGCGGCGGCGAGCAGGGCGGCGCCGGTGCACACGGAGACCAGGCGCCGGGCGCGCGGGCCGTGGGCGCGCAGCCAGTCGACCAGCCGCGGGTCGGGGGCGCGGGTGCCCTGGCCGCCGGGGACCACGAGGGTGTGCGGGTCGGATACGGCGGTGAGCGCCTCGTCGGGTACGAGGGTCAGCCCGCTGGAGCAGCGCACCGGGCCGCCGTCCAGGGAGGCCGTACGGATCCGGTACGTGCCCGGCGTGTGCTTCTCGGCGCCGGCGAACACCTCCAGCGGGCCGGTGACATCGAGGCTCTGGACCCCGTCGAAGAGGACGAAGAGGAGCGTGCGGTGGGGCATGTCATCGATTCTTCGGCGCCCGGAGCATGGCCGCAATGACGTGTTTCCCACCTTTCCGGCCACAGCAGGCGCGGTCCGTGTCGGAGGGGCTGGATCCGGGCGCGCAGGAGGCAGAATTCGTTGCCTTCCGGGCCGGCCAGGATGCCGGCTCTCGGTTCCGGTCCGGTCGGCGTCGGCGTCGGCGTCGGCGGGCCTGACGCGGAGCGCGGGCAGCCGCTCCCGCTCGGCGTCCTGGTCGCGGTCGGTGGCGTTGACGTCGATGCGCAGGGGGAGTTCCCCGGTCCGCGGGTCGCTGCCGGGGCTCATGACGAGGGTGGGCTGCGGGCCGCCGAAGCCGGTGCCGGGCGGCCCGCTCTCGATGCTTCCGTCGTCGTCTTGGCCGGCCGAGTTCGATGTAGCCGAGGACCTGGCTCCGGAACGCGGCGAGCCGTTCGGGGTCGGCGGCGTCGAGGACCGACTCGCTGATGCGGCATGCCATGTCCGGCGGAGTACGGAGACCGGCCGGGCGTCGTCGGGCGTCGGCCGCGTGCCGGAGGGCGGCCACCTCCGCGATCGGTGAAACCGCCCGCGGCCCGCCGGTGGAGCGCCCTGAGCACCGGTTGTCGGTTCCACCTGCCACAATTGCCGCGCAACCTCAGTGGAGAAGGCGGTACGGGATCGTGACGACACCCGGGTCCATCGAAGTAGGGTCCATCGAAGGCAGGATCGCCGAGGAGCTCGGCGTACGGGAGCGGCAGGTGAAGGCCGCGGTGGAGCTGCTCGACGGCGGTTCGACGGTGCCCTTCATCGCCCGTTACCGCAAGGAAGCGACCGAGATGCTCGACGACGCGCAGCTGCGCACGATCGAGGAGCGGCTGCGCTACCTGCGGGAGCTGGAGGAGCGGCGGGCCGCGATCCTGGAGTCGGTGCGCGAGCAGGGCAAGCTGACCGACGAGCTTCAGGCCCGGATCCGGGGCGCCGAGACGAAGGCGCGGCTGGAGGACATCTACCTCCCCTACAAGCCCAAGCGGCGCACCAAGGCGCAGATCGCACGCGAGGCGGGTCTGGAGCCGCTGGCCGAGGGCCTGCTGGGCGACCCGTCGGTGGAACCGCAGGCGGCGGCCGCCGCGTTCGTGGACGCGGACAAGGGCGTCGCCGACCCGCAGGCCGCGCTGGAGGGCGCGCGGGCGATCCTCACCGAGCGGTTCTCCGAGGACGCCGACCTGATCGGCGAGCTGCGTGAGCGCATGTGGGTGCGCGGGCGCCTGGCCGCGAAGGTGCGGGAGGGCAAGGAGGAGGCGGGCGCCAAGTTCGCCGACTACTTCGACTTCGCCGAGCCGTTCACCGAGCTGCCCTCGCACCGGATCCTGGCCATGCTGCGCGGCGAGAAGGAGGAGGTCCTCGACCTCGTCCTGGAGCCGGAGGAGGCCACGGAGGGTCCCTCCTCGTACGAGGGGATCGTGGCGCACCGGTTCGGGATCGCCGACCGGGGCCGCCCCGCCGACAAGTGGCTGACGGACACGGTCCGCTGGGCCTGGCGCACCCGGATCCTCGTCCACCTCGGCATCGACCTGCGCCTCAGGCTGCGCACGGCCGCCGAGGACGAGGCGGTGAACGTCTTCGCGGCGAACCTGCGCGACCTGCTGCTGGCCGCCCCGGCGGGCACGCGCGCGACGCTGGGCCTGGACCCGGGTTTCCGTACGGGCGTGAAGGTCGCCGTGGTCGACGCCACCGGCAAGGTCGTCGCCACCGACGTGATCTACCCGCACGTCCCGGCCAACAAGTGGGACGAGGCCCTCGCCAAGCTGGCCCGGCTCGCCCAGGAGCACGCGGTCGACCTGGTCGCGATCGGCAACGGCACGGCGTCCCGCGAGACCGACAAGCTCGCCGGTGAACTGATCGCGAAGCACCCGGAGTTGAAGCTCACCAAGGTGATGGTGTCGGAGGCGGGCGCGTCGGTGTACTCGGCGTCGCAGTACGCCTCGCAGGAGCTGCCCGGCATGGACGTGTCGCTGCGTGGCGCGGTGTCCATCGCCCGGCGCCTGCAGGACCCGCTGGCCGAGCTGGTGAAGATCGACCCGAAGTCCATCGGCGTCGGCCAGTATCAGCACGACCTGTCCGAGGTGAAGCTGTCCCGCTCGCTGGACGCGGTGGTCGAGGACTGTGTGAACGGCGTCGGGGTGGACGTCAACACCGCGTCCGTGCCGCTGCTTTCGCGGGTGTCGGGCATCTCCTCCGGCCTCGCCGAGAACATCGTGGCGCACCGGGACGCCAACGGGCCGTTCCGGTCGCGCTCCGAGCTGAAGAAGGTGGCACGGCTCGGCCCGAAGGCGTACGAGCAGTGCGCGGGCTTCCTGCGCATCCGCGGCGGCGACGACCCGCTGGACGCCTCCAGCGTGCACCCCGAGGCGTACCCGGTGGTGCGCCGCATGGTGAAGACCAGCGGCGAGGCGGTGGCCTCCCTCATCGGCAACACGGGCGTGCTGCGCTCGCTGCGGCCCGCCGACTTCGTGGACGACACCTTCGGTCTGCCGACGGTGACGGACATCCTGAAGGAGCTGGAGAAGCCGGGGCGCGACCCGCGTCCCGCGTTCAAGACGGCCACCTTCAAGGAGGGTGTGGAGAAGATCTCCGACCTGTCCGCCGGGATGGTGCTGGAGGGCGTGGTGACGAACGTGGCCGCCTTCGGCGCGTTCGTGGACATCGGCGTCCACCAGGACGGTCTGGTGCACGTGTCGGCGATGTCGAAGACCTTCGTCAAGGACCCGCGCGATGTCGTCAAGCCCGGTGACATCGTCAAGGTGAAGGTCCTGGACGTGGACATCCCGCGCAAGCGGATCGCGCTGACCCTGCGTCTGGACGACGAGGCGGCCCCGCAGGGCGGCCAGGGCGGCGGCCGGCAGCAGCGCGGCGGCGGACGCCCGCCCCAGCAGCGGCAGGGCGGCCAGGGACAGGGCCAGGCACAGCGGCAGGTCCGGGGAGGTGGCGACCGGGGCGGTCGTCAGGCGCCGGCACCGGCCAACAGCGCGATGGCCGACGCCCTGCGCCGCGCGGGCCTGCTCGACCCGAAGAAGCGCTGACCGGCAGGGGCCGGGGCCACCGCGGCTCCGGCCCCGCGCCGTCCCGGGGCAGGGCCCGCGAAAACCGGGTGGACGCGGATCGCCCGGACGGCAGACTTCCCGCATGACCGATCCCAAGGAAGACCTGCGGGTCTATCTCCAGGACGCCCGCGACGTCCTGCTGTGGAAGCTCGACGGCCTGTCCGAGTACGACGTCCGCCGCCCGCTGACCCCGACGGGCACCAATCTGCTCGGCCTGGTCAAGCATCTGACCGGCGCCGAGGCCCTGTACTTCGGCGCGACGTTCGGCCGGCCCTTCGCCGGGACACCGCTGTGGATCACCGGGGAGGCGGAGCCGGACACCGATCTGTGGGCGCGGGCCGACGAGTCGCGCGAGGACATCGTCGGCCACTACCGCCAGGCATGGGCCCATGCCGACGCGACCATCGCCGGCCTCCCCCTGGACGCGCTGGGCCGGGTGCCGGGCGCACCGCGCGAGATCACCCTGCACCGGGTGCTCACCCACATGATCGCCGAGACCCAGCGGCACGCCGGACACGCCGACGTCGTACGGGAGTTGATCGACGGCACGGTGGGCCAGCGACCGGACGGGCTCAATGTGGCGCCGTACGATCCCGGGCACCGGGACCGGGTCGAGCGAGCCGCGAAGGAGGCCGCGGCGCGCTCCTCGTAACTCGCCCGGTGACGCGCCCCGCAGGGTCACGGGGCCGAGCCGATGTGCGGCTACCGCCGCGTTGGGGGTCCTCCCGGGTTCGAGCGAAGCCGAGAACGTGGGGGAGTGACCGGCCACAACGGCGCCGCAGACCATCGACGGCCCCACGCGGCTCGTCCCCGCGGAGCGCTACCGCTCGGTCACCTTCCCGTCCGCCACCTCCAGCCGGCGGGTCACCCGGACCGCGTCCAGCATGCGGCGGTCGTGGGTGACGAGCAGCAGTGTGCCGGTGTAGGAGTCGAGGGCCGACTCCAGTTGCTCGATGGCGGGCAGGTCGAGGTGGTTCGTCGGCTCGTCCAGGACCAGCAGGTTCACGCCCCGGCCCTGGAGCAGGGCGAGGGCGGCGCGGGTGCGTTCGCCCGGGGAGAGGGTGGCGGCCGGGCGCAGCACATGGTCGGACTTCAGGCCGAACTTGGCGAGCAGGGTCCGCACCTCGACCGGCTCGGTGTCCGGTACGGCGGCGCAGAAGGCGTCGAGCAGCGCCTCGGGGCCGTGGAACAGACCGCGGGCCTGGTCGACCTCGCCGACCAGGACGCCGGAGCCGAGGGTGGCGTGCCCGGCGTCGAGCGGGACGCGGCCGAGCAGTGCGCCGAGCAGGGTGGACTTGCCCGCGCCGTTGGCCCCGGTGATCGCGACCCGGTCCGCCCAGTCGATCTGCAGGGACACCGGGCCGAAGGTGAAGCCGCCACGCCGGACCTCGGCGTCCCGCAGCGTCGCCACGACCGCTCCGGAGCGCGGGGCGGACGCGATCTCCATCCGCAGCTCCCACTCCTTGCGCGGCTCCTCGACCACCTCCAGGCGCTCGATCATCCGCTGGGTCTGCCGGGCCTTGGCAGCCTGCTTCTCGCTGGCCTCGCTGCGGAACTTGCGGCCGATCTTGTCGTTGTCGTTGCCCGCCTTGCGCCGGGCGTTCTTCACGCCCTTGTCCATCCAGGTCCGCTGCATCTGCGCACGGTCCTGGAGGGCGGCCTTCTTGTCGGCGTACTCCTCGTAGTCCTCGCGGGCGTGCCGGCGGGCGACCTCGCGCTCCTCCAGGTAGGCCTCGTAGCCGCCGCCGTAGAGGTTGATCTGCCGCTGGGCGAGGTCGAGTTCGAGGACCTTGGTGACCGTGCGGGTGAGGAACTCGCGGTCGTGGCTGACGACGACCGTGCCCGCGCGCAGGCCGGTCACGAAGCGTTCCAGGCGGTCCAGGCCGTCGAGGTCGAGGTCGTTGGTGGGCTCGTCGAGGAGGAAGACGTCGTAGCGGGACAGCAGGAGCGAGGCGAGGCCGGCGCGGGCGGCCTGGCCGCCCGAGAGGGCCGTCATCGGCTGGTCCAGGTCCACGGCCAGGCCGAGGGAGTCGGCGACCTCCTCCGCGCGTTCCTCCAGGTCCGCGCCGCCCAGGCCGAGCCAGCGCTCCAGGCTCACCGCGTACGCGTCGTCGGCACCGGGCGCGCCGTCGACCAGGGCCTGGGTGGCCTCGTCCATCACGCGCTGCGCCTCGGCGACGCCGGTGCGGCGGGCCAGGAACTCCCGGACCGTCTCCCCCGGCCTGCGCTCCGGCTCCTGCGGCAGATGGCCGACGGTGGCGGTGGGCGGGGACAGCCGCAGCTCGCCCTGCTCGGGCGGGGTGAGCCCGGCGAGCAGCGTGAGCAGGGTGGACTTGCCCGCACCGTTGGCACCGACCAGCCCGATCACATCGCCGGGCGCGACGACGAGGTCCAGCCCGGAGAAGAGGGAGCGGTCGGCGTGCCCGGCGGCGAGGTTCTTGGCGACGAGGGTGGCAGTCATCAGGACGCCGATCCTAATGGGCCCGGCGTCCCGCTCTCAGCTCCGTTTCCCGCCGGTCACCGCGCCGCGAGCACGCCCGCCGTGCCCGGCGGCGACCGCCGTCACGAGCACCCCTCCCGTCGTCCGGGCGACGAGGTACGCCTCCCCCTTCACCGCGCGCGGATCCAGGGCGACGCGGTGCCGGCCGGGCTCCAGGACACCGTCGTACACCTCCCGGGTGCGGGTGCGGTGCAACCGGTCCAGACGGTACGCGGTGATCCGCACCCGGCACGGCGCGCTCACCTCGACGTCCACCGCGTGGCCGGCGGCGGCCAGCCCGGTCAGCCTGCGCCGCGCGAGCGGGCCGCGGTCCAGGGCGTGCTCGATCTGGGCGACGAGCAGCGGCACGATCGGGGCCAGGCCGTCCACCGCCGCGGCCTCGACCCCGGCCTGCTCGAAGGCCCGCAGTACGGCGGCCCGTTCGGCCTCGCCGACCGCGCGGCCGAAGGCGACCGCGCCGTACCCGCGCAGCTCCTCGGCGGGAACGGCCCGGGCGTCCTGAGTGATGTCGGCGCCGATGCCGATGGTGCGCAGCGCGGCGGCCAGCCGGGCGAGGACGGCGACCCGGGCGCCGATCAGCAGTACGCGGCGGCGCGGCGGGCCTTCGCCCAGGGCGGTCAGCGCGGCACGGTACTCGGGGCCGCGGAAGCGGAACGGCCCTATGCCGGGGTAGCCGTCGCGCTCCAGGTCGGCGTGCTCGTCCGTCTGCCAGGCGAAGTCCCGCCAGACGTAGTCGTCGCCGTCGCGCTCGATGACGGCGGTGACCGCCCCGCAGCCCAGGTCCTCGCACTCGGGGCAGCCGTAGAGGACGAACCGGCCGTCCGGGAGCGGCGGTTCGGCCTCCAGCAGCAGTGCGCGCACCTGCTCGGTGAAGATGGCGGGCGGGATGTCCGAGGCGAGCGGGGAGACCGCGTCCAGGTCGGACAGCTGGAACAGCAGCGGGCGGCCGTCCACGACGAAGTCCACGAAGTCGCGGTGCACCTGGTAGCCGCCGTCGGCGAGGACACCGCCGGCGCGGGTCGCCGGAGCCAGGCCGAAGGTCGCGTATGCGGCAGACATGCTGTGAGTATCCCCACACCGGCGCGACCTATCGTCCTGGTGTGGACAGCGAACCGAATGACGAAGTGATCGTGATCGGAAGCGGGGTCGCCGGGCTGACGACGGCCGTGGTGCTGGCCGAGTCCGGGCGCCGGGTACGGGTGTGGGCGCGCGAACCCGCCGAGCGTACGACCTCGGCGGTCGCCGGCGGTCTGTGGTGGCCGTACCGCATCGAACCGGAGCCGCTGGTGGGCGCCTGGGCGCTTGCGTCCCTCGCCGAGTACGAGGAGTCGGCGCGGCGGCCGGAGGAGACGGGCGTACGCCTGGTCGACGGCGTACACCGGGGGATCCGGCTGGACGAACTGGGCGCGTGGGCGGGCCGGGTGCCGGGACTGCGGGCGGTGGCCGGCGGCCTGGCGGCGCGGCTGCCGGTCATCGACATGCCGGTGCATCTGGCGTGGCTGCGGGAGCGGCTCGCACGGGCGGGAGGCGTGGTCGAGGCACGCGAGGTGACCGACCTCGCGGCGGTGCCCGCGCCGGTCGTGGTCAACTGCGCGGGCTTGGGCGCGCGTTCTCTGGTGCCGGATCCCGCGGTGCGTCCGGTGCGCGGGCAGCTGGTGGTCGTGGAGAATCCGGGGATCACGACCTGGTTCACGTCCGTGGACCACTCCTCCGCCGCCTCCACGTACTTCATCCCGCAGCCGTGGGGCCTGCTGCTGGGCGGTACGGCGGAGGAGGACGACTGGTCCCTGGCGCCGGACCCGGCCACCGCCGCGGCGATCGTCGCCCGGTGCTCGGCGGTCCGCCCGGAGATCGCGGCCGCGCGGATCCTCGCCCACCGCGTGGGCCTGCGCCCGGCCCGCAGCGCGGTACGACTCGAACGGCGGCGGCTGCCGGACGGCCGCGTCCTGGTGCACAACTACGGGCACGGCGGGGCCGGGGTCACGGTGGCGTGGGGATGTGCGCGGGAGGCGGCCGGGTTGGCGCTCCCGGCCGCCTGAAAGGGCACCCGTGCGGTGGTCGGGCGGGTGGGTGGCTTGCCCGCGACGGTGGGCGGAGCCCCGAAAGGGTGCGGGGCTGTGTCGCTATGCGGCTCCGCCGCGTTGGGAGTCACCCCGGGTTCGAGCGAAGCCGAGAACGTGGGGGAGCGACCGGCCACGACGGACCCGCACCCGCACCCGCACCCGCACCCGCACCCGCACCCGCACCCGCACCCGCACCCGGCAACGGTCAGGTAACCCGACGGCGCACGGCCGCTCAGCGCTACGCCGGGACGTGCCGAGCCACCCCCGGTACGCGGACGCCGTTCACGGCCGTCGGCGTGGGAGTCCTGCCCGTGCTGCCGGAGGTGGCGCGAGTGAACGCGGACGCGCCGCCGACCAGCGGAAGGCCGGCCGTCGTACCGGCCAGGTCGATCGTGAGGGTCGGCTTCGTGGACGGGGGGTCGATGAGGTCCTTGTCCGTGCCCGCGATGATCAGCGCCAGCCGGTGCCCCTTCGGGACGACGTGATCGGTCGCCGCCAGACGGAGAGTCATCGTGTACGCCTTGCCCGGGGTGAGCGGGACGCCCTTGCCGAGGGAGGCGTAGTGGCCGAGGTCGGCCCAGCCTCGGCTGAACACGGTGTAGTCCACCGTGGCTGTCTTGGCCTTGGTCTCCTTGAAGCAGGCGCTGTCCCCGGCCGTGCTCTCGCCCCAGCAGGTGCGGCTTTTCAGCGTGGTGATGCCCTCGGCGGCATCGGCGTAGTCCCGGATGGTGTCGGGGCCGAGGTCGACCAGGACGGCGGACAGGTGGGCCGAGGCGGTGGTCGGGGTCGCCGTCACCGTCACTGTGGACGAACCGGACAGGCGCAGGTCGTGCGTGAGCGGTGCGGTGAGGAAGCCCGCCTTCTCCGGGGTGGGCGCGGTGAGGTGGGCCGCCCACTCGGTCTCGCTCAGCTTCGGGTCGTCGGTGAAGGCCGAGGTGCCGGTCGCGGGGCGCAGGCCGAGTGTGCCGACGCCGGGCTCGGTGCCGGGGGCCGGGTACAGGACGGTGATGCGGGTGGTCTGCGGGGGCCAGACCCGGGAGGTCACCCACTGGTCGGGGTGGCGTTCGATGTCGGCCATCGGCTCGCGGTCGATGCCGTTGTCGTAGCCGAGGAGTTCGTGGTCGAACCAGCGGTGCAGGGTGTCGACCCAGGCGCCGCGCCGGTAGTCGAACGGGTCGACGTGCCCGGTCTGGGAGAGCCAGATCTTGCGCTTCACACCGTGTTTCGCCAGGGCGTCCCACCACTGTCCGAAGTGTTTGGTGCGCACGTTGAGGTCCTGCATCCCGTGCACGAGGAACACGCTCGCGCGCACCTTGGCCGCGTTCCCGACGTAGTCCCGCTCGGTCCACAGCGGTGTCCAGTCGCCGCTGCGCGGGCTGCCGTCGGTGAGTTTCTTCTGTACGGCCGCGCAGTGGGCCTTGGCCGCGTCGCTCTCGACGTAGCCGGCCAGCTCGGCGGGGCCGCCGTCGTACAGCGGGGCGCCTTGCGCGAAGTAGTAGTCGTACCAGGAGGAGATGCCGCTGATCGGGACGATGGTCTTCAGGCCCTTGACGCCCGTCGCGGCGACGCCGTTGGCGATCGTGGCGTCCCAGCTCTTGCCGATCATGCCTGTGGTGCCGTTGGTCCAGGTCGCCTTGACGGTCTGCGTGCCGGTGCGGCTGGTGTACGCGCGGGCGCGGCCGTTCAGCCAGTCGACGACCGCTTTCGCGGACTGGATGTCGGAGCGGCCGCCGACGTCCGTACAGCCGTCGGAGCGGTTGGTGCCGGCGAGGTCGACGCCGACGAAGGCGTAGCCGCGGGGCACGAAGTAGTTGTCGTAGAACAGCGGCATCTGGACGACACGGCCCTGCGCGTCGTACGTCTTGACCTGGCTCTCGTTGCCGCGTCCGCAGCAGGAGAAGTAGGGGCTCGCGTCCATGACGACGGGCACCTTGCGGCCCTGCCGGGCGGGTTCGGCGGGCCGGACGATGTCGGCGGCGACCCGGTCGGTCTTTCCGTCGCCGTCCCCGTCGAGGCCGGTGTCCACCCAGACGGACTCGCGGATGGCGTGGGCGTAGGAGTAGACGGGCCGGCTCTCGCGGGGTGTCCCGCTGGCGCGGCCGGCGGCCTGTGCGGCGGCCGGGGTGAGGAAGGCGGCCGTCAGGATGACGGCGACCGCTGTCGCGAGCGCTCTCCAGATCGTGAAGCGCGTGCGTATCCGCGGGTGTATCCGCGTGCGTGTCGGCGTGCTTTTCGGCATGCGCGGACGGTACTCCGGTCAACTCCCGTGCAGAAGAGGGCTTCAGGGCGACCCGGGTGACGCATGACGGCTGAATGGCGATCGTGTGACAGCGGGTGCTGTGGACAGGCCAGGGGTCACAGGGAATGAATAGGCTCCGGAAAGATCCACCGAACAGATCCACCGAACGGACTTGCATTCCCGACGACTTGGAGCTGACGTGCACCGCAGAATCATCGCGCCGGGCGCACTCGCGGCGGCCTCCGTCCTGCTGGCGATCCCGGCATCGGCCGCGAGCTACTCCCCCGGCGCGCCGGGCATCGGCGACCCCTACTACCCGTACTACGGCAACGGCGGCTACGACGTCTCGCACTACGACCTGAGGCTGCAGTACCAGCCGAAGACGGACGAGCTGCAGGGCACGGCGACGATCCTGGCGAAGACCACCCAGGACCTGTCCAGCTTCGACCTGGACTTCCTGCTGGACGTCAGCGACGTACGGGTCAACGGCGCCGAGGCCGCGTTCACCACCTCCGGGCAGCACGAACTGGTCATCACGCCGAAGACGCCGCTGGCCAAGGGCACGCCGATCACCGTCGTCGTCCGCTACAGCGGGGTGCCGTCGACGAAGACCGCCTACGGCTTCAACACCTGGCACCGCACGCCCGACGGCGCCGTGGCCGCCGACGAGCCCGAGGCCGCCTGGTGGTGGTTCCCGAGCAACGACCACCCGAGCGACAAGGCCACCTACGACGTGTCGGTGGCCGTGCCGGACGGCACCCAGGCCATCTCCAACGGCACACTGCAGTCGACCAGTTCGAAGCTGGGCTGGACCCGCTACAACTGGCGGCAGAACAAGCCGCAGGCGACCTATCTGGCCACGCTCGCCATCGGAAAATTCGACATCACCACCAGCACCTCCGACGGCGGTGTGCCGGTCGTCAACGCCTACAGCCAGGACCTCGGCGACAACGACGGCGCCGCGCGGGCGAGCGTGGAGCGCACCGGGGAGATCGTCGACTGGCTGAGCAACTACTTCGGGCCGTATCCGTTCAGCTCGGCCGGCGGGTATGTACCGAACACCACCACCGGGTACGCGCTGGAGACGCAGACCCGGGTGTACTACAGCCCCAAACAGTTCGCCAATGGCTCCAACACCTCCGTGGTCGTGCACGAGCTGGCCCACCAGTGGTACGGCGACGACGTGTCGCTCAAGGGCTGGAAGGACATCTGGATCAACGAGGGCTTCGCCCGGTACGCGCAGTGGCTGTGGTCCGAGCACGAGGGCGAGGGCACGACGCAGCAGCTGGCGGACTACGTGTACGCCTCGCACCCGGCCGACGACCCGTTCTGGAAGGTCGAGCCCGGCGACCCGGGCCCGGACAACCAGTTCGACATCGCCGTCTACGACCGGGGCGCGGCCGCGATCCAGGCGCTGCGTAACGAGGTCGGCGACGACGCGTTCTTCGCCATCCTGAAGGGCTGGCCGAAGGAGCACGCATACGGCAACGCCTCGGTGGCCGACTTCCAGCGGTACGCCGAGCAGGTGTCCGGCAAGCCTCTCGCCGCGCTGTTCGACACCTGGCTGTTCCAGCCGTCGAAGCCGGCCGTGGCCGCGGCCCGCGCGGTGTCCCTGGCGAAGCCGGGTACGACGGCGGCCCAGCCGAAGTCCTGGAAGAAGATCGAGGCGACGAACGACCTCCACGACACGCACGGGCACTGACCGCGGGCACTGACCCCGGGGGCTCGGGGCGGTCCAGGGGTCTCGTGGCCGAGGGACTCGGTGACCTGGGCTCGGCGACCTAGGGGCTCGGTGGCCTAGGGTCTCGGCTCCGCCGCCCGCTTGAGGAGCCGGTCCCGGCCTATCGCGTCCGCGCGGGAGGCCGGGACCGTGCAGGCGTAGGCCCCGGCGAAGGCGCCGTAGCGGGCGCAGGTCGCGGGCGGCTCGCCGGTGAGGCGGCCGTAGAGGAACGCGGCGGCGAAGGCGTCGCCCGCGCCGTTGGAGTCGACCACCGGCGCGGGCGGGGTCTCGGCGGGCACCCGGGTCAGCTCGCCATCGGCCAGCAGATACGCGCCCTCGGCCCCGGCGGTGGCGACGACGGTCCGGGCCCGGCCCTCACAGGCGATCCGCCGCATGGTCCGCTCGGGGTCGGCCAGGGAGGCGGCCGACAGGAAGACGACGTCGGCGGCGAGGGCGAACGGCTCGTGGTAGGGATTCTCGCCGTCCCAGTCGTGCAGGTCCGTGGACAGCGGCACGCCGGTCGCGGCCAGCACCGGCAGGGCCTCGGCGCAGGGCTGGGTGATGGTCACGTGGACGTGCCGGCTCGCGGTGGCGAGCGTGCGCAGCGTCTCCTCCGGGAAGCGGTCGCCGGGACGGGCGCGGCTGGTGTCGTACAGGGACAGGCGGCGGCCGTCGGGACCGACGAGATTGACCGCGCGCTTGGTGCCGGCGGGTTGCGGGAGCGCGGTGAGGGCGATGTCGTGCTCGCGGTGCAGTGCGCGCACGAGGTCGCCCTCGGGGTCGTCGCCCAGCAGGTCGAGGTGGTGGGTGCGCAGGCCGAGGGCGGCGAGCCCCAGCGCGACGAAGTCGCCGGTCTGTCCGGCCCGGGTGCGGATCCCGGAGTCGATCATGTAACTGTCGGCGTACGGCAGGGGCAGCTCGGGGACGTGGACGACCGTGTCCACACCGGCCCCGCCCAGCACCAGCACATCCGTGGCCTCACTCTGTGAGGTCATCCCCCGCCCTCCCCGTGGTCGTATACCGTCACCGCGATCCCGCGTTTCACCAGCCGCTCGGTGATGAGCGGTTCTATGCGGGACCACTTGCCGCCGGCCAGACCGCAGCCTATGCGGGGCATGTGCACGGACGCGCCGCGTTCGGTCACCTCGTCTGCGAGGCGGGCGAGGGCGGTGTCGATCGCCTCGTAGCGGACGGGGACGCCCTTGCTGCCCGTCCTGATCCCACGCTGGCCGATCATGTTGGCCACCCACACGTACGGCTCGACCCGGACCAGCTGGACCGCGCCCAGTCCGAAGTCGTTGTGCGCGCGGTCGCGGTGCCAGGCGCGGTACGCCCGCTCCGGCTCCGGCCAGCGGCGCGAGAGGGCGAGGACGAAGCCCTTGCCCCAGCCGCCCAGGTCGTTGCAGACATGGGCGATCACCTTGGCGCCCTTGACCGACGGAACGGTGGCGTCACCCCGGATGTATGTGATCCCCGACATGACGCCACCGTAGGCGATGCCACTGACAGTGGCTCTGACCTGCTACTTCGTCAGCTGCGCCAGTTCCTTGTCGGCGTTCGCGGACACCCGGCGACGCACGCCGAACCAGCCGGCGACCAGCATGACGGCGATCACCGGGATCAGCAGAATGGTCTTGCGGCCGACATCGGGGTCGTTCCACATCATGCCGAGACAGACCAGCAGGAAGGCGATCGTGGCGATCTCGGTGACGGGGCTGAACTTCAACTGGAAGTGCGGCCGGGTCACCAGGCCCTCGCGGGCGCGGCGGACGAAGACCATGTGGCAGATCATGATGATCACCCAGGTGCTGATGATGCCGAGGGAGGCGACGTTCAGCACGATCTCGAAGGCCTGGCTGGGCATCAGGTAGTTCAGGCCGACGCCGAGCACGCAGACCGCGCAGGTCAGCAGGATGCCGCCGTAGGGCACCTGGCTGCGGCTCATCTTGGCGGTGAACTTGGGGGCGGAGCCCGCCATGGCCATCGAGCGCAGGATGCGGCCGGTGGAGTACAGGCCGGAGTTCAGTGAGGACATGGCGGCGGTCAGGACGACGAGGTTCATCACGTCACCGGCCGCCGGGACACCGATCTTGGACAGGACGGTGACGAACGGGCTCTCGTCGGCGGAGTACACCGAGCCGGGCAGCAGCAGCGCGAGCAGGACGACCGAGCCGACGTAGAACAGGCCGACGCGCCACATGATCGAGTTCACCGCGCGCGGGACGATCTTCTCCGGCTCGGCGGTCTCGCCGGCGGCCACGCCGACCAGCTCCAGCGCGGCGTACGCGAAGATCACGCCCTGCATGACCAGGACGACCGGCATCAGACCGTGCGGGAAGATGCCGCCGTGGTCGGTGATCACGCTCAGGCCGGGGGTGTGGCCGCCGACCTTGTGCTGGGTGGCGAGCAGGAAAATGCTGACCAGCATGAAGCCGACGATGGTGGCGACCTTGATGATCGCGAACCAGAACTCCATCTCGCCGAAGATCTTCACCGAGATCAGGTTCACGGCGAGGACCACCGCGAGGGCGATCAGCGCCAGCACCCACTGCGGGATCGAGGTGAAGAAGCTCCAGTAGTGCGTGTAGAGCGCGATCGCGGTGATGTCGGCGATGCCGGTGGTCGACCAGTTCAGGAAGTACATCCAGCCGGCGACGTAGGCGCCCTTCTCACCGAGGAACTCGCGCGCGTAGCTCACGAAGGAGCCGGAGGACGGCCGGTACAGGACCAGCTCGCCCAGGGCGCGCACGACGAAGAAGGCGAAGACGCCGCAGACCAGGTAGGCCAGGGCGAGCGCCGGGCCGGCGTTGTGCAGTCGGCCGCCGGCTCCGAGGAGGAGACCGGTGCCGATCGCACCGCCGATGGCGATCATGTTGATGTGGCGGGCCTTGAGGTCCTTGCTGTAACCGGCGTCGCCCGCGTCCGCGGGCGTTGCGGCCGCCTGCGCAGGGGCTACGGCCTGTGCCGAATCCACGGCGTCCTTGCTCACGGGTGGTACCACTTTCCTGGTGCGCCCGGACCTCGTGGGCCCAGGGGGCTTGCTTTCTTGGCCCGCACCACCCTGGTGAGTCGCGGCACAGACCAAGCCAGCAGCTTCCCAGAGAGATCGCCGGATATGCGGTGGCCTACGTCACAGAGCGTTACTTCTCACACGATCCACCCGGTGATCACAGACTGTTCACCACGGGTTTCACACTTCTGGTGAGACAGCGATACTGCTGCACATGACGACCGACGCCACGAGCGACACCGGGGAGCAGACCCTCACCATCGACGAGCTGGCCGCCCGCGCGGGCGTCACGGTCCGCACCGTCCGCTTCTACGGCAGCAAGGGGCTGCTCCCGCCGCCGGAGATCGGTCCGCGCCGGGTGGGCCGGTACGGCACCGGGCATGTGGCGCGGCTGGCCCTCATCGAGGAGCTCCGGCAGCAGGGCATGACACTGGCGGCGATCGAACGCTATCTGCGGCAGCTGCCGCCCGGCCTCAGCCCGCACGACCTTGCCATTCACCGCGCGGTCGTCGCCTCCTGGGCGCCGGACGCGGTGGACACCGTGTCCCGGCAGGAGCTGGAGCGGCGGGCCGGGCGGCCCCTGTCCGCCGAGGACGTGGAGCGGCTCGCCGCGATGAACGTCGTCATGGCGGCCGGCGATGACACCTTCCGGGTCGACTCCGGGCTGCTCCGGCTCGGGGTGCGGCTCCTCGACGTCCCGCTGTCGCAGGAGGCGATCCTCGCGGCGCGCACCGTGCTCATCGAGCACTCGCGCGCCGCGGCCCGTGAACTGTCCCAGCTCTTCCGCGGCGAGGTGGCCGAGCGTGCCGCGCGGGACGTGAAGTCCCTGTCGGCGCACATGCACCCGCTGGTGGTACAGGCGCTGCTGACGACGTTCCAGCGGTCGCTGCGGGAAGAGCTGAGCGAGTGGGTCACCGGGTCAGGAACGGACTGAGTCGGCGAACGGCTCCCCCTTCTCCCCCTTCTCCGCCTTCTCCACGAGCAGCGCGGGCGGGTTGAACCGCTCGCCGTAGGTCTCGGCGAGCTCCCGCGCGCGGGCCACGAAACCGGGCAGGCCCCCTTCGTAGCCGTTGATGTACTGGAGCACGCCGCCGGTCCAGCCGGGGAAGCCGATGCCGAAGATCGAGCCGATGTTGGCGTCGGCGACCGAGGTCAGGACGCCCTCCTCCAGAAGGCGTACGGTGTCGAGCGCCTCGGCGAAGAGCATCCGCTCCTGCATGTCCCGGAACGGGATCTCGTACCCCGGCTTCGTGAAGTGCTCGCGCAGGCCCGGCCAGAGCGCGGCGCGCTTGCCGTCCTCGGTGTAGTCGTAGAAGCCGGCGCCGCCGCTGCGGCCGGGGCGGCCGAACTCGTCCACCATGCGGTCGATGACCGCCTCCGCCGGATGCGCCGTCCAGGTGCCGCCCGCCTCCTCGACCGCCCGCCTGGTCTCATTGCGGATCTTGCGGGGGAGGGTGAGGGTCAGCTCGTCCATCAGGGAGAGCACCTTGGCCGGGTAGCCGGCCTGGGCGGCGGCCTGCTCCACGGAGGCCGGCTCGATGCCCTCGCCGACCATGGCGACGCCCTCGTTGATGAAGTGGCCGATCACCCGGGAGGTGAAGAAGCCGCGCGAGTCGTTGACGACGATCGGCGTCTTGTTGATCTGCCGGACCAGGTCGAAGGCCCGTGCCAGGGCCTCGTCGCCGGTGCGCTCGCCCTTGATGATCTCGACCAGCGGCATCTTGTCGACCGGTGAGAAGAAGTGCAGCCCGATGAAGTCGGCCTGGCGCTCCACGCCCTCGGCGAGGGTGGTGATGGGCAGGGTGGAGGTGTTGGAGCACAGCAGCGCGTCGGGCGCGACGACGGACTCGATCTCCTGGAACACCTTGTGCTTGAGCGCGGTGTCCTCGAAGACGGCCTCGATCACCGCGTCGCAGCTGGCGAGGTCGGCCGCCTCGGCGGTCGGGGTGATCCGGGCCAGCAGCGCGTCCGCCTTCTCCTGGCTGGTACGGCCCTTGGCGACGGCCTTGGCGCACAGCTTCTCGGAGTAGCCCTTGCCCTTGGCGGCCGCCTCCGCGGAGACGTCCTTGAGGACGACGTCGATGCCCGCGCGGGCGCAGGAGTAGGCGATGCCGGCGCCCATCATGCCCGCGCCGAGGACGGCGACCTTGCGGACCTGGCGGGGCTCGACGCCCTTCGGCCGGTTGGCGCCGGAGTTGACGGCCTGGAGGTCGAAGAAGAACGCCTGGATCATGTTCTTCGCGGTCTGGCCGGTGACCAGTTCGGTGAAGTAGCGGGTCTCGATGGTGATCGCGGTCTCGAAGTCGACCTGGGAGCCTTCGACGGCCGCGGCCATGATGTTGCGCGGGGCCGGGTAGGGCGCGCCGTTGGTCTGCTTGCGCAGACTGGCCGGGAAGGCGGGCAGGTTGGCGGCGAACTTCGGGTTCGCGGGAGTGCCGCCCGGGATCTTGTAGCCGGGGACGTCCCAGGGCTGGTGCGACTCGGGGTGCGCGTCGATGAAGGCGCGGGCCTTGGCCAGCATCTCCTCCTCGGTGGCGGCCACTTCGTGGACCAGGCCGTTGTCCAGGGCGCGGCGGGGGTTGTACTGGGTGCCCTGGAGCAGCACCTTCAGCAGGGCGTCCGTGATGCCCATCAGGCGCACGGTGCGGGTGACACCGCCGCCCGCGGGCAGCAGGCCGAGGGTGACCTCGGGCAGACCGATCTTGGAGCCGGGGGCGTCGAGGGCGATGCGGTGGTGGGAGGCGAGCGCGATCTCGTAACCGCCGCCGAGGGCAGCGCCGTTGATGGCGGCGACGACCGGCTTGCCGAGGGTCTCGATGCGGCGCAGGGCGTTCTTGATCTCGGTCGCGGTGTCGAAGACCTGCTGGGCGTCCTCGGGACCGGCCTTGATCATGTCCTTGAGGTCGCCGCCCGCGAAGAAGGTCTTCTTGGCGGAGGTGTAGATGATCCCGCGGATGGAGTCCTTCTCCGCCTCCGCGCGCGCGGCGATCGCCGTGATGGAGGCGCGGAACGCCTGGTTCATGGTGTTCGCGGACTGGTTCGGGTCGTCCAGGACGAGGGTGACGACACCGGTGTCGTCCTGCTCCCAGCGGATGGTCGTGCTTTCGGTCATTACAGTCGTCTCCGTTGAAGTCGCTTGGTTCCGCCGGGAGTTCAGATGCGCTCGACGATCGTGGCGATGCCCATGCCGCCGCCGACGCACAGGGTGGCGAGGCCGTAGCGCTTGTCCTGGCGCTCCAGTTCGTCCACGAGGGTGCCGAGGATCATCGCGCCGGTCGCGCCGAGCGGGTGGCCCAGCGCGATGGCGCCGCCGTTGACGTTGACCTTGTCCAAAGAGAGGCCCATGTCCTTGACGAAGCGCAGCACCACCGCGGCGAACGCCTCGTTGATCTCGACCAGGTCGATGTCGTCGATGGTGAGGCCGGCCTTGGCGAGCGCCTTGCGGGTGGCGGGGGCGGGCCCGGTGAGCATGATGGTGGGCTCGGAGCCGGAGACGGCCGCGGAGACGATCCGCGCGCGCGGGGTGAGGCCGTAGCGCTCGCCGACCTCCCTGGAGCCGATCGCGACGAGCGAGGCGCCGTCGACGATGCCGGAGGAGTTGCCCGCGTGGTGGACGTGGTCGATCTTCTCCACCCAGTGGTACTTCTGCAGCGCCACGGCGTCGAAGCCGCCCAGCTCGCCGATGTCGGCGAACGACGGCTTGAGCTTCGCCAGGGAGTCGGCGGTGGTGCCGGGGCGCAGGTGCTCGTCGTGGTCGAGGACCACCAGGCCGCTGCGGTCCTTCACGGGGACCACCGAGCGGTCGAAGCGGCCCTCCTTCCAGGCCGTGGCGGCGCGCTCCTGGGAGAGTGCCGCGTACTCGTCGACGTCCCGGCGGGAGAAGCCCTCGATGGTGGCGATGAGGTCGGCGCCGATGCCCTGCGGCACGAAGTTCACGGCGAGGTTCGTCATCGGGTCGTTGAACCAGGCGCCGCCGTCGGAGGCCATCGGCACCCGGGACATCGACTCCACGCCGCCGGCGAGGACGAGGTCCTCCCAGCCGGAACGCACCTTGGCGGCGGCCAGGTTGACAGCCTCCAGGCCGGAGGCACAGAAGCGGTTCTCCTGCACGCCGGCGACCGTGTCCGGCAGGCCTGCGGCGACCGCGGCGATCCGGGCGATGTCGGAGCCCTGGTCGCCGACCGGACCGACGACACCGAGGACGATGTCGTCGATCGCGGCCGGGTCGAGACCGGGGAAGCGGTCGCGGATCTCGTGGATGAGGCCGACGACCAGGTCGATGGGCTTCGTGCCGTGCAGGGCGCCGTTCGCCTTGCCGCGGCCGCGCGGGGTACGGATCGCGTCGTACACGTACGCTTCGGTGCTCACTGGTGTGCCTTTCGGAAAGGGTGGGCCGAGCGGGGGCGGTCGCTGCCTGCGACCAGGTCGTCGTTCACGAGTCGTCGTTCACCGTCGTCGGTATTCCCCAGTCCCGCACCACCGCCTCGGTGTCCGCGCCGGGCAGGGCCGGGCCGGTGCGGACGGCGGTGGGGGTCGCGGAGAAGCGGGGGGCGGGGGCTGGCTGGGTGATGCCGCCGTGGTCGGTGAAGGTGCCGCGGGCGGCGAGGTGCGGGTGGTGCGGGGCCTCGCGCAGGGACAGCACGGGCGCCACGCACGCGTCGGTGCCCTCGAAGACGGCCGCCCACTCGTCACGGGTGCGGGACTTGAAGCGGGCGGCGATCCGCTCGCGCAGCTCGCCCCAGCGGGTCCAGTCCTTGCGGGCGCCGCTCAGGTCGTCCAGGCCGAGCAGGCGCAGGAACTCCTCGTAGAACCGGCCTTCCAGGGCGCCTACGGCCATGTACTGTCCGTCGGCGGTCTCGTAGGTGCCGTAGTAGGGGCAGCCGCCGTCGAGGAGGTTGGCGGCGCGCCGGTCCTGCCAGCCGCCGGCGGCGAGCATGCCGTGGATCATCGCGGACAGATGGGCGGCGCCGTCGACGATGGCGGCGTCGACGACCTGTCCGGTGCCGGTCGCGCGCGCGTGGTGCAGGGCGGCGAGGACGCCGACGACCAGGTAGAGGGACCCGCCCGCGTAGTCCCCGAGGAGGTTGGCGGGGACGGCCGGGGGCTCGTCGGGGCGGCCGATCATGCCGAGGGTGCCGGTGAGCGCGATGTAGGCCACGTCGTGACCCGCGCGCTGGGCGAGCGGGCCGTCCTGGCCCCAGCCGGTCATCCGGCCGTAGACCAGGCGGGGGTTGCGGGCGTGGCACTCCCCGGGGCCGACGCCGAGGCGCTCGGCGACGCCCGGGCGGTACCCCTCGATGAGGATGTCGGCCCGCTCGGCGAGGTCCAGCACCCGCGCGGGGCCGTCCGGGGTCTTCAGGTCGACCACGACCGACCGCTTGTTGCGGTTCGTGACGTCGTACGCGGGGTCGATCGCGAGGCCTGGGCCGCCCGGCCGGTCCACCCGGACCACGTCCGCGCCCAGGTCGGCCAGGAGCATGGCCGCGAACGGGCCCGGCCCGATGCCGGCCAGCTCGACCACGCGCACACCGGAGAGCGGGCCCTGCCCCGGCTTCGCTGCCGTCGTCATGCTCCAGCCCCCAAGCGTGTGTGACACAACTGATGTAACACCCGTGATGCTAAGAACGCGTTCCATCTGACACAAGACCTGAACGAGCAAGCGCTTAGCCAAATGCCCGGCACGTCGGAGATCACCCGAAGGGGTGAGAGGCGGGTGCGCCATGCGCCGGGCCGGCCCGCCTCCGCCCCCCGCTCGTCGCCGGAGTGCGGCCGGTCGTCGGAGCGCGCACTCCTCACGCTAGCCTCAGCCACCGACAACGGCGCGGGCCGCACGACCAAGGGGTGTCATGAGCAGGCTAAAAAGGACGGACCGTCCCTACGACCTCGTGCTTTTCGGAGCCACCGGCTTCGTCGGCACCCTCACCGCGGAGTATCTCGCGGCGCACGCGCCGGACGATCTGCGCTGGGCGATCGCCGGCCGCGACGAGCGGAAGCTGGAGCGGCTGCGCGAACGGCTGCCCGGCGGCGCGGACATCGGCGTGCTGCGGGCCGACGTGACCGAACCGGCCACGCTGCGCGCCCTCGCCGAGCACGCGCGCGTGGTGGCCACCACCGTCGGACCGTACGTGCTGTACGGCGAGGAGCTGGTCGCCGCCTGCGCGGACACCGGCACCGACTACCTGGACCTGACCGGCGAGCCGGAGTTCGTGGACCTGATGTACGTCCGGCACGACACACGCGCGCGGGAGACGGGTGCGCGCCTGGTGCACGCCTGCGGCTTCGACTCCGTACCGCACGACCTGGGCGTGTACTTCACGGTCCGGCAGCTGCCGGAGGGGGTGCCGCTGCGGGTGGACGGGTACGTGACCGCCGACGCGGCCTTCTCCGGCGGCACCCTGGCCTCGGCGCTGAACCAGTTCGCCCGCGGCCGGCAGATGCTGGCCGCCGCCCGGGACCGGGGACGGCACGAGCCGCGGCTGCCGGGACGCCGGGTCACGGCGCCGACGGGCGCGCCGCGCTTCGCCGGGGAGGTGGGCGCGTGGGCGCTGCCGCTGCCGACCATCGACCCGCAGATCGTGCGCCGTTCGGCGCGGGCGCTGGAGCGGTACGGGCCGGACTTCCGCTACCGGCACTACGCGGCGGTGCGGCATCTGCCGGTCGCCCTCGGCGGGGTCGCCGCCGTCGGCGCGGCAGTGGCGGCCGCCCAACTGCCGCCCGCGCGGCGCTGGTTGTCGGGGCGGCTGGAGCCGGGGGACGGGCCGAGCGCCGAGAAGCGGGCGCGGAGCCGGTTCGCGGTGCGGTTCGTCGGCGAGGGCGGCGGCCGGCGGGTGTGCACGGAGGTCGCGGGCGGCGACCCGGGCTACGACGAGACGGCGAAGATGTTCGCCGAGGCGGCCCTGTCCCTGGCCTTCGACGACCTGCCGGACACGGCGGGGCAGGTCACCACGGCGCAGGCGATGGGCGACGCCCTGACCGGGCGGCTGCGCGCCGCGGGAATCACCTTCCGGGTCGCGGTCGGCGGGTGACCGCCCGCCGCCCAGCCTCCTCGCCTCCCCACCTTCCCTCCGGTTTGAGACTTTGCCGCGAGGAAGTGGCGCCTGGCAGCTGACCTGCACGGAAAACTCTCACTGGGTCTTTCAATGAAACGATGGAAGCCTCAGTGTGCAGCAGCCGCAAGGAGGCGAGGAGAGCGTGAAGTTCGTGCTCGAAGTGACGGTGGACGAGGGCGCGTCGGCGCAGGACCGGGCGAGTGAGCTGGGCCGGATCCTGCGCTACTGGGGCGGCAATCTTCACCACTACGCCCTCGAACCGGGAGACGGCTCGGCCGTCTACGACTCGGCGTATCAGGAGGTCGGTGCCTGGCGCGTGGTCGCCGCTTCCTGAAGGGCCCGGCGGCACAGGGCGTCCGCCCGGCGGGTGGTCTCCGGCAGCCGGTAGCGCGGGGTCAGGGCGAGGGTGTGGGCCAGGGCGTTGTCCAGGCTCACCCGGTGGCCGACCGACACGAAGACCGGCTTGACGCCGTCCCGGGTGCGCAGGGCGCGTCCGACCTCCTCGGCTCCCGCGAGCAGCGGGGCAGAGGCGCCCCGCGCGGGGGCCGGTTCGTCGTACGTGAAGGTGAACGGGTTCTTGGCGACGCCGAAGACCGGCAGCCCGGTGAGCACGCCCAGATGGCTGGCGAGCCCGAAGCGGCGCGGGTGGGCCAGGCCGTAGCCGTCGCACACGACCAGGCCGGGTGGGCACGGCAGCCGGTCCAGCGCGGCCCGGACGGTGGGGATCTCCCGGAAGGCGAGCAGCCCGGGCACGTACGGGAAGGACACCCGGCCCACGGCCGTCGCCTCGGCCACCACCTCCAGGGTGGCGGCGTCCAGCACGACGGCCGCCGCGGCGACGAGGTCGAGGCCGTCGTCGTAGGCGACGTCGACGCCGGTGACATGCCCCTGCCCCGGCGTCGGTCCGGGCTGGTCCAGCACCACCCGCCCGCGCAGCTCGTCCTGTACGGCGCGGGCCTCTTCCTCGGTCGCGGGCCAGCCCGCGGGTACGCCTACGGTCGTCATGGTGACCAGAACTGTACGGCCCGGGGTCCGTTGTCAGTGCCCGGGGGTAGCCTCGTGATCATGTTCGTACTGGAGCTGACCTACACCGCACCGCTGGACGCCGTCGACGCCCTGCTGCCCGACCATGTGGCCTGGCTGGAGGAGCAGTACGAGAAGGGCTTCTTCCTGGCCTCCGGGCGCAAGAACCCCCGGGACGGCGGGGTGATCCTGGCCGTCGCCGAGGACCGTGCCGCGATCGAGGAGATCGTCGCGCGCGACCCGTTCAGCGCCGGCGGCGTGTGCACGTACCGCGTCACCGAGTTCATAGCCACGAAGACGGCCCCCGAGCTGGACCGGCACCGCCAGACGCTGAGCTGAGCCGGCCCCGCGCTCAGCGTTCCAGCCGGGCCACCCTGCCCTGTTCGCCGGCCGCCCAGCAGCTCAGGTCGGGCGTGCAGGCCACGGTGTCGTACGAGCCGGTGTCGACCGTCCGCCAGGTGTGGCCGCCATCGGTCGTCAGGTCGGTGCCCGTGGGGCCGACGGCGAGGGCGGCGGTGCGGCTGTGCGGCAGCCAGGCGGCGCCGGAGCGGTAGGCGGGCGGGGGTGCGCCGGCAGGGGTCCAGGTGGTGCCGCCATCGGCGGTGACGGCGGCGGCCTGGGGCGAGGGCTGATCGGGGCGGTAGTCGCCGCCGACGGCGAGGCCGTGGGTGCGGTCGCGGAAGGCGAGCGCGAACACGCCCTTGGCCGGGTCGCCGGCCGGGACGGGGGTGTCGGCCGCCGTCCAGGTCAGTCCGCGGTCGGCGGAGTGCAGCACGCGCGCGTGGGCACCGCCGCCGGTGGCCAGCCAGACGTCCCGCGGGCCCGAGGTGACCAGGCACTGGCCGCTTGCCGCGAAACCGGCCTCGCCGGCCAGGGCGGGCGGCATGCCCGCGGCGGGCAGCACCCGCCAGGAGCGGCCTCCGTCGCTGGTGGACAGCATGCGGAACCGCCCGTCCACGGGGTCGCTCACGGCGAGGCCGTGGCGGCGGTCGAAGAAGGCCAGGCAGTCGTAGAAGGCGTTCGGGTCGGTGTTGCGGAAGGGCTCGGTCCAGCTCGCCCCGCCGTCATCGGTGCGGTAGACGCGGGATGCCTCACCCTCGCCGATGGCCAGCACCACCGCGTGCCGCGCGTCGAACGCCTCCACGTCCCGGAACTGAAGGTCGCCCGCTCCCGGCGGGGAGACGTTCCGCCAGCCGGCGCCGCCGTCCGTGGTGCGCAGCACGGTCCCCTCGGTGCCGGCCAGCCAGGCGGTGCGGTGGTCGACGGCCGCGAGACCCCGGAAGCGGACCTGTGGGGTCCCGGGGTCCTTCGCCGCCCAGTGCACTCCCCCACCGCCCGGGCCGAGGGGCCCGGCCTCGGCCGCCGGGACGGTCAGCGCGGCCAGCGCCGCCCCGCACGCCACCCCCGCCGCCACCAGCCGGCCCGTCCGTCCCTTGCGTCGCGTGTTCCCCAAGCGCTTCATGGCGGGCGAAGCTAGCCCACCGAGCGGGCGCCGTCCAGGGGACCGACCGCCCGCCGTGCGGGGCCAACTGCCCCTCGTCGCAAGGCGAACGGCCCGTCGTCGCGCGGCGGGCAGTGGGATTTCATCGTGCATGAACGCGGTGACCGAGGTCACTCGTACTCGGTGTGCACGCCCGGGCCGGATCCGTCGTCTCTACCGGTGCCGGGTGCCGCACATCCGGCCGTAGTCCAGCCGTCACGAGGGAGCAAGGCGTTGTCCACCGTCATCGAGCAGCCCGTAGAGGCCCGTCTCGTCGCCGCCGCACCGCGCATGCCGAGCATTCCCGCCACGCTGCGCTACGACCGAAGCGACCCGTTCGCCGTCGTCATGACCTTCCCGGCCCCGGCCACCCTGGAAGGCGTCGAGGTGTGCTGGGCCTTCTCCCGCGAGCTGCTGATCGCCGGGCTGCAGGGGCCCGAGGGCCAGGGGGACGTCCGGGTGCGGCCGTACGGCTACGACCGCACGGTGCTGGAGTTCCACGCCCCCGAGGGCACCGCAATCGTGCATGTGCGCTCGGGCGAGATCCGGCGCTTCCTGGCGGCGGCCGACGAGCTGGTGCCGGTCGGCCTGGAGCACCTCCAGTTCGACCTGGACCACGACCTGGCCGAGCTGATGCGGGACGCCTGCTGACCGTCACGCCCTGCGCCGAGGGGGGCATTTAATCGCGTTGACAGCCGGCGGGCCCCCTCCTACCGTTTATCCCGGTCCTGTTGCCGTCGATTGGAGAAGGACGTTGCTCGTCTGAGGTCCTGAGGCATCGCGTCGCACCGGTGAGGTGTGTGCGCGGCGTACGACCTCGGCGTCCGAGCCGTCCTCCGGCACAGGCCGTTTTTCATGGCCTCCTCGTGCCCCAGACCCTTCGGTTCCCGCCTCGCGGTGTCTCCAGATGCGTCCACCCGACCGCACGCACCTTCATTGCGAGGCCTCCATGTCATCCTCTCTCACCTGTACGTCCCTGACCTTCACCTGGGCCGACGGCACCGCCGTCTTCGACGGCCTCGACATCGCCTTCGGTCCCGGCCGCACCGGGCTCGTCGGCGTCAACGGATCGGGGAAATCAACCCTGTTGAAGCTGCTGGCCGGGGAACTCACCCCGACCGACGGCACCGTCAAGACGGCCGGCGAGGTCGGCTACCTCCCGCAGAACGTCACCCTCGACACCACGCTCCGCGTCGACCAGGCCCTCGGCATCGCCGGGAAGCGGGCCGCGCTGCACGCCATCGAGGCGGGCGACGTCGCCGAGGAGCACTTCGAGACGGTCGGCGACGACTGGGACGTCGAGGAGCGCGCCCTGGTCACGCTCGGCGAGCTCGGTCTCGGCCACATCGGCCTGGACCGCACCGTCGGCGAGGTCTCCGGCGGCGAGTCGGTGCTGCTCCGGCTGGCCGCGCTGCTGCTGCGCCGCCCTGACGTGCTGCTGCTGGACGAACCCACCAACAACCTCGACCTGTACGCGCGCCGCCGGCTGTACCAGGCCGTCACCGCCTGGCCGGGCGTGCTCGTCGTGGTCAGCCACGACCGGGAACTGCTCGACCTGGTCGACCAGATCGCGGACCTGCGCTCCGGCGAAGTCACCTGGTTCGGCGGCAACTTCTCGGCCTACGAGGAGGCCCTCGCCGTGGAGCAGGAGGCCGCTGAGCGCATGCTGCGTGTGGCCGAGGCGGATGTGCGCAAGCAGAAGCGCGAACTCGCCGACGCCCAGGTCAAACTGGCCCGCCGCAAGCGGTACGGACAGAAGATGTACGAGCAGAAGCGCGAGCCGAAGATCGTCATGGGTGCCCGCAAACGCGCCGCCCAGGAGTCCGCGGGCAAGCACCGCATCATGCACGAGGAGCGGCTCGCCGAGGCACGCGAGCGGCTGGACGAGGCGGTGGAGGCCGTACGGGACGACGACGAGATTCGCGTCGAACTGCCCTACACGGCCGTACCGCCCGGCCGTCAGGTGCTCACCCTGGAGAACCTGGGGCTGGCGTACGGGGCGCGCGTCGAGGGGATCCTCGATCTGCGCGGCCCGGAGCGGATCGCGCTCGTCGGCCGCAACGGCGCCGGGAAGACGACGCTGCTGCGGACCGTCGCCGGGGAACTGGCGCCGGCGGCCGGCGAGGCACGCGCGCACGTGCCGCTGCGTTTTCTGCCCCAGCGGCTGGATGTGCTGGACGACGAACTGACCGTCGCCGAGAACGTGGCCCGGTTCGCGCCGGGCGCCACCAACAACCGGATCCGGGCGCGCCTCGCCCGCTTCCTGTTCCGGGGCGCACGGGCCGACCAGAAGGCGGCCACCCTGTCCGGCGGCGAGCGGTTCCGGGCGGCACTGGCCGCGCTGATGCTCGCCGAGCCGGCACCCCAGCTGCTGCTGCTCGACGAGCCGACCAACAACCTCGACATGGCGAGCGTGCGGCAGCTGACCTCGGCCCTGGAGTCGTACGAGGGCGCGCTGCTCGTGGCCAGCCACGACATGCCGTTCCTGGAGTCGATCGGCATCACCCGCTGGCTGCTGATGGAGGAGGGGGAGCTGAAGGAGACCACACCGGAGGACGTCGGGTGATCCCGCCCGGCGTCGGGCCCGGTGCCCCGGGAGTGACACGGCCTCGACGTCTCAGGAGGGGCACAGCCTGACAACGAGGGTTTTGCCCTCGCCCGAACGGGCTGCATGATGCTGAAACCGGTGCCGCGATCACCGGCGCCGGAAACCGCACCACCGATTCGAAAGGCCCCTCGTGCCCAGCAAGAAGGCCCTCGTCCGCCGCCCCAGCCCCCGCCTGGCCGAAGGCCTGGTGACGCACGTCGAGCGGGAGAAGGTCGATGTGGGGCTCGCCCTGGAGCAGTGGGACGCCTACGTCGAGGCCCTGCGCACGCACGGCTGGGAGACGATCGAGGTCGACCCGGAGGACGACTGCCCGGACTCGGTGTTCGTCGAGGACACCGTCGTCATGTACAAGAACGTGGCGTTGATCACCCGGCCCGGCGCCGAGTCCCGGCGCATGGAGACCGTGGGGGTCGAGGAGGCCGTGGCCCGCCTCGGCTGCTCGGTGAACTGGATATGGGAGCCGGGCACGCTGGACGGCGGCGACGTCCTGAAGATCGGCGACACGATCTACGTCGGCCGGGGCGGGCGCACCAACGCGGCCGGCGTGCAGCAGCTGCGGGCCGCCTTCGAGCCGCTGGGCGCGCGCGTGGTGGCCGTCCCGGTGAGCCGGGTGCTGCATCTGAAGTCCGCGGTGACGGCGCTGCCCGACGGCACGGTGATCGGGCACATCCCGAAGCTGGACCGGCCCTCGCTGTTCCCGGGCTTCCTGTCGGTGCCCGAGGAGTCCGGCTCGCACGTGGTACTGCTGGGCGGCCACACCCTGCTGATGGCGGCGAGCGCCCCGAAGACGGCGGAGCTGCTGACCGATCTCGGCCACGAGGTCGTCACGGTCGACATCAGCGAGTTCGAGAAGCTGGAGGGCTGTGTGACCTGCCTCTCGGTGCGCCTGCGGGAGTTGTACGCCTGACCGGATGATCCCGTCACTGCAACGGTCCTGGGACCTCGCCGTCCCAGGACCGTTTCGCATGCCCCTGCGGGGAACACCCGTCGCTTCGAAAGCCCGTGCCAGGGGTGCTGATCAGCGATCTTTACAGTGAACTTAACCTACGGCTTCGTAACCTACGGATTCGTAGCCTACGATCTCGTAGGTTTCCCGGCACCGCTCGCCGGACCGCCCCTTCCCTCCCTTCTTGCTCGGCGTCCCCCTGGAGTTCCCGTGACGATCACCACCCCTCACCTCGGCAGCCCGTCCGCCTGGACCGACGCGCGGCTGCTGTACGCACTGGAGGAAGTGGTCGAGAAGGAACTGAACCGGCATCTGCAGGTCGCCAAGGACTGGATGCCGCACGAGTACGTGCCCTGGAGCGACGGCCGCAACTTCCCGGGCCTGTTCGAGGACGGTGAGGCCTGGGACAAGGACCAGTCCAAGGTGACCGAGATCGGCCGGATCGCCCTCGTGGTCAACCTGCTCACCGAGGACAACCTGCCGAGCTACCACCACGAGATCGCCACGCTCTTCGGCCGCGACGGCGCCTGGGGCACCTGGGTGCACCGCTGGACGGCCGAGGAGGGACGGCACGGCATCGTGATGCGTGACTATCTGCTCACCTCGCGCGCGGTGGACCCCGACAAGCTGGAACAGTTCCGCATGGCGCACATGAGCGAGGGCTTCGAGTCCGACAACGGGCACTCGATGCTGCACTCGATCGCCTACGTCGCCTTCCAGGAGCTGGCCACCCGGATCTCCCACCGCAACACCGGCCACCAGTCCGGCGACCCGGTCTGCGACCGCATGCTGGCCCGCATCGCGACCGACGAGAACCTGCACATGGTCTTCTACCGCAACCTGCTGAAGGCCGCGTTCGAGCTCGCGCCGGACCTGACGATGCAGGCGGTCCGGGACGTCGTGGTGAACTTCCGGATGCCCGGCCACGGCATCCCCGGCTTCGAGCGGGCCGCCGCGCAGATGGCCATCGGCGAGGTCTACAACCTGCGCATCCACCACGACGACGTCCTGCAGCCCGTGCTGCGCTTCCTGAAGGTCATGGAGATCGACGGCCTCGGCCCCGAGGGCCGTCAGGCACAGGAGGAACTCGGCCTGTTCATGGGCGGGCTGAACGCCGAGGCCCTTAAGTTCGACGAGAAGCTGGCCGCGCGCAAGGCTCGGATGGCGGCGCGGGCCGCGGGCTGACCTCGGGCCGGCCGGTGCCAGGCCGGTGTCAGTGGGAGGTCCGGCGCAGGGCGAGGCGCTCCTTCTCGGAGAGCCCGCCCCAGACGCCGAAGCGCTCGTCGTTGGCCAGGGCGTAGTCCAGGCAGGCCGGGCGCAGCTCACACATCGCGCAGATGCGCTTCGCCTCGCGCACCGAGCTGCCGGGCTCGGGGAAGAAGAAGTCCGGCCCGGTCTGGGCGCACAGGGCCTGTGCCTGCCAGGTGTCGTCGGCCGGGGTGATCGTGTCGAAGTGCATGGGCAGGATCGTGCCGGGCGGCGAAAAACATTCGATCAACGCCGGCTCAACGTCTCCGTCACGGCTGCGGCCACCCCGATCATGCGCCCCCGGTCCGGCCCGGTGCACGGCGGCGCGCGGGGCGTGTGCGAGGTGCGTACGGGGTGGGTTCCAGGTGATCCTCCGGCGGCGAGTGTCAGTGGGGGGTGCCAGACTCGGCAGTGCAGAGGACGGGACCCTTTTCGAGGAGGGCGAAGATGCTCACCACCCGTTTCGTCGACGGCGCCCCGGACTGGATCGATGTCACCACGTCCGACATCGACGGCGCCCGCTCCTTCTACGGCGGTCTCTTCGGCTGGGAGTTCCGGTCGGCGGGACCGGACGCCGGCGGCTACGGCTTCTTCCAGCTGGGCGGGAGGACCGTGGCGGGCTGCGGGCCGGGCGGCCCCGAGCAGGGCCCGCCCACCTGGACGGTGTACTTCCAGAGCGCGGACGCCGACGCCACGGCCGAGGCGGCCGAGCAGGCCCACGGCAGCGTGCTGCTCCAGCCGGTGGACGTGATGGGCCAGGGGCACATGGCGGTCCTCGCCGACCAGGCGGGCGCGCCGTTCGGGATCTGGCAGCCCGGCCGGACCACGGGCGTGGACGTCGCGAACGAGCCGGGATCGCTGTGCTGGGTCGAGCTCTACACACCGGACGTCGCGGCGGGCGCGGCCTTCTACCACAAGCTGCTCGGCCTGGAGACGTCCTCGGTACCGTTCCCGGGCGGGCTGTACACGTGCGTCAACCCGGCACATGCCGGTGAGGACACGATGTTCGGCGGCATCATGCCGCTGTCCGAGGCCCCCGGCGCGGCGGCTGACCGCCCGCACTGGCTGCCGTACTTCGAGGTGACGGACACGGATGCCACGGCCGACAAGACGCAGGAGCTCGGCGGCACGATACGCATGCCGGCGACGACCCTGGAGGGCGTCGGCCGCATGGCCCACCTTACCGACCCGTACGGCGCCCACTTCGCGGTGATCCGGAGCGCGTCACAGCAAGGCTGAGCCGGGTCGGCAGCCGGTTCGTCGGTTCGGCTGGGTCTGCCGGTCGAACAGGGTGGCCTGGACGGGGCGGGGCGGGCCCGTCCGGGGCTACGCGGAGGCGCGGCGGATCAGGGTCGTCGGGAGGATGACGCCGCCGGTGGGCGGCGGGTCCGCCGGCGCTGCGGCGCGATCGCGGGCGCCGGGCAGGCCGCGCAGCAGCAGGCGGGCCATCAGGCGGCCCATCTCCTCTATGTCCTGACGGACCGTCGTCAGCGGCGGATCGGTCTGCTCGGCGACGGGCAGCATGTCGTCGAAGCCGATCACGGCCACGTCCTCGGGCACCCGCCGCCCGCTCGCGCGCAGCACGCGCAGCGCACCGAGCGCGCTCAGGTCGTTGGCGGCGAACACGGCGTCCACGTCCGGGCAGCGGTCGAGGAGTTCCCGCATCGCGCGCTCACCGCCGGCCGGGGTGAAGTCGCTCTCCACGACCAGCCGAGGGTCGTTCCCGCCGGGCACGTCGGCCATGACGTCCCGGTATCCGTCGAGCCGGTCCACGGCCGAGGTCTGGTCCAAGGCGCCGGTGAGGTGGGCGATGCGCCGGCGGCCGAGGTCCACAAGATGGCGTACGGCGGTGCGGGCCCCGCCCCGGTTGTCGGAGTCGACGTACACCACGCCCCCGTCGGCGCCCGCGCGGCCGTCGTCGCTCCAGCCGGGCCGCCCGCCGAAGACGGTGGGCACACCGGCGTCGTGGATGAGGCCGGGCAGCGGATCGGCGAGGTGCAGCGAGAAGACGAGCGCGCCGTCGACGTGTCCGCCGGCGAGATACCGGGCCACGCGCGCGTGATCGTCGCGGCCCTCGGTGAGCAGCAGCACCAGCTGGTTGTCGTGGGCGGTCAGCTCTTTGCTGATGCCGCGCAGTTGGAGGGCGAAGAAGGGGTCGGCGAAGACCCGGGTCTCGGGCTCGGCGATGACGACCGCGACGGCGTCGTGCCGCCGGGTCACCAGGCTGCGCGCCGCCTGGTTGGGGACGTAGCCCAGCTCCGCCACCGCCCGCCGGACCCGCTCGGCCAGCGGCTCGCGCACCCCGTCCCCACCGTTGACCACGCGCGACACGGTGGCCCGGGACACACCGGCCCGCGCGGCGACAGCCTCCAGCGTGGGGCGCGGCACTGCGTCGGTCACGTCGGGACTCCTCATCGGCGGCTGCCGGTCAGGATAACCGCGAGGTGAGACCGCGGTCGGAGCGGCAACGGCTCTCCGGCCAGGGCGGGTTGCACGGCATTCGGCGCCATGTCCCGGGCGGTGACGCGGTCCGGGCAGGACGGAATGCGCGCCGTACGGGCGATGGACGGAACGGAAGGGAACGGAATGGAACGGAACACGGTGCCGGACCCGATCGGCCGGCCCGCGTGCCCATGGCGTCAGCCCGGTAGGGGTATGACCCGTGGCTTCGGCCCGCAAGGGGGGGTGACTCATGACTTCAGCCCGGCAGGGGACGTGACCCATGACTTCAGCCCGGCAGGGGGCGTGACCCGTGACTTGAGCTCGGCAGGGGGCGTGACCCATACTTCAGTCCAACCGGTCGCGCGGCCCGAGGCTTCAGCCCAGCAGGTCGATCGTCGCCCCGACTCCCCGGCGCTCGGCCTCCCGCCAGGCGAGCCAGGTGAGGGCGAGGTCCTGCCAGGGCAGCCCGACCGGGGCGTACACCGTGCGCTGCCCGGCCGAGGTGCGCCCGGGGCGGGTGCCGCGCAGGACGTCGGTGAGAGTGGCGTCGGCGGTGGTCCGGGCGAGCCCGGGCGCGGCCAACGCACCCATTCCGGCGGCGAGTTCCTCGTCGTCCACGACGAGCAGTGCGGCGTCCAGCAGGTCGGCGGCGAGTTCCCGTTTGCCGGGCTCGTCGGTGCCGAGGCTGGTGAAATGCTGGCCGGCGCGCGTGTCGGCGAGGGCGAGCAGCGGTGTCCGGGACCAGGTCGCGAGCAGGACGGTGCCGGCCGCCTCGGCCACCGCGACCGCGGAGTCCAGCACCCGACCGCCGTGCCGTGTGGCGAACACGGCGGCTCGCTCGGCGTCCGTGTCGTGGACGACGAGTTCCCGGGGCCGGTGCTCACCGGTCAGGCCGCGCAGCGTCAACTCGGCCTGGGCGCCCGCTCCGATCACGCCGAGAATCTCGTACCCGGACGGGGCCAGCAGCGCGGTCCCGAGGGCAGCGGCCAGCCCCGTCCGCCAGGCCGTGACGGTCGCCGAGTCCAGCAGTGCGAGCAACTCCCCGTCCGCGCCGCTGTGCAGGCAGATCACCCCGCGCAACGCGGGCCGGGCCGCAGGGAACTTGGCGTTCACCTTCACCGTGTAGGCGTCGACACCGGGCAGCAGACCGGGAATGAGCGCGGTGGCGGTGCCCGGAAACGGCAGGTCGGTACGGACTCGCCGGCCGGGTACGGCCGCCGCGCCCGCGGTGCGGAAGCCGTCGCGCAGTGCGGCGAGACAGGCCGTGGGCTCCAGCAGGGCCTCAAGGTCGCTTCGGGTCAGGACACGGGTCATATCCTCATGATCACCCGCCCGTGGTGGCGTTGTCAGTGCCGTGGTGCATGCTGTGATCAGTGGCGGGACGGGCGCCATGAACTGTCTGTTGAGCGGCTGTCGGCGGATCGTAGCCGCGTGCGAGGACCGGCGGACCGGCTGAGGGGGACCGGGCCGGCGCGTTCAGGACGCCCCCTCCCGGCGCGCCCGGCTCGGCTGGACCCGTTTTGGTTCGCCCGGCATCTTCGGGTACTCCGGCGGGTAGGGCAGATCGCCGAGGCCGTGGTCGTGTTCGTCGCGGCGGGCCAGTTCCAGGAGGGCGTCCAGGGAGTAGGCGTGGTCGTCCATGTCGGCGTGTACGTCGCCGACTTCGGCGAAGCGGGCGGGCATGGTGGCGAGGTCGAAGTCGCGGGGGTGGACCGAGCCGACCTCCTCCCAGCGCAGCGGTGCCGAGACGGGGGCGTGCGGCAGGGGTCGTACCGAGTAGGCGGAGGCGATGGTGCGGTCGCGGGCCGTCTGGTTGTAGTCCAGGAAGATACGGCTCCCCCGTTCCTCCTTCCACCACTTGATCGTCACCCGGTCCGGCATCCGGCGTTCCAGCTCGCGGCCGACCGCGATCGCGGCGCGGCGCACCTGGGTGAAGGTCCAGCGTGGTGCGATCGGGACGAAGACGTGCAGGCCACGGCCGCCGGAGGTCTTCGGCCAGCCGCGCAGTCCGCCGAACTCGTCGAGGACGGCGCGCAGTTCGTGGGCGGCGCGGACGGCGTCGGCGTAGTCCGTGCCGGGCTGCGGGTCGAGGTCGATGCGGAGTTCGTCGGGGTGGTCGACGAGGGTGCGGCGCACCGGCCAGGGGTGGAAGGTGAGGGTGCCGTACTGCGCGGCCCACACCACGGCGGCCTCCTCGGTGGGGCACATCTCGTCGGCGCTGCGGCCGCTGGGGAAGGTGATGTGGGCGGTCGGGATCCAGTCGGGCATGCCCTTGGGGGCGCGCTTCTGGTAGAACCACTCGCCGTCGATGCCGTCCGGATAGCGCTGGAGGGTGGTGGGCCGGTCGCGCAGGGCGCGCAGGATGCCGGGGCCGACGCAGACGTAGTACCGGGCGAGGTCCAGCTTGGTGAAACCGCGCTCGGGGAAGAAGACCTTGTCCGGGCTGGACAGCCGTACGGTCCGGCCGGCCACCTCCAGTTCCACCGCATCACCCATGCGGCCACGGTAGGCGTACCCCGCACCGTGCGCACACCGGGCACACGGGTACGTATGCGAGCAGAATCGGAGGCATGGATCTGCCGGTGATGCCGCCCGTGAAACCCATGCTCGCCAAGTCCGTGGCGACGATCCCGCCGGGTATGCACTACGAGGCGAAATGGGACGGGTTCCGGGCGATCGTGTTCCGTGACGGCTCCGACATCGAGGTGGGCAGCCGTACCGGAAAGCCCCTGACCAGGTACTTTCCCGAGCTGGTGGGGGCGCTGCGGGAACGGGTGCCGAGGCGGTGCGTGCTGGACGGGGAGATCGTGATCGCGCGGAACGGGCGGCTGGACTTCGACGCGCTGACCGAGCGGATCCACCCGGCGGACTCCCGGGTGCGGATGCTGGCCGAGCGGACCCCCGCCTCCTTCGTCGCCTTCGACCTGCTCGCGCTGGACGACGAGTCGCTGATGGAGGCGCCGCTGACCGACCGCCGTGCCCTGCTGGACCGGGCGCTCGCCGCATCGACCCCGCCGGTGCATCTGGCGCCCGCGACGACGGACCTCCAGGTGGCGGAGCGGTGGTTCGAGCAGTACGAGGGCGCCGGGCTGGACGGGATCGTCGCCAAGCCGCTCACCCTGCGCTATCTGCCGGACCAGCGGGCCATGTTCAAGATCAAGCACGAGCGTACGGCCGATGTCGTGGTGGCCGGGTACCGCTTCCACAAGAGCGGCCCGGTGGTCGGCTCACTGCTGCTCGGGCTGTACGACGACCACGGCAGGCTCCAGCACGTGGGCGTCTCGGCCGCCTTCCCGATGAAGCGGCGCGCCGAACTCGTCGAGGAGCTGGAGCCGTTGCGCATGGACGACGTGACCGGGCATCCGTGGGCGGCCTGGTCGGACGAGTCCGCCCATGAGTCGGCCCGGCTGCCGGGCGCACCGAGCCGCTGGTCGGGCACGAAGGACCTGTCCTGGGTGCCGCTGCGGCCGGAGCGGGTCGTGGAGGTGGCCTACGACCACATGGAGAACGGGCAGCGCTTCCGGCACACCGCCCGCTTCCGCCGCTGGCGCCCGGACCGCACACCGGAGAGCTGCACCTACGCCCAGCTGGAGGAGCCGGTGCGGTACGACCTGGCGGAGATCCTCAGCCAGCCGGGCCCGCCCGCGCCCCTCCCGGGTCACACCCTGCACCCGAACGGCCCACCGAGCACGCACGACCGTAAATGATCGGGTGGGGCGGGAGCCGCCGGCACACCCCGGCAGCTCCCGCCCCGCCCCGACACTCACCTGAGGCCCACCCCGACGCCGACGCGTTCGGCGAGGAGCGCCGGATCACCGCCGCCGTGAAGATCGGCAACGTACCCGTGGCCCGCCCGCAGACCGGGCTGGAGGTGGCGCACGTGGCGCACACGGAGGAGGTGGAGGTGGCGCACGTGGCGTACATGAAGGAGGTGGAGGTCGGCCCGAGCCGGCTGATGGCGGTGTAGGCCACCAGGCTGCCGACGGCCGTCGGATCGGTGCGCAGGGCGCCTGAGTCCGGTCTGGAGCTGCTGCGCCGGATCGACAGGCCGACGCTCCCCCTCTCCGGAGGCCGGCGCGAACTGCTGCCGCTGATCCGCGGGGCTCCACTGCGGGCAAAGTCGCCCGCCGGGCCCCGCTCCCCGTACACCGAGACGGTCGGCTCGGGAAACGCGGAGGTGCTGCGCGACGGGCGGTACGACGTTCAGGGCGGCCGAGGCGGCAGCCGGCCGGCCTTCGCCCCGGCCAGGTGCGGGTGGTCTTCGCCCCGCCGCCCGTGAGCCCTGTGCGAAACGCCACGAGCCCTGCGCGGAACGCCGTGAGCCCGGTGCGCAACGGCGAGGTCAGCCCCGCGCCGCCATCGGTTCCGCCGGATTGCGCAGGCCCTCCGCCGCATCCGCCACCCGCCGGATCAGGTCGAAGAAGACGGTCTGCTCCTCGGCCGAGAGGGGCGCGAGGAAGACCTGGTTCATCCGGGCCGTGCGCACGGTGAGCTTGCGGTGGGTGCGCAGACCGTCGTCGGTGAGACGGAGCAGGAAGCGCCGGCCGTCCTCCGGGTCGCGGACCTTGGTGAGCAGTCCCCGGCGGCCGAGCCGGCTGATGACCTCGGCGATGGTCGACCGGTCCAGGCCCACCCGCTCGCCCACGGTCCGCTGGTCGAGGCCGGGCTCGGCGACGAGTGCGTTCATGACGGCGAACTGCGGCGAGGTGATCTCCTCGGAGACCATGGTGTTCCACAGCAGGTAGTGCGCCTGCTGGAGCCGCCGGGCCAGATGCCCGGGATGGGTGCCGAGATCCACGGCGGCCATGCGCGCTCCCCTGATCAATTAGTCGGTGTACTGAACGATAACCGGCGATGGACCTGCCTGTCTTCCAACCCGGACGCTTGTATGCAGGGGTCTTGACGACTTTCCGCTCCGATGGCAGCGTGAGGAGCACCTCGCTGAAATACTCAGTGCCCTGATTAATTGATGAGATGGGGCTTCACGGATGGACAAGGTGGTCGCCACGGCCCTTGAGGCGGTGGCCGATGTGCCGGACGGCGCGTCCCTCGCGGTCGGCGGGTTCGGGCTGAGCGGTGTGCCGAACGTGCTGATCCAGGCACTGTACGAGCGCGGGGTCGGCGCTCTCTCGGTCGTCTCCAACAACTGCGGGGCGATGGAGACCGGGCTCGCGGTGCTGCTGGCCGCGGGGCGGATCGCCCGGGTGACCGGCTCCTACATCGGCGCCAACAAGGAGTTCGCCCGCCAGTACCTGGCCGGCGAGCTGGAGCTGGAGCTGATCCCGCAGGGCACCCTGGCCGAGCGGCTGCGCGCGGGCGGCGCCGGCATCCCCGCCTTCTACACCCCGGCCGGGGTCGGCACCCAGGTCGCCGAGGGCGGACTGCCCTGGCGCTACGACGGACAGGGCGGCGTGGCGCTCGCCTCGCCGCCGAAGGAGGTGCGGGAGTTCGACGGCGTCCAGTACGTCCTGGAGCGCGCCATCCGCACCGACTTCGCGCTGGTCAGGGCGGCCAAGGGCGACCGGCACGGGAATCTCGTGTTCAACAAGTCCGCCCGGAACTTCAACCCCCTCGCCGCGATGGCCGGCAAGGTCACGATCGCCGAGGTGGAGGAGCTGGTCGAGCCCGGCGAGCTCGACCCGGACGCCGTGCACCTGCCGGGCGTCTTCGTACAGCGCGTCGTGGCGCTGACCCCTCAGCAGGCGGCGGACAAGCGGATCGAGCAGCGGACGGTGAGCAGCTGATGGCCTGGACACGCGAGGAGATGGCCGCACGGGCGGCGCGGGAGCTGCGGGACGGACAGTACGTCAACCTCGGCATCGGCCTGCCGACGCTGATCCCGAACCATCTGCCGCCGGGTGTCGAGGTGGTCCTGGAGTCGGAGAACGGGATCCTGGGCACCGGGCCGTACCCGGCCGAGGACCGGGTCGACCCGGATCTGATCAACGCCGGCAAGGAGACCGTCACCGTCCTGCCGGGCGCGTCCTTCTTCGACTCGGCGCTGTCCTTCGCGATGATCCGCGGCGGGCACATCGACGTGGCCGTGCTCGGCGCGATGCAGGTCTCCGCCGGCGGCGACCTGGCCAACTGGGCGGTGCCCGGCAAGCTGGTCACCGGGATCGGCGGCGCGATGGACCTGGTGCACGGTGCCCGGCAGGTGATCGTGGTGATGACGCACACCGCGAAGGACGGTTCACCGAAGATCATGGAGCAGTGCACGCTGCCGCTCACGGGCAAGGCGTGTGTGAACCGGATCATCACGGATCTGGCGGTGCTGGACGTCACGGAGGAGGGGCTCGTCCTGGCGGAGACCGCGCCGGGCGTCTCCGTCGAAGACGTCGTCACCAGGACCGACGCGGAAATGAGGATCGGGGAGAACGTGCTGTGAATCCTGTGTACATCGTCGACGCCGTCCGCACCCCCTTCGGCCGCTACAACGGCGCCCTGGCCTCCGTCCGCCCCGATGACCTCGCCGCCCACACCCTCCGCGCGCTCCTCGACCGCACCCCGGACCTGGACCCGGCCCGGATCCAGGACGTCTACCTCGGCAACGCCAACGGCGCCGGCGAGGAGAACCGCAACGTGGCGCGCATGGCCGCGCTGCTCGCCGGTCTGCCCACCTCCGTGCCGGGCGTGACCGTCAACCGGCTGTGCGCCTCCGGCCTGGAGGCGGTGATCCAGGCGGCGCGCGCCATCGCCGTCGGCGACGCGCACATCGCGCTCGCCGGCGGTGTGGAGTCCATGACCCGCGCCCCCTACGTACTGCCCAAGTCCGACCGGCCCTTCCCGGCCGGACACGCGGAGCTGTACTCCACCACGCTCGGCTGGCGCATGGTCAACCCGCGGATGGACCCTCAGTGGACCATTCCGCTGGGAGAGAGCGCCGAGCTGATCGCCGACAAGCACAAGATCAGCCGCGAGCAGCAGGACGAGTTCGCCCTCGCCTCCCACCGCAAGGCCGCAGTCGCCGGCGAACAGGGCCTGTTCGACGTCGAGTCGGCTCCCGTGCCCGTCCCGCAGCGCAAGGGCGAGCCGGTCGCCTTCGCGGCCGACGAGTGCGTACGGCCGGACGCCTCGCTCGCCGCGATGGCCAGGCTCAAGCCGTCGTTCCGCAGTGCGGGAGGCACCGTCACCGCGGGCAACGCCTCTCCGCTCAACGACGGCGCCGCCGCCCTGCTCCTGGCCGACGAGGAAGGTCTGAAGGCCACCGGCCGTGAGCCCCTGGCCCGCATCTCGGCGACCGGCGTCAGCGCGACCGACCCGCACTACTTCGGGCTCGCCCCGGTCGAGGCCGTCCACCGCGCACTCGCCAAGGCGGGCAAGGGGTTCGACGACCTTTCCGTCCTCGAACTGAACGAGGCGTTCGCCGCCCAGGTGCTCGGCTGCCTGGCCGAGTGGCCCGAGTTCGACCCGGCGGTCCTCAATCCCCAGGGCGGGGCCATCGCGCTCGGCCATCCGCTCGGCGCCTCCGGTGCCCGGCTCGCCGGCACGGTCGCCCACCAGCTCGCCCGCCGCGGCTCCGGCACCGGCGTGGCCACCCTCTGCATCGGCGTGGGCCAGGGCCTCGCCCTCGTACTGGACCGCTGAGGACCTCGTCCCCGCACGCCAAGGAAGCGTCAGGTATCCCCATGCCTCTCACCCAAGCCGACCTCGACCTCGAAATCGCCGCCGAGCGCGCCGCGTACGAAAAGCGCGTCGCCGACGGCGCCCCCGTCGAGCACCACCCCCGCCGCGACTACGCCCCCTACCGTTCCTCCGTCCTGCGCCACCCCAAGCAGCCGCTGGTCGCCATCGACACCGGCAAGGACCCGGAGCTGGTGGAGCTGCACTCCCCCGCCTTCGGGGAACGCGACATCACCGGTATCGACAACGACCTCACCCGGCAGCACGCCGGGGAGCCGATCGGCGAGCGGATCACCGTCTCCGGGCGGCTGCTGGACCGCGCCGGACGCCCGGTGCGCGGCCAGCTGATCGAGATCTGGCAGGCCAACTCGGCCGGCCGCTACGCCCACCAGCGTGAACAGCACGACGCCCCGCTCGACCCGAACTTCACCGGCGTCGGCCGCACCCTCACCGACACCGAGGGCCGCTACCACTTCACGACGGTCCAGCCCGGCCCCTACCCGTGGCGCAACCACGTGAACGCCTGGCGCCCGGCCCACATCCACTTCTCGGTGTTCGGCACGGCGTTCACGCAGCGGCTGGTGACACAGATGTACTTCCCGAACGACCCGCTCTTCCCGTACGACCCGATCCTGCAGTCGGTGACGGACGACGCCGCCCGGCAGCGGCTCGTCGCCACCTACGACCACGGCCTGTCGGTGCCGGAGTTCTCGCTCGGCTACCACTGGGACATCGTGCTCGACGGCCCGGCCGCCACCTGGATCGAGGAAGGACGCTGACCGCCATGACGAAGATCGACACGAGCAGCCCCGACCAGGTGCTCCCCACCCCGTCCCACACGGTCGGCCCCTTCTACGGCTACGCGCTGCCCTTCCGCGGCGGCGAGGACATCGCACCGCTCGGCCACCCGGACACGATCACCGTCCACGGATACGTCACCGACGGCGAGGGCAACCCGCTGCCGGACGCGCTCGTGGAACTGTGGGGGCCTCGGCCCGACGGCACGGTCCCGCAGGCCGACGGCTCCATCCGGCGCGATCCGGCGACCGGCGGGTATCTCGGCCGCAACGGCGTGGAGTTCACCGGCTGGGGCCGCATCCAGACGGACGCCGACGGCCACTGGTACGCCCGTACGCTCCGGCCCGGCGCCCGCGGGAACAACGCACCGTACCTCAGCGTGTGCGTCTTCGCGCGCGGCCTCCTCGTGCACCTGTACACCCGGATCTACCTCCCGGGCGACGAGGCCGCGCTCGCCGCCGACCCGCTGCTCACCCAGGTGGGCGAGCGGCGTGGCACGCTGATCGCCGGGGACGAGGGCCGGGGCACCTACCGTTTCGACATCCGCCTTCAGGGCGAAGGCGAGACGGTCTTCCTGGAGTACCAGTGACAGCTGATCACACGAGCGACACCGGCCTGCTCGCCCCCGGGTGGGCCGGTTCCCCGGCGGCGGACGCGACGAGCGACACCGCCTTCCTGCACGCCCTGCTCGACGCCGAGACGGCCCTCACCCGCGCCCAGGCGGCGCTGGGCCTCGCCCCCGCCGAGGCCGCCGACGCGGTGACCGGGGCGGCCGACCCCGCGCGCTTCGACATCCGCTCCCTCGCCAGCCGCGCCCGGGCCGGCGGCAATCCGGTCATCCCGCTCGTCGCCGACCTCACCGCCGCGGTGGGCGAGCCGTACGGCCCGTACGTCCACCGGGGCGCCACCAGCCAGGACATCCTGGACACCGCCGCCATGCTGGTCGCCGTACGCACCCTGGACCTGGTCCTCGACGGTCTCGCCCACACCGAGCGCGCGCTCGCGAGGCTCGCCGCCGGCCACCGGGACGCCCCGATGCCGGGGCGCACGCTCACCCAGCACGCGGTGCCGACGACGTTCGGCCTGAAGGCGGCCGGCTGGCGCTCACTGGTCCTGGACGCCCGCGACCGCGTCTCGCACGTACGGCACACCCTGCCGGTCCAACTCGGCGGCGCCGCCGGGACATTGGCGGCCTTCCAGGCGTACGGCGCCCAGGACGCGACCGCGCTGACCGAGGCGTACGCCCGTGAACTGGGCCTGGCCGCACTGCCGTTGCCCTGGCACACGCTGCGCACCCCCGTCGCCGACCTGGCCGGCTGCCTGGCCTTCACCACGGGTGCGCTGGGCAAGCTCGGCGAGGACGTGCTCACCCTGTCGCGGACGGAGATCGGCGAGGTGGCCGAGGGCAGCGGCGGCGGTTCGTCGGCCATGCCGCACAAGGCCAACCCCGTGCGCGCCACCCTCCTCGCAGCCGCCGCCCGCCGCGCCCCGCAGCTCGCGGCCACGCTGTACGGCTCACTCGCCGCCGGGGACGAACGGCCGGCCGGGGCCTGGCACGCCGAGTGGGAGCCGCTGCGCGATCTGCTCCGGCTGGCCGGCGGCGCGGCCCGGGACGCGGCCGGCCTCGCCGAGGGCCTGCGCGTGAACACCGAAGCGATGCGCCGCGATCTGGACCTCACCGGGGGCCTGATCGTCTCCGAGCGGCTGTCCGCCGCACTGGCACCCCGACTCGGCCGTGCCCGGGCGAAGGAACTGCTCACCGCACTCGCCCGCCGCACCCACACCGAGCAGCGTCCGCTCGCCGAACTCCTCGGCGAGGAGCCAGAGTTGAAGGATCTCGACCTAGCCGACCTCACCGACCCCACGCACTACACCGGCTTCGCCGGTGCCCTCACCGACCGTGCCCTGGAGCGACGTTGACCGTGAAACTCCTCAACCACCGGGCGGACGGCCCGGATTCCGCTCCCCCGCTGCTGCTCGGGCCGTCGCTGGGCACCTCGTACGCCCTGTGGGACGCCGTCGCGCCCGAACTCTCCGCCGGCCACCGGGTGGTGCGCTGGGACCTGCCCGGGCACGGCGGCTCGGCGGCGGACCTGATCGGGCCGGGCGCGACCGTCGGCGACCTCGCGGCGCTGGTGCTGGACCTCGCCGACGCACTCGGCATCGACCGCTTCGGCTACGCCGGGGTATCCCTCGGCGGCGCCGTCGGCCTCCATCTGGCCGTGCACCACCCCGACCGGCTGACCTCGCTGGCGGTCCTGTGCTCCTCCGCCCACTTCGGCGGCGGCGCGGCCTGGCGGGAACGGGCCGAGCGGGTGCGGCGCGAGGGTCTGGAGTGGCTGGTGGAGAGCGCCGACGCACGCTGGTTCACCCCCGGGTTCACCGTGCCGCGCCTGGTCCGGGACCACCGGGAGGCCGACCCGGAGGCGTACGCCGCCTGCTGCGACGCGCTCGCCGCGTTCGATCTGCGCGACCGGCTCGGCGAGATCGCCGTACCGACCCTGCTGGTGGCGGGCCGACAGGACCCGGCGACACCGCCGGCCCATCTGCGGGAGATCGCCGACGCGGTGCCCGGCTCGACGCTGATGGAGCTGCCCGGGGCCTCACACCTCGCGCCCGCGCAGTGCCCACGGGCCGTGCTGGCCGCGCTGCGCACCCAGCTCGACGGGCCGCCGTCCGGCGGGATGCGGGTGCGCCGCGAGGTACTGGGCGACGCACACGTGGACCGGGCGCAGGCCCGGCAGACCCCGTTCACCGCCCGCTTCCAGGACTTCATCTCCCGCTACGCCTGGGGCGAGATCTGGACCGACCCGACGCTGTCCCGGCGCGAGCGCAGCATGATCACGCTGACCGCACTCGTCGCGCACGGCCACTACGACGAACTGGCCATGCACGTCCGCGCGGCGCGCCGCAACGGGCTGACGCCCGAGGAGATCGGCGCGGTGCTGCTGCAGACCGCCGTGTACTGCGGGGTGCCGGCCGCCAACTCCGCGTTCGCGACGGCCCAGCGGGTGCTCGCCGAACTCGCCGAGGAGGAGGGCACGGACTGAGGGCGGAGGGTGACCCTGCTGGTCGTATCTTCGACAGCACCCCTCTGACGGCGGCGGCGCGTGCCTAGGCTGGCAGCATGTCGACTGTTCTGATCACCGGTGCCACCTCCGGACTCGGCCGCTACGTCGCCTTCGAGCTGGTCCGCTCCGGCCATGTCGTCCTCGCCCACGGCCGCGACCGGGCACGCACCGAGCACCTGGTCGCCGAGCTGCGCACCGAGGGGACGGCCGAGGGGTTCGTCGCCGACCTGGCCCGCCTCGCCGAGGTGCGCGAGCTGGGCGCCCGGGTCGCCGCCACCCACCCGGAGCTGGATGTGCTGATCAACAACGCCGGGGTGGGCGGCGGCACCCCCGGTTCCGGACGAGAGGTGAGCGCCGACGGACACGAACTGCGCCTCGCCGTCAACTACTTGGCGCCGGTCGCCCTCACCCGCTCCCTGCTGCCGGTCCTGCGGGAGAACACACCGGCCCGGGTCGTCAACGTCGGCTCGGCCGGCCAGGAACCCCTCGACTTCGCCGACCCCGAACTCACCCGCGGCTACAGCGGACTGTCCGCGTACTGCCGCAGCAAATTCGCCCTCGCCGCACATACCTTCACCCTCGCCGAGGAACTGGCGGACACCGGGGTGTCGGTGAACGTCCTGCACCCGGCCACCTTCATGGACACCGCGATGGTCCGCGAGAGCGCCGTCACCCCGTGGCACACCGTCGCCGACGGGGCGCCGGGCGTCCTGGCGCTGGCCACGGAAGACAGGGGCAGCGGGGGCTACTTCGACGGCACCCGGCGGGCGCGGGCGCACGAGGGGACGTACGACCCACAGGTCCGCAGGCGGCTGACGGCGGTGACGGACCAGCTGCTCGCGGTGTGACGTCTTCTCAGCGCAGCCCCCGCCCTGTCTCCAGCACCTCCCTCGCCTGGGCCACCAGGCCCTCCGCCCCGCACGCCCGGGCGAGGTCGAGGCCACGGCCCAGTTCTGCGACGGAGCGGGCGGCGATGCCGTACTCGACGCGGGCCGCCGCGTGTTCGTACTGGCAGGGTGAGGCCTCCAGGTAGGTGACGGCCTGGGCGGCGAGCTGCACCGCGCGGCTGCCGGTCTCCAGGGCGGCGGCACAGCGCAGGGCCTCGCCGATCGCGGTGTCCGTGCCGAACCGCTCGGCCTGCCGGCGGGCGTCGGCCGCGAGCTGGGCGGCCCGCGGCGGGTCCTGCGCGGCGAGCGCCTTGGCGAGGTCGATCGACCAGGGCGCGAGCACGGGGTTGTGGCCGCCGCGCGAGGCGGCCGTCTTCTCGGCGGCCTCCAGCTCGTTGATCCCGTCCTCGACGCGGCCGACGGCGAGCAGCAGCCGGCCGCGCACGGAGCGGATGTCGGGCAGCACGATCGTGGACGGGTACGGGGGTGCGAAGCCGTACTGTCCGGCGATCGACCAGGCCTCCTGGACCCGGCCGCGGGCCAGCAGCGTGTCGACCAGTCCGCAGGTGGCCGACCAGTACAACGGCAGGCCGCGGCCCACCCGTTCGGCGAGGACCAGGGCCTCGCGCAGGGTGGACTCGGCGTCGCGCAGGCGCCCCTGTCTGCGGTAGGCGAGGCCGAGGAAGGCATTGGCGAGCGAGAGGTGGCCGCCGCGCCAGCCGGCGGTGGTGTAGGCGCGCAGGGCCTCGGCGAACAGGCTCTCGGCGCGGTCGAGCCGGTCGGCGTAGGCGTAGGTGTTGCCGAGCATCATCAGCAGCTCCATGCCCCACTCCTGGTCGGTCCAGCCGAGACCGGGCGCGAGACGGCCGTTGACCAGGGCGCGGTCGCACAGCTCGACGACCTCCTCGGCGTTCTCGCCGTGGGTCATGGCGTCGAAGGCGCGCAGGATGAGCAGGGCGCGCTCGGCGTTGTCGCGGCCGGTGCGGGTGCTCGCGAGTTCGGCCAGGCGCCGGGAGCGGGCCGGGGAGACGGTCTCGCCGTGGATGGTCTCCCACATGAACTGCACGGCGGTGAGCCGCATCCGGGCGGGGCCCGGTTCGTGCCGGGCGGCCTCGGCCTCGACCGTGCGGACGGCCTCCTCCAGCTGGTCGTTGTGGAGCTGTGCCTGGGAGAGACGGATCACCGCGTCGACGCGCCGGTCGCCTTCGAGGCCGGGCATGCCGAGCGCGTCCTGGAGGTGGTCGATGGTGACGGCGGGCGCGGTCAGCAGGGTGGCGCAGCCCAGTTCGTACAGGACATGGGCGTGGACGTCGGGGCGCGGCGGCTCCTGCAGGGCCCGTTCGAGACAGCGGCGGGCCGCGTCGGGCGCGCCGACGGCGAGGTGTTCGCGGGCCGCCTCGCGCAGCTGGGCGACGAGTTCCTCGTCGTCGTCCGGGTGCACCTTGAGCAGGTGCTGGGCCGCCTCGGCGGCGCCGCGGCCCAGCTCGGTGATGATCTGGGCGGCCACGCCGTGCATGGCGGTGCACACGGCGGGCGGGATGGAGTTGTAGACGGCGGTGGCGATCAGCGGGTGGACGAACTCCAGCTCGTCTTCCCGGCGTTCGGCGTCGGCCGCCCGGTCGGGCCTGGTGAGGATGCGGGCGTTGCAGAGGAGTTCGGCGCAGTGCCGGGCGAGGTCGTCGTTCATGGTGGCGAGGCGGGCGACCATGTGGACGGTGATGGAGGTGCCGAGGATGGCGGCGGCCCAGGCGAACCGGGTGGCCTCCAGGCCGAGGTCCTTGAGCCGGTCGACCAGTCCGCCGCTGCGGGCGGAGCGGTTGAGGGCGCGCAGTTCCCCGGCGCGGGACTCGACGGGCGGGAGTTCGCCGTCCCGTACCTTGGCGAGCAGTTCGACGGTGTAGTAGAGATTGCCGCCGGTGACGGCCCACACCTCACGGCAGAACGCGTCGTCGGCGTGCCGGCCGAGGGTGGTGCGGGTGAGGCCCGCGGTGGCGTTCGGGGTGAGCGCGCTGAGGTCGCTGACGGGGCGGCCCGCGGCGGCGGCCACCGCGTCGAGGTGGCGGGCACTGTCCCCGCTGACCTCACCGGGGCGGCGGGCGACCACGACCAGTACGGACAGGTCGTCCAGGCGCTCGGCGAACGCGGCGAGCCAGCGCAGGGTCTCCTGGTCGGCCCAGTGCGCGTCGTCGATCAGCAGCACGAGGGGCCACTCCCGGCGGGCGAGCCGACGCACCGCGGCGACGAGTCCGTCGCACACGTACTGCGGGTCGGGGCTGCCCTCCTGCGGGTCGGCTATGCCGAGGGCGGGTCCGGCGATGTCGTACCAGTCGCCGAGGTACTCGCGGGCCTCCTCCGGCAGCAGGGACAGCAGGGCGGGCTGGAGCAACTGCCGTACCACGGTGAACGGGACGGACTTCAGGGTCTCCGCGCCGCGTGCGGACCAGACGGTGCAGCCGCGGCGTTCGGCGATCCGGCGGGTCTCGGCGAGCAGCGCGGTCTTGCCGAGCCCCGCCTCGCCGCGGAAGACCAGCAGGCTGCCCGCGGACGACCGGTCGGCGCACAGGGCGTCGAGCGCGTCTGCGACGGTGGCCATCTCCGCGTCCCGCTCCCACAGGGAAGCCGAGGCGGCCGTCGGCGGCCGTCCCTCCGTCATCCCGTTACCTCCCCAGGTCGCCCGAATGACGTACAGAGCACGAGCGTAGCCGTCCGGCAGGGCCTGTGGTGGGCGGTACGCCCAGCTGTTGCCCCGCCGGGTGAAAGCGGGTGCGCACAGGCGACGCCCGCCCGGCCCGAACCGCCGGTCAGCAGCCGACGGGGCGTCAACCGGGCCACCGGAGGCCGGTGGCGAGGGGCGCGGGCCCGGAGTCGCCGTCGGAAAAGGGGGTGGGGAGAAAAAGAGCGAGAGAAATCCGAGGCGAAATAATCCGGTCTGTTCTGTTCGCGGCAGATCCTCTCATCACACTTTCACGGTCGCCTCATACGGTGGGGGCATGACGCAGGTGACTCCCCCCGGGTGGTACCCCGACCCCGGGCAGACGAACGACGGTCCGCCCACCGAGCGCTGGTGGGACGGCAAGGCCTGGACGGACCAGACCCGCCCCGCCGGGACGGCCGCCGCGTGGGGTCCCCCGCCGCAGCCGGCGCCTGCGGCACCCTCACCGTCTCCGGTGTTCGGCGCACAGCCGGCGCCCGCCGCGCCCCTCGGGCCCGGCGGGCCCGGTGGCTACGGCGAGGCGCCGGGGTACGGGACGTATCCGGCGTACCCCGCCGAGCCGCCGGCCGGGTCCCGGCGCCGGCTGCGCAACGGCATAGCCGTCACGGTGGCGACCGTGGTACTGGCGAGCATCGGGATCGGCGTCTGGGCGCTGACCAAGGGCGACGGCAGCGGCAGCGGCGACCGCGCCGGATCGCAGCAGGGCGCGCCGGGCGGGCAGAACGGCGGCCAGGGCGGGCCGTTCGGCGGCGGCTCGGGCGGCTCCGGAGGTGCCGGCGGATCCGGGGGTTCCGGCGGTTCCGGCGGCGGCGCGCCGTCGCCGGGGCAGTCCGACGCGCCCAAGGTGCAGGGCGGCGGCACGGTGTCGGACCCGGTCAACGGGATCAGTCTGCCGGTGCCGAAGGGCTGGACCGGGCAGACGATCAGCGTCGGCGCGGAGGTGACCTCGGACGACTCCTACAAGTGCCCGGGCAACGCCGGCCAGACCTGCACCGCGGGCGGCGCCTACACGGCTCCGGCGGTGGCGCTGGGCCTGAAGGGCACGACGGCCGAGGAAGTCGCCAAGGCGGACATCGCGGCCAACGCCAGGCAGTCCTACGGCGGCACCACCTACGGCAGCATCACCTCGCACCAGGTGCTGGCATCGCAGGCGGTGACGGTGGCCGGGCAGAAGGGCTACATGGTGCGCTGGAAGGCGGTCACCAGCAAGGGCTCCGACGGCTACGTCGAGTCGGTCGCCTTCCCCTCGCCCAACGACGCCAAGCAGATCGTCGTGGTGCGCTTCGGCATCGACGTCGGACAGCAGACCTCGGTCATCGAGGAGATCCTGAACGGGATCAAGGTCTCGTCCGGCGGCGGCAACGGCCAGAACGTCTGAGCCGGGACCGCCCGGACGCCGGACGTGAAAGGGCCGGGTGGGGCGCCCCTCCGCTCAAGGGGAGCCCCACCCGGCCGGGGGTGCGCGCCGCCCCCGTCCCCACGGTGCGGCGCGGGCAGACCGCCGTTCAGTCATCCCGTGAACGGCGGCCTGGGTCCTGTGTCAGCCCGAGCGCGGGCAGCACGGTGGCGTCCACGAACCGGGCGAGGTACTCGGCGTCGGCGTACTGGCCGCTGAGCACGGGCCGTACGCGCAGGACGCCGAACATCATCGCGGGGATGTACTCCAGCGCCGGATGGCCGGCAGGGACCTCGCCCCGTGCCACGCCTCGCGCGAGCATCTCCTGCAGCGCGGCGACCTCCGGGTGGACGAGCGCCTCGCGCAGTGCCAGCGCCAGTTCGTGGTCGGCGGTCACCGCGTGTCCCAGCGCCTGGAGCAGCTTGGTGTCCTTGCCGGACCAGTCGCCCGCGGCCCGTGCGGCCTGGCGCAGGTCCTCGGCGAGGGATCCGGTGTCGATGCCGGCGAAGCGCACCCGGCGGCTGGCGCGCAGCGCGGCCGCGACGAACTGGGGCTTGGTCTTCCACTGCCGGTAGAGCGTGGACTTGCTGCACCGGGTGCTGGCGGCGATGCCCTCCATGGTGACGGACTCGTACCCGCACTCGCGGATCTGCTCCAGCACGGCGTCGAAGAACTCCCGCTCACGCGCCGGCGTGATCTTGGAGCGGCGCGAGGCGGCGACCGTCTCCGGTCCGTCCGCGGCCTGCGACGTCATGCGGTGCTTCCTCTCGCTCGTGGGCCGGGCCCTGTCCTCAGTGTGGCGCACATCAATCGATACGCCAGTGTACCGGTACCGACCCGTATCGGTACACTGACGTTTCGGTACGACATCGTATCGATGAGTTCTACACGCACCACCGTCAGTGAAGGGGCCGGGGGATGACTGCGCGAACCGAGCCTGGCGAGGCAGAGGCGGAGCCGCCGGACGCGACCGCGCGCCCGGCGCTCATACGTGAGCTTCTGCTGGTCGCGGGGCTGTTCCTCGTCTACAAGCTCGGCCGGCAGCTCGCCACCGGTCACACCGGCAACGCCGTCCACAACGCCCACCGCGTGTGGGACCTGGAACGGACGCTGCACCTCCCCCACGAGAACGCCGTGCAGTCCGCACTGCTGCACGGCGACACCCTCGTCCGCATCGCCAACACCTACTACGCCACTGTCCACTTCCCGGCGACGCTGGCCTTCCTGGTCTGGCTCTACGTCAAGCGGCCCGCCCACTACACCTGGGCGCGCCGGGTCCTCGCGGTCGTCACCACGGCCGCGCTGGTGCTGCCGTTCACCTTCCCGCTGGCCCCGCCGCGGATGCTGGCCGGGACCGGCCTGGTGGACACCGCGAAGATCTACGGCCCGTCCGTGTACGGCCCGCCGTCCAGCGACCATCTGTCCAACCAGTTCGCGGCGATGCCGTCGCTGCACTTCGGCTGGGCGCTGATGGTGGCGATCGGCCTCATCGTGGCCACCCGGTCCCGCCTGCGCTGGCTGTGGCTCCTGCACCCGCTGATCACCCTGCTGGTGATCGTGGGCACGGCCAACCACTACTGGCTCGACGCGATCGTCGCCACCGCCATGCTCGGCATCGCCCTCGCCGTGATCCGTCCGCCGCGGCGGACGCCGCGCACGGCCGGGCGCGGCGCCGGCCGGCTCGCCCCTCGCGAGAGCGTCCTGGTGGGAGCGGTCCGATGAGCGCCGCCGCCCTGGTCGCCGTCGCCCTGTCCCTCGTCTCGGCCGTCGCCTACGCCCTCGCCGCCGTGGCCCAGGAACGGCTCGCCTCCCGCACCGCCGGCGCCGGACTGCTGCGGCTGCTCGGCAACGGCGCCTGGTGGTGGGCGGTCGGCCTGAATGCCGCCGCCGCGCTGCTGCACGTCGTCGCCCTCAAGTACGGCCCGCTCACCCTCGTCCAGCCGCTCGGAGCGCTCACCCTGGTCGCGGCCGTGCCGCTCGGGGCGCGGGCGGCCGGGCGGCGGGTCAGCGCGGTGGAGTGGCGCGGTACGGCGCTGACGCTGCTCGGGCTCGCCGCGCTGCTCGTGACCGCCTCCGGTCCGGCGCCCGAGCGGGTGCTGTCACTGCCCGAGGCGCTGGCGGTGGCCGGTACGACGGCCGCCGCGATCGGCATGCTCTCCCGGCCCGGCGCCCGTCCCGGCCTGAGGCACGCGACGGCGTCCGGCTTCGCCTCCGGCGTCGCCTCGGCCCTCACCCAGACGGTGACCGTGGCGGCCACGGACCGCACGGGCCCGGGCCTGGGCACCGAGGTGATCGTGGTCGCCGTCCTCGTCGCCGCGTTCGCCGTCGGCGGGCTGCTGCTGTCCCAGACGGCCTACCGCGGCGGTCTCGGCGCCCCGCTCGCCGTGGTCACCCTCGCCAACCCGGTCGCGGCCGCGACGATCGGCCTCACCCTGCTCGGCCAGGGCCTCCAGGGCGGCGCCGGCGGCATACTGCTGGCCCTCGCCGGAGCGGTACTGGCCTCCTGGGGAGTGGTCCTGCTCACCCGGGTCACCCCGGGGCCGGCGCCCGAGGCTCCGATGCCCGAGGTCGACGACCACCCCGTGGCCGCGGTCCTGGCGCTGGAACCGGGCACGGCGACCGCCGAACCGGCGCTGGTGCCACGGCAACCGGAACAGCCGGGACACCTCACCGCACTGTGAGCACACAGAACGGCGGCCGGTGCGCACCTCTTCCGCGCGCACCGGCCGCCGTGGTCGTACTCCCCCGACCCAGTTCTCCCCATGGGACGCTGTTCAGTTCCAGCCCCGCGAGTCCTGCTTGAGGGCCGTGTCGACGGTCAGGGCCGTCGCGACCACGAGGCTCAGCAGCGGCTCGGGCAGCTGGTAGTGGATCTGCAGGACATAGTTGTCCGCGGTCGTGAAGAGCGTCTTGGCGAGGCCTTCCCAGGTCTTGGTGATCCGGGCGACCTCGTTGTCCGCGTGGTCGACGATCGCGAAGTTCCAGGCCCGCCAGTTCTCCGCCTTGATCGCGCCGACCTGCCGGCCGTTCGCGTTCATCGCGAAGTTGATCTTTCCGATCATGTTCTGCTGGACGATCTCGCCGACCGGCGAGCCGTCCGGACGGGACACGACGACCCGGGACTTGAAGAACTTCGCGGGCCGGGTCAGCAGCAGCTGCGGCTGGCCGTAGGCGTCACGGATCTCCAGCTTGTGGGTCATGAACTGGTCGAGGCTGGAGACGAAGCGCATGATCTTCTTCAGCACCCCCTGCCCGACCTCCGTGACCGAGCCGATGTCCCGGCCGTGCTGATCCATGACCTTGTACTCGTTGGTCACCTCGATCAGCTTGGCCTTCTGGTTCACGACCAGGATGGGCTCGGTGAAGATCGTGCCGCCGCCGGGGCCGCCGCCCTGGATCCCGGCCTGCTGCTGCACCTGCCGCTGCACCTTGGGGTCGGCGGCCTGCTGCTGCGGGACGCCGTACTGCTGGGCGGGGGCCTGCGGCTGCGGGGCCTGGCCGGCGGGGGCCTGCGCCGGGTTGGTGTGCTGCGTCCACTGGGTGCCGTCCCAGTAGCGGAGCGTCTGGGGCGCTCCGTGCGGATCCGGGTACCAGCCTGCAGGAGTGTTCGATTGTGTGGTCACCGGGGCACACTACCCTGATCTGACCGGTACCTGACCAGTCCGCACGGAGCGGTGTTCATCGGTCGTTCACTCCGTGGCGATGGCCGGGTCGCTGACGCCGGGACGGCCGTTCTCGACGTGCCCGGCGAAGCCGCGCAGGAACGCCGGGTCGCCCTCGCAGGTGACCGTCACGTCGTACCAGCGCTTGCTCGCCGTGAGGTCGACGGTGTGCCTGACCGTCGCGCCGGGCCGGACGGCCACGGTGGCCGGCCGGCCGCCGTAGCCGCTCGTCACCTTCAGCTTCACCGTGCCGGATCCCTTGTTGGTGAAGGTGAGTTCGAGGTTGTCGCCGGCGGTCCGGGCGGTCACCTCCGGTCCCGCGGCCTTCCCCTTGCCCTTGAAGACGCGCAGGAAGCCGTTCGGGCCGTGCACGGTGAGGTCGTGGATGCCGCCGGAGTACGCCGAGTTCCAGGAGTCGGAGAGGTGCTTGCCGGCCTCGGTGGTGTACGTCCAGGGGCCGTCGGCGCGGTTGCCGGAGGTCACCAGGAACGCGGCGCCCGCGTGCGCCCCCGAGGCGAACGTGAGCGTGAGCTTGCCGGTCACGGTGTCCGCGGCACCGTCCACCACCGGGGCGTACTTCAGCGGGCGGGTGGGCCGGTGGCCGCGCTCCTGCTTGGGCAGCGAGGGGTTGGCCGGGGGCTTCGGAACATAGTCGGGGTGACGGTTGTGGTCCGGCGGCTCGTAGGCGGCCGTGGACGGCAGCGCGACCGGCTTGGTGTCCTTGCGGGAGAAGTCGAAGGCGCTGGTCAGGTCGCCGGTCACGGTCCGCCGCCAGGGCGAGATGTTCGGCTCGTGCACCCCGAAGCGGCGCTCGATGAACCGGATGATCGAGGTGTGGTCGAAGGTCTCCGAGCAGACGTAACCGCCCTTGCTCCAGGGGGAGACGACCAGCATCGGCACGCGCTGGCCGAGCCCGTAGGCGCCGGGCACGTGGCTCGCGTCGCCCTTGAACAAGTCGAGGGAGGGGTCCACGGTCGACTTGCCCTGCGCGGCGGAGGCCGGCGGGAAGGGCGGTACGACGTGGTCGAAGAAGCCGTCGTTCTCGTCGTAGGTGATGAACAGCGCCGTCTTGCTCCAGACCTCGGGGTCGGAGGTGAGCGCGTCGAGCACCTGGGAGACGTACCAGGCGCCGTAGTTGGCGGGCCAGTTGGGGTGCTCGGTGAAGGCCTCGGGGGCGACGACCCAGGAGACCTGGGGCAGCTTGCCGGCCTTGACGTCGGCCTTCAGCTGGTCGAAGAAGCCCTCGCCCTTCTTGGCGTCGGTGCCGGTGCGGGCCTTGTCGTACAGCGGGTCGCCGGGCCTCGCGTCGCGGTACTGGTTGAAGTAGAGCAGCGCGTTGTCGCCGTAGTTGCCGCGGTAGGCGTCCTGGATCCAGCCCCAGGAGCCGTTCGCGTCGAGGCCGTCGCCGATGTCCTGGTAGATCTTCCAGGAGACCCCGGCCTTCTCCAGCCGCTCGGGGTACGTCGTCCAGCCGTAGCCCTTCTCGTCGTTGCCGAGGACGGGGCCGCCGCCCTGGCCGTCGTTCCCGACGTAACCCGTCCACATGTAGTAGCGGTTCGGGTCGGTCGAACCCATGAAGGAGCAGTGGTAGGCGTCGCAGAGGGTGAAGGTGTCGGCGAGCGCGTAGTGGAACGGTATGTCCTCGCGGTTCAGGTACGCCATGGTGGTGGTGCCCTTGGCCGGCACCCACTTGTCGTACTTACCCCCGTTGAAGGCCGCGTGCGTGTCGTTCCAGCCGTGCGGCAGGTCCTGGATGAAGGCGAGGCCCAGGTCGTCGGCGTCGGGGTGGAAGGGCAGGATGTCCTTCGTGCCGTCGGACTGCTTCCAGACGGACGTGCCGTTCTGGGAGACCGAACGGGGGTCGCCGAAGCCGCGGACGCCGCGCAGCGAGCCGAAGTAGTGGTCGAAGGAACGGTTCTCCTGCATGAGGACAACGATGTGCTCGACGTCCTGGACGGTCCCGGTGCGGTGGTGGGCGGGCAGGGCGGCCGCGCGCTGGATGCTGTTGGACAGCGCGGTGAACGCCGTGGTGGCGCCCGCGAGTTGGAGGAAACGGCGCCGGTTGACTTCGGGCATGGGTGTTCGGGTCCTCTCGTCCTGACGTACGCGATGCCGCCCATATGACGGAATCCGCGCGGAGCGAGTGTTCCAAGAGCAACAAACGTCAGGGAAGGGTCCGGTGGCGCCCATGTGAAAGTCGGCTGTCCGTGAGGTGCCCGCCGACCGCGGCCGGTACGGGCCGCGGTCGGCGGGCACCGCTCACAGAGCGGACATGCCGGGTGCTTCGGTCAGATCGTGCGGGTGAGGCGGTCGGCGAGCAGCTTGGCGAAGCGTGCCGGATCGGCCAGGTCGCCGCCCTCGGCGAGCAGGGCGGTGCCGTAGAGCAGTTCGGCCGTCTCGGTCAGCTCCGGGTCCCCGGCGCGCTGCTCGTACGCCGCCCTGAGCCCGCTGACCAGCGGGTGCTCGGGGTTCAGTTCGAGGATGCGCTTGACCGGCGGGAGGTCCTGGCCCATCGCCTTGTACATCTTCTCCAGCGCCGGCGGGATGCCGTCGGCGTCGCTGACCAGGCAGGCCGGCGAGCTGGTCAGGCGGGTGGTCAGCCGTACGTCCTTGACGGCGTCGAGCGTCTCGCCCAGCCAGGTCAGCAGCGGGGCGTAGGCGCCGGACCTCTCCTCCGACAGCTCCTCGTCGGCCTCGTCGGCGGGCAGGTCGACCGTGCCTCGCGCGACGGACTGGAACTCCTTGCCGTCGTGGTCGCGCACCGCCTCGACCCAGATCTCGTCCACGGGGTCGGTGAGCAGCAGGACCTCGTACCCCTTGGCCCGGAAGGCCTCCAGGTGCGGGGAGTTCTCGACCTGGGCGCGGCTCTCGCCGGTCATGAAGTAGATCTTGTCCTGGCCGTCCTTCATCCGGGAGACGTAGTCGGCGAGGGTGGTGGGCTCGTCGCCGGCGGTGGTGGCGAACGACGCGATGTCGAGGATCGCCTTGTGGTCCTCGCCCGGGGCGAGCAGGCCCTCCTTGACGACGGGACCGAACTCCCGCCAGAACGTACGGTACTTGTCGGTGTCGTTCGTCATGAGGTCCTTGACGGTGGACAGGACCTTCTTGGCGAGACGGCGCCGGATCAGCTGGATGTGCCGGTCCTGCTGCAGGATCTCGCGCGAGATGTTCAGCGACAGGTCGGCGGCGTCCACGACGCCCTTGACGAACCGCAGGTGGGACGGCAGGAGTTCGCGGGTGTCGGCCATGATGAACACGCGCTTGACGTACAGCTGGACACCGTGGCGGGCGTCGCGCTGGAACAGGTCGTGCGGGGCGCGCGCGGGGAGGAAGAGCAGCGCCTCGTACTCGAAGGTGCCCTCCGCCCGCATCCGGATGGTCTCCAGCGGGTCGGTCCAGTCATGGCTGATGTGCCGGTAGAACTCCCGGTACTCCTCGTCCTGCACCTCCGAACGCGGGCGTGCCCACAGCGCCTTCATCGAGTTCAGGGTGTCGTCGCCCATCCGGATGGGGAACGCGATGAAGTCCGAGTACCGCTTGACGATCTCCCGGATCTTCCACTCGTCGGCGTAGTCGTGGAGGGCGTCCTCCTCGTCCGCGGGACGCAGGTGGACGGTGACCGCCGTGCCCTCCGGCACGTCCTCGACGGTCTCGATGGTGTAGGTGCCGCCGCCGTCCGACTCCCAGCGCACGCCGGTGTCCTCGCCGGCCTTGCGGGTGACCAGGGTGACCTTGTCGGCGACCATGAACACGGAGTAGAAGCCGACGCCGAACTGGCCGATCAGCTCGGCCGATTCGGCGTTCTCCTTCATCCGGCGCAGGGTCTCGGCCGTGCCGGAGCGGGCGATGGTGCCGATGAGTCCGACGACGTCGTCGCGTGTCATGCCGATGCCGTTGTCGCGCACGGTCAGGGTGCGGGCGTCCTTGTCGGCTTCCAGCGCGATGTGCGGGTCGTCGGCCTTCAGGCGGTCGTCCGTGAGGCCGGCGAGGCGCCGCTTGTCCAGGGCGTCGGAGGCGTTGGAGATGAGTTCCCGCAGGAAGATGTCCTTGTTCGAGTAGATCGAATGGACCATCAGCTGCAGGAGTTGCCGCGCTTCGGCCTGGAACTCCAGCGTCTCGGTGCTCATTGTGTCCTTTCCCCTCAGTCCTCGATCCAGCCGTGCCGCTTGGCGAACAGGGCCAGCTGCCTGCGTACGGCGACGATCTGCTGCCCCGTCAGGTCGGGTACGGAGGTCAGCAGCAGCTCCGTCACCTCGCGCGTGTACTCGGCCGAGCCGAGCACGTCACACATCGGCTCCTGGCCCTCCGCGGTGGCCGCGGGGACGGCCCGCTCGGCCGCCTGTGCCGCCGGGCTTCCCGGCTCCTGCGCGAGACGGACGGACGCGGCCTTGAGCCCGCGGCCGCCGTTCTCGATCTCGAACTCCACCGCCAGGCCCGCGCGCACGGACGACTCGGGAATCAGCAGGTCGTTCACATGCAGGAAGACGTCTTCGCCCCCCTCGTCCGGAGCGATGAAGCCGTACCCGCGCATCCCATCGAACCGGACCACCCGACCGACAGCCATCCGCAACCCCCACGTTCCAAGCCGCACTCATCCTCTGTACCGCCGCTCAGCGTACGCGACGCGCGAGGCCCGCCGGCATTCCCGGGCGACGCTCCGCGCACCGTGCCCCAGCACGGTGTTTCCGCGAGGCGGAAGGAGCGTTGCGACCCTGCGACGCGCTCCTCGACGATGCGACCACCACGACAGACGGGAGCCGGACCGATGCCCCATGTAACCGCCTTCGCACGGAATCAGTGGTACGTCGCCGCCTACAGCCAGGAGGTCGGGCGCGAGCTGCTCGGCCGGACGATTCTCGGCGAACCACTCGTCCTCTACCGCGCCGAGGAGGACGGCACCCCGGTCGCCCTGCACGACCGGTGCGTCCACCGCCGCTATCCGCTCTCCGAGAGCGGTCTGGACGGCGACCGGATCGTCTGCGGCTACCACGGTTTCACCTACGACCGCACCGGCACCTGTGTGTATGTGCCGGGCCAGAAACGCATCCCGCGCACCGCGCGCGTCGCCGCCTACCCGGTGGTGGAGCAGGACTCCCTGGTGTGGGTGTGGATCGGCGACCCGGCCCTCGCCGACCCGGACACCGTCCCGCGGGCCCGGCATCTCGACTCCCCCGGCTGGGTGACGGTCCGCGGCATGGAGCCGATCGACGCCGACTACGGCCTGCTCGTCGACAACCTCCTCGACCTCTCCCACGAGACCTATCTGCACGGCGGGTACATCGGCACCCCGGAGGTCGCCGAGACACCCATCACCACCGAGGTGGACGAGGGCGCGGGCATCGTCCGGGTCAGCCGGCACATGGCCGACGCCGAGTGCCCGCCGTTCTACGCCCGCTCCACCGGCATCACCGGCCGGATCACCCGCTGGCAGGACATCGAGTACCACGCGCCCTGCCTGTATCTGCTGCACAGCCGCATCGCGCCGACGGGGGTCGTGCCCGAGCCGGACGGCAGCGACCCGCACGGCATCCACACCGAGATCACCTACGCCATCACCCCGTCCGCGGACGGCAAGGTGTACGACTTCTGGATGGTCTCCCGGGACTGGGCGACGGACGACGCCGAGGTCACCGAGTTCCTGCGGGGCAACAACCACACGGTGGTCATGCAGGACGTGGACGCCCTCAACCTCCTGCAGCGGACGCTGGGTTCGGAGCGCACCGGCTACCAGGAGCTGAGCATCAACATCGACACCGGCGGCCTGGCCGCGCGCCGCATCCTGGCCCGGCTGGCCGAGGAGGGCGACAAGCCCGTGGAGGAGGTCCGGTGAGCACGCCCACCGGTGAGGTCTACCGGGTGGACTGGCTGCCGGGCACGGACGTGCTGCACGGCACCTGCCACTGCGGGGCGGAGCACACCGCGCAGGATCCGGTGGAGATGTGGGAGTGGATGCTGGCACACCCCGAGGGGCACGAGGCCCGGGAGGACGTACGGTGACGGAGATCGAACTCGTCGTGGCGCGGCGGGAGTCGGCGGCGGACGGGGTGCTGTCGCTGACCCTGCGCGATCCGCTCGGGCAGGAGCTGCCCGCCTGGGAACCCGGCGCCCATGTGGACCTGCTGCTCGGCCCGGAGCTGGAACGGCAGTACTCGCTGTGCTCCGACCCGGCGGACCGCTCCGCCTGGCGGATCGCGGTGCTGCGGGAGGAGCACGGCCGGGGTGGATCGACCTATGTGCACGAGGAGTTGGGCGAGGGCGACAAGGTGCGGGTGCGCGGGCCGCGCAACCACTTCCCGCTGGAGTCCGCGCCCGGCTACCGGTTCATCGCGGGCGGCATCGGCATCACCCCGCTGCTGCCGATGCTCGCGGCGGCCGAGGCGGCGGGCGCCGCCTGGTCGCTGCTGTACGGCGGCCGGTCCCGCGCCTCCATGGCCTTCACCGGGGAACTGGCCCGCTACGGCGACCGGGTGACCCTCGCCCCGCAGGACGAGACGGGCCTGCTCGATCTGGGCCCGGTACTGGACGGCGCCCCCGACGGCACCCTGGTGTACTGCTGCGGCCCGGGGCCGCTGCTGGACGCCGTCGAGGAACGCTGCCCGGCCGGCCGGCTGCGGGTCGAACGCTTTCAGCCCAAGTCTCAACCGACCGGCTCCGACACCGCGTTCGAGGTGGAGCTCGCGCGCAGCGGCCGTGTCCTCACGGTCGCGCCGCGGGTGTCGGTGCTGGACACGGTGCGCGCCGCCGGCGTCGAGGTGCTGTACTCGTGCACCGAGGGGACGTGCGGCACCTGTGAGACGGATGTGCTGGAAGGCGTCCCGGATCACCGGGACTCGGTCCTCACCGAGGAGGAGCGGGCCGCGGGCGACACGATGATGATCTGTGTCTCCCGGTGCCGGGGCGCCCGTCTGGTGCTGGATCTGTGAGACGCCGGCACACCGGACGTCGGTACGGTCCCACCCCTTCGGGGCGCCGGTCTCCCGGCCCGGCGCCGCCGGCGACCTGAACGCCGGCGGTGCCGGGTCAGTCCTGAGTGGCCGGGACGACGGAGAGATGGGGGGCCGTGCCGCGTGCGCGGCGCGGGCGGCGTACGGGGACGGCGGGGCGGCGGGGGTCGCGCAGGACCATCGTCAGGCGCCGGTAGCCGATGTCCCGCAGGGTCTGCGGGGTCTCGTCGACGACCCGGCACTCGGTGGGGCCCCGGCGCGGGTCGGGGTGGAGGAGCAGGCGGACGGCGCCGTCGAGCCGGGTCGCGGACTCGCCGACGGAGCGCATCCAGTGCGGCAGACCCTGCCGGTAGGCGGCCTCCATGATCGGGTCCTGGGCGATGTCCCGGCGGACCGCCTGGAGTTCATGGTCGTGGCCGTACGTCTCCAGCGCGGCCCTGAGGTGGGCCAGCATCGGCAGGCACCAGCCCTGCTCGTGCTCGCCGAGGACCTCGGCCGCGTCCGGGTGGAAGAGCACGAACCGCAGGAAGCTGTCCCCGGGCATGGCGGTGGGGTGGGGGCCCACCCCGCGGAAGAGCGCCGTGTAGGCCCCGTTGGCCATGACCACGTTCCAGCAGTGGTCCACGACCAGGGAGGGCAGGGCGAGGGACTCCAGCAGTGCGGCGTAGTCCTGAAGGTACGCCTGGGTGTCGCACGTCTCGGGGACGGGCCGCGGCGCCGGCCGCTGCCCTCCTGCCTGATGTGCCATCGGGAGGTCACCCCTCTTGCCTCTGCGGCCTTGACGCGGCCCCTGCGATCCTGCGGCTCCGACCAGCGCGATGTCAACTATCGTGGCATTTCCTGCCTGTTGACGGCTGAAATTCGCCACAGTTGTGGCGACACCTGGATGTGAGTTCGAGGCACCGGCTAATCTCCGGGAAGTTCACGGCGACCGCTCGCGAGACGCATGCCCGAGGCGGGCGCGAAGGACGCAACTGCAAACCCGCGAAGAGACGTAGGAGTTCTGTCGGTGACGGATGGCTACGAGGATCCGGGCGCCACGGCGACCGCCCAGCTGCCGGCCGTCGTCGCCCGCGTCACCGCGCTCGCCGACCGGCTCGGCGTGCCGCACACGGAGGTCTTCGCCGTCGGCCGGCTCTCCGTGGCCTGCGGTGTGCCGGAGCCGGTGGTCCGGGCCCTGCTCAGCGGCCGGCCTGCGGGCGAGCCGGACGTCCAGGCACGCTTCCTGCAGCGACTGAGCCTGCTGCGCCGCACCCGGCTCAAGCCCAACGGCCGCAAGTACACCCAGCAGGAGATCGCCGACGGCGCGGGCATGTCCCGCCAGCAGGCCGGCGCCCTCATCAACGGCGACCGGCGGCCCACCATGGAGCACTGCGACGCGCTGCAGCGTTTCTTCCGGGTGCACGCCGGATTTCTGACCGCGGAGGACCCCGAGGCACTGGCGGGCGCGCTGCAGCGCACCGAGCAGGAGATGCTGCAGAAGCTCGCCGACCGGGAGCGGGCCGCGGCCGACGCCGCCGAGGATCCGCTGGAGAGGCTGCTGCAGGACCACGGGGTGCGCGGGATCGCCTGGCGGGCGGCGCAGTTGCCGACCGACCAGCACCGGGACAAGGTCGCGGAGTGGCTGGACATGCTCTTGGAGAGCGTCAAGCGGCCCGAGTCGTGAGCCGGGGGAGGACAGTGGGCATCGGCAGGGACATGCGCCGGCTGTGCGGCGAGCTGGTGGGCGGGCTGACCCTGCCCGTGCCGGCGCCCGAGCAGGAGCTGTACCGCGCGCTGTGCGAGGCGATGAGCCGCCGCCGGGGCCGCCCGGTGCACTTCCGTACGGCCGTCTTCCCGCCCGGCACGGCGAGCGGGCTGTGGCTGGACCTGACCGACCGTGACATCGTCGTCGTGGAGGAACGGACCGCCCCCGGCCACCAGTTGGTGATCCTCGGCCACGAGCTGTGGCACATGCAGGCCGACCACCGCGGGCACCGGACCGACGGGGTCGGGGTCGCCACACGGCTGCTGGACGACGACGACACCGACCAGGCGGCGCTTGAGGCCGCGGTGCGGCGGGTCGCGGCCCGGACCCGCTTCGACCTCGCCGAGGAGCGCCAGGCCGAGACCTTCGGCCTGCTGCTGGCCAGCAAGTGCCGTACGTGGCTGGCCGGTTCGGCCCTGCGCGGGGCGGGCCGGCGCGACGATGTGGCCGGCCGGATCGAGGCGTCGCTGGGCTATCCGGGGCCGCAGGGCTGAGCCTTTCGCGGCGCGGCGCGCGTGGTGCTGCGTCCAGGGGATTTCCGGGGTCCGGCCTGCGCTGAGCGGGCGAGACCGGAGCCGAGCCGGACGGCGTTGTCAGTGGTGGGCGGCAAGCTGGAGAGGTGCCCCGCCGCGGGGCACGACCGTGACGCCTACTCGGGGAGAGCCGACCGATGCCCACCGCCGTACTGACCGACCGCGAGCGCACAGCCGTACAGGCCTACCTGCGGCTGCTGCACACCGTGCGCGCCGTCTTCGACGGGCCGCCGGACGACGCCCGGCCCGCCGTGGTGCCGCCCGCCGTGCTGGCCGAGGCGGAGCAGGCACTGGCGCGGGCGGGTCTCGCGGGCAACGAGGCCGAGTTCTTCCGCCTGCTGCGGGAATGGTGCCCGACCGCCTGACCGGCCCGCCGTGCCGGACGGCCCGGTCCGTCGGCGGGTCTCACCCGTGCGGTACGACCACGGAGGTGGCGACCAGCCCGTCGCGTACGGCCCACCGGCCGTCGAAGACCTGGAGCCTGCGGCCCGCGACCTGGGGGCCGGGGACGAGAAGTTCGGCGCGCAGGGTGCCGTGCGCCGTACCGTCCGGGCCCGGGTGCAGGGTGATGTCGGCCTCGGAGAAGTCCAGCCAGGTGCGGGTGAGCGGGAACCACGCCTTGTAGACGGACTCCTTGGCGCTGAACAGGATCCGGTCCCAGTGCACGTCGGGCCGCCGTGCGGCGAGCCGGGCGAGCCGGACGGACTCGGCCGGCAGGCAGACCGTCTTGGCGACGCCCTCCGGCAGCGGCCCGTGCGGCTCGGCGTCGATACCGAGGGAGAGCAGGTCGCTCGCGCGGGCGAGGACGGCGGCGCAGTAGCCGTCGCAGTGGGTCATGCTGCCGATCAGGCCGGCCGGCCAGACCGGCGCGCCCCGCTCGCCGCTGACGACGGGCTGCGCGGGCACGCCGAGCTTCTCCATGGCGCGCCGGGCGCAGCCGCGGACGGCGGCGAACTCACGGCGGCGCTTGGTCACCGCGCGCTCGACGAGGGGTTCCTCCTCGGGAAAGAGCGGGGCGTCCCACAGCGGGTCGTCACGGTGTGCCTCCACGACCACGACCGACTCCGGGAGCAGCTCCTCGATCACCGGTTTCGACCTCCATCGGCAGGATACGGCGCAGCCGGCCCGGCGGCTCCGGACGCTTGCGCCACTCTCGGGGGTAGCCCACGGAGACCTCCACGAAGCGGACTCCGTCGTGCCAGGTGGTGCGCGGGATGTGCAGATGGCCGTAGACCATCGTGGCGACGGGGAACCGGCGGTGCCAGTCGGCGGTCAGCGTGGTCCCGCACCACATCGCGAACTCGGGATGCCACAGCACATCGGTGGGGTGCCGGTGCAGCGGATAGTGGTTGACCGGTACGACGGACAGGCCGGCGGGGAGCGCGGCGAGCCGGCGCTCGGTCTCGGCGACCCGGGCCCGGCACCAGGCGTCCCGGGTCGGATAGGGGTCGGGGTGCAGCAGGTACTCGTCGCTGCAGACGATGCCCGTGCTCTCCGCGTAGGCCAGGCCCTCGGCCTTGGTGGCGCAGCCGGCAGGCAGGAACGAGTAGTCGTAGCCGAGGAACAGCGGGGCGACGGCGACCGGACCGCCCGGGCCCTCCCACACCGGGTAGGGGTCCTCGGGAGTGACGACACCGAGCTCCCGGCACACCTCGACCAGGTGCTCGTAACGGGCGACGCCGCGCAGGGTGACGGTGTCCTTCGGGTGGGTCCACAGGTCGTGGTTGCCCGGTGCCCACAGCACCTTGCGGAACCGGCCGGCGAGCGTCGCGAGGGTCCAGCGGATGTCGGCGACGGTCTCGGCGATGTCGCCGGCCACGATCAGCCAGTCGTCGGCGCTCGCCGGACGCATGTTCTCGACCAGGGCGCGGTTGTCCGGGTAGCTGATGTGCAGGTCGCTGATGGCCAGCAGCTGTCCGGCCCCGGCCGTCGACTCCACCCCGTGCCCCTTTCCGATCATCGTCGCCCGGACCACAAGAGCACATTCCCGGATCCGGGACAAGAGGATCCCCGGCCGACAGGCCCCGCGAATCCGTAACACCCGCGTTGCACGCGCGGGCTCTTGAAAGCCGTATGATCGCCCCAACACCGATGCCCCAACCTCCCTTCTGACGGGGGCTGTTCGGTGTCCCTTCCTTCTTCCTGCCCGGGCACGGGCCGCTGCGCCCTGCCCGGAAACCCCCGAAAGGCGGCCTGCATGCTCTCTCGCGTACGCGTCTGGCTCAACCGCACGTACGCGGAGAACGTCTTCTTCATGGAACAGCTGCGGAGAAATCCCAGCGACCGCGCCGTGGAGATCCATGCGACGCACGCGGACCCCGACTCCCCCGTGCTGGCCGCCGCCGACACCGCCGACCTGGAGCCGGACGGCCTGTCCCCGGCCGGTTACGTCGAGTACGCCCTCGACCAGTGCGCCCGGCGCGGCATCGACGTCTTCGTGCCCCGGCTGCACCAGGCGGCGATCGTGGCACACCGCGCCGAGTTCGCGGCGGCCGGTACGGCGCTGCTGGCGCCGACGCCCGAGGCGGTGGCCGTGTTCGAGGACAAGGCGACCGCGTACGAGGCGGTCCGCTCGGTGGGCGTCCCGGTGCCGCCGTGGTGGCGGGTGCACACGGCGGACGAACTCCTCGCCGCTGTGGAGGAGTTGGAGGAAACCGGGCACAAGGCGTGCTTCAAGCCGGCCGCCGGTGCGGGCGGGGTCGGCTTCCGGGTGATCACCCGCGCCCCGTTCTCGCTGGCCCACCTCGAAGGCTTCCCCGGCCCGTACGTGCAGCTGGACCTGGTCCTCGATGCGCTGCGGCGGGCGGAGGAGCCGGTGGACTGGCTGGTGATGCCGCGCCTGGAGCAGCCCGAGGTGTCCGTCGACGTCCTCGCCGGGCCGGACAACCGGGTGCGGCTCGCGGTGGGCCGGACGAAGAACGGCCGCCGGCGGGGCTTCACCCTGGACGAGCGCTGGCTGGCCCCGGCCCGGCTGATCGCGGAGGGCTTCGGGCTGCACTATCTGTCCAACATCCAGTTCCGCATGTACGGCGACGAGCCGGTGCTGCTGGACGTCAACACCCGGCCGGCCGGGGGGCTGCACCAGCTGTCGCTGTGCGGGATCAACGCCCCCTGGGCCGCCGTGCAGCTGGCCCTCGGCGAGGACCCCGGGGTGGTCGAGCCGCCGTTCCTGGGGCAGGACTACACGGTGGTGTCGGGGCCCCGGCCGCTGCTGCCCACGGCGTTTCCGCGGCAGCGGGAGGCCGAGGTTCCGCTGCCGGTGGCGGCGATGCCTTTGCAGGCGGCTTCGGCGGCGGAGGTACTGCCGCTTTAGGACGTACGCCGCGTGCGGGTCCGTTGTGGTTGCTCGCGCAGTTCCCCGCGCCCCTTCGGGGCGCGGGGGTTACCGGCGTCTCAGCGCGCAACCGCCAGCCGCAGTGTCCGTACCTCGAACGGCCGCAGCGTCACCGGTACGGCGTTCCCGCCCGTCTGGGCCGGTTCGAGCGGGCGTTCCAGCAGGTCGGTGATCTCGGCCCCGGCCAGCGGGAATCCGGTGCGCAGGACACCGCTCGCGCGGCCGCCCCGGGACTCGTACAGCCGGACCACCACATCGCCTGAGCCGTCGTCGGCGAGCTTGACCGCCTCCACGGTCACGCCCTCGCCCTCGGCGGAGACGACCGGCTCGGGCTCGCCCGCCGAATCGGCCACCCGCAGCGGGAGGTTGAGGGCATAGCCCTCGGCGACCGCGTCCTCGATGCTCGCACCGGGCAGCAGGGCGTAGGTGAAGCGGTGGCGGCCCTGGTCGGCCTCGGGGTCGGGGATCCGCGGGGCGCGGACCAGGCTGAGGCCGACCCTGGTGGTCGTACCCCCGTCCTCGCGGACCGTGCGGGTGACGTCGTGGCCGTAGGTGGAGTCGTTGATCACCGCGACCCCGTAACCGGGTTCGGCGATGTGCACCCAGCGGTGGCCGGAGACCTCGAAGCGGGCCGCCTCCCAGGTGGTGTTGGTGTGGGTGGGCCGCTGAATATGGCCGAACTGGATCTCGGCGCAGGAGTGCGCGGCGCGCACGTCGACCGGGAAGCCCGCCTTGAGGATCTTCTCCGTCTCGTGCCAGTCGATGTCCGTCTCGAAGTCGACGCGGGCGCTGCCCGCGCGGACGGTGATCGTCTGGGTGATCCGGGAGCCCTTGCCGAAGGAGCGGACCACGCGGATCGCGCCGACGAGCGGGGTGTCCTCGACCACGGTGACCGAGTCCGGCTCCAGCAGGTCGGTGTAGCGGTTGCGGTAGTGCTCGTCGATGTCCCAGGCGTCCCAGTAGTTGGGCAGGTCGGTGTGGAGACGGAGGAGGTTGCCGGGACCGGCGAGGACTTCGCGGCCCGCGCGCAGATCGTATACAGAAGACAGTGTTCCGTCGTCTGTCACCTGTACACGGACGATCCCATTTTCCATACACCGCCCGCCGCTCACCGTCACCGGGTGCGGGGGCTCGGCCGGGGCGAGGGGCGCGGAGCCGTTCGCGGGCACCCGGACGTACACCGGTGCGCCCTCGGGGGTGCGGACCACCTCGGCGCGGTCCCGGGGGCTCGTGTTGAACACGCGGGGCGCACCGGTGCCCAGGGCGGCGATCGCCTCGCCGGTGAGCGCCGTCAGCTCCCCGGCCACGCGGGCGTACTCGGCCTCGGCCTCGCGGTGCACCCAGGCGATGGAGGAGCCGGGCAGGATGTCGTGGAACTGGTGCAGCAGGACCGTCTTCCACAGCCGGTCGAGCTTCTCGTACGGGTAGGCGTAGCCCGGCGCGTGCAGGGCTGCCGTGGTGGCCCACAGCTCGGCCTCGCGCAGCAGGTGTTCGCTGCGCCGGTTGCCCTGCTTGGTGCGGGCCTGGGTGGTGTACGTGGCGCGGTGCAGCTCCAGGTACAGCTCGCCCACCCACACCGGGGCGTTCGGGTACTCGGCTCGGGCCTTGGCGAAGAACGCGTCCGGGTGCTCGATCTCGACCTTCGCCGAGCCCTCCAGGTCCTTCAGGCGGCGGGCGCGTTCCATGATCTCGCGGGTGGGGCCGCCGCCGCCGTCGCCCCAGCCGAAGGGGGCGAGGGAGCGGGTGGCGCCGCCCTTCTCGGCGTAGTTGCGTACGGCCCGGGACATCTCCTCGCCGCTGAAGCGGGCGTTGTAGGTGTCGATGGGCGGGAAGTGGGTGAAGATCCGGGTGCCGTCGATGCCCTCCCACCAGAAGGTGTGGTGGGGGAAGGTGTTGGTCTGGTTCCAGGAGATCTTCTGGGTGAGGAACCAGTCGTTGCCGGCAAGCTTGGCCAGCTGCGGGTAGGCCGCGGTGTAGCCGAAGGAGTCGGGCAGCCAGACGCCCTTGGTCTCGATGCCGAAGTGGTCCATGAAGAACCGCTTGCCGTGGATCAGCTGGCGGGCGAGCGCCTCGCCGCCGGGCAGGTTGCCGTCGGCCTCCACCCACATGCCGCCGACCGGCGCCCACTGGCCCTTGGCCACGGACTTCTTGATCCGCTCCCACACGTGCGGGTAGTTGTCGCGGACCCACTCGTACTGCTGGGCCTGGGAGCAGGCGAAGACGAACTCCTCGTACTCGTCGGCGAGCGCGGTGACGTTGGAGAAGGTCCGGGACGTCTTGCGCTTGGTCTCGCGGATCGGCCACAGCCAGGCGGAGTCGATGTGCGCGTGGCCGACGCCGGAGACGATGTGCGCGCTGGCGTGGGCGGGCTTGGCCAGGACCGGGCGCAGGGCCTCGCGTACGGCAGTCGCCGAGCCGGGGACGTCGTCCAGGTCGAGCAGGTCCATGGCCCGGTCGAGGGCGTGGGTGATCTCGTGCCGGCGCGGGTCGTGCTCGCCGAGCTCCCGCATCAGTTCGCGCAGCACCTGGAGGTCGAGGTCGAGGTGCCAGACCTCCTCGTCGAGGACGGCGAGATCGGCGCGGCGGAATGTGTACAGTGGACGGTCGCCTGCCGTCCGTACATCGCCGAGCGGAGTGGGCGCCACGAATTCGTTCGCGAGGATGTCGGGGTTGGAGGCCGCCTCCACCAGGTACTCGACCACTTCCCCGCCGGCTGCCGGGCGGGCCACCGGCACGTACTGGTTGAGCGGGTTGACCGCCTTCAGCGGGGTGCCGTCGGTGCGGTGGACGAGCGCCTCGGCCTGGTTGCCGGGCCAGTCGCCGGTGAAGCCGAGGTCGATGACGGCCTCGACGCGCCGGCCCGCCCACTCGGCCGGCACCCGGCCGTTCATCCGGAACCAGGTCGTACCCCAGGGCGGACCCCACGGGGTGTCCATGGCGAACGGCGCGTACGGGGCGGCCGCGGCCTCCTCGAAGGAAACCGGCTCCCCGGGCGCCTGCCAGGCCGCCACCTCCAGGGGGACGCTGGCCGCGTAGATCGCGGGCTTGATGCGCTGGTCGTGGAGGCGTGCGACACGCTCCTCGATACGGCGGCGTTCGTCGTGCATGGGAAGTCTCCAGAAGAGGGTGAGAAAGCGCTTTCCGACCGCTGACTACTTTAGATAGGCCAGACCGGGATGGACCTCGGTGTACCCGTCGACCAGCCGGCGGGCCACGTTCACCGAGTCGACCAGCGGATGCAGCGCGAACGCCTTGACGGCCGTCGCACGCGAACCGGACTCGGCGGCCGCGAGCACCTCGCGCTCGACGGCCTTGACCGAGCAGACGAGGCCGGTGGCGTGGCCGGGCAGCGGGTCGACGGCGACCGGGTGGGCGCCGTTGGCGTCGACCAGGCAGGGCACCTCGATGACGGCCTCCGTGTCGAGCACCGAGAGGGTGCCGCGGTTACGGACGTTGAGGATCAGGGTGGTGCGCTCGTCGCGGGCGATGGCCCGCATCAGCGCCAGAGCGACCTTCTCGTAGCCGCCGGACAGGTCGTCGGCGTCGCGTTCGCCGGCGCCGGCCGTCTCCCGGTTCTCCGCCATGTAGGTCGCCTCGCGCTCGGCGCGGGTACGGTCCCAGGCCTCCAGAGCGTTCGCACCCGGGTTCCTGACCTCCTCGTAGAAATGCGCCTGCTGGTCGCGCAGGAAAGCACCGCGGGTCTTCTCGGCCTGCTGGTAGGCGCGGACCGCCTCGCGGTTGAAGTAGTAGTAGTGCAGGTATTCGTTGGGAATGGCACCGAGGGACCGGAGCCAGTCGACACCGAAGAGCTTGCCCTCCTCGAAGGAGCCGAGCAGGTCCGGGTCGGCGAGCAGGCGCGGGAGTTCGTCGCGGCCCGCGATGCGCAGGCCGCGCACCCAGCCGAGGTGGTTGAGGCCGACGTAGTCGATCCAGGCCTCCTTCGGATCGGCACCGAGAACTCGGGCGATACGGCGGCCGAGGCCGACCGGGGAGTCACAGATGCCGATGACACGGTCGCCGAGGTGGCGGGACATGGCTTCGGTGACCAGTCCGGCGGGGTTGGTGAAGTTGATGACCCAGGCGTCAGGGGCGAGGCGGGCCACCCGCTGGGCGATGTCGACGGCGACGGGGACGGTGCGCAGACCGTATGCGATACCCCCCGCGCCGACCGTCTCCTGGCCGAGGACGCCCTGCGCCAGCGCGACCCGCTCGTCGTCGGCGCGGCCCTCCAGGCCCCCGACCCTGATCGCCGAGAAGACGAAGTCGGCACCACGCAGGGCCTCGTCGAGGTCGGTGGTGGCGGTCACGGTGGGGGCGTCGGCGACGGTCGACGCCTGTTCAGCCAGTACACGGGCGACTGCATACAGTCGGCTGTCGTCGAGATCGTGCAGCACGACCTCGGTGACCCGCCCCTCGCCGCGGTCCGTCAGCAGTGCCCCGTACACGAGCGGCACCCGGAACCCGCCGCCGCCCAGAATCGTCAGTTTCACGCTTGAGCCTTTCCTGCCAGGACCACCTCGACACCGGCCTCCTCCAGGGCGGCTCGGGTCACCGGGTCCACCGGCGCATTGGTCACCACCATGTCCAGGTCCTCGGGACCACAGACCTTCGCCATGCCCGTACCCGGGAACTTGGCCGAGTCGGCAAGCAGCACGGCCTTGTCGCTCGCCTTGATCATGGCGCGCTTGACGGGCACCTCCACGACCGTCGTGTCCATCACCTGGCCGCCCGGGCGCACCCCGCTGGTGCCGAGGAAGAGCCAGTCGGCGTGCAGCTGCCGCAGGTTGTCCTCCGTGAGGAAGCCGACCAGGGAGCGGTACTCGCGGCGGACCATGCCGCCGAGCAGCACCAGCTCGATGCCCTCGTCGTCGGCCAGTTCCTCGTACACCACCAGGTTGCTGGTGATGACGGTGAGGCGGCGACCGTGCAGCTGGCGGGCGAGCCGGAAGGCGGTGGTGCCGATGTCGAGCAGCACCGACTGGCCGTCCTCGACCATCGCCGCGGCGCACGCGGCCAGCGCGTCCTTCTCGGCCACGCGCACCTCGGCGACCTCGGCGAAGGGCTGGTCGCCCTCCTCGACGACGGCGCCGCCGTGGACACGTGTGAGCAGCCCGTCCTCCTCCAGCTTGACCAGATCGCGTCTGATCGTGGCGGGGCTCACACCCAGCCGCTCGGAGAGGTCGGTCACAGCTGCGGGGCCGCCGGAGCGCAGGGCCCGCAGGATGAGTTGGTGTCGTCGTTCTGCCAGCACGCCACGAACACTACTCGTCATCTTCAATCAAATCCATGCTCACTTCTGCTCGGGTATTGACCAATCTCGCAGAGCAGCGCACGATTCCGGTCATCGAAAATGACGAGTTTTGACGAGAGGCTGTGCGCGTGGACGACGACAGGCCCGATGTACTGCTGACCGGGCTGCTCTTCTACGACCTCGTCCTCACGGGGCTCGGGAAGCCGCCGACGCCGGGCGAGGAGATCTGGACGGCCGGCATGGGTTGCGGCCCGGGCGGCATCGCCAACCTCGCCGTGGCCGCGTCCCGGTTCGGTCTGCGCACCTCGCTGGCCACGGTCTTCGGCGACGACTTCTACGGCGCGTACTGCCGTGGCGTCCTCGACGAGCAGGAAGGCGTCGACCTCTCGCTCTCCCGTATCGCGGACGACTGGCCCACCCCCGTCACCGTCTCGCTCGCCTCCGGCCACGACCGGGCCCTCGTGACCCACGGCCAGGAACCCCCGTACTCGCAGGACGCACTGATGGGCGACCCGCCCGAGGCGCGCACGGCCCTCGTGCACATCGAGGCCGAACCGCGCGAGTGGCTCGCCAAGGCCGCCGCGAACGGCACCCGGATCTACGCCGACGTCGGCTGGGACCCGGCCCAGGAGTGGTCCTCGGACCTGCTCGACCAGCTCGCCCTGTGCCACGCCTTCCTCCCCAACGAGACCGAGGCGATGGCCTACACCCGCACCGACAGCGCGACGGCGGCCCTCGGCACGCTCGCCGAGCTGGTGCCGGTGGCGGTGGTCACGCGGGGCGGCGACGGCGCGATGGCCGTCGACCAGACGACCGGCGAGTACGCGGAGGTCCCGGCCCTCGCCGTCGATGTCCTGGACCCGACGGGCGCCGGGGACGTCTTCGGCGCGAGCTTCGTCGCGGCCTCGCTCGGCGGCTGGCCGCTGGCGGAGCGGCTGCGGTTCGCGGTCCTGGCCGCGGGCCTGTCCGTCCGGCATCACGGCGGGGCGCTCGCGGCTCCCGGCTGGTACGGCGTCGACCGCTGGTGGCGCTCGCTGACGGACCCCGAACTGCGCCGCGCGTACGGCTTCCTGGCCGACCGTATCCCCGTCGACGTCGGCCCGCCCGTGCGCCACGCCCCCGTCACCCCGCCGGCCCCTCACCCGACCGTCGGCCCGCACGCCCGCGAACGGCGGCCCTGACCCTCGAACCCCCTCTCCACGTCGAACAGGAACAACAGGAGTGACCGTGGACCTTTCTCGTAGAGGCTTCCTCCAGGCCGCCGCGCTCACCGCGGCCGCCTCCGGCCTGACCGTCGCATGCGGCGGCGGCTCGGGCTCGGGCGGCACCAAGAACGGCAAGAACCTCACCCTGTGGTACTGGGGTGGCGCACTCAGCGACAAGGTGGTCGCGGAGGCCAGGACGCACTTCGCCGGCGAGGCCAAGCTGACCGTCGCCTCCATCGGCGGCGACTTCAAGCAGAAGCTCACCACCACCCTCGCGGCGGGCAGCTCCGTGCCCGACATCACCGGCATCAAGGGCGAGGACATGGCCTCCTTCCTGCCCAACGCCGCCCGCTTCCTCGACCTGAACGACCTGGGCTTCAAGCAGATCTCGTCCCAGTACCTGGGATGGAAGACCAAGCTCGCCCAGACCTCCGACGGCAAGCAGATCGGTTTCCCGATCGACATCGGCCCCACCGCGCTCTTCTACCGCGCGGACCAGTTCGAGAAGGCCGGGCTGCCCACCGACCCCGACAAGGTCGCCGCGGCGGCCAAGACCTGGGACGACTACTTCGCGCTCGGCACCGAGCTGAAGAAGAAGGTGCCCGGCACCTACCTCGTCAACAACATCAGCTCGGTGTTCACCATGGCCGTCGGCCAGGGCACCAAGCGGTTCATCGACAAGAACAACCACTTCATCGGCGACCAGGACCACATACGCGCCGCGTGGACCACGGCGATCCGCCCCTACACGCTCGGCCTCGACGCCAAGATCAACGACAACAGCTGGAACGCCGCCATCGGCAAGAGCCTGACCACCGAACTCGGCGCGGCCTGGCACGCGCTGGACATCGAGCAGGCGGCCCCGGCCACCAAGGGCACGTGGCGGGTGTGCGCGATGCCCGGCGGACCGGCCAACCAGGGCGGCTCCTACCTGGCCCTGCCCCGGCAGTGCCGCAACCCCGAAGAGGCCTTCAAGATCATCAGCTGGATCCTCAGCCCGGCCAACGACGCCCGCGGCTTCACCGACGCCGCCATCTTCCCCGCCGCCCCGGCCGCCTACTCGATGCCGGCCATGACGGGCCCCGACGCCTTCTTCGGCGGGCAGAAGATCATCGAGGTCTTCGGCCCTGCCGCCCAGGCCATTCCGGACAGCTACGAGGCGCCCGCCGACGCCGCCGTCATGGCCCCCTACATGACGGAACTGACCAACGTCGAGGCCAAGGGCAAGAAGCCCGACGACGCCTGGAAGGACGCCGTCAGCCAGGCCAGGCAGATCGCCCAGCGCCAGGGGGTGAGCTGAGGTGACGTCACCTCCGGTCACCGGTTCCGCCGAGTTGCCCGGGCGCCTCGGCGGGCCGGGCCCGGCCCGCTTCCGCCCGCGGCGCACGCCACCGGCGGGCAGCGTGCCGCCCAGGCGTCGCGGGCCGCTGTCGTACTGGCGGCAGTACCTGGCGATCTCGCCCTTCTACCTGGTCTTCCTCGCCTTCTCGTTCTTCCCTGTCTTCTATTCGCTGTATCTGGCCTTCCAGCACTGGGACGGCCTGGGCACCATGCGGTTCGTGGGCCTGCAGCAGTTCCGGTTCCTGTGGAAGGACCCGGTCTTCTGGCTGTCGGTCCGCAACACCCTGGTGATCTGGGTCCTGTCCACCGTTCCCACCCTGTTCGGCGCGCTGGTCCTGGCGACGCTGCTGCACTCGGTGCGCCGCTTCAAGGGCTTCTACCGCATCGCCCTCTACGTGCCGAACGTCACCTCGATCGTCGCCGTGTCGATCTTCTTCGGCGCGGTGTTCAGCGACAACTTCGGCCTGGTCAACGCGATCCTCGGCATGGTCGGCATCTCGCCCGTCCCGTGGCTGAGCAATCCGTGGCTGATCAAACTGGTCATCGCGCTGCTGATGACCTGGATGTGGACCGGCTACAACATGATCATCTACCTGGCCGGCCTCCAGGCCATCCCCACGCAGATCTACGAGGCGGCGAAGCTGGACGGCGCCGGGCCCGTGCGTACCTTCTTCCAGATCACCCTGCCGGTCATGCGGCCCATCATCCTGTTCACCGTCGTCATCTCGACCATCAACGGTCTGCAGAGCTTCAGCGAACCCCAGGTCCTGTTCGCCAGCAACGCCGCCAACGCGAACCTCGGCGGCCCCGGCCAGGCCGGCCTGACCACGCTGCTGTACTTCTACCAGTCGGCCTTCCTCAACAACGACTACGGCTACGGCGCGGCCATCGTGTGGGCCTTCTTCGTACTGATCATGGTGCTGGTCGTCGTCAACTGGCGCATCGTGCAGCGCGGGAGGAAGTCATGACCGCGACGAACACGAGGCGGTCCCGGCGCCCCAGGGGCCTGACCGCGCACATCGTCCTGATCCTGGCCGTCCTGATCTCGGTCTTCCCGTTCGTGTGGACGATCGTCATGGCGACCAACACCACCCAGGACATCTACAAGAGCCCGCCGAAGATGACCCCCGGTTCGCACCTGCTGGAGAACATCCGGCACGTGCTCGACACCATCGACTTCTTCGGGTCGATGCTCAACACGGTCGTCGTCGCGTGCGTGACCACCGTCCTGGTCCTGTTCGTCGACTCCCTGGCGGCCTTCACCTTCGCCAAGTTCGACTTTCCCGGACGCCGGGTGCTGTTCGCCACGCTGCTGGGGTTCATGATGCTGCCGCTGCAACTGGCCGTCCTGCCGCAGTTCATCCTGATGTCCCACCTCGGCTGGGTCGGCACGCTCCAGGCGCTGATCCCGCCCGCCCTCGCCAACGCCTTCGGCATCTTCTGGCTGCGCCAGTACATCGAGGGCGGCGTGCCGGACGAACTCCTCGACGCCGCGCGCATCGACGGCGCCGGGTTCTTCCGCCAGTACTGGAACATCGTGCTGCCGATGATCAGGCCCGCGCTGTCCTTCCTCGCCATCTACGCCTTCGTCGGCGCCTGGAACGACTACATCTGGCCGCTCGTCGTGCTCACCGACCCGGGCCACCTCACCCTCCAGGTGGCGCTCGCCCAGCTCCACGTCGGCCACACCACCGACTACAGCATGGTCATGGCCGGCGTGCTCATGGCGTCCGTCCCGCTGGTGATCGTCTTCACGATCTTCGCCCGCGGCTTCATCGCGGGGGCCACGGAGGGAGCGGTGCAGGGCAGCTGATCCGGCGTGCGGCGGGGCGGGGCGGTCAGTGCCTGTCCGGAGAACGCGAGAGACGAGAGGGGAACGTGGTGACGGACGTCGAGGCCGGGGGACGGCGGGCGCCGAGTGAGGGTGCGCGGGAGAGGACGGGGCCTTCCGCACGGCTGCCGTTCCCTCGTCACCGTGCCGCTGCCCCCGGAGGGGACGGCACCACGCACGGCAGGGTGCTCGTGGTCGGCATGGACGGGCTGCGCTACGACCGGCTGCCCCTCCCCCGGCCTCCGGCCGGCGGGACCCCCGTCTCGCTTCGCTCGCCGTCCCACGCACCCGTGCTGCACGGCCTGATGGCCGCCGGCGCCCACGGCACCAGCCTGCTGCCGTACGGCGAGGCGGACGGGCAGGCCGAGGGCGGGCCGTCGACCAGCATGGCCTACACCGACTCCGGGCCCGGCTGGTCGAGCGTGCTGACCGGGGTGTGGCCCGACCGACACGGGGTGACCGGCAACGACTTCACCGGCGCCGACTACGCCCGCTACCCCGACTTCCTCAGCCGTGCCCGCACCGCCCGCCCCGGTCTGCGCACCGCGGCCGCGGTGTCCTGGCCGGAGCTGGTCCGCCGCGGCGCCCTCGGCACCGCCATCGGCCACCGGGTGCACTACGACGGCGAGTCCGACGGCTACGAGACCGCGGACCGCCTGGTCGCCCGCACCGCCGAACGCTGGCTCACCGAGGAGGACCCGGACGCCGTGTTCGTGTACTTCGGCGCCACCGACGAGGCCGGCCACGCCACGGGCCCCCTCTCCCCCGCCTACGACGACGCCCTCTTGACCCAGGACACCCACCTCGGGCGGCTGCTGGACGCGATCGCCGCACGCGCCGACGAGCACTGGACCGTGCTCGTCACCACCGACCACGGCCACCTCGACTCCGGCGGCCACGGCGGCGACACCCGTGCCGAACAGGAGGTCTTCGTGATCCTCGCCGAGCCCGACCCCGGCTCCACCCGGCTCGACACACCCCGCCTCGTCGACATCGCCCCCACCGTCCTGGACCGTCTCGGCATCCCCGTCGACCCCGCCTGGGGCCTGCAGGGCCGCCCCCTGCCCCGGCCCACCCCACCACCGACTCCGGAATGGTCATGACCGACGTACTCCCCGCCGATCCCCTGATCTCCCTCCGCCCCTGGGAGGCCCCCGAGGTGACCTCCTGGGGGCGCCTCCCCATGAACGCCGTCGACCGGCGGTCCGACGCCCTCTCCCTGGACGGCGACTGGCACTTCCAGCTGCTTCCCGCTCCGGACGCACAGGTGTCCGATGTGTGGTCGTCGGCACACGTTCCGGGTGTCTGGACCATGCAGGACACGGACGACCGTCCGCAGTACACAAACGTCCGTATGCCGTATACAGAATTCCCTCCGCAGTCGCCCGCCGCCAACCCGACGGGCGTGTACGAGCGCGAGGTGGACGTGCCCGGCGAGTGGACCGGGCGTCGGATCGTGCTGCAGGTCGGGGCCGCCGAGAGCGTGCTGCTCGTGCACGTGGACGGGCGGCCCGCCGGCATCTCCAAGGACTCCCACCTGGCCGCCGAGTTCGACCTCACGGATGTCGTACGTCCCGGCGAGCGGTCGGTCGTACGGCTGACCGTGGTGAAGTGGTCCGACGCCTCGCACATCGAGGACCAGGACCAGTGGTGGCACGGGGGCGTGACGCGGTCGGTACTGCTGTACGCGACCGACCCGCTGCACCTGGCCGACGTGAGCGTGCGAGCCGGGTTCGACGGCGAGCTGCGCGTCGACTGCCGGGTGCGGGACGCGCGCGGGGCGCTGCCCGACGGGTGGTACGTCAGCGGCGAACTGGAGGGTCGACTCCTCGCCCAGGACGACGAGTTCGACCGCGTCAACGTCGAGGACGAACGCGTCTCCGACTTCCTCGGCGAGGCCCGGATCCACACCACGGTCCCCGAGGTGCGCACCTGGAACGCCGAGACGCCCGAGCTGTACGGCCTCACCGTCCGCCTGCACCGCGCCGACGGGACGGTCGCCGACACCTCGCAGCACCGTATCGGTTTCCGGGACGTCCGGATCGTCGGCCGGGACCTGCTGATCAACGGTGAGCGGGTGTTCATCCGGGGCGTGAACCGGCACGACTTCCATCCGCTGACGGGCCGGACGGTGTCGTACGACGACATGCGCGCGGATCTCGTGCTGCTGAAGCGTTTCGGCTTCAACGCGATCCGCACCTCGCACTACCCGAACGATCCGGCGCTGTACGACCTCGCCGACGAACTCGGCTTCTACGTCGTGGACGAGGCGGACATCGAGGCGCACGACCATGCCCACGAGATCGCCGACGACCCGCGCTATCTGAACGCCTTCGTGGACCGGGTCTCGCGGATGGTGCTGCGCGACAAGAACCACCCGTCGGTCATCGTCTGGTCGCTGGGCAACGAGTCCGACTACGGCGCGAACCACGACGCGGCCGCGGGCTGGGTACGGCGGCACGATCCGACGCGGCCGATCCAGTACGAGGGTGCCGCCAAGCTCGACTGGGCGGCCACGGACGACTGCTCCGACATCGCCTGCCCGATGTACGCCCCGCTGGAGGACTGCGTCGCCCACGCCCTGTCGGGCCGGCAGACCAGGCCGCTCATCCAGTGCGAGTACTCCCACGCGATGGGCAACAGCAACGGCACCCTCGCGGACCTTTGGGCGGCCATCGAGTCAACGCCAGGTCTTCAGGGCGGGTTCATCTGGGAGTTCTGGGACCACGGCATTCTCCAGCGTGTGAACGACGGCAGACCGGTCGGGCGTGGGGGCGCCGGACTGTATGACAACGGTGTCGCCGCGCCGGGCCACCGCTGGGCGTACGGCGGCGACTTCGGCGAGACCATCCACGACGGCGCGTTCATCGCGGACGGCGTGGTCTTCCCGGACCGCACCCCGAAGCCCGCCCTGTACGAGCACCGGGAGATCGCGGCGCCGGTGCGTATCGAGTGCTTCAAGCACGAGGGCATCGTCCTCGGCAACCACCAGCACTTCCGGGGCCTGGACTGGCTGACCGGCGAGTGGGAGCTGTCCCTGGCCGACGGCCGGACGCTGACCGCACCCGCTGAACTGCCCGATCTGCGGCCCGGCGAGACGGCCGCCGTGCCGCTCCCCTTCGAGGTGCCGCGCGACGGCGGCGAGGCCTGGCTGACGCTGCGGGTGACCGTGGCCGAGGACCAGCCGTGGGCGCCGCGCGGCACCGAGGTGTGCGTGCCGCAGGTCCGGCTGCGCGGGCCCGACGCGGCCGAGGACGCGCACGTGGACCGGCCCGTCGAGGTCGACGGCGAGGGCCTGCTGATCCATCCGCTGCTGGCGGCCGCCCCCACGCTGTCGCTGTGGCGGGCGCCCACCGACAACGACGAGCTGGGCGGCATGGCGGAGCGCTGGCGGGCGTGGGGGCTCGACTCACTCGTCCGCAAGGTCGTGTCGGTGCGCGAGGACGGCGGCCGGGTGACCGTGGAGGCCGAGTACGCAGGCACGGTCGGGGTCGTCACGCACCGGCAGGTGTTCACGCGGGTCGAGGGCGGCGTCCGGATCGACGAACAGGCCGAGCTGCCCGAGCAGTTCGACGACGTGGCGCGGGTCGGCACGGTCTTCGAGACGACCCCGGGCCTCGACCTGCTGGAGTGGTTCGGGCAGGGGCCCTGGGAGTCGTATCCCGACCGGAGCGCGGGAGCGCCCGTCGGCCATCACTCGCTGCCGGTCGACGCGTTGTTCACCCCTTATCTTCGTCCGCAGGAGAGCGGCGGCCGGCACGGCGTACGGCAGTTCACGCTGTCGGCGCCGGACGCCACCGGTCTCGTGGTCGTCCTGGACGAACCGCGGCAGATCTCCGTCACCCGGTACCGGGCCGAGGACCTGACCACCGCGGCGCACCACGACGAGCTCATGCCTCGTCCGGGCTGTGTCGTGCACATCGACGCGGCGCACCGGGGCCTGGGCACGGCCTCGTGCGGCCCCGACACTTTCCCCTCCTACCGCATCGCCCCGGGCATCCACCGCTGGAGCTGGACCCTGCGCGTTCTGTAACCCCCCGCCTTCCCTCCTTGTCACATCGCCTCTCACGGAGCACACGTGTGTACGTCGCATGACCACAACCAGGGCGAGGCCGCGCAGGCCGGTGCCGCACGACGCAGTTTCCTGAGGGCCACCGCGCTGCTGGGCGCCGCCGCCACGGCCGGGCTCGGCCTGCCGGCCGTCGCCGAGGCGGCTCCCGCGGGCGCGAACGGCTGGCGGCCCGATACCGAGAGCCGTCGCTTCACGCTCGCCGTGATGCCGGACACCCAGTACCTCTTCGACGGGCCCAGCATCGACAAGGCGCCGGTCGAGGCGTCCCTGCGCTATCTGCTGGAGCAGGGCGGCGAATCCGGCGAGAACATCGTCTTCCTCTCCCACCTGGGCGACCTCACCCAGAACGGCGCGCAGGCCGAATTCGCCGCGATCAGCGAGGCGTTCAGGCTGCTGGACCGGCGGGGCGTCGGCTACAGCGTCCTGGCCGGCAACCACGACGTGAAGTCGTCGACGGACGACCAGCGCGGCCCGACACCGTACCTGGACGCGTTCGGGCCGCAGCGTTTCCAGGGCAAGCCGACGTTCGGCGGGGCCTCTTCGGACGGCTACAACACCTACCACCTCTTCAAGGCGGCCGGCCGCGAGTGGATGGTGCTCGCGCTGGACTGGCGGCTGTCGGCGAAGGGGTACGCCTGGGCGAAGGACGTCCTCGCCGCGCACCCGAAGACTCCGGTCATCCTCACCACGCACGAACTCGTCGTCGAGGACGACCAGTTGTCGACGTACGGCCGGCAGTTGTGGGACCAGCTGATCGACGATCACGACCAGATCTTTCTCACCCTCAACGGCCACTACTGGCCGGCGGGCCGCGCGACCCGCAAGAACGCGGCCGGCAACGAGGTGCACCTGCACCTCACCAACTACCAGAACCGCTACTTCGGCGGCGCGGCGATGATCCGCCTGTACCGCTTCGACCTGGACCGGAACGTCATCGACGTGGAGACGGTCTCGCCGTGGATCCTGGGCCGGGCAGCGAAGGGCCTCAACGAGCTGGAGCGGCAGGAGATCGAGCTGAGCGGTGATGCGGACCGCTTCTCGGTCGGCATCGACTTCGCGGAGCGTTTCGCAGGCTTCGACCCGGTACCGGCCCGCCCGGCGCGGCCCGCGTCGAAGATGCTGATCCGGGGCACGGCCGCCTACTGGCGGTTCGACTCGGCCGTCTCCGGCACGGTCCGCGACCTGTCCGGCAACGGCAACGACCTCACCGTCGTCTCGGTGGGCGGCGGCACCCTCGGCTGGTCGGCGGACCACCACCCGGACCAGCCGGGCCACGGCAGCCTGGAGTTCACCGGGTACAAGTCCCCGCTGAAGGGCGCGTACCTCCAGACCGTCGACGGTGCGCCGCTCAACGCGGCGACGTTCAAGGACGGCTACACCATCGAGGCGTTCTACCGTCTGCCGGCCGACTGGGACCCCGGCCACAACGCGTGGGCCGGCCTCGTCAGCCGCAGGGGCACGGGCGGCGCGGCCGGCAAGACCGCCGACGACCCCGACGAGCCGCTGGCCACCCTCTCGTTGTCCAACGACCGCGAGCCGCAGTGGGCGATGCGCCCGCTCAACCAGGAGGGCATCGCCACCAACTGGGGCCAGGAGACGCCGCTGGAGACCTGGTGGCACCTTGCCGTCGTCAACGACGGCACGCACACGACCCTGTACGTCGAGGGCTGTCCGGTCGTCCGCAACCCGAAGGCTTCCGCCACCGGTATCGCCTCGGTCGGACTGCCGTGGCTGCTCGGCGGCTACACGTACGCCGACAAGATCGACCAGATCCTGCACGGCCGCCTCGGCGACGTCCGGATCGTCTCCCGGGCGCTGCCCGTCTCCTCCTTCATGACCCACTGACGCCCTCGAAGAGGACTTACCCGATCATGACCGAGCAGCAGCTGCCCACCTGGGCCGATCCTTCCGTCTCCCCCACCGACCTCGACGCCCAGGGCGTGTCCAGACGCGGGCTCCTGCGCCGCGCGGGCCTGTTCGGTGCCGCGTTCGCGCTCGGGTCGGCGGCGACCCCCGCGTTCGCGTCCCCGCAGCACAACCTGGGCGGGGAGGACCCGCACCTCGCCTACCTGGTCGGCGACCACCACGTCCACTCCGTGTACAGCCACGACGCGAAGTACACGTTCTCCCAGCAGGCCCGGGCCGCCGCGCAGTACGGCCTGGACTGGATGGTGTTCAACGAGCACTCCAACTTCGGGCACGCCTACTACGGCGCGAAGCTGGAGCACGCCGAAATCCTCAAGGCCCGTGCGGAGAACCCGCGTCAGCTGATCTTCCAGGGCCTGGAGTGGTACATCCCGGCCGCCGAGCACGCCACCGTGTTCGCCGCGCCCGGCCCCAACGAGACCGAGCTGCTCACCCGGTTCGAGCTCGCCTACGACGGCAAGCTGCTCGGCTACACCGACGGCTCCGCCACCGGCACGGACACCGCCCGCAACGAGGCCCACGCCGTCAAGGCCATCCAGTGGCTGGCCGAACAGCGCCGCACCGGCTACGTCGACGACGTCCTCGTGCTCGCCAACCACCCCCTGCGCCTCGGCATCGACTCCCCGCACGAGATGCGCAACTGGCGGGACGCAGGGTGGGGCGGCGGGAACGAGTGGGCCCCCGAGATCGTGATCGGCATGGAGGGCGCGCCCGGCGCCCAGGGCGCGGCCATCCCCGGCTGGCGGGGCCCGGCGTCGATCCGCGGCGAGTACGAGAACAAGCCGTCCGCGCAGTCGTGGTCCGGCTATCCGGCCGACGCCTACCTCACCTACGGCGGTTTCGACTGGGCGACCGCGACCGTCGGCGGCCTGTGGGACTCGATGCTCGCCGAGGGCAGGCTGTTCACGATCACCTCCAACTCCGACAACCACCGCACGGTCTTCGACACCTGGAAGAACGGCGACTGGGCGCCCGGCCGGAACTTCGACAACACCGGCAGACTGCCCGACCCGGTGAACACGGACACCCCGCAGCCCGGCAGCGACTTCTGGCCGGGCGAGTTCAGCCGCACCCACGTCGGTGTCACCCGCTACGGCTACCGCGCGGTGATGGCGGGCCTGCGCGCCGGCCGGGTGTGGGTCGACCACGGGCATCTGCTCGACGGGCTCGACGTGCGCGTGCGGCGGGACTGCGACCAGGGCCCGGGCGTCACGCTCGGCGGGCGGCTGCGGGTCCGCGCGGGCGAGCGGATCACGCTGTCGGTGACGGTCACGACGGCCTCCCGCGCCAACCCGCACGGCATCCTGCCGCGCCTCGCGCACGTGGACGTCGTCCGGGGCGCCGTGCGCGGCCCGGCCACCGACCGGGACAGCTGGCGGGCGCCGGACACCACGGTGGTGCACACCGCGGACGTCAGCGGCCGTACCGGCACCTACACCCTGCGCATCCCGCTCACCGCCGGCGACGAGTCGTTCTACGTGCGGCTGCGCGGCAGCGACGGAAACCGGCACGGAGCCGGCTACCTCGGTGCGTCCGTCGACCCGCACGGCCCGGTCCCGCACGAGCCCGGGAACGGCGACCCGTGGGCCGACACCTGGTTCTACTCCAACCCGGTCTTCGTCGACGTGACGGGAGCCCGGTGAGCCCGGTGACACACCGGCCGAAACACCGGTCTCTCACCCGCGCCCGCTGATCCGGCGGCCTCGTCCGCATACTGTCAGCAGTGACGTCCCCGCCGGACCCGGCCGGCGGGGCTGCGCGGCGACAGGGTGAGGTGGGTGTGTGCCGGTGAGCGAACTCTCCGCCGCCGACCGGTTGCTGGCCGTGCTCGGCGCGTTCGACCACGAGCATCCCGCCCTGTCGCTGACCGACATCAGCCGCCGGGCCGGGCTCAGTCTGACCACCGCGCACCGGCTGACGGGCGCGCTGACGGCCTGGGGCGCGCTGGAGCGGGACACCTCCGGGGTCTACCACGTGGGCCTGCGGCTGTGGGAGGTGGCCGCGCTCGCCCCGCGCGGGCTCGGCCTGCGCCAGCTGGCACTGCCGTATCTGGAGGATCTGTACGAGGCGACGCACGAGAACGTGCAGCTGGCCGTGCGGGACGGACGCGAGGTCGTCTACGTCGAGTGGCTGCAGGGACGTTCGGCGGTGGGCGTGCACATCCGGATCGGGGCGCGCTGGCCGCTGCACGCCACCGGGGTCGGGCTCGTCCTCCTCGCGCACGCCGACCCGGTGTTCCAGGAGGAGTACTGCGCCGGGCCGCTCGCCTCCTTCACCCCGTACACGCTCACCGATCCGGCGCTGCTGCGGCGCACGCTCGCCGAAGTCCGCCGCGCGGGTGTGGCGGTGAGTGAGCGTCAGGTGACGGAGGACGCGCTGTCCGTCGCGGCGGCGGTGCGCGGTGCGGGCGGGGAGGTGGTCGCGGCGGTGTCGGTGGTGGTGCCCCGGGCGGGCGCCCAGGTGCCGGCGCTGGCCCCGGCGGTCCGGCTGGCCGGCCGGGGCATCTCCCGCGCCCTGGGCTGGCGGCCGGAGCGGCCCGAGCGCTGACCGCGGGGATCTCGGCCGCTCCGGGCGCGGTGGTGCCGGAGGGCCGCCACGACGACGCGCCCTCCGGAGTGCCAGGAACGGTCCGGACAAGTGACAAGTGGCGTGTCTGTCGCACCGGTCGGGACAGCGGCTGCGCAGGTGGTCCCGGCGCCGTCGGCTCACCGTGACCGCACGGCCATCCCCGCGCCCGGCACCAGCCGACAGGCAGACAGGCAGACAGGCAGACAGCGCGGTCTGAGCGGGTACGGGTGGCTTCACCCGGTGAACTCCCTTGAGAATCAAGCACTTTCCTTGTTTCAAAGCTTGACGGCTGCGAGGCCGGGGAGCACATTGGCGGCACCCTGAGAGCGCTCTCAGACCAGCCTTGGATCAGCGTGGGAGCGCTCTCACACCCGCTCCCGCACCCATACCCGAGAGGGCCCCCATGCGTTCACCTTCCGGCATACCCAGACCCCGACCCCTGCGGCGCACGCTCATCGCCGTCGTCGCCACGCTCGGCCTGTCGGCTGCCCTCGCGACGGCCGCCACCGCCCCCGCGGACGCCTCCGCGCCCACACCCCCGTCCGGCTGGACACAGGTCTTCCTCGACGACTTCAACGGGGCGGCCGGCTCCGGCGTGAACACCACCGACTGGCAGTACGACACCGGGACGTCGTACCCGGGCGGCGCCTCGAACTGGGGCACCGGCGAGGTCGAGTCGATGACGTCGAGCACGAACAACGTCGCGCTGGACGGCAACGGCGATCTGCTCATCACCCCGCGCCGTGACGCCTCGGGCAACTGGACCTCCGGCCGCATCGAGACCACCCGCACCGACTTCCAGCCGCCGGCCGGCGGGAAGCTGCGGGTGGAGGCCCGGATCCAGATGCCGAACGTGACCGGGAACGCGGCCGCCGGCTACTGGCCCGCCTTCTGGATGCTGGGCGCGCCGTACCGGGGCAACTACCAGAACTGGCCGAGCGTCGGCGAGCTGGACATCATGGAGAACGTCAACGGCCTGAACAAGACGTGGGCCACGATGCACTGCGGCACCAACCCCGGCGGCCCCTGCAACGAGACGACGGGCCTGGGCAATTCGACCGCCTGCCCGAACACCACCTGCCAGTCGGGCTTCCATACCTACACGATGGAGTGGGACCGCTCGGTGAGCCCGGAGGCGATCCGCTTCTCCGTCGACGGCGTCAACTACCAGACGGTCACGGCGAATCAGATGGACGCCACGACGTGGGCCAACGCCACGAACCACGGCTTCTTCGTCATCCTGAACGTGGCGATGGGCGGTGCCTTCCCGGCGGCGTTCGGCGGCGGCCCGACCAGCGCCACCGAGCCGGGCCACCCGATGGTCGTGGACTATGTGCAGGTGCTCCAGTCCGGCGGGAGCGGTGGCACCACTCCCCCGCCGAGCGGCAACCGGGACGCCTACAGCGCGATCCAGGCCGAGTCCTTCGACAGCCAGTCCGGCATCAGCACCGAGACCACGACGGACACCGGCGGCGGGCAGGACATCGGATACATCGCCAATGGCGACTGGGCGCTCTACAAGGGCGTGAACTTCGGCTCGACGCCGGCCACGCAGTTCTACGGCCGGGTCGCCAGCGGTGCCGCGAGCGGGGTCAGCGGTCTGGTGCAGGTACGCCTGGACAGCCCCACCAGTACCCCGATCGGCAGCTTCGCGGTGGCCAACACGGGCGGCTGGCAGTCCTGGCAGACGATCCCGGCCAACATCAGCTCCGTGACCGGCACGCACGACGTCTATCTGACCTTCTCCAGCGGCCAGCCGGCGGACTTCGTGAACGTGAACTGGTTCGACTTCGGGCACTGACGCCACCCCGGCCAGCGCCATGCCGCCGAAAGGGGGCTCCACGCGCGCGTGGAGCCCCCTTTCGCCGTACCCCGGTGCTCTCAGCGCAGCTCCGCCCGGAACCCCACCGGCGTCCGCCCGGTGTGCAGCTGGAAGAACTTGGAGAAGTTCGCCGCGTCGGGGAAGCCGACGGCCACGCCGACCCGGCCGATCGGCAGGTCGGTGTGGGCGAGGAGGCGCTTGGCCTCCAGGATCACGCGTTTGTCGATGAAGCCCTTGGGAGTCTCGCCGGTGGCCGCCCGCACGGCGCGGACGAGAGTGCGGCGGGAGTAGCCGAGCGCGTCGGCGTAGGCGCTGACGCTGTGGTTGGTGGCGAAGCCCTGCTCGACGGCGTCCCGGAACCGGGTGAAGGTGCTGTCCGTCTGTTGCCGGGAGGCCTCCGCGGAACGGGCCGCGAGGTGGGCGAGGCGCAGCAGGAACGCGGTGAGGGTGTGCCGGAGGACGGCGGTGTGCAGGCTGAGCGGGAGCGTGGCGGTGTCCTCGTACTCGCGTCGCAGTTGCTCCAGGGCGGCCTGGAGGGCGGCGAGCTGCGCCGGGTCGGGGTGCAGCAGGGGCGGGAGGTCGTAGCGGTACAGGCCGGTGGCCTCGACGGTGGCGCGCGGCAGGAAGCCGGGCTGCATGGTGAGGACGGTTCCGTGGTACGCGCACTCGCGGGAGAAGCGGTGGACCTGTCCGGGGCGAATCCACAGCAGGTCCCCGGGGCCGGCCTCGTACTCGGCGAAGTCGATCATGTGCCGTACGGGGCCCTCGGTGAACAGCATCACGACGTGGAAGTCGATGCGGTGGACGCGCTCCAGGGGGGCGTCGGCGTGCCAGGGGCGGTCGGTGCCCATCGGGCCGACCTGCATGCCGACACGGCCGACGGCCAGCTCGGTCGGGAAGGGGAAGGTCCTGATGCCGTCGCCGTCCGTAGCCCCGCCGTCAGCTTGTGGCGTTCTGTCAGCCATGTCCTGTTCGCGCCGTCCGTGTTCCGTGATCGCTGTCCCAGATTCACCACAGAGTGACACACCTCGACCTTCCCTCGAAAAAGTCAGACTTTTAAGTTTGAACGCGTCCGGCCAGCCATTCCGCACTGAACGAGGACTTCTTGAAGATGACCACGCAGACTTCCGACAGCTTCGAGTGGACCGACCTCGACCGGCGCGCCGTGGACACCGCCCGCCTGCTGGCGGCCGACGCGGTACAGAAGGTCGGCAACGGGCACCCCGGCACGGCGATGAGCCTGGCACCTGCCGCGTACACGATCTTTCAGAAGGTGATGCGTCACGACCCGGCGGACCCGGAGTGGGCCGGCCGTGACCGCTTCGTCCTCTCCCCCGGCCACACCTCGCTGACCCTCTACACCCAGCTGTTCCTCGCCGGGTACGAGCTGGAGCTGGACGACCTCAAGGCCTTCCGCACGAAGGGCTCCAAGACGCCCGGCCACCCGGAGTACGGCCACACCGCCGGCGTCGAGACCACCACCGGCCCGCTCGGCCAGGGTGTCGCCAACGCGGTCGGCATGGCGATGGCGGCCCGCTACGAGCGCGGCCTGTTCGACCCGGAGGCCCCCGAGGGCACCTCCCCCTTCGACCACACCATCTGGGCGATCGTGTCCGACGGCGACCTGGAGGAGGGCGTCTCCGCCGAGGCGTCCTCGCTGGCCGGCCACCAGAAGCTCGGCAATCTGGTCTTCCTCTACGACGACAACCACATCTCCATCGAGGGCGACACCGCCACCGCGTTCTCCGAGGACGTGCTGAAGCGGTACGAGGCCTACGGCTGGCACACCCAGCGGATCGAGCCGACCGCCGAGGGCGACGTCGACACCGAGGCCCTGTACCGGGCGCTGAAGGCCGCGCAGACCGAGACCGGACGACCCTCGATCATCGCGATGCGCACGATCATCGCCTGGCCCGCCCCGAACGCCCGGAACACCGAGGCCTCCCACGGCTCCGCGCTCGGCGAGGACGAGATCGCCGCCACCAAGCGGCTCCTCGGCTTCGACCCCGAGCAGACCTTCGAGGTGACGGACGAGGTCCTGAAGCACACCCGCCGGGCCCTGGACCGGGGCGCCGAGGCGCACGCGGCCTGGGACAAGCGGATCGCCGAGTGGCGCACCGCCGACAGCGAGCGGGCCGCGCTGTTCGACCGGATCGGCAAGGGCGAGCTGCCCGAGGGCTGGGAGCAGAAGATCCCGGTCTTCGAGGAGGGCAAGTCCGTCGCCACCCGTGCCGCCTCCGGCACGGTGCTGCAGGCGCTCGGCCCGGTGATCCCCGAGCTGTGGGGCGGCTCCGCCGACCTCGCCGGCTCCAACAACACCACCATCGACAGGACCAGCTCCTTCCTGCCCAAGGGCAACCCGCTGCCCGAGGCCGACCCGTACGGCCGTACCGTCCACTTCGGCATCCGCGAGTTCTCCATGGCCGCGGAGATGAACGGCATCGCCCTGCACGGCAACACCCGCATCTACGGCGGCACCTTCCTGGTGTTCTCCGACTACATGCGCAACGCCGTCCGTATGTCGGCGCTGATGCAGCTGCCGGTGACGTACGTGTGGACGCACGACTCCATCGGTCTCGGCGAGGACGGCCCGACCCACCAGCCGGTCGAGCACCTGGCCTCGCTGCGCGCCATCCCGGGTCTGAACGTCGTCCGCCCGGCGGACGCCAACGAGACCGCGATCGCCTGGGCCGAGATCCTGAAGAGGCACGCCACCGACCCCGCCCCGCACGGGCTCGCGCTCACCCGCCAGGGCGTGCCGGTGTACGCGCCGAACGAGGACGCGGCCAAGGGCGGCTACGTGCTGCGCGAGTCCTCGACCGAGGTCCCGGAGGTGATCGTCATCGCGACGGGTTCCGAGGTGCAGCTGGCCGTGGCCGCGCGGGAGGCGCTGGAGGCCGAGGGCATCGGCACGCGCGTGGTGTCGATGCCGTCGGTGGAGTGGTTCGAGGAGCAGGACCAGGCGTACAAGGACGCGGTGCTGCCGCCGGCCGTGAAGGCCAGGGTCGCCGTGGAGGCCGGGATCGGTCTGACCTGGTACCGCTATGTCGGCGACGCCGGCCGGATCGTCTCCCTGGAGCACTTCGGTGCCTCCGCCGACGCGAAGACCCTGTTCGCCGAGTTCGGCTTCACCCCCGAGAACGTCGCCGCCGCGGCCCGCGAGTCCCTCGCCGATTCGCGCGCCTGACCCGACCGCGACAAGAATCCGCTCCCTACGCCGCGACACACGACCTCGCGACGAGAAGACAAGAGAGATGACTGACGTGACCGAAGCAATCGCCACTGCCGGAGCCCTCAAGCGCCTCGCCGACGAGGGGGTCTCCATCTGGCTGGACGACCTGTCGCGGGGGCGCATCGCCTCGGGCAACCTGGCGGAGCTGATCGAGAACAAGAACGTCGTCGGCGTCACCACCAACCCGTCGATCTTCCAGGCCGCCATCGGCTCCGGCGAGGGTTACGAGGAGCAGCTCACCGACCTCGCCGTCCGCGGGGTGACGGTCGACGAGGCGGTGCGGATGATGACGACCGCCGATGTGCGTGCCGCAGCCGATGTTCTGGATGCTGTGTACAGCACATCGAACGGTGTGGACGGCCGCGTCTCCATCGAGGTCGACCCGCGCCTGGCCCACGACACCACGGCGACGATCGCCGAGGCCAAGCAGCTCGCCTGGCTGGTGGACCGCCCCAACGTGATGATCAAGATCCCGGCGACGAAGGCGGGCCTGCCGGCGATCACCGAGGTCATCGGCCTCGGCATCAGCGTCAACGTGACCCTGATCTTCTCCCTGGAGCGCTACCGCGAGGTCATGGCCGCCTACCTGGCCGGTCTGGAGAAGGCCAAGGAGCGCGGCATCGATCTCGCCACGATCCACTCGGTGGCGTCCTTCTTCGTCTCCCGCGTGGACTCCGAGATCGACAAGCGGCTGACCGCCCTCGGCACCGACGAGGCCCTCGCCCTCAAGGGCCGCGCGGCCCTCGCCAACGCCCGCCTCGCCTACGAGGCGTACGAGGAGGTCTTCGGCTCCGAGCGCTGGCTGGCGCTCGCCGGGGACAAGGCGAACAAGCAGCGTCCGCTGTGGGCGTCGACCGGCGTGAAGGACCCGGCGTACAAGGACACCCTGTACGTGGACGAGCTGGTCGCGCCGGGCACCGTCAACACCATGCCGGAGGCCACGCTGAACGCGGTCGCCGACCACGGCGAGATCACCGGCGACACGGTGACCGGCGGCTACGCCGAGGCCCGCGCCGACCTGGCCGCCGTCGAGGGGCTCGGCATCTCCTACGACGAGATCGTCCAGCAGCTGGAGGACGAGGGCGTCGCCAAGTTCGAGGCGGCCTGGCAGGACCTGCTGGACGCCGTCGCCACGTCCCTGACGAGCAAGGGAGCTGACGCCCGATGACCGAGAACGCACCCGCCGCCCCGGCACCCGACGCTCCGGCGCCGGACGCCCCGGCACCGGACCAGGCGCCGGCGGAGGTCACCGTGCCGGCGGGCCCCGCCGCCGACGGGGAGAACCCGTTCGGCTGGGAGAACCCGCTCCGGGACGCCCGCGACCGCCGCCTCCCGCGCATCGCCGGCCCGTCCGGTCTGGTCATCTTCGGTGTCACCGGTGACCTGTCCCGCAAGAAGCTGATGCCGGCCGTCTACGACCTCGCCAACCGGGGTCTGCTGCCGCCGGGCTTCTCCCTCGTCGGGTTCGCCCGCCGGGAGTGGGAGGACCAGGACTTCGCGCAGGTCGTCCACGACTCCGTGCGCGAGCACGCCCGCACCCCGTTCCGCGAGGAGGTGTGGCAGCAGCTCGCCGAGGGCATGCGGTTCATCCCCGGCGACTTCGACGACGACACCGCGTTCAAGCAGCTCAAGGACGCCGTGGAGGAGCTGGACGCCTCCCGCGGCACCGGCGGCAACTTCGCCTTCTACCTCTCGGTGCCGCCGAAGTTCTTCCCCAAGGTCGTGCAGCAGCTGAAGAAGCACGGTCTGGCCTCCCCGCCCCCGGGTTCCTGGCGGCGCGCGGTCATCGAGAAGCCGTTCGGCCACGATCTGGGCAGCGCCCGCGAGCTGAACGCGATCGTGCACGACGTGTTCGAGCCGGACCAGGTGTTCCGCATCGACCACTACCTGGGCAAGGAGACCGTCCAGAACATCCTGGCGCTGCGCTTCGCCAACCAGATGTACGAGCCGATCTGGAACCGGTCGTACGTCGACCACGTGCAGATCACCATGGCCGAGGACATCGGCATCGGCGGCCGCGCCGGCTACTACGACGGCATCGGCGCCGCCCGTGACGTCATCCAGAACCACCTCCTCCAGCTGATGGCCCTCACCGCCATGGAGGAGCCGATCGCGTTCGACGCGGAGGCGCTGCTCACCGAGAAACTGAAGGTGCTGAAGTCGGTGCGCCTCCCGGCGGAGCTCGGCAAGCACACCGTGCGCGGGCAGTACGCCGAGGGCTGGCAGGGCGGCGAGAAGGTCGTCGGCTACCTCCAGGAGGAGGGCATCGACCCCGCGTCGAAGACCGACACCTTCGCCGCGATCAAGCTGGGCATCGACAACCGCCGCTGGGCGGGCGTCCCCTTCTACCTGCGCACCGGCAAGCGGCTCGGCCGCCGGGTCACCGAGATCGCGGTGGTCTTCAAGCGGGCCCCGCACTCCCCCTTCGACTCCACGGCCACCGAGGAGCTGGGCCAGAACGCGATCGTCATCCGCGTCCAGCCCGACGAGGGCATGACCGTCCGCTTCGGCTCCAAGGTGCCGGGCACCTCGATGGAGATCCGGGACGTGTCGATGGACTTCGCCTACGGCGAGTCGTTCACCGAGTCGAGCCCGGAGGCGTACGAGCGGCTCATCCTGGACGTGCTCCTCGGCGACGCGAATTTGTTCCCCCGTCACCAGGAAGTGGAAGAGTCCTGGAAGATCCTCGACCCGATCGAGGAGTACTGGACGGCGCACGGCAGGCCGGCGCAGTACGCGTCGGGCAGCTGGGGACCCGAGGAAGCGGACGAGATGCTCGCACGAGACGGACGGAGCTGGCGCAGGCCATGAAGATCGACCTGACCGACACCACGGCAAGCAAGATCAACAAGGCGTTGGTGCAGGGCCGCCGCGCCATCGGCACCCCGGCCGTGGGCATGGTCCTGACGATGGTCATCGTCACGGACGAGGAGAACGCCTACGACTCGATCAAGGCCGCCGAGGACGCCTCGCACGAGCACCCCATGCGGACCCTGGTCGTCATCAAGCGGCATGTGCGCACTCTGCGCGACCGCACCCACTCCCGGCTCGACGCCGAGGTGCGGGTCGGCTCCGAGGCCGGCACCGGCGAGACGGTCGTGCTGCGCACCTACGGCGAGGTGTCCGACCACGCCGACTCGGTGGTCCTGCCGCTGCTGCTGCCGGACGCCCCGGTGGTCGTGTGGTGGCCGGTGGACGCCCCCGAGGCCCCGTCGAAGGACCCGCTGGGCGCGCTCGCCCAGCGCCGGATCACCGACCTGTACGCGTTCGAGCGGCCGATGGAGGTCCTGGAGACCCGCGCCCGCAACTACGCGCCGGGCGACACCGACCTCGCCTGGACGCGGCTCACGCTGTGGCGGTCGATGCTGGCCGCCGCCCTGGACCAGGCCCGCGCGCGGATCACGTCGGCGGCCGTCGAGGCCGAGGCCGACAACCCCAGCGCCGAGCTGCTCTCGCGCTGGCTGGAGGCCCGGCTCGGCGTGCGCGTGGACCGTGTGGTCACCGCCGGACCGGTCGTCACGGCCGTACGTCTGGGCACCGGGAACGGCGAGATCGTCATCGACCGGCCCGAGGGACCGCTGGCGACCCTGACCCTGCCGGGCCAGCCGCCGCGCACCCTCGCCCTGAAGGTCCGCCCCACCTCCGAACTCATCGCCGAGGAGCTGCGCCGCCTCGACGCCGACGAGATGTACGCCATCGCCCTGAAGGGCGAGGCCGGCAAGGAGAACGCCTGACATGGCAGCGTCCCAGCTTTCCGGGTTTCCCCAGCTCACCCACCGGCCCGAGTGGACGGCCCTCGCCGACCACCGCGCCGAGGGCCGGCCGCACCTGCGCGAGCTGTTCGCGCAGGACCCCGGCCGGGCCGAGCGGTACGTCGTACGGGTCGGCGACCTGTACATCGACTACAGCAAGCACCTGATCACCGACGAGACGCTGGCCCTGCTGACGGAACTCGCCACCGCCACCGGCGTGTTCGGCCTGCGGGACGCCATGTTCCGCGGCGAGAAGATCAACGTCACCGAGGACCGGGCGGTGCTGCACACCGCGCTGCGCGCCCCGCGGGACGCCGTCGTCGAGGTCGACGGCGAGAACGTGGTGCCGAAGGTGCACGCCGTCCTCGACAAGATGGCCGACTTCGCCGACCGGGTCCGTTCCGGCGAGTGGACCGGCCACACCGGCAAGCGGATCAGGAACGTCGTCAACATCGGCATCGGCGGCTCCGACCTCGGCCCCGCCATGGCGTACGAGGCGCTGCGCCCGTACACCGCACGGGAGTTGACGTTCCGCTTCGTGTCGAACGTGGACGGCGCCGACCTGCACGAGGCGACCCGCGACCTGGACCCGGCGGAGACCCTGTTCATCGTCGCGTCCAAGACGTTCACCACGATCGAGACGATCACCAACGCCACGTCGGCGCGGTCCTGGCTGCTGAAGGCCTTCGACGGCGACGACAAGGCCGTGGCCAAGCACTTCGTGGCGCTGTCCACGAACGCCGGCAAGGTCACCGAGTTCGGCATCGACCCGGACAACATGTTCGAGTTCTGGGACTGGGTCGGCGGCCGCTACTCGTACGACTCCGCGATCGGTCTCTCCCTGATGATCGCGATCGGCTCGGACCGGTTCCGCGAGATGCTCGACGGTTTCCACCTGGTCGACGAGCACTTCCGCACCGCGCCCGCCGAGGCCAACGCGCCTTTGCTGCTGGGCCTGCTGGGCATCTGGTACGGCGACTTCCACGACGCCCAGTCGCACGCGGTGCTGCCGTACAGCCACTACCTGTCGAAGTTCACCGCCTATCTCCAGCAGCTGGACATGGAGTCCAACGGCAAGTCGGTGCAGCGCGACGGCAAGCCGGTGCAGTGGCAGACCGGCCCGGTGGTGTGGGGCACGCCGGGCACCAACGGGCAGCACGCCTACTACCAGTTGATCCACCAGGGCACCAAGCTGATCCCGGCGGACTTCATCGGCTTCGCCCGCCCGGCCGGTGAGCTGAGCGAGGAACTCAAGGCGCAGCACGACCTGTTGATGGCGAACTTCTTCGCCCAGACCCAGGCCCTCGCCTTCGGCAAGACCGCCGAGGAGGTCCGCGCGGAGGGCGTCGCCGAGGAGCAGGTGGCGCACCGCACCTTCCACGGCGACCACCCCACCACCACGATCCTCGCGCCCGAGCCGACCCCGTCCGTGCTCGGCCAGCTGATCGCCCTCTACGAGCACAAGGTGTTCGTCCAGGGCGCGGTCTGGAACATCGACTCCTTCGACCAGTGGGGCGTCGAGCTGGGCAAGGTCCTCGCCAAGCGGGTCGAGCCCGCCCTGACCGAGGGCGCTGACGTCCCCGGTCTCGACCCCTCCTCCCAGGCCCTCGTAGCCGCCTACCGCACCCTCAAGAACGCATCGGAAGTGAACTGATCATGCAGCTCGGTCTCATCGGTCTCGGCAAGATGGGCGGCAACATGCGCGAGCGGATCCGCCGCGCCGGCCACACCGTCATCGGCTACGACCGCAACCCCGACGTCTCCGACGTCAAGTCCCTCGCAGAACTGGTCGAGAAGCTGGACGCGCCCCGCCAGGTGTGGGTCATGGTCCCGGCCGGCACCGCCACCCAGACCGTCGTCGACGAGCTCGGCGACCTGCTGGAGCCCGGCGACACGGTGATCGACGGCGGCAACTCCCGCTGGACGGACGACGAGAAGCACGCGGCCGCGCTCGCCATCAAGGGCATCGGCTTCGTCGACGCCGGTGTCTCCGGCGGTGTGTGGGGCCTGCAGAACGGCTACGCGCTCATGGTCGGCGGCGACAAGGAGCACGTGGACCGGCTGCAGCCGATCTTCGAGGCGCTCAAGCCGGAGGGCCCGTACGGCTACGTCCACGCGGGCCGGGTCGGCGCCGGGCACTTCTCCAAGATGGTCCACAACGGCATCGAGTACGCCATGATGCAGGCCTACGCCGAAGGCTGGGAGCTCCTTGAGAAGGTCCACTCCGTGGAGAACGTCCGCGAGGTGTTCCGCTCCTGGCAGGAGGGCACGGTCATCCGGTCCTGGCTGCTGGACCTCGCGGTCAACGCCCTGGACGAGGACGAGCACCTGGAGCAGCTGCGCGGCTACGCCGAGGACTCCGGCGAGGGCCGCTGGACGGTCGAGGCGGCCATCGACAACGCCGTACCGCTGCCCGCGATCACGGCGTCCCTGTTCGCCCGGTTCGCCTCGCGCCAGGACGACTCCCCGCAGATGAAGATGATCGCCGCGCTGCGCAACCAGTTCGGCGGCCACGCGGTCGAGAAGAAGGACTGAACCACCGTGGGCGACCTCCTGCTGGTCCGCCACGGTGAGACGGAGTGGAGCCGGTCGGGACAGCACACGAGCTGGACCGACCTGCCCCTGACCGAGCACGGCGAGGAACAGGCAAAGTCCCTCGCCCCGCTCCTCACCGAGCGGACGTACGCCCTCGCGCTGGCCAGCCCGCTGGGCCGCGCGATACGCACCGCCGAACTGGCAGGCCTGACCGGGATCGTGCCCGAGCCCGATCTGCACGAGTGGGACTACGGCGGCTACGAGGGCGTCACCACGGTCGACATCCACCGCTCGCGCCCCGCCTGGGACCTGTGGACCGACGGCGTGCCGCCCGGCCCCGAGGGCCACCCCGGTGAGTCACCGGAGCAGGTCGGCGCCCGTGCCGACCGGGTGCTGGCCCGCGTCGACGCCGCGCTCGCCGAGGACGCCGGGGACGTGGTCCTCGTCGCCCACGCCCACTTCCTGCGGGTGCTCACCGCGCGCCGCCTCGGCCTGGCGCCCGCCGAGGGCCGACTGTTCCAGCTGGCCACCGGCACGGTCAGCCGGCTGTCCACCGAGCACGGCCGGCCCGTGATCACCGAGTGGAACAGACGGCCGTAACGACCCGACGGCCTTGTACTGCGGCCCGGTTCACCTCTGGTGGGCCGGGCCGCAGTCGTACAGCAGCTTGCCGCGGTCGTGGCGGTCGTAGGCGGAGCGCGGTACGAGCGTGCAGTGGGCGGCGGTCCAGCGCAGCAGCGTGCCGACGGGGCGGCGGTCGTCGCGGGCGCCGTGCCTCAGGTCGGCGCGCGGGACGAGGACGTAGCGGAGCCGGCCGGTGTCCACCAGCGTGCGGAAGGCCGCCGGCTTCGGGAAGGGGACCTGGCCGGTGTAGCCGCCCATCGGCAGCAGGGGCGCGTCGGCGGCGAGGACGTACGGTGCCGCGCTCTCCCAGCCGGCCACGGCGGCCAGATAGCGGGCGCCGTCCCGGTGCGCGGTGAGGTAGGCCAGCAGCCGTCGCTGTCCGGGGGCGAGCGTGGCCAGGGCGCTGCCACCGCGGACGCTGGTGGGGCCGACCCGGCCGAGGCTGCCGGGCTGGTTGTAGCGCAGGGAGAGGGCGGACGCCGACCAGGCGGCCGGGACCAGGAGCACGGCGGCGAGGCCCGCGGCGAGTGCGGCGGGCCGGCGCAGGGCGGCGAGAGCCACGGCGACCAGGGCGAGGGCCGCTGCGCAGGGCGCCGCCCAGGTCTCGAAGTGCCGGTACCGGAGCGCCAGGGACGCACACCAGACGACGTTCACCGCCAGCACGGCCGGCAGCAGCACCCGGGAGCGCCGGGCCTGGACGACCCCGGCGGCGGCGAGGGCGGCCACGGCCACCGCGACGACGCCCATGTAGTAGGTGTGTCCGGTGACGCTGCCGAAGCTGAAGACGGTGAAGAAGGTCAGGAACCACGAGCCCCACAGCACCAGCCCGGTGAGCTGCCGGTCGGTGCGCGCCGGACGCCGCCGCCACAGCGCGACGAGTCCTCCGGCCAGGCCGAGGACGGCCAGCGGGTACAGCCAGCCGGTCTGGGTGGCCAGGCCCGGGGCGACCATCTTCCACACGCTGTCGCCCATGCCGGGCCCCGCCCCCCGCCCCGCGTGGGCGACCCGGCTCACCGCGATGCTGCCCGTGCCGGCCGCGTCGACGCCGACGGCGTGGAAACGGGTCAGGAAGTTGTAGCCGACGACCAGCGCGAACGGGGAGTCGTTCGTGGTGCCGTCGAGGTACGGCCGGGACCCGGCCGGGGTGAGGGCGGCCACCAGCATCCACGACACGGACACCGCCACGGTCACCGCGCCGGCCAGGGCCACGTGGGCGGTCCGGCGGCGCGCTGCGGCGGGCGCGGCGACGAGGTAGGTGGCGGCGAGCGCGGGCAGCACGGCCCACGCCTCCAGCATCTTGCACTGGAAGGCGAGCCCCACCCATGTCCCGGCGAGCAGCAGGGTGCGCGGGCGGCCCCGCTCGGCGGCCCGCCAGGTGGCCTCGGCGGCCAGCAGCAGGAGCAGCACGAACGGCGCGTCCTCGGTGACCGACCGGCCGAGGCCGACGGTCACCGGCGTCAGGGTGAGGAACGCGGCGGCCAGCAGCCCGGCGCCCACCCCGGCCCAGCGGCGCACCAGCACATGGAGCAGGAGGACACAGCCGACCATTTCCAGAGCCTGTGGCAGTACCAGCGCCCACGGGTGGAAGCCGAACACGAGCGCGGACAGGGCCTGCGGCCACAGGAAGCCGGGCAGCTTGTCCAGGGTGATGGAGCCCGCCGGGTCGAAAGCGCCGTAGAAGAAGTCCGCCGGGCTGTCGGTCATGCTGCGCACCGCGCTCGCGTAGAACGCGTGGTAGGTGCTGTGCTGCAGCCCCCACAGGCACAGCACGGCCGCGAGCAGGCAGATGCCCGCGAGCGCCTGCCGCTCGTACCGGTCGGTCCACGGGCGGGGCACGGCCGCGGGCGGTGGGCCGTCGTTGCGGACGACCGACTCGGTGGAGGGCTTGAGCATGAACGGCCTTTCGGGCTCCCGGAACGGACGTGTCCGGGCGCAGCGCGCATACCGGATCCCGCGGAGTATCAGCCGCCGGACATGTACGGAGCCTGAACCCGGGCTGAACCCGGTGGAGGTCTCACCGGCCTCTCACCAGCGCGGGGAATCCGGTAAGAGGCCGGCCGGTCGCCGGCTCAGCGCGGGAGCCGTCCGGTGTGCTGGGCGGCGAGCCGTACCGGCGCGTTCGCGGCGCCGTAGCCCTGGTGGCCGGGGTCGCGCTGGACCAGTTCGAAGAAGACGTGGCCGATGGTCTCGGTGTAGCAGTGCCTGAAGGCGCCGCCCGCGTCCTGGTCGTAGAGGATGCCCAGCTCGCGGTAGGTCTCCAACTCGCCCTCGGCGAAGGTGAACCGGGCCGCGAGGTCGTCGTAGTAGTTGGCCGGGACCGGCAGCAGCCGGCCGCCGGCCGCGCGGAAGGCTCGGGCCGCGGCCACCACGTCGTCGGTGGCCAGCGCGAGGTGCGCGGCGTGCAGGGTCTCGTCGGCGGGCGCCGCGCCGACGGTGAGGGCGATACGGACGCTGCCGTCATGGTTGGCGACGGCCCGGCTGCGGCGCAGCCCGTAGGGGTCGGCGAGGTCGACGCTGTCCTGGGCGTCCAGCCCGAGGACGCTGCGGTGGAAGAGGGTCGCCTCGTCGAAGTGGTGCCAGGGCTGGGTGAGGGCGAGGTGGTCGATGCGGGTGCCGGCGGACGGTGCGGGGGCGTCCGGCAGATCGGCGAAGTCGCCCCGCCAGTCGGCGAGTCGGGACTCACCGGAGTCTGCGGTGGCGACGAAGAACAGTTCCGTGCCGTCGGGCGCGGCGACCGCGTCGAGCGGGGCGTCCTCGGGGGCGCGGCGGCGCGGCAGGACGGGCGCGTGGAGGGCCTCGGCGCGGCGGGCGGCGGCGGCCGGATCCGGGGAGGCGAGGCCGATCGCGGCGAGCCGGGTGCCGTCACGGCGGTCGGTGGCGGCGGTGTTGACCAGGATCCGGGCCTCGCCGCGCTGCCACAGGTCGACGGGTTTGCCGCGGTGGCGGGCGGCGCGGGTGAAGCCGAGGGCGGTCAGCAGGGCGGTGACGGGTTCGGCGTCCGGGGTGAGCAGTTCGGCGAAGGCGACCCCGGTGGGTACGACGGGCGGCGGCAACTGGACCGCGCCGACGGCCTCTTGGAGCAGCAGCAGGGAGCGGTGGGCGTCCACGGCGGTGGAACCGGCGTCGGCCTGCCGGAAGACGTCATTGAAGACCTCCAGCGACAGCGGCCCCCGGTAACCGGCGGCGAGCACGTGCCGCAGCAGCCCGGCGACGTCGAAGCCGCCCTGCCCCGGGAAGCACCGGTGATGGCGGCTCCACTGGAGGACGTCCATGGCCGGCAGCGGGGCGTCGGCGAGCTGGAGGAAGAAGATCTTCTCGCCGGGTATGTCCTCGATGCCCCGGAGGTCCGAGCCCCGGGAGAGGATGTGGAAGCTGTCCAGGCAGGTGCCGAGCGCCGGATGCCCGGCCGCCTCGACGATCCGCCACGCGTGGTCGTAACGGTTCACATGCCGCCCCCAGGCCAGCGCCTCGTACGCCACCCGGATCCCGGACTCCTGTGCCAGATCGGCGAGTTGCGCCAGCTGTTCGGTGGCGAGGGCGTCGTCGTCCAGGGCGAGCGGGGAGACGCTGGAGCACACGAGGACGGTGTCGGCGCCGAGCCGCTCCATCAGCTCGAACTTGTGCCGGGCGCGCCGGAGATTGCGGCTGAACACCTCCTGCGGGACGGCCTCGATGTCCCGCATCGGCTGGTACAGGTCGATGCTCAGGCCGAGATCGGCACAGCGGGCGCGTATCTCCTCGGGGGTGAGGGGGCTGGCGAGGAGGTCGTTCTCGAAGATCTCGACGCCGTCGAAGCCGGCCCGGGCGGCGGCGGTGAGCTTCTCGGTGAGGGAGCCGCTGAGGGAGACGGTGGCGATGGAGGTGTGCATCATCCGACGTGGCTCCCCGAGCGCTCCAGTCCGGCCAGCTCCTCGAAGTCGGCCAGCATCCGGCCGCTGTCCGGCTCCAGCCCGGTGAACAGCCGGAACGCGTCCGCGGCCTGGAACACGGCCATTCCGCCCCCGGGCAGCACGGCACAGCCGTGCTCCCGGGCGACCCGCACCAACGCGGTCTCCAGCGGCCGGTACACCACCTCCGCGACCCACAGCCCCGGCCGCAGCAGCTCGGCGGGCAGCGGCAGTCCGGGGTGGGCGGCCATACCCGTAGGGGTCGCGTGCACGAGACCGCCGGTGCCGTCGGCGTCGGCGAGCAGTGCCGGCAGCCGGTCGAGGGATGCCGCCTCGGCCCGGCCGGGGCCGAAGTGCCGTACGAGGGAGTCGGCGAGGCCGGCCGCCCGGCCGGGCAGCGCGTCCACCACCGTCACCCGCCCGGCGCCGAGGGTGAGCACGGCGTGTGCCACGGCCGCGCCGGCGCCGCCCGCGCCGAGCTGGACGACCCGCTCCAGCGGGGCGTCAGGCAGGCCGCGCGCGAAGGACGCGGCGAAACCGGTGACGTCGGTGTTGTGGCCGACGGCCCGGCCGCCGTCCTCGAAGACGACGGTGTTGACCGCGCCGAGCGCCTCGGCCCGCGGGTCGAGCGCGTCCAGGTGCTCGATGACGAGCTGCTTGCACGGGTGGGTGATGTTCAGCCCGTCGAAGCCGAGGTCACGGGCGGCGCGGACCAGGTCCCCCACGGCCTGCGGGGCCACACCGAGGACGTCGGTGTCGAGGAGCCGGTAGAGGTAGCGCAGGCCCTGGCGGTCGGCCTCCCGCTGGTGCAGGGCGGGGCTGAGCGAGGGGCCGATACCGGCGCCGATCAGCCCGACGAGATACGAGTCCTTGGCCACGCGAGCCTCCCGGGGCAGCGCTAATGTACGAACCAGTACGTTAGCTATATCAGCAGCGGGGGTCCCCGAGAAAGCCCCCGACGGCATCCGGGGCCCTGCTTCTACAATCACCGGCACCACGGACGAGCGCTCCGCCCAGGTGTCGTGTCCCCGGCCCGAAGGAAACCGATGACCAGCGTCGAAGAACCCCTGCGACCCGGCGGGCGGGTGCGCGACGCCGCCCGCACCAAGGCCGAGATCCTCGACGTGGCCACGCAGGAGTTCGCGCGGGCCGGCTACGACGGCGCCCGGGTCGACGAGATAGCGGCCCGCACCCGCACCACCAAGCGGATGATCTACTACTACTTCGGCGGCAAGGAACAGCTGTTCACAGCCGTGCTGGAGCGGGCGTACGGCGTGATCCGCGACGCCGAGCAGCAGCTCGACGTCGAGCATCTGGACCCGGTCGCGGCGATCCGGCGCCTGGCCGAGCTGACCCTCGACCATCACGAGCAGCACCCGGACTTCATCCGCCTGGTCAGCATCGAGAACATCCACGGCGCCGAGCACATCGCGGCCTCCGCGAAGCTCGGCCGGATCGGCTCCCCGGCCCTGGACGTGATCCGCCGGATCCTCGCCGCCGGACAGGAGTCCGGGCTGTTCACGGCCGACGTCGACGCGGTCGACCTGCACGCCATGATCAGCTCGTTCTGCTTCTTCCGGGTCGCCAACCGGGCCACCTTCGGCGCCCTGTTCGGCCGCGACCTGGTGGACCCCGGTCGGCGGGAGCACTACCGCACCATGCTCGGCGACATGGTGATCGCCTATCTGACGGCGGAGCGGGCGGACGCCTGAGGCCTGCGCCCGACGAGTTCGGGCGCCACCTCTTGACACAGGGGAAACACGCGCGCAACATCCCACCCACCACGACTAACTACCCAGTGGGTTAATTAGCAGCCGAGATCCGGCCCTCGCCCGCTCCCTCCCCTCGTCGCTCACTCCGCCCTCGTAGGGTGGAGTTCCCCCGAAGGAGCACCGCCGTGTCCGTCCCCGTCCCCACGCCTGCCTCCGAAGCCCCTCCAGGCCAGCCCTGGAAGGCGGCGACGGCCGCCTGGATCGGCAGCGCCCTGGAGTACTACGACTTCTTCGTCTACGGCAGCGCCGCCGCGCTGATCTTCCCGAAGGTGTTCTTCGACGCCTCCGACCCCGCCACCGCCACGCTGCTCTCACTCGCCACGTTCGGTGTCGCCTACGCCGCCCGGCCGCTCGGCGCGCTGGTCCTCGGGCATGTCGGCGACCGGGTCGGGCGCAAGAAGATCATGGTGTTCACGCTGCTCCTGATGGGTCTGTCGACGTTCCTGATCGGCTGTCTGCCCACCCGTGCCCAGGCCGGCTCGCTCGCCCCCGTGCTGCTCGTGCTCTGCCGCGTCCTGCAGGGCATATCGGCGGCCGGCGAGCAGGCCAGCGCCAGTTCCATGAGCCTGGAGCACGCGCCGCCGGACCGGCGTGGGTTCTTCACCAGTTTCACGCTCAGCGGCACCCAGGGCGGCCAGCTCATCGCCACCCTCGTCTTCATCCCGGTCTCCCGGCTGCCCGAGAACCAGCTGCTGTCCTGGGGCTGGCGGGTGCCGTTCTGGCTGAGCGTGGCGGTCGCCGTCGCCGGCTTCGTCATCCGGCGCCGGCTGCGCGAGACCCCGGCCTTCGCGAAGCAGGCGGCGACCGAGGGCGTGGTGCGGCTGCCGCTCGCGGTGCTGCTGCGCGAGCACTGGGCCGATGTGCTGCGGGTGATCGCGGGCGCGCTCATCGCCTCGGTCAGCACGATCTTCACGGTGTGGGCGCTGGCGTACGCCACCAGCGACGCGGTCGGCATGTCCCGTACCTCGATGCTGTGGGTCGGCGCCCTCGCCAACCTGGTCGCGCTCGGCGCGATCCCGCTGTGGGCGACGCTGTCGGACCGGATCGGGCGCCGGCCGGTGTTCCTGATCGGCGCGATCGGCAGCGCGGCGGCGATGGCCGGCTACCTCTGGGCGATCTCCACCGGCTCCTACGCGCTCACCCTGACCCTCGGCATCGTCGCCTTCGGCCTTGTCTACAGCGCCGCGAACGGGGTGTGGCCCGCCTTCTACGGCGAGATGTTCGCGACCCGGGTCCGGCTGTCCGGCGTGGCGATCGGCACGCAGACCGGCTTCGCGGTCGCCGGATTCGCGGTCACCTTCGCCGCCGGGATCGCCGGTCCGGGCGGCGACGACTGGGGAGCGGTGGCCCTGTTCACGGCCGCACTGTGCATACCGCCGGTCATCGCCGCACTGTCCGCCCGCGAGACGCACACCGTCCCGACGGAACTGCTCGGGGAGCGGGAGGGGCGACAGCCGGCGGGGGTGGAGCGGGTGACGGCCTGAGGGGACGGCGGCCTGAGGGCGGCCTGGAGGCGGCCTGAAGGGCTGACGCCGGGGGCCTGCCGCCGGTCTATGGGGGGCCTGCCGGTCTAAGGGGGGGTGTGCCTGCCTTCGGGGGCGTGGGGGCGGGGGGCGTGCCCGGTCTGCTGCGCGTGGGGCCTGCCGGACTGAGGGGTGCGAGATCAAGGCCTGCCGGGCTCACCCCTTGACTGGTGACCCCACGCGCACGCGGGACCTCCCCGGCTAAGGGCGCGGGTGGCGGGGTTCGTACAGGGCCAGTTCGGCGCCGCCCGGGAGGCGGAGGGCGGTCACCCGGCCCCACGGTGCCTCCTCCACCGGTCGGCTGAAGTCGGCTCCGCGCTCGGTGAGTTGGCGCCGGGTCTCGTCCAGGTCGTCGCACATCAGCATCAGCTCGTGCGCGGGCTCGCCGTCGGTGGGGTGGCAGGCCACCTCGGTGGGCGGCGCCTTGAAGATGAGCCAGCCACGGCCCGCGTCGACGTACGACCAGCAGAGGGTGCCGCGCAGAAAGGCCCGGTCAGCCTCCGGGTCCCGGCTGTAGAGCACCACGTGTGCACCGTTGATCACGCGGGGAGGTTAGTGCGACGGGCGGGGCCGGACAAGCACCGGCGCCCCACCGGCGGCCGGCGCCGCTTCCGGCTCGGTCCCGGCGGGCCGGTGGGCTCGGACACCCCCTGGCTGTCCATCGTGGCTGTTCCGCCCGGCCGAGGGACCACTGGGCCCTGTTGCACCGTGACAGCGCGGGAAGACCATGGTGGGAGGGGGTTGTCCGTGACCCGACGATCACGGGTGGTGGTGAGCACCATGGCCGTACCGGGCGAGGACGGGTCGGCGCCTGCACCCTCGCACGCCGATCCCCGGGGGGACCCGTTCCTCACGACGCGGTTCGCCGTCCCGACGCGTCCCGTGACGTTCCTGCGGCGCGACCGGCTGCTCGGACATCTCGGCGACGACCCGCCGACCCCGCTGACCGTGGTCCACGGAGCCGCGGGAGCGGGCAAGACTCTGCTGGTGGCCGACTGGGCCTCGGCGCGGGACGGGCCCGTCGCCTGGCTCACCGCCCGGGTGGCGGACAAGGGATGCGGAACCTTCTGGGCGTACCTCCTCCAGGCCCTGCGCCTCGCCGGCCTGCCCCTGACCAGCGACGTCGGCTTCCCCACCGAACCCGGCCGGGTGCCCGACGCCCTCCTCACCCGGCTCGCCGCCGCACTGAGCGCCCGGACCGCGCCGTTGATCGTCGTCGTCGACGAGTACGACCGGGCGACCGACCCCGAGATCGCGGATCAGCTGGAGTTCGTCCTCCAGCAGGCGGGGCACGGCCTGCGCCTGGTGCTCGTCACGCGCACCGAACCGCTGCTCCCCCTGCACCGCTACCGGGCGGCCGGCGCCGTCACGGAGATCAGGAACGCCGAGCTGGCCTTCACCCGCGACGAAGCAGCGGACCTGCTGGCGCTGCACGGGCTGCGGCTCACGGCGGACGACGTGGACGCGCTGGTGGAGCGCACCCGGGGCTGGGCGGCCGGCCTGCGGCTGTGCGCCCTGGCCGCGCGGGACGAGCCGGATCCGCGCACGTATCTGCAGGAGTTCGAGGCCGACCGCACCACGATCGCCGACTTCCTGCTGGCCGAGGTGCTCAAGCGGCAGAAGGCCGGGACACAGGACCTGCTGCTGCGGACCAGCATCCTCGAACGGGTCTGTCCCGGTCTCGCCGACGCCCTCACCGGCCGCACCGACGCCGGACTCATCCTGACCGGTCTGCACCGCGAGAACGCGTTCGTCGAGTATCTCGGCCACGACTGGTTCCGTCTCCATCCGCTGTTCGGGGAGATCCTCCGCGCCCACCTGCGGGTGCGCTCTCCCGGGCTGGAAACCGAACTCCACCGCCGCGCCGCTCACTGGCTGCGGCACTCGGGGTCCCTCGGCGAGACGCTCGGCCACGCGGCCGCCGCGCACGACTGGGAGACCGCCGCCGGCGCCCTCGTCGGCGATCTCGCCATCGGGGAGATCTTCACCGGCCTGCGCGTCGACGATCTGTCCGAGCTGTTCGCCACGATGGGGCCCGGACCCGCCGGCCCCGCCACGGACCTCGTGCGGGCCGCCCGCGAACTGTCCCGGCACGACCTGGAACGCGGCCTGCCCCGCCTGCACCTCGCGGCACACGCCCTCGCACGGCGCGGCGCATCCACCGAGGACGATCCGGACGGCCTGGCGGCGACCCGGCTGAGCTGCGCCTTCCTCGAAACGCTGGCAGCGCGCCTGACCGGTGCCCCGGGACGGGCGGAGACGGCGGCACAGGCCGCTGAGCGGCTTCGGCGCGACGTGCCCGGCAGGCTTCTCGACGAGCATCCGGAGCTGATCGCGCTCCTGCACACCCATCTCGGCTCGGCACGGCTGTGGGCCGGCCGGATGCGGGAGGCACGCGCCGTCCTGACCACGGTCGTCGACTCCGGCCGGGCGGAGGCGACGGCCCAGGCACGTCAGGAGTGTCTGGGCCACCTCGCGCTGATCGACTATCTGAAGGGCTGGCCGGGCAGGGCCGAACGCACGGCGTGGGCCACGGTCACCGCGGCCGACGGCCACCGCGACCCGCCCCCGGCGCCCGGACCGGGGCTGACCCCGCTGGTCCTGGCCGCGGTGGCCGTCGACCGCGACGAGCTGGACCGGGCCCAGGCGCTCCTCGACGCCGCCGCGGACCCCCGGGGCCTGCCACCGGACCCGGTGGCGCAGGCCGGGGAGTCCATCGTCACCGGGCGTCTGCTCCTGGCCCGTGGTGACCCACAGGCCGCGCTGGAAGCGGTGGACCGGACCGTCGTGGCCGAGGAGGTGTCGCCCTGGGCCGCGGCGCACACGGCGTGCGTGGCCGCCGCCGCCCACCTCGCCGAGGGACGGCCGGAGACGGCCGTCAAGCTGCTCGCGGAACAGCCCGACGGCGAGCCGGTGTGCCTCGTGGGAGCCGCGCAGGCGGAACTGGCCGCGGGAAGGCCCGAGGCCGCGGCCGAACTGCTCGGCAGAGTACGGCCGCAGAGCCACGTCGGCCCCGCCGTCGCGGTACGGGCGGCACTGGTCGGAGCCCAGGTGGCGGGCGAGGCCGGAGACCTCGCCCGGCAGCGCGGACTCGTCGCCCAGGCGCTCCGGGAGGCCCGGCACGAACGGCTGCGACGCCCCTTCGTGGACGCCGGACCGTGGCTGCGCCCGTTGCTGCGCACCGTGCCCTTGCGCGCCCTGGCCGAGGGCTGGCTCACCCCCGGCCCGCCGGTGCCGGCCGGGGAGCAGCCGCCGCTGCCGGTGGTGGAAGAACTGAGCGGACGCGAACGCGACGTCCTGCGCCGGCTGGCGCAGATGATGTCGACGGAGGAGATCGCCGCCGATCTGTATGTGTCGGTCAACACGGTCAAGACCCATCTCAAGAGCGCCTACCGCAAACTCGCCGTGAACCGGCGTCACGACGCGGTGCGCCGGGCACGTGACCTGGGGCTCCTGTGACGCGACGGTCGTATCACCTCGCCCGGGTGAGGCAGAGCGGTGGGCCGGGGCGGAGGATCGCGGGGAGACGTGGGGAAGGGCAGCTCATGCGCTACGAGATTCGCGTCGACGGACAGATGACCGAGACGCTGGTCAAGGCGTTCCCCGAGCTCGACCACGTGCTGATGGCCGGCCAGACCCTCCTTTACGGAACGGTCGTCGACGAGGCACACCTGTACGGGCTGCTGGCGCGCTGCCAGTCCCTGGGGCTGAGGGTCCTCGAAGTACGCCAGATGCCGTCGTGACCCGCAGGTTCGTCGTGACCCGCAGGTCCGTCCTGACCCGCAGGTCCGTCCTGACCCGCAGGTCCGTCGTGACCCGCAGGTCCGTCGTGACCCGCAGATCCGTCGTTCTCGTGCGGGCCGTTCACCCGCCCCGGGTGAGGCGGCCGCCCTCCCGCCCCGCGCAGGCTGAGAACCGCACCGTACGCACACCGTACGGAACGACCACCGGGTGCGGACCCGGAACGGAGGAGGACAGATGAGCGCGCAGACCTACCTCGCCTACGACTATCCGGCGCTGAGTGTCTTCTGGTCCATGCTGGTGTTCTTCCTGTGGATCATGTGGTTCGTCCTGCTCTTCCGGATCATCACCGACATCTTCCGGGACGACGGCCTGGGCGGCTGGGGCAAGGCCGGCTGGGTCGTGTTCGTCGTCGTCCTGCCCTTCCTGGGCGTCTTCGTGTACCTGATCGCCCGGGGAAAGAACATGGGCCGCCGGGAGATCGAACAGGCCCGTGCGCAAGCGCAGGCCGTCGACACCTACATCCGGCAGACGGCCCAGGCGGCCACGCCGCCCACCAGTGCCGACGAACTCGCGAAGCTGTCCGGGATGCGCGCCCGCGGCGACATCACCGACGACGAGTTCCGGCGGGCGAAGGAACTGGTCCTCACCGGCAGCGGGCCGTCCGCCTCGGCGCACTGAGCACATCGCACAGCACAGAAACGAGGTGGCACGATGACCGCCACACACAGCACACCCACGTCCACCCCCACGGCCAGGGAGCAATGGGCGAGCGGCCTGACCGCTTTCGGCGCGGTCATGCTCGTACTCGCCGGGACACTGAACGTCTTCCGCGGCATCATGGCGATCGCGAAGGACGACGTGTTCCTCGTGACCCGCAGCTATGTCTTCCGGTTCGATCTCACGGGCTGGGGCTGGGTCCATCTGATCCTGGGCGTCGTCGCGCTGCTCGTGGGCTTCGGCCTCTTCTCCGGCGCCCTGTGGGCACGCGTCTGCGGGGTGGCCATCGCCTCGCTGATCATCATCGCCAACTTCCTCTCCCTGCCGTACTACCCGGTGTGGTCGATCGTGCTGATCGCCTTCTCCGGATTCATCATCTGGGCCCTGTGCGTGGGCAGGAGCGGCGGCGCCGGCCTGTTCGACTGAGGGCCGTACGGCACTCGGCCCCGGCCCGGCGGCCCGGCCATGGGCGACGGGATGAGCGGTGAGGGCGATGATCGTGACGATGGTGTCGATGCCGGACGGGGTCACGACCAGGATCTCCGTGGCGGAGGCGCGGCAGCGGCTCGCCACGGACCCTTTCCTGCTCCTCGGGGTCGAGCTGCCGGAGGAGGACGGACCGGCGGGCGGAGCGGAGGAGAGCGGGCCGGCGGACGAACCGCCGGCCCGCCGGCTCGGGCTGGACACCGAGGAACTGGCCTGGTTCGGCAGGCGGGACCAGTCCGCGCGGGCCGAATTCCTGGGCGACATCGCCGGCTTCGTCGTGCCGGTGGCCCGGCACGGGCGGGTCGCCCATGTGCACGCCCTGGCCTCCGAGCGCTTCCTGGTGATCGCCCACCGGGGCCCGGCCGTCCTGACGGCGGACGTCATCGCGCACCTGCGACGGGAGAAGCCCCATGACGCCGTGGCCACCCTGTTCCTGCTGCTCCAGGAGGCGCTGGCGACGTTCCGCCGCGCCGCGGTGCGTGAGCTGCTCCAGGTGGAGGAGCTGGAGGACGCCATGTTCGAGGAGCGGAGGCCCGAGCAGATCTACCGTCTGTCCCAGCTGCGCCGCAGTGCCGCCCTTCTGCACCACTCGTTGCTGCCGTACCTGCAGGTGGTCGAAGAGATGGTCACGCGCAGGATGATGAGCCGCGACTTCCCGGTGGAACGGCAGCGGCTCGCCCAGGAGTTCCAGCGCGCGGCGCGACTGGTCCTCGCGGACATCGAGTCCCTCCAGGACGCCGCCCGCCGGACCTTCGCCAGCTACGGCTCCCTCGTCGCGGGCGAACAGAACGGCGTGATCAACCGGTTGACCATCGTGTCGGTGGTCTTCCTGCCGCTGTCGTTCCTGACCGGCTTCTTCGGTATGAACTTCGCCTTCCTCACCGGCGAGTTGGAGAGCAAGGACGTCTTCTGGCTGCTCGCCGTGGGACTTCAGGTGGTCGTCCTGCTCGTCGCCTTCTACGTGCTGCACCGCACGCGTGTCTGGCGGAGACTGCGGGACGGGGACCAGGAGACCGGACCGGAAGACGAGTGAGGGCACCGGGACCGGGCCGGAGTCGAGCCGTGTCAGGGGGCCGGGGGCGGCACCGCCGCGTCGAGCAGCGGTCCCAGTTCCCGTACGGCCGTGGTCAGGGGCGTTACGTCCTGTTCGGCGCGGGCCATCAGGATCGCGCCCTCCAGGGTGCTGATCATCAGCATGGACAGGGACTCGGCGCGGGCCGCGGGGACGCCCATGCCGGTCAGGGCCTCGGCGAGCGGGGTCCGCCAGGCCGTGAACGCGGAGGCCACGGCCGCTCGCGTCGAGCCGCCGACACCGGCGCACTCCGCGGTGGCCGCGGCGACCGGGCAGCCCGCGGCGAAGCCGTCCGCCGCGTACTCGTCGGTCCACTGCGCGACCATCGCAGCGAACAGACCGCTCGGCGTCGGCTCCTCAAGCCCCGCGAGGAAGCGCGCGATCCGCTTGCCGGCGTACCGTCCGGCCCAGTCGACCGCCTCGTTGACCAGCTGTTCCTTGCCGCCCGGGAAGTAGTGCTGGAGGGAGCCGCGGGGCGCGCCGGCGTGGGCGGCGACATCGCGCATCCCGGTCGCGGCGACCCCCTGGCGCCGGATGAGCTGGGCCGCGCTGAAGACCATCCGCTCCCGGGGACCCCGCTGCTCACTCATCCCTGCCTCCGTTCCTCACCGCCCCACCCTATGACCGGCGTCATAACGGCCGCTACTATGACAGCGGTCATAGTCGATTTCCGGAGGGAAGGACGGCCCCCGTGCACGTCGGTTTCATCGGTCTCGGAGTGATGGGCCGGCCCATGGCCCTGCGCCTGGCGTCCGCCGGCACTCCCCTGGTGGTCTGGAACCGGACCCCGGAGCGCGCCGCACCCCTGCGCGCTGCCGGCGCCGACGTCGCGGCGAGCGTCGACGAGGTGTTCTCGCGGGCGGACGTGGTGCTGCTGATGCTCGCCGACGAAGCCGCGATCGACAGCGTCCTCGGCCGCGGCACCCCCGCCCTCGCTGCCCGGGTCGCGGATCGCACCGTCGTCCACATGGGCACGACCTCCCCCGAGTACTCCGCCGCCCTGGAGACCGACATCCGCACGGCCGGCGGCCGCTACGTCGAGGCACCCGTCTCCGGGTCACGCGTCCCCGCGGAACAGGGTCAGCTGGTCGCCATGCTGGCCGGCGACGAGGACGCCGTGGCCGCCGTACGCCCCCTGCTCGCACCCCTGTGCCGGGAGACGTTCGAATGCGGCCCGGCACCGGGCGCGCTGCTGATGAAGCTCTCGGTCAACCTGTTCCTGATCACCCTGGTGACCGGGCTGACCGAGGCCTTCCACTTCGCCGAGCGGCAGGGCCTGGACCGACGGCTGTTCCTCGACGTCCTCGACGCGGGCCCCATGGCCAGCGGGGTCTCCCGGATGAAGGCACCCAAGCTGCGCGAGCGCGACTTCGCGGTACAGGCGGCCGCCCTGGACGTCCTGAAGAACAACCGCCTCATCGCCGACGCCGCCCGCAAGGCCCACCTGGCCTCACCCCTCCTCGACGCGTGCCACACCCTGTTCGAGGAGACCGTGGCCCAGGGGTACGGCGGCGAGGACATGGTCGCCGTACTGCGGGCGATCGAGGCGCGGACCGCCGGAGGGACGGCGTAGACCGTATGGGGCATGGGGAATGCGGTAGATCGCAGACAGTCGGCCGTCACCCCTTCTTCGGGATCCCGTAGACCCGCTCGACCCGCAGCCGTACCACCAGACGCCGGTCGCGGACCATCGCCGCCCGGTAGTCGTCCCAGTCGGGGTGTTCGCCGAGGACGTCCCGGTAGAGCCGGATCAGTTCCTCGACCGTGTCGTCGTGCGGGTCCTGGGCCACCGGGGTCAGTTCGGCCGTGCCCTCGGCGACCGTGTACGCCCAGCGGTCGGCGCTGGTCACGTGGTAGGAGGCGCGGGGGTCGCGGCGCAGGTTGCGGGTCTTGGCGCGGTCGTCGGTGACGGAGATCCGGATGATCCGCTCGTCGGGGTAGTAGGCGTGACTGACGTTGGACAGCTGGGGGCGGCCGTCCTTCTTGAGGGTGACCAGGGTGCCGCCGCGGCCTTCCGACAGCAGTTCGAGCAGTGCGCCCTGCGCGGTGTCGTGAGTCATAGCAGGGTCAACTCGCCGGAGCGGCCCCCGCATTCCCGCACACCAGACGTTGGTAGACAGCGTCTACTACCTACTGGTAGACAGTGTCTATGACTGAGTCGGACACGGGGTTGCGGGAGCTTCTGGTCGATGTGGGGGTGGAGCTGCTGGCCGCCGAGGGGCTGTCGGCGCTGACCCTGCGGGAGATCGCCCGGCGGGCCGGCGTCTCGCACGGGGCGCCGCGCCGCTACTTCCCCACCCATCTGGAGCTGCTGTCGGCCATCGCGCGCCGGGGCTTCGCCGATCTGGCCGAGCGGGTGGAGCGGATGCCCGGCCCGGGCGCCGGGGCGCGGGCGCGGGTGGCCGGGCTGGCGCGGACGTACCTGGAGTTCGCGCTGGACCGTCCCGGCATGTATGAGCTGATGTTCCGTCATGATCTGCTGGAAAGCGGTCATCTGGGGCTGCGGGAGGCGAGTCTGCCGCTGTTCGGTCTGCTGGCCGGGCTGGTCGGGCAGGTGCGGCCGGAGGCCGATGCCCGGCTGGTGGCGGGCGCGTTGTGGGCGAATCTGCACGGTATTGCGCAGTTGTGGCGCTGGCACAGTCTTCAACTGGCCGTCGAGAAAGAGGACTTCGAGTCGCTGCTCGATGCGGTGCTGGCCGCGCACCTGGGTGCGGAGGACGGCCGGTGAACCGGCGGTGGACGCTGGCGAGCAGTGTCGCGGGTGCGGTGGTCGTAGCCCTGGACGGTACGGTCCTCACGGTCGCCCAGCCGCGCCTGCAACGGGAGTTGGGGGCATCGTTCGCCGAGGTGCAGTGGACCAGTACGGCGTATCTGATCGCGGTGGCGAGCCTGCTGGTGTTCGCGGGAAGGCTCGGTGACCGGTTCGGGCACCGGCGGATGTTCGCGCTCGGCATGCTGGGGTTCGGGGCGGTGTCGGCGGGCGTCGGACTCGCGCCCGGGGTGGGGTGGGTGGTCGGACTGCGGGCGGTGCAGGGGGTGTTCGGGGCGCTGTTGCAGCCGGCCACGCTGGGCATGCTGCGGGCCGCGTTCCCGCCGGAGGCGCTGGCGAAGCCGCTGGCCGTGCGGACGGCGGCGATCGGACTGGCGGCGGCAGCGGGACCGGTGGTCGGCGGAGCTCTGGTGACGTCCCTGGGCTGGCGGGCGGCGTTCTTCCTGAACGTGCTGCCGGCGCTCACCTTCGGCCTGCCGGCCCTGCGGCGCCCGGAGCGGGCTGCGGCGGGGGCCCGGAGCGCGCTGGACGTACCGGGGGCGGTGCTGCTCGCGGGGACGCTGGCCTGCCTGGTCCATGCGCTGACCGCGCGGCCCGTCTCCTGGGCGGGGCTCGTCCTCGCCGGGGCCGGGGCGGCGGTCCTCGTCCGGCACGAGCGGCGTACGGCGTGCCCGCTGCTGCCGCCGGGCGTCGTCGGGTCGCGGGCGGTCGGGGCGGCGCTCGGTGTCCTGGTCGCGGTCTCGGCAGCCCTGTTCGGCACGCTCTTCACGGCTGTCTACGTCCTCCAACGCGGCCTGGGTCTCGACCCGTTGGCCGGCGCGCTGCGCGCCCTGCCGCTGGCGGTGCTGATGGTGGCGTCCGCCGCGCTGTGCCCGGTGCTGCTGCGCCGGCTCGGGGCGCGCGGTACGACGGCGGCGGCGACGGCGCTGCTCGCGCTCGGTGTCCTCGTGCTGTCGCAGGCCGCCTCGGCGCCGGTGTTCGGCGGTGGGTTCGCTCTGCTGGGCGCCGGGTTCGGGACGGTGATGGTGGCGGCCACCCATGTCGTGGTGACGCAGGCCGAGGCGGCGGCCGCCGGGGTCGCGGGCGGGCTGCAGCAGACCGCGCTCAACGTGGGCCCCGCCCTGGGCGTGGCCGCGGCGAGCACACTGCAGGGTGCCGGGACCGGGCCGGCGCTGCTCGTCCTGGCCGCCGTGGCAGCGCTCGGAGTGCCCCTGGCCTGCGCGCTGTCCGGGGCGGGCGGCGTCGCGTCGGTCACACACGGCGCCGAAGATCGGGTACGGAACGGGCTTCCTGCGCGACGATGAGCACCGGTGCGGACCGACCGGGCGGCCGGGCGGCATCGCGTACGAAGGCGACCGGAGGAGAGCGATGACACAGCTGCGACAGGAAGTCGGCCCGGACGAGGCGGGACTGGACGGCGAGGCGCTGGACCGGCTGGAGAAGCACTTCGCCCGTCACGTCGACGAGGGCCGGCTGCCCGGCTGGCTGCTGTCCGTGGCCCGTGGCGGCCGCGTCGCGCATCTCACCACGTACGGTCTGCGCGATGTCGCGGCCGGGCTGCCGGTCGGGCCGGACACGCTGTGGCGGATCTACTCGATGACCAAGCCGGTCACCGCCGTCGCTGTGCTGCTGCTGGTGGAGGAGGGCCGGCTGGGCCTCGACGACCCGCTGGAACGCCATCTGCCGGCGTTCGCCGGCCCCCGGGTGTACGACGGCGGTTCAGGCATCGAGGGCCCCGACAGCACAGAGGGCACCGAAGGCGTCGGCGTGCGCACCCGGCCCGCCGCCGGCCCGATCCTGATCCGCCACCTGCTCACCCACACCGCCGGGTTGACCTTCGGCTTCTACCATCACCATCCGGTCGACGCCCTGTACCGCGCATCGGGTCTGGAGTACTCGGTGCCGCCGGGCGCCGATCTGGCCGAGACGGTCGAGGTGTACGCGCGGATGCCGCTGCAGTTCGACCCGGGGACGCAGTGGAACTACTCGGTCGCCTCGAACGTGCTCGGCCGGGTGATCGAGGTGGTCTCCGGGCAGCCGCTGGACGCGTTCTTCTCGACGCGGATCCTCGGCCCGCTCGGCATGACCGACACGGGTTTCCACCTCGCGCCCGAACAGGCGCCCCGGCTGGCCGAGTTGTACCGGGAGACGGACGAGGGCGGGATCGCACCGGTGCCGGGGCTGCCGGTGCACGGCCGGCCGCGGTTCCTGTCCGGCAGCGGCGGGCTGGTCTCCTCGGCGTACGACTTCCACCGGTTCATGGAGATGCTGCGCCGGGGCGGCGAACTGGACGGTGTCCGGCTGCTGTCGGCGGTCAGCGTCGCGCTGATGACCGGCAACCGGCTGCCCGGTGGCGCCGTCCTGCGCGCCTTCGGTGCCCCCGTGCATCAGGAGCCCGGCAACGACGGCCTCGGCTTCGGCTTCAACGTCTCGGTGGTGGTCGACCCGTCCCGCACCCTGGCCCCGTCCAGCCTCGGTACGTACGGCTGGACGGGCGCGGCCACGACCGCGTTCTGGGTGGACCCGGCCCGTGAGCTGACGGTGCAGTTCATGACCCAGGTGCGCCCGAAGACGCTGAAGGTGTTCCCGGAGCTGCGGCGGCTGGTGCACGAGGCGGTCGTCTGCTGACCGCCCGGCCGGCCCGGCGCCCCGGGGCGGTCAGGAGCCGTGGGCGACGGCGTCCAGGTGCGGCAGGATGTGGTCGAGCCGTTCCCGCTTGGTGCGCAGATAGGTGATGTTGCTCTCGCACGGCTCGATCAGCAGCGGCACCTGCTCGGCGACCTGGATGCCGTGCCGGACGAGGGCTTCGCGCTTGCGCGGGTTGTTGGACATCAGCCGTACCGAGCGTACGCCGAGGTCGCGCAGGATCTCGGCGGCGACGCCGTAGTCACGGGCGTCGACCGGCAGGCCGAGGGCGAGGTTCGCCTCCACGGTGTCCAGGCCCTCCGCCTGCAGGGCCATCGCGCGCAGTTTGGCGAGCAGGCCGATGCCGCGGCCCTCGTGACCCCTCAAGTAGACGACGATGCCGCTGCCTTCGGCGACGACGGCGCGCAGTGCGGACGCCAGCTGGTCGCCGCACTCGCAGTGCCGGGAGCCGAACGCGTCGCCGGTCAGGCATTCGGAGTGCAGCCGGGTCAGCACGTTCTCGGTGCCGATCTCCCCGTATACGAGGGCCACTTGCTCGTCGCCGCGGTCGTGGTCCAGGTAGCCGACCGCCTGGAATTTGCCGTACACGGTGGGCAGCGGTGCGTTCACGACGCGTTCCGCGCCCGATCGCCGCGGGGACTTCGCGCCGAGAACGCCGATGGTGTCGCCGGTGTTGTCTGTCATGATCTGTTTCCTCAAGCGAGACGAAAGGCCGTGAATGATGAGTGGTTCGGGTGCGCGTGCGACGGCCTGTGAATCGGCGCACGGCGTGATGCCGACGGACACCACGGAAGACGTACGGGCGCGGGGGACGGGGGTTTCAGCACAGGTCGCCGTCCTTCCCGTCGGCAGTTTCGAACAGCACGGGCCCTTCCTTCCGCTGGCGACCGACACACTGGTCGCCTGTGCCGTGGCGCGTCGGATCGCCGCCGCCTACCCCGTGCATCTCCTTCCTCCGGTGACGGTCTCCTGCTCGCACGAGCACGCCGGCTGGCCGGGGACCGTCAGCATCTCCGCCGTGACCCTGCACGCGGTGGTCCGGGACATCGCGGCGTCGCTGCGGCGCGGTGGGGTGGACGCGCTCGTCGTGGTCAACGGGCACGGCGGCAACTACGTTCTGGGGAATGTCGTGCAGGAGGCGTCCGCGCGCGGTGAGCGGATGGCGCTGTTCCCGGCGGCCGAGGACTGGGAGGCGGCGCGCGAGCGGGCGGGGGTGCTGACCTCGCTGCTCACCGACATGCATGCCGGGGAAATCGAGACCTCGATTCTTCTGCACGCTCATCCCGAATTCGTCCGCCCTGGTTACGAGTCCGCCGATTTCGTCGCCGATGACCGTCGTCATCTGCTCACTGTGGGAATGTCCGCCTATACCGAATCGGGCGTCATCGGCCGTCCTTCCCTGGGGTCGGCGGAAAAGGGGAGGGAACTGCTGGCGAGCCTGGCGGAATCGTTCGCGGAGACGTTCGCGTTGCTCACGCCCGCCGAGGATTCCTCAGCGGCGGGGGAATAGCCGCGCAGCCCGCCGTACCAGCGGGCGACGAGGACGACGGCGCCGGGCAGGCTCGCCACGAAGCTGAGCACGCCGTACACCACGGCGACGGCGACGCCGCTGCTCGCGCCGAGCCCCGCGGCGCCGAACGCCCAGGCGGTGACGCCCTCGCGGGGGCCGAAACCGCCGACGTTCAGGGGCAGGCCCATGGCGACCAGGGCGAGAACCGCGAGCGGGATCAGTACGGCCACGGAGGCGGCGGATCCGGTGACCCGGGCCGCGACGACGAACATCGCCAGGTGCCCGGCCAGGATCACGGCGGAGGCCACCGCGACACCGGGGCCGGCCTGCCGGGACAGCAGCCCCTGCCGCGCCTCGCCGAGGCCGGTGCGCAGCGCGCCCCGGCGGCGGGTGGAGGCGCGGTTCATGCGGACGGCGAGGACGACGGCGAGGGCTCCTGTGACGGCCAGGGCGGCGAGCGGGGCGACATCGCGCGCCTCGTCCCGGACGGGCGAGGGCAGGACGAGCAGCGCCGCCGCGCCGAACACGGCCAGCGCGATCTGCCCGGCGACCCGCTCCAGCACCACCGCCTTCACGCCGCGCCGCAGGTCACCGGCGCTCTGCCCGTGCCGTACCGCCCGGTGCACATCGCCCAGGACGCCGCCGGGCAGCGCCGCGTTCAGGAACAGCGCGCGGTAGTAGTCGGCGACGGCGGGCCCGAACGGCAGCCGGATCCGCAGTGCCCGGGCCACCAACTGCCAGCGCCAGGCGCTGAGCACGGTGGTGACCACGCCGATGCCCAGCGCGGCCAGCACGGTCACGGCATCGATCCGCCGCAGTCCGTCGACCAGCGCACCGGTCCCCAGCCGCCACAGCAGCACGCCGAGGATGACCACACCGACGACGGTCCCGACGTGCGTGCGCAGGGTGCGGGGGCCGGGACGGCGGGGGGTGGGGGGCTGCGGTGAGGTGGGGGTGGGTGCGGGCTCGGACGGGGGTGTGACCGGTTCCGGCGGTACGGTGGCCGCCTCGACGGTCGTACGCCGGGCACCCGCGTCCACACCGTGCACGCGCACGCGGGCCGCCGTGCCGGTGGACGTCACGCGCCCTCGCAGGTCGGCTGCCGTCGTCCGGGCGGTCATGAGGTGCCGCCCGCCGGGCGGGGCAGGGCCAGCAGATCGCTGTGGTGGACCACCACGCGCAGTGCGCCGGCCGCGCAGGCGGCGAGCCGGTCGTGCAGATAGGGTTCGGCGCGCTCGCGCAGGTCGGGTCGCTGTTCCACGGCCGCGCCCACCCAGCCGCGCAGCCACTGCTCGGTCAGCGCGGCCTGATCAGGGCCGAGCCGCCATGGGCTCGGATGCACCCGTACGGACGCCCCGCGCGCGGCGAACGCCTCGCAGGCCACGGTGACCGCGTCCGGGCCGAGCAGGCCGGCGCGCCGCTGATGGGCGTTGAACGCCTCGGCGATCTCGGCGTCCAGCGGGTGGTCCGGGGTGAGTTCGACGCGGCCGGCGACGGACAGCGTGAGCAGCGCGGGACAGCCGGCGCCGGCACAGGCGTCGACGAGGGCGAAGACCTCGTCCCGGGTGAGGACGTCGAGCAGCGCGGAGGCGGTGACCAGGGAGGCGCCGCTCAGCGCGTCCGGGGTCAGCCGGGCCACGTCACCGCGCCGGGTCTCGACGCTGACGGGGCTGCCGTCGGCGGCGGAGCGCGGGGAGGCCACGGCGGCGAAGTGCAGCAGGTAGGGATCGCGGTCGTGGAGGACCCAGTGCTGGGCGCCGTCGAGGCGGGGGGCCAGCCAGCGGCCCATCGAGCCGGTGCCGCAGCCGAGGTCGTGCACGGCGAGTCCGCCCGCCCGGCCCGGCTGGTTCGCGAGCCGGATCCTGAGCGGGTCCAGCAGGTCCTGGGCGCGGGCGGCCGCGTCGGGCCCTTCCCGCAACTGGAGCCACTCGGGCGCGTACCGGGGCGGTTCTTCGGGGTCGCCTGCGCGCAGCCGTACGGTGGCCCGCTCGCCCGGCCGGCCCACGGGCCCGGCACCGGCGACGGCCGACAGCACCGAGTCGGCGGCGGCCGCCGCGGACCCCACGGGACCGGCGGCACTCTCGACCGTCCCCTCACCGCCGCCCACGCCCGCCGGCATCCTGTGCTCCCCGTTCCCCTTCCTCCGCACGGACTCCTCCTCGCCCTCGCTCCCCCGCACCGACTCGGCTTCGGCCGGCCCCGGTTGGGCCGGAATCGCGGCGGTGCCGCTCTTCATGGTGTCGGTCATGCCGCCCTCCTCGGGGCCTCGGGGAGGCGGCCGAGGACGGTGGCCAGGCTGCGGGCGGTGGTGGCCCAGCCGTCGAGTGCGGCGCGGCGGGCGCGGGCCGCGGCCTTGAGGCGGCGGCGTACGTCGGGCTCGCCGAACCAGCCGCGCAGCTCGGCGGCGAGCGCGCCGGGGTCCTCCGGCGGGACGAGGATGCCGGGCACCCCGCCGTCGGGGGCGCGGCCGACCGCCTCCGGCAGGCCGCCGACGTCGGTGGCGAGCACCGGGATGCCGCGGGCGAGGGCCTCGGTCACCGCCATGCCGTAGGTCTCCGCGTACGACGTGAGGACCATCAGGTCGGCGGCGGCATAGGTGGCGTCCAGGGCGGCGCCGGAGCGCGGGCCGGTCAGGTGGAGCCGGTCGGTGAGGCCGTGGCAGGCGATCAGGGCGCGCAGCCGTGTCACGTACTCGGGGTCGTGGCCGAGCCCGCCGACGCACTCGCAGGTCCACGGCAGGTCCCGTACCGCGGCGAGCGCCGCGACGAGCCGGTGCTGGCCCTTGCGCGGGGTCACCGAGGCCACGCACAGCAGCCGGGAGACGCCGTCGGTGCCGGGTGCGAGGGGGGCGATGTCGGCGCCGGGGGCGGCGACGTGCACCCGTTCGGGGGCGAGGCCGTGGTGGGAGACGAGCCGGCGCACCGCCCAGTCGCTGGTGGCGACGACGGCGGGCACGGCGCGCAGCACGGCCCGTTCGCGGGCGTCGAGGTCGGCGGCGGTCTCGGGGGCGAGGCCGGTCTCGTCGCCGAGCGGCAGGTGGACGAGGACGGCCAGGCGCAGGCGGTCGGCGTGCGGGGTGACGAGCTCCGGGACGCCGCAGGCGACGAGCCCGTCCATGAGGACCACCGCGTCGTCCGGCAGCTCCCGCAGGGTGCGGGCGAGTTCCTCGCGGGCGGCCCGGTCGGGGTGCGGCCAGGTGCCGGGCGCGGCGTGGGGGACGACCTGCCAGCCGAAGCCGGGCAGGTCGAGGCAGACCCGGCGGTCGTAGGCGTTGCCGCCGCTGGGCGCGGCCGGGTCGTCGACGCCGCCCGGCAGGACGAAGTGCACGGTGCGCAGGGACATGGGGATGATTCCGGCGGGCTGCTGGGTGGCGGGGGGCTGCGCGGGCACGTACGGGAGCCGCGCCCTGTCCAGGGTCACTTCGGTCAGCTCGGTCACTTCGGTCAGCTCGGTCACAGGGCACGCTCGTAACTCGCCCAGGCGATGTGCGACTCGTGCAGGGTGACCGTTATTCCGGCGAGGCCCTTGGCGCCTTCGCCGAGGGCGCCCTTGTGGACGCGGTCGGCGAGCCGGTCGGCGATGACCTTGGCGAGGAACTCGGTGGAGGTGTTGACGCCGGCGAAGTCGGGTTCGTCGTCGAGGTTGCGGTAGTTCAGCTCGGCGGTGATCAGGCGCAGTTCCTGGGTGGCGAGGCCGATGTCGACCACGATGTTGTCCTGGTCCAGCTCTGCGCGGCGGAAGGTGGCGTCCACGAGGAACGTGGCGCCGTGCAGTCGCTGCGCGGGCCCGAACACCTCGCCGCGGAAGCTGTGGGCGATCATGATGTGATCGCGGACGGTGATGCTGAACAACGAACGACCCTCCAGGTACGGCGCGTCTGGTCCCCCGGACGGTGCCGGCCGGGGAGGACGTGTCCCCCCGGACCGTGCCTGCCCGGGGATGACGTGTAGTACGGCTCTTCGCTTCCCCGTGTTCAGCCCTCTCTCACTCTTTTCTCAGGTCAGACCCGCCTCCGGGTACCGGATCCGGTGGCACAGGGCCGGGATCTCGCCGGCGGCGAGCTGCGGCATGACGTCGGGGAGTTGCTCGAACGGGCTCTCGCCGGTGATGAGCGCGTCCAGGGCCGGGTCGGCGAGCAGGTCGAGGGCGAGCGCCATCCGATCGGCGTAACCGCGGCCGGGGCGGGCGGCCGGGGAGACGGTGCCGACCTGGCTGCTGCGCACGGTGAGCCGGCGGGAGTGGAAAGCCTCGCCGAGCGGCAGGGCCACGCGCCGGTCGCCGTACCAGCTCAGTTCCACGACGGTGCCCTCGGGGGCGAGGAGCTGAAGCGCGCGGGTGAGGCCGGCCTCGGTGGCGCTGGCGTGGACGACGAGGTCGCAGTCGCCGAGGGCGGCGTCGGGTGTCGCGAAGTCCACGCCGAGGGCCTCGGCTGTCTTGGCGCGGGCGGGGTCGGCGTCGACGAGCTGGAGGCGGACGCCGGGGAAGCGGGCGAGCAGGGCGGCCACCGAGCAGCCGACCATGCCGCCGCCGACGACCGCGATCCGGTCGCCGACCAGCGGAGACGCGTCCCAGAGGGCGTTCACGGCGGTCTCCACGGTCCCGGCGAGCACGGCCCGCGCGGCGGGCACCGACTCGGGTACGACGGTCACGGCGTTCACCGGAACGACGTAACGGCTCTGGTGCGGATACAGGCAGAAAACCGTCCGCCCGGTCAGTGCGGCCGGGCCCTCCTCCACGACGCCGACACTGAGGTAGCCGTACTTCACCGGGCCCGGGAAGTCACCCTCCTGGAACGGGGCGCGCATCACGGCGTGTTGGCTTGCCGGCACCTGGCCGCGGAACACGAGGGTCTCGGTGCCACGGCTCACCGCGGAGTACAGGGCGCGCACCACGATCTCGCCGTCGGCCGGATCCGCGAGGGTGACGTCACGCAGTTCTCCGTGGCCGGGCGAGCGCAGCCAGAACGCGCGGGCCGAGCGGTTCATCGGCATCCTCCTGAACAGTAGGCAAGTTGTTCACGTACCGAGAAGTGCACAGGCCGCGCACAGTACGCGGCGTTGATCGACTCTGTCACTGGCCGGAGGGTGTGCGGTGGCCCTGAACAACACGTATGACGCGAGGCTCCAGCAGGAGACCGCTGTGGGAGCGGGCGTGCAGCTTCTGCTGCTGGCCCTGCTCGGTACGGCGATCGGCATGGGGCCGGCCGGCTGGCTGACGGGGCTGGCCTTCGCGTTCGCCACCTGGGCGGTGCTGGCCCGCGCGCTGCACCGCTCCCGACTGCGTTCCTTCGGTCCCGCGAACCGGGTGACGCTCGGCCGGGCGACCCTGGTGGGCGGGGTGACCGCGCTGGTCGCGGACTCCTTCGAGAGCGCGCCGCCGGTGACGCTGCTGGTCGGCCTGACCGCGATAGCCCTGCTCCTGGACGGCGTGGACGGCAAGGTGGCCCGCCGTACGGGAACGTCGACGGCACTGGGGGCACGCTTCGACATGGAGGTCGACGCGTTCCTGATCCTGGTGCTGAGTGTGTACGTCGCGACGCAGCTGGGCCCGTGGGTGCTGCTGATAGGCGGCATGCGGTACGCGTTCGTCGCCGCCGCCCGGCTCGCCCCCTGGCTGAACGCCCCGCTGCCCCCGTCGTTCGCCCGCAAGACGGTGGCCGCGGTGCAGGGCGTCGCGCTCCTCCTGGCGGGCGCCGAACTGCTGCCCCGCCCGGCGAACCTGGCGATCGTCCTGCTGGCCCTGGGCTCGCTGCTGTGGTCCTTCGGCCGGGATGTGCGGTGGCTGTGGCGTACGTCGCGGATGCCGGCGGAGATACCGGCCGAGCAGCAGATGCGGGAGCTGGAGCTGGCGGCGCGCTGAGCGGGCGGCAGGCCGAGAGTGAAGGGCCCGGACCGGGGTGCCGGTCCGGGCCCTTCATGTCATGCGTGGTTACGACCGTGCGCCCCGGCTCCGTACGAGCGCGAAGGCGGCCGCCGCGAGGCCGAGGACGCCGGCGACCAGGCCGGCGATGCCGAGCCCGCGGGCCGTGGAGTCGCTGGAGTCGGCCGCCTGGGTGGTGGTGGCGGTGCTCTTGGCGGGGGCGGGTGCTGCCGTGGGGTCACCGGCGGTCAGCTTGAGCACCGGGGCGGGGTTCTCCGGTTCGGCGCCGCCGGTGGGCTCCTCGATCCAGCGGGCGACCTTGCCGTCGGAGTACGTCTGGAGGGTCTTGAAGACCAACTGGCCGGTGTCGTCGGGGAGCTGGCCGAAGGCGACGGTGAAGTCCTCGTACTGTCCGGCGCCGATCCTGCCGCCCGTGAAGGTGATCTCGGAGGCGGCCTCCGTGATGGTGCCGTCGTCGGTCTTGACCGGGGTCTTCAGCTTGGCCGTGGTGACCTTGGCGGTCCAGCCGTCCTGCGGGTGGACCAGGACGCCGAGGACGGGGTGGTCGGTGGGCAGGAAGACCTGCACCTTGGTGGTGGACGCGCTGTCCTCCTCGTTGGGGACGCGGAAGGTCAGGACGCCGTCGGTGGCGCCCTTGGCGTAGCTCTCGGGGTGGACGGTGACGTGCGCGGAGGCGGCACCGGCGGCCAGCAGGACGATGGCGGCGGCGCCTGCGGTGACGGCCGCGGCGCGGCGCAGGGTCGGGTGGGTCACGGTCATGGGTGAGTCGGTCTCCGTACGGTGACGTGGTGACAAGGGTCAGTGCGAGTACGGGACCGGGGGCGGGGGTCCGCGCCGGGTGACCGCGTGCCGCAGCGGGGTCGGGCGCGGCGGTGCGGGGCCGGCCGGGACGCGCGGGGCCTGCGGGGCGGGGCAGGGCAGCGGGGCGCCGCGCCACCAGGCGGCGAGGCCGGGCACGAGGGCGGCGGTACGGCGCAGCAGCGACCACAGAGCGGCCTCGCCCCGCCGCAGCCACCAGGAGGCGGCCAGCGCGGCGAGGAGGTGGGCGGCGGTGGCGTGCAGGGTGCCGTGCGGCGGGGCCGTGGCCTGCATGTGCATCGCGGCCATGGCGGGGGCCGGAGTGCGGTGGGCGGCATCGAAGACGACATGGAGTCCGGCCTGGGTGAGCAGCATGGCGGTGCCGATGCCGGCGAGCGACCGCTCGCGTCCGCCGAGCACCCAGCCGAGCGCGAACACACCGAGGAACCCGGCCGCGTCGGCCCACAGCGGCGGCATGTCCCCCATGGCGAGCCCGTGCCCGGCGGCAGCGAGCAGCACGCACACCGCGGCGAACACCGCGGCGCGCAGACCTCTCACCGCGGGGGACGCGCTCATGGTGAGGGAGTCTCCCACGGTGGGGTGATACGCGGGGCAGGGACGGCCTGTTCAGGCCGGGATGCTGTGCCGGGGGCGCCGGGGTGGTGGCACGCCTGCCGAGGTCACCGCCGGCGCCCCGGCACGGCCGTACGGCGGCCGGGGCGAGGACGTCCAGGAAGGTGCGTTCGGCGTAGGGCTGGTGCTCGACGAGGAGGTGGCCCCACGCGGAGGACGGCGGCCGGGTGCCGAGGCCTGGGAAGCCGAGGGAGGCGAGGGCGAGTGCGGTGCCGGGCGGGCGGAGCGGGGCGTGGCGGACGACGGAGGCACGGCGACGGGCAGGAGTTCGTGGCGCAGCAGGTACCAGGGCAGGGGCCGGCGCCGAGGGCGCGGGCGGCGGCGAGGTGCGAGGCGGCGCGTTCCTGCCCGGCCGGGCGCGTGCCGCGCACGCCATCAGTGGGGGGACGAGGTGCGGGTCAGCTCGCACCCCTCCGGGCCCGGACCCACCCCGCCGGCCCGTCCGCAGGAGGCCGAGTCGGGCTGCGGTCTCCTCGTCGAGCACCAGCCCTGCGCCTGCCGAGCAGCACCAGGCCCGTCTTGAGGCAATGACATGCGTCCCCCACCGGACTCGGACCTCGCCCACACCGGATCGCTCCCGGTCGGGGCCCCGCGGCGCACGGCGACGCACGGGCGTGCGGGGGCCGCTCTGTGAACGGCGCGGGGCCGCAGCACGGGCCGGGTGGTGGCTCGTGCTGCGGCCCGCCCCTTCTCGGGAGGGACCCGGATGTCCGCTACCGGACCGGAGCGCTCATCGCTTGCGGTGCCGATGCCGGTCGCGGTGCGAGGGCGTACCCGGCGGGCCGGGCCGTGAAGGTGCCGCGGCCCTGGGTGCGGCTGCGCAACCGCGTGGCGTAGCCGAACAGTTCGGCCAGCGGCACGGTCGCGGTCAGCACGGCTGCGCCGCCGCGGGTCCGGGAGCCGCCGACCCGGCCGCGCCGGGCCGCCAGGTCGCCGAGGACCGTGCCGACGGCGTCCTCCGGCACGGTGACCGTGACCTCGGCGACCGGTTCCAGCAGGGCGGTCGCGCAGGCGCGCAGGGCCGCGCGCAGCCCGAGCCGGCCGGCGGTGCGGAAGGCCGTGTCGGAGGAGTCCTTCACATGGGTGGAGCCGTCGGTGAGCGTGACCCGCAGCCCGGTCACCGGGTGCCCGTCCAGCGGGCCCTCGGCGAGCGCGTCCCGGCATCCGGCCTCGACCGCGCGCACGTACTCCTGCGGTACGCGGCCGCCGACCACGGCGGAACGGAACGCGAAGCCGGTGGCGCCGGCTTCGGGCCCGAGCGGCTCGACGTCCAGTACGACGTGGGCGAACTGCCCCGCCCCGCCGTCCTGTTTGACGTGCCGGAAGACGAACCCGGTCACCCCCTCGACGACCGTCTCGCGGTAGGCGACCCGCGGCCGGCCCACGGTGACCTCCGGTCCTCCGTCCCGGCGGACCTTCTCCACCGCGACCTCCAGATGGAGTTCGCCCATCCCGGACAGCACGGTCTGCCCGGTCTCGGTGTCGGTGCGCACCGTCAGCGAGGGGTCCTCCTCGGCCAGCCGGGCCAGCGCCGTCGCCAGCCGTCCGGTGTCCGTGGCGCGCCGGGCCTCGACGGCGACGGACACCACGGGCTCGGCGGCCACGGGCGGTTCGAGGAGCAGCGGGGCGCCGGGGTCGCACAGCGTGGAGCCGGCCCGCGCCGACTTCACACCCGCGAGCGCCACGATGTCCCCGGCCACGGCCCGGTCGAGCTGGACGTGCCGGTCCGCCATGACCCGCAGGATGCGCGCCACCCGCTCGGTACGGCCGCTGCCCTGCTCGCGCACGACGTCTCCTTTCTCCAGCGTGCCCGAGTAGACACGGACGTGGGCGAGCCGTCCGGTGCCGCTCGCCTGCACCTTGAACACCAGCCCCGCGAACGGGACTTGGGGGTCGGCGGCCCGCTCCTGCTCGCCGCCCTCGTGTGCGCCGCGTACGGCGGGGACGTCGAGCGGGGAGGGCAGACAGGCGACGACCGCGTCCAGCAACGGCTCGATCCCCCGGTTGCGGTAGGCGGATCCGGCGAGGACGACCACGCCGTCCCCGCTGCGGGTGAGGTCGCGCAGGGCGGCGGCGAGCGTGGCGGGCGTGAGCGAGTCACGCTCGCAGAACTCCTCCAGCGCGCCCGGATGCAGCCCGGCCACGGTCTCCTCCAGCACCCGCCGCCGGCGTGCCGCCTCCGCGCCGAGCGGCTCGGGCACGGGCCCCTCCACGGCCGTACCCGAAGCGTCGTGCCAGGTCAGCGCGCGCATCCGCACCAGGTCGACGACGCCGGTGAAGGTGTCCTCGGCGCCGATCGGCAGCTGCACGACCAGCGGCGCCGGGTGCAGCCGGTCCCGGATCGAGGCGACGGCCCGGTCGAGGTCGGCGCCCGCGCGGTCCAGCTTGTTGACGAACGCGATGCGCGGGACGCCGTACCGGTCGGCCTGCCGCCACACCGACTCGCTCTGCGGCTCGACCCCGGCGACGGCGTCGAACACGGCGATCGCGCCGTCCAGGACGCGCAGCGAGCGCTCGACCTCGTCGGCGAAGTCGACGTGGCCGGGGGTGTCGATGAGGTTGATGCGGTGACCGTCCCAGGCGCAGCTGACGGCGGCGGCGAAGATGGTGATGCCGCGGTCGCGTTCCTGCGGGTCGAAGTCGGTGACGGTGGTGCCGTCGTGCACCTCGCCCCGCTTGTGGGTGGTGCCCGTCGCGTACAGGATCCGCTCGGTGACGGTGGTCTTGCCCGCGTCGACGTGGGCGAGGATGCCGAGGTTGCGGACGGCGGCGAGGCTGGTGGTGTTCGTGCGCACGGCCCAGGGCCTTTCTGGGGATCGGATCGACCGAAGAAAAGGGCAGCGCGATTCACCCGTGCGAGCCGCCGCGTGCAGGACTCAGGAACAGGTCAGCAGGGCGTGACGGGTGTCCGGTGCCGGCCGCGCAGCGGGCACCGGCCGGACGGAGACACGAGGATCACCTCGTACCGGGAACGGGGAGCGAGAACAGCACTGCGCGCACGCATGGCCGGGCTCCCCTCGATGTCGGACGACAGGCACCGCCGTACGGTCGTGGCGGTGCTCGGTACGCGATGACGGTACGAGAGGAACGCGGCCGGGGCACGTGATTTTCGGGTACGCCGTCAGAACCCGTGGCCGGGGCCATGGGTTCTGACGGTGTCCGGGGCGGGCCGGCTCAGCCGAGCTTGGCCGACATGTCGTACTGGTTGTAGACGGCCGCCGCGTTGTCCTTGGTGATCCTGGTGGTGTCCAGCGTCTGGTGCTTGCTGACGGTCTGTCCGTGCACGATGGCCTCGGCGGTGTCCGCCGCCTGCTGGGCGCCGGTCGGGTAGATGAAGGTGGTGTACATCTGGCCGAGCTGTACAGCGCGGATGCCCCCGGTCGGGATGGCGAGGCCGTCGATGCCGACGAACTTGATGCCGTCGGCCTTGCCGGCGCCGCGGGCCGCGAGCACCGCGCCGAGGGCCATGTCGTCGTTCTCGCCGTAGACGAGGTCGATCTTCTGGTTCTGGTCGAGCCAACGCTGCATGATCGCGGTGGCGTTGGCCTTCAGCCACTTCGCCTCCTGGTGGTACACGATGGTGATGTGGTGTCCGGCGATGGCGTCTCTGAAGCCCTTGTCGCGGTCGATCTGCGGCTGGTCGGACAGGGTCCCCTGCAGCTCGGCCACGTTGCCGCCGTGCGGCAGGGCCTGCACCGCCGCCTCACCGGCGAGCTTGCCGATCTTGTAGTTGTCGCCGCCGATGAAGGACGTGTAGCAGTCGGTGTTCACGGTCCGGTCGAGGATGATGACCGGGATGTGCGCGGTGCAGGCCTGCTGCACCGCGGCGGTCAGCGGGGCCGGCTCGTTGGGCGAGACGATCAGGACGTCGACCTTCTGCTGGACGAAGTTCTGCACCTGGCTCACCTGCGTGGCGCTGTCCTGGTGCGCGTCGGTGATGGGCAGCAGCTTGAGGTCGGGGTACTTCTTGACGAAGTGCTGGAGCTGCGCGTTGAGCTGGGCGCGGTACGGCTCGGCGTTGTTGGACTGGGAGTAGCCGACCACGAACGTCTTCTTGCCGCTGCCCGAGCCGCCGGCGGCTGCGGTCTTCGGCGCGTGGGCGGCGCAGGAGGTGAGAGCGGCGACGGTGGCGACCGCGCCGGCGAGGGCCACAAAGGTACGACGGCTCGGTGACAGGGCAGGCACAGCGGACACAGCGGACTCCTTGCGTGGGTGAGGGTGAGGGTGAGGGGTGGTGCGGGGAGGGGACGGCGCTCAGGCGCGGGCGCGCAGGCGGCGCAGCGGTTCGGTGAGGGGCTTCAGGAAGCCCGGGCGCTGCAGCACGACGGCCACGACGACGATGAGGCCCTTGATGATCATCTGCATGTTGTCGCTGATCGCGTTGAGCCCGAGGATGTTGTCGAGCAGGGTGAGGATCAGCGCGCCGACGGCGGTGCCGGTGATGGTGCCCTTGCCGCCGGCCAGGCTGGTGCCGCCGATGACGGCCGCGGCGATGGCGTCCAGCTCGTAGGAGGTGCCGGCCAGCGGGTCGGCGGAGGCGCTGTAGGCGGCGTCGATGGGACCGGCGAAGCCGGCCAGCAGGCCGCAGAGCGTGAAGACGGCGATGATCACCAGGTTGACGTTGGCCCCGGAGAGCCGGGCGGCGGTGGGGTTGCCGCCCACGGCGTACACATGGCGTCCGAACCGGGTCCGGGAGAGCAGCAGTTGGGCCGCGACGCAGACCGCGACGAACGCGATCACCGGGTAGCCGATGCCCGCGACCAGGGTGTGCCCCGGGGTGCCCAGCGCGGCGAACGCGGCGGCCTTGGGCGTGAGGTGGCCGTGGGGGTCCACCAACTGCACGCCGACGGCCACGTTGTCGCTCATCTGCCGGTCGATGCCGCGCACCACCGAGAGCATGGCCAGGGTCATCACGAACGACTGGATGCGCAGCCAGGTGGTGCCGATCCCGTTGAGGAAGCCGAAGAACGCGCCCACCAGCGCGCACAGCGGGACGATCGCCCACGGCGACAGGCCGTGGTGGACCAGCAGCATCGCCGCTGTCATGGAACCGATGCCGAGCACCGACCCCACGGACAGGTCGATGCCCGCGGTGAGGATGACCAGGGTGACGCCGACGGCGAGGATGCCGCGCGAGGCGAAAGCGGTGACCGCGTTGGTGAGGTTGTCCTGGTTCCAGAAGATCTGGCCCTTGGTGACGATGCCGACGGCGACCACCAGCAGCAGGCCGATGTAGCTCTGCAGCGAGCCGAGTGACGGCAGGGCCCGGGACAGGCGCCCGCGCAGCGTCTGGAGGTGCGGGCCGGTCCCGGTGGCGGTGTCCCCGGCGGGTGGGAGTGTCTTGCTCATCTCTCTGCCTCGTTCTCGTCCGCCGGTGGTCCGGCCACAACGTTCTGCCGTGCCATCGCCGCGGTGAGGATGGCTTCCTGGGTCGCGGCCGGCCCGTGGGCCGGGTCGCGGTGGAACTCGCCGGTCAGCCGCCCCTCGCAGAGCACGATGATCCGGTCGCACATGCCGATCAGCTCCGGAAGCTCGGAGGAGACGGCGATGATCGCGGTGCCCTGGGCCGCGAGGGCGTCCATCAGGGCGTGGATCTCCGCCTTGGCGCCGACGTCGATGCCCCGCGTGGGCTCGTCGAGCAGCAGCACCGAGGGCTCGGTGAGCAGGCACTTGGCCAGCACCACCTTCTGCTGGTTGCCGCCGGAGAGGGTGCCGACGACGGCGTCCAGGCTGTGCGTCTTGGTGCGCAGTTCGGCGCCCTTGCCGGCCGCGGCGGCCTTCTCCCGGCGGGCGTCCACGGTGCGCCACGGCCTGAGGTAGCGGTCGAGGGCGGCCAGGGTGGTGTTGAACCGTACGGTGTTGCCGAGCACCAGGCTCTGCGTCTTGCGGTCCTCGGCGACCAGCGCGATGCCCCGGCGGATCGCCGTGCGGGGGGTGTGCGGGCTGTACGGGCGGTCGTTCAGCGTGATCTCGCCGCGCACGCGGTCGCCGGCGCCGAAGAGTGCCTCCAGCACCTCGCTGCGCCCGGCGCCCATCAGCCCGGCGACGCCGAGGATCTCCCCGGCCCGCACCTGAAGGTCCACCGAGTGCAGCGGCGTACGGGTGCCGGCCGGCGCGGGAGCCGTGGTCAGGCCCCGCACGCGCAGCCGTACCGGGCCGTCGGACCGCTGCTGCGGCGCCCTGGGGAAGAGCTCCCCCAGGGGCCGTCCCACCATCAGCCGCACCAGCTCGGCGCGGTCGGTGCCGGCGATCGGGCGGCGGCCCGCGAAGGTGCCGTCGCGCAGCACGGTCGCGGAGTCGGCGATCTCTTCCAGCTCCTCCAGCCGGTGGGAGATGTAGATCAGCCCGACGCCGCGGGCCGCCAGCCGGCGGATGACGGCGAACAGCCGCTCCACCTCGGCCTCGGCGAGCGCGGACGTCGGCTCGTCGAGCACCAGGATCCGCAGGGTGCCGTTCAGCGCCTTGGCCACCTCGACGAGTTGCTGCTCGGCGATGCGGCAGTCGCGGACCAGCCGCTGCGGGGGCAGGTCGAGGCCGAGGTCGGCCAGCAGTCCGGCGGTGCGGGTGTGCATCGCCGCGCGGTCCAGTGTGCCGCGTGCGGTGCGCAGTTCGCGGCCGAGGAAGACGTTGTCGGACACGGACAGTTCGGGCACCAGGTTGAGCTCCTGGTGGATCATCGCGATGCCGTGCTGCTGGGCATGCTTCGGCGAGTGGATCCGCACCGGCTCGCCGTCGATCTCGATGACGCCCTCGTAGTCGGCGTGCACCCCGGCGAGGATGTTCATCAGCGTCGACTTGCCGGCGCCGTTCTCGCCGAGCAGTGCCACCACCTCGCCGGGGTGGACGGTCAGTTCGACGTCGCTGAGCGCCCGGACGCCCGGGAACTCCTTGCTGATGCCCCGCATTCGCAGCAGGGCGGGCGGCGCGCCGCTCATGCCGCGCCGTCCGCGTTCATCCGCACCATTGCGGACCTCCCATGTTGCACAAGTTGACCCGGTGACCTTTCGGTGATGCAGGAAGACCGAGATTGGAAAACGATTTCAGAAGATCGCACACCAGTCCCCTCCGCTGAGAGCGTGACGATTCAGGGAAGGCAGGCGCCCGGCGACAGTGAGCCCCGGCGGATCCTTGAAATCCTTTTCAGGGGGAACGTAGGGTTTGGCCTCCGAGGGTGTCAAGAGTCCCGTAGGGGTCGGGCAAGAGGTCGGAGGACCCATGACGACGATCAACGACGTGGCCCATGCGGCCGGGGTCTCCCCCGCCACGGTTTCCCGGGTCCTGAACGGCGGCCGCGTCACGGCCGAGCGCGCCGAACGGGTCCGTCGCGCGGCCGCCGAGCTGGGCTTCGCCCCCAACCGGGTCGCCCGTTCGCTGCGGATGCGGCGCAGCAGCCTCGTCGGACTGATCATCCCGGACATCGGGAACCCGTTCTTCACGGCGCTGGCCCGCGGCGTCGAGGACGCCGCCCAGCGGACCAGCTTCTCGGTGGTGCTGTGCAACACCGACGGGAACCTCGACAAGGAACGGCGCTATCTGGACATCGCGATCGCCGAACGGATGGCGGGCGTCATCGTGGCCGCCGCGTCCCGCAGCCGCACCGACGTGTCCGCCCTGCAGAGCCGCGGCATACCGGTGGTCGCCGTGGACCGCCGCCCCCGCGGGGCATCGGTGGACGCCGTTCTGGTGGACGACGAGGAAGGCGGCGCGGCGGCGACGGCACACCTGCTGGCCCGCGGCTACCGGCGGGTCGCCTGCATCACCGGCCCGCAGGGCACCTCCACCGCCGAGGAACGGCTCGCCGGTTATCGCAGGGCGCTCCAGGAGTTCCTGGACGACGGCCCCGGCGCTCCGGCCGGGGAAGCGGACCTGCTGCGCGACTACATCCGGCACGCCGACTTCAAGGTCGAGGGCGGGCACGCGGCCATGGCCGATCTGCTCGCGCTGCCGCGGCGCCCGGACGCGGTCTTCGCGGCCAACAACCTGATGGCCGTCGGGGTGCTGCAGGCGGTGCGCGAAGCCGGCCTGGAACCACCGGAGATCGGTGTCCTGTCGTTCGGCGAGGTGCCCTGGGCGGCGCTGGTGCAGCCCGGCCTGACCACGGTCCAGGTGCCCTCGTACGACCTGGGACGGACCGCGGCGGGCCTGCTGCTGGACCGGATCGCGGGGACGGAACAGCCCTTGCGTACCGTAGTGCTGCGCAGTTCCCTGCAGATCGGGAGGACCACCGCGGGGCCGCGCTCCGGCATGGCGCGCCGTATGTCCGGAAAGCAGCAGACCCCTGCGGAAGACCCCCGCTGAACAGGGGTCTCGGACCGCGGCCGGGGAAACCGCGCCCTTACTCGCCGAGCACCAGCCGCTCCAGTGCCACCCGGGCTCGCGCGTCGGACCGTGCGCGGGCCGCGACGGCGGTCGCGAGCTCCCGCACCCACGTGTCGAGTTCCACCGGGCGCCGGGAGAGCACCACGCCGCGGACCTCCTTGCACACCTCGCCCTGGGGATGCCCGCCGGCCAGGTCGAGCACGAGACGCTGCTCGCCGAGGAGGACCTCGACCCGCCGGACGCGGCCCTCGCGCCCCGCGAGCCGGTCGGCCATGCCCCGTTTGCGCTCCACGGCGACGGAACCCGGCGGCAGCGCCTCGGCGAGGGTCCCGGAGAGCACCCGGGCGTAGACGTCCAGGTCGGCGGCGTCCCGGCGCAGCGCGGCTGTCAGCAGGTCGAGGGAGTCCGGTTCCCCGCCGTGCTCGAACGGGACGGGGTCGGGTGCCGAGGTCATCGCGGGGCCTCTCGTGGGGTGCGGTCGGTCCGGGTGTGCTGGGCGGGGTGCTCAGCCGTCCAGGCTGAGCACCATCGTCGGGCGCTCGATGACATGGTCCTCGCGCAGCGGCCGTACGGCCGTGCCGATCGCGAAGAACTCGGTCGTGTGGCCGCCCCAGCGATGGTTGTGCGCGTTGAGCTGCACGCCGACGACGCCCTCGGCCCGCAGCTCCTCCGCCTCGTGCTGCATCCGTGCCATCGCCAGCTCCCGCGCGTCGTACAGCGCCTGGGTGAACTGCTCGATCTCCACGTTCTTGCCGATGTTGGAGAACATCTGCCCCATCTTCTGGTGCGCGATGTGGTAGACGCAGGTGCCCATCACCATGCCCAGCGGGGCGTAGCCGGCCCGGATGAGCGTCCAGAAGTCCTGGCCGCTGAGGTCCGAGGTGAACGGCTGGCCCTTGATGTTGCGCCAGCTGCCGCCGCCCGCGCCCGGCGCCGGCTGGTCGGCCTTGACGGCGGTCCCGACGGCGATGAACTCCGCGATGTCGCTGCCGAATTCACGGGCCTCGACGCTGAGCCGCACACCGACGATGCCGTCCGCGCCCAGCTGGGCCGCCTCTGCCTCCATCCGGGTCATCGCCAGCTCACGGGCGTGGTACATGGCCTGGCTGAGCGTCGTCAGCTCCTGATTCTTGCCCCAGCGGCCCAGCTGGATGCCCACGTGGTAGATCGAGCTGCCGAGGACGAGGCCGATGGGCCGGAATCCCGCCTCGCGCACCAGCAGGAACTCGTTGACCGACAGGTCGCTGGTGAAGATCGAACCCGGCTTGCCCGGCTGCAGTTCGGCCAGGCGCCGCATCGCGTCGGCCGGCACGCCCTGGGCCGACACGCCGTCAGGAGTGCTGCCGTCGGCGGGGTTGAAGACGGTCATGAACGAAGTTCCCCTCATCGCAGGTCGGTGGCGGTACGGCGCATGGCCCGCCGGCGTCGTTCCGGGTCGAGCGGCATCACGGTGAGGGTGCGGGGCGGCACCTCGCGGGCCCTGAAGCGGGCGACGGTGGTGCCCACCAGCGTCGCCTCGGCCACATGGTCCTCCTGTTCGCTGTTGCCGCCGCGGCGCAGGCAGGGTTCGCCCCAGACGCGCAGGCCGCCCGCGGAGAGGATCACGCCGTCGCCGCCCCACCGCCCGCTCTGCGCCCGCAGATGCGCACGGGCGTCGGAGCGCACCGCCTGGACGAGCTCGCTCCAGCCGCTGACCTCGGTGTTGTTCCACGAGCGCGTCTGGGCGCGGGTGGTGTAGTCGTCGTGGCGTACGCCGACGGACATGCCGTAGAGCAGCTCGACGGGAACCCATCCGGCGGTCACGAGCTTGGCGAACCCCTGGCCGTCGAGGTGGCAGGTGAACGGCCGCGGCGGCCGTACCGTTCCGGCCGCGCGCACCGCGGTCCCGATCACCTTGAACTCCAGGCAGTTGGGCTGTGCCGGGAAGGGGGCCACCGTCAGCTGTGCCGCGACGACGCCGTCGCCGCCGAGGGCCGAGCACTCCGCGGTCATCCGGTCCAGGGCCGAGCGGCGTGCCCGGTCGAGCACCTCGACGAGCCCGGCGGACGGGGCGCCGCCTCCGGAGAGGGCGACGCGCGCGTAGCCGCCCCCGCCGGCGTACCACCCGCTCTGGTAGAGGCAGTCGTGATAGCCCCAGTACCGGCCGCTGCGGCCGACGTGGTAGACGGCCGAGCCCATGACCTGGCCGACCGGCTCGAACCCCACGGCACGCAGCGCGGCGAACTCACCGGTGGACAGCGCCGAGGACCAGGTTCCGCTGCCGCGCAGCTCCGCGATCCGCGCGGCCGCCGCCGGGGGCAGGCCGGCCCCCGTCCATTCCCCGCTCATGGACACCAACTCCCGCTTCGTGCCCTGACCGAGGGCACAGCGGCTTGAGTGTATGCCCACCCGCCCGGGACGCGGAGCCGGGCCGCCGATCCGCGCCGGACCGTGTGCCGGTCACATCACGCCGGGGCACTGGGCGTTGAGCTCGATCGTTCTCCAGTGCCTGGTCAGGGAACGCAGCGCCTGTGCGGACCGGTCGAGCGGGCCGCGCTCATTTTGGCCGCCGCGGCGCAGAAGGCGCGCAGCGTGCGCATCCATGGGTTCAAGCCATCGCACGGACGAGCAGAGCAAGGGCCGGGAAAGAACGCTTTGCAGCTCTTTCCCCCATAGCCGTCCATCACCCCATCAATCGCCATCTCCTCCGGTCCGGCATGGTTGACCGACCCGCCGGAGAACCCGCCCCGCGACCTGTCTCCGAAATGCCGAACAGCGCATATCGACGAGAAACGGGGATACGCCGGACGGGATCAAGATCGTCATTGGCCGGATCCGACCCATCATCCTGCGTCAGCTCCCCTCCCTCACCACGGGAAACCTCAGATCTTCCGCAAACCTTGATCCACGTGGTTGCCGGTCCCCCATCCGTTTGCCAGGGTTTCGCGCACCCCCCACCTCCCCGTCGGCGCCCCCCCGAGGGGCGAATCGGAGGTTCCGTGACCGCCCGCCGTACCCTGCTGACCGCCGCATCAACTGCGTTCCTCACTCTCCCCCTGCTCCCCCGCACCGCCGCCGCTTCGTCCTCCACGGCTCGGCGGGAGACGTCGCCCGGGCTTCGGCCGCCCGCCAAACAGGCCGTCGCCGTCGGTAGCGGAGGCGCCGTCTCCAGCGTCAACCCGTATGCCACACAGGCCGGTATCGACGTGCTGCGCCACGGCGGCAACGCCGTCGACGCCGCTGTCGCCACCGCCGCCGCACTCGGTGTCGTCGAGCCCTACTCGGCAGGCGTCGGAGGCGGCGGCTACTTCGTCTACTACGACGCCCGTACCAGGACCGTGCACACCATCGACGGCCGGGAGACCGGACCGGCGCGCATGCGGTCCGACTCCTTCACCGACCCCTCCACCGGCAAGGCGATCCCGTTCGACGAAGCCGTCAACTCCGGCCTTTCCGTGGGCGTTCCCGGCACCCCGGCGACCTGGCAGCGGGCCCTGGACACCTGGGGCACCCTCTCGCTGGCCCAGGCCCTGCGGCCCGCGACGCGGATCGCGGACGACGGGTTCGTGGTCAACGACCAGTTCCGCGCCCAGACCGAGATGAACGAGGCACGCTTCCGCGACTTCACCCCGACCGCTCAGCTGTTCCTGCCGGGCGGTCAACTGCCCGTCGTCGGAACCCGCTTCCGCAATCCCGACCTGGCCCGCACCTACCGGGAACTCGCCCACGACGGCGTGGACGCCCTGTACCACGGCGACATCGGGCACGACGTGGTGCGCACCGTCCAGAACCCGCCGGTGGCCCAGGGCTCCACGCGCACCGTGCGTCCAGGGCTCATGGAGCGTGCGGACCTCGCCGGCTACCGAGCAATCCTGCGGGCGCCGACCCGCACGACGTACCACGGTCTGGACGTGTACTCCATGGCACCGTCCTCCTCCGGCGGCACCACGGTCGGCGAGGCGCTGAACATCCTGGAGAACTTCCACCTGTCGCCCTCCGACACGGCGCAGGCGCTGCACGACTATCTGGAGGCCAGCCGGATCGCGTTCGCCGACCGCAACCGCTGGGTGGGCGACCCGGCGTTCTCCGACGTACCGACCAGGGAGCTGCTGGCCAAGGAGTTCGCCAAGGACCGCGCCTGTCTGATCCCGCCCACCACGTCGCTGACCAGCCCCGTCGCCCCGGGCGATCCGCTGGCCCCCGCGGGGTGCACCGCCCCGGGCACCGGCAGCCAGGAGCCGTACGAGGGTCCGTCGACCACCCACCTGGTGGCCTGCGACCGCTGGGGCAACGTCGTCTCCTACACGCTGACCATCGAGCAGACCGGAGGCTCGGCCATCACCGTTCCGGGCCGCGGGTTCCTGCTCAACAACGAGCTCACGGACTTCGACTTCACGCCCCTGCAGGCCGGCGTGCCCGACCCGAACCTGCCGGGTCCGGGCAAGCGGCCGCGCAGCAGCATGTCGCCGACGATCGTGCTGCGCGACGGCAGGCCCCTGATCGCCGTGGGCTCCCCGGGCGGTGCCACCATCATCACCACCGTCCTGCAGACCCTGGTCAACCGCCTCGACCTCGGCATGACCCTGCCCGAAGCGGTCGCGGCACCGCGCATCTCGCAGCGCAACCGCACCACGACCGAAGCCGAACCGGCCTTCCTCGACTCACCCGAACGCCCCGCGCTCGAAGCCCTCGGTGAGCACTTCGTCCTGGCCCCGCCGGCCTTCACCCCGTCACCCGAGATCGGCGCGGTCGCCGCGCTGGAGTTCGGCCCCCGCGGGACGGTCACCGCGGTGGCCGAGCCCGTACGGCGTGGCGGCGGCTCGGCGATGGTCGTCCATCAGACCTCCTGAAGCCGGATGCCGAGGACGGGAGCGCCGGCCGGTCCAGGAGGGCCGACGCTCCCGCCGCGGAGGAGCTCACCCCTGTGGCGTCCCACCGTCGGCACGTCCTCCTTCGGCTGCTCGGGCCTGACCTCCTGGGCCCACGCGTCTCCACACCCGCGGTCAGTGATGCGACGGCGCCTGCGCGGGCTCCTCGTCCCGCGCGTCGGCCGGAGCGGTGCGCTGCGCCACGATCCGTCCGGGCCGGCCGGAGCCGCGGACGGCGAGGACACTCAGCGGCACCAGGGTGGACGGTGCCCACCAGGGGCGGGCCGGTCAGGCCGAGGGAGGAGTCCAGGGCCGTACCCGCCAGCGCCGATCCGGCGGCGATGCCGTGTCCGGCGCGGGGGCGGACGCAGGGTGGCCATGGCCATCGCCGGCGAGCCGATGATCATGCCGAGCGCGAAGGCCGTGATCAGCAGGCCGGCCCGGGAGACGCTGACGCCGAGGTCGCCGGCGAGCTCCGGCAGCAGGCCGGCGACTACGAACTCGGTGGTCCCCATCAGGAATGTGCCGGCGGCGAGCACCCAGACGACGAAGGGGAGCCTGCCGGGGCGGGTCCCGGTCGTGGAAGGCGTACGTGTGGTCTCTCCTCGGGGGGACGGGGGCGGGCGCGTGCTCGGTGCGGGCGGGCCTCGTCCTCGTCCGCTGGGACACGGCGTACCGGGCGACGAGGAGTGTGCGGGCGGGCCCTCCCGCCGAGCGGCAGCGCCGCGGGCGTGGGCACGGCAGACGACGGCTGTCCGGGGCCGGGCCGTGGATGTCCGGCCCCGGTGACGGGCGGCTGCTCGGGTCAGGGCTTCAGCAGTGCCTTGATGGCGCGGCGCTCGTCCATCGCCCGGTAGCCCTCGGCGACCTGCTCCAGGGGCAGGGTGAGGTCGAAGACCTTGCCCGGGTCGATCCGGCCCGACAGGACCCGGTCGATCAGGTCGGGCAGGTAACGGCGCACGGGGGCGGGGCCGCCGCGCAGGCCGACGTGGGAGAAGAACAGCTCCTGGCCGTCGATCGCGACTTCGTGCGGGACGCCGACGAAGCCGACGTTGCCGCCGGGGCGGGCCGCGTGCAGGGCCTGCCGCATCGCCTCGGACGTGCCGACGCACTCCAGGACGGAGTCGGCGCCGATGCCCTTCGTCAGCTCCTTCACGCGGGCGACGCCTTCCTCCCCGCGCTCGGTGACGATGTCCGTCGCCCCGAACTCCCGGGCCAGCTTCTGCCGGGGCTCGTGGCGGCTCATCGCGATGATCCGCTCTGCACCCAGCTCCTTGGCGGCGATCACACCGCACAGGCCGACCGCTCCGTCACCGACGACCACGGCGGTGGAGCCGGGCCTGACCTCGGCGGCGAGGGCCGCGTACCAGCCGGTGCCCATGACGTCGGAGACGGCGAGCAGGCCGGGCACGAACGCGCCGTCCGGGTGGTCGTCCGTGGCGACCAGGGTGCCCTGGGCGTTCGGGATGCGGACGTAGTCGGCCTGGCAGGTGCTCATGAACTCCCGGTGCAGACAGGAGGACTGCCATCCGTTCAGGCAGTTCGGGCAGGTGTTGTCCGACGTGGCGAAGGAGCCGACGACGAACTGGCCCGGCTTGACCGAGGTGACCTCGCCGCCGACCTCCTCCACGATGCCGACGTACTCGTGGCCCATGGGGTGAGGTTCGTCGACCGGTTCCAGGCCGCGGTACGCCCACAGGTCCGAGCCGCACACGCAGGTGGCGACCGTGCGGATGATCGCGTCGGTCGGGCGGATGATCCGGGGGTCGTCGCGCTCCTCGAAGCGCACGTCGCCGGGGGCGTGGATTACTGCGCCGCGCATGGTGGTGCTTCCTTCGGTGGGAGAGGATCTCCTTCAGGTCGAGCGTCACACGGGGCGGCCGGCGCGAAAAGCGGAGAAACGCATCCGGGGAGGGCGGCATCCTGGGAGTGTTTTCTCCCTCCTTGCCTCGGTGAGATCGGTGCGATGCTGGGAAGCATGACCAGCAGCGTCCCCCTCAATGAGCTGGGAGAATTTCTCAAAAGGCGGCGCGCGGAGCTGAGCCCGCGCACGGTCGGCCTGCCGGAGACGACGGCACCCCGCCGGGTGGCCGGGCTGCGCCGCGAGGAGGTCGCCCAGCTCGCCTCGATCAGCACCGACTACTACACACGCCTGGAGCAGGGCCGTATGCAGGCATCGGCTCCGGTGCTGGACACCCTCGCCCGCGTACTCCATCTGGATGACGACCAGCGGGCGTACCTCTTCCAGCTCGCCGGCAAGACCGCGAACCGCGCCCGGCACCGCGGCAGGCAGAAGGTGCAGCCCCAGCTCCAGCGCGTGCTGGACGACCTCACCGCCACCCCGGCCATCGTGCAGGGACGCCGCGGCGACATCCTGGCGTGGAACGCGCCGGCCGCCGCGCTGGTCACCGATTTCGGCCGCCTTCCGGAAAAGCACCGCAACTGTCCGCGCATCCAGTTCACGGATCCGGCGATGCGGACCCTCTACGCCGACTGGGAGACCTCCGCGCAGATCTCCGTGGCCCAGCTGCGGATGGAGGCGGCGAAGTACCCCGAGGACCCGCGCCTGATCGAGCTGGTCGGTGAACTGTCCATGCATGACAGGCAGTTCGCCCGGTGGTGGGGCGAACACCGGGTCGCCGCCCGCACGGTGGGCACCAAGACGCTCCATCACCCGGTCGTCGGCGAACTCGTCCTGGACTGGGACACCCTCACCGCGAGCACCGACCCGGACCAGCACCTGACCGTCTGGACCGCCGCCCCCGGTTCCCCCACGCACGAGCGGCTGCGCATCCTCGCTTCCTGGGCGGCCGACCAGGACCTCTCGGCCTCCCCGTCCGTCGCTTGAGAGCTCAGCCGGCGCAGGGAGGCGTCAAAAAGCCGTCAGAAACGCATACTTGATCGCGCGGGAACGTCTCGCCATGGTTCTGACGGGGGAGCTTGCAAGGTGAGTGGTGGAGGCAAGGCGCTGGGCAAGGTGGAGGTCAGACTCAAGTGGGACCCGAGCCCGCTCGGGGAGACGCCCCGGCACCTCGACATCATCGCCGCGACCTACTCGGCGGACGATCCCTACGGGCGGCCGGTGTATGTCGTGCACTACGAGAGCCGGTCACCGGACGGCACCATCACCATGACCCGGCACAGCGAGACCGGCATGGGCTTCGGGTTCGTCGAGGTGATGGTCCTGGAATTCGACCGGCTGGCGCCCGTGTACGGGCGTGTGGTGGTCGGCGTGGCCATCCACCAGGACGGTGGGCCCCGGACGTTCGGGGACATGTCCAACGCCGGGGTCGTCGTCGTCCAGAGGTACGAGCAGTTGCTGGCGGACGACTTCGCCCAGGTCGCCGACGCCACGGCCACGACGGTCGCCGAGTTCACCCGGGCCCCCTCCGGAGCGTGGGAGATGCGCGAGATGATCCGGGGCTTCGACAGTGACCCGGTGCTCTTCTGCGCGGAGATGGGCAGCCCGCAGCACTGACCGTTTCCCCGGGGCTCCTTCCCGCCCGGCGGACTGCCCGCCGGCTCTTCCGGAGGAAGCCCTCGGCCGCGCGGGCGACCCCGCGGTGATGGTCACCGGCACGGACGTCGGTGACCGCGCCGCCGCGAAGATCCTGCTCGCCCAGGTCGCCGCCGCGCACCACCGGCTCGCCCCGGTCCGGGCCGGCGGCGGCCGTACCGGGACGGCGGCCGTCCTCGGCTGCGGCTGTCCGCCGGGTCCGCCGAGGTGTGCCGTTGGGGAGAATGGGGGCGGTTCAGGAACGGCGAGGCGGGAGACGGGTATGGCAGGCGACGGCGGGCCGGTGACACTGCGCGGGATCGCGGAACGGCTCGGGCTGCACGTCTCGACGGTCTCCCGGGTCCTCAACGGCCCGTCCGGGGAGCAGGGACGCGCGGCGTCCGGCGAGACGGCGCGCCGGATCCGCGAGCTGGCCGACGAACTCGGCTACCGCCCCAACCCGCACGCCACCAGCCTGCGCACCCGGCGCAGCAACCTGGTCGGGGTGCTCTTCCCCCGGCTGTCGGAGATCGTGGTGGCCACCATCTACGAGGGTGTGGAGGAGGAGGCCACCCGGCGAGGGCTCTCCACCTTCGTCACCAACACCCACGACGACCCCGCCACCCAGCGCGAGCGGATCGGCATGGTCCTGGGCCGCCGGGTGGACGGCCTCATCATCGGCGACGCGCACCTGGACGGGGCAGCGCTGGCCGGCCCGGCCCTGGACGGCACGCCCTTCGTGCTCGTCAACCGCCGCACCGACACCGGCCACCCGGCGGTGACCTGCGACGACCACCTGGGCGGGCGGCTCGTGGCCGAGCACTTCCTGGCCCTGGGCCACCGCCGGGTGGCCGTCGTCGCCGGTGAACCCTTCGCCAGCACCGGCACCGACCGCACGACCGGCTTCACCGACCGCTACCGCGAGGCCGGCCTGCCCCTGCCCGCCCGCTGGGTACGCCACTGCCGCTTCGACACGGCCGGCGGGCACCGGGCCGCCGCCGAGTTGCTGAGCGGCTCCGACCGGCCGACCGCGATCTTCGCCGTCAACGACCTCGCCGCGATCGGCACCATCGGCGCCGCCCGCGACCTGGGTCTGCGGCTGGGGGAAGACCTCGCGCTGGCCGGGTTCAACGACACCCCCCTCGCCGCCGAACTGCCCGTCCCGCTCACCAGCGTCCACTCCCCCATGGCCGAGCAGGGCAGACGCGCCGTACGGCTGCTGCTCCGCCGTATCGCGGGCGAGCCCGTCCGCTCGGAGGTGATCAGGCCCGAGCTCGTGGTGCGGGCGTCCACGGGTGCGCCGATCGGGCCGGCTCTGCGGTGAGCGGGACGCCGTAAACCGCCCCGGTCACCCGTCAGTTCTGTTCCGGCGGAGCCCAGGAGGCGGTGTTGCCCAAACGATTGGCGCAAACGTTTGGGTAGGGCATACTGACCACTCGGCGCGTCCGGCTACGGCTATGGGGGTGGCTCGGTGAAGTGGTTCGGCAGGCGGCGCGAGGCGGCATCGGATGACCGCGAGGAGCTCGTCGCGGCGCTGCGGGCGGACAGCGTGACGGCTGAGCTGATCGCCCGTCAGTTCGGCGCGGCTCAGGCCGCCGGACGCTATGCGGAACTGGTCGCGGAGGCGGAACGCGTCCTGGGACCGCAGGACACCGACACCCTGGCACTGCGGCACCAACTGGCCCACTGGACCGGTGAGTCCGGACAACCGGAAGCCGCGGTGCGGCTGTTCGCACGGCTCATGGCCGACCGTGAGCGGATCCAGGGACCGGGCCATCCGGACACCGAACTGGCCCGGCATCAACTGGCCCACTGGCACGGCCGGTCGGGCCGGCCCGAGGAGGCCGTACGCCGCTACGAAGCCATGCGCCGGTCCGCCGAGCAGGAGAACCGCACCGAGACGGCGCTCACCCTGCTGTGCGAGGTGGGCTACTGGCAGCAGAAGAGCGGCGACAACGCGGCCGCGCTGCGCGCGTTCTCCCAGATGCTGCAGACCGCCCAGCAGGAGCTCGGCCCAGGCCACCAGCTCGTCGGCATCGCCCGTCAGCGCTACGCCGAGGTCGCCGGCGGACTGCCGTTCGGCAACGAGGGCGGCCACGACGGGCTGCAGGACCTCCTCGCGACGGCCGCCGCGGTCGAAGCCGCGGGAGACTTCCCGCGCGCGGGCCGGATGTACGGGCAGATGGCCGAACGGTCCGAGCAGCTCTACGGGGCGGGCAGCTCCCAGGTCCTCTCCGCGCTTGTCGCGCAGGCGAAGGCGGCGGTGCGGGCGGAGGACCACGAGACGGCTGTCGACTGTTTCGGGAAGGTGCTCGCGTGCATGGAGCTGCGGGGCGAGGGGCCCGGTTCGCCGGAGTACGACATCCTGTGCGGGCAGCGTGACGAGCTCGCCCGGATGGCCGGGCGCACGGTGCTCCGTATCGCGCAGCGGGCCGCGGCGGCGTTGGGCGAGGCGCTGCAGACCGCGCCCGAGACGGCCTGCGCGGTGCTGGCCCGCGAGGCCGGCACCTCCCACGCGACCTGGCTCGCCGTCGTGAACCCCGGTGCGGGCGAAGGGACATGGGCCGCATGGACGCCGGAGCACTGGGCGGCCGTGCTGCGGGACCTGACGCGGCGCGGCTATGAGGCGACGGCCCTCTGCTTCGCCCGCGACGACCTGCGACCGGCCCCCGAAGAGGCCTGCGCGTGCGAGCAGTTGGGGCTGCCGGGCCTCTATGTGTCCCGCCTGAGCGACGGGAACGTACGGTTCGAGGCATACGTCTTCCGGGACGGCGAACCGACGAGGGCGCGGGTCGTCGTGGTGGAGGACGAGCCGGCGGGGACGGGTTCGCCGGGTGCGGAGAGGCGGGTGTCCGCGGGGGCGGCGGACGGCGGCCGGGTCGCGTTTCACGAGCAGGCCGCGGCCATCGGGACCTGGCGGGAGATGGAGCGGGCGCGGCGCCCCGCCGGGGCGGACGAGGCGGACCGGCCACCGGTCTTCGGCACGTACGAGGTGCTGGAGTGCGTCGGCGAGGGCGGCTTCGGGCGGGTCTACCTGTGCCAGGATCCCGACGGGCTGATGGTCGCGGTCAAGACGCTGCACGCGCATCTCGCGGCGGCTCCCGCGATCAAGCGGGGCTTCGCCCACGAGGTGCGGGCGGCCCAGCGGGTCGACGGGCGGTTCACCGTGCCGGTGATCGCTGCGGACACCGACGGTCCGGCCCCGTGGATGGCGGTGCCGTACGTGGCCGCCCCGTCCTTGCAGGAATTCGTCGAGCGGTGCGGCCGGCTGGAAACCGACCTGGTGCGCACCCTGGGGGCGGGCATCGCCGTCGCCCTGAGCGCCATCCACGCCGAGGGCATCGTGCATCTCGATCTCAAGCCGGCCAACGTGCTGCTGACCGAGGACGGCCCGCGCGTCATCGACTTCGGAATCGCCCAGATCGAACGGCTCACCGAGCCACGGCGCGGCTTCGCCGGCACCTACGCGTACGCCTCCCCCGAGCAACTGCGCGAGGAGCGGACCTTCACACCCGCCAGCGATGTGTTCTCCCTGGGCACCGTCCTCGCCCGCCTGGCCCTGGGCCGCAGCCCCTGGGGCCGGGACACGCCGTCCGTGGTCGCCGGAATCCGGGCCGGCACACCCGATCTCGCCGGGCTGCCCGCAGACTTCGCGGAGGTGGTCCGGTGGTGCCTTCAGCCGGATCCGGGCCGGCGGCCGACGGCCGGTGACGTGGCCGAGGCCCTGGTTCCCGGGGCCGGTGACGGCAGGATCGGTCCGCCGCCACTGCCGGAGCAGGGGCGGGCTCTCGTCGCGGAGCACGCCACCGTACCCGCCACACGCCATTACGAGACGCTCGCCCGCACTCGACCCCGGTGAGGCTCAGGCGCGGCCGGGCCTCTCGTGCTCAGTGCGGCAGCCGGGGTGAACACGGCTGCCCGTGCGTCACTTTCGGCCACACACGTGCTTGCCGGAGCCGATGCCGCAGATCATCTCTTCTGCCGACCGGCCCCTCCGCCTATCATCGCGTCAGGTGTCCACAGGTGCGGGGGAATCGGTCATGGATCCGGAGATGCTGGCGCAGACCGCGGGAACCACCGTCGTCGCGCTGATGGCGACCGACGCATGGCAGCGGACACGCGAAGGTGTGGTGGCGCTGTGGCGCCGGGTACGTCCTGTGCAGGCCGACGAGATCGGCACGGCACTGGAGGAGACCCGTGAGGAGATCCTCGTGGCGCGGCGCGAGGGTGACACGGCGGGCGCCGAGGATCTGGAGCGGGACTGGCGCCGCAGGCTGAGGCGCCTGCTGGCCGCGGATCCGTCCGTCGCCCAGGAGCTTGAGGAGGTGCTGGCCCAGGCACGCGCCTCTCTGCCCGAGGACCGGCGACCGCTCGTTCCCACCGTGCAGTTGCACGCGCACGCATCCGGGCACGCGCGGGTCTACCAGGCCGGGCGGGACCAGCACATCGGCGAGCGATGACGGACCATCCGGGCGCCCCGCAGGGCGGTCATGTCCTGCGGGCCGTCACCGACGGGCACGGTCGGGTGTACCAGGCCGCAGGCAACCAGATCATCCTGGAATACACCGTCCAGCAGTCCGAACCCCCCGCTCCGGGAACCGGGTTGGGGTGGACGAGCCCCGAATCGGTCCGCACCCCCCTGGTCGCTCCCCTGAGTTCGCCCCTGCGTGACCGTCTCGATGTACGAGAAGCGCTCCTGAAGGCCATCGGTGACCCGGCGGCGGCGCCGAACGGCCTGCACGTCGTGCACGGCATGCCGGGCAGCGGCAAGACGGCGCTGGCCCAGACCGTGTTCGACGAGGCCGTGGCCGGCCAGGGGGTCGTCGGGCTGTGGGTCAACGCCGCTGACCGCTCGTCCTTCCGTTCCGGGATGCTGGCCGTGGCCCACGATCGCGGGGCCGCGCAAGCGGAGGTCGACGCCGCGCGGGAGGGCCGCCGTCCGGACGCCGATCTCGTCTGGCACTGTCTGGAGCGGTCACCCGAGCCCTGGTTGCTCGTCCTGGACAACGCGGACGATCCCTCCGTGTTCCGGCACGGCGCGTGGCTGCGGTCCAGCAGCCGCGGCATCGTGCTGATCACCAGCCGGCTCCGGGACGCCGTCGAGTGGCGCCGGGCCGTCAGGCATCCACTGGACGTTCTCGACCTCTCCTACGCCGTCGACGTGCTGCGGGACCTCGCGGTCAGCGCGGAGGACACCGCCAAGCTCAAGCTGCTGGCGGGCCGGCTCGGCTGCCACCCGCTCGCGCTGTCGCTCGCCGGCGCCTACCTCGGCCGACAACTGCTGGAGCCGGTTTCCGTGGACGAATACCTGGGGCGCCTCGACGCCGACCCGTCGCTGCTCGACCGCGGAGCGGCACCCGGGGAGCAGGAACTGCGCCGGCTGATCACCGGTACCTGGCAGATCTCCCTGGACGCCCTGACCGAGCAGGGCATCCCCGAGGCGACGACGCTGCTCAGGCTGCTGTCGTGCTTCGCCGCGGCGCCACTGCCCGTCGGGGTGCTCGCTCCGGCCGGGCTCGACGCCACCGCGCTGCCGCACGCACTTCCACCGCTCACCGGGGAACGCGCCAACCTCGCACTCGAACAGCTGACGGCACACTCCCTGGTCTCGCTCATCGACGCGTCCGCCGGGGCCGAGCGTGCCGCCGTACGCAGCGTGCAGGCGCACCCCCTCCTGCTGGAGACGGTCGCGTCCCGCATCCCGGTCGACCAGCGGGCGCCGCTGCTGGAATCCGCCGCCGGTCTGCTGCGCCGGCTGCTGTCCACGGACTCGGACCGGTACGTCGACCCGCACACCCTGCGCCTGTTCACGCCCCACGCCTCGGCCCTGCTCGGGCATGCCGCCGCACACCATGCCGAAGCCGCGACCGCATCGGCGCTGGCCGTCGTCCGCGCGCTGCGCGACCAGTCGTACGTGCGCGGCGACTACGCCACGACGCGCACGCTCGCCGACGAGGCCGCCCGCGTCACCGCCGGCGAGGATTCCGCGGAGGCACTGGCCGACCGGCACGAGCGCGGCCGGGCGCTGGCCGCCCTCGGGCAGTTCGACGAGGCGGTCGCGGTCCACCGGGCCACGCTGGAGGCCCGCGAGGGGCTGCTCGGCCGCGCGCACCCGGACACGCTCGACAGCGCCCACGCCCTCGGCATCGCGCTGTACGGGCTCGGGCGCTGGGCGGAGGACGAGCGGTACATGCGCCGGGCCGCCGAAGGGCGGGTCCGTGTCCTGGGTGCCACGCATCCGGACACCATCGACAGCCGGGGCCGGCTGGCCGAGGCGATCGGGCAGCAGCGGCGCTGGGACGAGGCCCGCCGGCTGGCCGCCGAGAACCTCGCGGTGAGCGAGCGGGCCCTCGGCGACGACCACCCGCACACCCTGCTGAGCCGCATCGCCCTCGCCTGGGTGCTCGCCGGCGTCGGCGCATGGGAGGAGGCCGCGGTCCACACCCGCGTCACGCTGGAGGGCAGCGCGCGGGTGCTGGGCGTGGAGCACCCTCGGACGCTCGCCGCACGTCAGCGTCTGGCGGACGTCCTGTCCCGCCTCGGCCGGTGGGACGAGGCCCTGGAAGCCGCGCAGACGGTGCGTGCCGTACGACAACGGATCCTTGGCCCGGAACACCCCCACACGCTCTCCGTCGAGATCGTGCTGGCCCGGATCCTGCGGGGCACCGGACGCTCCGCAGCGGCACGGGAGTCGGCCGCGCGCACGCTGGACGTCTGCGTCCGCGTTCTGGGCGCCGATCACCCGGATACGCTGGCGTGCCGCAGAGAAGTCGAACAGGAGGACGACGAGTCGTGACCGAGCCGATACGCGTGTGGCGCAAGAGCAGCTACAGCGGTGCGGACAACGGGTGCGTGGAACTGCTGATCCCCCCCCCGCCGCACAAAGCTCCGATTCGTGACTCGAAGCATCCCCTCGGGCCGGTGATCGACTTCTCGGACCGCTCATGGGTGCCCTTCGTCCAGGCCGTGCTCCACGGTGAGCTGTAGGGATCGCGACCGTGGTGGGGGCCGCACCGCCGGGCCGGTCGCCGAGGGCCGGGAACAGACCGCGTGACAGCCCTCATTGACAAGGCGAATCCGTGCGAGTTGTCATGGACACATGATCCTGTGTCCTGAGGCCTGCCGCACTCGCCGTACCGATGGTCCCGTCCTCGGTGCCGGGTGTGCCCCGGCACCGGACGGATCAGGCGCGACGGCCACGGGCGCCGCCCCCGGCGCGACGGACGGGCGGCCGCGGTGGGAGCGCGGTCGCTGACCGGGCGCCGCGAGCTGCTCGACGCCGCCCGGGCCGAACTGACGGCCCGTCCCGGAGTGCTCTTCCACGGTCCCCCGGGGATCGGCAAGTCCCTGCTCGTGGCAGCCCTTGTCGCGGCTGTGACGGCACATGCCCCGTCCGTCGGCACCGTGCTGCACTGCTCGCCCGCGCAGGAGGACGCCGGGCTCCCGTTCGCCGGGCTCGTCGACCTGTTCACGCGGGTGCCGGAGAGCGCCCTGGAGCTCCTCGCGCCCGAGCCCCGGGCGGCACTGAGGGCAGCCCTGCTGCGCGGCCCGGAACCGGCGGACGGGCGCGGCCGCCTCGCGGTGCGCGTCGCCGTCCTCGACGTGCTGCGCACGCTGGCCGCCACCGGCCCCGTCGTCCTGGTCCTCGACGGCCTGCAGTGGCTCGACGAGTTCACCGCCGAGGTGCTGGCCTTCGCCGTGCGCCGCCTCGACGGCCTGGACGTACGGGTGGTGGCCGCCGAACGGGTGGCGGACGGTGAACAGCCCGAGCGGCTGCGCTGCTGCCCGCCGGGCACGACCGAACTTCCGGTGCCGCCGCTGACGGACGACGAGGTGGCCCGTCTCGTACGCGCCGGCATCGGTGCCGACCTGCCCCCAGGAGTGCTGCGGGCGATCCAGGACGCCGCGGCCGGAAACCCGTTGTACGCACTGGAGCTGGGGCGAGCGGTGGCCCTGCGCGGCCCGGAACGCAGAGTCTTCGGCCCGGCGTTGCCCGTGCCCCGGAGACTGCGCGCCCTGCTGCTGGACGAGGCGCGCACGCTGCCGGAGACGGCGCGGCGCACCCTCCTGCTCGCGAGCGCCGCCGCCCGGCCCGACCTCACCCTGCTGCGTGCCGCCGGGCTCCCCGATCCCGCCGCCGACCTGGCGCAGGCCGAACGACTGGGCGTGGCGACGACCGACGCCGGCGGAACCGTACGTTTCCGGCATCCGCTGATCCGGGCCGCCGTCTATGCCGACGCAGCCGAGAACGACCGCCGGCAGGCACACGCGCTGCTGGCCCGCACGATCACCGAGCCTGTAGAACAGGCCCGCCACCTCGCTCACGCCCGCCCCCACGAGGACGAGGCCACCGCCCGCACCCTGCTGGCCGCGGCGGAGTCCGCGCGCCGCGACGGCGCGCTCGGCGCCGCCAGCGAACTGGCCGGGCTCGCCGCCCGCCGCACCCCCGGCGACCGGCCCGCGGACCGGGCCGACCGGCTGCTGGCCGCGGCGGAGTACGCGTGCGACGCCGGGCAGCTTCAGGAGGCGGCCGAGGCCGCCGAGACGGTCCTCGCCGCGTCGAGCTCGGCACGCCGGCGGGTGCGGGCCCGGCTGGTGCTGCTGCGGGGCGCCGGGCAGGCGCTGGAGGGTGCCCGCGCGCTGATCCAGGAGGGCCTGCGGGACGCCGCCGGCGATCCGGAGGCCGAGGCCTGGCTGCATCACTGGGCGGCCGTACGCGGCCTGCTGTGCGGGGAGTTGGCGGAGGCGGCCCGGCATGCCCGGCGCGCCGCCCGGCAGGCGGCCGTGGCGGGCGACACGGAGACCCGGATCGGGGCGCTCGCCACGCTCGCCCGGGTGCGGTCCCTGGCCGGCGATCCCGTCGCCGCGGACGTCGCGCTGAAGGAGGCGCTCGCCCTGGCGGGGGGCGCGGACGGCGGTCCGCAGAGCTGGCGGCTGATCCGGATGCGGGCGATCCTCGCCCTGGACTCCGACCGGGTGCCCGAGGCCCGGGAGCAGGTCGTCGAACTCCTCGCCCGGATCGGGGAGTTCGCCGGCGTCGAGGAGGTCATGGCGACGCTGGTGTCACTGACCCGCATCCAGGTGCGGGCCGGACACTGCCGCGAGGCACTGCACACCGCGGCGCGCTGCTCACGCGCCGTGCCCCAGGCGGCACCCGCGCTGTACGCGGCCGCGCTGGCGGCCACCGCGGGCGGCACCGCGGAGGAGGCCCGGCACCTGGCCGAACAGGCGGTACGCGCCTCGGAAGCCGATGGCGACCGGCTGTTCCTGCTGCGTGCGCTGGCCGTGCGCGGGCAGGCCGGACTGCTCACCGGCGACCCACGGGAGGCCGCGAGCGCGGTCGAGGCGCTGCAACGCGTCAGAGAACTCGGGACCGCCATGTGTGCCGCCGACCCGCCCTTGCTGCACTGGTACGGCGACCTGGCCGAAGCCCTCGTCCTGCTGGGCGAGACGGACGAGGCCGAGGCCGTCGTCCGCGAGGCCTACGCCCGTACGGCCGGTGACACGCCCGGCAGCGTACTGGCGGCTCTGGAGCGGGCGGAGGGACTTCGGGAGGCGGGGACCGGCCGGGCCAAGGAGGGGGCGGCGCGGCTGCGCGGCGCCGTGGACCAGCTGCGTCAACTCCCGTTGCCCGTCGAGCTGGTGCGCACCCTGATCGCGCTCGGCGCGGTCGAGCGCCGCTCACGCCGCAGAAGCGCGGCGCGCGCGGTGCTCGGCGAGGCGCTGGAAACCGCCACCCGGATCGGCGCCGCCCCGCTGGCGGCGCGGGCCAGGGACGAGCTGTCGCGGCTGGACGCCGGAGACCGCAGCGGTGAGGCGGGCGCGGGCGGAACCGGACTCACCCCCACCGAGGCCAGGATCGCCGAGCTGGTCGGGGGCGGGGCCACCAACCGGGAAGTCGCCGCGAAGCTGTTCATCAGCGTCAAGACGGTGGAGGGGACTCTGTCGCGGGTCTACCGCAAGGTCGGGGTCCGCTCGCGCACCGCACTCGCCCACGCGATGGCGGTCGCCGTCATCGCCTCCGGGGCGGCCGTCGAATCCCGCGACGGCGGCCAGGCGGACGTCCCGGCACAGGCCGTGACGGTGAGCCGGCCCAGCCCCACCCGGACCCCGCCGAGCTCTCGACACACGCCGTTGACGTGACATCGGCTGTTAACACGTGACACAAGGGTTCCCCCGCTTATGGGGAGGGGGCCGGGGTTTCTACGGTGAAGCCGTTCCCCTTCCGGAACAACTCCCCCACTCCCCGGAGGACTTCAGTGAAGTCACGTCTGAAACTGCTCGGTCTGGCCGCCGCGCCGGCCCTGGTCGCCGCGGTCGTCCCCGCCGCCTATGCCGCGAACGGCCCGCAGCCGCACGCGACTCGTGCCGCCATCTCCGGAGACGTCCTGCCGGGCCTGAAGCAGAACGCGACCCGCACCGGAAACGTCGCGGCCGGCAAGCGGATATCCGTGGCGATCAGCCTGACTCCCAGAGGTGGCACGGCACTTGACACCTTCGTCGCCAAGGTGAGTGACCCGCGGTCGCGTTCGTACGGCCACTACCTGACGAAGCGTCAGTTCGCGGCCCGCTTCGGCCGGACCGACGCCGAGGTCGAGCAGCTCAAGGACTACCTGCGTGCCCAGGGCCTGACCGTCGGCACCGTCCACTCGGGCAACCTCCTGGTCGACGCCAGCGGTACCGCCGCCCAGCTGGAGAAGGTCTTCGGCACCAAGCTGTCGACCTGGAAGGACACCGAGTCGGGCCGCTCCTTCTACGCCAACGACTCCGCGCCGACGCTCCCGTCCTCCCTCGCCTCCCTGGTCAGCGACGTGGCCGGCCTCAACAACCGCGTCCAGCTGCACCACCAGGCGACCGCGCACACCGTCTCCCCCCACGACGGCCCCGGCGGCGGCTACACCCCGGCCCAGCTCAAGGGCGGCTACAACGTCTCGGGCACGTACACCGGAAGCGGCCAGAAGATCGCGCTGCTGGAGTTCGACGGCTTCCAGCAGTCCAACATCACCACGTACGACAACCACTACAGCCTGGGTTCGCCCACCCCGACCGTGCAGAAGGTGGACGGCGGCTCCGGCGCACTCGGCGACGGCCAGGTCGAGGTCGAGCTGGACATCGAGGTGTTGCACGCGATCGCCCCCAAGGCGAACGTCACCGTGTTCGAGGGCCCCAATTCCGACGCCGGCGAGGTGGACACCTACCAGGCCATCGTCGACAGCGGCATCCCGACCACCTCGATCAGCTGGGGTGCCGCCGAGAGTGCCCGCACGACCTCCGGCATCAACGCGGTCGACGCCGTCTTCAAGTCCGGTGCCGCCCAGGGCCTCGGCTTCTACGCGGCCTCCGGTGACAGCGGCTCCGACGACGCGGGCGACGGCGGCACCTCCGTCGACTACCCGGCCAGCGACCCGTACGTCACCGGCGTCGGTGGCACCAAGCTGACGGTGACCTCGTCCAACGCCTTCAGCAAGGAGGTGGCCTGGTCCGGGGGCGGTGGCGGCAAGTCCTCCGTCTTCACGATCCCGAGCTGGCAGAAGGCGGTCCAGAAGAGCGCCGGCAGCGGATTCCGCCAGGTGCCGGACGTCTCGGCCCACGCCAACCCCAGCCCCGGCGTCTCGATCTACTCGCAGGGTTCCTGGTCCTCGGTGGGCGGCACCAGCGCGGCGGCCCCCGAGTGGGCGGCCTTCGCGGCCCTCTACAACCAGCAGGCCGCGGCGGCCGGCAAGGCCAACCTCGGCTTCGCCGACCCCGCCCTCTACTCGGCGAGCGGCACCGGCTTCCACGACATCACCAGCGGCAGCAACGGCGCCTACTCCGCTGCCACCGGCTGGGACTTCACCACCGGCTGGGGCTCGTACAACGCCGCGACCCTGGCGAGCAAGCTGCTCGGCTGACGACCGACGGCTGACGACCGACAGAGCGCGGGCCGGGGATCCTCCCCGGCCCGCGCTGCGGCGTGACGCCGACCGCCCGGGTCAGCGCAGGAAGTCCAGCAGTGCCCTGGTCAGGGCTTCCGGGACCTCTTCGGCCAGGAAGTGGCCGGAGCCGGGGATGACCAGTCCGGTGACGTCCGTGGCGGCCTTGCGCATGTCCTCCGCCGGGGCGGTGCCGGTGCTGTGCTCGCCGCCGATGGCCAGGACCGGGATGGTCAGCGGCCCCTCCTCCTTGTGCCAGCGCTGGAACTGCTCGGCGGTCTCGTCGAGGCGGCGGTAGACCTCGAAGTTGGCGTGCCGGGCGGCCGGGTCGCGCAGCGCGTCGACGTAGACGTCCACGGCGTGCTGCGGGATCGCGTCGGGCCTGGCGGCCTTGGAAGCGAACTGGTGGCCGAAGTAGATCTCCTCACGGCCGGCGACCATGCGTTCGTTGATGTCGGCCAGGCGGTTGAAGGCGAAGTGCCACAGGAACTCGTTGGTGACCGCGTCCGACATCAGCGGCGGCGACGGGGAGAAGCCGGGCAGGATCGCCTCGCCGACGACGAGGCGGGTGACGCGGTCACGGTGCTTCGCTGCGAGGGCGTGGCCGACGAGCAGGCCGTAGTCGTAACCGGCCACGGCGAAGCGGTCGTGGCCCAGGCCGGTCATCAGCGCGGCCATGTCGTCGGCGGCCGTGGCGCCGTCGTAGCCGGTGGCGGGCTTGTCGCTGGCGCCGGTGCCGCGGACGCCGGCGGCGATGACGGTGAAGTGCTCGGCGAGGGCGGGCATGACGAGGCGCCAGTTGTACCAGAACTGGGGCCAGGCGGGCAGGAGCAGCAGCGGCGGCCCGTCGCCGCCGACGACGGCGTGCAGGGTCAGGTCGCTCGTCCTGACGGTGTGGCTGGTGAACGTGTCGGTGAACCCGGCGGGCAGGTTCGGCACGTCGGTGACGGTGAACGGCACGGTGGAGCCTCCTCGTGGCATGGGGGTGCCACCTCGAACCGGATAACGTATCCAGTTCACCGTGACACAACCGGATGCTCTATCCGGTTATGCTGTGCACATGGCCCCTGCACCCATGCGCAAGGACGCTGCCCGCAACTGGCAGCGCATCGTCGACGTGGCCCGCCATCTCGTGGACGACGGCGCCCCGCTGCAGCTCAACGACGTCGCCCGGCTCGCCGAGGTGGGGGTGGCCACGGTCTACCGCCACTTCCCGACACCGGAAGCCTTGATGGAGACCGTGGCCACCCCCGGCCTGGAGGCACTGGTCGCCCATGCCGAACAGGCGCTGACCGAGGACGACCCCTGGCAGGCCCTGACGGACTTCCTCGGCACCACCCTGGAGGCGCAGCTGACCGACCCCTCGATCTCCCTCGTGCGCGCCGCACCGGACCACGTCCTGCCCCGCACCACGGAACTCGCCACCACGCTGGACTCCCTCGCAGGCCGGCTCCTCGACCGCGCACACGCGGCGGGAACCGTGCGCGGCGTGGTCACCTGGGACGACCTGCGGCCGCTCATGTGCGGGGCCGCCTACGCCGCCACCGTCCACGCCGACGACCGGAAGACCCGCCTCGAATCCGGCCGCCGCTACCTGGGCGTAATGCTGCACGGGATGCGCGCCTGAACCGGCTGCGGGCGCGGTCCTCGCCGTTCGATGTCACTCAGTGGTGATCTTCGGGGGAACGGCCGGCGCGGCAGGACCGGTGACGACGTCGGACTAGGGATTGTCCGTGGCGCCGATGATGGCGGAGAAGATCCGCTCCTGCGAGGTCGTCGGCACATGGAAGAAGCCGTTGTTGCGGCCGAGCCGCAGCACCGCCGCCTCGTCCGCGACAGCCTTGACGTCTCCCAGGTTGTGGCTCACGAGGATCACCCCGACGCCCTGTTCGCGCAGCTCGTCGACGACCTCAAGAACATGGCCGGCCTGGGGGACGCCGAGCGCCGCGGTGGGCTCGTCCAGGAGGACGACCCTCGGGCGGCCGAGGAGGGCGCGGCAGATCGCGACGGTCTGCCGCTGCCCCGCGGACAGTGAAGCGACCGGAGCGCGCACATCGGGGACCCGGATGCCCATCGCGTCGAGCTGGCCGCGCGCCTGCCTGCGCATGCCGCCGTAGTCCAGCAGCCGGAGCAGGCGGCCCCGGACACCGGGGCACCGCCGCTCCCGGCCCAGGAAGAGGTTCTCGGCGACGTCGAGGTCGTCGCACAACGCCAAGGTCTGGTACACGGTCGCGATGCCCAGGCGGTGAGCGATCCGGGGGCTCGTGATGTGGACGCCCCGGCCCTCCCACTCGATGACGCCCCTGTCCGGGGTCTCGACACCTGCGATGACCTTGACGAGGGTGGACTTGCCGGCACCGTTGTCCCCCAGAAGAGCGACGACCTCGCCCTCGCGGATCTCCAGGTCGACGTCCTTCAGAGCCTGGACGGCGCCGAACCGCTTGGAGACCCCTCGTAGCGCGAGCAGGGGCGGCCCAATCAAGCCAACCTCACCTCCGAGGGAGAGACCCAAGTAGCATAATGCAACATTTATTAACAATCTAGACATATGGTGTAAAAGGGTTGGGGGTTTCGCAACGCTGCACCCGGCTTGAGGAGGGTGTCACCGATGGCACACCACCACACCGTCCGCGAGCGCTGTCGGCGACGGCGTCCCCGACAGGGGGCGGCGCTCCTCGTGGTGGGCACCTTGCTGCTCGGCGCCGCCGCCTGCGCCGGGAATCAGAACTCCGCAGGTGACAACAGGACGCGGAAGGTCACGATCGGCCTGGTGACCAAGACCGAGACCAATCCGTTCTTCGTGGCCATGCGCAAGGCCGCCGCCGACACGGCCAGGAAGAACAACGCCGAGCTCATCGCCCTGTCCGGCAAGTTCGACGGCGACAACGAGGGCCAGGTCGCCGCGGTCGAGAGCCTCATCGCCCGTCACGTGCAGGGAATCCTGATCACGCCGTCGAACACGACGGGGATCCTGGGCGCCATCGCGGAGGCCCGCCGCCAGGGCATCCTGGTGATCGCGCTGGACACCGCGACGGACCCGGCGAACGCGGCGGACGCCACGTTCGCGACCGACAACTTCAACGCCGGACGCCTCCAGGGCGCCTACGTCAGGGCCGTGCTCGCGGGCCGGGCCCCCAAGTTGTTCATGCTCGACGGTACGGAAGGGTCCACGGTCAGCCGGCTCCGGCACGACGGGTTCCTCAGCGGCTTCGGGATCAAGGACGACTCATCGGCGATCCGCGGACGGGCCATCACCAACGGCGACCGCAATCGGGCGCAGACCGCGACGGAGAACCTGCTGCAGCGCACCACCGATGTGAACTCGCTCTACGCCATCAACGAGCCGGTGGCCGACGGCGCCTACACGGCCCTCGCCGCACGCGGCCTGACCCGGCAGGTGACCATCGGGGCCATCGACGGCGCATGCGAGGGCGTGCGCGACGTCAGATCCGGCAAGTACGCGGCCACGGTCATGCAGTTCCCGATCAGGATGGCCGACCAGGGCGTGACCGCGGTCACCGACTTCGTCAGGAAAGGGAAGAAACCGTCCGGCTTCACGGACACAGGCACGGTACTCATCACCGACAAGCCGGTGCCGGGACTGCCGTCCCGGAACACCGACTGGGGACTCCGGCACTGCTGGGGGTGATCTTCGGACGCCGACCGGCGAAGGGATCAGTAACGGATCATGAGATCTCCCGTCACCACCAGTCCCGCCGACGACAGTGAACCGGGCACGGCACTGCGGGACACATTGCGGTACGCCCTGCGCACACCGGCCATCGGCCCCCTCGTGGCCCTGGCCATCGCCGTCCTGGTCTTCTCGGTCACGACAGACACCTTTCTGACACCGGAAAACCTTTCACTGGTACTGCAGCAGTCCATCGTGATCGGCACGCTGGCGCTGGGTCAGTCCCTGATCATCCTCACCGCGGGCATCGACCTGTCGAACGGAGCCATCGCGGTACTCGGCACGCTCGCCATGGCCAAGCCCGTCTTCGAGGGGAGCAGCCCCGCGGCGGCGCTGCTGGTGGGCCTGGCCGTGGCGACCTGCCTCGGACTCGTCAACGGTCTGCTCGTGGCCCGGCTGGACCTGCCGCCCTTCATCGTGACCCTGGGTGCGCTGACCGTCATCTACGCCGTGAGCAGGCTCTACTCCCAGTCCCGCAGCTATCCGGTGACGAGCGGCCTGCTTCTCTTCTGGGGGAACGGCGTCCACCTCGGCAGCGTGCTCATCACCTGGGGGACGTTCCTGCTCGTGGGTCTGTTCGCCTTCTTCTGGTACTTGCTCGGCAAGACGGCCTGGGGCCGGCACATCTACGCCGTCGGCAACGCACCCGAGTCCGCCCGCCTGACCGGCATCAGCGTGCGGCGCACGGTCCTGTCGGTCTACCTCACCGCCGGTCTTCTCTACGGCATCGCCGCCTGGCAGTCCTTCGGCCGCATCCCCAACGCCGACCCCAACTCCTACCAGACGGCGAACCTGGAGAGCATCACCGCCGTCGTCATCGGCGGGACCAGCCTTTTCGGCGGCCGGGGAAGCATCATCGGGACGCTCATCGGAACGCTCATCGTCACCGTGCTCCGCTCCGGCCTCACCCAGGCGGGTGTCGACAGCCTCTACCAGGACGTCGCGACCGGGACCCTCGTCGTCGTCGCGGTCGGCGTCGACAAGGTCCTGCGCAGGGGCAGCGCACACTGACGACGGCGCGCTGCGGGCGCAACTGCGGAAGTACGGGAGGCGGTGCCGGCGGCGCCCCGGTGCCGGGGCGGGCTGTCGCCCCGGCACCGCGCCCGCCGCATCACCCCTTGTCGCGCAGCCCGGCCGCCAGGGAGGTCAGCGGCTCGGTCGCCTCGGTGTGGCCCAGGGCGGTGAGGCGGGAGACCGCCGTGTCGAGGCGGGCGAGGGCGGGGGCGGGGCGTTCCAGGTAGATGCCCTCCACGGCAGCGGCGAGACGGACGCACTCGGCCCACTCACCGGCGAGGTCCTCGTCGGGTCCCGGTTCGCCGAGCAGGGTGAGCGCCTTGTCCAGAGCGGCCAGGGCGGTCTCGTACTCACGGGCGTAGGCGTTGACCCGTCCGTGTTCATAGGCCAGGGCACTGTCCAGGGAGCGGCCGCGGGCCTCGTACCCCGCGGCGCGGGCCTCGTCGGCGATCCTGCCCGCGTCGGCGAGACAGGCGAGGGCGTCGGCCAGGCCCTCGGAACCCTGCTTCTGGGCCTGGAGACGGGCGAGTTCGCGCAGGCAGTTGCTGAGCTGCTCATAGCGCGGCGCCCGGGCGTGGGCAGCGAGGGCCTGGTCCGCGGCCTCGCGGGCCCGGCCGAACTCGCCGGACTCGGCGAGGAGCACGGCGGTCTCCGCGGCGATCATGGCGTGGCTCCCGGGGTCGTCGTCCCAGCCGGCCGACTCGGCCGCGAGAGCGGCGAACTCCGCGGTGGCGGCCTTCAGGTCCTCGCCCGCGTGCAGCGCGCGGGCGCGGGTCAGGCGCAGCTGGGCGACGAGCCGGTCGTCCACCTCTCCGGCGGCGACGTCCGGTTCGGCCAGGAGGGAGTCGAGCAGCGCGATGCAGTCCTCGACGCGGCCCAGGTCGAGGCTGAGCCGGGCCGCGTCGCTGTAGGTGCAGAACGCGTCCGTCCGGCTGCCGTGGCGCAGTTCCAGCTCCGCGGAGCGCGTCAGGTGCCGCAGTGCCTCGTCGGGGCGGCCCAGGTGCAGGCAGGCCTGGGCCAGATCACCGTGGAGGCGGGCGGTGCCGGCCGAGTCGGACGGCCGGTCGGCGGCCAGCCGCAGGCTCTCGGTCAGGTCCGCGTGCGCGGCCTGCGCGTCCCTGAGGCCGAGCTGGATCCGGCCGCGCAGGCCGAGCGTGCGGGGCAGGTGCCAGGCGGGGCCGTGCGCCTTCAGCCGGTCGAGGAGGGCGTCGGTCTCCGTGACCGCGGCGGGCAGATCGCCGGAGAGGGCGTACGTACTGGCCCGCAGCATGAGGGCGCCGGAGACCTGTCCGGCGATGTCGTGCCGGGTGGCGAATTCGAGCAGCAGGTCCGCCTCGGCGAAGACCGGCGCGATGTGCTCCTCATTCCTCGACGTCTGCAGACGCAGGCCGAGCGCGGTCGCCCGCAGCCGGAGCAGACGGGCCTCCTGGTACGGGGAGAGGCCGGGCGTCTCTTCGTGCAGCCGCACGAGGGCCGCGTGGGCGGCGGTCAGCGCGGCGGCCTTCGCCTCGGCTCCGTCGGCACGCTCCGCGGGGATCTCGGCGGCGGGGAGCAGGGTGCAGGCGCGGGCGAGCGCCGCGTGACCCGGCGCTCCGGCCTCGTCGTACAGGCGCGCGGCCTCCTCGTACCGGGCGGCGGCTTCGCCGAACTCGTCCTTCTCGCCCGCCCGGCTCGCCTCGTCGGCCAGCAGGTCCGCGCGCAAACGTACGAGCGGTCCCACGGCCGGGTCGTCGGGGTGGGTGTAGTCGGGGGCGGCGACGAGGGTGCGAAGCCGTGCCCAGCAGGCCGCCGCGTCCGGATGCCCCTGCTCGTCCAACGCCCGTGCCCGGGTGATGAGTTCGGGCAGCGACTCGGGGGCGGTGGCTGCCGTACGGGCGGCGGGCGCGGCAGCCGGGGCGGCCGGGGCCACGTCGTCGAGGCCGCGGGTGCGCAGGGTCAGTTCCAGTGCGTCCAGGAGGGGGGCGCGGTCGAGGCGGGCCCGGCGCCGGTCGGTGTGGGCCGTGGTGCCGTTGCGGGTGTCGAAGCGGGCGGCGAGGTCGTCGGCGCGGCGACGCACCTCGGCGCGCAGCCCGGCCACCGTCCAGGTGCGGCCCGCGTATCCGGCGGCGGGCAGCTCGCCGTGGCCGAGGACTTCGACGCGCTGGAGGAGGACTTCCAGGCCCGTGAGGAAGCCGAGCTGGTCCAGCGGCGAGTCGACGTCGTCGAACAGGCTCCGGTTCTCCGCGAGCAGTTCCAGGCCGCGTGCCTCGTTGCCGGTCAGCGCGCAGAACTCCAGGTGCCGGCCGACCTCCCCGGACATCGCGGGATTGCGCCGGCAGCCGCGGTAACCGGCCAGGTGCAGCTCACGCGCCCGGTCGGTGCGGCCGGTGCGCAGCAGGGGAAGCAACGCGTACGAGACGGAGCGGGCGGGTTCCTCCTGGCAGGATTCCTTCCCGGCCAGGACGGGCTCCCAGGTGCCGAGCGCCCGCTCGTCGTCGCCCGCCGCGAGGTGGTACAGGGCGCGCTCACAGATCTCGCAGGCCTCGCAGTCGCTGAGCCTGGTGCGGGTACGGCCCGCCCACAGCTCGTAGGCGAGGGCGGTGTCCTCTCCGACGTGGGCGGCGAGCTGGTACGCCTGTCCGTAGTAGGGCTGGAGGCCGAGGCCGGCCTTCTCGTACCGGTCGCGCATCTCCGCCAGCCACTGGCGCAGGCTGGCCAGCGGTATCTCGGGCAGCTGGCGCAGGGCGTGGCCCACCCACTTGAAACGCCAGAACAGCATGTGGCGCAGGCGCTCGTCGAAGACGTCGGGCTGCTCGTCGAAGAGGGTGAGCAGGCGGGCGAAGACGACGGGCGACTTCCTGGGTTCGGAGCCGTAGTTGTACGCCTCCTGGAGTTCGAGGAGCGCGTGGATGAGCGGGACGGGCTCCGCGAACTGCTCGGCGGCGTCGACCAGTTCCTCGGCGGTGACGGTGCGGGTACGGCCGTAGGGGCGCCGGTCGTTCTCCTTCAGCGCCTGGAACAGCTCGTCGGTGGTCTGGGGTGCGGTCGGCATCGTCAGCTGTCCTTGCGGAGGGCGTGGGCGAGAAGGTCGAGGAAGGAGCGGTTGATGAGGCTCGATTCGGCGGGCCTGAGCGGGCGCCGGGACAGCATCGCGGCCTGCCCGTAGAGGGCTTCGGCGCTGGTGCGGGCCAGTTCGGGTTCGTCGATGGTGACGGCCGTACGGACCAGCGGATTGAGCTGGTTGAGGATCAGCTGGGCCCGTGGCGCCTCCTGGCGCAGGTGGCCGAGGATGTCGCCCCACAGGCCGCCCTGCTGCTCGCGGGCGAGTTGGGAACGGGTGCGCTCGTGCCGGGCCTCGCGGCTGTCGAGGAGGAGGGCGGGGGCGGAGGCGGGCTGGAAGGTGCGCAGCGCGACGTCGCAGTCGAAGACGGCGAGGGCGTCGCGGGCCAGGGCGAGGTAGGCCGCGGCGGCCAGTTCGGTCTCCCGGTCGACGGGGTCGAGGTGGGCGGTGAGCGTGGCCGGGTCGAGGTCGGCGACGCTGACCTCCGGTCTGATCTCCGGCAGCCGGTGGACCAGTTCACGGTCGTAGGTGTAGCCGCCGTTGACGACGCCGAGCCCGGCGGCCGCGGCGATCGCCGCGACCTGCCGGAACTCCTCCACGCTGGAGGTCACGAGCACGGTGCGGTGGGTGCGTGCGAACTCGTCCAGCGTGGCGTGTCCGTCGGTGGTCTCGAACGGCAGCCACGGCAGCAGCATCCGCAGGATCTCGTCGTCGTGCACGGCGAGGGACTTCACGGCCAGGTGGTGGGCGTGGAGGAAGCGGCCGAGGAGGTCCGGGTCGCTGGCGGCGGTCCGGGCGATCCACGCGCGCAGCCGTTCGGCGAGGGCGTCCCGGACCGCGGCGAGGGTGTCGTCCTCGTACAGGGACTCGCGGGACGCCGTCGGGCGCAGGCTTTCGGCGTCGACGACGCAGCGGACGAAGAACGCCCACTCGGGCAGGATCTCCTCGGCCTGCTCGGACAGCAGCATGCCCTTGACGTGCACGCGATGGCCGTGGCGGCGCCCGGCCGGCACCGTCTCGGGCAGCACGCACGCAATGCCCTTGAGGCCCACGGCCGGCAGGTCCAGCTCGATGGTGTCCAGCGGCGTGAACCCGAAGACCTCTTCGCCGTACGCGGCCAGCGCGCGGGAGCGGGCTCCCGGCGTGGGGTACGTACGCGCCCAGGGTGCGGGCTCGGGGTTGACGGGTGCGCCCGGGCCGCCCGCACCGGCTGTGCCGTCGTCGAAGGTCACCGGGTGGCGCAGCAGGGAGCCGAAGTGCCGGGCCAGCGCGTGCACCTGGGCCGGCCGGGTCCACTCGCCCGCGTCGGCGCGTGGCGTCAGCGTGACGGTGGTGCCGGGCCGGGGGCGGGCGGAGGCGGGCAGGATGCGGACGGTGTAGCTGCCGTCGCCGCGGCCCCGCCACTCCACGACCGGGGCGTCGTGGGTACGCGCGGAACGGCTCAGGACATGGATCTCGTCCGCGACCAGGAAGCAGGACAGCAGGCCGATGCCGAACTGGCCGATGAAGTCCGCGCGTTGCTCGGCGATCTTCTCGGCGCGCTTGCTGCTGCGGCCGATCGTGGCGAGGAAGGTGTGCACGTCGGCCTCGGTGAGACCGACGCCGTCGTCCTCGACACGGACCACCGAACCGTCGGCGTACAGGCGGATGCCGAAGGCATCGGCGGGGGCGGCCGGTTCGAGGCCGTGCCGCGCGGTCAGCGCGTCCACCGCGTTCTGCAGGAGTTCACGCAGATAGACGCGAGGGCTGGAGTACAGGTGGTGGGAGAGGAGATCGACGAGGCCGCGCAGATCCACCTGGAAGGTGCGGTCGGCGCCGGCCGGGCTGAGAGGAGTTTCGGGCAGAGTCATCGGGCAGTCCGGGGTGAGGTGAGCGACGAGCGGCGGGTGGGGTGGCGGGTTCAGGCGTTGCGCCGGGCGCGGGCGTACATCTCTTCCGGCTTCGCCATGTACCGCCAGGGCCACGTGGTGTAGGCGCCCTGCAGCTCGCGGAAGACGCGCGGCAACACGAGCCTCTCGGAGGCCAGGGACAAGGCCATGGCGAACATGTTGAAGTCGTGCTGCCAGCCCGGGCGGCGCACATAGGCGGGGTGGAGGATGCTGCGCTCGGCCGATTCCAGCAACTCGTCCTGGATCGCGGGCGAGATGAGGCAGTTCTTACGGTCGGACTCGACCCAGTCCTCGATGTGCGCCATGGCGATCACGCAGCCGAGGCGATGGCCGTCGGGCGCTGCGGCGAACGCCTCACGGGCGTACGCCAGGGCCTCGCCGGGCTCGCCGCCCCAACGGGGCTGCAACTGCGACACCCACTCGACGTGGGTCTCCAGGTCCAGCGGGTCGCGGCGCAGGGCGGCGTCGAGCCGGGTCTCGTTGACAGCGGGGCCCAGCGACATGCCGCGGCCGGAGGTGAGCAGGCGGCGCCACGGCGTGACCCACTCCGGCCGCAGTTCAGCGGCCTCCAGCAGCTGCTCCTCGGCGATGTGGAGCCGCTCGTGGAAGACCCGCCACTGCTCCTGCGTGACGTCCACGGCACGCGCGCTCGTGCGCGCCTCCCAGCCCCAGGTGATGTGACGCGCCCCGGATATCAGCAGAGCCGTCGCCCGGTGCTCCTTGTCCTCCTCGACGGCCCGGCCGATCCAGTTCTGCACACCGTCCAGGTCGGCCAGCTCACCGAGCACTTGATGGTCTCGGCCGAGGTCGAAGGGTGCCAGCGCCGCCTTGACCGCCCCCCAGTCACCCGCGCCGGCCGCCTCCACCAACGCGAGCACCCGCGTGTCTCCGAGCGCGCGCAGTGTGTACATCCCGTTCTTCTGCCTGCGCGGGACGGGAAGGGCGTACGGATCCGCCGCCGGTCTCTCCCCACCCCTGCCGAACAGCCTGTCGAACATGCCGCGCCCTCCCCAGGTTCCGCGTGATCGTCCGGTGCAGCATAAGCGGCCCCACCGACACCGCCTGCAGCTGATCGGCGCTCCCCATACACCCGGCGGAGTAGTCATGATGGCTCCCCCCGCAGGATGACCGCGGGTGCCCCATGAGTGATGCTGTGGGCTGTGACAGCTGATCTTCGCCGAGCCGGAGCCGGAGACGGAAACGGAAACGGGCACGGGAGAGGGACCGGGACCGGGAACGAAAACGAGAACGGAGGCGCAGACGGAGACGGGAGCGCCGGTCCGGCATCCGCTCCGTCGTCGCCCCCTGCCGAGCACGCGCACCGGCCTCGCCGCTCCCGGCTGCGGCGGTGGCTGCGGCGCACCGCGCTGGGCTGTGCCGTCGTGCTGGTGGTCGTCACGGCGGCCTCGTTCGTCTACAACGCCGTCACGGCCGGGCGCGCCGCGCCGCCGCGGGGGCTCAGGTACGTGCAGGCCGCCGACATCCGCACGCGCTACCAGACCTGGGGTACGGCGGGCCCACCCGTCGTCCTGGTGCACGGCGCCTTCGAATCCGTGGACACCTGGTCGCGCCTTGCCCCGCTGCTCGCCCGCGACCACCGGGTGTACGCGCTCGACCTGACGGGCGACGGATACAGCGAGCGCCACGGCCCGTACACCGTCGCCCATTTCACCCGGCAGCTCCTGGGCTTCCTGGACGCCACGCACCTCGGCGGCCCGGGCGGGCGCCCGCTGCTGGTGGGGCACTCCAGCGGAGCCGCCGTGGTCGCCGAGGCGGCGCTGCGGGCCCCTGGCCGGCTGGGGGGTGTGATGCTCCTCGACGGCGACGCCCTCGACACGGGCGCCGGGCCGCCGCCGGCCTTGAAGTACGTGCTGATCGACCCGTACCGCACCAGCCTGCTGCGGCTCGGGCTCGGCATCGACGCGGTGATCCGCAGCGTGTACGACGCACAGTGCGGGCCCTCCTGTCCGCGCCTGGACGCCGCCGGTCTGGATCAGTGGCGACGCCCGCTCCGGGTGCCGGGCGCGGAGAACGCGCTCTGGAGCATGCTGGCCGCGGGGGTGCCGGGTCTGCCCGCGGACCAGGTGGCCCGGCTCACCGGGGTGCGCCTGCCCAAGTCCGTGGTGTTCGGAGCCCAGGACGACGTGTTCACCCGGCAGACACCGCAGGAGACCGCCCGGCGCATCGGCGCACCGCCGCCCACGCTCATCCCGGGTGCCCGCCACCTGACGCCGATCTCCAGCCCCGAGGCGGTCGCGGCAGCCGTGGACAGGCTCACGGCGGCATCGGTCGCAGCGTCCAGGTGACCGCGCCGTCACCCGGAGACGGACATCTCCGGGTTGCCGTAGTAGGCGTTGGGGCCGTGTTTGCGGGTGTAGTGCCGCTCCAGGAGGTGACGGGGCGGCGGGCCGGCGGGCGCCAGGTTCAGTGTGTGGATGGCGATGTCGGCGACGGCCTCGCAGACGATGGCATGTTCCAGGGACTTGCGGGCGGTGGCGCCCCAGGTGAAGGGCCCGTGGTGGGCGACGAGTGCGGCGGGCACCTCCGCGGCCTTCCGGTCGCCCTCTTCCAGCGTGTCCACGATGACGCGGCCGGTGTTGTACGGGTCGCCGGCTCACCTCCGTGGTGGGCTTGCGGCCACGGAGGTGTGCCGGGCCGCCCATCGGCGGGCCGGTCGGACGGCGAACGGGATCGGAACCGGCTCACCGGCCGGCCGTCGTCGCCTGACGCGCGGCCGGGGCCGCCCCGTGGCCGCCGTCGGTGCCGAGTGCGCGCAGGATCTCCTCGACGCTCCGCTTGGCGTCACCGAAGAGCATGCTGCTGTTCTCGCGGAAGAAGAGCGGGTTCTGCACGCCCGCGTAGCCGGAGGCCATGGAGCGCTTGAAGACGATGACCTGCTCCGCCTCCCAGACGCGCAGCACCGGCATGCCGGCGATCGGGCTGCCCGGGTCATCGGTCGCGGCCGGGTTGACGGTGTCGTTCGCGCCGATGACGAGGACGACCGAGGTGCCGGCGAAGTCGTCGTTGATCTCGTCCATCTCCAGGACGATGTCGTACGGCACCTTCGCCTCGGCCAGCAGTACGTTCATGTGCCCGGGCAGGCGCCCGGCGACGGGGTGGACGCCGAAGCGCACCTCGACACCCCGCTCGCGCAGGTGCCGCGTCAGTTCCGCCACCGGGTGCTGGGCCTGGGCGACGGCCATGCCGTAACCGGGGGTGATGATCACCGAGCGGGCCCGGGCGAGCATCTCGGCCGCCTCCGCGGGCCGCACCTCGCGATGCTCGCCCTGCTCCTCGCCCCCGCCCGTGGGGGCTTCGATGCCGAAACCGCCCGCGATGACGGAGATGAAGGACCGGTTCATCGCCTTGCACATGATGTACGACAGGTAGGCGCCGGAAGAGCCCACCAGCGCGCCCGTGACGATCAGCAGGTTGTTGTCGAGCAGGAAGCCCGCCGCGGCCGCAGCCCAGCCCGAGTAGCTGTTCAGCATGGAGACGACGACGGGCATGTCGCCGCCGCCGATGGAGGCGACCAGGTGCCAGCCGAGGGTCAGCGCCAGCGCGGTGACCGCGATCATCAGCGGCAGGTCCGGACGAACCGTGAACCAGACGGTCAGCGCGACGAACGCGCCCAGCGCGCCGAGGTTCAGCACGTTCTTGCCGGGCAGCGTGAGCGGACGGGACTTGATGCGCGCGGAGAGCTTCAGGAACGCCACGATCGAGCCGGTGAAGGTGACGGCGCCGATGAAGACGCCGATGAACACTTCGGCATGGTGGATGCCCAGCAGGCCGGCGCCGACCCGCGTCTGCGCCGTGCCGTGCGCCTCCACCTCCAGGTAGCTGTTCCAGCCCACCAGCACCGCGGCGAGGCCGACGAAGCTGTGCAGCACCGCGATCAGTTCCGGCATCTGCGTCATCTCGACGCGGCGGGCCCGCCACAGGCCGATCGCCGCGCCGAGTGCCATGGCCAGCACGATCAGGGTCACCGCCCCGGCGGTGATGCTCTGCGCCGCCACCACGACCGTGGCGACCAGTGCGCAGGCCATCCCGGCGATGCCGTAGACGACGCCGGCGCGGGAGGTGCGGTGCTGGGACAGGCCGGCCAGGCTGAGGATGAACAGCAGCGCGGCGACCAGGTCGGCCGAGTGGGAGGCCGTCAGGGAGGTCATCTCGGCTCAGCCTTTCGAGAACATGGACAGCATGCGGCGGGTGACGGCGAAACCTCCGAAGATGTTCACGCTCGTCAACAGGATCGCCACGCAGGACAGCGCGGTGACGGTCCGGCTCTCGTGCCCGATCTGCAGCAGGGCGCCGATCACGACGATCCCGGAGATCGCGTTGGTCACCGACATCAGCGGCGTGTGCAGTGCGTGGTGCACCTTGCCGATGACGTAGTAGCCGATCACCACCGCCAGCGCGAACACCGTGAAGTTCTCCGCCAGTTGCGCGGGAGCGAAGGCCACCAGCAGGAACATCGCGAGCATGCCGAGCCCGATCAGGCCGAAGCGTCCCGCAGGCGTCAGCCTCCGCTGCTTCGGCTCGGGTGCGGCGGGCTCGGCCGCCTGCTGCGCGGCGGGCTCGGCCGACACCGCCACGGGCGGGGGCGGCCAGGTGACGTCGCCGTCCCGCACCACGGTCACGGCCCGCTGCACGATGTCGTCGAAGTCGACCGCCGGCCGCCCGTCCCTGGCGGGGGTGAGCAGCTTCAGCAGGTTCACCAGGTTGGTGCCGAACAGCTGCGAGGCCTGGGCGGGCAGCCGGGACGCGAGGTCGGTGTAGCCGATGATGGTGACGCCGTTGTCCGTGACCACCGCGCGCCCCGGCACGGTGCCCTCGACGTTGCCGCCCTGGGCGGCGGCCATGTCGACGATGACGCTGCCCGGCTTCATGACGGCCACGTCCTCGGCCGACAGCAGGCGAGGCGCCGGCCGGCCGGGGATCAGCGCGGTGGTGATCACGACGTCCACGTCCGCGGCCTGCTCGTGGTAGAGCTCGGCGGCGGCACGGTCGTAGTCGGCCGAGGTCGCCTTGGCATAGCCGTCGGTGCCGGTCTCCTGGGCGACGTTCACCGGGAGGTACTCGCCGCCCAGCGACCTCACCTGGTCGGCCACCTCGGGCCGCGGGTCGGTGGCCCGCACGATCGCGCCGAGGCTGGAGGCGGCGCCGATCGCCGCCAGACCGGCCACGCCCGCCCCGGCGACCAGCACCTTCGCCGGCGGCACCTTGCCCGCCGCGGTGACCTGACCGGTGAAGAACCGGCCGAAGACGTGCGCGGCCTCGATGACCGCCCGGTACCCGGCGATGTTCGCCATCGACGACAGCACGTCCATCGACTGCGCGCGCGAGATGCGAGGCACCGCGTCCAGCGCCAGAGCCGTCACGCCGGCCGCGGCCAGTCTCCGGAGCAGCTCGGGCGCCTGCGCCGGGGCCAGCAGGGCGACCACGGTCGTGCCTTCCCGCAGCCGGGTGATTTCCGTGTCGGAGGGAGCGTTCACTTTCAGGACGACATCCGCGTCCCAGGCCTGGCCGATCCCGGCGCCGGCATCAAGGTAGGCCTGGTCGCCGAAACCGGAGGCCGCGCCGGCCCCGGACTCGACCACGACCTCGTAGCCGAGGCCCAGCAGTTGACGCACCGTCGTCGGTGTCGCCGCGACACGCGTCTCCCCGGGAGCGGACTCGACCACGACACCGATGCGCTGGGGTGGGTGTTGCGCAGATTCTTGTGCAGACATGTCTCGTGTTCTCTCCTTGGGAGGAGGGTTCGACGGGTATCCGCGTTCAAAAGGGCGTTCACGGGACTCGTTCCGTGAACGCGCGCCACAGGAAACCTACCCGTCGGAGTCGCCCGGGGCGGCGGACCCGGCCGTCGGGAGGGAGAACCAGCATCAGCGAGCCGGTGTGTGCGGCCCTCCCCCGAACTCGCCGATCGCGCCGAGCTGCTCCCCAACTCCCCTCTGTGACAAGCGTGTTGTGCTGCAACGCCCTGACGATCGCGGCGCTATACTCGCGCCACCACTCGAACGGACTGAGGAACAGCGGGGGGCTGCGGTGAGCGGGCGGAGTCATCTGGTCGAGGTCGAGCTGGACAGCGGTGAGGTCGTACTGGCGGAGGTTCTGTCGGCGGGGGGCTCCGATGTGGCCGACACCGGACGCCTGCGGCTGTCGCAGGCCCGCCAGGCGCTGGGCGAGGTCGGCCGGTGGGCACTGGAGAGCGTCCGCGAGTCGCTACCCGAACCGCCCGACCGGATCGACGTCGAGTTCGGAGTCAAGCTGGCCGTGAAGACGGGAAAGCTGGTGGCGGTCATCGCCGAGACCGGCGGCGAGGCCAGCGTCACCGTCCGGATGGGCTGGGACCGGGCCACCGAGAGCGGCTCCGCGACGGGAAGCTGAACCCATGACGCTGGACCCCCGTCTGGCCGAACTCGCGGACAGCCACGCCGTGGCGATACACGTCGGCGGAAGGTTCAAGGGCAGCGGATTCGTCCTCACCCCGGAACTGGTCGTCACCTGCGCCCACGTCGTCGAGGAGGCCGCGGACGAGGTGCTGGTCCGGATCTCCGGCTCCGCCGACCGGACCGGCACCGTGATCGCCCGCCATCCACCCCGGCGGGGCGGCGGAGAGTACTACGACAGCCCGGACATCGCCCTGGTAAGTCTGGGCGAGCGGCTGGACCGGCAAGGGGTGTGGCTCGCCGAGGAGCCGCCGCAGGCCGGCGCGGTCGTCGTGGCCCGCGGCTTCAGCCGGTTCACCGCCGAGCCGGGCGTGCAGCGGGACTCGCTGTCGATGACCGTCCGTGGCCCGGCCGGCTCCCTGCTGGGCGTCAAGGAAGACCGGATAGAGGTGGGCCTCAGCGGCGCTCTGGTGCTGGACACCACGACCGGCAGGGTGTGCGGCATGGTCAAGGCGTCTCGCAAACTCGAAGAGGTTCAGGGAGGCTGGATCGTCCCGGCCCACGTCATCGCCGAGCACACGGCAGCCGCCGTGGATGAGAACCCGCACCGGCCGGGCACCGCCTGGTTCGATCTGGCCTCGCGCAGATCCGAGTTGCACGCCCAGCTGTTCGGTGCGGACCGGCACCCGGCGCGCGTCGCGGCTCCGCGGCCGGACCGGCCGCCGTCCTGGTGGCTGCAGACCGCCAACGAGGTGGTGCCCTTCATCGCCCGGCCCGAACTGGACGACCTTCTCGCCTGGTGCCTGCGGGAGGACGGCATGGGCATGCGGCTGGTCACCGCGCCGGGCGGCTCGGGCAAGACCCGCCTGGCGATGCGGCTGTGCCAGGTGCTCGACGAGCAGGGCTGGATCGCCGGGTTCCTGCCGGGCGACTCCCACGAGACCGTTCCGCACATATGGGAGGCTCTGGACGCCGGGTACCGGGTGCTGGTGGTGGTCGACTACGCCGAAACGCGCACCGATCTCAACAAGGCACTGCTGACGGCCCTGGAACAGGAAGAGCCCGGCAGGGTGCGCGTTCTGCTGCTCGCCCGGTCGGACGGCCTGTGGTGGAACAGTCTGAAGAACGGGGACGTCGTGGACGGCACCCCGGTCCGCCTGTCCCCGCTCGGCGAGCGCACCGGACCCGGCCCGGTGCTGTCCGCGGCATGGCAGGCGTTCCACGCCGCCATCATCGGCGAGCCCACCCCGGCGCCTCCGGCCCTGCCGGAAGCCGACGGCCCCGACGACGTACTGAGCCTGCACGCACTGGCCCTGGACGCGGTGCTCGCGCGCCGTGACGGAGTCCGCGTCGGGTCGTGGGACCCACTGGGACGCGTGCTCAGGCATGAGCAGAAGTACTGGACCGACCTGGCGCAGGAGCACGAGGCGCCACTGCCCGTGAAAGACGCGTCGGTCAGGCGTGTACTGCTGCTCCCCGCGTTGTTCTCCGCCGCCTCCGCAGAACAGGCCCAGGCTGCCCTCGGCCGTCTGGAGACGGTGCCGGAGAACGCGCTGGCGGGCGCCGCCGATGTGCTGCACCGGCTGTACCCGCATCCCGGCCTGTACTGGGCACCCCTGCAACCCGACCGGCTGGCCGAGCAGTTGCTGTCCCAGGTGATCGACGACGCCGGCAGCGCCGAGGCGTCCGTCGGCCTGCTGACCTCCGTACTCGCCGACTGCACCTTCGCACAGGCCGAGCAGGCCATGACGGTCCTCGACCGCACCCGTGTCGCCCTGCACCGGCGGGGCTCCCACGAGCCGGCCACCTGGCTGACGCAGAGCATGGGCACTCTCATCCGCACCCGTCCCCTGGACTTCCTCCCGCCCGCAGCCGGCGTACTGAGCCCGGGAACCCCGGGATGGAACGTGTTCCGGGAGGTGCTGGAGAGCGCCGATTACGTCGATGTGCTGCTCCCCCTCCACCAGCGGGTGGCCCGTACGGGGCGGAACTCGGAGATGGTCCACGCGATCCTCGGCGCGCTGCTGCTGCGCTACGACCGCTCCGTCTCCTCCCGGATCTGGGCCTCGAAGGGCGGGGAGAGGGCCGCGCAGCTGCTCCAGGCGGTGTGGGAGATCGCAAACTTCTTCGCGGCCCGCGGTGAGCCGGAGCACGCCTGGCTGCACTCCCGCACAGCCGCGGCCTTCGCCGCGAAGCTCGCCCGAGCCGATCCCGACACCTACGGCCCCGTCCATGCCGCCTGCCTCGACGTCCTCGGCTACCGGCTGGTCGAGCTCGACCGGTACCGCCCGGCCCTGCGGGTCGCCCGGCGAGCGGTCAAGGTACGCAGGGCCCTGGCGCGGCGCGACCCGGCCCACCGGCCGCTCCTCGCGCAGGCCTTGACTCGCCTGGGCAGCCTGCTGGCCACGACCGGGAAACCGGATGCCGCGCTGCGAGCGTCCGAGGAGGCCGCCGGGATCGCACTCGGCCTGGCCCGCGAGGACCAGCAGGGATGGGCCGGGCTGGTCACCGCGGTCTACAACAACTACGGCCTGCTGCTGAGCGGGGCCGGCCGGCAGGCGGAAGCGGAAGAAGCCGCGAAGGTGCTGGCGAATGCCGTCGCCGTGAGCGATGCACAGCCATGGACACCCGCGCAACGGGCCGGCCTGAAACCGTACCGGCGCACGGTCGCACGCCTCCTGGCGCGGGAATCGATCACCGACTACTCGTTGATGCTCACCGCAGCCGAGTACCCGGAGGAGACGGACGACGATCCGCGCTGACGAGCCGGTGCGGGCGGGCGGGGCCGGCTCCCGGGCTCGCGCCCGGGAACCGGCCCGCCGGCGTGCGTGCCTGCGGTGTCATTTACCGGCCGAAGCCGTAGGCGAACAGATGGTCGGTACCCGTCGATCCCGTCACCGGCAGCGTGATCGACGCCACCTGCTTGGACGGATCCAGCGGGACCTTCGTGGCGAAGACGTAGGTCTTGACGTTGTCCCGGCCCCCGCTCCCGGTGTTCCGGTAGGCCGTCGTCACCGCCGTGGTGTCACCCGGGAGCGGCTTGCCGGACCCGCCGCCCAGCGTCCAGTCCGAGAAGCCGACCGTCGCCTTCGAGACGGTGCCGTCGGTGTAGGTGACGGTCACCGTGCCCGAGACCCCGCTGCCGTCGGTCGGCGCGTTGGTCGCCGCGCCCAGCAGACCCAGCGAGGCGCCCGACGTGCCGGCCGGCATCGAGATGGTCTGGCCGGCCATCTCCAGGTTGTCCAGCTGACCGGACGTCACCGTCGGCCAGGTGTAGGAGATGCCGTCGACCGTGAGGGTGGAACCGCTGGTGACACCCGCCGCCGACAGCGCGTTCTGCGACAACGCCCAGCCACCGTTGTCGAAGCCGCCCGAGAAGCTGCTGCCGTCGGGGTAGACGCCCTCGTTGGTGTCGTACGGCCACAGCGCACCGGCCTTGGCGACGGCCACGCGGAGGGTCGCCCCGCCCAGTGCCGCACCGGTGGTGTGATCGGTCAGCGCGAAGGTGACCGGGAACGTCCCCTCGCTCGCTCCCGCCGTCACATGGACCTTCGCCTCGGCCCTGCCCGAGGCGGGCACCGTCAGCGAGCCGGACGCCGTGTCCAGCGTGACGCCGGAGGGCGCCGTCGCCTGCCAGCCGACCGTGACGGCCGCGCTGCCGAGGTTGGTCAGGTCGAGTGTGCCGTCACCGGACGTGCCCGGCTGGAGCACCAGGCCGTCGCTGGAGGGACCGGTCGCGGCCAGCACCCGGCCGCCGCCCGTGGTGTCCGACGGCGGCGCCGCCGAAGGATCGGACGCCCAGGAGGGGTCGGGCTGGGTGCCGAGCGTGAAGTCGATGCTCCCCGCGCCCTTGAACTGCCCGTACGTCAGCCAGGAGGTCTTCCATTCCTTGCCCTTGACGCTGAGCGACTGCACATACGGCGCGTCGGGCGCGGCCTGCGGTGCGTCGATCCGCACCGTCCTGCCGCCTGCGAAGGTCACCTGGGCCACCGGGAAGACCGGACTGCCGAGCGCCAGGGTGTCCGTGCCCGGGGTCTCGGGGTACAGGCCGAGTTCGGACCAGACGTACCAGGAGCTCATCGCGCCGAGGTCGTCGTTGCCGAAGGAGCCGACCGGGGCGTTGAAGTACAGCTCCTGCTGGGCCTTGCGGACGGCGGCCTGGGTCTTCCACGGCCGGCCCGTGTAGTCGTACTCCCAGGGGATCTCCACGCTGGGCTCGTTGCTCAGGTCGGCGTTGGTGTTGCCGGGATTGGTGATGTCGTCGAGCAGGCTGTCCAGGTACGACGAGTACGCGTCGGCACCGCCGCGTGCCTGGATGAGCTGCTTGAGGTTGAACGGGACCATGGGCGTGTACTGGGCCGACGTGCCCTCCACGAAGCCGTTGGAGGTGCCGGGGGTGAAACCGCCCGCGAACTGGCCGTCCTTGTCCTTGCCCTGCAGGTAGCCGGTCTGCGGATTGAAGACGTTCATCCAGTCCTGGGCGCGGGTGGCGAACTTCTCGTACACGGCCGTGTTGCCGAGCGACTTCGCGAAGGCGGCGAAGGCGTAGTCGGCGGAGTCGTACTCCAGTTGCGTGGAGACCGGGCCGTAGAAATTGCAGCAGCCGTAGTCGCCCTCGTCCAGCGGGAGATAGCCCCTCGCGTCCCGTACCGACTCGCCGGGGCGGTCGTTGTTCGCGGCGGTGGCCTCGTGCTGGAGAGCGGCGAGCGCCTTGCCGGTGTCGAAGCCCGTCGCGCCGAAGGCGTACGCGTCGGCGATGATGCCGGCGGCCGGGTCACCGACCATCACGTAGCTCTCCCCGTTGTTCGACGCCCACTTGGGCAGCAGACCCGTCTGGTCGTAGCCGTTGAGCATCGAGGTGACGACGTCGCCGGCGACCTCGGGCTCGACCATCGCCATCAGCTGGGTCTGGGAGCGGTAGGTGTCCCAGCCCGAGTAGTTGGCGTACTGGGCCTTCTGCCCCCGGGTCAGCTTGTGGACCTGGTTGTCCATCCCCATGTACCGGCCGTTGTCGTCGGAGAAGATGTTCGGGTGCAGCAGCGCGTGGTAGAGCGCGGTGTAGAACTGCGCCTGCTGGTCCGGGGTGCCGCCGCCGATCTGAAGCTTGTTCAGCACCGCGTTCCAGGCCTTGTGGTTGGCCTGCTCGACGGTGTCGAGGTTCCATGTCCTGATCTCGGTGGCAACGTTGTCCGCCGCGCCCGCGTCATCCGTGTACGAGATGCCGACCTTCGCGCTCACCGTGGGGTGGGTGGAGGTGTCGAAGGTCAGGTACATGCCGTTCGCGCCCGTCGTGGGGGGCTGGGCGGCCTCGACCGTGGCCGAAGACCGGGATGCGGTGCCGGCGCTCGGCGTCGGTGACGGCGTGCCGGAGGCCTTGGCGCCGCTCCCGTGGATCGTCGGAGCCGGCTTCGCCGGGACGGTGAAGTGCTTCTCCTTCAGCGGCGCGGACTTGGGCGCCTGGGGGGTCTGCTGGACCTTGCCCGCCTTCAGCGACGTCGCGTCGGGGTTGATGGTGCTGCCCACCCAGGTGCCGCTCGCCGTGAACGGCTGGTCGAACTTGATGTCGAAGTGCAGCGTGTATCTGTTGCTCGCGCCGCAGAAGTGGCCGCTGTCGATCGCACCGCTGATCTCCCGGTCGTTCACCACCTGGACGCGGGTTCCGTCCACCTGCGTGGCACCGCCGCTGAGCTTGAACAGCAGGTTGGCCTGCCGGCCCGCCGGGAAGGTGAAGCGGCCCAGGCCGGCGCGGGTGGTGTCGGTCAACTCGGTCTTGACGCCGCTCGCGTCGGTCACCTTGTAGTAGCCGATGCCCGCCTGCTCGTCGGCGTGACTGAAGCCGACGGACGTGCCGCCGAGGCTGCCCGACAGCGCGCCGGTCACCGGCAGGATGGGCAGGTCGCCGGCGACGGGGCAGCCGGGTCCCGAGACATGGGTGAGGCTGAAGCCGGAGATCTTGTTGTCGTTGTACTCGTAGCCGCCGCCGTCAGGGCGGTGGGGCGCGGTGTCGGGGCCCCACTGCACCATGCCGGCCGGCATGTCGGGACCGGGGAAGGTGTCCACGGCCCCGGACGTGCCGATGAGGGGGTTGACGAGGGACGCGGGATCCTTCACGAAGGCCGGCGTCGCGGTGCTCGCGGCATGGGCGCTTCCCCCTGCCGTGAGCGGGAGGGCGGCCATGCCCAGCACCGAGACCACGGCCAGGCGTCGGCGGAATCTCTTGCGGTCACGTGGCGCAGCTGAACGTCGGGGTCTCACCATCGGTTGCCTCCGCAGCGGTTCGTGCTTCGCACATCAGGTGACGGCGTACCGAAGAACGCCGGAACGCCGGCGACAGGCAACAGTTCCGGCCACTGCCGCAGCCTGACAACGTTGCCATGCACGAGTGTTGAGTGAAACGTGTGCGCTCGTGACATGTCAACGAGGCCAACACAACTTTCTGAGTGCGCAGTTCACAGACGGGCACGTGCGACTACGGATGCCGAAGACTCCGCCCTCCGGCCGCCGCCGACGAACGCCACCGTCGGCATGCTCAACGACCTCGGCGCGTCTCCACCGGACGCCCGCGGTCTGCCACCGCGACCACCCAGCCGCACAAGGTGCCTGCGTCACAAGGGAATTGTCCCTCCCCCGCAACCGGCGATACACCCGGATGTCACGCAAGATCATCAGACTGTCATGTCCATGCACGCACCATTGCACGCATTTACCTGGAGGGTTCCTTGCTGACTCTGCGACGTCCCCAGCCGTCCTGGGCCAAGCGCTTCGCGGTGCTGATCGCCGCCATCGCGTCCGTGCTCAGCGTGTCCGCCGTCAACAGCCCTGCCGCGAACGCGGCGGTCTACAGCTCCTGCAACATCGCCGGATGCTCCGACGCAGCCTCGGCCAACTCGACCTGGTCCGACCTCGGCTACCCGACCAGTCGGGGCTGGTACGACTGGCCGGACGGCGAGTGCAGCTACGCGGGCGGCGAGTTCTACAACAACGACGGGCAGCTGCCTTCCGGTGACACCTTCTACGAGTACGACGTCTACCCGCGCGCGTGCGGCGCCCATCGGGACGCCTACCGGATCGTCGTCGACTCCGACACCGGCGCGGTCTGGTACTCGCCCAACCACTACACCGACTTCTACCAGCTCTGATCCTCCAGCAGGACTTCCGCCGGCCTGCTCCGACGAGCGGGTGAGGGTGGTGGGCTGATGCCCAGCAGGGGCGGTCCTCCCGGGACCGCCCCTCGATCGCCGCGATCAGGTCAGGACGAGTTCCAGTACGGTGACCGACAACGGCGGCACGGTACTGGTGAAGGTCGCTGCCGCGCCGGTGACGGTGCTCGTCCTGGGCACCAGCGTGTCGGGCTGTGCCAGCGTGTTGGTGGTGGTGCGCGAGGGGCCGGTCAGAATCGTCGCGGTGGCCTGCCTCTTGACCCCCTTGGCCAGCCCCTTCAGTTCGACCGGCACGTTCACCTTCTCCGTCCCGCAGTTGACGACCGCGAGGTAGAGGCGGTTCCCGGCGCGGGTGGCCACGGTGGCGAGGCCGGGCAGCGCACGCGCGCTGGCCGGCAGCACCGTGGTGCCGAGCCTGCTCGTCAGCATGTGCTGTGCCCAGTAGCTGGGCGACACATAGCTGGTGAGGTTGTCGTAGGCGATCAGATTGGTGGCCCAGACGTTGTTCTTGACGTGCGAGAAGAGCGGCGCGTAGCACTCCATGAGGACCTGGTCCGAGTTGCGGATCAGCCCGGCCAGCCACGCGGCGTCACCGAGCGCGGCGTTGAGGTCAGGTGTGGGGCGGCCCTCCTGCGCGGCCCACTCTCCGACGAACACCTTCGTCGAATTGCGGTCCCGGTTGTCGTACTTGTGGGTGGAGGCCTGGGCGGCGGACGGCGCGAGGTAGTAGTGCTCGTCGATCAGGTCCGGCGTGCGGCTCGTCACGGACGTCGTGGCGATCAGCTTCAGATGCGGGTACTTCGCCTTGATCGCGTCGTAGAAGGCCGCGAACCGCTCGTTGTACGACCCCGAGGAGTCGAACCAGTCCTCGTTGCCGATCTCCACGTACTCCAGCGGGAACGGCTCCGGATGTCCGTCGGCGGCGCGTCGTGCGCCCCAGGTGCTGGTGACAGGACCGGTGATGTACTCGATCTCGTCGAGTGCGTCCTGGACGAACGGCTTGAGTGCGTCGCCGGTGACGTGGTCGCCCTTGAGCGCGTAGCCGGCGTAGACGGCGAGGACCGGCTGGGCACGCATGTCCTCGACCCATTCCAGGTATTCGAGGAGTCCGAGTCCGTCCGTGGACCAGTAGCCCCAGGCGTCGTCCATGTGGCCGGGGCGCTCCCAGACCGGACCGATGGTGTTCTTCCAGTTGAACCGTGTCGCGATCGTGTTGCCCTCCAGGAAGTTCCCGCCGGGGAAGCGCAGGAACTTCGGCTTCAGAGCGACCAGTTTGTCCATCAGGTCGATGCGCAGGCCGTTGGGCCGGTTGTTGTAGGTGGGCGGGAACAGGGACACGTGCTGGAGCCACAGGGTCTCGCCCGCGGCAGCGGGGTCGGCGGTGGTGACGGTCAGCCGTGCGTCACCGACCACGGGGGTGCGCGAACCGGTGCGCAGAGTCAGCTCGAACGGGCGGCCGGGGAAGGCGGTGCCGATGTGGGCCACGTGGGCGGACGCGTACACCGTCGCACCGTCCGCCGACTCGATGGCCACCCTGAGCGGGCCGATGCGTCGCGACGCCTTGGCGAACAGTCGGGCGGTGTAGGTGATTCTGGGCCGCACAGGTATGCCCCAGAAGCCGTCGTTGGCCACACCGGCCCGGTTTCCGGCCCCGGTGCCGCTCGGCAGAACGACCTTGAGGGAACGATTCAGCGCGGCGTTGAGCGGATTGGCGGTGTCGAGTGAGAGGGTCGTCCCGCCGACGGCGGACCAGTGGACGGGCGTGGTGTCGCTGGCCATCATCGAGCGGTTCTGCACCAGCTCGGCGTAGATGCCGCCCTCGCCGGAGTGGTTGATGTCCTCGAACATCAAACCGGGGAGGACGGGGGACACGGCGTGCGCGGGGTGGGCGACGTCCACGCTCAGCAGCGGCGTCGTGGTCTCCACGGGGACCCCGGCCAGCGCCGCGACCTGCTCGGAGGTGAGGACGGACGGGAACATCCATACGTCGTCGATCAGGCCGTGCCACTGATCGACGTGCCCGCCGCCGTAGAGCGCGCGGCCGATGGCGGTGTCGCCGGTGCCGGCCCAGCCTGCCGTGTAGGCGGTCTCGCCCTCCAGCACGCCGTTGACGTAGAGGCGGATGACCCCGGCGGCCGGGTCGCTGACGCCGACCAGGTGGGTCCAGGTGTTGGCGGCGGGCGCCGAAGCGGCGGCCGCCACCGCGGCACTCTGGGTGGCGTCCGAGCCCAGCCGGGCGAAGGCGAAGGTGCCGGTGTCGTCGCGCAGCCCCAGGTAGAAGGAGCTGACGACCTTGCCGTCGACACTGACGGCGGTCTGGTAGCCGCCGAGCTGGGCGAGGTTGACCCAGGCGCCCACCGAGAACGCCTTGGAGGTGTCGAGGGCCGGCCCGGACGCCGTGGCGTTGCCGCCCGCCGTGAGGCTCAGGCTGTGGGTGCCCACCTTGCCCGTGTCCCAGCCGGCCGCACCCTGGAGCGTCGCGCTGCGACCGTTGCCGGAGGAGTCGGCGGCCAGGGTTCCGGCGCCTTCGTCGAAGGTCCAGTGGGCGGCTGCGGCGGGGAGGTCCGCGGCGGTGGCGCTCGCGGATGTGCTGGTGAGTTCGGCGGCCCCGGCGGGAGCGGCGGCGGCGAAGGTGCCGGCGAGGGAGGCGGCGCCCAGGACGGTGAGGACGGTTCTGCGGGGCACTCCGGCTTCTGAAGGCATGCGGCTCATTCCTTTATGACAGACCGTTGCGTTGCGTACCGGCCGGAGCAGGGCAGCCTGCCGAAGCGTCAGCTAACCTTGTTCGATATCCCGTACGGCGATCGGTACTTCGAGCAGCAGGGATCTTAAGGTGTCGGCGAGGCCCGTCAACACCCCTCGTACGGCAATGCTTCTCCAGGCCTCATTCACCACGCGGTTCTCAAGAGGCAGCCGTGCAGGAGGACTTCTTCAAGCAGCACCACGCCCTACCCGCATCCAGGTCCCCCCGGTTCCGCGCGACGGACCCGCCCTCCGGGCGCGTAGAGCAGACGACGGATTCACCCACGGAGGGGACTGCACAGTGACAGCGCGTGCACTCAAGGGGGCACTGAGGGGTGCCAGGGGTACGGCGATCGCGGCGGCGGCGATGGCCGTCCTGACCGCGTCGCAGGCGCCGGGGGCGGTCTCGGCCGAGGCCGCGGAGCCCGCGCGGACGGCGGCGCCCGCCGAGCACGGCCCCAGCGTGTCCGGCGACACCCCGTACCGCACCGGCCTCCCCCCGCTGCGGACACGGAAGAGCGGCTCGGTACCCGGAGCGGCGGCCGGCGGCGCCCTGCCCGCGACCGTGTTCGCCGCGTACCGGCGTGCCGAGGAGGAGCTGGCGCGCAGCGCGCCCGGCTGCCGGCTGCGCTGGCAGCTGCTGGCCGCGATCGGCCAGGTGGAGTCCGGGCAGGCATGGGGCGGCCGGGTGACCCCGGACGGTACGACCGTGACGCCCATCCTCGGCCCGCGGCTGACCGGCGGCGCCTTCGCCGTCGTACCGGACACCGACGGCGGCGCGTACGACGGGGACGCGGTGTACGACCGCGCGGTCGGCCCGATGCAGTTCATCCCGTCCACCTGGGCCCGCTGGGGCGCGGACGGCAACGGCGACGGACGGTCGGACCCGAACAACGTCTACGACGCGGCGCTCGCCGCCGGCCGCTACCTGTGCGCGGGCGGCCGGGACCTCTCGAACCCCGCCGACCTGGACCGGGCGATCCTGGGCTACAACCACTCGGACGCCTATCTGCGCACCGTCAAGGCCTGGTACGCGTACTACCTGACCGGACACCGCGTGGTGCCGGACGCGTCCACCGGATCCCGGCCGGACCGGCCGAAGCCGTCCCGCCCGCAGAGGCCGAAGCCCTCGCCGTCGAAGCCCTCGGAGGACCGGAAGCCGGGCCCTGGTCCCTCGCGCACGCCGTCGGCGCCGCCCGCCTCGCCCTCCCCCAGCCCGTCCCCGACGGCCGGCGCGCCGAAGGCGTCCGGGGCGCCGCCGGTCCCCGTCCCCGAGCCGACTCTCACGCTGCCCGGCGGCGGCGTGCTGCCCGACGCGGGGCCGCTGACCATCGGCAACGGCTGGAACACGATGAGCGCCTCCCCCTCCACAACCGCGACTACTCGGCGGTAATGTCGCCACCCGCCGGAAGCACAGGACCGGCGGGTGAGTGCGAAGGGGCCCTCATGGCGACGGACATGCCTGCGGACACAGCGGCCGCCGACGAGCGTTGGCAGCGCATGTGGAGTCATCGCGAGCAGCTGCTCAAGGTGGCCCGGCGCCGCTCCATGAGCCAGGAGGACGCCGAGGACGCCGTGCACGAGGCGATGCTGCGGGCCGCGGAACGCCCGGACCTCGACGACGAGCGGCTCGGCGCCTGGCTGACGACGGTGACGATGCGGCTGTGCGTCGACCGGTACCGGCAGGTCAACCGCGAGGCCGAGGTGGGCAGCCGCCCCACGCTCGTCGCGCCGGGCCCGGTACCCGTCGAGGAGGCGGTGTGCGACCGGGCCGAGGCGAAGTGGCTCGCCGTGCGCAGCGGTGAGCTGCCCGCCCGGCAGGCGGAGGCGCTCCGGCTGAAGTCCGAGGACCTGGACGTGAGCCAGGTCGCGGTGCGGATGGGGCTCAGCTACCGGACCGTCGAGTCGCTGCTCGCCCGGGCCCGGCGGACGCTGCGCGCCTCACTGGCCGGGACGCTCGGGCTGGTGCTGTTCCTGGTCGGGCGCGGGCGGCTGCGCGGGGGTGGCAAGGCCCAGGTGGTCGCGGCGACCTCGACGGCGGCGACCCTGGCGGTGGCGGGGTTGGTGCTGCCGTACGCGCTCGACGCGGGCGGAAGCGGGACCGGTCCGGCGCCGCGGCCGGCCGTGTCCGGCGACGCGCAGGTCCGGCCCGGCGAGGCCACGGGCCCAGGGCGCACCCCCGCGTCGCGCACCTCCTCGCCCACGGCGCCCGGAGCCCGGAGGCGGACGCCCTCCCCCACCGGGGGAACGGTCCTGCCGCTGCCGGTGCCCGTGCCGTCCCTGCCGGGCGTGTCCTCGTCCCCGCTCCCGGGGCTGCCTGCGCCGCAGGTCCCGAAGGTGCCCGGCGTGCCGAAAGTGCCCGGCGTGCCGAAGGTGCCGGACCTGCCGACGGGGTCGGTCGCCTCGTCGCTCCCGTCGCTTCCCCCGGCCCCGACGGTACCGGCCGCTCCGCTCTCCGCCCCTGTCCCCGCCCCGAGGACGCCTTCGAGCACGCCGTCGCCGAAGCTGCCGTAGCACGCCGTAAACCCGTCCGAAAAAAATTTCCCGGTCGCCGCGACGGACGCCCCGCCCCTCCCCGTAGAGCAGATGTCGGAGCTGCTCCACGGGCGAAGGGTGGAACCGGATGGGTGTCGAGATCTGTGTGGAAGGGCTGACCAAGTCCTTCGGCCACCAGGTCATCTGGCAGGACGTCTCGCTGACGCTGCCCGCCGGGGAGGTCTCGGTGATGCTCGGCCCCTCGGGGACGGGCAAGTCGGTGTTCCTCAAGACGCTCGTGGGGCTGCTGAAGCCGGAGCGCGGCTCCATCACGATCCAGGGCCGGGACATCACCAGGCTCCGCGAGCACGACCTGTACGAGGTGCGGAAGCTGTTCGGCGTGCTGTTCCAGGACGGCGCGCTGTTCGGCTCGATGAACCTGTACGACAACATCGCCTTCCCGCTGCGCGAGCACACCCGCAAGTCCGAGAGCGAGATCCGGCGCATCGTGCTGGAGAAGATGGACATGGTCGGGCTGATCGGCGCCGAGGAAAAGCTGCCCGGCGAGATCTCCGGCGGTATGCGCAAGCGTGCCGGGCTCGCCCGCGCCCTGGTCCTCGACCCGGAGATCATCCTGTTCGACGAGCCGGACTCGGGCCTGGACCCGGTCCGCGTGGCCTACCTCAACCAGCTCATCGTCGACCTCAACGCACAGATCGACGCGACCTTCCTGATCGTCACCCACGACATCGCCTCGGCCCGCCAGGTCCCGGACAACATCGGGCTGCTGTTCCGGCGCGAGCTGGTGCTGTTCGGGCCCCGCGAGGAACTGCTGACCAGTGACGAGCCCGTCGTACGGCAGTTCCTGAACGGCCGGATGCAGGGGCCGATCGGCATGGCGGAGGAGAAGGACGCGGCCCAGGTCGAGCAGGAGCTGGCCCAGATCGACGAGGGTCCACGCGTCCGGGACCTGACTCCCCGCCTGCTGCCCGGCCCCGGCATCACCCGCCCGCCCCGCTGGGAGGCGATCGCGAGACGCGAGGCGGAGCTGCACGGGACGGGGGTGAGCAGCGCATGAGGCTCTCCCCGACAGCTGCGCTCCGGCACTCGGGCAACCTCTTCGCGATGGCCCTGGACGTCGTCCGGACCCTGCCCCGACGGCCCTTCCAGGCACGGGAGTTCATCCAGCAGGCGTGGTTCGTCGCGAGCGTCACCATTCTGCCGACGGCGCTGGTCTCGATCCCCTTCGGTGCGGTCATCGCGCTGCAGATCGGCAGCCTGACCCGGCAGTTGGGCGCGCAGTCCTTCTCCGGTGCCGCGTCCGTGCTCGCGGTGCTGCGCGAGGCCTCGCCGATCGTCACCGCGCTGCTGATCGCGGGCGCGGGCGGCACGGCGATCTGTGCGGACCTCGGGGCGCGCAAGATCCGGGACGAGATCGACGCGATGCAGGTGCTCGGCATCGACCCGATCCACCGGCTCGTCGTACCGCGCGTGCTGGCGTCGATGGTGGTGGCGGTGCTGCTCAACGGCCTGGTGTCGGTGGTCGGCGTGGCGGGCGGCTACTTCTTCAACGTCGTCCTGCAGAACGGCACTCCCGGTGCCTACCTCGCCTCCTTCACCACGCTCGCGCAGCTCTCCGACCTGTGGGCGGCCGAGATCAAGGCGCTGGTGTTCGGGGCGATCGCGGCGATCGTCGCCTCGTACAAGGGCCTCACGGCGCAGGGCGGCCCGAAGGGCGTGGGCGACGCCGTGAACCAGTCCGTGGTGATCACCTTCATGTTGCTGTTCGTGACGAACTTCGTGATGACCGCGGTGTACTTCCAAGTCGTCCCGCAGAGGGGCTGAGGCATGGCGCTGCTGAACCGCCTGGAGCAACTGGGCACCCAACTCTCCTTCTACGGCCGCTCGCTCGCCTGGACCGGCCGCACCCTGCGCCGCTACAAGAAGGAGATCCTGCGACTGCTCGCCGAGGTGAGCTTCGGGCGCGGCGCGCTCGCCGTCGTCGGCGGCACGGTCGGCGTGATCGCGTTCCTGTCCTTCTTCACCGGCACCGAGGTCGGCCTCCAGGGCTACGCGGCCCTCAACCAGCTCGGCACCTCCAACTTCGTGGCGTTCCTGTCGGCGTACTTCAACACCCGGGAGATCGCCCCGCTGGTGGCCGGGCTCGCCCTGTCCGCGACGGTCGGCGCCGGGTTCACCGCGCAGCTCGGTGCGATGCGGATCAGCGAGGAGACCGACGCGCTGGAGGTGATGGGTGTCCCGTCGCTGCCCTTCCTGGTGACGACGAGGATGATCGCCGGCTTCGTCGCGGTGATCCCGCTGTACGTGATCGGGCTGCTGTCCTCGTATCTGGCCGCCCGCACCATCACCACCGGCTACTACGGGCAGTCGACGGGCACCTACGACCACTACTTCCACCAATACCTGCCGCCCGTCGACGTGTTCTGGTCCTTCGGCAAGGTGATCGTCTTCGCCGTGCTGATCATCCTGGTGCACTGCTACTACGGCTACCACGCGAGCGGCGGCCCGGCGGGCGTCGGCGTCGCGGTGGGCCGTGCGGTGCGGACCTCGATCGTCGCCATCAACGTCCTGGACTTCTTCCTGAGCCTCGCGATCTGGGGCGCCACCACGACCGTACGGATAGCGGGGTGAGAGCGGTGCGCATGCACAGAATGAGACTCAGGCTGTACGGCATCGCCTTCCTCGCCGTGCTCGCGCTGCTGCTGTCGCTCGCGGTGGCCGTCTACCAGCAGGCGTTCACGTCCGTCGTGCCCATCACCCTTCAGGCCGGCACCCTCGGCAACCAGCTCGATCCACGCGCCGACGTCAAGCTGCGCGGACTGCTGGTCGGCGAGGTGCGCGCGGTGCACGCGGACGGCACGAAGGCCACGCTCGACATCGCGCTCGATCCCCGGTACGTCCCGTACATCCCCTCGGACGTGCACGCCCGCCTGCTGCCCAAGACGCTGTTCGGCGAGAAGTACGTCGACCTCGTGGCGCCCGCCCGCTCCTCGGCCCGTCCCATCCGCGCCGGAGACGTCATCACCCAGGACCGCACGAAGGTCGGCATGGAGGTGCAGCAGCTGATGAACGACCTGCTGCCGCTGCTGCGCACGGTCCAGCCGGGTGAGCTCGACGCCACGCTCTCGGCGTTCGCCACGGCGCTGGAGGGCCGCGGCGACCGGATCGGTGACAACCTCACCCGGGTCGAGGGCTATCTGCGCCGCCTCAACCCGCACCTGCCCTCCCTCAAGGAGGACATCGCGCGGTTCGCGGACGTCGCCGAGGTGTACGGCGACGCCGCGCCCGACCTGATGCGGATCCTGCGCAACACGGTCACCACCAGCCGCACGATCGTCGACAAGAAGGACCAGCTGGCCGCCGCGCTCCGCTCGACCGCTTCCGTGGCGGACACGGCGAACGGCTTCCTGTCCGACAACGGCGACCGGCTGATCACCCTGGGCCGGGTCTCCCGCCCCACGCTGGAGCTGTTCGCCCGCTACTCCCCCGAGTACCCGTGCCTGCTGACGGGACTGGTCCGGCAGGAGAAGGCCTCGGAGGACGCGTTCCGGGGCGGCGAGATGCGGATCACCCTCGAAGTCGTCCGGCCGCAAGGGGCGTACCAGCCCGGTGAGGAGCCGGTGTACGGCGAGCGGTCCGGCCCCAACTGCCGTGGCCTGCCGCATCCTCAGGTGCCCGGCCCGAAGCCCCATCTCGACGACGGTACGTCGGCCGGAGGTTCCGGCGGCGCGCTCCCCGGAGGTGTCAACGTGTCCGCCACCCGGGCCGAGCAGCGGGCCGTCGGCTCGCTCGTGGCCCCCGTCATGGGCGTCCCCGCCGACCAGGTGCCGCCCGTCGCGACCCTGCTGTTCGGTCCGCTCGCGCGCGGAACGGCGGTGAGTGTCGCATGAGCAGGTCAGGAGCCCGGCAGACCGCCGCCCCGCTGGTCAAGTTCAGCCTCTTCGCACTGGTCACGATCGCGGCGACGGCGCTGCTCGCCGCCACCATCGTCAACCTCTCCTTCACCCCGAAGGACACCTACCACGCCGTGTTCACCGACGTCACCGGGCTGGAGACCGGCGACGACATCCGTGTGGCCGGAGTGCGGGTGGGAGAGGTCGAGGGCATCCGGGTCAAGGACCGGACCCTCGCGGAGGTCACGTTCACCGTCAGCGCGGACCGGCCGCTGCTCGCGGGGACCCACGCGGTCGTCCGCTACCGCAACCTGGTCGGGCAGCGGTACATCGCGCTCACCGAGGGCCCCGGCGACATCACCGCCCGGCTGCGGCCGGGCGGCACCATCCCGCTGTCCCGGACCCAGCCGGCGCTGGACCTCAACGCCCTGCTGAACGGCTTCAAGCCGCTGTTCGCCGCGCTCAGCCCGAGCGACGTCAACGAGCTCGCCACCGAGATCGTCCAGACCCTCCAGGGCGAGGGCGGCACGGTGAACAGTCTCCTCGCGCACACGGCCTCGCTCACCACCACCCTCGCCGACCGCGACCAGCTGATCGGCTCGGTGGTCGACAACCTCAACACCGTCCTGGACACGCTCGACAAGCGCGGCTCCCGCTTCTCGGACCTGCTCACGCAGTTGCGCCGGGTGATCTCGGGCCTGTCGGCCGACCGCAAGCCCATCGGGGAGTCGCTGGTGAGCATCGGCGACCTCACCGACGTCACGTCGGGGCTGCTGAAGGACGCGCGGCCACCGCTGAAGGACGACATCGCCGGGCTCGGCGATCTCACCGGAACGCTGAACAAGAACGAGCACACCGTGGAGGGCGTCCTGCAACGGCTGCCGAACAAGCTCAACGCGCTGACCGGGACGGCGTCGTACGGCTCCTGGTTCAACTTCTACCTCTGCGACTTCGACGGCCGGATCGTGCTGCCGAAGACCAAGCAGGTGATCACCCCGGACCTGCACGTGGCGCGGGCGAGGTGTGGCGGATGAGACTGCGTGTCCCACGGCAGCGCCGCCCCGAGCCGCTGGTGAAGGTACGGGTCCTGCCCCCGAAGCTGCCGAGACTCCCCCGGCTGCTGCCCAAGCGCAAGCCCCGCCCCCAGCCCTTGGTCACGGTGCGCGTCCTGCCCCCGAAGCTGCCGAGACTCCCCCGGCTGCTGCCCAAGCGCAAGCCCCGCCCCCAGCCCTTGGTCACGGTGCGCGTCCTGCCACCGAAGCTGCCCAGGATCCGGCTGAAGCGGCCGCGCCTGAAGCCCTTCCGTGAGCGCAACCCGGTCGTCGTGGGCGCCGTCGGCCTCACCGTCCTCGCGCTGCTCACGTTCGCCGCCTTCAACGCCGACAGCCTGCCGCTGATCGGCGGCGGCACCGCCTACAGCGCGGCCTTCTCCGAGGCCGGCGGACTCAAGCCGGGCGACGAGGTACGGATCGCCGGGGTCAAGGTCGGCAAGGTCGAGGGCGTCGGCCTGGACGGCGACCACGTCAAGGTCACCTTCAAGGTGAAGGGCCGGCCCGGGTTCGGCACCGACACGGGCGCGGCGATCCGCGTCAAGACGATCCTCGGCGCGAAGTACCTGGCCCTGTACCCGAAGGGGCCCGGCCAGTTGAAGCCGGGCAGCGAGATCCCGCTCGGCCGGACCGTGTCGGCGTACGACGTCGTCCAGGCCTTCAGCGACCTGACGACCACCACCGAGGCGGTCGACACGGACCGGCTCGCGAAGGCACTCGACACGATCTCCCTCACCTTCCAGGACTCCCCCGCGGAGGTGCGGGCGTCGATCAAGGGACTGTCACGGATCTCCCGGACCGTCGCCTCCCGTGACCGCGCGCTGCGCGGGCTCCTCGACCATGCGAACGGGGTCACCAAGGTGCTGGCCGGTCACACCAAGGACTTCTCCGCACTGGTGAAGGACGGTGACGCGCTGTTCAAGGAGATCGACAACCGGCGCGCGGCGATCCACACGCTGCTCAAGAGTTCCGCGCTGCTGGGCATCGAGCTGTCCGGCCTGGTCGACGACAACAGCAAGGAGATCGGGCCCGCACTGAAGAACCTCAGCACCTTCCTGAAGATGCTCGAACGCAACCAGGCGAGCCTCGACCGCAGCGTCCAGCTCCTCGCCCCCTACGTGCGGCTCTTCACCAACACCCTCGGCAACGGCCGCTGGTTCGACTCCTACGTCCAGAACCTGGTCGCCGCCCCGGTCACGCCCCGGACGGGAGGCACCCGATGACCCGCAGACTCCTTGCCCTGTTCACCGCGCTCGCGGTCGTCGCCGGCCTCGCCGTCGTCCTCTGGCCGGGCCCCGGCCCCGTCCGCGTCACGGCGTACTTCCCGCGCACCGTCGGCATCTACCCCGGCTCCGACGTCCGCGTCCTCGGCGTCCGCATCGGCGAGGTCGGGAAGATCACCCCGGAGGGCGACCGGGTCCGGGTGGAGCTGGAGTACGACCGGGGGCGCAAGATCCCCGCGGACGCACAGGCCGCCATCGTCAACTCCTCTGTGGTCAGCGACCGTTACGTGCAGCTGCTGCCGGTGTACCGCAAGGGCGCGGTCCTGCGGGACGGAGACGTCATCCCCGAGTCCCGTACGGCCGTCCCCGTCGAGCTGGACCGCATCTTCGACAGCCTGCACACCACCGCCGAAGCGCTCGGCCCGAACGGCGCCAACAAGCAGGGCTCGCTGTCCCGGCTGCTCGGGGTGAGCGCTGAGAACCTCCGGGGGCAGGGCCAGAACCTCAACCAGACGGTGGACGACCTGTCCCAGGCGGTCACCACGCTGTCCGACGGGCGCGGCGACCTGTTCGGGACCGTGCGGAACCTTCAGGTGTTCACGGCCGCCCTGGCGGCGGACGACAGCAGCGTGCGGTCGTTCGACAGCGACCTCGCCGACGTGGCCGGGCAGCTGGCCGGGGAGCGCAAGGATCTCGCCGCCGCGCTGAAGTACCTGGCCGCCGCACTCGGTGACGTGGCCGGCTTCGTGAAGGGCAACAAGAAGGCGCTGACCTCGGACGTGCAGGGCCTGGCCAAGGTCACCAAGGTCCTCGTCACCCAACGGGCCGCACTTCAGGAGCTGTTGACCGTCGCCCCCACGGGCCTGTCGAACCTGCAGAACGCCTACAACCCCGCCGCCGGCACCCTCGACACCCGCAACAACGCGCAAGTCCCGCAGGATCCGTCATCGCTGCTCTGCTCGATCCTGAAGACGACCGGCGACGACCACGACAACTGCGCCGGGCTGAAGAAGCTCTTCGACTCCCTGCCCGAGGTGCCGTCGGCCCCAGCGTCGACGGGCACGGTCGACAAGACCCTCGGCGGAATCCTGGGGGCACCGGCATGAACGTGAAGCGCTCGGGGCGGGTGGCCGCCTGGACGGCGATCGGCTCGCTGCTGCTGACGGGCTGCGAGTTCAACGGCTGGTACGACGTCCCGCTCCCCGGCGGCGCCGCCTCGGACGGCCACGCCTACCACGTCACCGTCGAGTTCCGGGACGTGCTGGACCTGGTGCCGCAGTCGGCGGTCAAGGTCGACGACGTCACCGTGGGCGCGGTCGAGAAGGTGGAACTGGACGGCTGGCACGCGCGGGTACGGCTGCGCATCGCCGACTCGGTGAAGCTGCCCGGCAACGCGGTCGCCGACCTGAGGCAGACGAGCATGCTCGGCGAGAAGTACGTCGCCCTGTCCGCGCCGGCCGGCACCGCGCCCGTCGGACGGCTCCACGACGGCGACTTCATCCCGCTGTCCCGCAGCGGCCGCAACCCGGAGGTCGAAGAGGTGCTGTCGGCCCTGTCCGCGCTGCTCAACGGTGGCGGGGTGGCCCAGCTGAAGACGATCACCGTCGAGCTGAACAAGGCCCTCAGCGGCCGTGAGGACCGGGTCAGGTCCCTGCTGAAACAGCTCGACACGTTCCTCGGCGGCCTCGACGACCAGCGGGCGGAGATCGTGCGCGCGCTGGGGGGCGTCGACCGGCTGGCGCAGCGGCTGAAGAACGAGAAGAAGACGATCGCCCTGGCCGTCGACACCATGCCGCCCGCCCTGAAGGCCCTCGCCGACCAGCGCAAGGACCTGACGAAGATGCTCACCGCCCTGGCCGACCTCGGCAAGACCGGCACCAGAGTGGTCAACGCCTCCCACGACGACACCGTCGCCGATCTGAAGAGCCTCCAGCCCATCCTGCAGGAACTGAACAAGGCGGGCGACGACCTGCCCAACTCCCTGGAGATCCTCACCACTTACCCGTTCCCGCGCAACGCGACGGATGCCATCAAGGGCGACTACGTCAACTTGAGGATCACCGCCGACCTCGACCTGGCGGACCTGTACGGCAACGTCACCGGCAAGCCGAGCCAGGGCGGGAAGCCCCCGGCCCCCGGGACCCCGAGGCTCCCCGGCCTCCCCACTCCCACCCCTCTCCCGTCCATCCCGTCCCTGCCGGGCACCCCGTCCGTGCCTCCCGTGCCCTCCGCACCCGCCGTTCCCTCGACGCCCTCCGACGGCAGCACCCTGCTGTGCCCGCCTGTGTGCACCGCGTCCTACAGCACCGGGGGCGGCTCGCGTCGCCTCCCGCCCGGGATCGATCTCGGCCTCGCCGAGCTGATGCTGAAGGGGATCATGCCGTGATCACACGTACGGTCAGGGCCCAGCTGCTCGCCTTCGCGACCGTCACCGCCCTCGGGGTGTCGTACGTCGGCGCCCGGTACACGGGCCTCGTGGACGACGTCCTGCACCGCGGGTACACCGTGCGCGCCGACTTCGCCGAGTCCGGGGGCGTCTTCCCCGGCGCCGAGGTCACCTACCGGGGCGTGCCGGTGGGCCGCGTGGGCGATCTGCAGCTGACTGGGTCCGGGGTCTCGGTGGCGCTGAAGATCGAGGACGGCGCCCCGAGGATCCCGGCCGACACGCTCGCGGTGGTCGCCGACCGTTCGGCGGTGGGCGAGCAGTACGTCGACCTCCAGCCGCGGCGGTCGGGCGGGCCGTACCTCATGGACGGCAGCCCGATCCCGCGCAGCCGCACCCGGACCCCGCTGCCGGTCACCGACCTGGTCCTCAGCCTCGACCGGCTGGTCAACTCGGTCGGCAAGGACGATCTGCGGGTCACCGTGGACGAGTTGGGCAAGGCCTTCGCCGGCACCGGACCGAACCTGAGCCGGCTGGTGGACTCCGGCAACGCGCTGGTGGAATCGGCATCCCAGTCGCTCCCCCAGACGGTCTCGCTGATCGAGGACTCGCGCAAGGTGCTCAAGACACAGGCCGACGAGGGCTCGGCCATCAAGTCGTTCTCCCGCGACCTGGCCACGCTCACCGAGCAGCTGAAGTCGAGCGACGGCGATCTGCGCAGGCTGATCGGCAACACCGCGCCCGCCGCCCAGCAGCTGGACTCCCTGCTGAAGTCCACCCGGCCGCACGTACCGGTCCTGCTGGCCAACCTCATCAGCGGCGGCCAGATCACCCTGGCCCGGCTGCCCGGCGTCGAACAGGCCCTGGTCACGCTTCCGCTCACGGTCGCGGGCAGCTACACGGTCATCCCCGGCGACGGCACCACCCACTTCGGGCTGACCGTGAACGCCGACGACCCGCCCGCGTGCACCCAGGGCTACGGCACCCAGCGGCGCGACCCCGCCGACACCGCCGCGCGCCCGGCGAACACCGGCGCGCGCTGCACGGCACCGCGCGGCAGCACGACCTCGGTGCGCGGTGCCCAGAACGCGCCCGGCGCGACCACCGGTCGGTACAGCGCCGGCCAGGCCGCGTTCGTGGCCCCGTACGACCCGGAGACCGGCACCGTGACCGGCCCGGACGGCACGCCCGTCGAGCTCGGCTCGACGGGCGGCGAACAGACCGTGTTCGGAAAGGAGTCGTGGCAATGGCTGCTCGTGGGACCGATGGCATGACAGGGGGCCGGGCGAGGCTGCTGTCGGCGGGGCTCGTCGCCGCGACCGTGCTGACGGCCGTGCTGTGTGTCTGGCTGGGCCTGAAGCTGGCCGACCAGCGCGCGGCGCAGCAGCGCCGTCAGGACATCCTGGCGGCGGCCCGCCAGTCGGCGCTGAACTTCACCTCGCTCGACTACCGGCACTACGACCGGGACAGCCGCACCGTGCTGCAGGGCGCCACCGGCGACTTCAAGAAGCAGTTCGCCGCGCAGACCGCGCAGCTGACGAAGCTCGTCGCCCAGAACAGGTCGGTGTCCGAGGGGCAGGTCCTGGAAGCGGGCATCGTGCGGTCCGACGCGCGCTCGGCCCGCGTCCTGGTCGTGGCCGACAGCAAGGTGACCAACACCGCGGCGCCCGAGGGCCAGGCGCGCACCTACCGGCTCCAGCTCGACCTCGTGCGCGTGGCCGGCCGCTGGCTGACCTCCGATGTCACGTTCGTGGGCTGACCCGACTGTGAGGCCGTCAATGAGGAGAGACACCGTGGCGAACCCGACCTCCCGCACCCGCGGCACCGGCTCCCCGGCCCGCCGCACGATGACCGCGGCCGCCCGCGCGGCGGCCAAGCGCGCCGCCCGCCAGGAAGAGGAAACCGTCCCCGGGCGCACCCTGCTCGTCGAGTCCCCGGCGGACGGCCGGGACGACCCGCGGGAGCCCGAGCCCGCACCCGCGCCCGAGCCTGCACCCGCGCCCGCGCCCGCGCCCGAGTCCGAGTCCGAGTCCGAGTCCTTCGAGGATGAGCCGGAGGAGAGCGCGCCCTCGCGCAGGGCCGGCCGGAGCGTGCTCACCGCGGTGCCGGTCCTCGTCCTCGTGACGGCCCTGGTCGTGGCCGCCGTCCTCGGGTGGCAGTACCGGCAGGGGCGGCAGGCGGAGCAGGGCCGGGGCGAGGCCCTCGCGGCCGCGCGGCAGGCGGCGCCGGTCGTGCTGTCGTACGACTACCGCCACCTGGACCGGGACTTCGCCCGGGCCCGCGCCCTGCTCACCGGGCCCTTCCGCGACCAGTACGGCAGGACGACCAAGACGGTGGTCGCACCGACAGCGACGACGTACCACGCCGTGGTGAAGGCGACCGTGGCCACACCCTCCGACGGCGGCACCCCTGCTGCGTCCGTCGTGTCGGCCACACCGGACAAGGCCGTCGTGCTGCTCTTCGTCAACCAGGTCACCCAGAGCACCCAGGTCCCGGAGCCCCGGCTGGACCTGAACCGGGTGCGACTGACGCTCACGCACACCTCCGACGGCTGGAAGGTGAGTGGCGTCGACGCCCTCTGACCCGGCATACGCATTCGGGGACGTCCGGCCGCACAGGCGATCTCCCACCTCCGCGGCCAGGAGGTCTCCCTGACCTACAACCCCGCGACCAGGACCCTGACCGCGGATACACCCAGGCAGAAGGGATCACCATCAGCTGACTCGAAGCCCGCCGAACCCGCCGACGAAGGGAGAATCCCGGACCGAAGGCACCGCAACGAAGAACACCCGCCCCGGCCGGAGGCCGGAAGCGGGTGCCGATGTCCCCTGCCCATGAATGGGGTGTTGTGGGGCAACTGTGTGTCCGAGGGGGGACTTGAACCCCCACGCCCGATAAAGGGCACTAGCACCTCAAGCTAGCGCGTCTGCCATTCCGCCACCCGGACTAGGTGTCTGCCGCCTTTCCGGGGGTGTTCCCCGCGGCGACATGGACAACAATACCAAGGTTTCGGAGTGCGTTTCACCTGCGTATCCGTGCCCTGGGCGGCGGCCCGGACCGACGGGCCGCCGAGATCGCCGGCGATATACAGAATGCGAGATTCTGTGTACACGCTGTGAGAGTCAGGGCACCGGGAGCGCAGCACCCCCCGTGCCAGGTCTTGAAGGCGCGGATCTGCGGGGCGAGCCGGTCGTAGACGGCCCGGTCGTCCGTGGCGAGCGTGGCGACGAGCGCGCCGCCGGAGGCCTTCCTCGTCGTGCTGTTCCGGATGCACGGCGCCCACGCCCACCTCACCGACCAGGTGCCGCCCGACCGCCCTTCGCGGCTGCTCCCGATGTGCGGCATGGGCGCGTTCCCGGTGTGCGCCCTCTCCACCCCCGGGTGTTCCAGGACACCGGTGTGGTCTTCGGCATCGGCCTCCTGCTGATGGTCGTCGTACACACCGCCCTGCACACCCGCAGCCACGGCCGTCCGGTCCGCCACCGGGCGGTCGCCGCGCCGCTCGCCCTCGCCACCGCCACGGCCGGCGTCCGCATGCCGGTCTACGGCGAACTCCTGCTGCTGGTCGCCGCGTTGACGGCGATGCCGACGATGGAGACCCGGCACTGCGCCGCGGCGGCGCCGAACCCCGGGCCCGAAGGCTCCGGGTACCCGGAGGCCGGGCCGACCGGAAGCTGACGGCGCCCGAGGGGCAACTGGCGCCCGGTCAGGACTCGTTGCGGTGGTGGTACGAGTGCCGGGTGTGCTCGGTGTGCTCGCGCATCAGCCGGCCGGCCTTCTGCTCGTCCCGTTCCTTGATCGCGAAGACCAGGTCGGAGTGCTCGCTCCAGGAGGTACCGCCGCGCAGCTTGGCGACAGGGGTGTAGTACCAGCGGACTCTGCGGTCGACCTGGGCGGCCAGCTCGGCGAGGACCGCGTTGCCGGCCAGCTCCATGACCTTGGCATGGAAGGCCGCGTTCAGCGCCACCGCGCTGGTCACGTCGTTCTTGCCGATCGCCGTCCGGCCCGCCTTGACGATGTCGAAGAGGGCCTCGACACCCTTCGCGTCGGCGTTGCGGGCCGCCAGCCGGGCCGCCTCGGCCTCCAGCAGGGTGCGGACCGTGAGCAGCTGGTCGGCCTCCTCCTCGGTCGGCTCGTGCACGAACGCCCCCTGCGCGGGCCGCAGATCGACCCAGCCCTCGGTGTTGAGCCGCTGCAGCGCCTCACGCACCGGCTGGCGGGAGACACCGAGATGCCCGGCCAGCTCGTTCTCGACCAGATGCCGGCCGGGCTGCAGGACGCGAGTGGTGATCAGCTCCAGCAGGGCCTCGTAGACGCGCTCACGCAGCGGGCCGGGACGTTCCAGCTTAGGCACGGCCCCCTGCGGCAGTCCGGTCGGCAACATCGCGATCCCCCTCCTGGGCAGGACTGGCGCGTGGGCGCTGACGCTCAGGTATCGATTTGTGGCTTTTGTCTACAGTCTACGGTGTACAGAATGCAGGCCTGCTCTCCGAACTTCCTGGCCGATTGCATACACAGACCCGGTGCACCCGACGCCCGCTCACGGGCAGCGTACGACCTGCCCGGCGTACGACAGATTGCCGCCGAAGCCGAACAGCAGCACCGGATCGCCGCCGCGCAGCGCGCCCTGCTCGATCAGCTTGGAGAAGGCGAGCGGGATGCTGGCCGCCGAGGTGTTGCCGGATTCGGTGACATCGCGGGCCACCACGGCGTTGACGGCGCCGAGCTTCTCGGCGAGGGGTTCGATGATGCGCAGGTTGGCCTGGTGCAGGACGACACCGGCGAGGTCCGCCGGCGCCACCCCGGCCTTCTCGCAGGCCTGGCGGGCGATGGCCGGCAGCTGGGTGGTGGCCCAGCGGTAGACGCTCTGCCCCTCCTGCGCGAACCGCGGCGGCGTGCCCTCGATCCGCACCGCGTTCCCCATCTGCGGCACCGACCCCCACAGCACCGGCCCGATCCCGGGCTCCTCCCCCGCGCCGCACGCCTCCACGACGGCGGCCCCGGCTCCGTCGCCGACAAGGACACAGGTGGAGCGGTCGCTCCAGTCGGTGACGTCGGACATCTTGTCGGCGCCGATGACCAGCGCCCTGGTCGCGGCGCCCGCCCGGACCGTGTGGTCGGCGGTGGCGAGGGCGTGGGTGAACCCGGCGCACACCACGTTCACGTCCATCGCGGCCGGCCCCGGAATGCCGAGCCGGGCCGCGACCCGGGCGGCGGTGTTCGGGGAGCGGTCGATCGCCGTGGAGGTGGCGACGAGGACCAGGTCGATGTCGCCGGGGGTCAGCCCGGCGGCCGCCAGCGCCTTGGCGGCGGCGTGCGCGGCCAGCTCGTCGACCGGTTCGTCCGGCCCGGCGATGTGCCGGGTGCGGATCCCCACCCTGCTGCGGATCCACTCGTCGCTCGTGTCGACCATGCCGGCCAGATCGTCGTTGGTGAGCACTCTGGCGGGCTGGTAGTGACCGATGGCGGCGATGCGCGAGCCGTGCATGGCGGGGATCCCCTCGTGCCGTAGGTAGCGGGATCCACCAGTCTGAACAGTGACTGGCGAGTACGACGGCAGGTGAAGCCACAGGAATCGGGAGCCCCGGTTGTCGGCTTCGCGCAGACCTTCGGACGCCCGAGGATTCACCCCGTGAACAGCTGGGTCGCCTTCCGTACGAGCTCGTACACCCCGTAGGCGAGCGGCGCCGTCACCCACAGCCAGGCCAGGGCGATCAGTCCCCACCGGCTAGGCGGGCTGCTGTCGCTGGGCATCTGCGGCCTCCCTCGGGGCGGGGACGTGGTGGCGGACGTGGACCGGGCGGACGAGTTCGTTGGCGACGAAACCGACCACGAGCAGGCCGATCATGATGCCGAACGACAGTGTGTACAGCGACGGACCGTGCTTGCCGGCCGCCTTCTGCCGGTCGGCGATCCAGTTGACGATCAGTGGCCCGAGCACACCGGCCGTGGACCAGGCAGTGAGCAGCCGGCCGTGGATGGCGCCGACCTCGTGGGCGCCGAACAGGTCCTTCAGGTAGGCGGGGATCGTGGCGAAGCCGCCGCCGTAGAAGGAGAGGATCACCAGCGCGCACAGCACGAACAGCGGCTTGGACGAGTCACCGAACACCGCGATGACCAGGTACATCAGCGCGCCGACGCCCAGGTAGACGCGGTAGATGTTCTTGCGGCCGACGCGGTCCGAGGCGGACGACCAGCCGATGCGGCCCGCCATGTTGGCGGCGGACAGCAGGGCGACGAAGCCGGCGGCCGCAGACGCCGACACCGCGGCGGAACCGCCCGCGAAGAAGTCCGTGATCATCGGTGCGGCCTTCTCCAGGATGCCGATGCCTGCCGTGACGTTCATGCAGAGCACGATCCACAGACACCAGAACTGCGGGGTCCGCACCGCGCTGCGCGCCGAGACCCGCACCCCCGCGACCGCGTCCGGCCCGCTCGCCGTCGCTTCCCGGTCCGCCGCTCGCGGCACCCGGACCAGCAGCACACCGAGGGTCATGAAGACGGCGTACGACAGCCCGTGCACCAGGAAGGCGAGCGCGATGCCCTCGTGGCCGCTCCCGAAGGACGCGAGCATCTGGGCCGACCAGGGCGAGGCGATCAGCGCGCCGCCGCCGAACCCCATGATGGCGATGCCGGTGGCCATGCCGGGCCGGTCCGGGAACCACTTGATCAGGGTGGAGACGGGCGAGATGTAACCGATGCCGAGTCCGATCCCGCCGACGAAGCCGTAGCCGAGGACGATCAGCCAGTACTGCTTCGTCTGCGCGCCGAGCGCGGAGATCAGGAAACCGGAGGAGAAGCAGACCAGGGCCACGGTCATCGCCCAGCGCGGCCCGTTGCGCTCGACGAGCGTGCCGCCGAACGCGGCCGACAGCCCGAGCATCACGATCGCGAGCTGGAAGGGCAGCGCGCTCTGGGTGCCGTCGAGGTGCAGCACGGATTCGAGCGGCGGCTTGAACACACTCCAGGCGTAGGCCTGACCGATGGAGAGATGGACGGAGAGGGCGGCGGGCGGCACGAGCCAGCGGCTCCAGCCCGGAGGTGCGAGAGGGGGGCTGCTCATGCTCGCGGACGGTAGGGCGGGGAGCGGGAGTTGAGAAGGCGTGCGGTCGACCGTATGCGGTGAACGGTATGCGGCACGCGGTCAACGGTCGCCAACGCGCGAACCCTGCTGCCGCCGACTCCATGCTGCTGGCAATATTTCGCCGACAGCATCGGGTCGACAGTCCGCTGCTACGGCGACGGCCTCTCTCCCCCACCTCCGAGGTATCCCTCACACCGAAAATGTCTTCCTCGGCCTGAAGGCCAACGCATAGGCGGCGTGTCCACGACGCCTGCCAGGCGGCCTGGAAGGACATCCCGAGCCTGAGCCAAGGCGACACGCTGGCGCCGCGAAACGCCTGCCGGGTGTGCGTGGTGGAGGTGGAGGATTCGCGGACGCCGGTGCCGGCCTGCTCGCGCAGGGCCGAGGCCGGGATGCAGGTGCGCACCGGCACCGAACTGGTCCGGCACAGCCCGAAGATCGTGCTGGAGCTGCTCGCCTCCGTGGTCGACATGTCGACGCCGGCGGCGAGCCGTGGCAGAACAGCTTCGCGATCGCGGTCGCCGGGGCACCTGGGACGAGTCCCTGCAGACCGAGACGTCCACGGTGTGCGCGTACTGCGGAGTGGGCCGCACCCTCACGCTCCATGTGCAGGACAATGAGATCGTGAAGGTCACCTCGCCGCACGACAATCCGGTGACCCACGGCAATCTCTGCATCAAGGGCCGTTTCGGCTGCCAGCACGTACAGAACCGGGGCTGATCAGGACATGGGACGAGTCACGGAACGACGCAAGGTCCTCCGCATCCGGGCGGGCGCGGTCTCCACCCGGCCGGACACCCTCGTCGCCGAGGAGCCTCTGGAGATCCGGCTGAACGGAAAACCCCTCGCGATCACGATGCGGACGCCGGGCGACGACTTCGCGCTGGCGGCGGGGTTTCTGGTGAGCGAGGGTGTACTGGCTGCTGCAGACGATCTGCAGAACATCGTCTACTGCGCGGGGGCGACCGCAGACGGTGTGAACACCTACAACGTGGTCGACGTGAAGACCGCGCCGGATGTCGCGCTGCCGGACTTCACCCTGGAACGGAACGTCTACACGTCCTCCTCGTGCGGGCTGTGCGGCAAGGCCAGCCTGGACGCCGTCCGCACGACCGCGCGCTTCCCGATCGCCGACACTCCCCCGGTCCGGGTCACCCCGGAGCTGCTGGCGAGCCTCCCCGACCGGCTGCGCGCGGCCCAGCGGGTGTTCGACCGGACCGGGGGTCTGCACGCGGCGGCCCTGTTCGCCGAGGACGGTGAGCTGCTGGACATACGGGAGGACGTGGGCCGGCACAACGCGGTGGACAAGCTGGTCGGGCGGGCACTGCAGAACGGCGAGCTGCCGCTGTCGCGGACGATCCTGCTGGTCTCCGGGCGGGCCTCGTTCGAGCTGGCGCAGAAGGCGGTGATGGCGGGGATCCCGGTGCTGGCGGCGGTGTCGGCGCCGTCGTCGCTGGCGGTGGACCTGGCCACGGAGACGGGACTGACCCTGGTGGGTTTCCTGCGGGGCAGTTCGATGAACGTGTACGCGGGCGAGGACCGCGTCGCCCTGCGAGAGGCGGCCGCCCAGGGCTGAGGTCCGGCTGCCCGCGGCACGGCGGCAGGGCCCCGGCCGGCAGGGAGCGCCCCCTGCGCCCCCGGGCCCCGCCTCAGTCGCGTACCGCTGCCGCGGCCTCGGCGATGTCGGTGAACGCCGCGACAAGTGGTGAGCGCCGGCCGGCCGCCCAGGCCAGCAGCACCTGGTCGGGTTCGGCGTCGACGACCGGTACGTAGCTGATGTCGGACCGGGAGTACTGCTCGGCGACCGAGTGCGGCACGAGCGTGATGCCGGTTCCGGCGGCCACGCATTCGAACTTCTCCTCGACGGTCCGCACCGGGAGGTCGCCGGGCCCGGGAAGGGCGTACCTGAGCCAGGTCTCGCCGTCGAGGTCGGCCAGGGACAGTTCCGGCTTGCCCGCGAGCCGGTGTCCGGCCTGGAGCATCACCACGCGGGACTCGGTGTACAGGGGCCGCAGTTCCAGGCCCTCCTCGCGGAACGGGGAGCGCACGTAGGCGATGTCGAGGGTGCCGTCGAGAAGAAGCCTTTCCTGATCGTCCCATTCGAGCCGGCGAGCCGTGGTCTCGACGTCCGGGTGCTCGGCGCGGAAGGCGCGCAGGGCCTCCGTGACCACGACTCCCGCGCGGAAGCCGACGACGAGCCGCCGGGGCCCGCGCGCGGCCCGCAGGACCCGGCGCCGGGCTCCCTCGGCCGAGGCCAGCAACTCCCGTGACTCCGCGATGAGTTGCCGTCCCGCGTCGGTCAACGTCACGCCGTGACTGTCGCGTACGAACAATTCGGCACCCAAGTCCTTCTCCAGGGCGCGAATCTGACGGCTCAGCACTGGTTGTGCGATGTGCAGCCGCTCGGCGGCACGGCCGAAATGGAGCAGTTCGGCGACCGCCACGAAGTAGCGGACCTTCCGCAGGTCGAGGTCCATGGCCGCCCCTTTCCTCGGCGATGCCTTCAGGGTATCGCCACGGCTGAAAGAGGTCTTGGACGGCGGGCCGGAGGCGGTCACAGGCTGGATCCCGGCATGCAACGGCGAAAGGGGAACGGCATGGGCCTGCAAGGACAGCGTGTGGTCGTCATCGGAGGTACATCGGGCATCGGGCTGGCGGTCGCCGAGGGCGCGGCGCGCGAGGGTGCCGGCGTGGTGGTCGCCTCACGGCGGCAGGAGAGTGCGGACGCGGCGCTGAAGCGGCTGCCGGACGGCACCGAGGGGCAGGTGCTGGACGCGACGGACGAGGACGCGGTGCGGGCATTCTTCGCACGGATCGGCGCGTTCGATCACCTGGTGTACACGGCCGGTGAGCCGCTGCTGCTTCAGAGCGTGGCCGAGGCGGGTGTCGACCGGGCCCGGCGGTTCATGGACACGCGGCTGTGGGGGGCGTACACGGCGGTGAAGTACGGCGTCGCCGGGCTCCGTCCGGGCGGTTCGGTGGTGCTGACGACGGGGACGGCGGGGCGCCGGCCGCAGCCCGGTTCGAGCGCCGCGTCGGCGCTGTGCGGGGCGATGGAGTCGCTGACCCGGGCGCTGGCCGTGGAGCTGGCGCCGGTGCGGGTCAATGCGGTCTCGCCGGGTCTGGTGCGTACCGAGCTGTGGCGGGACCTGCCGGAGGAGATGCGGGAGGGGCTGTTCCGGTCGTCCGCCGAGTCGCTGCCGGTGGGGCGGGTCGGCGAGCCGGCGGATGCGGCGGAGGCGTACCTGTATCTGATGCGCGGGAGTTACAGCACCGGATCGGTGGTGGTCGTGGACGGCGGCGGCACGCTGGTCTGAGCGGTCGGCCCGGCGGCGAGGTGTACGCCGGCCGCGGTCACGACCGTGCCGAGGCGGCGGAAGACCAGGTCGGGCCGAGGCCGGCGGAAGACGAGGTCGGGCCGAGGCCGGCGGAAGACGAGGTCGGGCCGAGGCCGGCGGCGCGGGCGGTGGAATCGGCGCCGAGGCTGGTGGCGATTCCACCGAACACCAGCGTGGTGATGCCGCGTTCACGCAGCAGCTCGTGCAGGCCGGCGTCCTGGCTCAGGCCGGCCACGAGGGCGCTGTCGGGCGGCTGTTCGGCAGCCGAGGGGCGTTCGACCCGTACGAGTGTCCGTCAGACGGTCTGGATCAGGGCGGTGCGCTGTGGATCGAGCACGGGAGCTGCGGCCATGACGGAACGTCAGCCGACCTCAGCCGTCCGTGCCGGAAATACGGATCAACAGGCCCATGAACCGATCGCGTTCGGCGGGCGACAGCGGGGCGAGCAGCTCATCGTTGGCTGCGCTTGCCGCGTTCTCGCAGCGCAGGAGGAGGCGGGCGCCCTCCTCGGTGAGGGACACGGCATTCTTGCGCCGGTCCCGGGGATCGGGGGCGCGTACGACGTGGCCGGCGGACTGGAGGTCATTGAGCACGCCGACCAGGTCCTTGGGGTCGAGGCCGACGCTGCGGCCGAGGTCGGCCTGGGCGACGGGGGCGAGGTCGCGGACGGCGGAGAGGACCACGTGGTGCCACATCTTCATGCCCTCGGCGGCGAGGGCGTCGGCGACCAGGGCGCGGCCCCGGGCGGCGGCCCGGCCGAGGAGCCAGCTGGGCAGGGAGCGGATCGCGGGCAGGGGTGCTTCGGCCATGGCAGCAGCCTAACCGAGAATCGTTGGACTTCCCAATGAATCCCGGATACCGTTGGAACTCCCAACGAGTTGCTGGGCTGTCCCGACGACCGATGCGCCGGGACCGCCCAGCCCTGGAGGTGCTGATGCGTCGCGTCCGGTACGAATCCACCGGCGGCCCGCTGTTCCTGGAGGAGACCCCCGTCCCCGAACCCGGCCCCGGTGAGCTGCTGGTGCGCTGCGAGGCGGTCGGCGTGACCCTGCCCGTGGTCCGCAAGGTCACCGAGGCCGCCGAACCGATCGCGCTCGGCGGCGAGATCGCCGGTGAGGTGGCGGCGGCCGGCGAGGGCGTGACCCGCTTCCGGCCGGGGGACCGGGTGACCGGACTGTGCTTCGGCCACGGGTACGCCGACTTCGCCCTGCTGCACGAGGCGATGGCCTCCCCGATACCGGACGACGCCACAGCCGTGGACGCGGTCGCGCTGGTGCGCAGCGGGCTGGTGGCGTACGGGGCGCTGGAGGCGGCCCGGCCGGCGCCGGGCGAGGCGGTCCTCGTCACGGCGGCGGCGAGCGGGGTCGGGCATCTCGCCGTACAACTGGCGCGGATCCGGGGGGCCGGACGGGTGGTGGGGGCCGTGTCCGATCCCGCGAAGGCAGAGTTCGTGCGCACGCAGGGTGCGGACGATTGTATCCAGTATTCCGACGACAGCTGGGGGGATCCGGTCGATTGCATACTGGATGCGGTCGGCGGTGATCTGCTCGCTCCCGCCCTCGCTGCCCTCGCCCCGCACGGCCGCCTGGTCGCCTACAGCTCGGGCGGCGGCACGATCCAGACCTACGACCTCCTGGTCGGCGCCAAGTCGGTGATCGGCTTCCAGATGGCGCTGATCGCCCGCGGCCGGCCGGAGCTGTACGAGCAGTGGCGCCAGGAGCTGTGGCGGCTGTTCGCCGAGGGTGCCCTGAAGCCGGCCGTGCACGCCGAGTTCGCGCTTGCGGACGCGGCGAAGGCGCACGAGGCCATCGAGACCCGGGCCAACCTCGGCAAGGTCGTCCTGCGGCCGTAGGGCCGACGGCGCACTCCTTGTGCCGCACGCTTCTTGTGGGGCCCCGATGCCCCAACTACCGTCGGTGGGGCATCCGTTGGACATGGGATGTGCGGATGTCCAGATGTCCGCCCGGCGAAGGGCCGCACCATGCCGTCAGGTCTCCGTGCCCGTCTCAGATCCGTACTCGCCCTCGTGTGCACGGCGGCGGCACTGCTCCTGGCGCCGCTCGCCTCCCTCCACCCCGCACACGCCCAACCGGTGGAAAACACAGCGGAGTTCGAGCAGCAGGTCCTGTTCAAGGCGTCGCGGGATCCCGGCTACGCCTGCTTCCGGATACCGGCGATCGTCAAAGCGGCCGACGGCACGCTGCTGGCGTTCGCCGAGGGCCGGGTCCTCAACTGCGGGGACGCCACCGACATCGACATCGTGCTCAAGCGCTCCACCGACGGCGGCCGCACCTGGGGCCCGCTCCAGGTGGTCACCGAGGGCGGCGGAGACACCCACGGCAACCCGGCACCGGTCGTGGACCGCGACACCGGCCGGGTCTGGCTCGTGGAGACGTACAACACGGGCCGAACGGACAGCGCCGGTTGCCCGGTGCCGTGCGACCGCACCCCGCACCTTCAGTACAGCGACGACAACGGCGTGACCTGGTCCGCGCCGCGCGATCTGAGCCCGGAGATCCTGCCCTCCGCCTGGAACTCCTGGTACGCGACCGGTCCGGCGCACGGCATCCAGCTCACCCGCGGCCGGTACGCGGGCCGGCTGGTCTTCGGGGTCAACGCCGAGTCCTGGGACGGCATCCGGATCACCGCCAACCACGCGGCACTGATCGTCAGCGACGACCACGGCGGTCACTGGCGGATCGGCGCCCAGGACACCTGGCCCATCGCCGAGGACGGCACCTTCCGGCAGAAGCCCTCCGAACTCGCCGTCGCCGAGCGCGAGGACGGCTCGATCCTGGTCAGCGCCCGGGAACAGGACGGCACCGACCTCGGCCACCGCACCCAGGCCGTCAGCCGCGACGGCGGCGCCGGCTTCGCCGCGCCCTTCCACGACCTGCCCGACCTGTACGCCCCGATGGTGCAGGGTTCGCTGCTGCGACTCGGCGACCGGCTGCTTCTCGCCTGCCCCGCCGATCCCGACCGGCGCCGCACCATGATGATCCGCTCCTCCTACGACGGTGGCCGCACCTGGGACAGCGTGGACCGCGGCACGGTCGTCACGACGGACTGGTCCGGCTACTCCGACCTGGTCCGCATCGCCGGGGACACGGTGGGCCTGGTCTACGAGGGCGGTGCGGTGGACGCGCGCGACGAGATCCGTTTCGCCCGCTTCACCGAGGACTGGCTCGCCCCGCGCCGCGGCCGCGACCCGGTGACCGCCGATCTCGCCCCGCACGCCCGGCCCGCCGCGGTGCTCGGCGGTGCGCGGGAGACCGCGGGGGTGTTCGGCGGTGCGCTTGAGTTCGACGGGACCGACGACGCCGTACGCCTGCCGTACAGCAGTCGGCTGCCGCTCGGCACGAAGGACTTCACGGTGTCCCTGTGGTTCCGCTACACGGCCACCGGCGGTGAGCAGCCGATGCTGTGGATGGGCGGGGCCGGCACCACACAGCCGCAGGTGTGGCTGCGCGGGGAGCCGGCGAACCACCGGATGCAGGGCCTGATCACCGTGCGGGACGGTGCGAACGCTCCGCAGACTGCGTACGTTCGCACGGATACTGCATACAACGACGGCCGGTGGCACCACGCCGTCCTCCGACGCGGCGGAGGACGGCTGATGTTGTCGGTCGACGGTATGCAGTCGTCCGTAGCCGACATACCGGGTTCCGTCAGCCGCAACTCCCCCTTCGGTGTGCACATCGGTCAGCGCATGGACAGCCGGGCCTTCTTCACCGGCGCCATCGACGAGGTGCACGTATGGAACCGGGCGCTGACCGACCAGGAGCTGTCGGACCCGAAGGCGCTGCGGTCAGCGCAGGACACGGTCCTGTGGCTGCCCCTGGACCACGTGGGCCGCTGACATCCCGGGAGCGGCGTCCAGGGTCTCCTCGGGATCGCGGGCGCGGCCCTTGGCGAGGACCGCGCACACCATCAGCTGCATCTGGTGGAAGAGCATCAGCGGCAGCACGGCGAGGGAGGCGTGGGCGCCGAAGAGCACGCCGGCCATGGGCAGCCCGGAGGCGAGGGACTTCTTCGACCCGGCGAACTGGATGGCGATCCGGTCCGCCCGGCCGAAGCCGAGTGCCTTGCCTCCGTACCAGGTCAGCAGCAGCATCAGCGTCAGCAGCGCGGCCTCGACGACGAGCAGGCCGCCGAGCCGCGCGGGGCTGACCTGGTGCCAGATGCCCTGGGTCATGCCCTCGCTGAAGGCGGTGTAGACGACGAGCAGGATGGAGCCGCGGTCGACCAGGCCGAGGACCTTCTTGTGCCGGGCGATGAAGCCACCGACCCAGCGTCGCAGCAGCTGCCCGGCGAGGAACGGCACCAGCAGCTGGAGCACGATCTTCACCAGCGAGTCGGCGGAGAACCCGCCGCCGCTGCTGCCGAGGAGCGCCGCCGCCAGCAGCGGTGTGATGAGCATGCCGGCCAGGGAGGAGAAGGAGCCCGCGCAGATCGCCGCGGGCACGTTGCCGCGGGCGATCGAGGTGAACGCGATGGACGACTGGATCGTGGACGGCACCAGCGTCAGGAACAGCAGGCCCTGGTAGAGCGGCTGGGTCAGCAGCGCCGGTACCAGCGCCCGCGCGGCGAGCCCGAAGACCGGGAAGAGCACGAAGGTGCAGAGCAGCACGGTGACGTGAAGCCGCCAGTGCCGCAGCCCGTCCAGCGCCTCCCGGGTGGACAGGCGGGCGCCGTAGAGGAAGAAGAGGAAGGCGATCGCGGCGGTCGACGCGCCCGAGGCCACGCCGGCGGCGGTTCCCCGGGCCGGCAGCAGCGCGGCCAGCCCCACGGTCCCGAGCAGCAGGACGATGTACGGGTCGATCGGTATCCAGCTCGGCCGGCGCAGGCGTGTCACGGTGCTCCGATTGCTCTGTGTGCGGGTGTCAGGGGTTGACGTGGTCGTTCGCTGTCTTTTCGGTCTCGGGCCCGCAGAAGCCCCGTCCATCGTCCTCCGCTCCACGCCGATCGGGAATCCCGTACACCACTCTGACTGCCATCATGCTCTGTGATAGCCGCGTAGGCTGGTGCCGTGTACGACCCGACGCAGCTGCGCACCTTCCTCGCCGTGGCCCAGACCCTGAGCTTCACCCAGGCCGCCCACCGGCTCGGGCTGCGCCAGTCCACGGTCAGCCAGCACGTACGCCGGCTGGAGGACGCGACCGGCCGGCAGCTGTTCGCCCGGGACACCCATTCGGTGGAGCTGACCGAGGACGGCGAGGCGATGCTGGGCTTCGCCCGGCGGATCCTTCAGGTGCACGAGCAGGCGACGGCGTTCTTCACCGGCACCCGGGTGCGCGGGCGGCTGCGGTTCGGCGCGTCGGAGGACTTTGTGCTCACCCGGCTCCCGGAGATCCTGGAGGGCTTCCGTCACGATCATCCCGAGGTCGACCTGGAGCTCACGGTCGAGCTGTCCGGCACCCTGCACGAGCAGCTGGCCGCCGGAAAGCTGGACCTCGTGCTGGCCAAGCGCCGCCGGGAGGACCCCCGGGGCGAGCTGGTCTGGCGCGACGACCTGGTGTGGATCGGCGCCGAGCGGCTGCGCCTGGACGCCGACCGGCCCGTCCCGCTGATCGTGTACCCCCCGCCCGGCATCACCCGGGCCCGCGCGCTTCAGGTGCTGGAGCGCGAGGGCCGGCCGTGGCGGATCGTGTGCACCAGCGGCAGCCTGAACGGCCTCATCGCGGCGGCCCGCGCCGGGCTCGGCGTGATGGCCCACTCCCGGCGCCTCATCCCGCCCGGCCTCTCCCGCCTCCCCGACCGCTCCGGCCTGCCCGACCTGGGCCGGGTCGATTTCGTCCTGGTCCACGGCCGCCGCCACGGCGCGGCGGAGGAGGCCGCGAACGCGCTGGCGGCGGCGATCCTGGCGGGCGGGGAACGACTCCGCCGCCCCGTCGACTGACCGGACACACGCGGCGGACGGCCGCGCGGGACTCGCCGGTGGCCACGCGCGGACGCACCCGGCCGGCCGGCGCAGGCCGTAATCGGCCCGTACAGATTCGGTGGAGATTACGGCACCGAAACTTACTGACCCGTCAGTATCGTGTCCGGCCCTTCCCCATGTGAGGGCATTTTCCGGTCACCTCCCGGGAAAAACGTGAGGTTTGCTCGGTTTCCTGCCCCCTCCCGCCCGGTGACGCCGTGGGGTAGCTTTCACCGCGCTGTGCCGGATATCACCGGCGTGACCAAGCAGCGAGGATCGGGGAGCGAGGTTTGCGCGAGTTCACCAACCCGCCGCTCACGTCGGCACCGTCGGTGGGCGGTCTGGCCGACGTGGTCTTCGAGCATGCCCAGAGCGACCCGACGCACATCGCCCTCGGCCGCAAGGACGCCGCCGGGCAGTGGCGGGACGTGACCGCCGCCGAGTTCCGGGACGAGGTGCTGGCCCTCGCCAAGGGCCTGCTGGCACGCGGCATCCGCTTCGGCGACCGCGTCGCGATCATGTCCCGTACCCGCTACGAGTGGACCCTCTTCGACTTCGCGCTGTGGACCGTCGGCGCCCAGGTGGTGCCGGTCTACCCCACGTCCTCGGCCGAACAGTGCTTCTGGATGCTCTACGACGCCGAGGTGTCCGCGGCGATCGTGGAGCACGAGGACCACGCGATGACCATCGCCACCGTCATCGACCGCCTCCCGCAGCTGCGCCAGCTGTGGCAGCTGGACTCGGGTTGTGTGCAGGAGCTGTACGACGCCGGCGCGCACCTGGACGACGAGCTGGTGCACCGGCACCGGCAGGCCGTCACCCCGGACTCCGTCGCCACGATCATCTACACCTCCGGCACCACCGGCCGACCGAAGGGCTGTGTGATCTCGCACGGCAACTTCATGTTCGAGGCCGACACCATGGTCCGGCGCTGGGAGCCGGTGTTCCACTCCAAGAAGGGCGACGAGGCCTCCACGCTGCTGTTCCTGCCGCTCGCGCACGTCTTCGGACGGATGGTGGAGGTCGCCGCGATCCGCGGCCGGGTCCGCTTCGGGCACCAGCCGCAGCTGCACGCCGCCGCGCTGCTGCCCGATCTGGCCGCGTTCCGGCCGACGTTCGTGCTGGCGGTGCCGTACATCTTCGAGAAGGTGTTCAACGCGGCCCGCCGCAAGGCGGAGAAGGACGGCCGGTCCGGGCCGTTCGAGAAGGCGGTCGACGTCGCGGTGAAGTACGCGGAGGCCGTCGAGGCGAAGGCGTGGGGCATCGGGCCCGGCCCTTCGGCGGGGCTGCGCATGCAGCACCAGTTCTTCGACAAGGTCGTCTATGCCAAGGTCCGCGCGGCGATGGGCGGTCGTATACGGAATGCGATGTCCGGTGGTTCGGGGATGGACCGCCGGCTGGGGCTGTTCTTCGCGGGCGCGGGCGTGCAGATCTACGAGGGCTACGGCCTGACCGAGTCGACGGCGGCGGCCACCGCCAACCCGCCCGAGCGCACCCGCTACGGCACCGTCGGCCAGGCCATCCCCGGGATGACCGTGCACATCGCCGACGACGGGGAGATCTGGCTGTACGGCGCCAACGTCTTCCAGGGCTATCTCAACAACCCCAAGGCCACGGACGAGACGCTGCACGACGGCTGGCTGGCCACCGGCGACCTGGGCTCGCTCGACGAGGACGGCTATCTGACCATCACCGGCCGCAAGAAGGAGATCCTCGTGACCTCCGGCGGCAAGAGCGTCTCCCCCGGGGTGCTGGAGGAGCGGGTGCGTGAGCATCCGCTGGTCAACCAGTGCATCGTCGTCGGCAACGACCGGCCCTACATCGCCGCTCTGGTCACCCTCGACCAGGAGGCCGTCGAGCACTGGCTGCAGATGCGCGGCAAGCCGAAGATGACCCCGGCACAGCTGGTGCGCGACGCCGACCTGGAGACGGAGGTGCGGCGGGCGGTGGTCGCCGCCAACACCCTTGTCTCGCAGGCCGAGTCGATCCGCACCTTCCGCATCCTGGCGCAGCCGTTCACCGAGGAACACGGCCTGCTCACCCCGTCGTTGAAGCTGAAGCGGAAGGCGATCGAGAAGGCGTACGACAGAGAGGTCGAGGCCCTCTACCGGACCTGACGTCTGCGGCGTTCGCCTCCGGTACGGCCTCCGCTGCCGCCTTCGCCGCGCGGGGCCGGTTCGCGTGCACGCGTCGTCGGCACGGATTGCGCCGTCAGGAATGCGGCACGGGCCGTGATCGTTGACGATGGAAGTACCACCTGTCTTCAACCTAAGGATCAAGAGGCTCGTGAGCAGCAAGGTCCCCCCGATCATCCTCAACAACGGCATCGAGATGCCCCAGCTGGGCTACGGCGTCTGGCAGGTGCCGGACGACGAGGCCGAGCGGGCCGTCGCCACCGCGCTGGAGGCCGGGTACCGCAGCATCGACACCGCCGCGATCTACGGCAACGAAGAGGGCACCGGCAAGGCCATCGCCGCCTCCGGCCTGCCCCGTGCGGACGTCTTCGTCACCACCAAGCTCTGGAACAGCGAGCAGGGTTACGACTCGACGCTGCGCGCCTTCGACGTCTCGCTGGCGAAGCTGGGGCTCGACTACGTCGACCTGTACCTGATCCACTGGCCGCTGCCCTCCCGCGGCAGGTACGTCGACACCTACAAGGCGCTGGAGAAGCTCTATGCCGACCAGCGGGTCCGCGCCATCGGCGTGTCCAACTTCCTTCCCGAGCACCTTGAGCGGCTGATCGCCGAGACGTCCGTCGTCCCGGCGGTCGACCAGATCGAGCTGCACCCGCATCTGCAGCAGCGCGCCGCCCGCGAGTTCCACGCGGAGCAGGGCATCGCCACCGAGGCCTGGTCCCCGCTCGGCCAGGGCAAGGGCCTGCTGGAGGTACCGGCGATCGTCGCCATCGCGCAGAAGCACGGCCGTACGCCGGCCCAGGTCGTGCTGCGCTGGCACATCCAGCTCGGCAACATCGTGATCCCGAAGTCCGTGACGCCGGCCCGGATCAAGGAGAACATCGAGGTCTTCGACTTCAGCCTGGACGACGAGGATCTCGCGGCGATCAGCGCGCTCAACGAGGACCGGCGCCTGGGCCCCGACCCGGCCACCTTCGACCTCGGCTGAACCGGCTTCCGGGCGCCGGCCCGCCTCGCTTTCCCGGCGTCGGCCCGGGCCGCGTCCGGCTCGGGCTGACGCCCGGCCCCGCTCAGTCGGGCCGTACGTCCGCGTGCACGATCTCGAACTCCTCCAGGGCCACGACGTTCACGTGCGCCTTGGCCACGCTCTCGCGCCGGATCACCGCCTGGCCCGCCCGGGAGGCGGCGAGTGAGGCACGGTCGGTGAAGAGGACTGCGGTCATGCCCTTGCCGCGCCCCCGGTCCAGGAACAGGGCCGCGCCGGTGAAGCCGGGCAGCACCTCCAGCCGGGGCAGCACGCCGGAGTGGAACGTGTCGAAGGCCAGGTCCGCGTCCGCGGGCGCGAACTCCAGCCGGCTCATGCGCATTCCGCCGCCGGTGAGCGGCCGGTGTCCGACGGGGAAGACCGTGGCCTCGTAGTTCTCGACGGCGACGGTCCCGGCGAACGGGCGCAGCAGGCCCGGCCGCCGTTCGCGCATCACCTCGTCGCTGTTGTCGCGGGCCTCGGCGGACTCCCACCAGCTGACCGCGAGCAGGGTGCCGAGGTCCCGGTCGACAAAGACCCCCGCGCCGCGGAAGCCGGGCCGTTCCTCCAGCAGGTCGTGGCCCTGTGTGTTCAGGGACCGGATGGCCGTGCCCAGCTGTGCCGGATCACCGGTCGCGTACACCGTGCGGACGAACAACATGCGTCTCACCTCCCGCAGCCGCGACCGTGCCGGGCCGACGGCGGCAGACAGGTCCGAAAGAACCGGAGCAAACGTCCTCTTCAGTCTTGCCCGGACATACAAATCACCGCAATACGCACAGGATTGGGGGGTTCGCAACCCGGGGACTGACGGGGACATGGCGACAAGGTCACGGCGGCGGACGCGAGGTAAGGAAACTTTCCTAATAGAAGGCGCTCACCTCAGTTGGGCTGACCCAGCGGACGTACGACCACGGTGTTGACGTCGACCCCGGCCGGCTGCCGGATCGCCCACAGAACCGAGTCGGCGATCTGGTCGGCGGTCAGCAGATGCCCCGGAGGCAGACTGCCGAGCCCGTCCCAGAACGGGGTCTCCACCCGGCCGGGAGCGACCAGCGTCACCCCGATCCCGAAGTCGGTGACCTGGCGCCGGGTGTTCTCGGCCAGCCCGGTGACCGCCCACTTGGTGGCGCCGTAGAGATTGCCGGGGGTGTTCACGAACCCGGCGACGGAGCCGACGAGGACGATCCGGCCGCGGGTCTCCTTCAGGGCCTCGACGGAGGCGCGGATGAGCAGGGCCGGGCCGAGGACGTTGGTGAGGATCATCTCGGTCCAGCCGGCCGGATCCCCTTCGGCGACGGTGTCATGGGTGGCGAAGCCGGCATTGGCGACGACTGTATCCAGTCGACCGTATGCCTTGAGCGTGCGGTCGACTGCATTCTGTATATCGGCGAATGCCGACGCGTCACCGGCGACCGTCAGCAGTTCCTCGGGCCGGCCGAGCCCGTCGGCGAAGTCCCGCAGCCGGGCTTCGGTGCGGCCGGTGACGGTGACGCGGTGTCCGGCGGCCAGCAGCTGCCGGGCGACGGCGGCGCCGATGCCGGTGGCGCCGCCGGTGATGAGTGCGACCGGAGAGTCGTTCACGTGGATCCCCCTGTGAGTCGGTGACGCCGGGGAGTCCATCACGTGGAGCGCGCTCGAAGTCAAGCGCCCGTCCGCCCCGCCGTATCGCTAGACCGGCCGTACCGCCCGGTGCACCGTGACGGCCGCCAGGACGAAGACGTCGGGGCGGTGGTGGACGCTCACAGGGTCGGCCGGATCGAGGAGCCGGTCGAGGGTGGCGCGGTCCTCGGCGTCCAGCGCCCCGCCGAGGACGTCCCGGCTGCGGGTCAGCGCGGCGGCGACGAAGGCGCGGGCCCGGTCCGGTACGGGGGCGGGCACGTCGAGCAGGAAGCTGCGGGTGCCGGTGTGCTTCAGGCCCGCGGCGCCCAGCAGGGCGGGCCAGTCCTCGGTCTCGGCGACGGAGCCGGGCAGCTCGGCGCGCATCCGGGCGAAGCGGTCCTCCTGGGCGACGTCGAGGCGGGCCTGGAGTCCGGGGCGGCCGAAGCCGAGGTCGCGGGGCAGCCAGCGGGCGGGCAGCCCGCCCTCCAGGATCGCCAGCGTGCCGCCGGGCGCGAGCCGGGCACCGAACGCGCTGAGCGCGGCCTTCTGGTCGCCGAGGTGATGCAGGCTGCGGCTGGCCCACAGCAGGTCCGCCGGGTAATCCAACTCCTTGAGTGAATCGGGGAGTTCACCGGTGAGGGTGTCGAAGCGGTCGGCGATGCCCTGGCGGGCGGCGCGGACGCGGGCGCGCTCCAGCAGTTCGGCGGAGGCGTCGGCGGCGACCACCCGGGCGCCGGGGAACGTCTCCGCCATCAGGCAGGAGATCACCCCGGGCCCGCTGCCCGCGTCCACGATCAGACCGGGTTCGGTCACGTCCTTGCCCAGCCAGGCCAGGGCGCGCGCGTACACCGGGCCGTACAGTCCGGCCTCCGCTTCCAGCATCTCGGCCATCGCGGCCCAGTCGATGTCGTCGCCGTGAGCGTGGCCGTGCCCCGCGTGTCCCTGGTGCGTGTGGTGCTCCTGGTGGTCGTGGTGCCCGTGTGTCATGGTGCTCAGCCTCTCGTTCGGTTGCCGCCAGCGTGCGACGGCACCGCGCGAGGGAGCCAGTTCTGTTGCCGGTGTCGCAAAAAGTTGCTGTTCTCGCAAAACCGCGGATCCGCCGGGGTCCCGGCCGCTGACGGCGGGGCCCCGGCGGACGTTCACCGCGCCGGTGTCACGGCGGTTACGGCAGCGGCGGGTAGGCGTTCTGCATCAGCTGCTGGAACTGGGCGGAGAACCAGTGCCCGGCCAGCGGCGCGTTCGGCAGGGCGCCGCTGGGGTTGTTGTCGTTGCGGGCGTTGCCGCCGTAGCTCGGGTCGCACATCTGGTCGAAGCCCTTGCCCTCGTCGTTGGGGATCGACGTGCTGGCCCCGTCGGACTCCCCCGGCGGCTTGGCCCAGACGTAGGCGTCGATGCCGGCGGCCGGGGCGGCGGTGGGTCGTTCGCCGAGGCCGGCGCCGCTCTGGTTGCACCAGTTGCCCACGTTGAAGCGTCGGTCGATCCGGCCGCCGTTGACATACGTGTCGACGGAGGTCAGCGCGCCGGGACCGGTGGGCCGGGCGGAGCCGCCCCAGCCGTTGCGAGAGGTGTCGATCAGCATGCCGATGCCGGGGTCGAAGCCGGCTGCGACCAGCTTGTCGCGCATGGCGACGGCATACGACTGCTCGTCCACGTACTGGTTCCAGTCGATCCACTTCGACTGGCGCACGGTCGTGCCGTTCACCGTGTCGGTGATCTTGACGTACGGCTCCCTGAGGGCGCTGTAGTTGGCCGTGTTGACGATGAACCCGGCGACGTCGTTCACGCTGGCGCCGTTGGTGGTGGCAACCTTGTAGAACTCCTGCACGGAGGGGCCGAGGTTGGTGTCCCAGCCGAGCCAGCCGTGGTGAGCGGCGTCCACGTAGTTGTAGACGTTCGGGATGGCGCCGAGCTTCTGCAGGGCGTAGGAGACGCCCTTCTCGTAGTTGCCGTTGGCCTTCATGGTCTCGCAGGCGGGGGTGCTGGTGTTGGTGCCGCCGGAGTTGGTGACCAGGTTGGGCAGCGAGTCGGGCTCGATGATGGTGGCGATCCTGAGGCTCGCGTAGGCCGGGTCGGCAAGGATCGAGGCGATGGGGTCGATGTAGTTCGTCTCGTACTTGGCGATGTCGTCGGGGCCGAGTTCGCCGTTGGAAGCGAGGGCTGCGCAGTCGCGGCCAGGCAGGTCGTAGATGACCAGTTGAACGACGAGGTCGCCGGAGCCCTTCTGCTTCAGGGCCGCGTTCAGGTGGTCGCGCAGGCCCATGCCGCCGTTGACGCCGTTGATGGTGGCGATGCGGTCGAGCCAGACGGCGGTGGGCTGGTTGGAAACGCGGCTCCCGCCCGGTTCGGCTGCCGCGTGCGCGGACCACTCGGGGTCCACGTAGACCTTGGCACCGGCGTAGGGGTTGTCGACCTTGCTGCCGGTACCGCCGCCCGTGCCGCCGCCGGTGCCGCCGCCCGTGCCTCCTCCGCTGCCGGTGCCGTCGTCGACGTTGCAGGTCACGCCGTTGAGGGTGAAGGCGGTGGGCAGGGCGTTGGTGCCGCTGTAGGAGGCGTTGAAGCCGAAGCTGACCGAGGCGCCGGTCGCCAGGGAGGCGTTGTAGCTCTCGTTGGCGGCGGTGACGCTGCTGCCGCTCTGGCTTACTTGCGCGTTCCAGCCGCTGGTGACCTGCTGGTTGCCGGCGTACGACCACTTCACCGACCAACTCGACGTCGCCGCCGCGTTGTTGGTGATGGTGACGGCGGCGGTGAAGCCGGTGTCCCACTGATTCTGCACCGTGTAGGCCACGGTGCAGGGGATGGCGTCGGCCGCAGCGGAGGCCGGGGTGGTGGTCAGCGCCGTCCCGGATGCCCCGGCGATCAGCGCCAGGGCCGCGAGCAGCGGCGTTCTGGTACGACTCATGAGTGCGGGTTCCTCTTCCGGTGTGGGGAGTTACGGGTTGAGGGCGCGCAGGTGGTCGCGCAGCCCGATGCCGTAGGCGGTGGGTGTGCCGTCGTAGGCGGAGATCAGGGACGGCCCCGAGGAGCAGTCCCAGGTGTTCCAGGTCCAGCCCAGATAGGACAGGTCCCGGTCGTCGAACCACTTCATGACTTGGTCGACGAAACCGTGCGAGCAGGTGTTCTCGCCGATCTCGCCGGCGATCAGCGGCACCTGTGCCGCGACCGGGGCGAGCGTGGAGTTCCAGCAGCTCGTCGACGAGCAGGTGTTGAAGTTGTAGCCGTGGTAGGAGGCGGCGAGATTGCCTGCTGGATCCTGTGGTCTGTATGCGGTCCACTGGCTGAGGTCGTTCGCATACGCCAGACCGCCGACCATGATGACGTTCTTGGATCCGGTGTTCCGGATGCTGTCGACGAGATTCTGCATACCGGCGACCTCGTACGAGATCCCGGGGCAGGTCCCGCCGTCCCGCCAGCACTTCCAGGCGTCGGCCGTGCTGGAGGTCGCCCGGTCCGGGTACGGCTCGTTGAACAGGTCGAACACCGGTGCCGGGTCGTCCTTGAAGGTACTCGCCACCGAGGCCCAGAACGAGGGGCTGTACTGCTTGTCGGGCATGGGTTTCTGGCAGGTGGCGTGGATGTCGGAGCAGCCGGCGGAGTTGCCGGTGTACTGGCCGTAGGACCAGTGCAGGTCGAGGATCGGGGTCAGGCCGTGTGCCTCGACGCGGGTGACCAGGTCCTTGACGGCGCCTATGTAGTTGGCGCCGGCGTACTCGGGTTTGACGTTGGAGAGGCCGAGCCAGCATTCCTCGTTGAGGGGGATGCGGACGGCGTTGGCCTTCCAGTCGGCGATCGCCTTGATCGCCGCGTCGTCCACCGGCCCGTCCCAGATGCCGTAGCCCTGCACGCACATGAACTCGCCGCCGGAGCGGTTGACGCCGAGGAGCCGGTGGGTCGCACCGGAGGTGTCCACGAGTTTGGTGCCGGAGACATGCAGGGCGGGCGCGGTGCCGGTCGAGGGCGGTGGCGAGGTCGGCGGTGGTGTCGTGGGGGGCTGCGTATCGACGTTGCAGGTGGTGCCGTTGAGCTTGAACGTGGTGGGCACGCTGTTCTTCCCCGACCAGGAGGCGAGGAAGCCGGCGGTGACGGTGGCGCCGGTGCCGAGGGAGCCGTTGTAGCTCTCGTTCGCCGCGGTGACGGTGGTGCCGGACTGGGACCAGGTGGCGTTCCAGCCCTGGGTGACTTTCTGGCCGTCGGCGAAGTCGAAGCCGAGCTGCCAACTGCTCAGTGCTGCTTGGTTGTTGGTGATGGTGACGGAGCCCTGGAAGCCGCCTGCCCACTGGTTGGTGACGGAGTACTCCACCGTGCACGCGGGCGTGGCCCCCTGAGCCGACACCACCGGGACGACGGCGCTCCCGATGAGCGCGACCGCGCCGATGGCGGCTAAAAGTACTGAACGCGGGGGGTGTCGCATGAGCGACTCCTTGCAGTTTGGCGCGCCGTGACAGGCGCGCCGACTGACTGGAACCGCTCCCACTGGTGCGAAGGAAGGTAGCGCCAAGTGGATTGATTGCCCAGGGGAGTTGCTGACTTTTCCTCAAGAGTTCCGGTCGAATCTTTTCGACTCTTCAAGCACCTTGACCCCTCACAGGGTCGTCCTCACTATGGGAGCGCTCCCACTGGTTCAAGCCTTGACTTTTCCCGAGCCGCAAGCCCGCAAGGAGGAACCAGCACATGGATCCCGGACGCAGACGCAGAGCCGCGCGGCGGTGGTGCACCGCCATGGCGGCCGCGTTCGCCCTGCCTCTGTCGATGCTCGCCGCCGGTGCGACGACCGCGCACGCGGCGTCCGTGCAGTGCAGCGTCGACTACACGACCAACGACTGGGGTTCCGGCTTCACCGCCGGACTCACCATCACCAACCGCGGCACGGATGCCGTCAACGGCTGGACGCTGTCGTACGCCTACTCCGGCAATCAGAAGCTGACCAACGGCTGGAACGGCACCTGGTCCCAGTCCGGCCAGACGGTCACCGTGCAGAACGCCTCGTACAACGGCACCATCGCCGCGGGCACGGCCGTCACCACCGGTGCGCAGTTCACCTACAGCGGCACCAACACGGCTCCGGCCTCGTTCTCGGTCAACGGCACGACCTGCGCCGGCGCGCACCAGCCGCCGGTCACCGTGCTGACCAGCCCGAGTGCGGGTGCGGTGTACACGCAAGGGGACGCGATCCCGCTCGCCGCGACGGCCGCCGCCGCGGACAACGCGACGATCAGCAAGGTGGAGTTCTACGACGACACCACGCTGCTGGGGACGGCGACGAGCGCGCCGTACTCGCTCTCCGTCTCCAGTTTGACCGTGGGCAGTCATTCGCTGGTGGCGAAGGCGTACGACAGCACGGGCGCGTCGGCCGAGTCCACGCCGGTGGGCGTCACGGTCGTCTCGGGCCCGGCGGTGGTGGCCTCGCCAGCTCAACTCGGTGTCCAGCAGGGCAAGTCGGGGACGTTCGGGGTGAAGCTGTCGACGCAGCCGAGCGCGAACGTGACGGTGAGCGTGGCGCGCACGGCCGGCAACACGGGCCTGTCCGTGTCCGGCGGCTCCTCCCTGACCTTCACTCCGTCGAACTGGAACACCGCGCAGACGGTCACCGTCTCGGCGGACTCCTCCGGCACCGGTGCGGCGACCTTCACCGCCTCGGCCGCGGGCCATTCCAAGGCGACGGTCACCGTGACGGAGCTGGCGGCGACGAAGGCGTACGACCAGCGGTTCCTGGATCTGTACGGGAAGATCACGGACCCGGCGAACGGTTACTTCTCCCCTCAGGGCATCCCCTACCACTCGGTGGAGACCCTGATCGTGGAGGCCCCGGACTACGGCCACGAGACCACGTCGGAGGCCTACAGCTACCTTCTCTGGCTGCAGGCGATGTACGGCAAGGTCACCGGTGACTGGTCGAAGTTCAACGGCGCGTGGGCGCTGATGGAGAAGTACATGATCCCCACGCACGCCGACCAGCCGACGAACTCCTTCTACAACGCCTCCAAGCCGGCGACGTACGCGCCCGAGGAGGACACCCCGGACCAGTACCCGGCGAAGCTGGACACGTCGGTGTCCGTGGGATCGGATCCCATAGCCGGTGAACTGAAGACTGCATACGGTACGGACGACGTATACGGCATGCACTGGATCGAGGACGTCGACAACGTCTACGGCTACGGCGACACGCCGGGCGGCACCTGCGAGGGCGGCCCGACGGCGAGCGGACCGTCGTACCTGAACACCTTCCAGCGCGGGCCGCAGGAGTCCGTCTGGGAGACGGTCCCGCAGCCGACGTGCGACGCCTTCAAGTACGGCGGCAAGAACGGCTACCTGGACCTGTTCACGGGTGACAACTCCTACGCCAAGCAGTGGAAGTACACCGACGCCCCGGACGCGGACGCCCGTGCGGTGCAGGCGGCGTACTGGGCGGACGTGTGGGCGAAGCAGCAGGGCAAGGGCAGCGATGTGTCCGCCACGGTCGCCAAGGCCGCGAAGATGGGCGACTACCTGCGGTACGCGATGTACGACAAGTACTTCAAGAAGATCGGCAACTGTGTGGGCCCGTCGACCTGTGCGGCCGGCACCGGCAAGGACGCCTCGCACTATCTGCTGTCCTGGTACTACGCCTGGGGCGGCGCCACCGACACCAACTCGGGCTGGGCCTGGCGGATCGGCTCCAGCCATGTGCACGGCGGCTACCAGAACCCCCTGGCCGCCTACGCGCTGAGCAGCTACCCGGACCTGGAGCCCAAGTCGGCGACCGGCACCTCGGACTGGGGCAAGTCGCTGCAGCGGCAGCTGGAGTTCTACCAGTGGCTGCAGTCCTCCGAAGGCGCGATCGCGGGCGGGGCGACCAACAGCTGGCAGGGCCGGTACGCCACCCCGCCGGCCGGCACACCGACGTTCTACGGCATGTACTACGACTGGGAGCCGGTCTATCACGACCCGCCGTCCAACCAGTGGTTCGGCTTCCAGGCGTGGTCGATGGAGCGGGTCGCCGAGTACTACCAGCAGACGGGGAACACGACCGCCAAGGCGGTCCTCGACAAGTGGGTCAAGTGGGCGCTGTCGCAGACCACGATCAACCCGGACGGCACCTACAAGATCCCCTCGACCCTCCAGTGGTCCGGTCAGCCGGACACCTGGAACCCGTCGAGTCCCGGCTCCAACAGCGGACTTCACGTGACGGTCGCCGACTACACCAACGACGTCGGTGTGGCGGCCGCGTATGCGAAGACGCTGACGTACTACGGTGCCAAGTCCGGTGACGCGACGGCGAAGTCGACGGCGAAGGCGCTGCTGGACGGCATGTGGAACAACTACCAGGACAGCCTGGGCATCGCCGTCCCCGAGACCCGCAGCGACTACAGCCGGTTCGGCGACAGCGTGTACGTGCCGAGCGGCTGGAGCGGCACCATGCCGAACGGCGACGCGATCAACTCCTCGGCCACCTTCACCTCGCTCAGGTCCTTCTACAAGAACGACCCGGCCTGGTCGAAGATCGAGGCCTACCTCAAGGGCGGTGCCGCGCCCGTCTTCACGTACCACCGGTTCTGGGCCCAGGCGGACGTCGCCCTGGCCATGGGCTCGTACGCGGAGCTCCTCGAATAGTCCCCGCTGACGCTCCGCGTACACGACCCCGTCACAGGGCGACGGGGTCGAACAAGGGCCGGGCGGTCCCCTCCCGCACAGGGGACCGCCCGGTCGTCACGTCATGCCCTCCTCGCACGCAAGGAAAGACCCCCTCGCACGCAGGAAGGACCCCCGCCATGCGCAGATTCCGCGTACTCGCGGCCGTGCTCACCCTCGCGGCCGGGCTGCTCGCGGGCACTCCCCCGGCACTGGCCGCGGCCACGGCCGCGCCGGCGCCGAAGGTGACCGTCGCCGCGGACACGTACACCTGGAAGAACGCCCGGATCGACGGCGGCGGTTTCGTCCCCGGGATCATTTTCAACCGCTCCGAGAAGAATCTGATCTACGCCCGCACCGACATCGGCGGCGCCTACCGCTGGCAGCAGTCGACGAAGACCTGGACCCCGCTGCTGGACTCCGTCGGCTGGGCCGAGTGGGGGCACACGGGCGTGGTCAGCCTCGCCTCCGACTCCGCCGCCCCGGACAAGGTGTACGCGGCGGTCGGCACGTACACCAACAGCTGGGATCCGACGAACGGCGCGGTGCTGCGCTCCGCGGACCGGGGCGCGAGCTGGCAGAAGACGGATCTGCCGTTCAAGCTGGGCGGCAACATGCCGGGCCGGGGCATGGGCGAGCGGCTCGCGATCGACCCGAACAAGGAAAGTGTGCTGTATCTGGGCGCGCCCAGCGGCAAGGGCCTGTGGCGGTCGACGGACTCCGGGGTGACCTGGTCGCAGGTGACGAGCTTCCCGAATCCCGGCGACTACCAGCAGGATCCGACCGACACGACCGGGTACGCCGGCGACAACCAGGGGATCGTGTGGGTCACCTTCGACGAGTCCACGGGGACGTCGGGGAGCGCGACGAAGACGATCTACGTGGGGGTCGCCGACAAGGACAACGCGGTGTACCGGTCGACGGACGCGGGCGCGACGTGGTCGCGGCTTCCGGGCCAGCCGACGGGGTATCTGGCGCACAAGGGTGTACTGGATGCGGTGAACGGCTTTCTGTATATCGCATACAGCGACAAGGGCGGTCCGTACGACGGCGGCAAGGGCCGGCTGTGGCGGTACGCGACCGCGACGGGCACGTGGACGAACATCAGCCCGGTGGCGGAGTCGGACACCTCTTACGGCTTCAGCGGGCTGACGGTCGACCGTATGCATCCGTCGACCATCATGGCTACGGCATACAGTTCCTGGTGGCCGGACACCCAGATCTTCCGCTCGACCGACCGCGGGGCCACCTGGACCAAGGCCTGGGACTACACGTCGTATCCCAACCGTTCGAACCGCTACACGATCGACGTGTCCTCCTCGCCCTGGCTGACGTTCGGCGCGAATCCGTCCCCGCCGGAGCAGACGCCGAAGCTGGGCTGGATGACGGAGTCGCTGGAGATCGACCCGTTCGACTCGAACCGGATGATGTACGGGACGGGTGCCACCCTGTACGGCACCGAGAACCTGACCGACTGGGACAGCGGCGGGCAGTTCGCGGTGAAGCCGATGGTGCAGGGTCTGGAGGAGACCTCGGTCAACGACCTGGCCTCACCGCCGTCCGGCGGCGCCCAGCTCTTCAGCGCCCTCGGTGACATCGGCGGCTTCCGGCACACGGATCCGACGAAGGTGCCGTCGCTGATGTACACGTCCCCGACGTTCACGACCACCACGAGCCTGGACTTCGCCGAGACCGACCCGAACACCGTGGTCCGGGTGGGCAATCTGGACTCCGGTCCGCACATCGCGTTCTCGACGGACAACGGCGCCAACTGGTTCGCGGGCACGGACCCGTCAGGGGTGAGCGGTGGCGGCACGGTGGCGGCGGCCTCCGACGGAAGCCGCTTCGTGTGGAGCCCGGCCGGCACGGGCGTGCAGTACACGACGGGCTTCGGATCCTCCTGGTCGGCGTCGAGCGGCATCCCGGCCGGCGCGATCGTCGAGTCGGACCGGGTCGACCCCAAGACCTTCTACGGCTTCAAGTCCGGGAAGTTCTACGTCAGTTCGGACGGCGGCGCCACGTTCACCGCGTCCGCGGCGGCCGGCCTGCCGAGCGGTGACAGCGTCCGCTTCAAGGCGCTGCCCGGCACCAAGGGCGACGTATGGCTGGCGGGCGGTGCGACGGACGGCGCGTACGGCCTGTGGCACTCCACGGACGGCGGCGCGAGCTTCACCAGGCTGTCGAACGTCGACCAGGCCGACACGATCGGCTTCGGCAAGGCGGCGAGCGGAGCCGCGTACCAGACGCTCTTCACCAGCGCGAAGATCGGCGGCGTGCGGGGCATCTTCCGTTCGACCGACGAGGGCGCGACCTGGACGCGCATCAACGACGATGCCCACCAGTGGGGTTGGACCGGAGCGGCGATCACCGGCGACCCGAGGGTGTACGGCCGCGTGTACGTCTCCACCAACGGCCGGGGGGTCGTCTACGGCGACACGTCCGACACGAGCGGCGGCACGGGCTCGGGCGGGGGTACGACTCCCCCGGGGTCCGGCGCCTGCTCGGTGACGTACACGGTGACCAGCCAGTGGTCCGGTGGCTTCCAGGCGGATGTGCGGCTGACGAACACGGGCTCAGGTCCGTGGAACGGCTGGTCGCTCGGCTGGTCCTTCGCCGACGGACAGAGGATCACGCAACTGTGGAACGCCGACCACACCCAGTCGGGTTCGGCGGTGACCGCGAAGAATCTGAGCTGGAACGGGACGGTGGCGGCGGGCTCGTCCGTGGACTTCGGGTTCACGGGCAGCTGGTCGGGCACCAACTCCAAGCCGGCCTCCTTCGCCCTGAACGATCAGAGCTGCACGGTCGGTTGACATCCTTCGAAGGCGGGCGCGCGTCGAACCGGGCGCGCGCCCGCTGCCGTTCAGGGGGGACCACCGCCCGGGAACTGGGTGCAGCTCAGCTTTGTTCCGGCTTCCGGTACGCCCGCACCGCGAACACCGGGTCCGGGCGGGGGCGGTCCTGGTCCGGGAGGGCGGCCAGGCGCGTCGCGAACTCCTCGGTGCGGGGCTCGCCCGGCGGCAGCAGGGTGAACCAGCCGCGGCGCAGGTCGGCGATGGTGGCGCGCGGGCTGCGGCCCTGACCGACGCCGTGGAACTCGGTGCCGCCGGCCGCCTCCAGCCCGTGCCGGGCGGCGTGCGCGGTGACGGTGGCGGCGGCGTCCTGGGCGGGACGGCGCGGCCGGGGCGCGAGAACGGCGTCGATGTCACTGCCGACGTCGTGCGCGGCGGCCTTGTCGACGGTGGTGACATAGACCCCGCCGGGCCGCAGCACGCGTGCGCACTCGGCGATGATCGCGCGGACGTCCTCGGGATCGTCCAGCAGATGGAGCAGCCAGACACTGGTGACCGCGTCGAAGGTGCCGGTGCCGAAGGGGAGTTGGCGGCTGTCGGCCCGGACGACGGCGCCCGGCAGCCGCGCCCCCGCTCTGCGGACCATGGCGGAGGTGAGGTCGGTGCCGGTCACCCGCAGCGTGGGGCGGCCGGCGGCCAGCCGGCGGGTGACGATGCCGGTGCCGCAGGCCACGTCGAGGAGCCGGCCCGGCCTCTCGGGAATCAGGTCGAGCACCGCTGCTGCGGCGGCGTGGGCGCGAGCCTCGCCGCCGCGGGACGCGTCGTAGGCGTCGGCTTCCTTGTCGTAATCGAGCACGCCCCTCAGTGTGCGCCGTGACCTGGGGCGATGTCCTCCACCCTGCGGGCGAGACCGAAGTCCTTCGCGGTGACGGCACCGCCCGCGCTGTGGGTGTGCACGCTGAGGGAGACGGTGTTGTAGCCGAGGGTGAGGTCGGAGTGGTGGTCCAGCTCGTCCTGGACGGCGGCGATGTGCGCGACGAACGCCGCCGCCGCGATGTGCGAGCCGAGCCGGTAGGTGCGGGTGAGCCGGTCGCCGTCCAGCGACCAGCCGGGCAGCTCCGCCAGCCGGTCCTCGATCTCCTTCTGCGACAGCGGTTCTACGGCCATGGCGTTCGGCTCCCTTCACGACGGCGGGACGACGGGGTACGGCGGCGGCGCGGCGGTGTACGGCGGGCCGGTCACCGGATACGACTTCAGCCTGCCACGTCGGCCGCGTACGTACTCCGCCACGTCGGCCGCGTGCGCACTCCGCCACGCCGGCCACATGCGCCCTTCGCCACGTCAGCCGCGTACGGCCTCAGCCGCCAGGTCGTCGGCGAGTGCGGCGATCCGGGCCCGGCCCTCCACCCGGGCCACCCAGTCGTGCGGCAGGCCGGTGTCGCCGTGCAGGGCGCCGAGCAGGTTGCCGCAGATCGAGCCGGTGGAGTCGCTGTCGCCCGAGTGGTTGACGGCCAGCAGCAGCGCCTCGTCGGGGCGAGGTTCGGCGAGCGCGCAGTAGACGCCGATGGCGAGGGCCTGCTCGGCGACCCAGCCCGCACCGAGGGACTCCGCCTTCTCGGCCGTCGGGGAACCGTCGGCGGCGAGGTCCAGGGCCTCGCGCAGGGCGGCGGTGGTCTCGTCGTGGCCGCGGTGGCGCTCCAGCAGCCGCACCGTGCGCAGCACCGCGCCCTCCAGGGAGTCACCGGCGACCAGGTGGGCCACGATCGCGGCGAGCGCGCCCGCCGCGTAGTAGCCGGTGGGGTGACCGTGGGTGATCTGGGCGCCGCGCGCCGCCATGCCGAACGCCTCCTCGGCGGGGCCGCCCATCAGGCCGAAGGGGGCCGAGCGCATGACCGTGCCGCAGCCCTTGGAGTCGGGGTTGACCTCGCCGGGTGTGCCGTCGAGCGGGAGCGCGGGGTCGGGTGCGTACATCTGGGCGACGCCGGAGAGGCAGGCGTTGCCGGGGGCGCGGCGGGCATACAGCCAGGCCTCGGTGACCAGGCCGGCGGACGGCGTGCCTGCCGGGGCGTTCACCGGTACGCCGGGCCGCGGCGGCGCCGGCTGCTCGGGACCGGGCTTGGACTGGGTCTCCAGCCAGCGCTCGTAGGCCTGGCGCAGCAGCAGGGGCCAGGCGCCGCCGGTGCCCTTCTCACGCTGCCGGGCGTGTGCCTGGATCAGGGCCTCGACGGTGAACAGGGTCATCTGGGTGTCATCGCTGATCAGGCCGACGGCACCGTGAGCACCGGGGACGAGACCGGTGACGCCGCGCGGTCCGTGCGCGGCGCGGATCCGGTCCAGGGTGGAGAACTCCACCGGGTAGCCGAGGGCGTCACCGAGCGCGCCGCCGAGGAGACAGCCTCGGACTCTGGCCCGGTACACCGCCGCGGCCTGAAGGGACGGCGTCCGCCACGGCTTGGTCCACGGTTCGTTCCTGCGCACCTGAAGCAACTCCTCGACTACGCCCCCTCGACTACCGTCGGGCGTATGACCATTGTCGCTTCCGGCCCTTCCGCGTCCCCCACTGCCCCCGCCTCCGCCAGCGCCGACGGCAAGGGCGCCGGCCCGCTGCTGCGCGCCTGGCGGGAGCGGCGGCGGATATCGCAGCTGGAGCTGGCGCTGCGCGCCGACTCCTCCGCGCGGCACATCAGTTTCATCGAGACCGGCCGGTCCCGGCCGAGCGAGGAGATGGTGCTGCGGCTCGCCGAGCATCTGGACGTGCCGGTGCGTGAGCGCAACTCCCTGCTGCTGGCAGCCGGTTACGCCCCGCACTATCCGGAGACCCCGCTGGACGACCCGGCGCTGGACGCGCTGCGCGACGGCATGGAGCGTCTCATCCAGGGCTACGAGCCCTACCCGGCGCTGGTGGTGGACGCGACCTACACGGTGGTCGCCGCGAACCGGGGCATCGCGATGCTGCTGGACGGCGTGCCGGAGAAGCTGCTGTCCCCGGCGCCGAACGCGATGCGGCTGACGCTGCACCCGGAGGGGCTTGCGCCGCGCATCCGTAATCTGCACACGTGGCGCGGGCATCTGCTGGCGCAGATGGACCGGCAGATCGCCCTGCAACGCTCGGAGCGGCTGCGTGCCCTGTACGAGGAGGTGGCGGCCTACCCGGTGCCGGAGGACGCGCACGGCGACGAGGACGGCGAACCGGCCGGATCCGTCGCCTACTTCGCGCTTCCGATGCGGATCGAGCACGACGGCCGGATCCTGTCGTTCGTGTCGTCGATCTCCACCTTCAACACCCCGATGGACGTCACGGTCGCCGAGCTGGCCATCGAGACGTTCCTTCCGGCGGACCCGGCGACGGCCAAGTACCTGCACACGCTTGCCGGTTGACACTCGCCCGGCGAAATCGCGCCACCAGGAATCCCTCGGACCGGTGTGCGAGAGGCGATCACATGACAGACTGCCCGGGTACTTCGGCGCGTTGGGGAGGCGTGGCGTGAGTGAGCGACGGGCTGCGCCCACCGTCGGCCAGGTGGTGCTCGGCAAGCGGTTGCAGGAACTGCGCGAGGCGTCGGGCCTCAGCCGTGAGGAGGCCGCCAAGGTCCTCAGGGTGGCGTCGGCGACCGTACGGCGGATGGAGATGGCCGAGGTCGCGCTGAAGATCCCCTACGTGCAGGTGCTGCTGGACACCTACGGGGTGCCCGAGGAGGAGGCGGCCGCGTTCGTGCGGCTGGCCGAGGAGGCGAACCAGCCGGGCTGGTGGCAGCGTTTCCACGACGTGCTGCCGGACTGGTTCAGCCTGTACGTCAGTCTGGAGGGCGCCGCCCGGATCATCCGCTCCTACGAGCCGCACTTCGTACCGGGTCTGCTGCAGACCGAGGAGTACGCGCGCGCGGTGATGGAGGCCGGTACGATCGGGCAGACCTCGCCGCAGACGGTCGAGCGGCATGTGTCGCTGCGCCTGGAGCGGCAGCGGCTGCTGGAGCGGGACGATCCGCCGCACCTGTGGGTGATCATGGACGAGACGGTGCTGCGACGCCCGGTGAGCACACGCCCCGAGGTGATGCGCGACCAGCTGGACCGGCTGCTGGAGTACGCCGAGCGGGACCGGGTCACGCTGCAGGTCGCCGAGTTCGCGGCAGGCCCGCATCCGGGGACGTACGCGCCGTTCACGCTGTTCCGGTTCGCCGAGCCGGAGCTGCCGGACATGGTGTTCACCGAGTATCTGACCGGCGCCCTGTATCTGGACTCGCGGCGGGAGGTGGCCGCGCATCTGGAGGTGCTGGACCACATGACGGCGCGGGCCGCGTCGGCGCAGCGCACGCAGACTCTGCTGCGGGAGTTCCGCGCGGCCCTGTGACCTGCCGGAGGGGGCATCCCCTCCGGGTCGGCCCCGACCGGCCCTGCCCTGCTCTTCCCGACCCTGACCGGCCCTTGGGGGAACACCCGTATGACCACGCCCGATTCCGTGCCCGTCCCCGTCGAAACGGGCCGTCCGCATCCGGCCCGGGTGTACGACTGGTGGCTGGGCGGCAAGGACAACTACCCGGTGGACGAGGAGCTGGCGCGGAAGATCCTCGCCGCGGACGGCACGGTGGTGCGCGGGGCTCGGGCCAACCGGCGGTTCATGCACCGGGCCGTGCGCACGGCGGCCGAAGCGGGAGTGCGGCAGTTCCTGGACATCGGCACCGGCATCCCGACCGAACCCAATCTGCACCAGGTGGCCCAGGGCACGGCGCCGGAGTCCCGGGTGGTGTACGCGGACAACGATCCGATCGTGCTGCGGCACGCCGAGGCGCTGCTACGCAGCTCCGCCGAGGGCAGCACGCGATACCTCCACGCCGACGTCCGCGACCCGGACACCATCCTGCGGCAGGCCGGTGCGTCCCTGGACTTCGCACGGCCCGTCGCGCTGTCGCTGGTGGCGCTGACCCACTATCTGTCGGACGCCGAGGACGATGTGCACGGCCTGGTCGAGACCTACGTCCGGCAGCTCGCTCCGGGCAGCTTCCTGATCCTGTCTCAGGTCACCCCGGACCTGAACCCCGAGGCGGTGAACCGGGCCGCCGAGCTGTTCCAGCGCAGCGGCACGCCCTTCCACCCCCGCACCCTGCCCGAGTTCTCCCGCTTCTTCGCCGGCCTCGACCTGCTGGGCCCCGGGGTCATCCCGGTGCACGGCTGGCGCCCGGAGCCGGAGGACGTGGCGGCCCAGGCGGAGGGGATCGTGCCGGTGTACGCGGGCGTGGCGGTCAAGCGGTGATCTGCACGCCGGCGCCCTGGTCCTGGACGAGGTCACGGTCCGGGGCCACGGCGGGGTCTGTCTGCACGCCCGCCGGGACACCTCGGCTCTGCTGACGGTTAGTCACTTCTTCTACGGCCGGACGGTGTTCGCGGGCAGCACCGGCACGGTGGAGCGGTGCCGGTTCACCGATGCGGCCGACGACGCGCTCGCGGTGATCGAGGGTGGCCGGGTCACGGTCCGCGCCGGCCGGTTCGAGGGCAGCCGGATCCACGGCGTGCGGGTCAGCGACGCGCGGGCCGAGCTGACGGGGTGCGAGCTGACCGGCACCGGGCGGGCCGCCATGTCCGCGGACACCCACGCCGAGCTGTCCGTCACCGACTGTGTGATCAGCGCCGTACACGCCGAGGGGGTGCTGTTCGTCGGGCAGTCCCGGGGGCTGGTGCGCGGCTGCCGGGTTCCACGGGCCGGTCTCGGGCGGCCAGTTCGCCTGGAACAACCGGACCGTCACCCAGAACCGGCGCAACGACTCCGCCATCGCCCCCGGCCACGAGGCGCTCGCGCAGCTCCTGGGCCAACTGCTGCGGGAATTGCCGGAGTCCGGCCTCGCCGAGCGGGACCGGGCGGACACCGAGGCCGCGGCCGAGGAGGTACTGGCGGAGGTCACCGGCCCCGACACCCCCGAGCCGGGCCGGCTGCGCCGGGCCCTGAACGGCCTCAAGGGCGCACTCGCCCCGGTCGCGATGGGCGGCTCGGCCGGGGCGGCGGCCGGCGCACAGGAGTGGGCACACGCGGCGATCAGGAACCTGACCGCACTCATGTGAGCCGGAGCGGCGGGCTGACCGCGCTGGGCGGGCGCCTCGGCGGGCCCCGGCCGGGACTGACCGCGCTGGACGGACGCACACCTCGGCGGCCCCTGGCCCAGGGCGAACGGGCGGGCGGGCGCCAGGGCCAGGCGGCACTGCCGCACCGGTCCAGCGGCGGGTACGGTCCGCCTCCGCGCCCCTGGGCGGGGCGGGCCGCCGGGCGGTTGCCGAAGCCAGGCGGCACTGCGGCACCGCCAGAGCCAGGCGGCACTGCCGCACCGGTCCAGCGGCGGGTACGGTCCGCCTCCGCGCCCCTGGGCGGGGCGGGCCGCCGGGCGGTTGCCGAAGCCAGGCGGCACTGCGGCACCGCCAGGGCCAGGCGGCACTGCCGCGCCGGTCCGGAGGCGGTTACGGGGTGCAGTCGGCGGATGGCGGGCGGCTGTGATCCCAGGGCGGCTCCGGGGCGCACCGGCCGGGCGCCAGGCTGAGCCGGTGCGGTGGCGGCTGCCGCGGGACACACGGGCCGGATGCCGGGCGCCGCTGGTCCGGCGGTGGCTGCGGGAGGCCCTGGGCAGGCGTCACGCCGTGCCGGTCCAGCGGCGGCCGTGAAGCGGGCGGGCGGGGGTCAGGCGGCGCCGCCCTTGCTGTCGGGTTCGTCGTCGACGATCTCCGCGTCGACCACGCCGTCCGCGTCGTGGGTGCTCTCCTCCTGCGGGGAGGCCTGACCGCCGGCGGCGGAGGCGGCCGCGTACATGGCCTGCCCCATCTTCTGGCTGACCGTGGCGAGTTTCTCCACCCCGGTGCGCAGGGCGGTGGTGTCGGCGTTCTGTTCCAGCAGGGTTTTCAGTTCCGTGACGGCCGCCTCGACCTCGCCGCGGGTGTCGGCGGGTATCCGGTCCTGGTTGTCGCGGACGAACTTCTCGGTCTGGTAGACGAGTTGCTCGGCCTGGTTGCGGGTTTCGGCGGCCTCGCGGCGCCTGCGGTCCTCCTCGGCGTACTGTTCCGCCTCGCGCATCATGCGGTCGATGTCGTCCTTGGGCAGGGCGGAGCCGCCGGTGACGGTCATCTTCTGCTCGCGGCCCGTGGCGAGGTCCTTGGCGGAGACGTGCATGATGCCGTTGGCGTCGATGTCGAAGGCCACCTCGATCTGCGGGACACCGCGCGGGGCGGGCGGCAGGCCGGTGAGGTCGAAGACTCCCAACTTCTTGTTGTAGGCGGCGATTTCGCGTTCGCCCTGGTAGACCTGGATGCCGACCGAGGGCTGGTTGTCGGCAGCGGTGGTGAAGATCTCCGAACGGCGGGTGGGGATCGTGGTGTTGCGTTCGATCAGCTTGGTCATGATGCCGCCCTTGGTCTCGATGCCGAGGGACAGCGGGGTGACGTCGAGCAGCAGCACGTCCTTGACGTCGCCGCGCAGGACACCCGCCTGGAGGGCGGCGCCGACGGCGACCACCTCATCGGGGTTGACGCCCTTGTGCGGGTCCTTGCCGGTGAGTTCGCGGACCAGGTCGGTGACGGCCGGCATCCGGGTGGAGCCGCCGACGAGGATGACGTGGTCGATCGCGGACAGCTGGATCCCGGCGTCCCGGACGGCCTGGTGGAAGGGCTGCTTGCAGCGGTCGAGCAAGTCGGCGGTGAGCTCCTGGAACTGAGCTCGCGTCAGTTTCTCCTCCAGGTGCAGCGGGCCCTCTGCGGACGCGGTGATGTAGGGCAGGTTGACGGTGGTCTCCGAGGACGACGACAGCTCGATCTTGGCCTTCTCGGCGGCCTCCCGCAGCCGCTGCACCGCCATCTTGTCGGCGCCCAGATCGATGCCGTGACCGGCCTTGAACCGCTTCACCAGATGCTCGACGATGCGCTGGTCCCAGTCGTCGCCGCCGAGGTGGGTGTCGCCGTTGGTGGCCTTCACCTCGATCACGCCGTCGCCGATCTCCAGCAGGGACACGTCGAAGGTGCCGCCGCCGAGGTCGAAGACCAGCACCGTCTGCTCCTCGCCCCGGTCCAGGCCGTAGGCGAGGGCGGCGGCGGTCGGCTCGTTGATGATCCTGAGCACCTTCAGGCCGGCAATTTCCCCGGCCTCCTTGGTGGCCTGCCGCTGGGCGTCGTCGAAGTACGCGGGCACGGTGACCACCGCGTCCGCGACGTCCTCGCCGAGATAGGCCTCCGCGTCCCGCTTCAGTTTCTGCAGCACCCGCGCCGACAGCTCCTGTGCGCGCAGCCGTGAGCCGTCGACCGTTCCGCTGTCCGGGAAGCGCCAGGCGGCGTCGCCCATGTGCCGCTTCACCGAACGGGCGGTACGCTCCACGTTCGTCACGGCCTGCCGTTTGGCGACCTCGCCGACCAGCACCTCCCCGTTCTTCGCGAACGCCACCACCGACGGCGTGGTCCGCGCGCCCTCCGCGTTGGTGACGACGGTGGGCTCGCCGCCCTCCAGGACGGCCACCACCGAGTTCGTCGTCCCGAGATCGATCCCGACCGCACGTGCCATGATCCGTCCCCTTCCGCCAGGGCCGTCTTCGGCACTATCAGCAGAAAACGCGCGTACGACGCTGTCAATCCCGAGATCCCGAGAAGCCGAGATCCCGAGATCCCGGGATGCCTACTGCGCGAGTACCCGGGAACGGCGGTGCCGCGCCCCTGGGCGGGACGCGGCATCGGCGGTCGTACGGGCGTCAGGCCAGCTCGGCCGTCAGCGTGATGGTCGTACCGGCCAGGGCCTGGCTGACCGGGCAGTTCTTCTTGGCGTCCTCGGCGGCCGAGGCGAAGCCCTCCGCGTCCAGACCCGGCACCTCGCCGCGCACGGTGAGGTGGATGCCGGTGATGCCCTCGCCCGGCTGGAAGGTCACGTCGGCCTTGGTCTCCAGCCGGGTGGGCGGGGTGCCGGCGCCGGCCAGTCCGTGCGAGAGGGCCATGGAGAAGCAGCTGGAGTGGGCGGCGGCGATCAGCTCCTCGGGGCTGGTCTTGCCGTTCGCCTGCTCCGCGCGCGAGGGCCACGACACCGGCTGCTGGCCGATGCCGGAGGAGTCGAAGGTGACGACGCCGCTGCCCTGGAGCAGGTTGCCTTCCCAGACGGTGTGCGCGGTGCGCGTGGTGGCCACGGTGGTTCCTTTCGCGGGTGGTCTCGCGGGTGGTCGGTCCCGTTGCCGGATGTTCCGTTGCCGGATGTTCCGTTGCCGGGTTTCCGTGTCCCTATCCGATCACATCCGGGCCCGTCGTACGCCGAAGACCGGCCCACGCGCGGTGAACGGACGATGACGTCGCGTTCCGCCGGGCCGCCCACGGCGTTCAGGCCACCCGCTCCTCCTCGGCATCGGCATCGGTGTCGGTGTCGGCGGTGAGCGGGACCTCGGGGCCGTTGAGCTCGCGCAGCCAGCGGCGCAGCACGCGGTGCACCTGCTCGGCGCCGGCCGGCTCCTCCTCCCCCTCCCCGACCGGTGCGGACAGATCCAGCGGGGAGAGCAGGAACGAGCGGGACTGGGCGCCACCGAGACCGCCGTGGGAGCCGATCTGCTCCTCGAAGGCGAGAACCTCGCCGTCGGCCGGGTCGTACGCCGAGTTCACCATGATGTCGGCGGTGTGCGGGAAGGAGTGGGTACGGCGGACGGCGTCGGCGGCACCGGGACCGAACCGCGCCAGCGGCTCGGATACGTCGTCGAGCTCGGCCAGCGGGATCTCGGCACCGTGGGCCCCCAGCACGACCCCGCCGTGCTCCTCGCTGCGCACCAGCAGGAAGCCGATGCCCGGGTGATGCGCGAGGGTGGTGAGCAGGGCCGGGTGACGGGCCTCGATCTCCTCCTTGGTCATGCGGTGCCGGACATCCGGGAAGGAGACCAGGCCGAGATTGCCGGACGCCAGCACGACCGGCTCGGAACCCCGCGCCGGCCGGTACCGCTCCCCCTTCTCCTCCACGGGCCGGCGCAGCGCGGCACGGACGGCGGCGCGGGCCTCGGCACCGCTGCGGGTCCCCTCGGCCCGGCGTGGGACGGGCAGCCCGCAGCCGGCCCGGACGAGGTCGCCGAGGGTGAGACCGTAGCGGGCGTGGAAGGTCTCGCCGGGGCTCTGGCCGTGGTCGGACAGGACGACGATGCGGTAGGGGCGGGGGGCGTGTTCGGCGACCCGCTGGAGCAGGGCGAGGGCCCGGTCGAGGCGTTGCAGCACCTTCTCGGCGTCCCGGCTGTGCGGGCCGGAGTGGTGGGCGACCTCGTCGTAGGCGACCAGGTCGGCGTAGACGGCGGTGCGCCCGGCCAGCATGTCGCCCATCACCGCGGCGACCACGACGTCCCGTTCCACGACGGTGGCGAAGGCCCGCACGAGGGGGTAGAGGCCACCGCGGCCGACCCGCGGCCGTTGTCCCCGCAGGCGGGCGCGGGTGGACTGGCCGACCTCGCGGGCCACCTCGGCGACGAAGGACAGGGCGGTGCGTACGGCGCTCGCAGGGTCGGAGAAGTAGGCGAAGTAGCCGGCGCGGGAACGGTTCTCCCGTCCTCGGCGGCGGGTGGCGATGGACAGGACGAGGGCCTGCTCGCCGGCGCCGCCGCTGAAGAGGTTGCCGCGGCTGGCGCCGTCGACGGTGAGCAGTCCGCCGTCGCCTGTATGCAGTATGGCGCGGCGCTGCAGTTCGGCGGCGCTCGTCGGCCGGTTGCACACCATCACCTCTCCGCAGTCCTTCTCGTACCAGCGGAACGCCGGCACGTCGAAGGTGCTGCCGTGGAGGATGCCGAGCTGGCTGGCGCCGGTCTGGCTGGACCAGTCGGTGCGCCAGGGGGTGAGGCGATGGGTCGGCTGTATGCGATGTTCCGTCGACTGCCGACCGTCGACCGGATTCTGTAGACCGTCGGCCGGCTTCTGCAGACCGTCGGCCGGTTCCTGTACGCCGTCGGCCGGTTTCTGCAGACCGTCGCCCGTCGCCAGCCAGCGGGACACCGTAGGCATCAGCCCCTTGCGGACCGCCGCCGTGAGGACGTCGTGGCCGACACCGTCGAGTTGGACGAAGACCAGGCCGGGGGTGGTGGGGCAGGGCGGGTCGGATCTGCGGCGGCGGGTGGCGAGGCGGTGCAGGCGGCGGCGGTAGGCCTCGTCGTCGCGGACGGCGAGGGCGGCGCCGGTGGCCGAGGCGACCGCGGACATCACGGCGGCCACGATGACGGCGGTCTGCGGGGCGGCGGCGCCCCGGCCGGAGGGGTTGACGCGCAGGGCGAGCAGCAGCAGGGAGCCGTTGAGGACGAAGACCAGCAGGCCGAGGAAGAGGGCGGGGACGAGGAGCAGGAGCCGGACCAGAAGGGGCCAGACCACGGCCGACAGGATGCCGAAGGCGCCGGCGCCGCAGGCGGCGGTGACGGCGATCCGGGTGAGGCTGTCGCCGTCGGCGGACTGGAGCCGGAAGTCGGGCAGAAGGGCGGCGAGGACCAGCATGGTGACGGTGGAGGCCGCCCATACGGTGACGCTCCGTCCGATCTGGCTGACAACCCACCGCCATGGCACGCCTCGTACCCCTCGCACGCCTCGAACCCTCACGTCCCGGCCCGCTCGACGCCCGGGCCTCGCTCCACCTTGTCATACCGGGCCGGGGCGACGGCGGACGGCCGAGCGGGCTCAGCGGCCGTCGTAGCCGGCGGTCGGCATGGACAGGCGGCGATGGACGTGGGCCTTCATCTGGGCGTCGTAGGCCGGTTCGGCGCGGCCGACGGTCTCCACGCGGACGCCGCGCCGGGCGCATTCGGCGGTGAAGGCCTCGACGGAGGACAGAGCGCGGCGCAGGACCCGCAGGCTGGGGGCGACGAACACGTCGACGCCGGGGCGGACGCCGTCCCACAGGGCGCAGTGGTCGAAGCGCAGTCCGCCGACGAGGAGTTCGCGGGCGACGACGTAGCCGTGCTCGGCGGCCCAGCGGGCGCACATGGCGTGCTGGCTGCGGGAGTCGACGAGGAAGGGGTCGGCTTCCAGTTCCTCCAGCGGGGTCAGGCTGGCGATGGCGGTGACCCGTACGGGTACGGACGCGGGCGTGTCGGGGGTGGGCTGCGGTTGTCCCATGGCGTCCCCCTCACCTCCGGGTTTCGCGGCCGACCCTACTCCTGCCCGTAGGCTTCGGGGAGTCGCGTGAAGGAGGCGGAAGAAGGTGCCGGTGGAGATCACCTGGTGGGGTCACGCCACCTGCACGGTCCAGGACGGGAACATACGCGTGCTGACCGATCCTCTGTTCGCGCGCCGGCTGGCGCATCTGCGGCGGCGCCGGGGTGCGGTTCCGCCGGACCGGGCCCGGCGCGCGGACGTGGCGCTCGTCTCCCATCTGCACGCCGACCATCTGCATGTGCCCTCGCTGGCCGCGCTCGCGCCGGGTACGCGCCTGCTCGTGCCCCGGGGTGCGCCGCGGGCGGTGCCGTCGCTGCGCCGGCTGCGGGGTCTTCGGGTGACCGAGGTGGTGCCGGGGGACGCGGTGCGGGTCGGTGAGGTGCTGGTCCGGGTGGTGCCCGCGCTGCACGACGGGCGGCGCTTGCCGGTGGGGCCGCACCGGTCGCCGGCGCTGGGGTACGTGGTGGAGGGGGAGGCGCGGACGTACTTCGCCGGGGACACCGGGCTGTTCGACGCGATGGCGGAACGGGTCGGTCCGGTGGATGTGGCGTTGCTGCCGGTGGGCGGCTGGGGGCCGTTCCTGGGTGAGGGGCATCTGGACGCGGGGCGGGCGGCGCGGGCGCTGGCCCGGCTGGCGCCTCGGATGGCGGTGCCGGTGCACTACGGGACGTACTGGCCCATCGGGATGGAGGCGGTGCGGCCGCACGAGTTCCACGCGCCGGGGGACGAGTTCGTGCGGCTGGCGGCTGTGGTCGCGCCGCAGGTGGTGGTGCGCAAGCTGGGGCACGGGGAGAGTGTGCGGCTGGAGGTGGCGCGGTGAGCCGGCCGGCCTCGGCGCTGGCGCTCGCCGCCGCGTCGACGTCGGCGGTGCCGCCGGAGTCGACGCAGCAGGCGGTCGGTTATCCCTCGTTGTTCCTGCTGGTGCTGATCGGTGCGCTGGTGCCGGTGGTGCCGACGGGTGCGCTGGTGAGTTCGGCGGCGGTGGTGGCGTTCCATCAGACGGCGCCGTTCTCGCTGGCGCTGGTGTTCGTGACGGCGTCGCTGGCGGCGTTCACCGGGGACGGGGCGCTGTACTGGCTGGGGCGGCGCGGGATGCGGTCGCGCAGCGGGTCGCGGTGGCTGGAGGCGATCCGGTCGCGGGCGCCGGAGGAACGGGCCGCGGGGGCGCGGGAGAAGCTCGCCGAGCACGGGGTCGCGGTGCTGGTGCTGTCCCGGCTGGTGCCGGCGGGTCGTGTTCCGGTGATGCTGGCGTGTCTGATGGCGGACTGGCCGCTCAGGCGGTTCGCCCGGGGGAATCTGCCGGCGTGTCTCGCCTGGGCGGCCACGTATCAGGTCATCGGTGTGCTGGGGGGTTCGTTGTTCAGGGAGCCGTGGGAGGGGGTTGTGGTGGCGGTCGCGCTGACCGTGGTGATCAGCGTGATGCCGGGTCTGGTACGGCGATTTCGGTAGCGCCGTCGGGGATGAGGTCGTCTTCGGGGTGACGGTCCGTTGTGGTTTCTCGCGCCGGCGCGGCGGTAGCCGCATATCGGACACAGCCCCGCGCCCCTGACGGGACGCTCCCGTCCAGCACCTTTGATCCGCCGACCGGCAGATCCCACAGGTCCTCCCGGTCCCGTCCCGCCTTCTGCCAGGCCGTACGCACGCGCGTGAGGGGTTCCAGGACGGGCTCGGCCGAGAGGATGAAGGTGCCCCAGTGCATGGGGGCCATGCGGTGGGCGCCGAGGTCGAGGGTGGCCCGGACGGCTTCCTCGGGGTCGCAGTGGACGTCGCTGAGCCACCAGCGGGGGTCGTAGGCGCCGATGGGCATGAGGGCGAGGTCGATGCCGGGGTAGCGGCGGCCGATGCGGGAGAACCAGTGGCCGTAGCCGGTGTCACCGGCGAAGTAGAGGCGCCGGCCGCCGGTGTCGGTGAGGATCCAGCCGCCCCAGAGGCTGTGGCAGGTGTCGGTGAGGGTGCGCTTGGACCAGTGGTGGGCGGGGACGAAGTCGAAGCGGACCCCGGCCAGTTCGGCGCCTTCCCACCAGTCGAGCTCGGTGACGCAGGTGAAGCGCCGGCGCCGGAACCAGCGGCCGAGTCCGGCGGGGACGAACAGCGGTGTGGCGCGCGGGAGTCGGCGCAGGGTGGGGGCGTCGAGGTGGTCGTAGTGGTTGTGGCTGATGACGACGGCGTCGACGCAGGGCAGGCTGTCCCAGGGGACGCCGACGGGGGTGATGCGGGCGGGGGTGCCGAGGATGCGGCGGGACCAGACGGGGTCGGTGAGGACGGTCAGGCCGCCGATGCGGACGATCCAGCTGGCGTGTCCGGCCCAGGTGACGGCGAGGGTGCGGGGGTCGGCGGGAGGCAGCGGGGCGGGTTCGACGGGGAGCAGGGGGAGGTCGGCGAGGCCTTCGCGGCCAGGGCGTACGGCGCCTTCGCGGGCGAAGCGTGCCATGGCCTTGAGGCCGGGCAGCGGGGCGGTGAGCCGGTCGTGGAACGTCCGTGGCCACACCCGGTGTTCGCCCAGGGGGCGGGGTTCGGCGAGCGGGGGGAAGGGCGGTGCGAGGGGCGTCGTGGATGCGGTGGATGCGGTGGATGCGGTGGATGCGGTGGATGCGGTGGATGCGGACGTGGGAGTCGGCGTGGTCGTCGCGGGCGTCGAGGTCGTCGAGGTCGTCGAGGTCGTCGTGGGCGGTCCGGACTCATGCGTCTGCTGCGTCATCGAGGAGGCTCCCGTCGCTGAGCTTCGTCACGGAGATCGTCGAGGACCGACGTCAAGGTGATCAACGCACGGTGCACGTGTGGCAGTTCCAACGGCGCGGGTGACGTGAGGGATTCCACGCGTTCCTCGTCGGTGCCGCCGAGCAGGGGGCCGGTGGCGAGGCGTACGCGCAGGGCGGCCAGGTCGTCGCCGAAGCGGTGGCCGCCGGGTGCCGGCATGCCGAGGCGGGCGGTGAGGAGGTCCTCCAACTCCTGTGCGTCGCCGACACCTTGTACGGCGAGGGGTTCGCGCAGCGGGCCGAGGTCGGCGTACAGGTGGCGGCCGGCCTGCGGGGGTCGGGCGAGGGCGCCGGCGGTGACGAGCGCGGTGTGTACGGCGGCCGCCACGCGCGCGTGCAGCCGTACGGCGGTCTCGCGGCGGTCGATGACGGGCCGGGGTTCGTCGAGGGCGTAGCCGGCCGCAGCGGCGACGGGGGCGGCGATGCGGGCGCCGAGCGCGGTGAGGATGTCGAGCACGCGTGCGTGGAGGCGGAGTCCGGGTTCGGTCGCGGGGAAGCGGGCGACGGCGGCGGGCCAGCCGGGGGGCAGCAGGGAGCCGGCGAGGTCGGTGACGACGGTGACCCGGTCGGGTCGCATCTCGGCGGGGCTGAGCAGGACGGTGTCGTGCGGGTGGTGGAGGGTGTCGCGCCAGGTCTCGTCGCTGACCAGGTGCAGGCCCTCGGTGGTGGCGGCCTCGACGGTCTCGTGGAGCAGTTCGGGCGGGGCGACGGTGGCGGTGGGGTCGTCGGCGACGGACAGCACGAGCAGGCGTGGGTCGCCGCCCTCGTCGCGGACCCGGCGGACGGTCTCCAGCAGGGCGTAGGGGTCGGGGACGCCGCCGCTCTCGGCGGGGGTGGGCACGTGGAAGACGGGTCGGCCGAGGATGCGGGCGTCGGGCGCCCACCAGGCGGCGCAGGGGCGGGGTGCGAGGACGTCGGCGCCGTCCGAGGCGAGCGCGGCGGTGACGGCGAGCAGCAGCGCGGGGGCGCCGGGGCCGGCGGCGACCTGGTCGGGGACGGTGGGCAGGCCGCGGCGGGTCCAGTAGCCGCAGGCCGCTTCCAGCAGGGCGGGGGCGCCGCCGACGGGCTGGGCGTCGGTGCGGTGTGCGGCGGCGGCGAGCACGGCGGTGAGTTCGGGGAGGACGGGCAGGCCGTCGCCGGGGAGCGGCGGGCCGTAGCGGACGGGGCCGTGGCCCTCGGGGTCCGTGCGCCGCATGTCCGCCTCCGCGCAGTCCGTGGTGGGTCGTCGTGGGCTGCTGTGTGGTGTGGTGTGGTGCCGGGTGGGCCGCCGTCCGGCGCCGTCGTCCGGCGCCGGGGTACGGCCGGTGTGCGTGGGTCGGGTGCCGGTGTCCTCGGGTTGGTGTACCCGTGGGGCGGCCGTCCATGGGGGGCGCCGGGCGTTGTCCCGGTCACACGCCGGTGGGGCGGTCCGCCGTGGTGCGGCGGTGGCCGAGGAGGCGGTAGCCGGCTCCGGCGCAGGCGGTGGCGATGAGAATGCCACCGGCGGCGAGGGCGGGCACGGAGTCGGTGAAGCTGCCGCCCTGTCCGGCCTCGACGCCGTGCTGGACGCCGGCCGGGGCGCAGTCGGCACCGTCGTGGGGCCGGCCGCCGGGCTGCGGTTCGCGGGGTTCGGCACAACCCCGGCCACCGGGACAGGCTCCCCCACCGGCTCCCGGTCCGCCCCCGGCCCCTGGTCCGGCTCCTGGTCCGGCTCCCGGACCGCCCCCAGCTCCTGGTCCGGCTCCCGGACCGCCCCCGACCCCTGGTTCGGCTCCCGGACCGCCCCCGGCCCCTGGTCCGGCTCCCGGACCGCCCCCGACCCCTGGTTCGGCTCCCGGACCGCCCCCGACCCCGGCTCCCGGTCCGCCCGCGCCTCCGGGTCCCGGTCCGACCCCGACCCCGGCTCCCGGTCCGCCCGCGCCTCCGGGTCCCGGTCCGACCCCGACCCCGGCTCCCGGTCCGCCCGCGCCTCCGGCTCCCGGTCCGACCCCGACCCCGGCTCCCGGTCCGCCCGCGCCTCCGGCTCCCGGTCCGCCCCCAACCCCGGCTCCGGCTCCGGCGCACTCTCGTCCGTCTCCCTGGCACCGTCCGGGCTCGCGGCACGAGGAACCGTCGGGGCAGGCCTCGCCGGCCCGGCAGCCCGGGGTGTCCCGACAGGACTGCTCCCCCGGCCGGCACCGACCGGCGTCGCTGTCTCCGCAGGGTTTGCCGTCCGGGAAGAGCTGGGGCAGCGGGGCCTGGGCCGCTCCGGGTACGGCTCCGCCGACGGCGTCGCAGCTCATGGGGAGGGCGCGGGCGGCAGGGGCCGCGGAGGCGGCGGGGCCGGCCAGCAGCAGCGCGGCACCGGCGGCGAGGGCGGCGGACAGGGCACGGGCGGTGCGGCGCATGGGGCGGGCTCCTCGACGGGCGGCGGCGGTTCGGCCGGGCCGCGCTACGACGGCACTGCCGGACGGCGCCACGGGTACCGGGCACGGGGCCGGGGCACAGGGTGTGCCCTCGCAGCCATCTCAGCCCGTACGAGGCCGTACCGCGCGCGGCCGGACCCCATTCGCGGGACATGCACGGCCGGTCGGGTGACGTGGCATACGGAGGCGGTACGACGGGCTCAGGCGCTGGTGCCGGTCCCGGTCCCGGTGCCGGTCCCGGTCCCGGTGCCGGTGCCGGTGCCGGTGCCGGTGCCGGTGCCGGTGCCGGTGCCGGGGAGCGTCAGGGAATGCCGGCCCACGCGTGTGCGTACCCGAGGTGACGGCCGGGGCGGGGCATGTACGCCGGTCAGGTCGCCGGGCCCGGATCCCGGTCGGGACCGGGAAGCGGACGCCGCTGAAGAGCCGCGCAGCGAGCCCCGGTCGGGACTGGGAAGCGGGCGCCGGTCAGGTGCTGGATGCGCGGGGGGTCGCTGCCTCGCCGCAGCCGCGTTCGCGGGCGCCCTCGCGGGTGCGGCCCGAGCTGACCAGGCGGCGCGGGTTGCGGCGCAGATACTCGCCCTCCAGCTGCGCCATGCGCTCGTTGTGGGCCCGCAGCGCGTCGTTCGAGCCGTACAGGAGGGTGTCGTGGCGCGTGCGGTGGATCGTCTCCAGCTCTTTCATCAGCTGCTGGTCGTCCAGTCGGCTGGGGTCGACTCCGGTCATGGTGGTGCCCCGCTCGTCCTGTCCGTGGTCCCGGCCCCGAGTGTGTCCGGGGCGGAACCATGGAGCCGGCATTCCTGCATCCACCATACGAAGATCCACGGCCCGGGGCCTTGCGAGAGCCCGGCGGCCCCGGACGGATGGCTTCCGGGGCGCTCAGCGGGCCCGTTCCACCCGGCGTTCGTCCCAGACCGGTTCCGGGGTCTCGCGGACGCGGCCGTCGGTGCCGAAGACCAGGTAGCGGTCGAAGGAGCGGGCGAACCAGCGGTCGTGGGTGACGGCGAGGACCGTGCCGTCGAAGGCCTCCATGCCCTCCTGGAGGGCCTCGGCCGACTCCAGGTCGAGGTTGTCGGTGGGCTCGTCCAGCAGCAGCGCGGTGGCGCCGGCGAGCTCCAGCAGCAGGATCTGGAAGCGGGCCTGCTGGCCGCCGGAGAGCCGGTCGAAGGACTGCTCGGCCTGCTGGGTCAGTTCGTAGCGGCGCAGCCTGGACATGGCCGCCCCGCGGTCCTGGGCGTGCTCCTTCCACAGGATGTCGAGGAGGGTGCGGCCGTGGAGTTCGGGGTGCGCGTGGGTCTGCGCGAAGTGGCCGGGTACGACCCGTGCGCCGAGCTTCCACGTCCCGGTGTGCGCGACGTCCTCGCCGGCGAGGAGGCGGAGGAAGTGCGACTTGCCGGAGCCGTTGGAGCCGAGGACGGCGACCCGTTCGCCGTAGAAGACCTCCAGGTCGAAGGGGTGCATCAGGCCGGTCAGTTCGAGTCCCTCGCAGGTGACGGCCCGGATGCCGGTGCGGCCACCCTTCAGACGCATGGTGATGTCCTGCTCGCGGGGCGGCTCCGGCGGCGGTCCGGCCTCCTCGAACTTGCGCAAGCGGGTCTGTGCGGCGGCGTAGCGGGAGGCCATCTCGTGGCTGACGGCGGCGGCCTGGCGGAGGTTCAGGACGAGCTTCTTCAGCTGGGCGTGCTTCTCGTCCCAGCGGCGGCGCAGCTCTTCGAAGCGGGCGAAACGTTCACGGCGGGCCTCGTGGTAGGTGGCGAAGCCGCCGCCGTGCACCCAGGCATCGGCGCCGGCCGGACCGGGCTCGACGGAGACGATCTTCTCGGCGGCGCGGGCGAGGAGTTCCCGGTCGTGGGAGACGAACAGGACCGTCTTGCGGGTCTGCCGCAGCTGCTCCTCCAGCCAGCGCTTGCCGGGCACGTCGAGGTAGTTGTCCGGCTCGTCGAGCAGGAGCACTTCGTCGGTGCCGCGCAGCAGCGCCTCCAGCACGAGGCGTTTCTGCTCGCCGCCGGAGAGGGTGCGCACCTGGCGCCACTGGGCGCGTTCGTAGGGCATGCCGAGGGCGGCGGTGGTGCACACGTCCCACAGGGTCTCGGCCTCGTAGCCGCGGGCCTCGGCCCAGTCGGCGAGGGCCTGGGCGTACCGCATCTGGGCGGCCTCGTCGTCGACGGTCATGACGGCGTGCTCGGCCTCGTCCACCGCCCTCGCCGCCTCGCGGATGCGGGGCGGGGCGACGCACACGAGCAGGTCGCGTACGGTCGTGTCGTCGCGTACGGAGCCCACGAACTGGCGCATCACGCCGAGGCCGCCACTGACGGTGACGGTGCCGCCGTGCGGCTTCAGCTCGCCGGAGATCAGCCGGAGCAGAGTGGTCTTGCCGGCGCCGTTCGGGCCGACCAGGGCGACGGCGGAGCCTTCGCCGACCCGGAAGGACACGTCCCCGAGCAGGGTCCTCCCGTCGGGGAGGTGGTACTCAAGGTGCGCGGCTTCCAGATGTCCCATGGGCAGGCATTCTGCGGGGCGGCCTCGGCCCGGGGCAAACGCTTATCCCCGGCACACGCTCGTCGCCGGGCACGCTTGCCCCTCGGGCACACAGCCGCGCCGGGTACACGCTCGCACCCGGCGCACGGCACGGGCCTGCGCCCCGGGCCGGTCCCCCGCCCTCCCGCTATCCCGCCGTGTCGAGCCCCGCCGCGTCGAACCCCGCCGAGTCGAGCGCTTCCCCCGTCGGGCCGGGCTCTCCGGCCGGTTCCACCGCGGCGCCCTGCCAGGACAGGACTTTCCAGCCGTCGGCCGGGGAGCCCTCCAGGATGACGACGCCGGTGTTGTCCAGGAGGCGGGCGGCGACGAAGGCGGCGTCGACGTTGGCGGCACGGGCGGCGGTCCACACGCGGATCGCGGCGCCGTGGCTGACCATGGCGACGGTGCCGGCGCCGCTGGCCGCGGCCTCGGCGATCACGGCGTCGTAGCGGGCGAGGGCCTCGTCGCCGCTCTCGCCGCCGGGCACGCGCAGCGTGGTGTCCCCGGCCGCCCACGCGAACACCGTGCGCAGGTACTGCACGCCGCCCGGCGAGTCCCCGGGCAGCATCTCCAGGTCGCCGGCGGACAGCTCGCGGATGCCGGCGCGGACGATCGGCTCAAGGCCCCGGGCGGCGGCCAGCGGGGCGGCCGTCAGCTGGGTGCGCAGCAGTGTGGAGACGTAGAGGGCCTCGATGGCCTCGTCGGCGAGCGCCGCGGGCAGTGCGGCGGCCTGTACCTCGCCGAGCGGGGTCAGCCCCGGTCCGGGCACGGCGGTGTCCAGCAGGTGGTCCACGTTCGACGGGGTCTCACCGTGGCGGACGAGGAGCAGACGCATGCGGGGTTCTCCCTTCACGCCGGTCGGGCGCCCGGCGCGCGCACCCACCGGAAAGCGGGCCCTTGCAGGGTAACCACACCTGTCGGCATGCCCGGCCGGCAAAGGTTTCTGACGTGGCGTCAGTCCATTATGCAAAACGACGGTCTCAACATTCGGCAAGCGCGCGTACGGTGATGCGTACACCGCCGGAACCAGAGGTGAAGGGGAACACCATGCCGAAAGCGCAGGAGACCGCCGTCTACACGCACGGGCACCACGAGTCGGTGCTGCGTTCGCACACCTGGCGGACCGCCGCCAACTCCGCGGCCTATCTGCTCGGTTCGCTGAAGCCGCACATGAAGATCCTGGACATCGGCTGCGGCCCCGGCACCATCACCGCCGACCTCGCGGAACTGGTCCCCGACGGCCATGTCACCGGCGTAGACGCGGCGCCCGGCATCCTGGAGCAGGCCCGGGCCACCGCCGCCGGGCGCGGACTGGCCAACGTGGACTTCGCGGTCGCCGACGTCCACGCCCTGGACTATCCGGACGACACCTTCTGCGTGGTCCACGCCCACCAGGTGCTCCAGCACGTCGGCGACCCGGTGCAGGCGCTGCGCGAGATGCGGCGCGTGACGAAGCCGGGCGGGTACATCGCCGTACGCGACGCGGACTACGCGGCGATGACCTGGTACCCGGTGGTGCCCGGCCTGGACGACTGGCTGGACCTGTACGAGCGGGTGGCCCGCGCCAACGGCGGCGAGCCGGACGCCGGGCGCCGGCTGAAGGCCTGGGCGCTGGCCGCCGGGCTGACCGACATCACCGCCACCACCGGCACCTGGACGTTCGCCACGGCCGAGGAGCGGGCCTGGTGGAGCGGCCTGTGGGCGGACCGCACCCTGGCCTCGGCCTACGCCGACCGGGCCACGCAGGGCGGGCACGCGACCGAGGAGCAGCTGCGGGCGGTGTCCGAGGCGTGGCGGGAGTGGGGCCGGCGGGAGGACGGCTGGTTCGCCGTGCTGCACGGGGAGATCCTGTGCCGCAAGGAGCGTGACTGACAGGAGCCGGCAGGCCTGCGTCAGCGGGGTTCCTCGCCCGTGAAGGAGTACGCGGCCCAGGGGCCGGTGAGCTCCACCCGGACTCCCGGCTCCTCGGGTGTGCGGTCGATCAGTTCCACGAACTCCTCGCAGGCGGCTCGGGGCACCAGGTAGGCGGCGTCGAGCACGTTCCGGACCGCCGGGCCGGACACCGGGCAGGTCTGCGGGGCATGGATGCGGCAGTCCTCCGCCCGTCCGGCCAGGCGCTCGTGCAGGGAGCGGGCGAACGCCTCGCCGGGTGTGGCGACGGCTCCGGGTGCGGCGGCGGGCGCGGGCTCCGTGTACACCTTCACGCCCCACTCCACCCGGCCCTCCAGCCGGTCCAGGACGCGCCGGAAGGCGTCCCCGTGCATCTCCAGCATCGTGCGCACCATGCTGTCGTCCTCGCAGACGGTCGCGAGCCGCAGCGGCAGCGGCGTGGTGACCGTGGTCAGCGCGGCGATCACACCCTGGTGCGCACGGGCCGTGGCGGCGAACCACACCGGATCCTGGAGGTGCGCCTGCAGTGCCTCCTCGCCGAAGTCGGCCGCCGGGACCGTACTGACGACCGCGACCAGATCGCGGTGGCGCAGCAGGCCCGGCGGCACGCCCGCGACGCCCGTCAGCTGGGCCTGCAGGGGCGTGCCGAAGGGGCGGCAGACCGCGTAGACGTAGCGCAGCCCGGACATGGCGCCTCCTTCCGCCGCGACCTCGTACCCGCCCCCTGCCGTTCTCCTCGCTCCGTACAGTGTTCCTCGCCGCCGTCGTACGGCGGAACTGTCCGGCTCCGCCGTCGTACGACGGAATTGTCCAGCTCCGCCGTCGTACGGCGGAACTGTCCAGCACCAGCCTGACCCGGCGGCCGCGTCCGCGCCACAGATCGCCGCTCAGCGTGCGCCCGTCGTCTCCTCCACCAGCAGTCTGGCGGCCTGGACGATGCCCACGGCGTCGATGCCGGCCGCGTGCAGTTGCTGGTCGGGGGCGGCCGAGCCCGGCATGGTGCGGACCGCGAGCCGGACCAGCCGGGGCACCGGGCGGCCGTCGGCGAAGACCTCCGCGACGGCGTCGCCGAGGCCGCCCTCGGGATGGTGGTCCTCGACGGTGATCAGGCAGCCGGTCTCCTCGGCGGCCCGGCGCAGGGTCCCGGCGTCCACCGGCTTGACCGAGTACAGGTCGATCACGCGCACCCGGATGCCGTCCTCGGCGAGCCGGTCGGCCGCCGCCAGCGCCTCCGGCACGGTCACCCCGGCCGCGACGATCGTCAGCCGGTCCTCCTCACCGGACCGCAGTGTCCTGCTGCCGCCGACCGGGAACTCCTCGCCGGGGCCGTAGAGCACCGGGGTCGCGCCGCGCGAGGTGCGCAGATAGCGGATGCCGTCGAGGCCGGCCATGGCCGCGACCAGGTGGGCGGTCTGGTTGGCGTCGCACGGGTACAGCACGGTCGAACCGTGCACGGCGCGGAACATCGCCAGGTCCTCCAGGCCCATCTGGGAGGGCCCGTCCTGCCCGATCGCGACACCGGCGTGCGAGCCGACCAGATTGATCCCGGAGCCGCTGACGGACGCCATGCGCACGAAGTCGTGGGCGCGGGTGAAGAACGCGGCGAACGTCGAGGCGTACGGCAGCCAGCCGCGCGTGGCCAGGCCGACGCAGGCGGCGACGAGCTGCTGCTCGGCGATGTAGCACTCGAAGAACCGCTCGGGGTGGGCCTTGGCGAACTCCTCGGTGCGGGTGGAGTCGCCGACCTCGCCGTCGAGGGCGACGACATCGCCGCGGGCGGTGCCGAGCGCGGCGAGGGCCGCGCCGAAGGCGTCCCGCGTCGCGACCTTGTCGCCCTCGTCGTAGCGCGGAAGCTGGAGCACCTCGGTGGTCAGGTCGCGCAGCGCGGCGGCGGCCTGCGGCTCGCCGACCCGGACGCGCAGGTCACGCGGGCCGCCGAGTTCGGCGACGGCCTGGTCGGCGTCCGGCAGCGGTTTGCCGTGGAGCCCCTCACGGTCCTCCACGGCGGCCACGCCCTTGCCCTTGAGGGTGCGGGCGAGGATCACCACAGGCTGCCCGGTGGTGGACAGGGCCTCCCCGTAGGCCCGGTCGATCGCGTCGACGTCGTGGCCGTCGGTCTCGACGGTGTGCCAGCCGAAGGCCTGGAAGCGGCGGGCGTAGGCGTCCAGGTCGTGGCCGTGCCGGGTGGGGCCGCGCTGGCCGAGCCGGTTGACGTCCACGATCGTGATCAGGTTGTCCAGCCGCTCGTACCCGGCGTGCTCGGCGGCCTCCCACACCGAGCCCTCGGCCAGCTCGCTGTCGCCGCACAGCACCCACACCCGGTAGCCGGTCCGCTCCAGCCGCTTGCCCGACAGGGCGATGCCGACCCCTACGGGCAGGCCCTGACCGAGGGATCCGGTGGCCGTCTCCACCCAGGGCAGCCGCCGGGGCGTGGGGTGCCCCTCCAGCCGGCTGCCGAGCCCCCGGAAGGTGAGCAGTTCGCCGTCCTCGATCGCGCCGGCCGCCTTGTACGCGGCGTACAGCAGGGGCGAGGCGTGGCCCTTGGACAGCACGAATCGGTCGTTGGCGGGGTGCTCGGGGCGTTCGAAGTCGTAGCGCAGGTGATGCGCCAGCAGGACGGCCATCAGGTCGGCCGCGGACATCGAGGAGGTGGGGTGCCCGGAGCCCGCGGCGGCGGAGGCGCGCACGCTGTCCACCCTCAACTGCTGGCCCAGTTCGGTGAGTTCGGCGGTGTTCATGTTTCTCCACGGCTGTCGGTGCGGGTCGGCTCACGGGAGGCTTTCCGTGTAACCGGCGCCGGAGCACGTAAACCTCCGGCGGGTCACCCGAACGGCATGTCACGCGGGCGGCCTCGTGCCACCCGGGACGCCCCAACTAGGCTCAAGGCCATGGAGTTTCTGGGCGCCTCCCTGCGCATCTGCGTCGACGACCTCGAAGCCGCGGTCCCGTTCTACGAGCGGCTGGCGGGCGGCAGAGCCCTACGGTTCGAGCGAGGTGGGGTGCAGGTCGCCGCGATCGGCTCGTTTCTGCTGATGAGCGGCCCGGAGGCGGAGCTGGAGATCCTGCGGAAGGTGACGGCGACGATCGCCGTGCAGGACGTCGAGGAGGCGCACCAGGTGCTGACCGGCCTCGGCGCCCGGATCCTCGCCGGGCCGGTGCCGACGCCGGCCGGCCGCAATCTGCTGGCGATGCATCCGGACGGCGCCGTCTTCGAGTACGTGGACCAGCAGCGGTCCTGAGCCGCCCCCGCTCAGGGCTGCTCCGGCCGCATCCGGAAGTCGTGGCGGGCGGGCAGCGGCTCGTCGGTGAGCCGGGCCCACAGCCGGCCGATCACCTCCTCACCCTCCCGCAGGTCGGCGACCTCGAAACCCGCGTCGAGGACGGCCCGCGCCGCGTCGGGCCGGCCCTCGGCGAGCAGCAGCTCGGCGTCGAGGAGCCGGAAGCGGCCGCGCTCGCGCACGGCGGGCAGCAGACGGTCCCATACGGCGCGGGCGTCCGCCGTGCGCCGTACCCGCAGCAGGGCCTGAAGGGTCTCGCGGCCGAGCGCGGCCTGGGCGGCGGTCCAGTCGGCGCCGTCGTCGCGCCGCTCCCGGCACAGGTCGTCGAAGGCGTCGGCGTAGCGTTCGGCGGCCCGTTCGTGGTGGCCTGAGGTCTGGTCGGCGACGGCCAGGCAGCGCATCAACGGCCAGCGGGAGGGCGCCAGTTGGAGGCCGCGTTCCCAGCTGCGGACGGCCTGGGCGCGGTCGCCGGCGTGCCACTGGGCGATGCCGAGGTGGTACTCGGTGTGCGGGGTGGCGGGCGCGGTCTCCAGCATGTCCCGCCAGTGCGGCGCGACGAGGGTCTCGCCGGGCGGCCGTACCCGGCGCGGCTCGGGCAGCGAGCCGGTGCGCAGCAGCTCCCGCCAGGGTGCCTGGGCCGCGCCGAGGGTGGACTCGGGGAACGGGGTGCCGGGCAGTTTCCAGTCGGCGCGCAGCACCTCCAGGGCACCCCAGCCGGATCCGGTGGCCAGGGTTTCGCCGGGTTCGGTGTCGGCGCACGGCAGCCAGGCGGCGTAGGCCTGCTCGACCCGGGCGCGGGGCAGGGCCGCCTCCAGCCGGTCCTCGGCGTCCTGGACCACCTGGGCCCACTCCCCCGCGCCCGGCGCACCCGGCGCGTCGAGGGGACCGTACGCCTCCAGCCAGGACACCTCGCTCTCCGCGTCCAGCCGGACGTGTTCGAGCTGGGTGCGGGCGAGGCCGGCCTGGATCTCGCAGTAGCCGCCGGTGCCGGGCTCGGTCAGCCACTCCTGCCAGCGCCGGCCGCCGGGCAGATGGCCCCACACGAAGAGCTTGCGGCCGCGCAGGGTGTCGGTGGAGGTCTGCGCCAGCCCGTGGCCGTCGGCGTCGACAGCGGCGATCCAGCGGCGCCGGCCGTCGGGGACGTCGTAGAAGTAGTCGGCGGCGTAAGGGCTGTTGAGGGGGTGGCTGCGGTCGACGCCGTCGTACGACGGGACGGGCACCCGGCGCAGTCGGCGCTCGTAGCCGAAATGCCAGGCCTGCTCGGCCGGGGCGAGGATCCGGCGCTCCTCGGGTACGGCGATGTTGGACCACCAGTAGGTGGGCACGGGCCGTTCGTGCGGGTTGCGGACGCGGACACCGGCGTAGAGGAAGTCGGAGCCGTCGGGCAGCCACAGGTCGACCTGGAAGGGCAGGTCACGCAGCCGCTCCCACTCCCACAGGCGCAGCATCTGACCGCCGTCGGGAGCCGGGACGCGGGCCGCGTGCAGGGGGGCGCAGGACAGGATGGTGTGGCCGGTGGCGCCGATGTTCCACTCGATGCCGCCGGAGTACCAGGCGCCGTTGAGGGCGAAGCCGGCGGGCTGGAACACCGGGTTGCGGTACAGGAGTTCGCGTCCGGTGGGCAGGTGGAGCAGGGAGACGATCCGGCCGCCGAGGCCGGGCAGGACGGTGGCGCGCAGCCGGTCGTTCTCGATCACCAGGGCGTCGAGGGCGCGGGGTTCACGGGTTCTGCCGTAGCCGTCGCGGACCCGGACCGGGAGCAGGCTGTGCAGGCGCTCGTGACCGACCTGGCGGGCCATGTCCCGGGGCATGCCGATCGGCGTCTCCCCTGCTCGAACGGAGTTGAGAGCTTGGGGAAGGTCGCGGTCGTCGAGGGGGTGCAGCGGGGGCAGCGGGTTGTCCGGGCCCAGCTGCGCGGCGGGCAGGGTCAGTACCTCACGTCGGATCCTCGTCACGAGTCCCCATGGAACCCGGCGTGCGGTGAGTCGGCCAGGGGAGGTACGGGTCAGGATTGCGCAAAAGCCTCCACGCCCGCGTCCGCGAGCAGGGACCGGTCAGCCGGGGTTACGCATCTCCGCGGTCAGTGCCCAGCGCTCGTGGTCGCGCCAGGCGCCGTCGATGTAGATCATGGCGGGCGAGAAGCCCTCCAGGCGGAAGCCGCCGCCCCGGGCCAGCGCGACGGAGGCGGCGTTCTCGGGCTGGACGTTGATCTCCAGCCGGTGCAGGCCCAGCGGTCCGAAGGCGTACCCGACGACCAGGTCGAGGCCCTCGCGCATCAGGCCGCGGCCGGCGGCGTGCGCGAAGGCGCCGTAGCCGAGGGCGCCGCACTGGAAGCCGCCCCGGACGATGTTGTTGATGTTGATGAATCCGGCGATGGCCCCGCTGTCCTTCTCGCACACCAGGAAGCCGGCCTTGGTGGGGTCCTCGATCAGCCGGCCGGCGTAGGCGGCGTAGGCCTCGTCGGTGTCCGGCGGGAACAGCCACGGCCGGTGCAGGTCCTTGCTCTCGCGGGCACGGGCCGTGAACTCGGGACCGTCCTCGGGGGTGAAGTGGCGGATGGCCACGCGGGGGCCCTCGGCGAGCCAGTGGGGTGCGGTGTGCGGCATCCGGCCAGCGTACGACGTCACCGCCCGCGCCGTCCGCGGGATTCCGCCCGGACGGCGGGGGTGCACGGCCGGCACCCACCCCGGTCCGGGACGCCGGGGCGGGTCAGCGCAGGGCGGGCTCGTCCAGGGTCAACGTGCCGGAATCCGCGTCGAGTTCCGCGGGGACGCCGAAAGGAATGGTCAGGGCGCCGGCACAGTGGCCGAAACCGAACTCCTCCACCACCGGCACGCCGAGCCCGCCGAGCCGGTCGGCGAACATCGGCCGTATCGCGGCGTAGTCGCCACAGCGCTCCCAGGAGCCGAGCAGGATCCCGCGCACGCCCTCCAGCCAGCCGGAGCGCAGGAGCTGGGTGAGGTAGCGGTCCAGCTGGTACGTCGTCTCGCCGACGTCCTCCAGGCAGAGCAGCCCACCGGCCGCCGAGGGGCGGGCGTGCGGGGTGCCGCGTTCGGTGGCGAGCAGGGCCAGACAGCCGCCGAGAGTGATGCCACGGGCGCGGCCGGGCACGAGGGCCGTGCCGCCGGAGGCGATGGTGCAGACGGTCTCCGGGGCGAAGAGGGTGGCCCGCAGATGGTCCTGTGCGCGGGCGTTCTTGATGAAGTCGACGCCGGCCGCCACCGGCCCGTACAGGGTGGCGAGGCCGAGGCGGGCGGCGAAGGCCTCGTGCAGGACGGTGATGTCGCTGAAGCCGACGAGGACCTTGGGCCCGGCCGCCCGCATCGCCTCCCAGTCGAGCAGGTCGACCATCCGCTGTACGCCGTATCCGCCGCGGGCGCACAGGACGGCGTCCACGGTGGGGTCGCACCAGGCGTTCTGGAGGTCGGCCGCGCGGTCGGCGTCGGCGCCGGCGAGGTAGCCGAACTCGCCGTGCCGGTCGAGGACATGGGGGGCGACGACCGGGTCGAGGTCCCAGCCGCGCAGCACGTCGAGCCCGGCCTGGAGCCGCTCCTCGGGCACCGGCCCGCTGGTGGCGACGACGGCGACGCGGGCGCCGGGGGCCAGCCGCTTCGGCCGGGTCAGTGCCTTCGCGTCCTTCGCGTCCTTCACGTCCTTCACGGGTGCAGCTCCAGTCTCGGGACGTCGGGCACGTCCAGTCCGAACACCTGAGCGTACAAGGACAGTTCCGCCTCCAGCGCGCGCACCATCGTCTCGGCCCGCCGGAACCCGTGGCCCTCGCCGGGGAAGGTCAGGTAGGCGTGCGGCACGCCCCGGCCCTGGATCCGGGCGAGGAAGCGTTCGCACTGGGCCGGCGGGCAGATCACGTCGTCCAGGCCCTGGAGCAGCAGGAACGGCACGGTGAGCCGGTCGGCGTGGGTGGTCGGCGAGCGCTCTGTGTACCGGGCCGGCACCTCGGCGAGGGGCCCGATGAGCGACTCCAGGTAGCGGGACTCGAAGTCGTGGGTCTCCCCCGGTCCCCAGGTGGCGAGGTCGAGGACGGGGTAGACGATGGTCCCGCAGGCGTAGACGTCGGTGGTGGTCAGGGAGGCTGCGGCGGTCCAGCCGCCGGCGCTGCCGCCGCGGATGGCGAGCCGGGCGGGGTCGGCAGTGCCCTCCTCGGCGAGGGCGCGGGCGACGGCCGCGCAGTCCTCGACGTCGACCACACCCCACTGCCCGCGCAGCCGCTCCCGGTAGGCGCGTCCGTATCCGGTGGAGCCGCCGTAGTTCACCTCGGCGATCCCGATGCCCCGCGAGGTGAAGTAGGCGATGGTCAGGTCGAGGACGAGCGGCACCCGGCTGGTGGGCCCGCCGTGCGCCCAGATGACGTACGGCGGCGCCTCGCCGTCGGGTGCGGTGCGGGCGGGGTGGTGCGGCGGGTGGACGTGGGCGTGCACCTCTCGGCCGCCGGGGCCGGTGAAGGTGCGGGTGCTGGGCTGCGGGTAGTAGGCGGGGTCGACGGCGTCCCGGTGCCGGGCGCCGACGGCGCGGGCCCGGCCGGTGCCGGTGTCCAGCTCGACCACCTCGTGGGCGGTGCGCGGGCCGGCGCCGACCGCGAAGACCCGGCTGCCGCGAGCGGCGAGCGTGCCGGCGAACTCGGTCCACGGTCCGGCGACGTCGACGATCTCACCGGATACGGGATCCAGTATCCCGAGTACGGTCGACCCCCTGCCGTGTACGACCGCGATCAGCCCGCTGTCCAGCGGTGCGAACCAGCGCAGTCCGGGCCGCCACAGCGGCCCGGCGAACTCCTCCTCGCGCGGGCAGAGCGGGGTGCCGTCGTCCCGGTAGAGGTTCCACCAGCCGCTGCGGTCGCTGGTGTACAGAAGACTGCCTTCTGCAGACCATTCGGTCTGCGCGATCGCCTCGTGCGGCCCGCCGGCGACCGTGTGGACGGTATGCAGTATGCCGTCGACACCGATCTCGCCGACGAGCAGTTCCGTCCCCTCCCACGGCATCCGCGGATGGTCCCAGGCGAGCCAGGCGGCCCGGCGGCCGTCGGGTGAGAGGCGGGGGCCGGTGACGAACCGGTGGCGGCCGTCGGTGAGTTCGCGCACCGCGGAGCGGTCTTCGGCGGCGGAGCCGTCCAGCGGTACGGCGGCCAGGACGCGCCGGACGTCGCCGGGGCCGTCCCCGGTGAACTCCTCCAGCACGCACCACACTTCACCGCGGGCGAGGTCCAGGTGCGGGTCGGCCCAACGCGGTCCCGCGCCGACCGCGGACAGCGGGGTCAGCGGGCGCGGCTCGCCGCCGGGTTCGTACCGGTACAGCCGCTGGTCGGCGAAGTGTGTGAAGACGATCAGCGGCCGGCCGTCCGGCACCGCCCCGGTCCAGGGGCGGCCGCCGTACTCGACGACCCGGTTGGCCACGTTCCACGGCGCGGACAGCACCGTCTCCTCCGTGCCCTCGGCCGTACGCCGCACCAGTGCCCGGCGGCCGCCCTCGGCGGGCCGGGGTTCGGTCCACCACACCTCGTCCCCGACGAAGCCCACCCAGTCCGGCTGTCCGTCGTGCGCGGCGGCCAGCGCCGCGTCGACGGGCGACGGCCACGTTCCGTACGGCGACGTCAGCACGCGTGTGTGCCCTCCTTCTCGGCTTCTTGAGCGGCTCGAAAGGCTCCCCTAGGCCGTGCGCAGGAAGCGGTCGAGGACGCGGACGCCGAAGTGCAGCGCCTCGACGGGCACCCGCTCGTCCACGCCGTGGAACAGCGCCTGGTAGTCGAGATCCTCGGGCAGCTTCAGCGGGGCGAAGCCGTAACCGGTGATGCCGAGCCGGGAGAACTGCTTGGCGTCCGTGCCGCCCGACATGCAGTACGGCACCACATGCCCGTCCGGTGCGAACTCCTCGACGGCGGCTCGCATCCGGGCGAAGGTGGGGGATTCCACCGGCGCCTGCAGGGCCACCTCGCGGTGCGCGAACTCCCAGCTCACGTCCGGGCCGGTGAGCTGATCGAGGGTGGTGGTGAACTCTTCCTCGCCGCCCGGCAGATAGCGCCCGTCGACGTAGGCGACCGCTTCGCCGGGGACGACGTTGATCTTGTAACCGGCTTCCAGCATGGTCGGGTTGGCGCTGTTGCGCAGGGTTGCCTCGACCAGCGCGGCCGCCGGGCCGAGCTTCTCCAGCAGCCGGTCCACGTCCCGGAAGTCGGGCTCGATGCCGTACAGGGTGGCGAGTTCGGTGAGTGCGGCCCGCACCGTCGGGGTGAGCCGGATCCGCCATTCGTGCTCGCCGATGCGCGCGACGGCGGCGGCGAGCCGGGTGACCGCGTTGTCCTTGTGCACCTTGGAGCCGTGCCCGGCCCGGCCGCGCGCGGTGAGTTTCACCCAGCCGGTGCCCCGCTCCCCGGCGCCGATCGGGTAGAGCTGCCGGCCGGCGCCGTCGTGGAAGGTGAAGGCGCCGGACTCGCTGATGCCCTCGGTGCAGCCCTCGAACAGCTCGGGGTGGTGGTCGGCGAGGAACCCGGAGCCGTCCTCGGCGCTGGCCTCCTCGTCGGCGGTGAAGGCGATGACGATGTCCCGGCGGGGCCGTACGCCCAGCCGGGCCCAGGCACGCACGACGGCGAGGATCATCGCGTCCATGTTCTTCATGTCGACGGCGCCGCGGCCCCACACCACCCCGTCGCGGATCTCCCCGGAGAACGGGTGCACGCTCCAGTCGGCGGCCTCGGCCGGCACCACGTCGAGATGGCCGTGGACCAGCAGCGCGTCGGCGGCGGGGTCGGTGCCCTCGATCCGGGCGACGACGTTGGTGCGGCCCGGTGTGCGCTCCAGCAGCAGCGGCTCCAGGCCCGCGCCGGCCAGCCGTTCGGCGGCGTACTCGGCGGCGGGCCGCTCCCGGCAGTCCCCGCCGCCCCGGTTGGTGGTGTCGATGCGGATCAGACCGGAGGTGAACTCCACGACCTCGTCCAGCGCCTGAAGGTCGGTCTGCCGGTCGGTGTGCTGGTCAGCCATACTGCTCCTCCACGGCGGCGGAGACGATCGTGGTGACCGCCTTGAACGTCCTGATCCCCTCGTACATGGTGGCGCTGGTGTACGCCACCTTCCGCTCCCCGATGCGGGCGACCCCGGGGACGACGGTGGCGGCCATCGCCAGATGCTCGGCGTCGAACTCGACGGCGACGGTGAACGGCCCGGCCTCGACGGGTGCGTGGCGCACCGCGAGCCGGGCGGCCTCCTTCGCGGCGGCGCGGATGTCGGCGGCGGTGCGGGCCGGGGTCCGGCACACCGCCGCGTACCGCGACACATGGTCCTTGACGGCGACCTTCAGTGCCTCGGGGGCGTACCCGAGCGCGTCCTCGCAGGCCACGTCGTCGCCGGTGACGAGGACGACGGGGACGCCGTACTCGGCGACGACGTGCGCGTTGAGCAGACCCTCGCTGGCGCGGGCGTCGTTCAGCCACACGCCGGTGATCTGGTTGGCGAGGTAGGTGTGGGCGAGGACGCCCTCCATGCCGGCGCCGGCGTGGTAGCCGACGAAGGCGATGCCGTCGACGTCCCCGTACTGCACGCCCTCCACCATGGACAGCGCCTTGTGCCGGCCGGTGAGCATCTCGACCCGCTCGTCGAGCCGCTCCAGCAGCAGATTCCGCATGCTCCAGTGGGCCTCGTTGACGAGCACCTGATCGGCGCCGCCGTCGAAGAAGCCCCCCGCGGCGGCGTTCACGTCCGAGGTGAACATCGCCCGGCACCGCTCCCACTGCGGCGTCCCCGGCAGCACATCGGCCGGCCACGTGACCCCGGTGGCACCCTCCATGTCGGCACTGATGAGGATCTTCATGTTGCGTCACGTTACGCGCCGACGGGGGAACTTCCTACGAGGCGTCGATCCCAACTCAGGAGACCGCACCGGCCGGCCGCAGCACCGTCTCCTCACCCGGCCCGCCCGGCGCGGCCGTGACCCGGGCGCCGGTCATGTCGCCGGAGGTGAGCGTGCCGGTCACGTCCAGTACCACCACGTCGATGTGCTGAAGCCGTTCCCACGCCTGCGGCCCGCTGACCAGCACGCCCAGTTGCGCGCCCCGTCCGGCCGCGGCCATCAACGCGGTCGGCGTCGCCAACCCCCAGCGCACAGGGGCACGCCACGACCGGCACGGCCACGCACGCGGTGACAGCGGCCTGCGGATCCGCCCCGGCACCGAGCCGCAAGCCGAGTGTCGTCACGGCCGGCGCCCGTACGACGGGTACGAAGACTCCGGCCGGCCGAGTTCCGGATCGGGAAGGCGGCGCACGCCACATGCGGCATCCGGGTCGAACCCGGACCCATGAGCGTCTAGTGGGGCGGCAAGCCCTCGGCGCCCGTGTCGTGGGAGGACGCGCAGTGTTCCAGCAGCGCGGAAACCGGGCCGTCGACGAGCCGGTAGCGCACGATCCTGCCCTCCTTGTCGCCCTCGACGACGCCCGCGGCGCGCAGGAGGCGGAGCGCCTGGGAGACGGCGGTGTCCCGCATTCCGGTGGCGACGGCGAGGTCCGAGACGGCGATGGGGCCGGCCTCGTGGAGGGCGAGCAGCAGGGAGAGGCGTCCGGGGTCGGAGAGCAGGGAGAAGCGATCGGCCCAGGCACGTACGCGCTCGGGCTCGCCGACGGCGGCGATCGCATCGCAGACCCGGTGGCCGTCGATGGTGCGCTGCCCGGCACGTTCCGCGGGGACGAGATGCATGGCCTCATCATCGCAGCCGCACCGTTCCGGTCATCACACCTGCATAGTTGTGCAGTCTTGCAGCCCTTGACCGCGGCACTCTAGGGTGGGTGGGCCGTGGTGTTCGGGAAGACCGGTGACGGCCCCTCAGGGGGCTCAGTCCGGAGCGGCCCTCGCCACTGTGATCGGGAAGTTTCCGCCCCACGCATTGCCACTGGCCTCGCGGCCGGGAAGGCAGGGGCGGGCGCGTCGACCCGTCAGCCAGGAGACCGGCCACGGCATCACGAAGCTGATCCACGAGGTGCTGGAGCGTGACCGAATGACCGTGTCCTCAGGCGTGCCCGAAACCGCCGCCACCACGTCCTTCCGCTGGCGGCGCGAGGACACCGTCCGAACCGCGGGCCTGCTGGCCGTGATCGTCGCCCTGCATGTGGTGGCCTTCGGGATCCTCTTCGTTCTGGTGATCCCGCATCACTATGAGGTCGGCACCAAGGCGTTCGGGGTCGGCCTCGGCATCACCGCCTACACCCTCGGCATGCGGCACGCCTTCGACGCCGACCACATCGCCGCGATCGACAACACCACCCGCAAGCTGATGGCCGACGGCAAACGGCCGGTGTCGGTGGGCTTCTGGTTCGCGCTCGGGCACTCCAGCGTGGTGGTCGTCATGGCCGCGCTGGTCGCGGGAGGCGCGAAGCTCGCCGGCGCCCTGATGAACGACGGTTCCCGGACCCACCAGGTCCTCGGCACCGTCGGCACCACGGTCTCCGGCGGTTTCCTCTACCTCATCGCCGCCCTCAACCTCGTGGCGCTGTTCGGCATCGCCCGCGTCTTCAAGGCCATGCGCGCCGGGCAGTACGACGAGGCCGAGCTGGAGGCGCACCTGGACTCGCGCGGCTTCATGAACCGCATCCTGGGCCGGCTCACCAAGTCCGTCCGCCGCCCCGGCCAGATGTTCCCGCTCGGCTTCCTCTTCGGGATCGGCTTCGACACCTCGACCGAGGTGCTGCTTCTCGCCCTGGCCGGCAACGGCGCGGCCGCCGGTCTGCCCTGGTACGCGGTCCTGTGCCTGCCCCTGCTCTTCGCCGCCGGCATGAGCCTGTTCGACACCCTCGACGGCACCTTCATGAACTTCGCCTACCAGTGGGCCTTCTCGAACCCGGTCCGCAAGGTGTTCTACAACCTCACCATCACCGGTCTGTCCATCGCCGTCGCCTTCTTCGTCGGGACGATCGAGCTGGTCGGCGTCCTGCATGACAAGCTCGGCCTGAGCGATGGCGTCACCGGCTGGATCGCGGGCCTGAACCTGGACAACGTCGGCTACGTCATCGTCGGCCTGTTCGTCGTCGTCTGGGTCATGGCCATCGCCTACTGGCGCCTGGCCAAGGTCGAGGAGCGCTGGAACGCCCACACCACAGAGACCGGCTGACTCCTACGAGGCGGTGCCACCGGGCGGGCCGGCTCGGGCGGCCTGCAGCTCCAGCAGCGAGGCCGTCGCCGTCCAGCCGGTCGGCGATCTCGGGCCGGGGTGTGGCCGGGCAGGGTGAAGGCCGGTACGCCGGTCCGCTCGGCCGCCGGGCCCAGCCGCCGGCGACCCGGGACCTGGGCCAGGGCCTCCCGCGCGTAGGCCGTCAGCCGCGTCTCGTGGTCCGCCACCGCCGTGCGGTCGATGGCCGTCAGCCCGGGAGGTCCCAGCACATCGCGGTCCTGCTTCCGGCCGAGCCGCTGCCGGCGAGGTTCCGGCGGCCGTGCAGCAGCGCCGGCCTCTGCTCGGCCACCTGCTGCAGGTGCCGCTCCGCCAGGTCGAGGCTCGGACGGCGGTCGGTGACGATCTCGTCCCCGTTCTCCATGGACCGAGAACCTTGGGACCGCCCGGCTCACGTGGGCGGAGGCACGACCGCGAGCCGGGCGCACGGCCGGGAGGCTCGGGCCCCCTCCGCACCCTCGGCTGAGACGGTGCGGGGCCCGCGCGCGTGCCGGGTCTTTCCGTCCGGCTACTTCCCGGCGAGGACGAACCAGCGGGCCGGCAGGTCGATGCGGGTGCCGTCCGCGAGGTGTTCGGTCTGCGGCAGGGTCGTCTCGCCCTCGGCGAGGACCCTCAGGCCGGCCGCGGCGAGCAGCTTCGGGATCTCCTCGTCGTCGGCGTCGGCGGGCTTGAGCCCGTGCTGGAAGACGCGCTGGAGCTTGGGCCCCGGCCCGCCCGGCTGGGACGCGGCACGCCTCAGCACGTCCCGGGAGCCGGAGGTGAGTTCGACGACGAACGCGCGTCCCGCGCCGCCGATGATCTCGGCGACGGCGGCGGCGACCGCGGGCCGCGCCTCCGGTTCACTCTGATGGATGACGGCCCGCATATAGACGTGGGCGTCGCCGAGCTGCTCGTGCAGGGCACGGACGGCGCCCGTGTCGGTGAGGTCGAGCTGCTGGAACTCCGCGGTGTCGTCGGGCGTGGCGCGGCGCGCGTGCTCGACGGCGGCGTGCGAGAGGTCGACGCCGACGGCGCGGGCGAACCGGGTGGCGAGATAGCGGGTCGTGGTGCCGTTGCCGCAGCCGAGGTCGACGATGGTGCGCTCCGCATCGGCGTGAGGCAGCAGCAGGGCGCTGTGCGGCTCGGCGGAGAGGGCGGGATCGCAGTCCCAGATCGCTTCGCCCGCCTCGTCCGAGGTCTCGCTCCAGTAACGTTCCCAGGCGTTGCGGTAGTTGTCCGAGACGTTCATGCGCTCTCCCCACGGTTCGGTTCCGTGATCGGGATATCGCGGAGGCCCAGGCCAGGGCAAGATGCGGACGCCCACCTTCACGAGATGTACGGGCGCTGGAGAGGCCGGGGGGCGTGCGCGCAGACAGGGCGCGCGCCCCACGTAACCCCGTGCGTGACGCCCGCTCACCTCCGTCCGGTGACCGCCTGTTCGAACCAGACCGTCTTGCGGTGGCCGCTCGCGGTGGCGCCCCACTCCCGGGCCAGCCGGCTGACCACGCGCAGGCCCCGGCCCGACTCGTCGTACGGGCCGGGGCCGAGCATGGTGGGCAGGGCGGGTTCGTCGTCGGTGACCTCGAAGAGCAGGGCGTCGGCGCGGACCACGCGCAGGTCGACCGGCCGGCTCCCGGCGTGCCGGACGGCGTTGGTGACGACCTCGCTGACCAGCAGCTCGGCGGTCTCCACCGCCTGCGGCAAGCCCCAGGCGAGGAGCTGGGCGCGGACCAGACGGCGGGCCCGGCCGACCTCGCGCGGGTCGGGGTCGAAGCGCCATTCGGCGACGTGGTCGCCGGGGATGCCGTTGAGGCGGGCCATGAGCAGGGCGACGTCGTCCTTGCGGCCGCCGCGGGTGTTGAGGGCTCGGATGATGGTGTCGCAGGCGTCGTCCATGGAGGCGGCGGGGTGCGCGGCGGACTCGCACAGCGCGGCGAGGCCCTCGCCGATGTCGGAGCCGCGCACCTCGACCAGGCCGTCGGTGCACAGCACCAGCCGGTCACCGGGCGCGACCTTGACCCGCACGGACTCGAACGCGACACCGCCGACGCCTATGGGGGCGCCGGTCGGCAGGTCGAGGAGTTCGCTGCTGCCGTCCTCGGCGCGCACCAGGACGGGCGGGATGTGGCCGGCGTTGGCGAGGTGCAGCTCGCCGCGGATCGGGTCGTAGACGGCGTAGAGGCAGGTGGCGAGGTAGGTGTCGCCGAGCCGGCGGGCCAGGTCGTCGAGGTTGCGCAGAAGCTGGGCGGGCGGGGTCTCCATCGCGGCCATGGTCTGTACGGCGGTGCGCAACTGGCCCATCATCGCGGCCGAGTTGAGGCCGTGGCCCATGACGTCGCCGACGACGAGGGCGGTGCGCGAGCCGGGCAGTTTGATGGTGTCGAACCAGTCGCCGCCGATCCGGCCCAGCCGGGTGCCGGGCAGATAGCGGGTGGCGACGTCGCACCCCGCCATCCGCGGGTTCACCTGCGGCAGCATGCTGTCCTGGAGGGTGTCGGCGACGTTCTCCTGGTAGGTGTACATGCGGGCGTTGTCGAGCACGAGGCCTGCGCGGGCGGCGAGTTCGGCGCCGGTGGTGCGGTCCATGTCGTCGAACGCCACCCGGTCGGGGCGGCGCATCAGCACCATGAAGCCGAGGACGACGTTGCGGGCCTTGAGCGGCACGATCAGCAGCGAACGGCCGCCGATGAGGGGCCTGAGGTCGCGCTTCTCGAACTCGCCGGAGATCCGCTCGGACAGCTCCTCGGTGACCCGCGGGATCAGCACCGGCTCACCGGTGACCATGCACTTGTAGAACGGGGTGTGCTCGGGGAAGGCGAACGCCTCGCCGACGGGCACGGTGTCGTCCCAGCGGCCCGGTTCGTCGTTGTGCTCGACCCAGACGCGGAACATCACGGTCTGCGCGTCCGGCGGGCCGTCCGGGAAGCCCTCGCCGGCGAGGACGGCGGCGCGTAGATGGGTGCCGGCGAAGTCGGCGAACCGGGGTACGGCGGCGCTGGTGACCTCGCGGATGGTCTCGCCGAGGTCGAGCGAGGAACCGATGCGGGAGCTGACCTCGTTGAGGAACTCCAGCCGCTCGCGCACCGCCGCGTACTCCAGGTCCTCCTCGGCGCCGGCCGGGACCAGGACGGGTGCGCCGGTGCGCTGCTGCGGTACGACGGGTTCGGCGCGGCGGCGGCCCGGGCGGCGGGGCACGCCCCAGTACGGGGTGACGGGCACCCGGTCGAACTGGCTGAACTCCAGGACCGGATAGCCCAGTTCGAGGACCTGGGCGACGATGCGGGAGCTGAGTCCCGGGCCCATGTTGGGCAGGATCTCGGGCAGCCGCCGCTCCAGCTCGTCGGAGGCGGGCAGCTCGGTGTGGCGGGCGAAGCCGGGTGAGATGCGCTCGGCGGTCTCGTCGTCGTAGCCGCGTTCCTCGCGCAGCCGGCCGGCGTCGGCGGCGAGCACGAGCAGGCGGGAGGGGCCGGGGCCGACCAGCGGGTAGGCCCACCACAGCACGTCGAGCCGCTCGCCGGCGGGAACACCGGGTGCGGCGATGCGGGCACGGCCCGCCGTGGCGTAGCCGGTGTGCCCGTCGAGCGAGGCCTCCAGATCGGGGCCGGGCCCGTCGTGACGCGGGTACGCGCCGGACATCGCGTCGTCGTGCATGTCGCCGTGCGCGTCGTCGGGGAGGACTCCGGAGACCGGCAGCAGATCGGCCGCGGGCCGTCCTACGGCGTCCTCGCGTCCGGCGCCGAACAGCCGCCGGGCTCCGCTGCTCCAGTGGGACACGAGGCCGGCGCGGTCGACGACGACCACGGCCAGCGGAATGCGGCCCGCGGCGGCGTCATCCGCGCCGCGGCCGGGAGGCGTGTCCCGCGTGCTGCCACGGTCGTCGCCGAAATCCATGGCCCAGGCCCTTTCTCCCCGCGGCTGTTCGCAAACGATCTGTGAAGCCTGCCACTACCGTACGGCGGCGGCCGGTCGCGATGTGTGCCAATCCTGGAATTGGTTTCACCGAATCGCACCGGCGCGCAGCTCAGCGCCCCGCGGACGCCCCCTGCCCCCGCCCGGTCAGTCCTCGTGCCCCAGCTGCAGGTCGCGTTCGGTGCGGCCGCCGCCCGCGACCTGGAGCACGGTGGCGACCGGCGGGTAGCCCGCGGCGATGACGGTGTACTCGCCGGAGGACAGGTCGACGAACCGGAACGTCCCGTCCGATCCGGTGGTGAGGGTGTCGACGACGTTGCCGGCGGCGTCGAGGAGGGTGACGCGCGCGTCCTCGACGGGCCGGCCGCCGCTCGCCCGGACGGTGCCCCTGAGCATGGCGCCGCCCGCGAGTTCGACGTCCTGCCGGGTCTCCCGGGAGGCCTGCACGGTGACGGGGAGGGCGGCCGGCCGGAAGGCGGGGGCGCTGGCGGCCAGGGTGTACTCGCCGGCGACGAGTTCGGTGATGACGTAACCGCCCTCGCGGCCGCTGCGGGCGGCGGCGACGACCTCGCCGTGCACGTTGGTGAGGGTGACGGTGGCGTCCCGTACGGGGCTGCCGTCGGCGGTGCGGACGCTGCCCGCGAGGCGTCCGGCGCCGCCGAGGACGACGTCGAGTTCGACGGGCCGTTCGCCGACGGTGACGGAGACGGCCTGCGGCTGGTGGCCGCCGGCGGCGGCGATGAGCACGTACGAACCGGAGCCGGGGGTGCTGAGCGCGTACCGCCCGTCCTCGCCGCTCGCGCCCCGGCCGATCTGCTGTCCGGCGACGTCGATGAGGGTGAGGGCGGCGCGGGGCACCACGGTGCCGTCGGGGTGCTGCACGGTGCCGCAGACCGGGATTCCGGCGGCGTACGGCGAGCGAAGCGAGATGGGGGTCCCCCCGGCCGAAGGCTGGGGGCGGGCCTGTGGGATCGGGGGGTTCACGGTCTCGGGCCCGGTCTCGGCGGTGGGGTGGGACACCAGGGGTTTCTCCTTGAGGAAGAAGGCGAGGAGCAGGCCGGCGAGGAGCACCGGGACGAGGTAGAGGAAGATCCGGGGCATCGCGTCGGCGTAGGCGCGGATGTAGGCGTCGCGCAGCGCCGGGGGCAGCGCGTGCACGAGCTGAGGGGTGATGGAGTCGGCGTCGGGCAGTCGGGCGCCCGTGCGCGGGGGCAGTTCCCGGCGGAGCGCGGCGGTGAGCCGGTCGGCGAAGAGGGTGCCGAAGACCGCGGCGCCGACGCTGCCGCCGATCTGGCGGAAGTAGTTGTTGGCGCTGGTGGCGGTGCCGAGGTCGGAGGGCCGTACGGAGTTCTGCACGGCGAGGACGAGGACGGGCATCACGAGGCCGATGCCGGCGCCGAGGACGGCCATCCAGATGCTGTAGTGCAGCCGGGGCGTGTCGGTTTCGAGGCGGGACAGCAGCCACATGCCGACGGCGGAGACGGCGCCGCCGAGCACGGGGAAGACCTTGTAGCGGCCGGTGCGGCTGATGAGCTGGCCGCCGATGACCGAGGCGCCGACGATCCCGGCCATCATGGGCAGCATCAGCAGCCCGGACTCGGTGGCGCTGGCGCCGTCGACCATCTGCAGGAAGGTCGGCAGATAGCTGGCGGCGCCGAACAGGGCGACACCGATCACCAGGCCCACCAGGCCGCTGACGTTGAAGACGGAGTCGCGGAACAGCCGCAGCGGGATGAGGGGTTCGGCGGCGAAGCGCTCGGCGACGAGGAAGAGGACCGTGGCGGCGAGGGCGCCGGCGCCGAGGCCGATGATCTGCCGCGAGCCCCACGCGTACTCGGTGCCGCCCCAGCTGGTGAGCAGCACCAGGCAGGTGGAGGCGGCGGCGAGGAGCAGGGCGCCGAGGACGTCGAGGCGGCCGCGGGTGGCGGGCCTGGGCAGTTTCAGGACGGCGGTGACCACGGCGAGGGTGATCAGGCCGAAGGGGACGTTGACGTAGAAGCACCAGCGCCAGGAGAGGTGGTCGGTGAAGTAGCCGCCCAGCAGCGGGCCCGCGACGGAGGCGAGGCCGAAGGCGGCGCCGATCAGGCCCATGTAGCGGCCCCGTTCGCGGGGCGGGACGATGTCGGCGATGATCGCCTGTACGCCGATCATGAGACCGCCGGCGCCGACGCCCTGGACCGCACGGAAGGCGATGAGCTGGTCCATGGACTGGGCCCGGCCGGCGAGCGCGGAGCCGACGACGAAGACGGCGATGGCGAACTGGAAGACGCCCTTGCGGCCGACGAGGTCGCCGAGCTTGCCGTACAGCGGCAGGCCGATGGTGGAGGTGAGCAGATAGGCGGTGATCGCCCAGCTCATCCGGTTCAGGCCGTGCAGTTCACCGACGATCTTCGGCAGCGCGGTGGCGACGATCATCTGGTCGAGCGCCGCGAGGAGCAGGGCGAGCATCAGCCCGAGGAAGACCAACCGCACGCGGCGTGCGCCGAGTCGAGGGACTGCCTCTGCGGTCGCCGGTGCGGTCGGCGCGTCGCGGGGTGTGTTCTCCCCCGCCGCCGGCGCCGCGACCGGCTCGTGTGTCACCAGAGTCGTCCCGCCCACGTACCGCTCCCCTCGTCACATCTGTCACATGTCCCGCGTACGGCGGCAACGGGGAACAACTGCGGCGGGTTACGGCCTGGTTCCGGACGGAAGGGAGATCCACTCGAACCGGTGAAGGGGCACAACGCCCCTTCACCGCAGGGGGCTTGGGCTACTTCTCGACCTCGGCGGCGAGGTTGGCCAGCACCGCGTCGTAGATCCGGCCGAGGCCCTTGGGCGCGAAGGTCTTCTCGAAGAAGCCGCCGATGCCGCCGGCGCCGTTCCAGGTGGTGGTGACGACGACCCGGGAGCTGCCCTCGCCCGCCGGGGTGACCGTCCAGACGGTGACCATGGAGGAGTTGCGGTCCTTCTCGACGAGCTGCCCGTCGGTGGGCTCGCTGACCTCCAGCAGGCAGTCACGGACCCGCTTGCTGGTGGCCTGGAGCTTCCAGTGGACGAGGGTGCCCTCGCCGTCGCCGCCCTCGCGGACCTCGTACTCGCTGAAGTGCTCGGGCAGCAGCTTCTGCCGCGTGCCGCGGTAGTCGGCGAGGGCGTCGAACACCTTCTCCGCGTCCGCCGCGACGACCCGCTCCGTAGTGGCCTCGACCTGCGCCATTGCGTTCCTCCAGGACCTGGTTTCTCGGGATGGGAGCAAGCCAACCACCCCGGTGCCCGGCGCCCCAAATCGGGGGCCGTCAACACGGGGCGCACGATCACGGGAACACATGTTCTATTGTGTGCGGCAGTGCTACCGAGGAGGCGTCATGCGCTGGGACAACCTCACGGAGGAGAGCGAACACGGCCGGGCCGAGGCCGCCCTGTTCGGCGCGGACGCGGTGACGACCCGCACCTTCGACATGCCCGAGTTCCGGGGGATCACCTTCCACGAGGTCCGGGCGCGCTCGGTGCTGAACCGGGTGCCGGGCGCCTCGCGCATGCCGTTCGAGTGGACCGTCAATCCGTATCGCGGCTGCACGCACGCGTGCGTGTACTGCTTCGCCAGGAAGACCCACGGCTATCTGGACCTCGACACCGGCATCGGCTTCGACACCCAGATCGTGGTCAAGGTGAACGCGCCCGAGGTGCTGCGCCGCCAGCTCGCCTCCCCCCGCTGGCAGGGCGAGCACGTCGCGATGGGCACCAACGTCGACTGCTACCAGCGGGCCGAGGGCCGCTACCGGCTGATGCCGGGCATCATCTCCGCCCTCACCGAGCGCGCGAACCCGTTCTCGATCCTCACCAAGGGCACGCTGATCCTGCGCGATCTGGACCTGCTGGTGCGGGCGGCCGAGGTGACGGACGTCGGCATCTCGGTCTCGGCCGGCTTCCTCGACACCGAGCTGTGGCGCACGGTGGAGCCGGGCACGCCCGCGCCCGAGCGCCGGCTGGACGTCGTACGCGCCCTCGGCGAGCACGGCATCGGCTGCGGGGTGCTGATGGCACCGGTCATCCCGTTCCTGAGCGACCATCCGGACCAGCTGCGCGCCACGGTACGGGCGATCGCGGCGGCCGGGGCGACCTCGGTGACCCCGCTGACGCTGCATCTGCGGCCGGGCGCCCGGGAGTGGTTCATGGCGTGGCTCGCCCGGCACCATCCGCACCTGGTGCGGCGCTACGAGCGGCTGTACGCGGCAGGCGCCTACGCGCCCACCTGGTATCAGCGCCGGATCACCCGTCAGGTGCACGAGCTGGCACGGGAGTACGGCATCGGGCCCACGCGCGCGGGCGCGGCCCGCCGCATCCGCCCGACGTCCGCGGCCCCGGACGGGCCGGACGCCGAGCCGGCGGCCGAGCCGACCCAGCTCACCCTCATGTGACCGCGTCCGGGTGAGGACGTTCGGGGGCTTCGCGCGGCCCAATCGGGTCAACTCCGGGCGCAACACGTTCTCCAGGGCCCCGGTCCCGGGACGATGCGGCGAGGGCCATGATGCTCGCGGTCCGCCGATCCCTCCGCGTCCGTCCCGGGAGGACCCATGAGAACTCGCGCAGTGGTGCTGTGCGCTGCCGCCGCCGTGCTGGCGGGGGCGGTGACCGCCCTGCCCGCGCGGGGGGCCGCGGCCGCCCCCGCCGCGCACCTCGCCTGGCAGAAGTGCGGCACCGGCGACTACCCGACGCTGCAGTGCGCGTCCCTGACGGTGCCGCTGGACCACGCGAACCCGGCGGGCCGGCAGATCACGCTCGCCCTGTCCCGTGTCCCGCACACCTCGCCGGCCTTCCAGGGCCCGCTGCTGGTCAACCCCGGCGGTCCCGGCGGCAGCGGCCTCACCCTCGCCGGGTTCGTCGCCTCCGCACTGCCGAAGAGCGTCGCCGCCCGGTACGACGTCATCGGCTTCGACCCGCGCGGGGTCGGCAGGTCGGCCCCGGCCCTGGACTGCGCGCCGGGCCACTTCAAGGCGGTGCGCCCGGACACCGTGCCCACGACGGCGGCCCTGGAGCAGGCGAACCTCGCGCGCGCGAAGTCCTTCGCCACCGCCTGCAGCCGCAAGCACGCCGATGTGCTGCCGTACATCGACACCGTCAGCGCCGTACGCGACATGGACGCCATCCGCGCGGCGCTCGGCACCCCGCAGATCAGCTACTTCGGCTACTCCTACGGCACGTACCTCGGCGCGGTCTACGCCAAGCTGTTCCCCGAGCGGGTCCGCCGTCTGGTGCTGGACTCCGTCGTCGACCCGGCCGGGGTCTGGTACGCGGACAACATCGGCCAGGACTACGCCTTCGACGACCGCCACCGCGCCCTGATGGCCTGGATCGCCCGGTACGACTCGACGTACCACCTCGGCAAGGACCCTCAGAAGATCGAGGCGATGTGGTACGCGATGCGGGCGGCGCTGGCGAAGAAGCCGGCCGGCGGCACGGTGGGCGCCGCCGAACTGGAGGACACCTTCGTCCCCGGCGGCTACTACAACGGCTACTGGCCCTACCTCGCCGGGGCGTTCGCGGCGTACGTCCGCGACGGGAACGCCGAGCCGCTGGTGGCGGCGTACAAGAGCTTCGGCGCCGTGAACCACACGGGCGACAACGGCTACAGCGTCTACTCGGCGGTGCAGTGCCGGGACACGGCCTGGCCCGAATCCTGGAACCGGTGGCGCGCGCAGACCTGGGAGGTGTACCGCAAGGCGCCGTTCTTCGCCTGGAACAACGCCTGGTACAACGCGCCGTGCGTCTTCTGGCCGGGTGCGCGGCGCGAGCCGGTGAACATCGCCAACGGCAAGCTGCCGCCGGTGCTGCTCTTCCAGGCGACCGACGACGCGGCGACGCCCTACCCGGGTGGGGTCACCGTGCACCGGCTGCTCGCCCGGTCCAGCCTCGTGGTCGAGGAGGGCGGCGGCAACCATGGGATCACGCTGAGCGGGAACGCCTGTCTGGACCGGTATCTGAGTGACTATCTGACGGACGGGCGCGTGCCGCGCAGCCTCGCCGGCGTGGCCGACGCGGTGTGCGCGAAGTCGGCCGATCCCAAGCCGTTGGTGGCGAAGGCCGCGGCCATGTCTGCGCGGGGGTCCGCGCTGCACGGGTTGCTGGGCTTCCGCCGGTAGACGCGCCTCACGCCTCCTTCTGCTGGGGGATGCGGGCCAGGGCGTGCACGGCCGCCTCCGCGAGGGCCGGGTGAGCCAGGGCCTCGCTCAGGACGCGGCGGGCGCGGGGGTCGCCCAGAGCGCCGAGGCCCTCCACGCAGGCGAGGGCGACCCTGCGGTAGGGGTCGTGGGGGCGCAGCCGGCGTTCCAGGGTGGTGATCAGCGCGGGCACGGACTCGGGGGCGCGCAGGGAGGTCAGCAGCCGCACCGGGTGCAGGGCGTAGGCGACGCGCAGTTCGTTCGTGGCGAGGGCGGCGGCCGCGCGGGCCGTGCGCGGATCGCCGAGGCGGGCCAGGGCGTGCGCGGCGGAGGCGCAGCGCGGGGGGTCGCGGTGGTTCAGGAGCAGCACCAGGGACTCGAAGGCGCGCCGGTCGCCCGCGCGTCCGAGGCGGAACGCGGCCAGTTCCCTGGCCCACAGCGGCTGTCCGGACGCGCTGAGCACCTCCGCGAGTTCGTCGTGGTCCTCGGTCGCCAGCAGCCGGTCGAAGGCCGCCGTGCCGTGCGACTCCTGCCGTAAGCGCTCCGTGAGCGATCGCAACTCTTCGTCCACGAAGTCCAGCGTAGGCGGGTGGCGAGGCCGGGGGGAGCTACATCACAAAGTCGGATTCGGGCGCCCCTCTGGCGCGCTCGTTACCCGCGGGTTAAGCTCAGACGAGCGAGTTACCCACTCGCGTTCTCGCTGGCGACGGTTTGGTGACGCGGCCGTCGCGAGCAGCAGGCAGTTCGGTACGGCTCGTACCGCTGTACGACCCGGCTCCGGGACAGGGCCGGTCGGAATCCCCGCCGTTCTCCACGGGCGTGTGCGCGCCCTCGGCATCGGCGGCACCGGGCGTGTGCGCTCGCAGCCCGGCAACACCCGCACTCCTTTCCGCTCCGCGGTGCGTCTTCCGGCGCACCCGGCGCGTTCCTCGTCGTCACCCTCATTCCTGGAGTCCCGCGATGGCCACTCCCCTGTCCCCCCAGTCCGGCACCCCGCTGCCCGCCCTCAAGACGATCGCCGTCGTCGGCCTCGGCACGATGGGCACCGGCATCACCGAGGTCCTCGTGAAGGCCGGCCGCGAGGTGATCGGCATCGACGTCAGCGAGGCCCAGGCCGCGCGGTGCGTCGCCGCCCTGGAGGCCTCCACCGCCCGCGCCGTGGAGCGCGGCCGGCTCACCGGGTCCGAGCGCGCCGACGCCCTCGCCCGGGTGCGCACCGGCACCGATCTCGCGGCGGCGGCCGACGCCGACCTCGTCATCGAGGTGGCTCCGGAGTCGTACGAGGTCAAGCACGCGATCTTCCGTGAGCTGGACGGCATCGTCCGCCCGGAGACGGTCCTCGCCACCGGCACCAACGCCCTGTCCGTGACCCGGCTCGCCGCCGACTCGGCGCACCCCGAGCGGGTGCTGGGCCTGCACTTCTTCAACCCGGCGCCCGCGATGAAGCTGGTCGAGGTGGTCTCCTCGGTGCTGACGGCGCCGGCCGCCGTCGCCGCGGTCACCGACCTCGCGATCGAGCTGGGCAAGGAGCCGGTCGCGGTCGGCGACCGTCCCGGTTTCGTGGCCGACGGCCTGCTGTTCGGCTACCTCAACCAGGCCGCCGCGATGTACGAGGCCCGCTACGCCTCCCGCGAGGACATCGACGCGGCGATGCGGCTCGGCTGCGGCCTGCCGATGGGCCCGCTCGCGCTGCTGGACCTGATCGGCATCGACACCGCACGGACGGTCCTGGAGGCCATGTACGCCGCCTCCCGCGACCGGCTGCACGCCCCCGCCCCGATCCTGAAGCAGCTCAGCGAGGCGGGCCTGACCGGCCGCAAGTCCGGGCGCGGCTTCTACAGCTACGAGGCGCCGGGCAGCGCCACGGTCGTTCCGGACGCCCTGACCCCCGACGCCGGCGGCACCCACGCTCCCGGCCGCGAGGTCCGCTCCGTCGGCGTCGCCGGCTCCGGCACCATGGCCTCGGGCATCGCCGAGGTGTTCGCCAAGGCGGGCTACGACGTCGTCCTGGCCGCCCGCAGCGAGGAGAAGGCGCAGGCGGCCAAGGCCCGCATCGGCAAGTCCCTGGCGCGCTCGGTCGACAAGGGCCGGCTGACCGCCGAGGCCGCCGCCGAGGTGCTGGACCGGATCGCCCCGGCGGGGTCCTACGACGCGTTCGCCGACGTCGACCTGGCCGTCGAGGCGATCGCCGAGGACCTGGCGGTCAAGCAGCAGCTGTTCGCCGCGCTGGACAAGGTCTGCAAGCCCGGCGCGGTCCTCGCCACCACCACCTCCTCGCTGCCCGTCGTCGCCTGCGCCCGCGCCACCTCGCGCCCGCAGGACGTCATCGGCATGCACTTCTTCAACCCGGCGCCGGCGATGAAGCTGGTCGAGGTCGTGCGGACCGTGCTGACCGCCGACGACGTCCACGCGACCGTCCGCGAGGTCTGCGCGAAGATCAAGAAGCACGCGGTGGACTGCGGCGACCGGGCCGGCTTCATCGTGAACGCGCTGCTGTTCCCGTACCTGAACAACGCCATCAAGATGGTCGAGGAGCACTACGCGTCCCTGGACGACATCGACGCGGCGATGAAGCTCGGCGGCGGCTACCCGATGGGCCCCTTCGAGCTGCTGGACGTGGTCGGCCTGGATGTCTCGCTGGCCATCGAGAAGGTGCTGCACCGCGAGTTCCGCGACCCGGGCCTCGCCCCGTCCCCGCTGCTGGAGCACCTGGTGGCGGCGGGCTGCCTCGGCCGCAAGACCGGCCGCGGCTTCCGCGAGTATGCCCGCCGCTGACGGCGTCGGCGACTGGTCCCACGCGGAGACGGACTGGGGCGGACTGCTCGATCCCGCCGCGCATCCCCTCCCCACCCGGGCAGGCGGTCCCCCGCCCGTCCCGGGCGGGGAAACCCCCACACCTGCGCAAAGAGCTGCGCACATGCAGTACGTTCGGGTCATGTCCCAGCCCGCCAAGTCCTCACGTACACCAGCTACGCCCGACGCGCCGGAAAGTGCCGCAGGCAGCCGCGCCGCCGCCCAGCGGCTCAAGATGCGCCGAGAACTGGCGGCCGCAGCCATGGAGCTGTTCGCGACCAAGGGGTACGAGGCGACCACCGTCGACGAGATCGCGGCCGCCGCCGGGGTCGCCCGCCGCACCTTCTTCCGCCACTTCCGCTCCAAGGAAGAGGCGATCTTCCCGGACCACGACGACACGCTGATCCGCGCCGAGGCCGTCCTGAACGCCGCCCCCGCGCACGAGCACCCGCTCGACACCGTGTGCCGCGGCATCAAGGAAGTCATGAGGATGTACGCGGCACGGCCCGAGATCTCGGTCGCCCGCTACAAGCTCACCCGCGAGGTGCCCACCCTGCGCGAGGCCGAGATCGCCTCGGTCGCCCGCTACGAGCGCCTGTTCACCCGCTACCTCCTCGGCCACTTCGACGAGCACGCGCACGCCGACGACGCCAACGACGACCCGCTGCTGGCCGAGGTGGCCGCCTCCGCCGTCGTCACCGCCCACAACCACGTGCTGCGGCGCTGGCTGCGGGCGGGCGGCCAGGGCGACGTCGAGGCACAGCTCGACCACGCCTTCGCGATCGTGCGCAAGACGTTCGGCACGGGGATCGGGGCGGGCCGCACCGCGCCGGCCAGGCCCGCCGTGGCATCGACCTCCTACCAGGGCGAGGTCCTGGTGACCGTCGCCCGTACCGACGCCCCGCTGGACGAGGTCATGCGGACCATCGAACAGGCTCTGAAGGAGCACTGACCCCGCTCCCCCGCTGTGATGACGGCCACCCTTCGGGGTGGCCGTTTTGCCATATCAGGCGCTGTTTTCGAGGGGAATTCCAGCGCCGTTCGATCGATCATCGCTCATTTGTTACGTAAAGATTTCACCTGAGACCGCGTTCTGGCACTGAGTGCCTTGCGGCCTGACACGCGGTGTCATACGTTGAAGGTGTCCGGGCTGTCCCGGCAGGCCCACCGCCTGCGCGCCCGAACGCCTGCGTCACAGGCACCCTCCCGCGCCACAAAGCGCTGCCGAAGCACCACCGAGCCGAACCGACGGCCCATCCCCAAACCCTCAGCAGCACTCCCAGCAGCACCGACGAACCCTCAGCGCCCCCTCCCCTCAAGGGGGCGCACACCGCCGGAGGCAACACCGTGACCGTGAAGGACATCCTGGACGCGATCCAGTCGAAGGACGCCACGTCCGCCGACCTCGCCGCCCTGCCGCTCCCCGAGTCGTACCGCGCGATCACCGTGCACAAGGACGAGACGGAGATGTTCGCGGGCCTCGCGACCCGCGACAAGGACCCCCGCAAGTCGATCCACCTGGACGACGTTCCCGTGCCCGAGCTGGGCCCGGGCGAGGCCCTGGTGGCCGTCATGGCCTCCTCGGTCAACTACAACTCGGTGTGGACCTCGATCTTCGAGCCGCTGCCGACGTTCGGCTTCCTGGAGCGCTACGGCAAGCTCAGCGAGCTGACCCGCCGGCACGACCTGCCGTACCACATCATCGGCTCCGACCTCGCCGGCGTCGTCCTGCGCACCGGGCCGGGCGTCAACGCCTGGAAGCCCGGTGACGAGGTCGTCGCCCACTGTCTGTCCGTCGAGCTGGAGTCCTCCGACGGCCACAACGACACGATGCTCGACCCCGAGCAGCGCATCTGGGGCTTCGAGACCAACTTCGGCGGCCTCGCCGAGATCGCGCTCGTGAAGTCCAACCAGCTGATGCCGAAGCCGGCCCACCTGAGCTGGGAGGAGGCCGCGGCCCCCGGCCTGGTCAACTCCACCGCCTACCGCCAGCTGGTCTCCCGCAACGGCGCCCAGATGAAGCAGGGCGACAACGTGCTGATCTGGGGCGCGAGCGGCGGCCTCGGCAGTTACGCCACCCAGTTCGCGCTCGCCGGCGGAGCCACCCCGATCTGTGTGGTCTCCAGCGAGCAGAAGGCCGAGATCTGCCGGAAGATGGGCGCCGAGCTGATCATCGACCGCAGCGCCGAGGACTACAAGTTCTGGAAGGACGAGCACACCCAGGACCCGAAGGAGTGGAAGCGCTTCGGCAAGCGCATCCGTGAGCTGACCGGCGGCGAGGACGTCGACATCGTCTTCGAGCACCCCGGCCGCGAGACCTTCGGCGCCTCGGTCTACGTCACCCGCAAGGGCGGCACCATCGTCACCTGCGCCTCGACCTCCGGGTACAACCACGAGTACGACAACCGCTACCTGTGGATGTCCCTGAAGCGGATCATCGGCTCCCACTTCGCCAACTACCGCGAGGCCTGGGAGGCCAACCGCCTCATCGCCAAGGGCAAGATCCACCCGACCCTGTCGAAGGTGTACTCCCTTGAGGAGACCGGCCAGGCGGCGTACGACGTCCACCGCAACCTGCACCAGGGCAAGGTCGGCGTGCTCTGCCTCGCGCCCGAGGAAGGCCTCGGCGTGCGCGACGAGGAGATGCGGGCCCAGCACATCGACGCCATCAACCGCTTCCGGAACGTCTGAGGGTCATAGATGACAGAGCGTCAGCCTTCGGACACCCGGAGGGAAAAGGACCGTCCGTGGCTCATGCGGACGTACGCGGGCCACTCGACGGCCGAGGCGTCCAACGAGCTGTACCGGCGTAACCTCGCCAAGGGGCAGACCGGTCTGTCGGTGGCGTTCGACCTGCCGACGCAGACCGGCTACGACCCCGACCACATCCTCGCCCGCGGCGAGGTCGGCCGGGTCGGTGTCCCCGTCTCGCACCTCGGTGACATGCGCAGGCTGTTCCAGGACATCCCCCTGGAGCAGATGAACACCTCGATGACGATCAACGCGACCGCCATGTGGCTGCTGGCGCTCTACCAGGTCGTCGCCGAGGAGCAGGGCGCGGACGTCACCAGGCTCCAGGGCACGACCCAGAACGACATCGTCAAGGAGTACCTGTCCCGGGGCACCCATGTGTTCCCGCCAGGGCCCTCACTCCGGCTGACGACGGACATGATCGCGTACACCGTCTCCCATCTGCCGAAGTGGAACCCGATCAACATCTGCAGCTACCACCTGCAGGAGGCCGGGGCCACGCCGGTGCAGGAGATCGCGTACGCGATGTCCACGGCGATCGCGGTCCTGGACGCCGTCCGGGACTCCGGCCAGGTGCCGCAGGAGCGCATGGGCGATGTCGTCGCCCGGATCTCCTTCTTCGTCAACGCGGGCGTCCGCTTCGTCGAGGAGATGTGCAAGATGCGGGCCTTCGGCCGCATCTGGGACCAGGTCACCCGCGAGCGCTACGGCATCGAGGACCCCAAGCAGCGCCGCTTCCGCTACGGCGTCCAGGTCAACTCGCTCGGCCTGACCGAGGCGCAGCCGGAGAACAACGTCCAGCGGATCGTGCTGGAGATGCTCGCCGTGACGCTGTCGAAGGACGCACGCGCGCGTGCCGTACAGCTCCCGGCCTGGAACGAGGCCCTCGGGCTGCCCCGGCCCTGGGACCAGCAGTGGAGCCTGCGCATCCAGCAGGTGCTCGCCTACGAGAGCGACCTGCTGGAGTACGAGGACATCTTCGAGGGCTCGAAGGTGATCGAGGCGAAGGTGGACCAGCTGGTCGCCGACTCCCTCGCGGAGATCGACCGGATCCAGGAGATGGGCGGCGCGATGGCCGCCGTGGAGTCCGGCTATCTGAAGTCGCAGCTGGTCGCCTCGCACGCCGAGCGGCGGGCGCGGATCGAGTCCGGCGAGGAGAAGATCGTCGGCGTCAACGCCTTCGAGGGCACCGAGCCGAACCCGCTGACCGCCGATCTGGACACCGCGATCCAGACGGTCGACCCGGCGGTCGAGGCCCGCGTCATCGCCTCGCTCCAGCACTGGCGCGACACGCGCTACCAGCCGCCCTTCAACCACCCGCGCCCCTGCAAGGCGCTGGAGCGCCTGAAGGAGGCCGCCAAGGGCACGGACAACCTCATGGAGGCCACCCTGGAGTGCGCCCGCGCCGGGGTCACCACCGGCGAGTGGGCGGGGGCCCTGCGCGAGGTGTTCGGCGAGTACCGGGCGCCCACCGGGGTCTCCTCGGCGCCCGTCGCCGTCCCCGCCGAGGCCGGCTCGGCGCTCGCCGACGTGCGCGCCCGGGTGGCGGCCACCGCCCGCGACCTCGGCGTCGGCAAACTGCGCTTCCTGGTCGGCAAGCCGGGCCTGGACGGGCACTCCAACGGCGCCGAGCAGATCGCCGTACGGGCCCGTGACGCGGGCTTCGAGGTGGTCTACCAGGGCATCCGGCTGACGCCCGAGGAGATCGTGGAAGCGGCCCTGGCCGAGGACGTCCACGCCGTGGGCCTGTCGATCCTGTCCGGCTCGCACGCCCAGCTGGTGCCGGACGTGCTCCAACGGCTGCGTGTGGCCGGTGCCACAGATATACCGGTGATCGCCGGTGGCATCATCCCGAATGGTGACGCCGAGCAGCTGAAGGAAGCCGGAGTGGCCGCCGTCTTCACCCCGAAGGACTTCGACATCACCGGGATCATCGGCCGCATCGTCGACGAGATCCGGAAAGCGAACAAGCTCGACCCTCTGGAGGTCCCCGCATGACCACCCCTGTCAATCGCCTTCGCCCGCGCCGCTCCTGCCTGGCGGTCCCGGGAAGCAACCCCCGCTTCCTGGAGAAGGCACAGGGCCTCCCCGCCGACCAGGTCTTCCTGGACCTGGAGGACGCGTGCGCGCCGCTCGCCAAGCCCGAGGCGCGGCACACCATCGTCAAGTTCCTCAACGAGGGCGACTGGACGGGCAAGACGCGGGTCGTGCGCGTCAACGACTGGACGACCGAGTGGACGTACCGGGACGTCGTGACCGTCGTCGAGGGCGCCGGCCAGAACCTCGACTGCATCATGCTGCCGAAGGTGCAGACGGCCGAGCAGATCGTCGCGCTGGACCTGCTGCTCACCCAGATCGAGAAGACCATGGGCTTCGAGGTCGGCAAGATCGGCATCGAGGCACAGATCGAGAACGCGCAGGGCCTGAACAACGTCAACGCGATCGCGCAGGCCTCCCCGCGCGTCGAGACCATCATCTTCGGCCCGGCCGACTTCATGGCCTCCATCAACATGAAGTCCCTCGTCGTGGGCGAGCAGCCGCCCGGTTACCCGGCGGACGCCTACCACTACATCCTGATGAAGATCCTGATGGCCGCCCGCGCCAACAACCTCCAGGCGATCGACGGCCCCTACCTGCAGATCCGCAACATCGACGGCTACCGCGAGGTCGCCCAGCGCGCCGCCGCCCTCGGCTTCGACGGCAAGTGGGTGCTGCACCCGGGCCAGGTCGAGGCGTCCAACGAGATCTTCTCGCCCTCGCAGGAGGACTACGACCACGCCGAGCTGATCCTGGACGCGTACGACTACTACACGTCCGAGGCGGGCGGCAAGAAGGGCTCCGCGATGCTCGGCGACGAGATGATCGACGAGGCCAGCCGCAAGATGGCCCTGGTCATCTCCGGCAAGGGGCGTGCCGCCGGCATGCAGCGCACCAGCAAGTTCGAGATCCCGGAGGCCTGAGCGCGATGCAGTTCGGACGCACCTACGAGGAGTTCGAGGTCGGGGCGACGTACAAGCACTGGCCGGGCAAGACGGTCACGGAGTACGACGACCACCTGTTCTGTCTCCTCACGATGAACCACCACCCGCTCCACATGGACACCAACTACGCCGAGAAGACGACGGACTTCGGCAAGAACGTGGTGGTCGGGAACTACATCTACTCGCTGCTGCTCGGCATGTCCGTGCCGGACGTCTCCGGCAAGGCGATCGCCAACCTGGAGATCGAGTCGCTCCGGCACGTGGCGCCCACGTTCCACGGCGACACCATCTACGGCGAGACGACCGTGCTGGACAAGTGGCCGTCGAAGTCGAAGAACGACCGCGGCATCGTGCACGTCGAGACCAAGGGCTACAAGCAGGACGGCACCCTGGTGTGCGTCTTCCGCCGCAAGGTCATGGTGCCGACCGAGACGTACATCAAGGAGCGCGGCGGCGAGCAGCCGGGCCGCCCGGAACTGAAGCAGCAGGAGAAGTAGGCCATGGCCCGTCTCGCCCAGACCGCCGGTCTGACCGACGTCCAGCAGGAGATCCTCTCCACCGTCCGGGACTTTGTCGACAAGGAGATCATTCCTGTCGCGACCGAGCTGGAGCACCGCGACGAGTACCCGCAGCAGATTGTCGACGGCCTGAAGGAACTCGGCCTGTTCGGTCTGATGATCCCCGAGGAGTACGGCGGCCTGGGCGAGTCGCTGCTCACCTACGCGCTGTGCGTGGAGGAGATCGCCCGCGGCTGGATGTCGGTGTCCGGCATCATCAACACCCACTTCATCGTCGCGTACATGCTCAAGCAGCACGGCACCCAGGAGCAGAAGGACCACTTCCTGCCCCGCATGGCCGCCGGCGACATCCGCGGCGCCTTCTCGATGTCGGAGCCGGGCCTGGGCTCCGATGTGTCGGCGATCACGTCGAAGGCGGTCAGGGACGGCGACGAGTACGTCCTGAACGGCCAGAAGATGTGGCTGACGAACGGCGGCACGTCGTCCCTGGTGGCCGTGCTCGTCCGCAGCGACGAGGGCCACCCCGAGGGCACGGCGCCGCACAAGTCGATGACGACCTTCCTGATCGAGAAGGAGCCGGGCTTCGGCGAGGTCCGCCCGGGCCTCACCATCCCCGGCAAGATCGAGAAGATGGGCTACAAGGGCGTCGACACCACCGAGCTGATCATGGACGGCCTGCGGCTGCCGGCCGACCGGGTGCTCGGCGGGGTCACCGGCCGCGGTTTTTACCAGATGATGGACGGCGTCGAGGTCGGCCGGGTGAACGTGGCGGCGCGTGGCTGTGGCGTCGCCCAGCGTGCCTTCGAGCTCGGCGTGAGCTACGCCCAGCAGCGGCACACCTTCGGCAAGCCGATCGCCCAGCACCAGGCCATCCAGTTCAAGCTGGCGGAGATGGCAACCAAGGTCGAGGCCGCCCATGCGATGATGGTCAACGCCGCGCGCAAGAAGGACTCCGGGGAGCGAAACGACCTGGAGGCCGGGATGGCGAAGTACCTCGCCTCCGAGTACTGCAAGGAGGTCGTGGAGGACGCCTTCCGGATCCACGGCGGCTACGGCTTCTCCAAGGAGTACGAGATCGAGCGCCTGTACCGCGAGGCACCGATGCTGCTCATCGGTGAAGGTACCGCCGAGATCCAGAAAATGATCATCGGCCGCAGACTGCTCGAAGAGTATCGATTCCAGGGCTGATTGTCCGGGTACGGGGTGTTTTCTTCGAGAAGAAGATCACACCCCGTAGACATTGTTCAACCGGTCTTCGGCCGCCGACTCGGCTTCCTGGCTTGCCCAGTTACGGCCCGCGACCGGTACGATCCCGGGAAAGCCGCCGTCCCCCGTTACAGCGCGGCATCATCCGCTACGAAGGTCATCCATGCCCCACAGCCAAACCTCTGCACATCGAGACAGCCTGGCCGGCGTACGCCTCGCGCGCGGAGCATCGCCGTGGCTCCTCCCGACCGTCGCCACCGCAGCCCTCAGCCTGGCCCGTGCCCGCCGCTCGGGCGCCGCCAAGGCCGTCGCCGTACCCGCCACCGCGCTGGCGGCGGGCATGCTGTGGTTCTTCCGCGACCCCGAGCGCGAGATCGCCACGGGCCGGGTCATCTCGCCCGCCGACGGTGTGGTCCAGAGCATCATGCCGTGGAAGGACGGGCGTACCCGCGTCGCGATCTTCATGAGCCCGCTCAACGTCCACGTCAACCGCGCGCCCCTGTCGGGCACGGTGACATCGGTCGAGCACATCCCCGGAGGCTTCGTTCCGGCCTTCAACAAGGAGAGCGAGAACAACGAGCGCGTAGTCTGGCATTTCGACACCGAACTCGGCGACATCGAGATGATCCAGATCGCCGGCGCGGTGGCCCGCCGCATCGTGCCCTACATCCCCGAGGGCACGAAGGTCGAGCAGGGCGACCGAATCGGTCTGATCCGCTTCGGCTCGCGTGTCGACCTCTACCTGCCCGAGGGTGTGGAGGTCGCGGTCGAGGTCGGACAGAAGACCGTGGCTGGGGTGACTCGCATTGACCGTGATTGATCCGGAGACCCAGGCGGGCTGGGTGCCCGAGGCCGACGAAGTGGACGAAGAGGAGGAGATGCCCCTCTCTCTGCGTCTGTCGATAGCGGACACCCTCACGCTCGGCAACGCCACGTGCGGCTTCATGGCGGTGTACTTCACCACCACCGGCATTCTGATCCCGCACCTCACGGGCAGCCAGGAGTCCGGCATGGCCCGCCACAGCGCGGCCACGGCGGTCATCCTGATGCTCTGCGCGGCCGTCTTCGACCTGTTCGACGGACTGGTGGCCCGCAAGCTGCGCTCGTCCCCCATGGGCGCGGAGCTGGACAACCTGTCCGACCTGATCAGCTTCGGGCTCGCGCCCGCGTACTTCGTCCTCGTCTACGGCATGGTCGCCGACGACGCGCACCAGAGGATGGCGGCGCTGGGGGCGATCGTGGTGCTCCTGGCGGTCGTCCTGCGGCTGGCCCGCTTCTCCTGCGTGACGATGAAGGACGGCATGTTCCAGGGCATGCCGTCACCGTTCGGCGCGCTGACGGTCGTCTCGATCGTGCTGCTGGAGCTGCCCTTCGTGGCGACCCTGCTGGCGATCCTGGGCACCGCGTGGCTGATGGTGAGCCGCGTGGAGTACCCGAAGCCGAGGGGCCGCCTCGCCGGGGCCATGCTGTCCTGGATCGTCCTGTCGATGGGCCTCCTGGCCGCCTGGGCCTTCGACGCCCCGAGCGGTCAGCTGCTGCTCCAGACGGGCTGCGCGCTGCAGCTGGTCATGGGCGCGGTGATCCCGCTGTTCGCCACGGCCCGCCGGGTGAACAACTTCCGCGACAACCGACGCGAGGCACGGGCGGCCCAGCTGCCCTGACCCTCGTCTCAGCACTGACGGGTGTGGCCCGAGCCCTTGCGGCTCGGGCCACACCCGTTTCGCGTTCAAGAGCTGCCCCCGATTGCCCGTTGAGTAGTCAACTACGGCTGTTCTCCGCCGAGTTGCGGCGGTCTGGCCGGGGGAGCACGGTGGACTCAAGGGGGTTGTCAGGGGCATATGCCCCACTCTGGGGGTTTCTCTCACGCAACCCGATGGGAGGACGCTCATGTCCGCCATCACCATCACGGACCGCAGTATCCCGTTCACCTCGACCATCCCGGCCAACGCCACCCAGCAGGTGCGCCTGTTCGTGCGGGAGTACGACGGCACCCGGCCCGGCCAGGAGCGCAGGCCGGTGCTGATGCTCCACGGCAGAAGCGCGCCGGCGGCCGCGTCGTTCGACCTCGTGCTGCCCCGCGATTTCGGCGACGGCGGCCCCGAGGACCGCTACAGCTGGGCGCGGTACCTGGCCGGCGCGGGCTACGACGTGTTCATCATGGACATCCAGGGCAACGGACAGTCCACCCGCCCGGCGGTGATGGACGTACCGTGCAACGCCAATCCCGCCCAGCAGCTGCCGGTCCTGGTTCCCAACCCGCTCCCGCAGCCGTGCACCCCTCGCTACGACCGCCAGCTGGGCAACTCCGAGAGCGAGTGGGCGGAGCTGACCGCCGTGGTCCGGTTGATCAGGGGGCTGTCCGCGGACCGGGACAAGCCGATCGAGTGCATCGGCTGGTCCGCGGCCGCGTTCGTGCTGGGGCCCTATACCCTCCAGCACCCGGCCGACGTCGCCCACCTCATCCTCCTGGCCCCGATCTTCCCGCCTCAGGGCCGCTGGTCCACACATATCGAGGACCCCTTCGGCCGCCCGCCCGAGGCGCCGACGATGCCCGTGTCCCAGCCGCCCAAGCTGTTCGGCTTCCCGCTGAACGTCGGCAGCAAGTCCGGCTTCGCGTCCTCGTGGGACATCGAGCAGGGCGTCCCCGAGCAGCGGGAACCGGGCATGACCGACCAGGTGTGGGAGGCGATGATCGCCACCGACGACGTCGGCCTGAAATGGGGCCGCCCCTCGGATCCGCACGGACCGCCCGAGGGCGTGCTGCGCTTCCGGAACAGCTACTGGTGGGGCTGGAACGACGAGACGGTCCCGCTGACGGACGACTCGGGCACGCCCGTGCTCGGCGGCCGGGTGCCCGTGCTCATCCTCTACGGCGCCCACGACACGCAGGCCAACAACTCGCCCGCGCTGCCACCGGTCGCGCACTTCTCGGTCCCGGACCTCTACCAGGCCATCGCCGGGCGCGAGAAACTCATGTTCCGCTACGCCGATGCCGGGCACATGATGGCCTGGGAACGCCCGGCCAAGTTCCTGCACCACATGTCACGCCAGTGGCTGGACGAGGGCAAGGTGGAGGGTCTCACCACCGGGAGCTACCTCCGGGACGCCAACGGTGTGATCACTCCCGTGCACTAGCCGCCGGCCGGGCGGACACCTCGCCCGCCCGCCGTCCGGCTCCGGCTCCGGCTCCGGCTCAGACCAGCCAGTCCGCAGCGATCCGCTCCGCCACGTCCGCCAGGATCGGCCCCGCCTCCGCGATGCACCGCGCCACGTCCGGCTCGACCGAGGTGAGCGGATACGCCTGCCCGATCCCGGCCCGCTCCAGCGCCTCCTCGGGCAGCGCGAGCCGCCCGCACACCGCCACGACCTCCTTGCCCGCGGCCCGCGCCGCCGCGGCGACCCCCGCCGGTGCCTTGCCGTGCAGCGTCTGCTCGTCCAGCGAGCCCTCACCGGTGATCACCAGCGAGGCCCGCGCCAGCGCGGGCGCGAAGCCGAGGACGTCCAGCATGACCTCGATGCCGGGGCGGAAGCGGGCACCCAGCAGCAGGGCGCCGTACCCGATGCCGCCCGCGGCGCCCGCGCCCGGCGCCGCCGCGTACTCGGCGGCCCGCGGCCCCACGGCCGCCTCCAGCACCTTCGCGAAGTGCCCGAGCGCCGCGTCCAGGGCCGCCACATCGTCCGGCGAGGCGCCCTTCTGCGGGCCGTAGACGGCAGGCGCGCCCTTCGGGCCGGTCAGCGGGTTGTCGACGTCGCTCGCGAGGACGAGTTCGACCGAGGACAGCCGCGGGTCCAGACCGGACAGGTCGGCGCGGGCCAGGTCGGCCAGGCCCCCGCCGCCCGGCGCCACCGGCTCGCCGTCCTCGCCCAGGAACCGGGCGCCCAGCGCCGCCAGCATCCCGGCGCCGCCGTCCGTCGTGGCGCTGCCGCCGACGCCGAACACGATCGTCCGCGCGCCCGCGTCCAGCGCGGCCCGCAGCAGCTCTCCGGAGCCGTACGTCGAGGCGGTCAGGGGCGCGAAGACACCGGCCGGGAGGCGCTGCAGACCGCTCGCCTCCGCCATCTCCACGACCGCGGTGTCCCCGCGCAGCGCGAACGCGGCCGTCACCTCCTGGCCCAGCGGCCCGGCGACCCGCACCTCACGGCGCTCGAAACCGGCCGCGACCGCCGCGTCCACCGTCCCGTCGCCGCCGTCGGCCACCGGCAGCGCCTCGACCGGAAGGTCCGGCACGACCCGGCGCAGCCCGGCCGTCACCCGCTCGGCGACCTGCACGGCCGTCAGCGAGCCCTTGAACTTGTCCGCGGCGATGAGCACCCGACGGGTCTCGTCCGCTGCAGCGTGAGCCACCTTGCTTTCCCCTTGCTCTCCGGGCCCCGCGCACGTCAGGGCCAGTCGCGCCGCTGCGACCTTAACCTCAGCGGGCCCCCGCCGTCATGCCCCGACCGAAGGCTGGGAACCGGCTGGGAACACTCCGGGGAAAACGGGTACACCCCAGCCATGACCACCCAGCCCACCGCGGCCCCCCGGCGCACCGGGCCCGACCTCGCCGACCGCATCCACGGCGGCTGGCTCGGCCGGATCGCGGGCAACATGCTCGGCAAGCCGGTCGAACAGGGCGAGGTGTGGACCCGCGACCGCATCGACCGCTATCTGGAGCGGGCCGGGGCGCTGCCGCTCACCGGCTATCTGCCCGAGCCCGCCGACCCGGCCGACCGTGCCGTGCTGCGCCCGGAGTGGCGGGCGTGCGTGCGCGGCCGGATCCACGGCAGCTGCCGGGACGACGACGTGGACTACGCGATCCTCGGCCTGGACCTGCTGGAGACCCACGGCTTCGGCTTCAGCACCGAGCAGGTCGGCGACCTGTGGCTGCTGCGGCTGCCGTACCTGCAGACCTTCACCGCGGAGCGGGCGGCGTACCGCAATCTCGTCGGCGGGCTCAGACCGCCGCTGACGGCGACGCACCACAACCCCCACCAGGAGTGGATCGGGGCGCTGATCCGCGCCGACGTCTACGGCTGGACCTGCCCCGGCGACCCGGTGCGTGCCGCCGGGCTGGCCCGCCGGGACGCGGTGCTGTCGCACACCGGGAACGGCGTCTACGGCGCGATGTGGGCGGCCGCGCTGATCGCGGCGGCGTTCACCGCGCCGACGGTGCGGGAGGCGCTGGAGAGCGGGCTCGGGGTGATCCCGGCGGGCAGCCGGCTCGCCCGGACCGTACGGCGGGTCGCGGCACTGCACGAGTCGGGGCTGCCCTGGGAGGAGACCCTGACCGTGATGTCCGGGGAGACCGCCGGGCTGGGCTGGATCCACACGGTCCCCAACGCCGCCGTCCTGACCGCCGGGCTGCTCTACGGCGACGACGACTTCACCCGGACCCTCGCCCTGACCGTGCGCGGCGGCCTGGACACCGACTCCACCGGGGCGGCCGCCGGCTCGGTGGCCGGGGTCCGCACCGGCGCGGCCGGGATCCCCGCCCAGTGGACGGAGCCGCTTGAGGACACGGTCCGCAGCGCGGTGTCCGGCTTCGACGGCGTACGGATCAGTGCGCTGGCCGAACGCACCCTGCGCCTGGTGACGGCCGGGCCCTAGCCGTGCGGCGGCTGGTTACCCTTCCTCAATGACCACGACTTCGCAGACGCCTGACTTCGCCACGTACATCGCGAGCCTGCCCCGTGTCCTCGCCGGCGCCGCCGCGCTCTTCCGGGACGCCGAGGGGCGGGTGCTGCTGGTCGAGCCCAACTACCGCGAGGGCTGGGCGCTGCCGGGCGGCACCATCGAGTCCGACGACGGCGAGACCCCGCGCGAGGGCGCACGCCGGGAGACGCTGGAGGAGATCGGCCTCGACCGCGCGCTCGGCCGGCTGCTGACCGTGGACTGGGTGCGCGGCGAGGCCCACCCGCCGCTGGTGGCGTACCTGTACGACGGCGGAGTCCTCACGGAGTCCGATCTGACGGCCATCCGCCTGCAGGAGGAGGAGCTCCTGTCCTGGCGCCTGGTCCCGCGCGAGGAGATCACCGCCCACCTCCCCGGCGCCCTCGGCCGCCGTGTCCTTGCCGCCCTGGACGTCCTCGCGGACGGCTCCGGCACCGCCGAGCTGGAGAACGGCCACCGGGTGGCCTGACCGCCGCGAACAGGCCAGGGGCCGCCGACCGATATCCGCTCGCTCCGTCCGGGCGGGCGTCCTACTCTCGGCCCATGAACAGGCCTCTCGTAGCCATACTCAGTGGCGCAGGTATCTCCACCGATTCCGGGATCCCTGACTATCGCGGGCCGAACGGGCTGTGGCGGCGGGATCCGGAGGCCGAGAAGCTCGTCACCTACGAGTACTACATGGCCGACCCGGAGATCCGGCGGCGGTCCTGGCAGATGCGGCGCGAGAACCGCGCGCTGAAGGCCGAACCGAACGCCGCGCACCGGGCCGTCGCCGAGCTGGAGAAGTCCGGGATTCCGGTGCGGGTGATCACGCAGAACGTGGACGGGCTGCACCAGCTGGCCGGCCTGTCCGCCCGCAAGGTGCTCGAACTGCACGGCAGTGCACGGAGCGTCGTGTGCACCACATGCCATGCGCGCGGGCCGATGGAGGACGCCCTCGCCCGTGTCGAGGCCGGCGAGGAGGACCCGCCGTGCCTCGCGTGCGGGGGCATCCTGAAGTCGGCAACGGTGATGTTCGGCGAGCGGCTCGACCCGGTGATCCTCGGCCAGGCCCTGTCGATCAGCAAGGCCTGCACCGTCTTCGTCGCCGTCGGCAGCAGCCTGCAGGTGCAGCCCGCCGCCGGGCTGGTCGGCGTCGCCGCCGATCACGGCGCCCGGCTGATCATCGTCAACGCCGAACCGACCCCGTACGACGACCTCGCCCACGAGGTCGTACGGGAGCCGATCGGCACCGCGCTGCCCCCGCGCTTGCGTGCCCTCGTCGCGGAGTCCGGCGGCTAGGGGGTGTCGTCGAACTCCCGCCGTCCGCCCGGAGGGCGGGCCGCGCGGCCGCTGCGGAGCAGCTGATGTCGCTGTAGGTGCGTGCCGGTGCGGCGAGTGGGGGTCCCCCTGCTCGAAGAGCTTGGGGGAGCGTGCATGGCGTCGCGGGGCTGGGGGCACCTCCCGGCCGAAGGCTGGGGGAGGGAGTTCACCGACAGGGCCTAGAACAGGGCCGCGCCCCGCTCGAACTCCAGGAGCCGGCGTTTGCGGTCCAGGCCGCCGCCGTAGCCGGTGAGGTCGCCGCCCGCGCCGATGACACGGTGGCAGGGGACGATGATGCCGATCGGGTTCTTTCCGTTGGCGAGGCCGACCGCGCGGGAGGCCTTGGGCTTGCCCAGGGCATCGGCGAGTTCGCCGTAGGAGCGGGTCTCGCCGTACGGGATGCGGGTCAGCTGGTGCCATACGTCGCGCTGGAACGCGGTTCCGTCCAGGCGTAGTTCGAGGGTGAAGTCCGTCAACTCGCCCGCGAAGTAGGCCGAGAGCTGCTCCTCGGCCTCGGCGAAGGGCGGGTCGGCGGGGCTGCCGGGACTGCCGAAGGACTCCTCCGGCGGGCGGTGGCGCTGGCCCTCCATGTACAGGCCGCACAGCACGCCGTCGTCGGCGACGAGGGTGAGGGGGCCGTAGGGGCTCGCAATGACCGTGTGCTGTTTCATGGCGGGTCGGATGTCCTTACACGGGAAGGAAGTTGATCGGGTGGCTGTCGGTCGCCCACAGATACTGCACCGCGTACGCCCGCCAGGGCCGCCAGGCCTCGGCGCGGGCGGTGAGCGCGGCCGGGGTCGAGGGCAGGCCCGACTCCCCTGCGGCGCGCCGGATTCCGAGGTCGGTGGGGAGGAAGGCGTCGGGGTCGCCGAGGGCGCGCATCGCGATGACGTCGACCGTCCAGGGCCCGAAGCCGGGCAGGGCGAGGAGGCGGGCGCGGGCCTCGGGCCAGTCGGACTCGACGCCCAGGTGGAGGGTTCCGTCGGCGAGTCGGCGGACCAGCGTGGTGAAGGTGGTGCGCCGGGTGCGGGGCATGGCCAGGGTCTCGGGGTCGACGTCGGCGAGGGCCTCGGCGGACGGGAAGAGGTGGGTCAGTCCGCCCTCGGGGTCGTCCAGGGGTTTGCCGTGCGCGGTGACCAGGCGGGCCGCGTGGGTGCGGGCGGCGGCCGTGGACACCTGCTGGCCGAGGACGGCGCGGACGGCGAACTCGGCCTCGTCGACCGTACGCGGCACCCGGCGGCCCGGCGCCTTGTCGACCAGCGGCGCGAGGAACGGGTCCGTGCGCAGCTGGTCGTCCACGGCGACCGGGTCGGCGTCCAGATCGAGCAGCCGCCGGCAGCGGCTGATCGCCACGGTCAGATCGCGCAGGTCGCTCAGGGTGAGCCGGCAGGCGATGTGGTCGGGGCGCGGGGCGAGGGACACGATCCCGTGGCCGTATGGCAGCCTCAGCGTGCGCCGGTAGGCGCCGTCCCGCCACTCCTCGACGCCGGGTACGGCGGTGGCGGCGAGGTGGCCGAAGAGGTTGTCGGGGTTGAGCGGGGCGCGGAACGGCAGCCGCAGGGAGAGGGTGCCGGGGGCGGACGCCGGGCCGCTGGTGCGGGGCGCCCTCGCGCGCAGCTCGCTCGGGGACAGGGCGAAGACCTCGCGGACGGTGCCGTTGAACGTGCGGATGGAGGAGAAACCGGCCGCGAAGGCGATCTCCGCCATGGGCAGCGCGCTGGTCTCGATCAGCAGCCGCGCGGTCTGGGCGCGCTGGGCGCGGGCGAGCGCGAGGGGACCGGCGCCCAGCTCGGCGAGGAGCTGGCGCTCGACCTGGCGGGTGCTGTAACCGAGCCGGGCGGCGAGTCCGGGCACGCCCTCGCGGTCCACGACGCCGTCGGCGATCAGCCGCATGGCCCGGGCCACCAGGTCGGCGCGCTGGTTCCATTCCGGGGAGCCGGGGCTGGTGTCGGGGCGGCAGCGCTTGCAGGCCCGGAAACCGGCCTGCTGGCAGGCGGCCGCGCTCGGGTAGAACGTCATGTTCTCCGGCTTGGGCGGGACGACGGGGCAGCTGGGCCGGCAGTAGATCCGCGTGGTCAGGACAGCCGTGAAGAACCACCCGTCGAACCGCGCGTCCTTGGACCGCACGGCACGTACGCAGTGCTCCCGGTCGAGGTGCGTCGCTGTCTGCATGCCTCAAGGATCGACCAGGCCGACCGGCATGCGCTGGCGGAAATCCGACAGCAGCGTGCGGGGGCCTGCGGGGCTGTTGCAGCCCGCAGCCCAGCGTTACGACCCCGCGCGGCACGGCACGGTGCGGTGCGCAGGACGGCGAGGGCGTCGTCGTAGGGGCCCTCGGGGCGGGCGGGGCCGCCGCCGACGACGAAGACGTTCTCCGCCGTGCCGTCCGCGGCCAGGGCGGACAGGAACTCCTCCAGGGCGGCGCGGGAGGGCAGGCGGCGGGCGGAGATGTGCGGCACGGGGACGAAGCCGAGCCGCTTGACCGCGCGGGCGGCCGCCAGCCGCATGCCGAGGTCCTCCCCGGCGAGGAAGGTGATGTTGATCCGGGTGCCCCGCGGGATGCTGTCGCACGCCTCCTGGAGCCGGTGCACGTCCTTGCCGGTCATCTCCAGCGAGAAGTCCTCCGGCAGGGCCTCACCGACCACCGGGACGGTGGTGCGAGCGGGGGTCATCGTGCTCCTCGTGCTCCTCGTGCTCCTCGTGCTCCTCGTGCTCCTCGTGCTCCTCGTACGCCTGTGGCCCTGACCTCGGGCGATGGTGTCACGGCGGGGACGGGGAGCCTGGGGCGGGGCGGCGATGTCGGGCGTTGTCAGTGGTGTCTGCTCTACTCGGGTGTGCTGGCGGAAGAGCAACCGCGGGGCCGGGGAGCCGGAGAAGAGCCGGCGTGGCCGAGACGACTGGGGGGCCGATGGGCGTGCTGACCGATTACTTCCGTGCGGCGGACGCCGCCTCGGTCGTGAAGGTGCTGGAGCGTACGGACGGCGGTTCGCCTGTCCTCCCCCGGCCGGGCGTCTTCGACGGGGTCGAGGCCAAGCGCCTGGATCCGGTCCTCGTCCTGGGAGAGCTGATCGCCGCGATCCGCGAGGTTCCCTGGTCGGTGGACATCGTCTCGGAGACATGTGTGTGGCCGGCCACCCCGGCTCCGGGCCCGGACGGACCGGCGAGCGACGACGATCCCTGGGCGACCGGGCCGTGGGTGACCGAGCTCGGCACCGGCGTCCGGGACATCCTCGCGGCCGTGCCCGACGCGGAGGTGCCCGCCGCGGTAGCGCGGTGGGTCGAGTGCGAGGAGCTGCGCGGAACCGAGGCCGAGGACATACGGCCGCTGGCCGAGGAACTGATCCAGCTCGCCCGGCGGGCCCACGAGGCCGAGGAGCGGCTGTACTGCTGGATGTGCTTGTGAGCCGATGAGCCTGTGGGTCTGTGGGCCGGGGCAGCTACGGCCCCGCCACGACAGCCGCAGCGCTCACTGGGAGGCTGCGGCCCCTCGCGGCCGTACTGCCGGGCAGGCTTCCCCGGCCACCGCCGGGGCCCGGGTGTCCCGGGCGGTCACGGCGCCGGGTTCAGTGGATCGTCGACCACGCCCGCCACGCGGCCCGCCTCGGCGGCCGGGGCGAGGGCGGGGTCGAGGCCGGCGGCGGCGGTCGTGAGGGCGGTGAGGGCCGGGACCAGACCGGCGCGCTGGGCCGCGGGCAGGCGCTCGACCAGGGAGCGGATCTCCGCGCGGCGGTGGCTCAGCACCCGGTCCACCAGTTCCTCGCCGGCCGGGGTCAGCCGCAGGACGACCTCGCGGCGGTTGTCCGGGTTGACCCGCCGGTCGGTGAGGCCGAGGCCCTCCAGGCGCTCGGCCATGCGCAGGGCGGTGGACGGGGTGACGCCCAGGGTCGCCGCCATCTCCGCCAGTTTGATCGGGCCGCACGTGTGCAGGGCGACCAGGGAGCGCAGCTGGGGCAGGGTCAGCGGCACGTCGACGGAGGCGAGGGCGCGGGCGGAGAGGGCGACGATCAGCCGGGAGGCCGCCATCACGGCGACGGTGACCTCCTCCGCCTCCCGATCCAGCGCGTCCTGCTCGTCCTGCGCGGGACGCCCCTCGACCGGGGTCTGCCGCGGGCCGTGGTGTTGCTGGGGCATGGACTCCTCGTCCTTCTGTCGTTGTCCACGATCCGGACATCGGACGTCACCCATGGTGACCATTGCAGAATGCAATGATAAGCTCCGGTCAGCCGGACCGAGCGGGCGCGACGGAGCCGGTACCGAAGGTGATGACGATGAGATCCGAGCCGATCCACGAAGCGTATTCCTACGTGAACACCTGCCATGTGGGCGGCGGACACCGGTAACGAGTCCCTCGGCGGCCTCATCCCCGCCTCTTCCAAGGCCTCTTCCCCGCCTTCTCCCACGGGCAGCGTCGCCCGTGCCCTCCTGCTGCCCCGACCGCCCCGCCTCGCCCACTGCCAGCCCCTGCCATCCACCGCGACCCGGAGCCGCCATGTCCTCCTCCGCCGCACGCCATCGACCCGCCCTGAAGATCCCTCACCTGGGCGACTTCCACGTCCCCCCGCGCGTCGTGCTGATCACGGCGCTGGCCATCCCCGTGGGCGCCGCCGCCGCGCTGGTGGCGGCCGGGCTGCTGAAGCTGATCGCGCTGATCACCAACCTCTGCTTCCACGGCCGCCTCGGTTTCGGCACCGCGGTGCCCGCGGACACCCCGCACCGCTGGCTGCTGGCTGTGATGCCCGTGGTGGGCGGTCTGGTCATCGGGCTCATGGCCCGCTACGGCTCGGAGAAGATACGCGGCCACGGCATGCCGGAGGCGATCGAGTCGATCCTCGTGGGCGGCAGCCGGGTGCAGCCGCGCGTCGCCGTGCTGAAGCCCACGTCGGCCGCCGTGTCCATCGGCACCGGCGGGCCGTTCGGCGCCGAGGGCCCGATCATCATGACCGGCGGAGCCGTCGGTTCCCTGCTGGCCCAGTTCCTCAAGGTCACCACCGACGAGCGCAAGGCGCTGCTGGTGGCCGGTTCCGCCGCCGGCATGGCCGCGACCTTCAACGCCCCGCTCGCCTCCATCCTGCTCGCGGTCGAGTTGCTGCTCTTCGAGTGGCGGCCCCGCTCCTACCTGCCCGTCGCCGTCGCCGCCGTGACCGCCACCCTGGTACGCGGACCCCTGCTCGGCACCCGCCCGCTGTTCGCCGGCGCGCACGTGCCCGACCACATCGGCCTGCCCGCCTACGGCCTGTGCGTGATCGCCGGGATCATGGCCGGACTGCTCGCCCTGGGCGCCACCGCCCTCGTCTACTTCTCCGAGGACCTGTTCGCCAAGCTGCGCGTCCACTGGATGTGGTGGCCGGCGATCGGCGGCGCGATCATCGGCCTGGGCGGGCTCGTGGAGCCGCGCGCCCTGGGGGTCGGGTACGACGTCATCGGAGCGCTGCTGACGGGGCATGCCGGGACCGGGCTGATCGTCGGTGTCCTCGTGGTGAAGACCCTGATCTGGGGGCTGTCGCTGGGCTCGGGCACCTCCGGTGGCGTGCTCGCGCCGATGTTCATGGTCGGCGGCGCGCTGGGCGCGGCCGAGGCGCTGGTCTTCCCGCACGTCAGCCCCGGCTTCTGGGCCCTGGTCTCGCTGGCCGGGGTACTCGGCGGCGTCATGCGCTCCCCGCTCACCGGCATCGTCTTCTGCCTGGAGCTCACCCACGAGATCAATGCCCTGATCCCGATGGTGATCACCGCGTCGGCCGCCTATCTGCTGTCGGTGGTGCTGCTGAAGCGCTCGGTGCTCACCGAGAAGCTGGCCCGGCGCGGTATGCACTTGACCCGCGAGTACTCCGTGGACCCGCTGGAGGTGCACCTCGTACGGCAGTTGGAGACGCCCGTCGGGGTCACCTTCGCCGCCGCCCGCCCCGCCGGCGAGGTCACCGCCCTGCTGCGCGCCGCGCACGAGGCGGGCGATCCGGAGGGGCTGCTGGCCCAGCGGCTGTATCCGGTGCTGGACACCGACGGCGAACTGGCCGGGGTCGTCACGCGCGGCGCGCTGGTCCACGCCGACCCGGCCGACGCCACGCCGCTCGGCGAGCTGGCCCGGCCGGCGGTCACCGCGCACCCCGACGAGACGCTGCGCGCGCTCGCCAACCGCATGGCCGAGCACGAGGTGACCCGGCTGCTGGTGATCACCCGCGAGCCACGTCCCCGCCTGGAGGGCATCGTCAGCCTGCGCCACCTGCTGACGGCCCGCCGCATCGACCTGCACGAGGAGCACCACGCGGAACGCGTCCTCACCCTGCGCACCCGGCGCCAGCCGGCACCGGCGACGAGCTGATCCGGCCGCGGGCGGAACGGTCGGCGGGGGGGCAGAGCCGTCGGCCGGAGCGAGGCACCCCACCGGGGCGGGGTCATCGGCCGGGACAGCGCCATCGGCCGGGACAGGACCGCCCGCCCGGACGAGACACCCCACCGGAACGGAGGCGCCCGCCGGGACAGGGGCGTCCGCCGGGACAGGGCCATCGGCCAGGGCTGGGGCGTAGGCCAGGAGGCAAGGCCGCCCGCCGGGGCAAGGGCGGCGGTGTGCTCAGCGGCGGGGCCGGGTGAGCTGGGCGGTGAGGAGGTGGGCGTCGAGCAGGCCGACGTCGGCGGTGCGGGCCGCGCGCGCGTATCCGGCCAGCATGCGCTTGGTGAGCGTGACCGCTTCCGCCGGGCGGCGCACCAGCGGCCGTACCCAGGCGTCGATGACCGTGTCCAGCTCCTCGCGCGGCACGGCCTTGTGCAGCAGGCCGAGCCGGTGCGCGGTGGCCGCGTCGAACGTGTCGCAGGTGAGCATGAGTTCACGGATCCGTGCCGCGCCCGCCTCGGCGATCAGCCGGCCCATGGCGCCGCCCCAGGCGGGCGGCAGGCCGATGCCGATCTCGGGCATGCGGAAGCGGCAGTCGTCCGCCCCGGCGCGCAGGTCGCAGTAGGAGGCGAGGGCGAGTCCGGCGCCGATGACCTTGCCGTGCAGCCGCGCGATGGTGACGGCATGGGTGTTCTCCAGTGCCTCGCACACCCGGTGGGCCTTGTCGGCGATGCGGCGCAGGGCGGCGCCGGTGGGGTCGCCGGCCAGGGCCGCCTGGTACTCGGTGCGGTCCGCGCCGAGGCAGAAGTCCTCTCCGTCCGCCGTCAGGAGCAGAACCCGGACGTCCGGGCGTTCGTGCAGTCCGTCGAGGAGGGCGAGGAGTTCGTCCAGGGCGGCGACCGTGAGTGTGCTGTCCTCCGCGGTCGCGCCGAGCCGGACCGTCACGACGGGGCCGGCCGAGTCGGTGCGCAGCGCGGTGGCGGGCAGGGGCTCGAAGAGGCTGGTGGTCTCGGTCATGACAGGGCGACATCCAGGTCGAGCAGACGACGGAAGGCCACGCGCGGGGCCCAGGTCGGCCGTCGTACGAGGGTGAGACGCGGGAAGCGCATGACCAGCTGGCGGAGGAGGGTCTGGGCCTCCAGGCGGGCCAAGGGCGCGCCGAGGCAGTAGTGGATGCCACCGCTGAAGGCGAGGTGGGCCGGTTTGCGGTGCAGGTTGAACAGCTCGGGGTCCTCGTGCCTGGCCGGGTCGCGGTGGGCGGCGCCGACCAGGAGGTGGACCATCTCGCCCTCGCGCACCTCGACGTCGCCGAGGACGCCGTCGCAGGAGGCGACACGGCTGATCACATGGGTGGGCGGGTCGTAGCGCAACGTTTCTTCGACGGCGGCGGGAACCAGGTCGGGCTGGACCAGCAGCCGGTACCACTGCCGGGGGTGTTCCAGGAGCAGCAGGGTCATGGTGGACAGCAGCGTGGAGGTGGTCTCCAGGGCGGCCAGCAGCACGAACAGGGCGAGGAAGTAGACGGCTTCGTCGGCCTTGTCACGGTCGGGCTCCATGGTGTCCCAGACCTCGATCCAGCGGGAGACCGGGTCGTCGCCCGGCGCCGCACGGCGTGCGCGGACCACGTCCATGAAATACGTGCGCAGTTCCGCGGTGGCCGCGTCGGAGAGCGCCAACTGGGAGGCGGAGGGGAGGAGTTCCTGGGTGAAGACCTGGTCGTGGGTCAGCTCGCGCAGCCGCGGGAAGTCGGCGGTGGGCAGCCCGAGCCAGTGCCCGATGGTGGCGACCGGCAGTTCCTCGCTCACCAGCTCGTTGAAGTCGGCGGTCTCGCCGTCGCGCAGCCGCTCCGCCAGGGCGTCGAGTAAACGGCCGGTGAACCGGCCCACGGGGTCCCGCAGTTGTTCCAGGGAGCCGCGGTCGAACATGCCGGCCGAGCGGCGCACCCAGGTGTGCTCCGGGGGGTTGAGCGCGGGCAGGGTCCGGCTCATCTCCCGCGAGGAGGGCGCCGTCCAGCGGGTGCCGTCGCCCTGCCGCTCGCGCCAGCCGCTGTCCGGCTCCAGCCACTCCCGGCTGCGCAGCACCTGGTCACAGACGTCGAAGCCGGTGACGAGGTGCCCGCCCCAGGGTGCGGCGGCCACCTCGCCCCGCGAGCGCAGCTCGGCGTAGATCGGGAACGGGTTGGCCTGGCCCTTCGCCGTCCGCAGACGGGAGAAGAGCGAGACGGCGAAGCGTCTGTCGGCTGGCGAGGTTCCGGCTGGCGAGGTTATCGCAGTCTCCACGACGGCCCTTTCTTGATCTAGGCATCAGCCGCCATGCATACCCTCCGCTTGACGCGTACATACAAGCTTGACGATTGAACGAGAGTTGCCTTCGTCACTCTCCCCTGGTCCATGCCAGGAACCGGCTGAACAGGCCGGGCTTGGGCTTCGACGCGCCCGGCGCGCTGTGCGCCATCGACCGGGACGCGGCCGCGACCGGGACGGCGGGGGCGGCCGGCTGCGGTTCCGTTTGCTGCGCCTGTGCCGGCGCGACGGTGCGCGGGGTGAACCGGACCGGCAGCGCCACCAGGGAGCGGCTCCACGGCGCCGGCACCCAGCTCAGGTCCTTGAAGGGGGCCCGGACCTCGATGTCGGGAAGCCGGTTGAGCAGGGATTCGACGGCCGTCACGGCGATCACGAACGCCGGGTCCTTGGCAGGGCAGGCGTGCGGCCCGGCCCCGAAGGCCAGATGGGCCTTGGCACTGAGCTGCTCGCGATGCTCGGCCAGCCGGGGATCGGTGTTCGCGGCGGCGAAGGAGATGACCACCGGATCGTTGGCCTTGACGACGCGTCCGCCGAGCTCCACGTCGTGCGTCGCGTAGTGAGCCGCGTAGTTGGCGATCGGCGCGTAGTTCCACAGCACCTGGTTGACCGCGTCCTCGACCGGCAGGTCCGCCTGCCAGTCCTCGCCCAGCATGAGCGCGCTGGTCGTGCCGATGACCGCGGACAGCGGGGTGGTGCCGCCGGACAGCAGCGTCACGAGCTGGTGCAGCACCTCCTCGTCGGTCAGCTGTGCCGAGTGCTGCATCAGACGCGTCGTCAGGTCCTCGCCGGGCTGGCGCCGTTTGCGGGCGATCAGCTCGCCCAACGCCTCGGCCAGCACCTGGTCGGCACCCGGCGTACCGGAGAAGATACCGCTGATGCCGGTGATGACCCGGTCGCCGATCTCGGGCGGGCAGCCGAACAGGTCGCTGAAGACCAGCAGCGGCAGCGGCTGGGCGTACTCGGCCATCAGCTCGGCCTGGCCGAGCCGTTCGGTGCTGAACCGGCTGATCAGATAGTCGGCGGACGCCTGTGTCTGCCGTACCAGCTGCAGCTCGTTGACGGTGGCCAGGCTGTCGGTGACGGCCTGGCGCAGCCGGGCGTGCGCGGCGCCGTCGCTGAACAGGGCGTTGGGCCGGTAGCCCAGCATCGGCAGCGCCGGACTGTCCTCGGGGACCCGGCCCTCGTTCAGCGCGTTCCAGCGCCGCGAGTCCCGGACGAACGACGCCGGGTTCTGCAGGATGTACAGGGCGGCGTCGTAGCTGGTGACCAGCTCGACCTCCACCCCCGGCGCGATGTCGACGGGGGCGCTCGGGCCGAGCGTGCGCAGATAGGCGTACACCGCGTCGGGATCGGAGCCGAACTGCGGGCCGTAGAGCTGGGTGTTGCCGTGCGCGGGGCAGCCGGGGGGTGGCCCTTGTATGCCGGGTCGCTGGTGCATGGAGGGTGGCTCCTAGTCGATGAGGGACAGAAGGTGGCGCACGAGGGTGATGAGGGCGTGCGCCGAGGACTGCTCGTCGCGTACGTCGCAGGGGACGACGGGCGTGTCCGCGGACAGGTTGAGCGCCTCCCGTACCTCCGCGAGCGGGTAACCGGGCGTCCCGTCGAAGTGGTTGACGCCGATGGCGTACGTCAGTCCGAACCGCTCGACCAGGTCGAGGATGGGGAAGGACTCGTCGAGCCGCTCGGGGTCGACGAGGACCAGCGCGCCGAGGGCGCCCCGGGACAGCTCCTCCCACATCTCCTTGAAGCGTTCCTGTCCGGGCGTGCCGAACAGGTACAGGACCACTTCGTCGGAGATGGTGAGGCGGCCGAAGTCCATGGCGACCGTGGTGGTGGTCTTGTCGGGGGTGCCCGACAGATCGTCGAAGCCCTCGCTGGCCTCGGTGATCTCCTCCTCGGTCCGCAGCGGCTCGATCTCGGAGATGCTTCCGATGCACGTGGTCTTCCCGACCCCGAAGTGCCCCACCACGAGGACTTTCACCGCGGTGCGGACACCTGAATCCAGGTACACGAATCACGCTCCGAATCGGGCTTTGAGGCCGTCGAGCACGGCGCTGAGCACTTCTCGGTCGACACGCTCGGCGCGGGGAACGGGCTTGCGCGCGACGATCAGACCGTTGTCCTCCATCTGCGCGAGGAGGATCCGGACGATCCCCAGCGGCAGACGGGTGTGGGCGGCGACCTCGGCCACCGAGAGAAAACCGTCCTTGACCAGGTCCAGGACCTGCCGGGCCTCCGGGGAGAGGGTGCGCGCCGAGGCGACGGCGTCCTCGCTCGCGGAGACCAGGGCCGTCCGCTCGTAGGCGTGCTCCGGGGGCAGGGAACGGCCGTTGGTGATGACGAAGAGCGGGACTAACGCCGAGGTCAGCTCCAGTTCCTCGTCCGGCTCGCCGGTCATGCGCGGCTCGCCTCCCCACGCGGTGCCAGGTCCCGGCTCAGGTGCGGTACGACCTGATGGAGACGCGTGGTGAACTCCTCGATGTCGGCGTCGTGCTCGGCCGCGGCGGCCAGGAAGGCGCCGTGACCGGCCGAGATCAGGAAGATCCAGCCGTGCTGGAACTCGATGACCGTCTGCCGCCAGTGCGCCTCCTTGAGCGGCCCGGCGAACTGCGCGGTGGCGCGGCTGTAGGCATGGATGCCGGTCATCGCAGCCGAGATGGTGTCCGCGAGGTCCTGGCTCATGCCCGTGGTCGCGCCGCGCGGCAGGCCGTCGGCGCCCAGCAGTACGGCGTGCCGGGCGCCGCGCACCTGGCCGATCACCTCGTCGAGGTCGGCGATCGGGATCCCGGTGCCCCGCCCCGCCTGCGCCTGCGCGCGGGGCTGTCCGGTGCGCTCCCCGGCGTCCTCGGCGTGCACCCGGGGCGGCGAGGTGAGGTTGTTGCCGAGCCGGGCGACGAGGCGGTGCATCCGGAAGGAGATCTGCTGCATGTCGACGTCGGGCGCGGCGGCCGCCGCCAGATAGGCCCCCTGCCCGGCGCCGATGAGGAAGATCCAGCCGTGCGAGAACTCGATGATCGTCTGGTTCCACTCCCGGTCCTCGCCGGGACCGGCGAAGTGGGACGTGGCCCGGCTGAGCGACTGCATGCCCGCCATGGCGGCGGAGATCGTCCGTACGTCCTTGGCGTCCATGCCCTCGGTCGAACCGCGCGGCAGGCCGTCCGCGGACAGCAGGACCGCGTGGCGTGCCCTGGGCACATTGGCCACGATGTCCTCAAGCATCCACGACAGGTCCTCGATCATGCCTCATCGGACCCTTCGGACGGGGCCCCGGCGAGGTTACGGCCCGAGAGCGTGCCGCGCTGGAAGGCACCCAGGCTGCGCCCGGCCGCACGCCCGGCCTCCTCCGCCGCGGCGGGCGGCACGGTGAGCGAGGTGGTGGTCTCGTCGTGGTCGGGGACGCTGGCGATGGGCACCTGGCGGGCGCCGCGCCGGGGCAGACCGTGCTTGGTGCGCGTGACGGGTTCGGGCCGGCCGACGGTGCCGCGGACACCGGTCTCCTGCGCATCCACGACCGGAGCGGCCTCCTCCTCGGTCCACAGCTCTTCCGGCAGCAGGACGACCGCGCGCACGCCGCCGTAGCGGGAGACACCGGTGACGTCCACCCGGAAGCCGTACTGCTGCGCGAGCAGGCCGATCACCGGGAAGCCGAACTTCGGCTGGTTGCCCAGCTGCGACAGCCGGGGGCGGTAGTCACCGGAGAGCAGGTCGGTGGCCTTCTGCCGCTCCTCGTCGTTCATGCCGACACCGGCGTCGTCGATGACGATGCACAGGTTCTTCTGCACCCGTTGGAACGTCACCTCGATCGGCGAGCCCGTCTGCGAGAAACTCGCGGCGTTGTCCAGCAGTTCGGCCACGGCGAGCGCCACCGGCGAGACGGTGGACGCCTTCAGCGCGAAGCCCGTCTGCTGCATGATCTCGACGCGCCGGAAGTTACGGATCTGCCCCTGCGCGCTGCGCACCACGTCGTACACGCTCGCGGGACGGTTACGACGGCCCAGCGGCGCACCGCACATCACCGCGATGCCCTGCGCCTTGCGCGCCATCTGCGCGTTGGCGTGGCTGACTTCGAGCAGGTCGCCCAGCACCGAGTGGCCGCCGTACTTGCGCTGGATCTCCTCCAGCAGCGCCAACTGCTCGGCCGCGAGGCTCTGCAGGAAGCGCGCGGAGCCCTTGAGGACGGCCTTGGTGCTGTCCTCGGCCGCCTCCTCGGCCTCCTGGATGGTCTTGGCATGCTCGGTCCGGTGCTGGTGCAACTCTGCTCGTAAAGCGGCGACTTGGGCATCGGCCTCGCTCAGTCTCTGGGTGAGGGCAGCCTCGGAGCGGGCCTTCTTCGCCGCGATGGCCTTGTTGCGACGACTGAGGGCCACGGCCGCGACGAGCGTGATCGCCGTCACGGCAACCAGGCACCACACAAGTACGTCTCGAATCATGGAAACCTTTCCTGGCGGGTAGCCTGCGGCCGTTGGCGGACGGACACCGGGGAGCCGGTGGCACGACCAACCGGGCACGACTCGGCCGCGGTTGCGAAGAAACCGGACTGAGAGCGTTTTCCGCGGCGCCTGAGCCGAGGGGACCAAGGTCACAGACGCGGGGATGCTATCACTCACTTAGGTGAACCTGTGCACCGCGGAGACACCCCAACAGCCCTGCTCCACAGGCGGATTGTGACGTGCGGATGACGGCCGGGAATCCGTTCCGGAAATCTGCCGTTGACAGGGTCAGCGAAGCTGCGCGGCGAACGCCTCGTACGCGCGCTCGTCGAAGAGGACGAACCGCACCTCTTCGACGGCTGTCGGTGTGCTGCGCACCGTCTCCACCGCGATCCGGGCCGCATCGTCCATCGGCCACCGGTACACGCCGGTGGAGATCGCCGGGAACGCGACCGTGCGGGCACCCAGCTCGTCGGCCACGCGCAGCGACTCCCGGTAGCAGGAGGCGAGCAGCGACGGATCGCTTCCCGAGGCCTGGTACACCGGGCCCACCGTGTGGATGACCCAGCGGGCGTCGAGGTCGCCGGCCGTGGTGGCGACCGCCTGGCCCGTGGGCAGGCCCTTGCCGTACCGGGAGGCGCGCAGGGCCTGGCACTCCGCGAGGATCGCGGGACCGCCGCTGCGGTGGATGGCGCCGTCCACTCCGCCGCCGCCGAGCAGCGAGGAATTGGCGGCGTTGACGATCGCGTCGGCGCTCTGCCGGGTGATGTCGCCCTGGACGAGGGTGATGGTGGTCATGTCTGTCTCAGTCTCCGCCATACGGCCTTGGCCGCGTTGTGCCCCGACATGCCGTGCACACCGGGTCCCGGCGGGGTGGCCGAGGAGCAGATGAAGACGGCCGGATGAGGCGTGTGGTACGGGTACAGGGACAGTCTGGGGCGCAGCAGCAGCTGGAGCCCGGAGGCCGCGCCGCAGGCGATGTCGCCGCCGACGTAGTTGGCGTTGTGGGCGGCCAGCTCGGCGGGGCCGGCGGTGGCGCGGGCGAGCACGCGGTCGCGGAATCCGGGGGCGAAGCGCTCCAGTTGGCGTTCCATGGCGTCGGTGAGGTCACCGGACCAGCCGCCCGGGACATGGCCGTACGCCCAGAAGACCTGCTTGCCCTCGGGCGCGCGGGTGGGGTCGACGATGCCGGGCTGCACGGTGATCATGAACGGCCGGTCGGGGGCGCGGCCCTCGCGCGAGGCGGCGCGCAGGGCGGTGCCGATCTCGGCCTGGCTCGCGCCGAGCTGCACGGTGGTGGCGACGCGGGCCTCGGGCGCGGTCCAGGGCACCGGGCCGTCCAGCGCGTAGTCGATCTTGAAGACGCTGGGGCCGTACCGGTAGCGCGCATACGTGTCACCGAAGCCGGCGATGCGGGCGAGCGCGGTGGGCGAGGTGTCGAAGACGTACGCGCGCGCGGGGGGCAGGTCGTCCAGGCGCTTGACCTCGTAGTCGGTGTGCACCGCGCCGCCGAGGTCGGTGAGATACGCGGCGAGGGCGTCGGAGATCGCCTGGGAGCCGCCGCGTGGCACCGGCCAGCCGCGGGCGTGTGCGGCCAGCGCGAAGACCAGGCCGATGGCGCCGGTGGCCAGACCGTCCAGCGGTGACATCACATGCGCGACCAGGCCCGCGAACAGGGCCTTGGCCCGCTCGTCCTTGAAGCGGCGCATCAGCCACGTGGACGGGGGCAGGCCGGCCAGGCCGAAGCGGGCCAGCGTGAGGGGGTCGCGCGGGAGCGCGGTCAGGGGCAGGGACATGAAGTCCCGTACGAGGGTGTCCCAGTGAGCGAGGAACGGCTCGACCAGTCTGCGGTACGCCCCCGCGTCGCGCGGTCCGAAGGAGGCGGCCGTCTCGGCCACCGACCTCGACAGCACGGCCGCGCTGCCGTCGGGGAAGGGATGCGCCATCGGCAGCTCGGAGTGCAGCCACTGCAGTCCGTAGCGCTCCAGGGGAAGGGCGCGGAACGCCGGTGAGTTGATCCCGAGGGGGTGGGCCGCCGAGCACGGGTCGTGCCGGAAGCCCGGGAGGGTCAGCTCCTCGGTGCGGGCGCCGCCGCCGACGGTGGACTTCGCCTCGAACAGGGCCACGGAGAAGCCCCGGCGGGCCAGCTCCACGGCAGCGGTCAGCCCGTTCGGCCCCGCACCCACCACGACCGCATCGAGCATCGACGGCACCTTCGGACCCCTTCGTCAGCCGATGGCCACTGAGGATCAGGATATGCCGGGGGACCGGCATTCCCTGGGGGCGGGGGCCGGCGGAGGCCGGGGCGCCGGGGCGGAGGCCGGGGCGCCGGGGCGGAGGCCGGGGCGCCGGGGCGGAGGCCGGGGCGCCGGGGCGGAGGCCGGCCGGGCCGGGCCCCTGCGCCGGAATCAGGCCGGTGTGCGCAGCAGGCCGGCGATCCGTTCGGCCGTCGCCGTGTCGCGGGCCGCGGTGAAGGGCAGGGCATTGGCGCCGGTGACGCGGAACGGGATGCCGGTGCGGGTGAGGTGGGTGCCGCCCGCCTCCTCGACGAGGAGCAGTCCGGCCGCGTGGTCCCAGGCGGCCTCCCAGGAGAACGCGACGGCGTCCAACTCGCCCCGGGCGATGGCGAGATACTCCAGGCCCGCCGAGCCGCACGGGCGGGGCGCGATCCCCTCGGTCCACAGGCCGCGCAGGGCGCGCTTCTGCTCGTCGGTGGTGTAGTCCGGGTGGGACGTGGCGACGACGAGGTCCCGGCCGGGCTCGGGCGTGCCCGCGAAGAGCCGCTCGCCGTCGAGGAAGGCACCCCGGCCGCGGACCGCGGTGGCCATCCGGCCGCGCGCCGCGGCATAGGTCCAGGAGGCGATGACGACACCCCGGTGGGCGAGCGCGACCAGCGTGCAGAACCCGTCGTCGCCGTGCACGAACTGGCGGGTGCCGTCGACCGGGTCGACGATCCAGACCGGCGCGTCGCCCTGGAGCGCCTCGTACGTCGCCGGGTCGGCGTGCACGGCCTCCTCGCCGACCACGACCGAGCCGGGCAGCAGGGCGCCGAGCGCCTCGGTGAGCCGCTTCTCGGCGAGCCGGTCGGCGTCCGTCACCAGGTCGTGCGGGCCGCTCTTCTGGTCGACCTCGTCCTCGGCGAGGCGGCGGAAGCGGGGCAGGATCTCGGCCGCGGCGGCGTCGCGCACCGCCTCCTCCACGTCGGCCGAGCGGCGGGTGAGAAACTCTTCGATGGTTTCCGTCTCTTCGAGCATGCGTCCATGAGAACATGCCCCACTGACAATCCCCGCCTGCCCGGTGCACACCGGGTGGAATCGGGATGAAGAGCAGGGGCTGCGCATGGTCAGCGGCCCACCGCGTACCCCTGCATCCCGCGTGGGTTCGCCGCCGCCGACAGCACGCCGGTCTCCGGGTCGCGGGCCACCGCGCACAACCGGCCCTCGGACCAGGCGGGGCCGACGGTGACGTCGTGGCCGCGGCGCCGCAGTTCCTCGATCACCCCGGCGTCCGTGCCGGACTCCACGGTCACACTGCCGGGGCGCCGCCCGCGCGGGTGGAAGGAGCTGGGGAAGCTGTCGTTGTGCCAGTTCGGGGCGTCGACGGCGCCCTGCAGGTCGAGGCCGCCGCGGACGGGGGCGCGCAGCGTGGCGGCGAGGAGGAAGTGCAGCTGCCACTGGTCCTGCTGGTCGCCGCCCGGGGTGCCGAACGCCATGACCGGCACGCCGTCGCGCAGCGCGAGGGACGGGGTGAGGGTGGTGCGGGGGCGCCGGCCCGGGGTGAGCGAGTTCGGCAGGCCCTCCTCCAGCCAGGCCATCTGCAGGCGCGTGCCGAGCGGGAAGCCGAGCTCGGGCACGACCGGGTTGGACTGCAGCCAGCCGCCGCTCGGCGTGGCCGCGATCATGTTGCCCCAGCGGTCGACGACGTCCAGGTGGCAGGTGTCGCCGCGGGTCGTGCCGTCGGCGGCGACCTGCGGCTCCCCGGGGAACACGGCGACGGTCGGCTCCCCCGCGCCCATCGGGTCGAACCCGCGCTCACCGGTCTCCACGCGCGCGCGTGCCTGCGCGGGCAGCCGCGGGGTGCGTCCGCCGGGGCTGCCGGGCCGCAGCTCGCGGGAAGCCTCGGCGCCGACCAGGGCGCGCCGGCCGGTGTTGTAGTCGTCCGACAGCAGCTCGGCGAGCGGTACGTCGGCGGCGTCGCCGTACCAGGCCTCGCGGTCGGCCATGGCGAGCTTGCAGTTCTCGATCAGCAGATGGACGTATTCGGCGGAGCCGTACGGCGGCAACTCGTCGGGGAGCAGGGCGAGTTGTTGAAGGAGGACCGGGCCCTGGCTCCACGGGCCGGCCTTGCACACGGTCCAGCCGTGCCAGTCGTACGTCACCGGGGTCTCGTAGCTCGCCGACCAGCCGGCGAGGTCGGCCTCGGTGAGCGTGCCGGTGTGGTGTGCGCCGCTGGTGTCCAGGGCGGGCCGCCGGGACTGGCGCAGCAGGGCCTCGGCGATGAAGCCGGAGCGCCACACCGCGCGCGCGGCGTCGATCCGCGCCTCCCGGTCCCCCGCGCCGGCGGTCTCGGCGAGCAGCCGCTTCCAGGTGGCGGCGAGGGCGGGGTTGCGGAAGAGTTCACCCGGCCGGGGGGACGCGCCGCCGGGCAGATACACCTCGGCCGACGACGTCCACTCCGTCTCGAACAGCCGCCGTACGCTCTCCACGGTCGCACCGAGCTTCTCCACGGGCGCGTGCCCGTGTTCGGCGTATCCGACGGCGTACTTCAGGACGTCGTCGAGGGACTTGGTGCCGTGGTCGCGCAACAGCAGCATCCAGGCGTCGAAGGCGCCGGGCACGGCGGCGGCGAGCGGTCCGGTGCCGGGGACGAGGTCCAGTCCGAGCCCCCGGTAGTGGGTGACGGTGGCGCCGGCCGGGGCCACGCCCTGCCCGCACAGCACGCGCACGTCGCCGCCCGCCGGAGCGAGCAGGATCGGCACCTCACCGGCCGGCCCGTTCAGGTGCGGCTCCACCACGTGCAGCACGAACGCCCCGGCCACGGCGGCGTCGAAGGCGTTGCCGCCGTCCTCCAGGACCGCCATCGCCGACTGCGAGGCCAGCCAGTGGGTGGAGGACACCATGCCGAAGGTGCCCTGCAGGGTGGGCCTGGTGGTGAACACGGGGGCCGCCTCCTCGGTTCGGGTACGTCTCCCGGGTGATCGTAGGAGCATGATCACCGTCCGGGGAACACGGCGGTGGGCCGGGCCGTTGATCTCGCGGGGGAAGCGGCGGCGGGAAGCGGGAGGACGGAGGCCCGGACGGTGACGGTGCACGGTGAGTACAAGGTGCCCGGCGGCAAGCTCGTCGTCGTGGACGTGGCGGCCGAGGACGGAGTGCTGCGGCACGTGCGCGTGGCGGGCGACTTCTTCCTGGAGCCGGACGAAGCGCTGGACGCCGTGAACCGCGCGCTGGAGGGCGCCCCGGCCGACACCGACGCGGCGGGGCTGGCCGCCCGGATCGACGCCGCGCTGCCCGAGGGGACCGTCATGTACGGCCTGACCTCGGAGGGCGTCGGCATCGCGGTGCGCCGGGCGCTCGCGCACGCCACGGACTGGACGGACTACGACTGGCAGCTGATCCACGAGCGCCCGCAGCCGCCCGCACTGCACATGGCGCTGGACGAGGTGCTGACCGCCGAGGTCGCCGCGGGCCGCCGCCCGCCGACTCTCAGAGTGTGGGAGTGGGGCGCCCCCGCGGTGATCATCGGCAGCTTCCAGTCGCTGCGCAACGAGGTGGACCCCGAGGGCGCCGCGCGGCACGGCATCGAGGTGGTGCGGCGGATCTCCGGCGGCGGCGCGATGTTCGTCGAACCGGGCAACACGATCACCTACTCGCTGTCGGTGCCCGACTCCCTCGTACAGGGCCTGTCCTTCCAGGACAGCTACGCCTATCTGGACGACTGGGTGCTCGGTGCCCTCGGCGACATGGGCATCCGGGCCTGGTACCAGCCGCTGAACGACATCGCGACCGACCAGGGCAAGATCGCGGGCGCGGCGCAGAAGCGGATGGTCGGCCCGGACGGCGGCCCGGGGGCCGTGCTGCACCACGTGACCATGGCGTACGACATCGACGCCGACAAGATGCTCGACGTGCTGCGCATCGGCCGGGAGAAGCTGTCGGACAAGGGGACGCGGAGCGCGAAGAAGCGGGTCGATCCGCTGCGCCGGCAGACCGGGCTGCCGCGTGAGGAGGTCATCGACCGGATGATCGAGTCGTTCCGCGCGCGGTACGGCCTGGCGCAGGGCAAGATCACGGACGAGGAGCTGGCGCGGGCCGAGGAGCTGGCGCGGACCAAGTTCTCCACCGGGGAGTGGACGGCCCGGGTGCCGTAGCGGCGGCCCGACCGGAGGCACCGGTTCAGCAGCGGGTCAAGAACTGCCCTCCCCTGGACCAAACGGTCGTATGAGTTCCGTGTACGTCGGCCCCGGCACCCCGACATAGCCGGATTTGCCCCGTTGACCGCTGGCTAACGTGGTCGAGCCCAACAGCCATGCGAGTCCACGGGGAAGAGGTGACGGCGGTGGGGGCGCCGATACGTTCACGGCTGCACGACTTCCTGGAACCGGATCCGGCGGGGGGCGGCCTTCCGCAGCAGGCTCCCGAGCCGCGCCGTTCCGCGTTGCTGGATTTGGTGGACGCCGCGCCGCCGCCCCGGTCGGCCACGGACGACCGCCCGGGCCCGAAGCCCGGCGTGCCCGCATACCACACGCCGGTGTGCGTGCCGGCGCATCCGAGGTCCGTCGCCGGGACGGGCAGGGACGGCCGCCCCGCGCGCGTCCCCTTCGTCGTCGTCGAGCTCTTCGACCACCCCGCGCACGGCACCGTGGCCTTCGCCTTCAGCACCCCGCGGAAGCTGGTGGAGGCCCTCGGCGAGGCCCAGCCCTGGGTCGCCGCATCGCTCGGCCCGCTGACAGAGGGGGTGGCCGAGCAGGGCGTCACCGTGCTGCTGGACCCGCGGCTGACACCCGAGGCCTCCCACTGGCACCCCGCGGACCTGGCCGCCTACGCACGGGAGGTGCGCGGATAATGGCCGACTTCAAGGCGGTCTACGACGATCTCGCCACGATGGCGAAGACGTTCCACGACCAGGCCGGCGACTACCGCAAGCTGCACCCGGACGTGGCACCGCCCGTGGTCAGCGGCGGCGATCCCGGCCTGGACGCTGCGATCAAGGAAGTCGCCGACCTCATCGTCGCCCTGCACATCGGCATGGCCGACCGGATGGACGACCACGGGGACAAGGTCGCGTACGCGCGCGACTCCTTCCACCGGCACGACGTGGACGTCCACGGTGTCTTCGAGGACCTGATGAAGGGCGAGGGCTGATGGGGGACAGCTGGGTCGGCGGCGACATCGGCGGGCTGCACACGATGGCTCAGACGTACAAGAACGCCAAGGACAAACTGGACGGCGTGGTGAAACCGCTCAGCGGCGCCGTCGAGAAGCTGGTCGGCGACGCGAGCTGGCAGGGCGACGCGGCCGAGTCCTTCCGCGCAAGGTGGAGCGAGGACGCGCTTGCCGCCGGCGGCTTCGCCGAGCTGGTGCACGCGGCCGGCGAGATCATCGAAACGCTCGCGAACGCGCTGTCCACGTGCGAGTCGTCCCTGCAGAACGCGCAGCACACCGCGGCCGGCAAGGGGGTGGCGACGGACCCCACGGGCGCGCCGGTGCCGATCATGACGGCGAGTCCCCCGAGCGCGGCCGACCAGAAGGCCATCTCCGCGATGAACGACTACGCCACGGCGCGCAACGAGATCCTGCACACCGCCCAGCACGCGCGTCTGGTGGCGGCGCAGCAGCTGCAGGGGCTGTACGACAAGGTGACGGCGAAGGACGACTCGGTGTCGCAGGGCGACAAGGTCACCCTGTACGACGCGCTGCGCGGCCTGTACGCGTACGACGCCGAGGACGCCCGGGCGGGCGGCATCGAGGCCCGCAAGCACCTCGATGCCGCCAAGGCCGAGGCACAGGACGCCAAGAAGGCGATGCGCGCCGAGCGCAAGGCGTACCAGAAGGCGGGCGAGGCGCTGCCCAAGGACGCGCCCGCCAAGAGCGCGTACCGCGACGCGGTCACCAAGGTCGACGCGCTGGAGGAGGACATCGCCCGCGCCGACAACGGCAGCACCGCGCTGCCGTACGACCGCGCCCTGAACGTCAAGCTGGCCGATGCGGCGGACGCGCTGCGTCTGGGCAAGGGGCTGGAGGCGCTGCCGGACGCCCTGCGGGAGCTGCCGGTCCTGGACGTCGCCGCGGCGGCGGCCTGCGGTCTGATCGAGGCGAAGGACGACCACGACAAGGGCTGGTCCTGGCAGCACTCCGTCGTCGTGGACGGCGGTGTCGCGCTCGGCGGCCTGGCCGCCGGTGCGGCGATCACCGCGGCCCTGCCCGTCGAGGGTGCCGTCGCGGTCGCCGCGGTCGGGGTCGGTGCGGTGATCGTCTCGACGTCCGTCCTCGATCACGCCTTCCACGAGCACTGGAGCGAGGACATTCACGACCACGGGGTGGTCGGTGGCGTGCTGACCGGGACGGGGCACGTCGCCTCCGAGACCTACGACGACGGAAAGCGACTGGTGAAGGACGTCTGGCATGGCATCACGAGCATCTTCTGAGGCGCCCGCCCCCGGGTTCTCCGTCCCCATCCCCGCTCTGCCGAAGCTGGGCCGGACGTGGTACCGGCGCGGGGCGCTCTACTGGCTGTGCCGCGCCCGTACGACGGTCTTCCTCGTCCTCGTCATGGCCATGTTCTGCTTCTTCGCGCTGAGCCTGTACGCGGGGGTCCGTGACCTGCTGCCCTCCACCGCGCGCGTCGTGTGGGACGGCGTGCAGGTCGCCGCGTCCGTCGTGACCCTGGTGTGGGGCTGGGTGACGCAGCGCCGGGGCCACCGCGAGGCGCTGCTGGATCCGCCCACTCCCGAACAGACCCGCCAGGCCAAACGCGACCACGACAGGCGGGTCCCGGGCCGCATCGCCCTGGGCCGCGGACTTGTGGTGCTCGCCGCTCCGGTCATGCCGGCGTTCGCCGCGTACATCGTCGGCTGGCTGGCCGCCTGGACCACCGTCCGGGAATACCCGAGCGAGGTCGGCGCCCGCCGCTGGCTCCAGGAGCACACCAGCGGAACATGACCCGGACCGACACCCCCACCGGCATCCCGTCCCTGCAGGGGCTCGGCACCACCTGGTACGAGCGCGGGGCACGCTACTGGCTGCGCCGTGCTTTCAGCGCCCTGTTCCTGCTCGCCGTGCTGGCCTTCTTCTGCTACATCGCGCTGAGGCTCTATCAGGGCGCCCCGCGCAGCGACATGCCGCCGGGTGTGCGCCGGGTCTGGGACGTGACGATGGTGATCGCCTCCTGTGTGACATTCGTCTGGGGGTGGGTCGGACAACGCCGGGCGCTGCGCAGGCAGTTGCTGGATCCGCCCACGCCCCACGCGTTCCGGGCGGCCAAGCGCGCCGAGGCGGGCCGTGCCCGGTACTGGTCTCGCGCGGGCCTCATCCCGTTGCTGCTCGCGGCGCCGGTCCTGCCCGCGGTCGCCGCGTGGTGCGTGGGCCGGCTCCTGGCCGGGCTCGCCGTCCGCGAGTACCCCAGCGAAGTCGGGGCCCGACGCTGGCTGGACACGCATAACGGGCAGATCCGTACGGGATGAACGCGCTGCCGTGACCGCCCGGGTACAGAGCGCGTTGGCACTTCCGCCCCACAGACAGTCGTGTGACACTGACGTCCCCCGTCCACCATGCGGACTCCCTCCGCACCCCCTCCCCCACGAGAAGTGCGCCGTGCGTTCTCTTCCTCTGCCGCTCGCCCTCACCGCGCGGATCTCACCGGTCGCCGTCCTCGCCTGCGCCGGCTGGGCGCTGACGTCCGGACCGGCCGCGCCGACCGCCGCCGACGGTTCCCCGGCGGGCCAGAAGGCGCCGGCCCAGTCCTCCGCCGCCACCTCCGACCCGTCGTCCACCGCCGGACCGAAGAGGTACACCACCGCGCCCGCGCCCTGCACGAGCGTGCCCGCGGCCACGGTCACGGCGCTGGTGCCCGGGGCGAACACGGCGGGCAAGGAGATCCCGTCGACGGACACCACGCTGCGGCGCACGTGCTCCTGGAACGCGCTGAAGGGGTACTCCTACCGGTGGCTCGACGTGTCGTTCGAGATCGGTGAGTCGGAGCAGGCGGCGAGGCAGGAGTACCAGCAGCGGGTGACCGAGAAGAGCGGCGGCGGGGCCGTGCCGGGGCTCGGCGACAGCGCCTACTCCGTCGTGAACCTCACCACCGAGGACAAGCAGCAGACCCGTGAGGGCGTGGTCATGGTGCGGGTCGCCAACGCCCTGGTGATCGTCACCTACAACGGCAGCGACTTCGACACCAAGAAGGCCCCCGGTACGGACGAGATCAACCAGGGCGCCATCAAGGCGGCCCGAGCCGCGGCTGGCGCACTCGGGGGCGGACAGGGCTGAGCCCGAGCGGGCCGACGGCCCGGCGGCCCCCGTACCACTGCCGCGGCCGCCGTTCCACTTGTCGCGGGTGCAGTGGTCCAGGAGCGCGCTGCGGGCCTTGTCCTCGATCTTCAGCACCAGTCGGTGGCCCTGGGCCAACTGCCGCTGGATGTTGCGGACCTGGAGGTCGAAGATCTGCTCGGCGACCTCGTCGGAGATGAAGTCGAAGACGACGACGTTGCCGCCGATGCGGTTCATCAGCTCGGGCCGGCCGATGACCAGCTCGAAGTGCTTCTTTACGTTGTCCGGCACGACGCTCCGGAGCCACTCGTCGTACACGCGGCTGTCGAGTTCACCCTTGGCCGCCGCCTCGTGCATCAGCCGGAGGGCCGCCCGGAACCCCTCCATGTCGCCGCTGCGGGTGGCGAGCGTGAAGTGGAAGAGGGCGGCGATCATCCTGGACGGCAGGGGCGCCTGGCCGGGCTCCCGCGCTCCGGCGCCCTGCGCTCCCGACAGTTCGGCGAGGATGCCGGACATGTCCTGCGGCTCGACGCTCCCGGGTGCCATCACCTCGGCGAGGGCGAGCAGCTGGGTCAGGAAGTCCCGCTCCTCCGCCGACGTGTCGGTGCCGTCGTCCGGCGCGTCGCCGGTTCCCTCCGGCTCGGACGGGAGCGCGGCGAGGAGTTGCCTCCGCCGGGCCGAACAGCAACGGCGCCAGGGCGGCCAGCGGCTGCGGCAGCGCCGTGTCCGCCCCGTCGAGGAGTTGCCGGCCCGTGCGGAAGAACGCGGCCGTGTCACGGGCCGGCATGGCTTCGGTCATCGCGCCGAACAACCGGAACTACTCATGGACTTGGGGCGTCAGCTGCGGGTGCTCGCGTTCCAGCAGCAGCCGGACGAGCAGCTCGCTGTCCTCCACGAGGCCCGAACTCCCTTGCGCGGGGGGGGGTGCCGAGCCTGGAGAGGAACACGACCCGGTCGGTGATCGACTGGCCCGGGGGTCCCGCCGCCGTCTCACGGTGGAGACGCACCAGCCGGAACCCGGCCAGGGCCACCAGGTCCCGCCGCGCCGCCTCCCGGTCCGCCTCGCCGAGCCGGGCAGACGTACGGGCCTGCTGAAGCAGGGTCAGCGCCGACTCCCGGTCGGCCGGTCCGCCCCCCAGCACGAACCGTACGGCGTGACAGCGGCCGAGCCATGCCGCCACGGCGGCGGCCGTCACTCCCCCGCCATCCCCCGACTGCTCCAACTCGCCCAGAATGGCTCCCAGTTCACCGATCAGGAAGTCGAGCTCGGACCCCCGTGGCCCTTCGTACTCCTCCGGATCGAGCGGTACGGGGAACCTGTCCGCGCGCGCGAGCGCGGCGGCGGCGCGGTCGGGTACGGATGCGGCCCCGGCTTCACTCATGCGTCCACCCCTCCGCTGCCATGGTGCCCCTTCTCCCGGCCCCGCAGCCGGGTTACGGCGCACCTCGCCGGCCTCCCGCCGGAGGACGCCCGGCTCCCGTCCGGTTTCCGCCCGGTCCGCGCGTGGCCCGTGCAGGGCGAAGTCGGCATGCTGGGAGCGCGGTTGAGGGTCCCGCACGCGCGAATGAGGGAGGGAGAGCCCGGTGACGCACCCGGTACCGGCACCTGGCACGTCCGGCCGCCCCCGCGCGCCGTACCGGGAGGTCACCCACGACGCCTACGCGGCCCGCTACACGGCCGGTCTGCGCGTCGAGGCCGCGCACGGCATGGCCGTGCTGTACGGGTGGTGTCCCCGGTGCGGCTGCGCGTTCACGTACACGCACACGGACCGTGTCTTCCGCGCGCCACGCCGCGGACCCCGGCCGGCACACGTCCCGGTGCTCTGCTCGTGCGCGGCGGACCATCCGGGCCGCCCGCCGGGGGAGACGGGCTGCGGTGCCTACTGGAACGTTGTACTGGAGCGGCGGTGACCCCGTCCTGGCAGGTCCGGCCCGGACCCGCCGCGACCCCGGTGGACCGCCAAGCCGCCCGGCGGACACGGGAGGTGCGCGCCGGTGAACTGGCCCGCGCCCGGGAGGCGGCGCTCGCCTGCCGTGGCGGTCTCGCGGCCCTCTTCGTGGGGCTGCTCGGCTTCGGCCTGGTCAAGGGCCGCACCGACGTGGGTGAACTGGCCTCCCCGTACGACGCGTTGGCGGGCGGTGCGCTGCTGCTGTGCCTGCTGTGCGGCACGCTCGGCGCGCTGCTGCTGCTCCGGGCGGCGCACGGCGCGCCCACCGCCGTCCGGCTGCCCACCGGCATGCCCGCCTCCGCCACGGCGCTGCGCCTCGGCGACCGGCTGGAGGCCCGCCGTACGGTACGGGCCCTCACCCGCGGCGTGGCCCTCACGATCGCCTGCGGGGCGCTGCTCGTCACGGGGGTGGCCCTGACCTGGTACGGCCCCGCGAAGGACGGGCCCCGGATCCTGGTGCGCACCCCGTCGGGGGTGGTGTGCGGCGAGCCGGTGCGGACGGCGGACGGGCTGCTGCTCGTCAGGACGGACACCGGCGAGATCACGGTACGGCTCGACCGCGCCGGGGCCCTGGCCGCGGTCGACCACTGCCCGGGGGTGCCGGCCGCGCAGGAGGGCCGGGCCCGGCGGGGACGCACCGCGTGACACCGGCGCGTCCCGCCGACGGGCACCGATCAGCCGGTCGCCCGCTCCCGCCCCGAGACCGCCGTCAGGACCAGGTACAGCACCAGTGACGTGCCGAGCCCGACCGCCCAGCCGTAGTCGGCCAGCGGGGACAGGGCCGGGATGGGGCGGCCGTCGAGCAGGGGCTTGAAGCTGGCGCCGCCGATCGCGAGGACGCCGCCCACGAGGAAGGCGACGACGGCCCGCCAGTTCCAGCCGGCCGCGTACCAGTAGCGGCCGCCCGCGCGGTACAGATCGGCGAGGTCCAGGCGGGTGCGGCGGACCAGCCAGTAGTCGGCGACGAGGATGCCCGCGACCGTGCCGAGCAGCCCGCCGACCAGGCCGAGCCAGGTGAAGATGTAGCCCTGCGGGTCGGAGTACAGCTTCCACGGGAAGATCAGGACCGCGAGGACCGCCGTGATGAGCGCTCCCGTGCGGAAACTCACCTTCCTGGGCGCCACGTTGGAGAAGTCGAAGGCCGGGGAGACGAGGTTGGCCGCGATGTTCACGGAGAGGGTCGCCACCAGGACGGTGACCAGGGCGTAGAGCAGGCCGACCACGTTGTCCGTCTTCGCGGCGAGCTGCACCGGGTCCCAGACCGGCTGGCCGTAGACCGCCTGCGAGCCGGACGTCACCAGCACCGACAGGAAAGCGAACAGCGTCATGGTCGTCGGCAGGCCGAGTGCCTGGCCCCAGGTCTGGGCCTTCTGGCTCCTGCCGTAGCGGGTGAAGTCGGGGATGTTCAGCGACAGCGTGGACCAGAAGCCGATCATGCCCATCAGGGAGGGCCAGAACAGCTTCCAGAAGTGGCCGCCCCAGCCGAGCTTCGACGGCTGGTCGAACAGCGGGCCGACGCCGCCGGCCTTGCCGCTCATCCAGGCCAGCATCACCACGGCGCCGACGATCACGAACGGCGCCGCCCAGTTCTCGAAGCGGCGGATGGTCTCCATGCCCCGGTAGATGATGGCGACCTGGATCAGCCAGAAGATCGCGAACGACAGCCACATGGTCCAGGCGTAGCCGCCCACGTGCGCCGCGTTCGACCAGCTGTCGCCGATCAGCTTGCCGGCGAGGAAGTAGATGGCCTCGCCGCCGATCCAGGTCTGGATGCCGAACCAGCCGCAGGCCACCAACGCCCGTACGACGGCGGGCAGGTTGGCGCCGCGCACCCCGAAGGAGGCGCGGGCGAAGACCGGGAAGGGGATGCCGTACTTGGGGCCCGCGTGCCCGGTGAGCAGCATCGGGACGAGGACGATCAGGTTGGCCAGGGCGATGGTGAACACCGCCTGCTTCCAGTCCATCCCGACGGCGATCAGGCCGGAGGCGAGCGTCCAGGAGGCCGTGTTGTGGGCCATGCCGACCCACAGCGCGGAGAAGTTGTACGTGGTCCAGGTGCGCTTGCCGGCCGGGACCGGCAGCAGGTCCTCGTTGGCGTACGGACCACTGGGCGGCGGGGTGCCGGGAGCGAGTTCCACGCGCCCGTCGGGGAGGGTGACCTGGCCGGACGGGGGTATCGCCGGGGGAGCGGTGTCGGTCATGGGCTGGCCAATCGGGGTGAGGTGGGTCGGGGAGTGGCCGTGCGGGCACCAGCCCCCTCCCCGGGACGGCGGGGAGGGGAGACCATGAGGGGCGTGGGGGGACTCGGGGGATGTGAACCAAGGGGAGGGTGTCAGGCGTTGAGGGCCGGGATCACCTTCGTGCCGTAGGCGTCGATGGTGGCCTCCTGGGCGTCGTGCATGTCGTACACGGCGAACTGGTCGACGCCCAGCGCGCGCAGCGCCTTCAGTTTCTCGATGTGCTTCTCGGCGGGGCCGATGACGCAGAAGCGGTCCACGATCTCGTCGGGCACGAACGCGGTGTCGGGGTTGTCGGCGCGTCCGTGGTGGGAGTAGTCGTAACCCTCGCGGGCCTTGATGTAGTCGGTGAGTTCGTCGGGGACCTGGGCGGAGTGCTCGCCGTACTTGGCGACGAGGTCGGCGACGTGGTTGCCGACCATGCCGCCGAACCAGCGGCACTGCTCGCGTGCGTGGGCGAGCGCCTCGGGCGAGTCGTCGGCCGTGACGTAGGCGGGGGCGGCGACGCAGATCGTCACCTCGGACGGGTCGCGTCCGGCGGCCACGGCCGCGTCCTTGACCGCCTTGACCATGTACTCGGTGAGGTAGAGGTCGGAGAGCTGGAGGATGAAGCCGTCGGCCTCCTCACCGGTCATCTTCAGCGCCTTCGGGCCGTACGCGGCCATCCATACGGGCAGTTCGGCGCCCGCCTTGATCCACGGGAAGCGGATCTTCGTGCCGCCGAGGTCGGCCTCCTCGCCGCTGCCGAGGGCGCGGATGACCTTCATCGCCTCGCTGATGCGGGCCAGGGTGTTGGGTTTGCGGCCCGCCACGCGCATCGCGGAGTCGCCGCGGCCGATGCCGCACACGGTGCGGTTGCCGAACATGTCGTTGAGGGTGGCGAAGGTGGAGGCGGTGACCTCCCAGGTGCGGGTGCCCGGGTTGGTGACCATCGGGCCGACCGTCAGCTTCTGGGTGTTGGCGAGGATCTGACTGTAGATCACGAACGGTTCCTGCCAGAGCACGGCGGAGTCGAAGGTCCAGCCGTACCGGAAGCCGTTGCGCTCGGCCCGTTTCATCAGGCTGATGACGCGGGAGGCCGGCGGGTCGGTCTGCAGGACGAGTCCGAAGTCCATGGGCGCCACTCCTCGTTCGAATAGCTTTCGATTAGTTGAGGTACTGACAGGTGGAGCGCGGGGTGTAGACGCCGTGGCCGGCGTGTCCGGTGTACTCCCGCTCGGTGATGACGGGCACACCGCGCGAGAGCACGGTCTCGACCCGGCCTGTGGTCCGCTTGCCCTCGTAGGCCGAGTAGTCGACGTTCATGTGGTGGGTCTGGGCCGACATGATCTGCTCGGCGTGCGGGTCGTAGATGACGATGTCGGCGTCGGCGCCCGGGGCGATGGTGCCCTTCTTCGGGTACAGGCCGAACATGCGGGCCGGGGTGGCGCAGGCGATCTCGATCCAGCGGCGGCGGGAGATGTGCCCGTCGACGACGGCCTGGTGCAGCAGGTCCATGCGGTTCTCGACGCCGGGCAGGCCGTTGGGGATCTTGGAGAAGTCGCCGCGGCCCAGCTCCTTCTGGCCGGTGAAGCAGAACGGGCAGTGGTCGGTGGAGACCACCTGGAGGTCGTTCGTCCGCAGCCCCTGCCACAGCTTGGCCTGGTGTTCGCGCGGCCTCAGCGGGGTGCTGCACACATACTTCGCGCCCTCGAAGTCCGGCTCGGCGAGGTTGTCGGTGGACAGGAACAGATACTGCGGGCAGGTCTCGCCGAAGACGGGGAGCCCCTCGTCCCGCGCCCGCGCCAGCTCGGCCACCGCCTCCATCGCCGAGACGTGCACGACGTACAGGGGGGCGCCGGCCACCTGCGCGAGCCGGATGGCGCGGTGGGTGGCCTCGGCTTCGAGCAGGGCCTTGCGGACTTCCCCGTGATACCGGGGGTCGGTCTCACCGCGGTCGAGGGCCTGCTGCACCAGCACGTCGATGGCGATGCCGTTCTCGGCGTGCATCATGATCAGGCCGCCGTTGTCGGCGGAGCGCTGCATGGCGCGCAGGATCTGCCCGTCGTCGCTGTAGAAGACCCCGGGGTACGCCATGAACTGCTTGAAGGAGGTCACCCCCTCCTCCACCAGCAGGTCCATCTCCTTCAGCGTCTCGTCGTGGACGTCGGAGACGATCATGTGGAAGGCGTAGTCGATCGCGCAGTTGCCCTCGGCCTTGGCGTGCCAGGCGTCCAGGCCCTCGCGCAGGGTGTGTCCGACGCTCTGCACCGCGAAGTCCACGATCGTCGTCGTACCGCCCCAGGCGGCGGCGCGGGTGCCGGTCTCGAAGGTGTCGGAGGCGAAGGTCCCGCCGAACGGCAGCTCCATGTGGGTGTGCGCGTCGACACCGCCCGGGATGACGTACTTCCCGGTGGCGTCGACGACCCGCTCGGCGGTGAACGCCCCGGCGGCGGGGGTGCCGGAGGCGGCGAGGGCGGCGATGCGGCCGTCCTCGATCAGGACGTCGGCGTGGATCTCGTCGGAGGCGGTGATGACGAGTCCTCCGCGGATGACTGTACGGCCGGTCATGCTGCTCCCTCGGTCAACTCGGTTACGGTCAGGGTGCGGTCAGCGGCGTGTACGCCCCCGGCGCCCGGTCCCGGTAGAACTGCCAGCGGTCCCGGACCTCGCGGAGCTTCGCCAGGTCCAGGTCGCGGACGACGAGTTCGGTCTCCTTGTCGCTGGCGACCTCGCCGACGAACTGGGCCTCGGGGTCCACGAAGTAGGTCGTGCCGTAGAAGTCGTTGTCGCCGAGGTCCTCCACGCCGACCCGGTTGATCGCGCCGACGAAGTACTCGTTGGCGACGGCGGCCGCGGGCTGCTCCAGCTGCCAGAGGTAGCGGGACAGGCCGCGCGAGGTGGCCGAGGGGTTGAAGACGATCTCGGCGCCGGCGAGGCCCAGCGCCCGCCAGCCCTCGGGGAAGTGGCGGTCGTAGCAGATGTAGACGCCGATCCTGCCGACGGCCGTGTCGAAGACGGGCCAGCCGCTGTTGCCGGGACGGAAGTAGAACTTCTCCCAGAATCCCTGGACCTGGGGGATGTGGGTCTTGCGGTACTTGCCGAGGTAGGAGCCGTCCGCGTCGATCACGGCGGCGGTGTTGTAGAGGACGCCGGGCTGCTCCTCCTCGTACATCGGCAGGACGAGGACGATGCCCAGTTCCCGGGCGAGCGCCTGGAAGCGCTGCACGGTCGGACCCTCGGGGATCCGCTCGGCGTACTCGTAGAAGGCCTTGTCCTGGACCTGGCAGAAGTAGGGGCCGTAGAACAGCTCCTGGAAGCAGAGGACTTGGGCGCCCTGGGCGGCGGCGTCGCGGGCCGCCTGCTCGTGGACCTGGATCATGGATTCCTTGTCGCCGGTCCAGGCGGTCTGGAACAGGGCGGCGCGGATCACTCGGCTCATCGGGACCTCCGGTAGCTCGGTGTGCGGTGAGCCTAGAAAGCCGGAGCAGGCCGTTGGATTGGCAGCGTGTCACGTCTGCGGGGCGTGGGCGTGCCACCGTGTCACGCGTTCGCTGACCCATGTTTCACCGCCGTTTTCGCAGGTCGTCGCATGTTTCACCGCTGTTGCGCATCGTGCGCGAGGAGCGCGATGTGGACCGAGGCCGCCTGTTCGAAGTCGTCGAGGTCGACGCCGAGGCGGGCCTGTATCGCCTCCAGGCGGCGGTAGAGGGCGGGCCGGGAGACGTGGTGGAGCTGGGCGGTGCGGGACTTGTTGCGGCCGGTCGCGAGATAGGTCCGCAGCACGTTCAGCAGCTCGGGTTCGGCGGCGCACAGCAGCCCGTCCAGCTCCCGTTCGGCGAAGGACTGCACCTGCGGGTCGTCGCGCAGCAGCCGGATCAGGCCGCGCAGATGCACGTCCTTGAGGCGTACGACGGCCGGGAGGTCCAGGGCGTGGGGGGAGTCGGCGACGGCGTCGGCGACGTGCCGGGACTCCCGCAGTCCGGCCGGTACGTCGTCCCAGGCGGTACGGGGATCCGCCGCGGCCACCACGACGTCGGACCCGGTGCGCAGCCGGGCCGCGAAGTGCCCGGTGAGGGCCTCGGCGTCCTGGTCCCGGGCGAGGCTGAGCAGGACGGCGCTCGCCCCGTCGGCGAGTTCGGCGACGAGCCCGGACAGCCCCAGCAGCCGGAGCACCCGGTCGAGTTGCCCGGGGCTCCGGCCGAGGACGACGAGCGGCACGAAGGTGCGCCGGTTGACCGGCAGTCCGGCGGCGCGGGCCCGGGGCAGCAGCTGCCGGGCCGGTACGACGCCGGAGACGAGGTCGGTCAGCAGGCTCTGCGCGGACTGCTCCTCCCAGCTGCGCGCGGAGCCGCCGTCGAGCATGCGGTGCAGCACGAGCGCCTCGGCGGCCCGGTCGGCGAGCAGCCGTCCGGTGGCCGGCTCGCCCCGGAAGCCGCACAGCAGCAGCCGGCCCCAGCGCTCCCCGCGGCCGCCCAGCTCGGCGCTGAACCAGCCCTCGCCGTCGGCGCCGCCGGCCTGCCGGGCGATCCGTTCCCAGTCGCGCAGCACGTCGTCCACGGCGGACCGCTCCCCCGCCGTGGCGAGGACGCGGTGGGCGAGGTTGGTGACGACGACGGGGCAGCCGCTGTGCACGGCGACCTCGTCGAGAAGCCGCCCGAGGGGGACGCCGGCCGTGATGAGGCCGGTGAGCGCGCTGCGGACCGACTCCGAGAGGCTGACGGCGGCGAACTTGCGCCGTACCAGCCGGGACTGAACCTCCTCCGTCAGCTCGGCGAAGGGGAAGGGCCGGTGCAGCACCACCATGGGCAGCCCGCAGCGGTCCGCCGCGCGGCGCATCGCGTCCGGCGGCGCGGGGAACGCCCGCCCGAGACCGAGGACGACGGCGGCCGCCTCGGCCCGGTACAGGGACTGGATGTACTCGGCCTGTTTGCTCTCGTCACCGGCGAGCAGCACGCCGGTGGTGAGGACCATCTCGCCGCCGCTGAGCATCACGCCGACGTCGGCGGCCTCGGCGACATGTACCCAGCGCACCGGCCGGTCCAGCTGCCCGGCCCCGGCCACCACCTCGGGCTCCCCGGCCAGGACCCGTTCCAGGGACAGCACCTGGCGGACGGAGAGCACGGGTTCCCAGCCGTACCGGGTCTCGGAGGTGGTGGTCATGGCCGTACACCTGTTTCTCTAGTACGCGCTGCGAAGCGCCTGTTCGAGGATCGCCGCGCCCTCCTCCGCCTCCGCCACCGTCAGGGACAGCGGGGGTGCGATGCGCAGGGCGCTGGTGTCGTGGCCGCCGCCCTTGCCGATGAGCAGGCCGCCGGCGCGGGCCGCCTCCAGGACGGCGGAGGCCGCCCGCGGATCGGCCTCGTCCGTGCCCGGCCTGGTCAGCTCGATGCCGATCATCAGCCCGCGCCCGCGCACCTCGCGTACGCCGGGCAGCTGGGCGGCGGCGGCCCGCAGCCGCTCGATGAGCAGCCCGCCGACCCGGCGGGCGTTGCCCTGGAGGTCGTGCTCCAGCAGGTAGGTGAGGTTGGCGAGGCCGGCGGCCATGGTGATCTGGGTGCCGCCGAACGTGGAGATGCTGTTGGCGTCCAGGCAGTTCATGATCTCGGCGCGGGCGATGACCCCGCCGATGGACATGCCGTTGCCGATGCCCTTGGCGAAGGTGACGATGTCCGGCGGACCGCTCCGGGCGTGCGCCTGCCAGCCCCAGAAGTGCTCGCCGGTGCGGCCCCAGCCGGTCTGCACCTCGTCGGCGATCCACAGGACGCCGTGCTCGTCCAGGACCTCGCGGAAGGCGGCGTAGAGGCCGTCGGGCGGGGAGGTGAAGCCGCCGACGCCCTGAATGGGTTCGGCGATCAGCGCGGCGGGCGGCCGGATGTGCCCGAGGATGTCCCTGAGGTCGGCCACGCACGCGTCGGTGAACGCGCGGTCGTCCAGCCCGGCGAACGGGCCCCGGCCGCGCACCGCGCCGTGCACGTAGTGGGTCTGGAGCGGGGACAGGGAGGTCGGGGACCAGCCGCGGTTGCCGGTGATGCCGACCGTGCTGAAGGAGCGCCCGTGGTAGCTGTTGCGCATCGCCAGGACGGTGTTGCTGCGCCGGTGGGCGGTGGCGAGGAGCAGGGCGGTGTCGTTGGCCTCGGTGCCGGAGGTGGTGAAGAAGACCCGGGCGTCCGGGATGCCGCTCACCTGGGCGATGCGCTCGGCGAGTTCGACCATCGGCCGGTTCAGATAGAGCGTCGAGGAGTGGATGATCCGCCCGGCCTGCTCGCTGACGGCCTTGGTGACCTCGGGCAGCGCGTGCGCGGTCATCGTGGTCAGGATGCCGCCGAAGAAGTCCAGGTACTTGTTGCCGGCGGAGTCCCAGACGTGGCGTCCCTCGCCGTGGGTGATCTCGATCGGCTCGTCGTAGTACAGGGCCAGCCAGTCGGGCAGGACCTGGCGGTGGCGGGAGTAGAGGTCGTTCACGGCTGGATCAGTCCTTCGTAGGCGTCGGGGCGGCGGTCGCGGTAGAAGGCCCACTGCTGCCGCACTTCGTCGATCAGGCCGAAGTCGAGGTCGCGGACGAGGAGTTCCTCGGACTTGTCGCTCGCGGTCTCGCCCACGAACTGCCCACGCGGATCAACGAAGTAACTGGTCCCGTAGAAGTCGTTGTCGCCGTACTCCTCCCGGCCCACGCGGTTGATGGCGGCGACGAAGTACTCGTTGGCGACGGCCGCGGCGGGCTGCTCCAGCTGCCACAGGTACGCCGACAGGCCGCGGTGGGTGGCGGAGGGGTTGTAGACCAACTGGGCACCGTTGAGACCGAGTTGCCGCCAGCCCTCCGGGAAGTGCCGGTCGTAGCAGATGTAGACGCCGATGCGCCCGACGGCGGTGTCGAAGACGGGCCAGCCGACGTTCCCGGGCCTGAAGTAGTACTTCTCCCAGAAGCCCTTGACCTGCGGGATGTGGTGCTTGCGGTACTTGCCGAGGTAGGTGCCGTCGGCGTCGATCACGGCGGCGGTGTTGTAGTAGAAGCCGGACTGCTCGACCTCGAAGACCGGGACGACGATCACCATGCCGGTCTCGCGCGCGAGATCCCGCATACGGCGCACGGTCGGTCCGTCGGGAACGGGCTCGGCCCACCGGTAGTGCTCGGGCTCCTGGACCTGGCAGAAGTAGGGCGCGTTGAAGACTTCCTGGAACCCGATGACCTTGGCACCCTGCCGGGCCGCCTCGCGGGCGTGCTCCTCGTGTTTCGCCACCATGGACTCCGTGTCGCCGGTCCAGGTGGCCTGGACCAGTGCGGCGCGTACGACGTTGGCCATGAGCTGCTCCTTCGACGGGACGCCAGAGCCTCTACGCCCGTAGAGCAGGCGGTAGAGGGATGAAAGTAAGCCTCCTGGAGGCCCTTGCCAAGACCATCGTCGTCAACCCGCGGAGTCGATCACGTTTCACACGCCGATGGGCGTGCGGACGATCCGGCCGGCGGAGCGAAGCGGGACACACCGGGACGAGCCTTCCGCGATTCGCTCACGCACTGTGTCCGGCGACCCGCAGGGCGTGCACGAGGTCCCAGTACCGCTCCTCGGATACGGCGCGGGCGGCCTCCAGCAGCAGGGGCACGAGCCGGCCGGGATCGGGAAGGACGGCACGGGCGGCCTCCTCCGCCGTCCGCGCCCGCGCACAGGCGTCCAACAACGCCCGGGCCTCCCGCCCTCTCCCCTCGTCCGCCAGGCGCAGCACGGCGGCCCCGACCTGCTCGGCCGGCCGGGCCACCCCCTGCCGCAGCAACTGCCGCCCGTCGGCGTCCCGCCCGGCGCCGGCCAGCGCGTCGGCGACGCCGACCAGCCGCTCAGGAGGCAGCGAGGCGGCCTCCCACAACAACGTCGCCCAGTCCGCCCCGAGCCCGGCGGCGCGCAGCGCGTCGGCGAGCAGCGGAAACCGGCCGGCCGGCCACTGCGCGACCTCGGCGAGCAGCACATGCGCCTCCCCGCTGCGCCCCTCGGCGCGCAACCGGGCGAGCCGCTCGACGGCACCGACGACGGCCGCGCCGGCTTCACCGTCCACCTCCTCGAAGCCGACCGCCTCCGCCTGCGCCTCCCCGGCCTGCTCCACTCCCCCGGCGAACCGCGCACCCCGCGGCCTGCCCGGCGCGGCAGCCTGCGGCAGCGCGGCCGACGGCACGGGCACCTGCGGTACGGCGACGGGGGCCGCTGCGTCCTCGGCCATCCCGGCGAAGCGGGCACTGCCACGGCGGCGTTTGCGGGAGGTGGTGGGGGCGGCTGGGGCAGGGGGTGGAGGCGGGGCGGATGCGGCGGCGGGCACGGCGTTCGGGGTGCGCGGGGTGAGGGACGCAGGGGTCGGAGTGGGAGCGGTGGCAGGCGCGGGATTCGGGATGGGCGCGGCGACGGACGCGGCGTTCGGAGTGGGAGCGGTGGCAGGCGCGGGGTTCGGAGTGGGCGCGGTGCGCGAGGAGGGGGTCGCGGTGGCGTGTATGCGGGATGTGCGGGTTGGGCGGGCCGGCGCCGAGTGCGCGGCGGGTGCGGCAGGGCCGGCGGCCGGGGCAGGGCGGAAGTCGGGCGCCGGGAGGGCCTGGCCGGGTCCGGATCCGGCGGGGCCGAAGGCCCGGGCAGGGAGGGAGCCGGAGGCTCCGAAGGCCTGGTCAGGTTCGGGCCGGGCGGGGACGGGCATCTCCGCCCGCCCGGAATCGACAGCCACAGGACGCCCCACACCCTCACCCGACGACCCCGACACCCCACCCCGGCCGCCGCCCAAGGCCACCCGGCCCCCGCCGCCGTCACCACGCACCGGCATCTCCGCCCGCCCGGAATCCGCGGCCGAGAGGTGCCCCGGATCCGCAGCCCACTGCCCCCGTACCGCTCCCGCCCGACTGCCCGTCGCACGGCGGTCCAGCTCCCGGAGGCGGCGCTGGAGTTCCTCGCACCGGGCGGACGCGCGGGCGTGGTCGTCGTGGGCCCAGGCGAGGTCGAGGCGCAGGGCGTCGGTCTCCGGGCCGGAGGCCGCCGTGGAGAGCAGGCGGGCCAGTTCGGTCTGGCGGTCGGCGGCGTACCGCTGCTCGCGGAGCATGACGTCGAGGCGGTCGGCCAGGGCCTCGCGCGCCCCGGGGCGGGCGTCGTACGCCGCGAGGGCCGCCCGGTAGAGAGCTCGGGCCCGCTCCCGCTCGGTGTCTGCCGCGGGCGCACCGTATGCCGCCGCGAGGTCGTCCAGCAGGGCCGCCACCACGTCCCACGGCGGCACCTCGCGCCCCTGAAGGCAGGCCCGCATGCCCTCGGGGTCACGCTGCCAGAAGACGCCGCTCCAGCCTTCCCCCTGGTCCAGGCGTGCCAGCAGACCGTTCAGGTAGCCCGCGAACTCCCGCACCTCACCAGGGAGTTGATCCACCGCCATCGCCCAGCTCCCACCCGACCGTCAGCACTCCGACCGCCAGGCAACACCAGTCGTGTTACGGCGCTGCTACGCACGGTTTTCCGGCAGTGCGCGGACCGCTCACCGCACACCCCGTCTCACACTGCGGCCGGCGCACAGCGCGTGACCAGTTCGTCCATCGACAGTCCGAGGACTCCGGCCAGCGCGGCCACCGTGAAGAACGCCGGTGTCGGCGCCCGGCCCGTCTCGATCTTGCGCAGGGTCTCGGCGGAGACGCCCGCCGCGGCGGCCACCTCGGTCATGCTCCGGCCACCGCGCGCCTCGCGCAGCAACTGCCCGAGCCGCTCGCCGCGTTCGCGCTCTTCGGGGGTGAGAGGGGTGCGCACCATTCCCCCATTCTAATACCGGCCATCCCGACGACCCCCATTTAAATACCGGTATAGTAATTGGCATGGTGGAACTGAAGACAGACACGTCGATCGACGCGATGCACGCGGCGGGCCAGGTTGTCGCGCGGGCCCTGACGGCCGTACGGCAGGCCGCGGACGTCGGCGTCTCACTGCTGGAGCTGGACGAGGTGGCACGGGAGGTGCTGCGCGAGGCCGGGGCGTCCTCGCCGTTCCTCGGCTACCGCCCGTCCTTCGCCCCGACCCCCTTCCCCGCGGTGATCTGCGCCTCCGTGAACGACGCGATCGTCCACGGCATCCCCACCCGCTACCGCCTGCGCGACGGCGATCTGCTCTCCGTCGACTGCGGCGCGGTGCTGGACGGCTGGGCCGGCGACTCGGCGCTCAGCCTCACGGTCGGCCGACCGCGCCCGGCCGACCGCCGCCTCATCGACACCGCCGAGCGCGCCCTGGCGGCCGGCATCGCGGCGGCCGTCGCCGGCAACCGCATCGGCGACATCGCCCACGCCGTCGGCAAGGTCTGCCGCGGCGCCGGGTACGGCATCCCGCAGGGCTTCGGCGGCCACGGCATCGGCCGCCGGATGCACGAGGATCCCGACGTCCCGAACGAGGGCCGCCCCGGCCGAGGCCTTCCCCTGCGCCCCGGCATGGTCCTGGCCATCGAGCCCATGCTGATCGCGAGCGGCAAGGACACCTACTACGAGGCGGGCGACGGCTGGACCCTGCGCACGAGCGACGGCTCCCGCGCCGCCCACGTGGAGCACACGGTGGCGGTCACGGAGGAGGGCCCGAGGATCCTCACGGCCCGACAGGCACCCCGCACATGCCAGCCAGCAGCATCCGTGACAAGGTGATATGAACCAGCACCAAAGGAACGGAATGCCATGACCAACGGCTACCCTCCCGACCCCTTCGGTGAATTCCTGTCCCGCTTCTTCGGCGGCACCGGCGGCGCCCCCGCGCCCCGCCACATCGACATCGGCCGCCTGCTCAGCCAGCCGGCCCGGGAGCTGGTCAGAGGGGCCGCCCAGTACGCCGCCGAGCACGGCAGCCGGAACCTGGACACCCAGCACCTGCTGCGCGCGGCCGTGGCGGCGGAGCCCACCCGGAGCCTGCTGAGCCGGGCCGGCGCGGACCCGGACTCGCTCGCCACGGAGATCGACGACCGGGCCGGTCCGGTCCAGCACCCGCCGGGCGACGTGCCGCCGCCGACCTCGCTGTCGCTCACCCCGGCCGTCAAGCGCGCCCTGCTGGACGCGCACGACATGGCACGGGCGAGCGGCGCCGGGTACATCGGCCCGGAGCACGTGCTGAGCGCCCTGGCCGCGAACCCGGACTCGGCGGCCGGGCACATCCTGAACGCGGCCCGGTACTCGGCCGGGAGCCTGCCGCCGGAGGCCCCGGAGAGCACGCCGATCCGCGTGGAGCGGCAGCGGTCCACCGGTACGCCCACCCTGGACAAGTACGGCCGTGATCTGACCGACCTGGCCCGGCAGGGGCGGATCGACCCGGTGATCGGCCGGGACACCGAGATCGAGCAGACCATCGAGGTGCTCTCCCGGCGCGGCAAGAACAACCCCGTGCTGATCGGCGACGCCGGTGTCGGCAAGACGGCCGTCGTGGAGGGGCTGGCGCAGCGCATCGCGGACGGGGACGTACCGGACGGGCTGGCCGGGCGCCGGGTCGTCGCGCTGGACCTCACCGGGGTCGTCGCCGGCACCCGTTACCGGGGCGACTTCGAGGAGCGGCTCAACACCATAGTCGAGGAGATCCGCGCCCACTCCGAGCGGCTGGTCGTGTTCATCGACGAGCTGCACACCGTCGTGGGCGCGGGCTCCGGCGGCGAGGGCGGCGCGATGGACGCCGGCAACATCCTCAAGCCCGCGCTCGCCCGGGGCGAGCTGCACATCGTCGGCGCGACCACGCTGGAGGAGTTCCGGCGGATCGAGAAGGACGCGGCGCTGGCCCGCCGGTTCCAGCCGGTCCTGGTGCCCGAGCCGACCGTCACGGACACCATCGAGATCCTGCGCGGGCTGCGCGACCGCTACGAGGCCCACCACCAGGTCCGCTACACCGACGCGGCGCTGGTCGCCGCCGTACAGCTGTCGGACCGCTACCTCACCGACCGGCGGCTGCCGGACAAGGCCATCGACCTGATCGACCAGGCGGGCGCCCGGGTGCGGCTCGGCGCCGGGACCAAGGGGCAGGACGTGCGCGCGCTGGAGCGCGAGGCCGAGCAGCTGGTGCGGGACAAGGACCAGGCGGTCGCGGACGAGGACTACGACGAGGCGAAGGAGCTGCGCGACCGGATCGGCGAGCTGAAGCGGCGCATCGAGGAGGCGAGCGGCGGCGGCAAGGCCGACGAGGGGCTGGACCTGGAGGTGACGGCGGAGGCCATCGCCGAGGTGGTGTCCCGGCAGACCGGCATCCCGGTCAGCCGGCTCACCCAGGAGGAGAAGGAACGGCTGCTCGATCTGGAGCAGCATCTGCACCAGCGGGTGGTCGGCCAGGAGGAGGCCGTCGCCGTGGTCTCGGAGGCCGTGCTGCGCTCCCGCGCGGGCCTCGCGAGCCCGCGCCGGCCGATCGGCAGCTTCCTGTTCCTCGGGCCGACCGGCGTCGGCAAGACCGAGCTGGCACGGGCGCTCGCCGAGGCGCTGTTCAGCAGCGAGGACCGCATGGTCCGCCTGGACATGAGCGAGTACCAGGAACGGCACACCGTCTCCCGGCTGGTCGGCGCCCCGCCGGGGTACGTCGGCCACGAGGAGGCCGGCCAGCTCACCGAGGTGGTGCGCCGGTACCCGTACTCGCTGCTCCTCCTCGACGAGGTGGAGAAGGCGCACCCGGACGTGTTCAACATCCTGCTCCAGGTCCTGGACGACGGCCGGCTGACCGACTCCCAGGGCCGGACGGTGGACTTCACCAACACCGTCATCGTGATGACCAGCAACCTCGGCTCCGAGGCGATCACCCGGCGCGGCGCCGGGATCGGGTTCGGGCCGGGCGGGGCGGAGGCGGACGAGGAGGCGCGGCGCGAGCAGATCCTGCGGCCGCTGCGCGAGCACTTCCGGCCGGAGTTCCTCAACCGCATCGACGAGATCGTGATCTTCCGGCAGCTGACCGGCGAGCAACTCCGGCAGATCACCGGCCTGTTGCTGGAGGGCACCCGGCGGCTGCTGGACGGGCAGGGCGTCACGGTCCACTTCACGGACGCGGCCGTCGACTGGCTCGCCGAGCGCGGCTACCAGCCCGAGTACGGCGCCCGCCCGCTGCGCCGCACCATCCAGCGGGAGGTGGACAACCAGCTTTCCCGGCTGCTGCTCGACGGCACGATCACCGAGGGCGGCCATGTGACGGTGGACGTGGCGGAGGGCCGGCTGGACTTCCGCACGGACCGCTCCCAGCGGCCACCGCCGGAGCCGTAGGCCGGCCGGGCCCGCAAGCAAGAGTCCCGCGGCGCCGGTCCCCGCACGGGTGCCGGCGCCGCGGGCTTGACGACGTTTCGTCCGCTACGGTGCGGCGGGGTCGACCACCATCGCCGAGCCGCCTCCGCGTCGTACCTTCTCGGCGGCGGCGAGCCACTCGCCGCCCGGCAGGCGTTGCACGCCGGTCGCCGCGCCGATCTCGGGGTTGAGGGAGAAGGAGTGCCCGATGGACTCCAGCTGCTTCCTCACGTCACCGTTGTAGAGGGCGGGTTCGAGTTCGGTCTTCGCCGCGTTGCGCTGGCTGGCGCGGGGTGCGGCGATGGCGTCGACCAGCGGGAGGCGCCGGTCGAGGAACTCGGTCAGGGTCTGCAGCACCGTGGTGATGATGGTCGCCCCGCCCGGTGAACCGAGCGCCACCACCGGCCTGCCGGCCTTGTCCAGGACGATCGTCGGGGAGATCGACGAGCGCGGCCGCTTGCCCGGGCCCGGCAGATTCGGGTCGTGCACCGCCGGGTTGGCCGGGGCGAAGGAGAAGTCGGTCAGCTCGTTGTTGAGCAGGAAGCCCCGGCCGGGCACGGTGATGCCGCTGCCGCCGGTCTGCTCGATGGTGAGCGTGTAGGCGACGACGTCGCCCCACTTGTCGGCCACGGTCAGGTGGGTGGTGTTCTCGCCCTCGTACGTCGTCGGGGCCGCCGTACCGCCCTGGCCGCAGGGCGCCGGGTGGCGCGGGTCACCGGGCGCGAGCGGGCTGGTGAGGACGGCGTCGTCCTTGATCAGGCAGGCCCGCGAGTCGGCGTACCGCTGCGACAGCAGCTCCTTGGTGGGTACGTCCTCGAAGGCGGGGTCGCCGACCCAGCGCCCCCGGTCGGCGAAGGCGATCCGGCTGGCCTCGATGAAGTGGTGCAGATACTGCACCTCGCTCGCCTTCGAAAGGTCGGTCTTCTCCAGGATGTTGAGCGCCTCGCCGACCGTGGTGCCGCCCGAGGAGGAGGGCGCGATGGAGTACACGTTCAGGCCGCGGTACGACGTCCTGGTGGGCGCCTGGAGCTTGGCCCGGTAGACGGCGAGGTCCTTCTCCTCCAGCTTGCCCGGGCGGGCGTGCCAGCCGGAGGCGGGGTCCACCGGCGGGTGTTCGGCCGTCCTGACGATGTCGTCGCCGATGTCCCCGCGGTAGACGGCACCGATGCCCTTGCGCCCCAGTTCCTCGTAGGTGCGGGCGAGTTCGGGGTTCTTGAACGTCGAACCCACCACGGGGAGCTGCCCGTTCGGCAGGAACAGCTTCGCGGTGTCCGGGAAGTAGCGGAACCGCGTCTCGTTGGACGCGGTCTGCGAGCGGAAGGTGTCGTCCACGGTGAAGCCGTCGCGGGCGATCCGCTCGGCCGGCTTCAGGACCGTACCCAGCCTCCTGGTGCCCCACTCGTCCAGCGCCGTCTGCCAGGTGGCGGGCGTGCCCGGGGTGCCGACGCTCAGCCCGCTGCTGACGGCGTCGGCAAAGGCGAGCGGCTTGCCGTTCTCCAGGAACAGGTCGGAGTCGGCGCTGAGGGGCGCCGTCTCGCGGCCGTCGATGGTGTGCACGGTGCGGGTCCGGGCGTCGTAGTAGACGAAGTAGCCGCCTCCGCCGATGCCGGCGGAGTAGGGCTCGGTGACGCCGAGCGCGGCGGCGGTGGCGACGGCCGCGTCGACCGCGTTGCCGCCGCGTCTGAGGACCTCGATGCCGGCCGCGGTCGCGTCCGCGTCGACGCTCGCGACGGCGCCGCCGTAACCGACGGCCACGGGAACCTTGGCGGGTGTGCTGCTCGTCGCGGCGGGCGGCGCCGCCGCCCCCACCGACACCATGGCGGCCGAGACCGCCAGAACCGCCAGTTTCCGTCTGCCAGGGCGACCCATCCGTACCTCCCGTCGGGACCGGTCAGCGCAGCGTAACGAGAATGCCGGGGCCTCGACAGTGGGCCTCGGAGGGCTGCCACACGAACGTCACACGTCGAACACCGGTACGCTCCCGGACGCCTGGGGCCGCTACCATGCCCGGCCATGAACGACGACCTGCGCAACATCGTCCTCGGTCTGGTGGCGACCGGCATCTCGGCCTGCCTCGGCTGGATCGCCCGGACCTCGCTGTGGCGCCGCAAGCTGCGGCGCAAGCAGGCGTTCTTCGGGCTGCCGGACCACTCCGAGTCGCTGCTCGTGGTGAACCGCAACGCGGGCGGTCCGGACCTGTCGGTGATGCGGTACGACGTGTTCGCCCTGCTGGAACTCGCCGCCCTGATCAAGGACTGCCACGCGCACGCGCAGGTCGTGGCGCACGACGCCACCCAGCAGGGCTTCGGCGAGCGGACCGAGTTCTGCGTCGGCGGGCCCTACTCGAACCGCCGGATGGCGGCCCACCTCTCCTCGCTGCTGCCGGGCGTGCGGATGAACGTGGAGACCGACGCCGGCCCGGAGACGGGCGCCTTCCGGATCGGCGGGGAGCACTACCGCATGGACGGCGGCCGCAGCGAGTACGTGCTGCTCGCCCGGATCGGCGCGGACGGGCACGGCTCCGGCCGCCCGGTGTTCCTCTTCTGCGGCCAGCGGGCCATCACCAACCAGGCCGCGACCCGCTATCTCGCCCGCCACCACGAACGCCTGCACCGCAAGTACGGCACCGGCTCCTTCGTCCTGCTGCTGAAGGTGCTCAACTCCCAGGCGTACGGCCCCGACGTGGTCGAACTGGTCGCGGACGTCACCCGGGCGGCGCGCACCCCGCTGCCCGAGACGGCGCCGGCCACCGGCGCGTGAGGCTTCAACAATCTTTACCGGCACGTAACTTACCGACGGGTTACTTGCGGTAAGCGGCCACGGTTACCGTCGGGTCACTTTGCACTGACACGAGTGAAGGAGTGACCCATGGGACAAGGTCGCACCACTCTGCGCACCGCCGCCGCAGCCGTCTCGGCGGCGCTGATCTCCGGCGGTGTCATCGGCCTGGCCCCGGCCGCACAGGCCGCCGCCCCCGCCGTGCGCTTCGTGGACATCACCGGCGACGGCGGCACCGTGCTGAAGGCGAACGTCGTCGCACCCGCGCACGCGAACGGCGCGCACCGCTACCCGCTGGTCGTGCTGCCCACGAGCTGGGCGCTGCCCCAGGTGGAGTACCTCGCCCAGGCGCAGAGGCTCGCCGATGCCGGCTATGTGGTGCTCAGCTACAACGTGCGCGGGTTCTGGCAGTCCGGCGGGCAGATAGAAGTGGCCGGTCCGCCGGACGTGGCGGACGCCTCCAAGGTGATCGACTGGGCCCTCGCGCACACCCCGGCCGACCCGGGGCACATCGGCATGGCGGGGGTGTCGTACGGCGCCGGGATCAGTCTGCTCGCCGCCGCCCACGACAAGCGGATCAAGGCGGTGGCCGCGCTCAGCGGCTGGGCGGACCTGGTCGACTCGATCTACTCGGGCCGCACCCAGCACGTCCAGGCGCTCGCCGTGCTGGACGGCGCGGCCACCCTCACCGGCCGCGAGAGCCCCGAGCTGCGCGAGATGTTCGACAACCTGTACTCCTCGAACCTGTCGAAGGAGCGGGAGATGATCGCGTGGGGCCGCAAGCGCTCCCCCGCGGCCTATGTCGACCAGCTGAACCGGAACGGCGCCGCCGTGCTGCTCGCCAACGCCTGGGGCGACACCGTCTTCAACCCGAACGAGTACGCCGACTTCTACCAGAAGCTGAAGGTGCCCAAGCGGCTGGAGCTGCGCCCCGGCGACCACGCGACCGCCGAGCTGACCGGCCTGTTCGGGCTGCCGAACGACGTCTGGACGGACACCGAGCGCTGGCTCGACCACTACCTCAAGGGCGCCGACAACGGCATCGACCGTGAGCAGCCGGTCCAGGTGAAGTCCCGTAGCGCGGGGGGATACGAGGGCTACCCGGACTGGAAGTCGGTCGGCGCGACCCGGAAGAAGATCGCGCTCGCGGGCTCGACGACGATCCACGCGAATGTCGACTCGGGCGCGGACGGCGGGATCGTCTTCCTCTCCAGCATCCTGGACCAGGTCGCCCAACTGCCCCCGATGGCCTCGATACCGCTGCTGCCGCGCCGCTGGGCGGCCGTGTGGCAGTCACCGAGGTACGGCAGCGCGCAACAGGTGCGCGGCACGGCGACCCTGCACACCACGCTGACCCCGACGGCGGAGAGCGGCACCCTTGTCGCCTACCTGTACGACGTGGGGCCTCTCGGCCTCGGCAAGCTGGTCACGCACGCGCCGTACACCTGGCACGGGCGGACGCCCGGCACGCCGTTCGACGTGGACCTGGATCTGTTCTCCACGGCCTACGACGTACCCGCCGGGCACCGCCTCGCGCTGGTGGTCGACACGGTCGACCCGCTGTACATCGAGCACAACCCGTCCGGCGCGCAGCTGACCTTCTCCTCGCCCTCGGACGACCCGTCGTACGTGTCCGTCCCGGTGCGCGAGCAGTGATCTCCGGCTGCCGCCGGACGAGCCTGGCCCGTGTGAACTGCCGCCCCTCCTAGGGTTTCGGGGCCAAGGGGGGCTCCCTGCCCGGCAGCAGCGCCCCAGGACCCGGTGTGGCGACCGCCACCGCCCGGGTCTTGGGGCTGCGCTGCTCACGGCGGGACACCCGGACGGCGCACCACGAGAGCAGCATGCACATCCCGATGTAGATCGGTGAGATCACCATCACCACAGGGATGAACGGCAAATCGTAGTCGAGGTTGGAGGCGATCAGTTTCCCGGCATGGAGGAACTCCTCGTAGGTGATGAGATAGCCGAGGGAGGTGTCCTTCAGCGCGACCACCAACTGGCTGATGATGGCCGGCAGCATGGCGCGTACGGCCTGCGGGACGAGGACGTGCGCCATGACCTGGGTCTTGCGCATGCCGAGCGCGAACGCGGCCTCCCGCTGGCCGCGTTCGACCGCACCCACACCCGCCCGGAAGACCTCGGCGAGCACCGAGCCGTTGTAGAGGGCGAGTCCGGCGACCAGTGCGGGCAGCGGCTGCACCTTGAGCGCCACGAAGATGAAGAAGATCATCACCAGCACCGGCATCGCGCGGAAGAACTCCACGACCACCGCGGCCGGCAGACGCACCGCCCGGTGGTCCGACAGCCGTCCGGCCGCGAGCAGCCCGCCGAGGACGAGGGAGAGCGCGGCCGCGATCGCGAAGGCCTTCAGGGTGTTGCCGAGGCCGCGCAGCAGCAGTTCCTGGATCCCCTTGTACGCGAAGGGCATCCACTTCGTGCGGGTGAACTGGCCGGTGTCGAACAGCAGATACAGGATCCAGGCGACGAGGCCGAGGAGCACGGCCGTGGACAGCGTGCCGTAGAGGCGGTGCCGCCGCCGGGTGCGCGGGCCCGGGACGTCGTAGAGGGCGGTGGTGGCGGTCATCGGGCGACTCCCCAGGTGCGCTCCAGCGCGTGGAACAGCGCGCTGATGGCGAGCGTGATGATCAGGTAGCCGAGGGCGATCCAGACGAAGGTCCAGACGATGTCGTAGCCCAGCTCGTTCAGCGTCTTGTACGTGCCGAGCAGTTCGGTGACGCTGAACGCGCCGGCGATCGCGGAGTTCTTCGCGAGTGCGATGAGCGTGGAGCCGACCGGCGGGATCACCGACCTGAACGCCTGGGGCAGCACGACCAGGTTCAGGGTCTGGCCGAAGGTCATGCCGAGGCTGCGGGCGGCCTCGCCCTGTCCCCTGGGCACGGTGTTGATGCCCGAGCGCAGCGCCTCGCAGATGAACGCCGAGGTGTAGCAGCCGAGGGCGAGGACGGCGAACAGCTGGAAGGGCAGCACGAGTCCGAACCGGGGCAGTCCGAGCACCACCGCGAAGAACAGCAGGGTGAGCGGGGTGTTGCGCAGCACGGTGACCCACACGGTGCCGAAGACCCGCAAGGAGGCGACCGGGGCGACCCGGAAGGAGGCCATCACGAAGCCCAGCACCAGCGCCAGCAGCCCGGCGTAGACGGTGAGTTCGACGGTGCCGAGGAATCCCCGGGCGTAGGTGGAGAAGTTGTCGGTCAGTACGTTCATGCCGTCCTCGCGGCGGGAGCCGGATAGCGGTCGATGGCGGGCGGGCTGGGCGCGGGCACACCGGACAGACCGAGCGTGGCCTCGTACGCCTTCTTCCAGTCGCCGTCCTTCTCCCGGGCCGCCAGGGCGTCGTCGAGGGCGAACCGCAGGGCGCTGTCGCCGCGCGGGACGCCGATGCCGTACGGCTCCCGCGAGAACGGCTTGCCGACGACCTTCAGTTCGTCGGGGACCTTGGCGGCGTAGCCGATGAGGATGGCGTCGTCGGTGGTGACCGCGTCGACCTGGTAGGTGAGCAGGTTGTCGACACAGGCCGAGTAGGTGTCGTAGGCGACGAGGACCGCCCTCGGATAGTCGGCCTGGATGCGCTGGTACGGCGTGGAGCCGGCGGCCGAGCAGACCCGTCTGCCGTCGAGGTCCTGGGGGCCGTGGATGCCGTTCTCGTCCGTGCGGACCAGCAGGGACTGGCCGGCCATGTAGTAGGGCCCCGCGAAGCCGACCAGCTTCTTGCGGCCCGCGTTGATCGTGTAGGTGCCGACGTAGTAGTCGATCTGGCCGTTCTGCAGGGCGGTCTCGCGGTTGGCGGAGGCGACGGTCCTGAAGTGCACCGACTCCGGCGGGAGGCCGAGGGAGGCGGACATCATCCTGGCGATCTCGATGTCGAAGCCGGCGTAGGTGCCGCTCGCCGGGTCCTTCTCGCCGAGGTAGGGCTGGTCCTCCTTGGCGCCGACGACGAAGTAGCCGCGCCGTTTCGCCCGGGTCCAGGTGCCGGAGGCGGGCAGGGCGAAGTCCCGCGCCACCTGGTAGTGCGGGAGCCGGTCGGCCGCCGGGCCCTTGCTCGGCGGGCTGCCCTCCTTGCCGCAGGCGGCGGCGAGCAGCGCGAGCGCACCGCACAGCGCGGCGCCGAGAGCTCGGGGCACACGGGTGCTGCGGATCATGGTGTGCGCTCCCCCGGTCAGTGCTTGAGGATCTTGGAGAGGAAGTCCTTGGCGCGCTCGCTGCGCGGGTTGGTGAAGAACTCCTCGGGGGTGCGGTCCTCGACGATCCGGCCGTCGGCCATGAAGACGACCCGGTTGGCGGAGGCACGGGCGAAGCCCATCTCGTGGGTGACGACGACCATGGTCATGCCGTCGCGGGCGAGCTGCCGCATGACCTCCAGCACCTCGTTGATCATCTCCGGGTCGAGGGCGGAGGTGGGCTCGTCGAAGAGCAGCGCCTTGGGTTCCATGGCGAGGGCGCGGGCGATGGCCACGCGCTGCTGCTGGCCGCCGGAGAGCTGCGCCGGGTACTTGTCCGCCTGGGCGAGCAGGCCGACGCGGTCGAGGAGGGCGCGGGAGCGGCGGTCGGCGTCGTCCTTCCCGCGCCTGCGGACCTTCACCTGCGCGAGGGAGACGTTCTGCAGGACCGTCTTGTGGGCGAAGAGGTTGAAGGACTGGAAGACCATGCCGACCTCGGCACGGAGCCGGGCCAGGGCCCTGCCCTCCTCGGGCAGCGGCCGCCCGTCGAGCGTGATGGTGCCGGACTGGACGGTCTCCAGCCGGTTGATCGTCCTGCACAGCGTCGACTTCCCCGACCCCGACGGGCCGATGACCACGACCACCTCCCCCTTGCCGACGGTGAGATCGATGTCCCTGAGGACATGCAGCTCCCCGTAGTACTTGTTGACGCCCTGCAGTTCGATCAGCGGATCGACGGCCATACGCAGCCCCACCCACTCTCAGCTGTGTCGTGGTTGCCGCAACCTATCCAGACACCGGTGGAGTCGACGGACGACACGCACTTTTCGGGCATTAGCCGTATTTACGGGGGTGGGTTCAGGGTTTACGGGGGTGGGTTCAGGGCTCGGCGATCTCCGCGTACAGCTGAGACAGCTCGGGAACACCGCTCGCCGCCCAGCTCTGCCCGGCGTCCGCGACCTCGAACTCCCGCCCGGAGGCGAGGAGTACGACGGGCTCGCCGTCGGAGCGGATCCGCCAGGCGGCACCCGGCACGGTACGCACCACGACCGTGCCCAGATAGAGCCCGGCGTCATGGCCGAGCCAGGGCAGGGTCTCGGCGTCGTCGCGCCAGCGCGGGACGAGCTGGTCCAGGGCCTCCAGGGAGGCCGGGGTGTCGTCGAGCCGGACGCCCTCCTCGGCCGCCTGCGCGCGCAGCAGCTCGCACTCGGACAGCAGCGCGGCGGCCGCCTCGGGGTCGGCCGCGAGGTCGGCGCCGCCGTGCTTCTTGTGCCCGTGGCCCAGGAACGGAAGGTTCATGGACCCAGCGTGGCATCACACGTCGAGGTCGACCACCACGGGCGCGTGATCGGAGGCACCCTTGCCCTTGCGCTCCTCGCGGTCCACGTAGGCGTCCTTGACGGCCTTCGCGAACGGCGCGTTGCCGTACACCAGGTCGATGCGCATGCCTCGGTTCTTCGGGAAGCAGAGCTGGCGGTAGTCCCAGTACGTGTACGGGTGGTCGTACTTCAGGGGGCGGGGGACGACGTCGTTCAGGCCCGCCTCGCGCAGCGCGGCGAGGGCGGCGCGCTCGGCGGGGGTGACGTGGGTGGAGCCCTCGAAGACGGCCGGGTCGTAGACGTCGTCGTCCGTCGGCGCCACGTTGTAGTCCCCCAGCACGGCGAACGGGCGGCTGCCGCCCGCGTCGCCGGCGACGGCGGCCTTCAGTGCCTCGAACCACTGGAGCTTGTAGGCGTAGTGCGGGTGCTCCACCTCGCGGCCGTTGGGGACGTACACCGACCAGACGCGGACCGGGCCGCAGGTCGCCGAGATGCCGCGCGGCTCGGTCACGCCGTCGTAGCCGGGGTCGCCGGGCAGGCCCTTGACCACGTCCTCAAGACCCACCCTGGAGAGCACCGCCACGCCGTTCCACCGGCCGGTGGCGTGGACCGCCGTCTCGTAGCCCAGCTCGCGCAGTTCCCCGACCGGGAACTGCTCCTCGGCGACCTTGGCCTCCTGCAGGCACAGCACGTCGGTGCCGCTGCTCTCCAGCCAGGCCAGCAGCCTCGGGAGGCGGGCGGTGATCGAGTTCACGTTCCAGGTGGCGATGCGCATGCCTCACAACCTACCCGGAGGGTGTGACAAACCGGCCCCCGCTCAGACCTCGGCGGAGGCTCCCGGGGTCAGCCGCTGGTGGTCGGTGCCGCCCAGGGCGCCGATCTGGCGGTCGTAGATCGGCCGGGCGAGGTCGGTGAGCAGGGCGTCGTGGACGTCGTAGGCGCGCTGCGGGCGCACCTCGCGGACGTAGTCGATGACCTCGGAGATCTTGTTCCAGGGCGCCATGACCGGGAGCAGCAGAGTGTCGACGGGGTGGTCGGGGACGGTGAGGGCGTCGCCGGGGTGGAAGACCCGGCCGCCGTCGACGAGGTAGCCGACGTTGGTGATGCGCGGGATGTCCGGGTGGATGACGGCGTGCAGTTCGCCGTGGACCTGGACGTCGAAGCCGGCCGCGGTGAAGGTGTCGCCGTGGCCGACGGTGTGCACGCGCCCCGGGAAGGCGGCCGCGATCTGCTCGGCGACGGACTTCAGCGTCCAGACCGCGGCGCCCGGGTTCGCCTCCAGGGCGGCCCGCAGCCGGCCCTCGTCGAAGTGGTCCGGGTGCTCGTGCGTGACCAGGATCGCGTCCGCGCCGACGGCCGCGTCCTGCTCGCTGAAGCCGCCGGGGTCGATGACGAGGGTCCGCCCGTCCTTCTCCAGGCGGACGCAGGCGTGGGACTTCTTCGTGAGCTTCATGCTGCCCCATCTTGCCGAAGTCCCACCGGCCCCGCCGACCCCGGCGGCACCGGAGTCACCGAGAGACACACCGGAATCCGAGGGGCGCCACCTGGCTCACCCAGCCCATTGAGCTCACCGGGCTCATGCAGCGCACCTGGCCCAGCCGCACCCCGGCTCACCCAGCCGCACCCCGGCTCACCCAGCCGCACCCCGCTGCCACCCCGGCTCACCCGGCTGCCACCCCGCTCACCCGGTGTTCACTCGGCGGGCGTGGTCTCCTCCTGGATGACCTCCTGGGCCACCCGGAAAGCGCTGTTCGCCGCCGGCACCCCGCAGTACACGGCCGCCTGCAGCAGCACCTCCTTGATCTCGTCCGGGGTGAGACCGTTGCGCAGCGCCGCCCGGGTGTGGAAGGCCAGCTCCTGCAGATGGCCGCCGGCGACCAGCGCGGTCAGCGTGATGCAGCTGCGGGTACGGCGGTCCAGACCCGGCCGGTCCCAGATCTCGCCCCAGGCGTAGCGGGTGAGGAAGTCCTGGAAGTCCCCGGAGAAGTCGTCGGCCGCGGCCAGCGCCCGGTCCACGTGCGCGTCGCCGAGCACCTCACGGCGGATCTTCAGCCCGGTCTCGTACCGGTCGGCCGGCGCGGGAGCGTCGGCCGGCACGGCGGCCGGGGCGATCTCGGCGACCGGCACGGGCTGCGGCGCGGCCGGGACCGGGACCGGCACGGCGGCCAGGCTCGGCAGGGCGGTCTGGCCGGTGTCGTAGGGCTGCTGCCAGGCGGTCGCGAAGTGATGGGTCAGCAGGTCGGTGACGGCGGCCGGCTGCTCGACCGGCACCAGGTGGGAGGCGCCGGGGACGACCGCGAGCCGGGCGTCCCGTATGCCGGCCACCAGGGTGCGGGCCTCGGCGGGGCCGGTGACCTGGTCGTCGGAGCCGACCAGCACGAGCGTCGGTACGCCGACCCGGCCCAGCTCGGCGCGTACGTCGAAGGCGGCGAGGGCCTCGCAGGCGGCGATGTAGCAGCCGGGGTCGGTGGTGCGCACCATCTGCACCGCCCACTCGGTGATCGCGGGCTGGGCGGCGGCGAAGGAGCCGGTGAACCAGCGCTCCGGGGAGGTCCGGGCGATCGGGTCGAGCCCGTTGGTCCGCACGATCACCCCGCGCTGGCGGAACTCGTCGGCGGTCCCGAACCGGGGCGAGGCCGCGACCAGCGCCAGCGAGGCGAGCCGCTCCGGGTGCCGCAGCGCCAGCTCGATCCCGATCGCCCCGCCCAGCGCGCAGCCCGCGTACCCGAACCGCTGTACACCGGCCGCGTCCAGCGTGGCCAGCAGCCGGCCGGCCAGCTCGGCGACGGAACCGGCCGGGTGAGCGGGGGCGCCGCCGTGTCCGGGCAGATCGAAGCGGAAGACCCGCCACTGCTTGCTCAGCTCAGGCACCTGCCGGTCCCACATGTGCCATGTGGTACCCAGTGAGGGACCCAAGATCAGGACCGGAGCGTCTTCTGGCCCGTCAAAGCGGTATTGCAGGGTGTTCGGTGGTGTCTCACTCACGCCCCAGACCCTCTCACGTCTCACGGACGCCCCTATGACGGGGGAACGCCGGGTACCGTTCTGACCAGGTTGAAGACCTCGCGGGCGGCATATCGCTTGAGGCATCGGATGATCTCGCGTCGGGTCTTGCCCTCCCGGGTGCGGCGTGCGAAGTACGCCTGGGTGCGCGGGTCGTGGCGCAGCCGGGTGAAGACGATACGGTGCAGGGCGGCGTTGGCCTGTCGGTCGCCGCCGTGGTTGAGCCGCCGCGTGCTCCGAGGGCCAGAGGAGTACTCGACGGGGCTGACTCCGCAAAGGGCAGCAAAGGACGCCTCAGTGTTCAGTCGCTCGGGGTTGTCTCCCATGGTGATCAGCAGGGTGACTGCGCTGTCCGGGCCGATGCCCACCGGTACGAGTAGCTGCGGGGCGTGGTGTTCGACGAGCTGGGTCAGGCGTTGGTTCAGCTCATCGATCTGCCCGGTGAGCTGTTCGATGCGCTCGGCGAGCATTCTCAGGGTCATGTGGGTGGCCTGGGCCACCGCGTTCTCGCCGTCCTCGCCGTCGCCTGGCCCGAGGCGTGCGCAGGTGCGGAACAGCTCGCGGTTGCCCAGGCTGGACAGTCGTTCCCGCAGTGCGGGATCGGCGATGACCAGGACGGCTTTGAGCTGGTTGATCGCCTGGGTACGGGCCTTGACCGCGGAGTCCTTGGCGAGCTTGAAGATCCGGGCGCTGTGCACCGGACCGTCGCCGGACTTGGCCCGGGCCCGGGCGCGACCGCTGAGCACCGCTCGCGCGGCGGCCTGAGCGTCGAGCGGGTCCGACTTCCCGAGCAGCCGGCGGGCCGAGCGGTCGGGCCGGTTCACTTCGAAGACCTGAATCTGCTGTGCCAGCAGGTAGCGGGACAGGCCCGCGCCGAAGGTGCCGGTGCCCTCTACACCGGCACGGCGCACCGTACCCAGCTTGCGGGCCCACATGAGCAGCCGCCGGTAGCCGGCCACCGTCGCGGGAAAGGACTCGGTGCCCAGGATCTTGCCCAGCGGGGACACCACGGCGGCGACGTGCACCTCACCGTGCGTGTCCACGCCCAGTACGACCTCTCTCCGCACGGGAGGATCGGTACTGGAGTATGTGCTGCGCTGTCTGGTCGTCATGGTGGTCCGCCTCCCGCGTGGTGACGTACTGGGTGAGTGGCACCGGCCAGCTCGGGCGGTCTGAACCGTGATGGCGCCTGATCGTTGGCAAGGCCCCTATTGGGACACGCCCTGTGGCTCGGTGACAGCAGGCGCCATCCCGCAACGACAGTCGACACGCCTGTGACTGGACACTTCGGTCATAGATCTCATGAGTCAGACCCGCGTCCGGGACAGCACTGCGCAACCGTCCCATTGATCCCGGCGCAACGGCATGACTCGATCACTGCCGGATGGCTTCGTCCGAACCGGTGCTCAATCTGGCCTGGACGGGCTGACAACGCGTTGAGTCTTCGGGTCACGTCCGCGGGAGTGGTGTATCGACGGCCACTCGGTGATCTCTTCTTTGAGGCTATGCGGTGAGTTCCGTCGGGATGACTGTGTCGTCGGTTTCTGACTCGATCGGGTGGAGGCGGGCCTTGGCCAGCAGGTCGAGTCCCATGTAGCGGCGGGCTTCGGTCCACTCGTCGTTCTGCTCGGCCAGCACCGCGCCGACCAGGCGGATCAGGGCGGTGCGGTCGGGGAAGATGCCGACCACGTCGGTGCGGCGGCGGATCTCCTTGTTGAGCCGTTCCTGCGGATTGTTCGACCAGATCTGCCGCCAGATCTCGCGCGGGAACGCGGTGAACGCCAGCACATCGCCCTGAGCGGCGTCCAAGTGGGCTGCCGCCTTGGGGAACTTGGCCTCCAATGCGTCCAGGACGTGCCGCATCTGGGACTGGACTGCATCGATGTCGGGTTGTTCGAAGACGGTCCGCAGCAGCGTGGCCACCCACGGCTGGGCCGACTTGGGCACCTGGCTCAGCAACGCGCGGGCGTAGTGAGTACGACATCGCTGCCAGCTCGCGCCGGGCAGGGTGGCCCCGATCGCGTTGACCAGGCCCATGTGCGCGTCTGAGATGACCAGTTGGACGCCCGATAGGCCGCGGGCGATCAGGGAGCGCAGGAAGGCCAGCCAGCCGGCGCCGTCCTCGGCAGTGGCCACGTCCAGGCCGAGAATCTCACGGTGCCCATCGGCGTTGACGCCGACCGCGATCAGCGCGTGGACGTTGATGATGCGGCCGCCCTCGCGAACCTTCTGCGTGAGCGCGTCCACCCAGACGAACGCGTAGGGGCCGGCGTCCAGGGGCCGGTTGCGGAACGCGGCGACCTGTTCGTCGAGATGCTTGGCCATGGCGCTGACCTGGGACTTCGACAGCTGGGTGACGCCCAGGCTCTCGGCGAGCTTCTCCACTCGGCGGGTGGAGACGCCGAGCAGATAGGCGGTGGCGACCACGCTGATGAGGGCCTGCTCAGCCCGGCGGCGACGCTCCAGCAGCCAGTGCGGGAAGTAACTGCCCTGACGCAGCTTGGGAACGGCGAGTTCGACGGTGCCCGCGCGGGTGTCCCACTCGCGAAGGCGATACCCGTTGCGATGGTTGACTCGCTCGTCGCTGACCTGCCCGTATTCAGCATTGCAGAGGGCATCGGCCTCGGCGGACATGAGCGCGTCCGCGAACGTCTTGACCATCGCGCGCAGCAGATCGGGACTCGCCGCTGCGAGGTTGTCCTCCGCGAGGGCGTGCAGGGGCAGACTGTCGGGTGCGGTCATCGTGCTGATCTCCTTCGTGACTCGACATCTCGAAGATCAGCCGGTGGCCGTTCATCTATGCGGGCGTCACCCCGACGCGGGAGCAAACCCCCGGATCAGGTCGAACCCGTACACCACTTCCCAGGACGCAACCAGTCTTGCCTCGCGACCGGAATTGGCGGACAGCCTGTGGCCTGCGTACCGGCAGTCCTTCATCGACCACGGCACGAACGGACTCGGACGCGGTGGGCCCCGCCTCTTCAGGACCGCGTTGGTGCACTCTCACTGAGCTCCAGGCAGGCAAGCTGACCAGTTCTGGTCGAAGTGACTGTCTCTGCCGCCTTGCCGCACCAGTCGACCCATCCGGGCGGCTTCGGCTCTGGGCATGAGAGTCCACCTACCGTCGCTACGGCGCAAGGCGGCGGAGTGCCAGGGAGTCGTCCAGGCGTCGGGGGCGTTGAGGAGGCGGATGCCGAACTTCGGAGCGTCGATGGGCTGGGGATGGATGGAGAGGCGTACGGCGCGGGGGTGGTGTTCGGCGATCAGGGTGACCCGGCCGTGCCTGCGGGGCTTCGTCGGGGCCGGAGCGCCTTCCTGGCTGGCGCCGTCAGGTCACGGGGTTTCGCGCTAGGTTTCGGACGTGGCGCACGATGAGGCAAGGCAGCTGGAGGTCGTCCACCGTCCCGGGGATCCGCTGGCACCGCCGCTGCATATACAAGTGGGCGACGAGGTCGCGATCACCCTGTACGGATCGGCCGCCTATGGGTGGACGTCGGTCGAAGTGGTCACAGGGCCCTTGGCGGTGATCGCGGCGGAAACAACGGACGGAACCGTACGGGCCACGGTCAGGGCTGTGGGTGTCGGTGAGGCGGAGCTGCGATCGGCGTCGTCGTTTCGCGGAGATCGGTTCGGGCCGCAGACGCGGCTCTGGCGGCTGCTGGTCCACGTCGAACCGGCGTAGCGTACGACTGTCACGGGACCACGGTGAGGGTCAGTTGCCAGGCCCTCGAGGGCGGACCGTGCGGGTCGGGCGTGTAGGTGTCGGCCGAGCTGAGCGTCGCGGTCCCCGCAGAGGCGGCGCGCGCGGTGGCGGACCGAGTACCGTCGGATGCGGTGTGGTCGTCGAGCAACGTGACGGTGTTCGGGTTGGAACTCCTGACCGGTGCCCAGCCGTAGTTGGCCGGCGACTTGAGGGTGAGACGGATCGTCGTGCCGACCTGCAGACAGGCGGTACGCAGAGGATTGTCGGCCGCCGGATACAGGACCGTGACGGTGCCGCTGAGGCACGGTCGGGTGGAGCCGGAGGCCGGCGAGCCTGCAGGGGCCGAGGTCCCGTGGGACGACCGGGTCGAAGCGGGGGGCGAGGGGCTGTTCTTGGCGGGCGCGGTGGCCCCGGTGCCGGACGCGCAGGCGGCGGCTGAAACAATGAGGGCGAGCACGGCGAGTGAACGGGCGCCGGTGCGGCGGTGTCTCACGATGGCCCCAGGTGGAGTCGGGACAGTCCGACGGTGGGACGCGGCTGAGGCTGGATCCGTTCCGTGATCCGGCGGGGACTCGCGCTCCCAACTACGGGCGATACAGGGAAATCCCTTGTGCCGACACAGAGGAAACCCTGTGTTTTTACTGTGAGTTGACTGAAGTCTGTAAATTCTCGGTTGCTTCGCGCCACGCAGGCTGCATCTCTCTTGTTGCGTGACATGTCCGGTGCAACCATCCCGGATTGCGAACACGCGCTCCATCGGCGTGAACGTCCTTCTTCTCCCCGCATGCCGGGCGATCTCCGGCTGGCCGAAAGGATGTTCCGTGTCCCGATCCAGACGCAGACGCGGCCGCATAGCCGCGCTCACCGCGATCCTGACCGCAGTCCCTGCCCTCTGGCTCGCCGCCCCCGCGGCCCAGGCCGCCCCCGCACCCCACACCCCGGCGGCCCGCCACTCGGCCGACACCGGTCCCGCCGTCCGGCACGACACCTCCCCCACCCTGCGCTCCATGGCTGCCCACGCTCACCACGGCCACCACGGCAAGAAGCAGCAGGACGACGACCCCGGCGAGGCGCGCCTGCCGCACCCGCCCGCGTCCCACATCCCCGACCCGGTCGTCCAGTCCAGCCCCGGCGGGCCGTCCGCCCCCTCGACGGGTACGAACTTCGAGGGCATCGGTGCCGGCAACTACTCGATCACCGGTGTCCCGCCGGACCCGAACGCCGCCGTCGGCTCCAGCCAGATCGTCGAGACCGTGAACACCGCCTACGCGGTGTACTCCAAGTCGGGTGCCACCGTCCTCGCCCCGACCGACACCAGCACCCTGTGGTCCGGCTTCGGCGGATCCTGTCAGTCCACCAACGACGGTGACGCGGTGGTCCGCTGGGACACCCTGGCCAGTCGCTGGGTGGTGACACAGTTCGCGAACGTGTCCTCGTCCTCCGGCCCCTACTACGAGTGCGTGGCCGTCTCCAGCAGTTCGGACGCGACGGGCAGCTACTACCGCTACTCGTTCCAGTACGCGAACTTCCCGGACTACCCGAAGCTGTCGGTGTGGCCGGACGCGTACTACGTCACCTACAACATGTTCACCGCCTCCGGCAGCTTCCTGAACGCCGAGGCGTGCGCCATGAACCGGTCGGCCATGCTCACCGGCGCGAGCGCCGCCCAGCAGTGCTTCACCACCTCGTCCTCCTACGGCGGCCTCCTCGGCGCGGACCTGGACGGCTCGACCGCTCCTCCGTCCGGGGAACCGGAGCTGATGGTGGGCCTGGGCACGACGAGTACGACGCTGGCGTACTGGAAGTTCCACGTCGACTGGACGACGACCTCCAACTCGACGTTCAGCGGCCCGTCGACGCTGACCGTGGCGTCGTACACCACCGCCTGCGGCAGCTCCGGCACCTGCATCCCGCAGACCGGGACCAGCCAGCAACTCGACTCGCTCTCCGACCGGCTGATGTTCCGCCTGGCCTACCGCAACTTCGGCGACCACGAGTCGCTCGTGGTCAATCACGCAGTGACAGCAGGCAGTTCCGTGGGCGTGCGCTGGTACGAGCTGCGCATGTCCGGCGGCAACCCGACCGTGTACCAGCAGGGGACGTACGCCCCGGACTCCACCTACCGGTGGATGGGCTCGATCGCCGAGGACAAGGTGGGCAACATCGCCCTCGGCTATTCCCAGTCCTCCTCCTCGGTGCACCCGTCGATCCGCTACACCGGCCGACTGGCCGGGGACACGCTCGGCTCGATGACGCAGGGCGAGGTCACCGCGATCACCGGCGGCGGCTCCCAGACGACATACAGCCGGTGGGGCGACTACACCTCGATGTCCGTGGACCCGACGGACGACTGCACGTTCTGGTACACGAACGAGTACATCCCCTCCAACGGCAATTTCAACTGGCACACCCGGCTTGCCTCGTTCACCCTGCCTAACTGCGGCTCCACCGCGACCAACGACTTCTCCATCGGCGTCAGCCCGGCCTCGTCCACTGTCGCCGCCGGCTCGTCGGCGAGCACCACGGTCTCCACCGCGGTGACTTCGGGTTCGGCGCAGTCGGTGAGCCTGTCGGCATCCGGGCTGCCGAGCGGGGCGACCGCGACCTTCAACCCGACCTCGGTGACCGCGGGCGGTTCATCGACGCTGACGGTGGCCACGTCGTCGTCGACTCCGGCAGGGACGTACAACATCACGGTCACCGGCACCGGCGCCTCCGCCACCCACACCGCGACCTACACGCTGACCGTCACCTCCGGCAGCGGCGGCGGTGGTATCACCAACGGCGGCTTCGAGACTGGCAGTCTGTCCGGCTGGACCTCGGCCGGGACCACGTCCGTGGTCAGTTCCGGGGCGCACAGCGGCACCTACGCCGCCCGGGTCGGCAGCACGTCGCCGACCAACGGCGACTCCTCCATCGCCCAGACGTTCACGGCCCCGTCTGGGACCAGCAAGCTCGGCTTCTACTACAACGTGACCTGCCCGGACACGCTCACCTACGACTGGGCCACGGCCACGCTCAAGGACAACACCACCGGCACCACGACCACCGTTCTGGCCAAGACCTGTGTGTCCTCCTCCGGCTGGATCCAGAAGACCGCCTCGGTCACGGCCGGGCACAGCTACACGCTCACGCTCATCAGCCACGACGACAACTACACGGGTGACGCCACCTACACCCGCTACGACGACGTGACCCTGTCCTGACCGGCGTCGGGCCAGAGATCGGTTCCTGAAACGTCGTGCCCGGGGCGGACCAGCGGACCTGCGCCGGTGGTCCGCCCCACCTCGAACGCCCTCGCTTGAGGGCACACCCCCCCATCGACGACAAGGGGTCTCCTCATGTCGCGCACTGCTGTCCGTAGATCCGTGGCGACCGCCACCACCGCCCTGCTCTCTTTAGGCGGCCTCCTTCTCGCATCTCACCCGGCCCTGGCCGACGTCTCCAACGGCGGCTTCGAATCCGGCAGCCTGACCGGCTGGACCTCCGCCGGGACCACGTCCGTGGTCGGCTCCGGCGCCCACACCGGTACGTACGCCGCCCGCGTCGGCGGCACCTCACCCACCAACGGCGACTCCTCGATCGCCCAGACCTTCACCGCGCCGACCGGCGCCACCCAGCTGTCGTTCTGGTACAACGTCACCTGCCCCGACACCGTCACGTACGACTGGGCCACCGCCACCCTGACCGACACCACGACCGGCACCACAACCACCGCGCTGGCCAAGACGTGCACCAACGGTCAGGGCTGGAAGCAGGTCACGTCGTCCGTGACCGCCGGCCACAGCTACACCCTCAAGCTCGTCAGCCACGACGACAACTACGCGGGCGACGCCACCTACACCCTCTACGACGACGTCGCCTTCACCACCGCCACCCCGCCGCCCGGACTGACCCAGGTCAGCACGGATCCGTTCACCAACTCCTCCAGTCAGCACGCCACCGAGCTGGAGCCCGACACCTTCGCGTACGGCAACACGATCGTCGCCTCCTCCCAGGTCGGCCGGTTCACCGACGGCGGCTCCTCCGACATCGGCTGGAACACCTCCACCGACGGCGGCACCACCTGGCAGCACGGCATGCTCCCCGGCATCACCACCTACCAGGGCGGCACCTGGGCCCGCGTCTCCGACCCGGCCGTCGCCTACGACGCCAAGCACGGCACCTGGATGGTCGCCGGACTGGTCATCGACTCGAACGTCAACGGCGCCGGCGTCAGCGTCAGCCGCTCCACGAACGGCACGAACTGGCTCAACCCGGTGATCGCGGTCGGCAACGACGGCCAGGGCTACGACAAGGAGTGGATCGTCTGCGACAACTCCGCCACCAGCCCGTACTACGGCACCTGCTACGTCGAGGTGGACGTCACGTCCTCGGGCAACGCGGTGGTGATGAGCCGCTCCACCGACGGCGGCGCGACCTGGTCGGCTCCGGTGGCCCCGTCCGGAGGACCGAGCGGCCTGGGTGGCCAGCCTCTCGTACAGCCGAACGGCACAGTCGTGGTCCCCTACTCCGCCAACGGGTCCTCGATCCGCGCCTTCAACTCGACCAACGGTGGCGCCGGCTGGTCCTCCAGCACGCTGATCGCCAACGTCTCCAGCCACGGCGTGGCCGGCAACCTGCGTGACGGTGAGGGCCTGCCCTCCGCCGAGATCGACGGATCCGGCAAGATCTACGTCGCCTGGCAGGACTGCCGCTTCCGCTCCGGCTGCCCGGCCAACGACATCGTCTACGCCACCTCCACCAACGGCACCAGCTGGTCATCGGTGACCCGGGTCCCCATCGACGCCACCACCAGCGGCGTCGACCACTTCATCCCCGGCATCGGCATCGACCCCGCCACCTCCGGCACGACGGCGAAGATCGGCCTCTACTACTACTTCTACCCGAACGCCAACTGCACCACGTCCACGTGCCAGCTGGAGGTCGGCTACATCTCCTCCGCCAACGGCGGCAGCACCTGGAGCGCCCCAGCCACGGTCGCCGGCCCCATGTCCCTGTCCCAGATCGCCGACTCCACCCAGGGCAGCATGGTCGGCGACTACATCTCCACCTCCGTCGTCAGCGGCAAGGCGGTCTCCGTCTTCGCCGTCGGCAAGGCCCCGGCCAACGGGCAAGCCTTCGACGAGGCCCTCTACACCGCCGGCCCGCTCACCGTCAGCGGCGGCAGCGCACGCTCCACGACCCACGGCGCGGTGACCGTCTCCTCACCGCGCATCACCGGGACGCTGCCGATCCGGCACTGACCTGGGAAAGCACACGGTGCGCTCCGGCGGGGACGCCGGGGCGCACCTTTGTATAAGGGGGCGCACAGGAACCGGCCGTCGGGCCAGGACGTCACAGTGGCGTGCCGCGACGTGAGGAGGCAGGTGTGGCGCTGGAGCAGCAAAGACGCAGGCCGGGGCTCGAGGGGCCCTGGTTCGGGGCCGCCGTGGTTGCGGTGGCCTGCCTTCTGACCGCCTGCGGAAGCAGTGGCAGCAGCTCACACTCCGACGCCACGCCACCGCGCCCTTCCGCCGACCCGCACGCCACAACGCCGTCGGCAAGCAGTACGGGGGCGGCAGATCATCCAGTCTCGCCCTCCACGTCGCCATCGGCCACAGCACCTCCCGGGACACCGTCGTCGCCCCCGAGGGGCACCGCCACGCCCCCTGCTGCGGCCTCCACGTCGTCGGGCTGCCTGGCAGGCTCCGCCACGATCACCCACGGCGCCGGGGACGCCGCCGCCCGTAGCCTGTGTGTGCGCTCCGGCACGACGGTGACCGTCGTCCTGGAGCCCCGCGCCCAAGGCTCCTGGCCGCAGCCGCGCAGTAGCAATCCGATGCTGGCGCTGGTGACCTCCGCCGTCACCGACGGCAAGGGGGTCACCCGGGTCACGGTGCGTGCCGCGCGCATCGGATCGGCGTCCGTGACCTGGGGTCCCGAGGGCGCGCCGCTCTTCACGCTTCGGCTGAGTGTGGCGGCGTATCCGGTGCAGTGAACGTGAACGCCGGACGGCCGATACCCCTGGTTCGGGGGCACCGGCCGTCGTCGTGCTACACAGCGCACGGGTGGTGATCAGTCCTTACGGCCCTTGAGGCGCTGTACGTCGAAGGACCAGATGCCGCGTCCGTGCGTGGCGGCGTACAGCTTGCCGTCGAGGCCGAGGCGCAGCTGCATCACGGCCGTGGTGGGCAGGTCGTGCCCCAGGACCAGCCACTTCGTGGCACCGGCGGGGCGGTAGAAGGTGGCCAGGTCGGTGCCGAGGGCGAGGCCGCCGTTCGGGAGGAGCTTGACCGAGTCGGCGGGGACGTCGGGCAGGTTGGCCGAGATGTCCGTCCAGCTCGCGCCGCCGTCCTTCGACTCGAAGACATGGCCCACGCCCGCGCCCGGGCCCTCGGTCCACCTGCGGGAGAAGCCGTTGACCGCCACGTACACGTGCTGGGCGTCGGCCGGGTCGATCTCGAAGCCGGAGACGTAGCGGTTGGGGATGGTGCCGTCGACCGGGAGGTTGAGCTGGTGCCAGCCGGTGCCGTCGGCGTTGCCGACCGCGATGCCCCGGGTGAAGCCCTGGTTGTTGCAGGGGCCGCACCAGCCGACGTACACCGTGCCGCCGGAGGACGCCACGGCCGTGGCCACGTGGCCCTCGCCGAGGTCGTAGGCGTTCGTCCACTCCTTGCCGGAGCGGATCGCGAAGCCCTTGGTGTTCACCCACACGTGCCGGCCGCCCGCGATCCAGGTGTTGGTGTCCTGGGCGTCGGCGGCGATGGGCGCGATGAAGCGGGCGCCCGCACCGCCCTGGTCCTTGTCCGGCGGGGCGACCTCGTACTCGGTGGCCTTGGACGGGTCCGTCGACCAGGAACCGTCGTTCACGCCGCAGTTCTGCGTGACCCACATGTCGAGGTAGACGTACTCGGCGGCGATGTTGCAGCCGTTGGCGGGGTCGGCGATGGTGTCGCCGCCGTCACCGCCGAAGTTCGAGCCCATGACCTTGTCGTGGCCGCGCAGGATCGACTGGCCGTTGTCCTGCAGGCCGCCGGTGACGGAGACGCCGCCGTTGGTGAGGTCCTTGCCGACGCCCACCGAGTAGTACTGAAGGGTGTCGAGGGTGCCGTCGCTCAGGGACTGCCAGTCCTTTGCGTGACCGCCGGAGTCGACGGCGCCGTTGAGCGGGCGGCGGTAGATGCCGCCGTCGTTGCCCACGTACGCCCAGGTCTTGCCCTTGTAGCTGCCGATCGCGACCGCGTGCTGGTCGGAGTGGGTCGTGGGCGAGCAATCGCCGGTCTGCTTCGCCGGGTCGATGCTCCAGCAGGGGAAGGGGAAGTTCCAGTACGGACCGGGCACCGTCCAGCTCTGGCCGCCGTTCTTGGTCTCGAAGACCTCTTCCAGGCCGAGGTAGACGTGGTCGGCGTTGGCCGGGTCGACCTGGAGGAACTGGTTGTACCAGGACTGGATGCCGGGCATGTAGCCCGCGCCCTGCAGGGCGGAGCCGGACGCCTTCAGCTTGGTGTAGTCGGCGATCTGCGTCCACGGCCCGAACGGCGAGCCGTTCTTCGACACGTACACGCCCTTGAGCCCGCTGTCCGGGTTGGCGGCCATCTGCGCCGGAGACTGGTCGATGGCGTACAGCCGCGAGCCGTCGGCAGCGGCGGCGAACGTCATGTTGCCGACGTCGGCGCTGCTGGTCGGCAGGTCACCGAGGCCGCTGACCGGCTTCCAGCTGCCGTCGTCCTGCTTGGCGTAGATCCCGTTGTAGGTGTCGCCGCCGCGCCAGCCCACAGCGAGAAGGACCTTGTTGGGGTCCTTGGGGTCTACGGCGATGTCGTTGGCGATGTTCTTGTACGGCGCGCTCGGGTCGTCCGCCTTCGAACCGCCCGGCAGATAGTCCGGGTTGGGCGCGAACTCGTGCTTCCAGGGGCCGGACAGGGTGGTCGTGGAGTGCGACCACACGCCGGTGCTGGTGGCCGCCCACACCGTGGTGCCGGCGAAGCGCAGGGCGTGGATGACGGTGGACTCCAGCTCGGCGCCGCCCACGCGGTCGCCGGGCTGGAACTGTCCGTGGCGCGGGTCTTTGAGGACGTACACGCCGGTGCCAACGAAGGACGTCGCGCCGGTGTTGGACTCGCCGGTGGCGTACCAGAGCCGGTTCTGCCCGTCCAGCGAGAGGGTGCCGGTGGACAGGGACGGCAGCTTGTCGGAGATCGGCTTCCAGTGTCCGCCGCCCGTGGTGGAGCGGAAGACGCCGCCGTTGGCGCCGCCCGCGTACACATCACCCTGGTCGTCCGCGGCGATCCCGGTGATCCGACCGGTCACGTCGCCCGCGCCACCGCTGGAGTTGGAGTTCACATCGCGGTAGCGGGGGTCGTCGGAGTTGTACGCCTTCTTGGTGACGTGGTCCCAGTCGCCCCTCGTGTGCCTCATCGACTGCAGCTGCTGCCAAGCCGCCCCGTAGGCGCCGGGCGCGACCACGCCGGGTGCGGTGCGGGCCTCGGTGAACTGGGCCGTCGCCTCGGCGGAGTTCTCCGCCTCGTCGGCCCCGTCGTCATCGCCGCCCTCTGCGGCGAACGCGGACATGCCGTGGCCCGTGTGCACCGCCTTGATGTGCTCCCGGCCCATGGCGGCCTGGTGGCGCGCCTGCCAGGGGCGGGGTCTTGCGTTGTTCGACGCCGCGAAAGACTGGGTGCTTACCAGTCCGAACGCGGCCGCTACGACGGTGCAGGTTATGAACCGTCGTTGGTGCTTCGGGGGCAACATGCCCTCTCCTCCCTGCGCCGGGAGCATGGGGGTGTCCCGACGCAGAGGGGATCTTGGCGTGACCACAACAGTCACACAAAGGGCTCACAGGAAAAATGGTGGGTTGTTTACCTTGCGCCTCACATGAACCCGAAGTTGCGCTAGCCGTATCCCTCTAGGAGGGGCTTCGATCACCGGACGATCCGGTGCGGCCGGGCTCCCAGGTGCTTCGCCACTCCCGGCGCAGCCGTAGCCGTGGCCGCAGCAAAGGGACCGTAGTCCCTGCCGGTGTGGAACAGCCCGCTGTAGGCGTCCGTGGAGTTCTGCGGCGCGTTGTCAGTGGTCTCCACGAACAGGGGCCGAACGGCGAAGCGGCCGTCAGTAGCGAGGCCCTCGTAGTCGCCGAGGAAGTGGCCCCGGGCGTAAGGGGCCTGGAGCCAGTCGAAGACGCGGGAGATGCGATGCTCGGTAGCGCGGTTCTCGGCTCCGCGCGGGAAGGTGAGCAGCCAGGCGGCGGTGGGCAGGGTGGTGGTGTTCCCGGCGGTGAGGTAGCGCAGGTCGTAGTAGGTGAGCGCGACCGTGCCGCGGGCGTCCACGCTGATGGAGGGCGTGAAGGCGGGCGCGGAAGCGACCCGGTTGACCCTCGTCGACGCCGACCAGGTCCGGCCACCGTCGGTGGAGTGTGTCAGTTCCACGGAGTTGTAGGCGCCGCCGCTGAAGTCCGAGCCCTCGTAGGCGACATACAACTCCCCTGTGTGCGGATCGATGGCGACGTTCGGCAGGTCGCCACCCGCGCGCAGGGACTTGGTCGCGTCCGTGGGGGCATTGGGATCGACTTCGGGTACGGACGTGTCCTTGGCAATGGTGACCGGCTTGCTCCACGTGCGGCCCTGGTCGGTCGACTTGACCACGGCGAAGTGCAGGTCGGTGGGCGTGAACGTGCCGGTGCTGTAGTCGATGTCGTACGTCTGCCAGTCGAAGACGTCGTAGAGGGTGTCGGTGCGCGGGTCGACGACGATGACGTTTCCGATGGTCTGCGAGTGCGGAACGACCGAGGTGTCCACGAACGGGCGCGCCTTGGACCAGTGCCGGCCGCCGTCGCGGGTGGTGGAGATGTAGGCGGGCCCGTCGTAGACCTTGGCGGAGTCGTCCTCGTCGATGCGGTCCCAGACCTGGTAGGCGACGCCGGGGTGAACGGGGTCGGCGGTGACCGCGTTCTTGTCGTCCGTGAACTCGGCCTGTGTGTCGTCGATCAACGGGACCGTGTGGGTCCAGGTGCGTCCCCCGTCGTACGACGTCGAGGCGGCCACCCCGTTGCGCGCGTCGGTGGCGTCGAACACCAGCCCGCTGGCGTAGACGGTGCCGTCAGGTCCGATGCTCACCCAGCCATCAGAGGCTCGCTGATAGCTGAGGCCGCCCGGCGCGCAGTGCGAGAACGGCAGCGGGGTCTCGGTGAAATGCCGCCCGTCGTGCGTGTACGTGGCGGTCAGGCCCCGGGCTCCGCCGTTGGACCAGCGGTCCTGCTGGAAGATCCCGACCGCGTTGCGCGGATCTCGCGGGGAGGCGGTAACGTACGGCTCGTCCTCGGCGGACAGGTAGTTGGTGCCGGTCCCGTCGCCGCTGATGTCGCAGGCGGCGTAAGGGGCAGTGGGTGAGACCAGATGGACTGGCTGGCGGCCACCCGAGGCCGCAGAACTGCCCACTGCGGCGACGAGCAGAAACGCAGCAGCGGTGGCTACGAAAGACGCTCTTGTACGTGTGCGCATGGCGATTCCCCCAACTCCCCGAATGACGGTCTGCCTTGGGCTGTGCTGGCGCAGGTACTGGTCCCGGGGTTGCCGGGACATGAGTCGCCTGGGGAGCCTAGCCCCGCGCTGTGTGACCGGAGTTGGAGGAAGTAGTCAAGGACACGTCAATAATCGTTTACCGGTGTCGGTCAGCCGTTGGCCTGCCGGGAGCGGCCGAGGACGGGCAGGACGGCCGCCAGAGCAAGGGCAATGGCGCCGGACACCAGCAGCGGGACATGCCCGTCGGAGCCCCAGGCAAGCCCGGCCCACAGCCCGGCCAGGAGGACGGCGGCGCCGGTGATCCCCTGATAGAGGCCCTGGGCCGTGCCCTGCCGGTGGTCGGGGACGAGGCTGGAGACCCAGGCTTTGCCGACCCCGTCGGTGCAGGCGGCGAATCCGCCGTACAGAGGCAGGACGACGAAGACCAGCCAGGGCGCATGGATGAGGCCAAGGCCCAGATATCCGACGGCGAAGAAGACCAGGCCCGCCGCGAACACCAGCGGGCGTGGCAGCCGGTCGGAGAGGGCTCCGGCGGGGTAGGACAGGGCGGCGTAGGCGAGGTTGTAGACCGCGTACGCGCCGACGACCCCGGCCGTGGACAGGCCCAGCTCGTGGGCGCGCAGCAGGAGCAGCGCGTCGGGAAAATTGATCAGGTTGAAGGCGAACAGTACGGCCAGGACACGCCAGTAGGGGCGGGGCAGGGACCGCCACCGGGCTCGTACGACCTTCGCGGAAGCGCCACCTGTCCGGCCCGGGTCACGGACGACGGCGACCAGGGCCACCGAGGCGACGGCCGGGATCACCGCGACCCAGAACAACGGTCGCAGGCGGTGGTCGAGGCCCTCGTACAGCGCGAGACCCGCCAGCGGGCCGACCACGGCGCCGGCGGTGTCGGCCGCCCGATGCAGCCCGAACACCCTGCCGCGCTGCCCCTGCAGAACACCGTCGACGAGCAGAGCATCGCGCGGTGCGCCCCGCACCCCCTTGCCCAGCCGGTCGACCACCCGCGCCACCAGCACCAACGGCCACACTGTGGCGACGGCGATGAGCAGTTTCCCCAGGGCAGCCAGCCCGTATCCGGCTCCGATCAGCGGGCGGCGGGCGAATCGGTCGGCCAGGCGCCCCGAGGCGACCTTGGTGACCGACGCGGCGCCCTCGGCGAGACCTTCGATCACGCCGACCACGGCAGGCGGGGCGCCGAGCACGGTGGTCAGGAAGATCGGCAGGATCGGATAGAGGAGCTCACTGGCGGCGTCCTGGAGGAACGACACCCCGCACAGCACTTTCACGTTGTGGGTCAGCCACGCCGGACGTGCTGCCGCCGAACGGTTAGGCGTTACGGGCCCGTTCACGGGTGCAAGATCTCCAGGAACCGGCCGAGCGCCGAGGTGGCGTCGGCGAGCGCGAGTGCCGTCGCGGTGACCAGGGACGCGGCCAGCAGCGCGGCGCTTCGGCGGCTTTCCGGGCGAGCGCCCTGCAGGGCGCGGACCCGCTCGGTCACCTGGTGGCGCAGGTAGGCCAGCGCCGTGGCGGGCCCTCGGCCGGTGCCGGCGAGGGCGGCTCGGGCCAGGGAACGGGCCGCGAGCGTCCGGCTGGCCACCGCGTGGGCGGCGTCCTCGTCAGCCCAGCGTTCCAGTGCGAAGCCGAGTTCGCCGCGCAGACGCCTCAGGATGGGGTTGAGCGCAGAGGCCATCTCGCCCAGGGTCGCGTAATGGTGGTGTCGGTGAGCCAGGTGGGCATGCTCGTGCGCCAGCAGCACCGTCCGCTCGTCGACAGGCAGCGCACGCAGCATGCCGGAGGTGACCACGATCCGCCGGGGCCGGCCGGGCAGCGCGTAGGCGTCCGGCTGGTCGTCGGCAAGCACGATCAGGTCGCCGGCCGCAGGCAGGCGCCGCAGACCGGCCAGTGCCCGCGTCTCACGGCGGCGCCGCCACACAGTGCGCGCAAGCCTGGACAGGCCGCAGGACAGCAGAGCGGCAGCCAGCACCCCGAGCGTGCGTGGCACCGGATCGGCGGCGGCGAGCGCGGCTGGGTCGGGACGCGTATAGGCAATGACCTCTGCGATGCGGCCCAGGCCACCGGCCGCCAGGACCAGCAGGCCCCAGACCGTGGACAGCGCCGCCACCGCCGAGATGGCCGCCAGCATGCGGGCCGCGGCAGCCGGTGCGAGCTGCCGGGTCAGACGAGGGCCGACGGCAGCCAGTACGGCGGGCGCCAGAAGCAGGAGGTACACGGTCAGGTACACGAACGTCGTCGCCTTTCCAGACCCGCTCAGTCCGTGGAGTCGAGCAGGGCGCGCAGGGCGGTCTGCTGGTCGGCGTCCAGGGTGTCCACGAAGTGCTGGAGTACCTCGGCGCGGTGGCCGGTGCGGCGCAGGGCGGCGTTCATCTCCTGGGCGGCCACCTCCGCCGCTGCCCGGCTGGGCGTGTAGGCGTACGCGCGGCCCACGGGCTCTCGATCCACCAGGCCCTTGGCGCGGAGGCGGCCGAGTACGGTGAGCACGGTCTTGTAGACCAGACCGTCGCCGAGCTGCTGGTGAACCTCAGCGGCGGTCATCGGCCCGTCGCCGGCCCACAGCGCGGCCATGATCTCCGCTTCCAGCGCCCCGGCTGGACGCCGGGCACCGGCCTCCGCAGCGTCGGCCCGATCGCGTGGGCTCGGCATGGTCAGCTCCCTTTCCTTCCCGCCCGCCGTCCGTCGTTCCGAGGGCGGGGACACTCCTTTGTCGCACATCCTGTAAGACTCAGGCTAGTCTCACAGCGTGTAAGACTTCGCGGAGCCGTGCTGCTTCGGCGGAGCAGTTCGTCGCGCACAGCGCCACCCGTGCAAGGAGAACGACCTTGGCTTCGACCGCAACGACCCGGTGGCCGGCGCGGGCCACCATACTGGCCCTGCCCCTCGCCCTGTCACTGGCCGCAGTGCCCGTCGCCCACGCCGACACCCTCGCTGAGGGCCCCTACACCCCCTACGACCAGGGCGTACGGCACGTCGCCACCCTCGCCGGATACCTCTCCTACGGGCTGATGGCGCTGGCGGTGTGCTTCGGCATCCTGACCACCACCGGATGGGCCCGCCGCAGCGTGCGCCGCGAGACCCTCTACGGCGGGCACATGATGCTCGCGGTGATCTGCCTGGCCTTCGCCTGCATCCACGGCATCGCCTACGCCTTCCAGACCGGCCAGCACTTCTCCTACGTCAACGTGGTCATCCCGTTCGTCAACGGCGGTGAGCCGGAGGTCGCCTTCGGCATCATCGGCCTCGAACTCGGCCTCGCGGTCGCCGTGTCGATCTGGGTCCAGCGCCGGCTGGGCTACCGCCGCTGGCACCTGGTGCACTACCTCGCCTACCCGGCCTTCGGCCTGTCGCTGCTGCACACCATCACCGCGTCCGCAGAGGTGCAGGCCCTCGGTCTGCTCGGCATCTTCGTGCTCGGCATCGCCGCCGCTCCCATCCTGCTGTTCGTGCTGCGGCTGCTGCCGGCCACCACCGCGGTTGCCACCCGTATCGCCCCGCAGGAGGTGTGACGCCGGTGTCCGCATCCCACGCCACGCATACCGCGGTCAACGCCTTCGGCCCGCACGTCACCGTCCCCACCGCAGCCCCTCCCACTGCCACGCCGGTGGTGAAGGTCATCGTCGACAACAACCACTGCGAGCTGTACGCGATCTGCCAGCAGGAAGCCCCTGAAGTCTTCGAGCTGGGCGCCGACGGCCGCCTGCGTTACGACGCCGTCCCCGATGCCTCCCAGACCCCGGCGGTGCGGCAGGCTGCCCGCTGCTGCCCCATGCAGGCCATCACCCTGACCACCCGGGAGACGCAGTGACCAGCGCGGCCACCGACCGGATCGCCATCGTCGGTACCGGCCTTGCGGGCCTGTCCGCCGCCGAGCGGCTGCGCGAGATCGGCTGGCGCGGCGAGATCACCATGATCGGGGAGGAGCCCCACCGGCCCTACAACCGCACCCCGCTCTCCAAGCAGCTGCTGACCGGCGACCGCCAGCCCCCTGAGCTGGCGCTGAACGTCTACACCGAACTGGATGCTGCCTGGCGCCTGAGCACCCGTGCCCTGGACCTGGATGTGGAGCGGCGGGAGTTGCTGCTGCCCGGAGGTGAGCAGCTGCCGTTCGACGGGCTGATCATCGCCTCCGGCGTCGAACCGCGCCATCTACCCGGTTCCCCACTGCACTCGGACCGGGTGTGGATGCTGCGCACCCTGGCCGACGCCCGCAACATCGACGCCGCCCTCGCCCGGGCCCGGCATGTGGCGGTCATCGGCGGCGGGTTCATCGGCTGCGAGATCGCCTGCTCGGCCCGCACCCGCGCCCTGGACGTTACCGTCATCGACGTCAGCCCCACCCTTCTGCACCGCTCCCTGGGCCCGGCACTGGGTGCGATGATCGGCGACCTGCACCGCGACCACGGCGTCCGCCTCCACCTCGGCGTCGGGGTGCGCGGCTGGTCCGAGGACAAGCGCGGCGTGACGGTCTTGCTGGACGACGGTGAGCAGGTCCGCGCGGATGCCGCCGTCGTGGGCGTGGGCACAGTGCCCCGCACCGACTGGCTCTGGCACACCGGCCTCGACCTCAGCGACGGCGTGCTGTGTGCCCCCACCACCCACGTCATGGGCACCGACGGGGACCCGATCGACGGCATCACCGCCGCCGGCGACGTGGCCCGCTGGCCCAACCTGCGCTTCGACGACGTCCCGCGCCGGGTCGAGCACTGGATCAACGCCATCGAGATGGGCCGCCACGCCGCCGACGCCCTCCTCCAAGGCCCCCAAGACGCTTCCCCGTTCGTACCGGTGCCCCGGTTCTGGTCCCACCAGCATGGGGTGCGCATCCAGTCCGTCGGCATGCCGGGTCTCGGCACCGACATGACCATCCTCGACGGCGACCCCGCGCGGTGCCGTACCGTCGCGGGATACACCCGGCCAGGGCCCGACGGAGCCCCGATCCTGGTCGGTGCCGTGGCACTGGACTCGCCTCGGACCCTTCTCGCCTACCGTGATCGCATCGGCCACCCCCTGGCCACCGTGCCCGGACGGCGCCAAGTCGCCGCCTGACGGTGGGCCCGCGATGCCGCACCCCGCAAAGCCGCCGCCGGCACCCCTGTCTCCGGCCCTGAAGTTCGGTACCGAGTTGGTCGACGAAGCCATCGTCGAAGCCGACCTCACCGCGGGCATCACGACCGTCATCGAGACGCCGGAGCCGCGGCCGGGAGGCACTCCCCGATGCAGCTCACCAGTTCGCTGGCGCTTCTGCGAACAGTGTCGTGCGCGCTCCGCACCGCCAAGGTCACCTCGGACACCCGCACGGCACCCGACGGGTCCATGCGGCCATGGAAGCCGGCGGCCCGGATCACTCGGTGATCCAGGCCGCCGTGCGACCGGTACGTCATGCCGCTACGGCCACCGGCGCGGCCTGCTCGGCCTCGTCCAGCCACTCGATGAGCGTGGTGCGGGCGCGGGCGACCCGCGAGCGGACTGTGCCGATCGGGCAGTTGCTGACGAGGGCTGCCTCCGCGTAGGGAAGTCCCACCATCTGAGTGAGGACGAATGCCTCGCGGCGGTCGTCGGGGAGCGTGTCCAGCAGCTCGGTGAGTGCGATGCCGTCGTCGAAGCCGGGCAGGTCGCGCGGCTGGGTGCGTTCGGCGGCCGACTGCCAGTCGTCCGTGTCCGACAGGCGGGGGCGGGACGAGTTGTAGCGGATGCTGTCGATGACCGCGCGACGGGCGATGGAGAGCAGCCAGGTGCGGGCCGAGGAGCGGCCTTCGAACCGGTGCAGGCTGCCGAGGGCGCGCAGGAAGGTGTCCTGAGTCAGGTCGTCGGCGCTCTGAGGGTCGGCACCGAGGTACGTCACGTAGTGGCGGACGTCCCGGTGCAGGGCGCGTACGAAGAGATCGACGGCATCGGGGTCGCCGCTGCGGGCGGCGAGGGCCAAGGCCGTGATCGAGTCTTCTCTCGGGTTCTTCCTCAATTGTTCGCGCGATGCAGGCAGGGCAGGAGTGATCACCTGGGATCTGTCCTTCTCGGGATCAGGTATCCGGCGTCCGGCCGGCGCGCGTTGCAGGGCAGCGGGCGCCACGACCGGAACCGGTGGTGGGGTGGACGGCCGGGCGCTGGAGCGCACGGCCGATGCCCGAGGCGGGGCCGACGGCTCGACGGCTGTGGAGACGGCCTCGGGGAACCGGCTGTCGTCAGGCGACAGCGGTCCCGGCGGGCGGGCCCCGAGAGGTGATCGCGTGGGTGAGAAGGAGGCGACGCGGTGCCCGGTCCGACTCCGCTCGGCGGGCGCGGACGCGCGGCCGGTGTGGCGGCACGGGCAGCCGGAGGAGCAGACACAGCGGCGCGAAGAGCCAGCCGGCGACGGCCCGCAGGATGCGGAACGCGGCACGTTCGCCGTACGCGAGCCACAGCGCGCACAGCAGGGCGGCCAGCAGGTGGGCGAGGAGCATACCGGTCGAGGACATGGCGGCCATGTCGTGGGCAACGGCGCCGACGGGCGCTGCGGAAGCCATGTGGTCCATCGAGCCCATGGAGCCCATCGAATGCATCGAGCCCATGGAAGGCATGGAGTGCATGGCGGCCATGTCGTGGCCCATGGAGTTCATCTCGCCCATGGAGCCCGCCCCCGACGGCGAACCGCACAGGAGGTAGGTGAGCCACTGCTGGGCGAGCGACCTCCCGCCGGACGGTGCGGGGTGGGCGACAGCCTGGGCGAGAGAGAACGAGGAGTGAAGTACGGCCTGGGTGGCCACCGCGACGGAGACGACGAGAAGCGGTCCGCGTTCCCGGCCGGCCAGCCGCCAGGCCATACCGCCCGTCGCCACCACGCCCGCGGTCATGGCCCACCAGGGCACCGCGGTTCCCGACATCATGACGTGACCCAGGGCGGTGAGCAGCACACAGCAGGCCGCGAACACCGCCGCCCGTACCGTGCGAGAACACCACCCAGCAGTCATGGCGGCCTCATCCTCGCATCCGCGCTTCCATGGTCACCGGGGGGTACGGAAAACGGACTATGCCCCCTCAGCCCCGAACTTGTGATCCAGGCCACAGTAACGGGCCGGAACTCCTCGGCGATTGAACCCGACCTCTCTCGAAGGCCCGGGATTTCCCAGGCGGGGAGGAGGAACGCCGGTGGCGGCGGACCAGAGCCAGACTCAGAGTCAGATCGGGACGGCGACCGAAGAGGGCCCGGCACGGGCGACAGGTGCCATGACGGCGCTGCTGACGTGCGCCATGGCCTTCTCGATGATGCAGCTCTTCCTGCTCGGCGCGCTCGGACCACGGCTCGTGGACGACCTGAAGGTGTCACCGACCGTGCTGGGGCTGACGACGACTGTGGGCTTCGGGGCCGCGGCTGTGCTCTCCCCTGCGGGCGGGCGTGTGGTGGACCGGCTGGGTCCGCGCCGCTGCCTGGTCGCGCTGCTGCTGGTGTCGGCGGCGGCGCTGGCGCTGATCGGGTCGGCGCCGGGCGCCGGGTTCCTGCTGGCGGCGGTCGCGCTGGGCGGGCTCCCGCAGGCGCTGGCGAACCCCGCCACGAACAAGGCGATCCTGGCCGCCGTACCGGCGGAGCGGCGTGGCTCGGTGACCGGGATGAAGCAGTCCGGGGTGCAGCTGGGCGCGTTCGCCGCCGGACTGCCGCTGGCCGCGCTGGCCGGGATCACCGGCTGGCGGGGCGCGGTGTGGACGGCGGCCGGCGCAGCCGTGCTGGCCGCCGTCTGGGCGGCTCGCGCCTTGCCCGCCGACCCGCCACCGAAGGCCGCGCCGGCCTCGTGGATCCCGCGCGGCGCCATCGCCTGGCTGGCGCTCTTCTCTCTGCTATTGGGCTGCGGCATCGCGTCGGTGAACACGTATCTGGCGTTGTACGGCGTGCGGCGGCTCGGGCTCGGGCCGACAGCGGCCGGTGCGCTGGTGGCGGTGCTGGGCATCGCGGGCATCGCCGGGCGGGTGGGCTGGTCTAAGGTGGCGGGCCAGCCGGGCCGGGCCGTGTGGCTGCCGGGCGGACTGGCCGCCGGTGCAGTGGGGGCCGCACTGCTGCTGGCGGCCTCGGCGTACGCGCACCCGCTGGCCTGGGCCGCTGCGGTGGCCGTCGGCGTCTTCGCGGTGGCCGCCAACGCGGTCTCGATGGTGCTGGTGATGCAGCGCGCGGCGCCCGGCCGGGCCGGACAGGACTCGGCGCTGGTCTCGGCCGGATTCTTCGCCGGGTTCGCGATCGGCCCGCCACTGTTCGGGCTGCTGGCGGGCGCAGGGCGGTACGGGACCGGGTGGCTGCTGGTCGCGGGAGAGTTCGTGGGGGCGAGTGTGGTGGCGCTGACCTGGGCTGTGCGTGAGCGGCGTTCGGTCGTACGGCGATGAGCGCGGCGCGTGCGGCGAAGGGCTCGGCGGGCATGGCTCCGCAGCCCCACCCTGACGTCGCCGACTGGGTGGCTCCGGCGCTGGATTCCGTCCTGGAGCGGGTGGCCGTGACTCAGGCTGAAGTCGGTGACCGTTTCCCGCTGTTCGCCGACCCCTGCACCGGCCAGTGGACGACGACCGGACGTGGCTCGTGGACGGGCGGCTTCTGGGCAGGGCTGCTGTGGCTACGCGCCCGGTACACAGCGGACGACGGCGCTCACGAGGCGGCGGCGAAGTGCACCGGTCGGCTCGCGAACTGGGTGCACGCCGACACGGCCGCCCGCGGATTGATCTTCTGGTACGGGACCGCGCTCGCCGACACGCGCGAGGCCACCGAGCTGCGGGACCGGGCCGCCCGCGCCTGCCGGGATGCGTACGACGCCGAACTCGGTCTCGTCCCGTGGGGCTCGGCGTTCGGCGGCCCCCGCCTCCTGGCCCGCGTGGACGGCGTACCGGGCATGGTCCCGCTCCTGGCCACAGTGGACGAGCAGGCTGCCGAGGCTCACCTGCGCCGCCATCTCGAACTCTGTCTCGACAACGGTTTCTTGGGCTGGTCCTGGCGGTTCGAGCGCACTGCGCGTTGGGTTCCGTGCGACGATCCGCCGCCGGGCTGGAGCCGGGGCCGGCCTTGGCTGCTGCTGGCCGTGGCCGATGCCGTGCACCGTCTCAGCGCCGACGATCTGGCGGATGTCGCACGCCACTTGATTGCCGCCCATGCCGTCCCACCCGCGGACGAGACCCGCCCGGGAGGCCCCCTCGACACCTCGGCCGCCGCCATATCCGCGGTGGCCCTGTTCAAGCTCGGCCGACGTGAACGGGCCGTCCAGGTGCTGCAAGAACTGGTCCGCACCCATCTCTCGGGCGACGGCCGCCTCCTTGACGGCTGCTACGACCTCACCTCAGGAACGGCGACACGGCACGAGCTGATCTGGGGCGACTACTTCCTCGCCTACGCGCTCGCCGCCCTCACCGGCCTCATCGATCCCCACGAAATCTAGGGGCACGCAGCACCCGGCGCGCGACCGAGGTGATGTGCAGTTCGTCCGGACCGTCGAGGATCCGGGCCGCCCTGCCGGTGCGGAACAGCGCGGGCAAAGCGGTGTCCGGGCCGAGGCCCGCCGCGCCGTGTACCTGGATCGCCGCGTCGGCCACCTGCTGGAGGGTGCGGGCGGCGGCCACCTTGGCCAGGCCCACCTCCACATGCGCGTCGAGTCCGGCGTCCAGGCGGCCCACGGCCTCGTACACGAGCGGGCGGGTCGTGCGCAGCACGAGCAGCGACTCGAAGACGTAGCGCTGAACGAGCTGAAGGTCTGCGAGCGAGCCGCGGGAGCGGCTACGGGTCGTAGCGCGTGAGCGCATCAGGTCGAAGGCCCGCCCGGCCTGCCCCAGCCAGCGTAGGCAGCGCAGTGTGCGGCCGAGTTGGAGCCGTTCGGCCGCGACGTCCAGTGCCTTGCCGCGCTCGCCGATCAGGTGGTCGTCGTTGACCACGACCCCATCCAGCTCGATCTCCCACTGCCCGCCCGCGCCGAGCACCGGCAGTTCACGCACCACACGGAAGCCCGGCGATTTCGTCGGTATCAGGAGCAGTGACAGTCCCTCGCGGTCCGGCGGTGTGCCGTCCGTGCGGGCGAGGACCGTGACGAGGTCGGCGTCGGCCGCCCCGCTGGTGAACCATTTGCGTCCGCTCACCCGCCAGGTTCCGCCGTCAGCGGGTACGGCGCGGGTGGTGGTGAGGAAGGGGTCGGTGCCTGGCGTCTCGGGCTCGGTCATGGCGTAGCAGGCCCGTATGTCTCCGGCGACCAGGCGCTCGGCGTACCGTTCACGGACGGCCGGGCTGCCGTGCCGCCACAGCATCAACACGTCGAGCAGGGGCGCCGAGCCAAGGGCGGCCGGGCCGTGGTCGCTGGCTCCCTCGGCCTCGGCCACATGGGCGTACGACCGCAGCGGCATCCCTTGGCCGCCCAGTTCCGAGGGAAGCGGGAGCGCCCACAGCCCTTCGGTCTTCGCCTCGCGCTGGAGCCTGCGCAGCACGGCGGCGGCCTGCGCACCGCCAGCGTCCAGTACGGGCTCGCAGGGCATCACCCGTCCGCGTACGAACTCGGCGACGCGATCCCTCAACGCCGTTGTGTCCGGCGGGCAGTGGGGGGTCCCGGTGATCTCGTCCATGCGGGTCTCCGTCACTTTCCTCGTGATCCGCGGGAACCCCGGCCGCCGGCCGTCCGACTCCCTCTTCCGTGGAACAGGTCGGGGGCGACCGTCCCCGGGTTCCCGCGCGTCAGGAAAGGAGAGGCATGGCAACTCCAGCCATACCGGCCGTCGCGCGGACGGCCGGACCACTCGACGGTCTCCGCCTGCGGGGCGACGGTCCGCCGGGCCCGGCGGACGGTCTCATCGCGGAGCACCTGCGGCTGCTGGGCGCCGAGACCGACGGCGGCTGCGGCGGCCGGCTCACCGTCACCGGAGGCGGCATCGGTGGTGTCACCGCCCGCAGCACGTGGGGAGGGACCGCGACCGACGAGGCCACTGTCCAGGCGGCGACCGGCATCATGGCCGTACACGGCCGCCGTGACGGCGCCCCGCGCGGTCTCGCCGTCGACTACGCCGCCACGGCCACCGGCGTGCTGGCCGTGCAGGGCCTGCTGGCCGGTCTGCTGGCGCGGGCGCGCGGCGGGAACGTCACACAGGTCGAGGTCAGCGCCGAACGGGCCGGGCTGCTCGTGGTCTCCCAGTACCTGGCCGCCGCCGGGGCCGAGGAGGGCGAGGCGGTCGAACTCGCTGCGGGCGGGCCGCCGTTCACGTCGGCCGACGGGATCGTCTTCGAGCTGGAGACGCTGGATCCGGGGGTGTGGGCGTCGTTCTGGCGCACCCTGGACACCCCGGAAGAATCGATACGCCGGGGGTGGCGGCCCTTCCAGTTCCGGTATGCCACGGCCTGCGCGCCCTTCCCGCAGACGTTGCACGAGGCGGCCCGGGCAAGCTCCTGGGAGCGGATCCGGTACGCCGCCGAGGTGTCCGGCGCCGACGTGTGCCCGTTGCGGTCTCTCGCCGAGCGTGCGGCCGAGTACGACCGTGCGGCACCCTGGCAGCTGACCCCGCACGCCGAGGCGGCGTACACCCCCGGCAGACCCACCGATGACCTGCCCCTCACCGGATTCACCGTCCTGGAAGCCGGGCGGCGGATCCAGGCCCCGCTCGCCGCCCACCTCCTCGGCCTGCTGGGCGCGGAGGTGATCCGGATCGAGCCGCCGGGCGGCGACCCGTTGCGCGGGATGCCGCCCGCCTGCTCCGGCGTCTCGGCGCGCTGGCTGGCGTTGAACCGGGGCAAGAAGGCCGTCGAAGTGGACATCAAGTCCGCGGCCGACCGGGAGCGGCTGCGCGAGATGGCCGCCGACGCGGATGTCTTCCTGCACAACTGGGCACCTGGCAAGGCCGCCCAGCTCGGCCTCGACCACGAGCACCTGGCCCTCGCCAACCCGGCGCTCGTCTACGCCTACACCAGCGGCTGGGCGGACCGGCTGCCCGAGGCCCCCATGGGCACCGACTTCATGGTGCAGGCCCGCACCGGTGTCGGCGAGGCGGTGCGGCCCGCCGACGAGCCGGCCGCCCCGTCCCTGATGACGCTGCTCGACGTGCTCGGCGGCCTGCTCGGCGCCGAGGCGATCCTGGCGGGGCTGCTGCTGCGGGAGCGCACCGGACGCGGGATACGCGTCGACTCGTCGCTGCTCGGCGCCGCCGACGTGCTCACCGCACCCCATCGGGCCCGGGCCGCGCAGGGACTCGACCCGCGCAGGCCGGCGGGGTTCCGCCGCCCGCTGCACACCGCCGACGGCTGGATTGCCCTGGCCGATGTGTCCGCGGCCCCGTACGACGTCGGAGAGCTGTCCACAGACCAGGCGCTGGAGCGGCTGCGCGAACGCGGCCTGGCCGCTGTCCCGGTCATCGCCGACCTCGCCGACCTGCTCTCCTGCGGCCCGATCAACCGCGACGCGTACGGCGCCCCCGCCGTTCCCGACCCCTGGAGCTTCGCATGACCGTGGACCTGCACGACCTGCTGCCCGCCGAGCTGCGCCGCACCTGGGCAGTCGACGGCACCTGCCCGGACCTGGACCTCTACAGCCTCTACCGCGCCCACCAGGTCGCCGACCTGCACCGCACCGCGGTCATCGACGCCAAGGGAAAGCTCTGCTACACGGCCCTGGACCGCAAAGCGCGATGTCTGGCGGCCGGTCTGTCCGGGCTCGGCATACGCGCCGGTGACGTGGTGGGCATACAACTGCCCAATGCCCGGGGCGCCGTCATCGCCGACCTGGCGCTGGCCGCGCTGGGTGCCATCGCGCTGCCCTTCCCCGTCGGCCGCGGCACTAACGAGGCAGCCTCCCTGCTGCGCCGGGCGGAGGCGGTCGCCGTGATCGCCGCCACCGAGCACCGCGGAAACCACCACGCCGCCGATCTGCTCACGCTCGCCGGTGAACTCCCCGCCCTACGCACGGTGATCGCCGCCGGGCCCGGAGCCCCGGAGGGGACGCTCGCGTTCTCCGCGCTGCTGCGCACCGACCCCACGTCCTTCAAGCCGGCCCGCCCCGATCCCGACTCCGCCACCCGCATCCTGGTCTCGTCCGGGTCCGAGGCCGAGCCGAAGATGGTGGCGTACTCGCACAACGCGCTGGCCGGCGGCCGCGGCAACTTCCTCGCCGCGCTCATGCCGGACAGTCGGCCGCCGCGCTGCCTCTTCCTCGTCCCGCTGGCCTCCGCCTTCGGTAGCAGCGGCACCGCCGTCACGCTCGCCCGGCACGGCGGAACGCTCGTCCTGCTGGACCACTTCACGCCCAAGGCCGCGCTGGATGCGCTCGCCGCGCACGAGCCCACCCACGTCCTGGGCGTACCGACCATGATCCGGATGATGCTGGACCGGATCGCGGAAGGACACCATCCGGCGGTCCCTCCGCCCACGGCCGTCATCGTCGGCGGATCGCCGCTCGACGAGGCCACGGCCGAGGAGGCCCGGCGCGGCTTCGGCTGCCCGGTCGTGAACCTCTACGGCTCGGCCGACGGCGTCAACTGCCACACCGGACTGTCCGACCCTCCCCTGCGCGGCGAACGGCCGGGCATCCTCGCCGGCCACCCGGACCCGCTCGTCGCCGACATACGCATCGCCGTCCCCGGCACGAGTGAACTCCGGGAGGCGCCGCGCGGCAGTGTCGGTGAGATCGTCGCCCGCGGCCCGATGACCCCCCTGTGCTACGTCGCCGCCCCCGACCTCGACGCCCGCTACCGCACCGCCGACGGCTGGGTGCGCACCGGCGACCTCGGCCTCATCGACGACGACGGGAACCTGCGGATCGTCGGGCGGCTGAAGGACATCGTCATCCGGGGCGGGGCCAACATCAGCCCGGCCGAGGTAGAGATCGAGCTGACGGCACATCCGCTCGTACGGGACGTGGTGTGCGTCGGCGTGCCCGATCCACTGATGGGCGAGCGGCTGGCCGCCTGCGTCGTGCCGCGGGGCGAGGCGGCGCCCACGTTGGAGGAGCTGTGCGCGCACCTGGACGCGCGCGGCCTGGAGCGGCGCAAGCACCCCGAACGTCTCCTGCTGGTATCGGAGTTGCCGCTCACCCCGGCGGGCAAGCCGGATCGGGCGCTCTTGCGTGAGCGGTGTTCGGCGCAGGCGCCGTGGTCCGTCGCGCAGGCCGTCTGACCCACACGAGAGCGGGCCGCCCGGAGCCTCCGGGCGGCCTCGCACTCACGACGCACCCCAGGTCAGGAAGAGGTCATCGCCTTCTTGATCGTCTCCGCGGCGTTCTTGTAGACCGCCAGCAGATCCAGGTCCTTGCCCGGGTAGTTGACGATCTCCACCTGCCGCGCGCCGGAGTCCGGCAGCACCTTGCCCGTCGTCATGTGGATGTTGTCGAGGACGAACGCGGGCTTCTTCGTCTCCAGCTCGGCCAGTTGCTTGGCGGTCACGGCCTGCGGACCATAGGTTCCGCGCAGGTCCGCGCCCGCCATCTTCGCCGACCAGGTGGAGAAGACCTGCGCGACGACGGCCGGCGCCTTGCCGCCAGGCCAGGCGGCTTTCAGCTCCTTCTGCAGCGTGCTGTATTCGCTCTTGAAGGAGGTGTTCCACTTCGCGGCGGCATCCTGGGTGCCGAACAGCTTGCCCAGGCGCGTAACGTCCGCACTCGTGGTGGCGATGTCGTTGTCGAGGTTCGTCTCGACCATCTTCGCGCTCGACCCGGCAGCGTCCTTGATCTTCTTGGCGTACGGCTCGAAGGACGCGTACAGCACGAAGTCGGCCCCCGCGACCGCCGCGAGGTCGGACGGCTTGGGGTCGTAGTCCGGGGCGTGCTGCACCGACGAGGGGACGATGACCTTCACGTCCTTGGCGCCGGCGGCCTTGGCGAGGGCGCCCTCCCAGGTGGTGGTGGCCATGACGACAGGGCCACCGCCGTTCTTGTTCGCACTCTTGTCGCCGCTGTCGGCCTTGTCGGAGCCGCATGCGGTGGCGGTCAGCGCCAGCCCGGTGGTCAGGCTCAGTGCGAGGAGGGAAGGGACACGGACGGTGCGGACGCGGGTGCGCGCCATGAGCGGATTCTCCGTTCGGGGATGAGGTGCACGGCCAGGACCAGGACCCCGGCCGTCAGGACGAGCACGGGCCCGGGCGGCCAGTCGAGCTTCAGCGCGACGAGGAACCCTGTGAGGTTCACCGCGACGCCGATGCCGACCGCCCAGGCCGTAATGGACTTCAGGGAGCTGCCCAGCCGCCGGGCGGCGAGCGCGGGCAGGAGGGTCAGCGCGTCAACGAGCAGCGCGCCGGTCAGCTTGATCGCCCCGGCGACGGACACCGCGACGAGCACGAGCAGCAGGAGGGTGAGCCGGTCGACGCGCACCCCGGAGGAGAGGGCGAGTTCACGGTCGTAGAGGAGGAGCGCGAGCTCGCGCCGGCGCCACCAGAACAGGCCGGGTACGACGACAGCGAGCACGCCCAACAGCCACAGGTCGGGCGTGCCCACCGACAGGATCGAGCCCCACAGCAGCGCGAACGCACCTTGCGCGTTGACGCCGGACAGGGCCAGGACCAGCAGCGCGGCGGCGATCGCCAGGCTCATCAGCAGGCCCATCGCGCCCGACAGGCCGTCCGGGGTGCGGGCGAGCGGCGCGACACCGGCACCTGCGAGGGCGCAGGCGAGAAGCGCGCACAGCATGGGGGCGAGCCCGGTCAGCAGTCCGAGTGCGATACCCAGGAGCGCGACGTGCATCATCGCGAACCGGACCGGCATGATGTCGAGCCCGACGATCACGACACCGATCACCGGAAGGCCGACGGCCGCCAAGAGCAGGGCGGCTCCGGCCCGTTGGACGGGTATGAGCTGCAGGAGCGTTCCGAGGTCGGCGGCGGCAAGGTTGTTCACCGGACCTCCCTGAGCCGGCCGGCGGCCATCTCCAGCACTCGGTCGCAGCGGTCGGCCAGCGCCCGGTCGTGCGTGACGACCACGACGGTCACCGGCAGCGACAGCAGGACGTCGGCCGCCTCCTCCTGCCCGGCGAAGTCGAGCGCGGCGGTGGGCTCGTCGGCCAGCAGCACCCCCGCTCCGGCCGCGACACAGCCGACCGCGCGGGCCAGATACATGCGCTGCAGCTGGCCGCCCGACAGCGTGTGCAGCGGCCGGCCGGTCAGCGACCCGACACCCAGCTTCTCCGCCGCCTGCACCGCTTCGGCCGCTGCCCCACTGCTCGCCAGCAACTCGCGGCCCAGCAGCGGGAATCTGCCGACTGCGGGCTTCTGCGGGATCCAGGCGCACGCCCGGCGCCGCCACGCCCACTCAGCCGCGCTGCCGGTGCCCCGGCCGCCGACCAGGATCTCCCCGTCGGCCTGGCGGTGCAGGCCCAGCACGGCACGTAGCAGCGTGGTCTTGCCCGACCCGTTGGTGCCGGTCAGCGCCACCCGCTCGCCCGCCTCGATGTCGAGATCGACCTCGCACACGGCCTCTACGCGACCGTGCCGGCAAGCGACCTGGCGCATCCGCACATCCAGCCCGTCCATCCCACCTCCTGTCCGTTCTGCGAGAGGAGTCGGACGGGCAGGGCGATGAGTTCCCGGCGATTCCCGGCGAAGAGAGGAATGCGCGAAGTCTCCACCGCTTGCGGTCTCAGCCCGTGCCGGGGCGTACCACCACCGCCAGGGTCTTGATCCGCCCGCTGTGCCGGAAGTGCAGCACGAACGGGACGAGGTCCCCCGCGCGCCACTTCCCACGCACCGTCACCATCACGTCCAGGCCCCGCGGTGACATCGCCAGCGTGCCACCCGCCGGAATGGTGGCGGAGTCCACGGGGCGCATGTACCCGGCGTTGCCGGGTGTCGTCGTGTTGCTGCCGAGCATCGCCCGGTCCACGGCGGTCGAGGTCACACCCGTCAATTCGTCCTCTGCGCCACCCGAGTTGGAGATCCGGAAGAAGGCGGCTGATTCCTCGCTGCCCCCGTACGGGAGGAACACCCGCCCGGACGTGACCTCGATGCGCGCAGGGCTGCCCGCCGCCCCGGAGGCGGTCCAGGCGGCGAGAGCGCCGAGTGCGAGCATGCCCGCCGCCACGGGGGCTAGCGCGGCGAGGAACGCCTCGGTGAGCCGGCTCCGGGATGGCCGCCACACCGCGAGTTCGGTCACCGCGCACCACCCGTCCGCCTCGGTCGGCTCGGTTGCCAGGTGCGCAGCCGCAGGCTGTTGCCTACGACCAGCAGGGAGCTGGCCGACATCGCGGCGGCCGCGAGCATGGGGTTGAGCAGGCCCACGGCGGCGAGCGGCACGGTGACGGCGTTGTAGCCGAACGCCCACAGGAGGTTGGTCCGGATCGTGCCGAGGGTCCGGCGGGCGAGGCGGACCGCGTCCGCGACGGCCTCAATGTCCCCACGCACGAGGGTCACGTCGGCGGCTCCGATGGCCACGTCCGTGCCGCTGCCCATGGCGATCCCGAGATCGGCACCGGCCAGCGCGGCGGCGTCGTTCACGCCGTCGCCGATCACCGCGACCCGGCAGCCCTGTGCCCTCAGCTCCCGTACGAGATCGGCCTTGTCCTCGGGGGTACACCGCGCGCGTACGTCATCGATGCCCAGCTCTGCGGCGACGGCGCGGGCGGTGTGCTCGCGGTCGCCGGTAGCCAGTACCGGCCGCACGCCCAGGCGCCGAAGCCGGTCCACCGCGCGGTAACTGCCCGGTCGTACGAGATCCCCGACCGCGATCAGCGCCTCGGACCGGCCGTCCACCAGCACCAGGACCGGTGTGCGCCGGGCCGTCTCGCACGCGCCCAGCGCACGGGCCAGCGGCTCAGGTAGCTGACTGTCGGGCGAGCGGACTTCCACCAGTCGGCCCTCGACCCGGCCGCGCACCCCCAGCCCGGGCAGTGCCCGGAAGTCGGCCACCTCGGGCAGCGGCCGTCCGCAGTACGCGACGATCGCCCGGCCCAACGGATGCTCGGAGCCCTGCTCGACGGCACCCGCGAGACGCACGACCGCCTCCTTGCCGATCCCGCCCGGCACCTCCGTGACCCGCGTGACACTCATGTGCCCCGTGGTGAGCGTGCCGGTCTTGTCCAGGACGACGGTGTCGATGTGCCGCAGGGCCTCCAACGCCTGCGGACCACTGACCAGCACACCGAGCTGGGCGCCGCGGCCGGTGGCGACCATCAGCGCCGTGGGAGTGGCGAGCCCCAGCGCGCAGGGGCAGGCGACGACCAGGACCGCCACGCACGCGGTGACGGCCGCCTGCGGATCGGCTCCCGCACCGAGCCAGAAGCCGAGCACCGTGACGGCGATCGACAGCGCCACCGGCACGAACACCCCCGCCACCGCGTCAGCCAGACGCTGGGCGCGCGCCTTGCCCGCCTGCGCCTCGGTCACCAGCTGGGTGATCCGTGCCAGCTGGGTGTCGGCACCGACTGCCGTGGCACGCACCAGCAGCAGCCCGCCCGCATTGACGGCACCGCCGACGACCGCCGAGCCGGGCTGGACCTCGACCGGTTCGCTCTCGCCCGTGACCAGCGAAACATCCACCGCGGAACTGCCTTCCACGACCTCGCCGTCGGTGGCCACCCGCTCTCCCGGCCGGACGACGAAGGTCTGCCCCACCAGCAACTCCCCTATGGGAATGCGTCGTTCGCGCCCACCTTCCCGCACGGCGACGTTCTTCGCTCCCAGCTCGGCGAGCGACCGCAGCGCCTGCCCGGTGCCGTGCCGGGCTCGCGCTTCCAGGAACCTCCCGGTCAGCACGAACAGCGGTACGGCGACGACGGCTTCCAGATAGATGTGCGCGCTGCCGTAGCCAGCCTCGGCGGACGGCAGCAGGCTGAAGGACATCCGCATGCCGGGATCGCCCGCGCCACCGAGGAAGAGCGCGTAGGCAGACCAGCAGAACGACGCCGCCACGCCCAGCGACACCAGCGTGTCCATGGTCGCCGCCGCATGCCGCAGTCCTCGCACCGCCCGCACGTGGAACGGCCACGCACCCCACACCGCGACCGGCGCGGCCAGTACGAAACACAGCCACTGCCAGTTACGGAACTGCCAGGCGGGCACCATCGACAGCACGAGTACGGGCAGCGAGAGCAGCGCGGTGACGACCAGCCGGTCCCGGCCCTCGAACGCGGCTGTGTGCCCCGGGCTTTCGGGCTGGGATTCGGGTTGGAGCCTGGGCGGAGCGGGCAGGTCGGCCGTGTACCCGGCTCGCTCGACTACCGCGACGAGCTCGGCCGGCGTGACGCCCGGCGGATGGTTCACCCGGGCCCGCCCGGTGGCCAGGTTGACCGTCGCACTCACGCCGTCCAGCTTCGCGAGCCGCTTCTCCACCCGCCGTACGCAGGCCGCGCAGGTCATGCCGCCGACGATCAGGTCCGTGGTCGTCAGGGCGGCCGCCGTCTCCGGGGTCGTCATCCGTGCATCCCGCTCATGCCGCCCATGCCACCACTGTCGCCGTGCGGCACGGTGCCTCCACCGCCGGAACCGGTGCGGGTGCCGTGCATGCCGGGCGCGACCGGTCCATAGGCGGCGCCGACGCCATACGACACCGCGAACATCAGCGCCAGCAGCAGGAGGAAGCCACACAGGGCGGGCGGCGGCACCAGTTTCCTCAGCACCGCACCCGCGCCGGCAGGCTGACGGGACTCATCGATCACAAGGTCTCCCGGTCGCGTCGTACGGCCGCCACTCGGTCCGAGCCGCACCGATTCAGGAGTCGGAGCCACAGGGGATGGAGTTCCGAAGCTTCCATGTGACCTGAGCCACGCCAGCCCTCGGTCTGTGAGGTTCCGCGCCGCAGTGCGGAACCTCAGTGAGCCGAACGCCTCGCGTGCGGCCCGCTCCGGCTGCGGCGACGCAGCGGCATACCTGACATCGCCAGCTCGATCAGCACGTATAGAACTTCTCTGTCGAGTTCAGCGTGGGAGCGTTACCGCGAGGTCTGACCTCAGCGGCGGGCAGGAGTCTTCCGGGTCTGATCCCTCTACCAGGGGCGGTGCATGAGAATCCGGGTTCGACTATCTGGCAAGCGCAGAAGTTTGACTGTGCGCCAGCCGCGTGCCCGGTAGAGAGCGAGGGCGGGTGCGGCGTGAGGGTGGGTGAGCAGCCAGCGGGGCCCGGGCGGTGCAGCGGCGAGGAGGGCGTCGTGGAGTGCGGCTCCGACGCCGTGGCCGCAGGCGCTGGGCGTGACAGCGAGTTCGCGCAGTTCGAAAGGGAGCCTGCTCACGGGTGGCTGGTCAGCCAGGGCGGCGAGATGGCAGGCGGGGCGCCCGTAGGCGAAGCCGACTAGGTGGCCTGCAGCGTCGTCGGCCAGGAGCAGACGGAATCCGGGCTGGTGGGCATCAATGGTGAGGCGGTTGATCAGGCTGGCGATGTCGGCCGGGGCCGCGTGCCAGGGGCGGGGAGTGAAGGTGGCGTGCGCGAGCCGGATGAGTGCGTCGAGGTGCGGGGCGAGGCGGGCCGGGGTGATCCGGCGGAGACGTATGGCACCGTGCGGGCCGGGAAGCCACCAGGCGTCCCGGCCCTCCGACGACGTGGTCACGTGGTCAGGCGCCGACGGCCGCGGCGTAGCGGGCAGCGACGTCTTCCCAGTTGACCAGGTCCCACAGCTTGGTGACGTAGTCGGGGCGGACGTTCTTGTACTGCAGGTAGTAGGCGTGCTCCCAGGCGTCGAAGACCAGCAGCGGGGTGGTGCCCTGGCCGACGTTGCCATGGTGGTCGTAGACCTGCTCGACGACCAGGCGCCGGCCCAGCGGCTCCCAGGCCAGCACGCCCCAGCCGGAGCCCTGGACGGAGGAGGTGGCGACGGTGAGCTGCTTCTTGAACTGCTCGAAGCCGCCGAGGTGTTCGTCGATGGCGTCGGCCAGCGCCCCGTCAGGGCGATCGCCGCCGTCCGGGGAGAGGTTCTGCCAGAAGATCGAGTGCAGGACGTGGCCGGAGAGATTGAAGGCGTAGCTCTTCTCCAGGCCGACCAGGCTGGTGGGGGTGATCTGGTCCTTGTCGCGGATTTCGGCGATCTGCTCCAGGGTGTCGTTGGCGCCCTTGACGTAGGCGGCGTGGTGCTTGGCGTGGTGCAGCTCCAGGATCTGCCCGGTGATGGCCGGCTCGAGCGCGGCGTAGTCGTAGGGCAGGTCGGGAAGCGTGTAGGTGCCCATCAGGCACGTCCCCTTTCCACGTGGGTGATCGTCCAGGGACAGCCTACGCACTTATTGCGAACTACTTGCAACAACTATCAGAATGCATCAGCATGAGTCGTGACGGGGCCGGCCCGTCAACTTTCGGTAGCGCGGCTCCTCAGTGCCGTTTCCTTCCCGGAAGGTGATCGTCTTCTCACCCGGCACCCGCCGGCCCCCGGCCGGCCCCGCAGGTCGCTTGTGTCACGCCTGGCAGGACACAGCCCGTTCATGACCAGACTCTGTAGGTGGAAGGCGGTCGTCTGGACCGCAGAGTGCAGTGCGTCCGCCACCAGGGGTGCGGGCGCCTCATCGATGGCGCCGGAAGGGTCGTTGGCCAGCACTACGGCGGGCGCCGGAACCGCCCTCCACCCACCGGTTCGCAATCCCCGGCAGCATGCGCAGGCACGCCGTGCGGAACTATGCGCTCCACTCCACCGACCTCTGGGGTGACGGCATCGGCCTGAACACCCGCACCCGCGGATCCGTACGCCACCCAAAGCCCTTACGGCACCCAGGAGTTCCCCCATGACCCAGAAGCAGTACAACGTCACCGGCATGAGCTGCGAGCACTGCGCGGCGAGCATCAGGGAAGAGGTTTCCGAGGTGCCCGGGGTGAGCGACGTCGTGGTCGACGTCGCCACAAATTCCGTCACCGTGCACGGCGCGGATCTCGACGACGGGCGGCTGCGCGCGGCGATCGTCGAGGCAGGGTACGGCGTCACCGACCTGGTCGCCGTCTGACCCAACGGCGGAGCGGGCCGTACGCGGCCGACTCTCATCCGTCGCGCGTCACATCGAAAGGACGACGGGTGCCCTGCCGACGGGTCTTCGCCGGCAGGGCAGGCACCACTGTTTTACTCGGCTTTACTCGGCCCGGGATCCAGCGGAGCGGCCGCGCAGGACGGCGAACACCGCCGCGGCCAGCCCCAGCACGCCGACGACCAGTCCGGCGACACCCAGACCGCGGGCGGTCGAGTCACTGGCCGACGCGGTCGATTTCGAGCTGTCGGAGGTCTTCGGGCTCGCTGGCGCGGCGGTCGCGCTGCCGCCGTCCTCTGCCGCCTTGGCGGTGAGCTTGAGCACGGGTGCCGGGTTCTCCGGCTCCTGACCGCCCTGGGCCTCCTCGATCCACCGCACGACCTTGCCGTCGGAGTACGTCTGGAGGGTCTTGAAGGTGAGCTGGTCGGTGTCGTCGGGCAGCTGGCCGAAGGCGACGTTGAAGTCCTCATAGTGGCCGGGGTCGATCTTGCCGCCGGTGAAGGTGATCTCGGAAACGGCGTCGGTGATGGTGCCGTCGTCGGTCTTGACGGGCGTCTTGAGCTTGGTGTTGGTGACCTTGGCGGTCCAGCCGTCCTGCGGAGAGACGAGCACGCCGAGGACCGGGTGGTCGGTGGGCAGGAACACCTGGACCTGCTTGGTGCTCGCGTTGTCCTCCTCGTTGGGGACGCGGAAGGTCAGAACGCCGTCGGTGGCGCCCTTGGCGTAGCTGTCGGGGTGGACGGTGACGTGCGCCGAGGCCACGCCCGCGGCAGCGAGAAGTCCGGCGGCGGTCAGGGCCGTGACGGCGCCGGCGCGGCGCAGGGTGGTGCGGGTCCTGGACATGAGGTGAGGGATCTCCGTACGGAAGAAGGGATGTCGGGGGTCAGATCGCGTACGACATCCCCATCGGCGGCCCCCGCCGGTTAACGGCGTGCCTCAGCCGTGCCTGCCGCAGCGGCCATGTCTCACCGGCAGCCCGACCTATGAGCCGGTGCGCGGCCGGTACGCCCCGCGCCCCGCCGACAGCCTGCCACCAGGCGGCAAGCCCCGGTACGAACGCGACCGCCCACCGCAGGAGCGACCACAGCGCCGCCTCGCCTCGCCGCAGCCACCAGGTCAGCACCAGGGCGGCCCCGACATGGGCGGCAGTGGCGTGCGGCGTCAGCGCATGCGCGTGGGCCATCCGCATGCCGTGCATGACCATCGTCGCGTGATGCGTCTGCACGGCGTGGAAGAGGAGATGCAGCCCACCCTGGGCAGTCAGAGTCCCCACGCCGATCGCGGCCAGCGACCGCTCCCGGCCGCCCAGCAGACAGCCGCCCGCAAAGACCGGCACGAACGCGGCGACCTGCACCCACACCGGCGGCGCCGAACCCGTCGCCAGGGCATGCCCTCCGGCACCGAGCAGCACGCACAGCACGGCGAACACCGCCGCGCGCACGCTCCGCACCGCCAGGGACACACTCACGACACCCGATGCTGCCACGCAGCAAGAAGATCTTTCCCCTCGCCCATGCACACGCATCACCGCCCACCACCCGGCCAATCCGCCCCCTTCAACGTGTCGGAGGCAGCGGCCGTTCAGTTCCCGGCCACCTTGGCGAAATCGAAGCACCGGAAGCGGAGCAAGGAGCACGTGCGCACGCCGTCCGCCCACACGCCCCCACACGCGACGGGGTCGCGCGTCCGCCGCATCCGCGCCGGGCATCTCCCGGACAGTCCCCCGCGGCCACCGGTCCTGGCACCGGAGCGCCGCAACCCCATGTCCACGAAAGGTGGAGCAGCATGACCGACACCAGCGCCCTGGAGCCCGTCGCCACGTTCTGCGGCAACTGCAACTGCGGCTGTCCCCAACTGTTCATCGACCCCAGCGCCGCGGACGACCGTCGGGTCATCCTCACCGACGACTTCGGCCAGCGCGTCCAGATGAGCGCCGACCAGTTCTCCGCGATCGTCGCCGACGCCAAAGCAGGCAAACTGGACGGCATCGCCCTGCCCTGACCCGCCTCCCGATGCCGGGCACCGGATACCGCCCGGCATCGGAGCCGTCCGTGCGGGAACTCCTGGCCTTCACAACCGCCCGGGTGTGTGCCACCTCACATCGGCGACGTGGAACTCATCGTTCCGGTCAGCCGACCACTGACCTGACACCCATACGTCCCAGGAGCAGCACCCATGTCCATCGAGCCGCCCACCACTGCCCCGCCCCGCACGGCCGGTGAACCCGGAACGTCCGCCCAAGACGCGGCCCCGGCGGCTCCCTCGCCCCTGCGCGCACTGCGCCCGCTGGTGCTGCGCCTGCACTTCTACGCAGGCGTGTTCGTCGCGCCATTCCTGTTCGTCGCGGCGGTCACCGGACTGCTGTACGCAGGCTCCTTCCAGGCCGAGAAGATCGTGTACGCCCACGAGCTGACCATCCCGGTCGGCGACCACAAGCTGCCCATCTCCCAGCAGGTCGCCGCCGCCCGCAAAGCCCACCCCGAGGGCACCATCTCCGCCGTGCGGCCGTCACCGCAGCTGGATGCGACCACACGCGTTCTGCTGTCCGGGGTGAAGGGCATCGCCGCCGACCACACGCTCGCCGTGTTCGTGGACCCCTACACCGGAAAGGTGCGCGGCGCCCTGGAGCAGTACGGCTCCACCGGCGCCCTGCCGCTGCGAACCTGGATCGACGAGCTCCACCGCGACCTGCACCTCGGTGACACCGGGCGCCTGTACAGCGAGTTCGCCGCCAGCTGGCTGTGGGTGATCACGGGTGGCGGGCTGGTGCTCTGGTTCGGGCGCCGCCGTGCCCGCCGCAAGGTGCGCGGCACCACGGGGCGGCGGCGCTCCCTGACCCTGCACGGCACGGTGGGCGTCTGGGCGGCGGCCGGTCTGTTCTTCCTGTCGGCGACCGGCCTGACCTGGTCCACCTACGCCGGGGCCAACATTGGCGACCTCCGCGAAGCCCTCGGCCAGTCCACCCCGTCCGTCACCGCGACGGTGAGCAGCGGACACGAGGGACACGGATCCATGGCGGGCATGGACATGAACGGCATGGACACGGGCTCGCACTCCGGCGCACGGTCCGACATGGGTCTCGACGCCGTGCTGAAGACGGCCCGCGCCGAGGGCCTGTCCGACCCGGTGGAGATCGTGCCGCCCGCGGACTCCTCCTCCGCCTACGTCGTGCGGCAGATCCAGCGCAGCTGGCCGGAGAAGCAAGACGCGATCGCCGTCGACCCGGCCACCGGCAAGGTCACCGACGTGCTGCGCTTCTCCGATTACCCGGTGCTGGCCAAACTGACCCGGTGGGGCATCGACGCCCACACCGGCATCCTGTTCGGTCTCGCCAACCAGATCGCGCTGGCCGGCCTCGCCCTGGCCCTGATCCTCCTCAGCCTCTGGGGCTACCGCATGTGGTGGCAGCGCGGCCGCGGCTCCGCCTTCGGCCGCCCGCTTCCCCGCGGCGCCTGGCGGCAGGTGCCGGTGTACGTGCTCGTGCCCTGCGTCGCGGTGGTCGCCGTCGTCGGCTACTACGTCCCGCTGCTCGGAATCCCGCTCGCCGGCTTCCTCGCGGTGGACATCGTCCTCGGCTGGGTCACACGCCGTCGCACCGGGCACGCACACGCCTGAACCGAGCGGCTGCGCCCGCGCGGCAGCGTTACGCGAAGCTCGCCGCGATCGGGTGCGGCCGCAGATCAACACATCAGGAAGGCGATGACGCGGTACCACCGGATGGGATCGCGTCCGGCAGTACACCTCCGGGAAGCGGCAGATTGGTCACCACGAACTGGTTCAGGATGTCGTCACGATCCATGAACATGATCTGGCTCCGCTTCGCCGCGTCCAACGCGTTGCCCAGCCAGTTGCGTGCAGCCTTGGTGATCTCCCCGCCGGCCACGATGAACGCATGGTCGACGAGGACGCGCCGGTTGGTCTCGGGATCGAAGATCTCGTGCGCCAGCATCATCAGAGCCTGATTGTGGATCTCAGCGATGTTGGCATTGCCCGCCCTGGACTTTCCGGTGGCGTCCAGTTTCCCGCGCTTCACCTGGATGCCGAAGTACAGGAAGTGCTGGGTCGGCAGGGTGTACCGCATCCAGATGTCCTTGCCGTACTCCAGCGCCTTGTCCCGGTGCCCGGCTGCAGTGATCCGGTGGAAGCCCAGTTGACGGAAGAGTGGCAGCAGCACCTCCTCAATGAGTGCATCCTCACTGCACGTGTCCAGGAACGCAGCAAGTGCTGTACGCCGCTGCATCTCGGCGGCGCTCAGAGGACGATGCGGGTTCTTGGCCAACATCGAGACAGTGTTCGTTCCGATGTGCCGCAGGTAGCAGTGCTTATCCTCCCCGTAGAAGGCTTCGAACCCTTCCCGGGCGAGCGCATTGTTCAGCAAGCGCAGGGCATTGGGCCGGTCGAGACCCTCATTGAGGGCATCCGCCGGACTCATCAGGTGGTCGATCACCCTGCAGAAGGACTCCGGTGGGTGTGAAGGCCCCTCGTGCGGCTCCGCCAACAATTGTTCCAGCACTCCAGCGACCCAGCGGTGCCGCGTCGAACCGTCGTGCTCCCAATCCATGTCGAGTTCCGCGAAGAACTCGGTGATATAGCTGCTACGGGAAATATGCAGGCTCGGCATCAGCTTGCGGATCTGCCGCACCGAGGTTCCCGCAAATGAGGTCGCCGAGCATTTCCAGCGTTCGCTTTCTGAACTTCACGACGCCCTCCCCAGAGCCGCTCCCCCAGCCACCGCAGTGCGGACCATTGTGCCCTGTCACCGCAGAACGTCCGGCACGTCCGACGAAGTCGGGTTTCGTCACGGGTGCAGCATCAACGGTGGCCACGACGTCACACATCCACTGACAGCCTGCATACCGCCGAGCCCGCCCGTGCAGGGCGCACCGCATCAACCCACCACAAGACAGAACCCGCCCGGTTTCCCCGCGTGGTCGCGTCACCTCACGGACCCCCGTCTTGCTGGCTGCGATCGCAAATCCAGCGTCCCCGAGCGCATTGCAGGAACACGAACTGCATGAGGAGCCGAGCGCGTCCTGCGCGCAAGCACGGTCGCGCTCGAGACGAAGCCCCACCGGAGTGCTCCGGTGGGGCTTCGTCTGGTGGCTCCGGACAGAGGCCCCGCCAGCATGCTCCCCGGCGCGGCCTCGCCCTATCACCGGCCTGTCACAGGCACTGTCACGCGTCTGTCACCAACTACGCCGACTCCCCCGGACCGCGATGCCCTGACCTGCTATTACGCACACACCCTGGACTGACGTGGACGCCCGAAGACGGTTTCTACAACCTGTGCCATGTGGTACCCAGTGAGGGACCCAAGATCAGGACCGGAGCGTCTTCTGGCCCGTCAAAGCGGTATTGCAGGGTGTTCGGTGGTGTCTCACTCACGCCCCAGACCCTCTCACGTCTCACGACCGCCCCTATAACGCAGGTTGCGACTGCACAGGTCTGACCAGGTGGAAGACCTCCCGGGCCGCGTAGCGCCTGAGGCTTAGGACTGTCTCGCGCCGAGTTTTGCCCTCCTTGCTGCGGCGTTCGCAGTAGTCCTGGGTACGCGGGTCGACGCGCAGGCGAGTCTGCACGGTCCGGTGCAGGGCCGTTCGCTTGCCGGTCGCCGCCGCGGTCGAGGCGACGGTACTGCCGACTGCCCGAGGAACGCTCGACGGGGCTGACCCCGCACAGCGCCGCGAAGGACGCCTCACTGCCCAGGCGTTCCGGGTTGTCCCCGATCGTGATCAGCAAAGTGACGGCTGAGGGTGACGTGGGTGGCGTGGAGCACCGCCCCCTCGCCGGCCTCGTCGTTCAGGCTGTCGTCGACGAGCCCGGCGCAGGTGCGGAAGAGCTCTGCGTTGCCCAGCCCGGCCAGTTCCTGTCTCAGCTGCGGATCGGCACGGATGAGGACGGCCTTGAGCTGGTTGATCGCCTGGGTGCGGGCCTTGACCGCCGAGTCCTTGGCCAGCTTGTACATCCGGGCGATCTCCACCGGCCCCTCACCCGCCTTGGCCTGGGCACGCGCCCGCCCGCTCAGCACCGCCCGGGCCGCGTTCTCGGCATCAAGCGGGTCCGACTTGCCGCACCGACGGCGGTCGGCCGGTCGAACCGATTCACATCGAAGACGTCCACTGGGCCAGCAGGTAGCGGGAGACGTCCACACCCTGGGCCGGCAGGTAGCGGGACAGGGCCGCCCCGAAGGAACCGGTACCTTCCACTCCGGCCCGCCGCACCGCACCCGACGCCCTGGCCCACCGCAGCAGGTCTCGGTGTCCAGCCGCACCGGCCGGGAACTCCTCGGTGTCGTGGGTCACTGCGAGTCGAAGGCGGGCCATTGACTCGCCCAGCCCCACGGCCCGCCGTACCCGCGCAGGTGCGACGGGCCGTTGCCGTCTGATTGCTCCGGCAGCACTGCTGAACCCAGGCGATGCCACCCAGTCACACATGACTGGGCATTCATATGGACATGGATTTCATTTCCATCTACGGTGGAGCGTGCCGACCCGGCACAAGCCATAGGGGGTGATGCGCCATGGGCGGCCGGACGACCCGACAACGCAAGGCGGTCACGCGGGCACTCGCGGGCTGCCAAGACTTCATGTCGGCCCAGGAGTTGTACGCCCTTCTGGTTGCCGGCGACCACGCGATCGGCCTGACCACCGTCTACCGCGCCCTGCGCGAGCTGGAGACGGACGGCGGTGTGGACGTCGTACGCGACGAGACCGGCGGGCGGCTCTACCGGCTGCGTCCGGCCGACGGGCACCGCCACTACCTGATGTGCCGCGACTGCGGTCGCAGCAGGCCGGTGGACTCCGAGGTCGTCGAGGAGTGGGCGGGCCGGATCGCCGCCGCGACCGGCTTCACCGCGGTGGAGCACACCGTCGAACTCACCGGCGTCTGCGCCGACTGTCTGGCCCGCACAGACGGAGGCCGGCCGTCCGGGCACGAAGGAGAAAAGCCGCCATGCCGCTGGGATCGTGGCCCGGGCCTCCAGGGCCCAGTCCACAGCTGCGCGAGCTGAAGGAGACCGTGCGTGCCCTGCTCGGTCTCGACGACGACACCGCCGTCCTGATCCGCCGGCTCGCCTGCACCGAACCGGGCTGCCCGTCGTTGGAAACCGTCATCGTCGTGTTGCCGATGGAGGGCGACGCCCGCCGCTGGACGCTGCACCGCCCCGCCGACCAGATCACCGAGGACGACCTGCGCGACGCTCTCCTCGCCACACCCGAACAGCACGACTAGGAGACTGAATTGACCTCCCCGGAACCCGCCGAACCCCGCGATGAGCGGGTGCCCGTCACCGTCCTGACCGGCTTCCTCGGCTCCGGCAAGACCACCCTCCTCAACCGCATCCTCACCGAGAACCACGGCATGAGGATCGCGGTCATCGAGAACGAGTTCGGCGAGATCGGCATCGATGACGCCCTCGTCCTCGACGCCGAGGAGGAGATCTTCGAGATGAACAACGGCTGCATCTGCTGCACCGTGCGCGGAGATCTGATCCGCATCCTGGGTGCGCTGATGCGGCGCCGCGAGAAGTTTGACCACATCCTCATCGAGACCACCGGACTGGCCGACCCCGCGCCCGTCGCGCAGACCTTCTTCATGGACGACGAGATCGCCTCCCAGCTGCGACTGGACGCCATCGTCACCCTCGTCGACGCGGCCCACGTGCTCCAGCACCTGGACGAGATCAAGCCGGAGGGCGTGGAGAACGAGGCCGTCGAGCAGATCGCCTTCGCCGACCGCGTCGTCCTCAACAAGACAGACCTGGCCGACGAGGAGACCATCGGACAGGTTGTGCGCCGCATCCGGGCCATCAACGGCGGAGTGCGGATCATCCCCGCAGAGCACGCGCGCATCAATCTGCACGAAGTGCTGGACGTGGGCGCGTTCGACCTGGAGCGGGTGCTCGCCGACGACCCGGCCTTCCTCACCGAGACCGAGCACCAGCACGACACCACCGTCACCTCGGTCGGCATCGAGCTGGCGGGCGAACTCGACGAGGATCGCCTCAACGCCTGGCTCGGCACCCTGCTGCGCACCAAGGGCGTCGACCTCTTCCGCTCCAAGGGCATCCTCGCCATCGCCGGAGCGCCCAGGCAGTACGTCTTCCAGGGCGTCCACATGCTGCTGGACGGCACCTTCGGACGCGACTGGCGCGAGGGCGAACCCCGCACGAACAAGCTGGTGTTCATCGGCCGCACCCTCGACCGCGACGCCCTCGAACGCGGTTTCGCGGACTGCCTGGCCACGGAGGGGGCAGTCGCGTGAGTACGACGGTTCAGTCCCCGCTCGCCTGGGAGGCCGACGTCGACGACGCACCCGTCGCCCTCAGCGCGCGGGGCGATCTTGTCGCCGTTGCCGGGGCCGAGGGGACGGTGAAGGTTCTCGACGCGGCGATGGGCGCCGAGGTCGGGGCGTTCGAGGTTCCCGGAGGTGCACTCGCGGTCGTGCTCTCCCCGGATGCCGGGCACGTGGTGGCGACCGGCCCCCTGGGGTACGCGCTGTGGCGCCGCTCGGACGGCCGTACGACGGTGCGGGAGTCCGGCGCCTGGTCGGCGGCCGCCGCCTGGGCCGACGGCACCCGGGTCGCGGTCGCCTCCGGCCGCCGCGCACTCGTACTCGACGCGGACGGCGGCGAGTTGTGGCGTACGGAGCCCGCCGCGTCCACCGTCACCGACCTCGCCTGGATGCGGCAGGGGCGGCGCCTGGCCGTGGCCGCGTACGGGGCCGTGCGCTGCCACGAGCGGCACACCGAGAAACCGGTCGCCACCTACCCCTACGTGGGCTCCCACCTCGCACTCGCCGTCGCGCCTACCGGGAGGTGGATCTGCAGCGGCAACCAGGACGCCTCCATCCACATCTGGCGCGCCCGCGACGGCGGCGAACTCACCATGTCCGGCTACCCGGAGAAGGTCTCCCGGCTCGCCTTCGACGACACCGGCTTCTGGCTGGCCGCCGACGGCGCACCCGACGTGACCGTCTGGGACTTCTCCGGCAAGGGCCCGGAGGGCACCGCACCGCGCTCGCTCCGCTGCCACGAGACGGTGACCGCGCTGGCCTGGCGGCCGGGCGCGGCCGGGCATCTGGCCAGCGGCGGCGCCGACGGCACCGTAGCCCTGTGGCACGCCACAGCCGGGCGACCGCAGGCACGCCTGCGCCCGGTGCGCGAACTGGACGGCACGGGCGCGGCGGTCGCCGCACTGGCCTGGACAGGTCCCCACCTGCTGGCCGTCGCGTGGCGGGACGGCCGGATCCGGACGTACGGCGTACCGTCCCGGACCGCGCTGTGAACCGCTCCGTCATCCGGGCGGCCGCTCCCCGCCCCTGCACGCTCGTCGTGTGCCGGGGCTGCTGCTGCGGCAACCCGCGCAAGCACCCCGGCACCGACCACACCTGGCAACTGGACCGGCTGCGCGCCGGCGCTGCAGAACACGGCTTCCAGGTCCGAACGACGGACTGCCTCGGCCCCTGTGACCAGGCCAACGTCATCGTCGTCCAGCCCTCCACCGCCGGGCGCCGGGCCGGAGGCCGCGCCGTCTGGGTCGGCTTCGCCATGGACGACGACAGCACCGACGACCTGCTGGGCTGGGCACAGGCGGGCGGACCCGGCATCGCCGAACCACCGCCAGCCCTGGCGCTCCAGCTCATCCGCCCGCCGCGCGAGGCACGCGCCCGTGCACGCCGATGACCTCGACGCCGGCGGCCGCGACATTCTCGCGGCCGCCCGGCTCGACGAGGCCACCGCCGCCTCCGTCGCCACGACGCTCCAGGCCCTCGCCACACCATCCCGCCTGCTGATCCTCACCACCCTGCGGCAGCGCCCGTACCCCGTCGGCGAACTTGCCTGCGCCGTCGGCATGGAACAGTCCGCCGTCTCCCACCAACTGCGCCTGCTGCGCGCCCTGGGCCTGGTCACCGGCCGCCGCGACGGCCGTCGCATCGTCTACAGCCTCTACGACGACCACGTCGCCCAACTCCTCGACCAGGCCGTCCACCACATCGAGCACCTGCGCCTCGGCGTACGCGACCTCGGCTGACGCACAGCGTCCAGGAGGGGTGCGTCAGTTGAGGTGTGCCACCTGCTGCGGCGCCGGGGCCGTGCGCAGCCGGTCGGGCAGCGTGCCGTCGTCGGGCATTCCGGCCCGAAGCCAGGCCCCGACCGCCTCGGCGTCGGCTTCCGTCACCAGCGGACCGAGGCGTACGACGACACCACTCGGCCTGCGGTCGGCCCCGCACGGCTGCACGGCGGCGTGCAGCCCGCGGCGCCTGCCGCAGTGCAGCACCCTCGGGAGGCAACCGGTGGAGACCATCACCCCGTGCGGGCACTCCCGAACCGCACGGCGCAGTACGGCCCTCACCCGCCCCCTCGCGGCGGCACGGCATGAGCCGCAGACCACGAGGGTGAAAGGGCGGCTCTGACGGCCGCCTGCTGTATCGCCCATCTCTGAGTCTCCTCCGTATGAGTGAAAGGGATCCCCTGTTTGCCGCCGCGTGGTCCCCAACCCGCTGGGGGAATCAGCCAGTTGCAGCTCTGGTGATTTGACAGCACCCGGCCGCACCACCAACCTATGCGCATGACATCCATTTTCAATAAGGAGGGTGGCTAGCCATGCGCGTTGCCTTCGTCGGCAAGGGCGGCAGCGGCAAGACGACTCTGTCGGCCCTCTTCTCCCGTCATCTGGCGCGCTCGGGCGCGCCGGTCGTCGCGGTCGACGGCGACATCAACCAGCACCTGGCATACGCCCTCGGCCTCGACGAGGACGAGGGCTTCGCCGCGCCGCCGCTCAGCGCCCGCACCGGCGAGATCAAGGACTACCTGCGGGGCGCCAATCCGCGGATCGCGTCCCGCGACGCCATGGTGAAGACGACCCCGCCCGGACGCGGCTCCCGGCTGCTGCGGCTGCTCGGCGACGACGAGATCCACCGCCACCACGTCCAGGCGGTCGGCGGCGTACCGCTCATGGTCACCGGCGCCTTCGGCGAGAGCGACCTCGGAGTGGCCTGCTACCACTCCAAGCTCGGCACGGTCGAGCTGTACCTCAACCACCTCGTGGACGGTCCCGGCGAGTACGTCGTCGTCGACATGACCGCCGGCGCCGACGCCTTCGCCTCCGGCCTGTTCACCCGCTTCGACATGACGTTCCTGGTCGTCGAGCCGACCCGCAAGAGCGTCTCCGTGTACCGCCAGTACCGGGACCACGCGGCCGAGTTCGGCATCCCGGTCGCCGTCGTCGGCAACAAGATCACCGGCGAGGACGACCTGCTCTTCCTCAAGGAGCACGTCGGCGACGACCTGCTCGCCCACTGCGAGCAGTCCCCCTACGTACGCGCCCAGGAACAGGGCGGCGGCCACGGCGAGTTGGAGCCGCACAACACCCGCACCCTGGACCTGCTGCGCACGGCTGTCGACGGCCGCCCCAAGGACTGGGCCACCTTCCAGAAGCACGCCGTGGAGTTCCACCTGCGCAACGCCGCCGCCTGGGCCGACGAGGCCACCGGCCAGGACCTCGCCACCCAGGTCGACCCGGACTTCCATCACGGCCCCGCAGCCCTGACCGCTCTCGCCTGACCCCATCCCCTCCACCAAAAGAACCACAGAACAGGACAGCCCTTCATGTCACTCGACGTCTCCCCGCAGCTGCTCGCCGAAGCCGAGAACGGCGAGGTGCGGGAGCAGGACTTCGTGGAAACGGTGCGCACCTCCCTGCCGTACGCCTACGACCTCATCGCCCGCCTCGCCGAGGAACTGCGGTCCGGCACGGCGGAGTTCGCCGACAACCAGACCCCGCCGCCCTCCGAGAAGGAGCGCGGCCAGCTGCTGCGCGCCCTGTCCAGTGACGCGATCCGGGGCAGCCTGGAACGGCACTTCGGCATCGCGCTCGCCTTCCAGAACTGCCACCGGGTCGCGGCCTTCCACCCGGAGGCGCGCGGCGGCGAGACCCACACCCGCTTCACCTCGCTCCGGGCGCAGATCCTCAACCAGTCGCCGGAGTTCCGCGACTGCTGAACCACTGCCGGTCGCGACCGCCGACTGCCGGAACCGGCGTTCGACAGTCAGGCCGGCCACTTCGTCCCCTCGGTGGCCGTCACCCACCAGGACACCGGGTCCTCGTGAGCGACGGCCATCAACGCTTGTGCCGGCGGCATCCGCCGCACCCCCTACCTGCGAGCCCCCGAGCAGTCGTACACCCGGTCAAAAGATGGCAACGGTTTTCATCTTGTATTGATCTGAAAATCATTTCCATCTAGCGTCGAAGGTGTCGCCACACGGTCGGCGCGTGTCCGCCGCGCGCCCGGCATCGCACGAAGGAGCTCCCGCATGTCCACCGCCCCCGCCTCTCGTTCCGCCTGGCCGACCGCGAGGATCGCACTGGTCACCGCGACGGCCGCCCTGACGGCCGTGACGGCGACCGCCTGCTCGACCTCCTCCTCGCACACCACCGACACCGCCGCGACCGGCAGCGCAAGTGGGTCGGGCAGGACGATCCAGGTGGTGGCGGCCGAGAACTTCTGGGGCAGCATCGCCTCCCAGCTCGGCGGCAGCCACGTGAAGGTGACCAGCATCATCAACAACCCTGACGCCGACCCGCACGACTACGAGCCGACCGCCGCCGACGCCCGTACCGTGGCCGGCGCCCAGTACACGATCGTCAACGGCATCGGCTACGACGCCTGGGCGGACAAGCTGCTGGCCGCCAACCCCGGCAGCGGGCGCACCCAGCTCAAGATCGGCGACATGGTCGGTATCAAGCCGGGCGGCAACCCGCACCGCTGGTACTCCCCGGACAACGTCCACCAGGTCATCGAGAAGATCACCGCGGACTACAAGAAGATCGACCCGGCCGACGCGGCTTACTTCGACCAGCAGAAGACGACCTTCGAGACGAAGACGCTCGCCGGCTACAACAAGCTCATCGCCGACATCAAGGCGAAGTACGCGGGCACGCCGATCGGTGCTTCCGAGTCCATCGTCACGCCGCTCGCCGAGGGCCTGGGGCTGAAGATGCTCACTCCGGAGACGTTCCTGGACGCGATGAGCGAGGGCTCCGACCCCACTGCCAAGGACAAGGCCACCATCGACCAGCAGATCAAGAACAAGCAGATCAAGATCTACGTCTACAACTCCCAGAACTCCACACCGGACGTGCAGGCGCAGGTCAAGGAGGCCAAGGCGCAGGGCATCCCGGTCGCCACGGTGACCGAGACCCTCACCCCCGCCGGGGCCACCTTCCAGCAGTGGCAGACCACCCAGCTGCAGGGCATCGAGCAGGCCCTGGCCAAGGCCACCGGGAAGTGAACTAAAGCCATGAACCCGATAGCGAAGGCCCGCGAGGCCGTCGCACACACCAGCAGTCACGCAGTCCCCGGCCGCCGAAGCGGGGGGCACGACACGGCCGCAGGAGCGGGAAGCGATCCGGTGGTCGCCCTGCGCGGGGCCGCCGTGCGCGTCGGCGGCCGGACGCTGTGGTCGGGGGTGGACCTTCGCATCGGGGCCGGCGAGTTCACCGCCGTGCTCGGCCCCAACGGCGTCGGCAAGTCCACCATGATCAAGGTCCTGTTGGGCGCCCTGCCCGCGGCGGCCGGCGAGGTTCAGGTGCTCGGCGCCCGGCCCGGGCAGGCCAACGACCGCATCGGCTACCTGCCGCAGCGCCGCAGCTTCGACGCCAACCTGCGCATCCGCGGCATCGATGTGGTGCGCATGGGCCTGGACGGCGACCGGTGGGGGGTGCCGCTGCCGTTCCCGAGCGCGCGGCGACGGGCCGCCCGTGCGCGGGTGGACGAGGTGATCGAGCTGGTCGGGGCGTCGGCGTACGCACACCGGCCCATCGGGCAGTGTTCCGGCGGCGAGCAGCAGCGCCTACTGATCGCCCAGGCACTGGTCCGCCGACCCGAACTGCTCCTGCTCGACGAGCCGTTGGACAGTCTCGACCTGCCCAACCAGAGCGCCGTCGCGGCGCTGATCGGGCGCATCTGCCATCACGAGGGCGTGTCGGTGGTCATGGTCGCCCATGACGTGAACCCGATACTCCACCACCTGGACCGGGTGGTGTACCTGGCCGAGGGCGGCGCCGCCGCAGGCACACCGACCGAGGTCATCACCTCCGAGACGCTGACCCGGCTGTACGGCACTCCGGTCGAGGTGCTGCAGACCTCGGACGGGCGGCTGGTCGTGGTGGGCCAGCCGGAGGCACCGGCCGTGCACACCGACCGGCACGACACCCCGGGGAGCGGTCATGCTGCTGGCTGAGACAGGGGCACCGACCTGGTCGTGGAACCTCCTGACCGACTTCCAGGACATGTGGTCCTACCCCTTCATGGTCAACGCGTTCCGCGCCGGCGCGGTCGTGGCCGTGGTCTCGGCGGTCGTGGGGTGGTTCGTGGTGCTGCGCCGGCAGACGTTCGCCGCGCACACCGTCTCCGCCGTCGCCTTCCCCGGCGCCGCCGGGGCGCTCCTGCTCGGGTTCAGCGCGGTCTACGGCTACTTCACGCTGTGTGTGGCCGCCGCGCTGGTCATCGCGGCCCTGCGGGGTGGCGGTGAGCACGAGGAGTCGGCGCTGACCGGGACGGTGCAGGCGTTCCTGCTCGCGTCCGGGTTCCTGTTCACCGCCCTGTACAGAGGGTTGCTGGAGGGGCCGCAGACCATCCTCTTCGGCACCTTCCTGGGAATCACCTCCTCCCAGGTGACCGTGCTGACGGTGGTCGGTGCGGTGGTGCTCGCGGTGCTGGCGCTGATCGGGCGGCCGTTGCTGTTCGCGTCCGTGGACCCGCAGGTAGCCGGCGGGCGCGGGGTGCCGGTCCGCGCCCTGTCGGTGGTCTTCCTCGTCCTGCTCGGTGCGGCCACCGCCGAGGCGAGCCAGATCACCGGGACCCTTCTGGTCTTCGCGCTCATGGTGATTCCGGCCGCCACCGCCCAAGTCCTCACCGCCCGCCCGGCGTTGAGTCTGGCCCTGGCCGTTCTGCTGGCCTTCGCCGCGACCTGGCTGGGGCTGACCGCCGCCTACTACTGGCCCTACCCTCTGGGCTTCTTCGTGACGACCATCGCCTTCGCCGGATACCTGCTCGCGCTGGGCCGGCGCTCGCTGCGCGAGGTACTCGGTCGCACCCGGGCCGGAGCCGCACCCACCGCCAAGGAGGTGATCGCATGACCGTCCTGCTCGCCACCTCCCCGCTTTCCCACCCGTTCTTCCTGCACGCCTTCCTCGCCGGTACCGCCATCGCCGTGGCCTGCGGGCTGGTCGGCTACTTCCTGGTGCTGCGGGCCCAGGTCTTCACCGGCGACGCGCTCAGTCATGTCGCCTTCACCGGTGCGATGGCCGCTCTCGCCTTCGGCGCCGACCTTCGCCTCGGGCTGTTCGCTGCGACCGTCGCCATGGCGCTGCTCTTCGGCACCCTCGGCCGCAAGGCGCGACCCGACGACGTGGTCATCGGAAGCGTCTTCTCCTGGATCCTGGGCCTGGGCGCGTTCTTCATCACGCTCTACACGACCTCGCGCAGCACCACGAACGGCACCGCTGGGGTGAGTGTGCTGTTCGGCTCCATCTTCGGCATCGCCTCCAGCAGCGCAGTCGTCGCCGCCCTGGTGGCCGCCGGGGTCGGCCTGCTGGTGGTCCTCATCGCCCGGCCGCTGCTGTTCGCCACGCTCGACGAGGCCGTGGCCGCAGCCCGCGGGGTACCGGTCCGGCTGCTCGGCTACGGCTTCCTCGCCCTGGCCGGAATCAGCGCCGCCGAGGCCACCCAGGCGGTCGGCTCCCTGCTCCTGCTCGGCCTGCTCGCCGCCCCGGCGGGCGCCGCGATCCGGGTTACCGACCGCCCCTACCGTGCGCTCGCCCTCTCCGCAGGGCTGGCGGTACTGGAGATGTGGGCGGGGCTGTTCACCTCGTACGCGGTGCCGAAGATGCCGCCGAGCTTCGCCATCATGGCCGCCGCCACGGCCGTCTACGCCGCGACCTTCCTGATACGACGCCCGGTCCCGCGTCCTCGTACGCGCACCGCCGTCCCCACCGGCACATGAGCGAAGGCACCCGATGGCACCCGACCGCCAGCGCACCCCCACCCCCTCGCACGACGTCACGCTGATCGGCCGCCTCACCCAGCAACGAACCATCGTGGTCGAGGCGCTCATCCGGGCCGACGGCTTCGTCGGCGCCCAAGCCCTCCACAACCAGCTCGCCGCTGCCGGCTCACCGGTCGGCCTCTCCACGGTCTACCGCACGCTGGCCGGCCTGGCCGGCGTCGGCCGGGCCGACATGGTGCGCGACACCAGCGGTGAACGCCTCTTCCGCTACCGCCCGGGACCCGAACACCGCCACTACCTCATCTGCACCGAATGCGGCCTGAGCCGACCCGTCGACTCCGGCCCGGTGGAGGAATGGGCCGACACCGTCGCGCAGACCTCCGGGTTCGCGAACGTCCGGCACACGGTGGAGTTGTCCGGGGTGTGCCCGGACTGCGGCCGACGGCCGGCGGCGGACGATCTCCGGTGAACTCCGGCGCCGCTCCCTATCCGGAGTGGTCACCGTCAAGGGCAGCAGTCGCACCCCGGAGCACAGCCGCAGGCATCCGCCTCCCGCCGGCCGGGGTCCGGCACGGCGGCCGACGGCGTTGCGCAGCACCCCTGCCCACGCCACGCGTCGCGCCCCTCCTTCACCGCGACCGTGGCGATGACGAGGGCCGCGAGCGGATCCGCCCACGACCAGCCGAACACGGCATTGACGACCAGGCCCACCAGCAGCACCGCCGACAAATAGGTGCACAGCAGGGTCTGCTTGGAGTCAGCCACGGCGGAGGCGGAGCCGAGTTCCCGTCCGGCACGGCGCTGGGCCGCCGACAGGACTGGCATGACCACGAGCGAGAGGGCAGCCAGCACGATCCCGGGCAGGGAGCGCGCGGCCTCACCTGCGCCCGTCAGGGCCCGTACGGCATCGACGGTGACGTAGGCGGCGAGCGCGAAGAACGACAGCGCGATGATCCGCAACGCGGTCTTCTCCCGGGCCTCACGCACCGCGTGCTCGCGGGCGGAGAACTGCCAGGCGACAGTGGCGGCCGAGGAGACCTCGATGACGGAGTCGAGGCCGAAGCCGATCAGCGCGGTGGACGAAGCCAGGGTCCCGGCCGTGAGGGCGACGGCCGCCTCGACGGCGTTGTAGGTGATGGTCGCGGCGACCAGCAGCCGTATCCGCCGGGCAAGCGCGCCGCGCCTGGCCGGATCGGGGCCGAGGGAGATGGATGTCTCTGCGCTCACGGTCAGCAGCACCCCTTGTCCTCGGCGTCGGCGCACGTCCGGTCGCCCTCGACGGCGACCACGGCGGTGCGCAGGTCGTCGAGCGCCTGGCCAAGGCGTTCGTCGGCGAGTTCGTAGCGGGTGCGACGGCCGTCGGGGACGGTGACGACCAGGCCGCAGTCACGCAGGCACGCCAGGTGGTTCGACAGCCTGGTGCGGGAGACGTTCAGCGCGTCGGCGAGGTCGGCGGGATAGGCGGGTGCTTCCCGCAGGGCGAGCAGGATGCGGCAGCGGATCGGATCGGCGAGCGCCCGGCCGAACCGGACCAGGACCTCGATGTCGGAGGCAACAGTCAGCACACCGACAACGGTACACAGTTTCCTGAATTCACGGAAGCATGAACCATGTCCACTTCGTAATGGTGTTCATTTTCATGTAGCCTTTACTCGCCATCCCAACCAGGAGGATTCCCATGGCCGTTCCCAAGCGGAAGATGTCCCGCAGCAACACCCGCCACCGCCGCGCCCAGTGGAAGGCGACCACGCCGGCGCTCGTACCGGTCATCGTCGACGGAGTGTCATACCTGGTACCGCAGCGGCTGGTGAAGGCGTACGAGCGCGGTCTGCTGCGACCCGAGGGCTGAGCGATGATGCCGTCCGGCCCCTCCGGCCGACTGCCCGTCACCGTCCTGTCCGGATTCCTCGGCGCTGGCAAGACCACCCTCCTCAACCACGTCCTCGGCAACCGCGAGGGGCTGCGCGTCGCGGTCATCGTCAACGACATGAGCGAGGTCAACATCGACGCCGCCCTGGTGCGGGGCGGCGAGGCCGCCCTGTCACGCACCGAGGAACGCCTGGTCGAGATGACCAACGGCTGCATCTGCTGCACCCTGCGCGACGACCTGCTTCAGGAGGTCGACCGGCTGGCCCGAGAGGGCCGCTTCGACTACCTGCTCATCGAATCGTCCGGCATCTCCGAACCCATGCCGGTCGCCGCGACCTTCGCCTTCGCCCGCGACGACGGCGCCACTCTCGGCGACCTCGCCCGCCTGGACACCATGGTCACGGTCGTGGACGCCGCGAACTTCCTGCCCGAGCTGGCAAGCGGCGACGAACTCGTCGAGCGCGGCCTGGACCAGTACGAGGACGACGAACGCACCGTCAGCGACCTGCTGATGGACCAGATCGAGTTCGCCGACGTCATCGTCCTGAACAAGCTCGACCTCGTGGACAAGGAGTCGGCCGACCGACTGCGGGCGACACTCACCCGCCTCAACCCCGACGCACGCCTCGTCCCGGCCGTCCACGGCCGCGTGAAGGTGGGCGACGTGCTGGGCACCCGGCTGTTCGACCTGGAACGCGCCCAACAGGCCCCCGGCTGGGTGAGGGAACTCAACGGCGACCACGTACCCGAGACGGAAGAGTACGGCATCTCCTCCACCGTCTTCCGCTCCGAACTACCCTTCCATCCCGGCAGGTTGTGGACGTTCGTGACCGAGGAACTCGACAGCGGCGCGTACGGACAGATCCTGCGCTCCAAGGGCTTTTTCACCCTCGCCAGCCGCCCGCACGTGACGGGCCTGTGGTCACAGGCCGGCTCCGTCGCACGCTTCGAGCCCTCCGCCGCTCGCGACGCCGACAACCCCGAGTGCCAGGAACTGGTCTTCATCGGCACGCACCTGCACGCGGACGCACTGCACGCGGCATTGACCGACTGCCTCATGGCCGACGAGGAGAGCCTGCCGCCCACGGACCCGTTCCCCACCTGGGACACCTACGGCATCGACGACACCTGCGAGCACGAGCATCCCCAACTCGTGGCGGGCCCCTGAGGACCCCGGGCCGGGCGGCGAACACAGCCACGGCGAGGAGGTGAGACCCATGAAGGCTGTATCCATGGGTGCTCCCCCATGTCGTCACGGTGAGCGATTGACGTAGGTGTCGCCGGGAGCGCCTCGGACAACGCACAGCGCGCCGCCGGCGGCGTCCCAGGACAGCAGTGTGTCGGGGCGGTCCGCCAGCCAGAACCGCCCCGGCTGCGCGCGGCGGCGCAGGTGAGGTCCTCAAGCGCCGCGTACAGGCGCTGCGGATGGAAGGGCCGTTCGCGCCGCCAGACGAAGGTGCTCACGCCGTGCTCGTCGCACGACTGCGGCAGCAGCGCGCACGCGGGATGTACGCGGGCGGCGGCCGCTGCCACGTCGAAGCCCGCCGACAGCGCTGCCTCCAGGGCACCGTCGCTCTGCACCCGTACCTTGCCCCGCATCCGCGTACGCGAGATGGCCCACACGGGCGAGCTCCCTGGCGTGACCAACAGCAGTTGGTGACCCGTCACGCCAGGGGCTCACAGCGGGCGCGCCGGCGACGCAGCCCGAATCTGTGCCCGGTTTCGAAAGCGCCTTCCGCCACTTTGAACGGCGGGCGGGCGGCGACACCGGCTCGTGGCGTACTGCAACGAGCAGGTGGGTACGGCCCACCCCGCACGCGGACGGCTTCCGCGTGCGGGATCGAGTGCTCAGTTCATACCGGTCAGCTGGTCGTCAGGGCGGTGTCGTCCACGACGAAGCTGGTCTGCAGCGAGGAGTCCTCCACGCCGTTGAACTTCAGGGTGACCGTCTGGCCCGCCAGCGAGGACAGGTCGAAGGTCTTCTGCGCGTACCCGGAGTTGTGGTTGAGGTTCGAGTAGGTCGCCAGGGTGGTCGAACCGGCCGTCACCGTCAGCTTGTCGTACGCGGTGCTGCTGGTGGTCTCCGAGGTGTCGATGTGCAGGTAGAAGGTCAGCGTGGCCTTGCAGCCGGACGGGATCGTCACCGACTGGGACAGCGTGTCGGTGTGCGAGGAACCGTAGCCGTCGAGCCAGGCGTAGTACGAGCCGCCGTGCGCCGCCTCACCGGTGTCGTTGGTGATGACGCCACTGGTGGCGCTCCAGCCGGTGCTGCCCGACTCGAAGCCGGGGTTGGCCAGCAGCTGGGTCGAGGTGCAGCCGCCACCGCCGGAGCCGACGGTCCAGGTGAAGGAGGTCGAGCCGGAGGCGCCGGTGGAGTCCTTCGCGGTGACCGTGACCTGGTAGGTGCCCGCGGTGGACGCCGTACCCGAGATCAGGCCGGTGGAGCTGTTGATGGACAGCCCGGTCGGCAGGCCGCTCGCGCTGTAGGTCAGGGAGGCGCCGCCGCTGTCGGAGGCCTTGATCTGCAGGCTGACCGAACCACCCGTGGTGGTCGACTGGCTGCCGGGGTTGGTGACCGTCACCGTGTTGCCGGTGCTGCTGCCGGAGGCGAAGGCGGTCGTGCCGTTGGGGGTGCCCCAGCCGGTCGGGCCGTCGTAGCCGGTGCCCGCGGTGCAGAAGTACGAGGGGGAGCAGCTGCCGTTGCTGCCGCTGGTGACGTCGTACAGGTTGCTCGTGTGCTGGTAGGGGTACTTCGCCGGGTAGTCGCTGGAGCCCGGGGTGCCCGCGAGGGCGTAGACGCTCGCGATGATCGGCGAGCTGGCGCTGGTGCCGCCGTAGACCGCCCAGCCGGTGCCGCCGTAGGTGTCGTAGACCGCCACGCCGGTGGCCGGGTCGGCGACCGCGGAGACGTCGGCCTCCATACGGTTCGAGCAGCCGGTGTCGGTCTGCCAGCTCGGCTTCGGGTCGTACGCCGAGCAGCCGGAGCCGGTGCCCTCGGTGGAGCTGGTGTTCCACACCGACTCGCTCCAGCCGCGGGAGTTGGAGGCGGTGGTGAGCGCGGTGCCGCCGACGGCAGTCACGTACTGGGAGGTCGCCGGGTACTCGGCACCGTAGGCGGAGTCACCGGAGGAGACGGTGATCGCGACACCCGGGTGCTTGAAGTACGACGTGTCGTCGCTGGTCTGGGTGGAGGACTCCGAGCCGCCCCAGCTGTTGGAGATGAACTTGGCGCCGAGCGCGACGGCCTCGTTCTCGGCGGCGCCGAGGTCGGCCATGCTCGCGGAGTTGGCCTCGACCAGGATGATGCTGCAGTTCGGGCAGACCGCGCTGACCATGTCGATGTCGAGCATCTCTTCACCGGCCCAGCCGGTGTCGTTGGTCGGCAGCGAGGTGGTGGAGCCGGTCTGGCTGACCTGCTTGAAGCAGCCGTTGGCCTTGGTGCAGGACGACAGGCCGTACGTGGAGCGGTACGTGGCCAGATCCGACTCGGCGTTGGGATCGTTGTAGGCGTCCACGATGCCGACGGTCATGCCCGAACCGGCCGTGGTGGGCAGGTTGTAGGCGCTGTGCAGGTTGGCCGGGGAAAGGCCGGAGGGCGCGGCGGCGGCGACCGCCGAGGCGAGCCGCTGCTTGATGTCGGTACGGCGCTGGGCGAAACAGGACGCATGACCCGGCTCGGCGGTGGCGCACAGGTGCTGGGTCGGCACCTTCTGACCGGCCTTGCCGGTCGAGTGGTAGGTCTGCCGCTCGGGGGCGGTCAGTGCCTTGTTGTTCTGCGTGACCTTGGAGGTCTGAGGGTGGGTCGCGGCAGGCTCGGCGCCGGCCGTCGGTGCGGCGGTGAAGCCGGCGACGGTGAGGGCGAGGGCGGGGAAGGCGACGGCGACGAGTCTTCGCAGACTCCGTCTCCGCCCGCTCGGGTGTGACTCACGCATGGGGTACTGCCTCCGGTTGACGTGGGGTATCGCACTGGATGGGCAGGCCCGTGATTGCGCGTAGCGGCGGTGGAACCGCGCAGTCAGGAGCATGACACTCACAGCGCCCTGCCACGTCGAGTGAGCGTGACATGACAGGGTGCGAGGGGAACGTAGACCGGAACAGGTCCTACCGGGCAGTACCGGGTCGAATTCTTTGCTTCTCCATAGAATGCGGTTGGCCCCCTCATGGGGCCGGCGCGTGCTGACCAGGCATTGGACCCAGAGCTGGCCCTGGTGGGTGTCGATGGCATCTTCCGTGAACGGGGCTCATTCTGCTGATCAGCCTGAACTCCCTTCCGGGACCGCACAGCAACCGCAAGCGCTCCTTTCACCGTTGTCCAGCGTCTGCGGCACCCTCCACGAGCCCGATGACGTCAGCCGGCCGCGCACCGCCGCGCCGCCTCTGGCCACCTGCGTGGGGTTCTATGGCGACGGGAGTTTCGCGGCACGCACCCCGGGGGCGGCGCGGAAAATGCGGCCGGTGAAGAGGTTCATGATCCAGGCATGGTGAGCAGAACGCTCGATCTCCTGGCGATGCTCGGGCTGAGTCCACGCCACAGCCGTTCCCGTAACTCTTCCTCAAAGCCGCCGCGCAGGACCGGCTCCGGAGGGGGCACGGACAACCGCGAGCGAGACGGCATGGGAACCGCTGACCGGCAGAACGCCGGAGACGGGAACCGGGTCGGCGACCCGCCCCGACCCAGAGGTGGTCGCACGAGCGAGTACGGCCACGACTACGGGTACGGAAATGTCCCTGAGTCGATACCTCACCCCGGCTACGGACCCGATGCCGGCGCGGGCCACCTCCCCCCTCTCAGGCGATAGGCCATGGGCACGCACCAGCGACCGCCGCCGAACATGGCTCCGGTCACAGCCCCGAAGCGGGAGCCGGCGCTGACGGACACGGCCACTCGCACGGCCACAGTCACAGCCACGGGCCCGCGGCGCCGGTCTCCCGGCACCTACGCAAGGTCATCGCGGCGATCCTGATCCCCTTCACCGCCGCGGTCGTGGTGGGGCTCGTCGTGCTGTGGCCGGGCGGAGCCCCGCCACACAAGCACACCGGTGTCGGCTTCGACCAGCAGACCCGGCAGGTGACCGTCACCAAGGTCGTCGAGGTGAGCTGCAAGGCGGTGAACGTTTCCGGCGAGACGCCGATCGGCGACACCTCCACCACCGAGGGCAACTCGGCACAGCAGGAGGCGAACGGCACCTGCCACAAGGCCACGATCCGGGTCGACACCGGCAAGGACAAGGGCCGTACCTTCACCGAGATCGTGCAGCCCGACCAGGCACGGCAGCTGCACCAGGGCGAGAAGGTCGTCACCGCCTGCGAACCCTCCGCGCCCAAGGACCTGCAGTACTCGGTCACCGACGTCAACCGCCGCTTCCCCATGGGCCTGCTCGCCGGCATCTTCGCCCTCGCCGTCGTGGCGGTGGGCCGGCTGCGCGGCGTGATGGCGCTCGTCGCGCTGGCCGTCAGCTTCCTGGCGCTGAACTTCTTCGTCCTGCCGGCCGTCCTGCAGGGCTCGAACCCGCTGCTCGTGGCGGTGGTCGGCTCGAGCGCCATCATGCTGATCGCCCTGTACATGTGCCACGGCCTGTCCGCCCGGACATCGGTGGCCGTGCTCGGCACGCTGGTCTCGCTGGCACTGATCGGCATCCTGGGCTCACAGTTCATCGGCTGGGCCGCACTCACCGGCAACACCGACGACCAGACCGGCCTGATCCACGGCCTCTACCCGAAGCTCGACATGAGCGGGCTGCTGCTCGCCGGCGTCATCATCGGCTCCCTCGGCGTGCTCGACGATGTCACCGTGACGCAGACATCGGCCGTCTGGGAACTGCACGACGCCAACCCCACGATGGGCCGGCGCGGACTGTACCGGGCAGGCATCCGCATCGGCCGCGACCACATCGCCTCCGTGGTCAACACCCGCGTCCTCGCCTACGCCGGCGCCGCACTCCCCCTCCTGCTCCTCTTCTCCATCGCCCAGAGCGGCGTGGCCACGGTCGCCAACAGCGAACTGGTCGCCTACGCACCCGCCCTGGACTGACGTGGACGCCCGAAGACGGTCTCTACAACCTGTGCCGTGTCGTGCCCAGCGAGGGCCCGAGGACCAGGACCGGGGCGCCTTCCGGCCCGTCAAAGCTGTGTTCCAGGGGTTTGGTCGTCGTCGTGCTCACACGCTTCACGTTGCCACATCTCGCGGACGGCCCGGCGACGGGGCATACGGCAGGGGTCCGGGGCAGCTGGGAACGTTCAGGTCGGCGGGTCGCCCAGGCGGTCACCGTCCACGCGGGTCCGGCCTGCTCGACCTGGCGGAGGACGGGACCCGCCACCGGGAGCGGCGCGTCGCGAGTGCAGCATGTCCCGACCCTTCCACCGCCTCGCCACCCCGGCCCACCGGCCTCCTGCACCGTACGGCGACGGCGCCCGTGCCCCTGATGGGGCGCGGGCGCCGGTGTGGGCCGGGTGCGGGAGGCAGGGGCCGGCCCGTGCCCCTGGGCCTCCTGCGGGCGGCGACGGACCGTCGGCCCGGTGTCGCCGCCCGGTGTCACCGGGATCCGTCCTCGTGGGCCAGCTCGACATCGAAGTCGGTCACGCCGCCGCCGTCCAGGCACAGGGACGCGGCGACCGGTGCGTAGCCGCTGGCGATGACGGTGTACTCGCCGCCGTCCAGGTCGGTGAACCCGTAGGCGCCGTCCGCGCCGGTGATCGCGGTGCCGACCACGTTGCCGGCCGAGTCCAGCAACATGACCTTGGCCTCGTCGAGCGGCGTACCGGCAGCGGTGCTGACGACGCCGTTCAGCCGGGCGCTCGCTTCGAGGCGGATCTCGTGGACGTCCGCGGCTCCCGGGGCGACGTCGACAGGCACGGCGGCCGGCCGGTGCCCGGCCGCGTTCACCACGAGGGTGTATCCGCCGGGGACCAGATCGGCGAGCCGGAAGCCGCCATCGGCCGCCGAGGTCCCGGAGGACACGACCTCGCCGCGCACGTCGGTGGCGACCAGCAGGGCTCCTGCCAGCGGCTGCCCGTCGGCGGCGCCCCGGACGGACCCGGTGAGGGCGACGGTGCCGCTGAGCGCGAGGTCGCACTCGACCGGTTCCTCACCGACGACCACGGTGACGGCCTGCGGCTGCCGGGCGCCCGCGGCGGCGATCAGTACGTAGGTGCCGGGACCGGTGGCGGCCACCGCGTAGCCCCCGTCCGCACCGCTGACGGCACGGCCGAGCTGCCGCCCGCCCACGTCGATCAGGGTGATCACGGCCTGCGGCACGGGAGCGCCCACGCCGTCGAGCACCCGCCCGCGCACGCCGTGGCGCGAGGCGTCGGTGACGGGTGCGAACCTGTCGGCCGCCGCCGCGGCCTCGGGCAGGCTCCCGGCCGGTGCGGGTGGTGCCGGCGCCGGTGCGGCGTCGGCGGGCCCGGCGGGAGCGGCCGCGACGGGCCGCGCCATGAGCTCACCGCTCGGCTCACCGCTCGCTTCCCCGCTGTTCTCGGCGGCCTGCGCCTCCAGTCCGGAGACCTTGCGCAGCGGGACCTCCTTGGTCCACAGCGCGACCAGGAAGCCCAGGACCATCACGCCCGCCGCGATGAGGAAGACGAGCTGCATCGAGTCGGTGAAGCCGACCTTGAACGGCTCGGCCAGGCGCGGGTCGAGCCGCTGGATGAAGGAGGAGTCGTCGAGCACGCCCGAGCCGCCGCCGCTCGCACCTGGGTGCTTGAGCATCTCCAGCACCGGCGCGTTGGCGGAGTCGGCGCGCACGGCCGGGTCCTGCAGTGCGGCCTGGAAGGCGGGCGTGTGGGCCGCGGCCCGGAAGGCCGAGCTGATCTTGTCGCCGACGCTGCTGAACAGCACGGAGAGGAAGATCGCCGTACCGGCGGTGCCGCCCATCTGCCGGAAGAAGGTGGCCGACGCGGTCGCCACGCCCATGTCCTTGGGCTCGACGTCGTTCTGCACGGCCAGCGTCAGGATCTGCATGCAGCCGCTGAGACCGATGCCGAACAGCGCCATGTAGGCCATGGTCTCCGGCAGCGCCGTGTTCCACTGCACGCGGTAGTGGAACAGCAGCATGGCGGCGACCAGCAGCAGGGTGCCGATGACGGGGAAGACCTTGTACCTGCCGGTCTTCTGGATGATCTGCCCGACCACCATGGTCCCGGCGATCATGCCGACCATGAGCGGCAGCATCAGCAGACCGGACCTGGTGGGGCTGACCCCCTTCACGATCTGCAGATACAGCGGGACCATCATCATCCCGCCGAACATGCCCATGCCGATGAGCACGGACAGCAGGCTCATCTTGCTGAACACCGCGCTGCGGAACAGCCGCATCGGGATCAGGGCCTCCTCGCCCATGGCCCGTTCGACCAGTACCCACACGATCAGGCCGGCCACGCCGACGCCGTAACAGGCGTAGGCCTTGGCGGAGGTCCAGCCCCAGCTCTGGCCCTGCTCGGCCACGAGCAGCAGCGGTACGACGCCGATGGCGATGGTGAGCGCGCCCCACCAGTCGATGCGGTGCTCGCGCCGGGTGTGCGGGAGGTTCAGCACCTTGGCGACGACGAACAGGGCGACGATGCCGACCGGCACGTTGACCAGGAACACCCAGCGCCAGCCCGCGATGGCCAGGATGCTGCTGCGGCCCGCGAGGAAACCGCCGATCAGCGGGCCGAGCACGCTGGAGGAGCCGAACATCGCGAGCATGTAGCCCTGGTAGCGGGCCCGCTCGCGGGGCGGCACGATGTCACCGATGATCGCCAGCGCCAGCGACATCAGGCCGCCGGCGCCGATGCCCTGGAAGGCCCGGAAGGCGGACAGCTCCGTCATCGAGGTGGCGAACGAACAGGCCGCCGAGCCGGCGATGAAGATCGTGATGGCCGCGAGGAAGAAGGGCTTGCGGCCGTAGAGGTCGGACAGCTTTCCGTACAGCGGTGTGCTGATGGTGGAGGTGATCAGGTACGCGGTGGTGACCCACGCCTGCGCGCTGAGGCCGTGCAGATCGTCGGCGATCGTACGGATCGAGGTGCTGACGATGGTCTGGTCGAGCGCCGCGAGGAACATCCCCAGCATCAGGCCGCTGAGGATCGTCATGATCTGCCGGTGCGTCAGTCTGCCGGCCGGTGGTGGCGACGCGGATATCTCTGCGGTTGCCCCGCGGGCCGGGGACGCTGACATGGTCATGCGCACAAATCTCCTTGCCTCGCCTCGCCCCCGGGTACTGCCCGGCTCCGAGGCTCGTGTTCACGCGGTCCACCAGGTCGTCATGGGGGCGCCGTACTGGACCCCGACCGAGGGCGAGCACACGGCTCCCTCACGACCTTCCCGACGGCCCGTGCCGATCATCACTCACGTTCCGTTGCTTGCGGCTACCAACTGAGTGTAGATCCTGGCGAGGGCAGGCTCATCCGTTTCCTTCGGGACCTGTAGCGATATGCCATCCGCCGGTGCCGTACGTGAGTGCGTGGATCGAATACGTGACCCTTTCGCGAGAGCGTCGTTGATCGGATGACACCGATCGGATGACAGTGTCACGGGATGGGAGCGGGGGTGCCAGTGAGCCGGCGGAACGCGTCGGCTGGTGCGCCGACTTGGTGGCCGGAATAGTCGGCGCGCTACTGGCCGAGCACTGGAACACCACCGACGTGGACACTCTGGCCTCCGGTGAGGACGCCGGAGGCAGGAGGCTGCCGTCGAACGCTTGGATGGCACTGCGCCGCCTGGGCTGGACCGCCCGCGCCCCCGAGGACGTGAAGGCCAACGCCCGGATCGTACGCATGGCCCAGGAACAGGCAGGGCGCTCCCTGCGGTCGGCGAAATGGCGTGCCGACGTGGCCGCCGGGATCCTGGCCACGCGGCCTGCCGATCCGAAGAAGCGGACCCCCGAGGAGTGCGATGCGGTCCGCGCAGCGATACCGGGCGGTGAGCATCTGACCGCCCTGGGTGTGCTCCGGGTCCGCACCCGTCGTCTTCCCACCCTCACCGGTGTCACGTCTCCCCCGCCTCCCCGATGCCGATCCGGCCGGTCACGATGCCACCGTTCTCGGGGCACCCACGCACCGCCCGGCCCTACCACATCGGACCCCCACAGTTCGTACGACGCTCTGCACAACGGCGGTGCCGCGAGTGTGGCAGGGAGGCGCGGCGGGATCGGCGGGACAGGTCAGAAGTCGTCGTTCAGGGTGCCGAGGCCGGTCAGGGCGCCCACCGGGTCGAGGTCCGGGGTGCCGCGGGGCCACCAGTCGTCGTGGCCGGGCTCGGACTCGTAGGCGTACCACAGGCCGTCGCGCCCGAGGCGGAGCTGGACATGACCGTGCGGGTGGGTGAGGTGGTTGCGCCAGGGGCGGAACGCCGGGAGGTCGGCGGCGAGCAGCAGCGGGCGGGCCCGGTCGAAACGGCCGGCCGGCGGGTCCCACGGCTCCTCCAGGACCTCCAGTCCCGCGGAGCCGCCCTGCCGCCAGGCCGCGACGGCACGCGCGAGGTCCGTCGGGGTGCGGCCGACGGCCGTGGCGAGCGTGGCGTAGAGCGTGCGGGTGGCGGCCGTCAGGCCGGAGCCGGGGCGGGCCGCGGCGAGGCGCACCGCGTCCTGCCACAGGGTCAGCTCCCCCACCGGGTCCCGGCCGGTGCCGAGCAGCGCGTGCGCCCGGGCGGCGGCGTCGGTCGCGAGCTGGTCCAGCGCGAAGGGGTCCGGACCGCCGGGCGCCGCCGGATACACCGGCGGCTGCTCGGGATGCGGCGGCAGCGGCAACGGCGCGGGCAGTGGCGGAAGCGGGCGCGGAGCGAGGGCATCGGTGGCGCGCACGCCCGGCAGCGCCTGCGGCTGCCGCTCCTGGGCGGCGCGGGCCGCGCGCGCGGCGCTGCGCCGGGACAGCGCGTCGAGCAGGTCCTTCTCGCCCCGGCCGCGCAGCAGGAGCAGCACGAACGGGTCGGCGTCGAGCAGCCGGGCCGTCTGGTAGCACAGCGCGGCGGCGTGCTTGCAGGGGTGCCCGGCATCAGGACAGCTGCACCGCGGGGCGAGGTCACCGGGGCCGGGCAGCAGCGGCACACCGCAGTCGGCCAGCGACTGGGGCAGCTCCCTGTCGAGCAGCGCGGCGATGTGCCCCGGCCGGTCGGCGGCCGCGTCCAGGAAACGCTCCCAGTCCTCGCCCTCCAGCGTGCGGACCCGCACCTGCACCCGGTACGGCCGCGGCCGGCTCCCGCGCACGTACGCCAGCACGAGCCCCGGTGTCACGGTGATCGCGTCGACATGCCCCTGGTCGGCATACTCCCGGCCCCGCGCCACCCGCTTGGCATCCAGCGCCCCCTGCTCCAGCGCACCCACCCACGCGTTCCCCCACCAGGTCCCGGCGAACGACACGCCTTCCGCGGTGGCCGCACGGGGTGCGAACGCCGGGAAGGTGCGGCGCAGTTCGGTGTCGCGGTGGGGGGTGGCCATGGTGGCGAGGAGGTACGGGGACGAGGGCGCGGGGTGGCCCGCCTCGGTGGGGTCGGAGGGGACCGCTGAACGGTGCGGGGACGGCGACGCGGGGGAAGGCCGGTCCGCTTCGGCGGCGCCGGCCGGGGTGGCGGACAGGAGCAGGGGCACCGACGCGGAGGAAGGACGACCCCGGTCGCCGAAATCCGTCGGGGACACCGACGCGGACGAAGAACGCTCCCGGTCGGCGAGGTCGGTCGTGATGCCGGACCGAGGTACGGCGGCCACCGGCCCGGGAGAAGGACGGTCCCCGTCACCGACGTCCGCCGGAGTGGCGGACAGCCGCGCCCGCACCGACGCGGACGAAGAACGCTCCCGGTCGGCGAGGTCGGTCGTGATGCCGGACCGAGGTACGGCGGCCACCGGCCCGGGAGAAGGACGGTCCCCGTCACCGACGTCCGCCGGAGTGGCGGACAGCCGCGCCCGCACCGACGCGGACGAAGGACGCTCCCGGTCCGCGGACATGGCGGGAGCGGGGACGGAGGGCGCCCCGTCCGGGTAGGCCTGGCCGGCGGAGCCTGCGTCGGTGTCCGGGGTGCCGCTCTCGGCCTCCGGGGTGTCGGACCAGGCCGGCATCCGGAAGGCGTTGGTCAGGAAGTGCCGCATGTCATGGGCGGCCTTGACACGGGCGGCCCGGGACTCCGCCCCGGAGGCAGGCGATGTGCGCGGCACCGGGTCGGCGGAGCCGCCGGTCACAGACGACCCACGCCGGGTACGCGGCTCGGTCGTCCGCTTGCCGCGTACGGCCGCCTCGCCCGCCTCCGCTTCGGCCCGCGACACCTCCCGCCGGGCCGCCCGCAGCGCTTCCCGGGCCACGTCGCCGGGCCGCCCGCCCGGCACGACGGCGGGGCGAGAGGGGGAGGCGGGGTTGCCGTCCTGGGCCGGTGCGCCGGCGCCTGCGTCGGCAGGTGCGGCGTCGGCAGGTGCGGCGTCGGCAGGTGCGGCGGCGGCAGGTGCGGCGGCGGCAGGTGCGGCGGCGGCAGGTGCGGCGACCGAGGCCCGCAACGCCGCACGCGCCGCGTCGGCGGGCCTCGGCTCGGTACGCGCAGCAGATCCCACCGCGGGGTCGGCCGTGCACGGCGGTACGCGCACCGCACCGCCGGGGCTCGACTCGTGGTCGGCCGAGCACTCCATGTCAGCGTCGCCCGGGGTCTCCGGCGCCGGCACCGCACCACCCGGCCCCGGCTCACCACCGGTCACGCCCTCCGATACGTGGACCCCGCCATCACGGCCCGACTCACCGCCCGTCACGGCCTCCCTCACACCCTCCCCCTCCTGGGGCGCAGCCACAGGCGATGTCTCCGCGGGCGTGGCTCCAGGCGCTGTCTCGCGCGCGGCCTCGGCCCGTGCCCGTGCCGCGCGCAGCGCCTGGCGGGCCGCGTCGGCGGGGCGTGGGGTGGGGTGCTCCGGGGGGAGGGTCATGGGGTCCTCCGGAGGGAGACGAGGTCGGACAGCTCGCGGTCGGTCAGTTCCGTGAGGGCCGCCTCGCCGGAGCCGAGGATGGCTTCGGCCAGGGCCCGCTTGGCCGCCAGCATCTCGGCGATGCGGTCCTCGACCGTGCCCTCGGTGACCAGGCGGTGGACCTGGACGGGCTGGGTCTGGCCGATGCGGTAGGCACGGTCGGTGGCCTGCTCCTCGACGGCCGGATTCCACCAGCGGTCGAAGTGGATGACATGGCCCGCGCGAGTGAGGTTCAGGCCGGTGCCCGCCGCCTTCAGGGACAGCACCAGGACCGGGGTCTCGCCGTCCTGGAAACGGTCGACCATGCGCTCGCGCTCCGGCACCGGCGTACCACCGTGCAGGAGGTCCACCGGGATCGCGCGGGCGGACAGGTGGGCCGTGATGAGCCGGGCCATGCCGACGTACTGGGTGAAGACGAGCGCCGAGCCGTCCTCGGCGAGCAACGTGTCCAACAGCTCGTCCAGCAGGGCGAGTTTGCCTGAGCGGGCGGACAGGCGGTCCGGACGCGTCTCCTCCTTCAGGTACAGCGCGGGGTGGTCGCAGATCTGTTTCAGGGCGCCCAGCAGCTTCAGGACCAGGCCCCGGCGGGCGATGCCCTCGGCGGTCTCGATGGCCAGCATCGACTCGCGCACCACCGCCTCGTAGAGGGCGGCTTGTTCGCGGGTCAGCGGCACGGGGTGGTCGGTCTCGGTCTTGGGCGGCAGCTCGGGGACGATGCCGGGGTCGGACTTCTTGCGGCGCAGCAGGAACGGCCGTACCAGGCGGGCCAGTCGGTCGACGGCCTCCTGGTCCTCGCCGTTCTCCACCGCGCGGGCGTGCCGGGCGCGGAAGGACTTCAGCGGGCCGAGGAGGCCGGGGGTGGTCCAGTCGAGCAGGGCCCACAGTTCCGAGAGATTGTTCTCCACCGGGGTGCCGGTGAGGGCCACGCGCGCGGGGGCCGGGATCGTGCGCAGCGCCTTGGCCGTGGCCGAGTAGGGGTTCTTCACGTGCTGGGCCTCGTCGGCGACGACCATGCCCCAGGGCTGCTCGGCGAGCCGCGCGGCCGTCGAGCGCATCGTGCCGTACGTCGTGAGGACGAAGCCGCCCGCCAGGCCGTCCAGGGTGCGGTCCTGGCCGTGGAAGCGGCGGACGGGGACGCCGGGCGCGAACCGGGCGATCTCCCGCTGCCAGTTGCCGAGCAGGGACGCCGGACAGACGACGAGGGTGGGCTCGGTGCGGGCCCGTTTCAGGTGCAGGGCGATGAGGGTGACGGTCTTGCCGAGGCCCATGTCGTCGGCGAGGCAGCCGCCGAGGCCGAGGGAGGTCATGAGGTCGAGCCAGGCGAGCCCGCGCAGCTGGTAGTCGCGGAGGGTGGCGGCCAGCCCCGCGGGCGGGTCCGCCGGGTGCAGGCCCGCCGTGAGGCGGTCGCGCAGGGTGGCCAGGGCGCCGACGGGGACCGCTTCGACGCTCTCGCCGTCGACCTCGGCGGTGCCGGTGAGCGCCACGGACAGCGCGTCGACCGGGTCGAGGAGGCCCAGTTCGCGTTTGCGGGCCTTGCGGACCAGCGCCGGGTCGACGAGGACCCAGCGGTCCCGGAGCCGTACGACCGGACGGTGGGCCTCGGCGAGGGTGTCCATCTCGGCGTCGCTGAGCGGGTCGCCGCCGAGCGCCAGCTGCCAGCGGAACTGGAGCAGGTCCTCGCTCTCGAAGAACCCGGTGCCGTCGGTCGCCGAGCCGGGCGCCGGGCGGACCACGGCGGCGGCCGTCAGATCGCGGGCGAGATCGCGCGGCCAGTGCACGGCGACGCCGGCGGCGGCCAGCCGGGCGGCCGCGGCGCCGAGCAGCTCGCCCAGCTCCTCCTCGGACAGGGCGAGCACGTCGGGCACGTCCTGCTCGGCGAGCCGGTCCAGGGGCGCCCACACGCGGGCCGCGCGCCGTACGGCGAGGGCGGCGTCCACACGCGCGCGGGGACCGAACGCCGCATCGGCCTCCCCCGCCCACAGGGCCGCCGCGTCGGCCACGAGGGTGGGGTCGGCGAGGCTGTGCACCTGCACGATCGCCGCCCCCGCGGCCCGCGCGCCCTCGTCGGCACCGGTGTCGAAGACGTCGTACGCGGCCAGGTCCAGGCGCAGCGAGATCCGCACGCCCGCGTCCATGCCGGCGGCGACCTCGGCCGCCCACGCGTGGGCCTGGGGCAGGGCCACGGGCTCCCGGGCGGCGAAGGGCCGGCCGGCGGTGTACGGGGCGGCGGGGGTGCGGGGCAGGGTGTCGGCGACCGCGTCCAGGAAGGAGCGGACGAGGGCTTCCGGCTCGGGCAGCCGCAGCGGGCCGGGGCCGGTGAGCGGCACGGCGTGGCCCTCCGGGGGCAGGGCCGCGGCCACCGCGCGCAGGTGGGCGATGTCGTCCGGCTCCAGCGGGCCGGCCCGCCAGGCGTCGTGGCCGGCCGGGGTCAGGCCCGGCAGCAGCCGGCCGCGGGCGACGAGCCGCAGCGCGTGCAGTGCGGCGGCGCCCCAACAGGCCGTCGCCGGGTGGGCGGCCGGGTCGCGGCGGGCCCGGACCAGCAGGGGCAGGGCCGTGCCGAGCGGCAGGGTCAGCGCGGCGACCTGCCGGCGGCGCACGCCCCCGCCATGGCGTCGTACGACGGTCAGCTCGTCGGGGTCGCCGGGGCCGGGCAGCGGGCCGCCGTCCGGGTCCCAGAAGGCGATGCGGCCCTCGCGCGGCAGGGGCGCGGGCAGATAGACGGAGGCGAGGCGCGAGGGGACCGGGCTCCCGATCTCCCCGGAGCCCTGCGTGCGCGCGGCCACCGCGGCCGTGCCTGCGCTCATACGTCCTGCCACCTCCCGCCCGTGTACCGGATCAGACGTCTTCGACTGTACGGGCGGGGTCTGACAATCGGCCCCGGACACCGGCCGGGGCCCGGCGTCACGGCACCGTGCGCGAGACGACGTACACCATCGGGTTGGCCGGGTCGTGCATGTTCACGACCACGTCCTGGGTGGGCGCCGGGTTCTTCTGCTCGTGGGTGAGGCCCCACCAGGGGCCGGTGCCGGTGAAGTGCCAGCCGCTGACCTTCTGGTCGCGGGCGCTGACGGTGATGTCGCCCTTCTTCAGCTCGTCCTGGCGGGCGCCCATGGACTGCAGGAAGGCGTCCAGGCCGGCCGCGTTGGTGCGGAACTGCACGTAGAGGCGGCTGGTCTTCCAGTTGTTCGTCTCGTAGGCGGCGACGGAGTCGGCGGGGTGCGGAACGGTCACCTGGTAGAGGCGGCGCTGCACCTTCGACGGCCAGCCCGGGGTGAGGCCGGTCGCCGCGTACTTCGACTCCTTGTCCTTGCCGCTGTTGCGGCTCTGGTTGGCGGAGATCACCAGGTAGCCGGCCGGGACGCCGATCAGCAGGACGATGATCAGCAGGGTCAGCGCCCGGCGCCTGGCCTTGTGCCGCGGGTCCTCGGCGGGCCGCCGCGGCTCGTCCGGCGGGCCGCCCTGGTGGGGCAGCGACGGGGTCATACGGTGTCCCGGTCGCGGCGGGCCTGGGCGTAGCGCTCGTAGCGCTCGTAGCGCTCCACCCGGCGGCGCTTGGCGCGGCGGAACCGGCGCGCGACCAGCCGGGCGAGGTCGGCGGCGCCGACCATGCCGGCCTCGGGGCCGAGCTGGGCGCGGGTGATGCGGGCCTCGGGGCGGTAGCCGCGGCCGGTGAGGTGGCGCTTGAAGGCGTCCCGGGCGGGGCCGATGAGCAGGTCGTCGGCGGCCGAGACACCGCCGCCGATGACGAAGCAGGAGGGGTCGAGGGCGGCGGCGAGGTTGGCGATGCCGACGCCGAGCCACTGGCCGATGTCCTGGAGCAGTTCCACGCACATGGCGTCGCCGTCACGGGCCAGCTCGGTGATCATCGGGCCGGTGATGTCGTCGATGTTGCCCTTGACGTGCTCGATGATTCCGTAGGCGACCGGGGAGTCGGCGGCGGCCAGCTCCTTGGCCTCGCGGACCAGGGCGTTGCCGGAGCTGTACTGCTCCCAGCAGCCGCGGTTGCCGCACGGGCAGCGGTGCCCGCCGGGCACGACCTGCATGTGGCCGAACTCGCCCGCGACGCCGTACTTGCCGCGCTTGACCTGGCCGTCCTCCAGGATGGCGCCGCCGATGCCGGTGCCGAGCGTGATCATGACGAGGTGGTCCTCGCCGCGCCCCGCGCCGAAACGCCACTCCGCCCAGGCGGCGGTGTTGGCGTCGTTGTCCACGAGGACCGGCACGGACAGCCGGCCGCTCAGGCGGTCGCGCAGCGGCTCGTTGCGCCAGGACAGGTGGGGGGCGAACAGGACGCGGTTGCGGTCGGCGTCGACCCAGCCGGCGGCGCCGATGCCGACCGCGTGCACGTCGTGCCGGTCGGACAGGTCCAGGACCAGTTCGACGATGGTGTCCTCGACGACCTTGGGGCTCTTGGACTTGTCCGGGGTCTCCGTGCGGAGCTTCTCCAGGATGTTGCCGTCGGCGTCCACGACGCCCGCCATGACCTTGGTGCCGCCGATGTCGATCCCCACCGTGGGCACCCGGGGTGCGGTCAGGTGGGAGCGGCGCTCGCGGGTGCCGACGGTACGCAGGACCGGGGCGCGGCGGGAGCCGATGGGGGCGGTGAGGTCGCGGTAGGTGCTCATCGGGCTCGATTCTGCCGCACGCTCACGCTGAGTGCTGCGCGGGGCAGGGGGAGGGGGTGCGCGATCGTCGCCGGGTGCGGGTGCGGCGTGGTTTCACGCGGCGGAGCCGCATGTCGGCACAGCCCCGCACCCTTAGCTGCGTTGCAGTTCATGGCGTAGCGCGTCCAGGTCGGATCCCCCGGCCATCTGCTGGGTCAGCTCGTCCAGCGTGATCTCGTCCCGTGTGTGATTGCCCACCATCGTGCCACGCCTCAGCAGTACGAAACGATCGCCCACCAAGTACGCGTGATGCGGGTTATGGGTGATCAAGACAACGCCCAGGCCCTCGTCCCGTGCTGCGGCCACATACTTCAGCACCACCCCGGACTGCTTCACCCCCAGCGCCGCCGTCGGCTCGTCCAGGACCAGGACCTTCGCGCCGAAGCGGACCGCGCGGGCGATGGCCACGCACTGGCGTTCGCCGCCGGAGAGGGTCCCGATGGGCTGGTCGACGTCGCGCAGGTCGATGCCCATGCGCAGCAGGGCCTCGCGGGTGGTGCGGCGCATGAGGTCGGTGTCCAGGCGCTTGAAGGGTCCCTTGCCCTTGCGGGGCTCGGAGCCGAGGAAGAAGTTGCGCCACACCGGCATGAGGGGGACCACCGCCAGGTCCTGGTAGACCGTGGCGATACCCCGGTCCAGGGCCTCCCGCGGGGAGGAGAGGGTCGTCTCCTCCCCCTCGATGCGCAACGTGCCGCCGTCGTGCCGGTGCAGGCCCGCGACGATCTTGATCAGGGTGGACTTGCCGGCTCCGTTGTCGCCGAGGACGCAGGTGATCTCGCCGGGGTGGACCTCCAGCGAGACGCCTTCCAGGGCGCGGACGGTGCCGTAGTGCTTGCTGACGTCGGTCAGCTCGACGAGAGTCACGTGGTCGCCTCCGCGCGCTTCTTGACCCAGGCGTTGAGCAGGGTCGCGAGGAGCAGCATCGCTCCGAGGAAGAACTTGAACCAGTCGGGATTCCACTCGGCGAAGACGATGCCCTTGCTCGTCATGCCGAACAGGAGGGCGCCCACCGCCGATCCGATCGCGCTGCCGTAGCCGCCGGTGATCAGGCAGCCGCCGATGACGGCCGCGATGATGTAGATCAGCTCGTTGCCGACGCCCTCCCCGGACTGGACGGAGTCGAACGAGAAGAGCAGGTGCTGGCCGGAGATCCAGGCGCCGAACGCCACGCCCATGTAGAGGCCGGTCTTGGTCCTGGCGACGGGGACGCCGACGGCGCGGGCCGCGTCCTCGTTGCCGCCGACGGCGAAGATCCAGTTGCCGGCGCGGGTGCGCAGCAGGATCCAGGAGGCCACGGCCACCAGGGCGAGCCACCACAGGATCGTGACCTTGAAGCCGACCCCGCCGATCGTGAAGGTCGAGGCGAAGACGGCGTGGGCGGAGGGGAAGCCCTCCATGTCGCCGATGGTCTTCGTCGACACCGTGCCGTCGATCAGCTTGGTGAAACCGAGGTTCAGGCCGGTCAGCATCAGGAAGGTGCCGAGCGTGATGATGAAGCTGGGCAGCTTGGTGCGGGTGAGCATGAAGCCGTTGAAGGCGCCGATGGCCAGGGTGACCAGCAGGGACACGCCCACACCGACCCAGGTGTTCGCCGTCATCTGGTAGCTGAACATCGAGGAGACCAGCGCCGAGGACGTCACCAGGACGCCGGCCGACAGGTCGAACTCGCCGCCGATCATCAGCAGCGCGACCGGTACGGCCATGATGCCGATGGTGGAGGAGGCGTACAGGACGGTGCTGAGGCTGGCGGCGTGGAGGAAACCGTCGGCGGCGAAGGCGAAGACACCGAAGACGGCGAGCGCGCCGACGACCGAGCCCAGCTCCGGCCGGGCGAGCAGCTTCTTCAGCGGCGAGGTCTGCAGAATCCTTTCATCAACCGCTTTGTCCATGGCGGTGCTCATCGGGTGCCCCGCTCGGTGTACGCGGCGAGCGCGGCCGCCTGGTCCTTGGTGATGATCTGCGGGCCGGTCAGCACCGGCCTGCCGCCGCCGAGGACGTCGGCGTTGTACTTGTAGGCCCACAGCAGGTCGACCGCCTCGTAACCCTGGAGGTACGGCTGCTGGTCCACGGCGAAGCCGAGGGTGCCGTCCTTGAGCTCGGCGGCGACCTTGGCGTTGAGGTCGAAGGTGTCGATCTCGGCCTTGCTGCCCGCGTCGCCCTTCGCCTTCACGGCGGTGTCGGCGTACGGCGCGCCGAGGGTGACGACCGAGTCGATCGACTTGTCGGCCTGGAGCTTGGCCTCGATCGCGGACTGCACGTCGGGCATGTCGGTGCCGTTGACATAGAGCTTCTGCAGCGTGCCCTTGAACGTCTTGGCGACGCCGTCGCAGCGCTGCTCGTGGCCGACGTTGCCCTGCTCGTGCAGCACGCACAGGGCCTTCTTCCTGCCGCGCTGGTTCAGCTCGTCACCGACGGCCTCGCCGGCGATGGTCTCGTCCTGGCCGATGTGGGCGAGGGCGCCGAACGCCTTGGACTCCTCGGAGCCGGAGTTCACCGTGATCACCGGGATGCCGGCCTTCTCGGCGCGGGCCACGGCGGCCTTCATGGCGTCCGGCTTGGCGAGGGTGACGATGATGCCGTCGACCTTCTTGTCCACGGCCGCGTCGACCAGCTGCGCCTGCTGCTGGGCCTGGTCGTCGTGCGAGTACAGGAAGTTGATGTTGTCCTTGACGGCGGCCTGCCTGGCGCCGCTCTGCACGATGTCCCAGAAGGTGTCGCCGTCTCCCGAGTGGGTGATCATCGCGAAGGTCCAGCGCGGGGTGTTCACCGCCGCCCTGCCCTGGGCGGCCGCGGCCTTGCGGGCGTCCTCGGCCCGTTTGCCGCCGGTGCTGCTGCACCCCGTCAGGGACAGCGAGACCGCCCCTGCGAGCGCGATGACTGCCCAGGTCCGAAACCGTGCCACGAGGCCGTGCCCTTCTTGCCGTGTTCGTACGTACGGAAGGGGCCGGTGATCAGCTCAGCGGCCCCAAACGCTCCAGTATCGAACACCATGAACACTCATGACAGGGCAGGGGTGCACGCAGCGGTCATATTGTCCGGACATTGCGACGAATCCGGAGGTGCTGTCACGGCCGTACGAGCAGCTGGAACTCGAAGGAGTAGCGGCTCGGGCGGTAGGTGTGGTCGCCGTACTCGACGGCGCGGCCGGTGTCGTCGAAGGTGGTGCGCTGCATGGTGAGCAAGGGGGCTCCCTCGGCCTCGGCGAGCCGCTCGGCCTCCGCAGCCGTGGCGCCGCGGGCCCCGATGGACTGGCGGGCGCTGTGCAGGGTGATCCCGGCGGCGCGCATCAGGCGGTACAGGCCGGTGGCCTCCAGCTGGCCGGTCTCCAGGTCGAGCAGGCCGGTCGGGAGATGGTTGACCAGGTACGCCATCGGTTCGCCGTGCGCGAGACGCAGCCGCTCGATGCGGTGCACCTCGCTGTCCTCGGCGACGCCGAGCGCGGCCGCGACCGCGGCGGAGGCCGGTACGAGGGTGTTGACCAGGACCTTGGTCGCTGGGCGCTGACCGGCCGCCTCCAGGTCGTCGTAGAGGCTGCTCAGCTCCAGCGGGCGCTTGACCTGGCTGTGCACGACCTGCGTACCGACGCCCCGGCGCCGCACGAGCAGCCCCTTGTCGACGAGGGACTGGATGGCCTGGCGGACCGTCGGCCGGGACAGACCGAGCCGTGCGGCCAGCTCGATCTCGTTGCCCAGCAGACTGCCCGGGGTGAGGCTGCCGTGCTCGATCGCGGCCTCCAGCTGCTGGGACAGCTGGAAGTACAACGGCACCGGCGAACTCCGGTCCACATGGAGGTCGAGCGCGACGGTCGGGTCCACATCTGGTTTCGGCACGGGCCCGAGCGTAGCCGCGTGACGGGTTGACGGGAAGTTGTGTAGTCCGATTGTCCGGACATATGCATTGACAGCGTGCGGGGTCCGCCCTCACTTTGTTTCCATGCGCATCGGGGTCATCGGTACGGGCCGCATCGGCACCCTTCACGCGAGAACGCTCAGCCGCCACCGCGAGGTCGGCTCGCTGATCCTGACGGACGCGGATCCTGCGCGGGCGCAGGAACTGGCGCACCGGCTGGGCGAGACGGCGGCGCCGGGGGTGGACGAGATCTTCACGTGGGGCGTGGACGCGGTGGTGATCACCACGGCGACGGCGGCACACGCCGAACTGATCGGCCGGGCCGCCCGCTCGGACCTGCCGGTGTTCTGTGAGAAGCCGATCGCGCTCGACCTGCCGGGCACGCTGCAGGCCCTCACCGACGTCGAGACGGCCGGAACGATCCTTCAGATGGGGTTCCAGCGGCGCTTCGACGCGGGGTACGCCGGCGCCCGGGAGGCGGTGTCCTCGGGACGGCTCGGGCGGCTGCACACCGTACGGGCGATGACCTGCGACCCGTCCCCTCCCCCGGCCGAGTGGCTGCCGCTGTCCGGAGGGCTGTTCCGGGACACGCTCATCCACGACGCCGATGTGCTGCGCTGGGTGACGGGCCGTGAGGTGACGGACGTGTACGCCGCCGGCTCGGACGCCGGGCCCGCGCTGTTCCGCGAGGCCGGTGACGTGGCCACCGGCGCGGCCCTGCTCACCCTGGACGACGGCACGCTGGCGCTGGTGAGCGCGACGCGCCTGAACGGCGCCGGCTATGACGTCCGGATGGAGCTGGCCGGGGAGCGGGACACGGTCGTGGTGGGCCTGGACGACCGTACGCCGCTCGCGTCGACCGAGCCGACCGGGCCGCCGCCCGCCGACAAGCCGTGGCCGGGCTTCCTGGAGCGCTTCGGGCCCGCCTACGAGGCCGAGCTGAACGCCTTCGTGGAGGTGGTGCGCGGCGAGCGCCCCAACCCGTGCGACGGCCATGAGGCCCTGCAGGCCCTGCGCATCGCCGAGGCCTGCGAGCTCTCACGCCGCGAACGCCGCCCGATCCGGCTCACGGAGATCCCGGACCGAACGCCGGCGTCGCGCGGCTGAGGCGGGGCCGCCGGTGACCGAGGGGTCGTTACGGCTGGGCCGGTCCGCCGGTCACCACCGCACCGGGAGGCTGCGCATCCCTCTGATCAGCAGGCCCGGGAGCCATGCGCCCGGGGTGCCGTCGAGGGTGAGGCCGGGGGCGCGGTTCAGGAGGGTGGCGAGGGCCGTGCGGGCTTCCAGGCGGGCCAGGGGTGCGCCGAGGCAGTAGTGGATGCCGTGACCGAAGGCGAGGTGGCCGCGGGTGTCGCGGCGGATGTCGAAGCGGTGCGGGTCGGCGTAGCGCTCGTCGTCGTGCGCGGCGGCGGTGAGGCTGATCACCACGTGGTCGCCCCGCCCGATCGCCGCACCGGCTATCTCCAAGGACTCTGCGGCGAAGCGGTACGTGGCGGTGTGCACCGGCCCGTCGTAGCGCAGCATTTCCTCGATGGCCCCGTCCAGGAGACTCATGTCGGAGCGCAGGGCGGCGAGTTGGTCCGGGTGGGTGAGCAGGGCGTGGACGCCGTTGCCGATGAGGTTGACGGTGGTCTCGTGGCCGGCGATGAGCAACAGGAAGGCCATGCCGCGCAGTTCCTGCGCGGAGAGCCGGTCGCCGTCCTCGGCGGTGGTGCGGATCAGGTCGCTGAGCAGGTCGTCGGTGGGGCCGGAGCGGCCTTTGTCCTCGATCAGCTCGGTGAGGTATGCGCCGAGCCGGACCACCGCCTCGTATTCCGTCTGTTCACTGGTCGGTGCGACCACCTCGTTCGACAGCGTGCGGAACTCCGCGCGGTCCATGGCCGGCACGCCGAGCAGTTCGCAGATGACGGTGATGGGCAGCGGGTAGGCGAGGGAGCCGATGAGGTCGGCGCGGCCGGCCGGGAGCATCTCGTCCAGCAGTTCGTCGGTGATCTGCTGGATGCGCGGGCGCAGTTGCTCCACCCGGCGCATCGTGAACGCGCGCGTGACGAGGCCGCGCAGGCGGGTGTGCTGCGGCGGATCGGTGGCCAGCAGATGCTTGCCGATCATCTCCTGGTCCAGGACGGTCACACCGATCTTGCTGGTGTCCTTGGCGAGCCGGAGGTCGGCGAGGGCCGCCCGCGCCTCGTCGTATCCGACGATCAGCCAGGCCGGGTCGTCCCAGCCCGGCAGCCGGACGCGGTGCACGGGACCCTGCTCGCGCAGCCGGGCGTAGACCGGATGCGGATCCCTGATGAGCCGGTCCCCCAAGTCCCCCAGGTCGACCACGTGTTGCGTGTCCATCGCTCCCCTTCCGAACGGCCCGGAGGCCCGACGAAGGCCTCACGTGCCAGGTTAACTTCTCGAAAACTCACCGGACTTGAAGGGAAAATCTTCAAGTTTGTCGTTGACATGCCAACGTCTACGCGCGTCATCATGGGGGCATGAGATTCCCCCCACGCGCAACTCGCATCGGCGCCGCAGCAGCGCTCCTGTCCGCCCTCCTCGTCGGCGGCACTGTCTCCGCCACCACGGCGAACGCCGCAGCCGACTCGGTCGGCAGCATCTGCTACAGCGCCCTGCCGTCGCAGGCCCACGACACCCTGGACCTGATCGCCCAGGGCGGCCCGTACCCGTACTCGCAGGACGGCACCGTCTTCTCCAACCGTGAAGGCGTCCTGCCCAGCCAGCCGTCCGGCTACTATCACGAGTACACGGTGATCACGCCCGGTTCGTCCACGCGCGGCGCCCGGCGCATCGTCACCGGCGAGGCGTCCCAGGAGGACTACTACACCTCCGACCACTACGCCACCTTCAACCTGGTCGACTTCGGCTGCTGAGCCGGACGACAGGACCCGGAAGAACAGCGCGACAGCAGCGACGCGATAGACGTATCGCGGCTGACGTACCCGAGTACCCGTAAGCCTCGCCCCGCGGCCGCCCCCCATCCCGGGCCGCGGGGCGAGCGGCGTCCGGGCCGGTGGCGGGCCCGGCAGCGAGTACGAACTCGGTACCGGGCCCTTGGTGGCTTAAGGCTTACGCCTCAAAAACCTCACGCACCAGCTGTTCCTGCTCCGCCTGGTGGCGCTTGGCGGAGCCGACAGCCGGGGACGAGGAGTGCGGGCGCGAGATGCGCCGCAGCCGCTCGCCGGCCGGGATGTCGGCGCCGACCGCCAGGTCCAGGTGGTCGATCAGGTTGAGCGCGATGAACGGCCAGGCACCCTGGTTCGCCGGCTCCTCCTGCGCCCACAGGTACTTCTCGGCGTTCGGGTACTTGTTGACCTCCGCCTGGAGCTCGGCACCCGGCAGCGGGTACAGCCGCTCGATGCGGATGATCGCCGTGTCCGTGACGCCGCGCTTGACCCGCTCGGCCTCCAGGTCGTAGTACAGCTTGCCGGCCACGAAGACGACCTTGCGGACCGCGGCCGGGTCCACCGTCGCATCGTCGATGACCGGGCGGAACTGACCCGAGGTGAACTCCTCCGTCTTCGACGCGGCCGCCTTCAGACGCAGCATCGACTTCGGGGTGAAGACCACCAGCGGCTTGTGGTGCGGGTTGTGCACCTGCCACCGCAGGAGGTGGAAGTAGTTCGACGGCAGGGTCGGCATGGCGACCGTCATGTTGTTCTGGGCGCAGAGCTGGAGGAAGCGCTCGACACGGGCCGAAGTGTGGTCCGGGCCCTGGCCCTCGTAGCCGTGGGGGAGCAGGAGCGTCACGCCGCTCATCTGGCCCCACTTCTGCTCGGCCGCCGAGATGTACTCGTCGACCACCGTCTGCGCGCCGTTGACGAAGTCGCCGAACTGCGCCTCCCACATCACGAGCGCGTCGGGGCGGGCCAGCGAGTAGCCGTACTCGAAGCCCATGACCGCGTACTCGGACAGCAGCGAGTTGTAGACGTTCAGCCGGGCCTGGTCCTGCGAGAGGTATTGCAGCGGGGTGTACTCCTCGCCGGTCTCGCGGTCGATGATGACCGCGTGGCGCTGGCCGAAGGTGCCGCGCTGGGAGTCCTGGCCGGACAGGCGGACCGGCGTGCCCTCCAGGAGCAGGGAGCCGATGGCCAGGGTCTCGCCCATGCCCCAGTCGATCGTGCCGTCCTCGACCATCGTCGCCCGGCGCTGCAGCTGCGGCAGCAGACGCGGGTGCACGGTGAAGCCGTCGGGGATGTCGACCTGGGACTCGGCGATCCGCTTGACGACCTCCGTGGAGATCGCGGTCGGCACCGCGACCGGGAAGCCGTCCTGCGGCTCCTGGGCGTCCCCGGAAGCCGCGGAGGCCTCGCGGACCTCCGTGAAGACCTTCTCCAGCTGGCCCTGGTAGTCCTGCAGGGCCTGCTCGGCCTCTTCCAGGGTGATGTCGCCGCGACCGATCAGGGACTCGGTGTAGAGCTTGCGCACCGAGCGCTTCTTGTCGATCAGGTCGTACATCAGCGGCTGGGTGAAGGCCGGGTTGTCCGACTCGTTGTGACCGCGCCGGCGGTAGCAGATGAGGTCGATCACCACGTCCTTGTTGAACGCCTGGCGGAACTCGAAGGCCAGCCGCGCGACGCGGACCACGGCCTCGGGGTCGTCGCCGTTCACGTGGAAGATCGGGGCCTCGATCATGCGCGCCACGTCCGTCGCGTACATGGACGAGCGCGAGGACTCGGGGGCCGCGGTGAAGCCGACCTGGTTGTTGATGACGATGTGGACCGTGCCGCCGGTGCGGTAGCCGCGCAGCTGCGACATGTTCAGGGTCTCGGCCACCACGCCCTGGCCCGCGAAGGCCGCGTCGCCGTGGATCGCCACCGGCAGGACCGTGAAGTCCGTACCGCCCTTGTTGATGATGTCCTGCTTGGCACGGGTGATGCCCTCGATGACCGGGTCGACCGTCTCCAGGTGGGACGGGTTCGCGGCCAGCGAGACCGTGATCTGCTCGCCGTCCAGGCCGGTGAAGGTGCCCTGGGCGCCCAGGTGGTACTTCACGTCGCCGGAGCCGTGCATCGACTTCCGGTCGAGGTTGCCCTCGAACTCGCGGAAGATCTGCGCGTACGACTTGCCGACGATGTTGGCGAGGACGTTCAGGCGGCCGCGGTGGGCCATGCCGATGACGACCTCGTCCAGACGGGACTCGGCCGCGGAGTCGATCACCGCGTCCAGCAGCGGGATGACGGACTCGCCGCCCTCCAGCGAGAACCTTCGCTGACCGACGTACTTCGTCTGCAGGAAGGTCTCGAAGGCCTCCGCCGCGTTGAGCCGGCGCAGGATGCGCAGCTGCTCCTCGCGCTCCGGCTTGGCGTGCTGCCGCTCGACACGGTCCTGGATCCACTTGCGCTGCTTGGGGTCCTGGATGTGCATGAACTCGATGCCGGTGGTACGGCAGTACGAGTCGCGCAGCACGCCGAGGATGTCGCGCAGCTTCATCAGGGACTTGCCGGCGAAGCCGCCGACCGCGAACTCGCGCTCCAGGTCCCACAGGGTGAGCCCGTGCTCGACGATGTCCAGGTCGGGGTGCTTGCGCTGCTTGTACTCCAGCGGGTCGGTGTCGGCCATGACGTGGCCGCGGACCCGGTAGGAGTGGATCAGCTCGAAGACCCGGGCGGCCTTGGCGACGTCGTCGTGCGCGTCGGTCACGTCGGCGACCCAGCGCACCGGTTCGTAGGGGATACGCAGCGAAGTGAAGACCTCGTCGTAGAAGTCGTCCTCGCCGAGCAGCAGTTGGTGCATGGTCCGGAGGAACTCGCCGGAGGCGGCACCCTGGATCACCCGGTGGTCGTACGTCGACGTCAGGGTCATGGTCTTCGAGATGCCGAGCCTGTTCAGCGTGTCCTGGGAGGTGCCCTGGAACTCGGCCCGGTACTCCATCGCGCCGACGGTGACGATCGTTCCCTGGGCCTGCGGCAGGCGCGGCACCGCGTGGACCGTGCCGACGGCACCGAGGTTGGCGAGCGACAGGGTGACCCCTGTGCGCTCCTCCGGGATGAGCCGGCCCGCCCGGGCCCGGGCCACGGCGGCCTCGCAGCTCTGCCAGAACGTCCTGAAGTCCATCGTCTCGGCCTGCTCGATGACCGCGACGTCCATCCGGTGCGCGCCGTTCGGCTCCACCACGTCGACGGACAGGCCGAGGCTGATGTGCTCGGGCTTGACCAGGGTGGGCTTTCCGTCTCGCACCGTGTAGCTGTGGTTCATGCCCGGATGGAGCCGCGCCGCTCGCACCAGGGCGTAGCCGACGAGGTGCGTGACGGACACCTTCCCGCCACGGGCTCGCTTGAGATGGTTGTTGATGACGATCCGGTTGTCGATCAGCAACTTGGCCGGAAACGCCCGTACCGATGTCGCCGTGGGAATGTCCGGGGAGGCGTCTGCGGTGGGGGCCGGGATCCGCTCCGGCGCCCCGGCGGGCGAGGTCGAGGGGGCGGGGATCAACCTGCCGCCGGTGGCCTCGGACCGGGTCCCGGCGCCCGCTCCCTGGGAACCGAAGAATTCACGCCAGGACGGGTCGACCGAATCGGGGTCCTCACGGTACTGCCGGCGGATTTCTTCGACGACCCACTCATTGGCGCCGAAACTCTGAATCGGAACTGATCCCTCGGGCATCGGTATTCAACTTCCGTCGGTAACGAAAATCTCTTCGCGGAGACTACTCCGCGCTTCCGTTCATCTGCAGTGATTGGCCAGCAAAATAAGATCGGTTGCGGTTAGGCTGCAACTGCCAGGTTCCGCAGCCCACAAGGAGTACCCATGACCGCTGCAGCACTCGACTACGACGCCTGGATACGGACATTCGACGCAGGTTCGGAAAGCGGATCCGCGGTCCCCGGACTTCGCCTCGTGTGCTTCCCGCACGCCGGGGGCTCGGCAAGCTTCTACTTCCCGTACGCCAAACTCCTGCGGCCCGGAATCGAGGTGCTGGCGGTGCAGTATCCGGGGCGGCAGGACCGGCGCGGTGAGCCTTGCCTGGACACGATCGACGCGTTGGCGGACCGGGCGGCCGAGGTGCTGAGGGTGCGTCACCCGAACGAGCGCCTGGCGTTTTTCGGCCACAGTATGGGCGCGGCAGTGGCCTTCGAGACGGTCCGGCGGCTGGAGCACGGACCGGGTCCGAGGGTGCTGCGCCTCTTCGCCTCGGGCCGGCGGGCGCCGAGCGTGTTCCGGCCGGAATTCGTGCACCGCAAGGACGACGACGGGCTGGTCGCCGAGTTGCAGGCGCTCAGCGGTACGCATCCCGCGCTGCTCGACGACCCCGAGCTGCGTGCCCTGGTTCTCCCGACGATCCGGTCCGACTACCGGGCGATCGAGACCTACCGGTGTGCGCCGGGTGCCTCGGTCGCCTGCCCGGTGACCGTGCTGATCGGGGACGCCGACCCCCGGGTCTCGGAGGCGGACGCCCGCCCCTGGGCGGAGCACACCCGCGGGGGGTGCGACCTGAGGGTGTTGCCGGGCGGTCATTTCTATCTGGAGCAGCAGAGGGACACCGTCGTGGCCGGACTTCGGGCGGCGCTGCGCGAGCATCTGTAAGCCGGCACTCGCGCAGTGACCGCTCGTCATGGCGGTCCCCCCACGCTCGCCGGCCGAGTCTGCATGTGGCGCCGCCCGCCGGGCGGCGCCACCGGGACGGTCGTCACCCCCGCCCACCTCGGCGCGCACCGCCGTGCACGGCGTCCCCCGCCCACGCTTCGCATGTCACTCCCCCCGTGCCGGGCCGCCACCGGCCCGCATCCACCGCTCGGCCGTCAAACTGCCCTCACCACGCAGACCGTCGCAGTAGACCGCGAGCATCCTGCCGGGAAGCTGCGCGTCACCTGTGCGCTGCGCCGCGATCAGGGTGCTCGCCATGACGGCCATGAGATCGGCGACGGTCACGTCCTCGCGGACACCGGCCTCCTGAGCTCGCGTGAGCAGCTCGCCGAGCGCCTCGTTCAGGCCGAGGGCGGCTGGGCCCGTGACCTCGCCGACGTCGACCCCCGCCCCGATCAGCGCGTCGACCAGGTCCTTCTTGACGCGGCCCTCCTCCAGGACGTCGAAGAGGAAGCCGAACAGCACCCCTACGGGATCCGCCAGGCCGGTCAGCGCGCGGGCCTTCTGGGTCAGCCGCTGGATCCGGGTGATGATCACGGCCTCGAACAGCACCTCCTTGGTGGGGAAGTGCCGGTGCACGGTGCCCGGCCCGACGCCGGCGCGGCGCGCGATCTCGTCCAGTGAGACCGAGTGCCCTTCCACCGCGAAGGTCTCCAGCGCGGCGGCGAGGATCTGGTCGCGATTGCGGCGGGCATCGGCGCGCAGCGGCCGTGGGGGGGGCGGCGCGTAAGGGATGGCGGAGTCCAGCCCCGTCGACTTCCCGACTGCCATGGCGCCTCCCGATCGTGACAACACCCCTGGCGAGTACGCCTCAGGGCGGCTGAGGCCTTCGATTGTAACCGCACTTCGTTGACAACCGGGGCGGCGGCCCCGTATCGTCCGCAACCGGGTCCGTGGACCCGGTTAGCCCGACTGGCTCCACCCGTTCCTTCCATTCCGGGGAGTCCCCACCGTGTCAACTTCAGCGGCGCCAAGCCCCAACTCCGGCCTCCGCAGAGTGCTGCCCGGGCTGATGCTCGCGCTCCTGCTCTCCATGCTCGACGCGATGATCGTCACCACCGCTCTGCCGACCATCGCGGGTGACCTCGGCGGATTCAACCGCCTTTCCTGGGTCATCACCGCATACATCCTGACCTCCACCGTCTCCACCCCGCTGTGGGGCCGGATGAGCGACTTCTTCAGCCGCAAGCAGCTGCTCCTGGCCTCGATCCTGATCTTCACGATCGGTTCCGTACTCTGCGGTGTCGCCCAGTCCATGGGGGCGCTGATCGCCTTCCGTGCTTTCCAGGGCATCGGCGCGGGCGGACTGATGGTGGGCGTGATGGCGGTGATCGGCGTCATGGCTCCCCCGAAGGAGCGCGGCAAGTACCAGAGCTACATCGCCGCCCTCAGCGCGGTCGCCACCGTCGGTGGTCCGCTGCTCGGCGGCGCGCTCACCGACCACGCCTCCTGGCGCTGGGCGTTCTACCTCAACGTGCCGATCGCCGCCGTCGCCGTCTGGTTCGTGGCGGCCCGGCTCAATCTGCCGCACAACCGGGGCACCGGCCGCATCGACTACCTCGGTGCCGCCCTCCTCTCCGTGGCCAGCACCGCCGTGGTCCTGTTCACCACGTGGGGCGGCAACCAGTACGCGTGGGGCTCGCCCACCATCCTCGGTCTGATCGCGCTGGCGGTGGTCGCTGTCATCGCCACCGTGGTGGTCGAGCGCCGGGCCGCCCAACCGATCCTGCCGCCGCACCTGTTCCGCTCCCGCAACTTCGTGGCCAGCCTGGTACTCGGCTTCCTCGTCGGCATCGCCCTCTACGGCACCATCACCTACCTGCCGGTCTACCAGCAGAGCGTGCAGCATCTGTCCGCGACCAGCAGCGGTCTGCTGCTGCTCCCGGTGCTCGGCGGCATGCTGGTCGCCTCGATGTACAGCGGCCGGCTGATGAGCGAGTCCAGCCGCCACCGGCTGATCCTCCTGGCCGGCGGGGCGTTCCTGAGCGTCGGCTCGTTCCTGCTGTCCCTGCTGGACGTGAACACCTCCCGGGTCGTCGCCTCGGTCTACATGGTGGTCTTCGGTATCGGCCTGGGCCTGCTGTTCCAGAACGTCATGGTCATCACCCAGAACAGCGTCGAGCTGAAGGACATGGGCGTGGCCAGCGGCACACTGACGTTCTTCCGCTCCGTCGGTGGCTCGTTCGGTACGGCGCTCTTCGCGGCCGTGTTCACCAGCCGGCTCACCGACTCCCTCGGCTCCAAGCTCTCCCCCGCCGAGCTGAGCGCCGTGCACAACAACGGCGGTCGTGCGGGTTCGAGCGCGATCGAGTCGCTGTCCCAGTCGGCCCGCACCGCATACGTGGACGCCGTGGCCGGCGGCACCCAGAGCATGTTCCGCTGGGCGCTGCCGTTCTTCGTGGTCGCCTTCCTGGTGGCGCTGTTCCTGCGGGACAAGAGCAAGCAGGCGCAGGCGGCACAGGCTCCCGCAGCCGCCAAGCCCCAGCAGGCCGGTTCCGCGAGCTGAGCCCACCGACCGGATGTGCGAGGCGTGAAGGCAGTCGGCCCCGGGGCGAGCACTCGCCCCGGGGCCGACCCTCATGTTCCGTCAGACCGCCGGTGCCAGCGCCACGCGGTGCCGGCTGTCCGCGATCAGCACCACGCGCTGCAACTCGCGCAGCCGCAGACCCGGTTCCAGGCCCAGCTCACTGCGCAGCACGTCCGCGGCCTGCGCGTACACGGCCAGCGCGTCGGCCCGCCGGTCGGAGGCGAACAGCGCACGCATCAGCTGCGCGTAGAAGACCTCGTGCAGCGAGTACTCCGAGATCAGCCGGTACAGCCGGCCCACCAGCTCGCGGTGGTGGCCGAGAGCCAGTTCGGCCTCGGTCTGCATCTCGATGCACTCCAGACGCAGCTCTTCCAGCCAGTCGCTGAACCCGGTGACGATGGGCCCGTTGCCGAGCCGGCCGAACGCCGAGCCGCGCCACAGGTCGAGCGCGCCGGACAGGGTCGCACTGGCCGCGGTGAAGCGGCGTGCGGTGAGTTCGGCGCGCCCGCGCTGCACCAGCCGCTGGAAGACCCGGCAGTCCAGGTCGTCCGGCTTCACCTGGAGCAGGTAGCCCGATGTCGAGGTGACGATCGGGCCGACCGGGCGCGGGCAGTCGTCCGAGGTGGCTCCGCACAGCAGCTTACGCAGCTGGGATATGTAGACGTGGATCGCCGAGGTGGCCCGCCGGGGCGGATTCTCGCCCCATATCTCCAGCGTGAGCTGCGGCACCGAGACAACCTGGTTGCCACGAGCCAGCAGGGTCGCGAGCACGTTCTCCATCTTGGGTGCGCTGATCTGGCGGACGACGCCGCGGTCGATGACCTGGAGCGGCCCCAGTACCTGGTACCTCATTCGCTCTCCCGCCTTCCCTCTGTCTGGTCCCCTCCGGCCGCGCGCAGATGTCCGGCCAGCCGTGACGGCGTCGGATTCTCGAACAGTTCGGACAGTGCCACCCGCACCCCGAGGAGGGCCTCGGCCTCCTGCACCACCAGCGCTCCGAGCAGTGAATGACCACCGTGGGAGAAGAAGTTGGTGTCCGCGGTGATGTCCTGGCGGTTCAGCACGCGCTGCCACAGCCCGATCAGGTCCCGCACCAACGCGTCCGCGGTGTCGTCCGCCGGCCCCTGGGACGCGGCCTCGGCGCGCCGCGCGCGGGCCAGCTCCGTCAGCGCCGGGTAGTCCACCTTGTCGTTGAGGGTGGTCGGCAGCGCGTCCAGGACCAGGAACTCCTGCGGTACCAGGGCGCGCGGCAGCTCGGCCCGGGCGTGCTCCCAGAGCCGCTCCACCAGGTCCCCCGTCGCACCGGCGGATTCGGCGCCGGCCGGTTCGACGAAGGCGACCAGGGCCGCGTCGGTGTCGGGATCGCCGACCAGCGTGACCGCCACGCCACGGACCGAGGGGTGTGCGAGCAGTACGGCCTCGATCTCGCCCGGCTCGATCCGGTTGCCGCGCAGCTTGATCTGGCGGTCGGCCCGGCCGAGCAGTTCGAGGGTGCCGTCGGCCCGCCAGCGGGCCAGGTCCCCGGTCCGGTAGTAGCGGCCCCGCTGGGGGTCGTCCACGAACCGTTCGGCGGTCAGCTCGGGCCTGCCGTGGTAGCCGTGGGCGACGCCGTCGCCGCCGATGCACAACTCACCGCGCACACCGATCGGCAGTTCGGTGCCGTCCGGTGCGAGCACCATGACCCGGGTGTTGGCGATGGGCCGACCGATCCCGGCGGGCTCGGGGTCGCCCGGTCGAAGGATCCCCGAGGTGGACCAGATCGTCGTCTCGGTGGGGCCGTAGACGTGGTGCAGGGTGCAGCCGGTGGCCAGCAGCCGCTTCACCAGCGGCTGTGGCGCCGCCTCGCCGCCGCACAGGACGCGCCGGCCACGCAGGGAGGGCCCAGCCTCCTCCAGCACCAACCGCCAGGTGGTGGGAGTGGCCTGGACGACGTCCGCGTCGTGCCGTTCGATCAGCTCACGCAGGACACCGCCGTCGGTGCGGGCCGCGTCCGGGGCGGCCACGACACTGCCGCCGTACGCGAGCGGGACGTACAGCTCCAGCCCGGAGATGTCGAAGGAGAAGGTCGTCAGCCAGACCACGGTGGTGTCCGGGCCCGCGTCCAGCTCGGTCCCGAAGTGTGCGACGAGGTTGGCCAGTGCGCGGTGGCCGACGACGGTGCCCTTGGGCCGACCGGTCGAGCCCGACGTGTAGATGAGATACGCGGCTGCGGCGGGGTCGGCCGCCACGGGCTCGGCGGGCAGCGGCCGGGCCGGCGCATCACCGGCGGGAGCCAGGGTCAGTACCGTCCGGTCGCCCGCGCCCGGCAGTTGGACTCCCGGCCCGGCGAGGACGGCGCGGGCGCCGGAGTCGGCGAGCTGGTAGGCGATCCGCTGCTCGGGATGCTCGGGGTCGAGCGGCAGGTAGGCGGCATCGGCCAGCCAGCTCCCGAGGACGGCCGCGGCCAGTTCGGGGCCGCGCTGGGCGGCGACGGCGACCACGTCGCCGGTGCGCACCCCGGCCTCGGTCAGCTGCTCCCGTACGGTGAGCGCCGCGTGCCACAGCTGCCGGTAGCTGGTGGCGCCGTCCGCCGTGTGCATCGCCGGGGCGTCCGGGCGGGCCAGGAGCCCGGCGGTGAACGCCGAGAGGACCGATTCCGAACCCACCTCCGCCTGGGTCCGGTTGGCTGCCGCGATCACCTCGCGGTCCCGGTCGGCCCACACCCGCAACGCGCCGATCGGCCGCTCGGCATCCTCGGCCAGCTGGACCAGCAGGGCGTCGTAGCGCTCCAGGAGCAGTTCGACGTCCTGACGGGTCAGCAGATCGGTGCAGTAGACCGCCCGGACGCGCAGCCGGTCCGGTGCGGCGACCACGAAGAACTCCAGGTCGAACTTGCTGAAGCCGTTCTCCACCACCAGCGGTTCAGCCTGCAGTGAGCCGATGGTGAACCGGGGCAGGACGCTGCCGGGCACATAGTTGAACAGGTGCCGGAACAGCATGTTCCGCCAGCCGGAGCCGCCGCGCGGCACCAGCGGGGTCAGGTGGTCGACCGGGACGTCGGCGTGCGCCAGGGCATCGAAGAAGACGTCACGGGTGCTGCGGACGAAGGCGCGGACCGTCTGCTCGGGTGTCACGCGGGCCCGCAGGGGCAGCACGTTCACGTGATAGCCGATCGCGTCCGCCGCCTCACGCGGGCGTACGTCCACGGGCGAACCGACCGCCAGGTCGAGTCCGGCGCCGTGTGCGGCCAGCAGCAGCTGGTAGGCGGCGAGCAGGACGGCCGTCTCCGGGGCCCGCAGCTCGCGCTGGAGTCGCTTCACCGCCGCCCGGGCGGCCTCGGACAGGTCGTAGAGCACCCGGTCGCCGACCAGGGTCGGTTCAGCGGCGTCCGGCACCCCGCACCACAGGTCGAGGGCGCCGAGGTCGTAGTCGGCGAGCTGCTTGCGCCAGAAGTCCAGGCTCTCCTCGGTCGGCTCGGGCTCGACCAGGACCGGCACCGGCTCCAGCAGGGCCGGCGGTGGTTCACCGCGGCCCACCAGCGCGTCGTAGGCCTCGGCCAGTTCGGACAGGAGGGGGACACCCGAGAGGGTGTCGAACACCAGGTGATGAACGGCCAGGCAGAACACGTCACCGTCGGCACCGCGTAAGACGGCGGCGCGCAGCAGCAGGCTGCCGTCGAGCGGGAAGCGCTCGGCGACGAAGGCTGTCAGGTCGGTGTCGAGGTCCTCCGGGCGCGTGGTGAGCACGCGCGGGACGAGGCTGACGGCAGAGGGGTCGAGGACGGACCGGGTGAGGTGGGCCCCGGAGGCCCGGTAGACGGTGCGAAGCACCTCATGTCTGCGCACCAGGAGGGTGAGGGCCTCCTGCAGCGGGGACTCCTGGAGCCCGCCGTCCGCCCGGAAGGCGACCGACAGGTTGTTGGCCGCGCTGTGCGGGGCCAGTCGCTCCAGCAGCCAGAGGGCTTCCTCCTTACGGCCGGCGGCCTCGGATCTGTCCAGGCCGCGAACCTCGGTGGATGCCCCTGTTCCCAACGGTTGCATTGCTGTTCCTTCCCTTACGGACACCGTCACGCAAGAAGCTCGGACACCGCTCGCGCGACGCTGGTGTCGCGGAGCAGCTCCGTGTGCGGGAGTTCGAAGGAGATCTCGCGGGCCACCAGCGCCGAACGCTCCCGTGCGGGGAGGGGGTTGAGGCCACTGTGCGGCGTGGCGGAGCTGATGGCGACCGCGTCCGCCCAGGCCTGGCGCGGGTCGAGGTCGGAGGCGGCGACGAGGTAGCCGAGAAAGGAGGCGAACGTGGCGACGACTTCGGCGCCACGCTCGGCGTCCAGGCCGGTGCGCCGGAAGGCGGGCTCGCCGTACTTGCGAAACAGCTCGCACAGTTCCTCGGCCAGCGGGCGCATGGCCGTGTGTGCTCGCCGGGTGTCCTGGCCGACGCGGCGCGCCTCGTCGATCTCGTCCGCGGAGAGCATCGGGGCGAGACCACCGATGAGCTCGTGGTAGTGGCGGTGCAGCAGGTCGGCATCGGGCCGCTCGGGGTCGAACAGGACGAGACGCGGTGCCTTCCCCTGCCGGCGACCGATCTCGGCGGCCAGCCCGGCGGCGAACACGCTGCCCACGCAGAAGCCGAGCACTGCGCTCACCGGCCCGGCGGACTTCGCGCCGGGTTCCCAGTGCCGGAGATAGTCGTCTCCGGTCATTCCGGCTTCCCGGCCGGGGCGGGGCGGGGCGGTCTCCCAGACGGTGGGCGCGGCATCGCCGAGCTCGCGCACCAGGTCGCCGAAGCCGGCGACGGTGCGGCCGGTCGCCGGAAAGTCGGAGGCCAGCACTGTCGCAGCGGTTCCCGTGCCGCTCAGAACATTCCATGCGTTCGCGGTCATCGTTCCATTCCGAACTCTAGAGACGGATTTGGGGAATCTTTTACTGCCGCTTACCTGGCGAGGTGAATGGAATACCTCATTCCAATGAGTGCGAGATGCATAACTCCAAACCGTTAGAATTCCTCGCGCGAAAGAGAACCTCGGGCGGCAACTTAGCATTCGGGCGCTCGACCGTAACAGTCGAATTGCTTTCCGGAACGATTGTCAGTTGGCGTTTCGAGCGGGGCTGGTCGGTCCGTTCCGAAATGCGAGCAGCCCGAGAACCAGTGCACAGAGAACGAAACCTGTGGCGACCGTGAATCCCGTCTCAATGCTGTGCACGAGTGCGCGGTGACCCGCACCGGGCGGGGGCACGCGATGGGGATGGGCTCCCGAGCCGCCCCCGCCCGCCGTGACGAGCAATGCCAGGCCCAGCGAGGCACCCACCCGGAGCATGGCCTGCTGAAGCCCGGAGGCGGCACCGGCCTCGCCGCGGGACACCCCGGCCAGAATGATGGAGTTGAGCGGCATGATGGTCAGCCCCAGCCCGAGTCCGACCAGGACCAGCGGAACGGCCAGCCCGCTCGCGTAGCCGGTCTGCTCGGTGATGCGGGAGAACCAGAACGTCCCGGCGCCGAGCACCGCCGCGCCGGCGACCAGCAGCGGCCGGGCACCCAGCCGGGCCAGCAGGCGCGGCGCGGCGACCGCGGAGACCACCATGAGCACGGCCAGGGGCAGGAAGGCGGAGCCGGCCCGCAGCCCGCTGTAGCCCAGCACCGTCTGCAGGAACTGGGTGAGGAAGAAGAACAGTCCGGAGACGGTGGCGCCGACCAGCAGGGTGTCCGCATAGGCGGCCGCGCGCTCGCGCCGGGCGAGCAGGCGCAGCGGCACCACCGGCTGCTCGGCCCTCAACTCGACCACCACGAAGATCGCCAGCAGCAGTACGGCCGCTCCTCCCGACAGCAGCGTGGCCCGGTCGGTCCAACCGTGGCTCTGCGCCTGGATGAAGGCGTTCACCAACGCCGCCATGCCGGCCGTGGAGGTCAGAGCGCCCGCGAGGTCGAACCGGCCGGGCCGGCGTTCGGACTCCGCGACGAACCTCGGGGTGACCAGCAGGACGGCGATGCCGATCGGCACGTTGAGGAAGAGGGTCCAGCGCCAGGAGGCCAGGGAGAGCAGGCCGCCCAGGATCATCCCCACAGCGGTGCCCGCGCCGGCCACGGTGGAGAACGCGCCGAGCGCGCGGTTGCGCTGCGGGCCCTCCGCGAAGGTGGTGGCCAGCATCGCCAGCGAGGTCGGCTCGGCGAGCGCGGCGCCGAGCCCCTGGCCCACCAGGGCCGCCAGCAGCACCGGCGCCGTCGGCGCGAGCGCGGCCAGCAGCGAGCAGGCGGTGAAGATCGCGATGCCGGTCAGGAAGACCGCCCGGCGGCCGAGCAGGTCACCGCACCGGCCGCCGAGCAGGAGCAGGCCGCCGAAGGTCAGCATGTAGGCGTTGACGACCCAGGACAGGTCGGTCGGCGAGAAGCCGAGGTCCTCCCGGATGCCGGGAAGCGCGATGTTCACCACGGTCGTCGCGACGACGATCATCAGCTGGCAGCTGATGATCACCGCGAGGGTGACACCGGGATGCCGTACCGGAGTCGCGGTGTCCTCCGTACCGGTGTTCTGGGACAGCAGCGAGGGCTCGCTCATCGCTCCACCGCCTCGGACAGCAGGGTGATGGCACGTTCGGGGCAGGCCGCGGCACCACGCCCGGCCGGACCGCGCAGCCGCTCGGGCACCTCGAACTCCCCCATGCCGTTGAAACCGGTGTTCTCGTCGATCTCGTAGACCTCGGGCGCCATGGCGTGGCACAGGGCGTGCCCCTGACAGACCTCGGCGTCGACCCGGATGCCGATCCGCTCGCTCATCGGGCCGCCCCCACGGTGAGGTCCAGGCGGTCCAGACCGCGAATCGGCGAGTAGCGGGAGACCGGCTCGGTGCCGGGGGTGATGTGGTACTCAGGGATCCTGGCGTGCCACTCCTCCAGCGCGACCTTGACGATCCGGCGGGCGAGATGCATGCCGAGGCAGCGGTGCGGGCCGATCCCGAAGGCGAGGTGGCGCACCGACTGCCGGTCGAAGTCGACCTCGTCGGCACTCTCGAAGACCTCGGGGTCGAGTCCCGCCATGCCCCAGGACATCAGGACCCGGTCGCCCGCACGGAGCTTGACGTCGTGCAGTTCGACGTCCCGGGTGACCACACGGGCGGTGGAGACCATCGCCTCGTGGCGGATCAGTTCCTCGACCATGGCCGGGAGGCGGTGCGGTTCCTCGACGACCGTGCGCTGGGTCCCGGGGTGCTCGGCGAGGTGCCGGAAGACCATGCTGAGCAACGAGTTGGAGGTGTCCAGGCTGGCGAACATCGTCATCAGGATGATGTTGACGATCTCGTCCTGGGTCAGCGGCCGGCCCTCGTGCTCGGCGCGCAGCAGTGAGCTGATGACATCACGCCGGCCCTCGATGCCCTCGGCGCGGCGCGCGTCGACGGCGGCGCTGAAGAACTCCCACAGCGGCCGGCCGGCCGCGTGCAGTTCCTCGTCGTTCCTGGCGTTGGGCAGGCCCTCGCGGCGCAACCAGTTCTTGTGGTCGAGGAGTTCCGGCAGGTGGGAGCGGTCGATGCCGAAGTTGATCAGGAAGGTCTCGGCGGGCAGCCGGACCGCGAAGTCCTCGACGAACTCGCAGGAGCCGCGGGCGGCGATGGGCTCGACGGCATCCACGGCCGCCTCGCGGATCTGCGGGGTGATGTGGTTGACCACGGCGGGGTTGAACAGGGCCGAAAGGGCCTGCCGCCACTTGCGGTGGTCCTCCCCGTCGAGCTGGATCGGGATGAGCTTGTCCTTGTATATCTGGCGGTTGGGTATTCCGATGTCGGCGCTGGAGAAGAGGTCGGGATTGCGGGCCGCCCACTCGATGTCGGCGTACCGGGTGAGGATCCAGTAGCCGCCGAACTCCTCGGAGCGCAGCACCGGTCCGTGCTCCCGGAGCTCGTGCCACGCGCCGACCGGGTCGGCCTGGAGCCACGGTTGGTAGGTGCTCCATCTCCGTATCTGCTCCTCAGGGGTGCCCGGTGCCACCGGGCACCCCTGCTGCGCCGCCGTCTGGTTCATCCGCCAACTCCCTCCGACGTCCGAACCGCGTACGGCGACCGGCCGCACACGGTGAATCTTCAGCCAGGATGGAGGCGGCTTCTAATGCCGCCCTTAAGGCGGGCCAAACGCCTGCGGCAGGGCACCGACGGCCCCGGCCGTTCGGTGGGCCGGCCCTTGGACGGAGGCGGGCCGAGCCGTGCGCAGGGTGGTGAAACGCGCCGTGACCAGCGACGGCTCCGGTACGGACGGTGCGCCGCTGCCGCCGGGAGGCCGCCCCGGATCTCGTCCGATGGGCGACCGGGTGCCAGGAGTGAGGCCCTGGAGCGCTGCCGTGGCCGCCCCTGACGGTGCGACAGTTCCCGGCCAACGCTGCCCGGTCCCCCTTGCGCGGGCGCCCGGTCGGCCCACGGCGACGCCGCCCGGTCAGACCCTGCGGGCGGTCCGCGGCTTCCGGGCCGGTCCGAACCAGGTCGTCACCGCGGCCCGCAGCCCCTCCCGGTCTCCCTCACCCGTGTCGACCCAGGCGATGTGGCCGTCCGGCCGGACCAGCAGCCATCGGGCGTCCAGGTCCTCGGCCTCGTCCGCGCGGACCACGTCCAGCCGGTCCGCCCAGCCGGTGAGGTCGGGGGCCTCGTCCACGCCGAGGGACAGCAACAGCCCGCGGCCGCCCGCCAGGAGCCCCGCCGCCTCCACCTCGCCGCCCGCGGTGCGCAGGGTCACGTCGGGCAGCGTGGCGCCGAGCAGCGAGGAGGCCTTGGCCGGGAGGCCGGGGTAGGCGATCGGGTAGCGGACCCGGGTGACGGCCTGGACGAGGTGCCGGTTGACCTCAGGGAACTCGATCAGCTCGGCGAACAGCTCGCGCAGTGGCTCCGCCCGCTCCGGCGGGTGCTGGAGCGGTACCTGGGCGAGCGCGCGCATGCACGCCCGGCGGCCGACAGGGTGCCGCTCGTCGTGATACGTGTCCAGCAGGCCGGGCGGCGCCCAGCCGTGGATCGTCGCGGCGAGCTTCCACCCCAGGTTCACGCTGTCGTGCAGGGCCGTGTTCAGACCGTTCCCGGAGGACGGGGGATGTGGATGGGCGGCGTCTCCGGCGAGCAGCAGCCGTCCCTTGCGGTAGGAGGTGGCCAGCCGGGTGGGGCTGCCGTACCGGGTCATCCAGCGCGGCTCGGCGAAGTCGGCGTCGGCGCCGGTGATCCGGCGGATCGCGGCGCGCATCTCCTCGGCGGTCACCGGAACGTCGGCGGCCGGCGGTTCGCGGTCGAACTCGACGGTCATCAGCCGCACTTCGGACGGATCGCGGGGGTTCATGGGCAGCACGCCGAACTGGCCGTCGGGATGGACGCCGGCCCGGAAGTGCTCCTGGGCGTCGCCGGACACCGCCACGTCGGCGATCACTCCGTAGTACGACGGCGCAAGGGTCCGGAAGGCGAAACCGCCCAGCTCCGCCACGGTGCTGTGCGGGCCGTCGCACCCCACCAGATAGGCGCAGCGCAGCACCTGCTCCCCCGCGGCGGAACGCACCCGGACCGCGACTCCGTCGGCATCCTGACGCAGCCCGGTGAGCCGGTGACCGGGCAGGACGCGCACGCCCAGCTCCACCGCGCGCTGCTCCAGGAGCTCCTCGGTACGCCACTGCGGAACGATCAGGTCGTAGTCGGTCTCGCCGAGTTCGGACAGATCCAGCCACAGGAAGGCAAAGTGGGTGCGCGGCCAGACGGGTGTGGTGGCGTCGCGGAAACGGTCCGCCAGGCCGCGTCTGCGCAGCGCGTCGACCGAGCGGGCGTGCAGCAGCATCCCGCCGGACGACCGCTCGCGCACCGGCCGGCCCTCCAGCACCACGGCGGGCACCCCGGCCAGCTGGAGTTCACAGGCCAGCATCAGGCCGGCGGGTCCCCCGCCGGCGATCACCACGGAGTCGTTCACGCCGTCGCCTCCGGGGTGGGTTCGCCCACCGCTTCCCTCTCGCCCAGTTCCTCGTCCAGATAGGCCGCCACCGCGCGCGGGGTGGGCAGGTCGTAGATGACACCGGGCGGCAGTGGCAGCCCGGTCACGGTGCACAGCCGGTTGCGCAGCTCCACGGCGGTCAGTGAGGAGAACCCGACGTCGAGGAAGTCCGCCTCCGGGTCGAGATCGTCGGGACCGGGCAGCGCGAGCACCTCGGCCGCCGTGGTGCGGACCAGGGTCAGCAACAGGCCTTCCCGGCCGGCACGGTCGTGCCCCGCGAGCCACTCGGCCAGCGCGTCGGGACTCTGCGGCAGACCGTCCGCGCCGGCTTCCCGGGCACCCCCCGCCGACGGTGGGCCATCGAGTACGGCGACCGCCCTCAGCGCGTCCTCGCGCCACCGCCGTGCGGCGGTCAACAGTCCTTCGGCGGCAGCGACTTGTCCGGGGGTGAGACCGAGTGTGTCGACGAGCGCCTCGGTGTCGCCGTTCCCCACGGCCGTCCAGAACCAGCCGTCCAGCCGCTCGCCCGGCTCGGCAGCCGTGTCCCGCAACCAGTACCGGCGCCGTTGGAAGGCGTACGTCGGCAGCTCGACGGTGCCGGCCGGCGGGACCAGCGCGGACCGGTCCACCGCGACTCCGTGCAGGTGGAGCCGGCACAGGGCGGCGAGCAGGCTCTGCGCCTCGGACCGGTCGCGCCGCACGGCGGGAGCGGTGAGCGCGTCGGCGGACAGGGCGTCGGCCGACAGGCATTCGGCGGCGAGCGGGGCGAGGACCGCGTCGGGCCCGAGCTCCAGGAAGGCGGTCACTCCGCGGGCCTCGGCGCCGCGGACGCAGTCGGCGAAGCGGACGGTCTCGCGGATGTGCCGGGTCCAGTAGTCCGGGGACGTCAGCTGCTCGGCGGTGGCCTCCTCACCGGTCAGGTCGGACATGACCGGCAGAACCGGCGGCCGGAACTCGACAGTGGCGGCCACCCCGCGGAACTTGTCGAGGGCCGGGTCCATATGCGCCGAGTGGAAGGCATGGCTGACCGACAGCCGGCGAACCCTGGCGCCGCGTTCCCGCCAGTGCTCGGCCGTCGCGGCCACGGCCACGGCGTCGCCCGAGACGACGGTGGAGCCGGGCGAGTTGACCGCGGCGATCGCCACCGCATCCCCCTCCGGCAGCGAGGCGGCCACCTCTTCGGCGCGAGCCCGGACGGCGACCATGGCTCCGCCCGACGTGGCAGCCTCCATCAGCTGCCCGCGCGCCGCCACCAGCGCGCACGCGTCCCCGGCCGACAGCACGCCGGCGACGTGCGCCGCCGCCAGCTCCCCGACCGAGTGCCCGATCAGCACATCCGGACGTACACCGTAGGACTCGACGAGCCGGAACAGTGCCACCTCGTACGCGAAGAGCGCGGGCTGGGTGAAGGCCGTGCGGTCCAGCGTCTCGGCCGGGCCGTCGAACATCACCTCCCGCAGCGACCGTCCCAGCAACGGGTCCAGATGCCCGCACAACTCGTCCAGGGCAGCGGCGAACACCGGGAAACCCTCGTACAACTCCAGGCCCATTCCCACATGTTGGGCGCCCTGACCGGTGAAGAGGAACGCCGTACGGCTCTTGGTGACGGCCTTCCCGCGCACCACGCCCGGCACCTCGCGGCCCTCGGCCAGGGCCGTGAGTCCGGTGAGCAGTGCATCGCGGTCGGGACCCAGGACGGCGGCGCGGTGTTTGAACGCCGTACGAGCCGTGGACAGTGTGTACGCCACATCACCCATGCCGATCCCGGGTCGCGCCGCCAGGTGCGCGCGCAGCCGGTTCGCCTGGTCGCGCAGCGCCTGAGGCGACCGCGCCGACAGCAGGAGTGGCGCCGCCGTCTCCACGGCGGTGGGCCGGTCCTCCTCGGGGACCTGCTCCAGGATCAGGTGGGCGTTGGTGCCGCTGATCCCGAAGGACGAAACCGCCGCCCGGCGTGGACCGGAGGACTGCCACCGCTGGGCCTCTGTCAGCAGCCGGACCGTGCCCGCAGACCAGTCCACGTGCGGGGAGGGCTCATCCACATGCAGCGTCCGCGGTATCTCGCCGTGGCGGATGGCCTCCACCATCTTGATCACACCACCGACACCGGCCGCCGCCTGCGTATGCCCGATGTTCGACTTCAACGAACCCAGCCACAACGGCCGGTCCCCGGACCGCTCCCGGCCGTACGTGGCGATGAGCGCCTCGGCCTCGATCGGGTCGCCCAGCGCCGTACCGGTACCGTGCGCCTCGACCACGTCCACCTCGGCCGCCGACACACCCGCGTCCGCCAACGCCTGCCGGATCACCCGCTGCTGGGCCGGACCGTTCGGCGCCGTCAACCCGTTCGACGCACCGTCCTGATTGACCGCACTCCCCCGGATCACCGCCAGCACCCGGTGACCATTGCGCCGCGCATCCGACAGCTTCTCAAGGAGCAGCATGCCCGCGCCCTCGGCGAAGCCCGTACCGTCCGCACCCGCCGCGAACGCCCGGCAGCGGCCGTCCGGTGAGAGCCCGCGCTGGCGGCTGAACTCCACGAAGACGCCCGGCGTGGCCATCACCGTCACCCCACCGGACAGGGCGAGGGTGCACTCGCCGCGCCGCAGTGCCTGCACTGCCAGGTGGATCGCCACGAGGGAGGAGGAGCACGCCGTGTCCACCGTCACCGCCGGGCCCTCCAGACCGAGGGTGTAGGCGACACGGCCCGAGGCGACGCTGCCCGCGCTGCCGCTGCCGATGAAGCCCTCCAGATCGCTCGGTACCTGCCGCAGCCGGGAGCCGTAGTCGCCGTACATCGCGCCGACGTACACACCGACGCGTTCGCCGCGGAGCGTGCCGGGGACGATGCCCGCGCGTTCCACCGCCTCCCAGGAGGTCTCCAGCAGCAGCCGTTGCTGCGGGTCGACGGCGAGTGCCTCGCGCGGGGACATGCCGAAGAACTCGGCGTCGAACTCGGCCGCGTCGTACAGGAATCCGCCCTGACGGGTGGTGGCGCGGCCCGGCCGCTTGGGGTCCGGGTCGTACAGGTCCGGGTCCCAGTCCCGGTCGGTGGGCAGGTCACCGATGGCGTCGGTACCGGAGTCCACCAGGTGCCACAGGTCCTCCGGGGCACGGACGTCGCCGGGGAAGCGGCACGCCATCCCGACCACGGCGACCGGCTCCAGCCGTTCGGCCTCCACCTCCTGGAGGCGTTCGCGGGTCCGCTGGAGATCGGCCGTGACCCACTTGAGGTAGTCGACGAGCTTCTCTTCGTTTGTCATGCAGGTTCAGCCTCTTCTCAGCCTCGTCGGGGGACGGTCCCAGCCGCGCCGGAGCCTGTCAGTCGGTGCGTCGGCCGAGTTCCTTGTCGATGAAGGCGAAGATCTCGTCGGGGGACGCCTCCCTGAGCCTCTCGGCCGGCTCGGTGGCCGCGGGGCGGCGCCAACGGGCGAGAACGGCCTCCAGCCGGGCGGTGACCAGGCCCCTGGTCTCCTCGTCCATCGCCTCGTCGGGCAGCGCCTCCTCCAATTCGGTCAGCCGGACCAGCAGGCGGTCCGCCGTGGTGGCGGCGGGCGGGAACAGTTCGGTGGCCAGGTGGGCGGCGAGCGCCGCCGGGGTGGGGTGGTCGAAGACGAGGGTCGCGGGCAGCCGCTGCCCGGTGGCCGCGTTCAGCCGGTTGCGCAGCTGGACGGCGGTGAGCGAGTCGAATCCGATCTCCTTGAACGCCTGGAGCGGATCCACCGAGTCCGGTGAGGTGTGGCCGAGGACCGCGGCCACGCAGGCCCGGACCAGGTCGAGGAGGGCTTCGTCGCGCTGCTCCGCCGGGAGGGTCAGGATCCGGTCGGCCGCCGGGATCTCCGCCTCGGTGCTCGCGGCCTCGCGGTCGGGGGCGGGGACCAGGTCGCGGAGCACGGCGGGCAGGATGCCCTGGGCCGACGCCCGTCGCAGCGCCGCCATGTCCAGCCGGACGGGAACGAGCGCGGGATGTCCGGAGCTGAGCGCGGCGTCGAACAGGGCACGCCCGTCGTCGCCGGTGAGCGGTACGACGCCGCCGCGCCGCAGCCGTTCGAGGTGGGCGCCGTCGAGGTTGCCGGTCATGCCGCTGGACTCGGCCCACAGTCCCCAGGCCAGCGACAGGCCCGGCCGGCCTGTGGCCCGGCGGTGCCGGGCGAGGGCGTCGAGGTAGGCGTTGGCGGCGGCGTAGTTGGCCTGGCCGGGGCTGCCGAGGATGCCGGCGACGGAGGAGAACAGCACGAACGCGCCCAGATCCATGTCCCGGGTCGCCTCGTGCAGATGCCAGGCCGCGTCGGCCTTGGCCCGCAGGACGGTGTCGAGGTGGCTCGGTGTGAGCGAGGCGACGACGCCGTCGTCGAGCACGCCCGCGGTGTGCACGACGGCGGTCAGCGGGTGCTCGGCGGGGATGCCCGTGAGCAGGTCCGCCAGTGCCGTCCGGTCCGCCACGTCACAGGCGGCGACCGTCACCTCGGCGCCCGACTCCCTCAGCTCGGCGACGAGTTCGGGGACTCCCGGGGCGCCCGTGCCTCGCCGGCCGGCGAGCAGCAGGTGCCGTACGCCGTGTGCAGCGACCAGGTGGCGGGCGAAGAGGGCACCGAGGGTGCCGGTGCCGCCAGTGATCAGGACGGTGCCCGCCGGGTCGATGCCCGTGAGCGCGGTGGGGTCCGACGGATCGGCGGATGCCGCCGGACCGCTGCTCGGCGCCGGGTCCCCGGCGGGCGGGGCCGGGGTGAGCCGGGGGGCAAGGATCCGCCCGTCGTGCAGGGCGAGTTGGGGTTCGCCGGCAGCCAGCCGGGACAGCACCGGGTGCGCCGCGGAGAGCCGGTCGGCATCCTCGTCCAGGTCGAGGAGGGCCAGCCGGTCGGGGTGTTCGGACTGGGCGGAGCGGACGAGCCCCCACACGGCGGCGTCCGCAAGGCCGGTGAGCCGGGTCTCCTCGTCGGCGCCGACCGCGTTCCGGGTGCACACGACCAGCCGGGAGCCGTCGAAGCGCTCGTCCTCCAGCCAGGTCTGGACGAGTTCCAGGACGCGGTGGAGCGCGGCCCGGACCGCCTCAGGACTGCCGTCGTCCGGGGCTGACGTGGAGCGCACCAGCACGAGTTCGGGCACCCGCTCGGCGTCGGCCAAGGCGGCGAGGGCCAGCAGTTCCGGGTCCACGGCCGGGTTCCCGGTGGGAGTGTGGGCCTCGTCGTCCACGGCCTCCAGCAGGACGCAGGAGGGTGCGGGCGAGGCCGGTACGGGCGGCAGTTCGGCCCACTCCACCTGGTGCAGCGGCAGCGGGACGGCGCTGCGGAGGGCGGCCAGCTGCCGGGCACTGATCGGGCGGACCGTCAGTTCGTCCACGGTGCCGACCGGGGTGCCGTCCGGGGTGCTCAGGGCCAGCGACACAGAGTCCGGGCCGACCGGGGTCACCTCGACGCGCAGCGCGGTGGCACCGGCCGCGTGCAGCCGGACGCCGCTCCAGGAGAAGGGCAGCCGGATCCCGTCGTCGGCCGGCTCGGTGGCCGCTTCGAGGGCCAGCACGTGCAAGGCCGCGTCGAGCAACGCGGGGTGCAGCGTGAAGCCGTCGCCGCCGGCGAGCCGCACCTCGGCGAACCTGGTCCCGTCCCGTCGCCACGCGGCACGCAGTCCCTGGAAGGCCGGGCCGTAGCCGTAGCCGCGCTCGGCCAGCAGCGGGTAGAACGCGTCGACGTCGGCCGGAACCGCGTCCTGTGGCGGCCAGGGGGTGCCGGCGGGCGCCGGCGGCTGGGTGAGCGCCGTCGCGGGCCGTACGCTGCCGGAGGCGTGCCGCGTCCAGTCCGTTTCGTTCGCGGTGGCGGCGGCCGCCGGACGGGAGTGCACGGTGACCGGGCGGCGGCCCTCGGCGTCGGCGGGGCCCACCAGCACCTGCAACTGCGTCTCTCCGGCGGCGGGCAGGGCGAGCGGCGCCTCCAGGGTGAGGTCTTCCACCTCGGCGCAGTCGGTCTGCCGGCCGGCGTGCAGGGCGAGTTCGAGGAACGCGGTGCCGGGCAGCAGGACCACTCCGTCCACGGCGTGGTCGGCCAGCCACGGGTGGGCGGCGAGCGAGAGCGTCCCGGTGAACAGGACACCGGACTCGCCCGCCAGGGCGACGGCGGTGTCGAGCAGCGGATGCCCGTGGTCTCCCGGGCCGGCGGCAAAGGCGGCGCCGGGCCGCACGACCGGGTCGAGCCAGTACCGCTCCCGCTGGAAGGGGTAGGTCGGCAGCGGGACCGCCTCGGCGGCGGCGAACAGCCCGCGCCAGGAGACCGGGGCGCCCTGGACGTATGCCTCGGCCAGTGACAGCAGCAGCCGCGTGCGGCCGCCGTCGTCACGCCGCAGCGTGCCGAGGGCTCCGGCGGTGCCGGGCGCCACGTCGTCCAGGGTCTCCTGGACCGCCGGGGCCAGGACGGGGTGCGGGCTGCTTTCCACGAACAGCCGGTGGCCCTGCTCGGCCAGCGCCGTGACGGCCTCGTGGAAGCGGACGGTCCGGCGCAGGTTGCGGTACCAGTAGTCGGCGTCGAAGGCGGTCGGTTCGGCCCAGTCGCCGGTCAGGGTGGAGAACACCGGGATCTCCGGACTCCTGGGAACGACCGGGGCCAGAGCGCTGCGGATCTCCTCCTCGATGGCCTCGACATGAGCCGAGTGCGAGGCATAGTCGACAGGAACCCGACGCGTACGGATACCCTCCCCCGCACAGCGCTCCGCCAGCTCCTCCAACGCCTCACCGTCACCGGACACCACCACCGCACCAGGCCCGTTCACAGCAGCCAGCGCCAACCGCCCCGACCACGCGGCAACCAGAACAGCCACCCGTTCGGCAGAAGCCGCCACCGACAACATGCCGCCCTTCCCGGCAAGCGCCCTGATCGCCCTGGAGCGCAACGCCACCACACGCGCCGCATCCTCAAGACTCAACGCACCCGCCACACACGCCGCCGCGATCTCACCCTGCGAATGCCCCACCACAGCAGCCGGCCGCACCCCGAACTCCCGCCACAGGGCCGCAAGCGACACCATCACCGCGAACAACACCGGCTGCACCACATCCACACGCTCCAGCGACGGCGCCTGCCCCACCCCCCGCAGCACATCCACCACCGACCACCCGGTGAACGGCTCCAACGCCGCCGCACACTCACCAAGACGCTCCGCGAACACCGGCTCACCCGCCAGCAACTCCCGGCCCATCCCGACCCACTGCGACCCCTGCCCCGGAAAGACGAACACGGGGGCGATCCGGCTCTCCGCAAGACCGGTGACCAGGTTCGGTGCGGGTACGTCGTCGGCGAGTGCGGTCAGGCCCTGGATCAGCTCGGCGCGGTCGGCGCCGACGATCACGGCCCGGTGTTCGAACTCGGCGCGGGTGGTGGCGAGCGCTGCCGCGAGCGGGACCGGCTCGGCGTCCGGGTCGGCGGCGAGCCGGTGGAGCAGGCGGCGGGCCTGTTCCCGCAGGGCGTTGACGCTCCGGGCGGAGAGCACCCAGGGCAGCACGGTGCCCTGCGGCACCGCCGGGGCGGGAGCGGGCCGTTCGTCGTCGGGTGCCTGTTCGAGGATCACATGGGCGTTGGTGCCGCTGACTCCGAAGGAGGACACCCCGGCTCGGCGCGGACCGTGGCTCTGCCACTGCCGGGCCTCTGTCAGGAGCCGGACCGTGCCCGCGGACCAGTCCACGTGCGGGGAGGGCTCATCCACATGCAGCGTCCGTGGCAGCTCGCCGTGGCGGATGGCCTCCACCATCTTGATCACACCACCGACACCGGCCGCCGCCTGCGTATGCCCGATGTTCGACTTCAACGAACCCAGCCACAACGGCCGATCCGCGGAACGGGCGGCACCATAGGTCGCGATCAGCGCCTCCGCCTCGATCGGATCACCCAGCGTGGTGCCCGTGCCGTGCGCCTCGACCACGTCCACCTCGGCCGCCGACACACCCGCGTCCGCCAACGCCTGCCGGATCACCCGCTGCTGGGCCGGACCGTTCGGTGCCGTCAACCCGTTCGACGCACCGTCCTGATTGACCGCACTCCCCCGGATCACCGCCAGCACCCGGTGACCATTGCGCCGCGCGTCCGACAGCTTCTCAAGGAGCAGCATGCCCGCGCCCTCGGCGAAGCCCGTACCGTCCGCGCCCGCCGCGAACGCCCGGCAGCGGCCGTCCGGTGAGAGCGCGCGCTGGCGGCTGAACTCGACGTACACCGTAGGGCTGGCGATGACGGTGGCCCCTCCGGTGAGAGCCAGTGAGCACTCGCCGTTGCGCAGCGCGCGGGCGGCCAGGTGCAGCGCCACGAGGGACGAGGAGCACGCCGTGTCGACGGTGAAGGCGGGGCCCTGGAGGCCGAACGTGTAGGCCACGCGTCCGGCGGCGACACTGGTGGTGTTGCCGGTCAGCAGGTAGCCCTCCAGATCGTGCGGGGTGCCCGGCGGGCGCGTGACGTACTCGGCCGGTACGACGCCGAGGATCACGCCGGTGTCGCTGCCCCGCACCGCAGCGGGGTCGATGCCGGCCCGTTCGAAGACCTCCCAGGCGGTCTCCAGCAGCAGCCGCTGCTGCGGATCCATGGCCAGGGCCTCTCGTGGCGAGATGCCGAAGAACGCGGCGTCGAAGGCGTCGGCGTGGTCGACGAAGCCGCCGCGCCGCGTGTACGCGGTGCCCAGGGCGTCCGGGTTCGCGTCGTAGAGGTCCTCGACGCGCCAGCCGCGGTCGGCCGGGAACGCGGAGGTCGCGTCGCGGCCGTCCGCGACCAGCCGCCACAGGTCCTCGGGGTCGTTCGCGCCGCCGGGGTAGCGGCAGCTCATGGCGATGATGGCGATGGCGTCGTCGTCCGCGGTCGCCGTGACGTCGGCGTCGGGAAGGGCGGGCTGCGGTCCGGAGGGCGCGAGCCGTTCGCGCAGCAGGGCGGCGACGGCCTCGGGGGTGGGGTGGTCGAAGACCAGCGTCGCGGGCAGTCGCAGCCCGGTCGCCGCGTCCAGGCGGTTGCGCAGTTCGACGGCGGTGAGCGAGTCGAAACCGGACTCCTTGAAGGGCCGTCCCGGGTCGACGGTGGCGGGCCCGGAGTGTCCGAGAACGTCCGCGACCTGCTCGCGGACCAGGTCGGTCAGGGCCTGCGCCCGGGCGTCCTCGGGCAGCCGGGCCAGCCGGTCGGCGAGTGCGGAGCGCGGTGCGGACGCCGCTTGGGCGGCCCGGCGGACCGGACGCGGGAGCAGGCCGCGCAGCAGATGCGGCACTTCGCCGTCCGGGTGCCGGGGCGGCGCCAAGCGGGCCGCCACGAACGCTCCGGGCAGACCGGCCGCCGCGTCGAACAGGGCGAGGCCCTCGTCGGCCGTCAGCGGTACCGTGCCGAGCCGGGCCAGCCGCTCGCGGTCGGCCGCGTCGAGATCGCCGGCCATCCCGTCGGTGGCCCAGGGACCCCAGGCGAGCGAGGTCGCGGGAAGTCCCTCGGCGCGGCGGCGCGCGGCGACCGCGTCGAGGACGGCGTTGGCCGCCGCGTAATTGCCCTGTCCCGCGTTGCCCAGGACGCCGGCCAGCGAGGAGAACAGCGTGAAGGAGGCCAGGTCGAGGCCGCGGGTCAGCTCGTGCAGGTGCCAGGCGGCGTCGGCCTTGGGGGCCAGCACGGAGGCCAGTCGGCCGGGGGTCAGCGCGCTCAGCGTGGCGTCGTCGAGGACGCCGGCCGCGTGCACGACGGCGGTCAGCGGATGCTCGGCGGGAACCGTCTCCAGCAGCGCGGCCAGTGCCGCCCGGTCCGCCACATCACAGGCGGCGACGGTCACCTCGGCACCCGACGCACGCAATTCCGCCGCGAGTTCTGCCGCACCCGGAGCCTGCGGACCGCGTCTGCTGGTCAGCAGCAGATGCCGTACGCCCTGCTCGGCGACAAGGTGGCGGGCGAGCAGAGCACCGAGTCCGCCGGTGCCGCCGGTGATCAGCACGGTGCCCTCGGGCCGGGGTGCGGCCGGGATGGCCAGGACGACCTTCCGGGCCTGTCCGGTCTCGTTGAGCAGGCTCAGCGACTCACGGACGCCGGCCACCTCACGCACCGCAGCCGGCAGCGGGGTGAGCACGCCCCGCGTCCACAGCGGCACCAGTTCCGCGAACGCCGCCAGAGCCTCCTCCGGAGTGTGCCGGTCCGGCCACTGCGGGAGTTCGGCGGCGTCGAGGACCGCGTCGGACGGGCTTTCGGTGGCCGCCGTGGACTCCGCGGCCACCGCCTGGACCTCCCAGCCGTAGTGCCGGGCCAGACGCACCACCGCCGGGCCCGCCCCGGTGTCCGCCGCGCGCACCAGCAGCGTCCGCCCCGGCCGGCCGTCGGCGAGCTCGCGCAGGGCCCGGTGAGCCGCGAGCGAGGTGAGGGGCAGGGTCGCGGCCTGCGTGTACGTCCAGCCGGCGGGTATCGGCGCGAGGAGCCGGTGGTCGGTCTCCGCGAGAGAGGCGACGGCGCCGGGGAACAGACCGAACACCCGGTCCCCGGGGGCGAATCCGGTGACGCCGGGACCGACCTCGGTCACGATTCCGGCGCCCTCCACGCCCAGCGGCACCTCACCGGGCACCATGCCGAGGGCCGCGAGCACGTCCTGGTTGTCCAGGGCCGCGGCCCGGACCGCGATCCGTACCCGCCCGGCAGCGGGTGGCCCGGCCGAGGTCGCAGCCGGCACCAGCGCCAGGTTGGCGAGCGAACCCCTGGGTACGGCGTCCAGCCGCCAGGCCGGTGCGTCCGCCGGTGGCAGGAGCCGGCCGCCGAGCTGCGCCCGGGCCAGCCTGGGGGCGTACAACGTGCCGCCCTTGATGGACAGTTGGGGTTCGTCGACGCCGGGCGCGGTCAGCGCGGCGCGCGCCGAGGCCGGATCGTCGTCCAGGTCCAGCAGCAGGAACCGGCCCGGGTGCTCGGCCTGCGCCGCGCGGACCAGTCCCCACACCGCAGCGGCCACCGGATCGTCCGGACCGGTCCCGGCGTCGGCGGCGACCGCGCCGCGGCTCACCAGAGCCAGCCGGCAGCCGTCCAGCCGCTCGTCGGCCACCCACTCCTGGAGCAGCGTCAACACGTGGGAGACGGTGTCGTGGACGGCGGCGGGTACGGACCCCTGGGCCGGACCTTCGGCGGGTGCGCCCGTCCGGTCCGTCGGGCCGACAGCCGCCAGTACGACATCGGGCAGCCGGGCCCCGACGGCGGCCGCCTCGGCCAGTGCTGCGGGCGTCGGGTGGCGCTCCACGCCCGTCAGTCCCAGGTCGTCCGGGCCGAGGAGCGCCACTCGCGGGCCGCTGGACGGGCCGGCCGGTACGGGACTCCACACGGTGGTGAACAGGGTGTCGTGCCGCCGGGCTCCGGCGGCACTCAGCTGTTCCGGCGCGATGGCCCGGAACACCAAGGACGCCACCGACGCGACCGGCGCGCCCGCGGCGTCGGCCACTTCCAGGGTCACCGCGTCCTCGCCCCGGCGTGCGAGGTGCACCCTCAGCGCGGTGGCGCCGGACGCGTGCAGCCGGACGCCGCTCCAGGAGAAGGGCAGCCGGACCGGAGCGGTGTCCGCTCCGACGCCCTCGACCGCGAGCAGCGCGAACGGATGGAGCGCCGCATCCATCAGCGCGGGGTGCAGGCCGTACCCGGCGGCCGAGGTGCCGGCGGGCAGTTCGACGTCGGCCCACAGGTCGTCCCCGCTGCCCCAGGCGCGGGTCATGCCACGCAGTGCCGGTCCGTAGCCGAGACCGTGCGCGGCCAGCCGCTGGTAGGCGTCGCTGACGGGCAGTTCCGGGGCCTGCGGCGGCCAGGCCGTCAGGTCGGCGTCGGGCGCCGGGGTACCGGGCGCGAGGACACCGGCGGCGTGCCGGGTCCACGGCGCGGTACGGCCGGTCGCGCCACCGGGGCGGCTGTGGATGCCGAGGGTGCGCCGACCGGCACCGTCGGGTTGCCCCAACACGATCTGCAGGTCGACGGTCTCCTGGTCCGACATCACCAGGGGGGACTCCAGGACCAGTTCCTCGACCTCGTCGCAGCCCACCCGGTCGGCGGCGCGTACAGCGAGTTCCACGAACGCCGTGCCGGGCACGACGACCGTGCCGACGATCGTGTGGTCGGCCAGCCATTCCTGCTCACGGAGGGCGAAACGGCCGGTCAGCACCAGGCCGTCCGCGTCCGCCAGGTCGACGGCCGCCGACAGCACCGCGTGCTCGACGGTCTCAAGTCCGGCCGACGCCACCGAGGCGGTGGCACCCGTGCCGTCCGCCCAGTAGCGCTGGTGCTCGAAGGGGTAGGTGGGCAACTCCACCGGCGCTGACCGGCCCTCGTCGACCAGGCCGGCGTAGGCCGTCGACCAGTCGACGGTCACGCCGTGGGCGTGCAGCGCGGCCAGCGCGGCGAGCACCGTGGCCACCTCACCACGGTCACGACGAGCCGCCGCCACCGCCAAAACCTCCGACTCCGACACACACGCCAGAACCGCTCCCGTCAACGCCGCATCCGGACCCAGTTCCAGGTAGGCCGTGACACCCTCCGCCTCCAACGCCCGCACACCATCAAGGAAACGAACCGGCTCACGAATCTGCCGCACCCAATACCCCGGATCCGACCACTGCCCCGCATCCACCCGCCCCGAGACAGTGGACGCCACCGCCAACGACGGCGTCCCCCAGCGCACCTGCCCCACCACAGCAGCGAACTCCTCCAGCACACCATCCATGTGCGCCGAGTGGAACGCGTGACTCACCCGCAGCCGACGCGTCCGATGCCCCCGCTCCTCCAACACCCCCGCAGCCGCCACCACCGCCGGCCCGTCCCCCGAGATCACCACAGCCGCAGGCCCATTCACCCCCGCCACCCACACACCCTCACCCACCACCCCCAACACCTCCAACACCTCAGCCTCCGACGCCTCCACCGCAACCATCACACCCCCCTCCCGCGCCGCCCCCATCACACGACCACGAGCCACCACCACCCGACACGCATCCGCCAAAGACACCACACCCGCCACACACGCAGCAGCCAACTCACCCACCGAATGCCCCACCACCCCATCCACCCGCACCCCAAAAGACTCCACCAACCGGAACAACGCCACCTCGAACGCGAACAACGCCGGCTGCGTCACCTCCGTCCGATCCAAAACCTCCCCCGGACCCTCGAACATCACCTCCCGCAACGACCGACCCAACAACGGATCCACCCACCCACACACCTCATCCAACGCAGCCGCGAACACCGGGAACACCCCATACAACTCCCGCCCCATACCAACCCGCTGAGCACCCTGACCCGTAAACACCAACCCCACCCGAGCAACCCCCCCCCCCCCACCCACCACCACACCCGACACATCCCGCCCACCAGCAACCGCCTCAAGACCAGCCAACAACTCACCACGATCCGCACCCAGAACAACAGCACGGTGGTCGAAGGTGGCACGGGTGGTCAGCAGGGCGTGTCCGATGTCGGTGAGGCCTGCCTCGGCCGGCATGAGAGGCAGCCGGTCGGCGAGCCGGCGGGCCTGTTCGCGCAGGGCGTCGGCGCTCCGAGCGGAGAGCACCCAGGGCAGCAGGGTGCCGGCGGGCGGGTTCGCGGGAGCGGGTCGCTCCTCGTCCGGGGCTTGTTCGAGAATCAGGTGGGCGTTGGTGCCGCTGATACCGAAGGAGGACACCCCCGCCCGGCGCGGACCGGACGAGGACCACTCCCGGGACTCCGTCAGCAACCGGACCGTACCCGCAGACCAGTCCACATGCGGCGAAGGCTCATCCACATGCAGCGTCCGCGGCATCTCACCCCGGCGAACAGCCTCCACCATCTTGATCACACCACCGACACCGGCCGCAGCCTGCGCATGCCCGATGTTCGACTTCAACGAACCCAGCCACAACGGCCGATCCGCGGAACGCGCGGCACCATAGGTCGCGATCAACGCCTCCGCCTCGATCGGATCACCCAACGTGGTGCCCGTACCATGCGCCTCGACCACATCCACCTCGGCCGCCGACAGGCCCGCATCCGCCAACGCCCGCCGGATCACCCGCTGCTGCGACGGACCGTTCGGCGCCGTCAACCCGTTCGACGCACCATCCTGATTGACCGCACTCCCCTTGATCACCGCCAGCACGTTGTGCCGGTTGCGCCGCGCGTCCGACAACCGCTCCAGGACGAGGAGCCCTGCGCCTTCGGCGAAGCCCGTGCCGTCCGCGCCGGCCGCGAACGCCTTGCAGCGGCCGTCGGGTGCGAGGCCGCGCTGGCGGCTGAAATCGGTGAGGACGGTGGGGGTGGCCATCACCGCGACGCCGCCGGCGAGGGCGAGGGTGCACTCACCGCGCCGCAGCGCCTGCACCGCCAGGTGGATCGCGACGAGGGACGACGAGCACGCCGTGTCCACCGTCACCGCCGGGCCCTCCAGACCGAAGGTGTAGGCGATACGGCCGGAGATCAGGGCCGAGAGAGTGCCGGTGCCGATGTAGCCGTGCAGGTCGGCGGAGGTACCGGCGAGCACGGTGGCGTAGTCCTGGTCATCGGCGCCGGTGTAGACACCGGTGCGGCTGCCGCGCAGGGCGCCGGGTTCGAGGCCGGCGCGTTCGAGGGCCTCCCAGGCGGTCTCCAGGATGAGCCGCTGCTGCGGGGCCATGGCCAACGCCTCACGCGGGGAGATGTCGAAGAACGCGGCATCGAAGCCGCCCGCGTCCTCGACGAACCCGCCGCTGCGGGCGTAGCAGCTGCCGGGCCGCTCGGGATCCGGGTCGAACAGTGTGTCGAAGTCCCAGCCGCGGTCGGTCGGGAAGGGGCCGAGCGCATCGCGCCCTTCCGCGACGAGCTGCCAGAGGTCGTCGGGGGAGGCCACGCCCCCGGGCAGGCGGCACGCCATGCCGACCACCGCGACCGGATCGTGTGCGCGGGCCTCGGTGTCGGCGAGTTGCTGGCGGGCCTGCCGGAGCTCGGTGGTGACCTTCTTCAGGTAGTCACGGAGCTTGGCGTCGTTCGCCGTCTGATCGTTTGCCATGCGACGTCAACATCCTCCGGGCAGGCTCAGGAGATTCCGAGCTCGTTCTCGATCACGCTGAACAGTTCTTCGTCGGTGGCGGAGCCGAGGTCCTCGGCGGGCTGGTCGTCGGCGCCGTCGGGCGGGGTGGTCCAGGAGCGCAGCAATGCACCGAGCCGTTCGCCGATGGCCGTACGGGTGTCGGCGTCGACGTCGGCGGTGTGCAGCCGGGCGGCGACCCGGTCGAGTTCGTCGAGGACGCTCGGGGTGGAGTCGGCGGGGGCGAGCCGGGTGCGCAGTTCGGCGGCCAGCCCGGTGGGCGTGGGATGGTCGAAGACCAGCGTCGCGGGCAGTCGCAGCCCGGTCGCGGTGGCGAGCCGGTTGCGCAGTTCGACGGCGGTCAGCGAGTCGAAGCCGATCTTCTTGAACTCCTGTGCCGCGTCGATCGCCTCGGCCGTGGCATGCCCGAGGACGGTGGCCGCATGGGTGCGGACCAGGTCGACCAGATACCGGTGCTGTTCGGTCTCGTCCATGCCGTCCAGGACCGCGCCCCCGGTGGGTCGCGCGGTGTGCGCGGCGGGCCGTACGGTGTGGTGGGCCAGGTCGCGCAGCAGCGGTGGCACGGACATGGGCTCAGCGGCGCGCAGCGCGGCGGTGTCGGGATCGGCCGGGACGAGGACGGCGCCGCCGTGGACGAGGGCCGCGTCGAACCGGGCCAGGCCTTCGGTGGGTTCGACCGGGCGGATGCCGAGTGCCGAGACCCGCCGTACGTCGGCCGCGTTCATCGCGCCGGTCATGCCGGAGGCCTGGGTCCACAGGCCCCAGACCAGGGAGGTGGCCGGAAGTCCCTGGCCGCGGCGGTGCTGGACGAGTGCGTCCAGATAGGCGTTGGCGGCCGCGTAGTTGCCCTGGCCGGGGCTGCCGAGGACGCCGGCGAGGGAGGAGAAGACCACGAACGCCGACAGGTCCGCGTCGCGGGTCAGCCGAAGCAGGTTCCAGGCGGCGTCGGCCTTGGCACGCAGGACACGGTCGAACTGTTCGGGGGTGAGCCGGTCCACGGTGGCGTCGTCGAGGACGCCGGCCGCGTGGACGACCGCGGTCAGCGGGTGCTCGGCCGGGATGCGGGCGAGCAGGGCCGCCAGGTCGTCGGGGTCGGCGGCGTCACAGGCGGCGATGGTGACCTCGGCGCCCAACGCGGTGAGTTCTTCCTGCAGTTCGGCCGCGCCGGGTGCCCGTTCGCCCTGCCGGCCGACGAGCAGCAGGTGCCGTACGCCGTGCCGGGTGACCAGGTGGCGGGCGGTGAGGGCGCCCAGGGTGCCGGTGCCGCCGGTGATCAGGACGGTGTGGGCGGGGGTGAGGCGCGGCGGGAGCACCACGGCCAGTTTGCCGGTGTGGCGGGCCTGGGCGAGGTGGCGGAAGGCGGCGGGTGTCTGGGCTGCGTCCCAGGTGGTGACGGGCAGGGGGGTGAGGACACCTCGGTCGAAGAGGTCGGCGAGTTCGCCGAGCATCTCGCCGATCCGGTCGGGTCCGGCGTCCAGCACCAGGTCGTACGGGTGGTAGGCGACTCCCGGGTGCGCGACGGCCAGGTCGGCGGCGGGCCTGATGTCGGTCTTGCCCATCTCCAGGAACCGTCCGCGGGGGCCGAGCAGCCGGAGCGAGGCGTCGACGAACTCACGGGCGAGGGAGTTGAGCACCACGTCCACGCCCCGCCCTCCGGTGGCGGCGCGGAACCGCTCCTCGAACTCCAGGTTCCGGGAGGAGGCGAGCCGTTCACCGTCCAGGCCGAGGGTGCGGGCGGTGCCCCACTTGCCGGGGCTGGCGGTGCCGTACACCTCCAGGCCCCAGTGGCGGGCGAGTTGCACAGCGGCCATGCCGACTCCGCCGGTGACGGCGTGGATCAGCAGGGACTCGCCCTGCCGTACGTCGGCGAGGTCGCGCAGCCCGTAGTAGGCGGTGAGGTAGACGACGGGGGCGCAGGCGGCCTGCGTGTACGTCCAGCCGCGGGGGATCCTGCCGAGCAGGCGGTGGTCGGTGACGGCGAGGGGTGCGATGCCTCCGCGGGGGAACAAGCCCATCACCCGGTCCCCGGGTGCCAGCCCGGTGACGTCGGGGGCGGTCTCGACGACGGTTCCGGCGGCTTCGCCGCCGAGCGCGGCCTCGCCGGGGTACATCCCGAGGGCGATCAGGGTGTCGCGGAAGTTCAGGCCGGCGGCGCGGACGGCGACCCGGACCTCACCGGGTTCGAGGGGACGGGTGTCATCGGTGGACGGGACGAGGGCGAGGTTCTCGAAGGTGCCCCTGCCGGTGGTGTCGAGCTTCCAGTTGGACGCGTCGGCCGGCGGGGCGAGCCGCCCCTGTTCGCCGGTGCGGATCAGCCGGGGCAGCAGGACCTCGCCGGCCCGGATCGCGAACTGTGGTTCCTCGCCGCCGAGCGCGGCGGCGAGGAGCTCCGGCGCGGCATCCGGCGCGTCGAGGTCGGCCAGCACGAGCCGCCCGGGGTGCTCGGACTGAGCGGTACGCACCAGACCCCATACGGCGGCGGCGGCCGGGTTGTCCACCGTCTCCCCGGGGGCCGCGGCGACGGCACCGTGGGTGAGCAGGACGAGTCGGCTCTCCGCCAACTCGGGCGAGGCGAGGAACTGCTGTACGGCCGTCAGCACGGTGAGGACGGTGGCCTTGGTGGTGTCCGGGGCTGCCGGATCGACCAGGGTCCCGGCGGCGGCGCCCGCCGTCGGGACGGCCACCGCGTCGACGGGCAGGAGGACGATCTCCGGCGCCGTCGTACCGGACGCCAGCTCGGCGCGGAGGCCGTTCAGGTGGCGGTGGCGGCGTGGGGTGTCGGCCGCCGCCCGGCTCGGGTCGCCGAGCGGGGCGTCCCCCAGGAGGGCCCAGGCGGAGACGGCCACCGGTGTGGCCTGGTCCAGCGCGGCCGGTCGCCAGTGCGGGGCGAGCAGCGCGTCGGGGCTGTGCCGGCGGTCGGCGAGCCGTGCGGCGTCGGTGGCGCGCAGGGTGAGCGAGTCGACGGTGAGCACCGGCGCTCCGGTGGCGTCGGTGAGCGTGAGGGTGACCCGGTCGGGCCCGGTGCGGCCGAGCCGGGCCCGGACGGCGGTGGCGCCGCTCGCGTGCAGCCGGACGCCGGCCCAGGCGAAGGGCAGCCGGACGGTGTCCGGCCGGTCGGAGCAGAGCGCGTGCAGTACGGCGTCCAGCAGTGCGGGGTGGATGCCGTACCGTGCGGCCTCGGCGGCGGACGCGTCGGCCAGTTCGACCTCGGCGTACAGATCGTCGCCGTCCTGCCACAGCGCCCGCAGGCCCTGGAAGGTGGGACCGTAGCCGTACCCGGTGGCGGCCAGCCCGGCGTAGAGACCGTCCAGTTCGACACGTCGGGCGCCGGTCGGGGGCCAGGTCGCGGGGACGGGCAGGGGTGCGGCCGCCGTGTCGTCCGGGGCGAGGACGCCGGACGCGTGCTGCTGCCAGGGCAGGTCGTCGTCGGAGCGGGAGTGCACGGTGAAGGCGCGTCGCCCGCTGTCGTCGGATGCCTCGGCCACCAGTTGGATCCGCAGGGGGCCGTGCTCGGGCAGGACGAGCGGTGCCTCCAGGGTGAGTTCGTCGACGTGCGGGCAGCGCACCTCGTCGCCGAGGCGGATGGCCAGTTCGAGCAGGGCGGTGCCGGGCAGCAGGACCGTGTCGAAGACGGCGTGGTCGGCGAGCCAGGGCTGGGCGGCGGCCGAGAGCCGTCCGGTGAGGACCGTACCGCCGTCGGTGAGATCGACGGCGGCCCCCAGCAGCGGATGGCCGACGGCGAGCAGTCCCAGTTCGCCCGCGTCGGACAGCGCCGACTCGGCGTCCAGCCAGAGGCGTTCCTCCTGGAACGGGTAGGTGGGCAGCTCGACCGTGCGCGCGCCGTCGGCTGCGAGTCGGCCCCAGTGGACGGGGAGGCCGGCCAGGTGGGCGTGCCCGACGGCCTCGGTGAACTGCCGCAGTCCGCCCTGGTCACGGCGCAGGGTGCCGAAGGCGGTACTGGGCAGGTCGGCCGCGTCCAGCGTTTCCTGGATGCCCATCACCAGCACCGGGTGGGCGCTGACCTCGATGAACACGGTGTGGCCAGATGCGGCGAGGGCCTGGGTGGCCGGGCCGAACCGCACCGGGTGGCGCAGGTTGCGGTACCAGTAGTCGGCGTCGAAGGCGGTCGGTTCGGCCCAGTCGCCGGTCAGGGTGGAGAACACCGGGATCTCCGGACTCCTGGGAACGACCGGGGCCAGAGCACTGCGGATCTCCTCCTCGATGGCCTCGACATGAGCCGAGTGCGAGGCATAGTCGACAGGAACCCGACGCGTACGGATACCCTCCCCCGCACAACGCTCCGCCAGCTCCTCCAACGCCTCACCGTCACCGGACACCACCACCGCACCAGGCCCGTTCACAGCAGCCAGCGCCAACCGCCCCGACCACCCGGCAACCAGAACGGCCACCCGATCGGCAGAAGCCGCCACCGACAACATGCCGCCCTTCCCGGCAAGCGCCCTGATCGCCCTGGAGCGCAACGCCACCACACGCGCCGCATCCTCAAGACTCAACGCACCCGCCACACACGCCGCCGCGATCTCACCCTGCGAATGCCCCACCACAGCAGCCGGCCGCACCCCGAACTCCCGCCACAGGGCCGCAAGCGACACCATCACCGCGAACAACACCGGCTGCACCACATCCACACGCTCCAGCGACGGCGCCTGCCCCACCCCCCGCAGCACATCCACCACCGACCACCCGGTGAACGGCTCCAACGCCGCCGCACACTCACCAAGACGCTCCGCGAACACCGGCTCACCCGCCAGCAACTCCCGGCCCATCCCGACCCACTGCGACCCCTGCCCCGGAAAGACGAACACGGCCTTGCCCGTGTGGTCGGGGGATACGCCGGACACCACGTCGGCGGACGGCTTGTCCTGCGCGAGGGCTTCGAGAGCGCTCAGCAGTCCGTCGCGGTCGGTGCCCAGGACGACGGCTCGGTGCCGGAACGCCGTACGGGCGGCGGCCAGCGTGTAGGCCGCGTCCCCGGCCCCGATCCCGGGCTGGGCCGTCAGGTGCGCATGCAGCCGGGCCGCCTGTTCCCGCACCGCCTCCGGCGACCTCGCCGACAGCAGCAACGGAAGCGTCGTCTCCTCTCGCGGGGCGGAGGACTCCTCGTCGGGGGCCTGTTCGAGGATCACATGGGCGTTGGTGCCGCTGATCCCGAAGGACGAAACCGCCGCCCGGCGCGGACCGGAGGACTGCCACCGCCGGGCCTCTGTCAGCAGCCGGACCGTGCCCGCGGACCAGTCCACGTGCGGGGAGGGCTCATCCACATGCAGCGTCCGCGGTATCTCGCCGTGGCGGATGGCCTCCACCATCTTGATCACACCACCGACACCGGCCGCCGCCTGCGTATGCCCGATGTTCGACTTCAACGAACCCAGCCACAACGGCCGGTCCCCGGACCGCTCCCGGCCGTACGTGGCGATGAGCGCCTCGGCCTCGATCGGGTCGCCCAGCGCCGTACCGGTACCGTGCGCCTCGACCACGTCCACCTCGGCCGCCGACAGACCCGCGTCCGCCAGCGCCTGCCGGATCACCCGCTGCTGGGCCGGACCGTTCGGCGCGGTGAGCTGGCTGCTGGCGCCGTCCTGGTTGACGGCGCTGCCCCGGATCACCGCCAGGACGGGGTGCCCGTTGCGTCGCGCGTCCGACAGCTTCTCAAGGAGCAGCACCCCGGCGCCCTCGCTCCAGCCGGTGCCGTCGGCCCGCGCGGAGAAGGCCTTGCAGCGGCCGTCGGGGGCGAGTCCGCGCTGGCGGCTGAATTCCACGAAGGTGTTGGGGGTGGCCATGACGGTCACACCGCCGGCGAGGGCGAGGGTGCACTCACCGCGCCGCAGCGCCTGGGCGGCCAGGTGGATCGCGACGAGCGACGACGAGCACGCCGTGTCCACCGTCACCGCCGGGCCGTGGAAGCCGAAGGTGTAGGCGATCCGGCCGGAGGCGATGCTGGCGGCGCTGCCCTGCACGAGGTAGCCCTCGAACTCTTCGGAGGGCTGGTGGATGCGGGTGCCGTAGTCGCTGTACATGACGCCCGTGAACACGCCCACCTGTTCGCCGCGGAGGGCGGCGGGCAGGATGCCGGCCCGCTCCACCGCCTCCCAGGCGAGGGTGAGCAGCAGCCGCTGCTGCGGGTCGACGGCGAGTGACTCGCGCGGCGAGATGCCGAAGAACCCGGCGTCGAAGTGGCCGGCGTCGTACAGGAAACCGCCCTGGCGGGTGGTGGACTTGCCGACGCTGTCGGGGTCGACGTCGTACAGCTCGTCCACAGCCCAGCCGCGGTCGGAGGGGAACTCCCCGATGGCGTCGTGCCCCTCGGCCACGGTCCGCCACAGGTCGTCCGGGGTACGGACGTCACCGGGGTACCGGCAGGACATGGCGACGAGGGCGATCGGCTCACGCTTGTCCGACTCGACCTGCTGGAGCCGGCGTCGGGCCTCCTGAAGGTCCGTCGTCGCCCGCTTGAGATAGGCGCGGAGCTTGTCCTCGTCCGCCATCGGCGATCCACTCTCCTCAGGGTCTACGGCGGGGGGTGGGCCTCCGTTCCGGGAGGCAGCCACGCGATTCGTTCACGGTAGGTCGGTGGTCTTGGCGGCCCCTTAGCCGTCGCTAAAGCGGGCCGCCGCGACCACCTGGTCATTCGGGGGTTTCGAGGGTGCCGTCGAGCAGGCGGAACAGTTCCTCGTCGCTGGCGTCGTCGATCGCGTCGGCGGCCGGGCCGGAGTCGGGCTCGTGCTCCGGCCCGCGCAGCCTGCCCAGGAACTGCTGGAGTTTCGCCACGACCTCGCCGCGTGCCTCCGGGTCCGTGGCCAGCTCGGCCAGCTCGGTCTCCCAGCGTTCGAACGTGGCCGTCCACGCGTGGGGGGTGCCGTCCGGGAGCAGCTCGGCGAGCAGGTGATCGGCCAGACGCGTGACGGTGGGGTGGTCGAAGACGGCGGTGGTCCGCAGGTGCAGGCCGGTGAGTGTGCCGAGCCGGCGCCGTAGTTCGACAGCGGTCAGCGAGTCGACGCCCATGTCGAGGAAGCCGCGCTCGGTGTCGATGCCGTCGGCCGTCTCGAAGCCCAGCACGCGGGCCAGTTCGGCGCGGACCAGGTCCCGTACGGCCGGGCGGCGGTCCTGCTCCGGGAGGCGGCGCAGCCGGTCGGCGAGCGCTTCGTCGGCGGACGCGGCCCGGGTGGTCTCCCGCGCCAGGTGCCGGGTGGCGCGGACCAGGCCGGACAGCAGGGCGGGCGGTTCCTCCCCGGAGGCCTGCAACGCGGCCAGGTTCAGGTGCACCGGCGCCAGCACGGGCCGGTCGAGGGCCAGGGCGGTGTCGAACAGCCGCAAGCCCTGGGCGTCACCGATCCCGGCGATGCCGGACCGCTTGAGCCTGGCCAGCGCGCCCGCGTCGAGTGCGCCGCCCATGCCGCTCTCCCGTTCCCACAGGCCCCAGGCGAGGGACACGGCCGGTCGGCCGCTCGCCCGGCGGTACTGGGCGAGCGCGTCCAGGAAGGCGTTGCCCGCCGCGTAGTTGCCCTGCCCCGCGGTACCGAGGGTGCCGGCGACGGAGGAGAACAGGACGAAGGCGGTGAGCGGGGTGTCCTGGGTCAGCAGGTGGAGGTTCCAGGCGGCGTCCACCTTGGCGGACAGGACGGTGCGCAACTGCTCGGCGGTCATGGTGGCGACGGTGGCGTCGTCGAGGACACCGGCCGCGTGCACGACGGCGGTCAGCGGATGCTCGGCGGGAACCGTCTCCAACAGCGCGGCCAGCGCCGCCCGGTCCGCCACATCACAGGCGACGACGGTCACCTCGGCACCCGACGCACGCAACTCCGCGGCCAGTTCCTCCGCCCCCGGAGCCTGCGCACCCCGCCTGCTGGTCAGCAGCAGACGCCGTACGCCGTACTCGGCGACGAGATGCCGGGCGAACAGTGCGCCCAGCCCACCCGTACCGCCGGTGACCAGAACCGTGCCGTCGCCACCCCAGTCGGCCAATGCCTGCCCGGCCGGTGCGGCGGTCCGGGTGAGCCGCGGCACCAGGACGGTACCGCCACGCACCGCGAGCTGGGGTTCGCCCGCCGCCAGAGCCGCGGCCACGGCACGGCCGGGCAGCTCCGCCCCGTCCGTGTCCAGCAGGACGAGCCGGCCCGGTTCCTCGGCCTGTGCGCTGCGGACCAGCCCCCACACCGGCGCGATGGCCGGATCCGGCACCTCGCCGTCACGGGTGGCGACCGCCGACCGGGTGACCATGACGAGGCGGCTGCCCGCCGTGGCCGGCTCGGCGAGCCACCGCTGCACCAGGGCGAGGGCGTCGGCGAGCGATGCTCCGGCCGCCGCCGGGACGTCCGGCCCGTCGGGTGCCGGCCCGGCCTGCAGGAGGACCGTGCCGGGGGCCGGAGCGCCCGCGGCGACCGAGGCCAGCAGCGAGGCGAGGTCCTCGTGGTGCCGGACCGGGGCATCGGCGTCGAGCGGCACGGGCAGCGGCCCCACGACCGTCCAGGGGTGCGCCGGATCCGGTGTGCCGGGCGCTTCGGAGACCCCGAGGGGTGGAGCGGTCCACTCGACGCCGAACAGCATGCCGGGCACGGCCTTGTCGGCCAGCCGGTCGGCCGCGATCGTCCGCAGGGTCAGCGACTCGGCGGTCAGCAGGACCGCGCCCGCGGCATCGGTCAGGGTGACGGACACCTCGTCCGCGCCGATCCGGCCGAGCCGGACCCGGACGGTCCCCTCTCCCGCCTGCGTACGGTGCGTGACACCGCGCCAGCCGAACGGCAGCCGTACGCGCCGAGGCCGGTCGGACGTCTCGTCGAGCAGATCGAGCAGCAGCGGGTGCAGGGCACCGTCCAGAAGGGCGGGGTGAACGGTGTGCCCGTCGGCGGATGGGGCGGCCTCCGGGAGCCGGACCTCGGCCAGCAGGTCGTCGCCGAGCCGCCACACCGCCTGAAGTGCCTGGAAGGCGGGCCCGTAGGCGTATCCGAGTTCGGACAGCCGGGGGTAGACCTTGTCGAGCGGCACGACGACCGCGTCCGCCGGTGGCCAGGGGCCGGCCGCCGCCGGACCCGCGGGCGGCGGACCGGCCGGTACGGGGCCCAGCACACCGGTCGCGTTCGTGGTCCAGAGGGCGTCCGGCTCGGCGTCGCCGGGCCGGGAGTGCACGCCCAGCGGCCGGCGTCCAGTGTCATCCGGCTGACCGACGATCAACTGCACGTCCACAGCACCCTGTTCCGGCAGGACCAGCGGTGCCTCCAGCGCCAGTTCCTCGACGGAGGAACACCCGCTCGAAACGGCCGCGTGCAGCGCCAGATCTAGCAGGGCCGCGCCGGGCAGCAGCACCACGCCGCCCATGGCATGGTCGGCGAGCCACGGCTGTGCCGCCACCGACAGCCGCCCGGTCAGCACCAGCTCACGTCGAGCGGCGAGCGTGACGGCGGCGCCGAGGAGGGGATGCCCGGTGGCATCGAGCCCGAACCGGTCGGCCCCGCCCGCCCCTTGAGAAGCATCCAGCCAGTAACGACGCCGCTGGAACGCATACGTCGGAACATCCACGACACGCGCACCCGCCAGCTGCGCCGACCAGTCCACGGTCACACCGTGCGTGTGCAGCGCGGCCAACGCGGCGAACACCGTCGCCACCTCACCACGGTCACGACGAGCCGCCGCCACCGCCAAAACCTCCGACTCCGACACACACGCCAGAACCGCTCCCGTCAACGCCGCATCCGGACCCAGTTCCAGGTAGGCCGTGACACCCTCCGCCTCCAACGCCCGCACACCATCAAGGAAACGAACCGGCTCACGAATCTGCCGCACCCAATACCCCGGATCCGACCACTGCCCCGCATCCACCCGCCCCGAGACAGTGGACGCCACCGCCAACGACGGCGTCCCCCAGCGCACCTGCCCCACCACAGCAGCGAACTCCTCCAGCACACCATCCATGTGCGCCGAGTGGAACGCGTGACTCACCCGCAGCCGACGCGTCCGATGCCCCCGCTCCTCCAACACCCCCGCAGCCGCCACCACCGCCGGCCCGTCCCCCGAGATCACCACAGCCGCAGGCCCATTCACCCCCGCCACCCACACACCCTCACCCACCACCCCCAACACCTCCAACACCTCAGCCTCCGACGCCTCCACCGCAACCATCACACCCCCCTCCCGCGCCGCCCCCATCACACGACCACGAGCCACCACCACCCGACACGCATCCGCCAAAGACACCACACCCGCCACACACGCAGCAGCCAACTCACCCACCGAATGCCCCACCACCCCATCCACCCGCACCCCAAAAGACTCCACCAACCGGAACAACGCCACCTCGAACGCGAACAACGCCGGCTGCGTCACCTCCGTCCGATCCAAAACCTCCCCCGGACCCTCGAACATCACCTCCCGCAACGACCGACCCAACAACGGATCCACCCACCCACACACCTCATCCAACGCAGCCGCGAACACCGGGAACACCCCATACAACTCCCGCCCCATACCAACCCGCTGCGCACCCTGACCCGTAAACACCAACCCCACCCGAGCAACCCCCACCCCACCACCCACCACCACACCCGACACATCCCGCCCACCAGCAACCGCCTCAAGACCAGCCAACAACTCACCACGATCCGCACCCAGAACAACAGCACGGTGCTTCATCGGGACGCGGGTGGTCAGCAGGGAGAGTGCCACGTCCGCCGGTTCGAGACCGGGGTCGGCGCTGAGGGCCTGGCGAAGCCGGTCGCCCTGGGCACGCAGTGCGGCAGGCGTACGGGCCTGGAGGACGAGCGGTCGTACGGCGCCCGGTGTCGGGGCCGGCGCGGGGGTGGGCTCGACGGGCTCGGCTTCCTCCAGGATGACGTGGGCGTTGGTGCCGCTGATACCGAAGGAGGACACCCCCGCCCGGCGCGGACCGGACGAGGACCACTCCCGGGACTCCGTCAGCAGCCGGACCGTACCCGCGGACCAGTCCACATGCGGCGAGGGCTCATCGACGTGAAGCGTCCGCGGCATCTCACCCCGGCGAACAGCCTCCACCATCTTGATCACACCACCGACACCCGCCGCCGCCTGCGCATGCCCGATGTTCGACTTCAACGAACCCAGCCACAACGGCCGATCCGCGGAACGCGCGGCACCATAGGTCGCGATCAACGCCTCCGCCTCGATCGGATCACCCAACGTGGTGCCCGTACCGTGCGCCTCGACCACATCCACCTCGGCCGCCGACACACCCGCATCCGCCAACGCCTGCCGGATCACCCGCTGCTGCGACGGACCGTTCGGCGCCGTCAACCCGTTCGACGCACCATCCTGATTGACCGCACTCCCCCGGACCACCGCCAGCACCCGGTGACCATTGCGCCGCGCATCCGACAACCGCTCCACCAGGAGCATGCCGACGCCTTCGCTCCAGGTGGTGCCATTGGCCCCGGCGGCGAAGGAACGGCAGCGGCCGTCGGGGGAGAGTGCCCGCTGGCGGCTGAACTCCACGAAGGTGTTGGGCGTGGCCATGACGGTCACACCGCCGGCGAGAGCGAGGGTGCACTCACCGCGCCGCAGCGCCTGAGCAGCCAGGTGGATGGCCACGAGGGACGACGAGCATGCCGTGTCCACCGTCACCGCCGGGCCCTCCAGACCGAAGGTGTACGCGATACGGCCGGAGGCCACACTCCCGGTGCTGCCGGTGAGCAGGTAACCCTCATATTCCTCAGGGGCCTTGGCGATCCGCGATCCGTAGTCGCTGTACATGGCGCCGACGAAGACGCCGGTGCGGCTGCCGCGCAGGGTGCCCGGGTCGAGCCGGGCGTGCTCCAGGGTCTCCCAGACGGTTTCCAGCAGCAGCCGCTGCTGGGGATCGATCGGTACGGCCTCGCGCGGTGAGATCCCGAAGAACTCGGCGTCGAAGCGGTCGGCGTCGTGCAGAAAGCCGCCCTGACGGCAGTACGTGGTGCCGGGGCGCTCGGGGTCCGGATCGTGGAGGGAGTCCAGGTCCCAGCCGCGGTTGGTCGGGAACCCGGTGATCGCGTCACGGCCGTCCGCGACCAGTCGCCACAGGTCCTCGGGGCTGTCGACGCCTCCCGGATAGTGGCAGGCCATGCCGATCACGGCGATCGGTTCGTCGTCGGCGACGACACGTGGGGTGGTGGTCTCCTCCCCGGCGCCGGACGGTGTCGCTCCCGGGACGAGTTCGAGCAGCAGTTCCCCCAGTGCGTCGGGCGTGGGGTGGTCGAAGACCACGGTGGCCGGGAGCCGTGTACCCGCGAGGGAGTTCAGGCGGTTGCGCAGTTCCACTCCGGTGAGCGAGTCGAAGCCGAGTTCGCGGAAGGGGAGTTGGGCGTCGACCGCCGTCGGGTCCCCGTGACCGAGCACGGCGGCCACCGTGGAGAGCACCAGCTCCCGTGCGGCTCCCAGGCGTTCGTCCGCACCGAGGGCGGCGAGCCGCTGCAGCCAGGAGCTCTCCCCGGCGGCCGTGTTGCCGGCCTGCTGCCGGGCCGGGCGGCGCACGGCCGGCCGGAGCATCGGGGGCAGGAGTCCGGCCTCGGACCGGGCGCGCAGGGCCACCGCGTCCAGCCGTGCGGGCACGAGCAGCGCCTGGTCGGTGGCGAGCGCCGCGTCGAACAGTGCGAGGCCCAGCTCGGCGTCGAGCGGTTCCAGCCCGTTCCGGCGCCAACGGGACAGCTCGGTGTCCGTCAGGCCCGCGCCCATGCCGTCGGCGGTGTTCCACAGACTCCACGCCAGGGAGACGCCGGGCAGCCCAAGGCCCCGTCGGTGGTGGGCGAGCGCGTCCAGGAAGGTGTTGGCGGCGGCGTAGTTGGCCTGGCCGGCGTTGCCGATCTGGCCGACGATCGAGGAGAACAGGACGAAGGCGGTGAGCGGAGCCTCCCGGGTCAGCAGATGGAGGTTCCAGGCGGCTTCCGCCTTGGGCCGCAGGACGGCGGCACAGCGTTCAGGAGTCAGCGTCTCCAGGGTTCCGTCGTCGAGGACGCCGGCCGCGTGCACGACGGCGGTCAGCGGATGCTCGGCGGGAACCGTCTCCAGCAGCGCGGCCAGCGCCGCCCGGTCCGCCACATCACAGGCGACGACGGTCACCTCGGCACCCGACGCACGCAACTCCGCGGCCAGTTCCTCCGCCCCCGGAGCCTGCGCACCCCGCCTGCTGGTCAGCAGCAGACGCCGTACGCCGTACTCGGCGACCAGATGCCGGGCGAACAGCGCGCCCAGCCCACCCGTACCGCCGGTGACCAGAACCGTGCCGTCGCTGTCGAACACCGTCGGTGCACTGTCGGCGCGGGCAGTGGTCAGGTGGGGCGCGTGGGGCACGCCGGCGCGTATCGCAAGCTGCGGTTCGCCACCCGCCACGGCGGCGGGCAGGGCCTGTGCCGAGGCGTCGGTGTCGTCGACGTCCACCAGGACGAACCGACCCGGGTGTTCCGTCTGTGCCGTACGCAGCAGGCCCCAGAGCGCGGCGCCCGCCGGATCGGGAACGGTGTCCTCGGGCAGGGCACCGATCGCGCCCCGCGTCACCACGACGAGCCGGGCATCGGCGAACCGCTCCTCGGCCAGCCAGTCCTGGACCAGTTCCAGCACCCGGCTCACACCGAGGGCGGCGTCGACCGCCGGTTCCTCACCGCCGACCGGTCCGCGCACGACGACGACCGTGTCCGGCACCGGTCCTGCGTCGGCGGTCAGCGCACCGAGCCCGTCACACCTGGGCAGATCCGGCAACAGCACGGCCCCGGCGGGCCGCTCACCACCTCGGCCGGCTTCCGCTTCGAGCACCACCCATCCGCCGGTCCGCGGCTGCCCCGTGGACGCCGGCGACCAGCGGACGAGGTGCAGCGAGTCGTCGACTCCGGCGGTCCGGTGGCGGACCGGTGTCGAGGGGCGCAGCACCAGCGAGTCGACGCTCAGCACCGGCGCGCCGGTGCTGTCGGCCGCGGCGAGGGACACGGTGTCCGCTCCGGCCGGCGACCAGCGCACCCGCAGGGTGGTGGCCCCGGTGGCGTGCAGCCGCACGCCGTTCCAGGAGAACGGGATCAGCATCCTGTCCTCGGGCTGGGTCAGTACGACGGGATGCAGCGCGGCGTCGAGCAGCGCGGGGTGGATGCCGAGCCGCCTGGCCTCACTGTCCGGGCCAGCGGGCAGACGTACCTCCGCGTACAGCTCCTCACCCTGTCGCCACAGCGCGTGCAGGCCCTGGAACGCCGGCCCGTACGAGTATCCGCGCGACTCCAGTTCGGCGTAGGCGCGATCCGTCGGTACGGGGGTCGCGCCGGGCGGCGGCCAGTCGGTGAGCCCGGTGACAGCGGTGGGTCGCGCGGTCTCCAGCAGGCCCGTGGCGTGCCGGGTCCACTCGCCGGACCCGGTGGCGGAGTACACGCCGACGGTGCGGCGGCCCTCCGCGTCGGGCCGGCTCACGGCGGCCTGGAGACGGACGGCAGCCTGGTCCGGCATCACCAGCGGGCTCTCGATGGTCAGCTCGGCCACGCTGTCACAGCCCGCGTGGTCGGCCGCGGCCAGCGCGAACTCCAGGAAGACGGTCCCGGGCAGCAGCACGGCACCGGCGATGGTGTGGTCGGCCAGCCAGCCGTGCGTGCCGAGACCGAGCCGGCCCGTCAGCAACAGGCCCCCGTCCTCGGCCGGTTCGACGGCGGCGCCGAGGAGGGGATGCCCGGTGGCATCGAGCCCGAACCGGTCGGCCCCGCCCGCCCCTTGAGAAGCATCCAGCCAGTAACGACGCCGCTGGAACGCATACGTCGGAACGTCCACGACACGCGCACCCGCCAGCTGCGCCGACCAGTCCACGGTCACACCGTGCGTGTGCAGCGCGGCCAGCGCGGCGAGCACCGTGGCCACCTCACCACGGTCACGACGAGCCGCCGCCACCGCCAAAACCTCCGACTCCGACACACACGCCAGAACCGCTCCCGTCAACGCCGCATCCGGACCCAGTTCCAGGTAGGCCGTGACACCCTCCGCCTCCAACGCCCGCACACCATCAAGGAAACGAACCGGCTCACGAATCTGCCGCACCCAATACCCCGGATCCGACCACTGCCCCGCATCCACCCGCCCCGAGACAGTGGACGCCACCGCCAACGACGGCGTCCCCCAGCGCACCTGCCCCACCACAGCAGCGAACTCCTCCAGCACACCATCCATGTGCGCCGAGTGGAACGCGTGACTCACCCGCAGCCGACGCGTCCGATGCCCCCGCTCCTCCAACACCCCCGCAGCCGCCACCACCGCCGGCCCGTCCCCCGAGATCACCACAGCCGCAGGCCCATTCACCCCCGCCACCCACACACCCTCACCCACCACCCCCAACACCTCCAACACCTCAGCCTCCGACGCCTCCACCGCAACCATCACACCCCCCTCCCGCGCCGCCCCCATCACACGACCACGAGCCACCACCACCCGACACGCATCCGCCAAAGACACCACACCCGCCACACACGCAGCAGCCAACTCACCCACCGAATGCCCCACCACCCCATCCACCCGCACCCCAAAAGACTCCACCAACCGGAACAACGCCACCTCGAACGCGAACAACGCCGGCTGCGTCACCTCCGTCCGATCCAAAACCTCCCCCGGACCCTCGAACATCACCTCCCGCAACGACCGACCCAACAACGGATCCACCCACCCACACACCTCATCCAACGCAGCCGCGAACACCGGAAACACCCCATACAACTCCCGCCCCATACCAACCCGCTGCGCACCCTGACCCGTAAACACCAACCCCACCCGAGCAACCCCCACCCCACCACCCACCACCACACCCGACACATCCCGCCCACCAGCAACCGCCTCAAGACCAGCCAACAACTCACCACGATCCGCACCCAGAACAACAGCACGGTGCTTGAATGCGGTTCGGGCGGTGGCCAGCGTGTACGCCACATCCCCGACCCCGATCCCGGGCCGTGCCGCCAGGTACGCATGCAGCCGGACCGCCTGCTCCCGCACCGCCTCCGGCGACCTCGCCGACAACACCAGCGGCGCAACCCCGTCGACGGCGACGGGCGAGGCCTCCTCGGGGGCCTGTTCCAGGATCAGATGGGCGTTGGTGCCGCTGATACCGAAGGAGGACACCCCCGCCCGGCGCGGACCGGACGAGGACCACTCCCGGGACTCCGTCAGCAGCCGGACCGTACCCGCAGACCAGTCCACATGCGGCGAAGGCTCATCGACGTGAAGCGTCCGCGGCAGCTCGCCGTGGCGGATCGCCTCCACCATCTTGACCACACCACCGACACCGGCCGCGGCCTGCGCATGCCCGATGTTCGACTTCAACGAACCCAGCCACAACGGCCGATCCGCGGAACGCGCGGCACCATAGGTCGCGATCAACGCCTCCGCCTCGATCGGATCACCCAGCGCCGTACCGGTACCGTGTGCCTCCACGGCATCCACCTCGGCCGCCGACAGGCCCGCATCCGCCAACGCCCGCCGGATCACCCGCTGCTGCGACGGACCGTTCGGCGCCGTCAACCCGTTCGACGCACCATCCTGATTGACCGCACTCCCCTTGATCACCGCCAGCACCTTGTGCCGGTTGCGCCGCGCGTCCGACAGGCGCTCCAGGACCAGGACCCCGGCCCCCTCGGCCCACGCCGTGCCGTCCGCGCCGGCCGCGAACGCCTTGCAGCGGCCGTCCGCAGCAAGGCCCCGCTGGCGGCTGAACTCCACGAGCATGCCCGGGGTGGCCATCACTGTCACACCGCCGGCGAGGGCGAGGGTGCACTCGCCGCGCCGCAGCGCCTGCACCGCCAGGTGGATCGCCACGAGGGAGGAGGAGCACGCCGTGTCCACCGTCACCGCCGGGCCCTCCAGACCGAAGGTGTAGGCGATACGGCCGGACATCACGCTGGCGGTGCTGCCGGTCAGCAGGTAGCCGCCCGTTTCCTCGTCCGCCTCGTGCAGGCGGGGGCCGTAGTCCAGGGCGGTGCCGCCGATGAACACGCCGGTGCGGGTGCCACGCAGCTTCTCGGGGACGATGCCCGCGCGTTCGAGCGACTCCCAGGCGGTTTCCAGCAGCAGCCGCTGCTGGGGATCCATGGCCGCGGCCTCGCGGGGCGAGATGCCGAAGAACGCGGCGTCGAAGTGGCCGGCCTCGGCCAGGAAGCCGCCTTCCCTGGTGGAGGTGGTGCCGGGGCGCTCGGGGTCCGGGTGGTGGAGGGCGTCCAGGTCCCAGCCGCGGTCGGTGGGAAAGGGGCCGATGACGTCCCGGCCGTCGGCGACCAGCTGCCACAGGTCCTCGGGGCTGTGCACGCCACCGGGGAGGCGGCAGCCGATTCCGACGATGACCACAGGATCGTTCGCGGTGGTGGCCGTGCCCGGTTCCGCACCGTGCGGATCGGCCCGGTCGGCGGGGTCCGACAGATCCTGCGCCAGCCGGTGGGCCAGCCCGGCAGGCGTGGGATGGTTGAACAGCAGCCCGGACTCCAGGGGGAGGCCGGTGGCCTCGCTCAGCCGGTCCCGGAGCTCGACGGCGAGGAGCGAATCGAAGCCGAGGTCGCGGAACGGCCGGGTGGGGTCGACGGAGGCGGCCGTGCCGTGGCCGAGGACGATGGCGGACCACGAGCGCACCAGATCGAGCATGGCGCGCTCCTGGTCCGCCCCATCGGTCCGGGGCTCTGCCGACGCCTCGGAGGCGGAGTCGGCATGATCCTGCCCGGCGGCCGGATCGGCCCGCGCCGGCTCCGGGGCGGGCACCGTCGTCGCGTTCGCGCCCTGGGCAGGCTGCCCGAGCGGATGGGCCGCGTCGTCGCTGTACCAGTGCCGCCGGCGCTGGAACGCGTAGCCCGGCAGGGGGAGACGCCGGGCTCCCGTGCCCTCGAACAGATTCTCCCAGTCCGGGGCGTGGCCGTGGACGTGAAGTCCGGCGACGGCGGTGAGCAGGGCGTCCGGCTCGGACGCGGACGACCGGCGCATGGTCGGCAGCAGGACGGCCCGCCGGCCCCGTACGCACTCGCGGCCCATGGCGGTGAGGACACCGTCGGGGCCGATCTCCAGGAAGGCGGTGGTACCGCCCTCAAGGAGGGTGACCATGCCGGTCTCGAAGCGCACCGCGGACCGTACGTGCCGTACCCAGTAGTCGGGCGAGCACAGCTGCTCGGGGGTCGCGGGCAGGCCGGTGACGTCGGAGACGACGGGGATGCGCGGCGGGGCGTAGGTCAGTCCGGCGGCGACGGCGCGGAACTCCTCCAGCATGGCGTCCATGTGCGGGGAGTGGAAGGCGTGGCTGACGCGCAGCCGTCGCGTCCGGCGGCCGAGTGCGGCCACGGCTGCGGCGATCTCCTCGACGGCGGCCTCGTCGCCCGATACGACGACGGCGCGCGGGCCGTTGACGGCGGCGATGCCGGCCTGTCCCTCCCGGCCCTCCAGCAGCGGCAGTACCTCCTGCTCGGAGGCTTCCAGCGCGGCCATGGCTCCGCCGGGCAGCGTCTCCATCAGCCGTCCGCGGGCGGTCACCAGGGTCGCCGCGTCGGTGAGGTCCAGGACGCCGGACACGTGGGCGGCGGCCAGTTCGCCGACTGAGTGGCCGAGCAGGCGGCCGGGGGTGATGCCCCAGGTCTCCAGCAGGCGGAACAGCGCCACCTCCACGGCGAACAGGGCGGGCTGGGTGTAGCCGGTGCGGTCCAGCAGGGCGGCCTCGGGGGTGCCGTCGGGCGCGAACAGCACCTCCTGGAGGGGTCGTGCCAGGTGCCGGTCGAGTTCGGCGCAGGCGCGGTCGAGCGCTTCGGCGAAGGCGGGATGGGTGCCGTACAACTCGGCTCCCGCGGCCGCTCGTTGGCTGCCCTGTCCGGAGAAGAGGAAGGCGAGATCCCCGGTTTGCGCGGTGGTTCCGGTGACGGTGCCGGGGGCGGCCTCGCCCCGGGCCAGGGCCGCGAGGCCGCCGAGCAGTCGCTCGGGCTCGGAGCCGACCACGGCGGCCCGGTGTGCGAACTGGGTGCGGGTGGTGGCCAGGGAGTAACCGACGTCGGCCGGATCGGGCATCGTGGCCTCGGCGGTCAGCCGCGTGTGCAGCCTGGCCGCCTGCTCCCGCAGCGCCTCGGGCCCGCGCCCGGCCAGCGGCCACACCACCGGCCGCCCGTCGCCGGCCTCCCTGTCCGTCTCGTGTACGTCGCTCAGCTGCGCCGCCTTCGTCCGCGCAGGTGCCTCCGACACCACCACATGGCAGTTGGTGCCGCCCATTCCGAAGGAGCTGACGCCGGCGACGAGGGGCGCGTCCGGGCGGGGCCAGTCGCTCAGCTCGCGCTGGACGGTGAGGCCGAGTTCGGTGAGCGGGATGCGCGGGTTGGGGGTGTGGAAGTGGAGGCTGGGGGGCAGCTGGCGGTGCCGGATGCTCAGGAGTGTCTTGAGCAGGCCGGCGATGCCCGCGGCGCCTTCGAGGTGGCCGACGTTGGTCTTGACCGAACCGACCGCCAGCGGAACCGTGCGGCCCCGGCCCAGGGCCGCGCCGAGGGCGGCTGCCTCGATCGGGTCGCCGACCTTGGTGCCGGTGCCGTGCAGTTCGACGTACTGGACGTGCTCGGGGCGGATTCCGGCCCGCCTTTGGGCCGCCTCCACGACGCGCTGCTGGGCCGCCTGGTCGGGCACGGTCAGTCCGGGAGTGGCGCCGTCGTTGTTCACGGCGCTGCCCAGCAGGACACCGTGGATCTCGTCGCCGTCGGCGAGGGCACGGGCCAGCGGCTTGAGCAGGACGAGGCCGCCGCCCTCGCCTCGCACGTAGCCGTCGGCGTCGGCGTCGAAGGTGGCGCAGCGTCCGTTCGGGGAGAGGCCGCCGAAGCGGGACGCCTCGACCGTGCCGGCCAGGGTGAGGTTGAGATTGACGCCGCCCGCGATCGCGAGGTCGCATTCGGTGCGGCGCAGGCTCTCACAGGCCAGGTGGACGGCGACCAGGGCGGAGGACTGTGCCGTGTCGACGGCCAGGCTGGGCCCGTGCAGGCCGAGCGCGTAGGAGACCCGGTTGGCGAGCACTCCCCGGTTCAGGCCGGTCGCGGAGTGCGGGGTGACGGCGCCGGTGCCGCGGCGTTGGAGCAGTGCGGCGTAGTCGTCGTGCATCGCGCCGATGAAGACGCCGGTGCGGCTGCCGGCCAGGCCGGCGGGCAGGATGCCGGCGTCCTCCAGTGCCTCCCAGGCGAGTTCGAGGACCAGGCGCTGCTGCGGGTCGACGGAGGCGGCCTCGCGCGGGGACATGCCGAAGAACTCGGCGTCGAAGGCGTCGACCTGGTCGAGGAAACCGCCGCGGGCGGCTCCGGTGACGGCGTCCGGCGCGAGGTCCCCGGGAGCGTCGGCCTGCCAACGGCCGGGCGGCGGCGGGCTGATGGCGTCGCGGCCGGTCCGCAGCAGGTTCCAGAACGCGGCCGGATCGGGGGCCTGCGGGAGCCGGCAGGAGAGGCCGACCACCGCAATCGCCTCCTGTTCGGCCGGGCCCACCTGATCCGTCGGGAAACCGCCGGAAACTTCCTTCTTCGCCACGGTGGCTCACTGCTCCCTCTGGGGCCGATCGCAGATCGTCGGGTCAGTGTCACCGCCTCCGCCAAAGGCCTCCTTGGCGCGCTCTAAAGGCGAGTTCCCTGCGTGCCGAGGTCGCGGCTACGGTCCTGCAGGACCAGCCGCGCCAGGTGGGAGGAGTTTCGTGGACTTCAGTCTCTTCTATTTCGCGGACTACGGGGCCGCGGCCGATGACCGCTACCGTCTTCTGCTGGACAGCGCGAAATTCGCGGACACCCACGGATTCGCGGCGGTCTGGACGCCGGAGCGCCATTTCCATGAATTCGGCGGCCAATATCCCAACGCGGCCGTCACCGGCGCGGCGCTGGCGGTGGCGACCGAGCGGATCGCCATCCGCGCGGGCAGTGTCGTCGCGCCTCTGCACCATCCGGCGCGGATCGCGGAGGAGTGGTCCGTGGTGGACAACCTCTCCCGGGGCCGGGTGGGCGTGTCGCTGGCGTCGGGCTGGCACGCGGTGGACTTCGTCCTGCGGCCGGAGAACTACCGGGACCGCAAGGAGGTCCTGGTGCGCACCGTGGAGACCCTGCGCCGGCTGTGGGCGCGGGAGGAGGTGGCGTTCCCGGACGGCGCGGGCCAGGAGTCGACGGTGCGGATCTTCCCGCCGCCGGTCCAGCCGGAGTTGCCGATGTGGCTGACGAGCGCCGGCTCCGCCGAGACGTTCCGTACGGCCGGCCGGCTCGGCACGGGTGTGCTGACGCATCTGATCGGCCAGGAGATCTCCGATCTGGAGCACAACATCGCCGCCTATCGCGCGGAACTGGCGGCCGCGCACGGCCCCGGGGCGCGCGGTCATGTGGCGCTGATGCTGCACACCCTGCTGGGCACCGACCGCGAGAAGGTCCGTGAAGAGGTCCGAGAGCCGTTCAGCAACTATCTGCGCAGCTCGATCGGACTGATCATGAAGACAGCCGCGGCGGCACTGCCCGGCGGCATCGACCTGGAGCGGCTGTCGCCGCAGGACCGCGAGTTCCTCGTGGCGCGGTCGTTCGACCGCTACTTCGACACGGGCGGGCTGTTCGGCACGGTCGAGGACGGCGTGGAGACCGTACGGCGGCTGCGTGCGGCGGGGGTCGACGAGGTCGCCTGCCTGATCGACTTCGGGGTGCCCGAGGACCGGGTGCTGGAGGGCCTGCACTCCTTGAACACGCTGCGCGAGCGGTGCGCCGACGACCATGGGGAGGACCGTGATGAGCAGCGGTGAACTGACCGGGCTGACCGCCCTGGTGACCGGCGGTGCCTCTGGCATCGGGCTGGCCACCGCCCGCATGCTGGCGGCCCGGGGCGCGGCGGTGGCCTGCCTGGACCTCAACGCGCTGGACACGGACGGGAAGTCGGCCGTTCCCGAGCCGCTGATCGGGGTGTACGGCGACGTCGCGGACGACGCCTCGGTGGACGCGGCGGTGGCGGAGGCCGCCGAACGGCTGGGCGGTCTGGACATCCTGGTGAACAACGCGGGCATCCTCGGCCGGGGAACCGTGGAGTCGGGTGGTCTCGACGAGTGGAAGCGGGTCTTCGACGTCAACGTGTTCGGCATGGTGCGGGTCGCCCGTGCCGCGCTGCCGTATCTGCGGCGCTCGGAGCACGCGTCCATCGTGAACATGTGCTCGCTGGGTGCCACCGTCGGGCTGCCCAACGCGGCGGTGTACTGCTCCTCGAAGGGAGCGGTGCTCGCCCTGACCACGGCCATGGCCGCCGACCATCTGCACGAGGGCATCAGGGTCAACTGTGTGACCCCGGCCCCGGTCGACACGCCGTGGGTACGCCGGCTCGTGGACGCCGCGCCCGACCCGGAGGCCGCCTTCGCCGCGGTCAGTGGGCGGCAGCCGAACGGTCGGCTGGTCACACCGGAGGAGGTGGCCACCGCGATCTGCTATCTCGCCGGCCCGGCCGCGGGCTCGACCACCGGGGTCTCGCTCCCTGTCGACGGGGGCAGCCGGGGTGTCCTGCTGAGCATGGATCCGCGTCTGCTGCCGGCCCGTTCCCGGCTCTGAATCCCCTGGCCCGGGCGGCTTAAGCGAGGCCCAAGCCGTCTGTAAGAGCCCCGGCCTAGGGTCTCGATCAACGATGGGCGACCGGAGGAAAGCATGACCGAATACCAGCTCAAGGGCACCGCCGCGGCTCTGGTGGAGCTGTTCGCCGGGAAGATCCACCAGCACGGCATGTACGACTCGGAGGGCGCCGCCTTCTACCACGCGTTCACGGTGCGGGACAACGCAGAGGTGGAGGAGCTGCTGAGCGCCGGCGAGGGGCGGCCCGGCCCGGTGCTGGAGCTGTGCTGCGGCTCCGGCCGGCTGACGCTGCCGCTTCTCAAGAGCGGATTCGAGGTGGTCGGGCTCGACAACTCGCCGTCGATGCTGGAGATCCTCGACGAACGGATGCGGGAGCCGGAGCACCAGGAGTACGCGGACCGGCTGAGCACCGTCGAGGGCGACATGACGGACTTCTCGCTGGACCGCACATTCGGCCTGATCGTGCTCGGCGCGACGGCGGTGTGGAACCTCACTCAGGAGCAGCGCGCGCAGCTGTTCCGCTGTGTGCGCGAGCACCTCGCCGAGGACGGCCGCTTCCTGCTGACCGTGCTGGACATCGCAGGGTTCGAGAGCGCGCCCGCCGCCTTCGAGTACACCTCGGTCTTCCCGACGAAGGACGACCGTTCGCCGGTGCTGTGCACCTTCATCGACCGGATCGAACCGGACGGCCTGCGCTCCACCAGCATCCTCGCCAACCGCGTACAGGACGGCGAGGTGGTCGACACCGCCCTGTACACCGCCTGGACGCATCTGGCGCCGCTCGGCTCCCTGGAGAAGGAGCTGGCGGCCGAGGGCCTGAAGCTGGTCGCCCAGCGGGAGCTGGTGAACCGTCACCAGATCACCCGCAGCAGCAGCGCGCGCCGTCGGCTGCTCCTTGAGGTCACGCTCTGACCGTCGACGCGACCAGGGTGCCCGGCGCGGCCCAGGAGGCCGCTCCGGGCACCCGGTTCCGAGCAGGAAGCGAGGCGCCCCAGGTGACCGACCCGATACCGACGTCGCGTGAGGCAGAAACCGTCACGTCCGAGGAATTCCGTCGGGTTCTCGGCAGGTTCGCCACGGGCATCGTCGCCGTCGCGGCCCTGGACGCCGTCGGCCGGCCCGCCGCACTGGCGGTGAACTCCTTCGCCTCGGTCTCCCTGCGGCCTCCGTTGGTCTCCTTCTGCGTGGCGGAGACGAGCAGGAGCTGGCCGCGGATCCGGCCGGCCGAGCGGATAGGGATAAGCATCCTCGCCGACCGCCAGCGGCCCGTGTGCGATCGGCTCGCCGCCAGCGGTCCGGACAAGCTGCACGGCACGGAGTGGCACCTCTCCCCCGGCGGAGCGCTGCTCGTGGCGGGCGCGACCGGCTGGCTCGAATGTTCCCTGCGGGACGAGTACTGGGCCGGCGACCATGTGATCGCACTGTGCCATGTTCACCACTTGGCAGTCGGCGAGAGCGACGCCCCGTTGCTCTTCCACGGCGGCCGTTACGGCACCTTCCGGCCCGGCCCGCTCCCCGTGCCCCGCTGACCGGGACGTCCGGGCCCGGCCGCCTCTCCCCGAGCACGCGACCGGACACCAGCGCGAGGCGGACACGACTGTCCGGACGGCTCGGTCCGTCCGGTCCACTCGCAGGGGTGAAGCAGGCCCAGGATGAGGACCATCACCGCCCGCACCACGGCGACTTCGGCAGACTCGGCTCCCGGAACACATCCCGGAAGCAGACGAACGGAGCCGTGAGCACCATGTCCGCCGCGCAGCCCGCCGACCGCTCGCCCCACGAGGTGCTGGAGCGTTACCACCAGGCGATGCTTGCCATGTCCGCCGACGACCTGGCTGACCTGTACGAGGTGGATGCGGTGCACGAGCTGCCGTTCCTCTTCCCCGGAATGCCTGCCTGTCTCAAGGGCCGGGAGGAGGTACGGGCCACTTACCGGGCGGCCTGGGAGCACAGCACGGCGCGGGCAGGCGCGTTGCGTGACGTGACCGTTCACACCACCTCCGATCCGGAGGTCGTCATCGCCGAGCAGACCGTCGTCGGCACGGTGACCGGCAGCGGTGCGCCCTTCGCCTTCTCCAACGTGCTGGTGATCCGCGTCCGCGGCGGGCTGATCACCCAGGTCCGTGACTACATGGACGGCCTCAGAATCGCCCACTCGCTCGGCCGGCTGCCCGCTGTCACGGCCATGCTTGAGGGTGAGCGCCTCTGACCTGCGGGCGGCTTCGGGAAGTCAACCTGCGGTCCTGCGCCCCCACGCGGTCCCCGCGAGCACCAGCACGCCGCCCGCGAGACCGAGCGCTCCGAGCCGTTCGCCGCCCAGCGTGATCCCGGCCGCGGCGGCCCACAGCGGTTCGGTGCCGAGGAGCAGACCGACCCGGGACGGCGAGGTACGGCGTACCGCCCACATCTGCACGAAGAACGCGAACACCGTGCACAGCACGGCGAGGAACAGCAGCCCGGCCCAGTTCCGGGCGCCGAGGTCCGCCGCGACCGTCCAGGGCGCCGGGCCGCCGCAGACGGCGGACAGCAGGGTGAAGACGGCGACGGCCGCGCCGAGCTGGACCGTGGTGAGCGGCAGCGCGTCGGCGCCCTGGACGGCCCTGATCCGGGACATGGCAAGGACGTGCACGGTACGGGCGAGCGCGGCGAGCAGCATCAGCAGGTCGCCGAGCGAGGGCCGGGTGAAGCCGCCGCCCTGGGTGAGCAGGACGACGCCGAGCACCGACAGCAGCGCCGCGCCGAGGAAGGCCGGGGCGGGCCGGGTGCGGGTGACGGCGGCCTCGGCGAGCGGGGTGAAGATCATGGTGAGGCTGATGATCAGGCCGGCGTTGGTCGCCGAGGTGTGGACGACGCCGTAGGTCTCCAGCAGGAAGATCCCGCTGAGGATCAGCCCCAGCAGGGCGGCGCCGCGCCACTGGGCGCCGGTCAGGGAGCGCAGGGCACGGCGGCCGGCGACGGCCAGGACGGGCACGGCGAGGGCGAATCGCAGCACGAGGACGGCCAGGACGGTACGGGCGGTGGTGATGTCCTTCGCGGCGAGGTAACTGGCGCCCCAGCAGACGGCGACGAGCAGGACCGGCAGGTCGGTGTGCCAGGCGCGACGGGGGGCGACGGCGGCGCCCGGTACGGCGATCGAGGACATGCGGGCGGCTCTCCCGGTCTCCGAGGGGTGCGGAGACGTCGGCGGCTCGCGCGGGGCGTGATCACCGTACCGGCGGCGACGATGTTCAGCCAGGGGTTTGTCCGGGTCTCAGGCCTCCTCGGGGAGGTCGTACGAGCCGTACTCCGGGTCGCCCGCCAGGTCGTAGCTCTGGATGGAGATGCCCGAGCGGGTGACGCGGCCGCCGGTGTGCCGGAAGCGGGTGGGGACCGTGCCGTCCGGGAACAGACGGTGGCCGGTGCCGAGGACGACCGGGAAGGTCAGCAGGTGCAGGGTGTCGAGGAGGCGGAGGTCGATCAGGGAGCGGACCAGGGCGCCGCTGCCGTGGACCTGGAGTTCGCCGTCCGTGCGCTCCTTGAGGGCCTGCACCTCCTTGGCGAGGTCGCCGGCGAGCACGGTGGTGCCGGACCACTCGGGCGCCTGGAGGGTGGACGAGACGACGTACTTGGGGAGGGCGTTGAGCCGGGACGCGATGGGGTTGGCCGGGTCGGTCACCTTCGGCCAGTAGGCGGCGAAGATGTCGTACGTACGGCGGCCGAGCAGGAAGGCGCCGACGCGGTCGAAGACCTCGGTGACGAAGCGGCCGAAGTCCTCGTCGCCGTAGGTGAAGCTCCAGCCGCCGTGGGTGAAGCCGCCCCTGGTGTCCTCCTGGGGGCCGCCCGGGGCCTGGTAGACACCGTCGAGGGTGACGAAGAGGGTGGAGACGAGCTTGCCCATGAGGGGTGCCTTCTTCCGGGTGCGGGGTCTGTTGTCATCAGCTCAGACCCCTCCGTGACCCGGAACTCATCGGTGCGGCCCGGTTCAGCCCGCGTGCGTCGAGAACAGTCCGCCGGTCGGGCCCTGCTTGTCGCCGCCCTGGGCCTTCTTCAGGGCGTTGGCGAGGCTCTCGATGGTCATGGACTGGAGGATCACCCGGCCGTTGCCCTCCAGCGTGGCCAGGGACAGGCCCTCGCCGCCGAAGACGGCGTTCATGATCCCCTGACGGTTGAGGCCGCCGACGCGCTGGACGCCGTACTGGATGCCCTCCTCGAAGGCCACCACACAGCCGGTGTCCACCTCGATCCGGCCGCCGAAGTCGGCGGGGTCGAGGTCGATGAAGTTGCCCGCGCCGGCGATGATCACCGTGCCGTACCCGGTGAACTTCTCCAGAATGAAGCCCTCGCCGCCGCTCATGCCCGTGCGGCCGCCGGCGAAGGCGATGCCGAAGTCGACGGTGGACTCGGCGGCCACGAAGGCGTCCTTCTCCGCGAACCACGCGCGCGTGCCGTCGAGTTCCAGCGCGCGCATCTCTCCGGGGAGCACGCCCGCGAAGCCGACCGTGCCCTGGCCGCCCTGGGAGGTGAAGTACTGGAACGCCAGCGACTCGCCCGCGAGCATGCGCTGGCCGACCTGCATGGCGGTGCCCATGGCCTGGCGCAGCAGGCCGCCCATGCCGCCGCTCTGCCCCTGCTGGCCGCCGCTGCCGTTCGCGGACGGGCCGGACAGACGCGTCTCCATGGTCACGTTCGTCGTCTTGAACAGGAACTTCCCGGCCTCGCAGTACACGGTCTGGCCGGGCTGCAGGTTGACGACCGCCATCTGCATGGCGTTGCCGACGATCTCTTGCTGAAGGGTCACGCGGGAAGAACGCGGGAGACGGACCGGAGAGTTCCAGGAGGCCGGAATCGAATCCGTGTGGGTGACACGCGGGGCGCCCGGTGCTGTCCAGGCCGGGGCGCCCCGCGCGCGCGTGCGGGGTGGGTCAGCCGCCCAGCTCCTGGTGGCGGGCGGCGAGCCGGGCCGCGCCGTCCTCGGTCAGGGAACCGAACAGCCTGAGGCGGGAGATGCCGCCGTCGGGGAAGATGTCGACACGCGCGTGCGTGCCGACGGCCGGGGCCGGGAGGACGAAGCGGTGGTTGGTGTCGGGCTGGAGGCGGGTGCGCGGCAGGATCTCCGTCCAGTCGCCCTCCTCACCGTCCTTCACCGAGACCGACGCCCAGCCGGCGCTGTTGCCCTTCAGATAGGCGGTGTCGATCTCGACGGCGCGGATCTGCGCCTGGGCGGCCAGCTGGTAGCGGATCCAGTCGTTGCCCTGGTCACGGCGGCGGCGGGTCTCCCAGCCGTCGTCCATCTTGCGGGAGCGGCCCGGCTGGATGGTGTTGGTGGCCGGGGAGTAGAAGAGGTTGGAGGCGTCCTCGACCTGGCCGCCGTTCTCCAGGGCGACGACGTCGAAGGTGCCCAGAACCGACAGCCACTCGGGGTCCGGAACGACCTCGCCGTGCACGCGCAGGCGCGCGATGCCGCCGTCGGGGTGCTGGTTGACGCGCAGGTGCGTGAAGCGCTGCTCCGCCGAGACGGCGAAACCGTTCGCCGCGTGGCCGCCGACCGGGGTGCGCGGGACGATCGTCGTCCACTTCACGTCGTCGCCCAGCAGCTCCTGCGGGGACGGCGAGCCGGGGACGGACGCGGCCTCGATCGACACGGCCTGCGGGTAGTTGCCGCGGAAGTGGGCGGTGTCGACGACGATCCCGCGGATCACGCCGGGCGCCCCGAGGCGGACCAGCGCCCAGTCGTGGTCCTCGGCGGTGGGCCACGGGTGCTCGGCGGAGACACCGCGCCGGCGGCGGGTCTCCCAGCCGTCCATGATCTTGCCCTTGTGCCCGAAGTGCTCGGGGTCGAACTCGGCCCGCTCGGGCACCAGCAGGTTCTCGCGCTGGGCGAAGAACTCGTCGTTGGCGGCGATGACACCGGCGCCGAGCTGCCGGTCGGCGAGGTTGGCGTACTGGGTGAAGGGGAAGTCGGCGGTGCGGTAGTCCGCGTACGGGTCGCCGCCTCCGTAGGGGTTCGCGTCGCCGGTGAAGCTGGGTATCGCCGTCACGGTGATCAGGGGGTCCTTTCTGGAGTCGGCCGATTGCGGGTGCGGGGGGACTACTGGGGGCGGGCGAGCAGCGTGCCCTTCGGCTCGGTGAACTCGCCGTCGTGGACGATGCGTTCGCCGCGCAGCCAGGTGGACTTCACGACGCCGTACAGGGTCTTGCCGGCGTACGCGGTGACCCGGTTGCGGTGCTGGAGGGCGGCCGGGTCGACGGTGAAGGTCTCGTCGGGGGCGAGGACGGCGAAGTCGGCGTCCCGGCCGGCCTCGATGGCGCCCTTGCCGTCCAGACCCACGAGCGCCGCGGTCCGCGTGGACATCCAGCGCACGACGTCCTCCAGGCCGTGGCCGCGCTCACGGGCCTCGGTCCACACGGCGGCCAGGCTGAGCTGGAGGCCGGAGATGCCGCCCCAGGCGGTGGCGAAGTCGTCGGTCTTCAGGTCGGCGGTGGAGGGCGAGTGGTCGGTGACGACGCAGTCGATGGTGCCGTCGGCCAGCGCCTCCCACAGCAGGTCCTGGTTGGCGGCCTCGCGGATGGGCGGGCAGCACTTGAACTCGCTGGCGCCGTCCGGGACTTCCTCGGCGGTCAGGGTGAGGTAGTGCGGGCAGGTCTCCACGGTGATCCGGACGCCCTCCGCGCGGGCCGCGCGGATCAGCGGCAGCGCGTCGCTGGAGGACAGGTGCAGGACGTGCACGCGCGCGTGCAGCCGCTTGGCCTGCGCTATCAGGGACGCGATGGCCGTGTCCTCGGCGTCGCGCGGGCGGGAGGCGAGGAAGTCGGCGTACTTGGGGCCGCCGTGCTGCGGGGCGGCGGCGAGGTGATGCGGGTCCTCGGCGTGCACGATCAGCAGGCCGTCGAAGCCGGCGATCTCGGCCATGGACCGGGCGAGCCCGTCCTGGTCGAGGTGCGGGAACTCGTCCACGCCGGACGGGGACAGGAAGGCCTTGAAGCCGAAGACACCGGCGTCGTGCAGCGGGCGCAGGTCCTTGACGTTGTCGGGCAGGGCGCCGCCCCAGAAACCGACGTCGATGTGCGCCTTGTCGGCGGCCACCTGCCGCTTCACCCGCAGGTTCTCGACCGTGGTGGTCGGCGGGAGGGAGTTGAGCGGCATGTCGATCAGCGTGGTGATGCCGCCGGCCGCCGCCGCGCGCGTGGCGGTCCAGAAGCCCTCCCACTCGGTGCGGCCGGGGTCGTTGACGTGCACGTGGGTGTCGACCAGGCCGGGCAGCAGGACATGGTCGCCGACGTCCTCCAGCCGGGCCCCGGCCGGGACCTCGGCGTCGTACGGCAGGACGGCCGTGATCTTCCCGGCGGACACGGTGACCGTCGCGGCCCGCGTCCCCTCCGGAGTGATGACGCGCGTCGAGCGCAGGACCAGTTCAGCGTCGGACACCCGAACCCCTCTCTGTACCGCCGTTTTACGCCCAGGAAACGGGATTTACACCCACGTAACGGATTTCAACGTTCTGTTGAAGGAGTCTTCACTCCCACTTCCGCGCCGTCAAGAGGCACACTTCTGAGCAGCACGTCGACCGCGCCCACTCTGGACGTTTCCACAAAGCGGAATTAGAATTTCACTAAGCAGAACGTAGCTACGTACAAGCGGGGAGTCAACCGACTGCCGGGTAGGCTTCTGCCCTCCTGTCAGCCCCGAAAGGAACGCGCCGTGCCGACGTCCAGCGCCAGCACCACCGACTCCGCCAAGCCCTCCGCCGGCGGCGGTGTCCAGTCCCTTGAGCGCGCCTTCGATCTGCTGGAGCGGATGGCGGACGCGGGCGGCGAGGTGGGCCTGAGCGAACTGTCCGCGACCAGCGGGCTGCCGCTGCCGACCATCCACCGGCTGATGCGCACACTGGTCGCCTGCGGGTACGTACGCCAGCAGCCGAACCGGCGCTACGCCCTCGGCCCCCGTCTCATCCGGCTCGGCGAGTCGGCGTCCCGGCTGCTCGGCACGTGGGCGCGGCCGTATCTCGCCCGGCTGGTCGAGGAGACCGGCGAGACGGCGAACATGGCGCTGCTGGACGGCGACGAGATCGTGTACGTGGCGCAGGTGCCGTCGAAGCACTCGATGCGGATGTTCACCGAGGTGGGCCGACGGGTGCTGCCGCACTCGACCGGCGTGGGCAAGGCGCTGCTCGCCGGGGTGCCGGACGACGAGGTGAGGGCGTTGCTGGCGCGTACCGGGATGCCCGCGGCCACCGAGAAGACCATCACCACGCCCGAGGGCTTCCTGGCCGCGCTGGAGGACGTACGGCGGTCGGGGTACGCCGTCGACGACAACGAGCAGGAGATCGGGGTGCGGTGTCTCGCGGTGTCCGTTCCCGACTCCCCCACGGCCGCGGCGATCTCCATCTCCGGGCCGGCCGGGCGCGTGACGGAGGCCGCGACCGACAAGATCGTGCCGGTGCTGCAGCAGATCGCCCTTGAGCTGTCTCAGGCTTTGGCGAGTTCGGGCGCCTGACGGGGCCGCCGCCCGCGCCCCTCAGGCGGGCACCGCTAACCCCTCTGCGTAGGTTCCCCGAAAAGATCCACCGCGTCCCTGACCTCCTTCAGACCCCTCGCCAGCGCGCTCACCGAGCCGATCGCCCCCGCGATCAGTAACAGGGAGCCGCGCAGGCGCGGGGTCTCGGGTGCGCCGCCCGCGGCCATCGCCGCCAGAGCCGCCAGTTCGTCCTCGGCGATCGCCCGGTCGGGGAACTCGGAGGGCAGCGCGGCGAGTTCGCGGCGCAGCCGGGACACCGCGGTCCGCAGTTCCGCCACTCTCGGGTCCTCGTCCCTGCCGGTCACCGGTCTCTGCCCCAAGCTCCGAAACACAGGCCTCCCCCTCACACGCCGTCGTGCGCGGGTCAGTAAACGCCACCGCGTCCGTGCGCGCCACCGCGCGGACCGAAATTCAGCCCCAGGGAACCGGCCGTCGGCCGCCGCGTCGGGTATGCAGGACGCATGACGGACAGACATCGCGAGGAGGTCGCCGGGCTGCTGCTCGCCGCCGGCGGGGGACGGCGGCTCGGCGGTCGGCCCAAGGCGCTGCTGGAGCACCGGGGACGACCGCTGGTCGAGCATGCCGTCGGCGTGCTGCGCGCGGCCGGGTGCGGGCGGATCCATGTGGTCCTGGGCGCGTCGGCGGACGAGGTACGCGCGCGTGCCGAACTGGGCGGCTGCGTGCTCGTGGACAACCCCGGCTGGGCCGACGGGATGGGCTCCTCGTTGCGGGCCGGGCTGGTCTCGCTCGGCGGTACGGGGGCGCGCGCGGCCCTGGTGAGCCTGGTCGACCAGCCGGGCATCGGGGCGGCGGCCGTGGCGCGGGTACTCGGCGCGTACGAGGACGAGAAGTCACTGGCCTCGGCCGCCTACAACGGCGTCCGCGGGCATCCCGTGCTGTTCGGTGCCGCCCACTGGGCGGGCATCGCGGCGACCGCCACCGGGGACCGCGGGGCGCGCGCCTATCTGAAGGATCACGAGAGTGAGATACGGCTCGTGGAGTGCGCCGACGTGGCGGAGCCGTACGACATCGACACCGAGGCCGACCTGCGCCACTTGGAGTGAGCACGGTGGCACTGGGCGCCACCTTCCCTCGACTCAGAGAATCTCGACGTCAACAAACCATTGAAGTTCCACGATGAGGAAACTACTATCCACTGTTCAGAAGCGCCTGCCCGCACAGTCGGCGCTGTTCGCCCTATTCGTGCCTCTTGGCACTTGGTGCCACCGCTGAAGGAAGTGACAGCTCATGTCCGCACCAGCGCCGTCCCCGCTGGCCATCGTCGACGCCGAGCCCCTGCCCCGGCAGGAAGAGATCCTCACGGACGCGGCGCTCGCCTTCGTGGCGGAGCTGCACCGGCGGTTCACCCCGCGCCGTGACGAACTCCTCGCCCGCCGGGCCGAGCGCCGCGCCGAGATCGCCCGCACCTCCACCCTCGACTTCCTTCCGGAGACCGCCGCCATCCGCGCGGACGACTCCTGGAAGGTCGCCCCGGCCCCGGCCGCGCTGAACGACCGGCGCGTCGAGATCACCGGCCCCACCGACCGCAAGATGACCATCAACGCGCTCAATTCCGGCGCGAAGGTCTGGCTCGCCGACTTCGAGGACGCCTCCGCTCCCACCTGGGAGAACGTCGTCCTCGGTCAGGTCAACCTGGCCGACGCCTACACCCGGAACATCGACTTCACCGACCCGAAGTCGGGCAAGTCCTACGCCCTGCGCCCGAACGAGGAGCTGGCGACCGTCGTCATGCGCCCGCGCGGCTGGCACCTGACCGAGCGGCACCTGGTCGACGCCGACGGCCGCGCCGTCCCGGGCGCCTTCGTCGACTTCGGCCTGTACTTCTTCCACAACGCCCAGCGGCTGCTGGACCTCGGCAAGGGACCGTACTTCTACCTGCCGAAGACCGAGTCGCACCTGGAGGCCCGCCTCTGGAACGACGTGTTCGTCTTCGCACAGGACTACGTCGGCATCCCGCAGGGCACCATCCGCGCCACCGTCCTGATCGAGACGATCACGGCCGCGTACGAGATGGAGGAGATCCTCTACGAACTCCGCGACCACGCCTCCGGGCTGAACGCCGGGCGCTGGGACTACCTGTTCTCCATCGTGAAGAACTTCCGCGACGGCGGCGCCAGGTTCGTCCTGCCGGACCGCAACGCGGTGACGATGACCGCCCCGTTCATGCGGGCCTACACCGAACTCCTCGTGCGCACCTGCCACAAGCGCGGCGCGCACGCGATCGGCGGCATGGCGGCCTTCATCCCGTCCCGCAAGGACGCCGAGGTCAACAAGGTGGCCTTCGAGAAGGTCCGCGCCGACAAGGACCGAGAGGCCGGCGACGGGTTCGACGGCTCCTGGGTCGCGCACCCCGACCTCGTGCCGATCGCCATGGAGTCCTTCGACAAGGTCCTCGGCGACAAGCCGAACCAGAAGGACCGGCTGCGCGAGGACGTCCATGTCGAGGCGGCCGACCTGATCGCGATCGACTCGCTGGACGCGAAGCCGACGTACAGCGGTCTCGTCAACGCCGTCCAGGTCGGCATCCGCTACATCGAGGCCTGGCTGCGCGGTCTCGGCGCGGTCGCCATCTTCAACCTGATGGAGGACGCGGCCACCGCCGAGATCTCCCGCTCCCAGATCTGGCAGTGGATCAACGCGGGCGTCGAGTTCGAGAACGGCGACACGGCCACGCCCGAGCTGGCCCGCAAGGTCGCCGCCGAGGAACTGTCCGCCATCCGCCAGGAGATCGGCGAGGAGGCCTTCGCCGCCGGCCACTGGCAGGAGGCCCATGACCTGCTGCTGACGGTCTCCCTGGACGAGAACTACGCCGACTTCCTCACCCTGCCGGCGTACGAGCAGCTCAAGGGCTGAACCTGACGCGGGTGAGCGGCCCCGGGAGTTCACGTCCCGGGGCCGCTCGCGCGTGTTCAGCCCAGGTGGGCCGACCAGTCCTGCTCCGCGGCCGGCTTGCCGTGCAGGTCGGGGACGCGTTTGAGCCAGGCCGGGCGGCCCGCCTGGGTCCGCGCCGCGCGGGCGGCGTCCTCGGCGGCGAGCTGCTCACGGCTCGGGAAGTCGGTGGGCAGCCACTCCCGTGACAGGCGGACCCGGGCCAGCAGGTAGTCGACGTAGGCCGCGCGGACGTCGTCCGGGGTCGCGAAGCCGGCGTCCTCGGCCAGCCACGCGTCCGGCACCTCGGCGACGATGCCCCGCAGCAGTTCCTCGGTGACCCTGGGGGCCAGTTCGGCGTCGGCCGCCCGGACGTCGGGTCCGTAGTGGCCGAGGGCGTGGTGCCGGAAGTCGTACCTCTTGCCCGGGGCCGTGGTGTCCCAGCGGTGGTGGAAGACGAGCGCGGCGCCGTGGTCGATGAGCCACAGGCGCGGCGGTACGGTGCCGAGCGTGGGCCAGACCATGAGGTTGGAGCTGTGCACCGTGCGGTCCACGTTGACCGTGAGCGCGTCCAGCCAGACGATCCGGCCCGCCTCCAGCGGGTCCACGGGGAAGCTCTTCGCGACCTTCGGGGTGAAGTCGGCGGCGCCCGGCAGATAGTCCATGCCGAGGTTCACCCCCGCGCTCGCGCCGTGCAGGTCCCGGACCTCCTGATGGGGCTCCTCCGCCGCGATCGCCGGATCGAAGTGGACGAACACCAGCTCCGGGAAGCGCAGGCCCAGCGCACGGGCGAGTTCCCCGACGATCACCTCGGCCACCAGCGCCTTGTGCCCCTGCGCCGAGCCGGTGAACTTCACCACGTACATGCCGAGGTCGTCGGCCTCGACGACTCCTGGGACGGAGCCGCCGGAGCGGAGGGGTTCGATGTAACGGGTTGCAGCGACCTCTCTCAACATCTACCCAGGCCCCATAGCTCATTTGCCTTACATTCCACGGCCAGCCCCCACGCGGTGCGCCCCTTTGCTTCCGGCCTCGGGCATGAAGTGAGCATAGACCCCTGCCTCCGGCATGATCGATGCGTGGGCAAGGAGCTGATCGCCCTCTACGGAGTCAGCCCTGCCTTCGCACAAGCGGCCCGCAGCTGCGGTGTGCAGATCTGGGCGACGGTGTACACACCGTCCTTGACGAGGGTCTGCTTGATGTTGGCGGCGGTCACGGCGACCGGGGTGAGGAGCACGGACGGGATGTGGTGGGTGGTGGGGCTGTCGGTCGTCGTCGTGGCGATGGTGCGCAGCTTCTCCCCGCGGCCCAGGGCGACGGCCATGGCAGCGGCTGCTTCGGCTTCCGCGCGGAAGGACTTGTACACCGTCATGGACTGCTCGCCGCCCACGATGCGCTGCACCGCGTCGAGGTCGGCGTCCTGGCCGGTGACCGGTGGCAGGCGCGTGACGTGGGCGGTCTTGAGTGCGGAGATGACGCCTGCGGCCATGGCGTCGTTGGCGGCCAGGACGCCGTCGATCCGGCCCGGGCCCAGGGCCGAGATGGCGGCTGACATGTTGGCGTTCGCGTTGTTCGTGCTCCAGCCCAGGGTGTCGTAGGAACGGCCGATCCTCACCTTGCCCCGCAGGACGGACAGTGCACCCCTCTTGTACGACGCGGCGTTGGAGCTGGTCGGGTCGCCGTTCATCATGACGATGGTCCCGTCCTCGGCCGGGGCGTGCATGGCCTTGAGGAGAGCCTGGCCCTGCAGCCTGCCGACCTGTACGCCGTCGAAGCTGACGTAGCCCGAGATCGGCCCGTCGGCGAGCCTGTCGTAGGAGACGACGGAGACGCCCGCGTTGCGCGCCGCCTCGACGGTGGAGCGCTGCGCCCTGTTGTCGGTGGCGCCGAGGATGAGGACCCTGACCCCCTTGGTGATCATGGCGACCATCTGTTGCCGCTGGACTGTCGAGTCGTCGTCGGCGTTGGCATAGGTGACGTTGCAGTGCGGGCAGAGCTGTTTCACCCGTCGCTCGATCAGCGGCCTGTCGGAGTGCTCCCAGCGTGGCACCACCCGGCTCGGCAGCAGCAGGCCGACGGTGAAGCTGTCCGTGGTGGCTGTTCCGCCTCCTGTACAGGCGGCCGAGGGCATGATCAGCAGGCCCGCGACCAGCGCGCCGACGACATACCGCGTACGGGGCGTCACACTTTGCCGGCGATACGTCATGATCGGTCCCCGTCCTCGGCGCCCGGGCCTGCGCCGACCGAAGCCGGTTCACGACGCGGTACCGCTATCTCGCTGCACACCTGCTTGCCGCCGGCCACCGGCACCGTGCCGAAGGACTCCGACATCGCCTCGACCAGGAGCAGGCCCCGGCCGCCGGTCGACTCCCAGTCCACGATCACGGGCTTGGCGGGCGCCCGCGGAGAGGAGTCGCTCACGCAGACACGCACCCGGTCCCCGCGGAGCATCAGGTCGAGACGGACCGGGCCCTGGGTGTGCACCAGGGCGTTGGTGACGAGCTCGGACACCACCAGCAGCACCGGGTCGGTAGCTTCTTCGACCTTCCAGCTGCGCAGTGTGCGCGCGGTGAACCGGCGGGCGTGCATGACCGCGTCGGGCAGCCGCCACACCACCCAGCCCGCCCGGATCGGCCGGGTCTTCATGCCGTCGTAGCGCAGCAGCAACAGCGCCACGTCGTCCTCGCGACGGCCGATGTCGCCCAGCAGGTCGTCGGCCACCCGCCCGAGATCCGAGGGGTCGGCCGCGGCGAGGGTGGCGCGCGTGCGGCGCATGCCCTCGTCCAGGGACAGGTCGGCGGCCTCGATCAGTCCGTCGGTGACCAGGGCGAGCATCGTTCCGGGCGCCAGTGCCACCGCGGTCATCGGGAAGTCCGCCTCCATGGAGATGCCCAGCGGAAGGCCGCCCTCGACCTCGACCTCCTCGGTGGCGCCGTCGGGATGGCGCAGCAGCGGTGCGACGTGCCCGGCCCGGACGAACAGAACGTCGCCCTCGTCCAGGTTCAGTTCGGCGTAGCAGCAGGTGGCGAAGAGATCCGTCTCCATGCCGACGAGGAGGCGGTTGGCGTGCGAGACGACCACGTCGGGCGGGTGGCCCTCCACCGCGTACGCCCTGACCGCGGTGCGCATCTGGCCCATGATCGTCGCGGCTGCGGCGCTGTGGCCCTGCACGTCGCCGATGACCAGCGCCACCCGGTCCTCGGAGAGGGCGATCACGTCGTACCAGTCGCCGCCCACCTGCAGTCCTCGCCGCGCGGGCAGATAGCGGGCGACGGCGATCCCGCCGGGAAGCTCGGGCAGGCGTCGCGGCAGCAGGCTGCGCTGCAGCATCGTCGCGAGTTCCTGTTCGGTGTCATAGGCGTGGGCGCGGGTGAGCGCCTGGCCGGCCAGTGAGGCGGTGGCGGTCAGCAGCGAACGTTCCTCGGGGACGAACTCGTGCGGCCGGTCCCAGCCGATCAGGCACACGCCGGCGACCCGGCCCCTGGCGGGCAGCGGCAGAACGGCAAGGCCTCCGGGGCCGATGCCGTCGAGTCCCGGTTCGAAGGCGGTGCCGGTCGGCCACAGGTCCATACGTCCGTCTCGCAGAGCCATCTGCAGGGTGGGCAGGGCGCTGAGGGGTGCGTCCGGCCACTCCGAACGCCACTGAAGACGCCATGTCTGCGGCCAGGCAGCGGGCTGCGGCGGGTCGAGCAGGGTGACCTGGAGCCGTTCGTGATGCAGCTCGGCGAACGCCACCCGGTCGGCGCTCAGGGGGTCGCGCAGGGCGGTGACCACCACCTGGCTGACGTCGCGCACGGTGGTGGCCTTGTCGAGTGCGGCGGTCAGCCACTGGATCCGGGAGACGTCGTCGGCGCCCGGGTGCAGGACCGAGGTCGCCGTCACCACACCCAGCACCTGCTCCGGCCGGTCGTCGGCACCCGCCGCCACGCGGCACCTCAGGCTCAGCCAGCGCATCTCACCGGTGGGGCAGCGGACGCGGAAGTCCAGTTCCCGTCGGCCGGCGGTCTGGGTGGACGGCTCCAGCACCGACATCAGCGCGTGCAAGTCTTCCGGCAGTGCGTGTGCGAGCAGGGAGTCCGCCTTGCCGTCGAAGTCGTCCGGCCTGATGCCGACCAGTTCGCGCAGCGTCTCGTCCGCGTCGATCACGCCGGTTTCCGGCACCAGGACGAAGGAGCCGACACGCATGCGGCGCAGTGCGGAACTCAAGGGTGCCGGCGGCGGCTCTCCCCCGGCCCCGGCCTCCAGCACGCCGGCGACCGCGTCGGCGTAGCGCTCCAGGAAGCGCTGCTGCTCGGCGTCGAAGCCGTTCTCACCGGCGCCCACGACGACGAGGCAGCCGAGCCGTCCGCTCTCGGTGCCGAGGGGCAACGCACCGAGCGATGTCCGGGCCCGCGGCGGCGCCGGACGTCCCTCGGGGTAGGAGGCGAGTGCCGCAGGGGTCAGCCACACGGGGTGGGAGGTGCGGCAGGCGCGGGCCGCAGGCGAGCCGCCGGACAGGGCCAGGCGCTCCGGCAGCCCGTACTCGGCAGGGGCGCAGCCGGCCGTGTCCACCGACCGAAGGTCGTCGGAACCTGCGCCGGGCACATAGAGCACTGCCAGCTCCGCTCCGGCGAACGTCAGGGCGCGGACGCTCAGAGGGGTCTCCGGCTCCGGAGGTGAGCCGCTGTCCGCGACGCCGGCCTCGGCTGTCCCCGGCTGCGAGAGTCCGGCCCGGGCACTGCCGTCGTGAGGCATGTCCGCATCTACCTCCCGTCCGTGCCGGGGTGCCGACCGGCTACCGCTTGGGCACTCCCCTACCAGAATCGCATAGAGGGACGAACCAGACAGATCGACGTGATGTCGGCTCCGCGGCACCGGGTTCGCAGTTCACCGCGGCCGGTGCCACACTGACGACATGGTCGTTTTGCCGCTTTCGCCCGGTCCAGGCGGGTGTGGGCCGAGACCCCGCCTCGCCCCGGTGGGCCATGCTGCCGCACCGCGGTTGCAGCCGCGTGGCTTCAGGGAGGAGGGAGGCCTCGCGCATGAAGGCCTGCGTCCGGGACACCGCCCTTGCCCTGGCCGCGGTCTCGACGGCCGTGTCCCTCGCCGCCTGCGGATCGGGCGCCGGGAACACCTCCGGCCCAAGGGGCGCGCGGAAGATCGGCGTGCTGCTGCCCGACTCCACCACCGCCCGTTGGGAGACGCAGGACAGGCCGCTGCTGGAGCAGAGGATCCGGCAGCTGTGCGGGGACTGCACGATCGAGCACGCCAACGCCAAAGGTGACGTGGCCATCCAGCAGGAACAGATGGACTCGTCGATCGCCGACGGGGTCAATGCCATCGTGCTGACGGCCGTCGACGCCAGGGCCATGCGCCCCTCGGTCGACAGAGCGGCTGCCGCGCACATCCCGGTCATCGCCTACGACCGCCTCGCCGAGGGTCCGATCTCGGGCTACGTCTCCTTCGACGGCCAGGAGGTCGGCAGGCTCCAGGGCAAGGCGCTGCTGACGGCCATGGGCGCCAAGGCGCACGGCGGCCGGATCGTGATGATGAACGGCGACCCCGGTGACCCCAACGCGCATTCGTTCAAGCAGGGCGCACTGTCCGAACTCCGGGGGAAGGTGACGATCGCCAAGGAGTACGACACACCCCAGTGGAGCGCGGAGGCGGCGAACCGGAACATGTCCGGAGCCATCGCCGCCCTGGGCGCCGGCAGCATCAACGGCGTCTACGCCGCCAACGACGGCCTCGCCTCCGGCAGTATCGCCGCCCTCAAGGCCAACAAGGTCAGCCCGCTGCCCCCCGTCACCGGGCAGGACGCCGAGCTCGCAGCCGTACGGCGCATTGTCGGCGGCGATCAGTACATGACGGTCTACAAGCCGTTCGGACCCGAGGCTGCCGCCGGCGGCGCCATGGCCGTGGCCGCCGCGCGTGGTCAGCGCCTCGACGGGGTGGCCACCAGGCGGGTGAAAACCCGCAGCGGCGCGGAGGTTCCGGCCGTGCTGCTCACCCCGGTGCCCGTGACCCTTGCCACCATCAAGAACACCTTGGTGAAGGCGGGCGTGTACACGCTCGAACAGATCTGCACCCCGCCACTCGCGGGCGACTGCCACAAGGCCGGGCTGACCTGACAGGCGGGACCGGCCGGCCCCAGGTCCGGGAAGGAGATGATTCTCTTGCCGCCTCCCTTGCTCGCCCTGCACGGTGTGTGCAAGCGCTTCGGCGTCGTCGAGGTCCTCCAGGACATCGAGCTGGAGATCCACGCCGGCCAGGTCCTCGCCCTGCTCGGCGACAACGGAGCCGGCAAGTCCACCCTGGTCAAGGTGATCTCCGGGGTCGCTCCCGCGGACAAGGGGAGCATCGAGTGGGAGGGCCGGCCCGTTCACATACGGCGTCCCCAAGAAGCCCGGGACCTCGGCATCTCCACCGTCTACCAGGACCTGGCGCTGTGCGGAAACCTCGACGTCGTGGGCAACCTCTTCCTCGGACGGGAGATCCGCAGGTTCGGCTTCCTCGACGAGGTGGAGATGGAGCGCCGCACCCGGCAGCTGCTGGAGCGCCTGACCCGCAGCGTCCTCGATCTGCGCGGTCCGCTGGTGTCACTGTCCAGCGGCCAGCGGCAGACCGTCGCCATCGCCCGCTCGCTTCTCGGCGACCCGCGCGTCCTTCTTCTGGACGAACCGACCGCGGCGCTGGGGTTCGAGCAGACCACCGAGGTCCTCGACCTCGTCGACCGTCTCCGCGACCACGGCCTGGGAATCCTGCTCATCAGCCACAACATGGGCGATGTGAAGGCCCTCGCGGACCGGGCCGCCGTGCTGCGGCTCGGCCGCAACAACGGCTTCTTCGACGTGAGTACCACCTCCCAGGAGCAGATCGTCTCCTCGATCACGGGCGCCACGGACAACGCGCCCCGCCGGCCGGCCCACCGCGAGGCCGAGTGGTGAAAGGGATGCGTGACATGCCGGACGAGACGCGGGCCGATCCCGCGGCAGCCACCGCGAAAGCCCGTCAGCGCCACGCCGGGCGGGCCGTCACTCGCGCCGTGGCGGGCTGGATCGCCGTCCGGCGGCGCAGGCTGCGCGCCGGTGAGCTGGGCTCCCTGCCCGTCACCCTCGTCCTCGCCGCGGTCTGGATCATCTTCCAGTGCATCAACTCCACCTTCCTCTCGCCCCGCAACCTGTCCAACCTCAGCGTGGACATCGTGGGCACGGGCCTCATCGCGGTCGGCATCGTCTTCGTGCTGCTGCTCGGTGAACTCGACCTGTCGGTCGGCTCGATCAGCGGGCTCGCCGCCGCGGTCTTCGCGGTGCTCAACGTCAACAACGGCGTGCCGGAGTGGCTCGCCCTGATCGCCGCCGTGCTGACGGGCACCGCGGCAGGAACCGTCCAGGGGTACTCCGTCGCCAGGACCCGGGTGCCGGCCTTCGTGGTCACCCTCGCCGGGCTGCTGACGTGGAACGGCCTCATGCTCGCCATCCTCGGCACCAGCGGCACCGTCAACCTCGACGAGAACGGGCTCATCGCCCACCTGACCAGCTACTACTTCACCAACGCCGCCGTCGCCTACGCGGTGGCGGCACTCGCCACGGCTCTGGTCTTCCTCGCCTCCTACCTGGACAGGCGCCGCCGCAGGGCCGTCGGCATGCCACACCGCCCGCTGCACACCATCGGGGTGCGCACAGGAGTGGTGGCGGTGATCGCGTTCGCCTCCGCCTATCTGCTGAACCAGTTCCAGGGCCTGCCGCTGGCTCTGCTGATCTTCCTCACGGTGGTGGCGGGCCTCGACATCATGCTCCGGCGCACGCCCTATGGACGGCAGGTCTACGCACTGGGGAGCAGCATCGAGGCGGCCCGTCGTGCCAGCCTCAGCGTGACCGGCGTACAGACGGCCGTGCTCGCGGTCTCCGGCACCCTGGCGGCGACCGGCGGCCTGTTCCTGGCCTCGCGCATCACGTCGGTGAGCCAGAACTCCGGCTCCGGCGTCCTGCTGCTCAACGCCATCGCCGCCGCCGTCATCGGCGGCACCAGCCTGTTCGGAGGACGCGGTACGACCTGGTCCGCAGTGCTCGGCATCCTGGTCATCCAGTCGATCGCCTCGGGCATGGCCCTCACCGACACGCCCACCGCCGTCCAGCTGGTGATCACGGGCGGGGTGCTCTTCGCCGCGGTGGTCATCGACTCACTGTCCCGGCATACGCAGCAGGCGCACGGGCGCGCCTGACACGTCCACGAGCGGCGGCGGTGAGGCCGCAGCGACCTGGACATGATGGGAGCCTTACGCATGTATGTTGGAAAAAGAGGCACAGCCGGCCCTTCCGAGGGGTAAACGGCAGGCGCTTCGGGACCCGGCGCTAGGAAGTACCGATGAGGCTCAGATCCGTCCTCTGCTCCACTGCGTCCGCCCTCTGCGCACTGGTGCTGCTCAACGCCTGCAGCGGCGGCTCCGGCATCACGGCCACGTCGAGCGGCGGCAAGCCGCTGGTCGGCGTCGACTACCCACGCTCCGACACCGACTTCTGGAGCGCGTTCATCAAGTACACGCCGGAGTATGCCAAGCAGCTCGGCCTCTCGCTCAAGACCACCAACTCGCAGAACGATGTCGCCAAACTCGACGCCAACGCGCAGAGCCTCATCCTCCAGGGTGTCAAGGGCATCGCGATGGCCCCGCAGAGCACCTTTGCCATCGCGCCGATCCTGGCGCAGTTGCAGACGGCGAAGATCCCGGTCGTCACCATCGACACCCGCCCCGACACCGGCAAGGTCTACATGGTGGTCCGTGCCGACAACCGCGCCTACGGCGAGAAGGCATGCAGGTACCTGGGCACCAAGCTGGGCGGCAAGGGCAAGGTCGTGATGCTCCAGGGCGACCTCGCATCGATCAACGGCCGTGACCGCACCGACGGATTCAACGACTGCATGAGGAAGAACTACCCGCGCATCAAGGTGTTCGGCGAGGCCACCAACTGGGACGGCGCCGTCGCCGCGCAGAAGCTCCAGACCGACCTGACAGCCCACCCGGACATCAAGGGCATCTACATGCAGGCCAGCCTGGCCCTGTCCGGCACGCTCCACGTGCTCAGGCAGGAGGGGCTGTTGGCCGGCCCGAAGGACAAGAAACACGTGTTCGTCGTCTCGAACGACGGCATCCCCAGGGAACTCAAGGACATCTCCGCCGGCACCATCGACGCCACCGTCTCCCAGCCGGTCGACCTTTACGCCAAGTACGCCCTGTACTACCTGAAGGCCGCGATCGACGGGAAGACGTTCAAGCCCGGCAAGACCGACCACGAGAGCACCATCGTGCGGGTCCGCGACGGACTTCTGGAAGACCAGCTCTCCGCCCCGCTCGTCACCGCCGACGGCGGCAGGTACGGCGGCGTCCCCAGCCTCAAGAGCACCGACAGGTCCCTGTGGGGCAACAACCTCGGCTGACAGCGCTGCTGCCCGCCGTCCTCGGCTCCGCCGTCCGCGGATCATGAAAGGGAGGCTCACGACCGAGCGTCATCGTGCCGAGGAGCGCGGTGAGCGCGAGACGACGGGTGTGCGCTGGGGGCGGTTCGTCACGCTCGTCGACGCCCGGACCGGCGATGATCCGAAAACGGCCGCCCACGATGCGTACGCCATGCTCGGGACACTGTCCGATATCGCCACCGTGCGTCCCGCCGCGTTCAACCAGGCCGGCGACGTGGCGCTTGAATCCACCGTCAAGTCCCACGTCAGCCGCGTCCTCACCAAGATCGGCGCCCGCGACCGCGTCCAGGCCGTGATCTTCGCCTACGACGTCGGACTGGTCCGCCCCGCCTGACCAGCCACGCCGGGCCGCTCGCCCCAGCCGTGGCCGTCGCCTGGGGACTCAGCCGTTCCACCGGCTCAGGAATCTCCAGGCCCGCGGCTCCGGCAGCCGTACCCGACGCCGAAGCCGAATGCGCGGCTCCGGCCGGGTTCCAGGGCCAGGAGGGCGGCGTGTTCGGGGCGGTTGAAGGCGTTGGTCATCGTCTCGACGGGTTCGAGTGCGATGGAGGCGCGCCGGTCGCGGGCCAGGGTGTCTCCGGTGAAGACGTGCATGTATCCGCCGTACTGCCAGACCCGCAGTTCCTCGCCGGTCGCCGCGTCGGTCAGCACCGTTTCGAACCGGCTGCCGGAGCCGCTGAGGTCCGCGTAGCAGGCGTCGATGACCGCGTCGCCCAGTCGTTTCGGTACCCGGAAGTCCATGTCGGGGCAGTCGTCCAGGGGAAGCAGGGCGTCCTCGCCGGGCAGGGGGATGAGGGAGGCGTCGGTGCGGATCAGGGTGTGGGCGGGGATGTGCAGGAGCAGGTCGTCGATGGACTGCGACAGAGTGAAGTACGGGTGCCAGCCCGCCGCGTAGGGGGCGGTGGTGTCGCCCACGTTCGTCGCGCGGACCTCGATGCTCAGCTCCTGTGCCGTGACGGTGAATTCGGCTTCGAGGTCGAGGGCGAACGGGTAGCCGGGGTACCGGCCCGGTCGGATGCCCGTGGTGCGCAGGAGCAGGCGGGCGGAGTCGGCCGTCGTGGTGGCGTGGACGAGTTCGAACGGTGTCTCGCGGGCGAAGCCGTGGTAGATCAGCCGGTCTCCGTGGTGGCCGGGGAGCAGGTCGTGGTCCTGTCCGTCGTAGCGGTAGCGGCCGTCCGCTATGCGGTTGGTGAAGGGAGCCATCAGGCCGGCGCGTACGCCGTCCTGGGAGAGGAGTTCCTTCTCGTCGCGGTAGCCGTCCGTCAGCTCCTTCAGCCGGCCTGTCGCCCCATGCCTGACCTGCCAGCTCAGCAGCGTCGCTCCGCGCAGGGCGAGGACGGCGCGGGCCGATTCGTCCGGCGCGGAGACGACAAGGGTGGGTTCGCCGCCGAGACGGTCCTCGGCGATCCGGTACTCGGCGGACATGTCCCCTGGTGTTCCCTTCAGCTCGCGTCGGGGGCGAGCTTCTTCGCGCCCGTCATGATGGCCACCGCGTCCTCCATGGAGTGCGACTGCGGGGTGATGACGCCCGCGCAGCCGCCGAGTCGCTGGATGTGGATGCGGTCGGCGACCTCGAAGACGTTGGGCATGTTGTGGCTGATGAGGATGATGCCGAGGCCCTGGTCGCGCAGGTCGCGGACGAGTTTGAGGACCTGCCCGGTCTCGCGGACGCCGAGGGCGGCGGTCGGCTCGTCGAGGATGACGACACGGCCGCCGAAGGCTGCCGTGCGGGCGACGGCCACGCACTGCCGCTGGCCACCGGAGAGGGTTTCCACGGCCTGGTTGATGTTCTGCAGGGTGCCGATGCCGAGCCGCTTGATGTGGTCGGCGGCCTGACGCTTCATCTCGCTGGTGTCGAGCATGCGGAACACCGAGCCCAGCACACCCTTGCGGCGGACTTCGCGGGCGAGGAACAGGTTGCTGGCGATGTCCAGCGCGGGAGCGACGGCCAGGGTCTGGTAGACGGTCTCGATGCCGGCTTCGCGGGCGTCCTGGGGCCGCTTGAAGTGGACCTCCTCGCCATTGACGAAGAGGCTGCCCTGGTCGGGGACGAGGGCTCCGGACAGGCACTTGATCAGGGTGGACTTGCCGGCGCCGTTGTCGCCGATGACGGCGAGGACCTCGCCGGGGTGCAGGGTGAGGTCGACGTCGTTCAGGCCGACGACCTTGCCGAAGAGCTTGACCAGGCCCTTGGCTTCGAGGACGGGGGCGGTGGCGGTGGTCACGACTTCACACTCCGGATCCACTGGTCGACGGAGACAGCCGCGATCACCAGGATGCCGACTGCGAGGACTTGGTAGTTGGGGTCGATGCCGGCCAGCGCGAGGCCGTTGACGAAGACCTGGACGATGAGCGCGCCGATCAGCGAGCCGAGCACCACGCCGCGTCCGCCGAACAGGCTGGTGCCGCCGATGACGACCGCCGTGATGGACTGCAGGTTGGCGTTGAGGCCGCTGTTGGGGTCGCCGCCGCCGACGCGGCCGACCAGGATCCAGGCGCCCACGGCGATGGCGAAGCCGCCGACCATGTAGGCGCTGAGCAGTACCCGGTTGACGGAGATGCCTGCCAGGCGGGCCGCCTCGACGTCGTCGCCCACGGCGTACAGGTGCCGGCCCCAGGCGGTGTAGCGCAGGGCGTAGCCGATCACCGCGTACAGGGCGATCATGATCAGGACGCCGTTGGTCAGGTTCAGCTGCCCGAGGGAGACCGTGTTGGCGGTCCACATCAGGATGTTGCCCGGCTGCAGGGCGATGGTCTGGCCCTTGGCGTAGATGAGGGTGATCGCGGTGAAGATGCTGAGGGTGCCGAGGGTGACGATGAACGGCGGCAGCTTGATCTTGGTGACCAGCAGCCCGTTCAGAGCCTGCGCGGCGATGGCGACGACCGCCCCGGCGAGCAGGGCCACCCCGCCCGGCCAGTGGTTGTCCGCGACGAGCTTCGACATCAGCAGCGAGGCGAGCACCATGACCGCGCCGATGGACAGGTCGATGCCGGCGGTGAGGATGATGACCGTCTGCCCGACGGCCAGTGAGCCGATGACGGCCACCTGCTGGATGACGAGCGAGAGGTTCTGCAGCGCGTAGAAGCGGTCGTTGACCAGGGAGAACACCACAGCGGCGAGTACCAGGACGATCGCCGGGCTGAGTGCGGGCTGGCGGTGCAGCACCGAGTGGATGCGCTGGGCAGGGGTGGCGGGCCGGTTGAGGAGCTCCTCCGCCGGTGCCGGTGTGGCTTGAGGGTCCACGTGGGTGGTCACAGGGGGTCCTTCCGGTGTCTTCCCTGGTACGGGCTCATGGGCTCGTGTGGTGCGGGTGCGACGCCGGCGCCATCACGGTGGCTTCCGGCGCCGCACCCGGCTCGGGGGCAGTCGCCCGGTCGAGGGGCGGTCGCAGCCGCTCGGGGTGTCAGTTGCCCCAGCAGGCGGAGGCGGCCTGCGACGGGGACTGCACGGTCAGGCCGCCGAGCGGCTTCGCGGCGGCGAGAGCGGTGCCGGTGTCGTAGAAGGACTTGCCGCCGGTCACGCTGGGCTTGCTGCCGCCGCGGGCCAGCTTGGCGATCGAGTCGACGCCGAGGGCCGCCATCTTGCCCGGGTACTGCACCGCATCGGCCGCGAACTCGCCGCTGGTGACGTTCTTCAGGCCGGCGCAGCTGCCGTCGATCGCGTAGATCGCGACGTTCTTCTCCTTGCCGGCCGCCTTCAGCGCGTTGTACGCGCCCTCGCCCGCGGGTTCGTTGATCGCGTAGACGACGTTGATGTCCGGGTTGGCCGACAGGCAGTTCTCCATCGCGGTGCGGCCGCCGTCGATGGCACCCTGGGTGGGCTGGTGGCAGGCGACCGTGTAGCTGCCGCCCTTGCCGCCGGTGTACTTGCCGGACTTGGCTTCCTTGCCGTTCTCGGTCTTGCTGCCCGGGTCGATGCCCATGCCCTCCAGGAAGCCGTGGTCGCGGTTGATGTCGACGGAGACGACCTGGTTGTTGAACAGGTCGAGCATGGCGATGACCGCGGGCTTGCCGTTCAGGGCGGCCGCGGCGTACTGGCCGTCGAGCTTGCCCGCCTGCTCGTTGTCGGTGGCGTAGGTGATGTTCGCGATGCTCGCCGGGTTGGGTGCGGTGTCCAGGGCGATCACGAAGAGGCCGGCCTGCTTGGCCCGGTTCAGGGCGGCGTTCACGGCGTCGCCGTTGGTGGTGATCAGGATGCCCTTGTCGCCGCGGGATATGGCGTTGTCGATGGCGGTGATCTGGGTCTGGGTGTCGCCGTCGCTGTTGCCCGCGGCCACCGTGAGACTCACGTTGTCCTTGGCGGCCTGGGTCTTGGCGTCCTTCTCCATGCTCACGAAGTAGGGGTTGGTGAGCGTCTTCAGGATCAGCGACACACCCACCTTGCCGCCGCCGCCCGACGCGGACGAAGAGGAGCTTCCGTTCGAGGAACCGCAGGCCGCGAGCGTGGCGCCGAGGCAGACGCTGACGCCGATCGCGGCCACTCCGGTACGCCGACTGCGGCGGCTCGACGCCTGGCTGGAGGAGATGTTCATCGCTTGTTCCCTTTCGGAGCCGTCCCTTGGCCGACGCTGAGACAACGTTGACTGGGCGAGATACTGGGCCCGTATGGACGAGCTCGTCAAGACGCTGATAGACATGCGCGGGCAACGAGTAGGTAACGCACAACCGGTTGGAGACAACGATGACTCAGGGCGAGGCCGCGCCCCGGTCCACCCGCAGCCGCCCCACCATGCGTGAGGTCGCGGCGCTGGCCGGAGTGGCCATCAAGACCGTCTCGCGCGTCTTCAACGGCGTCCCCACCGTCGATCCGGCGATCGTCGCCAGGGTCCGCGAGGCCGCCGACAAACTGGGCTACCGGCCCAACCTCACCGCCAGCAGCCTGCGCCGCGGCGACGGCCGCACCGCCACCATCGGCATGCTCGTCGAGGACGCGGCCAACCCCTTCTCGGCCGTCCTGACCCGCACCGTGGAGAACGTGGCCCGGGAACGCGGAGTGCTGGTACTGGTCGGCAGCCTCGACGAAGACCCGGCGCGCGAACGGGAGTTGGCCCAGGCGCTCGTCGACCGCCGGGTCGACGGGCTGGTGATCGTCCCCGCGGGACGCGACCAGAGCTACCTCATCAACGAGCAGCACACCGGTACCCGCATGGTCTTCGTCGACCGCGAGGCCGGCCTGCTCGACGCGGACGCCGTCGTCTCCGAGAACCGGCAGGGCGCCCTCACCGCAGTCAAGCACCTGCTGAAGGCCGGCCACCGCCGCATCGCCTACCTCGGCGACCGCACCTCCATCCCCACCGCCGCCCAGCGCTTCGACGGCTACCGGCACGCCCTGGAAGTCGCGCACATCGCATACGACGAGGAAATCGTCCGCCACGTCGGGTCCAGCGAGGAGGCGGCCATCGCCGCGACCGAGCAGGTCCTGTCCCTGCCCGATCCGCCGACGGCGCTGTTCACCAGCCAGAACTTCGTGACCATAGGCGCCGTCCGCGCACTGCGCGCCATGGGCCTGCAGGACACCGTCGCCCAGGTGGGCTTCGACGACTTCCCCCTGGCCGACATCCTCAGCCCGGGCATCTCCGTCATCGCCCAGGACGTCGAACAGGTGGGCAGGACAGCCGCCGAGATGCTCTTCCGCAGGCTGGACGGCGACGAGTCGCCCACCCGCACCGTCACCGTGCCGACCCGGCTGATCGAGCGGGGCTCCGGCGAGATCCCAGCCGAAGGGCCCCGCCATGACTGAAACCGCACAAACCGCCACATATATCCCGGCCGTGACCGTGATCGGCGAAGCACTCATCGACATGGTCCAGCTCGACGCACCGGGCGACTACCGTGCCCGGCCCGGCGGCAGCCCGTTCAACGTCGCCGTCGGCCTGGCCCGGCTCGGACACCGCACCGCGCTCATGGCACGCCTGGCCGACAACACCTTCGGCCGGATGCTGCGCACGCACGCCGCCGCCGAGGGCGTCGACCTGACGTACGCCCCGGCGGCCGCCGAGCCCACCACGCTCGCCGTGGTCTCCATGGACGCGGCGGGAAGGGCGAGTTACGACTTCTACCTGGACGGCACCGCGGACTGGCAGTGGACCGAGGCGGAGACCGCCCTCGTCCCGCGGGACACCGCCGTACTGCACTTCGGCTCGGTCGCCTCCTGGACCTCGCCTGCCGCCGAGCGCATCCACTCCGCCGTCCGGCGCCTGCGCGCCGAGGGCACGGCGCTGATCAGCTACGACCCCAACGTGCGCCCCGCCCTGCTGGGCGACCCGGAGCGTGGCAGGCGGGCCGTCGAAGGCAGCGTCGGCACCGCCCACCTGGTCAAGGCCAGCCGTGAGGACGTCGAGTGGCTCTACCCGGACACGCCGATCGAGCGGATCGCCGCTCACTGGCTGGAGCTGGGCGCGCTCCTCGTCGTCATCACCGACGGTCCCGACGGCGCGCACGCCTTTCACGCCCGTGCGGGAAGCCTGAGCCGTCCCGGGCGGAAGGTCGCGGTGGTGGACACCGTCGGCGCGGGCGACGCGTTCACCGCCGGGCTGCTCGGCGCGCTGGCCCGCCACGGACTGCACATCCCGCAGAAGCTGGCCGCGGCCGATCCGGGCGTGCTCAGGATCGCCGTGGACGACGCGGTCCTCGTCTCCGCGCTGACCTGCGAGCGCCTGGGTGCCGACCCGCCCACCGCCCTTCCCCGCCCCCACCTGGACGCCCGAGCGCCCCTGACGGCGACGGATCTGGTCTTCCCCGGTGACACCGACCGGGCGGGCACGCGCAGCCCGGCTCCGGAGCCAGTGCGATCCGTCAGGAGCTGACGGCCACGCCGGCTGCTCGGTTCCGTCGGTGACCGGCTGCCAGGCGTCACGCCGGCGGAGGCCGACGCCTGGGCCGGGCAACTGCTCCCATGGCCGCCGACGTTGCGTGCCGACACCCAGCCCCTGGGGCGCTCAGTAGTGGTTCTTCATCGCCGTGCGCACCTGCGCGAGCGTGGTCTCGGCCACCGCGCGGGCGCGCTCGTTGCCCTCGCGCAGGGTGCGGTGGAGGTAGGCGCGGTCCTGGGCGTACTCGGCGCGGCGGGCCCTGAGCGGTGCCAGGTACTCGTTGACCGCCTCGGTCACGGTCTTCTTCAGTGCGGCGGCGCCCGCCGAGCCGATGTCGTCGGCCACCTCCTCGGGGGTCCGGTTCTGGCACAGGGCCGCGAGCAGCAGGAGGGAGGACACCTCGGGGCGGCCCGCCGGGTCGTAGGTGATGTGCCGCTCGGAGTCCGTCTTGGCCGCCTTGAGCAGGCGGGCGGTCTCGTCGGCGTCGGCGGCCAGCGCGACGGCGTTGCGGCGGCTCTTGCTCATCTTGGTGCCGTCCGTGCCGAGCAGCAGCGGTGCGCGGGAGAGCAGGGCGTCGGGTTCCGGGAAGACCGTACCGCCGTTGCCGTAGCGGTCGTTGAAGCGGCGGGCGATGGTGCGGGTGATCTCCAGGTGCGGGAGCTGGTCCTGGCCGACCGGCACCAGATTGCCCTTGCAGAAGAGGATGTCGGCGGCCTGGTGGACGGGATAGGTGAACATCAGGCCGCTGACGGCGGACTGGCGCGAGTGGGCGATCTCGTCCTTGACCGTGGGGTTGCGGCTGAGTTCGGCGACGGAGACGAGGCTGAGGAAGGGCAGCATCAGCTGGTTGAGGGCGGGGATCGCGCTGTGCGTGAAGATCGTGCTGCGCTCCGGGTCGACGCCGATGGCCAGGTAGTCCAGGACGAGCTCCTCGACGTGCTCGGTCAGGGTGTCCGCCACGTCCCGGTCGGTCAGCACCTGGTAGTCCGCGATGATCACGTACGTCTCGACGCCGAGGTCCTGCAGCCGTACGCGGTTGTGCAGCGTGCCGAAGTAGTGGCCCAGGTGCAGGCGGCCGGTGGGGCGGTCGCCCGTCAGCATGCGGAACCGTCCTGGGTCCTCGCGGATCTGTTCTTCCAGCACCGCACTGCGGGCCCGGGCGGCGGACGTCCCGAGCGTGTCGGCGGAGGGAGCCGGGGCGATGGTGTCGGGGCCGGCGGTCTGGGGCGTGGTGGTCACAGCGTCTCCTCGTGGGGTCGGTCTCGCCGCCGGAACGGCACGGACCCTGGTCCGAGGGGACACGAAAGGGCCGTCCTTCCGAACGGCCCGGATCATGCGTGCGTGTCGGCCGCTCCTACGGGGAGCGCCACCAGCTACGACATGACGAAAGATGCATGCGCAGAGCATAACGTCAGCCGCTGGAGTCCGGGTAGAGCCGCGGCGCGGCGGGTCAGGCGCCGGCCAGCGGGTTGGGCAGGGGCAGATAGCGGGCGTCCGCGCCGTCCGCGCCGGTCCAGCGCAGCAGCAGGTTGGTCTTGCCGGGCAGCGTGGGCGCGGTGAGCAGGGCGGGGATCTCCGGCAGGTCGTGCCGGGCGAGTTCGCGGCGGGCGGCGGGCCAGGGGTCGAGGCCGGGGTGGTGCTCGGCGAGGGCGGCGGCGATCTCGGTGAGGTGGTTCACCACCAGGCAGTACACGAGCCGTTCCCAGCCCGCGGCCCGGGTCACGTCCGGCAGCAGCTTGACGCCCTCGGCGTCCCGGAACAGCGCCCGCACCGGCGTGCCGGCCGCGTCGACAGCGACGAGCGTGTTCTGCAGATGGGCCTCCACGACGACCCCGTGCTTGTCGAACGCCGTCAGAACGGGTGGTACGACCTGCCGCAGATACGCCTCCCACCAGGCCTCCGGGTCGGCGGTGGCGGCCAGCGGGCTGCCCTCGAAGCCCTCGGCGAGCCCGGCCGCGAGCAGCGGGACGGCACCGGGCGGGAGGTGGTCGCGCAGCCCGTCGCGGACGAGCACCGCGAGTTCCTCGAAGGCGAAGGCGGCCGTACGGTAGCCGCGGTCGCTCAGCCAGGCCGCGGGCGGGCGCACGACCGCGAAGGCGTGTGCGGCGGCCGTGTCGGTGCGGCGCAGGCGGCGCAGGTCGTGGCGCCAGAGGCGGCGGATGTCGTTGGTGATGCGGACGTCCAGGGAGAACTTCAGGAACAGGTCGCGGCGGGGCGCGTACACCGTGCGGACCGCCGCCGTCGGCCAGGTGTCGAAGTCGGTCGTGCCGAGGTGGAGCAGGCGGCCGTCGGCGAAGGCCGCCGCCAGCTCACGGCCCACCAGGTCCAGCTGCCAGGGGTGGGCGGGCAGCAGCCGGTAGCCGGGCGGGGCGGTGCCGAGGGCGTCGAGGGCGCGGGTGTCGCCCTCCTCGGCCACCTGGTCCTCGCGGACGCCGAGCAACACCAGCGGAAAGCGGGCGTGTGCCTCGGGGGCGTACGGCAGCCAGGACGCGACCGGGCCGCCGCCGCGGGCCTTGGGGGCCGGATGGTAGGGGTGGCCGGTGATCAGGGACTGCTCGGAGCGCAGGTAGGGGTCGGCGGGCGCGGTCGCGCCGGCGCGGGCGGTGAGCAGCGCGGCGACCGCGTCCCGGCTGTCGACCATCTCGGCGGGCAGGTCGCCGCCGGACTGGCCGGTGTGCCGGCGCAATTCCTCGGCGACCAGTTTGACCAGCTCGGTGTGACCGACGGGACGCCAGACACCGGCGGCGCACACCTCGGGCTCACCGGGACGCCGCCCGAGACGCACCCGCAACAGCCGACCACTGGGCAGCCGGTGGATCCGGCGGTCACCGGGGAGTGTGTCCGGGGTCGGTTGCGGAGTCGGTTGCGGGGCCGCGACTGGGTTCGGGGGCGCCTCCAGGACCATGTCCGGGTCCGGGAGGGGCTCGGCCACTTCGCGCAGCAGGCAGTTGAGCAGGGGCGCGGCCGCGTACGCGTCGGCGCGACGGCCGACGGCACCGGCGGGGGGTGTGAGGTCCACGCGATCCATTCGTTCGTTCTTCGTCCTGTGGCCGGACAGGTCGTCCCGTGTCCGAGGCGCGCCCGGCGTCGCGGTGCGCCCACCCGGCGGGCCGCCGGCCGGGGACGCCGTGAGACGTGTACGCCGCCGGTCTCGTGCGGAGCGCATCCGGGAGCCGGTCGCGATCAGTATGTCCGTCGTCCTTCACAATCGTGCCCGAGCCCGGATCCCGGGCCCACCCGAGTCTCCCCCCGTCCCCCCTCCTCCCGTCCCCACCGTCTCCCCGTCCCGTTCCTCTACTCGTCCCCCTTCCCCGTCGCCACACCCCATCCGCATCCCGTTCCCGTCCCGGCGCCACCGAACCGCCCCCTTCCCGTCCCCGGTCCCCGTACCGGGCGCCCGCCCCTCCCCTCCCCAAGGAGCCGACCGTGCACCGTCCCCCCGCCGCCGAGGCCGAGATCGCCGCGGAGTTGGCCGCCGTGCGGCCTGCCCTGCTGACCCGGTACACGGCGGAGCTGCCGGGTGCCCGTTCTGCCGTGCTGAGCCGTCTGTGGCGGGCGTTGGCGCATGAGCCGTTGCCGTGGATCACCGGGCGGGTGCGCGGGGCGCACGGTCTGGCGCTGCGGCTGGCCGACGGCAGGACGCTGTACGGGCCGCACGCGGATCCGTATGCCACGAGCGCGTACGTCACGGAGGTCCGCCTCGGCCAGGAACTTCACGTGGATCCGGCGGGCCTGATGGCCGCCCTGGCCGTGCCGCACGGCGCGGCGTTCGCGGCGGAACTGGCGGACAGCGCGGCCTCGTTGGCGCTGTCCCGGGCGGACGCGGCCCACCCCGAGCAGTGGCCGGTGGGAGTCCCCCCGTCCGAAGGCCGGGGGAGGGAGGCCTGGGAGTGGGAGCAGCGGGTGACCGACGGGCATCCGTACCATCCCAACTGCCGTTCGCGGCCCGGGTTCTCGGTCGCGGAGCAGCTGGCGTACGGCCCCGAGCACCGGCCGGTGGTGGGGCTGGGTACGGTGCCGGTACCGGCGGACGAGTGTCTGCTGACGGGAGACTGGCCGGCGGAACTCCGGGACGGGGAGCGGCTGCTGGTCCCCGTGCATCCGTGGCAGACCGCCCACCGGCTGAACCGTTCGTCCGATCCCTGGCGCTCGGCCCACCCCCTGCTCTCCCTGCGCACCCTCGCGCTGCCGGACGGCGGGCCGCATGTGAAGACCGCGCTGAGCGCACGGCTGACCTCGTCGGTGCGGGACATCTCGCCCTACTCGATCAGGTCCGCCGGGCCTCTCAACGACCTCGCCGAGCAGCTGACGGCGCGCACCGAGGGCCTGTTGCACATCACGCGCACGCTGGGTGCGGTCACGGCCGGTTCACCCGATCTCGCGGCGCTGCTGCGGGAGTCGCCCGACATGTACGCGGCATCGGACGAGCGGGTGCTGCCGGTGGCCGCGCTGCCCTTGACCGGTCTGCCCGACTCCCCCGGCTGGACGGCCGCGTTCGCCCGGCTGGCGCTCACCGTGGGCCTGCAGCTGCTCGACCTCGGCGTGGCCCTGGAGGCGCACGGGCAGAACCTGCTGGTGATCCTGTCGGCCGACGGCGCTCCCCGGCGGCTGGTCTACCGCGACCTGGCCGACATCCGCATCAGCCCCGTCCGCCTGGCCCGCCACGGTCTCACCCCGCCCCCGCTGACCGGCCGTCTGATCACGGACGACGAAACCGCCCTGCGCCGCAAGCTGTTCGGCTCCCTGGTGGCCGGATCCCTGGCGGCCACCGCAGGCTCGGCCGCCCCCCTGGGAGCGGCCCTGGCCACCGCGCTCCCCCACCTCCCGGCCACCCCCGACCTGTCGGCCCTGCGTGCATCGCCCGTCCCGGTCAAGGCGTTGACCCTGATGCGACTGTCCCCGCGGACCCCGGGCGACCAGTGGGCGTCGCTGCCGAACCCGCTCGTTTTGGAGGCCGGCGCATCTGCTCCATAGGATCCTGCGATGATCAGAAGACAACGGCTGGCGGCGGGCGTGTGTGCTCTGCTCGCCGCCCTGGCGGCCGGGATCGCGTTCCCCGGCGGGGCCGTCGCCGACGAGACACAGGCGGCCGCCCCGAAGGTCGAACTCGTGCTGGACGTCAGCGGTTCCATGCGTACCCGGGACATCGACGGCGGCTCCCGGATGGCCGCGGCGAAGCAGGCGTTCGACGAGGTGCTGGACGCGACCCCGCAGGAGGTCCAGCTCGGCATCCGCACGCTGGGCGCCAACTACCCCGGAAACGACCGCAAGGAGGGCTGCAAGGACACCGCGCAGCTCTACCCCGTCGGCACGCTGAACCGGACCGACGCCAAGACGGCGGTGGCCACGCTGCAGCCCACCGGCTGGACGCCGATCGGGCCGGCGCTGCTGAAGGCGGCGGACGACCTGAACGGTGGCGGCGGAACCCGCCGTATCGTCCTGATCACCGACGGCGAGGACACCTGCCAGCCGCTCGACCCGTGCGAGGTGGCCCGCGAGATAGCGGCCAAGGGCGTCGGGCTGACCATCGACACCCTCGGCCTGGTCCCGGACGCCAAGACCCGTGACCAGCTCAGCTGCATCGCGGACGCGACCGGCGGCACCTACACCGACGTACGGCACAAGGAGCAACTGAGCAGCCGTGTCGGGCAGTTGGTCGACCGGGCCGCCGATCCGGTGGTGACGCCGGTGGCCACCGAGGGCGCCGCGCAGTGCACCGACGCGCCGGAGCTGAAGTCCGGGCTGTACACGGACCGGGCCGCGTTCGGGCAGCAGCGCTGGTACAAGGTCTCCGTCGAACCGGGCCAGGAACTGCGCACCTCGGTCAGCGTGGCCGACGACCGCGCCGTGAACCCCGGTTACGGCGTGCTGCTGCGGGCGGTGACCGTGCATGGGCGGGAGATCGTGCGCGGTGAGGCCGCCGGCACCGGCCGTACGGACGTCGTCTCCACCGGGCTGCGCTATCCGAAGCCGGCGAGCGACGACGACAACGCGCCCGCGGAGACCGTGTGTCTGCAGGTCAGCCACTCCTTCTCGGCCGCCTCGGGGGTCAAGACGACACCCGGTCTGCCGATCGAGCTGACCGTCGACGTCGTGGCCGGGCCGTCCGGCCATCACGACGTGGCCTCCTTCGGCCTCGGGCGCGGCTGGTGGCTGCTGGGCGCACTCGTCGTGATCGGGTTCCTGGCCGGTCTGCTGTGGGGCTGGCTGTCGCGCTGGCGGGTCGCCGTCTGGAGGACGAACTGATGCGTTTCACCGTTGCGTTGAGTGCTGCGCTGCTGGCGGTGGGGCTGGCCGCCGGGCCGGCCGCCGCCGACACCCCGAGCCCTTCGGCGAGCGCCTCCGCCGACGGCTCGGCGCCCACCCGGGCGGGCACCTCCTTCCGTACGGCGACGGAGCTCCAGCAGGGCCAGTCGGCGACCGCGTCGGGCTCGACCGGTGACTACCTGTACTGGTCGTTCCCTGCCGACGTCGGGCAGCGGCCCACCGTCAGGGCGACCGTGAAGCTCCCGCGGACGCACGGCGCGCAGACCTGGCAGCTCGACGTGTACGACGGGCTGCGGCGTCGGCAGGCCTGCCAGTACGGCGCCGACCCCCGCCCGGTCGCGCAGGACGCCTCCCAGGTCGAGCTGGCCTGTGTGCTGCGCACGGTGCGCGGCTGGGCCGAGCCGTGGTCCGACGACCCGCTGCCGGGCACCTATTACGTCCGGCTGACCGTGGTGGACCTCGGCGCCGCCGACCTCGGTCAGCCGGTGAGCGCCGAGGTGCGTGTCGACTCCAAGGACATCGGCGGCGCCTCGGCCGTGGACGGCTCGCTGGGCAAGCCGCTCGTGCCCGGTATCGCCGTCAAGTCCGCGGCGGACCAGGGCGGTTCGAAGGCGGCGGTGCTGTCCAGCTTCGGCCGGAACGACGGCTGGTCCTCCGGCTGGTGGTCCGACCGCTGGGTGTGGACCGGGATCGGTGCCGTGCTCGCGGCGCTCGCCGGGATCGGGGGCTATGCGCTGACGCGGGGGTCGGGACGGCCGTCCCGGGTGCCGCCGGGCGTCTGAGCCGCTGTCGCACCTCAATCACCCCTGAAGGCCTGCCGCTTCGGCAGGCCTTCGTGCTTCCTCACGCCTCCCGCAGCGCCTTCGCGAGCGTGCCCTCGCCCGTCACCGTCACCCGCCCCGCCCGCACCGCGTCCGGCAGGCTCAGCTCCCCGCGCGCCACGGCCTCGCAGGTCGCCGCGTCCAGCACGAGGCGGGCGTCGGCCTCGCCGGGCGCCGGGCCGTCGCCGTAGACCGGGCCCTCCTGCCCGCCGACGCGCAAGTGGAACTCACCCTCCTCCAGGCGGACTTCGACCAGTCCCTCACCCTCCAGGGCCCGCAGCAGCGGGAGCGCGAACCAGTGGGCGCGGACCGCGTCCGTCGGGCGCCGCTCCCCCAGCTCGGCCGCGCCCCAGCTGCCCAGCGCCTGGAGGACGGGCAGCAACTCGTGGCCACGGGCGGTGAGTTCGTACACGTACGCCGCGCCGGGCGGGGGCAGCTTGCGGCGGGTGGTGAGTCCGTCGCGCTCCATGTCCTTCAGCCGTGAGGCGAGGACGTCCGTGCTCACGCCGGGCAGGTCCGCGTGCAGGTCCGTGTAGCGGCGGGGCCCGGCCAGCAGCTCCCGGACGATCAGCAGGGTCCAGCGGTCGCCGACGAGGTCGAGGGCGCGGGCTGCGGAACAGTACTGGTCGTAGCTTCGGCGAGGTGGCATGCGACGCAGTCTAGACAAGATGTTGGACTTTCCAAGCGCCTACTTGGTAAAACCAAGCAACACGAGTTTCCGGAGGGGCGCATGGAGTTCCGGCAGTCGAACAAGCTCAGCGAGGTCTGTTACGAGATCCGCGGCCCGGTGATCGAGCACGCCAACGCGCTGGAGAAGGCGGGGCACAGCGTGCTGCGCCTGAACACCGGCAACCCCGCGGCCTTCGGCTTCGAGGCGCCGGAGGAGATCCTCCAGGACATGATCCGGATGCTGCCGCAGGCGCACGGCTACACCGACTCGCGCGGCATCCTCTCCGCCCGCCGAGCGGTCGCCCAGCGCTACCAGAACCTGGGCCTCGACGTCGGCGTGGACGACGTCTTCCTCGGCAACGGCGTCTCCGAGCTGGTCTCCATGGCCGTGACCGCGCTGGTCGAGGACGGCGACGAGATCCTCATCCCGGCCCCGGACTTCCCGCTGTGGACGGCCGTGACGACCCTGGCCGGTGGCAAGGCGGTGCACTACCTGTGCGACGAACAGGCCGACTGGAACCCGGACCTGGCCGACATGGCGTCGAAGATCACGGACCGCACCAAGGCGGTCGTGATCATCAACCCGAACAACCCGACCGGCGCGGTCTACCCCAAGGAGGTCGTCGAGGGCATCCTCGATCTCGCCCGCCGGCACGGCCTGATGGTGTTCGCCGACGAGATCTACGACCAGATCCTGTACGACGACGCCGTGCACCACTCGGCCGCGGCCCTCGCCCCCGATCTGGTCGTCCTCACCTTCTGCGGGCTGTCGAAGACGTACCGGGTGGCGGGCTTCCGCTCCGGCTGGCTGGTCGTGACCGGCCCGCGGCAGCACGCGAAGGACTATCTGGAGGGCCTGACGATGCTGGCCTCCATGCGGCTGTGCGCCAATGCGCCCGCGCAGTACGCCATCCAGGCCGCGCTCGGCGGCCGCCAGTCCGTCCGCGAACTGACGCTGCCCGGCGGCCGGTTGTACGAGCAGCGGAACACCGCCTGGGAGAAGCTCAACGAGATCCCCGGTGTCTCGTGCGTGAAGCCCAAGGGCGCCCTGTACGCGTTCCCGCGCCTCGACCCCAAGGTGCACAAGATCCACGACGACGAGAGGTTCGTCCTCGACCTGCTGCTGCGCGAGAAGATCCAGGTGGTCCAGGGCACCGGCTTCAACTGGCCCTCCCCCGACCACTTCCGCATCCTCACCCTGCCGCACGCGGAGGATCTGGAGGCGGCGATCGGGCGCATCGGACGGTTCCTCGGCGGGTATCGGCAGTAGCCGCCGGGGCGGGGTCAGGCCGAGGAACACGCGCCGATCGGCGGGGGTCGGTAACGGCGGCGGCGACCCTGAAGGTGTCCGGCCGGGGGCATCGCGCCGGGCCATGAGGAGAGCCGCTCCGCCCCAGCGGTGGACTCGGCCCGGCGTGATCGCGGGGAAGGGGAAGGGGAACGCTGCGTGCGGCATGACGGGGCTCCGGTCTTCACGCCGCGGGGGCGGTGTCCGCGCCGCCGGTCCGGCACAGCTGCCGTGCCAGCGCCGTGACCGTGTATGTGATCTGCTCCGGCGTGTGCGCGCAGGTGAGGAAGAACCGCAGCCGGGCCAGCTCCTCGGGCACCGCCGGATGCAGGATCGGGTTGACGCTGATGCCCTCCTCGAAGAGCGCCCGGGCCAGCCGCAGCGTCTTCGCCGAGTCCCCCACGACGCACGGCACGATCGGCGTGCCCTCGCTGCTCCCCGTGTCGAGGCCCGCCCGGCGGGCCAGACGCACGAACAGCGCCGCGTTCTCCCTGAGCCGGGCGAGGCGCTCCGGTTCGGCCCGCATCAGCCGCAGCGCGGCCAGCGAGGCGGCCGCGTTGGCGGGGGTCATGCCTGCGCTGTACACGAAGCCGGGCGCGGTGTAGCGCAGGTAGTCGACCACGGATCGGCTCGCCGCGACGTAACCGCCGCACCCGGCCAGCGACTTGGACAGGGTGCCCATCCACAGGTCGACGTCCGGGCGCTCGACGCCGAAGTGCTCGCCGACCCCGCGCCCGGTGGCGCCGAGCACTCCGATGCTGTGCGCCTCGTCGACCATCAGCAGCGCGCCGTGCCGGCGCTTGACCGCGACCAGGGCGGGCAGGTCGGCGATGTCACCGTCCATGCTGTACACGCCCTCGGCCACGACCAGCACCCGTCGGTACTGGTGGCGGATCGTGCCGAGGAGTGTGTCCAGGGCGGCCGCGTCGTTGTGCGGGAAGGGCCGCCGGGTCGCGCCCGAAAGTGTGCAGCCCTGGAGGATGCTGTCGTGGGCGAGCGCGTCGTGGACGATCAGGTCACCCGGCCCGACGAGGTGCCCGATCACCGTGACGTTGGTGGCGTGACCGCTGGTCAGGGTGATCGCGTCCTCGGTCCCCAGGGTGCGGGCGAGTTCACTCTCCAGGTCCAGGTGGAGCGGACGGGTGCCGGACAGCAGCCGGCTGGCGGAAGCCGATGTGCCGTACCGGTCCACGGCCTCCTTGACGGCCTCGCTCACGCCGGGATGCGTGGCCAGGTCCAGGTAGTTGTAGCCGGAGAAGGAGACCAGTTCCCGGCCCTCGACGACCGTCCGGTCGCTCATGGCGCCCTCGTGGACCAGGAAGTAGGGGTTCGGCACCCGGAGTTCGCCGAGTACGCCGATCCGCTCCCGGTGTGCGGTCACCTCGGGGAAGCACTCGATGCGCCGCTGTTCCTCCGGGGGCCGGGTGCCGGTCCGCTCGGCGTCCCCCGTGATCAGCGCCGTGATGCCGCCGACGGTCGGCCGGGCGCATCGCTCGTCGATCGTCAGCGCGGGCCAGCGGGCCTTGAGCGAGGTGAACAGATCGGTCAGCATCAGCGAGTCGAAGCCGAGGTCGTCGACGAGTCGTTGATCGGACCGCAGGTGATCCACCGGGTAGGCGCTGACGCGGGCTATGTGCTCGCGTACGGCGTCCTCGGCCTCTGCGGCATCGGCTGCAGGCTGCGGTTGGGCGGTGGCAGGAGCAGGAGCAGGAGCAGGAGCGGTGTCCGCGGTGGGCAGCGTGTCGCTCAGCTGCCGGAGGATCGTCACCTGCTGCTGGACGAGGTCGAGCAGTTCGCGCATCGGGGTCTCCATGGTCGAGTTGTCGGCTTGGCTGCTGATCGGGGTGTCGGTCGGGGTGTCGGTCGGGGTGTCGGTCGTGTGCGGCTTGCGGGACTCGTGGGGCCTGCGGGGCTTGCGGGGCGTTTCTCCGGGGCCCGGACGGCGCATCCAGTAGGACCGCTCCGCCAGCCGGGCCACCGGCAGGTCCAGGACCCGGCGGTCGTCCTCCCGCACGAGGGCCCGGGGATCGACCGGGACGCCCAGGACCGCCAGCCGGGCCAGGGCCCGCGGCAGACCGGACGGGTCGTCCGGCGCCGTACCGGCGACGGCGTGGACGTCGTCGTGGCCGGTGAGGTTGCGGCGTACCGAGGCGAGGAGCGAACCGCCCCCCGTCACCTGGAGGAAGACGCGGGCGCCCGCGTCGTAGGCGCCGCGCACGGCGTCGCCGAAGCGGACCGGCGCGGAGGCGTGCCGGGACCACAGCTCGCGCAGGAGTCCGGGCTCGCCGCACACCGTCCCGCTCACGGCGGAGACGAACGGCAGGCGGGGCGTGGTGAGCGGGCGGTGGACGAGATCCGTGCGCATGGCCTCGTCGGCCCCGGCCAGTCGCGGCGAGTGGAAGGCGTGGGACGTGTCGAGGACACAGGTCGCGACTCCCGCCTCGGCGCAGACCCGGCGCAGCGTGCCGAGCCCTTCCTCGGTGCCGCTCACCACGGTCTGGCGCGCGTGGTTGAAACACGCGAGCCATACGCCGTCGATGTTCCGCACGAGCCGCCGGCAGGTCTCCTTGTCGGCCTGTACGGCGAGCATCCCGCCGCGGGAGGAGGACCCGGCCGCCCGCACCACCGCACCCCGGTGGGCGAGCAGCCGTACGGTCTCCTCGTCGGTGAGGAAGCCGGCCGCCGCAGCCGCGGCGAACTCCCCGACGCTGTGGCCGAGTACGAGGTCGGGTGCCGCGCCGCACGCGGCCAGCAGCCGGGTGGCGGCGATCTGCACGGTGCCGAGCACGGGCTGGCACACCTCGGTGGCGGCGAGCCGCCGTCCCGCCTCCGGGCCGTCCGCACGGGCGCCGTAGAGCAGACCGGCCACGTCGGTCCCGGCCACGGCGCCCAGCTCGTCGACGGTGTGGCGGAACTCGGGAAACCTCTGGTGGAGGTCTCGCAGCATGCCCGGCCGCTGACTGCCCTGGCCGGGGAAGACGAAGGCGACACGGCGCCCGGCGGGCGGCAGGGGCGTGTCGGCGGCGAAGGCACCGTCGCCGAGATCCCCCCGGGCGCCGTCGGCCAGTTGGCGGCGGGCCCGGCGCAGCCGCTGCGTGAACGCGGCGGGGTCGGCGGCCACGATCGCGAGCCTGCTGGGCAGCGGTGCGCGCCCGCCCAGGGTGTGGGCCAGCGCCGCCATCGACGCGTCGGGCGTGTGCTCCAGGGTGTCGAGCAGCTCGCCGATGTGCTCCTGGAGCAGTTCCGGGCTGCCCGCCGAGATCAGGGCGAGCTGGGGTTCGGGCGCGGACCGGGCGCCTGCCGGGCGTCGTACGGGAGCGGGGGCGGGTGCCTCCTGGAGGACCACGTGGACGTTCGTGCCGCCGAAGCCGAACGAGCTGACGGCGGCGCACCGCGGGGTGTCGCCGGCCGGCCACGGCCGGACGGTGTCGGCGATGCGCAGGCCGGCGGCGTCGAGTCCGAGGCCGGGGTGGGGGGTGATGTCCGGCTGGGGCACGACCGTACGGTGGTGCACGACCAGGGCGGTCTTGATCAGCCCCGCGATGCCCGCCGCGGACAGCGAGTGCCCGATCAGCGCCTTGCCCGAGGACAGGTAGCTCACGCCGGGGTCCGCGTCCGGGTGCTCGGTCCGCAGCCGGCGCAGCGCCTCCACCTCGACGCGGTCGCCGACCGTGGTGCCGGTGCCGTGGGCCTCGATGAACCCCACGGCGGAGGGCGGCAGGCCCGCGTCGGCGTAGGCGCGGCGCATGGCCCGCAGCTGTCCTTCGGGAGCCGGGCTCAGGGGGCCGTCGGTGGCGGCGTCGTTGGCCGAGCCGATGCCCTTGACGACGGCGTAGACACGGTCACCGGCGGCGAGCGCGTCCTTCAGCGGCCGTACGACGACCGCGCCGGCCCCCTCGCCCAGCACGAAGCCGTCGGCTCGTGCGTCGAACGGTCGGCACACCCCCTCGGCGGAGAGCGCGCCGAGGCGGGAGAAGCCCACGAGGCCGTCCGGGGTGAGACTGAGGTGGACACCGCCGACGACGGCCGTCGTGCAGCTGCCCTGGCGCAGGTGGAGCACCGCCTGGCCGAGGGCGGTCAGGGAGCTGGAGCAGGCGGCGTCGACGGCGAAGCTGGGGCCGCCGAGGCCGAAGTGCCGGCTCACCGCGGCGGGCGCCATGTTGAGCAGGCTGCCCGGAAGGGTGAACGCCTCGACGGGGCCGAGGTGTTCGAGGGCCCGGTCCCTGAGCGCCCGCAGCAGTGCGGGATCGGCCGGGCCGCCGAGGGATCCGTCGGCCAGGCAGAGCGCTCTGAGGCGGGCCGTCATCAGATCCTTGTAGTCGGACACGGACAAGCCGAAGAAGACGCCGGTGGTCTCCCGGTCGAAGCCGCCCCGGCCGAGCCCCGCGTCGTCGAGGGCTTCGCGGGTGACGTCGAGCATCAGCCGGTGCTGCGGGTCCATGGCCTCGACGCGGCGGGGCGGAAGGCCGTAGTGCGGGGCGTCGAAGCGGTCCACCGCGTCGAGGAAGGCGACCCGGTCGGTGTAGGCGGTGTCGGGGGCGCAGCGGTCGCCGGGTTCGTGGAACGTGGCGTGGTTCCAGCGGTCCTCGGGGACCGGGGCGAACTGCCGCTGCGCGCCGAGGAGAAGCCGCCAGTACGCGTGGGTGCCGCGGGCGCCGGGGAAGCGGCAGCCGAGGCCGACGATGGCGATGTCGTCGATGCCGTGCGTGCCGTGCATGTCGTGCGTGTCGTTCATGGGGAGACCTGGTTCCTTCGAGTGGGGAGGGGATGAGGGGGGTACTGCCGGTGCCACGGCGCCCACCAGTTCAGTCCGCCGGCGAGTCGCATGAACGCCGGTACGAGGACGCCGCGCACGAGGGTCGCGTCGAGCAGGACGCCGAGGCCCGCGCCGATGCCGAAGAACTTCAGGAGGGCCACCCGGGACGTGCCGAAGGCGAGGAGCGTGAAGGCGAGCAGGGCGCCCGCGGTGGTGACGATGCCGCCGGTGCGGGCGACGCCGTTCACGATCGCGTCGGCGGTGCGCTGCCCGGCGTCGTGCGCCTCCTTGATGCGGGCCAGCACGAAGACCTCGTAGTCGACCGAGAGCCCGAAGACGATGCAGAACAGCAGCACCGGCATGGTCGTGCTGAGCGGCCCGGGCGTGCATCCGAGCAGGGTCCGCAGGTGTCCGGCCTGGAAGAGCCACACCATGGCGCCGAGGACCGCGGCGAGGCTCAGGCAGTTCAGCGCGATCGCCTTCAGCGGCAGGACGAGGCTGCGGGAGAAGCGGAACAGCAGCACGGACGTACTGGCGGCGATCACGGCGGCGGCGACCGGCAGCCGCCGGGCGATGGTGTCCTTGGCGTCGACGAGCACCGCGCTCGGACCGCCGACGTGGATCCGGGTGTCCGCCGGCGTCGGCGTTCTGCGCAGGGCGCGGACCAGGTGCTGGGCGGCCGCCGAGCGCGGGTCGGCCGACGGCACCACCGAGAACAGCGCGGGAGCGCCGGGACCGGAGGGCAGCAGGCGGGTCGCCGCGGAGCCCGGCGGGGCCACCCGCGCGCCCGCCCGCCACACCCCGGACGGTCCGACGGCCTCGGCCACGCCGGGCAGCGCGGACAGCCGGGGCGCGTAGTCGAGCGCGACCCGGGGCGTGTGGCTCGTCAGGAACACCGTGAGGGCGCCCGCGCTCCCGGGGTCGAAGTCGCCGCGCAGCAGGTCACCGGCCTGCCGGCTGGATGTGGTCGGGGGCAGCGCCCGGTCGTCGGGGGTCGCGAACCGCGCCTGGGTGAGGGGGGCGGCGAGCAGCGCCAGCAGCCCCAGCACCGGCAGTGCGGCGAGCAGCGGGCGGCGTACGACGACCCGGGCCAGCCGCTCCCAGAACCGCGACGCGGAACCGGCCCGCGCCCCACGGCGCCAGGGCACCGCCCACGCGTTCACCCGCCGGCCGAGCAACGCGAGCAGCGCCGGCAGCACGGTGGTGGCCGCGACCGCGGCGACGGCCACCACGGCGATGCCGGCGTAGGCGAAGGAACGCAGGAAGTACGGCGGGAAGAGCAGCAGGGCCGCCAGCGCCGCGCAGACCGTGGCGGCGCTGAAGAAGACGGTGTGGCCCGCGGCGCACGCCGTGCGCCGGGCGGCCTCGCGGGGCTCGTGTCCGGCGGTGAGCTCCTCCCGGAACCGGGAGACGATCAGCAGCCCGTAGTCGATGCCGAGGCCGAGGCCGAGCGCGGTGGTCAGGTTCAGCGCGAACACCGACACATCGGTGACGGCGCCGAGGAGGTTCAGGGCCAGCAGGGTCCCGCCGATCGCCAGGACACCGATCAGCAGGGGCAGGATGGCGGCCGGCACGCTGCCGAACACCAGCAGCAGCAGGACGAGGGTGCCGGGCAGGACCACGCCCTCGGCCCGTCTCAGGTCGGCGCCGGCGAGGTCCCTCAGCTCGGCGTCGGCCAGGGCCGAGCCGCCCACGCGCACCGTGAGTCCCGGCCTGCCGGACAGTGCCGCGCGGACGCGTTCGGCTCGGGGGCCGAGCTGTTCTCCGGTGCCGTCGACGTGCGCGAGCAGCAGCGCCGAGCGGCCGTCGCGGCCGCGCAGCCCGGCCGCCCCGCCGCTCCAGTAGGAGGACACGCCGCTCACGTGGGGCTGGGCGGCCAGGCGCCGGGTCAGGGTGTGTCCCGCGTCGCGCGCGGCGGGATCGTCGACGCCGCCGTGCCGGGCCCGCGCGACGACGACCAGGTTCGGGGCCGTGCCGTGGTACGGGGCGGTCGTCCGGGCCGCGTAGCTGGAGTCGGAGGCCGGGTCGTCGTACCCCTGTGTCTTCAGCCGGCCCGTCGCGGAGGGGCCGGCGACCAGGGACAGGACGAGGAAGCCGAGCGCGGCGAGCAGCACGCAGCGGGGGCGACGGGTGGCGAAGGCGCCGAGCCGGCGGTACATCCGGCCTCCTTTCCGGTGCGCGTCCGCTCCAGCGGGTCGTACGGGCGGATCGACTCCACCGTCCCCGTGAGCGGCCGGGCGCCCCAGCCCCGACTGTTCGTCACTTGACGGACCGGGGGACGTGCGCTACCCGATCCCCGGATTTCGCGAAAATGTGCGAAGATCACCTGTGCGACCGGGGGGCGTCCATACACGGCTGACACCACAGGCTCTCGGTGGGCGCCAGACCCGCGCCGCACCGTCCGCTCCTCCTGGTCCGGTTCGATCAGACCAGGGGGGCATCTTTGCTTACGTACGGAAACCGCCGGACCGCCGTCGCCATACTGTGCGCGGCGGCCCTCGGCCTCGCGACGCCTCTGCTCGCGGCTCCCGCGGCACAGGCCGGTGACCGCACGCCCGCGCCGTCCCCCGCGGGGCGGGAGGCGCGGGACGCGGCCCGGTTCTGGACCGCCGGGCGCATGGCCGACGCGCGGCCGCTGGACGGCGGGCGCACCGCTCCGAGCGGTCCGGGACCGTCGGTCGCGGCGGCGGGAGGGCCGCAGGGCACGGCGTTCCCGGGGACCCGCCTGGTGGGGACGTTCTTCGGGTCGGACGGGCCGAGCGGCACCACCTGGCACTGCACCGGCAGCGTGATCGACACGACGGCGCGGAACATCGTCCTCACCGCGGCCCACTGCGGGCTGAACATGAACGCCGACTACATCTTCGTCCCGAAGTTCGTGAAGGGCGCGGGCCCCGACCAGCAGCCGTACGGGATCTTCCACATCCAGCGGATGTTCACCGACCCCCGATACGTGCCCGACAAGGGATCGAGCACCACCAAGACGGCCGCGTCCGACCTGGACACCGCCTTCGCCCGGGTGTCGGCCAACCAGCGCGGCCAGAGCCTTCAGGACGCGGTCGGCGGCGGTCTGACCTTCACCCGGCCGTCCGGCTACGCCAACAAGAACGTCACCGTCGTCGGCTATCCGTCCTACGGGCACAACAACACCGGCAGCGCTCTCAAGTGCACCGTGCCGACCACGCAGTTGCCCGGCTACCGGCAGATGTCGATGACCTGCGGCGGCTACTACGGCGGGGTGTCCGGCAGCCCCTGGATCACCGACTACCAGGACGGCGCCACGACCGGCCATGTCATAGGCAACCTCGGCGGCTACAACGGCGGCGGCAACGACGCGGACGTCGACTACATCAGCTATGCCCCGGCGTTCGGCTCCGACGCCGCGAACCTCCTGGCCGACGCGGTCGCGAACCAGGACCCGCCCGCCGATCTGCCGCCCTACAAGGGAATCAACGCCCTGCCGGGCGGCGCCGCCCGCTGGCGGGGAGCCTCGCTGCTGGCCTCCGGCGACTACACCGGCGACCGCCTCGGCGACCTGCTCGTCGTCTGGTCCGACGGCGGGATCACCCTGTATCCCGGGGACGGCAAGGGCGGGTTCGGGTCCGAGAAGCGCCTGGCGAACGCCAACTCCACCTGGACGTACGCCCGTACGCTCACCGGCGGGGACTTCACCGGCGACGGCCGCAGCGATCTGCTGGTGCGCTGGTCCGACGGCGAGGCCACGCTGTACCCGGCCATCGGCAGCGCGGGCCTGGGCCGGGAGGTCCGGATGGCCGCCCCCCGCTCCGCCTGGAAGAACGCCGTACAGATCACGTCCGGGCAGTTCGACGGCAAGGGCGCGAACGATCTGCTGGTGCGCTGGTCCGACGGCCGGCTGACCCTGCACACCGGGGTCGGCACGGGCGGCTTCGGTCCCACCAGACAGCTCCTCGCGGCGAACGGCACCTGGACCAAGGCCGCCCAGCTGACCGGCGGAGACTTCGGCGGCACCCCCGGCTTCCTGGCCCGCTGGGGGGACGGCTCGCTCGACTCCTACGCCGGCACCTCGGCCGCGGGGCCCGGCACCCGCTCCCGGGTGCTCGGTCCGAACGGCACATGGACCCACGCCCAGGCCATGACGTCCGGCGACTTCACCGCCGACCACACCCGCAACGACCTGATCGTGCGCTGGTCCGACGGCGAGACCACGCTGTACGCCGACAACGGCACCAAGTCCGTCGGCACCGAGAACACGCTGGTCCACCCCGGCACCTGACGCATCCACGACTCCGGAGGAAAGAAGGGGGACCGATGCGCGCGACGACCCGGCTGACCACCGGCGGCCTCGCCGCTCTCACCGCCGCCCTGGCCCTCGCGGCCTGCGGCACGACGAACCGCACCACCACCGAGGCCCCGCCGGCCACCGCCACGGCCAAGGCCCCGCCCGCAGCCACGACCACGGCCGCGCCGCCGTGCCGTACCGCCGCGCTGAGCTGGACACTGGCCCGGCTCGGCACGGCGAAGGGTGTCGGCCACGCACGGCTGACCGCCCGCAACGACGGCCCGGGAACCTGTGTGTTCGGCGGCTACCCGGGACTGGAGATCCACAACGGCAAGGCGGACAGCATCGACGGCGCCGGGCACGGACACCCGGCCGCCGTCACCCTGCCCGTGAGGGCGGCGATCGCCGTGGACCTCCGCTACACCCCCGCCGGCACGCCCGGCGCGGGCAGCTGGTGCGTGCTGCAGACCGAGGCGGTGGTGCGGGCACCGCACGACTCCCGCCCGGCCGTCGTGCCCGTCACGGACGCGCACCTCAGGGCCGCCACGATCGACGCCTGCGGCGCGACGGTGCCCATGGCACCCCCGCGGCGCGTCGCGCAGGGGCGCTGAGCGGCGGCACGGGAGCGGGGAATGCCCGGCGGCGGCCCCACGTTGACGACCTGCGTCGCTGATCTACGAACAGGGGGGACGACATATGCCGATCGATGTGCACGGAACGGTGGCGGAGGGATTCGAGGGCGTACGCGCGGAGTTCGCGGCGGTGCTCGCCGGGGAACGGGACGATCCGGGCGCACAGCTCGTCGTGTACCGGCACGGTCGGCGCGTGGTGGACCTGTGGGGCGGCGACGGCATCGACGGGGACTCGCTGACGACCCTGTACTCCATCGCCAAGGGCGCCGCGCATCTCGTCGTCGCACTCCTGGTGCAGGACGGGGTGCTCGACCTGGACCGCGAAGTCGCCGCGTACTGGCCCGAGTTCGGCGTCCACGGCAAGGACCGGCTGACGCTGGGCGAGCTGCTGGAACACCGGGCCGGTCTTGTCGGGGACGCCGAACAGCCCTTCACGGTCGAGGAGTTGGCCGACGACCGGATCATCGCGGCCCGACTGGCGGGGCGCCGGCCGCTGTGGGAGCCGGGTACCGCCTGGGGCTACCACGCCTTCGTCATCGGCGCCCTCACCGGCGAGGTGGTGCGCCGGGTGACCGGCCGGTCGATCCAGGAACTGTACGAGGAGCGGGTCCGGGCGCCGTACGGGCTCGACTACCACCTGGGTATGCCGGCGGAGGCGGAGCCGCGCTGGGTGGACGTGCAGCCGCTGGTGCCGACCCCGGAGGAGGCCGTACTGCTGAAGGAGCGGGCGGCGGCCCCGGACAGCATCCGGGGCATCGCCTTCAACGCGCACGCCCCGGAGCCGCTGGACCTGGTGGCGTTCGGCAATCACCCCCGGGTGAAGGCGCTCGGGCCGGCGTCCTCGGGCGGCGTGGGCAACGCGCGCGGGGTCGCCGGAATGTTCGCGGCCGCCATCAGCACCGTGGACGGCAGGCCGCCGCTGCTCACGCCCGCGACCGCGGCCCTGTTCGCCGAGCTGCGCACCCCGGGCGGGCCGGACCTGGTCGTCGGCAGCGAGGACCACTTCGCGCGCGGCTTCGAGCACACCCCGGCGCTCTACCCGTTCCTCGACCCCGGCACCTTCGGGCACAGCGGCGCGACCGGCTCGCTGGGCTTCGCCGACCCGGCGCACGGCATCGCGTACGCCTACACCCGGCGCCGGTTCTCCTTCCCCTCCGGGGTGGGCGCCGCCCTGGAGAACGGCCGTCTGGCCGAGTCCGTCCTGCGGGCGTCCGCCTCCCTGTGACACCGTGCTGACAGGCGAGCGGGAAGGGCGCTGACGTGGGTGACCTCTTTCTCGTCCGGCACGGTGAGACCGAGTGGTCACGGTCCGGACGGCACACCGGCTGGACCGACGTACCCCTCACCGAGCACGGGCGGGAGGAGGCGCGCCGGCTGGTGCCGCTGATCCGCTCGCACCGGATCGGGGCCGCGTTCGTCAGCCCCCTGCAGCGGGCCCGGGAGACCGCCGAGCTCATCGGGATCCCGGACGCCCGGATCGACGCCGACCTGCGCGAATGGGACTACGGCGGCTACGAGGGCGTGACCACCCCGGAGATCCGGCGCACCCGGCCCGGCTGGTTCCTGTTCACGGACGGGGTCGCGCCGGGCCCGCCGGAGCACCCGGGCGAGACCGCGGAACAGGTCGGCGAGCGCGCCGACCGGATGCTCGCCAAGGCCGACGCGGCCCTCTGCAACACCGAGGGCGTCGTCGTCCTCATCGCCCACGGCCACTTCCTCCGCGTCCTCACCGCCCGCCGGCTGGGCCTGCCGCCCGAGCAGGGGGCCCTGTTCCAGCTGGCCACGGGCACCCTGTGCCGCCTCGGGACGGAGCACGAGCGGCCGGTGGTGGCGGGGTGGAACATCCGGCCGGGGCAGTAGCGGGCCGCCCTGGCCGCCGGGGACCGATGTCAGACCCGCGCCGTACTCTGCGAGAAGGATGGAAGGAGTACGGCTGTGACCCGAGCGCTGAGTGCCGCGCAGCGGCGGGTGGTCGAGGGCGCCGACCCGGTCACCGGGCGGTTGCGGGGTACGGAGGCACAGCTCGCGGCGCTGGTGAAGCGGGGCCTGGCCTTTCGGCATCCCCGGCCGCCGCACGATCACTTCCTGACGCCGGCGGGGCACCGGATACGGGAGGAGGTGCCCGAGGCGGCGCCGGAGCCGGTGCCCGACGCGGGGGTGTTCGCGGCGCGGGTCGGCGGCGAGGTGGAGCCGGCCGGGGACGGGCCGGCGCGGGCGCGCGAGGTGCACAGTGCCTGGCAGGGGCTGCTGGAGCTGCGCCGGATGACCCATGCCGACGGCGCCGTGGACCGGCCGTGCGACTGGGAGCGGGCGCATCTGGTGCGGGCCGCGGCGCTCGCCCTGGAGGCGGCCGGGCACCGTCCGGCGAGCGGGGACAGGGACGGTTACCGGGTGCGGGCGACGCCGCAGCCGGAGGCCGTGGCGGTGTACGCGCCGGATACCGCGGCCCTGGCGGCCTGCGCGGCCACGCTGGAGCGCGCGGGCTGGCAGGCGGGTGAGTACACCGAGCCGCGGACGAGAGCGCGGTATCTGCTGGCCTCGCCACGCCGGGTGTGAGCGGCATGCCAGGATCGGGGGGTCAGTGTGCCATACACGAGAAGGGGACATCGTGAGCGAGCCGTTTTCCGTGCGCGTGACCGTCCGCGGCTATGAGACCGACACGCAGGGACACCTGAACCAGTCCGTGTACCTCAACTACGCTGAGCATGCCCGCTGGTCACTGCTCCAGGCGGCCGGCATCAGCCAGACACGGCTCGTGGGGCGGGGCGTGGGCCCGGTGGCGCTGGAGACGACGATCCGTTTCCGGCGCGAACTGCTCGCCGGCGACGAGGTCGATGTGACGTGCGCGTTCGAGTGGGGCGGTGGCAAGACCTTCCGGATCGTGCAGGAGATACGCAAGACCGACGGCACCCTGGCGGCCGAGGTCAGCGCGGTGGGCGGCCTGCTGGATCTTGAGGAGCGCAAGCTGGTCGCCGACCCGCGGGAGGTGTTCAAGGAGCTGACGACGGACCTCGCCCTGTTCGGTCTGTAGGCTCTGCGGGCCTACGCGTCGAGCAGCTCCGGCCGGTGCTCGGCGTCGTAGGCCGCCCGCGCCCCGGCGATGTACTCCCGGTTGTGCTCGGCCCATTCGGTCAGCCGGAGCAGGGTGTCGTTCAACTCATGGGCGACGGGGGTGAGTTCGTACTCCACCTTCGGCGGCACCGTCGGATGCACGGTGCGGGTCACCAGGCCGTCGCGTTCCAGGTTGCGCAGGGTGAGGGTGAGCATCCGGCGGCTGATGCCCTCGATGCCGCGCTCCAGTTCGGTGAAGCGGATGGGTCCGTGCGCGGCGGCGACGAGGATCTGCACGCTCCATTTGCCGGCCACCCTGTCAAGAACTTCCCGGATGGGGCAGGCGTGCGCGTTCACTGCCTGGACGGTAACACCGGTGTTCCTCTGGGACATCGGACTGCCTCCTTACGCCGGCCTCCATGGTCACTGACGATGTTCCCCGTTACAAGTCGTGCACCGAGGTAAGCATGAAGAACAGGGGAGCCATGTCGGCCATCATCGAGAACAGCCCGTCACCGGTGGCGGTGACACCGTCGCGAGCGTACAACCGTCGGGCGTCGCTCGCCGTGCTGTGCGCGGGCACGCTGATGACGGTCCTGGACGGCAACATCGTCACGGTGGCGATGCCCGCCATCCAGAGCGACCTCGGTTTCAGCGGGCCGGGTCTCGCCTGGGTCGTCAACGCCTATCTCATCGCCTTCGGCGGGCTGCTGTTGCTGGTGGGCCGGCTCGGCGATCTGGTGGGCCGCAAGCGGATGTTCACCGCCGGGCTGGCCGTGTTCACCGCGGCCTCGGTGCTGGCCGGGGTGGCCACCACCCAGGGGCTGCTGATCGCGGCGCGGGCGCTGCAGGGGGCCGGCGGGGCGATGGCCTCGGCGGTGGTGCTCGGCATGCTGGTGGCACTCTTCCCGCAGCCGCGTGAACAGGCCCGCGCCATCGCGGCGTTCAGCGCGGTCGGCTCGGCCGGCGGAGCGCTCGGCACCTTCCTCGGCGGTGCGCTGACCCAGGCGCTGAACTGGCACTGGATCTTCCTGATCAACCTGCCGATCGGCGTGGCCGCGTGGCTGGCCGCGGTGCGGGTCCTCGCGCCGGAGCGCGGCGCCGGACTCGGCAAGGGCGCCGACTATCCGGGCGCCGCACTGGTCACGGGCGCGCTGATGCTCACGGTGTACGTCATCGTCGGCGCCGGCGGCCGTACTCCGGCCGCCACCGCGCTGCTCGCGGCCCTCGCCCTCGCCCTGTTCACGGCGTTCACCCTGCGCCAGGCGCGGACCGCCCGCCCGCTGCTGCGGCTGCGCCTGTTCCGCTCCCGGGTACTGACCGGCGCCAACGCGGTGCAGATGCTGATGATCGCGACGATGTACGGCTTCCAGTTCATCGGCGCGCTGTATCTGCAAAGGGTACTGGGCTACGGCGCGTTGGCGACCGGCACCGCGTTCCTGCCGGCACCGGTCGCCATCGGGCTGCTGATGCTGGGCCTGTCCGCGCGCACGGTCGCCCGGTACGGCGGCTACCGGGTGCTGCTGGCCGGCCTGGTGCTGATCGCCGCCGGCATGGCGCTGCTGAGCCGTGTTCCGGTGCACGCCTCCTACGCCGCCGATGTGCTGCCGCCGCTGCTGCTGCTCTCGGCCGGGTTCGCGGCGGCGATGCCCGCGCTGACCGGGCTCGCGATGTCCGGTGCGCGCGAGGAGGACGCGGGCCTGGCGTCGGGGCTGTTCAACACCACGCAGGTGGTGGGCGGTTCACTGGGCCTCGCGGTGCTGAGCACACTGGCGGCGAGCCGCACCGGCGGTCTGCTCGACCGGGGCGCGGAGCTGATCCCGGCGACGGCGGAGGGCTACCGGCTGGCGTTCCGGGTGGCGACGGGGATCGCGGTGGCGGCCCTGGTGGCGGCCGGGGCGGTGCTGCGGCCGGGGAGCCGGTGAGGCACCCCGGCGGCGGGGCCCCGGCCGGGCCGCGCCGCCGGCTGCCGCGCCGGTGAGGCCGGTTCACCCGGTCAGGAAGGCCTCCTTGTGGTCCTCGGCCCACTCCTGGAACGTCCTGGCCGGCCGGCCCAGCACCCGCGGCGCGTCCTCGGTGACCGTCGCGTTGCGGCCGTCGCGGACGTAGGCGATGCCGGTCAGGACGTCCTCCATCCCGCTCTCGTCGATGCCGTAGGCGGTGCGCAGGAAGCCGCGGGTCTCGTCCTGCGACAGGTTCCGCACGGTGAGCGGGCGGCCGAGGACCGCGGCGAGGACGGCGACCTGGTCCGGGACGCTGATCGCCGCCGGTCCGGTCAGGGTGTACGTCCGCCCCGCGTGCCCGGCGTCGAGCAGGGCCCGTACCGCCACCTCGGCGATGTCGCGCGGGTCGATCACCCCGGACGCCCCGTCGGCGGTCATGTTCGGCACGGGCTCGCCCCGGCGGACCGCCGCCGCCCAGGCCAGCGTGTTCGTGGCGAACGACGAGGGCCGCAGGACCGTCCACTCGGCCCCGCTGTCCCGGACCGCCCGCTCCCCCGCCCCGTGCCAGGCGACGGTCGGCCCCGTGGCGGGATCGTCGCTGCCGATGGCGGAGAGCTTCACCAGCCGCCGTACGCCCGCCGCCCGGGCCGCCGCGACCAGCGCCGTGTCGTGGGCGGCGCCGGGGCCGGGCGGGCACACCAGGTACGCGGCCGTCACCCCCGTCATCGCCGCCGCCAGCGAGTCCGGGTCGGCGTAGTCCCCGCCGGCCACCTCCACCCCGGCGGGCATCCGGGCCCGCTGCGGGTCGCGGGTCAGCGCGCGCACCTTCTCGCCGCGCGCCGTGAGCTGTCGTACGACTTCACTGCCGGTGGTGCCCGTGGCACCCGTCACCAGAATCATGCGGTCCACGATGGGCCGGGAGCGATGCCGGACTCTTGGAAATTCCGGCACGGTTCACCGGCCCGGAAGCGGTCGGGCGCGCTTACCGTGGAGTGATGCCGAACGCCGTCGCCGAGCAGGACCTGACCACACCCGAGGTGCTGCGCCCCTGGATCTCCGGGGTGCGCACGCTGTCCGTGTCCCGCACCGAGCCCGCCGAGGAGCCCTTCGTACGACTGCCCGCCGCGGTCACCAAGGTGATTCTGCGGGTGGGGGCGGACGGGCGGCGCGATGTGCTGGTCTCCGGGCCGCGGGTGCGGGCGTCGTACCACGAGAGCAAGGCTCACGTCCGCTGCGTCGAACTGCGTCTCGCACCCGGCATGACCCGACCGCTGCTGGGCGTATCGGCGACCGAACTGGTCGGCAGAACCGCGCGGCTGGAGGACCTGCCGGGCGACACGCCCCGCCGGCTCGCGGCCGGGCTGCGCCGGCTGGACCCGCGGGAGGCGGTGCCGTACCTCGTCGAGACGCTCCCGGAGCTCCTGTCGTCCGCCGTGGACCCGGCCCGTACGGCGCTGCTGCGTGCGGGCGTCGACGCGCTGTCGGTCCGCCCGGACCGGGCACCGGCACAGGTGCGGGAGGTGGCCCGCGAACTTGCGGTCAGCGAACGCCAGTTGCGCAACCTGTTCGCCGAGGGCGTCGGGGTCTCCCCCAAGCACTACGCCCGCATCGACCGCGTCCGTACGATCGTCACCCGGGCCGGGCACGCCCCCTGGTCCCAACTGGCCACCGTGACCGGCTACTTCGACCAGTCACACATGACCTCCGACTTCCGCGCCCTGATGGGGGTCCCGCCCCGCTCGTACTTCATCGGCCGGCTGCCCGCCCTGACGCCTTGTCAGGGCATGCCGCGTTTCTGACCGGTTCGGCTCACGGGGTGTCCCGGCGGAGCGGGACCGGTACCTGGTTGAAGCCGTAGTACAGGGCGAGCAGGCCGTGGGCGGCGAGGGTGAGGGGTGCGGAGACGAAGGCGAGCGCCACCGTCAGGGGGTAGCCGAGGGAGCCGAGGGCGAAGCGTGCCCGGGTGGCGCGGGCCGCCGCCGGGTCCACGCGGGCGTCGAAGAGGTGACCGGTGCGGGTGAGATGCCACCACAGGGCCTGGAAGGTGAGGGCCATCGCGACCATCACCAGGCTGTACACGGCGGCAGCGGCGTGCGAGGCCTCGGCGCCCTCGCGCAGGTACTCCGCGAGCAGCGACGTCGGCCAGGGCACCGCCGCCACGACCATCAGCACCAGCAGGTTCAGGAACATCAGCGTCCGGTCGACACGGGTGACGTAGCTGAACAGCTGGTGATGGTTGACCCACATGATGCCGATGACCAGGAAGCTGACCACATAGGCCGCGTACGACGGCCACTGCGCGCCCAACGCCTCCCAGAGACCGCCGTGTTCGCCCGCCTTGGGCACCTTGATGTCCAGGATGAGCAGGGTGATGGCGATGGCGAACACGCCGTCGCTGAAGGCCTCCACGCGGCCGGACTCGTTCATGGTCCAAGACTGCCGCAGACAAGCGTGGGGGGGGCGGCGGGGGGCCGCCCCCCCCCCCCCCCCCCGGCGCCGTACCCCGCACGCGACTCAGTGCGCCGGCGCCAGCTCCTCGCCCGACTCCATGGGATGGGTGACGTCCTCGGCCTCGCGGGTGCGGCCGAGGTGGTTGAAGACCAGGTTGAGCAGGACGGCCATCACACAGCCGGTGGAGATGCCCGAGTCCAGGACGATCCGCGCGGTCTCGGGGAAGGCGTGGTAGAAGTCCGGCGCGGTGATCGGGATGATGCCGACGGCGAGGGAGACGGCGACGATCAGGACGTTGTTGTCCTTCTCCAGGCCGGCCCGGACCAGGGTCTGGATGCCGCTCGCGGCGACCGAGCCGAACAGGACGACGCCGGCGCCGCCGAGGACCGGGCGGGGGACGACCGCGATGAGCGAGGCGGCCATCGGGCACAGGCCCATCAGGACCAGGAAGCCGCCGCCGACGGCGACGACGAAACGGCTGCGGATCCGCGTCATGGCGACGAGGCCGATGTTCTGGGCGAAGGCGCTGCACATGAAGCCGTTGAAGAGCGGGCTGAGCGCGGAGCCGAGGGTGTCGGCGCGCAGGCCGGCCGCGATCGTCTTCTCGTCCGAGGGGCGTTCGACGATCTCGCCGAGGGCGAGCATGTCGGCGGTGGACTCGGTCATGGAGACGACCATCACCACGCACATCGACAGGATCGCGGCGATGTGGAAGGTGGGGGTGCCGAAGTGGAACGGGGTGGGGAAGCCGACGACGTCGGCGTGCGCGACGGGGCTGAAGTCCGTGGCGCCGAAGGGTATCGCGAGGAGGGTGCCGGTGATCAGGCCGAGCAGGACCGCGATCTGCTTGACGAAGCCGCGGGTGAAGCGGCGCAGCAGCAGCACGATCAGCAGGGTGAGGCCGGCCAGGGTGAGGTTGGTCGTCGAGCCGTAGTCGTGCGCGGCGGGGTTCGGCCCCTGGGCCCAGCCGAACGCGACCGGGAGCAGGGAGACGCCGATCAGGGTGATGACCGAGCCGGTGACGACGGGCGGGAAGAAGCGGACGGCCTTGCTGAAGAAGGGCGCCGCCAAGAAGCCGAGGAGACCGGCGACGATCACCGCGCCGAAGATCATCGGCAGGGCGTCGGACTTGTCCTTGGCCGAGGCGACGATGGCCGTCATCGGCGCGACACCGGCGAAGGTGACGCCGTTGACGAACGGCAGCCGGGCGCCGATCTTCCAGAACCCGAGGGTCTGCAGGAAGGTGGCGAGCCCGGCGGTGAACAGACAGGCTCCGGTGAGGAAGGTCAGGTCGGTGGCGGACAGGCCTACGGCCGCGCCGACGATCAGGGGTGGTGCGACGACTCCCGCATACATGGCGGCCACATGCTGCAGGCCACTGGTCGCCATTTTGAGGGCGGGGAGTTTCTCGTCAACAGGATGGGCGGCCACGGCGGCTCCTCCGGGCGGGTAACACGTCGGCGTCGACGTGGGTTTCATGGAGGTGGTGCGTGTGTGGTCGTGCGAGACCGGGACGGATGCTCGTCGAGCGGTGAGCGGTGAGCGGTGGGGTGACCGTTCCGGGGCGGGTGCGTCCGCACGCGCCCCGGAACGGCTGCCGTGAACCCCGCTCGGGTCCACGGTTCCCGGCCGGGAGCCGTCCCTCCCGGCCGGAGTCTGCGGGCGTAGCGGTCCCGGGGGGACCGGTACGCCGTCCGGTGGTCCGCCCTTACGGGGAGACCGCCCGGAATCCTCCGGTACTTCGCCTGCTTCGCTCGCGTCGTCCACGCGGGCCGGGCAGCCGAGGTGCCGGGTTTCCCGGTGAGCCGGACCGGTGCGCAGCCGGCTCGCCGGAGTGTGCGGTGGATCAGGCCTGGGCGGCGATCCGGGCGAGGCGCTGGGCCTCCTCGCGGGTGGAGCGGGCGATGGCGTCCTCGTCGACGGTGACCAGGCGGCCGTCCGTCACGATCTGCTCACCGTTGACGAAGGACGCGGTGACCGGGGCCGCCGCGCCGAAGACCAGCGCGGTCACCGGGTCGGCGATGGAGGCGTGGGCGAGGGTGTCCATCTTCCACAGCACGACGTCGGCCAGCTTGCCCGGCTCCAGCGAGCCGATCTGGTCGGCGCGGCCGAGCACCTGGGCGCCGCCGTAGGTACCGAGCCGGAGTGCCTGACGGGCGCTCAGGGCGGCCTCGCGGTGGGCGCCGAGGCGGTTGATCAGCAGGGCGTTGCGCAGCTCGGTGTGCAGCTCGCCGGACTCGTTGGAGGCGGTGCCGTCGACGCCGAGGCCGACCGGGACGCCGGCCGCCAGCATGTCCGGGACCCGCGCGATACCGGCCGCGAGGCGGGCGTTGGAGGACGGGCAGTGGGCGACACCGGTCTTCGTACGGGCGAAGGCGGCGATGTCGGAGTCGTTCATGTGGACGCAGTGCGCCATCCACACGTCCTCGCCGAGCCAGCCGGTGGACTCGAAGTAGTCGGTCGGGCCCATGCCGAACAGCTCGTGGCAGAACTTCTCCTCCTCCACGGTCTCCGAACCGTGGGTGTGCAGCCGTACGCCGAGGCGGCGAGCCAGCTCGGCACCTTCACGCAGGAGTTCGGTCGACACCGAGAACGGCGAGCAGGGCGCCACGGCCACCTGGGTCATGGCGTCGAAGGAGGCGTCGTGGTGCTGCTTGACGGTCTCCTCGGTCGCGGCGAGGGCGCCTTCCAGCGTCTCGACGGCGAAGTCCGGCGGCAGGCCGCCGTCCTTCTCGCTGCGGTCCATCGAGCCCCGGGCCAGCGTGAAGCGGACGCCCATCTCGGCGGCGGCCCGGATGATCGACCCGGACAGGTCGCCGGAGCCCTGCGGGAAGACGTAGTGGTGGTCCATGGCGGTGGTGACACCGCCGCGGGCCATCATGGCGAGGGAGCCCTGCGCGGCCGCGTACGTCATCCGCTCGTCGATGCGCGCCCAGATGGGGTAGAGCGCGACGAGCCAGTTGAACAGGTTGTGGTCGGTGGCCAGGCCCCGGGTGATCCACTGGTAGAAGTGGTGGTGGGTGTTGACCAGACCGGGCGTGGCCAGATGGCCGCTCGCGTCGATCCGGCGCACCACGTTCTGCAGGCCTTCGGGGGCCCGGCCCGCGCCGACCGCCTCGATGCGGTTGCCGGTGAGGACCAGGTACCCGGAGGCGTACTCGGTGTCGCCCGCGTCCACGGTCGCGATCGCGCAGTTCTCGATGACGATGCGCTGGTCTGCCGATGGTGCCATCGTGCTTCCTTGTCTTTCGGTGGCGGCCCCGGGACGGGGAGGGAGTGTCCGCGGGGAGGGCACGGCAGGACCCTAGGAGGATTTGAGTGCCGGAGCGGCTCCGCCGCTCCGGGTGCCGAGATGATGGAAGAACAGGTTGAGCAGGACCGCGACGAGCGCGCCCGCGCTGATGCCGGAGCCGAGCACGGTCTGCGCCCACGCCGGGAAGTCGGCGTAGAACGTCGGTGCGGCCAGCGGGATGATGCCCGCGCCGAGCGCCACGGCGACCAGGATGATGTTGGAGCTGTCGTCCAGTCCCGCCTCCGACAGCGTACGGATGCCGCTGACCGCGATCGAGCCGAACAGGACGATGCCCGCGCCGCCGAGGACCGGCATGGGGACCAGGGAGACGACCGCGCCGAGCACCGGGAAGGCGCCGAGGACCAGCAGGGCGCCGCCGGCCACGGCGACGACGTAGCGGCTGCGCACCCGGGTCAGCGAGACCACGCCCACGTTCTGCGCGAAGGCCGAGGTGGGGAAGGAGCCGAAGACCGGGCCGAGCAGGGTGGCGATGCCGTCGGTGCGCAGGCCCCGGGTGATGGTCCTCGCGTCGGTACGGCGCTCACAGATCTCGCCGAGGGCCAGCATGCCGGCGCTGGACTCCGTCATCAGGACCAGCATCACGATGCACAGCGACAGGACGGCCGCGGGCTGGAACTCCGGCGGGCCGAAGGCGAACGGCGCGGGCAGCGCGGCGACGGGCGCGGACCTCAGGGCACTGAAGTCGGCCATGCCGAACGGGATCGCGGCCAGGGTGCCGATGAGCAGGCCGGACAGCAGGGCGATCTGCTTGACGAAGCCGCGGCAGAAGCGCTGGATCAGCAGGATGACGGCGAGGGTGAATCCGGCCAGCGCGAGGTGCCGCACGGAGCCGAAGTCGGCGGCCGTCTTGTCGCCGCCCTGCGCCCAGCTCACCGGGACCGGCATCAGCGTGACCCCGATCAGCGTGATGACCACGCCGGTGACCAGGGGCGGGAAGAAGCGCAGCAGCCGTCCGAAGAACGGGCCGACGGCCAGGCAGAAGGCCCCGGCGACCATCACCGCGCCGTAGATGGCGGGGAGTTGGTGGCCCTTGGCGTTGGTCTCGGCGATCGCCAGGATGGGGGCGATGCCGGCGGAGGAGGCGGCGTTGACGAAGGGCAGCCGGTTGCCGACGAAGCCTTTGACGCCGAGGGTCTGCAGGATGGTCGCGACGCCCGCGACGATCAGGCTCGCGGCGATCAGCCGGGTGCGGGCCGCGATGTCGAGTCCGCAGGCCTGGCCGATGATGAGCGGAGGAGTGACAACGCCCGCGTACATCGCCGCGATGTGCTGGAGCGCGGCGGGGACGAGCCGCGAGGGGTGGAGCTTTTCGTCCACCGGGTGCACGGATGTGACGGCGTCGGACGTGACGGCGTTCTCGGAGTGCACCGGCGGGGTGGAACACGGGGCTGTGTCGGGCCCCTTCGCAGGCAGTGCCATTTCGTTCCCTCCGGTGTGGCGCGCCCCCGCGCCGGGTGGCGGGGTCGGGGGCGCGCGTCCCGCGTCAGAGGTTGGTCATGTCGACCGGGATCTTCGGCTCGCAGCCGTCCCGGAGGATCGTCGCCTCGATCAGGCCGTAGGGCCGGTCGGCGGCGAAGTAGACCTCGTTGTCGTTCTTGAGCCCGAACGGCTCCAGGTCGACCAGGAAGTGGTGCTTGTTCGGCAGCGAGAAGCGGACCTCGTCGATCTCGCTGCGGTTGTTGATGATGCGCGCACCCATCTGGTACAGCGTCTGCTGCAGGGAGAGGGAGTAGGTCTCGGCGAAGGCCTGAAGCATGTGCTTCTTGACCTGCTCGTAGGACTTCTCCCAGTTCGGCATCTTCTGCTCGTCGTCGGTCCAGTTGAACCGCCAGCGGGCGGAGACCTGGGTGGCGAGGATGCGGTCGTACGCCTCCTGCAGGGTCGTGTACTTGTCCTTGACGTACCCCCAGAACTCGGAGTTCGTCGAGTTCATCACGACCAGGTCCTTCAGGCCGGAGACGACCTCCCACGACGAGCCGTCGTAGGTGACCTGGGTGACGCGGATCTCCTGGCCCTTGCGGACGAACGAGTGCTTGACCTCGTCCGCGCCGATGAACTTGGAGTTGGCGTCGGAGGTCTCGATCCGCTCCCAGGCGTACTCCTCGATCCGGATCCGGGCGCGGTGGATCGCCGGCTGCGAGGTGACGAAGTGGCGGGCGAGGTGGATGCCGAACTGCTCGGCGGACTCGATGCCGTGTTCCTTGGCGAACGCGAACACCGTGTTCTTGGTGGTGTCGGTCGGCAGGACGTTGGCGTTGGAGCCGGAGTAGTGGACCTCCTCCATGTCACCGCTCAGCGCGGCGGAGACGTTGAGGTCCTTGATGTGGTGAGTGGCGCCGTCCCGCGTGATCTTGACGACTCGGTTCTCGGCTTTGCCGTACTGGTTCTGTCCAAGAATCGTGGGCATGGTGTCTGCTAGCTCCCTCGGTAAACGGAGTAGCCGAACGGGTTGAGCAGCAGCGGCACGTGGTAGTGCTCGCCCGGTACGACGGCGAACGTGATCGCCACCTCCGGGAAGAACACGCCGCGTCCGCTGTCCCGATTCGCGGGGGCGTCCTGCTGCGCATCGGCTTGCTTCTTCTCGAAGTACGGCTCCACCGCGAAGTCGAGCCGTACATGTGTGGTCCCCTCCGGCAGTGCCGGCAGGTCTTTGCACCGGCCGTCGGCGTCGGTCGCGGAGCCACCGAGCGTCTGCCAGTCCGCATCGCGCCCGGAGCGGGCGGAGAGCTGGACGGCGACGCCCTCGGCGGGGCGGCCCACGGAGGTGTCCAGGATGTGCGTGGACACGGAGGCGGTGGTGCTGGTGCTCATGGTGTCAGGCGTCCTCTTCGACGAGTCGGGCCAGGCGGATACGGTTGATCTTGCCCAGCTCGGCGCGGACGATCTCCCGTTCCTGCTCCGGCGCGTTCCCGATCCGCTCCTTCACGGCGTCGCGCATCTGCTCGCCGGTCCGGCCGGTGGCGCAGATGAGGAACACATGGCCGAACTTCTCCTGGTAGGCCAGGTTGAGGTCGAGCATCTCGGCCTTGAGTTCCGCCGCGGCGCCGGACATGCCGGCCTGCTCCCGCGCGGAGGTCGGGTCACCGGGCTTGGGGCGCCCGATCGGCGGGTGCCCCGCCATCGCCTCTTCCAGGTCGGCCGTGGTCAGCTCGGCCATGGCGGCGTCGCTGGCGGCGTAGAGGTCGTCGGTGGTGGCGTACGGGCGGGCGGCGGCGATCCGCCGGCCCCACTCGGCGGAGGCACACGCCTCGTGGAGGGCGGCGACGGCGTCGCGTTCCTCCAGTTCATTGAACCGGGCCAGGCCCAGGGGCGTGGAAGTCGTCACGGGAGCCTCCGTGGCCGGAAACGGCCTTCGTGCTTGAGCGGGCTGCCGATAGTGAACGCCCCCGGAAACGCCACGTCAACACTTTGTTGAAAAATCGGCGTAACAAGTGAGGCCGCTCCCCGGGGTGGCCGGGCGCCCACCGGGGGCTGCCGACCACCGTCATGCACCTGCTGCGCCGTCGTGGCCGGTCGCTCCCCCAAGCTCTCAACTTCGTTCGAGCAGGGAGGTACCCCCATCGCGGCGGAGCCGCACATCCATACAGCCCCGCGCCGCCTCGGGCCGCTATGCCCCCTTGTCCCGGTTGAGGTAGTTGTAGACAGTGAAGCGGCTGACGCCCAGCGCGCTCGCCACGGTCTCCACACCGTGCCGCACGGCGAACGCGCCCCGCGCCTCCAGTATCCGTACGACCTCCTGCTTGGCCTTGCGGTCCAGGTCGGCCAGCGGCCTGCCCTGCCGGCGCTCCATGGCGGCGAGGATGTGGTCGAGAGAGTCGGCGAGCTGAGGCAGGCGTACGGCGACGACGTCGGCGCCCTGCCAGGCGAGCACGACGTCCTCGGGGCCGGCCGCGTCGGGCGGGATCAGCTCCCCGCCCATGGCGTCGACCAGCGGCTTCACCGCCGTGATGAAGGGCTCGTCCCCGGCGCCGGTCACCTGTCGCTCTCCTCGATCACGTTGACCTGCAGCGACACCCGGGTGGCACCGGCCTCCAGGGTCTTGCGCAGCAGCGCGTCCACGGCGGTGAGCACGCTGTCGGCGCTCCCTTCGGCGGTGTTGCCGAACGGGCCGACGTCCACCGCGTCCAGGTCCGCCGCCTCGATGACCTGTCGGGCCACCAGCGCGTGCGCGGGCGCCTCGTCGAGATCGAAGGGTTCGGTCGTGAACTCCACTCGCAATCGCATACTGCCCCCAAAGCCGTCCTGACCTGCGCTTTTGTCTGGACGGACCATTGCGGGGCACCGCCCAGCAGCGACTCTAACCGACCCGGGGCTCCTGCTGCCCGCGGGACCGGGACCCATCACCTCGGTCACGGCAGGGGCTGTTCGGTCCAGATGACCTTGCCGTCCATGGTGTAGCGGGTTCCCCAGCGCTCGGTGAGCTGGGCGACGAGGAAGAGTCCACGGCCGCCCTCGTCCGTGCTCCGGGCGCGGCGCAGCCTGGGCGACGTGCTGCTTCCGTCGGAGACCTCGCAGATCAGCGCCCGGTCGCGAAGCAGGCGCAGGCGGACCGGACCGCTCGCGTGCCGGATGGCGTTGGTGACCAGCTCGCTGGCGATCAGTTCGGTGGTGAAGGCCAGTTCGTCCAGGCCCCAGGCGGCCAGCTGCTCGGTGACCGCCGCGCGGCAGCTGGAGACGATCGCCGGGTCGCGCGGCCACTCCCACTCGGCGACCCGCTCCGGCGCCAGGGCGTGCGTGCGGGCGACCAGCAGGGCCACGTCGTCCTTCGGGCGGGCCGGGAGCAGCGCGTCCAGGACGGCCTCGCAGGTGTCTTCCGGCGCCCGGTCGGCGCAGGCCAGGACGGCGCGGAGCTTGTCCAGGCCGATATCGATGTCACGGACCCGGTCCTCGACCAGGCCGTCGGTGTACAGCACCAGTTGACTGCCCTCGGCCAGCTCCAGCTCGACGGTCTCGAAGGGCATGCCGCCGAGTCCGAGCGGCGGCCCCGGCGGCAGGTCGACGAACTCCGCCGTGCCGTCGGGCCCGACCACCGCGGGCTGGGGGTGTCCGGCACGGGTGAGGGTGCACCGCCGGGACACCGGGTCGTACACGGCGTACAGGCAGGTCGCGCCGGCGATTCCGGAGTCCGGGTAACTGGGCTCCATCGCCCAGCCCTCACCTCGGTCGAGGCCCCCGACCAGGTCGTCCAGCTGCGTGAGCAGTTCGTCCGGCTGCAGGTCCAGGGCGCAGAAGTTGTGCACCGCGGTGCGCAGCCGGCCCATGGTGGCCGCGGCGTGCAGCCCGTGCCCGACCACGTCGCCGACCACCAGCGCCACCCGGGCACCGGACAGCGGGATGACGTCGAACCAGTCGCCGCCCACCCCGGCCTGTGCGGGCAGGTAGCGGCAGGCGACCTCGACGGCGGTCGGCTCGGGCCGCCCCCGGGGCAGGAGGCTGCGCTGCAGGGCGAGGGCGGTGTTGTGCTCGCGCGTGTAGCGGCGGGCGTTGTCGATGCAGATCGCTGCGCGGCCGGCCAGTTCATGGGCGAGGGACAGGTCGTCGTCCTCGAAGGGGGCGGGCTTCTCGGAGCGGTAGAAGCTCGCCACGCCGAGGATCGTGCCGCGGGCCCGCAGGGGCACCGTGATCAGGGAGTGGATACCCTTCGCGATCGCCTGCCCGAACCGTGCCGGATCCTGGGCGATCCAGCCCTCGGCGTCGGCCAGGACGGGTTCGAGCACGGGCGTCCCGGTCTCCAGGCAGCGGACCTGTGGGGTGGACCGAACGTACCGTACGGGGTCGCCGACGCCGTACACGGGCAGTTCCTCACGCACGGTGCCCGCCGCGACCCGGCGCAGCTGGGTGTCGCCGCCGAGCGGCCCCGGCTCCTCGCCGAGCAGCACGGAGTCGGGCAGATCGACGACCACGAAGTCGGCGAACCGGGGTACGGCCACCTCCACCAGTTCCTCCGCGGTGCGGGTGACGTCCAGGGTGGTGCCGATGTGCACGCTGGCGTCGTGCAGCAGTTCCAGGCGCTTGCGGGCCAGTACGGCCAGCCGGCCGACGCCGGGCTCGCCGACGAGCAGCACCCAGCCGTCGGCCGAGCCGGGGCCGCTGCCGTTCCCGTCGGTTCCGGCCCGGGTCCGGGGTTGCGGGCCGACCACGGTGGGTGCGGGCGACGCCGCTGCCGTCGGCAGGGACGGCGGTCCGGCATGTGGGGGGGCCGGGGGTGTTCCGGCCCGCCTGGTCACCGTGGAGGGCGGCGCCAGGGGGACGGTCAGGGGCGCCGACTCGGCCGGCACGGTGAGTCCGGCATGGCGCAGGCTCGGGCCGCCGATGACCCTGGCCTCGACGACCGCACCCGTCTCACCCGCCGCTCCCATGACCTGGCGACGCAGCAGCGCGACGACCCTCCCTCCGGGCAGGACCACTTCGTCGAGGGTGCGCTGAGGCGAGGCGAGGAGCTCCTCGGCCTTCTCCCGCAGTACGGCCAGGTCGATCCGGCCGAGGCTGCCGCCCTCGGGGCCGCGACCTGGGAGTACCTGGGACCGCTGCGGCCGGCCACCGGCGCCGCCCGCCTCGCCGCAGGCCCGCTGGTACGCGGCGAGCAGCGCCCGTTCCCGCTCCGTGGCCTGTTCCAGCAGCCGCGCCTCGATGTCGCGGGCAGCCTGCCGCACCAGTCGCAGCATGGCGGGGTCGCCGTCGCCACGCAGGCAGGTGAGGTCGAGGACGGCCTCGATGCGCCCGCTGAGGGGGTCGCGGACGGGTGCGCCCGCGCAGGTGAACGGCTGCAGGCAGTCGGCGAAGTGCTCACGGCCGGCGAGATAGATCGGGCCCCGCCCGGCCAGTGCCGTACCGACGCCATTGGTGCCCGCGGCCCGCTCCGAGGCGTCGAAACCGGGGGCGAAGTTGATGTTGTCGAGGCGTTCGAGCAGCTGTCGGCCACCGCCGTACCGCCCCACCATGCGGGCCTGCGCGTCGCAGAGCGCGACCACCATGTTCACGTCGGCGAGTGACGCGGTCAGGTCCTTCAGCACCGGGTCGATCGCGCGCATGAGACGGTCGTCCAACACGAGTCCAGAGGCATACGGCAGCAGCACCCGGTGCGGCTCCACCCCTTCGGACCTGGACCGCTTCCAGGACTCAAGGACCGGACTCCGTACGTCTGTTTCGACTCGTGCACCAGCCAGAAAACGGTCATGGGCATCGGCGAGTCCGCCGATGTCGTCCCAGGCGACCGACACCCCGCTCACTTCCCTCGCCTGGAGGTCCCGTCACGGACCGCCTTTCGGGCCGTTTCAGGGAACCCTCCGCGCACAGCCCATTATGGCGCGGTTCACAACCAAATGCGCAGAGGCCGGGGACCCTCGCGAACCGGCAGTGCCGCTCCGTCGGGCCCGGTCCCGGTGGGCGCTCGGAAGAGGTCCCCGGGAGCCGCCGACGCGCGGACGGCCACGGCGGTCACGCCGCCGGTCGCATGATCACGAGGTCGCCCGGCCCAGGCACCGCCGGGCATCGCCGAGCCTCCGGCGGAGCGCGGGACGGCAGCCTCGTTCGGCGGGCCGGCGGGACATCGTTCGGAAAAGAAATGAACATTGATATGCCGTCAAACTCCTTTATGAAAAAGGTGGTTGGCGCTCCCGGCACGACCTGGACGCCGATTTCCAAGAGCCGTGAAGTGTCTCGGGAAGGTGAGTGGTCACCTCGTAAAAATTGAGAGTGCCACCGGGACGTGATATCTGTCGTTGAGTGGGTCGCGGGCTTCGAAGAGCACCGCGACCATGCTTCCCAGGGTCGTGCACGAACCCGGCGCCAACTGATTCTCATACCCCGGCGGGATGCCGTAGGGGGACAGGAGGTCGAGCCGATGACGACCGGAGCGGAGCAGGAACTGCCGGATTTGTACGGACAGAACAAGGCGATACTGGGCCGGCTGATCGTCCACGGAGGCCTCGGGCACGCCGAGGAGGGCCCCGACGGCCGTCTGCACGCCCGGGTCCGCATACCGCCGGACGAACTGGCGTGGGAGCCCTCGATCATCGTCATGCCGCATGGCGGCGACCTGGAGATCGAGCTCGTCAACGACGACACGAACACGCACTGTGCGCTCCTGCCGAGCAACGGCGACAGCAAATGGATGGGGCTCCCGGTCTACGCACGGGGAACGACCGTGATCAACCTCGACGGCCCGGGCTACTACTGGTTCGGCTCCAACATCGGCAACGACGAGGGCCGCGGTCTCGTGGGAGTGATCGCCGTACTGGGGGACGTTCCGCAGGAGGCCCGCCTCGACCGCCCGCAGCAGCCACGGCCCTAGCAGGACCGGGGAAAGGCCGCCCAGCACACGCCACCCGGGAAGGTGGTTCCCGTGGAATACATTCAGGCACCACAGGCCGTGAATTTCGCCGAACTGAGCACCATGGTCGGGACCGCGCCTCCGGTGGCGCAGGACGTCACCTACGAGCGCATTCTCCGGGCCCGCTCGGAACCGCAGAACTGGCTGACCTACTACGGTGCGTACGACGGGCAGCGGTACAGCCCGCTGGACCGGATCACCCCGGAGAACGTCAAGCACCTCGTTCCCGCGTGGGTGTTCCAGTTCGGCTCGGCCGGCCCGCACGCGGGCCCGTCGACCTACGCGTTCGAGGCCTCGCCGATCGTCGTGGACGGGGTCATGTACATCTCGGGCTGGGACGGCTGGGTCTGGGCCCTCGACGCCGCGACGGGCCGGGCGCTGTGGCAGTACAAACACGCGGTCCCCTTCGACGTGTCTCTGTGCTGCGGCAACGTCAACCGCGGGGTCGCCGTGGCGGACGGAAAGGTCTTCTTCGTCACCCCCAACGCCCATCTGATCGCCCTCGACGCCACCACCGGCGAGCGCGTATGGAACGTGACGAACGGTGATGTGCGGGCGGGCGAGAGCGCCACCGTCGCTCCCCTCGTGGTGAAGGACAAAGTCATCGTGGGCAGTTCCGGTGGCGAATTCGGGGTACGCGGCCACCTGGACGCCTTCTTCCTCGACAGCGGAGAGCGCGCCTGGCGCACCTACACCGTGCCCAAGCCCGGCGAGCCGGGGTCGGAGACCTGGCCGGACGGCCCGGCCTGGGCGCGGGGCGGCGGCAACACCTGGGTCACCGGCACCTACGACCCGGAGCTGAACCTCCTGTACTGGGGAACCGGCAATCCGGCACCCGACTTCGACGGAAGCGTCCGTGAGGGCGACAACCTCCACACCGACAGCGTCCTCGCCGTGGATCCGGACGACGGCTCCATACGCTGGCACTACCAGTGCACCCCGCACGACGTGTGGGACTACGACAGCAACATGGAGAGCATCCTCTACGACCTGGACGGGCAGAAACTGCTGGCCCACTTCGACAAGAACGGATACCTCTTCACGCTGAACCGGACGAACGGCGAACTGGTCCGCGCGACGCCCTTCGGCGAACGCATCACCTGGGGCGAGATCGACACCGCGGGCAACGTGACGCGCAAGGTGTTCCCCGAGAAGGAGGGCGAGCCCGTCCGCTTCTGGCCGGGGCCGGCGGGGGCCAAGGAATGGACGCACGCCGCCTACAGCCCGCGGACGGGCCTGTTCTACGTGCCGGTACAGGACGTCGGCGCCGAAGTGACGCTGCGGCCCCGGGAGTTCAAGGAGAGCATCGCCTACTGGGGGGCGAGCGTCACCGTGGACGCGAGGGACATGCAGGGATTCGTGAAGGCAGTCTCCGCCGCCACGGGCGAGGAGGTGTGGCGGTGGCGCGCCGAGTTGCCGATGTGCGCCTCGGTACTGGCCACGGGCGGCGACCTGGTGTTCGCCGGGGAGCCGTCGGGAGAGTTCGACGCGTTCGACGCACGCACCGGGGAGCTGCTGTGGCAGTTCCAGACGGGCAGCGGCCACCACAGCAGCCCGACGGCCTACAGCGTCGACGGACGGCAGTTCATCGCCGTGCCGGTGGGCTGGGGAGGCTGGGTCGACGGGTTCGCACCCGGGCTGCTGGGAGCCTCCCACGGCGACGCCGTGTTCGCGTTCGCCCTGCCCTGAGGGTGCCGCAGACTCCACGTCATCAGTGAGGAGGTGACAGCCATGGACCAGGAAAGCGTTGTCGACCAGGCCCACCGGGACGAGTGGGAGGCCCCTGCCTTCGAGGAGATCAGGGTGTCGGCCGAGGTGACCGCCTACATGGGCGTCTGGGAGTCCGACGACCAGTGACGGCCCGGGCCGCGAAAGGACGGCGGATCGACATGTGGGTGCGGGTGCTGGGTTCGGCGGCCGGGGGCGGATTCCCGCAGTGGAACTGCGCCTGTCCCCCCTGCCGCGCGGTGCGGGACGGTTCCCGGCCCTGCCGAGCGCGCACCCAGTCGTCGATCGCCGTGAGCCCCGACGGGCGGAGATGGTTCCTGTTCAACGCCTCCCCGGACGTCCGGGCCCAGATCGAGTCCTTCCCCGCCCTGCACCCCACCGGCGGCCTGGGCGGTGGCAGGGCGGTACCCCCGCAGGTCGTGGTGCTCACCGATGCCGAGCTCGATCACACGCTCGGTCTGCTGCTGCTGCGGGAATCGGGCGGCGGCATCGAGCTCCACGCCACCAAGGCGGTGCACGACACGCTGTACGACGGAACCTCGCTGCTGAGGACGCTGGTCGCCTACTGCCCCGTCACGTGGCACCCGGTCGAACCGCAGGCCGACGTACCCCTGGGGAACGGGCTGTCGTACCGGGCGTTCGACGTTCCCACGACGAAGAGGGCACGCTTCGGCTCGGGCGGGGGGAACGGGCAGGGGCGGGTCGTGGGCTACCGCCTGACCGACGAGCGCAGCGGCCGGGCCCTGGTCTACCTGCCCGGTGTGCAGGAGTTCACGCCTCGGGTGCATGGCCAGTTCGCCGACTGCGCCTGTCTGCTCGTCGACGGAACGTGCTGGTACGACGACGAGTTGATCCGGCTCGGCAGGGCGGGCAGGACCGCGCGGGAGATGGGGCATCTGCCCATCGACGGTCCCGGTGGCAGCCTGGAGCAGCTGTCACCGCTCCCCGTCGAGCGCAAGATCTACATCCACATCAACAACACCAACCCGATCCTGCTTGAGGACTCGCCGCAGCGGCGCACCCTCGAGCGGCACGGCATGGAAGTCGCCGCGGACGGGCTGGAGCTGCGGATCTGAGGGCGGGTGGTGACTGGTGACGACAACGGACACCGAGGGCTTCGTGGCGGCGCTGCGCGGGCACTCTCGCCGCTACCACGACCGTCATCCCTTCCACCGCAGGATGAACGAGGGAGGGCTCAGCCGGCAGCAGCTCCAGGGCTGGGCCGCCAACCGCTTCTACTACCAGAAGAACCTGCCCCACAAGGACGCGGCCATCCTCGCCAACTGCCCGCATCGAGAGGTCCGCCGCCGCTGGATCCAGCGCATCATCGACCACGACGGTACGGCGGAGGGGGAGGGTGGCATCGAGGCCTGGCTGCGGCTGGGCGAAGCCCTGGGGCTGACGCGGGAGGAGATGGAGGACGAGCGGCACGTCGTCCCCGGGGTGCGGTTCGCCGTCGACGCCTATGTCACCTTCGCCCGCACCCGGCCGTGGACCGAGGCGGTGGCCTCGTCGCTGACCGAGTTGTTCGCGCCGGACCTGATGGCCGAACGCCTCGCCGCGTTCGAACGCCACTACCCCTGGATCGACCGTCAGGGACTCGCCTACTTCCGGGCCCGTCTGACCCAGGCTCCCCGCGACTGCGAGCACGCCCTGCGGGTGGTGACGGAGTACTGCCGGAGCGCGGACGAGCAGGCAGGAGCCCTGGCCGCACTGTCCTTCAAATGCGACGTCCTGTGGAGTGTGCTGGATGCCATCGAACGATCCTGTGCGGACGGTCGGTGATGCGGACCGCCCCCGGCTGGCGCCGCATGTCCGACTGATGTTCGACCCGACGCGGGAACGGCACGTCCTGCTGGCGCCGGAGGCGGTCACCGTCCTCAACGGCACCGGAGCGGCGGTCCTGGGACTGTGCGACGGAGAGCGGACCGTCGCCGGCATCGTGGCGGAGCTGAGCGGACGGTACGACCGCGTGGCCGGCGACGAGGTCCGGTTCTTCCTCGCCCGCCTGGCCGCTCGACGATGTGTGGAGGTCGGCGATGGATAGGCCCTTCGGACTGCTGGCCGAGCTCACCCATGCCTGCCCGCTGCACTGCCCGTACTGCTCCAACCCGCTGGACCTCGCCGACCCCCGCACGGAGTTGACGACCCGGGAGTGGAGGAGGGTGGTGGCCGAGGCGGCCGAGCTGGGGGTGCTGCACCTGCACCTCTCGGGCGGTGAGCCGCTGCGGCGCCGCGATCTCGTCGAGATCGTGCACGGCGCCCACGAGCTGGGGCTGTACACCAACCTCATCACGAGCGCGGTCGGTCTCTCGCCGCGCCGCGCCGAGCAGCTGCGCGCCGCGGGCCTCGACCACGTGCAGATCAGCATCCAGGCCGACGAGCCGGCGCTCTCCGACCGCATCGCCGGCACGCCGTCCTTCGCGCGCAAGACAGCGGCGGCCCGGCTGGTGAAGGAGCTGGGCTGGCCCCTCACGCTGAACGTGGTCCTCCACCGGCACACCATCGACCGCGTCGAGCGCATCCTCGGCCTGGCCGAGGAGCTGGCGGCCGACCGCATCGAGCTGGCCAACACCCAGTACTACGGCTGGGCCTGGCACAACCGCGACGGGCTCCTGCCGAGCAGGGCCCAGCTGGAGCGCGCCGAGCCGGTGGTGCGCGCGGCCCGCGAACGCCTCAGGGGACGGATGGAGGTCGTCTACGTCATCCCCGACTACCACAACCTGTACCCGAAACCCTGCATGGGCGGCTGGGGCCGGCGGCAGCTCACCGTGGAACCGGGCGGTGACGTCCTCCCCTGTCCGCCCGCCCACGCACTGCCCCTCCCCCGCGCCGGCGTACGCGAGCACTCCCTGGCCTGGATCTGGGAGCGGTCACCGCTGTTCCAGCGCTTTCGCGGAACGGACTGGATGCCGGAACCCTGCCGTAGCTGCGAGCGCCGCGAGGTCGACTTCGGCGGGTGCCGCTGCCAGGCGTTCCTGCTGACCGGCGACGCCGCCCGCACCGATCCGGTCTGCCACCTGTCCCCCGATCACGGGATCGTGGCAGCGGCGGTGCGGGCCGCCGACGAGGCGGACCACGCACATGACGCCGTACTCGCTCCCCGACCGCATCCGGGCCGCTCGGTGTGAGTCCGCGGTGCCCTCGATCCTGCTGTTCGCCGTCGGGGCCGCGCTGCTGGTGTACAGCGCGGAAAAGCTGATCCGCCACCTCGTCGGGATCGCGAGCGGCTTCGGCATCTCCCTCTTCCTGATCTCCGTCGTCTTCACGGGCATCGAGTTCGACGACGTGGTCCTCGGTGTCACGCTCAACCTCGAAGACCTCGGCGGGGTCGCCCTGGGCATGGTGATCGGGACCGCGCTCTCGATGACAGGAGTCGTACTCGCGCTGGCCGCGATCCTCACGCCCACCCGCGTCGACGTTCCGCGCGATTACGTCCTCATCTTCGCCGGCGCGCCCCTCGTGATGATCGTGTGCGCGTCGGCCGCACGGCTCACCGCTGTCGACGGCATCGCGCTCCTGGGGCTGTTCGGACTGTTCATCGCCTACATCGCGGTCCGGGAGACGAGGGACGACACACCGGTCTTCCGTGATGCGGAGATGTACGAGGCCTACGCCGTCGTCCGAGGATCCGGCGACGGCGCACCGGCCCCGCGGGAGGGGGACACCTGCGCGAGCGCGGCCGAATGGACCGGCGGAGGAGCACGGGCGGGTGGGGGAATGCGGCAGCGCTCCGCCACGGGCACGCTCCTCGCCGAAGTGGGCCGAAGGTCCGGCTGGACCGGGCTCGGGTCGGCGGTGCCGGCACTCGCGGGTCTCGTCATCGGCTCCGCGGTCACGGGCATCGGGACCAAGGGCGTCCTGCAGACCTACGGACTCCAGGGAACCGTCTTCGGGGCGACGATCACGACCGTCGTGCTGACCATCGAGGACGTCTTCCTGACGGTGGAGCCCGCCCGTAAGGGAGCGCCGGAGATCGGGGTCGGAAACGTCATCGGAAGTGTCGTCTTCTCGGTCACGGGGAAACTCGGCATCGTTCTCCTGGCAGGCAGCGTTCTCCTCGGCCCGAACGTACTGACCTGGCATGTGCCCGCACTCGTCGTGGTGAACGGGCTCGCAGCGTATTTCGTCTCCACGGGGCGGCTGAGGCGCTGGCACGGTCTCACGCTGCTCGCTCTCTACGTCGCCTACTGGGTGGTCAGCTTCGTCGAGTTCGGGGCCGCTCCGGTCGACACACCCTGACGGCACACCGATCCACGGGGGCACTCAGGGGTGCCAGGGGCGCGGCCCGCAGGGTCACTTTTTCGTGCCCGCCCTTGACAGTCGCCCCCGGTCACAGGCAATCTTCCATTACGCAGAAACAAACTTCCGCAATACGGAATCTCGACACGGAAGGGAGCGCGGCCCCCGATGCCAGGTTTTGGATGGAGCACAGCCGCAGACCAGCGCTTCAACGTCAACCTGTCGATCCTCTTCACGGAACTCCCGCTCCTGGAGCGCCCCGCGGCCGCCGCCGCGGCGGGCTTCACGGCGGTCGAGCTGTGGTGGCCCTGGGTCGACTCCCCCACCCCCGAGCAGTCCGAGCTCGACGCTCTGAAGAAGGCGATCGAGGACGCGGGCGTCCAGCTCACGGGCCTGAACTTCTACGCCGGACAGCTGCCGGGCCCGGACCGCGGCGCCCTGTCCATCCCCGGTGCGGAGTCGGAGAGGTTCCGCGCCAACATCGACGTGGCGGCGGACTTCGCCGCCTCCCTCGGCTGCACGGCCCTGAACGCGCTCTACGGCAACCGCGTCGAGGGCGTGGACCCGGCCGAGCAGGACGCGCTCGCCCTGGAGAACCTGGTCCTCGCGGCCCGCGCGGCCGACCGGATCGGCGCGATCCTGCTGATCGAGGCGCTGAACCAGCCCGAGTCCCCGCGCTACCCCCTGGTGAGCGCGCCCGCCGCCGTCGCGGTGGTGGACAAGGTCAACGAGGCGACGGGCCTCGGGAACGCGAAGTTCCTGATGGACCTGTACCACCTGTCCATGAACGGCGAGGACCTGCCGTCGGTCATCGAGAGTTACGCCGCGAAGACCGGCCACGTCCAGATCGCCGACAACCCCGGCCGCGGCGCCCCCGGCACCGGCTCGCTCCCGCTGGAGGAGCTGCTCGGCCGGCTGAGGAAGGCGGGTTACGACGGCCGGGTGGGCCTGGAGTACAAGCCCGGTGACCGCCCGAGCGCCGAGGCCTTCGACTGGCTCCCGCGCGAGGCCCGCGCCGCCCGCTGAACCCCCCGACTTTGCACAGCAGTTGAGAGAGGTACCCGCAATCATGAGCAACGCCCTTCCCAAGATCGCCTGGATCGGCCTCGGCATCATGGGCTCCCCCATGTCCGAGAACCTGATCAAGGCGGGTTACCAGGTCACCGGCTTCACCCTGGAGCAGGACAAGCTGGACCGCCTGGCCGCCGCCGGCGGCACGGCCGCCTCCTCGATCGCCGAGGCCGTGCGGGACGCCGACGTGATCATCACGATGGTGCCCGCGTCCCCGCAGGTCGAGGCCATCTCCTACGGCCCCGACGGCATCCTGGAGAACGCGCGGCAGGGCGCCCTGCTGATCGACATGTCCTCGATCACCCCGCAGACCTCCGTGGACCTGGCGAAGGCCGCGAAGGACAAGGGCATCCGGGTGCTCGACGCCCCGGTGTCCGGCGGCGAGGCCGGTGCCATCGAGGCCGTGCTGTCGATCATGGTCGGCGGCGAGCAGGCCGACTTCGGCATCGCGAAGCCCCTCTTCGAGGCGCTCGGCAAGACCATCGTGCTGTGCGGCCCGCACGGCTCCGGCCAGACCGTGAAGGCGGCCAACCAGCTGATCGTCGCCGTGAACATCCAGGCGTGCGCCGAGGCCGTGGTCTTCCTGGAGAAGTCGGGCGTGGACCTCGCGGCCGCGCTGGACGTCCTCAACGGCGGCCTGGCCGGCTCGACCGTGCTGACGCGGAAGAAGGACAACTTCCTGAACCGCGACTTCAAGCCGGGCTTCCGCATCGACCTGCACCACAAGGACATGGGCATCGTCACCGACGCCGCCCGCAACGTCGGCGCGGCCCTGCCGGTCGGCGCCGTGGTCGCCCAGCTGGTCGCCTCGCTGCGCGCCCAGGGCGACGGCGGCCTGGACCACTCGGCCCTGCTGCGGGCCGTGGAGCGCCTGTCCGGCGCCCAGGTCTGACCCACCCCGAGACTTCCGGGCCGCGGCGGCGCTGACACCTGTCCTGTCGCGCCCAGGCGCCGCCGCGGCCCGGAACACATCCCCCGGCCCCGAACTTCAACAAACTGTTGACGCCCGGAAGGCCCGAACTTAGGCTCCACAAAGCGGAAACAGTTTTCCGCTGCCCCTCGTACGGAAGGTCCCTGATGTCGAAGCGCGTGCTCACGGCGCGAACTCTCACCACGGAGTCCGGCGCCCCGGTCGCAGACAACCAGAACTCCGCCTCCGCCGGTGCCGGCGGCCCGCTCCTGCTCCAGGACCAGCACCTCCTGGAGAAGCTCGCGCGCTTCAACCGCGAGCGCATCCCGGAGCGCGTGGTGCACGCCCGTGGCTCCGGCGCCTACGGTCACTTCGAGGTGACGGACGACGTCACCGGGTACACGCACGCCGACTTCCTGAGCGAGATCGGCAAGCGCACCGAGGTGTTCCTGCGCTTCTCGACGGTCGCCGACTCCCTCGGCGGCGCGGACGCGGTACGTGACCCGCGCGGCTTCGCGGTGAAGTTCTACACCGCGGAGGGCAACTACGACCTCGTCGGCAACAACACCCCGGTGTTCTTCATCAAGGACCCGATCAAGTTCCCCGACTTCATCCACTCGCAGAAGCGCGACCCGTTCACGGGCCGTCAGGAGCCGGACAACGTCTGGGACTTCTGGGCACACGCCCCCGAGGCCACGCACCAGGTGACCTGGCTGATGGGCGACCGCGGCATCCCGGCGTCGTACCGCCACATGAACGGCTACGGCTCGCACACCTACCAGTGGACGAACGCGGAAGGCGAGGCCTTCTTCGTCAAGTACCACTTCAAGACCAACCAGGGCATCCGGTCCTTGAGCAGCGAGCAGGCCGCGGAGCTGGCGGGCAAGGACCCCAATTCGCACCAGACGGACCTGCTCCAGGCCATCGAGCGCGGGGTGCACCCGTCCTGGACCCTGTACGTGCAGATCATGCCGGCGGCCGAGGCGGCCGACTACCGCTTCAACCCGTTCGACCTGACCAAGGTCTGGCCGCACAAGGACTACCCGCTGCAGCGCGTGGGCCGCCTGGTCCTCGACCGCAACCCGGACAACGTCTTCGCCGAGGTCGAGCAGGCCGCGTTCTCCCCGAACAACTTCGTTCCGGGCATCGGTCCCTCCCCCGACAAGATGCTCCAGGGCCGCCTGTTCGCCTACGCGGACGCGCACCGCTACCGCCTGGGCGTCAACCACACCCTGCTGGCCGTCAACGCCCCGAAGGCGACGACCGCGCAGAACTACGGCCGCGACGGCTTCATGGCGGTCAACGGCCAGGGCCGTCACGCCAAGAACTACGAGCCGAACTCCTACGACGGCCCGGTGGAGACCGGCCGCCCGCTGTCCGCCCCGCTGGCGGTCTCGGGCCACACCGGCAACCACACCGCTCCCCTGCACACCAAGGACGACGACTTCTACCAGGCCGGTGAGCTGTACCGGCTGATGTCCGAGGACGAGAAGTCCCGCCTGATCGCGAACATCGCCGGCGGCCTGTCGCAGGTCACCCGCGACGACGTGATCGAGAAGAACCTGGCCCACTTCCACGCCGCCGACCCGGAGTACGGCAAGCGGGTGGAGGAGGCGGTCCGCGCCCTGCGCGAGGACTGAGGCCACGGACAGCCCGCGGCAGCCGAACGGCCCGGATGAGGGGTGGCTGGTCGGAACAGCTCGCGGGCGAGGCGAGGACCGCGGCGGCGTGCGAGCCAGTGCGGTGGTGAAGGTCCTGGGCCTCCTTCTTCGACCTGAGGGGAAGGTGCCCCGGACCGTTGCATCCGCCGCGGTCCCAGCCAAACACGGACTCCGTCCGGCGGCGCGAACGACCTGTCGCGCCCAGCCTCGCGCCGCCGGACGGCCACATGACACCGACGAAGCGCCCCCTGACCCAGGGGGCGCTTTCGCGTTGCCCGAGCACGGACTGCCCGGGCTCGGCGTGCGCATCCGCGTTGCCCGCAGGACGCTGAAGGCATGGGCAATCCGACGCAGTATCCGCACATCGTGGTCCACTCCCCGGCCCTGGACGGCTCCCGGCGGGTCACAGAAGGGGACGTGACCCTGGGGATCGCCTCCCATCTGGACGACGTCGTCGAGATCCTGCGGCTGGCCGACCTGGACCGGATCGAGGTCGAGGAGAGCGACCTGATCGAGTGGCAGGGCGGCGGCCCCGACGACTGGCCGGGGCTGTCGGAACACGAGGTATAGGGGAGGTACGGGAAGAGGCACACAAGAGGCACAGGGCGAGAGGCGCAGGGCGCCCTGGAGCGGCCGCAGGGGGGTGTTCAGGCATGCGGGAACACCGAAGGGCGGCCCGTCCTTCCGGACGGGCCGCCCTCGGCCGGTGCGCTACGGCCGTCAGACCTTCAGCGGCTTGATCGACGTCGGTGCGTGACCCGGCTCGGTGGCCAGGTCCTCGAACTCGGAGATGTCGCTGATGTCCATGGTGCGGCTCATCGAGATGTTCGTGATCCGCTCCAGGATCGCCTCGACGACGACCGGCACCCGGTACTCGGCGGCCAGCTTCTTCGCCTGCTCGAAGGCCGCGCCCAGCTGGTCCGGCTCGGTGACCCGGATCGCCTTGCAGCCCAGGCCCTCGGCGACCTTGACGTGGTCCACGCCGTAGACGCCGATCTCCGGCGTGTTGATGTTCTCGAACTCCAGGTTGACCTGGAAGTTGATGTCCAGGCCGATCTGCGCCTGGCGGATCAGGCCCAGGTAGGCGTTGTTCACCAGCACGTGGACGTAGGGGATCCGGTGCTGGGCGGCGACCGCCAGCTCCTCGATCAGGAACTGGAAGTCGTAGTCACCGGACAGGGCGACGACCGGGGAGTCCGGGTCGGCCTTGGCGACGCCGATCGCGGCCGGGATGGTCCAGCCGAGCGGGCCGGCCTGGCCGCAGTTGATCCAGTGGCGCGGCTTGTAGACGTGCAGCATCTGCGCGCCGGCGATCTGGGAGAGGCCGATGGTGGTGACGTAACGGGTGTCCGGGCCGAAGGCCTTGTTCATCTCCTCGTACACACGCTGCGGCTTCATCGGCACGTTGTCGAAGTGCGTACGGCGCAGCAGCGTGGCCTTGCGCTCCTGGGTGGAGGCCACCCACGCGGAGCGGTCGGGGAGCTTGCCCTCGGCCTTCAGCTCCTTGGCGACCTCGATGAACAGCTCCAGCGCGGCCTTGGCGTCGGAGACGACACCGTAGTCAGGCGGGAAGATCTTGCCGATCTGGGTGGGCTCGATGTCGACGTGGACGAACTTTCGCTCGCCCCGGTAGACGTCGAGCTTGTAGCCGGTGTGGCGGTTGGCCCAGCGGTTGCCGATGCCGAGGACGAAGTCCGACTCCAGGAAGTTGGCGTTGCCGTACCGGTGCGAGGTCTGGACGCCGACCATGCCGGCGTTCAGCTCGTGGTCGTCGGACAGCGTGCCCCAGCCCATCAGGGTCGGGATGACCGGCGTCTGCGTCAGCTCGGCGAACTCCACCAGCAGCTCGGCCGCGTCGGCGCCGATGATGCCGCCGCCGGCGACGATGACCGGGCGCTCGGAGGCCAGCAGGAAGGAGATCGCCTTCTCGATCTGGGCGCGGGTCGCGGCCGGCTTGTAGACCGGCAGCGGCTCGTACGTCTCCGGGTCGAACTCGATCTCGGTCAGCTGGACGTCGATCGGCAGGTCGATCAGGACCGGGCCGGGACGGCCGGAGCGCATCAGGTGGAAGGCCTGCTGGAAGACGCCGGGGACCTGCGCGGCCTCCAGGACGGTGACCGCCATTTTCGTGACCGGCTTGGCGATCGAGGCGATGTCGACGGCCTGGAAGTCCTCCTTGTGGATCACGCTGGTGGGCGCCTGGCCCGTGATGCACAGGATCGGGATGGAGTCACCGATGGCCGAGTAGAGACCGGTGATCATGTCGGTGCCGGCCGGGCCGGAGGTACCGATGCAGACGCCGATGTTGCCCGGCTCGGTACGGGTGTAGCCCTCGGCCATGTGGGAGGCGCCCTCGACATGGCGGGCGAGGGTGTGGGTGATGCCGCCACCCTCCTTGAGCGCCTTGTAGAAGGGGTTGATCGCCGCGCCCGGCACACCGAAGGCGTCGGTGACGCCCTCGCGCTTGAGGATCTCAACTGCCGCTCGGGCAGCGGTCATACGAGCCATCGAGTACTCCTGCTTCGGCTGTCGGATGCGTACTCCCGTCGCGCCCCGCGGTGAGCACAGTCTCCAGAGTCGACCTCCGCATTACTTTCGCAATGCGGAATTTAATTTCTACTATCTGGAAGCAATGTAGGGGGGTGCGCGTGTGCCGTCAAGAGAGGCCAAGTGCCGGACAGGCGGGGTGCGGCAGGAGGACGATGGGGCGGTCCCGAGATGACACCGTGGGAGTGGGTGGGACCATGCCCGAGAGCGTGCCGGTGCGCTGTCCGGCCTGCCGGCGCGACCACGTCTACCGCGCGCCGTCCTATCCGTGCGCGTGCGGCGCCCCCACCGCCCCACGGCTGGACCCGGCCGCCGAACCGGCCGTGACGGCCCACCGTGCCTGGGACGACGAGTGGCTCACCGTGCCCTGCGCGGCCTGCGGACGCGGCAATCAGTGGCCCCACCCGGAACTGGGCTGCCCGTGCGGCACGGTCCTGCGCATCGCGGTGACGACGACGCCTTCGGCGGACAGCGGTGTCCCCCCGGCCGCGGCCGGCCCCGAGGCCCGTACCGCCCGCCCGCGCTTCAGGCCCCGCCCCATCCACACCGCCCGGGACGCCGTCACCGCCGCCGCGCTCTATCTGCGCTGGCTCGGCTATCGCGACATCCGCCGGGCCGACCAGCGGCCGCCGCAGGGCATCGGCCTCGCCGCGCCCGGGCTGCTCGCCCAGGTGGACCCGACCGTCCGCCCGGCGGCGCCACGCGACGTGGAGTGCCTGTGGCTGACGGCGATGACGGAGTCCACCGACTGCGTGTACTTCTCCCTGGCCGGCTACACGGACGACGCCCGCAGCAGGGCGGACCGCCTGCGCGTCCCCCTGTTCGTCCTGGACCCCTCAGGGACACCCCGACCGGTCAACACGCATGCGCATGCCGCGAGCAAGCGCACCATTGCTTAAGCAAGTCGGGCAAAGTCGACTGCGGTTCGGTCGCGCCCCAAAGGGGCGCGGGGCTGTACCTGATTTGCGGCTACCGCCGCGATGGGGGTACCTCCCTGCTCGAACGAAGTTGAGAGCTTGGGGGAGCGACCAGCCACGATGGAGCCGCAGACGACCCACTACACGTCGCGGCACTTCCAGCGGAGCGCTCAGCAGCGGTCAAGGAACGTCGGCGTACCCCTCCCGCAGTTCGATCTTGCGGACCTTTCCGCTCACCGTCATCGGGAAGGCCTCCAGAATCCGCAGCCGGGCCGGGACCTTGTAGTGCGCGAGCCGGCCCTCGCAGAAGGCGCGCACCTCCTCCAGGGTGGGCGGGGCGTCGGGGTCGCGCGGGATGACACAGGCGAGGACCTCCTCGCCGTACGTCTCGTGCGGCACCCCGACGACCTGGACGTCCTTGATCTTGGGGTGGGCGTAGAGGAACTCCTCGATCTCGCGCGGGTAGATGTTCTCGCCGCCCCGGATGATCATGTCCTTGATCCGGCCGACGATCTCGACATACCCGTCCTCCCGCATCACCGCCAGGTCCCCGGTGTGCATCCAGCGGCCCGCGTCGACCGCCTCGGCGGTTTTCCCGGGCTCGTTCCAGTAGCCGAGCATCACGCTGTAGCCGCGGGTGCACAGCTCCCCCGCCGTGCCCCGGGGCCGGGTGACCCCGGTGGCCGGGTCGACGACCTTGACCTCCAGGTGCGGCAGCACCCGGCCGACGGTGGCGGTGCGGTGCTCCAGGTCGTCGTCGACCCGGGTCTGGAGGGACACCGGCGAGGTCTCGGTCATGCCGTAGCAGATGGAGACCTCCGCCATGTGCATCTCGGCGACGACCCGTTTCATCACCTCCACCGGGCAGGGCGAGCCCGCCATGATGCCGGTGCGCAGGGTCGACAGGTCGTAGGAGGCGAAGTCGGGGAGGTTCAGCTCCGCGATGAACATCGTCGGCACGCCGTACAGGGACGTACAGCGCTCCCGCTGCACCGCCTCAAGGGTGGCCGCCGGCTCGAAGGAGGGGGCCGGGATGACCACGCAGGCGCCGTGCGAGGTGGCCGCCAGATTGCCCATCACCATGCCGAAGCAGTGGTAGAAGGGGACGGGCACGCAGATCCGGTCCTGCTCCGTGTAGGAGACCAGCTCCCCCACGAAGTAGCCGTTGTTGAGGATGTTGTGGTGGGACAGGGTGGCGCCCTTGGGGAAGCCGGTGGTCCCCGAGGTGTACTGGATGTTGATGGGGTCGTCGCAGGACAGTTCCGGGTACGGGGCGTCGCCGGTCCCCCGCCTCAGCAGCGCCTCCCAGCTCGGGTCGCCGATGTACACGACCTCGCGCAGCTCGGGGCACCGGCCCCGCACCTCCTGCACCATCGCCCGGTAGTCGCTGGTCTTGTGGCTGAGGGAGGCGAACAGCAGGGAGATCCCCGCCTGTTTCAGGACGTACTCGACCTCGTGGGTGCGGTAGGCCGGGTTGATGTTCACCATGATCGCGCCGATGCGGGCGGTGGCGTACTGCACCAGCACCCACTCCGGGCAGTTGACCGCCCAGATGCCCACCCGGTCGCCCTTGCCGACTCCGCTCGCGGCCAGCGCCTGCGCCAACTCCTCGACGGCCGCACCGAATTCGGCGTACGTCCAGCGCCGCCCCGAGGGGACGTCGACCAGCGCCTCACGGTCCGGCCAGGTGGCCACGGCCCGGTCCAGGTTGGCGCCGATGGTGTCGCCGAGCAGGGCGGTGGAACCGGTTCCGTGCGTGTACGACAGCTCAGCGGTCACCGGAAGTCCTCCTCGCGGTACTCGTTCGCGGAGCCCTCGGCCGTGGCCTCGCGCAGCTCGATGCGGCGGATCTTGCCGGAGACGGTCTTGGGCAGGGCGCCGAACTCCAGCCGGCGGATGCGCTTGTAGGGGGCGAGCACCTGGCGGGAGTGCTCGAAGAGGACCTTCGCGGTGTCCGGGCCGGGCTCGTAGCCCTCGGCGAGGACGACGTACGCCTTCGGCACCGCGAGCCGCAGCTCGTCCGGCGCGGGCACGACGGCCGCCTCGGCGACCGCCGCGTGCTCCAGCAGCGCGCTCTCCAGCTCGAACGGGCTGATCTTGTAGTCGGAGGCCTTGAAGACGTCGTCCGCGCGGCCGACGTAGGTCAGATAGCCGTCCGCGTCGCGGGCGGCGATGTCGCCGGTGCGGTAGTAGCCGCCGGCCATCGCCTCCGCCGTACGGTCCGGGTCGCCGTGGTAGCCGGTCATCAGGCCGACCGGGCGCTCGGACAGGTCGAGGGCGAGCTCGCCCTCGGTGGCGCCGGGCGCGCCGGAGACCGGGTCGAGGAGTTCGACGCGGTAGCCGGGGCTCGGCCGGCCCATGGAACCGGTCTTGAGCAGCTGTCCGGGGCTGTTGGAGACCTGCACGGCGGTCTCGGTCTGCCCGAAGCCGTCCCGGATGGTGACGCCCCAGGCCCGCCGGACCTGCTCGATCACCTCGGGGTTCAGCGGTTCCCCGGCGGCGACGACCTCCCGGGGCGGGGTGCGCAGCTGGGCGAGGTCGGCCTGGATCAGCATCCGCCACACCGTCGGCGGAGCGCAGAAGGAGGTCACCTTGTGCCGGTCCATCTCGGCCATCAGCCGGCCCGCGTCGAAGCGCGTGTAGTTGTGGATGAAGACGGTCGCCTCGGCGTTCCACGGCGCGAACAGGTTGGACCAGGCGTGCTTGGCCCAGCCGGGCGAGGAGATGTTCAGGTGGACGTCGCCGGGTTTCAGGCCGATCCAGTACATGGTCGCCAGATGCCCGATGGGGTACGAGGTGTGGGTGTGCTCGACCAGCTTGGGGCGGGCGGTCGTACCGGAGGTGAAGTAGAGCATCAGCGGGTCGTCGGCCAGGGTCGGGCCGTCGGGCGCGAACGCGGCGGGCGCGGTGTACGCGTCCTCGTACGCCTCCCAGCCCTGCGCCGGGCCTCCGACACTGATCCGTGTGTAGCGGCCGGGCACCTCGGCGAACTTGGCGGTGTCCTCGGCCCGTACGATCACGTGCCTGACCCGGCCCCGGTCGACGCGGTCGCGCAGGTCGGCCGGGCCGAGCAGCGGGGTGGCCGGGATGACGACCGCGCGCAGCTTCATCGCGGCCAGCGCGGTCTCCCACAGCTCGGCCTGGTTGCCGAGCATGACCAGGACGCGGTCCTCGGCGCGGACACCCCGGGCGCGCAGGTGGTTCGCGACCCGGTTCGAGCGTTCGGCCAGCTCCGCGAAGGACAGCTTGGTCTCGCCGCCGTCTTCCTCGACGATGTGCAGCGCGGTCCGGTCGTTGCCGGCGGCGATCGCGTCGAACCAGTCCAGCGCCCAGTTGAAGTGCGCGGGCCGCGGCCAGGTGAAGCCCGCGTAGGCGGTGGCATAGTCCTCGCGGTGTTCCAACAGGAAGTCCCGGGCGGCACGGAACGCCTCAGTCACCGTCGTCATCGCACAACTCCTTGCTGTTCCGGACCATTGCCGGGCGGCTCTCTGGCATCGTCTAATCCGTGATGCAGGTCTCACTACCCCCGAACGGGGGTGTGGACGACCGAAAGGGCGAACCAGGTGACAGCAGACGTGGCGGGGGCAGTGGAGATCAGCGGCGCGCTTGCCCGGCTGCGACGGGCGACCGGGCTCCCGGTCGCCTTCGGCGGACTGCTGGAGCCCGGCCGGCCGCAGATCCGGATCAGCGAGCTGAGCGGCACGCGCACGTCCTCGCTGCGCGCGCTCGCGGTGACCTCCGGCAACGGGCTCGGCGGCAAGGCGGTGGCACTGGCCCGGCCGTGCGCGGTGACGGACTACTCGGTCTCGCGGGAGATCAGCCACGAGTACGACGTCCAGGTGGCGGCGGAGGGCATCCGCTCGGTGCTCGCGGTGCCGGTGGTGGTGCGGCGCCGGGTGCGGGGGGTGCTGTACGGCGCGCTGCGCTCGGTCCAGCCGCTCGGCGACCGCACGCTGGGCGCGGCCATGGCCGTCGCCCGGGACGTGGAGCAGACGCTGGTGGTGCGGGACGAGGCGCGGGAACTGCTGGCGTCGGCGCGGCCGGAGCCGGCCGTAGCCGACCGGGGCGCGGCCTGGGAGCAGGTGCGCGAGGCGCACGCGGCGCTGCGCTCGCTCGCGCCCCGGATCGCGGACCCGGAGCTGCGGGCGGAACTGCTGGCCGCGTGTGGGCTGCTGACCGCGCCCCGCCCGACGGCCGGTGCGAGTCTGGCGCCGCGTGAACTCGACGTGCTGTCCTGGGTGGCGGCCGGAGCCACCAACGCCGCGGTGGCCGACCGGCTGGGTCTGCGGCCGGAGACGGTCAAGGGCTATCTGCGTTCGGCGATGCGGAAGCTGGGCGCCCACACCCGAGGGGAGGCGGTGACCGCGGCCCGCAGGGCGGGGCTGCTGCCGTAGCCGCTCCGGGCCGGCCGCGACAGCAGTCAAGAAACCTGCCTATTCAAGCGGGCACGCCTTGTATTTTCCCGTGCCTGTCCTTCTGTTATTTCCCTCACCATGGCGCCCGTCTGAATTTCAGGGATCGTTGCCTAGAATTTGGCCAGAACACGACACACGAGGGGAGCGGTGACCGTGCGACGGGACTTCCAGGAGCCTGCCAGGTGCCGCCCCGACCTGGTCATCGGCCGCGAGGAGCTGTTCACCGGCGCCCGGGACCAGCTCGCCTCGGGCGGCAGTGTGCTGCTCCACGGTCCCGCCGGAATAGGGAAATCGACGGTGCTGCGGGCATTGGCCGAGGAATACGGCGCCGCCGCGCACACCGTGCTGCGCTGCTCGGCCACCGAGTCGGAATCCCACCTTCCCTTCCTGGCGCTCGCGGACCTCCTCGGTCTGGTCCTCGACGAGGTCTCCCCGCGGCTGCCCGCCGCCCAGCGCACCGCCCTGGAGTCGGCGCTCACCGGCCGCGGCGAGTCCAGCCTCCAGCGCGACGGGCTCGCGCTGCGCCTCGCCGTGCTCTCCGCGCTGCGCGCGCTGGCCGAGCGGGGCGGTGTCCTCGTCGTCGCCGACGACCTGCAGTGGCTGGACCCGGCCAGCGCCGAACTGCTCGGTTTCGCCGCCCGGCGCCTGGAGGGCACCCCGGTGCAGCTGCTGTGCGCGGTGCGCACCGAGGGCACCGAGAGCCAGGAGTACGACCGGCACCTGCGCGCCTGCCCGCCGGGCACCCTCGCGGTCCGGCTCGGCGCGCTGACCCGCACCCAGGTCGCCCAGTTGCTCGACCACCGCGGCCACGGTGGCCTGCCCCGCTCCACGGTCCGCGAGATCCACCGCACCTCCGCCGGCAACCCGCTGTTCGCCCTGGAGCTCGGCCGCGCCCTCGCCGAGAGCCCCACCCCGCCCCGGCCGGGCGAGCCGCTGCCGGTGCCGACCAGCCTGCGCGCCCTGGTGCTCAGCCGCCTGGACATGCTGTCCGTCGAGGCCCGCCGCACCCTGCTGGTGGCCAGCGCCGGCGCCAGACCCACCCCGGCGCTGCTGCACGCGGCCGGCCGGACCAACGCCGAGGCCGAGTGTGCCCAGGCCGCCGAACTCGGGCTGCTGGCCACCGAGTCCGACGCCCCCGCCGTACGGTTCGCTCATCCGCTGATCTCCGCCGCGCTGTACGCCGAGGCGCCCGCCCCCGAGCGGCGCGCCGCGCACGCGGCGCTCTCCACGGCCGCCTCCGACCCGATCGAGCGGGCCCGGCATCTGGCCCTGGCGAGCACCGGCGCCGATCCGGAGGTGGCCGCCCGGCTCGCCGAGGCCGCCGCCCTGGCCCGGGACCGGGGCGCCCCCTCGGTCGCGGCCCAGCTGGGACTGCTCGCCGCCCGGCACACCCCGGCCGACGGCACACCGAGCCAGGGGGAGCGCCGGCTGCAGGCCGCCGAGGACGCCATCACCGCGGGCGAGCTGGACCTGGCCCGGGACATCGCCCGGGAGGTGCTGAGCAGGACGGCGGTGCCGGCCGACCGGGTGCGGGCCTGGATGATCGTGATCGACAGCGCCGGGCACACCATGGCCGAGGTGGACGCCGTCTTCCCGCAGGCCCTCGCGGACGCCGGTGACGATCCCCGGCTGCTGGCCCTGGTCCACTACCAGCTGGCCTGGCGAGCACTCATCGTGTCGGGCGACTTCACCGAGGCCCGGCAGGCCGCCGCGCACGCCGCCGAGCTGGCCGCGCGCGGCGGCGAGCGGCGCACCGAACTGCTCTCGCTCGCCTTCCAGGCGCAGACCGAGACCCTGATGGGCCATCCGGAGGCGCCCCGCACCATCAAGCGGGCCCTGAAGGAGCCTCAGGACCCCCGGGTGGCCTGGCATCACAACGGGGCGCTCAGCGCCCGGTTCCGCTGGCTGGTCATGGGCGACCAGCTGACGGAGGCGAGAGCGACGGTCACCGGGCTGCTGCGCGAGGTGCGCCGGCGCGGCTCGGTGGAGAGCGAGGTGCACTTCCTGCGCGGCCTCGCCGAGACCGAACTGCGCGCCGGGCACTGCGGGCGCGCCCTGGAGCTGGCCCGCGACAGCCTGCGGCTCGCCCGGGACTCGGGGATCGGCGAGACCGCCTCGGCGATGCTGACCTCGCTCGCGGAGGCCTCCGGCGGTGACGTGGTCCGGGCCCTGGCACTGGCCCAGGAGGCGGTGCAGCACGCCGAGGAGGACGGCGACCAGATGTATCTCTCCCGGGCCCTGGGCGCCCTCGGGTACGCCCAGCTGGTGGCCGGGGACCCGGCGGGCACGGTGCGCTCGCTGCGCCGGGTGCGCCGGCTGGAGCTGGGGCTCGGCATCACCGACCCGGCGCGCGGCCGCTGGCAGGGCGATCTGGCCGAGGCGCTGGTCCGGATCGGTGAACCGGCGGAGGCGCAGGACGTCATCGACGTGAGCCGGGAGCACGCGCTGCGGCTGGGCCGGGAGAGCGTCCTCGCCGTGCTCGACCGGTCCGAGGCGCTGGTGCGGGCCGCGCAGGGCGAGCTGGAGGCGGCGGTGGCCCAGCTGACGTCCGCTCAGGACCGGCTCGGCAAGCTCGGCTACGGACTGGAAGAGGCACGGGCCGCGTTCGCGCTGGCCCGGCTGCGCGGCAGACGGCCCGGATCACCGGCGTACGACGAGGCCACCCGGATGTTCCGCCGCTGCCGGGCACTGCCCTGGCTGCGCCAGGTGGACGAGGCCCTCACCGCCCCCGAGCGGGAGCCGGTGCCGGCCGCGGCGGACGCCCTGGACGCGCTCGCTGTGCTGGCCGCGATGGAGCGTCAGGTCGCGGCGCTGGTCATGGAGGGCGCCACCAACCGGGAGATCGCCGCCCGGCTGTTCATCAGCGTCAAGACGGTGGAGGCGACCCTGACCCGGGTCTACCGCAAACTGGGGATCCGATCGCGGGTGGACATCGTCCGATTGGCGGCGGCTCGCCGCGCGAAGTGACAGCGCGGCCGGTTAACTGAACCGGACCGAGGGTTTTCCCTCACCCGCCCCCCTAGGGGGTTCCCTCATTGGGAGCCGAGGGTTCCGGGTCCTAGCGTAAGGGGCGTGCCGCTCGCCCGGGCACACGGGGGTCGGTCCCTCCCCCGAGCTCTCGACTTCGCTCGACCAGGGGGGACCCCCACCCTCGTGCACACCCCCCACGCCCGTGCGAACCCCCCACCGGTGCAACCCCCTGAGGAGCCACATGTTCGGCCTCACACGTGCCAGACGGACCGCCGCGACGCTGGTGGCCTGTGCCGCCGCCGCGGCGACCGCGGTCATCGCCTCCCCCACGGCGAGCGCGGCCCCGCAGCCCATCGTCGGCGGTACGACCACCACGACGACGGCGTACCCGTTCGTCATGCAGATCACGGATGCCTCCGGCAGCCAGTTCTGCGGCGGCACCCTGGTGGCCGCCACGAAGGTCGTGACGGCCGCGCACTGCATGGTCGGCGAGTCGGCCGGCAGCGTCCGGGTGGTCGGCGGCCGGACCTATCTGAACGGCACCGACGGCACGGTGGGCAAGGTCAGCAAGATCTGGGTGAACCCGAAGTACACGGACGCCACCAGCGGCAACGACGTGGCGGTGCTGACCCTGTCGACGGCGATGCCGTACACGCCGGCGAAGTACGTCTCCGCCTCGGACACCGGGGTGTACGCGGCCGGCGCCACGGCCCGCATCCTGGGCTGGGGCACCACCTCGGAGAACGGCGGCTCCTCCAACCAGCTGCGGACCGCGACCGTCCCGGTCGTGGCCGACGCCGGCTGCAAGAGCTCCTACGGTTCGGACTTCGTCCAGTCCGACATGGTCTGCGCCGGATACACGTCCGGTGGCGTTGACACCTGCCAGGGCGACAGCGGCGGTCCCCTGCTCATCGGGGGCGTCCTGGCAGGGATCACTTCCTGGGGCGAGGGGTGCGCGGAGGCCGGTTACCCGGGTGTCTACACCCGGCTGACCACCTTCTCGGACCTGGTGACCACGCAGGTCACCTCGTGACCGGGAAAGAGAACACCTGAGCATCCCTCAGGTAGATGCCAGGGGGGCGTTGCGGGCCACCACGAGCGGCCCGCAACGCCCCCCTCTCCACGTCGTACGGTGGCTGAGCCGCCGGGGGGCCGCTCAGCGCCGTACGACGGAGCCGAACCGGACGTCGTACGGCGTCCCCGGGCGCAGCACCGCCGCCATCCGGGCGCCCTCGGCGCTTATGTCCTCCCGCTGGGCCTTCGTCAGGTCCCCGAAGGGCTCGACGACGAGGGTGTCGCCTCGAAGCTTCCACAGCCCGGCCAGGAATCCGTCCACCAGGAGGGTGCGGAAGGCCTGGTTGCCCCGCGCGGTGCGGCCCCGGTGCTCCGGCGGTACGACGCGGGTGCGGTCGGCGTGGGAGAGCAGCAGGTTGTCGTACTCGGGCAGGAAACGGGGCGGGGCCGGGGTGTCCGCATCGGGGCGCGGTGCCTCGGGCAGGTCGAACAGCTCGACCCCGTTCGGGTCCCGGAAGGTGAGCAGGTCCGGGCGCAGCCGCTCGAAGGCGGGGCGCAGCCGGGTGAGTCCGGCCCAGGTCTGCATGTCCTTCACCGAGGCCGGGCCGAAGGCGGCCAGATAGCGCCGCACGACCGTGTCCGGGTCGGCGGCGGGCCCGGCGGGGCGGCCCAGCCAGTGCTCGGCGGTGGTGAGGGCCACCTGCCCGCCGCGGCCCCACAGCCCGCGCGGGGTGACCTGGACCAGGGGCAGCGTGCAGCGGGCGGCGATCGCGAGGGCGCGCGGCTCGGCGCCGGGCCACTCGGCGCCGAGGGCCGCGCGCAGCTGGGCCATGGTCCGTGGTTCGGCCTCGACCAGTTCGCGGGCGAGCGCGGCCAGCCGGCCGAGGTCGACTCCGGCGAGCCCCGCGCGGAAGACGCCCAGTTCCCGGTCCCGGGCGGGCTGGACGAACGGCCCGAGGGCGAGGCAGTCCTCGGCGGTGTGGGTGTGCAGCGTGGAGCGCAGCGTGACGATGCGGGCGACCGCGCGCCGGGCCATGAGCCCGGACAGCTCCTCGGGCGCGCATCCGTCGAGGCGGGCGGCGAGCGCGTAGTACGGGGGCTCGGTGTTCTGCGCCTGGAGTCCGACCAGATGACGCACCGCGTCCCGGGCGGACAGCGCCGAGCGGCGCAGCAGAAGCTGCCGGGCCAGGGTCGCGCGGTTCAGCGCGCGGATGCTGAGGACAGGGGCGCCGCTCTTCGTCATGCCCGCACGCTAGCCCGGCATGAGGACAGATTGTGTCCTACTTCGGCCGGGTGCGGCGCGGGTCACGACGTGCGGTCGCACACCGACTGGAGCCAGGTCAGGCCGTGGGTCTGGCGCAGGGAGTCGAGGTTCTTCAGCAGGGCGTCGAGGTGGTCGGGGTGGGCGAGGTACTCGATCGTCGCCTCGGCGAAGGCGTCGCGCACCGAGGGCGGCATCGCGTCGGAGCCGTCGAAGCAGTGCACCGCGCGGTCGTCGAGGAGGGTCGTGGCGAGGGCGTGATGCCAGGCGGTGCCGCCGGCGCCGGGGGCCGGCTGCGCCTCGGGGCTGACCGAGAAGCTGAACTCCCGGGTGCTCCAGGCCCGTTGGGCGTCGGCCGAGGCGAGGTAGCGGATCAGGGTCCGGGCCGGTGAGGTGTCGTGCAGCAGGGCGACCAGGTCGCCGGAGACCAGCCAGGCGTCGTCGGCCCTCGCCCCCGGGATCAGCCGGGCGGAGGGCACGTACCGGCCGTCCACCCGCTTCCAGGCGTCCTGGTTGCGGATGAACGACGCCTGGTGCTCCAGTGTGCAGCCGCGCGGGGTCCGGGTGACCGGCTCGGACGCGTCCTGGTACGGCGTCTTCAGCGCCCGGCGCACCAGGGCCGGGTCGCCTCCCGCGCCCACCATGCGGCCCCAGGTCGTCCAGGCCTCCTTCACCTCCCTGGACTGCCAGGGCAGTTCACCGCGCGCCCAACGCTGGTAGACGTCCGGGCCGGACCGCTGGAGCAGGATGTCCTCGATCCAGTCGGTGCCGGGCCAGCCGCTGGTCGCCCCGGAGCCCATGCCGAGGCACCACTGCCCGGGTCGAGTCGCGGCCGCGGCCAGTTGCTGTGCGCTGGTGCCGGCCGGGTACCAGACGAGGCTCTTCAGGTCGGCCTTGAACGGGAACCAGTACACGTGCCCGTCCAGCGGTGTGGTCCAGGACGCGCCGAACCCGGAGCGGGGCAGCAGATCGTCGACCTGTTTCAGCTGCCCCTGCCGGGCGTAGGCCGCGAGTTCGCCGGGCCCGGTCAGCACCACCACGTCGGGCGGGGTCCCGGCCTCGACATCGGCGCCGAGCACCTCGCTCTCGGCGGAGCTGCCCTGGTAGTCGACGTGGATGTGGTGCCTGCGCTCGAACGGCTTCAGCACCGCGTCCCGGAAGTCCTGCTCGTCGGTGCCGGTCCAGTTGGCCAGCAGGGTGACGGTCGGCTCCTGCCGGAGGGTGCGCACCCCGGCGACGAGGGCGGCGGCCAGCAGGATCAGGCAGCCGGCCAGCACGGTGACGGTACGGGTGCGGACGCGGATGCGGGGCCGACTGCGGCGCGGGGCGGGCGCGGCCTGCGCGGGGCCGCCGGTCGGGGCGCTCACCGGGGCCTGAACCGGTAGTCGTCGATGTGCCGCCGCAGTCCGGTCTCGGCGAGGGCCATGAGCAGGATGCCTCCGATCAGGATCCACACCGCGGCCGACGCGCGGAAGCCGGTGTGGGCGAGGTACGAGGCGGTGTTCCGCCCCGCGTCGGTGATGAGCGGCCCGGTCAGCGGGCGGTCGAGCAGCGTGCGGGTGCGCGCCATGCCCCGGTGCGTCCACACCGTGAACAGCAGCGCGGTGACCACCCAGGCCGTGAGGAGGGTGCCCGCCGCGAGCAGGGCGCGGTTGTACCGGCGGCGGAAGCGGCGGCGCAGGAAGAGCTGGGTCTCCAGCAGGGCCGCGGCGAGGGCGACGGCGAGCAGCAGCGTCACGGTCCAGCCGCACCACAGCCACGCCCCGAACGAGCTCTGACCGTGCACCGCGGCCCGCGCTTCAGCCCGCAGGCCGGTCAGCCGGGCCTGGATCCCGGAGCCCTGGTCGGTCAGCACGCTGGTGGCGTAGCTGAGGTAGGCCTCACGCAACACGCTGTCCGCGGGCTGCAGTTGGGCCTGCTGGACCTTGACGGCGTACACCGTGATCAGCCCGGCGACGGTCTGCAGCGCCTGCCGGCCCGCCGGCCCGCCGACACCGTCCCCGGCGGCGGCCGCGAGACTCTGCGCGGCCACCGAGATCTGCTTCTGGAAGTCACTGGTCGGCGCCGCCGCCCCGGCGTCCCGCTGCGCCTGGTCCAGTGCGTACAGCGCGGTGTCGATGGACAGCACGGCCGGCGCGCTGGAGGTACGCAGCGGGTCGGCGTCGCCGTGCACCCCTTCGTACGACAGGAACAGGGACAGCGTCAGCAGTGCCGACAGGACCAGCAGCAGACGGTGGCGTACGGAGAGGTCGTGGGCGGTGGTACTGGCGCCGGGACCGGCCCCGGCGGGCGGACGCCGGCCGGGGCGGAGGGGGTGGAGCGGGCGGGCGCTACGGTCCAGGGGTCCCTGGGGGCGGAGCGGGCGGGCGGGGGCGGACGCGCGGAGGTGGCCGGCGCGGTGCGGACCGGTCCGCGGGTCGGCGGCCGGGGTGCCGGGGGCAGGGGTGTCGGGGGCCGGTGTGCCGTGCGGGTCCGTCGCGCGCGTGGTGGGCGGCGGACCGGAGGCCGGAGTGCCGTAGGGTCCGCCGGGGCGTGGGGCGGTGGGGTCGGGGGTCATGTGGGTGATCCCCTCAGGGGGCGGCCGCAGTCGCCTCCGCAGTAGAGCGAGTCGGCCGGGCCGAGCCAGCCGCACTCGGGGCACTCGACCAGGCCGCCGGGGTCGGGGCCGCCCTCCTGCGCCGGATCGGCGCCGGGCGGGGTCGCGGGTGGCGGGCCGGAGGCGGGCGGCTGGGGCGGGGTGGTCATGGCGCTGGAGAGGATCAGGTGCTGCCAGTCGACGTCCTTCAGACCGGCACGCACCCGTCCCGTGCCGCGTCCGTCGCTCCCGCCCTTCCCGGCGCCGCCCCCGCTCTCCCCCTTGTCCTCGATGCGCCGCAGCGCGCCGAGGAGTTGGGCGTCGTCCAGCTCGCCGGCCAGGGCCAGCGCCCGGGTCAGCGCGCGGTCCGCCGCCGCCCGGCCGTCGGCGCCGCGCAGCCAGGCCCGGTAGGCCTCGGCGACGGCGGCGCTCGCCTGCTGGTACAGCTCGTGCCGGCGCACCCCGGGATGCCGCCGGGAGGCGTCGAGCGGGTTGTCGGTCCAGCGCACCAGGATCGGCCGCGGCGGGGGCAGCCGTACCGGGCGGCCGAAGTCGGGTACGACGACCTCGACGGCGGCCAGCTGCAGGTCCTCGCCGGTCTCCCGGCCGGTCGGGTCGGCGCTCAGCACGACCTGGAAGTGCCGTACCTCGTCGCCCCAGGCCCGGGTGACGTACTCGATGCCGCGCCCGGCGGAACCGGCCCGGACGGCGGTCAGTTCCTGCTCGCCGGGCACCACCTGGGTGACACGGCGGATCACCGTGCCGGGGGTGGGGGTGAGTCTGATGCGCAGCTCGGGCACCGCGGTACCGAACAGACCCTGCATCAACTCCTCGTAGGCGGCGGTCAGTTCGGACTCGTCGCGGACCGCTCCGGCGCGGCCGTGCAGCCGCCGGGTGATACGCAGCAGCAGTTCGGCGTCCCAGTCGTCGCCGATGCCCCAGGCATCGCAGACGAACCGGCCCTCGCAGGCGTCCAGGGCGGTCTGGAGGGTCATGTCGGCCCGGTGGTCGTGCTCGTTGCGTCCGTCGGTGAGCAGCAGGACGTGCTTGACGGGGGCGGACTGCTGCTTCAGCAGCCTCCGGGCCAGGTCGAGCCACATGCCGATGGCGGTGCCGCCGTCCGCGTCCAGGATCCGTACGGCCCGCTCGGCGGCGTCCCGTTCGGCGGGCCCGGCGACGGCCATCGGCGCGCCGCCGGGGCCGGGGTGGACCACGGTGGCGTCGAACCGCCCGGAGAGCACGGCGAAGGCGGTGCCCTCGGGCAGCAGCCGGACCGCGGCGACGGTGGCGTCCTTCGCGGCGTGCAGCTTGGCGGCGGGATGGAGCATGGAGCGGGAGGTGTCGACGATCAGCACCTCGGCGAGCGCGGGCCCCGCGGCCCCGCCGGGGGCGGTGGCGGCGAGTCCCGGGCCGCCGTGGCTGCGGACGCCGATCTCCAGGATGGCGTGCATCTCCCGGCCGGCCCCTCCCGCCGGGGGCGGCGCGACGGGCAGTTCCTTCTGCTGGCCGACCGCGAGGGTCACCTCGATCTGCCGGGCCCCGGTCATCGTCGTCCCCCAGGTCGTCACGGGCGTTGCACGGACAGTCGGTCGTCAGAAGGTGGTCATCGGCCGGACCGCGTGGGCCAGGTCGAGCAGCCGGCCGTGTTCGGCGGCGGTGCGGGCCTGTGCGGCCAGTTGCCGGAAGGAGTGCTCCAGCAGACCCCGCAGGCTGTCCTCGTCTCCGGGCCCGAGCAGGTCCCCGGCCGGGAACTCCGGTCCCCAGCCCGGACCTGGCCGGCCGTGCAGGGCGTTCTCGCGGACCTCGGCGGCCAGCCGGGCCCGGGACTCGCCGTCGGCGGCGCCGCCGTCCAGGCGCAGCTCGGGCAGCCGCCGGGCCGCGTCGCGCAGGTCGGCCGGTGCGGGCGGGCGCCCGTGCAGCAGGCCGGCGCGGACGCGTACGGCGGCGATCCGGGCGGCGTCGTGATGGCGGGAGGTGGCGGGGACGTCGTCCAGGACGCGTACGGCCGCGTCCCGGTCGCCGCCGGCCAGATGGCCCCGGGCCAGCCCGAACGCGGCGGCGGTGTGCGCGAAGTCCCGCTTCCACACGGCCTCGTAGAACCGCATGGCGCGGGCGTACGCGGCGTCGGGGTCTCCCCCGCTGCCGGCCGCCTGCTCGGCGCAGTAGCCGAGGGCCAGCTTGGGGACGTACTCGCCGGGCAGGGCCCGGTGGACGGTGTCGAAGTGGGCGCCGGCCTGGGGGACTTCGCCCTTGCTGAGGTGGAGGACGCCGCGGTGCCAGGCGATCCGCCAGTCGTGGGCGGCGGCCCGTTCGCCGAGCTGGGTCTCGGCCTCGGCGAGCCAGCCGACGGCCTGCTGCTGTTCGCCGCGTCGGAGGTAGGCGCGGCACAGCCACAGCGCGGTCTCGGGGGTGCCGAGGCGGGACTCGCGGGGCCACTGCCGGGCGACCCGGTCGGGGGCGTCGGGCGGGAAGGTGTCCAGCAGCAGGGCGGCGCCGTCGGCGGGGTCGGGGACCGGTTCCGGCAGGGCGCCGGCGACCTCGGCGGCGGACGGCGGGGAGACGTCGAGGCCGAGCGGCCGCTCGCCGGGCCGGCGGGTCCAGTGGTCCAGGCCCGGGATCGCGCCGAGGCCGGCATCGAGGCTGGCGCCGGTGGCACGGAACCGGGTGGAGCTCTCCGGCAGCTGCTCGCCGAACTGCAGCGAGCGGAACTCCCGCAGCACTTCCCACAGTTGGCGGGACATCTCGGCCGCCGTACGGAACCGGGCGGCGGGCTCGGCGTGGGTGGCGCGGTCGACGATCCGGCGGAAGGAGTCGGGGGCGAGCCCGCGGGCCGGTTCGGTGCCGCGGGCCAGGGCCTGGAGGGTCATGCCGACCGTGTAGAGGTCGCTGTCGACGTGCCAGCCGCGCCGGTCGATCTCCTGCTTCGGCGGGGCGAACGTGGCCGTGTAGACGTAGGCGGAGGTGCGGTCGCCGATCGCGCGGACCGCGCCGAGGTCGATGACCTTCACCGCCCGGCCGAAGTGGATGACGTTGGCGGGCTTCATGTCGCAGTACAGCAGCCCGCGTTCGTGCATGTACTGAAGGGCGCCGAGGATCTTGCAGCCGTAGGTGAGGACGTGGTCGAGGCGGGGGCGGCCGTGGAAGATCCGCTCGGCGTCGTCGGCGTCGAAGAGCTGCTGCAGGGAGCGGCCGCCGATGTAGTCCATGACGAGGTAGCCGGTGGGGGTGCGCCCGGGGGCGCGGTGGTCGGCGTAGGTGATGATGCGGACGATGTCCGGGTGGTGCAGATCGGTCAGGGAGCGGCGCTCCTCGACGGCGCCCAGGCGGGCGAGGGCGTCGTGGACGTTGATCTGGCCCTTGAGGACGACCCGGTGGCCGTCGGCGCGGGTGTCCTCGGCGAGATGGATCCAGCCGAGGCCGCCGCGGGCGAGGCAGCCGAGGACGCGGTAGTGATCCGCGACCACGTCGCCCTTGTCCAGCTGCGGCAGGAACGAGTACTCCGTACCGCAGCGCGGGCACCGGCCGGTGGCGCGGGTGGGCTGCCCTCCGTAACCGATCCCGACGGTCATGGTGCAGCCGTTCGCCCCGCAGCGGCGGCCGCCCGTCGGCGGGCGCGGATCGGCCACCAGCACGTGATCGGGAACGGGTACCTCGGGGAGTACGACGAGCCCGTGCTGATCGAGTTCCCCGACCCCGGCGACGGCGTGCACGGCCGGCGGCCCGGGGCTCTCCTCACCCCCGGTCCCGCCGGCGGGGACCGACGGGTCGGCCCGCGGCGCCCGCACGGCCGGCACGGCACGCGGCTCGATGTGCCGGTGCCCACAGGTGTCGCAGTAACCGGTCGCCATGATGTGGCCCGCACACCCGGGCCGGATGCATGAGGTCACGACGGGCTCTCCTCTCCTGGGCGGGGGCTACGGGGTGATGGCGCCGGGTGTCCGGGGGCGGGGTGACCGCGGGCCGGTGTTCGGTGGGGTGGGGGTGGAGTGGTGCTTGGGGGGTCTGGGGGCGGAGTCGGGTGATCCAGGGCCCGGGGCGGGTGATCCGGGGGTGCCGGGTGATCCGGGGGTGCCGGGTGATCCGGGGGTGCCGGGCGTCCGGGGGCCTGGTGGCCGGCTTCCCTGCCCCGGTTTTCGGGGGGCGAGGCGGCCGGCGTCGTACCCCTGTCCTCCGCTGTCCCGGCCGGGTTCCCGGATGTCGGTGCCGTGCCCGAGCAGAAGGTGATGAAGCGGTTGACGGCCGCCTCGGCTCGTTCGAGGTCGCAGGGGGTGTGCCGGAGGAGGGCCAGCGCGTGTTCGTAGAGCTGGTACGCCTCCATGATCCGGTCGCCGGGCGAGGGCGGGCCGGTACGGCCCGGGTCTCCAGGCGCTTCCCGGCCCGGCGCCTCCGACGAGCCGTACGGCATCGGCTCCCCCGGCCGGCCCGGCGCCTCCGCCGCCCGCTGTCGGCACAGGGGCCACTCCGCGCTGACCCGGCCGAGGAGTTCCTCGCGGCGGTGCAGGCGGGTGTCGAGCAGGCCGATCGCCTGCTCCAGACGCTGCCGGCGGCGGTCGGCGGCCTGTTCGAAGGTGAACAGCAGGCCGGCGCGGGCGGGTTCGCGTTCGCGTTCCGGGGTGTGGGCGACCCAGGCGCGCAGCATCCGGGTGCGCCGTACCCCGCCCTCGGCCTGTTCGACCAGCTGCCGGGAGCCGGGGCCGGGCAGCACCCGGTCCCGCAGCCGATCCAGGGCCGGGCCCAACTCCTCGACGATCCGGTCCAGTTCGGCGTGCAGCCGGACCCAGCGGTCGTACAGCGGCCGGCCCACGAGCAGCTCGGCCGCCTGGTCGGCGCGTTCCCCCTGGCGGCGGAAGACCAGCAGCAGCCGGGCGCCCTGGCGGGCGAGCCGGTCCAGCAGGCCGAGCAGCGCACCGGGTTCGGCGGCCTCGTCGACGCCGACCAGCACGGCGGCGAGCGGGACGCGCAGCGCGCCGAGCCGTTCGGGCCGGGGGTCGTCGCCGATGCCCAGGCGGGCGGCGACGCGGTCCATGACGTCGGCCGCGGTGAGCTCCTTGACGTCCAGCGCGAGATCGTGCGCGCCGGCCGGGGGCACGGTCTCGGGCGGGTCGTGGCTGAAGACACTGGCGTTGCGGTCGGTGCGCAGCTCCCGGTCGGCGAGTGTGACGGCCCGGTTCAGGGTCCAGGCGCGGTCGCTGCGGTCGGGGACGACGGTGACGAGGACCGGCCAGCCCTCGCCCCGGAACCAGGAGGCGAGTTCGGTGGCGAACCGCACGTCGAGCGCGCCGGACGCGGCCCGGGCACCGGTGCGCAGCCGGGGGTCGACGGCCTCGGCGCCGTCGGTCCAGGCGGCGACCTGCGGCAGATGGCTGAGGATGGTCTCGGTGGGGCTCATGTAGCTGAAGGCGGAGGGGGTTCCCTCGTCCACGCTGAGCACGATGCCGATGACCCGGCCGGTCGCGTGGTCGACCACGGGGCCGCCGCTGAAGCCGGGAGCGGCCAGTTCGCCGGGGCTCAGCGGGCGCAACTGCACCTGGCTGTCCCGGCCACGGGCGGCTTCCAGCGTGGCACCGTGCCAGCGGCCGCCGTCGTCGCCGTCCGGGAAGCCGTACATGCTCACCTCGCCGTACGGCACGGCGAGTCGGTGGAGCCGGGTGGCATGGCCGTCGGGCAGGGGCCGGTCCAGGCGCAGCAGGGCCAGGTCGCCGCTGCTGCTGCCGAGGCTGTCCTCGCGCTGCGGCACATGCTCGTCCGCGTGGACGGTGGCGGGTACGGGGTCCAGGCCGCGCACTGCGACCAGGCGGACGGTGTAACGGCGGCCGGGAGCCACGACATGGGCGGCGGTGAGCACCCGGTCGCGGGCGAGCAGCACCCCCGCACCGAGCACCCGCCCGTCCGGCGCCTCGATGCGGGCGATCCAGGACGGCATCCGTAACCGCGTTGTGACGGCTCGCTCCCCCGTGCGCGTCATGGCCACCAAGTTACTCCGCGTACCGGCCCGGTACTACTGGTGTGCACGGGGGCGTTGCCGAGACGCGGGAACCGGGACGTACAAGGGACGACTGCTGTACCCGCACACCGCCGGGAGCGGCCTCGACACCGGTGCCGCCCGCGAACCGAACGGCAGCGGGCTCCGTAACGGTGCTGCCCATGGCAGGAGCCGACTCGGCGCGAGCGCCACCCACGAGCCGCGAGGGCGGGCTCGGCACGGGCGCCCCCAGCCCGCACCGCGAACCGGTGACCCCACCCGCGAAACGGCGGCACCGAACGTCCTGCCGGTGCCGGTCACGACGGGAGCCGGCTCCGTGCCGGTGCCCCGCACAGCCGGCCGGCGGGTGCGCCTCAGTGCTGGGCGTGGAGTGCTTCGAGTACCTGGGCGTCGGTGAGTTGCTCGAAGTCCTCGTACCACTGGCCCACGGCGGCGAAGCCGGCCGGCCGGTACGGGCACACGACCGTGTCGGCCTCGGCCGCGAGCCGGTCCAGTGAGTCGGGGGCGCCGACGGGTACGGCGAGCACGAGGTGTGCGGGCCGGCGGCGCCGGACGTGGCGCAGGGCCGCGCGGGCGGTGGCCCCGGTGGCCAGCCCGTCGTCGACCACGATCACCGTACGCCCGGCCGGGTCCGGGGGCGGACGGTCGCCGCGGTAGCGCTCCTCGCGGCGGCGCAGCTCCTGCCGCTCACGCTCGACCGCCGGCGCCATCGACTCCTCGGTCAGGCCGAGCATGTCGAGGGTGCCGGCGTCGAAGAGGGGCGGGTCGTCCGCGGCGAGCGCGCCGACGGCGAACTCCTGATGGTGCGGGGCGCCGATCTTGCGGACGACCAGCACGTCGAGCGGGGCGTCGAGGGCCCGGGCCACCGGTTCGGCGACGGCGATGCCGCCCCGCGGCAGCGCGAGCACGAGCGGATCGGCGAGCCCCTCCCGTTCGCACAGGTCGACCAGCAGTCCGGCCAGTGCCCGCCCGGCCTCGGCACGGTCCCGGTAACGCATGGCTGGTCCTCCTCCACGGAGCCCCTCCTTCCATGGTGCTCCTCCGGCCGACACCACCGGAGGCATGCACACACCAGATCTATACACTGCGTGTATAGTCCAGGCATGTCTCTGTGGACCGGCAAGATCCCGAACCCGAAGCGTGCGCCGAGGAAGATGCGCGAGACCACCCGAAGGTTGCGTCCGGCCGCGCTCGCCTCCGCCGCCGTATGCCTCGCGCTCACGCTCTCCGGCTGCGCCCAGGTCGACACGACCGCACCGAGCACCGCACGGGCCGCGGCGGCGAAGGGGACACCGGCGACATTCGGGACCGTCGACTGCCGCAAGGCCACGTGCATCGCGCTCACCTTCGACGCGGGGCCCAGCGAGAACTCGGCGCGACTGCTCGACATCCTCAAGGAGAAGAAGGTCCCGGCCACCTTCTTCCTGCTCGGCAAGAACCACATCGAGAAGTACCCCGAGCTGGTCAAGCGGATGGCGGCCGAGGGCCACGAGGTGGCGAGCCACACCTGGGACCACAAGATCCTGACGAAGATCTCGGACGCGCAGATACGCGACGAGCTCAAGCGACCCGACGACGCGATCGAGCGGCTCACCGGGCACCGGCCCACGCTGATGCGCCCGCCGCAGGGCCGTACGGACTCCGACGTGCACAGGATCGCCAAGGAGGAGGGCCTGGCGGAGGTGCTGTGGAGCGTGACGGCCAAGGACTACACGACCAACGACTCGGCGCTCATCAAGAAGCGGGTCCTGGAGCAGTCGTCCCGGGACGGGATCATCCTGCTGCACGACATCTACCCCGGCACCGTGCCCGCCGTGCCCGGCATCATCGACGCGCTGAAGGAGCGCGGCTACGTCTTCGTGACGGTGCCTCAGCTGCTGGCGCCCGGCAAGGCGGAACCGGGCAAGGTGTACCGTCCCTGACGCCCGCCACGGGCCCCTACGATCATGCCGTGCCGACCTTCTCCTTCACCCGCACGGCCCCGCTCCCGCTCGACGAGGCGTGGCGCCGGCTCACCGAGTGGCCCCGCCACGCCGACGCGGTCCCGCTGACCCGGATCAGGGTGCTCACGCCCCCGCCGACCCAGGTGGGCACACGCTTCGTGGCCCGCTCCGGCATCGGCCCGCTGGCCTTCGACGACGTCATGGAGGTCACGCTCTGGTGCCCGCCCGCCGACGGGGAGGCAGGCCTGTGCCGCCTGGAGAAGCGGGGCCGTACGGTCCTGGGCTGGGCCGAGATCGAGGTCCGGCCGGGGCCCGGGGGCCGTACCCGGGTGGTGTGGCGGGAGGAGTTGCGGGTGCGGTGGCTGCCGCGTGGCTTCGACGGCGTGCTGGAGCGAACGGCGCGGGTGATGTTCGGGCGCGCGGTGAACCATCTGCTTCGGCGGGCGTGAGCACCCCGGAGGGGCGCGGGGACATGCAGCGCTACGCGGGGACACGCATCGCTAGTCCTTGCGCCCCGTCACCGCCACCGTCACCCCCAGCCCGATCATGGTCAGCCCGCCGGCCCCGCCCACGGCGGACAGCCTGCGCGGTGAGCGGGCGAACCAGTCGCGCGCGGCGGAGGCGGCCAGCCCCCAGACGCTGTCGGAGGCCAGCGCGATGGCGTTGAAGACGAGCCCGAGCAGCAGCATCTGCGCGGGGACGTGCCCCTGCCCGCGGTCCACGAACTGCGGCAGCGCCGCGCCGAAGAAGACCGTCGTCTTGGGGTTGGCCACACCGACCGTGAAACCTTCCCGGAAGGTGCGCACAGCACCGTGCCCGGGACCGCTCGTCTCCGCGAACGCGGCCCGCAATGAGCCGCGTTGCCGCCAGGCGCGCACGCCGAGATACACGAGGTAGGCGGCGCCCGCGAGCTTCAGCGCGGTGAAGACGAGCAGCGAGCGCTCCACGATCGAGCCGATGCCGAGCGCGACGACCGCGACGAGCACGTACGCGCCGAGCGTGTTTCCGGCGACGGTGATCAGCGCGGCCCGGCGGCCGTGGGCCAGGGCGCGGCCCACCACGAACAGCACGCTGGGGCCGGGCACCACGATGAGGAGGAGGGACAGCAGCGCGAAGGCCGTCAGCCGGTCGGAGGACACCATGCCTTCATGCAAACCGGGCCCGGCATCGCCCCGCAAACCGTTTTCCTGCGCTCTCTCAGGCCACCGATCCGATCAGCCCGTCCGGCCGGGACGCCGTGTCGTGGTGGATCGGGGTGTGCGCGCCGGTCAGCGAGGCCCCGCTGCCGCCGCGCCGGTTCGCGACGATCTCCGCGCCGATCGACAGGGCCGTCTCCTCCGGCGTACGGGCGCCGAGATCGAGGCCGATGGGCGAGCGCAGGCGGGCCAGTTCCAGCTCGGTGACGCCGATGTCGCGCAGGCGCCGGTTGCGGTCGAGGTGGGTGCGGCGCGAGCCCATGGCGCCGACGTAGGCGACGGGCAGCCGCAGGGCCAGCTGAAGCAGCGGTACGTCGAACTTGGCGTCGTGGGTGAGGACGCAGAGGACCGTGCGGCCGTCGGTCTCCGTGCGCTCCAGGTACGTGTGCGGCCACTCGACGACGATCTCGTCGGCGTCCGGGAAGCGGGTCCTGGTAGCGAACACCGGGCGGGCGTCGCACACGGTGACGTGGTAGCCGAGGAACTTGCCGACGCGGACCAGCGCCGAGGCGAAGTCGATCGCACCGAAGACGATCATGCGGGGGGCGGGGACGGAGGACTCCACCAGGACCGTGAGCGGGGCGCCGCAGCGCGAGCCCTGTTCACCGATCTCCAGGGTGCCGGTGCGGCCCGCGTCCAGGAAGGCGCCGGCCTCGGCGGCGACGGTGCGGTCCAGTTCGGGGTGGGCGCCGAAACCGCCGTCGTAGGAGCCGTCGGGGCGGACCAGGAGGGCCCGGCCCCGCAGCTCGGCCGGGCCGTCCGTGATCCGCGCGACCGCCGCCGCCTCCCCACGGGCGGCGGCGGCCAGCGCGGCGGCGACCACCGGCCGGGCGGGACCGTCCGCCCGGACCGGTGTGACGAGGATGTCGATGATTCCGCCGCAGGTCAGGCCGACGGCGAAGGCATCCTCGTCGCTGTAGCCGAAGCGTTCGAGGACGGTTTCCCCGTCGTCGAGCGCCTGTTGGCACAGCTCGTACACGGCGCCCTCCACGCACCCGCCGGAGACCGACCCGATGGCCGTGCCGTCGGCGTCCACCGCGAGGGCGGCGCCGGGCTGGCGCGGCGCGCTGCCGCCGACGGCCACCACGGTGGCGACGGCGAAGTCACGGCCCTGCTCGACCCACCGGTTCAGCTCTTCGGCGATGTCCAGCATCTGTCGGTCTCCTCACGGGTTGCGGATGACGGGGCCTCGGCGGCTAGTGGACGCCGAGCCAGGCCTCGATGGGATGGAGGGCGAAGTAGATCAGGAAGACGACCGTCAGGCCCCACATGAAGGCGCCGATCTCGCGGGCCTTGCCCTGGGCGGTCTTGATGGCGACGTAGGAGATGACGCCCGCCGCGACACCGGTGGTGATGGTGTACGTGAACGGCATCAGGACGACGGTCAGGAAGACCGGGATCGCGGTGGCGCGGTCGGCCCAGTCCACGTGCCGGGCGTTCATCAGCATCATGGCGCCGATGACGACCAGGGCGGCGGAGGCGACCTCCGGCGGGACGATCGCGGTGACCGGGGTGAAGAACAGGCAGGCCGCGAAGAACAGGCCCGTCACCACGGACGCGAGGCCGGTGCGGGCGCCTTCACCGACGCCGGTCGCCGACTCGATGAAGACGGTCTGGCCGGAGCCGCCCGCCACACCGCCGATCGCACCGCCCATGCCGTCGATGAACAGCGCCTTGGACAGGCCGGGCATCCGGCCCTTGTCGTCGGCCAGCTCGGCCTCGGTGCCGACGCCGATGATGGTGGCCATCGCGTCGAAGAAACCGGCGAGGACGAGGGTGAAGACGATCATGGCGATCGTCATCGCGCCGACCTTGCCCCAGCCGCCGAACTCGACGTGCCCGAGGAGTGAGAAGTCGGGCATCGACACGGCGCTGCCGTGCAGTTCGGGCGCGCCGTTGGCCCACTGCTTGGGGTCGATGACGCCGAGGCCGTTGAGGACCGCGGCGACGATCGTGCCGGAGACGATGCCGATGAGGATGGCGCCGGGGATGTTCCGGGCCTGGAGCATGAAGATCAGCAGCAGGGTGCCGGCGAAGAGCAGCACCGGCCAGCCTGTGAGCTGGCCCGCCGGGCCGAGGCTGAGCGGGGTGGCCTCGCCCTTGTGCACGAAGCCGGACTTGTAGAGACCGATGAGCGCGATGAACAGGCCGATGCCCATGGTGATGCCGTGCTTGAGCGCGAGCGGGATCGCGTTCATGATCATCTCGCGCAGGCCGGTGACGACCAGCAGCATGATGACCACGCCGTACATCACGCACATGCCCATGGCCTGCGGCCAGGTCATGTTGGGGGCGACCTGCGAGGACAGCACGCCCGAGACGGACAGGCCGGCGGCGAGCGCGAGCGGCACCTTGCCGACGAAGCCCATCAGCAGCGTGGTGAACGCGGCGGCGAGCGCGGTCGCGGTGATCAGCGCCTTCTGGCCGAGCGTGTCGCCGTGGACGTCCTTGCCGGACAGGATGAGCGGGTTGAGCAGGAGGATGTACGCCATCGCCATGAAGGTGGTGATGCCGCCGCGCACCTCACGCGCGATCGAGGATCCTCTTCTGGATATGTGGAAGTACCGGTCGAGCCAGGACCGCCCTGCCGGGACGCGGCTGCCATCGCCCGCGTCGTCGGCTGCGGTCCTGGGCTCCACTGACTGCTGGGTCATGGTGCCATCTCCCAAGGTTCACAGGGGCACCCGTACAACTGCCCTGACAGGTACGGGATTTGGGAATGGACGACCCGGGGGACGGCCCGAGACGAACGAATTTCCTGGTACTTCAAGGACCGCGAGCGGAGCGGAACTCAAAGGGGGTTCCTCCGGGCGGCGCGGCGGAGTGTGTGACGTTCCCTGCGCCGCCCGGAGAGCTTTCGGTGTTACGCGGTTCCCGTGAGGTGCTCGGGCCGTACCGGAGTGCGGTTGAGCTCCAGCCCGGTCGCGTTCCGGATCGCCGCGAGGACGGCCGGGGTGGACGACAGGGTCGGGGCCTCGCCGATGCCGCGCAGCCCGTAGGGGGCGTGCTCGTCGGCGAGTTCGAGCACGTCGACCGGGATGGTCGGCGTGTCGAGGATCGTGGGGATCAGGTAGTCCGTGAAGGAGGGGTTCCTGACCTTGGCGGTCTTCGGGTCGACGATGATCTCCTCCATCACCGCCACGCCCAGGCCCTGGGTCGTACCGCCCTGGATCTGGCCGACGACGGAGAGCGGGTTGAGCGCCTTGCCGACGTCCTGGGCGCAGGCCAGTTCGATGACCTTGACCAGGCCGAGCTCGGTGTCGACCTCGACGACCGCGCGGTGGGCGGCGAAGGAGTACTGGACGTGGCCGTTGCCCTGGCCGGTGCGCAGGTCGAAGGCCTCGGTCGGCCGGTGCCGCCACTCCGCCTCGATCTCGACGCTCTCGTCCTCCAGGACGTCGGCCAGGTCGCCGAGGACCTCGCCGCCGTCGGTGACGACCTTGCCGCCCTCCAGCAGGAGTTCGGCGGTGGCCCAGGCGGGGTGGTAGGAGCCGAACTTGCGCCGGCCGATCTCCAGCACCCGCTCGCGGACCAGCTCGCAGGCGTTCTTCACGGCGCCGCCGGTGACGTACGTCTGCCGGGAGGCCGAGGTCGAACCCGCCGAGCCCACCTGGGTGTCGGCCGGGTGGATGGTCACCTGGGTGACGCCGAGCTCGGTGCGGGCGATCTGCGCGTGGACGGTGACACCGCCCTGGCCGACCTCCGCCATCGCGGTGTGCACGGTCGCGACCGGCTCGCCGCCGATGACCTCCATGCGGACCTTGGCGGTGGAGTAGTCGTCGAAGCCCTCGGAGAAGCCGACGTTCTTGATGCCGACCGCGTAGCCGATGCCGCGTACGACGCCCTCGCCGTGCGTGGTGTTGGACAGACCGCCGGGCAGCTGCCGTACGTCGGCGCCCTCGCTGGACTCCCACTGGCGCTCCGGCGGCAGGGGCATCGCCTTGACGCGGCGCAGGAGTTCGGCGACCGGGGCCGGGGAGTCGACCGGCTGCCCGGTCGGCATGATGGTCCCCTGCTCCATGGCGTTGAGCTGCCGGAACTCCACCGGGTCCATGCCGAGCTTCTTCGCCAGCTTGTCCATCTGCGCCTCGTAGGCGAAGCACGCCTGGACCGCGCCGAAGCCGCGCATGGCGCCGCAGGGCGGGTTGTTGGTGTAGAGGGCGATGGCCTCGATGTCGACGTCGTCGATCACGTACGGGCCGACCGAGAGGGACGAGGCGTTGCCGACGACCGCCGGGGAGGCGGAGGCGTAGGCGCCGCCGTCCAGGACGATCTTGCACTTCATGTGCGTGAGCTTGCCGTCCTTGGTGGCGCCGTGCTCGTAGTAGAGCTTCGCCGGGTGCCGGTGGACGTGCCCGAAGAAGGACTCGAACCGGTTGTAGACGATCTTCACCGGCTTGCCGGTGCGCAGCGCCAGCAGGCAGGCGTGGATCTGCATCGACAGGTCCTCGCGGCCGCCGAACGCGCCGCCGACGCCGGCCAGCGTCATGCGCACCTTCTCCTCGGGCAGGCCGAGGACAGGCGCGATCTGGCGCAGGTCGGAGTGGAGCCACTGGGTGGCGATGTAGAGGTGGACGCCGCCGTCCTCCTCAGGCACGGCGAGACCGGACTCGGGGCCGAGGAAGGCCTGGTCCTGCATGCCGAAGGTGTACTCGCCCTCGACGATCACGTCGGCCCGCTCGCGCGCCTCCTCGACGTTGCCGCGGACGATCGGCTGGCGGTGCACGATGTTCGGGTGCGGGACATGGCCCGAGTGGTGGTCGTCGCGGTTCTCGTGGACGAGGATCGCGTCCGGCGCGGTCGCGGAGGCCTCGTCGGTGATGACGGGCAGCTCCTTGTACTCGACCTTGATCTTGGCGGCGGCGCGGCGGGCCGTCTCCGGGTGGTCGGCGGCGACGAGCGCGACCGGCTCGCCGTGGTGGCGTACCTTGCCGTGCGCGAGGACCGGGGTGTCCTGGATCTCCAGGCCGTAGTTCTTCACCTCGGTGGGCAGGTCGTCGTACGTCAGGACCGCGTAGACCCCGGGGGTGGCCAGGGCCTCGCCGGTGTCGATCGAGAGGATCTCGGCGTGGGCGACGGTGGAGCGCAGGATCTGGCCCCAGAGCATGTCCTCGTGCCACATGTCGGACGAGTACGCGAACTCGCCGGTGACCTTGAGGGTGCCGTCCGGGCGGAGCGTGGACTCGCCGATGCCGCCCTTGGTCTGGGAACCCTGGGTGATCTTCGTGGGAGCGCCGTTGGTGGGCATGTCGCTCAGACCGCCTCTCCCTGCCGGGCGGCCGCGAGGCGGACCGCGTCCATGATCTTCTCGTAGCCCGTGCAGCGGCACAGGTTGCCCGACAGCGCCTCGCGGATGTCCGCGTCGGACGGGTTCGGGTTGCGCTCCAGGAGTTCGTCGGAAGCGACGAGCAGACCCGGGGTGCAGAAGCCGCACTGGACGGCACCGGCGTCGATGAACGCCTGCTGGATGGGGCTCAGTTCGGTGCCCTCGCCGGTCTGCGAGTCGGTGCCCTTGGCCGCCCACTGCTTGGCCTCGTCCAGCGAGGTGCCCTTGGAGCCACAGGAATCGCCGCACGCGCGCTGCTGGGCGAAGTCCGCGAGGCCCTCGACGGTCACGACGTCGCGGCCCTCGACCTGGCCGGCCGCGACCAGGCAGGAACAGACCGGCACGCCGTCCAGGCGGACGGTGCAGGAGCCGCACTCGCCCTGCTCACAGGCGTTCTTGGAGCCCGGCAGGCCGAGGCGCTCGCGCAGGACGTACAGCAGGGACTCGCCCTCCCAGACGTCGTCGGCCTCCTGCGGACGTCCGTTGACGGTGAAGTTGACGCGCATTACGCAGCTCCCTCAGATGCGCGGCGGGCGCCGCGGTACGACTCCCAGGTCCAGGTCAGCATCCGGCGAGCCATCACGCCGACCGCGTGGCGGCGGTAGCTCGCGGTGCCCCGGACGTCGTCGATCGGGTTGCAGGCGGCGGAGCACAGGTCCGCGAACTGCTTGGCGACCGACGGGGTGATGATCTTTCCGTTGTCCCAGAAGCCGCCCTCGTCGAGCGCCGCGTTCAGGAACTCCTCGGCGGCCTTGGCCCGCACCGGCGTGGGCGCGGCCGAGCCGATGCCGGTGCGCACGGTGCGGGTCTCGGGGTGCAGCGCGAGACCGAAGGCGCACACGGCGATGACCATGGCGTTGCGGGTGCCGACCTTGGAGTACTGCTGCGGGCCGTCGGCCTTCTTCACGTGCACGGCGCGGATCAGCTCGTCGGGCTGGAGCGCGTTGCGCTTGACGCCCGTGTAGAACGCGTCGATCGGGATGAGCCGGGTGCCGCGGGCCGCCGAGGCCACCTCGACCTCGGCGCCGGCCGCGAGGAGGGCGGGGTGGGCGTCACCGGCGGGCGAGGCCGTGCCGAGGTTGCCGCCGACGCCGCCGCGGTTGCGGATCTGCGGGGAGGCGACCGTGTGCGAGGCGAGCGCGAGGCCGGGCAGCTCGGCACGGAGATTCTGCATGATCTTCGTGTACGGGACGGAGGCACCCAGCCGTACGCTCTCCTCGCCGACCTCCCACTCGTAGAGGTCGCCGATGCGGTTGAGGTCGAGCAGGTACTCGGGCCGGCGGTGGTCGAAGTTGATCTCGACCATCACATCGGTGCCACCCGCAATCGGCACAGCGGTGGGGTGCTCGGCCTTCGCGGCGAGCGCCTCCTCCCAGCTGGCGGGGCGAAGGAAGTCCATGACCGGCTCTCTTCTTCGTCTCGTGGGTCGTTCAGATTGAGCCAATCCGTGTGCGGCGGGCCCGGCTCGTTCATGTCCTGTTAACGCGCAGTGGACTCAGTACACCGCCCCGTACTCCGGCGGGGTCAGTCACCGAAACCATGAAGGAGTTGGCTGGCCACGGAGGTCATCTTGTAGATTCGTATGAACGGAGGCCATCGGTTACCTCACCGATTTCCTGGAGAAACGCAGGAAACGGCGACGAGACCCTGGAGAGCGCCCTGTGCGGCCCCGTGCCGGGCCCTTCCCACGTCACCCTCCAAGATCCATCGTAGGTTTCGAGACAAAGAACGGCGGCGACGAGATGCGGCTGCGCGCACTTCTGGACACCGATGCGCTGGGCCTGCGGCTGCTCGGTGGCGAGGACGAGCTGGACCGCCAGGTCCGCGGTGTCATGACCACCGACCTGCGCGACCCGAGCCGCTACCTCTCGGGCGGCGAACTGGTGCTGACGGGCCTGGCCTGGCGCCGGGACGCCGCGGACTCCGAGCCCTTCGTCCGCATCCTGGTGCAGGCCGGCGTGGCCGGGCTCGCGGCCGGCGAGGCCGAGCTGGGCGATGTGCCGGACGACCTGGTGCTGGCCTGTGCCCGGCACCGGCTGCCGCTGTTCGCGGTGCACGAGTCGGTGGCCTTCGCGACGATCACCGAATACGTCGTCCGGCAGGTCTCCGGCGAGCGCGCCGGGGACCTGGCCGCCGTGGTGGACCGGCACCGGCGGATGATGACCTCGGGCCCGGCGGGCGGCGGCCCGGACGTGGTCCTGGACCTGCTCGGCACCGACCTGGACCTGCGCGCCTGGGTGCTTTCCCCCACCGGCCGGATGATCGCCGGCTCCAAGGAGGCGGGCCCCGAGCTGCCCGCGGAGACCTGCGCGAAGCTGGCCGCCGAGCACCTCGCCGCCACCCGCACCGGCCGGCGCGGCCCCTACCGCGTCCAGTTGGCCGGTACGACGTACTCGCTGTTCCCGATCCGCTCCTCCGGCCGCTCCCCGCAGGCCGCCCGCGACGTACGCGAGACGGTCCTGTCGGACTGGCTGCTGGCCGTCGAGGCGGACGCCGGCGACTGGCCCGAGGAGCGCATGGACCTGCTCCAGGGCGTCACCCAGCTGATCGCCGTGGAGCGGGACCGCCGGGAGGCGGCCCGCACGGTGCGGCGCCGGCTCGCCCAGGAGGTGCTGGAGCTGGTCCAGACGGGCGCCGCGCCCGCCGAGATCGCGGCCCGGCTGCGCGTGGCCGCCCCGGTGCTGCTGCCCGGCCTCGGCGCGGCCCCGCACTGGCAGGTCGTCGTCGCCCGGGTGGAGTGGGACGGCGAAGGGATCGAGGGTGGGCCGGTCGCCCAGTCGCTGCTGGAGGAAGTGCTGGTCGACCCGCTGGCGACGGGCCCGGAACCCTCGGACCGGATCGCGGTCGCGCACACCGGCGACGAGGCGATCGCCCTGGTCCCGCTGCCCGCCGTCTCCTCCGAGCACGACGGCTCGGAGACCGGACTGCTGGCCGACGCCCTGCTGCGCTCGGTGCGCGAGCCGCTGTCGGCGGGCCTGGACGACGACGGCCGGCTCACCCTGGGTGTCAGCGCGGCCGTGCACTCCGCGGAGGGGCTGCGCGGCGCGCTGGAGGAGGCCCGGCACGCCCGCCGGGTGGCAGCCGCCCGCCCAGGGCGAGTCTGCGCGGCCGGCCACCAGGAACTGGCGTCGCACGTCCTGCTGCTGCCCTTCGTCCCGGACGACGTCCGCCGCGCGTTCACGGCCCGTCTGCTGGACCCGCTGACGGACTACGACCGCCGCCACCGCGCCGAGCTGATCCCCACCCTGGAGGCGTTCCTCGACTGCGACGGCTCCTGGACCCGCTGCGCCACCCGGCTCCACCTGCACGTCAACACGCTGCGCTACCGGGTGGGCCGGATCGAGCAGTTGACGGGACGGGACCTCTCGCGCCTGGAGGACAAGCTCGACTTCTTCCTCGCCCTGCGCATGAGCTGAGGTCAGCGGGGGGCGCGGGGCCGAACCCGGTCACGCCCGCACCCCACTACTTTGTGAAAAGTTTCACCCAGCCCCTTGGCCCGGCCGGGCGATCGGTGCTGGAATGCCGCCACCACTCAAAGCTCGATGGCGTGCTCGGGGAGGGCAACGTGGCGCACTCCGCCATGTCTGGCAACGGAACGACCGCCGGTGACGATCCGCTCCAGACCGCGGTGTGGCGGTTGCGCTCGCGGGCCTGCTGGGCGGACGCGGCGGCCCTGCTGCCGCCGGACACCCCCGGGGCGGCCCTGCAGCGGGTCGCGCTGCTGGTCGAACGGTGTCTGTACACCGAGCGCGGCTGGGCGGAGGCGGAGGACGCCCTGCGGACGGCGGAGGCGGTCGCGCACACCGACGAGGAACGGGGCGCCGCGGCCTGCGAACGCGGGCAGCTCGCCTACGCGGCGACGCTGCACGGGGTGCGGGACCGGGCGGACGAGGCGCGGGCGGCACTGGGCCGGGCGGCGGCGCTGATCCCTCCGGGTTCGGCGGGCCGGGCCCTGCTTGACTTCCGCCGGGGCCTGCTGGCGGAGAACCTCACCCGCTCCCCGCAGGCGGCCCGCGCGGCCTACCGGCGGGCCCACGCCGGCGCCACCGCGCACGCCGACCCGCTGCTGCTGTCCTTCACCTGGCGCCACCTCGCCGGACTCGCCCTGCGCGACGGCGAGTTGGCGGAGGCGCGGCACGGTTTCGCCGAGTCCCTGCGCATCAGGGAGGAGCTGGGCTACCTGGTCGGCACGGCCCCGGCACTGGCCTCCCTGGCCGACACGGAGTCCGAGCCGGAGGCGTCCCGGCTGCGGGAGGAGGCACGGCGGCTGTTCCGGCTGCTGGGGGGTGTCCCGACCTGGCTGGCGAGGCAACTGACTCCACCGGCTCCGGGGGTGGCTACGGCGTAGGGGCCGGTTCGGGGCGCTCGCAGCTGCGGGCAGTCGTGCCACTGGGGCGATGGGGGTACCCCCGGTCGAGCAAAGCCGAGACTGGGGGAGGGTGGGCGCTGGGGGTACCCCCTGCTCGAAGAGCTTGGGGGAGGCACCCGGCACGCGCCGGCAAGCGACCCGACCCCCGGCCGGCCTCGGTACCGGCAACCATTCAGCTCGCGCCCGCGAAGTGCTCCCCCACCAGCCCCCGCACCACATCCACGTCCCCGGCGATCAACGCCTCCAGCAGCGCCATGTGCTCCGCCGCGTCGGCGACCAGGTACCCCCGCGCCCTGCGCACCGGCGGCCACTGGGAGCGGCGGTGCAGGTCGGTCGCGGTGCGGACCAGCTGCTCGTTGCCGGACAGGGAGAGGAGCGCCCCGTGGAAGGCCCGGTCGGACTCCGCGTACGTCGCCGGACAGCCGGCTGCCGCCGCCCGTACCGTCTCCTCCGCCAGCGGACGCAGTTCGGCCCACCGCTCGGCCGGCACCGTACGGGCGAGCCGCAGCATCACCGGCACCTCGATGAGCGCGCGCACCTCCGCCAGCTCGGCCAGCTCGCGCGCGCCCCGCTGGACGACCCTGAAGCCCCGGTTGGGCACGACCTCGACGGCGCCCTCCAGGGCGAGCTGCTGCATGGCCTCCCGCACGGGCGTCGCCGAGACCCCGAAGCGGTCGCCGAGCACCGGTGCCGAGTACACCTCACCCGGCCGCAGCTCGCCGGTGACCAGCGCCGTCCGCAGCGCGTCCAGGATCTGCCCGCGCACCGAGGAGCGCTGCACCGCCACCCGCGGCTGCGGAACCAGCCGCTCACTGTGCGTGTGCTCGCCCCGGGCACCGGGCAGGGCGGTCTCCCGCTCCCGCGTGCCGTCCGGGGCCGCGACGGCGCGCGTCTGTGCGGGAACCCGCGCGGAGCCCTGCGTGACCTGCTTCACGGGGTCCACGGGATCCTCCTGGCGGCTTGTCGGCACTTGGGTCATTAACGACGAGTTGTTACTTGTCCGTCAAGCACCTTAGGCGCACAACCCGGCGGTGCAAATTCACCCGCCCTCCCGTGGCGCATGTCTCACCGCGCGTCCACTAAGATCATCACCGGCGGACCACCCGGCCGCGGACCGGCTCCCGGACAGAGAATTCACAACTTCCTCACGTGCCGCAGGAACTTTCCGAGGAACCACCCGTACGGGTAGTCTTATTCGAACTCAACTCCCGCCCCTCATGCGGCAGTTCGAGCAGAACGCCGTCCTGGGCATCCCCTTGCACTTTCTTGGCGGCCTCTTGCCCCGAAACCCCCTGAGGGCCGTCGGGAGTGGGCCACTATGGCGGGCGTTACGCCCTATCCCAATGCAAGGGACCCCTGATGAGACTGACCGACATATCGCTGAACTGGCTGCTTCCGGGCGCCGTACTGCTCCTGGGCATGCTGGCGGCGGTGGCGGTGCTCGCGCGCGGCAAGCGCTCCTCCGGGGAGAACGCGAGCGCGGACGACTCGTGGGAGCGCAGCGAGGAGCGCCGGCGGCGCAAGGAGGCCATCTACGGCACGGCCTCCTACGTGCTCCTGTTCTGCTGTGCGGCCGTCGCGGCCGCCCTGTCCTTCCACGGCCTCGTCGGCTTCGGCGAACAGAACCTGGGGCTGACCGACGGCTGGCAGTACCTGGTGCCGTTCGGCCTGGACGGCGCGGCGATGTTCTGCTCCGTGCTCGCCGTGCGTGAGGCCAGCCACGGTGACGCGGCCCTCGGCTCCCGGATACTCGTGTGGATGTTCGCCGCGGCGGCGGCCTGGTTCAACTGGGTGCACGCGCCCCGGGGTGCCGGGCACGCGGGTGCTCCGCAGTTCTTCTCCGGCATGTCGCTGTCGGCGGCCGTCCTGTTCGACCGGGCGCTGAAGCAGACCCGCCGGGCCGCGCTGCGCGAGCAGGGCCTGGTGCCGCGTCCGCTGCCGCAGATCCGGATCGTGCGCTGGCTGCGGGCTCCCCGCGAGACCTACCGGGCCTGGTCGCTGATGCTCCTGGAGGGCGTGCGCAGCCTGGACGAGGCGGTCGAGGAGGTCCGCGAGGACAAGCGGCAGAAGGAGGAGACCCGCCAGCGCCGGCGCGACCAGCAGCGCATCGAGCGCGCCCAGTTGAAGGCCATCAGCCGGGGCCACCGCGGTTTCGTGGGCCGGGGCGGCCGGCAGGTCGAGGTGCAGGCGGTGGAGCGCGGCCCCGCCGAGGTGACCGCGGAGCCTGCCATATCGACCGCGGAGCAGCTGCCCGTCCGCGCCCGTCCCTCCCTTCAGCCGGTCCGCAAGCCGTCCGCTGAGCCGGTGACCGTCGACCTCACCGCGGAGGACGACACCATGGCGCTGCCGCGCCTGGACTCCCTGGAGCGCAAACTGAAGGACCTGGAGCAGCAGTTCGGCTGATGCCGGATCCGCTGTCCGCTACGGGCCGGGGACGTGACCGCACGGGTCACGTCCCCGGCCCGTTGCGTAGCGTCTGCGAACCATCTGCGGTGTGCGGCCCGCTGCATAAGGTCAACCGCATACGGTCAACCGCATACCGCCCACTGCGTGGCGACTCGCCCTCACGCCGCCTCGGCGCCCAGCTCGAACCACACCGACTTGCCCACCCCGTGCGGCCGTACGCCCCAGGCGTCCGCGAGGGACTGCACCAGCACCAGGCCCCGTCCATGGGTGTCGTCGTCCGTGTCCGGCGCTCTCAGCTCGGGTCTACGGGTCACGAAGTCCCGTACCTCCACGCGCAGTCCGCCCGGCTCCACGACGGCCGTGAGGACCGCGTCGTCGTCGGTGTGGACGAGGGCATTGGTGACCAGTTCGCTGGTGAGCAGTTCGGCGATCTCCGAGCGGCCCGGTTTGCCCCAGTGCCGCAGCAGTTCGCGCAGCTCCCGGCGGGCCTCGGGCACCGCCCTGAGATCCGCCCGCCCCAGCTTGCGCCGGAGCCGGTGCGCGTGGTCCGTGCCGGTACCGGTCTCTTCCCCCGTCGTGTCCGTGACAGCCCCGACGACCATGGGACCTCCCCCTCGTGCCTGCCTCTTCATGACCCCCGCCCGCACGATGCCTGACCCTGCCCCTCCTGGTCGAACACGTTCACGGGGGATGCTTGCCCAGCAGAAACCAGGGCAGTCCTGGCACCCACGCGAGGACCGCTGTTCGGCCACCACCCGGCGGGGTGCGGGGCGCCCGCCGGAGCGGGCCGCACCCGCCTCATCGCCTCCCGGGACCGCGCTGGGCGCCACGGACGTCCCGCGACGGCCGGGCAGATGCGCCCGGCACCGGCCGTCGGCACACCGTCACGCCCCGTGAAACTGGCCGAAATCCGCTCCTCCAGGCTCAGATTTTCCTCAAGGGCGCGGCACGTTGCGCAGGTTGGAGCGGGCCATCTGGAGCATCCGGCCGACTCCGCCGTCCAGCACGATCCTGGACGCGGACAGCGCGAACCCGGTGACCATCTCGGCGCTGATCTTCGGCGGGATCGACAGCGCGTTGGGATCGGTGACGATGTCCACCAGCGCCGGCCCCTTGTGCCGGAAGGCGTCCTTGAGAGACGCGGCGAGCTGCCTGGGCTTCTCCACCCGCACCCCGTAGGCGCCGCAGGCCCGTGCCACGGCGGCGAAGTCGGGGTTGGCGTTGGCGGTGCCGTACGAGGGCAGTCCGGCGACCAGCATCTCCAACTCGACCATGCCGAGGGACGAATTGTTGAACAGCACCACCTTGACCGGAAGGTCGTGCTGCACGAGCGTCAGGAAGTCTCCCATCAGCATCGAGAAGCCGCCGTCGCCCGACATCGACACCACCTGCCGGCCCCGGTCGGTGAACTGGGCGCCGATGGCCATGGGCAGCGCGTTCGCCATCGACCCGTGGGAGAACGAACCGATGATCCTGCGGCGCCCGTTGGGCGAGATGTAACGGGCCGCCCAGACATTGCACATGCCGGTGTCGACCGTGAACACCGCGTCGTCGTCGGCGACTTCGTCGAGTACGGCGGCCACGTACTCGGGGTGGATCGGGACGTGCTTGTCGACCTTGCGCGTGTACGCCCTGACCACGCCCTCCAGCGCGTCGGCGTGCTTCTTCAGCATCTTGTCCAGGAAGCGCCGGTCGGTCTTCTCCGTCACCCGCGGGATCAGACAGCGCAGCGTCTCACGCACGTCGCCCCACACGGCGAGGTCGAGCCGGGAGCGGCGGCCGAGCACCTCGGGCCGTACGTCGATCTGCGCGATCGTCACGTCGTCGGGCAGGAAGGCGTTGTACGGGAAGTCGGTGCCGAGCAGGATCAGCAGGTCGCACTCGTGGGTGGCCTCGTAGGCGGCGCCGTAGCCGAGCAGACCGGACATGCCCACGTCGTACGGGTTGTCGTACTGGATGAATTCCTTCCCGCGCAGGGCGTGCCCGACCGGAGACTTGATCCTCTCCGCGAACTCCATGACCTCGGCGTGCGCGCCGGCCGTGCCGCTGCCGCAGAACAGGGTCACCCGCCTCGCCTCGTCGATCATCTTCACGAGCGCGTCAATCTCGGCGTCGCCGGGCCGGACGGTGGGCCGGGAGGTGACGAGGGCGCTCTGCGCGGCCTTCTCCGGGGCGGGCTGCGCGGCGATGTCGCCGGGCAGCGAGACGACGCTGACACCGCTCTGCCCGACCGCGTGCTGGATCGCGGTCTGCAGCAGCCGGGGCATCTGCTTCGGGTGGGAGATCAGTTCGCTGTAGTGGCTGCACTCTGTGAAGAGCCGGTCGGGGTGGGTCTCCTGGAAGTAGCCGAGACCGATCTCGCTGGAGGGGATGTGCGAAGCGAGCGCGAGCACCGGGGCCATCGAGCGGTGCGCGTCGTGCAGGCCGTTGATCAGGTGGAGGTTGCCCGGACCGCAGGAACCGGCGCACGCGGCCAGCTTCCCGGTGATCTGGGCCTCGGCACCGGCCGCGAACGCGGCGGTCTCCTCGTGGCGGACGTGGATCCAGTCGATGGCGGAGTTGCGGCGCACGGCGTCCACGACCGGGTTGAGGCTGTCGCCGACGACCCCGTACAGACGGCGTACGCCGGCGCGGACGAGGATGTCGACGAACTGCTCGGCTACATTCTGTTTGGCCATGCACCCATGGATGCACAGGGGCGGCCCTCACGCCTCCCACACTGCCGCCGCCGTACGGTCGTCGGCGTAACCCTTCACCCGTACCTGGGCGTCCGCGAGGAACGCGGCAAGGCCCGGCGGGGTACGGCAGGACCAGCGCCGTGCCAGGTAGGCGCAGAGGGCGGGCTCCCCGCGCAGCGGATCGGCCAGGCCGGCGCTGCACATCACCAGCGCGTCACCCGGGCGGGCGAGCGAGGCACGGAACCGGAACGGCTCGCGCGGCGGCTCCGGCGCCGGCGCGGGCTCGTACGGGCTCGGCGGGGCCGGGATGCCGAGGTCCATGGTGAGCCGGTCGCCCTCGGGGGTCTCGGCGGGCGTCCCCGCGGCCTGCGCACCGAAGCCGACGGCGGCCGCGCCGGTGGTGTCCTCGGGCGCGACCTGCGGCTCGATGTCCTGCCAGACGCCGTCCCGCAACCGGAACAGCCCGCCGTCGCCGACGCCGAAGAACACGCGCGTACGGCAGTCGGGATCGGCCGGCAGCAGCAGACAGCGCAGGCTCGCCGTGTACTCCTCCGGGTCGACGCCCTGCTCGGCCGCGCTCGCCCGGAGCCGGCCCAGGCTGCGGTCGGTCAGCCGGTGCAGCCCCGACTTCAATTCGCCGCGCCGGGCGGCCCGGATGTCCTCCACCAGCCGCAGATGGCTCCGGCCCACGGCGCGCCCGATCCACCGGCACGCCTCGGCAGCGGCCAGATGAGCCCCCGCTGTGGCCCGTACGCCGGTCGCCACGGCGACGAGCACCAGCGCCTGCTCCCCCGCCCCGAACCGCGCGGTCAGCAAGGCGTCCCGCCGCGGCTCACCCCGGTACCGCGCCGAGTCCCCCCGCAACGACACCGCCCGCACCGTGCACGCCCCGTACCGGGCCCCGTCCAGCACGGTGTCCGCGACCAGCTCGGCCAGCCCGTCGGGCTCGGCCGCGGGCAGCGCGGTGGGCTCGGGGTCGTAGGTGGGGGGTCCGGAGCCCACGTAGTCGAGGGCGGAGGGGGGTGGGGCCGGGACCGGGGGAGCAGCCGGGGCCGGGGGCGGGGCGGCCGGTGGGGCCGCCGGGGCCGGTTCCAGCGGCTCGGCCTCGGGGGTGGTGGGTGGAGGCTCGGTCGTGCGCTGTGCCGGCAGGACGGCCTCCGGGGGTGCCGTGTCCGGCGGTCCCGTGACGGTGCTCTTCGCGGAGGCGAAGCGGTCGTCCAGGGAATCGGGCGCGGGCGTGGGGCCCGTGTCCTCGGTGGAGTCGTCGTACAGCTGTCCCCACCAGTCGTCCTCGGGACGGGCGGGCCTTCCCCCCTGCTGGCTCATGTTCCTGATTGTCCACCGCACGGGCCGCGGGAAAACGGGGCATCGGGAAAATCCGGCGCACCCGGGCATCTCGAACGGCGCGGTCGGGTGACAGAGTGAACAGCCGTACGGGCAACCGCTGATGGCCGCCGGGCGGCCCCACCCCCCACGGGAGGACCGCCCGGCGACGCCTGGTCGTGGCCCGGCCCCGCATCCCCTTCGCATGTCTCGCACGCGCACGGGCCCGGGCCACGGTCCGTGCGACCGGGCCGCCGCGGGCGGCACCGGTCGGATGGCCGGATCGTGGCTTGGTTTCCTGGGACTGAGCTGTGCATCGCCATCGCGACCACGCGTCCCGGGTGCTGCCACCTTGGCAGAGTCACCCGCGCTGCGGCGATGATGTTCCGCGGCGGGTTTGCGCCGTGGCCGGTTCCCGCCAGGCCGCGCCCGCCCAGGCAGGTCTTGTCGGTGGCGTGTGGGAGGGGCGGAGGCCGATGCTGGCAGCGATAGGGCTGGACGACACGCACGAGGCGGCGTACCGGGCACTGGTGTCCGTCGGCGCGGCCGATGTGAGCGATCTGGCGCGCCGCCTGACGCTGGCCGAGCCGGACACCGAGCGGGCGCTGCGCCGGCTGGAGCGGCAGGGGCTTGCCGCGCAGTCCCCCGCCCGGCCGGGCCGCTGGGTGGCGGCGCCGCCGGGGGTGGCCCTCGGGGCGCTGCTCACCCAGCAGCGGCACGAGCTGGAGCAGGCGGAGCTGGCGGCGGCGCTGCTCGCGCAGGAGTACCGGGCGGCGGCGGCCCAGCCGGCGGTGCACGACCTGGTGGAGGTGGTGACCGGCGCGGCGGCGGTCGCCCAGCGCTTTCTGCAGTTGCAGCTGGGCGCGGCGCAGGAGGTGTGTGCGCTGGTCACCGCCGATCCGGTCGTGGTGTCCGGCATGGAGAACGAGGCGGAGGAGCAGGCGGCCGCGCGCGGGGTGCACTACCGGGTGGTCGTGGAGCGCGCTGTGCTGGACCTGCCGCACGCGCTGACCGAGCTGACGGCCGCGCTGGGCCGGGACGAGCGGGTGCGGGTGGTGGACCGGGTGCCGACGAAGCTCGTGGTGGCCGACCGCTCCCTGGCGATGGTGCCGCTGACCTCGACGACGGCCGAGCCGGCCGCGGTGGTGGTGCATGCCAGCGGCCTGCTGGAGCTGCTGAGCGGGTTGTTCGAGTCGGTGTGGCGGGAGGCGCTGCCGCTGCGGCTGGGCACGTCGGGGGTGACCGAGGAACAGCCGGACGGCCCGGACGGCACCGATCTGGAGGTGCTGTCACTGCTGCTGGCCGGGCTGACCGACGTGAGCGTGGCCAAACAGCTCGACCTGGGCCTGCGGACCGTGCAGCGCCGGGTACGGCGACTGATGGAACTGGCCGGGGTGACGACCCGGCTGCAACTGGGCTGGCACGCGTACGAGCGGGGCTGGGTGACCCGCTCGTAGGCATCCGCGGGCTTCTCGGGGGCTCTCCGGTCGGCGTCACGAGCCCTGCTCGGCTGTCGGGGGACTTGTCGGCGTCTCGTGAGCGATCGGTGTCTCGTGAGCTCCGGTCGGCGTCTCGAACACTGCTGCGCGGCTTCTCGCGGGGCCCGCCGACGCCCCGTGGGCTCCCGGCCGGCGTCCCGCAAGGCTCCCGCCCGCCGGCCGTAGCGGCGCCTCGAACGCTCGTGCCCGGCTTCTCGGGGGCTCCCGCCCGGCTGCTCGTGCGCTCTCGTCCGCTCCGGCCGGCCGGCGGCCTGCCGTTCCGTGGCTTCTCCGGCACTCTGGGCAGATGGGAGTGTCGCAACTCCTGCTGGTCGGCGTGGTCGTCGTGCTCGGCCTGTGCGGAGTGCTGGTGCCCGGGGTGCCGGGGTCGTGGCTGGTGTGGGCCGCCGTGCTCTGGTGGGCACTGTCGGATCCCCAGCCGGTGGCCTGGGGCGTCCTGGTGGGCGCCACGGCGGTGCTGCTGCTGTCGCTCGCGGTGCGCTGGGCGCTGCCGCCGCGCCGGCTGCGGCAGAGCGGCGCCACGCCCCGGATGGCGGTGTACGCGGGCGCCGGGGCCTTCCTCGGCTTCGTACTGCTTCCGGTACTGGGCGCGCTGCCCGGCTTCATGGCCGGGATCTATGTGCACGAGCGGCTGCGGCTGGGCCGCCGCGGGGAGGCGATGGCCGCCCTGCGCACGGCGATGCGCTCGGGCGGCTCCAGCGTGCTGGCCGAACTGTTCGCCTGCCTGCTGATCGCGGGGGCGTGGCTGGGGGCGGTGCTGTGGGGGTGACGGGCGGACCGCAGTGCCACAGTGCCGCCGCCGAACCGACGTTTCAGCCCCTCGCCCCGACCACCCGCACACCCGTATCCCCTTCAGCCGGCCACCCCGCCCACCCCGCCAGGGCCTGGCGGACGGTGTCGGCGACGGCGGTCATGCCCGTGTCGTCGAAGTGCAGGTGGTCGCCGGGGTCGTAGGCGGGAAGGATGCGGGTCGGGTCGGCGGGGTCGCGCACGGCGGCGTCGGCGTCGGCGACCGCGTCGAACGCGCCGCCGGTGCGGATGAACGCGTTCACCTGCTGCCGTACCGCCTCGCGGGTGTCCGTGTAGGCGGTGTAACCACGGAACGGGGTGAGGGTGACGCCGACGACCGCCACGCCCCTGGCGTGGGCGCGGGCGACGAGCGTGCGGTAGGCGTCGGCGTACGCGGTGGCGTCGTCGGCCGTGGGGGTGCCCTTGATGTCGTTGATGCCCTCCAGGACCACCAGGACCCGTACGCCCGCCCGGTCCAGGGCGTCGGTGTCGAGGCGGGTGAGGCCGCTCGGCCCGGCGCCGGCGCGCAGCAGGCGGTTTCCGGAGATCCCCGCGTTGAGGACGCCGAACCGGTCCGCGCGCAGATACGCGGCGAGCCGGTCGGGCCAGCGGCGGTTGGTGTCGGGGGTGGAACCGTTGCCGTCGGTGAGGGAGTCGCCGAACGCCACGACGCTGCCGGCGCCGTCACCGAGGACGTCGACGCCGGTGACGTAGTACCAGCGGTTGACGGTGGCCGTGTAGGCGGTGCCGTCCTCGTCGCCGGCCCGGCCCGCGCCGGACGGGGCGACATAGCTGGTCTGCAGGGCCACCTGGTGCGAGGTCGCGGGGCCGTTGTCGTCCGGCGTGTACACGGTGACGAGCAGATCGGCGGCGGCCGGCACGCGCAGCGGCACCGGGTCGGTGACCGTGTCCTGGCCCGCCGGGACGGTGACGGCGGGGCCGCCCTGGAAGGTGGTGGTGTGCACGGTGCCGGGCAGGGCGTCCGGGCCGGCGGCCCCGCGCAGCGCGACGGTGACCGCGCCGAGGCGCAGCGGTGCGGTGCCGAGCCGGTTGCTGAGCCGCACGCGCACGGCGTCGCCGCCGATGCTGAGGTGGACCACGTTGCGGATGGCGGCGCCGGGCCGGGCGGCGACGGCGCCCGACGGCGCGGCTTCCCAACTCCCGGTCCAGGCAGGCGGATCCGAGACCGGCCACGGTTCCGACCGGGCGACGGCGGACGCCGTCAGGCCGGGCAGCATCGCCGGCAGCAGCACCGCGAGAATCCGTCCGACCTTGGCCATGTGTCCGCCCGCCCTTCCCCGTGGCTCGTCGGAGGCGACCGTGCCACACGGCCGGGCCGCACCGGCGCAGCGTCGACGGTGGTCCACCCGCTCGGCGTAACAGGGACGGGGTCCGTGGCCGGCGCCCGGACACGGCACACCCCACCCCCCGCATCCGGACTCGCCCCGGCCCCGCCCAGCCGTCGACCGCACCCTCCAGAGTCAGCAGCCGGACCTTGCGCTCGACTCCGCCCGCGTACCCGGTCATCGAGCCGTCGGCGCCGATCGCCCGGTGGCAAGGGCGCACGATCAGCAGGGGGTTGGCGCCGATCGCCCCGCCAACGGCGCGAACGGCCGCGCGGGAGGCGCCGATACGCGCGGCGATCTCGCCGCAGGTGACGGTGGTGCCGTACGGCACCTCGTCCAGCGCGTCCCACACCCTCCCCCAAGCTCTCGGCTTCGCTCAAGCAGGGAGTACCCCCACCGGAACTACGTCCCCGTGCGGGGCCAACGGCAGCCGGAAATAGGTGAGTTCACCGGCGAAGTACGCGGCGAGCTGATCACGGGCGGCGCGGAACGGCCCGGTGTCGCACCGCCGTCCCTCCTCGACACTCCGTCCGCCCTTCTCCGACCGGGGAGTCCAGCCGCGTCCAGTACATGCCCGTCATCAGTTCAACTCCCCTGCGACGCACAGGTGTTGGACGGCGTACGACCGCCAGGGCCGCCAGGCGTCGGGTACGTCCGTGCCGGGCGGGGCGACGTCCGGATCGCCGAGGGCGCGCACGCGGACCGTGGCGACGGCGGCCGGGTCCATGCCGGGCAGGGCGAGCAGGGCCGCCTCGGCGTCGTCGCGGTCGGCGCCCGCGTCCAGCCGTACCGTGCCGTCGGCGAGGGCCGCGGCGAGCGCGCCCAGCGGTCCGGCGGGCTCGGCCTCGGCGAGCACGGCGGGCTCCGGGAAGAGATGGGTGAGGCCGCCGCAGGGGGCGTCGAGCGCCTTGCCGTACCGGTGGACCAGCGGCTCGGCGCCCGCGCTGCCCACCAGTGCGCGCACGGCGGGCTCCAGCGGGTCCACGGCGCCGGGCGAGCGCAGTCCGGGCCGGGCCGCGACCAGCGGGGCGAGCCGCGGGTCGGCGCCGAGCCGTTCGTCGACGGCGTACGGGTCGGCGTCGAGGTCGAACAGCCGCCGCAGCCGCTGCACCGCGGTGGTCAGGTCCCGGGGGTCGGTGAGGCGCAGCCGCGCGTCGAGCCAGCCGCCCGGATGGGTACCGGTGCCGGTGCGCGGCGCCCGGGTGCGCTCCTCGACCGCGACGATCCCGGTGCCGTACGGCAGCCGCAGGGTGCGCCGGTAGGTACGGCCGCCCCGCGGGCCGGACACCTCCTCGACGCCGGTCACCGCCTCCCTCGCCAGCTGGTCGAAGACGGCGGCGGCCTGGTACGGGCCACGGTGGGCGAGGCGCAGCGGGATGCCGGCGCCCGGGGTGGCCCGGCGGGCGCCGCGGCCCCGGGGGGCCGCGGCGCGTACCTCGGTCGGTGTCGCGGCGTAGATCTCCCGCACGGTGTCGTTGAACTGCCGCACGCTGGCGAAACCGGAGGCGAACGCGATCTCGGTGACCGGCAGGTCGGTGGTCTGCAGCAGCACGCGCGCGGTGTGCGCCCGCTGGGCCCGGGCGAGCGCCACGGGCCCGGCGCCGAGCTCGGCGGTCAGCTGCCGCTGCACCTGCCGGGCGCTGTAGCCGAGCCGGGCGGCGAGCCCCGAGACACCCTCGCGGTCCACGACCCCGTCGGCGATCAGCCGCATGGCCCGGCCGACGACGTCCGCGCGCACGTTCCACTCCGCCGACCCCGGCACCGCGTCCGGCCGGCACCGCCGGCAGGCCCGGAACCCGGCCCCCTGAGCGGCGGCGGCCGTCGCGAAGAACCGCACGTTGTGCCGCTTCGGCGTCACCGCCGGGCAGCTCGGCCGGCAGTAGATCCCGGTGGTCTCGACGGCGAAGAAGAACGCCCCGTCGAACCGCCCGTCCCGACTGCGCACGGCCTCGTACCTGCTGTCTTCGTCCCTCACAGGTTCCAGTGTCGGACAGCGCAGGGGGAACGGCTGGCGGAAATCGGACGTGGCGTTCACCGGTGCCCCGAAGGGGCGCGGGGCACTACTGGAACCGCCCCCGCTTGATCTCCATCGCCGCCCTCCCCTCCGCGCCCTTCCGCTTCCAGTCCCGCCGAAGCTCCGCACGGACCCGCGCATCGGTCTTGGCGACGATCCACTGGTTCTCCCGCATGAGCTTGCGGTAGCTCTCCAGCCGCCGCTCGGACAGCTCCCCGCTCTCCACGGCGGAGCGCACCGCGCAGCCCGGCTCGGTCTCATGGGCGCAGTCGTGGAAGCGGCACCGCTCGGCCAGTTCCTCGATCTCGGTGAAGACCTGCCCGACCCCGCTCCCGGCGTCGAACAGCCCGACCCCCCGAAGTCCGGGCGTGTCGATGAGGACCCCGCCGGCCGGCAGGGCGAGCAGATTGCGGGTGGTCGTGGTGTGCCGGCCCTTGCCGTCGACGTCCCGCGCGGCCCGTACGTCCATGACGTCCTCGCCGACGAGGGCGTTGGCCAGCGTGGACTTGCCCGCGCCGGACTGGCCGAGCAGCACGGAGGTACCGGAGCCGACGAGCGCGACGAGGACGTCCAGCCCCTCGCCGTGCAGGGCGCTGACGGTGAGCACGGGCACGCCGGGCGCGCTCGTCTCGACGTCGTGGACGAGGTGGGCGAGGGTGACCGGGTCGGGCACGAGGTCGGCCTTGGTGAGGACGACGACGGGCTGGGCGCCGGACTCCCAGGCGAGCGCGAGGAAGCGTTCGACGCGCCCGAGGTCGAGTTCGACGGCGAGGGAGAGGGCGATGACGGCGTGGTCGACGTTGGCGGCGAGGATCTGTCCCTCGGACCGCTTGGAGGAGGTGGAGCGCACGAAGGAGGTGCGTCGCGGCAGATACGCGCGGACGTAGCGGGGGTTGCCGCCGGGCTCGACGGCCACCCAGTCGCCGGTGCACACGACCCGCAGGGGGTCGTGCGGTGTGACGAAGGCGGTGTCCGCGCGGACGACTCCGCCGGCGGTGACGACATCGCACTGGCCGCGGTCGACCCGTACGACACGGCCGGGCAGGAGACCCTGCTCGGCATGGGGGGCGAACTCGGCCTCCCAGTCCGCATCCCAGCCGTACGGCACGAGCGGATGCGAGGAAGACGAGGACGAACCCACGAGAGAGGAGAAAGACAAGGGGTGACCCTTCACAAGGGTGGCCCCGGCACCGCGCTCACTGGCGCGGGAGAAGAGTGAGGTCAGCCGGAGACCACGGAGGTGGAATGGATGAACTTCCGGATGCGGGCAGCGCCCGTCTCAACGACAGCCATCGGTCACACCTCCCGTTCTCCACACGACTGACCGCGGCAGCCGACGGCCACCGCGAGGAGCAGGTCCCACCCTAGAGGGGCTCGCTCTGCGGCACCACGGAATTTCCCCCGCGAGGGCGAGCCGTCGGGCACCCCCGGTCATGAAGCGCCGCTGTGACCGGCTCGGCCACGGCCTGGAAACAGCGAAGACATGTGTCAGAGTGGAGGGGCGAGACGATGTCGTCCGGGGACGGAGGAGACAGGAGAGGGCGGCCTGTCATGTCCATATATTTCGATCCCCACAGTTCGGCCATGGCCCGCTCCGTCCCCGTCGACCGGCGGAGCGAGGAGTACACGGACCTCTTCGGGCAGGCCCCGGTGATCTTCGCTGCGCTCAGTGGCCCGAACCACCTGCTGGAAGCAGCGAACTCGGCATTTTTCGAGGCCTTGGGGTGCGACCGCGGGCGCGTCGGCGAGCCGGTCGGAGAGGTGATTCCGGAATTGGCTCCGCAGGGCGTCCTCGACCGGCTCGACGAGGTCTACCGCACCGGCCTCGCATACCAGGCCCGGGACGGGCGGCTGATGCTGGGCGAGCCGGGCAGGCAGCGGGAGGGGTTCTTCGACTTCACCTACGAGCCCCGTCGGGACGAGGCCGGCCGCATCGACGGGGTCGTGGTGATCGCGGTCGAGACCACCGCGTACCACGACGCGCATCTCCTGGCCTCGGAGCAGCGCGTGTTGCTGGAGCAGATCGCACGCGACGCCCCTCTCGCCGAGATCCTGGACGGCATGGCCACGGCGATCGAGGAGTTCTCCCCGGACATGATCGTCTCGGTGCTGCTCGTCGATCCCGACGGACAGCGCCTGCGGCACGGCACCGCACCCCGCCTGCCCGGCTTCTACAACGAGGCGATCGACGGGACACCCATCGCCGATGGTGCCGGCTCGTGCGGCACGGCCGCCTTCCGGCACGAACCGGTGATCGTCACGGACATCGCCACCGATCCCCTGTGGAAGGACTACCGCGACCTGGCCCTGCGGGCCGGGGTCGCGGCGTGCTGGTCCACGCCGATCCAGGACGCGGACGGCCGCCTGCTGGGCACCTTCGCGATGTACCACCGCACCCCGAAGGCTCCCGCGGACAGGGATGTGACGCTCAGCGTTGCGTTCGCGCGCATAGCCGCGCTGGCCATCGAACGCCACCGTGCGGTGGAGGCGAGGCGCGTCGCCCAGGAGCGTGAGACGGCGGTCCGTGAGGATCTGGCCTTCCTGCTGGAAGCGAGCACCGCCATCACGAGCGAGACACACTATGCGGAGAGCCTGCAGTGCCTGGCCAGGCTGACCGTTCCGGCCCTGGCCCCGCTGTGTGCCGTCCATGTGGTCGAGCGCGGCCGGACCCGCCGCATCGCCGTCGCCGCCTCGACCCGGGAGGGGGAACAGCTCCTCTCCTCCCCCGCGCTGTGCGACGACGTGGACGCCGCCGTCGCCCGCGTGCTGGCCTCCGGCGCCATCGAGACGGCCCACACGGGCAGCCCCTGCGCGCAGTTCGGCGTCACGGGTTACGTGTGCGTGCCGCTGGCCACCCGGGGCCGTACCTTCGGCACGCTGACTCTCCTGGCCACCTCCCTGACTCTGGACGGCCACACGATCGCCCTGGCCCAGGAGCTGGCCCGCCGGGCCGCTTCGAGTGCCGACAACGCCCACCAGTTCACCGACCGCGTCCGGCTGGCCCACGATCTGCAGGCAGGCCTGCTGCCTCCCGAGTTGCCCAGGATTCCCGGCGCGACCTTGGCCGCCTCGTACCGTCCGGCCGGTGAAGGACTCGACGTCGGCGGTGACTTCTACGATGTCTTCCCACTGTCCGGCGACCGCTGGGCGTTCATGATCGGCGATGTGTCGGGGCGCGGCGCGCTGGCGGCCACCACCACCGCAATGGTCCGCCACACCGCACGCGCCGCCGCCCGCCTCCTGAACAACCCGGCGGCAGTGGTCGCCGCCATCAACGACGCGTTGACGGCAGGCACCGTCGAAGAGGACCAGTTCGTGTCACTCGTTTACGGCGAACTGCGGCACTCCGCGTCCCACCTCGCGCTCAACGTGATTCGAGCAGGCCACGTACCGCCCCTCGTGCGCCGAGCCGACGGCACGGTCGAAGAACTCACGCAACCGGGACTCCTGTTGGGCATCCGTCCCGACCCCGGCTTCTGCCCGTGCGACATCGACCTGCGTCCCGGCGACAGTCTGGTCCTGGTCACCGACGGCATCACCGAGGCTCGTTCCGCCGAGGGCGAATTCTTCGGCGAGGACCGCTTGGCCGACGCGCTCGTCGCCGACCGGACCGTGACGCCCACCGCCGCCACCCTCATCGAGTCGCTCACCGCCGCAGTCACCACGTTCGCAGGCAATGCCGCCCTCGACGACCGGGCCGCACTGGTTGTCACCGCCACCTGATGGTCACGATGGCGCAGCAGCCATTGCTGCGCTCACAGCGCGCGGCAGGCAGGAAGGCCGGCCGGAGACCGCGGAGGTGGAGTGGATGAACTTCCGCCCTGGATGCGCGCACACTCGGCCCACCGATTTTCCGACAGGGTCACAGGTACCGGGACCGCTGCCGCTGCCCGGCGTCGGCGCGCACAGCACGAGGGCCGGCTCCCGCTCGGCCTGCCGGCACCCGGCCGTCTGTGCCGCCGTACACAACTGCCGGCACGCGACCGGGGAACGGCGGCCGGCGAACCGGATGCGGACCGCGACGAGGTCCAGCCTGCCCACTGTGCTTTCCCCGCTCGGCGGCCCCAAGGATCAGCGCTTCTTGGTCTTCTTCTTTTGCGGCGGGGTCCAGTCGCCTCGGTGCAACTGGCAACGGGAGTAGCCGATCATCGCCGGGTTCTGGCATCGTTTGCCGGTCTTGGTCTTGGTCGACCCGCACTTGACCTGCTTACCCATGTGTCCTCCCCTGTCCGGTCTAAGGTGGCCCCCTCGAAGCCATCGTCACCGGGCAGAGGAGCTCATCGCTCTACTTGCAGCCGCATTCGGCTGATTCACTCCCCTGCATGCCTGAATCATGACATTTGCATCACCGAGTTGATCACTGTGCGTACGTGGATCTCGTTGATCACAGGTCGTCGGTGTCATCCGCTGTGTCGAGGCTGATCCCCGGATCCTCGGCGCTCGACTCGTCGTCCAGGATCGGCTTGCCCATCACGTCCGAGATGCTGCGGAGCAGCGCCGCTCTACGGGCGGCGAAGAATCCGTCGAAGTCGTCGATGGCCATGAGTTCCGGCTGGGCCAGGTGGGAGCGAATGCGTTCGGCGACGCTTTCGTGAGGGGTCTGCGCGGTCTTGACCAGACGACCCAGGTAGTCGGAGGGAGCTGCCCCTCCGATTATTCGGTTGGTGCGGGCGGTCAGCGGTGTCTTGTTGATGATCGAGTTGTAGTCGACGGGGGCGTATCCGGCTTTCTCGCACCATGTCTTGGGGAAGATGTGGTGGATGTCGATGGACTCGTCGAAATACCAGGATCGCGGCAAGCGGTATCAGCTGTGTACCGTAAGGCAGGAACTTCGTATCGAAGAGAAACTGCTGGTGCAGGAACTTGGCCGCCGCCTTGAACCCGTCGATGACGGACGGCGAGAAGCGTACGTAGTCCTCCAAGGCGAGGGCGAGCATGTCCTTGCGCTTGCACCCGATGCGCGGCAGTCGCTCCTCTTCCGTCCCGCGTTCGGCCTCGCGCCTGCGCCGTTCGGCCGTGGGTGACCCTTCGCAATGCGGCCGGTTCGACCGGGCCGTAGGCCGCGCCCGGCCGCGATTCCAGGACACGTCGGAGCACATTCATGTGCCACTCAACCGGCCGCGCAGGCAACCCCGTTGAGCGTGAAGCCGTTCGGTTCCCGGTTCGCGTCCCGCCAGGAGGCGAGGAAGCCGAAGGAGAGGGTGCCGTGGGCGGTGACGGACTTGTTGTAGTCGGCGGCGGTGGCGGTGACGCGGGAGCCGTCCTGGTGGACGGTGGCGTCCCACATCTGGCCGACCTGCTGGCCGTCGTGGAACGCCCAGGACACGTTCCAGTCGGTGAGGGGCCGGTCGGTGGTGACGGTGACCATGGCCTGGAAGCCGCCGGGCCACTGGTTGACGAGGTCGTAGACGACCCGGCAGGCGGTGGCGGAGGTACTGCCGTCGCCGGGCTGGGGTGCGGCCGTGGAGGTGCTGCCCTGCGGTTCGGGATCGGGCTTCGTGCCGCCGGGGCCGGCCGTCGTACCGGTCGCCGAGGGCGTCGCGGACGGGGTGCCGGCGGTGGTGGCCGACGGGGAGCCCGGCCGGCCGGCGGAGCGGGCGACGCTGGGGTCGGCGACCGGCTGCCGGTCGTCGCGGGCGGCCGCCGCGTCGTCGCCGGAGCCGCCGAACGGCATCATCGACACGCCGAGCGCCAGCGCGGAGAGCAGCACGGCAGCGGCCAGCAGGCCGCCACGGAGCATCCGGCTGCGTCCGCCGCCTTCCTCGGGGTCGCCGCTGTCCGGGTCGGCGCCGGGCCGGCCCGCGCCGAGGCGGACCTCCGCGGCCCGCCGGCGGCGCTCCAGGTAGGCGAGGCCGCCCCAGCCGATCACCCCGCCGGCCAGCGCGGCGGGCAGTCCGCCGCCGTGCAGGCGCAGGCAGGCGGCGGCCTCGGCGCAGCGCACACAGGTGGCGAGATGCCGGGAGAGGTCCTCGGGGGTGTCGGCGGCCGGCGAGCGGGTGACGGCGTCCAGCAGGCGGGCGTAGGAGCGGCACTGCGCGTCCATCGGGGTGTCGAGATGGGCGCGGTGGCAGCGGTCCCGGAACAGGGTGCGGACCTGGTCGAGTTCGTCGCCGACGGTGGCCGGGTCCAGGCCCAGCCGGCGGGCCACCACGGGCAGCGGCAGCGCCTCCACCTCGGCCAGCCACAGCAGCGAGGCGTCGGCCTCCTGCATGTCCCTGAGGCCGCGCAGCGCGATCGGGCGCTCCAGCGGCGGGCCCGAGAACCGGGCCGCCTTGCCGGAGTTGAGCCACAGCCGCAGATCGGGGTCGAGCTTGTGCCCCCGGCCGTCGGCCTCCCAGCCGGCGGCCGTGTCGCGTACGGCGGTGAGCAGCGCCGGGATGGCCGGCAGCCGTGCGGTACGCCGGCGGGCGCCGCGCACATGGGTGCTCTCGGCGGCACGGACCTCGCGCACGCCGAGGGTGAAGGCCTCGTTCGCCAGTTGATGGGCCGTCAGGGATCCGGCGGTGCACAGGTCCGCGTAACTGAGCACCGCGTCCCAGCCCTCCGAGAACAGCGCGGCCTCGGTGGGGTCCTGGGGGGTCGGCAGGTCGGGCATGGGACTCCTGCATCCACGAGCGAGGTCAACTCTCCATACGGGAAAGGGAGTTACCGGGAACCTCGCGGCAGGGCACCGAGCTTTTCACGACCTTGACACAACTGACAAGCGGCCTGTTCACATCCGGTGACGCAAGGTGGCGGGACGGATGCGTGTCGCGACGAACCCCCGACTCCGTCCTCCGATACGGACGCCGGCGCCGTTTCGCTCACCGTCCCGCCGACCGAATGCGTCACACGGGTCACACCTCGGCGGGCGCCTGTTCCTGTTCCGGTTCGGCGGCGGGCAGGCTGTCCATGAAGGAGCTGACCGAGAAGACCGCGCGGCCGGGTCCGGGCGGGCCGTAGCCGGGCGGGGAGGACAGGCCGAAGTCGTCCATCGTCTGCCGGTAGGCCTGGAGCAGCCGGATGTGGTACTCCAGCGGCGCGCCCTGCGGATTGGCCTTGCCGAGCGGGGTGGTGGGCTCCGGGCACCAGGTGGTGAAGCGGGGCGTGATGCCGTGTGACATGAAGAAGCGCAGGCCCTCGGTGGTCGACGCGATCGCCTCGTCGACGGTGGTGAAGCCGAAGGGCTCGGCCATCTCCACGCCCGCCACGAAGTTCGGGATCACATTGCGCGCGCCGAACACCTCGGCCGAGTCCAGGATCCGCCGGTGCCATTCGTCGCGGCCGACGTAGCGCTCCTTGCCGGGGCAGTACAGCTCGAACAGCCGGCGGTCCCACACCTCGAAGTTGGGGTGGTAGATCTGCACGCCGTAGTCCTTGAACCGCTGCACGTCCGCCCTGGGCAGCGCCTGCGCCACGACCTTGCCGATCCAGCGGCCCGGGAAGCGCTCCTCGATGGCCTTGGCGTAGTGGCCGTAGAAGTCTGCCTCGTCGCGTCCGGCGACCGTCTTCGTGATCGCGCCGCCGGTCAGCGTGTAGGCGGTGGAGGCCTTCTGGGTGTCGTACCGGTCGATGATCTCCAGCGCCTCCAGGACCTCCTCCACGTCCTTGACACCGGTGTACGGCCGCCCGGCCGCCTTGTGCTGGCGCCAGTTGTGGTTGATGTCGCAGTACTGGCACTCCTCCTTGGCGCCGAAGTACTGGCAGACCCGGAAGACGGTGAGGTAGATCAGATAGCCCCACTGGATGGTCGGGGCCACCTCCATCACGGACTTCCCGTTGGAGAGGGTGTGCCGGTAGTACTCCGGCATGGGCGGCACCCCGACGTCCGCGATCCGCTTGCCGTCGAGGTAGAGCCCGAGCACCCCTTCGTCGTCGGCGGCGACCCGGTACGGCGAGGCCGGGTTCACCCGCACGGAGACGACCGTGCGGCGCAGGTCGTACGGGCCGCCGGTGAGGATGATCTCCTCCGGCGGGCGCCGCAGGGCCGCCTCACCGAGTTCGGGCAGGGTGCCGTGGTCGAACGAGAAGATGAAGTACGACTTCGGCTTGACCTCGCCGCTCTCGTTGTCGCTGAGCGCGGACGGGTCGAAGGCGACGCCGCCGCGGAGCAGGTCCTCCTTGAAGACGGCTTCCCGTGGCACGTGCGGGAAGCGCTCCATCAGATCCTCGACCAGCGCGGTACGACTGCCCATCCGTCTGTCTCCTCCCGGTTCAGGCATACGTGTCTCACCGTATGCCCCCGCCCGCGGCTCAGCCGTGCCGGGTCCCCGCACGGCGCGCGATGTGTTCCGGTACGGCGATGCCGGGCGGCAGTGCCGGGTCGGGCTCCGGGGTGCCCCAGACCGGGGTCAGCGGCAGCACGCCAGCCCACAGCCCGAGCGCCGCGTCAGGTCCGTCGCCGTCCTCCGGGGCACCGGTGCGGATCTTGACGGAGGCCTCCTCCAGGGAGAGCGCGAGGAGGGTGGTGGCCGCGAGTTCCTTGCGGCTGGGGCTGCGGGCGTACGACCACTGGCCGGGCGCGGAGTGCTCGGTGAGCAGGCGCAGGCCCGCCAGCTTCTCCTCGGCGTCGGTGACCTTGCGGGCGGTGCCGTGGATCATGGCGCTGCGGTAGTTGACGCCGTGCTCGAAGACGGACCGGGCGAGCACCAGCCCGTCGACGTGCGTGACGGTCACGCACACCGGGGTGTCCCCGGCCAGGCTGCGGCTGGCCACGGACCCGTGCAGATACAGCCACCGCTCGTCCCGCCCGTACACGGTCGGCACGACGACCGGCCGGCCCTCGACCACCACCCCCAGATGACAGACGAACCCTGCGTCGAGGACCGCCTCCAGCTCCGCCCGCTCCAGGCTGCCCTGCTCGCGCAGCCGGCGATGCCGGGTACGGTCGGTGACGGGCAGCCGGGCGGGAAGCGGTTCCTGAGTCATGGAGCAGAAGGTACCGATATCGCATCCAGCGAGCCAGCGATTATGCGGATACGTCAATCAGAGTCCGTTCTGACTACGAAATCCGCATCACGCCTCCCGGTCGGGCCGCGCCGGATGAGAGGGTCGGCGCACACGCACTCTCCGGGAGGGACGCACAGCATGACAGGCACGACCGAGACCGCCGGGACGGTCACCAACTGGGCGCGCACCATCACCTACCAGGCGCGGGAGTTCCACCGGCCGCGGACGGCGGACGCGCTCGCGGCGCTGGTGGCGGGCAGCGCGCGGATCCGGGTGCTGGGCAGCGGACACTCCTTCAACCGGATCGCCGACCCCGGCCCGGACGGAGTCCTGGTGTCGACCGTGGGCCTGCCACCGGAGACCGAGATCGACACGGCGGCCCGTACCGTCCGCGTGTCGGGCGGTGTCCGCTACGCCGAACTGGCCCACGCCGTCCACGCGCACGGTCTCGCCCTGCCCAACATGGCGTCCCTGCCGCACATCTCGGTGGCCGGCTCGGTGGCGACCGGCACCCATGGCTCGGGCGTCGCCAACGGACCGCTCGCCGCGGCCGTACGGGAGGTGGAGCTGATCGTCGCCGACGGCTCGACGGTGACCATCGGCCGGGACGACTCCCGCTTCGCCGGCGCCGTGACCTCGCTGGGCGCGCTGGGCGTCGTCACCGCGCTCACCCTCGACCTGGAGCCGGCGTACGAGGTGGAGCAGCGCGTCTTCACCGAACTCCCGCTGGAGGGGCTGGACTTCGCCGCTGTGGCCGCCGCCGGGTACAGCGTGAGCCTGTTCACCGACTGGCGCGAGCCCGGCTTCCGGCAGGTGTGGGTCAAGCGCCGCACCGACCAGCCGGCCGTCAGCTTCCCCTGGGCGGCTCCCGCGACCGAGCCGATGCACCCGGTGCCGGGCATGCCCGCGACCTACTGCACCGAACAGCTGGGGGTGCCGGGACCGTGGCACGAGCGGCTGCCGCACTTCCGGGCGGAGTTCACGCCGAGCAACGGGGAGGAAATCCAGTCGGAGTACCTGCTGCCGCGGTCGGCAGCGGTCGACGCGCTGGATGCAATCGACGGTATTCGGTCGCCAGTCGCCGGTGTATTGCAGACATGCGAGGTGCGTACGATCGCCGCCGACCCGCAGTGGCTCAGCCCGGCCCACGGGCGGGACTCGGTGGCGCTGCACTTCACGTGGGTGCGGGACGAGGCGGCCGTCCTGCCGGTGGTCCGCCGGCTGGAGGCGGTGCTGGCTCCGTTCGATCCGCGTCCGCACTGGGGGAAGGTCTACGAGATCCCGTCGACGGTCGTCCGTGGACTGTATGCACACCTCGCCGACTTCCGGGCCCTGGCCCGCTCCCTGGATCCGGCCGGAAAGTTCACCAACGCCTTCGTACAGGATCTCCTGGACGACTGAGGACGCACTCGCCCCGCCTCGGCCGAGGACGCACGCCCTCGCCTCACCGAGGCCCGGCGGCGTCCGCTCGCCCGGCGGCGCCGAGGAGGCGGAACAGGCTGATGCGCGGGGCGGCCCGTGCGGGGGGCGGACAGCCGGCCCGCGGCCTGCTCCTCGCTCGCGGCATGGCCGAGTCCGATGGTCGACGCGACCAGCCAGTCGACGGGGAGCCGGTCGTCGAACTCCCCGGACAGCCGACCGCGTCCGATCACCCGTCCGATCCTTCAGGGCCCGCGCGTCCCCTAGCCGAAGTGCTCACTCACGCACGCCGGAACATGCTCATCCGCAGTCAGCGGGCAACGGTTCCCGGCCCGGGCTGCCGGCCCGGATCCGGCGGACTTTCTCCAGCCCCTTTCCTAACCCCTTGTCGAAAGTCCCTCCCAGCCCATAACCTGACGCCCGCGCCGGTGCCGATGCCGCTCCGGCCTGGTCTGGACGGGATGGGAGGAGCCGCCGCGTGAAGCGCACATCGCGTGACATCCGCACCGCGAACCGCTACGAGGTGCTGCGCCAGATCATCGCCGAGTCTCCCACCTCCCGGCAGGAGCTGGCGGCCGCCACCGGTCTGAGCCTGGCCACGGTCGCCACGCTGGTCGGCGAGTTGCTGGACCTCCGCATGATCACCGAGGTCGGGTTCGAGGACTCGGCCGGCGGCCGGCCCCGGGGCCTGGTGGCCGTCAACGCGTCGGGGGGCGCGCTGATCGGCGTGGACATCGCGGAGACGTACGTCCATGTCGAGCTGTTCGACCTGGGGCTCAACGTGCTGGCCCGCGCCGACGAGGACATGCGGCCCGGCGAGAGCCGCCCGGAGCAGGTGGTCGGCCAGGTCGCCGCCGCTGTCGGCTCCGTGGTGGCGCAGGCCGGGGTCGAGGCGGCCCGGGTGCTCGGGGTCGGAGTGAGCGTGCCGGGCCAGGTGGACCGGGACAGCGGCGTCGCCGAGTACGCGCCCAACTGGGACTGGCACGACGTGCCGTTCCTCGATCTGCTCGCCGAACACATCGCGTACCCCCTCTACCTGGACAATCCGCTGCGCGCCTGCGCGGTGGCGGAGCTGTGGTTCGGGGCCGCGCGGGGCCGCGGGGACGCCGTGGTCGTCAATCTGGGCACGGGCGTCGGTGCCGGTCTGGCCCTCGGTGGCGGACTGCACCGGGGCGTGAGCAACAGCGCCGGCGAATGGGGCCACACCACACTCGTGCTGGACGGGCGGCTGTGCCACTGCGGCAACCACGGCTGCGTCGAGACGTACGTCGGCGCACCCGGCATCATGCAGAATCTGCGCGAACTGAGCCCGCGCTCCCCGCTGTTGCACCCCGAGGACCAGACGGCGACCATCGAGGCGCTGGCCGGCGCGCTCGCCTCGGGTGATCCGGTGGCGCTCAAGGTGGTCCGGGACACCGCCCGCTACCTCGGCGCCGGGATCTCCGATCTGATCAACCTGCTCAACCCCGAACTGGTCGTACTCAGCAGCTGGGTCGCCGCCCGGCTGGGCGAGCCGCTGCTCGACGAGGTCCGCCAGGCCGTCGCCCGGCACACGCTGCGCCGGCCGCTCGCGGCCACCGAGATCGTCCTCTCCCCGATCCCCACCGACCCGGTGTCCCTCGGCGCGGCCACGTTCGCGCTGGAAGGGGCGCTGCAGTCCGTCGGGCAGAGGCAGGGCGCCCACAAAGGCCCCGCCAAGGGCCCCGCCAAGGGCCCCACCAAGGTCGCGCCCAAAGGCACCACCCAGCGCACCACCACCCTCGCCAGGAGCCGTACCGCACCGCCTTCGTGACGACGGAAGGGATGCACGTGTCTCACCCCCGTAAGAGATCCCTGCTGCTCGCAGCCTCGGCCGCGCTGGCCGCCGGCGCTGCCCTCCTCACCTCCCCGCCCGCGAGCGCCACCACCGCCCCGGCCGCCGAGGTCTCCCCGCACGCCGCCCAGACCATCGACGACATCGGCGCGTCCGGCGCCTGGTGGGTCAACGACCTCCAGCACTTCGACCCGAAGGTGCAGGCGAAGGTCGCCCGACTCCTCTTCTCCGAGCAGGGGTTGGACCTCAGCTCGTACCGCTACAACATCGGTGGCGGCGGCACCGCGGTCACCACCCCGGCCCGCGCCGCCGAGGACTTCCTCAAGCCCGACGGCTCCTACGACTGGAGCAAGGACAAGGGCGGCCGGACGTTCCTGAAGTACGCCGCGCAGTACGGCGTGAAGGACCTGATCGGCTTCGTCAACAGCGCGCCCGCGCGGTGGACCACCAACGGCAAGAGCTGCGGCGGGCAGTTGAAGCCGGAGAACGAGACCGACTTCGCGAAGTACGTCGCGGACGTCACCGGCCACTTCGCGCGGCAGGGCGTACGGCTGGACTACATCAGCCCGTTCAACGAACCGGACAACAGCTTCGCCGACTGCGGCCAGGAGGGCATGCCGGTCCCGGTCGACCAGCGCGACGACATCGTGCGCGCACTCGGCGCCGAGCAGCGGGCCCGGCACCAGAAGACATCGATCATCGCGGACGAGTCCAGCAAGACCACACAGTTCACCAGCGAGGTCCCGCAGTGGATCGCCCAGCCGGGCACCGCGAGTTACGTCGCCAAGCTCGCGCATCACACGTACAACAACCCCGACGACGGCCAGCTCGGCAATGTGTACGAGACGTCGAAGTCGGTCGGCAAGACGTCCTGGGCCACCGAGATCTGCTGCTTCGGCAAGGGCACCACGGGCTGGAACCAGGAGTACGACCCCACGATCGACAACGCGCTGCTGATGTCGCGCATCATCTACAAGGACTTCGCGAGCTCCCACGACTCGGCGTTCCAGTGGTGGGTGGCGCTCGCGAGCGGCTACGGCACCAGCCCGACCGCGAAGAACGACCAGGGCTGGAACGACGGCCTGATCTACTACGACCCCGACTACGCGACGAACGGCAACCAGACGCTGTACTTCACCAAGCGGTACTACGCGCTGGGCCAGTACAGCAAGTTCGTCCGGCCGGGCTCGGTCGCGCACAACGTGACCGGGGCGCCGGCCGGCGTGGAGGTGTCGTCGTACGACCGGAACGGCCGGTGGGTGGTCGTGGTGAACAACCACAACACCTCCGACACACCCCTGAACCTGCACTTCAACAGCAAGACGCCGGTGCGGGCGACGCAGGCGGTGCGGACCTCGGCGGACGAGGACTGGGCGAAGGTCGCGAAACCCTCGGTCAGCGGCGGCACCGTGTCCACCACGCTCGCCGCCCGCTCGATCACGACGTACGTCTTCGACCAGACGGGGCACGGCAGTTCGGCGATCACCGGCGCCCTGGCCGGCAAGCAGTCCGGCAAGTGCCTGACCGCCGGCGCCTCGGGGGCCGCGATCGCCTCGTGCACGGGCGCGGCGGACCAGTCCTGGTCGTACGACGCGCAGGGCACTCTGAAGGGCGCGGGCGGCTATCTGACGGCCGGGAGTTCGGGCCTGACGGCGAGTGCCACGGCCACCGGTGACGGGACCCAGCGCTGGCTGCTGAACGGCAACGGGCAGATCGTGAACGAGGCGTCGGGCAAGTGCCTCGACGTCAGCGGGCAGGCGACGGCCGACGGCAGCGAGGTCATCCTCTACAGCTGCAACGGCGGCGCCAACGAGGCGTGGGCCAGGCAGTAGTCCCCGCTCCCCCGAGAGCCCCCGCAGCCCCGCTCCCCTGACCGAGGGCCGCCGGCCACACCCCTGACCCGGCGGCCCTCATCTCCCTTGCCCCGGCGCCCTGTTCGTGATTCCGAACCGAATACAACGCTTCGTACAGACTTCGTCCAACCCCTTGCCGAAGCCTTAGCCGAAGGTTAACGTCCCCGTCCGCACCCTCTCTTTCACGCCACTCGGCCATCCGGCCACCGGGCGCGGAACCAAGCCGCAGAGCCGTAGAGCCGTAAAGCCGCCAGAGCCGTTAGAGCCGCACTCCACAGACAAGGACGTCAGCATGTCGGCACAGAGCAACACCAGCTGGAACCGCCGTTCGATACTCCGGGCCGCCGCCGGTCTGGCCGTCGCCGCCCCGCTCGCCGCGTGCGGCAGCAACAACGGCCGCGGGGGCGGATCGGGTTCGGGCAAGCAGCTCGTCCAGTACTTCCACGCGTACGGCGAGGCCGGTGTGGAGCAGGCCGTCAAGCGGTACGCGAAGGCGTACACCAAGGCCAACGTGTCCACGCAGTGGATCACCGGCAGCAACTTCGAGAACAAGCTCTTTCCGGCCCTGCTCACGAAGCAGGCGCCCGACGTCTTCGAGTTCCACCCGCAGATCCAGCTCATCAAGAGCGGTCAGGTGGCCGACCTGACCGACATCATCGACCCGGTCAAGGACGACTTCAACCCGGCCGACATCAAGTCGCACACGGTCGACGGGAAGATATACGGCGTCCGCATGATCGACGACCCGCAGTTCTTCTTCTACCGCAAGTCGATGCTGGAGAAGGCGAACGTCGCCGTACCGACGACCCTCGACGAGCTGATCGAGGCCGCGGCCAAGCTCACCACCAGCAAGGTCAAGGGCCTCTTCCTCGGCAACGACCTGACCGCGATCCAGAACAACCTCATCTGGTCGGCCGGCGCCGACACCCTCGACGAGAAGAACCAGATCGCCTACCACACCGACGGCGTCATCGAGGGCCTCACCAAGCTCCGCAAGCTGTTCACCAGCGGCAATCTGCTGCTGGACGCGCCGGCCGACTTCTGGGACCCCTCCGCGCTCAACCAGGGCCTGTGCGCCATCCAGTGGGGCGGCATGTGGGGGATGCCCGCCACCCAAGCGGCGCTCGGCGACGACTTCGGCGTCTTCCCCTTCCCGAAGATCGGTTCCAGCGGCAAGCAGTCCGTCTACAACGGCGGCTGGTCGATGTTCGTCAACGCCAAGGGCGACAACGTCGAGGCGGCCAAGGAGTACGTGAAGTGGCTGTGGATCGACCAGAAGCAGTACCAGGAGGACTTCGCCACCTCCTACGGCTTCCACATTCCGCCGCGCGCCTCGATCGCCGCGCAGGCCACCAAGCTCAAGTCCGGTGCGGCCGCTGACGGCGTCAAGCTGTTCAACACCTACGGACACTTCGACAACATCGGCTGGACCCAGGCCATGATCACGGCGTTCAACGACGTCATCGCCAACACCGTCCGCAAGAACGGCGACCCGAAGTCCGCGCTCGACACGTGTGACACGAAGGTCAACCGCGAGCTCAAGAAGCTGTTCGGATAGGCCGGCGGACGGACTGCGACATGTCGACCACGACCGCCCGGGACCTCACGAGCCCCGCCCCGGCCAAGGCCTCCCAGGCCAGGCCGCGGCGGGGCCTGCGGGGCAACGCCACACTCAACTTCTGGCTCTTCACAGGCCCGTTCCTCATCGGCCTGGTGATCTTCGTCTTCGTGCCGATCGGCTGGAGCCTCTGGCTCAGCTTCTTCGACGCCCGGTTCACCGTCACGCCGAGCAACTTCATCGGTTTCGACAACTACAAGACGGTCCTTTCCGACCCCAACTTCACCGGTTCGCTGGTGACGTTCACCGTGTTCGCCGCGTTCATCGTCCCGACGACCTGGGCCCTCTCGCTGGGCCTGGCGCTGCTCGTGCACCGCCTCACGTTCATGCGGGCGTTCTTCCGGTCCGTGTTCTTCCTGCCGACCGCATGCAGCTACGTGGCCGCCTCGCTCATCTGGAAGATGTCCATCTTCAACGGTGTCCGCTTCGGTCTGGCCAACACCGTCCTCGGCTGGTTCGGTGTCGACCAAGTGGCCTGGCTCGCCGATCCCAGCCCGCCCTGGTACTGGCTGGTCATCGTGACGCTGCGCCTGTGGCTGCAGGCCGGTTTCTACATGATCCTGTTCCTGGCGGCGCTCCAGAACATCCCGTCGGAGCTGTACGAAGCCGCCGCCATCGACGGCGCCAAGCCGGGCTGGCAGACCTTCCGGTACATCACGCTGCCGCAGCTGCGGGCCACGTCCACCGCGGTGATCCTGCTGCTGCTCGTCGCGGCCTACCAGGCCTTCGACGAGTTCTTCAACCTGATGGGCAAGGCCACGTGGGGCCAGCCGCCCCTCGTGATCCTCTACAAGACGGCCATCGGCGTGAACCAGGACTACGGCCAGGGCAGCGCGGGCGCGGTCATCCTGACCCTGCTGATCTGCATCGTGACTCTGTTCCAGGGCAAAATCATGGGCTTCGGAAGGGGTGAGGAGTCCAAGTGACCACCAGCACACCTCCGGTCGACAGGCCGCGCCGTGCCAGGCGCGGGAGCGTCATCGGCAATGCCGGTCTCTACATCGCCGTCGGGATCGCCGCCCTGCTCTTCCTGCTCCCCTTCTATCTGATCGTCCGCAACTCCCTCATGCAGGACCCGGAGATCACCGGTGAGAACTGGAAGTGGTTCCCCAGCCACATCCAGTGGGGCAACATCACCGAGCCGTTCCACGACGCCAGCGTCGACTTCGGCCGCTCGCTGATCAATTCCGCGATCGTCGCCGTCCTGACGACGGCCGGCACCCTGCTGGTGTGCTCGCTGGCCGCCTACGGCCTGGCCCGCATCCCGTACAAGCACGCCAACAAGGTGTTCTACGCCGTCCTCGCCACCCTGATGGTCCCCACGGCCGTCACCTTCGTGCCGAGCTTCGTGCTGGTGTCGTCACTCGGCTGGGTGGACTCCTACCGCGGTCTCATCATCCCGGGCCTGTTCAGTGGTTTCACCTGTTTCCTGTTCCGGCAGTACTTCCTCGGGTTCCCCAAAGAGCTGGAGGAGGCGGCGCGCGTGGACGGGCTCGGCTACTGGGGTGCGTACTGGCGTGTCGTCGTACCGAACTCGCTGAACTTCTTCACGGCGATGGCCACGATCACCTTCATCAGCGGCTGGAACTCCTTCCTGTGGCCGCTGGTCATCGGCCAGGACCCCAGCTCCTGGACCGTCCAGGTCGCCCTGTCTTCGTACATGACCAATCAGACCGTCAATTACCACCTGATCTTCATGGCCACCGCCATCTCGATCCTGCCTTTGGTGTTCGTGTTCCTCTTCCTCCAGCGCTGGCTGGTGCAGGGGATCGCGCAGACCGGTATCAAGGGCTGAGCTAGGAGACCGATGTCTTTCCGCACCACCACAGAAACCGCCTACGTCGAGGACGTCTCCCCGGGCTCCGGCGCGCTGCCGCCCCGCGCCTGGTACGCGTCCTCCGACGCCCGGACCCTGTCCCTGAACGGCAGCTGGCGCTTCCGGCTGGCGCAGACGGCCGACGCCGAGGACGACTCCTTCGCCGCCGAGGGGTACGACGCCGGTGACTGGGCGGAGGTCTCGGTCCCCGGCCACTGGGTCCTCCAGGGCCACGGCTCCCCGATCTACACCAACCACCTCTACCCGTTCCCGGTCGACCCGCCGCATGTGCCGACCGAGAACCCGACCGGCGACCACCTGCGGGTCTTCGACCTGCCGGCCGACTGGCCGGACCTCGCCGAGGGCGACGCCAGCTTGCGCTTCGACGGGGTGGAGTCGTGCGCGCGGGTGTGGCTGAACGGCACCGAGATCGGCGAGTTCAAGGGCTCGCGGCTGCCGCACGAGTTCGCCGTCGGCCATCTGCTGAAGACCGCGGACAATGTACTGGCGGTCCGTGTCCACCAGTGGTCGGCCGGCTCCTACCTGGAGGACCAGGACCAGTGGTGGCTGCCGGGCGTCTTCCGTGACGTCACTCTGCTGCACCGTCCGGCCGGCGCCGCCGCCGACTTCTTCGTGCACGCCTCCTACGACCACCTCGCCGGCACCGGCACCCTGAAGGTCGACTCCGATGTGGACGGCCGGGTCACCGTCGCCGAGCTGGGCATCGACATCGCGACCGGCGAGAGCGTGACCGTGCCGGTCGAGCCCTGGTCGGCGGAGGTGCCCCGGCTGTACACGGGCGAGCTGGTCACCGAGGGCGAGCGGGTGCCGCTGCGCATCGGTTTCCGCACCGTCGAGCTGTCGGACGGTCTGATCAAGGTCAACGGCAGGCCGGTCCTGTTCAAGGGCGTCAACCGGCACGAGTGGCACCCGGAGAAGGGCCGGGCGCTGGACCTGGAGACGATGCGCGAGGACGTGCTGCTGATGAAGCGGCACAACGTCAACGCCGTCCGCACCTCCCACTACCCGCCCCACCCGGCCTTCCTCGACCTGTGCGACGAGCTGGGCCTGTGGGTGATCGACGAGTGCGACCTGGAGACCCACGGCTTCACCGAGCAGGGCTGGCGGGACAACCCCGTCGACGACGACCGCTGGACCCCGGCGCTGCTGGACCGCGCCTCCCGCATGGTCGAGCGGGACAAGAACCACCCCTCGATCGTCATCTGGTCCCTCGGCAACGAGGCCGGCACCGGACGCGGCCTCACCGCGATGGCCGAGTGGATCACGGGCCGGGACTCCTCCCGCCTGCTCCACTACGAGGGCGACATCGACTGCCGTGACACCGACATGTACTCCCGGATGTACGCCTCCCACGCCGAGGTCGAGAGAATCGGCCAGGACCTGGACGGCGGCACCCACAAGCGGCGCGGGCTCCCCTTCATCCTGTGCGAGTACGCCCACGCCATGGGCAACGGCCCCGGCGGCCTCGCCGACTACCAGCGGCTGTTCGAGTCGTACGACCGGCTCCAGGGCGCCTTCGTCTGGGAGTGGATCGACCACGGCATCACGCACCCGGAGCTGGGCTACGCCTACGGCGGCGACTTCGGTGAGGAGCTGCACGACGGCAACTTCGTCTGCGACGGCCTGCTCTTCCCGGACCGGCGGCCCTCCCCCGGGCTGGTCGAGTACAAGAAGGTGATCGAACCGGTCGGCATCGACGCCACCGCCGGCGACGGCATGGTCCGGATCACCAACAAGCAGGACTTCGCCGGTCTGTCGGCGCTCGCGTTCTCCTGGTCGTACGACGTCGAGGGCGAGCCAGTGGAGTCCGGCACCCTTGCGGTGCCCGCGCTGGCGCCCGGCGAGTCCGCCGACGTCAAGCTGCCCGCACCGCCGGCCGCGGCCCCGGCCGGGGAGGCCCACTGGACGGTCCGTGCGGTGCTCGCGGCCGACACCCCGTGGGCGCCGAAGGACCACGTCGTGGCCTGGGGCCAGGTCCAGGCGGCGCAGCGTCAGGTGCCGTCGGCCGCGCCGACGGCTCGCCCGGTGCCCGGCGACGGGGTGATCACCCTCGGCCCCGGCACCTTCGACGCCCGCACCGGTGCCCTGACCGCGATCGGCGACGTACCGGTCACCGGTCTGCGCCTGGACGTGTGGCGGGCCACCACCGACAACGACGACGGCGCCGCCTGGCAGGACGACACCCGCTACGGCCTGCTGTGGCGCACCCTCGGCCTGCACCGGATGCGGCACCGGCTGGACGCGGTGGAGGCCGGCGAGAATGCGCTGACGGTCCGCACCCGGGTGGCACCGGCCGCCCGGGAGGTGGGACTGTCGACGGTATATCGCTGGACGTCTGACGGAGACAGTCTGCGGTTGACCGTATGCACCACCCCGGAAGGTGAGTGGACCGTGCCGCTGCCCCGGCTCGGCATCCGCTTCGGACTGTCCGCGGCCGACCGCGTGCGGTGGTTCGGCGGGGGTCCCGGGGAGGCGTACGCAGACACCAGGATGGCGTCTGCAGTCGGCCGTTGGCAGTCGACAGTAGACGATATGCAGACGCCGTACGTCCGTCCGCAGGAGAACGGCGCCCGGATCGACGTCCGCTGGGCGGAGCTGGGCGGGCTGCGCATCGAGGGCGACCCGGTGTTCTCCCTCACCGCCCGCCGCTGGACCACCGAGCAGCTGGACGCGGCCACGCACCGCACGGATCTCACGCCCGGCGACACCGTGTGGGTGAACCTGGACCACGGCCAGCACGGCATCGGCTCCCAGTCCTGCGGTCCGGGCCCGCTGCCCCCGTATCACCTGCGGGCCGAGCCGGCGGAGTTCTCCTTCGTGTTCTCCACCGTCCAGGATCCGCGATCGAGTTGACGGGCGCTTCCTGACGCCCACCGCGGCCGGCCGGCCCTCCCCCCGGCCGGCCGCGGCCATGTCACCGCCGACGACGTCTTGACGAGAAGGGACGTGCAGTGACCCGAGTGACCCGAACGCCCCGGGCGGACGGCCGCATCGAGGTGCGCGGGCTTTCCCGCACCTTCCACACGACCGTCCGCCGCCCCGGTACCGTCGGCGCGCTGCGCTCACTGGTCAACCCTCAGCGGGTGGCCAAGCATGCCGTGCGGGACGTCTCCTTCGACGTCGCCCCGGGTGAACTGCTCGCACTGCTCGGTCCGAACGGCGCCGGCAAGTCCACCACCATCAAGATGCTCACCGGCATCCTCACTCCCACCTCCGGCGAGGCGCGGGTCGCGGGTGTGGTGCCGTACCGGGAACGGGAGCGCAACGCCCGCAACATCGGGGCGGTGTTCGGGCAGCGGACGCAGTTGTGGTGGGACCTTCCGGTGCGGGAGTCGTTCGCGATCCTGAAGGACATCTACGGCGTCCCGGCGGCCGAACACGCGGCCCGGCTGCGGGAGTTCGACGACCTGCTGGACCTGTCGGCCTTCTGGGACACCCGGGTGCGGCACCTGTCCCTCGGGCAGCGGGTGCGCAGCGATCTCGCGGCCGCGCTGCTGCACGATCCGCCGGTGGTCTTCCTGGACGAGCCGACCATCGGCATGGACGTGGTGGTCAAGGAGCAGGTGCGGGAGTTCCTGCGGCACCAGGTGGCCGAGCGCGGCCGTACCGTGCTGCTGACTACCCATGACATGACGGAGGTGGAGCGGCTGGCCGAGCGTGTGGTGCTGGTCAATCACGGGCGGCTGGTGGTGGACGGCACCCTGGAGGAGATCCGCCGTACGTTCGGCTCGACCTGGCAGGTGCGGGCCACGCTCGCCGACCCGCACGCCCCGGCCGGGCCGCTGCCGGGCATCGCGCTGCTCGGCCGGGAGGGCCCGCAGGTGGTCTTCGGACCCGACGGGCCGGACGCGCCCACGGTGCACCAGGCGCTGAAGCTGGTCATCGAGCGGTACGAGGTGACGGGGGTCGCCGTGGACGAGGCGGACCTTGAGGACGTGATGCGGGCGGCCTACGCCCAGGCGGGGGCGGTGTGACATGACGGCCGGGTACGCCTGGCGGGCCGCTCGCGTCACCCCGCTCGGCGAGCTGTACACCCCGCCCCGGATCACGGCCGCGCTGCTGCGGCTGACGGTGCGGATCGTGCTGGTCGCCTCGCTGTGGCACGGGCTGTACGCGCACACGGGGACGACGGCGGGCCTCGGCCGCGGGCAGGCGGTCACGTACGCCGTGCTGGCCGTACTCGCCTCTCGCCTCAGGGAGTTGGACCAGTACGCCGGCCGGGACACCGTGCAGCAGCACCTGCACTACGGCACGATCGTCTACTGGTATCTGCGCCCGCTGCCGCCTCACCGCTACTACGCGCTGCGGGCCCTGGGCGAGCAGCTGTACGGGCTGGCGTGGGCGGTGACCGGCTACGCGGTGTGTCTGGCCGCCGGGGTGGTCGAGCCGCCCGAGTCGGCTGCCGCGGGCGGGGTGTTCGCGCTGAGTCTGCTGCTGGGCCAGTGGGTGCTGCACTATCTGATGCTGCTCATCGACCAGTTGTGCTTCTGGACGCTGCGCAACACCTCCGCGCTGCTGATCCTGATGTTCGCGCAGAACCTGCTGTCCGGGGTGTACGCGCCGCTGTGGTTCTTCCCGCACTGGTTCGTGACGCTCAGCTCCTTCCTGCCGTTCCAGGCAACGCTGAACGTGCCGTTGTCGCTGTACGTGGGCCGGATCCCGGTGACGGACGCGGGCTTCCAGCTCGCCGTGCAGGCGGGCTGGGTGGCCGCGCTGGCGCTGCTGACCCGGTTTCTGTGGCAGCGGGCGGGGCGCCGCGTGATCTCGCAGGGAGGCTGAGCCGTGGACGCCGTACGGATCATGTGGCGCATCACGCGTCTGAACTTCCGGGCCCAGCTGGAGTACCGGGCCGAGTTCCTGATGAACATCGCGATCGGTGCGATCTGGCAGGTCTCGGTGGTCGTGTTCGCGACGGTGCTGCTGGCCCGGTTCACCGGGATGGGCGGCTGGGACAGCTCCGACGTGCTGCTGATCCCGGCGACGCGGATGCTCGCGCACGGGCTGTTCGTGCTGTTCCTGGGCCGGGTGCACGGGCTGGGCCGCAGCATCCAGGAGGGCAGGATCGAGGCGTATCTGCTGCGTCCGATGCCGGTGTACCGGCAGATCCAGCTGCAGTTCTTCCCGACCAACGCGATCGGCGACCTGACGGTGGCGGTGGGCCTGATGGCGGGCGCGCTGAGCCGGAGCCATCTGCAGTGGACGGCGGGCCGGACGGCGTACCTGGTCGCGGCCGTGCTGGGCGGGATGCTGCTGGAGGCCGCGCTGTTCACGGTGGTGGCGGCGGCCTCGCTGCGGTTCCCGGCGGCCGACTACTGGGGGAACTGGCTGGAGGAGCTGCTCGGCACGTTCGGCAGCTATCCGCTGAACGTGCTGCCGAGAGCGGTGGGCGGCTTCCTGACCTACGGCCTGCCGCTCGCGTTCGTCGCGTACTTCCCGGCGGCCGTGCTGACCGGGCACGGGCACGACACCGGGGCGCCGTACTGGCTGGCGGCGCTGTCCCCCGCGCTCGGCGTGCTGGCCTATCTCGCGGCCCGTCTGCTGTGGCGGCGCAGTCTCGCGCACTACACGGGGGTGGGCGGATGACCGCGACCGGAACGGGCACGGAAGGGAGCCTGACCGCAGCCGGCACCCAGCAGCGGGCCCGCGTACTCACCTCCCGTCACCACATCCACCGGGCACGCATGCGGTCGGCGAGGCCCGCCGGGTCACCTGTTGAGGGACCTCTCGGCATCGGTCTGCTTGGCCTCCTGCTGTGTGTGCAGTCACAGCACCAGGTGCCAGTCCTGGTCGTTGGCAAGGGGATCGGCCGTGTGCGCGGGGCGGCCGCCGAAGGCCGGCAGCCACGGCAGCCGTTCCTCCGCCGCGTCATGGAAAGCCGGATCGCCGGTCAGGGTGTGGGCGGCGGGAGTGTGCCAGCGGGCCGCTCCCCGGTCCGTGACCGGGTGACCCGAGCCCCACTGGTGTTCGACCGAGTGCCAGACGGTGACAGCGCCATCGAGCAGGAACCGACGAGCCCGGTTCTCCCCGTCCACGAATTGCACGGGTGCGCCGGTGACAGGGTCGAGGACCGCGTGACCAGGGCCGAAGGCAAGGGTCGACGGAACAGCTGTATCACTCGTCGGCATCGCAGCAATTGCCGCTTCTTTCCGGGCACGTTGGCTGCAACGTCCGGTCCTGGGCTGACGACGCGATCACACGCGCCGCCATTGAATCGCTTCAACCGGCCAGAGCGGCAAGCCCTGGTGTCCCCCGACAGCGGTTCACAACCTAGATGTCCTAGGATTATCCCTAGGTATCCAAGGAGGAGGTGTCGGGTGGCCCGTGCGGGACTCACCGTCGACCGGCTGATCGCGGCGGCAGCCGACCTCGCCGACGAGGCGGGCTTCGAGCACGTCACCCTGTCCGCACTCGCCCGCCGCTTCGGAGTGAAGGACGCGAGCCTGTACTCACACGTCCGGGGCCTGGAGGACCTGCGCACCCGGCTCGCGCTGCATGCGGGCGGCGAGCTGATCGACCGGATCGCGCCGGCCGTGGCGGGCCGCGCGGGCAAGGACGCGCTGGCCGCTTTCGCCGGGGCGTACCGCGCGTACGCCCTGGAGCACCCGGGCCGGTACGCGGCCACCCAGATCCGCATCGACCAGTCCCTGATCGCCGACTCCCCCGCCCTGCGCCGCACGGCCGAGATCACCCACGGGATGCTGCGTGCCTACGGCCTCGACGAACCCGATCTGACGGACGCCGTACGGCTGTTGCGCAGCACGTTCCACGGTTACTGCGCCCTGGAGTCCGCGGGCGGCTTCGGCGCGGCCCGGGACGTCCAGGCCTCCTGGGACAAGGCGGTCGACGCCCTGCACCTCGCCCTCACCCACTGGCCCCGGGAGACGAAGGAACATGACTGAACCGCTTCACCGCGACGTGACCGGCAGCGGTCCCGTACTGCTGATCCTCCCGGGCGGTGCCGGGCACCCCATGGGGCTCGGGCCGCTGACGGAACGCCTGGCTCGGAGCTTCACGGTCGTGACGTACGACCCGCTGGGGCTCGCCCACGGGCGGCTCGGGCTGCCGGTCCCGGACCAGCGGCCGGCGGACTGGAGCGACGGGGCGCACCGGGTGCTGGAGGCGGTGCTGCCGCCGGGCGAGCGGGCGTATGTGTTCGGGACCAGCTCCGGCGGGATCGCCGTCCTCGACCTGCTCGCCCGGCACCCCGGGCGGCTGGCGGGTGTGGTGGCGCACGAGCCGCCGTGTGTGACGGTGCTGCCGGACGGGGCGGAGCGGCGAGCCGAGCTGATCGGGCAGCTGGACGGGCCGGAGCGGCCGCCCGCCGAGGGCGCGTCGGCGACCCCGATGGGCGTCTTCCTCGCCCACGTCCTGCACCCCTTCACGGCGTACGTCCCCTCCGTCACGCCGGCCGGGCACCGCCTCACGCTCGCCGCCGGCGCCGATTCTCGCGGCCAACTCCTTTACCGCACCGCCGAGTTCCTCGCCAACCGACTGGGCGGCCGCTTCGCGGAGTTCCCGGGCGGGCATCTCGGCACCCTGGATCACCCCGAGGAGTTCGCCGGCCTGCTCACCGAGACGTTCCTGTCCGGCGCGCACACCTCGGCGTAGGACGGTGTCGTACCGCCCGGCACCCGTCCGGCCACGATGTCGGCCACCGCGTCCAGCGCCGCGCCGAGCGCCCGCCGGTAGAGCAGCGAGCCGAGGCTGATCCGGGCGACACCGAGTTCGGCGAGCCGGGACACGGTGGGGCCCGTGGGCGAGTAGAGGATGTTGAGCGGGGTGTCGACGCGCCGGACGAGGGCGGCGATCCGGTCCGGGTCGGTCAGGCCGGGCACGAACACCCCGTCGGCTCCCGCCTGTTGATAAGCCTCCAGGCGGCGGAGGGTCTCCGTCTCGTCGCCGTCGCCCGACCAGTGGGTGTCCGTGCGGGCGTTGACGAACAGGCCGGGCACGGCGGCCTTCACCGCGGCGATCTTCGCCGCGTGCCGGCCGACCGGTCCGAGGCCGTCCTCCAGGTTGACGCCGACGACCCCGGCGGACCACAACTCAACGGCCAGCTCGGCGACTTCCTGCGGATCGTCGGAGAAGCCGTCCTCCGCGTCCACAGAGAGCAGGTAGGGCTCCGGGCCGAGCGTGCGGGCGAGGCAGAGGGTCTGCTCGCGGGTCACTCCCTGGCCGTCGGGCAGCCCGGCCGCCGCCGCGACGGCCAGGCTGGTCGTGCCGATCGCCGCGAACCCCCGGGCGGCGAGGGCGGCGGCCGAGGCATGGTCCCAGGCGTTGGGGAGCAGCAGCGGCTCGCCCGGGCGGTGCAGTCCGGCGAATGTGGTGGCGGTGGGCTCTGCGGTCATACGGCCACGCTAGGCGCCGCACGGTTCGGCGCGCACCGAACGATGGACGGCAGGCCCGCCGATCATCCCTACGGACGATGGACTGCCGGCCTCCCGATCACCCCACCACCCCATGCGTAACAGAGGCACCGGAAACAACTTCGGCAACTTTTCCGCGCCTGGTGGCAACCCCCGGGCACGACTCAAGCACCACGCACCACCAGTCACCGTCGCGTCCGCAAGGCCCGCAAGCCCGTGATCGGCGCACTCGCCGCCGCCGGGCTGCTCGCGGGCGCGTGGTACGCCACGGCCGGGGCGGCCCATGTCACCACCCCGGCCCCGACCGTCACGTCCACGACCGTCTCCCTGCCCGCCAAGTACCCCTATCTTTCGGCCGGTTACATGCCAAGGGCGCCAAGCTGAGCGGCGGCTGGAGCTGGGGATGCAGCCACAACGAGGGCATCGCGCTGCACGCGGCCTTCCTGGCGGGTCCTGGGGCGCCCCGGTTCCGGTCGGAGCGCCCCAGGAGTTCATCCCACCCGCACCAGGCCCTCGGGCACCAGGTGCTGGGCGACGAGCGCGTCGCGGACGAGGCCCGCGAAGACGGTCGCTCCGTGCACGGAGGTGTGGGTGTTGTCGCGCTTCTCGTTGTAGAGGTAGATCGCCTTGGAGCCCGTCACACCGAGGGACTCCACCAGCGTCTTGGTCTTCGCCGTGAGGTCGATCAGGGGGACGTCCTCGCCGGCGGCGACGGACCGCATGACCGCCGGGAGGTCGACACCGAGGCCGTTGACCAGCAGGGCGGTGTTGTTGTTCAGGGTGCCGTCGGCGTTGAACCAGCGGCGCACGATGGGGGTGACGAGCACCGGTTCGCCGCCCTTGTCCCGGATGCCGGCGACGAGGGTCTCCAGGTTGGCCCGGTAGGTGGCCTCGTCGGTGGTCTTGTCGTTGTGGGCGAGCTGGACGAGGACGAGGTCGCCGGGGCGGATCAGAGGCTGGACGGTGTCCCAGAGCTGCGGGTTGGCCAGGTAGGTGACCGTGCTCTCGCCGGAGTCGGCGTAGTTGGCGACGGACAGGCCCTTGCGCAGGTACTGCGGGAGCTGCTGGCCCCAGCCGGAGTAGGGGGCGGCGGGCTGGTCGCAGACGGTGGAGTCGCCGATGAGGATGATCTGGCGGGCATGGTGGGCGGGGGTGACGCTGATGCCGGCCAGGGCGGGGGCGGAGCCGCCGAGGATGAGGTCCAGGCCGGGGGTGCCGTCGGGTCCGGTCGGCTCGCCCTCGGGGGTGCGGACGTTCACGGTGAAGGCGCGGGTGGCGCGCTCGCCGGCGGCGACGGCGGTCTCCGGGAGCAGCGAGCGCCGCGTCTCGCCGGTGATGGCGGTGCTGGAGGCCGCCGCGCCGCCGAGCCGGACCGTGACGTCGTAGGTGCCCGGCGGGACGTCGAAGTGGCAGCCGGTGGCGGTGCAGTTCTCCAGGCCGAGCGGCCGCGGTCCGGGGTGGGCCTGGGCGGGGGTGGCCGTCAGGGTCGCGCACAGGGTGACGGTGACGGCGGTCAGGACGGTGCCGCGCACAGCGTTGAAACGTCTCACTCGTGACTCCTCGGCGATTCACAAGGTCCGGCCGGTGGACCGTACCGCTCTCCGCAAGCGCTTTCTAGGCCTCTCGTCGAATTCATACGATCACCAACTGCAAAGCGGCGAAAGCCCTTTCGCGAAATCGATTCAACTGTCACTCTGCCTCACACCCGCACTCCCGGACCTCCCGAAGGAGGCACCCCCATGTCCGGATCCTCGAACAGCGCGGTCACGCGCCGCGCCTTCGTCGTCACCGCCGCGGCCGCCACCGGTACGGCCGCCCTCGCCGGCCCGCTCGCGGCCACCGCGTCGGCGGCGAGCTTCGGCTGGAGCGACGACGGCTCCAACTACGTCGTCGACACCGGCGCGAGCCTCGTCTTCAAGGTCAGCAAGACCAACGGCGACCTGACCTCGCTGGTGTACAAGGGCACCGAGTACCAGGGCTACGGCGGCAAGAACTCCCACGTCGAGTCCGGCCTCGGCACCTCCACCGTCACCCTGGCCCAGTCCGGCTCGACCATCCTGATCTCCGTCGCCTACGGCACACTGCGGCATTACTACGCGGCCCGCAGCGGCGAGAACAACATCTACCTGTGGACCAACAAGGCCGACTCCTCGGTCACCGCCACCCGGTACATCGTGCGCGTGAAGGCGGGCCTGTTCCTCAACGACGAACCGGACTCCTACACCTACACCACCAGCACCGTCGAGGCCTCGGACGTCTTCGCCAAGTCCGACGGGCAGACCCGCTCCAAGCACTACTCCCGCCACCGGGTCATCGACTACGACTACATCGGCTGGACCACCGGCAGCGTCGGCCTGTGGATCGTCCGCAGCAACCACGAGAAGGCCTCCGGCGGCCCCTTCTACCGCTCGCTGCTGCGCCACCAGAGCGCCGACGGCGGCGGACTGTACGAGATCCTCTACTACGGCGAGAACCAGACAGAGGCCGAGCGCTTCGGCCTCCAGGGCCCGTACGTCATCGCCTTCACCGACGGCGGGGCACCCTCGTCCTCGCTGTACCACGGCACCCTCACCACGCCCTGGGCCGACTCGCTCGGCATCTCCGGGTACGTCGCCGACGGCGGCCGGGGCCGGGTGGCCGGCGTCGGCATCAGCGGACGGGACACGGCGTACACGTACACGGTCGGGCTGGCCAACTCGGCGGCGCAGTACTGGGGTACGGCGCGGGCGTCGGACGGCTGGTTCTCGGTGTCCAGGATCCTGCCGGGTGCATACACGCTGACGGTCTACAAGGGCGAGTTGGCTGTATACAGTACACAGGTGACCGTATCCGCGGGCGCGACGACCACCCTCAACACGATCACCGTCCCGTCGTCCAACGACCCGTCGAACGCGAGCGCCATCTGGCGCATCGGCAACTGGGACGGCACACCGAGCGGGTTCAAGAACGCGGATCTGATGACGTACGCGCACCCCTCGGACGTGCGGGCCTCCTCCTGGACCGGGAACGTGGTGATCGGAAGCGGTTCCGAGACCTCCGCCTTCCCGTGCTACCTGTGGAAGGACGTCAACGGCGGCCTGCTCGTCTACTTCAGGCTCACCGCCGCCCAGGCCGCCGCCGCGCACACCCTGCGGATCGGCGTGACCACCGCCTACGCCAACGGCCGGCCGCAGATCACGGTCAACGGCAACTGGACCTCGGCGATCCCCTCCCCGCCCACCCAGCCGAGCACCCGGTCCCTGACGGTCGGCTCGTACCGGGGCAACAACTACACGTTCTCCTACAGCGTCCCGGCCACCGCGTGGCTCACGGACACCAGCCAGTACAACGTGCTGAAGATCGACATCGTGAGCGGTTCGGGGACGACGGGCTATCTCAGCGCCGGCACGGCGATCGACGCGATCGACCTGCTTGCCTGAACAACCGTCATGTTCCACGCGTCCACTGCTGGTTCGTGCCGCCGTTGCAGGTGTAGGTGATGATCGCGGCGGAGTCGGCGGTGGACGCGCCGGACACGTCCAGGCACTCTCCGGTCGTACGGGCCTTGATGTTCACGTAGGAGCCCGAGGCGGCGACCGCCCACTGCTGGGCGGTGGCAGCGGTGCAGTTCTCCTGCGTCACGTCGCTCGCGTTCTCCTGGAGGCACAGCGAGCTGCCCCGGCCCATCAGCTCGTAGTAACCGTTGCCGAGGTCCTTGAACCACCATTTCTGGTTGGTGCCGCCGTTGCAGGTGTACTGGCTGATCGCGACACCCTGCCACAGGGACTGGTTCGGTACGTCGGCGCACTTGGAACTGTGCCGGGCGATCAGGGTGTTGTACGTGGCACTGGTGCCGCTGATCGTGCCGGCGGTGGTGTCGACGGTGATCTCGGGGGACCAGGACATCGACATCGACGTGGCGGCCGGGAAGGTCAGCGGCAGCCACACGTACCGGGAGTCGTCGACCGTCCCGCCGAAGGAGTTGCCCCAGCGGTCGCCCATGTAGAGGTACGAGGTGCCCGAACTGCCCTGCACGGCAAGGACGTAGGCGGTCTGGGAACCGTACGCGGTGGAGTCGCCGACGTTCTTCCAGGAGGTCCAGGGGCCGGCCGGGGAGGTGGCGGTGGCGTACTGCTGCTGGTTGGGGCTCCAGCCCGTGGCAGCCGACGTCAGCATGAAGTAGACGCCGCCCCGCTTGAACAGGGCCGGGGCCTCGCGGTGTCCGCCGGGCCAGGGGTTGGCGACCAGGCCGGCGATGCCGGTGTAGTCGGCGGTGAGCTTGTAGATGTTCAGGTCGTAGTTGTTGTTGGCGGACGAGACCATGTATGCGGTGCCGTCGGTGTCGACGAACGTGGTCATGTCGCGGGACTGGTACTGGCCGAGCGGCTGGAAGCTGCCCTGGTACGAGTAGCTGCCGTCGACCGTGTCGGAGACGGCGACGGCGGCGCGGGCCTGGGTGTAGTCGACGCCGTTCTCCTTGTGCATCCACATCACGAACTTGCCGGTGGCTGCGTTGTAGATGACCTTCGGGCGCTCGATGTAGGCGGTGGACAGCTCGGCGGCGGAGGACTGGGACAGGACGTGGGCGCGGAACTCCCAGTTCTTCAGGTCGGTCGAGCGGTAGGCGTCGACGTAGCGGAAGGTGTTGTCGCTGTTGCGGTCCTCGCCGAACCAGTAGTAGTAGGAGCCGACCTTGATGACACCGCCGCCGTGGGCGTGTACGGCGTTGCCCGAAGTGTCCGTGAACTGCGTGCCGTTGGTGATCGTCTGCGGTGCCGCCTGGGCGGGTCCGGCCGCCGTCAGCGCGGCGGCGAGGGCGCAGCACAGGGCGAGCAGGAGGGCGTAGACGCGTCTCATCTCACACACGCTCCTTCACGGTGTCGGCGACGGGCACGCCGAAGTCCGGAGTGCCGTCGGGCTTCCAGCCGAGCTTCTGGATCCGGGTATGGCGGTTGGGGTCGTGCAGGGGGTCGCCGGTGATCTCCTTGTACTGGCGGGCGTGGTAGACGAGGACGTCGCTGCGGCCGTCCTCGGCGACGGTGAAGCAGTTGTGGCCGGGGCCGTACTGGTGGGTGGTGTCGTTGCTGGTGAAGACCGGCACGGGTGACTTGGTCCAGCTCCGGGCGTCCATCAGGTCGCTGTCGGCGTCGGCGGTCAGCAGGCCGACGCAGTAGTGGTAGTCGGTGGCGCTGGCCGAGTAGGTGAGGAAGACCCGGCCGCCCCGCTGCAGGGCGTACGGGCCCTCGTTGACCTTGTAGCCGACGCACTCCCAGTCGAACTCCGGGGTGGAGAGGCGCACTTGGGGTCCGGTGAGAGTCCAGGGGCTGGCCATCTTCGAGATCCACAGCGCGGTGTTGTTGTCCATGCCGGGTTCGTGCTGCGCCCAGACCAGGTAGCGGGTGCCGCGGTGCTTGAAGGTGGTGGCGTCGAGGGAGAACGTCTCCCAGGCGGTGCGGATCTGGCCGCGCTCCACCCAACTCCCCTTGAACGGGTCGGGGTTGGAGTTCTCCAGCACCCAGATGCGGATCGCCCACACATCCTCGGCGGGGGCCGACGCGAAGTAGATGTACCACTTGCCGCCGATGCGGTGCAGCTCGGGCGCCCAGATGTGCGCGCCCATCGGGCCGGTGGCGTGGGCCCGCCAGATCACGGACTCGGCGGCGGTGGAGAGGCCGTTCAGGGTGCGCGAGCGGCGCAGGATGATGCGGTCGTACTCGGGGACGGTGGCCGTGAAGTAGTAGAGGCCGTCGGTGTGGCGGGTGATGTGGGGGTCGGCGCGCTGGAGGACGAGGGGGTTCACGTAGGGGCCGGCTTTCTCGGTGGCGTCGGCGGGGGCGGCCTGGGCCGTGCCGGGGACGGTGGCCAGTGCTCCTGCGGCGAGCGCGGCGCCCTTCAACATCAGTCTGCGGCTGGGCACTTGGGACAGGTCGGGTTCGCGGCTCATGCGGGCTGCCTCTCGGTGGGGAAACGGGAGGTTCGAGATGTCGTACATCATCTGTAATGCCGAACGCCGAAAAGGTACGGGTGAGCATCCGAGGGGTCAATGGGTTCGACACGCGGAGGGGAAAGCCCTTTCTCCCGCGTCGTCCGCGTACGCCCTCCGGGTACGGCTCAGCGGCCGCTCGGCGCCTCCGGGAAGCCCAGGAGCGGGGCGAGCGTGCGGGCCTCGCGGGCCCGGTCCGCGAGGAAGGCGAGCACCAAGCCCCGTTCGCGGCAGTGGAGTTCGGCGGAGACGGTGCGTCCGCCGCCGTAGTCCAGCTGCTCCTCCCCCGCGCGGGCGAGCATCTGGGCGGTGAGCCAGTCGTACTTCACCGCGGACGCGCACACGGCCAGCCGGACCAGCCGCTCGTCACCACTGTGGCCGCTGTCTCGCAGGCCGTGCAGACAGGCGTCGTAGGCGGCGGCCGCGTACCGGGGCAGCCGGGCGGCCGGCACGAACAGGTCGAAGACCGAGTCGGGGAGGTAGTTGCCGAGGTCCTCGCCGAGGGCGCCGTCACCGGCGAAGGCCCAGTCGAGCAGCACCGTGTCCGGTCCGGCGTCGATGACGTTCGCCGGCCACAGGTCGAGATGGCAGAAGGCGCGCGGCAGCGCCTCCAGCACCCGCAGGAACCACTCCCGGTCGTGCCGCAGCCGGACCATGTCCCGCCGCAGTCCGGGCGGGAAGTGGTCGCGCACCAGGGGCTGCTGCCAGGCCTCGTCGCTGTCCAGCAGTTCCTCGCCGAGGGTCTTGGCACCGATGTAGTCGCGCAGGAAGCGCCGGGAGAGCCATGGCCGGTCCGCGACGCAGGCCGCGCCCTGGGCTGCACCCAGGCGGCGGGCGTGCTCGATGTGGCGGTCGAGCGGCCAGCCGGTGGCCGGCTCGCCCGGCACGTCCTCAAGCCACAACGCCACGTCCCCGCCAGGCCGTTCGGCCGCAGTCAGCAGCCGGGGGCCGCGCAGCCCGGACGACCGCCACACCCCGGTGAGCCCGGAGGCGTACACCTCGGCCTCACGGCGCCAGTAGTTCCAGTGCCGCGGATCCGCCGAGGCCGCCCAGCCCGCTTTCGTCCGCTTCGACCGGGTCAGCACCTTGAGGACCGGCGAGCGGTCGCCCGCCCGGACCCGCCAGACGCCCGCCGTGACACCGTTGCGCGGATTGTGGACCAGCGGCGTGCACTCCGGCGGACCGGTGAACTCACCGAAGACGGCACGCAGTTCGCCTCGGGGCAGTGCCGGGGAGCCCGGCGCGCCGGGGAGAGGTGTGGTCACCTCCCCAGGCTAGGCGGGCGCCTCGGCCGGGTCCTGGCGGCCGCGCAGCCACACGTACACCGGGATGCCCGCGAAGAGGAACAGCACGCCCTGGTAGACGGCCGCGTAGCCGGCGCCCGCGATCAGCCAGAAGGAGAAGGCGAAGGACAGGGCGGCGACGATCAGGTCCCGGGCCAGCCCGGCCGGCCGGACCTGGGCGCGCGAACCCCGGGCCAGCCAGTACAACTGCGCGGCCGCCGACAGCAGATAGGGCACGCAGCCGGTGAAGGTGGTGATCAGGACGAGGATCCGGAAGGTGGTGTCGGGGCCCGCCGTGTAATTGAGGGCGATCAGGACCGTGCCGAGCACCGCGCAGGCCCACACTCCGAAGCCCGGCACACCGCCCTTGCCCACCTTGGCGAACGGCGCCGGGAAGAGCCCGTCGCGGGCGGCGGCGTACGGCATCTGCGCGGCCATCAGGATCCAGCCGTTGAGGCAGCCGACGATCGAGACGACGGCGACCAGCGCGATCGCGGTGCCGCCCCAGTGGCCGCCGGTGATCGCGTTCACCGCGTCGGCGAAGGGCGCGCCCGACTTGGCCAGTTGCTCGTGCGGCACCAGGCCGAAGACGGCCACCGTGCCGAGCAGGTAGACGAGGGCGGAGCCCAGAGTGCCGAGGACGCTCGCGCGGCCGACCGTGCGCTCGGGGTCGTCCACCTCGCCCGCGCTCACCGCGGCCGACTCCACTCCGAGGAAGCTGTAGAGGAGCAGCGCGGCCGAGGCGGCGACGGCACCCGGGACACTGTCGCTCGTGGCGTTGAACGGGCCGAAGTTGTCGGCATGGACGAAGAACAGGCCGACGGTGGCCACCAGGAGGAGGGGGACGAACTTCAGCACGGTGGAGACGATCTGCACCGCGCCGACCCAGCGGGTGCCGGCGAAGTTCGCGGCGGCCGGCAGCCACAGCGCGGCGAGCGCGACCAGGCCTTCGAGCAGGTGGTTGCCGTGCAGCGGTATGAGAACGTCGGTGTACCCGACGACGGCGACCGCGAGCGCGGCGATGCTGACCCAGCACATCGTCCAGTACGACCACGCCGACAGGAACCCCGCGAACGGGCCGAACGCGTCGCGCGGGTAGACGTACAGCCCACCGGTGACCGGGCTGCGCCGGGCCAGCTTCCCGAAGAGCAGGGCGAGCAGGACGGCGGCGACGGACAGCACGGCGAACGCGAGCAGGCTGACGGTGCCGTACGGGGCGACGGCGGAGGGCAGGGCGAAGATGCCGCCGCCGATGATGTTGCCCATGACCAGGGCGGTCGCGGCGACGAGGCCGAAGGAGCGGCGCCGGGGGGCAGCGGGGGTCCCGGTGAGCGGAGCGGCTTCGGTGGACTCGGTGGAGTCGGAGACGGTGGAGTCGGGGGCAGTCATGGCGGTTCCGGGGAGGGAGCAGGAGCGGGGAGGAGCGTGATCGTAACCCCGTGGTCCATATGCTGGGCGATCTGTTCACACACTGGACACAAACTCGGTGCGTACAGGGTTTTCGCAGGTTGGACCCAACGCCGGGGATGCTCACCTGCTGGACACCGTGGCCCGTCCCGGCTCCGCTTCGACTAGCGTCGTGACATGAACAGCAGCATCTCCCCCAGCCTCGCCGACACCCTCGCCGCCGGGACGGTCGTCCTCGACGGCGGCATGTCCAATCAGCTGGAGTCGGCCGGGCACGACCTGAGCGACGAACTGTGGTCGGCGCGGCTGCTGGCCGAGCAGCCGGAAGCAATTGCCGAGGCGCATCTCGCCTACTTCCTGGCGGGCGCGGACGTCGCGATCACCGCCAGCTACCAGGCCACCTTCGAGGGCTTCGCCCGGCGCGGCATCGGCCACGAGGAGGCGGCGCGGCTCCTCGCGCTGAGCGTCGGCCTCGCTCGTACGGCCGCCCGCCGGGCCGGGGACACGGGCGTCGGGCGGCCGCTGTGGGTGGCGGCCTCGGTCGGCCCGTACGGGGCGATGCTCGCGGACGGCTCCGAGTACCGGGGCCGGTACGGGCTGAGCGTGGACGAGCTGGAGCGTTTTCACCGGCCGCGCATGGAGGTACTGGCCGCCGCCGGGCCGGACGTCCTCGCGCTGGAGACGGTTCCGGACGCCGGCGAGGCCGCCGCGCTGCTCCGGGTGGTGCGAGGCCTCGGGGTGCCGGCGTGGCTTTCGTACACGGTCGACGGTATGCACACACGGGCCGGCCAGCCCCTGGAGGAGGCGTTCGCGCCGGCCGCCGACGTGGACGAGGTGATCGCGGTGGGCGTGAACTGCTGCGCTCCGCAGGATGTCGAGCCCGCGGTGGAGATCGCGGCGCGGGTCACCGGCAAGCCGGTCGTGGTCTACCCCAACAGCGGGGAGGCCTGGGACGCGGAGGCGCGGGCCTGGACGGGGCGGTCGCGGTTCGGTGCCGAGCAGGTGAAGACCTGGCGGGACGCGGGTGCGCGGCTCATCGGGGGCTGCTGCCGGGTGGGGCCGGAGGCGATCACGTCGATCAGGGAGACGTTGGCCACGGCCTGAACCCGATGCCGGCGACGGCCGTAGCGGCTCTGGTCCGTGCCCCCTTCCGGCCGCTAGCCTCGCGCATGGGAACCGGTTGCTGCCCATGTTGCCGCAGTTCCCGACGGTGCGGAGGGCTGGGGATGACCAGGAAGAGCGAGGCCGCCGGGCGGAGCACGATCCGGGATGTCGCCGCGCGGGCCGGGGTGTCCGCGTCGACCGTGTCCCGGGTGCTGGGCGGGGTGTATCCGGTGAGCACGGCGACCCGGAGCCGGGTGATGCGGGCCGTGCACGAGATGGACTACGTGGCCGACGCCCGCGCGAAGGCCGTCGCCGGGGTCGGTACGCCGACCCTGGCGTTCGTGCTGGAGGACATCACCGGGCCGTCGTTCGCGCACATGGCGCGGGGAGTGGAGCGCGAGGCCGCGCGGCTCGGGCATCTGTGCCTGGTGTGCAGCACGGACGGAGACCTGCGGCAGGAACTGGACTTCATCGAGACGATGCGCGCCCAGCGGGCGGCGGCGGTGATCCTGGTCGGCGGTACGGCGGACACGCCCGAGTACCGCGAGCGCACGCGCCGCATCGCCGACTCGCTGGCCTCGGCCGGTTCCCGGCTGGTGCTGTGCGGGCGGCCACCGCTCGGTCCGGGCGCGCCGGTGACGGTCATCGAGTACGACAACGAGGGCGGGGCGTATGCGCTGGTGGCGCACGTCCTCGCCCAGGGCCACCGGCGGGTGCTGTTCCTCGGCGGCAAGCCGGACCACACCACGGCGCAGGGCCGCGAGCGCGGTTACCTCGGTGCGCATCGCGCCCGCGGTCTGGAACCCGACCCGGACCTGCTGCTGCACGGCGACTTCACCCGCGACTCCGGGCACCGGCTGATGCGCCGGGCGCTGGAGCAGGAGCTGGACTTCACGGCCGTGGTGGCCGCGACCGACATGGTCGCGGCGGGCGCCCTGACCGCGCTCCACGAGGCCGGGCTGGACGTCCCGGGGGACGTGTCGCTGGCCGGGTACGACGACATACCGTTCGCCCGCGACCTGCATCCGGCGCTGACCACCGTGCACGTGCCGTACGAGGAACTGGGCCGCCTCGCCGTCCGTACCGCCCTCGGCCACTCCTCGGACTCCGCTGCCTCCCCCGCTTCCGCCGGCGAGCATCTGCTGCTGGGCACGCATGTGGTGGTGCGGGGGTCGGTGAGGGCGGTTGGGGGGTGAGGGGGCGGATCGTCGACGGTCGACCTACGACGATCCGGCACGTGGTTGGTCGTCTGTCTACTGTGTACCGGCGACAGTCGACCGACGACGATCTGCCTCGGTCGTCTGTCTGCCGTCTGCTGCCTTCTGGCGACAGTCGACCGTAGACAATCACCGCCGTCGCGTCCCCACCGACCGCCGCAGGCGTCGTACCGCCGCTGCCCACTCCGCTCCCGGGGCCCGGATGTCCGGGGCGGGGGTGGGTTCCGGGACGGTGGGGGCGGTCGACCAGAGGTTGATCTCCGCATCCCGTGGACCGTATGCGGTATACGGGTCACCATCGCCGAAGATCCGCACCGGATGGGAGGCGTCCCAGGCCTGCCAGCCGGGGTTTCCGGTTGCCGCGAAGCGCACCCAGGCCGTGTGCATCGCCTCGCACAGGTCCCGCGGGGCGCCCTCGCCGGCGAGTTTCTTCGATTCGGGGACGTCGCCGGTGTCGAAGACGAAGCCCAGTTCCAGGGCGTGGCAGGCGCCGAGGCCGGGGAGGCGGGAGGGCCAGGCGAACTCGTAGAGGTGGGAGGTGCCGGGGCGGGCGTCGGCGAGGCGGTGCAGCGGGACGCGCAGCAGGTGGTCGGTGACCATCTGGCCGACGGTCTCGGCGGCGCCGGCGTCGGGGTGCAGGGCGCGGTAGCCGCGGGGCACCTCGTGGCCGGTGTGGCAGCGGGCCATGGCGCCGGCGAGGGCGACCGGGCCGAGCCGGTCGACGCGCTCCAGCAGGCCGCCGGGGACGAGCCAGAGCCGGTACTCGTCGCGGGTCCAGCCCATCAGCAGGTCGACGCCCTGGGCGGCGTCGCCGTCGATCAGGGCCTGGAGCGGGTCGCGGGGCACGAGGTCGCCGTCCACGACGATGCCGAAGGCGGGTCCGCCGAGGACGGGGCTGCTGAGTCGGCCGGCTTCGGCCTGGGTGCGCAGCAGCAGGTCGCGGTCGACGGCGGCGAAGGCCTCGGCGGTGGCGGGGATCTTCAGCCGGCCCGCCATGCGGCGCACCATGCGCCGTACCTTTTCCCGGTCGGACGCCTCGGGTGGGCCGCTCTGCAGGACCGCCCGCCGGACGAGGCCCTGGGCCGCGGGTGCGGCGAGCAGGGCGCCGGCACTGATGGCGCCGGCCGACTGCCCGCACAGGGTGATCCGGTCCGGGTCGCCGCCGAAGGCGCCGATGGCGTCGTGCACCCAGTGCAGGGCGGCGAGCTGGTCGCGCAGGCCGGGGTTGGGGGGTGCGTCGGGGAACAGTCCGTAACCTTCCACGCCCAGGCGGTAGTTGACCGAGACGCAGACGACTCCGTCGCGGGCGAAGGAGGCGCCGCCGTAGACGGGGACGGCCGAGGATCCTCTCGTCAGGGCGCCGCCGTGGAGCCAGAGCAGGACGGGGAGGCGGGCGCCCGGGTCGGGGGCGGGGGTCCAGATGTTGAGGTTGAGGCAGTCGTCGCCGGGGATGTCGGGGTCGGACAGGTACTGGGCGAACGCCTCGGAGTACGGCGGTTTCGGCGCGGTCGGGCCGAAGGCGCCGGCGTCGCGCACCCCGTCCCAGGGTTCGGGCGGCTGGGGCGGGCGGAACCGGCGGGGGCCGAAGGGCGGGGCGGCGTAGGGGATGCCCCGGAACACCGCGACGCCGTGCTCGTACCGGCCACGCACGGCCCCGTACGGCGTGGTGGCCTCGGGCCTGAACTCGGGGTTCGCCTGGTCTGCCGTCATCGCCCACCAGCCCTTCGCCGCGCACTCGTGCACCGTGCATACAGAGCACCACAGAAGCGTCCGGTATTCCGGTGCACGGGCGCGCGGGAGGGCCGTTCGGGCTATCCGGAGACGGACAGTGACAGGATCATCACTTGGCGTACATCAGGGTGCCGAAGCCGAGCTGGTCGTAGCCGCCGCTGGTGGAGCCGTAGTCGCCGCCGCCGCCCTCGGGGGCGACGAGGTTGTAGTACATGGCGGAGATGTACTTGTCGTCGAGGTACAGACGGCGGTTGTAGTGGAAGTGGAGCATGGCCCAGACCGGGCGGATCTGGCCGCGGGAGGCGGAGGAGATCACGGACTGCGAGTTCTGGGCGCAGTTCGTGCCGCTGCCCCAGGTGTAGGTGGTGAACGGGACGTCGTTGCCCAGGTTGTACTTGGCGACGTACTGGGCGGCTTTGAAGAACCTCCGGCTGTCGTAGGAGTAGAGGTCGTCGCCCTGGTTCCAGGCCATTTCGCAGATGGCGCCCATCTGGCCCATGCCCATGACGGTGTGGCCCTGGTCGCGGCCGGACTCCTGCCACTGGCCGAGGTCGTAGCCCTCGACGTTCGGGTAGAGGAACGGGACCGCGTGCTGGATGGAGCCGTTTCCGGCACCGGTCTTGAAGTAGGTGACGGCCTGGTCGTACGTGGCGGCGTCGTCGGTGAGGATCCCGATGGCCAGGACGGAGGCCATGTTGCACAGGTCCCAGTTCGCCCAGTAGTTGGTGATGCAGGCGCCGTTGTGGTGGGTCAGGAAGTCGTTGTTCATCGGGTAGAAGACGTTCAGCATCATCTGCTGGAACGCCGTCAGGTCGAACCCGGCGTAGCCGCGCATGAGTTCGGCGGCCTGGCAGAACTCCCAGCCGTAGATGCCGGCGGCGAGGAAGCGGTCGGCGGTGCCCTGGATGGAGGTCAGGGTGTTCGCCCAGGCGTTGAGGATGCGGACGGCGCAGTCCGCGTTGGCGCTGGTGCCGCCGACGACCCAGCGCAGGGCGTTCTGGTAGGCGGCGGCGATGTCGTTGTAGAGGATGCCGTAGTTCTCGGGGTAGCCCGAGCCTCGGTAGACGGTGGCCTGCGGGTTGGGTGTCCAGGTGGACTGGGAGTGGGAGTTGGCGGTCAGCCGGTTCCAGCCGGACAGCCAGGGGTCGTCGCCCGCGGCGACCCTGACCTTGGCGCGGTTGATGTCTCCGGCGTTGTGCAGCATGCCGGGGTGGGTGAAGGTCGCGGGGGCCGCGTTCGCCGTGGTGGTGGCGGACGCGGCACCCAGTGCGACGGCCGCGGTGAGGCCGCCGGCGGTCTTCAGCAGACCGCGACGGCTCAACTCACCGGTGGGGATGGAGCGGTGGGGGGATGTGCGGCTCATGGTGGGGCATCTCCCATCCGTGGGGGGATTCAGTTGGTGGTGATGGTCACCTCGTCGAACTCGGTGGTGCAGCGGGCCAGCGGGTCGCGGGAGCAGACCACGAGGCCCACGTGATAGGGGGCGTCACCGAAGCCGGGGATCTCGCCGGTGGCGAGGGTGGTCCAGGTGGCGCCGTCATCGGTGGAGAGGGCGGCGGTGAAGGTGGTTCCGCTGCGCCTCAGGCGCAGCAGGCCGGGGAGGACGGCGGTGCCGTTGCCGGTGAAGGCGGACTTTCCGGCGACGGTGGTGCGCAGCATGAGCTGTGCGGTGGTGCCGCCGGAGACGATGGCACCGGCGGCCTGGTCGAAGGGGGACAGCGACTTGGCCATGAGCAGGCCGACCCGGTCGGCGCCCGCGCCCGTGCGGGAGACGAGCCGGGCGGTGATCTCGCAGTCGCCGGTGACGTACTGCCGTACGAACTGACCTGTCATCGCCTGGTTGTTGACGTTCAGGTCGGTGCCGGCGCCGCGGACGGTGAAGGTGCCGTCGGCGTGGGAGGTGCTGCCCGGGGTGCGGATGGCGACCACGCCGAGGGTCCCGAAGGCGCGGTCGTCGAGCACGGGGTCGCCGAGGTCGCCGTACGTCCAGGGGGCGGGTGGTGGTGTGCCGACGGTGAGGGTCAGGGTGCCGGTGCCGGTGCCCGCCGCGTTGCCGGCGCCGGTCGTGACCGTGAACTCGCCGGTCCGGGTGGGGGTTCCGGAGATCAGGCCGGTGCGCTGGTCCAGGCGGAGTCCGTCGGGCAGTCCGTCGGCGGTGAAGCGGACGGGCTCGTGGGAGCCGCGCAGGAGGTGGCTGAAGAAGACGCCTCTGTTGGCGAACGCGGCGGTGGCTGAGGTGAGTTGGGGTACGGAAGGGGTGGGCATCATGGCGGAGGCGGGCTGTGACAGGGGTCCGCGGCCGCCGCAGTTCGTCTTCGTGACGACGTAGTGGTACGTCGTCCCGGGTGTGCCGGTGGCGTCGGTGTACCGCAGGCGGGTGCCGAAGCCGACGGGTGCGACACCGGTCGCGATGGTCTCGTACGGGCCGTCGGCGCCGGTGGCGCGCAGCACCTTGCAGCGGGCGGAGAGGTCCGGGTCGGTCCAGGCCAGCTCCACGGCGTCGGGGCCGGTGGTCGCGGTCAGGTCGGTGGTGGTGCGGGCGGGGCGTGGTACGGACCAGATCTCGCCCGTGGTCGCGGAGCCGACGGTGACGTTGTCGAAGGCGCCGGTGCCGGTCTCGGCGTAGGCCTGGTCGACGCCGAGGCAGGAGGTGAGGACGAGGCCCGCGTATGCGGTGTGGCCCAACTCGACGTCGGTGGAGCCGACTTCGGTCCAGCGGATGCCGTCCGGGGAGATGGCGCCGGTGCAGCGGCGGCCCCTGCGGGTGACCCGTACCCAGTACGGTGCGCGCAGCCGGTAGCCGTCGCCGGCGCCTTCGACGTAGGGCGCCTGGAGCGGGGTGGCCGATTCGGGGAGGGCGCCGAGGTCGGAGAGGGGGAAGGCGGCGGTCTCGGTGATCGTCTGCTGCTGGGTGGGCGGTACGGGGGTGCTGCCGGTCGCCGAGATCGGGGCGCCCGGTTCGGGGCGTACGCTCCACACGCCGCTCCAGGTGTGCAGGGGCAGCCCCTGGATCAGCATCGAGGCGTGTGCGGCGCCCGGGTCGAGGGTGTCGCGGAGAGTCACGCCGATCTTGGAGTACTGCGAGCTGAGCGGGAACACGATCCTCGCGGTGATCGACCCGTCGCCCGGCATCGGGAGGTGGACGAGGCGGTAGGTGTCGGCGGTGCCGGAGGCCTCCAGGACGAACCGTTCGCCGTCGAAGGCGGCGGAGCCGGGGATCCGCACCTCGCCGAGGTCCTGGGTGGACCAGGGTTCGGGGAGTCCGGCGCAGGCGGCGACGGGGCTCGATTCGGCGCTGCCGCCCTGGGAGTTGGCGGCGGTGACGGTGTAGTAGCGGGTGCGGGCGCCGTGGGCGTCGTCGGTGTAGGTCGTGCCGTCGACGGCCGACGCGATCTCCTCGTACGGTCCCTCGGGCCGGGTGGCCCGGTGGACGGCGTAGGTCGTCGCCCACGCGGACGGCAGCCATGCCACGGTGATGCCGGTGCCGTCGCCCACCGCCGTGACCCCTGCGGGGGGCGTCGGCGCGGTCGGCGCCGGGGCCTCGGTGCCGGCGTAGGCGAAGGTGCCGAAGCCGGGCAGGTCGTCGTTGCTGCCCTCGACGGCGCGTGTGCCGCCGGTGCCGCGGAAGACGGCCGCCTTGGTGTTCGGGGTGTCGAGGCCGCGGACGCCGGCGTAGTGGGCGTAGTACATCTCGTAGATCGGTGGGAGGTTGCCTCGGGAGACGGCGGACACGGACGTCTTGATGTACTTGCCGGTGCGGTCGAGGTCGGGGGTGAAGGGGACGTCGCCGCCGAGGTTGTACCGGGCCGCGTACTCGGCGTTGGCGAGAATGCGGTTTCCGGCGTATCCCCACAGGTCGACGCCCTGGTTCCAGGCGACCTGGGCGGCGTCGCCCATGAGGCCGACCGCCAGTTGCTCGTGGCCCTGGTCGCGGCCGGACTCCTGGCCCTGGCCGGCGTCGGTGACGACGCGGTGGCGGACGCTGCCGTTGCCGGCGCCGGCTGCGGCGAAGCGCAGCGCGTCCTCGAAGAGCGTGCGCTGCTCGCAGAACACGCCGATGGCCAAGGTGGATTGAATGGACGTCAGGTCCCAGTTGCCGTTGGCGTAGAGCATGTAGCCGGAGATCGCCGGATACCAGACGTCCAGGAAGGACCGTTCGCAGCGGCTGATGTCGGCGTCGGCCCATCCGTCGTAGTCGCTGTGCCGTAGCAGTTCGGCGGCGTTGACGAACTTGAAGGCCTGCAGTCCCGCGCCGAGCGGGCCGTCGGCGCCGGTGACCGTCGTCAGGGACGACGACCAGGCGTTCAGGATGTCGCGGGCCTTGTCGGCGTGGGCGCGGTCGCCGGTGACGCACCACATCAGGGCGTTCTGGTAGGCGGCGGCCGAGTCGGCGACGGCCTGGTTCTGGTAGTTGGCGGGTCCGCGGCCCCAGGAGGTGATCTGACCGGTGTTCTGGACGGTGTACGTGGACTGCGAGCGGGCGTGGGCGGCGAACGCCAGGTAGCCGTCGTGGACGGGGGATTGCTGCGCGGCGACCGCTGCCTTCATGCGGGCGAGGTCGGCGGTGCTGTGCAGCAGTCCGGGGTGGGTGAAGGGCGCGGCCGGGGTGGTGCCGTTCCGGTCGGCGGCCTGGGCGGTGCCGGGGACGAGGAGGCCGCTCGTGCCGGACGCCAGCAGCAGGGCGGCCGCGCCGCCGAGGAAGCCCCGGCGGCTCGGTGCGGGGTTCGTCATGACGTCTGAGCCGCCTCGGCCTCGGCGGTGGTGAGGAACGTCAGGTTCTGGACGTGCTCGTTGTAGTACCACTGGATCGTGTCCGTGGTCAGGTACCACTTGGGCTTCTTCATCGAGTCGGCGATGACCTGGCCGTTGATCACGAGGTTCTCGAACGTGACGTTCTTGATGGCGTGGTCGGCGTCGTAGCCGACGAAGATCGACGGGTTGGCGTGGGTGCCGGTGTAGCTGAGGTTCTTGATGTAGACGTTCTCGATGCCGCGGCCGACCGAGGTGTTGTACTTGGTGTTGTACATCACCCGCATGTTGAGCACCTGGCCCCAGCGGAAGTCCTCGATGCGGATGTCCTCGATGCGCACGTTCTGGATCAGGTTGGAGTCGCCCGGATTGAGGGCGATGCAGCCCTGGTAGTTCATCTGGGGTTCGCGGTGGTCGAGGATGTCGAGGTTCTTGATGACGAGGTTCTCGATGACCTCGGGGGCGTCGGTGTTGCCGTGGGTGCCGATGTTGACGGGGTGGGCGACGTCGGCCCACAGGGTGCAGTTCTGGACGGTGATGTCGCGGGTGTCGCCGTAGTAGTTCCAGCGGTGGGCGTAGATGGCGATGCAGTCGTCGGAGTTGCGCAGGAAGCAGCCGTCGAGGACGACGTCGCTGGAGGAGAAGATGTCGATGCCGTCGCCGTTGCCGCGGGAGCTGAATCCGCGCAGCTTGTTGATGTGGACGTTCTGGCTCTCGCCGAGGGTGGTGACGTAGCCGCCGCGGGGGTTGAGGACGATGACGTCCTCGATGCGGATGTTCTTGCTGCCCTCGCAGAGTATGCCGTTGGTCGGGCTGGCGATCACGCCGCGGCCGGTGACGGCGGCCTTCTCCACGTCCTTGAAGTAGACCTGCGCGGTCAGGACGGCGCCGCCTGCCAGGTAGACGGTCTTGCCGCTGGGGACGGTGAGGACGTTGCCGGTGACGGAGTGCACGCCGGGGCCGAAGTAGAGGATGTCGGGGTCGTCGGCGGAGGGCGGGTTCGGGTCGATGTGATTGGTGACGATGTGCAGGCAGTCGAAGATCTCGTCGTTGATCTGGACGACGACGTCACGCGGCTCGTCGAGGGTGAAGCGCAGGGTGTCGCCGAGGAGGTCGGGCGTGATCCCGAGGGAGTCGGGTCTGATCCGGGCCTTGGTGGTGCCGCCCTTGAGGTAGGTGACCTCGATCTCGGCGGAGCCCCGGAAGTCGAAGTACACCATGGAGGAGTTGTAGACCTTGCCCGAGCCGGTGGCCGGGTTGATCTCCTCCAGCTGCGGCCGCCAGATGTCGAGGGTCTGCCAGTCGCCGTCGGGGGCGGTGCGCACCCGCACCTTGAAGCTGGTGTTGGTCGGCATGCCCGACGGGAGCGGGTAGGTGACCAGCTTCGGGGCCGAGTCGGCACTGTCCGCCCGGGCCGCGGTGGTCGCGAGTCCGGACAGGCCGGCGGCGAGCACGGTGGCGCCGGCCGCTTGGAGGGCGGTGCGGCGGGACAGGGACGGGTTCATGCGGGGCTCCTTACAAAAGACCGGAGTTGCAGGGGAGTTACTTGAGGCCGGAGGTGGACATGCCGGCGACGAAGCCGCGCTGGGCGACGAGGAAGATGAGGAGGATGGGGACGACGTACATCACCGAGGCGGCGGCCTGGAGTTGGGGGACGGGTGTGCCGGCGTCGGTGACGTAGGTGGTCATCACGGCGACGGCGAGCGTGGTGCGGTCGGTGGACAGCAGCAGCTGCGGGGCGATGTAGTCGCCCCAGGTCCAGGTGAAGGCGATGATGAAGCTCGCTGCCAGTACCGGCCAGGACTGCGGCAGGAAGATCCGCCAGAAGATCCCCGTGTAGCCGCAGCCGTCGACGATCGCGGCCTCTTCCAGCTCGCGTGGCAGACCGGCGAAGAACTGCCGGAAGAGGAAGACCAGGTACGGCGCTGAGGACAGGCCCCACAGGACCCAGGGCCAGTAGGTGTCGACCATGCCGAGCTTGGCGAAGATCAGGTAGGTCGGCAGCAGGGTGACCATCTGCGGCAGCATCATCGAGCCGAGGAGGATGCCGAACAGCGTCTTCTTACCGGGCGCGGTCAGCCGGGCGAATCCGAAGCCGACCCAGGCCGAGCTGAGGGTGACCAGCGTGGCATAGATGAGGGAGATGATCAGCGAGTTCCGGGCGTAGCCGAGGAAGTCGATCTGGGTGAAGGCGTCGGCGAAATTGTGCCATTGGACGTGTGCGGGCAGCCAGTGCACGGGTGAGGCGGCCAGTTCGCCCTGGGTCTTCAGCCCGGTGAGGACCAGCCAGCCGAAGGGGCCGAGGAAGAGGCCGGTGACGACGACCAGGGCGGTGTAGAGGACGAGGCGGTTGACGCGTACCCGGACACGGACGTCGGTGGCGCGAGACCCCGAGGACGCGGAGGACACGGTCGGCTTCGTGGGCAGGCTGGTGGCGGTCACTTCTTCGCCTCCGGGTCGACGTTGTAGAACACCACGCCGGACGTGAACTTAAAAACGAGTCCGGTCGTGACGAGGATCAGGACGAAGAGCACCCACAGCAGTGCGGAGGCGTAGCCGTAGCGGCCGAGCGCGAAGTACTGCGCGAACACGTGCATCATGTAGAGGTAGTTGGACTGCGGGACCGTGGTGATGCCGCTCGTGTCACCGAGGGGGGCCAGCAGCAGCGGCATGATGGTCTGCACCGAGGCGATCATCCCGGTGACCGTCTGGAAGAGCAGGACGGGTGACAGCAGCGGCACGGTGATGCTGCGGAAGGTCCGCCACGCGCTCGCCCCGTCGATGCGGGCCGCCTCGTGGAGCTCGCGGGGTACGTCCTGAAGCCCGGCCAACGAGATGATCATGATGTTTCCGGCGGCCCAGAGCAACGTCATCAGCAGCACGTAGCGGGCGTAGGGGTCGGCGAGCCAGCCGATGGCGTCGAAGCCGAGTGAGGTCAGAATGCCGTTGGCGGCGCCGGAGTTCTGGTCGAAGAGCTGCTTGAAGGCGATGCCCGCGCCGACCGGCGGCACCACAGCCGGCAGGTAGAGCAGGGTGCGGAACACGCCGCGGCCCTTGACCGGCCGGTTGACCAGGAGCGCGAGCGCGAGTCCCGCGATGATCGACAGCGGCACGGACGTCGCGGCGAACAGTCCGGCGCGCCCCAGGGCCTGCCAGGTCACCGAGTCCGAGAACAGCTCGCGGTAGTTCCCGAGTCCGACGTACCGCCAGTGCGGTGATATGCCGTCGAAGGTGGTGAAACTCAACCACAGCGCGTACGCCATGGGGACGACTGTCAGCAGCAGGAACCCGATGATCCAGGGTGAGGTGAACAGGTAGAACGCCCGGTGCCTGCGGCCGGTCACGGAGGTCCGCGGCCGGCCGCCGGCCCGGGACCGGCCGGTGCTCGCGAGGGGGCGGGGCCGGTCCGTGACGGAGGCGATCTGGTCGGCTGTCATCCCACCTGCTCCTTACCGCGCTTCAGCTGCTCGTTGATGACCGAGTTCAGGTGTCCCGCAAGGGTGTCGGCGGAGATCTCGCCGTTCATCGCGGCCGGGGCGGCCTGGTTGAAGAGGGCGTCGAGCGCGTCCGCCCTGGCGTAGGGGGTGAAGGAGACCACCGAGAAGTGCTTCAGCTCGTTCTCCTGCGCCTTCAGCACGCGCTTCTGGGAGTCCGTCTGGGCCGGCATCAGCGGCCTCAGGGACTTCAGAGTGGGGATGCCCCAGCCTCCGGAGGCGCGGTCCTTGGCGGGCTCCTCACCGAAGAACCACTCGAAGACCCGCCATGCGGCGTCCTTGTTCTTCGCCTTGCGGGGCATCCACAGGCCGGTGCCGCCCTGGCAGGCGCTGATCCGCCGGCCGCCCGCCATGATCGGGGCGGGAGCCAGGCGGGACATCGAAGCCAGCTTCTTGTCGGTGTTGATCATGCCGCCCAGCCAGTAGCCGGAGTTCGACATGGCCATCCGCCCGGCCTGGTAGGTGGGTCCGTCCCAGCCGTTGGGGTCGGGCTGGATGAGGCTGGGCCCGACCTTGGTCTTGCAGTAGTCGATGTACCAGGCCAGCGCCTTGCGGACCTCGGGGGTGGTGAAGTCGGCCCGGGAGAAGTCCTCGTTGAAGAGGCTGCCTCCGGCCGACGCCGCCATGGTCGCCAGGAGGGTGCACCGGTACAGGCCGCTGTAGCTGCCGCCGAAGACGGTGGTCTGGCCGTTCTTGCGCTGGACGAGGCGCTTCGCGTTCTCCAGCCACGCCTCGTAGGTGATGGGTTCGGTCTCCGGCGGGTAGTCGACGCCCGCGTGGTCGAAGGCCGAGGTGTTGTACCAGTACATGGAGTCCTGGGAGTAGTCCTTCGCCATGCCGTAGCGCGGGCCCCTGCCCTGGGTCCGGCCGTCGAACCGCCACAGGTCGTTGACCGGGTCCAGGTCGTCGGGCTTGAGGACGCTGCTCCGGGCGAAGTAGGGGTCCAGTTCCTCGGCCACGTCGCGTGCCGCGAAGTACGCCGCCTCCACGGCGCCGACGCCGCGCACCAGGTCGGGCGGGTTGCCACTGGTGAGCATGGCGATGAGCTTGGTGATGTCGTACTTCACCAGGTTGATCTTGATGCCGAGCTTCTTCTTCGCCTGCTGGACCTGATCCGTGGTGATGTCGCCGGAGTTGACCATCACGGTGACGGTCTCTCCCGAGCCGCTCACCCCGGACGACACCTGCAGAGCGCATCCGCTCAGTGCCGCCGCCCCTGCCGCGGCACCGCCCGCTGAGAGGGCGAGGAAACGACGGCGGCTCACACGAGCGCCGGCCTGGGTGTGCATGAACTACCCACTCTCTTCGCTGGGATGAACGAACGTGCACCGGGGGCTGGGGGGTGGCGGAGGCCCGGTGTGCGAAATTTCGGGAACCGGTTTCTACAGGCGGTGCCAGGGAGCTTCTTCCGGAAGACACCGCGCGTCAAGAGGCATGACGAACTTTCGAAAACCCTGAGAGGAAGCGGCGGACCGCCGGAACGACCCGTACGCTGCGCTGGATCACGGCAACCGGTTTCTACAGCAGATGCCACTCCACCTGCCCGTTTTCACCCGTTCAAGGAGCCCTGACATGCCACTCGTCGTGCGCGATCCGGTGCATGCCGGTCCCACCGATCCGACCGTGATCCGCCACCGCGCGACCGGCGAGTGGTGGATGTACTACACCCAGCGCCGAGCCGGCCTGGACTGCTCGGGCGCGGAGTGGGTGCACGGCACGGACATCGGCATCGCCGTCAGCGCGGACGAGGGTCGCACCTGGGGTCATCGCGGCATCGCGGAGGGGCTGGAGCACCGGCCGGGCCGTATGACGTACTGGGCGCCCGAGGTGCTCGCGGACGGTGCCGGCGGCTACCACATGTACGTCACGTGCCTCGCCGGCGTGCGCAGTTCCTGGGTCGGCGACGCGCAGGTGCGGCACTACGCCTCGGCCGACCTGCTGCGCTGGGAGTTCCGCTCGGTGCTCGACCTGGGCAGCGACCGGGTGATCGACGCGGCCGTGCATCCGCTGCCCGGCGGGGCCGGCTGGCGCATGTGGTTCAAGGACGAGCGTGACGACTCCCATCTGCACACCGCGCACTCCCGCGACCTGTACACCTGGACGCGTACCGCTCCGGCCGCCACCGACCAGTCGCAGGAGGGACCGACGGTGTTCCGGCCGGCCGGGGTGTACTGGATGGTGACCGACAACTGGAAGGGCCTGTCGGTCTACCGCTCCGCCGACCTGGACACCTGGACACGGGAGCCGTACCAGCTGCTCGCGGAGGAGCCCGAGGGCCACCACGCCATGGCCTTGGAGCAGGGCGATGCGGCGGCGGTGCTGTGGTACTTCACGGCGGACGAGGACGATCCCGCCGGCCGCCGGTCGGTCGTCCGCGCCACCCGGCTGGAGGTGCAGGGCGGCCGGCTGACCTGCGCCCCGGAGACACCCGTGGCACCGCTGGCCGCGGGCCTCACCCCGGCTTGGCGCGGTGGAACAGCCGGCTGAGCCCTGCGGCGGACTCCCCCACGCGACGTCGTACGGCGCACACCTCGGCGCGCGGCCGTCCGGCGGACGCACAGCCCTGTGCCGCCCGAGCCTGTGCCGCCCGGGCCCACCGGAATCCGACCGCCCTCCGTAGAGACCGGAGTGACTCCGAAAAATCCGGTAACCGATTTCGATGCGGTCTGCGATCAGGGCCGCACGTCATCGGTGCAACCTGGCACACCGAGGCACGCGCGTGGAGGCCGGCGCACCGTCCTCGACCGGTCTCCGCCCAGTGCCGCCCCAGGCCTGGCCCGTTCCCGGCCCGCCGCGACCCGGCTTCCACCCCCGACCGTTGACCGTCCGTTCCCGTCAGACATACGGTAGAAGGCGCTTTCTGAAAACGTTTCTACCGCCGTTCGTCAGGAGAGCCATGCCCCCCAGCCTCCAGCCGCCGCGAGCCGTGTTCGCGATGGATCCGGTGCATCTTCCGTTGCTCTTCCCGCCGCCGCTCATGACCCGGCTGACACGCGCGGCCGACATCGAACCGGCTCTCGTCGTACGGGACTTCACCGACCCGGCGGCCGCCGGCGCCCTCGCCTCGGCCGACGTACTGATCACCGGCTGGGGCTGCCCGCACCTCGACGCCGGTGCCTTGGCCGCCGCCCCCGGGCTGCGGGCCGTGCTGCACGCCGCGGGCTCGGTCCGCTCCCTGGTCGGCGAGGCCCTGTGGAGCCACGGGGTCACCGTGTCCAGCGCGGTCACCGGCAACGCCCTGCCGGTGGCGGAGTACACGCTCGCGATGATCCTGCTCGTCGGAAAGGACACCTTCGAGCACCGCGAGCGCTACCGGCGCACCCACACCTATCCGGGCCCCGCCGAGACCGCGGCCACCGGCAATCTCGGCCGCCGCATCGGGGTGATCGGGGCCTCCCGGGTGGGCCGCCGGCTCCTGGAGCTGCTGCGGCCGTTCGACCTCACGGTCCTGCTGCACGACCCCTACGTCAGCCCCGCCGAGGCCGCCGCCCTCGGGGCCGAACTGCTGCCGCTGGAGGACCTGTTGCGCCACAGCGACATCGTCAGCCTGCATGCCCCCGACATCCCCGAGACCCACCACATGCTCGACCGCGGCCGGCTCGCCCTCGTCCGGGACGGCGGCGTGCTGATCAACACCGCGCGCGGTGCGCTGGTCGACCACGAGGCGCTGACCGACGAGCTGGTCTCGGGACGGCTGCGCGCGGTCCTGGACGTCACCGAGCCCGAGCCGCTGCCCGCCGGTTCGCCGCTGTACCGGCTGCCCAACGTCTTCCTCACCCCGCACATCGCGGGCTCGCTCGGCAATGAGCTGGAGCGGCTCGGCGCGATCGTCGTCGAGGAGCTGGAGCGGCTGGCCGCGGGGCTGCCGCCGCTGTACGAGGTGCGGCACGCGGACCTGGCCCGGGTCGCCTGATGGGCACCGGGGACCGCCGTCCACAGGCCCGCCGGCCCAGAGCCGGCATGGGATACGGTTTCCGCACCGGCGCGGGCGGTACCCGAGCGGGTGGGAAACGCGCCACGACGTCGAAGGAGCCTTAAGCGGTGAGTCAGCGCAAGGCGCCAAGTGAGGCCGGCCGGGCGACCATCCGCGACGTCGCGGAGCACGCCGGTGTCTCCGTGGCGAGCGTCTCGCGGGTGCTGTCGGGCAACTATCCGGTCTCGGACGAGCTGCGCCGGCGGGTGATGAAGGTGGTCCGGGACCTGGACTACGTCACCAACGCCCACGCCCGCTCGCTCGCCGGCGGCGGCACGCCGACCGTGGCGATCCTCATCAACAACATCACCGGCGCCGCGTTCGCCCATGTGGCCAAGGGCGTCGAGGGCGCCGCCACCCTGCGCGGCTGGCTGTCGCTGGTCGGCACGACCGGCGACGACCCCGAGCGGGAACTGGCGCTGGTCAACCTGATGCGGCAGCAGGGCGTGGCCGCCGTGGTGCTGCTCGGCGGCGCGTACGACTACGACGAGTACCAGCTGCGCATGGCCCGCTTCGCGCGCTCCCTGGACGCGGCCGGCTCCCATCTCGTCCTCGTGGGCAGGCCGCCCCTGGAGGGCGACGTCCCGGCCACGACGGTCGACTACGACAACGAGGGCGGCGCCTACGCCATGGCCAGCCATCTGCTGTCGGCCGGGCACCGGCGCGTCCTCGTCCTGCCGGGACCGGCCGGACTCACCACCGCCCAGGGCCGGTTGCGGGGCGCCCGGCGGGCCTTCGAGGCGTACGGGATACCGTTCGACCCGGGGATGATCCGCCACGGCCCGTACGACGACACGCACGGCTACACCGCGGTCGAGGCCGCTCTGCGCGAGACGCCGGACTTCACCGCCGTGCTCGCCGGGACCGACGTGGTGGCCGCGGGCGCCATGCAGGCGCTGCGCGCGGCCGGGCGGCGGGTGCCGGAGGACGTGTCGATCGTGGGCTACGACGACATCCCGCTCGCCTCCCAGCTGACACCCCAGCTGACCACCGTGCACGTGCCGTACGAGGAGATGGGCCGGGTGGCGCTGCGCGCGGTGGCCGACCGGCGCGAGGGCGGCACGGGCCGCCGCAAGGGCGCCGACGGCGAGCATCTGGTGCTGGGCACCCATGTCGTCGTACGCAACTCCGTGCGGCCGCCGGCGCCGCGCGGATAGCTCGCCGTGCGCAAGGAGCTCGGCGAGAGAGTTACGTAAACGGTTTCTCGTGCTTCACGACTTCGGTGGCGACTCTCGGGCCGCTCGCCGAAACCCGGGCTCCGCCCTGCCATACGGCGTTGACCTGCTCGAATGCTCCGTGCGATGCGAGCAGTTGGCGCGGGCCGGAGGCAACCCGCCGGACTCGTCGCCGTAACAAATCGCCCCACCCCTCTTGCTATGGGCGAACTTGGTCGCCTACCGTCCCAGCAACCGCTTACTACAGCTTCCGCTTGGCCATCCTCCGCCGCAACCGCGTGCCGGCGGTTTCCGGCCCCGCTGTCGGGTCCGCTGTTCCCGGCCTGCACCACCGAGCCGCCGTCCTCGCGTTCCGCCCACTGCCGAGAACGCCTACTTTCGAAGGATCACGGTCAGATGAACGTCACCAGCTCCCGCAGAAGGTTCGCCACCGCCGCCGTCGCGGGAATCGCGCTCACCGGTCTGCTCGCCGCCTGCGGCGGTTCCGGCTCGGGCGACACGTCGTCGAAGTCGTCCGGCCCCGTCACCCTGGACTACTGGGGCTGGGCGAACGGCCAGGAAGCCGTCGTGAAGGCGTTCAACGCCTCCCACAAGGACGTGCAGCTGAAGTACACCAAGGTCACCGACCAGTTGACCATGCAGAAGCAGCTGACGAACGCGGTGAAGGCGGGCAACACCCCCTGCCTGGTGCAGAACACCGCCGAGTACGTCACGAGCTGGGTGTCGCAGGGCGCACTCGCGGACATCACGCAGTACGTCAAGGGCGACGCCGACAAGTTCAACCCGGGCTCCTGGGCGAGCGCGCAGGTACAGGGCAAGCTGTACGGCGTTCCCACCGGCTCCGCGCCGAACTTCACGATCTACCGCACCGACATCTTCCAGAAGTACGGTCTGAAGCCGCCCGCCACCTGGGACGACTTCATCACCGCCGGCAAGGTGCTGAAGCGGCACGGCATCAAGATCACCAACTACGCCGGTGAGGACCCGAGCACCCTGGAGGTGCTCTCCATGCAGGCCGGGGCGCACTGGTACGCCATCGACGGCAACTCCTGGAAGGTGGACTTCCAGGACCCGGGCACCCTGAAGGCCGCGAAGGTGATCCAGGAGATCATCGACAACGACCTGAACTCCAAGCTGTCCTTCGCCGACTACGCGGCCGTGCAGCGCAACTACGACAACGGCGGCACCGCCACCCGGCAGATCTCCACCTGGCAGATGGCCGGCATGGTGCAGAACTTCACCAAGTCGTTCGGCAAGTGGGCGCTGGCCCCGTGGCCGACGTACCCGGGCGAGGCGCCGAAGACGCCGGCCGGCACGAACCTGACCGGTGGCGTGACCCTGGTGACCAAGGGGTGCGGCCACCAGGAGCAGGCGGCCCAGGCGGCCCTGTGGATGTCCACCGACGCGGGTGCGGTCAAGACGATGGCGAGCCCGGAGACCGGCAACGGTGTGATGCCGGCACTGAAGGACAGCAACGCGTACGTCGCCGAGTCGGTCTCGCAGAAACTGCTCGGCACGAACTACGCGCCGGCGCAGAAGGTGGTCACCGACAGCCTGGGCACCGTCACCACCGACTGGGCCTTCGGCCCTGACTGGACCGCGATGTTCACCGAGATGCAGGCCGGCTGGGCCAAGGTGGTGGCGGGGCAGGAGAAGGTCACCGATCTGCTCGCGCACATGCAGCAGTGGACCGTGAACGACCTGAAGTCGCGCGGCATCAGCGTCAAGGGCTGAGGGACGTTTCGATGATCCGCTCCCTGCGCTGGAAGGGCGCCGCGTTCACCCTGCCCTTCCAGCTCGGCTTCGTCTTCCTCTATCTGCTCCCGATCGGCTACGCCGTCCATGAGTCCCTGTACCGCGAGCACCAGTCCGGGCTCGGACTCGGCGGAGCGACCACGGAGTTCGCCGGGCTCGGCAACTACACCCAGGGCCTGACCGACTCGGCGTTCCTGAACTCCATCCTGCGAGTGGTGCTGTTCGCCTGCGTGCAGATCCCGGTGATGCTGTTCGTCAGCCTGGTGCTGGCGCTGTGCCTGGACGCGCTCACCTCGCGCGTGGCCGGCCGGTTCCGGATCCTGTTGCTGGTGCCGTACATGATCCCCGGCGTGGTCGCGGCGATCATGTGGGTCAACCTGTACAGCCCGGACGTCGGTCCGCTGACCCCGCTCGGCAAGGTGTTCGGCTTCCACTGGAACTTCTTCGCGCCGTCGATGGTGTGGCCGTCCATCGGCAACCTGCTGACCTGGCACGGCATCGGCTACAACATGGTGATCATCTACTCGGCGCTCCAGGGCGTGCCCCGCGAGCTGTTCGAGGCGGCCCGGCTCGACGGCGCCTCGGAGATCCGGATCGCGCGAAGCATCAAGGTCCCGTACGTGCGCGGGGCGCTGGTCCTCACCGGGCTGCTGTCGATCATCCAGATGCTGCAGATCTTCAACGAGCCCGCGCTGTTCCGGAACGTCACCCCGCAGACCGTCAGCGACAGCTTCACCCCGATCATGATCATCTACAACCAGGCGTTCAACGCCGGCAACTACCACTACGCCGCGGCTCTTTCGGTGCTGCTCGCCCTGATCCTGGGCGTGGCCTCCTTCCTCTTCTACCGGTTCACCTCGAAGGAGGCCGACTGATGGCGGTCACCGAAGCCCCCACCGAGCGGCCCTCCGCCCGGGGGGTGCGGCGCATCACGCGCCCGGACGCCGCCTCGCGCGGGCGGGGCGGCCAGCGTTTCCTGCTCGTCGGGCTGACCCTGGCCAGCGCCTACAGCCTGTTCCCGCTGTGGTGGCTGCTGGTCAGCGCGACGAAGAACCGCACGGCGCTGTACCAGAGCAACGGCCTGTGGTTCTCCGGCTGGCACCTGTGGGACAACCTGCGCGAGGTGTTCACCTACCAGGACGGCATCTTCCTGCGCTGGACGGCCAACTCGCTGCTGTACGCCGGCGTCGGCTCCCTCGGCGGCACGGTGGTGGCGCTCGCCGCCGGCTACGGTCTGGCCCGCTTCGACTTCCCGGGCCGCAATGTGATCTTCGCGTGTGTGGTGGGCTCGTTCCTGATCCCGATCGCGCTGCTGACCCTCCCGCTGTATCTGCTGTTCTCCTCGATCGGCCTGGTGGACACCCCCTGGGCGATGCTGATCCCGTGCCTGATCAACCCGTTCAGCGTGTATCTGGCCAAGGTGTACACCGAGGCCACGATCCCCTACGAACTGCTGGAGGCGGCCCGGCTCGACGGCGCCGGGGAGGTGCGCATCTTCGTCAGCATCGTGCTGCGGATGATGACGACGGGCGGCGCGACGGTCTTCCTGCTCGCCTTCGTCAACACGTGGAACGCCTTCTTCCTCCCGCTGACCGTGCTGCGCGGCAAGGAGAACTGGACCCTCAACATCGGCCTGTACAACTGGTCCGGCACCCGCATGGAGTCCGGCGTCGACCTGACGGGGCTCGTGCTGACCGGCGCGCTGCTGTCCATCGTGCCGATGGCGGTGATGATGGTGGCGATGCGGCGCTACTGGCGCACCGGGGTGACCCTGGGAGCCCTCAAGTGACCGATTCCGAAACCGAGTTGGTCAACCCGGTGATCCGGGGCTTCGCCCCGGACCCGTCCCTGGTCCGCGCCGGGGACTGGTACTACGTGGCGACCAGCTCCTTCGAGTGGTTCCCGACGATCCCGATCCACCGCTCCCGCGCCCTGGCCCGCTGGGAGTACGCCGGCCATGTCGAGGGGGCGGCCCCGGGCGGAACGCTCGCCGGGGTGCCGGACTCCGGTGGGATCTGGGCGCCCTCGCTGAGCTGGGACGGTACGCGGTTCTGGGTGACGTACACGGTGGTGCGCTCGGTCGGCACGCCGTACTTCGACCTGGACACCTACATCAGCACGGCCCCCGACGTCGCGGGTCCGTGGACGCCCCCGCGCCGGGTCCCGTCCCACGGTTTCGACCCGGCCCTGTTCCACGAGGAGGGCCGTCTCTGGCTCCTCAACCTGCAGAACGACCACCGCCCCGGCGGCCGCCGCTTCTGCGGCATCGTCGCCACCGAGCTGAACCCGTCGACGCTCTCCCCTGTCGACGGCACCCATCTCCTGCTCCAGCACGACCGGCTGATCGAGGGCCCGAAACTCCTGAAACGGGACGGCTGGTACGTCCTGCTGCTCGCCGAGGGCGGCACGGGCTTCGAGCACGGCGTACGAGTGGCCCGCTCCCGCCGGCTGACCGGCCCGTACGACCTGGACCCGCGCCCGCTCCTGACCTCCCGGGACGACCCGGCCTGGCCGTTGCAGAAGGCGGGTCACGCGGAGTTGGTGCGCACCCCGGACGACGAGTGGCACCTGAGCCACCTCACCTCCCGCCCCCTGGCCACCCCCGTCGGCCCCCGCTGCCCCCTCGGCCGGGAGACCGCGATCCAGGCGGTGACCTGGGACGAGGCCGGCTGGCCCCGCCTGCGGCACGGGGACTGCCGACCGGCGCTCAGGGTGCCGATGCCACGAGGGCGGGGCGGGAAGCCGGAACCGGCCGGCAGCGAAGACACCCCCGCACCGACTGCGCCGGAGCCCGCTGGGGCTTTCCTGCCGCCAGGCGTGTCGGAGCCCACCGGAAACGGCCCGGAGCCGGAGATGATCACCTCCGGGTATGCCCTGACGCCGGGCCGGCCGGACCGCTGCGCGAGCGGCCGGGAGCCCGAGACCGCCGGTGCCGGGGACCCTCTGGCACCGGGCCGGCCGAGGCGCCCCGGAGAGTCCCTCGCGCCCGGACGGTCGGAGCCCTCCTGGTACACGTTGCGCTCGCCCGCCGATCCGTCCTGGATCGACCTGACCAGCCGTGCGGGCTGGATCCGGCTGCGTGGCCGGCACGGGCCCGAGTCGTTGTGGGCGCACAGTCTGCTCGCCCGGCGGATCACCGAGCACCGGGCCGAGGTGCGGGTGACCGTCGAGGCGCGGCCGACGACATTCACCCAGGCGGCCGGACTGCTGCTCTGGTACAACACGGCGGCTTACCTCGCCCTCGACCTGACCTGGGCGGAGGACGCGGGCGAGGAGCAGTGCGGGCAGCAGTGGCGGGGCGCCGGCCGGAGCGTGCTCGCGCTGACGGCGCGCGACGAGGACGAGACGCGCCTGGTGGCGGTGGCCGACGTGGACGCGAGCGGCCCGCTCACCCTGGGGGTCCGCGTCGAGCGCGGGGAGGCCGAGTTCTGGTACGCCGCGGCCGGCGCCCGCCGCTCCGTCGGTCCGCCGCTGGACTTCACCCTGCTCTCCGACGACCACGGCTCCCGGCTGCGCTTCACCGGCGCCATGGCCGCGATCCACGCGGTGGACCTCGTCGACGCCTCCTTCACCGCGGACTTCACCGGCTTCCGGCTCGACTGCACCCCGGACTGACCTCACCCACCGAAGGGGATGTTCGGAGTTTCGAAAGCTCCGACCGGCGCCATCCCGCGAATTCCCATGTCTTCACGCCGTGTTGACGCGCATCTATCGTAGGAAGCGCTTTCTGCATGGTCGGTGAGCAGGCCGCGGAAGCAGCGTTGGTCGCAACTTTCGAGGCCCAAAGGCGGGCCGGAGAGGCGGTTTCCTGTGGTCCGTGCGGGGAGTGCGAGCGTGACGGCCGGGCCGACGCTGGCGGTGGTGGCACGTGAGGCGGGGGTGTCGGTGCCCACCGCGTCGAAGGTGGTCAACGGCCGCGAGGACGTGGCACCGGAGACCCGCCGCCGGGTCACCGAGGCACTGGACCGGCTCGGCTATGTGCGCCGGCCCCGCTTCGACGCGGCGAAGGCGCCGGGCCTGGTCGACCTGGTGGTGCACTCGCTGGAGAGCTCCTGGTCGGGAGCGGTCCTGCACGGAGTCGAGGCGGCGGCGCACGAGGCGGGCCTGGAGGTGGTGGTCTCGGCCGGGCCGAACCGGGCCCGCGGCGGCCGGCCGGAGCGCGACTGGCTGGACAAGCTGACCGCCCGCGGCTCCTCGGGGGTGCTGTTCGACCTCGCCGAACTGTCCCCGTCGCAGTACGCGTGGCTGGATCACCACCGCATCCCCTACGTGCTGATCGACCCCGCGCACGAACCGCCGGCCGGGGTGGTGTCGGTCGGGGCGGCCAACTGGCAGGGCGGGGTCAGCGCGACCGAGCATCTGCTGGGGCTCGGCCACCGGCGGATCGCGGTGATCGCCGGGCACCGGCGCACGATGGGCAGCAGCGCCCGGGTGGCCGGTCACCGTTCCGCGCTCGCCTCCGCAGGGGTGCCGCACCGCGCCGAGTACGTGCGGTACGCCGGTTTCGACGAGGCCACCGCCCGGCTGCGCACGCACGAACTGCTGGACCTGCACGAGCCACCGACCGCGGTGTTCGTGTGCTCGGACCGGATGGCCCTCGGGGTGTACGCGGCGCTCGCGGAACGGGGGTTGAGGGTGCCGGACGACATGAGCGTCGTGGGCTTCGACGACCTGCCCGAGGCCCGCTGGATCGCGCCGGCCCTGACCACCGTGCGCCAGCCGCTCGGGGAGATGGCGGCGACCGCGCTCCGGCTGCTGGTGCGGATGATGCAGGGCGAGCGCCCGGAGGGCACCCGTACCGAGCTGTCGACCCGGCTGGTGCCCCGCGCGAGCACGGCGGCGCCGCCCCTGGCGCGGCCGACCGCGTGATGCGGCACGCCCGGCCGGACGCGGGGCGGTGACCGCACCGTACCCGGGATCGTTTCCCGGGCATGGACCTCACCTCGCGCACCGCAGCGGCCCTCGCCGTGGCCGCAGTCGCTCTGGTCACCGCCTTCGGTACGGCCCACGCCGCCTGCCGCACCCTCGCCCCCGGACAGCACCGCGCCACCGTGGCCACGCCCGGCGACGAGCACGACCCGAAGGCCGACGTCGAACTCGACGAGAACGGCCGCCCCGATCTCGCCGAGGGCTGAGCCGACCTCGCCGATGACTGAGCCGACCTCCGCCGCACCCCGTGGGGTGCGGCGGCTGCGAGAACCGAGCCGACCCGGTGAGCGCTGAGCCGACCCGGCGAAGCCCGAGTCGGCCCGGGGAAGACCGAGTCGGGCCCGGGGAAGACCGAGTCGGGCCCGGGGAAGACCGAGTCGGGCCCGGGGAAGACCGAGTCGGGCCCGGCGTGGGTGAAGCCGGAGCACGGTGGCGGCCGGGCACCTCCCGCACGGGGTGCCCGGCCGCCGCCGTGCGCGGCCTGAGTCGTTGCCCTCAGTAGTCCCTGTGGTGGTGGGGGGCGCCGACGAGGGCCTCGATCGCGTCCACGGCACTGCCGTCGTGGTCGCTGCCGGCCGTGCCCCTGCCGGTCTGGACGTTGGCGGTGCGGTCGACCTCCAGCCAGGAGTCGGCGTGGGAGTTGTCGATGACGGTGATCAGGCTGCCGGGCGCGGGGGCGGGTGCCGCGGGTGCCGCGCCGGCGCCGAGCGCCGCGGCGGCGAGGGCCGCCGCCGTCCCGAGCCGGGGTACGGCACGCCTCACACGCCCACGCCCTCGGGGGTGAGCCGCTCCCGGGCGATGTTGCGCTCCAGCAGGCTGGTGGCGGCCTTCACACCGATGCCGCTCGCAGGATCGACCTCGGGCAGCCGGCCGTCGGCGGCCTTCAGACCGGCGAGCGCGGAGTCCATCGCCTCGTGCGCGGCGAACAGACACGGCGTGCTGTAGATGGCGACGTCCACGCCGAGGCCGGTCAGTTCGCCGAGGGAGAGGCGGGGCGACTTGCCCCCGGCGATCTGGTTGAACAGCAGCGGCTTGTCGCCCACGACCTTGCGGATGCGCTGGATCCACTCGACGCTGCGCACCCCGTCGACCAGCACGACGTCGGCGTCGGTGGCGGCCAGCCGCTGGGCGCGGTGCAGGATGTCGTGCTCCTCCGTGGCGTCCGTCCGGGCCACGACGACCAGGTCCTTGCGGGTCTGGAGGACCTTGTCCAGCTTCTCCAGGTACTCCTCCAGCGGCAGCACCTGCTTGCCGTCGGCGTGTCCGCAGCGGCGGGGCCGCTTCTGGTCCTCCAGGATCACGCCGGAGGCCCCGATGCGCTCCAGCCCTTCGACGACATGGCAGGCGACCTCGGGATCGACGTAACCGTCGTCGATGTCGACCAGCAGGTGGTGGTGCGGGAACGCGCCCCGCAGCCGCTGGACGAAGGCCACCATGTCGGGCCAGGCGATGAAACCGATGTCCGGCAGCCCGTAGTACGAGGCCGCGAATCCGAAGCCCGAGACGAACATGCCGTCGTAGTGCTGGGCCGCGATCGACGCCGAGTACATGTCGTACACGCCGATCAGCGGCGTGGTCCCGGGCCCGGCGATGCGTTCGCGCAGCTGTTTTCCGTAAGTCAAGGTCCGGCTCCTCCCATGGATCTCTTTACCAAAACAAGAGCATCTCTAGATATTCACGTGACTTTCCATGTGCGCGTGCTTTACTCACTCCAATGGGGGAACGGTTTCACCGAGCAGACGTCACCGAAGGCTCGGGCTCGGTCCAACTTCCTTGTGTCGTACGGCCGGTGACCGTAGCCTCGCCGGGCATGAACGCCGTTCCCCCGCTCCTGGACCACCTCGTCCTCGCCACGCCGGATCTGGCCGCGACCGTCGCCGACTTCACCCGGCGCACCGGGGTGACACCCGAGCCCGGCGGTGTGCACCTCGGTCTCGGCACCCGCAACCATCTGGTGGGACTGGGCGGCCGCAGGTACCTGGAGATCCTCGGCCCCGACCCGGAGCAGCCGGAGCCCGCCGGGCCGCGGCCGTTCGGCGTCGACCGGCTGACCGAGCCGCGCACGCTGACCTGGGCGATCAGCCCGCCCGACCTCGACACGGCGATCACGGCGGCCCGCGCGCGGGGCTACGACCCCGGCCCCGTCCGCCCGATGAGCCGCCGCACCCCCGACGGCACCCTGCTGCGCTGGCGGCTGACCGACGGCACCTCAGGGGACCCCTCCGGCCTGGTGCCCTTCCTGATCGACTGGGGCGACTCGCGCCACCCGGCGGACTCGGGTCTGCCGGTCACCCCGCTGCTGGAGCTGAGGGCCACGGTCCCCGACCCGGAGGCCGTACGCGGACCGCTGGCAGCCCTGGACACCGAGCTGGCCCTCACCACCGGTCCGGCGGCGCTCACCTTCACCGTGGACACCCCGAAGGGGCCGGTGACCTTCGGCTGAGACCGGAAGCTGTCATCGCACCCGCAGGGTGGCCGATTTCTTCAAGACCCTCCCGCCACCGCCCTCCTACGGTGGCCCCATGACTGCACGATTCGCCGTGATCGGCGTGGTGGCCTCCGATCTGGCCGCCTCGCTCGCCTTCTACCGCCGCCTCGGGCTGGTCTTCCCCGACGGGGCCGAGGAACAGCCGCATGTCGAGGCCGAGCTGCCCGGCGGGCTGGTGCTCGCGCTGGACACCGAGGAAACCGTCCGCTCCTTCCACCCCGGCTGGCGCCCGCCCGAGGGTGGTGGGCGCATCGGGCTCGCCTTCCGCTGCGGCTCACCCGCCGAGGTCGACGCCCGGTACGAGGAACTCGTGGGCGCCGGGTACCACGGCGAGCTGAAGCCGTGGGACGCCTTCTGGGGCCAGCGGTACGCCACCGTGCACGACCCGGACGGCAACGGCGTCGACCTGTTCGCCCCGCTACCCGGCGCCGAGTAGCTCCCCGAGCGGCATACCGGCCAGCTCCCGAACCTCCCGGGCGAGATGGGCCTGGTCCGCGTAGCCCGCGCGGACCGCCGTCTCGGCGTACGTCACCCCGGAGCGGGCCAGCGTCAGCGCCCGTTGCAGACGCAGGATGCGGGCGAGCGTCTTGGGGCCGTAGCCGAACGCGTTCAGGCTGCGGCGGTGCAACGTGCGGGCGGCGATGCCGAGTTCGGCGGCCGTCTCGGACACCGGCCGGCCCTCGTCCAGGCGCTCCACCAGCCGGCGCAGCAGCGGATCGGGGGCCGCCACGCGCGCTGCCGCGTCCAGGGCGACGTCCTCCAGTGCCGTCGCCGGATCGGTGGCCGCCTCGATCCGGTCGCACAGCCGGCGGACTCGGGCGGCGGGCCACAGGTCGGCCAACGCCACACGCCGATCGCGCAGTTCGTGCGCCGGCACGCCGAGCAGGGCGGGCGCGGTGCCGGGGAAGAAACGGACACCAGCCCAGGAACGGTCCGGACCCTCGGGGGCGTAGGGGCGGGTGTCGGGGCCCGCGACCAGCAGCCGGCCCTCGCTCCACAGCAGGTCCATGCAGCCGTCGGGCAGCACGGCCCGGCCACCGGCCCCGGTCGGGGTGTTCGTCCACACGACGGCACCGGCCAGCCGGGACGCCCGCTCCGCGTACACAAGCGCCAGCCTACGTCGCCGACGGCACCCAGGCTGTCCGGTGCCGGTGCCGCAGTGACGGTCAGCCCGGACGCCGGGCCGGAGAACCCGGCGGCAGCAGGGTGCGTATGCCGGGGTCCGCCGTCACCAGGGTCGCAGCGGGCGCCGGAGCGGACGGGAAAGAGGGGAAGGACAGGAACAGGGTGCCGTTCGTGCGGTCGGCGTGCTCCGTGCCGGGGGTGCCGAGCAACGGGAGGCCGTGGCGGGTGCGGAAGCGGCGGGCGTACCCGGCGGTGGCCGCGGCCGTCAGGACGAGCAGGGACAGGGACACGACGCGGGTGAGCAGCGGCACGGTGTCGGACGGCAGTGTGGCCGCGGCGAGTGTGCCGAGGCCGCCGTCGAGCAGTTGCTCGGCGCCCCAGGCCAGGGTGAGGGCGCGCAGGGCCCGGCGGAACTCGGCGGAGTCCCGCCAGAGCCCGGCGCGCGCCCGGGCGGCCGGCCCCCGGTGCAGCCGCTGCCCCAGCTGGAAGGCCAACGGCCTGCGAGTGAACCCGGTGCCGGCCACCCAGGTGCCGACCACGAGGGACAGCGCCGCGTCCTTGAACAGCAGGACACGGGGACCGCCGCCGATCAGGGACGCCAGCGCGGCGCCGGCCAGCAGCACCGTGAAGAACAGGTCCACGCCGTCGATCCTGCGGTGCCGCAGCGCGCCGTACAGCAGCCGCAGAGCGGGAGGCGCCCCGCTGAGCAGGAGCGCCGGTCCCTGGTGCGCGCCGAGTACGCGGGCGGCGTAGTAGACGAGGAGCGGCAGGAGGATGTCGGCGGCGATCCCGAGCAGCGGGCCGTGGCCCAGCCCACCGTTCCTCGCTCCCGTGCCCGCCTCCGCCCCGGTCTCCGCCCCGGTTTCCGTTTCCGCCCCCGTGCCCGTTTCCGCCCCGGTCTCCGTCTCCGTCATATCGACCTCCGCCTCTTCGCCGGTCGGGAAGCCACCGCCGGCCCGTGGAAAACGCTAGGTCCATGGCGTTACCGGGCGGATCGGAGCACGGGTGGAGAGACGGGTGGAAAGCAGGTGGAAACACCCGGCGCCGTCATCCACCGCTGATCCGCACCCAGGGGTGGAGAGTCACCGCTCACTGGCCCTGCGGCGGTGTGCCCCCGTGAGGATTCTTGTGTGTGTCCCCGGTGCCGTTGTGGGCGTGAGGGTGGTGGTGCGGGTTCTTGGCGTGGGTGCGCAGGCGGGCCGTGACGTCCTCCGGGGGCAGGAAGCGGGACCAGCGCTCAGGGAATTCTGAGGGCATGTCCGGGTCGTCGGGGTCGGCCTCGCGGGACGCCGCCGCCCAGGCGACGTACTCGGCGACCTGCGCCTCACGCATCCGCTCGTTCGCCTCGCGGGCGGCGGCCGTGGCGGCGGCGGGCCAGACCCGGTCGATGGCCGCGTTCACGGCCGCGCCGACCAGGACCGCGAAGGCCGACACGCCGATCCACAGCAGGACCGCGACGGAGGCGGCCAGGGAGCCGTAGATCGTGGCGCCCTCGATGGTGTGCACGAGGTAGATCCGCAGCAGGAAACTGCCGAAGACCCACATGGCCAGCGCGACGAGGGCGCCGGGGACGTCCTCGATCCACGGGGAGCGGACCGGCACGGACACGTGGTACAGGGTCGTCAGGAAGGCGATGGACAGGACCATGACGACCGGCCAGTACAGGACCTGCACGACCGTCGCCGACCAGGGCACCACCCGTACCACCGCGTCCGGGCCCGCCACCATCAGCGGCAGCGCCACCGAGCCGATCAGCAGGGCGACGATGAAGAGCAGGAACGACATCACCCTCGTCTTGACGATGCCGCGGACGCCGTCGAGGCCGTACATGACGGTGATGGTGTCGATGAAGACGTTCACCGCGCGCGATCCCGACCACAGCGCGAAGACGAACCCGATGGAGATGACGTCGGGCCGGGTCTTCAGCACGTCGTGCAGGATCGGCTCGGCGATCTCCTTCACGCCCTTGTCGGACAGGACCGTCCGCGAGGCGTCGAGGATGTTGGTCTCCAGGCTCTGGATGGTGTGGGCGCCGGTCCAGGTGTCGACGTAGGCGAGCAGCCCGATGAGACAGAGCAGCAGGGGCGGCACGGACAGCAGCGTGAAGAACGCCGCCTCGGCGGCCAGGCCCAGGATGCGGTACTCCATGCAGGAGTTGACGGTGTCCTTGAGCAGCAGCCAGGCCGTCCTGCGCTTGGAGACGTTCCGGTAGAGGGCTCTGGCCCGGTGGAGACGGCCGGGGGGCCGCTCGGGGGGTTCACTTGCTGGCTGCACGACCCAACGGTAGCCGCAGCACCGGACCGCCCTCACCTTCCGGGCCGGGTCAGCGGGTCCCCGGCGCCCCGGCACGTGCCGTTGTGCCACGCTGGAGGCCATCACCTCCACCAGTCCCGGGTAGGTTCGCAATCATGGCAGGCACCTCCACCCACACCGTGACGAACCAGCCGCCGCCCCTGGTCGGCTACGACCTGTTCACCGCCGACCGGGCCCTCGTGGCGGCCGTCGAGCGGTACACCGACCCGGACGTGCTGGACGAGGTGCGCGCGGAGCTGTCCGTGCTGGGACGCTCCTCGGGTTCGGCGCAGGTGCAGGAGTGGGGGGCGCAGGCGAACGAGCACCCGCCCCGGCTGCGCACCCACGACCGCTACGGCCACCGGATCGACGAGGTCGATTTCGACCCGGCCTGGCACCGGCTGCTCGGCAAGGGGGTCGGGGCGGGGCTGACCGGCGCCTGGACGCGGCCCGCCGGGCATGTGCGCCGGGCGGCCGGGTTCCTGATCTGGACCCAGGTCGAGGCGGGCAACTGCTGCCCGCTGTCGATGACCCACGCGGCCGTGCCCGCGCTGCGGACCGACCCGGAGCTGGCCGCCGCGTGGGAGCCGCTGCTGACGTCCACGGTGTACGACCGTGAGCTGCGGCCCGCCGCGCGGAAGGCCGGCGCCCTCATGGGCATGGCCATGACGGAGAAGCAGGGCGGCAGCGACGTACGGGCGAACACGACCGAGGCCCGGCCGCTGGCCGAGTCCGGGACGTACGCGCTGACCGGGCACAAGTGGTTCTGCTCGGCACCGATGTCCGACGCCTTCCTGGTGCTCGCCCAGGCCCCCGGCGGGCTCACCTGTTTCCTCGTGCCGCGGGTCCTCGCGGACGGCACCCGTAACGTGTTCCTGCTCCAGCGGCTCAAGGACAAGCTCGGCAACCGGTCCAACGCCTCCGCGGAGGTGGAGTTCGCCGGGACCTGGGCGCGCCGGGTCGGCGAGGAGGGGCGCGGGGTGCGGACCATCATCGAGATGGTCGCGGCGACCCGGCTGGACTGCGCGCTCGGCTCGGCGGGCCTGATGCGGCAGGCGGTGGCGCAGGCCGTGCACCACTGCGCGCACCGGGAGGCGTTCGGCGCACGGCTGATCGACCAGCCGCTGATGCGCAACGTCCTCGCCGACCTCGCCCTGGAGTCCGAGGCCGCGACCGCGCTCACGCTGCGGCTGGCCGCCGCGTACGACGAGGGCGGCGAGCAGGAGCGCGCCTTCCTGCGGCTCGCGGTGCCCGCCGCCAAGTACTGGATCACCAAGCGCTGCGCGCCCGTCGCGGTGGAGGCTGCGGAGTGCCTCGGCGGCAACGGCTACGTCGAGGAGTCCGGACTGCCCCGGCTGGTCCGGGAGTCGCCGCTGAACTCCGTCTGGGAGGGCGCCGGGAATGTCCAGGCGCTCGACGTGCTCCGGGCGCTGCAACGCGAGCCGGGCGCGCTGGACGCCTGCCTGACCGAGATCGGCCGCGCCCATGGCGCCGACCACCGCCTGGACCGGGCGGTGAAGGACCTGTTCACCGAGCTCGCCGACCTGAACGGCATCGAGGCCCGCGCCCGCCGCCTGGTGGAACGCCTCGCTCTGGTCCTGCAGGGCTCCCTCCTGGTCCGCCACGCCCCGCCGGAGGTGGCCGACGCCTTCTGCGCCTCCCGCCTGGGCGGCGACCACGGAGCGAGCTTCGGCACGCTGCCGGCGGGCCTGGACTTGGAGTCGATCGTGGACCGGGCACGCCCGGTGCTTTGAAGGAGGGACTGGCGCGACGTACCCAAGGGGCGCGAGGCTGTATCGATATGCGGCTACCGCCGCTATGGGAGTCCCCTCCTGTTCGAGCGAAGCCGAGAACTGGGGGGAGCGAGAAACCACAACGCACCCGCACCCGCCGGCGCACAGAACCCGGCAGCCCGGAAGGCGAACCCGGCCAAACCCCTGGGCGGGGTGGTGCTGCGCCGACACGGCACCACCCCGGGGGTCAAGTCTCGGCCACCCCCGATAAGTTCACCAGGGTTGCAAGGGGTTGCAACTTGTCGGCCCACGTGTGCGGATTGTCTGCCTCCGCCCGGCCTGGAACGGCAGTATGTGTGGCACAGCCGGGCCGGAAACCGCCGCCGGTACGGCTTGACAAGCATGTTCGAAGCCCTTTTCCGGGCCGTTCCGGGAGGACCCAGTGGTGAACCCGCCGATGAACGTGGCGCGCCTGGCCGCCGTGGACGTGGCGCAGGCGGCGCGGGTGCTGAGCGAGGTGCGCGAGGCCACGCTCGCCGGTCACCGTGCGCGGATCGCGCCGCGGCCGGTGATCGAGCAGTCCTGGGGGCGCATGCTGCGCAGCGGCGTGGACCCGGACCACGACTTCCGGTCGGGGCTGCTGCCGTCGGACGAGATCCGGCGCCGACGTGAGGAGTCACCGCTGCGGCACGTCCTGTCGGTGCTGCGCGACGGTCTGCTCTCGGTCGCGGACATCGCCCAGCACATCATGGTCGTCGCGGACGCCGACGGCCGCGTGCTGTGGCGGGAGGGGGCCACGCAGGTGCTGCGCAAGGCCGACGGTCTCGGCTTCGAACTCGGCGCGGACTGGCGGGAAGACGTCGTCGGCACCAACGGGGTGGGCACCCCGGCGGTCGTACGGCGGCCCGTGCAGGTGTTCGCCGGCGAGCACTTCGTCCGCTCGCACGTCTCCTGGACCTGTACGGGTGCGCCGATCACCGATCCCAGGGACGGCCGGCTGATCGGTGTGGTGGATGTCAGCGGCCCGCTGGAGACGATGCATCCGGCGACGCTGGCCTGGGTGGACGCGGTGGCGAAGCTGGCGGAGGCACGGCTGCGGGAGCTGCATCTGGACTCGCTGGAGCGGCTGCGGTCGGTGGCGGCGCCGGTGCTGGCCCGGCTGGAGGGACAGGCGCTGGTGGTGGACCGGGACGGCTGGTCGGCGGCGGTGTCGGGGATGCCGTACGTACGGCGCGTCGCGCTGCCCAAGTCGCTGTCGCCGGGCCTGCGGTGGCTGCCGTCGCTGGGTTCGTGCGCGGTGGAGCCGCTGGCCGGTGGCTGGTTGCTGCGGGCGGCGCAGGAACCGCCGGCCACGGCCGCGCGGATCGTGCTGGATCTGGCGAAGGCGGGGCGCAGCACGCTGACGGTGACCGGGTCCGCGGGTGCCTGGTCGCGTGAACTCAGTCCCCGGCACGCCGAGTTGATCTTTCTGCTCGCCGAGCACCGCGCCGGCCGGAGCGCGGCGGCGCTCGCCGGGGATCTGTTCGGGGATTCTTCACGCACGGTGACGGTACGGGCCGAGATGTCGCGGATCCGGCGGTACCTCGGGGAACTCCTCCAGCATCGGCCGTATCGTTTCTGCGAGGACGTGGAGATCGACGTCCTGCTCCCCGACGACCCGCGTGACCTGCTGCCTTCTTCTACGGCGCCGGCGATCGCCCGCCGCCGGACGGCTCCGGAGGGCACCGGGTCCCCCGTTCTCTGAGCGGAGTCTTCGGCACAAGTGCGGGGTATTCGCCCTGCGCGGGCCGTTACTGCCGTAGCATCCCTTCAGGGCTCCCCGGCTGTTGCACGCGTCAACCTACAAACCAGCAGGCACAGTTGGACCGCCTCGGCCCCGGGCCGGCTCGGCGGCGAAGGAGCCCTGGAAGAGGGGACGAGATGAAGCATCGCGGCAGACACCGGCGGCGCAGACGGGGCGCCGTGCTGCGCGCGGTCCTGACCGGCACCGCGCTGGCGCTCACCGCGACCGCCACCCTGATCAGCGCGTCCCAGGCCGATGTCACCGACAGCCCCGGTGCGCTCAAGTCCCTCTCGTCCCCGGCGGACACCTCCCGGCTGCGGCTCCAGGAGCAGCTCGTCCCCGCCCGCGCCCTGGACCGGCTGTCCTCGGCGATGGGCACCCCGGTCGGCGTGGACGACGTACTGGCGAGCGCGGACCGCGACATGAGCGAGGCCGCCGGCTGCTCCTCGGGCGACCGCGCGTCCCTGCCCGTCTCCCCGTCCGCCGACCGCGCCTACTGCTGGGACCCGGCGGACGCCTCGGCCACGGACTGGCGGCCGGCGTCGGTGACCACCTCCGGGGACGCCGACGACGACGGCCTGTGGGGCACACACCGGGTGGTCCTGGCCGGCTGGACCCACAGCGCCTCCACCGGACGCGCCGCCGAGCGGGGCCTCGCCCGGGTCGCCTTCGTGAACGCCGACGACCCCGCCCGCCTCACCTACCGCTGGGTGCTGCTGGTGCTGCCGGTGCGGGACGGCCAGGACTACCGTGGCCTGGCCTCCGGCATCTCGGGCATGGTCTGGTACCAGGACAAGCTGCTGGTCACCGCCGGGGCCGGCGGCGCCGAAGCGCTCTATGTCTACGACCTCGACCGCATCCAGCGCACCACGGTCGACGGGCCCGCGATCGGACGGGTCCCCGGCGGCTGGTCCGCGGACGGCTACCGGTACGTGATGCCCGCCGTCGGCTCCTACCGCTTCACCGCCGGCCGCTGCTCCGCCGCCGGCCCGCCCTGTCCCGGCGCACTCGCCCTGGACCGGAGCACCGTGCCCGACAGCCTGGTGGCGGCGGAGTGGACCGCGCCCGGCGCGGACCGTACGGCCCGGCTGTGGCGGTACGCGTTCGGCGCGGACCCCGAGCGCGGCGGACCGCTCGCCGCGGACGCCTCCGGGCAGGTCCCGGCGGTGGAGGCGTACCGGACCCGGGCGGCCGGGATCCGGGGCGTGCTGTCGTACCGGCGGCCCGGCGCCGACCATCCGTCCTGGTATGTGGGACACCTGCCCGGTTCTCGGGACGGACACGGCGGTCTGTGGCGCCAGGACGTCACGGCGGCGAAGGCGGCCCACTGCGGTGCGGACGCCTCGCACCGCTGCTGGGCCGAGGACGCGGGCTCCCTGTCGTACTGGCAGGCGACCGGCGAGGTGTGGTCGCTGTCGGACCGGATGCTGTTCTCGCTCCCGCTGGCCGAGCTGGACCGCTCACTGGGCTGAGCCCGTACACCGGGCCGCATCCGGCGTGACCCGGTCGATCGACAGACCGGGCGGCGGGATGATTCCCTGGCCCGCATGAGCAGCGTCCCCGTCACCACCTGGTCCCTGGAGCAGACCTCCCCGGTCGACCTTCTGCCCGCCGCCGCACCCGAGGGCGATGTACGGATCGTCCGCGCCGAGGTCCCCTCCCCCGAGCTCAGCCGCTTCCTGTACGCGTCGGTCGGCGGCGACCTCCGCTGGACCGACCGGCTGGGCTGGACGTACGCCCGGTGGCAGGAGTACCTGACGCGGCCGGGCGTGGAGACCTGGGTGGCCTACGACCGGGGCACGCCGGCCGGCTATGTGGAGCTGGAGGCGCAGGACGAGGGCGTGGTGGAGATCGTCTACTTCGGACTGCTCCCCGCCTTCCGCGGCCGGCGGATCGGCGGCCATCTGCTGTCGTACGGCACGGCCCGCGCCTGGGACCTGGCCGAGCGGTGGCCGGGGCGGGCGCCGACGAAGCGGGTGTGGCTGCACACGTGCAGCAAGGACGGCGAGTTCGCGATGGACAACTACCAGCGGCGCGGCTTCCGGCTGTTCGACACCAAGGTCGAGCTGGAGCGGGAGGTCGCGGCGCCGGGACCGTGGCCGGGGGCGTACCCCGCCTGAGCCCGGCCGATGCCCCCGCATCCCCCGCATACCCCGCGCGACCTGCCAGGACAAGCCTTCCGGCGGCACATGTGAGCGACGACACCCTCCGTCCACATTTCGGGACAAGGATGTCCACATGATGGATAAAGCTGGACTGTGTCCAGATCGCCGTGACACGCTTCCGTCATGTCTGGAACTGGAATTGCCTTGGTGAGTCGGCGGCACGTCGACCTCGGCCGCATGTCCAGCGCCATCTGTCCGGCGAGCTGAGCCCACCAGCACCGCCGCACTCCCCGTACCTGATTTCTGCCGCGCAATGATGCGCGACCATGCCCGCATGCGCGCCCGTGCGCAGGTCAGAGCCCCTTCCCGCCTGTCTTGAAGGACGTAGAACCATGGCCGCCAGCCCACAGAACCCCGCCGCCTCAGCGCCCCGCCGCAAGGTGAGTCGTCACCGCGGTGAGGGTCAGTGGGCCGCGGGGCACTTCACCCCGCTCAACGGCAACGAGCAGGTCAAGAAGGACGATGACGGTCTCAATGTGCGGACGCGCATTGAGACGATCTACTCCAAGCGCGGTTTCGACTCCATCGACCCGAGCGACCTGCGCGGCCGTATGCGCTGGTGGGGCCTCTACACCCAGCGCAAGCCCGGGATCGACGGCGGCAAGACCGCGGTCCTGGAGCCGGAGGAGCTGGACGACAGCTACTTCATGCTGCGCGTGCGCATCGACGGCGGTGCGCTCACCACGGCGCAGCTGCGGGTGATCGGCGAGATCTCGCAGGAGTTCGCGCGCGGCACCGCGGACATCACCGACCGGCAGAACATCCAGTACCACTGGATCCGGATCGAGGACATGCCCGAGATCTGGGAGCGGCTGGAGGGCGTCGGCCTCTCCACGGTCACCGCCTGCGGTGACACCCCTCGTGTGATGATCGGCTCCCCGGTGGCGGGCATCGCCGAGGACGAGGTCATCGACGCCACCCCGGCGCTGGAGGAGATGAAGCGCCGGGTCCTGAACAACAAGGCGTACTCGAACCTCCCCCGCAAGTTCAAGACCGCGATCTCGGGCTCGCCGCTGCTGGACGTGGTGCACGAGATCAACGACATCGCGTTCGTCGGCGTACGGCACCCCGAGCACGGCCCCGGCTTCGACGTGTGGGTCGGCGGCGGGCTGTCCACCAACCCCAAGCTCGGTGTGCGGCTCGGTGCCTGGGTGTCGATCGACGAGGTTCCGGACGTCTACGAGGGCGTCATCTCGATCTTCCGTGACTACGGTTACCGCCGGCTGCGCAACCGCGCCCGCCTGAAGTTCCTCGTCGCCGACTGGGGCGCGGAGAAGTTCCGGCAGGTGCTGGAGGACGAGTACCTGGGGCGCACGCTGACCGACGGGCCCGCGCCCGAGCAGCCCGTGCAGCAGTGGCGCGACCACATCGGTGTGCACCGGCAGAAGGACGGCAGGTTCTACGTCGGTTTCGCGCCGCGGGTCGGCCGCGTCGACGGCGCCACGCTCACGAAGATCGCCGATCTGGCGGAGGCGCACGGCTCCGGGCGGGTCCGGACCACCGTCGAGCAGAAGATGATCGTCCTCGACGTCGAGCAGGACAAGGTGGACTCGCTGGTCGACGGCCTGGAGGCGCTGGACCTCACCGCCCGGCCGTCCTCCTTCCGGCGCGGCACCATGGCGTGCACCGGCATCGAGTTCTGCAAGCTCGCCATCGTCGAGACCAAGCAGCGCGGCGCGCAGCTCATCGACGAACTGGAGCGCCGTCTGCCGGACTTCGACGAGCCGATCACGATCAATCTCAACGGCTGCCCGAACGCCTGCGCCCGTATCCAGGTCGCGGACATCGGTCTCAAGGGCCAGCTGGTCCTGAACGACCAGGGCGAGCAGGTCGAGGGTTACCAGGTGCACCTCGGCGGCGCGCTCGGTCTGGAGGCGGGCTTCGGCCGCAAGGTGCGCGGTCTGAAGGTCACCGCGGAGGAACTGCCCGACTACGTCGAGCGGGTGCTGAAGCGGTTCCGGGCGGAGCGCGCGGACGGTGAGCGGTTCGCCACCTGGGCCGCGCGGGCTTCCGAGGAGGCCCTGTCGTGAGCGAGCGTGCCGCGCCGTTCTACTGCCCCTACTGCGGCGACGAGGACCTGCGTCCGAGCGAAGAGGGTCACGGCGCCTGGGAATGCGGGGCGTGCAACCGCGCATTCCAGCTGAAGTTCCTCGGGCTGCTCGCCCGGGGGCTTCGGCGAGCCGACAACGGAGGGGACGAGCTGATATGACGACGGCTCAGGAACAGCAGCGTACGGCCGAGGAGTTGAAGGCGCTCGCCGAGCAGGCGGGCCGCGATCTGGAGGACGCCTCCGCGCTGGAGATCCTCCAGTGGGCGGCGGAGACGTTCGGCAAGCGCTTCTGCGTGACCTCCTCGATGGAGGACGCGGTGGTGGCACACCTCGCGTCCCGCGCGATGCCCGGCGTGGACGTCGTCTTCCTCGACACCGGTTACCACTTCCCGGAGACCATCGGCACCCGGGACGCCGTCGAGGCCGTGATGGACGTCAACGTCATCACCCTCACCCCGCGGCAGACGGTCGCCGAGCAGGACGCCGAGTACGGCCCGAAGCTGCACGACCGCGATCCCGACCTGTGCTGCAAGCTGCGCAAGGTGCAGCCGCTGGAAGAGGGCCTCAAGGGCTACCAGGCCTGGGCGACCGGGCTGCGCCGCGACGAGTCCCCGACCCGGGCGAACACCCCGGTCGTCGGCTGGGACGAGAAGCGACAGAAGGTCAAGATCTCCCCGATCGCCCGCTGGACGCAGGACGACGTGGACGCCTACGTCGCCGAACACGGCGTCCTGACCAACCCGTTGCTGATGGACGGCTATGCCTCCATCGGCTGCGCCCCGTGCACCCGCCGGGTCCTTGAGGGCGAGGACGCGCGCGCCGGCCGCTGGGCGGGCCGCGCCAAGACCGAGTGCGGACTGCACGGATGACGAACCATCAGACTCTTCAGGAGAACGACGTGACCACCGGAGCCACCGTCTGGCTCACGGGTCTGCCGAGCGCCGGCAAGACCACCATCGCGTACGAGCTGGCCGGCCTGCTGCGCGCCGAGGGCCACCGCGTCGAGGTGCTCGACGGCGACGAGATCCGCGAGTTCATCTCGGCGGGCCTCGGCTTCAGCCGTGCGGACCGGCACACCAATGTGCAGCGCATCGGCTTCGTCGCCGAACTGCTCGCCCGCAACGGCGTCAAGGCGCTGGTGCCGGTGATCGCGCCGTACACGGACAGCCGGGAGGCGGTCCGCAAGCGGCACGACGAGAACGCCACGCCGTACCTGGAGATCCATGTGGCGACCCCGGTCGAGGTGTGCAGCGTGCGCGATGTGAAGGGGCTGTACGCCAAGCAGGCCGCGGGCGAGCTGAGCGGGCTGACGGGGGTCGACGACCCGTACGAGGAGCCTCAGACGCCTGATCTGCGGATCGAGTCGCAGAACCAGACCGTGCAGGAGTCGGCCGCGTCCGTCTATGCCCTGCTGAGCGAGAGGGGACTGGCATGACGACCGTCGCCGAGGCCGCGACCGGTGGGGAGGGTACGGCCACGCCGTACGCCCTGTCCCACCTGGACGCGCTGGAGTCCGAGGCCGTGCACATCTTCCGTGAGGTGGCGGGCGAGTTCGAGAACCCGGTGATCCTGTTCTCCGGTGGCAAGGACTCCATCGTCATGCTGCACCTGGCGCTGAAGGCGTTCGCGCCGGCCGCGGTCCCGTTCTCGCTGCTGCATGTGGACACGGGACACAACTTCCCCGAGGTTCTTGAGTACCGGGACCGTGTGGTGGCCGCCCATGGGCTGCGCCTGCATGTGGCCTCCGTGCAGGACTACATCGACCGCGGTGTGCTGAAGGAGCGTCCCGACGGCACGCGTAACCCGCTGCAGACGCTGCCGCTGACGGAGAAGATCCAGAGCGAGAAGTTCGACGCGGTCTTCGGCGGCGGACGCCGGGACGAGGAGAAGGCCCGCGCCAAGGAGCGGGTGTTCAGCCTGCGCGACGAGTTCTCCCAGTGGGACCCGCGCCGTCAGCGCCCCGAGCTGTGGAACCTGTACAACGGCCGGCACGCGCCCGGCGAGCACGTGCGGGTCTTCCCGCTGTCCAACTGGACCGAGCTGGACGTGTGGCAGTACATCGCCCGGGAGGGCATCGAGCTGCCGCAGATCTACTTCGCGCACGAGCGTGAGGTGTTCGCCCGTAACGGCATGTGGCTGACCGCCGGCGAGTGGGGCGGCCCGAAGGACGGCGAGACGGTGGAGAAGCGCCAGGTCCGCTACCGGACCGTGGGCGACATGTCCTGCACGGGTGCCGTCGACTCCGACGCGGCCACGCTGGACGCCGTGATCGCCGAGATCGCCGCCTCCCGGCTCACCGAGCGGGGCGCGACCCGCGCCGACGACAAGCTGTCCGAGGCCGCGATGGAAGACCGCAAGCGCGAGGGGTACTTCTAGCCATGAGCACGACCACGACCGAGGCACTCTCGGCCACCACCCTGCTGCGGTTCGCCACCGCCGGCTCGGTCGACGACGGCAAGTCCACGCTCGTCGGGCGGCTGCTGCACGACTCCAAGTCGGTCCTCGTCGACCAGTTGGAGGCCGTGGAGCGCGCCTCCGCCAGCCGCGGCCAGGACGCCCCCGACCTCGCGCTGCTCACCGACGGCCTGCGCGCCGAGCGCGAGCAGGGCATCACCATCGACGTGGCCTACCGCTACTTCGCCACGCCCCGGCGCCGCTTCATCCTGGCCGACACGCCCGGACACGTGCAGTACACCCGCAACATGGTGACGGGTGCCTCCACGGCCGAGCTGACGGTGATCCTGGTGGATGCCCGCAACGGCGTGGTCGAGCAGACCCGGCGGCACGCGGCCATCGCAGCCCTGCTGCGCGTCCCGCACGTCGTCCTCGCGGTCAACAAGATGGACCTCGTCGGGTACGCGGAGAAGGTGTTCGCCGCGATCGCCGAGGAGTTCACGGCGTACGCGACCGAGCTGGGCGTGCCCGAGGTCACCGCGATCCCGATCTCGGCGCTCGCCGGTGACAACGTGGTGGAGCCGTCGGCGAACATGGACTGGTACGGCGGTCCGACGGTGCTGGAGCACCTGGAGACCGTGCCGGTCAGCCACGACCTGGCGCACTGCCACGCCCGGCTGCCCGTGCAGTACGTGATCCGGCCGCAGACCTCCGAGCACCCGGACTACCGGGGCTACGCGGGCCAGATCGCCGCCGGTTCCTTCCGGGTCGGCGAGTCGGTCACCGTGCTGCCGTCGGGCCGCACCTCGACCATCTCCGGCATCGATCTGCTGGGCAAGCCGGTCGACATCGCCTGGACCACGCAGTCGGTGACAATCCGGCTGGCCGACGACATCGACATCTCGCGCGGCGATCTGATCGTGCCGACCAAGGACGCGCCGGCCACCACCCAGGACGTGGAGGCGACCGTCTGCCATGTGGCCGACGAACCGCTGCGGGTCGGCCACCGGGTGCTGCTCAAGCACGGCACCCGCACGGTCAAGGCGATCGTGAAGGACATCCCGTCCCGCCTCACGCTGGACGACCTGTCCCTGCACCCGCACCCGGGACAGCTCGTCGCCAACGACATCGGCCGGGTGAAGATCCGTACCGCCGAGCCGCTGCCGGTCGACTCCTACGCCGACTCGCGCCGCACCGGCTCCTTCATCCTGATCGACCCGTCGGACGGCACCACGCTGACCGCGGGCATGGTCGGCGAGTCGTTCGCGTCCCCGGAGCCGGTCAAGGACCAGGCCGACGAGGACGGTTGGGACTTCTGAGCATGAAGGCCCTGGACATCTACTCGACGTTCGCGAAGGAGGGCGGCCGCATCGGCAGCGGCGCCCTCGGCAGCGGGCAGGGCGGAGTGGCCCGATGTGTGCGCTGACGTACGCGCACTGCTCGCGCGCCCTCACCCCCCACCGCCGTAGACGAAGACCTGCCGACCTCCCGGCCACGACCTGAGAGACCGTGACCGCCGGGCCTCCGAGAGGAACACCTCCCGTGCCTGCACCGACCGCATTCCGCCGCAGCCTCGCGGTGATCGCCGCACTTCCCCTGCTCACCCTCGCCGCCTGCGGTTACGGCTCCGAGGCCAAGAAGGACGACACCGCCAAGATCGCCGCCGGAGCGGAGAAGATCGACGGTCTCGACTCCGTGAAGATCGGTTACTTCGGCAATCTGACGCACGCCACCGCGCTGGTCGGCAACCAGAAGGGCTTCTTCCAGAAGGAGCTGGGCGCCACCAAGGCCGAATACCAGGTGTTCAACGCCGGCCCGTCCGAGATCGAGGCCCTCAACTCGGGCTCCATCGACATCGGCTGGATCGGCCCCTCCCCCGCGATCAACGGCTACACCAAGTCGAACGGCAAGAGCCTGAGGATCATCGGCGGTTCGGCGTCCGGCGGGGTGAAGCTGGTCGTGAACCCCAAGAAGATCACGTCCCTGCAGGACGTCAAGGGCAAGAAGATCGCGACCCCGCAGCTGGGCAACACCCAGGACGTGGCGTTCCTCAACTGGATCGCCTCGCAGGGCTGGACGGTCGACGCGCAGAGCGGCAAGGGCGATGTGTCGGTCGTCCGCACCGACAACAAGGTGACCCCGGACGCCTTCAAGTCCGGCTCCATCGACGGCGCGTGGGTGCCGGAGCCGACCGCGTCGAAGCTGGTCGCCGAGGGCGGCAAGGTGCTGCTGGACGAGGCGTCGCTGTGGCCGGACAAGAAGTTCGTGATCACCAACATCATCGTGCGGCAGGCCTTCCTGAAGGAGCACCCGAAGGCGGTCGAGGCGGTGCTGAAGGCCTCGGTCGAGACCAACAAGTGGATCAACGCCAACCCGGACCAGGCCAAGGCGGCGGCGAACCAGCAGCTGGCGGCGGACTCGGGCAAGGCGCTGCCGGCGAAGGTGCTGGACCCGGCCTGGACGTCGATCCGGTTCACCGACGACCCGCTGGCCTCCACCCTCGACACCGAGGCGCAGCACGCGGTGAAGGCCGGTCTGCTGAAGAACCCCCAGCTGGCCGGCATCTATGACCTCACCCTGCTGAACAAGGTCCTCAAGGCCGAGGGCGAGCCCGCTGTCGGCGACGCCGGTCTCGGCGTCAAGTAACCCCCGTAGCCGATGAGTTCCCAGGAGGTGACGACCATGGCCACGACCTTCGCCAAGGCCGCCGAGTCCGTAGAGCACGCGGCGCGCATCGAGCACGTCTCGAAGTCCTTTGCGAACCCCGGCGGGCAGCAGCTCGTCCTGGACGACATCAGCCTCGATGTCGCGCCGGGCGAGTTCGTCACCCTCCTGGGCGCCTCGGGCTGCGGCAAGTCGACCCTGCTGAACCTGGTGGCGGGGCTCGACCGGCCCTCCGCCGGCAGCATCACGACCAACGGGCGGCCGGCTCTGATGTTCCAGGAGCACGCCCTGTTCCCGTGGCTGACCGCGGGCAAGAACATCGAACTCGCCCTGAAGCTCAGGGGCGTCGCGAAGAACGAGCGGCGCGAGCGGGCCGAGGAACTGCTCGAACTCGTCCGGCTGCAGGGCGCGTACGGCAAGCGGGTGCACGAGCTGTCCGGCGGTATGCGCCAGCGCGTGGCCATGGCCCGCGCGCTCGCCCAGGACAGCCAACTGCTGCTGATGGACGAGCCGTTCGCCGCGCTGGACGCGATCACCCGTGACCTGCTGCACGACGAGCTGACCCGGATCTGGGCGGAGACGGGGCTGTCGGTGCTGTTCGTCACGCACAACGTGCGCGAGGCGGTGCGGCTCGCGCAGCGGGTCGTGCTGCTGTCGTCCCGGCCGGGCCGGGTGGCCCGCGAGTGGCGCGTGGACATCCCGCAGCCGCGGCGCATCGAGGACGCGCCGGTCGCCGAACTGTCCCTTGAGATCACCGAAGTACTGCGTGGGGAGATCCGCCGCCATGGCCAGCACTGAGACGACGACCGCCACGGACGCGGGAAGCGTCGAGGCCGGCCTGGACGCCCTGGAGACCACCGTCACCTCCCGGACGTCGTTCCGGCAGACCTTCGTCAACAAGATCCTGCCCCCGCTGGTCGCCACCGTGGTGGTGCTGGCGGTGTGGCAGGCGCTGATCTCCTTCAAGATCGTCGACGATCCGACGAAGCTGCCGTCGCCCGCCGACGTGGGCAACGAGTTCAAGCAGGCCTGGCTGCAGGGCAACCTGCTCGGCTACATCTGGACATCCGTCTCGCGAGGTCTGCTGGGCTTCCTGTTCGCGCTGGCCATCGGCACCCCGCTGGGGCTGCTGGTGGCCCGGGTGAAGTTCCTGCGCGCGGCCGTCGGACCGGTGCTGTCCGGTCTGCAGTCGCTGCCGTCGGTGGCGTGGGTGCCGCCGGCGGTGATCTGGCTGGGCCTGAACAACTCGATGATGTACGCGGTGATCCTGCTCGGGGCGGTGCCGTCCATCGCCAACGGCCTGGTGTCCGGCATCGACCAGGTGCCCCCGCTGTTCCTGCGGGCGGGCCGCACGATGGGCGCGACCGGGCTGAAGGGCGCCTGGCACATCGTGCTGCCGGCCGCGCTGCCGGGCTATCTGGCCGGGCTCAAGCAGGGCTGGGCGTTCTCCTGGCGTTCGCTGATGGCCGCGGAGATCATCGCGTCCTCCCCCGACCTGGGCATCGGTCTGGGCGCGCTGCTGGAGAACGGCCGCAACGCCAGCTCCATGTCCATGGTGTTCGAGGCGATCTTCCTGATCCTGTTCGTCGGTATCGCGATCGACCTGCTGATCTTCAGTCCGCTGGAGCGGTGGGTGCTGCGCAGCCGCGGCCTGCTGGTGAAGGGCTGACATGAGCGCCCCGGTCCTGCTCGTCATCGCCCACGGCAGCCGCGATCCGCGGCACGCGGCGACCGTGCACGCCCTGGTGGAGCGGGTGCGGTCGCAGCGGCCGGGGCTGCGCGTGGAGACCGGGTTCCTCGACTTCAACGTGCCGTCCGTGCACGGGGTGCTGGAGTCACTCGCGGCGGAGGGAGTGCGGGACGTCGTCGCGCTGCCCCTGCTGCTGACGCGCGCCTTCCACGCCAAGGCCGACATCCCGGCCGTCCTGCGGGACGCCCCGCCGCGCCTCAGGATCCGGCAGACGGACGTGCTCGGTCCGTCGCCGCTGCTGCTGGACGCGCTGGAGCGGCGGCTGTACGAAGCGGGGCTGAGCCCCGCCGACAAGCCCTCGACCGGGGTCGTGCTGGCCTCGGCGGGGTCCTCCGACCCGGAGGCGATCGCAGTGATCGCCGATATCGCGCGGGAGTGGTGGCACACCGGTTGGTGCGCCGTGCGGCCTGCGTTCGCCTCCGCATCCCTTCCGCGCACCGAGGACGCCGTGGCCGAGCTGCGTGCGCTCGGCTGCGAGCGGGTCGCCGTCGCGCCGTACGTCCTGGCCCCCGGCTTTCTGCCGGACCGCATCGCGCGGGGCGCGGCCGGGGCGGACGTACGGGCGGACGTGCTGGGCCCGGCGCCCGAGGTGGCGCGGGTGCTGCTGGAGCGCTACGACGCGGCCCGCCGGCCGGCGCTGGCGGCGCTGGGCGCCTGAGCGCACCGGCCCGCAGCGGGCGGTGTCCGGGGCCGCGTGGCGGCGCGGCCCCGCCTGGTCACCGGCGGCCGGTCACAGGCCGAGCGCGTGCAGGAGCTGCCGGGTGAAGCTGAGGCTGCCGGTGCCGGCGCTCGCCACGATGGCGACCTCCTCCAGTGCCGTGCGGATCCGGCCCCGGTTGGGCGGCAGTCCGTCCTCGGCGGACAGCGCCAGCTCGCGCTGGACGCTCTCGCCCCACCCGGCGAGCCCGGGATACTCGGCCCGCAGCGCCTCGGTGAGGCGGTCCGCCGCAGCCATGAGGGTCCGCAGGTCGGGCGGGCCGTCGCTGAGGTCCATGCGACCGTGGTCGCCGAAGTCGTAGGTGCTCATGTCCTGTCCTCGCATCTGACCCGAAGGAGCCATGGGGGGGAGTGGTGTGTGGGGGGTTCAGGGCCGCTGACGTTACCGATCTCGCGGGGGCGCGTGTGCGGTCGTACGGCGCTGTCGCGGGCGTCCGCCGGGCGGACGAGGGCCCGGACGGTCACGATGGCGCGGAGCGGGCCGGAAATCCTCACCCATCTGGGTGATCGGCGTCCGTTGACCGGGCCCTGGAGACCGGCGCCGCGAGAGGTACGGCGGCACCGTCGGTGCCGCTGTGCCCGTGCTGCCCGTCCCGCTCATCCACCCGTCCCTCGGACCGTTCCGCCTCGGCCGTTCGCGCTCCTGACCCTAGGGACAAGCGGACGAATTTGTCGCGAGGTTCGGCGAGGGGGGCCATCGGGAGGCGGGGACGTGGTACAAGGCCGCCGGGTCCGGCGCTCCCCTGTGACGTCGGACCCGGCGCTTCTTCGTTCTGCGCCGGGCACCGCCCGTGTGTCACAGGTGAGGCGGACCGCGGGCGCCTCAGGGACGTTTATCGGCCAATCGGTTCGCGGGTCAGTCGAAGCGGAGGCCGCCGGTGCGGGTCCGCTTGAGCTCGAACAGGTCGGGGTGGCGGGCCAGCACCCGGAAGCTGTCGAAGAGTTCGGCCGCCTCGGCGCCGCGCGGTACGGCGCGCAGCACCGGCCCGAACCACACCGTGCCGTCGACGTGGAGGGTCGGGGTGCCGACGTAGGCGCCCGTCTCCGGCTCGGCCCCCGCCTCGTGGCTGCGCCGTACGGCGTCGTCGTACGCCGGGTCGTGGGCGGCGGCCGCGAGACCCGCGGGGAGGCCGAGTTCGGCCAGCGAGTCGGCGATCACCTCGTCGAAGTCCTTGATCTCACGCTCGTGGATGCGGGTGCCGAAGGCGGTGTAGAGGTCGCGCAGCACCTCGTCGCCGTGCTGCTCGGCGGCGGCCACGGCGACCCGTACGGGGCCGATCGAGCGGTCCACCAAGTCCCGGTACCAGTCCGGGAGTTCGTTGCCGATGTTGTGCAGGTACAGGCTCATGGGCCGGAACCGGAGGTCGAGCGGGCGCTGCCGCTCGACCTCCAGCATCCAGCGGGAGGTGATCCAGGCGAAGGGGCAGGCCGGGTCGAAGAAGAAGTCGACGCGGGTACGGTGGAGCTCGGCGCCGGTGGCGGCAACGGTCTCGGTGGCGGTCTCACTGCGGTTCATACCCTTGACGGTACTCGGTCATTGGTGCGCAATCCCGGCCCATTCGTCGCTCGTCTTCTTGGTCCAATTGGCTTGATTCCAACCCCTGTTCTACGGCTGTTCCGCCGCGTCGGCCCTACGGACGAGCTCCGCGACCGGCATGGACCCGGCGGCCCGGCGCTCGCGGGCGAACCGGTTGGCGAGGTGCTGGAGCAGTTCGTTCAGCGGGGCCGGTACGCCGTGCAGCCGGCCGAGCAGGGCGATCTCGCCGTTGAGGTAGTCGGCCTCGATGGTCCCGGTGCCCCGGGCCAGGGACTGCCAGGAGGAGCCGCCGCCGCGCGGGGTGCCGTCCAGCGGCACCAGGGTCACCTTGTCGCCACGGGCCGCGCGCTGCTCCGCGTCGCTCGTGTACGCGATCCCGGCGGCGTCCAGCACGGCCTCGCCCTCGGCACGCACGCGGGCGAGCAGCGCCTGGGCGGCCTCGGTGTCACGGGTTCCGGTCAGCGCCTCGATGGCGTTGCTCAGGTTGGCGAGCAGCTTGGCGTGCTGCCAGCGGGCCACGTCGGGGACGACGGGCGCCTCGAAGCGGGCGTCGGCCAGGTCGGCGGCGATCCGGCGGGCGGTGTCGTCGGTCCCGTACGGCAGCCGGCCGAGGTGCAGGATGCCGGTGAGCGGGGTGCCCGCGGCGGAGACGACGCCGGGTTCCACGAAGGTCGCGGGCAGCCAGACGCAGACGCCGTACACGTGCCGGAAGCGACGCAGGGCCAGCCGGCCGCTCTCCACGCCGTTCTGCAGGCACACCAGTGGCAGGCGCTCGGCCGCCGTACCGCCGCCCTCGACCGGCGTCCCGGCCCAGGCGTCCAGTGCGGAGACGGTGTCCTGGGTCTTCACGGCGAGGACGAGGACGTCGTCGGCGCGCAGCTCGCCGAGCGGGCCGGGTCTGTCGACGGCGGGCAGCCGGTACGTCAACTCCCCTTCCGGGACCCGTAGTCGCAGGCCGTGTGCGTCGAGTTCCGTCAGATGCTTGCCGCGTGCCACGAGGACGACCTCGCGCCCGGCCTGGGCGAGCCGTCCGCCGACGGTCCCGCCGACCGCTCCCGCCCCGATGATGATGTAGCGCATGCGGCGAGCCTCGCACACCCGTACCCGCTCCCGCCCCGCCCCGCCCCGCCCCGCCCCGCCCCGCTCCCGGCAGGCTTCCGTCATGCTTGCGGAGCCGTCAACTCCACCAGTTTGAGCACCGTGTTCCAGTTCCGGCTGGTGGCGATCAGCCCCTTGGCCGGCCGGCGGCCCAGCACCTCGGCGAGCTTGGAGCGGCCGAGGCCGTCGGGGGCGTAGAGGTACAAGCAGCGATCGCCGAGCCGGAACTCCTCGGGGAGGAAGGCGACTTGGTCGATGTGCGCGAAGCGGTCGGGGGTGACGGGCGCCGAGTAGTACGTGACGTGCAACTGCCGGGCCGCCAACTCGGCAGCGGGGAAGGGGCAGTTCTCCGCCACGGCCTTGAGATAGGCGTGGTCGCGCACGAGCACGTCGACCGGGAAGCCGAAGCGTTCCTCGACCGCCCGGCCCAACTCCGCGGCCAGCGCCTCCTCGTCACCACGCGCGGTGGTGAAAACGGCCTGACCGCTCTGCAGATAGGTCCGTACGCCGGTGTGGCCGAGGCCGGTCAGAAGGGCGCGCAGATCGGCCATGGGCACCTTCTTGCCGCCGCCGACGTTGATTCCGCGCAGGAGCGCCGCGTAGGTCGTCATCCGGCCAGCCTAGAGGGGCCGCCGTGCCCCGTGGGGGTGGGCACGACGGCCGGGCCCGCGTGGGGCGGGCTGCGCGAAACTCTCGCCGATCGCCGGGGGCCGGAGCAACCTCTCCACGCAGCTGTGACTTGTTCAACAAGCTTTCGCAATCACAAACCGGCGCGCGGACGGCGGAACGGACATCCCTCCTCCCGGCGCGGGAACCCCGTCGGCGCGGCGGCCCTGCCGCGTGGCCGGTTCCGACCCCGAGACGCGTCCCCGAGAACCCCCGATAGGTGTAAGGGGCCGTCGTCCTTCCCAGTGCGGAGAAACCGGTCCCGCACTTCACCGAACAGCACGACGAGACGCCTTTATCCGCCCCATACGGTCAATGCGGAGCAAGGAAGACGGGGCGGCAGGGGGCCGTCACGGCACACGAGGGGGGCAGACCCGTCATGGGGAACACACAGGTGCGGGCGCGGGGGCTGGCCGCCCGCGCGGGCGGCTGGAGCGCCCGGCACCGCTGGGCGGCTGTCGGCATATGGGTGCTGTTCGTCGTCCTGGCGCTGGGACTCGGCTCGGCGGCAGGCCGGGTCGACGTGAACGAGGGCGACCAGCTGAGCGGCGAGACGCACACCGCCGCGCGGATCATCGACGACGCGGGGATCAAGCAGCCGGCCGGCGAGACCGTCCTGATCCAGTCGAAGGACAGTGCCCAGCAGGCGACCGGGAGCGAGTTCCGGGCCGCCGTCGCCGATGTGGTGAAGGCCGTCGAGGCCACCGGGAAGGTCACCGGGGTGACCTCGCCGTACGACACGCACACGATCTCCCGGGACGGGCACAGCGCGCTGGTCCAGTTCGACGTGCGCGGCGACGCCAAGACGGCCGTCGACCGGATCGAGCCGGTGCTGAACGCCGTCGCCGGGGTACAGAAGCAGCACAGCGGACTGCGGATCGAGGAGATCGGCGGCGCCAGCATGCAGAAGCAGTACAAGGACGCCTTCGGTGACGACTTCAAGCAGGCCGAGTACTCGGCGGTGCCGGTGGCCCTCGGCATCCTGCTGATCGCGTTCGGCGCGCTGGTGGCCGCGCTGCTGCCGGTGGCCCTCGCGATCACGGCGATCATGGCGACGATGGGTCTGATGGGCGTCGTCAGCCATCTGCAGCCGATGAGCGACACCGCCAACTCCGTGATGCTGCTGGTCGGCATGGCCGTCGGGGTCGACTACTGCCTGTTCTATCTGCGCCGGGAGCGCGAGGAGCGGGCCGCCGGGCGAGACGCCGGCACCGCGCTGAGGATCGCCGCCGCCACCAGCGGGCGGGCGGTCATCGTCTCCGGGGTCACGGTGTGCGTGGCGATGGCGGGCATGCTGTTCACCGGGCTCGCCGAGTTCGAGGCGATGGGTCTGGCCTCGCTGATGGTGGTGGCGGTCGCCATGGTCGGCTCGGTGACCGTGCTGCCCGCGCTGCTGTCGCTGCTCGGCGAGCGCGTCGAGAAGGGCCGCCTCCCGTTCCTGAGCCGACGCCGCAAGGGCGCCTCGGAGAGCAGGTTCTGGACGGCCGTGCTGCGGATCGTCCTGGCCAGGCCGCTGGTCTCCGTCGCCGTGGCGGCCGGCGCGCTGCTGGCGATCGCCGCGCCCGCGCTCGGCATGAAGACCCAGCAGCTCACCCTGGACCAGGAGTTCGGCACGTCACTGCCGATCGTGCAGACCTACAACCGGGTCAACGACGCCTTCCCCGGCGGCAGCGAGCCGGCCCAGGTCATGGTCAAGGCCAAGGACATCAACGCGCCCGAGGTACGGCAGGCGCTGGCCGACTTCAAGCAGCGGGCGATCGCCTCGGGCGCCTCGCGCGGCCCGGTCGACATCCGGCTGCACGACGCGCAGAACATCGCCGTGATCTCCGTACCGCTGGTCGGCGGCTCCGACATGGACCAGGCGGTCAAGAGCCTGGAGAAGCTGCGCGACGAGGTGCGGCCCGCCACGCTCGGCAAGGTGCCCGGCCTGCAGGCACCGGTCACCGGACAGGTCGCCGGCAACCACGACTTCAACGACCAGCTGCTCGGCTCCGTCGTCCCGGTCTTCGTGTTCGTGGTCGTCTTCGCCTTCCTGCTGATGCTGCTGTCGTTCCGCTCGCTGACCGTCGCGATCACGTCGATCGTGCTCAACCTGCTGTCGGTGTGCGCCGCCTACGGCATCCTCGTCGCCGTCTTCCAGCACGGCTGGGGTGCCTCGCTGGTGGGCGCGGTGGGGGTCGGCGCGATCGTGACCTGGCTGCCGCTGTTCCTCTTCGTGATCCTGTTCGGGCTGTCGATGGACTACCACGTGTTCGTCGTCTCCCGGATCCGCGAGGCACGGGCCAGGGGACTTCAGACGCGGGAGGCGATCCGGCACGGCGTGGTGACCACCGCGGGTGTCGTCACCAGCGCCGCGGTCATCATGGTCGCCGTGTTCGCGATCTTCGGCACGCTGTCCATGCAGTCGATGAAGCAGATGGGCGTGGGTCTGGCCGCGGCGGTCCTCATCGACGCGACGGTGATCCGCGGGGTGCTGCTGCCGGCCGTGATGGCCCTGCTCGGCGAGCGCAACTGGTATCTGCCGAAGTGGCTGCACCGGCTGCCCGACCTCACGCACGACGAGGCGCCGGAGCCGGCCGCGCCGGCGGTGCCGGACGAGGGTGAGACGGTGCGGGTCTGACCCTTCCACCCGTATGAGGGTCCGTTGGTCTCCGGGGGAACCAACGGGCCCTCTCTTCGTGTCGTTGCCGGAGCTCCACCGGTGAACTGCGGGAAGGGACGGGCGAGTTCATCTAAAGTGGGCCGATCGACATTTCGGTTGTCTGGTGATGAAGGAGGGCACGGATGGCATCCGTGGTCGCCGTGCACGGGGTGGGCAAGCAACTGCTGGGCGAGGACGGCCTGCTGAAGGACTGGCGGCCGGCGCTGCTGGACGGGCTGCGGCGGGCCGACGGTCCCGAACTCGGCCCCGGCGACCTTTCCATGGCCTTCTACGGCGACCTGTTCCGCCCGCCCGGCCGCACCCTCGCCGTCGGAGATCCGCTGTACACGGCGGCCGACGTGGCTCAGGGGCCGGAGACCGAGCTGCTGTACGCGTGGTGGGAGGCCGCGGCCGCGGTGGACGACCGGGTCGTGCCGCCGGACGCCAACACCCTGGCGCGTACGCCGCGTTCGGTGCAGACCGCGCTGCGGGCGCTGTCGGCGTCCCGGTTCTTCTCCGGCCTCACCCTGCGGCTTCTGGTGTCCGACCTGAAGCAGACCACCCGCTACCTGCTGGACCCCGACGTGCGCCGGGAGGCCCGGCAGCGGGTGACCGACGCGATCGGCGCCGACACCCGGGTGGTCGTGGCGCACTCCCTGGGTTCGGTCGTGGCCTACGAGGCGCTGTGCGCGCTGAACGGGCACGGGGTCCGGGCCCTGGTGACGCTGGGGTCGCCGCTCGGGATGCGGATGGTCTTCGACCGGCTGTCGCCCGCGCCGGAACCGACCGGTGCCTGGCCCGGTGGCCCGTCGCTGGCCTGGACGAACATCGCCGACGAGGGTGACGTCGTCGCCCTGGTCAAGGATCTGCGGCCGCGCTTCGGGGAACGGATGACCTCGGTGATCGTGCACAACGGCGCGCACGCCCACGACGCCACCGCGTATCTGACCGACCGGCTCACCGGCAAGGCGATCACGGGAGGGCTGGATGCCCGCTGAGGACGGCGCGCGCCGGTACCTGCTCGCGACGGCGGTGCCGCGCTATCACAACGACCCACAACTCGACCGCCCTGAACTGGCGCAGGCCCGCGACGACGTCATCGAGCTCTTCACGAAACGCTTCGGCTACGAGCACGTCACGACCCTCGGCCTGAACCCCACCGCCGTCCAGCTCACGCAGGCCGTGCGGGACTTCTGCGTCTCCCCCGACCGCAGACCCGACGATCTCGTGGTCCTGTACATCGCCGCCCACGGCGAGGTCATCGAGATCAACAACAGGCACGTCCTGCTCACCTCGGAATACCGGCCCACGGATCTCGCCGCCGCCCTGCCGACCGACGACCTGGCCAGAGCCGCACTGCTCGAAACCCCGGTACGGCGGTTCCTGCTCATCCTGGACACCTGTTTCTCCGGCCGGGGCGGAGACCAGCTCGCCGCCTCCGCCGTAGGGCAGATGGCGCTCGACTGGGGCGCGGAGGACACCGAATCGGGCTTCGTCGTTCTCTCCTCCGCGCAGAAGAACGAGTCCGCCGAGTCCGGGGCCTTTCCGGCCCTGCTGCGGGAGGCCGTGGACGCCCTCGCCGGCGCCGGCGGTGTGCTGCCCCTGGGCAGGCTCGTGCAGCAGATGCAGTCCAGCGAGAACCGGCCCGGCTACCAGCGCATCAACTGGCATCCCGTGGGCCTGAACGGTGACGTCCCCCCGTTCCTGGCCCTGCCGGCCGCCGCGCCCCCGCCCCGGCCCGCCACGCCGGCCACACCGCTCAGTGCGGCCCGTCAGTCCGGCGCCGGCCCTCTCTTCACCGACGCCGAACCGCCCCTGTTGCAGGGCATCGACGGGGAGCAGCGCCGCAAGGCCGCGCTCCAGCTGTGGGAGCGCTGGACGAAGCAGCGCCGGAGCGCGGCCCTGCTGCACGGCTTCTCGGGGGTGGGCAAGACCGACCGTGTCGTACGCCCCCTGATGGACGAGGCCCGGCTGATGCACGGCCGCACCACCGTGCTCGTCGATGTGCCGGAACATCCCGTCGACGCCACCAAGGAGCTTCTCGCGCGGCTGCACGAGCAGTTGGAACACACGGGCCACTACGAGCTGGCGGACGCCCTCGCGCCGGAACGGCGGCTCGACCGGGCACTGACCACTCTGCTGAACCGCGGGGTGCTGGTGGTCTTCGACGAGTTCCAGCGGCTGCTGGACGAGCGCGGCCGCCCGGTGCAGCCGATCGCGGACGATCTGAAGACCGTCGTGGCGCCGGGGCGGCATGGGGACGGCTGTCTGTGGCTGGTCTCCAACCAGAAGGCCGACCCGGTCTGGGCCCAGGACTTCAGCCCCGTGGAGCTGCCGCCGCCTCCGGTCGAGGACGCCGTGCGGATCCTCGTCGGCACCCGGGAGCGGGACGAGGCGGAGGAGTGGTTCCCGCCGGAGCGGCGCGAGGAGGTCGTGGAGCGGCTGGGCCGCAACCCGTTCGTGCTGCGCCTGCTGCACAGCCTGGTGGGCCCGTACGACTGGACGCTGGAGGAGCTGCTGGGACCGCCCAGCGAGGTGCCCCAGGCACCGTACGACCTCAGTCTGGTCGAGACGATCGAGAAGGAGCTGGTCGCCAAGGCGACCGAGCGGCTCACGCCGTCGGCCCGGGCCGCACTGCGCAATCTGTCGGTGCTCGCGGACTGGGCCGGCCAGGACCTGGTGAAGGCGATGACCAGGGACCTCGGCGACTTCTCCGAGCTGCGCAAACAGCTCCAGAAGCGGTTCCTGCTCCAGGTCCGTACGGTCGACAACGAGACGACGCACACCCGTAGCACCCACTTCCAGGTGCACCCCGCCGTGCGCGAGGTCGTCTGCGTCCGCATGCGCGAGGACGAGAAGGCCTGGAAGGCCGCCCATCGCCGCGCCGGACTCTGGTACGCCCGCCCGCTCTACGCGCAGGACCCGTCACGGTCCGGCGACCACCGGCTGGCACTCGCCCTGTCGGCGGCCCGGCTGCACTTCTCCGAGGGGAAGCTGGACGACGAGCTGGCCCGCATGGCGCGGACGATCGGCGGCTACCTGGAGCGGAAGTACGGCAGGGGGCGCTACCACCACTCCCTGCCCGAGTCCCCGGCGGAGCTGAGTGCCCGTATCGAGCTGATGGAGGCCTATCTCACCGACGGCGGCTCGCCGTACACCCACCATCATCTGGCCATGCTGCTACGGCTGCGCGACGCACCCGGTGATCTGAAGAAGGCGCTGGTCCACGCGCGCGAGGCGACACGGGGGCGCTCCGAGATGTATCCGTGGAGCCTGCTGCTGAAGCTGGTGCGGGACGTGGAGGGTCCCGAAGCCACCGTGCGCGAGGGCCGGATCGCGCTGGCGAAGGTCAGGGAGCAGAAGTTCGCCATCTACGACGAGATCGCCAAGTGCGAGGTCCAGCTCGGCCGCGTGCCGCAGGCGCTGGAGACGCTCCGCGAGGGGTGCGAGCAGGTGAAGTACAAGGACGCCTACCGGCTCGCCGATCACGCCGTCCCGTACGCGGCCGCCGAACCGACCGAGGAACCGTTGGTGCGAACGGCCCGGTGGCTGGGGGAGATCCCGGCCCTGACCGCGCAGACCTACCTCGCGGAGGTGCTGCTCCTGCAGCGCCGCGGGCAGTGGCTGGACTCGGCCCGGACCGCACAGCGTTACCGGCCGGCCCACCCGAAAGTCATCAACCTCGCGCTCTACGAGGCCATCGGCTGGCTGGGGGCCGGCGACCCCGTACGGGCGCAGGCGGCGCTGGACTCCTTCCCCGAAGGCATCCCGAACAGCCCCCGCCCCAAGCCGCACGAGGGCAAGACCTGGCTGGTGTCGCTCATCGCCCTGCACGGCGGCAATCTCGAACGGGCCCGGGAGATGTTCGCCCTCTACCGGGGCGCTCCTCGGGAGGACGACACGGCGGAGGAGCTGCGGACCGCGCTCCTGTACGAGTGGGACCATCCGGAGGCCAGGATGGACGAGTCCAACCCGGCCTTCGTCGCCCCGGTCCTGCCGCCCTCCGTCACCGGGCTGCTCTCCCTGGTGGTGCGCCCCCAGTACGGGCCGCCGGTGCTGCCGGGCCATCACTGACAGGGATCCGCCGGCCCTCCTCACCCGCGGCCGAGTCGGTGCAGCTCGGCCTCGATGAGGTCGGCCGCCCGGCGGGTGCCGCCCTCCTGGGCCGTCTCGGCCTGGAGGGACTTCAGGCGCCGGTCCACCTCGGGGTCGTCCACCAGGGCGAGGGCGGCCTCGCGGAGGCGGTCGGCGGTGGCCTCCTCGGTGTCCAGCCGCCGGGCGACGCCGAGGGACACCAGCATGTCGGCGTTGCCGAACTGGTCCGCGGCCTGCGGTACGGCGATCATCGGTGTGCCGGTGGCGAGGCCCTCTTGGCTGCCGCCGGCGCCCGCGTGCGTGACGAACAGGTCGGCCTTTCGGAGGATCGCCAACTGCGGTACCCAGCTGTGCACTTCGACGTTGGCCGGGACGTCGCCCAGGTCGGCGGCGGACACATGGCGGCCGGTCTGGAGGACCATGTGCCAGCCGGGCAGGTCGCCGAAGGCGCGGACGCACGCGCGGTAGAAGGCGGGCTGTTTGGTGAAGGCCGAGCCCAGGGACACCAGCACGACCTTGTCGGCGCCGGCCGGGCGCTGCCAGTCGCCCTGTTCGGCACGGTCGCCCTGGCAGGGGCCGACGAAGCTGTACACCCGTTCGTCGACCCGGTCGGCGTGCGGCTGGAGGGCCTTGGGGATGAGGACGATCGAGCGGCTCGGGCGGCCGGCGAACGGGTCGGGATGCCGAGTGATCCCGTTCTCCGCCAGCCATGCCTCGAACCGGGCGTAGTACGCCTGCCCGCGCGCGGTTTTCCTCGGCTCGGCCCACATCGGCTCGGCGACCTCCTCCTCGTACCCCTCCCAGGCGACCAGGTTCGGTGAGAGGGAGATCGCCGGGACGCCCCAGCGGTGGGCGAGGACGCGGGCCGGGTAGGAGGCGATGTCGTGCAGCACGAGGTCGGGCTCGTCGCCGTCGTAGGCCTCGACGAGCTGCGGAAGCGCCTGGATGGCGTCGGCCAGGAACGGCTCGACGTTGTCCAGGAGGGTGGTCCCCCACGCTTCCGGGTCGGCGCCGGGTCCGGGCAGCGTCGAGGTGTACGGCACGGGCCGCGCCCCGGTCTCGGCCACCTTCTCGGCGAACACCGGCGGGATGGCGTACGTGACCCGGTGTCCCCGGGCGACGAGTTCACGGATCACCTCCAGGCTGGGGTTCACGTGGCCGTGCTGGGCGATGGAGAACATGGCGATGTGTGCGGGACTGGTCATGCACCCGAGGCTAGACGAGACGAGACGTCTCGTCCAAGCTGTTTCTTTCGCGCGATGTACGAATGCGAGACTGGCCGCGGAGATCCGACCGCACGGAGGCACGATGGACGAGGCACGGGCACGGGACGTACTGGCCGCAGCGGGGGTGCTGCCGGGACCGGCCGGGGACGCACGGCTGCTCGCCCTCGGGGAGAACGCGGTGTTCGCCGCCGGGGACCTGGTGGTGAAGGTGGGCCGGGACGCCGAGCTGCTGGAGCGGGCCCGGCGTGAGCTGGACATCGCCGGCTGGCTGGCCGAGGCGGGCGTGCCGGCGGTGCGGGCGGCCGAGCCGAAGCCGTGGCTGGCCGACGGTCATCCGGTGACCGTGTGGCACCGGCTGCCGGAGCCGGTACGCCCCGCCGAGCCGCGCGATCTGGCGGAACTGCTGCGCACGGTGCACGCGCTGCCCTCTCCTCCCTTCACCTTGCCGCCCCGCGACCTGCTGGGCGGCGTCGAGCGCTGGCTGCGGCTCGCGGGCGACGCGATCGACCCCGAGGACGCGGCCTACCTCCGCGCGCGTCGGGATGGTTTCACGGCGGCCGCGGCCGCGCTGACGCCCCATCTGCCGCCGGGGCCGATCCACGGCGACGCACTGCCCCGCAATGTGCACATCGGGCCGGACGGGCCGGTCCTGGTCGACCTGGAGACCTTCTCGGCCGACCTGCGCGAGCACGACCTGGTGGTCATGGCCCTCTCCCGCGACCGGTACGGGCTGCCCGCCGAGGCGTACGACTCCTTCACCGAGGCGTACGGGTGGGACGTACGGGAGTGGACCGGCTGTGCGGTACTGCGCGGGGCCCGCGAGACGGCCAGCTGCGCCTGGGTGGCCCAGCACGCGCCGGGCAATCCGAGGGCGCGGGACGAATTCCGGCGGCGGGTGGGGTCGTTGCGGGACGGGGACGAAACGGTGCGGTGGTACCCGTTCTGAGCGCCGCGTAGGGGCGACCGCCAGGGGGTGTCGTTCGGATCAGGCCGGCCGTGACGAACGGTGCGGACCGGCCGACCCGAGCGGGCTCTGGTGCATGCAGCTGCACGGTGGAGGAGGCCGTGACATCAGCCGCTGCCGCGGCGGGCGACGCGATGGGGTCCCTCCCGCGCGGGGGAGTCGGCGACCGACGACAACGCCGCAGATGTGCGTGCCAGAGCCCGCGACGCCGGGATGATCCAAACGACACCCCCTAGGCGGGCTGGCTCTCGGCCGGCTCCCGCACGGGCCACGCCCCGTCCACCACCGCTCCCGCATCCCCCTTGCGCCGCAGGAACGCCTGGAAGTCCGCCGCCCACTCGGCGTACCACTGGATCTGGCGGCGGTGCAGTTCCGCCGGAGACAGGGACGCGATCTTGGGGTGGCGGTCGGCTATCGCGCCGGCCAGGCGGGCCGCGGCGAGGGCGTCGGCCGAGGCGTCGTGGGCTCGGTCGAGGACTATGCCGTACTCAGCGCAGACCGCTTCCAGGTTCCGCTTGCCCCGGCGGTAGCGGTCGGCCCAGCGGTCGATGGTGTAGGGGTCGATGACCGGGGCCGGGTCGGCGCCGGCCAGGCGGTCGGCGAGGGACGGCAGGCCGTGCCGGCGCAGCTCGGCGGAGAGCAGGGTGAGGTCGAAGGCCGCGTTGTAGGCGACGACCGGGACGCCCGCCCGCCAGTACCCGGTGAGGACCTCGGCGAGGGCGTCGGCCACCTGGTCGGCGGGCCGGCCCTCGGCCGCCGCGCGTGCGGTGCTGATGCCGTGCACCGCCACCGCGTCGGCCGGGATCTCCACGCCCGGATCGGCCAGCCACTCCCGGCGTCCCACGGGCTCACCGGCCCTGACCTCGATCACCGCGCCGGTGACGATGCGCGCCTCGCGCGGATCCGTGCCGGTCGTCTCCAGGTCGAAGCCGATCAGCAGCTCACGGTGCCAGCCCATGGCGGCCCCCCTTCTCGGTGGTGCTTTCCCCCAGTGGCCTCCACCCTCGCACGCGGCACTGACAATCCGAGGACAGCATTCCGCTTACGCCGGTGGACAGTTCAGGACACGGGGCGCGAATCCGCCCAAGCCAGCTCGAATTCCTCACGGTATGTCGGGAAGAGCCCGGCTTCGCTGACATCGTCCGCCTTGACCAGCTTGCTGCCGTTGCGCAGCACGAGTACCGGCGACTCCATGCCCCGCGCGCCGCGCAGATAGGACTGCACCACGGCGATGCCGTCGGCGCCGTCGCCGTCCACCAGGTAGGCGGTGAAGCGGGGTGTCTCGTCGTACACCTGGATCTCGAAGGCGCCCGGGTCGCGCAGCCGGGAGCGGACCCGGCGCATGTGCAGGATGTTCATCTCCACCGAGCGGCTCAGCTCGCCCCGCTTCATGCCCAGTTCCCGCTCACGGCGCTTGACCGCGCTGGAGGCCGGGTTGAGGAACAGCAGCCGCACCCGGCAGCCGGACTCGGCGAGGCGGATCAGGCGGCGCCCGGAGAAGTTCTGCACGAGCAGGTTGAGGCCGATGCCGATGGCGTCGAGGCGGCGGGCGCCGGCGAAGAGGTCCTCGGCCGGGAACTGGCGCATCAGTCGCACCCGGTCGGAGTGGACGGCGACCACGTCGGCGTACCGGTCGCCGACCAGGTCCTCGACCGCGTCGACGGGCAGCCGGCGTGCGGAGGGGACGTCCCCGCCCGCGCCGAGCATCTCCAGCAGCCGCGCCGAGGCGCGCTCGGCCTGGCTGAGGACCGCCTCGGACAGGGCCCGGTTGCGGGAGACGACGTTGCGGGTCACCTCCAGCTCGTCCAGGGCGAGTTCGAGGTCCCGGCGCTCGTCGAAGTACGGCTCGAAGCACGGCCAGTGCTGCACCATCAGCTCGCGCAGCTGCGGCAACGTCAGGAAGCTGAGCACGTTGTCGTCGGCGGGGTCGAGCAAGTAGCCCTTGCGGCGGCTGACTTCACGGACGGCGACCGCGCGCTGCACCCACTCCTGCCCGGCCGGCCCGGCCGCGGCGACCACCCAGTCGTCCGCGTGGACGGGTTCGTAGATGGGCCGCAGGACGGCGGCCACGACCGCGCGCAGCCGCTGCTCGACGAGGTTCAGCCAGATGTAGGCCCGGCCGGCCCGCTGGGCGCGGGTGCGCACCTCGCGCCAGGCGTCGGCGTCCCAGTCCAGTTCCGGCCCGATGGACCCCGCGTCCATCGGCCGGGCCAGGGACACCGCGCCGGGCGGGACGTCTGCGGAGTTCCCCTCGTGACCCTCGTCACCAGGGGGCAGCTCCAGCCCTCCCGAGCCCACCCGTGCACCGCCTTCCGCCCCCGGGGCCTTTCCCGTCTCAACGATCAAGGAAGGGTACTCCGGGACCGGTCGGCGGTGCAGCCGGATGGACAGGTCGGTTGTCCAACTGTTTTCCTCAACACTGCCTGTGCCGACGGCACTTCTCCGAAGCCGCGTCACGCGGAGTGAGCGGATTCATAGCGCCGGCGTTCCGCGGGGTGCCGACGGGCCCCCGCCGCCGTACCGTCCACGCTGGTCATGGCCGCCGGGGCAGGTGCCGTAGGGCCCGGGGACCGGCCCCGGGGCGCGGAAGGTTTCGTCACTTTCGGGAGACTCGGGGCCGAGGCGCCCCCCGGGCGGGCGGCACACCTGTCAGAGTCGTCACCATGCAGGTCTGGCCTGGAGAGGCGTATCCGCTCGGCGCCACCTATGACGGCGCCGGAACCAACTTCGCGGTCTTCACGGAGGCCGCTGACCGAGTAGAGCTGTGTCTGCTGCACGACGACGGCTCGGAGACGGCGGTGGAACTGCGCGAGAGCGACGCGTTCGTGCGGCACGCGTACGTGCCGGGCGTGATGCCGGGACAGCGCTACGGATTCCGGGTGCACGGCCCGTACGACCCCGGGCGCGGGCTGCGCTGCAACTCCGCGAAGCTGCTGCTCGACCCGTACGCGAAGGCGGTCAGCGGGACCGTGCGGTGGGGCGAGGAGGTGTACGGCTACCACTTCGGCGCCCCCGAACGGCGCAACGACCTGGACTCGGCGCCGCACACCATGACCTCGGTGGTGATCAACCCGTACTTCGACTGGGGCGACGACCGGCCGCCGCGCACCGGGTACCACCACACCGTCATCTACGAGGCCCACGTCAAGGGCCTGACCATGCGTCACCCGGGGCTGCCGGAGGAGCTGCGCGGCACGTACGCGGCGCTCGCCCACCCGGCGATCCTCGAACACCTGACCACGCTCGGGGTGACCGCCCTGGAGCTGATGCCCGTCCACCAGTTCGTCCACGACCACCGGCTGGCCGACCTGGGCCTGAACAACTACTGGGGTTACAACACCATCGGCTTCTTCGCCCCGCACAACGCCTACGCCTCCTGGGGCGACCGCGGCCAGCAGGTCCTGGAGTTCAAGTCGGCGGTCCGGGCGCTGCACCAGGCCGGGATCGAGGTCATCCTGGACGTCGTCTACAACCACACGGCCGAGGGCAACCATCTGGGTCCGACGCTGTCCTTCAAGGGCATCGACAACCCGTCGTACTACCGGCTCACGGACGACCGCCGCTACTACATGGACACCACGGGCACCGGGAACTCGCTGCTCATGCGGTCCCCGCACGTGCTTCAGCTGATCATGGACTCGCTGCGGTACTGGGTGACCGAGATGCACGTCGACGGCTTCCGCTTCGACCTCGCGGCGACGCTGGCTCGGCAGTTCCACGAGGTGGACCGGCTGTCGTCGTTCTTCGACCTGGTGCAGCAGGATCCGGTGGTCTCGCAGGTGAAGCTGATCGCCGAGCCGTGGGACGTGGGCGAGGGCGGCTATCAGGTGGGCAACTTCCCGCCGCTGTGGACCGAGTGGAACGGCAAGTACCGCGACACGGTACGGGACCTGTGGCGGGGCGAGCCGCGGGCGCTGGCCGAGTTCGCCTCCCGGCTGACCGGCTCCTCCGACCTGTACCAGGACGACGGCCGCCGCCCGCTCGCCTCCATCAACTTCGTCACCTGCCACGACGGCTTCACGCTGCACGACCTCGTGTCGTACAACGACAAGCACAACCAGGCCAACGGCGAGGACGGCCGCGACGGCGAGAGCCACAACCGGTCGTGGAACTGCGGGATCGAGGGCGAGACCGACGACCCGGGTGTGCTCGGGCTGCGCGCCCGGCAGATGCGGAACTTCGTCGCCACGCTGATGCTGTCCCAGGGTGTGCCGATGATCAGCCACGGCGACGAGTTCGCCCGCACCCAGCAGGGCAACAACAACGCCTACTGCCAGGACAACGAGCTGGCCTGGGTGCGCTGGCCCTCCGACGAGGACGACGGTGAGCTGCTCGCCTTCACGCGCGCGATGGCACGGCTGCGCAAGGAGCATCCGGTCCTCCGGCGGCGGCGCTTCTTCCATGGGCGGCCGGTGGAGGGCACGCACGACGCGCTGTCCGACATCGCCTGGTTCACCCCGGAGGGCGGCGAGATGACCCAGCGGGACTGGGACTCGGCGCGGGCGTCCGCGCTGACGGTGTTCCTCAACGGCAACGCCATCTCCGAGCCCGGCCCGCGCGGGGAGCGCGTCACCGACGACTCGTTCCTGCTGATGTTCAACGCCTCGCCGGGTCCGCTGGAGTTCCTGGTGCCGGTCGACCACGGCCGGCAGTGGCAGGTGGTGGTCGACACGGCCCGCCCGGTGGGGGTGCCGCCGGGCGGCGGGGCGAAGGTCGGGGCGGGCGACCGGATCACCCTGCCGGACCGCAGCCTGACGGTGCTGCAGCGCCCCGCCTGACGTCAGGGGGTGGTGCGGGCCGGTTCGTCGTCCACGCGCGCGCGGAGCCGGTGGCGATCACCCACGGCGGAAAGACTCTGTCGGATCGTCGTCCACGCGCGCGTGCGGAGCCGGTGCGGCCCGTCCGGAGTGGGCCGTCGGGCGGGCCGTCAGGGCGATGACGAAGGTGAGTGCGGCCGCCGTGCTCGCGACCGCGAAGGCCGCTCGTGGGCCGTAGGAGTCGGTGAGGCGGCCGGTCACGGCGACCGAGAGGGCCTGGCCGCCGACGAGGGCGCTGGTCGCGAACGCCATCGCCTCGGCGAGCCGGGCCGGCGGCACCGCGCGCTCGGTGAGCCCGAACACCGTGATCAGATGCGGCGCGTAGGCGACCCCGAGCACGGTGACCACGGCGTACAGACCGGCCAGGCCGTGCGTGCGCAGCAGCGGCAGCGACAGGACGAACGCGGCCGCCGTGGCCAGCCGCCGGCGCGCGGGCAGCCCGAAGCGGGCGGGTACGGCGGCCATGGCGAGCCCCGCCGCGGCACTCGTCACACCCATGGCGGCGTACACGAGCCCCGCCTGTTCCTCCTGCCCGAGCCGGGCCGTGAGCGCGGTGATACCGGCCTGGCAGGCACCGAACATGGCGCCCTGAAGGGCGAGGGAGGCCCGCAGGGCGTGGACGCAGCGGGGCATGGGGGCGAGCGCGGTCACGGCCGCGGCAGGCACGCGTGCGCGTTCCCGAGCCCCGGCCTCGGCAGCGGCAGCGGCACGCGCGCGGGTGGGGGCGGAGTCCTCGGAGGCGGGGGCGTCGGGCAGGCGGGCGGAGGCACGGTCCTCGGGCGGCTCGGTGCCGGCCGGCGCGTGTGCCGGGTGCTGGTTCTCCGGGGCGGGGGCGATGGTCAGGGCGGTCGGGTGGAGGGCGAAGGCGGTGCCGCAGACGGCCACCAGCAGGGCCGCGCCGGCCATCGCGTACGCCGGGTGGGCGAGGACCGAGGCCAGCCCGACGAGGGCCGGGCCCAGGACGAAGGACATCTCGTCCAGGGTGCTCTCGACGGACAGCGCGGCGCCGACGGTGGACTCGGGAGCGCCGGAGCGGCGGGCGAGCGCGACCAGGCGGGCGCGGGCCAGCGGGCCCACGAGCGGCATGGTGCCGCCCGCTGCGGCGCCCAGGAGGGTCAGGACGGCCGTGGGCAGGGCCGCCAGGGCGCCGGCGACCAGGGAGGCCACCGCGAGCGCGTTGGCGAGCGAGAAGGCGAGGACGACCCTGCGCTGACCGTGCCGGTCCGCGAGCCGCCCCACCACCGGTCCGCAGACCACCTGGCCGAGCGCGAGCGCCCCGCCGGTCAGCCCGGCCGCGGACAGGGAGCCGCTCGTCCGGGCGACGAGCAGGACGCTGCCGAACTGGACGGTCGCCGTCGGCAGCCGTCCCAGGAAGGACACGCACGGCAGCAGCGGCCCGGTCAGGGCGATCACCTGACGGTAGGTGTCCCGAGTACGGCGCCGGTCCGGTCTCCCCGTTGTCCCCATCGCTCGAAGCTAGGCACGCGCGCGTGAGCGCGTGCAGGGACCGATGACACGAAACCGGGCGGTCTGGGTACGTAGGTTTCCATGACTCCTGTGCGACCCGGGCCACGGGTGCCCACGGCCACCTACCGCCTCCAGCTCCAGCCCGCCTTCCCGTTCGCCGCCGCCGCGGCGGCCGTGCCGTACCTGGCGTCGCTCGGCGTCTCGCATCTGCACCTGTCCCCCGTCCTGGAGGCCGTGCCCGGCTCCACGCACGGCTACGACGTGGTGGACCACGCGCGCGTGCGCGAGGAGCTGGGCGGCGAGGGGGGCCTGCGCGCGCTGGCGGAAACCGCGCGGGAGCACGGTCTGGGCCTGGTGGTGGACATCGTGCCCAACCACATGGCGATGGCGCCCCGGCACAACCACGCTCTGTGGGAGGTGCTGCGCGAGGGGCCCGCCTCGCCGTACGCGCGCTGGTTCGACATCGACTGGGAGGCGCAGGGCGGGCGGGTGCTGCTGCCGGTGCTCGGCGGCCCGGTCGGCGCGGAACGCGAGCACCTCGTGGTCGACGGCGACGTGCTGCGCTACCACGAGCACGCCTTTCCGCTCCGCTCGGGCACCGGGCACCTGCCGCTGCCCGAGCTGCTGGACGCCCAGTGGTACCGCCCGGTGTGGTGGCGGCTCGCCCGCACCGAGGTCAACTACCGCCGTTTCTTCAGCATCTCGGAGCTGATCGGGGTGCGCGTGGAGGACCCGGAGGTGTTCGACGCCACCCACGCCAAGATCCTCCAGCTGCTGGCGGAGGGCGTGGTCGACGGGCTGCGCGTCGACCATCCCGACGGGCTGGCCGACCCCGACGGCTATCTCGCGCGGCTGCACGAGGCGAGTGGCGGACGCTGGACGGTGGTGGAGAAGATTCTCGCCGACGGCGAGCGCCTGCCGCCGTCCTGGCCCGTCGCGGGCACCACGGGGTACGACGCCCTGCGCCAGGTCGACGGTCTGTTCACGGACCGCGCCGGGGCCGGTGAACTCCTCGCCGGGTACCGCCGGTTCGCGGCCCCGCAGACCGACCGGGGCGGCGACTGGGAGGCCACGGTGCGCCGGGCCGCCTACAACGTGCTCACGCACGAGCTGGCCGCCGAGACGGACCGGCTCACCCGGACGGCCGCCCGGCTGTGCGCGTCGTCGCCGGATCTCGCACTGCGCGACCGGGCGCCCTGGGCGCTGCGCACGGCCCTGGTGGAGCTGCTGGTCCGGATGCGGGTGTACCGGCCGTACGCCTCGGGTGACGCGGCCGCCGTCGTCACCGAGGAGGCCGCCGCCGAGGCCCGGCACGCCTTCGTCGTGCCCGAGGAGGCCGGCGCGGTGGACGTCGTACGGCGGCTGCTGGTGGACGCGGACGGGGAGGTGGCCGGGGCGGCGGCCGGGGAACTGCGCGCGCGGTTCGCGCAGACCGCGTCGGCGCTGCGCGCCAAGTCGGTGGAGGACACGGCGTTCTACCGCTACGTCCCGCTGCTGTCGGCGACCGAGGTGGGCGGCGATCCGGGCCGGCCCGGGGTGTCTCCGGAGGACTTCCACGCGTACTGCGCGCGCGTGCAGCGGGACTGGCCGGCCACCGGCACGGTTGTCTCCACGCACGACACCAAGCGCAGTGCCGACGTCCGCGCGGCGCTGGCCGTGCTCACCGAGTGTCCCGCGCGGTGGGCACAGTTGCTGGCCGAGGTGACGCTGCCGGAGGAGGGCGTGCCGGACGGGCAGCTGGCCTGGGCGGCCTGGCAGACGGTGTTCGGGCTGGGTCCCGCGGACGAGGAGCGTGCCGAGGAGCGGGTCCAGGGGGCGCTGTTGAAGCATGTGCGCGAGGCGGGCCTGTACACCAGCTGGACGGAGCAGGAGCCGCCGTACGAGGAGGCGGTGGCCGCGTTCGTCGCGGCCGGGCCGTGCGGGCCGCCCGGCGAGCGCGTGGCCGCGTTCCGCAAGGCGCTGGAGCCGCATGTGCGGGCCAACGTCCTCGGCACCGCGCTGGTCCATCTGACGATGCCCGGGGTGCCGGACGTGTACCAGGGCACGGAGGGCGAGTACCGGGCGCTGGTCGACCCGGACAACCGGAGGCCGGTGCCGTTCCCGCCCGGGGCGCCCGGCGAGAAGGACGCGGTGACGGCGGCGGCGCTCCGGCTGCGCGCCCGGCGCCCCGGCGCCTTCGGTACCACCGCGACGTACACCCCGCTGGCCGCCGAGGGACCGGCGGCCCCGCACTGCGTGGCCTTCGTCCGCTCCGCAGCGGTGGTCACGGCGGTGACCCGGCTGTCCCTGCGGCTCGCGGAGGCGGGCGGCTGGCGCGGGACCCGGCTGGCGCTGCCGCCCGGCCGGTGGGCGGATGTGCTCACCCCGGGGCGGGAGTTCGCGGGGCACGCGCGTGTGGCGGATCTTTTCGAGCGGCTGCCGGTGGTGCTGCTGGAGCGGACGGACGAGGGGTGAGGGGCGTCGCGGCAGGCTGCGGGTCGGCCGGCCGGGGCCCGTGGCCGGCCAGGTGGTGCGCAGGAGGCCGGTGAAGGCCTCGGCGGCTCCGGTGAGAGGCACGCGCGCGAGACGACCAGGGGGCGCTTCCAGGGCGGGTCGGGGTGAGGATCGCGCAGTCCTCACCGCCGACGCCACCCACGACGTCGGCCGAAGCCACGCACACACCGACGGCGCCGGCGGGAGGCACGCGCGCGAGACGACCAGGGGGCGCTTCCAGGGCGGGTCGGGGTGAGGATCGCGCAGTCCTCACCGCCGACGCCACGCACAATGTCGGCCGAGGCCACGCACACACCGACGCCGGTGGCGGCCCTGCGCACGGCTGTCGAGGTGTGCTCCGTCCGTGCGGCGCTCTGCGCACGGAACCCGGCCTGCGCGCACGCCCGGTCGAGGAAGCGCTCGCCGTGCACCACGGGTTCCAGGGCGCAGCGGACCCGGGCGCGGTCGGCGAGTTCCGGCAGCCGCACCGTCGTACGGCCCGCGAGCCGGTCGTCGAGCGGTGTCACCAGGACGAGTTCCTCCTCGCCGACCGGTACGACGGTGCCGGGCGGGCCGGTGGACAGGTGCTGGGGCGTGCATCTGGTCGGGCCGCACGTGTCGAAGATGATCGCCGAGGGCCGGCTGATCGTCGGCCGGGACGCCGAGCCGGCGGACGTGGCCCGCCATGTACACGGGCATCCGACGCTGTCGGAGGCGGCGTGCGAGGTGTTTCGGACGCTCGCGGGACGCGGCCTTCACCAGCAGTGAGCCCACGCCCCACAGTGCCCGGACCGCGTCCCGGGAACTGCGCCCGGGCGCCCCTGGAGCCTCCCCCGTCGGGTACTTGACAGTTCACCCATCCCGTGCGGGACTGGGAGGGCGAAGCCGGGCGGACGAGTCGGGGGTGAGTTTCCTGCCGGAGCTGCGCTATCCCAGCGTTCCCGAACTGATCGCCTCCGCACAGGCGTTGGCCGCTCAGGAGCCCGGGCTGTGCGCGCTCAGACAGGTGGGCGTCTCGCGCGCGGGAAGACCCCTGCACCTGCTGTCGGTGGGGCATGCCCGGCGGGCGGTGCTGGTGGTGGCCGGCGCGCACGCCAACGAGCCGACGGGGGGCTCCACCCTGCGGGTGCTGGCCGAACGCGTTCTGGCCGAGCGGGAGTTGCGGGCGGATACGTCCTGGCACTTCCTGCTCTGCGCCGATCCGGACGGCGCGAGTCTGCATGTGACCCCGGCGCCGCGCAGCCTGCTCGACTACCACCTCGGCTTCTACCGGCCGACGGGCGCGGAGCAGCCGGAGTGGTCGCCGTCGGTGCTGCCGCCGGACCGGCTGCCGCCCGAGACCCGCACGCTGACCGGGCTGATCGACGAGCTGCGCCCGTACCTCCAGGTGACGCTGCACGGCACCGATCTGGGCGGCAGCTGGGTGCAGCTGACCAGGGACGTGCCGGGGCTCGCGGAGCCGTTCGCCAAGTCCGCGGCGCAGCTGCACATCCCGGTGGAGACGGGTGCCTCGGACGCCGCCGGCTGGCCGGCCGCCGGCCCGGGGGTGCATGTCATGCCCGGCCCGGAGACGGGCGTCGCCTACCCGAGCATGCCGGACGACGCGCGGCACAGCACGTGGTACCACGCGCACCGGTACGGCGGCCTGACGGCCGTCGTGGAGGTGCCGATGTGGGCCAGCGACCTGGTGGACGACCGGGCGCCGCACCCGGCACCGGCGGCGGCGATGCGGAGGCTGGCGCGGCGGCTGACGGGGGACGCGGGCGAGGTGGAGCGGATACTCGCCGAGGCCCTGCCCCGCCTCGACGGCATGGACGGTCCGCTGCTGCGGGCCGCGCGCTGGGTGCTGGGGCTGATCCCGGGCCTGGCCGAGGACTGGATCCACACCCCGCCGGCAGGCACCACGATGGCGTACGTCGGCAGTGTGGACGCCTTCGGGCGGCGGCTGCCGCTGCGCGCGGCGGCGATGCTGCTGCGCGTGCTGCGGGAGACGGACGACCGGGCGGCGCCGCGGCTGGAGCGGCTCGTCGCCGACTGGTGCGACGCGTTCGCGGTGCGTTTCCGGGCCCGCTGGGTGCCGTTGGAGCACCAGGTGGAGCATCAGTCCAGGACGGTGCTGGTGGCGGCGCAGCAGGCCCGGGAGCGGGCGCTGTGAGCAGAGCTCAGGCGGTCGCCGGGAGCAGATCTCACCCGTCGAGCGCGAACACCGCTCCGGTGCGCGCGTTCATGACGCAGGCGTTGGGGTAGGTCTGCCGGAAGTCGACCGGCCGGCCGTTCCACTGCCCGCGCGCGTAGGCCGTCACCGGGGCGTAGATCATCGGACAGAAGACGTTGTCGGCCGGCATGCGGGCGATGTCACCGTCGGCGGCGGCGAGTTCCGCGCAGGCCTCGGCGGCCCGCGGGTGGGCCTGCGGCGGGTCGCACAGCAGCAGCGCGCCGCGCGTGGTGCCCGTCGGAGCGTCGCCCCGGGTGACGATCAGGGAGAGCCAGTTGCGGGGGAGGTCGTCGCGGGGCGCCGCGTGGGCCGGGCTCGCGGCGAGGAGCCCGGCGGCCGACAGCAGGGCGCCGGCCGCCGCTGTCACTCTGGTGAGGTACGTCATGCCCCCAGCATCGGCACGCCGGCCCGGGTTCCCCGGCCGGCTCGGCCCGGCTCACCCGAACGGGAGGGCACACGCGCGGGAAAGAGCACCAGTTCGAACCCGGCCGACCGCCACAGCCGTACGGTCTCAGCTCACCGAGAGCCGGAACCCCATCCTGCCGAAGGCGACCAGATCACCCTCACGGACCACGACCGCACCGGTCACCCGGCGGCCGTTGACGGTGGTGCCGTTGGTGGAGCCGAGGTCCCTCAGGACCCACATGTCCCCCTGGCGGTGCAGCTCGGCGTGCACGCGCGAGACGGTCTCGTGGTTCAGGCGCAGCCCGTTGGCGGGGTCGCGGCCTATGCGCAGCGGGTGGGTCTGCCCGGGGTGCGGCAGCAGCAGCTTGGGCAGCCGCTCGGCCTGCCAGGCGCGGCGCAGCCGTACGGTGAACCCGGAGACGGCCTCGACGGTGCCGAACACCGCGCGGGAGAGACGGTTCTCACGGGGCAGGTCGGCGACGAGGGCGGCCAGCTCGTCGGCGTGGCGGGCGGAGAGCGCCAGCTCCATGCGGCGTACGAACGTGTCGTGCGACAGCCGGCCCTTGGCGACGCCGTCGCGCAGCACCTGAAGCGCCTTGTCGCGCTCCGCGTCGGACAGCCGCGCGGGGTACGTGGAGAACTCGAAAGACGACGTCACGGAGGTGATTGTCGGTCAGCGAACCCCGGGTGTCCAGAAAACCGGGAATCGCCGGTCACGCGCGTGTGGATTCCGCGACACCGGCGGGGGAAGGCCGCATTCGAGCGCGTATGGGGCGTCCGGACGGCACGATGGGGGGCCGCGGGACGTCATCACGGTGAGCAGACGAAGGGGAACCGTCCGTGCAGTTCGAGGTGTGGGCACCGCAGGCAGACCGAGTGACGCTCCAGTGCGAGGGCGCCACGCGCGCGTTGGCGCGCGATCCCGACCGCGCGGGCTGGTGGACCGGGGAGGCGGAGGCGGGCGACGGCGCCCGGTACGGGTTCGCGCTGGACGACGGTCCCGTCCTGCCCGACCCGCGCTCGCGCCGCCAGCCGGACGGCCCGGACGGGCTGAGCGCGGTCGTGGACCACGGGCGGTACGCGTGGCAGGCACGCTGGCGGGGGCGCGGGCTGCCGGGGGCGGTGCTCTACGAGCTGCACGTGGGCACGTACACCCCGGAGGGCACCCTGGACGCGGCCGCCGGACGGCTGGAGCACCTGGCCGAACTGGGCGTCACCCATGTCGAGTTGATGCCGCTGTGCCCGTTCCCGGGGCGGCACGGGTGGGGGTACGAGGGCGTGTCGCTCTGGGCGGTGCACGAGCCGTACGGCGGCCCCGAGGCGCTGAAGCGGTTCGTGGACCGGGCGCACGAACTCGGTCTCGGGGTGGTACTGGACGTCGTGCACAACCACTTGGGCCCCTCGGGCAACTATCTCCCTCGGTTCGGGCCGTACTTCACCGACGCGCACCACACGCCGTGGGGCTCGGCGGTGAACCTGGACGCGCCCGGCTCGGACGAGGTGCGCGCGTTCCTGATCGGCAGCGCGCTGGCGTGGCTGCGGGACTACCGGATCGACGGGCTGCGCCTGGACGCGGTGCACGCGCTGCGCGACACGCGCGCGTACCCGTTCCTGGAGGAGCTGTCGGCGGCCGTGGACGCGCTCGCCGCGGAGCTGGACCGGCCGCTCACGCTGATCGCCGAGTCCGACCTGAACGACCCGCGGTACATCACCCCGCGCGCGGAGCACGGGCTCGGACTGCACGCGCAGTGGAACGACGACTTCCACCACGCCCTGCACACCGCGCTGACCGGCGAGGCGCAGGGCTACTACGCGGACTTCGCGCGCGACCCGTTCGCCGCGCTCGCCAAGACGCTGACCGGCGGCTTCTTCCACGACGGCACGTACTCCAGCTTCCGGGGCCGGCACCACGGCCGCCCGCTGGACCGCTCGCGTGTGGCCGCGCACCGCCTGCTCGGCTACGGCCAGACCCACGACCAGGTCGGCAACCGCGCCCAGGGCGACCGGCTCTCCGCCCAGCTTCCCCCCGGCCTGCTGGCCTGCGCGGCGGCGCTCACGCTGACCTCGCCGTTCACGCCGATGCTGTTCATGGGCGAGGAGTGGGCGGCGGGCACGCCCTGGCAGTTCTTCACCGACCACACCGATCCGGAGCTGGCCGAGGCGGTACGGCGGGGCAGGCGACGGGAGTTCGCGGCGCACGGCTGGGCCGAGGAGGACGTACCGGACCCGCAGGACCCGGCGACGCGGGACCGCTCCGTCCTGGACTGGTCGGAACCGCAGCGCGAGCCGCACGCGCGCGTGCTGGCCTGGTACCGCCGCCTGATCGCGCTCCGGCACGAGCAGCCGGACCTCACCGACCCCGACCTGGCCGACACGAAGGTGGCGTACGACGAGGGGTCCCGCTGGCTCGCCTTCCGACGCGGCGACGTACGGGTGGTGGTGAACCTGGGCAAGGAACCGGCGTTCATCCCCCTGGGCACCCGGCCCGCCCTGCTCCTCGCCGCCTGGGACCCGGTCGACGCCCCGGACCCGAACGGCCTGCTGGAGCTGCCGGGCGAGTCCTGCGTGGTGCTGTCCCAGCCCTGAGCCCAGGGGGTCCCGCCCCGCCGTACGGCGGTCTAGGCGTCCGGATCGCCTTCTTTCAGGTCCGTCACCCGTTCCAGGAGGATGGGTTCCCAGGCGCGGCGCAGTTGGGTGCGCAGGAGGGGCAGGGGGCTGTCGTCGCGGCCATCGAGGCGGTCGGTGAGGCGGATGACCGTGTCGCAGCGGGCCAGCCACAGGCCGCGCAGGCAAGGGCGGGCGCCGTAGCCGGCGAGGGTGGCCGCGCGGACCGCCGCGCCGGAGCCGACGGCGAGGACGAGCCCGGCGATGTCCTCGGCGGGGTCGGCGACGGCCGCGTCGGTCCAGTCGAGGACGCCGCGCACCCTGCCGTCGGCGCTGACCACCAGATGCTCGCCCTTGAGGTCGTGGTGGACGAGCACGGCGCTGCCGGGCTGGGCCGCGAGCTGGGCCGCGCCGGGCGGGGTGAGCTGGTGCAGGCGCGTGGGGTCGAACTCGTCGGCGGCGGCGAGGCGTTCGGCCGCGTGCACGGCCATGCGGCGCAGCGCCTCCAGGGAACGCGGGGCGAGCCGCGGCACCCCGAGCGTCTCGGCCTGCCGTACGGGCACCGTGCGCAGCCCGGTGAGCAGCCCGGCCAGGTCGGCCTCGCCGACGGCCGAGACGTCGTGCTCCTCCGCGGTGCCGCCGGGAATCAGGGTGTCCAGCGTGTAGGTGAGGCCCGGCGCCCACTCGCCGTGCGCCACGCCGGCCGGGACGGCGACGGGGAGATGGGGCCGCACCAGGTCGCGCAGGCGCAGCTCACGGCGCTGGCGCACGGCGGCCTCGCGGTCGGGGGCGAGCCGCAGCACATGGCGGGTGCCGACCCACCACGTGGAGTGCTCGCCGCCCTCCGTGACGGGCCGGACGTCCGGTCCCGCGCCGCCTGCGGTACCGGCCGCGCTCTCCTTGAGGAGCGAGCGGACCAGTCGGCGGACGGTGTCCGCGGTGGGTGTCGGTGCCTGGGTCATGGATCGCGCCGTTGCCGTTCGGGGATGGGGTCGCGAGGGATCTCCCTGGGCCGGTCAGCCCACGACGACCAGCTCGCGGGTGGTGTTGTTGAAACGACGGCCGCCCTCCTCGGTCACCGTGACGATGTCCTCGATGCGCACACCGAAACGGCCGGGCAGGTAGATGCCTGGCTCGACGGAGAAGCACATGCCGGGCACCAGGGGCTGTTCCTCGCCCTCGATCATGTACGGCGGCTCGTGCGTGGTGACGCCGATGCCGTGCCCGGTGCGGTGGATGAAGTACTCGCCGTACCCGGCGTCGCTGATCACCGCGCGGGCGGCCCGGTCGACCTCCTGGCAGGCCACGCCCGGCCGCACGGCCCGGTAGCCCGCCTCCTGGGCCTCGCGCACGATGTCGTGCACCCGGCGTTCCTCCTTGCTCGGCTCGCCCACGTGGACCGTGCGGGTGGTGTCGGAGCCGTAGCCGTCCTTCAGGCCGCCGAAGTCCAGGACGACCATGTCGCCGTCCTGGATGACGCGGTCGCCGACCTCGTGGTGCGGGTTGGCGCCGTTGGGTCCGGAGCCGACGATGGTGAAGTCGACCTGCGAGTGGCCGAAGCGGCGCAGCAGGTCCGCGAGGTCGTGGCCGACGTCGGACTCGCGGCGGCCGGCGAAGGGAACCTTCCGGATCTCCTCGAACGTTGCGTCGGCAGCGGCTCCGGCCGCCGCGAGGAGTTCGAGTTCGGCCGCGTCCTTGACGGCGCGCAGCATGGGGAGGGCGTCGGTGAGCGAGGCGTACGAGGTGTCGGGCAGGGTCCGCTGGAGACCGAGCAGATGCATCGCCCAGGTGTTGTCGCTGATGCCGAACCGGCCGTGGCCGTCGAGGAGGGCGGCGGTGACGGCGTAAGGATCCTTGCCGTCGGTCCAGTCGCGCAGGGTGAGCGCGGTCGCCCCGGCCGCGTGCTCGGCGTCCGGCGCCTCCAGGGTGGGTACGACGAGCACGGGGTCCTGGCCGGGGGTGAGGACCAGCACGGTGAGCCGTTCGGTGACGGCGGTGGGCGTGTAGCCGGTGAGCCAGACCATGTCGGGTCCCGGCGCCACGAGCAGCCCCGCGAGACCGGCGTCGGCGGCGGAGCGCGCGGCGCGCTCCATCCGGGCCCGGTAGTCGTCGGCGGTGAAGGGCGGGGTCGTGCTACCGGTCATCCGGTCCTCCGGGCGCGGGTGAGGGTACGGGGCGATGGCGTCTCGTGCAGCATCCTGCCCGGCCGACCGGGGTCACGCGAGCCGGTCGCCGGTGCGCTCGCCGACACGATCGCCCGTGCGCCCCGCGGGGCGCGGTCGCGGGAGAAAGGGCTCGGCATGGGGCCATCATGGCGCGCGGGACGGACAGCGACCAGTGGGTTTCCCGGGGCGACCGGAGGGGGGCCGGGGTGACCGAGGAAGTGCCCGGGGCGACTGAGGGAGGCGTCCCGGGGCGGCACTAGGGGGTGTCACGGGGTGACCGGTGCGGGCTTCCCTGCGTGACCGACGTGAGGTTCCCGGGGTGACCGGCGGGGTGGGCCGCGGTGGGTGCCCGGGGTGACCGAGGGAGGCGTCCCGGGGCGGCACAAGGGGGTGTCACGGGGTGACCGGTGCGGGCTTCCCTGCGTGACCGATGTGAGCTTCCCGGGGTGCCCGTTGTGGGATGCCGTGGCGGCCGACGCGTACGGGCCGACCGCGGACCGCGTTCAGGTCACCACGCCCGGTACGGCCGTCAACTGCTGGTAGCCCCCGCCGCGGTGACGGACGGTGAGGAGCACCTCCTCGCCGGGGCGGGCGTGGGCGACGGCTCGGGCGAGGTCGGCGGCACTGTCCACGCGCACGGGGCCGAACTGGAGCAGGACGTCGCCGCGGACCAGGCCGGCCGCGTAGCCGGGTCCGGGCACGTGCACGCCCACGACCAGCGCGCCCGCCTTCTCGGCGTCCACGGCCTCCACGCCCAGAGTGGCACCGGCCGGGCCCGCGGCGGAGCTCGGAGTGGCGGCCGGGGCGGGCGTCGCCGAGGGGGCGGACGGCGTGGTCAGGTGCCGCAGTTCGGCGAGCTTGCTCATGCCGATCACCGTGGCACCGACCGTCCCGATGCCGACGCCGGACAGCACCAGCAGGGTGCCGGCGCACAGGCCGAACAGCAGGGTCCGCAGCCGCCGCCCGCGCCGGCGCGCGGCGTGCGGGCGGTGAGCAGTGCCGGTGCCGGTGCCGGTGCCGTCCCGAGGGTCCTGGCCCGGCATCGGCTTGGGCCGCAACGCAGTCTGTTCCATGATTCGCTCGCCTCCGGCTGGTGCTCTACCCGGGGCGCCGGGCGGCGACGAGACACGAACGAGTGAGACTGCGCAGGGGGCATCGCGGGGTAGCCATTGCGCCCCGGCCACCGCGGCCCGGCGCACCCCCGCCCCGCCATCGCCCCAGGCTCACCCCGTGACCCCGTCGAGGCTCCCCCGCTCCCGTCGAGGCTCCCCCACACCCGCCGCCACTCCCCCTCCGAGGCGGCGCCCCACCGCACTGCCGAGAGGCTCACCGCTCCCCCGGAGGCCCGCTGACCGCCCGCCCACCAGCCCCCTATACCTCCGCCGCCACTCCCCCTCCGAGGCGGCACCCCACCGCACTGCCGAGAGGCTCACCGCTCCCCCGGAGGCCCGCTCGAAACCCCCTCGCCCCCGCCCACCAGCCTCCGTACGAGCTCCGCCGCCGCCGGCCCCGGGGCACCGCCGTGGAGGAGTTCCGTGCGGTGTACGAGGCGGGGTGCGGTGAGGGGGACGGCGGTCGTGCCGGGGACGGCGATGGCGGCCGAGCGGGGCAGCAGGACGAGGCCGTGGCCGGCGGCCGCGAGGGCGGTCACGGTGTGCAGGTCGGTGCCCTCGTAGCGCAGCGCGGAGCGGAGGGCGCCGCCGCCGTTCGCGGCGCGCAGGGCGGCGAGCGGGAGCGCCGCGTCGGGCGCGTCGAGCCAGCGGGCGTCGGCGAGGTCGCCGAGGCGCAGGCCGGCCCGGCCGGCGAGGGGGTGCCCGGTGGGCAGCAGGACGCTGACGGGTTCCTCGGCGACGCCGTGCGTGGTCAGCGGGGCCACGTCGGGCAGCCGCAGCGGATCGCTCGGCGCGGCCGGCCCGTCGACGAGGCCGAGGTCGGCGGTGCCCGTGGCGACGGCGGCCGGGATCTCCGCGCGGGCGAGGACACGCACCGTGACCCCGGCCGGCGGAAGCGCGGCGAGGACGGCCGGACCGAGCCCGGTCGGGGTGGTGGCGAGGGTCAGGCCGTGCTGCGGTGCGGCGGCCATCCGGGCGACGTCGGCCCGGGCCGCGTCCAGCCGCAGCAGCAGCGGGCCCGCGTGTTCCAGGAGCCGTTCGCCGGCCGTGGTGGGCGTGACGGGCCGTCGGGTCAACAGGGGCGCGCCCAGGTCCTGTTCGAGCGCGGCGATGTGCTGGGAGACGGCGGACTGGGTGTAGCCCAGCTCGCGGGCGGCCTCCGAGAAGGAGGCGAGGCGCGCCACGGTGACGAACGTGCGCAGCAGATGCGGGTCCATGGGCCCAGCATCCCACTCCATCAGCATCGCTTATCGAGCGACCAGGAATCATCGTTGGACGTGAACGACCGTGCGCGCGAAAAATGACGTTCATGGACAACACAGCCACCATCGCCCTCGTCGGCGACCGCTCCCCCAACGTCGTCTCGCACACCCGCGTCCCCCTCCTGCTGGAGGCGCTCGCCGAGCGCGACCGGCTGGTGCTGGACGCGTACTGGATCCCCTCCCAGGACGCGGAGGCCGAGGGGGCGGTCCGGGGGTTCGACGCCGTGTGGGTGCTGCCGGGCAGCCCGTACCGCAGCGAGGCGGGCGTGCTCGCCGCCGTGTGCACCGCACGTGAGGAGGGCATCCCGTTCCTGGGCACGTGCGGCGGCTTCCAGCACGCGCTGCTGGAGTACGCGCGGAACGTGTGCGGGCTGACCGGCGTGGCGCACGCCGAGAACGACCCGGACGCCGTGGATCCGCTCATCGAGCCGCTGGCCTGCTCGCTGGTGGGGCACGAGGCGGCGGTGACGATCGAGCCGGGCACACTGGCGGAGTCGGTGATCGGCGCCGGGCACACGGTCGAGCGGTATTTCTGCGGCTACGGCCCCACCCGCCACCTCGACACGCTGACCGCCCACGGCCTGAGGTTCTCCGGGTACGACGAGGACGGTCACGTACGGGTCGCCGAACTGCCCGGCCACCCCTTCTTCCTGGCGTCCCTGTTCCAGCCGGAGCTGGCCGGCGACGGCTCGCGCCCGCACCCGATGATCCGCGCGCTGGCCCGGGCCGCGGTCGAGCACGCGGCGGCCGAACGCAGCCGGCCGGTCTGACGCGCACCGTCCGCCGGCCGCGCCCGATCTCCCCGAAGGCGCACCGAAGTTCCCGCAATGCCCGGTCAGCCGAACGCCAGGGCCGGCGCCATGGACGGCAGTGACGGTGCGGCGGGCGCGCGGTCGGGCAGGAAGCGGTGCGCACGGCGGCCCAGCCACTCGGCCTTGTACCGGTCGACCTCGCGGTGCCAGTTCAGGATCCCGGACATCCAGTTCTGCAGATCGAGGACGTAGGCGCCCATGGCGGCGCGGGCCTCGGCGGACAGCTCCAAGTCGTCGTAGAGAACGGGCAGTTCCTGCGCGACGACGTGCTGGAACTGCTCCATCCGCTGGGTCGTCAGGTCATGTACGACGCGGAGCGCGGTCGGGTAGTCCACGCCGAAGAAGTTCTGCACGACCAGGACGGCGTTGTGGATCTCGCCGTCGTACTCGATCTCCTTCTGGTACGAGAAGATGTCGTTGAGGAGGCAGGCGTAGTCGATCGCCGCGTTCTCCAGGGCCCGGACCGGGCCGCTGCGGTAGACCTCCGGCGGGATCGCGGGGCCCTGTCCCATGCGGCACAGGCTCAGGGTGAGGTCGGAGCCGAACGTGGCGCGCCGCATCTCCAGGTAGTCGACCGGATCGGGGACGCGGTTCTGGAGCTGGTTGGACAGCTCCCACACCCAGCTCTCGGTCATGGAGTCCACGGAGTCCTTCAGGGTGCGCTTCTGGTCGGCGGTCATCCGGGCCGTCGTCCGCGCCCACAGGTCGGTCAGGCCCCGCTCCATGGCGTCGGCGGGGACGAGGGCCGGCTCCCCGTCGACGGGCATGCACCGCGACAGCCGGGCCGTGGCCAGCCGGGCGGCGGCGAGGTCCCGGCGGTGGCCGTGGACCAGCGGGTAGTAGTCGTCGCCGTACGTCCCCCAGGCGAGCCACTGGGCGCTGAGGTCGAGGGCCTCGGGGGTGGCATCGGGGTCCAGGCCCGCCGAGCAGAGCGCGAGGTCGTAGGCGGCGAGCTTGTCCTCGTCCCAGACGCCCTCCTCCAGGATGCCCATGCGGTGCGCCCAGGTGACGAGGTTGCCTCGGGCGCTGTCGAGATGGGGGCTCAGGCTCAGCTCGTACGGCATGTGGAAGTCGGGCAGCAGGGACGGGCCGACCTTCTGGTACGGCACATGGGTGTGGCGGCGCAGGCGCTGCTGGGCGGCCGAGGCCAGCAGGGCGCCGACGTCGGCGGCGGCCATGCCGGGGCCGCTCGGGAGCTGCCAGGGCGAATGCGACACCGCACCCTTGTTCATGTAGCGGCTGGAGCGCAGGTGCCATTCGTGGCCGCCGGACTGCCAGTCCTGAAGTCCCTTGGTGTAGGCGGCGATCGCGGCCACCTCGGCCGGGTTCAGTCCCTTCTCCAGGGCCACGGCGGGGACCTCGGTGAGCGCGGTGTGCTCGAACTGGTGCAGGCGTGAGGTGAGGATGTCGTTGACGGTGTCGGCGGCCTCCTGGGTGGTGCAGTCGAAGAACTTCTCCAGGACCAGTACGCCGTTGCTGTTCTCGCCCTCGTCCTCGACCTCGCGCTGGTAGGAGAACAGGTCGTTGCGCAGGTGCACGGCGTCCGAGAACGTCTCCATCAGCACACGCAGGGGACGTGTTCCGGCGACGGCGGCGGGCACCTCGGCGGTCGCGTACTCCACGAGCCCCGCCGACCAGGGCGCGCCGCCCACCTTGCGGCGCATCTCGATGTACTCGACGGGGTTGGCGATCCGGCCCTCGTTGATGTTCGACAGCTCCCACATCGACTCGTTGAGCAGATGCTCGGTGGCGAGGGCGAAACGGCGGCGCCAGTCCACGGACATCGCCGGCACCGTGCGCGCCCAGAGATCCTTCAGGCCCGCCTCGACGGGATTCTCCGGCTCGGGCACGGGAGTCGACAGGTCGAGCGGCATGAACAGCGGCAGGCGGTCCAGGTGGGCCTTGCCCGCGGCGCGGTCCGGGGTGCGCTTGTACATGTCCAGGAAGTGGTCGTCGAAGAAGAAGACCCACACGTACCAGTCGGTGATCAGGGAGAGAGCCGGGCCGTCGCAGTCGGGGTGGGTGTAGGCGCACAGGAGTCCGTAGTCGTGCGCCTCCAGATCGGCCTGTTCCCAGATGCCGGAACCTTCCAGCATGCCCATCTCGCGGGCCCACTCGGTCGAGTGGGCGCGCGCCTCGTCGAGGTGCGGATTGAGCCGCGCGGGATACGGCATGTAGAAGTGCGGGAGTTCGAACGGCTGCGTCATGGCCGGGGCTCTACCCGTGGCCCCTGGCACCCATCCACCGCACAGCACATGATCACACCATCGCGTGAACCGCCTCCGAAACCCTGACTTCGGGGCGCTCGGTGTGGGCGGGTTCAGGGCTGGTGCCGCAGCACCTCCTCGGCGGTCCAGGCCAGCGCGTCCGGCAGCGCGCGTGCGTCGACCGGCAGCCACAGCGACACGGCCGACAACCCCGCCTCCGCCAGACGTCCCAGCTCCTCCCGCACGCTCTCGGCACTCGCGCGCGTGCCGCCCAGGGGCCGGGCCGGGAGGTCGGCGGCGGCGGCGAAGCCCGGGGGCAGCAGGTACGCGCCGGCGGTCAGCGGGACGGCGGCCGGATCCCGCTCCGTCGTCTCCGCCCGCTCCGTCGTTTCGGCCAGCTCCGTCAACCGTGCCCGCACCGACGCCAGTTGTGCGGCGTCGACGCCCGCGCCGTGCCACGCGTCCCCGTGCCGCAGGGTGCGGCGCAGGGCCGCGTCGCTGTGACCGCCGATCCAGACGGGTGGGCCGCCCGCGGTGCGCGGCGGCACACCGAGCCGGGGTGCGTCGGCCTCACCGCGCCACAACCGCCGTACGACAGCGAGCTGTTGGTCGCTGCGGCGGCCCCGCCCGGCGAAGGAGGCGCCGACGGCCGCGAACTCCGCGGTGTCCCAGCCGGTGCCGACGCCGAGGACGAAGCGGCCGCGCGAGAGCCGGTCGAGGGTCGCGGTCTGGTGGGCGAGGACGACCGGGTCGTACAGGGGCAGCACCAGGACGCTGGTGACCAGCCGGATGCGCCGGGTCGCGCCGGCCACGGCGGACAGCAGGACCAGCGGATCCGGGGTCACCCCGACGTCCCCGGCCAGCAGGTGGCCGCTCGCGATGACATGGTCGAAACCCAGGTCCTCGGCCGTGCGGGCGGTCTCGACGGCGTCGTCGGTCTCGTCCGCCGAGCCGGGCCACAGCCGGTGGGGTGCCACTCCGATGCGCACGCGGTCGCCTCTCCTCGGGTCCGGAACCGTCACTGTCGTACGGCAACAGCGGCGCGCCCACCCGTATGCCCGCGTGCGCACCCTTGCCGTGCCCTCGCGCGCGGGAGACGGTAGGCGCATGACCTCCTTCGTGCTGCCCCATGAGGTGCACGGCGACGGCGCCCACCAGGTGTTCGCCGTGCACGGCTGGTTCGCCGACCGGTCCGCCTACGCCGCCGTCCTGCCGGACCTCGACCGGTCCGCCTTCACCTACGCGCTGGTGGACCTGCGCGGCTACGGCGAGGCCCGGGACGCGGCCAGCCCGTACACGACGGCCGAGGCGGCCTCGGATCTGCTGGCACTGGCCGAACGGCTGGGCTGGGAGCGGTTCTCGGTGCTCGGGCACTCCATGGGCGGCGCGGTGGCACAGCGGCTGGCGGCCCTCGCTCCGGACCGGCTGCGCCGGATCGTCGGTGTCTCCCCGGTGCCCGCCTCGGGGCTGCCGCTGGCCGGTGAGCAGGCCGCGCTGTTCACGGACGCGGCGGAGCAGCCGGCGAACCGGCGGGCGATCATCGACGTCACCACCGGGGGCCTGCGCCCGGCCGCCTGGCTGGACCGGATGGTCGCCCGCTCGCTGGAGCGCAGTGACGCGAAGGCGTTCCGGGCCTGGCTGGACTCCTGGGCGGGCGAGGACTTCCACGCCGACGTCGAGGGCTGCGCGGTGCCCGCCCTCGCGGTGGCCGGCGAACTGGACCCTGCGCTGTCGCCCGCGGTCATGCGGCAGACCTGGATGTCCTGGTTCCCGCGCGCCGAACTCGTCACGCTGCCCGGTGCGGGGCACTACGCCATGGACGAGACGCCGCTCGAACTGATCCGTGCCGTCGAGGACTTCCTGCGGGCGGACACCGAAGTCCCGGGAGAGACAAGGGAGTCGGCGTGAGCGAGCCCGTCTCTCCGGTGCCCGATGTGTTCGATCCCCGGCGGTACGGTGTCGCTGTCCCCCACGACGACTACCGTCTGCTGCGCGACCGTCACCCGGTCGCCTGGCAGGAGGAGCCGGAGCTGCTGGGCTGGCCGGCCGGGCCCGGGTTCTGGGCGGTGACCCGGCACGCGGACGTGGTGCGGGTGCTGAAGGACGGGGCGACGTACTCCTCGTACATCGGCGCCACGCAGATCCGGGACCCCGATCCGGCGGATCTGCCGTTCATCCGGCGGATGATGCTCAATCAGGATCCGCCGCAACACGGTCGGTTGCGGCGGCTGGTGAGCCGGGCCTTCACGCCCGGCCGGATCGAGCGGTTCGCGGCGGTCGCCCGGGAGCGGGCGGGCACGCTGCTCGCCGGGGCGCTGCAGAAGGCGCGGGAGGGGGACGGCACGGTCGATCTGGTGGCCGCCGTCACCGACGAGTACGCCCTGCTGAACCTGGCGGACCTGCTGGGCGTCCCGGAGAGCGACCGGGGCCTGCTGCTGCACTGGACCCAGCGGGTCATCGGCTACCAGGACCCGGACGAGGCCGGTTCCCCGGTGCTGGACGAGACCGGCAAGCCGGTCGACCCGCGCTCCCCGGCGATGCTGAAGGACATGTTCGGCTACGCCCAGCAGCTCGCCGCGTACAAGCGGCGCTACCCGGCGGACGACGTGATGACCACGCTCGCACTCCCCCAGTTCTCGGCTTCGCTCGAACCGGGCGGTACCCCCACCGCCGAACTCGCCTCGGCCGAGCTGGAGATGTTCTTCTTCCTGCTCACGGTCGCGGGCAACGACACAGTGCGCAGTGCGGCCCCGGGAGGACTGCTGGCGCTGGCGGAACACCCTGAGGCGTACGAGGCGTTGCGCTCAGGAAAGGTCCAAGTCGCCCAAGCAGTCGAGGAGTTGCTCCGCTGGCATCCGCCGGTGCTGTCCTTCCGCCGGACCGCCGCACACGACACCGAGCTGGCGGGGCGGCGGATCCGGGCGGGTGAGAAGGTCGTCGTCTTCCACGCCTCGGCCAACCGGGACGAGCGCGTCTTCGCCGAGCCCGGCCGGCTCGACCTCGCCCGCTCCCCCAATCCGCACGTGTCCTTCGGGGACGGCCCGCACGTGTGCCTGGGCGCCCACTTCGCGCGGCTGCAACTACGACTGCTCCACGAGGAGGTGCTGCGCGCCCTGCCGGAGCTCCGGCTCGCGGCACCGCCCGCCCGGCTCGTGTCGAACTTCATCAACGGCATCAAGTCGCTTCGGCTGAACGTCACGTGACCGGCCGGGCGACCTGGATCAGCGCATGCGTGCCGCTGGTGCGCCAGCGCCGGCCCTCCGCGGCGGCGAGCGCGGCCTCCGTCGCCGCGGACAGGCCGGTGACGACGTCGGACTTCAGGGTGCGCAGGGCGGCGACCGGGCCCGGGAAGTATCCGGTCGCCTCCGCGAAGGGCGTGGTCGGGGGCCACAGCCGGTCACCCACCAGCCGGCGGTAGTTGAGGTCGCCCTTGAAAACGGTCAGGGTGGCCGCGGCGAACTCGGCGCGCAGATCGTCCGGCATGTCCGGGTACGGCAGCGGGGCGCACGAGAACGGGTGGACCCGCACGGTGAGACGGCCGTCGGCCAGGGCCGACCAGAGCACGCGCCCGTACTCGGCGGCCGCGCCGGAGGCGGCGCGCAGCCGCCGCAGCGCGTCGACGACGTCGGCGGTGGTGGCGTCCGAGACGTAGTACGGGTACGGCTTGACGTGCAGCACCGCCCGCGCGGCCCGGCCCTCGGCGAGGAGGTGGGCGAGCAGCAGCAGATCCGGGACGAGTTCGCGGCCCGCGTTGTCCGCGACCAGGACGAGGGTGCCGGCTCCGGTGGGCGGCAGCAGCGACCACAGGGTGTCGCTCTCGTCGGCGACCAGAGCGCGGGCCGGGTCCCGGTCCTCGGCGCCTTCGGCGGAGAGCCGGAAGCCGAGGTCGGCGCGGTTGCCCCAGAGCGAGCCGTGCAGCAGGGCGCGCGCCCGCTCCTCCTCCGGCAGGCCGGGCAGGTCGTCCAGCGCGGCGAGTTCGGCGTCGGTCTCCGGGGCGTCGAGTTCGGCGTGCTTGAACGGGCGGAAGGGGTCGATGCCCCGCCAGGCGCCGGGGCCGAAGAAGCCGACGGCGTCGAGCAGCCGGCGGTAGAACCAGCTCTCGGACCACAGCCAGGGCACGTCGTACCAGGACCGGCCGACGTGGGCGGTCAGGCCCCAGGCGTCCCACAGATCCCGGTCCGGGGCATGGGCGGGCAGCGGCTCGACCGTGCCCTCGGTGCAGCTCTCCAGCAGCTCGTCCAGCGCCCGGTGCTGTCCGGGGCCGTAGGGGAAGGCGTCCCGGACCTGCCGGATGATCGCGGGATGCCGTTCGGCCAGCACGCTGTGCGGGAACGAGCCGGGTTCGTTGCCGAGGATCACGGGTGCGAACGGGGTGTCGGGCATGTCCGTCACGGTAGCGCGCGGGTCAGGCGGTTCTGATCTCCCGCTCCAGCTGCGTGGCGAGGGTGACGTAGCGGGGGCGGCGGTGCACCGGGACCAGGCCCCGGATCATGAGGTGCCACATCTCGGCGACCCGGCGCGGCAGCCGGCCCACCGGTTCGAGCCGGCGGGCGGCGATCCGGGTGCCGACGAAGAAGGAGACGAGTGAGTGCGCGAGCGTGCCGACGTCGAGTTCGCTGTGCACGTCGGCCTCCCTGACGGCCCCGGTGAACTTGCGCGTGGCGAACTCCAGCCACTCGGTGAACGGGTGCCTGAGCGGCGGCCGTACGGCGACGTCGGCGGTGGCGAGGCGCAGCGCGGCGCGCGGCACCGGGTCCTCCACGGCGAGCCGGGCGATGCCGAACGTGGTGCGCATCAGGACCTCCAGCGAGGAGTAGCCCCGGCTCTCGACCTCGGCGACGAGCTGCCGCGCGGCGGCCGCGTTGAGTTCGAGGATGACCTGGGCCAGGTCCTCCTTGGCAGCGAAGTGGAAGTACAGGGCGCCCTTGGTCACCTTCGCGTGTGCGACGATGTCGCTGAGGCTGGTGGACTCGTAGCCCTGCCGGTCGAACAGATCGGCGGCCGCCGTGATGATCGTTGCCCGGGTCTGCTCGGCGCGTAACTGCCTCGCCATCGTGGGGACCTCTTCTCGCGACTTCAATGAACGGGGCATGCGGTTTGTTTCTCACACCCTGCACACGATAACTCACCGAGCGGTATCGGGAGTCGGGTGTGCGGGTCGACGAGGCGACACGTGTCATCCGCGACTCCCGCACCGAACGACGCTTCAGCAGTCCGTGATCAGGCGAGATCAGAATGGTTTCCCCCTTCCTCGCCCGCCGATTCCGAGCAGTCGTGTGACGACGCGTGCCGCACCCATGATCGCCACGATACGAGGCCGACGGCCGGCCTCTCAACGGGGGCTCGCAAGAGGCGCGAAACAGCCGAACCGGTCGGTGCTTTGCGCCCCCTGATCCCGGATGAACCGTCCGTACGGCATACCAAAGGCCCGAGCCGGCTGATGCCGGCTCGGGCCACTTGATGAATGTGCTTGAGTCTGCCGCTAGTTGACGTAGACCGGGGCTCCGCCGTCTGTCACGGGCGCGTACTTCGCCGTGAAGTAGCCATTCGCGAAGCACAGCGAGGAACCGGAGGACTTGGTGAACTGCTGGTTGGTGAAGGAGATGCTGCTGTCGGCGTTGTCGGTCTTGCCCGTCAGTCCGGCGGCCTGGTACACGCAGGTGATGCTGCCGAGCAGGGTCTTCAGCTTGACCGTGGTCTGGATGACCGAGCCACTGGCCGGGGCGACGGTGAGGGTGCCGTCGGAGCCGACCGACGCCGTGTAGGGCAGGTTGTCGACCGTGATGCTGCTGACGCCGGTGACACCGAGGACGTTGCTGGTGCAGGAGCTCGCGTCGAAGGTGTGGCCGGTGACGGACTCGGTGGCCGTGCCGGGGGCGGACGGGTTGGCCGTGACGTTGGCGGTGAACTGGGAGGACGTGCACGAGACGCCGCTGGTGCCGGTCGCGCTGGAGTACAGCGTGGCGGACGTGCCGGAAGCGAGGGGGGCGGTGAGGGTGTCGCCGACGGCGACGGCAGTGCCGCCCGCGCCGCCGGTGGTGAGGACGACACTGTCGGCGGAGGCCGGGGTGGCCACCGCGAGGGCGAGCGTGAAGGCGGTGGCGGTACCGGCGAGGGCGAGGACGGATCGCGTACGCATGCGGGTGTCTCTTTCCTGTGTGGGGGTCGGTCGAGGTGAGGGGCGGCGACGCCCTGGGGGGGTGGCGACGCCCTGCGGGGTGGTGGGCCGATCGGGTGGTGCGTCACGCGGAAGCGCGTGCGGTGCGGGTCGTTCCAGGTGGTGCACAGGGGTGGTGCGCGTGGCGGTGCGTCACGCGGGTGGCGCGGGTGCGCCGGTGGCGGCGGCGCGGAGGGTGCGTGACGTCGTGGCGCGACACACGCGGGACCCGGTGAGCACGGCACACACGGGACCCGGTGAGCGCGACACACGCGGGACCCCGGTGAGCGCGACACACGCGGGACCTGGTGAGCGCGACACATGGGGAACGTGGTGCCGCCGGCGCGGGCCGTCGCGCCTTCTCCCTACGCGACGGACCGGCGACGGAGGCGGGCCGGGACCGGCCGGGGACCTCGGGGAGGCCTCCGGCCGGACCGGACAGGGACGGCCGGGCACACGGCCTGGGGGGAAGGGGCCGTGTGCCGCACCGGCGTGAGCGGTTGCCGTGAGCGGACATGAGCGGCTGCCGGGAAAGGGCCGAAGACACGGCCGCTGCCACTCGGCGGATCCGGCGCCACGGATCCGTGAAACAGGGGAAGTTGTAGACCTGATCAACCATCAACGTCAAGCTCTGCAAGGGGAGTTGTGGCATGTGACCGAGGCTCGAACAGATCCGACACCCTTTTTTCACATCTCCCTTGACCCCTCAAAGTAACCGGCAGTAACTTCCTCGCAGGCTACTGCCGCGTAACGAGAAAGCCCTTGCCCACCGGGAGTGCGAGGAGGCGTGCGCGGCGGTCGCTGTCCGCGCCAGGACACCGCGCCACCTGATGCCCGACCCCGCACTTGATCCATGCCCATGGGAGCAGACATGGCCTCGTCCCCGGACGTCCCGTCCGACGGCAACACCCCCGAGAACCCGGGAAACGGTTCACCGTCCGAAGCACCACAGACAGACCGGGCCGCCGCCGGCGGTGAGAGACGAGGGCGGGTCCGTGCTCGCCGGGCCGCGGTGATGGCGGTGCCCGCCACCCTCGTCGCCGCCGGCCTCGCCGTGTTCACCGCGCAGGGCGCGCTGGGTGTGCAGTTCGCGATCTCCGGCATGCCGTTCACGGTCACCGCGACCAGCCTCGACGGCAACGGCTTCGAGCAGTTCGGCGGGCTCGACAACATGGCGGACGGCAGCCCGAACGCCGGGGACAGCGGCGGGCAGGAGCTCATCGTCACCTCCGCGATCAAGGACGCCACGCTCACCAAGCTGTGCCAGAGCGTCGACCTCGGCGGCATCAACCTGCTGATCACCGCGGGCGGCGGCAAGACGCCGGTGACCGCGACCGACCTCACCACCGACTCCACCCAGCTGTCGGGCGACGCGGCGTTCAACAACATCGAGATCGGCAACGACGCGAGCACGCTGACCAAGGCGGGCGTGAAGGGTCCGATCGGGGTCTTCAGCCAGCAGGCCGACCACGTGCACATCGACAACCTGCGGCAGACCAACTACGCGACGACCGCAGGGGTGTTCAAGCTGCCGGGTCTCCATCTCAGCTTCAGCAGCTCGGGTTGCTGATGGCATTGCCGGACCGTCCACGTCAGGGCACGAGGGCGGCCTTCCGTGGCTGGCGGGCCCGTCGGCCGTTCTGGGGCGGGCTGCTGCTCGCCCTGGGCGGCGGCTGGATCCTGCTCACCGAGAAGGCCTCGCTGAAGGTCGTGATGCATGTCGGCATGCAGGGCGTGGCCGGCTATCTGCTGCCGACGGTGATGGTGATCCTGGGCCTGCTGATCCTCTTCAACCCCTCCCAGCGGCTCTTCTACTCCATCATCGGCATCCTGATCTCCCTGGGCACCTGGCTCACGTCCAACCTGGGCGGCTTCTTCATCGGCCTCCTCCTCGGCGCCGTCGGCAGCTGCCTCAGCTTCGGCTGGCTGCCCGACCAGGAGCCGCGGATCAGCCGCCGCAAGCGCCGCAAGCAGGCCCGCGCCGCCGCGCATGCGATGGCGGAGGGCGCGGAGGGAACGGCCTGAGAGCACGGGGCCGGCCGTACGCGGCCGGCCCCCTTCATCGTCCCCGCACGTGGCACCCTTGGGGTGCGCATCAGCTTGCCCGACTCCCTTTCCGCGTACGTCGGTTGAGAAACCGGCCGAGCTCACAGACCGCGCAGGCGGCGGGCCGGGGCCGCCGTGTCCCGTTCGGCGAGGCGGCCGACGAGAAGCCGTACGACCTCCACCACGGCGGCCTGTCCGGCGGTGTCGACGAAGTACACCTGGCGGCGCCCCTCGCGGCGGGAGCGGACGAGTCCGGCGAGCTTGAGCTTGGTGAGGTGCTGGCTGACCGCGGGCAACGCCCCGCCGACGCGCTCGGCGAGCCCCGTGACATCGCTCTCGCCCTGCGTCAGCGCCCACACGATGTGCAGCCGGGCGGGCGAGGCGAGCAGCCCGAAGGCGGCGGCCGCCTCGGTGAGCACCTCGGCGGAGGGGTCCTGGTAGCCGGTGCCGGGCGCTGAAGCCACTGTCGCCTTCCTCCGCTGTCCGCTGCGTCGTCCTGGGTTCGGTCCCCCCGTACGGGGATTCAGTCTAGGTACCGGGATTCAGTTTAGGCGGGCAGGAACTTCCCGGCCGTCCCACGAGTTTCTACGGTGTTGTAGAAGTTGTCGCCGGTGTGCCGTGGCGCCCGGCGGTCGGACACGAGGAGTACGCATGGCCCTGTGGGACCGCATCAAGGAGTCGGCGTCGCAGATGCAGACCCAGTTGGTGGCGAAGAAGAACGACCTGAAGAGCGGTGCCTTCCGGGACGCGAGCATGGCGATGTGCGCGCTCGTGGCCGCGGCGGACGGGACTGTCGACCCGTCGGAGCGGCAGCGGGTTGCTCAGCTCATCGCGACGAACGAGGTGTTGCAGAACTTCCCCGCGGACGACCTGCGGCGCCGCTTCGAGGAGAATCTGAACAAGCTGACGGCCGACTTCGCCTTCGGCAAGGTGAGCGTCCTGCAGGAGATCGCCAAGGCGAAGAAGAAGCCGGCCGAGGCACGGGCCGTCATCCAGATCGGCATCGTGATCGGCGGCGCGGACGGCGACTTCGACAAGACCGAGCAGGCCGTGGTGCGCGAGGCATGCTTCACGCTGGATCTGCCGCCGCACGAGTTCGACCTCTGAGCCGTACCGGACGGGCGAGGGCGGGGGCACGCCCGACGGCCTCGGCCGTGCCCTCGCCCATGCCCGGCGTCAGACGAGACCGGCGGACTGCAACCAGGCCTTGGCGACGTCCAGCGGGTCCTTGTTCTGGGCCTGCACCTGGGTGTCCAGCTCCAGCAGGGTCGCGGTGTCGAGCTTGGCCGAGACCGCGTTGAGCGCGTCGACGCCCTTCTGGGACAGGGCGCCCTTGTAGACGAGCGGCTGGACGTTCTCGAAGCCGAAGAGGTTCTTCGGGTCCTGCAGGACGACGAAGTTCTCCTTGGAGATGGTCGGGTCCGTGGTGAAGATGTCCGCGGCCTGCACGGCGTCCTTCTGCAGCGCCGCCTGGGTGAGCGGACCGCCGGCGTCCAGCGCCCGGAAGGACTTGAACTGCAGGCCGTAGACGGACTTCAGGCCCACCAGTCCCTGCTGCCGGGTCTGGAACTCCGGCGAGGCGCCGAGGACCAGGTCCGGCGCGATGCCCTTCAGATCGGCGATGGTGGACTTCTCGGTCAGGTTGTACTTCTTCGCGGTGGCCGCGTTGAGCGTGACTGAGTCCTTGGACTGCGCGGCCGCGGGCTTGAGCAGGGTCAGCGTGGAGGCCAGCTTGGCCTCGATGGCCGTCGTGGTGGCCTCGGCCGTGGTCGGCCCGGCCTTCGGGTCGAGGTAGGCCAGCAGTGCGCCGTTGTACTCGGGCAGCACCTTGATGGCGCCGTTCTTGATCAGCCCGTAGGTGGTCTCGCGGCTGCCGATGTTCGGCTTGTACGTGACCTTGACGCCCTTGGCCTTGAGCGCCTCGCCGTAGATGTCGGCGAGCAGAGTGCTCTCCGGGAAGTTGTTGGAGCCGACGACGACGGTGTCGCCGCTCGCCTTGCCGTCGTCCGTGAGGGGGTTGCTGCCCGACTTGTCGTCCTTGGAAGCACAGCCCGCCAGCAGAGCCGTGGCCGCCACGAGCGCGACGGCCGCCGCGCCTCGGTTCCTTCGGATGGACCTGCTGATGCGGTGGGTGTAAGTCACCCGCCGATCCAATCCAGCCTGTTCTCGGTCAGTCAAGGGAAACAGATCACCGATTGGACTCGATCTTCCGTCAGTTGTGAACAGAGAGCGCTGTCTTCGTCATGGATTCGTGATGCACGGCGCGCTGATTGATCCTTCAAGAAGACGATAGTCTCGGGACCGTTGGTATTCGGCCACGGCGGTGCACGGGGCCCGCTTCGGTGTTCGGAAACACGCCTGAGAAGGAGGCCCGTGTGTCCACGAACGAGGTGGACGCGCCCGCCGGGCACGCCCCCGCACGGGGCGGAGCAAGCGATTTCGCGGACCGCTGGCCCTTCAGACGCAAGCTGAACCTGCTGGTCGGCATCCCGCTGGCGGTCATCGCGGTCCTGCTGTCGTACGTCTTCACCGACCTGGTGCAGCAGTGGAACAGCGCGTCCGCGGCGGCCCGACTGGTGCGGGACAGTGCCCAGGTGGCGCGGCTGGTGGACCGGGTGGAGGCCGAACACCAGCAGGCCGTCCTGCTCTCGGTGAACTACGAGGCCGGATACACCCAGTCCTCGACGTCGGCCTACGACGCGGCCCAGGAGGCGGTCGACGCCCAGGTGGCCACGGTCCGCGAGGTCTTCGGCGACCGGCTGCCCGCCGGTGAGGCGCAAGCGCTGCGCCAGGTCGAGGGCCTGTCCAGCCTGCGCCTCTCGGTCGAGCAGTCGTACATGCCCGCCGACAACATCGACCCGGCTTACGCCCAGGCCGCCCAAGGCGTGATCGACGGGCTCGGTCTCGACCGCAACGCGGACCTCGCCGACACTTTCACGGGCAACCTGCTGGACTCGCTGCTGCGCGCGGACGCGGCCCACGGCGCCTTCGAGACCAACGTGTTCGCCGCGACGACGGGTGACACCAACGCGCTGATCGAGTTCACCAACGCGGTCGGCGCCTACGACCTCTACAGCCACCAGGCCGACCGCTTCGCCCGGTTCGCCGGCGACGCACAGGCCGGGCGGCTCGCCGGCATCGAGCACACCCCGGCGCAGCGCGCCATCGCCCAGTCCTACGCCGAGTTGCAGGTGGACGTCGGACAGCTCCAGGCCAACGGCCAGGGGGAGATCCGGCAGGCGGTGCAGACCGCGCTGGGCAACTACCCGACCTATCCCGAACAGGCCGCCGCCCGGCTGAAGATCACCACCGGGCTGATCGGTGAGATCGCCGACCGAGCCGAGGAAACGGCCGGTTCCGCGCGATGGCGGGCCGAGCTGCTGCTGAGTGGCGCGCTGCTCGCGTTCGCGCTGTGGATCGCCTTCGCCGTGCTGGTGCGCCGCTCGGTGGTCCGGCCCGTGCAGGCGCTCACCGGGGCCGCGCGGGAGGTCGCCGAGGTGGCCGGGCGCGAGCTGGCGCGGGTCGCCGACGACGACGCGGAGGACGAGGGGCCGCCCCGGCTGCGGGACGTGCCGGTCACGGCGCGCGACGAGATCGGCGAGCTGGCCGAGGCGTTCAACCGGGTGCAGACCACCGCCGGCGCGCTGCTGGAGCGGCAGGTGCTCAGCCGCCGCAACACCGCCGAGATGTTCGGCAACGTGGGGCGTCGCGTCAGCAACCTGACGATACGTCAACTTGCCCTGATCGACGCGGTGGAGCGCGGTGAGACGGATCCGGCCCTGCTGGAACGCCTGTACTCCATCGACCACATCGCCGTACGACTGCGCCGCAACGCCGACAGCATGATGCTGCTGGCCGGCATCCGCGAGACCGTGCTGGACGGGGAGCCGACCGCGCTGTCCAACGTGGTCCGGGCCGCACTCGGGCAGATCGAGGGGTATCAGCGGGTACGGCTGTACGCAGCCTCCGACGCCATGGTCGAGCCGGACATCATCGGCGACCTCACGCTGATGCTGGCCGAACTCCTGGAGAACGCCGTGTCGTTCTCGCCCGAAGGCAGCCCGGTGGAGGTGACCGTCCGCTCGGGCGGCGACGGCGCCCACGTCGTCGTCACCGACCACGGACTCGGGATGAGCGCCGAGCGGCTCGCCGAGGAGAACGCCCGGCTGATCCGCCGCGAGCGGCTGGACCTGGTGCCGACCAAGGTGCTCGGCCTGTTCGTGGTGGGCGCGCTGGCCCGCCGCTGGGAGATCGGCGTCGAACTGACCCGGACGCCGGGCGGCGGCGTCACGGCGGAGGTGACCCTGCCGGCCGCGCTCCTGCTGACCCTGAGCCCGTTGCCCGGTACACCGGTCACCGTGGCCCCGGCCGACTCGGCGACACCGGGCGGACCGACCCCCGCACGGACGGCACCCGCCGCAGACACGCCGGACCGCTCCGACCCCGCCACGAACCCCCTGCCCTCGGTCCCCGCTCCGCACACCGTCACCTCCCCGGACCCCGACACCCCGCTCCCCCGCCGGGTCCCACGCCGCGAGCCGCCGTCGGATCAGGCGCCGTCCGATCAGCCGCCGTCGGAGGCCGGCCCGCGCACCCCAGCAACGGCAGCGGCAGCGGACACCGGCACCCACACCGAACCGGCCCCGACCGGCCCGACCGCTCGCGGCGCCTCCCGCCCCCTGCGCCGCCGCGTCCGCGGTGCCACGCTCGCGACGACCACCGGCGCGGCGCACGCCATGCCCCAGGCGGCCCGCAGCCGCGACGCGGAGGCCGAGCGCACCGCACTGGAGGAGTTCGAGGCGGCCGTCGCCCGAGCCCACCGCGACACCGGCAACCACCCCCGTCCCCCGCACACCCCCCTCCCCGAAGGAGCCGAGAGTTGAGCACGTCGACTGGTGACACCCCTACGGGCGGCGGCGCGCCGGCCGATCTGCAGGCGGCCGCGGCCGACTTCACCTGGCTGCTGAACCGCTTCGCGACCGAGACCGCCGGCGTGGTGGACGCGATCGCCGTGTCCTCCGACGGCCTGCTGATCGCGGTGTCGGAGCTGCGGGAGCACGCCGACTCCGAGCGGCTCGCGGCCATCGTGTCCGGTATCACCAGCCTCGCCGCGGGTGCGTCCGGGAACTACGGCCTGGGCGGTCTCAACAAGGTCATCATCGATCTGGAGGGCGGCCATGTGATCGTCTCCGCGATCGGCAGCGGCGCCGTGCTCGGTGTCGTCACCGACAAGGAGGCCAAGCTCGGCAACATCGCCTACGAGATGACCCTGTTCGCCAACCGCGCCGGTGCCGCGCTCAGCCCGCAGCTGGTGCTGGAGCTGAAGAACAGCGTCGGCACCGCGTCGGCCCGCTGACGCACCGTCCCGCAGAGAAAGCGCAGGCTCCCCACATGGCGGACGGCATCCCGGGCCCCGACTCCGTCGGCCCCGCCCCCGCCGTACGGCCGTTCCTGGTCACCGCAGGCCGGGTCGCGGACGCCGGTTCCGGCCGGGCGCTGCCCCTGGAGACCCAGGTGGTGGCCACCGCCGAGGGGCTCGACGCGCTCGCCGGGCTCTCCTTCGAGCAGCACGACATCGTCGCCGCCTGCCGGCTGCCGCAGTCCCTCGCGGAGCTCGCGGCCCGGCTGCGGCTGCATCTGAACGTGGTCCGCGTCCTGGCCGAAGACCTGCGCGAGGCGGGGCAGTTGGCGGTGTACGTGCCCGACGCGGGCGCCACCCGTGACGCGTCCGTCCTGCGCAGGCTCATCGACGGCCTGCGGGCCATTCCCGACTCCCGAGGGGTACCGAGTGACACCGACTGAACCGCTCGCGCGCGGCGCGGCCGCACCCGCCGCCGTACGGCCGCCGCTGCCGGTGAAGATGGTGATCGCGGGCGGCTTCGGCGTGGGCAAGACCACCGCGGTCGGCGCGATCTCCGAGATCGAGCCGCTGACCACCGAGGCGTCGATCACCGAGGTCGCGGCGGGCGTGGACGACCTCACGCACACGCCGCGCAAGACGACCACCACCGTGGCGATGGACTTCGGATGCATCACCGTCGACCCGACGCTGAAGCTGTATCTGTTCGGCACGCCCGGGCAGGAGCGGTTCGGGTTCATGTGGGACGACATCGTGGAGGGCGCGGTGGGTGGGCTCGTCATCGTCGACACCCGCCGGCTGGACGACTGCTACGCGGCCGTCGACTACTTCGAGCACAAGGACATCCCGTTCGCCGTCGCGGTCAACGCCTTCGACGGGAAGGTGGAGCACTCCCTGGAGGAGGTCCGCTGGGCGCTGGACGTCTCCGACGGCGTGCCGGTGGTGGTGTTCGACGCCCGGGAGCGGGGCTCGGTGCGGGACGCGCTGCTCGTCGTACTGGAACTGGCGCTGGCCCGCACCGAGTTGTAGCGGTCAGCTGCTCCGCCGTACCCCCGGCGAGACGGTGAGCCGGGACGCCGCCCAGAACACCACCAGGGTGACGAGGGCGAGTCCGGCGACCAGGGAGGCACCGCCGATGACCTTCTCGTAGCTCTTCTGGGCGAGGCCGTCGATGATGTAGCGGCCGAGTCCGCCGAAGCCGGGATAGGCAGCGATGGTGGCGGTGGAGATGATCTGGATGGCCGCCGTGCGCAGGCCACTCAGGACGAGCGGGAGCGCGACCGGCACCTCCACCTGGAACAGTACTCGCGCCTCGGGCATGCCCATGCCCCGGGCGGCGTCCACGGGCGAGGGGTCGACGGAGCGGATCGCCTCGTAGGTGGTGACGAGGATCGGCGGTACGGCGAGCACGACCAGGGGCACCATCACCGGCATCAGTCCGAAGCCGAGCCAGATGACCATCAGGATCAGGAGTCCGAAGCTGGGCAGGGCCCGGCCCGCCGTGGCGATCATCGCGAGCGCGTTGCCGCCACGGCCGTAGTGGCCGGTGACCAGGCCGACGGGCAGTCCGATCAGGGCGGCCAACAGCAATGCCTCCAGGGAGTACTTGACGTGTTCGGCGAACCGGGTGGGGATGCCGTCGTAGCCGTGCCAGTGGGCGCTGTCGCTGAGGAAGGCGTGCGCGAAGTTCAGGACGTTCATCGGGCGGCACCCTTCCTCGGCATCCAGGGAGTGAGCAGACGGCGGACGAGGACCAGAGCCGCGTCGGCGAGGATGCCCAGCACGCCGATGGTCACGACCGCCGTCACGGCCAGGGCGGGCCGGTGGTAGGTCTGGGCGTCCCAGAGCATGTTGCCGAGGGCGCCCTGGTTACCGATGAGCATGCCGACGCTGACCAGGGAGATGCTGGACACGGTGGCCACCCTGAGGCCCGCGATGATCGCGGGTACGGCGATGGGCAGTTGGACCTGGAGATAACGGCGTACGGGGCCGAAGCCCATGGCCTGGGCGGCGGCCAGGGTCTCCGGCGGCACCGAGCGGACGCCGTCCACGATCGCCGGGACCAGCACCACCAGGCTGTAGAGCGCGAGCGGGATCATGATCGTGGTCTCGCTCTGGCCGAAGTAGTCGATGAGGACGACGAAGAAGGCCAGTGACGGAATGGAGTAGAGGACGCTGGTGAGGCCCAGGACCGGCGGGTAGATCCAGCGGAAGCGCACGCACACCTGGGCGACGGGCAGCGAGACGATCAGTCCGGCCAGCACCGGCAGCAGGGCCTCGCGCAGATGCAGGCCGACGAGCCCGAGGTAGCTGTGCTGGAGGTCGCTCGGCAGGTCGAAGAAGCCGCTCATCGCCCGGCCTTCTCGGTCTGCTCCGCGACCCGGCCATGGGCCGCCCGGATCGCCTCCCCGATGACCTGTTGGGACACCACACCGACGGCGCGCCCCTCGCCGTCCACCGCGACGGCCCAGCCGGTCGGCGAGAGCACGGCACCGTCGAGCGCCGCGCGCAGCGAGTCGGTGCCGGGCACGAACGGGCGTCCGTGGTCGAGGAGTTGAGCCCGGTCGACGGCCCCGGCGGTGAGCCGGTCCGGCTCGCCCCAGCCGAGCGGCCTGCCACCCTCGTCGGTGACGAGGAGGTACGGCGCACAGGCGCGGGCGGTGAACTCGGCCGCGTCGGCGTCGATGCCGACGATCGGGTCGGTCTCCAACTCCAGCCCGGCGGACGGGAAGAAGGACAGCCGACGGATGCCCCGGTCGGCGCCGAGGAAGTCCTCCACGAAGGCGTCGGCGGGCGCGCTGAGCAGCTCGGCGGGCGGGGCGAACTGGGCGAGCCGGCCGCCGGTGCGCAGCACGGCGACCATCGTGCCGAGCTTGATCGCCTCGTCGATGTCGTGCGTGACGAAGACGATGGTCTTGCCCAACTCGTCCTGGATACGCAGCAGTTCGTCCTGGAGTCCCTTGCGTACCACGGGGTCGACGGCGGAGAACGGCTCGTCCATCAGCAGCACCGGCGGATCGGCGGCGAGCGCCCGGGCCACACCGACGCGCTGCTGCTGGCCGCCGGAGAGCTGGTACGGGTACCGCTTGGCGAGCGAGGCGTCGAGGCCGACCCGTGCCATCAGTTCGGCGGCGCGGGCGCGGGCCTGCTGCTTGGGGGTGCCGAGCAGGCGGGGCACGGTGGCGATGTTGTCGAGGATGGTGCGGTGCTGGAAGAGTCCGGCGTTCTGGATGACGTAACCCATGGAGCGGCGCAGGGTGTTGACCGGCTGCTGCCGGATGTCGGTGCCGTCGAGGAGGATGCTGCCCTCGGTGGGCTCGACCATCCGGTTGATCATCCGCAGGGTGGTCGTCTTGCCGCAGCCCGAGGGCCCGACGAGGACGGTGATCGCGCGGTCCGGTATCTCCAGGGACAGCCGGTCGACCGCGACCGTGCCGTCCGGATACCGCTTCGTGACTGAATCTATCCGTATCAAAACGCCGAACACCCTTCGGGTTTGGCAGATTTCCGCCCGCTTTCGGCCAAGCTCGTCGGTGCGCAGGCCGCTGCGGGGAGAGTCTAGACCGCGAGTGTTTCAGCGCTTTGGCGGGCGAACGACCGGTCAGACCACCGGGATCCCCGGAGTGCGCAGGACGCTCCGGCCGGCGTCGACCGCGAACACCTCGCAGCCGGGGCGGGCGGCGGCCCACGCCGGGCCGTCGGCGCCGAGCGCGAAGGCGGCCGTGGCGGTCGCGTCCGCCTCGGTCAGTGTCGGCGCCAGCACGGTGAGGCTGAGCAGGCCGGTCGCTGGGCGCCCGGTGCGGCCGTCGAGGATGTGGTCGCCGCGCTCGTACCGCCCGGAGGTCGCCACCGCCGCGTCCGTCACCTCCAGCACGGCGGCGACCTGGTCGGCCCGCTCCGGATGCCGTATCCCCACCCGCCACGGCCCGCCGGAGACGACCACGTCACCGCCGGCGTTGAGGCAGAACCGGCGTGCCCCGGCCGCCGCCAGCAGCCCGGCCGCCCGCTGCACCGACCAGCCCTTGACCACCGCGCACGGGTCGAACCCCCGGCCGGGCAGCCGTACGTCGAAGGCGCCGCCGGTCGCGGCCCGGTACTGCTCGCACAGGCCGAGCACCTCCGTCAGATCCGCGCTCAGCTCGTCGTCGGCCAGCTCCCCGCGCCCGTACCGGGACACCTCGCTGCCGGGGATGAACGGGCTGAACCGGGCGTCCACCGCCCGCAGCCACGCGTAGACGGCGTCGGCGGCCTCGGTGAACTCGCCCTCGTCGTCGACGCGCAGCGAGACCGGGAAGCCCATGACGTGCTCGACGCGCCGCACCTCACGCTCCCTTGGCGTCGAGCGCGGCCTGGAGGGACTCCTTGTATCCCTGGCTCGTGATCGTGGCCCCGGACACCGCGTCGATGCGGGCGCTCTGCGCCTTGAGCGTCTCCGCGATCAATTCCGGTACGGCCCACCGGGTCTGCGGATGGTGGGGCGCCTGGAGCATCCGCACGGAGGCGATCCGGTCGCCCCGGAAGGTCACCTCCACCTGGAAGACACCCTTCGAGGTGCTCACCGCGGTGCCCTGGACGACTTTCGACGCCGACGAGGACGATGACGAGGCCGAAGAAGAGGGTGGGGAAGTCGGCGTCGACGCGGGCTGTGCGGTGTCGACGGCTCCGGTCGACGGGTGGTACCGCCACACGGGGACCAGGCCCAGGGCGGTCAGGACGAGGACGGGGATGGCTCGCTTCACGACGGTCGTGCCCTCTCTCAGCCCGCGAGGCTGAAACGCTCGAAGTGGATCTGCCGCCCCGGCACCTCCAGGTCGCCCAGGCTGCCCAGCACGGCGGTCATCATCCCGGGAGGCCCGCACAGGAAGACGTCCCGGTCGGCGATGTCCGGGACCAGCCGGGCCAGTTCGCGCGGGGCGAGCCGGTCGGGGACGACCGGTCCGGTCACCAGGTGCAGTTCGGCACCCTTGGCGAGGGCGAGGTCGCGCAGCTCGTCGTAGAGGACGGCGTCCCGGTCGACGGCCACCCGGTAGATCACCACGGTGTGCCCCGTCACGTCCTCCAGCAGCGCCCGGATCGGCGTGACGCCCACGCCGCCGCCGATGAGGACGGCGTCCGGGCGGGTGCGGTGCAGGGTCGTGAAGGCGCCGTAGGGGCCCTCGGCGAAGACGCGCGTGCCGGGCTTCAGGTGCCGTAGGGCGGCGCTGCCGGCACCGGCGGCCTTGGCGGTCAGGCGCAGGGTGCGGCCGTCGGGGGCGGCCGACAGGGAGAACGGGTTGGCCTGCCACCAGCGGTCCTTGGTGAGGAACCGCCACAGGAAGAACTGGCCGGCGCGGGCGGGCAGCCGGTCCAGGTCGCGGCCGGTGACATACACGGAGACCACGTCGTCGGCTTCGGGCACGACCGCCGAGACGCGCAGCTGGTGCCGCAGGTTGCGCCACAGCGGCAGCACCAGCCGGCCCAGCGCCACCGCGCCGAGGGCCGCGCCCCACAGCGTGTACCAGTACGCCGTCGCGGCGGGCGAGGAGGTGAAGGTCGTACCGGCCGCGACCTGGTGGGTGAAGGCGAGGACCACCGCGACGTAGGTGTACAGGTGGATGAAGTGCCAGGTCTCGTAGGCGAGCCGGCGGCGGGCCCAGCGGGCGGACACCGCGCCGATCACGACGATCAGCGACAGCGCGACGACGGCCCGCAGCACGCCCTCGGTGGTCTCGGCGAGGTTCACCAGCTGGTTCACCGGGTCCATCGAGGACGCCTGGGCGTAGCCGAAGGTGATGAACACGACGTGGGTGAGCAGGGTCCACAGCACGCCGAAGCCGGTCCAGCGGTGCCAGGCGGTCAGCCGGTCCATGCCGATCCGGCGGTCCAGCCAGGGCAGCCGGGCCACCAGGAGCAGCTGGAAGGCCATGAGCAGGGCGCCGTACAGGCCGCAGAGGCGGCCCAGCACGATCAGCGTGTTCGAGGCGAAGCCGGCCTGGACGAAGAACCAGGCGACCACCGCCGCGTTCGCGGCCAGCAGGGTGTAGAGCCCGGTCCGGGCCACGAGCCGGGGGCGTATCGCCGTGGGGGGCGCGGGACGGGTCTGGAGGGTCGTCACGGACAACAGCTCCTTGATCGGGTCCTGGGTGACGAGCTTCGCCCGCGGATGCTGTCGTTTTCCTGTCGGACGACTTTCACTTGAGTATCGATGTGGCCGGCGGGGGCGGGCACCGCAGACGGGGCCGAACGGGTGGCGCAGGATGGGCGGGTGGAGAAAGTACGCCTGCTGGTCGTGGACGACGACCCGCCGATCGCCGACCTGGTGGCCACGGTCGCCCGGTACGAGGGCTGGGAGGCGGCCACCGCCTACTCGGGCGAGGAGGCGCTGCGCCGGGCCGCCGAGTTCCGGCCGGACATCGTCGTCCTGGACCTGATGCTGCCCGATGTGGACGGCTTCGGTGTCCTGGACCGGCTGCGCCGCTCCGGGACGATGGTGCCGGTGGTCTTCCTGACCGCGCGCGACGGTGTCGCCGACCGGGTCGCGGGCCTGACCCGGGGCGGGGACGACTATCTGGTCAAGCCGTTCGCGGTGGAGGAGCTGATGGCCCGGCTGCGCACGGTGCTGCGCCGCAGCGCGGGTCCCGGCTTCCGGCGATCGGTACTGCGGGTCGCCGACCTGACCCTGGACGAGGACACCCGCGAGGTACGGCGCGGCGAACGGCTGCTGGCTCTGACGCCCACCGAGTTCGAGGTGCTGCGCTATCTGATGCGCAAGTCCCCATCGGTCCTCACCAAGGCGCAGATCCTCGACCATGTCTGGGAGTACGGCTTCGGCGGCCGCTCGAACGTGGTGGAGCTGGTGGTCAGCCGGCTGCGCCGCAAGCTGGACGGGCCGGACGAGGAGCCGCTGCTGCACACCGTGCGCGGTTTCGGGTACGTGGTCCGGCAGGCGGCCAGGTGATCGGCCGGCTGCGCCGGACGTACGGCAGGCTCCGGCTCGGAACCCGGCTGGCGCTGGGCCTCGGCGCGCTGTCCCTGGTGGTGTTCGCGGTGGTCGGCACGGCCCTGACCACGTACATGCGGGACTACCTGTCGGACCAGCTCGACGCCCAGTTGGGGCTCGCCCAGGTCGCCCAGTCCAAGAGCATCGCGCAACAGGGCACACTCCAGGGCAAGAAGTACTACCGCTGGTACTACGCCGTCTACGACGTGTCGAACGGCACCCCTGTGCTCCGCAAGCCCGAGGAGGCCTCCGACCTGCCTGGGGACGTCGCCGGCCTCACCGCCCTGGCGAAGGCGCAGATCGTCACGGGCACCGAGGTACTGCGCACCGAACACCTCGCGGGCGAGGGCGAGTACCGGCTGCGTGCCTGCGAGGTCGAGCCCGGTGTGGTCCTGGTCAGCGGCGCGCCCATGGACGACATCGACAACACGGTACGGCGGCTGGTCACGGTCCAGGTGATCGCGTTCGGGCTCGCGCTGCTGGCGCTCGTGGTGTTCGGCCGCAGGACGCTCAGGCGCGGTCTCACACCGCTCAGCGACATGGCGCACACCGCCCACGGGATCGCCTCGCACGATCTGACCGACCCGGCGGCCCGGCTGCCGCTGCGCGCCGACCGCAAGGGCGGCGGCCCGGAGGTGGAGGAGCTGCGCACGGCCTTCAACACGATGCTGGAGCACATCGACGCCTCCCTCGCGGTGCGCGCGGAGGCCGAGCAGCGGCTGCGCCGGTTCGTCGCGGACGCCTCGCACGAGCTGCGCACCCCGCTGATGTCGGTGCGCGGCTACGCCGACCTGTTCCAGTACGCGGCCGCCAACGAGCCCGCCGAACGCGACCGTCATCTGGCCCGCCTGCGCGCCGAGGCCGCCCGCATGGGCGTCCTCCTGGACGACCTGCTGCTGCTCGCCCGGCTGGACGCGGCCGAGGTCGAGACCCCGCTGCGGTGCGCGGACACCGACCTGACGGAACTGGTCCGCGAGGCCGCGGACGCCTTCCGCGCGGGCCACCCCGGCCACCCCCTGACCGTCGGCACCGGCACCGGCCCGCTGCGGCTGTGCCTGGACCCGGTACGGATCCGCCAGGTCCTGGACAACCTGCTGACCAACGCGGCCGTCCATACCCCGCCCGGGACGAAGGTGTCGGTGACGGTCTCGGCCGAGGCGAGCGGGGCGTGCGTACGGATCGCCGACGCGGGCCCCGGCGTCCCCGACGCCGACCGGGAACGGATCTTCGACCGCTTCTACCGCGTCGACAAGGCCCGCAGCAGGGACCGGGGCGGCAGCGGGCTGGGGCTGTCGGTGGCGAAGGCACTGGTGGAGGCGCATGGGGGCACGCTGGGGCTGGGGCGGGAGTTCGGTATGACGATATTTACGGTGCGGCTGCCGGCCTGAGGGGCGCGGGACTGTATCGGCATGCGGCTCCGCCGCGATGGGGGTCCCCCTGTTCGAGCGAAGCCGAGAACTGGGGGGAGCGAGCAACGGCGAAACCCATCACCGGCTGTACGGCCGCGCCGCGAGCACAGCCACATCGTCCTCCGCGTACCGCGCGTCCAGCCGCCCGAGGATGGTGTCCAGCACCTCGTCCAGCCCGTCCCCCGTGGGAAAGCGGACGGCGGCCAGCCGGGCCAGCGAGTCGTCGATGTCCTCCCCCCGCCGCTCCACCAGCCCGTCGGTGAACAGCACCAGCGTCTCCCCCACGGCCAGCGGATGCGTGGCCGACTCGTACCCGCCGAGCCCCGTGCCCAGCGGCGGCCCCACCGGCAGGGGCAGCAGCGTGGCCTCGCCGTCCGGGGCGATGAGCAGCGGCGGCAGATGGCCGGCGCTGGCCAGCGTGACCTGGCGCCGGCCGGGGTCGACGCTGGCCAGCAGACAGGTCGCGGGCCGGCGGTCGGCCTCGCGGGCGGAGATCTCGTCCATCTGCCGCAGCACCCGGTGCGGGGGCAGATCGGCGGAGGCGATGTAGCGCAGCGAGGAGCGGTAGGCGTTCATGTCGACGGCGGCCTCCAGGCCGTGCCCCATGACGTCGCCGACGACCAGCAGGGTCCGCCCGAAGTGCAGCCGCACGGTCTCGCACCAGTCGCCGCCGACCACCGTCTGCCGGCCGGCCGGGAGGTAGCGGACGGCGATGTCGAGGTTCGGGTGCGGTCGTCCCGGCTCGGCGAGCAGGGCGCGCTGGAGATCGCCGGCGGTGCGGTTGACCTGTTCGTAGGCGCGCGCATGCCGGATGTGGGAGGCGGCGCGCTCGGCGAGCACACTGAGCAGCTCGGCCTCGCCGGGGTGCAGCGGCTCTCCCGAGCGGGCCCACACCAGGGCGCCGTACACGTCCTCCCCGCTGGTCAGCGGCGCGCACAGGGCGGCCCGGGTGCGAGGGGCGCCCGCGTACTCCCGCCAGGGCACGCTCGCCGCGTCGAGCGCCGGGGTACTCGCCTCGCGGGTCACCGCAGTGGCCCAGCGGACGTCGGGCAGCACATCGGCGTCCCCGGTGATCTCCTCGTAGCCGGAGATCGTCTGCCCGGTGCGGCGCAGTACGGCGGCGGTTCCGCCCGCGAGCCGTACGGCGGCCCGGGTCAGTTCGGCGCAGGTGGTGGGCTCGTCGAGGGTGGTGCCGATCCCGGCCAGCGCGTCACGCAGCACGGTGAGCCGCGCACCGGCGGCGTCGCCGGCCGGCGCGGCCTCCGCGGCCTCCGTGGCCCGCGTCGTCGGTGGCACCGCCTCGCCGTCGGCGGGCAGGTGCCGGCGACGAGACGGGATCCAGCGCGCCATGCCCAACACCCTCACAGAATCGCAGACGGGCACGGGCCGAGCCGCTCCCGCCCAGGTACCACGTAATCCTGGCCGTCGTCGAGAACGCAGACCAGACGCTCCGCGCGAAGGAGGTCTGCCAGGTCCTGGACGGTTCAGAGCCCGTCACGTCGAAGGCATCCGGGACAAGCTCAAACGCGTGGTCAGCCGCGGCGTCCTTACCGAACCCGAGCCCGGCCTCTTCACGCTGCCGCAGCCTGCTCGACCCGCCCGACATCCGGCAGGTCAAGCTTTTACGGCTTGGAGTTTGGCAACGGCCTTGGTCAGCGCTTGGTTCAGCACGCTCTGATCGAACTTGATCGTGCTGGTCGAGCCGAGCAACGACCCCTCGATCTCAACCATGCTGTTTCCGACCTGAACCACGACCAGCACGTTGTCGGATGTGCCGATCGCCGCGCTCATGGGCCATTCCATTCCGGCGCTCGCATCACCCAGCCTCGGAGCGACGAGGGAACGGAGTTCGGATGCTGTCGCGCCGTTCGCCCGCCTGCTGTAGACAGTCCGGCACGTCGAACCGGCGGTCGCCACGCTCGACACGACCTTAGTGGCGACACCTGGCGCAAAGCTGGCCACCCTCTCAGTGATCAAGGTCGTTCCCTCGTGCCCAACCAGGCCGACCTCGGCCCAGGCCTCCGCAGTGGGCGCCTTCTTCCCGTAACCGATCGCGTTGAGCAGGCCGGCACACGGCTGCGAGTCCCCGTTCTTGATCATTCCAAACGGACCGTCGACTGGAGGCTCGTCGCTGACCACACTGTGAAGGGCACCGGATACACCACCAGGGTTGGTGCCCCCCTGGTCATCTACCGTGAACCGTCCGTGTGGCAGGTCAGCACCGCTGAGGAGCGCCGTCTTGAGTTGAGCCAGGGACAGCGACCGCGTCGCCGTCCCTGATGCCGGAGCACCTGCAGCCGATGCCGTGGCAGTGGGTCTCGGCCCGTCCGATGGACTCCTGGTGTCGGTGGCCGATGACGCACACGCGGCAAGACTGCCAGTGCATGACACAGCCACAGCGAACCGGGCCAACCTTTTACTGATCACAAGTCCCTCCCCGAGATCCACCCGATCCTCAAGCAGCCAATGGCCGGTTCAAAGTGTTGTCGCAAAACCGTGACCGACCGGGACAGTGCTGGAGCGGCCCAGCTGCACCGCTTGCCTCAGCCGACTGCCGCTGCGGCTGACCTTGAACCGCCCCGGGTTCGGTAGAGATCTCAGACTGTCACCACGTCAAGCGCCAGATCGGCCCCCATAGGGGACGGTGCGGGCAAGCTCTGCCCGTAGCCGGGACCGCTTTCGGCTGCCGGCTGCGGCTGCAGTCGACGTCCGTGATGGTGCATCACCCGTCCACTGATGACGTCTTCAGCGTTTTTACCGTGAGAGCAGTCGAGTGCCGCAAGCCCCGTGAACACGGCAAGCGCAGAACCAGTAATAATCACGGTTGCCGCCAAACCCAACCAGCGACCACCAGAACTGCGACAAAAGAGACGACAAAGCCAAGGCCTAACAGAAGAGTGGCCGCCGCCTTCCATCAGAGTTTCAGATACACCATCCGAGCGCCAATTGCGACGCACGTCGCGATGAGCGCGGCGCAATAAGCATCCAGCATCGAGCACTCAGCTCCCACGCTCCTGAAGGCCCATCAATGACACTAGCCCAAAAGGTATACCTAGATTACATTGATGTAAAAGTAGAGAGGCATCGCTACACAAAAGACACCGATGATGATCAAGGTATTTCGCGCGGATCCGAATCGAGGCTCACCCGACCTCCTGGCAAGCAGATCACGAAAACCCCGCACATTAAACAGGAGGGCCACTCCAAAGCTCATGATCATGCCCGCAAGGAGGGCCGCAACAATCAAACTCATCGGGGATCCCCAGCTGCCCTGCAATAATTAGACATTTGAAACCAGTCTGGGCAAACGAATGATTTGGGAGGACATCAAGACTTGCGAGATTATCTCGCTCGATCATCGGCAATGAAAGAGGAGATGCTTCTCTCAGGCATCTGTACGGGCAGAAAAGAGAGTGCCCCACGCTCGGTCGGAAAACGGTCGCATGGGCACCCGCTTTGTCTTCAGCAGAGCCCTCAAGGGACAGACAGTAGCCTGCAACCCGTGGGCGGGCAAGCTCCTACCAACTCCCGCTCCAGTCTTCTCCATGGGTGCAGCTGCCGCCCATTGTTGTGGGTCCTCGCAATGCGATTCCCATGCCCCCAGCCCATCCAAACGTGTAGTAGTCCCCGCCCGAATTTCTTTGCCCCACGCTGAAACTGAAGCCAGCCCATGGCTGGAGAGTTGCAGAACCAAAGATCTGTCGGCCTCCGAGATGCAGCGGCTGAACGGCCTGGCCGCGGCGGCCGGTGAGGCTGGCCCAAGCGCCTGATCGTCATCACGGGCGCCGGTCTCACGCGGCCGGCGGCGGACTTCGCCGACAAGGCCAGGGCTTACACCTTCCGCCTCGACCGGGCGACAGGCCGGCTGACAGCCCTCAACTCCCGGGCTCCCGAGGCACTTCTGCCCACCGAGGCGCCTGGCGCGCGGGAGGTGGAACCCTGGTGACGGCTGGGTCGGGCGGGGACGGGCTCCGACCAGCCGTCCCGAAAGCGCGAGCGCCTCCTGAGGTCGCCCCGGGCTGCCCGGATACAAGCATGCGGAACGCGGATGATCCGGCATGATGACCTTCATGACGGACCAGATGGACTTGCGCACGGCAGCAGCGGCATTCGACCGAAGTGCCGTGGCGGCGACCGAGACAGCCGCCGAGGACGAGCGCAAGCAGGTGCTGTCGCAGTTCCCCCTGGAGGAGTGGGGAACGCTGCCGCTTTCGCGCTACGCCCTGGGGCAGGCCGCGCCCTCCGGGAGCGGACCGGCGTACTGCCGGCTGATGGAGTTCGGTACCCCGAACCTCGGCAGCATCAAGGGCGGCAGCGCGGCGAAGCACATCATGTACCACCACAATTCCGGCGAGTGGCGGGTGGCCGCTCCGCTCCGCGGGATGGAGCCGCAGGAAGCATGGGCGGAGCTGCGCGGGCAGTTCGTGCGGGCCTTCGAGGGCGTGGCCGCAGGGGACTTCGAGGCCGTGGACGACCTGGAAGTGCTGCGGTTCGGTCCGACTCTGGTGACCAAGTCCCTGGCCACCTACTTCCCTGACCACTTCCTGCCCGTCTACGCCGGCGAACACCTGCGCAGGTTCGTCACTCTGCTGGGCGGCTCGGTGCAGGCCGGTGCACCCGCGTGGCACAGCAACCGGCGGTTGCTGGAACTGGTACGCGCCCGTGCGGAGTTCGCCGGATGGAGCGGGCTGGAAGTCATGAGCTTCCTGTACGAGAGGTTCGATCCGCGTCCGCAGCAGCGCAGCATCTGGAAGATCGCTCCCGGTGAGCGCGGACGGTTGTGGGACGAGTGCCGCAACGGCGGAGTGATCCGCGTCGGGTGGGACGAACTCGGCGACCTTGGCCAGTACCAGAGCGACACCGAGCTGAAGCAGGCCCTCGACGCACACTGGCCGCGCGGCAGCGATGGCAGCCTGACGCTCGCCCGACGACTGCTGGCCTTCCGGGACCTGGAGACGGGGGACCGGATCGTGGCCAACCGCGGGACGGACGAGGTTCTGGCCACCGGTACCGTCAGCGGGAGTTACCGCTTCGAAACCGACCAGTCCGAGTACCGGCACGTCGTCCCGGTGTCCTGGGACGTCTCCCACGCGCGGAAACTGCCGCAGCCCCAGCACGGCTGGCGGTCCACCTTCGCCAAGGTCCAGCCGACACTCTTCGCCCGCATCACCTCAAGTGTCGCCGAGTCGGGCGCGGAGTCAGCGGAGCCTTACGCCGGCGGCCCCGTCACGCTGCCCGAGGATGTAGCCGGCGTACTTGAGGCGCTGAAGCGGAAGGGCCAGGTGATCCTGCACGGGCCTCCCGGCACAGGCAAGACCCGGCTCGCGCTCGGTGCCGCCCTCGCCCTCGCCGGCCGGGCGGACGCGCTCAACTCGACGCCGGACCAGCGAGCTGCGGCTCAGGCCGAGATGCTCCGGGACGGCCGGATCCACATGGTGACCTTCCATCCTTCCTACGGATACGAGGACTTCGTGGAGGGCTTCAAACCGGACCTGAGCGCCACGGGCCCCGGCCTGACCCTGGCGCTCACCGACGGCGTGTTCCACACCCTGTGCGCCCAGGCCTCCGCCGACCCGGACGGGAAATACCTGCTGATCATCGACGAGATCAACCGGGGCGACCTGCCGCGTATCTTCGGCGAGTTGGTCACACTGCTCGAACTCGACAAGCGCGGTCTGCCCCTCGCCCTGTCCGTCAGCAGGCGCACCTTCTCCGTGCCGAAGAACGTGCACATCATCGGCACCATGAACACGGCCGACCGCAGCATCAGCCACCTGGACGCCGCCGTACGCCGCCGCTTCGCCTTCCTCCCGGTCGGCCCCGACCCGGACGCCGTGTCCGGCACCGTAGGCCCTCTGGACCTGGCACAGTTCTTCGAGTCTCTCAACACCCGCATCGCCCGTCACCTCGACGCCGACCATCAGATAGGGCACGCCTACCTTCTGCGCGACGGCGAGCCGATCGCCGGCGAGGACGACCTGGCGGCCGCCTTCCACCACGAAGTGATCCCGCTCCTGGAGGACTACTGCCTCGGCCGCGCCGACCTGCTGCACCGCATCCTCGGCAGCCTGGTCGACGAACAGTCGGGGCGCCCCGCGTTCATGTCGCCCCAGGACCTCGCCGCCGCACTCGCGACCGAGTTCACCAGCGGCGCGCCGGGCCCTGATGCCTGATCGCACTGAGGTCCGGCTCGCAGAGTACGGATCCGCCCCGCTGGGGGCCGAGCAGCTCACCCCCCGGGACGTCGAGCGTCTGCGCGCCCTCCAGTCGCGCGGCTGCCTCAGCCTCGACCAGGTCCCGACCGGATGGCGGCTGAAGGCCGACGCGACCGTCGGCATCCTCGTGCTCGACCGCGTCCGCCTGGTCATCGAGCCCAAGTTCGCCATCCCGGGCGAGCAGCTCATGAGCTGGCTCGCCTACGCCCTCGGCGCGCCCACGCCGCTCCCCGCCACGGCACGGCGCTGGCACACCGGCCCGGAGGGCTACGCCGACCTCGTGGCCGCCGCCCTGCTGGAGCAGTGCGAGCAACTGGTACGGGAGGGGCTGCGCAGAGACTACGTACGCAGGCAGAGCCTGGCACCGGTCCTGCGAGGACGCCTCGACGTCGCGGCCCAGGTGTCCCGCCGCTACGGACAACTCGACCAACTGCACGTCCGCACCTTCGACCGGGAGGCGGACATCTGGGACAACCGAGTGCTGGGGACCGCGCTACGCGTGGCCCACACCCTGGCCACGCATCCCGACCTGGCCCGCGCCCTCCACGCCATCGCCGACGCGTTCCCGCAGGCCCCGACCCCCGACGCCGCCCTGCGGGCCCTGGACCGCGCCCGGTACACACGCCTGAACGCCCGCTACCACGCCGCCCACACCTGGGCCCGGCTGCTCCTGCGCGGCGGAGGCGTGACCGACCTCCTCACCGACCAGGGCACCACAGCGGACGGACTCCTGCTGGCCATGCCCGCCCTCTGGGAAGCCGTCGTCCGGCGCCTGGCCGCCGAGGCCGCCGCCCCGCAGGGCGGGCACGCCGTCCCCAGCAGTGGCGCGACGGGCATCACCGTCCGGGGCGACCTCGGCAACACCTCGACCTTCCGGCCGGACGTCCTGCTCAGCCTCCCCGAACGGGACTCCACGGTGCGCACATTGCTACCGGTGGACGCCAAGTACAAGCGCTACGACCGCTACGGCGTCGGCGCCGGCGACATCCACCAGCTCCTCACCTACAGCGCCGGCTACACCCCGGGTACCGCTCCGCACGCCGTGATCATCCACCCCGGTCTCGGCGGACACACGCACCGAGTACTGCAGATCGCTGGACCGCGGGGCACACTCGGAAGCATCCACGTCCTCGGCATCGACACCCACGCAGCCCCGCAGCAGGCGGCCGTGTGGATCAGGAAGACACTGCCCTGGTCCGACTGGTGATCGCTGCTCGTCCACCGCGCCAGGCACCCACACGCCTGGCCGCAGCGTCTGGAATCCGACTCCGTCGACGCAACAGCTCCGTCCGACACGGACACCGACAGATGCGCCCCCGGGGCGGGACGGCACCGGCCAGAGGCTGGTCCGGAAACCGAAGCACGGCTGCGGGGCGGATGCTCGACTACGGCTCGCACCTCACTCCTCGTCCGGCACCAATCGCAAGGAGATCGAGTTGATGCAGTACCGCTGATCCGTCGGAGTGGGATGCCCCTCCCCCTCGAACACATGCCCAAGATGCGACCCGCACCGAGCACACCGCACCTCGGTCCGCACCGTCCCGTGCGAATGAGCCCCTCCTCAGCCGCCCTGCTCCGGCTTCCTCGCGGGCACGTCTTTCAGCCGCCGACGAGCGCGACGAGCTTGATGAAGACCAGGTCGGGGTCGGCGGTGAGATCCACGACGTCGTCGAGGTCCTCGACCTGGCGGTTCCCGGCCAGCACGAAGAAGCCGTTGGACAGGAAGGCGCGCTCAGCGATCTCGGCCTGGCGCTCCCAGTCGATGCGGCGGGGTTCACGGAGTCGGTAGCCGTTCAGCTCCGTCTCGGCGTCGTCGGGGCGTACGAGGCCGTTGAAGTGGTTGCTCGGGCGGGCGTTGTACCGGGTGACCTCCTCGCGGACCCGGATCCTGATCAGCTCCCCCACGGTCATCCGTTCGGGCAGCCCGGCGACCTCCCACTCGCTGACGGGCTTGCCCGTCGCGGTCTCGTCCCGGAACGTCACGGTGGCCATCAGGCACCTCGCTCGATCTGTACGAGGATGGTCTCGTCGGTGATCTTGCTGTCGGCTGCGAGCAGCAACGCCTTGCTGAGGATCAGCGACAGCCGGTCGTCCTCGAACGGCAGGAAGACCTTGCCGTCCCCCGAGCTCCGTGCCGGGACGATGCACAGGTAGCTGTCATCGGGTTCCATCAGGATGTTGGCCGAGCCCAAGTGAATCTTGTATGTGCGCAGATCGCCGCGGACGATCAGGAAGCGGCCGTCGAGCGTGCACCGGTCGGCGACCTTCAGGCGAGGCAGGATCCGCTCCAGGGCGTCGCGGCGTGCCTCGGCGCTCTCGGTCAGCTCGGCGAAGGAGGCCCGCTCCCAGTAGGTGCGCTCGGGGCCGCCGTCGGTCCAGTCGGGGTCGGCGGCGATCGAGCTCACGCCGACGAAAAGGTCCACGTCGCGCATCGCCTCGCTGAACACCAGCGGCGGCACGTCGGCGAGCGGCGCCTCCTGCCAGGCGTCCTGGACCCGGCGGTCGAAGCGCACCTGATCGGTCGAGGCCAGTTCGTCGTCGCCGGCCCAGTCGGCCCAGGTGTGGAAGAAGCGGACCCGCCACTCCCCGGCCGCCAGGGTGCGCTCGGCCGCATCGCCGTCCCCGCCGTCCCAGGGACCGAGTAGGTCGCTCTTCCAGCCCCGGGCCCGGAACAGGGCGAACATCCTGCGATAGTGGACGAGGTGCGCGGCGAAGCGGTTGGAGTAGACGCGGGTCTGCTCCTCGGCGGGGGTGAGGAGGTAGATCTCGCGGAACGCCTGCTTGAACGGCTGCCGGATCCGCCGTTCGAGGAGCAGGTCCCGCCAGGCCCGCACGGTGTCCGGCCCGGAGCGGATGGGGTGCCAGAGCCGTATGGAGGCGTCGTCGGGCGCGTCGGGAAGGTCTTCGTCCGATTCGGGCAGTACGGCCCGCCACTCGCCGGGGGCGACCTCGATCTCCCAGATCAGCCGGCGTACGAGGGTCCGGGCGAGAGGGTGCCCGGCCAACTCGGTGCGCCACCTGCCGTAGGGATGGACGGCGTCGACGGTGAAGCCTCCCTCCAGCGCGCGTACGAGGGTGACGAGTTGGGCGTTCACCCGCTTCACAAGGTCGCGCAGCTCCTTGACCGGGGCGGCGTGGTCGCGGCGGACCGGCGCCGGGACACTGCGCAGCGGGCGGCCGTCCTTCTCCCAGGTCAATGTGGCGGTGTCGGTGACCGTGACGACGGCTCGGTAGTCCCCGACCGGCCGGCGCAGGACGCCGCCCGCGGCGGAGCCGCCGATGGGTGCGGTGTCGAAATCCAGCCTCGGCAGCCGTAGCGCCACCTCGGCGCGCTCGGCCAGGGCCGCGTCGACCTTCTTGAGCATCTTGTCGAGTTGTCTGGGCACCCCGGCGTGCCGGACGGTCCGGCGCACGGTGCGGATCGCGGACACCAGCTCGGGCGTCGGGAAGTCCTGCGCAGCGCGGACCACCTCGTACAGCAAGGCCTGCGACGGAAGCGTCTTCGCCGTCGTCGGGGCGATGGCGACGCCGGGCAGCAGTCGCTCGAACAGCTCCGGCAGCCAGGGCTCGTCGCGCAGCAACGCCACCCGCAGGGCCTGTCCGAGCGTGGTGATCTCACGGTCGGTGAACGCCTTGTCCGCCCGGTAGGGAATCTCGCCCGCCCGGATCGCGTCGGTGCGGTCGGCCGCCGCTTCCAACGCGCGGCGGGCGAACGCCACGTAAGCGGGGTTGCCGGCCGACCTGTGCCATACATGCGCGAGCGGTGAGGCGAACCTGTGACCCCGGTCGATCCGGGACAGCAGCTCCTGTTCGGCCGGGGCGAGAGCGGCGATGACGGCGATCTCGTCCGCCACGATGGGGCCCACATCGCGGGAAAGGCGCTCCGCGGCCGCGCGCAGTGTCCCGTCGCCGGCGAGCCCCGCGACCGCCAGCAGCGCGTACGGCTGACGCACGGTGTCCTTCTCCAGCCACAACCCGACCAGGGTGCGGGCCGGTCCGGACACGTCGGGCAGCGGCCCCGTACAGCGCTCCAGCACGTCCAGGCCCCGGATGAGGTCTGCCCAGCCATGCGCCTCGCACTTTTCGACGAGCGCCTCGAACATCCGGCGGCACGCCTCGGGCGTATATAGCGGCCGCCGCCCCTCGGCCGCGCGCTCGACCGCGAAGCGGACCATCGCCATCGCACGCGGGGCCGAGGCGTCCACCCGGTAGGCCGCCACAAGGAGGCTGCCGAGCTCCTCGTCGGAGACCCGCGACAGATCCGGGTGCCCGTCCCGCTCCTCAAGTGCGAAGTCCGGGTCGGTCAGCGCGCGCATCAGCCGGGCTGCGAGGTCCAAGTCGTTCCTACGGGATTCGGCCACCAAGTCGTCGTCGAGCATGGCGAGATGATGGCAGAGGGGACTGACAACGCGATCAAGCAGAGGTGCCGCCGTACCGGCTCACAGACCGTGTTCGTCCATCAGGCGCATCAGGTTCCGTTTCCGTTTCTGAGCGGTGCGCAGGGCCGTGACGTACGCGGCGAACTCGCCCTCGGAGCCCAGGCGGCGGTGACAGTCGCGGATGCTCAGCAGCAGGGCGACGAGCTGCTCGTAGACCGTGTTGCCGGTCTGCTTGGTCAGTGGCTCGGCCAGGCGCAGGTAGACGCCGAGCGCGTCGGCCGGACGGCCGGCACGTGCCTGGTCGGCGAGGGTGAGCCACTGCCGGTCGTGGGCACCGGATCGGGTGGCGGCCTGCCAGGCGGCGTCGACGTCCTTGTCGTCGAGCAGAGCGTCGATCAGAACAGGGCCGCCGTACCAGCCCTCTTGCCGCGCCGCGTCGGCGCGCAGCAGGTCCAGCGCCCCTTCACGCTCCGCCGGCCAGCGGTCGGCGGCCTGTGCGGCGGCCCGTAGCTGCTGGTACGCGAGCAGGGAGCGGCGGGCACCGAAGTGGTCGCGGCGCAGCGCGACGACGTCCGACAGGCGGTCCGCCCGGGTGTAGCGGTCGCAGAGGTAGTCGACGAGGGCGGTGTCGACGGCGGAGAGGTCCCGGGATTCCCGGATGCCGCGTTCCGCCCAGCGCAGGGCCTCGTCACAGCGCCGGGCGGTGTCCAGCTCGCGGGCGATGACCAGGTGCGTGTGGCCGCTCGGCGCGAGGTCGGCCGCGTGCACGGCGATCACCGTGTCGACATCGCCTCCCGCCTTGGCCACGCGCTCCATCAGGTACTTCTCCGCCCAGCCGCGCCGATTGGCCCGCCACGCCTCGACGGCCGACTTCCGCAGGACGGCCATTCCCTCTTCGCCGAGGGCATCCGCGTAAGCGAGCGGATCGATGTCGGTCAGGCCGTCGTCGATGTCGCCGAGCGCATGGCCGACCAGCCAGCGCGCGAGCTCTTCGGGGTCCGGGCGTGCGGCACGGCACGCTTCGAGGTGGGCGTCGGCGAGGTCCGCACCGATCTGCCCGAGCCGGCCGTCCGAGTCGTCGACGCTCTCCACCGCCTCGGCCAGCAGCCGCATCGCCTCCCGCGCCAGGGTGATCGCATCGGCGGCCCGGCCGGAACCGGTCAGCGCCCTGATCGCGGAGACCGCCTGCCCGGCCTGGTCGGCGTAGGCGCGGGCATCGGCGTACTCGACGTACCCGTACCGAGCGAAGGGGCCGATGTCGAGCAGATCACGGATACGGTCCCGGACCGAGGCAAGGTCCCCGCGCGCGCTCGCGGCCCGCAGTTCCAGGCGCCGCCGCAACTGCCGGTCCTCGTCGATCTGTTCCCGCAGTACGGCGAGCAACTCGTCCTTGGACAGGGCGGACAGCCATCCGTCGAGGTCCTGCGCCCGCTCCCGGGCCGCCTTCCGCTGCCGCGGCAGGCTCTCCCGCTGGGCGAGCACCTTCAGACCGAGGGCGACGACGTGCTTACAGAAGTTGCCCTCCAGACCGAACGGGCAGTCGCACTCCCCGACCAGCCCTCCGGGCCCGTCCAGGGTCAGCTCCACCTCGTACCGTTCAGTGCCGTGAACGGTCGCGGTGACCCAGCCGTCACCGACCTCGATCCCGGACACCGCGTCGAGGTAGCCGAGGCCGCGTTCGAAGGAACGCGCACCGGCCAGCTTCTTGAGCTTCGCCTCGGTCAGACCACGCACAAGCCTCATCCGCCCGACTGCGGTAGTGCGGTTGATACTCCGCCAGCCTAGGGGACTCGGGGGGCCGCTCTTCACGGACACAGCCGGTGGACTCGAACACCTCCGGCGGGGCGACCATGGCGGAGCGGGACGCCTGCGACGGGGGCGGGGGGCGACTCCGTCGCGCGCCCCGCCCGGACAGGATCGGCACGGCCCATGCGCCAGGCGTCCCGCTCCCTGTGGTCAGCCCTCGTCAGGGATCAGGCGCAAGGAGATCGAGTTGATGCAGTACCGCTGGTCCGTCGGAGTGGGATACCCCTCCCCCTCGAACACATGCCCAAGATGCGACCCGCACCGAGCACACCGCACCTCGGTCCGCACCATCCCGTGCGAATGATCGGACACCAGTTCCACCGCATCCGAGTCGCGCGCATCGTAGAAGCTCGGCCAGCCGCAGTGCGACTCGAACTTGGTCTGCGAGGTGAACAGTTCGGCGCCGCAGGCCCGGCAGGAGTAGACGCCCTTGGTCTTGGTGTCCGTGTACTCACCGGTGAAGGCCGGCTCGGTGGCGGCCTGGCGCAGCACGGCGTACTCGGCCGGGTTCAGCTCCGCCCGCCACTGCTCGTCCGGCTTCTCGACGTCGTACGACATGAGCCTCAGCCCCTTCACTGCGACAGGCGGTCCAGGATCAGCGGGCCCAGGTCGGTCACGTCGCCCGCGCCCATGGTGAGAACGAGATCACCGGGCTTCGCCATTCCCGCGATCACGGCGGGGATCTCCGCCTTGTCGTGGACGGCGGTGACGTCGGCGCCGGCGGCGCGCGCGGCCTCGATGATCAGCTCGCTGGTCACGCCCGGGATCGGGTCCTCACGGGCCGGGTAGATGTCGAGGACCACCGAGGCGTCGGCGAGGGCGAGCGCCTGGCCCATCTCCTTGCCCAGTTCCTGGGTGCGGGAGAACAGGTGCGGCTGGAAGACGACGAGGATCCGGGAGTCGCCGCCGGCGGCGCGCATGGCCTCCAGGTCGGCGGTCATCTCGGTCGGGTGGTGGGCGTAGGAGTCGATCACCTGCACCCCGGCCGCCTCGCCCTTGAGCTGCAGGCGCCGCTTGACCCCGGTGTAGGCGGCGAGCGCCGGCGCGAGCTCGGCCGCCGGGATGCCGAGTGCGGCGCCGGCGGTGAGCGCGGCGACGGCGTTCAGGGCGTAGTGCCGGCCGGGCACGGACACCGTGAAGGTCAGCTCCTGCCCGTCGAGCAGGACGGTGACCTCGCTCTTCAGCCCCTGCGGTACGACGGCCGTCACCCGTACGTCGGCGTCCTCGGCCGCGCCGTACGTCACCGTCTTGACCTTCCCGGCCAGCCGGCGGGTCAGCTCGCGCGCGCCCTCGTGGTCGGCGGAGATCACCAGCGTGCCGCCGGGCACGATCTTCCCGGCGAAGGTCTCGAAGGACTCGTAGATCTCGTCCATCGAGGCGTAGTTGGCGTGGTGGTCCAGCTCGACGTTGAGGACGATGGCGACCTCGGGCGCGTACGTGTGGAAGCTGCGGTCCGACTCGTCGGCCTCGGCGACGAAGATGTCACCCTCACCGTGCAGCGCGTTGGAGCCGGGCGCGTCCAGGTCGCCGCCGATGGCGTACGACGGCTTCAGGCCCAGCTCGCCGAGGGAGACCGCCAGCATGGAGGTGGTGGTGGTCTTGCCGTGGGTGCCGGCCACGGCGATCGGCCGCAGGCCCTCCATCAGCGCGGCGAGCGCGTCGGAGCGGTGCACCACCGGGATGCCCAGCTCGGCGGCGCGGGCCAGCTCGGGGTTGTCCTTGCGGATCGCCGACGACACGACGACACAGCTGGCGTCGTCGGCGAGGTGCTCGGCCGCGTGCCCGATGTGCACGGTGGCCCCGGCCGCCCGCAGCGCCTCGACGGTCGCCGACTCCTTGGCGTCGCTGCCGGCCACCTTCGCCCCGCGCTGGGCGAGGATCTTGGCGATCCCCGACATCCCGGCGCCGCCGATGCCGATGAAGTGCGGTCGGTCCATGGCGGCAGGAAGGCCGGGTGCCATGTGGTTCTCCCCATGAGGACGGTGCGTACTGGAGCGGGCCTAGCCTATGCGCTGAAGCACGGCCCGCCGTGCAAGGGGCGTCCGCTACGCCTTGCTGTGCGAGAACAGCTTCAGCACCGGCACACCGACCTTGTGCCGCGCCCGGGAGGCCCAGTCCCGGTGGAAGAACTCCTCCACGTAGTGCGGATCCGTCAGCACGATCACCTCGTCGGCGGACGCCTCCGCGACCAGGGACTTCAGTGCGTCCAGCGGATGATCCTCCACCAGCCGTCCCTCGGCCCGGCTGCCGGCGGCCCGCAAGGCCTGCACCGAGACGTCGAGGGCCTGCCGTCCGACGTCCTGCGCCGCCGCGCCCTCCGGTGTCTCGCCCTCGCGCACCGCCTCGTCGATCTCGCCGAGCGCGATGTCGTCGATGGCCCGCAGCAGGCGGTCCGCCTGGTCGCCGCGGGGCTGGAGGAGAACGTGGAAGCTGACCGGCTCGTCCCCGTGCAAAGTGGTGACGAACTCCACGTCGGCGGACGTCAAGGCCTTCTCGATCATCAGAACGCTTGTGAACACCAAACGCCTCTTCTCCTCCGTGGGCCCGACAAGGCCGCTGCGGAAACCATCCTGCCCCGTGACGGCACGGGTTCTGCCGGACTAAGTCTGCCCCTCGGAAGCTAAACGGAACGGAAGATTCCGCTGTTTTCGGGACCGACCGTGTTTTCAGGACCGACCGTAACGGCCGAACAGAAATCCGGCCTCCTCAAGGAGGGACACGAGTTCGAAGCGGCGCGGTACGGCGACCGACGGACCCCCGGCGATGCGCTGCGCGGTGCCCGCCGTGAGCATGGGCGAGAGGGTCAGGCACATCTCGTCCAGCACCTCCGCGGCGATCAGCTGGCCGAGCAGCCGGGGTCCGCCCTCGGTGAGCAGCCGGGTGTGGCCGAGCCCGGCGAGGGCGCGCACCGCGCGGGCCGGGTCGATACCCAGACCGTCCCCCGCGACCACCACCCGGGCGCCGGCCCGCTCGGCGGCGGCGACGCGGTCCGGGGCGGCCCCGGCTCCGGTCAGGATCAGCGTGGGCACCAGGGGCGAGGTGAACAGCGGGAGCGAGAAGTCCAGGTCCAGGCTCGCGGTGACGACCGCGATCGCCGGTGCGGGACCCTGTCCGGCGGCCTCGCGGGCGGGGGCGAACTCGGCACGCGCGCGTGCAGGGCGGTACCCCTCCTGGCGTACCGTTTCCGCGCCCACCACGACGACGTCCGCCAGTGCCCGCAGCGTGCCGAAGATACGCATGTCGGCGGCGCAGGAGATGGGCTGCGAGCGCCCGTCGTGCTGGGCGGCGCCGTCCAGGGTGGAGACCATGTTGGCCCGCAGCCACGGCTGCGGCTCCCCCGGCCCGGGCTCGGGGTAGGCGTAGGCGGCGGCCAGCTCGGCCAGACTCCACTCCCGGTCGGCGAGCGCCCCGCCAGGCCCCCCGCTGCCCTCACCCCCCGCGCCTCCACCACGGGCCCCGGGGGCCTGGGCTGCTGTTTCGTAGGTCACAGGGAACAGGCGTCGCATGTCGTGCAGTGTGACACGGCGCTTAGCATGGGTAACCGTGTCGTCCTCCACCGCCGCCCCCGGTTCCAGCCCCCTGACCGATGCGGGCCCCCTCTCCCTGTGCGCTCGTGAGCCGCGCGTCCCCGCGGACCGGCTGGTCGCCGAGATGGTGCCGCCGCCGCGCTTCGACTCGGTCCGCTTCTCGACGTACATCCCGGACCCGAACCAGCCCAGCCAGACCGAGGCGGTGAAGGTGCTGGAGGGCTTCGCGGCCGGGCTCGGCGGGGCGCACGCCTCCGGCGCCGGCAAGCGCGGCTTCTTCGGCCTCGGCAGGGCCAAGGCGCCCAAGACCCCGGCCGGCCCGCGCGGGGTCTACCTGGACGGCGGCTACGGCGTCGGCAAGACCCATCTGCTCGCCTCCCTGTGGCACGCGACGCCCGCCGAGCCGTCCCGCAAGGCGTTCGGCACGTTCGTGGAGCTGACGAACCTGGTCGGCGCCCTCGGCTTCCAGCAGACGGTGCAGACCCTCTCCGGCCACAGCCTGCTGTGCATCGACGAGTTCGAGCTGGACGACCCGGGCGACACGGTGCTGGTGTCGACCCTGCTCGGCAAGCTGGTCGACGCGGGCGTCGCGCTCGCCGCCACCTCCAACACGCTGCCCGGCAAGCTCGGCGAGGGCCGGTTCGCGGCCGCCGACTTCCTGCGCGAGATACAGGGGCTGTCGGCGCACTTCCGCACCCTGCGCATCGACGGCGAGGACTACCGGCACCGCGGGCTGCCCGAGGCACCCCAGCCGTTCACCGACGAACAGGTGACGAAGGCGGCGTACGCCACCGAGGGCGCCTCGCTGGACGACTTCCCGCACCTCCTGGAGCACCTGGCCCGGGTCCACCCGAGCCGGTACGGCGCGCTGACCGACGGGGTCACGGCCGTGTGCCTGACCGGTGTGCAGCCGGTGCCGGACCAGTCGACGGCACTGCGGCTCGTGGTGCTCGCGGACCGGCTCTACGACCGCGAGGTCCCGGTGCTGGCCTCGGGCCTGCCCTTCGACAAGCTGTTCAGCGAGGAGATGCTGAACGGCGGCTACCGCAAGAAGTACTTCCGCGCGATATCCCGGCTCACCGCCCTGGCCCGCGACGCCAAGGGGCTCGTCGGCTCCTAGTCAAGAGCCGGATCACGCCACGCGACCGGCACTTTTCACGCTCTCTTGCGCGCGTAACGCGCAGTTAACCCTGCAAAGGACTTTGCAGGGTTACTGTGTTTCTTGACCATCCATTGACCAATGCTTGGCGCGAGCAAGAGGCGTGGACTTCCGGAAGGGGGGCGCATGTTCCGAGGTACGAAGGCCCGGGCCGTATGCGCCCTCTTTACCGCCGCCCTGCTCGCCGCGCTGTTCTTCGCACCCACCGGGCCCTTCGCGACCGCGCACACGCTCAGTGACGCAAAGGCCAAAGCAGGGGCCGGAATCACCTCCCCCGCCAAGCCGGCGCGCGACCGCGTGAGCTCGCCCGGCGTTCCGGGCTGCGCGGGCGACGCCGTGGGCGTCCCGCATCTGCGCGACAGACAGCGCTGCTCGACCTCCTGCTGCGCGCAGGAGGACCCGCTCATAGCCGGCCGGGCCGCCGGCGCCGACACGCCGGGCACCCCCGGCGCCGTCGAGCCGCGCGCCCCGAGACCCTCCAGAGCCCACACCCCGGCGGCACTTCAGGTCTTCCGCTGCTGACAGCCGGCCAGAGCCGGCCCGGTCACCGGGCCCTTTCCCCCACATCCCCCGTTCAACACCGACGCGTCCGTGCAGGCGCGCCAGGAGGAACCCATACACATGCAGCCCCTCATCGACAACGCCCGTACCTTCGGACAGCGCCCTGAGGAGTTCGCCAGGCTCGCCGAAGGCCAGTCCCCGCAGGTCCTGTTCATCACCTGCTCCGATTCCCGGGTCGTCCCGGCCCTGATCACGGGCGCCCGCCCCGGCCAGCTCTTCGAGCTGCGCACCGCGGGCAACATCGTCCCGCCCCACACCTCGCAGCACCCGACCAGCGAGGCCGCGACCATCGAGTACGCCGTGGAGGTGCTCGGCGTCCGCGACATCGTCGTCTGTGGCCACTCGCACTGCGGGGCCGTCGGCGCGCTGGTGCGCGGCGACGACCTGACCGCCGTACCGGCCGTGCGCGACTGGCTCGCGCACGCCACCCCGCGCCCGGCCGGCCAGGCCGAGGACCCGGAGGTCGCCATGGGCGTGCAGGCGCACGTCCTGACCCAGCTGCTGCGGCTGCGCTCGTACCCGTGCGTCGAGCGGAAGCTGGCGGAGGGTCAACTCGGCCTGCATGCCTGGTACTACGAGGTGCACACCGGCGCCGTACGGGCGCACCGCCCGCAGACCGACACCTTCGAGTCCCTGTGAGCGTGCGATGACCAGCGAAAACACCAGCAAGAACCCCTTCATATCCCGTTTCCCGTACGCGCGGCAGGACTTCGCCGCCTCTCTCGTCGTCTTCCTGGTCGCGCTGCCGCTGTGCGTCGGCGTGGCCGTCGCCTCCGGGGTCCCGGCCGAGCTCGGCCTGGTCACCGGCATCGTGGGCGGCCTCGTCACCGGGCTGATGCGCGGCAGCAGCCTGCAGGTGTCGGGGCCGGCCGCCGGCATGACCGTGCTCGTCTTCGAGGCGGTCAAGGAGTACGGCCTGCCGGTGCTCGGCGTGATCGTGCTCGCCGCCGGAGTGATCCAGGTGGCCATGGGCCTGCTGAGGCTCGGCCGCTACTTCCGCGCCATCTCAGTCTCCGTCGTCGAGGGCATGCTGGCCGGAATCGGTCTGGTCCTGGTCGCCGGGCAGCTGTATCCGGCGCTCGCGGCCAAGGCCCCCGACTCTGGCCTGGGCAAGATCGCCGGGCTGCCCGGGGCGTTCTGGGACGCCCTGGGCGACGGTGCGGCCCTGTCCTCGCTCGCCGTGGCCGCGGGCACGATCGCGGTCCTGCTGCTGTGGAAGCACGCCCCGGCGAAGGTGCGCACGCTCCCCGGCCCGCTGGCCGCGGTCGGTCTGGCCACCCTGGCCGCGTTCGCGCTGGACCTGCGGGTGGCCACCGTCGAGGTGCAGGGCCTGCTCGGCGCCGTCCAGCCGCCTCCGCTGAGCGCGTTCGGCGAGCTGGCGGGGGTCGGGGTCCTCGGCACGGTCGTCGCCTTCACGCTGATCGCGTCCGCCGAGTCGCTGTTCAGCGCGGCGGCCGTGGACCGGCTGCACTCCGGGCCGCGCACCGAGTACGACAAGGAGCTCGTCGCCCAGGGCACCGGCAACGCGGTGTGCGGGCTGCTGGGCGCCCTGCCGATGACCGCGGTGATCGTGCGCAGCGCGGCCAACGTCCAGGCGGGCGCCCGTACGAAGGCCTCCCGGGTCCTGCACGGCGTGTGGCTGCTGCTGTTCGCCGCGCTGCTGCCCGATGTGCTGGCCTACATCCCCATCCCGGCGCTCGCGGGCATCCTGATCCACTCGGGCGCCAAGCTGGTGCCGGTCCGGGCGCTCGCGGGGCTGTGGCGCGAGCACCGGGGCGAGGCGCTGATCCTGGCCGTGACGGCCGTCTCGATCGTGGCGGTCAGCATGTTCGAGGGCGTGCTGATCGGCCTGGCGCTCGCGGTGGTCAAGACGGCCTGGGAGGCCTCGCACGTCAAGCTGGAGGTCATCGACAAGGGGGCGGGTCCGGTCGACGCGTACCTCTCGGGCAACGCGACCTTCCTGCGCCTGCCGAAGATCCTCGACAGCCTGGAGTCCCTCCCGCAGGACCGCCCGGTCCGCCTCGACCTGACCGGCCTGCACCACCTGGACCACGCCTGCCGCACGGCCCTGGAGAACTGGGCCGAACGGCACAGCGCGGCCGGGACGGAACCGGTGAAGGTCACGGCACAGGCCGTCTGACGGCCTCTGTCTCCGGGTCGGGGTGCCGACGCCCCTCGGCACCCCGGCCCGGTCCGCCCGCGCCCCTCGGCAGACCGGCCGGACCGGCTTATGGTTACAGGAAGGGGACAAAAGCGGACCTCTCCGTGAGGAGGTCACCATGCTCTCGGAGTTGCTGGGCGCCATCGCGGCGGCGGGATCCGCCGGTGTGATCTATCTGGCGATGGCGGCACGGATCGTCAAACAGTACGAACGGGGCGTGCTCTTCCGGCTCGGGCGCGTCGCCGGAGACCCACGGTCGCCGGGCTTCACGCTGATCATCCCCTTCGTGGACCGGCTGCAGAAGGTCAACATGCAGATCGTCACGATGCCGATCCCGGCCCAGGAGGGCATCACCCGGGACAACGTCACCGTCCGCGTGGACGCCGTCGTCTACTTCAAGGTGGTCGACGCGGAGAGCGCCCTGGTGAAGGTCGAGGACTACAAGTTCGCGGTGTCGCAGATGGCCCAGACGTCGCTGCGGTCGATCATCGGCAAGAGCGACCTGGACGATCTGCTGTCCAACCGCGAGAAGCTCAACCAGGGCCTGGAGCTGATGATCGACAGCCCGGCCGTCGGCTGGGGCATCCAGGTCGACCGGGTCGAGATCAAGGACGTGTCCCTGCCGGACACCATGAAGCGCTCCATGGCCCGCCAGGCCGAGGCCGACCGGGAACGCCGGGCCCGGATCATCAACGCCGACGCCGAGTTCCAGGCCTCCAAGAAGCTCGCCGAGGCCGCCCAGCAGATGGCCGACACGCCCGCCGCGCTCCAGCTGCGGCTGCTCCAGACCGTCATGGCGGTGTCGGCCGAGAAGAACTCCACGCTGGTCCTGCCGATCCCGGTGGAGCTGCTGCACTTCCTGGAACGGGGCAACCCGCAGCAGACACCGAACGGCGGTACTCACCAGCAGACACCGAACGGCGGCAGCCCGCAGCAGGCGCCGGACAGGGCCGCACCCCCGCTCACGCTGGACGACAGCGCCCCGCCACCCCCGCTCGCACCGGACGACACCGGAACACCGCCTGCGCTCACGCTGGACGACAGTGCCCCGTCACCCCCGCTCGCGCTGGACGACGGCGGCACGCCGCAGCTCGCGCCGGACGGTGACGGAGAGACGCGTTCCGGCTAGCGTGCCGGACATGCGCAAGAGCTTGGCGGTCCTGACGGCCGTGCTGGCCGGCGTCGCCGCATGCGGGGGCGGTGGCGGGGACCAGGGCGCGGCCGTCAAGGGGGACAGCTCCGCCTCCCCGACGGCCACCGCCCGCATCACGGTCACGAGCACCGCGTACGCCCAGGGCGGCACGATCCCGCGCCGCCACACCTGCGACGGAGCGGATCTCTCGCCGCCGCTCGCCTTCTCCGGCGTACCCGCGCGAACGGTGTCCCTGGCCCTGCTGCTGCGGGACGCCGACACCCCGCACGGCAGGTTCACGCACTGGCTGGTGTGGGACATCGACGCACACACCGCACACCTGTCGGCGGGAGCACACCCGCCGGGCACGACCGAGGGCCGCAACGACTTCGGCAGACCGGGCTACGGCGGCCCGTGCCCGCCGCACGGCGACCGGCCGCACCACTACGTCCTGACGGTGTACGCGGCCGACAGCCGGCCGAAGCTCACGGCGAACGCCGCCCCGGACGACCTCCTGCAGGCCCTGGCAGGCCACACCCTGGCCACCGGCACCCTCACCGGCCGATACGGCCGCTAGTCAGGTGACCGTCGCCCTACGCTGGGAGCATGAGCGACGAGGACGACACGACGTACTGCACGATCGTCGGGACGGCGAAACCCCCGAAGGCCGACGGGCCGCCGTACGCCGAGTGTGTGCTGTGCCGGGAGCCGACGGAGTACCCGGAGTCGTACAAGGGGATCACGCTCTGCCCGGTGTGCGAGTGGCAGGAGGCGCAGCGCACCGCGTGCTCAGGGTGAGCGGCGGTCGGTGAGCCTAGCGGCCACGGCGAAGGCGGCTGCCGTGAGCAGGGCCGCTCCGGCCAGCGGCAGCACCGGCACCGGTACCCGGCCGGTCTGCGAACCGGTGACCAGTCCGCGGACCGCGGCCTCGGCCGGAGATCCGGTGAGCACCACCGCGAGCAGCGCGCCCAGCAGCATCGCGGGCACCGCGCGGCCGGTGGAGCGCAGCACCGGCCGGTTGGTGAGCGCGCCGACGGCCGCGCCGAGCAGCGCGCACGCGAGCGTGGCCGGCAGCCCGGCCGCGCCGGCCTTGAGCGCGGGTACGTGGATCTGGTGGTCGTTGCTCGCCGGGGCGCTGATCAGCGTCACCACGACGGTCGCCACCACGCCGAGCGCGGCCGCCGCGCACAGCGCGGTCAGCAGACAGGCGAGGTGCGCCCGGGCCGGGCCGCGTGCGGCGGCGACGCAGGCGCGGGCCGCGTCCGCCTCGCCGGTGACGCAGATCCGCACCAGCCAGGCGGCCACCGGGAGCACACCGGCGGCCGTGTAGCCGAGCGAGTCGAGGACGGGCTGGCCGCTCTGCACGCCGATCCCGAGGAACGCGGCGTACAGGATCACCGGCGGCAGCCAGCGCTGGGAGCGCACCAGCAGGTCGGCCTGGTAGCGCAGGAGTGCGGTCATGGGCGGCTTTCGGGGTCGGGGGGTTCGGGGGGCGGGGTCACGCTGACGACGTGCCAGGGCGGGCGGGCCGTGAGCAGGACGCGCAGGAGGACGTCCGAGTGGGAGACGGGGACGGCGAGTCGGTAGCTGCCGGGGCCGGTCTCCTGCACGGAGGTGACGGTCCGTGCCGCGTCGGGCGGCAGCCCGCCCCCGGCCGGGCCCCGCACGGCGACCAGGGCGAGCGGCCCGGCCGGTGGACTCCCGTCCTCCGTACGGTGCTTGAGCCCTCTGTCGAGCACGGTGTACGTCGCGTCCGGCGCCCCGGCCAGCCGACGCGGGTCGTGGTCGACGAACACCACGGCACCCCCGGCGGCGGTCCGCTCGGCCACTGCCCGCTCCAGCTCGGCCCGCGCCGCCGCGTCCAGACCGGTCCAGGCCTCGTCCAGCACCAGCAGCTCCGGTTCGCCGAGCAGCGCCTGGGCCACGGCGACCTTCTGGCTGCTGCCCTTGGACAGCCGGGCCATCGGGGTGCCGGCGTGGGCGGCCACGCCGAACCGCTCCAGCCAGGTGCCGGCCGCGCGCGTCGCGCTCGGGCGGCTCAGGCCGTGCACCGTACCGAGATGGGTGAGATAGCCGAGGGGGGTGAAGGGCAGCGCCGCAGGGAACCGCTCGGGGACGTACGCCGTGCGCGGGCGGCCGGTGACCCGGCCCTCCGTCGGCGCGTCGAGCCGGGCGAGAAGGCGCAGGAGGGTGGATTTGCCGGTGCCGTTCGCTCCTTCCACGCGGGTGAGGGTGCCGGGGGCGATGGTGAGGTCGACGCCTCGTAACACCCAGGGGCCGCGGATGCCGTACCGGCGGCCTACGGCGATCAGTCGTAGGTCACGTTGCATGGGGCCATTGTGATCGGTTTCGCGCCCTTAAAGTTGGCTGGTGTGAGCCCTGATTCCACACCCCCGCGTGACAGGCGCGACGAAGCGCCCCAGTTCGTCCTGCCCCTCGTCGTACGGATAGAACGCGGCGCACCCCCGGCCCGTACCGACGCGCTGGAGACGGCCGCGCGGGCCGTGCTCGTGCTGCTCGGGGACGAGCGGGCGAACGGATACGGGGCGTGGGCCGAGGCGGTGCGCAACTGGGAGGACGCGCGGATCCGGAAGGTCGTGCGGCGGGCCCGGGGGGCCGAGTGGCGGCGGGCCGAGGCGCTGCCCGGGATCACGGTGACCGGCAAGGCCGCGCAGGTACGGGTCTTCCCGCCGATCCCGCTCGACGGCTGGCCCAAGGACCTGGCGAAGCTCCAGGTGTCCGGCACCGAACTGGACGACCCGGAACCGCCCGTGGCGGCCGACCCGGCGCAGCCCGTGCTGTGGCTGAACCCGGAGCTGGAGATGTCGGCCGGCAAGGCCATGGCCCAGGCGGGGCACGGCGCCCAACTGGCCTGGTGGGCGCTGCCGGAGGCGGAGCGCGCGACCTGGCGGGACGCGGGCTGCGCGCTGGCGGTCCGTACGGCCGACCCCGCCGACTGGGTCCGGCTGACCGGCAGTGGGCTGCCGGTCGTCCGGGACGCCGGTTTCACGGAGATCGCACCGGGCAGCTGCACGGTCGTCGCCGATCATCCCGCGCTGCGCCAGGGGCGGGGATGACGCGGGTCGACGGCCGGGTCGAACGGGGCAACCGCACCCGGCAGCTGGTACTGCGGCGCACGGTGGACATCGCCTCGGTCGAGGGCCTGGAGGCGCTCACCGTCGGCCGGCTCGCCGCCGAGCTGGAGCTGAGCAAGAGCGGGGTGTTCGCGCTCTTCGGCTCCAAGCAGGAGCTGCAGCTGGCCACCATCCGGGAGGCCGCGCGGATCTACACCGAGCGGGTGCTCCGGCCCGCGGCCCAGACCCCGCCCGGCCTCGGCCGGGTGTGGCGGCTGTGCGAGCTGTGGCTGGAGTACTCGCGCGGCCGGGTGTTCCCGGGCGGCTGCTTCTTCTACGGCGCCATGGCCGAGTACGACGCCCGGACCGGGCCGGTGCACGACGCCGTGGTCCGCGCGCAGCGCGACTGGTCGGCGCATGTGGAGCGCACGATCGACGAGGCCCGCGCGGCGGGCGAGCTGCGCGCCGGCACGGATGTCGGCCAACTCGCCTTCGAGGTGGTGGCGTTGCTGGAGACGGCGAACGCCCTGTCGGTGCTGCACGACGAGGAGAGCGCGTACCGCAGGGCTCGGGTGGGCATCGCGGCGCGCCTGCGGGACGTGGCCGTGGACGGGGTCCCGCTCCCCCACGTCACCTGATCCGCGGTCCGGTTGGGGATCGGCCCGGCTTCCAGAAAAATGAGCACGACCGTTCGCTTTGTTTTATAGGCTCGGACCATGACTGTGACCGGAATGAACGTCGTGGAACTCGACCGGATCGCCGTCCAGGAGGCCGTACGCCTAGTGGACCTGGCCACGGCCGCGGACTGGACGCGGGACACCCCCTGCGCGGGCTGGACCCTGCGCCGGCTCGTCGCGCACATGACCGCACAGCACTTCGGGTTCGCCGCGGCGGCGCGCGGTGCGGGCCGGGAGCCGGAGCACTGGCGGGAGGCCGAGGACGTGAGCGAGCCCGCCCGGGCCCACCGGTCGGCCGCCGCCGAGGTGCTCGCGGCCTTCGCCGAACCGGGCGTGACGGAACGGGAGTTCGCGCTGCCGAACCTGGGCGGCATTCCGGGCGGCCGGGCCGTCGGCTTCCATTTCGTGGACTACGTGGTGCACGCCTGGGACGTCGCCGCCACCCTCGGCACCACGGTGCACCTGCCCGAGCACGTGCTCGGCGCCGCGCTCGCCGTGGCCCGCGCGGTACCCACCGATCCCGCCGGGCGCGGCCCGGGCTTCTCCTTCGCCCCGGCGCTGGAGGTGCCCGAGGGCTCCGGCCCGCTTCAGGAGGCGCTGCGGCTGCTGGGCCGCAGCCCCGAGCGGTGGCCGGTGCGGGGCTGAACCTCAAATGTTGCTCTGAACGCGACAAGGAGGGGGTTCGGGGCCGCCCGCCGGGGCGATACCTCCGTCATTCGCACGAGGGGAGGGGTCATGGGGGAAGGGGCCATGCGGGGAGAGGCCGTGCCGCGGTTGGGTACGGGGATCGGCTGGCGGCCGGAGATCGCGGACGCCGTGGAGCGGATGCCGGGGATCGACTGGGTGGAGGTCGTGGCGGAGAACGTCTGCCCGGGCCACCTCCCGGAGTCCCTGCTGCGGCTGCGCGAGCGCGGGGTGACCGTGATCCCGCACGGCGTCTCCCTCGGCCTGGGCGGCGCCGACCGCCCCGACGCGGGCCGCCTCACGGCGCTGGCGGAGCGCGCGGAGGCCCTCGGCTCCCCCCTGGTCACCGAGCACATCGCGTTCGTCCGCGCGGGCGGCGCGCTCACCGTGTCCCCGCCGCTGGAGGCCGGGCATCTGCTGCCGGTGCCGCGCACCCGGGACGCCCTGGACGTGCTCTGCGAGAACGTCCGCATCGCGCAGGACGCCCTGCCCGTGCCGCTGGCCCTGGAGAACATCGCCGCGCTGTTCTCCTGGCCGGGCGAGGAGCTCACCGAGGGGCAGTTCCTGGCCGAGCTGGTCGAGCGCACCGGCGTGCGGCTGCTGATCGACGTGGCCAACCTGCACACCAACCACGTCAACCGGGGCGAGGACCCGGCCCGCGCGCTGGCCGAGCTGCCGCTGGAGGCGCTGGCCTACGTCCATGTCGCGGGCGGCTTCGAGCGCGACGGGGTCTGGCACGACAGCCACGCCCATCCGGTACCGCGCCCGGTCCTGGACATCCTGACCGACCTCGCCGCCCGCACCACCCCGCCCGGGGTCCTGCTGGAACGGGACGAGAACTTCCCCGAACCGGCGGAACTGGAGCGGGAGCTGACCCTGATCCGGGAGGCGGTGACGGCCGCCGCCCGGGAGGGAGCCGGCACCGGTGGCGGTACGGGGGCCGCCATCGCTGCCGGGCCGGCGGGCGGAGGCGTCGCCGTACTCGCGCGGCCCGCGGTGGACGCACGCGAGCGGGTCGCCGTCGCCCAGGCCGCCGTACTGTCCTCCCTGGTCGCCGGCACACCGGTGCCGGAGGGCTTCGACCGGACCCGGATGCGGGTCCAGGCCCGGGCTCTCGCCGCGAAGCGGGCGGACGTGGTGGCGAAGGTGGCCCCGGAACTGCCGGTGATCCTCGGCACGGGGTACCGGGAGACGTTCCTGGAGTACGCCCGGGAGCGGCCGATGAGCGGGGGGTACCGCCGGGACGCCCTGAATTTCGCCGCTCACCTGCTGCGTGCCGGACGGCCGGAGGAGGCGGGGTCCCGGCGGGAGCTGCGGGAGTGGTGGCTGGAGCGGGTGGGACCGGCGCCGAGGCAGTCCGGGGGACGGGTGGCCCGGGTGGCGCGGAGGGTGTTGCCGGGACGTCGGGGCTGAGCTGGGCGTCGGGTCGCTTGCCGGAGCGAGCAGGGTGCCTCCCCCGAGCTCTTCGAGCAGGGGGTGCCCCCAGCGCCCACCCGTGCCGCCTCAGCGGCACGACTGCCCGCAGCCAGAGCCACACCGCACCCGCACCCGCACCCGCACCCGCACCCGCCAACGCTCCGCACCCGAACGGCGACAACGCGCACACGCCGAGCCCCGCAGGGTTCCGCCCCCAGTAATATGCCAAGCCGCACCACACCCCCCATGCACACGCGCGTGCGGTGCGGCACAGGAGGCACCATGCGACCGCGCCCGCCGATCAAGGGCCGAGGCATATTCAGCGGCACCGGACTCGTCATCGCGGCCCTCGCGGCGACCGCGGCGGCGCTGCTGTACCCGCTCTGGTCCTACGCCGACCGGCAGGACACGGCGAACGCGAGCACGCTGAGCACGCAGACCGTCACCACCCCCTACGGCCCGCTGTCCGCACAGGACCAGGACTTCATCACCAAGGTCCGCCTCGCGGGGCTCTGGGAGCTGCCCGCCGGCGAGCTGGCGGAGCGCAAGGGCACCACGGTGGCCGTACGCACCGCGGGCCAGCACCTGGTCGACGGACACACCTCCCTGGACGCGCACGTGCGCACCGTCGCCGGCCAGCTCGGCACACCGCTGCCGAACGAGCCGAACGAGCAGCAGAAGCAGTGGCTCGCCACCCTGAACGCGGCGCAGGGAGTGGACTTCGACCGTCAGTTCGCCGCGATCCTGCGGCTCGCGCACGGCCGGGTGTTCACGCTGGTGGCCCAGGTCCGGGCCGACACCCAGAACTCTTTGGTCCGCGATCTCGCCGACGACGCCAACGCGACCGTCCTGGACCACATCAAGGTCCTGGAGGCGACGGGGTACGTCGACTTCGCCTCGCTCGCGCGGGAGCTGGCCGCCTCCCCCACTCCCGTGCCGACCCCGCCGGCGGTCGCCCCGAGCGCCGCCGTCCCGGTGACGCCGTAGCCGAGCGGCCGAACGGAACGTCACATACCGGCCACACTGCGTCCGGATAGTGAACAGGGCATGGCGTCCACCCGGATCCCTGGCATAGAAAACAGATCATGTTCTGGGTCCTTCTCCTGTTTCTGGCCTGGGCTTTCGCCGGTACGGCGTGCACCCGGCTGTGCCTGGCGGCCGTGCGCGCGGCAGCACTGGACGTGGCTGCCGCCACGGTGGACCGGGAGCAGGCTCACGGTCTGACGCTGTACGAGGCGGCCTTCCTCTCCGGCGGCCCCGTCCGGGTCGCCGACGTGACGATGGTCTCGATGGCCCGTCAGCGGCGCCTGCTGCTCGCGCACACCGGCTGGGCCACGGTCGTGGACCCGCAGGGGCACGACGAGATCGAGCAGTCCGTCATAGGGGCCATAGGGCCGGACGGCCAGTCGCGGATCCAGCCCGTGCGGGCGCGCGCGGCCGGCGCGGAGGCCGTACGGCGGCTCGCCCACCGGCTGGAGCGCGCCGGTCTCGCCGTGCCCGACGGTGCCGGTACGACCGTGGCGGCGGCCGTCCGCCAGGTGTGCGCCGCCGGTCTCGCCGTGGCGGCGCTCGGGGTGACCGCGCTGCTGCTGCCCGTCCCCACCGGGACCCCGCGGCTGCTGGTCGGCCTGTGGTTCGCCCTGCCGCTCACGCTCTGTCTGAGCTGCCTGGTCATCGCCCGGTTCGAGGTGCATCCGTACTCCCGCTGGGCCTCGCCCGCCGGGCTGCGGCTGCTGGGCGCGCTCACCCGCAAGCCCGCCGGGGACGAGCGGTCGTTCCTCACCTCCGTCGCCGTCCGCGGGATCCGCGCGATCGGCGAACCGGAGCTCCGCGCGGCCTTCACCCACCGCGACCAGCCCTGGCGGGAGTGAGGGCGGCTTCGGAGCGGTCGGAGGGGCGCATCGGGGGCATTGGCGCGACACCGGCCGGGTGGTGCTTGTCTTCTTGTCCGCCCGAACGAAACATCCCTTCTGTCGTCGCCGCACCGAAGGGATACGCGATGAGAGCTGCCGCCGTGTACTCGGCCGCCGGGTCCTTGCTCCTGACCACCCTGGCCGCCGCCCCGGCGGGACAGGCTCTCGGCGCCGCGCCCGGTGCGCCCGGCGCGGCCGAGCTGCGCGGCACCCTGGTGGCCGCGGCCCGCGCCCGCGCGGCCGGCATCGACTTCGGCGCGTGCTCCCCGGCCGACGTCCCGGGGGCGCCGAGCAGCGTGCGGTGCGGCACGGTGACCGTCCCGCTGGACTACGCCCGCCCGGACGGCACCCAGATCAGGCTGACCGTCAGCCGGGCCCGGGCGACCCGGAAGGACCCGCACAACAGCAAGCGGCGAGTGCCCCGGCAGGGCGCCCTCGTCTACAACCCGGGCGGCCCCGGCGCCTCCGGCATGTACTTCCCTCTGATCGGCACGGTCCCGCAGTGGAAGCGGATCGCCGGCGCCTACGACCTCGTCGGCTACGCCCCGCGCGGGGTGGGCCGTTCGGCGCCACTGTCGTGCGAGGACCCGAAGCGCTTCTTCAAGGCGCCCACGGCCGCCCCCGAGCACCCGTCGGAGGCGTACAAGCGGCAGCGCGTCGCGCAGGCGAAGGCGTACGCGCGGGGCTGCGGCCTGCGCTCCGGGAGCAGACTGCGCTTCTACACCTCCCTGAACAACGCCCGCGACCTGGACGTCCTGCGGGCCGCGCTCGGCGAGGACCGGCTGACCTTCGTGGGGGCGTCGTACGGCACCTACTTCGGGGCGCTGTACGCCACGATGTTCCCCACGCACGTACGGCGCATGGTGCTGGACTCGGCGGTGAACCCGGACCCGGCGAAGATCTGGTACCGCGACAACCTGGACCAGTCGGCCGCGTTCGAGGAGCGCTGGGGGGACTTCAAGGACTGGATCGCCCGCCACGACGACGTCTACAGACTGGGGAACACGGCCGCGAAGGTGCAGCGCAGCTACGACACCGCGCGCGAGCGCCTGGCCGGGAAGGCGGCGGGCGGCAAGGTCGGTCCCGGCCAGTTGCAGAACGCGTTCCTGACGGCCGGGTACTACGACGACTTCTGGGCGAGCCGGGCCGCCGCGCTGTCGGCCTATCTGAAGGGCGACCCGAAGCCGCTGGTCCGGCTGGCCGCGCCGGTCACGGACTCGGCGGCGGAGGCGGAGGCGGAGAACACCAGCGCGGTGTACACGGCCGTGGAGTGCAACGACGCGTCCTGGCCGACGGACTGGACGACGTGGGACCGGGACAACACCCGGATCGCCCGGGTCGCGCCCTTCGAGACCTGGGAGAACGCGTGGATGAACCTGCCGTGCGCCTCCTGGCCGGCGCCCCGGCAGCAGCCGCTGGACGTGCGGACCGGGCCGGGTGAACTGCCGCCGGTGCTGATCCTGTCCGCCGAGCGGGACGCGGCGGCGCCGTACGCGGGCGCGCTGGAGATGAACCGGCGGCTGGCCGGCTCGGTACTGGTGACCGAGCGGGACGCGGGGACGCACGGCATCGGGGGCGGCGCGAACGCGTGCGTCAACGGGCATTTCGAGGCGTACCTGCTGCAGGGGCGGGTTCCTGGGCGGCGCGCGGCGTGTGCACCGCGTCAGGAACCCAAGCCGGACGGGGCGCCTTAGGCCAGGCCCGCCACCAGGTCCGCGATGTCCTTCCTGCGGCCCGTGAAGAACGGGATCTCCTCGCGGACGTGCCTGCGGGCCTCGGAGCCGCGCAGGTGGCGCATGAGGTCGACGATGCGGTAGAGCTCGTCGGCCTCGAAGGCGAGGATCCACTCGTAGTCGCCGAGCGAGAACGAGGCGACCGTGTTGGCGCGCACGTCGGGGTAACCGCGGGCCATCTTGCCGTGGTCGGCGAGCATGCGGCGGCGGTCCTCGTCGGGCAGCAGGTACCAGTCGTAGGAGCGCACGAAGGGGTAGACGCTCACGTAGTTGCGGGGCGTCTCGTCGGCGAGGAACGCCGGGATGTGCGAGCGGTTGAACTCGGCCGGGCGGTGCAGCGCCATGTTGGACCACACGGGCTCAAGGGCGCGGCCCAGCTTCGTGCGGCGGAAGAGGTTGTACGCGTCCTGGAGCTGGTCGCTGGTCTCGGCGTGCCACCAGATCATGAGGTCGGCGTCGGCGCGCAGGCCGGAGACGTCGTAGGTGCCGCGGATCGTCACGTCCTTGGCGGCGAGCTGGTCGAACAGCTCCTGGACCTCGTCGGCGTAACCCGCGCGGTCCTCGGGGAGCACGTCCTTCAGCTTGAAGACGGACCACAGGGTGTAGCGGATGACCTCGTTGAGGTCCTTGGCCAGCTTGCCCTTGTTCGGGATCCTGCCGGCCTCGGTGGTGGGGGCGTCGTCACTCATAATCCCTATTCTCCCGCCCCGCCGTGGAGGCTCTGCACCGGGTTGGCCGTGAGCTCCCGGATTCCGCTCAGGTCGCCGTCCAGCTGGTCCGCCGCCGCGTAGGCGCTCGCGATGCACGCCGGGACGCCGACGCCGTCGTACTGCGCGCCGCACACCGCGAGCCCGGGCAGCTTGGCGACGTGCTCGCGGATGCGGGCCACGCGCGCGTGGTGCCCGACCGGGTACTGCGGCAGGCCGTCGGTCCAGCGGGTGACCCGGGTCCGCAGGGGTTCGGCGGCCAGGCCGGTCGCCTCGCGCAGGTCGTGCCGGGAGACCTCGACGAGGGCGGCGTCGTCCCGCTGGAGGATCTCCGTCTCGCCGTAGCGCCCCACGGAGGTGCGCAGCACGACCACCTCCGGGTCCTCCTCGGCGATCCAGCCCCACTTGCGGGAGGCGAACGTGGACGCCTTGATCGTGCGGCCGTCGACCGGCGGGACCAGGAAGCCGCTGCCCTCGGGGAGCGTCGCGTCCGCGCGGCGGTAGGCGAGGGTGACCAGGGCCATCGAGGCGTATTCGACCGCTCGCAGTTCGGCGGCGGCCGCCGGGGACTCGGCGCCGAGCAGCTCGGCGGCGGCCGGGGCGGGTACGGCGACGATCACCGCATCGGCGTGCAGCACCCGCTCCCCGGCGACCACCCGCCAGCCGCCGTCGGCCGCCCGCCGCAGCTCGCGCACGGGCGTCCCGGTGAGGATCTCGCCGCCGCGCGCGCGGACGGAGTCGGCGACCGCGAGCGGCAGCGTGCCCACGCCGCCCTCGATGCCCATGAAGACCGGCCCGCTCTGCCCGCTCGCCGCCGCCCTGGCCTGGATCTCGCGGACCCCCTCGGTGAGGGAGGCGTGGGCGCGGGCGGCCTGGAAGAGCTGGGGAACGGCCGAGCGCATCGAGATGCGGTACGCGTCGCCCGCGTAGACCCCTCCGAGCAGGGGCTCGACCAGCCGGTCGACGACCTCGCGGCCGAGCCGGGCGGCCACGTACTCCCCCACGGCCACGTCGTCCCCGACCTCGGTGCGCGGCAGGTCGGCGTCGCGGTCGATGCGGGCGAGGCCCTCGTCGGACAGGACGCCGGAGAGTGCGGCGGCGGTGCCGGGCACGCCCATCACATGGCCCTTGGGCATGGGCCGCAGGGCGCCCCGGGTCCAGATCGAGGCGGTCGCGGTGGCCGGCGGCTGGAGACGGCCGGCCAGACCGACCTCGCGCGCGAGGGTCACCGCCTCGGGGCGGCGGGCGAGCAGCGACTCGGCGCCCAGGTCGACCCGCACGCCCGCGATCTCACCGGGCAGCAGCTTGCCGCCGACCCGGTCCGCGGCCTCCAGCACGGTCACGCGCGCGCCCCGCCCGAGCAGCCGGTGGGCGGCGGCCAGCCCGGCGATCCCGGCTCCGATGACGACGACATGCCCTGTACGCGTACCCGTTGCGCTCATGCCCCCACTCTCTCAGACCCCGCCGACACTCCGGCCAGGGCCCGCAGGTCCCTCGCCTCGCGGCCCGGTGATCGCGACGAGTCCGGACCGTGACCGCATCGGGACCAGGGCGGCACAAACGTTCCCGCCCGCCCCGCCGTCGAAGAACCGTCACCGCTACCGGCCCCGGGGGGTACCGCCCATGCGCCCACAACGTTCCGCACGACCCGCACGGCCCACAGGCCACGCGCGCTCCGCGCACCGATCCGTCCGTCCGCTGGCCGGCCTGCTGCTCGCCGCCTCCCTCGCGCTCGCCGGATGCGGCGGCGCGGCCGACTCGGGCGGCGGTGCCTCGGCGAAGTCCGCCGCGGACACCGGGGCGCGGCAGCCGGGCGCGGGCGGCAGCGGCACGGAGGACTCCGCCAAGTCCCCCCGGCAGACACCCAGGCTCGCCCCGAACGCGGTCATCCGCACCGCCTCCCTGACCATCGAGGTCAAGGACGCCGACAAGGCCCTGGCCGAGGCCCGTACCACCGCCGAGAGCGCGGGCGGTTACGTCGGCGAGGAGACCACCAGCCGGGACGCCGACGGCCACGAGCGGACCCGGGTCGTGCTGCGCGTGCCCAGCGCGCGGTACGACGAGGTGCTCGCCGGCCTCCAGGGCACCGGCCGGCTCGTCGAGCGCACCGCGAAGGCGGAGGACGTCACCGACCAGGTCGTGGACGTGGACAGCCGGGTGAAGTCCCAGCGGGCCAGCGTGGACCGGATCCGCGCGCTGATGGACCGGGCGGCGAAGCTGAGCGATGTCGTGTCCCTGGAGGGGGAGTTGAGCAGCCGCGAGGCCGATCTGGAGTCCCTGCTGGCCCAGCAGGCGTCCCTGAAGGACCGCACGAGTCTCGCGACCATCACCCTGTCGCTGTCCGAGAAACCCGTGCACAAGGCCGCCGGGAACGGCTCGCCGGGCCTCGGGGACGCGCTCGCGGGCGGCTGGCACGTGTTCGTCACGCTGCTGCGCTGGATCGCCCTGGCGCTCGGCGCCGCCCTGCCGTTCGCGGCCTTCGCGGCCCTGTCGGCGCTGGTGTGGCTGCGGGTCGTACGGCCCCGGCTGCCGCGCCGACGGGAGCCGGCGCCCGCGATGACGGCCCTCGGCCCGCTGCCGTCGGCGCGCCCGGTGCCGGAGTCCTCCGGGGAGGCGGACCGGGACTGAAATGCCGTGGCCCCGTAGCGTGTTCCCATGACCATGAGCGGTGGACGGGGCGGGACGGAACGGCTGGTCGTGATCGGCGGCGACGCCGCGGGCATGTCCGCGGCGTCACAGGCGCGCCGGCTGAAGGGGCCCGGCGAGCTGGAGATCGTGGCCTTCGAACGCGGACACTTCACCTCCTTCTCGGCGTGCGGCATCCCGTACTGGGTGGGCGGCGACGTCCCCGAGCGGGACGACCTGATCGCCCGCACCCCCGAGGAGCACCGCGCGCGGGACATCGATCTGCGGCTGCGCACGGAGGTCACCGAGATCGACGTGGCCGGGCAGCGGGTACGCGCGCGTGACGTCGATTCCGGCGCCGAGTCCTGGACGTCGTACGACAAGCTCGTGATCGCCACCGGGGCCCGCCCGGTCCGCCCGGAGCTGCCCGGCACGGACGCTCCCGGGGTGCACGGGGTGCAGACGCTGGACGACGGCCAGGCCCTGCTGGGGACGCTGGCACGCGCGCGTGGCCGGCGCGCGGTGGTCGTCGGCGCGGGCTACATCGGCGTCGAGATGGCCGAGGCGTTGATCAACCGCGGCTTCGAGGTGACGGTCGTCAACCGTGGCGAGGAGCCCATGTCGACGCTCGACCCGGACATGGGCCGACTGGTGCACCGGGCCATGGAGGGCCTCGGCATCACGATGGTGAACGGCGCCGAGGTCACCAAGATCCTCACCGCGGCCGACGGCACGGCCCGCGCGGTCGCCACGCAGCACGCCGAGTACCCCGCGGACGTGGTGATCCTCGGTATCGGCGTCCGCCCGGAAACCGCGCTCGCCGAGGCCGCCGGCCTCCCCCTCGGCACCCACGGCGGCCTGCTCACCGACCTCGCGATGCGGGTGCGCGGGCACGAGAGCATCTGGGCGGGCGGCGACTGCGTGGAGGTGCTGAACCTGGTCTCGGGCCAGGAGCAGTACGTCCCGCTCGGCACCCACGCCAACAAGCACGGCCAGGTCATCGGCACCAACGCCGCAGGCGGTTACGCCACGTTCCCGGGCGTGGTCGGCACGGCGGTCAGCAAGGTCTGCGACCTGGAGATCGCCCGCACCGGCCTGCGCGAGAAGGACGCCGACCGGGTGGGCCTGCGGTACGAGACGGTCACCATCGAGTCCACCAGCCGCGCCGGCTACTACCCCGGCGCCTCCCCCATGACGGTCAAGATGCTCGCCGAACGCCGCACGGGCCGCCTGCTCGGCGTGCAGATCGTCGGCAGGGAGGGCGCGGCGAAACGGGTCGACATCGCGGCAGTGGCCCTGACCGCGCAGATGACGGTGGAACAGATGACGGCCCTGGACCTGGGCTACGCCCCGCCGTTCTCCCCGGTGTGGGACCCGGTGCTGGTGGCGGCGAGAAAGGCGACGGCGAAGGTACGGGCTTCCTAGGCCTAGCCGCGTCCTAGGCCGTACCGCTGATCCTCGGCAACGCGGAGACGGCCGCGGGCTGCTCCCCCGGCGTCTTCGCGTGCGACGCCGTCGGCCGGGCGGACCGCAGCCGGTAGCTCACGGCCTCGTCCAGCGTCACCGGCCGCCCCATCTGCGAAGCGAGCCGCCCGGCCTCCTGACCGAGCCGCGCGACATCCTCCCAGGGGATCCGTACCACCAGGGCCAGCTCGGCCTCACCGTCGGGCAGCGCCTGCATCGGCTGAACCTGCGGAGCGTTCGTCATCGCCTGTGTCCTCACGTCGGTTGAGAACAGATACGCACACCCGCCCGGCCCCGTTCACCGGTTCGCCCGCCGTATCCCGGGCAGTAGTCCTGTGTGGTCATCCCCGTCCATGACGTGAACCCGGTGCGCCGCACCCCCTGGGTGACGTACGCGCTGATCGCCGCCAACGTCCTCGTGTTCGTCACCACGCCCGGGATAGCGGGTTCCGTGGCCGGCGGCAGTGATCTCGCACAGCTGTGCCATCTCCAGGCCTTCATGGACCACTACGCGGCCGTGCCGAGAGAACTGATCCACCATCAGTTGCCGCGGCTGGTGCCGACGGGGCAGGTGGGTGTCGGCCCGCACGGCCCGGGGTGTGTCGTGGGGCCGCCGTCCTACGCCAAGTCCCCGCCGCTGTCGGTGTTCACGGCGATGTTCCTGCACGGCAGCTGGCTGCACCTGCTGGGGAACATGCTCTTCCTGCTGATCTTCGGCAACAACGTCGAGGACCGGATGGGCCATGTCCGGTACTTCTTCTTCTACGTCGTCTGCGGCTATGCGGCGGGATACGGCTTCGCGCTGCTCAACGCCTCCTCGTCCGATCCGCTGATCGGCGCGTCCGGCGCGATCGCCGGGGTGCTCGGCGCCTACATCGTGCTGTGGCCGAGGGCGCGGGTCTGGGTTCTCGTGCCGTTCCTGGTCTTCCTGCCGCTCCGGCTGCCCGCCTGGCTGGTGCTGGGCTTCTGGTTCGGACTCCAGGCGGTGTACTCGTCCGGGCACGGTGTCTCCGGGGCGGGCACGGTGGCGTACGCGGCGCACGTGGTCGGCTTCGTGGCGGGCATGCTGCTCGCCTGGCCGCTCAAGCCGGGCACCCCGCCGCCGCCGGAGCCACGCGGTCTGCTGTTCGGCAGACGGGCGCGGCCCCGCTCGACCTGGTGAGTCAGCGTGCGGTGGCGGTGTGGACGTAGTCCACGAGCCGGGTCAGCGCGTCCGGGTCGGTGTTCGGCATGACGCCGTGGCCGAGGTTGAAGACGTGGCCCTCCAGACCGGCGGCCGCGTCCAGCACCTCGCGGGCCTTGGCCTCGACGGTGTTCTTGTCGGTGAACAGCACCGTCGGGTCGAGATTGCCCTGGAGCGCCTTGCCGGGGCCGACGCGGCGGGCGGCCTCGTCCAGCGGGACGCGCCAGTCGACGCCGACGACATCCGCGCCGGCCTCGCCCATGAGCTGCAGCAGCTCACCGGTGCCGACACCGAAGTGGATGCGCGGGACGCGGTATCCGGCGACGGCGTCGAAGACCTTCGCCGAGGCGGGCATGACCGACTTCCGGTAGTCGGCGGGGGCGAGCGCGCCGGCCCAGGAGTCGAAGAGCTGGACCGCGCTCGCGCCGGCCTCGATCTGGACCTTCAGGAACGCGGACGTGATGTCCGCGAGCCGGTCGAGCAGGTCGGCCCACAGCTCGGGGTCGGCGTACATCATCGCCTTGGCGTTCTCGTACGTGCGCGACGGGCCGCCCTCGACGAGGTAGCTCGCGAGGGTGAAAGGCGCGCCCGCGAAACCGATCAGCGGGGTGGCGCCCAGCTCACGGGTCAGCAGGCCGATGGCCTCGGTGACGTAGGAGACGTCCTCGGGGGTGAGGTCACGGAGCTGGCCGAGGTCGGCGCGCGTGCGGATCGGGCGCTCGACGACCGGGCCGACGCCGGGCTTGATGTCGAGGTCGATACCGATGGCCTTGAGAGGGACGACGATGTCGCTGTAGTAGATCGCCGCGTCCACGTTGTGCCGGCGCACGGGCTGGAGTGTGATCTCGGTGACCAGCTCGGGCCGCGTGCACGACTCCAGCATGGGGACGCCCTCGCGCACCTTGCGGTACTCCGGCAGCGAGCGGCCGGCCTGCCGCATGAACCACACGGGCGTGTGCGGCACGGCTTCACGCCGGCACGCCCTGAGGAAAGCGCTGTCGTACGTCGCGGTCGGCTGCTGGCCCGAGGGGCTTCCGTTGGCACTCACGACGGCAAGTCTCGCACGGCCGCGAGGAGAGAAGTGCCGCAGCCCTCAGGGGGTGTCTTGCCCTGCACGGAGCCGCGCTTCCCCTTACTCTTCCCCGCATGGCTGGGGCTCAGGGACGAATGTCGGACAGCGCTGACGGAATGGGCGACGTGAAGGACACCGAGGAGGCGGACCGGCACTCCCCTGCGTCGGGCCCGCCGGCGTTCCGGGCCGCGGTGGAGGCGCTGCGCGGCTGCCGGCTGCGGCCGCAGGTCGAGGTGGAACCGACGCCCGCGCCGCAGCGGCTGGCGCCGTACGCGTACGCGCTGGAGGCCGTGGTGGTCGACGGTGAGCAGGAGCTGGCCGACGGGCGGCTGGTGCTGCTGCACGACCCCGCCGGGCACGACGCCTGGCAGGGGACGTTCCGGCTGGTGACGCTGGTGCGCGCGGAGCTGGAGCCGGAGATGGCGGCGGATCCGCTGCTTCCGGAGGTGTGCTGGTCGTGGCTGACCGGGGCGCTGCAGGCGCGCGGGCTGGGTTACGGCGAGCCGAGCGGGACGATCACGCGCGCGAGTTCGCACTACTTCGGCGGGCTGGCCGAGCGGCCCGCCGCCTCACAGATCGAGATCCGGGCCTCCTGGACGCCCCGCGAGGGCCTGGGCGGCGTCCCGGACACGGCCTCCCATCTGGCCTCCTGGTGCGATCTGCTGGCCCAGGTCGCGGGGCTGCCGCCGGCCGGTCCGGGCGATGCCTCGGTGGTGACGCTGCCGCAGCGCAGGGGTCCGCAGTCGCGCTGAGATGATCACACGATCCCGCCGGTTCTCCGGGGGTGTCCCTCTCATGGCGGCCCCATTGACCATCTCTTTGTCGATACGGCCACTTTCGAACCCCGAATGACATCCGCTTGAACCGACTCGATCTTCGGATGATCGATCGCGTGTCCGAATTGCACAGATTGTTACTCACTAGATCGTGATCATTCTCTAAAGGCGGATGAGTTTGCTGCCGAAGACGACTGTGACCTTGAAAGCACGGTTCGTCCCGGCTGAATCCCCACAAGCCGGCCCCGTCCCCCCACCCAGGAGGCCTGGTGTCCGTTCTCCTAGAGCAGCCCGCAAGCCTGGTCGCCTACCGCCCGAACAAGCCGACCGCCATGGTGGTCGTGGCCGACCCGCGCGTCCGCTCCACCGTCACCCGCCATCTGTGGGCGCTGGGCGTGCGCGATGTCATCGAGGCCTCGTCCGTCGCGGAGGCTCGTCCCCGCATCGGCAACCCCCGCGACATCTGCGTCGCCGACGTCCACCTGCCCGACGGCTCCGGCCTGACCCTGCTGTCCGAGACCCGCGCGGCGGGCTGGCCCAACGGGCTGGCGCTCTCCGCCGCCGACGACATCGGCGCGGTCCGCAACGCGCTGGCCGGCGGGGTCAAGGGCTATGTCGTCACCGGTACCCGCACCAACATCGGACTTCCCGCCCGGCCCGGCGCCGCTCCCCTCGGCGCCGCCCGGATGCACCGCCGCCCCCCGGGTGCCCCGAGCCACCCGGGCGGCTACCGCGAACTGTCCGGCCGCGAGGTCGAGGTGCTCCGCCTCGTCGCGGAGGGCCAGTCCAACAAGGCCATCGGCGTCTCGATGGGCCTGTCCGCCCTGACCGTGAAGAGCCACCTCGCCCGCATCGCCCGCAAACTGGGCACCGGTGACCGGGCCGGCATGGTCGCCGTGGCCCTGCGCACCGGGATCATCCACTGAGCCGTTCGGAGCAGTGGACGGTTCACTCACGCGAGGTGCATGTGTCCCCGAGCTGACCGGTTTACGACCCTCCGGCGCCCGTCGACGGAACGTTACGTCGACGGGCGCCGTCCATACACGGATACCCTTGACAGGTGACCGACGCCCAAGACACCGCAGCAGACAGCTCCCTGCGCATCACCGGAGGCACTCCTCCGGACGACGCCGGATCTTCTGTCATGGGGGCGCCGACACCGCTGCTCGAACCCCGCGAGGGCATTCCGCCGGTGATCGCCGACGAGGCCGCCCTCGCCGAGGTGATCTCCGCCTTCGCCGCCGGCTCCGGCCCCGTAGCCGTCGACGCCGAGCGCGCCTCCGGCTACCGCTACGGCCAGCGGGCCTACCTGGTGCAGCTGCGCCGCGAGGGTGCGGGGACCGCGCTGATCGACCCGGTGGCGGTCGGCGGCGGCCTGTCCGGGCTCGGCCAGGCCCTCGCCGGGACCGAGTGGGTGCTGCACGCCGCCACCCAGGACCTGCCGTGCCTGCGTGAGATAGGCATGGTCCCGTCCCGGCTGTTCGACACCGAGCTGGCCGGCCGGCTCGCCGGCTTCCCCCGGGTCGGCCTCGGCGCCATGGTCGAGAGCGTCCTCGGGTTCGTCCTGGAGAAGGGCCACTCCGCCGTCGACTGGTCGACCCGCCCGCTGCCCGAGCCGTGGCTGCGGTACGCCGCCCTCGACGTGGAACTGCTCGTCGACCTGCGCGACGCCCTGGAGAAGGAGCTGGACCGGCAGGGCAAGCTGGAGTGGGCCCTGCAGGAGTTCGACGCGATCGCGGCGGCGCCGCCCGCCGAGCCGCGCAAGGATCCCTGGCGTCGTACGTCCGGCATGCACAAGGTGCGCAGACGCCGGCAGCTCGGGGTCGTACGGGAGCTGTGGGAGACGCGGGACCGCATCGCCCAGCGCCGGGACGTCTCGCCCGGCAAGGTGCTCGGTGACGCCGCCATCGTGGAGGCGGCGCTCTCTCTTCCGGCCAACGTCCATGCGCTCGCGGCACTGAACGGGTTCGGGCATCGGATGGGGCGACGGCAGCTGGAGCAGTGGCAGGCGGCCGTCGACCGGGCCAAGGCCCTGCCGGATTCCGCGCTGCCTCAGCCAGGGCAGCCGGTCACGGGGCCTCCGCCGCCGCGGGCCTGGGCCGACAAGGATCCGGCCGCCGCGGCCCGGCTGTCCGCCGCCCGCGCGGGGGTCACCGCTCTTGCCGAGCAGCTCAACCTGCCCCAGGAGAACCTGGTGTCCCCGGACACGGTGCGGCGTATCTGCTGGGAGCCGCCGAAGGCGGCCGACGGGGAGGCCGTGGCTGCCGCACTGGTGGGATTCGGTGCGCGGCCGTGGCAGGTGGAACTGGTCACGCCGGTGCTGGTGAAGGCGCTGTCCGCCAAGGAAAGCTGACCTCACCTCGTCGCTCCCCGCATGAAGCCGTTGTAGATGAATCTCTGCAGCGCCAGGAAGACGATCAGCGTCGGCAGGATCACCAGGATCGTGCCCGCCGAGATGATCTCCCAGTGGGCGCCGTAGGGGCCGCGGAAGCGGAACAGGGACGTCGAGATCACGCCAAGATCCTGGGACGGCATGTAGAGGAAAGGGATGTAGAAGTCGTTGTAGACGGCTATCCCCTTCACGATCACCACCGTGGCGATCGCCGGTTTCAGCAGCGGCAGGATGATCCGCCAGTAGATGGTGAACGCGTTCGCGCCGTCGAGACGGGCCGCCTCGTCCAGGGAGACCGGGATCGAGCGGATGAACTGCAGGAAGATGTAGATCGAGACGATGTCGGTGCCCATGTAGAGCACGATCGGCGCCCAGCGGGTGTCGAAGAGGCCGAAGCTGTTGACGATCTGGAAGGTGGCCACCTGGGTGGTCACCCCGGGGACCAGCGCGGCCAGCAGGAAGAGGGCCACGACGAGTTTCTTGAGGCGGAAGGTGAAGCGGTCGATGGCGTAGGCCGTCATCGAGCCGATCAGCACCGTGCCGGCGATGGCGAAGGCGCAGATGAAGAGCGTGTTGCCGAACGCCTGGAGCATCCGCCCGTCCTGGAACGCCTCGACGTAGTTGTGGACGTCGAGCGGGTCGTCGGGCGGGGTCAGGGCTCCGCTGCCGTCCGTCATCTCCTTCGACGACTTCAGGGACGTGAGCAGGACCACGCCGAGCGGGAGCAGGACCACGAGCGTGGCCGCGATCAGGGTGGCGTAGACGAGGGCACGGAGGGCGCGGCGGCGGCTCATACGAGGTCCGCCCGGTCGTCGGGGACGAGGCGGCGCTGCACCCAGGTCACCGCCAGGACGATCAGCAGCAGGACCACGGCGGCGGCCGAGGCGAGCCCCGTCTTGTTGTACTGGAAGGCCAGCTTCACCGTCTGCGTCACGAACGTCTCGGTGCCGGTCGCGCCGCCGGTCATGATGTACGGCACCTCGAAGACCGACAGCGAGCCGGAGACGGAGAGGATCACGGTGAGCGTGACCACCGGCTTGATACCGGGCGCGATGATGTACCGGAACTGCTGCCAGCGGCTCGCGCCGTCCAGCTCGGCCGCCTCGTACAGCTCGCCCGGGATGGACTGGATCGCGCCGAGGAAGAGCACGAAGTTCAGGCCCGTGTAGCGCCACACCGAGACACCGGCGAGGGAGATGTTCGCGGAGACCGGGGTACCGAGCCAGGCGTGGCCGGTGTGGACGCCGAACAGGCCGAGCACGGTGTCGAGGGTGCCGCCGTCCTGGAAGAAGTAGAGGAAGACGAAACCGATGGCGACCCCGTTGATCAGGGACGGGAAGAACAGCACGCCCTTGAAGAAGTTCCGGAAGCGGACCTTGAAGCTGAGGATCGTCGCGAAGTACAGCGCGGCGACGATCTGGACGGCGGAGGCGGCCAGGTAGTAGCCGCTGACGAAGAACACCTCGAAGAGGTCCTGGCGGGTGAAGATCTCGGCGTAGTTGTGGCCGCCGGTGTAGTGGAGTTCGGGGCTGACGCCGTCCCAGTCGGTGAAGCTGTACGCGACCATGTCGGCGATCGGCGCGTAGGTGAAGGTGATCAGCAGGGCCAGGGGCACGAGGAGGAACAGCCAGGGGGTGAGGGCGCGCCACCCCTGACCGCGGCGGCGCGCCTGCCCGGGGGCGCCCGGCATCAGGAGCCCACCCGCTTCTCGGCCTCGGTCCACTTCGTGCCGAGGCCGGTGAGGAAGTCGTCGAGGCTGCCGGAGCCGACGCCCCGGGCGAGGTCCACGAGCTTCTGCCGGTAGTCGGGGGTGTTGATGCCGACCTCGGACTCGGAGTCGATCAGCTTGACCTTGGCGCCGTCGGTGTCGTCCAGCTCGATCAGCTTCACGCCCGCGTCCTCGTACGGCTTCAGGACCACCGGAAGGGGTGCGTTCTTGAGCGGGGAGATCGCCAGGTTGTCCTTGTCGTAGCCGGAGTTGTCGGTGAACCAGTCGATCCAGGCGCGCGCCGCCTCCTTGTGCTTCGAGTGGATGTTGACGGCCTGGTTGTAGTCGGGGCCGACAACGGCACAGAATTTTCCGCCCACTTGGGTCGGGAAGGGCATGAAGCCGATGTCGTCGGGGTTCACGCCGGCCTTCTTCGCCGCGTCCTGGAACTGGATGATCGCCCAGGTGCCCAGCCACTGCGTGGCGATCTTTCCCTGGGCCAACTGCCCCTTGGACGCCTCCCAGTTGGTGGTCGTCGGGTCCTTCTCCGCGAGGCCCTGGTGGACGATGTCGTAGAGCAGGGTGTCGCCGACGCGCAGGTCTGCGCCCTGGGCCCACGGATTGCCGTCGGCGAGCTTGGTGGTGGCGCCGGTGTCGCAGTGCACCGAGCCGTTGACGAACGTCCAGGAGGTGAGCGGCCACTGGGCGGCGAAGTTGGTGTAGTACGGGATCGCGCCGGTCTTCTGCTTGATCGCCTTGAGGTCGGCGAGGAACTCGGCCGGGGTGGTCGGCCATTGGCCGACGCCCGCCTGTTTCCAGACGCGCTTGTTGTAGACGAAGCCCGGCATCACGCCGATGGGACTCTGGCCGTACACCTTGCCGTCGACGGTGGTGAAGTCGGTGAACCGGTACTTCTTCGACCGCTCGGCCCGGGTGCCGAGGGACGCGAAGAACTTCGGGTAGTCGCTCTTCTTGACGACGCCGGGGATCAGCAGGACGTCACCGTAGTTGTCGGTGTTCATCCGGATCTTGACCTCGGACTCGTAGTTGGTGAGGGCCTGGAACTTCACCTTCACCTTCGGGTACGTCCGGTTGAACGCGGCCGCGTAGCGGTCCATCGTCCCGTCCGCCACGAGGTCGGTGCGCTGGGTGAGGACGGTGATGGTCCCGCTCACCGTCGCCGGGTCGGTGGGCGCCTTGGCGTCCTCGGCCTTGGTGGTGCCCCCGGTGCCGGTGCAGCCCGCGAGCAGGAGAGCGGCGGCCCCCAGGGCCGTGGCGAGTGCGGTCGTACGGCGGTTCATGTGCATCCACTCCGTTCTGAGGAGACGGAAGAGCACGTACGGGTTGGCTGATTCGGCACTCTGACAGCGCTTTCCTCAACCGGTAAAGTCCCAATCCCGCCAAGGATGCGGAGAGTACGCCCAGTGCTGGAGTAGACCGGTTTAGGGAGTGCGCATGCTGGAGGTCACGCCGTTCGGCGAGGGATGGGTCCTGGAGTACGAGGGGCGGGAGCTGCCCGCCGCCGTGCCGGGATGCGTGCACACCGATCTGCTCGCCGCCGGGGTGATCCCGGACCCTTTTCTCGGGCGCAACGAGACCGGGGCGGCCTGGGTCGGGCGGCGCGAATGGACGTACACGACCGAGCTGAGCGCGGCGAACGGGCAGGAGCGGACCGACCTCGTCTTCGACGGGCTCGACACCGCCGCCGAGATCACGCTCGACGGTCGGCTCCTGGGCCGCACGAGGAACATGCACCGGTCCTACCGCTTCCCCGTGACCGGGTCGGCGGGCCGGCTGGCGGTACGGTTCGCGTCCGCCTACAGCGAGGCGGAGGCGGTGCGCGACCGGCTGGGTGAGCGGCCCGCCGCCTATGCCGAGCCCTATCAGTACCTGCGCAAGATGGCGTGTTCCTTCGGCTGGGACTGGGGGCCGACCCTGGTGACGGCCGGGATCTGGCGGCCGGTGCGGCTGGAGCACTGGTCGACGGCCCGGATCAGCCGGGTGCGGCCGCTCGTCACCGTGCACCAGGGCGCGGGTGTCGTGGAGTTGCGCGTCGAGGTGGAGCGCTCGGACGCCGCGGCGCGGCTCATCGTCGAGGCGCGGGTGGGCGGGCAGGTGGCGCGGACACGGCTGACGGGCAGCGCCGGGGCGGTACGGCTGCGGGTGCCGGACGTACGGCTGTGGTGGCCGCGCGGCTACGGAGAACAGCCGCTGTACGACGTCGAGTTGACCCTGTCGAGCGAAGAGGTGCCGCTGGACGTGTGGCGGCGGCGCGTCGGCTTCCGCACGGTGGAGCTGGACCGGCGCCCGGACGCGCACGGCACCGGGTTCACGCTGGTCGTCAACGGGGAGCGGCTGTTCGCGCGGGGCGTCAACTGGATCCCGGACGACGTGTTCCCGTCCCGGGTGACACGCGAGCGGTACCGGGAGCGGCTGGGGCAGGCGGCCGCCGCAAACGTGGACCTGGTCCGGGTGTGGGGCGGCGGGATCTACGAGAGCGAGGACTTCTACGACGCCTGCGACGACCTCGGCCTGCTGGTCTGGCAGGATTTCCCGTTCGCCTGCGCCGCCTACCCGGAGGAGCAGCCGCTGCGCGGCGAGGTCGAGGCGGAGGCCCGCGAGAACGTCGTACGGCTGATGCCGCATCCCTCACTGGTGCTGTGGAACGGCAACAACGAGAACCTGTGGGGTTTCCGGGACTGGGACTGGGAGCGGCGGCTGGCCGGGGAGTCCTGGGGCGAGGGGTACTACCTGGGGCTGCTGCCGCGTGTGGTGGCCGAGCTGGATCCCACGCGGCCGTACACGGCGGGCAGTCCCTGGTCCGGCTCCTGGGACCGTCACCCCAACGACCCGGCGCACGGCACGCATCATTCGTGGGAGGTGTGGAACCGGGAGGACTACGCGGCCTACCGGAGCGAAGTCCCGCGTTTCGTGGCCGAGTTCGGCTGGCAGGCGCCGCCCGCGTACGCCACCCTGCGCCGCGCGCTGCCCGCCGAGGAGCTCGCTCCGGACTCCCCCGGCATGCTGCACCACCAGAAGGCCGACGACGGCAACGGCAAGCTGGAGCGCGGGCTCGCCCGGCATTTCGCCGTGCCGGCAGGAGACTTCGACCGCTGGCACTACCTCACCCAGGTCAACCAGGCGCGGGCGGTGGCCGCCGGGATCGAGCACTGGCGGGCGCACTGGCCGGTGTGCGCGGGCACGGTCGTCTGGCAGCTCAACGACTGCTGGCCGGTGACCTCGTGGGCGGCGGTCGACGGGGACGGACGCGAGAAACCGCTGTACCACGAACTGAAACGGCTCTACGCCGACCGGCTGCTCACGCTCCACGTGCGCAGCGGGAAGCTGGTCCTGGCCGCCGTCAACCAGTCCGCCGACGCCTGGTCCGGGTCGGTGACGCTGCGCCGGATGACCGTCGACGGGCAGGTGCTGGGCGGGGCGAGCATGGCGCTGGAGGTCGCCGCGCGGGCGGTCACGGACCTCGTCGTACCGCCCGAACTGCGGCCCGACGGGCCCAAGGAGTTCCTGGTCGCCGACGCGTGGGGAGGGCTGCGGGCCCTGCACTTTCCGGTACCGGACCGCGAAATCCCTTATGTGCGGCCGGAGTTCGATGTGGCGATGGCCCCGGGGGCGGTGACGGTCACGGCTCGTACGCTGGTGCGCGATCTGCTGCTCCAGGCCGACCGGCTGGACCCGGCCGCACGGGCCGATCGAGGGCTGGTCACGCTGCTGCCGGGCGAACGGGTCACGATCGGGGTGACCGGATGGCGGACTCCCGATCCGTCCGCCGCCCGCCGCGCCCTGTACTGCATGGAGCCCGACCCGATGGATCGTACGGAGCCCGCCTGATGACCTCGCCGCCGCCCGACCGCGTGACGATCAAGGACGTCGCCGCGCGTGCCGGGGTGTCCAAGGGGGCCGTGTCGCTGGCCTTCAACCACAAGCCGGGGCTGTCGGAGGCCACTCGGGACCGGATCTTCGCGGCGGCCCGGGAGCTGGGCTGGGCACCGAGCAGCACCGCGCGGTCGCTGGCCGGGGCGCGGGTGGACGTGGTGGGGCTGGCGATCTGCCGGCCGGCCCGGCTGCTCGGCCTGGAGCCGTTCTACATGGAGTTCGTGTCGGGCGTGGAGAGCGTGCTGAGCGAGCACTCCTGCTCGCTGCTGCTGCGGCTGGTGCGCAGTCCGCAGGAGGAGGCCGGGCTGCTGGAGTCGTGGTGGCGGGGGCGGCACATCGGCGGCTCGATCCTGGTCGACCTGCGCGCCGACGACCCCCGGGTGCCGGCCGCCCGGCGGCTCGGGCTGCCCGTCGTCGCCGTGGGGCATCCCTCCCTCACCGGCGGACTCACCTCCGTGTGGACCGACGACACCACGGCCGTCACCGAGGCGGTGCGCTATCTCGCGGCGCTCGGGCACCGGCGGATCGCCCGGGTCGGCGGGGCGGCGGCCCTCGGCCACACCGGCATCCGCGCGGCGGCCTTCGACGAGGTCGCGCGGGCGCTGGAGCTGGCCGGGGCGTGGCAGGTGGCGACCGACTTCTCCGGCGAGTCCGGGGCGCGGGCGACCCGCTCCCTGCTGGCGGCCGCGCCGCGGGACCGGCCGACGGCGATCGTGTACGACAACGACATCATGGCGGTGGCGGGGCTGTCGGTGGCGGCCGAGATGGGCCTGTCGGTGCCGGGCGATGTGTCGTTGCTGGCGTGGGACGACTCGCAGCTGTGCCGGCTGACGCATCCGATGCTGTCGGCGATGAGCCACGATGTGCACGGCTTCGGGGCGGAGGTGGCCCGGACGCTGTTCGGAGTGATCGCCGGGGAGGGTGCGGGGTCTCATCCGGTGCCGACGCCGGTGCTGACGCCGAGAGGGTCGACGGCGCCTCCGGATGTGTGACGTTCACCGCTACGGGCGGGGGGACTGGGCAGCTACATTACTCACAAGTAGCATGGTTGTGAGCAAGCGCTCAGCGTCCCATTCTGGAGGAGAGCCATCGTGCCTCGTACCGTCAGGGACGTCGTCTTCGTCGACGGCGTCCGCACCCCGTTCGGCAAGGCGGGCCCGAAGGGCATCTACCACGAGACCCGCGCCGACGACCTTGTCGTGAAGGCGATCCGGGAGCTGCTGCGCCGCAACCCCGGTCTGGACCCGAAGCAGATCGACGAGGTCGCCATCGCCGCGACCACGCAGATCGGTGACCAGGGCCTGACCCTCGGCCGTACGGCCGGCATCCTCGCGGGCCTGCCGCAGTCGGTGCCGGGCTACTCGATCGACCGCATGTGCGCCGGCGCCCTGACCGCCGTGACGACCACCGCCGGTTCGATCGCCTTCGGTGCCTACGACGCCGTCATCGCCGGTGGCGTCGAGCACATGGGCCGCCACCCGATGGGCGAGGGCGTCGACCCGAACCCGCGCTTCGTGAGCGAGAAGCTCGTCGACGAGTCGGCCCTGTTCATGGGCATGACCGCGGAGAACCTGCACGACCGCTACCCGACCATCACCAAGCAGCGTGCCGACGAGTACGCGGTGCGCTCGCAGGAGAAGGCCGCCAAGGCGTACGCCGACGGCAAGATCCAGCAGGACCTGGTGCCGATCTCGGTGCGCCGGACCAGCCCGGAGGCCGGCGAGACCGGCTGGGGTCTGGTCACGGCCGACGAGCCGATGCGTCCGGGCACCACCCTGGAGAACCTGGCGGGCCTGAAGACGCCGTTCCGCGTGCACGGCCGGGTCACCGCCGGCAACGCGGCCGGTCTGAACGACGGTGCCACCGCGTCGATCATCGCGTCCGAGGACTTCGCCCGCGAGAACAACCTGCCGGTCAAGATGCGCCTCGTCTCGTACGCCTTCGCGGGCGTCGAGCCGGAGGTCATGGGCTACGGCCCGATCCCGGCCACGGAGAAGGCCCTCGCCAAGGCGGGCCTGTCCATCTCCGACATCGGCCTGTTCGAGATCAACGAGGCCTTCGCCGTGCAGGTGCTGGCCTTCCTGGAGCACTACGGCATCGCGGACGACGACGCGCGCGTCAACCAGTACGGCGGCGCCATCGCCTTCGGTCACCCGCTGGCCTCCTCCGGTGTCCGCCTGATGACGCAGCTGGCCCGCCAGTTCGAGGAGCAGCCGCAGGTCCGCTACGGCCTGACCACCATGTGCGTCGGCTTCGGCATGGGCGCGACGGTCATCTGGGAGAACCCGCACTTCGAGGGGGACAAGTGAGCACCACCGCCGAGCTTCTGAAGCAGGCCTCCGAGCTGTTCCCCGACGAGGTCGTGACGCAGGCGCACGTACGCCACTTCGACCTCCCGTCCGGCGCGGGCCGCTTCGCGCTGATCACGCTGGACAACGGCCTGGACCACACCAAGCCGACCACCTTCGGCCCGGCCTCGCTGGCGAACCTCGACGCCGCGATCGACCAGGTCGAGAAGGAGGCGGCGGACGGCGAGATCGTCGGCGTCGGCATCACCGGCAAGCCGTTCATCTTCGCGGTCGGCGCCGACCTCAAGGGCGTGGAGATCCTCAAGGAGCACGAGCACGCGCTCGCCATCGGCAAGGGCGGCCACGAGGTCTTCAAGCGCCTGGCCAAGCTGGCCGTGCCGACCTTCGCGTACTACAACGGTGCCGCGATGGGCGGCGGCGTCGAGGTCGGTCTGCACTGCTCCTACCGGACCGTCTCCAAGGCGATCCCGGCGTTCTCGCTCCCCGAGGTCTTCCTCGGTCTGGTCCCCGGCTGGGGCGGCTGCACGCTGCTGCCGAACCTGATCGGCGCCGACAAGGCCGTCTCGGTCATCATCGAGAACAGCCTCAACCAGAACAAGCAGCTCAAGGGCCAGCAGGTCTTCGACCTCGGTATCGCGGACGCGATCTTCGAGGGCGCCGACTTCCTGGAGCAGTCGCTGATCTGGACCGCGCAGGTCCTCAAGGGCGACGTCCAGGTCGACCGTCCGGTGATCGACCGTGGTGAGGCCTGGGACCAGGCCGTCGCCAAGGGCCGGTTCATCGCGGACTCCAAGGTGCACGGCGCGGCCCCGGCCGCCTACCGCGCCCTGGACATCATCGCCGCCGCCAAGAACGGCGACCTGCAGCAGGGCTACGACGCCGAGGACCAGGCACTCGCCGACCTCATCATGGGTGGCGAACTGCGCGCCGGCATCTACGCGTTCAACCTCGTCCAGAAGCGCGGCAAGCGTCCCGCCGGTGCCCCGGACAAGAACCTGGCGCGTCCGGTCACCAAGGTGGGCGTGGTCGGCGCGGGCCTCATGGCCTCGCAGCTGGCGCTCCTCTTCCTGCGCCGCCTGGAGGTGCCGGTCGTGCTGACCGACATCGACCAGGAGCGCGTCGACAAGGGTGTGGGCTACGTCCACACCGAGATCGACAAGCTGCTCGGCAAGGGCCGGATCAACCAGGACAAGGCCAACCGCCTCAAGGCGCTGGTCACCGGTGTGCTGGACAAGGCCGAGGGCTTCGCGGACGCGGACTTCATCATCGAGGCCGTCTTCGAGGAGATCGGCGTCAAGCAGCAGGTGTTCGCGGAGGTCGAGGCGGTCGCCCCGGCGCACGCGATCCTCGCGACCAACACCTCCTCGCTGTCGGTGACGGAGATGGCGTCGAAGCTGAAGCACCCCGAGCGGGTCGTCGGCTTCCACTTCTTCAACCCGGTCGCGATCCTGCCGCTGCTGGAGATCGTCCGCGGCGAGCAGACCGACGACGCCTCGCTGGCCACGGCGTTCGCCGTCGCCAAGAAGCTGAAGAAGACCGCGGTGCTGGTCAAGGACGCCCCGGCGTTCGTCGTGAACCGCATCCTGACCCGCTTCATGGGCGAGATCCAGAACGTCATCGACGAGGGCACCCCGGTCGACGTCGCCGAGAAGGCCGTCGAGCCGCTCGGTCTGCCGATGTCCCCGCTGGTGCTGCTGGAGCTGGTCGGTCCCGCGATCGGCCTGCACGTCTCGGAGACCCTCAACCGGGCCTTCCCGGAGCGCTTCACGGTCTCGCCGAACCTCGCGGCCGTCGTCAAGGCGGGCAAGCGCGGCTTCTACGTCTACGACAGCGGCAAGCCGGAGCTGGACCCGGAGGTCGCCGCGCTGCTCAAGCAGGGCGACGTCGTCCTGACCGAGGAGCAGGTGCGGGCGCGGGTGCTCGACGCGGTGGCGCAGGAGATCGGGCTCATGCTCGACGAGGGTGTCGTCGCCGAGGCCCAGGACATCGACCTGTGCCTGATCACGGGCGCCGGCTGGCCCTTCCACCTGGGCGGCATCACGCCGTACCTGGACCGCGAGGGTGTCTCCGAGCGCGTGAACGGCAAGAAGTTCCTGGCCCAGGGCGTGGCCAGCGTCCCCGCGTAACACCGGGTACATGACGAAGGGCCCCCGCGGCGGCGGGGGCCCTTTCGCATGCTCCGCGCCCGGCCCGTGGCAGACTGCGAGCGTCACCACCCCGGCGGAGCGAGGCTGTTACCACCATGACGGACCCAGTGGACCCGGTCGGGGCGGCAGGCATGGCGCGTGCGGGGGTTCCCCTGATCGTCGTCGACGGGGCGAACGTCGTCGGTTCGGTGCCCGACGGCTGGTGGCGTGACCGCCGAGGGGCCGCGGAGCGGCTGCGGGACCGGCTGGTGCCGTTCGCGCTGTCCGGCGCGGGTGGCCTCGCCGGGCCGGTCGAGCTGGTCCTGGTGGTGGAGGGCGCGGCCCGTGGCGTGGCCTCTGTGCCCGGGGTGCGGGTCGAGGACGCGCCCGGCAGTGGGGACGACCGCATCGTGGAGGTCGCGGCGACGGCCGGCGAGCGCCCCTGCCTGGTCGTCACCGCCGACCGTGGACTGCGCCGCCGGGTCGAGGAACTCGGCGCCCGGGTCACCGGCCCGCGCGCCGTCCTGAGCTGAACCGGCCCTCACCGTCGCGGTGCCTGGCCGGCGCCCTCCCGCTCGCGCAGGGCCAGCCTGCTGTGGGTGCGGCCGTAGAGGAAGTAGACGAAGAAACCGATCACCATCCAGATGGCGAACCGCAGCCAGGTCTCGGCCGGCAGGTTGAGCATCAGCCACAGGGAGGCGCACACCGACAGGACCGGGATGACCGGGACCCACGGGGTGCGGAAGGCGCGGGGGAGGTCCGGGCGGGTCCGGCGCAGGATGATCACGCTGATCGCCACGACCACGAACGCGAACAGCGTGCCGATGTTCACCAGCTCGGCCAGTGCGCTCAGGCTGGTGAAGCCGGCGACGATCGCGATGATCACGCCGAGCAGGATGGTCGGCCGGTGCGGGGTCTTGAAGCGGGGGTGGACGTGGGAGAAGAAGCGCGGCAGCAGGCCGTCGCGGCTCATCGCGAAGAAGACGCGGGTCTGGCCGAGGAGCAGGATCATGCAGACCGTGGTCAGGCCGATCGCCGCGCCGAAGCTGATCACGCCCGCGTACCAGGGGTGCCCGATGGCCTTGAAGGCGTCGGCGAGCGGGGCCGCCACGGACAGCATGGTGTACTTCTGCATGCCGGTGACGACGATCGACACGGCGACGTAGAGCACGGTGCAGATGAAGAGCGAGCCCAGGATTCCGCGCGGCATGTCCCGCTGCGGGTTACGGGTCTCCTCCGCGGCCGTGGCCACGATGTCGAAGCCGATGAAGGCGAAGAACACCACCGAGGCGGCCGTGAAGATGCCCATCACGCCGAAGTTGGCCGGCGCCCAGCCGAACATCAGCTGGATCAGCGGCGCCTTCAGGTTGCCGCCCGCCGGCACCGGCTGGGACGGCGGGATGAACGGCTTGTAGTTGCCGCCGTTGATGAAGAACGCGCCGGCGATGATCACGATGAGCACGACGACCACCTTGACGGCGACGACGAGCGAGGTGATCCGGGCCGACAGCTTCATGCCGAGGACGAGGATGCCGGTGAGCACGAGCACCAGCGCGGCGGCGAGGACGTCGAAGCCGAAGCCGGTGGCGTTGTCCCGGCCGGCCAGGTAGTCCGGCAGATGCCAGCCCGCGTTGTCCAGCAGCGAGCGGATGTAGCCGGACCAGCCGACCGCCACCACCGCCGTGCCGAGCGCGAACTCCAGGACGAGGTCCCAGCCGATGATCCAGGCGGGCAGCTCACCCAGGGAGGCGTAACTGAACGTGTACGCCGAGCCCGCCACAGGGACCGTGGACGCGAACTCGGCGTAGCACAGGGCGGCGAGCGCACACACCACACCGGCGACCACGAAGGCGAGGGACACGGCAGGTCCGGCGTTGTTCTTGGCGACCTGTCCGGTGAGGACGAAGATGCCGGTGCCGATGATGACACCGACGCCGAAGACGGTCAGGTCGAGCGCGGAGAGGGACTTCCTGAGCGAGTGCTCCGGCTCCTCGGTGTCCTGGAGGGACTGCTCGACGTTCTTCGTCCTGAACAGCGCGCTGCTCACGTGCCTACCTCCCACGCCCATGGGTTCCCGACATGACCCGGCATGCCCGAAATGATCGAGAGGGTCGGGAAGCGTATGACCCGGTATGGGCAGGTTCACGCAAACGGGCCGGTTCCGCCACCGCAAGGAGTGGCGTGACCGGCCCGTAGGGGCGCGTCGCGCGTCAGTCGCGCGCCGGCTCCACCGAGTCCACCTCGGCGGCCGTACCCTCGAACCGGCCGTCCAGCTTGGCGACCAGACCGGTGACCTGGCGGGCGATGTCGGGTGCGGTCAGACCGATCTCGGTGAGGACCTCGGCGCGGGAGGCGTGGTCGAGGAAACGCGGCGGGATGCCGAAGTCGCGCAGGGGTACGTCCACGCCCGCGTCACGCAGGGCCTGGGCGATCGCGGAGCCGACACCGCCGACGCGGCTGTTGTCCTCGACCGTGACGACGACCCGGTGCCGCTCGGCCAGCGGGGCCATGGCCTCGTCGACGGGCTTGACCCAGCGCGGGTCGACCACGGTGGTGGAGATGCCCTGCTTGTCGAGCAGGCCGGCGATATCCAGGCACATCGGGGCGAGGGCGCCCACGGAGACCAGCAGCACGTCCGGCCTGTCGGTGCCGGGCTCGCGCAGCACGTCCATGCCGCCGACGCGGCCCACGGCCGGTACGGCGGGCCCGACGGCGCCCTTGGAGAAGCGGACCACGGTCGGCGCGTCGTCGACGGCGACGGCCTCGCGCAGCTGGGCCCGCACCTGCTCGGCGTCACGCGGCGCGGCGAGCCGCAGCCCCGGCACGACCTGCAGGATCGACATGTCCCACATGCCGTTGTGCGAGGCGCCGTCGGTGCCGGTGACACCGGCCCGGTCCAGTACGAACGTCACCCCGCACTTGTGCAGGGCCACGTCCATCAGGACCTGGTCGAAGGCGCGGTTGAGGAAGGTGGCGTACACGGCGAAGACGGGGTGCAGCCCGGCGTACGCGAGGCCCGCGGCGGAGACGGCGGCGTGCTGCTCGGCGATGCCGACGTCGTAGATCCGGTCCGGGAAGGTGTCCGCGAACTTCTTCAGGCCGACCGGCTGGAGCATGGCGGCCGTGATCGCCACGATGTCGTCGCGCTCCTTGCCGAGCTGCACCATCTCGTCACCGAAGACGGAGGTCCAGTCGACGCCCGTCGCCTTGACCGGCAGGCCGGTGTCGGGGTGGATGGGGCTGATGCCGTGGAAGCGGTCGGCCTCGTCCTGGAGGGCGGGCTGGTAGCCGCGGCCCTTCTCGGTCAGGCAGTGCACGAGCACCGGGCCGCCGAACCGCTTGGCCCGCGCGAGGGCGGACTCCAGCGCCTCGATGTCGTGCCCGTCGATGGGGCCGACGTACTTCAGGCCCAGGTCCTCGAACATGCCCTGCGGGGCGATGAAGTCCTTCAGCCCCTTCTTGGCGCCGTGCAGGGTCTCGTAGAGCGGCTTGCCGACGACCGGCGTGCGCTCCAGCAGGTCCTTCCCGCGGGCCAGGAACCGCTCGTAGCCGTCCGTCGTGCGCAGCGTGGCCAGGTGGTTGGCGAGTCCGCCGATGGTGGGGGCGTACGACCGCTCGTTGTCGTTGACGACGATGACCAGCGGGCGGTCCTTGGCGTCGGCGATGTTGTTCAGCGCCTCCCAGGCCATGCCGCCGGTGAGCGCGCCGTCACCGATGACGGCGACGACATGGCTGTCCCGCTTCTTCAGCTGGTTGGCCTTGGCGATGCCGTCGGCCCAGCCGAGGACCGTGGAGGCGTGGCTGTTCTCGATGACGTCGTGGTCGGACTCGGCCTGCGAGGGGTAGCCGGACAGGCCGCCCTTCTGCCTCAGCCCGGCGAAGTCCTGCCGGCCGGTGAGCAGCTTGTGCACATAGGACTGGTGGCCGGTGTCCCAGAGCACCTTGTCCTTCGGCGAGTCGAAGACCCGGTGCAGGGCGATGGTCAGTTCCACCACACCGAGGTTGGGGCCGAGGTGGCCGCCGGTCTTGGAGACGGCGTCGACGAGGAAGGTCCGGATCTCCCCTGCCAGCTGGTCCAGCTCCTCCAGGCTGAGTCGGTCCAGATCGCGCGGTCCCCTGATGCGGGTCAGCAGCGGCACCCGTGCCTCCTTGCGTTGAGCTGATCGAGCTTTGCCGGGCTCGCCCGAGTCTAATGTTCTTGCTTTGCCAGACATGACAGTGCCCGGCACGTTTCGACGTGCCGGGCACTGGTCCTAGCCGACGGCGTTACGCACGACCTGCGGTCTTCTGCGTCTTCCGGGTGATCGAGTCGATCACGACCGTGGTGAGCAGCACAGCCGCGGTGATCATGTACTTCACCGGCTCCGCGATGGACTCCAGCTGGAGGCCGTACTGGATCGAGACGATCACCAGCACACCGAGCAGCGCGTTCCAGGTGCGGCCCCGGCCGCCGAACAGCGACGTGCCACCGATGACGGCCGCGGCGATCGCGTTCATCAGCAGGTCACCCGTGCCGGCGCTCTGGTTGGCCGAAGCGATCTTCGACGCCAGGAACAGGCCGCCGATGGCCGCGAAACCGCCGGAGATGGCGAACACGGAGATCCGTACGGCGGTGACGTTGATGCCTGCACGCCGGGACGCCTCCACGCTGCCGCCGAGCGCGAAGATCTTGCGGCCGTACGACGTACGGCGCAGCACGAAGTCCGTGCCGATCAGGAAGGCCAGGAAGATCACCGTGGCCAGCGGCAGACCCTTGTACTGGTTGTACATGTAGGCCGCGGCGAAGGAGATCACGGCCAGCAGCGCCGTGCGCAGGATCGTGTCGCTGAGCGGCCGGGACGGCACGCCCGCGGCCTCCCGGCGGCGGTTGCCCAGGAAGGAGGAGAGGAAGAACACGGCGACCACGGCCACGGCGAGCCCGTAGGCGGCGGCCACGTCCGAGAAGTAGTACGTGGTCAGCTTGCCGACCAGACCGTTCGGGTCCAGGTTGATCGTGCCGTCGGCGCCCAGCACCTTCAGCATGAAGCCCAGCCAGAACAGCAGACCGGCCAGCGTGACGGCGAAGGCGGGGGCGCCGAGCACCGCGAAGAAGAAGCCGTGCAGCGCGCCGATGGCGATACCGGCGACGACGGCGAGGAGCACGGCCGCCCACTCGGGCCAGCCCTGGTTGACCGCGAGGACACCGGCGAGGGCGCTGGCCGCGCCGCTGACGGAGCCGACGGACAGGTCGATCTCGCCGAGCAGCAGCACGAAGACGATGCCGACCGAGATCATGCCCGTGCCGACCATCGTGATCGTGATGTCGTTGATGTTCTGCGCGGACAGGAAGTTCGAGTTCAGGACCTGGAAGATGATGCAGATGATCGCGAGGCCCAGGACGACCGGGATGGAGCCCAGCTCGCCGGCCTTCATCTTGCGCTTGAACTCGTGCCAGTAGCCGAGCAGGCCCTCTTCCTGGACCAGCAGGCGCGGGTCGACCGCGGTGACCGCGGCGGCCGCGGCCTCGGGGTTCTCCACGACGGGCGGGTCGTCCTGCGCCGGGGTCTGCTCGCTCGCGGAGGTCTTGTCGATGCTCACTTGGAAACCTCCCCGTTCGTGCGCGCCGCACGGCGGGTCACGGCGTTGTCGGTGGCGCCGGTGATGGCGGAGATGATCTCCTCCTGCGAGGTCGTCTTGACCTCGAAGACGCCGTTGTTGCGGCCGAGGCGCAGGACGGCGACCTTGTCGGCCACCGCCTTCACGTCCGCCATGTTGTGGCTGATGAGGATGACGGCGTGGCCGCGCTCGCGCAGGCGCTCCACCAGGTCGAGGACCTGGGCGGTCTGCTCGACGCCGAGGGCGGCGGTGGGCTCGTCGAGGATGACCAGCTTGGGGTCGCCGAGCATGGAGCGGGCGATGGCCACGGTCTGGCGCTGACCGCCGGAGAGCGAGGCGATCGGGATGCGGACGCTGGGGATGCGGATCGACAGCGTGGTGAGCAGCTCGCGGGAGCGGCGCTCCATCTCGACCTCGTCCAGGACGCCCCACTTCCTCAGCTCACGGCCGAGGAACAGGTTGCCGACGACGTCGATGTTGTCGCACAGCGCGAGGTCCTGGTAGACCGTCGCGATGCCCAGGGCCTGGGCGTCGTGCGGCCGGCTGATGGTGACGGCCTTGCCGTCCCACTCGATGGCACCCTCGTCGATCGGGTGCACGCCGGCGATCGTCTTGACCAGGGTGGACTTTCCGGCGCCGTTGTCGCCCACCAGGGCGACCACCTCACCGGCGTGGACCTCAAGCTCTACGTCGGTGAGCGCCTGAACGGCACCGAATCGCTTGGAGACCCCGCGCAACGCCAGCACGGGCGTAGCGGACACGTGAACCATCTCCTTCGCCGCCTGACCCGGCGGGAGGTTGTGCAGAAGTTTTTGGGGGGAATTCCGTCCGGCGCCCCGCGCCGAGCTTGCGGGGCTGTGTGTACGCGGGACGCCGGAGGAGCCTGGGGCGGTCAGTCGGCTTCCCTACGGGCATTCAAGGACGAACGCCCGTGTACGGGAAGGGACTTGACGCGGCTTACTTGAGGCCGATCTTGTCGCAGGCCGCCTTGTAGTCGGCGGTGCAGATGTCGGCGACGGTGTAGTAGCCCTGCTTGATGACCGTGTCGTTGATGTTGTCCTGGGTCAGCGAGACGACCGGGACGATGACCGACGGGACGTCCTTGGCGCTGCCGCTGGAGACCTTGTCCTTGGCGACGGAGCTCAGGTCCTGGCCCTTGGCGACGGCGACCGCCAGCTCGGCGGCGACGTTCGCCTCCTGCGGGTAGGACTTGAAGACGCTCATGTACTGCGTACCGGCGACGATGCGCTGCACACCGGCGAGCTCGGCGTCCTGGCCGGTGACCGGGACCTTGATGCCGGCCCCGCTCAGGGCGGTGATGATACCGCCGGCCATGCCGTCGTTGGCGGAGTAGACACCCGCGATGTTGTTCTTGCCGACCGCGGAGATCGCCGCCTCCATCTCGGAGTTGGCGTTGTCCGGCGACCACTCCTTGGTGTCGTACTCCTTGGCGATCGTGACCTTGCCTTCGAGGACCTCGTGGGCGCCCTTCTTGAACTGGGCGGCGTTCGGGTCGGTGACCGAGCCGTTGACCATGACGATCTTGGAGGACTTGTTGGCCTTGCTGCCCAGCGCCTTCAGCAGGGCCTGGCCCTGGGTCTTGCCGACCTCCTCGTTGTCGAACGAGGTGTAGGCGCTGATCGGGCCCTCGGCGAGGCGGTCGTAGGCGACGACCTTAATGCCGGCGTCCACGGCCTTCTGCACGGAGTTCTGGATGGCCTTGGCGTCCACCGCGTCCAGGATCAGGACGTCCACCTTGTTGGTGATCATGGTGTCGACCTGCTGGGCCTGCAGGTTCGCGTCCTGGCGGGCGTTGTTGTACTCCAGGGTCGCCTTGCCGTTCGTCAGCTCCTTGATCTTCTTCTCGATCAGCGGCCGGTCGAACTTCTCGTAACGCGCGGTCTTGTTCTCCGGAAGCAGGAGACCGACCTTGATGTTGTCGCCCTTCTTGGCGGAGGACGAGGAGGAGGAGCTGCCGCTCTTCGACTCCTTGGCGCTGCCACATGCGGCCAGCGTGACGGCCATCGCACCGGCGGCAACGACAACGGCGGCACGACGCATACGTGCGTTCACTTCAGAAACCTCCCTGACGAGGCCGCGTCGTTGCGGCCGAGGTGGCTGGAAGTCAACTCGGCCGCGAGTTCGACGTCAAGAAGTAAATCCTTAACGAGATGGCAACGGTGCCATCCGTTCTCTAAGTGAAGGCAGGCGCCACCGAGGGCAGAGCGGTGGCGACACTACCCTCCAAAAGGGTCGAATCGCCCATCTCGCTGAGGGCGAGGGCGAGCGCCCCCAGCACCTCCGCACGGCCCCCAAGTGCCCCGGGAAGCACGGACAGTTGGCGTGCCGCGCTGGGGATGGCGTAGCGCCCGACGGACTCCCTGATCGGGCCGAGGACCAGCTCACCGGCCTCGGCGAGATCACCGCCGAGGACGACCCGGCTGGGGTTCAGCAGATTGCAGAGATTGGCCACTCCACTGCCGATGTGTCGGCCGACGTCGGCGATCACCCGACGGCAGCCCGGGTCACCCTCCCTGGCCAGCCGTACGACGCCCTCCAGCGTGAGATCGGGGCCGTGGCTGGGCTGGAGCAGCGGCAGCACATAGCGCGCGGCCGCGAAGGTCTCCAGGCAGCCCCGGTTGCCGCAACGGCAGACCGGGCCGGATTCATCCAGGGTAATATGCCCGATTTCACCCGCGGTGCCGCCCGGCCCCCGGTAGATCTTCCCGTCGATCACCAGACCGGCGCCGACACCGCTCGCGACCTTGATGTACGCGAGGTCCCGCACGCCCTTCCCGCTGCCCCAGACCAGCTCGCCGAGGGCGCCGAGGTTGGCGTCGTTGTCCACGTGCACGGGCACGCCGAGCCGCTCGCGCAGTTCCTCGGCGGGTTTGGTGCCGCCCCAGCCCGGCAGGATCGAGGTCGACCCCAGCGTCCCCGACTCGACGTCGATCGGACCCGGCACGCCGAGGCCCACCCCGGCGACCTTGGACCGGTTCACGCCGGTGGCCGCGATCAGGCGGCTGACCAGCTGTTCGGCCCGGTCGAAGCCCTGCGCGGCGGAGGCGTCGACGTCCAGCGGCTCGGACTCCTCGGCGAGCACCTGATGGGCGAGGTTCCCGATCGCGACCCGCAGATGGGTGTGCCCGAAGTCGACGCCGATCACGATGCCGGCGTCCCCGCTCAAGCTGACGCTGCGGGCCCGCCGGCCACCCGCCGACGTGGGCGTGACCTCGACGGTTCCGCCGTCCTTCAGCTCCCGCACGATGTTGGAGACGGTCGCGGCGGACAGACCGGTCGTCCGCGCGATCTCCGCCTGCGTGAGGGACCCGGCCAGGCGTACGGCCCGGACGACCCGCTCCAGGTTGGCTCGGTGCAGCGACGACTGCGACCCTGGAGTCTCCACGACGACCTCCTGAGCGCGGGGCCGCTTCAGCGAGGCCCCGCGTATGTCCAACTAGTGAACTCTAAGCTGAGCCGTTCGGGGCGACATACGTCAAGAGGTTGAACCGTTTCCGGGTGACCTTCCGGATCCCGGACACAGCGGCGCACGCCGCCCCGGAGCCGGGACGGCGTGCTTGCGGACGGTGACGGACGGTGATCCCGCGGGCTTCTCCGGCCTACTTCAGCGCCCCCGCGGTCAGGCCCTGGACGACCTGGCGCTGGAAGACGACGTACGCCCCGAGCACCGGCAGCATGGCCATCACCAGGCCCGCGAAGAGACCGGACCAGTCGCCCTTGTACCCCTGGCTGACCGCCAGCTGGACCAGGCCCTGGGTGAGGACCTTCTTGTCCGGGTCGGTGTTGAGGACCGTGGGCAGCATGTACTGGTTCCACTGGCCCAGGAAGTTGAAGATGCCGACGCTGATCAGGCCCGGCTTGGCCATGGGCAGCATGATCTGGAAGAACGTACGCGTGTGCGAGGCGCCGTCCACGAAGGCCGCCTCCGCCACCGAGGTGGGCAGAGTACGGAAGAACGCGGTCAGGAAGAAGACCGTGAACGGCAGCGAGTACGCGATGTAGACCAGGATCAGGCCGTGGATCGTGTTCAGCAGGCCCATGTTGTTCACGACGTAGAACAGCGGGACCAGCGCGAGCATGATCGGGAAGCTCATGCCGCCGACGAACAGGTAGTAGATGAAGCGGTTGCCCGGGAAGTCGAAGCGGGCGAGGACGTAGGCGGCCATGGAGCCGAGGACCAGGGTGCCGATGAGCGAGCCGCCGACCACCAGGATCGTGTTGAGGAAGTAGTCGCTCATGTTGGCGTCGGTCCAGGCCCGCGACCAGTTGTCGAAGTGCAGCTTGTCCGGCAGCGACCAGGGCGAGCTGAAGATGGAGCTGTCGCTCTTGAAGGACGTCATCACCGCCCACAGCAGCGGCGTGACCACCATGATCGCCCAGATGACCAGCACGCCGTGGGAGAAGACGTTGAGGACACCGCCCTCCCTCTTCCTCCGGGCGGGCTCGGGCGCCGGTACGTCGATCGTGGAGACGGTCGCGCCGGACTCGGCCGGCAGCGGTGCGGGGGTCTCGGTCGTCTTCATCGCTTCTCAGTACTCCAGCCGCTCGCGCCGCCCCAGCCGCATCACGATCGCTGCGAACGCGAGCGTGACGACGAGGAGGGCGACACCGATCGTGGTGGCGTAGGCGGCCTGACCGTCCCGGAACGCCTTCTGGTACACGTACAGGACCAGCACCGTGGTCGAGTAGTCGGGCCCGCCCGGGCCGGTCGTCATGATCTGTACGACCGCGAACGACTCGGCGCCGAGCGCGAGGATGCCCATGTAGACCCAGCCGGACTGCACGGTGTCCCACAGCAGCGGCAGGGTGACCCGGAAGAAGGTGGTGGCCCGGCTCGCGCCGTCGAGCAGCGCCGCCTCGTACAGCTCGGCCGGGATCGAGGCCATGCCCGCCGAGAACAGGACCACGAAGAAGCCGACCGTGGACCAGACGAGCACGGCCATCACGCACCACAGCGCGAGGTTCGGGTCGCCCAGCCACAGCGGCTGGACGCTGTCGAGGCCGATGCCGCGCAGGATCGAGTTGACCGCGCCGCTGTCCGGGTTGTACGCGAACTGGAACAGCAGCGCGACGATCGCGATGGACAGCACCTGCGGGAAGAAATAGACGATCTTGTAGAAGGAGGAGCCCCGGACACCCGAGATCACCGGGCCGCCCCTTCTCCGCCGTCCGCCCACATTGATCATGAAGGCGAAGAACAGCGCCAGACTGATCGTCACCAGTGGCAGCACCAGAGCGAACAGCAGACTGTGCTCCAGCGACTTCCAGAAGATGTCGTCGTGCAACATCCTCGTGTAATTGTCGAAGCCGACCATCTTGAATTCGGGGCTCAGGCCGGTCCAGTCCGTGAACGAATAGTAGATGGACTGGATGAACGGCCAGACAACGAAGAGCGCGTACAGTCCCAGGGGCAATGCCAGAAACCCCACAATGAACCGGTACTTGCCGTGCTGCATCGCCACTCCGGTGCGGTCAGGGGCTGCTGATTACTGGTGCTTGTAGTGCTTGATGGTGTTGTCCTTGGCCGCTTCGTCGGCGAAACCCTGGATCTTCTTGACGGCCTCGGCCGGGGTGAGCCGGCCGGCCATCATCTCGCCGAGACCGGACACCCCGATCTTCTCCTTCTGCAGCTGCACATACCAGTCCTGAAGCCGCGGATTCACCACGTTGGATCCGGCCAATTGGAGTGCGGCCACACCCGACTTCAGACCCGGGGTGAGCGTGATGCCGGTCGTACCGCCGTTGTAGGCGGTCAGCGACTTCACCTTGGCGGTGAAGTTCTTCGAGGAGGCCTCGGAGAGCATGATGCGCAGCTGCTCCATGCCGCCCTCGGGGTTCGCCGCCTTGGCCGGCACGACGAAGGGCTCGCCGCCGGAGGCCCAGATGGTGCCGAACGGCATCTTGTCGCTGCCGTCGATGCCGGACGGTGCGGAGACCGCGAGGTCGAAGTCCTTCGGGATGACGTTCGCCGACTCGTTCTCCACCCAGGAACCGTTCGGGATGAACAGCGCCTCACCCTTGGCCCAGGCGGTCTGCGACTGGATGTGGTCCAGGCCCGGGGTGCCCTTGAGGATGTAGCCCTTCTGGTAGAGCTCGTAGTACGCCTCGAAACAGGCCTTGACGGCCGGGTGCTTCCAGGCGTTCGGCTCCAGGTTGTCGATGGCGTCGAGCACCTCACGGCCGCCGACCTTGCCGATCATCGGGTAGAGCGAGAAGGGGAGGTAGTACGGGTACTTGCCCGCGTACGTCCAGCCCGCCATGCCCTTCTTCTTGGCCTTCTCGCAGACCGCGAGCATCTCGTCCCAGGTCTTCGGGTACTCGGCGTCGAGCGAGTCCAGGGCCTTCTGCGAGTACCAGACGCCGTAGACCGTGTAGGCGTAGTACAGGATCCACACCGGGGCGCCGTCGAACTGGCCCATCTCCACGATGCCGGGGCGCAGCGTGTCGCGGACCTTCTTGCCCGGGTCGTCGTACGACGGCGCGTCCAGCAGCGGGGTGAGGTCGGCGAGCTGGTTCTTGCCGACGAGCACACCCATGTCCATCTGCTCGGCACCGGAGTTGTCGATGAGGTCCGGCGGGTTGCCCTGGTTGAATCGGGGCTGCAGGGTGGACTGGATCTTCTGGGTGGCGGAGAACTTCACCGTGGCCTTGGGGAAGTTCCCCTCGTAGATCTTCACCGCGTCCTCGGCGTACTCCTTGCCGAAGCCTCCGTCGAAGAGGACGAATTCCATCTTCGCGGTGTCATTGACCCCGAGCGGGTTCTTGGCGGTCTTCTTTCCCGCCTTGTCCTTCTTCTGGCCGCCCCCGCCGCTGCTCGCACAGGCGGACAGCAATCCCATGCCCGGGGCCGCGACCAGGCCGAGCGCCGCGGACCGCTTGATCAGATCACGCCGGCCGACGCCTTCGGCACTGTTGTTCGAGGTGGATCCCATGCTCAAGTCCTCGCCTTCTCCAGGACTCAGGCGGTGAACCGGATCCTCCCCGGCACCGCTGTCGGGTCAAGCTGGGTGGTGCAGGGTCACGCTGGAAGTGCCGACAGGTATAGTCCACTTCCGGCCGCCTGAGCAAGATCGAATGCAGGGTTCGCGATGGGTCTTTTCCTAGTTGAGACCTCGGGGAAACGTGAGCCCTCACAGGCGGGCGGGCAGCGGAATTCTTGGCACAAGTCCCTGAATGCCACACCCAACACCCTTGACATCACCGGTCACTTGACGTCCTACTGGTCCCTGCGCCCCGAGTTTGACAACGTTGTCCGAAGGGGGTGCAGGAGGGGAATCCGTAGATGCAGCGGAGAACTCTGCACAGATGGGGTCCGGCGGCCGTCCTCACGGCCGCCTTTGTCATGGCCGTCGGCGCACAGGGCGCGGCGGTCGCCCTGCCCGCCAAGGCTCCGGCCGCCGTAGGTGAGTTCGCATCCTCGTTCGAGACGGGCGATCCGGCACCGACCTGGATCGACACCGTCGACACCGCACCCGACGGCGGCAAGCGCGCCTCGGGCGTCGACGGCGGGTACAGCACCGGCATCCCGGGCAATGTGACCGACCATGTCACCGATGTCCGGGCGAGCGGCGAGAACGCGAGCGCGGGCGAGGTGAAGGAGAACCTCGTCGACGGCGAACCCAGCACCAAGTGGCTGACGTTCGAGCCCACCGGCTGGGTGGAGTTCGACCTCGACAAACCCGTGAAGCTGGCGACGTACGCGCTCACCTCGGCCAACGACCACGCCGAACGCGACCCCAGGGCCTGGACCCTGCTCGGCTCCGCCGACGGCAGCACCTGGAAGACCGTCGACACCCGCTCGGACGAGACCTTCTCGGAGCGGTTCCAGACGAGGTCGTACGACCTGGCCCAGCCGGCCGAGTACCAGCACTTCCGGCTGGCGATCACCGGGAACAACGGCGCCCTGGGCATCCTGCAGCTCGCCGATGTGCAGTTCTCCACCGGCGGCGGGGGCGGACCGGTGCCGCAGGACATGCTGACGCTGGTCGACAACGGCCCGACCGGCTCGCCGACGGCCAAGGCGCGGGCCGGTTTCACCGGAAAGAGGGCACTGCGCTACGCCGGCCGGCACACGGCGCCCGGCCGGGCGTACTCGTACAACAAGGTCTTCGACGCGCACGTGAAGGTCGACGCCGGCACCCAGCTGTCGTACCGCGTCTTCCCGCAGATGGCGGACGGCGAACGTGACTACGACGCCACGAACGTCGCCGTGGACCTGGCCTTCACCGACGGCACCTATCTCAGCGACCTGGGCGCAGTGGACCAGCACGGATTCCCGCTGTCGCCGCGCGGGCAGGGCGCGTCGAAGTCGCTGTACGTCAACCAGTGGAACAACGTGGTCGCGCGGATCGGCTCGGTCGCGGCCGGCAAGACGGTCGACCGGATCCTGGTGGCGTACGACTCCCCCGCCGGACCGGCGAAGTTCCGGGGCTGGATCGACGACGTGGCGCTGAGGCGGGTCGCGCCCGAGAAGCCGAAGGCACATCTGTCCGACTACGCCCTCACCACCCGGGGCACCAACTCCAGCGGGAGTTTCTCGCGCGGCAACGACTTCCCCGCGACCGCGCTGCCGCACGGTTTCAACTTCTGGACCCCGGTGACCAACGCGTCCTCGCTGAGCTGGCTGTACGAGTACGCGCGCGCGAACAACGCCGACAACCTGCCCACGATCCAGGCGTTCAGCGCGAGCCACGAACCGAGCCCGTGGATGGGCGACCGGCAGACCTTCCAGGTGATGCCGTCGGCCGTGACCGGCACCCCGGACACCGGCCGCAAGGCGCGCGCCCTGCCGTTCCGGCACGAGAACGAGACCGCGCGGCCGTACTTCTACGGGGTCCGCTTCGAGAACGGCGTCAAGGCCGAGATGACCCCGGCCGACCATGCGGCGGTGCTGCGCTTCACCTACCCGGGCAACGACGCGAGCGTGCTCTTCGACAACGTCACCGAGCAGGCCGGGCTGACCCTCGACAAGGAGAACGGGATCGTCACCGGGTACTCGGACGTGAAGTCGGGCCTGTCCACGGGCGCGACCCGGCTGTTCGTGTACGGCGTGTTCGACAAGCCGGTGACGGACGGCGGTTCGACCGGTGTGAAGGGCTATCTGCGGTTCGACGCGGGCGCGGACCACACGGTCACGCTGCGCCTGGCGACCTCGCTCATCAGTGTCGACCAGGCGAAGGACAACCTGCGCCAGGAGATCCCCGACGGCACCTCCTTCGACACGGTCAGGGAGCGGGCCCGGCGTGCCTGGGACCAGCTGCTGGGCAAGGTCGAGGTGCGAGGTGCGACCCCGGACCAGCTGACCACGCTGTACTCCAGCATGTACCGGCTGTACCTGTATCCGAACTCCGGCTTCGAGAAGGTCGACGGCAAGGACCAGTACGCCTCCCCCTTCTCCCCCATGCCGAGCCAGGACACGCCGACGCACACCGGCGCGAAGATCGTCGACGGCAAGGTGTACGTCAACAACGGCTTCTGGGACACCTACCGGACCACCTGGCCGGCGTACTCGTTGCTGACGCCCAGTCAGGCGGGCGAGATGGCCGACGGGTTCATACAGCAGTACAAGGACGGCGGCTGGACCTCCCGCTGGTCCTCCCCCGGTTACGCCGACCTGATGACCGGCACCTCCTCGGACGTGGCGTTCGCCGACGCGTACGTCAAGGGCGTGCGGTTCGACGCGCAGGCGGCGTACCAGGCGGCGCTGAAGAACGCGACCGTGGTCCCGCCGATGGCGGGCGTGGGCCGCAAGGGCATGACGACGTCCCCGTTCCTCGGCTACACCAGCACCGCCACCACCGAGGGCCTGTCCTGGGCGATGGAGGGATACGTCAACGACTACGGCATCGCCCGGATGGGCGCGGCGCTGTACAGGAAGACGGGCGAGAAGCACTACAACGAGGAGTCGGAGTACTTCCTCAACCGTGCCCTGGACTATGTGAACCTGTTCGACCCCAAGGCCGGCTTCTTCCAGGGCCGGGACGCGGACGGGAACTGGCGGCTGGACCCCTCGGAGTACGACCCGCGGGTCTGGGGGTACGACTACACGGAGACCAACGGCTGGGGCGACGCCTTCACCGTCCCGCAGGACACCCGGGGCCTGGCCAACCTCTACGGCGGCCGGCAGGGGCTCGCGGACAAGCTGGACACGTTCTTCGCCACCCCGGAGACGGCCTCCCCGGACTTCGTCGGCTCCTACGGCGGTGTCATCCACGAGATGACGGAGGCGCGGGACGTCCGCATGGGCATGCTCGGCCAGTCCAACCAGCCCGCGCACCACATCCCGTACCTGTACGACGCGGCCAGCCGGCCCTGGAAGACCCAGGCGGCGGTCCGCGAGATCCTCTCCCGGCTCTACCTCGGCAGCGAGATCGGGCAGGGCTACCACGGTGACGAGGACAACGGCGAGCAGTCGGGCTGGTACCTCTTCTCCGCGCTCGGCTTCTACCCGCTCGTCATGGGCAGCGGCGACTACTCCATCGGCTCCCCGCTGTTCAAGCAGGTCACCGTCCACCTGGAGAACGGCCGGGACCTGGTGATCAAGGCGCCGGCGAACAGCGCGAAGAACGTCTACGTCCAGGGCGTGACGTTCGACGGCCGCCCCTGGACATCGACTTCGCTCCCCCACTCGCTGCTGTCCAGGGGCGGGGTCCTGGAGTTCTCCATGGGCGCCGAGCCGTCGACGTGGGGCACGGGCAAGGACGCGGCGCCGGTCTCCGTCACCCAGGACGACAAGGTGCCCACGCCCCGGGCGGACGTCCTGAAGGGCGACGGCCCGCTGTTCGACAACACCTCGGCGACGGAGGCGACGTTCACCTCGGCGGACCTCCCGGTCGGCCACGCGGTGCGGCCCGCCCAGTACACGCTGACGTCCCCGGCCGATCACTCGAAGGCGCCGACCGGCTGGACCCTCCAGGGCTCCGCGGACGGCGCCACGTGGACGACCCTGGACCACCGCACGGGCGAGACGTTCGCCTGGGACCACCAGACCCGCGCGTTCACCATCGCCAGACCCGGCACGTACAGCAGGTACCGGCTGGTCCTGGACCGCGAGTCGACGCTGGCGGAGGTGGAGCTGCTGGCCTGACGCGGTCAGGTGGAGGGGGCGGGCCCGTCCGGGTCCGCCCCTTTTTTTCGGTGTCCGGTCGGCTCGTGGCCAGGGTGAAGAGGGGTGCTTGGTCCGGCCTGCGAGGGCCTGGCGGGATCGACGTGCTCTCCCTCAAGCACCACAGGTCGCACAAGCCGCAGGGAGGGTAACGTGCGCCACCCGTACCACAGAAGAGCACGTGCGCCCCGGCAGGCGCCGCGGTGGATCACCCGGTCGGGCTACCTCAAATGGGTTGACATCGTTGTCGGTTGAGGCGGTAGAGTCATGCACAGGCCATAGACAACGTTGTCGCATCCCAGTCGGTCTCAGGCGATCCCACAGCCCGACCTCACGAACCGGCACCACCCGGGCGGATGTCCACCCCCCTCACCCGCCCGGCTCGCGGACCCGGTGAGCACCGCCACCGGGTCCGCCCAGAGCGACCCGCGCGGACAGACACACCGTCGTGCACCACCGTGACCTGAGGGGCGGGAGTCTTCTGGCGTGACGCATGAGGTGCAGAAAACCCCTCCGCTTCGCGGACCGGCCATAGGCAGCCGGGCATATGGGTGCTACAAATGCCGCATGTCGGACGCATTCGCCCGATTCAGGCGTCACTTCCGGCGCTTCACAGCCGGCCGGAGCCCGCGCAGCGTCGCCGGGCAGGTCTTCCTTCTGCAAGTGGCGCTGGTGGCACTGCTCGTGGTCTGCGGCGTCATCGCTCTCGTCGTGCAGTCGGAACGTGACACCAGCAGTGAGGCCAGGCGCCGGTCCGTCGCCGTCGCGCAGACCTTCGCGCACTCCCCCGGCATCCTGCAGGCCCTGCGCACTCCGGCGCCGTCCAAGGTGCTCCAGCCCCTCACCGAGGCGACACGCAAGGCAGCGGGCGTCGACTTCATCGTGGTCATGGACACCAAGGGCATCCGCTACACCCATCCCATCCCGAGCAAGATCGGGCACCGGTTCGTGGGCACGATCGGGCCGTCACTGGCCGGGAAGGTCTACACCGAGACGGTCCACGGGCCGCTCGGCCACGAGGAACAGGCGACCGTTCCGGTCGACGACACGCATGGCAGGGTCGTCGCCCTCGTCTCCGCCGGGCTCAAGGTGAAGAACGTGACCGGCGAGGTGTACCGGCAGCTGCCGATCATCCTGGCCACCGGAGCCGGCGCGCTGGTGGTGTCGACGGGCGGTACGGCACTGGTGGGCAGGCGGCTGCGGCGGCAGACGCACAGCCTGGCCCCGGACGAGATGACCCGGATGTACGAGCACCACGACACGGTGCTGCACTCGGTGCGCGAGGGCGTGCTCATCGTCGGTGGCGACGGGCGGCTGCTGCTGGTCAACGACGAGGCCGCCCGGCTGCTGGAACTGCCCTCCGACGCCGAGGGGCGCGCGCTGCGGGAGCTGCCGGGGCTCGACGCCGAGACGGTGGACCTGCTCGTCTCCGGGCGCGAGGCCTCCGACGAGGTGCACTTCGCCGGGGGCCGGCTGCTGGCGGTGAACCAGCGTCCCACGACCCGCGCGGGCGGTCCCTGCGCGACGGTGGTGACGCTCCGCGACTGCACCGAACTGCAGGCCATATCCGGCCGTGCGGAGGTGACGCGGGCGCGGCTGGAGCTGCTGTACGACGCGGGCCTGGGCATCGGCAGCAGCCTCGACGTGGTCCGGACGGCCGACGAACTGGTACGGGTCGCCGTCCCCCGCTTCGCCGACTTCGTCACCGTGGACGTGGCCGACGCCGTGCTGCGGGGCGAGGAAGCGGCCCCGACGGCGACGGACATGCGGCGGGTCGCGGTGGGCGGTATCCGCAACGATCACCCGCTCTACGAGAAGGGGCAGCTGATCGACTTCCTGCCCGCCACCCCGCCGGCCCGCGGCTACCGCGCCGGCCGCTCCGAGCTGGTGACCGATCTGTCGGACACCGAGGGCTGGACCGTGCAGGATCCGCAGCGTGCCCGGCAGATCCTGGACTACGGCATCCACTCGCTCATCTCCGCCCCTGTTCAGGCCCGCGGCAGCGTGCTGGGCGTGGTCAACTTCTGGCGTTCCAAGCGGGAGCCCTTCGACGCGGAGGAGCTGTCGCTGGCGGAGGAGCTGGTGGCCCGCGCCGCGGTGAGCATCGACAACGCCCGCCGCTACACCCGCGAGCACGCCATGGCCGTGACCCTGCAGCGCAGCCTGCTGCCGAGGGCGCTGCCCGTGCAGAGCGCCCTCGATGTGGCCTATCGCTATCTCCCCGCCCAGTCGGGTGTGAGCGGCGACTGGTTCGATGTGATCCCGCTGCCGGGCAGCCGGGTGGCGCTGGCCGTCGGCGACGTCGTCGGTCACGGTCTGCACGCCGCGGCGACGATGGGCCGGCTGCGGACCGCGGTGCACAACTTCTCCACCCTCGACCTGCCGCCCGACGAACTGCTCGGTCACCTGGACGACCTGGTCGGCCGGATCGACCAGGACGAGGCCTGCTCACAGACGCCCGGCGAGATCGTGGGAGCCACCTGCGTGTACGCGATCTACGACCCGGTGACGCGCCGCTGTGAGATGGCCCGTGCCGGGCATCTCGCGCCCGCGCTGGTCTCACCCGACGGCAGCGTCTCCTTCCTCGATCTGCCGGCCGGGCCGCCGCTGGGCCTGGGGGGCATGCCGTTCCAGGCGGCGGAGTTCGAGCTCGCGGAGGGCAGCGGGCTGGTGCTGTACACCGACGGCCTGGTCGAGGACCGCTCGCGCGACCTGGACGTGGGGATGGAGCTGCTGCGCCGGTCACTGGCGGGCCATCCCGACCGGCCGCCCGAGGAGAGCTGCCGGGCGGTGCTGGAGGAGCTGCTGCCCGAGCGTCCCGGGGACGATGTCGCCCTGCTCATCGCGCGCACCCGGGCACTGCCGGACGACCGCGTCGCCGAGTGGGACGTACCGCGCGAGCCGGCCGCCGTGTCGGGGATGCGTGCCGCCGTGTCCGAGAAGCTGGCCCAATGGAACCTGTCCGAGCTGGGCTTCGGGATGGAACTGGTGCTCAGTGAGCTGATCACCAATGCCATCCGCTACGGCTCCGACCCGGTCCATGTGCGGCTGATCCATGACCGTTCGCTGATCTGTGAGGTGGCCGACGGCAGCAGCACCTCGCCGCATCTGCGGTACGCGGCGGCGACCGACGAGGGCGGACGCGGCTTGTTCCTGGTCTCGCAGCTGTCCGAGCGCTGGGGGACCCGGTACACCCCGCAGGGCAAGGTGATCTGGGCCGAGCTGGCGGTGCCGGATCTCGGCGCGCTTTTCGCGGAGTGAGCCGGACCGGGGTCAGGCGGAGCTGCCGAGCGGCCGGGAGGTCTCGCGCCCGGCGGCGGGCAGGCGGTCCCGCGCGGGCTGTCCGGGCGGGCACGGCGGACCGGCCGCCGGGAACTCGACCGTGAACTCGGTCCGGCCGGGGGTGCTGGCCACGCGGGCCGTGCCGCCATGTGCGCGGATGATCGCCGCCGCGACTGCCAGCCCGAGTCCCGAGCCGCCCTCGGCGAGGCCCTGGCGCGTGCGGGAGGTGTCGGCGCGGGTGAAGGGGTCGAAGACCGTGGGCAGCAGGACGGGCGGGATGCCGGGGCCGTTGTCTCCGACGTGGACCGTGTGGTGGCCGGCGGCGGTCTCGACGCGGACGGTGACCGTCGTGCCGGGCGGGGTGTGGATGCGGGCGTTGGTCAGCAGGGCGGCCACGGCCTGGTGCAGGCGGGGCGCGTCACCGGTGATCAACGCCTGGGATTCCAGGGGGAGTTCGAGGTGCCAGACGTGGTCCGGGGCGGCCGTACGGGCATGCCGTACCGCCTCCGCGACCAGGACCGCGAGGTCCACCTCGGCCGTCCGCGGGGACCAGTCCTCGGCGAGGCGGGCGAGCAGCAGCAGGTTCTCGACCAGGCCGGTCATCCGGGCGGACTCGGTGCCGATCCGGCGCCAGGCGAGGTCGGCCGCGGCGCCCGGTCCGGGGGCGCGGTTCATCAGTTCGGCGTAGCCGGCGATGGAGGCGAGCGGGGTGCGCAGTTCGTGGCCGGCGTCGGCGATGAAGCGGCGCATGCGTTCCTCGTCGCGCCGGCGTTCGGCGAGGGCGGCCTCGACCTGGTCGATCATGCGGTTGAGGGCGGCGCCGACCTGGCCGGTCTCGGTACCGGGGTCGGTGTCGGGCGCGGGAATCCGGGCGAGCGGGAGGGGCCGGCCGGGAGTGAGCGGTACCCGGGTGACCTGGGCCGCGGTGGCGGCGACCCGGCCGAGGGGGCGCAGTTGGCGCCGGACGGCGAGGGCGCAGCCGCCGCCCGCGAGGAGCAGGACGGCGGCGGTGGCCGCGGCTTCGATGCGTGTCAGCTGGGCGAGGGTGTGCCGTACGTCGTCCTGGGGCAGGCCGGCCAGGACGCGGATGCCGCTCGCGTCGAGGGCGGTGAGACGGTAGGTGCCGAGCCCGGGGACGGTGCGGGTGTGGGCCGAGCCGTCGTCGGGGACGCCGGTGAGGGCGGCGCGCTGGGCCACGGTGAGCGGGAGCGGGCCGTCGTCGCCGCGGACGACGGCGGCGGACAGGATGGCTCCGCCGGTGTCGAACCGGGCGGCGAGCAGCCCGTCCGGGTGGCCGCCGGCACCGAGGAAGGCGAGGTCGGCGGGGCGGGCGGGGTCGCGGGCGGCACCGGCCACGCCGTGTGCGGCGGCGTCGGCGACCCGGTCGTCCAACGCGCCCATGAGGAAGGCGCGTTGGGAGAGGACGGTGATGAGGGCGAGGGCGGCGCAGACGGCGACGAGGGTCGCGCCGACGAGAAGCGGCAGGCGGGTGCGCAGCGGCCGGATCCGGTGACGGCGGCTGCTGCGGGTACGTCGGGCGTGCGGCCCAGGGGTGCCTGGCATGGAGCGATTCTGTGCCGGTCGGCTGAGGGAAGCCTGTGCTCCGTCTGGGGAAGGGCGATGGGTGCGGCGGGAAGGCCACGCGTCCGGATACGACGAAGGGCCACACCCCGGATACGCCCAAGGGCCGCACCCCCGGTGTTCCGGGGATGCGGCCCTCCACGGCTGTGCCGGTCGGCTGCTACCTGGCGATCACTTGCGGATCAGGTTGCGCAGCACGTACTGCATGATGCCGCCGTTGCGGTAGTAGTCGGCCTCACCGGGGGTGTCGATGCGGACGACCGCGTCGAACTCGACGCCCGTGTCGGTGGTGACCTTGACCGTGCGCGGGGTGGTGCCGTTGTTCAGCTCGGTGACGCCGGAGACGGAGAAGGTCTCCTCGCCGGTCAGGCCGAGGGACTCGGCGGAGGCACCCTCCGGGAACTGGAGCGGGAGCACGCCCATGCCGATGAGGTTCGAGCGGTGGATGCGCTCGTACGACTCGGCGATGACGGCCTTGACGCCGAGGAGCGCGGTGCCCTTGGCGGCCCAGTCGCGGGACGAGCCGGAGCCGTACTCCTTGCCGGCCAGGACGACCAGCGGGATGCCGGCGGCCTGGTAGTTCTGCGAGGCGTCGTAGATGAAGGAGACCGGGGCACCTCCTTCACCTTCGGCGGCCCGCGTGAAGTCACGCGTGTAGCCGCCCTCGGTGCCCGGCGCGATCTGGTTGCGCAGGCGGATGTTGGCGAACGTACCGCGGATCATGACCTCGTGGTTGCCGCGGCGGGAGCCGTAGCTGTTGAAGTCGCGGCGCTCGACGCCGTGCTCCGTGAGGTACTGGCCGGCCGGGGTGTCGGCCTTGATGGCACCGGCCGGGGAGATGTGGTCGGTGGTGACCGAGTCGCCCAGCTTGGCGAGGACCCGGGCGCCGGCGATGTCCTCGACCGGGGCCGGCTCCATGCCCATGCCCTCGAAGTACGGGGGCTTGCGGACGTAGGTGGACTGCGGGTCCCACTCGAAGGTGTTGCCGGTCGGGACCGGGAGGGACTGCCACTGGGCGTCGCCCGCGAAGACGTCCGCGTAGGACTTCTCGAACATGTCCTCGCCGATGGCGGCCGCGACGACCTCGTTGACCTCGGCCTCGGTCGGCCAGATGTCCTTCAGGTAAACCGGGTTGCCGTCCTGGTCGATGCCCAGGGCGTCACGGGTGATGTCCACCTTCATGGAGCCCGCGATGGCGTAGGCGACGACCAGCGGCGGGGACGCCAGGTAGTTCATCTTGACGTCGGGGTTGATCCGGCCCTCGAAGTTGCGGTTGCCGGACAGGACCGAGGTGACGGCGAGGTCGTGGTCGTTGACGGCCTTGGAGACCTCCTCCGGCAGCGGGCCGGAGTTGCCGATGCAGGTGGTGCAGCCGTAGCCGACGAGGTTGAAGCCGAGCTTGTCCAGGTACGGGGTGAGGCCGGCCTTCTCGAAGTAGTCGGTGACGACCTTCGAGCCCGGGGCGAGGGTGGACTTGACCCACGGCTTGCGGGTCAGGCCCTTCTCGACCGCCTTCTTGGCGACCAGGGCGGCGCCGATCATGACGTACGGGTTGGACGTGTTGGTGCAGGAGGTGATGGCCGCGACGGTCACCGCACCGTGGTCCAGCTCGTAGGTGGTGCCGTCGGGGGCGGTCACCGGGACCGGGTTGGACGGGAAGCCGTTCGGGTGGACGGCCGGGGCGTCGGAGGCCGGGAAGGACTCCTTGCCCGCCTCGTCGGCGTCGTCCACGTAGTTGCGGACGTCCAGCTTGAACTGCTCGGCGGCGTTCGCGAGGACGATGCGGTCCTGCGGGCGCTTCGGGCCGGCGATGGACGGGACGACCGTGGAGAGGTCCAGCTCCAGCTTCTCGGAGAAGTCGGGCTCGGCCTTCGGGTCCAGCCAGAGGCCCTGCTCCTTGGCGTAGGCCTCGACGAGGGCGACCTGCTGCTCGGTGCGGCCGGTCAGGCGCAGGTAGTTCAGGGTCTCGTCGTCCACGGGGAAGATCGCAGCGGTGGAGCCGAACTCCGGCGACATGTTGCCGATGGTGGCGCGGTTGGCGAGGCTCGTGGCCGCCACACCCTCGCCGTAGAACTCGACGAACTTGCCGACCACACCGTGCTTGCGGAGCATCTCGGTGATGGTGAGCACGAGGTCGGTGGCGGTGGTGCCGGGCTGGAGCTCGCCGGTGAGCTTGAAGCCGACGACGCGCGGGATGAGCATGGAGACCGGCTGGCCGAGCATGGCGGCCTCGGCCTCGATGCCGCCGACGCCCCAGCCGAGGACGCCGAGGCCGTTGACCATCGTGGTGTGCGAGTCGGTGCCGACCAGGGTGTCCGGGTAGGCCTTGCCGTCGCGGACCATGACGACGCGGGCCAGGTGCTCGATGTTCACCTGGTGGACGATGCCGGTGCCCGGGGGGACGACCTTGAACTCGTCGAAGGCGGTCTGGCCCCAGCGCAGGAACTGGTAGCGCTCCTTGTTGCGGCCGTACTCCAGCTCGACGTTCTGCTTGAAGGCGTCGTTGGTGCCGAACTTGTCGGCGATGACGGAGTGGTCGATGACCAGCTCGGCCGGGGCCAGCGGGTTGATCTTGGCGGGGTCGCCGCCGAGCTCCTTGACGGCCTCACGCATGGTGGCGAGGTCCACGACGCAGGGAACGCCGGTGAAGTCCTGCATGATCACGCGAGCCGGCGTGAACTGGATCTCCTGGCTGGGCTGGGCCTGGGAGTCCCAGCCGCCGAGGGCACGGATGTGGTCGGCGGTGATGTTCGCGCCGTCCTCCGTGCGGAGCAGGTTCTCCAGCAGGACCTTGAGGCTGTACGGCAGGCGGGCCGAGCCCTCCACCTTGTCCAGCCGGAAGATCTCGTACGACTCGTCGCCCACCTGCAGCGTGCTGCGGGCGTCGAAGCTGTTCGCCGACACGACAGTCTCCTTCATTGATGTGCGCGTACCACCGTCAATCGTGCCGCCACGCCGGCTGGACCGATCCACTAAGGTACGACTAAGTTAGGTAACCCTTAGCGGGTGGCGGGTGCGGTGCGCCTGGCAGATATCTCGATGTCGAGATAACTCTAGTACATGGCCGCCGGATGGTCATGCCGGACCCCGCCGCGCCCTGCCGCTTTTCGGCGAACGGCACCCGACATGTCCCACACGTCCGGAACTATCACAGTTCTACGGACGAATCACCCGGACGCCGGACATCCTCCGCACTTTCGCTGGTCACTGACGTGCCGTCACCCGAATGGACCCCCCTGACGGGCGCCATCTCATATCTGAGATAGCCTCAACCTCATGGCAGACGACTACCTCATGCGCATCGGCAAGCTCATCCGTGACGCCCGGCAACACCGGGGCTGGACACAGACGCAGCTCGCGGAGGCGCTCGGCACCAGCCAGAGTGCGGTCAACCGGATCGAGCGGGGGAACCAGAACATCAGCCTTGAGATGATCGCCCGCATCGGTGAGGCCCTGGACAGTGAGATCGTGTCGCTGGGGTACGCGGGTCCGATGCATCTGCGCGTGGTCGGCGGGCGCCGGCTGTCCGGCTCCATCGATGTGAAGACGAGCAAGAACGCCTGCGTGGCGCTGCTGTGCGCCTCGCTGCTCAACAAGGGGCGCACGGTGCTGCGCCGGGTCGCGCGCATCGAGGAGGTGTACCGCCTGCTGGAGGTGCTGAACTCCATCGGCGTGCGCACCCGCTGGATCAACGACGGCGTCGACCTGGAGCTGGTGCCGCCGGCGCAGCTGGAGATGGCGGCGATCGACGCGGAGGCCGCCGTACGCACCCGCTCGATCATCATGTTCTTCGGCCCGCTGCTGCACCGCATGGACGCCTTCAAGCTGCCCTACGCCGGGGGCTGCGACCTCGGTACACGGACCATCGAGCCGCACATGATCGCGCTGCGCCGGTTCGGCCTGGACATCGCCGCCACCGAGGGGCAGTACCACGCGCGGGTCGACCGCGCGGTCCGCCCCGACCGCCCGATCGTGCTGACCGAGCGCGGCGACACGGTGACCGAGAACGCGCTGCTGGCCGCCGCCCGGCACGACGGCGTCACGGTCATCCGCAACGCCTCCTCCAACTACATGGTCCAGGACCTGTGCTTCTTCCTGGAGGCCCTCGGGGTCAAGGTCGAGGGCATCGGCACGACCACGCTGACCGTGCACGGCGTGCCGAACATCGACGTCGACGTGGACTACTCCCCCTCCGAGGACCCGGTCGAGGCGATGAGCCTGCTGGCCGCCGCCGTGGTGACCGAGTCGGAGCTGACGGTGCGCCGCGTGCCCATCGAGTTCCTGGAGATCGAGCTGGCGGTCCTGGAGGAGATGGGCCTCGACCACGACCGCAGCCCCGAGTACTGCGCGGACAACGGCCGTACCCGCCTGGTCGACCTCACGGTCCGCCCCTCCAAGCTGGAGGCGCCGATCGACAAGATCCACCCCATGCCCTTCCCGGGCCTGAACATCGACAACGTCCCGTTCTTCGCGGCCATCGCGGCGGTCGCGCAGGGCAAGACCCTCATCCACGACTGGGTCTACGACAACCGCGCGATCTACCTGACCGACCTCAACCGCCTCGGCGGCCGCCTGCAGCTCCTCGACCCGCACCGCGTCCTGGTCGAGGGCCCGACCCGCTGGCGCGCCGCCGAGATGATGTGCCCGCCCGCCCTGCGCCCCGCCGTGGTCGTCCTGCTGGCGATGATGGCGGCCGAGGGTACGTCGGTGCTGCGCAACGTGTACGTCATCAACCGGGGTTACGAGGACCTCGCCGAGCGGCTGAACTCGATCGGGGCGCAGATCGAGACCTTCCGGGATATCTGAGTGCCCGCCAGGAACGAGTCGCCGCAGCAGCTTTGACCTGCGGAAACGCAAGGCAGAGGGAAGTGCGGCGGCTCCCCTGGGACTTCTCTGGGACTCGGGCCGAGGCGGGCTCTTGCCCTGCGATCTCATCCCCCGGAGGCGCAACCTCCGGGGGGGTCAGATGATCACAGCCTGAGACTCTATGCCCGGGAGTCCGTGTAACGAGCCGCGAGGGCCGGCCGGTTGCCGCCGGCGAGCAGCGCGGTCCCCGCCGCGAGCAGGGCGTCCAAGGCCGCGGCCTGGCCCTCCAGCCCCGGCACGCACACGGCCTCGCCGAGGCGGAGCCCGGCCAGGCCGGCCGAGGCCACGTCTTCGGGTGACATGGCCCAGGGCAGGTCGCGGCCGGCGCCGTTGTTCCAGTCCGTGGCCACGACGCCGGGGCAGACCACCTGGACGCGGACCGGGGTGCCGGCGAGTTCACCGGCGAGCGTGCGGGTGAACCCCAGGGTGGCGGCCTCGGCGGCGAGGTACAGGGTGCGCCGGGGCAAGCGCGGGTCCGCGCCGCCCGCGTTGAACGCGAGGAGTGAGGCGACGGTGACGACGGCTCCTTCCTCTGCCGAGAGCATCCCGGGCAGCGCTGCGCGGACCAGTTGGACGGGGGCGACGGCGTGGAGGGTGAGCAGGGTGAAGAGGTCCTCCTCCGGATGGAACGCCGGAGGGATCATGTACACGAAGTCGGCGTTCTCCAGCGCCTGACGGACGGCGTCGGGATCCGCGAGATCGGCCTCGGAGACCTCGTGCACGCCCAGGCCGGCGACGCGTCGACGCCCGGTCGGCCCGTGCACCACGGCACGGGCTCTGAAGGGCGCCCGCCGGGCCGCCCGAGGCAGGTGTGTGCCGCAGCTCCCGGCCGCTCCGACCACCGCGAGCGAAGGCAGCGCTTCACCGCGTACCGCTTGCGTTGCGGACGCTCCCCCGTCTCCTCTCCTGAGACGGCTGGGTCACGGGACGAGGACGATCTTCCCTGTCGTGTGCCCGGCCATGATCCGCCGATGGGCGGCAGCGGCTTCGCGGAGCGGGTGGCTGCCGGCGATCAGGACGCGCAGCCGCCCGGCCGCCGCGGCTTCGGTGAGCCGCAGGCGCGCGGCGGCGCGGATCTCCGCGCCGGGGTCCGCGCCGGGCCCACCGCCCAGGAGCTTGATCCCGGCTCCGGCGCCGCGCTCGAACGCCGCGATCGTCGCGATGCGGGACCGGTCCGCCACGAGCTCCACCGAGACGTCCACCGCCTCGTCGGTGCCCACCAGGTCGGCCGCCGCCTGGACGCCCGCCGGCGCTGCCGCACGTACCCGGTCGGCCAGACCCGGCCCGTACGCGACCGGAATCGCGCCCAGCTCACGCAGCACCTCGTGCTTGGCCGGGCTCGCCGTGCCCAGCACCGTGGCACCGCGCTCCACGGCCAGCTGCACGGCCATCAGGCCGACTCCTCCGGCGGCGCCGTGGATCAGCACCGAGTCGTTCTCGCGCAGGCCGATCGCTTCGAGGACGTGTACGGCCGTGACGCCGGCGACCATCAGCCCGCCGGCCTGCTCCCAGGAGAGACCGGCGGGCTTGGGCACCACTGACGAGGCCGGCACGACGAGTTCGGTGGCGTACGCGCCGGGCGCTCGGTACACGATCACCTCGTCGCCGACCGCTATCGGGCCGGCGGGTCCGGTCGCGCCCGCGCCGACCGCGGTCACCACACCGGCCGCCTCGGCACCGAGCCGCATCGGCAGGTTCGCCGGATCGGTCCCGAAGGCACCGCTGTACACCTTGTGGTCGACGGGGTTGACGCCGACGGCACGGACCTCGATGCGCACCTGGCCCGGACCGGGCTCCGGTACGGCGACTTCGATCACCGACAGCACGTCCGGACCGCCGTAGGCACGCGCTACTACTGCTTCGCTCATGTCTGCGGACAACGCGGTGCCGGGAGGACCGATTCCCCCTCGCGGGCAAATTTTGAGCGGAGCGCTCCGCTCCGATAGGTTGGAGCGACGGATCACACCGACGCGGGAGGACACATGAACGCCACGACCAAGCCGACAGCCCTGGTGACCGGCGGCAGCCGGGGAATCGGCGCGGCCACCTCCCGGGAACTCGCGGCTCGCGGCTACCGCGTAGCCGTCAACTACTTCTCGAACCGTGCGGCGGCCGACCAGGTGGTCAAGCTCATCGAGGCCGACGGCGGTGAGGCCTTCGCCGTGCAGGCCGACGTGTACGACCCCGGTCAGGCGGCCGACCTGCTGGAGCGCTCCGCGCCCGAGGGGCGCCTGGACGTCCTGGTCTGCAACGCCGGTGCCCGCTTCACCCCCACCCCGGTGCGGACCCTCGCCTGGGACGACTTCCGGACCAAGGTGACGGACGAGTTGGCATCCGTCTACACGCTCACCCAGCGGGCACTGGGGCTCATGGGCGCCCAGGGGCAGGGCCGGATCGTGTATGTCTCCAGTGCCGTGGCCGACGGTCCGCCCGCCCCGGGCATGGCCGCCCACGGCACGGCCAAGGCCGCCCTGAACACCTTCGCCCGCTTCGTCGCCTACGAGGCCGGTCCCCTGGGCATCACCGTCAACGTCGTGGCACCCGGCTACGTCCGCACGGAGAGCAGCGCACGCATGCCGCAGGAGTTCCAGCGGCGGCTGGCGGCGAACACCCCTCTGGGGCGAGTCGCCGAACCGGAGGACGTGGCCCGGGCGATCGCCATGCTCGTCGGCGAGGAAGCGGGCTTCGTCACGGGCGAGGTGCTCACCGTCGACGGCGGGCACGGCGTGGCACGGCCGTAGAGGAGAATGCCTGCCATGGGTGACACGCAGACGGGCAGACCACGCGGCCGGCGGCGGGAGGCGGACCGCAACGACGCCCGCCTCCTGCAGGCCGCACGCGAGGTCTTCGCCGAGCTCGGCTGGGACGCCCCCGTCTCGGAGATCGCCCGCCGGGCCGGCATCGGCATGGGCAGCCTCTACCGCCGTTATCCCAGCAAGGAACTGCTGGCTCAGCGGATGCGCATCGTGGGGATGGAACAGCTCGTCGCCCAGGCACGCACGGCGCTCACCGAGGAGCCCGACCCCTGGGCGGCCTTCACCCGCTTCCTGCGCGACGCGCTCTCGGCCCAGGGAGCCGGCGGTCCGCTGCTCCCCCTGGTCGGTGGCCGGCTGCCGGCCACGGACGAGATCGTGGCCGCCGCCGCCCACCTCCGGGCCGCCCTCGACGACCTGGTGGACGGCGCCCACCGAGCAGGAGTGCTGCGCGCCGACTTCACCTCCGCCGACGTTCCGTTGCTGCTCGAACACCTCACCGCGCGGATCCCCGTCACCGACAAGCGCGCCACCGCGCTCCACCTGCGGTACCTGGACCTGGTCCTCGCCGGGCTGTGCACCCCGGCCGCCGATGGGCCCACCGCGCTGCGCGGCCCGGCACCGAACTGGGCGGAACTCAGGGAGCTGTGGAACGCCGCTGAGGGCTGAACCGGATACCCGGTTGATGGCGTGCCTGGGACATCTCCTTCCCCCCTCACAACGCGTCCTTCCGATGCGATGCTTGATCACGCGGTGAGCATGACCTTCGAGAAGCCGTCCGACTCCCCGAGCATCGCCCTCGTCCGCCGGCTCCACGCATGGAGAAACCATGCACACACGTACGCTCGGACGCGACCTGCGCGTCTCTGCCATCGGCCTCGGCGCCATGGGAATGTCCCAGAGTTACGGCCCGAATCCTGGTGACCGGAGCGACATGATCGATGTGCTCCGGGGTGCCGTCGACCGCGGGGGCACCTTCTTCGACACGGCGGAGGTGTACGACCCCTATGTCAACGAGGAGCTTGTCGATGAGGCCCTTGCTCCCGTGCGCGACCAGGTCGTGATCGCCACCAAGTTCGGATTCCGCATCGAGAACGGTGCCCCTGTCGGACTCGACAGCCGGCCCGAGCAGATCCGCGCGGTCGCCGCGGCCTCCCTCAAACGGCTCGGGGTGGAGCGGCTCGACCTGTTCTACCAGCACCGCGTCGATCCGGGGGTGCCCATCGAGGACGTCGCCGGCACGGTGGGCGAGCTCGTGCAGGAGGGCAAGGTCCGCTGCTTCAGGCTCTCGGAGGCCGGTGCGGAGACCATCCGCCGTGCCCACTCGGTCGGGGTCCAGGGGGATCGCTACAACGAGTACCACATGTCTCGGGTCGGCAAGTAGGCCGAGCAGCCCTCGGTGCCCCGCAGGTGGGCATGCCGGCACTCCTGCGGGGCCCGGCCGCTCATGCCGTGACGGCGGACGTGCGCTCGGGCTCCTCCGGGCGGCGCCCGGGTGCCGTGGGCAGCGTGAGGACCATGGTGAGGCCGCCGCCGGGGGTGTCCTCGGCGTTGAGGGTGCCGCCGATGGCCTCCGCGAAGCCGCGGGCCACCGCGAGGCCGAGGCCGACGCCGGCGCCGCGCGGTGAGTCGCCGTAACGCTGGAAGGGCTCGAAGATGCGGGACTTGGCCTCGTCCGGGACGCCGGGGCCGCGGTCCACGACCCGGACTTCCACGCGGTCGGCCATGGCACTGGCCGAGACCAGCACCGGCTCGCCCGGCGGGCTGTACTTGACCGCGTTCTCCACGACGTTGGCGACCGAGCGTTCCAGCAGGCCGCGGTCCACGTCGACCATGGGCAGCGTCTCCGGGATGTCGAGGTCGACGCTGTCCTCGGGTACGCCGCCGAGCGCCATGGGGATCACCTCGTCGAGGTCGGTCTCGCGGATGATCGGTGTGACGGTGCCGGTCTGGAGGCGGGACATGTCGAGCAGGTTGCCGACGAGGTGGTCCAGGCGGTCGGCGCCCTCCTCGATGGCCGCCAGGAACTCCGCCTGATCCGCCTCGGACCATTCCACGTCGTCCGTGCGCAGGGACGTGACGGCGGCCTTGATGCCGGCGAGCGGGGTGCGCAGGTCGTGGCTGACGGCGGCGAGCAGGGCGGTGCGGATGCGGTTGCCCTCGGCCAGGGCCTTCGCCTCGCCGGCCTTCTGCTGCAGCCGCTGGCGGTCCAGCACGACGGCGGCCTGAGCCGCGAAAGCGGCCAGCACACGGCGGTCCTCGGCGGGCAGAACGCGTCCGGAGAGGGCCAGAGTCAGGTGGTCACCGACCGGGACGTCCACGTCGGCCGCGTCGGGGGTGGCGCAGGGGCGGGGGCCGACGCTGCCGGCGCACGTCCAGGGAGCGACGTCGTTCTCGCGTTCCAGCAGGGCCGCCGACTCCATCCCGAAGGTCTCGCGGACCCGGTCCAGGAGTGCTTCCAGGGTGGTCTCGCCGCGCAGGACGTTTCCGGCGAGGAAGGAGAGGATCTCCGACTCGGCGCGCAGCCGGGCCGCCTGGTGGGTGCGCCGGGCCGCCAGGTCCACCACCGAGGCCACCGACACCGCGACGCCGAAGAAGACGGCGATGGCGACGATGTTCTTCGGATCGGCGATCGTCCAGGTGTGGACCGGCGGGGTGAAGTACCAGTTCAGCAGGGCGGATCCGACCACCGCGGAGGCCAGCGCGGGGAAGAGCCCGCCGAGCAGCGCCGCCGCCACCGTCATCGTCAGGAACAGCAGCATGTCGTTGGCGAGCCCGATGTCGGGGACGACACTGCTCAGCAGCCAGGTCAGCAGCGGCGGTCCGGCGATTCCGGCCAGCCATCCCCAGATGAGCCGGGCCCGGCCGAGCCGCGCGCCCCTGGCGGCGACGGGTAGTCCACGGCCCTTGCCCACCTCGTCGTGCGTGATGAGGTGGACGTCGAGGTCGGGGCCGGAGTCCCGGGCGACCGTGGCGCCGACGCCGGGACCGAAGACGTACTGCCAGCTCCTGCGGCGGGAGACGCCGAGGACGATCTGGGTGGCGTTCACACCGCGCGCGAAGTCCAGCAGAGCGGCCGGTATGTCGTCACCGACCACGTGGTGGAAGGTGCCGCCCAGATCCTCCACCAAGGTGCGCTGGACGGCGAGTTCCTTCGGTGAGGCGGAGGTCAGGCCGTCGCTGCGAGATATGTAGACGGCCAGGACCTCGCCGCCCGCGCCCTTCTCGGCCAGGCGTGCGGCCCGGCGGATGAGGGTGCGGCCCTCGGGGCCGCCGGTGAGCCCGACCACGATCCGCTCGCGCGAACCCCAGATCTTGGAGACCCGGTGCTCGCTGCGGTAGGCGTTGAGGTACTCGTCGACCCGGTCGGCCACCCACAGCAGCGCCAACTCCCGCAGCGCGGTGAGGTTTCCGGGGCGGAAGTAGTTGGACAGGGCCGCGTCGACCTTGTCCGGCTGGTAGATATTGCCGTGCGCCATCCGGCGGCGCAGGGCCTGCGGGGACATGTCGACCAGCTCGATCTGGTCGGCCCGCCGTACGACCTCGTCCGGGACGGTCTCCTGCTGCCGCACCCCGGTGATCGACTCCACGACATCGCCGAGTGACTCCAGGTGCTGGATGTTGACCGTGGAGATGACGTCGATCCCGGCGGCGAGCAGTTCCTCCACGTCCTGCCAGCGCTTGGCGTTGCGCGAGCCGGGGACGTTGGTGTGCGGCAGCTCGTCCACGAGGGCCACCTGCGGACGGCGGGCGAGAACGGCGTCCACGTCCATCTCGGTGAAGACGCCGCCCCGGTACTCGATCTCCTTGCGCGGCACCTGCTCCAGGCCGTGCAGCATCACCTCGGTGCGCGACCGGCCGTGGTGCTCCACGAAGGCCACGACACAGTCGGTGCCCCGCTCCACTCGGCGGTGCGCCTCGGACAGCATCGCGTAGGTCTTGCCGACGCCGGGTGCCGCGCCGAGGTAGATCCGGAGCTTGCCGCGTGCCATGTTCACCCTTCGAAGCGGTAGCCCATGCCGGGCTCGGTGATGAGATAGCGGGGGTGGGAGGGGTCCGACTCCAGCTTGCGCCGCAGCTGGGCCATGTAGACGCGCAGGTAGTTGGTCTTGCTGCTCTGGGAGACGCCCCACACCTCCTGGAGCAGCTGCTTCTGGGTGATGAGCCGGCCGGGGTTCGTCACCAGTATCTCCAGCAGATGCCACTCGGTCGGGGTCAGCCGGACGTCCCGCCCGTCCCGTGCGGCCTTCTTGGCCAGCAGGTCGAGAGTGAAGTCCGCCGTCTCGACCAGCGTCGTCTCCGGGACGAGCGGGGTGTCCCCGGTGCGGCGGACGGCCGCTCGCAGCCGGGCCAGCAGCTCGTTCATGTTGAACGGCTTGGTGACGTAGTCGTCGGCGCCCGCGTCGAGGGCCGCCACCTTCTCGTCGGACGACTGACGTGCGGACAGGACCATGATCGGGACGCGGGTCCAGCCGCGCAGGGCCCTGATGACGTCGACGCCGTCCATGTCGGGCAGGCCGAGGTCGAGCAGGACCACGTCCGGTTGGCGGGCCGCCGCCAGCCGGAGCGCGGTGGCACCGTCGGAGGCGGCGTCGACGCCGTACTGGCGTGCCTGAAGGTTGATCACGAGGGCCCGTACGAGCTGCGGGTCGTCCTCCACCACGAGCACCCTGGTCATGGGTGTGTGCCTCTCCTGTCGTCATGACAGCGGGAGTCGACGGACCCGGGGTTTCCCCGCGGCCGCCGACTCCCGCGCATGTCGCGTCATCCCGTCACTGCTTCGCCAGAAGGTCCTTGAGCGCGATGTTGAGCGCCAGGACGTTGACGTGCGGCTCACCCATGAATCCGAGAGTGCGGCCGTCGGTGTGCTCCTTGACCAGCTTCTGCACCTGGGCGACGGGCAGGCCGTTCGCCTTGGCCACGCGGCCCACCTGGATGTCGGCATAGGCCGGGGAGATGTCCGGGTCGATCGCGGAGGCGGAGCCGGTCACCGCGTCCTTGGGCACCTCGGACTGGGGTACGCCGTTGAACTCGGCGACCTGCTTCTTCGCGTCCTTCACCATCTGCACCAGCTTGGGGTTACTGGCGCTGAGCTGGCCGGAACCGGTGGCCAACGGATCGTAGTTGCTGTTGGACGGCCGTCCCTGGAACCACTTCGGGTCCGGCTTGTCGGTGCCCTTGATGTTCCAGCTCTGGCCGATCAGCGAGGAGCCGACCTCCTTGCCGTCGACCTTGACCATCGAACCGTCGGCCTTGGTGTGGAAGGCCGCCTGACCGATGCCGGTGACGACGAGGGGATAGACGATGCCGGTCACGACGGTGAGGACGAGCAGCATGCGCAGGGCGGCCCACGTCATACGGCCGAAGTTCACAAAGGAGTTGTTCATGTCCTTCACCCGATCCCGGGGATGAGCGAGATGAGCAGGTCGATGATCTTGATGCCGATGAACGGCGCGATCAGGCCGCCCAGACCGTAGATGCCGAGGTTCCTGCGGAGCATCTTGTCGGCGCTGACCGGCTTGTACTGCACGCCCTTCAGGGACAGCGGCACCAGCGCGACGATGATCAGCGCGTTGAAGATGACCGCGGAGAGGATCGCGGAGTTGGGCGAGGCCAGGTGCATGATGTTCAGCTTGTCCAGGCCCGGGTAGACCGCCGCGAACAGCGCCGGGATGATCGCGAAGTACTTCGCGACGTCGTTGGCGATGGAGAACGTCGTCAACGCGCCGCGCGTGATGAGGAGTTGCTTGCCGATCTCCACGATCTCGATCAGCTTGGTCGGGTTGGAGTCGAGGTCGACCATGTTGCCGGCCTCCTTGGCGGCCGACGTACCGGTGTTCATCGCCACGCCGACGTCCGCCTGGGCGAGCGCGGGCGCGTCGTTCGTACCGTCACCGGTCATCGCGACCAGCTTGCCGCCGGCCTGCTCCCGCTTGATGAGGGCCATCTTGTCCTCGGGGGTGGCCTCGGCGAGGAAGTCGTCGACGCCGGCCTCCTCGGCGATCGCCTTGGCGGTCAGCGGGTTGTCACCCGTGATCATGACCGTCTTGATGCCCATGCGGCGCAGCTCCTCGAACCGCTCCCGCATGCCCTCCTTGACGACGTCCTTCAGGTGGATGACACCCAGGACGCGGGCGCCGTCGGCATCCTCGACCGCGACCAGCAGCGGAGTGCCACCGGCCTGAGCGATGCGGTCGGTCAACTCCTGGGCATCCTGGGCGACTTCGCCACCCTGCTCCCGCACCCAGGCCACGACCGAGGCGGTCGCACCCTTGCGGATCTTCCGGCCGTCCACGTCCACGCCCGACATGCGGGTCTGGGCGGTGAACTCGATCCACTCGGCACCGGCCAGCTCGCCCTGGTGCCGCTCGCGCAGCCCGTACTTCTCCTTCGCCAGTACGACGACGGAGCGGCCCTCGGGGGTCTCGTCGGCCAGCGAGGACAGCTGGGCCGCGTCCGCGAGCTCGGCCTCCGCCGTCCCGCGCACCGGCACGAACTCGGCGGCCTGACGGTTGCCGAGGGTGATGGTGCCGGTCTTGTCCAGCAGCAGGGTCGACACGTCACCGGCGGCCTCGACCGCACGCCCCGACATGGCGAGCACATTGCGCTGCACCAGCCGGTCCATGCCCGCGATGCCGATCGCGGACAACAGGGCGCCGATCGTGGTCGGGATCAGACAGACCAGCAGGGCCACCAGCACGACCATGCTCAGCTTGGAGTGCGCGTAGTCGGCGAACGGCGGCAGGGTGGCCACCGCGAGCAGGAAGACGATCGTCAGCGAGGCGAGCAGGATGTTCAGCGCGATCTCGTTGGGCGTCTTCTGCCGGGCGGCGCCCTCGACCAGGTTGATCATCCGGTCGATGAAGGTCTCGCCGGGCTTCGTCGTGATCTTGATGACGATCCGGTCGGACAGCACCTTCGTACCGCCGGTGACCGCGGACCGGTCACCGCCGGACTCCCGGATGACCGGAGCGGACTCGCCGGTGATGGCCGACTCGTCCACCGAGGCGACACCCTCGACGACATCGCCGTCACCGGGGATGATGTCGCCGGCCTCGCAGACCACCAGGTCACCGATGGTCAGCTCGGTGCCGGGCACCTCCTCCTCGGAGGTGCCGTCCGCGAGCAGCCTGCGCGCGACGGTATCGGTCTTGGCCTTGCGCAGAGTGTCGGCCTGCGCCTTGCCGCGGCCCTCGGCGACCGCCTCCGCCAGATTGGCGAAGATCACCGTCAGCCACAGCCAGGCGCTGATCGTCCAGCCGAACCAGTCGCCCGGGTGCTGGAAGGAGAACACCGTGGTCAGGACGGAGCCGACGAGGACCACGAACATCACGGGGGACTTGACCATCACCCGTGGGTCGAGCTTGCGGAAGGCGTCGGGCAGTGACGTGACCAGTTGCTTGGGGTCGAACAGGCCGCCGCCGACACGGCCTTCGGGAGCCTTGTGCCCGGTCGGCGCGTCCTGGTGGGGCGCGAGGGTGGGTGTGGACATGGAGTCCTGCTTCTCGGTCTCTGTCTTCGAGGTGTTGGTGGTCATCACGCCAACCCTTCGGCCAGCGGGCCCAGCGCGAGGGCCGGGAAGAACGTCAGACCGGTGATGATCAGGATCGCGCCCACCAGCAGGCCGGTGAACAGCGGCTTCTCGGTACGCAGGGTGCCCGCGGTGGCCGGGATCGGCTGCTGCTCGGCGAGCGAGCCGGCCAGCGCCAGCACGAACACCATGGGCACGAACCGGCCGAGCAGCATGCACAGGCCGAGCATCGTGTTGTGGTACTCGGTGTTCGCGGCGAATCCGGCGAACGCGGAGCCGTTGTTGTTGGACGCGGACGTGTAGGCGTACAGCACCTCGGAGAAGCCGTGCGCGCCGGAGTTCAGCATCGCCGACTGCCCCTTGCCCAGTGCCATCGCCAGCGCCGTGCCGATCAGCACCAGGGCCGGAGTGACCAGGATGTAGGCGGCGGCCAGCTTCATCTCGCGGGCGCCGATCTTCTTGCCCAGGTATTCGGGCGTACGACCCACCATCAGACCGGCGATGAACACGGCGATGATCGCCATGATCAGCATGCCGTAGAGGCCGGAGCCGGTGCCGCCGGGCGCGATCTCGCCCAGCATCATGCCGAGCAGCAGCACACCGCCGGACAGTCCGCCGAAGGAGTCGTGGAAGGCGTCCACCGAACCGGTGGAGGTCATCGTGGTCGACACGGCGAAGGCCGATGAGTTGCCCTCGCCGAACCGCTGCTCCTTGCCCTCCATCGCGCCGCCCGCCAGCTGCGAGGCGGTGCCCGGGTGGGCGTACTCCAGCCAGGTCACGGCGACCACGGCGAGGAACCAGATGATGCCCATCGCGGCGAGGATCGCGTAGCCCTGCTTGACCGAGCCGACCATCTTGCCGAAGGTGCGCGGCAGCGAGAACGGGATCACCAACAGCAGGAAGATCTCCAGCCAGTTGGTGAAGCCGTTGGGGTTCTCGAAGGGGTGCGCGCTGTTGGCGTTGAAGAAGCCACCGCCGTTGGTGCCCAGGTCCTTGATGGCCTCCTGCGACGCCACCGCGCCGGGGCTGATGGCCTGCTTCTGACCGGTGAGGGTGGTGACGTGGTGGATGTCGCCGAAGTTCTGGATGGCACCGCAGGCGATCAGGACCACGGCCGCGATCACGGAGAGCGGGACCAGGATCCGGATGATGCAGCGCACCAGGTCGGCCCAGAAGTTGCCCAGGTCGCCGGTGCGGGACCGGGCGAAGCCGCGCACCAGCGCGACCGCGACCGCGATACCGACGGCCGCCGACACGAAGTTCTGCACGGCCAGACCCATCGTCTGGGTGACGTGGCTCATCGCCACCTCGCCCGAGTACGACTGCCAGTTCGTGTTGGACACGAAGGAGGCGGCCGTGTTGAACGCCTGGTCCGGGCTGATCGGCTTGAAACCGAGCGACAGCGGCAGCTTGTCCTGCACCCGCTGGAGCAGGTACAGGAACAGCACGCTGACGGCGGAGAAGAAGAGCACCCCGCGCAGATAGGCCGGCCAGCGCATCTCGGCATCGGGGTCGGCTCCCACGGAGTGGTATATCCACCGCTCGACGCGCAGGTGCTTCTTGGACTGGAAGACGGCGGCCATGTAGTCGCCGAGGGGACGGTGCACCAACGCGAGCGCGCCGATCAGCGCGGTCACGAAGAGCACGTCAGCAAGTACGGGACCCATGTCTGCGCTCAGAACCTCTCCGGGAAGATCAGGGCGAGGACGAGGTAACCCAGCAGGGCGACGGCCACGACCAGGCCGACGATGTTCTCGGCGGTCACAGCTTCGTCACCCCCCGGGCGACGAGAGCCACCAGCGCGAAGACCGCGACCATGATGGCGACGAAGGCCAGATCGGCCATCGTTGACTCCTGAAGAGGTTCGGTTGTGGAACATGGACGCTTAGAGGAAACCGCCTCTCTGGCCGGATCCGGTCACCCGTTGACGGCCCCCTTACGGCCGCGCCCACGGCTTTGACGGAACTCTTACGGCTGGTGATCCATACCGGTCGGTGACCGCAGTCCGCGTCATGAGGATGTCCAGCCGCCCGGTGTCCAGCGCGGCCTCCGTCTGGTCGGCCAGGGTCCGGCGGGCGTCCCATGCGGGTGCCGTACTCGAAGCGGCAGGCGCGCAGGCCGAGCAGGTCGGTCAACTCCGTGCGGACCTGCGGGCGCGAGCCGCGAGCCGCGACACGATCACGCCGACGACCGGCAGCAGCACCGCGGTCTCGATGTCCGCCGAGGCATTGATGTCGAAGGGGCGGCCGGGCCGGCCGTCAGGGCCGGCCGGGCCCTGAGGGGCCAGGCTCGACCCCTACGGCCTGCTCCGCGAACGGCAGCGAGACGACCATGGTCAGGCCGCCGCCAGGGGTGTCCTCGGGGCCGAGGCTGCCGTTCATCGCCTCGGTCAGGCCCCGGGCGAGGGCCAGGCCGAGACCGAGTCCGGTGGTGTTGTCGCTGTCACCGAGCCGCTGGAACGGCTCGAAGATCCGCTCCCGATCGGTCTGCGGCAGTCCCGGCCCCCGGTCCACGACCCGCAGCTCCACCCGGCCCGCCAGGGCACTGGCAGTGACCACGACCTTCTGTCCCGGCGGGGTGTGGCGGGCGGCGTTGCCGACCAGGTTGGCGATCACCCGCTCCAGCAGCGGCGGGTCGGCCAGCACGGCCGGGATGTCCTCCACGTCCGTCACCTCGACCCCCGGGATGTCGGTGAGCGCCGTGGGCAGGACCTCGTCCAGGGAGGTCGGGCGCAGGTTCAGGGTGAGGGCGCCGGCCTCCAGACGGCTGAGGTCGAGCAGGTTCTCCACCAGGCGGTTCAGCTTGGCCATGGACTCGTCGGCCGTGGCGAGAAGCTCGTCGCGGTCCTCGGGCGAGAACTCGACGTCGCGGCTGCGCAGCGAGCCGACGGCGGCCCAGCCGGCGGCCAGCGGGGTGCGCAGGTCGTGGCCGACGGCCCGCAGCAGAGCTGTGCGCAGCCGGTCGGCGGCCTTCACCGGCTCCACCTCGGCCGCCGCCTCGGCCAGCCGGGCCCGCTCCACCGCCGAGCCGACGTGCGCGGCGAACGCGGCCAGCACCCGCCGCTCGGAGGAGGAGAGGGTACGGCCGCGCAACACCAGGTACGCACCCGGACCGGCCGGTACGAAGGTGGCGCCGTCGGTGTCCGGTGGCTCGTCCGCCAGTTCCGCCGACTCCATGCCGAAGGTCTCGCGGGTCCGCTCCAGCAGGGCTGGAATGGTCGCCTCGCCGCGCACGATGGTGCCGGCCAGCGAGGACATGGTCTCGGCCTCGGCGGTGGCACGGGCCGAGCGCCGGGACAGCCGCAGCGAGCGGTCCACGACCCCGGCCACGGTCGCCGCGACGACCGCGAACACGGAAGGCGCCAGAACGGCGTTGGCGTCCTTCAGGGCGAAGGAGCCGATGGGCGGGATGAACCAGTAGTTCAGCAGCAGTGACGCCGTCACCGAGGCGACCACTGCGGAGGCGACCCCACCTATGCACGCCACACCGACCACGGCCAGCAGGAACAACAGCGCCTCGCTGGTCAGGTCCAGCGTGCCGCGCACCTGGGCGAGCACGGCCGTGAGCAGCACGGGCAGCACCAGCCCGGCCACGGGGCCGGCGATCAGCCGGGCCCTGGACAAGGTGCGGCGCCGGGAGGGCAGGAGGGTGCCGCGTCCGGCCCGTTCGTGGGTGACACGGTGGACGTCGATGTCGCCGGACAGCTCGGTCACGGTCTCGCCCGTGCCGGGTCCGGTCAGGAAACGCTGCAGCCGGCCGCGGCGGCTGGTGCCGAGGACGAGCTGGGTGGCGTTCCCGGCACGGGCGAACTCCACCAGGGTGGCGGACACATCCTCGCCGATGACCGAGTGGTAGCTGCCGCCGAGGTCCTCCACCAGCCGGCGCTGCCGGGCGAGGGAGGCAGCCGAGACCCCGTCGGCCAGGCCGTCGCTGCGGGCCACGTGCACCGCGAGCAGGTCCCCGCCGGCCGACCGGGCGGCGATCCGCGCCGCCCGCCGGATCAGCGTGTCGCCCTCGGGCCCTCCGGTCAGGGCGACGACCACCCGTTCCCGGGTCTCCCACACCCCGCCGATGCCGTGCTGCGAGCGGTACTCCTGCAGCGCCTCGTCCACCCGGTCGGCCACCCACAGCAGGGCCAGCTGTCGCAGAGCGGTGAGATTGCCCGGCCGGAAGTAGTTGGCGAGAGCCGCGTCGACCTTCTCGGGCGGGTAGATGTTGCCGTGCGCCATGCGGCGGCGCAGCCCCTCGGGGGGCATGTCCACCAGCTCGATCTGCCAGGCCCGGCGTACGACCTCGTCGGGGACCGTCTCGTGCTGCGGGACGTCGGTGATCTTCTCGACGACGTCGTTGAGTGACTCCAGGTGCTGGATGTTCAGCGCGGTGATCACATCGATGCCGACGGCGAGCAGGGCGTCGATGTCCTGCCACCGCTTGGCGTTGCGTCCGTCCCCGGGGACGTTGGTGTGCGCGAACTCGTCGACGATCGCCACCTGGGGGCGCCGGGCGAGCACCGCGGCCAGGTCCATCTCCTCGAAGCCGCCGCCGCGGTACCTGCAGGAGGCACGCGGGACGGCCTCAAGGCCGTCGAGCATCGCCTCCGTGTGCGGCCGTCCGTGGCACTCCACGAAGCCGACCACCACGTCTGCCCCGCGCGCGGCACGGCGGCGCCCCTCGTCGAGCATCCGGTAGGTCTTGCCGACCCCTGGGGCCGCGCCGAGGTAGACCTTCAGTCGTCCGGGCCGTACGTCACTCATCGCCGCCGATGCGCTCCGCTCACTGGATCAACTCCCCCATGATGAAAGGGGCTGCTCCTGAGGAAGCCCCTCCCAGAACCGTGCGGGACACGTCTTAGCGCTTCCTTGGCGCCGAACCCGGTCACCTTGACACCGGTCTGACGTGACCTGGACCGACAGGGTGAAGGCGGCGTGCCGGGAAGTCCGGTCGGCAGCCTTCGCGCGCGGGTGGCGCATTGCCGCCCCCTCCGGAGTGACCTCGTGCGTGGTCGCCGGGGTGAACCTGGGAGGCCGGGGCGACCGGCTCACCAACGCCCGCATGAGACTCCAGCTGCACGCCGTGCACGGCACGGTCGTGTTCCTCCTGGAGAGCGTGGTGTTCGGCCTCATCGGGCCGGCCCTCCCGGCCGAGGTGCGGGCGCTGGCCGACGGGCGACCGCACCTGGCCGCTGTACGCCGTCGCCATCGCCGTCGCGGCCACGCTCATCGCCGTGCGGATGCCGTGGCTCGCGGCGCTGTCCGCGGTCGTGCAGCGCAAGGGCGGCGTCCACCGCCTGAACTCCTGTCCCGTCTTGAGGCTCCCTGATGGCGAATCAGCTTTGTTTGACGGCACTTTGACGGCGGCCGCCCAGCCTGCGCCTGCGCCTGCGCCTGCGCCTGCGCCTGCGCAATGGTTGTCTCTTGATCCTGATGTGCCGCCAGTTGTGGTGCGACCGGGTCTTAACGGAAGCTTGACGCGCTCGGTGAGATCGCTCATGTGCCCATGGGCCACTCTCTGCTTAGCTGATGCCGCCGTCCGTGGGATGGCCGGACCCCAACTGAGCCGCTGAGCCGCACACCTGGAGAGCACGTCGATGGCCACCACCGAACACCCGCCGCCGAGCCGACTGCGGACGTGGATGCTGGAGGGTCAGTCCGACCGGGCGGGACACCAGCAGGGGCCGTACGCCGAGGCGGGGTCCCCGCACAAGGGACAGCGCTGGTGGCGGGTGATGTGCCTGACCGGCGTGGACTACTTCTCCACCCTCGGCTACCAGCCGGGCATCGCAGCGCTGGCGGCCGGATTGCTGTCTCCGGTGGCCACCGTCGTGCTCGTCGTGGTCACCCTCCTCGGTGTTCTCCCGGTCTACCGCCGGGTGGCCGTGGAGAGCCCCCGGGGTGAGGGCTCGATCGCGATGCTGGAGAGGCTGCTGTCCTTCTGGAAGGGCAAGCTGTTCGTCCTGGCGCTGCTCGGTTTCGCCGCCACCGACTTCATCATCACCATCACCCTGTCCGCGGCCGACGCCTCCACCCACCTGGTGGAGAACCCACATGTGAACAGCCTGCTGCACAACCAGCAGATGCTGGTCACGCTGTTCCTCGTCGCCTTGCTGGGAGCGGTGTTCCTCAAGGGCTTCACGGAGGCGATCGGTGTCGCGGTCGTCCTGGTGGTGGTCTACCTGGGCCTGAACGCGGTCGTGGTGGCCGTCGGTCTGTGGCACGTGGCCACGGCGGGCCATGTGGTCACCGACTGGACCCACGGTCTGACCGCCGAGCACGGAAACATCTTCGCCATGATCGGCGTGTCTCTGCTGGTCTTCCCGAAGCTGGCGCTCGGTGTGTCCGGCTTCGAGACCGGCGTCGCGGTCATGCCGCACATCCAGGGAGACCAGGACGACACCGAGGAGAACCCCAAGGGCCGGATCCGGGACACCAGGAAGCTGCTGACCACCGCTGCTGTGATCATGAGCATCTACCTGATCGCCACCAGCTTCATCACCACGGTGCTGATCCCGGCGAAGGAGTTCAAGACGGGCGGCCAGGCCAACGGCCGTGCGCTCGCCTACATGGCGCACGAATACCTCGGCGGCACCTTCGGCACGATCTACGACCTGTCGACCATCGCGATCCTGTGGTTCGCCGGCGCCTCCGCCATGGCCGGCCTGCTCAACCTCATGCCCCGCTACCTGCCGCGCTACGGCATGGCGCCGCAGTGGGCGCGCGCCGTGCGCCCCATGGTGATCGTCTTCACCCTGATCTCCTTCCTGATCACCTGGCTCTTCGACGCCAGTGTCGATGCGCAGGGCGGCGCCTACGCCACGGGTGTGCTGGTCCTGATGTCCTCGGCCTCGATCGCGGTGGCCATCGCCGCCCACCGGGCCAAGGAGCGCGGGTGGCTCATCGGCTTCTCGGTGGTGACCGCGGTCCTGCTCTATGTCACCGGTGCCAACATCGTCGAGCGCCCGGACGGTGTGAAGATCGGTGCCTGCTTCATCGTCGCCATCATCCTGGTCTCGCTGCTGTCCCGGCTGGCCCGCGCCTTCGAGCTGCGTGTCACGCAGGTCGAACTGGACCCCATGGCGGAACGATTCATCCGGGACATGGCCAGCCGCAAGCTCCGCTTCATCGCCAACGAGCCGGGCCGGCGCGACAAGGCCGAGTACCACGACAAGGTCGAGCAGATCCGCGCCGACAACGACATGCCCGAGCAGGAGGACTTCGTCTTCGTCGAGGTCACGGTCACCGACCCCTCCGAGTTCGAGGAGGAGAGCCTGACCGTCCGCGGTGAGGTCCTGCACGACCGCTACCGCGTCCTGACCATGGAGTCCTCCTCCATATCCAACGCCCTGGCGGCCCTCGTGCTGCACGCCCGGGACCTGACCGGCTGCACCCCGCACATCTACTTCGAGTGGACCGAGGGCAACCCCTTCGCCAACTTCCTGCGCTTCTTCCTCTTCGGCCAGGGCGAGGTCGCCCCGGTCACCCGAGAGGTCCTGCGCGAGGCGGAACCGAACCGGGCCCTGCGCCCCCGCGTCCACACCGGCTGAGGACCGACCTCCGTTACGGGCGTCAGGATCCCGTCAAGATTCGCCCCGTAGGCGCTAGGACCGCGTCAGCAGCGGTCGCCGGACCCGGTACGGGCGCCTAGCGTCGGCGTCATGCGACGGAGCGGACCGCCAGGCTCGGCCGGCGACCGCCACTGGCGTGGCAGCGCCCGGCTCGCGGTGAGCTGCGCCCTGCTGTTCTGCGCCCTGAGCCTCCTGGTCGACTGGGACGCCGGAAGCCTGACGCCCCTGCGCGCCCTGCTCTGGCTCACCCTGTCGGCCGCGGTGTGCGCCGTCCTGCTTCCCCAGCGGGTGAGTGCGGGCCCCGGCTGGCTGGCGGTCCGCACGCCCTGGCGCCGGCGCCTGGTCCGCACGGACGCGCTGACGGCCGTACGGCAATACGACGGCGTCTCCTCGCACCTGGTCCTGCGGGACGTCCACGGCAACCGGCTGGAACTCGACCCCCGCGTCCTCACCGCCAACCCGCTGCTCTGGCACGAACTCGACACGGGCGTCCGCCGCTCCATGGAAAGCGGCACCTTGCGTCAGGGAGCCGAGGTTCTGGAACGGCTCGGCCACCGTATCGACGACGAGGCGCTGCAGGCGGTCCTCCGGGCGTCGGGACTCTCCTGACCCCACCCGCCACGCTGATCGTCTCGGGGGAACACTTCGCCGAGGACGGCAGCCCCAAGGTCCTCAGCCAGTGCACGCTGCGTTGGAAAGATCTTGCAGAACGGGTAGGTCTCGTCAGCCATTGCCAGGAACCTCGATGAAGGCCGGATTGTCGAACGGCCCCTTGCCGGATGACCGACAAGTTCGGCCCGCTCGCTCTCCGTTGCTCCAGGGCCGGTCGCGGAACATGCTCCGCCGGCAGGTGCGCCAGGCACTGCCGGCCCGGCAGGCGGCGGAGTGGATCGTCCTCTGCCTCGACCGGGCGGCGAGCGGGGGCGGGGACACCTCAGCCGGGCGGCGGTCCGATCGCCGCCGGACCCGCCGGCCCGGGGTCTGCTGTGGAGCAGCGCGACACCGGCGAGGGTGACGGCTCCGCCGAGGTACTCCACGGGTCCGGGCGTCTCACCGAGCCACACGTACGCGACGACGAGGGCGGTCACGGGCACCAGGTACAGCGCCGCGGTGGCGGCGGTGACCGTGAGCCGGGCGATGGCGTAGCCCCAGACCACGAATCCGGCGGCCGGCTTCAGGACCCCGAGGTACAGCGCCGCCAGGGTGGCGCCGGCCGGGGCGGCCGGCACGGCACGCGCCGTGGCGGGAGCGAGCGGGAGCAGCAGGACGGTTCCGGCCACCATCGCGTAGGCGGCGACCTCGAAGCCGCTGTAGCGGCGCAGCAGCGGCTTGATGGCGAAGTGGTACACGCCCTGCGCCACGGCGGCCGCGAGGACGGTCCAGGCCGCCGCGGTGTGGCCGCTCTCGCCGCCCGTCAGGGCGATGAGGGCCGTACCGGCGAGGGCGCAGCGGGATCCGGCGATCTTGGCCGGGCCGAGCCGCTCGCCGAGGAAGGCCGCGGCCAGCAGCGCGCTGATCGCCGGGACCGTGGCGACGATCAGGGCGGCGGTGCCCGCCGAGCTACTTGTTGGACATGCGTCGACTGCGTCTGCTCGCCGAGTTCGCCGCGCGGGGCACGGTGGCGGCCACCGCGGAGGCGCTGCATCTCACCGGTTCGGCGGTGTCCCAGCAGCTGGCCGCCCTGGAGAAGGAGGCCGGCGTACCGCTGCTGCTCAAGCGCGGGCGCAGGCTGGAACTCACGGCGGAGGGGCAGCGCCTCGTCGATCACGCCCATGTGGTGCTGGGCAACCTGGCCGCCGCCGAGTCCGACCTGGCGGCGATGCGGCGCGGCGAGCGCGGCAGCGTGCGCATCGCGGCGTTCCCCACCGCCGCCCGCGCGCTGCTCCCCCGGCTCTGGCCCGACCCCGGCCAGGTGCCCCCGCCCGACGCCCCGGTCATCCAGGTCGTGGAGCACGAACCGCACGCCGCCGAGGCCGCGCTGCGCAAGCACCAGGTCGACATCGCCGTCACGCACACCTACAGCCTGGTGCCCCGCCCGCTTCCCCCGGGCTGCGAGCAGCGCGCGCTGTTCGAGGAGCCCGTGCTGCTCGTCCTCCATCCGGCCGACGCCGCCCGCCACGGCCTGTCCGCGGATGCCCCCGCCGAACTCGGGCACTTCGCCGACGCCCCGTGGCTGCTGCCGGGCCCCGAGACGGCCTGTCACGAGATGGCCCAACGCGCCTGCGGGGCAGCCGGATTCGTGCCCCGGCCGGTGGCCGTGGCGAACGACTTCACGGTGCTGACGGCGCTGATCACCCGCCGCGCGGGAGTGGCCCTCATCCCCCGGCCGGCACTGCCGGCCCCCTCCCCGGAGCTGAGCGTCCACACCCTGACCACCCCGGTACGGCGCAGCGTCCAGGCCGTGTACCACATGGGCATGGGCCGGCGCCCCGACATCGCCGGCACGCTCGACATGCTGGTCTCGGCGGCGGCCTCGGAGGTGCCGGCCGGAAGCCGCCGGCCTTGATCCCTACGACCGGAGGGCCATGGGTGCCCCACGCGTTCTCGTGGGCCGGAAGGGACGCACGGTCCCCCGTCCGCGGGCCGGTGGATTCCCGGGCGCGCCAGGGAATCCAGATCGCCGTCAGGGTCACGATCAGGGCGGAGGCCACGGCCGTTGCCATGCCCAGGGTCAGGCTCGCCTCGGGGTGGGCGCGGTAGCCCTGGGCGCGCCAGAAGGGCTCCTTGCCGGTGACCGCGATCAGCGAGATGGTCGCGAAGCCGCGGGTGCGGGCCACGTCCGTGAGATGGCGGACCAGACGGGTGCCAAGTCCCCTGCGACGCAGGGGTGTTGAGACGACGAGGTCGTGCAGGTGGAGGTTGGAGGAGGGGTGGACCGCCGGCTCGGGCCGGTTCAGGTCGGGGTAGTGGAACATCGGGTAGGGCAGGGCCAGCACGTAGCCCGCGATCCGGCCGCCCTGGTCCAGGACGAAGCTGGTGCCCGGCGAGGCCCGGGACCGCAGCCCGGCCTCGCCCTCCGTCAGCGAGGTGCCCGCGTACGCCCCGGCCTCCAGGGCCGCGACCTGGGGCCAGTCGGCTTCGGTGATGCCCCGTATGAGGTCTCGCATGTCAGTGGTGTCCTTCCTGGCCTCGGACGCAGGAGCAGGGCAGCGGGCGGATGCCGTTGAAGCCCTGGGTCATGTAGTTGGTGGCGTAGGCGCCGTCGGACAGGATCCACACCGGGTCGCCGGAGGCGAGGGACGCGGGAACGAGTACCGGGTGCCGGCCGTCGCCGTAGGCGTCGTCGCTGTCGCAGCTGGGCCCGGCGACGATCGCGGGCACGTACTCGCGCTCGTCCACGTGGCCAGAGAAGACCAATTGGTACGTCAACTGGTCCAAGTCATAAGGGCCGTTGAACTGGTCGCAGCTCAGGTAGAGCCAGTACGCGTCCCCGCCGTCCGGCTGTCCGCGGCGGGTCAGACCGGAGACGGGACTGTTGTCTACGGGCTGCGGATGAGTGTGTTCTGGCGTGCACGAGTGAGTGTCTCGGCCACGGGACTGGCGAGCCTTGAAGGTAAAAATGTGTGTTCGTTCATCGAATGTGTGACCTTTTCCGGTGGTGGTCGTTGGGTGTGGTGACGGGATGTTCGGCTGACATGAGGACGGGGGGTGAGGAGGGCGTGGGCGGGTTGCGGGAGTTGGCGGCGCCGTTCGTCGCCCTGAGGCCGTCCGGTGTGGCGGTCCGCGCCCGGATCAAGCACCTGAGTGCCGGGGACGAGGAGGTGCTGCGACTGGTCGGTGATCTGCTCGGCAGTCTCGCCTGCCGTGACCTCAAAGCGCGGGTGCGCGGCGGGGCTGGACCATGACAGCAGACAGTGGGCCGAGCGCAAGCGCGTGCTGACGCAGGAGCGCTCCTCCCGGTGGGCCGGGTCGATCACGAAGGTCTCTCACGATCAGTGGGCGCTGGCCCGGCGCGGTCAACTCGCACACATTCACAGCCTGGAAGCCGGGATCGCGACGATCGGGCACCGGCTGTCCCTGCCGCTCGGTGAGAAGGGCGGCAAGCGGGCGCCGGGCGGTTACCGCAGCAGGCGGGAGTGGCATGCGAAGGCGCGCCGCCTGCACGTGCTGGCCGACCGGCTGGCTGCCGCGCGGGCGGAGTGGCAGGCCGGTGTCGTGCGCGTGGTGCGCGGCGGGAAACGGCTGCTGAACACCCGCCACCACCTGGAGGCCGCCGATCTCAGCGAGGAGCGGTGGCGTGCGCGGTGGCAGGCCGAGCGCCGGTTCCTCGCGGCGGACGGCGAGTCCGGGAAACGTCACGGGAACGAGACCATCCGCGTCACCCCTGACGGCTAGGTGAGCATCAAGCTCCCCGCCCCTTTGGCGCACCTGGCCAACGCCTCGCACGGCCGGTACGTGCTGGCCGCGAGGGTGGCGTTCGCGCACCGGGGTGAGCAGTGGGCCGACCGCGTCACCGCGAACCGGGCGGTCGCCTACCGCATCCATGAAGACACAGCCCGCGGCCGCTGGTACCTGACCGCATCGTGGACGAACCCGCCGGTCAAGACCGTGCCCCTCGCGGCGGCCCGCGCGAACGGGCTGGTCGGCGTGGACACCAACGCCGACCACCTCGCCGCCTGGCGCCTCGACCCGCACGGCAACCCCGTCGGCGAACCCCACCGGTTCTACTTCGAACTGTCTGGCACAGCAGCCCATCGCGACGCCCAGGTCCGCCACGCGCTCATCCGCCTGCTGCACTGGGCCAAGCGCCACGGCCTCGCGATTGCGGTCGAGGACCTCGACTTCAGCACCGAGAAGACCCGTGAGAAACAGGGCCGCCGTAATGTCTTCCGCAAGCTCATCTCCGGCATGCCGGTGTCCAGGCTCCGGGCCCGACTGGTCAGCATGGCGGCCGAACTCGGCATCTCGGTCATCGCGGTCGACCCCGCCTACACCAGCACATGGGGCGCCCAGCACTGGCAGAAACCCTCACCATCAAGAACCGCAAGACCACTCGCCACGACGCGACCGCCGTGGCGATCGGCAGGCGCGCCCTGGGACACCCGATCCGGCGACGGACGGCACCGCCCCGCACCCACCAGAGCGATGGGCGCGGGCATCGGACCGTCCAGGCCGCACCGGGTTTCCCCGGGCGTGAGGAAAACCGCCCCCGCACCCCCGGACCACGGACACGATCCGTGCGCGCCGGACGCGGAGCGAACGCGGTGGACCAGGACGCCCAACACCGTTCGGGGCGCCCGGCTGAGCACGAGTCCTGGCAACAGGACCCACTCCCGCTCAGCCTCTAGGAACGGTGGGGCGTCTGCATGCGACTCCTCTGGAAAACAAGGGCGAGCGAGTGCGGTTGCGATCCGGGAAAAGAGCAAGGCGAAAGAGCAAGATCGGGCGGGCCGCCCGCGTTTCGTCGCGGGCGGCCGGCGGGGGCCGCTTCGGTCAGCCGGCGACGACGGCCTCGGCCGCCGCCACACCGCAGACGCGGGCGGCACCGTAGGTGGCGATGTGCAGGGCGCCGCGCGGGGCGGCCTGCGGCAGGCCCATCTCGACGACGACGGTGTCGGGGCGGGCGGCGAGCAGGGTGTCGAGGGCGGCGCCCATCCAGGGGTGCCGATGTTCGTCGCGGACCACGGCGACGATCCGGCGGCCGTCGGCGGCGGCGAGCACCTGCGAGGCGGCGCCGTCGCCGGTGAAGGAGCCGGCGGTGGTGCCGGGCAGCAGTCGCTCCAGCTCGGCGGCCACGCCCCACGGGGTCTGGTCGCCGACGGCGATGTTGCGGACGGGCTCGAACTGGGCAACGTACAAAGGTGAGTTGAGAGGCGATGCGGCGCCGGTGCGGGTCACGCGCAGGGCGCGGCGGGCCGCGATCAGGCCGATCTCGGGGTGGGGCGCGGTGTCCGTGCCGGCGCCGCGGGCCTCGGCCGTCCACCGGGCGAGGTCGCGCACCCGGGCGGCCGCGTCGGCGAGGCGTTCCTCGGGCAGTTCGCCGGAGCGTACGGCGGCCACCAGTGCGTCCCGGAGCCCCAGGACCGTACCCTCGTCGCACAGTCCGCCGCCGACGCAGATGGCGTCGGCGCCGGCCGCGATGGCGAGGACCACGCCGTGTTCCAGGCCGTAGGTGCCGGAGATCGCACGCATCTCCATGCCGTCGGTGACGATCAGGCCTTGGTAGCCGAGTTCGCCGCGCAGCAGTTCGGTGAGGATGCGGGAGGAGAGGGTGCCCGGCCGGTCGGGGTCGAGGGCCGGGACGAGGATGTGCGCGCTCATGATCGCCCGGGTGCCGGCGGCGATCGCCGCGCGGAACGGGGGCAGTTCGCGCTCGTACAGGGTGTCGGCGTCGACGTCGATGCGGGGTACGGCGTGATGGGAGTCGACGTTGGTGTCGCCGTGGCCGGGGAAGTGCTTGGTGCAGGCGGCGACGCCGGTGGACTGCAGGCCCTCGACCCAGGCGGCGGTGTGCCGGGCGACCAGGTCGGTGCTCGCGCCGAAGGAGCGCACCCCGATCACGGGGTTGTCGGGGTTGGCGTTGACGTCGGCGGAGGGCGCCCAGTCGAAGGTGACGCCGCAGGCGGCCAGGCGCCGGCCCAGCTCGCGGGCGACGGCCCGGGTGAGGCCGGGGTCGTCGACGGCGCCGAGGGCGTGGTTGCCGGGGAAGGCGGAGCCGGTGCGCACGTCCAGGCGGGTGACGTCGCCGCTCTCCTCGTCGATGGCGACCAGCAGATCGTCCCGTTCGGCGCGCAACTGGGCGGTGAGCGCGGTGACTTGGCTCTCGGTGACGACGTTGCGGCCGAACAGGGCGACGGAGGCGAGGCCCTCACCGAGGCGGCGGCGCACCCAGTCCGGCGCGGTGGTGCCGTCGAACCCCGGTTGCAGCACCGCGAGGGCGTCCCGCGTCAGGGTGTCAGGGCCGGTGGCGAGTGTGGTCATCGGCGGGGTCATCCCTTCACGGCGCCGTCGGTGAGACCGCTGACAGCCTTGCGTTGCAGGAAGATGAAGAGGATCAGGATGGGCAGCGCGAACAGGGACGAGGCGGCCATGGTGGCGCCCCAGTCGTCGCCGAACGCGGTCTGGAACTGCGACAGCCACAGCGGCAGGGTCTGCTTCTCGACGTCCTTGTTCAGGATCAGGACGAGCGGGAACTCGTTCCAGGCGGTGATGAACCCGAACAGCGAGGTCGCCATCAGACCGGGCGCGAGCAGCGGGAAGATCACCCGGCGGAAGGCCTGGACCCGGGTGCAGCCGTCGACCATCGCGGACTCTTCGAGCTCCTTGGGCACGGCGGCGACGTAGCCGCGCAGCGTCAGGACGGTCAGCGGGAGCACCATCATCGTGTAGAAGACGGTGAGCGGGACGAGGCTGTTCAGCATGTCGTTGTCGCGGACGATCATGTAGATGGCGATGATCATGACCTCCCAGGGGGCCATCTGCGCCAGCATGAACGTCACGATGAGACCGCGCCGGCCCTTGAACCGCAGCCGGGCCAGGGCGAAGGCCGCGAACAGGGCGATGACGAGGGAGAAGACGACCGAAAGGACCGTGACCGTCACGGAGTTGACGACCAGCGTCCAGAAGTGGTCGGCGTCGACCGCCTTCTTGAAGTGGCTGAGGGTGATGTTCGTCGGGAACCACACCGGGTTCTCGGAGATGATGTCGCCCGTCGGCTTGAAGGCCGTCGCGAACATCCAGTAGACGGGGAACACGAAGCCGGCGAACAGGACGACGGCGGTCGCATTGGGCCACAGACGGCCGAAGAGCGAGCGCTTCACAGCTCGTCCTCCTCTTGCTTGAGCACCATGCGCAGGTAGTACGAGGTGATGACGAGCAGGGCCACGATGGTCAGGAAGGAGATCGCCGCGCCGACCCCGAAGTGCTGGTTGCCGACGCCCTCGACATAGGCGTAGATCGGCAGGGTCTCGGTGAGGCGGTCGGGTCCGCCCTCGTTCATCGCGAAGAGCTGCGTGAACGACTTGAAGACCCAGATGACCTCCAGGAAGGTCGTGGAGTACAGGAACGGCCGCAGGAAGGGCAGGGTGACCGAGGTGAAGCTCTGCCAGGCTCCGGCGCCGTCCAGGGCGGCGGCCTCGTACAGCTCCTTGGGGATCGTGGTGGTGGCGGCGTACAGGTTGATCGCCACGAAGGGGACCGACTGCCACACGATGAGCACGATGACCACGAAGAAGGTGGAGAACTGGCTGCCCAGCCAGTTGTGGTCGGCCATGGAGTGCCAGCCGAGCCTGTCGAGGACCCAGTTGACGACGCCGAAGCGCTGGGCGAACAGCCACTGGTAGACGGTGGTGGCCGCGACGTAGGGCATCGCCCAGGCGAGGACGAGGCCGATCATGAGGAGCAGCCGCATCCTCTTGCCGAGCCGGGCCAGCAGCAGGCCGATCAGGGTGCCGATCCCCACGATGAGGACGACGTTGACGGCGGTGAAGAAGACCGAGCGCTCGACGACGTGCCAGAACTCCGGCTCACTCAGGACGCTCCGGTAGTTCTCGACGCCGTTCCACTCGGTGAGGTGCTGGATGAGCTGCCGCGGGTTGAGGTTCTGGAACGACAGCATGCCGTTCTTGACCAGGGGCCAGCCGAGCAGGACCACCGTGGCCAGCAGCGCGGGCAGGACGAGCAGGTAGGGGGCGCCGGCACCGCGGCGGGCGGGGGAGGCGGGGTCACGATCCGCACCCCGTGGCGGCCTCGGTATCCGGGCCTTGCGGACAGCGGGCTCCCCGGCCGTGTCCGTGCCCTGGGTCTGCACTGACATGAGTTGCCATCTCTTCCATGGCCGAACCGGCCGTACGGACGACTGAGCCGGGGGCACTTAGGGCCTGTCCGGCGGATCCTGCCGGAATCGCGAGGTCTGGCACGCCCATCTGCGGCGTTGCCGTCGGTCGCCGACTCCCCCACGCTCGAATGGGGTTCGCGCGGGGGGACCCCCACGCGTCGACTCCCTCCTCCGCCTTGCAGCTGCACGCACCAGCCCCCGCTCACCGGTGCTTATGAGGCACCCTTGCCTCAAGCCGGCCTGATCCGCCGGACAGGCCCTGGCGCCCCCGGCGCGGGTCATCAGTTCTGCTGGGCCAGTCGCTTGTCGATCTCGCCCTCGACGTCCTTGGCGGCCGCCGCGGGGTCCTTGCCGTTCAGGACCGCGGTCATGTACGACTTGATCGGGTTCGGGGTGTTCTCCACCGCGGCCCACTCGGGGATCAGCGGGGTGGTGCCGCCGGCGGCTGCGGCGGGCGCGGCGGCCTCGGCGGCGCCGTTGCCCTTGAGGTTGCTCTGCAGGGCCGTCTTGTTCGGGATGACCCCGTTGAGCTTGGCCAGTTCGCCCTCGTACGGGTCGGACAGGGCGATCTTCAGGAACTCCTTGGCCAGGGACTGGTGCTTGCTGTTCTGGGCGACGGCGAGGTTGGAGCCGCCGAGGAAGACGCCCTCGGGCTTGTCGGCCGTGGCACCCGGGATGGTGAAGTAGCCGATCTGCTTCTCGATGGCCTTGTCGGTCTGGATGGCGGTGGCGGCCTCCCAGCCCATGCCGATGAAGGCACCCGTCTTGCCCTTGGCGAAGATGGTGGCCTGCTGCGGGGTGGCCTCGTCCTTGTCCTTGGGGGCCTTGGAGTAGGAGGCGTACTTCTTGTAGATCTCCATGGCCGCGGCGACCTTGGGGTCGGCGAGGTTGGAGACGTACTTGCTGCCCTGCTTCTTCACCAGGTCACCGCCCTGGCCGATGATGAGGCCGTCGAGGAAGTACCAGTTCTGGCCCGGCAGGTAGAGCGGCTCGGCGTCGGTCTTCTTGCCGATGGCGTCCAGGTCCTTGAGGAACTCGTCCCGGGTCTTCGGGGTGCTCGTGATGCCGGCCTTCGCCCAGATCGCCTTGTTGTAGATGACGACACGGTTGGCGAAGTACCAGGGGGCGGCGTACTGCTTGCCGTCGTAGACGGAGGACTGCGAGACCGACGGCGTCCAGTCGGCGCCGACCGCCGTCTTGACGTCGGAGAGGTCGGCGAGGCCGCCGGTGGCCGCGTAGGCGGGGGTCTGGGTGTTGCCGACCTCCAGGACGTCCGGCGGGTTGTCCTCGGAGAGGGCGGTGGTGATCTTCTGCTGGATCCCGTCCCACTTCTGGATCTCGAACTTGAGCTTGGCGCCGGTCTTCTTCTCGAAGGCGGCCTGGACGTCCTTGGACCACTGCGGGGGCGCGGAGCCGTCCATGGTCCAGACCGTGAGCGTCTGGCCCTTCCAGCTGTCCGGTCCCGCGTCCTTGGAGCTGTCCTTGCCGTTCCCGCCACACGCCGCAACGGAGACCATCATGCCCGCGATCGAGATCGCGGCAGCGAGCTTGCGCTTCACGCCACCCTCCTCAGGGATGCTGCTTACCCCCCACGCCCTCGGCGGTGACCTGCGTACGACGCTGTTGCACGTAGGGCTCGGGACCTGGCCACTAATGGTGTAGACCAGTACGGTGGAGCTTGGCCTAGACCTTTCGGGGTGTCAAGGGTGGCTCCAGAAGCCGCTGGAGGCCGTTACGAGAACGTCACCGGAGGGACTCCGCCCCCTTTTGCCGGGCTTTCCCGGTTGGACTAGACCAATGCGTGACGGGTCGCTATAACGGGAGACCACTCACACAGCCGGGAAGGCAGGCATGACCCCTGACGTCAGCAGCGCGCGCGTGCCGAAGTACTACCGGATCAAGCAGCAGTTGCTCGCGATGACCGAGGCTCTGCAGCCCGGTTCGGCCGTGCCCGCCGAGCGGCTGCTCGCGGTCCGGTTCGACACCTCACGGACCACGATCCGGCAGGCGCTCACCGAACTCGTGGGCGAGGGCCGCCTCGACCGGATCCAGGGCAGGGGCACCTTCGTCGCCCAGCCCAAGCTGTACCGCACGCTCCAGCTGACCTCGCACACCGAGGACATGCGCGCCCAGGGCCTCACCCCGGCCTCGCAGGTGCTGGACATCGGGGAGATACCGGCGGACGAGAAGCTCTCGGGCCTGCTCGGCATCGGGCTCGGCGAACGGGTGCTGCGCATCGAGCGGCTGCGGCTGGCCGGCGGCGAGCCGATGGCGATCGAGGCGACCCATCTGTCGGCCCGCCGCTTCCCCGGCCTGCGCGGGGAGCTCACGACCCGGCCCTCGCTGTACACCGCGCTCGCCGAGGTCTACGGCGTCCATCTCGCGGAGGCCGACGAGACCATCGAGACCTCGCTGTCCACCCCGCGCGAGGCGCAGTTGCTCGGCACCGACGTGGGGCTGCCGATGCTGCTGCTGTCCCGCCACTCGCGGGACGCGGAGGGCACCCCGGTGGAGTGGGTGCGCTCGGTGTACCGGGGGTCCCGGTACAAGTTCGTGGCCGCCCTGCGCCGGCCGGGCGGCCACTGACCTGCGGGGAAGGCTCAGCCGCGACGGAACCAGGGGGTGTTCGGGCGCGAGCCGCGGACCTGCTCGTCCTGGTGGCCGAAGCCGTCGGCGATCGAGATCGTGCGGTACTGGCCGCCGTCGTGCTGGACCCAGCACCAGGTCTTGCCGCCGGCCCGGTACTTGCCGAGGACGAACCCGAAGGCGTCCACCTTGGCGATGCCGCTCAGGGACTGCCACTTGGACGGTTCACGGTCGTCCCGGTCGAGGCTGTCCGTGTGGTACGGCTCCTCGGCGACGGAGACGAGCCGGTAGCGCTGGCCCGCGGAGGTGGTGTGGAAGAGCCAGTACTGCGACTTGCCGTTGACGTGCTGCATGTCGGGCACCGGGAGAACCGCGTCGACATGGGTGACACGGGTGGTTCCGCCGAAGGCCGTCCGCCAGTTGGTGAGCGGCATGTCGCCGCCGCTGGTACGGCTGTTGTGGCGGCTGTTGAGAGCGATCCAGATCCGCCGGTAGACCTGGGTGCCGTTCACGGTGTGGAAGAGCCAGTAGCTGCTCTCGCCGTTCAGTCTCTGCTCGTCCGGCACCGGCCAGATCGCGTCGACCCGCTCCACGCCCTGGAGCGCGGGCCAGGTGGACAGGTCCACAGGGTCGCCGAAGACGATCCCCGTGGCGTCGTCCGAGCCGGTGGTGAGCTGGTCCACGTCCTCGGCGCCGGTGCCGACGACCCGGACCTGGTTGCCGGAGAAGACCCAGTACCGGCCCTCGACGTCCATCCAGGGCAGGATCTCGTCGACCGGGCCGGGCTGGACCTTCGGCTGCGGCCGCTGTCCGCCCTCCGCACCGTCCAGCCGGCCCTCACCGAGCTTGCGCAGGGTGGAGAGCGAGGGGGTGAAGGCGTAGAGGGAGCCCTCGGTGTTCACGAAGGGCCGGAAGTTCAGCATGGTGATCTTGTGTGCGCCGCCGGTCTCGGTCTCGAAGGCGACGTCACCGTTCCCGATCTTGCTGAGCACCCCGCTGATCATCGTGTCCGGGCCGGGCTTGGGGTTGCGGCCCGGCGGGAAGTTGGGGGTGTTGACCCAGTTCCGCTGCATGAACTCGAACTGCTCGACCAGGTCGGCCTGATAGCAGACGAAGACCAGGCCGCGCTCCTCGTCGGGGCCGCCGCCCGGGGAGGTGGGGTCGAACGGGGCGCCGTAGGGGATGCCGCGGCGGATGATGCGGCGGCGGTCGAGGAACTTCTGCTCGTCCACCGGTCCCTCGTCGATCAGCCCGTCGCGCGGGTTGGTCTTGCGCAGGTGGGAGAAGAGCGGGGTGATCACGCCGTCGGGGTCGTTCTTGTAGCTGATGACGTTGTCCGGCTTGATGCTCGGGTCGTCGAGGAGCGGGTCCCGGGTGGCGCCGGGGTGGTTGTGGACCGACGCGCCGCACCGCCAGCGGCCGACCAGGCGGGAGGCGAGCCATTCCGTCGACGTCTTCTCCCCCACCACCTTGGCGTCCTTCAGCTTCTTCAGCTCCGTGCCGACCTGCGCCCACCAGCCGGGCACGTCCTGGCCGAGCCGCCGTACCACCTGGAAGGAGCCGTTGCGCATCCACTCGGGCACGCCCTCGGGCAGGGCACTGCCGGTGGCACCGAGGACGAAGAAGTCGGCGGAGAGGAGCCGGGCGCCCGGCTCGGGCTTCTCCTCGATGCCCTCCACGTTCGGTTCGCTGACGCCGTCCTTGAAGCCGAAGTGCTCCTTGCCGCGCCGGGGTTCGGGCAGGGTGGCGCCGGGCTGCGCGTGGACGATCACGATGCCGGCCCGGGTGGCGGCATCCGTCTGGCGCGTGAGCTGCCTGTCGTGGTCGCCCTTGTCGTCGGCGGCGACGGTGAGCACGGCGTGCGTGACCTGGTTCTGGGTGGCGCCGAACAGCCACTTGTCGGGCGCGTTGTTGTCGACGTCGCCCAGGGGCTTGGCACGGCGGGCGGCACCCTGGACGAAGGCGCCGACCGTGTCGATGCCGTCGTTCTCCGGCAGCAGGTCCTGCTTGCCGGTGAGGACCGTCAGTCCGGGATAGGTGAGGCTGAGGCCCAGCCAGGTGGCTTTCATGGCCGGGTCGGAGCCCATCGAGTTGCGGCGGGCCTCGCTGAACTTCTCGTTGAAGGCGGCGACCTGCTGGGTCGTCGCCAGTTGCGGAACCAGGTCCTTCAGCCAGCTCCGGGCGGCGGCCGCGTCGCCGAAGCGGAGGAAGAGCAGGGTCATGTTGTCTTTCTTGAACCCGGCGAGGATGTCGCCCTGGATCTCGGTGCTGTCGCGCAGCGCCATGGGGTCTCCCTTGGTGGTGTGGGGACGGGGACGTGCTTCGGTGGCCGGAAGTCCCCGGGCGGCCCGTGGGCGGGGCGCCCGGGAGTCCGGCGGCAGGGGACGGTTCGGGCGGTCAGGCGCCGGGGCGCAGCTGCACCCACTTGCCGATGCTGGGCACGCCTCGGTCGTCGAGGACGTAGAGCAGGTAGTAGCCGGGCGGGGCGTCCTTGGCGGACAGCGGGCTCTGCAGGTCCAGCGTGTTGCCGGCCCGCGCGTTGATCCGCAGCTCGATGCGGCGCTGGCTGGTGTCCACCGAGTGGGTGGAGGTGATGGGCGCCATCAGCACGACCTTGCGGGCCAGCCTGGGATTGGTGGTGTCGACCTGGAAGTCGGTGTCGTACCCGATCGGCCCGTCCGGCACGGTGCGCAGTCCGGGCCGCTCGCCGCCCTGGTTCAGATACGGCGGCTTGAAGATCTCGATGGAGCCGTTCATGCCGGACTTGATGTCCGGGTTGTTGGCGATCTCCTGGAGCTCGTCGCCGGTGATCATGATGCGGCCGTCGGGCAGGATGACCGCGTTGGAGTGGTAGCCGCGCGGCAGCCGCTGCTGCGGGCCGAGCTTCCAGGTGCCGTCGGTGCCGCGCAGCTCGGTCTGGCGCCACTTGTCGTCGGCGGTGGGGTTGTACTCGCCATTGCCGTAGTCGCGGATGTCGAAGGCGCCGTTGACGGTCCACAGCCGGCCGTCGGGGAAGATCAGCGTGTCGTCCATGGTGCGGCCGAAGGCGCGTGAGCTGTCCTGGGTCCAGCTGCCGTTCGAGAACCGGTACGTCTTCGGGTTGTTGCGGTCGCCGCCGAGGATCAGCGCCGAGTCGGGGCCGTTGCCGGGGGTGGGGTTGGGCAGGGGCACCGCGGAGCCGTACTTGCGCCCTTCCTCGTCGGGGCGGTCGGGCAGCTTCTGGCTGGTCTCGGTGGCCGGGTCGAAGACGTACTGCTGGTTGTAGTCGCGCCCGAAGCCGTAGATCCTGCCGTCCCGCAGGGAGAACAGCTGCGGGTAGTCGGTGGCGTAGTCGGCCTTGATCTGCCACTTGTCGAGCTGCTGGTTGTCCGGGACGCTCGACTTGTCGAACGACACGGCGGTGTTCTTGGCCGGGAAGCGCTCGATCGTCTTGGAGAGCTTGCCCCAGCCGACGTCCCCGTGGCCGGAGGTGATGAACTGCCGGCCGTCCGCGCCCGTGACGACCGAGGGGTACCAGCGGCCCTCGGCCATGTCCTGCTGCCGGTGCCAGGTCTCGGTCCAGGGGTCGAAGACGAAGGCGAGGTGGGCGCCGGTGCCGTGGTTGCCGCCGAGGTTGCCGCCGAAGATGCCGACCATGCCGTTGGGCAGGTAGGCGTGTCCGGCGCAGAAGATCGGGGCGGGGCGCGGTTCGTTCAGGCCGTCGTCCATGTCCACCGTCGGCGGCGGTACGGCCTTGAAGGTGCCGGTGCCCGTGTCGTCGTCGGGTGCGGGCGGGGTCCAGACGTAGGCGCGGCCCGCGTTCTGACGGCCGATGACCTGGGTGGGCGCGGTCTCCTTGTTCGGGTTGTCCTCGACGGCCTCGAAGGAGAACAGCAGCACCTTGCCGGTGGGCAGCAGGGCGACGTGGTCGCCGTAGTCCGGGCTCTTGATGTACTGCTTGAACTCGCCCGACTGGGCGGCCGAGAACGCCGCGTTCGCCTCGGCCTGCGAGCCGGTGTGCTCCTTCAGGCTGCGGTTGCGGATCGGCTGCGGATAACCGGCGTCGACGGCGCGCAGGCCGATGCGGTCGCGGGCCAGCTGCTCGGCACGGGGCCGGCCGAGGGCCTTGACCTCCTCGGGGCGGATCTCCTTCGCGATCTGCTCGCGGGTGATGCGTACGCCGCCCGGATGGGGGTCGAAACCGTGCCGGGCGGACGGGGTCGAGCCGAGTGCGGCGGGGGCGGTGACGGACAGGACGACCACGGCGCAGCCGGCCGCGAACGTCCATCTCCGGCTGCGGTGGATCCCTCTGCGGGACATGGGGCTCCTCGGGGGAACACGGGACGCCGTGCTGGCACGGAGCAGCACGAGGCGACCACGTAGAGTGACGGAACATGCGCAGTTAATCACACACGGTAGCGATCGTGATCGATCTGCTCGAAAGATTGACCGTTTTACCCCGATGGGTGGTAACGCTGCGTGTCCGTCTGAGGAGGGCCGGACCGGCGGGCTCCAATGAGCGAGCCAGTCCCCCTTTCCCGAGAACGTCCCGAGGAGCCAACAGCATGACCGCCACCCGTGTCCGTGTCCCCCTCGCCGCGGCGGGAGCCCTCGCTCTGCTCGGCTGCGCCGTCGCACCGGCCACCGCGCTCGCCGACCCGCCGCAGCCGCCGCACGAGATCACCGGCCAGCTCATCCCTGGCGGTGCCGACGGCACCCGCCACGAGGTGCTCTGCCCGCCACAGCAGCACGCCTACGGCGGTGGCTACGCCCTGAGCGCCCGCACGGGCACCCGGCTGTCCGAGGACTCCCCCGCCGACGTGTGGGAGAACCGGCCGAACGACAACGCCAGCGGCTGGATCGTCACCGTGCGCAAGACCACGTGGTTGCAGCAGCCGCAGCAGCCGCAGAAGCCGAAGCCGAAGCCGCAGCATGAACAGCACGAGCAGCACCGCCCGGACGGCGGCAGCGAGGAGCGGCACGACGCCGGTCCGGCCGATCTGACCCTCCACGTCACCTGCAGCGACGAGGCGCAGATGCACGGCATGTGACACCTCCCCGGCCGCGCCGGGCGGGAGCGGCGGGCCCGGTCACGCCGCGGGCGGCCCGCTCCCCCGCGGGCCGCCCGTCGCATCGCCGGCGCTCACCGGTTCACGAGCGCGATGTCCAGGTCGTCGATCGCGTGGAAGACGGGCATGAGGGCGATGCCCGCGGGCCGCATCTCCAGGAGCGTGGCCTGCACATGGGCGGCACCGGCCTTGAGGGTCTCCAGGGAGACCTTGCCGGAGTTCTGCCAGCGGTGCTCGGCGCCGTCGCACCGGGCGGCGCTGCCGCCGATGCCGTGCTTGACGCGCGGGTCGCTCTGGCTGACCGAGGAGCTGACGAGCACCGGCCCGGTGCCGGAAAGGCAGCGGTAGGTGCCGGAGAGCGTGACGGTACCGTCGGCCGCGATCGAGCCGGTGGGGTCGACGGTGACGGTCTCGGCCGGGTCGGCGCCGGCCGGGACCGCGGCGGCGCACAGCAGGGCGGCGGCGCCGAGGGCCGCGGCGAGGGCGGGACGGACGGGCATGGGGTACCTCCCGGTTCCATGGGGGTCGAGGTTTCCTGGGGCAGAGGGATCCACTGGATACCGGGCGGCCGCACCGAGCGGCGTGACCGTCACTCCAACGGTGGCGCGTCATGGGACCGTCCGGGAGTTGTCCGGGTGTTGTCACGCTTCACGGCGAGCGGTTCCGGCGCGTTCACAACGGGCGCATGGTCTATGCATGACGGGCGGCGGGCGATCCCGCCGGCCCCCTCACACGTCGCTGTGGAGGTGCGCCATGTGCTCCTGCCGGTCCTCGCGTCCCGCGTCCGACCCCACCCTGCGCCACGCGGTGGCCGCCCGTCCCGAACAGGGCTGGACCCTGCTGTGCGACGGCTCGATCGTCTTCGACGACACCGGCGAACTGCACCCGGACGGCAGCGTGGTCCCGCCGCACCGGGTGCCGGCGGACCGGCTCGCCGCGGCGGTCTGATCCGCGTACGGCGCGGCCCCGGCTCCGCGCCCGCCCGCCGGCGCCGTACACCCCGCGGCGGCGGCCCGGCACAGGCCGGCCGCGGTCACGGCAGTACGGCGAACCCGTCCAGCTCCACCATCGCCCGCTCGTCCCACAGCCGTACGACCTCCACGACGGCCATCGCCGGATAGTGGCGGCCCGCCAGGTCCCGCCAGATGCGGCCCAGACGGCCGGCGTGGGCGCGGTACGCGGCGACGTCCGTGGCGTAGACCGTGACCCGGGCGAGGTCGGCGGGGGTGCCGCCGGCCGCGCGCAGGGCGGTCAGGAGGTTGCCGAGCGCCTGCTCGAACTGCTCGGGCAGCGTGTCGCCGGTGACCTTGCCGTCGGTGTCGAGGGCGGTCTGGCCCGCGAGGAACACCACACGGGAGCCGGCGGCGACGACGGCGTGCGAGAAACCCGTGGGCGGGGACAGCTCGGGCGGGTTGACGCGCTCGGTGCTCACCGGACCTCCCGGTCGTCGGCGGTGGTGTACAACTCCTTGGCGATGATGCCCCGTTGGACCTCGCTCGCCCCTTCGTAGACCCGGGGTGCGCGCACCTCGCGGTAGAGGTGTTCGAGGAGGTGGCCGCGGCGCAGGGCGCGGGCGCCGTGCAGCTGGACGGCGGTGTCGACGACGTACTGCGCGGTCTCGGTGGCGAGCAGCTTGGCCATCGCGGCCCGCCCGGGGACGCCGGGCGCGCCCTGGTCGTACGCCGTGGCCGCCGCGTACACCATCAGCCGGGCCGCCTCCGTGCGCAGCGCCATCTCGGCGACCTGGTGGGCGACCGCCTGAAGGTCCATCAGCCGGCCTTGGAAGGCCTCGCGCCGGCGGGTGTGCCGGACCGTCGCGTCGAGCGCGGCCTGGGCCATGCCGACGGCGAACGCGCCGACGCTGGGCCGGAAGAGGTTGAGGGTGCCCATGGCGACGGCGAAGCCGCGGTCCACCGCGCCGAGGACGTCGGCGGCGGTGACGGGTACGGCGTCGAAGGCGAGGGCGCCGACGGGGTGCGGGGAGAGCATCTCCAGGGCGCTGCCGGTGAGTCCGGGCCGGTCGGCCGGGACCAGGAACGCGGTCACGCCCCGGGCTCCGGCGCCCGGGGTGGTGCGGGCGAAGACGGTGTAGAAGTCGGCCTCGGGGGCGTTGGAGATCCAGCACTTCTCGCCGGTCAGCCGCCAGCCGCCGGCGCCGTCGGACGCGGCCGCGAGGGACCGCGCGGCCGCGTCCGAACCGGCCCCGGGCTCGCTCAGCGCGAAGGCGGCGACCGCGCTGCCGTCGGCGACCCCGGGCAGCCAGCGCGCGCGCTGGGCCGGGCTGCCGTGGGCGTGCACCGGATGGGCGCCGAGGCCCTGGAGGGCGAGGGCGGTCTCGGCCTCGGTGCAGGCCTGGGCGAGGGACTCGCGCATCAGGCACAGATCGAGCGCGCCGGAGGTGAACAGCCGCTCCAGCAGCCCGAGTCGGCCGAGTTCGGTGAGGAGCGGCCGGTTGACGCGGCCCGGCTCGCCCTTGTCGGCGAGGGGGCGCAGCAGCTGCCCGGCCAGCGCGCGCAGCTCGGCGCACCAGGCGGTCTGTTCCGGTTCGAGCGAGAATGCGGGCACGCCGTCCTCCCTCCGGGGCGGACCGTCACGGCCCGTCCCGTCGCCGTGCGGGAGGGGCCGCGACGACCCGTCCCGCCTTCTTCCCGGGCCGGGCCGCCATGGCCCACCCGTCGTGCTTCCGGAGCGGCCGGCACGGCCGGTCCCGTCGCTCTTCGGACCACCCGGCCCGTACTCCGTCTCCCCGACGTTATCGCGTGTGCTTGACTGCCGTCACCAAGACGATACGCTCGATGCGCGAGCCCACCGGAAAGCCCGTACGTACCCGTGGCACGGCAAGGGGGCGAACCGCCATGCATGTCTCGGCCCACGTCGACACCTTCGCGCGCGACCATCTGCCCCCGCCGGACGAGTGGCCCGAGCTGCGCTTCGACCTGCCGGAGCTGCGCTACCCCGACCGGCTGAACTGCGCCGCCGAACTCCTGGACCACACCGACCCGGACCGCCCGGTCTTCCACACCCCGGCGGGCCCCAGCTGGACGTACGGCGAGCTGCGCGCGCACGTCGACCGGGTCGCGCACGTGCTCACCGGCGACCTCGGCGTGGTCCCCGGCAACCGGGTGCTGTTGCGCGGCCCCACCACGCCCTGGCTCGCCGCCTGCTGGCTGGCCGTGCTGAAGGCGGGCGCCGTCGCGGTCACCGTGCTGGACCGGCAGCGCCCGCACGAGCTGGCGACCATGTGCGAGATCGCCCTGGTGCGGCACGCGTTGTGCGACATCCGGTCGGTGGACGACCTGGCGAAGGCCGACATACCCGGGCTGCGGATCACGACGTACGGCGGTGACGGCCCCGACGACCTCCTGCGCCGTCCCGTACCCGGCACGCCCTTCCCGGCGGTGGACACCGCGGCCGACGACGTCGCCCTGATCGCGTTCACCTCCGGGACCACGGGTCGCCCGAAAGGGTGCATGCACTTCCACCGGGATGTGCTGGCCATAGCGGACACCTTCTCCCGGCATGTGCTGCGCCCCCACGCCGACGACGTGTTCGCCGGCAGTCCCCCGCTCGGCTTCACCTTCGGCCTCGGCGGGCTGGTGGTCTTCCCGATGCGGGCCGGTGCCAGCAGCCTCCTGCTGGAGCAGGCCGGCCCCAGGCACCTGCTGCCCGCGCTCGCCGGACACCGGGTCTCGGTGCTGTTCACCGCCCCGACGGCCTACCGCGCCATGCTGGACGAGCTGGACGGCCACGACATCTCATCTCTGCGGCGCTGCGTGTCGGCCGGCGAGAACCTGCCCGCGGCCACCTGGCGGGCCTGGCACGAGCGCACCGGCCTCAGGCTCATCAACGGCATCGGCGCGACCGAGCTGCTGCACATCTTCGTCTCCGCCGCCGACGAGGACATCAGACCCGGGACCACGGGGGTGCCGGTGCCGGGCTGGCAGGCGCGGGTGCAGGACGCGGAGGGGCGCCCGGTGCCCGACGGCGAGCCCGGTCTGCTGGCCGTGCGCGGCCCGGTGGGCTGCCGTTATCTGGCCGACCCGCGCCAGCGGGTGTACGTGCGCGGCGGCTGGAACGTCACCGGCGACACCTATGTCCGCGAGCCCGACGGCTACTTCCGCTATGTGGCCCGCGCCGACGACATGATCATCTCCGCCGGGTACAACATCGCCGGGCCGGAGGTGGAGGACGCGCTCCTGCGCCATCCGGACGTACTGGAGACGGCGGTCGTGGGCCGCCCGGACGAGACACGCGGACAGGTCGCCGTGGCCTACACGGTGCTGCGCCCGGGGGCACCGCGCGACGCGGAGGCCCTGCGCCGCTTCCTGCTGGCCGAACTGGCGCCCTACAAATGCCCGCGCGCATTCGTCTTCCTGGACGCGCTGCCCCGCACGGCCACCGGCAAGCTCCAGCGGTTCCGGCTGCGCATCGATGGTGACCAGCAGTGACGACGACGACCTAAAATGATCAACGTGTCCGAGCAGCACGCCCCCCGGTCCCTCATCGTCACGCTCTACGGCGCGTACGGCCGCTTCATGCCCGGCCCCGTGCCCGTCGCCGAGCTGATCCGGCTGCTGGCCGCGGTCGGCGTGGACGCGCCGTCCGTCCGCTCCTCCGTGTCCCGGCTCAAACGGCGCGGGCTGCTGCTGCCGGCCCGCACGGACAGCGGCGCCGCCGGCTACGAACTCTCCCCCGAGGCACGCCAGTTGCTGGACGACGGCGACCGCCGTATCTACGCGACGGCGCCCCCCGAGGACGAGGGCTGGGTGCTGGCGGTCTTCTCCGTGCCCGAGTCGGAGCGGCAGAAGCGGCATGTGCTGCGCTCCCGGCTGTCGGGCCTGGGCTTCGGCACGGCCGCCCCCGGGGTGTGGATCGCCCCGGCCCGGCTCTACGAGGAGACGGAACACACCCTGCGCCGGCTCCACCTGGACGCGTACGTGGACTTCTTCCGCGGCGAGCACCTGGGCTTCGCGGCGACGGCCGAGGCGGTCGCCCGCTGGTGGGACCTGGCCGCGATCGCCAAGGAGCACGAGCGCTTCCTGGACGCGCACGCCCCGGTGCTGCGCGCCTGGGAGCGCCGCACGGACACCCCGCCCGAGGAGGCCTACCACGACTACCTCCTCGCCCTCGACTCCTGGCGCCACCTGCCCTACACCGACCCCGGCCTGCCCACCCGCCTGCTGCCCACGGGCTGGCCCGGCGTGCGTTCGGCGGAGGTCTTCCGGGGGCTGCATGCGCGGCTGCGGGACGCGGGGGCGCGGTTCGCCGGGGTGTGAGGCGGGTCGGGCGCAGACCCGACGGTGCGCGCCTGATCAACCGTCCAGGGTCAGCCGGGGCTTGGGGGCGTCCGTGCGGCCGGTCTGGGGGCGGCGGCTGCCCGCCCGGTAGGGCGCGGGCCAGACGACACCCGGGCCGTCGTAGCCCTGCTCGGCCGCCGCGTGCAGGGTCCAGTGCGGGTCGTACAGATGCGGGCGGGCCAGCGCGCACAGGTCCGTGCGGCCGGCGAGGATCAGGGAGTTCACGTCGTCCCACGAGGAGATCGCGCCGACCGCGATCACCGGGACGCGTGCCTCGTGCCGGATGCGGTCGGCGAACGGCGTCTGGTACGACCGTCCGAACTCCGGCCGTTCCCCGGCGACGACCTGCCCGGTGGAGACGTCGATCGCGTCGGCGCCGTGCGCGGCGAAGGCACGGGCGATCCCGACCGCGTCCTCGGCACTCGTGCCGCCCTCGGCCCAGTCGGTGGCGGAGATACGGACCGTCATCGGCCGCTCGGCCGGCCACACCGCGCGGACGGCGTCGAAGACCTCCAGCGGGAACCGCAGCCGCTTCTCCGCCGAGCCGCCGTAGGCGTCGGTGCGGTGGTTGGTGAGCGGGGAGAGGAAGCCGGAGAGCAGGTAGCCGTGGGCGCAGTGCAGTTCGAGCAGATCGAACCCGGCCCGCGCGGCCCGCGAGGCGGCTGCCACGAACTGCTCGCGGATGTCGGTCAGTTGGGCCCTCGACAGCCGGCGCGGGGTCTGGCTGCCCGGCTTGTACGGCAGCGGGGAGGCGGCGACGAGCGGCCAGTTGCCCTCGGGCAGCGGCTCGTCGATGCCCTCCCACATCAGCTTCGTGGAGCCCTTGCGGCCGGAGTGCCCGAGCTGCACCCCGATCGCCGTGCCCGGCGCCTGGGTGTGCACGAAGTCGGTGACCCGCCGCCACGCCTCGGCCTGCCGGCCGGTGTAGAGACCGGCACAGCCCGGGGTGATCCGGCCCTCCTCGCTCACGCACACCATCTCGGTCATGACGAGCCCGGCCCCGCCGAGGGCGCGGGCGCCGAGGTGGACGAGGTGGAAGTCGCCGGGTACGCCGTCGGTGGCGGAGTACATGTCCATCGGCGACACCACGACCCGGTTGCGCAGGGTCAGCCCGCGCAGCCGGAACGGGGTGAACATCGGGGGCGTGCCGGGCGGGCAGCCGAACTCGCGCTCCACGGCGTCGGTGAAGCGGGCGTCGCGCAGCCGGAGGTTGTCGTGGGTGACCCGGCGGCTGCGGGTGAGCAGGTTGAACGCGAAGCGGCGGGGCGGCTGGTCGCGGTACAGGTGAAGGTTCTCGAACCACTCCAGGCTGGCCCGGGCGGCCCGCTGGGTGGAGGCGACGACGGGCCTGCGCTCCTCCTCGTACGCCGCCAACGCCCTGGGTACGTCGGGCTGTTCCGCCAGGCAGGCGGCGAGGGCCAGCGCGTCCTCGACGGCGAGCTTGGTGCCGGAGCCGATGGAGAAGTGAGCGGTGTGGGCGGCGTCACCGAGCAGGACGACATTGCCGTGCGACCAGCGGTCGTTGACCACCGTACGGAACGTCGTCCAGGCCGAGTTGTTGGAGCGCAGGGGGCGGCCGCGCAGCGCCTCGGAGAAGATCTTGGCGCAGCGTCCGATGGACTCCGCCGTGTCGAGCTCGTCGAATCCCGCCGCCCGCCACACCTCCTCGCGCATCTCCACGATGACGGTGGAGGCAGCGGCCGAGAAGGGGTAGCCGTGCAGCTGCATCACGCCGTGCTCGGTCTCGGCGATGTCGAAGCGGAAGGCGTCGAAGGCGAAGTCGGCGGCGAGCCAGACATAGCGGCAGTGGTGTGTCGCCACATGGGGGCGGAACACCGGGGCGTAGGCCTCGCGGGTGGCGCTGTGCACACCGTCGGCGGCGATGACGAGGTCGTACTCGGCCGACAGCACGTCCGGGGGCGGCGCCTCGGTGCGAAAGCGCAGGTCCACACCGAGGGAGCGGCAGCGGTCGTGGAGGATCTCCAGGAGGCGGTGCCTGCCGAGGGCGGCGAAACCGTGTCCCCCGGAGCGGTGTGTCGTGCCCCGGTGCACGATGTCGATGTCGTCCCAGCGCACGAAGTCCCGCCGTAGGGCCTCGTAGACCACCGGGTCGGCGTGTTCGATGCCGCCGAGGGTCTCGTCGGAGAGGACGACTCCGAAGCCGAAGGTGACGTCCGGGGCGTTGCGCTCCCAGAGGGTGATGTCACGGGCGGGGTCGAGCCGCTTCAGCAACGCGGCCGCGTACAACCCTCCGGGCCCGCCGCCGATGATCGCCACACGCACGACGGCTCACCTCCCCCGCCACTTCGGCGGACGCTTCTCCGTGAAGGCCGCGTGGAACTCCGCGTAGTCCTCGCCGTTCATCAGCAGCGCCTGGGTCGAGGCGTCCAGTTCGACCGAGGCGGCGAGCGGCATGTCCAGTTCGGCGGTGAGCAGGGCCTTCGTCTGGGCGTGCGCCAGGGCTGGGCCGTCGGCCAGGCGGCGGGCCAGGTCCTGGGCCGCCGCGTCGGCGTGGCCCTCGTCGGTCAGCTCGCTGATCAGGCCGATGCGCTCCGCCTCGGGGGCGCGGACCGGCTCGCCCAGCATGAGCAGCCGGGTGGCGTGGCCGAGGCCGACGATCCGGGGCAGCAGATAGGCCGCGCCCATGTCGCCGCCGGACAGGCCGACGCGGGTGAAGAGGAAGGCGAAGCGGGCCGAGGGGTCCGCCACCCGGAAGTCGGCCGCGAGGGCGAGCACCGCTCCGGCGCCCGCCGCCACCCCGTGCACCGCGGCGATCACCGGGAAGGGGCATTCGCGGATCGCGCGCACCACCTGGCCGGTCATCCGGTTGAAGTCGAGCAGCTGGGCGGTGTCCATCGAGAGGGTGGCGCCGATGATCTCGTCCACGTCTCCGCCGGAGCAGAAGCCGCGGCCCTCGCCGGCCAGCACCAGGGCGCGCACCGAGCGCTCCCGGGACAGCTCGGCGAGCAGATCGCGCAGGTCGGCGTAGCCGCCGAAGGTGAGCGCGTTGAGTTTCTCGGGGCGGGCGAGGGTGACGGTGGCGACCCCGTCGGCGCGGTGGACCCGCAGATGCTCCCAGTCGGAGGTGCGGGCGGCGGAGCCGGTGAAGGGACTCATGACGTGCGGCCTCCTAGGGCGGCGGTGCCGTACGTTGCTCTGTCCCACGAAGTTATCACCTGTTTGTGACTGTCGTCATGAGTGCGCGACAGACGCAGGTCCGCCGTCCGCCGATCGGCCCAGCCCGGTCACGTGCGTCACCGGTCGGCGACAGGGCCGTAACAGCGGGCACGGGCGGGCGAGGCGGGCCGTTCGGCTGGGTAGGCCGCCCGGTACCGGGGCCGAACGCCCCGGGCGAAGCCCGCCGATCGGCTGAAGTGGCCGGGCCCGTACCATTCCTACAGTCGAAAGCAGGACAACCTGCTCCATGAACGGACTCGCCTTGCACGAACGCCCCACCGAATCGGCCTCCTGGCGCATCGCGCTGCCGCACACCGCCGCCGCGGTGCCCGTGGCCCGCGCTCTGGTGCGTACGGCCCTGGCCGAGGTGGAGCACACGGCCGACAGTGACACCGCGGAGCTGCTCACGGCCGAGCTGGTGGCCAACGCGGTGGAGCACACCGCCGGGCGCGGCCCGATAGAGCTGGTGGTGCAACTGCTGCCGACCGGCTGCCAGGTCGAGGTGCACGACCCGGACCCGGCGCCGCCGGGCCGGCTGACCGCGCCGGTGGTCGAGCAGCCCGACGTCTGGCAGGAGGGCGGGCGCGGGCTGCTGCTGATCCGCACCCTCAGCTCGTCCTGCGGTCACCACCCCACCCCGTCGGGCAAGGCGGTGTGGTTCACACTGCCCGTGGTTCCCGCTCAGCGGCGGCCGTCGGCGTGATCTCGGGGGCCGTCCCGGCGAGCGTGGAGCGCCGGCGGCCGTAGCCGGCGTAGATCGCCAGGCCCACCACGAAGAACACGGCGAACTGGACCCAGGTCCGGCTTGATACGGGGAGCGGGTATACGGGCGGTGCTCGCTTCTCGGTGGTGCGGGCGACCGGGTGAGGTCGCGGCGGCGGCGCGAAAGGGGTGGCTTCGGGCCGCCGATCAGGACAAGGCCTGGTGAGGAGGGTCAGGCAAGGCCCTGTGACGTACCCGCCAGGGTGGCCACGAGGACCGCCTTGATCGTGTGCATCCGGTTCTCCGCCTCGTCGAAGACGACCGAGTGCTCGGACTCGAAGACCTCGTCGGTGACCTCCAGCTCGGACAGTCCGTACCGCTCGTGGATCTCGCGGCCGACCTTGGTGCCGAGGTCATGGAAGGCCGGCAGGCAGTGCAGGAACTTCACGTCGGGGTTGCCGGTGGCGGCGAGGACGTCCATGGTCACGGCGTACGGGCCCAGCAGGGCGATGCGCTCGTCCCAGACCTCCTTGGGCTCGCCCATCGACACCCAGACGTCGGTCGCGAGGAAGTCGGCACCGCGCACGCCCTCCTTCACGTCCTCGGTGAGCGTGACCCGGGCGCCGGAGGCGGTGGCGAGCTGCCGGGCCACCTGCACGATCGTCTCGTCCGGCCACAGCACCCGGGGCGCGACGATCCGGACGTCCATGCCGAGCAGGGCGCCGGTGACGAGGTAGGAGTTGCCCATGTTGTAGCGGGCGTCACCGAGGTAGGCGAAGACGACCTCGTTCAGCGGCTTGTCGGTGTGCTCGGTCACGGTGAGCACGTCGGCGAGCATCTGGGTGGGGTGCCACTCGTCGGTGAGGCCGTTGTAGACGGGGACCCCGGCGTGGGCGGCCAGCTCCTCGACGACCCCCTGGCCGTGCCCGCGGTACTCGATGGCGTCGAACATCCGGCCGAGGACGCGGGCGGTGTCCTTCACGGACTCCTTGTGCCCGATCTGCGAGCCGGCCGGGTCGAGGTAGGTCGTGCGGGCGCCCTGGTCGGCGGCGGCGACCTCGAACGCACAGCGGGTACGCGTCGAGGTCTTCTCGAAGACGAGCGCGATGTTCTTGCCGGTCAGGTACTGCGTCTCGGTCCCCGCCTTCTTGGCCGCCTTCAGCTCGGCCGCCAGCTCGACCAGGCCGCGGAACTCCTCCTCGGTGAAGTCGAGCTCCTTGAGGAAGTGACGGCCGGTGAAGACGGTCGGGACTGTCGCCATGGTGGGGGCTCCGGGGGTACGAGCGGACAGGACTCTGGAATTCTATACGACCTCCTGAATTTCTATACAGCCTCCTGGCGTCCGCTTCATCACACCGGTCAGACCGGGTCCCGCTGCACCGGGCAGCTCATGCACCGGGGGCCGCCGCGGCCCCGCCCCAGCTCACTGCCCGGGATCTCGATCACCTCGACACCCTGCTTGCGCAGATGGGTGTTGGTGGTGGCGTTGCGCTCGTAGGCGATGACGACGCCGGGTTCGACGGCGAGCACGTTGCAACCGTCGTCCCACTGCTCGCGTTCGGCTGCGTGCACGTCCTGGGTGGCGGTCAATACCCGGATCTCACCGAGGCCGAGGGCGGCGGCGATGGCGCGGTGCATGTGCTCCGGGGGATGATCGGTCACCTTCAGCTCCCGCTCGCCGACGCCCGGCTCGATGGTGTACGAGCGCAGCATGCCGAGGCCCGCGTACTGGGTGAAGGTGTCGCCGTCGACCATGGTCATCACGGTGTCCAGGTGCATGAAGGCGCGCCGCTTGGGCATGTCGAGCGCGACGATGGTGCGCGCGGAGCCGGCCGCGAACAGCTGGTGGGCCAGCATCTCCACGGCCTGCGGGGTGGTGCGCTCGCTCATGCCGACCAGGACGGCGCCGTTGCCGATCACCAGGACGTCACCGCCCTCGATGGTGGAGGGGTGGTCGGCCTGGCCCTGCGACCAGACATGGAACGTTTCGTCACGGAACAGCGGGTGATGCCGGTAGATCGCCTCGAAGTGGACGGTCTCGCGCTGCCGGGCGGGCAGCCGCATGGCGTTGATGGCGACCCCGTCGTAGATCCAGGCGGAGGTGTCACGGGTGAAGAGGTGGTTGGGCAGGGGGCCGAGGAGGAAGTCGTCGAGGTCCATCACATGGAAGCGGACGGACGTCGGCTCCGGGTGCGCCGCAAGGAACTCCCGCTTGGTCATGCCGCCCACGAGCGCCTCGGCCAGCTCCCGCGCGGGCAGGGCGGCGAACGCGGCGCGCAGATGGTCGGTGGCGAGGGGGCCGTACTCCTTCTCATGGAAGACCCGGTCGAGGACGAGCGCGCGGGCCTCGGGCAGCTGGAGGGTCTCGGTGAGCAGGTCGCCGAAGAGGTGGACCGCGACTCCGCGGTCCCGCAGGACGTCGGCGAACCCGTCGTGCTCGGCACGCGCCCGGCGCACCCACAGCACGTCGTCGAAGAGAAGGGCGTCCTTGTTGCTCGGGGTGAGCCTTTTGAGCTCCAGGTCGGGCCGGTGCAGGATCACGCGGCGCAGCCGCCCGGCCTCGGAGTCGACACGGTAGGTCATGCCTCCATCCTGGCCGCAGCCGACCGGGTTCACGCCCTTGTCGCCGGTTTCTGCCGCTTCTTGTTCGCCCAGCTTTTCTCGTCCTATTGACGAGAAGCAGAGTCTCCGCTTATCGTCGCGATGACGAAAAAAGAGGGGGTTCCATGGCCGACATCACCCGGCGCCTGGGCTGGCGTCATCTGCGCGGGGCGCCCACGGCGCACATCCGGCACCACCGGCGCGGGACGCTGCTGCACGACGGGCCGGGGCTCAGCTTCTGGTTCCGTGCGCTCACCGCGGCGATCTCCGAAGTCCCGGTCGACGACCGGGAGTTGGCGATGACCTTCCATGCCCGTACGGCCGACTTCCAGGACGTGTCCGTGCAGGCGACCGTCACCTACCGCGTCGCCGATCCGGCCGTGGCCGCCGCCCGCCTGGACTTCTCCGTCGACCCGGACACCGGCGCCTGGCGCGGCACACCGCTGGAGCAGCTGGGCACCCTCCTGACCGAGACCGCGCAGCAGCACGCGCTGGACGTCCTGGCGCGTACGCCGCTCGCGGCCGCGCTGGCCGACGGCGTCACGGCGGTGCGCGAGCGGGTCGCGGCCGGACTCGGTGCCGAGCCGCGGCTGCCCGCCACCGGCATCGAGGTGGTCGCCGTCCGCGTGATGGCGCTCAGACCGGAGCCGGAGGTGGAGCGCGCCCTGCGCACACCGGCCCGGGAGCAGATCCAGCAGGAGGCCGACCGGGCGACCTACGAGCGCCGGGCCGTGGCCGTCGAGCGGGAGCGGACCATCGCCGAGAACGAGCTGGCCAGCCGCATCGAACTCGCCCGCCGCGAAGAGCAGTTGGTCGAACAGCGGGGCACCAACGCCCGGCGCGAGGCCGAGGAGCAGGCCGCGGCGGACGCGGTACACGCGCAGGCGGAGGCGTCCCGGAAGGTCCGGCTGGCCGACGCCGAGGCACAGCGGACGGAACGGCTGGCCCGGGCGGAGGCCGCCCGGGCGGTCGAACTGGCCGAGGCCGAAGCACGGCGTACCGAGCGGCTGGGCCAGGCCGAGGCCGCGCGTACGGTGGCGCTCGCCGAGGCCGAGGCGGCGAAGGCCGTCCGGCTGGCGCGGGTGGAGGCCGACGCGGCGCGAGAGGTCGGGGCGGCACGGGCCGAGGCCCAGGCGGCCTGGCTGCGGGTGCACACCGAGGCCGGGATCGACGGGGCGACGACCCTGCGCGCGCTGACCGCCGACCGGCTGGCGGAGAACCTGCCGCGCATCGACAGCGTGACCGTCGCACCGGACGTGCTGACCGGGCTGCTCACCCGGCTCACGCCCGGAGAGCCGGCATGATCCGCACTCCGCCGCCGGGCGCCGGGCGCGCCCCGCGGGCCGGCCGGACGCCCGGTACCCCGCCGCCGCCCGCCGGGCACGCCCCGAGAACAGGCCAGACGCCCGACACCCCGCCACCACCCACCCGGCACGCCCCGAGAACAGGCCAGACGCCCGACACCCCGCCACCACCCACCGGGCGGGCCCCGGGGGGCGGCCGTACGCCCGGCACCCCGCCGCGGCCCGGGGCCGGCCCGGTGGCCGTCGCCTCGCTCACCCGGGCGGTCACCCGCTGCGGTTCTGCCTCGACCTCGACGCCTCGCTCACGTCCCCCGGCGGCAGACTCCGCTTCGGCACGCACCATTCCCCGCAGCACAGCCCCGAGCAGGCCCGGGCCCACCCCCGGAGCAACCCGATGAGCCTCGCCCCGCGTGCCGTGCTGGTCCACCGCACCACGGAGTACGAGGAGCTGGTCGCCCGGCACGGCACGCACGGCCAGGCCGCGTTCTTCCTCGCCTCCCGGGGCCGGGACATCGAGGAGGTCGCCGCGCGCCACCGCCGGGCCCGCGCCGCGCTGGCCGAGGTGACCTCGGCGGTGCCGTTGACGTGGCGTCAGGCACGGGTGGAACGGGGCGACCTGGACCGGTTCCTGTTCGCACCCGAGGACGTGGTCGTGGTGATCGGGCAGGACGGGCTGGTCGCGAACGCCGCCAAGTACCTGACCGGCCAGCCGGTGATCGGCATCGACACCGACCCCGGCCGCAACCCGGGTGTGCTGGTACGGCACCGGCCCGGCGACGCGGCCAGGGTGCTGGCCTCCGCGGGCGGTTCGGGCTCTTCGGTGGACGAACTCACCATGGTGGAGGCCGTCGCCGACGACACCCAGCGGCTCCTGGCGCTCAACGAGATCTTCCTGGGCACGGCCGGTCATCAGACCGCCCGATACCGCCTGGGCCTGGAGGACGACGGGGGTGTCGTCGAGGCCCAGGCTTCCTCCGGGGTGCTGGTGGGAACCGGCACCGGCGCGACCGGCTGGCTCCGCTCCGTGTGGCAGGAGCGGGGCAGCCGGATCGCGCTGCCCTCCCCCACCGAGGACCGGCTGGTGTGGTTCGTCCGCGAGGCCTGGCCGTCACCGGCCACCGGGACGAGCCTGGTGGCCGGCGAACTCGCGGCCTCGGCGGGGCTGACGGTCACCGTCGAGTCCGACCGCCTCATCGCCTTCGGCGACGGCATCGAGACGGACGCGCTCCAGCTGACCTGGGGGCAGACGGTCCGCGTCGGGGTGTGCGAGCAGCGGCTGCGGCTGGTGGGGTAGCCGCCCCCGCGCGGGCTACAGCCGCGGGTCCACCGGCTCCGACTCCAGGGCCAGCACCCCGAACACGGCCTCGTGCACCCGCCACAGCGGCTCCCCGTCGGCGAGCCGGTCCAGCGCCTCCAGGCCGAGGGCGTACTCGCGCAGGGCGAGGGACCGCTTGTGGTTCAGGAACCGCCCCCGCAGCCGGGCCAGGTTGTCCGGCCGGGTGTACTCGGGGCCGTAGATGATCCGCAGGTACTCCCGGCCCCGGCACTTGATGCCGGGCTGGACCAGCCTGCCGTCGCCGTCCCGGACGAGCGCGCCGAGCGGCTTGACCACCATGCCCTCGCCGCCGCGGCCGGTCATCTCCAGCCACCAGTCGACGCCCGCGCGGACCGACTCCGCCTCGCCGGTGTCGACGTACAGCCTTCTGGTGGTCTGCAGCAGTCCGGTGCCGTCGTGCTCCACCAGCCTGTCGAGCAGGGCCAGTTGCTCGTCGTGCGGCAGCGTGGCGAGGCTGCGGCCCTGGACGGCCAGCAGCTGGAAGGGGGCCAGGCGTACGCCGTCCAGGCCGTCGGTGGTCCAGCAGTAGCGGCGGTAGGCGCCGGTGAACGCGGCCGCGTCGGCGGCGCGTTCGCGCTGGCGGTCCAGCAGGCCGCCCAGGTCGGTGCCGCGCGCCGCGGCGGCCTCCAGGGCGGCCAGCGCGCCCGGGAACACCGCGCCCGCGGCCGCGCCCACGGCCGCGTACTGACCGCGCAGCAGACCCGAGGCCTTCAGCGACCACGGCATCAGCTCGGCGTCCAACAGCAGCCAGTCCGTGGCCAGTTCGTCCCAGAGCCCGGCGCCCCCGATCGCCGAGCGCAGCCGGCCGAGGATCTCCTCGGTCATCCGCTCGTCGTCGAAGAACGGCCGCCCGGTGCGGGTGTAGAGGAAACCCGTGGGTCCATCCACCCCGAACCGCCGCGCGGCAGCCGCCGCGTCCCGGCACACGAGGGCCACGGCCCGCGAGCCCATGTGCTTCTCCTCGCACACGACCCGCTCGACCCCGTCCCGCGCGTACTGCGCGAAGGCCTCCGCCGGATGCTCCAGGTACCCCTCGATCTGCGATGTCGCCGTAGGCGCCATGGTCGGCGGCAGATACGGCAGCAGTCGCGGGTCGATCGCGAACCGGCTCATGACCTCCAGGGCCGCCGCCGCGTTCTCCTCGCGCACCGCGACCCTGCCCGCGTGCCGGGTCTCCACGGCCCTGCGGCCGTACACGTCGGCCAGGTCCAGCGGCCGGCCGTCGTGCCCGCCGGGCGCCTCGGAGCGCAGCGGCCTCGTCGGCTCGTACCAGACCCGCTCGGCCGGTACGTCCACCAGCTCGCGCTCCGGCCAGCGCAGCGCGGTGAGCTTGCCGCCGAAGACGGCGCCGGTGTCCAGGCAGATGGTGTTGTTGAGCCAGGTCGCCTCCGGCACCGGGGTGTGCCCGTAGACGACGGCCGCGCGGCCCCGGTAGTCCTCCGCCCAGGGATAGCGCACCGGCAGTCCGAACTCGTCGGTCTCGCCGGTGGTGTCGCCGTACAGAGCGTGCGAGCGGACCCGGCCGGAGGTGCGGCCGTGGTACTTCTCGGGCAGGCCGGCGTGGCAGACGACCAGCTTGCCGCCGTCGAGGACGTAGTGGCTGACCAGCCCGTCCAGGAAACGGCGCACCTCGGCCCGGAACTCCTCGCTCTCGCCCTCCATCTGGGCGATGGTCTCGGCGAGCCCGTGGGTGTGCTGGACCTTGCGGCCCTTGAGATGACGGCCGTACTTGTTCTCGTGGTTGCCCGGCACGCACAGCGCGTTGCCGGAGCCGACCATCGACATCACCCGGCGCAGCACGCCCGGGGAGTCGGGGCCACGGTCGACCAGGTCGCCGACGAAGACGGCGGTACGGCCCTCGGGGTGCACGCCGTCCGCGTAGCCCAACTTGGCCAGCAGGGACTCCAGTTCGGCGGCGCAGCCGTGGATGTCGCCGATGATGTCGAACGGGCCGGTGAGGTGCGTGAGGTCGTTGAAGCGCTTCTCGGTGACGACGGTGGCGGCGTCGACCTCCGCGACTCCGCGCAGGACGTGCACCTTGCGGAAGCCCTCGCGCTCCAAGTGCCGGACGGAGCGGCGCAGTTCGCGGATGTGCCGCTGGATGACCCGGCGGGGCATGTCGGCGCGGTCGGTGCGGGCCGCGTTGCGCTCGGCACACACCTCCTCGGGCACGTCGAGCACGATGGCGATGGGCAGCACGTCGTACGTCCGCGCCAGCTCGATCAGCTGCCGCCGGCTGTCCTGCTGCACGCTGGTGGCGTCCACGACCGTGCGGCGGCCGGCGGCCAGCCGCTTGCCGGCGATGTAGTGCAGCACGTCGAAGGCGTCCCGGGTCGCGCTCTGGTCGTTCTCGTCGTCGGAGACGAGGCCGCGGCAGAAGTCGGAGGAGATCACCTCGGTGGGCTTGAAGTGCCGTCGGGCGAAGGTGGACTTGCCGGAGCCGGAGGCGCCGACGAGGACGACGAGGGAGAGGTCGGTGACGGGGAGGACCCGTCCGTCGGTCTTGCCGGTCATGCCGCCTTCGCCTCCTTCGCGCCGAGCGTGGGTGTGATCATTTCGAATACGGCCATCTGGGTGGGCGGTCCGACCTCGGGGTCGTCCGGTCCCACGGCGACGAACTCGACCTCGTAGCCGTGGAGTCCGGCGATGCGGCCGGCCCAGGCGCGGAACTCCTCGCGGGTCCACTCGAAGCGGTGGTCGCCGTGCCGGACATGGCCGGCCGGCAGGGTCTCCCAGCGGACGTTGTACTCGACGTTCGGGGTGGTCACGAGGACCGTGCGGGGGCGGGCCGCGCCGAACACCGCGTACTCCAGGGCGGGCAGCCGGGGCAGGTCGAGGTGCTCGATCACCTCGCTGAGCACGGCCGCGTCGTAGCCCTTCAGACGCTTGTCGGTGTAGGCGAGGGAGCCCTGCAGGAGCCGGACCCGGGAGGCCTGCCGCTCCCCCATGCGGTCCAGCTTCAGCCGGCGCGCGGCGATCGTGAGGGCCCGCGCGGACACGTCGAGTCCGACGATCTCCGTGAACCGCGGGTCCTTCAGCAGCTCCCGCACCAACTCGCCCTGTCCGCAGCCGAGATCGAGCACCCGGGCGGCGCCGTGGGCGCGCAGCGCTGCGAGGATCGCCGCCCGGCGCTGGACGGCGAGCGGGGTCGGCTTCTCCTCGGTCTCCGTCTCCTCGGCGACCGCGTTGTCGATCTCCTCGACCTCGCTGTCGTCGGCCTCGGCGAGCCGGACCAGCTCCAGCCGCTCGGTCGCCTGCCGGGCCAGCGACCAGCGGCGGGTGAGATACCGGGTGGTGATGAGCCGCTGTTCGGGGTGTCCGGGCAGCCAGCCCTCGCCCGCGCGCAGCAGTTTGTCGACCTCGTCGGAGGCGACCCAGTAGTGCTTGGCGTCGTCGAGGACCGGCAGCAGCACGTACAGATGGCGCAGCGCCTCGGCAAGGGTCAGCTTCTCCGACTCCAGGACGAGCCGGACGTAGCGCGAGTCGCCCCACTCGGGGAACTCGGTGTCGAGCGGCACCGGCTCGGCGGACACCGTCCAGCCGAGGGGCTCGAAGAGCCGGTGCACGAGACCCGGACCGCCCCGTGCGGGCAGGGCGGGCACCTCGATGCGCAAGTGCCGTGTCTGACCAGGGAGTTCGGGACGGGCGGCGCACACCCCGCGCACGGCGCTGGAGAAGACACCGCTCAGCGCGACCGCGAGCAGCGAGGAGGCCGCGTAGGGGCGGTCGTTGACGTACTGCGCGAGCGCCGCGTCGGGCGCGCCGCCACGGCCCTTGCCCTTGCCGCGCCGGACCAGCGCGACCGTGTCGATCTCCAGCAGCAGCGCGGCCGTGCAGCGCTGATCGTCCGCCTCCGGGTAGAAGACATGGGCGATGCCGTAGGACGTGGAGAACTTCTGCGCCTTGCCGGGGTGCTTGTGCAGCAGGTATCCCAGGTCGGTGGCCGGGTGGGCGGCGTCGCCGCGCGTCGAGATCGTCAGGAACACGCGTCCGATTGTTCCGGGCTCCCACCCCGGCGACCACCGGTTTTCCCGTTCGTCACGACTCCTTGGCGATGATCGTCCGGGCGTTGCGCAGAGCCCGCTCCTGTGTGGCCCGCAGGTCGTCCAGTTTCTGCTTGTTCCTGTCGATGGCGGCCTTCTGGGTGCGCGTGTCGAGGGCGTGGGCGGCCGGGATGTACCCGGTGTCGAGCTTGCACCTCGCGTCGGCGGCGGCCGTCTTCTTCTCCTTGGCGGAGGGCTGCTCCGTCCTGTACCAGGCGAAGTCCGCGGCCGCCTTGTCCGGGTCGGAGTAGTGGAGACCCTGCTTCTTCATGCAGTCCGCCCAGGCGCGGTCGGCCTTCTTCCAGGCCGGGTCCTTCTGGGCCTCCTGGTGGGACTGGTACCAGAGCTGCATGGCCAGGGAGTCGTAACTCCTGAGGTTCACGATGCCGACCTTCGCCGCCTTGGGCGGAGCGTCGTAGATCGTCCGCATCGCCTGTCCCAGGCAGCCGCCCTCGGGGATGCGGTGTCCGTGTGTGAGCCGGCTGTCCCCGGGCTGGAACTCGCCGGTGAGGGCGAGGAATTGATCGACGGGCCACTGCCGGCTCTGGGGGGCGTCCGCCGCCTTGCGGCCGTGGTAACCGTGCTCGGACGCCAGGTCGGGGTCGTCCACTCCGTACGGGCTGTCGTCGCCGAACGCGGTGAGGTCGAGTGTGCCCGGCCGTTCCGGGTAGGTCGACTCGACGCTCTTGGTGTCGAGCACCGCGAAGCCGGTGAAGCCGAGCCGGACCATGCACGTCTTGGCGAGGATCCACTGGGCCCTGTCGACGTCCTCGGCGCCGGGCGAGGCCGAGTCCCGGACGTACGCGTGCAGCGGGAAAGCCGCCCTGGTGTTGAGACGGCGGGCCTCGCCGGCGGGGTCGTCGTCGCCACCGGCGAACTGGCAGGCCGACACGGCGAAGAGGCCGGCGAGGGCGAGAGGCAGGACTTTGCGCACGGGGTCATCCGATCAGGCCCGGATCTTGGGCGCTGTGATGGAGCCCACAGTTCCGCCCTACGTCGTGCACAGCGGTCCCACATCCGGGCGTCCGGCCTCAGGTGAAGTCGGCCCGGGCGAGATGCGTCCCGCAGATGCGGCAGCGGAAGAGGTACGCGGTCGGCTGACCGTCCTGGTCGAGCGCCGCGAGGAACTCCTCGGTGGGGCCGGCCGCCCAGCCCCACTCGGCGCACTGCCCGCGCAGCTCGTCGAGCGCGTCCGGGTAGGGCCGCAGTTCCCGGGCGCCCGCCGTGCCGAGGAACACCGCGCCGTCGCCGCAGTGCGCCGGCCAGCCCCAGTCCTGCCAGGTGGCGAAGCCGGGGGTGCGCTCGCAGATCTGCCGGGCCGCCTCGTCCGGCATCCGGCCCGCCTCGACGTCGTTGAAGAACACCCCGAGCCGCTTGGCCGCGGTGCCGTACGCGACGCAGTACGGGCACAGGCGCCCGTCCGGTACGTCCTCGCCGTGCACCGGGCCGGTGTAGATCCAGCCCTGGTCGTGTCCGCAGCACACGCACGGCTCGTCGGCGGCGGTGACCGAGCCGGTGGCCACCGGGTCCGGGTGGTAGGGGAACGGCGGCAGCATCGGCCGGCGCCGGGGTTCCGGCCGTGGTCTGACGACCTGTTCGATCGCCTGCCCGGTCAGCGCGGCGGGCGGCACCACGACCGCCCGCGCGCGCAGCTCCTGCGGTAGATGCCGTACGTCCGCCGCGCTGGTCACGATCACCGTGGGATCCGTCGGCAGCACGATCGCCGCGCCGGTGCGGCGGGCCAGTTCGGCGACGATGTCCAGCACGCCGGGGCCCGGCCGGTCGAACGACACCCCGTGGTGCAGATAGACGTCGGCGTCGCTGCCGTCGGCGGCCCGCACCCATTCGACCGGCTCGCCGTCCGGGACGTCGTACGGCGCGTACGGCGCCAGCACCTCGCGGACGGCCGCGGCGTCCATCGGCACGATGGCGCCGTCACGGAACGCGTGGACGTAGATGCCCGATCCCATGCCGATACTCCATCACATACCGCCACCAGGAGGGCATCCCCGGGACCGGTGCCGGACACCGGGATGCCCTCCGGCTCCTTACGGCAGCTGCGACTGCACCTGGGCGGAGATCAGTTCCAGGTGGTCCAGGTCGGCCAGGTCCAGGATCTGCAGGTAGATCCGCCGGGAGCCGATCGCGGCGTACCGGCCGATCTTGTCGACGACCTCGGCCGGGGAGCCCGCCAGGCCGTTGGCCTTCAGCTCCTCCACCTCACGGCCGATCGCCGCGGCGCGCCGGGCGACCTCCTGGTCGTCCTTGCCGACGCAGACCACGAGTGCGTTGGAGTACGTCAGCTCGTCCGCGCGGCGGCCGGCCTCCTCGGCAGCGGCCCGCACCCGGCCGAACTGCCGCTCGCTGTCCTCGACGGAGGCGAACGGGATGTTGAACTCGTCGGCGTACTTCGCGGCCAGCCGCGGCGTGCGCGTCGCACCGTGGCCGCCGATGAGCACCGGGACCTTGCCCTGGGCGGGCTTGGGCAGCGCGGGCGACTCGGTCAGGTCGTAGTAGGTGCCGTGGAAGTCGAAGGTCTTGCCGACCTCGGTGGCCCACAGCCCGGTGACGATGGCGAGCTGCTCTTCCAGCCGGGCGAACTTCTCCTTCGGGAACGGGATGCCGTACGCCTTGTGCTCCTCCTCGAACCAGCCGGCGCCGAGGCCCAGCTCCACCCGGCCGCCGGACATCTGGTCGACCTGGGCGACCTGGATGGCGAGCACACCGGGCAGCCGGAAGGTGCCGGCCGTCATCAGTGTGCCGAGGCGGATCCGCTGGGTCTCACGGGCGAGGCCGGCCAGGGTGATCCAGGCGTCCGTGGGGCCGGGCAGGCCGTCCGTGCTGCCCATGCGGAGGTAGTGGTCGGAGCGGAAGAAGGCGTCGAAGCCGAGGTCTTCGGTGGCCTTCGCCACGGTGAGCAAGGTGTCGTAGGTGGCCCCCTGCTGGGGCTCGGTGAAGATTCGAAGGTCCATACACCCATCCTGCCTGCCGCGACCCGCGTCAACCTCGCCGGTACCGCCAGGTGCGGCGGTCCCCGGTCGGGTGAAAATCGGGGTGGGGCGCCGTGGGCGCCGCGCGGGCCAGTGACCGGCCCCGGTGATGATCGTTGGGACGTCGGAGCCGGACCGTCCGGCACCCGCGCCGGACGGTGGCCGCCGTCGCGCGTCACCGCGCCGGCCTGCCGGGCCGGAGGCCGAGGAGGCCGTAGTGTCCGAAGAGAGTGGCTCCGCCGGTCAGCCGAAGGGGCTGCTGGAGCAGATGGAAGAGCTGATGGCCGCGCTGAACGCGGATCTGTCGGAGCTGGCGGATCTGCACGCCGGTCAGAGCGGCACCGAGGAAGCCGACCTCGGCTGAGGCACCGTACTGGGGGCGGCCGCCCCCAGACCCCGCTTCGAGCCTTACGCCTCTCGTCCTCACACGCCGGAAGGGCTGTTCTCGTTCCCGCTCTCCCGTAACACCTCCTCCCGCGCGGCCAGTTTGCGCAGCATCTCCAGGACGCGGTCGCGGGACTCGTCGGCCGCGTCGATGGCCTCCATGCACTGCCAGTACGTCGTCTCGTCGGCGGCGGAACTCGCGACACCGACCAGGGCGATGCCGACCTCGCCGAGCAGACCCCCGAGGCAGAGCAGGGTCTCGCGGGCGTCGTCCAGCTCGGTGAGCTGGGCGGCGCGCAGATCGCCGGGGTCGAGTTCGGGCGGGTCGAGGACGCCGCAGCCCCGGCCCGCCAGCTCCGTCAGGCCGAGCGCCTCGCCGCGCAGCTCCGGCGGGCCGGAGACCGCGAGCCGGCTGCCGATCGCCTGGGCCAGGGACTGGGCCTGCCAGACCTCCGCCATGATTTCGCCTGCGTCCGCGCTGTTCGCCAGGGCTCGCCTGCTCGCGAGGATGAGCCGTATCGCATCCATACGTCGCCCCCGTCCCTCCACATGCTTTCTCGCACGTCCGCGTGAACTACCGTATCCACTACCCAGAGTGAGGGTGTGTGAGGCGAAAAGCCAGTGCTACACGGAAATTTGTGGACAACAATTCGGATTCGACAGGTGATTTTGCTACGGAACGTGATAACGGAGTTCAGGATTCCGGCAGTTGACCCCGCTCCCGCCCACTCTTCTCCCCGGCGACCGGAAACCGCCGCTCGTTGCGGTCGATCTTGGCGTCCAGCGCCGCCAGGGGGTCGATGCCGAGGGTCTGGCAGAACTGCAGCAGATAGGCGAGGACATCGGCGACCTCGTCCTCGACGCGGTGCGCGGTGCCGGGGTCGTCCATCACCCGTGCCGACTCCTCCGGGGTCAGCCACTGGAAGATCTCGACCAGTTCGGAGGCCTCCACCGAGAGGGCGGCGACGAGGTTCTTGGGGGTGTGGTAGGGCTGCCAGTTCCGCGCGGCGGCGAACTCGGCGAGCCTGCGCTGGAGCCGGGCGAGGTCAGGGGGTTGTGTCACGGTCCAGGTGTATCACCGCGGCTCTCCCGGTCCAGGTGCACCACGGTCACCCCGTCGGCCCCGGTGGCCCATGAGCCGTCGCTCACCGCGCCCAGGCACCGGATGTGCCCGCGCTCGCCCATCCGCGCCGCCGTCCGCAGCAGTGCGAGACGCTGTGCCGGGTCCAGGCCGCGGTCGAAGCCGTCGGCGAGGACGGTGAGGCTGCGCAGCGCGTCGGGCACTTCGCCGGGGGCGTCCAGGTCCAGCACGCCGGGGCCGGTCAGCAGCACCAACGTCAGGGCCAGATAGCGCAGTTCGCCGTCGCCGAGCCGGGCGAGCTCGGTGCGGAAGCCGTCTCCGTGGTCGAGCAGCGCCCGTACCGTGCCGTCGGACAGCGGCTCGGCGACCAGATCGGTCACCGGACCGGCGCAGCCCGCGCGCAGCGCCTCGACCAGCAGGCCGTGCCGGCGGGCGCACTCGGCGCGGGTGCGCCACAGCACGTCGGCGAGGTTGTCGCAGCCCTGCAGCAGCCGGCCGGAGCCGGTGGGGACGGGGGTGCGCATGTACTCGGGGCGGGGATCGCAGGGGAAGACGGAGCGCAGGGCGACCACCATCTGCTCGGCCGCGGCGAGTACCTGCCGCTGCCCGTCCGTCTTGCCGGCCACGCGCAGGGGCAGCAGGGCGGTGCCGAGGCGGTCGTCGGGCAGCGGGGCGCGGGTCACCGGGGCGGAGCCCGCGGTGTGCCAGGCGGCCTGGACGGTCCGGCGGGACGGGTCGCGCAGAGCGGTCTGCAGCAGGACGACACCGCCCGCGGTCAGCCGCTCCCCCGCGATCCTGAGGGCGGGTTCGGCCTGTACGGCGATGTCGAGCCGGACGGGTCCCTCGACGCCGTCGGCCGTACAGCCGATCCGGAAGCCGCGCCGGCCTCCGGCGTCGGGGCGCGCCCGCTGCGGCACACAGGCGAGCGGGTCCGGGAACGCCTGGGCGAGCGGGGCGCCGCTGCCGAGCCGGGCGAGCGCCTCGTACGCCATGAGCGCGGTCGTCTTCCCCGTGCCGCTGGGTCCCGCGAACAGGGTGACGGGCCCGAGCGGGAACCCGGCCCGCCGGTGCCCGGCGAACGCCGACAGCCGTAACTCGGTGATCCGGGCCCGCACATCGAGGCCGCCGCCGGGCGCACGGGCGTCGCCGGACACACGGGACTGCGCGGGGACGGTCCCGCCGGACGCGGCGGCCGCCGGAGGCTCGGCGGAGACGGAAGACACGGCCATGTGCGGACGGTAGAACTCCGCCGCCCCGCCGAACCGTTTTGCCCTGCGGACCTTCCTACGATCGGGGGACGTCCGCCGGGTGACGTGCCGTCGGCCGGGGGACTCGGCGTGCGGGCGGGGTCTCGGCGGGGCTCAGCCCTCCGAGACCCCCGCCCCTTCCATCAGCCCGCTGACCTCGGTTCCGGGCGGGGTGAGCAGGAACACGTTCCGGTCGACGCGGTGCATGCCGCTGCCCAGGCCGAAGACGACGCCCGTGCTGAAGTCGAGGACGCGCTTGGCGACCTCGGTCTCCGCGCCGGACAGGTCGAGCAGGACCGGCGCACCGGCCATCAGGGTCTCGGCGACCTCGCGGGCGTCCGCGAAGACGTTGACACGCAGGACCACGAACCGGCGCCGGGTCTCGGTCTCGGCGTCCGGCAGCGCGCGGTGGTCCACCGCGGACGGCCAGGCGTCCCGGCCCCGCAGCGGCACGACCTGGGCGAGCCCTTCCCACTGTTCATCGGTGACGTCGTAACGGCTCACCGGCTCCCCCCGACCTGACTCGCACTCAATGCCTGCACCGGTCAATTCTTACGCCAAGTCACCCGTTCGGCCCAACAACGACACGGTCTGCGACCGATCCGGTGACCCACGACTGCCCGACCTGGGCTGTATGTGCGATTACGCCCGCCGATCACCTCTGCCTCATCGAAGTTTTCACATGCGTCCATCTGGCGCTCATGTGCCGCCGGTACCGTCCGGCCCGTGCACTTGGCAGAAACACCGCAGGTGACACCCGGCTGGCGGACGCAGTCGGCGGTGTCCGCCGCTCCGGGACCACGCGCCGATGCCCCCGGGGCGCCCGCGCAGTGGCATCGCGTACTGACCCTGCTCGCCGACGTCAGCCTGTTCATCGGCACCCGGACGGTGTGGACCCAGGCAGCCACGCACCGGCTGGTCCTCGCGGCCGTCATCTCCGTCTGCTACGCCGCGATCCTGGTGACCGGCGTGCTCGCGCTCACGGTCCGCCGGGCGCGCTCGCTCGCCCGCCTCGACCTGGTGGTCCTGGTGACGGCGATCGCACTCGTCCTGTGCACATGGGCGCTCAACCACGCCGGCGGCGACGAGGCGGTCCTGAGCACCCAGGCCGCGCGCGAGATCATGAACGGCCATCAGGTGTACGACAACCCCTGGCCGTGGCTGTTCCGCGACCCGAGCGTCGCGCTGACGCCGACGACAGACGGCGGGTACGACTTCACGTACGGCTATCCGCCGCTGACCCCGCTGCTCATCCTGCCGTTCCTCTGGGTGGGCCACGGCGGCATCCCGGCGACAGCGGCGGTGACCGTCGTGCTGGTCGTGGGCGCGGTCCTGATGTGGCGGCTGCTGCCGGTGCCGTGGCGCTCGGCGGCCACGATGGTCCTCCTGGGGTTCGGCTTCCTGCCGATGTACGCCCGCCAGGGCTATCCCGCGATCGTCGGCCTGGTCCTGCTGGTGCCGGTGGTCGTGCGCTGGCCACGGCTCGGCGCCGGGGGCCGGCTGGGCGCCTCGGGGATCGCCCGGGCCGCGTGTCTCGGCGCGGCGTGCGCGGCTCAGCAACTGCCGTGGTTCGTGACCCCGTTCCTGCTGGCCGGCATCTACGCCGTGCGCCGGGGCGAGCTGGGCGGGCGGGAGGCGGCGCGTGTGGTGCTGCGGATCACGGGGATCGCGGTCCTCACCTGGCTGCTGATCAACGCGTACTTGATCGTGACGGAGCCCGGTCCCTGGATCCGGGGCATCGCCCTGCCGCTGACCCAGGGCGCGGTGCTGCACGGGCAGGGCCTGGTCGGCATCTCCCTGTATTTCACCCACGGCAGCGACCGGCTCGACTGGTACGGCCACGCGAGCATGCTGCTCGCCGCGGCTCTGCTGGCGCTGTTCGTGCTGTTCGTGCGGCGGCTCGGCCCGGCCGCGACCGTGCTGCCCTGGCTGGCCTTCTACCTGGCGACCCGCTCGCAGGACGGCTACTACCTGTTGATGACGCCGCTGTGGCTCGCGGCGGCGATCACCACGCCCCTGGCGGAGTTCTCGGGCGCGTGGCAGCCGCGGCCGCGGTGGCTGACGGGCCCGCGCCGCAAGCAGGCCCTGGCCGCGGCCGTGGTCGTGCTGGTGCTGCCCGCGCTGGTCAGCGCGACCCTGGCGGTGACCGGCAGGCCGCCGCTGCGCATGGGCATCGCGAAGGCCCGGCACGACTCGGCGCACTCGCTGTCGGCGCTGACCCTGCAGGTCACCAACTCCGGCGGCAGCGCGCTCACTCCGCACTACATGCTCACGACGGGCCAGGGCATGAGCAAGTGGTGGTCGCTCACGCACGGCCCGGCCACGATCCCCGCGCACAGCACGGCGACCGTCGTCCTGCGGGCGCCCGACGGCAGCTTCCCGCTGCCCCCGAAGGACAGCACCCGCTTCCGGCTGCGCGCCTTCACGGCGACTCCGCAGACGCTCTCCACCAAGGACGTGACACGGGCCGAGCTGGGCCTGAAGGGCTGAGTCGGGCTTCCCGGGAGCCTCAGGCCGGCGTCCGCGTGAAGCGCAGCGTGGCCGTCACCGTGGTCAGGCCGCGCATCATGCCGAGCTGGTTCCAGCCCATGCCGAACTGCTCGCGGTCCACGGCGAACTCGGCCTCCAGGGTGACCCCGTCGCCCGCCGCCGAGGCCAGGCGCGCGGTGAAGGTCTGCGGCCGGCTGATGCCCCGTACGGTCAGCTGACCGGTGACCCGCACGCCGTCGGCGTCGAGGCGGTCGGCGCCGCGGACGGCGAAGGTGATCTCCGGGTGCCGGTCGGTGTCGAAGAAGTCCGCCGAGCGCAGGTGGGTGTCCCGCTTGGTGTGCTTGGTGTCCAGGGAGGCGGCGTCCAGGGTCACGGTGCCGCTGGCCGAGCCGTCGGGGTGCACCTCGCCCCCGCCGCTGATCGCGGTGAACGCGCCCTTCACGGTGACCAGGCCCCACATGGTTTTGTGCCGCAGCGCCACGGTGGACGCGCTGGGGTCGAGCTGCCAGGTACCGGTTTCCACGGCGACGGTCATGATCGTGCTCCCGACTTGTGATTCAAATTTGGACAACTGCCGAACCCCACGCTAGCCGCTCATCCAATTTTGAACAACCCAGTCGTCCAAATTTGCACAACAGGTAGACTTCCTCCATGACAGCCGGCGACGCACCCCTCTCCGACCAGCCCGCATGTCCCTCGGCCGAGAGCGGTGAGCGGCTGCTCCCGGACGAGCTGCGCGCGTGGATGGTGCTGCTGGCGGCGACCGGCGCGGTGGAGCAGCGGATGCGTACGGTCGTGAAGGAGACCCTCGACGTCTCCCACGACGAGTTCCTGATCCTGTGCCTGCTGGCCGAACGGCCGCGCACCGGACTGCGCATGACCCAGGTCGCCGACCTCCTCGGCCGCCCCAAGACCCGGCTCACCTACCAGATCGCCTGCCTCCAGCGGTCCGGTCTGGTCAGCCGCCGCTCCGTGTGCGGCGACAAGCGGGGCGTGGAGGTCGCCCTCACCGACAAGGCGCGCGAGCTGCTGCGCGAGACGTCCACCCTGCTCGCCGGGACCGTCCGGCAGGCCCTCGCCGACTCGATGGGCACCGAGCAGCGCGCGGCGATGTGCGCGCTCGTACCGGACGTAGCGGACACAGAGGACTGAAAAGTCGTCGACTGCCGAACGAGAGGCGCAGGTCACAGGTCTAAGGAGGGAAACCTCACAGCCCGCACTTCACCCTCACTTGAGCCCCCTGCCCTAGCATCCGAGCATGACGGTCCTGCCTGACGACGGGCTCTCACTGGCCGCCGAGTTCCCTGACGCGACGCACGAGCAGTGGCAACGCCTGGTCGAGGGCGTACTGCGCAAGTCGGGCAAGGAAGTCTCGGGCACGGCAGCTGAGGACGCCCTGTCCACGACGCTGGAGGACGGGCTGCGCACCCGGCCCCTCTACACCGCGCGCGATGCCGCGCCCGACGCCGGCCTGCCCGGCTTCGCCCCGTATGTGCGCGGCGGCCGCCCCGAGGGCAGCATCGCCGGCGGCTGGGACGTACGGCAGCGGCACGCGGCACCCGTCGACACAGCGGCCGCCGTGCTGACCGACCTGGAGAACGGCGGCACCTCCCTGTGGCTGGTGCTCGGCGAGGGCGGCTTCCCGGTCGCCGACCTGCCCCGCGCCCTCGACGGTGTCTACCTCGACCTGGCGCCGGTCGTCCTCGACGCGGGCCGCGACACCGAGGCCGCCGCCGAGGCACTGCTGGCGCTGTACGCCGAGAAGGGCGTGGCCTGCGAGGCCGTACGCGGCAACCTGGGCGGCGACCCGCTCGGCTACGAGGCCCGCACCGGTACCGCCCTCGGCTTCGCGCCGTACGCCGCCCTGGCCGCGCGCTGCGCCGAGCGGTACCCGGGCCTGCGCGCCCTCACCGTCGACGCGCTCCCGTACCACGAGGCGGGCGGCTCGGCCGCGCAGGAGCTGGGCACCTCCCTCGCCACCGGCGTGGCCTACCTCCGCGAGCTGACCGAGGCCGGCCTCGGCGTCGAACAGGCCGCCGCCCAGCTGGAGTTCCGCTACGCGGCCACCGCCGACCAGTTCCTGACCATCGCCAAGCTGCGCGCCGCGCGCCGGCTGTGGGCCCGGGTCGCGGAAGTCTGCGGCGCGCCCGGCGCCCAGGTGCAGCACGTGGTGACCTCGCCGGTGATGATGAGCCGCCGCGACCCCTGGGTGAACATGCTCCGCACGACGGTCGCGACACTGGCCGCCGGGGTGGGCGGCGCCGACTCCGTCACCGTGCTGCCGTTCGACCACGCGCTCGGCCTGCCCGACGCGTTCGCCCGCCGTATCGCCCGCAACACGTCGACCATCCTGGTGGAGGAGTCGCATCTGGCCCGGGTCATCGACCCGGCGGGCGGTTCCTGGTACGTCGAGACGCTGACCGACGAACTCGCCCGGTCCGCCTGGGAGTTCTTCCGGTCGATCGAGCGCGACGGCGGCCAGGCGGCCGTGCTGCGCTCCGGCCGGCTGCGCACCGACCTCGCGACGACCTGGGCGGAGCGTTCCAAGAAGCTCGCCAGGCGCCGCGAACCCATCACCGGCGTCAGTGAGTTCCCGCTGCTGTCGGAGAAGCCCGTGGAGCGCGCGCCCGCGCCCGAGCCGCCGTCCGGCGGACTGCCCCGGGTGCGCCGCGACGAGGCGTACGAGGAGCTGCGCGCCCGCTCCGACGCCCACTTCGCGACGACCGGCGCCCGCCCCCGGATCTACCTCGCCACCCTCGGCCCGGCCGCCGAGTACACCGCGCGCGCGACCTTCGCCGCCAACCTCTTCCAGGCGGGCGGCATCGAGCCGGTCACCGAGGGAAGCTTCGAGGAGAGCGGCGCCACCGAGGCCGTACTGTGCGCCGGCGACGGCCGGTACGCCGAACAGGCCGAGCAGACCGCCGCGTCGCTGCGCGCGGCCGGCGCCCGGCAGGTGTTCCTCGCCGGCCGGGGCGACTACGCCGGCATCGACGCGTATGTCTTCACGGGCTGCGACGCCGTGGACATCCTGTCCTCGACCCTCGACCGCATGGGAGTGTCCTGATGGGAATCCCCGACTTCTCCGGCATCGAGCTGGGCACCCCGGCCGCCGACGGCAGCGCCGAGGAGTGGCAGGCGGCCGTCGAGCGGGCGGCCGGCGGCGAAGCGCCGCTGTGGGAGACCCCGGAGGGCATCGGGGTCAAGCCGCTCTACACCGGCCGTGACCTGGAGGGCCTGGACTTCCTGGGCACCTACCCGGGCATGGCGCCGTATCTGCGCGGCCCGTACCCGACGATGTACGTCAACCAGCCCTGGACGATCCGCCAGTACGCGGGCTTCTCCACCGCCGAGGAGTCCAACGCGTTCTACCGGCGCAACCTGGCGGCCGGTCAGAAGGGCCTGTCCGTCGCCTTCGACCTGCCCACGCACCGGGGTTACGACAGCGACCACCCGCGCGTGACCGGTGACGTCGGCATGGCGGGCGTGGCCATCGACTCGATTCTCGACATGCGCCGGCTCTTCGACGGCATCCCGCTGGACCGGATGACGGTGTCGATGACGATGAACGGCGCCGTGCTGCCGGTGCTGGCGCTGTACATCGTGGCGGCGGAGGAACAGGGCGTACCGCCCGAGAAGCTGGCCGGGACCATCCAGAACGACATCCTCAAGGAGTTCATGGTCCGCAACACCTACATCTATCCGCCGAAGCCGTCGATGCGGATCATCTCCGACATCTTCGCGTACACCTCGCAGCGGATGCCCCGCTACAACTCCATCTCCATCTCCGGCTACCACATCCAGGAGGCGGGCGCGACGGCCGACCTGGAGCTGGCGTACACCCTCGCGGACGGCGTGGAGTACATCCGCGCGGGACGTGAGGCGGGCCTGGACGTGGACGCGTTCGCCCCGCGCCTGTCCTTCTTCTGGGCGATCGGCATGAACTTCTTCATGGAGATCGCCAAGCTCCGCGCGGCCCGGCTGCTGTGGGCCAAGCTGGTGTCGCAGTTCGACCCGAAGAACACCAAGTCCCTCTCGCTGCGCACCCATTCCCAGACCTCGGGCTGGTCGCTGACCGCGCAGGACGTGTTCAACAACGTCACGCGTACGGCCGTGGAGGCGATGGCGGCGACCCAGGGTCACACCCAGTCGCTGCACACCAACGCCCTGGACGAGGCCCTCGCCCTGCCGACGGACTTCTCCGCGCGCATCGCCCGCAACACCCAGCTGCTCATCCAGCAGGAGTCGGGCACGACCCGGGTCATCGACCCCTGGGGCGGCAGCGCGTACGTCGAACGGCTCACCTACGACCTCGCCCGCAAGGCCTGGCAGCACATCCAGGAGGTCGAGCAGGCGGGCGGCATGGCCCAGGCCATCGACGCGGGCATCCCGAAGCTCCGCGTCGAGGAGGCCGCGGCCCGCACCCAGGCCCGCATCGACTCCGGCCGCCAGCCGGTGATCGGCGTGAACAAGTACCGGGTCGCGAACGACGAGCAGATCGAGGTCCTCAAGGTCGACAACTCGGCCGTACGCGCCCAGCAGATCGAGAAGCTGCGCCGGCTGCGGGCGGAACGGGACGAGACGGCCTGCCAGGACGCGCTCGACGCCCTCACCCGGGCCGCCGAGGGCACCGGAAACCTGCTGGAACTGGCCGTGCGCGCGGCCCGCGCCAAGGCGACGGTCGGCGAGATCTCGGACGCTCTGGAGAAGGTGTACGGCCGGCACGCGAGCCAGATCCGTACGATCTCCGGGGTGTACCGCAACGAAGCAGGCGAGTCCCCGAACGTCGACCGCACCCGTGCCCTGGTGGACGCCTTCGAGGAGGCCGAGGGGCGGCGGCCGCGCATCCTGGTCGCCAAGATGGGCCAGGACGGCCACGACCGCGGCCAGAAGGTGATCGCGACCGCCTTCGCCGACCTCGGCTTCGACGTCGACGTCGGCCCGCTGTTCCAGACGCCGGAGGAGGTCGCCCGCCAGGCGGTCGAGGCCGACGTCCACGTGGTCGGGGTGTCCTCCCTGGCGGCCGGCCACCTGACCCTGGTCCCGGCGCTGCGGGAGAAGCTGGCGGAGGAAGGCCGCGAGGACATCACGGTCGTCGTCGGCGGAGTGATCCCGCCGCAGGACGTGCCGACGCTGCTGGAGATGGGCGCGGCGGCCGTATTCGGGCCCGGGACGGTGATCCCGGACGCGGCGTACGACCTGGTGAAGCGGCTGTCGGCCGACCTGGGCCACGAGCTGTAGCGGAGGCTCTCGGGGTGGCATCGATCGATCTCGACACGTATGTGAAGGGCGTGCTGGACGGCAGGCGGGCACTGGTGGCCCGCGCCATCACCCTGGTGGAGTCCACTCGCCCCCAACACCGCGTCCTGGCACAGCAGTTGCTGACGCAGCTCCTGCCGCACAGCGGCCGGGCACGCCGGATCGGTGTGAGCGGGGTGCCGGGTGTCGGCAAGTCGACGTTCATCGACGCGTTCGGCACGATGCTGACGTCACTGGGCCACCGGGTCGCGGTCCTCGCGGTCGACCCTTCCTCGACCCGCACGGGCGGCTCCATCCTGGGGGACAAGACCAGAATGGAGCGCCTGTCGGTGGACCCGGCAGCCTTCGTCCGCCCCTCCCCCAGCGCGGGCACACTGGGCGGGGTCGCGAAGGCCACCCGGGAGTCGATGGTCGTGATGGAGGCGGCCGGCTACGACGTGATCCTCGTGGAGACGGTGGGTGTGGGCCAGTCGGAGACCACGGTCGCGGACATGGTCGACACCTTCCTGCTCCTGACCCTCGCCCGCACCGGCGACCAGCTCCAGGGCATCAAGAAGGGCGTCCTGGAACTGGCCGACGTCATCGCCGTCAACAAGGCGGACGGACCCCACGAGCGGGACGCGCGGGCAGCCGCGCGGGAGTTGACCGGCGCCCTGCGCCTGATGCACGGCAAGGACGCTTTCTGGACCCCGCCGGTCCTGCACTGCAGCGCCCGCGAGTCCACGGGTCTGGACACGGTGTGGGAACGCCTGGAGCAGCACCGGACCCTGCTGGACTCCACCGGCCGCCTCACCGCCAAGCGCCGCGACCAGCAGGTGGAGTGGACCTGGTCGATGGTCCGCGACGAACTCCTCGGCCGCCTGCACGCGGCTCCGGCGGTACGGGCGGCTGCGCCGGGCCTGGAACAGCGGGTCAGGGAGGGCACGTTGACGGCAACCCTGGCGGCGGAACGGATCCTGGCCGCGTTCGAGGGGGGTACGGAGGGTTCGGCGGGATCGGCGGGATCGGCGGGATCGGCGGGATCGGCGAACTCCTGAGGACGTCATGGGATCCGGCCCTGCTGGACGCGATGGACGCCGAACACGTCGGCATCGCCCCGCTCGTCGACACCATCGACGCCGTGATGGCCGACCTGGAGCACGGACCCGAACGCGTAGCGGCCGTGGTCGACGTGCCGGCGGACCGGCGATGGTCCGTCGGTGAGGTGCGCGGCGTCAGGGCCGTGAGCGGGGTCTGGACCTCGCCGGCGCCTTCGAGGCGGGTGAACCGCAAGAACATGGCGGCCGGGGCAGGAAGCCTCGGCAGGTGTCGAAGAGGACGGGCCCGTAGAGGCCCGAGCCCGCGCCGAGGTCGGTGACGGCGGTTCGGAGGCCGTGGTCTCCAGACGACCGGTGCCGCCGCCGTTGACGGACTCCGGCGGCGCCGCCCGTCGTACGGCCGAGATCACGGCCTCAGGCCTGCGCCGGAGTTCGTGCCGCCCTCTTGTCCCGGAACGCACCGCCCTGACCAGGCCCGGAGCGTGCCGGGAAAGAATTTTTCCGGGTGCCTGTCACATCCTGGTGAGCCGGTTCGTCAGTGCGGTGAAGTTGTTGATCAGGTTGATGCGAAGGAGTGCAGTCGTGACGGACACCTCGATCTCCCGGATGCCGAACCCGGCCGAGTTCGTACCCGAGCTGAACGACATCAGCGCCGCTCTGTTCAGGGCCACCGGCAACCGCTCGGTGCCGCGCACCACGATGAGCCTTGTCCACCTGCGTGCTGGGCAGATCGTCGGCAACACCTATCTGACGATCCTGAACACCGGCTTCCTGCGAAAGGCCGGGGTGTCCGAGGAGCGCATCACCGCCGTCTCGTCCTGGCAGGACGCCTCGTACTTCAGCGACGCCGAACGTGCCGCCCTGGCCTTGGTGGAGGCCACCCTCCAGCCCGCGCCGCAGGGCAAGGAGCGCGTCTCCGACGAACTGTACGCCGAGGTCGCGAAGCACTACGACGAGAAGGCGCTGGCCACCCTCACCATCGCGATCGGCCAGATCAGCTTCTTCATCGCCCTGGCCGTCATCGGCAAGCCGCAGCCGGTCAGCTCTCTCGCCGACCAGCAGTGGGACTGACCTGATCCTTCCAGGAGCGCGGCTGCGGCATCGCTCATCTCCGCTCCCCCTCCGTATGGGCATCCCAAAACGCTGTAGCAGTCGACGAGTTGAGGCTCTGCCGATTTGACAGCGTCCGGCCGCAGCCCCAACCTAATGCTCATGGCACCCATTTTCAATACAGGAAGTGGGCGGCAAGACGACCCTGTCGGCCCTCTTCTCCCGTCACCTGGCGCGCTCAGGCGCGCCGGTCGTCGCGATCGACGGGGTGGTGCGCAGCACTGCTGAACCGCAACGCGGTCACCGGACAGGGCGCCCTGCCCGGTGCACCGGCCTGACGTTCGTCGGCCATCACCGGGCACCGCAAGGCTTTTGGCGATGGCGGGTGGCAAGCCTGTGGCGGTTCGGTCCTGCGCGGCGACTGATCGTTTCGTTACTGCTCGTCGCGCACGGCGAGCCGTTCGGCGATCGCGGTCTTGACCGTCTCATGCAGCTCGTCCGACGTGAAGCCGAGGTTGCGCAGGATCTGCGCGGCCGGGCTTTCCTCGACCCGGATCAGACCCAGCAGCGTGTGTTCCGTGCCGACCCAGTCGTGACCGAGGTCGGCCGACGCGCGGCGCGCCAGCTCGATGGCCTCCTTGCTCTCCGGACGGAACGCGATGTGACCCCGCAGCGCCTTCTCCCCGGCCGGCGGCATCGCTTCCTCGATCGCGTCACGGACGCGTTGCTCCGACTCGGCTTTCGCCACCAGCACCTCGTACGCCAGGCCCCGCGGTTCGCCGAGCAGGCCGAGCAGCATGTGTTCGGTGCCGATGAAGTCGTGCTTGTGGGTTCGGGCGGCCTCCTGCGCCAGCACGATGCTGTGCCGGTTCAGGTTGGTGAACCGCTCGAACGCGGCGGGCGCGTGGCGTTGCTGGGCGGCCTGTTTGGACACCCCGATGGCGTCGCCGATCTCGGTCCATGACGCGCCGCTCCGCTTGGCCTTGCTGACGTAGTGATCGATGAGCTGGTCACCGAGGTCGGACAGCGTCTGGGCGCGAAGTCGCGCCTCGCTGATGCGGGCCAGTTCGTCGGCGCCGGGAAGTTCCTCGTCGAGACGGGCGATCAGATCTGCGAGGTTGATGTCGAGTGGGCTCATGCGTCAATCGTAAATTGACGACCCCTCGGCGTCAACTTGTAATTGACGATTGTTTCTGTCGCCGGCCCCCGCACTGACCTGCTGCGGCTGGACACGGGCGGCGGGAACGGTCACCTGATCGGCCTCACCATCTCGGAGCGGATCCGGAGCGTGGTCCTGGCCTCGTTCTTCAGGTCGACGTTCATCGCGGTGTCGAGGGTCATGTACGCCACCCGGGCCCAGGTGTTGCCGTCCACCCAGACGCAGACCGGGTAGGTGAGCTTCGTCCCGTCGCCCCAGGTCCGGGTCAGCACCTCGCAGTCGACCCTGACACGGGAGCCGGACGGGGTGACGTCCTGCGGGGGCACGAGCACCTTCACCTGGGTGGCGCGGGCGCGGTTGGCCGCCAGCACGCGGGCGCGCACCCCGGCGGTGTTCCTGAACCGGCCGTACATGGCGGTCACGGTGAGCTCGCCCCGGTCGCCGCTGACCGGGCGGTACCTCGCGACGAGACCGTGGACGGCCTCGGCATCCCAGCTGTGCCTCCAACTCCTCTCCATCGCCCTGCCCAGGGTCGCGGACTCGTCCCTGGTCAGCTCGTCATCGCCGTCGAGCACTGTCCTGGGCACGGTCAAGGCGTACTCGGCCCGCGGAAAGCCGCTCTCGATCTTCTTTCCGACCAGTACCAGCGTCGTCAGGAGAGCCACGATCAGGAGGAAGACCCCGCCGATGATCCCGACCATGAGGCCGACCCGGCTCTTCTCCGGAGGGGCCGGGAGCGGGGCGCCCCAGGGGGAGAGGGGCGTCTGATACGGCGACTGCGGCGCCGGAGGCATGGACACGCCAGAACGGTACTCGACGCCGACGAGAACGATGCGGAGCCCTCCGGCGGCTGTCATCCGTCCCCCGCCCAGGCGGCACGGCGTAGCCGTTCGTGCTTGAAGACACTCGGCAGTGCCGTGCCATGCCGTGCCCGTAGTCGCCGCCCGAGCTGCTCGACATCGACCCCCTAGCGCCTCGCCCCCTCAACTCGCGCTGTGCTCCGGTGCGGGTCCAGGCGGCCCGGAGCGCGCGGCCGGACGGGCCCATTAGGCTGGGGCGTCCCACGGGCGGTCGCCCGCCGCTCGGCGGGCGGGACGGCGCTCGTGCGGCTGCCCCGGACCACCACACCCAAGGACGGCAACCGAGTGTCTTTCTTCACCATCGGCCACCGCGGTGTCATGGCCGCCGAGCCGGAGAACACCCTGCGCTCCTTCCTGCGGGCCGAACGCGAGGGGCTGGACGGCATCGAACTGGACCTGCACCTGAGCAAGGACGGCGAGCTGGTCGTCATGCACGACGAGACCCTGGACCGCACGACGAACGGCTCCGGTCCGATCGCCGACCAGAAGCTGCGGAAGCTCAAGAAGCTCGACGCCGGCCTCGGCGAGCGCATCCCCACGTTCGGGGAGGTGCTGGACGCCGTCGGGCCGACGCTGCCGATCCAGGCGGAGATCAAGGACGTGGCCGCCGCCCGGTCACTGGCCAAGGTGCTCACCGACCGCGACCTGCTGGACCGGGTCTCGGTGCTGTCGTTCCACGACGTGGCGCTGACCGAGATCCACAACCTGCTGCCACAGGCCCGCACCGTGCTGGTGGCAGGCCCCAGCGCGCACCGCGACACCTTCGTCGGCCGCGCTCAGAAGGTCGGTTCCACCCTGGTCAGCGTGGACCTGCGCCACGTGAACCGGGCCATCGTGGAGAAGTGCGGCGCCGCCGGCATCGACGTGATGGCCTGGACCGTCAACGACGAGCGCGACCTGACGCTGGCCCGGACACTCGGCCTGGTGGGCTGCGTGACCGACCAGCCCGGCATGAAGCGGCTGGTCGAGGCCACGGCCTGACCTCAGAGGTCCGGGACCGAACCGGCCGCCCGCGTGACCGGACGAGAGCATGGACGCCGTGGTCCCAGTCCCCCGCGCGGGGAACCGGGACCACGGCGCGTTCGTCGGCGTCACGCCGACTGCTTGACCAACCCTGCGGCGTGCGGCCAGGTGCTCGATCAAGCGCCGTCGATGCCGTCGAGGAGCCCCGGGCCTCGGCGGCGCGGTAGCGGTCGGAGCCGAAGGTGGCCAGGCAGGCGTCGTGGGCGCCATGGCCGAGGCGCGGGCCCGGGCCGTGTCGCCCGGGGCGAGGCGGGCAGGGGCTCCCGGCGCCGAGTGCCTCGCCGTACCCGTGCCGGCCCGGCAGTGGTGCCGGCGTCAGTCGACCCGGCCGGCGGCCATGGCCTCGGGGCTCATCCGGGTGTCGAATCCGGTCTCAGCATCGATGGTCCGTCCTTGTACCCACCAGTTCTCCGCGGCGGTCTCCAGGACGGTCAGCAGGACGTCCTCGCGGCGCATCCCCACAGCCTCGACGAGGCGGTCGGCGACGGCTTCGAACAGCTCGGCCTTCTGCGCGGGCGGCCGGTGGTTGAACGTCATCCGGATGATCACCGAGTCGGCGCTGCGCTCGACACCGAAGAACGTCGGCGCCTGCAGCATGTCGCCGGGCTCCATGTCGTGCACGACGTGGAAGAGGTCGTCCTCGGGGATCTGGAACACCTGCCGCATCGACTCGTGCACTGCCTCGGACAGGGCCTTGCGGAATTCCGGCGTCTTGCCCTTGCGGAGGTAGATCTCGACGAACGGCATGGCAGGTCTCCTCGGGTATCGGGATCCGCCGTCGCACTCATCTGCGCGGCCGGCACCGGCAACGCTAGGTCCGGACAACTCCATGCGGCCAGCGAAAGTCCGGCATGGCTGGTATGCCTGACCGTCATGGAGCCCTCACTCACCGGCCTACGGGTGCTGCGCGAGATCGCTGAACGCGGCAGCTTCACCGCCGCGGCTACCGAGCTCGGCTATACGCAGTCCGCCGTCTCACGGCAGGCCGCCGCGCTGGAACGCGCCACAGGACAGCGACTGTTCGACCGCCAGGCCGGCGGTGTCACGCTGACCGCCGCCGGGCTCACCCTGCTGCGACACGCCGTGGTGGCGCTTGACGCAGTCGCCGCAGCAGACCGCGAACTCAAGGGCCTTCCGCCCGAGCGCGGCACCGTGCGCCTGGGCACCTTCCCCAGCGCCGGGGTGCTGATCCTGCCACGGGCCCTGGCCACGCTGCGCCGCACGCATCCCCGTATCAGAGTCACCACACGAGAAGCCACGACCCCGGCGCTGGTTCGGGCGCTACGGGCGCGCACCGTCGACCTGGCAATCCTCTCCTCCCGGCCACCGTATCGGCCGCTGGACGACCAGGCTCCGCCCCTGGAACACCTGACCCTCAGCGAGACGACGCTGCTGCTCGCGGTGCCGGCCGGCAGCACCCTCGCGGCCGAGGACGCCGTGGAGTTGGAGGCGCTGGCCGACCAGGACTGGATCGCCGGTCCCTCGAACGCCGCCGAGCCGACAATGGGCGTCTGGCCCGGCGCGCCAGGGCGGCCCCGGATCGTCCACACCGCCCGTGATTGGCTGACCAAGCTGCAACTGGTCGCGGCCGGATGCGGTATCACCACCGTGCCGCCCGGCCTGGCCGACGCCGTCCCACCCGGCGTGCGACTGGTCGAGGTCCGGGGCGGCCCCGCTGAACGCCGGCGGGTGGTCCTCGCCCGCCTTCCCGGACCGTGCCCACCAGCCGCCACCGAGATCATCCGCACTCTCCGCCAGGAAGCGGCCCGCCAACCCGGTTGAGAAGCGCCCGGTTGCCGAGACTGCAGCCGTCCGACTTCCTCACCGGCGCGTCGTAACTGCTCAGGCACACGACACCGGCGGCGGGCCGCCTTCGCGGCGACCGCCGAGACCGCGCCGACGGCGATCATGGCCTGGGCCAGATCCCTGAAGGCGGCCGATACTTCCGACGACGTAAAACCCACCGCGCCCGCAATGAGCCTTACCGCATCAGCGAGCCTTGTCCGGCCGTACCCTGCGGCCATGAGTCACACCACCCCGGCAACCCCGCGCGACGCCTTCGACCATCTCCTGGCCGGCAACCGTCGCTTCGCCGCCGGTACGTCCCAGCACCCTCACCAGGACGCCGCCCGCCGTGCCGACCTGGCCTCGGCCCAGCGCCCGTTCGCGGTGCTGCTCGGCTGCTCCGACTCCCGGCTGGCCGCCGAGATCATCTTCGACCAGGGGCTGGGCGACCTGTTCGTCGTCCGCACCGCCGGCCACGCGGCGGGACCAGAGGTCCTGGGCAGCATCGAATACGGGGTGAGCGTGCTCGGCTGCCCCCTGGTCGTGGTCCTCGGCCACGACGCCTGCGGCGCGGTCGCGGCAACCCGCGCCGCCGTGGCGGACGGCACGACCGCCCGCGGATACCTGCGGGACGTGATAGAGCGCGTGACGCCGAGCGTACTGGCCGCTCAGGCCGCCGGCGTGAACGACGACGACGGCTACATCGCCGCACATGTCCGGCACACCGTCGACTTCCTCATGGAACGCTCCCGGGAACTGGCCGACCAGGTCGCCGCCGAACGCACGGCAGTCGTGGGCCTGTGCTACCGGCTGGCCGAGGGCACCGCCCGGTTGGTGGCCTCCCGCGGCCTGGACCTGGCCTCGGACCCGGCCCTGCGCCCCGGCACCGCGCCGACGGCGAACAGCCGATGAATCAGCCGTTCCCGCCCCTCGAAGCCGACCTGACCGTCGACGGCACCGGCCTGCTCTGCGTCACCCTCCTGCTCCGCCTCCGCAGGCAGATCGACGACGCGCCACCAGGCACCGTCGTCGCCGTGCCGCCCTGTCCGCCAGGCCGCCTTCATGCCGAGGGCGAGGGGCAGCAGGCCCAGGTACGGGATGGCCGCCTCGGGCAGGAACGTCACCCCGAACGCCCCGGCTACCGCGACGGCGAGGATGGCGGCGAAACCGAGGTACTGACCCACCACGATCCGGCGGGCAGTGCCCTGGTGGCCCGCGCCCTGAGCGAAGAACAGCGACAGGGGTGGTGAGAACAGGACGCAGAACGTCGGGCGGGCAGTAACCGTGATCCCTGCCCGGCCGACGCGTCCATGGTTCACGACTTCCGGATCAGAGGTGCATCGGTGCGGGCGGCGATGTCCTCGGCGGTGACATCCGGTGCGCATTCCACGAGTGCGAGGCCCTCGGGTGTGACGTCGAGGACGCCGAGGTCGGTGATGATGCGGTGGACGCACTGTTCGCCGGTGAGCGGCAGGGTGCATTCGGTGAGGATCTTCGGGCTGCCGTCCTTGGCGGTGTGTTCCATCAGGACGATGACGCGGCGGGCGCCGTGGACGAGGTCCATCGCGCCGCCCATGCCCTTGACCATCTTGCCCGGGATCATCCAGTTGGCCAGGTCGCCTGCGGCGGAGACCTGCATCGCGCCGAGCACGGCAGTGTCGATGTGGCCGCCCCGGATCATGCCGAAGGACAGGGCCGAGTCGAAGAAGGAGGCCCCGGGCAGCACCGTGACGGTCTCCTTGCCCGCGTTGATCAGGTCGGGGTCGGCCTCGGCCTCGGTCGGGTACGGGCCTGTGCCCAGGATGCCGTTCTCGGAGTGCAGGACCACATGGACGTCCGGGGGCAAGTGGCCGGGGATGAGGGTGGGCAGGCCGATGCCGAGGTTGACGTAGGAGCCGTCGGTGAGTTCGGCGGCGGCGCGGGCGGCCATCTGGTCCCGTGTCCAGCCCAGCCGCGTTCCCAGGGTGGTGCTCATGCGCGTACGGCCCCTCGTGTCGAAGACGCGGAAATGGAAAGGTGCTCGATCTGCTTGTCGGCGGCCTCGGTCGGGGTGAGGACCACGATCCGCTGGACGAAGATGCCCGGCAGGTGGATTTCGTCCGGGCTCAGCGCGCCCGGCTCGACGAGCTCCTCCACCTCGGCGACGGTGATGCTGCCCGCCATCGCGGCCAGCGGGTTGAAGTTGGCGGCGGACTTACGGAAGACCAGGTTCCCGTGGCGGTCGCCGCGCCAGGCCCGTACGAGGGCGAAGTCGGTGGTGATGCCGTGCTCCAGGACGTGACGGCGGCCCGCGAAGTCGCGGGTCTCCTTGGGCGGGGAGGCCACCGCGACCGTGCCGTCGGGCCGGTAACGCCAGGGCAGCCCTCCCCTGGCCACCTGGGTGCCCACCCCTGCCGGGGTGTAGAAGGCGGGGATGCCCGCTCCCCCGGCGCGCAGCCGTTCGGCCAGCGTGCCCTGCGGCACCAGCTCCACCTCCAGCTCGCCCGACAGGTACTGACGGGCGAACTCCTTGTTCTCGCCCACGTAACTGCCCGTGACACGGGCGATCCGGCCGTCGGCCAGCAGGACTCCCAGTCCGCGCCCGTCCACACCGCAGTTGTTCGACACGACCTCCAGGCCGGTGGTGCCCTGGGCGTGGAGTGCCTGGATGAGCACGCCGGGGATGCCGCTGAGGCCGAAGCCGCCGACGGCCAGCGACGCGCCGTCGGGGATGTCGACGACCGCCTCGGCGGCGCTCGCGCGGACCTTGTCCATGAGAGAGAGGGCCTTTCTGTCGTGGCTGTCCTGCGTGGTCGCCGGTTCAGGCGTCCGCGCGCAGGGCGTCAGAGATCGACTTGGCGCCGCCGTGCACGGTGAGCCCGCCGTCGACCGGTATCTCGGCCCCCGTGATGAAGGACGCCTCGCCGGAGAGAAGGAAGACGACGAGCGGGGTGATCTCGTCGACGGTTCCGGTGCGGCCGAGCGGTGTCTCGCGGACGTTCGCCTCTCGGAAGCCGGGCGCCGCGGAGGCGGTCATGTCCGTTTCGATGAAGCCGGGGTGGATCGTGTTCACGCGGATGCCGCGGGGCCCCAGTTCCATGGCAGCGGTCTTCGACAGGCCTCGCAGCGCCCACTTGCTGGCCGTGTAGGCGACCGGGTAGTGGCCGGTGAGCGCGGCGGACGAGCCGACGTTCACGATCGAGGAGCCGGGCGGCATCAGCGGGGCAAGGTGCTGGATGCCCAGCAGCGGGCCGGTGACGTTGACCGCGTGGACGCGGGCCATGTCCTCGGGGCGTACGTCGTCGATCCGGGCCCGCCAGGTGACGCCCGCGTTGTTGACCAGACCGTGCACCTGCCCGTACGCCTCACGCAGGTCGGCGGCGAGTTCCGCCCAGCCCTTCTCGCTCGTGACGTCGAGACGGCGGCAGCCGGGTGACTCCGAGACGTCGGTGGCGATCACCCGGGCGCCCTCGCGGGTCAGCGCCTCGGCCTCCGCGGCGCCCTGGCCACCGGCCGCGCCCGTGACCACGACGACCCTGCCGAGCAGCCGTTTGGGATGGAGATCGGTCACGGCCGCTCCCTCGTGCGGCGTCGGGCGACGGGAACGGTCACGGGGTCCGGGCCGGCCACCACGGTGTTGGAGACGGAGCCGATGCCCTCGACGGTGAGGGTGACCGTGTCGCCGGGCTTCAGGGGAGGCGGGGACTGCTCACCCCGTACACCCCACAGCTCGGCGAGGCAGCCGCCGTTTCCGCAGGTCCCGGAACCGAGGACGTCACCGGGGCGGACGACCGTGCCGCGTGAGGCGTAGGCGGCCATCTCCTCGAAGGTCCAGCTCATGTTGGACAGCAGATCCTTGCCCACGACCTCGCCGTTGATCTCGGCGGTGAGCGCCAGGCGCAGGAAGCCGTCCGCATCGCGGTACTTCCCCAGCTCGTCGGCGGTGACCAGGTAAGGACCCAGCGTGGTGGCGGTGTCCTTGCCCTTGCAGGGGCCGAGGCCCACCTTCATCTCGGCGGACTGCAGGTCCCGTGCCGACCAGTCGTTGAAGACGGTGTAGCCGACGATGTGGTCGCGGGCCTGCTCGGGCGTGAGGTCGCGGCCCTCCTTTCCGATCACGGCGGCGACCTCCAGCTCGAAGTCGAGCACGCTCGACCCCGGCGGCATGGGGATGTCGTCGTGCGGCCCGTACATCGCGTAGGGGTTGCCGAAGTAGAACGTCGGGGCCGCGTACCACCGTTCCGGTACCCCGGCAGCCCCGTCCACGGACCGCCGTACGCCCTCGACGTGTTCCTCGAAGGTGACGAAGTCCCGCACGGTGGGCGGCTGGAGCGGCGCCAGCAGTCGTACGTCGGAGATGTGGGGGCCGGCCGGGACGTCGAGGATCGCGGAGCCCGCGTCGAGCAGTTCGGGCAGGCCGCCGCCCTCGGCGAGCAGGCCGGTCAGTGAGCTGACGCCGGGCAGGGGGTGGAGAGTGCCGTCCTCTGCGACGACGGCCACGTGGCGTCGGTTGCGGTACTCGTACGCGGCGAAACGCATGGCAGTTTCCTGTCGGCTGTCGGTGTGAGGGGTGGCACGAAGGCCGGGGGTGCGGCAGGGGAGTCAGGGCAGTTGACAGGGCAACCGCACCCCCGGGGACTGAAGGCTCCGCCGATCAGACCGGCGGAGCGACGAAGACGCCGCGGTCGACGTCGTTGAAGGACTCCTTGGTGACCAGTTCGTTCATGGGGTTGGCGGTGCCCCACTGGTCGGTGACCTCGGGCTTCGAGAAGTCGTAGACGTGCGGGTGCCAGGTGTCCTCGTCCAGCAGCTCCAACTCCGTCGTGTACTCCACCGTGTTGCCGTGCGGGTCGAGGAAGTAGGTGAACGTGTTGTCGCCCGCCATGTGCCGGCCCGGCCCCCAGATCTTCCGGAAGCCGGCGCGCATCACACGGCCGGAGCCGCGCATGTACTCGTCGATTCCGCGCATCTCGAAGGAGATGTGGTGCAGCGAGGTGTGCGGGCCCTTGGCGATGGCCATGGAGTGGTGCTGGTTGCTGATCCGCATGAAGTGCATGACGTCGCCTATGTGCGGATGGCCGAGCGTGTCGGACAGCCGGAAGCCGAGGTGCTTCTCGTACCACGCCTTGGTCTTGTCCAGATCCGGCGAGTTGAGGACGACGTGCGACAGCTTGACCGGGATCGACTCCTTCTCCTCGATCTTGCGGTGCTGCCGCACCTCGACGTCGGCCGAGACCTCGATGGTGCGCCCGTCGACGTCGAAGAAGCGGAAGCCATAACCGCCGCCGGGTGTTTCCACCTTGCCCGGCTGGTGGATCAGCTGGACGCCCCCGGCGAGGAGTTGCTCGGCGAGCGTGTCCACGTCGGCCGGGCTCGCGGCACCGTAGGACACGAGGTCGAGGCGCTTCTCCTCGGCCTTGCGCAGCCGGACGACGTACTGCTCCGGGCTGCCCTCGGCGGCCAGGAAGGAGATGCCGGAGTCCTCGGCGACCTTGGTCAGGCCCCAGACTCCGGCGTAGAAGTCGAGTTGCTTGTCGTAGTCCGGCACGGCGAGGTCGACGTGGCGGAGGTGGGTGAGCAGGCGGTTACTCATGGGGGGGCTCCTCAGACGAGGTTGAGCAGAGCGGCGGCGTTTCCGCCGCGGACGGAGTGGAAGTCGGTGTCGGGCAGGTCTGCGGCGCGCAGCGCGCCGAGCGGGTCGTCGGTGCCCATGTCGAAGGGGAAGTCGGAGCCGAGCAGGACCCGTTCCGGGCCGACCGCTCGCAGCAACTCCCGCAGCACCTGAGGGTCGTGGACGAGGGAGTCGAAGTACAGCTGCTTCAGATAGCTGCTCGGTTCCCGCTCACAGCCCCGGGCGTCGGGACGGGCCCGCCAGGCGTGGTCGGAGCGGCCGATGTGGGTGGGCAGGTAGCCGCCGCCGTGCGCCGCGATCAGCTTCAGGCCCGGATGACGGTCCAGGACGCCGGAGAAGATCAGGTGGGAGAGGGCGACCGCGTTCTCGGTGGGCTGGCCGACGGTGTTGGACAGGTACCACTGGTCCAGGCGCTCGTCGAGGGAGCAGCCGAACGGGTGCAGGAAGACCAGGGCGCCTGTCTCCTCCGCACGGGACCAGAAGGCTTCGTACGCCGGGTCCGACAGTTCGTGGCCGGGCGCGTGGGAGGAGATCTCCACCCCACTCAGCCCTTGGTCCAGGGCGTGGTCGAGCAGGCCGACCGCGAGGTCGGGATGCTGGAGCGGGACCAGGCCCAGGCCGTGCAGGCGGTCGGGAGCCTTCGCACAGTGTGCGGCGGTGCCCTCGTTGGCCAGTCGGCAGACCTTCTCGGCCAGTTGGGGCTCGGCCCAGTAGTGGTAGTGGGACGGCGAGGGGCTGACCAGCTGGATGTCCACGCCCTGCGCGTCCATGGCCGTCAGGCGCACCGCGGCGTCCGTCAGCTTCGGCACGCGCGCGCCGACCATCGGACCGTTCACTGCCAGGGCCGCCGGGCCGTTGCGGCGCGCGTCGAGGGCGCGGGCCTCGGCGAGACCGGGATGACCGGCGACGGCCTCCTCGACCTCCGGGAGCAGGAGGTGGGCGTGGACGTCGATGGTCGGCGCGGAGGATGCGGTGGTGGTCACGGGCGCACCTTGAGGAGGTTCATGGTGCGGCCGACCAGCCCGGCCATGTCGGCGTCGCGCACACCGTCCAGCTGCCACTGGCCGATCTGCATGGACGCCTCGACGACGGTGCGCACCCGGGGAATGCGGCGGTCGTGATAGGCCTGGAGCAGCTCGTCGTCCCAGTCCCGGCCGTCGGCCACGGCCCCGCTGAGCAGCTCGGCGAGGACGAGGGCGTCCTCCAGGGACATGGCCGCGCCCTGGGCCATGGTGGGCGGGCAGCAGTGGGCGGCGTCGCCGATGAGCACGACCCGGCCCCGGTGCCAGGAGTCCTCGACCAGCAGGCGGTCGAACCAGGTGTAGTTGACCTTCTTCGGGTCGGTGATGTGCTCGGTGATCTCCGGCCAGACCCCGCCGTAGCTCTGCACCAGGCGGCGCATCTCGTCGGCGTAGGTGGCCGGGTCGATGGAGGCGCGGTCGCGGCACCCTTCGACGACGTACGCGTAGATGGTGTTCTCGCTGGTGGGGCAGTAGCCGGCGATGTAGGCGGGGCCGCCGTAGGCGAGGTCGGTGCGCGTCACGCTCTCGGGCCGCGGGGCGGCGATGCGCCAGATGGCCATGCCGGTCGGCTCGGGTTTGTCCGTGATGCCGATCGCGGCGCGGGTGGCGGAGTTGACTCCGTCGGCGCCGATCACCAGGTCGTAGCGGCCCTCGCTGCCGTCGCTGAAGCGCACCGACACGCCGTCGGCGTCCTGCTCCAGCGCTTCGGCGGTGGTGCCAAGGCGAACGTCGGCGCCGGAGGCGCGGACCGTGTCGATGAGGATCTGCTGCAGCTGGGGGCGCTGCATGCCGAGGGTGGCGGGCAGGTCCTCGCCGCCGGTCTGGATGTCTTCGGCGACGAACAGGACGGTGCCGTCGGGGGTGGTCACGCCCAGCGAGCCGAAGGCGTATCCGGAGGCTTTCACCTGTTCCCACACGCCCAGTTCGCGCAGGACCCGCAGGGCGTTGCCCTGGAGGGTGATGCCGGAGCCGGTGGTGGCGTTCCAGTCCGGCTTGGCCTCGATCAGGTCGACGGCGATGCCGGCGCGGCGCAGCAGGATGGTGAGGGCGTTGCCTGAGGCGCCCCCGCCGATGACCAGGACGGTGGGTGTGCCCCCGGCCGGAGGCTGGGAGAGAGTGCGGTTGTCAGCCATGTCGGGGATTCCTCCCGGGGTTGGGCCGCGCGACTTCGGGCGGCGGGGGCTGCGGCTCGCCCGCTGCGCGTGCGGGCCAGAGGTGGGGACGGGTCACCCGGCGAAGCGGGTGGAGCGGTGGGGGCCGGATGCGCCGCTGCTGTCCGGGGAACGGCGCATCCGGCAGTGGTGCGGGTTACTTGACGGCGATCGGATTGACCGGGGAGCCGACGGCTCCGGTGATGAGGAGGGGAGCGGCGGTGAGCCAGAACTCGTACACGCCGTCGTCGGCGCAGTCGGCGGCGAGTGCGTCGAGGTCCCACATCTCGCCGATCAGCAGGCCCATGTTGGGGATGACGACCTGGTGCAGCGGCTGGAAGGCGTTGTCGAACTCGTTGGGGCGGACCTCGAAACCCCAGGTGTCGGTGGCGATGGCGGCGATCTCGGTGCCGTGCAGCCAGCCGGCGGTGGTGAACGACAGGCCGGGCGCGGGGCCGCCCGCGTAGTCGCCCCAGCCGTCGCGGCGGGCGCGGGCGAGACGTCCGGTACGGACGAGCACGATGTCGCCGCGGCCGACGGTCACCCCATGGGCTTCAGCGGTCTGCTCCAGGTGCTCCTCGGTGATGGCGAACCCGTCGGGCAGCTCTCCCCCACTCTCGGCTCCGCTGGAGCGGGAGGTGCCCCCACCCGTGCCGACGACCAGGCCCACGTCGAGCAGCACGCCGCGTCCCGCGACGTACGGCGCCATGTGCTCGATGCCGGTGACAAGGTCTCCGTCGGAGGTGACCACCTGCTCGGCGGCCCGTCCGTTCCACGCCTTGCCGTGGTCGAAGATGTGCCCGAGGCCGTCCCACTGGGTGGAGCACTGCAGCGGCATCGCGATCACGTCGTCCGCGCCGCCGATGCCGTGCGGGAAACCCTGGTTGCCGAGGGCCGCGTCGGTCCCCGTGTCGAGCATGGTGTGCACCGGGTTGGTCCGCCGGCGCCAGCCCTTCTGCGGGCCGTTCATGTCGAACCGCTGCGACAGCGAGAAGCTCACGCCGCGGCGCACGAGCGCCGCGCCCTCGCGCCGCTTGGCCTCGTCGAGGAAGTTCAGTGTGCCGAGCACGTCGTCCTCACCCCAACGCCCCCAGTTGGAGTACGCCTTGGCGGCCTCGGCTATCGCGCCCTCCGGGTCGCGGCGGTCCAGGCTCATGCCGTTCCCTCCGCGACACAGCGGGTGCGCTGCACGCCCAGACCGGTGATGGAACCCTCCATGACGTCGCCGTCGCGCAGCAGGCGTCCCCAGTGGATGCCGTTGCCGGCCGGGCTGCCGGTCAACACCAGGTCACCGGGCAGGAGTTGAGCCGTCTGCGAGGCGTACGACACCAGCCGGGCGACTCCGAAGAGCATGTCCTTGGTGGACTCGTCCTGCATGGTCTCGCCGTTCAGCTTGAGCGTGACCCGCAGGTCACCGGTGTCCGCGATCGACTCCGCAGGTACGAGCCACGGGCCGAGCGGCGTGAAACCGGGAGCGTTCTTGCAGCGCAGCCAGTCGGTGCCGATGGCGGGCATGTCCCGGCGGAACACGGTGGCGCGGTCGGTGAGGTCGTTGGCGATGGTGTACCCGGCGACGTATTCCAGGGCCTCCTCGACCGTCACCCGGTAGGCGGGCTTGGCGACGACGGCCGCCAACTCCAGCTCCCAGTCCGGCTTTTCGGCCCAGGCGGGCAGGACCACGTCGTCGTAGGGGCCCGTGATCGCGCTGGGCAGGCCGATGAACACGTAGGGCAGGTCCTCGGCGGCCCGGCGGTCCATGACCGCGGCGATCTCCGCTCGTGCCTCCTCGACCGTGCGTGGGTCGTCCGGGGAGCGGTGGGCGACCTCCAGGTCGATCACGTGCTGCCGGTAGTTGGCGCCGGACTGGAAGATCTGCCGCGGCTCGATGGGGGCGTGCACGCGCAGGCCCTCCAGTGGCCGCCGGCCGAGGGAGTCGTCGTCCGCCAGGGTGCGCAGGACGGGGAGGGTCTCCTCCCACCGCTCCAGGACTGCGCGCAGATCCGACGGCGCCCAGTCCAGGGCGCTGCGCAGATCGAGTACCCGGTCATTGGCCAGGAGGCCGGGAAACGGCTCCCCGTCCTGAGTGGAGAACGTGCCGAGCGCGAACGGGCCGGCAGGTTGCGCGAGCGTTGCCATCTGATTTCCTCCTGCGGGGTTGGGGTCTACTCTGACCCCGATCGGCCAATCACGGAAATTAATCCTGTGGATGTGTCGAATCCACGTCATGGATGGCTCTCGTTGCTAGGTGGTTGCCGGTGAACCTGTCCCGACTCGACCTCAATCTGGTCCTCGCCCTTCGCGCGCTGCTGGAGGAGCGCAATGTCACCCGGGCCGGCGAGCGCATCGGCCTCAGCCAGCCGGCCATGAGCGCCGCGCTGTCCCGGCTGCGCCGCCATTTCGACGACGAATTGCTCGCCCGCACCGGCAACGCCTACGAGCTGACTCCGCTCGGCGCCGCCCTGCGCGACCGCAGCGCCACCGCGTGCGACCTGCTGGAGCGGGTCTTCTCCAGCCAGGCCGACTTCGACCCGGCGGCGGAGTCACGTGAGTTCACCCTGCTCGCCTCCGACTACGGGGCGGCCGTGTTCGGTGCCGCACTCGCCCGCACCGTGCACGAGGAAGCGCCCGGCATCCGGCTCACCTTCCAGCACCCGGCACCGTCCATCGTGGAGAACACCGCCGCGGTGCTGAGCACCGTCGACGGACTGCTGATGCCGCACGGCGTCATCGACGGCTTGCCCGCCGTCGACCTCCACCAGGACCGCTGGCTGTTCCTGGTCGCCGACGATCACCCCGAGATCGGTGACGAACTCTCCCTGGACCAGCTGGGGCGTCTGCCCTGGGCCGTCTACCAGCGTCCCTACGACGCCCCGGCCGCCCGCCAGCTCAGCATGATTGGGATCAGTCCCCAGGTGGAGGTGTCCGTGCAGACCTTTCAGCTGCTGCCCCTCATGGTCGAGGGCACCCGCCGGATCGCGATGATCCAGGAGCGCCTGGCACGCAAGGCGGTCCGATCGGCCGCGGTGCGCGTCCTGCCCTGCCCCTTCGAGGCGGTACCGGTGCGGGAGGCGATGTGGTGGCACCCGGTGCACGCTCAGGACGCGGGCCACATCTGGCTGCGGCAGAAGGCCGCGGAAGTGGGCGCGACGCTGGCGGGCAACGGCTACAGCCATGGCAAGGGCCCAGGGAAGGCCGTGCCCGTCGACCAGAGCGCGGGGCTGCCGCCGGGCCGGCTCTGACCGGGCCGGCTCTGACCGGGCCCGGCGGCAGCCCGTGATCGACGCGCTCTCGGTGGTCTTCCCGCACGCCCTCAGGCCAACTGCTCCGGCAACGGCCGGGGATCGACGGCGCCCACCCGGCGGCGGGCCGCCCACAGCCCCGCGGCGACGAGGGCGGCGGCCAGCCCCAGCACGCCCACCGCACCGGCGAGACTGCCGACCGCGGACTCCCCGGCGAGCAGCACCAGCGGGCAGATGAACTCACCGCCGAAGAAGGCCGTCATCCACAACCCCGTCCCACGGCCGCGGTCCTCGAACGCCAGGCGGGACATGGCACTGGTGAGAAGGGCGGGCAGCAGCATGCCGGTGCCCACACAGTTGACGACCGCCCCGATGACCAGCAGCGGGGCATTGCCCGCGAGGAACATCACCCCGAAGCCGACCGCGCAGACCGCGAAGACGGCGGGCAGCATCGGGTCGGGAGAACGCTTGAGCCGGGCGAAGGCGACCGCTCCGCCCACGGTCGCGGCACTGGCGATCGCGGTGGCCAGTCCGATCACGCCGGTGTTCTCCACCCCGAGGTCGTCGAGCAGGTACGACATCTCCACCGGGACGGTGTAGAAGACCATCGCCCCGAAGAAGGTGAGGGCACAGATGCCGCCCAACTGCCGCCAGGGGAACGAGCGGCGGGCCTCCGTCTCGGCCGGAGTCTCCTCGCCGTCCGCACGGGCCGCCGGGTTGGGCAGGGCGGTTGCCATCAGCGGGGCGAGCGCCAGGCTCACGGCGTAGACCCAGAAGGGCACGCGCCAGCCCGCCGATCCGGCGGCGCCGCCGAGCACGAAGAAGACGGTGGCCGACGCGGAGGCGCACATGGTCTGCAGGGCGAGGTACTTCACCCGTCGGTGACCGCTGTAGTAGTCGCCGATCAGAGTCGTGCAGCAGGTCATGATCGCGGCCTCGGCGACTCCGACCAGGGCGCGGCTGGCGATGATGGCGCCCAGCGAGTCCAGCCACAGCGGTGCCGTGCCGAACAGCGCGTACAGGACGGTCGCCACGACCAGCAGGCGCTTGCGGCCGAGCCGGTCCACGATCACCCCGGCGAACGGGGCCAGCAGCGCCAGCGCCAGCGCCGGGACGGTCAGTGCGAGGGGCACCAGCGCCTTGGCCCCCGGGACCGACGCGAAGTGGTCCTGCATCTTCGGCAGTACCGGGGCGATCAGCACCGCCCCCAGGATCGGCAGACAGCTGCCCGCCATCAGAAGGGTCACCCGCAGCAGATGGGCCGGGCCCGAGACGGCGACGGCTGACGGAGTGGTGGCATCGACCGCCGCGTGAGGCGGCGGGGGCACGGAACCGGGCATGGCGACTCCAGGGGGCGGCGTAAGGGAGTGGGCATGCCTCACGGCGCCGACGGCGCACGGCATGCCGGGGAAGCTCGCACGCCGGCGGCATCCGGACAGCGGCGTGCGGTAGCGACGACTATGGGGGCACCAAAGCGCCGGTGCCATCCCCTGCGCGATCCGAATCCCGTATCCGGGTTATCCACGCTGTGGATGGGACGGGCAACCGTCACGCAGACGGAAGACGTGCATGACCGTTCCTGGGCGCGAACAGCGGTGTCCCGGAGCTCGGTCGTCCCGGCCTCCGGGACCCGCGGCCGTCGGCTGTCGGCAGCCAGCAGCCGGCACGTCGCGCATGCCGGGCAGCGTCAGCGGACAGGCAGCGGCAGGACGCGCCGATAGGCGGCGACGGCGACGACCGCGACCACCACATGCATCACCATCAGCGCGGCGACGGCCAGCGGCCCACTGCCGGGCGTACCGCCACCGAGGAGGGACAGGTCGGGCCCGAACGACACGACCACGAACACGGGCACCAGCCACCGCAGCAGCCCCGCCGGGTTCTTGGCGACACGACGGACGACCGCCCAGCCCATGGCGCCGAGGACGACGCCGAACGCCGTCAGCGGCCCGTACGCGGCGGGGTGCAGCGGAGCGAAATCGCCCGACGCCCCCGCCGCGCGGGCGAGCAACGCGACCACCACGTCTCCGAGGACGGCCGCGACAGCCGCCGCGAGAAGCCCCACGACCACGGTCAGGCGGCGGGAGCGCGGCGCGGGCGGGGCGGACGGGGCGGACGATACGACTTCGGGGACGGAACCGGGCATGGGGACCTCCTGCGGAGAGCTCAAGAACGACAGGTGCAGCGCCGGAAAGACAGACGTTTGATTCCTCAAACATATGGGACGCTACCCCGAAGTGTTTGATCAGGCAAACACCTCGGTTAGAGTGGCCACCATGACATCCCCCCGGTGGCTCACTCCCGAAGAGCTGCGAGCCTGGATCAACTACCTCGACTGCTCGACGCTGCTGAACGACTACCTCGATCAGCAGTTGCGGCGCGACGCGGCCATGACGCACGCGGACTACAGCCTCCTGGCCCGCCTGTCCGTGGCACCCGACCGCGCCCTGGGGATGTCCTTGCTCGCCGAGCAGTTGAAGTTCACCCGCAGCCGCCTCACGCGCGCGGTGATCCGCCTGGAGGAGTCGGGCTACGTGCGGCGCCGGGAGGATCCGGCCGACGGACGCGGACAGCTGGCCGAACTCACCGATGCCGGCATGGAGTTGATGACCAAGGCCGCCCCCGGCCATGTTGCTGCCGTACGCCGCGTGGTGTTCGACGCCCTCAGCCCCGAACAGGTGGAGCAACTCGCCACCATCACCGCCACCGTGGTCGCCTCCCTCAAGCAGGCCGGCGAGGAGGACGCCTACCCGGCGGCCCTGCCGTGGCATCGCCGCTGACTCCGAGAACCTGTCCCGTTCACCGGGCTGAGCCTGCGTCAGTTCGGCAAGCTGATCACCGCGTTGCGGCGCGAGGGTGCGGATCCGGTGCGCAAGGGCCGGCCGTGGAGCCTGCCGCTCGAGGGCCGCGTGCTGCTGGTCGCCGCGTACTGGCGGACTGACCTGACCCTGCGCCGGCTGGCGCCGCTGTTCAGGGTGTCCAAGTCCGCAGCCGACCGCATCATCGACCACCTCGGACCTGCGCTCGCCGTCCAGCGACGCAAGCGGTTCCGCAAGGACACGGTGGGGCATCGCCCGACCTTCGGCATGCCGAAGCACAAGCACCGCCTGGCCACCGCGCCTGACCGGGCCGGTGTAAGGGGCGCTGCGTCAGCTGCTTCGCAGGGACAGCCCGGACACTGATCGCTTCAAGGCCGGCCGGGGGCGGCTGACCTCACTCGCGTATCGTCTGCTCGGCTCGGCCGCCGACCCCGAGGACGCCGTGCAGGACACCCTCCTGTGCTGGCAGGCCGCAGACCGCGAAGGGGTTGAGGTCCCGGAAGCGTGGCTGACCAAGATCGTCACCAATCTCTGCCTCGACTGGCTCCGCTCGGCGCCGCAGACACGGTGCGGCTGCGCCGTGGGGTGCCCCCGCTTCGGGTGCTGCTCCGTTTCGACCACCGAGGCCGTAGCTGGATCTAGCGGCCGACGACAGCAGGGGGGGTCGCCGCTGTTCTCCTGCTTCTGCGAGCCCGCCCCGCTGGTCGAACCGCCCGTCAGGGCAAGCAGCAGGCACGACGCCGGCAAAGCTGACCTCGGCGAGGCCGTCTCCGCCACCGACACGCGCCTGCGTCAGGCAGTCATGTACGGCGAGCCGTACGAGCGCGGGGGGCTCGTTCTCGTCACGAGCATCGGGGCAGCGCTCTCGTTCCAAGGTGCGTGCGACGAGGTAGTGGCACGCACCGCCGCCGGCGAGGCGCAGTCGCCCCCGAACCGAAGTCCTCGCGCCGTGCCGACGGCCCCGGCCTCACGGCGCGGGGCCGGAGAGGTCCGCGAGGTTGGGACTTCCAATATTCGAGCGTCATCCGAGCGTCAAGATTGTGGATTCCGCATCACCACTCCGCCCGCGAGACCCGCGCCGGCCCTTGAAGCTGCAGTTCGGACAGTTCTGCACAACAGCACCTCAGTCGACGCCATCTACGAACGAAAACAAGTCGAACTGACCATCTGGAATACAAAACAGCAGGTCAGATGCCCTTTGCAGTAGGCTCCAGAATCGCCACGCACTCCACATGATGCGTCATCGAAAACATGTCACATGAGACACGAGGGGGGAAGAAATCCCAGCTCAGACCGCATTTTCCGGCTCTTCTGGCGGGCACTCAGGCCCTCGGAGCGTCAAACGAGCGTCACGATCGGGGGACAAGGAGTTTCAGAGGTCGAGGACCAGGCGGTCGCCCTTGGCTCGGGAGACGCAGATCATCATGGTGTCGCCTGCGGCGCGCTCCTGGTCGTCCAGGACCGAGTCGCGGTGGTCGATCTCCCCGGACAACACCTTCGTCTCGCAGGTTCCGCAGATTCCCTCCTCGCAGGAGGTCATCACCGGCACACCGGCAGCTTCGACGGCCTCAAGAACGGACATGTCCTCAGAGACCACCAGCGTCCTGCCGGACCGGGCCAGCTCGACCTCGAAGCTGCTCTGCGGCCCGGCTGTGACGTCCTGCTTCGGGGCGAAGCGCTCCAGGTGCAGAGACCCGCTCGGCCACTTCTCGCAGCCGGCCTCGACCGCCGCGAGCAGCGGTTCCGGACCGCAGGCGTAGACGGCTGTCTTCCGTTGCGGCTTGCCGAGGAGCGAAGGCAGGTCCAGCAGCCCGTATTCATCCTGCGGCCGCAGGCTCACCCGCTCTCCGTAGGCCCGCTGCAGAGTCTCACCGAATGCCATCGAAGCTCGGGTGCGGCCCCCGTAGACGAGGCGCCAGTCGGCGCGGGTCGCGTTGACGGCTGCCACCATGGGCAGGATGGGGGTGATCCCGATTCCGCCTGCGATGAACAGGTAGTTTTTGGCCTTCACGAGCGGAAAGTGGTTGCGTGGCCCGCGGATGCGTACCGACTCACCTTCCTTGAGCACGTCGTGCACGTAGCTCGACCCGCCCCGGCTTTCCGGTTCACGCAGCACCGCGACCTGAAGGCGGTGCCGATCCCCGGGGTCCCCGCACAGTGAATACTGCCGGACCAAGTCGGCTCGCAGTACCAGATCGATGTGGGCTCCCGGCTGCCATTCCGGCAGTGTACGGTCTTCCGGGTCGCGCAATGTCAGCAGCACGACACCTTCGGCCATCGTTTCCTTACGTTCCAACACGAGGTCGAGTTCGACTTCGGTGCTGAGTGTGCTCATGATCGGCCTTCCATTTCTTACAGTGATGATTCGGTGATGCGTCCTTTTCTGACCGATCAGGACGGGAAGCAGCGGCCGAAGTCGCGCAGCAGTCGGGGCGGGCCCTGGAGCTTGATCTGCCTGCGCACCAGTGCCCACGCCAACAGCGACGGCTTGGCGAGGAAACGCAGCCAGGTGCGCGTGTCGGCGGTGATCCTGAGATCCGGCTCACCGTGATGTCCGTCGGCGACGTCGAGTTCACGGTCGCGGACGGTCACGGTGATCTGCCGGGACTCGTCGCCGGTGAAGGTGAAGTGATAGGTGGCGGACATGCCCCTGGCCTGTTCGCGCTGAAAGATCAGCGGCAGGCCCTCCACCAGACCGTCGATGCTGTTCGCGCGCAAGCTCATCGCGACATGCTTCGTGCGCTTGTTGGGGAACCGGTCCGCCACGTGCTGCTCGGCGTCGGAACCCGGGACGACGTAGACGGTCTCCTCCTTGTCCAGCAGCGGGCGCACGACCTGGGTCAGATGTGCCTTGCGATCGTCCAGCCAGGGGCCGATGACGTCCTCGCCGGCCGGGCAGACCGACATGCAGTAGGCGGCTTTGTAGTTGGCGCCGAAGGAGAGGCTTTGCCACATGGACGCGCTCTCACTGTCGCTCACTCGCGAACGGTAGTCATGGGCGTTACGGCTTTCGGCGACCTGTTCGGCCCAGTCGCCGAAGCCACCCATGAACTCACGGTAGTTGTGCGTGTAGCAGGCCGAGAAGTTGAAGTGACCGTCGGAGGCGATCGCCCCGGTCGGGCAGGCCGTCACGCACAGCTTGCATTCCAGGCAGGGGTTGTACTCGATGGGCCTGGTGTATTCGCTGACCTCGGCGTCGATGAGGACGGTGCCCAGCAGGATGAAGTTGCCGAATTTGGGATGGATGACGTTGCGGTGGATTCCCATCTTGCCGAGCCCGGCCGCCACGGCAACCGGCTTGTGCGAGACGACCCACGCTTTCCTGGGGAATTTGTCCATCTCCATCGGAAAACCCATCGCAGGGTTGAGGGCGCGCACGCCCATCGCCTCCAGCTTGCCCACCACTTGCCGGCCGACCTCGTTGGAGTGGTCGCCGGTGTGATGGAATTCCAGGTTGGCGACCGAGCGTGAGGGAGTGCGGATGTTCTCCCGGTTCATCCGGGTCACGAAGCTGATCAGCACTCGGACACCCGGCAGCGCGGCTTCCAGGTCCGCTCGCTGGTCGCCGATCTCCGGTCGGTCGATCTCGACGAAACCGACGTCGTCCGCACCCGCGTCGAGACACAGCTGCCGCAGCCAGGACACATCCAGTGGCTCGGCGGGCCGGGTGAGGCCGCGGTCGTGCCGCTGGCGGACTTTGACGACGGTGGGATGGTCGTCGAGCTTGTTCTTGCCGGCCATCGGGCATCCTTTCCTGTTTTCTAACCTGGTGTCAGGTGTGCGGTGACTGCTCGTGCGACGGTGTCGCGCACCTCGGTATGGGTGGGGATCGGCAGGCCCCGTTCGGCGGCGAGTTCGGCCAGGGAGGTCATCCGGACGCCGGGCAGGGCACAGGCGGTGAAGGTCGTGTAGACGCTCAGGTCGGGGTCGATGTTGAGGGCGAAGCCGTGGCTGGAGACGCTCCCGCTGATGCGCATGCCGATCGAGGCGAGTTTGCGGTGATCGGGGGTCCACACGCCCGCCAGGCTCTCCGACCCCGGCGGCGTCTCGCGGCGGACCGCTGGGAAGCCGAGGCTGTCCAGTGCGTCGATCAGTGCCTGCTCGACACGGCGGATCAGTCCACGGGGACCGAGCTCGCGCACGTTGAGCACGAGGTAGCCGATGAGCTGGCCGGGACCGTGGTAGGTGGCATGTCCGCCGCGGTTGGTCTGCACCAGGGCGATGGGCGAGGCGGCGTCGGGCAGTTGGTCGTTCGGCGTCCGGGCGGTGTAGGTGATCACCGCAGGGTGCGTGAGCAGGAAGAGCCGGTTCGCGGCGAGTCCCTGTTTGCGCTCCTCGACCCAGCGGGCCATGTCCGCCTGCGCCGCGGCGTAGGGTACTTCTCCCAAGTCGACGCGTTCCAACCGCCAGTGTGAAGGTTGTTCCTCCACAGATCCCGGCAACATCACCGCTCGTCTCCTCGCTCATGACCGCAGTTCGACCGCTCGGCGACTCAGCCAGTCGCCAGCTTCTGGATGCGCGGATGGTTCTCCAGCGCCCCCCGCACGGTCTTCGGAGAGCGCCCGAGCAGGGTTCGCAACTGGTCGGTGACGCCGCGGTACCCGCCGCCGCCGATCAGCCGGGTGAGCGTCTTCATGTGCTCCGCGGTGTGCGGAAACTCGGCCAGGGCAGGGTCCACATAGGTCTCGTTCCAGGTCTCGACCTCTTCGGGAACGTAGGTGACCTGACGTCCCAGCACAGCCCCGAAGTCCTCCGCGAACCCGTGCATGTCCTTCAGTTCCGGACCGTTGAGCTCGTAGGACTTGGAGATGTGCGGCGCCGGGTCGGCCAGGATCTTCGCGCACGCCTCCGCGACGTCGTAACCCGCGATGGGTGCGAGCCGGTGGTGGCCGAAGGGCAGGCGCAGTTCACCGTTGCCCAGCGGGCCCAGGGCCAGCCAGGTCATCAGGGGGTTCTCGACGAACATGGCCGCCCGCACGTTGACGGTCGGGAGGCCGGACCACTCCAGCACCCGCTCGGCGACCCAGTGGGCGCGCTGCTGCGGCGACCAGTCCGCGACGAGTCCGCCGAGCCATGCACGCCGTTCTTGCTCCGGTGCGGTCATCTTCTCGAACGTCATGAACGACTGCTCGTACTCGGACATGTTGACGAAGACCTCGATGTCGCCCTGGGCCCGCGCCGCCGCGGCCATCAGGCTGACGGCGTCGGTGTAGTACGGCGACAGGCTCATGCTGAAGTAGACGCGCCGGCAGCCCTTGAGCGCGGCTGTCACGTCGGCGATGGTGAGCAGGTCTCCGACGAAGACCTCGGCGCCGGCCTGGCGGAGTGCCTGCGCGCGGTCGTCGTCCTGCCGCACGAACGCGCGCACCGGGTGCCCTTGTTCCAGCAGCTTGTCGACGATCGTTCGGCTCACACCACCGATATGGCCGGCGGCTCCGGTGATCAGGATGGGACTGCGCTCTGACATCAATGGTTCCTTCGACTGGTTGGGGTGAGTCGGCTGTACGGAAAGCCACAGGAAGTGGCCGGCGACCGTCTTGGGCCGCTTCGGTCGCTTGGGCGTCTATGCCGCCGCTCGGCGCGGTGGCTGGCCAGGGTCTCGGTCGGACTCGCGGAGGTGACCATGCCCGCCGGAAGCGGTCGATGACGGCGAAGCCGCCTGGCTCGATGGCCGCCACGCGGGCCTTGGGCCCTCCTCCCGCCGAACCGTGCCGGGCAGGCGGATTCTGTGCAGTGTCATCGGGGCGCGGGGCCGTCGATGTGGGCGAGGAAGTCCAGGAGTGCGGCGTTGGTCTCCGCGGGACGCTCCTGCTGCGTCCAGTGCCCACAGCCCGGTAGCACCACCACGTCGTGCAGTTGCGGGACAGCGTTCAGTGGGTTGCCCGGCCCGCCCTCGCCTCGGAGGATCTCGCTCAGCGAGCTGCCCCCGTCCGGGCCGCGCAGTGAGGTGACCATGTCGCGGTCTCCCACCACGTACAGTGCGGGGACGTCGATCCCGCGCCCCCTGAAAGCAGTGAGCAGTTCGTTGTTGCGCTCGATGTTCCGGTACCAGTTGAAGGCTCCGGTGAACGCCTGCTCGCCGTGGAGGGCGAAGTCCTCGGCGTACGCCTGGATGTCCTCCTCGGTCAGCCAGGCCGGGAGGCCGGGCGAGACCGGCATGGTGTCCAGCAGGCCCAGACCGTCGGGTATGACCAACGGGCGGGGCTCCATGCCGAGCGGGTTGTCGCCCGAGGCACCGACCAGGAGGCGGCGGAAGGATTCCGGGACGTCCTTGGCGAACTCGGCGTCGGCGACTCCCGGCTGCTGGAAGTAGACCTGGTAGAAGCCCTCGCCGTACTGGGTGCGGGTGATCGACGGCGGGACCATCCCGCCGGGCAGGATCGGCGGAATGCTGAGCCCGGCCACCGCACGGACCTTGTCGGGGCGCAGCATCGCCGCGGTCCAGGCGACGGGTGCGCCCCAGTCGTGACCCACGACGACCGCCTGTTCCTCGCCGAGTTCCTCGATCAGGGCGATGACGTCGCCGACGAGGTGAAGCAGGGTGTACGAAGTGACGTCCGACGGCTGCTCGCTGCGGGCATAACCGCGCTGGTCCGGGGCGACGACCCGGTACCCGGCCGCTGCCAGCGCCCCGAACTGGTGACGCCAGGAGTACCAGCTCTCCGGCCAGCCGTGCAGCAGCAGGACCAGCGGCCCCTGCCCCTGCTCGGCGATGTGCAGTCTGACCCCGTTCACATTGACAAAGCGGTGGGTGAGCGGACTTTCCATGAGAATCACCTTGAAATCGGTAAGTGCGTACTAGTTGTTCAACTGCGGGTACAGGGCTGCCAGATCGGCGGACAGCTGCGACTTGACCCAGCGGGTGGTGTCGTCGGCCAGCACCTCGTGCGCCCCCGCCTCCATGCCGTCGAGGGCGGCCACTGCGACGTCGCGGGGGTCGGCCTTGGGTGCGTCGAGACCCGACGTCATGTCGGTGTCCACGTAGGCCACGTGGAGCCCGGTCACCGCGATGCCGCGCGGCTGCAACTCCAGACGCAGGGAGTTCGTCTGCGACCACAGGGCGGCCTTGGAGGCACCGTAGGGCGTGCCGTCGGCCAGCCAGGACAGGGCGGAGTGGACGTTGAGGATGTGGCCCCCGCCGTTGCGCTCGATGATCGGCACGAAGGCCCGGGTGACCAGCAGCGGCCCGTAGAAGTTGGTCTCCAGGTCGCGGCGCACCTCCTCCATCGGGGAGTCGAGGTACGAGGCGCGGACCGAGGCGCCGGCGTTGTTGATCAGGATGGTGACGTCCTGGGCCTGCTCGGCGGCGGCCGTCACGGATGCGGGGTCGGTCACCTCAAGAGCCAGCGGAACGGCACCGGGGTGCGTCACCGTGCGCGGGTCACGGGCCGTGGCGTAGACCTTGCCGGCCCCGCGCCCATAGAGCTCCTCGACCAGCATCTTGCCGATACCCCGGCCGCCTCCGGTGACAAGGACAGTGGCGCCTTCGATTGCTGTCACGACTACCTCCAAGAGTTGGAAACCGATCGGTTTCAGCTCACCGTAAACCGATCGGTTTCCTTGCGCAAGTCGGGTCATGGTTGTGTCTCGTCAGCAGCCACGGGGAGCGATGACCTGGTCCGGAGTCCGGCGGCGAATGAGGGGTAGCTGCCCTACGACTCGGCGTCGCATGGATGCCCCGCAACGGCTTTACGGGCTCACCCGGGCGGCGATCAGGGGCGACCGGCTTCCGACGGCACGGGGAAGTCAGGGGCGGCAGCTACTCGGGCGGCCGCTGACGGCCTCGGCAGCGACGGGGACTCGGGGTGTGAGGTCACTGCTGCGATCGGTTCGCCGGTTGGTTGACCGCCTCAGGTGACTGATCAGTGAAGTAGCCGTGTGTCCCAGGCCGTCGTCCCGTCCGCAGGGCCCAACGGGCAGGACATGTGCGGCCAGGCCGCACCCTCCGTGTGTCCCGGCCCGCGCCCGGGGAGCTGCCGGGAGACGATCAGCCCACATGGGGCGGCTCGACGGACGCAGCACTCGGCCACGTCGAGGTCCCCGTGCGGCCCCGTCCACGAATGAGGCCGCGGCCTGGCGAAGGCAGGTCCGGGCGAGACGACGTCGGCCACCTCGCCCATGGGACCTGCAGCGCTTGTCACCGGGCCGGAACCACCGGCAGGACGATGCGGGACGGCCGGGTGGAGTCGTGGAAGATGTGCTGCCAGGCCACTCGGGCCGTGGTCGCGCTCTCCTCGGGTTCACCCGTGTTGAGATTGCGGTCCCAGCGCGGGAAGTTGCTGGAGGTGACCTGGACCCGTATGCGGTGACCCGCCCGGAAGACGATGCTGGTCGACCACAGATCCACGACGTGCTCGGCCACCTCGCCCGGTGTCGCCGCCCGTACCCCGCAGGACGCCGTCGGCCACATTCCGGGAGACGCCGTGTTCATCGACGTCGCACAGGCGCGGGACCCAGTCGGTCGAGGGCCCGTCCGTGGCGGCGAAGAGCACCACCCGGACGCGACCGGTCACCTCGACGTCCTCGGCGAGCGGTTCGGTGGTGAAGACCAGGACGTCCTCGCGCGCTTCCACGGCCGTCTGGTCGAGCGGCCCGGGGCGGAACTCGTCGGACATCAGGAGCGCGCCGCCGGTGGTGGGCACCGGATCCATGGGGTCGTAGGTGAACTCCTCGGGCTGCTCGGCGGTGGACGGTGACTCAGGGGTCAGGCGTCCGTCCGCGCGCAGGTGGAAGTCGGTGTCCACCGCCCGTGACAGGGGCCATTCGGTCTCCTCGCGCCACTGGTTGATGCCCATGACGAACAGCGGCACCTGGCCCGTGTCCGGCTCCAGAGCCTGACCGTCGCCGATCGTGCGCTGGAACCAGTCGAACTGCATGTCATGCATGCGCCCCCGCATGCCCATGAAATCGGAGTTCGCGCCGAACCCGAAGCTGACGTCACCGACCAACTGCCGCCAGTTGGTGTGGGCCCAGGGTCCCATGATCAGCGTGCCGGACCGGCCGGCCCTGCGCATGGCGGTGAAGTTATCGAGCGTGGCCTGACTGAAGATGTCGTACCAGCCGCCGACCTGGAAGGTGGGCAGGTCGACCTCGTCGTACCGGCCCGCGACGCGGCAGGACCGCGCCCAGTCGAGCGTGGCCTGACTGAAGATGTCGTACCAGCCGCCGACCTGGAAGGTGGGCAGGTCGACCTCGTCGTACCGGCCCGCGACGCGGCAGGACCGCGCCCAGTCGGGCTCCCGCCGGGAGCGCTCGTAGCCCAGCTCGGGGAGGTCGTGGCGGGCGAACGCGGGAAACCGCCCGGCGGGCAGCTCCCCGTAACCGGCGGTCGCGAGGCCGTCGAGGTCCTGCACGAGCCCGGATATGCTGCTCACGAGCCCGTCGAGCCCGGTGCGACGCATCAGGGTGTCGGCGCCGTGCATGAGGGACCAGGGAGCGGTGATGCCGAGTTCGATCGCGCCGCCGCGCATCCACAGTCCGTCGTCCGGATCGGACCACGTGATCACCGGCGCGATCGCCTTGAGCTCCGGCGGCTTCGAGAGCGCCGCCATCCACTGGGTGTTGCCGAACTAGTGGCTCGTCACGCAGTCTTGGTCGGGTAATCGGTCCAGGACCTGATCGGTGAGTCGGGCGCGAACGCCGTCTTCGGCTCGGCGCGGGCACTGCGCCAGCGGACGTAGGCTGCAATGGCCGCGTTCTGTTCGCCGTGGCTGCGATGGTCAGTGCCGTTCAGGGCGAAGTAGCGCAGGGCCGCGAACTCGGCCTCGATCCAGTTCAGCCAGGAGCCGTAGGTCGGCAGGAAGACCAATTCGACGTCGTTGTCCGTGGTCCAGGCCCGCACTTGGGCATGCTTGTGCGGGGAGAAGTTGTCCAGCACCACATACAGCTTCTCCCCAGGCCAGCGCGCACGCAGGGTCTTGAGCAGGCCGAGGAACTCGCGCCAGCGCTTGCGCGGGCGGATGCGGTAGTACAGCTTGCCGGTGGCCAGATCGAGGGCGGCGAGCATGTGCCGCACGCCGCCATAGCGGTTGTAGGTGGCCCGCAGCCTGCGCGGACGCCTCACCAGCCCCCAGGCCTTGCCCTTGCGGGGCATCAGGTTCAGCGGCCCGAACTCGTCGACGCATATCACCCGCCCGTCCGTCGGCGGGGTGTCGTAGAGCGCCAGGATGCGGTGCATCTTGGCGATGAACTCCGGGTCGGTGGACGCCTTCCACGTAGTGGTGGTCTTCCAGGAGACCTTGCCGGCGCGCAGGATCCGGCGCAGGGTCTCCCGACTGATGGCTGCGGTCACCTGATACTTGACGAGGTGCTCGGCGAGCTTGCTCAGGCTCCAGGTGGAGAACGCGGTGATCTTCCAGTCGGCGGGGGATGTCCGGGCGATCAGGCAGATGTGCTCACGCACCTGGTCACTGATCGTCTTGGGGCGTCCCCCGCTCCATTTTGGGTCCAGCGCGTCGAACCCCCGCTCGTTGAAGGCGTGGATGACATCGCGGACGTAGTCCTCGCCGACCTGCATCAGCGTGGAGATGTCCTTGACCGTCTGGCCCTGGGCGGACATCAGCACCACGATCGCCCGGCGGAGTTTCACCGGGTCCTTCGCGGTCCGGCTGATCCGCTGCAGCTTCCGGCCCTCGTCCATCGTGACCGGCCGGACGAACACACTCGGTCGACGTCCCACGACCACCTCCAAGATCAGGTCTTGGAGACAGTCTGCTGGCCGACGAGCAACGGATCGATTACCAGGCCAAGGCTGCGTGACGAGCCACTAGCTGCCACCGATCATGCCGACCGAGCCGTTGGAGCCGGGGAGGGCAGCGGCCCACCGTACGGTGTCGTAGCCGTCGCTCCCCTCGTAGGTGAACGGCTCCCACTCCCCCTCGGAGGCGAACCGGCCGCGGGTGTCCTGGATGACGACCATGAAGCCGCGCCTGGCCGCCGCCAGGGGATCGAGCATCATGGCCATCATGGGCGTGTGCTTGCCCTACGGCAGCCGACTGAGCAGCACCGGCCACGGTCCGCTGCCGCTGGGCCGGTAGACGTCCGCACGCGGCACCACGCCGTCACGCATCTGCGCCGGAACATCGAAGTCGATCTCGATCTGCGCCATGTGCCGCTCCCTGTACGTCTCTTTCTCGCGGGTGTACTGGGTGCGGGCAGGCGTCAGCCGGCCAGCCGGTTGAGCTTGCGGATCTGCTTGTCGAAGACCCCGGCAGGGGCGATGCGGCGCAGTGTGCTGGCGCGTCCGGCCAGGGGACCGGCGGTGTAGCGCAGCTTCGGCTTCGAGTCGGTCGCTGCCGCGACGATCACCTTGGCGACGACGGCGGGGTCGTCGCCGTCCTTGATCGCTGTTTCCATCATGCGGTCGAAGGCGCGCCGCTGGTCCGCGTACACCTGCAGGGGCGTGTCGGGCCGCGGGCTGTTGGCCTCGAATCCGGTGCTGGTGTAGGCGGGTTCGACGAGAAGCGCCCGTACGCCGTGCCCGCGGATCTCATGGTCCAGGGACTCGGAGTACCCCTCGATCGCGTGCTTGGACGCGGCGTAGACGGCCATGTACGGCGAAGGAAGGAAGCCGACTACGGAGGAGAGGTTGATGATGCGTCCGCGTCCACGGTCGCGCATGTGCGGCAGGACCGCCTGCACCATGCGCATCACGCCGAAGACGTTGACGTCGAAGACGACCTGGGCCTGCGCGACGGAGTTCTCCTCGGCCGCCCCCATCAAGCCCACGCCGGCGTTGTTGACCAGGACATCGATCCGCCCGAACCGGTCGACCACCCGCTGGACCACGGCGGTGGCCGACGCGTCGCTGGTCACGTCGAGGTCAAGGAAGTTCACGACGTCGAGGGCGGTGACGCGGGAGGTGTCACGACTTGTGCCGACCACGTCGAACCCCGCTTCGACCAGCGCGAGCGCGGCTGCCTTCCCGATGCCGGATGAAGCACCCGTCACGAGTGCCACCGGCCGATGCGTGCTCATCATGGACTCCCGGACTCACTAGAAACCGATCGGTTTCTGCTACCGTAAACCGATCGGTTTCCAACTGCAAGTCCAGGAAGCCACCCGACCGGCACCAGGCAGGAATGGCGGCATGGGCAGGATCAGCGCGCAGGAGAGACGTCAGAGCGTCATCCGTGCAGCCATCGCCGAGTTCGCCCTCAGGGGTTACTACGGCACCTCCACCGAGGTGATCGCCAAGCGCGCCGGTGTCACGCAGCCGTACCTCTTCCGGCTCTTTCCGGGCAAGCGGGCGATATTCGTCGCCGCCTTGACGCGGAGCATGGAAGACACCCGGCTGGCTTTCGAGCGCGCAGCCGAAGGGGTGGAGGGCGGCGAGCAGGCCCTCCGCGCCATGGCGAACGCCTACGCGCGACTGATCTCCGCGCACCCGGAAACGCTGCTGATACAGATGCAGGGATACGCCCTCGTGGCAGCCGCCGAGGCGCAGGGCGATGACCAGATCGGCGACCTCGTCCGGGTCGGCTGGATGAAGCTCTGGGAAACCGTGCGCCTGCCGCTGGGCGCAGACACCGACGAGGCCACGGCCTTCCTCGCGCACGGCATGCTGATCAACACCCTTACGGCCATCGGGCTTCCCCCCGACTGCCGGAAAGCAAAGCCGTGATCCGTCGGAGCTGCTCCGACTGCCGGAGACAGGCGTCAGCCCTGAGAGCGCATCGGTCGCCGGGCCTGCTCGAAAAGGTGGTGCGTCAGCGCACGCCTGCCGCATCGAGCAGGGTGGCCACCGTGGGGGCGATGAGCCCGGTGAGGTTGTCGGCTCCGATCCCCGCGCGGGCGCTGGCGCCGTCGAAGACCAGGCTGAGCTGTCGGGCCAGCAGGTCCGGATCGCTCGCTCCGCCCTGTTCGGCCTCGGCCCGGAAGAAGGCCGTCAGGTTTCCCTTGACCCGGTGGGCCACCCGGCTCGCGGGGTGGCTCTGGTCCTTGAGTTCGATCTGGACGGCCAGGTACTGGCAACCTCGGAACTCGGGCGCACCCGCCTGTAGTTCCACCTGTTCGAAGACGTGCAGGATCCGCTCGCGGGGTGAGCGGCCGTCGTCCGCCGCGGGCAGCAGTGTCGCCACGAAGGCGGAAGCGCGTTGCTCCAGGCTCGCCGCCAGCAGTTCGTCCTTGCTCTCGAACAGCTGGTACATGGAGCGCTTCGACACCCCCGCCGCCTTGCACAGCGCCTCGATGCCGATGCCGACGCCGTCTCGGTAGGTGAGTGTGGCCGCCGCCTCCAGGAGCCGCTCTCGGGGACTTGCCTTCACTTCGGTGCTCATAGTGTGAGGTTAACTCGATTCGGGCGAAATATAAACCGATCGGTTTACGCGGTTGACCGGGACGACTGGTGCTGCCCACGCGACGGAGCGGACACCTGAAGGCCGCACAGAGGCTCGGCGACGGCCCCCGGGGGAAAGGTACCGTCGCCGAGCCCTGATGGTGTGCGCGCCTGCCGTCCCGCAGGGTGACGCACACCGGGGCCACTCCGCACCGTGGCCCCGTCCGGGGTGGGCCGTGGCGTCGCTACGCCAGGGCGGCGGTCTTCTCGGGCCTCGCCTCGGCGGGGATGCGGTGCAGCCCCCTGCGGTCGTACCAGCCCGTCACACCGAAGCCGAACAGTGCGGCCGCCGCGAGGCCGGCGGCCATCATCACCCAACCCCGGCCCAGACCGGCGTCGGCCTGGGCGTCGTAGTACAGGATCGAGCGGACGCCGCCGGTGATCTGCCGCAGGGGCTCGAACTCCGCCAGGAAGCGGTAGAAGCCGGGCAGCGCTTCGATGGGGGTGGTGGCGCCGGCCGTCGGCACCGCCATACCGATGAAGACGAGCGTGACCACCAGCATGCCGGGGGTGCCGAAGGCCGCAAGGAGGGCGAGCGCGCCGATCCCGGAGACCGCGATGGCGCACACCGAGTACAGCCACAGCAGCGGCAGGTGTGAGGCGGCCATCCCCATGATGCCGACCGCGCCCACGGCGACCAGGGTGCCCATCAGCAGGGACAGGCCGACCATGAGGGTGCTGCCGATGGCGAGGGTCTGCACCCGGGTCGCCCGGATCAGCGGGCGGTGCCGGCGCAGCGGGCCCATGTCGTTGTGGGTGTAACCGAGGGCATGGTCCACCTGCCCGCTGATGACGTTGGCGGAGAGCATGCCGCAGACCACCAGGACGAGCGCGTAGTAGAACGCCGTCAGCCCCAGGCCGCTGCGCGGGGCGAGGGGATGGCCGTCCTCGACCGTGACGGCGGCCGGGTCGGCCAGCAGGACGCGCGCCGCGGCGGGCAGCTTCGCCTGCCCGGTTCGTGCGGCGAGTTCCTTGCCCACCTGGAGCGAGGCACTCTCGGCCGCCCGCGTCGTCGCCGACCGGGCCAGGCTGGAGCCCAGGCTGCCGGCGGACTGATTGGTCAGCACCGTCAGGGTCGGGCGGGCCGGGGTCCCGGTGGTCGCGGTGCCGGTCAGCGCAAAGGTGGAGGCCGTGAAGCCAGCGGGGACGACGAGGGCGCCGTACAGCTTGCCCTCTCCGAGTTCCTCCTTCACCTTCTTCTCGCCCATCACCTTCCAGTCGATCTCGTCCCCGCTCGCGGTGGACTTCTTGATCGACTCGGTGATCTGCACCCCCAGATTGACCTGCTTGCCACCGGCGCCGGCTCCGTTGTCGGCGTTGACCAGCCCGACGGGCAGCTTCTTCATGTGGTCGACCGGATCGATGTTGGCGCCGACGTAGAACACAGTGAACAGCAGCGCGAGAAGGCCCGTGATGACGCCATTGGTGATCCACAGAGGTTTGGCACGCAGTACGCGGAAGGGATGAATCCCACTCATGACTTACTCCGGTCTCGACAGCACAGCCATATCGAGAGGAGACCGGACAGTGCCATCGCAGGCCGGCGCCCCTCGGAAACCACCGGCACACACGGCCGACCGAGGACGGTGCGCTCCTGACCGTCTGCCGCCGGCGACGGCTCCCGGATGACGTTCAGACCATCACCGACACAGGAAACCGGTCGGTTTCACACTCATCGTAAACCGATCGGTTTCCATATTCAAACTCGAAGATGTCCAGGTACTCGCCCAGGACGTCCTCGCCGGCGGGGCAGACGGCCACGCAGTAGCCGGACTTGTAGCCGGGCAGAGAGATCATGCTCTGCCACATGGAGGCGCTCTCGGAATCGGTGACCCTAGAGCGGTAGTCGGCGGCGTCCTGGCTGTCGGCCACGGTCTGCGCCCAGTCGGTGAACGCTCATGAACTCACGGTCGATCAGTTTTCACACGCAAGGCCAGCCAAGCGGGGCCACCCACCAACCCGCCCCCCGTCCGGTGCCGCAACGGGGCAGACGTGGATACGACGCGCAGCTCGGCCGATCACACTCGCGAAGGGCCCGGTCGGCACCGGGCTGCCGCGAGGCGCGAGGATACGGCGAGCGGGGTACCGGCACCGGCCTGCCCGCGCCTCGGTCACCCCGCCGGCGGCCCGCTCCGACTGCACGCACGGCGGTGATGGCGACGGTGGTTCGCGTCCTCCTGGGCCAGTCGCCGCAGAAGCCGGACCACCGGCTCGAACAGCACGGTGAGAACCACCGCCCGCTCTGCGAGGGCGATGCGGTCTTCGATTCCGTCGAGCTGCGCGAAATCCAGGTCCGCGGTCGATGTGGCGAGCCGTGCGTAAGGGAGGAGGTCGTCGGCGGTGTAGTCGGCGCCAACGCGCCTCAGCGCCGCGAGACTTGCGGCGAGCGCCGGTCGGTGCGGCGACTCGTCGGAGATCTGCCAGCCCATGCTCTCGATGAGGGCCTCGACCCTCGCGGCGGCTCCTTCGCCCGGCGCCGCCTCGTCACGATCGGTATCCGGCCCGGCGTGACCCTTGCCGCTCTTCCCGTTCCCGTCCACGGAGGGGACGGGCAGTGCATGGTGGACGACACCCAGGGTCTCGAACGCACCCAGCGGACGGTCGACGGCATCGAGCACTTCGCGGGTGCGGGCGACGGACAGCCCGCCGAGCTGGACGAGGGAGCGGATCAGACGGGGCCGCCGGACGTGTTCCTCGCCGTACTCGACCGCCGTCGGGTTCAGCGCGCGCCCCTCGGGGAGCAGCCCTTCCCGCCGGTAGTACTTGATGGTCGCCACCGGCACCCCGGACCGGCTACTGAGCTCTGAAATCCTCATGCGCTCCCTCACGCTCAACCGTCCGGTCCACTATGGGGCCTGCTCCGGCACCGACCACCGTCCCCACCCCCTCACCGAGCACGCCCTCCGCCACCACCGGCCTTGCGGACGTCCTGGGCGGCCTCCTCCACGACAGCACTCAGCAACAGAGTCCGTCACCCCACGGGAATCCCTCGCCGAGCCCGGCTACTCGGACACCCAAGGCCACAGCATCGTCCGACCCACGGTTTCCCACGGCACACGCATCCCCTGCCCCCGGCCATCGGACCGCCGAGCCCTCACCCCGGCCGGAGTCCGCCCGGGGAACAGCTCGCACCTGCGACATCAGCGATCTCAAGGCCCCCGAGGACAAGCGGGCGGGACGATTCTCCGCCGAGCCATGGAAGATGAAGGGGAGCTGGCTCGAACTGCACGACCTCGTCTTCCACGGCGTGGTGACGGTGGATACGGCCGCCGGACCCAAGCGGGTGCTCAAGTTCTCCGCAACGGCGGTCAGGATCCGTGATCTGAAGATGTCGGTACCCATCGGCCCGCAGATCCAGCACATCGACGCAGCGCCCGGCTCCACATCCACCCTCCGGGGCGACGACATCACGATGTATGTCGAAAGCCTGACGGGCACCCTCTCCAGCGTCGAAAACATCCCCACACCGCCCCTCCTCCGCCTGCACCTCACCCCCGACACCGTGCCGGAGTGGCTCTACGACACGATCGGGCAACTCGGTCCCACGCTCCAACTCAGCCTGAACGACGCCGACATCGACCAGACCGGACAGACAGGCGGAGAACTCACCGTCCCGGGGATTCACGGGTACGGAACGCCACACTGAAGCGGGGCGCAAGCGGCTGCGGCCGGTCGTGGTCATGAATGACGACACCGGACCGCGACGGTGTCACGCGCTCGGTGGTCGTCCCGCCTGGAGCTTGCGCATGGAAACCGATCGGTTTACCTTAATGGAAACCGATCGGTTTCTCTCGTGGCGGCAGTCACCGAAGCAGTGGCCACCAGCCGAGTGCCATCGGCGTCACACCGTTACTGCTGGCCGAACTATGAGTCACCCATCCGCAGTTCACACCCAAGGAGTCGGCGAGATGCCCGCCCAAGAGCCACGTCCCACGCTTCACCTTCCCGGAACCGACAGCTACACCATCGCCCCGCGCGCAGGACGCCACGGCCGCGAGGGAACCCTGCGCTACCTCAAGGCGGGTACCGGTGCCCCTCTGGTCCTGCTGCACACCGTGCGCACACAGGCCGAGCACTTCCGCCACCTCATCCCACTGATCGCGGACCAGTACACCGTGTACGCTCTTGATCTGCCGGGGATGGGCTACTCCGAGATCGTGCCCGGCGCGTCGTACGAGGAGCTGGCGATGCGCGCCGGCGTCGAACGGCTCCTCACCGAACTCGACCTCCGTGACGTGACGTTGGCCGGGGAGTCCATGGGGGCGGTGCTCGCCCTGACCGCCGCGGCCGACCTGCCGGAGCGGGTACGGCGCGTCGTCGCGGTGAATGCCTACGACTTCCGCGGCGGAATCGCCCGGTCCGGCCTCCTCGCCCGTGTGGTGATCAGTGGTGTTCTCACTCCGGGGGTGGGCCCGGTCATTGCCGGGGTAGAACCCAGGGCCGCCCTCCGCAGGATTCTGCAGGGTGGCCTGGGCGACAAGACCGCTCTACGGGAGGACTATGTGGACGAGCTCCTCCGGGTGGGCGGCCGCCCCGGCTACCCGACCGTCGCCCGGGGCGTGTACCAGAACCTGCCCAGCCTCATCGCGGCCCGCTCGCGCTACCCCGAGGTCAAGGCACCCATCCACCTCGTCTACGGGGAGAAGGACTGGTCCCGGCGGTCGGACCGGGAAGCCAACAGGGAACTGCTGCCGGCCGCCGATTTCACGCAGGTGCCGGGAGCGGGCCACTTCATCGCCCTGGAAAAGCCCGACGTCCTGGCCGACCTGCTGAACGCGGTGGCGTGACAGTCCGGAGACCCCGGTAGGTGTTGCCGGCACTACCGCGAGGCGGCAGAGCCTGGAAGGCCGACGAGGTCGCCCTTGCCCCCTCCGGCCAGCCGCCTCGATCGACATGCACTACGTCGACGAGGGGCCGCCCGACGGCCCGGTGGTGGTCCTCGCTCACAGTGAGCCCACGTGGGGTTATCTCTACCGCAAGATGATTCCCGGCCTGGTGGCAGCCGACCGACGCGTCCTGGTTCCCGGCCTGATCGGTTTCGGCCGCTCGGACAAGCCGGTCGACCCGGCGGCGTACACCTACGAGTCTCACGTCGCCTGGACCGGTGCCTGGCTGGACCAGCTCGATCTCGCGGACATCACGCTGTTCGGTCAGGTCAGAGGCCCTTTGCTGCGGGCTCCAGAATCGCCACGCACTCCACGTGCGACGTCATCGGAAAGATGTCGGCCCGAACAGATCCCAGAAAGACCCAGGTCACAGCCGGTTTCTCGGCTCATCGTCCTGCGTACGGACGCCCAGAGCGTCAAACGAGCGTCATGGCCTTCAGTCCATCCCCCCTCCTCGGGCGGAACAGGCCGCCACGCACAGACACCCTGTACCAGCCCGATCCCGCTCACTGCGGACGCACGCTCGCGCCCCATGACAACAGGTCAATGCGTCGTGTGCGGCCGGAGGCACTCCCCGTCATGGCGGCCATCAGCCGCCTTCGAGTGGCGGCGCGGGGGGGCTCTGCCGAGAGGGGCGGTGCCCCGACCCCAGACTCTGGGTCACCAAGGTCGGATAAGGCGCTGCGCATGTTGAAGGCGACAACAGTCCCGCCAGGCCTCCTCCGCTTGTCCGGAGAGGATGACGTGGTGACCATGCGGCGCGGGGCCATCAGGGCGACAGCGGCGGTAGTGGAAGACGCCCGCCGCCACACGGTGCGGCGGCGGGCCCTGTCCATCGGTTTCGACCTCCCGACGGCACGGGCCCAGTCCGCGAAGATGGCGTCGCCTCGTTCGCCCCGCACGGAACGCCTGCGACCCGGGCACTGCCGCACTGGTCAGCCTCCACCCCTCGACCGCTCTACCGTCTACTGATGTCTGATGCCGCCGTGGGAGCCGTCGTCGGTTGCGTGACGGCGGCTCCCACGCTGCTATCGGGCGACATAGCCGCCGTCGACAGGAAGCGCCACACCGACCACGAAGCCGGCGCCGGGACTGCACAGCCACAGGACCGCCTGGGCGATCTCATCGGCCGTACCGAGGCGATTGATGGGCTGGTTGGCCTCGGCCTCGGCTCGATCCAGCTCCCCTTTGGCGATCATGTCGCTGACCATCGGGGTATCGATGGTGCCGGGGCAGACGGCGTTGATACGGATGCCGCGCGGGGCGTACTCCAGGGCCGCACTGGTCGTCAGGCCGATCACGCCGTGTTTGGAGGCGTGGTAGGAGGCGCGGCCGGGGAGACCGACCAGGCCGCCGAGCGAGGAGCAGTTGACGATGGCGCCGCTGCCCTGGGCGCGCATATGCCGCAGCTCGTGCTTCATACAGGCCCACACACCGCGGAGGTTGATGGCGTTGACGCGGTCGAAGCGTTCGGCGGGTTCGTCGGCGGCGTCGCTGGGCGGGATCTGGATGCCGGCGTTGTTGTAGGCCATGTCGAGACGGCCGAAGGTCTCGACAGTGCGGTCGACCGCAGCCGCCACCTGGTCCTCGTCGCTGACGTCGCAGGTGAGGGCGAGTGCTCGGTGGCCGTAGTCGGTGAGTTCCTTGACGGCTGCGTTCAGGGCGGCTTCGTCGATGTCGGTGAGGGCGACGGCGGCTCCGGCCTCGGCGAAGGCGCGGGCGGTCGCCAGGCCCATGCCGGAGCCTGCGCCGGTGACGAGGGCGACCTGGCCGGTGAAGTCGTAGACGGGGTTCACGTGTCTCTCTCCCGTTGAGAGTGAGCCGGGTCAGGAGGCGGTTTCGATGGTGACCTTGGTGGCGGTGGCGAGGCGTTCGGTGTCGCCGTGCACGCTGCCGAGGATGATCAGGCCGGCGTCGCTGGAGCCGCTGCCCCGGTAGAAGAGGGCCAGGTTGCCCCAGGGGGCGTAGTACGTCAGGTCGCCGGGCTTGGCTTCGGCGGCGTCCGGGGCGCCGGAGGTGAACAGCCGACGGGGCAGGTCAGCGATCTTCTCGGTCTCGTGGAAGTCGCTCAGGTTCAGCGCGAGCGGGAGCAGGGCGGCGAAGTCGCGGGCCGTGGCGCTGTCGTTCAGGGTGGCGTCGACCCGGTGGCCCTCGATGGTGACCCGGATGTTCATGGCGGTGCCCTTGTCATCGGACGGTGAGGCTGGTGCCGTGGCCGTCGGCGTTCGCTGTGACGCGGAGGCGGAGGGCGAGGACGGGGAAGACGGGGACGGGGGCGCCTCGTCGGTACAGGCGGTCACTGCAAGCAGTATGGCGGTCGGGACGGCGCGGGCAAGGCTGGAACAGGTGGTCGGGCTCACGGCATCCTCCAGGGGCATCAGTCGGGCAGGGGCTCGGCGTAGTGGCGGAAGCCGTCGCGCTTGAGGTGGATGTCGTACAGGCGGCCGGCCAGCACCTCAGGGCTGCTGTGCTCGGCGTCGGGGCGGATGGCTCCCGGGATGATCAACTGGGCGGCGTGGATGTTCTCCGCGGCGAGGGCGTCGTGGAGCATACGCGCGTAGGCGCTCTCGGCGGCGAAGGCGATCGAGGTGCCGGCCCGGTCCGGGTGGGGGCGTACGGCGCTGCCGCCGTTGACGAACAGCAGGGTGCCGCGGCCGAGTCGGCGCATGCCGGGCAGGACGGCGTTCACCGCGGTGACCGGCCCCCTGACGGAGAAGGCGAGGGGTGCGTCGAGGTCGTCGGCGGTCGCCCCGAGGACGGGCTTCATGAAGTCGGCGCGGGGCACGGGGCTGTACCGCAGGATCTCGATGGGACCCAGGGCGGCTGCCGCCGCGTACAAGGCCGCGTCCAGTGACTCGGTGTCGAGGACGTCGGCGGTGAAGCCCCCCGCCTGGATGCCGTCGCGGGCCAGTTCGGCGGTCAGTGCGTCCAGCTTCTCGGCACTGCGGGAGATGAGGGCGACGGCGTGTCCGACGCCTCCGAATCGGCGTGCGGTGGCGAGCCCGAGTCCGGGGCCGGCGCCGACGAGGGCGAAGGTCGTCATGGTGAGTCCTTGCGGGTGGAGGGGCTTCGCTCAGGCTTGGGAGGACCTTGCCGGCACGGCGCTCGGGATCACCGCGCAAGCTGTTCTATGTCGAGCCTCACACGCCGAGGCGAGAGCGAAAAGCGGAGAAAGACATCCGGGGAGGGATACATCCTGGGTGAAAACTCTCCCTCCTTCCTCAGGTGCGCTCGGTGTCATGCTGACCGGCATGACCGGCAATGTCCCCCTCAACGAGCTGGGAGAATTCCTCAAGAAGCGCCGTGCCGAGCTGAGCCCGCGCACTGTCGGCCTGCCCGACAACGGCGGCCCGCGCCGGGTCGCCGGGCTGCGCCGCGAAGAGGTCGCCCAGCTCGCCAGCATCAGCACCGACTACTACACACGTCTCGAACAGGGCCGTATGCAGGCGTCCGCGCCCGTGCTGGACACGCTCGCCCGGGTGCTCCGTCTCGACGACGACGAACGCGGCTATCTCTTCCAGCTCGCCGGCAAGATCACCACACGCACCCGCAGCCGGGGGCGGCAGAAGGTCCAGCCGCAGTTGCAGCGCGTACTGGACGATCTCACCGCCACCCCGGCCATCGTGCAGGGCCGGCGCGGGGACATCCTGGCCTGGAACGCGCTGGCGGCCGCGCTGGTCACCGACTTCTCCCGGATCCCGGAGAAGCACCGCAACTACCCGCGGATCATCTTCACGGATCCGGCCATGCGCACCCTGTACGCCGACTGGCAGACCTCCGCGCGGCTCGCCGTGGCACAGCTGCGGATGGAAGCCGCGCAGTATCCCGAGGACCCCCGCCTCATCGAGCTGGTCGGTGAACTGTCCCTACGCGACAAGCAGTTCGCGCAGTGGTGGGGCGACCACCGCGTCGCCGCCCGCACCGTGGGCACGAAGACCCTCAACCACCCGGTGGTCGACGAACTCGTCCTGGACTGGGACACCCTGACCGCCAACACCGACCCCGACCAGCACCTCACCGTCTGGACGGCCGCACCCGGCTCCCCCACCCACGAGCGACTGCGCATCCTCGCCTCCTGGGCCGCCGACCAGAACCTGCCGGCCTCTCCTCCTGTCGCCTGACCACGGGAACCACGCCTGTCGAACAGCAGACAGCAGGCGGGATGTGCCCTGCCGGGCAACGAAGCCGTCGCAGTCCTCTCGAGAGGGGCTGGGCCCATGCCGTGTGCGGATTACCTGCCCGCAGCGGTCAGCCGGGCTCCGGTGTGCGGGTGCGGGTTTACATACCTCGTCCGCCGATGCCGCCGTCCGGCGCGATCTCGTCGATGCGGGCGAGGTCGTCGGCGGTCAGCCTGAGGTCGGCGGCGGCGATGTTCTGCGCGACGCGCTCGGGGTTGCGCGAGCCGGGGATCGGGACGATGTAGTCCTTCTTCGCGAGCAGCCAGGCCAGTGCGAGCTGGGACAGGGTGACGCCCTTGCTCTCCGCGAGCTTAATGAGCTCGCTGGCGATGGAGAGATTCTGGTCGAAGTTCTCCGGGGCCCACCAGGGAATCATCTGGCGGAAGTCGCTCGCGTCGTAGTGCTCACGGGGCTTGACCGCGCCGCTGAGGAAACCGCGGGCGAGCGGGGAGTAGGCGACCAGCCCGATGCCGAGCTCCTCCAGTACGGGGAAGAACCGCTCGGAGTCGTGGGCGAAGATCGAGTACTCGTGCTGCAGGACCGAGATCGGGTGCACGGCGTGGGCGCGGCGGATGGCGTCGGTGTCGGTGTTGGACAGGCCGAGGTACTTGACCTTGCCAGCGTCGACGAACTCCTTCATCACACCGACCACGTCCTCGATCGGGACGCTCGGGTCGGGGCCGTGCTGGTAGAGCACGTCGATCACGTCGATGTTCAGGTTGCGGAGGCTGTTCTCGACGACCTCCCGGATGTGCTCCGGCTTCGAGTTCGGAGCGAAGGTCGGCGTGAGGCCGAACTTCGTCGCGATCGTCACCTCGTCGCGGATGGGGGCCAGAGCGTGGCCGAGCAGCTTCTCGCCCTCTCCCCAGCCGTACATCTCCGCGGTGTCGAAGTGGGTAACGCCGAGCTCGTGAGCGCGGCGGATCGCGGCGATCGACCCAGTGTCGTCCGAGGGGCCGTAGCCGACTGCGGTGCCCATCGCGCCGTAGCCGATCTCGGAGACGGTCAGGCCCTGGCGGCCCAGATTGCGCTGCTGCATGGTCTACTCCCATAAGTCAAACCAAACGGTTCGGTTTGACTATACAGCCGTCGGCCACCGCCGCCAAACCGAACGGTTCGGTTGGGTAAGCTGAGCCTCATGGCCTCCCGCAGCAGCGTCACCGACGCCACCAGTGACCGCATCATTTCCGCGGCCACCGCCGAATTCGCCCGTCATGGCATCGCGGGAGCGCGGGTCGAGCGGATCGCAAAGGCGGCGCGCACCAGCAAGGAACGCGTCTATGCGTACTTCCGCAGCAAGGAGGCGCTCTACCGGTTCGTCGCCGGCCGGGAGCTCGCGGCCATGGCCGAAGCGGTGCCCCTGGATCCCACCGACCTTCCGGGCTACGCCGGCCGCATGCATGACCACGCCATCCGTCATCCCGAACGCCACCGGCTGATGATGTGGGGCCAGCTGGAGCTGCCGGCCGGGGAGGCTCCCTCCGACGACCCGGTGCAGGAGTCCCTGCGCCGCAAGATCGAGCTGGTACGCAAGGCGCAGGAGGCCGGCCACCTCGATCCCGCGTGGGAGGCGGAGGACATCTTCGTGTTCGTCAGTCAGCTGGCTCTGTCGTGGGCGGCCCAGAACAACCTCGGTCCCCTCGGCGAGGAACGCGACGCCTTCATGGCGGCCCGCCGGGCAGCCATCGTCGCCGCCGTCCAGCGCCTCTTCCCTGCGACGGCATGAACCAGCGGCAGCGAACGACGGTGATGGGCCACGGATTCGTCAGCCAGGGTGACGTCCTCGCCGTGCCGCAACCCGGTCGATGCCGCCGCCCGCTCGCCGCACCTCACTCAAGGCCCCCGTGCTTCCTGCTCCGCTCACGCCGTCAAAGGAGTTTCACAGAAGATCGCACACCGCATGACTGTCTGAAGCTGCACCGGAAACGCGGTGGATCGGACCGGTGACCCCTGCCAGAGGCAGGCCGGTGCTCTGGTTTGCGTGGGCGATGATCTCGGCGGTGATGGAGATGGCCGTCTCCTCGGGGGTGCGGGCACCGAGGTCGAGGCCGATCGGGGAGTGCAGCCGATCCAACTGTCCATCAGTGACCCCGACGTCACGCAGGCGGCGCAGACGTTCATCGTGGGTGCGGCGGGAGCCCATGGCGCCGACGTAGCCGACGGGCAGATCGAGGGCGAGCTGGAGCAGGGGGATGTCGAACTTGGCGTCGTGGGTCAGCACGCAGACGGCGGTACGGGCGTCCACGGCCGTCTGGGCCAGGTAGCGGTGGGGCCAGTCGACGACCACCTCGTCGGCGTGCGGGAAGCGGGCTTCGGTGGCGAAGACGGGGCGGGCGTCGCACACGGTGACGTGGTAGCCGAGGAACCGGCCGGCCTGGGCGAGGGCGGCGGCGAAGTCGATCGCGCCGAAGATCAGCATGCGGGGGCGGGTGGCGGCCGCGTGGACGAGGACGGAGAGCTTCTCGGGGCAGGTGTCGGCGTCTCCGCCGAGGGTGAGGAGTGCGGTGCGTCCGGTACGCAGTTGGGCGGTGGCCCGGTCCGCCACCGCCCGCCCGGTCGGCCCGTCGCCGAGCGTGCTGTCGGCGATCCAACTGTCGCCGAGCACGCTCAAAGTGGTGCCGAGCAATCCCTCGGGCCCGTCCACGACCTGTGCCACGGCAGCAGGCCGACCCTCGACCGCCTCGGCGAGCGCCGCGCCGAGATGCGGCTGGGCGGCGGGGTCGATGCGCTGGACAAGGACGTCGAGCTCGCCGCCACAGGTCAGGCCCACGGCAAAGGCGTCGTTGTCGGAGTAGCCGAACCAGGCCCGCCGGGGCGCATCTTGCTCATCCAGCACCTGCCGGCACAGCTCGTACACCGCGCCCTCGACGCAGCCGCCGGAGATGCTGCCGATGACCTTGCCGTCCTCGTGCACCGCCACCGACGTACCGATGGGCAGGGGTGCGCTGCCGGTGACGTCGACGACCGTGGCCAGGGCGAAGGGGCGTTCCTCGCGGCACCAGCGGTGCAGTGTGTCCGCGATGTTCAGCATGGGGGGCTCCAGAACAGACGTCGCTGTCGCAGAAGGTGGATAGGGCCGCCGCCGCGTCCACGGGGGCGCATGCGCGGCGGCGGCCCGGGGAGGTCCGGCAGCCGTACGGGGAGTTCGGCTGCCGGACCCGCCCATGGAGGCGGTGTCGTCAGAGCAACGCCTCGGCGGTGATGGGTAGTTGGCGGATCCGTCGGCCGGTGGCGTTGAAGACCGCGTTGCCGATCGCGGCCGCCACACCCACTTGGACGACCTCGCCGAGTCCCTTGACGCCCAGCAGGTTGCCGGCGTTGTCCTCGCCGTCCAGGTAGATCGCCTTGATCTCGGGCACGTCGGCGTTCACGGGCACGAGGTAGTCGGCCAGGCTGGCATTCACGATCCGACCGTCCCGGTGGTCGGTGACCGTGTGCTCCAGCAGGGCCGTGCCGATGCCGCCCACGATGCCGCCGAACGCCTGGCTCTCGGCCAGCTTGGGGCTGATGATCCGCCCCGCGTCGTACACGCCGAGCATCCGCCGCACCCGCACCAGACCCAGGTTCGCGTCCACGGCGACCTCGGCGAAGGTGGCGTTGTAGGCGAAGTAGGCAGACCGGTCGCTGCCCGGCCCGTCGTAGGAGCCGTTCGATTCCAGGTGGGAGCGGTCGTTGCGGGCCAGCAGACTCTTGTACGTCTCCCCGCGCGCCGGGCTGGCCTGCACGTGCAGTCGGCCGTTCCGCACCACCACGTCGTCCGCGTTCACGCCGTACAGCGGCGACTCCCGGTCCTCGACGGCCAGCCGGATCGCCTGCTGCCGCACCTTGTTGCAGGCGTCGACGACGGCCGAGCCGACGCTGGCCATGGTCGCCGAGCCGCCGTGCGGCGAGGTCGGCGGATACAGGGAGTCCCCCAGCCGGAAGGTCACCGTGCGCATCGTCAACCCGAGTGCGTCCGCGGCCACTTGGGTCTGGGAGGTGTAGGTGCCGGGCCCCATGTCACTGGTGGCCGCTTCGACCACCGCGGTGCCGTCGGCGTCCAGACGGGCCCGCGCCTGCGCGGGATACCGCCCCGGGTCGTACACACCTGCGGCCATGCCCAGGCCGACCAGCCAGTCCCCGTCCCGCGTCGAGCGCGGCCTCGGGTTACGGCGGTCCCAGCCGAACTCACGCGCGCCGACCGTGTAGCACTCACTGAGCCGTCGGGTGGAGAACGGCTCGTTCGTCGACTCGTCCTCGCTCGGCTCGTTGCGCCGGCGCAACTCGATCGGGTCGAGGTCGAGTTCGTGTGCGAGTTCGTCCATCGCGGACTCGATCACGAATGAGGCCGAGGCGAAGCCGGGGCCGCGCATCCAGATAGGGGTGTTCACGTCGAGGGGCACCCGCCGGTACGCCTGACGGACGTTGGGCATGCTGTAGAGCATCTGGCCTGCCGGCATGACGGCCTCGAAGAACGTCTCGTACGACGAGGTCTCGGCGTCGATGTCGTGGATCGCGGCGTTCAGCCGGCCTCGCCGGTCGCTGCCGAGCCGCAGCCGGTACTCGTATGACGGCCTGAAGCCGGTGCTGAAGTACATCTGCCTGCGGCTGAGCACCAGTTTGACCGGGCGTCGCGCCACCCGCGCGGCCAGCGCGGCGACGACCGTGTGCGGCCAGCAGCGCAGTCCGCTGCCGAAACCGCCGCCGACGAACGGCGAGATCACGCGCACCGAGTCCGCGGGCAGGTCGAACACGGCGGCGAGCTCGTCGTGTGTGCCCATCACCCACTGGGTCTTGTCCCAGACGGTCAGCTTGTCGCCGTCCCAGCGGGCGATGGTGGCGTGCGGCTCCATCGGGTTGTGGTGGTTGCGGGCCAGCTCGTACGTCAGGTCCAGCCGTACGGCTGAGGAACGCAGGCCGGCTTCCGCGTCGCCGCGCGCGTAGTCCGTCGGCGCGCCCGGCTCGGCCTCGTGCAGGTCGGTCGAGGGCCGCTCGGCGTCGTAGCGGACCTTCACCAGGCTCGCCCCGTGCTGCGCGGCCTCCAACGTGCTCGCCACCACGACCGCGACCGGCTGGCCGTGGAAGAGCACTCGATCGTCCTGGAAGACCCTGAGCCTGCGGCCGGGCGGGTTGTTGGATCCGGCGTTGTCGCGGTACGGCAGCGTCGGCGCGTTGCTGTGATGGATCACCCGCAGCACACCGGTTTGTTTCTCGGCGTCACCGGTGTCGATCGAGGTGATACGGCCGCGTCCGATGCTCGCGTCGACGATGACGGCATGCACCACACCTTCGAGGTCGTGTTCGGCGGCGTACAGCGCCTTTCCGGTGACCTTGAGGCGGCCGTCCACGCGGGACAATGGCGCGCCCACGGCTGCCTGTGGCTGGGGGCTCACTTCGTACCTCCTACGATGCGCAGCTGGCGTGCGACGGTCCGTTTCAGCAGCTCGACCTTGAAGCCGTTGTGCTGAAGGGGACGGGCGCCGTCCGCCGCCTTCGCGGCAGCGGACGTCCACAGGGACTCCGAGGGACGCTCACCGACGAGGTGCCGCTCGACGGCGGGCAGTTTCCACGGCACGGTCCCCACGCCACCGGCGGCGACCTTCGCCTCCTGGATGACCCCGCGCCGGACGTGCAACGCGACCGCCGCCGAGGTCAGGGCGAACTCGTAGGACTGCCGGTCGCGCACCTTCAGGTATCCGGACTTGAGCGGACGCGGAAGCGCTGGGATCTCCACAGCCGTGATCAACTCGCCTTTTCTGAGAGCTTGTTCACGGTTCGGGGTCGTGCCGGGCCGTAGCAGGAAGTCGGCGAACGGCAGGGTGCGCACGCCCTCCGCGCCGAGGAGATGCACCGTTGCCTCCAGGGCAGCGAAGGCGACGGCCACGTCGGAAGGGTGGGTGGCCACGCAGGCGTCGGAGGTGCCGAGGATCGCGTGCATCCGGTTGAAGCCCTCCCGCGCCGCACAACCGGAGCCGGGCTCACGCTTGTTGCAGGCGGCGGTCACATCACGGAAGTAGGTGCACCGGGTGCGCTGCATGATGTTGCCACCGATGGTGGCCATGTTCCGCAGCTGGGCGGACGCGCTCAGTTCCAGGGCCTGGGAAATGACGGGATACAGCGTGCGTACCTTGGGGTGCGCGGCGGCCTCGGCCATCCGCACCAGCGCTCCGATGCGCAAGCCGCCGCGCTCGGTGACGGTGACTTCGCGGAGCGGCAGGCCGGAGATGTCGACCAGCGCCTCGGGGCGCTCGACGGTCTCCCGCATCAGGTCGACCAGCGTGGTCCCCCCGGCGATGTAACGACCGCCTGCGCGACCGGCCTTGAGCGCTTCACGGGTGTCGGAGACGCGGGTGTAGGAGAAGGGATGCATGGTGGCCGCTCCTCACTTCCGGCCCGCGGTCTGTTCGACCGCGCGCACGATCTTGACGTAGCAGCCGCAGCGGCAGATGTTGCCGCTCATCCACTCCCGGATCTCCTCCGGCGAACCGGTGTGGCCCTCCTGGATGCAGCCGACGCCGGAGAGGATCTGCCCTGGAGTGCAGTAACCGCATTGGTAGGCGTCCTCGTCGATGAACGCCTGCTGCAGCGGGTGCAGTTCGTCGCCCTTGGCCAGGCCCTCGATCGTGGTGACCTCGGCGCCCTCCAGCCGCACGGCCAGCGTCAGGCAGGAGTTGACCCGCTGTCCGTCGACCAGCACCGTGCACGCCCCGCAGGCCCCGGCGTTGCAGCCCTTCTTGGAGCCGGTCAGGTCGAGGTGCTCGCGCAGCAGGTCCAGCAGCGAGGTGCGGTTGTCCACCGTCACGGTACGGCGGGTGCCGTTGACCGTCAGGGACACCCGGCTGGAGCGCGCTGCTTCCGCGGCGGTGGCCTCCTCGGAGCCGGCGAGGAACGTCCCTCCGGCCACCACGGCACCGCCCACCACGACACCAGTGGCGATGACGGTACGCCGGCTGGGTCCCGAGGAGGACTCACCCGATTCGGTCGAGGGTGGAACAGCGGATTCAGAGAGGTCAGCAGACATACGCACGCCTTCGCATCACGGACGGGACAGTCGTGAACAACAGCGGGGCAGCAGGCGCGGGATCAACGCCGCCGCGGGGAAAGGGCAACCGCGCGCACCTTGGCAGCGGCGGCCGGTCACGCCGGAAGTCTTGCATCACCGGCCACACTCGCGACAGGGAGACTTTTATCCCCCCTTTGCCTTCTCGTGGTCTTCCCCATGATGAGGAGGCGGTGAGCGAACCGAATTCTTGAGCGCATGATTCTTGAGGACATGGCACATTTCGCGCGCCGCCGGGCAAGAGCCTGACTCTGACAGTCGTAGGAACCGCGAACGTAGGCACATTCCTGCCCTGGGTCATTTCCCGGCGGCGAGGCAGGCTCGTCACCGTGCCCGGTCCGAAGGCAGCCGGGCACGAGAGCACTGCTAGGAGACCCCCCTCATGACCACCGTTGCTGCTTACGCCGCGCCCGCCGCCAAGGCTCCGCTGGAGCGCACCACCATCGAGCGGCGCCCGGTCGGCGAATTCGACGTGCTGATCGACATCAAGTTCGCCGGCATCTGTCACTCCGACATCCACCAGGTCCAGGAGGGCTGGGGTACCGCCATCTTCCCGATGGTCCCCGGTCACGAGATCGCCGGTGTCGTCTCCGAGGTCGGCCCCGGTGTCACGAAGTACCAGGTCGGCGACCGGGTGGGCGTCGGCTGCTTCGTCGACTCCTGCCGCGAGTGCGAGCACTGCGAGGCCGGACTGGAGCAGTACTGCACCGGCAGCGGCATGATCCAGACGTACAACTACCTCGACAAGGACGGCCGGCCCACCTACGGCGGCTACTCCGAGAAGATCGTGGTCGACGAGAATTACGCCGTCCGCATCCCCGACGGCCTCGCCCTCGACGTGGCCGCCCCGCTGCTGTGCGCGGGCATCACCCTGTACTCCCCGCTCAAGCACTGGGGCGCCGGTCCCGGCAAGAAGGTCGCGATCGTCGGTCTGGGCGGCCTCGGCCACATGGGCGTCAAGATCGCGCACGCGCTGGGCGCCGAGGTCACCGTCCTCTCGCAGTCGCTGCGCAAGAAGGACGACGGCCTGAACCTGGGCGCGGACCACTACTACGCCACCAGCGACCCTAAGACCTTCGAGGACCTGGCCGGCACCTTCGACCTGATCGTCTCGACGGTCTCGGCTCCGCTGGACTTCAGCGGCTACGTGAACCTGCTGAAGATCGACGGAGCCCTGGTCAACGTCGGCGCCCCCGAGGAGCCGATCACCGTCAACGTCTTTCCCCTGATCATGGGCCGCAGGTCGATCGCCGGCTCCGCCATCGGCGGCATCGCCGAGACCCAGGAGATGCTGGACTTCTGTGCCGAGCACGGCTTCGGCGCCGAGATCGAAGTCATCGCCGCGTCCGAGATCAACGAGGCGTACGAGCGGGTGCTGGCGAGCGACGTCCGGTACCGGTTCGTGATCGACACCGCGACGATCTGACCCCGGATTCTCCACCACACTCCCTGTGCCCTTGTCGGGGCGCCGCACTGCGGCCCGACAAGGGCACAGCCATGAGGAACGCAGGCGTATCCGCACCACCCTTGCCGGGAAATCAGGAGCGCACCATGACCGAACTCGACATGGCCGAGCTGGCATTCAACGGATTCGTCGGGCAGTGGACGGAAGGCACCACCGACGGCCGGCGCGCGCCTCTGCTGCGCCGGCCCTCCGAACTGGGCCTGGCCTACGAGGACGTGACGTTCCCGTCGATGGACGGCGTGCCTCTCGAGGGGTGGTTCATCCCGGCCGACTCGGACCGGCTGATCACCCACAACCACTTCTCCCCCGGCAACCGCTACGGCTATCCCGGACACCTGCCCGGCTGGGACCGCTTCGGCGGCTTCGAGGTCAACTTCCTCCCCTCCTACAAGGCACTGCACGACGCCGGCTACAACGTCCTCGCCTACGACCTGCGCAACCACGGCATGAGCGGGTACGGCAACGGCGGCATCTGCACGATCGGCCTCACCGAGTACCGCGACGTCATCGGAGCCCTCCGCTACGCCGCGGCACGCCCCGACACCAAGAACATGAAGAAGGCCCTGCTGTCGGTGTGCCTGGGCGCCAACTCCACTGCCGTGGCCTGGGCCAAGCACCCCGAGGAATTCGCCGAGATCCAGGCACTGGTGATGCTCCAGCCGTTGGAGGGCCGTTCCATCGGCGAACAGTTCTCCAAGGCCCTTGGTTTCAAAGGCGGTTACGACCGGCTCGACCAGGCCGTGCTGGAGCGCACCGGATTCCGTCTTGCAGAGCAGTCGCCTGCCAAGTACGCCTCCGCCATCACCGTGCCCACGCTGGTGGCGCAGGAGCACGACGACGTCATGACCACCCCTGAAGCCGTGCAGGCCGTCCACGACGCCATCCCCGTCGAGGACAAGCAGATGCACTGGATCCACGGCAGCACCCGCCGCTTCGACGGCTACAACTACTTCAGCGAGCACCCCGAGGTCGCTGTCGACTGGTTCGACTCCCACGTCCGCTGACGAACAACCGCAGGAGAGGCAGGGACATGGAGGAGTTCTTCGCCAAGAACCTGGCGTGAGCGCCGGTCACGGAAAGCCGACCCGGGGCTGACCTCGGGTCGGCTTTCCGTCTGTCGGGGCTCAGCGCCGCCGCAGACGCAGCGCGGGGACCAGGTTCAGGAGCAACCCGATCGCGGCTACGCCGGTGACCAGGTTCAGGCCGGGCCGGTAGGCGGTGAAGTCGCCGCCGCTGTCGCCGGCTTGGGCGATCACTGCGGTGAGTACGGCGAGAACGAGGGCGGCGCCGACCTGGCCGGAGGTCTGCACCAGGCCGGAGGCGAGGCCCTGTTCGGAGTCGTCGATGCCTTCGGTGGCCTGGGCCATGATGGCGCTGTAGCCGAATGCGAAGCCGCCGCCGAGGAGCAGCAGGGACGGGAGCATGGCGGTGAGGTAGTCGGGTGAGGAGCCGGCCGTGGCCAGGAACCAGACGTAGCCGAGGGTCAGCGAGGTCATCGAGGTGATGATGAGCGGTGCGGTGCCGAAGCGGTTGACGAGCCGTCCGGTGAGGGGCGAGCCGACGGCGACGATCAGGCCGACCGGCAGCAGCGCGAAGGCCATGCGCAGGGGCGACCAGCCGAGCCCGTCCTGGAGGAAGAGCGTCATCATGAACTGGAAGCTGAGGTAGGAGCCCATCAGCGCGACGATGCTGAGGTTGGCCCGGACCGTGGTGGCCTTGCGCAGGATGCCGAAGCGGACCAACGGGTGCCGGACCCGCCGCTCGATCAGGACGAAGGCGAGCAGCAGCAAGGCGGCGACGCCGAAGGCGGCGAGTGTCGCCGCGGAGGTCCAGCCCGTCTGTGGGGCGGTGACCACGGCGTAGACGGCGAGCAGCATGCCCGCGGTGAGGGTAACCGCGCCGGCCGGGTCCTGGCCGCCGGTCTCGGCGCGGCCCTCGCGCGGGATCAGGATCAGGCCGACGACCAGCGCGAGCAGGGCGAGCGGGACCGGCATGAGGAAGGTCCAACGCCAGCCGAACCCGGTGAGCAGACCGCCCAGGATCAGGCCCGAGGAGTAGCCCAGGGCGCCGAAGAGGCTGAAGACCGACAGCGCCCGGTTGCGCTGCGGGCCCTCCGGGAACGTCGTGGTGAGGATCGACAGGCCGGCGGGGGCGGTGAAGGCGGCGGCCACGCCCTTGACGAAGCGGGTGGCGATCAGCAGCGAGCCGCTGTCGACCAGCCCGCCGAGCAGCGAGGCGGCGGCGAAGACGGCCAGCGCGGCGAGGAACACCCGCCGGCGTCCGAGCAGGTCGGCGGTGCGGCCGCCGAGCAGCATCAGGCCGCCGTAGCCGAGGACGTAGCCGTTGATGATCCACTGCAGTGAGCCGGTGGCCATGCCGAGGTCGTGGCCGATGGAGGGCAGGGCGACGCCGACCATGGAGACGTCGAGGCCGTCGAGGAACAACACGAGGCACAGCACGGCGAGGACGGCCCAGAGGCGGGGGGTCCAGCGCGGTTCGGGGACGGCCGAGGAGAGCGTCCCGGGGCGGGACTGGGTCAGGGACATGGGGAGGTGGATCTCTTTCCTGGCGGATGAGCAGGCAGGTCGGACGCCTCGGCGCTGAGGAAACCGGTTCTGTCGGTGGGAAGAAGGCCGAACCGGGGCGGGGACGCGCAGCGCGGTGGGCCTCATGACGAGCGTGCCAGGAGAGCCGTACACGAAAAAGGGAGAGCCTCTTCCTAGGCGCCGGGCGCGTAGGAGGAAAGTCTCCCCCCTTTGGAGGGAATACCTGGGGCGACGGTCAGGCGGAGCTGTCGCTGGTCGAGTGGCTCGGGTCCGCCGCCCAGGAGGCCAGCATGCGCAGGCTGTCGTGGGTCGGGGTGCCGGTTTCGGCGGTCCAGACGATGATCGCCAGGTCGGGATCGGCGGCCCAGGTGACGGCGTTCCAGTCGAGGTGCAGGTCGCCGACGACGGGGTGGCGCAGGTGCTTGGTCCCGGTGTCCCGGACGGCGACGTGGTGGGCGCCCCACCACTGGCGGAACTGCTCGTCCCGGACCGAGAGCTCGCCCACCAGGGTGGCGAGCTGCGTATCCCCGGGGTTGTTGGCGTTGTGCATCCGCATCTGGGCGATCGCCAGCCGGGTGACGCCCTCCCAGTCCGCGTACAGCTCGCGCATCGCGGGGTCCGTGATGAGCAGCCTGATGTAGTACCGCTGCTTCTCCGGGATCTTGCCGAAGTCGGTGATCAGGGCGGCGCCCATGGCGTTCCAGGCGACGATCTCGGTGCGCGGACCGATCACGAACGCGGGGGTGTGCGCCATGTCGTCGAGCATGCGCTGCAACTGCGGCTGCGCCTTGAGGCGCGGCTGCCGGCGGGGCGGGCGGAATTCGTCCTTGGCCGCGAGCTCGTACAGGTAGGCGCGCTGATCCTCGTCCAGGCGCAGCACCCGGGCCAGGGACTCCAGCACCGACGGCGACGGCTGGATACGGCCCTGTTCGAGGCGGACGTAGTAGTCGGTGCTGATGGCCGCCAGTACGGCGACCTCCTCACGGCGCAGACCCGCGACGCGCCGCGGGCCGCCGTCGGGCAGGCCGACGGCGGCCGGGTCGAGCTCGGCACGGCGCGCCTTGAGGAATTCCCCCAGATCGTGGCGGTGAGGATCGCGGTTCATGCCATCACCCTGACACCGGAAAGCGGTGTTGTCAGGGGGAGAGATTTGTCCCTGGAAGTCCTCACCGTCGAGAAGCGCGCTGCCCTGTGGGATCAGCGGACGCGGGTCCACTTCCCGTGGAGCTGGACGAACTCGCCACCGATGACCGAGCTGGCCATGCAGGTGCCCTCGGTGTAGTCCTCGATGTGAGTGACGTGGTCACCCGCGTCGGGCTCGGTCCAGCGGACGACGAACAGGCCGTCGCGGAGCTGGGTGGTGGTGTACTCCATCGTCTGCTTACGGCCCTTGATGGCGCCACCGGTCACCTCGAAGCTGACCTGGGTCGCCGAGTCGAAGGTGATCTCCACCGTGAAGTGGCCGAGCGGGGTGTCCGGGCCGAGGTCCGCCAGCCAGGTCTGGCCCACGCTGGGGAGAGTCGCGTTGCTGTCCATCGGTACTACCTCTTTCCTTGAGCCTTTGAGCGGTGGTGCGGGGTGTCGTCAGCCGAGGGTCTTGACGACTTCCTGGGCCAGCGGGACGGCCGAGGCGGGGTTCTGGCCGGTGATGAGGTTTCGGTCCACTTCAAGGTGGGGGGCGAAGTTCTCCTCACCCTTGTGGTAGTCCGCGCCGACGTCCGAGACGAGACGGTCCTCAAGCAGCCACTTCGCCCGGTCCGCGAGGCCGTTCTGGATCTCCTCGGAGTTCGACAGACCGGTCAGGCGGTAGCCGGAGAACGGGGACTTGCCGTCGGCGTCCACGGTGGACAGCAGCGCGGCCGGGCCGTGGCACACCAGCGTCACAAGCTTGCCGGAGGCGAGCCAGTCGCTCAGCAGCTTGCCGGCCGCGGGGTCGTCGGACAGGTCCTCCATCGGGCCCCAGCCACCGGGGACGAACACGGCGTCGTAGTCGTCGATGTTCACGTCCTCGATACGGACGGGGTTCGCCAGTTCGGTGGCCTCGCGCAGGGCGGTCTTCATCCGCTCGGCGCCCTCCTCGCCACCGTTGAAGTCCGGGGTGAGGCTGAGTGCGTCGGGGGTCGGCGGCACGCCGCCCGGGGTGGCCGCGGCGATCTCGTAGCCGGCCTCCTTGAAGACGCCGTACGGGCCGATGGCCTCCTCGGCCCAGAAGCCGGCCGGCTGCTCGAAGCCGTCGGCCAGGGTCCAGTGGGTGGCGGCGGTGATGAGGAAGAGGATCTTCGCCATGGGTTTCTCCCTGGGGGTGAGTGCGGTCAGCCGATCAGGGCCTGCTGGACGACGTGGCTGTCGGCGGCCTGTACGAGGTGGGTGAGCTTGCCGTCGCCGACCGTCCACAGGTGGATGAAGCGGGCGTCCGACTCCTCGCCGGACTTGGACACGGCGTGGTAGTGGTCGCGGACGAAGACGTGCTCACCGGCGTCGTAGAACTCCTCGGCCACCGCGCCGAAGGAGGTGAAGCGCGGCGCGAGCCGGCCGAAGAAGTCGGCGCCGGCGCTGGCCCAGGTCTTGTAGACGCCGCCGTAGGGGAAGCCGGGGGTGATGTCCCAGACGATGTCGGGGTCGATGACCTCGGCGACGACGTCCGGGGCCATGCCGGAGTCGTAGAGACGGCGGACGAGAGCGAGGTTCGGGGAGTCGGACATGGGGCTGCTCCTTTACGGGTCAGGCTGCGGGTGAGGTTCTCGGGTTCAGGCGGCGAGAGCGGCGCGGCCGGCGCGGAAGAAGGCGGTCTGCTGCGCGACGCGGGCGCCGAGGCCCTCGGCGGTGGCGATGTCCGACTTGTGGACGGCCTCCGGACCAGCATCGGTCGGGGTCTGGGCGCCGGCGCCGACGAAGTAGCCCAGACGGTTGATGTCGTCCTCGCTGCCCTCGGTGGAGGCCCAGCCCGGCTGCACACCCAGGCTGACCCAGTGCATGCCGTGCTGGGCGGCCATGGTGAAGAAGTAGCCGAGGGTGGAGGACTTGTCGCCGCTCTTGGCACCGGAGTTGGTGAAGCCGGCGGCGATCTTGTCGGCCCAGGTCTGGGTGTACCACCGCTTGCTGCTGGCCTCGGCGAAGGTGTGGAAGGCGGCGGAGGCGGTGCCCATGTAGGTGGGGGCACCGAAGATGATCGCGTCGGCGGCGTCCAGCTGCGCCCACTGCTCGTCGGTGATCGTGTCCACGGGAATGGAGATCACCTCGGCACCGGCTTCCGCGGCACCGCGCGCCACGGCCTCGGCTATGACGGCGGTGTGGCCGTAGCCGGAATGGAAAGCCACGGCGACCGTGGGGCGGAGAGTGGAGGACATGGCGGTATTGCTCCTCGAAAAGAATCTCGAAAGGGATTGCATGAACCGTGCTCTGGAAGCATGGCACGGAATTCAACAGCGAAGGTAGGAAGGATTTGTCCCTGGCTTTACGCCGGGAATCACCTGCTGGTTTTACGAATTCATGGCGGGGTTCGCCGCCCAGGAGGAAAGGAAGCGCAGGCCCTCGTACGTACGTGATTCGGGTTCGGCGCTCCAGATGATCAGCTGCTGATCGGGGTCGGCCACGCAGGTGAGGGCGTCCCAAGCGAGGGAGAGTTCACCGGCGACCGGGTGGTTGAACACCTTGGTGCCGCCGGTCCGGGGCACCACGGGGCGGCCTCCCCACCACTGGCAGAACTGATCGTCCAGCACTGACAGCTCGCCAACGAGGTCGGCCAGTCTCCGGTCGTCGGGACAGGCCGCGGCCTGCTGCCGCAGCACGGCCACGGCGTTGCGGGCGGAGTCCTCCCAGTCGGCGTACAGCGTTCTCATGGCCGGGTCGGTGAAGAGCTGCCGGACGTAGTTGCGCTGCTGCTGGGAGACCTTCGCGAAATCGGTGCCGAACAGGGCAGCGGCCATCGGGTTCCACGCCAGGATGTCCAGGTGCCGGCCCAGGATCACCCCGGGGGCCACGCTGAGCTCGTTCAGCACGGTACGCAGCCGGGGGTGCGCCTTCTGCGGGGCCCGCCGTCGCGCCCGACCGGCCTCCCTTCCGGCCAGCTCGAACAGCTGATCCCGCTGGGCGTCACTCAGGTGCAGGACCCGGACGAGCTCGGACAGCACGGACGTCGAGGGGGTCAGGCGACCCTGCTCCAGGCGGGTGTAGTAATTGGTGCTGATGGCGGCCAGCATGGCCACCTCGTCCCGGCGCAGGCCGGCCACGCGCCGGCGCCGGTCGGTTTCGGGCAGACCGACCGTGCGGGGGCTGAGCTCGGCCCGGCGGGCCTTCAGGAATTGGCCCAGCTCCTTACGGTGCGCACTGCTGTTCATACTGGCCAGTCTGCGCTGTCCGCCACTCGGCTGGGTAGGAAGGTTTTATCCCTGGATACCTCTCTCCCAGGGTGGAATTCTCCTCTGTACGGGTCCTGCGGGCGGTGACAGAGTCAGAGACCGGCAATTGTTTTCACAGGCCGTCGGCGCTTCTGTGCACCCCTATGGCCATCGTCGACGAATCCGGCACGTCCGGCTGACACCGCTGCCCGAGAAACGCTTCAGGAGAAAAGACATGCGCGCAACCGTGATCCACGCCCCCGGTGACATCCGGGTGGAGGACGCCCCCGAGCCCAAGATCGTCAACCCGACCGACGCGATCATACGCACCGTCGCCACCTGTGTCTGCGGCTCGGACCTGTGGCCGTACCGCGGCCTGGAGCCGGTCGGCGACCCGCACCCGATGGGTCACGAGTACGTCGGCATCGTCGAGGAAGTCGGCAGCGAGGTCTCCAACGTCAAGCCCGGCCAGTTCGTGGTCGGCTCCTTCGCCACCTCCGACAACACCTGTGCCAACTGCCGGAAGGGCTGGCAGTCCTCCTGCCTGAACCGCGAGTTCATGAGCACCTGCCAGGCCGAGTACGTGCGCATCCCCAACGCCCACGGCACCCTCGTGGCCACCGACGCGCACCCGTCCGACGAGTTGGTGCCGAGCCTGCTGGCCGTGTCCGACGTGATGGGCACCGGCTGGTACGCGGCCCTCGCCGCCGAGGTCAAGCCCGGCTCGACGGCCGTCGTGGTCGGTGACGGAGCCGTCGGCCTGTGCGGTGTCATCGCCGCGAAGGAACTCGGCGCGGAGCGGATCATCGCCATGTCCCGGCACGAGTCGCGGCAGAAGCTCGCCCTGGAGTTCGGCGCCACCGACATCGTCAGCGAACGCGGCGAGGAGGGCATCGCCCGCATCAAGGAACTGACCGGCGGCATCGGCGCCGACTCCGTCCTGGAGTGCGTCGGCACCGCCCAGTCCATGAGCCAGGCCCTGCACTCCGCCCGCCCCGGCGGCAACGTCGGCTTCGTCGGCGTCCCCCACGAGGTGGCCGTCGACGGCCAGGAACTGTTCTTCTCCCAGGTCGGCCTGCGCGGCGGCCCGGCCCCGGTGCGCCGTTACCTGCCCGACCTGATCGACCGCGTGCTGTCCGGCCACATCAACCCGGGCAAAGTCTTCGACCTCACCCTGCCCCTGGAGCAGGTCGCCGAGGGCTACAAGGCGATGGACGAACGCCGCGCCATCAAGACCCTCCTCACGCCCTGACCCGATCGCCTCGTGGGCGTGAGCTGCGCCGGCCGCGCTCACGCCCACGAGGGCACACCCCGCCGCACGGTCGTAAAGGAGCAAGCCCATGACGGCCTGGACGAACGACGAACTGACCCGGATCGAGTCCGCCGAGGAACTTCGGATGACCCCCTCGCGCAGCGACGGAACGCCGCGCACACCCGTGCCGATCTGGGTCGTCCGCGACGGCGACGACCTCTACGTCCGCTCCTTCCGCGGCAGCGCCGGCGCCTGGTACCGGGCGGCACGGGCCAGCCACGAGGGCCGTATCCGCTCCGGCGGCGTCGACAAGGACGTCACCCTCGTCGAGGTCACCGACCCCGGCGTCAACGACCGTATCGACACCGCCTACCGCACCAAGTACGGCCGCTACGGCGCGAGTTACATCGATCCCATGGTGGCCTCGCGGGACACGACCCTGAAGCTCGTACCGCGCTGACCTACAGGAGACAAGAACCACCGTGCTCGGTCTCGAACTCGTCGTGGTCCTGGGCGTGGCCGTGCTGGTGGGCAACGTCGCGGGACAGCGCCTCGGCATCGCCCCGCCCGTCGTCCTGCTCTTGACGGGTGTGCTGCTGGGATTCATCCCGGCAGTGCGGGAGGCGCAACTGCCACCGGAGGTAGTGCTGTTGCTCTTCCTTCCGGTGCTGCTGTACTGGGAGAGCCTGACCACCTCCCTGCGGGAGATCCGCACCAACCTGCGCGGCATCCTGCAGCTGAGCACCGTACTCGTCATCCTCACCGCCTGGGCCGTCGCCGCAACCGGGCACGCCCTCGGGCTGCCGTGGGGGCCGGCCTGGGTGCTCGGCGCGGCCATGGCACCCACCGACGCGACCGCGGTCGGCGTCCTCGCCCGCGCCCTGCCACGCCGTCAGGTCACCATCCTGCGCGCGGAGAGCCTGGTCAACGACGGTACGGCCCTGGTCGTCTACGGTCTCGCCATCGGCATCACGGTCGGCGAGGAACACTTGAGCGTCCCGCACGTCGGAGGGCTGTTCCTGCTCGCCTACGGCGGCGGGGCCCTGGTCGGGGTGGTGGTCGCGTGGGTCAACATGAACCTGCGACGCCGCCTGACCGATCCGCTGCTGGGCAACCTGGTCATGATCCTGGCGCCCTTCACCGCGTATCTACTGGCCGAACTGGTCGAGGCTTCCGGTGTTCTCGCGGTGGTCGTCAGCGGGCTGATCATGTCCCAGGTCGCCCCGCGCATCATCCAGGCCGAACACCGCACGCAGGCACTGGCGTTCTGGCCGCTGGCCACCTTCATCATCAACGGTGCGCTGTTCGTCCTGGTGGGGGTGGAACTGCAGTACGCGGTCCGCGACCTGGGCCGCGCCGATCTCCGGGACGCGCTGATCGCGGTGGGTGCCATCTGCGTGGTGCTCGTCGCCGTGCGCTTCGCGTTCCTGTACGCCTCCACCTACCTGGTCCGCGCCCTCGACCGCCGCCCCCAGCAACGCACGCTCCGAGTCGGTCACCGCACCCGTGTCGTCAACGGGCTGGCCGGCTTCCGAGGCGCGGTCTCGCTCGCCATGGTGCTCTCGGTGCCGCAGACCCTCGACTCCGGCGAGCCGTTCCCCGACCGCAGCTTCATCGTCTTCGTCACCTCCGGCGTCATCCTCGTCACCCTGGTCGTGCAGGGACTTCTGCTGCCGGTGGCAGTGCGCTGGGCGCAGCTGCCACCCGACACCTCGGTCGACGAGGAACACGACCTCGCCGAGACCACCGCCATCGAAGAGGCGATCAAGGCAATGCCCCAGCTCGCCGCCGACCTGCGGAGCGATCCGAAGATCGCCGAGTGGCTTCGGCAGGAGTACGAGGCCCACCTGGCGTCCGTCCGGGCGAGGAGTGTGGGCGCCCATGACGACCCCGCGGTGCTTCAGCACCAGGACTACCTCGAACTGCGCCTCGCCCTCATCGCGCACAAACGCGCCACCGTCGTCCGGCTCCGCGACGAGCGCCGGATCGACGACACCGTACTGCGCCGTCTGCAGGCCGCCCTCGACAGCGAAGAGGTGCGCCTGTCGGGAGGCGCGGCGGTCGAATGACCCACATACCTGAGGAAGGACGTTCCATGAAGGCCATAGGACTGACTGAATTCGGCGGGCCCGAGGTACTGCGGGTCCTGGACCTTCCGGTCCCCCAGGCCGGGCCGGGCGAGATACGGATCCGCGTACACGCGGCGACGGTCAACCCCGTCGACACGCTGGTGCGCCGAGGAATCGCCTTCATCTCCGACGCCGAACCGCCCTACGTCCCCGGGATGGACGCGGCCGGCGTCATCGAGCAGATCGGCGAGGGAACCGACACCGATCTCACCGTCGGCGACCATGTCATGGCCGTCGCGGTCGTGTCAGGAACGCACGGGGCCTACGCCGAGCACCTCGTCGTGCCTGCCGAGTCGGTGGTCCGAGTGCCGACGGGCGTGAGCGCCGTCGAGGCCGCCACGCTCCCGATGAACGGGCTGACCGCACGCATGGCTTTGGACATGCTGCACCTTCCGGCGGGCGCCACCGTGGCGGTCACGGGAGCGGCCGGCGCTGTCGGCGGCTACGCCGTCCAGCTGGCCAAGGCAGACGGGTTCCGGGTGATCGCCGACGCGGCACCGAAGGACGAACGGCTGGTGAGGGAGCTCGGCGCCGACGTGGTCCTGCTGCGAGGTGCCGGTTTCCCGGAGCTGGTGCGCAAGGAGATACCCGACGGTGTCGACGGACTCGTCGACACCGGGGGCATCGCCGCCCTCGCCATCCGCGCGGTACGCGACGGAGGCCGAGTGGCGACGTCGGTCGGCGGCGTCCAGATCCCCGTTGAACGCGGCATAGAAACCCGGAACACCTTCGTGCCGCAGTACGCACGCGAACACGCCAAGCTCGACCGCCTGCGCGAACTGGCGGAGAAGGGCAGCCTCACCCCTCGGGTCGCGCGGACTCTGCCTGCCGAGCAGGCCCCCGAAGCGCACCGACTGCTGGAGGCAGGCGGCATCCGAGGGCGAGTGGTGCTCACGTTCTGAGCATCGAATCGGGGACAGCAGCGGACTGCGCAACGCACCTGATGACCCATCAGAACGAGCGTCAAACGAGCGTCATTTCAGCGACAAGAGTTCGCCCGTACCGCCCACACCGCATCACACGCACACACGAAACCGCATGTCAGCAGCCCTTACCGACCGGTTCAAGGATCGCGACACACTCCATGTGATGCATCCACCGGAAACACGTCGAACCTATGCCCATTCCCGAGAAACCGCAGGTCAGACGGCCTATCGGACCGGCTCAAGAATGGCGACGCACTCCACATGCGACGTCATCGGAAACATGTGGACCAGAAACATGTGAAAGAAAACCGCAGGTCAGCGGTGCGACAGGCGCAAATCGGACTCATGGCCGATGCGCACCGTGTGCACTATGGGCGCTACGTGCGATCTCTTGACGCACGCTCCAGCCTGCGGGCCGCAGTATGGCATTAGAAATGCTATACTGATGTCGTGGCTGACGACGACACCGACTTCATCCCCGGCGACGGCCCCAGCAGCGGGATCTCCATCTCGCTCACCGCCGGCACCCTGCAGGCCATTCGTGAGCGGGTCGGCAAGCGCGGCGTATCCGCCTACCTGGAGAAAGCCGCGCAACGGCAGATCGAGCGCGACAACCTGGACGAACTGATCGCCGACTTCGACGAGGCCAACGGCCCGGCCGATCCGGAGGCCGTGGCCGCCAAGCGGGCCAAGCTCACCGGCACCGCATCCTCCGGGACCGGGGCGGCTGCGTGAGCGGCGCCCTCGTCCTGGACAGCGAGGGCCTGGCCAAGGCCGTGCAACGCGACCGCGAGGTCCACGAGTGGCTCACCGCCGCCCGCGACGCCGACCTCCCCGTCGTCACCTCCGCCGCCGTGCTCGTCGAGGTGATCCACCCGAAGATCAACGAAGCCGCGCTGAAATGGACTCTGTCCCGGCTGCGGGTCAAGCCGGTCACCCAGGCCATCGCCCAGTCCGCTGCCACCCTGCTACGCACGGCCGGGCTGCACGGCCACAAGTACGCCATCGACGCCATGCTCTGCGCCACAGCCCTCACTCACCCTGGCCGCATTACGATCTTGACCTCGGACGTCGAGGACGTCGCCATGCTCACCAAAGATCATGCCCGGGTCGCCACCGAGAAGGTCTGAATCTGGAGGGGTGGACCGCCCTGTGCAGCGCCTTCTCGCCGACTGCTCGCTCGGCCACCCTCTCTATCAGCGCCCCCACGCCCAACTGCCGCCCATTGAGCGTCGACCGGCCGCGCCAGACACAATGAAACAAGCGCGGTGAGCTGGTCAACGTCGTCATGACTTTTCACGCTGCTGTCCCCGGCAGCCGAACGTGCCGTCAGCGACCGATGTAGAGGAATCGCAAGTAGCACGCGAACGACAATCCACGCTGCCGGAGCTTGGCAGCCTCGACGGAGGCGCTCAGCGTCCCGTGGAGCGCGCTGTTCTGCTGGAGTGCGACGGCGCGCCGGCTGAACTCCTGTCGCTGCTGTCGAGCCTGATCTCCCGCAAAGGTGTTCTCTCGTGTAAGGCGCTTCTGGTCGTCCTCCATTTGCTTCCGTACCTTCGCACGCGACGCATCAGTCTCGGACTCGACAGCCTTACGCTGAGCGGTGAGCTGGACCCGACGGTTGGCGACTCCCTGCTCGATCGACTGTCGCTCTGACGCATCGAGGGCTCTTGGCTGCCGGGCTTCAGCAGCAGCGACCAAGTCTCTGCGCCACACATCGAGGGCGATGGCCTTGGCCTCGCCGATGCCGTGGACGTCGACGACACGGCCGCTGCTCAGCACGAGCACGGCTCCGGTGCTGTTGTACTGGGTGTTCTGCACGGACCGGTAGCCCGTGAAGTCAGCTGCCGTACGGATACCCTTGGCTGCCAGCCGCGCGGCGAGTTTCGGTCCGATGCCGTGCGGCGGGGCCTGAGCGATCAGCCGTCGGCCGAGCTGATCCCGCACGTACGCGGACTGCTTGTCGGTAAGTGCCTTGGCCAGAGCTCTGCGGAGTTCTTCCGCGAGTCCGTCGATCTTCTTGTCTATGTCGCGCTGCTTGCGGACCTTGCGCTTCTCGACCTCTTTGAGCTCAGCGTGGTACCGGGCTGTGAGCTTGCCCTGGGCTCGCAGGTAGTCAGCGGCTCGCTTCGCCTCCGCTGCGTCGAACTTCGCCTGGTCCTTGCGCAGCTTCTCGGCGGCCTTGACCGGGTCATCCAGCTGCGCCAGTTCATTCGTCAGTTCTGCGAGGGCAGCCCGTGACTGTGCCCGCTCCGCGCGACGGCCTCTGGCGAACGCAGTGAGCGCGATGGCAACGAGAACGGGCACACCTGGCCCGATCGGTGGCGCCGAGAACCCCGCGACGAACATCAAGACCGTTGCGACCAGCATGAGCGGCCAGAGCACGGCTGTGGCGACATCCAGCAGTGTCCGCGTATGGAAGCCTTCGGGTGCAGTGACCGAGGGCGCGGTCGGCGTAGAAGTAGCCTGCGGAGAAACGTGGCCAGCCATCCATCCGGGCAGTGCACCTGTATCAGGGGCGGCCACTGTGCGACCGCCCGATACCGCTGAGGCAGTCGTCGCGGCGGCCCGTTGTCTGGGCACGGCTATGGCAAGCGGTGGTAGCACGTCCAACGGCTGGAAGGCCAAGGACCGCACATGGTCGGCGAGGCCGCTCACCGTGCGGTCAGGGTGGGCCAGTAGCGTTTGCAGTCTCGTGGAGCCGCCCGAAGTCTTGAAATCGTCCTCGGTGAGCAGCAGGAACTCACCGCTGGGCTCGTGCAGCCGATGCCACAGGGTCGGGTCGGAGGCAATTGCCTTGAGGGACAAGAAGATGACCCAAGCGGAGAACCGGTCCAGCGTAGCCCCGAAGTCATCATTCCCCCGCATGGGTGACTGGTAGTTGCGGTGTCCCCGCTCAGTGCCGCCCATGCCGGCCAAAGCCGGGACGTACATTCCGTCGTAGTCGACCAGACGCAACGTGTCATCGCTCGCGACGAGCAGATTGCCGTGCTGGAGGTCACCATGGGCTATCTCGTGGGTGGCCAGATCACGGGTCAGTGCCTCGAACCGGTCAGCCAGACGGTCGACGGCGAACCGGTGGGTGTGGTTGTCGTCGAGCCAGGAGGACAGGGTGACGGCCTCGACCCATTCCATCTTCAGGACCGGATAGCGATCCCTCCCGACGCTGATGGCGTCGGGCAGATACTCGAATCCGATATTCCACGGTTGCGAGAGTTCGGCCGGGTCCAGCTGCGCGAGTCGGGAGCTGATGGCCTGGTAACGGCGTTCCTGGTCCGGGACGTGACGGGTGAAGCATTTGATCGCGTACCGCTGGCCTGAGGAGGGCGAGGTCAGCGAGAAGACGCTCGCGAAGGCGCCGGAGATGGCGCGAGGCAGACCGAGCTTGGTCAGTTCCGGCCGTGCGCCTTTGAGTTCGGGATGCTGGAAACACAGCTGCGTGTGTTGCAGCGCCTCCGCGTAATCGGCGCCGCTGGGAAACTGTCGCTGCGGACCAGTGGCCGATCCCACTTTCACCGCCCCTCGAAATCGATCCGCACGAGCGCCACGTCGTCGTTGCGCAGTTGTCGGCGGTCCCGCAGACCGTTCAGCCAGTTCTTGAATCCGGCCAGGTCGTCGGGCCCGGCGAACTCCAGCAATTGGCCTACGGCGTCGTCCTGGTCCGGGACCGACAAAAGCCACGCGGCCAGGGCGTCGGTCATCAGGAGCAGCCGGTCGCCAGGCTGGCACCAGCCTTCGGTGAACCGCGTGCGGCGAGCCAGCAACGCCACGTCACGATTGCGGCTGCCGAAGAGGTCGGGAGTTGTGCCGAACTCCTCGACGGCCGCCACCGGAAACGCCTGTACCAGCCGGTCGTCGTGCAGGTGGAACAGGCAACTGTCCCCCAGGGCGGCAGCGCGCCATCGCCAGGCCGGTTCACTTGTGTCGGGGTGGGAATCGGAGTCCGGGTCGACGCGCACCGTGAGCAGGGTCGCGTAGGCGCCCTCTGCGAGCTTGGTGTGCTCGTACCACTTCAACGGGCGCCCTTCCGCATGGCGCATCTGCGTGTACTGCACGAGCCAGGGATCCCACTGGGCCACCGCCGCCGCCGCGAACTCCTCGAAGGCGGTGCCGCCCGCCAGCAGGTCCGGCAGCGTCATGGCATGTTCGGCCGCCGCGCGGGACAGCAGGCGGGCCCAGTCCTTGGCCAGTGCGCTCTCCGTCGCACCGTCGCAGACGCCTGCGGTGAGCGGCTCCTGCAACATGTAGTCGTGTGGACGGCCGGGAAGCACAGCGACGGCGTCTTCGCATTCCGCCGCCGTGCTTCCGTGCTTAGGGGCTACGAGGTGCGTGACGTACACACATGAGGTGGAAGTCGTCACCGCAGTTCGGTGGCTCGGGTGCCGATGTCGAGGAACTGCACGACCGTGGTGATGTCCGCGTTGTATACGAAGCCACGGGTGGTCTCGCTGACCCGCTGCCCCTGCGAGGCGGCGTACGAACGCATGTGGCTGGGCAGCGGACTCGACATGGCGAACAGTGTCTGGGCGTAGCTGTCCGGGAGGCCGTCGGCCGTGTCGGGGAAAGCGGTGGGGGTTCCGCCTGCGGCAGACACATGCAGATTGAACAGCAGCGCCGCTCCGTCGGCCGTAGCGTGCGCGGTGATGGCCTCGGCGGCCGTGGTGGGGTCGCCGTCGGTCGACTCGCCGTCCGTGAGGTTGATGACGATGGGCGGGAAGCTGGCCGGGTAGCGCTCGGTCCACGCCGCGACGAGGCTCTCAGCGTACTGAAGCGCGCGGTTCATCGGGGTCCCGCCGTGGGCGACCGGGTCCATCCACAGCGGGAAGTTGACCACGGTCTCCACCAGGCCGCCGGCACCGTCAGGCACCTTCTTGCTTCGCTCGTCGACGCGGGCCGGATTGTCCGCCACCTCACTGAGAGGGACGATGTCCCGGCCGGCGAGCGAACCCGCGAACGCCGAGCCGACGGTGGCGCCGTAACCGACGACCGCGACGTGGAAGTAGTCGCGTACGCCTTCTTCCTTTGCGCACTTGACCGAGAGTTCAGTGAGGAGTCGGTTGATGGCGTCGGCAACGACATCAGCCTTCTGCTGGGGAACCTCTCCACCGATGGGATCGCTCATGGAGGTTGACTGATCGACGAGGAAGATGATGCTCGTCGGATTGCTGCGGCTGATCTCTGCCGTATACGGCACGTTGGGCTCCTGGCGGACTGTGTAGAAGTCGGTCGTCGGAGAAGCTCGTGGGGCATTGCTGACGTGCCGGTCACCGGCACGCAGGCCAAATCACCGAGATCCCCCCGGACTTATGGTAATGCGAGGACCTTGGCGTTTGGGGCGCATTCAATGCCCTCGACCAGATCCTGTGCTTCGGCATCCTCACCGGTCATCGAGCCGCGCTGTCACTCGCTCCGCTCGATCGGCCCACACATGCCAGGCAGGCAGCCGCACGCCGTTCGGCAGCAGGGCCGTGTGGCTGAGGGCGAGCCTCAAGTGGCGTGCGTCCTCCATGTCTGAGGGCGCCCCGTGGTCCAGCCGGACCTGTGCAGCGCCCGTGCCTCGGCGGACGTCGAAGTCGTAGGGGTAGCCGTCAACCGTGACGTTCCTGTCGAGCAGGACACCGGAAATCGCGTCCGTCAGCATGAGTTGAAGCCGGTCGCCAACAAGTTCGTCCTGCTGCCCGGAGTTTGTAGCGAGCGAAGGCAGTGGAGCTTTGGCCTCAGCCGCGTCCAGCAGTGCATGCGGCATGCCCGCCCGAACCGACCAGAAGTCGCGGTCGCCGAACACGATGAGATGCGAACGGGCGCGGGTGACGGCCACGTTCCACAGATTGACCTCGCGGCAGAGCCAGTTGACCGCGCTGGGGCGCATTCTCGCACCCGCGACCAAGGACAACAGGATCACGTCCTGCTGTCCTCCCTGGAACGTGTGCACCGTGCCGACCCGTACGCGCTTCTCGTGCTTCCAGCGCTCGGCGATCAGATCTTTCTGGGCACGGAAAGGAGTGACCACCCCCACCGTCGAACCTTCAGGCAGCCGCATCAGCAACCGCTCCACGGAAAGATGAACGCGCTCTGCCTCCTCCTCGTTCATCCACGACCCGTTGCTGCCTCTGCGCGCCGTTCCCACCACATCGAGCCACTGCACCGCCTCGACTCCGTCGAGGCGTCGCAAAGACCACGGTTCGGTGAGGACGGTCAGCCGGTCACCGTAACAATGCCGATTGGAAATGCCGACGATGTCCGGATGACAGCGGAAGTGCTCGTCCAGCAGCAGGGTTTCCCCTGCCGCGCGGGCAGCCGCGTGGAACGCGGAGTAGCGGCGGTGCTCGAACCGGTGCTCGTCAAGCCAGCTCGCCCGCAGCCCCGCCCCACGGTGTGCCTCCGCCTCCTGCCGGGGCTGAAGTGTCGTGATGTGCTGCAACTGCATGGGATCCCCGATCACGAGGGCCCGCCGTGCGCGGAAGAGCAGAGGCAGCACATCCGGCGTGGAGCACTGGCTCGCCTCATCGACGATGACCAGGTCGAAGAGGGCGGCGCGGTCCCGGAACCGTCGTGGGGACCTCGCGGTGACGGCCCAGCCGGACACTTGCGGCAGGATCCGCTCCAAGGACGACCACTGCCGCGGTGATCGTGACTTCACGGCGTCGATGCGGTCGTGTATGGCCGCACGTGCGGTCATTGCCTGCTCCGCCACCGAAGCCTGCAGCAGTGCTGCCGACGTCTCTCGAACCTGTCGATCGGTCTCCCGGAGCATCATGAGAAGTTCGGCGTCGTCCGGTGCCGCATCGGCTTCGGTGCTCTTCCGTCGCCAGGCGGCTTCGGCTTCCGCGAAAGACAGCAGGTCGGCGAAGTCTTGGCGCCCTGCAACCTGTACGGGCAGCGGGGCGAGAGCGCGCAGGCATCGGCCCCGCAGCCAACCTCCGAAGATCCCGAGGCGGACCGCCGTGCGAGCCCGGCGCAGCCACCGGCCGAGGGAAACATCGTCGCCCAGAGCGGCGGCAAGCGTCCGAGGGTCGCCATGGTGTCGTTCGGCGTAGGAGAAGCGCAGCCGGCCGAGGGCGGCCAGCTCTCGTTCCCGACGGGCGACCAGCGCGAGTTGACGACGTAGCGCCTCCTGCCCCCGAAGGTGGTTCCGCAGTTCACCGCGGTACATCTGGGAAGACTGGTGAGGCCGGACGCTGCGGGTGAGCTGCTCCAGCGTCCGCAACTCATGCTCGACGGCCGTCTGATTGCCCGTCCGTACGAGAAGTCCCGGAGCCAGGGCTTCACAACGCTCCCAGACCTCGTCCACCGCCTTGTTGTTGGTCGAGGCGACGAGCACGGTCTGGCCGGCCGCTCTGGCCGTGGCGACCGCGTTGACGATGAGCTGGCTCTTCCCGGTGCCAGGCGGCCCGGTGGCAACCGTGAGCTTGCGGACCATGGCAGCCCGGATGACCGCTCGCTGTCCTTCGTTCAGTTCCAGGGGAGCGACAACCTGTACCTCTTGCTCGGCGCTCTCGTCCGCTCCTGATGCCGCCGGCGCAGTAAATGCTCCGAGCGCGGTGCCTGCGAACTGCCCCACGCTCTTTTGCAGCGTTCTGTAGTCCTTCATCAGCTGTGCGGTGGCCGCGGTGTCCGGCCGTGCGGCGAAGACGACCGCCACATTGCGGACGCCCTCATGCGCGGCGTACAGCGAGCTGCCGTCACCGAGCGATCCGGGATCGAGGTGCTCCGTGTCGGGCAGTCCCAGCTCCTGCAGCAGACTGCGCAGGTCACGGACCATGTCCTCACGAAATCCCGGCCGCCAGTTGGGCTGGTAGGCGGCGAGCAGTTCTTTGCCCTCGTCCTTGCCCAGCCGGTCGAGGACGAGTTTGGGATGCAGGGCGATCGGTCCTGTGGGTGTGACCATGCTGCGTCCCTGCGGACCGCGTTCGATCTCGATCTGACGCATGGCGAGCGGCGCGCACACCTGCCGCTTGCCGTCGTAGAGGACGGCGACGGGGTATCCGTACCAGAGGTCGGCGCCATCCTTGAGGGCACGCTCGGCGAGGTCCACGACACGTTCCGGCGCTTGAACCGTGGTTTCCGTGCCGGAGAGCAGGACTTCCTCCCCGGCTGGCCAGACCGCGCGTGGAGGATCGCTTCCCACCAGTGGCAGCAGTTCGTCGGTGGCGTTCTCCGCCTCCAGACAGTGCTGGTAGTACGTCAGCAACTGTGCCCATTCGACGTCAGTGAAGGCGGAGTCGTCGTGTACCGCCTGGGTGGCCTTGACTGGTGCCGGAGTCACCCCACCGGCTCCGTCGGCCACTGCGGTGTGCCCGGCAGGCAGCGGCTTGAGGGCGGGTATCTGACGGCCGACGGCGGCACGGGCGAGATAGATGTCGCCGGTCACGTGAAGACTGGACTGGGTCGGCGTCTGCCGGCGTCCGTCGGCTGCTTTCTGCAGGTCACGGCTGATGTGCCGAAACAGATCGTTCGCGGAGACCTGTCCGTCGCCGTCCAAGTCCGCCTGTCCGGAGTGCAGACCTTCGACGATCGCCCTGGTGAACTGCGAGGGTTGATCCGCATCAGTGGTGAATGCTTGCTCCCAGTGCTGTGACGCGGTGATGACGTGCACTCCACCGGCCTCGACGACCGGTGCAGTGGCCGACTGTGAAGCCCCCTTGCTGCGGAAGCCCTGCGCTGCCGCTGAAACAGCAGTCGAGCAACAGGACTTTACGGCGAGCCGCACATTTCTCCAACTGGTCGGTCACGAAAGAGGCGTCGAGGGCGGTCTGCTGTATCCGATCGGCCTCGGTGTCCGTGGTGACGTAGTACAGCTGGCCGTCTTCACGGTCGTACGCCCCGTGACCGCTGAGATAGAGCACGACCAGTTCGTCAGGCTCGCGTTCCCTCAGAAACCGTTCGACGGCCTGCTTGATCGCCGCCTTCGACGAGTCCTCGACCCGAACGCACGCCTCGTACCCTCCGACCGCCGGCATCTCCAGCACCTGACTCAGGTAGTGAACGTCTGCGCGCACGGAGGGCAGAGCGGGGAAGGCTACGTCCGCATAGGCGGCGGTGCCCACGAGTAAGGCATGTTTGCGGCTCATCGGTCGTCTCCCGAACCGGTCTCCGGCCTGTCGCCCTGGCCGTCCCGCAGTGCCTTCACCTCGCGCCCGGACACTCCGCCCTTGAACTCCGTGACCGTTCCGTCGGAATGCACCACGCGCACGCTGCGGCTCTTCCGGACCTCGACCCACGCCTTGATGGCGGTCCTCGCCAGCGCGAGGGTGCCTGTGGTGAGGATGAGCACGACCTCCGGGGTCAGCAGTGCCGGCCATTTCGCACCCTCCGTACCTCGCGGCGCCTCAGGCGGGGCAAAGCGCACTTCTGCGCCGTCCAGCCGGTTCAGCACCTCACGGAGCTCCTTCGCTTCGAGCTCCGCATGTCGCGGGTCGGCGCCGAACACCTGGATGCGCGCGGACTCGATCTCGTCGGACATCTTTCCCCTCGCACTGCTGACTTGCATGTAATGAAAGAGTTACGGGCGCTGCTGATTCGCCGTCACCCCAGCGATTCTTCCTGTCCCCCGTGATCCGGGTGCCCAACGCCTGCGCCTTGCGCCCTCGTCCGGAACTCGCAGGATCCCGTACAGCGGCTCACCGAGGTCCGCCCATCTCTGGAGGGCGTCCCGGTCCACCAGGTAAATCCCATAGCGGGGACCGCTGGCTCGCGCAGCTGCCGTAAAACCACCGGTGGTGACGATCACGGCGAAGTGGGCACCATGGTCGTGGCGGTACGTTCCATTGACCCGCTGGACGTCCTGGTCCCCGACCTTTCGGTCCGCCCGCAGCCGCTTGCACTGCACGACGACCCGCCGTTGCGAATGATCGACGACAAGTACGTCGGCGCCTTTGTCCCCCGCTTTACCCACATGTTCCGCGGTCAGTCCGTCCCTGCGCAGCAGGGAACAGACTGCCAGCTCGAACTCCTGGGGGGCGAGGGCATCGAGATGAGCCAGCGAATAGCGCACCGGCCCCGCGGGCAGCGCCGAGCGACTGGCCCATCTCTGTACGGCCATCCGCCCCGGCTTCAGGCCCAGCCCCACTGCCACAGCGGTCAGCGCGGTGCCTGTCCACACCGGCCATTGCTCGGCTGCCCGCCACAGCCCACTGACCCCGGCCAGGGCACCCACGCCCCACACCCACCAGGGAACTGCAGCCCATCCTCCCTGGCTCCGCCGACGCCGCATCAGACCTCCGGTCCGAAGAGCGCCCACATACCGAATGCGAGACCGAACAACGCGAGTCCCGCCAGGTCGGTAATCGTGACCAGAGTGGAGGCATGGTCTCGGCAACGCGCGAACAGCCCCCTGCGCCTGCGACGACACGGCCGGTGGAACGCTGTCGGCCCCCCGCAACGCGACACCAGCACGGACCCACCGATCACCAGTAACGCGATGACAAGCAGCAACGGATCCCCCGGTTCCCCAAACAAGTCTTCATGAGTATCGGGAAAACCACTGTCCCGACCAGTACTTCTTCAGCCGAATCGATGGAAGCGGAGGACGCATGGGAGCGCTGACGAGGTTCACTCGTTCCTCCCGCGCGCCATCCTGGCGCTCCGCAGGCGCTTCCCGATCTTCGACTACGCCCTGTGCATCCGCTGCCCCATGGACCCTTTGCTTCGACGAGTACACGTTCCAGCGTGGTGGGAGCAGCGGCCGGATGCCCCTGGTACGCCAGCTCGCCGAGCGGTGCGCGGCCTCAGGCTCTCACCGATCCTCCTCCCCCAGCACCTGGCCGTTGCCACGCTCGCGGCGAGACTGGCCACCTCCGACGGCGCACGCGACTGGCCTGTCGGCGCGCCGAAGTGCTTGTCGACGTGGCCGACGGCCTGAGCGACTCTCGACCTGCGCCTATCGCAAGTGAAGTCGGCAATGCGGGCCCCATTACCGCTTGCCTGCTGCGAGAGACTGCGGGGCTGCTGACGCATAGCTCTCTGCAAAAATCGTCGACACGGCTTGGGCGCCGGAGCAGTCTGGCTTGATCAAGGCGACACGGAGCGGCAACGGGCACGTCGCCGTCCTGGCCTAGGACGGCCGCGACTTCCTGAAGTACGGCAGGCAACTCGCGAGGAGTAGGCGGAGCAAGTCTGGCCAGCGATGCCCGGCAGTTCCTCGCGCCAACGACGGAGGCCACTGTTCCAGATTCGCCCCTGGACCGGCCCTGTCAACCGGCCCAACGTCGCGTTCGCTCGCCAGAAAATCGCTGGCTGCCATCCAACCTCTGTGCAGCGTCGTCGAGTTGGCCGTCCTGGATTGTCAGCGCCGGTCGCTATCGTCGAATGCCGAACCGAGGAACACCTGACCTCGCCCGCAGGGCACTGACCACCCCCTTCACCGTTAAGGACTGCCCGTGACCTACGTACGCCCCCACTACCGCCGCGACGGCACCTACGTCAAAGGCCACAACCGCCGCAGCCGGCCCCGCGCCGCGCAGCCCCATGCGGCGTCCCGACGTACAGCCCCACGTCCCACTCCTGGGCCGCGGCCCCGCCCAATCTCCACTGGACCGACAGCCTATGTCCGTCCCTACTACCGCTCGGACGGTACCCGTGTACGCGGGCACCACCGGTCCATCAGCCCTCGCACCCTCGCCGTGGCGGCGGGCACGGGCGGATGCGGTCTCCTGCTGTTCCTGTTACTGCTGGCCCTGGCCAGCGGACCGGAAACAGGCAACAAGGCACCGTCCGGCGTGACGCCATCGCACTCGGCATCGGTCTCGGCGACGCACCACCCCTAGACCACAGCCCACACGGTAGTGGCCCCCTCGAAGCTGACGGGGCCCCTACCGCCCGCAGCCGTGTTAAAGAGAAGATCGGCGCGGGCGGTACCACTGATCTCTCTCGCCGTGTGCCATCAAGCGCGACCAATAAGAGCACGGCACATCACTGGGGCCGTCCCACAGACGACGTCGACTTCCGCCTACGCCCGCGGAGCCGTGCTCTGTCTCCAAGTCCGAGCCCTACGGCACCCCAGCGCCGCATGCTGGCGAGCCGCTGACGAGGCCACCCCCGCTGTCCTAAGCCCCACTCTCGACGTCAGCGCCACCTAGCGCCGCGTGGCCGACTACGACTGGGAAGACGACTGGGTCTTCGAAGACCCGCGGTTCAACTCATCGACGGTCCGGACGAGGTCCTGCTGGGGTTCCTCTCACGGCTGGTCAACCCCGCGGTACAGTCCGATATCGACCAAGCGGCCAAGCGTGCGGCCGAATTCAACCGGCTGCCGTCACCTGACGGCTGGCCCTGCAAGCCCCGATTTTTGTGTCCGGACGCCCCATCTTCACACCAGCCTCGGTACGCCCCACCGACCCGACCATCCCCCTTCCCCTGCGAGATGACGAAGTGGGCAAACTCGACCTGGTCCTCGGACAGACCCACCATTTCTTCGGCGAGGACGGTGAGGGGTTGGCGCGAGACCTCATCCGCTCAAAGTGGGCCACGACCCACGGATTTTCACCAAGAGCCCACAAAGAAGAAACCCCGACAGGCCGCACCCGACGCATCGTCACCTGCATGAACGGCCACATGACGCTTCATCAGAATGTGCGTCAAACGTGCGTCACATGCGTCGAATGTGCGTCAAGATATCGCCCGTAACGCCCACAGCGCACACAATGCACACTCGACGGAACAGCAGGTCAGCGGCCCTTCTCAGCAGGCTCCAAAATCGCCACACACTCCACATGATGCGTCATCGGAAACAGATCGAACGCCCGAAGCGTCCTCACCCGGTATCCGCCCTCCCGGAAGTACGCCAAGTCCCGGGCCAGCGCGGCGGGATCGCAGGCGACGTAGGCGATCCTGCGGGCGCCCAGGGATGCGAGGTGGGCGACCGTGGTGCGGCCCGCGCCGGCGCGGGGCGGGTCGAGGACGATCAGGTCGACCTCGGTGATGCCCGTGCGCGGGAGGACCGACTCGACCTTGCCCTGTTCGATGCGGACGCGGGGGAAGTCGGCGAGATTGTGGCGGGCGTCCTCGACCGCTCGTTTGCCGGACTCGATACCGAGGACCGCGCCCTTCTCACCGAGTCGGTCGGCCAACGCGCCCGCGAACAAGCCCACTCCGCAGTAGAGGTCGAGAGCCATCTCGCCCTTGCGGGGCAGCAGGCCCTGCATCACGGCCGTCACCAGCGTGTCGGCCGCCTTCGGGTGGACCTGCCAGAAGCCGCCGTTTCCGACGCGGTAGGTACGGCCGTCCGCGCGCTCGCGGACGAAGGGGCGGCCGTGGACGCGGTGCACGCCGCCCGACTTCTCGTCCACCCGGAGGACCGAGACCGGCTTGTCCAGTTCGACCAGGGGGAGGCGGGCGCCGGGGCGCGGGGTCAGGATCACCTGGCGGTCCTGGGAACCCGTCGCCGCGATCGCCTCCACCGACTCCATGCCGGTCCAGTCCCGCCGCTCGATGCCGAGCTCGGACACCCCAGCCGCCGCGATCATGCAGTGGTCGATCTCCTCGACCTCGTGCGAGCGGTGCCTGCGCAGGCCCGCCTTGCCGGTCGCGGCGTCCACCGCGTACTGCACGCGCGTGCGCCACTGCGGGACCTGCCCCGCCGGCAGCTTGTCGCCCTCCGCCGGCATCACCGTGCCGTCCCAGCCGGCCTCTTCGGGCGTGAGGCCCGCGAGCCGCTCCAGCTGCTCGGCGATCACCTCGCCCTTCAGCCGGCGCTGGGCACCGGGCTTGGCGTGCTGCCAGTCGCAGCCGCCGCAGCGGCCGGGGCCGGCGAAGGGGCAGGGGGCCTCGACGCGGTCCTTGGAGGGCTCCATGATCCGCACGGCGTCCGCGCGGAGGAAGCGGGCTCCCTCCTCGCCCTCGGTCACCCTCGCCACCACCCGCTCGCCGGGCAGCGCATGCCGGACGAACAGCACCTGGCCCTCGGCCGTACGGGCGATGCAGTGGCCGCCGTGGGCGACGGGGCCGATCTCGACCTCGTACTCCTCCCCGACCAGCGACTTCTTCGGTTCTGCCTGCATGGCGGGGTGACTCCAGATCGGGAACGGGAAACGGCCGGACAACAGCCCACCAGTCTACGTGGCTGCCACCCGGCCGTTCACCACAGGCCGAGCCCCGGCTCAGTCCCCGAGCTCAGGCCCGAGCCCAGGCCCCAAGCCCAGGCCCCAGGCCCCGAGCGCCCGGTCTCCGCGCTCAGTCCTTCGCCGGCGACGGCTCCTTGGCCCGATCCGCCGTCGGCCCCCGCCGCACCGCACCGGGCGCGTTCCACTCCTGCCGCTTGCGGGCCCGCAGCTTGGCCGCCTCGGAGGAGGCCAGCTGGTAGGGCACGGAGGTGACCATCACGCCGGGGGTGAAGAGCAGGCGGCCCTTCAGGCGCAGGGCGCTCTGGTTGTGCAGCAGATGCTCGTACCAGTGGCCGACGACGTACTCGGGGATGATCACCGACACCGCGTCCCTGGGCGACTGCGCGCGCAGGCTCTTCACGTACTCGATGACCGGGCGGGTGACCTCGCGGTACGGCGAGTCGAGCACCTTCAGCGGTACGTCGATGCCGCGCCGCTCCCACTCCTCGCGCAGCGCCCTTGTCTCGGCCGCGTCGACGTTGACCGTGAGCGCCTCCAGTCCGTCCGAGCGCATCAACTTGGCGTACGCCAGGGCGCGCAGCGTCGGGCGGTGGATCTTCGAGATCAGCACCACCGAGTGCACCCGCGACGGCCGGGTCATGTCGTCGTCCGCCGGGTCCTCGGGAGCCGCGAGCTCCTCGGCCACGCCGTCGTAGTGCTTCCGGATCGCGGTCATCGTCGCGTAGAAGATGCACATGCCCAGCAGGGCGACCCAGGCGCCGTGCGTGAACTTGGTGACCAGGACGACGACGAGCACCAGGCCGGTGAAGAAGGCGCCGAACGCGTTGATCGCGCGGGAGCGGATCATGTGACGGCGCTTGGCCTGGTCCTTCTCGACCGCGAGGTGGCGGTTCCAGTGCCGGACCATGCCGGTCTGGCTGAGCGTGAAGGACACGAACACACCGACGATGTACAGCTGGATCAGCCGCGTGGAGTCCGCGCCGTAGATGATCGTGAGCATGGCCGCCGCGCCCGCGAGCAGCACGATGCCGTTGGAGAAGGCGAGACGGTCGCCGCGGGTGTGCAGCTGGCGCGGGAGGTAGCGGTCCTGGGCGAGGATCGAGCCGAGCAGCGGGAAGCCGTTGTACGCCGTGTTCGCCGCGAGGAAGAGGACCAGGGCCGTGGCCGCCGCCAGGACGACGAACAGGAAGCTGCCCTTGCCGAAGACCGCCTCGGCGACCTGGGAGATCACCGGGTTCTGGACGTAGCCGGAGCCGAGCGGGACGCCGTTGTGGATCAGGTCGGTGGCCGGGTTCTCGGCCATGTGGACCTTGGTCGTCATGGCGAGGGCGATGATGCCGCAGAACATGGTGACGGCCAGCAGGCCCATCATCGCGAGCGTCGTCGCCGCGTTCTTCGACTTCGGCTTGCGGAAGGCCGGGACGCCGTTGGAGATGGCCTCGACACCGGTGAGCGCGGCACAGCCGGAGGAGAAGGCGCGCAGCAGCAGGAAGACGAGCGCGAAGCCGGCCAGGCCCTGGTGCTCGGCCTTGATGTGATAGTCGGCCGTGGGGGCGTGCATGGTGTCGCCGAGGGCCAGACCGCGGAAGGCACCCCACGCGATCATGATGAAGACGCCGCCGACGAAGACGTACGTCGGGATCGCGAAGAGCTTGCCCGACTCCTTCACGCCGCGCAGGTTCATCAGCGTCAGCAGCACGATCACCGCGATCGCGCACAGCACCTTGTGCTGGACCACGAAGGGGATCGCGGAGCCCAGATTCTCGATGCCGGAGGCGATGGAGACGGCGACGGTGAGGACGTAGTCGACGAGCAGGGCGCTGGCGACCGTGAGGCCGGCCTTGGCACCCAGGTTGGTGGTGGCGACCTCGTAGTCGCCGCCGCCGCTCGGATACGCGTGGACGTTCTGCCGGTACGAGGCGACCACCGTGAACATCAGCACGACGACCGCGACGGCGATCCAGGGGCTGAAGTGGTACGCCGACACGCCCGCGATGGACAGGACCAGCAGGACCTCGCCCGGCGCGTAGGCGACGGAGGAGAGCGGGTCGGAGGCGAAGACGGGGAGTGCGATGCGCTTCGGCAGCAGGGTTTCACCCAGCCGGTCACTGCGCAGTGCGCGCCCGATCAGGATCCGTTTGGGCACGTCGGTCAGTTTGGACACGACAGAGGATCGTAGGCCTTCGAACAGGCAGCCGCCCACCCGGTGTCACAGATCTGCCTCATGAGTGAAATCACAGGCGCGAACAACTGCGGATTCCGTGGTCCGCGCGCTCCCCGTGCCTAGATGGCAGACCCCGCCTGTCATCGCACCTCGGAGGTTGCATGCCCGCGACCGCGGAGCTGATCGGGGCGACGTTCGCCCTCCTCGGCGTCGGAATCCTCACCCTGTGCAGCGTGCGCAGCATCACTCGCCGGCGCCCGCACCCGGCGATCGCCGAGGCGGAACGGCAACCCGTACACACATGACCGCGCGCCCGGTACGCGAATCCACGCGCCCCGGCCGCGAGCGGTCACCGATCTGCACGCGAGTGATCCGCGACCCGCACGCGGGATCATCGACAAGCGCGTACACACGACCGACCGACCGTCGCACCTGAGCACCGACCTGACCATCGCTCGGACCACCGCCCTGAGCACTGTCCTGATCACCACCCCGCGCATCCACATGTTCGCTGACCCTGCTCACGCGCATGATCGCGGACGGTGATCATGGCGAACCCCCGCACGGGGGTGCCCACCCCGTGGCGCCGCTGTGTAGCTTTGGGCGTCGGTCTGAGACCCTGATGCTGAGCAGTAACTTTTGGACACGGAAGGACGGTCGTGCACATCGTCATCATGGGCTGCGGAAGAGTGGGTTCCGCTCTCGCCCAGACCCTGGAGCAACAGGGCCATACAGTCGCCGTGATCGACCAGGATCCCACCGCCTTCCGTCGGCTCGGCCCCGGTTTCGGGGGCCGCCGGGTCACCGGTGTCGGCTTCGACCAGGACACCCTGCGCGAGGCGGGCATCGAGGAGGCCGGTGCCTTCGCCGCCGTCTCCAGCGGTGACAACTCCAACATCATCTCCGCGCGCGTGGCCCGCGAGATGTTCGGCGTGGAGAACGTGGCGGCCCGGATCTACGACCCCCGCCGCGCCGAGGTCTACCAGCGCCTGGGCATCCCCACCGTGGCGACGGTCCGCTGGACCGCCGACCAGATGCTGCGCCGGCTGCTGCCGTCGGGCGCCGAACCGCTGTGGCGCGACCCCACCGGCGGGGTGCAGCTCGCCGAGGTGCACGCCTCCCCGAAGTGGGTCGGCCACAAGATCAGCAAGCTGCAGGAGGAGACGGGCGTCCGCGTGGCGTTCCTGACCCGGCTGGGCGAGGCGATCCTGCCGACCTCGCAGACGGTGCTGCAGGAGGGCGACCTCGTGCACGTGATGATGCGGACGGACGACGTGGACAAGGTCGAGGCGTCGTTCGCCCAGGGCCCGGAAGAGGAGGGCGGTCACTGATGAGGGTCGCCATTGCCGGAGCCGGCGCCGTCGGCCGCTCGATCGCGGCCGAGCTGCTGGAGAACGGCCACGAGGTCCTGCTCGTCGACAAGGCCCCGACCGCCATCTCGGTGGAGCGGGTGCCGCAGGCGGAATGGCTGCTGGCCGATGCCTGTGAGATCACGTCCCTGGACGAGGCGGCGCTGCAGCGCTGCAACGTCGTCATCGCCGCGACCGGCGACGACAAGGTCAACCTGGTCGTCTCGCTGCTCGCCAAGACGGAGTACGGCGTCCCGCGCGTCGTCGCCCGCGTCAACAACCCGAAGAACGAGTGGCTGTTCAACGAGGCCTGGGGCGTGGACGTGGCCGTCTCCACCCCGCGCCTGATGTCCGCCCTGGTGGAGGAGGCGGTGAGCGTCGGCGACCTGGTCCGGCTGCTCCGCTTCAGCCACGGCGACGCCAACCTCGTGGAGCTGACCCTGCCCGAGGAGTCGGCCCTGGCCGGCACCCAGGTCGGCGATGTCCAGTGGCCGGAGGACACCTCGCTGGTCACGATCATCCGCGGCACCCGCGTCCTCACCCCCTCCAGGGAGGACTCCCTGGAGCCTGGCGACGAGCTGCTGTTCGTGGCCGCCCAGGCCCGGGAGGAGCAGCTGGAGGAGCTGCTGTCGGTGCGGCGCGAAGAAAGCTGACGTGCACGACGAAGGGCGCCCTTGCTGCCAAGGGCGCCCTTTTCGCGTCGTACGACGGCTCGCTACGCGTCCCGGCGGTGCCGGCCGGCCGCCTCCGTGGCCGCCGCCTTCCTCTCCTCGGCCGCCTTCTCCTCCGCCTCCATCTCCGCGAAGACGTCGATCGGTGCGGGCGCCTTCGCCAGGAAGACCCAGGTGAGCCAGACCGCCAGCAGGAACGGCGGGATCTTCAGGGCGACCAGGACCCAGCCGAGCTTGGTGGTGTCGGACCACCAGTAGAGCGGGAAGAGGATCGCGCACTTGGCCAGCAGGATCAGGCCCCAGGCCCAACTCGCCTTCGCGTAGGCCTTCTTGCGGCCGGGGTTGCGGGTGCGCCAGGAGAGGTTCTCCTTGAAGACCGGGCCCAGGATCAGGCCGATCAGGGGTACACCGGCGAGGGTCGTGACGATGTACGCCACCGCGAGGCCCAGCGTGTAGAGCATGCCGGGGAGGTAGAAGTCCTTGGCGTTTCCGGTGAACATCGCGAAGACGACGCCGAAGGCCACGCCGAAGACGCCGCTGAAGGCGTGCTTGACGGTGTCCTTCATCGCGAGGCGGACCACGACCAGGACCAGGGAGACGATCAGTGCGGCGATCGCCGACACGTGCAGGTTCTTGTCGATCGTGAAGATCGCGACGAAGAGCAGGCCCGGCACGACCGTCTCGACCATGCCGCGGACCCCGCCGAACGCCTCGAACAGGGCGGCCTCGGTCACCGCCCGGGCGTCGTCGGTCTGCGCCTGACCGGCGTCTTCGGTCGGCTTGTCGAGGGACGTCACCGGCTACTCCCGTCCGAGGGGTCGCAGTTCGTACTTGGGGTTGAACAGCACCCGGCGGCCTCGGCTCATGGAGATCCGGCCCGATGCGATCAGCTTGCGTCCCGGTTCTATGCCCACGATGGAACGCCTGCCGAGCCACACCACGTCCAGTGCCGCGGAGCCGTCGAACAGCTCGGCCTCCAGGGCCGGGACTCCGGCGCGCGGACGCAGGGTGACCGTGCGCAAGGTACCAGTTACGGTGACGATCTGCCGGTCCTGGCAGTCGCCGATCCTGATGCAGCCCGTGGTCTCGGCGTCTTCCCGCAGCTCCGCGGACTCCAGGTCCTCCTGCGACGAGGAAAGCCGGTCGAGCATGCGCCGGAACCGGCCGGCCGGCTTCTCGGAACGGGGAACAGCACTCATACCTGAAGCGTACCGGGGCACACCGACACCGCCGTAGCCCCGATCACACCTCGAAACCGCAGGACCGCTCACTTCTCGAACCGATACCCCATCCCCGGCTCCGTGATACCCCATCCCCCGGGGGGCAACCCCCGGACCCCCGGCCGCCCTACCGCTCACTTCTCGAACCGATACCCCATCCCCGGCTCCGTGATGAAGTGCTTCGGGTGCGAGGGATCCGTCTCCAGTTTGCGGCGCAGCTGGGCCATGTACACGCGCAGATAGTTGGTCTCGGTGCCGTACGACGGCCCCCACACCTCCTGGAGCAGCTGCTTCTGGCCGACCAGGCGGCCGGTGTTGCGGACCAGGACCTCCAGCAGGTGCCACTCGGTCGGGGTGAGCCGGACGTCCTTGCCCGCGCGGTTGACCTTCTTGGCGGCCAGGTCGACGGTGAAGCCCTCGGTCTCCACGGTGGTCAGGTCGTCCTCGCCGGGTCCGACCGGCTCGGCCCGGCGTACGGCGGCGCGCAGCCGGGCCAGCAGCTCGTCCATGCCGAAGGGCTTGGTGACGTAGTCGTCGGCGCCCGCGTCCAGCGCCTCGACCTTCTCGTCGGAGGAGTGGCGGGCGGACAGCACCAGGATGGGCACACGGGTCCAGCCGCGCAGGCCCCTGATCACCTCGACACCGTCCATGTCGGGCAGGCCCAGGTCGAGCACGACGGCATCGGGGTGGCGGGACGCGGCGAGTTCGAGGGCGGTACGGCCGTCGGGGGCCGCGTCCACCTCGTACTTGCGTGCCTTGAGGTTGATCACGAGGGCGCGCACGATCTGCGGCTCGTCGTCGACCACGAGCACCCGGGTCATAGGGTCGTCTGCCTTTCTGGTTCTACGAGGTCCCGGCCCGTGTCGAGGGCCTCGGGACGTGATCCTGCCGCGCGGAGGCTGAGCACCATGGTCAGTCCGCCGCCGGGCGTGTCCTCGGCGTTGAGGGTGCCGCCCATGGCCTCCGCGAAGCCGCGGGCGACGGCGAGACCGAGCCCGACCCCGGCGCCGCGCGGGGCGTCACCGTACCGCTGGAACGGCTCGAATATCCGGTCCTTCGCCTCGTCCGGCACGCCCGGCCCGCGGTCCACCACGCGCACCTCGACCCGGTCGGCTATGCCGCTGGCGGTGACCAGCACGCGCCGTCCGCGCGGGCTGTACTTGACGGCGTTCTCCACCAGGTTCGCCATGCACCGCTCCAGCAGCCCGGGGTCGACCGCGACCATGGGCAGCGTCTCGGGGACCTCCAGCTCGACGCTGTCCTCGGGCACACCGACCAGCGCCATCGGAGCCACCTCGTCCACGTCGATCTCACGGATCAGCGGGGTGACCGTGCCGGTCTGGAGGCGGGACATGTCCAGCAGGTTGCCCACGAGGTGGTCGAGGCGGTCGGCGCCCTCCTCGATGCCCTCCAGCAGTTCCGCCCGGTCCTCCTCGGACCAGGCCACGTCGTCGGAGCGCAGCGAGGAGACGGCGGCCTTGATGCCGGCCAGCGGGGTGCGCAGATCGTGGCTGACGGCGGCGAGCAGGGCAGTGCGGATGCGGTTGCCCTCGGCGAGCGCGCGGGCCTGGTCGGCCTCCTCCAGCAGGCGCCGGCGGTCCAGGGCGACCGCGGCCTGCGCGGCGAAGGCGGCGAGGACCCGGCGGTCCTCGGCGGGCAGCACGCGGCCGGTGAGCGCGAGCGCCATGTGGTCGCCGACGGGCATGTCGACGTCGGCGTCCTCGGGCCGCTCCAGCGGGCGCCCGAATCCGGCGCGGCCGGCGCAGGTCCACGGCTCGACGTCGCCCGCCCGCTCCAGCAGCGCGGCCGACTCCATCGCGAAGGTCTCCCGGACCCGCTCCAGCAGCTCCTCCAGGCTGGTCTCGCCGCGCAGCACGTTTCCGGCGAGGAAGGACAGGATCTCCGACTCGGCGCGCAGCCGGGCCGCCTGATGGGTGCGCCGGGCGGCGAGGTCCACCACCGAGGCCACCGACACCGCGACGCACAGGAAGATCACTATGGCGACGATGTTCTTGGGGTCGGCGATGGTCCACCTGTGCAGCGGCGGTGTGTAGAAGTAGTTCAGCAGCAGCGAGCCGAAGGCCACCGAGGCCAGCGCGGGCAGCAGGCCGCCGAGCAGGGCCGCCGCGACCGTGACGGCCAGGAAGACCAGCATGTCGTTGGCGAAGCCGAGGTCGACGGTGTTCAGCAGCGCCGCGAGCGCGGCCGGGCCGCCGAGTCCGGCGAGCCAGCCCGAGACGATCCGGGCCCGCCCGAGCCGTGCGCCCCGGGCCACGGGCAGTCCCCGGCCCTTGGCGACCTCCTCGTGGGTGACGATGTGGACGTCGAGGTCGGGGCCGGAGTCCCGGGCGACCGTGGCGCCGACGCCGGGACCGAAGACGTACTGCCAGGCCTTGCGGCGCGAGGAGCCGAGGACGATCTGGGTGGCGTTCACACCGCGCGCGAAGTCCAGCAGAGCGGCCGGTATGTCGTCGCCGATCACATGGTGGAAGGTGCCGCCCAGGTCCTCCACGAGGGTGCGCTGGACGGCCAGCTCCTTCGGGGAGGCCGCGGTCAGGCCGTCGCTGCGGGCTATGTACACGGCGAGCACCTCGCCGCCGGCGCCCTTCTCGGCGAGCCGGGCCGCCCGCCGGATCAGCGTGCGCCCCTCGGGGCCGCCGGTCAGACCGACCACGATCCGCTCCCGCGAACCCCAGATCTTGGAGACCCGGTGCTCGCTGCGGTAGGCGTTGAGGTACTCGTCGACCCGGTCGGCCACCCACAGCAGCGCCAACTCCCGCAGCGCGGTGAGGTTTCCGGGGCGGAAGTAGTTGGACAGGGCCGCGTCGACCTTGTCCGGCTGGTAGATATTGCCGTGCGCCATCCGGCGGCGCAGGGCCTGCGGGGACATGTCGACCAGCTCGATCTGGTCGGCCCGCCGTACGACCTCGTCCGGGACGGTCTCCTGCTGCCGCACCCCCGTGATCGACTCCACGACATCGCCGAGTGACTCCAGGTGCTGGATGTTGACGGTCGAGATCACGTCGATCCCGGCCGCCAGCAACTCCTCCACGTCCTGCCAGCGCTTGGCGTTGCGCGAGCCCGGGACATTGGTGTGGGCGAGTTCGTCCACCAGGGCGACGGCGGGCGCCCGGCGCAGCACGGCGTCGACGTCCATCTCGCCGAAGAAGGCGTCGCGGTACCGCAGGCGCTTGTGCGGGATCTGCTCCAGGCCGTGCAGCATCACCTCGGTGCGCGACCGGCCGTGGTGCTCCACGAAGGCCACGACACAGTCGGTGCCCCGCTCCGCACGGCGGTGCGCCTCGGACAGCATCGCGAAGGTCTTGCCGACACCCGGTGCCGCGCCGAGGTAGATCCGAAGCTTGCCGCGTGCCATGGCTCCATTGTCTTCCGGTGACTGCCGCATACGCAGCGTCGACCTTACGGCCAACAATCACGGCAAACAGGACAGGAAGGTCGGCAGCGGGCAACTTTGACGTAACTCTGATGAGCGTCTCGCCGTCCGCGCGGGCGAAAACAACGGGCGACAACAGGCGGGAAAGGGCCGCACCCCGGGGTACGGCCCTTCGTCGGCCACGGCGCCTACCGCACCTCGGTGATCTCGGGCCCTCGCTCCAGCTGCCCCATGCCACCCGAGAAGCGGGACTCCTCCTGCTGCACGCCCTCGGGGACCATCTGCGCGTCGTTGGGCAGCTTGAGGACGATCGGGTCGCGGGGCGCCATCGGCCCCTCGCCGCGGACCACGACCGTGTCACGGAAGATCTGCTCCAGCAGCCCGGCGGCCTGCGGCTGCACGGCGCCCTGGCCGGAGATCACACCGCGCAGGAACCAGCGCGGGCCGTCCACGCCGACGAACCGCACGACCTGGAAGCCGCCGGTGCCGTCGGGCAGCTGCACCGGCACCTGGGCGCGCAGCTCCCAGCCGAGCGGGCCCTCGACCTCGTCGACGATGCCACCCTGCTGGGTGATGCCGGCCCCGATCTCCTCGCGGACCTCGCCCCAGATGCCCTCGCGCTTGGGCGCGGCGAAGGCCTGGAGCTGGATGGCGCTGTCGCGCAGCACGACCGTGGCGGCGACGATCGCGTCGCCGGCGACCTCGACCCGCAGCTCCATGCCGTCCACGCCGGGGACGAACAGACCGCCGAGGTCCACCCGGCCCTCGGCCGGTTCGCGCACCTCGGTGCTGTCCCAGGGCCCGTCGGGGCGGGGCCCGGGCTCCAGCCGGACGCGCTCGCGCTCGGCCTCTTCTTCCTCGTCCGCCTCGGTGTCGACGCTGTCGACGACCTGCTCGGCCTCGCCGGCCGCGTCCTCGGCGGCACCCTTCTTCTTGCGACGTCCGAACACGTCACTGTCCTTCCCGGTCGGATACGACCGAAGCGTATCGATTCCCACCCGTCGGACCGCCTACGGCGGCCTGACCGCTTGTGCCGCTCTCGCCGCCCACCGCGGCATGGCCACCGGTGGACCCGAAGCCCCCTTCGGCCCGCGCCGAGTCGGGAAGCTCCGCCACCGGAAGGAAGCGGACCCTCTCGACCTGCTGGACGACCAGTTGGGCAATCCGGTCGAAGCGCTCGAACCGCACGGACTCGCGCGGGTCGAGATTCACCACGATCACCTTGATCTCCCCACGGTACCCGGCATCAACCGTCCCCGGGGCATTCACGAGGGCGACACCGCAGCGGGCGGCCAGACCGGAACGTGGGTGCACGAAGGCCGCGTACCCCTCCGGGAGGGCGATCGACACCCCGGTGGGCAGCACGGCCCGCTCGCCGGGCGCCAGCTCGCACGCCTCGGTGGTGCGCAGATCGGCTCCGGCGTCCCCGGGGTGCTCGTACGCCGGGAGCGGTACGTCGGGGTCGACGCGGCGGATCAGTACGTCGAGGGGGCTACGGCTCACGGGTTCACCTCGAAGGCGCGGGTGCGCCGGATCTGGTCCGGGTCGCTCATGACGGCCTGGATCTCCTCCCGGCGGCCGTGGTCGGTGAAGTGGTCGACCTTCACCTCGATGAAGAGGGCGTCGGCACGGACGGCGACGGGCCCGTCGGGGCCGCCGATGCGTCCGGTGGCCGTGGAGTAGATCTTCCGCCCGGCGACGGCGGTGACCTCGGCCTGCAGGTGGAGCACGGTGCCGACCGGAACGGGCCGCACGAAGTCGGTCTCCAGGCGTCCCGTCACGGCGATGGTCCGCAGCAGCCAGTTCAGCGAGCCGAGGGTCTCGTCCAGGGCCGTGGCCAGCACTCCGCCGTGCGCGAGGCCCGGTGCGCCCTGGTGGGCGGGCTGGACGGTGAACTCGGCGGTCAGCGAGACGTCCTCGCCGGCCCGCGCCTCCAAGTGCAGCCCGTGCGACTGCCCGGGGCCACAGCCGAAACAGTGTTCGTAGTGGGCACCGAGGAGCTCCCCGGGCGCGGGCGCGTCGGGGTGCCGTACCGGTTTCACCGCGTCGGCGGGAGGCTGAAGGCTTGCGGAACTACCACTCACAGGCGCAGACCTTACCCGCGCGTCGGCGCAATACGGATCCCGTGCCAAGCTTGGCTTCATGCAGCTCTCCGCCACCCCGTACGAAGAACGCCTCACCGCCCCCCGCTCGTGGTGGTTCATCAGCTTCCTCGTGGGCGTTTCCTTCGCCCTGATCCTGCTTCCGTTCGGCACGCTGCCGCTGCTCGGCGGTCTGGTCGGCGGTACGGCGGCCGCAGCGGTGGTGGCGAGCGCGTACGGCTCGCCGCGCATCCGGGTCGTGGGCGACGCGCTGATCGCGGGCGAGGCGAAGATCCCGGTGGCGGCGCTCGGCGAGTCGGAGGTGCTGGACCCGGAGGAGGCCCGCGCCTGGCGTACGTACAAGGCCGACACGCGCGCGTTCCTGCTGCTGCGCGCCTACATCCCCACGGCGCTGCGGGTGGAGGTCACCGACCCCGAGGACCCGACGCCGTACCTGTACCTGTCGACGCGTGAGCCGGAGCGGCTGGCGGCGGCGATCGAGGCGGCGCGCACCGCGCACGCCTAAGGCTTGCTTCCCCGGAGCTCGTCGGGGAGGTCGCGGAGCTCCAGGGGCTCCGCCGGCTGATCCAGGGGCGGCTGCTCGGGCAGCTCGTCCCAGGGCACCTGGATCTTGCGCAGGTCGGTGCGGATGCGGGCGGCGAGCCTTCTGGTGTCCCGGCGGTTCATGACCGCGCCGACCGCCGCACCCACCATGAACGGCATGAGGTTGGGCAGGTCCCGGACCATGCGCTTCATGATCCGCTGGCGCAGTTCGCGCTTCATGCGGACGCCGAGGGCGGCGTCGTACGTCGACGGCTTCATTACGTCGATCCCGCGCTCCCCCGCCCAGGAGGACAGATACGCGGTGCTGCGGGTTCCGAGGTTTCCCGGCGGGCGGACGCCGTAGACCTCGTGGAGTTCGGCGACGAGCTTGAGTTCGATCGCGGCGACCCCGGTGATCTCCGCGGCCAGCTCGGTCGGCATGGCGGGCGGCACGGGCAGCATCGCCGCCGCTCCGATCCCGGCCCCGACCGTCGAGGTGCCGGCCGCTGCGCCCGCCACGAGTTTGTCGGCGAGTTCCTCGGGGCCGAGGCCCGGGAACTGCCTGCGCAGGGCCGTGAGGTCGCGTACGGGGACACGCGGGGCGATCTCGATGATCCGGTCCGCGAGGTACGCCAGCCCCTCGCGGGCGCGGCTGGCGCCCTTACGGGCCCCTTCCCGGGCGATGTCCCAGGCCTTGTCGCGCATCACCACGACTCTCCCCCGGGCTCCCGGCTCCGCGTGGGCAGCGGGCATCCCCGTCCGGGCGACGGGCGCGGGCTGCACGTCCGGTGCCGGGATGTCCTCCCGGTCGTCCACCGGTGCGAGCGAGGCTCCCCTGCCGGACGAGCCCCGCTCCTGTTCACGCGTGCCGTGCGGGCCGCCGGACGGCCCTGAGTCCGCTTTCCGCTCCCGGAAGCGGCGCTTCCGAGGAGGGGTCGAGCCAGTCATGGCCGACCCGTCCTCAGTCGCAGTCGCGGCAGATCGGCTGACCGTTCTTCTCGCGGGCCAGCTGGCTGCGGTGGTGCACCAGGAAGCAGCTCATGCAGGTGAACTCGTCCTGCTGCTTCGGCAGCACCCGGACGGCCAGCTCCTCGTTCGAGAGGTCGGCGCCGGGCAGCTCAAGGCCTTCGGCGGCCTCGAACTCGTCGACGTCGACCGACGAGGTGGACTTGTCGTTCCGCCTGGCCTTCAGCTCTTCCAGGCTGTCCGAGTCGACGTCGTCGTCGGTCTTGCGTGGAGTGTCGTAATCGGTTGCCATATCGCTCTCCCCCTCTGGGTGTCTGCGGTGTCTCCAGCGCACGTAACGCGTGAGAGGCCGGACTTGTGCCCGACCTGAGGCGGAGATTTTGCCTCACATCAAGGTCTGTTACTCAATCGACACCCAACCCGACCCCTCAAGAGTGATCGGCTTGGATGGCGGTGAGGACCGTACACGGTTCGAATGTCGCACCTCAAAGGCGCCTCACCGTGTACTTCCCGTGATCAAGACCCCTGAAAACCAGGACTTTCCCGGCTTTCCACCTTGTGTCATGATCACGGAGAGTACATGGCTGAAAATCCGCCCATGTGATTGATCACACAGCAAGAACCTCGTGAGAGGTCCTGAAAATTCCGCGTAAAGCGAACATCCTCCGCGTGTGTCGGTCCTCTGTCACAGCGGCAGCGTGACGCGCATCACCAGGCCACCGCCCTCGCGGGGCTGGGCCGCGATGTGGCCGCCGTGCGCGCGGGCCACGGACCGGACGATGGACAGGCCGAGGCCGACGCCCCTGTCGCTGCCCGTGCGCTCCGTTCGCAGCCGCCGGAAGGGCTCGAAGAGGTTGTCGATCTCGTACGCCGGCACCACCGGCCCGGTGTTCGTGACGGTCAGCACCGCCTGGCCGTGCTGGACCTCGGTGTTCACCTCGACCCAGCCGTCCTCGCTGACGTTGTACCGCACCGCGTTCTGCACCAGGTTCAGCGCGATCCGCTCCAGCAGCACGCCGTTGCCCTGCACCACGGCCGGCTTGCGCTCGCCGCGGATCTTCACGCCCTTGGCCTCGGCCTCCGCGTGCACCTGGTCGATGGCCTGGGTGGCCACCTCGGCCAGGTCGACCGGCTTGCGCTCGACGATCTGGTTGTCGCTGCGGGCGAGCAGCAGCAGGCCCTCGACCAGCTGTTCGCTGCGCTCGTTGGTGGCGAGCAGGGTCTTGCCGAGCTGTTGCAGCTCCACCGGCGCGTTCGGGTCCGACAGATGCACTTCGAGGAGCGTGCGGTTGATCGCGAGCGGGGTGCGCAGCTCGTGGGAGGCGTTGCCCACGAAGCGCTGCTGGGCGGTGAAGGCCCGTTGCAGCCGCTCCAGCATGTCGTCGAAGGTGTCGGCCAGCTCCTTCAGCTCGTCGTCCGGGCCGTCCAGCTCGATCCGGCGGGACAGGTCCGAACCGGCCACCTGACGGGCGGTACGGGTGATCCGGCCGAGCGGGGACAGCACGCGGCCGGCCATCGCGTAGCCGAACGCGAAGGCGATCACCGCGAGGCCCAGCAGGGCCAGCAGCGAGCGGCTGAGCAGGTCGTCCAGGGCCGCCTGGCGCTGCTGGTCCACGCAGTGGGCGATCGCGTCGTTGAAGTCCGAGAGCGGCAGGCTGGTCGTGTTGATCGCGGGGCACTTGCCGCTGGAGACCTGGAGCTTGTCGAAGCTGACGATCTTGAACAGCGGCTGGTTGCCGGTGCTGATCGCCTGCGCGGCCAGCAGGTAGATGATCGACAGCAGCAGGATGCCTGCGATCAGGAACATGCCGCCGTACAGCAGCGTGAGCCGTATGCGGATGGTGGGGCGCAGCCAGGGGAACGGGGGCTGCGGTCTCCTGGGGTCCCAGGTGGGCTTCGGTGGCGCCTGAGGCGGCGCGGGTGTCGCGGCCACGGGGATCAGATCCGGTAGCCGGAGCCGGGCACGGTGACGATGACCGGCGGCTCGCCCAGCTTGCGGCGCAGCGTCATCACCGTCACGCGCACCACGTTGGTGAACGGGTCGGTGTTCTCGTCCCAGGCCTTCTCCAGCAGCTGCTCGGCCGAGACGACCGCGCCCTCGCTGCGCATCAGGACCTCCAGGACCGCGAACTCCTTGGGCGCGAGCTGGACCTCCTTGCCGTCCCGGAAGACCTCGCGGCGGTTGGGGTCGAGCTTGATGCCGGCGCGCTCCAGAACGGGCGGCAGCGGCACGCTCGTACGGCGGCCGAGGGCGCGCACGCGCGCGATCAGCTCGCTGAACGCGAAGGGCTTGGGCAGATAGTCGTCGGCGCCGATCTCCAGGCCCTCGACACGGTCGCTGACGTCGCCGGACGCGGTGAGCATGAGCACGCGCGTGGGCATGCCCAGTTCGACGATCTTGCGGCAGACGTCGTCGCCGTGCACCAGCGGGAGGTCGCGGTCGAGGACGACCACGTCGTAGTCGTTGACGCCGATGCGCTCCAGGGCGGCCGCACCGTCGTACACGACGTCGACGGCCATGGCCTCCCGGCGCAGTCCGGTGGCCACCGCATCGGCGAGCAGCTGCTCGTCCTCGACGACGAGTACGCGCACGTCGCTTGTCCTTCCTCAGGTCCACCCGCGTAGCGCGCCGTGGGCGCGTGCGGGCAGGAGTGTTCGTGGGGTGTGACCTCCATCCTGCCCTTTTCGGCCGTAAGTCGGCTGTAAGGCGGGTTGCGGACCGCAGGGACCGGCGTTCCGGGGCGGGAATACGAGATTTTCTCCTCCGGTTGAGGTTTCCGGGTGAGGGAGCGGGGGGAGGACGGCTGGTACACCCCGCGATCACGCTCTGCATGTGCCGCAGCACCATGCGGTACCCGGCCGCCGCTTCTCGCAGAGCGGGCGTGGGTGTCCGGCACCGTCGCCGCCCGGCAGGGCAGCGCTGGGCACCCGCGAGAGCCGTGATCGCCCCTTTCCCGACGGCACACCCCCGTGCCACCGACCCACGACCCAGGACGAGGGGGCGCAGCATGGACGCTTTCACCGCAGGACTTCTGCAGCGCATAAAGGCGACCGAGTCCGACCTGTCGCGGGCTCGTGACGAGGGCGACGACTTCCTCGTCGAGGTGGAGCAGGCAGAGCTCGACGACCTGCGACGCCTCGCCGCCGAACACGGTGTGGAGGTCGGCGCGTCACGCGTCTGATCGACCCGGAGCGCAAGGACGGGACCCCCGGCGAATCCAGCGCCGGGGGTCCCGTCTGTCCTACGTGCGCATCCGCGGCCTCAGGCCGGCTCAGTCATGCCACGCCCCGAAGTCCTCCAGCAGCTCCTGGAGCGGCTCGAAGACCCCCGGTGACCCGGCGATGGTCAGCTCCCGCGACGGGCCGTCCCCGGGCCGCCCGCCCACCAGCGCGCCCGCCTCCCGGGCGATGAGGTCCCCCGCGGCGAAGTCCCACGCGTTGAGCCCGCGCTCGTAGTACCCGTCCAGCCGGCCGCAGGCCACGTCGCACAGGTCGATCGCCGCCGAGCCGCCGCGCCGGATGTCGCGCAGCAGCGGGATCAGCCGGGCGGCCACCTCGGCCTGGTGGGTGCGGACCTCGGCGACGTAGTTGAAGCCGGTGGAGACCAGCGCCTGGTCCAGCGGGGGCGCGGGGCGGCAGGCGAGCGCCCGCTCGCCCTCCCATGCACCCGTCGCCCACGCGCCGCCACCACGCACGGCGTGGTACGTCTCACCGCGCATCGGCGCCGCCACGACCCCGACGACGGTCTCGCCGTCCTGCTGTGCGGCGATGGAGACCGCCCAGGTCGGCAGTCCGTACAGGTAGTTGACGGTGCCGTCGAGCGGGTCGATGACCCAGCGGACGCCGCTCGTGCCCTCGGCGGAGGCACCCTCCTCACCGAGGAAGCCGTCGCCGGGCCGCCGGCCGGAGATCAGGTCGGTGATCAGTTTCTCCGCCGCGATGTCCATCTCGGTGACGACGTCGATCGGGCTCGACTTGGTCTTCGCCACGGCCAGGTCGGCCGGGCGGCCGTCCCGCAGCAGCTCTCCGGCGCGGCGGGCGGCCTTCAGGGCCAGTTCCAGCAGGTCCCGGTGCAGGGGGTCGGTCACGGGGCTCCTCACGCGTAGGGGCTGTCGGCACCGGCGGCGGCCGGGTGAGGTGCGCGGGCGGGGCAGCAGCCGACCGGGCAGAGGTTGTGGCTCGCGCCCAGCGCGCCCAGGGCGCAGGGGGTGATCTCCTGGCCGCGCTCCACGGCGGCACGCTCGGTGATCAGCTCACGGACGGCGGCGGCGAAGCGCGGGTCGGCGCCGACCGTGGCCGAGCGGCGCACCGGCAGGCCCAGCTCCTCGGCCTTGGCCTTTGCCTCGGTGTCGAGGTCGTAGAGGACCTCCATGTGGTCGGAGACGAAGCCGATGGGCGCCATGACGACGGCCGGGACGCCCGCCGCGTGCTGCTCCTCCAGGTGGTCGCAGATGTCCGGCTCCAGCCACGGGACGTGCGGGGCGCCGGAACGCGACTGGTAGACGAGCCGCCAGGGGTGGTCCACGCCGGTGCGTTCGCGGACGGCGTCGGCGATCAGCTGGGCCACGTCCAGGTGCTGCTCGACGTACGCACCCCCCTCGCCGTGGGCCTCGACGGGACCGGAGGCGTCGGCGGCGGAGGTCGGGATGGAGTGCGTGGTGAAGGCGATGTGAGCGCCCGCGCGGACGTCCTCGGGGAGGTCGGCGAGGGAGCGCAACACGCCGTCGATCATGGGCTCCACGAAGCCGGGGTGGTTGAAGTAGTGCCGCAGCTTGTCGATCTTCGGCAGCTCAAGGCCTTCGGCCTGGAGGGCGGCCAGCGCGTCGGCGAGGTTCTCGCGGTACTGCCGGCAGCCCGAGTAGGAGGCGTAGGCGCTGGTGGCGAGCACGAGGATGCGGCGGCGGCCGTCGGCGACCATCTCGCGCAGGGTGTCCGTGAGGTACGGCGCCCAGTTGCGGTTGCCCCAGTAGACCGGCAGGTCCAGGCCGTGCTCGGCGAAGTCCTTGCGCAGGGCGTCCAGCAGGGCGCGGTTCTGGTCGTTGATGGGGCTGACCCCGCCGAACAGGAAGTAGTGCTGCCCGACTTCCTTCAGGCGTTCCTTCGGGATGCCCCGCCCGCGCGTGACGTTCTCCAGGAACGGGACCACGTCGTCCGGGCCTTCGGGGCCGCCGAAGGAGAGCAGGAGCAGGGCGTCGTACGGGGTGGCATCGAGCGCGTCTGGCATGACCCGATCCTCCCACCCGCCGCTGACAGTCGGGAAACAGCCGGGTGACGAGTCGGGTTCCAGCGGGTTTATGGCGTTTTACTCCGCTGCCTGTCCCGCAGTCTTTCCCGTCGGTAATCGAGGTGCGCTTAGGGTTCCCTAACTCGTAATCTGTATCGGCCGCATTCGCGCCTTACCGAGCCGCCCGGAGACCACGTGCCCAGCCCCTACAGAGCCCTGTTCGCCAAGCCCGGCACGAAGGCGTTCTCCGCCGCTGGATTCCTCGGCCGGATGCCGCTGTCGATGATGGGCATCGGCGTGGTCACGATGATCTCCCAACTGACCGGCCGTTACGGCCTCGCCGGCGCGCTCTCGGCCACCATCGCACTGTCCGCCGCGGCGATCGGCCCGCAGATCTCCCGGCTGGTCGACCGGCACGGGCAGCGCCGGGTGCTGCGCCCGGCGACCCTGGTCGCGCTCACGGCGGCGGCCGGGCTGCTGTTCACCGCACACCTGGGATGGCCGGACTGGGTGCTGTTCGTGTGCGCCGCCGGGATCGGCTCCGTGCCGAGCCTGGGCGCGATGATCCGGGCCCGCTGGGCGGCGCTGTACCGGGGCACCCCGAAGCTGCACACGGCGTACTCGTTCGAGTCGGTCGTGGACGAGATGTGCTTCATCTTCGGCCCGATCATCTCCATCGGGCTGTCCACGGCCTGGTTCCCGGAGGCCGGTCCGCTGCTGGCCGCCTGCTTCCTGGCGGCCGGCGTCTTCTGGCTCACGGCCCAGCGCGCCACCGAGCCGGAGCCACATCCGCGCGAGCACCACGGCGGTGGCACGGCCCTGCGCTCGCCGGGGCTCCAGGTGCTGGTGGCCACCTTCGTGGCGACCGGCGCGATCTTCGGCGCTGTGGACGTGGTCACCGTCGCCTTCGCCGACGAGCGCGGCCACAAGGGCGCGGCCAGCGTCGTACTGGCGGTGTACGCGGCCGGTTCCTGTGCGGCCGGGGTGGTCTTCGGGCTGCTGCGGTTCGCCGGGGCGCCGGAACGCCGCTGGCTGCTGGGCGTGGCGGCGATGGCCGTGAGTATGATCCCCCTCCTACTGGTCGGAAACTTGCCGCTTCTGGCCGTGGCGCTGTTCGTTGCGGGGATGGCCGTCGCGCCGACGATGATCACCACGATGTCCCTCATCGAAGAGCACGTACCTCGCGCGAAACTCACCGAGGGCATGACCTGGGTGAGCACCGGCCTCGCGGTCGGTGTCGCGCTCGGCTCGTCCGTGGCCGGCTCGGTGATCGACGCAGCCGGGGCGCGGGCCGGGTACGGGGTTCCGGCGGTGTCCGGGGCCGTCGCGGTCGCGGTCGGTTTCCTCGGGTACCGCCGGCTGCGCAGGCCGGCCGCGGGTCGGGGAGGCACCGTTGAGCAGCACAGCGAGCGGGAAGAACGGCACCTGGCGTAACTGGGGCGGGAACGTCACCGCCCGGCCCGCCCGGCAGGTCGAGCCGGCCTCGGTGGAGGAGCTGGCCGAGGCGGTGCGCCGGGCCCGGGAGGACGGCCTGAAGGTCAAGGCGGTCGGTACGGGCCACTCGTTCACGTCGATCGCGGCCACCGACGGTGTGTTGATCCGCCCTCAACTGTTGACCGGTATCCGCAACATTGACCGGGAAGCCATGACCGTCACGGTCGAGGCGGGCACCCCGCTCAAGAGGCTCAATGCCGCTCTCGCGCGCGAGGGCCTGTCGCTCACCAACATGGGCGACATCATGGAGCAGACCGTCTCCGGGGCCACCAGCACCGGCACGCACGGCACGGGCCGCGAGTCCGGCTCGATCGCCGCCCAGATCACGGGGCTCGAACTCGTCACGGCCGACGGCTCGGTGCTCGCCTGCTCCGAGAAGGAGAACCCCGATGTCTTCGCCGCCGCCCGAATAGGCCTCGGCGCCCTCGGCATCGTCACCGCGATCACGTTCGCCGTGGAGCCCCTCTTCCTGCTCACCGCGCGCGAGGAGCCGATGCCGTTCGAGCGGGTCCTCGCCGAGTTCGATCAACTGTGGGCCGAGAACGAGCACTTCGAGTTCTACTGGTTCCCGCACACCGGCAACACCAACACCAAGCGCAACAACCGCAGCGCGGGCCCGGAGCAGCCGGTGGGACAGCTGGCCGGCTGGTTCGAGGACGAGTTCCTCTCCAACGGCGTGTTCCAGGTGGCCCAGTGGGTCGGCCGCGCCGCCCCCGCCACCATTCCCACGATCGCGCGGATCTCCAGCAAGGCCCTGTCCGCGCGGACGTACACCGACATCCCCTACAAAGTCTTCACCTCACCGCGCCGGGTGCGCTTCGTGGAGATGGAGTACGCCGTGCCACGCGCGGCCCTGGGGGAGACGTTGCGCGAGCTGAAGACCATGGTCGACCGCTCGGGCCTGCGCGTCAGCTTCCCCGTCGAGGTGCGTACGGCCCCGGCGGACGACATCGCCCTGTCCACCGCCTCCGGCCGGGACAGCGCCTACATCGCCGTCCACATGTTCCGGGGCACGCCGTACCAGGCGTACTTCACCGCCGCCGAGCGCATCTTCACCGCGCACGAGGGCCGGCCGCACTGGGGCAAGGTGCACACCCGGGACGCCGAGTACTTCGCGCGCGTGTACCCGCGTTTCGGCGAGTTCACTGCGCTGAGGGACCGGCTTGACCCGGATCGGCTGTTCCAGAACGACTACGTGCGGAGGGTTCTGGGGGCGTAGGCGTCGCGGCGGACCCGCTGGGCGTCGGGGTCGGGGTGGCCGGGGACTGGCTCGGCCGCCCGCTCGGGGAGTCGCCGGGCACCGGCGCCGTGCTGTGCGTCGCGGCACCGCCGGAACCCGGTGTGTGCTCGTGGGACGGCGTGTCCGAGGGGGCCGGTGCCTCGTCGGTCCGGGAAGGCGTGCCGGACGTCGAGGAGGACGCGCCCCGTCCGGAAACGGCGTCGCTGACCGTCGTACCCGCACCGCCGCTGAAGCTGCTGCCGGAGACCAGTTCGTACGTCGTGATGCCGGCCATCGTGACGCCGAAGACCAGCGCGGCCGCGACGACCGGCCGCCGCCAACTCTTTTTCACACGCGCGCGGTAGACGGTCCCCGCGGTGAACTCCCCCGGAGCCGGTGCCACTTGCTCCCTGGGACGGGCCGCGACCGTCGCCTCCCGCAACTGCTCCCCGGTCCGCTTGAAGAAGTGCTGGAACAGCGAACCGCCACAGGTGGCGACGACGCTGACGATTCCCGCGCCGAGGATCGTGCCGTACACCCCGAAGTACGACGCCAGTTTGGCCGCCACGACCGCCGCCAGGGCACTGCCCGCGACCTGGGGCACGCTCAGGTCGATCCGCTTGCGACCTGCATCGGGCGTCTCACGCATACCCGGAACTTGCCTGCCTTTCCCGTACTTGATCGACATTGACCAGCCGACCACACGAGAAGGGACGTACAACAGAAACCATTAGTTCCGTTTCTGGGGATTGCGTGAAGTTCGCCACGTTCATGATCAGCAGAACCGCTTGCCGGGCCCCAAGTCGCGGCCCTTGCCAGAAGTTGGGCGGCGCGCCCATCCACGCACATGGTCCAAATGGAGTACTGTTGCGAGCCCTGGGCCCGGTCTCCTACCAGGGTGTCCGGGGCCTTGCAGGACCGCCGGGAGGGGGCTAGTTGCACAGGGTGACGGAGTTGGTCACTTAGCGTTGCGAACAGGTAACCGTGCCATAACGGCGGCCCAGGGCCCGTGCCCGACACGCCGGGCAACTCGGCAAGGTTGTGGCAGGCTGCACCCGGGCAGGCCACACTCGACTAGCGGAAGCAGCGACGCACGTGACGTCGGCAGGCACCACCCGGGAGGTCCCCATGCCCGAACTGCGTGTCGTGGCCGTCTCGAATGACGGCACACGGCTGGTGCTCAAAGCTGCCGACGCGACGGAGTACACCCTTCCGATCGACGAACGGCTCCGCGCCGCCGTGCGCGGCGACCGGCCCCGCCTCGGCCAGATCGAGATCGAGGTCGAGAGCCATCTGCGCCCGCGTGACATCCAGGCGCGGATACGCGCGGGTGCCACTGCGGAAGAGGTCGCGCAGCTCGCCGGCATCCCCGTCGACCGGGTCCGCCGCTTCGAGGGTCCCGTGCTGGCCGAGCGCGCCTTCATGGCCGAGCGCGCCCGCAAGACCCCGGTCCGCCGCCCCGGCGAGAACTCCGGCCCGCTGCTCGGCGAGGCCGTCCAGGAGCGGCTGTTGCTGCGCGGCGCCGAGAAGGACACCGTGCAGTGGGACTCCTGGCGCCGCGACGACGGCACCTGGGAGGTGCTTCTCGTCTACCGGGTCGCGGGCGAACCGCACTCGGCGAGCTGGACGTACGACCCGCCCCGGCGGCTCGTGCAGGCCGTGGACGCCGAGGCACGCTCGCTGATCGGCGAGTCCGACGATCTCGCCGTGCCCGAGCCGAGCTTCCCGTTCGTCCCACGCATCGCCCGGCTGCCGCGCGAGCGTTCGATGGACCGCGCCCTCGACCGCGGTGAGCGCGAGCGGCCGAGCCTGCCCGCACAGCCGTCCGAGCCGCCCGAGGAGACGACGAGCGAACGCGACTCGCTCACCAGCCTCCTGGAGGCCGTGCCGAGCTTCCGCGGCGACCTGGTGGTCCCGGAGCGCCCGGCGGAGGCCGTGGAAGAGCCCGTCGACGAACCGGCGGCCGAGGAGCCGCCGGCACCCGCCGCCTCGGCCGGTTCGGCCTACGCGGACGTCCTCATGCCCCGTTCCGTCGGCAGCCACCGCGACCGGCTCATCGGTGCCACCGACCGCCAGGCCGAGGCCGACGGCGTCCGTCCCGGCCGCCGCGCCGCCGTCCCGAGCTGGGACGAGATCGTGTTCGGCACGCGCCGCAAGAAACAGGAGTAACCAGCCGTCCGGAAATGGACAGCGGGGGCACGCGTGCGTGCCCCCGCTTCCGGCTGTCGTTACTGCGGGTCCGCCCCCACCGCCACCGGGCGGTCCGGGTCGGCGGACCACTCGGACCAGGAGCCGACGTACAGGGCCGCCGGGATGCCCGCCACGGCCAGCGCGAGGACCTCGTGGGCGGCGGAGACGCCCGAGCCGCAGTACACGCCCACCTCGGCGTCCGCCGCGACACCCAGGGCCTTGAACCGGTCACGCAGTTCGGCCGCGGGCAGGAAGCGGCCGTCGGGGCCCACGTTCTCCGTCGTCGGCGCCGACACCGCGCCCGGAATGTGCCCGCCGACCCGGTCGATCGGCTCCACCTCGCCCCGGTACCGCTCCCCCGCGCGCGCGTCCAGCAGCACGCCCGTACGAGCCAGGACGGCGGCCGCGTCCGCGTCCAGCAGTCCGCCTGCGGCCGGCTCCGGCCGGAAGTCGCCCTCCGCCGGATCCGGGGTCTGCGTGGACAGTTCGCCCTCCCAGGACGGCAACCCGCCGTCGAGGACCCGCACGTCCGGGTGACCCGTCCAGCGCAGCAGCCACCACGCGCGCGCGGCGGCCCAGCCCTGGCCACCGTCGTACACGACGACCGGCCGCCCCGCCGACACACCCGCACGGCGCATCGCGGCGCCGAACTCCTCGATGTCCGGCAGCGGATGACGGCCGCTCTCCCCGGGCTCCGAGGCGAGCTCCCGGTCCAGGTCGACGAAGACCGCGCCGGGGATGTGCCCGGCGGCGTACTCGGCCCGCCCGTCGAAGGCCGGCGCGCCGGCCGCCTTCGCCAGGCTCAGCTGCCAGCGCACGTCCAGCAGCACCGGCGGGCGGTCGCCGGTCAGTTCGTGTGCGAGATCGGTTGCGGTGATGATGGCGTTCATGGCGTCCATGCATACGCCAGGGGTGGCCACGGCGTCCAGGTCCGGCTACTCTGCTCGGCCGGACACGCTCGATCACCAAGCGTAGGGGATCGAGCACGTGCTGTACCGCCGACGGACACCCACCGGCCACCGCAAGGCAGCGCCGAAAGTCGGCAGAACGGGCATCCTCCCGGAGGTGTCGCCGAGCGGCGGCGCGGTATGGCCCGCCGTGGCGTGGAGGATGCGGGCACCGGCACGGGCGTACCCGCCGCGCCGGCGTGGACACCCCTCCCCGGCGGGGGAGCGGAAGCGACACGGCCACCGTGAGGGGGCCGGGGAGAGAGTGATCGATGACGGAGGCACGGGAGTCGGCCGGTCCGCGCGCGCGGCGCGCGCCCGGCACGCCCTGCTGGGTGAGTCTGATGGCGCACGGGCTGACCGCCACCGAGGAGTTCTACGGCGAGCTGTTCGGCTGGGAGTTCCGGCCGGGCCCACAGCAGCTCGGCCCGTATGTGCGGGCACTGCTCGACGGGCACGAGGTGGCCGGTATGGGCCAGCTGCCGCCGGACCGCCGGCTGCCGATCGCCTGGACGCCGTACTTCGCCTCGGACGATGTGGACGGTACGGCGGACACGGTGCGGGAGTGCGGCGGCACGGTGGCGGTCGGCCCGCTGGACGCCGCCGAGGCCGGGCGGATGGCCATCGCCGCCGACCCCTCCGGGGCGGTGTTCGGGATCTGGCAGGGCTCGGCGCGCCTCGGCACCGCGATCACCGGTGTGCCCGGGACGCCGGCCTGGAACGAGCTGGTGACGTTCGAGACGGAGAGCGTCGCCAAGTTCTACACGACCGTGTTCGGCTACGAGGCGGAGCCGGTGGTGTCCGCCGACTTCGACTACGTGACCCTGCACCTCGACGGCCGTCCGGTCGCCGGGCTGCACGGCGTGGGCCACGGCCTGCCCCGGGACCGGGGGCCGCACTGGCAGACGTACTTCGAGGTCGCCGACGCCGAGCTGACGCTGCGCCAGGTGACGGAGCTGGGCGGCCGGGTCGTCCGGCAGGCGCACGACAGCCCGCACGGGCGCGTGGCGACGGTGGCGGACCCGGAGGGCGCGGAGTTCTCGGTGCTCCAGGACCCGCACTGAGCGCTGGGATTCAGTTGGCCGTGGAAATTCGGCCGGCTCCGGGGCTTCAGCCGACTCTGGGGCTTCAGCCGGCCGAGACCGGCAGGACGTCCGGGGACAGGGCCGCCGCGCGGGCCGACGCGGCGGTCATCCGGCGCCGGTGGTGGCGGCGGCACAGCACCTCGTAGCCGACCTCTCCGGTGGACTGGTCGACGTCGCCGACGACGACCTGGGCGCCCTCGACCACCATCTCGCCGCCGACCGTGCGGGCGTTGTGCGTGGCGCGGGCGCCGCACCAGCACAGCGCCTCCACCTGGAGCACCTCGATGCGGTCGGCCAGCTCGACCAGCCGCTGGGAGCCGGGGAAGAGCTTGGAGCGGAAGTCCGTGGTGATCCCGAAGGCGTACACGTCCAGGCCGAGATCGTCCACCACGCGCGCGAGCTGGTCGATCTGCTCGGGCGCGAGGAACTGCGCCTCGTCCGCGATCACATAGTCGGCCCGGCGACCCTGGGAGAGGTGCTCCACGAGGGAGGCGTACAGATCCTGGTCGTCCGCGACCTCCACGGCGTCGGTGACCAGGCCGAGCCGCGAGGACAGCTTGCCCTCGCCCGCGCGGTCGTTCCGGGTGAAGATCATCCCGACGAGGCCCCGCGCGGAGCGGTTGTGCTCGATCTGCAGAGCCAGCGTCGACTTCCCGCAGTCCATCGTTCCGGAGAAGAACACCAGCTCGGGCATGAGGAGTTGAGCACCTTTCGGCGAAGAGTCGGGACAGCGGGCTTCAGGAGCGTACTTCGAGCAGCGGGACAAGCTGCTCGGCGGGAGTCATCGAGCCGTGGTTGCCGACGAGCGCCGACTCCTTGGGCTCCCGCTCGGTGGCGATGATCAGGACGTCGTCGTGCGCGGCCGCGATCACGTCCCCGAGCCTGGCGTACACCCGCTCGTCGACGTGCGGCCCGAACCAGCCCGCCGCGATCGCCTCGTCCCGCGAGGCCACCCAGAACTGCTCGCCGAGCACCTCGCGCCAGCAGGTCAGTACGTCGTTCTCGGCGCCCGGCACCGCGTACACGTGCCGCGCACGGCCCTCGCCGCCGAGCAGGGCGACCCCGGCCCGCAGCTCCCAGTCCGTGTCGAAGTCGATGCGGTGCTCGTCGTCGAACGGCACGTCGACCATGCCGTGGTCGGCGGTGACGTAGAGCGCGCTGCGCGGGGGCAGTTGCTCGGCGAGGCGCTGCGCGAGCCGGTCGACGTACATCAGCTGGCCGCGCCAGGTGTCGGAGGCGACGCCGTAGCGGTGCCCGGAGCCGTCCAGCTCGGAGTAGTACGTGTAGACCAGCGAGCGGTCCCCGGCGGCCAGTTGCTCGGCGGCGACGTCCATGCGCTCCTCGCCGGTCAGCCGGCCGTGGAAGGTGCCGCCGCTGAGCGCGATCTTGGTGAGCGGGGTGTGCTGGAAGGCCGGCGAGGACACCTGGGCGGAGTGCACCCCGGCCTCGTGGGCCAGCTGGAAGACGGTGGGGTACGGCTGCCAGGGGCGCGGGTCGGTGTACGGCTGGAAGCGGAGCTGGTTCATCAGCGCGCCGGTGTCCGGGTTGCGCACGGTGTAGCCGGGCAGGCCGTGGGCGCCGGGCGGCAGGCCGGTGCCGACGGAGGCGAGGGAGGTTGCTGTGGTCGCCGGGTAGCCGGCGGTGAGCGGACGGCCGGTGCCGCCGCGCGAGCTGCCGAGCAGCGAGGTCAGGAAGGGGGCCTCGTCGGGGTGGGCCCTCAGCTGCTCCCAGCCGAGCCCGTCGACCAGGAAGACACAGACCCGGTCGGCCGCGGTCAGTTCCGGAATCGTGGCGGTCAGGCCGGGTACGCCCATCCCTGCGGCCAGGGTGGGCAGCAGGTCGGCGAGGGAGCCGGTGCCGTACTCGGGCAGCGGGGCGGTGCCGAGGGCGAGGGGCTCCGGGTGGTCCCAGGCGGAGGAGAGTTGGGTCATCAGCGCGTGATGTCCGCGGTCGCCTCCGAGATGGACTGCGCGAAGGCGAGCGCCTGGCGCACCGTCTCCGGGCCGTCCCCGGCCTCGCTGACGCGCAGGCTGAGGTCGTCCGCCGTGGAGCTGCCCGTGTAGCCGTGGTCGGCGTCGCAGTTGGGGTCGCCGCAGGCGGCGGGCTCCAGGTCGATGCGGCTGACCGCGCCCCAGCCGATGGTCAGCACGACCTCGCGGGGCAGGGTGCCCGGCGCGTACTGCTCGGGGTTCGCCACGACCCGGCTGACCACGACCGAGGAGATCCGGCCGAGCTTCACGGACTCGGTGGAGGTGGTCGCGTACGGCGTCGGGGAGGTGCTGTCGGCGGCCTGCTCGTCGGTGTGGCTGACGATGAAGCGGTTGCCGGTGAGGACCAGGACGGTCACATGCCGGCGCACCTCGTTCTGGTCGAACGTGGTCTCCTGGTGGACCAGGTACGACCGGATCGGCTCGCCGCCCACGGCGGCCTCCACCGCCTCGGCCACGAGGGCCGGGTAGTAGCCGCTGCGCTCGATCGCCGCGCGCAGCCCCTGGGTCGTCGTACTGGTCTTGGCCATGGCGTCCATCCTAATCCGTGGGCAGGGGCGCTCCGGGCCAGTCGGCAGGACCGGGGGCGGGCCGTTCACGCGCGCGTGGGTGCCTGTGGACAAGCCCCGGCAGGATGTCCAGCCCCTCCGCGGCCACCAGGCACGAGACCGGTGCGGGCCCGCCGGCGTCCGCCTCGAAGGCCACCACGACGGGCGGCGTCTCGCCGAGCGCTCGCCGCAGCCGGGCCGTCTCCTCGGCGGTGGGCTCGCGGAAGACGGGGTCCTGGAAGGCGGAGGGGCACGCGACGAAGCCCGGGGCGGTGAAGACGACCTCCAGGCCGTGGTGGTACGTGAGGTCGTGGCCGGCGGCCAGCCGCAGGTGCCCGCCGTCCCAGACGATCACTTCCCAGTCCCACCAGCTGCCCTCGGGCAGGTGCCGGCCGGCGATCTCCATGGGCTCCTGCTTCAGTAGGCGGGCATCGTGCGCGGACCCAGGTCGTCGCGGGCGGGCGGCGGCGCGAGCCGGACCGTGGCGCCGAGCACGCTGACGCCGTGCGGGGCGACGACGACCGGCTCCAGGGTGACCGCGACCACCTCCGGGTGATCGTCGACCAGCCGGGACACCCGCAGCAGCAGCTCCTCCAGCGCCGGGGTGTCGACAGGCGTGGAGCCGCGCCAGCCGAACAGCAGCGGGGCCGTGCGGATCGACCGCACGAGCGACGTCGCCTCGCGGTCGGTGACCGGGACCAGCCGGTGCGCCATGTCACCGAGCAGCTGGGAGGCGGCCCCGGCGAGCCCGAAGGACAGCACGGCGCCCGCGGCGGGATCGATCACCGCGCGTACGACCGTGTCGACACCCCGGGGCGCCATGCCCTGGACCACCGGCCGCAGATCCTCCGGCGTCCCGAACAGCTCGGTCAACTCGGCATACGCCCGGCGCAGTTGCTCCTCGTCCGCGAGATCGAGGCGTACGCCGCCCAGGTCCGCGCGGTGCCGCAGATGCGGGGCGGTGGCCTTGAGGGCGACCGGATAGCCGAGGGCGCGGGCGGCTTCGGCGGCGGCGTCGGGGGTGGGGGCGGGCAGGGCCCGGCGGACACGGATGCCGTACTTCCCGAGCAGCTCGCAGGTCTCGGCGGCGGGGATCGTGAGCCCTTCCCCGCGCGCGAGCAACTCCCCGATCAGCCGGGCGGCCCCCTTCTCGTCGATGTCGTCGTACTCCGGAACCTTCCCGGGATCGGCCGCCTCCCGCCGCCACTGCCCGTACTTCACGGCTTCGGCGAGGGCCCGGACCGCGCGTTCGGCGGCGGGGTAGGCGGGGATGAGGCGGGTGCCGTCGGGGGGTGGCACCGTCGCATCGCCTCGGACGGCGGGCTCCCTGCCGACCGCGTCCGCCATGGCGTGGGGCTCACTGCCGCTCGCACGGGCCGTGGGCGCCGCCCAGGGGGGCGGCGGTACCGCCCCGGCGCCCGCCCTCGCGGTGGGCAGGTCCGCAGGGCGATGGGGGTCCCCCCGCTCGAAACGGTGGGCACCGCCTGCCGTTCCGGGTGCCTTGTCAGCGGCCGCGGGTGCGGTACTGGCCGCAGCCGACAACGCCTGTGCGAGCCCCCCGAGCTCCACGTGCACCACCAGCACCGGCTTGCCCGGAACGGCCGCCGCCGCGGACCTGAGCGCCTCCGCCAGCTCCGCGTCCCCCGGCGAGCCCTCCCCGATCGCCGGGATCGCCGTCACCACGACGGAGTCGACCGTGTCGTCGGCCAGCGCGGCGGACAGCGCCCGGTGGAAGTCCTCCGCCGTCGCCCCGGTCGTCAGGTCCACCGGCCGGGCCGGCCGCAGGCCCTCCGCGAGGCAGCGGTCGTACGCCAGCGCCCCCAGCGACTCGGAGTTGCCGAGGATCGCCACCCTCGGCCCGGCCGGCAGCGGCTGGCGGGCGAGCAGCAGGCCGGTGTCGACCAGTTCCGTGATCGTGTCGACCCGGAGCACCCCGGCCTGCCGCAGCAGCGCGGAGACGGTGGCGTGCGGCAGCCGGGTCGCGCGCACCGCGTGCCCCTGCGGCGCGGAGCCGACCCCCTGCACCACGACGAGCGGCTTCGCCGCCGCCGTCCGCCGCGCGAGGCGGGTGAACTTGCGCGGGTTGCCGATGGATTCCAGGTACATGAGGGCGACGTCGGTCTCGGGGTCGTCGTACCAGTACTGCAGGACGTCGTTGCCGGAGACGTCCGCGCGGTTGCCGGCGGAGACGAACGTGGAGACGCCCGTGACCCCGGTGACCCCTCCCCCGCGCCGGTGCAGCCGGGACAGCAGGGCGATGCCGATGGCGCCGGACTGGGCGAACAACCCGATGCGGCCGGGGCGGGGCATCTCGGGGGCGAGCGAGGCGTTCAGCCGGACGCCGGGGGCGGTGTTGATGATGCCGAAGGCGTTGGGGCCGATGAGCCGCATGCCGTACGCGCGCGCGTGCCGCACGAGGGCCCGCTGCCGCTCCCGCCCTTCGGGCCCGCTCTCGGCATATCCGGCGGACAGGACGACGAGCCCCTGCACACCGTGCTCACCGCACTCGGCGACCACGGCGGGCACGTGATCGGCCGGTACGGCGATCACGGCGAGGTCGACCGGGCCGTCGATCTCCCGCACCGAGCGGTGCGCGGGCACCCCGTCGACCTCCTTGAGGTCCTCGGGGAAGGCCCGGTTCACGGCGTGCAGCCGGCCGCTGTAGCCGCCGTCCCGGATGTTGTCGAGGACGCTGCGGCCGACTCCTCCGGGAGCTCGGCCGACGCCGATGACCGCCACCGAACCGGGCGCGAGCAGCCGCCGTACCGAGCGGGCCTCGGCGCGCTGCTCCCGCGCGCGCTGCACGGCGAGCGAGCGGTCGGTGGGTTCGAGGTCGAACTCCAGGCGGACGACGCCGTCCTCGAAGCTGCGCTTCTGGGTGTACCCGGCGTCCGTGAACACCTTGATCATCTTGGTGTTGGCGGGCAGCACCTCGGCGGCGAAGCGGCGGATGCCGCGCTCACGCGCGACGGCCGCGACGTGCTCCAGCAGGGCGGAGGCGACCCCGCGGCCCTGGTGCGCGTCCTGCACCAGGAAGGCGACCTCGGCCTCGTCGGCCGGCGCGGAGGCGGGCAGACCGTCGGCGCCGATGCGGTCATAGCGTACGGTGGCGATGAACTCGCCGCCGATGGTGGCCGCGAGTCCCACCCGGTCCACAAAGTCGTGGTGCGTGAAGCGGTGGACGTCCTTGGCGGACAGTCGTGGGTACGGCGCGAAGAAGCGGTAGTACTTCGACTCGTCCGAGACCTGCTCGTAGAAGCTGACCAGGCGGTCGGCGTCATCAACGGTGATGGGCCGGATGCGCGCGGTACCCCCGTCGCGCAGCACCACGTCCGCCTCCCAGTGGGCGGGGTACTCGTGCCGGTCCTGCCGGCCCGCCGAGGTCTGCATGGGCCCCAGAGTACGGCTCGCGTCCGACAACGGCGCGAGGCAGTCTGTGGAGGACGAAAACCCGGACCGAGGCCGCGGTCCGACGACACGCCAGGGGCGGACGGACGTCCGCTCCGGGCATGCTTCACGATATGGGAAACTGGTCTAGACAACCCTGAACACCGAAGGGCAGCAACACATGGCTGAGCGCCGCGTCAACGTCGGCTGGGCCGAGGGCCTCCACGCCCGCCCCGCCTCCATCTTCGTCCGAGCCGCCACGGCCGCAGGCGTCCCGGTGACGATCGCCAAGGCTGACGGCACCCCCGTCAACGCGGCCTCCATGCTGGCCGTCCTCGGCCTCGGCGCCCAGGGGGGCGAGGAGATCGTCCTCGCCTCCGACGCCGAGGGCGCGGACATCGCCCTGGACCGGCTGGCCAAGCTGGTCGCCGAGGGTCTGGAAGAACTGCCCGAGACGGTCTGACCGCCCACGCGCAGAACCGCGAAGCCGCGTCGCCCTTTCCGGGCGGCGCGGCTTCGCCGTTTCCCGGGCGGCACAGCTCGGCCGCCTTTCGGGAATACGCGGGCACACCAGCAATTCAGGCAGCGGAAATACACCGCGCCGAATTACTCTTCTTTGTATACGGCGCGCGTGTTAATGCCGCGGGCCCGACGTGTTTACGACGTGTTGCGAAGTCCTCACACGCTCACCGGCACCGGAAAAGCGCAGCCGGTGCGCGGCCGTCGTGCGCTCGCCGTGCAGCGCCGTGAGCGCCCGCGCGCGCTCGCCGTCGCCGCGCGCCACCGCGTCCACGATCGCGCCGTGCTCCGCCCAGGCATCGGCCGGGCTGGGCGGCGCCTCCACCGTGTACATCCAGGCGATCTTGTGCCGCAGCTGGGTCAGCATGGAGGTCAGCGACGGGCTGCCGCAGGCCTGGGCGAGCGTCTCGTGGAACCAGCCGCCCAGCGAGCGCAGATCCTCGCTGCTGCCCCGTCGGGCCCGCTCCTGACCCAGCCTCACCAGGCCGCGCAGCACCTTGAGATGCGCCTCCGTGCGCCGCTGGGCGGCCCGGGCGGCCCCGAGCGGCTCCAGGAGCATGCGCATCTCCAGCAGGTCGGCGGCCTCCTGCTCGGTCGGCTCGGCCACGCACGCGCCCGCGTGCCGGCGCGTCACCACGAAGCCCTCCGCCTCCAGAGTGCGCAGCGCCTCGCGGACGGGGACGCGCGAGACGCCGTAACGACGCGCCAGGACTTCCTCGGTCAGCCGGCTGCCGCGCTCGTAGACACCGGCGACGATGTCGTCCCGGATCGCCGTGCATACCGAGTGCGCCGGAATACGCATGACCGACCTCCGCCTTAATCCCCGTGAAACGTCGACGATGGACGTGTGTTCCGTGACTCTATTCCAATGAGCCGGAATTTCCGACGGCGGGCCGGAATCCATGGAGGTTTTTTGGACAGACCTCCGGCGGACAGCGTGAAAAACGGCGAAAGCCCCGGCTCGATGAGCCGGGGCCGCGGATGCCGTGCGCGGGTGGGTCAGACGTTCACGCCGTGCTTGCGGAGATAGGCGACGGGGTCGACGTCCGAGCCGTAGTCGGGGGTGGTCCGGGCCTCGAAGTGGAGGTGCGGCCCGGTGACGTTGCCGGTCGCGCCGGACAGGCCGATCTGCTGGCCCGGGGTGACCTGCTGGCCCACCGTGACCCCGATGGACGACAGGTGGCCGTACTGGGTGTACATGCCGTCGGCCATCCGGATCACGATCTGGTTGCCGTACGCGCCGCCCCAGCCGGTGGAGACGACAGTGCCGGAACCGACCGCGTGGACGGGCGTGCCGCTGGCCGCGTGGAAGTCGATGCCGGTGTGCGAACCGGAGGACCACAGGGAGCTGCTGGCCTTGTAGCCCGTGGAGACGTACGAGTCGGTGATCGGGGCGACGAAGCGGTTCAGCCGCTCGCGCTCGGCCTCGCGGATCTCCTGGGCCCGCTCGGCCGCGGCCTGCTCGGCCGCCTTCTGCTCCGCGGCCCGCTGCTGGGCGGCGGCCTGCGCGTCGATGTTCGCGGCGATGTCGTCGCCCACGGTGATCACCGGGGTGAGGCCGGTCTGCTCGGGGGAGTTCTGGGCGGCGAACGCCGGGGCGGCCGCGAGGGTGCCGACGACTCCGGTGGTGAGGGCCGCGATACCGGCCGCCTGAGCGGTGGTGCGCTTGACCCGGCCGGGCTTGCGATGCTTCCCGGAGGCGCACATGAACGCCATGAAGTGGCTGGTCCTTTCCTTCCCTCTCGCCTGCCGGGTTAGCTGACGGGTTCGGAGCAGGAAGGTCTCCTACGGCCCCCACGCGCACGCGTGGGCGTCCGATTCACCCCAAGGGACCTGGGTCCCCGGCTCCCCTGGCTCGCGCCGTACGGGGACTCGGCGATGGCTGTCCGGTGCCGCGGGTGCGGCGCACTGCCTGACGAACAGCCCGGACGACGCTAGGCGGGCCCGTCGGTGATCCCCAAACCGATCCGGGTTTTTGTAGCGCATCCCACAGGGCAGACAGGCAACCTCCGCCCCAAATCGGGCATCTGAGGCGGGAAGCGGAACAGCAAGGGGCCCTGACGGCCCGTAAGCCGTCAGGGCCCCACGCATGCGCGTGCGTTACTCGGCCGCCACCACGGTGACGTCGCCGATGCCGAGCGCCTCCACCGGCGCCTTGATCTGGGCGGCGTCACCGACGAGGACGGTCACCAGGCGGTCCACCGGGAAGGCGTTCACGACGGCCGCCGTGGCCTCCACCGTGCCCGTCGCGGCCAGCTGCTGGTACAGCGTCGCCTGGAAGTCGTCGGGCAGGTGCTGCTCGACCTGGTCGGCCAGCGTGCTCGCGACGGCCGCCGCCGTCTCGTACTTCAGCGGCGCCACCCCGACGAGGTTCTGCACGGCCACGTCCCGCTCGGCGTCGGTCAGGCCGTCCGCCGCGAGGGTGCGCAGCACCTTCCACAGGTCCTCCAGCGCGGGACCGGTGTTCGGCGTGTCCACCGAGCCGCTGATGGCGAGCATGGAGATGCCCGTGCCGTCCGCGGCGGAACGCAGGACCTGGCCGAACGCGCGCACACCGTAGGTGTAGCCCTTCTCCTCGCGCAGGACGCGGTCCAGGCGGGAGGTGAGGGTGCCGCCGAGGCAGTAGGTGCCGAGCACCTGGGCGGGCCACACGCGGTCGTGCCGGTCGGGGCCGACGCGGCCGATGAGCAGCTGCGTCTGGACGGCGCCGGGCCGGTCCACGATGACCACGCGCCCGGTGTCGTCGGCGCTCACCGACGGCACCGTACGGGCCGCGCCCGGGGTGCCCGTCCAGGCGCCAAGGGTCTCGCCGAGCAGCGCGTCCAGGTCGACGCCGGTCAGGTCGCCGACCACGACCGCGGTGGCCGTGGCGGGGCGGACGTGGCGGTCGTAGAAGGCGCGTACGGCGGCCGCGTCGATCTTCTCGACCGTGTCCTCGGTGCCCTGGCGCGGGCGCGACATGCGCGAGCTCGCCGGGAACAGTTCCTTGGAGAGCTCCTTGGCGGCCCGGCGGGAGGGGTTGGCCAGCTCGTGCGGGATCTCGTCCAGGCGGTTGCGGACCAGCCGCTCGACCTCGCTCTCGGCGAACGCGGGCGCGCGCAGGGCGTCGGCGAGCAGGCCGAGGCCCTTGGCCAGCCGGGAGGCGGGCACCTCCAGGCTGAGCCGGACGCCCGGGTGGTCGGCGTGCGCGTCGAGCGTGGCGCCCGCGCGCTCCAGCTCGGCGGCGAACTCCTCGGCGGAGTGCTTGTCGGTGCCCTCCGAGAAGGCCCGCGCCATGATCGTGCCGACGCCGTCCAGGCCGGCCGGCTCGGCGTCCAGGGGCGCGTCGAGCAGCACCTCGACGGCGACGACCTGCTGGCCGGGGCGGTGGCAGCGCAGCACCGTCAGGCCGTTGTCCAGCGCGCCGCGCTCGGGGGCCGGGAACGCCCACGGCTTGGCGTCGCCGGGCTGGGGCTGGGGGTGGAAGTCCATGGTGGCGAGCTCGGTCACTTGGCCGTCTCCTCGTTCTCGTTGCCGGCCTCTACGGTCGCTTCCTGCTCCGGGTCCTCGCCGCGCCCCGCTTCCTCGGTGTGCTCGGCGGACTCGGCGGACAGCGGCTCGTAGACGAGGACCGCGCGGTTGTCGGGGCGCAGGCGGGCCTTGGCGACCTCCTGGACCTCCTCCGGGGTGATCTCCAGGACGCGCTTGACGGCGGTGAGGGCGAGCTGCGGGTCGCCGAACAGGACGGCGAACCGGCACAGTTCGTCGGCGCGGCCGGCGACCGTGCCCAGCCGGTCCAGCCACTCGCGCTCCAACTGGGCCTGGGCGCGCTCCATTTCCTCCGGCGTGGGGCCCTGCTCGGCGAACCGGGCCAGCTCCTCGTCGATGGCGGCTTCGATGACCGGCACCTCGACGTCCCCGGAGGTCTTCACGTCCAGCCAGCCCATCGAGGGGGCGCCGGCGAGGCGCAGCAGACCGAAGCCGGCCGCGACGGCCGTACGGTCGCGGCGCACCAGCCGGTTGTACAGCCGGGAGGACTCGCCGCCGCCGAGGACGGTCAGAGCGAGGTCGGCCGCGTCGCACGCGCGCGTGCCGTCGTGCGGGAGCCGGTAGGCGGCCATCAGGGCGCGCGCCGGGACCTCCTCGACGACGACCTCACGCTTCTGCTCGCCGATGACCTCCGGCAGGGTGCCGTCGCGGGGGGCGGGCTTGCCGTCGTGCGCGGGGATCGAGCCGAAGTACTTCTCGACCCAGGCGAGGGTCTGCTTCGGGTCGATGTCGCCGACCACCGAGAGCACGGCGTTGTTCGGCGCGTAGTAGGTGCGGAAGAACTGGCGGGCGTCCTCCAGGGTGGCCGCGTCCAGGTCCGCCATCGAGCCGATCGGCGTGTGGTGGTAGGGGTGGCCCTCCGGGTACGAGAGCGCGGTCAGCTTCTCGAAGGCGGTGCCGTAGGGGACGTTGTCGTAGCGCTGGCGGCGCTCGTTCTTGACGACGTCCCGCTGGTTCTCCATGGACTCGTCGTCCAGGGCGGCCAGCAGCGAGCCCATGCGGTCGGCCTCCAGCCAGAGCGCCAGCTCCAGCTGGTGGGCGGGCATGGTCTCGAAGTAGTTGGTGCGCTCGAAGCTGGTGGTGCCGTTGAGCGAGCCGCCGGCGCCCTGCACCAGCTCGAAGTGACCGTTGCCCTTCACCTGTCCCGAGCCCTGGAACATCAAGTGCTCGAAAAGGTGAGCCAGACCGGTACGCCCCTTGACTTCGTGGCGGGAGCCGACGTCGTACCAGAGGCAGACCGCCGCCACCGGGGTCAGGTGATCCTCGGAGAGCACCACGCGCAGACCGTTGGCCAGGCGGTGCTCGGTCGCTGTCAGGCCCCCGGAGCCTGCCTCGGCTGTGGTCGTGTGACCCATGGGCATGTACGTCCCTTCGCATGGGGATGCGGTGGTGCACACCGCGGTTTTCCTGCCGTTCCTGCCACTGTATGCAAAGCGTGCGGGACCTCGGCGAAGTTCCCGCGAGGCGTACGCCGACAGCGATCGCGCGGCCCGCGTCCGGCCCTGCCGGGGATGCCGTTCCGGCGCCGTACGCGACCGTGTGCACCGGGTCGCGGCACGGGTTGTCGGTGCCTCGGTCCACAATGGTCGGCGTCAGATCAGTCAATCGCTTCAGCAAGGAGCCGGCAGCGATGGCCCGCCGCAGCACGAAGACCCCGCCGCCCGACGACTCGTACGAGGAGAAGATCCTCGACATCGACGTCGTGGACGAGATGCGTGGCTCCTACCTTGAGTACGCGTACTCGGTCATCTATTCGCGCGCCCTGCCGGACGCCCGTGACGGCCTCAAGCCGGTGCACCGCCGGATCGTGTACCAGATGAACGAGATGGGCCTGCGCCCCGACCGCGGCTACGTGAAGTGCGCGCGTGTCGTCGGCGAGGTCATGGGCAAGCTGCACCCGCACGGAGACGCGTCGATCTACGACGCGCTGGTGCGCATGGCCCAGCCCTTCTCCATGCGCATGCCGCTGGTCGACGGCCACGGCAACTTCGGCTCGCTGGGCAACGACGACCCGCCGGCCGCCATGCGGTACACCGAGTGCCGGCAGGCCGAGGCCACGAGCCTGATGACCGAGTCGATCGACGAGGACACGGTCGACTTCGCGCCCAACTACGACGGCCAGGAGCAGGAGCCGGTGGCGCTGCCGGCCGCCTTCCCGAACCTGCTGGTCAACGGCTCCTCGGGCATCGCGGTCGGGATGGCGACGAACATGCCGCCGCACAACCTCGGCGAGGTGATCGCGGCCGCCCGCCACCTGATCCGGTACCCGGGCGCGGACCTCGACGCGCTGATGAGGCACGTCCCGGGCCCGGACCTGCCCACCGGCGGCCGGATCGTCGGCCTGGACGGCATCCGCGACGCGTACGCGACGGGCCGCGGCACCTTCAAGATCCGTGCCACGGTCTCGATCGAGACCGTGACCGCCCGCCGCAAGGGCCTGGTCATCACCGAACTGCCCTTCGCGGTCGGCCCCGAGAAGGTCATCGCGAAGATCAAGGACCTGGTCAACAGCAAGAAGGTCCAGGGCATCGCGGACGTCAAGGACCTCACCGACCGCGAGCACGGCCTGCGCCTGGTCATCGAGATCAAGAACGGCTTCGTGCCGGAGGCGATCCTGGAGCAGCTGTACAAGCTGACCCCGATGGAGGAGTCCTTCGGCATCAACAACGTGGCCCTGGTGGACGGCCAGCCGCTCACGCTGGGCCTGAAGGAGCTGCTGGAGGTCTATCTCGACCACCGCTTCGACGTCGTCCGGCGCCGCAGCGAGTTCCGCCGCACCAAGCGCCGTGACCGGCTGCACCTGGTCGAGGGCCTGCTCACCGCGCTGGTCGACATCGACGAGGTCATCCGGCTGATCCGGTCCAGCGAGAACTCCGCGCAGGCCAAGGAGCGCCTGATGGAGCGCTTCTCGCTGAGCGAGGTCCAGACGCAGTACATCCTCGACACGCCGCTGCGCCGGCTCACCAAGTACGACCGCATCGAGCTGGAGGCGGAGAAGGACAAGCTCACCGCGGAGATCGCGGAGCTGACCCGGATCCTGGAGTCCGACGCGGAGCTGCGCAAGCTGGTCTCGGCCGAACTGGCCGCGGTCGCGAAGAAGTTCGGCACCGAGCGGCGTACGGTCCTGCTGGAGTCCGCGGGTGCCCAGGTGGCCGCCGTGCCGCTCCAGGTCGCCGACGACCCGTGCCGGGTGCTGATGTCCTCGACCGGCCTGCTGGCCCGTACGGCGACGGCCGAGCCGTTCCCGGAGGAGGCCGGCGCGAGGCGCGTCAAGCACGACGTGATCGTCTCGGCGGTCCCGGCGACCGCGCGGGGGGAGATCGGCGCGGTGACCTCGGCGGGCCGGCTGCTGCGGATCAACGTGGTCGATCTGCCCCAGCTGCCGGACACCGCGGCGGCCCCGACCCTGTCCGGCGGCGCCCCGCTCGCGGAGTTCGTGTCCCTGGAGGACGACGAGACGGTGGTCTGCCTGACCACGCTGGACGAGTCGTCCCCGGGTCTGGCGCTCGGCACCGAGCAGGGTGTCGTCAAGCGCGTGGTGCCCGACTATCCCTCCAACAAGGAGGAGCTGGAGGTCATCACGCTCAAGGAGGGCGACCGGATCGTCGGCGCGGTGGAGCTGCGCACCGGCGAGGAGGACCTGGTGTTCATCACGGACGACGCGCAGCTGCTGCGCTTCCAGGCGTCCGTCGTGCGCCCGCAGGGCCGCCCGGCGGGCGGTATGGCCGGCATCAAGCTCGCGGACGGCGCGAAGGTGATCTCCTTCACGGCGATCGACCCGGCCGCCGACGCGGTGGTGTTCACGGTGGCGGGCTCGCGCGGCACGCTGGACGACTCCGTGCAGACGACGGCCAAGCTGACTCCGTTCGACCAGTACCCGCGCAAGGGCCGGGCCACGGGCGGCGTGCGCTGCCAGCGGTTCCTGAAGGGTGAGGACTGCCTGTCGCTGGCCTGGGCCGGGCCCGCTCCCGCGCGCGCGGCGCAGAAGACCGGCAGCCCGGCCGAGCTGCCGGAGCTGGACCCGCGCCGCGACGGCTCGGGCACATCGCTGCCGAAGACGGTGGCGGTGGTCGCGGGGCCGGTGTTCTAGTAGCCGCCGGTGCCGGGTTCTTCCTCGGTGCCCGGAACGTAGCGCAGGATGCCCCACATGCCGTGCTCATCGGCGTGTGGGGCGTCGTTCGCACACCCCTGGAGCTCCTTGTCGAGGGCTTCGGTGTCGATGCCGGAGCCGATCAGCACGAGCTGGGTACGGCGGCCGTCCCCGGCCGGCCAGGGCTCGGGGTGGAAACGCAGGAACCGGCCGACGGCATGCACGGTGTAGCGGTTGCGGACGTCGTACGGCCCGAAGTCGACGTGTCCCTTGATCCGGTACAGCCCGTCGGGGCGGCTGTCCAGGAAGCGCATGAGGCGACGCGGCTCCATCGGCGCGTCGGAGGCGAAGGACAGATTGTCGTAACCGGTGTGGAGATGACCGGCGTGCTCGTCCGTGCCGCGCTCGTGCAGGTCGTCGAAGGACAGCTGCCCGATGCGCTCCTCGCTGGGCCGGCAGTCGAAGAGGAACTCCGGGTCGATGCGGCCGTAGGTGGCGGGGACGACGGCGGCCCGGTCGGTGAGGGAGCGTACGAGGCCGAGCACCCGCTCGCCGTCCGCGGCCCGGTCGAGCTTGTTGACCACCACGAGGTCGGCGAGGGCCAGGTGCCGGTCCAGCTCGGGATGCCGGGCGCGGGTGGCGTCGAACTCGGCGGCGTCCACGACCTCGACCAGGCCACCGTAGACGACCCTGGGCTGCTCGCTGGCCAGCACCATCCGCACGAGTTCCTGCGGCTCGGCGAGCCCGCTGGCCTCGATGACGATCACGTCGATGCCGGCGTCGGGTGCGGCGAGCCGGTCCAGGTAGACGTCGAGTTCGCTCGCGTCGACGGCGCAGCACAGGCAGCCGTTGCCGAGCGAGACGGTCGAGTCGCCGAGGGCGCCGGCGACGGCCATCGCGTCGATCTCGATGGACCCGAAGTCGTTGACGATCGCCCCGATCCGGCTGCCTCCGCTGTGGTGCAGGAGGTGGTTGAGGAGCGTGGTCTTTCCGGAGCCGAGGAACCCTGCGAGTACGACGACGGGGATCTGCTGCGGGGTGCTGCTGTTGCCCAACGGGCGCCCTCTCTCCTGCTCTCCTGCGGACCGACTGCCGGACCAGGATAAGAGTGGCGCACCGGGGAGGGCTCAGGGCTGAGCCGGTACCGCCACCGGGGGCTCCGGGCCGACGTAGCGGGCGACCGGGCGGATGATCTTCGAGTCCGCCGCCTGCTCCAGGATGTTCGCGCTCCAGCCCACCACCCGTGCCGCGGCGAAGGTGGGGGTGAACATCTCGCGGGGCAGGCCGCACAGTTCCATGACCACGCCGGCGTAGAACTCGACGTTGGTGTGGAGTTCACGGCCGGGCTTCAGCTCGGCGAGGATGGCTTCGACCGTGCGCTCGACCTCCACCGCGAAGTCGACGCGGGGGCCGCCGAAGCTCTGGGCGATCTCGCGCAGCATCCCTGAACGCGGGTCCTCGGTGCGATAGATGGCGTGCCCGAACCCCATGATCCGTTCGCCGCCCAGCACCCGCTCCCGGATCCAGGGGTCGATCCGGTCCGGGGTGCCGATGGCGTCCAGGGTGTCCAGGGCCCGGCTGGGCGCGCCGCCGTGCAGCGGCCCGGACAGGGCGCCCACCGCCCCGGTCAGGCAGGCCGCCACATCGGCGCCGGTGGAAGCGATGACGCGGGCGGTGAAGGTTGATGCGTTGAATCCGTGATCAATGGTCGAGATCAAGTATTGCTCGACCGCACGCGCCCGCCGCGGCTCCGGCTCCTCACCGGTGAGCATGTACAGGTAGTTGGCCGCGTACGCGAGATCCTCGCGCGGCTCGACCGGGTCGAGGCCCTGCCCCAGCCGGTACAGCGCGGTGAGCAGTGTCGGCACGGCCGCACAGGCGGCCAGAGTGTCAGCGCGGCGCCGGTCGGCGTCGACGTCGTACACCGGCCGCATGCCCCGTGCCGCGCCGAGCAGGGACAGGGCCGTGCGCAGGCCGGACAGCGGGCCGGAGGCACGGCTCGCAGCGGCGAGCGCGGGCAGCGCGGCGCGGACCTCGCCGGGCAGCCGCCGCAGCGCGGCGGTCTCGGCCGCGAAGGCGGCGCGGCGCCGTGCGTCCGGGAGCGTGCCATGGACCAGGAGATGCCAGACGTCCTCGAAGCCGCGGGTCCGCGCGAGTTCGACGGCCGAGTACTGGCGGTAGTGGTAGAAGCCCTCCCGCCCGCGGACGTCGCCGATCTCGGTCTGGGTGACGACGACGCCCGCGAGGCCGCGCGGGGCCTCGATGAGCGGGGTGGCGGTCCTGTTGATGGACATGGTTCTCCTCCCTGGACTTGATCCCGACTGTCCATGCTTGACTCATCTCTTGTCAACGTTGATTCAATCAATCTATCGCCATCAAGATGTGCAGAGACGACTACCGTGACCCCCATGCGCGATCACGAACCCGCTCCCGGCCGTCCCGGACGAAGGCTGACCACCAAGGAGACCGCCGAACTGCTCGGCGTGAAGCCCGAGACGGTCTACGCGTACGTGAGCCGCGGCCTGCTCAGCAGCAGACGCGAACCCGGTGGCCGGGCCAGCACCTTCGAGGCGAAGGAAGTCGAGGCCCTCGCCCGGCGCAACCGGCGCGAGGCAGCGGCGCACCCGGGCTCCGGCGGCGACCTGTCGGTCCGGACCCGCATCACGCTGATCGAGCAGGACCGGTACTACTTCCGAGGCGTGGACGCCGTGGAGCTGGCCCTGCGGCACTCCTACGAGGAGGTCGCGGAGTGGCTGTGGACGGGCCGGCTGACCCCGGGCGTCACCCTGTCCGCTCCCGGCCCCACGGTCGAGGTCGCCCGCCGCGCGGTGCAGGCCCTGTCCGAGCACGCCTCCCCCACCGACCGGCTCCGGGTGGCGGCGATCGCCGCTGCGGCCGAGGACCCGCTGCGCTTCGACCTGTCCGAGGACGCCGTGCTGAACACCGCGCGGATCCTCATCCCCACGCTCGTCGCCGCACTGCCGCCGGCCCTGTACGCCCCCGAGGACGACGGTCCGCTGGCCCACCGCCTCTGGGCCCGGCTGACGGCACGCCCGGCCGATGAGGCGTCCCTGCACGTCCTGGACACCGCGCTCGCCCTGCTCGCCGACCACGACCTGGCCGCCTCCACGCTCGCCGTCCGGGTCGCCGCCTCGGCCCGGGCGCACGCCTACGCCGCCGTCTCGGCGGGGCTCGGCGTCCTGGAGGGCCCGCTGCACGGCGCCGCGAGCAGCATGGCCCATCGCCTGCTGCTCGACGTGCTCGACCAGGGCACGGCGGTCCCGGTGATCGCCGACGAACTGCGCGCGGGCCGCCGCGTCCCCGGGCTCGGCCACCGGCTGTACGCCGGCGAAGATCCTCGCGCGCGCGTGCTGTTCGGCCTGCTGGAGCAGGTGCCGGGCGCCGAGCCCGCGCTGCTCGCGGCGCGGGACATCGTCGCCACGACCGCCCGGCACACGCCGCTGCACGCCAACGTCGACCTGGCCCTGGCGGTGTTCACGGCGTCCAGCGGCATGCCCGCCACGGCCGGCGAGACGATCTTCGCCGTCGCCCGGACGGCGGGCTGGATCGCGCACGCGCTGGAGGAGTACGGCGAGCGCCCGTTGCGCATGCGCCCCGTCGGTCACTACGTCGGCCCGCGACCGCCGCAGCCCCTGCCGGAGTAGGACACGGCCGGGCCGGAAGTCGCCCCGGGCAGAGTCAGGTTAGGCTCACCTCTGTGAGTAGGTGTGCGACCGTCTCCCGGAGCCTCGACGAGCCCGTTTCCGGTACGGCGGCCACGGCGACGACGTGGCTGCTGCTGGAACAGCCCGGCCCGTGGGGTGCCAAGGCGCTCACATCCAGCCATCTGGACCGCGCGCTGGGCCGGGCGCTGGAGCGCGCCGCCGACGGGACCGGCGTGCGCGTCGCGCTCATCCGGCGCCCCGGGCGGCACGCCGACCCCGGCACACCGCCGCTCCGGCATGTGTACGCGGCCCACACTGTTCCGGGAAACGTGTGGCTGCACAGCGCCACAGTCCGAGATCCGAACCGACTCCTCGGCCTCGACTTCGCCGCCCTCGGCACGGGCGACCACCGTTCCTTCGCCTCCGCTCTCGACGGTCGGCCTCACACGGGCGACCCGCTCGCGCTCGTGTGCACCAACGGCAAGCGTGACCGCTGCTGCGCCCTGCTGGGCCGTCCCCTCGCCGGCGAGCTGGCCGCCTCGGGGGTGCGCGGGGTCTGGGAGGTCACCCATCTGGGTGGGCATCGCTTCTCACCGACGGTGCTCGTCCTGCCGTACGGCTACGCGTACGGCCGCGCCGGGGCGCACACCGTCAAGGAAGCGCTGCACGGCGTCCAGGAGGGGCGCGTCGTGGTCGAAGGGTGCCGGGGGTGCTCCGCCTGGGAACGGCCCGGCCAGGCGGCCGAGCTGGCCGTCCGGTCGGCGGCGGGCGAGGACCGCGCGGGCGTGCTCAGCGTCGTACGGACCGACGGCGGCGGCCCGCGCTGGGAGGTCACCGTCGCCCACGCCGACGGGCGGCTGTGGCGGGTCACCGTGGCCCAGGGGGCGTCGCTGCCGCCGCGCCCGGAGAGCTGCGGCGCGGAGGTGCTCGGCACACCCGCGCGGATGGACGTGGTGGCCGTGCGCGAGCTGCGGCCGACAGCGCTGGCGAGTTGAGCGGCCACCTCTTTCCAAGAATTGGTCAAGAGATCCCCACCACATCCCCTGGGGCACGTCGGGTCCTCCCCCGTAACGTCTCACCCATGAGCCCCACTCCCCCCGCACGCCGCCTGCGCCTGGGTCTGCCGCGACGGGTATTCTCCCAGGTGCTGCTCATGCAAGTGGCGATCGCCGCGGGAGTGGCCGTGCTCGCGACCGGGCTGTTCCTGGCGCCGCTGAGCAAGCAGCTGGACCAGGAGGCGATGCGCCGGGCACTGGCCATCGCCCAGACCACGGCCCAGGACCCGCAGATCGCCGAGGGCGTGCGGGACACCGCGCCGACCCCCGACGGCCCGGTGCAGCAGGAGGCCGAACGGATCCGGCGGGCCACCCATGCCGAGTACATCGTGGTGATGGACCGGCGGGGCGTGCGCTGGTCCCACACCACCCCCTCGGAGGTCGGCGAGCACGTCTCGACCAACCCCCACGACGCCCTGGCCGGCAAGCAGGTCATGGAGATCGACGACGGCACCCTGGGCCGCTCGGCCCGCGGCAAGGTGCCGCTGTACGACGCCCGGCACCGGATCGTCGGGGCGGTCTCGGTCGGCATCGCCTACGACAGCGTGCGGGCGCGGCTGATCAGCGCGATCCCGGGGCTGTTCGCGTACGCCGGCGGCGCACTCGCGGTGGGCGCGCTGGCCGCCTGGCTGATCTCCCGCCGGGTCCAGCGGCAGACCCGTGACCTGGCCTTCTCCGATATCTCTGCGCTGCTCGCGGAGCGCGAGGCGATGCTGCACGGCATCCGGGAGGGCGTGGTCGCCCTCGACCGCGGCGGCCGGGTCCGGCTGCTCAACGACGAAGCGCGGCGGCTGCTGGGCATCGGCGACGAAGCGGTGGGCCGGACCCCCGACGAGGCGCTCGGCGAGGGCCGCACGACCGACGTCCTGGCCGGTCGGGTCACCGGCACCGACCTGCTCACCGTGCGCGGCCAGCGCGTGCTGGTCACCAACCGTATGCCCACCGGCGACGGCGGCGCCGTGGCCACCCTGCGCGACCGCACCGAACTGGAGCAGCTGGGGCGGGAACTGGACTCCACGCGCGGGCTGATCGACGCCCTGCGCGCCCAGGACCACGAGCACGCCAACCGCATGCACACGCTTCTCGGGCTGCTGGAGCTGGAGATGTACGACGAAGCCGTGGAGTTCGTCGGCGAGGTGGTCGGCGACCACCGGGTCACCGCCGAGCAGATCACCGAGAAGATCCATGACCCGCTGCTGGCCGCGCTGCTGGTCGGCAAGGCCACCGTGGCGGCCGAGCGCGGGGTCGCCCTGTGGGTGTCGGAACGCACCCGGCTGCCGGACCGGCTGATCGATCCCCGTGGCCTGGTCACGGTCGTGGGCAACCTGGTGGACAACGCCCTGGACGCGGTCGCGGGCACGCTGCACGCGCGCGTGGAGGTCGAGTTGCGCAGTGAGGGCCGTACGGTCGTCCTCAGGGTGCGCGACACCGGGCCCGGGATCCCGGCGGACCAGCGGGAGCTGGTCTTCACGGACGGCTGGTCCACCAAGGAGCCGCCCGCACACGGCAAGCGGGGCATCGGGCTCTCCCTGGTGCGCCGGCTGGCCGAACGGCAGGGCGGCGGAGCGTCGGTGGGCGCCGCGGACGGCGGCGGCGCGGAGTTCACCGTGATCCTGCCCGAGGCACTCACCGAGCCGGAACCGGCGCCCGCGCTCGCGGGATCCGCGGAGCCGGCCCCGGAGCACATTCCCGCCGCTGCCGAGGAGGAGGCACGATGATCGAGGTCCTGATCGTGGACGACGACACCCGCGTGGCCCGGGTCAACGCGGCCTACGTGGCGAAGGTCCCGGGCTTCCACGTGGCCGGCGAGGCGCACAGCGCGGCCGAGGCGCTGCGCCACGTGGAGACGCTGCCGCGGCTGGACCTGGTCCTCATGGACCACTATCTGCCGGACGACACCGGTCTCGCGGTCGTCCGGGAGATGCGCCGGCGCGGCCACCAGGCCGACGTGATCATGGTGACGGCGGCGCGGGACGTGTCGACCGTGCAGGCCGCGATGCGGCAGGGGGCGCTGCAGTACCTGGTGAAGCCGTTCGCCTTCGCCGGTCTGCGGGCCAAGCTGGAGGCGTACGCCGAGCTGCGACGCACCCTGGACGGCGGCGGCGAGGCCGAACAGGCGCAGGTGGACCGGATCTTCGGCGCCCTGTCCGCGCCGTCGGAACCCGGCCTGCCCAAAGGACACTCCCCCACGACGGCGGAGCTGGTGCGCCAGGCGCTGATGAACGCCCAGGGCCCGCTGTCCGCGCAGGAGATCGCCGAGCGGACGGGGGTGAGCCGGCAGACCGCCCAGCGCTATCTGAAGCTCCTGGAGCGCACGGGACGGGCCCGGCTCACTCTCAGGTACGGCGACGCGGGCCGCCCGGAACACCGATACGTGTGGGCGACCCGCGTCTGAACGGACGGAGTCTGTACGTTACTTGACGGCCTTGACGAACTCGGTCGTGTACGTCTTGCTCAAGTCGACCTTGGCGTTCTTGATGTTGGGGTTGAACGACTTGAGGACCTTCTCGACGGTCTCCGGGCCGCCCTCGGGCATCACGCCGTCGTCGGTGAACATCGGCAGGGTGCTCTTGATGGCCTGCGCGTAGAGCGTCTTGTTGCCCTGGGAGTAGTCGGCGGGCATCTTGGCGGCGATCTCGTCGGCGCTGTGGGTGGACATCCACTTGAGCGTCTTGACGAATGCGTTGACCAACTTCTGGACGGTGTCCTTGTGTCCATTCACCCAGTCCGTCTGCATGTACAGACTTGACGACGGGTACGGCCCGCCCAGCGCCTCCTGCGAACCCTGCGGGGTACGCATGTCGAGGAGGATCTTGCCCGCCTTCTTGTCCAGGATCGTCGCGACGGTCGGGTCGGTGGTCATGCCGCCGTCGATCGCGCCGTTCTGGAGAGCCGCGATGAAGGTCGGGCCGGCTCCCACGGCGACCGAGGTGAACTCGCTGACCTTCACACCGTTCTTGACCGCCAGGTACTTGGTGAGGAAGTCGGTGGAGGAGCCGAGCCCGGTCACGCCCAGCTTGCGGCCCTTGAAGTCCTTGGGCGACGTGAGGCTGCCCGCCGCCTTGCCGGAGACCACCTCGACCTCGCCGGGCGCGTGCGAGAACTGCACGACCGACTCGACCGACTTGCCCTTCACCTGGAGGTCGAGGGTGTGGTCGTAGAAGCCGACCGCGCCCTGCACCTGGCCGGAGACGAGCGCGGTCTCGGCCTGGACCCCGGCGGGCTCGCTGAGCAGCTGGACGTTCAGCCCCTCGGCCCGGAAGTAGCCGAGGCGCTGGGTGAGCATCGCAGGCAGGTAGATGACCTTGTCCAGCCCGCCGACCATGATCTTGACGGACTCGCCCTTGCCGCCGCCCCCGCCGCTGCCGGTGTCGGCCGTGGAACTGGCCGCGTCATTGGCGCAGGCGGTGAGCGAGGAGAGGGCGAGGAGTCCGGCGGCGGCCAGGGAGGCGTATCTTGCGGTCTTGCGCATGGCGGTGTCACGTCCTTGTGAGAGGGCGGTGCGGGAAAGGCGTGGGGGGCTGGTCCGAGGGGCCGGTCAGCTGTCGGAACCGGCGGGCTTCCAGCGGAAGATGCGGCGCTCGGCGAAGGTCAGCAGTCCTTCGGCGACGAGGGCGACGACCGCGAGGATGACCATCGCGGCGTAGACGCCGGCCGAGTTGAAGGTGTTCTGCGACTGCGAGACGAGCAGTCCGATGCCCTTCGTCGCGCCGATGTACTCGCCGACGATGGCGCCGATCAGCGCGAAACCGAAGCTGACGTGCAGGCTGGTGAAGATCCAGGAGGTGGCCGACGGGATGACCACCTGGAGGGTCACTCTGCGGTCGCTGGCGCCCAGGATGCGGGCGTTGGCCACCAGGTTGCGGTCCACCTCGCGGGCGCCCTGGAAGGCGTTGAAGAACACCGGGAAGAAGACGAGCACGACGGCGGAGGCGACCTTGGAGGAGGGCCCGAGGCCGAACCAGATCAGGAAGATGGGTGCGAGGACGATCCTGGGGATCGAGTTGAGCACCTTGATGTATGGACCAAACACTTCGGCGAGCAATCTGATCCGCCCGAGCGCGATACCCAGGAGCACACCGGCGACCACACCGATGACCCAGCCGAGCAGTGCCTCGAAGAGCGTGTACCAGATCTGTTCGCCCAGCGAGCCGAGCGCGGTGCCATGCGTCACCCAGGTCCAGATCTGGTCCCAGATCTTCGTCGGCATCGAGAAGTAGAACGGGTCGATGGCCTTGGCGCGGGACAGTCCCTCCCACAGGCCGAGGACAGCCACCAGGACCAGCACGCGCGCGAGGTTGACGACGGCCTTGCGGCGACGGGCGGCCTGGGCGCGACTCTGCGCGCGGTCGGCGACTTTCGCGGTCTCGACGGCCGGTGTGCTGAGAACCTCAGGCGACATGGGCGGCACCCCTCTCACGGGTGATGCGGACCTCTTCGCCGAGCGACTCCCAGATCTCGCGGTAGATCTCGATGAACTGCGGCTCCAGGCGCACCGATTCGACCTTGCGCGGCCGCGGCAGGTCAATGTCGAACACCTGCTTCACGGTCGCGGGGCCGGCGGTCATCACGACGACCTTGTCGGCGAGCGCGATGGACTCCTCCAGGTCGTGGGTGACGAAGACGACCGAGGCACCCGTGCCCTCCCACAGCTCCAGCAGCTCGTCCGACATCAGCGCCCTGGTCTGCACGTCGAGCGCGGAGAACGGCTCGTCCATCAGCAGGATCTCGGGGTCGTTGACGAAGGTCGCGGCGAGGGCCACGCGCTTGCGCTGGCCGCCGGACAGCTGGTGCGGGTAACGGTCCTCGAAGGCGGCCAGTCCGACGCGGGCCAGCCACTCCCGGGCCTTCTCCTTGGCCTCCGCCTTCGGTACGCCCCGGAAGCGGGGGCCGGACATGACGTTGGACAGCACCGTGCGCCAGGGGAACGTGGCATCCTGCTGGAAGACGAAACCGACCTTGTCGCCGACGCCTTCGACCGGCTCACCGGCCACCAGCACCTCGCCCTCGGTGGGCTCCTCCAGGCCGCTGACCAGCGTCAGCGTGGTGGACTTGCCGCAGCCGGTCGGTCCTACGACGGCCACGAACTCGCCGCGCTCGACGGTGAGGTCCAGGCCGCGCACGGCCGTGTGCAGTCCCCCGGACGGGGTTCTGAAGGTCTTGCTCGCGCCCCGCAACTCGATGGCGGGGCTGGTGTGTGCGCTCATGGCCCGGGACGGTAGGTGTGGCCCCGGCCACGGCAGGAGTCTTGTGAGCACAAGCCGTTCTTTTGCTCGCAAGAGCCTGTTGTGCTCATTTTGCTCGCGTTACAACTGCGGAGCCGAAACACGGGCTTAACGCTCGTCGGCCTTGAAGGAGAGGCCTGATGATTGACGTCCTGGTCGTGGACGACGACTTCCGCGTCGCTGAGATAAACGCCAAGTACGTGGGAAAGGTTCCCGGCTTCCGGGTGACCGCCCGCGCGCACAGTGCCGCCCAGGCCCTGTCCACCGTCCAACGCGGCAGTGTCGACCTGGTCCTGCTGGACCACTATCTGCCGGACGGGACCGGCCTCGACCTCGTCCACCGCATGCGGGAACAGGGCCACGGCACGGACGTCATCATGATCACGGCGGCCAGCGAGGTGACGACCGTCCAGCAGGCGATGCGCCTGGGCGCCCTGCACTATCTGGTCAAGCCGTTCACCTTCGCCGCCTTGCGCACCCGCCTCGACTCCTACGCAGCGCTGCGCCGCACCGTGGACCGGGTCGGCGGCCACGGTCTGACCGGTCAGGAGCAGGTCGACCGGATCTTCGGGGCGCTGCGCACGTCTTCCGCCCCGTCCGCGCCCGGCCTGCCGAGCGGCCACTCGGAGCCCACGACCGACCTGATCTGCGGCGTCCTGCACCGCGCCGACCAGCCGCTGTCGGCCCACGAGGTGGCCGCCAGAACCGGTCTGAGCCGCTCCACGGCCCAGCGCTACCTCCGCCACCTGGAACAGGCCGGCCGACTGCGGCTCTCCCTGAAGTACGGCGACACCGGCCGGCCGGAGCACCGGTACGCCTGGGTCGCGCCGTAGGGGGCTACACGGCCCCGGCGCCGGTCAGCGACCGCACCTCGGTCTCGGCGTACTTGGCCTCGTCCGCGACCTCGTCCGAGGTGACCGTGCCCAGCCAGCCGGCCAGGAAGCCGAGCGGGATGGAGACGATGCCCGGGTTCTGCAGCGGGAAGTACTGGAAGTCGACGTCCGGGAACAGCGAGCTCGGACTGCCGGAGACCACCGGGGAGAGCAGCACGAGCCCCAGCGCCGGGATCAGCCCGCCGTATACGGCCCACACCGCGCCGCGGGTGGTGAAGCCGCGCCAGAACAGCGAGTACAGCAGCGCGGGCAAGTTCGCCGACGCGGCGACCGCGAAGGCGAGGCCGACGAGGAAAGCGACGTTGAGGTCGCGGGCCAGCAGGCCGAGCGCGATCGCCACGACACCGATACCGAGCGCCGCGAACCGTGCCACCGCGACCTCGCTGCGCGGCTTGCCGTGCGGCCGGCGCAGCGATACGTACAGGTCGTGCGCCACCGAGGCCGACGAGGCGAGCGTGATCCCGGCGACCACGGCGAGGATCGTCGCAAAGGCGACGGCGGCGACGACCGCGAACAGAATCGTTCCACCGGTGGATCCCGCTCCGCCGCCCAGGTCGAGGGCGAGCAGGGGCACGGCCGTGTTCCCGGCCGCGTTCGAACCGCGCACCGCGTCCGGACCGACCACCGCGGCCGCACCGAGGCCGAGGACGATCGTCATCAGATAGAAGCCGCCGATCAGCCCGATGGACCACACGGCGGAACGGCGGGCGGCGCGCGCGGTGGGCACGGTGTAGAAGCGGGACAGGATGTGCGGCAGTCCCGCCGTGCCCAACACGAGGGCGAGACCGAGGCTGATGAAGTCGAGGCGGGCGGTCCAGCTCCCGCCGTACTTCAGGCCCGGCGCCAGGAACGCCCTGCCGTGGCCGCTGCGGTCCGCCGCCGTGAGCAGCAGTCGGTCGACATCCCCATGGAAGCGCAGCAGCACGAGCACGGTCAGCGCCACCGCCCCGCTCAGCAGCAGCACCGCCTTGACGATCTGGATCCAGGTGGTGGCCCGCATCCCGCCCAGCGTCACATAGATCACCATGAGAGCGCCGACCCCGACGACCGTCCAGGCCTGGGCCGTCCCGCTCGTCCGCCCCAGCAGCAACGCCACCAGACTGCCCGCGCCGACCATTTGCGCCACCAAATACAGCACGGACACCGTGACCGAGGACGTCCCCACCGCGATCCGCACCGGCCGCTCGCTCATCCGCGCTGCCACCACGTCGGCCAGGGTGAACCGCCCGCAGTTGCGCACCAGTTCGGCCACCAGGAACAGCACCACCAGCCACGCCACCAGGAAGCCCACCACGTACAGCAACCCGTCGTACCCGTAGAGGGCGATGAGCCCGGTGACCCCGAGGAAGGAAGCCGCCGACATGTAGTCACCCGCGATGGCAAAACCATTCTCCATGGGAGAGAACAGCCGCCCTCCGGCGTAGAACTCCTCCGCCGAACCGTGCCGCCGACGGCTCACCCACGTCGTGATCCCGAGGGTGACGGCCACGAAACCGCTGAACAGCAGCAGCGCCAGTGTCTGATGCTCCCCGGTCACGAGGCACCTCCCCGTACTTCGCGGGTCAGTTCCTGGGTGTCCCAGCGCAGCTCCAGCGCGGCCCGGTCCCGGCGCAGGCGCGCGTGCCGGGCGTAGGCCCAGGTGAGCAGGAACGTGGTGAGGAACTGCCCGAGCCCGGCCAGCATGCCCACGTTCACCGCTCCGGCGACGGGCCGGGCCATCAGCTCCGGCGCGGCCGTGGCGGCGACGACATAGCCGATGTACCAGACGAGGAAGACGACGACCCCCGGCACGACGAACCGCCGGTACCTGCTGCGCACCTCCTGGAAGGCCGCGCTGCGCTGCACCTCGACGTACACGTCGCGAGCGCGAACCCCGGGTCCGCTCCGGTCGTCGCGCGGGGACGGCACGCCCGTCGCCGGCATGCCCGCGCCATCCAGCTCGCCCCAGCCGGAGGCCAGGGCGTCGTACCAAGGGTCCTCGTACGCCGTGTCACGCGAGGACGTGCCGTGATCTTCCCGGTTCTCGGCCGAGCTCTCGGCACCGTCCCCGGCTCCGCGGCAACGGCCGTTGCTTGACTGCATGCCCAAGGATGGACAGATCGGGAAGATCCCTGACTCTTCTTCCCTCGGCTCTTCACCCCATCAGGTGATTCACCGCGTGGGCGGCCTCACCAGCCCCTTGCTGTAGGCGTAACGCACCGCCTGTGCTCGGTCCTTGAGACCCGTCTTGGCGAAGAGGTTGTTGATGTGCGTCTTCACGGTCGCCGTCGACACATGCAGCCTGCGGGCGATCTCCTGGTTGCTGAGCCCGTCGGCGATCAGCAGCAGGACCTCGGTCTCACGCGCGGTCAGTCCGTCGGGCGGCGTCTCGGGCCCCATGGCCGGGCCGGGCTCGGCCGGGGCGGGCTCGGGCTGGGACAGTCGCTCCAGCAGCCGGCGCTGCACGCTCGGCGACAGCCCCGCGTCCCCCGACAGCACGCTCTGCACGGCGCGCACGATCTCGTCGCCGCCGGCGTCCTTGGTCAGATAGCCCCGGGCGCCGGCGCGCAGCGCGGGGAACAGCGACTCGTCGTCCGCGTACGTGGTGAGCACCACGACCTGGGTCCGGGGGTGCTGCGACCGGATCCGCCGGGTGGCCTCCACACCGTCGCAGCGGGGCATCCTGAGGTCCATCAGTACGACGTCCGGGTCGAGTTCCTCGACCAGTTGCACCGCCTCCTCGCCGTCTCCCGCCGCACCGACGACCTCCACGCCCGGCAGCAGCCCGAGCAGCATCACGATGCCTTCGCGGACCACGGTCTGATCGTCGGCGACGACCACCCGCGCGGGCTTCTTCTCCCCCTCCGTCTCGGTCATACCGGCACCTTCAGCGTCACCACGAACCCCTCCTCGTCCGGCCCCGCGTCCAGCGAACCGCCCAGCAGCTCGGCGCGCTCACGCATACCCAGCAGACCGTACCCGCCTCCGGATCTCGTCAGTTCGCCCGGCAGCCCGCCCGAGTCCCGGACGTTCAGCGTCACTTCGTGGTCGCTGTAGTCGAGGCGCAGCTGCACTTTGGCGCCCTGGGCGTGTTTACGGACGTTGGTGAGCGCCTCCTGCGCGACCCGGCGCACCGCCTGGGAGGCCTCGGCCGACAGGGGTCTGCGCTCACCCGTGACAGTGACCTCCGCGCCGTCGGTCCCAGTGACGAGTTCGCTCAGGAACTCCTCCAGCGGGGTCAGTTCGCCCCGCAGCGCGGACAGTGCCTGCCGGGTCTCCGCGAGCCCGTCGCGGGCCATTCCGCGTGCGGCCACCACCCGCTCCAGGATCCGGTCGCGATCGGCACCGTTCTCGATCAGCAGCCGGGCCGCCTCCAGATGCACGAGCTGCGCCGAGAGGCTGTGGGCCAGGACATCGTGGATCTCGCGCGCGATCCGGGCCCGCTCGGCCAGCGCCGCGGACTCGGCCTCCGCGGCCCGGGCGGCCCGCTCCTGGGCGAGGAGCCGCTGCGCGTTGCCGCGGGCTTCCGCGTCCAGGCGCAGGACGTATCCGGCGAGGGCCATGCCCGCCACCGTGGCGGCCGTGGTCAACCAGACGTCGTTGTTGAACGCGGAGTACGAGGCCAGCGCCACAGACGTCACGGGCAGGGCCACCGCGAGCGGCAGCCGCTCCAGGGCGCTGATCCCGCAGCCGCACCAGATCACCAGGGCCGGTCCTCTGAACCCCGTGGCCTCGGCGGCGACCGCGATGGCCAGGAGCACGCTCATCAGCGCCAGGGAGGGGACCAGCCGGTGCTGGTAGGTGGTCCGGAAGAAGGCCCAGGAGACGACACCGGCGAGGAGGACCGTCGCTGCCGCTGCGAGCGCCCCCCAGATTCCGACGTGCCTCTGGCTGAACGCCGCCCACAGGAGCAGGGCGAGCACAAGGAGTCTGACGGCCCAGGCGAGCATCCGCCGGGGCCGGCTGATTCCCGCTCGGCCGAGCGCCTCTCGCGACGGCCAGCGGGTCCAGGCGTTGTCCGTCACGCGCGCTCCTTCCAGGCCTGCCGCATGCCGTCACCGTACGCCGCTGCGGGACGGGTCGCGGTGCCGAGGGACCGGGCCCGCCAGACCAGGATGCCGCCGCGGACCAGCAGGGTGCCGGCGAGGCCGAGCATCAGGGCAGAGCTGTTCTGGTGCAGGCCCAGGGCGGAGCTGAGGGCGTAGACACCGATCCGCAGGGTGATGCCCACGACCCACACCGCGCCGCTCGCTTTGGTGCTCTTGGTCCACACGACGCCGTCCTCAGCCGTCCAGATGCGAGTCGTCCAGGCCCAGCCGGCTCCGGTGGCGAGACCGATGAGCACCTCCAGTGCGAGCAGTGCGGCGGACTCCGTGCGGTGGTGGGCATCGAGGATGCCGGGCTCGCGCAGCGCGACGACGGCCAGGATCACCGGGATAAGCCACCAGCGCCGGTCGGTGTTGATCGCGCGGGCGCGGAACTGCCGCACGATCACTATGGCGACCACGGCCACAATCGCCAGCGCGTTGACCAGCCCGGACATCAGAGCCTCCGTGAGCGAGAAGGTGGTGCCGGAGCAGGCGCTGCCGGCACCTTCGAAGCTACGGAAATCCGCAGCTCCGCAGATCGGAGCGGAGGTGGATCACGGGTGGAAACCTGGGGCGGCGCATCTCCACCCACGGGTGTAGAGGCTCGTCGGGCGTGGGGGTCTCGTCGTGCGGGGGAGGTGCGACGGAGACGCGGGGGGCAGGGCGCTGTCCGGTGCCGCAACCGGCGAGGCAGGCTGCGACGCCGGGCCACCGTGGGAGAGACGGCGAGGCGGGGTTCAGGGCTCGGACGCGGGCCGGAGTCAGGGGATGGTGGTTGGGAACCATGGCCGGGCGGGGGCCGGTGGCGAGCTTCGTGGGACGGTGGCCGGGCATGGAGGCGGGAGCCGGTGCGGCGGAACATGGTTGACCGGGAGGCGAGCGGCTCTGAGCGGTGCGACGTCGACCGACCCGGGGGCGGCCCCTCCGACTGCCTGCCGAAAGGCGCGCGGCACCGGCCAACCGGTGGCGGAGGAAGCGCCTCGCCCTGCTGGGACGTGGCGGCAGGACACGGCCGGCCGGAGGCGATCGGCCAGAGCGGGATGTGGCAAGGGTCGGCCGGACGCTGCGGCGGCGCGCAGGTGAGGGAGGCGACGGCGGCCGGCTAGGCAGACACCGCCCTCACCGCTCGCGCCGTCAGGCCGGATGACCGGCGAGCTGCCGTCTCCGTCGCGGGTCATGCACTCGGCCTCCGGCGTCAGTCCGGCACACGCCCCCGACGGCCGCCGTAAGTCTGATTCCGCACTCGATCAGCGCCACCAGAGCCACGCACCCGACCGCCACGGCCGACGGGCATGCAGGCACCCGGCCACTGTCACCCAAGCAGGGACGCACCACCGTCATCGGCCGGGACGTACACCGAACCGCAACCGCACGCCCGGGACGCCTGCCCGACCAGCCACCGCCGGCCCAGGCGCGTGCACCCCACTCCCTCCCTGAACCAGCCATCCTCTGCACATCACCGAGCCGGCCGCCGACAGGGTCGGCCGTCCTCGCCCGCTCCCATATCCGTCGCCCGCCTCCGTAACGGGGGCACACCCCGCGGGCCGAAGCCCAGCGCAGCGGTTACGCGTCGATGCGGGACCGGTCCAGCGTCGCCGCCGAGCTGGAGATGAACTCCTTGCGGGGTGCCACGTCGTTGCCCATCAGCAGGTCGAAGACCTGTTCCGCGGCCTCCAGGTCGGAGAGGTTGATCCGGCGCAGCGTACGGTGGCGTGGGTCCATCGTGGTCTCGGCCAGCTGGTCGGCGTCCATCTCGCCCAGACCCTTGTAGCGCTGGATGGAGTCCTTGTACCGGATGCCCTTGCTCTGGAACTCCATGAGCTTGTCGCGCAGCTCGCGGTCGGAGTACGTGTAGACGTACTTGTCCTGGCCCTTCTTGGGCTGGACGATCTCGATCCGGTGCAGCGGCGGCACCGCGGCGAAGACCCGGCCGGCCTCGACCATCGGGCGCATGTAGCGCTGGAAGAGCGTGAGCAGCAGGCAGCGGATGTGGGAGCCGTCCACATCGGCGTCGGTCATCATGATGATCTTGCCGTAGCGGGCCTGGTCGATGTCGAAGGTGCGGCCCGAGCCCGCTCCTATGACTTGGATGATTGCGCCGCACTCGGCGTTCTTGAGCATGTCGGTCACCGATGACCGCTGCACGTTGAGGATCTTGCCCCGGATCGGCAGCAGGGCCTGGAACTCGGAGTTCCGCGCCAGCTTCGCCGTACCGAGCGCGGAGTCGCCTTCGACGATGAACAGCTCGCTGCGGTCCACGTCGTCGCTGCGGCAGTCGGCGAGCTTCGCCGGCAGGGACGAGGACTCCAGGGCCGTCTTCCGCCGCTGGGCGTCCTTGTGCTGGCGGGCCGCGACGCGCGTACGGGCGGCGGCCACGACCTTCTCCATGACGACCCGGGCCTGTGCCGCGGCGTCACGCTTGGCTGCGGTCAGGAACGCCTTCAGTTCCTTGGTGACCACGTTGTTCACGATGCGGCGGGCCGCCGAGGTGCCGAGGACCTCCTTGGTCTGGCCCTCGAACTGCGGCTCGGCCAGGCGCACGGTGACGACCGCGGTGAGGCCCTCCAGGGCGTCGTCCTTGACGATGTTGTCCTCGGCCACGCGCAGCATCTTCTTGGTGCGCAGCACATCGTTCAGCGTCTGGGTGAGGGCCTGCTCGAAGCCGGCCACATGGGTGCCGCCCTTGGGGGTGGCGATGATGTTGACGAAGGACCGGACCGTCGTGTCGTAGCCCGTGCCCCAGCGCAGCGCGATGTCCACGCCGAGTTCGCGGGTGACCTCGGTGGGGGTCATCTGGCCGTGCTCGTCCAGGACCGGAACCGTCTCCTTGAAGGTGCCCTGACCCGAGAAGCGGAGGACATCACAGACCGGCTTGTCGTTCGCCAGGAACTCGCAGAACTCGCTGATGCCGCCGTCGAAGCGGAAGGACTCCTCACCCTTGCTTCCGCCCTCGCCCAGGCCGAACTCGTCGCGGACGACGATCGTCAGGCCCGGCACCAGGAAGGCGGTCTGCCGGGCGCGCTGGTGCAGCGTGTCCAGGGAGAGCTTGGCGTCCTTGAGGAAGATCTGCCGGTCTGCCCAGTACCGCACGCGCGTGCCGCTGCGGGTCCTGGGGACCTTCTTGGTCTTGCGCAGGCCGCTCTTGGCCTCGAACTTCGCGTCGGCGCCGTCGGCGGCGAAGGCGCCCGGCACACCGCGCCGGAAGCTGATCGCGTGCGTGTGGCCGCCCCGGTCGACCTCGACGTCCAGTCGGGCGGAGAGGGCGTTGACCACGGAGGCACCGACGCCGTGCAGACCGCCGGAGGCGGCGTACGAGCCGCCGCCGAACTTGCCGCCGGCGTGCAGCTTGGTCATGACGACCTCGACGCCGGACAGGCCGGTCCTGGGCTCCACGTCCACGGGGATGCCCCGGCCGTTGTCGCGCACCTCCACGGAGCCGTCGTCGTGGAGGATCACCTCGATGTGGTCGCAGACACCCGCGAGGGCCTCGTCCACGGAGTTGTCGATGATCTCCCACAGGCAGTGCATCAGGCCGCGGCTGTCGGTCGAGCCGATGTACATGCCCGGGCGCTTGCGCACGGCTTCGAGGCCCTCAAGAACGAGCAGGTGCCGCGCGGTGTAGTTGGAGCCGTCCCGGTCTGCTCCTGCCAGCAGCGCTGTGGACGGCACGGACGTATCGGCGGTCACGCGGTTCGCTCCTCGCTGAATTTCAGTTGGCCCCCTCTGGGGTAAGGGGGTGGCTTCGGTCGCCGCTCAGAGGGTACCGAGGCCTGGTAGAGCCGGTGTAACGCCACCCTCGTCGCAAACTCAGACTAGTCCAGGCTCGTATGCATGTTCGATCCCTCGTTGGAGTGAAGCACACATCACGTTCCCTTGGAGGCATGAACCATTTAGGCTCCGGGCACGTCCTCATGAACAACCGGCAACCCGGCCGGGAGGACCGAGACACAACACTGCGCGAAACCGTAAGCACATAAGAGACGCACTACGGCACATTCGCCGCCAACCGGCAGCAGACAGCCGCCCCGGAAGATTTTTTCGAGGAAAAGCCACGAGCGGGAACGTTTTCGGGCTGGTTGGATGTTGACCCTGGTACGACAGCTCGTCGAGCTAGAGAAGAGGCGACGTGACTACTGTTCTGACCCCCGCGAGCCCGCTGACGGCCGCCGATCGCTGCGACCGCTGCGGCGCCCAGGCATACCTGCGCGTCGTCCTGCTGAGCGGCGGAGAACTGCTCTTCTGCGCCCACCACGGTCGCAAGTTCGAGCCGGAACTCAAGAAGATCGCCGCTGAGATACAGGACGAGACGGAACGACTGACGACCGTTCCGAACACCGCTTCCGACGAAGAGCGCTGAATCTCGCACACACGACGAGCCAGCCCCGGCACAGGCCGGGTGTAACGGGCGGCCGCGCCCGCCCCGGGAGCGGCCGCCCGTACGCATGCCCCACACTCGTCCCGCGTGAGCCCTCAGGACCGCCCGTGGAGCCGCGTGCGGTCGCCTGCGGCGGCGTTCAGCGCTCGTACGACCTCAGAGACGCGCGTGTAGACCCCGGGGCTTCCTGGACGGCCACAGCCGTTCCCCCACGACACGAGCCCGATCAGCCGCCCCGCGGCCACCAGAGGGCCGCCGCTGTCGCCCTGACAGGCATCCGGGCCGCCGATGGCCTCCCCGGCACAGAGCATGCTGGCCGCCAGGTAGCTGCCCTGGGGACCGCCCGGGTAGGCGCGGGCACAGAGGTCGTCGGACAGCACACGCATGCGTGCGGCGTGCAGCCCACGCGCGTAGGCACCACCGCCGGTCGTGTCGCCCCATCCGTAGACCAGAGCCTCGGTGCCCGGCGCATAGGCGGGATCGCCCACACCGGCCATGGTGACGACTGCGCTCTGCGGCAGCGGCTTGGCGAGGGTGAGGACGGCGAAGTCACCGGCATTGGTCCCGCTGTCGTACCCCGGATTGACCCGGGTGTCACTCACGGCGATCTCCTCGCCCTCACCCGACAGCAGATCCGTACGGCCCGCGATCACCTTGAGGTCGCGCATCCGGTTCGGCGGCGCTCCCAGGACATCGTCGCCGAGGCAGTGGGCCGCAGTGAGCACCGCGGTCCGCGCGACCGCCACGCCGCCGCAGAACTGGCCGGCCCGTGTACCCCCGAACCGGTCACGACTGGACAGCGCGACCGTCCACGGAGCCTGGGTGACATCTACCGGAAACCCTCCGACCACCACGTTGTCGGCGCTCACGGGGGCCGCGCCCACCAGGGGTATGACGGTCGTGGCGGCCACCAGGGCCAGCGGCCGGATCAGTGCCCGGACAACGGAGCGGCGCATACGGGTCCTCACTCTCAGCTTGATTCGGAACACCCAGAGTGATCCACGGCGCGGCGGCGCGCAGCACGAAGGCCCGGCCCCGCACCTTCCCTTCCAGAGCGTGTATCGAAAGTGGATCGTGGGTGATGAATGATCACGGTTCATGGCGCGGGGAGATCTCGCGGATGCACAGTGGGCGGTGTTGGAGCCGTTGATGCCGACGGGGAGGAAGGCAGGGCGGCCGCCCATCTGGTCCCGGCGGCAGCTCATCGACGGCATACGGTTCCGGGTCCCTCTACCGGTGTTCCATGGAGGGACGTCCCTGTTCAGTGCGGTCCGTGGGGCCGGATCTACGACCTGTTCCGTCGAGGGCAGCGAGACGGCACCTGACACCAGGTCCTCACGGGGCTGCAGTCCCTGGTCGATACGGAGGGCGCGATCACATGGGATTTGCGTGTTGACTCCACGGTGTGCCGCGCTCATCAGCGTGCGGCCAGGCGCGAAAACGGAGTGACCTGCAGAAAGAACCACCCGGCGGCGCATTCACCGAGCGCCGTGATCACGGGCTGGGACGTTCGCGCGGAGCGGCGGGTTCACCACCAAGCTGCACCTGGCCGTCGAGCAGGGACAAAAGCCCATGCCCATCGTGATCGCCGCAGGACAGCGCGGGGACTCGCCGCAGTTCGGACCCGTGCTGGATGAGGTCCGCGCGCCCCGCATCGGGTCGGGCCGACCACGCGTCCGGCCCGATCACAAGAGGGCTGGCAAGGCGTACACTTCCCGCAGAAACCGTGCCTACCTGCGCCGACGCGGCATCCGTTGCACCATCCCGGACAAGGCCGACCAGGCACGTAACCGCAAGAAGCTGGGCTCTCGCGGCGGCCGGCCGCCCAGATACGACGCTGAGGACTACTGCGGTCGAGTGCGGCATCAACCGACTTAAAAGGCACAGGGCAGTGGCCAGCCACGAGGTACGACGAGCTCTCCGTCCACTACGAGGCGACGGGGTTGCGTCGCAGCCGTGAACGAGTGGCTGTGACCAGCACCGTCGCAACGGCCCTCAGACGACGTCGAATTCGTTGCCCTCGGGGTCCTGCATGGCGGCGGCGTAGAGCCCCACGTCCGACTCATCCTTGATCCGCAGCACGGTGGCACCAGCTTTGACCAGCCGTTCCACCGTGGCCTTGACCCGCTGTGTGCGGACGTCCAGTGGGACGTCACGGCCCCCACCGACCTTCAGGTCGAAGTGCCACCGGTTCTTGGCGACCTTCGGCTCCGGAACCTGCTGGAACCACACCCTCGGTCCACGTCCCGCGGGATCGATGATCGACTCCGGAATATCCCCGGCACCGGCCGGCAACTCTGCTTCGGGCACCCCCACCGCCGCCCAGTAAGCACGCCACGTGGCGTGCCCGCCCGGCGGAGGCTCAGGCACGTAGCCCAGGGCCTCGGCCCAGAAAGTCACCATTCTCTGCGGATCGGAGCAGTCGATCGTCAGCTGCACTGTCATCTCCATGCTCGGAGCATCCCAGGCAGGTCTGACAGACGATCCACTTTCGCAACAGGCCCTATGCGGTAGCCGCAACACCCCAGTGCAGGGGATGCGATGGACTTCAAGATCCGGGAGTTGCGGACCGTGGCTCGGGGACGCAAGAAGCTGCTGCGTGAGCGGGAGGCATACTTCCAGCTCATGCAGCAGAGCCTGAGCAACATCAAGGCATGCCGGATCGTCGGTATCAATCCGAAGACCGGCCGACGATGGCGCAACAGGCGCAACGCCGACCGTAAGCAGAAGGCGGCACCTCCTCTTCGATCGGCGGTGCCGCCTTCTGACGCACTCCGGTACCTGCGCGAGGACGACCGGATCTACCTAGCCGACCGGCTGCGGGAGAAGGCCACGATCCGCGCGACAGCCGCTGAACCGGGCCGTAGCCCGTCCACCGTCAGGAGGGGATACGCCGCAACCGGCACTCGGACGACGGGCAGTACCGCCCGCGCGCCGCCCAGGCCCGGGCCGATGCGCGCCGCCCACGCCCCAAGCACGGAAAGATCGGCCAGAACCCCGAACGGCGCACCTTCGTCCAGAACCACCTGGACCTATGGTGGAGCCCTGTGCAGATCTGCCAGGCTCTGCGCGCTCGCTTCCCCGACCGGCCCACAATGCACGTGGTCCACGAGACCGTCTACCAGGGCCTCTACGCCCAGGGCCGCGGTGAACTGCGCCACGAACTCGCCACAGCTCCACGCACGGGCCGCGTGCGGCGCAAGCCCCGCCGTCAGGCTCAGCAGCGCCGGCCCCGCTTCCGCGCCCCCATGGTGATGATCAGCGAGCGCCGCACCACCCACTACGCGATGCTGCTGCACCCGCCGAACGGCCGGGGCACCGAGTCGGTCCGCGACGCCCTGATGGAAACAGCGCAGACGCTGTCGGCGAATCTGAAGCGGCCCCTGACCTGGGACCAGGGCAGCGAGATGGGAAGGCACCACGAGTTCACCGTCGCGACCGACGTCCCGGTCCGCTTCTGCGACCCTGCCGGCTCCTGGCAGCGCAGTTCGAAGGAGAACACGAACGGGCTGCTGCAGCAGTACCTCCCCAAGGGAACCGACCAGTCCGTTCACACCCGTGAGCACCTGGACGCCGTCGCCGCCGGGCTCAACGGCCGTCCACGCAAAACGCTCGGCTGGGAAACCCCAGCCGAGCGCCTGCATAAACTGCTCGCGGCCTGATCAACACGGCCACGTATGACAACGCCCCCTAGAAACTGCCACGGGGAACCGGGCCTTCGGCGTCGTAGGGATACGGCCTAGTCGAGGTAGTCGCGCAGCACCTGCGAACGCGACGGGTGACGCAGCTTCGACATGGTCTTGGACTCGATCTGACGGATGCGCTCACGCGTCACGCCGTACACCTTGCCGATCTCGTCGAGGGTCTTCGGCTGACCGTCGGTGAGACCGAACCGCATGGAGACGACGCCGGCCTCGCGTTCGGACAGGGTGTCCAGAACGGAGTGCAGCTGCTCCTGCAGGAGCGTGAAGCTGACGGCGTCGGCGGGGACGACGGCCTCGGAGTCCTCGATGAGGTCACCGAACTCGCTGTCGCCGTCCTCACCCAGCGGGGTGTGCAGCGAGATGGGCTCGCGGCCGTACTTCTGGACCTCGATGACCTTCTCCGGGGTCATGTCGAGCTCCTTGGCCAGCTCCTCCGGGGTGGGCTCGCGGCCCAGGTCCTGGAGCATCTGGCGCTGCACGCGCGCGAGCTTGTTGATGACCTCGACCATGTGCACCGGGATACGGATGGTGCGGGCCTGGTCGGCCATGGCGCGGGTGATCGCCTGACGGATCCACCAGGTGGCGTACGTGGAGAACTTGTAGCCCTTGGTGTAGTCGAACTTCTCCACCGCGCGGATCAGACCGAGGTTGCCCTCCTGGATGAGGTCCAGGAACAGCATGCCGCGGCCTGTGTAGCGCTTGGCCAGGGAGACCACCAGACGGAGGTTGGCCTCCAGGAGGTGGTTCTTGGCGCGGCGGCCGTCTTCGGCGATGATCTCCAGCTCGCGCTTGAGCTTCGGCGCCAGCTTGTCGGCGTTGGCCAGCTTGTCCTCGGCGAACAGGCCCGCCTCGATGCGCTTGGCCAGCTCGACCTCCTGCTCGGCGTTGAGCAGGGGGACCTTGCCGATCTGCTTCAGGTAGTCCTTGACCGGGTCGGCCGTGGCGCCGGCCGCTGCGACCTGCTGTGCGGGCGCGTCGTCCTCGTCCTCGTCGGACAGGACGAAGCCGGCGCTCTCGGCACCCTCGGGCTCGTCGCCGACCTTGGTGTCCTCAAGAACCTCGTCCTCAAGAAGCTCGACGTCGTCCTTCTTGGCCGTGGTCTTCTTGGCGACCGCCTTCTTCGCGACGGTCTTCTTGGCGACCGCCTTCTTGGCGGTCGTCTTCTTTGCGGCAGCCTTCTTGGCGGATGCGGCTTCCTCGGCGGAATCGGCTGCGACCGGGGCGGCGGGTGTCGCCGGGGCGGCCGTGGTGGCGGTGGCCTTCCTGGTCGTCACCGTCTTCGCCGCGACCGTCTTGGTGGCGGTGCGCTTGGCCGGACTCTTCGCTGCGACGCTCTTGCGGGTGCGCTTGGGCTCTGCGGCACTGACCATCAGCGTCACACCCTCTTCCTCAAGAATCTGGTTGAGGCTGCGCAGTACGTTCTTCCACTGAGTGGCCGGAATCTGGTCAGCTTCGAAGGCCCGACGCACATCGTCGCCGGCGATCTGCCCCTCAGCCTTTCCCCGCTCAATGAGAGCCATGACAGAGACGGACTCGGCGATCTCCGGCGGGAGCGTACGGGATGTGCTGGCCGACACGAACAACCTCTCGGAACGTTGGAAAACGGCTTCCGGCACCGTCCACTGCGGACAGGAGCCGACCACCGGCCGGGGGATGGGCCGACGGCGCGGGCGGGGCCGGGAAGATGCACAGCGCCTGTCTTGGCGTCCGTATTCCCTCCGCGGCTGTCACCTCTTAGGTCATCGCGCTGTCTCCACGAGCGTTACGCCCAATCTGCGTGGCCCGAGTCACACCCCGTAAGCGGTCAAAAGCGGTCAGATACAGGCAGAAGAGATCACACTCCGGCTCGCCCCCCGGTCACCCACAGGAAAGACGGCGGTACGTCGCACCGCCGGACCCCGCCGGATCCTGTGCGAACCGGCGGGGTCCGGCGGCGGCCGGTACCCGAGCCCGGCGCCGCCGCGAAACCCGCGAGAACCACGCTGACGCCGCACACCGGCGACCGCACCGCTTCGCCGCGAGGTCAGTGCTCGCGCGGGGCGGGCACCACACGCTCGACCTCGGGGTGGACCGTCAGCAGTTGGCGCATGGCCGCCTCCGCCGCCGCGCCGTCGCCGGTGCCGAGGGCGTCGACGATCCGCGCGTGCTGCGCGAGGGACGCCTCGTTCGGCCGGTCACACCCCGTGACCGGGCCGCCGGACACCTGGAGGGCGGCCGAGACGATCCCGGAGAGGTGTTCCAGCATGCGGTTGCCGGCAATCTGGATGAGCAGCCCATGGAACTCGTTGTCGGCACGCGAATAGGTCAGCGCGTCGCCCTGCGCCATGGCGTGGCTCATGATCTCGACCATGTCACACAGGCGCTGCTGCACCTCCTCGCGCCCGTGCCCGGCGGCCAGGCGGGCGGCGAGCGGTTCGATCGTCCAGCGCAGTTCGCTCAGCTCGCGCCGCTGGTCGTCGCGCTGCGGCCCGAAGGCCCGCCATTCGATGATGTCCGGGTCCAGCAGGTTCCAGTCACTGACGGGACGTACGCGCGTGCCGACGTTCGGGCGGGCGCTGACCAGGCCCTTGGCCTCAAGGACACGGAGGGACTCGCGGACGACGGTGCGGGAGACCTCGAAGCGCTGGCCGATCTCCTCGGGGACCAGCGGGCGGTCCGCACCCAGGTCGCCCGAGACGATCATCTGCCCCAGCTGCTGAACGAGTTGGCCGTGCAGCCCGCGTCCGCGGCTGCCCGCGGCACGCCTGCCGACACGGCCCAGTTCGGGGTCCGCGCTCTCCCAGGAGGGCGCTCCGACGCGATCGGCCACCGGGGCCTCGGCGTAGGGGTAGCGGTCGAGTTCGCCCGGGCCGGCCAGACCGGAGTCGGCGGAGCGGGCGGCGGTCATCATGGTGTGCGCAAGGGTACTCACGGAACCTTTGTCGGCGCCCTCTCCAACTCCCTTGAGGTCTTTGGTGAAAAGCACACGAAAGGGTGATCGCTCACCCCGTCGCAATTGACGCCTTATCGGAAAGAAATGGGCTTTCTGCGGGAAGTTGTGTACACAGCGAGATCGGAAGTGGACGCACGGTCCTCACCGGAACCTGGTACGCAGCGTCGTGACGAGATACGCGCACAGAAGGGCCGCCAGCGACAACGCCATTGCGCTGCCTGCTGGTTGAGCGAGCACCCGCACCAGTCCGAGCAGGTAGCGCTGCCCTCCGAAGGGCCATTGCAGCAGGAACACCTCCCGCATCCGCTCCGGAAATCCGGCCGCCATGCGCAGAGCGGGATCGCGCATCGCCTCATACATGGCAGGGAGGACGAGAACGGGTACGGCGAGTACGGCGGCCAGGCCCCCCGCGGTGGACCGGAAGACACCGGCCGCCAGAACACCGGCCCAGGAGCAGCCGACGACGAGCCCGAACCAACTCGCGCCCAGCGAAAGCCAGTCCGCGGGAACTTGGGCCAGCTCCCGCCCGTAGAAGAGGTAGAGCACTTCGGCGTCGCAGCCCAGGGTGAGGAAGGCGAGCAGCGCCGCGGTGGCCCCGCTGACGAGGAGTTTCGCGGTCAGCAGCCCCAGCCGGCGGGGCACGGTGCCGCGGTCCGCCGCGAGGGCGGGGTGGCGGAACTCGTCCCCGAAAGCCAGCGCCCCGAGCAGCCCCGCCGCGAGCGCCGCGGGCGGCAGCGGCAGCTCCCGCGGCCAGGCCGCGAACAGCCGCGCCTGCGGGGTGTGCCCGAGCCGCGCGAGGAGTACGGCGGTGACCGCGGACAGCGCCAGCGCGGCACCGCAGGTGAGGAAGCCGACACCGATTCCGGTGGCGCGCCGGATCTCGTAGCGCAGGGGGCGAAGGGGGCTGGGAGCGGAGCGGACGGAGATGGGCGGCGGGAGGGCGTCGAGGGCCGGGGCGGTGCCGGGGCGGACGGTGCGGGCATTCCGTGCCTGACGGGTTCCGGAAGTCCTCGCACCGGGGAGGCGGGCGCGGAGCGCGGAGATGCCGGCTGCGGAGACACTCGCTGCCGGGGGGCTCGTGCTGCCGGCCTGCGCGTCCTGAGCCGCCGCGACCATGCCGTGGGCGGCGTCGGCATCCGTCGAGCCGGCGGTCCTGCCATCGGCACCCGCGAGCATCTCCGCGGCGGCCCCTCCCTCGCCTTCACCGGCGTCGTCGTCGCCGGCGGACGTCACGACGCCGCGCGCCGCCCCGCCAGCCTCGGGAATCATGCCACCCGGCGGCCCGCCGCCCGCGCTCTGGGCGTCGTGGGGCGTCGGCACGCGCCCCGCCGCCGGTCGGGGATCGGGGGCTTCCCCTGGCGACAGCCGCTCTCCCACGGCTGTCGGCGCCCGCTCCGCCGACGCGAGAGCGGACACGGTCCGCGCATGCTCGCCGGTGGAAGAACCGGACACGGCAGGCTCCTGGGCCGCAGCGTCTGCTTCCACGCGCTCCCGCTTCTTGGCCGGGAAACCCGTCGGCACGGCATCCGGTTCTCCTGCCGCGACGCCGGACGGCGTGGCGTTCGGCGTCGCGGGCGAGAAGCCGAACGCCACGGTGGCCTTCTCCGGCGCGGGCGAGCCGGGCTCCGGGGAACGTGACTCGGTCAGGGACGAGCAGGGCACAAAGGAGCCCGGATCCGACGCCAGAGCGATCGACTCCGCAGTCGGCGGGCCGGACGCTGCGCTCTCCGGCTCCGCCGCCGACGTACCGGACGGCCCGCGCTCGTGCCGCCCCCGCGGCTCGCTCGCCGCGGCGTCGCCGGTCTCCGCCGACGAGCTGCCGCGCTCGGCACCGGACCCCGGCCCCATGTCGCCGACCTCATCGGCGAGTTGGTGGACGAGGACGCCGTGGCGAAAGGCCGTCTCGCCGACATCGGCGGTCGTGGAGCCATACACCGAGAGGCGGTTGCCGTCCTCCCGTACGACCTCCACGGAGCGGCGCGCGGTACGGGCCTCCTTGGTGAGCAGCGCCGCGAGGCGGCCCGCATGGGGGCTGCGGACGGCGACGCGCGGGCGCAGCCGCGTGCGGGCGAACTCCCTGACGTCCTGGTCGGCCACGAGCCGGCCTCCGTCGAGGGTGACGACCCGATCAGCCGCACGTGCGGCCTCCTTGGGATCGGCCGTGGTGAAGAGCACCGTGCCGCCCTGCTGGGCGTGGGCGCGCAGCATGCCGTGGAACCACTGCGCCTCGCGGGTGGAGAGGCCGTCGGCGGGTTCGTCCAGCACGAGGGTATGCGGGTCCGGCAGCAGAGCGCAGGCCAGGCCGAGCCTGCGGTCCATGCCGCACGAGAGCATGCCGAGACGCTCCTCTCGGAGGCTGACGAGCCCCACGACTTCGAGAACCTCGTCGGCGCGTCTCGCGGGTACGCCCGAGGCCGCGCACAGCATCCGCAAATGGCCGCGGACGGAGCGGGCCGGGTGCCCCGGTACGTCGCCGAGGAGCACGCCGACCTCTCGCGACGGATGGGCGATCCGATGCAGGGGCCGCCCCCTGAAGTAGGTGATGCCGCGCCCCTGTTGAAGTTCGAGCATCAGTCGGAGCGCAGTCGACTTGCCCGCGCCGGCGCCTCCGAGGAGCGCGGTGACCCGTCCGGCACGCGCTTCGAAGGAGACGTCGTCGACGGCCGGCGGGTGCGCCTTGCGGGAATTGCTGGTCAGTCCGAAGGCCTGGATCACCTGCAGCAAGATAGCGCGCTATGTCTGGTTTTTCGGGTATCACCGGATACGCTCCCGCGCGTACTGCGGTTCAGCCTGGTTCAACATCCGCCGTTCGACGGAACCGGGGCCGGAGGAACGGGCGGTCGGTCCTCCCGCCGCCCGGCCTGCCCACCGCCGCGCCTCTCAGACCTCGGGGCGCAGCATCGGAGGGTTGAGCAGAGTGGCCCCTCCGGCCCGGAAGAGCTGCGCTGGCCGCCCGCCCTGGCGCGTGGTCGTACCTCCCGTGGGGACGAGGAACCCGGGCGTTCCGGTGACCTTGCGGTGGAAGTTGCGGGGATCGAGGGCCACCCCCCACACCGCCTCGTACACCCGGCGCAGCTCACCCACGGTGAACTCGGGCGGGCAGAACGCGGTGGCCAGCGACGAGTACTCGATCTTGGACCGGGCCCGCTCGACCCCGTCGGCGAGAATCTGGGCGTGGTCGAAGGCGAGCGGCGCCACCGGCTCGCCGTCGCGGCCGTAACCGCCCTGCTCAAGGAGCTCCTCGACCGGTGCCCAGCGAGCATTGCTCGCGTCGCCCCCCGCGCGGGGGGCGGGCAGGTCTGGCGCGAGGGCGAGGTGCGCGACGCTGACCACCCGCATGCGCGGGTCCCGCTCGGGGTCGCCGTAGGTCGCGAGCTGCTCAAGGTGGGCTCCGTTGTCCTGGGCCGGGGCCGCCGGGTCATGCGCCCTCAGCCCGGTCTCCTCTTCGAGCTCGCGCGCCGCCGCCTGGGACAGGTCCTCGTCGGCCCGTACGAAGCCCCCGGGCAGTGCCCATCGCCCCTGGAAGGGAGGCTCGCCCCTGCGTACCGCCAGCGCGCACAGGGCGTGACGGCGCACGGTCAGCACGACCAGGTCCACGGTGACGGCGAAGGGCGGAAATGCTGACGGGTCGTAGGGCATGCGGCGATCATAGTCGTCTTCCTGACGATAAACACTCCCTTCGTCGGCCGCATCGGTGGTGGTTCCGCTTCGTAGCGTTATGGGGCGCAGGGTCGGCTCCGTTTCTTCGTTCGATCACGTCGTACGAGGTCACACTCCCAGTTGCAGTCCGTCCGCCGCCTCCTCGACCATGGCGAGGCCCAGCCGGCTGATGCGCACGGCGAAGGGAGCGCCGGCGAGGCGCAGCCCGGTGAGACCGACTTCGCCGAGCGGCGCGCTGCGTACGGGGCACAAGGTGACCGTACGGGCCGGGGTGTCGGGGCGGATGCCCGCGAGAGCGGTGAGCATCATGATCGCGGACGCCGCGGCGGTGGCCGCCGGCCGGCAGGCCGCGGGATGCGGAAGGGGCGCACTGCCGGCGGAACGCTGCTCGCCGCCGAACATCTCCGGCAGGCGGTGCCCGAAGTGCTCCGCCGCTGCCAGCAGGCCTCTCAGCAGGCCCCCGGCTTCCCTCTCGTAGCCGGCGGCGGCCAGTCCGGTGACCGCGAGCGCGGTCTCGTGGACCCGCACGGCACCGCTCCGGTGACCGAACGGATTGTGCCCCGCCTCCTTGGCGCCGAGACCGCGCAGCCCCCAGCCCGCGTCCATGGCGGGGGTGCCGAGCAGTCGGGCGAGATGTTCGGTCTGGACCCGGTCGAGGAGGCCCGGGGCGAGCCGCCCGGAACCCAGCAGACCGGTGTCGAGCAGGTGCACAGCGGCGGAGCCCAGGTGCGGTATGGGCCGGCCGTCCGATGCCAGGGCCGCGGCCGGGCGGCCGCCGCCGCGGTCCTCGACCCAGAAGTCCGCCCGGAAGGCCGTCCGCAGGGAGTGGGCCCAGTGGCGTAACTCGGTGCCGCCAGTCCGGTCGTAGGCGTCGAGGAGATCGGCGCCGAGCAGGGCCGCGCGATATGCGTGGGCCTGCGTCTCGCAGCGGACCGGGCCGGCGGGCTGCGGGTCGGGGAGGTAGGTGCCGTCGCCGACGGTGGTCCGCAACCAGGTGAGACACCGTTCGGCAGCCGGCAGCAGTTCTCTCGTCTCCTGCTCCGGGAGCCCCCATCGGCGGGCCTCGGCGAGCAGGACGGGGAAGAGCAGTGTGGCCTCCGTGCCCGTGCAGCCCGGCGGGAGGAGCGGGCCGGCGTCGCGGCGCGGCCCGGGGATCATGCCGGCCCGTGGATCCCTGCGCGGGAGCTGTGTACGGGCCAGGGTGCGCAGTGTGCCCGCGGCGAGCCGGGTGCCGAGGGGCAGGGTCATGCGGGCGGCGGCGAGGGCCTCGGCGGGCGCCATCCCGCAGCGCCAAGGCGCGCCTGCGGCCAGGTAGATGTCGGCGGGGTGGTCGGGGTCCCGCAGGAGGAGGGCCTGGAGGTCGGCGACGGCCGCGTGGAGCAGCGGGGCCACCCGGGGATCGTCGCCCGTTGCCCGGGCGGGGGCGAGCGAGCCGGTCGCGGTCTGTCCCGCGGCGCGCAGGAGGCCCGCGCCGTCGAGCCGTACCCGGAGTTCCACGGTGACCGTTCCGCCTGGTGGCAGGTCCACTTCCCAGCGCAGCAGTCCGGCGGACGCCAGGGCGTCGGAGGGCTGGGGGTCGGCGGTGACACTGGCGGCGATGCCGGCCGTGGCCCAGCGCAGGCCCGAGTCGTGGACGGTGGCCGGAAGCTCGGGGCCCGCCCTGCCGGAGGCGATGGCGCCGAGCTCCGCGAGATCCGTACCGAGGGCGACCTCGACGGGGAGCCTCAGCGGTCGCGCGGCGGCGTTGCGGAGGGTGATCCGCTCGGTGCCCTCGGCGCGCCGCGTTCGCTCCACCATGACATCCGGATCGGGGCCCGCCGCCGGGGATACGCGCAGTGTCCCGACGAAGCGGGCGCTGTCGGCCCCGGTCATCCTTGCCTGCACGGCGAGCGGCTCCCGTCCGGCCACGCGGATCTGACACCGGGAGAGCAGGCGCCGACCGCCTCGGTAGAACCCGTCCAGCCCCCGGCCGGCCAGCTGTCCCTGATCGCCCGAGATGGCGAGGCCGGGCAGGGCGACGCAGATCAACGCGTCGTGGGTGGAGGGCAGTTCGGGCACCGGACGGCCGACTGCCGCGGTGCGGGACGGCGGAGGCGCTGCGGATCGACGGGCGGGGTGATGAGCTGAGGGCGGAGCCCCGGCGTTGCCGTGTGGAGCCCCGCCGTGGCATGCCGGGGAAGCCGACCGTGAGTCCGGGAACGGCGGCCGTACGACGGTGGCCTCGGTTGCCGTCGCGGCGGCACCGTCCCGCTGAAACCGCTCGGGCCGGTCCCACGGCGGCCGCTCGACATCGGCGGCGGAGGGCGGCGTCGGCTGCTGGGGCATGGGATGGCTTCTTCTGCTCTCGGTGCGCCTCGGTCGCGCTGGGCGGCCGATGGGGCGCCCCGGGGGACAACGGTCGTAGGGCGGCTGGGCCTGTTCAGGCGTTCCGCCACTCAGGTGAACGGAGGGGGCCTCGTCCGGGTCACGGTCCGCGTCGGGGAGTCCGACCGAATGGCGGCGCGCCGGAATCGGGCAGGTGCCGTTCAGTACAGTCGAGATCCCGTGCCACCGGTCGCGCGGTGCGCCCCGGCATGCTCCCGGAGCATGCCGGTACGACCGACGCGCAAGGTCGCCCAGGCGGCTCAGAATCCCACCAGCACTGGCACCTGCACCGACAGCACGGTGGCGCCGCCTACCGGGCGCAAGCGGACGCGCAGGGGATCGTCGCGCACGCAGGTTCCAGGAGTGTGCGCGTCGTCCCGCCGTCTTCATCGGAGCGCCGCGCGTCTTCGTCGTGCCGGCTTGCTCGACCAGGGACAAGGCGCTCATTCCTCCCCTTCGGGCTCATGAACGCCGCTCCCCGACGGAGTGGCACTGACGGAACCCCGGTCCGATGCACGCGCGCGCGTGCCGCCGGGACCGCGGGTGGCGGGGCGCGAGGGCTCAGTCGCCGACGGCCGGGGGTGGGAGCCGGACGGCCCCCGCCGTCCACCCGCCGTCCGGGCCGCCCGAGGTGCGCGACGACCGTCACTGCCGTCCGCGGAGCGCACGCGGCGCCTCCGGCGCGCGCCCGTGCCTGGCTCCGCTTCGGCGACCTGGTCGTCCGCCCGCGCACTCGCTCCGGGCATCGCACCGTCGTCAGCCGGAGACTCGGTCCGTGCCGAGTCCGCCGCCCGATCCGATGGTTGCTTTGTCTCCGGCCGCGCACGCCCCGTGCGGTCCTCGCGCAGACAGCGGCGAATCCCCTCGGGGTCGAGCCCTTCGTTGCAGGCCTGGTGCAGCAGACGCGCGAACAGATAGTCGGGATCAGCGCCCAGGGCCATGGCCAGTGCCTCGCGTGCCTCCAGCTCGTCGCCCGTCGACCAGGCAACCCAGCCGGCCAGGGTCAGCGGAGCCGCCGCATGTTCGCCGTAGGAACCGACGCAGCGGCGGGCCACGGCGCGCCAGAGCCGGAGAGCCGGGCCGGCCTCCTCGCCCTCCATCCAGGCGGCCGCCCGGTCGCGGGTCGTGCGGTCCTGGAGTCCGAGGATGAGCCTGGCGGCCTCGTCGTGTGCGAGCATCCCGTCGTCACGCAGGTCCGCCGGATGCGTGCCGGACACGGGTACCGCCTCGGCGAAGCGGCGCATGATCCGCTCGGCGAGGGCGAGGGTCTCCTCGGCCACGTCCGGGCGGGACGCCTCGTCGAGGATGCGGGGCACCAGGGTCATGCCCGCCGCGTCCAGCGCGACCTCCTGCTCCACGGCCTCGGAGGTCTCCCAGGGCTGCAGCCGGGCCCGCAGCTCCCTGAGCGTGCCGCGCACCTGGATGCCGGCGTAGGTGGCCGCGGCGGCCAGCACGGAGGTGCCGGGAAGGCCCATCGGCGAGCCGTCCTCGGGGCAGCAGCCCTCGATCGGGCAGCAGTACGACCAGTACCGGCCGTCCGAGATGCACAGCGCCTCGATGACCGGCACGTCGAGGTCGCCGCACTGGGTGCGCAGCAGCTGGGCCAGTCGGCCGAGCCGTCGCTTGACGTCCCGGCCGGACTCGCCCGGGCCCGGTTCCTGGCAGACGTAGGCCACCATCTGTTCCGGTCGCGAGCCTCGCCGCTCACTGCCCCTGACCAGTCCCTGGGCCAGCTGGCGGGCGGCCGCCTCCCAGTCCTCCTCACTCGCGGGGATGCCGAGCCTGGCCCGACCGCCGAACCGGCCGCGGCCTTCACGGTCGTGGAGGGCGACCAGCACCATGCTGTCCTCCGGGCGGTATCCGAGCAGGTAGGGCAGGGCGTCGGCCAGCTCGGCGGGGGTGCGCAGCGTGACCTGTGTGTCGTGCGCGGACAGTCCAGTGAACGGCTCCTGTCCGGAGATGTCGCTGTTGTCGAAGGGTCCGATGGTTTCGCCGTGATTCGTCATGCGGAGACCATCTCGCGGATCTTGAGATTCTGCTTGAACCTGTGGATAAGTCGAATCAGGGACACGACAAGACCGTCGCGGTTGTCCACAGCCTCGGCCCGCGGCCCGCCCGATTGTCGGTCCCGTCCTGTTGTATGGAGCGCATGGAACACACGAGCAACGCGGATCTCCGGGCCCAGGCGGACGCCGTCCTCGCCCGGCTCGTCGGGGATGCCACGGGCGGGGCCCGGCTGCGCGAGGACCAGTGGCGCGCGATCGAGGCGCTGGTCGCGGACCGGCGCCGGGCCCTGGTCGTGCAGCGCACGGGGTGGGGCAAGTCCGCGGTGTATTTCGTGGCCACCTCGCTGCTGCGGGCCAGAGGAAGCGGACCCACGGTGATCGTCTCGCCCTTGCTCGCGCTCATGCGCAATCAGGTAGAGGCAGCGGCCCGGGCCGGTATCCACGCCCGGACCATCAATTCCGCGAACACCGAGGAGTGGGACGCCGTCCAGGCCGAGATCGCGGCCGGTGAGGTCGACGTCCTGCTCGTGAGCCCGGAGCGGCTGAACAACCCCGACTTCCGTGACCAGGTCCTGCCCAAGCTCGCCGCCGCGACCGGCCTGCTGGTCGTGGACGAGGCCCACTGCATCTCCGACTGGGGCCATGACTTCCGTCCCGACTACCGGCGGCTGCGCACCATGCTGGGCGAACTGCCGCCCGGTGTGCCCGTGCTGGCCACCACAGCCACGGCCAACGCCCGGGTGACCGCGGATGTCGCCGAGCAGCTCGGCACGGGCGGCTCGTCGGACGCGCTGGTGCTGCGCGGGCCGCTGGACCGGGAGAGCCTCAGCCTCGGGGTGCTGCGGCTGCCGGACGCCGCGCACAGGATGGCCTGGCTCGCCGACCATCTCGACGACCTGCCGGGCTCCGGCATCATCTACACCCTCACCGTCGCCGCGGCGGAGGAGGTCGCAGCCTTTCTGCGGCAGCGCGGGCACACCGTCGCCTCGTACACGGGCAAGACGGAGAACGCCGAACGGCAGCAGGCCGAGGACGACCTGATCGCCAACCGGGTCAAGGCTCTGGTCGCCACCTCCGCGCTGGGCATGGGCTTCGACAAGCCGGACCTGGGTTTCGTGGTCCACCTCGGCTCCCCCTCCTCCCCCATCGCCTACTACCAGCAGGTCGGCCGGGCCGGCCGCGGTGTGGAGCACGCCGAGGTGCTGCTGCTGCCCGGCACGGAGGACGAGGCGATCTGGCAGTACTTCGCCTCTCTCGCCTTCCCCTCCGAGGAACTGGTCCGGCGCACCCTGGACGTCCTCGCCCGGGCGGAGGGACCGCTGTCGCTGCCCGCGCTGGAACCACTGGTCGAACTGCGCCGCTCCCGGCTGGAGACCATGCTGAAGGTCCTCGACGTGGATGGTGCCGTCCACCGCGTCAAGGGGGGCTGGATTGCGACCGGACAGCCTTGGTCGTACGACGCCGAGCGCTACGACTGGGTGACCCGGCAGCGCGCGGCCGAGCAGCAGGCGATGCGCGCCTACGCTTCCACCACCACCTGCCGGATGGAGTTCCTGCAGCGTCAGCTGGACGACGAGGGCGCCAGGCCCTGCGGCCGCTGCGACAACTGCGCGGGGCCGCGCTTCACCGCCGACGCCTCTGCGACGGCGGTGGCCGCCGCGCGCAGCGACCTCGGCCGCGCCGGGGTCGAGGTGGAACCCCGCCGCATGTGGCCGACCGGGCTCCCGGCCATCGGCATCGCGCTCAAGGGGCGCATTCCGGCCGGCGAACAGGCCTTGCCGGGGCGGGCGTTGGGTCGACTTTCGGACATCGGCTGGGGCAACCGGCTGCGGCCGCTCCTCGCGCCCCAGGCGCCCGACAGCGCTGTGCCGGACGACGTGGCACAGGCTGTGGTGGGCGTCCTGGCCGACTGGGCGAAGGGCCCTGGAGGCTGGGCTCCCGGTGTGTCCGACGCCCGGCCCCGGCCCGTGGGGGTCGTCACCATCGCCTCGCTCTCCCGGCCCCGGCTGATCCACTCCCTGGGCGCCCGGATCGCCGAGGTGGGGCGGCTTCCCCTGCTCGGCTCCGTGGAGTACGCCGGGGACGTGCCGCGGCCGCCGCGCAGCAACAGCGCCCAGCGGCTGAAGGCCCTCGACGGCGCGCTGACGGTGCCGCCCGACCTGGCGTCGGCGCTCGCCGAGGCGCACGGACCGGTGCTGCTGATCGATGACTTCACCGAGACGGGCTGGACCCTCGCGGTCGCGGCGCGTCTGCTCGTAAAGTCCGGCGCGCGGGGGGTGTTGCCACTGGTCCTGGCCGTCCAGGGCTGACCGCACGTCCAGCCGCGAGGACGGGGCGCACCGCGGCTGGGACACCTCAGGCGTCAGCAGCCAAAGCATTGGGTAGGGATATAAGCCACACACCCCCCGATAACAGTCGGCGACCCCAATTGCTCGTTGCCGCATCCCAGTTCGACAGGAAGAATTGAGGTCCGCTCCCCGCACGGCTCGCTCGTGATCTGGTTGGGCTTTGCTGCGGTGCGCGCTCCCCAATCCGACCTCGCCCGCAGTGTGGGCGCGTAGCCGAAGGGAGGAACGTGACCTTCGGATTCGCCTCGTCCTCGGCGGCCTCGTTGTCGACGTCCGCGTCCGCCGTTTCCGCCAGTCGCCTGCTTGAGCCGGCCGAATGGGCCGCCGCCGGAATCCCTCTGCTGCGCAACCCCCGTGAGGTCGTCAGCGGGTTGCATGCCCGGCACCATCCGAAGCCGTCCACGGCGATCGTGGCGGTGCTGGATCCCGACGAGCGGCTGTGCGCCAGCGCGTCGTTCACCCGTAGACCGGCCCCGGCCGACGGGTGGATGTTCCGCAACGCGCTGCTCGCCCAGCTGCGCCGGGTCATCCCGCACGACCTGCGGCGCCGTACACCCGTGCGCACGGCCGTACTGCTGTACTGCCGTGAGGGCGATGCGCGCTGGACGGAGGAGGACGGCGCCTGGATGTGGGGCCTGCGTGACGCCTGCACGCTGCACGGCCTGCGCTGTGGGGCGTACATCACGCTGACCCACGACGGCTGGCAGGTGCTCGGTGAGGGGCGCGGCGGACGCCGACCCAACGCCGACTCCCCGCCGGAGCCCTTCGCCCTGTCGGAGACCCCGCCGCTCGCGCCGCGCACCGGCGGGCCGGTCTCCGAGGTCCTGCGCCGGGCAGCGGCGCGCTGAAGGCAACGGCATCGGGCCCAGGCCATACGCCTCGACCGCATGCGCCGCCCGACGCCGGCCACCGGGGACAAGCAGACGGCAGACCGCGCACGGGCCGGCCGGCGCCCCCGACGCCCACACCCGCCGGAGGCCGCTCCTTGCACCCCTGACCGGCGGCTGAGCCGACCGAGCCATGAGTTCCGTGGCCGCCCGACATCCGGGCATGCCAAAAGCCACTCCATACGGATTCCGCCGGAGCGGCTCCAGCGACACTCCGGCTCCCCGAGGCGCCGCGCGTGGCTCAGACGCCGGCGCCCAGCACCGCGTTGATCTGCTGCGGGTCGCCGCAGACGATCAGCAGGGCTCCGGCCCGGGTGTGGGCCAGCGGCAGGGCTGTGGCAGCGGCCGAGGCCGGGCCTCCGTTGACGGCCACGACCACCACGGGGCGAGAGGATGCACGGGCAGCGATGGCGGCGTCCGTGTAGAAGACGTCATCACCGGCGTCGTGCTGCGCCCAGTAGGAGGCTTCACCGAAGGACAGTTCGTGCTCCGCCCATGGGTGCTGGGCACCGGTGGTGATCACAAGCACGTCGCCGGGGGCACGGCCCGAGTCCAGGAGCAGGTCCACCGCCTCCTCGGCGGCATCGAGCGCTCCCTCGACCGAGGCCGGGATCAGCTGGATCTGCGGGGTGGCCGCCGAAGCGGCGGGAGCGGCCGGGCCCGACGGGCCCGGCTTGGCCGGAGCCACGTCACGCGGCGTGCGCTGCACCGGCGGCGCGGGCCGCAGAGGGCCCGGGCGACCGGGACGGGACGGAGCCGCGGGGCGGGGGCCGGGTACGGGGCGAGGGGTCGGCGCGGTACGGCCGCTGGCCGGAGTAGCGCGGGGACCCTGGGCACTCTCGTGAATCTGAGGCTCCTCGGGAATGAGAGGCATGAGCTGATATTTATCAAACATTGGTGCGGTACGGGTGACCGGGTGGCACATCAGTGCGATCGGAACCGTCAGAAATCGAAGCCGAGCTGCCCTTCGATCTCCGGAACGCCTCCGTCCGCCCAGCTGCGGGCCTTCTTGAGGTGCCGCCACTGAGGCAACGCATCAAGATACGCCCACGACAAGCGGTGGTGCGGGGTGGGTCCCCACTCCTCCAGTGCGGCCTTGTGCACGGGCGACGGATACCCGGCGTTGTCCGCAAATCCGAAGTCTGCATGGTCGATACCCAGTTCGGCCATCATTTTGTCGCGCTGAACCTTGGCGATCACCGACGCCGCGGCGACGGCCACACACGAGCGATCGCCCTTGATCACCGTGCGCACCTTCCAGGGGTCGCCGAGATAGTCGTGCTTCCCGTCGAGGATGACGGCCTCGGGGCGGACCGGCAGGGCGTCCAGGGCACGCACCGCGGCGAGCCGTAGTGCCGCCGTCATCCCCAGGCCGTCGATCTCCTCAGGGGAAGCATGCCCCAGGGCGTAGGCCGTCACCCATGCCTGCAGGACCTCGGCGAGTTCCGTACGACGCTTGATGGTCAGCAGCTTGGAGTCGGTCAGACCCTCGGGCGGGCGGCGCAATCCGGTGATCGCGGCACAGACGGTGACGGGTCCGGCCCAGGCTCCGCGTCCCACCTCGTCGACACCGGCAATGACCTTCGCTCCGGTCGTGGCGCGCAGGGAGCGCTCGACAGTGTGAGTGGGTGGTTCGTACGGCATGGCGCCCTTAGCGTACGCCGCCGGGATCGCCCCGCGACACCCCGGTCGCCCGACCGCCGCACAGATCACCGAGGCGCGGGATCAGACCCCGTGAGGCCGCAGCAGCGGGAGCATCAGCTGGTCGATCATCTCTTCGAGATCCTGGTCGCTCCATTCACATGCGCACACCTTGGAGCGGTACATCATCATGGCGGGGATGGCGTCGAAGACATAGCCGTTGGCCGCGTCCGGACGGACCTCACCCCGCTCTATCCCACGGGTGACGACATCACGGAGCAGGGTGACCGTCGGCCCGATGACCCCTCCGATGATCACGTCCTGGAAGCGCTCCGCCTGAGCGTCGTCGCACTCGTGAATCACCGCGCGCAGTGCGAGACCGGGGGGCGAGTACATGATCTCCCGGACCTGCCGGCACAGCATGAGGAGGTCCTCGCGCACGCTCCCGAGGTCCGGAGCCGTCTCCACCTGGGGCAGCCGGGCCACCAGTGCGTCCGCGACGAGGTCCTCCTTGCTGGGCCAGCGGCGGTAGACCGCTGCCTTGCCGGTCTGGGCGCCGGCCGCGACGCCTTCCATGGTCAGACCCTTCCAGCCGACCGAGCCGAGCTGTTCCAGAGCGGCGTCGAGGATCGCGCGCTCCAGCACCACGCCGCGCCGACGAGGGGAAGCCGTCCGGGTGGGGTCGGCCGTCCAGCGCGAGGTAACCATCTGTGTCTCTCCAACGTGCATGGGAAGCGGGGATTCCGGGGCGGAGGGCGCCACGCCGCAGCAAACAGGGGGACGCGAGGCGGCGCACCCGATTAAGTGAACGCTTGCGTTCACTGTTGGGGACTCACTACCGTGGAGCCGAAAGTGAACGCGAGCGTTCACTAACGCCTTTGTGGGGGACCCATAGTGACGACCTCTCAGCTGCTTCAGGATCCAAAACCGGGCATGGCCCGCCGGGAGGGGCATCCCGGCATCGCACTCACCGTCATCGCGGCCTGCCAACTCATGGTGGTACTCGACGCGACGATTGTGAACATCGCGCTCCCGCACATTCAAGTTGCGCTCAAATTCAGCACGACCGACCTGACTTGGGTCGTCAGCGCCTACACGCTCACGTTCGGCGGCCTGCTGCTGCTCGGAGCGCGGGCCGGAGACATCCTCGGCCGCCGCCGGGTGTTCATCACCGGCATCCTGCTGTTCACCTTCGCCTCGCTGTTGGGCGGTCTCGCCCAGGAACCCTGGCAGCTGCTGGCCGCACGGGCCCTGCAAGGTGTGGGCGGCGCGATAGCTTCGCCCACGTCGCTGGCGCTCATCACGACGACCTTCCCGGAAGGCCCGGAACGCAACCGGGCCTTCGGTGTGTTCGCCGCCGTCTCCGCGGGCGGCGGTGCCATCGGCCTGCTCGCGGGTGGCATGCTCACCGACTGGCTGGACTGGCGGTGGGTGCTCTTCGTCAACGTGCCCATCGGCGTGCTGATCGCGGCGCTCGCTCCGCTGTACATCAGCGAGTCGGAGCGGCATCCGGGGCGCTTCGACATCACGGGAGCGCTGACCTCGACGGTGGGCATGGCCTCGCTGGTGTACGGGTTCATCCGGGCCGCGGAGAACGGCTGGCACGACGGACTCACCCTCGGCTCGTTCGGCGCGGCCGTGGTCCTGCTCCTCGCCTTCATCCTCACCGAGACGCGGGCCAAGGAGCCGATCACCCCGCTCAGGATGTTCACGGACCGCAACCGCTGGGGCACGTACGTGATCATGCTGAGCCTGGCCGCGGCGATGTTCGGCATGTTCTTCTACATCGTGCTGTTCGTGCAGGACGTCCTCGGCTACAGCGCCGTCAAGGCCGGCCTGGCCTTCCTCCCCGTGACGGTCGCGATCGCGGTCGGCGCGGGCCTGTCGCAGTCCCTGCTGCCGAAGCTCGGCCCGAAGCCGTTCATGATGGTCGGCTCGGCGCTCGTGGCGATCGGGCTGGTCTGGCAGACGTTCATCCGTCCGGACAGCTCTTACCTCGGCGGAGTGCTCGGACCGATGCTGGTGTTCGGCTTCGGCATGGGCCTGAACTTCGTGACGGCCACGGTGACCGCCGTGTCCGGCGTCGCCCAGCACGAGGCGGGTGCGGCCTCGGGTCTGCTCAACGCGATGCAGCAGGTGGGCGGTTCGCTCGGGTTGTCCATCCTGACGACCGTCTTCGGCTCGGCCAGCAAGGACGAGGCGAAGAAGCAGCTGCCGAAGTTCCTTGCCAACGGTTCGCCGGAGCAGAAGGCGCACTTCGCCAAGACGCACCAGCTGCCCGCGCCCTGGGGCCACGACGTGCTCGCCCACGGCATCTCCAGCGCCTTCGTCCCGGCCGCCGCGATGGCCGCGCTGGGGTTCGTGACCGCCTGGTTCGTGCTCAGGGTGCGTAGGAGCGATCTCGAAACGCTCGCCGGCATGGCGGGCCCGGGCATGGGCTGACCCCTTCCGGACCGCGCGGAGCCGCGGCCTGCCGGACCGCCGCCCGGGGACGGAGGGCCCGCGCGTCGGTCCGGCAGGCCGCACCACGGGCACCAGCGCCCACATCAGGGTCGGCAGGAACGCCTGCTCCCAGGACACGAACGCCATCACACATCCCCTCCCCGCGGCTCCGACTCCCCCACCCAGCCCGTACCGAAGTGCCGGACATCCAGCGGATACGGGAAGAACGCGCGGTTGTCACAGAGAGTTCCCGGCAATCACGGAGAGCTTTCATGAGGACCTACGTCTGCGCGAAGGTCTGCCCTCACCGGCCGCAACCAGGCGCCCGCCCCGCAGCTGCAGGGCCGTCATCCACCAGGCTCGCCCCGCCGCCCCGTCAGAGCCCCGTCGGTACCCAGTCCGGCAGGGCCTCGGCCCGCTCCGTCCACGCTGCGGGGGGTGTGCCCGCCTTGCCGGCGGCGAGCACGCCGCCCACGATCGCGCAGGTGGTGTCCACGTCGCCGCCCACCTGGGCGGTCGTCCAGAACGCTGCCTCGTAATTTCCGAGGCTGCGTGCGGCGGACCACAGGGCGAAGGGGACGGTGTCATGGGCCGTCGTGCGGCGTCCGCAGCCCAGGACGGCCGCGACGGTGCCCGCGTCGCCGTAGTCCAGCATGTCGCGGGCGCGCCTCAGTCCCTGGCCGACTGCGCTCTTCGGCACCAGCGCGACGACGCCGTCGAGGAGCGCCTCGGGGCTCGGCGGCCCGCCCGGGGAGCCGACCAGGGCCGCGGCGGCGGCCACAGCCATGGCCCCGACCACGGCCTCGCGATGCTGATGGGTGGGGTAGGCCGAGATCTCCGCCTGGTGGGTCGCCTGCTCCGGATCGTCCGCGTACCAGGCGCCCAGCGGGGCGATGCGCATCGCGGCTCCGTTGCCCCAGGACCCCTGTCCGTTGAAGAGCCCGGCGGCCAGCTCACGCCAGTCCCCGCCCTCCCGGACGAGCCGCAGCAGACGGTTGACCGCAGGCCCGTAGCCCCGGTCGAAGTCGTGATGGTCGGCGAAGGAGCGGGCCAGCGCGTCCTGGTCGATGCGGTGGTGGGCGGCGAGAACAGCGACCACGGAGCAGGCCATCTCGGTGTCGTCCGTCCACTGCCAGGGACCCGGCGGCAGCTCGCGCCGCTTCAGCAGGGGATAGTGCGCCGGAACGAAGAACTGGGAGCCCAGGGAGTCCCCCACGGCCAGTCCGCGCAGGCTCGCCAGGGCGCGCTCCAGGCGCCCGGAGGAAGAGGAGTCAGCGGTCATCGCTCTGCCACTCTATCCGTTCACCCAGTACGGCACCGGATCTCGCCAGCGCTCGAAAGGCCGGTCGAGCGTGTACTTGCCGTCCTCTCCGAGAACGAGCATCCGCATCTCCGCGTTCCCGGGGTTCGACAGCGACTCGAATTCCGCGACGGTCCAGTGGAACCAGCGCATGCAGAACAGCCGCATCGCGAGCCCGTGCGTCACCAGGAGCACGTTCGGCGGGTGGTCGGGAGCCTCGAAGCTGCGGAACAGGCTCTCCAGGAAGCCGCCGACCCGGTCGTACACGTCGGCGCCGGACTCGCCCTGCGGGAACCGGAAGAAGAAGTGGCCGTACGCGTCCCGGTAGGCCTTCTGCAGGCGGACGTCGTCACGGTCCTGCCAGTTGCCCCAGTCCTGTTCGCGCAGCCGCGGCTCCTCCCGGACACGTATGAGGTCGGGGTCGAGATGGAAGGCACGGAGCGTCTCGTGGGTGCGGCGGTACGGGGAGACGTACACGCTCACGCGTTCCCGGCCGAAGAGTTCCCTGAGCCCCTTGCCGGTCTCTTCGGCCTGTCGCCAGCCCCGCTCGGTCAGCGCGAGCGCGTGGTCGGGCTCGCGCTCGTACACGGAGTCGTCGACGTTGCCCGTGGACTCGCCGTGCCGGACAAGGACGATGCGCCGTGGTCGTGCCATGCCAAAACCCTAGATCGAGTGAGGGGAAATCGAGCACTCGTACGGGCTCCATACGGCGTAGGTCACACGAATTCGGCTCCCCTGGCCCCGTCAGAGGTGAGTTTGCTCTTCAAACCGACTCGCTCGGGAGACCACCACGCCCGATGCTCAGACCGTCCAGGACGGTTCCAGATCCACGATGTCGCCGGAGAGCGCCGCGATGTCGGCCTCGGTCTGGGCGCGCAGGGCGAGGCGTTCCACGCGCTCGGTGCGGTACTTGCCGTGTTCGGCCGCCGAGCGCCACATCGACAGGATCAGGAACTCCTGGTCGGGTGCCTCAGCGAACATGCCGCGGATCATGCCGGGCGAACCGGCCATCGCGGGGTTCCAGACCTTCTCCTGCATGAGGGTGAAGTGCTCCACCCTCTCCTCGTGGACCTGGCACAGGGCCACCCGGATCAGGTCGGCGTCTGTGAACCTCGGCTCGAAGCCCGTCTTCACGTCGAAGCGGTACTCGAAGAGCTTGACCTGGGCGTCCTTGAACGTGCCGGACTGGGCGGAGGCCAGGCGGTCGTGCGAGCGGGCCATGAAGGAGTCGTAGAAGGCGCGGCTCTCCCAGAAGGCGAAGATGTGCGCCACGCCCGGCCGCTGCCGGCTCCAGCCTCCGCCCTGCCCCCGAAAACCCGGCTCCCCCAGAAGCCCCGCCCATTTCCGCTGCCCCCGCTCGAAGCCGCGGCGGTCCACCACGGTGCAGCGAATCCACTTGACCAGCACCGCGCCATCGTAAGGCCAGCGGACGTGGCGCCGGTCACGCTCCGGCGGAGATCACCCGCGCATGCGCCCCGCGCGCGTGGCACGATGGGCAAAGAGCCCTGGCTCCACGCGAGTTGGGGACAGAGCAGTCACAGGGGGAAGGGGAAGCCCGTTGTCCGGCTTCAGCAAGGGACTCCGCAAGATCGAGGTGGCGGTGAAATGGGATCCGAGCCCGGCGGGTCAGCCGCCCACTGATCTCGACATCGTCGCTGCGACGTTCACCTCGGACGATGCCTACGGGACGCCGGCCTATCTGGTGCACTTCGACAGCCGCTCGCCCGACGGCACGATCTTCCTCAACCGGGACAGCACCGACGGCAGGGGCTTCGGCTGGGACGAGGTCATGACGCTGGAACTGGACCGGCTGGCCGACCGGTACGCGCGCGTGGTGGTCGGTGTGGTCATCCAACAGCGGCCCGGGCACAAGACGTTCGTCCATGTGCTGAATCCGGCCATGCGGGTCCGGGAAGGCTACACCGTGCTCGCCGAGGACGACTTCGGCTCGGTCCTCGGGGCGACGGCGGCCACGATCGCCGAGTTCGCTCGGGACGGCTCCGGAGACTGGACCTTCCGTCCAGGCGTGCACGGGTTCGAGGAGGACCCCGCGACGTTCACCCGCGTCATGGGCAGGGCGCACCAGCGCTGACCCACGACCACGGGTAAGGGGCGCCGGCAATGGCCGACGCCCCTTACTTCAGCTACCGCGTGTCATCAGCTGCAGCCACTGGTCGAGCCGCAGCCCTCGCAGATGTAGCAGGAACCGGCCCGCTGCATCTTCGTGCCGCAGGAGAAGCACAGCGGGGCGTCGGCCTGGATGCCCAGCTGCATCTCCACCAGCTCGGCGCTGGTGTGGGCCTGCTTCGGGGCGGGCTTGGCCGCTTCGGACCCGGCCTTCGGCGTGGCGACCGCCTTCAGCTCCTGAGTGCGCGGCGCCGACTGGGCCAGGCCCTCGACGTCGACCTCGTCGTCGGCGGGCTCGTACGAACCGGTCTCCAGGTGGCGCTGGCGCTCCTCGGCGGAGTGGATGCCGAGCGCGGAGCGGGTCTCGAAGGGCAGGAAGTCCAGCGCCAGGCGGCGGAAGATGTAGTCGACGATCGACTGCGCCATCCGCACGTCCGGGTCATCGGTCATGCCGGCCGGCTCGAAGCGCATGTTGGTGAACTTCGAGACGTACGTCTCCAGCGGCACGCCGTACTGCAGGCCGACGGAGACCGCGATGGAGAAGGCGTCCATCATGCCCGCGAGAGTCGAGCCCTGCTTGGACATCTTCAGGAAGACCTCGCCGAGACCGTCGTCCGGGTAGGAGTTGGCGGTCATGTAGCCCTCGGCGCCGCCGACCGTGAAGGAGGTGGTGATGCCGGGGCGGCCCTTGGGGAGGCGCTTGCGGACCGGGCGGTACTCGACCACCTTCTCGACCGCGGTACGGATCGTCTCCTCGGCCTTCTCGGCGATCTCGGCCTTCGCGTCCTCCTTCTTCTTGGCGGAGAGCGGCTGGCCGACCTTGCAGTTGTCGCGGTAGATCGCGAGCGCCTTGACGCCCAGCTTCCAGGCCTCGAAGTAGATCTCCTCGACCTCCTCGACGGTCGCCGTCTCCGGCATGTTGACCGTCTTGGAGATGGCGCCGGAGATCCACGGCTGGATCGCGGCCATCATGCGGACGTGGCCCATCGGGGAGATGGCGCGCTCGCCCATGGCGCAGTCGAAGACCTCGTAGTGCTCGTGCTTCAGGCCGGGGGCGTCGATCACGTTGCCGTGCTCGGCGATGTGGGCGACGATCGCCTCGATCTGCTCCTCCTGGTAGCCCAGGCGGCGCAGGGCCTGCGGGACGGTGCCGTTGACGATCTGCATCGAGCCGCCGCCGACCAGCTTCTTGAACTTCACCAGGGCGAGGTCGGGCTCGACACCGGTGGTGTCGCAGGACATCGCGAGACCGATGGTGCCGGTCGGGGCGAGGACGGACGCCTGGGAGTTACGGAAACCGTTCTTCTCACCGAGACGGACGACGTCCTGCCAGGCCTCCGTGGCGGCGGCCCACACCGGGGTGTCCAGGTCGTCCATGCGGACGGCCTTGCCGTTGGCATCGGCGTGCTGCGCCATGACGCGCTTGTGGGCGTCGGCGTTGCGGGCGTAGCCGTCGTACGGGCCGACGACCGCGGCCAGCTCGGCGGAGCGGCGGTAGGCCGTGCCCGTCATCAGGGAGGTGATCGCGCCGGCCAGGGCGCGCCCGCCGTCGGAGTCGTAGGCGTGGCCGGTGGCCATCAGCAGGGCGCCGAGGTTGGCGTAGCCGATGCCGAGCTGGCGGAACGCGCGCGTGTTCTCGCCGATCTTCTGGGTCGGGAAGTCCGCGAAGCAGATCGAGATGTCCATCGCGGTGATGACCAGCTCGACGACCTTCTGGAAGCGCTCGGTCTCGAAGGACTGGTTGCCCTTGCCGTCGTCCTTCAGGAACTTCATCAGGTTCAGCGAGGCCAGGTTGCAGGACGTGTTGTCCAGGTGCATGTACTCGCTGCACGGGTTCGACGCGGTGATCCGGCCGGACTCGGGGCAGGTGTGCCAGGTGTTGATGGTGTCGTCGTACTGGATGCCCGGGTCGGCGCAGGCCCACGCGGCCTCGGCGATCTTGCGGAAGAGCGCCTTGGCGTCGACCTCCTCGATGACCTCTCCGGTCATACGCGCGCGCAGACCGAAGTTGCCGCCGTCCTCGACGGCCTTCATGAACTCGTCGTTCACGCGGACCGAGTTGTTGGCGTTCTGGTACTGGACGGAGGTGATGTCGTCGCCGCCCAGGTCCATGTCGAAGCCCGCGTCGCGCAGGACGCGGATCTTCTCCTCTTCCTTGACCTTGGTCTCGATGAAGTCCTCGATGTCGGGGTGATCGACGTCGAGCACGACCATCTTGGCGGCGCGGCGGGTGGCGCCACCGGACTTGATGGTGCCGGCAGAGGCGTCGGCGCCGCGCATGAAGGAGACGGGGCCGGAGGCATTGCCGCCGGAGGAGAGCAGCTCCTTGGAAGAACGGATGCGCGACAGGTTCAGGCCGGCGCCGGAGCCGCCCTTGAAGATCATGCCCTCTTCCTTGTACCAGTCGAGGATCGACTCCATGGAGTCGTCGACGGACAGGATGAAGCAGGCGGAGACCTGCTGGGGCTGCGGGGTGCCCACGTTGAACCAGACGGGGCTGTTGAAGCTGAAGATCTGGTGCAGGAGGGCGTAGGCCAGCTCGTGCTCGAAGATCTCGGCATCGGCGGGCGAGGCGAAGTACTTGTAGTCCTCGCCGGCCTTCCGGTACGTCTTCACGATGCGGTCGATCAGCTGCTTGAGGCTGACCTCGCGCTGCGGGGTGCCGACGGCACCGCGGAAGTACTTGCTGGTGACGATGTTGACCGCGTTCACCGACCAGAAGTCGGGGAACTCGACGCCACGCTGCTCGAAGTTGACCGAGCCGTCGCGCCAGTTGGTCATGACGACGTCACGGCTCACCCACTCGACCTCGTCGTACGGATGTACGCCGGGGGTGGTGTGGATGCGCTCGATGTGCAGTCCCTTGTTTCCCGCCTTGCCGCCCTTGGCTCGGGAACCTCGTGCCGGACCGCTCGCCGTCTCTGTCATGCCGCCTCCCTCTACGGGCGAAAACGCCCTGAAGTGCCCCGTTTGTTCCCGTGGCACGGTGTTCTGTCTTGTGCTGCGGGCACCCTCAACTGCCACCCGCAACAGGTCCTGGATCGCCGCCTCCCGGCCGGAACCCGGGTCTCCCAGGGTTTCCGGCCCGCCGGTCAGTCGGCGGCGTGGGCGGGCTCGGGAACCTGAGTGGTCCCGCCGGGCCCGCGATGCTCTTCCTGGCTCCCCGCTCCCGCGTCGCCGTCGCCCACGGCGGGGCCTCGCGTCGCCTCCCTCAGCTCCGCGATAGCGGCCTCGAAGTCCTCAAGCGAGTCGAACGCCCGGTAGACGGAGGCGAATCGCAGATAGGCGACGAGGTCGAGCTCCTGCAACGGGCCGAGTATGGCCAGCCCCACGTCGTGGGTGGTCAGCTCGGCACTCCCGGTGGCGCGCACCGCCTCCTCGACCCGCTGGCCGAGCTGGGCGAGTGCGTCCTCGGTGACAGGTCGTCCCTGGCATGCCTTGCGCACGCCGTTGATGACCTTGGTACGACTGAAAGGCTCGGTGACTCCGGACCGCTTGACCACCATGAGCGAGCACGTCTCCACGGTCGTGAAACGACGGGAGCAGTCGGGGCACTGGCGGCGCCTGCGGATCGACGTGCCGTCATCGGTCGTACGACTGTCGACCACACGGCTGTCGGGGTGCCTGCAGAAGGGGCAGTGCATGATCTCCAACCCTCCTCACAGCAGACTCAACAACCTCGCCGAACCCGTGGGCCCCGCGAAGCAGCCCTAAGCATAGGCGATCGCGGAACCGTCTCAGACCCGGGGGACCACAACTTGTGGGCTGCTGTAGCCATCCAACCACTACATGTGGGGCTTGGCGCATACATCGAGGCAGACACGCGTGTCACAGCCGTACGACCGGCGAGGCCGACGCCGTCCGTGACCGGGCGGGGACACGCGGGTATGGAGCCCTACGGCCGCGACACTTAGGGAGATACCGTGGGCGCCACACGGAGGACGCGTGGGACTCCGACACGGAACGGGCCCGGATCCCGGTCGGCCGGATTCCGGATGGCAGACTGGGGACACGACTCACGAGGTCGACACCCCGGCGGTGAAGAGTACAACAATGGACGCTTTTGTCCGCCGGACGGCGCGTTGGCTATACACCCAGACACATGATCGCGTCAGGTGAATCGCACTTTTTCACTCGAACGTGTGTTTGGCGCAACCTTTCGAAAGCAACTACCGTTGTCCAGCAGGGAGACCATCGAGAGGGGCCGACGTGACCACCACCGCAGACAGTGCCACCATCACCGCCCAGGACCGCTCCCAGGGCCGAGTCGAGCCGGTACACGCGATGAACGAAGCCACGAATCCCGAGCACAAGCGCTCCTTGCCGGGCCGACCTCCAGGAATCCGGGCGGACAGCTCCGGGCTCACGGACCGGCAGCGCCGCGTGATCGAAGTCATCCGGGATTCCGTGCAGCGCCGCGGTTACCCGCCGTCCATGCGGGAGATCGGTCAGGCCGTCGGCCTCTCCAGCACCTCCTCCGTCGCGCATCAGCTGATGGCGCTGGAGCGCAAGGGTTTCCTGCGCCGCGACCCGCACCGCCCACGCGCGTACGAGGTCCGCGGCTCCGACCAGGCCGTGACCGTGCAGCCCACGGACACCGCCGGCAAACCCGCCGCGTCGTACGTCCCGCTGGTCGGCCGGATCGCCGCCGGTGGGCCCATCCTCGCCGAGGAGTCCGTCGAGGACGTCTTCCCTCTTCCCCGCCAGCTCGTCGGTGACGGTGAGCTGTTCGTCCTCAAGGTCGTCGGCGACTCCATGATCGAAGCCGCGATCTGCGACGGCGACTGGGTCACCGTGCGCCGCCAGCCCGTCGCCGAGAACGGCGACATCGTCGCGGCCATGCTCGACGGCGAGGCCACCGTCAAGCGCTTCAAGCGCGAGGACGGCCACGTGTGGCTCCTCCCGCACAACGCGGCGTACGAACCGATCCCCGGCGACGACGCGACCATCCTGGGCAAGGTCGTCGCGGTGCTGCGGCGCGTGTGACCCCTGCCATGGGCGGACCGGCCGACCGGTTCGCTCCCTGACCGGGCCCCGGAACCCCTGCGCCGGTTCCGGGGCCCTGCTGTGTCCGGGAGTGGTCCGCGGCCCCTTGGCATCGCGGGGTAGCCTGACCGGCGCCGGTCAGGCTACCCCGCGATCAACTCCGCGTTCACGAGGCCTGCACTGCCTCCGACGCCTCGGTCTGCTTCGCCGCCGCGTCGATCGCCGCGAGCGACTTGCGCACCTGGTTACGGTCCGTGGTGTACCAGAAGTCCGGCAGTGACGCCTTCAGATAGCCGCCGTAGCGCGCGGTGGCCAGCCGCTGGTCCAGTACGGCGACTACGCCCCGGTCCCCTGACGCACGGACGAGGCGGCCCGCGCCCTGGGCCATGAGCAGGGCCGCGTGGGTGGCGGCAACCGCCATGAAGCCGTTGCCGCCCGCCTCCTCGACCGCCTTCTGCCGGGCGCTCATCAGCGGGTCGTCGGGGCGTGGGAACGGGATCTTGTCCATGACGACCAGCTGGCAGCTGGGCCCCGGGACGTCGACGCCCTGCCACAGCGAGAGCGTGCCGAAGAGGCATGTCCTGGGGTCGGCCGCGAAGTTCTTGATCAGCTCGCCGAGGGTCTCCTCGCCCTGGAGCAGGATCGGGAACTCCGGAATCCGCGAGCGCAACTCCTCGGCGGCGAGCTGGGCGGCCCGCATCGAGGAGAACAGTCCCAGAGTGCGACCGCCGGCCGCCTGGATGAGTTCGGTCAGCTCGTCGAGCATGTCCGAGCGCTCGCCGTCCCGCGCCGGGCGCGAGAGGTGCTTGGCGACGTAGAGGATGCCCTGCTTGCGGTAGTCGAAGGGTGAGCCGACGTCGACGCCCTTCCACTTGGGCAGGTCCTCGCCCTCCACACCCTCGGGGCCCAGCCCCAGGGAGGCGCCGACCCCGTTGAAGTCGCCGCCCAGTTTCAGGGTGGCGGAGGTGAGGACGACCGCGCGGTCCGCGAAGAGCTTCTCCCTGAGCAGGCCCGAGACCGACATGGGGGCGATCCGCAGGGACGCGCCGAAGCGGTCGTGCCGCTCGTACCAGACGACGTCCCACTCCGAGCCGTTCAGGACACGCTCCGCCACGCCGTGCACCGTCTCCACCGAGGCCAGCGCCTGCTTGCGGACCGCGTCCTCGTCCTGCACCGACTTGTCGCGCGTCGCGCCGATCGCGGAGATGACCGTGCGGGCCGCGTCCCGCAGCGCCATCAGGGCGTAGCCGAGGTCCTCCGGGATCTCCTCCAGACGGCCCGGCAGGGCCAGCTCCATCAGCCGCTCGAAGCCCTCGGCGGCGGTCTGGAGCTGATCGGCGGCCTTCTCGTTGACGAGCTTGGCGGCGCGGCGCACGGCGCGGTTGACCTGGCCCGAGGTGAGCTCGCCGGTGGCGACGCCGGTGACCCTGGAGACGAGCTCATGGGCCTCGTCCACGATCAGCACCTCGTGCTGAGGCAGGACCGGGGCACCCTCAATGGCATCGATGGCGAGCAGGGCGTGGTTCGTGACGACGACTTCGGCGAGCTTGGCACGCTCGCGGGCCATCTCCGCGAAGCACTCGGCGCCGTAGGCGCACTTCGTCGCGCCCAGGCACTCCCGAGAGGACACCGACACCTGCGCCCAGGCGCGGTCCGAGACACCCGGGGCGAGATCGTCCCGGTCGCCGTTCTCGGTCTCGTCCGCCCAGTCACGCAGCCGCAGCAGGTCCTGGCCCAGCTTGCTGGTGGGCGCGGCGGCCTCGAACTGGTCGAAGAGACCGTCCTCCTCGTCCTGCGGCATGCCCTCGTTCAGCCGGTGCAGGCACAGATAGTTCGACCGGCCCTTCAGCATCGCGAACTCCGGGCGGCGGCGCAGCAGCGGGTGCAGGGCGTCCACCGTACGCGGCAGGTCCCGTTCCACGAGCTGGCGCTGCAGTGCCAGCGTGGCCGTCGCCACGACCACTCTCTCCCCGTGCGCGAGCGCGGGCACGAGATAGCCCAGCGACTTTCCGGTGCCGGTGCCGGCCTGGACCAGCAGGTGGGATCCGTCGTCGATCGCCTCGGCGACCGATTCGGCCATGGTCACCTGGCCGGGGCGCTCCGTGCCGCCGACAGCGGTGACAGCGGCATGCAGGAGTTCGGGGAGTGAGGGCTTCGTCATAGCCCGACCACCCTACGGCCCGGCACCGACAAACGAGCGGTCAAGGCGGGAACGGGGGGCGGGGTCACGGCCTGGCTCCTGGTGGGACGGGAGGAAGGAGGGCGGAGGCAGCGGACGATTCTTGGGTTTCTCGGCCGCCGCGGAATTTTTTGATCGAGCGGGAACCTCGCCGGAACGGGGGACGTTCAATCTGTGAACGCTCGGTCACCCAGCGCTACAGAACATCGCGCAGGACTCGGTCCCGGACCATGAGGGCGGCCCGCTTGCCGGGCAGATCGACCTCGGCGACGAACCGGAATCCGGCGCTCAGGAAAGCCGCGACGGAGGGGGTGTTGTGAAGATCGGGTTCCGCTACGACACGGGCGCATGCCGGGCGCCGGTCGAGGATGAGGTCGGCGACGGCTCGGAGCAGGGCGGATCCGAGCCCCCGCCCGCGATCCGCGGCCCCACCGACGAGGAGATGGATCCCGGTGTCGTGCGGACGGGCCGGATAGTGGCGGGCGAGTGGATCCAGGTCCGCCCGGTAGATCTCCCAGTAGCTCATCGGTGTGCCGTCCAGTACGCCGAGACACGGCACGCTCCGCCCGTCGCCGTCGAGTTGGGCCCGTAGGTGCTCCTCGGTCCGGCTCTGGGACCCGGCCAGCTCCCAGGACCGGGCGACCTCGGGGTCGTTCATCCAGCGGTGCACGAGCGGCAGGTCGTCGTCGATACGCACCGGCACAAGGTGGAAGGAGCCGACGGGGGTGACGACCGGCCCCCACGTGGGAAGCCGGTCGAGAAGGCAGGCAGTCCCCGCGACGAAACGGGCAAGGAAGTCGGCGGGCAGGTGCAGGTCGAGGGTGTCCTCCACGTCCTCGTCGTCGGCCTCGATGGTGAACCCGGTGAATGGCGTGTCTCGGCTGCCGGCGCCGTCCGCTGGTGGGTCGGGGCGGGCAGGGACGCCCGGGTGAACGCGGGCGGGGCTTTTGCCGGCGGTCGCGTCGGTGGGAGGCACGGTGCGCTCCTCTCAGGAGGCGAGGTGGGTCATGGTCCTCGGGAAATGCGGTCGGGCGGTGCGGATCGCTCAGGAATGAAGGCGGATCGCTCAGGAATGAAGGGGGTTGGTGATCGTGACGTAGACGGACTGGGTGTCGACCGGGCCGACGAGTTCGTCCAGGCCGTGCAGCCGGGTCAGCAGGTTGGCTTTACAGCGCAGGACGGGTGAGTCGAGCAGGCGGCCGGGCAGGGACGTGCGCAGTGGGGCGGGCCCCGAGGCGAGGTCCGTGAGGAAGCGGCGGAAAGCGGCGAGGAGCAGGCGCTCGTCGGCGAGGCGCTGGGAGCCGAAGGCGCCGATCAGCCCCAGCACGTTGTTGACGGCGAGGTAGTAGGCGAAGCGTTCGTCGGTGACCTCGTCGGACACGAAGGTGTCGCTGCGCTCACCGATGCCGGGCAGCCGGGCGTCCAGTTCGGCCCGCCGGGACTCGCGGAAGTAGTAGCCCTGGTTGTCGCGGTAGCGGCCACCGGCCGGCCAGCCGTCGCGGTCGAGCAGGAGCAGGGTGTTCTGCTGATGGGCTTCGAGGGCGATGCCGGCCTCGCCGTCCAGCCAGAGCACGGGCCGGACGACCTGCTCCAGGTAGCGCAGGAACCACTCCGCGGCAACGGCTCCCACGGGTCGGCCGGTACGAGCGGCCAGCCGTGCCACGAGCTGGGCCAGCCGGGATCCCATCGGCCAGGTGGCTCGCGGCGCGGAAGGGGTGTCGCCGGGCTCGGCGAGGGGTCGGGGCGAGACGAGCCCGGCGACGCAGCCGACGTCGTCGGCCGGGGCGAACGGATTGTGCCGGATCAGCACGTCGAGTCCGGGCACGGGACGGCCGTCCGGGTCGTCGGCGGCCAGCCAGGCCGGGTCACGGACGATGTCGAAGCCCGGGTGGTCCGCCAGCCACTGCCGGGACAGGCCGGTGCGCAGCAGCCGGTGCACCTCGACTCCGCGGTGGAGCTCCTTGCGCAGGTGCTCGCGGCGGGAGTTGGTGATGCGCAGGCCCAGCGACAGCTTGAGCATCGCGGGGGCGCCGGATCGGTGGACCGTACGTACGGAGGAGGTGGGGTGCCAGGCGGCGCCGTAGGCGCCGAGGTCGCGGAGGAGGCCGGAGTCCAGCAGGGCGGCGACGGGTGCGCGGTGGCGCAGCTCGCGGGCCTGCCACGGGTGCAGCGGCAGCGCGGCGTATCCGTCGGGCAGGGGAAGTCCGGGGCCGGCCAGGCGCCGGGTGAGGTGGTCGGCGGGGACGGAGCGGCCGCGCTCGGTCCATGCCGAGTCGGTGGCGAGCAGAGAGGGGGAGACAGCCATCCAGTGCAGCGGGAAGGAGCCGTGCACCTCGGGTGAGTACAGGGCGGCTTCGGACTCGCTCAGGCCTTCGCGGCTCTTGGGGGTCGGGTGCAGGGGGTGCCCGAGGAGGAGGGCCTGCTCGGCGCCGAGGAAGAGATCGGGGACCTCGGTGGGGTGTTCTCGGCGGTCGCGGATGAAGGTCGCGGTGCGGCGCAGGGAGTCGGCGACCCTGGCCGCGAGGTCGCCGTCGTCGCCGCGGCCGGTCGCGGCGCGGGCTGGGGCAGCGGGCGGGGCGGCGGGCGACTCCCGGGCGAGCAGCGCGGCCAGCGTGACGGCGTCGAGAGGAGGGGCGGAATCGGGTGCGTGAGTGAGGCGGGGCGGGCCGAAGCGGTGCCAGCCCGTCGGGGACCAGTAGCGGACCGGTGCGAGGAGGGAGGTGCCGCTGGCGGGAAGCGGAAGGCGGAGGGTGCCGCTCGTGGGTGCCGCGAGGTCGTTCTCGCGCACCCAGCACCGCAGCAGGTTCTCCGTGGCAGCGCACTGGGCCGCGGTGCGCGGGTCGGGGTCCTCCAGCAGGTCGGCGCCGGGCTCCGTCACCCGGGTGAGGTCCGCGGTGCGCCGCTTCTGCTGGGGGACCGACTCGGCGAGCGGGACGGACGAGGGCGGGGTGCCGGAGTCTCCCTGTTCTTCGGGAGAACCGGAGCTGCCGTCGGGAGTGGGAGTGGCGTTCATGACGGTTCCTCGGGGCCGGCTGGTGGGTGCGGGGCTCGTGCTGTCGCCCGGTGGGCGTTCCCTGGTGGCCTGCGGTGGCCGTGGGCGGCGCAGTGGCTCGCGGCGCCGGGGGCTCGCGGTGACGAGGGCCTGCGGCAGGGAGGGGAGGGACCGGGCGGTGGAGGTGCGGGGCTCAGCCGGCGCGCTGGGCAGGGCCGTGCCGCCGGCCGTGCTGGGGGCCGCACTGCGGACCTTGCTGGGAGTCGCGCTGCGGACCGCGCTGGGAGTCCTGCTGTGGGGAGTGCTGAGGGCCGTGCTTCTCGTGGCGGCGGGCCACCGCGGCGACCGCGTCCGCCAGGCGGTCCAGTACGGCCGCAGCCTGCTCGTCGCTGATCGTCAGCGGGGGCAGCAGCCGGACCACGGACGTGTGCCGGCCGCCGAGTTCGACGATCAACCCGCGCTGGAGACACTCGCGTTGCACGGCTGCGGCGAGTTCGGGGGCCGCCGGGCGCGGGGTGCGGGCGGGTGCGGGAGCGACGGTCCCGTGGGCGTGGTCACCGGGCGCGGCGCTGTCGCCGGCACCGTCGCCGTCCGGGTGCACGGGCTCGCCACCCAGGTGCACCGGCTCGCCGTCCGGGTGGACCAGCTCGACCCCGATCATCAGTCCGCGTCCCCGTACCTCACCGACACAGGCGAACTGGGCGGAGAGTTCGGCGAGTTGGGTGAGCATGCGGGAGCCGAGGGTGGCGGCTCGGGCGGCGAGGCCGTTCTCGCGGACGTGGGCGAGCGTGGCGGTGCCCGCGGCCATGGCGAGCTGGTTGCCGCGGAAGGTGCCGGCGTGGGCGCCGGGCTGCCAGACGTCGAGGTCGTCGCGGTAGACGATCACGGCCAGCGGAAGGCTGCCACCGATGGCCTTGGACAGGACCATGACGTCGGGGGTGATGCCGCTCTGGCCGACGGCCCAGAAGGCGCCGGTCCGGCCGACTCCGGTCTGGATCTCGTCGGCGATCAGCGGGATGGACCGGTCGGCCGTGAGCCGGCGCATACGGCGCAGCCAGTCGTCCGGTCCGGGGATCACCCCGCCCTCGCCCTGCACGGGTTCGAGGATCATGCCGGCGGGCAGCGGTACGCCGGACTTGGGGTCGTCGAGGAGGGACTCGGTCCAGCGGGCGGCGAGTTCGGCGCCGTAGGGGCCGCCGACGCCGAAGGGGCAGCGGTAGTCCTGCGGGTAGGGCAGGCGGGCGACCTGGATGTCGCGGGCGCCGCCCGAGGCGGCCAGGGCGCCGGCGGTCATGCCGTGATACGCGCCGGTGAAGGCGAGGATGCCGGTGCGGCCGGTCGCGGCCCGGACCAGCTTCAGCGCGGCCTCGACGGCGTCGGTGCCGGCCGGTCCGCAGAACTGGACGCGGGCCCGGTCCGCGAGGCCGGGAGGCAGGGTGCGGAAGAGCTCGGTGATGAAGGCGTCCTTGACGGGGGTCGCCAGGTCCAGGACGGAGAGGGGGGCGCCGGAGTCCAGGACCCTGCGGATGGCCTCCAGCACGACCGGGTGGTTGTGGCCGAGGGCGAGGGTGCCGGCGCCGGAAAGGCAGTCCAGGTAGCGGCGGCCGTCGGCGCCCTCGATGGTGAGCCCGCGCGCCCGGACCGGGACGATGGGCAGCGCCCTGGCATACGTGCGGGCGGAGGACTCCCGCGCCGACTGGCGTCTGAGGATCCCCTCGTGCACACCACGCGCTTCCCCGGGCGCACCCCCAGCCACCGACTCCGTAACGGCCACGGCTCGCTGTCCTCCCCGCTGTTCAGAGGCGAGTTGATCCGCGGGGACCGAAGACAGGCAGCTGGCCCCCCACCGCTACAACCGCGGACCGCCCGGCGGGTTACGGGTCAAGGGCAGAAGATTGCCATGTGAGCGGGAAAACGACGGGGGTTCGGCGACCGGGCGGGGTGAGTGGCTGTCACATCGGTACGCCCACCGAGGATCGGCCAGGTCAGACGGCTGTAGCCGAACCGTTGCCGTTCCATCGGAAGTCCCCCACAGCGAGGGCATAGTGTGGGACGCCGTTCCAAGAACGCCGTGAGACCGGCATGAACTCCTCATGAGTTCGGCGTCGGTGGCACGGCACAAGCGCCGAGTTCCTTCAGCACAGGGGGAGTCAAGAGCATGCGATCCATACGGCCGTCGTTCACCGTTCGGCGAGGGAGGGGCACCCGCCGCACCTCCAGCTCGCTCGCGGCGGTCGCCCTCGTCTCGGCGCTGGCGATGACCGCCACCGCCTGCAACGGCGACGACAACGCCGACAGCAAGCCGTCCGCCTCCGCGGCCGCGGCCGGCGACGGCAAGATCAGGATCCCGGACGACCTGAAGCAGAAGCTGAAGGAGCACGGGATCGATATCGACAAGTGGAAGAACGGCGCCTGGAAGAACTGGAACAAGCAGGACTGGCTGCGCGAGGCCAACGACTTCGTCAACCCGATCATCAAGGGTCTGTGGGACCCGGACCGGATGCGTCACGCCAACGACCCGACCAAGGGCGTCAACGACAACGACATCTCCGGCGACCAGGGCGTGACGGACCCCACCCCGCAGCCGGTGAAGGCGCAGGCGGTGGCGGCGCCGTACCACGTGAACGCGGCCACGTCGGGCAAGGTGTTCTTCGACTCCCCCGAGGGCCACATGGTGTGCTCGGGCACGGTCGTGGAGGACCCCGCACACCCGGGCAAGTCCAACCTGGTCTGGACGGCGGGTCACTGTGTGCACGCCGGCAAGAACGGCGGCTGGTACCGCAACATGGCCTTCGTGCCGTCGTACAACAACTCCGCCAAGTCGCTCGACCAGCTGCAGAGCGCCAGCAAGTCCCAGATCGCGCCCTTCGGCGTCTGGTGGGCCGACGCTGCACAGACCTCGCAGCAGTGGATCGACAACGGCGGTGAGACCGGCGGCTCGGGTGCCTCGTACGACTACGCGGTGATCCATGTGACGCCGGAGCAGGGCAACGGCGGCAAGTCGCTGGAGGAGACGGTCGGCGGGGCGCTGCCGGTGAACTTCAACGCCCCGGCGGTGCCGAAGGTGAACCGCATCACCGCGTCCGGTTACCCGGAGGCGGCTCCGTTCGACGGGCAGCTGCTCTACCAGTGCACGGACAAGCCGGGTCGGCTGTCCATCCAGAAGTCCGACCCGACGATGTACCGGATCGGCTGCACGATGACCGCCGGCTCCTCCGGAGGGGGCTGGGTGGAGACCGGTGCGGACGGCAAGCCCGCGCTGGTTTCCAACACGTCGATCGGTCCGGTGTCGTCGGGCTGGCTGGCCGGGCCGCGGTTCGGTGATGTGGCCAAGGGTGTGTATCAGTCCGTCAGCAAGAAGTTCGCTGGGCAGTAAGGGGGGTCGCGTCGCCTTCTCGTCCGCCTGACGGCGGCGCGTGGGCGGCTGACGGCCTGTCATCGGCAGTTCCCGCCCAAGCGGCGGAGCCGCATGTCGATACAGCCCCGCAGCCCTTACGGGACGCTGAAAGGCCCGCTCCCCTTCACCAGGGAGCGGGCCTTTCGTTCCGTCACGGGTCAGGCCGCTGACACCGGAACATACGGTGCCAGGTCCGCTGCCAGTTCCTCGTGCACCCGAACCTTGAGCAGGGTGCCCTCCGCCGTGTGCTGCTCGGAGATGACCTCGCCCTCGGCGTGGGCGCGGGCGACGAGTTTGCCGTGGGTGTACGGCACGAGGGCCTCGATCTCGACCGCGGGGCGGGGCAGCTCCTGGTCGAGCAGGGTGAGCAGTTCCTCGATGCCCTGGCCGGTGCGGGCCGAGACCGCGAGGGAGCGCTTCTCGACACGCAGCAGCCGCTGGAGGACCAGCGGGTCGGCCGCGTCCGCCTTGTTGATCACGACGATCTCGGGCACGTCGGTGGCGCCGACGTCCCGGATCACCTCGCGCACGGCGGCGAGCTGCTCCTCGGGGTTCGGATGCGAGCCGTCCACCACGTGCAGGATCAGGTCGGAGTCGCCGACCTCCTCCATGGTGGAGCGGAACGCCTCGACCAGGTGGTGCGGCAGATGGCGGACGAAGCCGACCGTGTCCGCCAGCGTGTACAGCCGGCCACTCGGCGTCTCCGCGCGGCGGACGGTCGGGTCCAGGGTCGCGAACAGGGCGTTCTCGACCAGGACGCCGGCGCCCGTGAGGCGGTTGAGCAGGGAGGACTTGCCGGCGTTGGTGTAGCCCGCGATGGCGACGGACGGCACCTTGTTGCGCCGGCGCTCCTGGCGCTTGAGGTCGCGGCCGGTCTTCATCTCCGCGATCTCCCGGCGCATCCGCGCCATCTTCTCGCGGATCCGGCGCCGGTCCGTCTCGATCTTGGTCTCACCGGGGCCACGCGTGGCGAGGCCGCCGCGACCGCCACCCATCTGCCGGGACAGCGACTGGCCCCAGCCGCGCAGCCTCGGCAGCATGTACTGCATCTGGGCGAGCGCAACCTGCGCCTTGCCCTCGCGGGACTTGGCGTGCTGGGCGAAGATGTCCAGGATCAGGGCCGTACGGTCGATGACCTTGACCTTGACCACGTCCTCCAGCTGGATCAGCTGGCCGGGGCTCAGCTCACCGTCGCAGATGACGGTGTCGGCGCCGGTCTCAAGGACGATGTCGCGCAGCTCGACGGCCTTGCCGGAGCCGATGTACGTGGCCGCGTCGGGCTTGTCCCGGCGCTGGATGACGCCGTCGAGCACGAGCGCGCCCGCGGTCTCGGCGAGGGCGGCCAGCTCCGCGAGAGAGTTGTCGGCGTCCTGGGCGGTGCCGGTGGTCCACACGCCGACGAGCACGACCCGCTCCAGACGGAGCTGGCGGTACTCGACCTCGGTGACGTCCTCCAGCTCGGTGGACAGACCCGCCACACGGCGCAGGGCCGCGCGCTCGGAGCGGTCGAACTGCTCGCCGTCCCGATCGCCGTCGATCTCGTAGCTCCAGGCGACGTCCTCTTCCATCAGGGCATCGGCCCGAAGACCCTCGGGATAGGCGTGCGCGAGGCGCTTGGTCTCCTGGGAAGGGGAAGAAGAGGAGGTCATTGGATCCTTACGTCGATGGAGAGTGCCGTTTCGGCGTCGGTACGGCGGTCGTCCGGACCGCTCGTGTGACATAACGTACGAGTACCCCGGGAGATTCCCGTGTCCCGTCTCGCGCCGACCCGACGATGGTCGCACGAGGCGGCCCGCCTCGTCACCGTGTTATCGCGCGCTCCGTGACCCCGCGGACGTGGCGGGTTCGGCGTCCTTGACCGGTGCCGTCGGCTTCCAGTCCGGGTGGCCGGGCATGGGCGGGGTCTTCTCGCCGTACAGCCAGTCCTGGAAGAAGCCCCTCAGGTCGCGGCCGGAGACCGCGGAGGCCAGCCGGACGAAGTCGGCGGTGGTGGCGGTGGAGTCCCGGTGGGTGCGGACCCAGAGCCGCTCCAGCCGTTCGAAGGCCGGGCGGCCGATCTGCTGGCGCAGGGCGTAGAGCACGAGCGCGGCGCCGTCGTAGACGTTCGGACGGAAGATGCCGATCTTCTGGCCGGGCGTGGGCGGCTTGGGCCGGGCGGGCGGGCCGCCGGCCTCGCGCCAGCTGTCGGAGGCGCTGTAGGCGGCCTTCATCCGGTCCTCCATGGGCCGGTGCGCGGTCTCCTCGGCGTACAGCTCCTCGTACCAGGTGGCGTGCCCCTCGTTGAGCCAGACGTCGGACCACGCGCGCGGGCTCACGCTGTCGCCGAACCACTGGTGGGACAGCTCGTGCACCATGATCGACTCGATGTACCACTGGGGATAGGCGGGCTCGGTGAACAGGTTCTTCTCGAAGAGCGAGAGGGTCTGGGTCTCCAGCTCGAACCCGGTGGAGGCCTGCGCCATGAGCACGCCGTACGTCTCGAAGGGGTACGGGCCGACCTTGCTCTCCATCCAGGCGATCTGGTCGGGGGTCTTTGCCAGCCATGGTTCGAGGGCCTTGGCGTCGGCGCTGGGTACGACGTCCCGCATCGGCAGTCCGTGCGGTCCCTCGCGATGCAGCACGGCGGAGCGGCCGATGGAGACCTGGGCGAGTTCGGTGGCCATGGGGTGCTGGGTGCGGTAGGTCCAGGTGGTGGTCTTTCCGACCCGGTCCGCTCCGGCGGGCAGTCCGTTGGCGACGGCCGTGTAACCGTTCGGGGCGGTGATGTGGAAGGTGAACATCGCCTTGTCGGACGGGTGGTCGTTGCACGGGAAGACCAGGTGGGCGGCGTCGGCCTGGTTCGCCATGGCGAGTCCGTCGGTGGTCTGCACCCAGCCGCCGTCGTGGTCCTTGGTGGGCACGGGGTCGCTGGTGTGCCGCACGGTGATCCGGGTCCAGCTGCCCTCGGACAGGGGGTGGTCGGGCGTGACGACCAGGTCCTCGCCGGCCTCGGCGAAGTCCGCGGGGCGCCCGTCGACCTCGACGGAGCGGACGGTGCCGTGCGTGAAGTCGAGGTTGAGGTGCTCCAGGTCGGCGGTGGTCCAGGCGTCGATGGTGGTGACGGCGTCCAGCGGCTTGTCGTTCCGGCCGGGGTAGGTGAAGGACAGGTCGTACGACGCCACGTCGTAGCCGGGGTTGCCCAGGTACGGGTAGAGGCGGTCGCCGATGCCCAGGGGCTCGGCCGGGGCCGCGGCGGCGAGGAGGCAGACGGAGACTGCGGAGGCGAGCAGGGCCGCCTTGCGGTGCCGGGAGATCCGGGGGGTGCGCCGGGAACGAGGGGTGAGCAGCATGCACCACCGCTACCAGTGCGCCGCCGCGCTACGACGGCGACGCGCGCCCGCCCCACCCGAACGGGTTCGGTCCGGGGCCTCCCGGTGTCGCTCAGAGGGCCGGGCCCTGGTGCTGGGCGCGGGCCACGTCGTACACGCCCGGCACGTCCCGCATGGCGCGCATCAGAGCCGGCAGGTGGGCGGCGTCGGGGAGCTGGAGGGTGTACGTGTGCCGTACCCGTTGCTGGCTGGGCGGTTCCACGGTCGCCGAGACGATGTCGACGCCGGTGGAGGAGATCGCCTCGGTGAGATCGGCGAGCAGATGGGGGCGGCCGAACGATTCAGCGACCAGCGTGACCCGGATCTCGGTGGCATTCCCCCAGCGCACGCCGATCTCCGCGCGCCCCCGGCTCTTCATGTGCGCCACCGTGGCGCACTCGACGCGGTGCACGGTCACCACTCCCCCGCGTACGGCGAAGCCGGTGATCTCGTCGGGCGGTACGGGGGTGCAACAGCCGGCCAGCCGCACGGCGGCGCCGGGCCGGTCCGCGAGGACGTCCGCGTCCCGGGAGCGGGCGGTGCCTTCCGCCGAGCTGTCCCGGGCCGTGGTCTGCCTGGCTGTGCTCTCCCGCGCCGTGCTCCGTGCGGGGGCGCTGTCCGCGGGGCGGGCGCAGGCCGCGGTGTCGGCCGGTTCGGTGCGCGGACCGCTGGGCTCCTCCGTCCCGGTGGCGCCGCCGGGGTGGGTGGCCAGCCAGCGCTGGATGGCGATGCGGGCGGCCGGGGTGTGGGCGTGCTCCAGCCACTCGCGGGAGGGCTCGGAGGCCGGGTCCTGGCCCATGAGGAGCTGGACGGTGTCGCCGTCCTTCAGGACAGTGCTGAGGGTGGCCAGGCGGCCGTTGACCCGGGCGCCGATGCACGCGTGTGCGTCCTCGCCGTACTGCGCGTAGGCGGCGTCGACGCAGGTGGCGCCCTCGGGCAGGCCGAGGGTGCCGCCGTCGGGGCGGAAGACGGTGATCTCGCGGTCCTGGGCGAGGTCCTCGCGCAGGGTCGACCAGAAGGTGTCGGGGTCGGGAGCGGCCTGTTGCCAGTCGAGGAGCCGGGAGAGCCAGCCGGGGCGAGTGGGGTCGGCGCGCTCGCCGTCGGCGGGGGCGTCGGAGGCCGGGGTGTCGGAGGCGGAGGTGTCGGAGGCGGGGGCGTACGGGTTGCCGAGCGCGACGACGCCGGCCTCGGCGACCTTGTGCATCTGGTGGGTGCGGATGAGGACTTCGACCACCTGGCCGTCGGGGCGGGCGACGGCGGTGTGCAGCGACTGGTACAGGTTGAACTTCGGTACGGCGATGAAGTCCTTGAACTCCGAGACCACCGGCGTCATACAGGTGTGCAGTTCGCCGAGGACTCCGTAACAGTCGGCGTCCTCGCCCACGAGCACGAGCAGGCGGCCGAAGTCGGCGCCGCGCAGCCGGCCGCGTTTGCGGGCCACGCGGTGGACGGAGACGAAGTGCCGGGGGCGGATGAGGACTTCGGCCGGAATGCCGGCCTCGCGCAGCACCCCGCGCATCTCGTCGGCGACCTCATTGAGCGGGTCGTCCCGGCGGGCGGCGTTCTCGGCGATGAGCTCTCTGGTGTGCTCGTACTCCTCGGGGTGGAGGATCGCGAAGACCAGGTCCTCCAGCTCGGTCTTCAGGGCCTGCACACCGAGGCGCTCGGCGAGCGGGATGAGGACGTCGCGGGTGACCTTGGCGATCCGCGCCTGCTTCTCGGGGCGCATCACGCCGAGCGTGCGCATGTTGTGCAGACGGTCGGCGAGCTTGATCGACATCACGCGCACATCGCTGCCGGTGGCGACGAGCATCTTGCGGAAGGTCTCGGGCTCGGCGGCTGCCCCGTAGTCGACCTTTTCGAGTTTCGTCACCCCGTCGACCAGATAACGAACCTCCTCGCCGAACTGTTCCCGCACCTGATCGAGCGTCACGTCGGTGTCCTCGACGGTGTCGTGAAGCAGTGAAGCCGTCAGCGTGGTGGTCTCCGCGCCGAGTTCGGCGAGAATCAGGGTCACGGCGAGCGGATGGGTGATGTACGGCTCGCCGCTCTTGCGCATCTGGCCGCGGTGCGAGGACTCCGCGAGGACGTAGGCACGGCGCAGCGGGTCGAGGTCGGCGTCGGGATGGTGGGCGCGGTGCGCCTCCACGACATGGCTGATGGCGTCGGGCAGTTTGCCGCGGACGGCGGGGCCGAGCAGCGCGGCCCGGCCGAGCCTGCGCAGGTCGATCCGGGGCCGGGACTTCCTGCGGTCCGCCCGGGGTACCGCGGGGGCGGTGGCCGCCGCGGTCGCTGCGGGCGCTACCGGTCCAGGGGTCGCAGGGTTCGTGGCCTCCGCACTCATGGGCACCTCCGGCTCGTGGACCGGCGGACGGGGCTCCAGGCGTACGCGGCTCAGGGATGGCGACGTTCCCCCGTCCGTGCCGGTGCTTGATGCTACCGAGCCCACCACGCGTGACCGACCGCCTCTCGCCGAGCGTGAAACGGATCACCCATTCGAGCGACGGAAATGAGGTTTAGGGTTTGCGCCACCTGGCCTGGGAGCGCCCGCGGTTGCGAACGGCCCCGGTCGTTCGGCGGTCGGCCCGTGCGCACCGGAAACCGCTGGTCCGGGCGCCCGGGGCCGCTGTTGTGGAGGCGCCTTCGGCGCTGACGCCCGGTCAGCGGACGGCGTTTTCCAGCCATTCGCCGTCGATCTCGCCCTCGGCGACGATCACGGCGGGTCCCGTCATCTCGATCTGGCCGTCGGGCCGCTCGGTGATGACCAGGCGTCCGCCGGGCACGTCCACGGTGTACGTGGCCGGGGTGCCGGTCACGGCGGGGTCGACGCCGTCGCGCCGGGCGGCGGCCACGGCGACGGCACACGTGCCCGTGCCGCACGAGCGGGTCTCGCCGGAGCCGCGCTCGTGCACGCGCATGGCGACGTGGCGGGGGCCGCGGTCGACCACGAACTCGACGTTCACGCCGTCCGGGTAGGCCTCGGCCGGGCTGACCGGGGGCGGGTCGAGCAGCCGGCCCGCGTGCCCGAGGTCCTCGACGAAGGCAACGGCGTGCGGATTGCCCATGTTCACGTTCCGCGCGGGCCAGCTGTGCTCGCCGACGGACACCGTGACCTCACCCTCGGGGAGGAGCGCCCGGCCCATGCCGACGGTGACGTCCCTGTCCTTCGCGAGGTGGACGGAGCGCACGCCCGCGCGCGTGGCGATCGCGAAGTCTCCCTCGGCCACATGTCCGGCGTGCTGGAGGTAGCGCGCGAACACACGAACACCGTTGCCGCACATCTCGGCGACCGAGCCGTCGGCGTTGCGGTAGTCCATGAACCACTCGGCCTCGGCTGCCATCGCCTGCGCCTCCGGGTGCGCCGCGGACCGCACCACGTGCAGCACTCCGTCACCCCCGATGCCGGCCCGGCGGTCGCACAGGGCGGCGACGGCGGCAGGGGACAGGTCGAGGGCGTTCTCGGGGTCCGGGACGATCACGAAGTCGTTCTCGGTGCCGTGCCCCTTGAGGAAGGGGATGCGCGTGGGCGTGCTCATTCCTCGATCGTACGGGGTCGCTCCGCCGGGCGGGCCGAGCGGAGGTGGGGGTACGGAGCCCTGAGGGGGTGCTTCAGCGGAGTCTGGCCACGCGCCACACCGCCAGGACGACCACCACGGCCACCAGCAGGACGTACCCGAGGACGACCCGCCAGTCGGCCCGGCGGCCGGAGCCGCGCGGGGGCAGGCCGGGCCAGGTGTAGCCCACGCGGCGGGCGGCCATCATGCCCCAGCCGGCGGCGCACGAGCAGATCAGCAGGCCCAGCATGGCGATCACCGCACCGCTGTCGCCGAAGTCGAAGGCGAGCGGGAAGGCGAACATCAGGGAGCCGACGGCGGACAGGCCCACGATGGGCGCGAGCTGCCAGATGCGCAGCCGGCGCTGCGGGCGCAGCTCGACCTCGACCTCGGGCCCGCTCTCGTACATCTCCTCGGGCGTCGGTCCGTCGGCGGTCACCCCGTCCGGGGACTCGTAGGGACCGTCGTCAGCCAGCCGGTCCCCCGGCAGGCGGTCCGCGTCGAGCCGGTCGTCCGGCAGATGACCGCCGGTCGGACGGCCCCTGTCCAGGCGGTCCGCGTCGAGCCGGCCGTCCATCAGCCGCTCGCCGGTCGGACGGCCTCCGTCCGGGCGGTCGACGGCCGACCGGTTCTGCGTCGGTCCGTCCTCGGTCGGACAGGCGTCGGCGGGATCCGGTTCAGCGCCGACGGTGGTGACGTGCTCGGCACTTTGTGCGGTGTCGCGAGGGCCGGCCTCCATCGCCACGCGCCCTCCCAACTAGGCTCCACTTGGTCGATCGAAGGTCGATGATGGCACGGCGCCGAAGGCCGGGATGACCGGCGGCGCATCCCGATGCCATCACGTGATCAGGCTGTAACCGGTCGTTCGACCAACGCCAGCGCCCGGTGCGGAAGTTCCCCGCGGTCGGCCGCGGCCCCACTCAACCAGTGCACCCGGGGATCCCGCCTGAACCATGAATCCTGACGGCGCGCGAAGCGCTTGGTCGCGCGTACGGTCTCGGCCCTGGCCTCCGCGTCCGTGCACTCCCCGGCGAGCGCCGCGAGCACCTGCTGGTAGCCCAGCGCGCGCGACGCCGTGCGCCCCTCGCGCAAGCCCTGCGCCTCCAGTGCGCGCACCTCGTCCACGAGGCCGGCGTCCCACATCCGGTCGACGCGGCGCGCGATCCGGTCGTCCAGTTCTGGACGAGCTACGTCGACGCCGATCTGGACCGTGTCGTAGACCGAGTCGTGCCCGGGCAGGTTCGCGGTGAAGGGCCGGCCCGTGATCTCGATCACCTCCAGCGCCCGGACGATACGGCGGCCGTTGCTGGGCAGGATCGCGCGGGCCGCCTCGGGGTCGGCGGCGGCCAGCCGGGCGTGCAGGGCGCCCGAGCCGCGCAGGGCCAGCTCCGCCTCCAGCCGGGCCCGGACCTCGGGGTCGGTGCCGGGGAACTCCAGGTTGTCCACGGCCCCGCGGACGTACAGGCCGGAACCGCCGACCAGGATCGGCCAGCGGCCCTCGGCGAGCAGGGCGTCGATCCGGGCGCGGGCGAGCTTCTGGTACTCGGCGACGGAGGCGGTGACCGTGACGTCCCAGATGTCGAGCAGGTGATGCGGGACGCCGCCGCGTTCCTCGGGCGTCAGTTTGGCGGTGCCGATGTCCATCCCCCGGTACAGCTGCATGGAGTCGGCGTTGACGACCTCGCCGCCGAGCTGCTGGGCCAGGAAGACGCCGAGATCGGATTTTCCGGCCGCGGTGGGTCCAACGACGGCGATGACGCGGGGGGTGGGGAGTGCACTGCTCACCGCACCAGTTTCGCAAACCTCCCGGTGGGGTCTCGAACGAGTTACGTGACGAGTGGGTTTCCGCGTCGTTGCCCGTGGCGAGGTGCCGCCTCCGGTCCGCCGGAGGCGGTGACCCGGGCGGCGCAACCGTACGCACCGGGTGACGCGGGAATTCGCCCGCACGAGTACCGTATGGGAGTGGAAATGGGCGTGTTTGCTCGAATCTTCGGCAAGTCGAAGGCGACTCCGGAGACGTCGGACACCGAGGCGACGGCCGGTGTGGAGCCGGACGGAGCCGAGGCGGCGGCGACGGAGTCGGAATCGACGGAGTCGGAGGCGGCGGCGAAGGAAGCCGGAGCGGCGGAGGCGAAGGGTTCGGCCGGAGACGGGCACGCGGACGTGCCGGCACGGTCGGAGGCCGGGGCGGACGAGGCGTCCGAGGGCTCCGGAATCCCCAAGCAGCAGTCCGCCGAGGAGGCCGCCGACAGCGCCGCCGGCGAGGGCGCCCGCAGGTAACTGTCCCGCGAGGGAAGGTGGACCATGGGTCTGTTGGACAACATGAAGGCCAAGCTGGGCCCGGCCAAGGACAAGGTGTCGGACCTCGCGCGGCAGCACGGGGACAAGGTCCAGCACGGCATCGACAAGGCCGCGAAGGCCGTCGATGAGCGGACCAAGGGCAAGTACAGCGACAAGATCCATGCGGGTACCGGCAAGGCCAAGGAGGCGATGGACCGCCTCGCGCACAAGGAGGGCAGCGGCCCGGACACGCCCGCCGCGGACCCGGCGACGCCCGTCCGGCCGGAGGAGCCGCCGTCGGCTTCCTGAGCCTCCTGTACGGCAGGCGGAACACGGCACACCGGATCGGCACACGGTCGGAACACGGTCGGATCACCGATCGGCGGACGGTCGCGGAGCACATCGGCTCCCGGCCGTCCGCCGTTTCCGCGTACGGGCAACGGCCGGGACCGGGAACGGGGACGGTCGGGAACGGCGAACGGCGAACGGCCGGAAACGGGAACGGGGATGGCCGGGAACGGCGAACGGCCGGGGCCCGTGGGCTGGGACCGGCGGGTTCAGCGGGGTCTGCGACCAGGCCGGGCCACGACCAGGTGGGCCTGCGACCGGCCGGGTCCACGACCAGGTGGGCCTGCGACCGGCCGGGGCTACAACCAGGTGAGGCTGCAGCCGGCCGGGTCTACGACCAGGTGGCGACCACGTACCCGACGCCGTACGGCGCGTCCTCGTACAGCAGCGCGCCGGTGAGGTCTGTGCCCTCGGCGGCGCCTGCCAGGACCTGCCAGGGGGCGCGGCCGGAGGCCTTCAGTTCGTACGCCAGCTCGGCGTCCAGCGCCTTCACGGCGGCCACGTCCGCCGCGCCCAGCGCCCGCGCGACCTCGGCGTCGAAGGGGGCCGCCCGCTCGTCCAGGTACCCCGGCGCCTTGAGCGTGCGGCACGCGCTGGCATCTCCCATCACCAGCAGGGCCACCCGGCCGGCCCGTGCGCCGATCTCCCGGCCGGTGTCGACGCAGCGCTCGGGCTCCAGGGGCTCCCCGACGCCGAGCCCCTCGATCGGGGCGTCCGCCCAGCCGGTCCGCCCGAGCAGCCAGGCGGCGACGGCCAGCGAGGGCGGCAATGCGCGCGGGGGGACGGTGTCCGTGGCCGGGCCCAGCCGTACCTCCACGTCGACGCCGAAGCCGCGGAAGGAACCCGGAGTGCCCTGCGGAAACGGCCCGCGTCCGGTCTGCTCGGCGGGCCCGACGACCACCAGGAGGTCCGGGCGGGCGGCGGCGAGCACACCGAGCGCGTCGGCACAGGCCGAGCGCGCGGCGTCCATCTCGGGAGCGGCGCCCGCGGCGACCTCGGGGACGAGCAGTGGAGGGCAGGGACAGACTGCGGCGGCGACAAGCATGACCGGCAGGGTACGCCGCCGGACGGTCAGTGGGTGATCGGACCTGAGTCCCACTCCAGCTCGGCGAACCGCTCCCCGGCCTCCTGCGCGTGCCGTCGACCGTGGCCGTCAGTTCGTACCCCTGTGTCCGGATTGTCGACAAGTAGTCGGACCGGCACGGCCGGCACGGCCGGCACGCACATGGTCGGACCGGACCGGCGGGAAGCAGTCCTGCCGGCCCGGAAGCCATCGGGCGGGACCGGTCAGTCGCAGCCGCAGCCGCTTCCCGTGGCGGCCGGCAGCGGGGCCGGTACGCCGATCGTGGGCAGGCCCAGCATGACGCCCGCCGGCTTGGCGGCCTCGGCGGCGTTGCGCTTCTCCCAGGCGTCCCCCGCGCGCGTGCGGCGCACGGAGAGGACGGGGCCCTCGGCGAGGAGGTGGTGGGGAGCGGCGTACGTCACCTCGACCGTGACCACGTCACCGGGGCGCACCTCCTGCTCCGGCTTGGTGAAGTGGACCAGGCGGTTGTCGGGGGCCCGACCGGAGAGCCGGTGCGTGGCGCCGTCCTTGCGGCCCTCGCCCTCGGCCACCATCAGCTCCAGCGTGCGGCCGACCTGCTTCTTGTTCTCCTCCCAGGAGATCTCCTCCTGGAGGGCGACGAGCCGCTCGTAGCGCGCCTGGACGACCTCCTTGGGGATCTGGTTCTCCATGGTCGCGGCCGGGGTGCCGGGTCGCTTGGAGTACTGGAAGGTGAAGGCCTGCGCGAACCGGGCCTCGCGGACGACGTGCAGGGTCTGCTCGAAGTCCTCCTCGGTCTCGCCGGGGAAGCCCACGATGATGTCGGTCGTGATCGCCGCGTGCGGGATGGCGGCCCGCACCTTCTCGATGATCCCGAGGTAACGCTCCTGCCGGTACGAGCGGCGCATCGCCTTCAGGACCGTGTCCGACCCGGACTGCAGCGGCATGTGCAGCTGCGGCATCACGTTCGGGGTCTCGGCCATGGCGGCGATGACGTCGTCGGTGAAGTCGCGGGGGTGCGGGGAGGTGAAGCGGACGCGCTCCAGGCCCTCGATCGTCCCGCAGGCGCGCAGCAGCTTGCTGAAGGCCTCGCGGTCGCCGATGTCGGAGCCGTACGCGTTGACGTTCTGCCCGAGCAGGGTGATCTCGCTGACGCCCTCGCCGACCAGGGCCTCGATCTCGGCGAGGATGTCGCCGGTGCGGCGGTCCTTCTCCTTGCCGCGCAGTGCCGGGACGATGCAGAAGGTGCAGGTGTTGTTGCAGCCGACGGAGATCGACACCCAGGCGGCGTAGGCGCTCTCGCGCCGGGTCGGCAAGGTGGAGGGGAAGGCCTCCAGGGACTCGGCGATCTCGACCTGCGCCTCCTCCTGCACGCGCGCGCGTTCCAGCAGGACCGGGAGCTTGCCGATGTTGTGCGTGCCGAAGACGACGTCCACCCAGGGCGCCTTCTTCACGATGGTGTCGCGGTCCTTCTGTGCGAGGCAGCCGCCGACCGCGATCTGCATGCCGGGGCGCGAGGCCTTCTTCGGCGCCAGCCGGCCCAGGTTGCCGTACAGCCGGTTGTCGGCGTTCTCGCGCACGGCACATGTGTTGAAAACCACGACGTCGGCATCGCCGTCGGAACCCTCCGGCGCACGCACGTACCCGGCCTCCTCCAGCAGCCCGGACAATCGCTCGGAATCGTGGACGTTCATCTGGCACCCGTAGGTGCGGATCTCGTACGTCATGGATGAACGAAGGTCCACTGCCCGGCTCCGGTCGCTGCTGCTGGTCATGGGTCAAGGGTAGGCGTTCCCGGAGACACCGATTGTCGCCCGCTTGGCGTAGCGCTGTCGCCACGGATGGTGGGGGCTGTGGCGAGCTGGTCGTCTCCCCTGTATGGGGGCCGACTGAAGCAGCTCAACGATCTGTGGAGCGTTTCACGCGATGCGCCATCGAGATGGTGTGCGACTGGATCCTGGCGTCGACGTAGTAGGCGTTGTCCACGGCCGCCCACCAGGTCTGCCGTCGCCGGTTGCCGGTGGTCGGCCGGTTGCCGGTGGTCGCCGCCCGCCGGTCACCGGCCGATCAGGCCCTGCGGTGTCGCCTCTTCGGCACGCGCCATCGGCTGAGACCAGGCATGGCCCACAGCCTCGATCAGAGGAGCAGGACGATCTTGCCACGGGTGTGCCGCTGCTCCAGCTCCGCGACGGCGTCGGCGACGCGGTCCAGCGGGTAGGTGGCGGCGATCGGAATCTCAACGGCGCCCGAGGCGACCAGATCGACCAGCTCCACCTGGATCTCCCGTGCGGTCGCGTTGTGGCGGCCGTCGGTCCTGGCGCCGAATTCCGCCGCGCGTTCCATGGCGACGGTCGTCTGGAGGCGGTTCGCCGGTATGCCGAGAGCGACTGCGAGATCGACGTGCTCCGGCCCGTAGAGATCGATGAAAGCGTCGATTCCGTCGCCGCCCGCCGCTTGCAGGAGCCGTTCCCCCAAGGCCGTCCCCGTACGGCACCGGAATGACGCCGTGCTGCTCCAGCCACTCGGCGTTGGCGGCCGAGGCGATGCCGAGCACGCGCCCCCCTCGTCCGGTGAGCGGCTGCACGAGGAACGTCCCGACGCCACCGGCGGCGGAGACCGCGACCGTCTCCCCGGGCCGGGCGGCGACGGCACGGGCGGCGACGGCACGGGCGGCGGCGTAGGCCGTGCTGGCGACCATGTGCAGGGAGCCCGCCGGCTCCCAGCCCAGCCGGGTGGGTTTGGCCACCAACTGTGCCGTCGGAACCGCCACATGCGTGGCCTGCGCGGCGGGACCCGGCGTCCAGCCCAGCACCTCGTCGCCCACGGCGAGCTCGTCGGCCCCCGCGCCGACGGCCACGACGACTCCGGCGAGGTCACTGCCCTGACCGGACGGGATGGTCGCCGGGAACAGGTCCCGGACCACACCCGAGCGGATCATCGCGTCGAACGGGTTGATGCCGGCCGCGCGGACCTCGACGACAACTTCTCCGGGCCCCGGCTCGGGCATCGGGACGTCGGTGACGTACAGCACGTCACGATCGCCGTACCGGTCGAAACGCACGGCTCGTGCCTGTGGGTTCATGTCTTCTCCGTGAGGTGTCAGGTGGCCCGGGAGGGCCGGGTGTTCGGCTGGGCCGGGGGACTCGGGGAAGTCAGCCGGCCAGGCTCGCCATCGGCGCGAGGGCGATGGTGTGGTGGGTGTGCCGGACCTTGGCGTGCAGGTAGCGCAGGTTGCTGCGTGTGGTGTGCACGCCCGTGGGGACAGTCCGGTTGACCGAGATGCGGCGGTCGCCCAACTGCCGGCCTTGTCGGGGTTGTTGGTGAGCAGGTCCAGCTCGGCGATGCCGAGGGCGGTGAGCATCTGGGCGGCGGCCGTGTAGTCGCGGGCGCCTCGGGCAGACCGAGGGCCAGGTCGGCCTCGTAGGTGTCCAGGACGGCGAAGCGCAGGTCGGGCCTCAGTTGACGGCCCCGCTCGATCAGTGCGGGAGACAGGTCCACCCAGGAGACGTCAGAGAAGCCGTACTCGCTCAGCTCAGCCATGACGCGGCCGTATCCACAGCCGTAGTCCAGGACCTGAGCGTTCGGACTCACCCCCGCCAGCCAGCTGAGATTCACTGGATGGGTGAACGTCTTCGTTGCGCCGACGCTGTCCCAGTACGCGATCTGACGACCGAGATCCTGCGTGCGAGTGCAGCATACGGCCGCACCGACTCCGCACATCACCGCTTGATCCACTTCTGAAACACGCCCTGGCCGCCCTGACGCCAGTCGATGTCGGCGATCCTGCAGCCAGCCACGAGCCCTCCTGTCGAACCGGACCGACCGGGTCACCGGCGCCGTCCCGGACATCGACGGCGGCGTCGTAGCCGGACGCAACCGCCCCCCCCTCGCAGGCACAGCCTGCCGCGGATGATCTCTGTCGGCCCCTTCAATAAGAGCTGTCACCGAACGGCAGCCGAACCGATGGAAGAGGGACGACCGTGGTCGAGCAGGACGAGCGATTCGATGTTGTCGTACTCGGAGCCGGGCCCGGCGGCTACGTCGCCGCTGTCCGCGCCGCCCAGCTGGGCAAACGCGTCGCCGTCGTCGAGGAGAAGTACTGGGGCGGCGTCTGTCTGAACGTGGGCTGCATCCCCACCAAGGCCCTGCTGCGCAACGCCGAACTCGCCCACGTCTTCACCCGCGAGGCGAAGACCTTCGGCATCAAGGTCGACGGCCGCGTCTCCTTCGACTACGGCGAGGCCTACCGCCGCAGCCGCAAGGTCGCCGACGGCCGCGTCAGGGGTGTCCACTACCTGATGAAGAAGAACAAGATCACCGAATACGAAGGCCGCGGCAGCTTCCTCGACCCGCACACCCTCCAGGTCACCGGCTACGACGGCGAGACCCGCACCCTCGGCTTCGACCACTGCGTCATCGCCACCGGCGCCACCCCCAAACTGCTCCCCGGAACGAAACGCAGCACGCGCGTCGTGACCTTCGAGGAACAGATCCTCGCCGAGGATCTGCCGCAGTCGATCGTCATCGCCGGGGCCGGCGCCATCGGCATCGAATTCGCGTACGTCCTGCACAACTACGGCGTGAAGGTCACGGTCGTCGAGTTCCTGGACCGCGTCGCCCCGCTGGAGGACGCCGAGGTCTCCGCCGAACTCGCCCGCCAGTACCGCAAGCTCGGCATCGACGTCCTCACCTCCACCCGCGTCGACGCCATCGACGAGTCCGGGCCCCAGGTCCGCGTCACCGTCACCGGCAAGGACGGCACCCCGCAGGTCCTGGAGGCCGACAAGGTCCTCCAGGCGATCGGCTTCGCGCCCAACGTCACCGGCTACGGCCTGGAGAACACCGGCGTACGCGTCACCGAGCGCGGCGCCATCGACGTCGACGGCCGCTGCCGCACCTCCGTCCCGCACCTGTACGCCATCGGCGACGTCACCGCGAAGCTGATGCTCGCGCACGCCGCCGAGGCCATGGGCGTGATCGCCGCCGAGACGATCGCCGAGGCCGAGACCATGGAACTCGACTACGCGATGATCCCCCGCGCCACCTTCTGCCAGCCGCAGATCGCCAGCTTCGGCTACACCGAGGCCCAGGCCCGCGACCTCGGTTACGACGTCAAGGTCGCCACGTTCCCCTTCACCGCCAACGGCAAGTCCCACGGCCTCGGCGACACCACCGGCTTCGTCAAACTCATCAGCGACGCCACGTACGGCGAGCTGATCGGCGGTCACCTGATCGGCCCCGACGTCACCGAACTCCTCCCGGAACTCACCCTGGCCCAGCAGTGGGACCTCACCGTCCACGAGGTCGCCCGTAACGTCCACGCCCACCCCACTCTGGGCGAGGCCGTCAAGGAGGCCGTGCACGGCCTGGCCGGCCACATGATCAACATGTGAGCCGCCGGCGTGGCCGCGCTGCGGCCCTGGTCCGGCCGGGCACCGCCCGCTGACGCGCAGTCGGTCCGTTACCTCGGCTCCCGCACCAGGTGGACGAGCGCGGAGGCGTGGTCGTCCGCGGCCAGGTCCAGCGGCAGTCCGTGGGTGAGGAGCACGGCGCCGTGGTGCACGGCGCCGGTCGCGGCGTCGCGGTAGCGGGCCGAAGGGTCGAGGGCACGCAGGGGCAGGCTGGGATCACGGTGGCCGAAGCGCCGTGCGTGCCGCAGTACGATCACCCCGGTCTCACGGCCGTCGGGCGCCAGATACTGTACGGCGCTCAACTCGGCGTCTCCGAGCGGCCGCAGGCGGTACTGCTCTCCCATCTGTACAAGGTGCCGTACACCCTTGTACGCGGCCACGAGTTCGGCCGCCCTGGCCAGTTCCTCGCTCCCCCACCGGTTCAGGTCGCCGCCGATGCCCAGGACACCGGTCATGGCGACGTGGAAGCGGAAATCCAGGGGCACGCGGCGGCCGGTGCAGGGGTTGGGGCTGTCGGTCACCCAGGCACCCATGACACGCGCGGGGTACACCTGGGAGAAGCCGTGCTGGATGTCGACGTGGTCCACGGCGTCGGTGTTGTCGGAGGCCCACACCTGGTCCGTGCGGGCGAGGATGCCGAGGTCGAGGCGGCCCCCGCCGCTGCTGCACGACTCGATGCGCAGGTGCGGATGGTCGGCGCGCAGCCGGTCGAGCAGCGCGTACAGCGCCTGGACGTGACCGGTCCACAGGCGGTCCGGGTCGGCCTCGGCGTCGGGCCGGCCCGCCTCGCTGAAGGGACGGTTCATGTCCCATGTGAGGAAGTCGATGGCGTTCTTCGTCAGCAGTTCGTCGAGCCGGCCGTGCAGCCAGGCGGACACATCGGGGCGGGCGAGGTTGAGGACCAGCTGGTTGCGGTGCTCGGTGCGGCGGCGGTGCGGGTGGTGGAGCACCCAGTCGGGGTGGGCGCGGTAGAGGTCGCTGTCGGGGTTGACCATCTCCGGCTCGACCCACAGGCCGAACCGCATACCGAGGTCATGGACGCGGTCGATGAGGGGAGCGAGGCCGTCGGGGAAGCGGTCGGGGTTGGGGGTCCAGTCGCCGAGGCCGGCGGCGTCGTGGGTGCGGGCGCCGAACCAGCCGTCGTCCATGACGAACAGCGCCACGCCGAGCGCCGCCGCCTTCTCCGCCGGCTCGGTCTGCGCGGTGACGTCGATGTCGAACTCGGTGGCCTCCGAGGAGTTGTACAGCACGGGACGTGCCTCGTCCGCGTGCGGCAGCACATGGTCGAGGACATGGCGGTGCCACAGCCGGCTCGCCGCGCCGAAGCCGCCCTCGGTGTACGCGCCCGCGCAGACGGGTGTGGCCGGCTCCGCTCCGAGGGGCAGTTCCCAGATGACCGGATCGTGGCCGAAGCCCGCCGAGAGGGTGACTCGTTCGGTGGGCAGCCGCTGGACGGTGAGCCGCCGGCTGCCGCTCCAGGCGAGGGCGCAGGACCAGACGGCGCCGTGGTCCTCGGTGGCCCGACCGTCGTCGATCATGGCCCAGGGGTTGGCCTGGTGGCTGGTGGTACCGCGGCGGCTGACGGTGACCGTCTCGCCGTACGGCAGTGGGGTGCGGTGCAGCCGGGTCTCGGCCGACCACTGGCGTAGGGGGGCGCCCTCGTCGAGCCGGCGCACCATGCCGTACACCACGCCCAGCTCGTGGCTGAGGTCGCCCGCGAGGTCGAGCACCGGCTCCGGCAGCCGCATCTGCGCCTCCGCGTACACGTCCCGGTACTGGTCGCGCGCCTCGGCCAGCCGCTGCCGTACGGCCCGGGCCTCGTCGCCCCTGCCCAGGGCGTGCATCTGGTCGGTGAGCGCGGCCAGATACTGCCGGGCGGAGGTGTTGAGGGCGACGTAGCACGAACGCAGTTCCCGGGTGTGAGCGCGCCGCTCGCGCACCCGCTCGGCGTGCTCCAGCTCGCGCCGGTGGCCGCGGTCGGCCGCGCGCTGGGTCAGCAGCGCGGACAACAGCGTCCCGACGACTCCGACGACCGCTACGGCCACCGACGCGGTCGCTCCTCCGATGTCCACACCGTCTCCCTCCGCTCCCCCGGCTCCGCGTCATCGCTCCCCGTCGCCGCCACCCCTTCACCAGCGAAGCAGCAGCCACCGGGCCGGCGGAACTCCCGGTCCGACCTGTGACCACGGGGGACGAGGGGTCGGCGGGAACCAGGTGTTCACGCCGGCCCGGTGCCCACCCGCGTCACTCAGCGTCGCCTGTCCGTCCGGACCTGCTCCCTCGGCCTGCCCGACCCCGACGAGGAATCGGCCGCCCTGCGGAAACCCGGTGGAGCCGACGCGCCCGCTGTGCCTAAGGTCGCGGGATGAGTACACGTACCTTCCGGATCACCGTCCGCGGCGCCTTCGACGGCCTCTCCGAGGCGCAGCGGGCCGCCCTGCTGGCCGACGCCGCCGAGCACGACGTGCTGCGGGCCGCCTTCACCCCCGAGGGCACCCTCACCTACGACATCGCCGCCCGCCCCGCCTTCGTCTTCCGCTTCTCCGACACCGGCGAGGAAGAGGAGGACATCCTGGAGGCGACCGAGCGGGCCGAGGACGCGGCGAAGGCCTGGCTGACCGAACGGGGCTACGGCTTCAAGCACCTGCGCTCCAGCGCCGAGGACCTCTCCCAGGCCCCGCTGAGCAAGCGCCAGCGGCGCGCGGCGCGTTTCGACGGGGCATAAACTTGAGTACTCAAGGATGCAGCAATGAGCACTCAAGGATGCGAAGCCCTCAAGGATGCGACCAGGAGCGCCGACCCGGAGCGGGCGGTGAGCGGCGGCGATGAGTGACACCCTCGACGCGGCCCTGCGACTGGTCAGGGCACAGACGGCGCTCGTACGACGCTTCGACACCCGGTTGAGCGGGCTGCACGGAGTCAGCCTCGCCGACTTCACCCTGCTGCTGCGGCTGGGACAGGCGCCGGGCGGCCGTATGCGCCGGGTCGACCTCGCCGAGGCCCTGGGTCTGACCGCCTCCGGGGTCACACGCGGGCTGGCTCCGCTGGAGCGGATCGGGCTGGTGACGCGCGAGTCGGACGCCCGGGACGCGCGCGTGGCGTACGCCTCGCTGACCACGACGGGCCGGCAGCGGCTGACGGAGATGCGCGCCACGGCCGAGGAGACCGCCGCCGAGGTCTTCGCGGCCCCGGCCTGGAGCGCCGAGGACGTCGCACAGCTGTCACACCTGCTGACCCGGCTCGGCGGCACCGGCCTCAACAGCCGCTGAGTTCCGCTCGGTCACGGTGGGCCGCCGTCCGCGTTCGGACGGCGGCCCTCAACACTGCGGCACCCTGGCCGACTTCGGCCAGCGATGGCCCGAACTCGCCGTGTCACACCTCACGTTCAGGTGTGGCCGAAGGGTGAGGGAACCGTGCGGACGGCGTGGGATGCTCATGGCTCCACATCGAGTTACCGGCCGGTTCTACTTCCGAGTAGCCCACCCGCCGGTATCTCTCTGCCACCCCCCACTCCACACAGGACCGACCTTGCGCAGACGCATGAGGCACAGGCGCGCCCTGCTGCCTTCCTTCGCCGTGACCGCCCTCTTCCTCGCCGCGGCCTGCTCCTCGGCCGCACCGCACACCGAGTCACCCACGACCGCCGGACCCGGACCGCGGGTCACCGCAGGCGCCCGCACCGCCGACGGCGCGAACCGCTCGCTCACCGTCGCCGCCGCTCCCGCCACCGTCCCGACCGCCGCGGCGGGTCCGCCGGGCACCGGGCAGCGGGCACACCGGACCACACTCACCGTCAGCTCGTACGACAGCCGCACCGGACGGGCCGTACTCTCCAACAGGCCGTCACACCAGGAGACTTCACATACCGGGACTTCACGTACCGGAAGTTCACACACCACCCCTTCCCCCTCTTCTTCCCCTTCCCCTTCCGGCACCTCCTCCGCGGTCCCGCACCGGGCCGACGTGGGCGATGTGATCGCCAGCGCGCCCGCTCCCGGCGCGCCGCACGGGCTGCTCGCCAAGGTCACCAAGGTGCTCGGCGCGTCGGACCGTGGCACGGAGGTGCAGACGGAACCGGCCACGCTCAACGCGCTGCTCGGCGACGGCACCGCGAAGGGCGCCGTGCCGGTCGACCCCTCGTCCTTCGCCGTCGACAAGCTGCTCCCCGATGTGAAGGTGTCCTGGGCGAAGGCCGGTGACCTGCGGGTCGGTCCCGAGGGCGCGACCGTGCCCCTCGGCAGCCTCCGACTCGACGTGCGCGCCCAGGTGCCGACGGCCGAGGGCGCCCCGACCTCGGCGAGCGCTTCGGTGCGCGGCTTCGTCCAGGTCGCCCCGCGGGTCGACTTCGCCTACGGCGGCACCAGGGCCGACGCGACGCCCGGCTCGGCGTACCTGGGGGTCTCCGGCACGTGGACCTCCGGTTGGTCGGTCGGAGGCCGGGCCGCCGCGAGCACCGGCTCCCCGCTGCGGATCCCGTTCGCCAGGCTGCACGCCGACCCCGTCCTCCAGGTCGGCCCCGTTCCGGTCGTCGTCGACCTCGACCTGACCTGCTACATCCAGATCAGCGGCGACGGGCGGGCCACCGTCGACGTCGAGCAGAGCCTGCGGGGCGCCTTCACGGCGGGCGGCACCTTCGGTACGTCCAGGGGCTGGACGCCGGTCAGCTCGTCCGACATGACCAGCACCCCCGTCCACGCCTCCGTCAGCACCGCCGGGAGCCTGAAGACCACCCTCGGCGCCGAGGCCTCGGTCGGCCTCTACGGCACCGTCGGCGTAACCGCCGACCTGGCCCCATACCTGCGCGGCGAGGCCTCCGGCACGGTCTCCGGCTCCACCGGCACGGCCTCCGGCTCCTCCCGCGCGGGCCGGGCGAAGGACGGGGCGGCCGGGGCGGCCTGGGGGGTGTACGGCGGGGTCGACCTGTCCGGGACCCTGCGGCTGCAGCTGTCCGTCTTCGGCACACCGATCGTCCACCGGGACACCCCGCTCGGCGCGCTGCACCGCGAGTGGAAGCTGGCGGGCGGCACGCTCTGACCGAGCGGACCGGAAGCCGCTCTATCCGATCTGTCTGACCTATCCGATCTGTTCTCCGATCTGTCCAAGGGGGCCGGAACCGTCCTGGCGGGCCGCCGGCATCCAGCCCTGGCCGCGCAGTACGGCCGACACGTCCGGGGCCCGGTAGTGCTCCCCCTTGAGGACCTTGCCGTCGGCCCGGCGGGCGACCTGTCCGTCCGGGCCGAGCTTGCTCATGTTGGCCCGGTGGATCTCGGCGATCACCTGATCGAGGTCGATGCCGTGGACGAGGGCCGTGCCGTAGGCCACGTAGACCACGTCCGCCAGTTCGTGCGCGAGCTTGTCCAGCGGGCCCTCGACCGCGACCTCGGCGACCTCCGCGGCCTCCTCGGCGAGCAGTTCCCCGCGGTGCGCGGCCAGTTCGGGGTCCACCTCCGTCGGCGTACTGCGGGCGTCGAGACCGAAGGCGAGGTGGAATTCACGGACGAAGTCGGCGGGCGAAGTGCTCATGCGACGACTGTAACGACCGCCACTGACAACGCCCCGGCCTCTTTCCGGCTCCGGAGTGACCTCGGCCCTGGTCAGCGCCATGCCTCGGCTGGCAGGATCGCCGCATGTCGAAGGTGTTCCCCCGGCTCGGCAGGCGCCGGGCGCTGCCGGTCGCGGCCGCCGGAGCGGTGGTGCTCGGGCTGCTGCTGTGGTGGTTGCTGCCCTTGGGCGAGAAGCCGCCGAGCGGCACGATCGTCTTCAGCACGGGCACCGCCTCGGGGGTCTACCAGGAGTACGGCGAGCGGCTGCGCAGCGAGCTGGCCAAGGACATGCCCGGGCTGAAGGTGAAGCTGCTCAACAGTGCCGGTTCGCAGGAGAACGTGCAGCGGGTCGCGACCGGCAAGGCCGACTTCACCATCGCGGCGGCGGACGCCGTGGAGAGGTACGAGCTGGAGCACGGCAGCGGCGCCGGGCGGCTGCGCGGGGTGGCCCGGCTCTACGACGACTACGCGCATCTCATCGTGCGGAGCGGCTCGGACATCAGGAGCGTGGCGGACCTGCGGCACAAGCGGGTGGCGACCGGGCTGCCCGACTCCGGGGTACGGCTGATCGCCGACCGCGTGCTCAGGGCCGCCGGCATCGACCCGCACAAGGACGTCACCCCGGTCGCGGACGGCATCGACACCGGGCCCGAGCAGCTGCAGGAGAACAAGATCGACGCGTTCTTCTGGTCGGGCGGGCTGCCCACCAAGGGGCTGATGCCGCTGGCGCGGAAGTCCGCCTTCACGTTCGTGCCGATCGACAGCGACCTCGTCGCCAAGCTGCACAGCGCGGGCCAGGAGACCCGTTACTACCGGGCCACCAACATCCCCGAGTCGGCGTATCCGGCCGTACAGCACGGCACCGAGGTGCCGACGATCGCGGTCTCCAACATCCTGATGACCCGCACGGACGTGGACCCCCGGCTCACCGAGTGGGTGACCCGCACGGTGATCAAGAGCCGCGACGGCATCGGCGCCCACGTCCACTCCGCCCAACTGGTGGACCTGCGCACCGCGATCTACACCGACCCACTGCCCCTGCAGGAGGGCGCCCGCCGCTATTACCGCTCGGTGAAGCCGTAGCCGCCGGGCGGACGGGATCCTGTCGGGTCCGGCCGGACCCGCCCGGTCAGGGCGGCCATCAGCCGCCGGTCCCCGCTGCCACGGCCTATGCGGGAACGCTCCCCACCCGGCCGAGCCACCCTCGGCGCCTGGACCCCGCTTCCCCGCCGCCTCTCACCTCTCCCCGTACCGCGGCACCGTCACCGTCACCCGCAGCCCGCCCGGCTCATGGTGGCCGTAATCGATCGACCCGCCGCCTGCCGCGAGCAACGCGCGCGTGATGGACAGGCCGAGGCCCGAGCCCTTGATGTTCTGGTGGCGGCCGCTGCGCCAGAAGCGGTCGCCCACACGGGCGAGTTCCTCGTCGGTCAGGCCGGGGCCGGTGTCGGTCACCACGACCGTGGAGGTGTCACCGTCGGCGGCCACGGTGACCGCCACCGTGCCGCCCTCGGGGGTGAACTTCACGGCGTTGTCGATCACCGCGTCCAGGGCGCTGGACAGGGTGATCGGGTCGGCCCAGGCCGTCGTGGGCGGGCAGTCACCCGTCAGCCTGACGCCCTTGGCATCGGCGGCCGGGGCCCAGGCCGCCACCCGCTCCTCGGCCAGCGCCCCGACGTCGGTCACGCTCAGGTCCGCCTCGGCGTGCTCGGCCAGCGCCAGGTCGAGCAGGTCGTCCAGGACCTGGGCGAGGCGCTTGCCCTCGGTGCGGACGGAGGCGATCTCCTCGTTGCCCTCGGGGAGTTCGAGGGCGAGCAGCTCGATGCGCAGCAGCAGCGCCGAGAGCGGGTTGCGCAGCTGGTGCGAGGCGTCGGCGACGAAGGCGCGCTGCTGCTCCAGCACGTTCTCGACGTTGTCCGCCATCTCGTTGAACGACCGGGCCAGCCGTCTGAGTTCCGGCGGCCCGCCGGCCGCCGCGACCCGGGACTTCAGCCGCCCGGTGGCGATGTCGTGCGTGGTGGCGTCCAGCACCCGCACCGGCCTGAGCACCCAGCCGGTCAGCCGCAGCGCGGCCCCCACGGCCAGCAGCATGGCCGCGCTCTCACCGGCCCCGATGAGCAGCCAGCTGTGCAGGGTCCGGGAGCGCATCTGCCCGGTGGGCGAGTCGGTGACCACGACCGCGACGACGTCCCCGTCCCGGATCACCGGCGAGGCGACGATCAGCCGGCTGCGCTGCCAGGGCCACACCTGCCGCGGGTCATGGCTGCGCCGGCTGAGCAGCGCCTCGTCGAACGCCTCCCGGACTTCCCCCGCCTGCGGTACGAACCAGTCGTCGGGGGCGTTGGCCATCCCCGAGCCGTTGCGGTAGAAGACGCCCGCGCGGATGCCGTAGACGCCGTAGTAGCTGTCGAGTTCGCTGCGCAGGGCCTCCAGCCGCTCGTCGATGCCCGTACGGCGGGAACCGCTGGGGCTGTCGGTGACGAACTGGGCGAGTGCGGCGAAGCGTGCCGTGTCGTCGATCCGGTCGACGACGACCTTCTGCTGCTGGGCGGCGGCCACGCTGACGGCGAGCGGGACGCCGAGGGCGAGGAGGACGGCCGCCATCAGGACGAAGAGCAGCGGCAGCAGACGTGTGCGCACCCGGCCCCGCTAGGCGGCCGGTGCGACGAGCCGGTAGCCGACGCCGCGTACGGTCTCGATCAGCGCGGGCATGCGCAGCTTGGCGCGCAGCGAGGCGACGTGCACCTCCAGGGTGCGGCCGGTGCCCTCCCAACTGGTGCGCCAGACCTCGCTGATGATCTGCTCCCGCCGGAAGACGACGCCCGGGCGCTGCGCGAGCAGGGCGAGCAGGTCGAACTCCTTGCGGGTCAGCTGGACGGTCGTACCGTCCACGGTGACCTGGCGGGTGGGCAGCTCGATGCGGACCGGGCCGAGCAGCAGCGAGGTGTCGCCGCCGGAGCCCGCGTCCTCGTGGGCGGTGCGCCGGCTGACGGCGTGGATCCGGGCGAGCAGTTCCCCGGTGTCGTACGGCTTCACGACGTAGTCGTCGGCGCCCAGGTTGAGCCCGTGGATGCGGGAGCGCACGTCGGAGCGCGCGGTGACCATGATCACCGGGGTGCTGGTGCGTTTGCGGATCTTGCCGCAGACCTCGTAACCGTCCTGGTCGGGCAGGCCCAGGTCGAGCAGGACGACGCCGAAACCGTCGTGCTCGGGAACGAGCGCCTGGAGGGCCTCCTCGCCGCTACGCGCGTGCGTGACGTCGAATCCGTGCCGGGCGAGTACGGCGGACAGGGCCGCGGCGACGTGGTTGTCGTCCTCGACGAGCAGCAGTCTCAACCCGGCCCCCTCCGGTTCAGCGGTCGTACGGTCTCGGTTTCCGTGCGTCTTGTAGCGCACGCGCGCGTGTGCACCATGGCAGTGACGCCGATGGAGAAGGACGGCGTCAAGAGGGTTCCGGTTGCCCGCCGCTTCCGTTATCCGGCCGATACGCACTGGCGTGACAAGTGCTACGACACGTGTCCGCCTGCTACCGGATCGTGATGCTCAGATCTCCCTCAGATGTGATGACGCAGGTCACAGCCTCTCATTACTGTCCTCCGAAACCGAGCAGGACGGAGCCCGAGAGCGATGACCGAAGCAGCGCTGACCAAGGAAGACACGGTCACGTCCGACGAACTGGTCGTCCTGAAGAGCGTCAACAAGCACTTCGGCGCGTTGCATGTGCTCCAGGACATCGACCTGACGATCGCCCGCGGCGAGGTCGTCGTGGTCATCGGGCCCTCCGGGTCCGGAAAGTCGACCCTGTGCCGCACGATCAACCGCCTGGAGACGATCGACTCGGGCACCATCACCATCGACGGCAAGCCGCTGCCCCAGGAGGGCAAGGAGCTGGCCCGGCTGCGGGCCGACGTCGGGATGGTGTTCCAGTCCTTCAACCTCTTCGCGCACAAGACCGTGCTCGAAAACGTGATGCTGGGCCAGCTCAAGGTCCGCAAGGTGGAGAAGAAGCAGGCCGAGGAGAAGGCCCGGGCGCTGCTCGACCGGGTCGGGGTGGGCACCCAGGCCGACAAGTACCCCGCCCAGCTGTCCGGCGGCCAGCAGCAGCGCGTGGCGATCGCGCGGGCGCTGGCGATGGACCCGAAGGTCATGCTCTTCGACGAGCCGACCTCGGCCCTCGACCCCGAGATGATCAACGAGGTCCTTGAGGTCATGCAGCAGCTGGCCCGTGAGGGCATGACGATGATCGTCGTCACCCACGAGATGGGGTTCGCACGCTCGGCCGCGAACCGGGTGGTCTTCATGGCCGACGGCCGGATCGTCGAAGAGGCCGCGCCCGAGCAGTTCTTCAGCAACCCGCGCAGCGACCGGGCCAAGGACTTCCTGTCCAAGATCCTGCACCACTGACGGCAGCGTCGTCCGGCTCCCCGCGCCGTGGGTCGCCTTTTCCAACGGACCTCGTCCCTCACCATTTTCGAAGGATGTTCAGCATGAAGCTCCGCAAGGTCACCGCCGCCTCGGCCGCCGTTCTCGCCCTCACGGTGGGCGCCACCGCGTGCGGCGGCGGCAAGAAGAACGACAGCGGTTCCTCCGGCGGCGGCAAGACCATCGCCATCGGCATCAAGTTCGACCAGCCGGGCCTCGGCCAGAAGACCCCGCAGGGCTACGCGGGCTTCGACGTCGACGTGGCCACCTATGTCGCCAAGAAGCTCGGTTACAGCGCCGACCAGATCGAGTGGAAGGAGTCGAAGAGCGCCGACCGCGAGACCATGCTGCAGCGCGGCGACGTCGACTTCATCGCCGCCACCTACTCGATCACCCCGAAGCGTCAGGCGAAGGTCGACTTCGCCGGCCCGTACCTGCTGGCCCACCAGGACGTGCTGGTGCGCGCGGACGACGACTCCATCAAGTCGCCGGCCGACCTCAACAACAAGAAGCTCTGCTCGGTGACCGGTTCGACCTCGGCGCAGAACGTGCACGACAAGCTGGCCCCCAAGGCGCAGCTCCAGCAGTACCCGACCTACTCCGCGTGCCTGACCGGTCTGCAGAGCAAGGCGATCGACGCCCTGACCACGGACGACTCGATCCTCGCCGGATACGCCTCCCAGGCCCAGTTCAAGGGCAAGTTCAAGCTCGGTGGCTTCAAGATGACGAACGAGAACTACGGCATCGGCGTCAAGAAGGGCAGCCCCCTCAAGGACAAGATCAACAAGGCTCTTGAGGAGATGGTCTCCGACGGTTCGTGGGAGGCGGCCGTGAAGAAGTACTTCGGCCCGGCCGACTACAAGAACGAGCCCGCCCCGAAGATCGGCGACATCAAGAGCTGAGGCAGGGCCCGGCCGGTGCGCCGCTCGCGACGGCGGCGCACCGGGGGCATCCCTACACGCGGAAGCGCGGGAGATCGTGTTCGACTTTCTTGACAAGTACGACGTGCTGGGCGCCTTCTGGACGACAGTGCAGCTCACGCTGCTGTCGGCCGTGGGCTCCCTGGTCTGGGGCACTCTGCTGGCCGCCATGCGGGTGGGCCCGGTGCCGCTGATGCGCGGTTTCGGCACCGCCTACGTGAACATCGTGCGGAACATCCCGCTCACGGTGATCATCCTCTTCGCCTCGCTCGGCCTGAGCAACACGCTGGGCGTCACCATGGGCTCGGACAAGGTCGACACGACCAACTTCCGGCTGGCCGTGCTGGGTCTGATCGTCTACACGTCGGCCTTCGTGTGCGAGGCGATCCGCGCCGGCATCAACACGGTGCCGGTCGGCCAGGCGGAGGCGGCCCGGGCCATCGGCCTGAGCTTCACCCAGGTGCTGGGCCTGGTCGTCCTTCCGCAGGCCTTCCGCGCGGCCGTCGGCCCGCTGGCCAACGTGCTGATCGCGTTGACGAAGAACACGACGGTGGCGGCCGCGATCGGCGTGGCGGAAGCGGCGCTCCTGATGAAGCAGATGGTGGAGAACGAGGCACAGCTGCTGGCGATCTCCGCGGTCATCGCCTTCGGGTTCTGCTGCCTGACGCTGCCGACCGGTCTGATCCTCGGCTGGGTGGGCAAGAAGGTGGCGGTGAAGCGATGAGTTCGGTCCTGTACGACGCCCAGGGGCCGCGCGCCAAGCGGCGCAACATCCTCTACACGGCGGTCTTCCTGATCGCCCTGGCGGCCCTCGGGTGGTGGGTGTACACCTCCCTCGACGACAAGGGCCAGCTGGACTGGGCACTGTGGAAGCCGTTCTTCAGCGGCACCGAGGCCTACTCGACGTACATCTGGCCCGGGCTGCAGAACACGTTGAAGGCCGCCGCGCTGGCCATGGTCATCGCGCTGCCACTGGGTGCCGTTCTCGGCATCGCCAGGCTCTCGGACCACGTGTGGGTGCGGATACCGGCGACGGTCGTGGTCGAGTTCTTCCGCGCGATCCCGGTGCTGGTCCTGATGATCTTCGGGATCGCGCTGTACAGCCAGTACACCAACGTCAGTTCCGACGACCGTCCGCTGTACGCGGTTGTCACCGGTCTGGTGCTGTACAACGCGTCGGTGCTCGCGGAGATCGTCCGCGCGGGCATCCTCGCTCTGCCGAGGGGCCAGTCCGAGGCGGCCCTGGCGATCGGCCTGCGCAAGGGGCAGCTGATGCGGCTCATCCTGCTGCCGCAGGCGGTCACCACGATGCTCCCGGCGATCGTCAGCCAGCTCGTCGTGATCGTGAAGGACACCGCGCTCGGCGGTGCGGTCCTCACCTTCCCCGAACTTCTCTCGTCGGCCAACACGATGAGCGGCTACTACGGTGCCAACGTCATCGCGTCCTTCACGGTGGTGGCCGTGATCTTCGTGATCATCAACTTCTCGCTCACCTCGTTCGCGAGCTGGCTGGAGGGCCGGCTGCGGCGGGGCAAGAAGTCGACCGGGGCGGTACTGGGGGCGCAGGACGTGGCGGACGTCGCGGGTACGGCGGCGACCGGCGCCGAGCGCTGACACTCGTTCAAGCCCGAATGCATCACCCGGAGGCAGTGGCATGATCGCCACTGCCTCCGGTCGCTTGACGCAAACTCTGCCAATGGGTTGCATACGTTCTGTGATCGTGCACCCCGCTTCACCTTCTTGTTCACCGTCATCCGTCAAGGCACCGCTGCGGGCAGGGGGCGCCACGCCGTGGACCCGGTGATCGTCGTCGGAGCGGGGCCCGTCGGGCTCACGCTCGCCCTGGCGCTGGCCCGCCAGGAGGTGCCGTCCGTCGTGCTGGACGAGGGCCCCGGCAAGGACGAACCCCGCCCGGCGCGCACCGTCGTGCTGCGCGAGGACACGGCCGCCCTGCTGGAGCGGCTGACCGGGGTGGCGCTCGGTGACCACGGTGTGCGCTGGGCCGGATGGCGGTCCCTCAGGCGCAAGCAGGTGATGAGCGAGGTCGACTTCACCGATGCGGACCCCGCCGCCCCGCTGCACATCGCCCAGCACGTCCTCACCGCCGCCCTGCGCGCGGCCGTCGCCGACGAGCCGTTGGTGAGAATGGCCGTGGACAGCCGTCTGGACGCGATCGAGCAGGACCGTTCCGGCATCACCGCGCACACCCGTGGCCCCAAGGGCACCTGGTGGCGCGGCAGTTACCTGGTCGGCTGCGACGGCCCCCGCTCCACCGTGCGCAAACTCCTGGACATCCGCTTCCCGGGCCGTACGGCGGTGGAGCGGCACGCGGTCGCCGCGCTGCGCGCGGAACTTCCGTGGGAGGGCCGGGCGTTGCTCCATCGGATGCCGCCGTGGCGGCAGTCCGGGCCCTCGGCCGGGGAGGTCACCGCCCGCCCCCTCCCGGACGGCGTGTGGCGCCTGGACTGGCTGCTGCCGCCCGGCAAGGACCTGGTCACGCCCGAGATCCTGGTGACCCGGATCCGCGAGACCCTCGCGGGCTGGACCGACGGCACCACACCGCCGTACGACCTGCTGGACACCGGTGTCCACACGGTGCACCACCGGCTGGCGCGACGGTGGCGCGCGGGCCGGGTCTTCCTCGCCGGGGACGCGGCCCATCTGCTCGGCGCGCTCGGCACCCAGGGGCTCGACGAGGGTCTGCGGGACGCCGACAACCTCGCCTGGAAGCTGGCCCCGGCCTGGCACCACGGGCACCACGAGGCGCTGCTGGACAGCTATCAGACCGAGCGGCGCGCGGTGGTCGCCGCCCGGCTGCGCGCCGCCGACCAGGTGCTGCCGGTCTTGCGCGGCGGAGGCGGGCTGCGTCATATCGTCCCGGGTGCAGCCCGTGGCCATGACGCGCTGCTCACCGACGGCCACCTGGGGCGTGGGCCGCTCGGCGCGCCGGGGGCGTACGCCGGCTCGCCGCTCGCGCCCCGCCATCTGGAGGGCGAGATCCCGGTCGACACCGCGCCCGGCGCGCCGGTCACCGACGTCCGGGTCACCGCGGAGGACGGTTCGTTCGTCCGGCTGCGCGACCGGCTCGGCCGGGGCGCCCTGCTCGTCGTCCTGATCGCGCCGGGCACCGGCGTGTGGGACCGCAAGCACTGGGTGTCCGCGGGTGTGATGCCCCGTCTGGCGGCCGCGGTGACCGCACTGCCGCACCGGGCCGAGCTGCTGGTCGCCGAGGAGTACCCAGGTGCGCCGGCGCACAGCGTGCTGCTCGTGCGCCCCGACGGCCACCTGGTCACGGCGCTGAGCGGAGTCCGCCCGGCCGACCTGTACGCGGCGGCCGAGGTGGCGGTGGGCGGCGCGGTGAAGGAGGAGGCGCAGGCCGCCTCCAGCGCGCGCTGACCCGCACTCTGGTCACGCTCTGTCCGGATGGTGACGGTGAGTTGACCGGAGTGCACGCGCATGCTGTACTCCGGACCATGACCGACACCTGCGTGCGCCTGTGGCGGAGGGTCCACATGGACCTCGTCCGCTACGCAGGCTGCGTGTGTCGTCCGTCCTGCTGAATTCGCACCCTCTGCCCTTTCCGGGCGCCGTCGCGCGCTCGTTTCCGCGAACTTCCAGGACGGTGTACGTGTCTGTCTCCCCTGCCCCCGCGTCCTCTGCCGTCGGCTCCGCGCCGCCCACGCAGGCGGACCTCCTCGACTTCGTCCGGCGTACGGCAGCCGACGCCGAGCTGATCGCCTCGCTCCCGCTCGACCCGGAGGGCCGTACCTGGGTGCGGCTGGAGGGGCCGGGCGGCAGCGAGGCCTGGCTGATCGGCTGGCCGCCCGGCACCGGCACCGGCTGGCACGACCACGCCGAGTCGGTCGGCGCGTTTCTCACGGCCTCCGGCGAACTCAAGGAGAACTCGCTCGCCGCCCGCCTGCCGACCGACGGCTGGCGGACCCTGGAACTCACCGAGGGTGTCGACCGCGCCCGCCGCCTGCCCGCAGGCCAGGGCCGTGCCTTCGGCCGCCACCACGTCCACGAGGTCCTCAACGAGTCCCGCACCGAGCACGCCGTCTCCGTCCACGCCTACTACCCGCCCCTGCCCCGCATCCGCCGCTACAGCCGCACGGGCCAGGTGCTGCGTCTGGAGCAGGTGGAGCGGCCGGAGGACTGGCAGTGAGCGGGACCAACGGTCGGACGCCGGTCGGCATCGACGCGTTGCTGGAGCGGGTGCGCGCGGGCTACCGGCGCATCGAAGTACAGGAGGCGCACGAGGCGGCGCACACCGGTACGGCGCTCCTGGTGGACATCCGGTACGCGGCCCTGCGCGAGCGCGACGGCGTGATCCCCGGCGCACTCGTCATCGAGCGCAACGAACTGGAGTGGCGCCTCGATCCGCAGGGCAGCCACCGCGCCCCCGAGGCCACCGGCCACGACCTGCGCATCGTGGTGATCTGCAACGAGGGCTACGCCTCCAGCCTCGCCGCCGCCTCCCTCCACCAACTGGGCCTCCACCGGGCGACGGACCTGGTGGGCGGCTTCCAGGCCTGGCGGGCGGCGGGGCTGCCGGTGGAACCGGCGGCGCGCTGAAAGCGCCGCTCTGACGCGTGAGGAAAACGGGTGCTGAACCTCCGCTCCGGGGAGCGGAGGTTCAGCACCCGGTCCCCTCCGTGCTACTCCTTCGCGGTGGCCACCGTCACCGCCCGCACCCGCAGCGCCACCCGCCCCGGCACAGCACTGCCCACGAGCGCGAGGAGGCCGGCCACCCCGACGACGGTGGCGTAGAACAGCGGTGTGACCGTCGGCGCGGCCCGGCCGGTCATCCCGACGCTGAACGCGGTCAGCACCGCGAGGGCGATCCCGCTGCCGAGCGAGGTGGCGAGAAGCAGCACGCTCAGCACTTCGGTGCGCAGCATGCGCAGCACGTGGCGGCGGGTGGCCCCGGCGAGGCGCAGCAGGGCGAACTCCCGGACACGTTCCGCCACCGACATGGCGAGCGTGTTGACGACGGCGATGGCGGTGAAGGCCAGCACGAGCCCCATGGCGAGGTAGTTGACCTCGGCGTTCGTCTGCTGCTGGTCGGCCTGGAGAGAGTCCGCGGCGGCCGGAGAAAGAATGTCGAGTCCCGGGAACTCACGGAGCGTAGTCGCGAGTTGTGTCTGTGTACGGGGCGTGCTGACGAGGACGGAGGAGGCGAGCGGGTTGTCGACGTGCCGGGCGAGGAGGTCGTGGGCGAAGGTGAGGTCGCCGAAGCCCAGACCCCGGGCATAGACGGCGGCGACGGTGAGCGTGGCGGGCGTGCCGTCGCCGAGGGTGAGTTTCAGGGTGCTGCCGGGCTTCAAGTGGTGCTGATCGGCGGCCAGTTCACTGACGGCGACCGTGCCGGGGGTGAGCCGGTCGAGGGAGCCGGCGGTGACGTCCGGGTCCCAGGTGCGGGTCAGGCCGGCCGGGGTGACGCCCTGCGCCGGGTACTTGTCGAGGCCGATGCGGACGGTGCTGCGGACGACCTCGGTGACGGTGTCGTGCCCGGCGCGCAGCCGCTGGGCGGCCTCGTGGGGCACACCGGGCCCCTGCGCGGTGACGACCCAGTCGGCCCGGACGCCGTCCCGGACCTGGGCGCGGGCGGCGTCACCGAGGGTCGACTGGACGAACAGGACGGTGCAGGTCATGCCGATGAGCAGGGTGAGGGGGGTGACGACGGAGGCCATGCGGGCGGCGTTGCCGCGCAGGTTGGCGGTGGCGAGACGGCCGCCGTGACCGGTGAGCCGGAGCGGGCCGGCGAGCAGCAGGGCAGCCGCCCTGACCAGGAGCGGGCCGAGCAGAGCGACGGAGGTGGACAGGACGACGACGGCGAGGAAAGTGACGGGAGTCGAGGCCGGCTCGGTGCGCAGGGAGGTGAGGACGACGACAAGGACGGTTCCGCCGGCCAGGAGCAGCAGCCCGGCGGCGATCCGGCCCCACGCGGGTCGGCTGGGCTCGGTCCTGGCCTCGGCCAGGGCCTCCGTGGGCCGGATCCGGGCGATCCTGCGGGAGGCGATCCGGGCGGCGGCCCAGGCACCGAGCAGGGTGGCGGCGAGAGCGGCGAGCGGTGGGAAGACGCTGACGGTGCGTTCGAGGGTGTCGGGTACGGCGCCCAGGGCGACGAACCTGGAGTACAGCACGCCCCCGAGCGGCAGCCCGAGCAGCGCGCCCACGGTACCCGCCGCCGCGCCGACGACCAGCGCCTCCCGGCCGAGCAGCGCGCGGATCTGCCCGGAGGTGGCGGCGATGGCGCGGAGCAGGGCGAGTTCACGGTGGCGCTGCTGCACGGTGAGCCCGAAGGTGCCGACGACCACGAGGACGGCCACCAGCAGCGAGGTGCCACCCATGGCGCCGCCCATGCTGACCAACCGGGTGCGGGCGGTCGCCGCGTCCAGGAACTCGACGGGTCCCCGGGCGTCTCCGTCGGCGACCTGGGCGGTGGTGCCGTGCAGCGCGGCCGCCACGGCCTGCCGCACCCGCCCGGGGTCCGTGCCCTGGTCCGGCAGCACACCGAACGCGCTGACCTGCCCCGGGTGCCCGGCCAGCCGCCGGGCCTCGGCGGCGGAGAAGAACAGGGACGTCTGGTGGCGTACGGCGGTGTCGGAGGCGGCGATACCGGTGACCCGGTAGCTGCGCGGGGCCTGCGTGGACTGCACGGTGAGCCTGTCACCGGGGTGCAGACCAGCCCGGGCGGCGAGGTAGCTGTCGATGACCAGATCGCCGTCGGAGCGTGGCGCGCTGCCCGTGGTCAGCCGGTACGGCGTCAGCGCGGCGGAGTCCCAGGCGTGCCCGTAGGCGCTACGGCCGCCGGTGCCGGAGGGGGTCAACGGCTGGGCGAGGAAGGTCAGTTCGGGCACGACACGGGCCACTCCGGGGACATGTGCGAGTCGGGTGTGCAGGCCCTCAGAGAGCCAGGCGCGCTCGGCGATGGGCTTCGCCTTGTGCTTGACCTTGGTCTTGCCCTTCTTGTGCTTGACGGTGGTCTGGTGGACGTACTGGTCTCCGGAGACCACGACCGGGGCGCCGGCATAGCGTTCGGTGCGGATGGTGCCGCGCAGGCCGGTGTCGAGGAGGGTGCCGCAGGCGGTGATCAGGGCGGCCGCGCACATCAGCGCGAGGAAGGCACCGAGAAAGCCCGCCTTCCGGGCGCGGACTGACTGGAGGGCGTAACGCAGCATCATCGGGGTGGGCTCTCTTCTGTTGTGCGCGTCGGCGGTGTCGTAGGCGACCGGCCCCGGCTGGTGTGCCATGGCCCGGCGCACATCCAGACTCGCCCACACACCGCCACCCGAGCACTGCGGCGACCCGGCATCTTCAACGGGGGCTAACCCCACCGCAAGCCACCCGAGAGTCGACCGCACCGCACGCCACCCGAGGGCCAACCGCACCACGAGCGTTCCGAGGGCTGACCTCACCGCACGCGTTCCGAGGGCCGCCCCCCACCTACGAGACGACCAGGAGCCGACCCCACCGCCAGGCATCCGGCCGTCGCCCTGCCGAGGGCATCCGGACCGGCCTCACCGCGAGCCACCCGAGGGTCAGGCCCCGCTCAACGGCCAGGCCCGCCCGACAAGACGGAACCGAGCCGACCCCGCCACCGGAGATCGGGCCCGCCGCGAGACTGCCGCAGGCCAGACCCGCCATGAGTCATCGAAGCGTCGTCCGCACCGCCGAGCGGCCAAGAACCGCCCCCGTCACGAGACATCCGAAGGCCCGGCCCCTCAGGCAACCTCAAGCATCGAAGCACCGAGACCCCACCGCCCGGCAACGAGCCCCCTCCCCCAGAGAAGCCTCAGATGTCCCCCTCTCCCAAGGACTCGATGTCCTCGCCCTCCTCTTCCAGGGCCTGGCGGACGACTCGGAGGGCCATGCCCTCGGGGTAGCCCTTGCGGGCGAGCATGCCGGCGAGGCGGCGGAGGCGCTTGTCGCGGTCGAGGCCGCGGGTGGCGCGCAGTTTGCGGGCAACCAGTTCACGGGCGGTCGCCTCCTCCTGCTCGGAGTCGAGCCGGCCGACGGCCTCGTCGATCAGCCCCGAGTCGACCCCCTTGGTACGCAACTCCCGGGCGAGCGCGCGGCGGGCGAGCCCCCGGCCATGATGCCGGGACTCCACCCAGGCGTCGGCGAACGCGCCGTCGTCGATCAGCCCGACCTCCTCGAACCGCGACAGCACCTCCTCGGCCACGTCCTCGGGAATCTCCCGCTTGCGCAGGGCGTCGGCAAGTTGCTTGCGGGTGCGTGGGGTCCCGGTGAGCAGGCGCAGGCAGATCGCCCGTGCCCGCTCAGCCGGGTCCCCTGAAGACTCCCCCCGCTCGGCCCTCGACGAGGAAGGGGCGCCTTCGTCCTCCCCGGGCGCGTCCCCGAAACCGCGCCGCCGACGACTCCGGCCACCCCGGCGGGAGCCGTCGTCGCCCTCATGGCCACCGCCATCGCTCCCACGGTGCTCACCAGGTCCGCCGTACCCGCCGTACCCCTCGCGGTCCTCGCCCAGGTGTCCGGCGGCACCGTCCAGGGCGGAGTCCGGATAGCCCCCGGTGCCCCTCCCCCGTCGGGCACCGGGGGTGGCGTACTCGTACTCGGCCCAGTCGGTTCGTCGTGTCACGGGTCGGTCAGCTCTTGGCTGCGGCGGCCTTGGGCTTGGTGGCCTTGGCGGCTGCCGGGGCGGACACCGTCTTGGTGTCGTCCTCGGCCGCGGTGGCGACCGCCGCGTCCGCACCCGGCTCGGCGGCAGGCTCCTCCGGCCGGACACCGACGCCCAGCTTCTCCTTGATCTTCTTCTCGATCTCGTTGGCCAGGTCGGGGTTGTCCTTGAGGAAGTTGCGCGCGTTCTCCTTGCCCTGGCCGAGCTGGTCACCCTCGTACGTGTACCAGGCACCCGCCTTGCGGACGAAGCCGTGCTCCACGCCCATGTCGATCAGACCGCCCTCGCGGCTGATGCCCTGGCCGTAGAGGATGTCGAACTCGGCCTGCTTGAAGGGCGGCGCGACCTTGTTCTTGACGACCTTGCAACGGGTGCGGTTGCCGACCGCCTCGGTGCCGTCCTTCAGGGTCTCGATGCGGCGGATGTCGATACGCACCGAGGCGTAGAACTTCAGCGCCCGGCCACCGGTCGTGGTCTCCGGGGAGCCGAACATCACGCCGATCTTCTCGCGGAGCTGGTTGATGAAGATCGCGGTGGTCTTGGACTGGTTGAGCGCGCTGGTGATCTTCCGCAGGGCCTGGCTCATCAGACGGGCCTGCAGACCGACGTGGCTGTCGCCCATCTCGCCCTCGATCTCCGCGCGCGGGACGAGCGCGGCGACGGAGTCGATGACGATGAGGTCGAGGGCACCGGAGCGGACCAGCATGTCCACGATCTCCAGGGCCTGCTCGCCGTTGTCGGGCTGGGAGAGGATCAGGTTGTCGATGTCGACGCCGAGCTTCTTCGCGTACTCGGGGTCGAGAGCGTGCTCCGCGTCCACGAACGCGACCTGGCCGCCGGCCTTCTGGGCGTTGGCCACGGCGTGCAGGGTCAGGGTCGTCTTACCGGAGGACTCCGGTCCGTAGATCTCCACGACACGGCCGCGCGGCAGGCCACCGACGCCGAGGGCGACGTCGAGCGCGGTCGAGCCGGTCGGGATGACCTCGATGGGCTCCTTCGCCCGCTCTCCCATGCGCATGACCGCGCCCTTGCCGAATTGCCGTTCAATCTGCGCGAGCGCGGCGTCGAGCGCCTTCTCGCGGTCGGTTCCTGCCATGGGTTCCACCCGGTTTGCTTGAGTCGATCGCTTCACGTCAAAGACGCTAACCCCTGCCACTGACAATGCGCCCCGACGCAGGCCTGGCCTGTGGATAACCGGGGGACATCTCCCATCAAAACGGGATGAAATCCACCACCTAGAGCCTCGCCTGAGCCTCCATAAGAATGGATGTTCGATTTTCGTGTCAAGCGAGCCACGCGACACCGGAAGCGAAGGTTCGGCGGCTCCAGCGGCCCGGAACACCGGCCGCAGCGCCCACCGCTCGCCTATCGTCACTCCGCATGACCCGTACCGAGATCGAGATCACCGCGGAGTTCATCCGCGAGCTGCTCCGCGACCAGCACCCCGACCTGGCCGAGCTCCCGTTACGGCTCGGGGCACGGGGCTGGGACAACCAGCTGTGGCGGCTCGGTGACGAGCTCGCCGTCCGGCTGCCGTGGGCGACCCGGTCCGCGGACGAGCTGTTGCTCAAGGAGTACGCCTGGCTCCCCGCCCTCGCGCCGCACCTTCCCCTGCCGGTCCCTGTCCCGCAGCGCCTCGGCGAGCCCTCCGCCCGCTTTCGGCGCCCCTGGATCGTCACCACCTGGGTGCCGGGCACGCCCGCCGACCGTGCCCCCGCCACGAGCGCCGCCAAGGCCGCCGACGCCCTGGCCGCCTTCCTGACGGCCCTTCACCGGCCCGCCCCTGAGGCGGTGCCCGCCGGCCGGGGCCGTGGCGGGCCGCTGGCCGACTGGGCGGAGCACTTCGCCGAGCGCCTCGCCTCGGCCGGCGAGCAGGGGCTGGTCCCCGACCCCGACGGCGTCCGCGCGGTCTGGGAGGACGCCGTCGAGGCGCCCGGCTGGACGGGCCCGGCCCTGTGGCTGCACGGGGACCTGCATCCGGCCAATGTCCTCACCGCGGACGGCTCCATCTGCGGCGTGATCGACTTCGGTGACCTCTGCGCGGGCGATCCGGCGTGCGACCTCGCCGCCGCCTGGGTACTGCTGCCGGACGGCGCGGCCGACCGCTTCCACGCCGCCTACCGGCCCGCCCCGGACCCCGCGACCCTGCGCCGTGCCCGCGGCTGGGCGGTACTGCAGGCCCTCAGCGGCATCCTCATCGGAGAGGCCGGCATCCACGGCCGCCCGGGCGGCAAACCCACCTGGGGCCCACCCGCCCGGGCGGCACTGCGACGCCTCGTCAGTGACCGGAGTGGTCGATGACGTTGCCGTTGGAGCAGTTGTTCCTGTGGTTCCCCGTCCAGTCACCGAGTGCGGGGACGACGGCGAGCTCCTGAAGACACGCGTCGGCGGCGGTGAAGTTCCAGTTGTTCGCGGCGTTGACGCCGGAGCCGAAGTCACCGTCGTTGCCGTCATCGGCGAAGGCGGGCGTGGCCAGGCCGATGGCGGCGAGCGCGACGGCGGCGATGCTGATGATCTTCTTCATGCCCGGAAAACGATCACCTACGTCCCGGTCCAGGCGGCCGAGGGATCCGGCAGAGATCACGAACCGCACGGCCTGGCGAAGCAGTCACCCGATGGTGGGCCCGGCGACGATTACGCCCGTTCCTCGTACTGCGGGCCGCCATGCTCGGAGCATGACACAGGGAGCGGGCCGCCGCGGCGGCCGGGACGAGCAGGCCGTGCTGCTGGTGGCGGGGGTGGCGGACCTGGCGGTGAGCACGCTGGGCTCGGCCCTGACGACCGTACGAGGGCTGCTGCGCCGCTCGGACGCCGTGGAACTCGCGTCGGCCGCCGAACAGGATCTGGTGGCCCGCGGCCGGCTGGCCCTGGACCGGTACGCCACCGTGCCGCCGGCCCATCTGGAGATCCTCGCCCGGCACGCGCGCGTACGCCGGGGTGCCGATGGCGGCTGAGCGCTGGGACGCGGCCGTGTTCCGGGCCCGCGTCGACCAGGTGCTGCGCGGCTTCGTCGCCCAGGAGGCCGATCTGCTGGCCGAGGTCGATCCGGCCCTGGGCTCCGTGGCCGACCAGTTGGAGGCGGCGGTCGCGAACGGCAAACGGCTGCGGGCGGCGTTCTGCTATTGGGGCTGGCGCGCGGCCGGCCAGCCGGACAGCGACGCGTTGCTGCGGGCCGCGGCCTCCATGGAGCTGGTGCATGCCGCCGCGGTCGTCCACGACGACCTGATCGACGACAGCCCGCTGCGGCACGGCCGGCCCACCGCCCATCTGGCGCTGCGCGGTGCCGTGGCCGGTCATCCACGTCCCGGCGCCGCGGCGCGGTCGCTGGCGATGCTGGTCGGGGATCTGCTGATGTCGCTGGCCGGGCAATTGTTCGCCACGTGCGGTCTGCCCGCCGCGTATCTGGCCCGCGCCCGCCCGCTGTGGTCGCTGCTCGCCCGGGAGCTGATCGCGGGTGAGTGCCTGGAGATCCTGCACACGGGGGCCGTCCCGGACACCACGGCGTCACTGAAGGTGATCCGGTACAAGACCGCCAAGTACACAGTCGAGCACCCCCTGTTGATCGGCGGCACCCTGGCCGGGGCCGGTGAACGGCTGCGCGCGGGCTACTCCGCGTACGGGCTGCCGCTCGGCGAGGCCTTCCAGCTGCGCGACGACCTGCTCGGCCTGTTCGGGGACCCGGAGCGCACCGGCAAGGCCGACAGCGACGACGTACGCGGGCATCGTCCCACCGCGCTGCTGGCGGAGACCTGGCGCATCGCAGGCACGGACGAGCGGGAGCGGCTGCGGACACTGCTGGGCCGGGGGGAGCCGGACCGGGCAGGCCTGGACGCCGTGCGGGAGGTGATGCACCGGCTGGGGGCTCGGGAGCGGGTCGAAAACATGATCTCCGCGCGCGTGGCGGAGGCGCTCGACGCGCTGCACGGGCTGGACGTGCCGGTGACCGCCGCCGACGCCCTGGCCGGGCTGGCGCACGCGGCGACGGCCCGCCCGTTCTGACCCGCACCACGCGCGCGCGTGCCCACGCGTCACGACCCGATGCCTGCCGTCCCGGGCCCCGGCCACCTGATTCCCCGCCGCCCTGACTCCCTGATCAAGGAGCCCCTGCCATGACCTTCACCGAGGCTTCGATGGACGCCCTGCGGGAGGCCGGCGACGAACTCGCCGACGCCACCGTCGCCGCCCTCTTCGCGCGCGGGGAGGTCGGCACCTTCAACACGCTGATGCGGTACGTCTCCACGGCCGGTGCTCCGCTGCCCGACGGGCTGCCCGATGCGGCCCGTGAGTACCTCCAGGCGACGAGTGTGCCGCCGGCCTGGGTGGACTGGGGCGAGATGGAGAAGGCGCGGCTGTTCTTCATCGACAACAACGTGCACATCTCCACGGCGCTGTCCTTCGCCTCCATGCCGGCCTGCTACGTGGTCCCGCACGTGGCGAAGCTGCTGTCGGCCACGCACTCGCTCAAGTACCCCTCCAAGCGGATGGCGGAGACCGGCCAGTTCACGGTCCACCTGATGCAGCCCGACGCCTTCGAGGCGGGCAGCCGCTTCATCCCCGCCGCCCAGAAGGTACGGCTGCTGCACGCGTCCATCCGGCACCACCTGACACGCGAGGACCGCTGGGACACCGCGGCGCTGGGCACGCCGATCTGCCAGGAGGACATGATCGGCGGGCAGATGTTCTTCTCAATGCTGGTCCTCGACAGCCTGCACCGGCTGGGCATCCACATGACCGCGGAGGGGGCGGAGGCCTACTACTACGCCTGGCGGGTGGTCGGCGCCATGCTCGGCGTGGACCAGGAGGCCGCGCCGAAGACCCTGGAGGAGGCGCGAAGCTTCCTCGACCTGTACATGATCCGTCACATGGGCCCCTCCGAGGAGGGCACGGAGCTGACCCGGCAGCTCATCGACCTCTACGAGGAGGTCGTGCCCGGCACCCTCTTCGACCCGATCGTCTCCGCCCTCGTCCGCTATCTGGTGGGCGACACCTGCGCCGACTGGCTCCAGGTGCCCCGCACGCGCTGGGACACCCTGGTCAAGGCCGTCCCGCACCTCCTCGGGGTCCTGGAGACCATCGAGGACCACTCCCCGCTCGGCGCCTGGGCCCTGGACCGGCTCGGACATCTCACGACGGTCTTCGAGCTGTCGTCCCTCACCCGGGGGCGCGTGATGCACTACGCCATCCCCGAGCACCTGAAGAAGGACTACGGCGTCACCGGCGCGGTGCCTCGCACCAGGCGCTGGACCCCGCCCGCCGCCACGGTCATCCCGTGATCCCCTTCGACCGGACGCCGTAGGCCCCTACCACCGGTGGCGTACGGCGGGTGTCTTCGGCCGGACGACGACCGCGCGGGCCGCTCCGGCGAGCCTTGGCCCATGAAGATTCCGCGCCACGTCGACCGCCTCTGTCATGTGACGGGGCTGCTCCTGGTCCTGTCCGGTCTCGTACACCTGGTGGTGTTCGCGGTCGACGGCGGCCCCTGGTACGGCCCGGTCTCCTGGCGCAAGCCGTTCACGTTCGGACTCTCCTTCGGGCTGACGCTGATCGCGATCACCTGGGTCACGTCGTACGTGCGGGTCGGAGCACGGACCCGGGCGGTCCTGCTGCTCGTCTTCGCCGCCGACTGCGTGGTGGAGGTCGGCGGGATCACCCTGCAGGCGTGGCGCCGGGTTCCCTCGCATCTGAACATGGAGACGCCCTTCGACACCGCGGTGTCCATGATGCTCGCGGTGGGAGGCGCCGTCCTGGTGGCCGTCCTCACGGTCTTCGCCGTCGCGTCGTTCCGGCACCGGCCGACGGGCCCCGCGGGGATGCCGCTCGCGGTCCGCTCCGGGTTCGCCGTGCTGCTGGTGGGGCTGGCCTCGGGCGCGGCGATGATCGCGCGCGGGGTCGTGCTGACCCGGACCGGCCACCAGGAGGCCGCCTACCACTCCACAGCCCCGCTCAAGCCCCTGCACGGCGTCAGCCTGCACGCCGTCGTGGTCCTGCCGCTGCTGGCCTGGCTGCTGTCCCGCTCGTCCTGGAGCGAACGCACGCGCCGGCGGGTCGTGGCCACGGCGGTCGGCTGTTACGCCGCTGCCGTCGCCGGTGCGGGCGTGTGGGCGGTGCTGACGTACTGAACCGGCCCGGAGGTCACGCCGTTTCCTCCGCCTCGGGCTCTCCGGCCTGCGGCCGGCGTATTCGCGCGAGCATCCCGGGACGGCCCGGCCCCCTGCCTTGGTGCCCCTGCACCCGGGGGTCGTCCGTGACGGCGTACCGCTTCACATAGGCGCCCAGGAAGGCCTGGAGGGTGGCCACTGCCGGAATGGCGATCAGCGCGCCGACGGCGCCGAGCAGTGCGATGCCCGCGATGACCGAGCCGAAGGCGACCGCCGGGTGGATGTCGACGGTCCTGGCGGTCAGCTTGGGCTGGAGCATGTAGTTCTCGACCTGCTGGTAGGCCACGACGAAGGCCAGCACCCACACCGCGTACCAGGGGTCGACGGTGAACGCGATCAGCATCGGCAGCGCGCCCGCGAGATACGTCCCGATGGTGGGGATGAACTGCGAGACGAGGCCCACCCAGACACCGAGCACGGGCGCGTACGGCACGCCGAGGGCCTGGAGCAGGATGTAGTGGGCGATACCGGAGATGAGCGCCATCAGGCCGCGCGAGTAGAGGTAGCCGCCTGTCTTGTCGACGGCGATCTCCCAGGCGCGCAGCACCTCGGCCTGGCGCGCGGGTGGCAGCACGGAGCACAGCGCGCGGCGCAGCCGGGGTCCGTCGGCGGCGAAGTAGAACGAGAACAGGCCCACCGTCAGCAGCTGGAACAGTCCGCCGAGCACCTGCTGGGACACGTCGAGGACACCGGCCGCGCTGTTCTGCGCGTACTTGCGCAGCCAGTCCGAGTGGAGCAGACCCTCCTGGACGTCCACACGCTTGAGGTCGGTGTGGAAGGAGTCGTTGATCCACCTGATGAGCGAGTCAAGGTAGTCCGGGAAGCCCTCGACCATCTTGATGATCTGGCCGGCCAGCATGGATCCGAGCAAGGTGATGAACCCGGCGGCGGCGATCGTCAGCACCAGGAAGACCAGGAAGGTGGCCAGGCCCCGGCGCATCCCCCGGGCGGCCATCCGGCTCACGGCGGGCTCGATCGCGAGGGCCAGGAAGAACGCGATCAACACGTTGATCAACAATCCGGTCAGCTGGTGGAAGGCCCACGTGCCCAGCTGGAACACGGCGATCAGCGCGAGGGCGAGCACCATGGCGCGCGGCAGCCAGCGTGGCATGCGGCCGCCCGGGACGACGGTGCTCCGGACCGGGGGCCGGTCGGGCGTCGTCGCACCGGTGGATGCCGTGTGCTGGGTCACGGGCTCGGTTTCCTCATCAGTGGGTGCCACGGGCCAAGTCTCGTCGACGCCACCGACAACCGGCGCCGACCTGCGATTTCGTGACCGATCGGTGCCGTACCGCAGCCGCTCGACCTGACGATTGGGGCATATCGGAAGGCGGGAGGGTGGGCAGGTCGGCGGGTCAGCGCCGCTCGCCCGGCACGTCCATGACGGTGCAGACCACGCGCCACACGTCCTTCGCGTCCCAGCCGGAGTCCAGCGCCTCGTTCACCGTGCGCCCGCCCAGCTCCGACATGACGTGATCGCGCGCGAAGGTGTCGGCGTACCCCGGACCGAAGTGTTCCGCCATCCGCTGCCAGAAGACCGTCAACCGCATGAATTCCGCTCCGCACCCACCATGACCTGCATATTTCCAGCCTCTCACGCCCCCCGCGCGACCGTCAGGAGGTTTCCAGGGAGTCGGCCGCTACTCCTCGACGGGGGGCAGGCCCTGGAGTTTCCTTATCTCGTCCAGCACCGACATGACCGCGTTCAGACTCTCGGGCGGGAGTCCCGCGGCGCGCAGCGCGATGGAGCGCACTCCGGCCTGGTGCAACTCGTCGAGGAGGGCGAGCTGGGTGAGGGCCTGGTCCGCGTAGGTCTGGTCGAAGAAATAGGCGGGCTGCACCCCGAAGAAGTGGGCCAGCGCCGTCAGGAGCTCATGAGAGGGGCGTTCGCGCTTGCCATTGCGCAGTGCGGACAGGTAGGCGCCGCTCACGCGGAGCTTGGGGTTGGCGTCCTTGAGCCGGGCGGCCACCTCGTCGTTGGTCCACGGACGCCCTTCGGGGCGGCTCGACCGGAAGAGGCTGTCCAGACGCTCAGCGAGCACCGATTCGTTCTTCTCCGCAGCCATTCCCGCCCTCCGTGGTGAGCGAACGTTCCAAGGGAAGGTCCAAGAGTAACCAGCACCACACGCTTGTGGTGCACATCACAATAGGGCAGGCACCCTTGCGGGCGGTACTCCCCAACCATCTACTAGTTGAGGTAAGTCAACCAGCCGTTGAATTACGCCGAGGAGGACGCGTGACCGTTCAGACGCCTACGGAGACATTGCTCGGCCGGCTCACCGGCAGGGAGCGGCAGGTCCTCGAACTCGTCGCCGACGGCAAGTCCAATCTGGCGATCGAACGGGAGCTCCACCTGCGCCCCAAGACGGTCGAGGCGCATCTGCGCAGTCTGTTCTGCAAGCTCGGACTGGAGCAGAGTCCCTATGAACACCGCCGGGTCATGGCCGTGGTCACCTACCTCGGCCACCGCCCCGCCGCGTGACGCGGCGCCGGAACGTGCGGTGCGTACTCGCCATGGTCTGCGCGCTCGTCGCCGCCTCGGCGGTCGTGGGAGGTGACATGTCCGGCGGCGACCGCGCCGCCCCCGAAACGTTCCCCGCCGTGGAGGCACGCCTCGGGGTCCTGGTCGAACGGACCCTCCGGACGGGCGGGTTCACCGTCGACCCGCGCCGGGGAACCGCTCCGGCCTCCGGGTACGCGGTCGCGACCGGGCGTTCCACCGCGCAGGTGGAGCCCGCCGCCGCCTTCTTCGCAGGTGACGGCCCCCGGGCGCTGCGGGCGTATCTGCGGGAGCACGCCGATGTCCTCGTCCGGGACCCGCAACTGATGGTCGGTGCCTGGTACGACCGCGACGGGAGACGCGTCGTGCTGAGCCTGGTGCGGGTCATGCCCGACCGGGCGACGGCGGTGCACTGCGGGCTCTCGCACCACCAGCGCTCCGTGTACGACCTGTCGGCCCGGCGGGACGTTCCCACCGGCCTGTCCCCATCCTGATCAGGCCTCACGGGGCGACCCTCCGCTCGGCGAGGAACGCCTTCGCCAGACCGGTCAGCCACTCGACCTCCCCGTCGAAGTCCCGGTCCGGGGGCGACGAGGCGAACCCGGACCGCTGGTCGGCCCGGCGCAACGCGGCCAGCAGTGCCGACCTGGCCGGGTCCCGGCCGGGCGGCCCTGCCGGGTCGTGACCCGCCGAGGCCGGGTGATCGCCGCCCGCCGGAGCCAGCTGGAGGGCCCGGCGGGCGTCGTGAATCTCGATCACCCTGCGGTGCAGCCAGAAGTCCATGCGCCGCACCCGCAACCGGTCGGCGAGTCTGGACGGCGGCGGATCGAGCGCGACGCCCGGGACCTCCTCCTACAGGGCTCGCCACAGCGGATACAGACGGCCATGGATCCGGTAGGCACGACCCCATCGGGCGGCCGCGGACAGCCGCTCCCCCATCGTGGGCAGCACCCAGCCGATCAGCGAGAGCATCGACCCGACGTCCCCGCACAACCACACGGCGGGTTCCATCCCGTGCAGGTCGTAGCCGAGCGGGCCGGCGGCGAGATCGGTCACGCGCAGCACCGCGTAGCAGAGGATCAGCGCCCCGCCGACGGCGGTGGTCAGCATGCCCCAGCGCAGCCAGGTGCGCTGGGAAATCTGCGCATACCTCCAGCAGTGCCGTACGACATCGGTCTGCCCGACCAGGCAGGCCAGCGTGTAGATGACCAAGTACGGGGACTGGAAGAGCCGTTGGCTGTACTCCAGGTAGAAGTCCTGGAACCGCTCCTGCCGGGGAGCGAACACCATGAAGGTCACGACATAGACGGCGATCATGACGATGCCGAGGGTGAGCCGGCGCCGGAAGCGGCGCCGCGCCTCGCTCCTCGGGTACGTCCAGTGCATCAGCAGATACTGCTGGGCCACGGTCAGACCCAGCACGCTCACACCCGACCCCATTCCCGCGCTGTTGCGGATGCCGGTCCACCGGTCGATCAGCACGTACACCGGCGGCAGCAGCAGGAGGTAACTCAGGGCGGACAGGCCGACGTACACGCAGATGGTGACGGCGACGGTGTCGCGGGCCCTGGACAGCAGCGCCCACGCCTTGCAGAGGAATATGGTGCCACCGACGATCAGGCAGGTCAGGTGCAGTGCATCGGTCACCCGGCGCTCCCGCCGCCGATCGAGAAGGACCGTTCGAGCCGGTGCAGCATGCCCCGGGAGCCGGCGGCAGGAGCGGACGGCCCGTTCGCCGGGCGGGAGTTCATATGGCACAGGATCACCGACGCCATGACCTCGGCCTCCAGCTCGTCGCCGTCCGGATACCTCGTCCTGCGCAGCATCTGCTGGACGAGCCGGGGGTCGAGGTCCGGAAACAGCTGCCCCGCGGTCTCCTGGTCCAGCGGTGCGTCCCGGGTGTGCTCGCACAGCATGTGGGCAGTGCGCGCAGGGGCACCGCGTATCCCTGCGCGCCGGGCGACTCCAGAGCGAACCCGGCGGTCACGCAGCCCAGTTGGGCCGCGCGCTCGATGGTCAGGGCGCTCACCACGCCGGCGACGAACCCGGCACGGAACGCGTCACCGGCTCCGCGAGGGTCCACCACCCGCCTCACCTCGCAGGCCGGGACCCTGATCTCGGCAAAGTGGTGCGACTCGACGCGCGCGCCCCGGGCCCCGAGGGTGGTCACCCAGGCACCGACGTGCCGCAGCACCTCCTGCGTGCGCCATCCGGTGGCCGCCAGCAGCAACTCCCGTTCGTGCGCGCCGGTGAACAGCCAGTGCGCGCCCCGGACCAAGGCGCGCGCCTCCTCGGTCCCGGTGTGTGTCACGCCGGATCCGGGGTCTGCCGTGAAGGGCACCGCCAGCCTCCTGCACTCCCGGGCGTGGCCGAGCATGGCCCACGGGTCGTCCGGCGCTATGACGACCAGGTCGGCGCCCCCCTGGTCCCGCAGCAGGGGGTTGATGCCGACGGCGCCCGCCCGCCTCGCCGCGACGCCCAACTGGCCGAGCCCGAAGGCAACGTTGGCGCCATTGGCGGTGGCGCTCGGAGCAGGGGCGCGCAGCCTCCTGCCGACGAAGTCCGTTCCTGTGACGACGACGCGCACGGCAATCCTCATTCCGGTGGGCTCACAGCCCACTGCCACGCAGGTGACGCGGCCAGATCCCCTGTTTTCCGGGAGTCAGGACGCCCGCCGGATCGAGCGCGTCCTTGATCTTCTCGCTCAGGCGCAGCAGGGAACCGTCGTGGTAGCTGAACGTGGCGGCGATCTCGTCCATCAGCGCCGGGTGCACGCGGTACTCGCCGTAGCCGAGGTCCGCCGCCTCCTTGATGAGGGTCCGGCACAGTTGCAGGGTCGCGGCGCGGTCCTCGGACGAGGCGGTGTCGAACATGAGCATGCAGATGTGGTGCATCTCGCGGCGACCGACGATGAAGTTGCCCATGTAGTCCTTGCCCGCCTCGTGACACCGGTCGCGGGCCAGCTCGTACTGGCGCAGCGCGTCCTCACCCGTGGCCGGCGAGACGGGTGCGAAGTCGATGTGCCCGCCGTTGTCGTGCCATCGGAGGATGTCGTACGTCTCCAGGTTGGGCACTCCCGCCATGATCTTGGCCCGGGTGGCGAGTACGGGGCTCGGGTGCTCCCCCTCGAAGTGGAACCCCGCTCCCGGGATGCCCGAGAAGGCGTCTCTGATGACGGACCAGGTGGCGGCGCGCACGGCGTCGGGGCCGTACAGCGCGCCGTAGAAGTTCCAGCGGCCGATGCCGAGGTCGTCGCTCATCCTCCGGGCCACGCTGTCGGGGATCGGGCCGGTACCCGGGTGGAACGCGGAGCGGGGCGCCACCGCCGCGGCGTCGAGGAACAGGCTGCGCAGCGTCGGCACATGGGCGATCGTCCCGTCGAGGCGGAGCGGACGCAGCGCGTCGACGAAGGTGCCGAGGTCCTCCTCCCGCGGCAGGGTGATCATGTACGCCTGATACCCCGCGGGTCTGGGCATCAGCCAGATGCCGATCTTGGTGACGATGCCGAAGTTCGACTGGGTGAACATCGGGTCGAACTGCGGCCCGTATCCGTACTTGAACAGTTGCCAGGTGTTGCTTCCCGGGAGGGCGCCCATGCCGGTCCTGATCACATCCCCGTCGGCGAGCACCACTTCCATCCCGCACTGGATGGACAGGTGGTCTCCGTACGGGGTGTAGCCGACACCGCGTTCGAGCGTGTTGCCGACGATGCTGCCCCAGGCGAGATCGGGCACGTCCAGCATCAGCCCGCTGTTGTGCCGCTGAAGGTGCTGGTACAGATCGAAATAGGTGACACCCGGTTCGACGAGTGCATACCCGAATTTCTCGCTGACCTCCAGGATGCGGTTCATCCGCTTCAGGTCGACGATCACGGCACCGGGCAGCCGGGGCGCCGCGCCGCCGAATCCGAGGTTTTTCCCCGTGGAGATCGGTGACAGCGGAAGGCCGCACGATGTGGCGATCCGGACGATTTCCTGTATCTCCTCCACGGTGTGCGGAAGAACCGCGGCCGACGGACTGAAGTGATCGGCCTCCAGGACGGGGAACGGATCCCGGTACGAGGCGATTTCGGATTCCTCGGTGAGCACCCAGGTCGCCCCCAGGGCTTCCCGCAGGGAGTCCAGGGCGGACGTCAGCTCACTTTCGCTGAAGTTGGGGGGAAGAGGCCTGGTCATCGGTTGGTCTCCTCTGTCATGACGAGGGTGTCGGCGAGGCGGGCCGGCGAGTTGGCGGACTCGGTGAAGGCGCTCACGGTGACCTTGCGCCACACACCTTTGATCATGAACGGGTCCTCTGCGACGTACCGTTCGACCGTCTCCCGGTCCTCGGCGCGCACCAGGATCAGACTGCCGACGGCGTGCCCGCCGTCATCGGAGACGAGCATTCCGTAGCAGACCGGCTCCACGATTCCGGAGCGAAGCCTGGCCGAATGCTCCGCTCTGGCCTCCTGTCGGATTTCCAGGACGTCGTCGGCATCAAGACAATGCACGGCCCAGAGCATCGGGATCACCTTCGTGTCGGGGAAGCGGCATGGTGAGGCTAGTCCACCGAAAACCTTGCGACATCAGGGCTGACCCTCATTCCGGTTTCCGGGAGATGGCCCAGAAAGCGCAGAAGAACGCGCCGAGGAATGCCACGGCCGCGCTCGCGAGGGGAATGGCGCGGAAACCGGCCGTGGACAGCAGGGCGCTGCCCGCCGCCGATCCGAGTGCCGTGCCCAGATACATGCAACTGCTGTTCCAGGCCAGCAGCGAACCGCTGTGTTGCGGGAAGGAGGACACCAACTGGGCCTGGTACGAGGGCAGGCACGGGTAGGCGCAGAGGGCGAAGAAGAACAGCGCGCACATCAGGAGGGGTACCGGGGCGCGCACCGCCAGGTCGAGCAACAGCAGCATCACCCCGACCAGCGCGAGGCTGGCCGTGGCGACCCGCCGGGCTCCGAACCGGTCCGCGAGCCTGCCCCCGCCGAAACTGCCGGCGACCGCGCCCGCGCCGAAGACGATCAGCGCCAGGGCCACGAGGCCGGTGGACAGCTTGGCGTCCGCCCGCAGCCCGGTGCCGAGATAGGTGTAGAGCGCGTAGACGGCGAAGGCCCACAGCCCGGTGACCGTGACCGCCCTGGCGCGGGTGAGCAGGCCGATGGGGGCGGGGGGCGGGGCGGTGCCGGTGGCGCCCGGCTTGGACGCGTGGGGCCATACGGCCAGGTTGACGGCGGCCAGGGCCGCGGCCGGCAGGGCGAGGACCACGAACACGGCGCGCCAGCCCCACACCGCGGCCAGAGCCGTGCCGCTCGGGGCACCGGTGGTCAGGGAGATCAGGAAGCCCGCCACGGCGGTGGACATCCACACGCCCCGCCGGTGGGCCGGGGCCGCGGCGCCCACCAGGGCATAGACCGAAGGGCTCACGGCGGCCGCCGCCAGTCCGGCCAGCACCCGGGCCAGCAGGAGCACCGCGAAGGAGGGGGCCAGGCCGGTCAGGACGTTGGCCGCGGCAAAGGCGACGAGGCCCGCCGCGAGGACGGTGCGGCGCCCGATCCGGTCGGCGAGGGAGCCGAAGGCGGGCGCGCCCAGGACGTAGACGATCGAGAAGACCGTGACCGCGTTGCCCGCGGTGCCCGGCGAGACGTGGAAGTGCCGCGAGATGGCAGGCAGCAGGGGGGAGACGATGAACAGGTCGGTTCCCACGACGAGCAGGGTGATGAAGCCGACGGCCAGGGAACCGCCGCCGCCCCGCCGGGTGGTTGCCGGAGCGGGTGATAACCGCTCTTCGGTGAGAGGGACGCGGTCTGCACGGGAAACTCGCATGGTTTGCACGCTAGCGTATATCTTTCCAAGAAGCAATTTCCCGGAAAGGAACTTACCGGGAAGGGAGCTGCTAGTCTGGTGATGTGGACCGTGAAGACGCCATCGACGTGCTGCTGCGGCAGTGGCAGCAATCGCCGTACGAGCTGCCGCTCGCTTCCATGGCCGTGGCGAAGCGGGTCACACGGGTGGCGCGCAATCTCGAACAGCGCCTCGCCCGGGCGCTGGAGGAGTTCGACCTCGACCCCGGCGAGTTCGACGTACTGGCGACGCTGCTGCGCAGCGGACCACCGCACGAACTGGCCCCGGCCGCGCTGAACCGGTCACTGCTGATCTCCTCGGGCGGTCTCACCAAGCGCCTCACCCGGCTGGAGAAGCGCGGATTCGTCTCACGCCGGCTCGACCCCGACGACCGCCGCTCGCTGCTGGCCGCACTGACCGAACAGGGCCTGGCGGTGGCCGGCAAGGCCGTGATCGTCCATGCGCAGGCCAGTGCGGACCTGGCCGACCCCCTCTCGGAGGCCGACCGGGCCCAGCTGGTCGTCCTGCTCAGGAAGTTGCTGCTGCATCAGGAGAGCTGAGCCCTCCGATGTGCCAGAACTTCAGCTCCAGGAACTCCTCGATGCCGTGGTGCGAGCCCTCCCGGCCGAGACCGGACTCCTTCACACCCCCGAAAGGCGCCGTCTCCACGGACAGGAAGCCGGTGTTGAGGCCGACCATGCCCACCTCCAGTTCCTCCGTCACCCGCCAGGCCCTGGCAAGGTCACGCGTGAAGACGTAGCCCGCGAGCCCCGAGCGACTGTCGTTGGCCAGCTCCAGGGCCTCCCGCTCGGTGCGGAACGAGGCTACCGCGGCGACGGGACCGAAGGTCTCCTCGCGCATGACGCGCATCTCCGGGGTGACCCCGCGCAGCACGGTCGGTTCGAAGAACGTCCCGCCCGCCCGATGCCTGCCGCCTCCGACCAGCACCTCCGCACCCTGCGCCACCGCGTCGGCCACATGGGCCGCCACTTTGGCCAGGCCGTCCTCGTCGATCAACGGCCCCACATCGACGCCCTGTCGGTCACCCCTGCCGACCGTCAGCTTGCGGACCCGGCCGGCGAACCGTTCGGTGAACTCCGGGTACACGTCCTCGTGGACCAGGAACCGGTTGGTGCACACGCAGGTCTGCCCGCTGTGCCGGAACTTCGAGAGCACCGCCGCGTCCACCGCGGCTTCCAGATCCGCATCGGGGAAGACCAGGAAAGGAGCGTTGCCGCCCAGTTCCAGGGACAGCTTCTTGACCGTGGACACGCACTGGGCCGCGAGGAGTTTGCCCACCTCGGTGGAGCCGGTGAAGGACAGCAGCCGTACGGCCGGGCTGTCGCACAGGGCCCGCCCGATGGACGGCGCGTCCCCGGTGATGACGTTGAGGACACCGGGCGGTACCCCGGCCCGGCGGCCGAGGGCCGCGATGGCCAGGGCCGACAGCGGGGTCTGCTCGGCGGGCTTCATGACCACGGTGCAACCGGCGGCCAGTGCGGGCGCGGCCTTCCGGGTGATCATCGCTGCCGGGAAGTTCCACGGCGTGATGCACCCGACGACACCGACCGGCTGCCGCAGCACCACGATCCGGCTCTCCCGGGTCGCCGCCGGGATCACCTCCCCGCGTATCCGCTCCGCCTCGGCGGCGTAGAACGTCAGGAACGAGGCGGCGTACCCGATCTCGCCGCGCGCCTCGGCCAGCGGCTTGCCCTGCTCACGGGTGAGCAGCCGGGCCAGCTGCTCCCGGTGCTGGAGCAGCAGCGCGGCCCAGCGCGAGAGGACCGCGGCGCGGTCCTTCGCCGTGCGGGTGCGCCACGGGCCGAACGCCGCTTCGGCCGCGCGTATGGCCGTATCGGTCTCCGCGGTGGACATGAGGGGCACCGACGCGATGACATCGCCCGTCGCCGGGTCGGTGACCGCGAAGGTACGGCCGTCGTCGGCGCCGCGCCACTCGCCGTCCACCAGACAGGCGTCATACAGCAGCGACTCCTCGGATGTGGGCGTGTTCATGTCGGACGTAGGCGTGCTCATGGGCTCCTTCCTCGGACAAGGTCAGGGACGGATCAGCTGCCAGCCGTGCACGTCGGCGAGTTCGGCTATCTCGGGCTGTTCGGAGACGAACACGGGATGACCGACCTCGGCGAGCATCGGCAGGTCGGAGCGGTCGTCGCCGAACGCCCAGCACGCGGCGGCCGACGCACCCGAGGCCCGCAGGAAGGAACGGACCGCCTCCGCCTTGCCGTGCCCGATGGTCTGCGGCGGCACGATCTCGCCGGTGTAACGGCCGCCCTCCGTCACGAGCCGGGTCGCGAGCATCCTGGTGACACCCAGCTCCTCGGCGATCGGCCGCAGGATGTCCACCATCGAACCGGACACGAAGACCACCTCGTCGCCCGCCTCCTGCCGGGTGCGCAGCGCGCGCAGCGCACCCGGCAGATACAGCCCGTCCCCCTGCTGGCGCACCTCCGTGTACCAGCGCCGGGCGAGCTCGGCCACCTGCTCGGGGCGTCTGCCCCGGAAGGTCTGATAGTAGGTGCGGTTGATGAACTCCCTGGGGCGGCCCTGCGCGAGATGGCGCCGCCGCGTCGCCTCGTACTTCTCCGCACGCCACCGTCCCAGGACGGAAGGGAGGAAGCCGGTGTGCGTGTAGTAGTACTCCTGGAAGCTGAACATCGTCTTCAGCCGTACGAGCGTGTCGTCGACGTCGAAGAACGCGTAGGCGCCCGTACCGGGCTCCGCGTTCCTCACGGCTTGGTCGCCCCCACGACGAAGCCGGTGAACGAGGCGAAGAACGTCCCCTCGTCCTCGGCCCGCAGCAGCGGCAGCCACCACTGCTCCAGCTGTTCGGGCGTGAAGTCGAGCTGACCGCTCTGCTGGGCGCTCGCGAGCCGGCCGGCGCTGAGCGTGCGGAAGAAACCGAACGGCATGACGACGGTGAGCGGCGAGACCGTCACGTCCTGAAGGCCCCTGGCCAGCATCCGCCGCCGCAGCTGGCGGCCGCTCCACTTGTTGCGGTGGGCGTCGGAGAAGCAGCGCATGGCCTGACGGGTGCCCTCGGTGTCCGGGTGATCGACGATGGTGGTGTCGAAGTCGTAGTCGAAGACGGCGATCCTGCCGCCGGGCCGGACCACCCTGACCAGTTCGTCGAGACCCGTCTCGATGTCCTCGCAGTGCATCAGCACCAGCTTGGCGCGGGCGGCGTCGAAGGTGTCGTCGGGGAAGTCCAGACCCCGCAGGTCCGCGACCCGGAACTCGACCGGCAGGGCCGACCCCTCGCTGCGCCGGCGCGCCTCCGCCAGCATGGTGGTGCTCAGGTCCGTCGCCACGACCTTGCCCCGGGCACCGACCAGGGCAGCCACCTCCCTGGCGTCGTCCCCGGTGCCGCAGCCGACCTCCAGGACGGTCTTGCCGTCCAGGTCGCCCATGGCTGCCGCGAGTTCGTCCTTCATCACACGGTACTCGGGAAGGGCGTTGGCGATGTCCATGAAGTCGATGAACCAGCCGCTGTCCGGGGCCGTGTCCACGGTGGTGAAGTTCCCGATGTTTCCGGTGGCACTCACGATCGACTGACTCCCCTGTTCGGTTGGGTGGTGATGGGATGAGGTGGTGTGACAGTGGTGTGACGAGGTGCGGGACGGGGTGGTGTGGCCGTGGATGGCACTGTTCATGTGCGCAGGTGGGTGACCACGGCCTGCCGTGCCGCCATGGCCTCCTGCTTGTCGGCGAGTTTCCCGGCCACGACGCGGAAGCGGACCTCGACCTCGGCCGCGACGGTGTCCGACTGCCGGACGCGGACCACGGAGTGGAAGCGGTGCTGCATGGTGCCCGGCTCGTGCTCCAGCACCTCGTAGGTGAGCGTCGCGGGCAGCGGGAAGACGAAGGCGCGGAACGACGCGTGGAAGTCGTCGATCACGAACCGGGCCGGGTCGAGACCGGTGGGGAGGAATCTCTCCGTCACCGCGGTCCAGCTCTGCCGGGCCGCCTCGGTCAGCGCGACCGCCGGAATGTGCCGGCCCGTCAGATGGTCCTCCAGCGTCTCGCACCGTTCATCGAGCACGAGCGGAATCTCGTAGTGGTCGCCGGCCCGCGAGGGTTCGCCGACCATCACGTTCTTCATCAGCCGCTTGTGGGTCAGCTCCCTGGGGGCGGGCATCGGCACCGGCCAGTGCTTGCCCAGCTCCGCCAGCAGTTCCGCGGACAGCCCCTGGCCCGCCACCAGGTCCAGGCCGTCGGTGTCCCGGGCCTCCAGACGTGCCCGCACTGCCGACGCCGCGATGGTCCCCGGGGTGCGCAGGAACTCCTCGAAGCGGTCGCCGACGACGATCAGGGTCTCCCCCGACGGCTCGGGCATCTCCTCTCCTCCCTCCGTCAGGCGCCGCGGGCGGCCAGGGCGCGCTCGTACACATCCACCAGGTCGTCGAGGCACCTGACGTCGGAGAGCACCACGTCCTCGGAGAAGGGGTCGACCCCGGTGGCCGCCTCCAGTTCGATGATCAGCCGGGCCAGTGTCAGCGAGTCGAGGCCCAGCGTGTTCAGCTCCTCGCCTCCGGTCGGCTCAGGAGCCTCGGGGTTGCTCTCGCGCATCAGGCCGGTGACGACGTGGTACACCGTGGTGCGGACTTCGGTGGTCTTCAGCATGTGATCCCTCCGTCGACGACGATGGACTGGCCGGTGATGAACCGGGCTCCGGGAGAGGCGAGGAAGAGGACGGCGTCGGCGACCTCGTGCGCGGTGCCGAGGCGCCCCAACGGGGTACGGCCCTCGATGCGTTCGCGCTGCCGTGGGGCACGTGCGATGTCATGCCGCTGTCGAAGAAACCCGGCACCACGGAGTTGACCCGGATGCCGAACGAGCCCAGCTCCCGAGCCAGGCTCCGCATGAAGCCGTCGACGCCGGCCTTCGCCGCGGCGTAGACCGACACGCCGCGGAAGCCTCTGATCGCGTTGATCGACGACACATTGACGATGGCCCCGCCGCCGTTCCTGACCATGGGCTTGGCACAGCACTGGGCGAGGACGACGGAGGCGGTCAGGTTCACCGCGATCAGCTCCGTGATCTTAGTCAGCGGAGTGGTGAGCAGGAGGCCCTCGTGGAGCTGGCCCGCGTTGTTCACCAGCAGGTCCAGGCGCCCGAACCGGCGCTGCACCTCGGCGACGAACGCCCGCAGCGAGCCCGGATCCGCCAGGTCGGCGCGTCCTTGGAGGAAGCTCTTCCCGTCGTCCCCGCCGCCGGTGGGCGCCCCGTCGTCGGCAGCGGGGTCACGGCTGAACGTCGCCACCCGCCACCCGTCGGCGAGCAGGCGTTCGACCAGCAGCCGGCCGAGCCCCCGGCTCCCGCCGCTGACCAGGGCGACCCGACGCTCATCGCCGGCCCCGCTCACCGGGCGGCCCTGATCTTCTTGAAACGTTCGGAGTGCTGCCGCGCGGCCGAGACCTCGACGGAGAGCGGCACCTTGTACGGCTCCAGACGGCTGCGGCAGTATTCCCGCACCCGGTTGGCGACCTGCCGGGGGTCTTCCTCCTCGGCCAGCCGGACAGTGGCCTTCACGACCATTCCCGTCACCGGACTCGGCATGCCGCACACCGTGGCCTCGGCGATGTTGTCCATCTCCAGCAGGACGTTCTCCACCTCTGCCGGGTACACCTTCTCCCCGCCGACGTTGATCAGCTCCGATGTACGGCTGAGGATGCGCAGATAATCACCGTCGACCTGGACGACGTCCTGGGTGTTGAAATAGCCGTCCTCGTCGAAGTCGGCCGGCGCGTTGAGGTACCCCAGCATGGCCATGTCGGAGCGTATCCACAGCACACCGTCGATGACCTTGTAGTCGAAGCCGGCCTTTCCGAGTTCCAGCCACAGAGAGTCGTCACTGCGCGATCGAGTGGGCATGATGCCCAGTTCGGACAGTCCGTAGGTCTGCTTGAGACGGACATCCGGCAAGGCATCGTGCAGCCGTCGCAAGGTGTGTGCCGGCATCGGCTCGGTGCCGTAGGTGATGAGTTCCAGCGACCGGGTCGAACATCTTTCGTACGCACGGGAGATGAGTACGAGGTTGAGGAATGTCGGGGTCGTCGGGAGAACGTTCACCGCATCCCGCTCGACGGCGGCGAACACCGCTTCCGGGGTCCGCTCGGGAATGGTGATGAGCGTGCCGCCCTGACTCAGAGTGTGCAGGAACGTATTGATCCCGCCGATGTGATCGAGCGTGAGGAAGCACAACGTGCGCTTCGGCTTCGCCCGTTTCGGGGTGCCATAACGGCCGAGCACTTTGGAGAGGTCGAGCACGGACGCCTTGCTGCGCCCCGAGGTGCCGGAGCTGAACAGGACGAGCCCGCCGGTCGCCGCCCGCCTGAGCCGCTCGTACAGCGGGTGGGACGCCGTGACCCCGGTCGACGTGATCGTCGGACTGCCCTCGGCGTCAAGGCTGACGACCTTCTCGGCCTGCGCCAGATCGAGGAACTCGGCCCGTTTCGCGGCCGGCAGCGGAGCAAGCGGGACAACGATCACCCGGTGTGCCATCAGCGCGAGGAGAACCCCGCAGGAAGCAGGGGTATAGGTCACTTCCAGGCAGACCACCTGCCCGGGACGCACGCCGCACCGATCGAATTCCCGCGCCCAGGAATCGACCGTGTCGCACAGGTCCGCATAGGAATGGGCGGACCCGTTGAAGACCATTGCGTCGCTACTGTCGAAACTCCTCAATAAATCGAGGAAGGCATGATTCATCTGACTTCCCGTCGGTCGCGATTTCCCGTCGGTCATTCACAGTTGAATCTTCTCAACTGACAGTTGATTTTCAGTTCTGCGCGAGTGTACTACGCAGCACGGCGCGACTGTCAACACCGCTCGGCCCGGCAATTAATCAACCGAGGAACACAGAAAATTAAGGGTCAGCCCTGATTACGCGGGTGCTGGATTTCGTTACGATGACCGCTTGCGCCGGGGCGGGTACGGTGTCACGCGCGGGTCGTGCCGGGGCCCAGGAGGCGCAAGACCGTCAACCGCATGACTCCAGTATCCCGCCCCTGGGGGTGGGCCCCGGCCGGGACCGCTTGCCGAGACCGCTTTCCGTCCTACGGTCTGACCCATGGCCGACACCGGAGTTTCCTCGCTCCCTTCCACGCCCCAGGCGCGCTCCCCGCTCTTCCGCGCCGAACAGTTCGTATGGCTCACCGCGCGCGTGCTGGAGCAGCGGCTCTTCGCCCACCACTTCCTGCACGGCACCCCGGACGCGGTGGAGACGGCACTGGACGCCTACCGCAACGACGACGGCGGGTACGGGCACGCGCTGGACCCCGATCTGCGCGGACCCGTGAGCCAGCCCCTGCACACCGCGCACGCGCTGCGTGTCCTGGACGCCATCGGGCGCTGCGGCGGGCAGCGGGTGGAGCGCGTGTGCCGGTATCTCACCTCGGTCTCCACCGCGGACGGTGCCCTGCCGGCGGTCCATCCCGGCCAGCGCGGCTATCCGGTGGCCCCGTTCGTGCCGGTCGTCGACCACCCGCCCAGCGACCTGCTCGCCACCGGACCGGTGGTCGGGCTGCTGCACCGCAACCAGGTGTGGCACGCCTGGCTGTTCCGGGCCACCGACTTCTGCTGGCAGGCCGTCGACTCCCTGGAGAAGTCCCACCCCTGCGAGGTGGAGGCCGCCGTGGCCTTCCTGGACTCCGCGCCCGACCGCCCGCGCGCGGAGGCGGCGGCCGACCGGCTGGGCCGCATGGTGCGCGAACAACGGCTCGCGGCACTGGACCCGGACCGGCTCGACAGGTACCCGGTCGCGCCGGGCTATGCCCCGACCGAGCACCATTTCCCGCACGACTTCGCTCGAAGCCCGGACTCACTCGCGCGCGCGTGGTTCACGGACGCCGAGATGGCCCGCTCCCTGGACCACCTGACGTCCGCACAGCAGGACGACGGCGGCTGGCCCGCCCGAAGGCGCCAGTGGTCACCGGCTCCCACCCTGGAGTCACGCCCCCTGGAGACGATCGCGGCCCTGCGCACACTCAGGTCGTACGGCCGCTTCACGGGCTGAGCCGACGCCTCGCGCCGAACCCGGCCGGGGATGCCGGGCGGGCCGGTCCACCGCACGGGCCGAACCCGGCCGGGGATGCCGGGCGGGCCGGTCCACCGCACGGGCCGAACCCGGCCGTGTTCGACGACAACGCCGGCAGCACGCCAGCACCGGCCCCGGCCTCCTCCTCGCCACCCCCGGGCCACCCCTCAACCGCGCACCGACACACGACGTTTTCCCAGGTCAGCGCGATTGTCAGTGGTCGGGTGCAGGATGGACGCATGGTCAGCTCCGCACACCGAGCCCTCGACGGCTTCTCCCCCGCGACCCGCGGCTGGTTCACGGGGGCGTTCTCCGCGCCCACCGCGGCCCAGGCGGGTGCGTGGCAGTCCATCGGGGCGGGTTCGGACGTGCTGGTGGTGGCCCCGACCGGATCGGGCAAGACGCTGGCCGCATTCCTCGCCGCCCTGGACCAGCTGGCCTCGGCCCCGCCCCCGGCCGACCCGAAGAAGCGCTGCCGGGTGCTGTACGTGTCACCGCTGAAGGCCCTCGCGGTCGACGTCGAGCGCAATCTGCGCAGCCCGCTGACCGGCATCCGCCAGGAGTCCGTGCGGCTGGGCCTGCCCGAGCCGGAGGTCAGGGTCGGCATCCGCTCAGGCGACACCCCGGCCGCCGAGCGCCGCGCGCTGTCCACGCGCCCGCCGGACATCCTGATCACCACCCCCGAGTCGCTGTTCCTGATGCTGACCTCGGCCACGCGCGACGCGCTCACGGGCGTCGAGACGGTGATCCTGGACGAGGTGCACGCGGTCGCGGGCACCAAGCGCGGCGCTCACCTCGCGCTCTCCCTGGAGCGGCTGGACGAGCTGCTGCCGAGGCCGGCCCGCCGGATCGGCCTGTCGGCGACCGTACGGCCGGTGGACGAGGTGGCCCGCTATCTCTCGCCGCGCCGCAAGGTGGAGATCGTCCAGCCGGAGTCCGGCAAGGAGTTCGACCTCTCGGTGGTCGTGCCCGTCCAGGACATGGGCGAGCTGGGCGGCTCCCCGGCGGCCGACGCCGCGGAAGGCGGCGAGAAGCCGTCGATCTGGCCGCATGTGGAGGAGCGGATCGCCGACCTCGTCCAGGCCCACCGCTCCACGATCGTGTTCGCCAACTCGCGGCGCCTCGCGGAGCGCCTGTGCAACCGGCTGAACGAGATCGCGTACGAGCGCGCGACCGGCGAGACCCTGGCGGAGCATCACGCCCCCGCACAGCTGATGGGCGGCTCGGGCGCGGCCCAGGGCGCGCCCCCGGTGATCGCCCGCGCGCACCACGGCTCGGTCTCCAAGGAGCAGCGCGCCCTGGTGGAGGAGGACCTGAAGGCCGGACGCCTGCCCGCGGTGGTCGCCACCTCCAGTCTGGAACTCGGTATCGACATGGGCGCGGTGGATCTCGTCGTCCAGGTCGAGTCCCCGCCCTCGGTCGCCTCCGGCCTCCAGCGCGTCGGCCGCGCGGGACACCAGGTGGGCGCCGTCTCCACCGGCGTCGTCTTCCCCAAGTACCGCGGCGACCTCGTCCAGGCCGCCGTGGTCACGGAGCGGATGCGCACAGGCTCGATCGAGTCCCTGAAGGTCCCGGCGAACCCACTGGACGTGCTCGCCCAGCAGCTGGTCGCGATGACGGCGCTGGACACCTGGCAGTTCGACGACCTGCTCGCCCTGGTCCGCCGCGCGGCACCCTTCGCGTCGCTGCCGGAGTCGGCGTTCACGGCGGTCCTCGACATGCTCGCGGGCCGCTATCCGTCCGACGCGTTCGCGGAGCTGCGCCCGCGCGTGGTGTGGGACCGAGTGACCGGCGAGATCACTGGCCGTCCAGGCGCCCAGCGCCTCGCCGTCACCTCCGGCGGCACGATCCCCGACCGGGGTCTGTTCGGGGTCTTCCTCGCCGGTTCCGATCCCAAGAAGGGCGGCGGCCGGGTCGGCGAACTGGACGAGGAGATGGTGTACGAGTCCCGGGTGGGCGACGTCTTCACCCTGGGCACCAGCTCCTGGCGCATCGAGGACATCACGCGCGACCGCGTCCTGGTCTCCCCCGCACCCGGCGTACCCGGCCGCCTCCCCTTCTGGAAGGGCGACCAGCTCGGCCGCCCGCTCGAACTGGGCCGCGCGGTGGGCGCGTTCCTGCGCGAGGTCGGCTCGCTGCCCAAGGACGACGCCCGGCCGCGCCTGCTGGCGGCGGGCCTGGACGCCTGGGCGGCGGACAACGTGCTGTCGTACCTGGACGAGCAGCGCGAGGCCTGCGGCCATGTCCCGGACGACCGCACGATCGTCGTGGAGCGCTTCCGCGACGAGCTGGGCGACTGGCGGGTCGTCGTCCACTCCCCCTTCGGCGCCCAGGTCCACGCGCCGTGGGCGCTCGCCCTCGGCGCCCGCCTGTCCGAGCGGTACGGCATGGACGCGCAGGTCATGCACGCCGACGACGGCATCGTGCTGCGCCTGCCCGACGCCGACCTGATGGGTCTGGACCTGCTCGACCAGGAGCCCGTGAAGGCCGGTACGGAGTACGACAGCGAGCAGGCGCCGGTAGGCGCGGCGGACGTCGCCTTCGACAAGGGCGAGGTCGACCAGATCGTCACCGACCAGGTGGGCGGCTCGGCCCTGTTCGCCTCCCGGTTCCGCGAGTGCGCCGCGCGCGCGTTGCTTCTGCCGCGCCGCAACCCCGGCAAGCGCACCCCGCTGTGGCAGCAGCGCCAGCGCGCGGCCCAACTGCTTCAGGTGGCCAGCGAGTTCGGCTCGTTCCCGATCGTCCTGGAGGCGGTCCGTGAGTGCCTCCAGGACGTCTTCGACGTCCCCGGACTCGCCGAGCTGATGGGCGACATCGAGTCCCGCAAGGTACGCCTGGTCGAGGTCACCACCCCGGAGCCGTCCCCGTTCGCGCGTTCTCTCCTGTTCGGGTACGTCGCCCAGTTCCTGTACGAGGGTGACTCCCCGCTCGCCGAGCGCCGTGCCGCCGCGCTGTCCCTGGACTCCCGGCTGCTGGCCGAGCTGCTGGGCCAGGCCGAGCTGCGCGAGCTGCTCGACGCCGAGGTGCTGACCGAGCTGGAGCGCGAGCTGCAGTGGCTCACCGAGGACCGCCGGGTCAAGGACCTGGAGGGTGTGGCCGACGTGCTGCGCCTGCTCGGTCCGCTGACCGACGCCGAGCTGGTCGCGCGGGGCGCGGATCCGCACTGGGCGCGCGAGCTGGCCGGGGCCCGCCGGGCCATCAAGGTCCGCATCGCCGGCGCCGACCACTGGGCGGCGATCGAGGACGCGGGCCGGCTGCGGGACGCGCTCGGCACGGCGCTTCCGGTCGGCGTGCCCGAGGCCTTCACCGAGCCGGTCAAGGACCCACTCGGCGACCTCCTCGCCCGCTATGCGCGCACGCACGGCCCGTTCACGTCGGCCACGGCGGCGGCCCGCTTCGGTCTGGGTGTCGCGGTCACCGAGGGCGCGCTGCACCGGCTCGCGGCGGGCGGCCGGGTGGTCCAGGGCGAGTTCCATCCGGCGGGCATCGGCCAGGAGTGGTGCGACGCGGCCGTACTGCGCCGCCTTCGCCGCCGCTCCCTGGCCGCGCTGCGGCACGAGCTGGAGCCCGTCCCGCCGGCCGCGCTCGCCCAGTTCCTGCCGCAGTGGCAGCACATCGGCAAGGGCCACGGGCTGCGCGGGATCGACGGGCTGGTGCGCGCCGTAGAGCAGTTGCAGGGTGCCTCCGTGCCCGCCTCCGCGCTGGAGAAGCTGGTCCTGCCCTCCCGCGTGGCGAACTACACGCCCGCGATGCTCGACGAGCTGACCGCGGCCGGCGAGGTGGTGTGGGCCGGTGCGGGCGCCCTGCCCGGCAAGGACGGCTGGGTCTCCCTCTATCTGGCGGACACCGCCCCCCTGATCCTCCCGCCGCCCCACCCCCTGGAGCTGACCGCGCTGCACCAGTCCGTCCTGGACGCGCTCTCCGGCGGCTACGGCCTGTTCTTCCGTCAGATCGCCGACCAGGTACGGGCCACCACTCACCCCGACGTCACCGATCCTCACCTGGCTGACGCGCTCTGGGATCTGGCCTGGTCGGGCCGGCTCACCAACGACACCCTCGCCCCGATGCGCTCCCTGCTCGGCTCGGGCCGTACGGCGGGCTCGACCGCGCACCGCGCCAAACGGTCGGTCCCGCGCGGGCGTTATGGCTCACTGACGGCCGCCGCCCGCTCCGCCTCCCGTACGGGCCCGCCCACCGTCGCAGGCCGCTGGTCGCTGCTGCCCGGGGCCGAACCGGACACCACCGTGCGCGCCCACGCGCTGGCCCGCACCCTGCTGGACCGGCACGGTGTGGTCACACGCGGGGCGGTCGCGGCGGAGGGCGTGGAGGGCGGCTTCTCGGCGGTGTACCGGGTGCTGTCGGCCTTCGAGGAGAGCGGCCAGGCTCGGCGCGGCTATGTGGTCGAGGGGCTGGGCGCGGCCCAGTTCGCCATGGACGGCGCGGTGGACCGGCTCCGCGCGGTGGCGGGCGTCCGCGACCGCGGCGAGGGCCTGGCCTCCCCGGCCCACCGGAACGCCTTCATCACCCCAGGCACCGGTTTCGCCGACCCGGCGTTCCCGACCGGCTTCGACGGTGCGCCGCACGCCCACCCCCTCCCCGGCGCCTTCGACGGTTCGGACGGCGGTTTCGCCCACCCCGGCCTGGACGGCGACTTCACCTGGCCACCGGAAGACCCCCCGCCCGCCCCCGGCGAGTACGTCTCCCCCCGCGACCTGGCCGACCCCTTCGCCTCCCCCGGCTACGGCGGCCCCCGAGGCGGCGGCACCGCCTACGGCACGTCCGCCGGCCGGGGCTACGGCAGCGGTCGTTCGGGTCCGTCGGTGCCCGACCCGCGTGCCGTGGTCCTCGCCGCGGCCGATCCCGCCAACGCCTACGGCGCGGCCCTCGGCTGGCCGGAGTCGCCCACCGGCGCCGGGCACAAGCCGGGCCGCAAGGCGGGCGCGCTGGTCGTGCTGGTGGAGGGCGAGCTGACGCTGTACATGGAGCGTGGCGGCAAGACCCTGCTGGCCTGGCCCGCCGCCCCCGACGTCCCGGCCCCGGAGGACCCCCGGCTCCGTACGGCGGCCGAGGCTCTGGCCGCGGCGGCCCGCGCAGGTTCGCTCGGCACCGTCACGGTCGAGCGGATCAACGGCATCCAGGCCCTGACCTCACCCATAGGCGTCCTTCTGGAGGCCGCGGGCTTCGTGGCCACACCGCGCGGCCTGCGCCTGAGAGCGTGACCTCGGCCGCGCGCCCGCCCCACCCCGGCGCGGAATCCTCGCCTCACCCCACCGTGGGACCCTGGACGCATGCCCGAAGGTGACACGGTCTGGCAGGCCGCGCGGCGGCTGCACGAGGCCCTCGCGGGCAAGGCGCTGACCCACAGCGACTTCCGGGTGCCGAAGTACGCGACGGTCGACCTCACCGGCCGTACGGTGCTGAACACGATCCCGCGCGGCAAGCACCTGCTGACCCGGTTCGAGGGCGACCTGACCCTGCACACCCATCTGCGGATGGAGGGGGCGTGGCAGGTGTACGCCACGGGTGAGCGCTGGCGGGGCGGGCCTGCGCATCAGATCCGGGTGGTCCTCGGCACCGCCGACCGCACGGCCGTGGGTTACCGCCTCCAGGTCCTGGAGCTGCTGCGCACGCACGACGAGGAGCGGGCCATCGGCCATCTCGGCCCCGACCTGCTCGGCCCGGACTGGGACGCCGAGCGCGCCCTGGCCAACCTCCTCGCCGACCCCGCCCGCCCACTCGGCGAGGCCCTGCTCGACCAGCGCAACCTGGCCGGGATCGGCAACATCTACAAAAGCGAGCTGTGCTTCCTGCTCGGCGCGACCCCCTGGCTGCCCGTCGGCGCGCTGCCCGCGGACCGCGCCGAGAAGCTGCCCCTGCTCGCCAAGAAGCTGCTGGAGACGAACCGCGACCGCCCGGTCCGCCAGACCACGGGCCTGCACCGGCACGACCTGTTCGTCTACGGCCGCGCACCCCGCCCCTGCCTGCGCTGCCGTACGCCCGTCCGCGTGGCCGACCAGGGCGACGGCTCCCGGGCCCGCCCCACCTACTGGTGCCCCACCTGCCAGACGGGCCCGGCACCGGCGCCCGGACCGTCCCGGCACCACCGCCCCCGCCGTTCCGCCTGACGAGTCCGCAGTCCGACCGACGGCCCGTCAAACGCGTCGAACCCGTCGGCAGGAAGGCCAACACGTTTCCACCAATTGACGGACCGTCAGATCGAATCGTACGTTCGCTGCATGGGCCTCACCGCGTACGACCTCACCGGACGCACCGCGTTCGTCACCGGAGCCGCCGGCGGCATCGGCCGGGCCTCGGCCGTCCTGCTCGCCGAGGCGGGCGCGACGGTGCACTGCGCCGACCGGGACGCGGACGGCCTGCACGGCACGGCCGCGCTGATCAAGGACCGCGGTGGCACAGCCCTCGTACACGTCCTGGACGTCACCGACCGGACGGGGCTCGCCGAGGCCGTACGGTCCTGCGGGCGTCTGGACGTGCTCGCGGCGATCGCCGGGATCATGCACAGCAGCCCGGTGCTGGACACCCGTGACGAGGATCTCGACCGGGTTCTGAACGTCAACTTCAAGGGCGTGCTGTACCCCTGCCAGGAGGCGGCCCGGCTGATGCTCGCCCATGGCACCCGGGGCAGCATCGTCACCATGGCGTCCGGCGCGGTCGACACCGGCGGACCGGGGCTGCTCTGCTACGGCGCGGCGAAGGCCGCCGTGGTCCAGCTGACCAAGACGCTGGCCACCGAGGTCGGCCGGCACGGCATCCGGGTCAACGCGGTCGCGCCCGGCTGGATCCGCACTCCCATGACCGAGCGTCACGACCGCGAGGCCCAGGCGCACGCCGAGGGCACGATGGCGCGGATGGCGCCGCTCGGCCGGGTCGGCGAGCCGGCCGACGTCGCTCACGCAGTGCTGTATCTGGCGTCGGACGCCTCGTCGTTCACGACGGGTCAGATACTTCGCCCGAACGGGGGTGTGGCGATGCCCTGGTGACGTCCCCGGTCCGCCAGGCCGCCACCCAGCGCCCCCTCGACAGCGCCCCGGCCGCCTGCCCCTTGGGCACACAGTGCACGGGCAGCACGCTCAGCCCCCACCCACCGGCCACGACGGCTCCTTCCACCACCCCCGGGCCCTGCCCCAGCGCGAGCCGCAGCACGGCCCACCACCACACGACCGTGAGCCCCAGCCCGAGCGCCCAGCGCACTGTCCGCGCCACCATGGCCGCCATCACCTCCTGCGGGACGCTAGACCGCCGCCTGTCCGGCGCGGGAGGCGCATCGCGGGCTCACCGATGCACATCGTCGAGCCATGGTCGAGTCACCTGAGACAGCACGTCGAGCGCGTCTGGACGGATCGCTAAGCGTTCTCCGCCTGGAACATCCAGTGATGCTTCTCCAGGTCCGCCGTGATCCCGATGAAGATGTCCTGGGACACCGGATCCGGTGTCCCCGTCGCCTCCACCCGCTTCCGCATCCGGGTGATCACCGCGCCGAGCGCGTCCACCATCGCGCCGACCGCGTCCCCGTCCTTGATCCAGCCCGCCGGAGTGGTGCCGATACCGCTGCCGGAGGACACCGTGGCCGCGCGTCCGTCAGGTGGGACACCGAGGGCCGAGGCCCGCTCGGCCACCGTGTCGGAGTGGGTGCGCGCGGAGGCGACGACCTCGTCGAGCTGGAGGTGGATGGACCGGAACCGGGGCCCGACGACGTTCCAGTGGATCTGCTTGGCGACCAGCGAGAGATCCACCAGATCGACGAGAGCGCCCTGCAGCGCCTCGGACACGGTCTTCAGATCCGCGTCGGCCAACGGGCTCTTCACGACGTACATCCGCTTCCTCCGGTGCTTCGGCGCCGTCACGTCCCTCCACCATGACCGCACCGCGCAAACCCGGCAAACGGACGCAAGCCGACCGGCAATGACAGAGCCCCGGTGGACTCCCCCAGGTCTCCCTGGAGCAGCCGGCCGGGGCTGTCACTCGTATCGGATCGCTAGGCCGCGTGCGCGAACCTCACGCGGCGACCACGTCCACCGCCTCCGCGGGCGCCTTGATGGTCACCCGTTCCGGGGGCACACCGGTCACCGACACCGAACCCAGCATCGGACGGACCGGGGTGGGCACGGGCTCGGTGGCCGCGGCGGACTGGGCCAGCTCGGCGAGCGCCAGCTCGTCGCTCACTTCTCGCATGAGTTCCGACATCCGTACGTCCAGCGCGTCGCAGATGGCGGCGAGCAGCTCGGAGGAAGCCTCCTTCTGCCCCCGCTCCACCTCGGAGAGATAGCCGAGTGAGACTCGGGCGGACGAGGAGACTTCGCGCAGAGTACGGCCCTGGCGTTGGCGCTGCCGACGCAGCACGTCACCCAGCAGGCGACGGAGCAGAATCATCGGTGGCTCCCTCCTCGGACCGCGTAGCCGCATCCTTCTCGCCCCACCGTACCGCCTCGCGCCGCGGCCGTGCGGGGAGCGATGTCGTGTTCACTCAGGGCTGCAAACATCAAAACCCCCCGTTCCGTTCCGTATCCTGTGCCCGCTCATTTCCGGTCTGTTCGTCCGCAAGCCGCTCCAGGAGCAGTGCGAGTACGCTCCGTACACTCTCCATACGAATTTCCGCACGGCTGCCGTTCAACCGCAGAGCCTCCACTTTTCCGCCACCGGCAGAACCTGGGCGGCCGGTGAACGGCCCGTCGGCGGCCACGAACACCGTCCCGACAGGCTTGCCGTCCTGCGGGTCGGGGCCGGCGACCCCGGTGGTCGCGAGGCCCCAGTCGGCGCCCAGAGCCTTGCGCACTCCGGCCGCCATCTGGGCGGCGACCTGCGGATCCACCGCTCCCTGTCGCTCCAGCAGGGCGGTGTCGACGCCCAGCAGGTCGCGCTTCAGTTCCGTGGCGTAGGCAGTGACCGAGCCCCGGAACACCTTGGACGCTCCGGGGACTCCCGTGATCTCCGCCGCCACCAGGCCACCGGTGAGCGACTCGGCGACGGCGAGGGTCTCGCCCCTCACTGTCAGTAGTCGCACCAGTTCGGTGGCCGTGGAACTCACGCTTCCTCATCCTCCAACGCTGCCGCCCGCTCGGCGATTCCCCGGCGGCGCAGCACAATGGCTTGTCTTACGTAGTCGAGACCGGTGACGACGGTGAGGACGACCGCCACAGCCATCACCCAGAACCGCAGAGTCGCCAGCCACCCCGTCAGTGCCAGGACGTACATCCCGACTGCCACGCCCTGGGTGAGTGTCTTGAGCTTGCCGCCCCGGCTCGCGGGGATCACTCCGTAGCGAATGACCAGAAAACGCAGAAGTGTGATACCGAGTTCCCGGCCGAGGATCACCACGGTGACCCACCACGGCAGATCGCCCAGGGCGGACAGACAGATGAGCGCCGCCCCCATGATCGCCTTGTCGGCGATGGGGTCGGCGATCTTCCCGAAGTCGGTGACCAGGTTGTAGGTGCGCGCCAGATGCCCGTCGAACAGGTCGGTGATCATGGCGATGGCGAAGGCCGCCCAGGCCAGCGAGCGCCAGGCCGGGTCATAGCCGCCGTTCGCGAGCATCAGCGCCACGAAGCCGGGCACCAGGACCAGCCGGAGCATGGTCAGCAGATTGGCTACGTTCCAGACGCTGGCCTGATTGACGGCCGCAGCCGTGATCTTCCCGCCGCGCGGGGGCTTGCCACCGCTGTCGGCACCTGGAGCAGAACCGGAGACCTCCGACCGGGCGCCGTCGGCAGCCGCGGCGGAACCCCGAGGGCCCTGTGCGCCGGAGGAGCCGCCCGCGGCGGATGCCGGGACTCCGGTCATCTGCCCGCCTCCTCACTACACGCGAGCGAGCCGGCCAGCGGCTCGGCCACCAGGTCGACACCTTCCGTACCGACCACCTTCGCCTCGACCATACGTCCGACGCTCAGGCCTTCGCCGCTCGTGAGCAGGACCTGGCCGTCGGTCTCGGGCGCCTGGTGCGCCGCGCGGCCGTACACGCCCTCTTCCTCGTCGACGGACTCGACCAGGACGCGCACGGTCTCGCCGACGCGCTCCTCGGCGCGCTGCGAGACGAGCTCCTCGGTGAGCCGGGAGATGTGCGCGAGCCGCTCGGCGACGACGTCCACGTCCAGCTTGTCGCCGTACGTCGCCGCCTCCGTGCCCTCCTCGTCGGAGTAGCCGAAGACACCGATGGCGTCCAGGCGGGCGCCGGTCAGGAAGCGCTCCAGCTCCGCCAGGTCGGCCTCGCTCTCGCCGGGGAAGCCGACGATGAAGTTCGACCGCACGCCGGCCTCGGGGGCCTTGGAGCGGATCGTGTCGAGCAGCTCCAGGAAGCGGTCCGTGTCGCCGAAGCGGCGCATGGCACGCAGCACGGCGGGCGCGGAGTGCTGGAAGGACAGATCGAAGTACGGAACGACCTTGGGGGTCGAGGTCAGGACGTCGATGAGCCCCGGGCGCATCTCGGCCGGCTGCAGATAGCTCACCCGCACCCGCTCGATGCCGTCGACCTCGGCGAGCTCCGGCAGCAGGGACTCCAGCAGGCGGATGTCGCCCAGGTCCTTGCCGTAGGAGGTGTTGTTCTCGGAGACCAGCATGATCTCCTTCACGCCCTGTTCCGCCAGCCACCGCGTCTCGTTCAGGACATCGCTGGGACGCCGCGAGATGAAGGAGCCGCGGAAGGAGGGGATGGCGCAGAAGGAGCAGCGGCGGTCGCAGCCGGAGGCGAGCTTGACCGAGGCGACCGGGGAGCCGTCCAGCCGGCGGCGCAGAGGGGAGCGCGGGCCGGAGGCGGGCGCGACGCCCTCCGGGAGGTCGGCCGGGCCGTGGCCGGGCAGCGCGACGGCGGCGGCCGATTCCTGGCGCTCGGCCGGGCTGATCGGCAGCAGCTTGCGGCGGTCGCGCGGGGTGTGCGAGGCGTGGATGCCGCCGGACAGGATGGTCTGCAGGCGATCGGAGATGTCCGCGTAGTCGTCGAAGCCGAGCACGCCGTCGGCCTCGGGCAAGGCCTCGGCGAGTTCCTTGCCGTACCGCTCGGCCATGCAGCCCACCGCCACGACGGCCTGGGTTCTGCCATGATCCTTGAGGTCGTTGGCCTCCAGGAGGGCGTCGACGGAGTCCTTCTTCGCGGCCTCGACGAAGCCACAGGTGTTGACCACGGCGACGTCGGCGTCCGCGGCGTCCTCGACGAGCTGCCAGCCGTCCGCCTCCAAACGGCCTGCGAGCTCCTCCGAGTCCACCTCGTTGCGGGCGCAGCCGAGAGTGACGAGTGCGACGGTACGGCGTTCAGGCATGGGCTCAAGACTACTTTGTCTCACTGACAGCCCACGTCGACGGGGTCAGGGCCTCCCCCGGCGGACCATGCCGGAGTCGCGAGGGCCGGCCCGCACATCTGCGGCGTTGTCGTCAGTCGCCGACGCCCCCACGCTCGAACGGGGCTCGCGCGGGGAGGACCCCCACGCGTCGCCCGCCGCGGCAGCGGCTGATGTCACGGCCTCCTTCGCCGTGCAGCCGCACGCACCAGCCCCCGCTCAGGCAGGCCGGGACGCACCGTCCCCTGCAGTCGGCCCGGTCCGGCGGGCAGACCCTGCCGATTCTCGGCCAACCCCGTCACAACCGCTCTCCCGAAGGGCCTCGCTCACCCGGCCACCGGGTCACCCTTCGTGTACGTCAGGCGCTCCACGGCGCCCGGCTGGAAGTTGTCGTCGATCTTCTTGCCGTTGACGTACAGCTCGATCGCGCCGGCGTCGCCGAGGATCAGGTTGATCTTGGAGCTGTCCTGGAAGGTCTTGGACTCGCCCTTCTTCAGCAGCCCGTCGAAGAGCATCCGGCCGTTGTGGTCCTTGGCCGAGATCCAGCTGCGTCCGTTCGGCGCGCTGACCTGCACGGTCACTTTGTCCTGCGGGGCCGCGGCGATGGCGCTGTCGGAGGGCGCGCCGGTCGGCGCGGCGGGCTTGTCCTTCGTCGGCGTGGGCGAGGCGGGCTTGGTGGTGGAGGACGTGGCGCCCTCGGCGACCTGCGTCTTGGAGCTTCCGCCGTCGCCGCCCTTGAGGGCGGTGAAGCCGACGAAGCCGATCACGACGACGATCGCGGCGACCATGGCCGCGGTCCAGTTCGGCCCGCGCCGCTCCGGGCGGATCCGCTCCGCCTCGAACAACGGGGCCGCCGGCGTGGGCGCGGGTCGCCCGCCGTGCTCGGCGTCGTACTGGGCGATCAGGGGCGCGGAGTCGAGGTGGACGGCCTTGGCCAGCGTGCGGATGTGCCCGCGCGCGTACACGTCGCCGCCGCAGGGGGCGAAGTCGTCCGCCTCGATGGCGTGCACGATGGCGATACGGACACGAGTGGCACTGCTGACGTCGTCCACGGTGAGCCCGGCCGCGATCCGCGCCTGCTGCAGGGCGCGGCCCACGGAGACACGGGGTTCCTGGGACTCGTCTGGGAACGGACGCTCGTCTTCAGGGGAGTTGCCGATGGACACGGGGGCGCCTTTCGAGCGTGTAGCCACCTGTGCTGGAAGCTCAGTCTAGGGGGGGTACGAAAGGGTGGGGCAACCGGGCGGTCGGACCTTTACGCCATCGGAATGGCCGGTCGTCCCGACGGCCGGACAGGCAGATGTCCCATGGTGGGACGCCTGCCCGTCCTCTCGCTCAACTTGACGTACCACAAAGCGAAACGGTTGCCCGCCGATCTCTAACGGGTGGGTCACGACGATCCGGCCACCCGGCGTAACCCGTGTCCGCCGGACGGCCCTTCGCACTACCTACCCGTCAGACTCCCCGCGGATCACCGCGAGCACGCCGTCCAGCTCGTCAGGCTTCACAAGAACGTCACGTGCCTTGGAGCCCTCGCTGGGCCCCACGACGCCCCGGGACTCCATGAGGTCCATGAGCCGCCCGGCCTTGGCGAAGCCCACGCGCAGCTTGCGCTGGAGCATGGAGGTCGACCCGAACTGCGTGGAGACGACCAGCTCGGCCGCCTGGCACAGCAGGTCGAGGTCGTCGCCGATGTCCTCGTCGATCTCCTTCTTCTGCTTGGTGCCCACCGTGACGTCGTCCCGGAAGACCGGCGCCATCTGGTCCTTGCAGTGCTGGACGACGACCGCGACCTCGGCCTCGGTCACGAACGCGCCCTGCATGCGGGTCGGCTTGTTCGCCCCCATCGGCAGGAAGAGGCCGTCGCCCTTGCCGATCAGCTTCTCGGCGCCGGGCTGGTCGAGGATGACCCGCGAGTCGGCGAGCGAGGAGGTGGCGAAGGCCAGCCGGGAGGGCACGTTGGCCTTGATCAGACCGGTGACCACGTCGACCGACGGCCGCTGGGTGGCGAGGACCAGGTGGATGCCGGCCGCGCGCGCGAGCTGCGTGATGCGCACGATCGCGTCCTCGACGTCACGCGGCGCGACCATCATCAGGTCGGCCAGCTCGTCCACGATCACCAGCAGGTACGGGTACGGCTGGAGCTCGCGCTCGCTGCCTTCGGGCAGCTTCACCTTGCCGTCACGGATGGCCTGGTTGAAGTCGTCGATGTGCCGGAACCCGAACGCGGCCAGGTCGTCGTAGCGCAGGTCCATCTCACGCACGACCCACTGCAGCGCCTCGGCGGCCCGCTTGGGGTTGGTGATGATCGGCGTGATCAGGTGCGGGATGCCCTCGTACGCGGTCAGCTCGACGCGCTTGGGGTCGACCAGGATCATCCGGACGTCCTCCGGGGTCGCCCGCATCATGACCGAGGTGATCAGGCAGTTGATGCAGGACGACTTGCCGGAGCCGGTGGCGCCGGCGACCAGCATGTGCGGCATCTTCGCCAGCGAGTGCATGACGTACCCGCCCTCGACGTCCTTGCCGAAGGCGACCAGCATCGGATCGTCGTCCTCGGCCGACTCCGCGAGCCGCAGCACGTCGCCGAGGTTGACCATCTCCCGGTCGGTGTTCGGGATCTCGATGCCGACCGCGGACTTGCCGGGGATGGGGCTGATGATCCGCACGTCCGGGCTGGCGACCGCGTACGCGATGTTCTTGGTCAGCGCGGTGATCCGCTCGACCTTCACGGCGGGGCCGAGCTCGACCTCGTAGCGGGTGACCGTCGGGCCGCGGGTGAAGCCGGTGACGGCCGCGTCGACCTTGAACTCGGTGAAGACCTGGGTGAGCGAGGCGACGACGGCGTCGTTGGCCTCGCTGCGCGCCTTGCCGGGGCCGCCACGGGTGAGGAGGTCCAGCGACGGCAGCGCGTACGTGATGTCTCCGGAGAGCTGGAGCTGCTCCGCGCGCGGAGGCAGGTCCCGGGGCTCCTCGGGGGCCTTCTTGGTCAGGTCGGGGACGATCCCGGGCTTGAGCTGCTCCTGCTTGGGGCGCGCGGCCGGCACCGGCGAGGGCGCGGGGGCCGGCGCGGGCTCGGGAACCGGCTCGGGCTCGGGCGTGGGCACCGGGGTGGTCTCTTCGCGTCCCCCGATGCTGACGCCCTGCGTGAGGTCGGCGACCAGCGGGGAGGGCGGCATGCCGTGCAGCACGGCGCCGTCGAGCGCCGCAGCGGCGGCCGCGGCGACGTCCACGGCGTCCATCTGGCGCCGCGGATCCGGCTGGGGCACCGCGGAGCGCCTGGGACGGCCACGGCGCCGCGAGAGGGCCTCTTCCTCGGCGCTATCAGGGTCGTACGCCTGAGGGGCGCCCGAGCGCCTTCGGGGGCGCGCGGGCAGCGCTTCGCGCCACTGTTCGTCGTAGCGCTCGTCGTCCTCGGTGTACTCCTCGGCCTCGTGGTCGTGCAGCACCCCCAGGCGCACGCCGAGCGCCCGCAGCCGCTGCGGGATGGCGTTGACCGGGGTGGCGGTCACCACGAGCAGCCCGAAGATCGTCAGCAGCACCAGCAGGGGTACGGCGAGCACATCGGTCATGGTGTACGTCAGCGGGGTCGCCGCCGCCCAGCCGATGAGGCCGCCGGCGTCCCTTATCGCCTGCATGCCGTCGCTGCGCGCGGGCGAGCCGCAGGCGATGTGGACCTGTCCGAGCACGCCGATGACGAGGGCGGACAGACCGATCACGATCCGACCGTTGGCCTCCGGCTGCTCAGGGTGCCGGATGAACCGTACGGCGATCGCCGCGAGCAGTATCGGCACCAGCAGGTCGAGCCGGCCGAAGGCGCCCGTGACGAGGATCTCCACGAGGTCGCCGACCGGGCCCTTCAGGTCGGCCCAGGTGCCGGCGGCGACGATCAGCGCGATGCCGAACAGCAGCAGAGCGATGCCGTCCTTGCGGTGGGCCGGGTCCAGGTTCTTCGCACCCTGCCCTATGCCGCGGAAGACGGCGCCGACGGCGTGCGCGAGGCCCAGCCAGAGGGCGCGCACGAGCCGGTACACGCCCCCGGTGGGGCTGGGCGCCGGCTTCGGCGGAGCCGCCTTCTTCGCCGGGGCCCTCTTGGCGGGCGCCTTCTTGGCCGGGGGCTTCTTCGCTGCGGCCTTCCTCGCCGGAGCCTTCGCGGGAGCGGCCGCCTTCTTCGCGGGCTGCTTCTTGGCTGCGGAGGGACGTGAGGCCATGGGTGTGAGGTTACCGGGGGAGACGACAGCGGACACGTGTGCCCACAGCTTCACCCGTTCGTGTCGCCCTTGCGGGGATCCGGAACTGACGCACGCTCATGGGCAACCACCGGACGGGAGTACGTCAGTTCTGCGCCGGCACCGTCGAACCGCCCGGCCCGGCGCCCGGCTCCAGGGCATCCAGCGCGCGCCGCAGCCCGGTGAGTTTGCGCTCCAGATGGGCCGCCGTGGCCACCGCGGCCGCGTCCGCCGAGTCGTCGTCCAGCTGCTTGGACAGTGCCTCGGCCTGCTCCTCGACGGCTGCGAGCCGCGCGGACAGCTCGGCGAGCAGCCCGGCCGACTCCTTGCCACCGACCGCACCCTTGGCGCCGCCCTCCAACTGCAGCCGCAGCAGCGCCGCCTGCTCGCGCAGCTGGCAGTTCTTCATGTACAGCTCGACGAAGACCGAGACCTTCGCGCGCAGCACCCACGGGTCGAACGGCTTGGAGATGTAGTCCACCGCGCCCGCCGCGTAGCCCCGGAAGGTGTGGTGCGGGCCATGGTTGATCGCCGTGAGGAAGATGATCGGGATGTCCCGGGTCCGCTCGCGCCGCTTGATGTGCGCGGCGGTCTCGAAACCGTCCATGCCCGGCATCTGGACGTCCAGCAGAATGACCGCGAAATCGTCCGTGAGCAGTGCCTTGAGCGCTTCCTCCCCGGACGATGCCCGCACCAGCGTCTGATCGAGCGCCGAGAGGATCGCCTCCAGCGCCAGCAGATTCTCCGGCCGGTCATCGACCAGGAGGATCTTGGCCTTCTGCACCATGGCCCGCCCTCCTCGCCCCGGCGGTACACCGGGCGCCGCCCCAGGGGACGACTCCCTTTCGCCGCCCGTCCTTGTGCCGGTCATCGTAGCCGCACCCCGCCCGTCGCCACACCCTGTCACCGCGATGTCACTGTGCACATAGCGGAAACGCGGCGGGAGACCGGATGGTTCCCGGAATCCCGCATTCCCATACGTGCGCAGCGCCCCTTGAGTTGTACGTTCGCAGCCACCTCACACGGGCAACTCCCGACGCCCGCCGGAGGTTCCCCGAGTGTTCACATCCCGGCGGACCGCCGCCGTCACCGGCCGGCCATCCACTGCTGCATCACGGCCAGCAGATGGTCCGGGTCGACCGGTTTGGTCACATAGTCCGAGGCGCCCGACTCGATCGCCTTCTCCCGGTCGCCCTTCATCGCCTTCGCCGTCAGCGCGATGATCGGCAGCCCGGCGAACTGCGGCATCCTGCGGATCGCCGTGGTCGTCGCGTACCCGTCCATCTCCGGCATCATGATGTCCATCAGCACGACCGCCACGTCGTCGTGCTGCTCCAGCACCTCGATGCCCTCGCGGCCGTTCTCGGCGTACAGCACCGACAGGCCGTGCTGCTCCAGCACGCTGGTCAGCGCGAACACATTGCGGATGTCGTCGTCGACGATCAGCACCTTCTCGCCGCCGAACCGCACCGCGCGCGCGGGGTGCGGCGCGCCCTCCTGCTCGGGCACCGCCCACTGCTCCGGCCGCGGCTCGCCCTGCGGCAGACCGCGGCGCCGGCGCCGGAAGAGCGCCGCGGGACCGTTCTGCGTCTCCCGGTACGACTTCACCTCGGCCGGCATCTCGATCTCCACCGCGGACAGCTCCGAGGACTGCCCGGACTCGGAGGCGAGCAGCTCGCCCGCCCCCAGCGGGGGCACGGACTGCTGGTAGCCCTGCGGCGGCAGTTCGCTCGGGTGCAGCGGCAGGTACAGCGTGAACGTCGAGCCGCGGCCCGGCTCGCTCTGCGCGTGGATCTCACCGCCGAGCAGCTGCGCGATCTCCCGGGAGATCGACAGGCCCAGGCCGGTGCCGCCGTACTTGCGGCTGGTCGTGCCGTCCGCCTGCTTGAACGCCTCGAAGATCACCCGCATCTTGCTGGCCGCGATGCCGATGCCCGTGTCCGTCACCGAGAACGCGATCAGCGGCCCGTCCGGATCGGTCAGCGAGCCGGCCTCCAGCAACTGCTCCCGGATGCCCACCGGGACATCCGCTCCGGCCGGCCGGATCACCAGCTCCACCGACCCCGAGTCGGTGAACTTCACCGCGTTCGACAGCAGGTTGCGCAGCACCTGCAGCAGCCGCTGCTCGTCGGTGTGCAGGGTCGCGGGCAGCTCCGGCGAGACCCGCACCGACAGGTCCAGGCCCTTCTCCGCGGTCAGCGGGCGGAAGGTGGCCTCCACATAGTCCACGAGCTGGACGAGCGCGATCCGCGTCGGCGAAACGTCCATCTTGCCCGCCTCGACCTTCGACAGGTCCAGGATGTCGTTGATCAGCTGGAGCAGGTCGGAACCGGCGCCGTGGATGGTCTCGGCGAACTCGACCTGCTTCGGCGAGAGGTTGCCCTCGGCGTTGTCGGCAAGCAGCTTGGCCAGGATCAGCAACGAGTTGAGCGGGGTGCGCAGCTCGTGCGACATGTTCGCGAGGAACTCGCTCTTGTAGCGCATCGACACCGCGAGCTGCTCGGCGCGCTCCTCCAGGACCTGCCGGGCCTCCTCGATCTCGGTGTTCTTCACCTCGATGTCGCGGTTCTGCCGGGCCAGCAGCTCGGCCTTCTCCTCCAGTTCGGCGTTGGAGGCCTGCAGCGCCTTCTGCCGGTTCTCCAACTCGGCGGACCGCTCGCGCAGTTGCTCGGTCAGCTCCTGCGACTGCTTCAGCAGCTGCTCGGTCTTGGTGTTGACCGAGATGGTGTTGACGCTGGTCGCGATCATCTCGGCGATCTGGTTGAGGAAGTCCTTCTGGATCTGCGTGAACGGCGTGAAGGAGGCCAGCTCGATGATGCCGAGCACCTTGCCCTCGAACAGCACCGGCAGCACGATCACCTGCGCGGGCGGGGCCTCGCCGAGCCCGGAGGAGATCTTCAGATAGCCGCTGGGCGCGTCCGAGACCAGGATCGTCCGCTTCTCCTGCGCGGCCGTGCCGACCAGCGCCTCACCGGGCCGGAACGACGTCGGCATGGAGCCCATCGAGTAGCCGTACGAGCCCAGCATCCGCAGCTCGTAGTTGTCCTCGCCGTTGCCCACGGCCTTGCCCTCGACCAGCGGCATCGCCAGGAAGAACGCGCCGTGCTGCGCGGACACCACCGGCGTCAGCTCGCTCATGATCAGCGAGGCCACGTCCTCCAGGTCCCGCCGGCCCTGCATGAGGGCGGAGATGCGGGCCAGGTTGCCCTTGAGCCAGTCCTGCTCCTTGTTGGCGATCGTGGTGTCGCGCAGGTTGGCGATCATCTTGTTGATGTAGTCCTGCAGTTCCTGGATCTCGCCGGACGCGTCCACGTCGATCTTCAGGTTCAGGTCGCCACGGGTCACCGCGGTCGCCACGCGCGCGATGGCACGCACCTGCCGGGTCAGGTTCCCGGCCATCTCGTTCACCGACTCGGTCAGGTCCCGCCAGGTGCCGTCGACGTCACGCACGCGTGCCTGGCCGCCGAGCTGCCCCTCGGTGCCCACCTCGCGCGCGACGCGCGTGACCTCCTCGGCGAAGCTCGACAGCTGATCAACCATCGTGTTGATCGTCGTCTTCAGCTCAAGGATCTCACCGCGGGCGTCAATGTCGATCTTCTTCGTCAAGTCACCCTTGGCGATGGCCGTGGTGACCATGGCGATGTTGCGCACCTGACCGGTCAGGTTGGACGCCATCTGGTTCACGGACTCCGTCAGGTCCTTCCAGGTGCCGGCCACACCGGGAACGTGCGCCTGGCCGCCCAGGATGCCGTCCGTGCCCACCTCACGGGCCACCTTGGTGACCTGGTCGGCGAACGAACTCAGCGTCTTCACCATGGTGTTGATGGTGTCGGCGAGCTGCGCGACCTCACCGCGCGCCTCGATCGTCACCTGCCGCGTCAGGTCACCGTTGGCGACGGCCGAGGCCACCTGGGAGATGTTGCGCACCTGCATGGTCAGGTTGTTGGCCATCAGGTTGACGTTGTTGCTCAGGTCCTTCCAGATACCCGTGACACCCTGCACGTGCGCCTGGCCGCCCAGGATGCCCTCGGTGCCCACCTCGCGGGCCACCCTGGTCACCTGCTCGGCGAAGCTGGACAGTTGATCAACCATGGTGTTGACCGTCGTGACCAGCTCAAGAATCTCGCCCTTGGCGTCAACAGTGATCTTCTTGGACAGGTCGCCCTTGGCCACCGCCGTCGTGACCTCGGCGATGTTGCGCACCTGGATCGTCAGGTTGTTCGCCATGAAGTTCACGGACTGCGTGAGGTCCTTCCAGGTGCCGGAGACGCCCTGGACCTCGGCCTGGCCGCCCAGGATGCCCTCCGTACCCACCTCACGGGCCACCCGGGTGACCTCCTGGGCGAACGACGACAGCTGGTCCACCATCGTGTTCAGGGTGTTCTTCAGCTCCAGGATCTCCCCGCGCGCGTCCACGGTGATCTTCTGGGAGAGGTCACCGCGGGCCACGGCGGTGGCGACCTGCGCGATGTTGCGCACCTGGGCGGTGAGGTTGCCCGCCATGCCGTTCACGGAGTCCGTCAGGTCCCGCCACACACCGGCGACACCCGGCACCTGCGCCTGACCGCCCAGGCGCCCCTCGGTGCCCACGTCGCGCGCGACCCGGGTCACCTGATCGGCGAAGGCGGACAGTTGATCAACCATCGTGTTGATCGTGTTCTTCAGCTCAAGGATCTCGCCGCGCGCGTCGACGTCGATCTTCTGCGACAGGTCGCCGTTGGCCACCGCCGTGGTCACCTGGGCGATGTTGCGCACCTGGGACGTCAGGTTGCCGGCCATGAAGTTGACGGAGTCCGTCAGCTCCTTCCAGGTGCCCGACACGCCGTCCACCCGGGCCTGACCGCCGAGGCGGCCCTCCGTGCCCACGTCCCGGGCCATCCGCGTGACCTGGTCGGCGAAGCTCGACAGCTGGTCCACCATCGTGTTCACGGTGTTCTTCAGCTGGAGCATCTCGCCGGAGACGTCGACGGTGACCTTCTGCGAGAGGTCGCCGTTGGCCACCGCCGTGGTCACCTGGGCGATGTTGCGCACCTGCCCAGTGAGGTTGCGGAATGCAGTGTTGACGGAGTCGGTCAAGTCTTTCCAGGCACCGGCCGCGCCCGGCACCTGCGCCTGACCGCCGAGCTCACCCTCCACACCGATCTCCCGGGCCACCCGGGTCACCTCGGCACCGAACGCCGACAGCTGGTCCACCATCCCGTTGACGGTGTTCTTCAGCTCCAGCATCTCGCCGGCCACGTCCACCGTGACCTTCTGCGACAGATCACCGCTGGCCACGGCCGTCGTCACGGCGGCGATGTCCCGCACCTGCGTGGTCAGGTTCCGGAAGACCGTGTTGACCGAGTCGGTCAGGTCCTTCCAGGTACCGGCCGCGCCCGGCACATTCGCCTGACCGCCGAGCCGCCCCTCCGCGCCGACCTCGTTCGCCACGCGCGTGACCTCGTCCGCGAAGATCCGCAGCGTCTCGGTCATCTGGTTGATCGTCTCTGCGAGCTGAGCAACCTCGCCACGTGCCGGAACAGTCACCTTCTGCGACAGATCACCGTTCGCCACAGCGGTCGTGACCTGCGAGATCCCGCGCACCTGCGCCGTCAGGTTGCCCGCCATCGTGTTGACGGAGTCGGTCAGCTCCTTCCACACACCGGCCACCTCGGGCACCTGCGCCCGGCCGCCCAGGATGCCCTCGGTGCCCACCTCCCGGGCCACCCGCGTGACCTCGGAGGAGAACGCCGACAGCTGGTCCACCATCGTGTTGACGGTGTTCTTCAGCTCCAGCATCTCGCCCGCGACATGCACGGTCACCTTGCGTGACAGGTCACCCTTGGCGACGGCCGTGGTCACCAGCGCGATGTCCCGCACCTGCGCGGTCAGCCGGTCCGCCATCGTGTTGACGGACTCCGTCAGGTCCTTCCACGAACCCGACATCCCGCGCACCCGGGCCTGCCCGCCCAGCTTGCCCTCGGTCCCGACCTCGCTGGCCACGCGCGTGACCTCGTCGGTGAACGTCGACAGCTGGTCCACCAGGTTGTTGACCGTACGGCCGACCTTCAGGAACTCGCCCCGCAGCGGATGCCCGGCGCCGTCGTCCTGCGCCTGCGTACGCAGTTCCATCCGGGGCGACAGATCGCCCTCGGCGACCGCCGTCAGCACCCGGCTGACCTCCGACACCGGCCAGACGAGGTCGTCCACCAGCGCGTTGGAGGCGTCGATGGCCGACGCCCAGGAGCCCTCGCAGGCCCCCGTCTCCAGGCGTTCCGTGAGTTTCCCCTCACGCCCCACCATGCGCCGTACCCGGGACAGCTCACCGGTCAGATGCAGGTTCCGGTCGGCGACCTCGTTGAAGACCGCCGCGATCTCCGACATCACACCGTCCCCGGAGACGGTGAGCCGCTTGCGGAAGTTTCCGTCACGCATCGAGACGAGAGCCGCCAGCAGCCGATTCAGGGCAGCCGTGTCCACGGCGGTGGTGCCGCCGGTCCTGCCCAGGGACGGTCCGCCTTTCGCGCGCGTCTTCGTGCCACGCGTCGCCGCGCCAGACTCCACTGTGTCCCTCCCGGAGGGGTAGACCGCCTACTGCTCTGCTCCGTGCTCGGCCGCTTCGGCCACCGGCGTGCCGGTCATCGGCATACCGGATACTTCCGCGTACCTGTTACCACTGCGTATTTCTGCCAGACGAGATCCGGCCACACCAGAGGCTGCTGCCCGCCGTACACGGAACGCACGCAGCCCGGCCCGACCTTCATCAGAAGCTTGCCCAGTGTTTCACCCGGTCCGAACCAGGCCATAACAGTTCGGCAGCTTCGCACATCGCCCGCACACCGTGGGGGGTGAACACCGGCAACCGGCATCCGTTCGGACCGCGAAGGTAAGTAACCTTGCATGCGGCTGTCCAGCCGCACCGGTCCGTCCGGCCTGGGCGGTGGCACGAGCACGAGCGGGCATCGGAGGGGCGGCCGCAGAGACCATGACCACCGGAGTCATCCCCGGGGGACAGCCCCCGGAGCCACAGCCGACCGGCGAGCTGCTGCCCCAGCAGCGAAGCGAGCCGGCCGGCCCCGCCGCCCTGCACGTCGACAACCGGCCGAGGAGTTCTGTGATCACCGCGCGCGCGGCCGCCACCTTCGAGCCCGTCGGGCGATCGGTCGCGACCGCCCGGTCCTTCGTCCGCGACACCCTCCAGGGCTGGGGTTTCGCCGACATCGTCGATGACGCCGTCGTCCTCACCAGCGAACTGGTGACCAATGCCGTCGTCCACGCCGGCACACACGCGGACGTGCTCTGTCTGCGCACCGAGGAGGGCGTGCGCATCGAGGTCTCCGACCGCTACCCCGAGCGCGAGGTCCCTCTCCAGAGCGCCGCCTCGACCATGGGCAGCCCCGACCGCGAGGGCGGCCGCGGCCTCCAGCTGTGCGCGGCCCTCGCCGCCCGCTGGGGCGTGGACTACACCCCGACCCACAAGAACGTCTGGTTCCAGCTGAACCTCCCCCAGCGCCCGGTCGGCACCCGCACCGCCGGCCCGTCCCTGCCCCCCGAGCTCCTCCCGCTCGCCGACGGCCGGGTCCGCGTCGCCGTCCTCCAGGTCGACCGCAAGGGCACCGTCACCGCCTGGAACGAGGACGCCGAGGAACTCTTCGGCTACTCGGCGGCCGAGGTCATCGGCAAGCCCCTCACCGAACTCGCGGCCTGGCCGCACACCCCCGGCACCAGCACGGGCGTCGCCGAGGCCCTCCAGCTCTCCCGCTGGGAGGGCAGCTACGGCATCCGCGGCGCCGACGGCCGGGTGGCCCCGGTCTACGCCTCCCATCTCAGGGTCCGCGACACCGGCGGCGAGCCCTCCACCGTCTGCCTCCTGGTACGGGACCACGAGCGGGCCGTCCTCCAGACACCGCCGCGCGTCCCGGCCGACCAGAGCCAGTCCGCCGACGGCCAGAACGCCGACCCCTTCGAGGTGTTCATCGGCTCCCCCGCCCCGGACGACCTCGACGGCCTCCTGCAGCGCACGGTGGAACGCGCGCGCGACATGCTCGACGGCGACTCCGCCTTCCTGCTGCTCGCCACCGACGACGAGACCGAGCTGGAGGTCCGCGCCTCCACCGGACTGCCCTCCGCCCGCCAGCGCTTCGCGCGCGTGCCCGTCGAAGCGGGCCCCGGACGCTACGGCTCCGCGCGCATGCCCGCCGTCCACGACGACCTCACGGCCGTACCCGGTGCCGTACCCCTCCTGTCCGGCACCGGCATGCGCTCGGTCGTCACGGTCCCGCTGAAGGTCGAGGGCCGCCTCACCGGCTCCCTCGGCGTCGCGGCCGAGGCACCCGGCAGATACTCCAACGAGGAGGCGCTGCGCCTGCAGTTCGCCGCCGACCGCATCGCCCTGGCCGTCGAGTCGGCCCGCCTCGGCGAACTGGAACGCCTGCGCCGCGGCTCCCTCAGCTTCCTGGTCGAGGCCTCCGACCTGCTGGCCGGCACGCTCGACCGCGACCAGACCCTGGCCCTGATGGCCCAGATGACGGTCCCGACCCTGGCCACCTGGTGCGCCGTCTACACGATCGCCGACCAGGCCTCGGACCCGTATCTGTCGTACGTCCTGCACGAGGACGAGGAACTCATCGACGGCATCAAATCGCTGCTGTCGAAGATCGCCCCGCCGGACCCGGTACCCACCCCCGGCGCCCGCGTGTGGACCATCCCCGCCGAGGTGGCGCACCAGGCAGCCCTGCGCACCTCCATGCGCACCCTCGGCCTGTCCGGCGGCCCCACGCACCGGGTCTCCTCGGCGATCGGCCCGACCCTCGCCACCGCCTCCGCGGTCGGCGGCGAGACGGTCGTCCTGCCGCTCGTCGCCCGCAACCGTGTCATCGGCATGCTCGTTCTCGGCAAGCCCACCGACGAGCACTTTCGCCAGGAGATCCTGGAACTGGCCGAGGACCTCTCCCGCCGGGCCGCGCTCGCCCTGGACAACGCCCGCCTGTACTCGGAGCGTACGGCCATCAGTCAGGCCCTCCAGCGCAGCCTCCTGCCGCCCGGCACCCCGCACATCGACGGCGTCGAGGTCGAGGTCATCTACCGCGCGGCCGGCGAGGGCAACGAGGTCGGCGGCGACTTCTACGACCTCTTCCCGATCGGCAACGGCGCCTATGGCTTCGCCATCGGCGACGTCTGCGGTACGGGTCCCAACGCGGCGGCGGTCACCGGCCTCGCCCGGCACGCCCTGCGCCTGCTGGCCCGCGAAGGCCTCTCCGGCCCCGCGGTCCTGGAGCGCCTCAACTCCGCGATCCTCGACGAGGGCGACCGCAGCCGCTTCCTGACCCTCCTCTACGGCGAGATGCGCCCGCAGGAGGACGGCAGCGCCGAACTGAAGGTGGTCTGCGCCGGCCACCCGCTCCCGCTGCGCCTGCGCCAGGACGGCACGGTGGTCACGGCCGCCGAGCCCCAGCCGCTGCTCGGCGTCATCGAGGACCTGGAGCTGTACGAGGAGACGGTCACCCTGGACCCGGGCGATGTGCTGCTCTGCGTCACGGACGGGGTCACCGAACGCCGTGAGGGCACCCGCATGCTGGGCGACGACGGCCTCGCCGACGTTCTCACCACCTGCACGGGCCTGACGGCCGGCGCGGTCGCGGCTCGCATCATGCGCGCGGTGGAGCGCTTCGCGTCCGACGCCCCGTCGGACGACATGGCGATTCTGGCGATGCGGGTGCCGGGAATCCACCAGGAAGTGTGAAAGCACGAAAAAGGCCCCACCCGAGAGGGTGGGGCCTTTTTGCTGGAGCCCCCAAACGGAATCGAACCGTTGACCTTCTCCTTACCATGGAGACGCTCTGCCGACTGAGCTATAGGGGCCTGTCGTTTTCGAGGTTTCCCTCGCGGCGACGAAGAAACTGTACCCCGAACTGGCCCGACTTCCCAAATTCGTTCGGGCTCCGATCAGAAGGCGGGCTGCAGCAGTCCGCCGAGCGCGTTGCACGCGGAGACGATGCGTTGCATCTCCCGCTTGGTGAGTGCGGCGTCCACGGGCAGCGCGAGCGTCTCGTCGGCGGCCAGCTCGGTCTCGGGCAGTGACACGCACTGCCGGAACTCCGGCAGCCGGTGCACGGGCGTCTTGACCGGCACCCGGCACTCAACTCCCCTGGCCCGCAGGGCCCGTGCAAAGGCGTCCCGGTCCGGCCGGCCGTTCCCCGGCACCCGCACGACGTACTGCTGATACGTGTGCCCGTCGCCGCCGTCCGGCGTCGTCACGCCCTTGAGCTTGGCATCGAGGTAGGCGGCCCGCTGCCGGCGCTGAGCTATCTCGTCGTACGGCGCCTCGGATTCGCCCTGCTCCAGCACCAGCAGCCCCTGCCGCTGTCCCAGCGCGTGCAACCCCCCGATATCCGCCCGCCGTCCGAACCGGTGCACGGCAACGACCGCCGCGGTGCGAGGAGTTACGGCCGCCTCGACGGCGCCGAGGGCCAGGCAGTAGGTCACCGGGTCTATGTCGGCGAACACCGGAAGGGCACCGGCCAGGGTCACGGCCTCGGCGACTTCGACGTTCCCGAAGGCCGGCACGACGACCTCGTCACCCACACCGACGCCGGCGGCCCTGAGCATTGCAGCAGTTCCCATGTGCTGGATGCTGGGCGCGCAGGGTGAACGACACGTTAAGCAGAACGTAAAAAGGCCGGACCCCGAACCGAAGTTCAGGATCCGACCTTTTTAGAAGAATTGTTCGGCGGCGTCCTACTCTCCCACAGGGTCCCCCCTGCAGTACCATCGGCGCTGTGAGGCTTAGCTTCCGGGTTCGGAATGTAACCGGGCGTTTCCCTCACGCTATGACCACCGAAACACTATGAAACTGACAACCGAACCATGTGTGGCACATGGGGCTGTTCGTGGTTTCAGAACCAACACAGTGGACGCGAGCAACTGAGGACAAGCCCTCGGCCTATTAGTACCGGTCACCTCCACCAGTTACCTGGCTTCCAGATCCGGCCTATCAACCCAGTCGTCTACTGGGAGCCTTACCCCATCAAGTGGGTGGGAGTCCTCATCTCGAAGCAGGCTTCCCGCTTAGATGCTTTCAGCGGTTATCCCTCCCGAACGTAGCCAACCAGCCATGCCCTTGGCAGAACAACTGGCACACCAGAGGTTCGTCCGTCCCGGTCCTCTCGTACTAGGGACAGCCCTTCTCAAGACTCCTACGCGCACAGCGGATAGGGACCGAACTGTCTCACGACGTTCTAAACCCAGCTCGCGTACCGCTTTAATGGGCGAACAGCCCAACCCTTGGGACCGACTCCAGCCCCAGGATGCGACGAGCCGACATCGAGGTGCCAAACCATCCCGTCGATATGGACTCTTGGGGAAGATCAGCCTGTTATCCCCGGGGTACCTTTTATCCGTTGAGCGACGGCGCTTCCACAAGCCACCGCCGGATCACTAGTCCCGACTTTCGTCCCTGCTCGACCCGTCGGTCTCACAGTCAAGCTCCCTTGTGCACTTACACTCAACACCTGATTGCCAACCAGGCTGAGGGAACCTTTGGGCGCCTCCGTTACCCTTTAGGAGGCAACCGCCCCAGTTAAACTACCCATCAGACACTGTCCCTGATCCGGATCACGGACCCAGGTTAGACATCCAGCACGACCAGACTGGTATTTCAACGACGACTCCACAAACACTGGCGTGCCTGCTTCAAAGTCTCCCAGCTATCCTACACAAGCCGAACCGAACACCAATATCAAACTGTAGTAAAGGTCCCGGGGTCTTTCCGTCCTGCTGCGCGAAACGAGCATCTTTACTCGTAGTGCAATTTCACCGGGCCTATGGTTGAGACAGTCGAGAAGTCGTTACGCCATTCGTGCAGGTCGGAACTTACCCGACAAGGAATTTCGCTACCTTAGGATGGTTATAGTTACCACCGCCGTTTACTGGCGCTTAAGTTCTCAGCTTCGCCCACCCGAAAGTGAGCTAACCGGTCCCCTTAACGTTCCAGCACCGGGCAGGCGTCAGTCCGTATACATCGCCTTACGGCTTCGCACGGACCTGTGTTTTTAGTAAACAGTCGCTTCTCGCTGGTCTCTGCGGCCACCCCCAGCTCACCGAGTAAATCGGATCACCAGGCGTGGCCCCCCTTCTCCCGAAGTTACGGGGGCATTTTGCCGAGTTCCTTAACCATAGTTCACCCGAACGCCTCGGTATTCTCTACCTGACCACCTGAGTCGGTTTAGGGTACGGGCCGCCATGAAACTCGCTAGAGGCTTTTCTCGACAGCATAGGATCATCCACTTCACCACAATCGGCTCGGCATCAGGTCTCAGCCGTATGCAAGGCGGATTTGCCTACCTTGCGGCCTACACCCTTACCCCGGGACAACCACCGCCCGGGATGGACTACCTTCCTGCGTCACCCCATCACTCACCTACTACCAGCTCGGGTCACCGGCTCCACCACTCCCACCCACAGCAAAGCTGGGGGCAGGCGGCTTCACGGGCTTAGCATCACTGGATTCGATGTTTGACGCTTCACAGCGGGTACCGGAATATCAACCGGTTATCCATCGACTACGCCTGTCGGCCTCGCCTTAGGTCCCGACTTACCCTGGGCAGATCAGCTTGACCCAGGAACCCTTAGTCAATCGGCGCACACGTTTCTCACGTGTGAATCGCTACTCATGCCTGCATTCTCACTCGTCAACCGTCCACAACTACCTTCCGGTGCTGCTTCACCCGGCAGACGACGCTCCCCTACCCATCACAGCACCCGTTGGGGCTATATGCTGCAATGACACGACTTCGGCGGTACGCTTGAGCCCCGCTACATTGTCGGCGCGGAATCACTAGACCAGTGAGCTATTACGCACTCTTTCAAGGGTGGCTGCTTCTAAGCCAACCTCCTGGTTGTCTGTGCGACTCCACATCCTTTCCCACTTAGCGTACGCTTAGGGGCCTTAGTCGATGCTCTGGGCTGTTTCCCTCTCGACCATGGAGCTTATCCCCCACAGTCTCACTGCCGCGCTCTCACTTACCGGCATTCGGAGTTTGGCTAAGGTCAGTAACCCGGTAGGGCCCATCGCCTATCCAGTGCTCTACCTCCGGCAAGAAACACACGACGCTGCACCTAAATGCATTTCGGGGAGAACCAGCTATCACGGAGTTTGATTGGCCTTTCACCCCTAACCACAGGTCATCCCCCAGGTTTTCAACCCTGGTGGGTTCGGTCCTCCACGAAGTCTTACCTCCGCTTCAACCTGCCCATGGCTAGATCACTCCGCTTCGGGTCTTGAGCGTGCTACTAAAATCGCCCTGTTCGGACTCGCTTTCGCTACGGCTTCCCCACCCGGGTTAACCTCGCAACACACCGCAAACTCGCAGGCTCATTCTTCAAAAGGCACGCAGTCACGAGAATGTGCAAGCACATTCCGACGCTCCCACGGCTTGTAGGCACACGGTTTCAGGTACTATTTCACTCCCCTCCCGGGGTACTTTTCACCATTCCCTCACGGTACTATCCGCTATCGGTCACCAGGGAATATTTAGGCTTAGCGGGTGGTCCCGCCAGATTCACACGGGATTTCTCGGGCCCCGTGCTACTTGGGTGTCTCTCAAACGAGCCGCTGACGTTTCGACTACGGGGGTCTTACCCTCTACGCCGGACCTTTCGCATGTCCTTCGCCTACATCAACGGTTTCTGACTCGTCCCACGGCCGGCAGACCGTGGAAGAGAGATCCCACAACCCCGCATGCGCAACCCCTGCCGGGTCTCACACGCATACGGTTTGGCCTCATCCGGTTTCGCTCGCCACTACTCCCGGAATCACGGTTGTTTTCTCTTCCTGAGGGTACTGAGATGTTTCACTTCCCCTCGTTCCCTCCACTTGCCCTATGTGTTCAGGCAAGGGTGACAGCCCATGACGACTGCCGGGTTTCCCCATTCGGAAACCCCCGGATCAAAGCCTGGTTGACGACTCCCCGGGGACTATCGCGGCCTCCCACGTCCTTCATCGGTTCCTGGTGCCAAGGCATCCACCGTGCGCCCTTAAAAACTTGGCCACAGATGCTCGCGTCCACTGTGCAGTTCTCAAACAACGACCAGCCACCCATCACCCCACTAGCAAGCCAGTGAGTTTACTGGGGCCGGCGACTGAGGAAAGTTCGTTCCCTCAGACACCCAACAGCGTGCCCGGCCGGACCCCGTCCGGAGATCATGCGTTCCACGCTCTTGCGAGCAGTACTAGCAGCCTCCGACCCGTGACATCCGGCCGAATAATCAACGTTCCACCCATGAGCAACCAGCACCGGACGTTCGCCGATGTACTGGCCTCTGACCGAGCGAACCCGGTAAGAAGTGCTCCTTAGAAAGGAGGTGATCCAGCCGCACCTTCCGGTACGGCTACCTTGTTACGACTTCGTCCCAATCGCTAGTCCCACCTTCGACAGCTCCCTCCCACAAGGGGTTGGGCCACCGGCTTCGGGTGTTACCAACTTTCGTGACGTGACGGGCGGTGTGTACAAGGCCCGGGAACGTATTCACCGCAGCAATGCTGATCTGCGATTACTAGCGACTCCGACTTCATGGGGTCGAGTTGCAGACCCCAATCCGAACTGAGACCGGCTTTTTGAGATTCGCTCCACCTCACGGTATCGCAGCTCTTTGTACCGGCCATTGTAGCACGTGTGCAGCCCAAGACATAAGGGGCATGATGACTTGACGTCGTCCCCACCTTCCTCCGAGTTGACCCCGGCGGTCTCCTGTGAGTCCCCATCACCCCGAAGGGCATGCTGGCAACACAGAACAAGGGTTGCGCTCGTTGCGGGACTTAACCCAACATCTCACGACACGAGCTGACGACAGCCATGCACCACCTGTACACCGACCACAAGGGGGGCACTATCTCTAATGCTTTCCGGTGTATGTCAAGCCTTGGTAAGGTTCTTCGCGTTGCGTCGAATTAAGCCACATGCTCCGCCGCTTGTGCGGGCCCCCGTCAATTCCTTTGAGTTTTAGCCTTGCGGCCGTACTCCCCAGGCGGGGAACTTAATGCGTTAGCTGCGGCACCGACGACGTGGAATGTCGCCAACACCTAGTTCCCACCGTTTACGGCGTGGACTACCAGGGTATCTAATCCTGTTCGCTCCCCACGCTTTCGCTCCTCAGCGTCAGTAATGGCCCAGAGATCCGCCTTCGCCACCGGTGTTCCTCCTGATATCTGCGCATTTCACCGCTACACCAGGAATTCCGATCTCCCCTACCACACTCTAGCTAGCCCGTATCGACTGCAGACCCGAGGTTAAGCCTCGGGCTTTCACAATCGACGTGACAAGCCGCCTACGAGCTCTTTACGCCCAATAATTCCGGACAACGCTTGCGCCCTACGTATTACCGCGGCTGCTGGCACGTAGTTAGCCGGCGCTTCTTCTGCAGGTACCGTCACTTGCGCTTCTTCCCTGCTGAAAGAGGTTTACAACCCGAAGGCCGTCATCCCTCACGCGGCGTCGCTGCATCAGGCTTTCGCCCATTGTGCAATATTCCCCACTGCTGCCTCCCGTAGGAGTCTGGGCCGTGTCTCAGTCCCAGTGTGGCCGGTCGCCCTCTCAGGCCGGCTACCCGTCGTCGCCTTGGTGAGCCATTACCTCACCAACAAGCTGATAGGCCGCGGGCTCATCCTTCACCGCCGGAGCTTTCCAGGATCGGAGATGCCTCCGAACCTCGTATCCGGTATTAGACCCCGTTTCCAGGGCTTGTCCCAGAGTGAAGGGCAGATTGCCCACGTGTTACTCACCCGTTCGCCACTAATCCACCCCGAAGGGCTTCATCGTTCGACTTGCATGTGTTAAGCACGCCGCCAGCGTTCGTCCTGAGCCAGGATCAAACTCTCCGTGAATGTTTTCCCGTGATCGGGATGAACACCACGAGAGCGGTGCAAGAGGAGGAATGATCCTCTCGCACACAGCGTCCTCGCTGTGTTATTTCAAAGGAACCTCGCCCCAGCAGATGCTGGAGACGGGGTATCAACATATCTGGCGTTGATTTTTGGCACGCTGTTGAGTTCTCAAGGAACGGTCGCTTCCTTTGTACTCACCCTCTCGGGCTTTCCTCCGGGCTTCCCTTCGGTGTTTCCGACTCTATCAGATCTTTTCTCGATCCGATTTCCTCGGTGCTTTCCAGGTCCTCCGCGTTTTCTCGCGGTTTCCCTTTCCGGCGGTTCCGACTTTATCAGAAGTTCTGAGTCGGTTTTCCCACCCCGCCGAGCACCTGTGTCCAGCGCATGAAGTGCTGGGGTTCCCGGTTGGGCGGAGCCGTAAACGTACTGGAGCGGGGCGCCTCGATGCAAATCGAGGCGCCCCGCTCGGGTGATGCTCCGACGGACCGTCAGACCTCCACGACCACCGGGAGGATCATCGGCCTGCGGCGATAGGTGTCCGAGACCCACTTGCCGAGGGTGCGCCGGATGAGTTGCTGGAGCTGGTGGGGCTCCACGACGCCGTCCTGGGCGGACCTCTCCAGCACCTCGGTGATCTTCGGGAGGACGTCGGCGAAGGCCGAGTCCTCGATGCCGGAGCCACGGGCCTGGACGTGCGGGCCTCCCGTGATCTTGCCGGTGGAGGCGTCCACGACCACGAAGACCGAGATGATGCCCTCGTCGCCGAGGATCTTGCGGTCCTTGAGGGCCGGCTCGCCGACGTCGCCGACGGAGAGGCCGTCGACGTAGACGTAACCGGCCTGGACCTTGCCGGAGATCTTGGCCTTGCCCTCGACCAGGTCGACCACCACGCCGTCCTCGGCGATGACGATCCGGTCGTGCGGGACACCGGTCAGGGCGCCCAGCTCGGCGTTCGCCCGCAGGTGGCGCCACTCGCCGTGTACCGGCATCAGGTTCTTCGGGCGGCAGATGTTGTAGAAGTACAGCAGCTCGCCCGCCGAAGCGTGGCCGGAGACGTGGACCTTGGCATTGCCCTTGTGGACGACGTTGGCGCCCCAGCGGGTCAGGCCGTTGATCACCCGGTAGACCGCGTTCTCGTTTCCGGGGATGAGGGACGAGGCCAGGATGACCGTGTCGCCGTCCACGATGCGGATCTGGTGGTCCCTGTTGGCCATCCGCGACAGGGCCGCCATCGGCTCGCCCTGGGAGCCCGTGCAGACCAGGACCACCTCGTCGTCCGGGAGGTCGTCCAGGGTCTTGACGTCGACCACCAGGCCCGGCGGGACCTTCAGGTAGCCGAGGTCGCGGGCGATGCCCATGTTGCGGACCATGGAGCGGCCGACGAAGGCGACCCGGCGGCCGTACTCGTGGGCCGCGTCCAGAATCTGCTGGATGCGGTGGACATGGCTGGCGAAGCTCGCCACGATGATCCGCTTGCGGGCGCCGGCGAAGACTTGGCGCAGGACGTTGGAGATGTCCCGCTCGTGCGGGGTGAAGCCCGGGACCTCGGCGTTCGTGGAGTCGGTGAGAAGGAGGTCGATACCCTCCTCGCTCAGGCGCGCGAACGCGTGCAGGTCGGTCAGGCGATTGTCCAGCGGGAGCTGGTCCATCTTGAAGTCGCCGGTGTGCACCGCCATGCCGGCGGGCGTGCGGATGGCGACGGCCAGCGCGTCCGGGATGGAGTGGTTGACGGCGACGAACTCGCAGTCGAAGGGGCCGATGCGCTCGCGGTTCCCCTCGGCCACCTCCAGGGTGTACGGGCGGATCCGGTGCTCCTGGAGCTTGGCCTCGATCAGGGCCAGGGTCAGCTTGGAACCGATCAGCGGGATGTCCGGCTTCTCGCGGAGCAGGAACGGGACACCGCCGATGTGGTCCTCGTGGCCGTGCGTGAGGACGATGCCCTCGATGTCGCCGAGGCGGTCCCGGATGGACGAGAAGTCCGGCAGGATCAGGTCGATTCCGGGCTGCTCCTCCTCGGGGAAGAGCACTCCGCAGTCGACGATCAGCAGGCGGCCGCCGTACTCGAAGACCGTCATGTTCCGGCCGATCTCGCCGAGACCGCCGAGCGGGGTGACCCGCAGGCCGCCCTCGGGGAGCGGCGGGGGCGGGCCGAGTTCAGGATGCGGATGACTCAAAAGACTCTCCTCACCACGCACGCCACGTACCCGGTGAGGCACGTGGCGCGCATGACGTTCGTGCAGAAGCAGTTGTCGTTGTGGAGTGCGGGCACCGGTGGCCCGCTTATGCGGTTGTGTCTTCAGTTATGAAGTTTGTGGAGCTTGTTCAGCCGGGTGGCGCCAAGTCTGTTGTCAGAGCTGTACCCCGCCGGCGGCAAGATCGATCTTGAGCTGGGCGATCTCCTCGGGCGAGCACTCGACCATGGGCGAGCGCAGCGGTCCGGCGGGCAGTCCCTGCAGGGCGAGGGCGGCCTTGGTGGTCATGACGCCCTGGGTGCGGAACATGCCGGTGTAGACCGGAAGCAGCTTCTGGTGGATCTCGGTGGCCTTGACGACGTCGCCGGAGATGTACGCGTCGACGAGGGCGCGCAGGTCTGGCGTGACGACGTGGCCGACGACCGAGACGAAGCCGACCGCGCCCACGGAGAGCAGGGGCAGGTTCAGCATGTCGTCGCCGGAGTACCAGGCGAGGCCGGACCGGGCGATGGCCCAGCTGGCCCGGCCGAGGTCGCCCTTGGCGTCCTTGTTGGCGACGATCCGGGGGTGCTCGGCGAGCCGGACGAGCGTCTCGGTGTTGATCGGGACGCCGCTGCGGCCGGGGATGTCGTAGAGCATGACCGGCAGGCCGGTGGCGTCCGCGACGGCCGTGAAGTGGCGGTACAGGCCCTCCTGCGGGGGCTTGTTGTAGTACGGCGTGACGACGAGGAGGCCGTGTGCGCCGACGCGCTCGGCCTCGCGGGCCAGCTCAAGGCTGTGGTGGGTGTCGTTGGTGCCGACTCCGGCGACGACGTGGGCGCGGTCGCCGACCGCCTCCAGTACGGCTCGTACCAGGTCCGATTTCTCCGCATCGGTGGTGGTGGGGGACTCGCCGGTGGTGCCGTTGATGATCAGGCCGTCGTTGCCTGCGTCCACCAGATGGGCGGCGAGCCGCTGCGCGCCGTCGAGGTCGAGTGCGCCGTCCGCCGTGAAGGGCGTGACCATGGCGGTGAGGACCCGCCCGAAGGGGGTCTGCGGAGTCGAGGTCGGAGCCATGGGTAACACGCTACTCGGTGCTCCGTGCGTGGTCTGCCCTCGGGGGGCCGGGAAAGTCAGGACAAATGCGGAGCCCGGCACTGCCTGCTCGGGGGTTCAAGCAGTGCCGGGTCCGTTTGATCAGGCTAGATGAACTTCTCTAAATGCCGCAATACGGACACTTCGCCCGGCTGATCCGTACATCCGTTCCGGGTGGGGGAACAGGGCTTCGCAGGCCGTCGTGGTCCGTCGCGGACCGTCGCGGACTCGATTACGGAGCCACGCGTCCGTTCGCGTTGAAGGCGGCGTACGTCAGCGGCATGAGCTGGGCCCACTCCGCCTCCATCTTCTCGCCGACCATCTCGATCTCCCGCTGCGGGAAGGACGGCACCTTGGCCAGCTCGTGCTGGGTGCGCAGGCCGAGGAAGTGCATCAGGGAGCGGGCGTTGCAGGTGGCGTACATCGAGGAGTAGAGGCCGACGGGGAGGGCCGCGCGGGCGACCTCGCGGGCCACGCCCTCGGCGAGGAGCTTCTGGTACGCCGCGTACGCCTGCTCGTAGCTCTCGGCGAGGGTGCTGCTCACCGTCTCGTGCTGGGCCGGGGTGCCCTCGACGAAGACGTACTTGCCGGGGCGACCCTCCTGGACGAGCTTGCGGGAGGTGTCCGGGACGTAGAAGACCGGCTGCAGCTCCCGGTAGCGGCCGGACTCCTCGTTGTACGACCAGCCGACGCGGTGCCGCATGAACTCGCGGAAGACGAAGATCGGGGCGCTGATGAAGAAGGTCATCGAGTTGTGCTCGAACGGGCTTCCGTGCCGGTCGCGCATCAGGTAGTTGATCAGGCCCTTGGAGCGCTCGGGGTCCTTCTTCAGCTCGTCCAGGGACTGCTCGCCGAGTGTGGAGACGCGGGCGGCGAACAGGACGTCTGCGTCCGACGCGCTGGACTTCACCAGCTCGACGGTGACATCACTGCGCAGGGTGAGCGACTCGGGGGTGGTCACGGGGGTCCTTCCCATCACTTCTTCAGGTTCGCGCCCACTGTACGGGGCGCCTCTGACAGTGCCGTACGGTGACCGACCCGTGACCTTGTCGATGATTTTTTCGGACATGGGCACCTTTTCCGTCAGTCGGACGTCTGTATCAATGAGGCCTGAGAGTTCGGCTTCGAGAGGAGAGGTCCTGTCATGTTCCGTCGGCGTGAGCCCGTGCCCTTCGCCTTCCTGGCCGAGGCGGACAGGTTCCGCAGCAATGTCGCTCCCCCGCCGCGCCGGAGGGCGTCGGCCGGGCAGATAGCCGGGCGCTGGCTGCTGGGCCTCACCATCGTCGCCGGGCTCGTGGGCTCGCTGATGCTCGGCATGCCGGCGCTGGCCACTCCCTCCAGTACGCCGGTGCAGCAGTCGCAGGCCTCCGACGGGCACTGACTCTTCCGGCGGTCCAAGGGTGGTGAGCGGCAACACGGCCGGATAGCCTCACCGGGCACAGCCCGCGCAAGGATCGAGTGAGGACCAGCCGTGCCCCTGCCCTTCCTGACGGCCGACCGCACCTTCGAGGCCGCTGCCGAGAGTGCGCTGCCCTACGACGACCGGGAGCGCTGGCGGCGCCCGTACCGCCCTGGGCCCTGGCGGGTGGGCATGGCCGCGCTGGCGTTGCTGCTGGCGTCCTTCGTGCTGTTCGCCGCGGTCGCCATCGCCCTGACCGGCTCGGTGTCCGTCGCCGGGGCGGTTCTCGGCGCGGCGCTCGTGGTCATCGCGGGTGCGCTGCGGCTGCTGCGCGTGGGCGTGTGGGTCAGCGGGCGCGGGCTGCGCCAGGTCGGCTTTCTGGCGACGCGTACGGTGCCGTGGGCGCGGGTCGTCTCGGTGCGGACGGTGCAGCAGCCGGTGCGCTGGCTGGGGTTGCCCCGGACGGTGCAGGGGCAGGCGCTGGCACTCGTACGCGCGGACCGGCCGGCCGAGGAGACGTCGCCGTTGCTGACCACGCACACGCTGGACTTTCTGGGGCGCCCTGCCGCATTCGACCGGGCTGCGGATGTGGTGGAGGCATGGGCGGCGGAGTACGAGCGCGGCTGAGCTGCCGCAGGCACGCCGAAGGGGCCGGTCCGCTGGGGTGCGGACCGGCCCTTCGGCGTGACGTGCGGGGGTGGGGGTGGGGGTGGGGTCGCTTGCCCCGCGCCGGCCGGGTGCCTCCCCCAAGCTCTTCGAGCAGGGGGTATACCCCCAGCGCCCACCCTCCCCCAGTCTCGGCTTCGCTCGACCGGGGGCACCCCCATCGCCCCAGCGGCACGACTGCCCGCAGCTACGCAGGTCCTGCGGCCGCCCATGGCTACGCGGGTACGACAGCCGCTGCCGGGTGGGCGCCGCCCTGACGGCGCGGCTGCCCGCAGCTGCGTGGGTTCGGGTCAGGCCTCGGCCGCCCTGCCCTCGTGCAGGGCGATCGCCCGTTGCATCGCCTTGCGGGCGCGTGGGGTGTCGCGGGCGTCGTGGTAGGCGACGGCCAGGCGGAACCAGCAGCGCCAGTCGTCGGGGGACGCCTCCGTCTCGGCCTTGCGCTTGGCGAACACCTCGTCGGCGGAGTCACGGTCGATACGGCCGGAGGGCAGGCGCCGCAGCTCGTCGACCGGCAGGGCGCCCTCGGCGTCGAGTTCGGCGGCGAGAGCGTTGGCCTTGCGGACGAACTGGGTGTTCTGCCACAGGAACCACAGGCCGATGACCGGCAGGATCAGGACCGCGACCCCGAAGGTGACGGTCAGGAGCGTGCCGGACTGGATGAGCATCACGCCTCGGCTGCCGACCAGGACGAAGTAGAAGACCAGGACGGCGGCCGTGACGAGGTAGGTGATCTTCGCGCGCATCGCAGAAACGGTCTCAGCTCAGGTCCAGGAAGTGCTCCAGGCCGAAGGTCAGGCCCGGAGTCGTCACCACGCGGCGGGCGCCGAGCAGGATGCCCGGCATGAAGCTGCTGTGGTGCAGGGAGTCGTGGCGGATGGTGAGGGTCTCGCCCTCGCCGCCGAGCAGCACCTCCTGGTGGGCCAGCAGGCCGCGCAGGCGTACGGCGTGGACCGGGATCCCGTCGACGTTCGCGCCCCGCGCGCCCTCCAGGGCCGTCACCGTGGCGTCCGGCGCCGGGGCCGTACCGGCCGCCCTGCGGGCCTCGGCGATGAGCTGGGCGGTGCGGGTGGCCGTACCGCTCGGCGCGTCCACCTTCTTCGGGTGGTGCAGCTCGACGACCTCGACCGACTCGAAGTACGGCGCGGCGATCTGCGCGAACTTCATGGTCAGCACGGCGCCGATGGAGAAGTTCGGCGCGATGAGCACGCCGGTCTCCGGGGAGGCGGCGAGCCAGCCGTTCAGCTGCGCGAGGCGTTCCTCGGTCCAGCCCGTCGTACCGACGACCGCGTGGATGCCGTGGCGCACGCAGTAGTCGAGGTTGTCCATGACGGAGTCGGGGGTGGTCAGCTCGACGGCGACCTGGGCGCCGGTCTCCGCCAGGGTCTCCAGCTTGTCCCCCCGGCCGAGGGCGGCGACCAGCTCCATGTCCTCGGCGGCCTGGACCGCCCGGACCGCCTCGGACCCGATGCGGCCCTTGGCACCGAGGACCGCCACGCGCAGCTTGCTCATCTCTTGTGCTTCCTTGTCAGGAGTGGTTAGGCGACGGCGTCGTGCAGCCGTGCGGCCTGCTTGTCCTTCAGCGGGCCGATGACCGACAGCGACGGGCGCTGTCCCAGGATGTCGCGGGCGACCGAGCGGACCTCGTCCGGGGTGACCGCCGCTATCCGGTCCAGCATGTCGTCGACGGACATCTGCTCGCCCCAGCACAGCTCGCTCTTGCCGATACGGTTCATCAGCGCGCCGGTGTCCTCCAGACCGAGGACGGTGGAGCCGCGGAGCTGGCCGACGGCGCGGGCGATCTCGTCGTCGGTGAGGCCGTTGGCGGCGACATGGTCGAGTTCGTCGCGGCAGATCTTCAGCACGTCGTGCACCTGGCTCGGCCGGCAGCCGGCGTACACGCCGAACAGGCCGCAGTCGGCGAAGCCGGAGGTGTACGAGTACACGCTGTAGGCGAGGCCGCGCTTCTCCCGGACCTCCTGGAAGAGGCGGGAGGACATGCCGCCGCCGAGGGCGGTGTTGAGCACGCCCATGGCCCAGCGGCGGTCGTCGGTGCGGGCGAGGCCCGGCATGCCGAGGACGACGTGCGCCTGCTCGGTCTTGCGGGCGAGCAGCTCGACCTTGCCGGACGTGCGGATCGTACGGCGGCCCTCGCGCGGACCGATGGGCTGCGCGGCCGTGTTCTTGAAGGCGCCCGCCTTCTCGAAGGCCGCGCGGACCTGTCGTACGACCTTGTTGTGGTCGATGTTGCCCGCGCAGGCGACCACGAGGTGGGTCGGGTCGTAGTGCTTCTTGTAGAAGCGGCGGATGCGGTCGGCGCTGAGGGCGTTGACCGTGTCGACCGTGCCGAGGACCGGGCGGCCGAGGGCGTTGTCGCCGAACATGGTGTGCGCGAACAGGTCGTGCACGCAGTCGCCGGGGTCGTCCTCGGTCATCGCGATCTCTTCGAGGATCGCGCCGCGCTCGACGTCGACGTCCTCCTCCAGGATCAGCGAGCCGGTCAGCATGTCGCAGACGACGTCGATGGCGAGCGGCAGGTCGGTGTCGAGCACGCGCGCGTAGTAGCACGTGTACTCCTTCGCCGTGAACGCGTTCATCTCGCCGCCGACGGCGTCGAGGGCGGCGGAGATGTCCAGCGCGCTGCGCCGCTCGGTGCCCTTGAAGAGCAGGTGCTCCAGGTAGTGCGTGGCGCCGTTCAGGGCCGGGGTCTCGTCGCGGGAGCCGACGTGCGCCCAGATGCCGAAGGTCGCGGAGCGGACCGAGGGCAGGGTCTCGGTGACGACGCGCAGGCCGCCCGGGAGGGTCGTCTTGCGGACCGTGCCGATGCCGCCCGCGCCCTTGATGAGGGTTTGGGTACGGGCGACGGCCCGCGCCTCCGAAGAGGGGCGGGCCGTCACCTTGGAGCTACGGGACGTCACTGCTCGGCGTCGTCCTTGTCCGTGTCGTTGCCTTCTTCGCCCTCGATCACCGGAACGAGGGAGAGCTTGCCGCGGGAGTCGATCTCGGCGATCTCGACCTGGACCTTCTGGCCCACGCCGAGGACGTCCTCGACGTTCTCCACGCGCTTGCCGCCGGCCAGCTTGCGGATCTGCGAGATGTGCAGCAGACCGTCCTTGCCGGGCAGCAGGGAGACGAACGCACCGAAGGTGGTCGTCTTGACGACCGTACCGAGGTAGCGCTCGCCGACCTCGGGCATCGTCGGGTTGGCGATGCCGTTGATCGTGGCCCGGGCGGCCTCGGCGGAGGGGCCGTCGGCGGCGCCGATGTAGATCGTGCCGTCGTCCTCGATGGTGATCTCGGCGCCCGTGTCCTCCTGGATCTGGTTGATCATCTTGCCCTTGGGGCCGATGACCTCGCCGATCTTGTCGACCGGGATCTTGACGGTGATGATCCGCGGGGCGTGCGGGCTCATCTCGTCGGGCCGGTCGATGGCCTCCATCATCACGTCGAGGATGTGCAGGCGGGCGTCGCGGGCCTGCTTGAGGGCCGCGGCCAGGACGGAGGCCGGGATGCCGTCCAGCTTGGTGTCGAGCTGGAGGGCGGTCACGAAGTCCTTCGTGCCGGCGACCTTGAAGTCCATGTCACCGAAGGCGTCCTCGGCACCGAGGATGTCGGTGAGGGTGACGTAGTGCGTCTCGCCGTCGATCTCCTGGGAGATCAGACCCATGGCGATACCGGCGACCGGGGCCTTCAGCGGCACACCGGCGTTCAGCAGCGACATGGTGGAGGCGCAGACCGAGCCCATGGACGTCGAGCCGTTGGAGCCGAGGGCCTCGGACACCTGGCGGATCGCGTACGGGAACTCCTCGCGCGTCGGCAGCACCGGCACGAGGGCGCGCTCGGCGAGGGCGCCGTGGCCGATCTCGCGGCGCTTGGGGGAGCCGACGCGGCCGGTCTCACCGGTGGAGTACGGCGGGAAGTTGTAGTTGTGCATGTAGCGCTTGCGGGTCACCGGGGAGAGGGTGTCCAGCTGCTGCTCCATGCGGAGCATGTTGAGGGTGGTGACGCCCAGGATCTGGGTCTCGCCACGCTCGAACAGCGCGGAACCGTGCACCCGCGGGATGGCCTCGACCTCGGCGGCGAGGGTACGGATGTCCGTCACCCCACGGCCGTCGATGCGCTTCTTCTCCTTGATCACGCGCTCGCGGACCAGCTGCTTGGTGAGCGAGCGGTACGCGGCGGAGATCTCCTTCTCGCGGCCCTCGAACTCCGGCAGGAGCTTCTCGGCGGCGAGACCCTTGACGCGGTCCAGCTCGGCCTCGCGCTCCTGCTTGCCGGCGATGGTGAGCGCCTGGGCGAGCTCGGGGCGAACGGCGGCCGTCAGTGCCTCGAAGACGTCGTCCTGGTAGTCAAGGAAGATCGGGAACTCGGCGGTCGGCTTCGCGGCCTTGGCGGCGAGGTCGGCCTGGGCGCGGCAGAGCACCTTGATGAAGGGCTTCGCGGCGTCCAGACCGGCGGCGACGACCTCCTCGGTCGGCGCCTCGGCACCGCCCTCGACGAGCTTGATGGTGCCGTCGGTGGCCTCGGCCTCGACCATCATGATCGCGACGTCGCCGTCCTCCAGGACGCGGCCCGCGACGACCATGTCGAAGACGGCGTCCTCAAGCTCGGTGTGCGTCGGGAAGGCGACCCACTGGCCGCGGATCAGCGCGACGCGGACGCCGCCGATCGGGCCGGAGAAGGGCAGACCGGCCAGCTGCGTGGACGCGGAGGCGGCGTTGATCGCCACGACGTCGTACAGGTGGTCGGGGTTGAGCGCCATGATCGTGGCGACGACCTGGATCTCGTTGCGCAGGCCCTTCTTGAAGGACGGGCGCAGCGGGCGGTCGATGAGGCGGCAGGTGAGGATGGCGTCCTCGGACGGCCGGCCCTCACGGCGGAAGAAGCTGCCGGGGATCTTGCCGGCGGCGTACATCCGCTCCTCGACGTCCACCGTCAGCGGGAAGAAGTCCAGCTGGTCCTTGGGGTTCTTGGAGGCGGTGGTGGCCGACAGCACCATGGTGTCGTCGTCCAGGTACGCCACGGCGGAGCCAGCGGCCTGCTTGGCCAGGCGGCCCGTCTCGAAGCGGATGGTGCGGGTGCCGAAGGCGCCGTTGTCGATGACGGCCTCGGCGTAGTGGGTCTCGTTCTCCACTAGCGTTTTCTCCGTTACGTATCGTCTTTCGTCCCTTGGCTGCCCGTGTGGCAGGGGGACTGTGGCGGAGAAGCGCGCCGTCTGGTGCGGGCCGGTCTTCGATCGAAGCACCCGGGGCTCGCTTCCCCCCGGGGGCCACTACCGAGGACCGGCGGCGGCGAGGTGCGCTTCTCCTCGTTCTTTTTCGTCCTGCGTTGCGTGTCGTGCGTATTGCGTTGTGCTACCACACTACAAAGCGTGTGTGACACTGCGCACGTTTCCCCGCATACGGCAAAGGGAGCGGTCCCCGAGTCCTTCGGGAACCGCTCCCTTCACGGCGTCTTACTTGGCGCCCGCCGCACCACGGCGGATGCCGAGGCGGTCGACCAGCGTACGGAAGCGCTGGATGTCCTTCTTCGCCAGGTACTGGAGAAGGCGGCGGCGCTGACCGACGAGGATCAGCAGGCCACGACGGGAGTGGTGGTCGTGCTTGTGGGTCTTGAGGTGCTCGGTCAGGTCGGAGATCCGACGGGAGAGCAGAGCGACCTGGACCTCGGGGGAGCCGGTGTCACCCTCCTTGGTACCGAACTCGGAGATGATCTGCTTCTTCGTAGCGGCGTCGAGCGACACGCGTACTCCTCATAGTCTTGTCGAGTGCCACCGAGTGCCCCCGGTCTGCGTCTCGGGGGAGCTTCCGTTACTCGGGAGGCGGGATCCGCTGGGCGCGGCCACCAGAACCTGCAGCGTTGGCTACGGGGGTCCGGGGGTGCGTACACAAACGGCCGTCAGCCAGGGTACCAGGAGGTGGCGGGCACTTTTCCCGCGGTCGTCGAAGGGCCCGGGCGGGGCGCTCGCGGCCACTAGGGTGAGCGCCGGATCGAAACGTAACGCCGGGAAGGGGTCGCTGGACGATGGCGGAGACGGAAGCGGAGATCAAGGCGCGCAAGGAGCGGGAGCGGGACGAGCTGTACGCGCTCGACATCTCGGGCGTCGAGTGGCACTGCGCCCCGGGCACCGAGGAGCACGAGGAGCGCGTCGAGATCGCGTACCTCCCCGAGGGCGCCGTGGCGATGCGGTCCTCCCTCGACCACGGCACCGTGCTGCGCTACACCGAGGCGGAGTGGCGGGCGTTCGTGCTGGGGGCTCGGGACGGGGAGTTCGATCTGGAGCCCACGGAGCGGAACGGGGGGCTCTCGGCGCAGTAGCGCCACGCGCCGGAACGGCATGGCAAGTGGCAGCACGCGCCGGACACGGCATCGGGCCCGGGCTCTTGGGTGAGCCCGGGCCCGATGCCGTCGACGGGAGCCGTTATTTGCTGGTCATCGACCGCGCCGTCGCGTACACGTCGAAGACCGCCAGGGTCAGCGGGATCAGGGTCAGCAGGACGAAGCCCTCGCAGATCTCCAGGAAGCGGCCCCAGAACGGGGTCAGCCCGCCACGCGGCAGGATCAGGCCCAGCGCCGTCACCAGGGCGGTGGCCGCGCCGATGGCCGCGATCAGCCAGATGGTGCGGATGTCCAGGTCGGTACGGTTCCCGCTCAACGCCTCGAACATCGCGTGCCGCGGCGGGTTGAGGGCGAGGCCGAGGCCGAGCAGGACCAGGCAGGCGAGGCCGGCCGCGAGCACGGGGGCGACCTGGGCGGTGTACCGGAAGAGGCCGGCGCGCATCAGCATCGCGACGCCGGTGGCGAGGGCGAGCAGCTGGGCCCAGATGCCGTCGGAGAAGCCGAGCACCGCGGCGGCGCCGACGGCGAGGAGGGCGCAGCCGCCGACGAGGCCGACGAGCAGCTCGTGGCCGCGCCGGGCCTGGGCCTCGATGCGCTCGGTGTCCACGGGCTCGGGCGCGGCTTCGGTGCCGTAGGCGGAGCGGGGGGCGGGGCCGCTGCTGGGGTTCTCGAAGCCGATCGGCAGCCGGGCGAAGCGCATCGACATGCCGGGCAGGAAGGCGAGCGCGCCGACAGCGACGGGCGCGCACAGGCCGGCCATCTCGGTCGCGGACCAGTGGGTGAGGGTCGCGACGAAGACGACGACCAGGGCGACCGCCGAGGCGAAGACGAAGGCGACGAACGGGCCGTCGCCGTGCGGGGAGCACAGGGTGAGGATCAGGGCCGCGACGAGGACGGCCGCGCACGCCAGCAGGAACTGGAGCCGGCCGATGCCCTCCCCGCCGCTCAGCGGCAGCAGCCCGCTGCCCGCGACGCCGATGTTGGGCAGGGCGCCGAGGCCGAGGGCGACGGCCGAGCCGCGGTCGTCGTAGACGCGGGCGCGGATCGCGGACAGGACGACCAGCAGGACGCCGGCGACGGCGGCGAGGATGCCGGCCAGGCCGTGCATGTCGTGGTGCGGGTCGGCGGTCCATGCGACGAACGCGAGCAGCGCGGGCAGCACGCCGCCGCCGACGAGGCCCGCCGCCCGGGTGAGGTCGCCGCTCCACAGCTTGTGCTGCTTGGTGACGGCGGAGGCGACGGCCTCGGAGACGTCGTCGAAGACGGCCGGCGGCAGGGAGTCGGCGAACGGCCGCAGGGTGAGCAGTTCACCGTCGAGAATGCGCTGGGCGGCGAAGGAGCGGGCGCTGTCCAGCACGGTGCCGTCGGTGCGGACCAGGTGGTAGCCGACCGGGGCGCCGGACTCGGGGCTCTGCTGGGACAGCCGGAGGATCTCCGGGTAGAGGTCGGCGACCGGGACGTCGTCGGGCAGTGCCACGTCGATGCGGCTGTCCGGCGCGACGATGGTGACCCGGCAGAAGCCGAGTCCGGTGCCGGGCCCGGCGGGGGCTCCCGTGCCGGGTCCGCCGGTGGCGGCGGCCGTCATGCTCACCTGCTGCTCCCCCTCGGTGGTGGTGGTGCGTCTACTTCGTGAAGGTCTCGTGCCGGTCGGCGCCGTGCGCGCCGGAACGGGTGCCCTGTGGCCGGAAGTCGGGGCCGTACCACCTCGACATCGAGGGGCTTGTCCCAGTATGTCCAGCCTGCTCGGCGTGTGCTCACGCGAACATCCGGCACCCTACCGCTCACCCGCCCGCCGTGAACTCAGTAGGATCACGCGGCGGCCTGCGCACGCCGGACACGGGGCGGCGGGCGGAAAGCCTGGGTCGGGCAAGGGAATTGGTGAGCAGTGAGCCAGATTGTCGTCAAGCGCCCAGCGAGGGCGCTGCCGTCCGAAGTGCCCACGGAAGAGGTCGTTGTCCAGCCACCGCCCGAATTGCCGCGGGGGCATCAGGAGAGCGTCCTGATGCAGCTGTTGCCCACGCTGGGCATGGGCGGCTCGGTGGTCTTCTTCTTCACGAACGGTCAGCCGTTCATGAAGATCATGGGCATGATCATGATCGCCTCGACGGTGGCCATGTCCATCGCGATGGTGGTCCGTTTCCGCCGGGGCTCCCAGGGCCAGCTGGCCGACATGCGCCGCGACTACCTCAGCTATCTGTCGCAGACCCGCAAGTCCGCCGTGACGACGGCGCGGACGCAGCGGGACGCGCAGTACTACCTGCACCCCTCCCCCGAGCAGCTGTGGGCGCTCGTCGCCGAGGGCAGCCGGGTGTGGGAGCGGCGGCCCGGTGACGAGGACTTCGCGCACGTGCGCGTCGGACTCGGCCCGCAGCCGCTGGCGACCCCGCTCATCGCCCCGGAGACCGGCCCGGTCGAGCAGCTGGAGCCGCTGACCGCGGGCGCCATGCAGCGCTTCCTCGCCACGCACGGCACCGTCGGCGATCTGCCGATGGCGGTGTCCCTGCGCGCCTTCTACCACGTCACGGTCAGCGGTGAGCCGCAGTCCGTACGGTCCTCCGCCCGCGCCCTGGTCGGCTCGCTGGCCTCGCTGCACTCCCCCGAGGACCTGATCATCGCGGTGGCCGCCGGGCGCGAGGCGCTGCCGCACTGGGACTGGGCGAAGTGGCTGCCGCATGTGCAGGCGCCCGGTGCGGTGGACGGCGCGGGCTCCCGCCGGCTGATCGGCACCGACCCGCGCGAGCTGGAGGACCTGCTGTCCGCCCGGCTCACCGGCCGCCCCCGCTTCCACCCCGCCGCCTCACCGCTGCTGGACGAACCGCACATCGTGCTCGTCCTCGACGACATCTCCCTGCTGCCGGACTCGGTGCTCGCCAACCCCGAGGGCCTGCAGGGCGTCACGATCGTCGAGGTGGTGCCGGGTGAGCTGACGACGGCGGGCGGCGAGCTCTCCATCGTCGTACAGCCGGGCATGCTGCGCCTGGAGTCCGGGCACGGCGAGGTCTACGACGGCACGCCGGACGCCCTGTCCTACGAGTCCGCGGAGGCACTGGCCCGGCAACTGGCGCCCCTGCGGATGGCGTCGGGCGGCGACGACGACGAACCGCTGCTCGCGAACCTGGAGTTCACCGACCTCCTCGGGCTCGGCGACGCGGCCTCCGTCGACACCAAGCGGACCTGGCGCCCGCGCGCCCTCGCGGAGCGCCTGCGCGTGCCGATCGGCCTCGGTGAGGACGGCCGCCCGGTCATGCTGGACCTCAAGGAGGCCGCCCAGGAGGGCATGGGCCCGCACGGCCTGTGCGTCGGCGCGACCGGTTCCGGCAAGTCGGAGCTGCTGCGCACCCTGGTGCTGGGCCTCGCGGTCACCCACTCCTCCGAGACCCTGAACTTCGTCCTCGCGGACTTCAAGGGCGGTGCGACCTTCGCCGGCATGGCCCAGATGCCGCACGTGGCGGCGGTCATCACCAACCTGGCCGACGACCTCACCCTGGTCGACCGCATGGGCGACTCGATCCGCGGTGAGCTCAACCGCCGCCAGGAGCTGCTGCGCGACGCGGGCAACTACGCCAACATCCACGACTACGAGAAGGCACGCGCGGCGGGCGCCCCGCTCCAGCCGATCCCCTCCCTGGTCCTGGTGATCGACGAGTTCAGCGAACTGCTGACCGCGAAGCCGGACTTCATCGAGATGTTCGTGCAGATCGGCCGTATCGGCCGTTCGCTGGGCGTGCACCTGCTGCTGGCCTCGCAGCGCCTGGAAGAGGGGCGGCTGCGCGGCCTGGAGACGTACCTGTCGTACCGCATCGGTCTGCGCACGTTCTCCGCGGCGGAATCCCGCGCCGCGCTGGGCGTCCCGGACGCCTACGAACTCCCGAACGTCCCCGGTTCCGGCTTCCTGAAGTTCGGCACGGACGAGATGGTCCGCTTCAAGGCGGCGTACGTCTCCGGCACGTACCGCTCGGGCTCCCAGCGCGCGGCGCTGGGCGGCGGCCCGCTGCCGGTGGACCGGCGCCCGGTGCTGTTCACGGCCACCGAGGTGCCGGTGCAGTACACGGCCATCCCGCAGCAGCGCACCGAGCAGGCCCCCGAGGTGGACGAGGCGCTGGCCGACACCGTCCTCGACGTGATCGTGCGCCGGCTGGAGGCCCAGGGCCCGGCCGCCCACCAGGTGTGGCTGCCGCCGCTGGAGAGCCCGCCGGCGCTGGACTCGCTGCTGCCCGGCCTCGCGGCGGTACAGGGCCGTGGCCTGACCCAGCCGAACTACGAGGGCGCCGGCCGCCTCATCGTCCCCGTCGGCCTCGTCGACAAGCCGTACGAGCAGCGCCGCGACCGGCTCATGCTCGACTTCTCGGGCGCGCAGGGCCATATGCAGATCATCGGCGGCCCGCAGTCCGGCAAGTCGACGCTCCTGCGGTCCCTGATCTGCTCCTTCGCCCTGACGCACACGCCGTACGAGGTGCAGTTCTACGGCCTGGACTTCGGTGGCGGCGGCATGGCCGCGGTGTCCGGCCTGCCGCACGTGGGCGGCATCGCCTCCCGCCTCGACCCCGAACGCGTGCGCCGCACGGTCTCCGAGGTGTACGGCGTCCTGACCCGCCGCGAGGAGTACTTCCGCTCGGCGGGCATCGCCTCCATCGCCGACTACCGGGCCCGCCGGGCCCGCGGCGACATCTCGGTGACGGACGAACCCTGGGGCGACGTCTTCCTGGTCGTCGACGGCTGGGGCAACTTCCGCACGGACTACGAGGCCCTGGAGCCGGCGGTCCTCGACATCGCCGCACGCGGTCTCGGCTACGGCATCCACGTGATCATCACGGCGTCGCGTTCGATGGAGGTCCGGGCGAACCTCAAGGACCACCTGATGAACCGCCTGGAGCTGCGCCTGGGTGACGTCATGGACTCGGAGATCGACCGCAAGGTGGCGGTGAACGTCCCGGCAGGCGTCCCCGGCCGCGGCCTCTCCCCCCAGAAGCTGCACTTCATGGCGGCGGTCCCGCGCATCGACGGCCTGACCTCCGACACCGACCTGGCCGAGGCCACGGCGGCGTTGACGACCGAGGTCGGCCGCCACTGGCAGGCACCGGGCGCGCCGCAGGTCCGCCTGCTGCCGCGCCAGCTGGAGGCCGTGCAGCTGCCTCCGGGCGACCGGCTCCCGCAGCGCGGCATCGCCTTCGCGCTGGACGAGGACGCCCTGGAGCCGGTGTTCCTGGACTTCGAACAGGACCCGTTCTTCCTCATCTTCGGCGAGAGCGAGTCCGGCAAGTCGAACCTGCTGCGGCTCATCATCAAGCAGCTGTCCCTGCGGTACGGCGGCGACGAGGCGAAGTTCTTCGTGGTCGACAACCGCCGCTCGCTGCTGGACATCACCCCGGCCTCGCACCTGGCCGAGTACATCCCGATGTCCAGCCAGATGGACCACCACATGGCGGCCCTGGCCGACCTCATGCAGCGCCGCACGCCGACGGCCGACGTGACCCCGCAGCAACTGCGGGACCGCAGCTGGTGGCGGGGCCCGCAGGTCTTCGTCGTCATCGACGACTACGACCTCGTCTCCAACTCCAGCGGCAACCCGCTCGCCGGCCTGACGGAAATGCTGCCCTTCGCCCGCGACGTCGGCGTCCGCTTCATCATCGCCCGCTCCTCCGCGGGCGCGGGCCGCGCCTCCTACGAGCCGTTCATGCAGCGCATGAAGGAACTCGGCGCCCAGGGCATCGTCCTGGCCGGCGACCCGGCCGAGGGCGACATCCTCAACGGAGTCCGGCCCCGGCCGATGCCGGCGGGGCGGGGTGTGTTCGTGTCACGGAAGAGGGGGAGGCCGTTGGTTCAGACGGGGTTGGTGGATGTGGAGTACTGACTCCACCTGACGGTCTGTGGATATGGCGAATCCGGCGGTCGAATGGGCCGCCGGATTCGGCATGTCGACGTGAGTTCTGCTCAGAACACCGGTAGTGCGTAAAGAGTGTGGCCGTTTGACACGAACACCCGGTTGCCACCAGCTGCGAAGGACACCTCATCCTTGTCGGCGCCGGTGAGTTCGTAGGACCAGACTTCCCTTGCCCCGTTCTCCGCACCCGTGGTCGTCACGGTGGGGTCTCCGCCGGGGTCCATGAACCAGACACCGTTGCCCTGCATAAGGATCGGGTAGTCGTTGCTACCCACCGCTATCCCGGCTTCCCACCGCTGCTTTCCGCTTCGGGTGTCGAGGCCGATGGGGAAGCCGTACCCCTCGCTGTCGCAGGCGACCGAGTACACCACATCGCCGTAGACGGCGGGTCGGGACCACTCTTCGTTGCTCTGGTCGTAATAGGCCTTCTTCTGATGTGTCCACAGCTGTTTGCCGTCCGAGATCCTGCGCGCGGAGAAAGTCGTGCCGTTGAGGTAGACCATGCCGTTCCGGGCGGCCGGGAAGAGATACCTCTCCTTGGCCAGGTTGCGGGCCGTCCACTCCGTACGCCCGTTCTTCGCATTCACTGCCATGGCATGCCCGGCGGTGGTGGTGAGGACAAGCCGCCCTTGATCGGCGACCGATCTGGGCAGGATCGTGTCGCTGAAGTCGTCGGGCAACTGTGCCGTCCAGTGGATCCTGGCGTCGGAGCGACCCACGGCCCGCAGTCGATGGTCCTTCGTCAGGAGGTAGATCGCATCCGCGTCCACGGCCAGCAGCATGTCCGCGTCGGCCGCCACCGTCCACCTCGGCTCCCCGGTGGACGGGACGAAGGTGTGCAGCGTGCCGTGCTTGTCGGCAGCCACGACCAGCCGGTCCGACAACGAAAGAAAATGGGACGTCCGGTCCATCGCCGGAGCACTCCAGCGGCGCCTTCCGTCGACGACGTTGAGAGCCATCACCCCGGCGGTGGGATTGCCGACAATGACGACATCCCGTACTGGTAGCGGAGCTGGGGACTTGGGATCGGTCGCATAAGGCACATTCCACAAGGGTTTGGGAGAGCCTCCGACGATGAAGTCGCCTTGGTCCGCGGAGAGAAGTCGCGCCGCTGGTGTCTTCACGGCGGGCGGGTAGCTGAAAGGGTCCGTCCGGCGTCGATCACCCTTGCTACCGCGCAGCAGCCACCAGCCCGTCGCGGTTCCGCCCGCGGCGAGTACGGCTCCACCAGCCGTGAACCCGGTGAGCAGGCCCCGTCGGCTCGGCCCCGTCCCCGTCTCCGCGGTGGGCAGCAGAGGGGCGGTGAAGTTCCGTATCTCGCGCTCTCGCTCCTTGATCGCGTCCGCTACGGGCCCGCGTTTCCACACCGCATCCGCCTTCTTGGGCGGGGCGAAGGCTGCGGCGATCTGCTCGGGGCTCGGCCGTCCTGCCGCATCTTTCGCCAGGCAGGGGGCGATCAGCGCGTGCTGCTCCGGTGAGAGACCGTGCCAGCGCGGCTCACCATGCACGACCTCGTACTGAACGGCGGCCACATGCGTGCCCTCGAAGGCCCGGTGACCGGTGGCCGCGTAGACGAGCACGGCGCCGAGGGAAAAGACGTCGGCGGCTGCGGTGACCCGATGTCCGAGCACCTGCTCAGGGGCGCCGTACCCCGGGGTCACCGGGATCTGTCCGGTGGTAGTGAGCGTCAGGCCGTGCTCGGGGCGGGCGATACCGAAGTCGATGACCCTCGGGCCGTCTGTGGTGAGCACGATGTTCGGCGGCTTGAGGTCCCGGTGGACGAAGCCGGCGGCATGAATGTCGCGCAAGGTACGGGCGACGGAGGCGGCCATGGCGCGCAGTCCCGTGTCGTCCAGCGGACCCTGCCGTTCCACGATCTGATCCAGAGTCGGCCCGGCGAGGAACTCGGTGGCGATCCACAGTCGCCCGCCTTCGGTCTGCGCACCCAGTACCGCCGCCACACCCGGACTCCGCACGGCCTGGGCCGCCAGCGCCTCCCGCACGAACCGCTGGGCGAGGCCCGTGTCATGGGCGAGTTCGGGCCGGAGCACCTTCACCGCGGCAACGACGCCCGCGTGATCCTGGCCGACGTAGACCTTACCCATACCGCCCTCGCCCAGCACACCGAGCAGCCGGTACGGGCCGAGCCGGATCGGGTCGCCGGTTCCGAGGGGTCTCATCGCGGATCACTTTCTCTATCTCTCGACTGGTTCTCTTCTCGCGACGCGTTCTTCGCTCGGCGTCAAACGGCTTACTGCAAGGGAAAGGCCGCGAGGAACTTTCCACCGAGCGCGATGACCCGTCCAGACTTCTCGTGGGCGATGAACCGGTCACCAGTGGTCTTGAACGATCGGACCGGCTCGTGGGTGGACTGCCAGGCGATGGCCCACAGTTCCGATCCACGTTTGTTGTACATGTAGTTGGGTCCCATAACCGGCGGAACGGTGACATCGGCTTGGGCCCCCTGCCCGCCCCTTTCCTCCCACATGACCATGCCTCCGTTGGCGGTGAGACAGACGAGCCCGCGCTCCTTCTGGACCGCATACACAATGTCGTCCTTGACCAGCGGGGGGCCGAAAATAGCGCCCGGACGCCCCGATTGGGTGTCCCAGGCGAGACCGCCGTCGCTGAGCCGCAGCGCCCGCAGCGAAGTGGTGCCCACGTACAACTGCTGAGCGTCGACGGCCATAGATTGGCGCACGCGGTCCGGTTTGATGCCGTCGAGCGGACGGTCCCAGCGGACGGCACCCGTGCGGGTGTCGCGTACGACAGCCCGTACGGTGCCGTCGTTCGCCTCCTGAAGGGTGACGAGGTGACGTCCGACAACCGCGGCGCTGAGGAAGTAGAGCCGTATGGATCCCTGCCGCCGTGCAGGCAGCGGCGCAGTCCACAGCCGCTTGCCCGAGCTGATGTCGACGGCGAACAGGTACCAGGACTGGGAGGCGAGGAAGCCCTCGTCGGAGAAATTGCCACGGCCGGCCGCCACATAGGCGACGCCGTCAGCGGTGCACACCAGTTGGTTCTCAGGAAGAACACCGTTGAAGTCTGTGAACTCCGCGAACAGATCCGACGCCTTGCCCGTGAGGAGGTCGACCGAAGCGAGGAGCAGCGGGAATCCACCGGGCTTGCCCGCATTGTTCTCAGCGCCGGCCTTCTGCACCAGCCTGATGAGGCGCTTGCCGTCGGTTGCCACCTGCCAGGTGCTCTCCATCTGGTCTGACGCGAACTGGACGTGCCCGGTCTGTGCGACGATGCCACCCAAGCCCCTGCCCGCCACCAAGGTCACAAGGTTCTCGACGACGTGCAGTTGGGCAGGGATGGTGTCATCGGGCGGGTCGGCGACCTGGATCTGCCAGACGGAGTCCAGCTTTTTCTTCGGCAGAAGGCTGTTGCTGGGCCCGGGCTGCGGATTCGGGCCAGATCCGGCATGCTGGCTCCAGGCCCAGACCCCCGCCCCGGCGCCGGCGGCGGACAGAGCTGCGCCCCCGACGGTGCATAGCAGCCGTCGACGGGAGATACGTGCGGCGGGAGTCGGCACCGCTATCTCCGCCTCCTCGGCTGGAGCCGGCAAGCGCTGCGGCGTGATCGTCCACACCTCGCTCGCCCTCCGGCCGATGTCGGCCAGCAGAGCGCCCGGCAGATGATCGGCGAACTCACCCGCGCCGTCGTGCAGTCGGGAGGCGAGCCACTCGGTCGTGGGGCGCCGGAACGGATTCTTGTCCAGGCACTGCGCAAGAAGCGGCACCAGGCTGTCGGGCACACCACTCAGATCAGGCTCGGCGTACTGCACCCGGTACAGCAGGTCCGCAGCCTGCCCATGCCCGAAGGGCGGACGCCCGGTCGCGGCGAAGACGAGCAGACCGGCGAGCGCGAAGACGTCACCGGCGGTCGTGTGTTCCTGCCCGCCTGCCTGCTCCGGCGACATGAAAGCAGGGGTACCGACCGCCACTCCGACCCGCGTGAGGTGGTCGTCCCCGGCCGCGCGGGCGATACCGAAGTCGATGACCTTGGGCCCATACGCAGTGATCAGGATGTTGGACGGCTTGAGGTCACGATGGACGACGTCGGAAGCATGCAGCTGCCTCAGCGCCCCGCACAGCGCTGCCCCCAGTGCCCGTACGGACGCCTCGGGCAGCGGGCCGCACAGTTCCACGGCCTCGTCGAGGGGCGGCCCGAGCACGTACTCGGTGGCGAACCACGGTGTCTCGGCCCGCGGATCCGCGTCCACCACCCCGGCACCGAACCGCTCCCCCACGACCCGCACCGCGTCGGTCTCCAGCCGGAACCGGGTACGGAAGGCCGGGTCGGAGGCGAGGCGGGCGTGCATCGTCTTCAGCGCGACGGTACGACCGCCTGCCGTGCGGGCGAGATAGACGGTGCCCATGCCACCACTGCCGAGGCGAGCGATGGGGCGGTACGGGCCGAAGGCCTGAGGGTCGTCGTGAGTGAGGGGGGAGGGCATGGCCGTCGTCAGTTCGGGTGAGGGTGAGGGACGGGGCTGGTTGGGGCTGTGGGCGGTGCCTCGACGGGGATCTCCGCGCTGAGGACGGCGGCCGACTGATGGGCGAGGGCGGCGATCACCCGGCCGGGAAGCCAGCCGGACGCCCCGACCGAGACGGCGTCTGCCCTCAACTCGGTGATAATTTCGGCGAGTTGAGGCCGAACTTCGGGATCACGCGACAGACACCGACCGATGACCGCACGGAGCGCGGCCGGGATCTCCTCCCGCTCCGGCATTGTGTAGCCGGTGGCGGCGTAGGCGAGCGTAGCCCCGAGGGCGTACACATCGCCGAGGGGCCGCGGGCGCCCCCCGGACGCCTGCTCCGGCGGCAGACTCCCCGTCTCCAGCCCCGGCAGCCCCGAACGCGCCGTACCGTCCGGCGCGGCCGCGCGCACCGCGCCGTAGCAGGAGAGCCGGGGCCCGTCGGCGGCGAGGAGTATGGCCGCCGGTGACACACCGGCGAAGGTCAGCCCCTGCCCGTGGAGGATGGCCAGCGTGTCGGCGAGGGCCGCGCCCAGCGCACGTACGGAATGCTCGGGCAGCGGGCCGCCGTGTACGGCGAGGGCGGTGGGGAGGGGCAGGACGGGGATGTACGGCACGGCGTACCAGGCGGGCTCGCCCGGACCGGCGACGGCGGTGGCCGGGGCGGCGCAGGGACCCAGGAGGTAGCGGGAGGCTTCGACCTCCGCCAGGAAGCTCTGAGGGTCGCGGCCGGGCTGCGGGAGGGAGAGAAGAACGGTGTGCTGTCCGTCGAAGGTGCGGGCGATGTAGCGCCGCTCGGGGACGGGGACCTTGGTGTGGGGGTCGTCCAGCGCGGTGATCAGGGTGTACGGGCCCACCTTTCGCCGCGACTTGGGGGCAATGCCCGTCGCCCCACCTGTGGCGTGCATTCCTCTTCCCGACTCGTCATTCTTCGTCGCTCCGGTCAAGACAGGGGGTGGGCACCTCCCGTGCGTGCCCACCCCGCTGCTGGGTCCTGCCCGTTGGGCAGTGCATGTCAGCTTCTGCATGCACTGCGCGCAGGGTCCTACATGAAGTAGCTGGCGGCCTTCCGGTCGCCGCCCTGGTAGTCACCGCCGGCAGCGTGCACGACCTTGCCGATCTGCTGCAGGGCCTCGTGGATGCCCTGGGCCTCACGGTCCCAGGCGGCCTGATGCTCGGTGTACGCGGTGTGGGCCTCGCCCTCCCACATGCTCGCGACGCCGGCGACCTTCTGCTTGATGGCTTCGAGGCTCTCCTCAAGCTGCCGCGCGTGGTTCGCGAGCTGGGTCGCCGTGTCGTCGAGGCTGCCGTAAGTTACCTCAAGCTCGCCGCTGTTGTTTGCCATGATTGCTCCGTTGGTGAGAAGTGGTGACCTGGCGGGGATCAGTAGCTGGACAGGGCCGAGTGCGAGCCGCCGTAGTTGACGTCGATGCTCTGGACCTGCGAACGGACCTCGTCTTCGGTGCCGTCCTTGATCTTCCGGGTCTGGCTCATGGCCTCGATGAACTTGGCGAGGATGTTGCCGATCCGGACCATACGCTCGTTGATCTCGGTCTGCTTGGCGTTGAACGCGCCGGCACCGATGCCCTTCCAGTGCCCTTCCATGCTGTCGATGATCCCCTGCAGCTGCTTGAGCTGGCCCTTGATGCCCTCGAAGCGGTGCGCCAGCTCCTTTTCGAGGGCGAGAATGTCCTTGTCACTTACCTTCTGACGCCCTGAAGCCATGTCGATGGCCTTTCTCTCTGTGAACTGACCTTGCCAGGCGCTGAGTCAGGCATCAGCACGGATGGCAAGCGGACTGCTGCTCACTCGGCGAATGAGCAGGTATGCGGGAGACCGCTCAGGCGTTACGCCGCGCACGCAGCACGGCGAAACCGGCGCCTCCGATGACTAGTACGGCTGCTGCGGCGCCGACGATCACCCAGGTGGTCGTGCTGCTGCCGGAGTTGGAGTCCTTTGCGGCGGCGGAGGTGGGGCCGCTGGCGGAGTCGGCGTCCTTTGTGGACTGACCGGAGGAAGCCGAAGGGGTCGGGCTGGCCGAGGCGTCCTCGCCTGTGGCGTTCTCGGCGGCGAAGGGGTCCACGTTGGCCGGGCCTGGGTTGATGTTCGGATCGTCGAGGACCTTACGCGGACGCAGGAGACCGAAGCCGAGATAAAGACTCCGCTCATCCTTCGGCCACTTGCGGCTGGCCGTGTCGTACAACACCCGGAGCACCTGGTTGGCGGTCCAGTTGGGGTGTGCGGACCAGACGAGGGCGGCGGAGGCAGAGGCGATGGCGGAGGCGGCGCTGGTGCCTTCGTTGCTGCAGTACTCCTTGAACGTGTTGTCGCACCAGCCGGGTATGTCGACTCCGGGTGCCGCAAAGTCGACGTACTTGCCGTGCTCCGAGAACTTGGCAACGGTGCCGGACTGATCTGACGCGGAGATTGCGTTGACGTACGGATAGAAGGCCGGATATTCGATCTCGTTCTTCTTCAGCCCCGAGTTTCCGACGGCGGCGAACAGGAGCTTCCCCTTGGACGCGGCGTACTTGATGGCCGCCTCCTCATCCGCATCGTAGTACTCACTACCGAACGACATATTGATGATCTTGGCGTCGCTGTCGGCGGCAGCCCTGATAGCTTCAGCCGACGTGGCAGTGTTTTGCCTCTCCTGCTTGTCCTTCAGCTCGTCGAGCGCGATGCGATAGGGGATGATCTTTGCACCGAAGGCAAGCCCCTTAACACTGTTGTCCGCACCCGTACCTGCAATGATTTCAGCCATGGATGTGCCATGGCCCGCGTAGTCCTGTGTGACGTGATACGAGACAGACTTCTGCACCTCGTTGACGAGCACCTGCCCTTTCAAGGCGGGGGTGTCCGGATTGACTCCGGAATCGATGACCGCGACCTTCACCCCCTTACCAGTGCTCGTCTTCCACATCTCGTCGGCCTGCATCGCGCTCAGATACCACTGCTTCGACCGGATGTCCACGGCCGCGGCAGCAGGAGCCAGGGACGTGGACACAATGGTCAACGCGCCCAGCGCGGAGCACACGACGGACATGCGCGTCCCACCACGCCCTATCAGGCGCAATGCTTTTGTGCCACGTCGGCTAGTCCCTGGCTTCATGCCCGCGTACGTCCTCGCTTGTTCAGTCGCTCTTCTGTGGCACGTCACGCCGCCGCTTTTGCGACGAGCGGTGCTGTTCCTTCTCGGCCGGCTTCCCGGCCCGTCCGGTGCCACCGTCCGGGCCCCGTTGTTCGCCTACCGCACCTCGACCAAGCCCCGTCCTACCAACGCCACTCTCGGAGTCCTTGAGTGTCGAGCCGCTGTTGTTCCGGGGCGCGCCGACAACCCCCTCGGGATTGCTTGCCGAACGCAGCACCGACTGGCTTGTGCCCGGATCCGCCTTCGCCGTGGGCGCACCGACAACTCCTCGCTGTCCGAGGGCGCCCTTCGGCTGCGTAGAGGAGACCGGCTCCTCGGCGCCGATGACCATACCGCGCGGGACACGGGAATTGGACGCTGAGCCCGGCGTACTCCCCGTGACAGGCCTGCCACCCACGACACCGTTACGCGCCGCGCCGATGGGGCCAGCGGCTCCAGCACGCCCACCAGGCGTGTTGGTCATCCTCGGCGTCCCACCGGTCACGCCACGCCCCAGAGGGGAACGTCCGACCTGTTGAGTGGACCCGCGCAGAGCTGACTGACCCGTCGGAGTCGTCGTACGTCCCATGGCGCGTGCAGCTTGCCCCATGGGCCCCTGCGAAACGCGCCCACCAGTAGCGGCACGCCCTGTCTGCCCCTCGGGCTCCTGCGGTACTCGCCCGCTTGCCGCGCCCGAAGGGCCGGTGCGCCCCTGCGCCGAGACCGGAAGCCGACCGGCCGGACCATAGCCCGTGGTACGCCCGACGGGCGGCGTGATCGGCGGCGTCACCGGTCCGGTGGTCAGCGGAGGCGTGTGACCCCCACCGCCGGCGGTCGGAATAGTGGGCGCAGGGGGTCCCGGCTGCGTTGCGTGTGCCGGAGGCAGCGTGCCCACGGTGTTGATCTCCGTGCCGACCTGGTGGTGCGGATCGGTGACCGGCTGGTGAGCCTCGACGGGCTGATGCACTTCTCTCACAGGTGCGGCGTGGTCCGAGAGATGCGGGACGGTCGACACCGCCACCTGGTGATGGCCCGATACCGCGGGCTGCCCGGTCACCGGCTGCGCCGAACCGTAATGCTTCTGATTCGGATCCCAGGAAAGCCCAGCGGGCCTCGGCACGCCCACAGGCGGCATCGCCTTGTACGGCTGCGGCCCCTCTTCCCCCTTCAGTGCGCCAGCCGATACCGCATAGTAAGAGGCCAGCTTGTTCATCTGGTTGATCGCCTCTTGCCGGTCCGCCTCGGCCTTCTTGGCGATCACGTAGTCCGGGTTGCTGTCGACCTGCTTGGCCTTGGGCAACTCGGTGGGCAGCTTCCGATCGGCCCTGGGGCGGGGGTCACGGTGCGGCATCGACTTACTCACGGTGGCCAGACCCATGCCCGCTGCAGAAATCTGCGTGGCCGTCTTGTCGGCGAACGTGGCAAGCTCGTCGCTCCAGTCAGCAAGGCCGTAACCCCAGTCACGGAAGCCGATGGCAGCCTCCCCCTTCCAGGGGACGGCTTTGATGTGAGCCCTCAGCTCCGTGGCGGCATCGGAGATGTGCTGGTGGGCGTCCCACAATGCCCTACTAGCCAGCTCCAGGTGCGCGGGCTGAGCTTGCTCGACGAGGTCGATCATGTCATTGAGGTCATGGTTCTCGAAGTCGGTAGAGCCGAAGGCGTTGACATGCATGCCGAAGCCGAATGGCATACCGCCCAGCACGTACTCCACAGCATTGACCGCGCCAACCTGCCGGTCCGCCTGATCCACGCCGGGCTTGTACTGAGGATCTTGCTGCCACTTGTCGTCGCTCATCAGTACCCACCGCCCTGGTTGGACTTGTTGGTCTTCTGGCCCGGTGCCGACTTCTGAGTCTGCTCGTCTGCCACCGCCTGCTGGTGCTCCCGGTTGAGTTGCGTCTGAATCGCCCAGAAGCGCTGACGCACGTCCTCTTCGACGTTGTCGTAGCCGGCATCGGCCGCCTGTACCGCGAGCTTCAGCGCCTCGATGTGCAGGCTCAGTGACTGCGACAGGTTTGTGAGGCGCGCGTGCACGCGCTCGTACTGCCCGTGGAGGTCAGCCGCCTCACTGAACGGGATCTGCGTGCCACTGAATGACGCCCGACTGATGGCGTGCTGAGCGATGCTGGACGAAGAACCCGGTGAGTCGTCAAATTTCCTCAACGCATCGTTCACACGCTTCTGAAAGATCTTCAGAGCCTCAAGACCGCGCCTCAGATCCGAGCCGCCACCGCCACTCACCGCGACCCCTTCCCCGTTTCCCCGTTGGTACAGCCACCGACGGTCCGGGCACCGCCCCGACCCCCGGATCCATCGCTGACCACTGTAGTCACTGTGCAAATCGCGGCCAACTGAACTCTGCGACGGTTCAGTTGCAATGGTGTCCCGAAGTGACCGACTCCGGAGCCACCCAATACCGACAAGGCGGCCAATAGGGGCAGAAGCCCCTTGGTATCTGCGCAGAAACTTCACACCTGTCCGGCAGCTGAGACGCCTTGCTTGACCAACACCTGAGCTTTGCGACTCCTAAACCTGCCCCTGGGAAAGTCATCGTTAGGTTGCCAAACAGTCAACAGGTGGCAGGTGACCGGGAGGGGACCACGCATGGCGTGGGATGAGTGGGAGCAGCTCAAGACGCAGGCAGCCGAGCGCCACTCCGCCAAGATGGGACTCGATCACGTCGTGGCAGACCCGGGCGGAGGCTCCGGTGACGGCGGCCAACAGGGCGACCTACGGGTGAGCCAGCAGGACCTCGCCGCTGTCGGCAAGGCCGCCTACCAGCTTCACCAGGACTTCTCCCAGTGCAGCGACCAGGCCCGCCTGCCCTCCATGAAAGCCGCCGGCGACCTTGAGGACCAGGGTTTCGCCCTCGGCGCCGCGCTGGACCATGTCGCGGAACACTGGGTCGATCAGGTTCAGTCCCTGCTCGATGCCACGGCGCACATCTCCAACCACCTCGACTACACCAAGGGTGTGCACGCCCGCGACGACGCCTACATCGCCGGCACCATCAGCAGCATCTCCACACTCGACGCAGGCTTCGACCAGAGGACCGGGCAGGGTTGATGGACCTCGACACGCTCCGTTTCGCCAACTTCTCGAAGCTCCAGGAGGCCATTGCCGACTGGGAGCACATGACCAAGAGGCTGCTCGACCTCAAGCACGATGCCGAGCACAACCTCAAGGCCAAGGCGGACAAAGCCAACTGGGCAGGTCTCAACGCCACGGTGACACGGGAGTTCGTCGACAAGACCGCGGGCGAGTTCGAGGACGCGCACACGCAGGCGGACTCCATCACGAAGATCCTCAAGGACACCCACGGTGAACTCGTCGGCTACCACAACCAACTGAACGCGACCCTCGAACGCGAGCCGAACAATCACCTCACGGTCATCGACACCGGACACGGCACCTTCACGGTCACCGGCAGCACCCGCCCCGACTGGGCCTCCGACCCGAGCGGCAAGACGAGCGCGTACAGCCAGAAGGACATCGACGGCCTCCGCGACGACATCCAGCGCATCCTGAGCAAGGCCACCGAGAGCGACAACAGCGCCGCCAAGTTACTGAGGCTCCTCGTCGACCAGGCCAAGTACGGCTTCTCCGACGCCCACTACACGGATCGTGACTCCGCGGCCAAGGCCGTCGAGGAAGCCGACAAGGTGGCGAAGATCCTCAAGAAGGATCCGAGCGAGGTCAGCGACACCGAACTGAACGAGCTGAACTCCGTCCTCGCCCAGTACAAGAACGACCCGCTCTTCGCCGAGCGGTTCGCCACCGACGTCGGCCCGAAGCGCACACTTGAGTTCTACTCCGGGATCGTCGACGACTCCCAGTTCGCGGTCAATCCGCGCTCGGGGCACGGCCTTACGGATGCCCAGCAGAAGCGTATGCAACTGGCTGAAGGCTTGGAGAAGCCGCTCGGCATGACACTGGCCACGGCCAGCCACTCCGACAGCAGCGCGATGCAGTCCTGGAAGAGCCAGGTCATCAACCTGGGCGGCACGGATCTACGCCCCGATGGCGAGAACCCCGTCTACGGCTTCCAGGTGATGAGCAACCTCATGCGCAACGGGGAGTACAAAACAGACTTCCTCCATGACTACGGCAATCACCTCATCGCCTACGAGAAGTCGCACACCTCTGACGAGTACGGCGGCCTGCAGCACCGCGTCACCCGTAAGGGCGTCCTTCCGTGGGACCGCTCGGGAGGATGGGAGCAGCTGCACTACGGCGACACGAACGATGCCGGCCGCGATCCGATGACCGGGTTCATGGAGGCACTGGGCCACAACTCGGAGGCCTCGACCCAGTTCTTCAACGAGGGCGACCACTTCAAGTACCTTGCCGAGCAGCGCGATTGGCCCCAGGATTTCGCCGGAGACCACGCGAAGACCATCGCCGGGTACGACTCGCTCGGTCACGCGCTGGAGTCGGCGACCACGGGGGCGCCGTACGACGCTCATCCGCCGCAGTTGCACCGGGACCTGGACACTGCCAAGGTCGCGGAGAAGGTGGTGCACCTCTACGGGCAACCCGCCGAGGGGAATGACAAGGAGCGGACCCAGCTCAGTGGCGCCGAGCTCATGAAGAAGCAGGACGGCATCCAGGACAGCCTCAGCCGTATCGGCTCGGCGTACATCGACGACCTCAACTGGTCGATGGATGACGACGACAAGCGTTCCGTGTTCGCTCAGGACGGCACTGGGCGCTCGATGGGCGAACGTGCGCACCTCCAGGCGTCCGACACTCGGGGCTTCCTCGGCACTTTGGGTCAGGATCCGAAGGCGTACGCGCAGATCGGGGCTGCGCAGCAGGTGTACACGACGTCAGTACTGGACGCCCATCAGCCGACCGTCGACTCCCATGGTGTGGTGCATTCGGCCGCGGCTGAAACGGCCGTACGGACCGGTGCCGAGGTTCAGGGCATCATCGACCAGTCGCGCGCTGACCAGTCGACCGCGGAGGGCGCTGCCAAGGAAGCGGCCTACAACGCGGCCGTGGACCAGCGCATCGGACGTCAGAAGGAAATCGCCGGAGCCCTCGTGGGCGGAGCCTTCTCCCTCATCCCGGAACCGGAGAGTGGGCTGGCCTCGACCATCGTGCCCATCGCGACCGAGAACACCCAGGATCAGATCACGAGCCACATCGAGGAGAACCTGGACAAGTACGGCGAGAGTCAGCACCGTCAACTCGCCGACGTACGACAGGGAGACCGCAAGGCCATCTACGACGCCGGCTTCACCTCGTCCTGGGAGCCGGGGCGCCATGCGCTGGAGAGGCTGAACGGCAGCACGTGGCACGGAGACGCCTACTACCAGGTCAGGGAGAACCTCAAGAACGCGCAGGCGACCGGCTACACCGCCGGTAGCAACGCACAGCAAGAAGCCGGGAACCTCCCGGTGACGGAATGAAACGGATCGATGGGCCCGCATGGTGAACTACAGGCTTCCCGCCCACCGCACCCTCGCGGCGGTTCTCGGCACACTCTGCGCCCTGGCCCTGGCCGGCTGCTCGCACGACGACTCATGGCAGCCGCAGCAACGGGCCACGGCGACCTCCGTGTGCGACGGCGCCTTCGACAGGCAGGCAGCGCAGGCGCTCACGTCATTGAGTGGCGCGACGCGATTCCGCGAGGTCAAGCAGAAGTCGGTCAGCGGGACCTTCGATCAGCTGATCAAGGACCTCAAGGCGATGCAAGGCGCCTCGGATGCCGATCTCGGTAAGAACCTGTGCCAGTTCTCCGCTGTGAACCAGAAGAAGAGCACGCCCGTCCAAGTGCACTTCGGCTGGGTTCCCGCCGACCATGATTCGCCTGGCGCCACCACATCATCGAGAACAGCCACTGCATACACCTTCGCGCGCTACACGAAGTCCACCGACAACTACGCCTGGATCACCTTCGCGTGTACACCGAACTGGGGTGACCAGGACTCCGCTCGGTCCGGCTATCTCACCGCGACAGTCAATACGTACCCACCCGACACGACCGACTCCGCCATGTCGAAGTCGTACAGGGATGCCAATATCCGCATGGCCTATTCTGCCTCTGCCAAAGCTGCCGGAAAGTTCGGCTGCTTCAAGGAGAGCGGTCTGCCGAAGACGCTCGGCCAGTTGAAGGCGCGACCGATCGCAGCTGGCTGAACTAGCACCAAAAGCATCCCCATTACAGCCTACGGCCATGGACGAGTGCTTCTCCCGCACCGCCCTGTCTGCACCTCGAACTGACCACGGCGCCCAGCAGGTACCCGGTGCAGGTCCCTGCCCATTTCACTTCTCCGCGACGAACGAACCTTGGCCCAGGACGGTGTAGAGCCTGCCCTCTTCACGTAGGGCGGCCACGGCCTTCTGGATCGTGGACGGGGCAACGTCCAGCTCTGTCGCAAGATCCACGACAGCGGGGAACCGCGCCCCCGGAACGTACGCGCCGGCGTCGATACGGCGGCGCAGTTCGTCCGCGACCTGAGGCCATACAGGCTTGCTGCGGTCAAGATCCATACCACCGAGGATGCGCGTAGTCTCGGATTCTCGCGACCGCGAATACGCGTATACGCGTATGCTCGGAGTCGCGTACCCTGGCCGACGCAAACGGCCAAGGGTGCGGCCAACGCCTACCGAGGAGGACGACAGTGAGCCAGACCAGCTACCTTCGCCTACTGCCCTGGACTGGTCCGGAAGGCAAGCCCGCACATCTCGTCACAGACGGCACGCCCAGCCCGCTGGCCCTACTGGCGGACAGCGTGGAGCTCCAGCAGATGGAGACAGCCGCCGTCATCCTGGGCCTCGCGCAGCCGATGGTCACAACCGAGGCGAGTCTCACCACCGGCCAACTTCGGTTCATCATCCGCCGCCTCATCGAGTCGCTGACGGACGTACTCAACATCGCCGAGAGCCGAGGCCGGCGCATCCCTCCATATGACAGCGAGCAGTAGCCGGTCCAGACGCGAGCCCCGACAGGAGACCACGCAGAGCTGTGGCCTGGCGCCACGCCCGCCAGGCCACAGAAGGCTCAGCTCCCGCCTCTGCAGTCATCCCTCGCTGACGTCTCCTTAGAACCTTCACGTCCGACAAACATCGCACAACGGACGTGACGCAAATTTTCCATTGCCCTGGTTGCTAATTTGACCGGACACCGGAGTGCCGACATAGTGCTGGCCTCGACGCAATCGGCAAGCGCCGGGCACGGGGGAAAGGGTTCACGCATGGCATGGGACGAGTGGGAGCAGCTCAAAGCGCAGGCCGCGGCGGGGCAGTCGGCGCACATGCAGCTCAACCATGTGGAGGGCGGCGGAGGGACCTACGGCCCGTACGTCGTCCCTAGCAAGACCGGTGACCTCAAAGTGGGACACGACGATCTGGTCAAGATCGGCTCAGCCGCCCATCACCTCTACGACCAGCTCTGGGACAAGGCCCGCGTCGCAATTCCCAGCAGCGATTCCGCGGCAGGCGACCTCTCCAAGCAGGGCTTCGCGGTCGGTGCTGGGCTGCAGCATGTGTCGGACCGCTGGGAGGAACAGCTCAAGACCCTGATGGACGCCTGTGCGCAGATCTCGAACCACATGCAGACCACGAAGGCCGTGCATGCGAATGACGAGAACTACATCCAGCGGCAGATGAGCAGCATCGATGTCCTGGACGCCGGGTTCGACGAACGCGTGGGGGCTCCAGGCGACAAGAACCACTACGGGCAGGAAGACGAGGGCAAGCCCAAGAAGAAGGAGTAGCGACGTCGATCTGTCGACAACGCACATCGACCACCTTGACCGGCATCGCTACTCCTGGGACGACATCCGATGGACTTCAGCGCTCTGTTCCACGCCAACTTCAAGCTGTTCGACGACGCGGTCACCGACTGGTCGACGCTCATCAAGCACCTCGAAGAACTGAAGAGGGACGCCGAGGACGGTCTGCATCAGGCCGCCAACAAGGCCGACTGGGCCGGTGTGAACGCGCAGGTCTCCAAACAGTTCATCGGCAAGGCGGCAGGCGAGTTCGGTGATGCGCACACGCAGGCGACCACCATCCACAACATCTTGCGCGACACCCGGGACGAGCTGAAGAGCTACCACGCCCAGCTCACCGAAGCGGTCTCCCGCGGGCAACAGAAGGGCATGACCGTCACTAATGGCGGTCAGGGCAGCTTCACCGTCACCAGCAGCACACGCCCCGACTGGGCCTCCGACCCGAGCGGCAACACCAGCGCCGTCAGTCAGAAGGACGTCGACGACCTTCGCAATGAGATCCAGGGCATCCTGAGCAAGGCCACCGAGAGCGACAACTCGGCGAAGACGGTGCTCACGGCGATCGCGGACCAAAGCCGACTGGGCTTCTCCGACGCCGCGTACAAGGACCGGGACGCTGCCGCAGACGCGGTCAAACAGGCAGACGAACTGGCGAAGCTCGCGAAGAAGGATCCGGACGACCTGTCGTTGGCTGACTTCGACCGGCTCAACGCCGGGCTGAAGAAGTACCACGACGACCCGCTCTTCTCCGAGCGCTTCGCAACGGATCTCGGCCCGGAGAAGACACTGTCGTTCTGGGCCAACGTCAGCGACCCAGCCGTCACACCCGACCTCACCCGGGAACGCCGCAAGCAACTCGGCGAGTTGCAGCAGAACCTCGGCCTCACCCTCGCCACCGCCAGCCAGAGCGACACCGGCGCCATGACCGAGTGGAAGCGCCACATGATCGACATCGGCGACCAGCCGGTCCATGGCAAGCGCGGCAACATTCTCGGTTTCCAGGTCATGAGCAACCTGATGCGAGCCGGGGACTACGACGACGACTTCATGAAGCAGTACGGGAAGAGCCTCATGGAGACAGAGCGGAAGTTCACAGGCGATGGCAAGCACGCGGCTTGGCAGCGGCTCGGGTTCGATCCATACCTCAACCACATGCCGGGCGACTCGGGCTGGGACCCGATGTCCGGCTACCTCAAGGGCCTGTCCAACAACCCCGACGCGGCCACCGACTTCTTCAATGACGACTTCATCCCGAAGGACGGGGACCACAAGCAGGCCGTCTCCAACTTCAAGTACCTCTTCGAGGACCGTCACTGGCCGCACGAGAGCAACAGCGACCTCAGCCGGGGCGAGAGCAACGACGGACGCGACAACCTGGCGGCGGCCCTCGAAGCTGCCACCACCGGACACCCCGCGGGCGAGCTGCCGACGGATGACACGCCGGCGCACAATCCGGGTCAGGCCAAGCTGTTCGAGAGCATCGTGTCATCGATCTCGGATGACAACGAGCGCCTCACCGATCACAGTTACATGTCTGACAGCATCGGGCAGATCGCTTCCGAGTATCTCCCCGACATCGATCGCGCGACGACCGATGTGCACCCACCGACGGACAAGGCTGACGAAGACGACCAGGCCGCATGGGATCGCATTCAGAAGCTCTACCCCGTCCAGGGCACACCGGCCGAGCTGGACCACCGCGAGATTTCCAGGTTCCTCTTTGCCGTGGGCCAGGATCCGAACGGTTACGCGGCGGTCGAAGTTGGCCAGAAGAACTACATGGGAAAACTGCTGGAATACCATCTGAACCCGGATTTGCCTGAGGGTCAGCGCCCGAATCACGATCTGGAACTCACCGTCCGGGAGATCGCACGTCACTCGGGTCAGGTTTCAGGAACATTGGCCATGGGGCGGAACGAAGCAGTCGCTGGTCCTGCCGATTTGAAAGACAAGGACTTCGACCACTCTGTAGCCCAGTGGAAGAACTTCTTGTCCGGAACCGTCGGGACCGGAGTCGGCGTCGGCACGTCCTTCATTGCATCTCCGGCAGTGGGCGCCGGTGTCGGCGGCGCTGCCGGAACCGCGACCAGCATGATGCTGGAAGAACTGTTCAAAGACGCTGAGGGGAGCGCCAAGGACGACGCCGGGGGCAAGATGGGCGAGAACTGGCAGAACGGCAATGAGAACAACATCAAGTACACCCGCAAGGCGGCTTTCGACGCGGCGAAGGCCTACCATCTCGCGAATCATGGCGACGTAGCCACCTGGGCAGAGGAATCCTCCTCTCAAGGGTTCCAGGAGGGTGGCGGCTATATGGAGCGTGTTGGACCCGAGCTCGTAACGGACATCTGACACTTCGTTCAATATGGTCAATGGAGGATTGGATGGCTCGACGATTTACAGCAGCCACCTCGTTGTTTGTGATGTTCGGCATGATGGTCGGCTGCTCGACATCCGATGAGAAGAAAGAGTACGACGTTCCACGGGCGCTGTGCGGTATCTCGGTGAGCCCTGATCTGGTCGATCCTTTCCTTCCTCCGGGCAAGAAGCTCAAGGTTCTGGATACGCGTCCGGTGCCCACTAGGAAAATCTGTCGACTGGACGTCGACGGCAAGTGGGCCCTGATGGCCAACCTTGAGTGGTGGGCTGACGACGTGTCGATCTCGACGGTGGCGGGCGCCAATCCTCAACTGGGTTCCGCCAAGCCGTCCGATAACGAAGCCTACTTCTCCAGCGGGACGGGCGCCGTGGTGCAGGTCACGGGCTGCAAGAATCCCGAACACAAGGGGCAGTTGCTTTACACGTCGTTGCGGGTCCGTGACTCGGGCCTCGCAGACACCACTGCCATGAAGAAGCTGGCCACCATCTTCACCAAGGCCGTTGGGAAATCGGATGAATGCTCGTAGGGCGGCTGCGGCCGTCTGCGCCGCCCTGACCTTGGTGAGTGCTTGCGGTGGGCATGCCGAAGCCACCACGCCGCTCACCGCTAGCCAGGCCAAGACGGTGCTCCCCGATGCCCGGGCCCTCCCCGGATGGAAGGTCTCGATCGAGCCGGTTGCCTACACCTTGAAGGAGGCTCGGTCGGTGGGGGCTGCCCGTTGTGAGAGAATGGTTGCGCGGAATTCCTGCGTGGGAGTGCAGAACACCGGGACATCAGCCTTCTCTCGTACGGGGCAGCCGCTTGTTTACTTCCTCGTGCAGACCTATCAGGACGAGGCTTCGGCGAAGTCGGCGTATGGGACCGTGTGGAAGTCCTGGAAACAGGAGGTCCCGGAATCACGTGTCTTGTGGAATGGCAAAATCCGCGAGGAGAGCGATGCCCTGGTCGGTTCGACCACGTCGATGGTGAAGGGCTCAAAGGGGCTACTGATCCAGGTGCGTGTCGGCAGCGTCATCATGGTGTCCATGGCTGAAGCCGGCGCGCAGGTCGACATGGCAGATTCGTACCTTGATCGGTTTGCGGACGCTTTCGCCAAGCGGGCCGAAGAGGTGCAGGAAGGCACAACACCGTCGGCAGGTCTGATGGAGAACTAATCGGCTTTCGTTTGTCGGCGGAGTGATACTCATGCTCGTCCTGCTGGCCGGGCTGGCTCTTGTCTTCGGTATTAACCCCTTCGACACGTGCCATCAGAGCGAGCGATGCATGCAAGACCCTGGGAAAGCCGTCCCGTAGTGTCGCCGCCTTGGAGCGCATCCTGCCCGGTGAGTCCTCCTACTCGTTCGATGACGACTTGACGGACCTGCGCCTCGACGAAACGGATGACACCTACGAGAGCTCCTGCTTTGTCTCCGGTGGTGGGAAGCAGCTCTTGGTGGCCACGGCGGAAATGGCGGAGTACGACTGTCGGCACCTGAGTGTGGTCGTGGAGCTCGAACAGCAAGGCAATGCCCCCTCCCGGCTGTCTTCGTGAGCGTTCAGCACTCCCCCTCCGCACTGGTCACCCTGAACACATACTTCCGTTGCGTGCTGGAGCCGCCGGCGATGCTCGGGGCCTCGTAGTCGCCGGACTTGTCGCGGAGTGCCTTGACGCGGATGCAGAAGGACGCGTCCGTTCCGTCGGCTGTGATGGTGTAGTGGGACTCGTTCGAGGCTCCGGAGCCGGTGGGGGTGGCGTCTATCGCGGAGCGGGGGGCGTGGCTGCCGGTGTGTTCGGCGATGGCGTCCTCGATGGTCACCGCGTAACCGGCGCTGAGCTCCGCGGCCTCGTCCTCGTACGGGCTGTACGTGGAGTCGCCGTCCAGGTCGTCCGTGGCGCTGCGGACGGCGCTGGTCAGTTCGGCGCTGCTCCACTGCCCGTCGGCGGACATGTGCGCGCCCTGGAAGCCGTAGTAGATGCCTATCGCCGCCATACCGAGCAGCAGCGCGCGGGCGATGACGAAGTCCGTGTTCGAGACGGGCGGGGCCGAGGGGTTCAGAGTCTCGCGCCAGGAGCGGACCCGGTCCGACTTCACTCAGGACATCAGGATCAGGACGGCGGATCCGATGAAGAGCAGGACCGTCAGCGATTTCATGCCCGTCCCTCCAGCGCACGGCGCCTGCGGCGGGCGTCGCGCAGGGCCACTGCTCCTCCGCTCAGGCCCGCCACCAGGACGGCCGCGCCCACGGCGACGTACGTGGCGTAGCGGGCGGTGCGCTGCTGCGGGGTTTCGCCGAGGGTGAGTTTGGCGGGGGTGGGGGCCTCCACATGGGTGAGGCCGTTGTCGGGCTGGGGGGACTCGATCGGGTGGTCGTCCTCCGTCAGCGCGCGGACCGGGTCCACCACGCCCCAGCCGACCAGGCGGTCGTGGCCGGCGATGGAGCGCTCTGCCGTCTGCTCGATCTGGGCCACGATCTCGCCCGGCGTCCAGTTGCGGTGCTTGGCCTTGATCAGGGCGGCCACACCGGCCACGTACGGGGCGGAGAAACTTGTGCCGTTGTCCGAGCAGTGGCCGCCCTTCGGGACCGTCGAGATCATGTCGACGCCGGGGGCGGCGACTCCGACGAAATCACCTGACTGGGAGAAGGCCGCCCGTTCGTTGTTGCGGTCGGAGGCCGCGACGGCCAGGACTCCGTCGTAGGAGGCGGGGTACGTCTTCTTGACGTTGCCGCCCAGGCCGTCGTTGCCCGCCGAGGCGACCACGACGATCCCGGCGGTCAGCGCCTCGTTGATCGCCCGGTGCAGGTCGTTGTCCTCCGAGATGGCCTTCGTCGTGTCCTGCGAGATGTTGATGACGTCGGCCTTGACCTGGATCGCGCGGCGGATGGCGGTGGCCAGGGTGGCGGCCGTGCCGTGGCCCTCGGCGTCGTTCTGCTTGATCGGGATGATCGTGGCCTCGGGGGCGAGGCCGACGAAGCCCGTGCCCTTCATGGGGCGGGCGGCGATGATGCCGGCCACGCGGGTGCCGTGGCCGACCGTGTCGGTCGTGCCGTCGGGCTTGCCGACGTCGAGCTTGTTGCCTTTGTCGTCCTTCGCGGGGAGGTAGTTCGCGCCCAGCGACGCGTCCACCGCGTGGGTGAGCTGCGGATTGCTCGTGTCGACGCCGGTGTCGATCACGGCCACCTTCACGCCCTTGCCCTTGGACTGGCTCCACAGTTCGTCGAGGTTGACGCGCTGCAGGGCCCAGGGCGTGCCGGTGTACTTGTGATTGGTGCTGGAGAAGGTGCACTGGTCGGAGCCCGAGTCGTCCGCCGTGGCGGGCGGGGCCGCCAGGAGGGTCGCGGTGAGGGCGAGTGCTGCCGCCAGGGGCGTACGGGTGCGCAGGGTGCTGCTGGGCATCGGGCGGCCTCTCACGATCCCTGCGGCTGGCGTGCCGCCGCCGTCGACAGGCGGGGGCCGGTCGGCAGGAACTCCGACCAGGCCGCGGGGACGGGGGCCGGGTTCACACCGGCGTAGCCGAGGCGGGTCTGCGCCAGCTTGGCCTCCTGCTGGAGCTGCTGACGCTGCTTGGGTGTGATGCCGATGCCCTTGTCGTCGGTGGCGCTGTCGTCGTTGGACTGCAGGGCGTACCGCAGGCCGGTGTCGGTGACCAGGAAGACCGAGCCGGCGCCGGTCTCGCTGCCCTGGAACTGGCGGTAGAGCTGGCCGGAGCCCGCGGTGACGTACGCGCTGGAGGAGCCGGTGGGCAGGGCCGCCGGGAAGTCCTTGCCCGCCCAGGTGCTCAGGGTGGTGGCGCCGTTGTCGGGGTCGACGTGGTTCAGGACCGTGCAGACCGTGTTGCGGCTGCCGTCGGCGGTGGCGGCGTCGTTGACCGCGGTGGGCCGCTCGGTCGGCCACTTGTGGTCGGCGGCGAACGGCTTGTCCCGGGTGATGGCGCCCGCGCTGACCTCCTCGGCGTGCCCGGCCTGGCCGAGCTTCACGAGGTCCTTGCTGGCCAGCAGGAGCTGGGCGACGAAGTCGGAGACGGGCGCGACCCGGCCGGGCAGCACCACGAAGTACTGCTCCTGTCCGTTGACCGGCGCTCTGAGGACCATGCCGACCTTGTTGGCCTGCCCCAGCTGGCCGGGGGCGTTCGCCGGGGCGCCCGCGACACCGGGGACCGACGGGAAGCTGATCGGGTCGCCCTGGTGCAGGGTCGCGATCCATTCCTTGGTCACCTGCTGCGGCTGGCGGTCCGCGCCCACGAGGGTCTGCACCAGGAGGGGGTCGGTGGCGTCCACCGGGTATGCCGTGCCCTGCGCGTCGACCACGTACTGCTTCTTGTCCGTCGGGGTGGTGACGTAGAGGAGTTCGCCGTCGTGCAGCTTCTCCGGCCCCTCGGTCAGTTTCAGATCGCGTTTGGCGAGGACGAACGCGGCCTTCTGGATGGAGCTGCCGCTGCCGCTCGGGCGTTCGCAGACGGCCCATTCCTTCGCCGCGCCGGCTTCCTGGTCGGAGGGCAGCCGGTCGGGGGCGTAGGGGATGCCGATGGTGACGCCGTGCGGGATCTTGCCGTTGTCGAGGATCGACTCGTCGACGGTGACGACGTCCACGTTGTCCTGGGTGTCGAGGACCAGCTTCGCGGAGGCCATGTTGAGGACGGGGTGGAGCTGGACCTTGCCGTCGGTCTTCAGCACGACGTACCGGGTCGTGGACTTGCTGGCGATGATCACCTTCTGTCCCGGTGTGTCCCAGCCCTGCGGAGCCGTCGGCTTGAACATGCCCCAGGCGCCGAAGGCCGCGAGGACGACGGCACCGACGACGGCACCCGGCAGGATGGCGCGCAGCGGCCGCGGCGCCCCCTCGTCGGAGGCATCCGGTGACGACTGCACGAACGACGCGAGCATGCGGCGCTTCGCGAAGGTGTAGGCGTTGAGTTGGTCCCGCCGAGATGCCATCTGTGCCTGTTTCTCCCCGTGTCTCACGCGGAGCGCGCCCGGGGACCACGCTCCCCCGCCCTCCGTTGTCGGACCCGGCCCCTACTATGCCTGGTACGGAGCGAGTCTGGTGGAGCGGGTAGGGTACCTGGGCCCTCAAGGCCCTTGTTGAGCGGCCTGGTTCCAGCGAGTTGTGAGCAAATCGGGGGGATGGAGTGGTGGCTTCCGGAACGCGGACGCGAGCGCGCGGCCGGTCGGCGGCACGAGGTCGCGCGGCCGGGGCGGCGACGCCGCCGCGCGGGGCGTCCGACCGGCGCGGTGCGGACCGGCAGGCGGTCACGTTCAGCCTCAGGCCCCGGCCGGGCCAGGCCGGTGCGTTCCGTTTGCAACGGCTCGTGCTGGTGGAGCTGGCTGCGGCGGCTCTGGTCGTCGGCCTGGCCATCGGGATGGTGGCGCTGGTGCCGGCCGCCGTCGTGGCCCTGGTGCTGGTCCTGCTGGCCTTCGTACGGCGGCGGGGCCGCTCCCTGCCCGAGTGGCTCGCCACGGCACGGGAGCTGCGGGCCCGTCAGAAGCGGGCGGCGAGCACCCCGATACCGCCGGGCACGGAGCCGGGACTGGTGCCCGCCGTGGAGTGCGAGCCGACCCTGCGCACCTACTCCTACGGCGCGCGTGACCGGCGGCCGGTCGGCGTCGTCGGGGACGGCACGTTCGTCACGGCCGTGCTCCAGGTGGAGGCCGACGCGACCGCGCTGCGGGCCGAGCGCAGCCGGCAGCCGCTGCCGGTCGCGCTGGTCCGGGACGCGCTGGAGGTAGACGGGATCCGGCTGGAGTCGGCCCAGATCGTGCTGCACACCCAGCCCGCGCCCGCGCTGCATCTGCCCCAGCAGTCCGTCGCCGTCGCCAACTACCTGCCGTTGCAGGAGCAGACGGGCGCCCCGGCCGTCCGCATCACCTGGATCGCGCTGAAGCTCGATCCCGAGAGGTGCGCGGAGGCCGTGGCGGCGCGGGGCGGCGGGCTGGTCGGCGCGCAGAAGTGCGTCGTGCGCGCCGCGGACCATCTGGCGAGCCGCCTCACCGGCGCCGGTTTCCGGGCACGGGTGCTCGACGAGGAGGAGCTGGTCGCCGCGCTCGCCACGTCGGCCTGCGCCAACCCGCTGGTCACCGCCGAGGCGGGGCGCAGCGAGACCCGGGAGCGGCGCACGGAGGAGTCCGGGCGCAGCTGGCGCTGCGACAACCGGCGGCACACCACGTACTGGGTCCGGCGCTGGCCCCAACTGGGCGGCGGCAGCAGCGAGTCGCTGCCGCACTTCGTCGCCCGGGTCACGGCGATACCGGCCCTGGCGACCACCTTCAGTCTCACCCTCGCGCACGGGGAGCGGCAGGAGGTGTCCCTGTCCGGGCATCTGCGGGTGACCGGGCGCAGCGACGACGAACTCGTGGCGGCGCGGCGCGCTCTGGAGGCCGCGGCCCGGCAGTCCGGGGCCGGCCTCACCCGCCTCGACCGTGAGCAACTGCCCGGCATGCTGGCCACGCTGCCCCTCGGAGGTGCGCGGTGACGACGATTCCGACGATGTCCGCGAGGCCGGGTGGCACGAGCGCCGGTGCGCCGGCGGCGTCCGGTCCGCGCCGGGCGGTCGAGCTGCTGCGGCACGGCCTGGGTCTGATCGGCCCCCGGCACGGCCGGCACGGGCTGCCGGTGCAGCAACTGGACGCGCTCGCCCTGCCGATCGGGGACGACGGCGTGGTGGCCGGGGTCGACGCCGAGGGCCAGCCCGCCGTCCTGGGCATCAACCGGCCCACGCCGTACGACGTCGTGCTGATCGGCGGCCTGTGGACGGCCCAGGTGCTGGCGCTGCGCTCGGCGGCCACCGGTGCCCGGGTCGCGGTGGAGACCGGCCGCCCGCAGGCGTGGATGCAGATGGTGCACGCCATGGGCGGCGGGCAGAACGGCCTGTCCGTGTACGACGTCGGGCGGGTGCCGCCGCAGGGTGCCTCGGCCGGCACGCCCGTCCTGGTGGTGCGGGACTGCGGTATGCGGCCGCCGCGCGGACGCGTGGTGGCCGGGCCCTGGCAGTCGGTGCTCACGCTGCTGCCGTATCTCAGCCCGGTCGCGCCCCGGCTGCTGCGGCAGGCGCGGCTCGCCGGCATCCAGCGGGTCTCGCCGGACGAGGCCGCCGAACTGGGGCGCACCATGGGTCTCACGCGCACCGAGGTGGAGTCGCTGCCGGCGCTGCCCGACGGCGTCACTCTGTGGTGCACCGACCGTGACCGGCAGTACGTCCTGACCCAACCGACCGACGCCGAGATCGGATTGTTGGGCACACCACGCCGGATGGACTGAACTACCCCTGTCCGTCCCTTTTGTTCGCGATCCTCGCGTTCCCTGTTCGTCACATGTCTGCCGTTTGTTCCCCGTTTCCCCCGGCAAGGCGCAAGGCCGGCGGGGTACTTCGGGGCACGCCGGCACCCGGTGCGCGCCGGCCGAGAGACGGGCGGGCCTGCCGAGGTACGGCTCGTGGTGATTAGGCTGGGAGCGGGCGCGATGGCAGGACCCGTGCAACGGGCGTCGGTGTCCAGGGGGAGGGCCGGCGGATCGGTCTGCCCCGAAAACGACTACGGACGACTCGGAACGACACGACATGGTCGCCCCGGCACGGCATGAGGGTGCTCGACCACACCAGGAGGAACTGTGAACAGCGATCGGGACGGGATCCGCGGGGGCTGGGACACACCCGACGACGACCAGACCGACGCGGAGTCCGCCATCGAGATGACGGGCGAGTTCACCATCGACTACGCGCCGCCCGCCTGGTACACGCAGAACGCGTCCGGCTCCACCGGCACGGCAGGCGGTGCGGGGGGCGCGGGCGGATTCACCGGCTCGACCGGCTCCGGTGACGCGGGGGCTGCGGGTGCTGCGGCCACGCCCGCGGTTCCGCCGTTCCCGGCGAACACTCCGGTTGCCGGGCCGACTCCGCCGCCTCCCGTCCCGCACCCGCAGCCCGTCGGCACCCCGCCGCAGGGCACTCCGTACGCGCCGCCGCAGGGCACCCCGTACGCTCCGCCGCAGGGCACCCCGTACGCTCCGCCGCCGCATCCGCCCGCGCCGGTGCAGGGGGCGGTGCAGGGGGCGCCCTTCGCGCCGCCGGTGCCGCCCGTGCAGCCTGCGCCGCCGGTGGGGAGTCCGATGCCGATGCCGCAGTTGCCGCAGGGGTTCGAGCCGCAGCAGCAGCCGGCCGTGCCGCCGGTCCAGCCCGAGGTCCCGGCGCCGGCGCCTGCCGTCGTACCTGAGCCGGAGACCAGCAACGGAGATCTGGAGAGCGGGGCCACCATGCGGTTCTCCGCCGTGGCACTGAAGCGCGAGATGGCCGAGATCGCCGAGCGCGCCGCGGCCGTCAAGAAGGAGGCCGAGGCCGTCGAGACCAGCGGTACGGATGCCGACGAGAGCACCCGTACCGAGGGCCCGGCGGAGGCTGAGCCGACTGCGGCTGCGGCTGCGGAGGCTTCCGCCGAGGGCGTGGAGAGCGTCGAGGGTTCGGGGGCCGGGGAGGCCGGGAGCGGTGCCGCCACGCGGGACGACGCCGTGGCCGGGGACGCCGGTTCGGACGGCTCCGCGGTCGGTGACGATTCGGAACAGGGTCAGGGCGAGGACGAGGACGGCAGCAGCCTCCGTCAGGCCGAGGATGCCGCTGATGTGTCCGGCCCCGCATCCGAGGACGAGGACAAGGGCGCGAGCGAGAGCGCAGGCGCGGGCGCGGGCGAGGCCGGAGACGCGGACGCCGTGTCGCGGCCGGAAGGCTCTGCCGACGGCTCCGACGCCAGCGCCTCGGAGCCCACGGACGCCGCCGCCCGGGGCGCCGAGGCGTCGAGCACTGCCGCCCCGGCCGACGCCCCCCAGGACGCCGTAACGCCCGCCGCTCCGGCCCCCCAGGACGCGCAGCCCGCTTGGACGCCGCCGCCCGCGCCGCAGGGTGTGCCGCCGCTGCCGCCCTCCTACCAGCCCGCTGCCCCGGCTCCGGCGGCCCAGTGGCCCGTGCAGCCCGGCCAGCCCGTGCCGCAGCAGCCCGCTCCCCTGCCGGGTCAGCAGCCGCCGTTCCAGCCGCAGGCCCCGCAGCCCGCGCCCGCCGCCTGGAATCAGCCCGGCCAGCCGGGCCAGCCCAACGCACCGCAGCCCGGACAGCCGGCCGCACCCCTGGCAGCACCTGGACCGCAGCCGCAGCCCCTGCCGCAGCCGCAGGGCTCCGCCGCACCCGGCGGTTACGGCTTCCCCCAGCCGCCCGCACCGCAGCCTGGCGCCAACGCTCAGACACAGCCGGGAGGTTACGGATTCCCGCAGCCGCCCACCGCCCAGCCGGACGCCAACGCTCAGGCACAGCCCGGTGGTTACGGATTCCCGCAGCCGCCCACCGCCCAGCCGGACGCCAACGCTCAGGCACAGCCCGGTGGTTACGGATTCCCGCAGCCGCCCACCGCCCAGCCGGACGCCAACGCTCAGGCACAGCCCGGTGGTTACGGATTCCCGCAGCCGCCCGCACCGCAGCCGAACCCCAACGGTCCTACGGTTCCCGGTGGTTACGGCTTCCCGCCACCGCAGGGCCAGGTGCCGCAGGCACCGCAGGTTCCTCAGCCCCCGCAGGCGCCGGTCGATCCGCGGACCGGTGCCGCGTGGCCGCAGCCGATCCAGCACGACCAGCGGCAGCCGACCAACCCCGGTGCGGCGCCGCTCGGTTACACCGCGGCGGTGGAGCTGTCCGCGGACCGGCTGCTCAACAACAAGAAGCAGAAGGCGAAGAGCGGGCGGCCCACGGCGGCGTCGAGTCGGTTCAAGCTCGGCGGCAAGAAGGAGGAGGCCGAGCGGCTGCGCAAGCTGGAGCTGATCCGTACGCCGGTGCTGTCCTGCTACCGGATCGCGGTCATCAGCCTCAAGGGCGGCGTGGGCAAGACCACGACGACCACCGCGCTCGGCTCCACGCTCGCCACCGAGCGGCAGGACAAGATCCTCGCGATCGACGCCAACCCGGACGCCGGTACGCTCGGGCGGCGCGTGCGGCGCGAGACCGGGGCCACCATTCGTGACCTCGTCCAGGCCATCCCGTATCTGAACTCGTACATGGACATCCGCCGGTTCACGTCCCAGGCGCCGTCCGGGCTCGAAATCATCGCCAACGACGTCGACCCGGCCGTGTCCACCACGTTCAACGACGAGGACTACCGGCGCGCGATCGACGTGCTCGGCCGCCAGTACCCGGTCATCCTGACCGACTCCGGCACCGGTCTGCTCTACAGCGCCATGCGTGGCGTGCTCGACCTCGCCGACCAGCTGATCATCATCTCGACGCCGTCCGTGGACGGTGCGAGCAGCGCCAGCACGACGCTGGACTGGCTGTCCGCGCACGGGTACGCCGACCTGGTCTCCCGGTCCCTCACGGTCATCTCCGGAGTCCGCGAGACCGGAAAGATGATCAAGGTCGAGGACATCGTGGCGCACTTCGAGACGCGGACCCGCGCGGTCGTGGTCGTGCCGTTCGACGAGCATCTGGCCGCCGGTGCCGAGGTCGACCTCGACATGATGCGGCCCCGGACGCGCGAGGCGTACTTCAACCTCGCCGCGCTGGTCGCCGAGGACTTCGTACGCCATCAGCAGTCGCACGGGCTGTGGACCAGCGACGGCAACCCGCCGCCGGTGGCCGCCCCGCCGATGCCGGGACAGCCGGTTCCCGGCCAGCCGATGCCCGGGCAGCCCATGCCGGGCCAGCCGTACCCGCCGCAGGTCCCGGGGCAGCCCTACCCGCCCCAGCAGGGACAGCCCGGTCAGCCGTACCCGCCGCAGGCCCCGGCCCCGGGGCAGCAGCCGTACGCGGGTCAGCAAGGACAGCCGGGTCAGCCGTACCCGCAGGCGCCCGGTCAGGAGCTGTACGGCTACCCCCAGCCCCCGCAGGGGCAGCAGCCGCCGCAGCAGTAGCCGCAGCGCAAAGGGCGGCCGGTGCTCGTCGCACCGGCCGCCCTTTCGTGTCGTACGAGGACGAGGACGAGGAGTGTTACTCCTCCTCCGCCGCCACGATCTCCCGGCACCGCTTCACATCCGCGGCCATCTGCTCCAGCAGGGCCTCCAGCGAGTCGAACTTCGCCTGGCCGCGCACGTACGCGAGGAAGTCGACGGCGACGTGCAGGCCGTACAGGTCGAGGCCGACGCGGTCGATGGCGTACGCCTCCACCGTGCGCTCGGTGCCCTCGAATTGCGGGTTCGTGCCGACCGAGATCGCGGCCGGCATCACCTCGCCCTGCGCGTGCAGAAAACCGGCGTAGACGCCGTCGGCGGGGATGGCGGTGTGAGGCAGGGTCTCCACGTTGGCGGTGGGGAAGCCGAGCTCCCGGCCGCGCTGGGCGCCGCGTACGACCACGCCCTCGACGCGGTGCGGGCGGCCCAGGATCTCGCGGGCGCCCTCGACGTCGCCCTCGGCGACCAGGCAGCGGGTCAGGGTCGAGGAGAACGGCTTGCCGCCGCCCGCCTCACCGGTGACGTACAGGTCGACGACCTCGACCTCGAAGTCGTACGTCTTGCCCTGCTCGGCGAGGAACTCGACGTTGCCCGCGGCCTTGTGGCCGAAGCGGAAGTTCGGGCCCTCCACGACCGCCTTGGCGTGCAGCTTGTCCACCAGGACCTTCACCACGAAGTCTGCGGGCGACAGCTTCGAGAACTCGGTGGTGAAGGGGAGGATGAGGACCGCGTCCACGCCCAGCTCCGCCATCAGTTCGGCCCGGCGGTGGTGCGGGGCGAGCAGCGGCGGGTGGCTGCCGGGGCGGACGACCTCGCTGGGGTGCGGGTCGAAGGTGACGACGACGGCCGGCACGCCCAGCTCGCGGGCGCGGTCCACGGCGTGCTTGATGATCAGCTGGTGGCCGCGGTGGACGCCGTCGTAGGAACCGATGGTGACGACGCTGCGCCCCCAGTCCTGGGGGATGTCCTCCAAGCCACGCCAGCGCTGCACTGTGACCGCTCCTCGAACCCGTGTCCGTATTGATTCTCAAGACATGTGCAGGTCTAAGGGTGCCATGCCGGGTGCCTCCGCCCCGCATCGGTGTCGAGGCTGTGACCGGGCGCACGTTCACGGCACCTCTGGCACGCACCGGTCACGCCGGTACGCGCACGCCGGCCAGGTTCTCCAGGGTGCGGCGGGTGCTCGGGCCCACCACGGCGGCCCAGTCGTCCGGGGTGTCGGTGAGCCAGCGGGCCATCAGCGTGGCGAAGCCGGGCACGTGCCGGCCCAGGTCGACCAGGCCGCGGTCGAAGCGGGTGGCGCCCTCGGGGGTGCGGACCAGGAGCAGGCCGGTGCGGTGGACGAGCCCGCGGATCTCCTCCTCCGGGCGCTCGCCGTGCGCGGCCGCCGCGTGCAGGACGGCGTCCAGGACGGACGGCTCCTGTTCGCGGGCCAGCAGGATCTCCAGCAGCTCGCGGCGCAGCGGCCGGGAGGCGGGGGTGCCCGGGGCGGCCAGGACGGAGGCGAGGGCGGCGCGGAGCGGTTCCGGGCCGTGTCCGTCGTCGAGGAGGCCGGTGACGAGCGGCAGCAGGACGGGGCGAGCGGTAGGGCCCTGCTCCAGCCGGCGGTCGACGTGGGCGGCGAGCCGGCCGGCGAGGAGTCCCGCGGTCTCCGGGCGCTGCCGTACGGCCGCCCGGGCGAGGGCGGCGACCCTGCAGGCGAGGGCGGGGGGCGTGGCGTCGACGAGGGTGTGCAGGGCCTCCGCCGGGTCCGGGGCGTGCAGGCGGGCGGCGAACGCCTCCAGGACCGGTTCGGGGTGGGTGGCGAGGGCGGGGGCCAGGGCGCCGGGCGGGAGGTGCGGGTCGCCGTCGGTGAAGTGCCGCAGGGCCGCTGCCAGGTGCTGCTCCCGGGTGTGCGGGTCGTGGACCAGCAGGGCGAGGGCGCCGCCGTGCAGGGTGCGGTCGGCGGGGCGGGCGAGCACGGCGAGGGCGCAGTGGCGCAAGCGCTCGCGGTCGGCCTCCGTGCGCGCGTGCGGGGCCGCGCGCAGCCCGAACGCCACGGCCGCCGCCCGGCGCGCGGGGCGCTCGTCGTGCGCCCAGCGGTCGACGGCCCGGCACACGGCCGACGGCTCGTCCTCGGCGAGCGTGGCGAGCAGTTCGTCGGCGCGCCGGTGGGCGGCGGCCACCAGGAGGTCGGTGAGGGTGTCCGGCGCGCCGTGCCGGTGGGTGTGCAACAGCGCCTGCGCGGCGGTCGCGACGGTGGCGTGCGGGGTCGCGGGCAGGGGCCGTTCGTCGTCGAACCAGCGGATCAGCTCCGGCTGGACGACGGCGGGTGCGGCGGCGAGCAGCCCGGCCACGGCGTCGAGGTGGCGTCCGCCGGGCCCCGGGGCCGCCTGGTCGGCCAGCACGAGCCGGCGCAGCAGGTCCAGCCGTTCGGCGTCCGGGAGGGGCAGCTCGGTCCAGAAGACGGGCGCGAACTCGGCCGGTACGGGCCGCCGCGCCCGGCTCCAGGCCACGATCCGGTCGGCGAGCAGGCGCAGCACCTCGGTGTACGGCGTCGCGTCCGGGACCTGCAGGAGCGTGCGGGCGAGCAGCCGGGCGGCCCACCAGGAGCCGGGGTCCTGGTCCAGGGCGTCGGTCAAGTCGCGTAGCCGCGCCGCGAGTTGGCGGGAGCCGTGCTGCCTCGCCAGGAGCAGCAGGGCCTGGACGACGGGGCCGACGCGATGGTGCGGGACGGGGACGGGGGCCGGCTGCCGGGGCGTGTGGGGGCGGTGGACCAGGGCGTGCAGGGCCTCGTCCAGGTCGAGGTGCATGCCCTGGATCCAGTCGGCGAGCTCCTCGTGCGCGAAGCGGTAGCCGGTGCCGGCCGGGACGAGCAGGCCCTCGGTGAGGACGGCGGACGCCCAGCCGGTGCCGCCGCCGAGCCGCGCCGGGGCGGGTCCCCAGGGGAACACCGCCTCGAACGACTCCCGGTCCAGCTCGCCCTGCCCGGGCCCGAGGCTGCGTCGCGCGGCCTCGTGCACCTGCCCGGCGACCCGCGCGGCGAGCCGGCGTACGGCCGTACCCCGCAGTCCGCTCTCGGCGGCGAGGCGCACCGCGATGCGCAGACACATCAGGTCCAGGTGGGCCGCGAACACCTCGTGCCGGTCGACGGGCCCGGCGGCGGCCGGGGCGTCCGGAGTGGCGGCGCGGACCTCGGACAGCAGCCGGAGCGCGAGCGGATGCCGGGCGTCACGCTCGGCCAGGGCGCCCTCCGGGATGCCGTACCGGGCACGGACCCGCCGGGCCTCGTCGGGGGTGAGGGCGGTCAGGCGGACGCAGGGTGGGAGGAGGGGCGTGGGGGTGGTGGCGAGGCCGGCCGGCGGAGCCTGCGCGCCGCGCGGCGCGTGCAGCAGATCCGGTGGGAAGCCCGCTCCGGCCCGCTCCCAGTACTCCTCCCGGCAGGCCACCACCAGGTGGGTGCCGGTCTCGCGGAGCCAGGCGGTCGTGCCCTGGATCCATTCGGCCAGGCGGTGGGCCAGGACGGGGGGCATCTCCTCGGGGCCGTCCAGCAGGAGGAGCAGGGGGCGGCCGGCCGTCGCGGCGAGGTGGGCCACGCGCTCGGGGGTGTGGTCGCCGAGGTCGGCGGGGTGGCCGCCGCGTGCGGCGGCGACGATACGGGCGGCGCGCTCCAGGGTGCGGCGGGCCGCGTCGGCCACGGAGCCGTCGGCGTCCGCCAGGTCGGCGCCGCGCAGCCACAGCGTGGGCGCGGGCCGCTCGGTACGGGCCCGGCGTGCGGCCAGGGCCGCGAGCTCCGTCGTACGGCCGCTGCCCGGGGCGCCGACGAGGGCGAGTACCCTCCGGTCGCCGTCCGTGAAGGCCGCCAACTCCCTTGCCGGGAGGGCGCGTTCGACGGGCTCCGGGCCGGACTGCGGGACGGCCTGGCCGACCGAGGTGGCGGTCAGCTCCAGGATGCCGGCCGGGTTGAGGTCGGCGCCGTAGGCGGGCACGGTCGCCGCGTTGCGGGCGAGCAGCTCGCCGAGGGGGCCGTCGGCGGGCCGCAGCGGGACCGCGAAGGCCGCGTCGCGCTGCGCGGAGTGCAGGGCCGTGCCGACGACGCCGAGGACCGCGCCGGTCCGCGCGTCCAGCACCGGTGCGCCCGCCGCGCCGCCGCCGAGCCGCAGCGCGTCCCGGCCGCCGGTGCCGATGGCCAGCTCCAGCGCGTCCTGGAGCAGATGGAAGCGGTCGGTGGCGGTGTACGTCGCCTCGGTGGCGGCCAGCACCCGCGCCTGACGCCAGCAGCCCGCGGGGAGCCGTACATACGTACCGGCGTCGATCCGCTCCCGCACGGTCAGCGGCAGCGGGACCAGGCCCAGCCCCTCGGTGCGGATGAGGGCCAGGTCACGGTCGGGCAGCGGGATGACGGCGGAGGCGTCCACGACACGGACGCGCTCGCCCGTGCCCTCGTCGGCGGCGTGCAGCACGAGCCGGGGCAGACCGTCGACGGCCTCGTGGCTGGTGAGCAGGGTGCCGTCGTGATCGGCGAGGAAACCGATGCCCCGGGGGCGGCCGGCCAGGTCGCGGATCTGGACCAGCGCGGGAGTGGGGTCGGGCGGAGCGTGAGGCGGGGCGGGGGTGCGGCCGGTGCCGTCCGGCGTTTCCCGTTCCCCCGTACCGTCCGCCGGCTCCCCGCGACCGCTTCCGGTGCGCGGGCCCCGTCCCGCCATGCCGTACCTCCCCGCCCGTACCCGTGCCCTGTGCACGACGGTAGGCGCGCGGTGATCGGCGCGACAGATCGCGTGGCGAACGCGCCCCCGTCCGCTCCCCCGGTTCACTCCGAGCGCCTGCCCGGACGGGTGAATAGGCGGGTGCCGCTGGATAACCCTAGAGGTGGGGGAACCGAGGGGGGACCGTGGAGCGGCGGCAGGGGCCCGCCCCGTGGCCGGCCGCCGCTCCACGGGCGACACGCAAGCATCCGTCTCAGCCGAAGACGGCCAGGCTCTTGGCCTTGCCCTTCTGTTCCTCGACGAGCGCCAGGAAGCGTTCCTCGGTGTCGAAGACGGCGACGGGGCCGGCGCCCGCGTACGCGTCGGGCATCTCCAGCCGGACGCCGTTCAGCAGCAGCCGGGCCCGCCTGGCGTCCACCTGCCAGCGCGGAAAGGCAGCCGAGGCGGCCTCGGCGACCGGCATCACGGTCAGCTCCTGCTGGAGCTGGTCCAGCGTCTTCGCCGCGTCCAGCTTGTACGGCCCGACGCGCGTCCGGCGCAGCGCGGTGAGGTGGCCGCCGACGCCGAGGTCGGCGCCCAGGTCGCGGGCGAGGGCACGGATGTAGGTGCCGGAGGAGCAGACGACCGAGACGACCAGGTCGAGGACCTGGGTGCCGTCCTCGGCGACCGCGTCCCGGACGTCGTACACCGTGAAGGAGGAGACCGTCACCGGGCGGGCCGGGATCGCGAAGTCCTCGCCCTCGCGGGCCCGCTTGTACGACCGCACGCCGTCGATCTTGATGGCGCTGACCTTGGACGGCACCTGCATGATGTCGCCGGTCAGCTTGGCGATGCCGGTGTCGATGGCGTCCCGGGTCACCTTGGAGGCGTCGGCGGACGAGGTGATCTCGCCCTCGGCGTCGTCGGTGACCGTGTTCTGGCCCAGGCGGATGGTGCCCAGGTACTCCTTCTCGGTCAGCGCGAGGTGACCGAGGAGCTTGGTGGCGCGCTCGACACCGAGGACCAGGACGCCGGTCGCCATCGGGTCGAGGGTGCCGGCGTGGCCGACGCGGCGGGTCCGGGCGATCCCGCGCATCTTGGCGACCACGTCGTGCGAAGTGAAACCCGACGGCTTGTCGACGATGACGAGGCCGTCGGGCGGGGTGGGCTTGCTGGTCATTCGGCGCTGTCGTCCGTCTCCTCGTCGGCACCCGGCTTCTTGTACGGGTCCGCCTCACCGGCGTACGTGGCGCCCGCGGACGCCTCGCGCACCGCGGCGTCGGACTGCCGGGCCCGGTCGAGGAGGTCCTCGATGGTCCGGGCGGTGTCCGGCAGAGCGTCTGCGACGAAGGTCAGGGTCGGCGTGAACTTCACGCCGGCGGCCCTGCCGACCTCCGACCGGAGGATGCCCTTGGCGCTCTCCAGACCGGCGGCTGCGGCCTGCCGCTCCTCGTCGTCGCCGTAGACCGTGTAGAAGACGGTCGCCTCCCGCAGGTCACCCGTGACCCGGGTGTCCGTGATGGTGACGTGCGAGCCGAGCCGCGGGTCCTTGATCCCGCGCTGCAGCTTCTGGGCCACCACCTCTCGGATGAGGTCCGCCAGCCTTTTCGCCCGCGCGTTGTCGGCCACTGGTCCGTCTCCCGTTCTTTCTTCTTCTTGCGTTCTGTGCTCGGTCGTCGGCGTTCCGTCGGTCAGCCGTCGGCGTTCAGTCGTCTTCGCCGTGGAAACGGCGTCGTACCGACAGCAGTTCCACCTCGGGGCGGCCGGCGACCAGCCGTTCGCACCGGTCGAGTACGTCGCTCAGGTGCCCGGCGTCGCCGGAGACCATCGCCAGGCCGATGCAGGCCCTGCGATGGAGGTGCATGTGGTCCACCTCGGCCGCGCTCACCGCGTACTTCCGCTGGAGTTCGGCCACGATCGGGCGGACGACGGAGCGCTTCTCCTTCAGCGAGTGGACGTCGCCGAGGAGGAGGTCGAAGGACAGAGTCCCCACGTACATGTGTATAGCCGGTTCACCCGCCGGTACGGGATCGATGGCCCCTTGGCCGTATGGCCGGGGACATCAAGAACGGTACCGCGTACCCGCCGGTGGCTCGACAGGGTTTACGCGGCACCCTTGGCTGCGCGGAACGGGGCGCTGGCCGGCGGAACAGCGTTCCGCCGGCCAGCGCGAACCGTGGGCCGTTACGCCCGCGGCTTCTCCCGCATCTCGTACGTCGCGATGACGTCGTCGACCTTGATGTCGTTGTAGTTTCCGAGGTTGATACCGCCCTCGAAGCCTTCGCGGATCTCGGTGACGTCGTCCTTGAAGCGACGCAGGCCCTCGATGTTGAGGTTCTCCGCGACCACCTTGCCGTCGCGGATGAGGCGCGCCTTGGTGTTGCGCTTGACCTCGCCCGACCGGATGAGGACACCGGCGATGTTGCCCAGCTTGGACGACTTGAAGACCTCGCGGATCTCCGCCGTACCGAGCTCGACCTCTTCGTACTCCGGCTTGAGCATGCCCTTGAGGGCCGCCTCGATCTCCTCGATCGCCTGGTAGATGACCGAGTAGTACCGGACGTCCACGCCCTCGCGCTCGGCCATCTGCGCCGCGCGGCCGGCCGCGCGGACGTTGAAGCCGATCACGATGGCGTCGGAGCCCATCGCCAGGTCGATGTCCGACTCCGTGACCGCACCGACACCGCGGTGCAGGACGCGGATGTCGACCTCTTCGCCGACGTCCAGCTGGAGCAGGGAGGACTCAAGCGCCTCGACCGAACCAGAAGCGTCACCCTTGATGATCAGGTTCAGCTGCTGGACCTCGCCGGCCTTGAGCACCTTGTCCAGGTCCTCCAGCGACACGCGGCGCGTGCGCTTGGCGAACGCGGCGTTGCGCTCACGAGCGGCGCGCTTCTCCGCGATCTGGCGGGCCGTACGGTCCTCCTCGACCACGAGGAAGTTGTCGCCCGCACCCGGGACGTTGGTCAGGCCGAGGACCTGGACCGGCGTCGAGGGGCCGGCCTCGGCGACGTTGTTGCCGTTGTCGTCGAGCATGGCGCGGACGCGACCGTAGGCGTCGCCCACGACCATCGTGTCGCCGACCCGCAGGGTGCCTCGCTGGACGAGGACCGTCGCCACGGCACCGCGGCCGCGGTCGAGACGGGACTCGATCGAGATGCCCTGCGCGTCCTGGGCCGGGTTGGCCCGCAGGTCGAGCGAGGCGTCGGCGGTGAGGACCACGGCCTCCAGCAGCGAGTCGATGTGCAGACCCTGCTTGGCGGAGATGTCGACGAACATCGTGTCGCCGCCGTACTCCTCGGCCACCAGGCCGTACTCGGTCAGCTGACCGCGCACCTTGGTCGGGTCGGCACCCTCGACGTCGATCTTGTTGACCGCGACGACGATCGGGACGTCGGCCGCCTTGGCGTGGTTGAGCGCCTCGACCGTCTGCGGCATGACGCCGTCGTTGGCCGCGACGACCAGGATCGCGATGTCGGTCGACTTCGCACCACGCGCACGCATGGCGGTGAACGCCTCGTGACCCGGGGTGTCGATGAAGGTGATCTTGCGCTCTTCGTCGTTGACCTCGGTCGAGACCTGGTAGGCACCGATGTGCTGGGTGATGCCGCCGGCCTCGCCCGCGATGACGTTCGTCTTGCGGATGGCGTCGAGCAGGCGGGTCTTGCCGTGGTCGACGTGACCCATGACGGTGACGACCGGCGGACGGACCACCAGGTCCTCCTCGTCGCCCTCGTCCTCGCCGAACTCGATGTCGAAGGACTCCAGGAGCTCGCGGTCCTCCTCCTCGGGGCTGACGATCTGAACCGCGTAGTTCATCTCGTCGGCGAGGAGCTGCAGGGTCTCGTCGGAGACGGACTGCGTGGCGGTGACCATCTCGCCGAGGTTCATCATGACCGCGACGAGCGACGCCGGGTTGGCGTTGATCTTCTCCGCGAAGTCGGTGAGCGACGCGCCGCGGGAGAGACGGATGGTCTCGCCGTTGCCGCGCGGCAGCATCACGCCGCCGACGCTCGGGGCCTGCATGGCCTCGTACTCCTGGCGCCGCTGCCGCTTCGACTTGCGGCCACGACGGGCCGGACCGCCGGGACGGCCGAAGGCGCCCTGCGTGCCACCGCGGCCACCGGGACCGCCGGGACGGCCGCCGAAGCCGGGACGGCCACCGCCGCCACCGCCGGGACCACCACCGGGACGACCGGCGAAGCCACCGCCGGCACCGGCACCGGGACCACCGGGACGACCGGCGAAGCCGCCACCGCCGCCACCGGGACGAGCGAAGCCGCCGCCACCCGGACGACCGCCGCCGCCACCGGGACGACCGCCGGCACCGGGACCGCGGCCACCGGGACCACCGCCACCGGGACGCGGGCCGGCAGCGGGACGCTGCGGCATCATGCCGGGGTTCGGACGCGGACCGGCCGGGCCGGGACGCGGGCCGCCCTGCGGACGGGGCATACCGGCCGGCGACGGACGGGCACCGCCCGGAGCCTGCGGACGCGGACCGCCGCCCTGCTGACCGGGCGCCTGCGGACGGGGACCGGCGCCGGGGGCACCGGGACCGCCGTGGCCGCCAGGACGGGGGCCACCCTGCGGGCGCGGGGCCTGCGGGCGGGCCATGCCGGTGGAGCCACCGGAGGTGAAGGGGTTGTTACCCGGACGCGGACCGGCCGGACGGGCACCCGGACGCGGGGCCTGACCACCGGGACGCGAGGCACCCTGACCCGGACGGGCCTGGCCCTGGCCGGGCGCACCCGGACGGGCGCCACCGGGCTTCGGGGCACCCGGACGGGCGCCGGGACGCGGACCCTGCGCGGCCGGGGCCTGCGGGGTCTGAGCGGCCGGGGCGGCCGGCGGAGCGGTGAACTCCGGGGCGGCCGGCGCCGGACGCGGCGCGGGCTTGGGACCCGGCACCGGACGCGGGCCGGGAGCCGGCGCGGCCGGGGCGGGAGCCGACGGGGTGACCGGCTGCTGGGCAGCGGGCGCCGTCGGAGGCTTGGGGGCTGCCGGCCTCGGGGCAGCAGGACGTGCCGCCTGCACCGGAGAGGGCGCGGCGGGCTTGGGGGCAGCCTTGCGCGGGGCGGGCTTGCCGGCGGACTTGCCGTTGCCACCGCCCTGGAAGGCGTCGGTCAGCTTGCGTACAACCGGCGCTTCGATCGTCGAAGACGCCGAACGGACGAATTCACCGAGTTCCTGGAGCTTGGCCATGACGACCTTGCTCTCAACGCCGAACTCCTTGGCGAGTTCGTAGACCCGGACCTTAGCCACTTCGCTCCTTTGAGGTCCGGGTTGAAGCCGGACCGTCGCTAGTTCATGGGCGTACTCATCGCGTACTCATCGAGTGCTCATCGCAATCTCGACCTGCTTTCGACTCGCGAGGTACCAGGCCGCACGGGGGGTTCCGCACGGCACGTCTTACGGTGTTGCCTCCTCGGCAACTGTTGTCTGCTCGACGTATCGACGCAACGCCTTTGTGTCGAGCGGCCCCGGGGCGCGCAGTGCCCGCGGGAACGCCCGGCGGCGAACCGCCTGGTCGAGACAGACCAGGGCGGGGTGTACATAGGCACCCCGGCCGGGCAGCGTACCGCGAGGATCGGGGGCGCATGCGTCCTCGATCCTCACGATCCGCAGGAGATCGTCCTTGGCCGCCCGCTCCCGGCACCCCACACAGGTGCGTTCAGGGCAGACTCCGGTGTGCGTCCGGCCAGACACAGTCAAGTCTACCTCCCCGTACCGACCTCACCCCTTTGGGGCAAAGATCGAACGGCTGTTGTCGTGATCTCAGCGGCCTGCGGCTGGGATTTATTCCCCGCCTACTCCCCGGCCTGCTCGGTGTCGGGCCGGATGTCGATGCGCCAGCCGGTGAGGCGGGCGGCGAGGCGGGCGTTCTGCCCCTCCTTGCCGATCGCCAGCGACAGCTGGTAGTCCGGCACGGTCACCCGGGCGGAGCGGGAGGCGAGGTCGACGACCTCCACCTTGCTCACCCGAGCGGGTGACAGGGCGTTCGCCACCATCTCCGCCGGGTCGTCCGACCAGTCGACGATGTCGATCTTCTCGCCGTTCAGCTCGCCCATCACGTTGCGCACCCGGCCGCCCATCGGGCCGATGCAGGCGCCCTTGGCGTTCAGACCCGAACGGGTGGACCGTACGGCGATCTTGGTGCGGTGGCCGGCCTCGCGGGCGATCGCCGCGATCTCGACCGACCCGTCGGCGATCTCCGGCACCTCCAGGGCGAAGAGCTTCTTCACCAGGTTGGGGTGCGTCCGGGACAGGGTCACCGAGGGGCCGCGCACGCCCTTCGCCACGCGAACGACGTACGACCGCAGGCGCATGCCGTGCGGGTAGGTCTCGCCGGGCACCTGCTCCTGCACCGGCAGGATGGCCTCCAGCTTGCCGATGTCGACCAGCACGTTCTTCGGGTCGCGGCCCTGCTGGACCACGCCGGTGACGATGTCGCCCTCGCGGCCCGCGTACTCACCGAGCGTGGCGTCGTCCTCGGCGTCGCGCAGGCGCTGCAGGATCACCTGCTTGGCGGTGGTGGCGGCGATGCGTCCGAAGCCCGACGGGGTGTCGTCGAACTCGCGCGCCTCCTGCCCCTCCTCCAGGTCCTCGGGGTCCTCCTTCGCCCACACGGTCACATGCCCGGTCTCCCGGTTGAGCTCCACGCGCGCGTGTCGGCGGCTTCCCTCGGTGCGGTGGTAGGCGATGAGGAGGGCCGACTCGATCGCCTCGACCAGCAGGTCGAAGGAGATCTCCTTCTCCCTGACCAAGCCCCGCAGGGCGCTCATGTCGATGTCCACGGCTACGCCTCCTCCTCTTCCTTCATGTCTTTCTTGTCCGTCTTGTCTTTGCGGCTGAACTCGACCTGCACGCGCGCCTTGGCGATCTCCGGGAAGGCGAGGCGGCGGGTGGTGGCCTTGCGGCCCTTCGCCCCGGGGACCTCCAGGTCCACGCCCTCGTCGTCGACGTCCAGGATCCGGGCGACCAGCTCGCCGCCCTCGGTCAGCTGGAACTTCACGAGCCGGTCCGTGGCGCGCACGAAGTGCCGCTGCTCGGTGAGGAGGCGCTCCGCGCCGGGGGTGCCGACCTCCAGGTCGTACGCCGCGTCGCCCATCGCGTCGGTCTCGTCGAGCTTCGCCGAGAGCGCACGGCTCACATCGGCGATGGCGTCCAGATCGGCTCCGGTGTCGGAGTCGACGACCACACGCAGCACCCGCTTGCGTCCGACGGAGTCCACGGCGATCTCTTCGAGATCCAGCCCCTGGGAGGTGACGAGCGGTTCCAGCAGCTCTCGCAGCCTCTCGCTCTGGGTGGTGCTCATCCGGGTGACTCCTCGGCCGCGTGTGCTGTTGTGGGATGGGTCGCGTGTCTGGTCAAAGGGTATCCGGTCGCGGGGAGTGATGCGTGCTGCCTCCGGCGGGGGGCCGGTGCGCCTTCGAGCTCGGTGGGCTGGGGTTTTCGAGCGGGTGCGGGTTGTGGGGTTGTGGGGGCTGTTCGCGCCCACGCGGCGGAGCCGCATATCGATACAGCCCGCGCCCCTTGGGCGGGTCCACTGAGCCGGTGACATCAGGCGCGGGGGTGCGCGGGTACCGTGATCACGGCGGATCACCTTCCTGTCCGTGTGTTCGTACGAGGCCCCCGAGGACGTCAGCCGTGCCGTACCCCTCACCTTTGCGTGCCCCCTCGGGGCCGCGCAGAAGATCCCTGCTCGCCTCGGCCGCCGGGGCCGCCCTGCTGACGGGCTGCACGAGTGGTCCGGACTCCGGCGGCGACGGGAGCTCCTCGGTGCTCTCGCGGGCACGCGCGCGTGCGGCGCGGGACAGTGCGGGGCTGCTGGCGCGGTACGACGCCGTGCTCGCCGCGTATCCGGGGCTCGCGGAGCGGCTGCGGCCGCTGCGGGCCCAGGTGGCGGCGCACGTGCAGGCGTTCACGGACGGTACGGCGCCCACGCCCGCCCCCGCGAAGTCCTCGGCCTCCCCCTCCCCCGCGCCGGCCGTGCCGGCCACCGGGAAGGCCGCCCTCGCCGCACTGGCCGGCGCCGAGCGCACCCTCGCCGATCAGCGGGCCAAGGCCCTGCTGGACGTGCCGGGCGAGCTGGCGCGGCTGCTGGCGTCGGTGGCGGCGGCCGGGGCCGCGCACGCGTATCTGCTGACCGAGGGGGCCAAGTGAGTGACGAGGCGAAGAAGGCCGAGCTGACCGCGTTGCAGGCGGCGCTGGCGGCCGAGCACGCGGCCGTGTACGGGTACGGCGTCGTCGGCGGGCGGATCGCCGCGGCGCGCCGGAGCGAGGCGCGGGCGGCATGGGACGCCCACCGGGCCCGCCGGGACGCGCTGGTGCGTGAGGTGCGCGATCTGGGCGGCGAGCCGGTCGCTGCGGACGCCGCGTACGCGCTGCCGTTCCCGGTGCCGGACTCGGCGGCCGCGGTACGGCTCGCCGCGCGGCTGGAGGAGCGGCTGGCCGGGGTGTACGCGGACCTGGTGCGGGCGGCGACGGGCGCGCGGCGCGGCTCGGCCGCCGGGGCGCTGCGGGAGGCCGCGGTGCGCGCGGTGCGCTGGAGCGGGGAGAGCGTAACCTTCCCTGGGCTCGCCGAGCGGGCCGCTGAGAACGGGGGGACGACCGGGACGGGTGCGGCCGGTACGGCGCCGTCGGCCTCCGCCTCGACGACACCCTGACCCGCCCCCTACGGCACGACCCGGACTGGAAGGAAACGCTCGCGCATGGCTTTCGAACCGCCGCCCCGCCTGATCCGGGCGCTCGGTGAGACGGCACCGGACGGCGACGGCTGGCTGGCGGAGCTGCCCGCAACCGCCGAACGGACCGTCGCCGGGCTGGAGTTGACCGTGGAGCGGGTGCAGTTGCCGGGCGGTCGCAGCAGCCTGGTGCTGCTGGTGCGGCGGGCGGACGGCACCCCGGCCGTGCTGAAGCTGGCCCCGCCCCGGGCCCGCCCGGAAAGTGAGCGGGCGGCGCTGGCGCACTGGGGTGGTCTGGGCGCCGTACAGCTGCTGGAGGCCGGGGGCGAGGAGGGCGTGCTGCTGCTGGAGCGGCTGCACCCGGATGTGTCGGTGCGGTCGCTGCCGGAGGCGAAGGCGCTGCTGGAGGCGGCGGGGACGCTGCGCCGGCTGTGGGTCGAGCCGCCGGCGGGGCATGTCTTCGAGACGGTCGCCGAGCGCACCGGGCGGCAGGCGGCGGCGATGCGGGCGGGCGCGGAGGCCGACCCGGAGGCGGCGCCGCTGGTCGACGCGGCGCTCGCGGCCCGCGAGGAGCTGCTGGCCGCGCCGCCTGAGCACCGGTTGCTGCACGGCACGTTCCGGCAGAGCAAGGTGCTGTCCGGGGAGCGGATGCCGTGGCTGGCGGTGGGTCCGGATCCCGTGGTCGGCGAGTGCGCCTTCGATCTGGCGCGGCTGGTGCGGGACCGGGTGGAGGACCTGATCGCGACGCCGTCCGGCGCGAGTGCCGTCCGACGGCGGATCAAGCGGCTGTCGGAGTCGCTGGAGGTCGATCAGGACCGGTTGCGGGGGTGGACCCTCTTCCGGGCGGTGGAGTCCGGTGTGCGGGCACGAAGGGTCGGCCGTGAGAAGGATGCGGAACTTCTGCTGGAGTTCGCCGGGTGGCTGTGAGGAGTGAAGGAGAAGCCCCCTGGGACCTCCACGGGTCTCAGGGGGCTTCTTCCGCCGAGGCCTACTCGGCCGTCAGGCGGGCGATCGCGTCCTCCACCGACAGCTCCTCACGCTCGCCGGTCCTGCGGTCCTTCAGTTCCACGACGCCCTCGCCGGAACGGCGGCCGGCGACCAGGATCTGCGGGACGCCGATCAGCTCGGCGTCGGTGAACTTCACGCCCGGGGAGACGCCGGCCCGGTCGTCGACCAGGACGCGGACGCCCGCGGCGGACAGCTTCTCGGCGACGTCGAGGGCCAGCTCGGTCTGCAGGGCCTTGCCGGCGGCGACGACGTGCACGTCGGCCGGGGCGACCTCCTTGGCCCACACCAGGCCCTTGTCGTCGGCGTTCTGCTCGGCGAGCGCGGCGACGGCGCGGGAGACGCCGATGCCGTAGGAGCCCATGGTGACGCGGACGGGCTTGCCGTTCTGGCCGAGGACGTCGAGCTTGAGGGCGTCGGCGTACTTGCGGCCCAGCTGGAAGATGTGGCCGATCTCGATGGCGCGGTCCAGCTTCAGGCCGGTGCCGCACTGCGGGCAGGGGTCGCCGTCCTGCACGACGACGACGTCCACGTACGCGTCGACCTCGAAGTCACGGCCGGCGACGACGTTCCTGGCGTGCGTGTGCTCCTTGTTGGCGCCGGTGATCCAGGCGGTGCCGGGGGCCACGCGCGGGTCGGCGATGTACGTGACCTTCTCGCCGAGGCCCTGCGGGCCGACGTAGCCGCGGACCAGGTCGGGGCGGCCGGCGAAGTCGGCCTCGGTGACCATCTCGACGACGGCCGGGGCGAAGTGCGCCTCGACCTTGCCCATGTCGACCTCGCGGTCCCCGGGCACGCCGACGGCGACGATCTCGCCGTCCACCTTGACCAGCAGGTTCTTCAGGGTGGCGGAGGCGGGGACGCCGAGGGAGGCGGCCAGGGTCTCGATGGTCGGGGTGTCCGGGGTGGGGATCTCCTCCAGCGCGGGCACGGCCGAGCCGTCGACCGGCTTGAGGGCGTAGGTGATCGCCTCGGTGTTGGCGGCGAAGTCGCAGTTCGGGCAGTCGGCGAAGGTGTCCTCGCCGGCCTCGGCCGGGGCGAGGAACTCCTCGGACTTGGAGCCGCCCATGGCGCCGGCGGTGGCCGCGCAGATGCGGTAGTCCAGGCCCAGGCGCCGGAAGACGCGCTGGTAGGCCTCGCGGTGCAGGGCGTAGGACTTGGCGAGGCCTTCGTCCTCCAGGTCGAAGGAGTACGAGTCCTTCATCAGGAACTCGCGGCCGCGCAGGATGCCGGCGCGGGGGCGGGCCTCGTCCCGGAACTTGGTCTGGATCTGGTAGAGGATCACCGGCAGGTCCTTGTAGGACGTGCACTGGTCCTTGACCAGGAGGGTGAAGATCTCCTCGTGGGTGGGGCCGAGGAGGTAGTCACCGCCCTTGCGGTCCTTGAGCCGGAACAGCTCCTGGCCGTACTCGTCCCAGCGGCCGGTCGCCTCGTACGGCTCCTTGGGCAGCAGGGCGGGCAGGGAGACCTCCTGGGCGCCGATGGCGTCCATCTCCTCGCGGACGATCCGCTCGACGTTGGCGAGGACCTTCTTGCCGAGGGGCAGCCAGCTCCAGATGCCGGCGGCGGTGCGGCGGACGTAGCCGGCGCGGACGAGGAGCTTGTGGCTGAGGACCTCGGCGTCCGCCGGGTCGTCGCGCAGCGTCTTCGCCATCAACTGGGACATGCGCTGGACCGGTGCTTTCGCCATGGCTCTCGTACTCCTGCCGGATGGGGGTCCCCCCCGCCCGTGCGAAGCCGAGGGTGGGGGAAGGTGTTGGCATGGAGGTTAGCCGGGCCGCCTGTGCGGGCGGAAATCGGTCAGCGCCTGCGAAGGGGAAGGTGGGCGCCCATCACGGCGTACGGCTTCGGCGCGCTCGGGAAGTGGACCTGGCGGGCGAGGTCGACGTACCCGAGGGAGAAGTACAGGCCCCGGGCGGGGCTGTCGGTGTCGATCGCGGAGAGGATCGAGCGGGGCTCGGCGGCGGAGTCGGTGATCATGGTGATCAGCCGCCGTCCGATTCCCCGGTTCTGGTGATCGGGGTGGACGTGGAGCTCGGTGATGACGAAGGAGTCGTCGAGCCAGAAGTCGTTGCCGCCCGCGCGCAGGTAGGGCTCGACGACGGTGGACCACCAGTGGGTACGGCTGTTGGGCATGCCGTAGACGAACCCGACGAGGCGTCCCGCGACGCTCGCGCCGAGGGCCCGCGCGCCCCGGTACTGCATGTGCCGCTGGACGATCTGCCGGCGTACGGCGACCTCGTCGGGACCGAGCCCGAACGCCACCGCTTGGACCGCGAGGGCCTCGTCGACATGGGCTGCGAGGTCCAGGGGGCCGATCACGAGGTCCATGCGGGGAGGGTACAGGGGGTTCAGAACAGCACACTCATGAAGGCGCCGGCCTCCTGGAAGCCGACCCTCTGGTACGTCCGTCGCGCCGCCGTGTTGAAGTCGTTGACGTACAGGCTCACCACCGGGGCCACGTCGGCGAGCGCATAGCGCAGGACGGCGGCCATGCCCGGTGCCGCGAGCCCCCTCCCCCGGTACTCGGGGGCGACCCACACGCCCTGGATCTGGCAGGCCTGGTGGGTCGCGGCGCCGATCTCGGCCTTGAAGACGACCTTGCCGTGTTCGTCGATGCGGGCGAACGAGCGGCCGGAGCCCACGAGTTCGGCGACGCGGGCCTGGTACAGCAGCCCGCCGTCCCCCGCCATCGGGGAGACGCCGACCTCCTCGGTGAACATCGCCACGCACGCCGGCATGATCGTCTCCATCTCGTCCTTGCGGACGCGGCGGACGTAGGGGTCCGGGGCGACGTCGGCGGGCATGCGGTCGGTGACCATGAGGGGCTGGTGCGCGCGGACCTCGCGGGCGGGGCCCCAGTGCGGCTCCAGCAGGCGCCACAGTGCGGCGGTGGCCCCGGCGGGGCCGACGATGGAGGAGCAGCGCCGGCCGGCTCTGCGGGCCCGGTCGGAGAAGGCCCGTACGGCCCTCGGGGTGGCGCAGATGGGGACCAGGTTGGCGCCGGCGTAGCACAGGGACGTGAGCATGCCGTCCTCGTACCAGCCCCACATCTCGCCGCCGAGCCGCCACGGGTCGAGGCCGGCGACCTGGACGCGCGAGGTCACGAAGGCGTTCGCGACCGGCTCGCGGTCGAGGACGGCGAGCGCGGCGTCGAGGTCGCTCGGTTCGAGCACCCGTGAGGTGGTCTGGGTCAACACGTAGGGGGCCTCACCCTGAGGATTCCGCTGGTCCCGGCACTGTACCTCGTGCGATTGTGACGTGCTCCGGGCTGAACAGCCGGGATTCCTCCGCCCCGCCTGCCCGGGGCCCTTCCTCACGGGGATCTCATGTGCCGGCATCCCGCAGCCGCACGACGACGTGCAGCCGGTCACCGACCTGGGGTGGTGCGACGGGCTCGTCCCACACGGAGGGATGCTTCACCTGGTCGATGAAGCCGGCCTCGCCGTCGGCTTCGGCCTTCGCTCCCACAGGGGCCACCGCGATCACGGTCACGTCCAGCTCCTGATGGTTACGAAAGGCCATTTCGCTCCTCACGTTCCACCGCTGGAACTTCGGATTCAGACTTCATTGATTCAGACTTCATTGGCGTATGCGGTCAGCTTTGAGATGAAGACTGTGTCAGCGACGGCCTGAATGCGCGCCTCGGGTGACGTCACATGGAGGGTGACACCATTCTCAGAGGTCAGCGAAACATCCGCCCTGATATCAGTCCCAAAGCCCTCCAGCGCGATCTTTCCGACACCGCTGAATGAAATCTCGACCTGTGTGGTGTTGAAACGCTGCACCGCCCACTTACGCGGAGGCTGTTCTGGGTAACGGGCGAGATCCAAGCGCAGCGTCAAGGTCGGCCCGTCTGTACGGAGCACTGCCTCGTACAGACGAACGCCCACGAGGTCCGGCGGGTTGCCCTGGTAAACGGAGGTGATGCCCTCCGGGTTGCGCAACAGGGAAGTCCATGACATGCCGACTCAGCCTTCCGGCTCGGGGTACTCGTAATGTTGTGCAGTCCCTGGGCCCTTATCAGTTTGCGGATTCTCCCATAGCCGTGCGTTGAAATGCGAACCCTGATCGCCCACTCCGCCTTCGCCGTAATAGTGCCCGTAGCCGTGATCACCAGTAACACCTGAACAAGCCCAAGAAGCGTCAGCATCAGGGCTTACACGAAAAACAACTCCCCCGGTCAACGAAGCCGTCACCCTGATCGCCGCCGAACTCGTGGCGAACGCGGTCCGGCCCGGGCGGGACTTCCACCTTCAGCTCACCGCGTCGTACACCACCCTGTGCCTGGAGGTCTCCGACACCCGCACCGAACGGCTGCCCGCCCTCCAGATCCCGCAGAGCGAGTCCGGCCGTGGGCTGCTGCTGGTCGAGGCGCTCGCCGACGAGTGGGGCGTCACGCCACGGCAGCCCGGCAAGTCCGTCTGGGCGAAGGTATGGCTGAGTCCCGCCACCCAGCGGTGGCGGGACTCACGAGAACCGGAAAGATCAGCCGGCCACCGACACCGACGGCTCCCCCGACTCCACACCCTCGTCCTGCATCTTCTCGGCCAGCTTCATGGCCTCCTCGATGAGGGTCTCGACGATCTTGGACTCGGGGACGGTCTTGATGACCTCGCCCTTGACGAAGATCTGGCCCTTGCCGTTGCCGGAGGCCACGCCGAGGTCGGCCTCGCGGGCCTCGCCGGGTCCGTTCACCACGCAGCCCATGACGGCGACGCGCAGCGGGACCTCCATGCCGGTCAGGCCCGCCGTGACCTCTTCGGCCAGCTTGTAGACGTCGACCTGGGCGCGTCCGCAGGACGGGCAGGAGACGATCTCCAGGCCACGCTGGCGGAGGTTCAGGGACTCCAGGATCTGGGTGCCGACCTTGACCTCCTCGACCGGAGGCGCGGACAGCGAGACGCGGATCGTGTCGCCGATGCCCTGGGACAGCAGCGCGCCGAAGGCGACCGCCGACTTGATCGTGCCCTGGAACGCCGGGCCCGCCTCGGTCACGCCGAGGTGGAGGGGGTAGTCGCACTGGGCCGCGAGCTGCTTGTACGCCTCGATCATGACGACCGGGTCGTTGTGCTTGACCGAGATCTTGATGTCGCGGAAGTCGTGCTCCTCGAAGAGGGACGCCTCCCACAGCGCGCTCTCCACCAGCGCCTCGGGCGTCGCCTTGCCGTACTTCTGGAGCAGGCGCCGGTCGAGGGAGCCGGCGTTGACGCCGATGCGGATCGGGGTGCCGTGGTCCTTGGCGGCCTTGGCGATCTCCTTGACCTTGTCGTCGAACTGCTTGATGTTGCCGGGGTTCACCCGGACCGCCGCGCAGCCCGCCTCGATCGCCGCGAAGACGTACTTGGGCTGGAAGTGGATGTCCGCGATCACCGGGATCTGGGACTTCTTGGCGATGGTGGCGAGGGCGTCGGCGTCGTCCTGGGTGGGGCAGGCCACGCGGACGATCTGGCAGCCGGACGCGGTCAGCTCGGCGATCTGCTGGAGGGTGGCGCCGATGTCCGACGTACGGGTCGTGGTCATCGACTGGACCGAGACCGGTGCGTCTCCGCCGACCGCCACGCTTCCGACCTGGATCTGCCGGCTCTTGCGGCGCTCGGCGAGCTTGGTCGGAACGGACGGCATGCCGAGAGAAATCGCAGTCATCTGCTGTGCAACCCCAAGTCGTGGATCAGGATCCGGTCCCGTGAACGGCGGGCCCCAGGCTCCGAGATTACGGCACCGGCCCCTGCGCCAGCACATCCCTCCCCGGAAACCCACTCGATGGAAGGCGGCCCGGAGGATCATCCTCCGGGCCGCCGAGAACGTCGTATGGCTACGAGATTTTCGCCGGGTTAACCGGACCGTCCTGGCGACTCGGGCGAGGTTCAGTGTCGAGTGCCGTACGGATGGCCGGCTCCGGCCCTTCCGCATGGCTCAACACCGGTGTGCCCATCTCCTCCTCGTTGAGGAGCTTCACGATCTCCAGCCACACGCCGTCCGCCAACCACGTGCGCTGCCTGAAGCGGACCCTCTCCGGGGCACCGAACCGGTCTGGAAGGTCGCGCCAGAGGATTCCGGTGCGCAGGCGGTGCAGCATCCCCGTGAGTGCTGCTCGCAGATCCAGCGGTGACCGAAAGTGATGCGGCCGGCACCTGGAGCGGAGCAGATCCTCGATACGGGCCCACTGGCTGTCTGTGGGGTCCGGAGGGACAGGTGTCCCCGTGCGCTCATGCCACCGGATCGTCAAGCACTTCGTTCCCTCCCGGTAGCGGAACTCCGGGTCCACGAGGTCCACGCATACGCCGACCAACTCGATCAGCCGACGCTGCTCGGAGGGCGAGAGCCGCCGAATCGTCAGCCGTACACAGTCCGGTCGGCAATTGAAGGCGGCCGACGGCGGATGGCCGGGCGGTCCGCCTCCCAGATGCAACGCCAGATGGCCGCCTCCGTTCGCCCCAGACGGTCGAGGCGATGCACGAGGACGAGATTCACCTGCCCCGAGGAGATGTCACCAAGGAGTGCCTTCAGACCAGGGCGCGAGTCCGTCGAGCCCGACTCACCCATGTCCTCACGAGCCCCCGCCAGACGCCATGACGACCGCTCTCCCACGAACGCCCGGATGGCCTGCGCCTGGGCCGGAATTCCGTACTTCCCCCTCTGCTCCGCAGTGGAGACGCGCATGTATGCGCCGACAGCAACGATCTCCGTGTCCTCGGCCTTGTCATCTGCGCACGGCACAGTACCTTGCTGCATGTCAGTCCCTTCACGACTGGCCAGACCCCAGGGTGTTCGCGCACCGCTGGGGTCACCCATGAACAGCAAGAACGTACGAAGTCCGCCTCCGTGTCGTACAGATAAGTCGCGCCCTTCACTCGTGTGAGTTACACGAGTGAAGGGCGCACCCTGTGAACACCGCGACGGAAATCGACCGATTCCTAGCTGATCTTGATCGGGTTAACGACATCTGCGATCAGGACGAGAACGGTAAAGCAAACAAAGATCCCCGCCACCACATAAGCCACCGGCATCAGCTTCGCCACGTCGAACGGGCCCGGGTCCGGGCGGCGCAGCACCCTCGCCACGTTGCGGCGCAGGGCCTCCCACAGGGCGCCCGCGATGTGGCCGCCGTCGAGCGGGAGGAGCGGGAGCATGTTGAACAGGAACAGGGAGAGGTTGAAACCGGCGAGAAGCATCACGAACATCGCCACCTGCTGGGAGGCGGGGATGTCGAGGGTGGCGATGTCGCCGGTGATGCGGGCCGCGCCGACGATGCCCACCGGGGAGTCCGGTTCGCGCGGGCCGTTGCCGAAGGCGGCGTTCCACAGCGCCGGGATCTTGGCGGGCAGGGCGGCGAGGGAGTCGACGGCGTCGCCGACCCGGTCGGTCATCCAGGTCACGGACTCGCCGAAGCTCTGGTGGACCACGCCGGTGGCGGAGCTGAAGCCGAGGAAGCCGGCCTTGACGTACTTGCCCTGGACGTACTGACCGCTGGAGTCCTTCTTGGCGACCAGGTTCGTCGCGATCGTGGCGTGGAGAGTGAGCTGCTTGCCGTCTCGCACCACCACGATCGGGACCGTCTTGCCCGCGCTGTCGCGGATCAGGTCCGACAGCGTGTTCCAGTCCTTCGTGTTCTTGCCGTCGAAGGAGACGATCTTGTCGCGCTTCTGGATGCCGGCGGCCTGGGCCGGGGACGCGGGGTCGGACTTCTTGCAGCTGTCGCGGTTCTCGCTCTGGGCGATGACGCAGGGCGAGACCGAGGCGACGGTCGTCGTCTGCTGCTGGATGCCGAAGCCCATCAGGACCGTGAAGAAGAGGGCGACCGCCAGGATCAGGTTCATGAACGGGCCCGCGAACATGACGATCACGCGCTTCCACGGCTTGCGCGTGTAGAACATGCGCGTCTCGTCGCCCGGCTGCAGCTCCTCGAAGGCGGCCGAGCGGGCGTCCTCGATCATGCCGCGCCACGGCGAGGTGGAGCGGGCGGAGACCCGGCCCTCCTCGTCGGGCGGGAACATGCCGATCATGCGGATGTAGCCGCCGAGCGGGATCGCCTTGACGCCGTACTCGGTGTCGCCCTTCTTCCGCGACCAGACGGTCGGGCCGAAGCCGACCATGTACTGCGGCACGCGGATGCCGAAGAGCTTCGCCGTGGACAGGTGCCCCAGCTCGTGCCACGCGATCGAGACGAGCAGGCCGACCGCGAAGACCACTATGCCGAGGATGAACATCAAGGACGTCATGCACGCGCCTCCGCGCTCGCCGTGGTGGCTGTCAGTTCCCGGGCCCGGGTGCGGGCCCAGGTCTCCGCTTCGAGGACGTCCGACACGGTGAGTGAGGTTCCCGTGACCGGGGTGCCGTGTTCCTCGACGACCCGGGTGACGGTCTCCATGATCCCGTTGAAGGGCAGCGCGCCGCTGCGGAAGGCCTCGACGCACTCCTCGTTGGCCGCATTGAACACCGCCGGGGCCGTGCCCGCGAGCATCCCCACGTGCCGGGCGAGGTTCACCGACGGGAAGGCCTCGTTGTCCAGTGGGAAGAACTCCCACGTGGAGGCCTTGCTCCAGTCGAAGGCGGGCGCGGCTTCGGGTACGCGTTCGGGCCAGCCCAGACCGATGGCGATGGGCCCGCGCATGTCGGGGGGCGTCGCCTGGGCGATCGTGGATCCGTCGGTGAACTCGACCATCGAGTGAACATACGACTGGGGATGCACGACCACCTCAATGCGGTCGAAGGGAATGTCGTAGAGGAGGTGTGCCTCGATGACCTCCAGGCCCTTGTTGACGAGGGTCGCGGAGTTGATCGTGATCACCGGGCCCATCGCCCAGGTCGGGTGGGCGAGGGCGTCCTCGACGGTGACCTTCGTCAGCTCCTGCTTCGTACGGCCGCGGAAGGGGCCGCCGGAGGCCGTGACCACCAGCTTGCGGACGTCGGCCCGCGTCCCCGCCGCCAGCGCCTGGAAGAGCGCCGCGTGCTCGGAGTCGACCGGGATGATCTGGCCGGGCTTGGCGAGCGCCTTGACCAGGGGGCCGCCGACGATCAGCGACTCCTTGTTGGCGAGGGCGAGGGTACGGCCGGCCTCCAGGGCGGCGAGGGTGGGGGCGAGGCCGATGGAGCCGGTGATGCCGTTCAGCACCGTGTGGCAGTCGGAGGCGGCGACCTCGGTGGCCGCCTGAGGTCCGGCGAGGATCTCGGGCAGCGGCTCCCCGGCGCCGTACTCGGCGGCGAGGGCCTCGCGCAGGGCCGCTACGGCGTCCTCGCGGGCGACCGCGACGGTCCGCACCCGCAGCCGGCGGGCCTGCTCGGCGAGGAGGGACACGCGGCCGCCGTTGGCGGACAGGGCGGTGACCCGGAAGCGGTCGGGGTTGCGGAGCACGAGGTCGATGGCCTGGGTGCCAACGGATCCGGTGGAGCCGAGGATCACCACGTCCTTCGGCCCGTCGCCGGCGAGCGGGTCGTAGACGAGGTGCGGATCGGCGAGAGGGGCCGGATGGGCGGGACTGTCGGTCATCTCTCCATTGTTGCCGCAACCGGCACCGCTCCGGACAGGGCATCCCCCCAGGCAGGGCGCGTCGGCCGGTTTCATCGCCGGATGGGGTGATTCTTCCGATGTGAACTGCCGGTGAAGAGGGCGCGGTAACACTTCTGCGACAAAAGCCGCTGAATTCGCGCGCGTCGGGCCGTGGATCATGGCATTCTTCCCGTCGACGCCCGTCACACCGGGCGAAAAAGGGGGAGGAGTCACCACCATGAACCGCATGCGCGCGACCGCGGCCGTCCTGGCCACCGCCGGAGTCCTGACCGCCGCTCAGCTCGGACTCGCCGGAGCCGCCTCGGCCGCCACCCGGACGTCCACCGGCACCGGCTGCCCGATCGACATCGTGTACCCGAGCCGCTTCTACATCGACTCGCACGGCTGGGTCACGGGCGGGGGCCTGTACTTCGGGCTCAAGAGCAAGACGACCAAGAGCTTCAAGTACGTCACCTTCACCGTCACGGACCAGAAGAACCTCCGCTTCGGCAAGGCCAAGCCGACCGGCGGCAGGATCACCCACAACACCTCGACGTCGGTGTCCGTCTACACCGGGACCTTCAAGGGCAAGGCCAGTCTCGGCATGAGGATCCCGACGCATCTGCTCAACACCCGCTCCTACGCGCTGAAGTTCACCCTGCACGGCTCGGGCTGGAACTGCGCCGTGAACCAGGGCACCTGGGGCAACTGACCCCAGGCACCCGGTCCGCGCGGGGAACGAGTCAGTCGCCGTAGGGGCGGCGCTCGTTCTCCCGCGCCGACGGTCCGGGGGTCGCGTCCGCGATCCACGGGCCGTCCCCGGAGGGGTCGACGACACCCTCCTCCAGCCAGGTGTACGACCCGGCCAGGACCGCCTTGACCACCGTGCGGTCCAGGTCGTCCGTGTTGGTCCACAGCCGGTCGAAGAGTTCCTCGACCCTGATGCGGGCCTGGCGGCAGAAGGCGTCGGCCAGCTGGTAGGCCTCGCGGCCGTGGTCGCCCTGCGCGCGCAGCCGTTCGGCCCGTACGCAGGCGGCGCTCATCGCGAACAGTTCGGCGCCGATGTCCACGATCCGGCCGAGGAAGCCCTGCTTGGTCTCCATCCGGCCCTGCCAGCGGGACATGGCGTAGAAGGTGGAGCGGGCCAGCTTGCGGGCGGTGCGCTCGACGTAGCGCAGATGTCCCGACAGATCGATTCCGTGCTTGAACTGGCCGTAGGCCATGGGGAGTTGACCCGGTCCGGCGACCAGCTTCGGCAGCCACTTGGCGTAGAAGACGCCCGCGTTCGCGCCCGCCTTCGCCTTGTCCGACAGGGACTTGTCGGGGTCGATGAGGTCGCCCGCGACCGAGAGGTGGGCGTCGACGGCCTCGCGGGCGATCAGCAGGTGCATGATCTCCGTCGAGCCCTCGAAGATGCGGTTGATCCGCAGGTCGCGCAGGATCTGCTCGGCCGGGACCCCGCGCTCGCCGCGCGCCCTCAGCGACTCGGCCGTCTCATAGCCCCGGCCGCCGCGGATCTGGACCAGTTCGTCGGCCATCTTCCAGGCCATCTCGGAGCCGTAGAGCTTGGCGAGGGCGGCCTCGATACGGATGTCGTTGCGGTCCTCGTCGGCCATCTGGGAGGACAGGTCGAGGACGGCCTCCAGGGCGAACGTCGTCGCCGCGATGAAGCTGATCTTGGAGCCGACGGCCTCGTGCAGCGCGACCGGCTTGCCCCACTGCTCGCGCTCCGCCGACCACTCGCGGGCGATCTTCAGACACCACTTCCCGGCCCCGGCGCACATCGCGGGCAGCGAGAGCCGGCCGGTGTTGAGGGTGGTGAGCGCGATCTTCAGGCCCGCGCCCTCGGGGCCGATGCGGTTGGCGGCGGGGACCCGGACCTGGTGGAAGCGGGTGACGCCGTTCTCGATGCCGCGCAGGCCCATGAAGGCGTTGCGGTTCTCGACGGTGATGCCCTCCGACGTGGCCTCCACCACGAACGCGGTGATGCCCCCCTTGTGGCCCTCCGACTTCGGCACCCGTGCCATCACCACGAGCAGGTCGGCGACCACTCCGTTGGTGGTCCAGAGTTTCACTCCGTCGAGTACGTAGTCGTCCCCGTCGGGCACCGCCGTGGTGGCGAGGCGGGCCGGGTCGGAGCCGACGTCCGGCTCGGTGAGCAGGAAGGCGGAGATGTCGGTGCGGGCGCAGCGGGGCAGGAAGGCGTCCTTCTGCTCCTGGGTGCCGAACATCTTCAGCGGCTGGGGCACGCCGATCGACTGATGGGCGGAGAGCAGCGCGCCGACGGCGGGGCTCGCGGAGCCGACCAGGGCGAGGGCCTTGTTGTAGTAGAGCTGGGTGAGGCCGAGACCGCCGTACTTGGGGTCGATCTTCATGCCGAGGGCGCCGAGCTCCTTCAGGCCCGCCACGACCTCGTCCGGGATGCGGGCCTCGCGCTCGATCCGGGACGAGTCGATCGTCGTCTCGCAGAAGGCGCGGAGCTTGGCCAGGAACTCCTCGCCGCGCCGGACCGACTCGTCGTCGGGGAGCGGGTGGGGATGGATGAGGTCGAGCCGGAAGCGCCCGAGGAACAGTTCCTTGGCGAAGCTGGGCTTGCGCCAGTCCTGTTCCCGGGCGGCCTCCGCCACCTGGCGGGCTTCGCGCTCGGTGACGTTGGTACGGGGTGTGGTGGGGGCGGACATGAGGTTCACCTCGCCGCGAAGAGGGATGATTGCGGATCGTTCGCTACCGACCAGTGCTACTGGATCGTTGGTACCCGAAACGGGCCGACCCCACCACCCCTCGCGCGTCCGAACGGCCGAGGGGACTGCCGAAGCCCGGCGCATCGGTGTGTACTGCTGCTCGGCGACTCGTTCGGCATATCGGTCATGGAAAAGCTGTCGAAGCGCTTCGACAGCGCCTATGGACACCCACTCCCGCTGAAGCTAGTGTCAATCTCACCCTCACTCGCCTCAGTCGGTCACGCGCTCTGTCGAAGCGCTTCACAAAGCTTGGAGAGCCGGATGGTCACCCTCGCCGAGGTCGCCCAGCACGCCGGAGTGTCGGCGAGCACGGTGAGCTATGTCCTCAGCGGCAAGCGGTCCATCTCCGCGACCACCCGGCAGCGGGTCGAGCAGAGCATCCGGGAGCTGGGGTACCACCCGAACGCCGGCGCCCGCGCCCTGGCGAGCAACCGGTCGAACATCATCGCGCTGATGGTCCCGCTGCGCACCGACATGTACGTGCCGGTGATGATGGAGATCGCGATCGCGGTGGCGACCACGGCCCGGACGCACGGCTACGACGTCCTGCTGCTCACCGGCGAGGAGGGCCCGGACGCGGTGCGCCGGGTGACCGGCAGCGGGCTCGCCGACGCCATGATCCTGATGGACGTGGAGCTGGAGGACGAGCGGCTGCCGCTGCTGCGGCAGACCGACCAGCACTCGGTCCTGATCGGGCTGCCCGCCGACCCGAACGGTCTGACCTGCGTGGACCTGGACTGGAGTGCGACGGGCGCGCTGTGCGTGGAGCATCTCGCGGGGCTCGGTCACCGTGACATCGCTGTCATCGGCGAGGCACCGGCCGTCTACGAACGGCACACCGGCTTCGCCGAGCGCACCCTCGACGGGCTGCGCTCCTGGGCCCGTGCGTCAGGCGTCAGGGTGCTGCACCGGCCGTGCGAGGGCGGGTACGACGCGATGGCCCTCACCCTGGCCCGGATCTTCGACGAGCGCCCGGGGACGACCGGGTTCGTGGTGCAGAACGAGTCCGCGGTGGAGCCGCTGCTCGCGCTGCTGCGCCAGCAGGGCCGGGCCGTGCCCGAGGACGTGTCCGTGGTCGCGATCTGCCCGGACCAGGTCGCCGTCCAGGCCTCGGTGCGGCTGACCTCGGTGGCCATCCCCGCGCAGGAGATGGGCCGGCACGCCGTGGAGCATCTGGTGGCCAAGCTGGACGGGCGGGGCGACGACGACGTCGTGCTGCTCGCGCCCGAGCTGACCGTGCGGGCGAGTACGGGACCGGCGCCGGCCGCGTCCTGATCCGCACCGACCGTGCCCTTTCGGGGCACACACCTCTGCCTGCGTCCCTGTCTGCACGCCTCTCCTCAGGAGCCGCCGTGAATCAGCCTGCCGGTATTCAGCCTGCCCTCGCGCAGCCCAAGGTCAGCCTTGCCCAGTCCTCCCCCACCGTCGGCCGCGTCCAGGTGAAGGACGGGGCGCTGGAGTGGAGCGGCCGTCAGGAGACGGTGCGGATCGAGCCATGGGGTCCGGACGCGGTCCGGGTGCGGGCCCGGCTCGGCGGCCCGGTGCTGCAGGGTCTCCCGGGCGCGCTCCTCGATTCCCCGCCCGCCGCCGAGGCGACGGTCGACGCCGGTGACGGGGAAGGCCGGCTGACGGTCGGATCGCTGACCGTCGAGGTGAGCGCCGAGGGCATGCTCCGCTTCCTGCGCACCGACGACGGCAGCGAGCTGCTCGCCGAGGAGCGCGCCCACTTCTGGTGGCCCGGCCCGCGTCTCTACACGGCGGTCGGCAACGGCTACCACCGGCTGGAGCAGCGTTTCGCCGCGTACGAGGACGAGAAGCTGTACGGCCTCGGCCAGCACCAGCACGGTCGGCTGGACCAGAAGGGCCTGGTGCTGGACCTGGTGCAGCGCAACAGCGAGGTGAGCGTCCCGGTGCTGGTGTCCAGCCGGGGCTACACCCTGCTGTGGAACAACCCGGCGATCGGCCGGGTGGAGCTGGCGGGCAACGGCACCCGCTGGGTCGCGGACTCGGCCCGGCAGATCGACTACTGGATCACGGCGGGCACTCCGGGCGAGGGCCAGCGCAACTACAGCGCGGCCACCGGGCGTTCGCCGATGCTCCCGGAGTGGGCGGCGGGCTTCTGGCAGTGCAAGCTGCGCTACCGCACCCAGGACGAACTCCTCGACGTGGCACGGGAGTACAAGCGCCGGGGCCTGCCGATCTCGGCGATCGTGTGCGACTTCTTCCACTGGACGCACCTGGGCGAGTGGAAGTTCGACCCGAAGGAGTGGCCCGACCCGGCGGGCATGGTCCGCGAGCTGGAGGACCTGGGCATCAAGCTGGTGGTGTCCGTGTGGCCGTCGGTGTCCCCGCTGTCGGAGAACCATCAACTGATGGAGCAGCGCGGCTACTTCGTCGGCACCCAGTACGGCCCGATGGCGCACGCCGACTGGCCGGACAAGGAGGTCGCCTCCACCGTCCAGGTCGCCTTCTACGACCCCACGAACCCCGAGGCCCGCGACTTCGTGTGGTCGAGGATCCGGGAGAACTACCTCACCCCGTACGGCATCACGGCGTTCTGGCTGGACGCGTGCGAGCCCGAGCTGAAGCCCGGCTTCGCGGAGAACCTGCGCTACTGGGCGGGACCGGGCCTGGAGGTCGGCAACCTCTACCCGCTGGAGAACGCCCGCACCTTCCACGAGGGCCTGCTGGCGTCCGGGGAGCCGGAGGTGATCACCCTCAACCGCTCGGCGTGGGCGGGCAGTCAGCGGCACGGCGCGGCCCTGTGGTCCGGTGACATCGGCACCGACTTCGCGACCCTGCGCCGGCAGATCGCGGCCGGCCTCAACACCGCGCTGTCCGGCATCCCGTGGTGGAACACCGACATCGGCGGCTTCCACGGCGGCGACCCGGACGATCCGGCGTACCGCGAGGTGATGGTCCGCTGGTTCCAGTTCGGCGCGCTGTCCCCGCTGATGCGGCTGCACGGCTTCCGCGACCCCGGTCTGCCGCTGGGCCCGGACATGACCGGCGGTCCGAACGAGGTGTGGTCGTACGGCGAGGAGGCCGGCGCGATCCTGGAGCGGTACCTGCGGCTGCGCGAGCGCCTGAAGCCGTACATCCTCACCGTCATGCGCGAGGCGCACGAGGAGGGGCTGCCGGTGATGCGCCCGCTGTTCCTGGAGTTCCCGGACGACCAGGCGGCCTGGTCGGTGGACGACGCCTACCTCTTCGGCCGGGACCTGCTGGTCGCGCCGGTGCTGACCGCCGGCGCCACGGCCCGCACGGCGTACCTCCCGGCGGGCGCGCGCTGGACGGACGCCTGGACGGGTGAGACGTACGAGGGCGGTACGGCGGTGACGGTGGACGCCCCCCTGGACCGGATCCCGCTGTTCCTGCGGGACGGGGCACGGCTGCCTGTAGGGGAGTAGCCGAGCCGAGCGGCGGCCGGTCCCTTCCCTACCCGCGGAAGGGACCGGCCGCCTTCTCACGCGTCAGTCGCGGCAGACGGAGACCAGGGAGCGGACCAGGGCGGCGGTGTGCAGCAGGTCCGGGTGCTTCTCGTGGTGGACCTCGACGACGGCCACGGCGAGTTCGGGATCGCACGTCGGGGCGGCGCGCTCCGGGGTGGTGTCGGCGAGGCTCTGGACGAGGTCCGTGTTGATGCGGTTGATCGTCTGACGGACCACGTTCAGGTCGGGCTTGGTGGTCGGGGCCTGCTCCGGGTGGGCCGTCCACCGGGCGAACAGGGCGCGCTGGACGACCTTGTTGGCCTCGATCTGGTCGCGGAAGATGCGCCGGACCTCGTCGGGGTCGGCGCCGATCCGCTGGGCCTGGGCGGCGACGGAGTCGAGGACCTGCTGCTCGCGGGCCGGGTCGTCGATGGGGCTGTCGGTGCCCCACTTGGCGGCGGCGACCAGGTCGGCGGTGGCCAGACGGTCGGCGGCGAGGGAGGCGACCGGCCGCAACGGGGAGAGCGGTGCGGGGGCCGCGGAGGCGGGCGCGGCGGCGAGCAGGACGGCGACGCCGGCCGGCAGTACATACCTGAGGGGAGTGGCGATACGCATGCGCGCCATCCAACCGCAAGCAGGTGAACAACGGGAGGGCCGTCCCGGTCGCGCGCCCGGGACGGCCCTCGTCACCGCTGGGTCACTCAACTGCTGCTGATGCTCTCGCTGTTGACGGCGAAGTTCAGCCCGCCGGAGGACGAGGTGATCTCGAAGCCGAACTGGAAGTCACCGATGGTCACATCGCCGAACCAGCCCTTGGTGTCCTTGATCCACTTCAGGATCGGCAGGACGTCGACCGTGCCGGAGCTGGAGTTGGAGCTGCGGACGAAGGAGAACACGTCGTTGGAGCCGTTGTTGCCCTTGTAGACGGTCCAGGTGGAGCCGCCGAGGCTGACGGTGCCCTGGGAGGTGCCGAGCGGGCCGACGGCGCCGGTCTTGTTGACCCAGAGCATGATCTCGTACTTGTGGTTCGTGTCCCAGATGTCGTACGCCGTCTCGTAGGCGCCGGACGACGGGACGGTGACGTTGTAGCCGCTGGTGAGCGAGCCCAAGGAGCTGATCGACTTGTTGATCACCTTCTTGGCGTTGGGGTAGGACTTGATGCCGCCGGTGTTGGGGTGGTCGGCCCAGACACCCCAGTTGGTGCCGGAGTTGGCCCAGATGCACTGGCTGCCGGCGCCGGAACCCCAGATGTCGTTGTACAGGGTGTAGCCGTTCAGCGTGGTGCTGCCCCACTGGTCGCAGGAGGACCAGACCGCGGCGGAGGCGGGGGCCGCGGCGAGGCCGACGGTGGCGCCGAGGGCCAGGGCAGGGGCGACGAGGGCCGTGGCGACTCTGCGGTACGTGCGTGTTGCCATGGTGTCCCTTCCATGGGTGGGGGGAATTGCGGGGAGTCACCGCGTCCCCAGGGTGAGGACGCGGTCTTCTCCGGCGACGAGGTCCAGCGGTTGTGCGCCGGAGGAAGTCCGCAGGTCGATGCGGTGGGTGCGGCTGGGCTTGACGACGGCTCGGGCTCCGTCCGGGGTCCAGCTCAGGTCGATCTCGGCGCCGAACCGGGTGCGTACGCCCCTCAGTTCACCGGTGGGGCAGGAATCCGGCACGGCGGGCAGCAGGACCAGCCGGTCGGGGGTGGACTGGACGAGCATCTCGATCAGGACGCCGGGCAGGGTGTGCGCGGCGTCCGCGTTGTAGACGTCCCGCCGCGGATAGTGGGCGCTCATCAGCGAGGCGTGGAAGAAGTCGCCGCCGAGCACTTGGCGCAGGGCGTGCGCGGCCCGTCCGGCGTCCCGCAGCCGGGCCGCGATCAGGGCGTGGTGCAGATGGCCGTGCGCCGAGTGGTTCTCCGCGCCGCGCAGTTCGAGGGCGCGGCGGGCGGCGGCGGCCAGGCCGGGGGTGTCGTAGGGGTTGATCTCGTCCAGCGGCCAGACGCCGTAGAGGTGGCTGAGGTGGCGGTGGTCGTACGTGTCGTCCAGACCGGGCCAGGCCCATTCGGCGAGCGCGCCGTCGGCGTTGATGCGGTGCGGTGGCAGCCGCTCCGCCAACTTCCGCCATTTCACACCCTGTTCGGGGTGGTAGTCGGCGGCGGTGAGCAGGGCGTGCCGGGCGGCGGAGAGATCCATGGCCGCGTTGAGCGCGCCCCAACTGGCGTTCGCGGGCCGGTTCTCGGGCGAGTAGGAGGGCACGACGACGAGATGGCCGTCCGCGTCGGTGCGGGTGAGGAAGTCCTCGTAGAAGGCGGCGGTCTCGGCGAGCGCGGCGGCCGTGCGCGGATCCCGCTCGCCGCGCATCTCGTCGTGGTCGACCAGCGGCTTGAGCAGCCAGTCGGCGCCGGCCGTCCACAGGTGCAGGGGGTATTCGCGGCTGAAGTGGTACGTCAGCCCGGACTCGCCGTCGGTGTGCGAGGGCGCGACCACGCCCCGGGCGCCGAAGATCGCGCGGGCGTTCTCCCGCCAGTGCGGCAGCTGCCCGGCGACGAAGCCGGCGAGCGCCTCGGTGACCTCGGGCAGGGCGGCGGCCGGTGCGGAGGCGGTCTGGAGGTTGAGGTTGGCGTTGGTGGTGAACGCCCCGGACCAGGCGGTGTTCCAGTCACCGGTCCACAGTCCGGTGAGCCGGGGTGGCAGCAGGCCGCTGCTGGAGAGCAGGTGGTAGCGGCCGGCGGCGAAGAGCCGTTCCAGCAGGGCGGGGCTGTCCGGGCGCGTGAGGAGCTCCGAGCCGGGCAGGGCACGGTCGGCGGGATCGGCGCCGAGGTCGAGGGTGACCCGCTGGTAGGCGGTGCGGTGCAGGGGCAGGTGCCGGGCGAGGAGGAGGTCGTACGGCGGCTGCGAGCTGCCCTCAGTGCCTTCGAGGAGCCTTCGGAGCAGCCGGGCCTCGGCGATCACGTCGGCCTCGCCGGTGTGCCGGAGGACGCGGGTGAGCAGCAGGACCGTGCGGGCGCCGGTGACCCGGACGCCGGGCGGAAGGAGTTCGGTGCGGCCGTCGAGGACGGCGACGAGGGTGACTCCGGTGTAGGCGCGGTCGCTGTCGGGGTAGCGGGCGCGCAGGCTCAGCAGGGCGCCCTCGGGGGTGAGCAGCGCGCCATGGCCGACCCGCAGCCCGGCCGGGGCGCCGGGCAGCCGGTGATCGAGCCGGATGTCGAGGTCGCCGTTGGCCGTGATCTCGTGCACGATCACGTCGTCCGCGCGGGAGACGAAGACCCGGCTGTGGAAGTCGCCGGCGACGGCGGTGACCTCGCCGCTGCTGAAATCGACGTCCCGCCGGTAGCCACCCCCGCTCTCGCTCCCGCTCTCTCCGGACCGGCTGAGCCGTATCTGGAAGCCGGGGTGGAAGGGCTGCACCCACTGCAGCGGCCGCCCGTCGGTGAAGCCCTCGGCGGCGGTGCGGTCGCCGGCGAGCAACCGGTCCTGGAGCAGAGCGAGTTGGTCGGCGAGCCGGGGTGGCCGGGCGTGCTCGCCGCCGTTGGGCCGGACCAGGGTGTGGTGATTGACGACGACCCGTTCCTCGTTCGGATCACCGCACACACAGACACCGTGGTGGCCGTTCCCGCTCAGGAAGCCGTCCTCCCAGCGAGCGGCCGGGGCGGGCTCCCAGGTCCCGTGGACGGGTCCATGGCTCATGACCGCAGCACCGCCACTCCGTAGCGGCCGAGGGTGAGGGACCCGGTGACCTTCTCGCCGCCGAGCAGCTCACGGTGGTCGCCCGGCACCTCGACGGTGACCGGCTCCCGCCCGTGGTTGAGCAGGAACAGCAGCTCACCCCGGCGCACCGCCTCGACCCCGTCCGGCAGCCCCGCCAGCACCGGGCGCACCCCGGCCCCCTCGGCGACGGAGGCGAGCAGCTCGCGCAGCGCCTCCGGCTCGGGGAGCGTGGAGACGTACCAGGCGCGGCCGTTGTGCAGAACGGCGGGCAGCCCGTCCAGCTCGCCGCCCCGGTACGGCACGGTCCGGGCGACCCCGGGCTCGGCCTCGATCTCCTCCGACCACAGCGTCCCGCGGAACCCCTCGCACTCGACGGTCTCCCCCGCCTCCAGGGGCCACCACTCGTGCAGGGTGCGGATGCCGAACAGCTCGCGCAGCCGGGCGTCCATGCCGCCGGGCCGGACCCGGTCGTCCTCGTCGGCGACGCCGGTGAGGAAGCCGCAGACCAGGGTGCCGCCGCCGTGGACGTAGCGGAGGAGGTTGTCGACGGCCGCGTCGGTGAGGAGGTAGAGCTGCGGGACGACGACGAGCCGGTAGCCGGACAGGTCGTGCTCCGGGTGGGCGAAGTCGGTGGCGAGATGGGCCTCCCACAGCGCCCGGTGCCAGGCGGTCAGCACCTCCGGCAGATCCACTTCCGCCGACAGCCGCCCCTCGTGGGCCCCGGCCCACCAGGAGTGCCAGTCGTGCAGGATCGCGACATCGGAGACGATCTGACTCCCCGTCACCGAACTGCCGATGCGTGCGAGTTCGTGTCCGAGCTGCCGGACCTCCTGATAGGTACGGCCGTGCTCCCCCGCGTGGCTGACCATTCCGGAGTGGAACTTCTCGGCGCCCTGGCGGGACTGGCGCCACTGGAAGTAGCAGACGGCGTCGGCGCCGCGGGCGACGGCCTGGAGGGACCAGAGCCGGTTGAGGCCGCGGGACTTGGGGTGGTTGACCCCGCGCCAGTTGACCGGCCCGGCCGCCTGCTCCATGAGCATCCACGGCCCGCGGGCCTGTGAACGGGTGAGGTCCTGCACGAGCGCACCGCGCTGCCCGCCGAGCGGATCCCGCGGGTCGGGATAGAGGTCGACGGAGACGACGTCCTCCTGCTCCGCCCAGCGCCAGGCGTCCTGGCCGATCCACAGGGGCATGAAGTTGCTGGTCACGGGGGTGTGCGGGGTGTGCCGGCGGACGATGTCCCGTTCGGCGGTGAAGCACTCCAGGAGCATGTCGGAGGTGAACCGCCGGAAGTCCAGCACCTGGGCGGGGTTCTTCAGATAGTGGGCGTGCCGGGGCGGGAGGATGCCGTCCCAGGTGTCGTAACCCTGGCTCCAGAAGGCGGTGCCCCAGGCGGAGTTGAGGGCGTCGAGGGTCCGGTACTTCTCCCGCAGCCAGCGGCGGAAGGCGGCGGCCGCCTCGTCGCCGTAGTCGAAGGTGCAGTACTCGTTGTTGATGTGCCACATCGTGAGGGCCGGGTGGGTGCCGTAGCGGGCGGCGAGATCCTCGGTGATGGCGGCGGCGTAACGGCGGTAGGTGGCGCTGGAGTGCGAGAAGTGCTGCCGGCCGCCCCACACCTCGGTCCGCCCGTCGGCGTCCCGGGGCAGGGTGTCTGGGTGGAGGCGGCCCATCCAGGGCGGCGGGGAGGCGGTCGGGGTGGCGAGCACGACCCCGATTCCGCCCTCGTGCATGAGGTCCATGAGCCGGTCGAGCCACCCGAACTCCCGTGCGCCGGGCTCGGGTTCGAGTTTCGACCAGGAGAAGACACCGAGGGTGACGGAGTTAACCCGGGCGTCCTTCATCAGCCGGACGTCGTCCTGCCAGGTCTCCTCGGGCCACTGCTCGGGGTTGTAGTCACCGCCGAAGAGGATGCGGCCCCGGCCGGCCGCGGCGAGGGTCGGTCTCATGCCGGCTCCCCGTACTGGATGCCGCGCCCGTTGGTGGCGAGGTACACCCGGCCGTGCAGGCGCGGATCGCCGGTGATCGCCGGTCCGGTCCAGCCCCGCTGATGGGCGTCGTCGTTGATGCGGATCCAGGACGTGGCCTGGTCGTCGCTGACGGTGCCGGTGGCCCCCCGCCCAGGAGATCGCGAGGTTCGGATCGGGTTCCGGTTCACGGCGTTCCGGCGGGTTGTGCTGTGCATGAGTGACGTGTGCCATGACGGAACGAAAGTTCCCATATCGAATCCGTGACCTGTGTGGGAGGTGATCGTTGGATGGGGTGAGGACATCGTCTGAACCGGGGGTGAGTTGCGGGCGGACTGCGTGACATAGCGGCGCCGTTCGTGGTCCCCGGGCCGTCCGGGGTGGCGCTCCGTCGCAGCCTCAAGGGCCTGACGGAAAGGGACGTTGAGGTCCTGCACCTGGTCGGTGACCTGCTCGGTTCCCTGGCCTGCCGCGACCTGAAGGCCCGCTGCGCAGCCGGGCTCGACCCCGCCTACACCAGCCGCTGGGGCGCCCAGCACGGGCAGCAGTCCTTGACCACATAGACCCGCGAGACTACCCGTCACGACGCCGCCGCCGTGGCGATCGGAAGACGCGCCCTGGGACACCCGATCCGGCGACGGACGGCACCGCCCCCACAGCACCGGAGCGATGTTGTGGGGCATCGGACCGTCCAGGCCGCATCCCGTGCCCTGGGACGTGAGGCCGTGTTCATCAGCGGCCTCCGGCCGCGGGCCGCCGCCGCATTTCGGGACCACGGACACGATCCGTGCGCGCCGGATGCGGAGCGAAAGCGGGCGACCAGCGTGCCCACAACCCTTCGGGGCACACGGCTGAGCACGAGCTCTGGCAACAGGACTCACTTCCGCTCGGTCTCTGGTAACGGTGGAAGAGGATGCCGGTCACACCGGCAGTACAGCCGCGCAGGGCTGTGTTCGAGATGCGGCCCCGCCGCGTGGGGGCGATCAGCCACGACGGCCCCGCGCCGGGCTGACGGCCCGCAGTCCTACGGCGCTGCCCGGGCAGCGACCCGCGCTCGCCGACGAGACAGCACAACCCCCTCGAACAGGCGCCCGGTCACCCCTTCACCGCCCCCGTCAGCATTCCCTTCTTGAAATGCTTCTGGACGAACGGGGACAGGACCGCGACCGGTAGCAGGGCCATCACCATGACCGCCATCTGCACGGCCAGGCCGGACAGTTCGCCGGTCTTGATGGCCTGGCCCAGGCCCACCGGGGCCTGTTGCTTCTGGACCAGTTGGATCATGACGTTCTGGAGCGGCATCTTGTCCTGTTCGTTGAGGTACAGGGACGCGTTGAACCACGCGCTCCAGTAGCCCACGGCGTAGAACAGCGTGATGACCGCCAGCACCGCCCGCGACAGCGGCATCACGATCTGCCAGAGGATCCGGAAGTCCCCGGCGCCGTCGATCCGCGCGCTGTCGATCAGTTCCTGCGAGATGCCCATGAAGAACCCACGCAGGACGAGGATGTTGAAGACGCTCACCGCGCTCGGCAGGATCAGGGCCAGGTAGCTGTCCATCAGGCCCAGGGACTGCACCAGCAGATACGTGGGGATCAGGCCCGCGCTGAAGAACATCGTCGCCAGCAGCAGCATCAGGAACCAGCGGTGGCCGAGCGAGCCGATGCGGGAGAGGCCGTACGCGCACAGGACCGACACCGTCATCGAGAACAGCGTGCCGACCAGCGTGACCAGGATGCTGATGACCGCGGCCCGGGTGACCTGCCCGCCGCTCAGCAGCTCCTTGTACGCGATGAACGTGATGCCCTTGGGGACCATCACCAGACCGCCCGCCTGGTCGATCGTCTTCCGGGAGGACAGGCTGGTGACGATCACGATCCACAGCGGGAAGAGGATGCCGAGGCAGGCCAGGGTGAGCACCAGGCCCTTGCCGGCCAGACCGGCCTTGCTCGGCTCCTCCTCCCACACCGGGCGGGGCGGCGCGGCCCACCGGGACGGCGGTCGTTCCCGTACCGGCGGCTTGTCGATGACGGCGGTCATTTCTTGTACACCCCCTGCTCGCCCATGAGATGGGCCACCTTGTTCGCGGCGAGGACCAGCCCGAGGCTGACCACGCCCTTGATCAGACCGGCGGCGGCCGCGTAGCCGAAGTCCTGGTTGCGCACGCCGTTCCACCAGGTGAAGGTGTCGAGGACCTCCGCCGCGCCCGGTCCTACGGCGTCACGCTGGAGCAGGATCTGTTCGAACCCGACGGTCAGCGCGTCACCCACCCGCAGGACCAGCAACAACGCGATCACCGGCCGCAGTGCGGGGAGCGTGACGTGCCACATGCGGCGCCAGCGGCCGGCGCCGTCCATCGCGGCGGCCTCGTACAGATCGGGACTCACCGAGGCCAGCGCGGCGAGGAAGATGATGATCCCCCAGCCCGCGTCCTTCCAGATCCCCTCCGCCGTGACGAGGAACTTGAAGGTGGACGGGTTGGTCATGATGTCCAGCCCGTTGTAGCCGTGCCGGCGCAGGAGCTGCGACAGGACGCCCGCGCCGCCGAAGAGCTGCTGGAAGACGGCGATGACCAGCACCCACGAGAAGAAGTGCGGCAGGTACAGCACCGCTTGCGCGACCGCCCGCACCCTCGGCCTGATCACGCTGTTGATGAGCAGCGCGAGCAGGATCGGCACCGGGAAGAACAGCACGAGCTGCAGGAAGAACAGCACCAGCGTGTTCTGGACCGCGTGCCAGAAGGCCGAGTCCGCGAAGAGCTGCTGGAAGTTGTCCAGGGCGACCCAGGGGCTGTGCAGCATCGAGACGATGCCGTTGTCGCTGACGTAGGGGTCGTAGTCCTCGAAGGCGACGATGTTGCCGAGGATCGGCAGGTAGTTGAAGAGCAGGATCAGCAGGATCGCCGGCAGCGTCATCAGCAGCAGGACGCGGTCGCGTCTGAAGCGCAGGCGCAGGCTGAGCTTCCCGGTCCTCGCCTTCTTCCGGTTCTTGCCGGTCGCGGTGGTGTCGTCCGACGCCGCCGCGGCCTTCCCCGCCCTGTCGTCCGCCCCGGCCCTGCTCCGAGGCACCGTGCTGTGGGACACGGTCTTCTCCTTGCCTCGTGTCTCGCGTCAGCCGGCCGCCGTGCCGTTCTCGTCGAGGAGCTTCTTGTACCAGTCGCGCAGCTTGTCGCCGCCCCTGCTCTTCCAGTCGGAGACGGCCTGCTGCATGTCGCTGATCTTCTTTCGGCCGCGGGTGATGTCGTCCTCAAGCGTTTCGAAGTTGTCGCCGAGGTTGGTGTAGCGGGACGGCTCGGTGATCATCTGGCCGTAGAAGCTGGACTTCTTGGTGAAGGCACCCATCCGCTGCTGCCACTCGACCTGGGCCTTGGCGACGTCGGGGAAGTCGGGGTGGGCGATGGTGGGGGCGGGGCTCGCGACCATGACGTAGGCGTTCATGACCTCGTTGTTGCCCTGGGTGGTCTTGACTGGTACGCCGTTCTTGACCGTGTAGTCCGCGCCCTGGACACCGTAGTTGGTGGCCATGTACTCCTTGGTGCCGTACGGTGCGGCGGTGACGTTGGCGACGGCCAGCGCGTCACGGATCACGGACTGCGAGGCCTTCTTGTTGATGAAGGCGAAGATACCGGCGGGCTGTTCGGCCCACAGTCGCGGATCGCCGCCGTCGTGGCCGAAGATGTCCATGCCCCAGATCTTGAACTGCGGGTTCTGGACGGCCTGTTCAGCAGTGCGGCCCCACCACTGGGAGATGTTGTTGGGGTAGATCAGGAACTCGCCGGCCGCGAACTTGGGGCCCGGGTCGGGGGCGCTCTTGCCCATCATCGCGTCGGGGTGGACGTATCCGGCAGCGAAGAGCTTGCGGGCCCACTCCAGCGCTTCGAGGTACTCCTGGGTCTCGATGCGGTTGATCAGCTTGCCGTCGACGAGGTTCCAGCCGAGCGCCTTCTCGCTGCCGGAGAGCACGCCGAACATCTGGAAGGCGGTCCACTTCATGTCCAGGCAGGCCCAGCGCTTGGCCTTGGCGTTGGTGATCTCCTTGGCGAGGGACATGAACTCGTCCGCGGAGCGCGGGACCTGGTAGCCCTCCTTGTCGAAGATGTCCTTGCGGTAGAGGGGCACCATGCTGGTGACGTACGAGGAGGGCATCGGCAGGCCGCGCAGCTTGCCGCCGATGATGCAACGCTGCCAGGCGTCGGTCGGGATGGCCGCGAGGTTCGGGTAGTCCTTGACAGCTTCGCCGGAGAGGTAGGGGCCGAGGTCGGCGAACTTGCTGATGATGGCGGTGGGTATCTTGCCGCCCATGTTCCAGCTGGGGACGACCACGACGTCGGGTACGTCGCTGGAGGCGAGGACCGCGCCGAGCTTCTGGTCGTAGGTGTTGCCGTCCTGGTTCTGCCAGACGACGTCGACGCCGATCATGTCGTTCATCGTCTTGTAGTAGTCGTTGTCGCTCTTGGGCGGGGAGCCCCAGAACGGCGACATGATGGTGACCTTGCCGCCCTTGCCGAGCTTCTTGGGGACGGAGGTCTTCAGGGTCGCCAGGTCGAGCTTGCCGGTGAAGCCGATCGGCGAGCCGTTCTTGGACGGGATGTCCGGCACCACCACGTTGCTCGCCACGTAGGACGGCAGCAGCTTCTTCTCGCCCTTGCCTCCGGAGGAACCGCCGCCCGTGCCGCTGTCCGAGCTGCCGCAGGCGGTGAGCAACGGCATGCCTCCGGCGACCGCCGCGGCGGCGACCGCGGTGGAGGCGAGGAAGCTCCTCCGGCTGGGCGAGTCTCTCCGGCTGGGCGCGGAGGAGGCGGAAGCGGCGTTCGGCGTCATTGCGTCAACCCTTCATGGCGCACCAGGACACCCGGCGGTGGCCGTCGGCTGCGGTGTCTTGAGTGGATCTGGCTGAGCTGAATCTGGCGGGGAAACATGCTTCGGAGAGGCTGAGAGGCTCAGTCGAAGCGCTTCGATGTTGCTGCGAGGTTAAGTGAACACATGGGGGCGCACAAGGGTCGCTCCCAAGATTCCTGCGATGCGCTCCGCTCCTGCGGAGCCGTCATGCGCCCTTGCGAAGACGGCAAGATGTCGGCTCTCTTGCGCCCTCTTCACGCACGGGACCTTGACACTCCGGCCCCACTCGACCGAGCATCGAAGCGCTTCGAAAGCGTCTCGTCGCTCCATCCGCAAGGGGAACCGCTCGTGACCGTTGACTCGCCGTCCGCCCTGCCGTTCCGCGATCCGCATCTGCCGTTCGCGAAGCGCATCGACGATCTGCTGGCGCGGCTCACCCTGGACGAGAAGATCTCCTTCCTGCACCAGTTCACGCCGGCCGTCGAGCGCCTGGGCATCGCCGCCTTCCGCACCGGCCAGGAGGCCCTGCACGGGGTGGCCTGGATGGGCCCGGCGACGGTGTTCCCGCAGGCCGTGGGCCTGGGCGCGACCTGGAACCCGGAGCTGGTGCGGCGGGTCGGCGAGGCGGTGTCCAAGGAGGTCCGCGCGATGCGGGCCCGGGACGAGCGGGTCGGGCTCAACGTCTGGTCGCCGACGGTCAATCTGCTGCGCCATCCGCTGTGGGGCCGTAACGAGGAGGGGTACGCGGAGGACCCGAAGCTGACCTCGGCGATCGCCACGGCGTACACCCACGGCCTGCGCGGCGACCATCCGCTGTACTGGCGCACCGCGCCCGTCCTGAAGCACTGGCTGGCCCACAACAACGAGACGGACCGCGCCACGTCGTCCGCCTCCGTCCGCCCGCGCGTGCTGCACGAGTACGATCTGCGCGCCTTCCGGGAGACGGTCGAGGCGGGCGCGGTGGCCGGGGTGATGCCGGCGTACAACCTGGTCAACGGCCGCCCCAACCACGTCTCCCCGTATCTGCGCGACCCGTTGCGGACCTGGACCGGGGAGGAGCTGCTGGTCTGCTCGGACGCGGGCGCACCCTCCAATCTGGTCGACGCCGAGCACTACTTCGACACCCACGAGGAGGCCACCGCGGCCGCGCTGCTGGCGGGCGTGGACAGCTTCACCGACCACGGCACGGACGGTTCGCAGATCGTCGAGCGGGTGCGGAAGGCGTACGAGCAGGGCCTGTTGAGCGAGGCGGACATCGACACCGCCGTACGCCGGCAGCTCTCCGTCCGGTTCCGGCTCGCCGAGTTCGACCCGCACTACGACCCGCACGTCTGCACCGGCGAGTTCGACACCCCGGGGCACCGGGCACTCGCCCGGGAGGCCGCCGAGCAGGCGGTCGTGCTGCTGAAGAACGACGACGACCTGCTGCCGCTCGCGCCCGACACCCGGATCGCGGTGGTCGGCCTGCTCGCCGACGAGTGCAAGCTCGACTGGTACAGCGGCAGTCTGCTGCACCGGTCCACCCCTCTGGAGGGCCTGTACGAGCGGTTCGGCGCCGAGCGCGTGGAGTTCGCGGAGGGCGTGGACCGGGTCCGGCTGCGCACCGCCGCCGGCGCGTTCCTGCAGGTGCCGCCGACGGACGCGCCGGACGAGGCACGCGGCGCCGAGGGCGCACTGGACCCGGCGCTGCTGGCCGGCCGCACCGATCTGCCGCCGCTCACCGCGGAGGTGACCGGCACCGAGTTCGCGCTGGTGGACTGGGGCGAGGGCGTGCTGACCCTGCGGGCGCCGGACGGCCGGTATCTGTCGGTCGCCGAGGACGGGTATGTCCGCGCCTCGGCCGACCAGCCGGGCGGGTGGGTGGTCCAGGAGACCTTCCGTCTCGAACCGCACCACAACGGTCACCTCCTCAGGCATCTGGGCACGGGTCGCCATGTCCGTGTCGCCGCCGACGGCGTGCAGGTTGCCGACTCCGGTGACGTCTTCGAGGTGATCACGGTCGAGCGGGGCGAGGAGGCCGTGGCCCGGGTCGCGGAGGCGGCGGAGGTCGTCCTGGTGGTCGCGGGCAACGACCCGCACATCAACGGCCGCGAGACCGAGGACCGTACAACCCTCGCCCTGCCGGAGCACCAGCAGCGGCTGCTGCGTGCGGCCCGCGCCGCGAACCCGCGTACGGTACTGATCCTGACCTCGGCCTATCCGTACGCGGTGGACGTGGCGCGGCTCCCGGCCGCGCTGTGGACCGCGCACGGCGGACAGGCGGCGGGCACGGCACTGGCCCGGGTCCTGGCCGGCGACGTCTCCCCGGCGGGCCGGCTGCCGCAGACCTGGTACGCCTCGGACGCCGATCTGCCCGACCTGTTCGACTACGACGTGATCGGCGGCCGCCAGACCTATCTGTACTTCGAGGGCACCCCGCTGTTCCCCTTCGGGCACGGCCTGTCGTACGCGTCGTTCGGCTACGGCGACCTCGTGGCCGGTGTCGCGGACGGCGCGCTCACGGTCTCCTGCTCGGTGACGAACACGGGGGACCGGGTGGCGGACGAGGTGGTCCAGCTCTACGGGCGGGCCGTGGACCCGTCGGTGACCCGCCCGCGCCGCGAGCTGCTGGCGCACCGCCGGCTCACCCTCACGCCCGGCGAGCGGGCCGAGGTGTCCTTCGGCGTCCCGCTGTCCGCGCTGGAGTTCTGGGACGTGGCGCACGATGGACCGCGCCTGGAGACGGGGCCGTACGAGCTGCTGGTCGGCGCGTCCAGCGAGGACGTGCGGCTGCGTACGACGGTCCACCTCGACGGCACCGGGCCCGCGCCCCGTCCGGTGGCCCGGCGGGGCCTCGCGGGCGTGGACTTCGACGAGCAGTCGGGCGTCGCGATCGTGGACCGGACGCGGACGGCGGGCGACGCGGTGACTCCCGCCGACGGCGGTACGGCCGAACTGCTCTACCGCGCCTGCGACTTCGGTCCGGGCGTGACCGAGGTGAGCGCGCAGCTGGCGGGCGAGGGCGTACTCGAACTCTCCCTGGACGGCGGCCCGGTGCTCGCGGCTCTGCACCTGGACAGCCCCACCGCCGGCCCCTACGCCTACACCACCCTGGGCGCCGGCCTCGTCGCCGAGGGCGTGCACGACGTCCGCATCGGACTGCGCGGCCCGCTGCGGCTCGCGCACGTCGGCTTCTCCGGTTGAGGGTCCGGAGGAGACGACGACAAGAAGGGGTCCGGCACCGGAAGGCAGCGGTGCCGGACCCCTTCTCCGTGGCGGGCCAGCCGCCATCAGGTTATATGAAAATGATTCCCATTAGCCAGGGGCTGTCAGCCGTGGCTCGCCTTGGCCAGGGCCGGCACGAAGGTCAGGGCGTTGAGCGTGCCCACGCCGGTGGCCATGTCGTAGCCGCCCACGGCCTTGTAGCCCTTGACGCCCTGGTAGCTGTTGTCCGTGCCGTCGTTGACGTCGACGATGCCGGAGCCCTTGCGGCCTTCGAGGGTGTAGAGGGCCTGGTTGATGTCGCCCAGGCGGTGGCCGGCCGCCTGGTCGGCGAGGGCGACGATGCCCGAGAAGAGCGGGCTGGCCTCGCTGGTGCCGCCGGCGACGTCCCAGCCGGTGGCGGTCGGGTCGTAGCTGGAGTAGGTCCAGGCACCGCCGTTGACCGCGGCGGCCATGGAGATGTCCGGGGTGCCGCGGCGGGTGCCGACGACGTTCTGCACGCGGTTCTGGAACGACGGCCGGGTGAAGACGTGGGACTGGCCGCCGCCGCCCGCGCCGTAGTCGTTGTAGACGCTGTCCGGCTTGACGCGCTCACCCTTGTCGTTCAGGTGGAGCTGGGTGCCGCCGATGGAGGTGACCAGCGGGTCCGAGGACGGCCAGGAGTTGACGCGGTACTTGTAGTAGCCCTTGCCGTCCGCGGTGTTGTCGGTGGCGCCGCCGTCGCCGGAGGAGGCGAGGACGGTCACGTGCTTGCGGGCCGCGGCCTCGAAGGCGTAGCGCAGCTTCTTGATGCTGGAGAAGTCGCCCTTGGAGAAGCCCGGGAAGGTGTTCTCGGTGGCGCCGAAGCTCTGGCTGATGACGTCGCCGACCCCGTGGTCGATCAGGGACTTCTCGGCGCTCATCATCTCCGGCAGACCGGTGGTGCCCTCCGTCTCGGCGACGGCCGTCTCCACCAGGACGATCCTGGCGCCCGGCGCGACGGCGTGGGCCATCTCGACGTCGAGGGTGGTCTCGCCGGCCCAGCCGGTCATGTCGGAGTTCTTCGGGTCGAACTTCGGCACGTGGCCCCACTTGACCACGTCGACCTTGGTGCTGGGCAGCCCGAACTGCTTGCTGTAGACGTCGAGGTCGTGCTGGACCGTCGGCGACCCGTACGAGTCGACGATGACGATCGTGCGCCCCTTGCCCGTGATGCCCTTCTTGTACAGCGCGTTGAGGTTGTACGCGGTTCTGTACTGGAGCGGGGTGTAGCAGTTGATGTGCCACTTGGCCTGGCACTGCGCGATGGGCAGGGGGCTGGCCACGTCGCGCGCGAGGGTGTGCCCCGCGAGGGCCGGCTGCGCGAAGGTGTGCGGTACGCCGGCGGGCGCGGCGGTGGTGGCGCCGGCCGTGGAGAGGGTCGCCAGTCCTGCGGCGACGAGTGCGGCGGTGGCGGCGGAGGCCGCGAGGCCGCGCCCGGTTCGGGCTATGTGCATGTGTTCCCCTGAGTAGTCCGGAGTCGGACGTGGATCGGTCGCCTAAGTCGACACACAGACCGCCGGGTGAGTCATGCACAGAACAAGATTATTGACCGGCTGATGCCAAATCCTTTACCAGACCCGACCTTTCGTGAACACGAACGGCCGCAGCCCCCGCACAGTGGGCTGCGGCCGTTCTGTTACTGACCTGTCCGTGGCAGGTCAGAGCGCGAGACCGGTGAGAACCAGTACGCGCTCGTAGGTGTAGTCCTCCATCGCGAACCGCACGCCTTCGCGGCCCACGCCGGACTGCTTGGCGCCGCCGTACGGCATCTGGTCGGCGCGGTAGGACGGGACGTCGCCGATCACCACGCCGCCGACCTCAAGGGCGCGGTGGGCGCGGAAGGCGACCTGCAGGTCGTGGGTGAACACGCCTGCCTGGAGGCCGTACTTGGAGGAGTTGACCGCGGCGAACGCCGCAGCCTCGCCGTCGGCCTTCTGCACGGTGAGGACGGGCCCGAAGACCTCCTCGCAGGCGATGGTCACGTCCGCCGGTACGTCGGTGAGGACGGTCGGCGCGTAGGAGGCGCCGTCGCGGTCGCCACCGGTGCGCAGCGTGGCGCCGGCCTCGACCGCCTCCTTCACCCAGGCCTCCACGCGCTTGGCCGCGTCCTCGCTGACCAGCGGGCCGACGTCCGTCTTGGCGTCGGACGGGTCACCGGTGACCTGGGCCTCGACGGCGGCGACGATGCGCGGCAGCAGCCGGTCGTACACCGACGCGTCGGCGATCACGCGCTGCACGGAGATGCAGGACTGGCCGCCCTGGTAGTTGGAGAAGGTCGCGATGCGGGTCGCGGCCCAGTCCAGGTCCTCGTCGCTCGCGAAGTCGGCGAGGACGACGGCCGCGCCGTTGCCGCCGAGCTCCAGCGTGCAGTGCTTGCGCGGCACCGAGTCCATGATCGCGTAGCCGACCTTGTCGGAACCGGTGAAGGAGATCACCGGCAGGCGCTCGTCCTGGACCAGGGCGGGCATGCGGTCGTTGGACACCGGGAGGACCGACCAGGAACCGGCCGGCAGGTCGGTCTCGGCCAGCAGCTCGCCCAGGATCAGGCCGGAGAGCGGGGTGGCGGGCGCCGGCTTCAGAATGATGGGCGCGCCGACGGCGATCGCGGGGGCGACCTTGTGGGCGCACAGGTTCAGCGGGAAGTTGAACGGCGCGATGCCGAGCACGACGCCCTTCGGGAAGCGGCGGGTCAGCGCGAGGCGCCCCTGGCCGCCGGCGTCGGTGTCGAGCCGCTGGGCCTCACCGCCGTTGAACCGCCGGGCCTCCTCGGCGGCGAACCGGAACACGGACACGGCACGGCCGACCTCGCCCCGGGCCCACTTGATGGGCTTGCCGTTCTCGGCGGAGATCAGCTGGGCGATCTCCTCGGCACGCTCGGCCAGCCGCTTGCTGACGTGGTCGAGGGCGGCGGCGCGCACGTGGGCCGGGGTGGCGGCGAACTCGTCCCGCACCGCGTACGCGGCGGCCACAGCCTCCTCGACCTGGGCCTCGGTCGGCACGCTGACGGTGCCGACGAGCCGGCCGTCCCACGGGGAGGTGACGTCGAAGGTGTCCTCGCCGGTGACCTGGCGGCCGGCGAGCCAGAAGGCGTGGGTGGAAGTCATAGTCCGGGTCCCGGCCCTTCCATGTCGGAGGTGTGCTGGCTTGCGTGGTCCACGGTAGGGCGGGGGCGGCCGAGGGTCGTTTGTCCGAGTCGTAGCAGTAGCCGGACCGGCCACTACTGTTTGGACTATTCGGCGCTGACCTGTTCGGACAGCCGGACCAGCTGACCTTTCCCGGACCGTCGGACTACTCGGCGCCGGTCGCCTTGAGGGCGAGCCACAGCTCCATCCGCACATCCGGGTCGTCCAGCGACCGCCCGAGGATCTCCTCGACCCGCCGCATCCGGTACCGCAGGGTGTGCCGGTGCACCCCCAGGTCCGCCGCAGCCGCGTCCCACTGCCCGTGTCGGGACAGCCACGCCCGCAGCGAGGCGACGAGGTCCCCGCGCCCTGTCGCGTCGTGCTCGTGCAGGGCCCGCAGCAGCCCGTCGGCGAACGCCTTCACCGCGTCGTCGGCCAGCAGCGGCAGCACCGACCCGGCGGCGAGCCGCTCATGCTCCACCAGCACCCGTCCCCGCCGCCGCGCCACCGACAGCGCCTGCTCGGCCTGCTTGTAGGCGGCGGCCGCGGCGATCGGCCCGGCCGGCGCCGACAGCCCGACGACGAGCTCCTCCTCCTCGCCCCCGGCCTGCTCGGGCACCGCCCGCGCCGCCTCCAGCACCGCCGCGTACCGGGTGCAGGCAGCCACCGCCGCTCCCCCGTCGGCGGCGAGCACCACCAGCCGCTCTCCCTCGGGCACGACCAGCACGGCCTCGCCGGAGCGGGCGGCGGCGGACTCCACGCTCTCGGTGAGCCCGCCGAGCGGATCGCCGCCCAGGTCGGCGCCGGCACCCGCCGAAGGTGCGGGGGCGTGCGCCCGCGCCGCCGTACCGGACGCGGACTCGGCGACGATCATCCGAAACGGCGCGTCGAGCAGCCCGCCGTACAGGTCACCGGCGACGGCGCGGGCGTGGTCCGGCTCGCCGGCGAGCAGCATGCGCAGCACCGCCGTACCGACGCGCTGTTCGGCCGCACGGAGGGAGCGGGAGCGTTCGGTGGTCAGGGTGAGCAGGGCGATGGCGGAGTGCACGGCGTAGCGCTCGGCGGTGCCGGGGGCGGCGGCGGTGCCGACGGCGAGCGCGGCGCGGGGCCGCCGGCCCGTCCCGAGGGAGTGCAGCTCGACACGGTCCTCGTGCTCGGGTCCGCCGACGACCGCCGATGCCGGAGCGGGCCGCTCCCGGAGCCGTTCGACCTCGGCGGTGAGCCGCGCGGCCCGCCGCCCCGCCCACTCCGGCGCGGCGGCGACGACGGCACCGGAGGCGTCGTACAGGGCCGCCCATCCGTCGACCTGCGCGGCGAGCGCCCCGAGCACCCCCTCGGGCCCGGCGTTCAGGGCCTGCTTGGTCAGCTCACGCTGCGCCGCGAACCCTGCCGTGACGGCGCGGTACTGATCGGCGGCGATGGCGGCGGACACGGCCTTGCTGATGGCGAGGAAGGGGGTACGGCGAGGCACCTCCAGCAACGGCAGCCCCTCCTCCCGGGCGGCGTCGACGAGCGCCTCGGGAATCTCCTCGTAGTTCACCCCCACGGCGAACCCGAGCCCCACGACCCCCGCCCCGGCCAGCCGCTTCACATACCGCCGCATGGCCTGCGGATCCTCCGCGTCCAGCTTGAGCGCGGTGATCAGCAGCAGCTCGCCGCCCTCCATGTACGGCACCGGGTCGGCCAGCTCGCTGACGTGCGCCCAGCGGACGGGCACGTCGAGGTGGTCCTCGCCCGCGCGCACGGTCAGTTTGAGCGCGGAGTGGTGGACGAGCGAGGCGAGGGTGGGGGGCATGGGACCTTCACGGTGAGGAGACATCCGCCGATCACGGTGTCACAAATGCGGCTGATCCTTTGGCCGCACTGTATGAACGACCTACCCCGATTCTGCCTCACCGTACGGTCCCCCGCCCCCTCCTCACCCCCGCAGATCGACCAGCAAGGGCGGCGCGTGCTCCCCCCGCACACTGGTCAACGACAACACCGCATGCCCCGCGGGCACCCCATGAGCCAACTCGGAAGCGGACCACCGCGCCCGCTCCACCTGGCGGACGGTGACGGCCTCGGTGGTCACCGCCTTGCCGGTGACCAGCTTGCGCAGAGCATGGATCGCGCGCGTCATGGGCTGGTCGGCGAAGACCGTGTGCCGGGCCACGTCCCTGGTCTCCACCCACTCGGTGCCCCAGGCGTCCGCGAACCTGCTGCCGTCCCACGTGGCCACCCCGGAGAACGCCATCCGGCAGCCGACGGCCGCGTACAGCGGCCCGTGGAGCGCCTCGGGGACGTCACCGATCGTGCGCAGGGCGAGCACGACGCCCGCGTTGCGGGAGCGCAGCCGCGGGATGCGGCGCAGGGACTCGGTCGTCACCGCGCCGGTGGCGTCGTCCAGGACGAGGCAGACGAAGTGGGTCCGTTCGCCGGTCAGCGCCAGGGCGCCGAACTGGGCCAGCACCAGCCGGGTGACGATCCGTGACGCCTCCTCGTGACCGCGCTCGGGCAGGTCGACACGGACCCGCAGCGGATGGTGGGCCACGGCACGCAGCGAGAACGGCCGGGCACCCGCACCGTCCGCGCCGAAGAACTCGGCGAACGCCGGCCGGTCCAGCGTTGCGAGCCGGTCGGCCAGCACGGGGGCGGGGTCGCCGGTGCTGCCCGACTGCCGGGCACGCGCATCGAGTTCGCGGCGCATGGCGGTGTGCTCGTCCCCCGCGAGCGCCGCCCGGAGCGCCGCCAGGGCGGACGGCTCGCCTTCCAGGAGCTCCCGCAGCGCGGGCAGGGTCGGAAATCGCCCGTACGCCGCCCGGTGGGGGCCGAGGAGCTGGGCGAGCGCGGTGGCCGCCCGCTGCCCGCTCACGGTGTCGAGGTCACCGACGAGCGCCTCGGCCAGGAAGGCGGCCGCCTCGTCGGGGTCCTCGGACTCCGCGTACGGGTCGAGGTCGTGGACGGACGCGGGGTCGCCGAGGCGTACGACGACGTCATAGGCGGAGTCGGGGCCGAGCGGGGTGCCGGCCGCGCAGACGGCGACGACGGCGCACTGTCCGGTCAGCGCCTGCAGGCCGAGGGACTCGACGACGGGCCGGATCAGATGGCGGGTCTTGCCGGAGCCGGACGGTCCGACGGCGAGCAGCGAGGTGCCGAGGGTGTCCGGGGCGAGGGCGGCTCCCGCGCCGCCGTACCCGGGCGGGGTCCGCTCCCCCGTCACCCACTGCCCGATGCGGACCTGCCCGGAGACGAGGTCGTGCCGGGCGCCCCGGCCGGGCAGGTCGCGGTGGCCGGACGGGTGGGTCCAGGCGGCGCCGCCCTCGCGCAGGACCGTGTCGGAGAAGGAGGAGACCCGGGCCCGGGCGCGGGCCACGGTCCACATGTGGCCGACCCGTGCGCAGTCCACGTCGTTCATCCGGCCGGCGTGCACTTCGGCGGCGAGCAGGTCGGCGGCCTGGTGCTGGCCGGCCTCCCGCAGTTCGGGCCACTGCGACGGCCGCCGGTCCACGGCCCGCGGTGCGGCCTCGCCCGCCTTGGCCCGTGCGCGCGCGGCGAGCGCCGCCTTCGCGAGGGGCCACCAGCCGCCGATCCGGGCGAACGGCCACAGCACCAGCAGGGTGATGAGCGCGTACAGCCCGTCCGTGAGCCACTGGGACGCGAACACGCTGTAGTCGCCGGTGATCAGGACGATGAGCGAGAACAGCGGATCCTGGACGGGCAGGGCGTTCCAGCCGAGGCCGAACGCGCCCGGGAAGACGAAGGCCAGCGCGATCAGCGCCCCCAGGGCGGCGATCAGGGCGCGGGCCGGCTGCTCGCGGCGGGTGACGACGTGCCGGATGATGTCGGACCAGCTGCCCAGGCGGGCCATGACGTAGACGAGGATCGCGAAGACCACGCCGTCGGCGACGGTGAGGGCCTCGGCGCCCTTGAACGTCTTGGGCGTCGTGGTGCCGCCCCACCACCAGCCGTCCGGGGTGACCAGCTTGAGGACGGTCCACTGATAGGGGAAGCTGCCGTGCCGCCACAGTGACCACAGCAGCAGCCCCGCCGCCAGGGGGACGACGAAGCCGACGACGGTGACGGGGGCCAGGCGCTGTGACGGGCGGGCAGCTTTCGGCGGACGGTAGCCGTACCGCCAGATGCCGGGCTCGACGGCGGGCCGGGGCTGGTCGAGCCACTCGGCGACGGGCGAGCGGGGCTGCGCGGTGTGCGGCTCGTACGACGGCTGCGCGGTGTGCGGCTCGTACGACGGCTGCGCGGTGTGCGGCTCGTACGACGGCTGCGCGGTGTGCGGGTCGTACGACGGCTGCGCGGCCGGGGGCGGCACGTCCGGCGCGCGGGTCGGCCGTGGCGGCACCCCGGCCCCCTCCGCCGGTGCTGTCGGGCGCGGTACCGGATGCGCGTGCGTGCCGCGTGCGTCTCGTGTGCCGTCGCTGTCCATCGCCCTTGCCCCCTGACCAGCCGTTCCGTCCACCGTCAGCGAGCAATCTAACGCCCCGGCAAGGGGAGTTCACCGCTTACGTGGCCGACATGGCGCCGTTGGCGGGTGCGATACCGCCGGTCGGCTATGTCCACCGCGGACAAGCGGCGACGGCGACAACGCCCACATGGAGCATGCCCACCCCCGGTTCCCGGCCCTAGCCTGCGAAGAAAGATAGGCAAGCGGCCGAAAACGCACCACGAGCCGGGCCGCACCGTACGCAAGATCATCAGGAGCCCCCATGACCGCACTTCCGCAGGAGCGCCGCGTCGTCACCGCCATCCCCGGCCCGAAGTCGCAGGAGCTGCAGGCCCGCCGCACCGCCGCGGTCGCGCAGGGCGTGGGCTCCGTGCTGCCGGTCTTCACCACCCGCGCCGGTGGCGGGATCATCGAGGACGTCGACGGCAACCGGCTCATCGACTTCGGGTCCGGTATCGCCGTGACCTCCGTCGGCGCCTCCGCCGAGGCCGTCGTGCGGCGTGCCGCCGCCCAGCTCGCCGACTTCACCCACACCTGTTTCATGGTCACCCCGTACGAGGGGTACGTCGCCGTCGCCGAGGCGCTCGCCGAGCTGACCCCCGGTGACCACGCCAAGAAGTCCGCGCTGTTCAACTCCGGCGCCGAGGCCGTCGAGAACGCCGTCAAGATCGCGCGTGCCTACACCAAGCGCCAGGCCGTCGTGGTCTTCGACCACGGGTACCACGGCCGGACCAACCTCACGATGGCGCTGACCGCCAAGAACATGCCGTACAAGCACGGCTTCGGGCCGTTCGCGCCCGAGGTGTACCGGGTGCCGGTCGCCTACGCGTACCGCTGGCCGACCGGCCCGGAGAACGCCGGTCCCGAGGCCGCCAAGCAGGCGATCGACCAGATCACGAAGCAGGTCGGCGCGGACAACGTCGCCGCGATCATCATCGAGCCCGTGCTCGGCGAGGGCGGCTTCATCGAGCCGGCCAAGGGCTTCCTGCCGGAGATCGTGAAGTTCGCCAACGACAACGGCATCGTCTTCGTCGCCGACGAGATCCAGAGCGGCTTCTGCCGGACCGGCCAGTGGTTCGCCTGTGAGGACGAGGGGATCGTCCCGGACCTCATCACGACCGCCAAGGGCATCGCCGGCGGTCTGCCGCTCGCCGCCGTCACCGGGCGCGCCGAGATCATGGACGCCGCGCACGCCGGTGGGCTGGGTGGTACGTACGGCGGTAACCCGGTCGCGTGCGCCGGTGCGCTCGGTGCCATCGAGACCATGAAGGAGCTGGACCTCAACGGCAAGGCCAAGCGCATCGAGGAGATCATGAAGGGTCGCCTCACCGCCATGGCCGAGAAGTTCGACATCATCGGCGACGTGCGGGGACGCGGTGCCATGATCGCCATCGAGCTCGTCAAGGACCGCGCCACCAAGGAGCCGAACCCCGAGGCCACCGCCGCGCTCGCCAAGGCCTGCCACCAGGAGGGCCTGCTGGTCCTCACCTGCGGCACCTACGGCAACGTGCTGCGTTTCCTGCCGCCGCTGGTCATCGGTGAGGACCTCCTGAACGAGGGCCTCGACATCATCGAGCAGGCCTTCGCGCGCATCTGAGCGAGTCGTTCGCCCCTCTGATGCGGCCTGCGGCAGGCCGTGTGAAGAAGGTGTGCGAGGTGGATGACGGGACGCGATTCCGTCTGCCCAAGCGCCCCGGCCTGCCGTAGGTTCTACGCAGATGAGAGATACACCCCGCCCACAGGGGACTGTGGGCGATCTCAGGCCGGGGCCTCCCCAGCTACGGCCTGGTCGTGCCCTCGCGCACACAACCGGCGCCTGACGGCTCCGGGATCTCCTCACCGATCGGACGGTCGCCGCCCCAAACCCCCCGGGGCGCGCGACGTTCCGATCCGGACGGCCGCCTCGGAACCACCCCCCCCTGTTCCGGGGCGGCCGACCTCCTTCCTCTTCACTTCCTCCTTCCGCAGCACCAAGAGGCCCCGGCCACTCCTTGCAGTGGCCGGGGTCGCGTCATGCCTCGCGTTGCAAAGCGGCACAGAACCACGCAGTGTGATCCGGTATGACGATGCGACACACTTCAGGCGGACCTGAGAAGCTGAGCGCTGTGTCGACCGTTGTCCGCCGTGCCCCGCTGCTCGTCCTCCCGGCCGTGCTCCTCGCCCTGCTCACCTGGCAGGTCGTCACGCACGGCCCGCTGCTGCGGCTGGACGCGCGGGTCAGCGGGGCGCTCGTGCACCCGGGCGGCCGGTTCTCCGAGATCCTCTCCGGCCTCGGCAACGTTCAGGTCGCCGTCCCGGTCCTCCTCTTCGCCATCGGGTACGTCCTGTGGCGAGGCCATGACGCCGGTACGGAGCGCTGGTGGCTGCCGCCGCTCGCCGCGGCCGTCCTGATGGCGCTGGTCCCGGCGATCGTCGTCCCCCTCAAGGACTGGACCGCCCGGCCGGCGACCCCCGTGATGCCCCCGGCCGTCGGCTACTTCCCCTCCGGCCATACGGCGACCGCGGCCGTCGCCTACGGCTCCGCGACCCTGCTCCTGCTGCCCTGGCTGGATTCGGAGGCCACCCGCCGTCGACTGGTCGCCTGCTGCACGGCCCTGGTCCTCGGGGTGTCGTACGGCCTGGTCCGGCACGGCTATCACTGGCCGCTGGACGTGGTGGCCAGCTGGTGTCTGTCCACCGTGCTGCTCACCACCTTGTCCCTGGTGCCGGGTGCCGGCCGGAGCACACGTCGGAGTTCTTCCGGAATTCCCCGTCCGCACAGCGATCCCGGTTCACCGGCCACGTCATCGGACACGGAGACCGCAGCGCCGGCCAGGTCCCGTGGGTCGCGTACGAGCCGCAGTTCGTCTTCTTCGTCGGGCAGTCCGTGGTCTTCGTGAAAGTCCGCCGCCCGGCGCGGCCCCGGCACTAGCCGCCCCCGCCCCCGCCCCTGGCGAGCTCCGCCGCCGCCTCGTGCATGGCCAGCTCCAGCAGCGCGGGATCGGTCAGTGTGCCCGAGCCGTCCGGCGGCACCAGCCAGCGCACACCCTGGGTCGCCCGGCCCGGGTACGGCACGACGATCCAGGTGCCGGCCCCGGCGGTGCGGATGCGGGTGCCGACCCAGCGGGCCGCGGTGCCGGGCGGCACGAAGAACCCGACCCGGTGGTCGCCGGAGTCGACGAGTACCGGGCCGGGCCGGTCGAGCATCCGGATGAGCACGTCCAGGGTCGGACCGCCGAGGTCACCGGGCAGGATCAGGACGTCCCAGGCCTTGCCGGCGGGCAGCAGCGCGACCCCGCCGGGATTGCGCTCCCATTCCCAGCGGCAGGCCTCGGGGTCCGGTGCGACGGATGCCAGCCATTCGACGGCCGTCTTCGCCCCAGTCATCAAGAAGGCCTCCCCACTCTTTCTGTCGACGCGGTCGCGTCAGCAGGAGAGAGGGAGGCCTTCCGGGGGCATTACGCGGGTTCCGCGTCCCCCTTGGAGTGACCTGGGTCACCAGCCGGGGTGGTCACCAGCCCCACTCCCAGCAGTCGTGGTCCCAGTTCCAGAAGTAGTGCCAGTGGTGGTGATGGTGATGGTCCCAGTGGTCCCAGTCGTCCCCGTCGTGGTGGTGGTCGTGCCGGGGGACCATGGTCACCGCGGCCGGCTGGTGCATCGGCGCCGCCGAGGCGGCCACGGCCGGGACCATGACGCCTCCGGCGACGACGACGGCGGAGGCCACCGCGGTCGCCAGACCCAGACGGCGCCTGGGCCGCTCGGCACGGGAGTCGTCGTCCTTGCGGATGATGCGGGTGATACGGCTCATGATCTTCTCCTGCTGATCCGGGGTGGAAGTCGGTGCCTCCCGGTGAGGCCCGTGCATCCAGTACGCCGGAACGCGGGAGCAGCGTCATGCTCCGGAAATTCGTGGCTTGACGTCGCCCTGAAGACCACGTAAAAGGCCTCAGCTGTCGAAGCCCAGCCCCAGCCGGTCCATGGTCCGCAGCCACAGATTGCGGCGGCCGCCGTGCGCGTCCGCGCGGGCCAGGGACCATTTGGTCAGGGCGATCCCCGTCCAGGCGAACGGCTCCGGCGGGAACGGCAGCGGCTTCTTGCGGACCATCTCCAGCTCGGTCCGCTCGGTGCGCTCCCCGTCCAGCAGGTCCAGCATCACGTCCGCGCCGAACCGGGTCGCACCCACACCCAGGCCGGTGTAGCCCGCCGCGTACGACACCCTCCCCTGGTGCGCCGTGCCGAAGAACGCCGAGAAGCGCGAGCAGGTGTCGATCGCACCGCCCCAGGCGTGGGTGAAGCGGACGCCCTCCAGCTGCGGGAAGCAGCCGAAGAAGTGGCCCGCGAGCTTGGCGTACGTCTCCGGCCGGTCGTCGTACTCCGCACGCACCCGGCCGCCGTAGTGGTGGATCGCGTCGTAGCCGCCCCACAGGATCCGGTTGTCGGCGGACAGCCGGAAGTAGTGGAACTGGTTCGCCGAATCCCCGAGGCCCTGTCTGTTCTTCCAGCCGATCTCCGCCATCTGGTCGGCGCTCAACGGCTCGGTCATCAGCGCGTAGTCGTAGACCGGGACGGTGTAGGAGCGCACGCGGCGCAGCAGGCTCGGGAAGATGTTCGTGCCGAGCGCGACCTGGCGGGCGCGGACCGCGCCGTACGGGGTGCGTACGGCCATCCCGGCGCCGTACTGCTTCAACGTCAGGGCGGGTGTGTGCTCGTACACCCGCACCCCGAGCTTCAGGCACGCCTTCTTCAGGCCCCAGGCCAGCTTCGCGGGGTGCAGCATGGCCACGCCCCGGCGGTCCCACAGGCCCGCCTCGAAGGTGGGCGAGTGCACCTGCTCGCGCACGGCGTCGGCGTCCAGGTACTCGATGCCGTCGGCGAGGCCCTGCTCCGCCAGCTCCCGGTGCCAGTCCTTCAGCTCCCAGGCCTGGTAGGTCTCGGTGGCGACGTCGATCTCGCCGGTGCGCTCGAAGTCGCAGTCGATGCCGTGCCGGGCGAGCGCGGCCTCGATCTCGTCGAGGTTGCGCCGGCCCAGCTCCTGAAGTGTCCCGATCTCGCCGGGCCAGCGGGTCAGACCGTTGGGCAGACCATGGGTGAGCGAGGCGGCGCAGAAGCCACCGTTGCGGCCGGAGGCGGCCCAGCCCACCTCGCGGCCTTCCAGCAGGACCACGTCCCGCTGCGGATCGCGCTCTTTGGCGTTGAGCGCGGTCCACAGCCCGCTGTAGCCGCCGCCGACGACCAGTAGGTCGCAGATGTCGGTGCCGGTGAGGGCGGGTTCGGGGTGGGGCTTGCCGGGGTCTTCCAGCCAGTACGGCACCGGCTGGGCTTCGGAGAGAGAAGCGATCCAGTTGTCTTTGCCACGACTCATGGCGCTTGGGGCCATGATTTCAACTCCCTACAGAGGACTTTCCGAGAAGGCCGTTCTGAAAAGTCCTATGCCTTCTGGTTGTTACGGCGATTGGTGACGAGCATCGAGAACAGCGTGATGAGAACGGCGACGAGGAACATGGCCGTACCGATCACATTGATCTGGACCGGAGTTCCGCGCTGCGCCGAACCCCACACGAACATCGGGAAGGTGACGGTCGAGCCGGCGTTGAAGTTCGTGATGATGAAGTCGTCGAAGGAGAGCGCGAACGAGAGCAGCGCGCCCGCGGCGATACCCGGTGCCGCGATCGGCAGGGTGACCCGCACGAAGGTCTGCACGGGGCCGGCGTACAGGTCCCGGGCGGCCTCCTCCAGGCGCGGGTCCATCGACATCACGCGCGCCTTGACCGCGGTGACGACGAAGCTGAGACAGAACATGATGTGGGCGATGAGGATCGTGTAGAAGCCGAGCTGGGCGCCCATGTTGAGGAACAGGGTGAGCAGCGAGGCGGCCATGACGACCTCGGGCATCGCCATCGGCAGGAAGATCAGCGAGTTGACGGCGCCGCGCGCGCGGAAGCGGTACCGGACCAGCGCGAACGCGATCATCGTGCCGAGGATCGTGGCGCCGACCGTCGCCCAGACGGCGATCTGGAGGCTGAGGGACAGCGAGCCGCACATGTCGGCGACCCCGCACGGCTGCTTCCAGGCGTCCAGCGAGAACTGCTGCCAGGCGTAGTTGAAGCGCCCCTTCGGCTTGTTGAAGGAGAACACCGTGACGATGACGTTCGGCAGCAGGAGATACGCGAGCGTCAGGATTCCCGCCATGACGACGAGATGACGCTTGAGCCAGTTGACGAAGGGCATTTAGACCAGGTCCTCCGTCCCCGCCCGGCGGATGTAGATCGTGACCATGGCCAGGATGGCGGCCATGAGGATGAAGGAGAGGGCAGCGGCGGTCGGGTAGTCCAGAATGCGCAGGAACTGCGTCTGGATCACGTTGCCGATCATGCGGGTGTCGGTCGAGCCGAGCAGTTCGGAGTTGACGTAGTCGCCGGCCGCCGGGATGAACGTCAGCAGCGTGCCGGAGACGACACCGGGCATCGACAGCGGGAAGGTCACCTTGCGGAAGGTGGTCCACGGCCTGGCGTACAGGTCGCCGGCCGCCTCGTGCAGCCGTCCGTCGATCCGCTCCAGCGAGGTGTACAGCGGCAGGATCATGAACGGCAGGAAGTTGTACGTCAGTCCGCACACCACGGCCAGCGGGGTGGCGAGGACACGGTCGCCGGCCGTCCAGCCCAGCCAGTTGGTGAGGTCCAGGACGTGCAGCGAGTTCAGGGTGTGCACGACGGGGCCGTTGTCGGCGAGGATCGTCTTCCAGGCCAGGGTGCGGATCAGGAAGCTGGTGAAGAACGGCGCGATCACCAGGATCATGATCAGGTTCCGCCAGCGGCCCGCGCGGAAGGCGATCAGATACGCCAGCGGGTAGCCGAGCAGCAGGCACAGCACGGTGGCGGCGGCCGCGTAGAAGACGGACCGCAGGAACTGCGGCCAGTACTCGCTCAGCGCGTCCCAGTAGGTCGCGAAGTGCCAGGTGACCTTGTAGCCCTCCTCCAGCGAGCCCGTCTGCACGGACGTGGAGGCCTGGTAGATCATCGGCAGCGCGAAGAAGACGATCAGCCAGAGCAGGCCGGGCAGCAGCAGCCAGTACGGCGTCCAACGGCCGCGCTTGCGTGGGGGCTTGGTCTCCGGTGCGGTGGGCGCGAGAGGCGGTGGCGCCTCGGCTTCGGTGAGGGTCGACATCAGGCGGCCGCCTCTTCCTGGGTGCCCGCGTCGATGTCCTGAGCGGCGTCCATGCCGAAGGTGTGCGCCGGGCTCCAGTGCAGGACGACGTCGGCGCCGGGCACGAGCCGGGCGTCGCGCTCGATGTTCTGGACGTAGACCGAGAGTTCGTCGCAGACCGGGCTGTCGATCACGTACTGGGTCGAGACGCCGATGAAGCTGGCGTCGGCGATCTTGCCGGTGAGGCGGTTGCGGCCCTCGGGGATGTCCCCCGCGTCGTCGGCGTGCGTGAGGGAGATCTTCTCCGGGCGGATGCCGACCAGCACCTTGCCGCCGGCCGTCGTGGGCGCCGAACAGCGCGCCTTGGGCAGCACGAGCTTGCCGCCGCCGGCCTTGAGGACGATGTCGCCGCCGTTCTCCGTGTCGACCTCGGCCTCGATGAGGTTGGAGGTGCCCAGGAAGTTCGCGACGAACGTCGTCTGCGGGTTCTCGTACAGATCGGTCGGCGCGCCGAGCTGCTCGACCCGGCCCGCGTTCATCACGGCGACCGTGTCGGCCATCGTCATGGCCTCCTCCTGGTCGTGCGTGACGTGCACGAAGGTGATGCCGACCTCGGTCTGGATGCGCTTGAGCTCCAGCTGCATCTGGCGGCGCAGCTTGAGGTCGAGGGCGCCGAGCGGCTCGTCGAGGAGGAGCACCTTGGGGTGGTTGATGAGCGCGCGGGCGACGGCGACACGCTGCTGCTGGCCACCGGAGAGCTGGTGCGGCTTCTTGCGCGCCTGCTCGCCGAGCTGGACCAGGTCGAGCATCTCCTCGACCTGCTTCTTCACGCTCTTGATGCCACGCCGGCGCAGGCCGAAGGCGACGTTCTCGAATATGTCGAGGTGCGGGAAGAGGGCGTAGGACTGGAAGACGGTGTTCACCGGCCGCTTGTACGGCGGCAGGTGGGTGACGTCCTGGTCGCCGAGGTGCACGGTGCCGGAGGACGGTTCCTCCAGGCCCGCGATCATGCGCAGGGTGGTGGTCTTGCCGCAGCCGGAGGCGCCGAGCAGGGCGAAGAAGGAGCCCTGCGGCACGGTCAGGTCCAGCGGCTGTACGGCGGTGAAGCCGTTGTCGTAGGTCTTGCTGATGCCGGAGAGGCGGACGTCGCCGCTGTTGTCCGGTGTCGTCATCGTCGTCACGCCCCTGTGAGCTTCGAGAACTTCTGCTGGTAGGCCGTCTCTTCCGCTTGCGTCAGCGCGCGGAAGGCATGGCCCTTGGCCTGCATGGCCTTGTCGGGAATGATCAGCGGGTTCTTCGCCGCCGACGCGTCGATCTTCGCAAGATAGGGCTGCACTCCGGCGACGGGGCTCACGTAGTTGATGTAGGCGGCCAGCTCGGCGGCGGGCGCGGGCTCGTAGTAGTAGTCGATGAGCCGCTCGGCGTTGGTCTTGTGGCGCGCCTTGTTGGGGATGAGCAGGTTGTCCGTCGACGTCATGTAGCCGGCGTCCGGGATGATGTAGCCGACGTCCGGGCTGTCCGCCTGGAGCTGGACGATGTCACCGCCCCAGGCGAGACAGGCGGCGAAGTCGCCCTTGGTGAGGTCGGACGTGTAGTCGTTGCCGGTGAAGCGGCGGATCTGGCCCTTGTCGACGGCCTTCTGAAGGCGGGCGATCACCGCGTCGAAGTCGTCGCCGGTGAACTTCGCCGGGTCCTTGCCCATGTCGAGCATGGTCATGCCGATGCTGTCGCGCATCTCGGTCAGGAAACCGACCCGGCCCTTGAGCTTGGGGTTGTCGAGCAGGTCGGAGACGGACTTCACCTCGATGCCGTCGAGCGCCTTCTTGTTGTAGGCGATGACGGTCGAGATGCCCTGCCAGGGGTACGAGTAGGCGCGGCCCGGGTCCCAGTCGGGGGCGCGGAACTGGTCCGACAGGTTGGCGAAGGCGTGCGGCAGGTTGGACGGGTCCAGCTTCTGGACGTATCCGAGCCGGATCATGCGGGCGGCCAGCCAGTCGGTGAGCACCACGAGGTCGCGGCCGGTGTCCTGGCCGGCAGCGAGCTGCGGCTGGATCTTGCCGAAGAACTCGTCGTTGTCGTTGATGTCCTCGGTGTACGTGACCTGGATGCCGGTGCGTTTGGCGAACGCGTCCAGCGTGGGATGGCGTTTGCCCTTGTCGTCCACGTCGATGTACTCGGGCCAGTTGGAGAAGTTGACGATCTTCTCCTTGGCCGAGTGGTCGTCGGCGGACACACCGCCCTGCGTCTTGGTCGCCGCGGGGATCCCGCAGGCGCTCAGCGCCCCGAGTCCGCCGACCGTGAGCGCGCCGCCGGCCGAGGCGCGCAGCAGCGAACGGCGGGTCAACGCGGCCCGGCCGGTTCGCAGACTGCGCCGTACGGCGGCGACTTCGACCGGTGTCAGGCGGTCGGGCTCGTACTGCTCCATGCGCGTGGTGCCCTTTCGGGAGGGGTGGGCCTGGTCGGGGCCCGGTCGGCTAACGGTCCCCGAAGACGGTGCGGTGCCAGTCCTTCGCGGCCACCGCGGTGTTGTCGAACATTACGTGCTTGACCTGCGTGTACTCCTCGAAGGAGTAGGCAGACATGTCCTTGCCGAAGCCGGACGCCTTGTATCCGCCGTGGGGCATCTCGCTGATGATCGGGATGTGGTCGTTGATCCACACACAGCCCGCCTTGATCTCGCGGGTGGCGCGGTTCGCGCGGTAGACGTTGCCGGTCCAGGCGGAGGCGGCGAGGCCGTACGGGGTGTCGTTGGCCAGCCGGAGCCCCTCGTCGTCGGTGTCGAAGGGCAGGACGACCAGGACCGGCCCGAAGATCTCGGACTGGACGATCTCGCTGTCCTGGGCCGCGTCGGCGATCAGCGTCGGCCGGTAGTAGGCGCCGTTCTCCAAGTCCCCCTTCGGCGCCTCGCCGCCGGTCACCACGCGCGCGTAGGCTCGCGCGCGGTCCACGAAGGCGGCGACCCGGTCCCGCTGGGCGTGCGAGACGAGCGGCCCGAGGTCGGTGCCGGGGGCGAACGGGTCACCGAGCCGCACGGTCTCCATCAGTGCGGCGGTCCGCGCCACGAAGGCCTCGTACAGCGGGCGCTGCACGTACGCGCGCGTGGCGGCCGTGCAGTCCTGGCCGGTGTTGATGAGCGACCCGGCGACGGCGCCGTGGACGGCGGCCTCCAGATCGGCGTCGTCGAAGACCACGAAAGGTGCTTTGCCGCCCAGCTCCAGATGCAGGCGCTTGACGGTGCCGGTGGCGATCTCGGCGACGCGCTTGCCGACGGCGGTGGACCCGGTGAAGGAGGTCATGGCGACGTCGGGATGCCCGATGAGATGCTCCCCCGCTTCCTTCCCGGTCCCGGTGACGACGTTGATCACACCGTCCGGTATGCCCGCGTCCGTGGCGGCCTGGGCGAACAGCAGCGAGGTGAGCGGGGTCAGCTCGGCGGGCTTCAGCACGATGGTGTTGCCCGCGGCGATCGCCGGGAGGATCTTCCAGGCGGCCATCTGGAGGGGGTAGTTCCAGGGCGCGATGGAGCCCACGACGCCGATGGGTTCCCGGCGGACGTACGAGGTGTGGTCACCGGAGTACTCGGCGGCCGCCTGCCCCTGGAGGTGCCGGGCGGCGCCCGCGAAGAAGGCGGTGTTGTCGACGGTCCCCGGCACGTCGAACTCGCGCGTGAGCTTCAGCGGCTTGCCGCACTGGAGGGACTCGGCGCGGGCGAACTCCTCCGCCCGGTCGGCGAGCACGGCGGCGAAGCGGTGCAGGGCGTCGGAGCGCTCGCCCGGGGTGGCCGAGGACCAGCCCGGGAACGCCTCGCGCGCGGCGGCCACGGCCGCGTCGACGTCGTCGGCGCCGGCCAGCTCATAGGTGTACACCTCCGCGCCCGTCGCGGGGTCGACCACGGCGTGGCTACGGCCCGAGGTGCCCTTGGCCGGCCGGCCGGCGATGAACTGCGCGCCCTCGGCGAACCGGTCCTGTGCGGGAAATCGTTCCGGGGTGGCGGTACCCGGGTTGTGCATGTCGCTCTCCTCCGCCGTCGGGCCCCGTCCCGGGGGTGGGTGGCGTAGCTCCAGCTCGATTTGAGTGCCGATCCTGACAGAGCAGTAGGACTCCAACAAGTGATTCCGTTGTTGCCTTTTGGTTACGCGACGGAATCTGTCGACCAGGTGTCGAGTCGGGGCCAAAAAGGGCGGACGGAGTGTCAGTGGTGCGTGCCAGACTCGCGTGCATGGGGAAGATCGACGGGGTGGAATCCCTGATCAGCGAGGTCCGGGCCGGAGCCCGGGTGAAGTACCTGCACTTCTGGGGGCATCGGCCGACGAAGGACGGCAGCATCGGCCCGAGCTGTCTGAGCCAGTGGTGGCCGTCGCCGTTCGTGGTGGACGGGGTGGAGTACGCGACGGCCGAGCACTGGATGATGGCCGGCAAGGCGAGGCTCTTCGAGGACGCGGAGGCGGAGCGCAAGGTGCTGGCCGCCGGGCATCCCTCCCAGGCGAAGAAGGCCGGGCGACTGGTCCGGGGCTTCGACGAGGCGATATGGGAGCGGGAGCGGTTCCGGATCGTGGTCGAGGGCAGCGTGCACAAGTTCGCGGCCGACGCCGCGCTCCGGGAGTTTCTGCTGGGCACGGGTGACCGGGTGCTGGTGGAGGCGAGTCCGGTGGACCGGGTGTGGGGGATCGGGCTTGCGGTGAGCGACGAGGCCGCGTTCGACCCTGCGCGCTGGCGGGGGCCGAATCTGCTGGGGTTCGCGCTGATGGAGGCGCGGGAGAGGCTGGCCGGCTCGGGGGCCTGAGAGGGGTTCCGCTTGGGGGACCGGGCCGGAGGGGCTGCCTCGGACGCGGCCCGGATCCCTCACTTCATGAGCGCGATGACGAACGCCCAGAAGCCCAGCACCAGCACGATGCCCGCCGCCCCGCAGATCAGTCCCGCCAACGCCATCCCGGGGTTCGTCGCCTCTCCCCGCTTCGCCTTCCCGCGCCCCACCGCGCCGAAGATGACCGCCAGGATGCCCAGTACCAGGGCGATGGGCCACAGCAGGAAGCCGACCGTGGCCAGGATGCCGCAGACCAGGGCGGCCGTGCCCATGCCGTTGCTCGGGAGCGGCTGCATGCCGGGCCAGCCGTAGGCGCTCGCGGCCGGGTAGGCGCCGGGGTGGCCGTGGGCCGACGGCGTGCCCGGGTAGCCGTACGGCACCTGACCGGGGCCGTCGGGGGCGATGGGCGGCGGGGGGACCGGCTCGGCCGCCGGGTGCTGTGCCATGGGCGGTGCGAACGGGTTCGCCGGGGCGGGCGGTGCGGCCGTCGGCGGGGCGAACGGGTCCGCCGGCGGGGCGAAGGAGTTCGTCGGCGGGGCGAAGGGGTTCGCCGGGGTCGCGGGGGCGGCGATCGGCGGGGCCCAGGCCGCGGGTACGGCGTCCGTGGGCAGCGACGTCAGCGTCTGCTGGTCATGGACGGAGCCGGGGCCGGGGACCGTCGGGGTCGGAGGCGAGTCCCGCGGAGTCGCCGGTGCCGTGTCCGTCGTCTTGCCCAGGGACACCCAGGGCGACATGGGTCCCGTGCCGGCGGGCTGCTGCTCCGGTGGTATGGACTGCGGCACCTCGTCGGACATCGTGACGGTGACCCCCCTCTGCTTGATGTGCCCATGCTACGGGCAGGTCCGGACCGCGCCGACGGGGGCCTACGATGATCCCGCGCAACCGATCAGCCGATCACCGCGCCCGCACCACGGACCCGGTCCACCGACCCTGCTCCACCGGCCTGGTCCCACGGGCGCCCGCTTCCGGGGAGGACCCCTTGACCGACCACAGCTCCGCAACCGCCACCGGCACGGCCGACCGCGATCTGCGGGACTTCATCACCGGCCTCCCCAAGGCCGAGCTCCACGTCCACCACGTCGGCTCCGCCTCCCCCCGCATCGTCTCGGAACTGGCCGCCCGGCACGCCGACTCCAAGGTCCCCACCGACCCCGAGGCGCTGGCCGACTACTTCACCTTCACCGACTTCGCGCACTTCATCGACGTGTACCTGTCGGTGGTCGACCTGATCCGCACCCCGGAGGACGTCCGGCTGCTGACCTACGAGGTGGCCCGCGACCTGGCCCGGCAGCAGGTGCGGTACGCCGAGCTGACCATCACGCCGTTCTCCTCCACCCGGCGCGGCATCGACGAGCTGGCCTTCATGGCGGCCATCGAGGACGCCCGCAAGGCGGCCGAGGCCGAGTTCGGGACCGTACTGCGCTGGTGCTTCGACATTCCCGGCGAGGCCGGGCTGGAGTCCGCCGAGGAGACCGCCCGGCTGGCCACCGACGACCGGATCCGCCCGGAGGGCCTGGTGTCGTTCGGGCTCGGCGGGCCCGAGATCGGCGTACCCCGGCCGCAGTTCAAGCCGTACTTCGACCGGGCCATCGCGGCGGGTCTGCACTCCGTGCCGCACGCCGGTGAGACGACCGGCCCGGAGACGGTGTGGGACGCGCTGACCGAGCTGCGCGCCGAGCGGATCGGGCACGGCACCAGCTCCGCGCAGGACCCGGCGCTGCTCGCCCACCTCGCCGAGCACCGCATCCCGCTGGAGGTCTGCCCGACCTCCAACATCGCCACCCGCGCGGTGCGCACCCTCGACGAGCACCCGATCAAGGAGTTCGCCAAGGCCGGGGTGCTGGTCACGATCAACTCCGACGACCCGCCGATGTTCGGCACCGACCTCAACACCGAGTACGCGGTGGCGGCCCGGCTGCTGGGCCTGGACGAGCGCGGCCTCGCCGATCTCGCCAAGAACGCCGTCGAGGCGTCCTTCCTGGACCCGGCGGGCAAGGCGCGGATCGCCGCGGAGATCGACACGTACACCGCCGCCTGGCTCGCCCGCTGACCCCTGAGGCTTGACCGGCCCCGCCACAATGGGGGCCATGCAGACCGTGACCGCCGTGGCCCATCGCGGCGACCCCTACCGCTTCCGCGAGAACACCACCGACTCGCTGCGTTCCGCGCTCGACCAGGGCGCGGACGCGGTCGAGATCGACGTACGGCTCACCCGTGACGGCGTCCCCGTGCTGCTGCACGACGGGACGCTCAAGCGGCTGTGGGAGGTGGACCGGCCGCTGGCCGCCCTGTCCGCCGAGGAGCTGCGCGGGCTCACGGCGGGCGGGGTGCCGACGCTCGCCGAGGCGCTGGCCGCGACCGGCGACAGCCGGGTGATGGTGGACCTGTGCGGGCGGGTCGAGCGGCGGATGGTGGACCGGGTCATGGACGTGGTCCGGCAGAGCGGTGCCCGGGAGCGCGTCTACTACTGCGCGGGCGCCGAGGCCATGCTCGCCGTGCGGGCCGCCGACCCGGCCGCCGAGATCGCCCTGACCTGGACGACCCTCGCCCCGCCCCGGCCCGCGCTGCTGGCCGCGGTCCGGCCGCGCTGGCTCAACTACCGCTTCTCCCTGGTCAGCCGGGACCTCGCGGCCCGCGTCCACCACGACGGCTGCCTCGTCTCCGTCTGGACCCCGGACACCCGCCGCTCGCTGCGCCGCCTACTGGACCTGGGCGTCGACTCGATCACGACGAACCGGGTCGACGTCCTGCACGCCCTGCGGTCCCGCGGCTGAGCGCTCCGCTCGAAGTGCCGCGATGCGCTGTCGGCCGTCTGCTGCCCCGTCGGGGCTGGTCGCTCCCCCAAGTTCTCGACTTCGCTCGAACCCGGGGGACCCCCAGCGCGGCGGAGCCGCATGTCGGCACAGCCCCGCGCCCCTTCAGAGCGCCGCCGAACCGCAGCGGACTTCACCCGACCTGCTCAGACACGCGACCGCTGGGCCACCGTCGCGGGGTCGGCCGGGGTGGCGCGGGTGAGGTACTGCGGGACCGGGGTGTCGTCCCTGCCGGTGTCGCGGACCAGGCCGTAGCGCTTGGCACCCTGCGCCGGGCCGGTCGTGATGTCCTTCTCGGCGGCCTCCCAGGTGGTCGGGAAGACGTTCAGGCCGTAGTCGGCGCCGCGTTCGTTCACGGTGAGGGTGACGGCGCCGTCGAGGTAGAAGTACTCGTTCTGCCACATCTGCTGCGTCCCGGACGGCAGGACGTCGTAACCGGTGGCCTTGCTGCCCATGCCGGTGGCGGTGGGATCGCTGGTGCTCACCGGGTCGTCCATGCGCCGGCCGCCACCGGAGGCCACGTGGAAGAGCTTGCCCTTCAGTCCCGTCCAGGCCGGCATCACCAGGCTGCCGGAACGGTACTGCGGTGAGATCTGCCAGCGGACCAGCACATAGCCCGTTCCGCTGAGCGTCACGCCGTCCCCGCGGTGGTTCATGACGGCGTGCGCGCCGCCGGTGCTGGTGACGCCGCTCTCCGGGCGGTGCGGCAGGGCGGCCGGGGGCGTGTCCGGGTTCGGCGCCCGGTCGACGGCGTCGACGACCGTGCCGTACGAGCCGCCCGACGGCGTCGGGGAAGCTCCGGCCGGGGCGGACGGGGGCGAGGACGGGGAGGGCGGACGGATCGCCGGCGGCCGTACGGCCGTACCGTTCGCCGTGGGCGCGACGGACACATGGGTCCGCGGCGGACGGTCCGGGGCCCGGGTCTGTACGACGACGTAGGCGCCGCCCGCCACGATGGTCGCGCCCGCCGCCACCGCCACGGCGGGCTTGGTCAGGACGCCGAGCGCCTTGGCCGACCAGCCCGCCGTACTCGCCGTACCCACTGCCACGGCCGTCTTGCCGCCGCCGAGCGCGAGGGACAGCGCGAACCCCGCCGGAACCGGCACCAGGGCGAGGCCGACCAGCAGCCGCTCCGCCGGGACGACCGGCTCGGGTGCGTCACCGCAGTAGCCGCAGCCCCGCAGGTGCCGGGCCAGCCGCTTGCGCCAGACCGAGTCGGGCTGCCCGTCCCAGCGGGCGGTCAGCTCCCCCAGCTTGGGGCACGCCCCCTCCAGGGCGCGCACGATGCCGCGCGCCGTCTCCAGGCGCCCCTTCATCCGCTGGACGCGTACGGCGGCGTGCTGCCGGCTGATGCCGAGGGCCTCCGCCAGCTCGCGCCGGGTCAGCTCCCCCGCGACCTCCAGCCACCACAGCGACAGCAGCTGCCGTTCCTCGTCGTCCAGCCAGCGCACCGCCTCCGCGACCTCGCGCCGCTGGCCCTCCAAGTGCAGCCGCAGCACGGTGAGTTCGGCGAAGTCGGCGCTGTCACGGGCGGCGGCGTCCGCGGGGAGCCGGTCGGCGGAGCGGCGGCGCGCCCGGTCCCGGATCTGCCGCATGGCGATGGCCACCAGCCAGGACCGGAAGCTGTCCGGGTCGCGCAGCGAGCCGAGATTGCCGACGGCGCGCAGCATGGTCTCCTGCACGACGTCGTCGACGTCCGCGTGGCCGTTCAGCGCACGGCCGACGATGTTGTAGACCAGCGGCAGCCAGGACGCGGTCAGGTCGTCCAGCGCCCGCCGGTCACCGGCCTGCGCGGCCGCCACGGTGTCGCGCCAGTCCCGCGTGCCCCGCACGTTCACCACCGTTCCTGTCTGCCGTACGTGTCTCACTTGCTGTAGAGCAGCGTCCCGAAGCCGAGCTGGTCGTAGCCTCCGCTGTTCGGCCCGTAGTCGCCGCCTCCGCCCTCCGCGCGCACCTTCTCGGCCATGGCCGTGACGTACGGCGTGCTGAGCCTGCGGCGGCGGGCGTAGTGGTTGTGCAGGATCTCCCAGACCGGCCGGAGCCGGCCGCGGGCCGTGGCGGAGATCACGGTCTGCTCCCGCCACTGGCCGTGCCCGTTGCCCGAGCGCCAGCCGTACGGCGTGAAGGGCACGTGCGCACCGAGGTTGTAGCGGGCGACGTACTCGGCGGCGTGCAGGAAGCGGTTGTCGTCGTAGCCGTAGAGGTCGGTGCCCTGGTTCCAGGCCATCTCGCAGATCGCGCCGAGCAGTCCGATGCCCATCATGCTGTGCCCCTGGTCGCGGCCGCTCTCCTGCCACTGGGCCAGGCCCTGGGCGTCGTAGCGGAAGGGGATGGCGTTCTTGATGGAGCCGTTGCCCTCGCCGTTCTTGAGGTACTTCACCGCGCCGCGGAACAGGGCGAGGTCGTCGAGCAGGATCCCGATGGCCATCACGGAGGCCAGGTTGCACAGGTCCCAGTTGGCCCAGTAGTTGGAGACGACCGCGTCGTTGTGGCGGGTCAGGAAGTCGATGTTCATCGGGTAGAAGATCGTGCGCAGCATCTTCTTGAACCGGGCGAACTCGAAGTCCGGGTGGTCGCGGACGAGTTCGGCGGCGTTGGCGAACTGGTAGCCGTAGATCCCGGCGGCCAGGAAGCGGTCGGCGTTGCCGGTGAGCGTGGTGAGGGTGGCCGACCAGGCGTTGAGGATGGCGACGGCCGTGTCGCCGTTGGCCTTGGTCCCGCCGATCCGCCAGCGCAGGGCGTTCTGGTAGGCGGCGTGGATGTCCCGGTAGAGGACGGGGTAGTTCTGGCCGGGCACCGCTCCGCGCACGACGGTGGCCTGCGGGCGGGGCCGCCAGGTGCTCGCGGAGTGCGGGTTGGCGGTGAGCCGGTGCCAGCCGGCCAGCCAGGGGTCCCGGCCGGCGGCGACCCGGGCCTCGGCGCGGTGCAGGTCACCCGCGTTGTGCAGCAGGCCGGGGTGGGCGAAGTGCCGCTGCCCGGCGGGTTTCTTCGCGGCGGGCTGCGCGGCATCGGCCCCGCTGCCGCCGAACGCGGCGATCCCGCCCCCGAGCGCTCCGGCCGCCGCGAGTCCCCCGCTGAGCGTGCAGAGTCTCCGGCGGCTCATGCGGTGCTTGTTGACATGCTTGTGCGCAGGGCTGTGCATGAGGGGGGACTCCGTGTGTGAGGAAACGGTGACATGCGAGGAGACGGTGCGCAGGGGCCACCGATAACAGTTTTTCGCACGGGCACCCCGATCCGGCGGCCCCGCGTTCAGCCGCTGACGGACCCCGCGGTCATCGCCTCCAGCCGCTTGATCTTCTTCCGTACGACGTAGAGCGGGACGACCCCGAAGACCCCGAAGGACATGTCGATCACGCTCCACCAGAAGGGGATTCCGCGGATCGGTCCGCAGACGAGGGCGAGCGGGATGATGCCGGCGCAGGCGATCATCCCGAACTCGACGACCCAGATGTTGCGCACGGGGTCGCGGTACGGCCCGTAGAAGGCGACCGCGATGACGAGGTGTGCGAAGGCCAGCCAGTCGGTGCCGTAGAGAAGGAACGGGTAATCGGCATCGGCGGTGTCGAGCCCGTGCCGCACCCGCACGATCCAGTCCATCAGCCCCGGCAGCCGGTCCGGCACGGACAGCGCCCGCAACACACTCTCGGTCCAGCGCAGTTCGTGCACCAGGGGGAAGGCGGTGGCCCCGCTCAGCACGAGACACACGACGAAGAGGACCAACCAGACGCGAATGCCCTTGAGCAGGGCGGCTCTGTCGCTCATGCGGGCAGCGTACGCCGGGAGTTGAACACGTTCAAAACGAGTAAGCAAGTCGGGCAGAGTCGACTGCGGTTCGGTCGCGCCCCACAGGGTCGCGGGGCTGTATCGATATGCGGCTCCGCCGCGATGGGGGTCCCTGCTCGAACGAAGTCGAGAGCTTGGGGGAGCGACCAGCCACGATGGAGCCGCAGACGACCGACCACACATCGCGGCGCTTCCAGCGGAGCGCTTGGCAGCGGTCCCGTCACGCCGCAGCGCCCGCCTGCGCACTCGATCCACGGAGTGACGGATCGGGCGCGGGCGGGCGCTGATGTCGGTGGGCGGCAGGGGTGAGGGGCGGAGGGAAGTGCCTCTCAGGTGAGGGCGGGTACGCGCGCGGCGTCGGCGCCGGGCACCGGGGCCGGCTGTGCGGTCGCCACCTCGGCGCTGAGGCAGACCGCCTGGTCCTGCTCGATGGTGATCTTCAGACGGTCGCCGCCCAGCGGAGCCACGGACACCCAACTGGGCTCGTCCAGTTCCACCCAGCGGTCGAAGGTGACCGACATGCCGGTGACCATGCCGGTCTCGGGCCGGTGTGCGTGCGCGGCCTGGCGTACGGCCTCCAGGAGGAGCATGCCGGGGGCGTGGTCGACGGGGTGGTCGAACAGCACCGGGTGGTCCAGGTCGGCACGCAGCTGCCACCGGTCCGTCCTCGCACCGGCGGCCAGGACGACGTTGTACGGAAGGCAGTGCCCCACGGCCACGGGCCGGAGCGCCGGCGGCAGGGGCAGCGCGGTGCGGCGGACGGCCGCGAGGTCGTGCCTGGGGCCGCGCAGGCGCTGGTAGAGGGCGGGTGAGCGGTTGGCGAAGCGGGTGGTGGCCGTCCCCATGCGCAGTCCCTCCCGGTAGGCGGTGGTGTGCATGACCATCGACACCAGGCTGCCGTTCCTGATCCGCACGTCCTCGCACACGTTGTCGAGCACCACCTCCGCGGGTGACTCCGGGACCTGCATGGCGAGCGGGTCGACCTGGTAGCTGAAGTCGTCCCAGATCAGGTGGTTGCCGAAGGGGACGCCGTAGGCGGTGTGGGACAGCAGCGGCAGGGTCTGCCGGACGGTCTCGACGAACAGCATGGGATCGAAGCGCTGGTCGCGGGGCCAGTAGAAGCTGTGGAAGCGGGGCCACTGGGCACGAACCGTGTGCCGGTTCTCCGTGTGCGTGGTCCAGCCGGTGAGGAGCACCTCGGCGTGTGCCCGCTTGTGCACGAGCTCCCTCGGTACCGCGGTGCTGAGCCGGGATATGTCGAAGCCGGTGGCGTGCGTGTGCAACATGTCTACCTCTCCCCCTGAGTGACTGGCCGCTGGCTGCGGTGACTGCGCTAACATAAAATACGTTCTCTATTTTTGTCGAGGATTGGATGAGCCCATGACGACCGCCAACGCAGAACGCGCCGCACGAACTCGCAAGCGCCTCCTCCTCGCAGCCGCGGAGATCTTCGACGAGGCGGGCTACGAAGGGGCGGCCGTCACCCGGATCGTGGAGCGCGCCGGGCTCACCCTCGGCGCCCTGTACTTCCACTTCGGCTCCAAGCAGGGCGTGGCCGAGGCGCTGATGAACGCCCAGGCCACCACCATCGAGCCGCACCTCGACTCCACCGGCCTGCAGCGGCTGGTCGACATCACGCTGGTGTGGGCGCACCGCATGCAGCACGACCCGATCCTGCGGGCCGGTGTGCGCCTCGCGGTCGAACAGGGCAGCCACGGCATGAACGACGCGACGTCGTTCGAGGACTGGCGCAAACTCATGCGTGACCTGCTGGAGACGGCACGCTCCGACGGCGAGCTGGAGGAGAGGGTCGACACCGACCGTACGGCCCGGTTCGTGGTCGCCGCCTGTACCGGGATGCAGGTCTACTCGCAGCTCGCCACCGGCCGGTCCGACCTGATGGAGCGTGTGTGCGACATGTGGACGCTGCTGCTGCCCAGCATCGCCCCCGCCGCCGTGCGCGCCAACATCAGCGTCGATCCGCAGGCGGTGCCGGCCTCGTGACGGCGATGACATCCACGTCCCGGCACATCGTCCTGACGGGGGCCACGGGAAAGGTCGCCCCGCTCGTGGCCCGTCACCTGGCGGCGGCCGGGCACCGGCTCACCCTCACCGGCCGCAGCGTCCCGCAGCAGCGCCCGCAGAGCGGTCTTCAGCCGGCCGTACGGCACGTGGTCTGCGACTACGACCGGCCCGCGAGCCTCAGCGAGGCGTTTCGCGGGGCGGACGCGGTCTTCGTCGTCACGAACGATCCCACGCGCCCCGAGCACGACCGGAACATCCTCCGGGCGGCCGTGGACACCTCGGTCGGACACATCGTCAAACTCTCCGCGGCCGCCGTCCACGACCCGGCGGCCGGGGACCTCGTCACCACGTGGCAGCGGGAGAACGAGGACCGCATCAGGAACAGCGGCATCCCCTGGACCATGCTCCAGCCGCGGTCCTTCATGACGCACGCCCTGGCCTGGGCTCCGGGCATCCGCGCCGACTCGGCCACCCGGGCGCTGCACCCGCACAGCCGCAACGCCTGCATCGCGCCGGAGGACATCGCCGAGGTGGCCGCACAGGTCCTCGGCGACGACACCCACCACGGCCGGTCGTACCAGCTCACCGGCCCTCAGGCGCTCTCCGCCGAGGACCAGACCCGCATCCTGGCCGGCCTCCTGGGCCGGCCGCTGGCATGCCGGGCCCTGTCCCGGAGCGAGGCACGCGACGCCTACCTGCGCCGGTATCCGCCGGCGATGGCGGACGCGCTGCTCGCCAGTGCGGACCGGCAGGCCGCCGGGGCCAAGAGCGCGACCACGCGGACGGTCGAGCGGCTGACGGGACGGGCGCCCACCACCTTCACGCAGTGGGCCACCGCTCACCTGCGTCACTTCACGTCCGAGGAGAGTCATGACTGAACGAGGTCTGCTGCACGGCAAGTCCGTCGTCATCACCGGGGCCAGCAGCGGGATCGGGGCGGCGGCCGCCGTGCTCTTCGCCCAGGAGGGCGCTCGGCTGGTGCTGGCCGCGCGCCGCAAGGACAGACTCCGGGACGTCGTCGACCAGGTCGAGGCGGCCGGCGGGCTGGCGACCGCCGTCGTGGCCGACGTCACCCGTGCCGACGACATGCGGGAGGTCGCCCATGCGGCGCTGGACACCTACGGCGGCCTCGACGCCGCGTTCAACAACGCGGGATGGACCTCGACCGGCACCCCGATGCACCTGATGGCGGACGACGAGTACGACCGGATCATGGACATCAACGCCCGCGGTGTGTGGAACGCGATGCGCGCCCAGATAACCGTGATGCTCGGCCACGGCGGCGGTGCCATCGTCAACACCTCCAGCGTGGCGGGAGTGCGCGCGACCGGGGCGTCGGCGCCGTACATCGCGGCCAAGCACGCCGTCATCGGGCTCAGCAAGGCGGCCGCCGACGAGTACGCGGAGCAGGGGATCCGGGTGAACGCGCTGGTCGTCGGCAGCACCCGCACCGAGTTGATGCAGGAGGTGCTGACCAGCACCCCCGCCCTGCTGAAGCCCTTCACCGAACGCGCCATCCAGCAGCGCCTGGCGGCACCGGACGAGGTCGCGCAGACGGCCGCCTGGCTCTGCTCGGACCGGTCGTCGTTCACCACCGGCGCGGCCGTCCCCGTCGACGGAGGCTGGACCGCCAAATAGCCTGCCGGGAGGGCGATTTCGGCTGGACTTGCCGAGAACGTTCCGGCCTTCTCCCGTTCTCGTTCCCGTCGTCCAGGGGCCGTCCTATCGTCGAACCGCCCGTTGAACCCGATGCGCGGGCCCGCGCGGCAGCCCGCGGCCACTGGTGACATCCGAGGACGTATGTGAAGAAGAAAGAGCAAGCCACCCGCACGCGCACCAACCTGGTCCTGGCCGCGGCACGCAACTTCGACCGGCACGGGTACGACGGTACGTCCCTGGCGGCGGTCTGCGCCGACGCGGGCATCTCGATGGGAGCGCTGACCTTCCACTTTCGCAGCAAGGCCGCCCTGGCGGCGGCGGTGGCCGACGAGGGTGTCGGCGAACTGCAGCGGATCCGCACCGCGCGCCCGCGCACCGGCCGGCCGCTGCACGACCTGTCCTGCCTGGTCCTGGCCGTGGCGGCGACCCTCCACCGCAGCGTTCACGCCCGGTCCGCGGCACGGCTGATCGCCGAGGGCCATGTCGTCTCCGACTGGCCGGCGGACTGGCGCGGTGAGGTCGAAGAGCTCGTCGAGTGCGCGTGGAAGAGCGGGGCCCTGACCGAGGAGGTGCGGCCGGGGACGGCCACCCGGCTCGTCCGGCACCTGGTGGACGGCGTGACGGTCGACGCCCGCGTCACCGGCGGGCAGCCCGGCCCGACTCCGCCCGATTTCGCGGAGGTCTGGCGGGCCGCCCTGACCGGCCTCGCCGCCGACCCGCGGAACAGCGCTGCCGGCCTTCCCTGAAGGACGTGTCGGCAGCGCGGGCCGGCGGGCTGCCCGGTCAGCCGCCCGCACGCCCTGCGCTCGCCCGGCGCAGGCGGTAGTGCGTGAATGCGGCGGACACCAGGGTCGCATGGTGGTGCCAGCCCGGGAACGAGCGGCCCTCGAAGTCCTGCAGGCCGAAGTCGCCGCTCAGGGAGTTCACGACCGCGGTGGCCAGGCGGGGCTGGCGCATCAGGGGCAGCAGCTGGGAAAGCGGCCGGTCGACCAGGTTCGTCAGCCAGACCCGGGTGCCCCGGCCGCCCGCCCGCCGCTGGGCCAGCATCCGCAGCCTCGGCTGCCGCGCGGCCGCGCCGGGCAGGACGACCGGCAGGGACAGGATGTCGAGCCCGTGGTACTGCTCGCCGCTGGTCATGGTGCTGCCCTGGGTGTCGAGCAGCCGACGGACACTGAGGGGCGCGGAGGCGAGATGCGGCGCCGCCATCGCGCGCACGGTGAACGTCTCGGGCACCTCGACGACGAAGGGCTGCTCACTGCGCGACAGATGGGCGAGGAAGGCGGCGCGGTCCGGCAGCCACGACACATCGGCGGTGAGCGGGGCCTGCGGACCCGTGGTCCACGAGGTGACGCGGCGCACGAGTTCGGCGGCCTGGGACCACATGGCCCCGCTGGCCTCCTCGGGCAGCCGTACGCGCAGGCGCAGTTGAGGGTCCGTCACCCAGTTCTCGGGGATGTAGAGGTTCCAGTCGACCGGGAGCGGGCCCTCGCCGTCGCAGAGGAACAGTCCGATGCCCAGCTGGCAGGTGGTGGTCCGGCCCAGGAACGGGTCGAAGCGCCGGTGCACGCCGACCGAGTGCTCACCGCGCTTGGGGATGAACGCCGGTGCCAGCGCCCACGCGGTGGCGGTGGTCGTCCGCTCCACCCAGTGCAGCAGGTCCTGACGGATCATCTGCCAGTCCCAGGGGCTGGCGTTGACGAACTGGTGCATCGACTGCGACGCCGTGGAGGAATCGCTGACGGAGTCCGCGAGCCTGCGCACCGACTTCTTGCCCGGCGTCTGCAGCAGGGCCCGGACATAGAGCTCGGCCCACCTGCGCTGGTCGGCCCGCGGCAGCCGGCCGAAGACCGCGTCGGTGAACGAGTTCAGCTGACGGGCCTCGCCGAGGTCGGCCAGATCCCTCGGATCCGGCTCGTACAGCACGGTCATCTGACAGTCCCTCCCACACGGCGGCGTTGACCCATCCAGCATAAATAGCGTTCTTTATGTTGCTGCGAAGGGAGGGTGATCCGCCACCACTTTGGCAAGTCGGGGACACCGAAAGGCGTGAAATCACCCCAGAACGACCGGCTCGACGGGGGTGGATACGGGGCCGGGCGCCGCCGGAACTCTTCGCGGACTCCCCTAAGTAGCGTCCGTTCGCGGCTTCGGACTCGCAGCGGCAAGACCGTTCCTGCGCACACTGACGGCCGACGGCGAGGCGGCTTCGCACCCTCGCCCGGGTCGCCACAGGCCACCCTCCAGGCCGTGCATCACGGCACTCCCCCAGTCTTTGGACAACCGACATGAGTGAGATAACGAAAGCTGTCATCCCCGTCGCGGGGCTGGGCACCCGCTTCCTGCCCGCCACCAAGGCCACGCCCAAGGAGATGCTGCCGGTGGTGGACAAGCCGGCCATCCAGTACGTCGTCGAGGAGGCCGTCAGCGTCGGGATGCGCGACATCCTGATGGTGACCGGGCGCAACAAGCGCGCTCTGGAAGACCACTTCGACCGCAACTGCGAGCTGGAACTGGCCCTGGAGAAGAAGGGCGACACCGACCGGCTCGCCGCCGTCCACGCCTCCACCGAACTCGCCGACATCCACTACACCCGTCAGCGCGACCCGCGGGGCCTCGGGCACGCCGTACTGTGCGCCGCCCCGCACGTGGGCGACGAACCCTTCGCCGTCCTGCTCGGCGACGACCTCATCGACCCCCGTGACCCGCTGCTCGCCCAGATGCAGCAGGTGCGCCGCCGCCACGGCGGATCGGTGGTCGCACTCATGGAGGTCGCCCCCGAACGCAGCCACCTCTACGGCTGCGCGGCGGTGGAGCGCGAACACGGAAGCGACATCGTGCGGGTCACCGATCTCGTCGAGAAGCCGGCGCCCGGCACCGCCCCGAGCAACCTGGCCGTCATCGGCCGCTACATCCTCGACCCCGCGATCTTCCCCGTACTGCAGCACACCGCGCCCGGCCGCGGCGGCGAGATCCAGCTGACCGACGCCATCCGGACGCTCGCCCACGAGGGACACCCCGTGCACGGAGTGGTCTTCTCGGGACGGCGTTACGACACCGGAGACCGGGCCGACTACCTGCGCGCCGTCGTCCGGATCGCCGCCGACCGCAGCGACCTCGGCCCCGACTTCATCGAGTGGCTGCACGAGTTCCTGGGCCGCGCCCCGGCGGCGCTCACCGTCTGATGCGTCCAACTGTGCCCGGAGCGCCGGTTGCACACCGGCATCTTCAGCGAGTTGGCGATGTCGTCGTCGTCCGACTCCGCCGGATGGATAACGACAGGAGAGGCTCCGTATGGTCCACGAGCGAATACAGAAGCGCATACAGAGAAGCGGCCGGACACCGGAAGGACACCCCGAACCCGAGTACCGCGTCGCACTGACCGCTCTGAAGAACATCGTCAAGGTCAGGCTGGACGGCCCGGACGACCGGCACACACGGGCCCTCGCCGCATGCGACGAGTTCCCGCCGATCCTGGTCCACCGCCCCACCATGGCGATCCTCGACGGCGTCCACCGCTTTCACGCCGCACACCTGCGGGGTGACACCCACATAGCGGTGCGATTCTGCGACGAACCGCTGGAGAAAGCCTTCGTCCGCACGGTTCGGGAGAACGTGCGGCACGGCCTTCCGCTGACGTACGCCGACCGTACGGCGGCGGCCGGGCGCATCCTGACGGCTCATCCGCACTGGTCGGACCGCTATGTCGCAGGGGTCGCCGGGCTCTCCCCGAAAGCCGTCGCCGACCTGCGCAAGGGCGCGCAGCAGGCGACAGGTCCGACGCATCGCCTCGGCCGCGACGGCCGGCTGCGTCCCACCGACGCGGACGAACGGCGCCGGCGCGCGGCCGAGATCCTGCGCAGCGAGCCGGACTCCTCGCTCCGCGAGGTCGGGCGGCTGGCCGGCATCTCGCCCACCACGGTGCGGGACGTGAAACGCAGGATCGAGAACGGTCAGGAGCCCATTCCGCAGCGGTCCGCGGACACCACGGCCCGGACCGCCGGGGAGGGCGACACCGCGTCACCGTCGCCCCGGCACGACCCGGCGGCGGGGGCGGATCCGGCGGATTTCCCGGCGCTGGTGAAGCGCCTGTGCAGTGAGCCGTCACTGCGGCACTCCGCCGACGGACGGCTTCTCCTGCGCCTTCTCGACCTGCATCTGGCGGCACAACGGAGTTCCGCCCGGATCGCCTCGGCGGTCCCCGCACATCAGATCGCGACGGTCGCCGTCGTGGCCGCCCGCTGCCGGCAGATCTGGCACGACATGGCGGCGGGACTCGAAAGAACTGAGAAGTGAGAGAGGAAAACATGTCTGTTGTTGATGGTGTGTCGGAGGGGGCGGTCTCGGCCGGTCCGGGTGGTCCTGGTGGTTCTGGTGGTGCTGGTGGTCCGGTGGCGGGGCAGGGGTTGACGTCGCGGATGCGGCTGACGCTGGTGGTGCTGCTGGTCGCGCAGTTCATGCTGGCGGTGGACTTCTCGATCCTGAACGTGGCACTGCCGGTGATCGGCAAGGGGCTGGGGTTCTCGCTGGGCAACCTGCAGTGGATCGCGACCGCGTTCGCTCTGTGCGCGGCCGGGTTCACCCTGCTGTTCGGCCGGGTCGCGGACCTCTTCGGCCGGCGCCGGCTCTTCCTGGGCGGCCTGGCCGTCCTCGGCCTTGCCTCCCTCGCCGGGGGTCTGGCCACCAGCCCCGCGATCCTCATCGCCGCCCGCATCTTCCAAGGGCTCGCGACCGCGGCGGTCACCCCGGCCGGGCTGTCCCTGCTGACCACCTCCTTCCCCGAAGGACCCCTGCGCCAGAAGGCGCTGGGCCTGAACGGGGCACTGATGTCGGCCGGGTTCACCACCGGCGCCATCCTCGGCGGCGTCCTGACCGACCTGCTCTCCTGGCGCTGGTCGTTCTTCATCAACGTGCCCGTCGCCGCCGCCGTCCTCGTCATCGCCCCGATGGTGCTGACCGAGTCCCGCCCCCAGACGCGCCCCCGCCTGGACCTGCCCGGCGCACTCAGCGTCACCCTCGGCCTGCTCGCCGTCGTCTTCGGCTTCACCCAGGCCGGCGAACACGGCTGGACCAACCCCACCGCCCTTCTCGTCCTCGCAGCAGGGATCGTGCTGCTCATCGCGTTCTACTTCATCGAACGCACCAGCCCCGCCCCCCTCGTCCCCGTCAGTGTGCTGTCCCGGCGCACCGTGGCCTGGGGCAACGTCGCCGGTGTCCTGGCCTTCGTCACCGAGACCTCCCTGGTCTTCCTGATGACCCTCTACCTGCAGAAGGTCCTCGGGTTCTCCCCGCTGGCCGCAGGCCTGTCCTTCGGCGTGCTCGGTCTGGGCACCGTCCTGGGCGGCACCCTCGCCCCCCGCGTCATCGCCGCCACCTCCACCCGCACCACCCTGATCCTCGGCGCCCTGATCCAGACCGCCGCCACCGCCGCCCTGCTCCTGCTCGGCACCAGCACCCACAGCCTGGGCCTGCTGCTGCCCGCCACCTTCATCGGCGGCATCGGCAACATGCTCCTCATCGTCGGCTTCATGGTCACCGCCACCAGCGGCCTGCCCGACCACGAACAGGGCATGGCCACCGGCCTTGCCACCATGAGCCAGCAGATCGGCATCACCATGGGCACCCCCGTCATGAGCGCCATCGCCACCGGCGCCATGACCACCACCACCGTCACCGGCATCCTCGACGGCATCCAGACCGCCGTCGCCGTCAACACCGCCCTCGTCCTCATCACCGCCCTCACCAGCGCCCTCTTCCTACGCACCCCCACCACCAAGTAGGCGACGACCACCAGGGCGGGGAGGCGACTGCCAGGCCTCCCCGCCCCCGGCCAAGGACAACCGATGGACCTTCAGCTCAAGGGACGGGTCTACCTCGTCACCGGTGCCTCCTCCGGGATCGGCCTCGCCACCGCCCGCGTTCTCGCGGCGGAGGGGGCACAGGTGGTGGGCGTGGCCCGGAACACCGCGTCCCTGCCCGACACCGACCCGAACATCGTCGCCCACCAGGGCGACCTCACCCACCCGCACACCGCGAACGAGGCGGTGCAGCGGACCCTCGACCTCTTCGGCCGCCTCGACGGCCTGGTCAACAACGCCGGAGCGCTGCGGTCGCGCACGAGCTTCCTGGCGGTCACCGACGCCGACTGGCACGAGACCTTCGAGCTGAACGTCCACGCGGCGGTCCGCGTCACCCGGGCCGCGCTCCCGCACCTGATCGACAGCGGAAACGGCAGCCTGGTCCATGTGGCGAGCGAGGCGGCCCGCTACCCGGACCCCTCCATCGTCGACTACGCCGCGTCCAAGGCGACCCTGCTGTCGCTGTCCAAGTCCCTCGCCGCCGAGTACGGCCGTCAGGGCGTACGGTCCAACATCGTCTCCCCGGGACCCACCCGCACCGCCCTGTTCGACGCTCCGGGGGGCTTCGCCGAGCAACTGGCGCAGTGCCTGCGGATGACACCCGACGAGGCGGTCGACCACTTCGTCCGCGAGGAACGCCGGCTGCCGAGCGGGCGCATCGGAACGCCGCAGGACGTCGCCACCGTCATCGCCTACCTGCTGTCGCCGCTCGCCTCCCAGATCACGGGAGCGGAATGGGCCGTCGACGGCGGCGCCCTGCGGCAGATCTGACCATGACCGCCACCCCGACGGCGACGCCCCCGACGCGTGCGCAGGCCTTCGAGGCGGAGGCACTGCCGTACCGCTCCGACCTCCTCGCCGCGGCCAGGCGCCTGGTCCGCTCGCCCGCCGACGCCGAAGACCTCCTGCAGGAGACCTACTTGAAGGCGTTCCGTTCCTTCCACCAGTACCGGCTCGGCACCAACATCCGTGCCTGGCTGTACCGGATCCTGATCACCACGTTCATCAACGACCACCGCCGCGGCCAGGCCCGGCCGCGCACCGCGGAGCTCTTCGACGAGGACCTGCACGCCCGCCCGGCGCAGTACCCGGCGTCCTGCCGGCTGGCGTCGGCGGAGGAGCAGTACCTGGCAGAGCTCGCGCATCCCGACATCGGCCGGGCACTGCGGGAGCTCCCCCAGGAGTACGCGGCGGCGCTGCGCCTGGCGGACATCGAGGGTCTCTCCTACCAGGAGATCGCACAGATCCTCGGGGTCGCCACCGGCACGGTGGGTTCGCGGGTGCACCGCGGACGCCGCCGGATGCGGGAGCTGATCCCCCACATGGACCCCCGCCGTACGAACGCCACACCACCCACGCATGCGAAGGAGCCCATGACATGACCGGAATCGACAGGCGCAGCCTCCTCGGCCGCGGTGCCGCCGTCGCCGGAGGCGCGGCCGTGACCACCGGCCTGCTCGCCACGAACGCCCGTGCGTCGGCCGGAAAGTCCGGCGCGGGAACCGGAAAGTCCGGCGCCGGGACCGGAACGGCCGGCGCCGAGATCGGCAGCACGGTGACGCGCGGGGACTCCCGCTATCCCACCCTCATGACGGGCAACAACCAGCGGTTCGTGGCCACTCCGGACTACGTGAAGATGATCCGCTCCTCGACCGACGCCGAGCGGGCCCTGGCGAAGGCCGTGCAGGAGGGGAAGAGAATATCCGTGCGCAGCGGCGGTCACTGCTTCGCCGACTTCACCTCCAACCCGGAGGTCGAGGTGATCCTCGACTTCTCGGAGATGACCGAGGTCGGCTACGACCCTCGGATGCGCGCCTTCTTCGTCGAGCCCGGCGCACGGCTGCTCAACGTCTACGAGGCCCTGTTCAAGGGGTGGGGCGTCACGGTGCCGGGCGGCATCTGCTACAGCGTCGGGGCCGGCGGACACATCGCCGGCGGCGGGTACGGCCTGCTCTCCCGGGCCCACGGCCTCGTCGTCGACCATCTGTACGCCGTCGAGGTGGTGGTCGTCGACGCGGCCGGCCGGACCCGTACGGTCACCGCGACCCGGGAGGCCGACGACCCGAACCGGGACCTGTGGTGGGCGCACACCGGGGGCGGCGGCGGCAACTTCGGGCTGGTCACCCGGTACTGGTTCCGCTCGCCCGACGCCCATGGCAGCCGGCCGTCGGACCAGCTGGTGAAGGCGCCGGCGACGGTACTGGTCAGCGCCGTCGACATCCCCTGGGTCGGCCTCGACGAGAAGTCGTTCAAGCGGCTGGTGAAGAACTTCGGTGCCTGGCACGAGACGCACAGCGCCCCGGACAGCCCTTACCGGCACCTCAGCAGCCTGTTCAACGTGTCCGCCAAGGCGCACGGCAGCCTGGGGATGTTCACCCAGATCGACGCCTCCGTCCCCGGCGCACGCGACATGCTCGACTCCTACATGGCGGCGATCACCAGTGGCACCGGGGTCACGGTGCGGTCACTGGACCGCGGCAACGGGGAGCTGCCGGCCATGCCGGGACTGCACCGGCCCAGGGAGCTCCCCTGGCTGCAGGCGACCAAGCTGGTCGGCACCGACAACCCGACGATCACCAATCCCACCTCGCGCGGCGGACACAAGTCGGCCTACATGCGCCGGAACTTCACCGACGCACAGCTGACGGCGCTGTACACATACATGACGCGCCCCGACTTCACCAATCCCGACACCATGCTGGTGCTGTTCTCGTTCGGCGGCCAGGTCAACGCCGTGCCGGAGGACGCCACCGCCAACGCCCAGCGGGCCTCCGTCTTCAAGATGTGCTTCCAGACCTTCTGGAGCGACCCGGCCGAGGACGAGTTCTATCTGGGGTGGCTCCGGGGCCTCTACGGGGAATTCTTCGCGGCCAGCAACGGCGTACCGGAAATCAATGACGCAACGGACGGCTGCTACATCAACTATCCGGACCGCGACATGACCGATCCGCGCTACAACCGTTCCGGAACCCCGTGGACCACGCTGTACTACAAGGGGAACTATCCGCGGTTGCAGCAGGTGAAGCGCCGTTACGACCCCAGCAATGTGTTCCGGCACTCCATGTCCATTACTCCTGCCCGGAGTTGATTCCACACCCGACCGATCCGACCCGGCCGGCCCTGCTCTGCGGAGCGGGGCCGGTTTTTTTGCGCGCTCGCGTACAACTGGGAAATTGCTCGCGTTGACCCCGTGACGCCGAAATGCGACTCTCTTTTCCGTCAGCACATCGCCTCCCGGAAAAGGGAATTGACGGCGACTATGAATTGGACGGGGAGAAAGAAAATGCGAACTGTTTCCGTGGTCATAGGGACGAGGCCGGAGGCCATCAAGATGGCCCCCGTGATCAAGGCGCTGCAGGCGCATCCGGACCTCGACCCCGTGGTCATCTCGACCGGGCAGCACCGGCAGATGCTGGACGAGACCCTCGACGCCTTCGGTCTGGCGGCCGACATCGACCTGCAGGTGATGGCTCCGCAGCAGACGCTGTCCCAGGTGACGGCCCGGATCCTGAACGGCCTGGAGGACCGGCTCCCCGGCCTCGGCGCCGACGCCCTGCTCGTGCACGGCGACACGGCCACCACCCTCGCCGGCGCCCTCGCCGGCTTCCACCACGGTGTGCCGGTCGTCCACGTCGAGGCCGGCCTGCGCAGCGGCGAACTGTCCTCGCCCTTCCCCGAGGAGGGCAACCGGCGCCTGGTCGGCCAGGTCTCCGCGCTCCACCTGGCGCCGACCCCGGCCAACCGCACCAACCTGCTGTGCGAGGGCATCCCCGACGAGACGATCGTCGTCACGGGCAACACCGTCATCGACGCCCTGCGCTGGGCCGGCGACCACGCCACCGAGTACGGCCACCCCGCCCTGCGGGACCTCGACGACGACCCCCGCCGTGTCGTGCTCGCCTCCGCCCACCGCCGCGACGCCTGGCCGCAACTCGCCGACATCGCCGCCGCGTTCCGCCGGATCGCCGACGAGCCCGGCACCCGCGTGGTGATCCCGCTGCACCGCAATCCCGCGGTGCGCCGGGCGATCCTGCCCGTCGTCGCGGGACACCCCGACATCACCGTCACCGACCCGCTGCCCTACCTGAGCTTCATGAAGCTGCTCAAGCGGGCCGACCTGATCGTCTCCGACAGCAGCGGCGCCCAGGAGGAGGGGCCGGCGCTCGGCAAGCCCACCCTGGTGCTCAGCGACGTCACCGAGCGCAGCGAAGCCGTCGTGGCCGGCACCGCCAAGCTGGTGGGCAAGACGACCGAGGGCATCGTCGCCGCCACCCTGGACCTGCTCCGCGACCCGATCGCCTACGACCGTATGGCCAGTGCCGCCAACCCCTACGGGGACGGCCGGGCCGCCCAGCGCACGGTCGACAGCGTCGCCTGCTTCCTCGGACTCGGCGACCGGCCGGAGCAGTTCGTCCCCGAGACCCCCGTCGACCAGCTCGCCGCCGAGCTGGCCCGCAACGCCGACTACCGGCCGCACGAGCCCCAGCCGGCCTCCTGAGCACCGAGGACGAGGACTCCCGATGAGCCAGAACACCGTCCGTCCCCTGGACCTCGGCACCCCGCACATGCCGGTCCTGCTGGTCGAGAACGTCGACCACTACCGGGTGACTGGGCCCGCCGTCGTCATCAACCCCCACCCCGAGCCCATCCACCTCGACGTCGCACCGCCGGTCACGATCCCGGCCCTGTCGTCCACGATCCTCACCGGCACGACGATCGTGAGCGCCCCGTCCGTCATCGTCGTAGCCGCCACGGACGCAACCGCAGCGGACGTGCTCCGCGCACCGGGCTGGCACCTCCTGGGCGACCTGCTGCCGGCCTTCCCGAAGGACACCCCGCTGTGGAAGGGCCCCCAGGCGGCGGCGGGTTCGGCCCGGCTGGACGCGCCCCACCTGCTCGGGGAGCGCTCCGACCGGCGGCCGGAGGAGACCTACGGCATCAAGGTCAACCTCTGGTACGCGCCGGCCGGCACGGACTGCGCCATCCACAACGAACACGACTTCATCGAGATCCACACCCAGATCACGGGAGTGGGCCGGATGCAGAAGTTCCACGCCCGCGACCACAGCACCCTCTACCAGGACATCCCGATGGCACCCGGCTACACCACACCGCAGCCGTTCTGCGTCACCGCCCCGGACGGCGGCTACCGCTACCCCTGGCACCAGTACCGCGCGGACACCGACTGCGTCTGGCTCGCCGTCGAGTACCACCGCCCCGCCCGCTGACCCACCCGAGAGGACCCGCCATGACCGAGAACCACCTCACCACCCCGATCCCGCCGGCCTTCACCGCCGAGGTCGTCGCCGAGCAACTGCGCGACGGCTACTGGCTGGAGGCCCCGGACATCGACCAGGACGGCCGGCCGGACCTGTTCGGCTACGGCCTGCGCCTCGGCGAGATCTACTGGTACCAGAACGACGAGCGGTGGACCCGCCGTCTGGTGGCCGACGGCATCAGGATGCCCGTGGGCGCCGACTTCGCCGACATCAGCGGCAACGGCCACCCGGACGTCGTCGTCTGCTACGAGCTGTACGGCCCGATCGGCACCATCCACGACCCCGACCCGGCAGGCGGAAAGATCGACTGGCTGGAGAACCCGGGCAGTCCGGACAAGGACGAGTCCCGCTGGAAGCGGCACTACGTCGGCCGGGCCACCGGTATGCACCGGCTGCGCGTCGGACACTTCACCCGCACCGACCGGCTGCAGATCGTCGGCGTGCCGATCGTCGCCCAGGCGGACGTCCACGCGGTGCTGCCCGTCGTGATCTTCACCCAGCCCGACGACGTCCACACCGCCGACGAGTGGCCGATGGAGACCATCGACGACAGCCACTTCCGCATGATCCACGGAGCCGAGAAGAAGGCCGGGCTGATACCGGGCTCGGACCTCGACTCGCTGCTCTTCGCCTCCGACGAGGGCGTCACCTGGCTGTACTTCGACGAGGCGACGGGTCAGTGGGTGCGCCGGCTCATCGGCACCGGCGAGGTCACCCAGTTCGAGCAGACCGGGTTCCGCGGCAGCGGGGACGTCAACGCCGGCCGTATCGGTGACGACCCGATGGCGTACGTCGCGGCCATCGAGCCCTTCCACGGCAACACCGTCGCCGTCTACACCAAGACGGGCACCGACGAGCAGGGCGCACCGGTCTGGGGACGCACCCTGCTGGACGTCTACGGAGACCCCAACGAGAGCGGCGAGGGGCCCGGACACCAGATCGTCTGCGCGGACTTCGACGGGGACGGCGAGGAGGAGTTCCTGGTGGCACTGCGCGGCCCGTGGCCGTGGCAGGGCGTCATGTACTACAAGGCCATCGACCTGGCCGCCGGCGTCTGGGCCAAGTGGCGGGTCGGCGAGGAGTCCGTCGCCCGGATCGCCACCGGCGACTTCAACGGCGACGGCCGCCTGGACTTCGCGACCATCGCCTACTCCGTGCAGAACTACTACGTGGCCAAGGACGCCAAGATCATGCTCTACCGGAACCGGATGCCGCGCGGCGACGCCGAGTAGGCCGCCTCTCTCCCCCACCCCGCACACGCTGCCCCGGCCCGCCGTCACCGGGCGGGCCGGGGCAGCGCCGCCCTCCGAAGCAGAAAGCCGCCGTCATGTCCTCCGCCGTCGTACCGCCGGGGAACTCCCGGCACCAGTCCAGGCCGCCGAAACTGCCGTCGCTCACCGGGCTCAGGTTCTTCGCCGCGCTCCTGGTGTTCTTCTTCCACTCCTCGCTCTCCAACAGCCCCATCCCGCCGAACAAGCCGATCAACCCCTTCGCGGACAGCACACTGGCCCACCTGTACGAGAAGACCTTCGTCTCCACCGGCTACATGGGTGTGTCGTTCTTCTTCGTCCTCTCCGGTTTCGTCCTCGCCTGGTCCTCCCGGCCCGGTGAACGCATCACCGCCTTCTGGCGCCGCCGCATCACCAAGATCTTCCCCAACCACCTCGTCGTCGCCGCCGCGGTCGTGGTGCTGTTCGCCGGAGCCGCCATCACCGGCGTCTCCCAGTGGCTGCCGAACCTGCTGCTGATCCACACGTTCTTCCCGCAGGCATCGGTCAACCTCAGCCTCAATCCGCCCAGTTGGTCCCTCGGCAGCGAGCTGCTCTTCTATCTGCTGTTCCCGCTGCTGATCGTCCCGATCCGCAAGCTCCGCGGCGGCGCGCTGTGGGCCTGGGCGGCCGTCATGGTCGCCGGGACCGTCGCCGTCCAGCTCGTGTCGACCTACCTCGTCCCCGACACCCCCAAGTCGGCGATCACCCCGATCTCCGACCAGCAGTTCTGGTTCGGCTACCTCTTCCCGCCCGGCCGGCTCTTCGAGTTCGTGCTCGGCGCGCTCCTCGCCCGGATCGTGCTGACCGGCCGCTGGCCCCGGCAGCTGGGCATCGCCGTCTCGCTGCTGCTGGTCGCCGCCGGCTACGGCGCCACCTACCTGGTGCCCTTCCAGTACACCTTCGTCACGGCCACGATCGTGCCGATCGGCATGCTGATCGCGGCGGTCGCCGACACCGACGCCCGCTCCCGCAGCACCTGGCTGAGCAGCCGCCCGATGGTCTGGCTCGGCGAAGTCTCCTTCGGCTTCTACCTCGTCCAGGGCGTCACCATCTTCTACCTGCGGACCCTGCTGGGCGGCGAGGCCTTCAGCACCCCGGTCGCCCTGCTCGTCATCGCGCTGTTCTTCGCGGCCTCCCTGCTCGCCGGATGGCTGCTGTACCGCTTCGTGGAGATGCCCGCCATGCGCCGCTTCGCCCGCAGCCGGCGCTCCGCCCCCGCCACCGCGCCGGTGATCGTCCCGGCCCAGCGCGCCATGTCCGCTCCGGCCGCGGAGAAGGCCACCGAGAAGGCCACCGAGAAGGAACTCACCTGAGAGGAGGGCACCGTGCCCGCCGTCACCACCGCCGAGGGAACCGAGGTCGACTACCGGATCTCCGGCTCGGGACCCGGACTGCTGCTCGTCCACGGCTCCACCAGCGACTCCGCGTCCAACTTCGTCCTGCTGGAGCCCCATCTGGCCCGGCACCGCACCCTGATCCTCCCCGACTACGCCGGCAGCGGGCGCACTCCGCTCCCGGCCGGGGGCCGCCTCACCGTCGACACCCTCGCCGGTCAGATGGCCGCCGTGCTGGAGCAGCGGTCCGAGGGGCCGGTGGACGTCGCCGGGGCCTCCCTCGGAGCCGTCGTCGCGGCGGCGCTCGCCGCGGACCACCCCCACCTGGTCCGGCGCCTGGTCCTGATCGTCGGCTGGGCCCGCAACGACGACCCGCGCCAGTCGCTGGCCCTGGGCCTGTGGCGCCACCTCGCCGAGACCGACGAGTGGGCCTACCAGCGGTACATCACGCTGCTGGCGCACTCCCCCGGCTACCTGGCGGCCCTCGGCGACGAGCGACTGCACGCCCTCGCCGCCGCGCCCGTGGTCACCGACGGCGTCCGCCGCCAGCTCGACCTGGACCTCGTGGCCGACATCCGCGACCGCCTCCCGCGCATCCTCGCCCCGACCCTCGTCGTCGGCGCGAGCCGGGACCAGGTCGTCCCGGTCGCCCACGCCCGGGAACTGCACGCCGGCATCGCCGGATCCCGCTACGCCGAACTCGACAGCGGGCACAACGTCCTGCTGGAGAAGCCGCGGCAACTGGCCGAGCTGATCAGCGACTTCCTGGACTGACACCGGTCGTACGCGAAGGGGCCCCGTCCTCCGGGAGGGCGGGGCCCCTTCGCGTACGGTCTGCGCGCTCAGCCGGCCGCCGCCGCGACCACGGACGCCCCGGACCGTGTGCCGGACAGCTCGAACCCCTCGGCCAGCAGTTGGTAGGAGCGGACCCGGTCGGCCGGGTCCTGCGTCAGCGTGTTCACCATGAGTTCCCGCACCCCATTGGCCTCGGCCAGCGCGCGCAGCCGCGGTACGACGTCCTCGGGCGTGCCGTGGATCACGGACCTTGCGTGATGGGCCGCCCGTTCCGACTCCAGCCCCGTCCACCGGTGCCGGCGTACGGTCTCGGCCGAGGGAAGCGGCTGGTCGTCGCCCAGGTCCTTGCGCGCGCGCCACAGCAGCATGGCCTGCGCCAGCTCGTCGGCCCGTGCCTGGGTGTCCGCGACGACGGCGCGTACGGCGAGGAGTCCGCCATGGCCCTCCACGCCCGTCGCGGCCGTGTGCGCGGCCCGGTAGGCCTGCAGCGCACGCGCACTCGGACCGGGCACCAGGAAGTGCGCGAAGGCGAACCCCACGCCCAGCTCACCGGCGGCCGCGGCCGACCCGGCGCTCGCGCCCAGCAGCCACAGCTCCGGCGGCACCGGCGGCACCGCCGTCAGGGCCTCCGGGTACAGGTCTGCGCCGCCCGGCAGCCGCAGCAGCGAGCTCAGCTCCCGCAGCCGGGCCGGGAAGTCGGCCGCCGGGCCGCCGGCCCGGCCGATGCCCATGTCGACCCGGCCCGGGTGCAGCGTGGCCAGCACACCGAACACCTCGGCGACCTTCAGCGCCGGGTAGCGCGGCAGCAGCACCCCTCCGGTGCCGACCCGGATCCGGTCGGTCGCGGACAGGATGGCGCCGGCCAGCATCTCCGGGGCGCTGCCGGCGAAGCCCGGGGACCGGTGGTGCTCCGCCACCCAGTACCGGTCGAAGCCCAACCGGTCGGCGTGGCGGGCGAGTTCGAGCGAGGCCCGCAGGGCGTCGGCGCCCGTGTGCCCCTCCCCGACGGGGGACTGGTCCAGAACGGAGACGCGCATCGCGCTCACTCCCCCTTCCGGCCGGCGACGACCGACGGCACGATGCGGAAGTCCCGCTGGAACACCAGGTTGTGCAGGTCCGCGGTGGCGATCGCCCGCAGCGTGGGCACCTCGGCGGCCGCCTGCTCCTCGGTGAAGACGTTCAGGGGCCACTCGGCCACCGTGGCGCCCCGCAGATGCGGATGGTGGAAACCCCGCCCGTAGTGCGCCATCAGCGTGATGGGCTGGATTCCGGCATCGGTCTGTTCGGGCCAGGACAGCGTCCACAGCGCCGCCAGTCCCCCGTCCGCGGTGCGTCCGACTCCGGTGGCCTCCAGGGTTCCGGTGCCCTGCAGCATGTCGCGGTCGAACTCGCGCAGCACCTCACGGGCGTACGGGTCGAGCAGCGCCACCGCGTCGTGGAACAGCCGCTCCTTGCCCTGACGCGACACGGCGTCCCCGTGGGTTCCGTCGCGCAGGTCCCCGAAGTGGCGCTCCAGCGCCTCCAGGTGCGCGGTGCTCTCCACGGCCTCCGGCGAGGCGTTCTTCGTCGTCACATCTCCTCCTGATGCGGGGTGTCGGTGGTCACTGTGCTGAAGCGGGCCGCGACCATCCGGCCCAGCCACTGGCGCATCGGGTGCGCCCGGTCCGCGCTCCACTGCTGGGACGGCATGACCAGGGCCGCGTGCGGGGTGTCGTGGAAGAGCCGCAGGGACGTCGGGACACCGGCCCGCCGCAGCGTGTCGGCGTAGCCGCGGACGTCGTCCACGACCGGGTCCTGGTCGCCCACGGCCAGGACGGCCGGGGCCACCCCGCTGACGTCCCGTGCCTCCAGCGGGGTGGAGTACAGGACGCCGGGGCGCGGGTGCACCGGTGCGGCGCCCCGGTACCGGTGCCAGGCCGTACGCAGCTGTTCGGCGGAGGGGTACGCCTCCGCGTCGGCCCGGTAGGACGGGGCGCGGCACCCGGGGTCGATCGGCGGGTAGGCGAGGAACTGGCCGGCCAGCGGCTCGCCGGTGTCCCGCAGGACCAGGGCCGCCGAAGCCGCCAGCGTCGCACCGGAACTGTCGCCGCCGACGGCCACCAACGGCACGCCGGTCTCCCGCACCGCCTCGCGACGCGCCCAGCGCACCGCGGTCAGCACGTCCAGCAGGGCGGCCGGATGCCGGTGCACGGGCGCCAGCCGGTAGTCGACACTGACCACACCGCGGCCCGAGAACCGGGCGAGATCCGCGGTGACCTCGTGCCACTGGGCCGCCGAACCGTACTGCCAGCTGCCGCCGTGCGCCCAGACCAGCCAGCCGGCGAGCGGCGCGTCGGGCCGGTACACCCGTACCGGCACCTGATGGCCGGGGGCTGGCAGCAGCATCTCCTTCCACCGGACAGGTCCCTGCGCAGGGGCGGGCCGGCCGGCCGTACCTGGTTTCACGACTTTCTCCTTTCCGAAGCGGCCCACCGGGCCGGGGGCCGGGGGCGGGCCGCTCTTCGGCACTGTGTCGGCCTCCGCCGCCCGCGCCAACCGACAGATGGCTAGGTCGCCGCGCGCTCCGCGCCGGGCGGGGCGGGCTACTTGGTGGTGGGGGTGCGTAGGAAGAGGGCGCTGGTGAGGGCGGTGATGAGGACGAGGGCGGTGTTGACGGCGACGGCGGTCTGGATGCCGTCGAGGATGCCGGTGACGGTGGTGGTGGTCATGGCGCCGGTGGCGATGGCGCTCATGACGGGGGTGCCCATGGTGATGCCGATCTGCTGGCTCATGGTGGCAAGGCCGGTGGCCATGCCCTGTTCGTGGTCGGGCAGGCCGCTGGTGGCGGTGACCATGAAGCCGACGATGAGGAGCATGTTGCCGATGCCGCCGATGAAGGTGGCGGGCAGCAGCAGGCCCAGGCTGTGGGTGCTGGTGCCGAGCAGGAGCAGGGCGGCGGTGGCGGCGGTCTGGATCAGGGCGCCGAGGATCAGGGTGGTGCGGGTGGAGGTGGCGGCGATGACGCGGGGGGCGAGGGTGCCGCCCAGGACGGTGCCCAGACCGAGCACGCCGAAGGACAGGCCTGCGGCCAGCGGGGAGAACCCGAGGACCTTCTGCAGGTAGAGGGTCATCAGGAAGACCAGGGAGGTCTCGGTGACGAAGGCCAGGACACCGGCGACGTTGCCCCAGGCCACGGTGCGCCGGGACAGCACACTGACGGGGACGAGGGGGGCGGGGCTGGTGCGTTCGATGAAGTAGAACGCGATGAGCAGCACGATCCCTGCTGCGAGGACGAGAAGGGCGGTGGGGTTGGTCCAGCCGTGTTCGCCGGCCTGGGTGAAGCCGAAGACGACGGCGAGCAGGCCGAGGGTGACGCTGAGTGCGCCGGGCAGGTCCAGGCGGGGGCGCGTCTGGGGGCGGGACTCGGTCAGCACCATCGGGGCGATGACGAGGACGGCGGCGGCGACGGGCACGTTGATGAAGAACGACCAGCGCCAGGAGAGCAGGTCGGTCAGGACGCCGCCGAGGATGGCGCCGGTGGTGAACCCGGCCGACATCAGTGCCCCGTTCAGGCCCAGCGCCTTCTGGCGCAGGGGTCCTTCGGGGAAGGAGGTGGTCAGCAGGGACAGCCCGGCCGGGGTGACCGCCGCGGTCGCGAGCCCTTGGAAGATGCGGGCGGCGATGAGGATCGCGGGGCTGGTGGCCAGACCCCCGGCGAGGGAGGCAAGGCCGAGGACGGCCAGGCCGCCCAGGAAGAGCCGGCGCCGGCCGAAGAGGTCCGCGACCCGGCCGAACAGCAGGGTGAACCCGGCCGCGCACAGAGCGAACGCGGTCGCGATCCACTGCAGGTTGCCCAGCGAGAACCCCAGCCCCTTGCCGATCACCGGCAGTGCCACGTTCAGGATCGAGAAGTCCACCGCCAGCATGAACTGCGCGACCAGCAGCACCACCAGCGTCAGCCGCATCCGCGACGTCAACCCCTGCCCCGCCACCGGACCACCAGCACCACCAGAACCACCAGGACCACCCGGACCGGCCGAGACCGCCCCCTCCGACACACCATCAACAACAGACATGGGATCCCCTTCGAGACCTTCGAGAAGCTTTCGACCGAAGGAATCCTGCGACCCGCGCCGGCACCTACCCAGTCCCCAAAAACGACTCCTCGGCCGCTGACCGGGCGGGCGCTGGGTGGTCACGACATGACCACCCAGCACGGGAAGGACCGGTGATCCGCCCCCGTTGGACGGGGGGCACGGTTCATGTCACCGGATTCACGGGAGGGGCACCCCATGCCTGACTTCTCCGAGCTGAGCGACTTCCTGCGCAGCCGCCGAGCCGCCCTGACACCCGAGGAGGTCGGGCTTCCGCAGCTGGCGGAACGACGCCGGGTACCCGGTCTGCGCCGCGAGGAGGTGGCGCTGGCGGCCGGCCTGAGCGTCACCCACTACACCCGGCTCGAACAGGGCCGCATCAACCACGTGTCCGACTCCGTCCTCGACGCGATCTCCCGCACCCTGCGCCTGACCCCGGACGAGTACAGCCACCTCATGGATCTCGCCCGGCCGGAGACGGTCACCTCCCGTCGCGCCCAGGCCCCGCGAACCCCCTGCGCCGACCACGGTGTCCGCCAGCTCATCGACACCTTCACGGACACCCCCGCCCTGGTCCTGGACCGGCGCAACGACGTCCTCGCCTGGAACGCCATGGGCCATCTCCTGCTGGGCATGCACCTGGACTTCGACGCACCCGAGCATCCGGGGCGCCGGCCGAACCTGACCCGGATGCTCTTCCTGGACGAGCGCAACCGCGACCTCTACCCACGCTGGCACGACGAGGCACAGCTCGCGGTGGCCTCGCTGCGGCTCGTCGCCGGCCGCTACCCCCACGACAAGCAGCTCGCCGAACTGGTCGGCGAACTCATCATGAACAGCGAGGAGTTCGCCAAACGCTGGGCCCGGCACCCGGTGCGGACCTGTGTCGCCGGAATCAAGGAGATCGACCATCCCCTCGTCGGCGCCATGGAGCTCTCCTTCCAGAGCCTGCTGGTTCCCGGAGCGGCCGGACAGCGCATGATCGCCTACACGGCCCGGGTCGGTACGAGTTCGGAGGCCGGTCTGCGGCTGCTCTCCTCCACGTTGCATGTGCCGAACACGAGCATCCCGACGGCCGTCGACTGACGCCCCGGCAGCGCCCGCGGCGGCACGGGCCGAACACAACACGGGCAACTTGCCGAAGACGCCCGCCGTCGGCATCGACTCCTCAGGCCGGCGGGCCCGGCCGGGCTAACGTCACTGCGCGGTGACACTCCGCCCGCCTGACGGCCGTCCCCCTCCGTCGGCGGGCGGGGTCTCACCGCTCACTCGGGCCCGCCCGCGCCCACCGCGCGGCACGGCCGGCCCCCCATCGCCAGCTCGCGCACCGATCCGGTGCGCCGAGGTCGAGGAGTACACATGCCACTGGCGCTTCTGGCTCTCGCCATGGGTGCGTTCGGCATCGGAACCACGGAGTTCGTGGCCACCGGGATCCTGCCGCAGGTGGCGGACACCTTCGGCGTGTCGATCCCGTCGGCCGGCTACCTGGTCACGGCCTACGCCGTCGGCGTGGTCGTCGGCGCACCCGTCATGACCCTGCTGGGCACCCGGATGTCCAGGAAATCGATGCTCGCACTGCTCATGGGCGTGTTCGTGGCCGGAAACGCGCTCTGCGCGGCCGCACCGGACTTCGCCCTCCTGCTCCTCGGCCGGGTCCTCGCCTCCTTCGCCCACGGCGCCTTCTTCGGCATCGGCTCGGTCGTGGCGGCGGACCTCGTGGCGCCGCACCGCCGCGCCTCGGCGATCTCCATGATGTTCAGCGGACTCACGGTCGCCAACGTCGCGGGAGTCCCCCTGGGAACGCTGGTCGGACAGGCGGCCGGCTGGCGCGTCACCTTCGTCCTCATCGCCCTCCTGGGAGTCCTGGGCGTCGCCGGAGTCCTCTGCTTCGTCCCCGCCGACCGTCGTCCCGAACGGGTCGGTGTCGCCGGGGAGGCCGCCGCGCTCCGCAACCCGCAGGTCGTGCTCGCGATGCTCATGACCGTGCTGGGATTCGGCGGGGTGTTCGCCGCCGTCACCTACATCGCGCCGATCCTGACCGAGGTCGCGTCCTTCCCCGAGTCCTCGGTCTCCGGGCTCCTCGTCGTCTTCGGATGCGGGCTGGTGCTCGGCAACATCGTCGGCGGCAGGCTCGCCGACAAGCGGCTCATGCCGATGCTCTGCACCACGCTGGCGCTGCTCTCCGTGACACTGCTCTGCTTCAGTCTCGCCGCCTCCCACCAGGTCGCCGCGGTGGTCCTCACGTTCCTGATCGGAGTGTTCGGCTTCGCGACCGTCCCGCCCCTGCAGAAGCGGGTGCTGGACCACGCGGCGGGGGCACCGACCCTGGCGTCCTCCCTCAACATCGGCGCCTTCAACCTCGGCAACGCCATCGCCGCCTGGCTCGGCGGCCTCACCATCAGCGCCGGCTTCGGGTACGCGTCGTCCAGTGCGGTGGGCGCGGTCATGGCCGCGGCCGCGCTGCTCACCGCCGTCGTGTCCGGCCGCCTGGAGTCGAGGCAGCGCCGCACCGCCCCCCGGCCGGACCCGCTGCCGGTCCCCGCCCACGCCGAAGGAACCCTCGACCATGCTCCGTGAAGCGACCCGCTCCCTGGTGCTCGACGCCTTCTCCCGGATCGCCTCGACCGTGGCCGTGGTCAGCGCCGCACACGACGGCACCCTGCGCGCGATGACGGTCACCTCGTTCGCGACCCTCTCGATGGCCCCGCCGCGGCTCCTGGTCTGCGTGGCGAAGACGGCCCGCACCCACGCGGCCCTCACGGCACAGCCCGCGTTCGCGGTGAACCTGCTCGCCGAGGACCAGGAGGACCTGGCGCGCACGTTCGCAACCTCGGAGCCGGCGAAACACACGACCGGAGGCCTCCGGGTGCTCGACGGTGGGATACCCGTCGTACCGGACGCGGCGGCCAGCCTGATCTGCCACCGGGAGAAGATCCACGACGAGGGCGACCACGACATCGTCATCGCCCGTGTCGTCGCGGTGGCCACCTCCGACTCCCCACCGCTGCTCCACCACCGCAGGACCTTCAAGCCGGTCGGCAGCACCCTGGACCGGGTGACGGCACCCGGGTGACCGGTCGGCGGCTCAGAGCCCCACGATCCTGTTCCAGCGCTTGGCGAACTCCACCCGTTCCGTGGAGGTGATGTCGCGGGCGACGGCGAGGCGGCCGCGCATCGTGGCGTCCGGGAAGATCAGGGGGTTGTCGGCGAGGGCCGCGGTGTCCTTGTCCTTCGAAGCGGCCAGGACCTCCCTGGCCGCGGGGACCGGGCAGACGTACGTCACCCACGCGGCGAGTGCCGCGGCGGCCTCGGGGTCGTAGTAGTAGTCGATCAGCCGCTCGGCGTTGGCCTTGTGCAGGGCACGGTTGGGGATCATCAGGGAGTCCGCCCAGAGTTCGGCGCCCTCCTCGGGGACGACGAAGCGGATGTCGGGGTTGTCCGCCTGGAGCTGGATGACGTCACCCGAGTACGCCTGGCAGGCCAGCACATCGCCGCTGACCAGGTCCTTGGTGTAGTCGTTGCCGGTGAAGCGGCGGATCTGGCCGCGGTGGATCTCGCGCTCCACCTCGTCGCAGACGTTGTGGAAGTCGTCCGCCGTCCATGTGGTGATGTCCACGCCGTTGCCCTGCATCAGCAGCGCGAAGGACTCGTCCAGGCCGGAGAGGAGGGTCACGCGGCCCTTGAGGTCGCTCGCCCAGAGGTCCTTCACGTGCCGGATCTCGCGGCCCAGCTTCTTGCGGTTGTAGGCGATGCCGGTGATGCCCGACTGCCACGGCACGGTGAACCGGCGGCCCTTGTCGAAGGCGGGGGTACGCAGCAGCGGGTCCAGATACTTCGCCACATTCGGCTGCCGGGCGCGGTCCATCTCCTGGACCCAGCCCAGCCGGACGAACCGGGCGCACATCCAGTCGCTGATGACGATCAGGTCCCGGCCGGTGGACTGGTGGTTCATCAGCGCCGGGCTGATCTTGCCGAAGAACTCGTCGTTGTCGTTGATCTCCTCGACGTAGTCGACGGAGATGCCGGTGCGCTTCTCGAAGGCGTCCAGGGTGGGCCGCCGGTTCGGGTTCTTGTCGTCGGTGTCGATGTACAGCGGCCAGTTCGCCCAGGTCAGCTTCTTGTCGGCCGTGGACTCGTCGGCGACGGCCCGGTCGCCGGGCGCGACGTAGGCGGCGGGCACCCCGCAGCCGGCCAGGGCGCCGAGCGCGGCGGTGCCGCCGAGCGCGCGCAGAAGGGAACGGCGGGACATCGGTGTCGTACGGGAAGAAGTCTGGGGCACCCCGGAAGCATGCCGCCCGGCCCGCCGAACGGACAATCGACGCTGCGTCGAGCAAGCCGACGGCTGCCCGACACCTTGTCGATCACTGATGGCATGTTCCGGTCATACGTGGTCGCTGTCCGTGGCACGCACGGCACTTCGCCGGACTCGCCGAAGACGGCGGCTGCGAGCGGGTTCCAGGCGAACCGCACACGTAGGCGGGGTCGTGCTGGGCGTCGATCAGTCGGCGCAGACACCAACCTCCGTGCGGCGGACCGGCTCCGGAGACCGGAGCAGACGGCGGACTGGGAGCGGGCGGCCACTCTTCTCTTCAGCTCACCGGCAGCGAGCCGGAGTTCGTGACCGGGGAACGAGACAGCGCGGCCCCCGGACGGGGAGGTGACCCGTCCGGGGGCCGCGCCCGCTGTACCCGGTGCCTACTCGCCCAGGGACGTCATCACGTGCTTGATGCGCGTGTAGTCCTCGAAGCCGTACGCCGACAGGTCCTTGCCGTAGCCGGACTTCTTGAAGCCGCCGTGGGGCATCTCGGCGACCAGCGGGATGTGGGTGTTGATCCACACGCAGCCGAAGTCGAGCTTCTTGGACATGCGCATCGCCCGGGCGTGGTCCTTGGTCCACACCGAGGACGCGAGGGCGTACTCGACGCCGTTGGCCCACTCGACGGCCTGGTTCTCGTCCGAGAAGGACTGGACGGTGATGACCGGGCCGAAGACCTCGTTCTGGATGATCTCGTCGTCCTGCTTCAGGCCGGAGACGACGGTCGGGGCGTAGAAGTAGCCCTTGTCACCGACCTGGTGGCCGCCCGCCTGGACCTTGGCGTGGGCGGGGAGGCGGTCGATGAAGCCGGAGACCTGCTTGAGCTGGTTCGGGTTGTTCAGGGGGCCGTACAGGACGTCCTCGTCGTCCGGCTGACCCGTCTTCGTCTCGGCCGCGGCCTTGGCGAGCGCGGCCACGAACTCGTCGTGGATGGACTCCTGGACGAGGACACGGGTCGCGGCCGTACAGTCCTGGCCGGCGTTGAAGAAGCCCGCGACGGAGATGTCCTCGACGGCCTTGGCGATGTCGGTGTCCTCGAAGACGACGACCGGGGCCTTGCCACCGAGCTCCAGGTGGACCCGCTTGACGTCCTTGGACGCGGACTCGGCCACCGACATGCCGGCACGCACCGAGCCGGTGATCGACGCCATCGCGGGCACCGAGTGCTCGACCATCAGCCGGCCCGTGTCGCGGTCGCCGCAGACGACGTTGAAGACGCCCTTGGGGAGGATCGAGCCGATGATGTCCGCGATGAGGACGGTGGAGGCGGGGGTGGTGTCCGACGGCTTCAGGACGACCGTGTTGCCCGCGGCGATCGCCGGGGCGAACTTCCACACCGCCATCATCATCGGGTAGTTCCAGGGGGCGACCTGGGCGCAGACGCCGACCGGCTCACGGCGGATGATCGAGGTCATCCCCTCCATGTACTCACCGGCCGAGCGGCCCTCCAGCAGCCGCGCCGCGCCCGCGAAGAAGCGGATCTGGTCGATCATCGGCGGGATCTCCTCGGAGCGGGTCAGCCCGACCGGCTTGCCCGTGTTCTCCACCTCGGCCGCGATCAGCTCCTCGGCGCGCTCCTCGAACGCGTCCGCGATCTTCAGCAGCGCCTTCTGCCGCTCGGCGGGCGTCGTGTCGCGCCAGGCCGGGAAGGCGCGGGCGGCGGCCTCCATCGCGGCGTCCACGTCCGCCGCACCGGACAGCGGCGCGGTCGCGTACGCCTCGCCCGTCGCGGGGTTGACCACCTCGGTGGTCCGTCCGTCGGCGGCGTCCCGGAACTCACCGTCGATGTAGTTGCGCAGACGACGCAGCTCGGTGCTCACTGCCGGCCTCCTGAATCAGGTTCTCGCTGTCCGATTGCTGAGACACCCACCCTAGTCGTCAGGCCCACGTTTTCAACACCCCCATGGGCACCTCTTCTGCGAAATCCGCAAGGTTGGGACTCTCAGACAACGAATTTCATCGATCGGGGCTTGCGGAACTGTCGAGACCTCGTGCACAGTGAGGTCGTGGCCAGTCGAAGCGCAGACCAGAGGGACTCCACCCGCGAGTCCAGGAACGGCGGCACCCCCCAGCTGGATGCCGTCTCCCTCGCCATCATCCAGCAGCTCCAGGAGGACGGCCGCCGGCCGTACGCCGCGATCGGCAAGGCCGTCGGCCTGTCCGAGGCGGCCGTGCGCCAGCGCGTCCAGAAGCTGCTGGACCAGGGCGTGATGCAGATCGTCGCCGTCACGGACCCGCTCACCGTGGGCTTCCGCCGGCAGGCGATGGTCGGGATCAACGTCGAAGGCGATGTCGAGTCGATCGCGGACGCGCTGACTGACATGTCGGAAGTCGAGTACGTGGTGATGACCGCGGGCTCGTTCGACATCCTCGCCGAGATCGTCTGCGAGGACGACGACCACCTGCTGGACGTCATCAACAAACGCATCCGGGCCCTGCCCGGGGTGCGCTCCACCGAGAGCTTCGTCTACCTCAAGCTCAAGAAGCAGACCTACATGTGGGGAACCCGATAACCGTGACCCAGAAGGACCTCAGCCGCACCGCGTACGACCACCTGTGGATGCACTTCACCCGCATGTCCTCGTACGAGAACTCCCCCGTCCCGACCATCGTCCGGGGCGAGGGCACCCACATCTACGACGACAAGGGCAAGCGCTACCTCGACGGCCTCGCCGGTCTGTTCGTGGTCCAGGCCGGTCACGGCCGCACGGAACTCGCCGAGACCGCCTTCAAGCAGGCCCAGGAGCTCGCCTTCTTCCCGGTGTGGTCCTACGCCCACCCCAAGGCCGTCGAGCTGGCCGAGCGCCTGGCCGACTACGCCCCGGGCGACCTGAACAAGGTCTTCTTCACCACCGGCGGCGGCGAGGCCGTCGAGACCGCCTGGAAGCTCGCCAAGCAGTACTTCAAGCTCAAGGGCAAGCCGACCAAGTACAAGGTCATCTCGCGTGCGGTCGCCTACCACGGCACCCCGCAGGGCGCCCTGTCCATCACCGGCCTGCCGGGCCTGAAGGCCCCCTTCGAGCCGCTGGTGCCGGGCGCGCACAAGGTGCCGAACACCAACATCTACCGCGCCCCGATCTTCGGCGACGACCCCGAGGCCTTCGGCCGCTGGGCCGCCGACCAGATCGAGCAGCAGATCCTCTTCGAGGGCCCGGACACCGTCGCGGCGGTCTTCCTGGAGCCCGTGCAGAACGCCGGCGGCTGCTTCCCGCCCCCGCCCGGCTACTTCCAGCGCGTGCGCGAGATCTGCGACCAGTACGACGTACTGCTCGTGTCGGACGAGGTCATCTGCGCCTTCGGCCGCCTCGGCACGATGTTCGCCTGCGACAAGTTCGGCTACGTCCCGGACATGATCACCTGCGCCAAGGGCATGACCTCGGGCTACTCCCCGATCGGCGCCTGCATCATCTCCGACAAGCTCGCCGAGCCGTTCTACAAGGGCGACAACACCTTCCTGCACGGCTACACCTTCGGCGGCCACCCGGTGTCGGCGGCGGTGGGTCTCGCCAACCTCGACCTGTTCGAGCGCGAGAACCTCAATCAGCACGTGCTCGACAACGAGGGCGCCTTCCTGCAGACCCTGCAGAAGCTGCACGACCTGCCGATCGTCGGCGACGTCCGCGGCAACGGCTTCTTCTACGGCATCGAGCTGGTGAAGGACAAGCACACCAAGGAGTCCTTCAACGAGGAGGAGACCGAGCGCGTCCTGTACGGCTTCCTCTCCAAGGCCCTGTTCGACAACGGCCTGTACTGCCGTGCCGACGACCGCGGCGACCCGGTGATCCAGCTCGCCCCGCCGCTGATCTCCAACCAGGAGACCTTCGACGAGATCGAGCAGATCCTGCGGGCCACGCTCACGGAGGCGTGGACCAAGCTCTGATCATCCTCGGGTGATCCTTCTGGATGATCAACACCGGCCCCGGTGCCGCCCGTTCGAGTGAGAACGGCGGCCCGGGGCCGTGTGCTGTCCGGCCTCCCGGTACCGGCTATCTAGCGTTCCAGTGACCGATCGGCCCAGCCTTCGTTCGCCCATACGAGGGATCAGGCACGGGAAAACGGATCAGAACCGAGGTGTACGCCCATGGAGGCCCCGCCGGACAACGACGTGCTCTGGGCACGCGCGCTGCACTTCAGGCACCCCGACGGCTCTCCCGGGCTCGCCGGGATCTCGCTGGGGGTGCGGGAGAGCGAGATCCTCGCCGTCACCGGCCCGCGCGGCAGCGGCAAGACGACCCTGCTGCGCTGTCTGTCCGGCCTGGTGCCGGTGCGCGAGGGCGAGGTCTGGTTCAACAGCTCGCCCGTGCACACCCTGGGCCCGATGGCCCGGGAACGGCTGCGCCGGGACCGCTTCGGCTGGATCGACCCCGTACCGGTCCTCGTCCCCGAGCTGAACGTCTGGGAGAACGCCGCGCTCCCCCTGATGCTGCGCGGCACCAGCCGCCGCCGGGCCAAGGTCGCCGCGCTGGAGTGGCTGGAGCGCCTCGACGTCGGCGACAGGTCCCGCGCGCACCCGCACGAACTGCAGCAGGCCGAACGCCAGCGCGTGTCGATCGCCCGAGCGCTGGCCCCGGCCCCCTCGGTCCTGTTCGCCGACGAACCGACGGCCCCGCTCCACCGCGCCGACCGCACCCACGTGCTGCGGACGCTCACCACGGCCGCCCGCTCGCACGGCATCACCGTCGTCCTCGCCACGAACGACCCCGACACCGCGGCCCTCGCCGACCGGACGGTCTCCCTGCTGGACGGGCGGCGCGTCCAGACCCTGCACCTGCCCCAGACCCCGGAGACGGAAGGCCGGGCCGCGTGCTCGCTCTCCGTCTGACCCGCGCGGCCCGGCCCGCGGTCCAGCTGCGCCGCCTGCTGGTGGCCGCGGCCTCGGCGGGCACCGGGTTCCTGCTGCTGTCCTGCCTCGGTTACGCCCTGCACCACCCTCAGTCCGCCGGTGCCGCCGCGCTGCGCCTGGTCTGGTGCGCGGTGCCGCTCGCCGCCACGGTGTACCTCGCGCTCGCCGTCGCCCGCACCGACCCCGGCACCAAGCCACGCACCGGACTGTCCGCCGTCGGCCTCGGCCCGGCCCGCCTCATGGCCGTCTCCGCCCTCACCACGGCCCTGGCCTGCACCCTGGGCTCGGCGGTGGCCCTGCTGGTCTTCCTGCACCTGCGCGGCGACCTGACGGGCATGCCCTTCGACGGCGCCGCGTCCGACTTCCTCGCCTCCGACCAGCCCCTCCCGCTCCCGGCGGCCCTGACCCTGCTCACCCTGGTGCCGGCCACGGCCACGACGACGGTGGCCCTCTCCCTGCGCCCGCGCGACCCCCGCCCCACCACCCCGGGCCCGCGCAGATTCGGCCGCTTCGGGGCGTACGGCCACGCGACGGCGAAGGAGACGTTCGGGACGTACGGCAGGTACGGCGCGCGTCTGAGCCGGCGGACCGCGAGCGACGGCGGGGCACCGCATCCGCACGCGACGGGCGGCCGTACCGCCGAGGCCGCTCCCGCTCCGCAGGAGAGCGGCGACCTCACCGCACCGGACACCGAAGCCGGATCCCCGGCCCCGGCCCCGGAGACCACCTGGCCCGCGGACACTCCTCAGCCCCCCAAGGACGCCCCCGCCGGCCTCCCCTGGGGCATCACCTTCCTCGCCATGGGCCTCGCGGTCCACGCCTACGCCGACCGCGCGGCCCTCGCCGTGCTGCTCGGCTGGCTCCTCATCGCCACCGGCCTGGTCCTCGCCGCCCCCGGCCTCACCCACCTGTGCGGCCGGCTCCTGCAGTCCACCCGCCCCGGCGCCCTCCGCCTGCTCGCCGGCCGGGTCCTCATGGCGGAAGCCACCCGCATCGGCCGTCCCCTGGGCGTCGTGTGCGCGGTCGCGTCCGCCGGGTACGCCATGACCACGCTGTACGCCGGCTCCGCACCGGCGTTCGGCCCGCTGACCACCCTGGGCGCGCTGCTCGTCACCGGCTGCACGGTCGCCACCCTGCTCACCGCGGCCGTGGAGACCCGCCAGTGCCGGTCCGAGACGACCGCCGCGCTGCTCCGGCTCGGCGCCCCCGCCTCGATGCTGCGCGTGGCCGCGGCCCTGCGCGCGGCGGCCCTGCTGGCGCTGTTCGGTCCCCTCACCGTCGCCGTCGCCGCCCTGGCGGCGCTCCCCGTGGACCGCTGAAAAAAGTTCTCCCGTCGCCGATGAGTTCGAGCCGGACCCCCGGTCTACCCACCGAACACACCGGCACGAACGCCTACGGGAGAGACCCTCATGTACCAGCAGATGATCTTCGTGAACCTGCCCGTGAACGACCTCGACGCCTCGAAGAAGTTCTTCACGGAGCTGGGCTACACGATCAACCCCCAGTTCAGCGACGAGAAGGCTGCCTCCGTGGTGATCAGCGACACCATCTTCGCGATGCTGCTCACCAAGCCGTTCTACGCGACGTTCACCAAGAAGGAGATCGCCGACGCGACGACGACCAGCGAGGTGCTGGTCTGTCTGAGCGCGGAGAGCCGCGCGCAGGTCGACGAGCTGGTCGGGAAGGCGATCGCGGCGGGCGGCACGGAGACCGGCCCGACCCAGGACCACGGCTTCATGTACGGCCGCGCCTTCGACGACCTCGACGGCCACACCTGGGAGGTCATGTGGATGGACCCGGCGGCGGTCCAGGGCTGACAACTCGGGTCAAACGTCCGGGCGATTAATAAGAAGGTAAAGCCAACGGCTGCTGACGGCTTGTGCATTGACACTGCTTACGGAGCGCTTATAGACCTGTGAGCCTCCTGGGGGTGCTGGGGCGTCACCCTCACCTGCCGCCCCAACACCCCCTCAGCCCCCCGCAGTTATGCACTCTGTAAAGGACAAACGTTGTCCATAACTCGCCGCAGCGCACGCCGTTCGGTGCGCATCCTCGGTGTCGCCTCTGCCTCCGCCGCCGCGGTGCTGGCTCTGTCCAGCACCGCGTTCGCGTGCAGCATCAGTGAGTTCAAGGCCGAAGCCAAGTGCGACGGCGGCAAGGGCGTCATCGTCGTCACCGACAAGGACGCCTCCGGTACCCCGGCCACCATCACCGTGTTCCGGGAGAACAACGGTGGCGTCGAGAAGCAGATCGCCGAGCAGCCGGTCAAGGGCTCCGCCGAGGGCACTTCGGTCACCTTCCAGGAGAACTGGAAGCCGAACGCGACGTACCGCGTCCACGTCACGGCCAGCCCTTACGTCGACCAGGACATCACGACTCCGCTGAGCACGCCGTCCACGGCCTGCACGACCGAGAGCTCCACCCCGACCCCGCCCGCCTCCCCCACGCCGACCCCGTCGGCGTCCACCCCGGCCCAGTCGCCGACCCCGACCCCGTCCTCCTCCGCCTCCAGCCCCGCCCCGGCGAGCGCAGCCCCGAGCAACGCGCCGTCCCCGGCGGCCGGCAGCTCGAACCTCGCCGAGACCGGTGCGAACTCCAACACCCCGCTGATCGCCGGTCTCGCGGGCGCGCTGGTCGTCGTCGGCGGCGGCGCGGTCTGGTTCGGCATGCGCCGTCGCGGCACGCGCGGCAACGGCTGACCCCGGCGCACTCACTCCACTTCCGCGGCCCGTCCCCCTATCCCCAGGGGACGGGCCGCGGTCGTACGGCCCCCTGCCCTCAGCAGGTCGCCGATCAGTCGAGCACGACGATGTCGGCCGCGTCGAACTCCACGCCCACCGCGTCCCCGGCCTCGGGCGCGTCCCGCAGTGCGCAGGCGGCCTCCAGGCGTGGTCCGTCCCCGGGCTGGAGGTGGACGGCCACATGGGTGCCCTTGAAGGTGCGGGCGGTCACCGTGCAGGGCAGGCCCGCGTCGGCCGCCACGAGCCGTACCCCGGCGGGCCGGACCAGCAGCGTGCGCGCACCCTGCGGGGAACCGTCGGGCACCGGCAGCTTGCCCCAGGCGCTGTCGGCGGCCGTACCGACGACGGTCGCCTCGACCACGTTGTCGAAGCCGAGGAACCGGGCCACGAACGCGTCGGCGGGCCGCTGCCAGACCTCAAGAGGCGTGCCGGACTGGGCGATCCGCCCGTCCCTCATCACCACCACCCGGTCGGCCAGCGCGAACGCCTCGCCCTGGTCGTGGGTCACGGCGAGCACGGTGGTGCCCAACCGGCCGAAGAGTTCCCGCAGTTCGACCACCAGCCGCTCCCGCAGCGAGCGGTCGAGCTGGCCGAGCGGCTCGTCCAGCATCAGCAGCCGGGGCTTCGGCGCGAGCGCACGGGCGAGGGCCACGCGCTGCTGCTCACCGCCGGACAGGGCGGCCACGGCCCGCCGCGCCGCCCCGGGCAGCCCGACGAGCTCCAGCAACTGCCCCACCTCGGCGTCCCGTTCCCCCTTCGCGACGCCGTGCATGCGCAGCCCGAAGGCCACGTTCGCGCCGACGTCCCGCTGCGGAAAGAGCTGATGGTCCTGGAACATCAGGCCGACACCCCGCTTGTGCGCGGGTACGCCGGACTGGTCGCGGCCGTCGAGCAGCACCCGCCCGCCGGACAGGGGCTGGAGTCCGGCGACCGCCCGGAGCAGCGTGGACTTTCCGCTGCCGCTGGGCCCGAGCACGCACACCACCTCGTGCTCGGCGACCTCCAGACCGACGGCGTCGAGCACGGCCCGCCCGCCGAAGCGCACGGTCGCGGCATCGAGGCTGAGCAGCATCAGAACTCCCCCGTCAGCGTCTTCGGCATCTAGAACTCCCCCGTCCGGTCGGTGCGCAGCCGTTCCAGGACGAGCAGCGCGACCGCGCACACCACCATCAGAATGGTCGAAAGGGCCATCGCCTGGCCGTAGTTGAGGTCTCCGGGACGGCTGAGCAGCCGGGCCACGGCGACCGGGAGCGTGGGGTTGTCGGGCCGGGCGATGAACACGGTCGCCCCGAACTCACCGAGCGAGACGGCGAACGCGAACCCGGCCGCGACCAGCAGCGCCCGCCGCACCAGTGGCAGGTCCACCTCCCGCCACACCCGCCAGGGCGACGCCCCGAGCACGGCCGCCGCCTCCCGGAGCCGGCCGTCCACCGCGCGCAGCACGGGCAGCATGGTCCGTACGACGAAGGGGGCGCCGACCAGCGCCTGGGCGAGCGGGACGAGGATCCAGGACTGCCGCAGATCCAGCGGCGGCTTGTCCAGGGCGATCAGGAAGCCGAAGCCGACGGTCACGGCGGACACGCCGAGCGGCAGCATCAGCAGCGCGTCGAAGCTCCGGACCAGCCGTCCGGCGTCCCGGCGGGCGAGCGCGGCGGCGGCGAGACCTCCGATCACGACGGCGATGGCCGTGGCGGCGACGGCGTACTGCAGCGAGGTCCACACCGCCTGCACGGGCGCGACCAGGAACGTACCGCCGTCGGAGTCGGCGAGCGCCCGGTAGTAGCCGAAGCCGGGTGCGTCGAGGGAGCGCCGGACGAGCACGGCGAGCGGCAGCACGAGGAGCAGAGCGATGGTGACGAGGACACCGGCGAGCAGGGCCCACTGGCCCGCACCGCGCGGCCGACGGGCGGTCACCTCGGGGTCGACCAGCCGCAGCGCGGTCTCCCGGCGCCGTACGGTCCAGGCGTGCACGGCGAGGATCGCGCCGACGGCGGCGAACTGCACAAGGGTGAGGACGGCGGCCGTGGACAGGTCGAAGACCTCGGAGGTCTGCCGGTAGATCTCCACTTCGAGCGTGGAGAAGGTGGGGCCGCCGAGGATCTGGACGACGCCGAAGGAGGTGAAGGTGAACAGGAACACCATCAGCGCGGCGGCGGCCACGGCGGGCGCGAGCGCCGGGAGGGTGACCTTCCGCCAGGCGCTGAGCGGAGACGCGCCCAGCATGCGGGCGGCCTCCTCCTGACGGGGGTCGAGCTGGGACCACAGTCCGCCGACGGTGCGGACGACGACCGCGTAGTTGAAGAAGACGTGGGCCAGCAGGATCGCCCACACCGTGGTGTCCAGCCGTACGCCCCACAGGTCGTCCAGCAGCCCGCCGTGCCCGACCAGCGCGAGGAAGGCGCTGCCGGCGACGACGGTGGGCAGCACGAACGGGACGGTGACGACGGCCCGCAGCACCTGCTTGCCCGGGAAGTCGAGCCGCGCGAAGACGTAGGCGGCGGGCAGGGCGAGGAGCAGAGTGAGCGCGGTGGAGGCGAGCGCCTGCCAGGTGGTGAACCACAGCACATGCCGGATGTCCGGCTCGGTGACGACGTCCGTGATCCGCCCGAACCGCCAGGCGCCGTCCACCTTCAGCCCGCGCGCGACGATCGCGGCCACGGGCCAGGCGAAGAACAGCGCGAAGAACGCGACGGGCAGGGCCATCAGGCCCAGCCGCGCCGCGTTCCCCCGTATCTTCCGCCGGGGTTCGGCTACTTCAGTACGAGTGACGTCCACGACTTGACCCACTGGTCGCGGTTGGCGGCGATCGTGCCGGGGGCCATGGTCTCGGGGTGCTGGGCGGCCGGGCCGTACTCGGTGAACTCGGCGGGCACCTTCGCCCCCTTCAGGACCGGGTAGACGTACATGTTCAGCGGCATGTCCTCCTGGAACTCCTTGGAGACCAGGAAGTCGATGAACGCCTTGGCGCCCTTGGGGTTCTTGGCGTTGCTCAGCAGCCCGGCGAACTCGATCTGCCGGAAGCAGGTGCCGTTCGCCGCGCCGGTCGGGGCGGTGCTCGGCCGCTTCGTGGCGTAGATGACCTCGGCGGGCGGCGAGGAGGCGTACGACACGACGAGCGGCCGGTCACCGCCTGCCTTCTTGCCCTCGGAAGAGCCGGAGAACTCCTGGTAGTAGGCCTGCTCCCAGCCGTCGACGACCTTGACGCCGTTGGCCTTGAGCTTCTTCCAGTAGTCCTGCCAGCCGTTGTTCCCGAACTGCGCGGCGCTGCCCAGCAGGAAGCCGAGGCCCGGCGAGGAGGTGGCCGCGTTCTCGGTGACGAGGAGGTTCTTGTACTCGGGCTTGGCCAGGTCGGCGAAGGTCTGGGGCGGGGTCAGCTTGTGCTTGCTGAAGTACGCCTTGTCGTAGTTGACGCAGATGTCGCCGTAGTCGATCGGCGTGACCCGGTGCTTGGCCTGGTCGAGCTGGTAGGCGGCGCCCACCTGGTCGAGGCCCTTGGCGGTGTACGGCTGGAAGAGGCCGTTGTCGAGGGCGCGGGAGAGCAGGGTGTTGTCGACGCCGAAGAAGACGTCGCCCTGCGGGTTGTCCTTGGTGAGGATGGCCTTGTTGACGGCCTGCCCGGCGTCGCCGTCCTTGAGGACCTTGACCTTGTACCCGGAACTCTTCTCGAAGTCGGCGAGCACGTTCTTGGAGACGGCCCACGAGTCGTGGCTGACGAGGGTGACGGTCTTGGAATCGGCGGACGACGAGGTGCCGTTGCCGGAACCGCACGCGGACAGACTGATCAGGCCGAGGCCGACCGCGACGGCCACGAGGGTCTTGTTGTGCACTGGATGTCCTCCTGGGGGTTGGCCAGGAAGAACGCGGCCCCGCCCAGAGATCTGGGCAGGGCGCAACAGCTTGAGTGATGACCGAACTTCCTACCCAGAATGACCTGGGCGAGGTTCAGAGGGTCTGCGGCCCTGTCCGCCGCACTCTCAGCGCTGTGGCGCTCCCCTGTCGGAATATGAAGATATGAGTGACGGTGGCCAGATTACCGCTCGGTGGCCGCGAGCTGACCACAGGCTCCGTCGATCTCCTGCCCACGGGTGTCCCGGACGGTGACGGGCACCCCGTGCGCGGCGATGGCCTCGACGAACGCCTTCTCGTCCTCGGGCCGCGAGGCGGTCCACTTGCTGCCCGGGGTCGGGTTCAGCGGAATGAGATTGACGTGCACGGGCTTGCCCCTGAGCAGCCGGCCGAGCCGGTCCCCCCGCCACGCCTGGTCGTTGATGTCGCGGATGAGCGCGTACTCGATGGACAGCCTGCGCCCGCTCTTCTCGACGTACTCGAACCCGGCGTCCAGCACCTCGCGCACCTTCCACCGCGTGTTCACGGGGACGAGGGTGTCGCGCAGTTCGTCGTCGGGGGCGTGCAGGGAGATCGCGAGCCGGCACTTGAAGCCCTCGTCGGCGAACCGGTGGATGGCCGGCACGAGCCCGACGGTCGAGACGGTGATCCCACGCTGGGAGAGCCCGAGCCCGTCGGGGGCGGGATCGGTGAGCGCCCGGATCGCACCCACGACCCGGTTGTAGTTGGCGAGCGGCTCACCCATCCCCATGAAGACGATGTTGGAGAGCCGAGCAGGCCCGCCGGGCACCTCGCCGTCCCGCAGCGCCCGCATCCCGTCCACGATCTGGTGGACGATCTCGGCCGTGGACAGATTCCGGTCGAGCCCGGCCTGCCCGGTGGCACAGAAGGGGCAGTTCATCCCACATCCGGCCTGCGAGCTGATGCACATGGTGACCCGGTCCGGATACCGCATCAGCACGGACTCGACCAGCGTGCCGTCGAACAGCCGCCACAGCGTCTTGCGGGTGGTGCCCTGGTCGGTCGACAGATGCCGGACGACCGTCATCAGCTCCGGGAACAGCGCTTCGCGCAGCTTCTCCCGCGAGCCGGCCGGGATGTCCGTCCACTGGTCCGGGTCGTGCGCGTACCGCGCGAAGTAGTGCTGCGAGAGCTGCTTGGCACGGAACGGCTTCTCACCGATCCCGGCCACCGCTTCCTTGCGCTCGGCGGGCGTGAGGTCGGCGAGATGCCGCGGCGGCTTCTTGGCTCCGCGCGGGGCGACGAAAGTGAGTTCTCCGGGCTTAGGCATGGCTGTACCAGTGTCGCAGATCGAACAGGGTGGCCCGCTGCGCTCGCTCCCCGGGGGGTGTGCGGGGTGGCGGCCTGTGAAGTTCTGTCGGGAAACGGTCGGGTTTCCTGGTCGGCCCTTGTCCCGCCTTTTGCCATGTCGTAACAACAGGCCATGAAGTTCTTCGGCCGCAACTCCCCCCACCGGCACGCGCAGTCCCCCGGCGCGCCCGTGGCGACCACCGCTGCGGTGGCCGGTGCCACCGCCACCGCCGTACTGCCCGATCCCGAGCTGGCGCACCTGACCGGCGAGTGGCTGATCGATCCCGCGCACAGCAGGATCGGGTTCTCGGTGCGGCACGCGATGGTGACGACGGTGCGCGGTGCCTTTCCGCAGTACGAGAGCCGCCTGTACTTCGACGGCCGTGACCCGTCCCGGTCCCGGGCCGACATCGTGGTGTACACCGCCAGCGTCGACACGGGGGTCGAGCAGCGGGACGCGCACCTCGTCGGCCGCCCGTTCCTGGACTCCGCGACCTATCCGCGGATGACGTTCACGAGCACCGCCGTGCGGCTCGTGGGCAAGGACGTCTACCGGATGACCGGCGACCTCACGATCAAGGACACCACCCGCCCGGTCGACCTGGACCTCACGTACATCGGCCACGTCACCGACGCGTTCGGTGACGAGCGGGTCGGCTTCGACGGCACCACCACGATCAACCGCTCCGACTGGGGTCTGACCTACGACGCCCGGATCGCCCAGGGCGGCGCCATGGTGAGCGAGACGGTCCGCCTCCAGTTCGACCTCGCGGCCATCCGCGTCACACCGGGCGCCTGACCCCCGGACACACCGGTGCCCCGTCCTGCGCCCAGGACGGGGCACCGTCGTATGCCTCGTCGTACGGCCCTCTGCTCACGGCTCACGCAGCGCCGACGACGACCACCAGCAGCAGCCACACCACCGGAGCCGTCGGCAGCAATGAATCCAGCCGGCCCATGCTGTATCGATTCGCCGCTACCGCGGCGCGGCGCCATGGCCTTCCCCCACCGCCAAAAGGACAACACGGCCCCGAAGCCAGCCGTACGATTCACGCCTCACGCGGAGCCGACGAAGACCACCAGCAGCAGCCACACCACCGGAGCGGTGGGCAGCAGCGAGTCCAGCCGGTCCATGATGCCGCCATGACCCGGCAGCAGCGTGCCCATGTCCTTGATGCCCAGGTCGCGCTTGATCATGGACTCGCCGAGGTCGCCCAGGGTGGCGCTGGCCGCGACCGCGAGGCCGAGGAGCAGTCCCTGCCACCAGGTGCCGTCGTCGATCAGGAACTGCATGCACAGCGCGCCCGCGACCATCGCGAAGGCGACCGCGCCCAGCAGGCCCTCGCGGGTCTTGCCGGGACTGATGCGCGGGGCCAGCTTGTGCCTGCCGAAGCGCCAGCCGACCGCGTAGGCGCCGGTGTCGCTGACGACGGTCAGGAGCAGGAAGGTCAGGACGCGCCAGGGGCCGTCCTTCGCCGTCAGCATCATCGCGACGAACGTGGCCAGGAACGGCACGTAGAACGCCGCGAAGACGCCCGCCGTGACGTCCTTGAGGTAGCCCTCCGGTGGCTCCGTCATCCGCCAGACCAGTGCCGCGAGAGCGGTCAGCGCCATGGCGACCCACGCCCCCTCGGCGCCGCGCACATACCCGGCGACCACCATCGCCGCACCGCCCACCGCGAGCGGCACGAGCGGCGCGTTGATGCCCTTGCGCTCCCGCAGCCTGCTCGTCAGCTCCCACAGGCCCACGACCACGGCGGCCGCGATCACGCCGACGAACACGGCCTTGCGGACGAACAGGGACGCGACGATCACCACACCGAGCCCGACCCCGACCCCTATGGCCGCGCTCAGGTCACGGCCCGCGCTCTTCTTCTGCGGCGCTGGCGCCGGCTGGGGGGCGTCGGGCATGGGCTCCGGATTCTGGTTCTCGGCAGGCAGGGACCCGGCCGGTGCGGGCTCGGGCCATGCCTCGCCGGCGGCCTCGTTGCGGAACAAGGGGCCACTCGGCCGAGCGGCCCCCCGGTCGTCGTCCTGGTCTCCGCCATACGCGGATACGTCGGGCACGATGGGCATGGGGCGAGTGTGCTGCGCCTCAGGCGCATCGTACGCGGGACCCGCCGGGGCGGCTCCCTGGGCAGGCCCGCCCTCGGTGGGCCCCCAGTAGCCGGCCTGACCCGCCGATGGCGGCGCCCCCCAGGAAGAGTCGCTCATCAGACTTCGAGCAGCTCCGCTTCCTTGTGCTTCAGCAGCTCGTCCACCTGCGCGACGTACTTCGACGTGAGGTCGTCCAGCTCCTTCTCCGCGCGGCGGCCCTCGTCCTCGCCGACCTCGCCGTCCTTGACGGCCTTGTCGATGGCGTCCTTGGCCTTGCGGCGCACGGAGCGGATGGAGACCCGGGAGTCCTCCGCCTTGTGCTTGGCGACCTTGATGAACTCGCGGCGGCGCTCCTCGGTCAGCTCCGGGAAGACCACACGGATGATGTTGCCGTCGTTGCTGGGGTTGACGCCCAGGTCGGAGTCGCGGATCGCCTGCTCGATGTTGCGCAGCGCGGTCTTGTCGAACGGCGTCACAACCGCCATGCGCGGCTCCGGCACGGAGAACGAGGCCAGCTGGTTGATCGGCGTCAGGGCTCCGTAGTAGTCGGCCACGATCTTGTTGAACATCGCCGGGTGCGCACGGCCGGTGCGGATCGCGGCGAAGTCCTCCTTGGCGACCACGACGGCCTTCTCCATCTTCTCCTCGGCTTCGAGGAGGGTCTCTTCGATCACCACTTGCTCCTGCGTGTCTTGAGTAAGGCCCGGCTGCGGTTCCCGGAGTCGGGCGGCGGCCGGCTGCGTCGCGTCTGCTTCCTGCACGGTTCCGGACCGGCAGGACATTGTCCATCCCCCGGCCGGGAACCGGGTGGTCCTGAGCTCAGTCCCGGCTTCCCTGGTCACCCACCAGCGTGCCGATCTTCTCACCCTTGACCGCCCGCGCGATATTGCCCTCCGCGAGCAGCTCGAAGACGAGGATCGGCAGCTTGTTGTCACGGCACAGCGTGATCGCGGTGGCATCGGCGACCTTCAGGTCGCGGGTGATGACCTCGCCGTAGCCGAGCGAGTCGAACTTGACGGCGTCGGGGTTCTTCTTGGGGTCGGAGTCGTAGACCCCGTCCACGCCGTTCTTGCCCATGAGCAGCGCCTCGGCGTCGATCTCCAGGGCGCGCTGGGCGGCGGTGGTGTCGGTGGAGAAGTACGGCATGCCCATACCGGCGCCGAAGATGACCACGCGGCCCTTCTCCAGGTGGCGCACGGCGCGCAGCGGGATGTACGGCTCGGCGACCTGGCCCATGGTGATGGCGGTCTGCACCCGGCTGTCGATGCCCTCCTTCTCCAGGAAGTCCTGGAGGGCGAGGCAGTTCATCACGGTGCCGAGCATGCCCATGTAGTCGGAGCGGGCCCGGTCCATGCCGCGCTGCTGGAGCTCGGCGCCGCGGAAGAAGTTGCCGCCGCCGATGACGACCGCGATCTCGGCGCCGTCCCGGACGACGGCCGCGATCTCGCGGGCGATCTTGTGCACCACGTCCGGGTCCACGCCCAGGCCGCCGCCGCCGGAGAAGGCCTCTCCGGACAGCTTCAGCAGAAACCGGCCGCGCACTTTGCCGTCGTCGCTCTTCTGGGCCTTGGTGGTCATGGGAGATCCCGCCTCTTTCACGTGTTGCACATACGAAGAAGGCCATTGCCGGTGGGGTCGCTTTTCGCTCCCATGCGCGGCAATGGCCTCCTCGTCAGATCTGCTGCCGTCCGCCTCACGCCGGGGTGTGGCGGTGTACGCGGACGACTGCTTACGACCCTATCGGGATTTCCCCCGGGATTGGTCCCGGGTTCTGCCCACGGGCCGTGCGTCGATCGCGGTACGGACTCAGATGCCGACCTTGATGCGCGCGAAGCGCTTCAGGGTGACACCGGCCTCGTCCAGAACCTTCTGGACCGACTTCTTGTTGTCCAGCGCGTACGGCTGGCCGAGCAGCGTGGCGTCCTTGAAGAAGCCGTTGAGGCGACCCTCGACGATCTTGGCGATCGCGGCCTCGGGCTTGCCCTCGGCGCGGGTGGTCTCCTCGGCGATGCGACGCTCGGACTCGACGACCTCGGCCGGCACCTCCTCCTGGGAGAGGTACTTCGGCGCGAAGGCGGCGATGTGCTGGGCGACGCCCTTGGCGACCTCGGCGTTCGGCTTGTCGAACTCGACCAGGACACCGATCTGCGGGGGCAGGTCGGGCATGGTCTTGTGCATGTAGGCGGTGACGTAGCCGTCGGAGAACTGCGCGAAGCGGTCCAGGACGATCTTCTCACCGAGGGTGGCGTTGGCCTCGTCCACGAACGCCTGGACGGTCTTGCCGGCCTCGATCTCGGAGCCGAGCAGGGCCTCGATGTCGGCCGGGTTCGTCTTGGCGACGTGCTCGGCGATGGTCTGGGCCACGGCCTGGAACTTCTCGCCCTTGGCGACGAAGTCCGTCTCGCACTTCAGCTCGACGAGGACGCCGGTGGAGTTGTCGTCGGCGATGATGGAGACCACGGCGCCGTTCTCGGCGGAGCGGCCCTCGCGCTTGGCGACGCCCTTCTGGCCCTTGATGCGCAGCGCCTCGACGGCCTTCTCGACGTTGCCCTCGGCCTCGTCCAGCGCCTTCTTGCAGTCCATCATGCCGGCGCCGGTGAGCTCACGGAGCTTCTTGACGTCGGCGGCGGTGTAGTTCGCCATGAGTCTGTGAGTCTTTCTCGAAGTCTGGAGAATCTTCAGGTCAGCACGGTTTGCGTTCCCCATGTAGTCGGGGTTGGCATACGTCGTACCGACCTACGGGTGAACAGCGGGGGCGGACTTCATGTCAGCGCCCCCGCCGTCAACGCGTGCGTCAGGCCTGCTCGCCCTCGGCGGCCGGAGCCTCGGCAGCCGGGGCCTCGGCAGCCGGAGCCTCAGCGGCGGCCTCAGCCGGCTTCTCGGCCTCGTCGGCCTTCTTCTCACCCTCAAGCAGGTCGCGCTCCCACTCGGCGAGCGGCTCGCCCGCGGCCTTCTCGCCCTTCTCACCGGCGGCCACGCCGGAACGGGCGATGAGGCCCTCGGCGACGGCGTCGGCGATCACACGGGTGAGCAGGGTGACGGAGCGGATCGCGTCGTCGTTGCCCGGGATCTTGTAGTCGACCTCGTCGGGGTCGCAGTTGGTGTCGAGGATCGCGACGACCGGAATGTTCAGCTTCCGGGCCTCACCAACGGCGATGTGCTCCTTCTTGGTGTCCACGATCCAGACGGCGCTCGGCACCTTCTGCATCTCGCGGATACCACCGAGGGTCTTCTCCAGCTTGGCCTTCTCACGCGAGAGGACCAGGAGCTCCTTCTTGGTCAGACCGGAGGACGCGACGTCCTCGAAGTCGATCTGCTCCAGCTCCTTCAGGCGCTGCAGACGCTTGTAGACGGTCGAGAAGTTGGTGAGCATGCCGCCCAGCCAGCGCTGGTTGACGTAGGGCATGCCGACGCGGGTCGCCTGCTCGGCGATGGCCTCCTGCGCCTGCTTCTTCGTGCCGACGAACATGACCGTGCCGCCGTGGGCGACGGTCTCCTTGACGAACTCGTAGGCGCGGTCGATGTACGACAGCGACTGGAGCAGGTCGATGATGTAGATGCCGTTGCGCTCGGTGAAGATGAAGCGCTTCATCTTCGGGTTCCAGCGACGGGTCTGGTGACCGAAGTGGACGCCGCTCTCCAGCAGCTCCCGCATCGTGACGACGGCCATGGCCGTATCTCCTTGAGTTTCTCGGTTGTGCCGCGAAAGCCGGACGGCTTCCACGCCTGACGCCCGCGATGCGCCGTGCCACAGAGGACCGAGAGGCGCTGACACCGACCGCTTGGCGGCCCGGTGTCGGGGCGTGCGAAGTCGACCCGGTGACCCGGATCGCCAGAAGAAGTGTACGGGACCGCCGGGGCACCGGGTGACGCCGCTGTCCACAACCGGGGAGTAGTCCACAGACTCCGGCCATGATCGGCGGGGATGGGCGACGGTTGTCGCATGCGACGACCTACGCGATATGCCCAGGTCTGGGCCATCTTGCTCCTAGCCGCTCTGGCGGCGGCCCCACTGCCCCCGTGGGCCTGGGCGGCTCCCGCTCCCCCGGCCCCCGCTCCGTCCCCCGTCCGGGTGCCGCAGATCGCCCGCGCGTGGCCGGTGGGTGTACGACCGCCGGTCCTGCGCGGCTGGGAACCCCCGCCGACACCGTACGGCCCGGGCCACCGCGGCGCGGACCTGTCCGCCCCGGCCGGCTCCCCGGTACGGGCGGTGGCCCCGGGCCGGGTGTCCTTCGCGGGGCGGGTGGCGGGACGGGGTGTGGTGTCCGTGGAACTGGCGGGCACGGACCTGCGGACGACGTACGAGCCGGTGAGTCCGTCGGTGCGCAAGGGTGACGAGGTCGGGGCGGGGGATGTGGTGGGAGCGGTGGAGCCGACGGGTTCACACTGCCCGGTCACGTGCGTGCACTGGGGCTTGCTGAGGGGCGAGATCTACCTGGACCCGCTGCTGTTGTTGCCACCGTGGCTGCTGCACAGGGGGCCGTCGAGACTGCTGCCGGTACTGGGGGTGCCGCTGCCGGCGTAGCTGCGGGCAGGAGCGCCGGCGTAGCTGTGGGCGGTGGTGCATGCCCGGCTGCGGGCAGTCGTGCCGCTGGGGTGGCGCGGGTGGGCGGTGGTGCATGCCCGGCTGTGGGCGGTGGTGCTTGTACAGCTGCCAGCGGTGGTGCATGCCCGGCTACGGGTGGTCGTGCCGCTGGGGGCGGCACGGGTGGGTGCTGGGGTACTCCCCTGCTCGTAGAGCTTGGGGGAGGCACCCGGCAAGCACCGGCAATCGCCGGCGAGCGACCCGACACCCGCCCAGCCGCAGCACAGGGCGTCTTGCAAGCACCGGTACCCAGCCCGGCGCAGCCGGGCTCAGCCTCGCACGCCCCGCAGCACCATCGCCACGGCCGCGTCGGTGATGGCCGCGGGATCCTCCGCCGCGCCCAGCTCGATCCTCCGCACCGCCGCGTCCACGACCCCCTGCAGCAGCATCGCCGCCAGCCGGGGCTGCTCGTGCCCCAGCTCCGCGAGCGCCTCGCCGATCATCGCGACGAGTCCGCCGTGCGCCGCCCGGATCTTCTCCCGCGCCCCGGCGTCCAGCTCACTGGCCGAGATGGCCACGACCGCCCGGTGCCGCCGGTCCCCGACCAGCGCCAGTTGCCGGCGTACATACGCCTCGACCTTGCCCTCGGCCGAATCGGCGAGCTCCATGGCCGCGGCCACCTCCGCCGCCCACAGCGGGAAGTCGACCTCGCACAGCTCCTCGACCACGGCGGCCCGGGACCGGAAGTACTCGTACACGGACGACCGCGCGAGCCCCGTGCGCTCGGCGAGAGCCGGGAAGGTCAGCGCCTCCGTCCCGCCCTCGGACAGCAGGGACCGAGCCGCGTCCAGCAGGGCGGCTCGCTGCATCGACCGGTGCTCGGCCACGGAGGCCGCTCGAATCCTTGGCACGTCGACCACTGTACGGACGCCCCGCGCCGAACGGGAGAGCCACTCGCCCGCGCGAGGTCACCGGCGGCCTCACTGCCCGAAGCTCGCCAGCTTGGCCCGCAGCTGGAGCACGGACTTGGTGTGGATCTGACTGACCCGGCTCTCGGTGACCCCGAGCACATTGCCGATCTCGGCGAGCGTGAGCCCCTCGTAGTAGTACAGCGTGACCACGGTCTTCTCCCGCTCGGGCAGCGTGTTGATGGCCCGGGCGAGGAATCGCCGCAGCTCCCGGTCCTCGGCCACCTCCACCGGATTGTCCGCGGCGGTGTCCTCCAGCGTGTCCATGAGGCTGAGCCGGTCCCCGCCTTCGCCGCCGACGTGCAGCAGCTCCTCCAGGGCGACGACGTTGGCCAGCGACAACTGGCTGAACACGGCGTGGAGTTCGTCGACCTCCATGCCGAGCTCGGCGGCGACCTCGCACTCATTCGGGGTGCGCCGCAGCCGCGCCTCCAGCGTGGCGTAGGCCCGCTCCACGTTCCGCGCCTTCTGCCGCACCGACCGCGGAATCCAGTCCAGCGCCCGCAGCTCGTCGATCATCGCGCCCCGGATCCGGGTGATCGCGTACGTCTCGAACTTGATCTCCCGGTCGATGTCGAACTTCTCGATCGCGTCGATCAGCCCGAAGACCCCGGAGGAGACGAAGTCGGCCTGCTCCACGTTGGGCGGCAGCCCGACGCTCACCCGGCCCGCGACGTATTTCACGAGCGGCGAATAGTGCAGGATCAGCTGCTCCCGCAGCCGGTCGTCCCCCGTCGCCTTGTACGACCGCCACAGCTCGTCGAGCGTCGAGGGAGCGGGCGGCCGCACGCTGCCACCGTCGCGGGCGGCTGGGGGGATCGCCGCCCGGTCGGACCCGGAGGTGTGCTGGGGCATTCGTCGCCTTGTGCCGTTCTGCCGTGGAGAGCTGTGAAGTGCCGTGAAGGGAGGGAGGGGAACTGGGGTGGATGGGTGGGCGAATGGGCTGCATGGGTGAGCTGTCGGTCTGATGTCGAGTTGACGCGATCTGTGTCGGCCGCTTCGTGAGCGTAGCGTGACTGAGGTGTCGCGGTGTGCGAACAGCGAGGCTCCACCCGTGCGCGGGGTCCTCCGGCCGGTCGTGCGGACGCGGTGCGCGACTCGCTCCGCGTGACCGGCCGGGGGCGCCAACTCCGGGAAATGCCAAGGGTGTCGGGGATTCCCCCGGACGGCCGAACACCCTGGGTCAGCAGGGGGCGCGACCGGTGCGGACGGACATCACCGCCTGGCGTGTCAACTTCCAGCCGTCGCCATGTCGTTCGACGTAACCAAGTGCTCGGAGTTCGTACAGTCTCGCGATCGCCTCGTCCCTGGTGGTCCGCGCGCCGAGCGCGATGTCGGCGGCGGTGGCCGCGCGATCGCCGGGCAGGGCGGCGAGCACGGCCCGGGCGGCGGGCTCCAGCAGGTCGCGCGGGAGCACGGGCCCGCGCCGTACCGGTGCCAGCTCTCCCATGTCACCGACGAGTTCGATGATCTCCGCGGTGTCGGTGACCAGGGTGGCCTCGCCGCGCAGCAGTTCATGCACGCCGGCGGAGAGGGCGCTGGTGACGGGGCCGGGCACGCCCATGGTGAACCGGCCGAGGCGTTGTGCGGCGCGGGCGGTGGACAGGGAGCCGCTGCGGTGGGCGGCCTCCACGACGACGGTGCCTCGGGTGAGCGCGGCGATGACGCGGTTGCGCAGGATGAACCGGCTCGGCGTCGGATGGTCCCCGGGCGGCAGCTCTCCGACGACCAGTCCCTGGTCCGCGATCCGGTCGATCAGGGCAGCGTGGCCGCGGGGGTAGGGCCGGTCGACGCCGCAGGCCAGGACGGCGACGGTGGCTCCGCGGGCCGCGAGGGCACCCCGGTGCGCGGCGCCGTCGATGCCGTACGCGCCACCCGACACCACCACCCACCCCCGCTCGGCGAGCCCGCCGGCGAGGGTGGCGGCCACATGGGTCCCGTACTCGGTACAGGCCCGCGCTCCCACGACGGCGACGGATCGCAGCGCCCACATCCGCAGGCCGGCCCGCCCCCGCACCCACAGTCCGAGCGGCCGGGCGTCCCCGAGGTCATCGAGCTGGCGGGGCCACTCGACGTCCTGGGGGCCGACAAACCGTGCTCCCGCTCTCCGGGCCACGTCGAGATCCCGCTCCGGCTCGGCCCGCCGCGCCCGCGCGACCAACCCGGCCCACCGCACCTCACTCACCCCCGGCAGCGCCTCCCCGCCGTTCCGCAACCGCCGCACCACCTCCCCCACCCCGAACTCCCGCACCCACCTCCCTCCGACCTCGTCCCCGGGCTCGATGACCCGGGTGAGAAAGACGCGTCCGAGCAGGTCGGGGTCGGGCCCGTCCGCCGCGGTCATGTGAGCGCCCCGATGGCCATCGGTACTCCGCGGGGGACTCCGGTGCGCAGGTGCAGGGCCAGGGCGACGTCGGTCGCGTCCGGCCGGTCGTGCCCGACGAGGTCGGCGACGGTCCAGGCCACGCGCAGGACCCGGTCGATCCCGCGGGCGGTGAGCACGCCCCGCTCAAGGCTGTGCTCGGCCTCGTCCATCGCGCCGGGCGCGGCGTGATAGCGGCTGCGGAGCTCCCGGCCGGGCACTTCGCTGTTGGTGTGCCAGGGGGTCCCGGCGAGCCGGGCCGCCGCCCGCTCGCGGGCTCGCCGTACCCGGTCGGCGACGGTCGCCGTGGACTCGCCCCGGGCCCCGGGTTCGGTGAGCTGGGTCCGGGTCACCGGATCGACCTCGACACGCAGGTCCACCCGGTCCAGCAGCGGGCCGGAGAGCCGTGACTGGTAGCGGCGGATCACCGACGGCGGGCACTCGCACAGCGAGTCGCGTTGCGCGAAGCGTCCGCAGGGACAGGGGTTGGCCGCCAGCACCATCAGGAAGCGTGCCGGGAACCGGACGACGCCGGCGCTGCGCGCGATCACGACATGCCCTGACTCCAGGGGCTGACGCAGGGCGTCGAGGACCTGGCTGTGGAACTCGGGCGCCTCGTCCAGAAAGAGCACGCCCCGATGAGCGAGGGAGACCGCGCCGGGACGCGCGGTGCCGTGACCGCCGCCGACGAGCGACTGCATGGTGGCCGAGTGGTGCGGGGCGCAGTAGGGGGCGACGTCGATGAGCGGCTTGCCCGGTGGCAGCAGCCCGGCCACCGAGTGCACGGCCGTGACCTCCAGCGATTCCTCCCGGGTGAGCCGGGGCAGGACCGCGGGCAGCCGTTCGGCCAGCATGGTCTTGCCCGCGCCGGGCGGCCCTTCGAGGAAGAGGTGGTGCCCGCCGGCGGCGGCCACCTCCACGGCCGTACGGGCCGAGGTCTGGCCGACGACGTCCGCCAGGTCGTGATCGTGGTCGTGCTGCGCCCCGCCGACGCTGTGCATGCCGGTGGCCGCGCCCGTGCCGGGCATGCGCAGACCGGCCAGCAGCGGATCGGGGCGTCCCTGCTGGTCCGGTTCCTCCTCGGGGACGGGCTCCTCGGTGAGAACGGCGACGAGCTGCCGCAGGCTGCGGACGCCGAGCACGGACACGCCGGGGACCAGCGAGGCCTCGGCGGCGGCGCACTCGGGCACCACCACTTGCTCATAGCCGGCGTCGGCCGCCGCCAGCACCGCGGGCAGAATGCCCCGCACGGGCCGCACCCGGCCGTCCAGGCCCAGCTCTCCGATCATGACGATGTCGGCGAGGACGCGGGGATCGATGCGTTCGGCGGCACCGAGCACCGCACAGGCGACCGCCAGGTCGAAACCGGAGCCGGCTTTGGGCACCGACGCCGGGCTGAGGCCGACGGTGAGCTTCTTCTGCGGCCACTCGCCGCCCGAGTTCACCACTGCCGCCCGGACGCGGTCACGGCTCTCCGTCAGGCTCTTGTCCGGCAGGCCCACCAGGGTGAAGGCCGCTACGCCGGGTTCGAGGTCGGCCTGGACCTCGACGACCACTCCCTCGACGCCGACCAGGGCGACCGAGCAGGTACGGGCGAATCCCATTCAGGCCACCCCTCGCGCGTGCTCCACGGACGGGGCGCCGCGGTGGGGCAGCAGGACGCCGATCAGGTCGATGCGGACGCCGCCCGGTGGGGCTCCGCCGTGGGCCTGGATCCAGTGTTCGGCCAGCTCGCGCAGGCGGGCCGCCTTCTCCGGGCCCACCGCGGCCATCGGGTGTTCGTAGTCGCCGCCGCGGCGGGTCTTCACCTCGCAGACGACGAGGGCGTCCCCGTCGCGCGCCACGATGTCGATCTCGCCGGAGCGCCCGCAGCGCCAGTTCCGCTCCAGGATGGTCATTCCGGCCTCGGCGAGCCGCCGGGCGGCCAGGTCCTCGCCGTACTTGCCGAGTGCTTCTCGTGCGTTCATGTCGGCACCACCTCCGGCGCCAACGGTCACGCATCCGGCCGAGAGATGTTGATCTTGGTGAGCTACTCGGCGGTTGTGGAAAACTTCGTCACCCGATCGGGGACGTCTCCCGCGACCCCGCAGGTCATCAGCCGCCCGGGAGCTCCAGGTCGCTCTTGTTCAGCTCCTCGATGTTCACGTCCTTGAACGTCAACACGCGAACTTGCTTGACGAAGCGCGCCGGGCGGTACATGTCCCAGACCCAGGCATCGGCCATGGACACCTCGAAGAACACCTCACCCTGGACCGAGTGCACCTGCATCTCGTAGTCGTTGGTGAGGTAGAAGCGCCGCTCGGTCTCGATCACGTATTTGAACAGACCGACGACATCTCGGTACTCCCGGTAGAGCTTCAGCTCCATCTCGGTCTCGTACTTTTCGAGGTCCTCGGCGCTCATGGCATGTTCCCCTTCAGCCGTGCGATCCCACCATTGTGCGCCAGTCCCGGGTGCCCTCAGACGATTTCCGTGTCGAGGGTTTCGGGACCGGCCGGGGGACCTTCGTCGAGCAGCCGCTGGAGCAGCTCGGCGAGTCTGGTCGGATACACCGTCTCATGTGCCCGGGTCAGTTCCTGACACGTCCACCAGCGTGCTCCGGCGACACTGCGCCGCTCCAGCTCCGTCAGCGCGGCCGGCGCGGTCGCCGTCTGCGTCGTACGGGCCAGGTAGTACCACTCGTCCTGGTCCCAGCGGCGGCCCGCGAAGGGGAAGGAACACCTGCGCCGCCACAGCACCGGGCCGAGTTCCACTTCGGTGATGCCCGTCTCCTCGGCGAGTTCCCTGAGCGCCGCCTCCTCACGGGTCTCGGTGCCCTCCAGACCGCCGCCGGGGGTGAACCACCAGTCGTCGGCGGGGTTCCCCGGTTCATGGCCGTGCAGGAGCAGGATGCGGTCCTGGGGGTCGAGGAGCACCACCCGGGCCACCTTGCGCAGACCGCCCTCGTAGGAGTCCTCACCACAGGAGTCCTCGCCGTACGCGTCCGTGCCGTAGGAGTCCTCGCCGGTCCGCGTGGGCTCAGCGGGCACCGGCCGCCTCCGGGCGGGCGGCACGGGCGCGGGAGCCGCCCATGCGCTTGGCGATCGGCCCGTACGCCCCGCCGCCCAGGACCAGGACGGTGCCGGCGACGATCAGCAGCTCGATGGTGGGCAGCGGGCCGGGCTGGGAGAGGGCGCCGAGGGCCTCGAAGCCGGTGGGGCGCCCGAGCATGCCCTTCCAGGGCCATACGACGGCGTCCACGCGCGCGGAGACGGCGTCGCGGGAGACGGTGCCCCGGGCCGCGTCGGCGAGGTGGGCCGTGGAGTCCAGGGAGCCCTGGCGCTCGTCGCCGAGCAGGAACAGGCGGCCCTCGGGGACGGTCACCGTCGGGAAGTTCTGGATCTCGGCCAGGCTGCCCTTGGGCAGATACGGCTCATCGATCTGCTTGCCGTTGACCGTCAGCTTGCCGTTCGTGCAGCAGGAGACGGTGTCACCGCCGACCGCGACGACCCGCTTGACCACCTTGGCGTTGCTGACCCAGCTCTTGTCCTCGAAGACGACGACGTCGCCGCGCTTGACCTGACTGCCGTCGACCTTCTCCGCGAGCACCCGGTCACCGGCGTCGATGGTGGGGGTCATGGAGCTGGTGGGCACGGTGTACGGCCGGTAGCTCACCGCTGCCCAGGCGAATCCGCCGAGGAACAGCACCAGCCCGAGTGCCACGGCCACTCCGGACAGCCGGTGCCCTATCCCTTGCCTGCTCTGACCACTCATGGACCCGGACCCTACCGGGCGGTACCTGGACTTGCCCACCCACCCGGGCGACTGGTTCGGCCGGTACTCACCGGGTCCACGGAACCGTCACTCAGCCGCGCTCGCCTTCGCCGCCCTGCTTCACCGCTCGGCGTCGCCGCCACACCACCACCGGCAGCACCGCCGCGACGGCCACACCCTCCGGGGCCACCGTCAGGGCGGCGGACGCCGAGGACTGCTGGGAGATGCCGGGCTGGTCGAAGGTGTCCGGGATCGGCAGAGTGCCCCAGCGGTTGATCGGCCAGGCCTTGACGATCGCGCGGCCCACGACGTCGCTGACCGGGACCATGCCGTGGTGCCTGTCGGTCTGGTTGTACCGCGAGTCCCGGGAGTTCTGGCGGTGGTCGCCCATCACCCAGATGAAGCCCTCGGGGACCTTGACCTTGAACTGGCCGCCCTGGTCGTCCACGCTGCACGGAGTGTTGCCGGGGTAGACGTACGGCTCGTTCAGCGCGTGGCCGTTGACCAGCAGCGGGCCCGAGTTCTTGCACTCGACCGTGTCGCCGCCGACGCCGATCACCCGCTTGATGAGGTCCTTCTCCTCCGCCGACGGCATCAGGCCGATCCAGCTGAGGACCTTCTGCACCGGGTTCGGATTCGGCGCCGGCTCGCCCGCCAGCCAGTTGTCCGGGTCGTGGAAGACGACCACCTCGCCGCGCTCGGGCTTGGAGCCGAACCACGGGGTGAGCTTGTCGACCAGGACACGGTCGCCCTGCTGGAGGGTGTTCTGCATCGAGTCGGACGGGATCGAGAACGCCTGCACCAGGAACGTCTTGATCAGCAACGCCAGGACCAGCGCGATGCCGATGAGGATCGGCAGCTCCTTCCAGAAGGAGCGTGGTTTCCTCGGCGGGCGGGCGCCTTCACCCGCGCCCTCGCCCGCACCCGCGTCGTCGGCTCGCGGGTGCTGTCCGTCGTCCGGCGTGCGGTCGTCGCCCGCCGCGTCATTCCCGGAGGTCATGGCGCCGTCCGGGCCGGGTGCGTTCGCTTCCACGGGGTGCCCGCGGTGCTCCTCGCCGTCGTGTCCCGACCGTGCGCCAACCGCCACATCCCCCACGCCAACTCCTCACTCTGTGCCGCCGCCTGCCCGTGATACGGCGCAGGCCCACCACTCCCATAACGAGCGGGAGTTCCGCAGGGGTCGGGAGCTGGGTGATTCCGTTCGGATTCTCGGGGGCAACCCTATGCGACAGCCGGGGAGCGGCGGTCGCACCCGACACGGAGTGGGCGACGCTTGCGAAGGTTTTAGGTTCCTGCAGGCGAGTCCAGTGGCCGAAGGGCCAGCCGATGGCGACGGCCCGGCCGACGACGGAGTTCAGGGAGACCGTGCCGCCGTAGGGCGTGTTCATGTGGAAGCGGGAGTCCGCGGAGTTGCCCCGGTGGTCGCCCATCACCCACAGCCGGCCCTTGGGGACGGTGATGTCGAAGCGCATGGCGGACGGGGCGTCACCCGGATAGATGTAGTTGCCCTCGGTGAGCGGGGTGCCGTTGACGGTGATCCGCCCCTGCGCGTCACAGCACTTGACGTGGTCGCCACCGACTCCGATGACCCGCTTGATCAGGTCTTTCTCATTGTCGGAGGGCAGCAGGCCGATGAAGGTGAGGCCTTCCTTGACCTGCTTGACGACGACGGGATCGCTCTTCTTGGTGGTCTGCTCGTCCGCCAGCCAGCCGCCCGGGTCGTGGAAGACGACGACGTCCCCGCGCGCGGGCTCCGAGCCGAACCACGGGGTGAACTTGTCGACCAGCACGCGGTCGCCGATCCGAATCGTCTGCTCCATGGAGCCGGACGGGATCACGAAGGCCTGGACGAGGAACGTCTTCAGGACGAGCGCGATGAGGACGGCGACTCCCACCAGAAGAGGGATCTCACGAACGGCTGAACGCCGTCGCTTGCGCTTGACCTTGCGCTGGAGCTTGCGCCGCTCCGCGCGCGTGCGGCCGCCGCCGGGTGCCGAGGTGCGGCGCGCCCCGGTGGGCAGCAGGTTGTCGGCGGGGCCCGCGGGCACCCCGCGCGGTTTGCCGCGGTTACCCATGCGCGCCCTCCGCGGAAGGCGCCGGCACGCGCGCGTAGGCGGAGGGCCGCGTCAGGTGCGTCCAGTGGGCGTACGGCCAGACGATCCAGTCGGCCCGGCCGATGACGTCGCCGACCGGGATCATGCCGCCGCCGGGCGAGCCGAGGTGGTCGCGGGAGTCGCTGGAGTCGCTGCGGTGGTCGCCGAGGACGAACAGGCGCCCCGAGGGCACCGCGACGTCGAAGGGCACGCTGGAGGCGCTGTCCCCGGGATAGAGGAAGGCCGACTCGTCGACCGCTCGGCCGTTCACCTCGATCCTCCCGGACTTGTCACAGCAGACCACATGGTCTCCCCCTACCCCGACGACGCGTTTGACATAGTCGGCGTCCCCGAAGTACCCGGTGCCGTCGAACACGATCACGTCGCCGCGGCGCGGCTGGGCACCGAAACGGTACGCCAACTTATTTACGAGAACGCGGTCGCCGATCCTCAAGCCCTGCTCCATGGATCCGCTCGGAATCTGGAACGGTTGCACCACGAAAGCGTTGAGAACCAGCAAAAAGGCCAGACAGGCGAAGAGGGTGAGGGTGATCCGGCCGCCCGGCAACCACTCGGCGATCCGCGACACCAACGCGAAACGCGACCGTCCCTCCGGCCCCGGGGAATCCGGATGGGAGGAGCGGTCGCGTTGCGTCGGCTGTGCTTCGGTGTCCATCGGGGCGAGATGCTATCCCGCCTCGCTATGGCCTCCGCGGTGCGCTCAGCTGTCGCGCTTCTCCTTGATCTTCGCGGCCTTGCCGCGCAGGTCACGGAGGTAGTACAGCTTGGCGCGGCGCACGTCACCACGGGTGACGAGCTCGATCTTCTCGACGATCGGGGTGTGCACCGGGAAGGTGCGCTCGACGCCGACGGAGAACGAGACCTTGCGGACCGTGAAGGTCTCGCGGACACCGGAGCCCTGGCGACGGATCACAACGCCCTTGAACTGCTGCACACGGGAGCGGTTGCCCTCGATGACGCGGACGTGGACGTTGACGGTGTCACCCGGGCGGAAGGCCGGGACGTCGCTGCGCAGCGACGCGGCGTCGACAGAGTCGAGCAGGTGAGACATTTCGTCTGCTTTCTTCGCTGATGCCACAGGTCATCAACGGAAACTAGGTGTACAAGAGGTCTGCCGTGCGGGTCGGGACGGGCGTCGTGTCCCCCTGTGGCAGGGGCGCACGCCGGACGGGTGCACAACAGCGGTCTATTCTTCCACGCCCCCGGCCCGCCGCCAAAATCGGCCGAACGGCTCGCCGTCGGGGTCCGGCTCCCAGCCCAGGATCGAGAGCATCTCGCGGTCCTTCTTGTCGAAGGCCTTGGGATCGCAGCGCTCGATCAGGTCGGGCCGGTTGACGGTCGTACGCTTCAGGGCCTCGTCGCGGCGCCAGCGGGCGATCTTGCCGTGGTGGCCGCTGAGCAGCACCTCGGGGATGTCCCGGCCGCGCCAGACGGGCGGCTTGGTGTAGACGGGGCCTTCCAGGAGGTTGGCCATGGCGCCGGGCGCGAAGGAGTCGTCGCGGTGGGACTCGGCGTTGCCGAGGACGCCGGGCAGCAGCCGCGCCACGGCCTCCGTGATGACGAGTACGGCCGCCTCGCCGCCGGCGAGGACGTAGTCGCCGATGGAGACCTCGTAGACGGGCACACGCGTCGCATACTCGTCCATGACGCGCCGGTCGATGCCCTCGTAGCGGGCCGGCGTGAAGATCAGCCAGGGGCGCTCGGAGAGCTCGACGGCCAGCTCCTGGGTGAAGGGGCGGCCGCTGGGCGTGGGCACGATGATCGCGGGGGCCTGCGCGCCGGTCTCGTAGCCGTCGGCGAGGACCGTGTCCAGGGCGTCGCCCCAGGGGTCGGTTTTCATGACCATGCCGGGGCCGCCGCCGTACGGGGTGTCGTCGACCGTGTTGTGCCGGTCGTACGTCCACGCGCGCAGGTCGTGCACATGGACGTTCAGCTGTCCACGCGCGCGCGCCTTGCCGACGAGGGAGACGTTCAGGGGCTCCAGGTACTCGGGGAAGATCGTGACGACGTCGAGGCGCATCAGGACTCTTCCCGGGTCGAGTCGATCACCGCGCGGTCGTCGATCAGGCCCGGCGGGGGCGCGATGACGGCCTTCTGCTGCTCCAGGTCGATCTCGGTGACGATCTCCTCCACGAAGGGGATCATCACCTCGCTGCCGTCGGGGCGCTCCACGATGAACAGGTCCTGCGAGGGCAGGTGCGAGATCTCGGTGATCCGGCCGACCTCCTGCCCGTCCTCGGTGACCACGTCGAGGTCGATGAGCTGGTGGTCGTAGTACTCGTCCTCGCCCTCGGGGAGCTCCTCCGGGTCGACCTCGGCGATCAGCAGGGTGTTGCGCAAGGCCTCGGCCGCGTTGCGGTCGGTGACGCCCTCGAAACGCAGGAGGAGGCGGCCGCTGTGGACGCGGCCGGCGGCGATGGTGAGCGGTCCGGTGGAGGCCGGATCGGTGGCCAGGACGGCGCCCGGGGCGAGCCGCAGCTCCGGCTCGTCGGTACGTACCTCCACGGTGACCTCGCCCTTGATGCCGTGGGCGCGGCCGACCCGTGCGACTACCAGCTGCACTGTGCTTGATCTCCTGTCATACGACTGCGGGCCGGGGACGGCCCAGTGGCCCTCCCCGGCCCGAGCCGGTTGCGTTGAAGCGTCAGCGGACGTGGTCCACGTCGACGAGGTCGACGCGGACACCACGACCGCCGATGGCGCCCACGACGGTGCGCAGAGCGCGCGCGGTACGGCCGTTGCGGCCGATCACCTTGCCGAGGTCGTCGGGGTGGACCCGGACCTCCAGCACGCGCCCGCGGCGCAGGTTGCGCGAGGCGACCTGCACATCGTCAGGGTTGTCGACGATGCCCTTCACGAGGTGCTCAAGCGCCTCTTCGAGCATGCTGCTCAGGCCTCGGTCGACTCGGACTCAGCCGCGGCCTCGTCCTTCTTCTCAGCCTTCTTCTTCTGGGTGATCGCCTCACCCTTGCCCTCGTCGTCACCGCCGAGAGCCTCGAACGACGGACGCGCGGCCTTCGGCTCGGCGACGAGCAGCGGCGCGGGAGCCGGCTCGCCCTTGAACTTCTGCCAGTCGCCGGTCTTCTTCAGGATGGCGAGAACGGGCTCGGTCGGCTGCGCGCCGACACCCAGCCAGTACGCCACGCGGTCGGCGTCCACCTCGATGACCGACGGGTTGTAGGTCGGGTGGTACTTGCCGATCTCCTCGATCGCACGGCCGTCACGGCGGGTGCGGGAGTCGGCGACGACGATGCGGTAGTGAGGCGAACGGATCTTGCCCAGACGCTTCAGCTTGATCTTGACTGCCACGGGAGTGGGTTCTCCTGGATTTGACGTGGTTGGGCACGGCGAGCTGCCGCGTGGGGTTGCGGTACCCGAGTGCCCGATGGACGCGTCAGCCGGAGGAGAGAGGGGTCCTGTGCGGCTGTCGAGTACAGCTAGCCATTGTGCCACACCCTGCGGGTCGCCTCTGGCCGAGGGGCGTGAGCCGGGCATGCGTGGGGCGCACCCGGCGTGGAGGTGACCGTACGTCGGGTGCGCGGCCCGGTGTTGTCGAGTTGCTGCCGAAGGCCGTCACCGGCACCCACGAGATGCCGGTACGCGCGGCCCGCGTCACGCCGCTCCGGCGACCTCCGGGATTCTGAACGGCTTGCCGCAGCCGCCGCAGACGATCGGGGCCTGGGCCAGGACCGAGGGGACCACCCGGACGTTGCGCCCGCAGTCGCAGACCGCCTTGACGCGGACGCCTCCGCCGGAGGAGCCGTGCCGGGCGGCCGGGCCGCGGAAGCTGCGGGGGGTGTCGGACGTGGTGGCCGCCGTGTGGGCCTTCAGCGCGCGCTGGAGCCGCTCGATGGTCGGGCGGTAGCGCCGCTTCGCCTCGGGGTTGAGCGTGACCAGGGAGAAGCCGCTGCTCGGGTGCGGCTCCTCGGGGTGGTCCAGGCCCAGCTCCTCGGCGATCGCCAGGAAGCGGCGGTTGTGGTACCGGCCGGCGCGGGAGGTGTCGCGGATCCCACGGGCGGCGGCGATGCCGTGGACTGCCTCATGGAGCAGTCGCTCGAAGGAGAGCTCGTGCCCGCACGCGGACGACGACTCTCCGATCAGGGATTCTGGCGCGGCGAGATCCGGCAGCTCGGGGTGGTACCGCTGAATGTCGGCCCACGCCTGCGCCAGCTCCGCGGCGAGAACAGGTGGTGTCTGTGTCGTGCTCACGTAATGACAACGAGCGGGAGCTCGAATGTGTTCCTATTCCGGGTCATCCCAAATAATTTGCACGTACCCGTCAGTTGCCGCTGATGCGTCCTGACGAGGGCGGGTGCGCTGATCTGCGGAGAAGCCGCACAGCTCATACCAAGCTGGTGCGTAGTCCGCCCTACGCCCACCCGTCGCCCACCACCACCCTCAACCGAGGCCCTTTCGAGCCGCCCCTTGGTTTGGCGAGTAGTGCCCCGGACGACGGCTGCGCAAGAGACGTTTCGGCCGCGCTCGGCGCACAGCCACACCTTGGTCAGCGTCCGTGACGGTCGTGACGTTACCGCGCGCCGCCCGACCTCCTGGCACCGGCCGGTCCCCGGGAACGGACACCGTAGGGTCCTCCAGATTGCCGGGGTGTGAAATCTCGCCACAGAGGCGCTCCGACCTCAAGCAGGGCTCTACGACCTCTGGACGCCACCGCGAGCCGGGAGTTACCTGGCATACGTGGGAAGTGCGCGCGCACGGCACGGGGGCCAGGCGACCGGGCGCGGCGGCGAACTGTCGGCGGATTGGGGCGCTTACCTATGACACCTACGCTCGTGCGGCAGCACACTGCTCACGCGGACTCCGCACCCCGCGTGGACCTGTGCGCACGCGCGCGTGACTGGTCCGAGATCCAGGAGCGGATGCTGGTGCCGCTCTACGAAGCCGTCCACGAGCGGCTCGAAGTGGGCCCCGCCACCCGGCTCCTGGGCCTGCGCTGCGGCTCGGGGCTGGCCCTGCTGATGGCGGCCGCGAGAGGGGCCACGGTCACCGGCGTCGACGCCTCCTCCCCCGAACGCCTCGCCCTCGCCCGCGAACGCCTGCTGCCGCATGCCGCGCACGGCGGGGTCAGGGGCCTGCCCGGCGAGCCCCGAGGTCATGGCGGACCCCCCGAAATCGGCCGTACGCGTGCGCGTGCCGGCGCGGAGCTCATCGCCGGGTCGCCCGTCGAGGCCGTCGGCGCGTACAACCTCGTGACCGTCTTCGAACCCGTCGGGTGTCTCGCGGGGGACGCCGAGGGGCTCGGGGAGCTGCTGGCGCAGGCTCTGCCGCGGGCCGCACGGGGGGCCGCCGTGGTGCTGACCGGCTGGGGGCCGCCGGAGCGGTGTGCCACCTCCTCGGTGCTGCGGGTGGCGGCGAAGCTCGCCGATCCGCTGCGGAGCACGGGCAGTTGGCGGCCCGCCCAGCGGGACGACCTGGAGGAGGTCGCACAGCGCGCCGGGCTCAAGCCGGACGGCTCGGGGCGGGTCGCCTGCCCCTTCGGGTACGCCGACCTCGACAGCGCCGTACGCGGTCTGCTGTCGACGGGGCTGTTCGACGCGGCGATCGCGGCGACGGACGCCAAGCAGGTCGACAAGGAACTGACCGAGGCCCTGCATCCGTACCGGCGCCCGGACGGGACGGTGTGGATGCCGAACGTCTTCCGCTACCTCGTCGCGCGCGTGCCCTGAGAAAACGCCGTGCCCTGAGAAATCCCTAGGAATCGACGTCCTTCGTCAGGCGGGTGATCCCGGCGATCCGGTACGCGTCCGCCTCCTCCAGCGTCTCGTTCTCCAGCAGGGCCTGCGCGAGGGCGTCCAACTGGCCGCGGTGGTCCCGGAGTTTGCGGCAGGCCTCGTCGTAGCACTCGTCGACGATCCGGCGCATCTCCGTGTCGATGACGTCCAGGGTCTGCGGGGCGGCGGCGAGCCCGTAGGCCTGCTGGGCGTCGTTCGGGAGCGCGGAAAGGCGGCCGACCTCCCGGCTCATGCCCCAGCGCGACACCATCCCGCGCGCGATGTTGGTGACCTGTTCCAGGTCGCTCTCGGAACCGGTGGTGATCACGTCGTAGACGACGTGCTCGGCCGCCATGCCGCCGAGCGCGCCGATGATCCGGCCGCGCAGATACTCCTCGGTGTACGCGTACTTGTCCGCGTCCGGCGTGGAGAGCGTGACGCCCAGGGCCCGGCCGCGCGGCACGATCGTGATCTTGCGGACCGGGTCGGCGCCAGGCTGGAGCATGCCCAGCAGCGCGTGCCCGCTCTCGTGGTACGCCGTGCGCCGGCGCTCCTCCTCGGGCATCACCAGCGCCCGCTCCGCACCGAGCTGGATCTTCTCCAGCGCCTCGGAGAGGTCGGACTGGGTCACCGCCTGCTGCTTGCGCTTGACCGCGAGCAGGGCGGCCTCGTTGGCGAGGTTGGCCAGCTCGGCGCCGGTCATGCCCGGGGTCGTACGGGCCACCTGGGCGAGGTCGACGTTCTCGGCGAGCGGGATGTCGCGGGTGTGGATCTCCAGGATGGCCTTGCGGCCGCCGCGGTCCGGGGGCGCGACCTGGACGATCCGGTCGAAGCGGCCGGGGCGGGTCAGGGCCGGGTCGAGGATGTCGGCGCGGTTGGTGGCCGCGATGACGATGACGCCCTCCGAGCCGGAGAAGCCGTCCATCTCGGTGAGGATCTGGTTCAGGGTCTGCTCGCGCTCGTCGTGCCCGCCCATGGACGCGCCGCCGCCGCGGGCCCGGCCGATGGTGTCGATCTCGTCGATGAAGATGATCGACGGGGCGACCTTGCGGGCCTCCGCGAACAGCTCCCGCACCCGCGAGGCGCCCACGCCCACGATCATCTCGATGAACTCCGACGCGGACGCGGAGAAGAACGGCACGCCCGCCTCGCCGGCGACCGCGCGCGCGAGCAGCGTCTTCCCGGTGCCGGGCGGGCCCGCGAGCAGCACGCCGCGGGGCATCTTGGCGCCCATGCGGCGATAGGCGTCGGGGTTCTTCAGGAAGTCGACGACGTCGTTCAGCTCGCCCTCGACCTCGTCGATACCGGCCACGTCCGCGAAGGTCGTTCGCTTCTCCCCCGGCACCAGCTCGACCGGTTTCGGTGGCGCCTTGCGGCCCAGCATGCCGCCCGCGCCGCCGAGGCCCGCGCTCATCCGCCGCGCGACGATGATCCACAGGGCGACGATGATCAGCATCGGCGCCAGGGAGATCAGCAGATTGGCGAGAAAGCTGCGGTGCTGGACGACGGGCTGGGCGGTGACCGTGACGTTGTGCTTGGTCAGGTTCGACCAGAGGTTGTCGTTCGCGAAGGACGGCCGCTCGGTGTTGAACTTGGTGTACGTGCCGCCGCCGGGGTTCTTCTGCTCCTTCTTGAGCTGCCCCTGGATCGAGTCGCCCTTGGCGTAGATCTTGGCGACATTGCCGTCGTTCACCTGCTTGCTGAACTCGGTGTACGAGATCGTCGGCTCGTTCTCCTCGCCGAAGTACGACAGCACCAGGTTCGCGATCAGGTACACGATCAGCGCGGTGAGGATCAGCCGCCACCAGCCGCCCCGCATCCGCGGCCCGCCGGGCGGCGGCTTCGGCGGCTCCTCCGGGGCACCTTCGGTACGCCAGGGCTGGTCGGGTGACTTGCGCGGCGGCGCGGGGTTGGTCATATCGGGACCGTACGACAATGACCAACCCCTGGCATGCCCAGCGGTGGACTCAGGGGCGAACTCAGCCCATGAACTTCTTGAACTCGTCGGGCAGCTCGAACTCCTGGCCGCCCTGCTGCGGCAGCCCGAAGGCGCCTCCGGCCTGTCCGGCCGCCTCGCGGCGCTGGGCCGCCTCCAGCTCCTGCTGCTTGCGCTTCATCGGGTTGCCGGAGCGCTGCTTGCCCTTGGCCTTCTTCGGCTGCTTCTTGGCCCGGCCCGGGCCGCCGCCCATGCCCGGGATCCCCGGCATACCCGGCATGCCGCCGCCCTGCGCCATGCGGGACATCATCTTGCGGGCCTCGAAGAACCGCTCGACCAGGTTCTTCACCGCGCTGACCTCGACACCGGAACCCTTGGCGATCCGGGCGCGGCGTGAGCCGTTGATGATCGTCGGGTCCTGGCGCTCGCCCGGGGTCATCGACTTGATGATCGCGGCGGTGCGGTCGACGTCCCGCTCGTCGATGTTCTGGATCTGGTCCTTGATCTGGCCCATGCCCGGCAGCATGCCGAGCAGCTTGGAGATGGAGCCCATCTTCCTGACCTGCTCCATCTGGGCCAGGAAGTCGTCCAGGGTGAAGTCCTGGCCCTTCTTGGACGCCAGCTTCGAGGCCATCTTGGCGGCCTCTTCCTGGCTGAAGGTCTTCTCCGCCTGCTCGATCAGGGTGAGCAGGTCACCCATGTCGAGGATGCGGGAGGCCATCCGGTCCGGGTGGAAGGCGTCGAAGTCGTCCAGCTTCTCGCCGTTCGACGCGAACATGATCGGCTTGCCGGTGATCTGCCGGATGGACAGCGCCGCACCACCGCGGGCGTCACCGTCGAGCTTGGACAGGACCACACCGTCGAAGCCGACGCCGTCGCGGAAGGCCTCGGCGGTGTTGACGGCGTCCTGACCGATCATCGCGTCGACGACGAACAGGATCTCGTCCGGGCCGACCGCGTCACGGATGTCCGCGGCCTGCTGCATCATCTCCTGGTCGATGCCCAGGCGGCCGGCGGTGTCCACGATCACGATGTCGTGGACCTTGGACTTCGCGAACTCGATGGAGTCCTTGGCGACCTTCACCGGGTCACCGACGCCGTTGCCCGGCTCCGGCGCGTAGACGGCGACACCGGCGCGCTCGGCGACGACGCTCAGCTGGTTGACGGCGTTGGGGCGCTGGAGGTCGGCGGCGACCAGCAGCGGGGAGTGGCCCTGCTCCTTGAGCCAGCGGCCGAGCTTGCCCGCGAGGGTGGTCTTACCGGCACCCTGGAGACCGGCGAGCATGATCACGGTGGGCGGCTGCTTGGCGAAGCGCAGGCGCCGGGTCTCGCCGCCGAGGATGGTCACGAGCTCGTCGTTGACGATCTTCAGGACCTGCTGGGCGGGGTTCAGCGCCCTGGAGACCTCGGCGCCGAGCGCACGCTCCTTGACGTTCTTGATGAACGTCCGGACGACCGGCAGGGCCACGTCGGCTTCGAGGAGAGCGATGCGGATCTCGCGCGCGGTGGCGTCGATGTCCGCCTCGGAGAGCCGTCCCTTGCCGCGCAGGTTCTTGAAAGTCGCTGACAGGCGATCGGAGAGAGTGTCGAACACGGCGCTCGCGGTCCTCGGGGTCGGTGACGGTCTTGGTGGGAATCGCCCTCCAGGGTATCCCGGCGCCGGATGCACCGGGGAAGGGTCGTCCCCCGGCTCGTCCCCGGCTCATCCTCGCAGCGTCTCCTCCAGCACCCTCGCCAGCGACGACGCGTCCTCCGCCGGCAGCTGAGCCCCCGCGCCGGTGGTGACATAGAACGCATCCACCGCGTTGGAACCCAGCGTGCTCACATGCATGCTCCGCACCCGCACCCCCGCCTTCTCCAGCGCCATCCCGATCCGGTGCAGCAGCCCCGGCGCGTCCTGGGCCCGTACCTCGATCACCGTGGCGTGGTGGGAGGCGGCCGGGGCCACCGTGACGCGGGGCGGCGGGGCCACCCAGCCGCGGCGCCTCGGGTAGGCCGCGTCCCGTTCGGCGAGGCGGCCGGCGATGTCCAGGGAGCCGTCGAGGGCGCGGACCAGGTCGGCGCGCAGCCGGGCGGCCTGGGGCAGGGAGCCGTACTCGGCGGCGACCCGCCAGTTGAGCAGCAGGACCGAGCCGTCGTCGACGTCGTCGGGCAGGGTCACGGTGCGCAGTTCCGCCGTGCGGACCGTGAGGCGGTGCACGGCGAGGACACCGGCGACCGCGGGGAGCACGGCGGGCTGGTCGGGTACGGCGATGAGCAGCTCAACGCCGAGCGGTTCCTGGCTGGACTCCTCCTCGGTGGCCGGTTCCGTCTGGGCGCGCAGCGCGAGGACCGGGCCGCCCGTGCGGAACGCCTCGATCGCGAGGCGCTCCTGCTCGGCCGTGGGCGCGGCCGGCTCGGGCTCGTCCGGGGTGTCCCCGGCCAGGACGGCCGACACCCGCCGGACCAGGTCGGCGACGAGGGAGCCGCGCCAGGAGGACCAGGCTGCCGGTCCGGTGGCGAGGGCATCGGCCTCGGTCAGCGCGTGCAGCAGCTCCAGGGTGCTCTGGCTGCCGACCGCCTCGGCGACCGAGCGGACCGTGGCCGGGTCGTCCAGGTCGCGGCGGGTGGCCGTCTCGATGAGGAGGAGGTGGTGGCGGACCAGTGCCGACAGGACGGCCACGTCCGCGCGGTCGAAGCCGATCCGCGCGGCCACGTCCTTGGCGATGATCTCGCCCGCGACCGAGTGGTCGCCGGGCCAGCCCTTGCCGATGTCGTGCAGCACGGCTGCGACGAGGAGCAGGTCGGGGCGGCTGACGTGGCGGGTCAGTTCGGAGGCGCGGACAGCCGTCTCGATCAGGTGCCGGTCGACTGTCCAAATGTGGACGGCGTTGCGCTGCGGGCGGCAGCGGACCCGCTCCCAGTCCGGCAGCAGGCGGGTGATCAGGCCCTCCGCCTCCAGCGCCTCCCAGACGTCGACGGTCGGGCGGCCGGAGCCGAGCAGGGTCACGAGCTGCTCGCGGGCCTCGGCGGGCCAGGGCGTGGGCAGGGGGCGCGCGGTGGCCGACAGGCGCCGTACGGCGTGCAGGGAGAGCGGGAGGCCCGCCTGCGCGGCGGCGGCCGCGGCGCGCAGCGGCAGCACGGGGTCGCGTTCGGGGCGCGCGGCACGGGCGAGCACCACCTCGCCGTCCTGCTCCACCACGCCCTCGGCCAGCGGGGAGCGCTCGGCGACCGGCTTGTTGCCGCCGCCCAGCATGGCGCGCAGCCGCGGCCGTACGGCGCGCGAACGCAGCACGCGCCCCACCTCGCGCCAGGTGACGTCACTGGCGTACGAGATCACGCGCGCGGCCTCGTACACCTGCCGCAGCAGGGTGTCGGCGTCCAGCAGGCCCAGCTCCGCCGCAACCTGGTCCTGCTCCTGGAGGGAGAGGCGATCGGTGGCCCGGCCCGTGGTCAGGTGCAGGGCGTCGCGGACGTCCAGCAGCCGACGCCGGGCGTCGGCGAGGCCCTCGCGCGGTGCGTCGGCGAGCCAGGAGGCGGCTACGGCGCGCAGGGCGGTGGCGTCGCGCAGACCGCCGCGCGCCTCCTTGAGGTCGGGTTCCAGCAGGTACTGCAGTTCGCCCTGCCGGTCGGCGCGCTCGGCGCACAGTTCCTGGAGTTCGGGGAGGCGTTTGGGGGCCTGGTTGCGCCAGTCGGCGAGGACGGCGGTGCGCAGGCCGGCGGTGAGGCCGAGGTCGCCGACGAGGTGGCGGGCGTCCAGGAGGCCGAGCTGGACCTTCAGGTCCTCCCCGGCGGTCCTGCGGGCCTCGGCCGGGGTGCGCACGGAGTGGTCGAGGGCGAGGCCGAGGTCCCAGACGGGGTACCAGAGCCGGTCGGCGAGGGCGGCCACCGCCTTGGTGTCACCGCCGTCGTGCAGCAGGAGCAGGTCGAGGTCGCTGCGCGGGGACAGCTCGCCGCGGCCGTAGCCGCCGACGGCGATCAGCGAGACACCCGTCAGCCCGGTGAGCCCCTCGGCCGCCGCCGTGAACAGCCCGGCGAGCCAGTCGTCGGTCAGTTCCGCGAGGGCGGCACGGCGCGGCGGCCCGGACCGCGCCCCCTCGGTGAGGAGGCGCAGCCGGGCCGCCGCGTAGCCGCTGGGTCCCGAGTCCTCTGCTTCCGTGCGCATGTCCGTACCCGTCACCCAGTGGCTCCCGTCTTGTGCTGCTGTCGTGTCAGAGCGCGTCGGGGCCGCGCTCGCCGGTGCGGACCCGGACGGCCGTGTCGACCGGCAGGGACCAGACCTTGCCGTCACCGATCTTGCCGGTGCGGGCCGCCTTCACGATGACCTCGATCAGCTGCTCGGCGTCGTCGTCCTCGGCCAGCACCTCGATGCGGATCTTGGGGACCAGGTCGACGGTGTACTCGGCACCGCGGTAGACCTCGGTGTGGCCCCGCTGCCGACCGTAACCGCTGGCCTCGGTGACCGTCAGCCCGTGGACGCCGAAGGCCTGAAGCGCCTCCTTGATCTCGTCCAGCCGGTGGGGCTTGACGACGGCGGTGATGAGCTTCATGCGTCCACCTTCTTGATCTGCGTGGCGGCCAGGGCCGGGGCGTGGGCGGCGGAGCCGATGACACCACCGCCGGTGCCGCTGAAGTCGTAGGCGCTCTCGGCGTGCTCGGCCTGGTCGATGCCGGAGATCTCCTCGTCCTCGGTGACCCGCATGCCGATCGTCTTGTCGAGCAGGAAGGCGAGGACCGCGGAGACGACCAGCGAGTAGCCGAGGACCGCGCCGACACCGGCGCACTGCTTCCACAGCTGGGTCCAGGAGTGGTCGCCGTAGAAGACGCCCGTGGCGGTGGACTGGCCCTTGCCGGTGGCGAAGAAGCCGATCAGCAGGGAGCCGAGGATGCCGCCGACCATGTGGACGCCGACGACGTCGAGGGAGTCGTCGTAGCCGAACTTGAACTTCAGGCCGACGGCCGCGGCGCAGGCGACACCGGCGATGGCGCCGACGGCGATCGCGCCGAGCGGGGAGACCGCGCCGCCGGACGGGGTGATCGCGACCAGACCGGCGACCGCGCCGGAGGCGGCGCCCAGCGTGGTGAACGCGCCGTGCTTGATCTTCTCGTAGGCGAGCCAGGCCAGCATGGCGGCACCCGTCGCGACCTGCGTGTTGACGAACATCAGCGCGCCGACGCCGTCGTCGTTGCCGAGCCAGGAGCCCGCGTTGAAGCCGAACCAGCCGAACCACAGGAGCCCTGCGCCGAGCATGACCAGCGGGAGGCTGTGCGGGCGCATCGGGTCCTTCTTGAAGCCGACGCGCTTGCCGATGACGAGGATGACGCCGAGCGCCCCCGCACCCGCGTTGATGTGGACCGCCGTACCGCCCGCGAAGTCGATCACGCCGAGCTTGAAGGCCCAGCCGTCGGCACCCCAGACCCAGTGGGCGACCGGGACGTAGACGATCGTGAGCCACAGGGCGATGAACAGGCACCAGGCCGAGAACTTCACGCGGTCGGCGAGCGCGCCGCTGATCAGGGCCGGGGTGATGATGGCGAACATCATCTGGAAGACCATGAAGACGAAGATCGGGATGGTGTAGCCGGGCCAGAGTTCGGTCAGGCCGATGTGGCTGAGTCCGAACCAGTTCGAATTCCAGCCGATGAGGCCGTTGTGCGTGCCGAAGGCGAGGGAGAAGCCGTAGAGCGTCCAGAGGATGGTGACGATGCCCATGCTGATGAAGCTCATCATCAGCATGTTGAGGGTGCTCTTGACCCGGACCATGCCTCCGTAGAAGAAGGCGAGTCCCGGGGTCATGATCAGCACCAGGGCGGAAGCTATGAGCATGAAGCCTGTGTTCGCGGAGGACAGCTTGGGTGCCTCCGCGGCAAGCGTGATGGCTGGGGCCATCGGCGTCTCCTCGTCGGTTGGTACGGCCCCGTGCGGGCGGTGCCTGTGAGCGGTCCGGTCGTGTGAGGGGTGGGCCGGTATGCGCCAGAGACTGACGCAGCGCGGTTTCGGTGGAAGCCCCTCGTTGTTTCGCCGGGGTGACGAAGGCGCCTGGCGTGTTACGCATGCATGAACTGCCGGATCTCCGGCTCGTCGATCGTTATCGTGACGCAACCTGCCGAGGAGGACTCCTCGGGGGGAGACAGGCCGGCCGCGGCGGGCCTCTCGATGACCTGGCATGGGGGAGCCGAGTCGGGCAGTTCGGGAGGCCCGGCCACGGCCGGGGCTTGGGATACCGGGGTCGTCAGACGGCCTCGGCGGTCTCCGGGAGGTCCACGGCGAGCTGGTCGGTGAGGTCGACGACGACGGCGAGGTCGCCGTAGTCCCGCGCGGCCGTGTCGACCGTCTTTCGGATACGAGTGTTCACGCGCTCGGAGCGGACCTTCTTGGCGATCTCCATCGCCCGGGTGGCGTATTCCGTGCCCTGCTCGGGCTCGCGCTGGAGCAGATGCACGGTGGCCTTGCCGATCAGGTTGAGCGCATACGACCGCTGGTGCTCCGGATCCTTGGCGAACATCTCCACGGCCCGCTGCATGAGCGGCTCGGCGAGGGAGGCGTAGGCGGGGCTGCGCCCGGCGACGTAGGCGAGGTCGCGGAAGGAGTGGGAGTTCTCGCCGTACAGCTCGGCCTCGGAGAAGAAGCGGATCCAGTCGGGGTCCGGCTCGTCCCACTCGTCGGCCTCGGTGAAGGTGTCCTCGGCCATACGGACGGCACGCTTGGTCTTGCCGGGCTGGCCCATGTTGGCGTACGCGCGGGCCTCCATCGCATACAGCATGGACTGGGTGCGCGGGCTCGCGCAGTCCCGGCTGCCGTACTGGGCGAGGTGGATGAGCTCCAGGGCGTCGTCGGGCCGGCCGAGGTGGATCATCTGGCGGCTCATGCTGGAGAGGATGTACGAGCCGAGCGGCTTGTCACCGGCCTCCTTGGCCGCGTGCAGGGCGAGGACGAAGTACTTCTGCGCGGTGGGCTGCAGACCGACGTCGTACGACATCCAGCCCGCCAGCTCGGCCAGTTCGGCCGCGACCTTGAACAGAACGCGGGTGGTGGCCTCGGGCTGGGGCTCCTGGAGCAGGTCCGTGACCTCGTGCAGCTGGCCGACGACCGCCTTGCGGCGCAGGCCGCCGCCGCACTGGGCGTCCCACTGGCGGAACATCCGGGTGGTGGACTCCAGCAGCTCCAGCTCGGGCCGGGACAGCCGGCCGGGGCGGCGCGGGTCGAGGAGGGGCGCGGGCTCGGCCGCCACCGGGGAGGCGGGGCTCGGCACGAGCCAGCGCTGCATGGGCTCGATGAGGGAGGGGCCGGCGGACAGTGCGAGGGAGGTGCCGAGGAAGCCGCGCCGGGCGAGCATCAGGTCGCTGCGCGAGAACTCGCTGAGCAGGGCGACCGTCTGCGGTCCGGTCCAGGGCAGGTCGACGCCGGACGCGGAGGGTGACTGGCGGGCGGCGCGCAGACCGAGGTCCTCGATGGAGACCACACAGCCGAAGCGCTCGGAGAACAGCTCCGAGAGGATGCGCGGGATCGGTTCGCGGGGATTCTCGCCGTCCAGCCAGCGCCGTACGCGCGAGGTGTCGGTGGAGATGTGGTTGGCGCCCAGCTGGCGGGCGCGGCGGTTCACCTGGCGGGCCAGCTCGCCCTTGGACCAGCCGCTGCGTACGAACCACGAGCCGAGCAGCTCGTTGGGGCGCTTGTCAGCGTTCGTCCCGCTACCGCCGTTGCCGCTCACTGGAACGCCCCCATCCCTGAGACCTCTTGTCGCCGTCGCGAACCTCGGTCGCCCCGAAGGGAGACCGCCACGCGCCAGCCCTATCAGAATGCCGGTAAATACGGCCTCCCGTCCGGCGGTTGTCACCCATCGAACGAGTTGACGACTGGCCTCCGGCAACCCATGGATGCATATGCCCCGAAGACTCGCACACTCACAGTAATCCTACGATCACCGGTCCAGCCATGGCGATCCAGGAAACGCCACCATTCGCCACCCCTTCGAATGAACTCACGATCCCTGGTCCGCGATTCACTTGACATAGGACGACCGAAAGTGGGCGGAGTGAGGCACGTGGGGGCGCGTGACCGTCGGCGCGCCACCCGAAGCGCTTCCAGGCGCCGCTTCGACCTCGCGCGTGGCCCGGGGCCGGCACGGGAAGGCGGAGCCCTAGCATTACGTTCCGCTTTCGCCTCGTTCCGTGTCGTAACCACCGGCGCGCTGGACCCGTTGGAGGGGGCATGGGCTTCACGATCGGCGGCATTCGCGAGATCCGCTCCAGCACGCGGCGGCGCGGCCGTTCCTCGGAGTGCACCGCCGTCGCCGAGTTCACCGGGCTGTGGGGCTGGGACGTGGTGCCGGGCGCACGGGCCGCGGCGGGCGCCTGCTCGTGCGGGCACGCCGACTGCCCGGCGCCGGGGGCCCATCCGCTCGACTTCGCGCCCCAGGTGCCGGCCGGGGCCACGCTGGACGAGGTGAGCAAGGCCTGGGCGGAGTTCCCGGGGGCCGCGGTGATGCTGCCGGTGGGCCAGGCCTTCGACGTCATCGAGGTCTCCGAAGCGGCCGGCCGGCGCGCGCTGGTCCGGCTGGAACGCATGGGCCTCCCGCTCGGCCCGGTGGCCGCGACTCCGGACGGCCGAGCCCACTTCCTCGTCGCCCCGGGCGCCGCCGCCGACCTGCCCCGGCTGCTCTACCGCATGGGCTGGGACGACCCCTCCGCCCTGGACCTGCGCGGCCTCGGCCCCGGTGCGTACATCACGGCCCCGCCCTCCGACCGGGGCGGCCTGGGCCCGGTGCGCTGGCTGCGCCCGCCGGCGCTGGACTCGGCGACGGCACCTCCGGCGGCCCGGCTGCTGCTGGGCACGCTGGCCTATGTGGCGCACCGGTCGCGGGCGCAGGCGTAACCCCTGACGCCGGTCCGCACAAGGCGAAGCGCCCGTCCCCAACTGCACCTTGGGGCCGGGCGCTTCTCGCGCACAGGTAGTGAATTCACTACCTGATCAGTCACCGATCAGCGCGTCCACGAACGCCTCCGGCTCGAACGGCGCGAGATCGTCCGCGCCCTCGCCGAGTCCGACCAGCTTGACCGGCACGCCCAGCTCACGCTGGACCGCGACGACGATGCCGCCCTTGGCGGTGCCGTCGAGCTTGGTGAGCACGATGCCGGTGATGTCCACGACCTCGGCGAAGACCCGGGCCTGCACCAGACCGTTCTGGCCGGTGGTGGCGTCCAGGACGAGCAGCACCTCGTCCAGCGGCGCGTGCTTCTCCACGACCCGCTTGACCTTGCCCAGCTCGTCCATGAGGCCGGTCTTGGTGTGCAGGCGGCCGGCGGTGTCGATGAGGACGACGTCGACACCGATCTCCTTGCCCTCCTTGACCGCGTCGAAGGCCACGGAGGCCGGGTCGCCGGCCTCGGGGCCGCGCACGGTGTGGGCGCCGACGCGCTCGCCCCAGGTCTGGAGCTGGTCGGCGGCGGCGGCGCGGAAGGTGTCGGCGGCACCGAGCACGACCGTACGGCCGTCGGCGACGAGCACGCGCGCGAGCTTGCCGGTGGTGGTGGTCTTGCCGGTGCCGTTGACGCCGACGACCATCACGATGCCGGGCTTGCGGTCCTCGGGCTCGGTCTTCACCGTGCGGTCGACGTCGGTGCCGACCAGCTTGAGCAGCTCCTCGCGCAGCAGGCCGCGCAGCTCCTCGGGGGTGCGGGTACCGAGCACCCTGACGCGCTCGCGCAGGCCCTCGACCAGTTCCTGGGTGGGCTGCACGCCGACGTCGGCGGTGAGCAGGATGTCCTCGATCTCCTCCCAGGTCTCCTCGTCCAGGTGCTCGCGCGAGAGCAGCGTGAGCAGGCCCTTGCCGAGGGCGTTCTGGGAGCGGGACAGGCGGGTGCGCAGCCGGACCAGCCGGCCGGCGGTGGGCTCCGGGATCTCGATCTCCGGAACCTCTTCGACGACGGGAGGCTCCGCCACGGCGACCGGTGCGGGGCCGCCGGGGAGGTCCACCTCCTCGATCGTCCGGCGCGGTTCGTCGCGCGGCGTCTCGGCCTCGTCGCCGACGTGCGGCTCGGCCGGGGGCGCGGTGATGTCGGGCGTCTTCGGGGGTGGCGGAGGCAGCGACTTCCGGCGCCGGCTGCCCACGATCAGCCCACCGAGCGCGCCGAGCACGACCACGGCGATGACTACAGCAAGGATGACGGTTTCCATAACGACTCAAGTATGGCGTGACCTCCCGCCCGGCCCCTTCGTTGTACACGCGGGGCCGAGGGCCCCGCCGGGCCGGGCCGGCCCGCGGCCGATCTCAGGTCGGCCGGAAGCCCCCTCGGGGCTGAGTCACAACGGCTCCAGTATGCGGGGCCACAGGGTACGCAGAAGCGTCCCCAGGGTGTGTCACGACCCATGCGGTGGGCCGTGACACACCCTCGCTGCGAGAGCCTGTTTGTGGCTTCCTCTGAGAGACAAACGCCACTTAAGGCGAGGAGTGGGATCAAAGTACGATGGTGGCGACTCCGTCGACGCGCGTAGAGTCCCGACCGTCCCCTTCCCCCCACGGCAGGCCCTTTTTGATGAGCAAAACCGTCGAGACCGAAGGCGCTCTCGAAACCCGAGGCATCGAGCAGGTCCCGGATCACGAGCGCACCGGGAAGACCCGGGAGCTGTTCCCGACCTGGGTCGGCGCGAACATCAGCGTGCTGCTGCTGACGATGGGCGCGAGCCTCGTCGTGGCGTACCACCTGAACATCTGGCAGGCGCTGGTCGTCGCGGTGGCGGCGCCGGTCGTGTCGTACGGCCTCGTCGGGCTGATCGGGATCGCGGGCAAGCGCGGCGGCGCGCCCGGCATGGCGCTGTCGCGTGCGGTCTTCGGCCAGCGCGGCAATCTGCTGCCCGGTTCGCTGATCTGGGTCGCGCGCTGGGGCTGGGAGACGATCAACGCGGTGACCGGCGCGTACGCGATGCTCACCATCCTGGACATCCTGTTCGGCCTGAAGGCGAACAGTGTGCTCGACATGGTGACGCTGCTGGTCTTCGTCGTCGCGACGTTCGCGATCTCCGGGCTCGGCATCAACGCCGTGCAGAAGTGCAACAAGTACGCGACGTACCTCTTCGGCGTCTTCTCGGTGCTGGTGCTCGTCTACCTCATCGCGAACACGAACTGGTCGAAGGTGCTGCACCACGGCGGCGGCTCCACGGCCGCGGTGATCACCGGTGTCGGCATGATCGCGGCGGGCGGTGTCAGCTGGATCCCGACGGCGCCGGACTTCACCCGCTACCTGCCGCGCACGGCGTCCTCGAAGGCGATCGTGGGTACGGCGGTGGGCGGCGCCGGCATCGTCGTGCTGCCCATGGTCCTGATGGGCGCGGTGATGGCGGTCTCGACCCCGGACCTGGCCTCGGCCACCGACCCGGTGTCCTTCCTCGGCGAGATCCTGCCGACGTGGATCGCGGTGCCGTACCTGTTCATCGCGCTGATCGGCATGCTGCTGATCAACTCGATGTCGATGTACTCGGCGGGCTTCACCGCGCAGACCCTCGGCTTCAAGGTGCCGCGGCACTGGGCGGTCTCGGTGAACGCCGTGATCTCGCTGGTCTTCGGCGGGGTGCTGATGCTGGTGGCGACGAGCTTCATGGGCTCCTTCATCGCCTTCCTGTCCCTGCTCGCGGTCGCCTTCTCCGCCTGGGTGGGCGTGTTCGGCGCGGACATGCTGCGCCGCACGGAGTACGACGGCGAGGCCATGGCCGACACGACCCGCACCAGCGCCTACTGGTACAAGGGCGGCTTCTCCCCCGCGGCCGTGGCCGCCTGGGCGATCGGCCTGCTGTCGGGCCTGATGTTCACGACCTCGGACTGGTTCACCGGCCCGCTCGCGAAGAACAACGTCATCGGCGAGTACGGCCTCGGCTGGGTCGCCACGATCGTCATCTCGGGCCTGCTGTACGTGATCCTGCCGAAGCCGGCGGTGGTGCAGCCGGCGCCGGCCCGCGAGCAGGCGGCGGAGGCCAGGGAGTCTGCGACTCTGGCCGTCTGACGCTACGTCAGCTACCGTCCCCCTCCACCGCATCGCACCGGAGGGGGACTTTCCCATGCCCGTCACGGTCGTCCGCTTCAATCTCGTCGCCCCGGGTGCCGCGCCCGCCGCGCTCTCCGCCCGTTACCGGGCCGCCGTGGAGATGGCCGCGTACGCGGACGAGCGCGGGATCAGCACCGTGCAGACCGAGGAGCATCACGGCGCCGCGAACAACTGGCTGCCGTCGCCGTTCGCCTTCGCGGGCGCGGTGTTCGGGGCGACCCGGAACATCGCGGTGACCGTGTCGGCGGTGATCGGCCCGCTGCACGATCCGCTGCGGCTGGCCGAGGAGATCGCCGTACTGGACCTGCTGAGCGGCGGGCGGCTGGTGACGGTGGCGGGGATCGGCTACCGGCCCGAGGAGTACGCCCTGTTCGGCGTCGACTGGAAGCGCCGGGGCCGGCTCCAGGACGAGCTGCTTCAGACGCTGCTGAAGGCGTGGTCCGGCGAGGAGTTCACCTACCGGGGCCACCGGGTACGGCTCACCCCGCGCCCGTTCACCGATCCGCACCCGCTGCTGCTGGTCGGCGGCTCCTCCAGGGCCGCCGCCCGCCGGGCCGCCCGGCTGGGGCTGCCGTTCTTCCCGAGCGCGCACCTGCCCGAGCTGGAGGCGTACTACAAGGAGAAGCTCACCGAGTACGGCACCGAGGGCTGGTCGCTGATGCCCGCCGCCGAGACGCCGCTCCTGCATATCGCCGAGGACCCGGACCGGGCGTGGACCGTGTACGGCGAGCACTTCCTGCACGAGGCCCGGACCTACGCCTCCTGGCAGTCCGGGCAGATCCGCTCGGCGGTGAGGTCGGCGGCCACGACGGTGGACGAGCTCCGCGAGGAGGGCGTGTACCGGATCCTCACCCCGGAGCAGTGCGTGGCGCTGGGTGCCGACAGTCTCGTGCTCCATCCGCTGGCGGGCGGGATGCCGGTGGCGGAGGGGTGGCGCAGCCTCAGGCTCTTCGCGGAGCGGGTGCTTCCGGTGCTGGCGGATCGAGCCGCGTGAGGAGGGCGCGCAGCGGCACGGCCTCGGCCGGATCACCGCCGCCGGCCCACAGCGCGGCAACGGCGGTGGGCCGTGCGTGCGGGTGGGTGGCGACGGTCAGGGAACTGCCGAGCCGTACGCGTGGTCCATCGACGCCCAGTCGACGTCGTGGAGTCCGTCGAACATGTGGATCACTATGCCGGACGGCACTGACAATGCGGCTGACCTGCGGCGAAGGGGCCGTACGGCACACCGCCGCCCCCGTTCCGGGCAGTGACCGGAACGGGGGCGGCGGACGGTACGGGGAGAGGGCAGCGGGGACTTGGCCCTTCTCCCCGAGTTCACGGGGCCTCCTGGGCGGAGGTCAGCCCATCTCCTCCAGCGACTTGCCCTTCGTCTCCTTGACGAACTTCAGGACGAACGGGATGGAGAGGGCCGCGAAGACCGTGTAGATGATGTAGGTGCCGGAGAGGTTCCAGTCGGCCAGCGACGGGAAGCTCGCGGTGATGGCCCAGTTGGCGATCCACTGCGCGGAGGCGGCCACACCGAGGGCGGCGGCGCGGATCTTGTTCGGGAACATCTCGCCGAGGAAGACCCAGACCACCACGCCCCACGACAGGGCGAAGAAGAGGACGAACACGTGGGCGGCGATCAGGGCGACCCAGCCCTGGGTGCTCGGCAGCTTGCCGTCGACCAGGTGGTAGCTGAACGCCCAGGCCTCCAGGGCCAGGCCGACGACCATGCCGACGGAGCCGATGAGGGCCAGCGGCTTGCGGCCGACGCGGTCCACGAAGATCATCGCGATCACGGTGCCGACGATGTTGATGATCGACGTCGTGAAGGAGTAGAAGAACGAGTCCGCCGGGTCGATGCCGACCGACTGCCACAGCGTCGAGGAGTAGTAGAACGCGACGTTGATGCCGACGAACTGCTGGAAGACCGACAGACCGATACCGATCCAGACGATCGGCTTGAAGAAGAAGCCGCCGCCGAGCAGGTCCTTGAAGGTGGACTTGTGCTCGCTCTGCATCGCGTGCTCGATCTCGGCGACGCGGGCGTCCAGGTCGGCGTCCTGGCCCTCGACCTCGGCCAGGATCTCCTTGGCGCGCTCACGCTTGCCGACGGAGAGCAGGAAGCGCGGGGACTCGGGGATCGCGAAGGACAGCAGGCCGTAGAGGACGGCCGGGACGACCATGACGCCGAGCATGACCTGCCAGGCCTCCAGGCCCATCAGGTGGCCGCGCTGGTTGCCGTCGGCGGCGTTCAGCAGGCCCCAGTTGACCAGCTGGGAGACGGCGATGCCGATGACGATCGCGGCCTGCTGGAAGGAGCCGAGCCGGCCGCGGTAGGCGGGCGGGGCGACCTCGGCGATGTAGGCGGGGCCGATGACGGAGGCCATGCCGATGGCGAAGCCGCCGACGACGCGCCAGAGGGCGAAGTCCCACAGGGCGAAGGGCAGCGCCGAGCCGACGGCGCTCACCGTGAACAGTACGGCGGCGATCTGCATGACGCGGATGCGGCCGATCCGGTCGGCTATGCGGCCGGCGTAGGCGGCACCGATGGCGCAGCCGATCAGGGCGATCGCGATGACCTGGGCGAGCGCGGCGGAGCCGATGTCGTAGCGGCTGCGGATGGCCTCGACCGCGCCGTTGATCACGGAGCTGTCGTAGCCGAAGAGGAAACCGCCCATGGCGGCGGCCGCCGCGATGAAGATGACGTGCCCGAGATGATCGGGATGAGCCGTTCTGGCTCCTGACTGAGGTGCCTGCGCTGTGCTGGTCACGTGTATCTCCTCGGGCCGCGGCAACGCTGCCGGGGTGGGGGTGAGCCCTGTCAGGTTCAAGTGGTGCATAGGTCCACACCGCTCACACCTGAAGGTAAAAGCAACGTTGCAGAGACTATGCCTTCAAGTTTCGAAGTCAATAGGTCAACGGCTGTGAGCTTTGAGATATGCCCGGTTGCCCAGCGTTCATTTCTTGAACACAGAGTGAGTTGATCTTGGAGTGCTCAACGTAGGCGCTGGGAGATCACCTTCGACACGCCGTCGCCCTGCATGGACACGCCGTAAAGCGCGTCGGCGACCTCCATCGTGCGCTTCTGGTGCGTGATCACGATCAGCTGCGAGGCCTCCTGCAGCTCCTGCATGATCCGGATCAGCCGCTGGAGGTTGGTGTCGTCCAGCGCGGCCTCGACCTCGTCCATGACGTAGAACGGGCTGGGCCGGGCCTTGAAGATCGACACCAGCAGCGCGACGGCCGTCAGCGAGCGTTCGCCGCCGGACAGCAGGGAGAGCCGCTTGACCTTCTTGCCCGGCGGGCGCGCCTCGACGTCCACGCCGGTGGTGAGCATGTTGTCGGGATCGGTCAGGACCAGCCGTCCGTCACCGCCCGGGAAGAGCCGGCTGAAGACGCCCTCGAACTCGCGGGCGGTGTCCCGGTACGCCTCGGTGAAGACCTGCTCGACGCGCTCGTCGACCTCCTTCACCACCTGAAGCAGGTCGGCGCGGGTCTTCTTCAGGTCCTCCAGCTGTTCGCTCAGGAACTTGTGCCGCTCCTCCAGCGCCGCGAACTCCTCCAGCGCCAGCGGGTTGACCTTGCCGAGCTGCTGGTACGCCCGCTCGGCCGCCTTGAGCCGCCGCTCCTGTTCGGCCCGGTGGAAGGGGCGCGGCTGGTTACGGGGATGGTCGGGGTCGTCCGGCAGCTGCTCGCCCTCGGCGGGGAGCGAGGGCGGCACGGGCTGGTGCGGTCCGTACTCCGACACCAGTCCTTCCGGTTCGACGCCCAGCTCCTCCAGCGCCTTGGTCTCCAGCTGCTCTATCCGCAGCCGCTTCTCGGCGCCGAGCACCTCGCCGCGGTGGACGGAGTCGGTCAGCTTGTCGAGTTCCGACTTCAGTTCGCGGCCGGCGGTGCGGGCGGCGGTCAGCTCCTGTTCCCGCTGTGCCTTCGCGGCCTCGGCGGCGGAGCGTTCCCGCTCGGCGCGGGCGAGGGACACCTCGATGTGCGCGAGCAGCTGCCGGGCGCCGGAGGCGACGGCCTCGGCGACGGCCGCCTCGTGGCGCAGCCGGGCCCGGCGCTGCTCGGCACGCGCGCGTGCCTCGCGTTCGGCGCGGGCGGCCCGGTCGAGCGAGTCGGCCCGCCCGGCCAGCCCCTTGACCCGCTCCTCGTGGGTACGGACCTGGAGCCGGGCCTCCATCTCGGTCTGCCGCGCGTTGGCCCCGTCGGCGGCAAGCCGGTCGCGCACGGAGGTGTCCGGCTCCTCCTCGACCGGCATCTCCTCGGCGACAGCCAGCCGTTCGGCCAGCTCCTCCGCCTCCTGTACGGCCTTCTCCAGCGCCTCCTGCGCGCGGGCGGCGGCCGCGGTGGAGCGCTCGGCCTCCCCGGCGGCGCCGCGCGCCTGTCCGGCGAGCCGGCCGAGCTGCTGGGCGACGGCCGACTTCTCCCGGTCGGCGGCCCGGCGCCGCTCCGCCAGTTCTTCCACAAGGGCGGCGGCCTCGGTACGGCGTTCGGCTGCCGCATGCTGTGCCTCGGTGAGTTCCTCGCAGCGCAGCGCCAGCTCTTCCAGCTCGGCCGCGGCTTCGTCGACCGAGGCCTGCACCTCCAGCAGGCTCGGTGCGCCCGCGGAGCCGCCGTGGGCGAAGTGGGCGCCCAGCAGGTCGCCTTCGGCGGTGACGGCTGTCAGGTCGGGGTGGGCGTGGACCAGGTCTTCCGCGTCCTCCAGGGTGTCCACCACGACGATGCCGTGGAGGAGGCGGTGGACGGCGGGCATGAGGTCGGCGGGGCCGCGGACCAGCTCCGCAGCGAAGCGCCCCCGGGGAAGGGGGGTGACGGCAGGTTCGGCGTCTGCGGGTTCATCGTGGCTTGTCGCGCCACGCGGCGGAGCCGCATGTCGATACTGCCCCGCGCCCCTTCGGTGCGCGTCCCCCGAGGTTGGCTCCGTCGGCCCCGCCAGCAACAGTGCTGCCCGGCCGCCGTCCTGCTTGCGCAGCATGCGGATCGCCTCGGCCGCCGCCGCAGGGGTCGATACGGCGATCGCGTCCGCCGCCGCGCCGAAAGCTGCGGCCAGCGGGATCTCGTGGCCCGGGGTGACCGTCAGCAGCTCCGCCGCCGGGCCCAGAATCCCGGTGAGCCGGTCCCGTGCCCCCAGCAGTATCCCGCTACCGTCCTTGCGCCTCAGCCCCAAGGCCAGGGCCTCCCGGCGGGCCTGGGTCGCGGCTCGGCGGCGTTCGGCGGCGGTGAGTGCCTCGCGGGCCGTACTCAGGGCGGACTCCGCCTCCGCCAGTTGCCGCTTGGCCGCCTCGTGCTGGTCGGTCAGGTGCGCGTCGTCGGCGTCGAGGCCGTCCACCTCGGCCTTGAGGGCCTCGTACTCCTCCTGGGCGGTGACCGCGCGTTCCTGGGCCTCGTCGCGGGCCGCGGCCAGCCGGTCGATCTCGGCCTGGGCCGAGGCGGCGCGGGAGCGGGCCGCGTTGACCTGGCCGGTCAGCCGGGCCAGGCCCTCTCGGCGGTCGGCGATGGCGCGGGCCACGTCCCTCAGCCGGCGTTCCTCGACGGCCAGTTCCCGTTCCAGCTCGGCCCGGTGGGCGACCGTGTCGTCCAGGGCGTGCTGGGCCGCGTCCAGGGCGGCCTCCAGCTCGGCCTCCTGCTCCCGGATGCGGGCGGCCTCGCGCTCCAGGTCCTCGGGGTCGCGGCCGCGGCGCTCGTCGGGGGGCGCGGACGTCGCGCTCTTCACGCGCGCGTCGGCCAGCGAGATCGTGCCGCGGACGCGTTCGGCCAGCTGGGACAGTTCGTACCAGGTCTGCTGGGCGCGCTGGAGGCGGGGCGAGAGCTGCCGTACCTCGTCCTCCAGCAGGGCCTCGCGCTGCTGGGCCTTCTTCAGCTCCTGTTCGGCCGCCTCCTTGCGTTCCTTCAGGGCCGCCTCGTCGGCGATCTCCGTCTTCAGGGCCTCGCGGAGGCGTACGAGGTCGTCGGCCAGCAGGCGCAGGCGGGCGTCCCGCAGATCCGCCTGGATGACCGCGGCCCGCCGGGCGACCGCCGCCTGGCGGCCCAGGGGCTTGAGCTGGCGACGCAGCTCGTCCGTCAGATCCTGCACGCGCGCGAGGTTGGCCTGCATCGCGTCCAGCTTGCGCAGGGCCTTTTCCTTGCGCTTGCGGTGCTTGAGGACGCCGGCCGCCTCTTCGATGAAGGCGCGGCGGCCCATGGGGTCGGCGTGCAGGACGGAGTCGAGCTGGCCCTGGCCGACGATGACGTGCATCTCGCGGCCGATGCCGGAGTCGGACAGGAGTTCCTGGATGTCGAGGAGCCGGCAGGTGTCGCCGTTGATCTGGTACTCGCTGCCGCCGTTGCGGAACATGATCCGCGTGATGGTGACCTCGGCGTACTCGATGGGCAGCGCCCCGTCGGAGTTGTCGATGGTCAGGGACACCTCGGCGCGGCCCAGGGGCGGGCGGCCGGTGGTGCCGGCGAAGATGACGTCCTCCATCTTGCCGCCGCGCAGCGACTTGGCGCCCTGCTCGCCCATGACCCAGCTGAGCGCGTCCACGACATTGGACTTGCCCGAGCCGTTCGGGCCGACGACACACGTGATGCCCGGTTCGAACCGGAGTGTGGTCGCCGAGGCGAACGACTTGAACCCGCGGAGGGTCAGGGCCTTGAGGTGCACGCCGCTGGACTCTACCGGGCGCCGCTATCTCACTCCATGAACACTCGCAACCGCGCGGTTTCGCCAGTGAACATGCAGGGCACACCGTACGTTAAAGAGGGTGAAAGGATGCGCGGGGGAAGAAAAGAAGGGACGCCGAAGCGTCCCTTGCAACTCTGACGGCCGGGTTGCGGTCGTCCGTTCCTGAGCGGTTGATGACGACAGCCCGATCGCTGCGACTGTTGTCGTGGAGCGATGCAGGGATCAGGTGAGCGCAGGCTCCGCCTGGTGTGCGTCGATGCTCTCCATGATCCTGTCCTGAGAGGCGGCAGCCGTCAGCGCGTCATTCTCCGCCTGGATCCGTACGAGCTCGGACTCCAGGTCCTGGACACGCTGCTGCAGCCGTCGCATCTCGGCGAGGAGTCGAGGGTCGGAGCCGCCGACGTAACCGAGAAGCGCCTTTGCCATGATGGATGGTCCTCCACACTGAGTGACCGACCGATGCGGTGTGGGTCGTGAGGGATTCGCACCCGCGGTGCTTGGCACATCCGGGTGTTGCTCTGCTGTTGCTTCATGCCAAACAGCTAAGGTGCGCGGGGCTTTCAGCGTCTCACCAAAAAGTTTGACGGTCAACACGATCACGCCCCGTATTGGTGGGCGAACCGGGGGCACGCGGCCGGGAAATCGGCGGCGCGGCGACTCTTCCGGTGCCTCGGGGCGTGACGATCAGTCGTTCCTGCGGAGCCTGCCATGCCGGGCCGGTCTTGGCAACCACCAGGCTCTTTCACTCTCCGTACGCGCCCCCGGCGGCTCCCCGCGCGCCGGTCCGTACGGCACCGGGGGCCCGGCTCAGCGGATGGCGAAGCCGTCGTAGCCGCCGCGGGGTGTGTCCCAGATCTCGGTGACACCCTCCACGCGCCCGGGCGTGTCGTCGCCCTGGAGCCAGTCCAGCAGCCCCTCACAGCCCTCGCGCGACCCTTCCGCCACCACTTGGACGCGGCCGTCGGCCAAATTGAGAGCAAAACCACTCAGGCCGCCGATCTCCAGTGCCTTGGCTCGCGTGAACCAGCGGAAACCCACACCCTGGACGTAACCACGCACCCAGGCGACCAGTCGTACATCCTCGCTCATGGATGCAACCTAACCGGCCGTTGTCGCTCGGAACACATCCTCGCTCAGCGGCATGGGGTACCGTCCCGCCCAATGAATCTCATATGAAACTCACTCGATCGAGTGAGTCGGGTCGGTCAGAGGGACGACCGCGAGGACGAGGAAGAGGGCAAGGACATGGGCCGCCACCGACGCTCACGCTCCGCCACCGGGAGTGACGACCCGCAGAACTCGTACCCGCAGGACGCCATCGAGCGGGACCCTTACGCGCTGGAGCTCTACCGCGGTGACCGAATACCCAAGGGCACCGCGCCGTATCTGAACCCGGAGGCCTACGCCGAGACGAACGCCAGGGCTCACGCCTATCTGTTCGCCGGCGAGGACGGCCCGGGCTCCGGTGCGGGCGGCAGGTTCGCCCCGTCCGGCGACTCCCCCCGCCGGCGCCGGAAGAGGGCCGGACGGCCGGTGCGCGCGGGACTGCTCGGTACGGCCGCCGCGCTCGCGCTCGGCACGACCGCGGTGGCCACGGGTGTGGTGCCGGGTCTGGAGCACTACAGGCTCGGCGGCGGCACGGACACGAGCGGCGGCGAGCGGGTGCAGGCGGCGGACTCGCCGGGCAACACCGCGGCCGAGCAGGGCGGTACGTCGGGCAGCGCGGGCAGTCGCGTGGGCGGCGCCGGTGCCGGCCCGGTCGCCACGCGCCCGGAGTCCCCGAGCCCGTCCGCCTCGGCGTCCCCCTCGACGTCGGCCTCCCCGACGCCCACCCCGTCGAAGACGGCGTCCGGGACACCGGCGCCGCAGGCCACCGCGGCCAAGCCGACGGTCACCCCGTCGCGGGCGGCGAGCAAGGCGGCCCCGGTGACGTTGCCGGCGCAGGCCGCCGCCGAGGCGGAGGTACTGAAGCTCGTCAACGAGGAGCGGTCGAAGGTCGGGTGCAGCCCGCTGTCGGCGAACTCCTCGCTGACCAGGCTGGCCGAGGCGTTCAGCGACGAGATGGCCGCGCGGGGCTTCTTCGACCACACCGACCCGGACGGCAAGTCGCCGTGGGACCGGGCGGCAGCGGCCGGCATCAGCAATCTGGGCGGGGAGAACATCGCCCGCGGCCAGGCCGACGCGGCGGCCGTGATGCAGGCCTGGATGAACAGCCCCGGCCACAAGGCGAACATCCTGAACTGCGAATTCAAGACGCTCGGCGTCGGCGTCCACTTCGGCTCGGGCGGCCCCTGGTGGACACAGGACTTCGGTTACTGAGACAACCGCAGGTCAGAAGCCTAGGAACCCTCCCGGTTGGTGTTTCTGTTGTGTATGTGCAGGCGGATGTGGTTGTTGCCGGGCTCGTCATTGTTGTTGCGGTTGTGCCTGTGCAGGCGGCCGTGTCCGCTGCTCCAGTTGTTCCCCTGATCACCGGAACCGTTGCCCTGACTACTGCCGGAACCATTGCTCTGACTACTGCCGGAACCGTTGCCCTGATCACTACCGGAACCATTGCTCTGATCACTGCCGGAACCATTGCCCTGGGTGCCGCCCGGCGGCTGTACGCGCGGCAGGAACGCCAGAGAAGCGACCGATGGTGCCGACTCCGGCGATGCGGACGAGGGATGATCAGCCGCGCTTGATACGCCGGTGCCGACTGCCAGGGCGAGGATGGGCGCCGCACACACGGCAGCGACCATTGGCCCCTTTCCGGCCTTCTTTGCGAGCATGTCGACACCCCTTGAGGGGTTTGGTGAACGATCTCTCCCCATCGAGTGTTTCGACCTGGCGTCCGGCGTTGGCAGAGCCGGACGGCCTACAGCGTACGGGCCGGTTGGGCACTGTCGGCGGCGGGTGGGAGGCCGCAGGTCAGAGGGCCGCCCCTCACTTCTTCGGGTACCGACCGCTCAGAGAGCGCGGCGATAGGCCAGTCCGGGACGGCCGCCCAGCCGTCTCTCGCCGACGACGGTGAACCCGGTGCGGGCGAGCACGGCCTGTGAGGCCGCGTTGTCGAGGGTGGTCGCGGCCGTCAGGAAGGTCAGCCCGTACGTCCCGGCGGCCAGGGCGGCGAGCTCCCGCACGGCCCAGGTGGCCAGGCCCCGGCCGGCGGCGTGCTCGGCGATCCGGTACCCGAGCTCGGCGCCGCCGTCCGCCACGTCGTAGAGGTTGATCCGCCCCAGCACCTCGCCGTCGGCGCCGGCCACCACATGGAAGCGACAGACGCCCGCCTCCTGCTCGGCGAGCAGGGCGCTCAGCCGCTCGTCGAACCGGGCGAAGTACTCATCGCCCCGGTCCGGGACGGACGCGGCGAAGTACGCGCGGTTCTCCCGCTCGAAGGCGAGGAGTGCGGGGGCGTGGTCCGGGCGGAGCAGCTGCAGCTCGGGCATGCGGGGACTGTACGCATCCCGGCATGCCCGTGTCCCCCGCTTTTCGGCGGCGTCAGGCCGTGGCCAGACCCCGCGCGAACACCCGCGCCGTCTCCGTCACCCGGCGGCCCAGGTGCTCGGCGGTGGCTATGTCCGCCTTGTGGACGCCCTCGGGACCCTGGTCGTTGTTGCTCTGCGCGGCGGCGCCGGAGAAGAAGCCGAGGCGGTTGAGGTCGTTCTCCGAGGCGGTGCTGGCGTTCCAGCCGGGGAGCAGACCGAGGTTCACCCAGTGCATGCCGTGCTGGGCGGCGAGGGTCTGGAAGAACTGCAGGGTGTGCAGCTTGTCGCCGCTCTTGGAGGCGGAGTTGGTGAAGCCGGCGGCCAGCTTGTCCTTCCAGTCCTGGCCGAACCAGCGCTTGGAGGTCGCCTCGGCGAAGACGTGGAAGGCGCCGGAGGCGGTGCCCATGTAGGTGGGCGAGCCGAAGACGATCGCGTCGGAGCGGTCCAGCGTCTCCCACTGCTCGTCGGTGATCTCGTCGACCTTGATCAGGTGCACCTCGGCACCCGCGTCGGCGGCTCCGGCGCGGACGGCCTCGGCGAGGACGGCGGTGTGGCCGAAGCCGGAGTGGTAGGCGATGGAAATGACAGGGGTGGTCACTACAGACTCCTCGATCGGACAGCCCGGAAAGCGAGTGGGCAGCTCAAAAGCACTGACCTCAGGAAAGCACTAACTTTTAGATAGTGCAACCTGGTGGTTAGCGCTGCATCGGCGTACGCTTACCGCCATGACCGCCACCACCCCGGACCAGGACCAGGACAACCTCGCCTACGACGTCTTCGCCAAGGCCTGCCCGTCACGCACGACGCTGGAGCACGTCACGGGCCGCTGGGGCGGGCTGACGCTCGGGGCGCTGTTCGAGGGGACGCTGCGCTTCAACGAGCTGCGGCGCCGGGTCGACGGAGTGAGCGAGAAGATGCTGTCCCAGACGCTGCACGCACTGGAGCGCGACGGCTTGGTGCACCGCGCGGCACAGCCGACGAACCCGCCGCGTGTGGACTACGACCTGACTCCGCTGGGCCGCCAGGTCGCCGAGCGGCTGCTCGCCCTCATCCACTGCGTGGAGGGCTCGATGGACGACGTGCTGGCGGCACGCGCGCGTTACGACGAGACGCGCGGCGCCCTCTGACACTTCGGGCAGAAGTAACTGGACCGGTTCATCCAGGGCCGGCGGCGGATCGGCGTACCGCACCGCTTGCAGGGCTCGCCCTCACGGCCGTACGCGTCCAGGGACCGGTCGAAGTAGCCCGACTCTCCGTTGACGTTGACGTACAGGCTGTCGAAGCTGGTGCCGCCGACGGCGAGAGCCGCGTTCATCACGTCCCGGACGTGACCGAGGAGTTCCGTCGTAACTGGGCGGGTGAAGTTCGCCGTGGGACGCTCGTAGTGGATGCGGGAGCGCCACAGCGCCTCGTCCGCGTAGATGTTGCCGACCCCGCTGATCAGCGACTGGTCCAGCAGGGCCCGCTTGATGGTGGTCCGCTTGCGGCGCAGCGCCTGATGGAAGGCCTCGTCGTCGAACAGTGGATCGAGGGGGTCGCGGGCGATGTGCGCGATGACGTCGGGCAGGCCGCCCGGGGTGTTGTCGTGCAACGACAGCCCGCCGAAGGTGCGTTGGTCGACGAAGCGCAGTTCCGTGCCGAGGGAGTCGGCGAACCGGACCCGGATGCGCAGGTGCTTCTCGTCCGGCGCCTCGTGCGGCTGCACCAGCAGCTGGCCGCTCATCCCGAGGTGGGCGAGGACGGACTGGTTCGTCTCCTCCAGCGGCAGCCACAGGTACTTGCCGCGCCGGCTGGGCGTGCCGATGTGGTGGCCCTTGAGGCGGTGCGCGAAGTCGTCGGCGCCCGCTATGTGCCGGCGTACGGCGCGCGGGTGCAGCACCTCGACCTCGGCGACGGTGCGGTGGGCGACCCAGCGCGCGAGACCGCGCCGGACGACCTCGACCTCGGGCAACTCGGGCATCGGGACCCCCGTACGGAGCGGTCGTACACAAGCGGTGGACGAGCCGAGCGCCCGCCCCTTTCGTCAGCGACGGGGCGGGCGCTCGGTACTGCTGTGGGTCAGACGGAGGCGGACGACGACTCGCCGCCCTCGGCCGCGGCGGCCTTGGCAGCCTCGTCGGCTTCCCTGGCCTCCTTGGCCGCCTTGGCGCGCTCGTCCGCCGCGGCCCGGATGGCCCGCCAGGCGGACTCGGCGGCCTGCTGCTCCGCCTCCTTCTTGCTGCGGCCGGTGCCGGTGCCGTACGAGACGCCTCCGACGCGGGCGGCAGCAGTGAAGGTCTTCTCGTGGTCGGGGCCGGTCTCCGTGACCAGGTACTCGGGCACGCCGAGCCCCTCGATCGCGGTCAGCTCCTGCAGGGACGTCTTCCAGTCCAGGCCTGCGCCCAGGTTGGAGGACTTCTCGATCAGCGGGTCGAAGAGCCGGTGGACCAGCTCGGAGGCCGCGTCGAGGCCCTGGTCGAGATAGACCGCGCCGATCACCGCTTCCAGGGTGTCGGCGAGGATGGACGCCTTGTCCCGGCCGCCCGTGCCCTCTTCACCACGGCCGAGCCGGATGAAGGCGCCCAGGTCGAGGCCGCGCCCCACCTCCGCCAGCGCACGCGAGTTGACCACCGCGGCCCGCAGCTTGGCCAGCTGGCCCTCGGGCAGGTCGGGGTGGGTGCGGTACAGCGTGTCCGTGACGACGAGACCGAGGACGGAGTCACCGAGGAACTCCAGCCGCTCGTTCGTCGGCAGACCGCCGTTCTCGTACGCGTAGGAACGGTGGGTCAGCGCACGCACCAGAAGGGCGGACTCGACCTGGTAGCCGAGCCGCCCTTCCAGAAGCGTATGGGACGAGGCCTGGTTGTCCGCTGGGCTCCCGCTCGTGCGGGAGGAGTTCTTCTTGGGCGTGGACACAGTGCCTCTCACCAGCCCGCTCAGACTTCGAGGACCTGGCGCTTGTTGTAGGTGCCGCAAGACGGGCACGCGATGTGCTGCTGCTTGGGCTCGTGGCAGCGCTCGCACGCAACCAGGGTGGGGACCGCAGCCTTCCACTGCGACCGGCGGTGGCGCGTGTTGCTGCGCGACATCTTCCGCTTCGGAACAGCCACGGCTACTTCTCCTGCTTCTCGTCGACGCCCGCTTCGGCGCCGCTCATCTCGTCCTTCTCGCCGTCTTCGAGTGAACCGGCGAGTCCCTGCAAAGCCGCCCAACGGATGTCGACGGCGTCGTGGTGGTGGTCCGGGTCGTCCGCGAGCCGCGCTCCGCACTCGGAGCACAGGCCCGGACAGTCTTCCTGGCACACCGGCTGCATCGGCAGTGCGAGCACCACCGCGTCACGCAGCAGAGGTTCGAGGTCGAAGAGTCCGTCCTCGATGAAGAACCTGTCCTCGTCGTCCTCGGCGTCGTCGCCCGGTTCCGCGATCACGCGGCCCCGGTCGTCGGCGTCAGGGTACGAGAACAGCTCCTGGAAGTCCGCTTCGAGCTCCAGCTCGACCGGCTCCAGACACCTTACGCACTCCCCCTCGGCCTGTGCACGGGCGGTGCCTGTGACGAGCACCCCTTCCATGACCGACTCAAGCCGGAGTTCGAGCTCCACCGGGGCGCCGTGCGGCACTCCGATGACTCCCTGGATCCCGAGATCCGCGGGGGCGTCGATCGTGCGGGTCAGGCGCTGCAGCGCGCCAGGACGCCGGCCCAGCTCGTGTGTGTCGAACACGAGAGGGTTGCGGTGGTCGAGGCGGGCGTTGGGAGCCATTCCTGCTTTCGATCTTCATGCTCGGAGGGACGCCGCCCGTCGGTGTTCCAGGCAGCGCTGATCGCGGACATACGCGCGACCGAAGAGCCAGGATACTGGACCTTTCGCTCAGGGCCCAATCCGGTCCCTCACTGCAGACCGCGCCCTTGCTCGTACGCCCGCAGCTGCTCAGCGCTGATCATGCTCGTGTCGAAAAGACTGGTCTCGTCCAGAGCGTAGCCCTGCTGATGGGGCTGCTCGGGCTGGTAGCCGCTCTGCTGGGAGTCGTACGAGCCCTGGTAGGCGGCGGCGTACGGATCGGCCTGCTGGTAGCCGTAGGCGTCCTGCTGACCGCCGTAGCCGGGCTGCTGCGGGAAGCCGGGAGCACCTCCCGCCGGAGCGTAGCCGGAGGTGGGGGAGTACGGGTCCGGCTGCTGCTGGTAGCCGTAGGCCGGCTGCGGCTCGTACGACGGCTGCTGCGGCGGCTGTGCGGGCCGCTCCTGGCGCTCGGCCGGGGCGTCCTGCTCGGCGAGGGCCGCGAGGTCGGCGAGGTAGTCGGCGTCGCTGGAGTGCTGGAAGGTCGTGGTGTCGTCGGCGAGGGCGCCGAGGTCGTCCGTGGCGATCCGGCCGTGCAGCTTCTGCCGGCCGCGGCCGACGGCCTCCAGGGTCTTGGCGAGGACCGCCTCGAAGGCGCCCAGCTTGGCGTCGACGTAGGCGTCGGCGTTGTGGCGCAGGGTCTCGGGGTCCTGGCTGCGCTCGGGGGCGTCCTCGTCCTCGTAGCCGTTCTCGTCCAGGCCGGGGCCGGTGCCGAGCAGCTTCTCGCGGCCGCGGCCGACCGAGCCGAGGGTCTTGGTGAGGACGACCTCGAAGTTGGCGAGCTTGGAGTCGACGTAGTCGTCCGCCTCGGCGCGGACCTCCTCGGCCTCCTGGCGGGCCTCGGCAAGGATCCGGTCGGCCTCGTTCTGGGAGCGGCGGGCGACCTCGGTGTCGGAGATCAGCGAGCCGCGCTCGGCGTGCGCGTTCTCGATGATCCGCTCGGCCTCCAGCCGGGCCTGCTCGACCATCTGCTCACGGTCGCCGATCAGCTCCTGCGCCTGCGCGAGGGAGCCGGGCAGCGCCTGGCGCAGCTCTTCCAGCATCGCGAGCAGCTCGGCGCGGTTGATCACGCAGGACGCCGACATGGGCATGGCCCGGGCGCCGGCGACCGCGGAGACGATCTCGTCGAGCTTCTTCTGCACGTCCACCTGTGCTCGCCACTCTCTACAGCCGGGTTGGAGACGGACGGGACGACTGTAGTCCCATCAGTCCTTGCGCAGGCGCTTGTTCAGGGCCTCCAGCACCGGGGCCGGCACCAGGTGGGAGACGTCGCCGCCCCAGGCCGCGACCTCCTTCACCAGGGAGGAGGAGAGGAAGCTGTAGGTGGGGTTGGTGGGCACGAACAGCGTTTCCACGCCGGTCAGGCCGTTGTTCATCTGGGCCATCTGCAGCTCGTAGTCGAAGTCGCTGACGGCGCGCAGGCCCTTGACGATGGCGGGGATGTCGCGCTGCTTGCAGAAGTCGACGAGGAGGCCGTGGAAGGCCTCGACCCGGACGTTGGCGTAGTCGGCGGTGACCTCGCGGATCAGCTCGATCCGCTCCTCGATCTCGAACAGGCCCTTCTTGGACTTGTTGATCATCACCGCGACGTAGACCTCGTCGTAGAGACGGGAGGCACGGGCGATGATGTCGAGGTGTCCGTTGGTGATCGGGTCGAACGACCCGGGACAGACGGCGCGGCGCACTTGTGATCCCTCGCTCTCCGGTCCGGTCATCGTGCGTCTTCGCACGTAGAGGCGGCGCGACCGTACCAAAACGTTCCCTCGCCGTAACGACGGGACCGGAGCGCCTCGAAGCCGTCCGGCCACTGGAATTCGCCGCCTCTGGTGCTGCGCTCCACGGTGACGAGCGCTTGCTCAGCGAGCCAGCCTTCCGAGCGGAGTGTGAGCAGAATCTCGCGAAGATCGTGATCTGTGACAACGTACGGGGGGTCGAGGAAGACCAGGTCGTACGGCTCGGCGGGGGGTGCGGTTCTGATCACTTGTTCCGCTTTGCCCGCTCGGACTTCGGCGCCGGGGAGGCCGAGGTTTCTTACGTTTTCCCTGACTGTGCGGGCCGCGCGGGCGTCGGCTTCCACGAGGAGCGTGTGGCTCGCGCCCCGGGAGAGGGCCTCCAGGCCTACGGCACCGGAGCCGGCGTAGAGGTCGAGGACTCGTTCGCCGTCCAGGGGGCCGCCCAGCAGTGACTGCCAGGTGGAGAAGAGACCTTCGCGTGCGCGGTCGGAGGTGGGGCGGGTGCCGGTGCCGGGCGGCACGGCCAGGCGGCGTCCGCCGGCTGCGCCGGCGATCACGCGGGTCATGGGGGGTCCTTCTTCATGGGCGGCTTTACGGTTCATTGTGGCTGGTCGCGCCCGGGCGGCGGTAGCCGCATGGTCCATACAGCCCCGCGCCCCTTCGGGGGCGTTTCACCTCAGCCCTTTTCCAAGAACTGCTCCCTCTCCTCGTCCAACAAGGCGTCCAGGGCCGTGCGCAGGCCGGGAAGGTGCTCCAGCTCCGGATCCTCCGCCACCACCGCCGTCGCCTCCTCTCTCGCCTCCGCGATGACCTCCTCGTCCTCGATGACCGCGAGGACGCGCAAGGAGGAGCGGGCGCCGGACTGGGCCTGGCCGAGGACGTCGCCCTCGCGGCGCTGTTCGAGGTCGATGCGGGAGAGTTCGAAGCCGTCGAGGGTGGCGGCGACCGCGTTCAGGCGCTGGCGGGCGGCGCTGGCCTCGGGCATCTCGGTGACCAGCAGGCACAGGCCGGCGGCCGAGCCGCGGCCGACGCGGCCGCGGAGCTGGTGGAGCTGGGAGACGCCGAAGCGGTCGGCGTCCATGATCACCATGGCCGTGGCGTTGGGGACGTTGACGCCGACCTCGATGACGGTCGTGGCGACCAGGACGTCCGTCTCGCCGGCCGCGAAGCGGCGCATGACCGCGTCCTTGTCGTCCGGGTTCATACGGCCGTGGAGGACCTCCACCTTCAGGCCCTGGAGGGGGCCCTTGGCCAGCTGGTCGGCCACGTCGAGGACCGCGAGCGGGGGGCGTTTCTCCGCCTCGTCCTCCGGGGACTTCTTCTTGCCGGCCTTCTTGGGGTCGTCCTCCTCGTCCCCGATGCGGGGGCAGACGACGTACGCCTGATGGCCGTTCGCCACCTCCTCGCGGACCCGCTCCCAGGCGCGGGCCAGGAAGTGGGGCTTGTCGGCGGCCGGGACGACATGGCTGGCGATGGGCGAGCGGCCGGCCGGGAGCTGGTCGAGGACCGAGGTCTCCAGGTCGCCGAAGACGGTCATCGCGACCGTGCGCGGGATGGGGGTGGCCGTCATGACGAGGAGGTGCGGGGGCTGTTTGCCCTTGCCGCGCAGGGCATCCCGCTGTTCGACGCCGAAGCGGTGCTGTTCGTCCACGACGACCAGGCCGAGGTCGTGGAACTGGACCTTGTCCTCGATGAGCGCGTGCGTGCCGATGACGATGCCGGCCTCGCCGGTGACCAGGTCCAGCAGGGCCTGGCGGCGGGCGGCGGCCCCCATGGAGCCGGTGAGCAGCACGACCTTGGTGGCCTGCTCGGCGCCGCCCAGCATGCCTCCCTCGGCGAGCTCGCCCATCATCTCCGTGACCGACCGGTGGTGCTGCTGGGCGAGCACCTCGGTGGGGGCGAGCATGGCGGCCTGGCCGCCGGCGTCGACCGTGGCGAGCATGGCGCGCAGGGCCACCATCGTGTTGTGGGTGACCGTGAAGTTGTCGGTGACGTACGCGTGGCTCGGGTGAGCGACGCTGATGCACTGCACGGGTTTTCGTCCCACGTACTCGACGGCACGGATCCCTCGGCGGAAGGTGTCGTCCTCGGGACGTGGGCTCACGCGCTCGGCTTTGCGGGTGAGCCTGAACGGTGCGTATGCGTCGGGCAGGGCCAGCGAGACGTCGAAGGCGGCCTTCTCCGGCAGCACGCGGGCCCGGCCACCGAGCGACCGGACGAGCCAGGCGACATCGTCGGCGAGCCTGCGCGAGGCCGAGCACAGGGAGATGCTCAAGCCGTCCTCGCCGACGGTGCCATCGGCGTCCAGAAGGCCTTGCAGCAGAGCGAGACGGTTCTTGATCGAAGTGTTCTTGAAGTCGTCCGGGACGCATTCGTGCCGGGATGATCCGTCCCCCAGCGAGAGACCCAGCAGATACGGATCGAGCGGCAGCCCCGAGTCGGCCCCGAGATCAACCGGGGTGGCTGCCGGGAGGTACCACTTCGAAGATCCGTCGGCTTCGGACGTGTCCAGCCGGAGCTCCCGGGTCGTCATGACCTCGGGGGCCTGGCCCCGGTGCCATCCGCCACTCGTGCCGACGATCCAGAGATGCTCGTCGTCGCACTCGACGGAGCTTCCATCGGAAAGGACCAGGCGCCAGACCTCACGCTCCCCTTGCGGGAACACACCGTCGATGAGCGCGATCTCCCCGTCCGGCACGACAACCTCGTCCCCCACCGCCATGTCCCCCATGCGGCGGAAGCCTGCGGGAGTGAGCACGAGAGAGTCGAGCGGCTGTGCCTTGCCCGAACCCACCTCACCTTGCAGCAGCCGGTGCATCGGATGCTCGGTCGCCAGGTCGTCGAAGATCTCCTTGGAGACCTTCTGCTGGCCCTCGGTGAGGGTGAAGGGGAGGCGGTCGTCGAAGGCGGTGAGCAGCCCGTCGGGCGTGGGGCGCCGGGGAACGGCCGGGAGCAGGGCGTCCGCGTGGCGGCGGCGGGCCAGGGCCACCTGGAGGACGAAGGCCTCGTCCCACTTCAGGCGGGCGCGGGCGTCGGCGATGTCCGCCTTGGTGTGCGGGCGATGGATCTTGAGCAGGGCCTCGGGGAGCGGGAGGAGGGCGCGGCCCTCGCGGAGGGACGGCGGCAGCGGGTCGACCGCCTCCTGGGCGGTGGGCAGGACCGTCTGGACCGCCTTGCCGATCTTCCAGGACTCCAGTTTGGCCGTGGCCGGATAGATGGGGATCAGGGCGCCGGCCCAGGCCTCGACGGTCTCGCCGCCGTCGCCGCGCAGCAACTCGTAGGCAGGGTGGGCCAGTTGGAGGCGGCGGTTGAAGACGGAGACCTTGCCGGCGAACATCGCGCGCGTGCCCGGCAGCAGCTCCTTGTGCGGCTTGTGGACGCCGTTGCCGAAGAAGACCAGCTGGAGCCGGCCGCTGCCGTCGGTGATCGTGACCTCCAGGCGCTGGCCCTTGCCGCGCGGGGCCTTGGCGGAGGCGAAGGTGTGCAGCCGGGCGTCGGCCACCTGGGCGACCACCGTGACGTGCTCGTCCATGGGGAGGTCGGCGAGGTGGGTGAGCTGGCCGCGCTCCTCGTATCTGCGCGGGTAGTGGTGGAGGAGGTCGCCGACGGTGTGCAGGCCGAGGTGCTCGGCCATCACCTTCGCGGTGGCGGGGCCGAGCACTGACTTCAGGGGCTGCTTCAGTGGTTCGTTCAGTGCGGGCACGAGATCCATTGCACACCACGGCACTGACAATGCCGTATATGTCTCCGGAAAGTCCTGGTCAGGCGGGTCGTTCGGGCCCTAGGATGGCGCGCTCCGGCCATCCTTCGCGGTCACCGCCCCCTCCGGGACCGCCCGACCCCGCGCCGCACGCACTCCCCCTCCGGCGCAGTGACGATGGACTCCCAGACCTCACAGTCATCCCAGGCATCCCAGTCACCTCACCCACCTCACACGTTCCAGGTCGACCTGCGCGGTCTGGTGGACCTGCTCTCGCACCACCTCTACTCCAGTCCCCGGGTCTATCTGCGCGAGCTGCTGCAGAACGCCGTGGACGCCGTCACCGCCCGGCGCGCCGAACAGCCCGATACCCCGGCCCGGGTACGGCTGTACGCGGACGGCGGGGCGCTGCGGGTGGAGGACACCGGCATCGGGCTCACCGAGGCGGACGTCCACGGTCTGCTGGCGACCATCGGCCGCAGCTCCAAGCGGGCCGACGGACTGCGCGAGGCCCGCTCCGATTTCCTCGGCCAGTTCGGGATCGGCCTGCTGGCCTGTTTCGTGGTCGCCGAGCGGATCCGGGTGGTCAGCCGCAGCGCTCGTACGCCCGATGCGCCGCCGGTGGAGTGGACGGCGAGCGACGACGGCTCGTACCGCGTCCGCACGCTGCCGCACGACGCCCGCCCCGAACCCGGTACGACCGTCCACCTGGTGGCGCGGGCCGGGGCCGGCGAGTGGCTGACCGAGCCCCGGGTGCTGGCCCTGGCCCGGGACTTCGGCTCGCTGCTGCCGTACGACATCCGGGTGGGCGAGGAGCCCGTCACCGACCTGCCCGCGCCCTGGGACCGGCCGTACCCGAGCCCCGCGAGCAGAAGGGTGGCGCTGGCCCGGCACTGTCATGAGCTGTTCGGGTTCACTCCGCTGGACTCGATCGACCTGGACGTGCCGCTGGCCGGGATCCGCGGGGTGGCGTACGTGCTGCCGGCGGCGGTCAGCCCGGCGCAGCGGGCGCGTCACCGGGTGCATCTGAAGGGCATGCTGCTGACCGAGCGGGCCGAACAGCTGCTGCCGGACTGGGCGTTCTTCGTGCGCTGTGTGCTGGACACCGACAGCCTGCGGCCCACGGCCTCGCGCGAGTCGCTGTACGAGGACGAGACGCTGGCCGCCGTGCGAGAGGCGCTCGGTGAAAGGATTCGCTCGTGGCTCACGGGACTCGCCGCCGGTGACCCGGAGCGGCTGCGGGCCTTCCTCGCCGTGCACCATCTGGGGGTCAAGTCCCTCGCCCGGCACGACGGCGAGATGCTGCGCACGATGCTGCCGTGGCTGCCGTTCGAGACGACCGACGGGCAGCTGTCCCTGGAGGAGTTCGCGCAGCGGCACCCGGTGGTGCACTTCACGCGGACCGTCGAGGAGTACCGGCAGGTCGCGCCGATCGCGTCCGCGCAGGGTATCGGCCTGATCAACGGCGGCTACACGTACGACAGCGAGCTGGTCGAGGCGCTGCCGTCGGTGCGGCCCGGGACACCGGTCGCCGAGCTGGACGCGGACACCGTGACCGCGCACCTGGACTCCGTGGACCCGGCCGAGGAGCTGGCGCTGTCGGCTTTCCTCGCCGCCGCGCGCGTGAAGCTCGACCCGCTGGGCTGTGACGTCGTCCTACGGGCCTTTCATCCGCTCTCCGTGCCCGCGCTGCACCTGGACGACCGGGCCGCCCGGCACGAGCAGGCACGCGCGGACGCCGAGGAGCAGGCCGACGACCTGTGGGCGGGCATCCTGGGCTCGCTGCGCGGCAGCGCCCCGCGCGCGCGTCTGGTGCTCAACCATCTCAACCCGCTGGTGCGGCGCATCGGTTCACTGCAGGACCCCGAACTGATCGGCACCGCCACCGAGTCGCTGTACGGACAGGCCCTGCTGATGGCGCAGCGCCCGCTGCGGCCGGCCGACTCGGCGCTGCTCAACCGGGCGTTCATCGGCCTGCTGGAGTGGGCCACTCATGGGGAAGGCGAGCGCTGATGGGTGAGATCACCGACTTCGAGGCACTGCGCCGGGCGATGGCGGAGAACTCCGAGCAGCCGGAGGGTCCCGCCCGCAACGCGCGCGCGGAGCAGCTCCTCGCCGACGCCGAGCGGCTGGGCATCCCGCTCGCCGTGATCGAGGCGCTCGGGCACCAGCTGAAGGTCTACAACTACAGCTCCGAGAAGGACAGGATGTTCGTCCCGTTCGCGCGGCTGCTGCGCATGTGGGACGAGCGGCCGGAGGACTTCGACGCGTACGAGACGCACGCGCTGCACTGGGTCTTCAAGTGGATGTCGGCGGGCATGCTGGACCAGCCGCACGTGCCGCTCGCCTCGGTCGAGAAGTGGCTCGGCGAGATGGCGCACCGCTACCGGCTCGCCGGGCACTCCGAACGGGCCGTGCACAGCGCCGAGTTCAGCGTGGCCGCCCACATCGGCGACCTCGCGCGCGCGGAGCGGGCCTACGACGCGTGGCTGGCCGCGGACCGGGACGAGATGGCCGACTGCCACGCGTGCGAGCTGCACGGGCAGGGCGAGTGGCAGGTCACCCGCGGCCGGGACGCCGAGGCCCTGGAGCTGTGGCGGCCGGTGCTGGAGGGCGAGTTCACCTGCGCGCACGAACCGCACACCGTGCTGGCGTCCTCGCTGGTCCCGCTGCTGCGGCTGGGCCGTGTGGACGAGGCTCGCGCGCATCACCTGCGGGGCTTTCGCCTCGTACGCCCGATGGAGTCGATGCGCGCCGCGTACGCCGACCATGTGGAGTTCTGCGCGCTGACCGGCAACGAGGCGCGCGGTCTGGAGCTGCTCGCCGAGCGGCCGGCGTACTTCACGGACACCGGGCACCCGCGCAGCCGCCTGGACTTCCTGGCCGTGGTGACCCTGCTGATGGACCGGCTGACCGAGCTGGGCCTCGGCGGCCGGCGGGTGCCGGGCCCGGCCGGGCGAAGCTGGACGGCGGACGAACTCGGCGCCCACGCGCGCGTGGAGACCCTGGAGCTGGCCGAGCGGTTCGACCGGCGCAACGGCACGTCGTACGTCGGCGACCGGGCACGCGCGCGCATGGCCCGACGCCCGCTGGTGGACCGCCTGCCCCTGGGCGTGCGCACGACGCGTACGGCACCGGCACCACCGCAGGCGCCCCCGCCGCCGGAGTCGTCCGACCTGGCCACCCGGCTGGCGGAGGCACGGCACCTGTCGGAAACGCTGCGCCCGCACGCGCTGGAGGCCTGGGCCGCGGTCGCGCAGGCGGCGGAAGACGCGGAACTGTCGCCCCGCGACCGCGCGGAGATCGCCGACCACGAGGCGATGGCCCGCGGCCCCGAGGGCATCGAGCTGTTCGAGCGGGCTGCGGCGCTGTACGCCGAGGCCGGCGACCCCGGCGAGGCGCTGGCGGCACGCGCGCGTGGAGCGTACGTCCGCGCACTGACCGGCGAGGTGGACGCGGCCCTGACAACGGTCACGGCCCTGTACGACGAGATCCTCGCCCTGTACGCCGACGAGGGCACCGGGGTACGGCAGACGGCGTCGGTGGTGATGAGCCGGGCCCGGATCCTGATGCGGGGCGTGCACGAGGGCACGGTGTTCGAGCCGGCGGCAGCCGGGACGACCCCGGACGGTTCGGCACCGGCGGGACCCACCTCGGGCAGACCAGAACCGGCCGAGGCGGCCCCGGAAGGGACGGAATCCGACCAACCGGCCCCACGGCAGGGCGAGCCGGGCCCGGAGGAAGCCGGCCCCGAGCAGCCGGCGCCTGGGAGCACCAGGGCGGACGGAACAGCGGCCGACCAAAGGGCCCCTCGGCAGAGCGAACCGGAGCCGGGGCAGGAGGCAGCCGGGACGCAGTGGCCGGTCCCTGAGGATGCCGGGCCGGACGGGACGACGGGCGGCCGACCGGCACCTCGGCAGAGCGAACCGGAGCCGGGGCAGGAGGCAGCCGGGACGCAGTGGCCGGTGTATGGGGGTGGTGGGGTGGATGCCGCCGCGCTCGCCGAGCAGGCTGTGCGGGAGGTGATCGCTCTCGTCGGCGGGTGTGATGCGCAGGACGTGCGGTTGGCGGCGCGGGCCGCGGAGGCGCGGGGGATGCTCGGTGAGCTGGCCGGGCTGCGCGGAGACGCCGGGCGCGCTGCCGCGTTGTTCCGCGAGGCCGTCGGCGCCTACATCGACGCCGGGCTGCCGTGGTTCGCCGTGGAGTACGAGGTGCAGGTCGCCTCCCTCGCCCATCAGGCCGGTGACGCGGCCGGGGCCGAGCGGGCGCTGCGGTCCGCCCTGGAGCACGGCGGGCCGTACGTGGAGCCGGTCGGTCGGGCCCAGTTGCATCTGCAGCTCGCCGAGGTCGTCGGCGGGCGCGGTGAGGTCGTCGAGGCCGCCGAACATGCCCTCCAGGCCGCGCACTGGGCCGACGAGGCGGGCGAGAGCGGCACGCTGGGCGCCTGGGCCAGGCAGCAGCTGGGCGGATTCCTGCTGCGGCAGGGGCGGTGCGCGGAGGCCGCGGAGGTGCTGGAGTCGGCCCTGACCGAGCTGTCCGCCGAGACGCACGGCGACGGGGCCGTCGTACAGGCGCTGTGGTGGCTCGGTGACTGTCTGGGCGAGCTGGGTGATCACCGGGCGGCCGCCGAACGCCGGCTGCGGGCCGCCGAGTTCGCCCGGCACTGGCCCGAGCAGCAGGACCACGCCACGCTCGCCCATCTCGCCGCCGAGTCCCTGGGCCACGCCGGTCTCCTGGCGGAGGCCGAGCAGGCGTACGCGCGCGCGGGCGAACTGTGGCGGGCGCTGGGCAACCCGCAGTTCCTGGTGCGCTCACTGCGTGCCCGCGCGTGGCTGGCCCTGCGCGAGGGCGCCGGGGCGGAGAGTGGGCGAGCGCTGATGGCGGACGCGGTGCGTACGTGCGAGGACGCGCTGGCGGCCGCCGCGGACCCGGTGGCCCGCGAGGAGCTCACGGCCGAACTGGGGACCACCCACCGCCAGTTCGGCGATCTGCTGGCCCGCTCCGCGACCGAGGAGGCCGACGAGGAGGACACGGAAGGGGCCGAGGACGGCTTGATCCAGGGTGCCTTCGAGGCCGCGCTGGGTCACATGGACCGGGCTGCCGCGCTGTTCGGCACGCTCGGCGCGGACGGGCTGCACAGCCGTACCGGTGCCGAACTGGCTGCGGGCTGGCTGGAGGCCAATCTCGGCAGGCCCGCCGAGGCGATCACACGCGCGCGTGCCGTGCTCGCGGCCTACGAGGACGCCGGCGACGAGGACGCGACGGTGCGGGAGCGGCGGACGGAGGCCACCCAGATGCTCGGCCTGGAGGACTGAGTCCCACGCGCACCCCAGCCCTCCCCTCCCCGCCCCTCACTCCACCCCGATGAGCAGCAGCGCCCCCTGCCGGCCTCCCCGGTACACCACGGTGTCGACGGCGAGGTAGGACTCGCGCACCCGGGTCTCCAGGTGGTCGGTGACGGTCTCGGGGGCCTCGTCGCCCACGACGAGGGTGACCAGCTCGCCGCCGGCCTGGAGCATGCGGTCCAGGACGGTGACCGCGGTGGCGGTGACGTCGGGGCCGATCACCGCCACGTCGCCGTCGATCAGCCCGAGGACGTCCCCGGCCTGGCAGATGCCGGCGGTCGTCCAGGACTCGTGCTCGGCGACGACGACCTCGGCGTACCGTGTGGCGCCGGCCGCCGAGGTCATCTGGACGACGTCCTCGTCGAACCGGCGTCCCGGCTCGTGCACCGCGAGCGCGGCGATGCCCTGGACCGCCGAGCGGGTCGGGATCAGGGCCACGCGGATGCCCTCGGCGCGGGCCTGCTCGGCGGCCGCGGCGGCCGTGTGGCGCAGCTCGGCGTCGTTGGGCAGCAGGACGACCTCGCGCGCGTGGGCCCGCCGTACCGCCTGCACCAGCTCCCCGCTGGCGGGCGGCTCCCCGGGGCGCGCGAGGACGGTGGTGGCGCCGGCCTCGGCGTACAGCCCGGCCAGGCCCTCGCCCGGTACGACGGCGACGACGGCCCGCTGCACCCGCTCGCGCGGGGGCCGTCCGCGCCCGGTGTGCACGTCCCCGAGCCCGAAGTGCGTGATCCGGATCCGGTACGGCCGCCCGGCCTCCACGCCCGCCTCCACGGCGGCACCGGCGTCGTCCACGTGCACATGGACGTTCCACAGCCCGTCGCCGCCGACCACGACCAGGGAGTCACCGAGGGCGTCGAGCCGTCCCCGGAGCCGGTCCACGGCCGTGTCGTCGGCCTCCAGGAGGTAGATCACCTCGTAGGCGGGCCCGTCGGGACCGTTTCCGTCGGCACACGGCCCGTTGCCGGAAACGAGCGCCACACGCGCGTGCGCCTCGGAAACGACGGCCACGACGCCCGGGCCCCCCGGCGCCTCCCTTACCGCCTCCCCCGTGCACGCCTCCACCAGCGCGCCCAGCACCGCCACGAGGCCGCGTCCGCCCGCGTCGACCACTCCGGCCCTGCCCAGCACCTCCAGCTGGCCCGGAGTCGCCGCCAGGGCCGCTCGGGCGCCCTCGTAGGCCGCGCGCGCGACCGCCCCGCAGTCGCCCTCGGCCCCCTCGGCGGCGTCGGCGGCGTCGGCGGCGGCCGAGGCGACCGTCAGCACCGTCCCCTCCACGGGGTGGGCCACGGCCTGCCGGGCGGAGTCGGCGGCCCGCCGCAGCGCCAGCCGCAGCCCGGCACCGTCGGTGCGGGACTCCTCACCGACCGCCTCGTCGTCCTCGGCGAGCACCTGGGCCATCCCCCGCAGCAGCTGCGCGAGGATCGTCCCGGAGTTGCCCCGGGCGCCGATGAGCGCGCCGTGGGCCATCGCGTGCACGGCATCCGCGAGGGACGGCTCCCCGTCGCCCGCCTCGTAACCGGAGAACACGGCCTCCACGGCCGTCGCCGCCGATTCCAGGGTGAGGTAGAGGTTCGTGCCGGTGTCCCCGTCGGCCACCGGGTAGACGTTGATCGCGTCGATCTCCTCGCGGGCCCGCCCCAGTGCGCCGAGGGCCAGACCGCACCAGGTGCGCACCGCGAGAGCATCGAAGAATGTCTGCGGCACCTGCGCCACCTGCGCCTCCCTGAGCCGGCCGTACGTGGGACGCAGCGTAGACCCCGATCGGGCGTCCGGCGGAAGAGGGCCGGGAGCGGGGCCCTGAGCTGCCATGGTAGTTTCCTAGGACGGACGCAGTCGTTGTATGCTGCTCCGGTTGCCCGATCCACATCGGGCTGTTCCCCTGGCACCGCCACTCAGATTCAGGTCTTACGATCTCGATTCCCGGCATGCCGGGATTAACCGTAAGTGCATCTGAAGTCTTTGGAGTGACCCGTGGCTGCCAACTGCGACGTCTGCGGCAAGGGGCCGGGCTTCGGCAACAACATCTCGCACTCGCACCGCCGTACGTCCCGCCGCTGGAACCCGAACATCCAGCGTGTGCGTACCGTGGTCGGCGGGACGCCGAAGCGCGTGAACGCCTGCACCTCGTGCATCAAGGCCGGCAAGGTCTCGCGCTGACGCCAACAGCTGAGCGCGCGGCCACTGCTGGTTCGCTGCACTGAGCCGGTCCACCTCTGGGTGGGCCGGCTTTTTGCCGTACCCACACGCGCCGTACCCACACACGCCGTACCCAGGCGCCCCACCCACGCGCCGTACCCGCGCCGGATCAGGCCCTGAAGCGCCAGCCGTGATCCACCGGCCCGATCCCCGCGCCCAGCGCGAACCCGGCCGCGATCGCGCCCGTGACGTACTCCTTGGCCGCCGTGACGGCCTCCGGGACGCATCGTCCCTTCGCCAGCCCCGACGCGATCGCGGAGGCCAGCGTGCAGCCCGTGCCGTGCGTGTGCCGGTTGGTGTGGCGCGGGGCCCGCAGCCAGTGCTCCGCCGAGCCGTCCGTCAGAAGATCCACGGCATCGCCGGTCAAGTGCCCGCCCTTGATCAGCACCCAGCGCGGCCCGTACGCCAGCACGGCCGCCGCGGCCCGTCGCATGCCCTCCTCCGACTCGACGCGCACCCCCGTGAGTTGGGCCACCTCGTCGAGGTTCGGCGTCGCCACGGTCGCCACCGGGAGCAGCTTCGTGCGCACGGAGTCCAGCGCGGAGGCGGCCAGCAGCGGGTCGCCGTGCTTGGAGACGCCCACCGGGTCCACCACGGCCGGCGCGTCCGTACCGGAGATCAACTCGGCGACCGTCTCGACCAGTTCGGCCGAGCCCAGCATGCCGGTCTTCACGGCCTGCACCCCGATGTCGTCCACCACGCTGCGGTACTGGGCCCGTACCGCCGCCGCGGGCAGCTCCCAGGCGCCCTGCACGCCCAGCGAGTTCTGCGCGGTCACGGCCGTGATCACGCTCATCCCGTGCACCCCGAGCGCCAGCATCGTCTTCAGGTCGGCCTGGATGCCGGCGCCGCCGCCGGAGTCCGAGCCGGCCACCGTGAGCACCCGAGGGATCATGACTCGATGTCCCCGAAGTGGTCCCAGCCGCCCTTGCTGGTCCAGGGCGCCCCGTCGACGGTCACCTGGGGCAGCGCGGAGGGGTTGAGGACCTCACCGATGACCTTCCAGCGGGCCGGCAGCTTGGTGTCCGGCGGGAAGGTCGCGACGATCGCGTGGTCCTCTCCCCCGGTCAGCACCCACTGCAGCGGGTCCACGCCGACGGCCTGACCGATGTCGTTCATCTGGGTCGGGATGTCGATCGCGCCGGAGCGGATGTCGATGCGGACCTTGCTCGCCTCGGCGATGTGCCCGAGGTCGGCGATCAGGCCGTCGCTCACGTCGCACATCGCGGTCGCGCCGAGCCCCGCGGCGGCCGGGCCCGCGTGGTAGGGCGGCTCGGGGCGGCGGTGGGCCTCCACGAAGGCGCGCGGGGAGCGGAAACCGCGGGAGAGGACCGCGTAACCGGCCGCGGACCAGCCCAGCCAGCCCGTGACGGCCACCACGTCGCCCGGCTGGGCTCCCGCGCGCGTGACGGGCTCCTGGTTGCGCAGATCGCCGAGCGCGGTGATCGACACCATGATCGTGTCGCCGCGTACGACGTCCCCGCCGACCACGGAGGCGCCCGCGACCTGGCACTCGTCGCGCAGGCCGTCCATCAGCTCGCTCGGCCAGGTCACCGGCAGTTCGGCGGGCACGACCAGGCCGAGCAGCAGGGCGGTCGGCACGGCGCCCATCGCGGCGATGTCGGCGAGGTTCTGGGCGGCCGCCTTGCGTCCCACGTCGTAGGCCGTGGACCAGTCGCGGCGGAAGTGCCGCCCCTCCAGCAGGATGTCGGTGCTCGCCACCACGCGCCGGTCGGGCGCGGCGACCACCGCGGCGTCGTCGCCGGGGCCGATCCGCACCGCCGGGGTGGTGGTGAGACGGGAGGTGAGCTCCCTGATGAGCCCGAATTCCCCGAGCTCACCAACAGTGCCCTTCATTTCCCTGGCTCCCCTTCTCTGCCTTGCCGTGCCCACTCGCGCGTCATCAGTGTCCCCGATACGGTCGAGATGACCGTCGTTGCGGTCGGTCCGACCGTCCGCTGCGGTCAGGATGACCGTCCGTTGCGGTCGAAGGCGACCGTCAACCTCCGCCGTGCCTGCACCCTGGCGCGCAAGCCCGGTTCCCGCAGGTCTCCCCTCGGGGAGCGGCGACGCGATACCGTGGCGTTCCTTTTCCCCACATGATCCTCGTGGCCGCCCTGGAGGTTCCGTGGTACAGGCGTACATCCTGATCCAGACGGAGGTCGGCAAGGCGTCGACCGTCGCCGAGACCATCAGCAAGATCCCTGGAGTGATCCAGGCCGAGGACGTGACGGGTCCGTACGACGTCATCGTGCGCGCCCAGGCCGACACGGTCGACGATCTCGGCCGCATGGTGGTCGCCAAGGTCCAGCAAGTGGACGGCATCACCCGCACCCTGACCTGCCCGGTCGTGCATCTGTAGCCCCCGTCTACGCTTGGCCGGTGAACATCTTCCGTCACCGGCCCCTCGTCCTGCTCGCGCCCGCGCTGCTGCTCGCGGTCGCGGGCTGTTCCTCGGCAGACGACAGCGCGACGGTGGCGGTTCCCACCCCCGACGCGAGGACGGCTCCGGTGTGCCGGGCCCTGCACCGGGTCCTGCCGCAGAAGCTCGACGGTCGCAGCCGCAACGACCCCGCACCCCGGTCCGCCTACACGGCGGGCTGGGGAAGCCCGGCGATCATACTGCGCTGCGGTGTCGCACGGCCGCCGAAGATGGTCGATCCGAAGGTGGCCGAAGGGGGCGACCGTGACGCGATCGCGGGCGGGGTGGACGGCGTCGACTGGCTGATGGAGAAGCTCGGCGACGGCACCTGGCGGTTCACCACGGCCAATCGCACGGCCTATGTGCAGGTCAGCCTGCCCAAGGGGATGTCCGCGCAGGAGGAGGGCACGACGGTGCTCACGGGGCTCGCGTCGGCCGTGAAGGAGGCGATCCCGACGGGGATCGCCTCCATGCGCGGATGACCTGCCAGCCGGTCAGCGAAGCCCGGTCGGGCGGCGCAGCGCGGCCTGGACCAGGCGGTCGATCAGCTCGGGGTAGCTGACGCCGGTGGCCTGCCACATCTGCGGGTACATCGAGATCGGCGTGAAGCCGGGCAGGGTGTTGACCTCGTTGATCACGAACTCGCCGTCCTCGGTGAGGAAGAAGTCCGCGCGGACCAGGCCCTCGCAGGAGACCGCCTCGAACGCCTCCACCGCGAGCCGGCGCACCTCGGCCGTCTGCTCCTCGGTGAGCGGCGCCGGGACGATGCCGGGCGTGGAGTCGATGTACTTGGCCTCGAAGTCGTAGTACGCGTGCGCGTCCGGCGGCGGGATCTCGGCCGGCACGGAGGCGCGCGGGCCGTCCTCGAACTCCAGGACGCCGCACTCGATCTCACGGCCGCGTACGGCGGCCTCGACCAGGATCTTGGGGTCGTGCGCCTGCGCGGTGGCGATCGCCTCGTCCAGGCCGGACAGGTCGTCGACCTTGGTGATGCCGATGGACGACCCCGCGCGCGCGGGCTTCACGAACAGCGGCCAGCCGTGCTCGCCGGCGAAGTCGATGATCTTCTTGCGGGCGGCGGACTCGTCCTGCGCCCACTCGCGGGGGCGGATCACCAGGTACGGGCCGACCTTGAGCCCGAAGGAGGTGAAGACCCGCTTCATGTACTCCTTGTCCTGGCCGACGGCCGAGGCGAGCACACCGGCGCCCACGTACGGCACCCCGGACAGCTCCAGGAGGCCCTGGAGGGTGCCGTCCTCGCCGTAGGGGCCGTGGAGCACCGGGAAGACCACGTCGACCTCGCCGAGCGCCTTGGGCACGGAGCCGGGCTCGGTGTAGACGACCTCGCGGTTGGCCGGGTCGACGGGGAGCACCACGCCGCCCTCGTGCGACTCGGCGAGCTGGTCGACGCTGGGCGTGCGGCGGTCGGTGATGGCCATGCGCTCCGGCTCGTCGGCGGTGAGCGCCCACCGGCCGTCCTGGGTGATGCCGATCGGCAGGACGTCGTACTTCGTCCGGTCGATGGCCTTGAGGACGGCGCCGGCGGTGACCACGGAGATCCCGTGTTCGGAGCTGCGCCCGCCGAACACGACGGCCACACGCGGCTTCCGCGACGGCTGCTCAGGGCTCTGGGGAAGGTTCTCGGTGCTCATATCGCGTTGAGAGTACCCGTTGGTAGAGCCCGGATACAGCGTCGACTCCGCCCGGGAACGGACAAAGACGGGCGGGTTCGCTCAGCGTCGTTCCGGCTTCGCGCTGCGCGACATCAGCTCCTTGACGGCGGTCACCGGCGACTTGCCCTCGTGCACGATGGCGACGACCGTCTCGGTGATGGGCATGTCGACGCCGTGCCGGCGGGCCAGATCCAGCACGGACTCGCAGGACTTGACGCCCTCGGCGGTCTGCTTGGTGACCGCGATGGTCTCCTCAAGGGTCATGCCCTTGCCGAGGTTGGTGCCGAAGGTGTGGTTGCGCGACAGCGGCGAGGAGCAGGTGGCCACCAGGTCGCCGAGGCCCGCGAGTCCGGAGAAGGTCAGCGGGTCGGCGCCGAGCGCGACCCCGAGCCGCGCGGTCTCGGCGAGGCCGCGGGTGATGAGCGAGCCCTTGGCATTGTCGCCGAGCCCCATGCCGTCCGCGATGCCGACGGCGAGCCCGATGACGTTCTTCACGGCACCGCCGAGCTCGCAGCCCACCACGTCGGTCTCCGTGTACGGGCGGAAGTACGGCGTGTGGCAGGCGGCCTGCAGGCGGCGGGCGACGGCCTCGTCGGCGCAGGCGACGACGGCGGCGGCGGGCATCCGGGCGGCGATCTCGCGGGCCAGGTTGGGCCCGGTGACGACGGCGATGCGCTCCGGGCCGACCTTGGCGACGTCCTGGATGACCTCGCTCATCCGCATGGTGGAACCGAGTTCGACGCCCTTCATCAGGGAGACGAGCACGGTGTCCGGGGCCAGCAGCGGGGTCCACTCGGCGAGGTTCTCGCGCAGGGTCTGGGAGGGCACGGACAGGACCGTGAAGTCGGCGCCGGCCAGAGCCTCGGCGGGGTCGGTGGTCGCCCGGACGTTCTCGGGGAGTTCGACGCCCGGCAGGTAGTCGGGGTTGGTGCGGGTGGTGTTGATCGCCTCCGCGACCTCGGCACGCCGGGCCCACAGGGTGACCTCGCATCCGGCGTCGGCGAGCACGATGGCGAAGGCCGTGCCCCACGAACCGGCGCTGAAGACCGCCGCCTTGACCGCCTTGCTCACTTGCCCTGCCCCTCCGGTTCGCTGCCCTGCGTCTGTGCCTGGTGGGTCTGCGTCTGGGTCTGCGTCTCGGTCTGCGCCCGGGTGCGGCGCCGCTGTTCGATCCGCTCGCGGCGCGGGTCGTAGGGCGTCTCGGGCGCCTTCTCGCCGCGGATCTCCTCCAGCAGGCGGGTGATGGCCGCCATGATGACCTCGGTGGCCTCCTTGAGCAGCTCCGGGGTCATCTCCCTGCCGTAGAAGCGCGAGAGGTCCACGGGCGGGCCCGCGAGCACGTGGTGCGTCTTGCGCGGAAAGAGGTTCGGCTTCTTGGCGTACGCCGGCAGCAGTTCGTTGGCGCCCCACTGGGCGACCGGAATCACCGGGCACTTGGTCTGCAGGGCCACGCGGGCGGCGCCCGTCTTGCCGGTCATGGGCCAGCCGTCCGGGTCGCGGGTGAGGGTGCCCTCGGGGTAGAAGGCGACGCACTCGCCGCGCTCCACGGCGTCGATCGCGGCCCGGAAGGCGCTGAGCGCGTCGGTGGACTCGCGGTAGACGGGGATCTGCCCGGTGCCGCGCATGGCGGCGCCGATGAATCCCTTCTTGAAAAGTCCGCTCTTCGCCAGGAATCGCGGAACACGTCCGGTGTTGTACTGATAGTGCGCGTACGCGAAGGGGTCCACGTGGGAATTGTGGTTCACCACGGTGATAAATCCGTCCTCGGCCGGAATGTGCTCCATTCCGCGCCAGTCCCGCTTGATCAGAATCACCAGCGGCGGTTTGCAGATCACCGCGGCGAAGCGGTACCAGAAGCCGATTCTGCGGCGGGGCACTAGGACACCTTCCTCTAGGGGCTGCCACCCCGGCGGGGGCCGCAACAGTGTCGCCCCGGACCGCCGGTCTGTCGAGAACACCGTACGCCCGCCCGTCGCCCACCCCACCCTTGCAAGGAGCTTCGCACACCCCCTGATTTTCGTGTCCTCGGATGCCCCAGGTGACAATGAGCGCGACAAGAGAGGGACGGTACGCCGGTGCAGTGGACCTTGGTCATCCCCCTGAAACCGTTGGCGCGGGCCAAGAGCAGGCTGTCGGACACGGCGGCGGACGGGGTGCGCCCGGGGCTGGCGCTGGCGTTCGCGCAGGACACGGTGGCGGCGGCGCTGGCGTGTGCGGCCGTGGCGAGTGTGGCGGTCGTCACGGACGACGAGCGGGCCGGCCGCGAGCTGGCGGCGCTGGGCGCACGCATCGTCCCCGACACCCCCGCGGACGGCCTGAACGCCGCTCTGGCGCACGGCGCGGCCGCGGTGCGCGCATATCGCCCCTGCGCCCCCGTGGCGGCCCTGAACGCCGACCTGCCGGCCCTGCGCCCGCTCGAACTGGCCCGCGTACTGGCGGCCGCAGCGGAATTCCCCCGCGCGTTTCTCGCGGACGCGGCGGAGATCGGCACGACGTTGCTGGCCGCGGGCCCGGAACAGGAATTGCACCCGGCGTTCGGCCCCGATTCGCGCAGCCGCCACCGCACCTCGGGCGCAAAGGAACTCACCCTGGCCGGCGTGGATTCGGTACGGCAGGACGTGGACACCGGGAATGATCTGCGTGCGGCGCTGGCCCTGGGGGTGGGGCCGTACACGACTGCTGCTGCGGCGGGTTTGCTGAGCGCCCCGTAGGCTGAACATCATGCAGGCCACGGCATACACCTACGACCCAGCGACGCGCAGCGGACAGGTGCTGCTCGACGACGGCACCCCCCTCCCCTACGACACCGCCGCGTTCGACGCCGGGGGCCTGTTGCTCCTGCGGCCCGGGCAGCGGGTGCGGATCGAGACCGAGGGCGAGGGGAACGCCCTGCGGATCACGCTCGTCACCCTGCAGACCCTGTAACTGCCCGTACTGCCTTCACACACGCCGCGGGCCGGGCTCCCCGAGGGAGTCCGGCCCGGCGCGTGAGTGCCCTGTGGACCTACGACGTCGCCTTGCGCGCGGTGGTCTTCTTCGCCGTGGTCTTGCGGGCCGTCGACTTCTTGGCCGGCGCCTTCTTCGCGGTGACCTTCTTGGCCGGGGCCTTCTTGGCCGTCGCCTTCTTCGCCGCGGTGGTCTTCGCCGCGGTGGTCTTGGCGGCCGCCGTGGTCTTCTTGGCGGGCGCCTTCTTCGCCACGGCCTTCTTGACGGCGGCCTTCTTCGCCGGAGCCGCCTTCTTCGCCGTGACCTTCTTCGCGGCCGCCTTGGTGACCTTCTTCGCGGCGGCCTTCTTGACCGTCGCCGCGGCGCCGCCGGTCAGGCTGCCCTTGGGCGCCTTCTTGACGGCGACCTCGCCACCGCGCGGGAGCTTCTTCGTACCGCTCACCAGGTCCTTGAAGCCCTGGCCCGCGCGGAAGCGCGGCACGGAGGTCTTCTTGACCCGAACCCGCTCGCCCGTCTGGGGGTTACGGGCGTAACGGGCGGGGCGGTCCACCTTCTCGAAGGACCCGAAGCCGGTGACCGAGACCCGGTCGCCCGCGACGGTCGCGCGGACGATGGCGTCCAGGACCGCGTCGACAGCATCGGCCGCTTGCTGGCGGCCGCCCATCTTGTCGGCAATCGCTTCTACGAGCTGCGCCTTGTTCACGTCTTCCCCTTCGGAGACATCGCCAGAACGAAAGTGTTCAAGCTTTTTCGCACGTTAGGCAGATATATACCGCAAATCAAACACGAAACGGGCTTATCACCCTTGTGCCGCAACGGACTCGGCGGTCTCGGTCTGTTCAGCGGTCCTCTTCGGGGATCCGACCCTCGTCGAGGTCCGCGTTGAACCGTTCGAGCCGCCTCGCCGCAGCGGCGAGATCGTGCTTGGCCGCGGCCGTAATGACCAGCAGCTTCCGGGTCAGCGCCATCCGTACGCCCTCCGGGACTTGCAGTGCGCGCACTCTTGCGTGCGCTTCCTTGAGCTGGTTCGCGACCGCCGTATAGAGCTGGAGTTGGCCGTCGTGTCCCATGCACAGATTGTGCCATCTGGGGCGAGTTGTCGCCTGCGCAGGGTGCAACTGCCGCCTCAAATGGCCTTACAGGCACTTGCGGAGGCCGCGATCATTGCACTCACCTACCCCCTCAACGCCCTGTCTAACGTGGGAAGTTGAGCGAAGCGTAAGAATCCCGCAGGTCCGTCCGGGTCCAGACATGGCTGTACCCCCAATCGTGGCGATCGGGGGTACAGACGGGGTGGCGCGGTGGCCGAAATCAGACCTGGAGATCAGGCCTGGAGCGTCCGCGGCTTGTAGGACGGCCGCTTGGCCTCGTACGCGGCGATGTCGGCCTCGTTCTGGAGGGTGATGGAGATGTCGTCCAGGCCGTTCAGCAGCCGCCAGCGGGAGTTCTCGTCCAGCTCGAAGGAGGCGGTGATGCCCTCCGCACGAACCTCACGAGCCTCAAGGTCCACAGTGACCTCAGCAGTGGGGTCCGCTTCCGTGAGCTCCCACAGCGCGTCCACGACCTTCTGGTCCAGAACCACCGTGAGCAGGCCGTTCTTCAGCGAGTTACCCCGGAAGATGTCCGCGAAGCGGGCGGAGATCACGGCCTTGAAGCCGTAGTTCTGCAGCGCCCAGACGGCGTGCTCACGGGAGGAGCCGGTGCCGAAGTCGGGGCCGGCGACCAGGACGGTCGCGCCCTGCCGCTCGGGGCGGTTGAGGACGAACTCGGGGTCCTTACGCCAGGCCTCGAACAGGCCGTCCTCGAACCCGTCCCGCGTGACCTTCTTGAGCCAGTGAGCAGGGATGATCTGGTCGGTGTCGACGTTGCTGCGGCGCAGCGGGACGGCCCGGCCGGTGTGCGTGGTGAAGGCTTCCATGGCTGATCAGACTCCAGCGGGCGCGGCGGTTGCGTCGGTCAGGTCGGCGGGCGAGGCCAGGTGGCCCAGGACGGCGGTGGCGGCCGCGACCTGCGGCGACACCAGGTGGGTACGGCCGCCCTTGCCCTGCCGGCCCTCGAAGTTGCGGTTGGAGGTGGAGGCGGAGCGCTCACCCGGGGCCAGCTGGTCCGGGTTCATGCCGAGGCACATCGAGCAGCCCGCGTGCCGCCATTCGGCGCCGGCCTCCTTGAAGACCACGTCCAGGCCCTCGGAGACGGCCTGCAGACCGACCCGCGCGGAGCCGGGGACGACCAGCATCCGTACGCCGTCGGCGACTTTGCGGTCCTTCAGCAGCTCGGCGGCGGCGCGCAGGTCCTCGATGCGGCCGTTGGTGCACGAGCCTACGAAGACGGTGTCCACCTTGATGGAGCGCAGCGGCTGGCCGGCCTCCAACCCCATGTACTCCAGGGCCTTTTCGGCGGCGAGGCGCTCCGAAGCGTCTTCGTACGAAGCCGGGTCGGGGACGGCCGCCGAAAGCGGCGCGCCCTGGCCGGGGTTGGTGCCCCAGGTGACGAACGGGGAGAGCGACGCGGCGTCGATGTGGACCTCGGCGTCGAAGACCGCGTCCTCGTCCGTCCGCAGGGTCTTCCAGTACTCCACCGCGGCGTCCCAGTCGGCGCCCTCGGGGGCGTGCGGGCGGCCCTTGAGGTACGCGAAGGTGGTCTCGTCGGGGGCGATCATGCCCGCGCGGGCGCCGGCCTCGATCGACATGTTGCAGATGGTCATCCGGGCCTCCATCGAGAGCTTCTCGATGGCGGAGCCGCGGTACTCCAGGATGTAGCCCTGGCCGCCGCCCGTACCGATCTTGGCGATGATCGCCAGGATCAGGTCCTTGGCGGTGACGCCCTCGGGCAGCTCGCCGTCGACCGTGATGGCCATGGTCTTCGGGCGGGCCAGGGGCAGCGTCTGGGTGGCCAGCACGTGCTCGACCTGCGAGGTGCCGATGCCGAACGCCAGCGCGCCGAAGGCACCGTGCGTGGAGGTGTGGGAGTCGCCGCAGACGACGGTCGTGCCCGGCTGGGTCAGTCCGAGCTGCGGACCGACCACGTGCACCACGCCCTGCTCGACGTCACCGAGCGGGTGCAGCCGGACGCCGAACTCGGCGCAGTTCTTGCGCAGCGTCTCCAGCTGGGCCCGGGAGACCGGGTCCGCGATGGGCTTGTCGATGTCGAGGGTCGGGGTGTTGTGGTCCTCGGTCGCGATGGTGAGGTCGAGACGGCGCACCTGCCGACCGCTCTTGCGCAGCCCGTCGAAGGCCTGCGGGCTGGTCACCTCGTGCAGCAGGTGCAGATCGATGAAGAGGAGGTCGGGCTCGCCCTCGGCGCGCCGGACGACATGGTCGTCCCAGACCTTCTCCGCGAGTGTCCTACCCATCGCTTTCCCTCCGGCCGGCAAACGTCCACCGGCCCAACTAGAGATCTTGAGGAGGAGACGCCCGCGCCCCAGGTGTCGTGATTCCGGGCGTCCGCCACCGGGCCCGTTGGTCCGCGGGCCGCTGTGTGATTCCAGGGTGGCGCGTTCCACGGAAAATTGAACTTGCGTTTCACAGAGTGAGACGTGAGTATCGTTGCATGGACAACAGTAGCGGCGTCGGCGTTCTGGACAAGGCGGCCCTCGTCCTGAGCGCTCTGGAGTCCGGTCCGGCCACCCTCGCGGGTCTGGTCGGGGCCACCGGACTGGCACGACCCACGGCTCACCGCCTGGCCGTGGCCTTGGAACACCACCGCATGGTGGCACGCGACATGCAGGGCCGTTTCATTCTCGGCCCGCGCCTCGCGGAGCTTGCGGCGGCGGCCGGCGAGGACCGCCTGCTCGCCACGGCAGGCCCCGTGCTCACCCACCTCCGCGACGTCACCGGCGAGAGCGCGCAGCTCTACCGACGCCAGGGTGACATGCGTATCTGCGTGGCCGCGGCGGAACGCCTGTCCGGCCTGCGGGACACCGTCCCGGTGGGCTCCACGCTCACGATGAAGGCCGGCTCCTCGGCGCAGATCCTCATGGCCTGGGAGGAGCCCGAGCGTCTGCACCGGGGCCTGCAGGGTGCCCGCTTCACGGCGACGGCCCTGTCGGGCGTACGGCGCCGCGGCTGGGCCCAGTCCATCGGCGAGCGCGAGCCGGGCGTGGCGTCCGTCTCCGCGCCCGTACGCGGCCCCTCCAACCGCGTCGTGGCCGCCGTCTCCGTCTCGGGCCCCATCGAGCGCCTGACCCGCCACCCGGGCCGTATGCACGCCCAGGCGGTCATCGACGCGGCAGCGCGCCTGTCGGAGGCCCTGCGCCGCTCGGGCTGAGCCCCGCGCCCTTCGGGGCTTCGGAAAGCACCGAGGAGGGCCTGCCTCAACGCCGCGGCAGGCCCTCCTCGCTCCCCCGTCCCCCCGTCAGCCGGCCTTCTCGGCCACCGGCGCCTGTCCCGACCGGTGGGCGAACCGGTCCTTCGCGTACCGGCCCCGCTTCTCCAGCGGGATCTGCCCGTGCGCGGCGGCCAGCCCGAACGCGGGCATGTCGTCGTAGATCGCCTCGTACGACCCCTCCGGCACGACGTACGTCTCGTGCCAGATCCCGACCTGCCCGCGCAGCTTGCCGCTGCGCTCCTTGCGGTTGAGCGTGGCCCACGCCTTGTGGTGGAACGCGTCCGGCGCGGTCGCGTAGGCGTACAGCTTCGCCTTGGACTCCCAGTACTGCACGATGTAGTACGTCCGTGGCGACGCCGTCAGCATGACCTTGGCCCGCAGCCCTCGCGCGGGGTCCTTCTCCAGCTCTCGGAGCATCCGCAGCATCGCGAGCATCACGGGCAGCCACAGGTGCACGGCCCAGAACCGGTTGATGCGCATGCCGATCAGCAGGACGACGACGTCGCCCTTCGCATCAGCGGTCGTACGGGTGACCATGACCACTTCCCCCTTGTTGGTGAGCGGCGCTATCCAAATAGCGATGATTGGATAGTGCCGTTATCCAAGAAGGAGCGCAAGACATGCGGCTCGCCGAACTGAGCAGACGCAGCGGTGTGTCCACCGCGACGATCAAGTACTACCTGCGCGAAGGCCTGTTGCCGCCGGGCCGCCAGATCAACCCCACGACGGCGGAGTACGACGACGGGCATCTGCGCCGGCTGCGGCTGGTGCGCGCGATGATCCAGGTCGGCGGGATCCCGGTGGCCACGGTCCGGGAGGTGCTGCGCCACGTCGACGACTACGCCCTGGGCCGCACGATCCGGCTGGGTGCGGCCCTGTGGGCACTGCCGCAGGTACCGGAGCCGGACGAGGACGACGTGTTCGTACAGGCGGCACACCGGGAGGTGGACGAGCTGCTGGACCGGTTGGGCTGGTCGAACGCGAAACTGCTGACGACGATCTCCCCCTCGTACCGCTCCTTGGTGGTGGCGGTGGCCGCGTTCCGCCGCCTCGGTTACGAGTGGGGGTTCGAACTGCTCGCGTCCTACGGCACGTTGATGCACGAGGTGGCCAAACTCGACCTGGACGTCGTGGAGACGCATCCGACGGAGGCGGAGAAGGTGGAGACGGCGGTGCTCGGCTCGGTGCTGACCGAGCCGATGCTGCAGGCACTGCGCCGGCTGGCCCAGGAGGAGGAGTCGGCGCGCCGCTACGGTTTCGAGTAGCGCCCGGGTACGACGAAGGCCCCCCACCGAAGTGGAGGGCCTTCCCTGTGTACCCCCGACCGGATTCGAACCGGCGCTACCGCCTTGAGAGGGCGGCGTGCTAGGCCGCTACACAACGGGGGCGTGGATCCTGCGTTTCCGCAGGTCCGAGCTGGTCTACCTGGACTCGAACCAAGACTAACTGAACCAGAATCAGTCGTGCTGCCAATTACACCATAGACCAATGATGGTTTAGACCAGTCAGTACCCCCGACCGGATTCGAACCGGCGCTACCGCCTTGAGAGGGCGGCGTGCTAGGCCGCTACACAACGGGGGCCCTAGCGATCCCGACAAGATCAGGATCAGTACCCCCGACCGGATTCGAACCGGCGCTACTGCCTTGAGAGGGCAGCGTGCTAGGCCGCTACACAACGGGGGCTTTGCAGATAAGCTCTGCGAGCTGGCCTACCTGGACTCGAACCAAGACTAACTGAACCAGAATCAGTCGTGCTGCCAATTACACCATAGGCCACTGGAACTCAAGCCCCTGCGGGGTCCTCGTTCTAGCTTGCTCCTCGGGGCTCCGGCCTTTCGGCCCGCTCCCCTCGGCGCAGGAAGAACATTACCTGAAGGTGGACGGGGCTCCAAAACGGGTATCCGCACGGACGAGCGCGGGGAGTTCGGCGAGGGTCGAGATCCGGTGCACCACGCCCTCCTCGGCGAGCTCCCGCGCGGCCTGGTCACCGGCCGTCCCGCGGTCGATCCACACGGACAGCAGCCCGGCCTCGGCGGCGCCGCGTCCGTCGATCTCCGGGTGGTCGCCGACGTACGCCACCTCGTGCGGAGGCAGTCCGAGGGCTTCGCAGGCCGCCCGGAAGGCCCCGGCCTCCGGCTTGGAGACGCCCAGCTCGGCGGCGCACAGGACGGCCTCGAAGCGGTCGAGGATGCCGAGGGTGCGCAGCTTGTGCTCCTGGACCGTGAGGCTGGAGTTGGACAGCACCGCGTGCCGGTGGCCGCCGAGGCCGTCCAGGGTGGGCACAACGTCCGGGAACAGCCGCCAGGCGGCCTCGTAGTGGCGCAGGTAGTGCTCGAACCAGGCGTCCGCCTCCGCGTCGGCGAGTGGCTCGCCCAGGAAGTAGCGGACGCGGTCGCGCCGCTGGCCCTCGAAGGTGTTCTCGCCGGCCGCGAAGCGCGCCCACTCCCGGTCGGTGCACTCCCGCCACCACTGAAGGGCCTCGTCGGGCCCGCCGTACCAGGCCAGCAGCCCCTCGGCTTCGAGGTAGGCGGCCATGCCCTCCCGGTCGGCCGTCGTGTAGTCGAACAGGGTGTCGTCCACGTCCCAGACCACTGCACTGATCGTCATGGTCCGACCGTAACGCCGGGCCGGGGCGGGCGTGACGGTTTCCGGCCGTCCCGGGGTGGGCGGATGCCGTAGCTTGGGGCCATGCACGAGTACCGCGTCCAGTTCACCGTCGAGGCCCGCGAGGCGTACGACTCGCTGCCCGGCTCGCGCCAGGCCCAGCTGGACAAGGCGCTGCGGATACTGGCCCGCGATCCGTTCCGGAAGAACTCGACCGCGCCGCTCGGCCCGGACGAGCATCTGCGCAAGGCGTATGTGGCCCCCGGCGTGATGCTGGAGTACATGGTGGCCGGGGCGATCATGGTCATCGTCGTGCTGGAGATCTTCGACGAGAGCCACTACCTGATCGACGAAGCCGACGCGCAGTGACCGACGCGAAGGGGCGGCAACCGGAGTTCCGGTTGCCGCCCCTTCGCGTCCGGCTCGATTACGCGGCGAGCCTGGCCAGCGCCGCGTCGATGCGGGCCAGCGTCTTCTCCTTGCCCAGGACTTCCAGGGACTCGAAGAGCGGCAGGCCGACCGTGCGGCCGGTGACGGCGACGCGGACCGGGGCCTGGGCCTTGCCGAGCTTGAGGCCGTGGGCCTCGCCGGCGGCCAGGACGGCCTCCTTCAGGGAGTCGGGAGAGCTCCAGTCGGCCGTCTCCAGCTTCTCCTTCGCCGTGCGAAGCAGGGCGTCGCTGCCCTCCTTCATCGCCTTCGTCCAGGACGGCTCATCGAAGACCGGCTCCGCCAGGAACAGGAAGTCGACGTTGTCGGTGATCTCCGACAGGACCTTGAGACGGGTCTGCGCGTGCGGGGCGATCGCCTCCCACTTGGCCTCGTCGAAGTCCTCCGGCGCCCAGGGGGCGAACGGGGCCTTCAGCCACGGGCGGCAGCGCTCGGTGAACTCCTTCACATCCAGCATGCGGATGTGGTCGGCGTTGATCGCCTCGCACTTCTTCAGGTCGAAGCGCGCCGGGTTGGGGTTCACGTCGGCGATGTCGAAGGCCGCGACCATCTCCGGGATCGTGAAGATGTCCTGGTCCGCGGAGAGCGACCAGCCCAGCAGGGACAGGTAGTTGAGCAGACCCTCGGGCAGGAAGCCCTGCTCGCGGTAGAGGTTCAGCGACGACTGCGGGTCACGCTTGGACAGCTTCTTGTTGCCCTCGCCCATCACGTACGGCAGGTGGCCGAAGGCCGGGATCTGCTTCGCGATGCCCAGCTCGGTCAGCGCCTTGTACAGGGCGATCTGGCGCGGGGTGGAGGAGAGCAGGTCCTCGCCGCGCAGGACGTGGGTGATCTCCATCAGGGCGTCGTCGACCGGGTTGACCAGCGTGTAGAGCGGGGCGCCGTTCGCCCGGACGATGCCGTAGTCCGGCACGTTCTCGGGTGTGAAGGTCAGCTCGCCGCGGACCAGGTCGGTGAAGGTGATCGTCTCGTCCGGCATCCGGAAGCGGACGATGGGCGCACGGCCCTGGGCCTTGTACTCCTCGACCTGCGCCTCGCTCAGGTCACGGCAGTGACCGTCGTAACCCGACGGCCTGCCCGCGGCCCGCGCCGCCTCGCGGCGGGTGTCCAGCTCCTCCTGGGAGCAGTAGCAGCGGTAGGCGTGGCCGGCGTCCAGGAGCTTCTGGGCGACATCGGCGTAGATGTCCATGCGCTGCGACTGGCGGTACGGCGCGTGCGGGCCGCCGACCTCGGGGCCCTCGTCCCAGTCGAAGCCCAGCCAGCGCATCGCGTCGAGCAGCTGGTTGTACGACTCCTCGGAGTCGCGGGCCGCGTCGGTGTCCTCGATGCGGAAGACCAGGGTGCCCTGGTGGTGCCGGGCGAACGCCCAGTTGAACAGGGCGGTGCGGACCAGGCCCACGTGGGGGTTACCGGTGGGCGAGGGACAGAAACGGACGCGTACGGGGGGTGGGGGTGCCCCCTGCTCGAGCGAAGCCGAGAGCTTGGGGGAGGATGCGCTAGCCACGCTTGACAACCTTGTTGGTGAGAGTGCCGATGCCTTCGATGGTGACGGCGACCTCGTCGCCGACGTGCAGGGGGCCGACCCCCGCGGGGGTGCCGGTGAGGATGACGTCGCCGGGGAGCAGGGTCATGGCCTCGGAGATGTTGACGACCAGGTCCTCGATGGGGTTGATCATCTCGCTCGTGCGGCCCAGCTGGCGCTGTTCGCCGTTGACCGTGAGCTGGATGGTCAGGTCGTTCGCGCGCGCCAGGTCCAGGTCCGTCTCCACCCAGGGACCGAGCGGGCAGGAGGTGTCGAAGCCCTTGGCCCGGGCCCACTGCTTCTCGCGCCTCTGCACATCGCGGGCGGTGACGTCGTTGGCGCAGGTGTAGCCGAAGATCACGTCCTTGACGCGTTCGCGCGGGACCTCGCGGCACATACGGCCGATCACGACGGCCAGCTCGGCCTCGTGGTGCACCTCCTCGGAGAACGAGGGGTACTGGATGTCGTCGCCGGGCCCGATCACCGAGGTGGACGGCTTGAAGAAGGCGAACGGGACGTCGGGCACCTCGTTGCCCAGTTCGCGCGCGTGCTCGCCGTAGTTGCGGCCGAACGCGACGACCTTGTTGGGGAGGACCGGCGGGAGGAGTCTGACCTTGCTGAGCGGCACCTTCGTACCGGACAGCTCGTAGTCCGCGAACGGGATGCCCTTGATGATGTCGAGAACGAGTTCGTCCTGCTTGTCGCCCTCGACCGCGCCGAAGGCTACGTTCCCGTCGATGGAGAACCTGGCGATGCGCACGGGATCCTGCGCCCCTCAACTAGAACCGGCGTACTGACGCCCCAGGTTAACCGGTCGATGGGCGGCAATCCGCCCGAAAAAGCAGTCCGCCGAATTCCGTGGTGCACGGAATTCGGCGGAATAGGTGAGCGCCGGTCGGCTACTCTGCGGCTGCCGCCGCCGGGACCGGGACGTCCATGAGGACGGTGCGCCGGGGGTTGGCCGTCTGGGCCGGGAGGTCGACGGAGTGCTCCGGCAGCTCGGCGGTCTGCAGTTCGCCCGCGTCCTTCAGGTGCGCCAGGGTCGTGCGCCGCGGGTTCGCGATCTTGTGGAACATCATCGTCGTCTTCACCGTTGTCGTCCTGTGCCCTCTGGTCGTGTGGGTTTGCAGAGTCGTCCCTCTTGTAAAGCGTCAGGCTAAACATCCGATTCCCCGCCGACGGCGCCAACCGCCGCCGTGCGGCGTGTGAGTTTGCTCACGACCTCGCAGACAAACCGGTCAAATCTCGCCAGCAACGCGCCCTAGTGAAACGGACATTGCCCCTCTGAACCCATCATTCCGCTCCTGATCATGGCGACTGGGACACCTGACACCGACCGCCGACTCGCAGGGATACGCCCGTTATGCACGGGATAAGCTTCCACGAGCGGTGACCTGACCCTCACATTCCGTCACCGATGTCACGGCTCGGCACCGGCCCTTGTTGGAGATCCGGCACTGTGCTGGAATTCCACGGACCGCCGCAGGATCGAGCCGGCGCACAGGGGGCGCGAAGCAGCGCCGAGTGGCGGGCGAGAACAGGGGGAACGAGGGCGGTCACTCAAGACCACCGGGGGGCGTATTCAGGGCGCTCTCCACAACGCCGACACCGTGTCCCTCCGTTCGCGCGGAGGGGTGCCTGGTCCAGAGGTTGCGACGCTAGTGCAGGGACGTTTCAAGAGGGATGGCAGCGCTTCGGCGGAGCCGGAGCCGCACGACGGGACTGGCCCCATGAAGGGCGGTTCCTCCCCCCAGCACGCCCAGAACCCGGGCCCGGCCCCGACTCCGGACGGCGGTGAGCGCGGCGGGCGTCCCGGCGCGTCCGGACCGGCCGCCTCGGCCACGGCGTCGGCAACCGGCGGCGGCTCCGGGGCCCCCACGCCGACCGTGAAGCCCGCCAAGGGCTCCACCGGCACCGGCTCACGCATGGCGCTGCGCAACTGGCGCATCTCCACGCGTCTGGTCTCCCTGCTCGCCCTCCCCGTGGTCGCGGCGACCTCGCTGGGCGCGCTGCGCATCGACCAGAACATCACCGACATCCAGCAGCTCGACAACATGAAGCTGCTGACGGACATGACCAAGCAGGCCACCGAGCTGGCCGCCGCGCTCCAGGAGGAGCGCGACCAGTCCGCCGGTCCGCTGGCCCACGGCCTGAAGGCGACCGACTACACGGTCAAGGGCTACCAGGAGAAGACCGACCGGGCCCGCGAGAACTTCCTCAACGCCTCCGAGCAGATCGACGCGGCCAGCAAGAGCGGCAACCTCCAGGGCGTCCGCGACGCGCTCGTCGGCCTCGCCAACCAGCTGGACGACCTGGCCAAGATCCGCCGCTCGGCCTACCAGTCGCAGAACAACTCGACCCAGACCATCGAGTCGTACCACCGCCTGATCACCCAGCTGATCAGCCTCTCCCAGGACATGGCCGAGGCGTCCAGCAACCCGGAGATGATCTCCCGCACCCGCGCCCTGGCGGCCTTCTCCACCGCCAAGGAGTACGCCTCCGTGCAGCGTGCGACGATCGCCGCCGCACTGCCCGCGACCACCGCGACCAAGGGCGACCTCTCCGACAACGACCGCCTCTACGGCCAGTCGGCGTACGAGAGCGAGAACTCCGAGCTGGCGATCTTCCGCAAGATCTACGCCAGCCAGAACGCCGAGGAACTCCTCAAGCCGATCGACGAGGGCAACCCGACGATCGAGTCCGCCGACACCTACGCCAAGCGCGCCTTCGAGTCCGCCAGCGGTATGCAGCAGCTGCCGGCGCGGTCGTACCGCGACTGGGTGGACGACAGCTCGACCAAGATCGAGCAGATGAAGAAGATCGAGCACACGCTGCTCGAAGAGATGGAACAGAAGGCCCGCGAGCTCAAGAGCGCCACCCAGCAGGACGCCATCATCTCCGGTGCGCTGATCCTGCTCGTGCTCGGTGTGTCGCTGGTCGGCGCGTTCGTCGTGGCCCGGTCCATGATCCGCTCGCTGCGCCGGCTCCAGGAGACCGCCACCAAGGTCGCCCAGGACCGGCTGCCCGAGCTGGTCAAGCAGCTGTCGGAGTCCGACCCGCAGGACGTCGACACCTCCGTGGAGTCGGTCGGTGTGCACTCCCGGGACGAGATCGGCCAGGTGGCCGCGGCCTTCGACGACGTGCACCGCGAGGCGGTCCGCCTCGCCGCCGAGCAGGCCCTGCTGCGGGGCAACGTCAACGCGATGTTCACCAACCTCTCGCGCCGCTCCCAGGGCCTCATCCAGCGTCAGCTGTCGCTCATCTCCGAACTGGAGTCCCGCGAGGCCGACCCGGACCAGCTGTCCTCGCTGTTCAAGCTCGACCACCTCGCGACGCGTATGCGCCGTAACGGTGAGAACCTCCTCGTCCTTGCCGGTGAGGAGCCGGGCCGCCGCTGGACCCGCCCGGTCCCGCTGGTCGACGTGCTCCGTGCCGCCGCCTCCGAGGTGGAGCAGTACGAGCGCATCGAGCTGGCCTCCGTGCCGACCACCGAGGTCGCAGGGCGTGTCGTCAACGACCTCGTGCACCTGCTCGCCGAGCTGCTGGAGAACGCGACCTCGTTCTCCTCGCCGCAGACCAAGGTGAAGGTGACGGGTCACGCGCTGCCCGACGGCCGCGTGCTGATCGAGATCCACGACACCGGTATCGGTCTGTCCCCCGAGGACCTCGCGGCGATCAACGAGCGGCTCGCCTCGCCGCCCACCGTGGACGTCTCCGTCTCCCGCCGCATGGGTCTGTTCGTGGTCGGCCGGCTGTCGCAGCGCCACGGCATCCGCATCCAGCTGCGTCCGTCCGACTCCGGTGGTACGACCGCGCTGGTCATGCTGCCCGTGGACGTGGCCCAGGGCGGCAAGAAGCCCGCTCCGGGCAAGCCGGGCGCGCCCGGTGGCACCGGTGGGCCCGCGGCCGCGCAGGCCGCCGCGGGTGCTGCCGCGGCCCGTCGGCAGACCGGCAACGCGGCCGGCGGTGCCCTCGGCGGCGCCCCGGCCGGCGGTGGTCTGCTCGGTGCCGGTCCCGCCCCGCGCGGTCAGGTCGGCGCCGGCCAGGGTCCCCGGGCCGCGCTGCCCGGCGCGGGCCAGGGCGGCCGTCCCGGTGCGCCGGGCGGAGCGCGCGGCCCCCAGGGCGGTGCCGGTGCGTTCGGCGGTCCCGGTGCCTTCGGCGGTCCGCAGCAGGGTCGCCCGGCGCCCGCGGGTTCCGGTGCGGGCGGCTTCGGCGGTCAGACGCCGGGCACCCCGCAGGGTCTGCAGGCGACGAACCCGGGCGGACCGCAGCAGAACGCCTTCGGTGGTGACGCCTTCGGCGGCCGTGGCCCGCAGCGGCCCGGTGCCTCCGGCGACCAGGGCCGTCAGCCCCAGCTGCCGCCGCGCGGCGGTCCGCGGGCCGAACTGCCCGGCGCCGACCCGCAGCCGCGCACCCCGAGCTGGAGCGACTCCGGGGCCCCGCAGTCCCGCGCCTCGCTGGACACCCCGCGCGGCCACGACGAGCAGGACCCGGCGCACACCGCGCGCATGCCGCGCGTCGACGACCGGCAGGGTCCTGGCGCGACCGCGGAGATACCCCGGGTGGACGACCACGGTCCGTCCACCACGGGCGAGTACCCGCGCGCGGACCTGAACGGCTACGGCGGCGCCCAGGGCACGGGCCAGTTCCCGCGGCCCGACGTCCCGCAGCAGACCGGCCAGTTCGCCCGCCCGGACAGCCCCCGGCAGAGCGACCCGTTCGCCCTGCCCGACAGCTCCCAGCAGACCGGTCAGTTCCCGCGCCCGGACAGCGCGCAGCAGACCGGCCAGTTCGCCCGTCCCGAGGCTCCGCAGCTGCCGGGCGGGTTCGACGGCCACGGTGGTCAGCAGGATCCGCAGGGCTCGGGACCGTTCGTCCGCTCCGACGTCTTCGGCACCCCGGCGCCCGCGCGGCAGGACGACAGCGCGCAGAACACCGGCGCGTTCCCGGCTCAGCAGGCGTACGACGGCGGTTACGGCGCCGGCTACGACGGCAGCTCCACCGGGCAGCACGCCCTGCCCATGCGGCAGGACCCGGCGAACACCGGCCAGTTCGAGCGCCCGCAGCCGCCCGCCCGGGACGACTTCGGCGCCCCGCGCCCGCCCGCCCCGCAGGCACAGCAGCCGCAGCGGCCCGTCGACGGGCGGGGCCCGGGTGACGGGTGGGCCCTGCCGCCGGCCGGCGGCCAGGGCGACGGCCGTACCCCGCTGTACGACACGCTGGAGACCAACTGGTTCCACGGCGGTCCGCAGGCGGAGAGCGCGCAGGACCGGCAGCAGCCGCAGGCGCCCGCTCCGCAGCGGGGCCCCGGCGGGAACGCCAACGGCAACACCAACGCCAATGGCGCGGCCACCGGATCGTGGCGTACCTCGCCGAACGACGAACTCGTCCGGCAGGCCGAGCGCGTACGGCAGCCCGCCGCGGGCGGTATCACCACCTCCGGCCTGCCGCGCCGGGTGCCCCGGGCGAACCTCGTCCCGGGCACGGCCCAGCAGCAACAGCACCAAGTCGGTCCGCAGGTGTCGCGTGCGCCTGACGACGTACGCGGACGGCTGACCAATCTCCGTCGGGGTATCGCTCAGGGCCGTCAGGCCGGAAACGGTCAGACCGGCAGCTTCCCGAGCCCCACTCACCAGCAGGAGCGTTAGTTGAGTCCGATGAGCCAGGCGGCACAGAACCTGAACTGGTTGATCACCAACTTCGTGGACAACACCCCCGGGGTGTCGCACACGGTGGTGGTCTCCGCCGACGGCCTTCTGCTGGCGATGTCCGAGGGCTTCCCGCGGGACCGCGCCGACCAGCTGGCGGCGGTCGCCTCCGGGCTGACCTCGCTGACGGCCGGGGCCTCCCGGATCTTCGAGGGCGGCGACGTGGCCCAGACGGTCGTGGAGATGGAGCGTGGCTTCCTCTTCCTGATGTCCGTCTCCGACGGGTCGTCCCTCGCGGTCCTGGCCCACCCGGAGTGCGACATCGGCCTCGTCGGCTATGAGATGGCACTGCTCGTGGACCGCGCGGGTGCGGTACTCACCCCGGACCTGCGCGCCGAACTCCAGGGCAGTCTGCTCCACTGACCGCCCCCGGCACCACCCACCTCACCAAACCACCGTCCGGCCGCCACAATCCCCCCACCGGCCACTGACAGACGGCTTGACCGACCGACCTGCTGTCCCGCCCGGAGGATTCATGACCCCGCCCACCGCCCATCATGATCCGTACGCGGAGCCGTACGGGGACGAGGGCGACCAGCCGCTGGTGCGTCCGTACGCGATGACCGGTGGCCGGACCCGGCCGCGCTACCAGCTCGCCATCGAGGCGCTGATCAGCACCACGGCCGACCCGGCAGCGCTCATGGGACTGCTCCCGGAGCACCAGCGCATCTGCCACCTGTGCCGTGAGGTCAAGTCGGTCGCGGAGGTGTCCGCGCTGCTGGCCATGCCGCTCGGTGTGGCCCGGATCCTGGTCGCCGACCTCGCCGAGGCCGGCCTGGTCGCCATCCACCAGCCTGGTGGCGACGAGAACAACGGTGGCGCTCCGGACGTGACGCTGCTCGAAAGGGTGCTCAGTGGACTTCGCAAGCTCTGACGCGGGCCGGGCCACCACCTCCGCGAAGATCGTGGTGGCGGGCGGCTTCGGCGTGGGCAAGACCACGTTCGTCGGCGCCGTCTCGGAGATCAACCCGCTGCGCACCGAGGCCGTCATGACGTCCGCGTCGGCCGGCATCGACGACCTCACCCACACCGGAGACAAGACCACCACCACGGTGGCCATGGACTTCGGCCGCATCACCCTGGACCAGGACCTGATCCTGTACCTCTTCGGTACCCCCGGCCAGGACCGCTTCTGGTTCATGTGGGACGACCTGGTACGCGGCGCGATCGGCGCGGTGGTGCTCGTGGACACCCGGCGCCTCGCCGACTGCTTCCCGGCCGTCGACTACTTCGAGAACAGCGGCCTGCCCTTCGTCGTCGCCCTGAACGGCTTCGACGGCCAGCAGCCCTACGCCCCCGAGGAAGTGCGGGAAGCGCTGCAGATCGGGCCCGACACCCCGATCATCACGACGGACGCCCGGCACCGCGCGGACGCCAAGAGTGCGCTGATCACGCTGGTGGAACACGCGCTGATGGCACGTCTGCGGTAGCCGGCACGCCCATACGTACTCAAGTACGACGTGCCGTACGGCAGTTGTCGTAAACGGACCGGAGTCGACTGTGGCCTTTGACACGGTCGGCTCCGGTGTTCATAACAGTTCGGCAGAGGAATCCCCGGGCATCACCACGCGACGCAGTCAGGCTGTACCGCTGCGCTCACGAACGCCCCGCCTTTTGGCGGGGCTCGCTCTTTATGACCGTTTTATCTAGGACTTACAAGAGCGGTACTCAGGCTTTTCACTGTTTGGAAGAGCACTGGTCCACGTGCTGGAATGCCTGAACTGCCCAATAGTCAACGACGTACTACGTGGTCGAGGACGAACCGGGCTCTGAGAGACTGCGGCACGACGTAGGTGCCGACCGCCGAGAGGTTGTTGGTCGAGTGAGGCGAAGCAAGAACGGTCCCGAGCCGTCGGCACGGGGCAACTTCACCCCGCCGCCGCGCGCTGCGGCGCCCACCCCCGTCACCGGTGCGGAACCGGCGGCCGCTCCGGCATCGAGCGGCGGTCGTTTCTCCCCGCGCAACTGGCGCGTGCCGACCAGACTGAACGCGATCCTCCTGATACCCGTGGCGGTCGGCCTCGTCATGGGCGGCTTCCAGGTGAAGAACTCGATCGACACCTGGCAGCAGGCCCGCGACGCCGAGAACACCGCCCGCTTGGTGCGCGCCTCGCTGTCGTACGCCGACGCTCTCTACAACGAGCGGGACACCACCACCGCCCCGCTGCTGAAGGGCAAGCTCGCCACCGCCCAGGACAAGGCGACCGTCACCGCGGCCCGCGACGCGACCGACAAGGCCGCCGACGCCTTCGACCAGGCGGCGCAGAGCATGCCGCACAAGTCGGGTCTGGAGCGCCGGCTGAAGCTGTTCCGCGAGGCGGAGCCCTTCCTGCAGACACTGCGCGCCGGCGCGTACACGACCAAGTTCACCGGCGTGCAGACGGAAGAGGGCTACGTCAAGGTCGCCCACCCGTTGATGGAGTTCGCCAACGAGCTCGGTCTGGGCACCGGCAACATCACCTCCTACGGCCGTACCGTCTACGCCATCTCGCTCACCAAGGCGGCGCTGTCGCTGGAGCGCTCGATCGGCATGCACATCCTGGTGAAGCCGGGCCCCGACGCCCCGAACCTCGCCAGCCAGCGCGTCGCCATCTCCTCGTACGCCTATCTGGAGGGCATCGCCGTCGAGGAGTACGTCGGCGGTGGCACCCAGGCCGACGCGGACAAGCTGGACGCCGAGAAGAAGGACATCCAGACCCAGGCCGCGACGATGGCCCAGCAGGCCAAGGCCAAGGACCCGAACTACATCCCGCCGCCGTCCGACCCGCAGAAGATGGTCACGGCGCTCGCCACGCTGGACTCCACCGACCCCGCCGCGCGTCAGCTGCTCGCCCAGAAGGGCATCACCGCGGAGAACTGGTGGGCGGTCAACACGCTCAAGTTCAACGCCTACCGCGACATCGAGTCGGGCATGGCCGACAAGGCGGTGAGCGAGGCCTCGTCCATCGCCGACGATGCGAAGAACTCCGCGTTCATCACCGGTGGCGTCGTCGTGGTCGCCCTGCTGCTGGCCTTCATCCTGGCCGGTACGGTGGCCCGCCAGATGAGCCGTTCGATGCGCCAGCTGCGCAACGCCGCGTTCGGCATCGCCGAGCAGCGCCTGCCGATGCTGGTCGACCAGCTCTCCCGCACCGACCCCGGCCGGGTCGACACCCGGGTCGCGCCGATCCCGATCACCACCAAGGACGAGATCGGCGAGGTCGCCCGCGCCTTCGACCAGGTCCACCGCGAGGCGGTCCGGCTCGCCTCCGAGCAGGCCCTGCTGCGGGGCAACATCAACGCGATCTTCACCAACCTCTCGCGCCGCAACCAGTCGCTGATCGAGGGCCAGCTGACCCTGATCACCGACCTGGAGAACAACGAGGCCGACCCGGACCAGCTGGAGAACCTCTTCAAGCTGGACCACCTGGCCACCCGTATGCGCCGCAACGGCGAGAACCTCCTGGTCCTCGCGGGCGAGGAGCCCGGCCGCCGCTGGGACCAGCCGGTCCCGCTGGTCGACGTGCTGCGCGCCGCCTCCTCCGAGGTGGAGCAGTACGAGCGCATCGAGCTGTCCGGCGTGCCGGAGGCCGAGATCCACGGCCGCGCGGTCACCGACCTCGTGCACCTGCTGGCCGAGCTGCTGGAGAACGCGACGACGTTCTCCTCCCCGCAGACCAAGGTCCGCGTCACCGCGACCCGGCTGCCCGACGGCCGCATCATGATCGAGATCCACGACAAGGGCATCGGTCTGACGGCCGAGGACTTCGCGGACATCAACCACAAGCTGGCCAACCCGCCGACCGTGGACGCCGCGATCTCCCAGCGCATGGGCCTGTTCGTGGTCGGGCGCCTGTCCGACCGGCACGGCATCCGCGTCCAGCTGCGTCCCTCGGGCGAGCAGGCCGGTACGACCTCGCTGGTCATGCTGCCGGACGCGATCACGCACGGCGGTGGCGGCGAGGCCCCGCTGGACCGCGAGGAGTTCACGGTCTCGCAGATCATCCCGGAGCAGCAGTTCCAGGGTGAGAACTTCGGCCAGGCGCAGCCGATGCGCACCGCGGCCGAGCTCGGCTTCGACGACAGCCGGTACGTGGAGGTCCCCGACGACATCCGCGAGCTGGACCCGGTCGGCCGTTCCCTGATGCGTGAGGAGCGCCGCGCCGCCCTGGAGGCCCAGAACCACGGGCAGCAGCCGGCCGAGCCGCAGCAGTCGCAGGCGGAGACCGAGGCGCCCGCGCCGTACGCCGACCCGCTGTTCGACGGGCAGCAGACGTACACGGACCTGCCCCGGCAGGGGTACCAGGAGCCGGCGCAGCAGAACTTCCCGAAGCCGGGGCAGCAGACCTTCCAGGAGCAGGCTCCGCAGGCCTTCCAGGAGCAGGCGTACGAGGAGCCGCAGCAGAGCTCGTACGAGGAGCGGCAGCGCGGCTCGTACGAGGACCAGTTCTTCGCGCCGAACGGCGGCCTGCCGCAGAACGACGGCTTCTCGGCCCCCGTGAGCGGCGGTTACCCCGATCCGGCGTACGCCGAGCCGGCCCAGGCGCACTCCTACCAGGACGACTGGCCCCAGCAGGACAGCTACACGAACGGCTATCCGGCCCAGTACGCTCCGGAAACGGAATCCTCGCAGGCCGCTGACGCAAGTGAGCAGAACCGCGTAGGCTTCGACCGTCCGGGACCGGCCTCTCCCGCCGCCCACGAGCTGACCGACGCCGGGCTGCCCCGCCGCGGGTCCGCCGCGAGTGGCTCCGCCGGCTCGACGAGTGCCCCGAACGGCACGGCGCGCGTGCAGCGGGAAGCACCGGCTCCCGTACCGGGCGACGCTCCGGGGGCGAACGGCGACAGCGCCTGGCGTTCGGCGAACGACGAGCGGTGGCAGCAGGCCTCGCAGCTCCGGAAGCCGAAGGCAGGCGGGGTCACCGCCTCGGGTCTGCCGCGGCGGGTGCCCAAGGCCAACCTGGTCGAGGGTTCCGCCGAAACCACCCCCCAGGGGGGCCCACAGGTCTCCCGCGCCCCGGAGGACGTCCGGGGCAGGCTGAGCAACCTGCGTCGAGGCGTCCAACGCGGACGCAGCGCAGGCAGTGAAACGAACGGCCAGGGCTTCGGTCCTGACAGCACCTACAACCAGGAGCGTTAGTGTGAGCCCGATGAGCCAGGCGGCACAGAACCTGAACTGGTTGATCACCAACTTCGTGGACAACACCCCGGGGGTGTCCCACACGGTGGTGGTCTCCGCCGACGGACTCCTTCTGGCGATGTCCGAAGGCTTCCCCCGCGACCGCGCCGACCAGCTCGCGGCCGTCGCCTCCGGTCTGACGTCTCTGACGGCAGGCGCCTCCCGCATCTTCGAGGGGGGCAGTGTGAACCAGACGGTTGTGGAGATGGAGCGGGGATTCCTCTTCATCATGTCCATCTCCGACGGTTCGTCGCTCGCGGTCCTGGCCCACCCGGAAGCGGACATCGGTCTCATCGGGTACGAGATGGCCCTTCTGGTGGACCGCGCGGGCACGGTCCTGACCCCGGATCTCCGTGCGGAGCTCCAGGGGAGCCTTCTCAACTAGAAAGCGGACGGTGCGTATCCGCGTCCCGGGGCCGTAAGGTTTCGGGACGCGGCTCCACAGCGATGGGTGCCCGGCACAGTCGGAGGAGGAGAAAGTGGCAACACCCCCAGGCGGTTCGCATTCGGGTAACTGGTCGTACGGTCCTGCCCAGGGCCAGGGCGACGGTTCGGCGAACCGGTACAACTTCCCCTCCGCCCCCAGCCACCGGCAGCCGTACGCGCCGCAGGGCCCCGGCCCGTCGCCGTACGACCAGCCCCCGGCCCCCCGCATCCAGCCGGTGCAGCCGCAGCGCCGCCCCGAGCCGGCGCCCGCGTCGGCATCGAACAACCCCCTGGTGCGTCCGTACGCCATGACCGGCGGACGGACCCGCCCGCGCTACCAGCTCGCCATCGAGGCACTGGTGCACACCACCGCCGCTCCGCACCAGATGCAGGGTCAACTGCCCGAGCATCAGCGGATCTGCAACCTCTGCCGTGAGATCAAGTCGGTAGCCGAAATCTCCGCGCTCCTGACAATCCCCCTCGGCGTGGCCAGGATCCTCGTCGCCGACTTGGCGGAGGCGGGCCTGGTCGCCATCCATCAGCCCGGCGGCGACGAGAACGCCGGTGGCCAGCCAGACGTGACACTGCTCGAAAGGGTGCTCAGTGGACTTCGCAAGCTCTAGCGGCGGTCCTTCCCGCTCCACCACCTCCGCGAAGATCGTGGTGGCGGGCGGCTTCGGCGTGGGCAAGACCACGTTCGTCGGCGCCGTCTCGGAGATCAACCCGCTGCGCACCGAGGCCGTCATGACGTCCGCGTCGGCCGGCATCGACGACCTCACCCACACCGGAGACAAGACCACCACAACGGTGGCCATGGACTTCGGCCGCATCACCCTGGACCAGGACCTGATCCTGTACCTCTTCGGTACCCCCGGCCAGGACCGCTTCTGGTTCATGTGGGACGACCTGGTACGCGGCGCGATCGGCGCGGTGGTGCTCGTGGACACCCGGCGCCTCGCCGACTGCTTCCCGGCCGTCGACTACTTCGAGAACAGCGGCCTGCCCTTCGTCATCGCCCTCAACGGCTTCGACGGCAACCAGCCGTACAACCCCGAAGAGGTCCGCGAGGCCCTCCAGATCGGCCCCGACACCCCGATCATCACCACGGACGCCCGCCACCGGGCCGACGCCAAGTCGACGCTGATCACGCTGGTGGAGCATGCGCTGATGGCGCGGCTTCGGTGATCCGTCGATGAGCAAGTCCGAGGGGCGGCAACCTGAGAGGTTGCCGCCCCTCAGCAGCTTCACCATGCCCACCTCGTCCGAGACGCTGGAACTCCTGGACGCGATCGCGGACGAGATGGTCTCGGAATTCGGGATCTCGCGTGCGGAGGCCGTGGCTCGTATCAATGAGCAGTGGCACGGGCAGGACCTGTCGGACGAGGACAGCCTCATCCTCCACGAGGAAGAGCACTACTGGGCGTTCGTCATCCATTACGGCGGGAATGTGCCGGACTGGAGCCCGGGGGCGGATCGCAGCACCTGGGCCCCCAAGCCCCCGCCGGCCGCGGGTTCCGGATTCTGGACCGTGCCGGACTAGTACACGGCGAGAGCCGCCGACTCCGTGGACCGGAGTCGGCGGCTCTCGCCGTTGTGCACAGGGTCCCAGGCGCTCAGTGCCAGCTGTGCGGCGCCCGGAAGCCGCCCTCGCGCTCAAGGCGGCGCCAGCCGGCCTTGGGGCGGGCGCGGCGGGTCGGGGTGATGGAGGTGCGGGCGGCCGCGCGGGCCAGGAGGACGGCCGTGATGGCGGCGACTTCCTCGGGCTCGGCGTGGCCCTTCTCGACGCGGATGTCGGGAGTGCTCATGGGTTCAGTCTCCGTGGGAAAGGGGTCCGCGGGGTTGCCGCGGCGGGTCCGCTCGGTTACTGCGGCGGGTTGCCGTGCTTGCGGGAGGGCAGGTCGGCGTGCTTGGACTGGAGCATCGCCAGCGACTTGACCAGGACCTCGCGGGTCTCGGCGGGGTCGATCACGTCGTCGACCAGGCCGCGCTCCGCCGCGTAGTACGGGTGCATCAGCTCGGACTTGTACTCCTTGACCATCCGCGACCGCATCGCCTCGGGGTCCTCGGCCTCGGCGATCTGCCGGCGGAAGATGACGTTGGCGGCGCCCTCGGCGCCCATCACCGCGATCTCGTTGGTGGGCCAGGCGTAGGTCAGGTCGGCGCCGATCGACTGGGAGTCCATGACGATGTAGGCACCTCCGTACGCCTTGCGCAGGATGAGCGAAATCCTCGGCACGGTCGCGTTGCAGTAGGCGTACAGCAGCTTCGCGCCGTGGCGGATGATTCCGCCGTGCTCCTGGTCCACACCGGGGAGGAACCCCGGCACGTCCAGGAAGGTGACGATCGGGACATTGAAAGCGTCACACATCTGGACAAAGCGCGCAGCTTTTTCCGACGCCTCGATGTCCAGGACGCCCGCCAGCACCTGCGGCTGGTTGGCGATGATGCCGACCACCTGGCCGTCGAGACGGGCCAGCGCGCAGATGATGTTCCGCGCCCAGCGCTCGTGGACCTCCAGGTACTCGCCGTCGTCGACGATCTCCTCGATGACCTTGCTCATGTCGTACGGCCGGTTGCCGTCGGCCGGGACCAGGTCCAGCAGCACGTCGCTGCGCCGGTCGACCGGGTCCGAGCTCTGCACCCGCGGGGGGTTCTCCCGGTTGTTCTGCGGGAGCAGCGAGATGAGGTAGCGGACCTCGGCGAGGCAGGTCTCCTCGTCGTCGTACGCGAAGTGGCACACGCCGGACGTCTCGGCGTGGACGTCGGCGCCGCCCAGGCCGTTCTGGCTGATCTCCTCGCCGGTCACGGCCTTGACCACGTCCGGGCCGGTGATGAACATCTGCGAGGTCTCACGGACCATGAACACGAAGTCCGTCAGGGCCGGCGAGTAGGCCGCGCCGCCCGCGCACGGGCCCAGCATCACGCTGATCTGCGGGATGACACCGCTCGCCTTGGTGTTGCGCTGGAAGATGCCGCCGTAGCCGGCGAGGGCGCTGACACCCTCCTGGATACGGGCGCCCGCGCCGTCGTTCAGGGAGACCAGCGGCGCGCCGGCCGCGATGGCCATGTCCATGATCTTGTGGATCTTGGTGGCGTGGGCCTCGCCCAGCGCGCCGCCGAAGATCCGGAAGTCGTGCGCGTAGACGAAGACCGTACGGCCCTCGACCGTGCCCCAGCCGGTGATGACACCGTCGGTGTACGGCTTCTTCGCCTCCAGGCCGAAGCCGCTCGCCCGGTGCCGGCGCAGCTGCTCGACCTCCTGGAAGGACCCCGGGTCCAGGAGCAGCTCGATACGCTCCCGAGCCGTCAGCTTGCCCTTGGCGTGCTGCGCCGCCGTCGCCTTCTCACTCGGACCGGCGACGGCCCTGGCACGGATCTCGTGCAGTTCGGCGACCCGTCCGCGCGCGTCCGCCGGCTCGCCGGTCGGTTCACCCGTCGTCTCTTCCAAAACGGTCATGTAGCGACCTTACGAAGGAGACCAAGAAAAGCGAGCCGTTGACTCCGTACAGTCTCCGGCCCGTTTTCCTGGTACGAGTGAACAGAACCGTGGACGCGTGCAGCCGTTCCGACTGCTCAGAGGGCACCGGGGTTGTAGAGAGGCAACAAAGCCGTCACCTGAGCGTCACCTCACATACGTGGTCCGCACATGCCATCCCCGGGGTGACGCGGAGACTCAGACGGCTGTCCGCCGATCGGACCTCCACCCCCTCACCGGCGCGGATCACCTCACGCACCGGGCGGTCCCAGACGATCTCCAGCGGTACGCCCGTGCGCGGCGGCTCGCTGATGTGGAGGGTGGCCGTGCCGCCCCTGCGGACGACGAGGACGCTCGCCCCGGCCGAGACGGTGAGGTCCCCCACCGTACCGGCCCGCCAGAAGTTCGCCGCCCGCAGCCCCAGCCGGGGGACGGCGACGGCCTGCCGGACGGTGTCGTTGGCGAGGACGCACAGCCACAGGCGGTCGGCGGCCCGGGCGAGGGTCTCGGTGCGGGACGCGCCCGGCAGCAGGACGTAGACGTAACCGGCGTCCACGGGATCGGTGCCGTGGTCGAGCCACAGGGTCTGCCAGCGCCGGGTGCGCCGCTCGCCCGTGCTTCCCGTGTTGATGTCGGACCAGGCACCGGTGCGGTCCTCGCGCAGGCTGCGCAGCTCGCCCCCGTCCGGCAGGAGCCAGCCGCCGTGCCCTTCGAGATGGGCCCAGCGCCGCCCATGGACGACGTCCTGGGTGAAGGCCTGGGCGCCGCCCTCCCCCAGATTGCGGTTGTCCACGACGGTCTCGACCGGGACGCCGTCGGCGCAGCTGATCCCGGCGCCGAGGCAGACCACCGCGTCGTCGAGGAAGAACCAGGACTTGCGGGCCTCCAGGGTGGAGCCGAGGCCCTTGAGGTGCTGGCCGACGGCCGCGTACGTGCCGTCCGTCGTCCCGCCGACCCAGCGCACGTCCGGTCGGGGCGCGCCCCACTCGCCGCCGGCGCGGTCGGCGAGGCGCTTGGTGGAGACGGTGGTGCCGGGCAGCCGGTACCAGTCGACGGTCGGCCAGAACCAGTCCGTGTACTGGTCCGAGCTGCCCTTCGGCCACCAGTAGAGCATTCCCGAACCGGTGTGCCAGCCGCGCGGGTTCTCGCCGTTGCCGCACTCGTAGTGGGCGATGCGGTCGCTGGCCATGGACAGGGCGGCGGTGAAGCGGGGGCCGCGGTGCACGGCGCGGTCCATGGCCGGGAAGAGGCGGTGGCCGAGGGGTTCGGCGAGCGGCGGGGCGGGCGAGGCGGCGACCGCGTGCAGCCGTGCGAGATCGGCGACATCCAACTGATCCGACGTCAGGACAGGTGTGACGGTGTCCCGTTGGATCCATCCCTTCACCAGGCCGTACCACCGCTCCCGTCGCTCCTCCCCCGCCCCGCCCGCGAGCAGCGCGACGGCGGCGATGAGCGCCTGTCCGTGGAAGTGGTCGCTGCGCATCAGGTGCAGGTCATCGCCGGAGAGGTAACCCCGGCTGACGGCACGGCCGTTGACGCCGTCCATGACCAGCCCGTCGTGGATCAGGGGAGCGAAGGCGTGCTCCACGGCGTCCAGGACGTTCTGCCGGGCCGGGTCGGTGACCTCCCAGGGAGACCCGGCGAGCAGCGCGAACAGCCGCCCGAGGCCGTCGAGCAGGACCTGGCCGTACGTCCCGGAGTAGGCGACCCAGGTGTGCTGCACGAAGGAGCCGTCGGCGTAGAGCCCGTCGCCCCGGGTGACGTACGGGAAGACGGGCGAGAGGGCGTCCCGGGCGAGGGAGATCTTCGCGCCGTCCCGGCCGAGGATGCCGCGCAGGAGGACGGAGCGGGCGAGGTCGACCCGGTTGGCGCCGGTGGAGGTGCCGGAGTAGTCGGTGAGCATCGCGTCCGGGACGAAGTGGTCCACGGCCGCGCAGGCCGAGGCGACACGGGCCGCGCCGAGGTGGTCGTACAGGGCGGCGGTGATGTCCATGAGCAGCCGGGGGCTGCCGATCTGCCATTCCCACCAGTTGCCGTAGCGGCTGGTCGAAGGGTTGTAGACGCGGGCGGAGAGATGGTCGAGGCCGCGCAGGACGGCGTCGAGGAGCGCGGGGTCGCCGGTGCGGCCGGTGCCGGGCCGGCGGTGGGCCTGGGCCATGGTCCACAGCCGGCCGTAGCTGTAGGTGATGCCGGACGGCGGGTCGAAGGGGTGGCCGGGCCACAGGGAGTCCGGGGCGGGCGCCATGGTGCGGTTGAACTCGGCTGCCAGGGAACCTAGTTGGGCGAGCCGGGAGGCGTACGGCTCGGCGTCCGGGTCGCAACCCGTGCCGAGGGCGATGTCGAGCCAGCGGCGGCGCAGGGTGTCGTAGGGATCGCCGTCCGCGAAGGCAGGGGAGGCCAGGGCGGGGGTGAGGGCGGCGGCCAGCAGGAGAGCACGTCGGGTCGGTCCGGTCCTGCGCATGGCGGGGATGGTGCCCGAGTTCCGCGCGGGCCGCCAGGGGGCACGCCCCATCACTGCGTGCAACGATGAAGACACGCTGCGGATTATGTTGAAAACCGAACTGAATGGGTCTACCGTCGGAGACACCGAGTTCGTTTAACGTTCAACAGACACCTTTCTGGAGCAGGACATGGGCATCTTCGGCCGCAAGGGCAGCACCCCCGAGACCACCGCCGACACGGGCGCCGACCTGACCGCGCTGACCGGTGAGTACACGATCGACCCGGCGCACACCACGATCGGTTTCACCGCCCGGCACGCCATGGTCACCAACGTCAAGGGAGCCTTCAACGACTTCACCGGCAGCCTGCACCTGGACGGCGCGGACCCCAGCAAGTCCACGGCCAGCCTCGACATTCAGATGGCGAGCGTGGAGACCGGCAGCGCCGACCGTGACGGGCACCTGAAGTCGTCCGACTTCTTCAAGATCGACGAATTCCCGGTCATGACCTTCCGCTCCACCAAGGCGGAGGCCCTGGGCGGCGACGACTACCGCATCACCGGTGACCTCTCCATCCTCGGCACGACCAAGCCGATCACCATCGACCTGGAGTTCAACGGCGCCGCGAAGGACCCCTTCGGCAACGAGCGCGTCGGCTTCGAGGGCAAGGCCGAGATCCTGCGCTCGGAGTGGGGCCTGACCTGGAACGCGGCCCTGGAGACCGGCGGCGTCCTCGTCTCCGACAAGATCAAGCTGAACTTCGACATCTCGGCGATCAAGAAGGCGTAGCCCTCCGGGGGTTCGGCGGGGGGCATCGACCGGGATGGCCGGGGAGCAGTGGGCGCCTTGCCGGGGCTGGGGGCGGATCCCTGGGGTCACATCCGCCCCCGAGGCCTCATAAGCCCCTTCCAGGTCGCGTGGGAGAGGTGATGGGCAGATTTGGGCCTCCCTCCCGATTCCCACCTACCCGACCTGCGCCTTTGCTGCGCGGCCGTGGCCCAAATCTGCCAATCTCTGCCCTGACGGGGCCGGTGGTGCGGGTGTGACTCCAGGGAGAGCTGCCGAAGCGGCCCGGCGTGCAGGCGAGGCGCGACCGCGTCCGTCCGCCGACGGAACGGCGTAACCCCAGCAGCCCGCAAACCCCGTCCGGGCCACCGTCTTTCCGGGGCGCCCGCTCGCTTCTCCCCCGTGCTGGAGCGAGTCGTGTCAAGGGTCGGCCGTAGGCCGATCGCCGAAGGCGACGCGGGAGTGGAGCGCAGCGGAACGGGAGCGCCCTTGACTCGGCTCGCGGAAGCACGACAATCGCCGAGAAGCGGGCGGCCCGACGGCCACGTCATCCGCAGACGGTCACCGCGGCCGACCTGGAACGGCCGCCTCGAACTCGCACCACACGAACTTCCCCGGGTTCCGCTGCCCCACGCCCCACTTGTCCGCCAGCGCCGACACGAGCAGCAGGCCCCGGCCGGCCTCCGACTCCGGTGACGTCTCGCGCAGGCACATGTCCTCGGGGCCGCTGTCGTGCACCTCCAGCCTCAGCCGTCCGTCGGCGCGCAGGAGGCTGAGCCGGACCGAGAAACCCCGGCCGGGCGGTACGCCGTGCAACACCGCGTTGGTCGCCAGCTCGCTCACGCACAGCAGCACGTCGTCCTCCCGCCCCCGGAATCGCCACTCCTCCATCACCGCCCGCGTGAACTCCCGTGCCGGGCGCACCGACCTGCGGTCCCGACGGAAGAACGCCACGCGGATCTCGCCGAGTTGGGTTTCCTCGTTCATGAGGCGAGTGTCACTGTGCGTCACTAGTGTGGGTCAGTGAGTGAGGTCGTAGTTCTGATTACTACGACTCCACTACGAGGACTTCGGGTGCGTTTGGGGGAATGGCACAGCTATGCACACGGCAAGGAAGCCCAAGAAGGTCGGTTCGTGGCGGGCGGTTGGAGCCCTGCTGGCGCACTACCGAAAGCAGGCCCGCCTCACTCAGGAGCAGTTCGCCGAGTTGGCGAGCATTCATGTGGACACGGTGGGGTCCATCGAGCAAGGGAGGCTGACACTTCAGCCGGATCGTGCCGAGCAGTTCGATGAACTGCTGGGTACGGGCGGCGCGTTGGCCGTACTGGTGGACAGGCTGCCCGTACGGGAGAAGATCGTGCAGTTCGCGCAGGGGCTGGTCGATCACGAGCAGGAGGCGGTCGGCATCCTCTCGCACCAGACCCAGGTCGTACCGGGACTGCTCCAGACCAGGGAGTACTGCCGCGCCGTCTTCGACTACCGGTATCCGGCGCTCGGGACCGAGACGGCCGAGCAGTGGGTGAACGCCCGTATGGAACGGCAGTTGATCTGGCAGCGTGACCGACCGCCTGTGGGTCACTTCGTCCTTGAGGAGAGCATTCTGCGGCGGCAAGTCGGCGGCCCGGAGGTGATGCGCGAGCAGTTCCGTCAGATCCTGGAGTACACGGAACCGGTCCACATGAGCTTTCAGATCATGCCCGAGGGCCGGACACCGCACGCCTGTCTCGACGGGCCCATGGTGCTACTGGAGACACCCGCGTACGAACGTCTCGTCTACCTGGAGGTTCACCGCGCCAGTTTTCTGGTCGATGACCCCGACGAGGTCAGCGACTATCACCACAAGTATGGAATGCTGCGGTCACAGGCCCTCTCTCCCGACGAGAGCGTGCGCCTCCTGAATGGACTGCTTGGAGAGTCATGAACACCGCAGCACTGACATGGTTCAAGTCCAGCTACAGCGGCAGCGAGGGCGGCGACTGCGTCGAGGTCGCCACCCAGCCCGCCGCCGTCCACGTCCGCGACTCCAAGACCCCCACCGGCCCCGTCCTCACCCTCTCCCCCACCACCTGGAGCGAGTTCCTTGACGGCATCGCCCGCTGAAGCTGAATGGGTTCACATAACTTCGTTCGAGAACGTGCCGGGGCGGCCCCACCCCGGTCGCTTCCTGCTCGGTTGACTGCGTGACCGCGGCGTCGACTGGATGCCGTTCGCAGAGGACGAGCTGCGGATCGACCTGATGTGCCGCATCGGTGACGACGGGCACTGGCACGGCACGCTCAGCGTGAACGTGGATGCGCGGGTGCTGTGGCGGCTCGGGCTCCATCCCGATCAGCCGACCTCCGCCGTCAACGGGCCCTCCCCGCCCGCCTGGTGGCATGCCGCGGGTGAGCGTTATGCCACCCGTCACGCCGTGCGCCGACGCCACGACGGCGACGCGTAGTTGAGAAGCAGGCCAACGCCACACCGGCCGCCATCTGCAGTGCGAGGGTCAGGGCGACCGCGAGTACGGACACATCGGTGTGGAGTCCGGCCGCGCCCTCCAGTCACAGGGCGATACCCCAGCAGAGCAGAAACCGCCGTCATGACCAGCACAGCTTCGTACGCAGTGCGTATGAGTTTTGAGCGCACATTTTGACGATCCGGAGCTCACGCACGCCAACTACTAAGTTGTGCGTACGATCCCTCCATGGATCATCTCTCGGAAGCCGCCCGTCTCCGTCGTGCCGTCGTCCGGCTCAACCGGCGTCTGCGGCAGGAGCGCGGGGAGGGCGGTCTCAGCCCCAACCAGCTCGCCGTACTCGGCCATCTGCACCGGTACGGCCCGGCGACCCCCGGCGAGATCGCGGCGGCGGAGCGGCAGCGGCCCCAGTCGCTCACCCGGGTCTACGCGGAGTTGGAGGACGAGGGGCTGATCTCGCGGGAGCGGGGTACCGACGACCGGCGCCAGTCCGTGCTGTCGCTCACCGAGCCGGGGCGGCGGGCGCTGGAGCGGGACATGGCCGAGCGGGACGCGTGGCTCGCCCAGGCCCTGGGCACGCTCGGCGAGACGGAGCGCGGGGTGCTGACCCTGGCGGCCGCTGTGATGGAGCGGCTCGGGTCGCTGGAGCCCGACGCGGAAGACTGACGCCCCTCAGCCCCTCAGAACCCCCCGCCGAAGTCCCCGCCGTTGTCTCCCCCTCCCCCGCCGAAGTCCCCGCCGTCGCCGAACCCGCCCCCGAAGTCCCCGGCGTCGAAGTCCGTGCCGGAGACGTCGCCGCCCTGGGAGCCGTCGTCGTAGCCGTAACCGGAACCGGGGCCGAAGTCTCCGTATCCGGTGCCGTAGTCGGCCGCGTAGGACGGGGTGGCCATCATGCTGCCGAGGAGGGTGCCGACGAGCAGGCCGGGCAGGATGCCGCCGCCGAAGTAGCCGCCCGCCCAGGGGCCGTAGGCGGGGCCCGCGTCCCAGTAGGGGCGGCGGCCGTAGTCGGTGTCGACCTCGCGGATCACCGGGTCGCGGCCGTCCGCGAGCCGGGTGGCGTCGGCCGCGCACACCGGGACCTGGCGCGGGGCGCCGCCGGGCGGGGTCCAGTCGGCGTCGGTGACCGAGGGGCCGTGGCGCGGGTCGAAGAAGCAGGGCGGCCGGCGCTCGGGCAGCGGGCGGCCCTCGCGGCGGGCGGCGAGCTGCGAGAGGGAGAAACGGCCGTCCTCCAAAGCCTCCGTCACCGTGCGGACGTCCTCCGGGCGACGCGCCTCGGCCATGCGCTGCTTGGCGGTCTCGTAGGCGTCGAGCGCGCGCTCGTAGTCCGCGCGCATCGCGTCGTCGGCGCCGGTCTCCGCGGGATGGAAGTCGAGGCGGTCCAGCTCCTCACCGAAGGCGGTGATGTCCTCGTCCACGACCACCCGCAGCCGGTCGAGAGCGGCCCGCTGCTCCTCCTCGCGGCGCCGTCGGCTGCGCCGGACCAGGGCGTACGCGCCCGCGCCGGCGGCCACGAGTACGGCACCCGTGACGAGCACCGCCGTACCGGACACCCCGCCGGAGCCGGCGGAGCCGCCCCAGCTCCTCGGGGCGTGCCCGCCGACCGTGGCCAGCGCGCGGTCGGTGAAGTCGGTGAGCTGGGTCTTCACCGGCTCGCCCTGGACGCTGTTCACCAGGTTCTGCCGGGCCGCCGTGGACATGACGGAGGAGTCGGCGCGGGCGTCGAAGCGGTCGCCGAGGCGGATGCCGTACAGGCCGGTGATGCCGGTGGCCGCGCGCAGGTTCGAGAAGAGCCCGCTGGTCGGGTAGCCGGCCGGGAGCACCGCGATGAACACCGGTTTGTTCGCGTCCCTGATCTGTTTCGCGAGCGCGTCGGCGTCGGCCTTCGGCAGCTGGGACGCGGCCGCCGGGTCGACGTAGACGGGGCTCGCGCGCAGGGCACGGGCGATCACCGAGATGCTCGTGTCCGCGCTCGCCCGGGGCGCGAACGGGGTCGTCAGGACGAGGGCGAGGGCGGCCAGCAGCAGGGCGGCCAGCAGCGAGGCGGGCAGACTGCGGGTCCGCGGGACGGCCTTCATGCTTCGAAACTACCCGAATCACCCTGAAATCTGGCATATCGGAGAGTGGTGAGCGGGACCGTCGATGCCATGGGGGACGATGACGGTATGACGACACCGCAGGATCTGTTCCTCGTCAGCCTGGACGTGCCCGGTGAGCACCCCGTCGAGCAGGGCGATCTGTCGCTGGCGCTCGCGGGCGCCGAACTGGTCGACCTGCTCGGCACGCGGGCGCTCACCCTGGAGGGCGAGCGCATCGTGCCCGGTCCCGCGCTCACCACGGGCGACCGGATGCTGGACGAGGCCGGGGCGGCACTGAAGCGGCAAGAGCCGCACGAGACCGTCGAGGACTGGCTGTGGCGCCGGGGGCAGGGGCTGGCCGCCGCCTACCGTGACGCGCTGGACCGCGCCGGGCAGCTCACCGGGAAACGGCAGGGGCTGTTCCGGCGGGCCGGGCGGGATGCGGCTGCCGACACCCCGGCCCGGCAGCACGCCGCAGACCGCTGGTGGTCCCGTGAGCCGGTCCTCGCCGGCCTCGCCGCCACGCTGCGCATCGAGGCCGACCGGCCGGCGGAGCCTCCCGCCGACGAAGCCGTCGTCACCGTCTTGGCGGCGGTCGGCGACGCGGTGACCGAGCTGAACGCGGTCCGCGAACGCCGACGCATCGAGAACGTGGCCTTCGACAACATCTGGCGTGCGCCGTAGCGACTGGAGGCGCTGCTCACTGGGAGGTGCCTCCCCCACGCTCGGCTTCGCTCGCGCGGGAGGGGCCCCCATCGCGGGGGAACCCCCATCGCCCCAGCGGCACGACTGCCCGCAGCTGCGCGGCTACTGCGCCGGCTCCACGCCCGCCCGCAGCAGCCCGTACGTGTACGCGTCCTCCAGGGCCTGCCAGGACGCGGCGATGACGTTGTCCGCCACGCCCACCGTGGACCACTCGCCGCTGCCGTCGGTCGTGGAGATCAGCACGCGGGTCGTCGACGAGGTGCCGTGCTTGCCCTCCAGGATGCGGACCTTGTAGTCGACCAGCTCCAGCGCGGCGAGCTGCGGGTAGATCTTCTCCAGGGCCACGCGCAGGGCGCGGTCGAGGGCGTTGACCGGGCCGTTGCCCTCGGCGGTGGCGACGATCCGCTCCTTCTTGGCCCACAGCTTCACCGTGGCCTCGTTGGCGTGTGTGCCGTCGGGGCGGTCCTCGACGATGGCCCGCCAGGACTCGACGTCGAAGTACTTCAGGGGCCGGCCCTCGACCTCGGCCCGCAGCAGGAGTTCGAAGCTCGCGTCCGCCGCCTCGTACGTGTAGCCCTTGAGCTCGCGCTCCTTGACCCGCTCGACCACCCGGCCGACGAGGGCGCGGTCGCCGCCTAGGTCGATGCCGAGCTCCTTGCCCTTCAGCTCGATGGAGGCGCGGCCCGCCATGTCGGAGACCAGCATCCGCATGGTGTTGCCGACCAGCTCGGGGTCGATGTGCTGGTACAGGTCCGGGTCGACCTTGATCGCGGAGGCGTGCAGGCCGGCCTTGTGGGCGAAGGCCGATACGCCGACGTAGGGCTGGTGGGTGGAGGGGGTGAGGTTCACGACCTCGGCGATGGCGTGGGAGATCCGCGTCGTCTCGCGGAGCTTGCCCTCGGGCAGCACCTTCTTGCCGTACTTCAGCTCCAGGGCCGCGACGACCGGGAAGAGGTTGGCGTTGCCGACGCGCTCGCCGTAGCCGTTGGCCGTGCACTGCACGTGGGTCGCGCCGGCGTCGACGGCGGCGAGGGTGTTGGCGACCGCGCAGCCGGTGTCGTCCTGGGCGTGGATGCCGAGCCGGGCGCCGGTGTCGGCCAGGACCGTGGCGACGACGGCGTGGATCTGGGCGGGCAGCATGCCGCCGTTGGTGTCGCAGAGGATCACGACGTCGGCGCCGGCCTCCGAGGCCGTACGGACGACCGCCTTCGCGTACTCGGGGTTGGCGCGGTAGCCGTCGAAGAAGTGCTCGCAGTCGACGAAGACGCGGCGGCCCTGCTCGCGCAGGTGGGAGACGGTGTCGCGGACCATCTCCAGGTTCTCGTCCAGGGTGGTGCGCAGGGCCAGTTCCACATGCCGGTCGTGTGACTTGGCGACCAGCGTGATCACCGGGGCGCCGGAGTCGAGCAGGGCCTTGACCTGGGGGTCCTCGGCGGCCTTGGCGCCGGCGCGGCGGGTGGCGCCGAAGGCGACCAGCTGGGCGTGCCGGAAGTCGATCTCGGCCTGGGCGCGGGCGAAGAACTCGGTGTCCCGGGGGTTCGCCCCCGGCCAGCCGCCCTCGATGAAGCCGACGCCGAAGTCGTCCAGGTGCCGTGCGATGGCGAGCTTGTCCGCGACGGTGAGGTTGATGCCCTCACGCTGCGCGCCGTCGCGCAGCGTGGTGTCGAAGACGTGGAACGAGTCGTCGAGCTCGCTGGTTGCCGTCTCGGTCATCTCGCTGGTTGCCGTCTCGGTCATGGTGTCAAGGCTCCTGTTGTGGATCTTCGGTCTTACCGGAACACCCGGCTCCACCGTCCCCCCAATGGTCCCTCGCGCTGACATCCCCCGGCTGAAGGTGGGCCGGAAAACGAAAAAACCCCTCGCGGGTGCGAGAGGTCTGCGCGCGGGTCGAGGACGACGGTGGCCACCCGCATCTGGTCGTACGAGGTGGTCACTGCGGACCGGCGCGCCTGCTGCCAATAATCATGGCGAACGAGAGCACGGGGGAAGTCTGGCACAGCCCCGCCCCCGGCTCACGGACCGTCTCAGGATGCGGTCGTCACGGTGGAATCCTCGCGGGCCTTCACCCGGGCCAGATCCAGGTCCTTCGTCTCGCGCATGGTGACGTAGACCACCAGCGACACGGCGGCGCAGCCGGCCACGTACCAGAAGAAGCCGGACTCGATCCCGGCGTTCTTGAACCACAGCGCGACGTACTCCGCGGTACCGCCGAAGAGGGCGTTGGCGATCGCGTAGGGCAGGGCCACGCCGAGGGCGCGGATGCCGGTCGGGAAGAGCTCGGCTTTCACACAGGCGTTGATCGAGGTGTAGCCGGTGACGACGATCAGCGCGAGCAGGGTGAGGCCGAGGGCGGACCAGTAGCCGTTGGCGTGCTTGAGCAGGGTCATGATCGGCACGGTGAGGAAGGTGGAGCCGACCGCGAAGGTGATCAGCAGCGGGCGGCGGCCGATCCGGTCGGACAGCCGGCCCGCGAGCGGCTGGAGGCAGGCGAAGACGATCAGCGCGGTGAAGGAGACGAGCGTCGCCGTCTGCTTGGACAGGCCGGCGGAGTTGGACAGGTACTTGGTCAGGTACGTGGTGTACGTGTAGTACGCCACGGTGCCGCCCATGGTGAGGGCGACGACCAGGAACGCCTCCCGCTTGTGCTGCCACAGCGCGCGCAGCGTGCCCCGCTCCTCGGCGTGCGAGGTGTCCTCCGTGTACACCTCGGTCTCCAGCATGCTGCGGCGCAGATAGAAGATGATCGCCGCGCCGAGCGCGCCCACGACGAACGGGATGCGCCAGCCGTAGCTGTGCAGCGCGGTGTCGGACATGGTGCGTTGCAGGATGATCTGGATCCCCAGGCCGACGATCTGGCCGGCGGTCATGGACACGTACTGGAAGCTGGAGGCGAAGCCGCGGCTGCGCGGGTCCGAGGCCTCCGTCAGATAGGTGGCGCTGGCCGCGTACTCGCCGCCCACCGACAGTCCCTGCAGCAGGCGGGCGACGAGCAGGACGAGTGCGCCGCCGTAGCCGGCGACCGCGTAGGTCGGGGCGATGGCGATGAGGATCGCCGACGCCGACATCAGAGTGACGGTCAGCGTGAGCGCCGCCTTACGGCCCTTGCGGTCGCCGACCCGGCCGAGGAGCCAGCCGCCCACGGGGCGCATGAAGAAGCCGACGGCGAAGATGCCTGCGGTGTTCATGAGTTGGGCGGTGGGATTGCCGCTCGGGAAGAACGCGCCGGCGAAGTAGGTGGCGAAGCTCGCGTACACGAACCAGTCGAACCACTCGACCATGTTGCCCGCCGAGCCGACCCAGATCTTCTTCCAGTGTTGTCGTTCCATGGGCCGTTACTTGCCCGGCGCCGGAGCAAACGATTCCTTTACCTCGGCCGGCTACCCGACCTTGCGTGCGAAGACGTCCGATACGCCGTTCGTGTCGTCCGGGACCAGGGCGGCGGCGGAGGCGAAGACGACGGTACGGCCGTAGCGGGTGAGGGCGCCGGGTCCGGCGGTGGCGGCCACGCTCGCGGCGGCCACCGTGCGCTGCCGCCCGGTGGGGGTGTCCAGCAGGCGGAGCGCGCCGGTGGAGTCCTTCAGCAGGGTGTACCGGCCGGTGGGGTCGAGGGCGAGGGCCGTGGCTCCCTCGGGCCCGACGGGTTCGGCGCGGCCGGTGCGGGTGTCGGCGAGGTAGGTCCGGGTGGTCGTCCCCGGGTAGGAGGCAGCGAACTGGAACAGGACGTGGCGTCCGTCGGCCGAGATGTCGACGACCGAGGAACCGCCGCCGGCGGGGATGTGGATGCTCCGGGTCCTGCCGGTCCTGCGGTCCTTGACGTAGAGGGCGGCGGCGTCGCTGTCCAGCGCGCTGTAGGCGACGTACCGGCCGTCGGCGCTGAGCCGGCCGCCGACCAGGTGGCTGAGGTGGCCGGGCCGGTCCACCACCTCGTCGGTGCCGGTGGTCAGGTCCCGGACCATGAGGTGGGCGGTGAAGGCGTTGCCGTCGCGGTTGCCGATGGTGTAGGCGGCGTAGCGGCCGTCGGCGCTCAGGCCGGTGAGGTCGGAACGCTCGTACCAGTTGTCCTTCGGCGGGTCGGCGGGCCACAGGGTCTGGAGTGTGCCGGTACGGCGGTCGTAGACCTTGGCGCGGAAGAAGTGGTAAGTGCCGCTGGTGTAGCCGACCTTGGAGCCGTCGCCGCTGATCATCGGGGCGTAGGTCTCGACGCCGGTGCCCGGGACCTGGACGGCCTTGCCGGTGCGCAGGTCCTTGACGAGCACGCACACCGACCAGCTGGCCGGGCAGCCGTCGCCGAGGTCCTCGACGCCGTAGACGGCGTAGTGCCCGTCGCTGCTGACGGTGCCTCCGGCCGAGGCGGTGGCGGACTGGGTGCCGGCCACCGTGGTGCTGATGCGCGTGGTGCCGTGCCGCGGCGCCGCGACGGCCTGCGGCGCGACCGCCAGGCCGAGCACCGCGGCCACCGCCACCTGCCCCGCTCTGCTGCTCTTCCCCATGCTGTACCCCCCGGGACGCGTATCCCCCGGCCCGGCGCCGAGGGCCCATGGGGGATGCAATCCCAGGGGGCGAGCCGGGTCAATCGGACAGAACGCGTACAACCCGGGCGGGGGTTCAGAGGTCGGGGACGAGCAGCGCGTCCTCGATGAACTCCCGTACATGCGCCAGCACTTGGTCCCGGTCGGTCCCCCGCAACCCGATGGCCACATGGATGGAGAACCCGTCCAGCAGCGCACGCAGTCTCGCTGCGAAGCGGTCCGCGTCCACCCTGCGGAACTCGCCCCTGGACACCCCCTCGGCGATCAGCGCGACCAGGTCGCGATGCCACGCGCCCTCGATCGCGGCCTGGCGGGCGCGCGCGTCCTCGTCGGCGTTCTGCGAGCGGTTCCAGACCTCCAGCCACAGGGTCCAGTGGGGGTCGCGGTGGCCGTCGGGGACGTACAGGTCGACGTAGGCGGACAGGCGCTCGTGGGCCGTACCGGGGCGGGTGAGCAGGCGGCCGCGCTCCGCGCCGAGGCGGCCCTCGCTCCACTCCAGGGCCTGGAGCAGCAGCTCGTCCTTGGAGTGGAAGTAGTAGAGGAGATGGCCGCTGCTCATCCCGACCTCACGGCCGAGCGCCGCCATGGTGAGCTTCTCCAGACCGCGCTCGGCGATCATGCCCATGGCGGCGGCGAGTACCTCCTCGCGCGGCGGCGCGTTCTTCCGCGTCCGTGCCGCACCGGCCATCTGCGACTCTCCTACATGATCAGACCTTCGGCTGCTGCTGGGTGATGCAGTGGATGCCGCCGCCACCCGCAAAGATCGTACGCGCGTCCACGAGAGTCACCGTCCGCTCCGGGAAGAGGCGGCGGAAGATCCCGGCGGCGAGCTCGTCGCGCGGGTCGTCGAAGCCGCACAGCACGACGCCGCCGTTGCAGAGGTAGTGGTTGATGTAGGAGTAGTCGGCCCAGTGGCCGTCGGCCTCCAGGACGGTCGGCGCGGGCACCTCCACGACCTCCAGGGCACGGCCCCGGGCGTCCGTCTGGGAGCGCAGGATGCCGATGACCTCCTGGGTGACCTCGTGGTCGGGGTGGGCCGGGTCCGGCTGGGAGTGCGCCACCACGACACCCGGCCGGGCGAAGGCGGCCACGATGTCCACGTGCCCGAGGGTGCCGAAGCCGTAGGGCGGGTAGTCGCCGGTGAGGCCGCGCGGCAGCCAGATCGCCTTGCTGGTGCCGAGCTGGGCGTGGATCTCGGCCTCCACCTGCTCCTTCGTCCAGTGCGGGTTGCGCTCGGGGCCCAGCTGCACCGTCTCCGTCAGCAGGACCGTGCCCTCGCCGTCGACGTGGATCGCGCCGCCCTCGTTGACCAGTTTCGAGGCGTACGTCTTCGCGCCCGCGAGGTCGCAGACATACGCGGCGATCTTGGAGTCGTGCTCCCAGCGGGCCCAGTCCTGGGCGCCCCAGCCGTTGAACGTCCAGTCCACGGCGGCCAGTTCGCCCTTGCCGTTGGTGAGGAAGGTCGGGCCGATGTCCCGCATCCAGGCGTCGTCCAGCTCGCGCTCGACGGTGTCGACGTCGGGGCCGAGCAGCGCCCGTGCCTCGGCGGACTGGCCGGGGCCGCAGACCACGGTCACGGGCTCGAAGCGGCGGATCGTCCGGGCCACGGACGCCCAGGCGGCGCGGGAGGCGGTGAGGTCGTCCGGGGCGTCGAAGGTGGGGTTGGGTCCCGGCCACGCCATCCAGGTGCGCTCGTGCGGGGTCCACTCGGCGGGCATGCGGAAGCCGTCGGCGGCAGCAGACATCGTGATCCTTAGAGGAATTAGAGGAAGTAGAGGCGGTTGAGGGAGACCGAGTCGGCGGGTTCCGAGCTGAGCGGGGCGCCGTCGAGGGTGACCAGTCCGGTGCGCTGGTCGACGTCGACCGCTCCGACCCGGGCGTTCAGCCGCAGGTCGGCCGGGCCGATGCCGCGTGTGCCGCGCACGGCGACCCGGCGGCGGCGGGTGGGCATCGTGTCGTTGCCCTGGTCGACGGCCGCCTGGGCGACGAACGCCACGGAGAGGTCGGCGGCCGTGGCGCCGTACGCGCCGAACTGCGGCCCCAGCACCAGGGGTTCGCAGGTGTCGGTGGCCGCATTGGGGTCGCCGACGACGCCGTACGCCGGGAAGCCGGACTTGAGGACGAGCTGCGGCTTGGCACCGAAGTACTCCGGGCGCCACAGCACGAGGTCGGCGAGCTTGCCGACCTCGATCGAGCCGACCTCGTGGGAAAGCCCGTGTGCGATGGCCGGGTTGATGGTCAGCTTGGCCATGTAGCGCAGGACGCGGGCGTTGTCGTCGCCCTCGCCGTCGCCCTCCAGGGGGCCGAGCTCGGCCTTCATCTTGCCGGCCATGGCGAACGTACGGCGCACGGTCTCACCGGCCCGGCCCATGCCCTGGGCGTCGGAGGAGGTGATGCCGATCGCGCCCAGGTCGTGCAGCACGTCCTCGGCGCCCATCGTGCCGGCCCGGATGCGGTCGCGGGCCATGGCGGCGTCGCCGGGCAGGTCGGGCTTGAGGTCGTGGACGGAGACGATCATGCCGTAGTGCTCGGCGACCGCGTCCCGGCCGAAGGGCAGAGTGGGGTTGGTGGAGGAGCCGATGACGTTCGGGACACCGGCCATCTTCAGCACGTTGGGCACGTGTCCGCCGCCGCAGCCCTCGATGTGGAAGGCGTGGATCGTGCGGCCTTCGAGAACGCGAAGGGTGTCCTCGACGGACAGGCATTCGTTCAGCCCGTCGCTGTGCAGCGCGACTTGGACGTCATGCTCCTCGGCGACGCGCAGGGCCGTGTCCAACGCCCGCGTGTGGGCGCCCATGTCCTCGTGCACCTTGAAGCCGGACGCCCCGCCTTCTGCCAGCGCCTCGACCAGAGGGGCGCTGTGGGAGGACGAACCCCGGCCCAGGAAGCCGATGTTGACCGGCCAGGCGTCGAAGGCGTTGAAGGCGTGCCGCAGCGCCCAGGGCGAGTTGACGCCGACGCCCCACACCGGGCCGAACTCCTGCCCGATGATCGTGGTGACGCCGGAGGCGAGGGAGGCCTCCATGATGCGCGGCGACAGCAGATGGACATGGGTGTCGACGGCGCCGGCGGTGGCGATCAGGCCCTCGCCGGAGACGATCGACGTGCCCGTGCCGACGACGACGTCCACCCCGTCGAGGGTGTCGGGATTGCCGGCGCGCCCGATGGCGCAGATCCGGCCTTCCCGGATGCCGATGGACACCTTGCGGATGCCCTGCACGGCGTCGATCACGACCACGTTGCTGATGACGACGTCGCAGGTCTCGCGGACGGCGGCGGCCTTCAGGTGCAGTCCGTCGCGGGCGGTCTTGCCGAAGCCGGCCAGGAACTCGTCGCCGTAGCGCTGGGAGTCGGACTCCACGCGGACGGTGAGCCCGGAGTCGCCGAGGCGGATGCGGTCGCCGGCGCGGGGGCCGTGGGTGGCGGCGTAGGCGTGCGGGTCGATGTGGACCGACCGGCTCACCTCGCGCCCCTTCGAGCGGCTCATCGCTCCTCGTCTCCTTCCGTGTCGGCGCCCAGGTATCCGCAGGCGGCGGCCCGGCGCAGGGCCTCCTCCTTCGCGCCGGGCGCGTCCAGCGGCCCGTCGACCAGTCCGGCGAAGCCGATCGCGATCCGCTCTCCGCCGATCGGCACCAGTCCGACCTCGGCACTCTCGCCGGGGCCGAAGCGCACCGAGGAGCCCGCGGGCACGGCGAGGCGCATCCCGTAGGCCTGCGCCCGGACGAAGTCGAGCCGCGGGTTGGCCTCGAAGAAGTGGAAGTGGGAGGTGACCGAGACCGGCACGGTCGCCGTGTTGGTGACCGGCAGGCGTACGACCGCCTCCAGGTCGGCGTGCTCGGGCCCCGGGAGCAGTGCGCCCGGACCCCGGTCCCCCAGCCCGCCGCCCCCGATGGGGTCCGGGACCACCGCGAGACGTGAGCCGTCGTCGAAGACGGCCTCGACCATCACCTCGGTGACGACGTCCGCGACGCCCGGCAGCACGTCCTCGGGGCCGAGGACGGACCGGGCCGCCTCGATGGCCTCGGCGAGCCGCCTGCCGTCGCGGGCCGCCTCGCAGACCGTGTCCGCGATCAGCGCGGTCGCCTCGGGCACGTTGAGCCTGAGCCCGCGCGCCCGGCGGGCCCGGGCCAGTTCGGCGGCGCCGAAGAGCAGCAGCCGGTCGCGCTCCGTAGGGGTCAGTCTCACGTCCCGACACCTCCTTGCCTTCCTATCTTTAGAGCATCACTCTAAACGTTAAATTCAGGGATTGCGAGCATTGACATCCGGAATCGAGTAACCCACATTGAACGTCGCTCTAACTCTCTGGGCAGCCGTCGAAGGAGACCAGCCATGCCGATAGAACAGCGCGGAGTCGACACCATCCCGGACGCGGAGCGGACCAGTGGTCCGCGCGATCTCGTCTCGATCCTGCTCGGCTCCAATCTCTGCCTCGGAGTGATCATCTTCGGCTGGCTGCCGCCGTCCTTCGGGCTCGGCTGGTGGCCGTCGGTGAGCGCGATCGCGGCGGGCACGGTCGTCGGTACGGCCGTGACGGCCCCGCTGGCCCTGATCTCCCTGCGCACCGCGACCAACCTGTCCACCTCCTCCGGCGCCCAGTTCGGCGTCCGGGGCCGGCTGGTCGGCTCGGTGGTCGGCCTGCTGCTGGCCCTCGGCTACACCGCGCTGACCGTGTGGATCGGCGGGGACGTGATGATCGGCGTGCTCGGCCGGATGTTCGGGCTGCCGGCGGACGGGGTGTCGTACGCCGCGGTCTACGCGGTGCTCGCGGCGGCGACCGTGGCGGGCGCGGTCTACGGCTACCGGGTGCTGCTGAGCATGTCCAAGGTGCTGTCCATCGGCATGACGGCCCTGCTGGCCCTCGGGATCTTCGCCTACGCCCCGCACTTCACCACCGGGGCGCTGCCGGGCGCGGGCGGGTATCTGCTGGGCTCGTTCTGGCCGACCTGGTTCCTGGCGGCCGTGGCGGCGGGCCTGTCCGGGCCCATCGCCTTCATCACGCTCCTCGGCGACTACACCCGCTACATCTCGCCGTCCCGCCACTCCAACCGCCGTGTGCTGCACGCCACCTGGCTGGGGCTGATCCTGGGTCTGCTGGTGCCGCAGCTGTTCGGCACCTTCACGGCGTACGCGGCGAAGGCGGCCACCGACTACGCGGGCCCCCTCGTCACGGCCTCCCCCACCTGGTACCTGATCCCGCTGCTGCTGTCCGCCTCCGCGGGCTCGGTCGGCAACGCGGGCCTGATGCTGTACTCGATGGGCCTGGACCTGGACGCGATCCTGCCCAAGGCCTCACGGGCCAGGGCGACTTACACGGTGGCCGTCGTCGCCACCGCCTGTGTCTTCGCCGGCCACTACGCCTGGAACGCGCAGTCCGCGATGACGTCCTTCGTGCTGCTGCTCACCGCGATCGGCACCCCGTGGGCCGTCATCACCCTCATCGGCTTCGCCCGCTGCCGCGGGGTGTACGACGCCGACGCCCTGCAGGTCTTCAACCGCCGCTCGCGGGGCGGGATCTACTGGTACCGGGCGGGCTGGAACGTGCGCGCGACGGTGTCCTGGGCGCTGGGCGCCGGTGTGGGTCTGCTGGCGGTGTCCCTGCCGTCGTACCAGGGCCCGCTGCTGCGGCTGACCGGCGGGGTGGACTGCAGCTTCCTGCTGTCGGGGGCGGTCGGGGGGCTGGTGTATCTGGTGGTGACGGCGCGTACGGAACCGACGCGGGCCGCCACGGACATGGACGAGTCCGAGGCGGCCCTGAGCATGTCCACCGACCGCTAGCCGATCTTGTGCATCCAGCCGTGCTTGTCCTCGGCCGTCCCCCGCTGAAGGTCGAGCAGAGCCTGACGCAGGCGAAGGGTCACCTCGCCCGGCTCCCCACCGCTCTGCTTCCACTCGGCGGAGGCACGCTTGACCGTACCGACCGGGGTGATCACGGCCGCGGTGCCGCAGGCGAAGACCTCGGTGAGGGTGCCGTTCTCGGAGTCGCGCTGCCACTGCTCGACCGAGACGCGGCCCTCCTCGGACTCGTAGCCGAGGTCGCGGGCGACGGCCAGCAGGGAGTCACGGGTGACACCCTCCAGGATGGAGCCGGTCAGGGCCGGGGTGATGATCTTGTCGCCGTACACGAAGTACAGGTTCATGCCGCCGAGTTCCTCGACCCACTGGTGCTCGACCGCGTCGAGGTAGCAGACCTGGTCGCAGCCCTTCGCGGCGGCCTCGGCCTGGGCGAGGAGGGACGCGGCGTAGTTGCCGCCGGTCTTGGCGTCGCCCATGCCGCCGGGGACCGCGCGGACGCGGTCCTCGGAGACCCAGATCGAGACCGGCTTCACGCCGCCCGGGAAGTACGCGCCGGCCGGCGAGGCGATGACGATGAAGAGGTACTCGTTGGCCGGCTTGACGCCCAGGCCGACCTCGGTGGCGATCATGAACGGGCGCAGGTAGAGGGACTCCTCGCCGCCGTGCGCGGGCACCCAGTCGATGTCCTGCCGGACCAGCGCGTCACAGGCCTCGATGAACGTCTCGACCGGCAGCTCGGGCATGGCGAGCCGCTTGGCGGAACGCTGGAAGCGCTTGGCGTTCTGGTCCGGGCGGAACATGGCGACCGTGCCGTCGGGCTGGCGGTAGGCCTTCAGGCCCTCGAAGATCTCCTGGGCGTAGTGCAGGACGTTGGTCGCCGGGTCGAGCGGGATCGGCGCGTACGGAACGAGCTGCCCGTCGTGCCAGCCACGGCCCTCCGTCCACTTGATCGTCACCATGTGGTCGGTGAAGTGGCGGCCGAACCCCGGGCTGGCCAGGATGGCCTCGCGCTCGGCGGCGGCGAGGGGGCTGGCGGAGGGCTTGAGCTCGATCGTGGGCGTCGTCATGAGTGGGTGTCCTTCACCGGTTGTAGTGACCGGGCCGCGCTCACGTCCGTACCGGCTTCTCAGTCGGTGCTAGGACGTCCGAGCTTTCCCTCATACCGCGGCTCCGCGTTCGATTATCGCGCGGGGGCTGCGGCGGACGGAATCGGGGTGAAAGCGGCCCAGTGGTTGATGGTGGCACCCGGCGGGGACATGCGGAAGCCGCCGGGTGGTCGTCCGACCCGGCGGCCTCTCGTGGTGGAGCGCCGGGTCAGCCGGCTACTCGCGCGGCGAGCGCGTCGCCGATCTGGGACGTCGAGCGGGCGGGCTTGCCCGCGCGCTCGGTGAGGTCCGCGGTGACGGCGGCGTCGATGCGGTCGGCCTCGGCGTCGTATCCGAGGTGGCGCAGCAGCAGGGCGACGGACAGGACCGTGGCGGTGGGGTCGGCCTTGCCCTGACCGGCGATGTCGGGCGCGGAACCGTGGACCGGCTCGAACATCGAGGGGAACTCGCGGGACGGGTTGATGTTCCCGCTCGCGGCCACGCCGATGCCGCCGGAGACGGCCGCGGCGAGGTCGGTGATGATGTCGCCGAAGAGGTTGTCGGTGACGATGACGTCGAACCGGGCCGGGTCGGTGACCAGGTAGATCGTGGCCGCGTCGACGTGGATGTAGTCGGTGGTGACCTCGGGGAACTCCGCCGCCACCTTGTTGAAGATGTTCGTCCAGAGGTGACCGGCGAAGGTCAGCACGTTGTTCTTGTGGACCAGCGTGAGCTTCTTGCGCGGGCGGGCCTGGGCGCGGGCGAAGGCGTCGCGGACGACGCGCTCGACACCGAAGGCGGTGTTGACGGAGACCTCGGTGGCGACCTCGTGCTCGGTGCCCTTGCGGATGGTGCCGCCGTTGCCGGTGTACGGGCCCTCGGTGCCCTCGCGGACGACGACGAAGTCGATCTCCGGCTGGCCGGCGAGCGGGGTCGCCACGCCGGGGAGCAGCTTGCTCGGCCGCAGGTTGACGTGGTGGTCGAAGGCGAAGCGGAGCTTGAGCAGGAAGCCGCGCTCCAGGACGCCGGACGGGACGCTCGGGTCGCCGATGGCGCCGAGCAGGATCGCGTCGTGCTGCTTGAGGGCGGCGAGGTCGGCGTCGGTGAGGGTCTCACCTGTGGCGTGGTACCGCTTGGCGCCGAAGTCGTACTCCTTCGTCTCCAGCTTCACATCCTGCGGGAGCACGGCGGAGAGGACCTTCAGACCCTCGGACACGACCTCCTGGCCGATTCCGTCACCGGGGATCACTGCGAGATTGATGCTGCGAGACATGCGGGCACCCTACTCCTCGTCCCAGGTGATGACATGCGGTGTCCGCGATGCGGACACCGTGTCGGCGTTCCCAGCGGGCCTCAGTGGCCGGTCTCGCCGCCGTTGTCGCGGCGGTCGAGGGCGCGCTGGAGGGCGGCGGCGGCGTTCTTGCGGTCGGCCTCGTTCGTACGGGACACGTGGCGGACGCGGCGGCGGACGGTCGTCTCGGCCATGGGAATCGACTCCTTCGGTAACCATGGAGCACGCAAAGGGGGTTACGAGACGCCGGAAGGGGCGGGGAGCCGAAGGGCCGCAGGGGTTACCTGCACGATGCCCGGCTCACGACCGCCATTCGCTGGATCGAGCGATGCGTTCGGCTTCTACAAAGCTAAGGGAGCGACCCGCTTCTGTCTGCACAATTACTCGGACTTCCTACTATCTGAGACGGCGAACCGTGTCACACCGCCCTGAGCTGGGCTTTCGTGCGTTCGGGGGACGGCAGGGAGAGGGAACGCAGGGCGCGGATCAGGGCTCGTACGGCGTCGGTGGCGGCCAGTTCCGGGGTGGTGACGTACCCGACGGAGCGGTACGGCCGTCCCGGCCCGAGGTCGGTGATGCCGACGGCGGAGGGCGCACCGGTGAGGGACAGCGCCGGCATGATCGCCATCCCCAGCCCGCTACCCACCATCGACAGCACGGCCCCGTCGTCCTCGGCGCTGACGGTCGCGGCCGGGATCCAGTCCTGGGCGGCCCACCAGCCACGCGTGTAGGAGCCGCAGTTCTCGGCCCAGTCGACGAGCGGCAGGGCGCGCGGGTCGGGGTGGCCCGCCGGATGCACCAGGGAGTACGGCTCCTGGAGCAGCTCCCCGCCGACCAGTCCGGCCGGCGGCGGTCCGCTCAGGGTGGCGATGCCGAGGTCGGCCCGCCCGGCGGCGACCTCGCCCGCGGTGCCGGCGCCCAGTTCGCGTACGACGGTGACACTCACCTCGATGCCGGGGTGCCGCTCGGCGAGCCGCGCCAGGGCGGCCGGCAGCAGATGCAGGGCCGCGCTGCGGAAGGCGGCGATGCGCAGGGTCCCGTCGATCTCGCCGGTGCCGGCGCCGCGGGCATCGGCGGCCAGGGCCTGGAGCATGCGCAGCACCCGGCGCGCATGGGCGGCGGCCCGTTCCCCGGCGGCCGTGGGCCGGGCCCCGAACCGGCCGCGCTCGAACAGCACGACCCCCAGCTTCCGCTCGATCCCGCGCACGGCGTGCGAGACGGCGGACTGGGTGGTCCCCAGCCGGGCGGCCGCGGTGGAGAACCCGCCCTCGTCGGCCACGGCGACCAGGATCCTCAGCTCCTGCGGGGCAAGGTCGACTGCTGTCACTTAGGGGCTCCCACCTGCGCGTATGAGACCGGTTCATGGATCGGCGCGTTCCATGAGCCCAACCCTCTGCACCCGCCCGGCATTCCTGCCTACGGTCCCGTCCCATGACCGAGACCGCGCTCACCGTGCAGCAGACCGCCCGCCCCACCGGCTTCCCCACCGCGGACCACTTCCGCTTCGCCGAGTCCCCGGTGCCCGAACCGGCACCCGGCACCGCCCTGGTGGAGAACGTGCTGTGGTCCGTGGACCCGTACCACCGCGAAATGATGGACGGGGACTTCGCGTTGAACGCCCCGCTGGAGGGCCGGACCCTGGGGCGGGTCATCGCCTCCCGCAGCCCGGAGCTGCCCGAGGGTGAGATCGTCTTCCACCGCCAGGGCTGGCGCACACACGCCGTGGTCCGCCCCGAGGAGGTACGGCGCCTGCCCCACCACCCCGGCGTGCCGCTGACGGCGTATCTGAGCGTGCTGGGCGGCACGGGTCTGACGGCGTACGTCGCCCTGACCCGGATCGCCCGGCTGCGCGCGGGCGAGGACGTGTTCGTGTCCGGCGCGGCGGGCGGGGTCGGCACGGCGGCCGGCCGCTTCGCCCGGCTGCTCGGCGCGGGCCGGGTGATCGGCAGCGCGGGCACTCCGGAGAAGGTGAAGTACCTGACGGAGCAGGTGGGTTACGACGCGGCCTTCGACTACCGCACGGGTGCGGTGGCCGGCCTGCTGGCCGAGGCGGCGCCGTCCGGCATCGACGTCTTCGTGGACAACGTCGGCGGCGACCATCTGGGCGCGGCGATCGGCGCGCTGCGCGAGCGGGGCCGGGTGGTGCGGGTCGGCACGATCAGCCAGTACAACACCCCGGACGCCCCGCCGGTCCTCTTCAACCACGCGGACGTCGTGGAGAAGCGCCTGCGCATCGAGGGCTTCCTGGTGAGCGACCACCGGGACACCCAGGACGAGCTGTACGACTTCGCCGTACCGCATCTGCGCAGCGGGGCACTGGCGGCGGACGAGACGGTGGTGGACGGCTTCGGGCGGATCGTGGAGGCGTTCCTGCTGATGCTGCGCGGCGGCAACACGGGAAAGATCCTGGTCCGGGCGACCTCCTGACGACCATTCTAACCACTAAAAGCCACTTGACTGGTTAGGCAGGGAGGTGCTGCACTGCTCCCATGCTGATGACGCACCAGGTCCACCACCGCACCGTGACCGTCCGCGGCCTCGACGTGTCCTACCGGGAGGCCGGACCGTCCGACGCCCCGGTGCTGCTGCTCCTGCACGGCTTCCCGAGCAGCTCGCACATGTTCCGCGAGCTGATCCCGCTGCTCGCGGACCGGTACCGGGTGATCGCACCGGACCACATCGGCTTCGGCCGCTCGGCGGCCCCGGGCGTCACGGAGTTCCCGTACACCTTCGCCGAACTCGCCGCCGTCACCGGCGAGTTCACCGAGCTGCTGGGCCTGGCGCGGTACGCCCTCTACGTCCAGGACTACGGCGCCCCGATCGGGCTGCGACTCGCCCTCGCGCACCCCGAGCGGGTGACCGCGATCGTCACGCAGAACGGCAACGCCTACGAGGAAGGGCTCGGCGCCGAGGCCTGGGCGCCCGTGCTGGCGCTGATCGAGAAGCGCACGCCTGAAACCGAGGCACCGGTGCGGGAGATCTACACCCTCGACGGCGTCAAGTGGCAGTACCTGCACGGGGTTTCGGACCCGACGCTGGTCAGCCCGGACGCCTACGAGCACGACGCCGCCGGCCTGGCCCGCCCCGGCCAGTCGGAGATCCAGCTGGCCCTGATCTCCGACTACGGCTCCAACTTCGCCCTCTACCCCGCCTTCCACGCCTACTTCCGCGAGAGCGGGGTCCCGCTGCTCGCGGTGTGGGGCGCCCACGACGAGATCTTCGTGCCGAAGGGCGCGCTGGCCTTCCGGCGGGATCTGCCGGAGGCCGAGATCCACCTGCTGCCGACGGGCCACTTCGCCCTGGAAACCCACGTGGACCAGATCGCCGCGCTCATGCGGGACTTTCTCGGCCGCCGGGTGGCGACCACCTGATCAGCAGGGTTTGCGGTTGCAGGCCGGGAGACCCTGTAGCAACGTTGTCAGAGAACGGATGGGGCTGCCGGTGCTGCTGTGACAGCGGCAGTGACGTACCGGCCGACGCACGGCCGACCCCGCCGCAAATCTCTCACCAGCCGGGCGCCGCACTCAGGCGCGGCGCGCGCACGCGGTCCCATCGGACACCCGCACGCTATCCAGGCAGGTGGTGACATGCCCACGAACACATCGCGCGTCTCCCGCAGGTCCCGCACTCTCGCGGTCCTCGCCGTGGCCACCCTCGGCGGCGGCCTGCTGGTCTCGGGACCGGCCCACTCGGCACCGAGCACGGGAACGGTGACCTACTCCGGGACGGTGGACTGCGGGACCAGGTTCCCGAACACCGTCCCCACCGAGGTGACACTGAGTGCCGGGAACGGACCCGTCGCGGACTCCGTGGACAACAACGGCCAGGCGAGCGGAAGTTACGGCCCTGTCGACCTCACCGCGCCGGTGGGCAAGAAGTTCACCCTCCGGGTCACCGTGAACTGCGAGTCCCCGGGCGGGAACACCAGCACGTTCCACCCCAACAAGGCACAGAGCGGCCGGCACGACGGTGACGACGTCACTCTGAACTTCTCCTGAATGGGAACGGGCCGGCAAGCCTGCTCAGAAGTCAGGCTTGCCGGCCCGTGTTCACGGGGGCGGAAGGTCAGCCCATGTGCGGGTACGTGTAGTCGGTCGGCGCGACCAGCGTCTCCTTGATGGCACGGGTCAGGGTCCAGCGCAGCAGATTCTGCGGGGCACCGGCCTTGTCGTTGGTGCCGGAGGCACGGCCGCCGCCGAAGGGCTGCTGGCCGACGACGGCGCCGGTCGACTTGTCGTTGATGTAGAAGTTGCCGGCCGCGTAGCGCAGCTTCTCCATCGTGTACGCCGCAGCCGCACGGTCGCCCGCGATGACCGAACCGGTGAGGGCGTAGTCCGACACCGACTCCATCTGCTCCAGCATCTCGTCGTACTGGTCGTCCTCGTAGACGTAGACGCCGAGGACCGGGCCGAAGTACTCGGTGCGGAAGACCTCGTTCTCCGGGTCGGTGGAGACGATGACCGTCGGGCGGACGAAGTAGCCGACCGAGTCGTCGTAGCTGCCGCCCGCGACGATCTCGCAGGTCGGGTCGGACTTCGCGCGGTCGATCGCGGCCTTGTTCTTGGCGAAGGCACGGTCGTCGATCACGGCGCCGATGAAGTTCGACAGGTCGGTGACGTCACCCATGGTGAGGTAGTCGACCTCGGCGGCGAACTCCTCCTTGAAGCCCGAGTTCCAGATCGACGCCGGGATGTAGGCGCGGGAGGTGGCGGAGCACTTCTGGCCCTGGTACTCGAAGGCACCACGGGTCAGGGCCGTCTTCAGCACGGCGCGGTCGGCGCTCGGGTGGGCGACCAGGAAGTCCTTGCCGCCGGTCTCGCCGACCAGACGCGGGTAGGAGCGGTACTTCTCGATGTTGGTGCCGACCGTCTTCCACAGGTACTGGAAGGTCTTGGTCGAGCCCGTGAAGTGGATGCCCGCCAGGTCCCGGTGCTCCAGGGCGACCTTGGACACCTCGATACCGTCACCGGTGACGAGGTTGATGACGCCCTTGGGGAGACCGGCCTCCTCCAGCAGCTGCATGAGGAGGACGGCGGCGTGGGTCTGGGTGGGGGACGGCTTCCACACGACCACGTTGCCCATGAGAGCCGGAGCGGTGGGCAGGTTGCCCGCGATGGCCGAGAAGTTGAACGGCGTGATCGCGTAGACGAAGCCCTCCAGCGGACGGTGGTCCAGGCGGTTCCAGACGCCCGGGGAGTTCGCCGGGGGCTGCTCGGCGATGATCTGGCGCGCGTAGTGGACGTTGAAGCGCCAGAAGTCGACCAGCTCACAGGGGGTGTCGATCTCGGCCTGCTGGGCGGTCTTGGACTGGCCGAGCATGGTGGAGGCGGCGATCGTCTCGCGCCAGGGGCCGGCGAGCAGTTCGGCGGCGCGCAGGATGATCGCGGCGCGGTCGTCGAAGGACATCGCGCGCCAGGCCGGCGCGGCGGCGAGGGCCGCGTCGATGGCGTCCTGCGCGTCCTGCTGGGTGGCGTGCCGGCCGGTGCCGATGACGGCCTTGTGGTTGTGCGGCTGGACCACCTGGAAGGGCTCGCCGCCGCCGAGCCGCTTCTCGCCGCCGATGGTCATCGGCAGCTCGATCGGGTTCTCGGCCAGCTCCTTGAGCCTGGCCTCCAGCCGGGCACGCTCGGGCGAGCCGGGGGCGTAGCCGTGCACCGGCTCGTTGACGGGGGTGGGGACCTGGGTCACAGCGTCCATGAGATCCGAACTCCTTGATCGTGAGCGGGTGTTGGGGCTCAGCCCTTGCTGACCATCGAGCGCAGGAAGAAGCGCAGGTTCGCCGGCTTCTCCGCGAGCCTCCGCATGAAGTAGCCGTACCAGTCGGTGCCGTAGGCGGTGTAGACGCGCATGCGGTGGCCCTCCGCGGCCAGCCGGAGGTGCTCGTCGCCGCGGATGCCGTACAGCATCTGGAACTCGTACTCGTTCAGCTTGCGGCCGGCCTGATGGGCCAGCTCCTGGGCGATGGCGATCAGGCGGGGGTCGTGGGACCCGATCATCGGGTACCCCTCGCCCTCCATCAGGATGCGCAGGATGCGCACGTAGGCCTTGTCGATCTCGTGCTTCTGCTGGTACGCGACCTCGGCGGGCTCCTTGTAGGCGCCCTTCACGAGGCGGACGCGGCTGCCGGCGGCGGCGAGCCGGCGGGCGTCGGCCTCGGTGCGGAAGAGGTAGGCCTGGATGACGCAGCCGGTCTGCGGGAAGTCCTTCCGCAGTTCCTCGTGGATGGCGAACATCGAGTCGAGGGTGGTGTGGTCCTCGGCGTCCAGCGTCACGGTCGTACCGATGGCGGCGGCGGCCTCGACCACCGGGCGCACGTTGGCGAGCGCCAGCTCGTGCCCGCCGGGGAGGGCCTGCCCGAACATGGACAGCTTGACCGACATCTCGACCTTCTCGCCCAGCTCCAGCTCGCGCAGCCGGTCGATCAGCAGCAGGTAGGCGTCCCGGGCGGCGGTGGCCTGCTCGGGGGTGGTGATGTCCTCGCCGACGACGTCCATCGTCAGCTCCAGACCCCTGGCGGTCAGGTCCTTGATGATCGGCACGATGTCGTCGACGGTCTCGCCCGGGATGAAGCGGTCGACGACCTGCTTGGTCACCGGGGCCGCCGAGATCAGGCGTCGCATCCGGTCGCTGCGCGACGCGGCGAGAATCACGGGACCCAGCACGGGGCACCTCCACAGACAAGCATCAAATGGGCCATTACCCAGCGATTCGGGTACGGCACGGAGAACCACCGTGAAACCTAAGGATCTCTCCGATCGTGGGCCATCGACAGCTGTCACGCATCCGTGCACCGGATCTCAGACAGATGTATGAAGGCGGGCGGAAAATGAGGGAGAATGCCCGTGTGGCGGCGGATTTCAAGGCTTTCAAGGGCGACTACCAGGAGCTCGTGGACGAGATCTCGGAGCTGCTGGGCGTCCCGGCGACGCTGGAGAACCGCGACTTCGAGCTGATCGCCTTCGGCGCGTACGACAGCGACGACGAGCTGGATCCCTCCGCGCTGGACCCGGTACGCACCCGCTCGATCCTGACCCGGCGCTCCACGGCGGCGGTCCGGTCCTGGTTCGAGGGCTTCGGCATCACCCGGGCGACCGGCCCGGTGCGAATCCCGCCGACCCCGGAGGCCGGGGTGTACCGCGGCCGGATCTGCCTTCCGGTACGGCATCGGGGGGTGGTCCTCGGCTACGTCTGGCTGCTGGACGGCGACCCCGGGCCGACGGACGCCCAGCTGGCCGCCGCGATGCGGGTGGCGGGGCGGATCGGCGCGCTGCTCGCGGACGAGGCGCAGGCTGGGGCCGGGCTGAGCCGGGAGCTGCGGGCGGTGCTCACCGCGGAGCCCGGCTGGCAGCAGGACATGGCGGTGGCGGAACTCCGTACGGCCCTCGGCCCCCGCGCCGACGGCCCCCTCACGCTGGTCTGCGTCGCCCCCTGGCCCTCGGCCGACCCGGACGACGCTCCGGCCACCCGTACGATCCCGCACGCTCTCGCCCTGTGCACCCTCCCCTGGGGCACGGCGGGCCAGAGCCTCGCGGTCCTGGTCCGCCTCCGCACCCCGGACCAGCCGGCCCCGGCCACGACAGCCGCCACCCGCCTTCTGAAGGAGGCCGAGGGAGCACGGGGGACGGCGCCTCAAGGCGCTTCGGCGCGGGGAGCGGCGGCACAGACGGCAGCGGCCACGGCCGCGAGGTCCGGCCGGGCCGGCGGAACGGCGGGGGCCGCCGGGGCCGGCGGACAGACCGCCGGGACCGGCGGACTCCCCACCGGCGCCGGTGGATTCCCCGCCGGCGCCACAGGCTCGCCCGCCGGAGCCGGCGCGAGTGCCGGAACAGGGCGGGGTGCGGGACCCGGCGCCGGCGCAACGGCCCCCCGCACCACCGGATCCCCCGCCGGGACCACAGGCTCGCCCGCCGGAGCCGGCGCGAGTGCCGGAACAGGGCGGGGTGCCGGACCCGGCGCCGGCGGAACAGCCTCACGCACCCCCGGAATCCCCGTCGGCGCAGCGGCCTCCCGTACCGCCGGATTCCCCGCCGTGACCGGTGGATTCGCCGCCGGGGTCGGGCGGGCGCGAAGTGGGCTCGGGGAGTTGGGGGCGGTGTGGGAGGAGGCGGTCGCCGCCGCGCGTGCCGCGCTGGCCGAGCCGCGCTTCGGGCCGGTCGCGCAGTGGGCGGACATCGGGCCGTACCGCCTCCTGACGGCGCTGCCGTCCAAGGCCGCGCACGATCCCGCGGTCGGCCCCCTGCTCTCCCCCGCCCACCGCGAACTGGCCCGCACCGCCGAGGCCTACCTCGACTGCGCGGGCCAGGCCGGCCGCACGGCCGCCGCGCTGGGCATCCACCGGCAGACGCTGTACTACCGGCTGTCCCGGGTGGAACAGCTCACCGGCCTGGACCTGGACGACGGCGAGGACCGGCTGCTGCTGCACATGGCGTTGAAGCGGGCGCGAATCTGAGTCGCGCGGCGGAGACGAACGCGGGCGGGGACTCCTGGTCGTCCCTCAGTCGCTCAGTCGCTCAGCCGAGCAGGTCGGCCACCGCCGCGATGCCCTCCGTGATCGCGCGTTCCGGTACGTCGCCGAAGCCCAGGACCAGTTGGGGCGGGCCGGGCGCCGGTGCGGCCCGGCAGGCGCTCATGCCGTACAGGCCGACGCGGCGGGAGAGGGACTCGGTGAGCACTCGTTCCTCGTCGGTCCCGTCCGGCAGGTGGGTCACCGCGTGGAAGCCGGCGGCCAGCCCCGTCAGCCGTACGCGCGGCGCGTGTGCGGCGAGGGCCGCGACCAGCGCGGTGCGGCGGGCCGCGTACGTGGTGCGCATGCGGCGCAGATGGCGGTCGTAGCGGCCGGACTCGATGAGCAGGGCGAGGGCCAGCTGGTCGAGGGTGGGGGTGCCCCGGTCGGCGATCCGTTTCAGTGCGGTGAGCGGTGCGGTGAGCGCGGGCGGGCACAGCAGCCAGCCGATGCGCAGGGCGGGCGCGAGGGACTTGCTGACCGTGCCGATCGAGATCACCCGGTCGGCCGCGAGGCCCTGGAGTGCGCCGACCGGCTCCTTGTCGTAGCGGAACTCGGCGTCGTAGTCGTCCTCGATGACGTAGGCGTCGTGCCGCCGCGCCCAGGCGAGGAGTGCGTGGCGGCGTTCCGGTGCGAGGACGACACCGGTCGGCCACTGGTGGGCAGGCGTGACGATCACCGCGCGCGCACCGGTCGCCTCCAGGGCCCGTACGTCGATGCCGTGCGCGTCGACCGGGACCGGGACCGGGGTGAGGCCGGCCGCGCGTGCGGAGGCCGTCGCGGTGCCGGGGCTGCCGGGATCCTCGTGGGCGACGGCGCGGACACCGGTACGGGCCAGGGCCTGCAGGGTGAGGCCGAGGCCCTGGGCGAAGCCGGAACAGACCAGGGTATGGCGGGGGTCGGCGGCGGCCGCGCGGACTCGGCGGAGGTAGGCGGCGACGACCGTACGCAGAGCCTGGCTGCCGCGCGGGTCGCCGTAGTCGAGGTCGGCCGTCGGCATGCGGCGGGCCGCCTCCCTGAGCGCCCACAGCCAGTCGGCGCGCGGGAAGGAGGCCAGGTCGGGCACGCCGTGCCGGAAGTCTGCGATGAGGCGCGGGAGTTCGGCGACCGGGGCGGGGTGGGCCGGTGCGGGGGGCTGTGCGCAGGGGGCCACGCGGGTGGCCGAGCCGACGCGGGTCACCAGGTAGCCCTCGGCCTGCAGTTGGGCGTAACAGCCCTGGACGAGGCCGCGGGACAGGCCCAGGGTGCGGGCCAGTTCGCGGGAGGAGGGCAGACGTTCGCCCTCCCGCAGCCGTCCGGAGCGGATCGCGTCCCGCACCTGCCGCTCCAGCTGGGCGCGCAGCTGTTCGCCGCTGCTCCGGTCGACGGTCAGCAGCAGCTCCGGGGACAGACCGGCCCACTGCACAGGCATGGAATCGGAGCTTACCCGGGGGCCGGTCGCCGCCTAGCGTCGGCCGCATGACGAACTCCCTTTCCCAGGCAGCGGCTTCGGCCGAGCGGCCCCCGCTGCTGACCCGTCCCCTGCTGCTGCGGTTCGTGAGCATGGTCGGCGCCACCGTGAGCTTCTTCCTGCTGCTGTCGGCGGTACCGGCGCACGCCGGCCGCGGCGGGGCGGGCCTCGTCACCGGCGCGCTGATGCTGTCCACGGTGCTCGGCGAGCTGGCCGGGCCCTGGATCGTGGCCCGGTGGGGCAACCGGGGGCCGCTGACGGCCGGGCTGCTCCTGCTGGGCGCGCCCGCAGCGGCGCTGCCCGTCTCCGACGGACTGGGCTGGACCGTGGCGGTGTGCCTGGTGCGCGGTCTGGGGTTCGCGCTCACGCTCGTCGCGGGCGGCGCCCTGACCGCCGCGCTGATCCCGGCGCAGCGCCGGGGTGAGGGGCTCGCCCTCGTCGGTCTGGTCGGGGGCGTTCCGTCGCTGGTCGCCCTGCCGCTGGGCGTGTGGCTGGCCGGGAACGTCGGGTACGGGCCGGTCACCGTGGCCGCGGGCGTGGCGGCACTGGCGGCCGTCCCCTCCGTGCCGGGGCTGCGGGAGGGCCCACGGACGCCGGGCGCCGGCCCGAAGTCCCTCGGCATGGTGGGGGCCGTGCGCCTCGCCGGGCTGCGGCGTCCCGCGCAGGTCTTCGCCACCACCGCGCTCGCCGCCGGGATCCTGGTCACGTTCCTGCCGCTGGCCGTGGAGCGCGCGCCGGCCGGTGTGGCGACGGCGGCGCTGCTGGTGCAGAGCGCCACCGCGACCGCGGCCCGCTGGGCGGCGGGGCGGTACGGCGACCGGCGCGGCTCCGCGCGGCTGGTCGTGCCGGGGCTGCTGCTGTCGGCCGCCGGGATGGCGGTCATGGCGGCGGTCTCCAGTCCGGTCGCCGTCCTCGTGGGGGCGGTGGTCTTCGGAACCGGTTTCGGCACCGCCCAGAACGCGACCCTCGCGCTCATGTACAGCCGCGTCTCCCGCGCCTCGTACGGCACGGTCTCCGCGCTCTGGAACCTCGCCTACGACGGCGGTATGGGCGTGGGCGCCGCCGGCTTCGGCCTCGTCGCGGGGCACACGGGATACGCGTGGGCGTTCCTGCTGACGGCGCTGCTGATGCTGGGCGCGCTGGCCCCGGCGGTGCGGGACCGGCTGGGCCGGCCGGCGGGGTCAGCTCTTCCCGGCCGCCTCGACGATCTGCCGTAGTCCCTCCGTGAGCGCGTCCCCGTCGGGTGCGGTCTTGGCGTCGAACGTCCACTGCGCGATGAGCCCGGTCATCAGGGTCATGTAGAAGCGGCCGAGGGTGTCGGCCGTCTCGTCGGACACCTCCTCCTCCGGCACGCCCTGGAGGAGGGCCACGAGCCCGCGCCCGCCCTCGCGCTGGGCGCGGGCCAGATGGTCGCGCACCTCGGGCATGTCGATGGTCATGACCTCCATGCTCAGGCGCCACATCGAGTTCGGCTCCCGCATGGTGCCGACGATGTTCGACCACACATGCCGGAAGCGCTCCAGCGAACCGGGCGCGCCCTCGATCGCGGTGCCGTCGCCCCCGTCGAAGGCGCCGGACAGGTTCTCCACCAGCCCGATGTAGGCCTGCGCGAGAAGCGCGTCCTTCGAGCCGTAGTGGTAGCCGATCGAGGCCAGGTTGGTCCCCGAGGCCTTGACGATGTCGCGCGCGGTGGTGCGCGCGAACCCCTTCTCCAGCAGGCAGCGCTTGGCGCCTTCGAGCAGATCCTCACGGTGTCCCATGCCCGTCACCCTACCCCGCGATCCATACAACCGTCCTAGACGCATGACCTATACATCCGTTCTAGACAAGCGTTTAAGACGCTCGTATATTTCTCGGCATGACGAACCTGACGGGCACCACCCCCACCGCCGGCGCCGAGGGCGCCCGCGCCGGACGCCGTGAGTGGACCGCTCTCGGCGTGCTGATGCTGCCGCTGCTGCTGGTCTCGATGGACGTCTCCGTCCTGTACTTCGCGACCCCCGCGATCAGCGCCGACCTGCACCCGAGCGGCACCCAGCAGCTGTGGATCTACGACATCTACGCCTTCGTCCTGGCCGGCCTGCTGATGACGATGGGCTCCCTCGGCGACCGCATCGGCCGCCGCAGGCTGCTCCTCACGGGCGCCCTCGCCTTCGGCGGAGCCTCGCTCCTCGCGGCCTACGCCGGCAGCGCCGGGACCCTGATCGCGGCCCGCGCGATCCTCGGCGTCGGCGGCGCGACCCTGATGCCGTCCACGATGGCGCTGCTGCGCACGATGTTCACCGACCCCGCCCAGCGGGCGAAGGCGATCGGTCTGTGGTCCGGCGTGATGACCGGCGGTATCGCGCTCGGCTCGGTGATGAGCGGCATCCTCGTCGAGCACTTCTGGTGGGGCTCGGTCTTCCTGGTCAACCTGCCCGCGATGGCGCTGCTGCTGGTCCTCGGCCCGGTGCTGCTGCCGGAGTCGAAGGACCCGAACCCGGGCCGCTTCGACTGGCCGAGCGTCCCGCTGTCGATGGCCGCCGTGCTCCCCGTGATCTACGGCCTGAAGGAGATCCCGTCCGAGGGCTGGCACCCGCTCTACGTCGTCTCGGTCGCCGTCGGCCTGCTCTTCACGGCCCTGTTCGTGCACCGCCAGCGCACCGCGGCCTCCCCGCTCATCCCGCCGGCCCTGCTCAGGGGCCACGGCTTCACCCCGGCCCTGGTGCTGAACCTCGTCGCCGCCCTCGCGATGATGGGCTCGGCCATCTTCACCACGCAGTACCTGCAGTCGGTCCTCGGCAAGAGCCCGCTGTCGGCGGCCCTGTGGAGCCTGCTGCCCTCGGTGTTCATCGGCTTCGCCGGTCCGATCACCGCAGCGCTCGTCCAGCGGGGCGTCAACCGGGGTTACGTCGTCGCCGGCGGCTTCGGCGCCATGGCGGCCGGCTACGCGATGCTCGCGCTCCTCGGCACCGACTCGCTGTGGCTGGTGCTCACCGGGGCCGGCGTGCTCGCCTGCGGGATGGTCGCGATCTCGTCCCAGCTGGTGGACCTGGCCATGAGCAGCGCCCCGGTGGAGCGGGCGGGCACGGCGTCCTCGCTGCTGGAGACCGGCACCGAGTTCGGCGGCGCGCTCGGCATGGCGGTGCTCGGCTCCATCGGTACGGCGGTCTACCGCCACCAGATGCCGGCCACGGCCCCCGCCGAGGCCCGCGAGACCCTGGGCGGCGCCCTCGCCACGGCAGCCCACCTGCCCGGCCGGGCCGGCGAGTCCCTCCTCGCCACGGCCCGGGAGGCCTTCACCGACGGCATGCGGGGCGCCGCGATCGCCGGGGTGGTGCTTCTGGTGCTGGCGGCGGTGGGGGCGGCGGCGTCGCTGCGGAGGATCGAGGTCAGGGAGAAGTAGGGCGGAGAAGCAGGGCAACGACAAGCGCCGGACGGGCTGATGAGGATCAGCCCGTCCGGCGCTTCAGGACGTACGTCTCAGTCTCAGGCGAGGTTCACCGAGCGGGCGGACGTGGCCCCGATCTCCGCGGCGACCTCGGCCAGCACACCGGCGGCCACCGTGTCGTCGACCGTCAGGACGGCCAGCGCCTCGCCGCCCGCCGCCGCACGCGCGACCTGCATGCCGGCGATGTTGATGCCCGCCTCGCCGAGGATGCGGCCGACGGTGCCGACGACACCGGGACGGTCCTCGTAGCGCAGGACGACCATGTGGTCGGCGAGCGCGAGGTCGACGTCGTACTCGCCGACGGCGACGATCTTCTGCAGGTGCTTCGGACCGGCCAGCGTGCCGGAGACCGAGACCTCCTCGCCGCTCGCCAGCGTGCCGCGCACGGTGACGACGTTGCGGTGGTCGCTCGACTCGGAGCTGGTGGTCAGCCGGACCTCGACACCGCGCTCCTGCGCGAACAGCGGGGCGTTGACGTACGACACCGTCTCGGCGACGACGTCCTCGAAGACGCCCTTGAGCGCGGACAGCTCCAGCACCTTCACGTCGTGCTGGGTGATCTCGCCGTAGACCTCGACGTCGAGGCGGTGGGCCACCTCGCCGGCGAGCGCGGTGAAGATGCGGCCGAGGCGCTCGGCGAGCGGCAGACCAGGCTTGACGTCCTCGGCGATGACACCGCCCTGGACGTTCACCGCGTCCGGGACCAGCTCACCGGCGAGGGCGAGGCGCACGGACCTGGCGACCGCGATACCCGCCTTCTCCTGGGCCTCGTCGGTGGAGGCGCCGAGGTGCGGGGTGCACACGACCTGGTCCAGCTCGAACAGCGGGGAGTCGGTGCAGGGCTCCTTGGCGTACACGTCGAGGCCGGCACCGGCGACCCGGCCCTCCTTCAGCGCCGCGTACAGCGCCGCCTCGTCGACGATGCCGCCGCGCGCGGCGTTGACGATGCGCACGTTCGGCTTGACCTTGCGCAGCGCCTCGTCGCCGATGAGGCCGAGGGTCTCGGGGGTCTTCGGCAGGTGGACGGTGATGAAGTCGGAGACTTCGAGGAGCTCGTCCAGGGAGAGGACCTTCACGCCCATCTGCGCGGCCCGCGCGGGCTGGACGTAGGGGTCGTAGGCGACGACCTTCATGCCGAAGGCGGACATGCGCTGCGCGACCAGGGCGCCGATGCGGCCGAGGCCGACGACACCGAGGGTCTTCTCCGCGAGCTCGACACCCGTGTACTTGCTGCGCTTCCACTCGCCGTTCTTCAGCGCGGCGTTGGCCTGCGGGATGTTGCGGGCGGTGGCGAGGATCAGACCGCAGGCCAGCTCGGCGGCGGTCACGATGTTGGAGGTCGGGGCGTTGACGACCATCACGCCGGCCTTGGTGGCGGCGGAGACGTCGACGTTGTCCAGGCCGACACCGGCGCGGGCGACGACCTTGAGCTTCTTCGCAGCAGCGATGGCCTCGGCGTCGACCTTGGTCGCGGAACGGATCAGGATCGCGTCGACGTCGGCGATGGCGGGGAGCAGTTCGGCTCGGTCGGCTCCGTTGGTGTGCCGGATCTCGAAGTCCGGACCGAGTGCGTCCACGGTCGCGGGCGACAGCTCTTCAGCGATGAGTACGACAGGTTTCGAGCTCACGTGAGGTCCTCACTAGTCCAAAGCATGCGGACGGCCGTCCCGACGGCCGCAGGCGGAGGAGGGGGCTAGCCGCGGAAGACGCACGACGCTGTGGGCCTGACGCGTATGTAGTACGGCAGTGTAGTGGCGTGACGGGGGCCGTCTTGCGCCTCTGCGGAAGGATCACCCGGACGAGAAACTCCATTTTGTAGCCCTCCGGCGTTTGAGGAGCGGGGTCCGGGGCGGAGCCCCGCGCCGGCCCCCCCCCCCCCCCCCGCCCCCCCCCCCCCCCCCCCCCCCCCCCCCCCCCCCCGCGACGGCACCCCCGAACCGGCGGCACCGTCGCGGAGCGCTCCGCTTACGCCTCCTCGTTCACCCAGCTCATCAGCTTGCGGAGCTGCTTGCCGGTGGTCTCCAGCAGGTGCTCGGAGTCCTGCTGCTTGTACTCGTTGTACTTCTTCAGACCGCCGTGGTACTCGTCCATCCAGTTCTGGGCGAACGTGCCGTCCTGGATCTCGGCGAGGACCTTCTTCATCTCGGCCTTGGTGGCGTCCGTGATGATCCGCGGGCCGGTGACGTAGTCGCCCCACTCGGCGGTCTCGGAGATCGACCAGCGCATCTTCTCCAGGCCGCCCTCGTACATGAGGTCCACGATCAGCTTCAGCTCGTGCAGGCACTCGAAGTAGGCGATCTCCGGCTGGTAACCGGCCTCGGTCAGGGTCTCGAAGCCCGCCTTGACCAGCGCGGCCGTACCACCGCAGAGGACGGCCTGCTCACCGAACAGGTCGGTCTCGGTCTCCTCGGTGAAGGTCGTCTTGATGACGCCGGCGCGGGTGCCGCCGATGCCCTTGGCGTACGACAGGGCCAGCGCGAAGGCGTTGCCGGAGGCGTCCTGCTCGACGGCCGCGATGCACGGAACGCCGCGGCCCTCCTCGTACTGACGGCGCACCAGGTGGCCCGGGCCCTTCGGGGCGACCATGCAGACGTCCACGCCGGCCGGGGGCTTGATGAAGCCGAAGCGGATGTTGAAGCCGTGACCGAAGAACAGCGCGTCGCCGTCCTTCAGGTTCGGGGCGATGGACTCCTCGTAGACCTGGGCCTGGATCGGGTCCGGGACGAGGATCATGATGACGTCGGCCTCGGCGGCGGCCTCCGACGGCGTCACCACGCGCAGGCCCTGCTCCTCGGCCTTGGCCTTGGACTTGGAGCCCTCGTGCAGACCGACGCGGACGTCGACACCGGAGTCACGCAGCGACAGCGCGTGGGCGTGGCCCTGGCTGCCGTAGCCGATGACCGCGACCTTGCGGCCCTGGATGATGGACAGGTCGGCGTCAGCGTCGTAGAACAGCTCGGCCACTTTGGGTTCTCTCCTTGGTGTGCAGGTTGTGCGTCCCACCGTATGACGGTGGGTGGGAAGGAAGTTTCGGGGTCTCGGCATACGGGCGGGCGACGACGCGCCGACCGCCCGTTTTCAGCCGTACTTCAGCTTTACGCGGATCGGTCCAGAGCGCGCAGCGAACGGTCCGTGATCGAACGGGCGCCACGGCCGATCGCGATCGTGCCGGACTGGACCAGCTCCTTGATGCCGAACGGCTCCAGCATCTTGAGCATGGCGGACAGCTTCTCGCTGGATCCGGTGGCCTCGATGGTCACGGCCTCCGGGGAGACGTCGACCGTCTTGGCGCGGAACAGCTGGACGATCTCCACGATCTGGGAGCGGGTCTCGTTGTCGGCGCGCACCTTCACCAGAACGAGTTCGCGCTGAACGGCCTGACCGGGTTCCAGTTCGACGATCTTCAGCACGTTGACGAGCTTGTTGAGCTGCTTGGTGACCTGCTCCAGCGGCAGGTCCTCGACGCCCACCACGATGGTGATGCGGGAGATGTCGGGGTGCTCGGTGACACCGACCGCGAGCGAGTCGATGTTGAAGCCGCGGCGGGAGAACAGGGCGGCGATCCGGGCCAGGATGCCCGGGGTGTTCTCCACCAGGACGGAGAGCGTGTGCTTGGACATGGTCTTTTTACGTCTCTCTCGCTCAGTCGTCTTCGTTGTCGCCGAAGTCGGGGCGGACGTCCCGGGCGGCCATGATCTCGTCGTTGGAGGTGCCGGCGGCGACCATCGGCCAGACCATCGCGTCCTCGTGGACGATGAAGTCGATGACGACCGGGCGGTCGTTGATGGAGTTCGCCTCCTCGATGACCTTGTCCAGGTCCTCGGGGCGCTCGCAGCGCAGGCCCACGCAGCCCATCGCCTCGGACAGCTTCACGAAGTCCGGCACGCGGGTGCCCCGGGCCTCCGGGTTGATGTCGTCCGGGCCGCTGTGCAGGACGGTGTTGGAGTAGCGCTGGTTGTAGAACAGGGTCTGCCACTGGCGGACCATGCCGAGGGCGCCGTTGTTGATGATGGCGACCTTGATCGGGATGTTGTTCAGGGCGCAGGTGGTCAGTTCCTGGTTGGTCATCTGGAAGCAGCCGTCGCCGTCGATCGCCCAGACCGTGCGGTCCGGCTGTCCGGCCTTGGCGCCCATCGCGGCCGGGACCGCGTAGCCCATCGTTCCGGCGCCGCCGGAGTTCAGCCAGGTGGCGGGCTTCTCGTACTGGATGAAGTGCGCGGACCACATCTGGTGCTGGCCGACGCCCGCGGCGAAGATCGTGTCCTCGGGGGCCAACTGCCCGATGCGCTCGATGACCGCCTGCGGGGAGAGCGAGCCGTCCTCGGGCTGGTCGTAGCCGAGCGGGTAGGTTTCGCGCCAGCGGTTGAGGTCGCTCCACCAGGCGGTGTAGTCGCCCTTGTGGCCCTCGCTGTGCTCCTTCTGCACGGCCTGGACCAGGTCGGCGATGACCTCGCGGGCGTCCCCGACGATCGGCACGTCGGCGGCGCGGTTCTTGCCGATCTCGGCGGGGTCGATGTCGGCGTGGACGATCTTGGCGTACGGGGCGAAGCTGTCCAGCTTGCCGGTGACACGGTCGTCGAAGCGGGCGCCGAGGGCGACGATCAGGTCGGCCTTCTGCAGCGCGGTGACGGCGGTGACCGCACCGTGCATGCCCGGCATTCCCACGTGCAGCGGGTGGCTGTCGGGGAACGCGCCGAGCGCCATCAGGGTGGTGGTGACGGGCGCTCCGGTGAGCTCGGCGAGGACCTTCAGCTCGGCGGTGGCCTGCGCCTTGATGACGCCGCCGCCGACGTAGAGGACGGGCCGCCTGGCGGAGGTGATCAGCTTGGCCGCCTCGCGGATCTGCTTGGCGTGCGGCTTGGTCACCGGGCGGTAGCCGGGCAGGTCCATGGTGGGCGGCCAGGAGAAGGTGGTCTTCGCCTGCAGGGCGTCCTTGGCGATGTCGACCAGGACCGGGCCCGGGCGGCCGGTGGAGGCGATGTGGAACGCCTGCGCGATGACCCGCGGGATGTCCTCGGCCTTGGTGACGAGGAAGTTGTGCTTGGTGATCGGCATGGTGATGCCGACGATGTCCGCCTCCTGGAAGGCGTCCGTGCCGATCGACTTCGAGGCGACCTGGCCGGTGATCGCGACCAGCGGCACGGAGTCCATGTGGGCGTCGGCGATCGGCGTGACCAGGTTGGTGGCGCCCGGGCCGGAGGTGGCCATGCAGACGCCGACCTTGCCGGTGGCCTGCGCGTAGCCGGTGGCCGCGTGGCCGGCGCCCTGCTCGTGGCGGACCAGGACGTGACGCACCCGCGTCGAGTCCATCAGCGGGTCGTACGCCGGCAGGATCGCGCCGCCGGGAATGCCGAATACCGTGTCCGCGCCGACCTCCTCAAGGGAGCGGATGAGGGACTGCGCACCCGTGACGTGCTCGACGGGGGCGGACTGCTGTCCTCCGGATCGGGGCCGCGGCTGCGGATGGGCCCCGGTGGCCTGCTCGGTCATCGGCATTCTCTTCTCGATGCTGAGGGTTTTTGCGAGGTTTGTGCGGAGTTCAAGCGCTGCACGATCGGTGCTCGTGCAACAAAAAACCCCTCGTGCCGAAAGGCAAGCGAGGGGAGCGCGCCGGTGCGGTCGCTGGGGATTCCGGATCGTCCTCCGGTGGGTCCCAGCTCAGCCGACGCGCTTGCCAAGTACGAGAATTCGGGTGCGCATGGCACTGACCCTCCCCCCGGCGCACACCACGTGTCAAGTGGGTGGGACGGGAGTCTCAGCATGTGAGCGATGGGCACGGGCGCCTCCGGAGACAGGGACCCTGCTGCCCTGCGGCGGGCAGCGGGGACACTCCCTGTCTACACCCCCGCGCCCCTCTCCTCCATGGCTCGCTCGCCGCCGGGCCGCACCGGCCGGTGCGGCTCGCGCACACTGCCCGCGAACGCCGGTTCCGCCGGTGGGTGCGGCACGGGGTAGTGGCCGGATCCGAGCGCCCGGCGCAGCCGGTACTCGTCCACCGGACCGGTGAACGCCATGCCCTGCCCGTGGGTGCAGCCCATCGCGCGCAGCGCGACCACCTGCTCCGGCAGGTCCACGCCCTCGGCCACGGACTGCAGTCCGAGGTCCCCGGCGATCCGCAGCAGACCGCTGGTGATCTTGTGCAGCCGTGCGGACTCCACGACGCCCTCGACCAGGCTGCGGTCGAGCTTGAGGATGTCCACCGGGAGCCTGCGCAGGGCCGTGATGGCCGCGTAGCCGCTGCCGAAGCCGTCCAGCGCGATCCGCACCCCGAGCCGTCTGAGCGTGGTCAGTCTGCGCTCCAGCTCGTCCAGGGAGACCCGCGGATCGGTGTCGGACAGCTCCAGCACCAGGGCGCCGGGCGGCAGCCCATGCCGGGTCAGCAGTGCCTCCACCGAGCCGAGCGGCATGGAGCGGTTCAGCAGCCGCCGGGCGCTGATCCGGACGGCCACCGGCATGACGAGCCCGGTCGCGGCCCGCTCGGCGGCCTGCTCGACGGCCTCCTCCAGGATCCAGCGGTCCAGCTCGGCGGCCTTGTCGCCGTCCTCGGTCACCCGCAGGAACTCCGCCGGGGTGAACAGCACCCCCTGCGAGGAGCGCCAGCGCGCCTGCGCGGAGACCGCGGTGATCCGGCCGTTCTCCAGGCACACCACCGGCTGGTGCAGCAGCGCGAACTCGCCGTCGTGCAGCGCGGCACGCAGCCGCGTGGCCAGCTCCGCCTTGCGTACGACGTCCTGCTGCATCTGTGGCTTGTACAGCTCGACGCGGCCCTTTCCGGCCGCCTTCGCGCGGTACATCGCCAGGTCGGCGTTGCGCAGCAGCTCGCCCGCGCCGAGGCCCGGTTCGGCGAAGGCGACGCCGATGGACGCGTTGACCCGGACGTCGTTGCCGTCGATGGCGTAGGGCTGGGAGAGGGTCACCCTGAGGCGGTCGGCGAGCTCCAGGATGTTCCGCTCCCGGGCGGCACGGTCACGGGTGCCGTCCCCGACGATCAGGGCCGCGAACTCGTCGCCGCCGAGCCGGGAGGCGGTGTCCCCCTGCCGTACGGCGTCCTGGAGTCTGCGGGCGGCCTGGACGAGCAGCTCGTCCCCGGCCTGGTGCCCGATCGTGTCGTTGACGGCCTTGAAGCCGTCCAGGTCGATGAAGAGCACCGCCGTGTTGCGCAGGGCGGTGCCCCGGTCGGTGGCCCGGCGGCCGGACAGGGCCTGCTGGACACGCCGGGTGAACAGCGCGCGGTTGGGCAGGTCGGTCAGCGGGTCGTGCTCGGCGTTGTGCTGCAGCTGTGCCTGCAGGCGGACGCGCTCGGTCACGTCCCGGCTGTTGAAGATCAGCCCGCCGTGGTGGCGGTTGACCGTCGACTCGACGTTGAGCCAGCCGCCGTCGCCGGAGCGGAAGCGGCACTCGATGCGGGTGGTGGGCTCCTGCAGCGGGCTGGCGACCAGGAAGCGCCGTACCTCGTGCACCACGCAGCCCAGATCCTCGGGGTGGATGAGGGCGGCCAGCTCGGTGCCCACCAGCTCCTCGGCGGGCCGGCCGTAGACCCCGGCGGCGGCCGGGGAGACGTACCGGAGGGTGCCGTTGGGCGCGGCGATCATGATGACGTCGCTGGACCCCTGGACCAGGGAGCGGAAGTGGTTCTCCTGCTGCGCCAGTTCCTGGGTGAGGGTGATGTTGTCCAGCAGCATGATGCCCTGCCGGATCACGAGCGCGAGCACGACCATGCCCGCCGTGATCAGCACGACGTGGTCGGGCCGGCGGCCGTCGAGGACGTTGTACAGGATTCCCAGGGTGCACACGGCGGCGGCGAGGTAAGGGGTGAGCGCGGCGAGGGAACCGGTGAGCGGACGGTCGGCCGGATAGCGGCTGTGGTCGCCGCCCGGGGCGGGCGCGGGCACGGGGTGGTGGCCCGTACCGCGCTGACCGGGCTGTCCGGGCACGTGCTCGTGGACCACGCGCGTGTGCCTGTCCGGTACGTGCGCCTCCTGCGCCCCTCTGTGGCGGGGGGCGACCCAGGGGGCGTAGGCGAGCAGCAGCGAACCGGCGAACCAGCCGGCGTCCAGCAGCTGTCCGGAGCGGTAGCTGTTGTGCAGCAGCGGGGAGGTGAACAGCGCGTCGCACATCACGGTCAGTCCGAGCGCGCCGATCGCGGTGTTCACCGCCGTACGGCTGCCCGGGGCGCGCCGGAAGTGCAGCGCGAGCACCATGCTGACCAGCGCGATGTCGAGCAGCGGGTACGCCAGCGACAGCGCGGTGTGCGCCACGCTCGGTCCGTCGAAGCGGGCCGCCTGGGCGAGCGCGAGGCTCCACGACAGGGTCAGCAGCGAGCCGCCGATCAGCCAGGCGTCCAGCCCCAGGCAGATCCAGCCGGCCTTGGTCGCCGGCCGTTTCGCCAGCACCAGCAGGCCCACGATGGCGGGCGGCGCGAAGCACAGGAAGAACAGGTCGGCGCAGCTGGGCGTGGGCACGGGACGGTCGAGGACGACCTCGTACCACCCCCACACCCCGTTGCCCAGGCACGCCATCATCGACGACAGGGCGAACAGCAGCCAGGCGGAGCGGAAGCGGACGCGTGGACTGCGGGCGTACAGGAAGCAGGAGACGGCGGCGGCGCCCGCCGCCGCGCTCAGCCCGAAGTCGCCCATGATCAACGCCACTTCGTGCGCACCCCAGTCGAACGCGGCCCCGACGGCGTAGGCCGCGCAGACCAGGGCGAGGACGAGTTGCTCCGTCACGCGCGCGCCCTCACCGGCGGCCGGCCGGCGGGGCGGCGGTGCCTGCTGCGGATGCGGTGCGCGCACCGCTTCTTCGAGCGCGGTCGTCACAGAGAGCGGCGCCGTCACCGGGGCCTCCCGGTCCGCGCCGCTCCCGCGTCCCGCATCTCCCGGTGCGCTGGATGCGCGTGCCGCCTGCGGCCGTTGTGCTTGCGCTGGTGGTGGCTGTGGTGGCCGGTGTGATGACCGCGTCTGCGCGCGGCCGTGCGCCAGGGTCGCCGTCGGCGGCTCCGCCGCGTCGGATCGTTCGTCCATAGGCCGTGCATCGCCCGTCGCCCCCCTCACAAATCTGAAATGTCCATCCCCGGCGCCGAAAAGGTGAGTGGCGCGCCCCTGTCGGGACGATACACCAGGATCGTCACTCAGGGACATAGCTTCTCTACGCTCCGTGACGACCAGCGGGGATGCGGGCACGGGCCGCGTCCGGAAGGTTGCGGAGGGTGCCGGGCGAGGCTCAGCGCCCGCCTTCGCCCGCCGTGCCGGCGTCCGTCGTCAGGATCACGTTGCGCAGCGGCTCCTGGTTCACGAAGCGGGTCAGCTGATCCACGAGCAGCCGTTTGGCGCGGGGCAGGAAGGCCGAGGAAGGGCCGCCCACATGGGGGCTGATCAGCACACCTGGCGCCTGCCAGAGGGGGTGGCCGGGCGGCAGCGGCTCGGGGTCGGTGACGTCCAGGGCGGCGGTGATCCGGCCGCTCTTCAGCTCGGCGAGCAGCGCCTCGGTGTCCACGACGGGCCCCCGCGCGACGTTGACGAGCAGCGCCCCGTCCTTCATCCGCGCGAGGAACTCCGCGTCGACGAGACGGTGTGTGGCCCGAGTGAGCGGAGTGGACAGGATGACGACATCGGCGTCCGGAAGCAGAGAAAGCACATCGGTGATCGGATGCACAAGACCGCGCGCCGTAGTGCGCCCCGAGCGCGCGATGCGCGCCACCCGCGCTACCTCGAAAGGCGTGAGCCGGTCCTCGATGGCCTCGCCGATGGGGCCGTACCCGACGATGAGGACGTTCTTGTCGGCGAGCGCGGGCCGGAATCCGCCCTCCCAGCGCCCCTGTTGCTGGGCGCGGACGAAGTCGGGGATGCCCCGCAGGGCGGCGAGGGTGAGGGTGAGGGCGAGTTCGGCGGTGCTCGTCTCGTGCACCCCGCGCGCGTTGCACAGCGCGACGCCCGGCGCGATGGAACCGAGCTGCGCGGTGATGTCGTCGACGCCCGCGGTGAGTGTCTGGATGAGCCGCACGTGCGTCAGGTGCCTGAGCGGCCGGATCCGCACGGGCACCGGCTTCATGTACGGCACGACGTACACGGCACAGTCCGCGGGATCGCCGGGATACTCCTGCTCACCGTCCGCGCCGCCGTCCCAGAACAGGTACCGGGGCCCCTCGGGAAGCCCCTCGATCTCCTCCGGCGGGATGGGAAGCCACACGTCTGCAGTCATGCCAGGGAGGCTAGGGCCTGCCCGGCGGGTCCGGCCAAGGGGGCCGACGGCAACTCATCAGCGCGCGTCTTCGGCAGGGCCCGCCGGGGAGGCCCTAGGTCAGGGGCGCGCGGGCGCAGAGGTTAGGTTGGGGACCAGGAGAGGGAGGGTCACGAGCAGGTGGAGCGCAGGACGATCGGCGCGGGGGCGCTCGCGGTGGGGGCCGTCGGACTCGGGTGCATGCCGATGAGCTGGGCGTACAGCACCTCGCGGCAGCGGGGCGAGGAGTCGCTGAGATGCGTGCACCGGGCGCTGGACCTGGGCACGACGCTCCTGGACACGGCGGACATGTACGGCCCGTTCACCAACGAACTGCTGCTGGGCCGGGTGCTGAAGGAGCGCCGCGAGGAGGCTTTCGTCTCCACCAAGGTGGGTCTGCTCGTGGGCGAGCAGCACATCGTGGCCAACGGCCGCCCCGGCTACGTCAGACGGGCCTGCGACGCCTCGCTGCGGCGTCTCCAGACGGACGTGATCGACCTCTACCAGCTGCACCGCGCCGACCCCGAGGTCCCCATCGAGGAGACCTGGGGCGCGATGGCCGAACTGGTGCGGGCGGGCAAGGTACGGGCGCTGGGCCTGTGCGCGGTGGGGGCACGCGCCGGCCGGCGCTCGGGGGGCGCGCTGCACGACACGACCCTGCAGCAGCTGCGGCGGGTGCAGCAGGTGTTCCCGGTGGCCGCGGTGCAGGCGGAGCTGTCGGTGTGGTCGCCGGAGGCGCTGGACGGGCTGCTGCCGTGGTGCGAGGCGCGGGGGGTGGGTCTCCTCGCGGCGATGCCGCTGGGCAACGGCTTCCTGACCGGCACGCTGCGGCCCGGCGAGGGCTTCGAACCGGACGACCCGCGCGCCCGCCACCCCCGCTTCACCGCGGAGATGATGGCGGCCAACCAGCCGATCGTCGCGGGGCTGCGCCGCATCGCCCGCCGCCACGGCGACGACGTCACCCCGGCCCAGGTGGCCCTGGCCTGGGTCCTCGCCCAGGGCCGCCATGTGATCGCCCTGCCGGGCACGAAACAGGAACGCTGGGCCACGGAGAACGCGGCCGCGCCCGGACTACGGCTCACCGACCAGGACGTGGCGGAGGTGTCCCGGTTGCCGGGGGCACAGGGGTCGTGGGACTGAGGGGTCGTGGGACTGAGGGGTCGTGGGACTGAGGGGTGGTGACGCTTGCGGGGCGGTGAGGGGCGGGTCCGCTGAGGGCCGGGGTGCGGGATCGGCACCCGTGAGCACCGGGGCTGTGAGAGGTTGAGAGGGCCGAAAGCGTCGTCGGCCGGAGGGACATCGATCGTGCGACACCACCGTGCTGTGACCGCCCTGTCGGCCGCCGCCCTGCTGCTGACGGCCGGCTGCTCCGCGGGCAGCGCGGGCTCACCGGGCGACCGGTATTCGGCGCCGGGCGGTACGGCGCCCGGTCCCTCCGCCGCCGCGCCGGCCACCGATCCCGTCCCGCCGGCCAAGGGCTCGGTGAAGGTGCTGCGGACCGTGGCCGAGGGGCTGAAGACGCCCTGGGGCCTGGCTCCGCTGCCCGACGGGGGGCTGCTCGTCTCCTCGCGCGACGACGGGACGATCGTCCGGGTCGACGAGAAGACCGGCCGGAAGACCGAGCTGGGTGCCGTCTCCGGGGTGTCCCCGGCCGGGGAGGGCGGTCTGCTGGGCATCGCCCTGTCCCCCGGTTTCGCCTCGGACCACATGATCTACGCCTACTTCACCTCCGTCTCCGACAACCGCATCGTGCGCGTGCTGTACGACGACAGGAAACCGGCCGGTGAGCAACTGGGCGCTCCGGACACGGTGTTCAAGGGCATCCCCAAGGGCACCGTCCACAACGGCGGCCGGATCGCCTTCGGCCCGGACGGCATGCTGTACGCGGGCACCGGCGAGGGCGGCGAGCGCGGACTGGCCCAGGACAGGAAGTCCCTCGGCGGCAAGATCCTGCGCCTGACCCCGGAGGGCGAACCGGCGCCGGGCAACCCCTTCCCCGGCTCCCCGGTGTACTCGTACGGCCACCGGAACGTGCAGGGCCTGGCCTGGGACGACCGGCAGCGCCTGTTCGCCTCGGAGTTCGGGCAGGACACCTGGGACGAGCTGAACGCGATCAAGCCCGGCGGCGACTACGGCTGGCCGGCCGCCGAGGGCAGGTCCTCCGACCCCGCCTACCAGAACCCGATCGCCCAGTGGCACACCGACGACGCCTCCCCCAGCGGCATCGCCTATGTGAACGGCGTGATCTGGATGGCGGCCCTGAAGGGACAGCGGCTGTGGCGCATCCCGCTGAAGGGCACGGAGGCGGCGGCCGCCCCACAGGCCTTCCTCACCGGCACGTACGGCCGCCTGCGCACGGTGGCCTCGGCCGGCGGCGACAGGCTCTGGCTGCTGACGAGCAACACCGACGGCCGGGGCAGGCCCCGGCCGGGCGACGACCGGGTGCTGGAGGTGCGGGTGAGCTGAGGGGCACGGCTCGCCGTCGTCCGGTCGTCGGCTAGTCGTCGTCCGTGGTCTCCGCTTCGGCGGGCGGCCGCTCGGGCAGGCGCACGACGACCTTGCCCGAGGCGAGGTCTATGGGCCCCCGACCCGGGTCGGCGTCGCCGACGTCCTCCCGGGTCAGCTCCAGGCGGTTCTGCTCGTCGTGGGTGTGTTTACGGCCGGGCGCGAACAGTTCCTCGAAGGCGTTGAACACGGCCCCTCCCCTCACCGGTTTCCTCCAGCGTACGAGTCAGCCCGCCGTCGGCGCAGGGGCCGGCTCGGCCGGGAACAGGCCCATGCGGTGGGCCAGCGCCGCCGCCTCCCCTCTGCCCGAGACGCCGAGTTTGCTCAGGATGTTGGAGACGTGGACGCTCGCCGTCTTCGGGGAGATGAACAGCTCCCCCGCTATCTGGCGGTTGGTGCGGCCGGCCGAGACCAGGCGCAGGACGTCCCGCTCCCGGCTGGTGAGACCGAGGGCCGCGGCCGGGTCGGCGGAGGTCAGAGCCTGGCTCGGGACCCGGGTGAGGGTGAGGCGGGCGCGCTGGGCGAGCCGGGTGACCGCGTCGGCCAGGGGGCGGGCGCCGAGGTGGGCGGCGACCGCTCCGGACAGCCGGAGCAGTTCCACCGCGCGGTCGCGTGCGCCGTCGTCGCCGTCGGCTTCGGCGAGGAGGGCCGCGGCGAGGCGGCGGCGGACCCGGGCGAGGTCGTAGGGGCGGTCCAGACACTCGAAGGCGGTGACCACCGGTGACCAGAGCTCGGCGGTGTCCCGGCCCTGGGCGCGGAGCAGCTCGGCGCGCGTCCACTGGTCGTACGCCTGCCACAGCGGGGCACCCGTGGTGAGCGTGCGGACGGTCTCGGAGAGCCGGTCGAGGACCTCCGCGCGGCCGGGCCGGGCCGCGGGCAGTGTGCGGGTGTCGGCCTCGGCGCCGGCGGCGGCCAGCAGCAGCGGCCAGCCGTAGCGGTGGGTGCCGGGCGGGAACCCGGCGTCCAGGGCCTGGAGCAGCACGGCGCGGGCGTCGGCGACGCGGCCCTCCTCGGCGGCGATGCCCAGGGTGACGCGGGCCAGTGGCAGGAAGTGCTGGGGCATGGGGTCGTGGGTGCCGAAGTGGGCGCGGGCGGCGGCGAGATGCCGGCCGGCCTCGGCGAGGTCGCCGCGGGCGAGGGCGAGGTCCGCCAGGTGCAGGGCGCCCGCGCCCCGCGGCTGGGCGCCGTGGCCACCCCGGGCCGCGTGCGCGGCTGCCTCGGCCGCCTTGGGCCACTGGCCGAGCGCGAGGTGCGCCTCGGACAGGTTGCACCACATCCGGGCCTCGGAGTCCAGCAGCCCGTGGGCGCGGGCGAAGGCGATGCCCTCACGCAGCAGGGGCGCGGCCTCCCGGTCGAGGCCGACGGACTGCAGCTCGGACGGCAGGTTCACATACGCGCGGCCCGCCATCTGGCGCAGGCCCTCCGCGAGGGTGTCCTGGAGCACCTGCCGCATCTGTGCGAGGCCGGTGTCCGGGTCGCCGGAGTCCACCGTGAGACAACCGAGCGTGAGCCGTGCGTGCAGCTCGATCTCGCGGGCGCCCACCATGCGCGCGTACTCCACGGCCCGCTCGGCGGCGGCCAGGGCTTCGGGGCCGGGCCGGTGCAGCATGGACCAGTTGGCGGCGCGGGCCAGTACCTCGGCGTGCACCTCCGAGGGCGGCAGACCGCGCACCAGGTCCTGGGCGGTGGCCAGTTCGTGCCAGCCGTCGCCGCGGCCCAGGGCCTGGACGAGGCGGGAGCGCTGGATCCAGAACCAGGCGGCGCGCTGGGGGTCCGGCTCGTCCTCCAGCAACCGCAGCGCCCGCTTGGTGATCTTCAGCGCCCGTTCCCGCTCGCCGCCGAAGCGGCCCGCGACGGCGGCCTCGGCCATCAGGTCGAGCGGGCGCAGCGCAGTGGTGGCCGGGTCGCAGCCGCACGGTGGGTAGACCTCGGTGTAGTCGACCGGGCGCAGGGCGGAGCGGACCTCCTCGGGCACGCTGTCCCACAGCTCCATCGCCCGCTCCAGCAGCCCCAGTTGCTCGGTGTAGGCGTGCCGGCGGCGGGCCACGACGGAGGCGTCCAGGACGGCGGGCAGGGCCTTGGCCGCGTCGTGCGCGTGGTACCAGTAACTGGCCAGGCGCATCACGCGTGCGTCGGCCGGGACGAGCGTGGGGTCGGCCTCCACGGCTTCGGCGTAGCGGCGGTTGAGCCGGGAGCGCTCGCCGGGCAGCAGGTCGTCGGAGACGGCCTCGCGGACCAGGGAGTGCCGGAAGCGGTAGCCGTCGCCGGCCGGGGTGACGGTCAGGATGTTGGCGCCGACGGCGGCCCGCAGCGCCTCGATGAGGTCGTCCTCGCCGAGCCCTGTCACGGCGGCGATCAGCCGGTACTCCACGGTGGAGCCGCCCTCGGCGACGATCCGGGCGACCCGCTGGGCGCTCTCGGGCAGTGCCTCGACCCGGACCAGGAGCAGATCGCGCAGGGAGTCGGTGAGGCCGGCGCAGCGTCCGTCGCAGCCGGCGACGGCCAGTTCCTCGACGAAGAAGGCGTTGCCGTCGGAGCGTTCGAAGATCTCGTCCACGCGGGCGGGGTCGGGTTCGGCGGCGAGGATGCCGGCGATCTGGCGGGCGACCTCCTCGCGGGTGAAACGGGCGAGTTCGATCCGGCGGACCGTGCGCAACCGGTCCAGCTCGGCGAGCAGGGGACGCAGCGGATGGCGGCGGTGGATGTCGTCGGAGCGGTAGCTGGCGAGGACGAGGAGCCGGCCGGCGCGCAGGGTGCGGAAGAGATAGGCGAGGAGGTGGCGGGTGGAGGCATCGGCCCAGTGCAGGTCCTCCAGGACGAACACGACCGGCTGCTCGGCGGCGACCCGCTCCAGCAGCCGGGCGGTCAGCTCGAACAGGCGGGCCGTGCCCTGCTCGTCGTGCCGCCCGGCACCGGCCTCGCCCAGGTCGGGCAGGAGCCGGGCGAGCTCCTCGACCTGTCCGCTCGCGGCGGCGGCGAACCGCTCGGGCAGGGCGTCGCGCAGGGCGCGCAGCGCGGTGGAGAAGGGCGCGAACGGCAGCCCGTCCGCGCCGATCTCGACGCAGCCGCCGACGGCCACCACCGCGTGCCGGGCGGCCGCCGCGGCGAACTCCTCGACGAGGCGGGTCTTGCCGACGCCGGCCTCCCCGCCGAGCAGCAGCGCCTGCGGCTCGCCGGCGCGGGCGCGGGCGAGCGCGTCGTTCAGCGTGTCCAACTCGTCGGTGCGGCCTACGAACACGGGACTGACGGACCTGGTCTCCACGGGCCCGAGCATCGCACGAGGCCCGGGCGACGGGTCACCGGTTTTCCACAGGCCCGGTGCGATGGTCGTACTGACGGCCGGGAGGGCCGTGGTGGTCGCGACGGTCGTGGCGGTCCGGGCGGTGGTGGCGGTCGTGGCGGTCCGGGCGGTGGTGGCGGTCCGGGCAGTCGTGGCGGTCGCGGCAGCCCGGGCAGTCGCGGCGGCCCCGGCGGTCGCGGCAGTCATGGCGGCCCTGGCGGTCGTGGCAGTCGCGGCAGCCCGGGCGGTCGTGGCGAGCGCAGAAGTCGTGGCGGTCCCAACGGCCGTGACCGCCCCGGCAGTCTTGGTGGTCCCAACGGCCGTGGCCGCCCCGGCAGTCGTGGCGGGCGCGGCAGTCGAAGCGGGGGACGGAAGAGGGCCGACCCCCGTACGGCCCCCTTCCGCCCGGTCCTGGTCCGCCGCCCCGCCCCGGACCGCCGCAGGGTCCCTTTCCGCCGGCCCTCCCCCTTCCGCCGGCCCGGTGCTCATGCGGTGCGCGGGAGCCGCTGCCGGCGGGGCCGGTCGGTATGGGAGTCGGCGCCCGTGCTGTCGTGGCCGGCAGGTTCCGCGCGGCGGGCGGCGCGGCGGCCCCGGGTGACGGTGCGGGCCAGCCGCTCCTGCTCGGCCTCGCGGAGCAGCTGGGCGGTGTGCATCTTCTGGTACTCGATCTCGATCACGGCGTTTCCCTCGAAGAGAGTCGGTGTGGTGCGTCGCGTTCTGCGATGCCTCCACCTTCGTCCGGGAGGGGGGTGTGCCACATCGGGAGAGTTCCGCATCTTCGTGCCGCCCGCGGGCCGCACGCGCGCGTAAGGGGCCTTAGGGCATCCATAAGGTGCGCATGGATTCCCTAAGGCCCCTGGGACCTGCGCCTTCTCAGCCGGCCGAAGGCAGGCCGAGCAGGGCGTCGGAGTACTTCAGGACCGCCAGGAGAAGGCCGATGACACCGAGCGAGACACCCGCCCAGGCGACCGACCTGATCCAGTGCGCCTGCGGGCGGCCGGGGGTGCCGAACGCGGGCCGGGCGAGCACGACCACGCCGGTGAGCAGCGCGGCCAGCGCGAACAGGCCGGCCCACAGGGCGGTGCTGTGCCAGGCGTTGCCGTAGACCGCCTTGATCTGCGTGGCGACGCTCGCCGTAGAGGAGGTGCGCAGCTGGCCGACGAGCTGTTCGCGGGCGCCGGCGACCGTGCCGATCCAGCCACCGCTGAGCGAGACCAGGCCCAGCGCCGCGGAGACGACGGCACCGGCACCCTGCCCGACCCCGGACGGCACCTTGGCCTCCGGCTCGACGCCGTCCTCGTCGACGCCGTCCTCGTCGACGCCGTCCTCGTCGACGGCGTCCTCGTCGACGGCCTTCTCCTCGCCGGGCTCTTCCTGCTCGGCGTCCTCCTCAAGAGCCTCCGCCCGGGCGGCCTCGTCCTCGGTGGCGGCCTCCACCGCCGTCTCGTCGTCCTTGCGCGCCTCAGCGCCTGCCTCTGTCTTCGTTCCCATGCCCGGCACCGTACGGACGCCGTCTGAGAAGTCTCTTAATGATCGTTCTGCCCGCTACGCGCGCGTGCAGCCCGCCACTCCGGGGCGAGCACCGACCAGACCTCGGTGTCGTGGCGGACGCCGTGGTGCAGGTGGTTCTGGCGGAGCACCCCGTCGCGGGTCATGCCGAGCCGCCGGGCGACCGCGATGCTCGGCTGGTTGCCGGAGGCCGCATGCCACTCCACGCGGTGGATGCCCCGCTCCTCGACGGCCCAGTCGATGAGGATCCGCATCGCGCGGGTGATCAGTCCGCGCCCGGTCGCGGCGGGTTCCAGCCAGCAGCCGACCTCGCAGTTGCCGCGCTCGGCGTCGAAGTTCAGCGTCAGTACACCACCCACGAGCTTCCCGTCCAGCCAGATGCCGTGGTAGGAGGCGCTGTCGGCGGCGCGCAGATCGGCGTACCGCTGGAGCGTGGCCTTTGCGGAGTCCACGTCCGTGGCCTGCGAGCCGAACGGGATGAACTGCCCGATGAACTCCCTGCCGCGGTCCAGGTGGGCGAGGAACTCCTCGGCGTGCCAGACCTCCAGGGGCCGCAGTTCGGCGCCGTCGTCACCCAGGGATATCGCGTACATCATGTTCCTGTTCCTCCCCCAGCTCGGCCATCGAGACGGTCCCGAGCCTCTCATGGGCGGTGCGGCACTCGGGCGGCTCGATGCTGACGCGGGGCAGGCGGCGCTCCAGCCAGGCGGGCAGCCACCAGTTGGCGGGGCCCAGCAGATGCATCAGCGCGGGCACGAGCAGCGTGCGCAGCACGAAGGCGTCGAGGGCGACGGCGGAGGCGAGGGCGATGCCGAACATGGCGATGACCCGGTCACCGCTGAGCACGAAGGCGAGGAACACCGAGATCATGATGACCGCGGCGGAGTTGATGACCCGGCTGGTCTCGGCGAGGCCCACGCGGACGGCCCGCCGGTTGTCGCCGGTCTCCAGCCACTCCTCGTACATCCGGCTGACCAGGAAGACCTGGTAGTCCATGGAGAGGCCGAAGAGCACCGAGACCATGATCACCGGCAGGAACGGCTCGATGGGGCCGGCCCGGCCGAGGCCGAGCAGTTCGCTGCCCCAGCCCCACTGGAAGACGGCGACGACGATGCCGAACGCGGCGGCGACCGCGGCGACGTTCATCGCGGCGGCCTTCGCCGGGATGCCGAGCGAGCGGAAGGCGACCAGCAGCAGGAGACAGCCCAGCCCGACGACCGCGCCGATGAACAGCGGAAGTTTGCCGACGATCACATCCGCGAAGTCGTCGTAGCCTGCGGTCACCCCGCCGACCTGGACGTGGAGGGAGGTGCCGGTCTCCGCGCGGGGCAGCACGTGGGTGCGCAGCCGGTCCACGAGGTCGCTGGTGGCCTGCGACTGGGGCGCCGAGTCGGGTACGACCGTGAGGTAGGCGATGCCGCCGCCGGTGTCGTAGGCGGCCGGGGTGACGGAGGCGACGCCCCGGGTGGCGCGCAGGGTGGTGTCGAGGTTGTCCAGGGCGAGCTTGTCGGCGGCTCCGTCCACCCGGGTCACCAGGGTGAGCGGCCCGTTCACGCCCGGCCCGAAGCCCTCGGCGAGCAGGTCGTAGGCCTTGCGGGTGGTGGAGGTGCGCGGGTCGTTGCCCTGGTCGGAGGTGCCGAGGTGCAGGGAGAAGGTGGGCAGGGCGAGGACGGCGATGACGAGGACGGCGAGCGCGCCGAGCAGCTTGGGGTGGCGTTCGACCAGCGCCGACCAGCGGGCGGCGAGGCCCGTGGGCAGCTCCGGGCGCGGCCCGTGCTCGGCGAGCCGACGCCGCTCGCGGCGGCTGAGGGCGCGCGGTCCGATGTACGACAGCAGGGCGGGCAGCAGGGTGACCGAGGCGGCGACGGTGAGCACGACCGTCAGCGAGGCCGCGACGGCGACCCCGTTGAGGAAGCTCAGCCGCAGTATCAGCATTCCCAGTAGGGCGATGCACACCGTCGCACCCGCGAACACGACGGCACGTCCGGTGGTGGCGACGGCGTTCACGGCGGCCTCGGTGACGCTCAGGCCGCGTTTCAGTCCGCGCCGGTGTCTGGTCACTATGAACAGCGCGTAGTCGATGCCGACGCCGAGCCCGATCAGCATGCCCAGCATGGGTGCGAAGTCGGCGACGGTCATGGCGTGTCCGAGCAGCCCGATGCCGGCGTACGCGGTGCCGACGCCGACCAGCGCGGTGGCGATCGGCAGCAGGGAGGCGGCGAGCGAGCCGAAGGCGAGGAACAGCACGACGGCCGCGACGAGCACGCCGACCAGCTCGGCGGTGTGTTCGCGTGGGGACGCGGTGAGCCCGATCGCGCTGCCGCCCAGCTCCACCTGGAGCCCGTCGCCCTGGGCGGCCTTGGCGGTGCGCACCACGGCCTGGGCCTCGGACTTTCCGATCGCGTCCGACTGCTGGGTGAAGGTGACGGTGGCGTACGCCGTACGGCCGTCGGCGCTGATCCGCTGCGCGCCCTGGGCGCCGTACGGGCCGGACACCGAGGCCACGCCGGGCAGTGAGGCGATCCGGTCCAGGGTGCGGGTCATGGTCTGCTCGACGGCGGCGGCCCGGACGCTGCCGCCGGTGGTGTGCCAGACGACGGTGTCACTGTCCCCGCCCTGACCGGGGAAGCCCTCCTGGAGCAGCTGGGCCGCCCGGCCGGACTCGGTGCCCGGGACCTCGTAGTCGTTCGAGTACGACGTACCGGCGACGGCGGCGGCCGCGCTCACCCCGCCGAAGGCGAGAAGCCACAGCAGCACGGTGATCAGCCGGTGCCGGACACACCAACGGGCGAGGTCTGCCACGGACGTGCTCCCAGGATGACGATTTTTGGATCTTTGGCCGGGAACAATCGTCCATAAACTGAACTGCCCGCAAAGAACGGATGAGCAATCGCAGGACACTCTTGCAGGCGAAAGTGATCGTTTGCCGTGTTCGTGGGCTTCTTCACACGAGTGGGAGGGACGTCACAGGACACTTCGGCGAACTCTGTCGTGCCTCCGGACGCTTCAGCCGGGCTGGTCCCCCAGCGCCATGATCATCGTCCCGGCGATCAGCAGCCACAGGGCCCTGCGGGTACGGCCCCGGCCGCCGAGCAGCGCGGCGAGGGCGCAGACGGCGGCACCGAGGGCATAGGCGGCGGGGACGCGGGCGGGGGCGGCGGCGGTGAGCTTGAGCAGGGCTGCGGCGAGACCGGCGAGGGTCAGCAGCACACCGGTGCCGGCGGCGAGCCAGCGGGCCCGGCGGGCACCCTCGACGTGGTCCGCCGCTTCTTCGTCGCTGTCTTCCGCGATGTCGCTGTCTTCCGCGATGTCCTCGACGTCGGCTATCGCGGGTCGGGGGTCGGAATCGGTGCGTGCCCTCATGGCGGGCGAGCGTAGTACCTCCGGCCCGGGAGCAGGAGAACGGCCCCGGAGGACGTGCCTCCGGGGCCGTGCCGAGTGTGGGCTCAGCCCTCGCTGACGCCCAGCTTCGCCAGGATCAGCTCCTTGACGCGGGCCGCGTCGGCCTGACCCCGGGTGGCCTTCATGACCGCGCCGACCAGGGCGCCGGCCGCGGCCACCTTGCCGCCGCGGATCTTGTCCGCGACGCCCGGGTTGCCGGCGATGGCCTCGTCGACGGCCGTGCCGAGGGCCGAGTCGTCGGACACGACCTTCAGGCCGCGCTTGTCGACGACCTCGTCCGGGGTGCCCTCGCCCGCGAGGACGCCCTCGATGACCTGCCGGGCCAGCTTGTCGTTCAGGTCGCCCTTCGCGACGAGCTCGGTGACCCGGGCGACCTGCTGCGGCGTGATGGCCAGCTCGTCCAGTGCCTTGCCGGACTCGTTCGCGCTGCGCGCCAGTTCGCCCATCCACCACTTGCGGGCGGAGGCCGCGTCGGCACCGGCGTCGATCGTGGCGACGATCGGGTCCAGCGCACCGGCGTTGAGGATCGCCTGCATGTCGGTGGCCGAGATGCCCCACTCGGCGAGCAGCCGGGTACGGCGGACCAGCGGCAGCTCCGGCAGGGCCGCGCGGATCTCCTCGACCCACTCCCGGGAGGGGGCCACCGGCACCAGGTCCGGCTCGGGGAAGTACCGGTAGTCCTCGGCCTCCTCCTTCACGCGGCCCGAGGTCGTGGACCCGGTGTCCTCGTGGAAGTGGCGGGTCTCCTGGACGACCGTGCCGCCGTCGTTCAGTACGGCGGCGTGCCGCATGATCTCGAAGCGAGCCGCGCGCTCCACGGAGCGCAGCGAGTTGACGTTCTTCGTCTCGGAGCGCGTGCCGAACGTCGAGCTGCCCTTCGGCATCAGCGACAGGTTCACGTCGCAGCGCATCTGGCCCATCTCCATGCGGGCCTCGGACACGCCGAGGGCACGGATGACCTCGCGCAGCTCACGGACGTACGCCTTGGCCACCTCGGGGGCGCGCTCGCCGGCGCCGACGATGGGCTTGGTGACGATCTCGATGAGCGGGATGCCCGCGCGGTTGTAGTCCAGGAGCGAGTGCTGCGCGCCGTGGATACGGCCGGTCGCGCCACCCACGTGGGTGGACTTGCCGGTGTCCTCCTCCATGTGGGCGCGCTCGATCTCCACGCGGAAGGTCTCGCCGTCCTCCAGCTGCACGTCGAGGTAGCCGTTGAAGGCGATCGGCTCGTCGTACTGGGAGGTCTGGAAGTTCTTCGGCATGTCCGGATAGAAGTAGTTCTTCCGGGCGAAGCGGCACCACTCGGCGATCTCGCAGTTCAGCGCGAGACCGATCTTGATCGCGGACTCGACGCCGGTCGCGTTGACGACCGGGAGCGCGCCCGGCAGGCCGAGGCAGGTCGGGCAGGTCTGCGAGTTGGGCTCGGCACCCAGCTCGGTCGAACAGCCGCAGAACATCTTGGTCTTGGTGCCGAGTTCGACATGGACCTCAAGGCCCATGACGGGGTCGTAGGACGCCAGCGCGTCCTCGTACGACACCAGGTCGGTCGTGGTGGTCACGGTGAAAACTTCCCTCTCAGCCCAGCAGGACGTCGTCGTCGCCCAGCCGCTTCAGCTCGCGGTAGAGGATGGCGAGGCCGGTGACGATCGCGACGGCGGACACGGTGGCGTCGATCAACCTCAGCGTGTCCTGCTCGGCGCGGGCCTTCTTGATCTGCTTGGCGACACCGATCGCGCCGAACGCGGTGGTGGCCATCGACAGGTACGTACCGGACTTGGACTTCTTGAAGCCCTTGGCCTTGGACAGTGCCTTGCTCACAGCGACGGAGCCTCCTCCAGCAGCGGGTGTCCCCACTTTTCCACGAAGGCGGCCTCGACGGCGGCGCCCACCTTGTACAGGCGGTCGTCCTGCAGCGCCGGGGCGATGATCTGCAGGCCCACCGGGAGGTTGTCCTCCGGGGCGAGGCCGCAGGGCAGGGACATGGCCGCGTTGCCCGCCAGGTTGGTCGGGATGGTGCACAGGTCCGCGAGGTACATCGCCATCGGGTCGTCGGCGCGCTCGCCGATCGGGAAGGCGGTGGTCGGGGTCGTCGGCGAGACGATGACGTCGACCTGCTCGAAGGCCTTCTCGAAGTCCCGCGTGATGAGCGTGCGGACCTTCTGGGCGGAGCCGTAGTACGCGTCGTAGTACCCGCTCGACAGGGCGTATGTGCCGAGCATGATGCGGCGCTTGACCTCGGGGCCGAAGCCCGCCTCACGGGTGAGGGAGGTGACCTCCTCCGCCGAGCGGCCGCCGTCGTCGCCGGTCCGCAGGCCGTAGCGCAGGCCGTCGAAGCGGGCGAGGTTGGAGGAGCACTCGGAGGGGGCGATCAGGTAGTACGCCGACAGCGCGAGGTCGAAGGACGGGCAGTCCAGCTCGACGATCTCGGCGCCCAGCTCCTTCAGCAGCGCGACGGACTCGTCGAAGCGCTGGATGACACCGGCCTGGTAGCCCTCGCCGCGGAACTGCTTGACCACGCCGACGCGCATGCCCTGCACGGAGCCGTTCTTCGCGGCCTCGACCACCGGCGGGACCGGGGCGTCGATGGAGGTGGAGTCGAGCGGGTCGTGCCCGGCGATCACCTCGTGCAGCAGGGCGGCGTCCAGGACCGTACGGGCACAGGGCCCGCCCTGGTCCAGGGAGGACGAGAAGGCGACCATGCCGAAGCGGGACACCGCGCCGTACGTCGGCTTCACGCCGACCGTGCCGGTGACGGCGGCCGGCTGGCGGATGGACCCGCCGGTGTCCGTACCGATGGCGAGGGGCGCCTGGAAGGAGGCGAGCGCGGCGGAGGAACCGCCGCCCGAGCCGCCGGGGATCTTGGTGAGGTCCCAGGGGTTGCCCGTCGGGCCGTAGGCGCTGTTCTCGGTGGAGGACCCCATGGCGAACTCGTCCATGTTGGTCTTGCCGAGGATGACGACGTCGGCGGCCTTCAGCTTCTTGGTGAGGGTGGCGTCGTACGGCGGGATCCAGCCCTCCAGGATCTTCGAGCCGACGGTCGTGGGCACGCCCTCGGTGGTGAAGATGTCCTTGAGCGCGAGCGGGACGCCGGCCAGCGGGCCGAGCTTCTCCCCGCGCGCCCGCTTCTCGTCCACGGCGCGGGCCTGGGCGAGCGCGCCCTCGCGGTCGACGTGCAGGAAGGCGTGCACCTTCTCGTCGACGGCCTCGATCCGGGCGAGGTGGGCCTCGGTGACCTGGACGGCCGTGAGCTCGCCGGAGGCGATCTTCTCGGCGATCTGCGCGGCCGTGAGCTTGATGATGTTGCTGTCCGTCATGGTGGTCACTCCTCCCCCAGGATCTGCGGCACCTTGAAACGCTGCTGCTCCTGGGCCGGGGCGCCGGAGAGCGCCTGCTCGGGGGTGAGCGAGGGACGGATCTCGTCCGGCCGCATGACGTTCGTCAGCGGGAGCGGGTGCGAGGTCGGCGGTACGTCTTGGTCGGCGACCTCGCTGACGCGGGCGACCGCGCCGATGATGTCGTCGAGCTGTCCCGCGAAGTGGTCGAGTTCTTCGGGCTTCAGCTCCAGACGCGCCAGCCGGGCGAGGTGGGCGACCTCCTCGCGCGTGATGCCAGGCATGCAGCGATCCTCTGGGGTGAGTGTGTGTGGTTTGGGGCCGGGGGCCGGCGTCACATTTCTGCCGTCCGCCCGAAGCGCGGCAGGCGGAAATGTGACGCCAGTCCCCAATCCTATGGGGCAGGGCCCCGTGCCCGTGAAACGGTTTGCCGGGGCCCCGCCCGTCAGCCCCGGCGGCCTTCCCAGACCTCGCTCTTGAGGAAGTGGTTGTCGTACCGCTCCTGCACTTCGAGGATGCTCTCCGGAGTGGCCTCGCCGACGCGGATGCGCTGGAGGTGACGGAAGTACTCGAAGCGCTCGATGCCCGGGGTGAAGACGATGAGGATGTCCGCCGTGGCGTCCGGGACGGCGGCGAAGGCGTGCGGCTTCTCCGGCGGGACGATGACGAGATCGCCGCGCTCGGCGGTGACGATGTCGTCTCCGGACAGGATCTCGGCGGACCCGTCGAGCAGGTAGAACATCTCCGCCCCGGTGTGGTGGAGGTGCGGCCGCGCTCCGTCGGCGCCCTCGGCCAGGGTGACGCGCACGGTGGACAGCGCCCCGCCGGTCGCACTGCGGTCGGCCAGGAGCTGGACGCCGACGGGGGTGTCCCCGACCACCTCGGCCTCGACGCCGCGCACGATCACGGAATCGTCGAACTTCGGCACGAACAGTGACATGACGTTCCCTCCTGCTGATGTCGTGTGAGGTCGTCAGACCGCGAAGAGCAGTCCGGCGCCGATCAGGACAACGATCGCGGTGGCGAAGTGGATCCCGAACGCCACGGCTTTCGTCCCGCCGTTGCGCAGCACGATGAACATGTCGCCGAACGGTACGAGTGCCACGGCGAGCATGAACCACGCCTCGGCCCGCGTCTCCGGCGAAGGCGAGTCATTCAACGCTGGGATTGAGAGCAAAGCTAGAAGATCTGCAGCCGCTTCAAGGGCAAGGACGCGATCATGGCGGCGGTCGCGGTCCAGGGCTGCGCCGACCTGGCGGCAGAGCTACGGCAGGCGCGCGCCGCCGCACAGGGCACACGCGAGGCGCTCGCGGCCATCGCCCGCACGTACACGGCCTTCGCCCGCCGCCGGCCCGCCCTCTACGACGCGATGTTCACCCACCTGGTGGACCTGCCGTTCGCGACGGAGGAGGCACCGGCGCCGCTCAAGGAGGCGTTCGGCGAGCTGCTCGTCGTGGTGGAGCCGACGGCGCACGAGGGAGAGGACCCCGGGCTGCCGACGGAGACGTTCTGGGCGGCCCTGCACGGTCTGGCGACACTGATGCGGAGCGGCCGGCTGCCGGAGGATGGGCACGAGCGAAGGCTGGAGCTGCTGATCGGCCACTTCAGCGCCCCGTAGGGGCGCGGGGCTGTGTCGATGTGCGGCTGCGCCGCGATGGGTCCCCCGGGTTCGAGCGAAGCCGAGAATGTGGGGGAGCGACCAGCCACGACGAACCGGCAGCCGCCGACGGCGAACGGACCCCCTGGGGCGAGGGCCCGCCGCCCGGCCGAGTCGAACCGCGGGTGGGAGAGGCTATTCGGCGGCCGGCAGCGCCGCACGCGGCCGCTGCCAGCCCCGGGACCCGCGCGCCCGCAGCCACGCCGTGGTCTCCTCGGGCGGCATCGCCGCTGCCACGAGCCACCCCTGCACGGCATCACACCCCAGATCCCGCAACCGCTCCCACGTCTCGTCGTCCTCCACACCCTCGGCGACGACGAGCAGCCCCAGCGAGTGCGCGAGATCCACGGTGCACCGCACGATCTCCGCGTCCTCCGCGTCGACGGCCAGCCGGGCCACGAAGGAGCGGTCGATCTTCAGCTCGCTCACCGGCAGCCGCCGCAGATGGACCAGGGAGGAGTACCCGGTGCCGAAGTCGTCCAGCGACATCTTCACCCCGTGCCCGGTGAGCCCGGCGAGGGTGTCGGCGGCGCGCTGCGGGTCCTCCAGCAGCACATGCTCGGTTATCTCCAGCTGCAAGGCGCCCGCGGGGACCCCGTGCCGGGCCAGCCGCGCAGCGACCGATCCGGCGAAACCGGGCGTGTGGACATCGCGGGGCGAGACGTTCACCGCCACCGGCACCCGCAGCCCCTGCGCCCGCCACCGGGCGACCTGTCCGAGCGCGGTCTCCAGCACGTACTCCGTCAGATGGGGCATCAGCCCGGAGGACTCGGCGATCGCTATGAACTCGTCCGGCGGCACCTTCCCGCGCTCGGGGTGCACCCAGCGCACCAGCGCCTCCAGGCCGGCGACCTGGCCGTCGAAGCGCACCTTGGGCTGGTAGTGCAGCTGCACCTCGTGCGCGTCCAGCGCCCGGCGCAGATCGCCCAGCAGGCCGAGCCGGTCGGGGGTGTTGGAGTCCCGCTTGGACTCGTAGACCTCGACGCCCGTACGGTCCCGCTTCGCCTGGTACATCGCCACGTCCGCCCGGCGCAGCAGGCCTTCGGCGTCCAGGGCGTGGTCGGGGAAGACGGCGACGCCCGCGCTGGCCTCCAGGACGAGGGTGAGGCCGTCGAGGTCCAGCGGGGAGCTGAGGGCGGTGACGAGGCCGCGGGCGACGCGCGTGGCCGACGTGGTGGAGTCGGCGACGGGCAGTAAGACCGCGAACTCGTCCCCGCCGAGCCGCGCGGCCTCCGCGCCGCGCGGCAGGGCGATCCGCAGCCGGTCGGCTATCTGAAGCAGCAGCCGGTCACCGGCGAGATGACCGAGGGTGTCGTTCACCGAACGGAAGCGGTCGAGGTCGATCAGCATGAGGGCGGAGCGGGCGCCGATGCGTTCGGCGTCGTCGAGGGCGGTCCAGATCCGCTCCAGCAGCCACTGCCGGTTGGGCAGCCCGGTCAGCGGGTCGCGCAGCTGTTCCTCGGCACGCGCGCGTGCCATCCACAGCGTGGAGTCGAGGGCGATGAGCGGGATGGCGAACAGTGGCAGCAGGACCGGCTCGGCGTCGGCGACGACGCACAGCAGGGGCGCGATGCCGAGCAGGGCGACGGCTATCAGGCCTTGTCTGACCAGGGAGGCGCGGTGGACCGCGGGCACCTTGCCGCCGTGCGGGGCGTGCAGGTACCACAGCAGGCCACGGCTGACGGCGAGATAGGCGACGGCGACGAGGACGACCTCGGGCACGGTGGCGATGCTCCAGCTGCCGGGCCGCCAGGGCGTCTCGACGCTCGGGACGCGGCCGAAGGCGCCGAGCAGCAGGGCGCCGGTGCCGATGCCGAGGAGGTCCACCGCGCCGTGCAGGACGCCCTGGCGCCAGCGGTGGCGGCGGGCGATGCCGACCAGGACGACGACGGTGAGGCTGACCATGCCGGCGGGCACCCAGCCGTAGAGCAGCAGGACGGCGAGGGTGAGGGCGGCGCCGGAGCCGGTGCCGCCCCACCAGCGGGCACGGCCCAGCATGACGAGGTGACCGACGATGACGCCGGTGAGCAGGGCCAGCGACCAGCCGACGGTGCCGCCCGGGAAGAGGGCGTGGTGGCCGGTGAAGGCGCGGTAGAAGCCGGCGCCCAGGACGAGTGCGGCGGCGGCCATGACGGCCGCGGGCAGTGCGGGCCAGGACGGCTGCCGTTCGGTGTCCGGGCCGGTGCCGACGCCGGTCAGGGCGCGGGCGGGTTCGAGGGCGGTCAGGGGTATCGGCGGATGGGCCTCGGCGACGGCGCCCGGTCCGGCCAGGCGCGCCCGGCCCGCCGGGCGTCCGCTGTCCCGTCCCGTCCACCGGGTCCCGCGCCAGGCGGCCGCGCGACGGCGCAGGCGCAGCCGCGAGTCCGGGGCGATGCTCTCGGTCGGTTCCATTCCCGTCCCTCTCACACCCGGCGGTGCCCACGCCACGCGGCCCGACGTCCGTCACCCATCAGCGGCTCCGCGTTGAAGAAACGTTCCCCGCGCCTTGGGAGCGCGCGGGGATGCCCCGACCGCAGCTGGGCACGGCAGGTGCACACCTCAACAGTAGGCCGCTGAAGGCTTCCACGGGCACCGGTCGGCAACGGTTGCCCGAATGCGCCCAGGCCACCCGTATGCATCTGATATGCGCCGATCGGGTGGCCTTCAACCGCTACTCCTCGGTCGGAAGCGCGACTTCGGCCGCGGCGTCCGGGCCCTGCTCCAAGAGGACCGAGAAACCATCTTCGTTCAGGACCGGGACCTTCAATTGCATGGCTTTGTCGTACTTCGATCCGGGGTTGTCACCCACAACGACGAACGAGGTCTTCTTCGATACCGATCCGGTCACTTTTGCGCCCCGGCTCTGCAGTGCCTCCTTGGCGCCGTCCCGGGTGAAGTTCTCCAGCGTGCCGGTGACCACGACGGTCAGCCCCTCCAGCGGGCGCGGGCCCTCGTCCTCGCCGGTGGCCTCGTCCTCAAGCGGGACTCCGGCGGCCTTCCACTTGCGGACGATCTCGCGATGCCACTCCTCGGCGAACCATTCCTTGAGCGCCGTGGCGATGATGGGGCCGACGCCGTCGGTGGTCGCCAGCTCCTCCTCCGTGGCCTGTTCGATACGGTCGATGGAACGGAACTCGCGCGCGAGGGCCTGCGCGGCCACCGGTCCGACGTGCCGGATGGACAGTCCGTTGAGGAACCGGGCCAGCGGGCGCTGCTTGGCCGCCTCGACGTTCTCCAGCAGGGCGAGGGTGTTCTTCTTCGGCTCGCCCTTCTGGTTGGCGAAGACCGTGACGACCTTCTCCTCGCCCGTCTTCGGGTCCCGCTTGGGCAGACCGCTGTCGGGGTCGAGGACATAGGCCTTGATGGGCAGCAGCTTCTCCACCGTCAGGTCGAACAGGTCGCCCTCGTCCACCAGCGGCGGGTCGGCCGGCTCCAGCGGCCGGGTCAGCGCGGCGGCGGCCACCGCGCCGAAGCCCTCGATGTCCAGGCACTCGCGGCCCGCCAGGTAGGACACGCGCTCGCGCAACTGGGCCGGGCACGTACGCGCGTTGGGGCAGCGGAGGTCGATGTCGCCCTCCTTCATGGGCCGCAGCGCCGTGCCGCACTCGGGGCACTCGGCCGGCATCACGAACTCCCGCTCGCTGCCGTCCCTGAGGTCGACCACCGGCCCGAGGATCTCCGGGATGACGTCACCGGCCTTGCGGATGACGACCGTGTCCCCGATGAGGACGCCCTTGGCCTTGACGACCTCCTGGTTGTGCAGGGTGGCGAACTCGACCTCGCTGCCCGCGACCGTGACCGGCTCGACCTGGGCGTACGGCGTGACGCGGCCGGTGCGGCCGACGCCCACCTTGATGTCGATGAGCTTGGTGTTGACCTCTTCCGGCGCGTACTTGTACGCGATCGCCCAGCGGGGCGCTCGCGCGGTGGAGCCGAGGCGGCCCTGGAGGCGGATCTCGTCGAGCTTGATGACGGCGCCGTCGATCTCGTGCTCCACGGAGTGGCGGTTCTCGCCGTCGTAGTGGGCGATGAACTGCCGTACGCCGTCGAGGTCGTCCACCACGCGGTTGTGCGGGGAGGTGGGCAGGCCCCAGGTCTTCAGCAGGTCGTACGCCTGGGAGAGGCGGGTCATGCCCGTGAAGCCCTCCAGGGCGCCGATGCCGTGGACGACCATGTGCAGCGGGCGGGTGGCGGTGACCCGCGGGTCCTTCTGGCGCAGCGAACCGGCGGCTGCGTTGCGGGGATTGGCGAACGGCTTGTCACCGGCCGCGACCAGGCGTTCGTTCAGTTCGAGGAACTTCTCCATCGGGAAGTAGACCTCGCCGCGGATCTCCACGAGGTCCGGCACCTTGTCGCCCCCCAGACGGTCCGGGATCTCGGCGATCGTACGGACGTTGGGCGTGATGTCCTCACCGGTGCGGCCGTCGCCACGGGTGGCCGCGCGCGTGAGGCGGCCGTTCTCGTACGTCAGGTTGACCGCGAGGCCGTCGACCTTCAGCTCGCACAGGAAGTGGTACTCCTGGTCGCCGAGTTCGCGCGCGATACGGTCGGCCCAGGCGGCCAGCTCGTCGTCGTTGAAGGTGTTGTCGAGCGACAGCATGCGCTGGCGGTGCTCGACCGCCGTGAACTCCGTCGCGTACGACCCCGCGACCTTCTGGGTGGGCGAGTCCGGGGTGCGCAGCTCCGGATACTGCTCCTCCAGGGCCTCCAGGGACTTCAGGAGCTTGTCGAACTCCGCGTCGCTGATGACGGGAGCGTCCTTCACGTAGTACCGGAAGCGGTGCTCCTCGACCTGCTCCGCCAGCTGCGCGTGCCTGTCCCGTGCCTCGGCGGGCACTGCCGTCTCCGCCTGCTGCTTGTCGCCGGCCACCGTGTTGTCCTCCCGTTACTCTGGGTTGTCCGCGAGGGATCTCGCCGCCCGGACGCAGTGGGCGAGCGCCTGGCGCGCGTAGGCGGGGGAAGCGCCTGCCAGACCGCACGCCGGGGTCACCGTGACGGCCTGCGCGAGCAGCCCTGGTCGCAGCCCCAGCCTGCGCCACAGCGTCCTGACACCCATGACGCTACCGGCAGGGTCTGACAATGGGCCGTCCGTGCCCGGTACGACACCGGCGAACAGCCTTGTGCCGGCCTCGACGGCCTCGCCGATGACATCGTCGTCACGCTCGGTGAGGAGCGAGAAGTCGAAGGCGACGGCGGCCACGCCGGCCCGGCGCAACAGGGCGAACGGCACGTCGGGGGCGCAGGAGTGGACGACCACGGGGCCGTCGTCGTGCACGCCGACGACATCCCGGAGCGCGGCCTCCACGAGCTGGCGGTCGACGGCGCGGTGGGTGCGGTAGCCGCTGGCGGTGCGGACCTGGCCGCGCAGGACGGCGGTGAGCGAGGGCTCGTCGAGCTGGAGGACGAGGCGGGCGCCGGGGATGCGGCGCCGTACCTCGGCGAGGTGGAGGCGGAGGCCCTCGGTGAGGGAGGCGGTGAGGTCACGGCAGGCGCCGGGGTCGGAGAGGGCGGCCTCGCCGTTCTTCAGCTCCAGGGCGGCGGCGAGCGTCCAGGGGCCGACGGCCTGCACCTTGAGGTCGCCCTCGTACCCTTGCGTGAACTCCTCCAGGGCGTCCAGGTCCTCGCCCAGCCAGGACCGGGCACGCTTGGTGTCCCGGCCCGGCCGGTCCCCGATCCGCCAGCCGCTGGGCTCCACGCGCGCGTACAGCTCGACCAGCATCCCGGCGGTGCGGCCGATCATGTCGGCGCCGGGCCCGCGCGCGGGCAGCTCGGCGAGGAACGGGAAGTCCTCGAAGCTTCCGGTGACTGTCTTGGCGGCTTCCCTGGCGTCGCCGCCGGGCATGGACCCGATGCCGGTGGCCGGGGGGAACGTGAACTCGCTGCTCTCACTCACTCCGGAAGGGTATGCCGTGGCCGTACAAGGGGGCTCCGCCCCTGGACCCCCGCCTGTGCCCGCCCACCACCCGACCCGGTCGGCTGAAGAGCGCGGCCCCGGTCCGGGACCAGGTCTGTGCCGGCCAGGCCCGGATCGTGGCGGCGTCGGCGGCCTTGGAGGTCACCGGCCCGGCCGTACCGTCAGGTCGTTGACCTCGGCGTCCCTGGGCAGGTCCAGGGCCATGAGGATCGTTGTGGCGACCGACTCGGGATCGATCCACTTCGCGGGGTCGTAGTCCTTGCCCTCCTGCTGGTGGACCTTGGTCTGCATGGGGGTGGCCGTGCGGCCCGGGTACACCGTGGTGACGCGGACGCCGGCTGCGTGTTCCTCCTGGCGCAGGGAGTCGGCCAGGGCCTTCAGGCCGTGTTTCGAGGCGGCGTAGGCGGACCAGCCCGCGTGGGCGCTCAGGCCGGCCCCTGAGTTGACGAAGATCACATGGCCGCGGGCGGCGCGCAGCTGGGGCAGGAAGTGCCGGGTCAGCTCGGCCGGGGCGATCAGGTTGACGTTGAGCTGGTGGTGCCAGGACTTGGTGGTCAGGTCGCCGACCTCGCCCAGGTCGACGACCCCGGCGATGTGGAGCAGGGAGTCCACCCGGTCGGGGAGCGTCTGGTGGGAGAACGCCCAGGAGAGCCGGTCCGGGTCTGCCAGGTCGCCCACCAGGGTGCGGGCGCCGGGGAACTCGGCCGCCAGCTCCTTCGCGCGGCCCGCGTCGCGCGCGTGCAGGACGATGTCGTCCCCGCGCGCGTGCAGCCGGCGGGCGACGGCGGCGCCGATGCCGGAACCGGCGCCGGTGATCACATGAGTAGCCATGCCCGCCATGCTCGCATCAGCGGGCGCCCAGGTGGCCTTCCAGGTGGGCCAGCGCGGCGACGGGTTCCTCGGCGAAGTACATCAGCTCGGCCAGCGGACGCGGCAGGAAGCCCTCGGCCTCCATGCGGCGGAACTGCTCCTTGAGGCCGTCGTAGAAGCCCGCGGTGTTCAGCAGCACGACCGGCTTCTCGGTGCGGCCGTGCTTCTTCAGCTCCAGGATCTCCGTGGCCTCGTCCAGCGTACCGGTGCCGCCCACCATGATCACCACGGCGTCGGCCTTCTCCAGCAGCAGCTTCTTGCGCTCGGCGAGGTCGGCGGCGATGACCATCTCGTCGGCGCCCGGCCGCGCCTTGTTCGCGAGGAAGTCCACGGACACGCCCAGCAGCCTGCCGCCCGCCTCGTGCACCCCGTCGGCGACGACCTTCATCAGACCGACGTTGGAGCCGCCCCACACCAGGGTGTGGCCGGCCTTGCCGAGCAGTTCCGCGAACTCGCGCGCGGGGCGCGTGTAACGCTCGTCGAGGTCGGCGGCGGACAGGAAGACGCAGATGTTCATGGCCCCCACCGTACGCGGGAAGAACCGGGCGCCCGCCGGTGCTGTCCGGATATGACCGAAGGACACACCATCACCATCGAGCAGGGCGAGCGGCACGTGCGCGTGGTGCACGGCGATCTGGTGCTCGCGGAGTCCGACCGTCCCCTGGTGCTGCGCGAGACGGGCTGTCCCGCGCGGTACTACATCCCCGCCGAGGACGTACGCCTCGACCTGCTGACCCCCTCGGACACCCACACCGTCTGCCCCTTCAAGGGCACGGCGTCGTACTGGTCGCTGCCGGACGCGCCGGACCTGGTCTGGGCGTACCCCGACCCCAAGCCGGGAGTCTCGGAGATCAAGGATCACTTCTGCTTCTACGACGTCGACGTGTCGTGAGCGATGAGTCCATGCGGGTACGGCAGTCTGCACCGACATGGACAAGAAGACGACTTCCCGCGACGGCACCGCCCTCGCGTACGAAGTGACCGGCCAGGGGCCCGCGGTGATCCTGGTGTGCGGCGCGATGTCCACCGGCGGCACCGTGGCACCCCTGGCCGCCCGGCTCGCGGACCGCTGCACGGCCGTCGTGTACGACCGCCGGGGCCGCGGCGCGAGCGGGGACACGGCGCCGTACGAGGTCGCGCGTGAGGTGGAGGACCTGGCCGCGCTGCTCGACGCGGTCGGCGGGGACGCCTCGCTGTTCGGGGTCTCCTCGGGCGGTGCGCTGGTGCTCCGCGCGGCGGCGAGCGGGCTGCCGCTGCGCCGGGCGGCGGTGTACGAGGTGCCGTACGCCGACTTCCTCCAGGGCGGCGCCGAGCGCGAGGCCGTGTACAAGGAGCAGCTGAGCAAGGCACTGTCCGACGGCCGGCGCGGGGACGCGGTGGAGCTGTTCCTGCGGCTGACCGGGCTCGGCGAGGAGATGATCCAGGGAGCCCGGCAGTCGCCGATGTGGGCCGGCATGGAGGCCGTGGCACCGAGTCTCGCGTACGACGACGCCGTCATGGGCGACGGACTGCTCCCGCGCGAGCGGCTCGCGGCGGTCTCCGTGCCGGTGCTGTCCGTCGTGGGCGGGGCGAGCCCGGAGTGGATGCACCGGTCGGCCCAGGCCGTCGCGGAGGCGGTGCCCCAGGGCACCTACCGGGTGCTTCCGGGGCAGACCCACATGGTGGAGCCGGCGGTGCTGGGGCCGGTGCTGGCCGACTTCTTCACCGGCTGAGGATTCACCGGCTGCTGAGGATTCACCGGCTGAGGATCCGGCGGCGTACCCCCGGAGAGCCACGCCGCCGACGTACCCCGTGAGAGCTACACCGCGGACGCTGTCGCGCGCGTGGTCGTCGCGATCGTCGCCGAGCCGACCACGCGCGTGCCGTCGTACAGGACGATCGCCTGGCCGGGGGCGACACCCCGGACCGGCGCGGTGAAGGTGACGCGGAGTTCGCCGTCGACCGGCTCCGCGGTGACCTCGGTCTCGCCGCCGTGGGCGCGCAGCTGGGCGGTGTAGGTGCCGGGGCCGGTGGGGGCGGTGCCGCACCAGCGGGGCTTGATCGCGGTCAGGGCGGTGACGTCCAGGGCGGCCGCGGGGCCGACGGTGACCGTGTTGGTCACCGGGGAGATGTCGAGGACGTAGCGCGGCTTGCCGTCGGGGGCCGGGGTGCCGATCCGCAGGCCCTTGCGCTGGCCGATGGTGAAGCCGTACGCCCCCTCGTGCGTGCCCAGCTTGGCGCCGGACTCGTCCACGATGTCGCCCTCGGCCCTGCCCAGGCGCTGGGCGAGGAAGCCCTGGGTGTCGCCGTCGGCGATGAAGCAGATGTCGTGCGAGTCGGGCTTCTTGGCGACCGCCAGCCCGCGCCGCTCGGCCTCCGCGCGGATCTCGTCCTTCGTCGTCACCGTGTCACCGAGCGGGAACATGGCGTGCGCGAGCTGCCGGTCGTCCAGCACACCGAGGACGTACGACTGGTCCTTGGCCATGTCGGACGCGCGGTGCAGCTCACGGGAGCCGTCCTCGCGCACGATCACCTTGGCGTAGTGGCCCGTGCACACCGCGTCGAAGCCCAGCGCGAGCGCCTTGTCGAGCAGCGCGGCGAACTTGATCTTCTCGTTGCAGCGCAGGCAGGGGTTGGGGGTGCGGCCGGCCTCGTACTCGGCGACGAAGTCCTCGACCACGTCCTCGCGGAAGCGGTCGGCGAGGTCCCAGACGTAGAACGGGATGCCGATGACGTCGGCCGCGCGGCGGGCGTCGCGCGAGTCCTCGATGGTGCAACAGCCCCGCGCGCCGGTGCGGAAGGACTGCGGGTTCGCGGAGAGCGCGAGGTGGACGCCGGTGACGTCGTGGCCGGCTTCCGCGGCGCGCGCGGCGGCTACGGCGGAGTCGACTCCGCCGGACATGGCGGCGAGGACGCGGAGGGGGCGCTGCGGGGTCTCAGTCATAGCCCCTCCAGGGTACGGGGCCCGGGAGGAGCCCCCGAAAAGTTTGAAGCGGCTGAAAAAATCAAGGCCAGACCCCTTGCGCACGATAGGTCCCGATTTATCCTTGTATTAGACCTACAAGACGAGTGAGGGAGTTCAAGCGGAGTAGCCGACTTCAGCGAGAGATACAGGATCTCCCTTCACCGAGAGGTACGAGTCTCCGCTGGTGCCGACGTCGACGCTCGGGCTGAGAGGCCGGAAGGTCGCAAGTACTGGACCGGAAGGCGACCCCTACTACCTGATCCGGACAATACCGGCGAAGGGAACCCGCCTTGTAGGTCGCTGTATGTCCCGGCCCGGATGCTCAGCTGAGGCCCGCCGCCCGCGCCCGTTCCACCGCCGGGCCGATCGCCTTCGCCACCGCCTCCACGTCCGCCTCGGTCGAGGTGTGGCCGAGGGAGAAGCGCAGGGTGCCGCGGGCCAGCTCCGGGTCGATACCGGTGGCCAGCAGCACATGGCTGGGCTGGGCGACGCCCGCGGTGCAGGCGGAGCCGGTGGAGCACTCGATGCCCTGGGCGTCCAGCAGGAGCAGCAGGGAGTCGCCCTCGCAGCCGGGGAAGGTGAAGTGGGCGTTGGCCGGAAGCCGCCCCTCGGGTGCCGGGTCGCCGCCGAGGATCGCGTCCGGTACGGCGTCACGCACGGCGTCGATCAACTGGTCGCGCAGCGCGCCGACCTCGCGGGTGAACTCCGCGCGCCGCTCGGCGGCGAGCCGGCCGGCGACGGCGAAGGACGCGATGGCGGGGACGTCGAGGGTGCCGGAGCGGACATGGCGCTCCTGGCCGCCGCCGTGCAGGACGGGGACGGGGGTGTGCTCACGGCCGAGCAGCAGCGCCCCGATGCCGTACGGGCCGCCGATCTTGTGGCCGGAAACAGTCATCGCAGCGAGGCCTGAGGCGGCGAAGTCGACCGGGACCTGGCCGAAGGCCTGGACCGCGTCGGCGTGCAGCGGGATGCCGAACTCGGCGGTGACGTCGGCGAGTTCGCGCACCGGCAGGATCGTGCCGATCTCGTTGTTGGCCCACATCACGGTGACCAGGGCGACGTCGCCGGGATTGCGGGCGATGGCGTCCCGCAGGGCCTCGGGGTGGACGCGGCCGTAGGAGTCGACGGGGAGGTACTCGACCGTCGCGCCCTCGTGTTCGCCGAGCCAGTGGACGGCGTCGAGGACGGCGTGGTGTTCGACGGGGCTGGCCAGCACCCGGGTGCGGGCCGGGTCGGCGGCGCGGCGGGACCAGTACAGGCCCTTGACGGCGAGGTTGTCGGCCTCGGTGCCGCCCGAGGCGAAGACGACCTCGCTTGGGCGGGCGCCCAGCGCTTCCGCGAGGGTTTCGCGGGACTCCTCGACGGTGCGGCGGGCCCGGCGGCCGGCTGCGTGCAGGGAGGAGGCGTTGCCCGTGATGCTCAGCTGGGCGGTGAGTGCCTCTGCCGCCTCCGGGAGCATGGGGGTCGTCGCGGCGTGGTCGAGGTAAGCCATGGTGAGCCCGATTCTACGGGTCCCGCACGGCTGGGCCCGGCCTCGGATGCGCCTTCTTGCGCGGGAGTCGGCCGGCCGGTCACAGACTCCAGGAAACCGTGTGGCTCAGCTGCATCGACAGGACCAGGACCGCCAGGTCCGCGAGGCCCAGGGCGAGGCCCAGCACGGCGCGGCCGCGGCGGGTGGTGCCCCGCCAGAGGGAGACCGCGGCCAGGGCGATGGCGATCGGGCCGAGGAAGATGTTGAGGACGAGCAGGCCGAGCAGGCCGAGGATGAAGGACGCCACGGCCATGCCATCGGCGTCGCGTGCGCGCCTGCGGGTGTCGGTACCGCTCGTGACGGGTGCGGTGAGTTGCATGGTGGTCAGCTCCAGGAAGTCGTGGCGGACGGTCAGTTGACCGTCGTACGGCGCCGGCGGCCGAGGCGCTCGCGGATGGCGAACACGCCGAGCCAGACGGCGATGACGGCGGCGATGAGGCCGGTGACGGTGAGCGGCGCGTGGGCGACGGTGCCCAGTACGACTCCGAAGAGCATGAGTGCGACGACGAGGAACAGCACGGGATCGGATCCCCCCTCCGGGATGCCGTTGTGAAGTTTGGGTGAACAGTTGTAGTAACAGTTGTTCACTGACTTCGAGTCTAGCGCCTTCCGCGGCTTTCCAATTCCGGAGAACAGTTGTTAACTGGATGACATGAGTCACACCCTCGGCATCCGGCAGGCGCAGAAGCAGAAGACCCGGCAGGCGTTCCTCGACGCCGCGCTCGCGCTGCTGGAGGAGCAGAGCCTGAGCAGCCTGGGTCTGCGTGAGGTCACCCGGGCGGTCGGCGTCGCCCCGACCGCCTTCTACCGGCACTTCCGCTCGACCGCCGACCTCGGGGTGGCGCTGGTCGACGAGGCGCTGGGCAGTCTGCACCCGATGGTGCGCACGACGGTGTCGACGACGGGCGACAGCGAGGAACGCATCACGCGCGCCGTGCGGCTGATCGCCGATCACGTGGCCGCTCACCCGGCGCACGTGCGGTTCATCGCCCGGGAACGGCACGGCGGAGTGCAGCCCGTGCGGGAGGCGATACGGGACCAACTGGCCCGGTTCGCCGAGGAGGTGAAGACCGAGCTGGCCAAGGACCCCGAGGCCGAGGGCTGGAACGACGACGACCTGCTGATGCTCGCCCATCTCTACGTCGACCAGATGCTCATCACCGCCTCGCTGTTCCTGGAGGCGCAGGAGGCTCCGGCGGAGGAGCGGGAGCGGGTCACGCAGCGCGCCCTGCGGCAGTTGCGGCTCATCACGATCGGCCGCAGCCACTGGCTCGGCTGAACGACCGTACGCATACGGTGGGGGCGGCACGTCCGGTGCGTGCCGCCCCCGCCGGCGTACGGCCGACGGTCCTTTTCGGTCAGCCCTGCTGAACCTGGCCGCCGTTCTGCCCACCGCCCTGGCCGCCGCAGCCGCCACCCTGACCGCCGCCGGCCGGACCGCCGCCGGAGCCGCCCCGGCCGCCGCCCGCCGGACCGCCGCTCGGCATGCCCGACGGCATCCCGCTGGGAGCGCCGGTCGGCTTGGCCGTGGACGCTCCCGAGGGCATGCCGGACGGTGCCCCGCTCGGCCGGCGTCGCTGCGCCCCGGCGCTGGGCATGCCCGACGGCGCCGAACAGGCCTGCTGCTGACCGGAGTTGCCGCCGCCGGAGGACCCGGAGGAGGACGACGAGTCACCGGAGCCGCAGGCGGCGAGGAGCAGCGGGGACAGGGCCAGCAGGGCGACGGCGGGGGCGAGACGGGCGCGCTTCATGAGAATCAGCTCCGGTGCGGATGAGGAGGTCCTGAGAGCCGCACTCAACCAACGCCGCCTTGGCGGTACTTGAGCCTCTCCTGTCCCCCGGCTGTCAATTCCGCTTCCCCGGGCTCCTGGTACAGAGCCGTGACGGAACGGGCACCCGCCAGCAGTTCCGCACGGGCCTCGGGCGGGTCCAGGAGCTCCACCCGGTCGGAGAAGGCCAGGAGTTGGCGCACCGCGCGCAGCACCGGGTACGTCAGCCGGGCGGTGACCCACTCGCCGGTGCCGTCGTCGTCGGGCAGGGCGGTCAGCTCGGCGGCCGCCATCCGCCGGAAGACGTCCAGGAAGGTGCGCCGGAGCCGGACGGTGACCTCGATCCCGCCGTCCCGCTCCTCCACCTGGCGGCGCAACACCTCCCAGGCGTCGGCGAGTTCGACCCCGTCCCTGCGCCGTACGGGGTCGTCGAGGAGCCTGGCCGAGTGCACCCGGTCGGCCCGGAACAGCTGCGGACGGCCGCGCCGGTCGGCGACCAGATACCAGACGCCCGCCTTGGCGACGAGGCCGTACGGGTCCACGGTGTACGTCCGCGGCTCCTGTTCCCCGCTGTGCCGGTAGCGCAGCCGCAGACGCCGGTCGGAGAAGACGGCGTCCTGGAGCGCGGCCAGGTCGGCGCTCTGCCGGGGTCCGACGCGCCAGCGGGTGGCGTCGACCAGGATGCGGCGGCTGGTGAGGTCGGCGGCGGGCCGGTACGGGGCCGGGAGCGCGGCCATGACCTTGCGCAGGGCCGAGCCGAGCGCCGCGTCGAGACCGAGCTCGGCGTGGGCGCCCTGCGCGGCCAGGACGAACAGGGCCCGGGACTCGTCGGCGGTCAGGCCGGTGACGTCGGTGCGGAATCCGGCGAGGAGTTCGATGCCGCCGTGCCGGCCGCGCTCGGCGTACACCGGGACACCGGAGGCAGACAGCGCCTCGATGTCCCGGTAGATGGTGCGGACCGACACCTCCAGCCGGTCGGCGAGTTCATGGGCGGGGACCCGGCCCCGGGTCTGCAGGAGCAGCAGGATCGACAGCAGCCGGTCGGACTTCACACGGTGAGCATCGCGCCCCGCGCGGGCCGGGCGCAAATGTTGACGGAGTCTGTCAGGTTATCCGGGGATGCTCGGCGCACCAGCCCAGCGAGAGAGGCAGCTCATGACCACCGACGGTTTCACCGACCCGCGCCCCGTCTACACCCGCGCCACCGCACAGGCGTCCGCGCTGATCAGCGCCGTACGCCCCGAGGACCTGACCCGCCCCACCCCCTGTACCGAGTTCGACGTACGCGGTCTGCTGAGCCACATCGTCGGCGGCTCCGGGCGGATCGCGGTGGTCGGCGAGGGCGGCGACGGGATGGCCGTCGAGCCGATCGCCGGGGACGTCGAGGACGACGGCTGGGCCGCGGCCTACGACGAGATCAGGAACCGGGTGCTCAAGGCCTGGGAGAGCGACGAGCGGATGACGAGCACGGTGCGCGTCCCCTGGGGAGAGGTCCCGGGCCACGCGGCGCTGTCCGGCTACGTGATGGAGATCGTGACGCACACCTGGGACCTCGCCGAGGCCCTCGGCCACCCCCACGAACTCGACCCGGAACTGGCCGAGTTCGCCCTCACCACCGCCCGCACCGTCCTGCCCGACTCCCGCCCCCGCGACACCGCCACCCCCTTCGCCCCCCGCACCCAGGCCCCCGAGAACGCCGACCCCTACCAGCAACTGGCCGCCTGGCTCGGCCGCACCCCCCTCGACCACGCCTGACAGGGGGCCGGCACGGCGCTCACCCGCGCCACGAAGCGAGGTCCCGGGCCACGCGGCGCTGTCCGCCACGCGGCGGCAGCCGCATATCGGATGCAGCGTGATGGAGATCGTGACGCACACCTGGGACCTCGCCGAGGCCCTCGGCCACCCCCACGAACTCGACCCGGAACTGGCCGAGTTCGCCCTCACCACCGCCCGCACCGTCCTGCCCGACTCCCGCCCCCGCGACACCGCCACCCCCTTCGCCCCCCGCACCCAGGCCCCCGAGAACGCCGACCCCTACCAGCAACTGGCCGCCTGGCTCGGCCGCACCCCCCTCGACCACGCCTGACAGGGGGCCGGCACGGCGCTCACCCGCGCCACGAAGCGAGGTCCCGGGCCACGCGGCGCTGTCCGCCACGCGGCGGCAGCCGCATATCGGATGCAGCGTGATGGAGATCGTGACGCACACCTGGGACCTCGCCGAGGCCCTCGGCCACCCCCACGAACTCGACCCGGAACTGGCCGAGTTCGCCCTCACCACCGCCCGCACCGTCCTGCCCGACTCCCGCCCCCGCGACACCGCCACCCCCTTCGCCCCCCGCACCCAGGCCCCCGAGAACGCCGACCCCTACCAGCAACTGGCCGCCTGGCTCGGCCGCACCCCCCTCGACCACGCCTGACAGGGGGCCGGACGGAGCCGCGGCACACACCCGTGCCACGCCTGACGGGGACCGGTACGGCGCTCAGCTGAGCCTGACGCGGGCGAGCTGGCGGGACTGGGCGACCAGGCGGTTCTCGGTGTCCCAGACCTCGGCGTCCTCCTCCAGGAAGCCGCCGGCCAGGTTGCGGGTGGTGATGGCGACCCGGAGCGGGCCGGGGGCCGGGCGGTGGCGGACATGGACCGTGAGTTCCACCGTGGGGACCCAACCCTTGAGGCCGATCTCGAAGGCCGTCGGGGGCAGGGCGTCCACCGCCAGGAGGAGCGAGAGGGGGTCCGCGTCGCGGCCGTCGGCCAGGCCGAACCAGGCGCGCATCTCGCCCCTGCCGGAGGGGGCGCCGAGGGCCCAGCCGAGCGTCGACGGGTCCAGCTTCAGCATCAGGCGGTCCGCGATGGCCGAGCTGCCCTCGACCGGTGCCGGGCCGTCCTCCGGACCGAAGCACTGGTCCAGGGGCGGGATCGCGGGCGGGGTCGCCGTCGTGCGGACGTCGTCGGGGAGCTCCGCGAGGTCGCCGTACGAGGCGAGGACGCGGATGCGCTCCACCTCGTTGCCCGCGTCGTCGTACTGGAAGAGGGAGGCCTGGCCGGTGGAGAGGGTGCGGCCGGTGCGGACCGTCTCCGTGCGGACGACCGCCGGGCCGGGGTGGGACGCGGTCAGGTAGTGCGCGGAGATGGTGAAGGGGTCCGGGTGCGGGAGCGTGTCCGCGAGGGCCCGGCCGAGCACGGCCAGCAGATAGCCGCCGTTGACGGCGCTGATGATGGTCCAGCCTGCCGAGAGGTCGATGTCGTAGACACCGGGCTCGCGCCGGGTGACCGCGGTGTCGCGGTCGAACTCGCTGTCGCCGATCACGGCCGGTGCTGGGGATCCCCCCGCGCGAGCGCAGCCGAGCGTGGGGGACGGTGCGGAAGCTGCTTCTGGCATGGATGAACGGTACAACAGGAAACTACTAAGCGGTAGCTTTCTGCTGCTAGGCTTCGTCTTACCGTTCGCCTCCGGTTCCCCCTCACGGGTGAGGTTCCGGCAATTTCTAGGTAAGTGTCCGGAGACGTCCACAACCTCTGGCATCCGATTCCCCTCTATGGGGACATGAGCCTCACCGGGACTCCGTTCCTCTACACGACCATCGTGCTGGCCGTGGTCGCCCTGATACTGCCGCTCGTTCTGTGGTCGCGGGTGCGCGGGCCCAAGGCCCTGCGCGCCGCGGCCCGCGTGCTGATGCTCCTCTTCGCCCAGGTCACCGCCATCACCCTGGTCTTCGTGCTGGTCAACAACGCCAACAACCTGTACGACAACTGGGCCGACCTGATCGGCACGGGCAACCATGTGCAGCAGGCCGCCAACCTCGGCGCCGACGGCACGGGCGGAATCGCGTACAAGAAGCTGCCCAAGGTGCAGCAGAAGTTCACCCAGGCCGACGGTCCCGGTATGCACGCGGCCGGCGGGGTACAGGTCACCCAGCTCAAGGGCCGGGTGTCGGGCGTGAACGCCGAGGTCTACGTCTGGCTGCCGCCGCAGTACAACGACCCGGCGTACAAGAACAAGAAGTTCCCGGTCGTGGAACTGCTGTCGGGCTACCCGGGCTCGGCGAAGGCCTGGTTCGGGTCCATGAAGGTGCACGAGCAGCTGGCACCGCTGATGAGGAGCGGCCAGGTCGCGCCGTTCATCCTGGTGTCCCCGCGCACGAACCTGATCGCCAAGATCGACACCGGGTGCGCCAACATCCCCGGCACGGTGAACGCGGACAGCTGGCTGAGCATCGACGTACCGAAGATGATCACGGACAACTTCCGCGCCCAGTCCGCGCCGGACGGCTGGGCCGCGGCCGGCTACTCGGCCGGCGCCCACTGCGCGACCAAGCTCGCCGTCGCCCACCCCGACCGCTACCGGGCCGCCATCAGTCTCTCCGGCTACAACGACCCGATCGGCGAGCGCAACTCGCTGGCCGCGGGAAGCGAAGAGCTGCGGCGGGCCAACAACCCCTACTACATCCTGAAGAACTACCGCACCCCGCCGAGGATCTCGCTGTACATCTCCGGTGAGAACGGCGACGGCTACCAGGCCGGTGTCGCGCTGGAGCAGATCGCGAAGCCGCCGACGTACGTGCGGGTGGTGTTCCTGCCGCGCAGCATGGGCGGGCACTCGATGGCGCTGTGGCGGCCGCAGGTGCCGACGGTGTTCGAGTGGCTGACGCTGCAGATGACGGGGCACAGCGCCCCCGGGCACACCCACACGTCCACCCCGCTCAGTCCTCTGTCACCGTCGACCGGCGGTTCCACGCGCGCGGAGCTCGCCAGTGGAACCGCATCGCGAGCAGGCGGAGCACAAAAGCGGTGACGACCGCGAGCCCACTGGTGAGGGGGGTCAGGGCGCCGTAGCGGATGCAGAGCACGACCATCGTCGAGCCGACGATCGCTGGGACCGCGTACAGGTCGCGGTCCCAGCGCAGCAGTGAGGGCACCTCGTTGGCGAGCACGTCCCGCAGCACGCCGCCGCCGACGGCGGTCGCGAGGCCCAGCGTCGCCGACGCGGTCAGACCGAGGCCGTAGCTGTACGCCTTCGTCGTACCGCTGACACAGAACAGGCCGAGGCCGGCCGCGTCGAAGACGAGCACCGCCGCCTGGATCCGCTCCACGTGCGGATGCAGGAAGAAGACGACGAGGGCGGCGAGCAGGGGGGTGAGGAAGTACCCGAGATCGGTGAAGGCGGCCGGGGGTACGGCCCCGATGATCAGGTCGCGGAACAGGCCCCCGCCCAGCGCGGTGACCTCGGCGAGGACGGCGATGCCGAACACGTCGAAGTTCTTCCGGACGGCCAGCAGCGCGCCGGAGATCGCGAACACGAAGATGCCGATGACATCGAGCGTGTGCTGGACAGAGGGGGTGAAGAGAGGCTGAAGCACCCCCTATTTTTACTCAGCCCGCCTGTTCGAAGTGGAACGCCCTGATGAAGCAGTCCCGTGGCTGGTCGATCGCGAACATGACGCAGTCCACGAGGGAGTGTGCGGTGAGCTTGTCGCCCGCCCCGCGCGGCGTCGTGTCCCAGTCCGGGCCCAGCGGGTCCGGGTTGCTGAAGTCGGGCGGGTACAGCGAGATGACACGTACGCCGTGCGGCCGCAGCTGGGGCGAGAGCAGGTCGGCGAGACCGGCCTGGCCGTGCTTGGCCGCGTAGAAGGCGGCGTGGGCCTGGGTACGGTGGTTGCCGGTGAGCCCGGCCGACGAGATCAGGTTGACCACGTCGGGCCGGTCGGACTTCAGCAGCAGCGGCAGCAGATGCTTGGTGACGAGGACGGTGCCGGTCACGGTCGAGGCCACGGTGGCCGCGATGTCCTCGTCGGCGGCGGAGGCGAGGTCGTCGCCGGGCAGCCAGCGGGCGCCGTTGTTGACGAGCACGTCGATGTGATCGGTCACCTCGGCGATCCCGTCGGCGAAGGCACGCACCGATGCCGGGTCCGCCAGGTCACAGCGGAAGGCGTGCACCTTGTCGAAACCGAGGCCGCGGATCTCGTCGGCCGTGCGCTGCGCCGCCCTCACGTCCCGTGCGGAGAGCAGGACTTCGTCGCCGCGCCGGGCGAAGAAGATCGCGAGGGTCCGGCCGAAGTCCCGGGCGGCCCCGGTGATGACCACGCGCCGGGCACGGGGCCGGCCGCCGTTCTGAGGTGTCACTGTGGTGTCCGTACATGTCGGCTGACACACCGATGCCCCGTCCGTACGAGGGCGGGGCATCGCTGTGTCAGGGAGCCGGTCAGTCCTGGTCGTCGGCGGTACCGGCGGACTTGTCCTTCGTACCGGTGACCTCCGCCTTGCCGGAGGACGCCGGCTTCCCGTCGGCCTCAGGCTCGTCGGCCGCAGCCACAGCCTCGGCCTCGGCCTCGGCCTCGGTTTCCGCGGTCTCTTCGGACGCCTCAGCCTCTTCGGACGCCTCAGCCTCTTCGGGCGCCGAAGCCTCCTCGGAAGCGGCCGTCTCCTCAGCAGCCTCGGCCTCCTCCGAAGCCGAAGCCTCCTCCGAAGCGGAAGACTCCTCCGAAGCGGAAGACTCCTCCGAAGCGGAAGACTCCTCGGACACTTCGGCCTCCTCGGAAGCCGAGGCCTCCTCAGACACCTCCGCCTCCTCGGCCGTAGCCTCCTCGGCCCCCGCCTCCTCCTCGGCGACGGCGCTCGCCAGGGCCTGCGAGGTCTGGGCCGACTCGGCGAGCACCTCGTCGGCGACCAGCTCGGCGGCCTCCTTCGCGGCCGACAGCAGGACGGTGTCCTGGGGAGCCTGGTCGGCGAAGTTCTCCGGGTGGTGGCAGGCGACCCGCTGACCCGGCCTCAGCTCCACCAGCTGCGGCTCGGTCGTCTTGCAGATCTGCGTCGCCTTCCAGCACCGGGTGTGGAAGCGGCAGCCCGAGGGCGGCGCGATCGGCGACGGCACATCGCCACGCAGCAGGATGCGCTCGCTCTTCTGGCCCCGGCGCTTGGGATCCGGCACCGGGACCGCCGACATCAGCGCCTTCGTGTACGGGTGCATCGGCGCCTCGTACAGGGAGGTACGGTCGGCCAGCTCCACGATCTTGCCGAGGTACATCACCGCGATACGGTCCGAGACATGCCGGACGACCGAGAGGTCGTGGGCGATGATCACGTAGGTCAGGCCGAGTTCCTCCTGGAGGTCGTCCATGAGGTTCACGACCTGCGCCTGGATCGACACGTCCAGCGCGGAGACCGGCTCGTCCGCGACGACCAGCTTCGGCTTCAGGGCGAGCGCGCGGGCGATGCCGATGCGCTGGCGCTGACCGCCGGAGAACTCGTGCGGGTAGCGGTTGTAGTGCTCGGGGCTCAGGCCGACCAGTTCGAGGAGCCGCTGGACCTCCTTCTTGACCCCGCCCTCGGGCTCCACGTTCTGCAGCCGGAACGGCGCGGAGACGATCGAGCCGATGGTGTGACGGGGGTTCAGGGAGCCGTACGGGTCCTGGAAGATCATCTGGATGTCGCGGCGCAGCGGGCGCATCTGCGCGGTGTTCAGCCGCGTGATGTCCTGGCCGTCGAAGGTGATCGTGCCGTCGGTCGGGTCCTGCAGCCGGGTGATGACCCGGCCCATGGTCGACTTGCCGCAGCCCGACTCGCCGACCACGCCCAGGGTCTCGCCCTTGCGCACCTCGAAGTCGATGCCGTCGACGGCCTTCACGGCGCCGACCTGGCGCTGCAGGATGCCCTTCTTGATCGGGAAGTGCTTGGTCAGGCCCTCGACCTTGAGCAGCACCTCACCGTCGGCGGACTGGTTCTTGGTCGTCTCACTCACAGCTTCGGCGCAATCTCTTCGGTCCAGATCCGCTCTCGGTCCTCGGCCGGGAGGTGGCAGGCGGACCAGTGCCCGGTGCTCACCTGCTCCAGCTCGGGGCGCACCGTGCGGGTGACGTTCCCCTTGGGGGTGTCCGCGTACGGGCAGCGCGGGTGGAAGGCACAGCCCGAGGGGACGTTGATGAGGCTCGGCGGCTGGCCCTTGACCGGGATGAGCCGTTCGGAGGTCTCCCGGTCGATGCGGGGCATCGACCCGAGCAGGCCCCAGGTGTAGGGGTGCTGCGGCTTCTCGAAGACCTCGTCCGCCGCGCCGCGCTCCACGCAGCGGCCGCCGTACATCACGAGGACGTCGTCGGCGATCTCGGCGACCACACCGAGGTCGTGGGTGATCATGATGACCGCGGAGCCGAACTCCTTCTGCAGGTCCCGGATCAGGTCGAGGATCTGCGCCTGGACGGTCACGTCGAGGGCGGTGGTCGGCTCGTCCGCGATGAGCAGCTCGGGGTTGTTCACCAGCGCCATGGCGATCATCGCGCGCTGGCGCATACCGCCGGAGAACTCGTGCGGGTAGCCGTCGACGCGCTTGGCCGGCTCGGGGATGCCGACCCGGTCGAGCATCTCGATGGCCCGCGTGCGGGCGACCTTCTTGCTGACGTCGTGGTGGACCCGGTAGGCCTCGACTATCTGGTCGCCGACCTTGTAGTAGGGGTGCATCGCGGACAGCGGGTCCTGGAAGATCATCGCCATCTCGCGGCCGCGGAGCCTGCGCACCTCGTCCGGGGACGCGGCGACCAGCTCCTTGCCGTCCAGCCAGATCTCGCCGGACATCTGCACGTTCTTGCCGCGCGCTCCGAGCCGGTGCAGGCCCATGATGGCGAGCGACGTGACCGACTTGCCGGAGCCGGACTCGCCGACGATGGCGAGGGTCTTGCCCTTCTCCAGCGAGAAGGACAGTCCGTCGACGGACTTGACCAGGCCGTCGTCGGTCGGGAAGTGCACCTTGAGGTCGCGGACTTCGAGGAAGGCGCGGGACGCCTCCGGCTGCGCGTCGGTGGGCTCGCCGGCTGCCGCGCCGGTCTTGGAGAGTTCGGTCACGAGAGCCTCACCCGCGGGTCGGCGGCGGCGTAGAGCACGTCCACCACAAGGTTTGCGATCACTACGAAGAAGGCGGCGAGGAGGGTCACGCCGAGGATCTTGGGCAGGTCGTTGTCGGTGATGCCGGCCACCGCGTACTCACCGACGCCGTGCAGCGAGAACACGGTCTCGGTGATCACGGCGCCGCCGAGCAGCAGACCGAGGTCCATGCCGAAGACCGTGAGGATCGGGCTGAGCGCGGCGCGCAGTCCGTGCCGGACCACGACCCTCCGCTCGCGCAGGCCCTTGGCCCGGGCGGTGCGGATGAAGTCCTCGTTCATCGTCTCCAGCATGCCCGAGCGGGTGAGTCGCGCGTACACGGCGGAGTACAGCAGGGCGAGCGAACACCACGCCGGGAAGAGGGTGTTGGCCCATTCCGAGGGGTTCGTGGTGAACGGGACGTATTCCTTGCCGAAGATCGGCCACGGACCGGGGTCGGTGAAGAGCAGCAGCGCCAGGTTGCCCGTGAAGAACATGGGCAGCGAGACACCGGCGAGCGCGACGCCCATGAAGGTGCGGTCGAAGAACGAGCGCGGCTTCAGCGCGGAGATGACACCGACCACCACACCCGACAGCAGCCACAGCACGGCGGCACCGCTGGCCAGCGAGATCGTCACCGGCATGCGTGAGGTGAGGTCCGGCCAGACCGCCTGGTGGGTCTTGAACGAGTAGCCGAAGCAGGGTGCGTCGCAGTGCACCGTGGTGGGGCCGAGGTCGTAGGTGGCGCCGGCCACGATCCCCTTGATGAAGTGCCAGTACTGGACGTAGATGGGCTGGTCCAGACCGAGGTTGTGCTTGACCGCGGCGATGTCCGCCTTCGACGGGCTCTTGCCGATGTACTGCTGCGCCAGCTGATCCGCTGTCTGGCCGGCGAGTCGCGGCAGCAGAAAGAAGATGGCGAAGGTGACCGCGGTGACGACCAGCAGCAGGATCACTGCCGCGAACGTCCGGCGGAGGATGTACGAGATCACGGGGACCGGCGCTGGTGCCCGCGGACCGTGAGGCCCGCGGGCACCAATGCCTTCACCTGCCTTCCGGGGCTGCTACTTCTTCGTGGTGCCGAGGTTGAGGTAGTCGTACTGACCACTGAAGGCCGCCGTGGAGACCACGTTGGTCGCCCAGGGCGAGCGGTACAGCAGGACCTTGAAGTAGGTCAGCGGGACGAGGACGGCGTCGTCCATCGCCTGCTGGTCGATCTGCGCGTACAGGGCGTTGCGCTTGGCCACGTCCGGCTCGGCGATCGCCTGGGCGAGCGTGTCGTTGACCTTGCTGTTGTCGTACTGCGACAGGTTGGTGTTGCCGGACTGGCTGATCGCCTTGCCGTTCAGGATCTGCTGCAGGAAGCCGTAGCCGGAGGGCCAGTCGGCGCCCCACTGCATCATGATCAGGCCGATGTTCTGCTGCTCGGTGAACTTCGGCACACCGGCGTAGTCGGTGAAGTACTTGCCCTGCGGGTACTGCTTCAGGCTGGCGTTGATGCCGACCTTCTTCAGCGAGTTGATGATCGCCGTGGCGGCGTCGACCTCCTGCTGACGGTCGGAGCGCGCCGAGATGTTGGTGGTGATCGGCCCCTTGCCGCAGGCCTTCAGCTGGTCCTTGGCCTTGGCCACGTCACCGTGGCTGCCCGCGGAGGCGTAGACGTCCGCCTTCTGGTAGCCGGTGATGTCCGGCGGCAGGACGGTGGAGGCGACCTCACCGCGGATCGGGCCGCCCTCTGCGGTCTGCACGGAGACCTTGTCGATGGCGTACTCGACCGCCTTGCGGCAGGCCACGTTGTCGAACGGCTTGGCCTTGGTGTTGATGGCCATGTAGACCAGGCGGCCGGCGTAGGTGTTGTCGGTCGCGGCCTTGCCGTCGGCCTGGGTGAGCAGCTTGGCCTGGGTGGAGGCCTGGACACCGGTGCCCGCGAGGTCCACGGTGGCGTCGCCGGACTGGAGGTCCTGGTCGATCGTCTCCTGGTTGACCTTCAGCTTGACGACGATCTTGTCCGGGTACTGCTTGCGCAGCGGGTCGGTCTTCGGGTCCCAGTTCTTGTTGCGGACCAGGACGACCTGCTTGCCCTCCTCGTAGCTCTGGAACTGGTAGGAGCCGGAGGACACGATGTGCTTGACGTAGTCGACGCCGTCGTCCTTGGACTGCGGCACCGGAGCCGTCTGCGGGGCCGAGACCAGGTAGTCGAACTCCTGGAACGGACGGTTCAGGTGGAAGACGATCGTGGTGTCGTCGGGCGTCTCGATCGAGGACAGGCCCTTGGGGTCCTTGTCCTTGTACGGGCCCTTGTACTTGTCGCCGTCCTGCATGAACTGCTGGAAGTAGTTCGGGCCGAGCGAGAGCACGTCACGCGCGAAGTTGGACCGCTCGACGGCGTACTTGACGTCCTTCGAGGTGATCGGCGTGCCGTCCTGGTACTTCAGGCCCGCACGCAGCTTGTACGTCCAGGTCTTGCCGCCGTCGCTCGGGACGCCCTTGCTCGCGGCGAGGTCCGGGACGAGGGTGTTGCCCTTCGAGCCGGGGGCGGGCTCGAACGTCATCAGCGGGCGGGCGTAGAGCCGGCTGAAGTTGTACATGTACGCGTAGTACGTGTTGCCCGGGTCGAAGGAGTCCGGCACGTCGGACATCTCGTAGACGACCGTGCCCCCCTTCTTGTCGGACGCGTTGACGACTCCCGTGGTCGCCGCGTTGGCACCGGCCGCCTTCGGGGTGCTGCCGCCGTCCTTGTTGTCATCGGCCTTGGTGCAGCCTGCAAGCAGCAGGCTGGCGGAGCCGAGGGCCGCGACCGCGGCAAGTGCTGACCTTCGCATGATGGTCTGCTTCCCCTCCATTGATCGGAAACTTAGAAGGACTCTCGGGGCTGCCTAGCGGCTGCGGGGGTCGAGAGCGTCACGGAGACCGTCGCCGAGCAGGTTGAACGCCAGGACGGTGATGAAGATGGCGAGGCCCGGCACGATCATGTACTCGGGATCGACCTGGTAGTAGGTGACGGCTTCCCGGAGCATGCCGCCCCACGAGGCCTGCGGGGGCTGGATGCCGACGCCCAGGAAGCTCAGGGACGCCTCGAAGAGGATGTTGGTCGGGATGAGCAGCGTCGAGTAGACGATGATCGGGCCGACCAGGTTGGGCATCAGCTCGCGGAAGAGGATGTACGGACCCTTGGCTCCCATGCCGCGGGCGGCGTCGACGAACTCGCGCTCACGCAGGGCGAGCGTCTGGCCGCGCACGATCCGGCCCAGATAGGGCCAGTTGAAGAAGCCGATCACGAAGATGAGCACGCTCAGGTGCAGCGGCAGTCCGTTGAGGCCGAAGGCGCCGCCCTGGAGGGTGGCGGAGATGGCGATGGCGAACAGCAGCAGGGGGAAGGCGAGGAAGGTGTCCATCAGTCGGCTGATGATCGAGTCGACCCGGCCGCCGTAGTAGCCGGCGACGACACCCATGACGGCGCCGATCACGTTGGACAGGATCGTGGCGCCGAAGGCCACGACCAGGGAGACCCAGGAGCCTTCGAGGATGCGGGTGGCGATGTCCCGGCCGAACTTCGGGTCGACGCCCAGCAGGTGAGACCCGCTCATGCCGCCCCAGCCGCCCTTGGGCAGCGAGGTGTCGGCGTCGATCAGGTCCTGGTGGAAGGCGTTCGGGTCGAGGCCGAGCATGGCCTGGATGGGCCGCGAGAGGACCGCCAGGAGGATCAGCAGGATCACGATGACGCCGCCGGCCACGGCGACCCTGTCCCGTTTGAACCGGGTCCAGGCGATCTGCCCCAGGGAACGACCCTCGATCTGCCCCTTCTCGGCTCCCGCCAGCACAGCCTCCGGCTGCGCTTCGGCTGCCGCCCCGGTGGTCTCGATCGGTGCGGTCACGGTGAGCGACCCCTCTCGCCGGTGGTGACCGGCCTGCGCCTGCCGCGGATTGCGGCTTTGTCGACTTGCCATCGGCATGAGGTTTGACCCCCCTGCCTGAGTGGGGAGTCTTCAGCGTCGTTGTGATCACCCGCCAGGTCTGACGGCGAAAGTATGCACAACCGTGATGGAGTGCGAGGGAATCCGTTATCCGAACACCCGGTAACGCCTCCCGGACGTGGTCCAGTTGGGACACAACGGCGAATCTGCGCAGTTCCGGACGCAAGAGGTGTGTCTACGCGCGCAGAGATGTGTCAACCACGTAAATTCTGCGAACCGTTGCTTCAGTAACCACCGTGCACCGGCGGATAGCCGTAACCGGCGGCGGGTGCCTGCGGCTGGGCCTGGGGCTGGGGGTGCGCCGGGGGTACGGCCGCGTGGGCGTCACGGTCGTAGAAGGGGCGGGCGTTGGCCCGCATCCACATCACGACCGGGTCGTGGTCGTCGGTCATCGCGACCGTCGACACCGGCAGGCCCTCGGGGACCGCGCCGATGGACTGCTGCATCATCGCGCGCACCGAGTCGACGGCGGCCGGGGAGGTGTCGTACACGTCCAGGCCGATCGCGAGGTACGGCGCCCCGAGCGCTGGCTGCACCCAGGCGCGGCGCAGGGAGCGCAGGGCGGGGGTGCGGTGGGCGTTCTGCGCGAGCAGGGCGTAGAACTGCGGGATCTCGATGCCGGGTTCGGTGAGGCGGAGGGGGCCGGCGGGCTGGCGGTCCAGGCCGGTGGCGATGCGGCGCAGGTCCAGCCAGGGGATGCCGACGCCGCCGCCCGGGGCGTGCGGGTTGAGCCAGAGGCCGTAGTGGTCGGGATAGAGGGTGCGGGCCACGTCGAGGCCGTCGACGAGCTCGTACGACCGGTTCCAGCCGCTGGCCGAGAGCTCCTGGGCGGAGGTCACGCAGGGGGCGTAGTGGAAGCCGTCGACCTCCATGTTTCCGTACTGGGCGTCCGGGGAGCCGGCCTGGCCGTGCCAGAGCAGCATCCAGATCTGGCCGGAGGAGGGGGTGGCGAGGGCGCGCAGCAGGGCCTCGTAGGCGTCGTAGCGTCCGGGCGTGACCTGGCGGAGTGTGTGCTCCACGCTGCCGCTGTGGCTCGCGCTCACCTTGCGTGCCCTTCTTTTCAGTGCCCCGTGTTTTGGGACAGCTTATTCGCCTGGTAGCTCGGGGCCTTCTGTTCGTACGCGGGTGCGGGGTCGTGCGTGGTTCTCGCGCCCACGCGGCGGAGCCGCATATCGGACACAACCCCGCGCCCCTTCGGGGCGCGCCTCAGTGGCCGTACTGGTAGAAGGGCCGCACGTGCGTCCTCAGCCACTGCGCCACCGGGTCGTCCGTCACGTCCAGGAGGACCAGGCTGACCGGCCAGGCGACCGGGACCCTGCCCAGGGCTCGGGCCAGGGCGTCCATGGGGCGGGTGCGGAGGTCGCCTTCCCACTGGGAGAGTTCCACGCCTATGAACATCACCGGGTCGTCCGTCTCGATGGCGGCCAGGCAGCGGCGGGCGGTGAGGACCACGCCGGTCTCGGCGAACTCGGCGGACGCGGCGGAGAGGAAGTCGACCGGGTCGTCCTGCCAGTCGGGCTCGAAGAGACGGACCCGGCCGCCGGTGTCGGGGTCGCCGTCGAGGGGGGTGCGGCCGGCGCGGCACAGCTCGGCCACGGCGGCCGGCGGGAGCGGGATGCCGACCAGCGCGTCCGGGTTCACGGCGAGGCCGACCTGCGGGGGCAGGCCGCGGGCGAACTCCACGGCCGGGGCGATGGTGTACGACATGTGGGAGCCGGCCGCCTGGCGCAGCTGCTCCTCGGAGCTGAACACCGGGACGTAGGCCTGGCCGTCGAGCTCCAGCGTGGGCAGGTCGAGGGTGCCGCTGCCCGGCCCGCCGCCGTTGGGCAGCGGGATCCACAGGAAGCTGCGGCCCAGCACCTCGATGATCCGGCCGGCCGCGGCGGGAATGCCGAGGGAGGCCGAGAGCACCTCCTCCAGCTCGTTGCCGGGCCAACCGCCGTGCGGGTGGGGGTGTGTCTGTGCCGGGAAGTCCGCGGGAAAGTCCGCCGGGAAGTCCATCTGCCTACCGCCTGCTGGGAACCACTGCTGTGACCATGAAGGCTAGCGGGTGGCTGTGACAGTCCCCTCACCGTGTGAACACGGTCCCCCTCATCCGGTGAAGTCGATCCGGTGCAGGGTGTCCGCCGCGGCCCGGTCCAGCAGGGTCGCCGAACCGACACCGGCCGGCAGCTCGCCCCGCTCCGCGGCGGCGAGGAGGCGGGCGGTCGTACGGCGGTGGCGGGTGAAGGCGTAGCGGGAGACGCCGCGGCCACGCTCGCGCTGACCTGCGCGGGCGGTCTCCGGTGCCACGTCGAGCAGGAGCAGGTGGAGGGTGCCGCCGCGTCGGCGGGCCTCGCGGGCGAGCCAGCCGCGCACCCAGGGCTGCGTGCCGCAGTCGTGCACGACGACGCCCTCGCCGTCGCGCAGGGCGCGGCGCAGACCGGCGTAGTGGGCGAGGCGGACCAGCGGGCGGTAGAGCGCGTAGGGGACGAAGCGGGGGACGCGGGCGTCCCAGCGGTCGCGGGTGTCCTGGGAGTCGATGCGCCGGCCGGTCACCGTGCGGTGCATCAGGGTCGACTTGCCGCTGCCGGGCAGGCCGGTGATCACCACCAGGTCCCCGGGGCCGAAGAGCAGGGCGCGGGGGCTGCGGCCCGACCGGTCGCGCAGGTCGCGGACGACCGTGGCCGGGGCGGAGCGCTGCTTCGGCACCGCGATGCCACGGATGGCGGTGGCGTACACCGGGGTCCTGTTCACCGTGATCGTCCTCCCCTGTCGATTCAGTAATAGCCCTGCCCGTGAAACGTAAAGAGAAGGTAATAGCCAAAGGTCGGCGGTAAGGTCCGCGTCCTGCCACAGGCCGGTTACAAAAGCCCCGTCGGCGTGCGATGATGTGGCCGCCAACTGCATACCGGCCGTTTGAATCCGCGCGGGAGAGTCCCCAGCAGCCTTCGCTGGGGCGCCGAAGGAGCAAGTCCCTCCCTTGAATCTCTCAGGCCCCGTTACCGCGCGGGCGAGGCACATCTGAAAAGCGGGCCGCTTCCGCAGTGGCTCCACCCAAGGTGCAAGCCGTGATCGTCCCCGTGGCGGTCGCGGCGAACCTCTCAGGTTCCGATGACAGATGGGGAGGAACGTTCCTCGCCCGTTCCGCTGTCCTGGGAGACGACCGACCGATGAGCAGTACCGAACCCACTGAGCCGCGCCATACCGCGCTGGACGCGCTGCACCGCTCGCTCGGTGCGACGATGACCGACTTCGCCGGCTGGGACATGCCCCTGCGCTACGGCTCCGAGCGCGACGAGCACGTCGCGGTGCGGACCAGGGCCGGTCTGTTCGACCTCTCCCACATGGGCGAGATCACCGTGACCGGCGCCGAGGCGGCCGCCTTCCTGAACTTCGCCCTGGTCGGCAACATCGCCTCCGTCGGCGTCGGCCGCGCCCGCTACACCATGATCTGCCAGGCCGACGGCGGCATCCTGGACGACCTGATCGTCTACCGGCTCGCCGACACCGAGTACATGGTGGTCGCCAACGCCTCCAACGCCCAGGTGGTGCTGGACGCCCTCACCGAGCGCGCCGCCGGCTTCGACGCCGAGGTCCGCGACGACCGGGACGCCTACGCGCTGATCGCCGTCCAGGGCCCGCAGTCCCCCGGCATCCTGAAGTCCCTCACCGACGCCGACCTGGACGGGCTGAAGTACTACGCCGGCCTGCCCGGCACCGTCGCCGGCGTCCCCGCCCTGATCGCCCGCACCGGCTACACCGGCGAGGACGGCTTCGAGCTGTTCGTGAAGCCGGAGCACGCGGTCGAGCTGTGGCAGGCGCTGACCAAGGCCGGCGAGGGTGTGGGCCTGGTGCCGTGCGGCCTGTCCTGCCGGGACACCTTGCGCCTGGAGGCGGGCATGCCGCTGTACGGGCACGAGCTGAGCACCTCCCTCACCCCGTTCGACGCCGGGCTCGACCGGGTGGTGAAGTTCGAGAAGGAGGGTGACTTCGTCGGGCGCGAGGCGCTCCTGCAGGCCGCAGAGCGCGCCGAGCAGAACCCGCCCCGGGTGCTCGTCGGGCTGATCGCCGAGGGCCGTCGCGTCCCGCGCGCCGGGTACGCCGTCGTCGCCGGCGGCGAGGTGATCGGCGAGGTCACCTCCGGCGCCCCCTCCCCCACCCTGGGCAAGCCGATCGCCATGGCGTACGTCGACGCGGCGCACGCGGCGCCCGGCACCGCGGGTGTCGGCGTGGACATCCGAGGCAGCCACGAGCCGTACGAGGTCGTGGCGCTGCCGTTCTACAAGCGCCAGAAGTAGAGACTGGGCGCGAGCGCGTTCCTCGCGGGCCCCGTCCCGTGGCGGGCACGTGACCCTGCGCACATCTCTCCCAAGCTTTCGACTTCGCTCAAGCAGGGGGACCTCCAGCCCACCAGCGGTTTTCGCAGTCCCCCCTTCATCAGCACTCCCGCGCGTACAGGAGAATTCAGGCCATGAACAACCCCCAGCAGCTGCGCTACAGCAAGGAGCACGAGTGGCTGTCGGGCGCCGAGGACGGCGTCTCGACGGTCGGCATCACGGAGCACGCGGCCAACGCGCTCGGCGACGTGGTCTTCGTCCAGCTCCCCGAGGTCGGCGACACCGTGACCGCGGGCGAGTCCTGCGGCGAGCTGGAGTCGACCAAGTCGGTCTCCGAGCTGTACTCGCCCGTCACCGGTGAGGTCACCGCGATCAACGAGGACGTCGTCGAGGACCCCTCGCTGGTGAACTCGGCCCCCTTCGAGGGCGGCTGGCTGTTCAAGGTGCGCGTCGCCGAGGAGCCGGCCGGCCTGCTCTCCGCCGACGAGTACACCGCCTTTTCCACCGGCGAGGAGTCGTAATCGCATGACCGTCCTGAACACGTCCCTGCACGAGCTGGACCCGGAGATCGCCGCCGCGGTCGACGCCGAGCTCAGCCGCCAGCAGTCCACGCTGGAGATGATCGCCTCCGAGAACTTCGCGCCGCTCGCGGTGATGGAGGCGCAGGGCTCGGTGCTGACCAACAAGTACGCCGAGGGCTACCCGGGCCGGCGTTACTACGGCGGCTGCGAGCACGTCGACGTCGCCGAGCAGATCGCCATCGACCGGATCAAGGAGCTGTTCGGCGCCGAGTACGCCAACGTCCAGCCCCACTCCGGCGCCTCCGCCAACCAGGCGGCCCTGTTCGCCCTCGCCCAGCCCGGGGACACCATCCTCGGCCTGGACCTGGCGCACGGCGGCCACCTGACCCACGGCATGCGCCTGAACTTCTCCGGCAAGCAGTTCAACGTGGTCGCCTACCACGTGGACGCCGAGACCGGCCTGGTCGACATGGCCGAGGTCGAGCGGCTCGCCAAGGAGCACCGCCCGAAGGTGATCATCGCCGGCTGGTCGGCGTACCCGCGGCAGCTGGACTTCGCCGAGTTCCGCCGGATCGCCGACGAGGTCGAGGCCTACCTGTGGGTCGACATGGCGCACTTCGCCGGTCTGGTCGCCGCGGGCCTGCACCCGAACCCGGTCGAGTACGCGGACGTGGTCACCTCCACGACCCACAAGACCCTCGGCGGCCCGCGCGGCGGCATCATCCTCGCCAAGCAGGACTTCGCGAAGAAGCTGAACTCCTCCGTCTTCCCGGGCTTCCAGGGCGGCCCCCTGGAGCACGTGATCGCGGCCAAGGCGGTCTCCTTCAAGGTCGCGGCGAGCGAGGACTTCAAGGAGCGCCAGCGCCGTACGGTCGAGGGCGCGCGCATCCTCGCCGAGCGGCTGACGGCGGCGGACGCCCGCGAGGCCGGCGTGAACGTCCTGTCCGGCGGTACGGACGTCCACCTGATCCTGGTCGACCTGCGCGAGTCCGAGCTGGACGGCCGGCAGGCCGAGGACCGCCTCCACGAGGTCGGCATCACGGTCAACCGCAACGCCGTCCCGAACGACCCGCGCCCCCCGATGGTCACCTCGGGCCTCCGGATCGGCACGCCCGCCCTCGCCACCCGCGGCTTCACGGCCGAGGACTTCGCCGAGGTCGCGGACGTGATCGCCGAGGCCCTGAAGCCGTCGTACGACGCGGAGGCCCTGAAGGCGCGCGTGAAGGCGCTCGCCGACAAGCACCCGCTGTACCCGGGTCTGAACAAGTAGGCCCGGACACGTAAGTCCCCCGGTGGGGCACTCTGGGAAGGGTGCCCCACCACCCCCTGTTTTTGCTGTCTTGAGGAGTGACCGTGGCCATCTCGGTCTTCGACCTGTTCTCGATCGGCATCGGCCCGTCCAGCTCCCACACGGTCGGCCCGATGCGGGCGGCGCGCATGTTCGCCCGCCGTCTGCGCAACGAGGGCCTGCTGCCCTCCGTCGCGTCCGTGCGCACGGAGCTGTACGGCTCCCTCGGCGCCACCGGGCACGGCCACGGCACCCCGAAGGCGGTGCTGCTCGGCCTGGAGGGCGCTTCGCCACGCACGGTGGACGTGGAGACCGCCGACGAGCGGGTGGAGACGATCAAGGCATCCGGCCGTCTGAAGGTACTGGGCGAGCACGAGATCCCGTTCTCCTTCGACGACGACCTGGTCCTGCACCGCCGCAAGGCGCTGCCCTACCACGCCAACGGCATGACGGTCTGGGCGTACGACGCCTCCGGCGCGGAGCTGCTGTCGAAGACGTACTACTCGGTCGGCGGCGGCTTCGTCGTGGACGAGGACGCGGTCGGCGCGGACCGGATCGTGCTGGACGACACGGTCCTGAAGTACCCCTTCCGCACGGGCGACGAGCTGCTGCGCCTGACGAAGGAGACGGGCCTGTCGATCTCCTCGCTGATGCTGGAGAACGAGCGGGCCTGGCGCACGGAGGACGAGATCCGCGCGGGCCTGCTGGAGATCTGGCAGGTGATGCGGGCGTGTGTCTCGCGCGGCATGTCCCGCGAGGGCATCCTCCCCGGCGGCCTCAAGGTCCGCCGCCGCGCGGCCGTCTCGGCCCGCCAACTGCGCGCCGAGGGCGACCCGTTGGCGCACGCGATGGAGTGGATCACGCTCTACGCGATGGCGGTGAACGAGGAGAACGCGGCCGGCGGCCGCGTGGTGACGGCCCCCACCAACGGCGCGGCGGGCATCATCCCGGCGGTCCTGCACTACTACATCAACTTCGTGCCTGGCGCCGACGAGGACGGAGTGGTCCGCTTCCTCCTGGCCGCCGGCGCCATCGGCATGCTCTTCAAGGAGAACGCCTCCATCTCCGGCGCCGAGGTCGGCTGCCAGGGCGAGGTCGGTTCCGCCTGCTCCATGGCCGCGGGCGCGCTCGCGGAGGTGCTCGGCGGCAGCCCCGAGCAGGTCGAGAACGCTGCCGAGATCGGCATGGAGCACAACCTCGGCCTCACCTGCGACCCGGTCGGCGGCCTGGTCCAGATCCCCTGCATCGAGCGCAACGGCATGGCCGCGGTGAAGGCGGTCACGGCCGCGAAGATGGCGATGCGCGGCGACGGCTCCCACAAGGTGTCCCTGGACAAGGTCATCAAGACCATGAAGGACACCGGTGCGGACATGAGCGTGAAGTACAAGGAGACGGCGCGGGGCGGGCTCGCGGTGAACATCATCGAGTGCTGAGAGGATGGGGCCCTGACCAGCGCGTTCGATTCTTTCGGCGTTGTCAGGGCCTTCCCTGCTCACGCGACGGGAGTCCCTGGAGACTCCCTGGGGCAGGCGTGAACGTCCCTTTGAAGTCCCTGGGGAAAGAGTCACCTCGACCCAATGACAAGAGTCTTGTCAAACGCGCTGCACAGGGTGTCGGCGACAGCGAGACGGGGCTGTTCTGGAGCACGTTCCTGCGCTCCCTGCCCGAACGCGGCCTGGGCGGCGTCCGCCTGGTCATCGCGAACCGCCACAGCGGGCGGGTCAAGGTCGTGCGCAAGGTGATGCTGGGCGCCGCCGCCCTGACGTGCCGCTTTCATTGAAGCCGCCCAGCTCACTGCTGACGTATCGGATCCTGGGAAACTCCCGGTGATTACGCCTTCGCCGCGGAGTCGGTGTCCACCTCGGCGAAGAACGCGTCGGCGATCTCCCGCGCCCGGCGCTCGTCGGTGATCGGCTCACCGAGGATGCGTCCGGCCAGGTCGGTGGCCAGCCTGAGCACATCCTCCCGGAGTGCCGCCTCGGCGACGATCCGGTCGGCTTCCAGCTGCGCCCTGGCCGATGCCACGAGTTCGTCGCGCCGCCGCTGCCCCTCGGCCCGGACCTCCTGGATGAGGAGGCTTCCCTCGTCGGCCGCGGCCTGCCGGATGCGGGCAGCCTCGTGGCGCGCCTCGGAAAGTTCGGCCTGGTATTCGGCGTGAATCTGCCGCGCCTCCGCATGGACGGCTTCGGACTGCTCGATGGTGCCCTCGATGGCTTCCTGCCGGGCCTCAAGGGTCTTGGTGATCCGCGGCACCAAGAATTTCGCGAAAGTGAAGAAGACCGCTGCGAAGCAGATCACCGCGACGATGAGCTCATTTACCTTCGGCTCCAAAGGTCCCATGCGAAAACCCTAGCAGCGCTGAAGGCCGCTGCAGAGGGGCGGACTTGCGGTGAACATCATCGAGTGCTGAGGTGAACCCCGTGACGGGCGGGGTGACGGGTGCTGCGGCACGGATACGTGTGCCGGTGGGCGAGGACGCGGAGCGCTGGGTCACGCGGGCCGGGTGCCGCCGGGTCCTGTTCGTCGTGCACAACGTGACGTCGGCGACGCGCCTGCTGGACCTGCTCCCGCTGTTCTCCGGCGACCTGCGCGTGCAGATGTTCGCCACCTGCACGGGCTCGTCCCCGTTCCTGGCCGGAGTGCCCGAGCTGCTGGCGCGGGCCGGACTCCCGGTGCTCCCCTGGGAGCAGGCCAAGGACACCACGTTCGACCTGGCCGTCTCCGCCAGTTACGGCGGTGAACTGGGCGCGATCCAGGGCAAGTTGGCGGTTCTGTCACACGGGGTCGGTTACAATAAGAGGCTGGCAACACCGGACAACACCGGACAACACCGGACAACACCGGTCTTCGGTCTCTCGCCTGACTGGCTCCTCGACGACGGGCGTCCTCTCGCCCACACCACCGTTCTCTCCCACCCCGAACAGCTCGACCGGCTGCGCTCGTCCTGCCCGCAGGCGGCACCCACCGCGGTGCTCGCGGGCGACCCGTGCTACGACCGCATCCTCGACGCCCTCCCCCAACGCGCCCTCTACCGGCGGGCGTTGGGTGTGGGCCCCGGCCAGCGGCTGATCGTCGTCAGCTCCACCTGGGCGCCACGCTCCCTCTTCGGCCGAGCCGCGGAGCCGGAGGCGGACGATCTGCTGCCCTGGCTGCTGTCCCGTCTGTCGGCGGAGCTGCCGGCCGACGAGTACCGGACGGTCGCGGTCCTGCACCCCAACATCTGGTACGGCCACGGCCCCGGACAGGTCCGCGCCTGGCTGGACAACGCGCGACGAGCCGGCCTCGACCCGGTATCTCCCCTCGACGGGTGGCGCCAGGCCCTGATCGCCGCCGACTGCATCCTCGGCGACCACTCCAGCGTCACCTACTACGCGGCGTCGATCGGCGTCCCGGTCCTCCTCGGAGCGTTCCCCCAGCAGGACCTCGACCCGCTCTCCCCGGTCGCCGCCCTCGGCCGTACGGCACCCCGGCTCGTCCGCCGGGGCAGCCTGCGCGCGCAGATCGACCGTGCCATCGCCGCGCACGAGCCCGGCCGGTACAAGGAGCTGGCGGAACAGACCAGTTCGTCACCCGGGGAATCGGCCGCTCTGCTGCGTCGCCTGTTCTACGGCCTCATCGGCATCCCCGAGCCCGCGGAGCACCCCGCGCTGCTCGACCCGTTGCCGCTGCCGCCCTACCTGCCCGCCCGCCGTACCGCCCCGGTCCGCGTGCTCACCGGCGGCGCCGGCACGGATCCGGCGGAGGTCACCGTCGCCCGGTACGCCGTCGCCGGTGCCGGGGATCCGCCCGACGACTCGCCGGCCTGGGTGGACTGCGCCCACACACTGGTCGACGAGGAGACACGGGAGACCGGCCGGCTGCGCATCGCCGACGTCGTCGTACGGTATGCGGCCGGGGACGACCCTCGGCTCGGGCCGCCGGCCGCGTGGACGGCGGAGGCGCTCGACCGCTACCCGTACTGCGGGCTGGTCGCCTACGTCGACGGGCCGGACCGCTGTGTCGTCCGCACCCGCGCAGGGGACCTCGTACGCCTGTCCGCCGCGCCGGGGCCCGACGGGCGAGCCGACCTGTGCGATCCCGCCGCGTACGCCTCCGGGCTGTACGGCTGGCTCGCGAGTGGGCGGCAGCTGGCCGGAGCCATCCCCGGGATCACCGTACGGACGGGTGACGCGGCCCACCGGGTGACTGTGGCGCCGCTCGCACCGGGAGCGCTCTGAGCCGCGGGTCAGGCCTCCGCCTCGGCCAGTCGCGCCCGCACGCGGGCCAGGCCGCTGTGGTTCTCGTACTCCTCGTAGCACGCGGCGGCGGTGCGCAGATCCTCCGCCTCCTCCGCCCGGCGGCCGGAGAGGCGATGGCAGCGGGCCCGCGCCTCGACGGCGTCGGCCAGTTGGAGCCCCGCGCCCGTCTCGGTCATCGCCTTGACGGCCTCGTCCAGGCAGACGCGCGCCTGTTCCGCATCGCCGGCGTCCAGGTGGGCGTCGCCCAGGCTCATGTAGACGCGGCCCGCGTTGTAGGTGTCGCCACCGCCCGGCAGCCGGCGGAACCGGGCGAGGGCGTCGTTCAACCCGGCGATGGCGGAAGGGAACTGGCGCTGCCTGGTCTGGGCACGGCCGATGTGGTGCGTCAGCAGGGCGGTGGCACGCGGCACGTCCTCCCAGCCGTCCTGCCCGGGGCCGATACGGCTCAGCATCTCCTGCGCCTCCTCGAAGCACCGCTGGGCCGCGGCGAACTCCCACTGCTTGAGGCGGAGCAGCCCCAGCGCCTCGGCCGCGGTCGCCTCACCCCGGTGGTGGCCGCAGGCCCGGTCCGCGTCCCTGGCCCGCACGAGGGCGTCCTCGGCGTCCGCTGCCCGGCCCGCCCCCAGGTAGCCGAAGGCGAGCTGCGTCCACATGCGGCCGACGGCACGCGGGTCGCCGAACTCCTCCGCACTGCGTTGAGCGGCCTCGACGCCCAGCAGATGTGTGTCGATCCACTGGGCGTGGAAGCCGAGCAGCAGATGCAGGCCCCACATGGCCTCGCACAACTGCCATACGTGGTCGTGCAAGCCATGGTGGGCGGCGGCCCGGATGACGGCCGCGAGATTCTCCCGCTCGGCGCGCAGTTCGGCCAGCGCGCGCTTGCCGTCGCCGGGGTCGCGCTGTTCCGGCAGGGTGAGTCCCCGGTAGGCGGGGCCGAGCCGCCAGCGCAGCGGCATGACCCGGAAGTCCGCGCCCGCGGCGAAGCGCAGGTGCGAAACCGCCACGCGGCGCACCGAGGTGGCCATCCGACCGTGTCCGTCCTCGGCCTCCGCGAGCCCGTGGGCGTGGGCCCGGGTCAGGTCGTGGAACCGGTAGCGCTCCTCCCCGACCTCCTCCAGCAGATGCACCCGGGCCAGCTCCTCCAGCAGCGCCCGCGCCTCGTCCGCACCGACACCGGCCGCATGCGTGGCGCACCGGACGGTCACGGTGGGCCAGGGCCACACCGCGATCGCGCGATACAACGCGGCGCAGTCCGGGGTCAGTTCGGCGTAGGCGGCGTCCTGGACGAGCCGGACGGGGTCGGCCGTACCGTCCGGGGTGTCGTCGCGCACGGCGGTTCCTCCCTGGTCGTGGACGCGGTTCCGGTCCGACAGCTGCTGTGCGACGCGCTCCCAGGTCAGATGGTGCCGTACGGCCAGACCGGCGCCGGTGGTGCACACCGCGAGGGGGATCCCGCCCGTGCCGTCCGCCACGGCCCGGATCACGGCGTCCGGGGCGGACGGTCGGTCACCTCCGGCGACCCGCCTGATCAGCGTCGCCGCATCCTCGGCCGACAGCGGCCCCAGCGGATACGGCCGGGCCCCGTGGGCGGCCACGAGAGACCCCGGCCGGTACCGGCTCGTCACCAGGACCAGGCAGTCCGGCGAGGCCGGGAGCAGTGGGATCACCTGGGCGTCGTCATGGGCGTCGTCCAGTACGACGATCAGGCTCCGGTCGGCGGTGCAGTCGCGGTACAGGTCCCGCTGGCGTGCCTCGTCGCCCGGCACCATGGCGGGCGGGACCCCGAGCCGCTCCAGGAAGCGCGCGAGGATGTCGGAGGGGGCGAGCGCCGTACCCGCCGACGCGCCCTTCAGGTCCGCGAACAGCACGCCGTCGGGAAACCGCTCCCGCAGCGCGGTCGCGCAGTGCACGGCGGCGGCGGTCTTGCCGATGCCGCCCGGCCCGGTGAGGACGGCGAGCGTGGGCGCACCCGGCGGGCGCTCCTCCTCGTCCAGCAGAGCCGTGAGCCAGGCGAGCACCTCGGCGCGGTCGGTGAACACGGCCGACGCCGGCGGCAGCATCTGCGGCCGCGAGGCACCGGGCGCCACGGCGGGTACGGTGCGCGGCGACAGCCACGCGGCCTCGCGGACCCACTCCGTCACCTCGCGGGCGAACTCCGGTGATCTGCTGGCCAGTTCGAGGAGCTGGCGGGCCGCGGCCGTCTGCTCAGGCTCGGTGACGGGAAGGGTGGGCCGGTGCGAATCCCCTTCTCCTGTAGCGGAGTTGCCCCCGGAACGGCCCCTGCTCAACAGCTCGTAGAGCCGCTCGGAGACCCGTCTGCCCGCCTCGCCGCCCGCTCCGGAGAGGGCTCCCGAAGCCACCGTGCCGACAGCCGAGAGCGCCATGCCCATCAACGGTTCCACTCCGGAACTCCCCCCAACTCGCCGTTCCCGCCATCGTATCGACGCGCCGGGGAGGACAGGCCGGGATGACGTGCCGGGACGACGGGCGGGGGCGACCGGCGCGCACAACGGTCGGGGACGGCGAGCGGGAACGACCGGCGAGGACGACCGCCCGCGCCGCCCGGCGGGGATGCCGGTCGGGATGACCGGCGGTGGGTTCACGTCGTGGCCAGCAGCAGGTCCTCCCCGGTCGACGGCCGCAGGCCGTCCGGGCGGCCCGTGAAGTAGCGCTCGGCGAGGGAGGTGCCCGGGACGTGCCGGACGTGTGTGAAGCCGGCCTCGTGGGCCAGGGTCAGCATCTCCTCCGGGGTGTAGAAGCTCCGGAACGGCGTGCCCGCGCCGCGTGCGCCGGCCTGGCTGGTACGCAGGCCGGGACGGACCGGTCACCGCCCTCGCCTTCGGCCCGGACGGTCGGCTCGTGGCCACCGTGAACGGCCACGGGACGGCGCGCCTGTGGACGCGGGGGCCCGACACCTGAGGCTCGTGGGCGCGCGCCGCCGGAGGCTGATGTTCCTCCAGGGGCTACCCGACAGTAACCGCTTTCTCCTACGCTTCCGCCAACTCGACGGCAGCGAAGGGAAGTTCGGGCATGCGGGTGATGAGAAGGCTGGCGGCGCTCGTGGGAGCGGCGGCGCTGCTGGCGGTGGTGCCGGGGAACGCCCACGCGGTGACGGGGAAGTTCTCCGAGACGACGGCCATCGGCACGCACAACGCGTACGACAAGTCCAAGTACACGTACTTCGCCCAGGCGCTGGACTCCGGCGCCTCGCTGCTGGAGATCGACATCTACGCGGACAGCGTGAACCGGCGCTGGCGGGTGAGTCACAGCAGTCCGCTGGGCAACGACAACAACTGCGAGGACGCCAAGACGCCCGGCGAGCTGTACAGCAAGGACCGCAACCAGGACTTCGGCAGCTGCCTGGACAACATCGCGGCCTGGAACCAGCTGCACCCCGACCACCCGCCGATCGTCTTCAAGATAGAGATGAAGGTCGGCTTCAACAACGACGTCGGTCTCGGTCCCGACGAGTTCGACACCCTCATCGACCAGAAGCTCGGCAGCAGCGTCTACAAGCCGGCCGACCTGCTGGGCTCGTCGTACTCCACGCCGGACGCGGCGGCGAAGGCGAACGCCTGGCCGAGCCGTGACTCCCTCAAGGGCAAGTTCCTCTTCGAGGTGATCCCCGGGACCGTGGAGATGAACAACCCGTTCGACCACTACTGGACGGACCAGGAGTACGGCGACCACCTGCGCGACCTGTACGCGGCCGGGAACATCGCGCGGGCCGAGGCCTTCCCCGCGGTGCTGGGCGCGGCGGGCGGCGACCCGCGGGCGAGCCGCTGGACCTCCGACACCTCGATCCGCCCCTGGTTCGTGTTCTTCGACGGCGATGCGGCGACGTACGTCAACAGCGGTTACGACACGTCGTTCTACTCCACGAACCACTACATCCTGATCATGACGGACGCCTACAACGTGTCCCCGGCGATCTCCTCGACCACCCCCACGGACGCCGAGGTGGCGGCCAGGCTGGCCCTGCTGGCCGGGGACCACGCGAGCATCATCACGTCGGACTGGTCGGGGAAGTCGGCGTCGGTACTCAGTTCGGTGGTCACCCGGAGCTGACGTTCCCCCGGGCGAGGGTGGATCGGGCGTGTCATCGTGGGGCATCACTCAACCAGCAACGCCAACTCCTTACCCCCACCGGTACTTCGAGGAGCCCCCCACATGCTCTCCGGCATCGATGTCAGCGCGTTCCAGTCGTCCTCGTACGACACGAGCGGCCTCTCCTTCGCCTTCGTCAAGGCGACGGAGGGCCGCTCGTACGTCAATCCCCACGCCACCGCCCAGGCGAAGACCGCCCGCGACGCCGGCCTGGTCGTCGGCTTCTACCACTTCCTGTGGCCCGGCAACCTCACCGCCCAGGCCGAACACTTCGTGACCGCCGCCCCCTCCAGGCCGGGCGACATCCTCGCCGTCGACTGGGAGACCACGGGCGACGGCACCCACGCGAGCGGCGCGGAGAAGGACGCCTTCCTCAAGAAGGTGAAGGCCCTGCGGCCCACTCACCGGGTCATCCTCTACTGCAACCGCGACTTCTGGCTCACCGTCGACGACACCTCCTACGCGGGCGACGGCCTGTGGATCGCCGACTACGTGAGCGCGGGCCACCCCCGCATCAAGGCGAAGTGGCGCTTCCACCAGTACACCAGTGACCCGCACGACAAGGACGTCGCCGACTTCCCCAGCAAGGCCGCGCTGAGGGAGTGGGCGACGCCCTGACCGCCCCGGCTCCCTTGACGGCCGTCAGCCGCGGAAGGTCGCCGGGCGTTCCGGGGAGGCCTCGGCGAGGGCCTTGGTCACGGCTTCCACGCCTGCCCGGAGGCCGTAGACCGGGGTGTCGGGCTGCTGGCGCCAGGAGTCGTCGATGCCGCCCGCGTCGACCGTGTCGAAGCCGAGTTCGTCGATGAGGGCGCGGACCTTGGCCTTGGCCGCCCCGTCGTCGCCGGCCACCGGGAGGGCGATGCGGTCGGGGTCGCCCGCCGGGCGGGGGCGGTCGAGGATGTCCTGGGCGTAGGTGCCGTTGAAGGCCTTGATCACCGGGTGGCCGAGGTGCTGCTCGGTCCAGCGGCTCTCGGTCAGGCCCTCGTCCTCGATCGCGGCGATGCGGCCGTCGCGCTGCTGCGGGTAGTAGTTGCCGGTGTCGATCACCGCCACGCCCTCGGCCGCGCCGTCCAGCAGGCCCGAGGGGAGGCTGGGGACGACCTTGAGGGGGACGGTGACGACCACCACCTCGGCGCCCTTGGCCGCCTCCTCGGCCCGGACGGCGGTCGCGCCGGTCTCCTCGGCCAGTTCCCTGAGCGTCTCGGGGCCGCGGGAGTTCGCCACGGAGACGTCGTGGCCGAGAGCGGTGAGCCTGCGGGTGAGGTTGCCGCCGATGTTGCCCGCGCCGATGATGCCGATCTTCATGACAGGCCTTCCGGAGTCGTTCGGGAGTGTTCCATGCGTGTGCATGCTCCTGATGTTCACGACAACTCCGTCGGCCCCGGCACTATTCCGGGGTCCCGGCAATCCCGGTGAACCCGTTCAGGGGCGTACGACGATCTTGCCCAGGTGCGCGTTCGACTCCATCAGGCGGTGCGCGTCCGCCATGCGGTCCAGGCCGTCGTACACCTCGGCGATCACCGGGCGCAGGGTGCCGTCGGCGAGGCCCGCCGCGAGGTAGTGGGCGGCGCGGCGGCGGCCCTCGGCGTTGCCGGTCACGATGAAGTTGGCATAGCCGTGGACCGTGACGGGCCAGTTCCGGGGCAGTTCGATGGGGCCGTCGGCCAGCCAGCCGTAGCTGACCATGGTGGCGTCGGCGGCGGCCGCTGCGCCCAGTTCCCGGAAGTACGAGCCGCCGATCGCGTCCAGGACGACCTCGGCGCCCCGGCCGCCGGTCAGCCGCCGGGTCTCCTTGATCACGTCCTCGTCCTCGCTGACGATCACATGCTCGGCGCCCAGATCGAGCAGTGCCTGCCGCTTGGCCTCGGTGCGGGTGGTCGCGATCGGGATCGCGCCGGCCCGCCGGGCCACCTGGATCGCCGCGGTGCCGACCCCGCTGGACGCCCCGGTGATCAGGACATGGTCGCCGGCCGCCGTCCCGGCCCGCTCGATCAGGGCGCCGTACGCCGTCGTGTAGGTGAGCCAGACGGCGGCCGCGGTGACGGCGTCGACGCCGGCCGGGCGCGGCACGAGCGAGGTCTCGGGGAGGAGGACGAGGTCGGCGTAGACGCCGTGGGTGCTGAGGTGGTGGTTCGCCGCCGCGAGCACCGGGTCGCCGGGCGCGAACGCCGTCACGCCCGCGCCGACCGCCACCACCTCGCCGGCGGCCTCGTAGCCGTTGCGGGAGCCCGGCAGGGTGGGCTGGTAGAAGTAGGTCCCGGCGCGCAGCATCGCCTCGGCCCGGTTCAGCCCGAGCGCCTCGACCTTCACCAGCACCTCACCCGGAGCGGGGTCGGGCAGTTCGGTCTCCTCGACCGTGAGGACCTCGGGTCCGCCGATCTCGTGGAAGAGCACTGTACGTGCGGTAGTTGTCATGCCGTCGACGCTAGTTCCGGCGGGCGAGACGTTCCATGTCCTCCTGTCTCGGTTTCCTGTCCGAACGTCTCTCTCGTCCGGCCTCACTGGCTACAGTGAGGCCATGGACGTGCTCAGCGATGTCGTCGCGGCCCTCCGCACCGGGCGGCCGCACTCCTCGCGCCGGTACAAGTACGCGCCCTGGGGACTGCGGTTCGCCGACACCGACGAGGCCGGGTTCCATGTGGTGCTGCGCGGCTCGGCCTGGCTGATCCCGAGGGACGGGGAGCCGGTGGCGCTCGCGCCGGGGGACGTCGTCTTCCTCGCGCACGGGCAGGGGCACTCCCTGGTCAGCTCCCCCGGGGTGCCCACGTACGAGGTACGGCTGCTGCCCGACGGCACCTGGAGCGGGAGCCCGCCCGGGGAACCCCGGCAGGGCTGCCCGGACACGGTCACGCTGTGCGGGATCTACCGGCTGGACCGCGACCGCTCCCACCGGCTGCTGGCCGACCTTCCGGAGGTGGTGCATCTGCCCGCCACGGTCGGCGGTCACCGCTCGCTGCGGGCGGCGGTGGAGCTGCTCGGGATGGAGCTGGAGGAGCAGCGGCCGGGCACCGACGCGATCGTCACCTCGCTGCTCGACACCCTGCTGCTGTACATCCTGCGGGCCTGGTGGGAGGCCGAGCGCGCGGCAGGGCGGGCTCGGGGCTGGGCGGGGGCGCTGGCCGATCCGGCGGTCGCGGCGGCGCTGCGCGCGATCCACGCCGATCCGGCGCGGGCGTGGACGGTGGCGGAGCTGGGTGTCGTCGGCGGGCTGTCCCGGGCGGCGTTCGCGCGCCGGTTCGCGACGCTGGTGGGCGAGCCGCCGCTGACGTATCTGACCTGGTGGCGGATGACGACGGCGGGCCGGCTGCTGCGCCACGACGACCTCTCCCTGCGCCAGATCGCCGAACGCACCGGCTACACCTCGGAGTTCGCCTTCGCCAAGGCCTTCAAGCGGGAGTACGGGGTGGCGCCGGGCCGGTACCGCAGAGGCGTGGCCTAGTCAGCCCTCCCCCGCAACAACTCCAGCGTCTCCTCCAGTTCCGCCGTCAGCACCTCCGCCGCCCGCTCCGCGTCCCCGTCCGCGATGGCCTCGACGAGGGCCGCGTGGCTGTCGTCGCGGGTGTTGGGATCCCGCTCGCGCAGCCGGGTGAGGTCCAGCAGGGTCACCAGGCCCTCGCGCAGGACGGGGGCGAACTCGGTGAACAGGTCGGCCAGGACCGGGTTGTGGGCGGCGGTGACGACGGCCGTGTGCAGGGTGATGTCGGCGTCGATGAACTCCGCGTCGTCGCCGGCGGATGCCGCCCGGCGCCCGTCCAGCGCGGCCCGCAGCGCCTCGACGTCCTGAGGAGTACGGCGGTGCGCGGCGAGCCGGGCCGCCTGCACCTCCACTCCCATGCGGACCTCGTAGACGTCCGTGACGGCGGCCCGGCGCAGCCGGGTGGGCCAGTCCTCGGCGGGCTCGGTGGCGATGACGAAGACCCCGGCGCCGTGCCGGGGCCGGACCAGCCCGGCGCCGGCGAGTGCGCGCAGTGCCTCGCGGACCGTGGAGCGGCCGACGCCGAGCTCCCTGGCGAGCGTGGTCTCGCCGGGCAGTTTGCCGCCGACCGGCCAGTGACCTGCGGCGATCTGCTGCCTCAGGCGCTGCGTGGCCTGTTCGACCAGCGGACTGGGGCGGAGGGCTTCGAGCGGCATCGGACGTCACCAACTTGTCTGAGGAATCGGGGACTTCTTGGAATTCTCACTTGTCTGAGGAGCTGAGGTGTCGCTAGCGTACCCGGCATGACGCTCCGCGGTCTGCTTCTCCTCGGCTGCCGCGGCGGGGTTTGACGCGACCGGCGCCCCGCCGCGGGACGCCGTGCTGCCGGTCACCGTCCGACCGAGCCGAAGGCAGCGACCGCCGATGAAGACGCCGATGAAGACCCTGTGGAACCCGCAGCGTCCCAGCCCCATGCCGTACCACCGCTACCGCCCCTTCCAGGAGCGGGTGAACGTCCCTGTCACCGAACGGAGTTGGCCCTCCGCCCGCATCGAGCGCGCTCCCCTCTGGGTCCCCGTCGACCTGCGCGACGGCAACCAGGCGCTGGCCGAGCCCATGGACACCCCGCGCAAGCGCCGCTTCTTCGACCTGCTGGTGGCCCTGGGCTTCAAGGAGATCGAGGTCGGCTATCCGTCGGCCAGCCGCACCGACTTCGACTTCGTACGGCACCTGGTGACCGGCGGGGCCGTGCCCGACGATGTCACGCCCGTCGTGTTCACCCCGGCCCGCGCGGATCTGATCGACCGGACCTTCGAGTCGATCGCCGGGCTGCCGCGCGCCGTCGTCCACCTCTACATCGCGACCTCGCCGGTGTGGCGGGACGTGGTGCTGGGCCGGGATCGGGGCGAGGTGGGGCGGACGGTGCGGGAGGCGGCACAGCGGATGGCGCGGCGGGCCGGGGACGCGCCCGGCATCCGCTTCCAGTTCTCGCCCGAGACCTTCAACCTCACCGAGCCCGACTTCGTCCTCGAACTGTGCGACGGCCTCACCGAGTTGTGGGACGCGAGCCCGGACCGCCCGGTGACGCACAACCTCCCGGCGACCGTCGAGATCGCCACCCCGAACGTGTACGCCGATCAGGTCGAGTACATGCACCGCCACCTGGACCGCCGGGACTCGGTGATCCTCTCCGTCCATCCGCACAACGACCGCGGCACCGGCGTCGCCTGCGCCGAACTGGCCGTCCTGGCCGGTGCCCAGAGGGTGGAGGGCTGCCTGTTCGGCAACGGCGAGCGCACCGGCAACGTCGACCTGGTCACCCTCGCCCTGAACCTCTTCGCCCAGGGCGTGGACCCCATGGTCGACCTCGGCGACATCGACGCCGTACGCGAGACGGTCGAGCACTGCAACCGGCTGCCGGTGCACCCGCGCCACCCGTACGCCGGCGACCTGGTCCACACCGCCTTCTCCGGCACCCACCAGGACGCGATCAGCAAGGGCTTCGCGGAACACGCCCGGCGTGCGGCCGAGTCGGGGGTGCCCGAGCGGCAGGCGCCGTGGGCCGTGCCGTATCTGCCGATCGATCCGGCCGACGTGGGGCGGACGTACGAGGCGGTGATCCGGGTCAACTCCCAGTCGGGCAAGGGCGGGGTGGCGTATCTGCTGCGCACGCACGCGGGGCTGGACCTGCCGCCGGGCATGCGGCCGGAGTTCGCACGGATCGTGCAGGACGCGACGGACGACAGCGGCCGGGAGGCGACCCCCAAGGAGCTCTACGAGCTGTTCGAGGCGGCGTATCTGGCGGACGGCCCGGTCGGGCTCGACACCTGGTCCACACGGCGGGAGGCGTCCGGGGTGCACCGGTTCACGGGCACGCTCGCCTCGGGGGACGGCTGCGAAGGCACCGGCGACTCGCCGCTCGCGGCCTGCGCCAACGCGCTCGCCGGCGCCGGGTACCCGGTCGGCGTACTGGACGTGATGGAACAGCCGGACGTGGACGGTGCGGCGGTCGCCTACGCCGAGTGCCGGGTCGGCGGCCGTGTCCTGTGGGGCGCGGGCCGGGACGCCTCGGGGCTCGCGGCCTCGGTGCGGGCGGTGCTGTCCGCGGTGAACCGGGCGGCGGCCCGGTGAGCGAGGTGCTGCGCGCGGCAAGTCGCTGTAGGGGCTGTGGACAACCAAGTGAGCCCCGTGCAAGGCCCCTGGAGCGTACGGATCGGCGGACCGCGTGACGGTACGGCGAAGGGGGTGCCCCGCCGACGGAGGGATTCCGTACTGGCGGGGCACCCCCTCACGGGCGTCACTTGTTGAGGTACGCCCAGAACTCGTCGAACGACAGGACCTTGTCGCCGTTGAGGTCACGCTGGTTGATGATCGCCTGGGCGACCGTCTCGGTGACGTTCCAGTCGCCCTCCTGGGCCAGCGCGTGCTTGAACTCCGCAGCGGTGATGAATCCGTCACCGTCCGCGTCGATCCGCTGGAACTCCTTGCGTGCTGCCTCGATGTCCGCCACCGATCCGCCCCTTTTGTTCGTGTTTCTTGTGCCGTGCAGGCGCACTGACGCTGGTCAGATTAACGGCCCGTGTGCGCACGGAGTGCGGCGACCACCCAGGCGAAGTCCTCGGCGTGCGGTGGGGCGGGCTGGCGGTTCACGATGGCGAGGAGTTCGCGGTAGCGGGCGATGCGCTCGTTGAACCCCGCCGTCATGCGTTCCAGCACCTCGCCCCGGTCGGCGTCCCCGAACAGCTCCGCCAGGACCTCCTCCGCCTCGGGCGCCGTGGGCTCGACGCCCCGCTCCCGCGCCGGGGCGGCCAGGTCCACCAGCCGCTTGGCGAACCACATGGACCGTCCGCGCGGATGCCGGTCGGCGGCGTTGAACTCCATCGCGTGCCGCATCTGCGCCCGGAAGTCCGGGTCCTGGATCATCTCGGCCAGTTCCACCCAGGCGTCGGCCTCCTCGGGCGTCGGATCGTCCGCGAGGCGGACGGCGGTCTGCCGGATCCGCTGCCGGATGTCCGGGTCCACCGTGTCGAGACCGTGCAGGGTCTCGGTCACGAACTCCTCCATGATCCGCTGCCGCTCCGCCGCGGACAGCCGGGCCAGTTTGTTCATCAGGGTCATCTCCTCTGCCGTCGAGCCTCTCCTCGCGACCGTCGACAGCACGGCCCGGGTCACCTTCAGCGCCCTGATCTGCGCGTCCAGCGCCGCCACATGGGTGGCCGCGACCTCGGCGACCGAACGCTCCCCGGCCAGCACCTCGCGTACGTCGTCCAGGCCGAGCCCGAGCTCGCGCAGGGTACGGATCAGCTCCAGGCGGGCCACGCAGGCGGCGTCGTAGAGCCGGTAGCCGCCCGTGGAGCGGGTCACCGGGGTGAGTACGCCCTCGTCGGACCAGTAGCGGATGGTGCGCACGCTCAGCCCGGTGGCCCGGGCCAGCGCGCCGATCGTGAAGAGTCCGGTGCCGTCGTCGGTCATGTCCGGGAGTCTGGGCCCTCCAGCGGGTGGAGACTCAAGGAGCGGGCCCGGGGACCCGCTCCGCGGCTGTCAGTGCCAGGGCTCGTAGTACGGGTTGCTCCGGCAGTCGTCCATGATCTCGATCTTCTTGACCTTGTCGACCGGGCAGACGCCGATGATGTACTGCCGGGCGACGCCGCCGGGGAAGGCGACCTCGACCTGGTCGGCCCACTTGTGGGTGTCGCCGATGGTCTTGTTGACGTCGATGCCGCCGGGGGCGTCGATGTAGTAGTTCCAGCCGGACTTGTACCAGGTCTTGTACAGGTCGTGGTCGTAGGTCGTCGAGACGTACGGGGAGGGCTGGTTGACGAGGACGTACTTCTCGATGTCGTACTGGCCGTTGACCACGTCCTTGGGGAAGAAGCCGACGGGGAAGATCGTGTCGGGGGAGCGGCTGTCGCTGCGGTAGAGGGTGCCGCAGGTGGTGCGCCAGGCGGGGGCCGGGGTGATCCGGCCGAGGTCCACGTTCCGGTCGGCGGCGGCCTTCAGCTTGTCCTCGAACTGGGGACAGGCCGGTGCGGCCGCCCTGGCGGGCGCGGCGGCCGCGTGCGAGGTCGCGGAGGCGGTGGCGGGGGCGGTGGCGGCCGTGGTGGCGAGGACGGCGCCGAGGGACAGGACGGCGGCGACGACACGGCGCCGCATTCGGGTGATGATCATGCGCAGCACGATGTCGGCTGACCGGCCGCGGTGCGTGGATCATCACCCGAAAGGCGGCGTGTCCCACTGACTCGTGTTCACGTGGCCTTCCTCAACTGGCCGTCGCTCAGCGGAAGATGCCCGTGTGCCCGAGGGAGTAGCGGCCGGGCTGGGGGTAGACGGCGAGGCCGTGCGGGCCGCTGCCGGTCTTGATGCGGGCCAGTTCCTTGCCGGTGCGGGTGTCGATGGCGTACACCTCGGCGTTGTAGCGGCCGGACAGCCACAGCACCGTGCCGTCGGCCGAGACGCCGCCCATGTCGGGGCTGCCGCCGCCGGGCAGATGCCACTTCTTGGTGAGCTTGTTCCGGGTGAAGTCGAAGACGGAGATGGAGCCCTCGCCCCGGTTGGAGATGTACATCTCGCGGGAGTCGCGGCTGATGTAGAGGCCGTGGGCGCCCTTGCCGGTGTAGAGGAAGCGGGGCTTGGTGAACTTGTCGCCGTCGAGGATCCACAGACCGTTGGCCATCATGTCGGCGATGTAGAACAGCTTGCCGTCCGGGGAGATCTTCACGTCCTGCGGCATCGCGCCGTGGAACGGCAGCTTCTCCTGCTCGACGACCCTCATCTCCGCGGTGTCGACCTTGAGGATCTCGCCGCTGAACTCGCAGGAGACGATGAAGTAGCGGCCGTCCGGGGAGAAGTCGGCGTGGTTGACGCCGTAGCAGCTGACCGGCACGGCCTTGACGACCTTCATGGTGTGCGCGTCCCGGAAGACCAGCTGGCGGTCCATGGAGGCCATGACGACGGCGTACTTGCCGTCGGGCGTGAAGTACAGGTTGTACGGGTCGTGCACGGCGACCGCCTTGCCGGCCTTGCCGGTCTTGGGGTCGATCGGGGTGAGGCTGTTGCCGAGGTCGTTGTTGACCCAGAGGGTCTTCAGGTCCCAGGACGGCACGACGTGCTGCGGCTGGCGGCCGACCGGGATCGTGTCGATGACCTTGTAGGTCGCGGGGTCGATGACGGTGACCGTGTTGGAGTTGGTGTTGGGGACGTACACCCGGGACGGGAAGTCCTTGACGACCGGGGAGAGCTGGTTCGGCCGGTCGGCGGAGTAGAGGTCGGCCGGGTTCTCGACCGGGGGCATCCCGGGCAGCACGTCCACCCGGTCCGGGTTCTGGTTCACCCGCGGCTGGACCGGGGCCTTGCTGCCGACGGCGTTGTTCTCGGCGTTCCCCCCCTTCGAGGATCCGGAGCTGCACGCGGACAGCAGCGTCAGGGCGGTGAGGGCGGCACCGGCGGCCAGCAGCCGGGCGGCTTTCGTGGTTCGCATCAGCTCAGCAGCTCCGTGGTGGTGACCGCGCGCAGTCCGCGGCGGTCGAGTTCGTGAAGGACGTCGGGCAGGGCGGCGACGGTGTCCGGGTACCCGAAGTGCATGCTCACCACCGATCCGTTCTTCACCTCGGCGAGAACCTTGCGGGTGATGGCGGTGGCGCCCGGCCGGGTGTAGTCGAGCGAGTCGAGGTCGTACGACAGCACGTGCGGGTAGCCGGCCTCGCGGGCGAGCCGGGCGACCAGCGGGGAGGCGGTGGGCGACCGGGAGGGGCGGAACCAGGTGCCGATCGATCCGGTGAGCCGCTTCAGCCGGTCCGCGCAGTCGGTGATCTCCTTGCGGGCGTCGGCCTCGGCCATGCCGTTGATGGAGATGTGCCGCTGGGTGTGGTTGCCGAGGTCGTGACCGCCGTCGAGGATCCGCCGGGCGACGTCGGGGTGTTCGTCCAGCCAGGTGCCGACGGCCAGCACGGTGAGATGGGCGCCGGCCTTCTCCGCCGCGCCGAGCAGGGAGTGCGCGATGCCCGGATCCCCCTGGCCGTGGAAGGTGAGGGCGACCTGGGCGCGGGTGCGCGGGCCGTGGGTGATCTGGGCGGGCAGGCCGGGATAGGCGCGGGGGGCGGGGGCCGCCTGGACGGCGGCCGGCGGATGGCCCTTGCCGTGGACGGCGGACGGGGACGGGGCGGGGGATGTGGGGTCCGGGGTGGTGGTCGGGCCCGCCTGGCCCGCACCGCAACCGGCGGCGAGCGCGCCGCCGGCGACGAGTCCGGCGCCCGCACGCAGCACCCCGCGTCGGTTGGTCGTGGTCACCCGCACCATTTAAGGCCGGGCAGGTAAGAAAACCGCCGATTGGCCCGTTTGAGGGAAGACTTCGGGTCGCGGTTGCGGCCACGCAGGCTGCTCGCTACCGGTCGGCAACCCTCATCTCGAACCATGTGGTCTTGCCGCGCGGCAGCAGGTCCACGCCCCACCGGTCCGACAGCTTGTCCACGAGGAACAGCCCGCGCCCGCTGACGTCCAGTTCCTGCACCGGCATCAGGCAGGGCAGCCCGCGCGAGGGATCGCGGACCTCCACCCGGATCCAGCCGGGGCGGCGGCGCATCCTCAGGCCGAAGACGCGGGCGCCGGTGTGCCGTACGGCGTTGCCGACCAGTTCCGACACGAGTAAGACGGTGTCCTCGGTGAGCTTGGGGGTCAGCCGCCAGGTGCGCAGGACGACGACCTGGGCGAGCCTGCGGGCGGTGGCCGCGGATTCCGGCCGGGACGGCAGCGGGACCTCCGCCTCCGTCGGGTTGCCGAACAGTTCGAGCGCTTTGAGCGCCTGTTCGTCCTCCACCCCGGGCGACCAGCGTGCCGCGGCCGCACGACTGTGTCCCCGTGGCTGTTCGATGCCCTCCAGCCCCGCCATGCCCCCATGATGGCGGCCCGGAGCCGTCTTGGGGGCCGTTCCGGAGGAATACGCCCCCCTCGCGCCCCCGCTTCGCGCCGAGCGACTGGCATATGCCGAGGGCATGCCAGAGGTCGACGCACCCTCGTTGACCTGCGCGGAAGGCTCGGTTCCGGGCAATCGTCAGGCTCCCTCGACAGCACAGGCTTAAGGTTGCCCTAAGGCTCCCATAAACCGCCCCATCGAGGGACCCGGATGAGACGAGGCGTCAATTGCAAGGGGACCCGCGGGAGTTACGGCACACTTCACACCGCTGACGCTCAGCGGAACTTTGCCTTGCCCGGCCCCTCCTCCACGAAGCTGCGCATGCCGATCTCGCGGTCCTCGGTGGCGAACAGGCCCGCGAACCAGTTCCGCTCGACGGCGAGTCCGGTGTCGATGTCGGTCTCCAGCCCCGTGTCGACCGCCTCCTTCGCGGCGCGCAGCGCGATCGCGGGGCCCTGGGCGAGCTTCGCGGCCCAGGCGTGCGCCTGCTCGTACACCTCGGCGGCCGGCACGACCCGGTCCACCAGGCCGATCGCGAGGGCCTCGTCGGCCCTGACCTGACGGCCCGTGAAGATGAGGTCCTTGGCCTTGGACGGGCCGATCAGCCGGGGCAGCCGCTGGGTGCCGCCGGCGCCCGGGATCAGGCCGAGCAGGATCTCGGGCTGGCCGAGCTTGGCGTTGTCGGCGGCGATGCGGAAGTCGGCGCACAGGGCCAGTTCGCAGCCGCCTCCGAGGGCGTAGCCGGTGACGGCCGCGACGACGGGCTTGGGGATGCGGGCCACGGCCGTGAAGGCGTCCTGGAGGCCGCGGGAGCGCAGGATCATCGCGGTGTGATCCATGTTCTGCATCTCCTTGATGTCCGCGCCCGCCGCGAACACCCGCTCACCGCCGTAGATCACCACGGCGCGTACGTCGTCGCGGCGCGTGACCTCCTCGGCGAGCTCCTTGAGCCGGTCCTGGGTGGCGACGTCCAGCGCGTTCATCGGCGGACGGTCGAGGCGCAGGGTGCCGACGCCTTCGGCGACTTCGAGATTCACGGTCATGCCCGCAGGTTAGCGGGGGTTAACGGGAACGGGCCCGGTGCCGTAGGTCACAGCACCGGGCCCGTCGGCCGGAGAAAGGTCACTTCGTCCAGTCGGCCCACGACATGTTCCACCCGTTGAGCCCGTTGGCCGGGTCCACCGTGCGGTCGTTCGAGTGCTGGACCACGACCACGTCGCCGATGATCGAGTGGTTGAAGAACCAGGCCGCCGGCACGGAGCCGTCGTAGCCGCCGCGCACGTCTTCGAGGCCGACGCAGCCGTGGCTGGCGTTGTAGTTGCCGAAGGCGTCGCCGCCCCAGTAGTTGCCGTGGATGAAGGTGCCGGAGGTGGTCAGGCGCATGGCGTGCGGGACGTCCTTGATGTCGTACTCGCCGCCGTAGCCGACCGTCTCGCCGTTCATCCGGGTCACGGTGAGCTTCTCGCTGATGACCATCTGGCCGTTCCAGGTGTCGTAGCCGGGCTTGCCGGTGGTGACCGGGAGGGTCTTGATGACCTTGCCGTCCTGGGTGATCTTCATCGTGTGCTTCTTGGCGTCCACGATGGAGACCTGGTTGCGGCCGATGGTGAACTTGATCGTCTTGTGCTGCTCGCCGTAGACGCCGGAGCGGCCCTCGACGCCGTCGAGGTTGAGGTCGACGGTGACCTTCGTGCCTTCCTTCCAGTACTGCTCGGGGCGGAAGTCGAGACGGTCGTTGCCGAACCAGTGGCCCTCGACGTCCACCGCCGGCTGGGTCGTGATCCTGATGGCCTTCTCGACGGCCTTCGGGTTGGTGATGCCCCGGGTGAAGTTGACGGAGAACGGCATGCCGACGCCGACGGTGGAGCCGTCCTCGGGGGTGAAGTAGCCGAGGAAGGTGTTCTTCGGGGTCAGGGTGGTGAAGGTGGAGTCCTCGGCGGCCTCGCGGCCCTCGGAGTCCTTCGCGACCGCGTGCACCGTGTACTTGGTGGCGGCCGCCAGATGGACCGACGGCGTCCAGGACGTGCCCCCGCCGGTGAGGGTGCCGTCGACCTGTGTGCCCTTGGCGTCCTTGACGGTGACCTCGGTCAGCTTGCCCTGGGCGACGTCGACCTTCAGTGCGCCGCTCGTGTCCACGCCGGTGGCGCCGGACTTGGGCGCGATGGTGACGGCCGCCGTGGACTGCTGCTTGCCCTGCTGGGTGCTGGAGGCCTTGCCGTCACCGGAAGCGCCCGCGTCCTTGCCGCCACCCCCGCCGCCGCACGCGGCGAGCGTCAGCACCAGGGCACCGGATATCAGCGCCCACCCCTTGCCCTTACGGCCCCGCCGCCCCACCGCCGACGCCCCCGATATTGGCCGCGCGTTCAAGTCGTCTCCCCTCGCGCCGGACCTGCTCAGGCCCGCTCCCCACCACACTTGTGCGCGCATATTAACCGCCTGGTTTTGAGCGGAGTGTCAGGTGAATGTCACCGTTCCGTCGCAAATTCCACCTGGACCGGACGTTCCTCCCCCTGTTACTTCACCGCGCCGCCCGCTTCCCACTCCTGCCAGGTCACGTTCCAGCCGCCGAGGCCGTTGTCGGCGCGGCCCCCGCGCGCCGTGCGCGTCCGTGTACGTGCCGCACGCGGGACTCGACGAACCGGCCCGCCCGGGGGAAACGTGAGTGCGACGCACGCACTGGGCAGAAGAGAGGGAAGGACGACACGCTGGGGAGCCGCCGCGCCCGTGTGGGAGCCGTAGGGGCGCAGCCGTAGCGGAGGCCCGAAGGGCTGCTCCGGTACGGCGGACTGCGCCGCCCCTGGGTTGAAAGAGGGGCCGAGAGGTGACGAGCGCAGCGGAGCAGCGGGCACCGGCCGGGGAGCCGACTGCCGGGACCGGGCAGCCGGCCGCCGTGGTGAACGGCGGCGTCCGGCACGCCGTGCCACCGGCCCCGATGGTCTGGCCGGGCGCGCCGACACCGCTGGGGGCCCGGTTCCGGGTCGGCCCGGACGGCGTCGCGGGCACCAACTTCGCGCTGTGGGCGGGCGGGGCGGAGGCGGTCCGGGTGTGCCTGTTCGACGAGCACGGCCGGGAGACCCAGGTCCGGCTGACCGAGCTGACGCACGAGATCTGGCACGGCTTCGTGCCGGGGGTGATGCCGGGCCAGCGCTACGGATACCGGGTGGACGGCCGCTGGGACCCGTGGACCGGCGCCCGCTGGAACCCGGCCAAGCTGCTGCTGGACCCGTACGCGCGGGCGGTGGACGGGGAGTTCGGCCTGCCGCCGGAGGTGTACGGGCATGTCCGGGACTGGCCTCAGCAGCACGTCGCCGACACCGTGCGCGACGACCGCGACTCGGCGCCGTACGTGCCGAAGGGCGTCGTCGTCGACGATGACGACGACTGGGAGGACGACCGGCGGCCGAAGACCCCGTGGGCCGACTCCGTCCTGTACGAGCTGCACGTGCGCGGTTTCACCAAGCTGCACCCGGGGATCCCGGAGGAACTGCGCGGCACCTACGCCGGATTGGCGCACCCGGCGGCCGTCGAGCACCTGGTGAAGCTGGGCGTGACGGCCGTGGAGCTGCTCCCCGTCCACCAGTTCGCGCACGAGGACCACCTGTTGCGCAGAGGCCTCAGGAACTACTGGGGCTACAACTCCATCGGCTACTTCGCCCCGCACGCCGGCTACGCGGCCTCCGGTACGACGGGGCAGCAGGTCGGCGAGTTCAAGCGGATGGTGCGCGCGCTGCACGCGGCCGGCATCGAGGTGATTCTCGACGTGGTCTACAACCACACGGCGGAAGCGGGTGAGCTGGGGCCGACCCTCTCCCTGAAGGGCATCGACAACCGCGGCTACTACCGCCTCCAGGACGACGCCCGCCGGTACGCCGACTACACCGGCTGCGGCAACACCCTGCACGTCGTCCAGCCCCAGGTGCTTCGGCTCATCACGGACTCGCTGCGCTACTGGGTGACCGAGATGGGCGTCGACGGCTTCCGCTTCGACCTCGCGGCGGCCCTGGCCCGCTCGATGCACGACGTCGACATGCTGTCCCCCTTTCTGGCGGTCATCGCCCAGGACCCGGTCCTCAGGCGCGTCAAGCTGATCGCCGAACCGTGGGACATCGGCTCGGGCGGCTATCAGGTGGGCGCCTTCCCGCCCCTGTGGACGGAGTGGAACGACCGTTACCGCAACGCGGTCCGCGACTTCTGGCGGCACGCCCTGCCCGACGTACGGGAGATGGGCTACCGGCTGTCCGGCTCCAGCGACCTGTATGCCTGGGGCGGCCGGCGCCCGTACGCCTCGGTCAACTTCGTCACCGCGCACGACGGGTTCACCCTGCGCGACCTGGTGTCGTACGAGCGCAAGCACAACGAGGCCAACGGCGAGGACAACCGCGACGGCACCGACGACAACCGCTCCTGGAACTGCGGGGCGGAGGGCGAGACGCAGGACGAGGGAGTACGGGCCCTGCGGCGCAGGCAGTTGCGGAACCTGCTGACGACCCTGCTGCTCTCCACCGGCGTGCCCATGCTGGTGGCCGGAGACGAGCTCGGCCGCACCCAGGGCGGCAACAACAACGCCTACTGCCAGGACAACGAGATCGGCTGGCTGGACTGGTCGCTGCTGGAGGAACCGGGCTGGCGGGCGCTGGCCGACCTGACCTCCCGGCTGATCGCCCTGCGCCACCGTCACCCCGTGCTGCACCGGCGCGCGTTCTTCTCGGGCCGCGCGCACTCGGCGGACGGGCTGCGCGACCTGGCCTGGTTCACCCCGCGCGGCACGGAGATGACCGAGGCCGACTGGTACGCCCCCGCGGCCACGCTCGGCATGTACCTCTCCGGCCGGGACATCCCGGGCCGGGACGAGCGGGGGGTGCCGGTCGTGGACGACAGCTTCCTCGCGGTGCTGCACGCGGGCGACGCCCCGACGGCCTTCGTGCTGCCGGGGACGCCGTGGGCGGAGCGGTACGAGGTGCTCGTGGACACCGCGCGCGAGGACCAGGCCGAGCCGCCGGGCACGGTGCATCCGGCGGGGTCCGAGATCACGGTGCCGGGGCGGTGTGTGCTGCTGCTGAAGGTGGTCTGAGTGACGGTGATCCGGCCGGCTTCGCTCAGCCCAGGATGCCCCGGTCGTACCCCACCGCCACCGCCGCCGCGCGGTCGTTGACGCCCAGTTTGGCGTAGAGGTGGGTGAGGTGGGTCTTGACCGTGGCCTCGCTGATGAAGAGTTCACGGGCGATCTCGCGGTTGGACGTGCCCCTGGCGACCAGGGCCAGGACCTCGCGTTCGCGGGCCGAGAGGGGTTCGCCCGCCGGAGTGCGGGGGGTACGGACCGCGTGGACCAGCCGGGAGGCGACCGCCGGGGAGAGGACCGTACGGCCCTCGGCGGCGGCGCGGACGGCGGTGAACAGCTCGTCGCGCGGGGCGTCCTTGAGGAGGTAGCCGGTCGCGCCCGCCTCGATCGCGGGGAGGGTGTCGGAGTCGGTGTCGTAGGTGGTCAGGACCAGCACCTTGGCGCGGGCGCCCCGGCCGGTGAGTTCGCGGATCGCGTCGACGCCCGAGCCGCCGGGCATCCGCAGGTCCATCAGGATCACGTCCGGGTCCAGGGCGGCGGCGCGGGCCACCGCCTCGACGCCGCTCGCGGCCTCCCCGAGCACCCGGAAGCCGGGCGCGGACTCGAACATGCCGCGCAGGCCGTCGCGGACGACTGGGTGGTCGTCGACGATCAGCAGGGAAATCACAGTCTCAGCGGTCATCGCGCACCAACGGTACGCGAGCCGACAGCGCCGTGCCGTGCCCCGGTTCCGACTCGATCGTCAGCGAGCCCGCGATGCGCTCGGCGCGGGCCCGCATCCCGTCCAGGCCGAAGCCTCCGGTACGGGTACGGGGCGGTACGGCGGCCGGGTCGAAGCCCGTGCCGTCGTCGCGGATGTCCAGCGTGACCTCGTCGCCCATGAAGGACAGGGTCACCCCGACGCGGGAGGCGCGGGCGTGCCGGGAGGCGTTGGACAGGGCCTCCTGGGCGATGCGCAGCAGCGTCGCCGAGACCTCGTCGTGCAGCTGCTCGGCAGTGCCCGTGACGGTGAACTCGGCCCGTACACCCACCCGTTCACCCCATTCCCCGACCGTCTTCTTCAGCGCCTCGGGCAGCCCGTCGGCCGCGAGGGCCACCGGCGCCAGGTTGTGCACCGAGCGGCGGGCCTCGCCGAGGCTGTGCCGGGCCAGGGCCGAGGCGCGCTCCAGGTGGGTGCGGGCGGTGGTGAGATCGGGGGCGTTGGCCACGACCTGGAGCTGGGCGATGATCCCGGTCAGGCCCTGGGCGATGGTGTCGTGGATCTCGGCGGCGAGCCGGCGCCGCTCGTCGGCGACGCCCGCCTCCCTGGCCTGGACGAGGAGTTGGGCGTGCAGGGCCGCGTTCTCGTCCAAGGCCTGCTGCAACGCCGTGTTGGTGCGCTCCAGTTCGGCGATGGTGTCGGCCTGGACGACGGCGCGGGTCTGCTCCTGCAGGGCGTACCGGGTGAACACGGTGACCATGCCCATGTTGACGGCCAGGACGAGGAAGAAGCCGATCCAGAGGATCAGCCCGTGCGGCGGCCAGCCGCCGATCTCGCTGCCGGCCATGGTGACCGCGGTCAGGAGGAGACCGGGCATCACCAGTCGGCGCGGCAGTTCCCGGGCCGCGGTGTAGTAGCCGGTCACGGCGTAGAAGGCGAAGAACGGGTTGGCCCAGGTCAGCACGAAGGCGATGGCCCAGCGCAGCAAGAAGAGGCAGACACCGGTCCGGCTCGGGCCCGGCTGCTTCCGCTTCACCCTTCCCCAGTACAGCTGCAGCACGACACCCGCGGGCACGAGAGCGGCGGAGACGATCTTCCCGGGCCCGTCCATGCCGGTCAGAGGGGCGGAGATGGCCGCCGCGACGACACCGACGGCCAGCAGCGCCCAGGGCCCCCACGCGTCGAAGGAGGCCCGAGGCTCCTGCTGCACGGCGTTCGTCATGCCCCCAGTGTCCGGCACGGCAGCTCACTCCCAGCGGAACCAGCGGCCGGCACCGGCGGTGAGCAGGACCGTCCACGCCGCGAGCACGCCCAGGTGCCCCCAGCCGGGCCAGTTCCCGGCGGCGGCCTGGTCCAGGGCACGGGCGGCCGCGCCGAACGGGGTCAGCTCGACCACCTGGGCCAGCGCGTGCGGCATGGACCGCACCGGGATCCACACGCCCGCGCAGAACATCATCGGGAAGAACACCGCCGTGCCGATCGCGCCCGCGATCTTCGTGGTCCGGGACAGCGCCGAGACGACGGAGCCGAGGGCGAGCGCGGCCGCCGCCGCGAGCAGCAGGGCCAGCAGATAGCCGGCCGGCTGCCGGGGCAGCGTCACGCCGAAGGCGAGGCGGCCGACCGTGAGCACGAGCAGGGCCGAGGCCAGCGCGACCGCGCCCTGCACGGTCATCTGTGCCGACAGCAGGGCCGAGGGCCGTACCGGGGTGACGGCCATGCGGCGCAGGATGCCCCGTTCCCGGTAGCCGGTCAGGACCTGCGGCAGCGCCTGCGCCCCGGACATGATCAGGGCGATCAGCACGGCGATGGGCACGTAGGCGTCGACCGGCCGCAGCCCGCCCAGCGCCGTGTCGGCGTGCCGGAACGACGGGATGGAGCCGAGGATCGCCAGCAGCAGCGTCGGGAACAGGAAGATCCAGAAGACGGCACCCGGTTCGCGGCGGAACAGCCGGAACTCGGTGCGCAGGACGGCGGTGTTCACGCGGCTTCCTCCGGGGTGCGGTTGTTGTCGTCGGTCAGGTCGAGGAACGCGTCGTCCAACGTGGCGTCGACGACGCGCAGCTGGCGGGCGGTGATGTGGTGGCGGGCGAGCAGGGTGATGACGGCGTCGACGGTCTCGTCGGTGCCGGACAGGGTGATCCGGCCGTCCTTGTACGCGACCGAGGCGAGCGCGGGCAGCGCGGCCAGGTCACGCTCGTCCAGCGGCGCGGACGGCGTGAAGCTGATGACGGTGGCGCCCGCCGAACGGCGGATGAGCCCGGCGGGGGTGTCCAGCGCGGCGATCCGCCCTTTGTCGATGACGGCGATCCGGTCGCACAGCCGCTGCGCCTCCTCCATGAAGTGGGTGACGAGCAGCACGGTGACCCCGCTCGCGCGGACGTCCTCGATGAGCTGCCAGGTGTCGCGCCGGGCGCGCGGATCCAGGCCGGTGGTCAGCTCGTCCAGCACCACGACCCGGGGATCGCCGACGAGCGCCAGCGCGATGAACAGCCGCTGCTGCTGCCCGCCGGACAGCTTGCCGAACCGGGTGCCGAGCTTGTCGGTCAGGCCGAGCCGTTCGGCGAGGGGCCGCCAGTCGGCGGAACGTGGGTAGAAGGCCGCGTAGAGCTCCAGTGCCTCCCGGACGGTGAACTTGGCTTGGAGTTCGCTCTGCTGGAGCTGGGCGCCGAGCACCCGGGCGACCTTCTCGTGGTCGGCGACGGGGTCGTACCCGGTGACCCGGACCCGGCCGCCGTCGGGGACCCGCAGCCCCTCGACACACTCGACGGTGGTGGTCTTGCCGGCGCCGTTCGGGCCGAGGATCCCGAAGATCTCGCCCTCCTCGACGGCGAAGGAGACACCGTCGACCACGGCCCGGCCGCCGTACGACTTGCGCAGATCGGTGACTTCGATGACGGATGGCATGCTTCGAGAATCCCGGTCGGACGGGGTCCGCCACATCGGCCGGCCCGCTCGAAGCCGCATCAGCCGATCGGTTGATACCGCCCTACGACCTCGGGTCCTAGGACCAGCGGCGGAGCCGGGTCCGGCCGAAACTCGGTGGGCGTTGTCAGTGCCGGTCCGTACGCTCGCGATGATGCCCACGACACGTGCAACCACCGAGGACCGTTCCGCCGTACGCACGCTCCTGCGGCTGTGGCCGTATGTACGCCCCGTGCGCGCCCGCCTGTTCACGGCGGCCTCCGTCGCCATAGTCGCCTCCTGCACGGGGCTGGTGATCCCGCTCGTCCTGAAGTGGATGGTGGACGGGCCGGTCGCCGACCGGGACCCGGGCGGGGTGTGGCTCGGCGCGCTGTACCTGCTCCTGCTGGGCATCGCCGAGGCGCTGCTGTTCGGGCTGCGCCGGTGGCTGGTGGCCCGCCCGCTGTCCCATGTGGAGGCGGAGATGCGGGCGGGGCTGTACGGGCATCTGCAGCGGCTCCCGGTGGCCTTCCACGACCGCTGGGCCTCGGGCCAGCTGCTGTCCCGGGGCACCACGGACCTGATGCTGCTGCGCCAGTTCCTCGCCTTCCCGCTGACGTTCCTGCTGGTCAACAGCGTGACCATCCTGGTCGGCGTAGTGATCATGCTGGTTCAGGACTGGGTGCTGGGGCTGGTCATCCTCGCTCCCACGCTCCCCGTGATGTGGACCTGCGCGGTCTTCGAACGGCGGTACGCGACGGTGGCCCGGCGGGCGCAGGACCAGGTCGGCGATCTGACGACGGTGGTCGAGGAGAGCGTGCTCGGCATCCGCGTCATCAAGGGCTTCGGCCGCCACCGCAGCCAGGCGCGGGCGTTCCGCGAGCTCGCGGTCACCCTGCGCGGCACGGAGCTGCGCAAGGCCCGGATGCTGGCCGTCATCTGGGGCGTCATCGTCACGCTGCCCGAGCTGGCGATCGGGGTGGCGTTGGTGCTGGGAGCCGTGCGGGTGGCCGACGGGGAGCTGTCGGCGGGGACGCTGGTGGCCTTTCTGAGTACGGCCCTTGCGCTGCGCTGGCCCGTGGACTCCATCGGCTTCCTGCTGGCGATGAGTCAGGAGGCGGCCACGGCCACGGAGCGGTACTTCGAGGTGATGGACGAGGTGCCGGAGGACGACTCCACCGCGGTGGCCGGGGACGCTCGCCCGCGCTCACGGGCTGCCGCCGGACTCCGCTTCGAGAACGTCTCGTTCCGCTACCCCGACGCACCCCCCGGCTCCCCTCCCCTCCTCACCGGTATCGACCTCCACCTGCGCCCCGGCGAGTCCATGGCCCTGGTCGGCGCCACCGGCAGCGGGAAGACGACGCTCACCGCGCTCGTGCCACGGCTGCACGAGGTCACCTCCGGACGGATCACGCTGGACGGCGTGGACATCACCGAGCTGCCCCGCGAGGAGCTGCGCGCCAGGGTCGCCGTCGCCTTCGAGGAGCCGACCCTCTTCTCGGCGAGCGTCGGCGAGAACGTCCTCATGGGCACCCGATCCGACGCGGGGAAGCCGGAGTTGGAGCGGGCGCTGGCCGTCGCGCAGGCCGGTTTCGCGCAGGCCCTCCCCCAGGGCACCGACACCCGCGTCGGCGAGCAGGGCCTCAGCCTGTCCGGCGGCCAGCGGCAGCGCCTCGCCCTGGCGCGGGCGGTGGTCGGCAGACCGGAGTTCCTCGTGCTGGACGACCCGCTGTCCGCCCTGGACGTGCACACGGAGGCGGCCGTGGAGGCGGCACTGCGCCAGGTCCTCGCCGACACCACCGCCCTGATCGTGGCCCACCGCCCCTCCACGGTGCTGCTCGCCGACCGGGTCGCCCTGCTCTCGGGCGGCCGGATCGCCGCCGTCGGCACCCACCACGAACTGCTGCGCAGCAACGCCGAGTACGCCCATCTGATGTCCGGAGAATCCGCGTACGCCGGGGATACGGAGGACTCCCGTTGACCACCACGACCGCCGCCGGCCCCACCGCCGAGGACGACGAACTCCCGGGCCACCGGGAAGAGGGGGACGACGCCTTCGACCGGGACGTCCTGCCCACCGCGCCCGGCGCCACCGCCGCTCTCCTGCGCTCGCTGCTCGCGCCCCTGAAGGGCCGGGCCGTACTCACCACCGTCCTCCTTCTCCTCCAGCTGGCGGCCGTCCAGGCGGGCCCGCTGCTGGTGGCGTACGCCATCGACACCGCCGTACCCGCGTTCCGCGACCACCGCCACGGCCCGCTGATCGCGGTGGCCGTCGGCTATCTGCTGTGCGCGCTGCTCTCCGGCGGGCTGCAGGCCGCGTTCATCGAGACCTCCGCCCGGGTCAGCCAGGACGTGCTGCTGGATCTGCGCGGCCGGATCTTCCGGCACGCCCAGGCGCTGAGCATCGACTTCCACGAGCGCTACACCTCGGGCCGGCTGATCTCCCGCTCCACCACGGACGTCGAGTCGCTGCGCGAGCTCCTGAACGACGGGCTCCAGGAGCTGGTGACCGTCGTGCTGTCCTTCGTCTACATCTCCGCGCTGCTGCTGTGGCTGGACCTCGGCCTGGGCGCGGTCGCGGTGGCGTCCCTCGTGCCGCTGTACCTGTTGGTGCGCATGTACCAACGGCGGGCGGGGCGGGTGTACCGGGCGCGGTCCACGGCGATCGCGGCGGTGATCGTGAAGTTCGTGGAGACGATGAACGGCATCCGTCCGGTGCGCGCGTTCCGCCGGGAGGCTGTGAACGACGCCGAGTTCAGGGTCCTCAACCGGCGGCACGAGCGGACGAACGGGGACGCGCTGCTGGAGATGGCCCGCTATGTGGTCGGCTCCCGGCTGGTGGCCAACACGGCGGTGGCGGGGATCGTGCTGTGGGGCGCCTACCGGGTGGCGTCCGGCTCGCTGGAGCTGGGCGTGCTGGCGGCGGCGGTGCTGTACCTGCGCCGGCTGTACGACCCGATCGACCGGCTCGGCATGTTCCTGAACGCCTACCAGTCGGCCGCCGCCTCCCTGGAGAAGATCGCCGGGCTGCTCGCGCAGACCCCGACCGTGCCCGAGCCGCCGACGTCGCATGAACTCCCGCCGCTGGAGGGCGAGTTGCCGGGCCGTGAGGTCGTCTTCGACTCGGTCCGGTTCGGCTACCGTACCGGCGGCGAGGTGCTGCCCCGCTTCGATCTGACCCTCCCGGCCGGGCAGACGGTCGCGGTCGTCGGCTCCACGGGCGCGGGCAAGTCCACGCTCGCCAAGCTCCTCGCCCGCTTCTACGACCCCTCCGGCGGGCGCGTCCTGCTGGACGGGGTGGACCTGCGCGAGCTGCCGATGCCGGAACTGCGGCGCGGGGTGGTCATGGTGACCCAGGAGGCGTTCCTGTTCTCGGGGACGGTCGCGGACAACATCGCCATCGGCCGGCCCGACGCCACCCGCGAGGAGATCGAGCAGGCGGCGAAGGCGATCGGCGCGCACGAGTTCATCAGCGCGCTGCCCGACGGCTACGACACCGACGTCCGCAAGCGCGGCGGCCGCATCTCGGCGGGCCAGCGCCAACTGGTCGCCTTCGCACGGGCGTTGCTCGCCGACCCGGCGGTGCTGATCCTGGACGAGGCGACCAGCTCGCTGGACATCCCGGGCGAGCGGGCCGTGCAGCGGGCGATGTCGACGGTGCTGCGGGGCCGTACGGCGGTGGTGATCGCCCACCGCCTGTCGACGGTCGAGATCGCGGACCGGGTCCTGGTCATGGAACACGGCCGCATCGTCGAGGACGGCACCCCGGCCGACCTCATCTCCGGCACGGGCCGCTTCGCGGATCTGCACAAGGCGTGGCGGGACAGCCTGGCCTAACTCGGCGGACCGTCGTGCAGAATCCGCTGGAACAGACGGTGGTCCCGCCATTGCCCGTTGATGTGGAGATAGCGCGGGGCCGTGCCGATCGGCTCGAAACCGTTCTTCTCCAGCACCCGTTGCGACGCGGTGTTGTCGAGGAGCGTGGTGGCCTCGATGCGGTGCAGGCCGACGATGTCGCGGGCCGCGCGGCACACGCTCGCCACCGCCGCGCCGGCCAGCCCCCGGTTCTGCCGGTCGGCGGCCACCCAGTACCCCAGATACGCGCTGCGGAACGCCCCGTAAACCAGTCCGGTGAGCGTGATCATGCCGATGACCGAGCCGTCGCTCTCGCTCTCGAACACCCAGGGCACGACCCGGCGTTCCGCGAACTCCCGCAAGAGGCCGGCAATGCGTTCGGCCTGCCCCTCGACGGTGAAGAAGTTGTCCGGGCGGATCGGCTCCCAGGGGGCCAGGTACTCCCGGTTCGCCACGTACGCGGCGTGCAGCGCCTCCGCGTCGTCGAGGGTGACGAGGCGCAACACGGCGCCGCCCGGCAGCACTTCGGAAGGAATGACCATCTGAGCACTCTAGGACGGATACGGCGCGTACCCCGGCGTACGCCCCCGACCCGGGTGTGCTCCGTGCGTCCATCCCTCGCTTAATCGATGGAACCACCTTCCCGCCCTCGATAGGTTCGACGTTTCCCAGCGGGGGCCGAGTCGAGCGGGGGACGGATGATCGACGCGTACGAAGAGCCCGGTGCGCCTGATGTGCGGGGTGGCTGGCGGTTTCTGTGGTGGCTGGTGCGGCGGCAGTCGGGACGGTCGGTGGCCGGGGCCGTGCTGGGAAGTGTGTGGATGGTGCTGATGGCCGCGCAGCCGTACATGACGGCGCGGGCCGTGGACGACGGGCTGGTGCCGGGGCGGCTGGGGGTGCTGGCCGCGTGGACGGCGGCGATGTTCCTGGTCGGTACGGTCAACGCCTGGCTGAGCATCATGCGGCACCGCACGATGACCCGGGTGCGGATGGACGCCAACTTCCGCACGGTGAAGGTGGTCGTGGGGCATGTGGTGCGGCTCGGGGCCGCGCTGCCGCGCCGGGCGGGGGCCGGGGAGGTCGTGACCATCGGGGTCGGTGACGTGCAGACGGTCGCACAGGCACTGACCGTGGTCGGGCCGGGCGTCGGCGCGGTCGTGGTGTACGCGGTCGTGGCCGGGCTGCTGCTCACGGTCTCGGCGCCGCTCGCCGCCGTCGTCCTGCTCGGGCTGCCGGTGCTGGCGCTGGTCACCGGTCCGGTGACGCTGCGCCTGCAGCACGCGGAGAGCGCGTACCGGGAGCGGCAGGGCGTGCTGACCGCCCGCATCGGGGACCTCGCCGGGGGCTTGCGCGTCCTCAACGGGCTGGGCGGCAAGGGGCTGTTCGCCGACGGCTTCCGGACGGACTCGCAGGCGCTGCGCGCGCAGGGCTACCGGGTGGGCGCGGCGGCCAGCTGGGTGCAGGCGCTCGGCGTCGGGCTGCCCACGCTCTTCCTGGCCGTCGTCACCTGGCTCGCCGCCCGCCTCGCGGCCCAAGGGTCCATCACCGTCGGCCAGTTGGTGTCCGTGTACGGCTATGTCGCGGTGCTGATCGGGCCGGTGGCGTTCTTCGTGCAGATGGCCTACGACCTGAACCGTGGTGTGGTGGCCGCGCGCCGGGTCGTACGGCTGCTGCGGCTGGAGCCGGAGCCGGACGCGGGCACGCGGCCCGCGCCCGAGGGGCCCGCCGAGCTGTACGACCCCGCGTCCGGCGTGCGGATCGCGCCCGGCCGGCTCACCGCGCTGGCCGCCGCCCGGCCCACCGAGGCCGCGGCCGTGGTCGACCGGCTCGGCCGCTTCGGTCCGACCGACGCCACCTGGGGCGGGGTGCGGCTGGACGCGATCGCGCTCGCCGACGTACGCGCGCGCGTGCTGGTCGCGGACAACGAGGCCGATCTGTTCGCGGGGCCGCTGCGGGACGTCGTGGCCGCCGAGGGCGCGGTCGGGGAGGGGGCGCTGCGCCGGGCGCTGCACGCCGCCGCGGCCGAGGACGTCGTACGCGGGCTGCCCGAGGGGGCCGACTCGTTCGTCTCCGGTCAGGGCCGCAGCCTGTCGGGCGGCCAGCGCCAACGGATGCGACTGGTGCGGGCGTTGCTCGCCGACCCGGAGGTGCTGCTCGCCGTGGAACCGACCTCGGCCCTGGACGCGCACACGGAGGCGACGGTCGCCGAACGGCTCCGGGCGGCACGGGAGGGCCGTACGACGGTGGTGACGTCCACCTCGCCGCTGGTGCTGGACCGCGCGGACACGGTGGTGTTCCTGGCGGGCGGCAAGGTGGCGGCGAGCGGCCCGCACCGACGGCTGCTGGCGGAGGAGCCGGACTACCGGGCCCTCGTGGCGCGGGATGTGGAGGAGACGGGGGATGCGGCGGAGTCGGCGGAGGACGCCGAGGGGGTCGTACGGTGACGGCGGCCGGTGAGGGGTTGCTGCCGGTCGCGGACCGGGCGACGGTGCGGCGGGCCGCGGTGCGGCTGGTTCGGGCCGACAGGCGGGCGTTCGCCGCCGCGCTGCTGCTGAACGCGCTCGCGGCGGGAGCCGGGCTGGTCGGGCCGTGGCTGGTCGGGCGGATCGTCGACGAGGTGCGCGCCGGACACGGGGTCGGGGCGGTGGACCGGCTGGCGCTGTGGATCCTGCTGTGCGCGCCGGCGCAGCTGCTGCTGGCCCGCTGGGCGCGGTACGTGGGCTACCGGTTCGGGGAGCGGACGCTGGCCCGGGTGCGCGAGGAGTACGTCGAGCGGGTTCTGGCGCTGCCCGCGTCCGTGGTGGAGCGGGCCGGCACCGGTGATCTCACGGCGCGCGGTACGGCGGACGTCGCGACCGTCGGCAGCACGCTGCGCGACGTCGGCCCGGAGCTGCTGGTCAACTCCGTGCAGGCGCTGTTCGTGCTGGGCGCGGTGTTCGCGCTGGACCCGCTGCTGGGGGCGTTCGGGCTGCTCGGGCTGACCCCGATCTGGCTGGCGCTGCGCTGGTATCTGCGGCGGGCCCGGGACGGCTATCTCGCCGAGGGCGCGGCGACGTCCGAGGTCGCGGAGATCGTCGCCGCCACGGCGGCCGGGGCCCGGACGGTCGAGGCGTTCCGGCTGCGCCGGCGGCGGATCACGGCGAGCCGGGACGCGCTGGAGACCTCCCGCCGTACCCGCTTCTACACGCTGTTCCTGCGGACCGTGTTCTTCCCGGCGATCGAGGTGACGTACACCGTGCCCGTGGCCGGGGTGCTGCTGGTCGGCGGGTGGCTGCACGAGCGGGGCACGGTCGGGGTGGGCGCGGTGGTGGCCGCGGCGCTGTATCTGCGGCAGTTCACCGAACCGCTGGACCAGATCCTGATGCACGTGGAGCAACTCCAGAACAGCGGCGCCTCGTTCGCGCGCGTGGAGGGGCTGGCGCAGGCACCGCGCGGAGACGCCGGCGCGGACTCACCGGTGCCGGCGGACGACCGGATCGACGTGCGCGAGGTGCGGTACGCCTACGAGCGCGGCGGCGAGGTGCTGCGCGGGGTGGACCTGACGGTACGGCCCGGGGAGCGGCTCGCGGTCGTGGGGCCCTCCGGCGCCGGCAAGACGACGCTGAGCCGGCTGCTCGCGGGCATCGACCGGCCCGGGTCCGGCGCGGTGACGGTGGGCGGGGTGCCGGTCGCCGAACTGGAGCCGGAGCTGCTGCGCCGCCAGGTGGTGCTGGTCACCCAGGAGCACCATGTGTTCCTCGGCACGGTCCGCGACAACCTCCTGATCGCCGAGCCGGAGGCCGACGACGACGAGGTGTGGGCGGCGCTGGCGGCGGTGGGCGCCGACGAGTGGGTCCGCGACCTGCCGGCCGGCCTGGACACCCGCCTGGGTACGGACGGTACGGCCACCGACGGCTCACAGGCCCAGCAACTCGCCCTGGCCCGCGTGGTGTTGGCGGACCCGCACACCCTCATCCTCGACGAGGCGACGGCCCTGCTGGACCCCACCACGGCCCGCCACACCGAACGCGCCCTGGCCGCCGTCCTGGAGGGCCGCACGGTCATCGCCATCGCCCACCGCCTCCACACGGCCCACGACGCCGACCGCGTGGCGGTCATGGAGAACGGCCGCCTCACGGAACTGGGCACACACGAGGAGCTGGTGACAGCCGACGGGGCGTACGCGGCACTGTGGCGGACGTGGCATGGGGATGCCGGGTCGCGGGGGTGAGGGCGCGTGGCATGGGGACGCCGGGTCACCGGGGTGAGGGCGCTGGTGGCTGGGGTGTGGGGGCCGCGCCCTAGACCCGCCGCCACCGCCGTACCCCAGCACCCCACGCCCGCGACGCATGCTTTCCGCCCCTCCCCCGTCCGCGCGGCCACCCTACTCGGTGCGCATCCCCACCCAACGGTCCGCATATCGAACATGAACATCCGGTCAACGGACCGCTTTCCGGCCAAGTTTGTGACGCGGTCCTGACAGGCACACCACTCCCCTGCCACTCTTCCCTGGCCGACTCACAGCAACCCCACGACGCACGCGCACGTGCACGAGCCGGCCCGCACATGGTTCCGAGCACTTCCTGTTCTGCGCACTTCCTGTTCCGCGCACGTCCTGTTCTGCCCGGACGCCCCAACCCACCGTCCGGTCTCCCCTGGCCGCGCGACCCACGGCCACGCAGAAGGAGTCAGTGTTGAGACGCAATTCCTCTCGCGGACGCACCTCCCACACCCCGCAGCACCACACCTCCCAGCACCACACCCCCCGGCCCCGCACCACCCACCGCCGTACCGCCACCCTCGCCCTGGCCGGTGTCGCCGCGCTGATCGCCGCCGCCGTGCAGACGGGCGCGGCCAGCGCGGCACCGGCGGCCAAGGCGCAGCCCGGCAAGGCGAACCCGGCGCACCTGGCGCTCAGGCTCACGCCCTCGCAGCGCGCCGAGCTGCTGCGCGACGCCGATGCCACGAAGGCCGCGACGGCGCGCTCGATCGGCCTCGGCAGCCAGGAGAAGCTGGTCGTCAAGGACGTCGTGAAGGACACCGACGGCACCCTGCACACCCGCTACGAGCGGACGTACGCCGGCCTGCCCGTGCTCGGCGGCGACCTGGTCGTGGACACGAACGGGTCCCGCAAGACCATGGACGTCATCCGGGCCACGAACGCCACCATGAAGGTCGCCGGCCTCACCCCGAAGGTCTCGCAGGCCGCGGCCGAGAAACAGGCCGTGCAGCGGGCGAAGGCCCGCGGCGGCACCAGGTCGGCCGCGACCGGCGTCCGCAAGGTGATCTGGGCGGCGACCGGCAGGCCCGTCCTCGCCTACGAGACGATCGTCGGCGGCCTCCAGGACGACGGCACCCCGAACCAGCTGCACGTCATCACCGACGCCGCCACCGGAAAGAAGCTGTACGAGTACCAGGGCATCGAGACCGGCATCGGCAACACCCAGTACAGCGGGCAGGTCACGCTGTCCACGACCCAGTCGGGCTCGACGTACACGCTGACCGACGGCACGCGCGGCGGTCACAAGACGTACAACCTGAACCACGGCAGTTCGGGCACCGGCACGCTGTTCTCGCAGTCCAACGACACCTGGGGCAACGGCACGACGTCCAACGCCGCCACCGCGGGCGCCGACGCAGCCTACGGCGCGCAGGAGACCTGGGACTTCTACAAGAACACCTTCGGCCGCAGCGGCATCAAGAACGACGGCGTCGGCGCCTACTCCCGCGTCCACTACGGCAACGCGTACGTGAACGCCTTCTGGGACGACAGCTGCTTCTGCATGACCTACGGCGACGGCTCGAACAACGCCGACCCGCTGACCTCGCTCGACGTGGCCGGCCACGAGATGAGCCACGGCGTCACCTCCAACACCGCGGGCCTCGACTACAGCGACGAGTCCGGCGGCCTGAACGAGGCCACCAGCGACATCATGGGCACCGGCGTGGAGTTCTACGCCAACAACGCCTCCGACCCCGGTGACTACCTCATCGGCGAGAAGATCAACATCAACGGCGACGGCACCCCGCTGCGCTACATGGACCAGCCCAGCAAGGACGGCAGCTCCGCCGACTCCTGGTACTCGGGCGTGGGCGGCCTCGACGTGCACTACTCGTCGGGCATCGCCAACCACTTCTTCTACCTGCTGAGCGAGGGCAGCGGCGCCAAGACGATCAACGGCGTCAGCTACAACTCGCCCACCTCGGACGGGCTTCCGGTCACCGGCATCGGCCGGGACAAGGCGCTGCAGATCTGGTACCGGGCGCTGACCACCAAGTTCACGTCCACCACGAACTACGCCGACGCCCGCACCGGCACCCTCGCGGCGGCGGGCGAGCTGTACGGCACCTCCAGCGCCGAGTACGCCGCGGTGCAGGACGCCTGGGCGGCCGTCAACGTCGGCTCGCGCTCGGGCGGCGGCGGAGGCGGAGGCGGTACCGGGTCGACGTACGACAACAACACACAGATGGCGATCCCGGACAACGGTCCGGCCATCACCTCGGCCATCACCGTCTCGGGCCGGACCGGAAACGCGCCGGGCAACCTCCAGGTGAGCGTCGACATCACGCACACCTGGCGGGGCGACCTGGTGATCGACCTCATCGGTCCGTCGGGCACCGCGTACCGGCTGAAGAACTTCAGCTCCTCCGACTCGGCCGACAACGTGAAGACGACGTACACGGTGAACGCGTCGGCCGAACCGGCCAACGGAACCTGGAAGTTGCAGGTGCAGGATCAGGCCAGCCAGGACACGGGCACGCTCAACGACTGGAAGCTGACCTTCCCGTAAGCCGCGAGCGGCAGGCCTTGCGACGCGGCGCCGTCCGAGGGTCCGGCACCCTCGGACGGCCCGGGTTCACATGCCTGCAATGTTTCCCCAGTGATCGATTTCCAGTCAACATCACTTCAGGGTCCTGACATGTACGCGCCCTTGATGTCACTCTCTCTCCACCCGCCGCAGCACAGCAACTTCACAACCCCACACAGCCGGGCCAGTAACCCCACGTGGCCCGGACTCCCCACATGAAGGAGCTTTGAGTGAGCCCCCTCTACGCGCGTCACAAGCGCACCACTCTGGCCATCGCCACCGCTGTCGCCGCCGGAGCCCTGCTCTCCACCGGACTGACCACCAGCGCCACGGCCGCCGCCAAGGCCCCCCTCGCCGCCGCCCCGGCCGCACTGTCCGCCACGGCCCACGTCTCGCTGATCCAGCAGGCACAGGCGAACACCGCCGAGACCGCACAGAAGATAGGCCTCGGCACCAAGGAGCAGCTGATCGTCAAGGACGTCGTCAAGGACAACGACGGCACCGTCCACACCCGCTACGAGCGCACCTACGCCGGCCTCCCTGTCCTCGGCGGCGACCTCGTCGTCCACACCGCCAAGTCGGGCAGGACCGAGGGCGTCACCAAGGCGACCAAGGCGACCATCAAGGTGGCCTCGCTCACGCCGCAGATCACCCCCGCCAAGGCGGAGAAGCAGGCGGTCGCCGCCGCCAGAACGCTCGGCTCCGCCCAGAGCACCGCGAACGGCGCGCGCAAGGTGATCTGGGCCGGCTCCGGCAAGCCCGTCCTCGCCTACGAGACGATCGTCGGCGGCCTCCAGGACGACGGCACCCCGAACCAGCTCCACGTCATCACCGACGCCGCGACGGGCAAGAAGCTCTTCGAGTACCAGGGCGTCGAGAACGCGACCGGCACCGGCAAGACGCTGTACTCGGGCACCGTCGGCCTCACCGTCAACCTGTCGGGCTCGACGTACCAGCTGTACGACACCTCGCGCGGCGGCCACAAGACCTACAACCTGGCCCGCAAGACGTCCGGCACCGGCACCCTGGTCACCAACTCGACCAGCACCTTCGGCACCGGCACCGCCTCCACCTCCTCCAGCAACCAGACGGCCGCCGCCGACGCCGCCTACGGCGCGCAGGAGACCTGGGACTACTACAAGAACACCTTCGGCCGCAGCGGCATCAAGAACGACGGCAAGGCCGCCTACTCCCGCGTCCACTACGGCAGCTCGTACGTGAACGCCTTCTGGGACGACAGCTGCTTCTGCATGACCTACGGCGACGGCAGCGGCAACGCCGACCCGCTGACCTCGCTCGACGTGGCCGGCCACGAGATGACCCATGGCGTCACCGCCAACACCGCGGGCCTCGACTACAGCGGCGAGTCCGGCGGTCTGAACGAGGCGACCTCCGACATCCTCGGCGGCGTCGGCGTGGAGTTCTACGCCAACAACCCCTCCGACCCCGGTGACTACCTCATCGGCGAGAAGATCAACATCAACGGCGACGGCACCCCGCTGCGCTACATGGACAAGCCCAGCAAGGACGGCAGCTCGGCCGACTCCTGGTCCTCGTCGGTCGGCGACCTGGACGTCCACTACTCCTCGGGCGTCGCGAACCACTTCTTCTACCTCCTGTCGGAGGGCAGCGGCGCGAAGACGATCAACGGCGTCTCGTACAACTCCCCGACGTCGAACGGCTCCACGGTCACCGGCATCGGCCGCGCCAAGGCGCTGCAGATCTGGTACAAGGCGCTGACCACGTACTTCACGTCGACCACCAACTACTCGGACGCCCGCGCGGGCACCCTGTCGGCGGCGGCGGACCTGTACGGCTCCAGCAGCACCGAGTACAAGACGGTGGCCGCGGCCTGGTCGGCGGTCAACGTCAGCTGATCCAGCCGTAATCGAGCGGTAGGCGGCACCCGGGCGGAAGATTCCCCGGGTGCCGCCTACCCTTGTGACCCATGTCCTCGGCGCCCTTCACCTACGAGCCGGTCGGCGCGACCCGCGACGACCTGACGTACTGCCCGCCCGGCTTCCACCCCCTCTTCGTCCGCACCCGCCTCGGCGAGGGCGAAAAGCTCTTCCAGCGGGCGGCCGAGGCGGTCCTGAGCTGGGAGATGCACCGCGCTCTGGGCGTCGGCATCGATACGACGGCCGACCGCGCGGCCCCCGGCGTCGACGTCACCGTCACCCTCGCCGGCCTCCTCAAGGCCCCCTGCCGCATCATCTGGACCGTGGAACAACCCCGCCGCGCCGGCTGGGCCTACGGCACCCTCGAAGGCCACCCCGAATGCGGCGAGGAAGCCTTCCTCATCGACCGCACAGGCGACGGCACGGTCTGGCTGACCGTGGCCGCCTTCAGCAAACCGGCCAAGTGGTACACGAGGGCGGCCGGCCCGGCGACGCGGGGCCTTCAGCATGCCTACGCCCGCCGGTGCGGGACGGTGCTGAAGCGGTTGTGCGAGGGGCTGTCGGAGGAGTGAGCTGACGAGCGGTGCTCGCTTGGGGCGGGGGTCGGGGTCCCGAGCTGGCAGGGTCGTCACGAACCGGGCGTCAAGCGACTACGCCAGAGCCCTGTGGTCGAGGCCCATCGCATCCTGATGTCCGAGCCCAGCAGCCCCTGGGTCACCATCCCGTTCCGCTGACCGACCCGTGAACCGCTCGCCCCGAACGCCGCCGCCCCCGCCCTCGGCAGCGTCGCCCACATCCGCGTCCCGCCGCCCGGTTCACGGGTCGGTCCGAATCCCCAGTCGCCGTCGCAGGCGCGGCAGAGGCAGGACAGGAAGCGGAGGGCGGCGCGGCGGCGGGTGTCGCAGGCGGCAGCGAGGTTCGGCTGCGCGTGGGGCGGGTGGCTGTCGTAGACGATCACCCGGAGGGTGTCCCAGCGGTAGCGGAGCGAGAGGTAGAACTCCGACGAGTCAGTGAACTGGGTGGCCACCGCCGTCAGTTCCCCCACCGCCAGCAGTGCCGCGTCGAGCACGTCACTCAGCCCGTGCGCCTCCAGCATCGCCCGCGCCGACGCTCTCGCCAAGGACGGGCTCGCGAGGGCGGCGGGGAGCGTGAGGCTGTAGGCGAGGGTTCCCGGGGTGGGCGGGGTGGGGTCCGCCGGGTACATCGGTGTCAGCAGGGGGCAGTGGGGCGCTGGCGGTTCGATTGCGGGCACAGACATAGAGACTCCTGGTGATCGAGGTTCCGCAGGACACGGCGGCGGTGGCTTGTCTCCCTGACGCGGACCCACCCCTCCCAGGGAAGGAGGACGCGGGCAGGCTCGCGCGATGCACTTCCGAGGCCGCTTCCCTTTCGGTAGGTGCTCGGTGCGTTACTCAACGTAGGGCGCTGCATGGTTACATTGCCACCTGGATAGGGAAATTGACCCGTTCGTGGCCGATCGGTAGCGAACGACGGCAGACTGCTGCCGATCAGTTCGGGAGGAACGCAATGCCACCGAGGACCACGCCCACGGAGCGTCAGAAGCGTCTGGGCAGCGAACTGCGCAAGATGCGCACAGCAGCGGGGATGACCGCGGATCAGGCCGCAGGCCTGCTCGGACTGGACCGGGCGAAGATCTCCAACATCGAGACAGGGATCCGGACCATCAGCCCGGAACGGCTGCGCACCCTCGCCTGCAACTGCGCCTGTTCGGATCAGGCCTACGTCGATGCCCTGGTGGCCATGGCAAGGCCCAACGGGCGTGGCTGGTGGGAGCGTTACCGAGGTTCCCTGTCCCCCGGCCTGCTGGACATCGCGGAACTGGAGTCGTACGCCGTCCGGATGCGCACAGCGCACACCGCTCACATCCCTGGTCTGCTACAGACCAACGATCACGCTCTCGAACTCTTCCGCGCCGTACTGCCCCGGCTGCCGGACCATGAGGTAGCCCTGCGGCTCGCCTATCGCGTGGAACGACAGCGCGTGCTGGAGGCGGAGGACGCTCCGGAGTACGTCGCCCTCGTCCACGAGGCCGCTCTGCGCATGCAGTTCGGTGGCCGCGCTGTGGCGCGTGCCCAACTCAACCATCTGCTGAAGTTGTCAGAGCGTCCACCAGTACGGCTGTTGGTCATCCCGTTCTCCGCCGGCACCTTCCCGGGGGCCGGACAGACGGTCAACTACCTCGAAGCAGCCGTCCCCCAGCTCGACACGGTTCAGGTCGACAGCTCGCACGGCCCGGAATTCCTGAGCAGCGAGGCACAGTTGGCCAAGTACCGTGCCCACTTGGACTGGATGGAGCGCATCACCCTGTCACCGGAGGCATCGCGCGACTTCGTCCACGACATCGCCAACAGCTTGTGAGGAGCGCCCGATGAAGGACATCACCTGGGAAGAGCCGTTCTGCGGGGAAGGAGCAAGCTGCTTCCGCCTCGGCACCGACCCCGAAGGCAACGCCTACATCGCCATAGCCGGCCAAGAAGACCACTACCTCACCGACACCCGCGAAGCCCTCCGCACCCTCATCCGCGACATCAAGGCCGGCAAGGCGGACCACCTGCTGTGAGGCCGGTGACACGAGTGGGTTCGCTGTTGGTGCCCCTCCTCGCGGCGATCTCGGCCGGACTGCTGGTCGCGCACTTCGCCCTCAGCTCGGACACGTACCAGCACTGCACGTACCTGGGCCCCTCCACCCGGATGTACGTCACCGCGTGGGGCGGCCTCGGCTGCGCCCTGGGGTCCCTGCTCCTGTACGCCGCGGTCCGCCGCGCAGCGCACAGGTGCGAGCCCCCGGCAGGGGCCAGCTGGCAGGTACCGGTCGCGGCGGGTTCCGCGTTCGTCGGTCTGCTGTTGGTCCTGGCGCTGCTCCTGGCGGTCTACTGGCTGTACTCCCCCGACCCGGCCGGCGGGAACGACTGCTCCGGGCTGCACCTCCTCCTGCCGTAGAGCGGCCGTTCCCGTTCCCGTTGGCTTGAAGGGGCGCTACCGCAACAACACCCCCGCCCCCTCCACCACCTCCCCCGACGGCACCGCCACCAGCCCAAGCTCGGCAGCCGACGCCAGCAAACGGTGTGCGGGCAGGACGCGGACCGTGTAGCCGTAGGGGCCCGTGCGGTCCAGCGAGAGCGGGCCCTCGTACAGCACGCGGCCCTCCAGGTCAGGGGTGCCGGCCGGCTTCAGGGGGACCACCGTCGCGTCCGTGATGTGGTCCTCCGCGTCCACCCGGCCGGACACCGCCTGCACCTCCACGTCGTCCGGGGTCAGCTCGCCCAGGGCGACCCGAACCCGCAGACCCACCGTCGTGCCCAGCTCCGCCGTGGCCGTCGTCGCCGTCGTCTCCACGTGGTCGACGCTCACCCGGGGCCAGGCCGCCCGCACCCGGGCCTTCCAGGCGGCCAGATCACGAGCCGTGTCCGGGGTCAGTGCGCGGTGTGCCTGCGCGGCGGGGGCGTAGAGGCGCTCGACGTATTCGCGGACCATCCGCCCGGCCAGCACCTTCGGGCCCAGCAGGGTGAGGGTCTGGCGGACCATCTGGATCCAGCGGTCGGGGAGGCCTCCCCTTCCGCGCTCGTAGAAACGCGGGGTCACCCGCTGCTCCAGGAGGTCGTAGAGGGCCGCCGCCTCGATGTCGTCCCGGCGGTCGGGGTCCGTGCCCGCGCCGTCCGCCGTCGGGATGGCCCAGCCGAAGTCCGGCTGGAACCACTCGTCCCACCAGCCGTCCAGCACAGAGAGGTTGAGGCAGCCGTTCAGCGCCGCCTTCATCCCGCTCGTACCGCAGGCCTCCAGCGGCCGCAGCGGGTTGTTCAGCCAGATGTCACAGCCGGGGTAGAGCTTCTGCGCCATCGCCATGCCGTAGTCGGGCAGGAAGACGATCCGGTGGCGGACGCGCGGGTCGTCGGCGAACCGGACCAGCTCCTGGACCAGGCGTTTGCCGCTGTCGTCCGCCGGGTGCGCCTTGCCCGCCACGACGATCTGCACCGGGCGTTCCGGGTGCAGGAGCAGGTCCATCAGGCGGTCGCGGTCGCGGAGCATCAGCGTCAGGCGTTTGTACGACGGGACCCGGCGGGCGAAGCCGATCGTCAGCACCTCCGGGTCCAGGACGCCGTCGATCCAGCCCAACTCGGCGTTCCCCGCCCCGCGTTGACGCCAGGACGCGCGCAGCCGCTCCCGTACCTCCAGCACCAGCTGCTCGCGCAGGGTGCGGCGCAGCTCCCAGATCTCCTGGTCCGGGATGTCGGCGACGGAGTCCCAGCGGTCCGAGCCGCCCACCGTCAGCGCGTCCTCCGCCCGCTGGGCGCCGACCTCGCGGGCGCCGAGGCGCAGCACCTCCGGGGCCACCCAGGTCGGCGCGTGCACCCCGTTGGTCACGGACGTGATCGGCACCTCGTCCGAGTCGAATCCCGGCCACAGGCCCGCGAACATGTCCCGGCTCACCTGCCCGTGCAGCAGCGACACCCCGTTGGCGCGCTGGGCCAGCCTGAGCCCCATCACCGCCATGTTGAACAGGTTCGGCTCACCGCCCGGGTACGTCTCCATGCCCAGCGTCAGGATCCGTTGGACGTCGATGCCGGGGAGCTCGGCCTCCGGGCCGAAGTGCCGGGCGACCAGCTCCCGGTCGAAGCGGTCGATGCCTGCCGGGACGGGGGTGTGAGTGGTGAAGACCGTGCCGGCGCGCACCGCCTCCAGGGCGGAGTCGAAGTCCAGGCCGCCCGCGGCCAGTTCGGCGATCCGCTCCAGGCCGAGGAAGCCCGCGTGCCCCTCGTTGGTGTGGAACACCTCCGGCTCCGGGTGCCCGGTGAGCCGGCAGTACGTCCGCACCGCCCGCACCCCTCCTATGCCGAGCAGCATCTCCTGGAGCAGCCGGTGCTCGCTGCCGCCGCCGTAGAGCCGGTCGGTCACCCCGCGTTCGCCGAGCTCGTTGTCCTCCACGTCCGAGTCGAGCATCAGCAGCGGCACCCGGCCGACCTGGGCGAGCCAGATGCGGGCGTGCAGCGCCTTGCCGCCGGGCAGCGCGAGCGTGAGCCGCGCCGGGGTGCCGTCGGGCTCCTTCAGCTGGGTGAGGGGCAGCTCGTTGGGGTCGAGCACCGGGTAGTGCTCCTGCTGCCAGCCGTCGCGGGAGAGGGTCTGCCGGAAGTAGCCGTGCCGGTACAGCAACCCGACACCGATCAGGGGTACGCCGAGATCGCTGGCCGCCTTCAGATGGTCCCCTGCCAGGATGCCGAGGCCGCCGGAGTACTGGGGCAGCGCCGCCGTGATGCCGAACTCCGGGGAGAAGTAGGCGACGGCGGCGGGCAGCCCGTCAGTCTGCGCCTGGTACCAGCGGTCTCCGGTCAGATAGTCGTCGAGGTCGTCGGCCACGGCGGTCAGCCGGCGCAGGAACCGCCGGTCCTCGGCCAGCTGGGCCAGCCGTGCCGGCCGCACCCGGCCCAGCAGCCGTACCGGATCCCGCTGGGCGCCGGCCCAGGCCTCGGGGTCGACGGACTGGAACAGGTCGCGCGTCTCCGCATGCCAGGACCAGCGCAGATTACGCGCCAGGTCGCTCAGCGGCCGGAGGGGTTCGGGGAGCACGGGACGGACGGTGAACCGACGGATCGCCTTCACATTCCACCTCGGACGCGTTGCGTGGAGAGACGCACAGCGCTGTACGTCTCGTCGTCACCGTCGACGGTAGTGGTTACCGAGGGGTCGGTGGGGACGTGTCCGGCGGGGTGTCGGGGGCGTGCGGAGGCGGTCACCGGGTAGGCCGGGAAAGGAGGCCGGTCCGACGGGTGGACATACGCGTGAGTAGTTAACAAAGTGCCGGATTGCCCACCCGAACACAGTGGGAAGGCTCCCCCGGTACACGGCCCACAGGCGCACCACAGCACCGCGCACGACCCCGCAGGACCCACCTCCCCATATCCCTCCGCCCACACCCCCGTTGACGCGGACAGGAGCGGTCATGCCCGCCACGCACAACTCGTCAGGACCCCCGACCAACAGCAGGACCCCGGCAGCAGAGAAGAAGGCGACGGCCAAAAAACCCGTAAAACCCCGGGCCGGGAAGGACGGCAAGCGGGGGTCGCCGCAGCCGGACACCCCGGTTCTCGGCCGCATCCCCGTCCTGGACGTCCGCCCCGTGGTCCAGCAGGGGCGCAGGCCCGCCAAAGCGGTGACCGGTGAGTCGTTCGAGGTGTCGGCCACCGTCTTCCGGGAGGGGCACGACGCCGTGGGCGCCAACGTGGTCCTGCGTGACCCCAAGGGCCGCCCCGGACCCTGGACGCCGATGCGGGAGCTCGCCCCGGGCACCGACCGCTGGGGCGCCACCGTCACCGCCGGCGGGCCCGGCCGCTGGACGTACACCGTGGAGGCCTGGTCCGACCCGCTGGCCACCTGGCGGCACACCGCACAGATCAAGATCCCGGCCGGCCTCGACACCGCTCTGGTCCTGGAGGAGGGCGCCCGGCTGTACGAGCGGGCGGTCACCGGAGTACCGGCGGCGGCACGCCCCCTCGTACGGGCCGCGGTGCGGGCCCTGCGCGACGAGTCCCGGTCCGCGAACGACCGCCTGAAGCCCGCCCTTTGGCCCTCGGTCCAAGCCGTTCTGGCCAGCTATCCCCTGCGGGAGCTGGTCACCGCCTCCGACCCGATGCCGTTGCTGGTGGAGCGGGAGCGGGCCCTCTACGGCTCCTGGTACGAGTTCTTCCCCCGCTCCGAGGGCACCGCCGAGCAGCCGCACGGCACCTTCCGGACGGCCGCGCGGCGGCTGAAGGCGATCGCGGAGATGGGCTTCGACGTCGTCTATCTCCCGCCCGTCCATCCGATCGGTACGACGTTCCGCAAGGGCCCCAACAACACCCTCACCGCCGGTCCGGACGACGTGGGAGTGCCCTGGGCCATCGGGTCACCGGAAGGCGGTCACGACGCCGTCCACCCCGGCCTCGGCACGATCGAGGACTTCGATCATTTCGTCGCCGAGGCACGGGAGTCGGGCCTGGAGATCGCCCTCGACTTCGCGTTGCAGTGCTCGCCGGACCACCCCTGGGTGCAGAAACACCCCGAGTGGTTCCATCACCGGGCCGACGGCACGATCGCCTACGCCGAGAACCCGCCGAAGAAGTACCAGGACATCTACCCCGTCGCCTTCGACGCCGACATGGACGGCCTGGTCGCCGAGACCGTACGGATCCTGCGGCACTGGATGGACCACGGAGTGCGGATCTTCCGCGTCGACAACCCGCACACCAAACCGGTCGTCTTCTGGGAACGGGTCATCGCCGAGATCAACGGCACCGACCCCGACGTGATCTTCCTGGCCGAGGCCTTCACCCGCCCCGCGATGATGCACACCCTCGCCCAGATCGGCTTCCAGCAGTCGTACACCTACTTCACCTGGCGCAACAACAAGCACGAACTCACCGAATACCTCAGTGAGTTGGCGGGTGAGGCGGCTGCGTACATGCGGCCCAACCTGTTCGCCAACACCCCGGACATCCTGCACGCCTACCTCCAGCACGGCGGCCGCCCCGCCTTCGAGGTCCGTGCCGTGCTCGCCGCCACCCTCTCCCCCACCTGGGGCATCTACAGCGGCTACGAGCTGTGCGAGAACACCCCGCTCAAGGAAGGCGGCGAGGAGTACCTCGACTCCGAGAAGTACCAGCTCAGGCCCCGCGACTGGGCGGCGGCCGAGCGCGAGGGCCGCAGCATCGCCCCGCTCATCACCCGGCTGAACACCGTCCGCCGCAACCACCCCGCCCTGCGCCAACTGCGCGATCTGCACTTCCACCACGCCGACCAGGACGCGGTGATCGCCTACTCGAAGCGGAGCGGGTCGAACACGGTTCTGGTCGTCGCCAACCTCGACCCCCACCACACCCAGGAGGCAACGGTCTCGTTGGACATGCCGCGACTCGGCCTGGACTGGCACGAGTCCGTGCCGGTGCGCGACGAGCTCACCGGCGAGACCTACTACTGGGGCAGGACCAACTACGTGCGCCTCGAACCGGGTCTTCGGCCCGCGCATATCTTCCACGTCCTGCGACCGTCCACCCCGCAGATCGGAGGGTCACCCACCATATGAGCGTCAATGAGCCCGTCCCGGACACCTTCGAGGACACTCCCGCCAAAGACCGGGACCCGGAGTGGTTCAAACGCGCCGTCTTCTACGAGGTCCTGGTCCGCTCCTTCCAGGACAGCAACGGCGACGGCATCGGCGACCTGAAGGGCCTGACCGCCAAGCTCGACTATCTGCAGTGGCTCGGCGTGGACTGCCTGTGGCTTCCGCCGTTCTTCAAGTCACCGCTCCGGGACGGCGGTTACGACGTCTCCGACTACACCGCCGTCCTCCCGGAGTTCGGTGACCTCGCCGACTTCGTGGAGTTCGTCGACGCCGCCCACCAGCGCGGCATGCGCGTCATCATCGACTTCGTCATGAACCACACCAGCGACCAGCATCCGTGGTTCCAGGAGTCGAGGCGCGACCCGGACGGTCCGTACGGCGACTACTACGTATGGGCCGACGACGACAAGCAGTTCCCCGGCGCCCGGATCATCTTCGTCGACACCGAGGCCTCCAACTGGACGTACGACCCCGTACGCAAGCAGTACTACTGGCACCGCTTCTTCTCGCACCAGCCGGATCTGAACTACGAGAACCCGGCCGTGCAGGAGGAGATGATCTCCGCGCTGAAGTTCTGGCTGGATCTCGGCATCGACGGGTTCCGCCTGGACGCCGTGCCGTACCTGTACCAGCAGGAGGGCACCAACTGCGAGAACCTGCCGGCGACCCATGAGTTCCTGAAGCGGGTGCGCAAGGAGATCGACACCCAGTACCCGGACACCGTGCTGCTGGCGGAGGCCAACCAGTGGCCGGAGGACGTGGTCGACTACTTCGGGGACTACAGCTCCGGCGGCGACGAGTGCCACATGGCGTTCCACTTCCCCGTCATGCCACGCATCTTCATGGCCGTACGGCGGGAATCCCGCTACCCGGTCTCCGAGATCCTCGCCAAGACCCCGGCGATCCCCGCGAACTGCCAGTGGGGCATCTTCCTGCGCAACCACGACGAGCTGACCCTCGAAATGGTCACCGACGAAGAGCGCGACTACATGTGGGCCGAGTACGCGAAAGATCCGCGGATGCGCGCCAACATCGGGATCCGGCGGCGCCTCGCGCCCCTCCTCGACAACGACCGCAACCAGATCGAGCTGTTCACCGCGCTCCTGCTGTCCCTGCCCGGCTCGCCGATCCTCTACTACGGCGACGAGATCGGCATGGGCGACAACATCTGGCTCGGCGACCGTGACGCCGTCCGCACCCCCATGCAGTGGACCCCCGACCGCAACGCCGGCTTCTCGTCCAGCGACCCCGGACGACTCTTCCTGCCGACGATCATGGACCCCGTCTACGGCTACCAGGTCACCAACGTGGAAGCCGCGATGTCCTCGCCGTCGTCGCTGCTGCACTGGACCCGCCGCATGATCGAGATCCGCAAGCAGAATCCCGCCTTCGGACTGGGCACCTACAACGAACTCCAGTCCTCCAACCCGGCGGTGCTCGCCTTCCTGCGGGAGGCCCCGGTGTCCGAGGACGGCGGGGACGACGTCGTGCTGTGCGTCCACAACTTCTCGCGGTTCGCCCAGCCCACCGAGCTGGACCTGAGCCGGTTCAGCGGGCGGCACCCGGTCGAGCTGTTCGGCGGGGTCCGCTTCCCGGCGATCGGCGCCCTGCCGTACCTGCTCACCCTCGCGGGGCACGGCTTCTACTGGTTCCGGCTGCGCCGCGACGCCGTCTAGACCCACGTGGTTCCGGCCGGGCGGGGCGGTGGCGTGTTTCCGCCGCCCCGCCCGGGGCACGCATCAGGAACACCCCGCCCCCGACGACCCGGGGAAAGGACGTGACGCCCATGGCGGAGACGGTCACCCCCTACGGCCGCAACACCCCCCTCATCGCCTCCCTCGACCCCTTGTTGCGCACCTGGCTGCCGAGGCAGCGGTGGTTCGCGGGCAAGGGGCGGCCGGTCACCGGGTTCACGCCCGTGGCCGTCACCGAACTGCTTCCGCCCGACGGCCGGCTCGGCCTGTACCACCTGCTGCTGCGGGTCCACCAGACCGGCGTCCCGGGTCCCGGCGACTGCTACCAGTTCCTCATAGGTGTGCGCGAGGCGCTCCCGCCCCGGCTGGCGCCCGCGCTGATCGGCCATGTGACGCAGGGGCCGCTCGCCGGACGCACGGTGTACGAGGCCCTGTACGACCCCCGGCCCGCCGAGGTGCTCCTGGAGGCCCTGCGCACCCAGGCCCGCATCGGCGGGCTGCGCTTCGAGCGGGACCCGCGCCAGGAGATACGTACGGACCTGGTGGCCCGGCTGATGACCGCCGAGCAGTCCAACTCCTCGGTCGTCTACGGAGATACGTTCATCCTGAAGCTGTTGCGCCGGGTCGTGACCGGCGTCAATCCCGACCTGGAGCTCCCGCTCGCGCTGGCCCGCGAGGGCTGCCCCCGGGTGCCCGCGCCGACCGCGTGGGCGTACGCCGAGACCGGCCGGGAGCCGTACGTCCTCGCCGTGCTCCAGCCCTATGTACGCGGCGGCGCCGACGGCTGGGAGCTGGCGCTGCGCGAGCTGGCCAAGGGCGAGGACTTCGCCGCCGAGGCGCGGGAGCTGGGCCGGGCCACCGCCGAGGTGCACACCGCGCTCGCCCGTGCCCTGCCGACGGTCACTCTCGGCCATGTTCAGCTTCAGGGGCTGGCCGACGGCATGATCGAGCGGCTGGAGGCGGCCGTACAGGCGGTCCCGGGCTTGCGGCCGTACGCCACCGGGCTGCGCCAGGCCTATGCCGCGCTGCACCGCCTGGCCGCCGAGGGCGACACCCGCACCGCCCAGCGGATCCACGGCGATCTGCACCTCGGGCAGTGTCTGCGCTCGGCGGACGGGCAGTGGTCGCTGATCGACTTCGAGGGCGAACCGGCCCGCCCCCTCGCCGAACGGCGCCTGCCGCAGCCGCCGGTGCGGGACATCGCCGGCATGCTGCGCTCCTTCGACTACGCGGCCCACTCCGTGACCCCGCCCGCACCGGACTGGGCACGCGGGTGCCGGGCCGCGTACTGCGCCGGGTACGCCGAGGTGTCCGGGCACGATCCGCGCGCCGACGCGGAGCTGCTGCGGGCCTACGAGACCGACAAGGCGGTCTACGAGGCCGTCTACGAGGCCCGCCACCGCCCCGACTGGCTGCCCGTACCGCTCTCGGCGATCGCCCGCCTCGCCGCGCCCGACCAGGAGGCTCGTCCGTGACCAACACGTCGACCACGTCCGCCGGCGGCCTGGACGCCGGTGACCGCGCACGGCTGCTGCACGGCACCCACCACGACCCGCACGCCGTCCTGGGCGCCCACCGCGTCCCCGGGGGCGTCGTCTTCCGCGCGTTCCGGCCGTACGCGCGGTCCGTCACCGTCGTCACCGGCGAGCTGCGGGCCGGGCTGCACGACGACGGGGACGGCTTCTTCTCCGGACTGCTCCCGCTCACCGAGGTCCCCGGCTACCGGCTGCTCGTGGCGTACGAGGGGTCGGTCCAGGACACCGAGGACGCCTACCGTTTCCTGCCCACGCTGGGCGAGCTGGACCTGCATCTGATCGGCGAGGGCCGGCACGAGCAGCTGTGGCGGGCGCTCGGCGCGCATGTCGTGGAGCATCAGGGCGTGTCCGGCACCCGGTTCGCGGTGTGGGCGCCGGACGCGCGCGGGGTACGGCTCGCGGGCGGCTTCAACTTCTGGGACGGCACCGGGCATCCGATGCGCTCACTGGGCTCCTCGGGTGTGTGGGAGCTGTTCGTGCCGGGGATCGGCGAGGGCGAGCTGTACAAGTTCGAGATCACCCGCCCGGACGGCTCCCGTACCCTGCGCGCCGACCCGCTGGCCCGCCGTACGGAGGCCCCGCCCGCGACCGCGTCGATCGTGACGGCCTCGCACCACACGTGGGCCGACGGGGAGTGGATGGCGCGCCGGGGGGACACGCCGGTGCACGAGGCGCCGTTCTCCGTGTACGAGGTTCATCTCCCTTCCTGGCGCCCTGGCTTGACGTATCGTCAGCTCGCCGAGCAGCTTCCTGCGTACGTCACGGAGACGGGCTTCACGCACGTCGAGTTGATGCCGGTCGCCGAGCACCCCTTCGGCGGCTCCTGGGGCTACCAGGTCACCGGCTTCTACGCGCCCACGGCCCGCCTCGGCACGCCGGACGACTTCCGGTACCTGGTGGACCGGCTGCACCAGGCCGGCATCGGTGTGCTGATGGACTGGGTGCCGGCGCACTTCCCGCGGGACGACTGGGCGCTGGCCGAGTTCGACGGGCGCCCGCTGTACGAGCATCACGATCCGCTGCGGGCCGCGCATCCCGACTGGGGGACGCTGGAGTTCGACTTCGGCCGCCGGGAGGTGCGCAACTTCCTGGTCGCGAACGCCGTGTACTGGTGCGAGGAGTTCCACATCGACGGACTGCGCGTGGACGCGGTGGCCTCCATGCTGTACCTGGACTACTCGCGCGAGCCGGGCCAGTGGACCCCGAACGAGCACGGCGGCCGGGAGAACCTGGACGCGGTGGCGTTCCTGCAGGAGATGAACGCCACGGTGTACCGCCGCTGTCCCGGGGTCGTCACCATCGCGGAGGAGTCGACGGCCTGGGACGGGGTGACCCGGGCGACGGACACCGGCGGGCTGGGCTTCGGGCTCAAGTGGAACATGGGCTGGATGCACGACTCGCTGGCGTACCTGGCCCACGAGCCGGTCCACCGCAAGTACCACCACCACGAGATGACGTTCTCGATGGTGTACGCGTACAGCGAGAACTACGTCCTGCCGATCTCCCACGACGAGGTCGTGCACGGCAAACGGTCCCTGGTGTCGAAGATGCCCGGCGACTGGTGGCAGCAGCGCGCGAACCACCGGGCCTACCTCGGCTTCATGTGGGCCCACCCCGGCAAGCAACTCCTCTTCATGGGACAGGAGTTCGCCCAGGGCGCCGAGTGGTCCGAGGCGCACGGCCCCGACTGGTGGCTGCTCGACCCGTCCTACGGCGCCGCGGCCGACCACCGGGGCGTACGGGACCTGGTCCGGGACCTGAACACGCTGTACCGCGCGACCCCGGCGCTGTGGCAGCGGGACACCGACCCGGCGGGCTTCAGATGGATCACCGGGGACGCGGCCGACGACAACGTCTTCGCGTTTCTCCGGTTCGATGCCGACGGCGCCCCCCTGCTCGCGGTCTCCCACTTCTCGCCGGTGGTGCGCGAGGACTACCGCCTCGGTGTCCCGGAGGACGTACCGGCCTGGGTGGAGGTCCTCGACACCGACGCGGCCCGCTACGGCGGCAGCGGCGCCGCCCGCCCGGACGTGGTCAAGCCGGAGCCGCAGGGCCTGCACGGCCACCCCACGAGCATCCGGCTGACCCTGCCACCGCTGGCTACGGTGTGGCTGCGGCCGGCTTGAGCGCCTCGGGCAGACCGTCCGTGTACAGCACGCCCAGCCGCTGCGTGGCCCGGGTGAGGGCGACGTACAGGTCACTCGTGCCGTACCGGCCCGGCTCCACGACCAGGACCGAGTCGAACTCCAGGCCCTTGGACTGACGGGGGTCGAGGAGGACGACGGTCCGGGTGAGGTCGGGTTCCGCGCCCGCCGTCACCCCGTCCAGGCGGGCGGCGAGCGCGCGGTGCAGGTCGCGCGGCGCGATCACCGCCAGCCGGCCTTCGGCCGGGGTGAGTTCGGCGACCGCCTTGGCGACCGCGCCGGGCAGGTCGTCGGCGGCCCGGCGCACCCACGGCCGTACGCCCGTCGAGCGGACCGAGCTCGGCGGCTCGAAGCCGGGGTTCTCGGCGCGTACGACGGCCGCGGCCAGCTCCATGATCTCGGCCGGGGTGCGGTAGTTGACGCCGAGCCGGGTGTGCTCCCAGCGGTCCTCGACGTAGGGGGCGAGGATGTCCGCCCAGGAGCCCACGCCCGCCGCCTCCGCCGTCTGGGCCGGGTCGCCGACCAGGGTCATCGAGCGGGTCGGGCTGCGCCGCATCAGCAGCCGCCAGGCCATCGGCGACAGCTCCTGCGCCTCGTCCACGATGATGTGCCCGAACGCCCAGGTCCGGTCGGCCGCGGCCCGCTCGGCGGCGCTGCGGTGGTCCGCCTCCTCCTGCCGCTCGGCGAAGCGTTCGGCGTCGATGATGTCGTGGGCCGACAGCACCTCGGACTCGTCGTCGTGCCTGTCCTCGAACTCGTAGGTCCGGGAGGCGTACGACACGTCCAGCACGCCCTGCGCGTAGGCGATCTGCGTCTCGCGCTCGCGGTCGGCCCGCGCCCGCGCCACCCGGTCGTCCTCACCGAGGAGTTCGGCCGCCTCGTCCAGCAGGGGGACGTCGGCGACGGTCCAGGCGCGGGTCACCGGGCGCCGGATGGCGGCCGCGTCCGCGTCGCCGACGTACCCCTCCGGCTCGGCGAGGAAGTCGGCGACCAGCCGCCGTGGGGTGATCCTGGGCCACAACTGGTCGATGGCGGACCAGACTTCGGGGTTCTCGGCGAGTTCGTCGCGGATCTGGGTGATGTCGGAGGCGTCGAGCAGGCTGCTGCCGTCGTACGGGTCGGTGCCGACGCGTTCGGCGTACAGCTCGGTGAGGGTGTTGAGGATGTGCCCCTCGAAGTACTCGCGGGCCGCGTTGTGCGGCAGCTTGGCGGCGCGGGTGCGTTCGCGGGCGACGGAGACCAGACCGTCGTCCAGCATCAGCACCTCGCGGTCGTGCTCGATGGCGATCACCGGGTCGGGCAGGGCCTGGCGGTCGCGCACGGCGGCGGCGAGCGCGTCGGCCATGTCGGCGCGGCCCTTCACGGCGGCGGCCTCGGGGGTGTCGGTCGCGGTCGCCTTCACGCCGGGGAACAGCTCGCCGATCGTGGCCAGCAGCACCCCGGTCTCGCCGAGGGAGGGCAGTACCTCGCCGATGTAGCCGAGGAAGGCCGGGTTGGGGCCGACGATCAGCACGGCCCGGCGGGCGAGCAGCTCGCGGTACTCGTAGAGGAGGTAGGCGGCGCGGTGTAGCGCGACGGCCGTCTTCCCGGTGCCCGGCCCGCCCTCGACGACGAGCACCCCGCGGTACGGCGCCCGGATGATCTCGTCCTGCTCGGCCTGGATGGTCTGCACGATGTCGCTCATGCGGCCGGTGCGCGCCGAGTTCAGCGCGGCCAGCAGCACGGCGTCGGCGTCGTGTTCCTCGTACCCGGTGCGGGTGGCGTCGCCGAGGTCGAGGATCTCGTCGTGCAGCGAGGTCACGGCCCGGCCCTCGGTGGTGATGTGCCGGCGGCGGCGCAGGCCCATCGGGGTGTGCCCGGTGGCCAGGTAGAACGGGCGGGCGACGTCGGCCCGCCAGTCGATGAGCACCGGGGTGTGCTCGGCGTCGTCCTCACGCAGCCCGATCCGGCCGATGTGGTGGGCGGTGCCGTCGGCCAGGTCGATCCGGCCGAAGCAGAGCGAGCCGTCGACGGCGTTCAGCGCGGCGAGCAGCCCCGAGCGCTCGGCGACCAGGATGTCCCGCTCCAGCCGGGCCTGCATGGGCTTGTCACCCTGGGCGAGCGCGTCCGTGACCGAGGTCTCGGCCTCGCCGCGCAGTACGTCCACGCGCGCGTACAGTCCGTCGATGAATTCCTGCTCGCGCTTCAATTCATCGTCCGGAAATTCGGTGTTTGACAATTCCGCTCCCGCCCGGATATACTCTGCTCAGTGAACTTCTCGGCGACCCAATCCCATTGAAGTCGCGAACCACTGAATATACGCACAGAAATCCCCCGAGCGCAATTGCTCAGGGGATTTTTTGATGGGCGGCTCCTCTTTACAGCACGTCGGCCAGCTCCTCCAGCAGCCGCCGCTTGGGCCGGGCGCCCACCATCGACCGCACCGGCTCACCGTCCCGGAAGACCATCAGCGTCGGCGTCGACAGCACGCCGTAGGCGACGGTCGTCTCCGGATTGCGGTCCACGTCCAGCTGCACGATCTTCAGCCGGTCGCCCTCCTCGAAGGCGATGTCCTTCAGCACCGGCGCGAGCTGCCGGCACGGCCCGCACCAGTCGGCGGTGAACTGCACCAGCACCGGAAGTTCCGAGCCTTTCACCTCCGCCGCGAAATCGGCGTCCGTCACCTCGGTCAGTCCGCTCACCAAGCTCATCGCGCAGGCCCTCCCAGTTCGCACACGGGCTCCGGACCCCCCGGAACCAGCGCCTCGGCGGCCAGCGCGTCCCGCGCTTCCTCGGCCCGCGCCAACTGCCCCGCGACCGTCTCCCGCACCGCCTGGAGCTGCCCGATGAGCGCGTCCAGCTCGGTCAGCTTGCGCCGGTAGACCGCGAGCGAGGCCGGGCAGGAGTCGCCCTCCGGGTGCCCGGCACGCAGGCACTCCACGAAGGGCCGCGTCTCCTCCAGCTCGAACCCGAAGTCCCGCAGCGTCCGGATCTGCTCCAGCAGCCGCAGGTCGGCCTCGTCGTAGGCGCGGTGTCCGTTGCCGTCACGCCGGGCGGGCAGCAGCCCACGGGACTCGTAGTAGCGCAGGGTGCGGGTCGTGGTCCCGGCCCGTGCGGCCAGCTCGCCGATTCGCATGCCTACGACCGTAGGGGGTGACGTCGGCGTCAAGGCAAGCGGCCAACCTCGCCCAGCGGGCGAGCTCAGACCATCACGCCCGCCGACTCCTCCACCTCCAGCAGGGACGCGCTCTGCCGCTCCTCCTCGAAGGCCCTGCGGCCGCCGCGGAGGCCGAACAGGCGCTTGGCCACGGCGATGTAGAGGACGGCGAGGATGTTGAGGACGAGGGTGGCGATCTTCAGGTAGCTGACCTTCTCGGTGAGTTCGTAGATCTCCAGCGGGAGGAAGGCGGCCGTCGCCACCACGGTGAGGTATTCCGCCCAGCGCTTGGCGTACCAGAGGCCGACCGCCTCGACGAGTTCGATCAGGGCGTAGGCCAGCAGCAGGGCGGCGACCAGGAGCAGGGTGGAGTGCTTGTAGCCGAAGGCCTTCTGAATGGAGCCGACCACGGGTGAGTGGTCGAGGTCGTAGTGGAAGTGCTTGAACACCGGGCGGAAGACGTCCAGGTTCTGGTTGAACAGGCGCCGCACCGCGTCCTGGCTGTTGCTGAACTTCCACACCGCCACGGCGACGAGCACGATGAACACCCCGCGCACCGCCCGCTCGATCGACAGGAAGCGCAGGATGAACAGGTCCCGCAGGACCTTGCCGCGCGGCACGAGCGGCGCCTCGGCGGCCGGGCCGGACCCGTGCGGCTCGCCCAGCACGAAGTCACCGCAGCGCAGGCAGCGCCAGACCTCCCCGAGGGCGGTCTCGGCATGCAGCCGCAGACGCAGCCGGGGGTCGTCGGGCGCGTAGGTCACGTGGCCCTTGCGCGCGCAGGTCCGCCGGTCCCAGTCGATACTCATCCCCCGTGCCTCCCAATACACGTACTGCACGTACTGCACGTACTGACGCTATGCGCCGACGTGCCGTTCCAGTTCATCCGGAGCGGCACGTTAGCGGATGAGGGTGAGGAGGGTCAGCCGGCCGCGCTCTCCGCCAGTTCCTTCTTCTCCTCCTCCTTCACCTCCGGTACGGGGGCTTCACCGCGCGGCAGCAGGAACGCCACGAGGACCGTACCGATGCCCAGGATCACCGCGCCGACGAGGCTGGTGTGGGCGACGGCGTCGGAGAAGGAGGAGCCGACCGCGTCGGCCATCCGGCGGGCGCCGGCGGCCAGTTCGCCGGCCTGCTGCTTGAGCTGGGCGGCCTGTTCCGGGCTGGTCGCGTGGGCGGCCTGCGCGGCCAGCGCGTGCGCCTTGTCGCCGATGCCCTGGGCGACCGCGTAGCCGGCGCCGACCGAGTCCTTCGCCGTCTCCAGAGTGTTCGCCGGGAGCTTGCTGCCCGCCGTGGCCTCACTCAGGTGGTTGCCGTACGACGTCGCGAGCAGCGAGCCGAGGATGGCGATGCCGAGGGAGCCGCCGAGCTCCAGCGAGGTGTCGTTGACGGCGCCGCCGACGCCCAGTTCGGACTCCGGGAAGGCGCCCATGATGGCGTCGGTGCAGGGCGAGAGCGCGAGGCCGATGGCGAGGCCCAGGATGATCAGGGGGGCCAGGAAGTCGGTGTACGTCGAGGCCGCGTCCACCCGGGTCAGCAGGGCGAGGGCGGTCGTGCCGCCGACCATGCCCGCGGTGACCGTCCACTTCATGCCGACACGCGGGGTCAGGAACCCGGTCACGGCCGAGCCGACGAAGACCGCGCCGGCCAGCGGCAGCATCCGTACGCCGGTCTGCAGGGCGTCGTAGCCGAGGACGAACTGGAGGTGCTGGGTCAGGTAGTAGAAGGCGCCGAAGACGGCGAGGAAGAACAGGGCGACGGCGAGGTTGGAGCCCGCGAAGCGGCGGCCTGCGAAGCGGCGGACGTCCAGGATGGGCCGCGGGTGGCGCAGCTCCCAGACGACGAAGGCCACGAGGCCCGCGCCCGCCACGACCGCCGCCGTGATCGCCTTCGCGTGCCAGCCGAAGTGCGGGCCCTCGATGATCATGTAGACGAGGGAGCCGGTCCAGAGCACGGAGAGCAGGCCGCCCACGTAGTCGATGCGGTCGTGGTGGCCCGCCTTGGACGGCGGGATGAGCACGAGGGCGGCGACGATCGCCACGGCCGCGATGGGCACGTTGATCAGGAAGGTCGAGGACCAGCCGTGGTCGCGCAGCAGCGCGCCCGCGACGACCGGGCCCGCGGCGATGGCGAGGCCTGCCGTGGCCGTCCACAGGACGATCGCCTTGGCCCGCTCCTCGCGCGGGAAGGTCGCGGCGAGCAGGGAGAGCGTGGCGGGCATGATCAGTGCCGCGCCGACGCCCATCACGGCGCGGGCCGCGATGACGGTGGCCGCACTGTCGGCGAGGTAGCCGAAGACGGCTCCGCCGCCGAAGACCAGCAGGCCGAGGACGAGTGCGCCGCGCCGGCTGTACTTGTCGCCGATCGCGCCGAGCAGCAGCATCAGCGCGGCGTAGGGCACGGTGTAGCCGTCGATGACCCACTGGAGGTCGGCGCTGGAGAGGCCGAGGTCCTTCGTCATGTCGGGCGCGGCGACCGTGAGGGCGGTGTTCGCCATCACGATGATCAGCAGGCTCAGGCAGAGCACGAGCAGTGCCCACCAGCGCCGGGCATAGGGGCGCTCCATCGTGTCGACCGGTTCGGTCATGACGAGTCGCATGGCAGGGGTCGCCTTCCTCGGGTGCGCGACAGGATTTGCACAGTGGCGTGCAATTGCACAACCATGTGCAATGTACGCCGTTGCACAATGCTGTGCAAGTCGATGACGGGTGCGGAAGGGCGTGCAGAATGACTGCCATGACCACGGGTAACACCAGCCGCGCCGACGCCAACCGGCGCCGCATCCTCGACGTCGCCCTCGCGGAGCTGCTGCGCGATCCCGACGCCTCCATGGACCAGATCGCGCGCGCCGCGGGAGTCGTACGACGGACGGTGTACGGCCATTTCCCCAGCCGTGAGGCACTGATCAGCACACTCGTCGACGGGGCCGTGGCGGCGCTGGCGGACGCGGACGCGAAGGCCCGGGAAGGGGTCACGGACCCGGCGGAGGCGGTGGCCCGGTCGGTGCTCGCGATCTGGGAGATCGCCGACCGCTACCGGCTGCTGGTCGCGCTGGCCCAGCGCACGGTCACCGTCCAGGGCATCCGCGAACGCCTCGCCCCGCTGCGCGCGGCCAAGGCCCGGCTCCTGGAGCGGGGCCTGAAGGAAGGCGTGTTCAGCTCACCGCTGCCGGCCCCGGCCCTCGCCTATGTGCACGAGCAGCTGCTGTTCGCGGTGACGGAGGCGGTGAACGACGGCCTCCTCACAGCGCAGGAGGCGGGCCGCTCCGCCACGGTCACGATCCTGACCGCGGCGGGCATGCCCGCCTCGACGGCCACCGCGCTGGTGGCCAGAGTGAGTACGGAGGAATGAGTACGGGGGAAGGAAAGAAGCCGGGCGGCTGAGGTACGGGGGGATCCCCAGCCGCCCGGCGGCGGTCCCGGATGCCCGGCCCGGGTTCAGGCGGGGCCGGACATCCGGAGCTTGTTCACGAGGTCAGGCCTTGGCCAGCGCCTCTTCCCGCTGCTCGGGGACCTCGGTGACCGTCCCCTGGTGCTCGTCCAGCAGCGTCGTCTCGTCGAACGGCAGCTCACCGGCGAGCACGCTGCGCACCCGCTCCTTGTCGATCTCCTTGGTCCACGTACCCACGAGCACCGTCGCCACCGCGTTGCCCGCGAAGTTGGTCAGGGCGCGGGCCTCGCTCATGAAGCGGTCGATGCCGACGATCAGGCCGACGCCGTCGACCAGCGCGGGCTTGTGGGACTGCAGGCCACCGGCCAGGGTCGCCAGGCCGGCGCCGCTGACGCCCGCCGCGCCCTTGGACGCCAGCAGCAGGAAGAGCAGCAGCGGAATCTGCTCACCGATCGACATCGGCGTGCCCAGCGCGTCGGCGATGTACAGCGACGCCATGGTCATGTAGATCATCGTGCCGTCGAGGTTGAACGAGTAGCCGGTCGGCACGGTGATGCCGACGACCGGCTTGCTGACCCCCAGGTGCTCCATCTTCGCGATGAGCCGCGGCAGCGCGGACTCGGAGGAGGAGGTGGACAGGATCAGCAGGAACTCGCGGCCCAGGTACTTGCACAGCGAGAAGATGTTCAGCCCCGAGACGAGCCGCAGGATCGCGCCGAGCACCACGAAGACGAACAGGACGCAGGTGATGTAGAAGCCGAGCATCAGCACGGCGAGGCTCTTCAGCGCGTCGATGCCGGCCGAGCCGGTCACGGCCGCGATGGCGCCGAAGGCACCGACCGGCGCGAGCCACATGACCATCGACAGGATGCGGAAGACGAGCCGCTGGATGTGCTCGACGCCGCGCAGCACCGGCTGCCCGACCGGGCCCATGGCCTGGAGGGCGAACCCGGCGAGCAGGGCCACGAGCAGCGTCTGGAGGACCTGGCCCTCGGTGAAGGCGGAGACGAACGTCTTGGGAATGATCGACAGAACGAAGTCGACGGGCGGCAGCGCGTCGGGCGACACCTGGGCGTGCCCGGTCGCCTTGAGCGCCTTGGTCAGGTGCAGCCCGTCACCCGGGTGGAGCACGTTGCCGACGACGAGGCCGATCGCGAGCGCGACCAGCGACATCACCAGGAAGTAGCCGAGGGCGATACCGCCGACGGCGCCGACCTTGGCGGCCTTCCGGACGGAGCCGATGCCGAGCACGATGGTGCAGAAGATGATCGGCGAGATCATCATCTTGATCAGGTTCACGAAACCCGTACCGAGCGGCTTCAGCTGCACGCCCGCGTCGGGCCAGATGAGGCCCACGGCGATGCCGAGCACAACGGCGGCGATCACGGCGATGTACAGGTAATGGGTGCGGTCCCGCTTCACGCGGGGCACGGCAGGTGCCGTATCGGGGGTGCTGGCGGCCACGGCTGCCCTCCTTGACGTCTTCGTCGGCATCACCGGCGTGCGGCTCACGTCCGGGGGTTGTGGGGGATGCCTGGACTATCTCCCGCCCTGTGAGGGTGGTCACCCTTCCGTTCATTTAGTTCACGCTTAACCGGAGAGGCACACTGCTGACATGCGCGTTCCCCGTCTCCCCCGGCCCCGCAGCCTGGCCGGCCAGCTCTTCGCCATGCAGGCCGTGCTGATAGCGCTGGTCGTGGCCGGGTACGCGCTGTTCACCTACGTCAGCGACCAGCGGCAGGCCGAGGACGCCGCGGTGCGCCAGGTCACGGCCGTGGCCCGGTCGATCGCGGACGCCCCCTCGGTGCGCGCGGCGATCCACACCCCGCATCCCTCGGCCACCCTGGAGCCGTACGCGCTGCAGGTCACCCGGGACGCGGGCGTCGACTTCGTGACGATCATGAACACGGACGGCATCCGCTGGACCCACCCCGACCCGAAGCAGATCGGCAAGCGTTTCCTCGGCCGTATCGACCCCGCCGTGCACGGCCACACCTTCACCGAGACCTACACCGGCACGCTCGGCCCGTCCGTGCGCGCGGTGACCCCGGTCGAGGACGGCGGCCGGGTGATCGGCCTGGTCAGCGCCGGCATCAAGGTGGAGGCGATCAGCGCACGGGTCCGGGGCCAGGTCACCGCCCTGCTCGGGGTCGCCGGCGGCACGCTGCTGCTGGGCGCGGTCGGCACCTACGTCGTCAACGCTCGCCTCCGCCGCCACACCCACGGCATGAACGCCGGCGAGCTGAGCCGGATGCACGACTACCACCAGGCGGCGCTGCACGCGGTCCGCGAGGGCCTGCTGATGCTGGACGGGCAGTACAGGGTGGCGCTGATCAACGACGGCGGGCGGGAGCTGCTGGGCGTCGGGAGCGAGGACGAGGTGATCGGTCGCTCGGTGGCGGACCTCGGCCTGCCGGGCCCGCTGACGGGCGCGCTGCTGTCGTCCGAGCCCCGGGTGGACGAGGTGCACCTGACGGCGTCCCGGGTGCTGGTGGTGAACACCTCCCCGGTGTCGGGAGGCGAGCGCCGAGGCACGGTCGTGACGTTGCGCGACGTGACCGAACTCCAGGCGCTGACAGGCGAGTTGGACTCCGAGCGGGGCTTCACCCAGGCTCTGCGCTCGCAGGCGCACGAGGCCGCCAACCGCCTCCACACCGTGGTGTCCCTGATCGAACTGGGCCGGGCCGAGGAGGCGGTGGAGTTCGCCACGGCCGAGCTGGAACTTGCGCAGGCCCTGACCGACCAGGTGGTGGCGGCGGTGAGCGAACCGGTGCTGGCCGCCCTGCTGCTGGGCAAGACGGCCCAGGCCAACGAGCGGGGCGTGGAACTGGTGGTCTCCCCGGACAGCCGCCTGGACGACGGCGTCCTCCCGGAGGACCTCTCCTCCCGCGACCTGGTCACGATCCTCGGCAACCTGATCGACAACGCGGTGGACGCGGCGCAGGGCAGCATCGGGGCCCGGGTGACGGTGACCGCGTACGCCTCGGCCGGCGAGGTGGTCCTGCGGGTGGCCGACACCGGCCCCGGTGTCGACCCCGACCATGCCGACCTGGTATTCCAGCGGGGGTTCTCCACCAAGCCGGCCGGGCCCGGCGGGCGGGGGCTCGGGCTGGCCCTGGTCCGGCAGGCGGTGGCCCGCCACGAGGGCAGCCTGACCGTGACGGAAGGCGAGGAGGGCGGAGCGGTGTTCGAGGTGCGGTTGCCGTCGCGCACGGCTTCCCCGGTGCCGGGAGGCGGCGCGACATGACGGATGCACCGGCGATCAGAGTGCTGGTGGTCGAGGACGACCCGGTGGCCGCCGACGCCCATGTGATGTACGTCGGCCGGGTGCCGGGCTTCGTCGCGGTCGGCAAGGCGCACACGGGCGCGGAGGCGCGCCGCATCCTGGACCGTACGGCCGTGGACCTGCTCCTGCTGGACCTCCACCTCCCCGACGTCCACGGCCTCCAGTTCGCCCGCTCCCTGCGCGCGGCCGGCCACCACGCGGACGTGATAGCGGTGACGTCGGCGCGGGATCTGACGGTGGTGCGGGAAGGGGTGTCCCTGGGCGTCGTTCAGTACGTCCTGAAGCCCTTCACCTTCGCCACGCTCCGCGACCGCCTGGTCCGCTACGCCGAGTTCCACGCGGCGGTCGGCGAGGCCAGCGGCCAGGACGAGGTCGACCGCGCCCTGGCTTCGCTCCGGGCACCCTCGCCCGCGGCGCTGCCGAAGGGGTTGAGCGGGCCGACTCTGGAGCGGGTGACGTCGGCTCTGCGAGAGGCGGAGGCGGGACTTACGGCGGCGGCGCTGGCGGAGTCGGTGGGCATCTCGCGGATCACCGCACGCCGTTACCTGGAACACCTGGTGGAAACGGGCCGCGCCGACCGGAGTCCCCTGTACGGGCAGGTGGGGCGGCCGGAGCTGGTGTATCGGTGGGTGGTGCGGGGGCGGTGAGGCGGGCGCGCGGCTCGGGCACCGACACCTGCACGCTGAACGCCGGTCGTCACTGTCCTCGAAGCCGACCACCTCCTGTAGCCCCCTCTGCCCCAGCCCGCCGGAGACCAATCCCGCGCACACGCATTGACCGGACTGGACCACCGCTCTTACCTTCACACGGCAACCACCCAAGGCCACCCCCACGTGCGCCCGCAGGAGGTCATGCCCGTGCGCCCCACCGCCGCCCTCTCCGCCCTCCTCACCGCCGCCCTCGCCGCAACGGCCCTCACCGCCTGCGGAAGCGGATCCGGAAGCAGTCCGAACACGGTCAAGGTGTCCTACAAGCAGTCGATGGACAACTCGGTCAAGGTCATGGACACCTATCTGGCCGGGATCAAGAAGGAGTTCGAGAAGAAGTACCCGGGGAAGAAGGTCGAGCTCGTCCCCATCAAGGCCCCGGACTCCGAGTACTACACCAAGCTCCAGCAGATGATGCGCTCGCCGAGAACCGCGCCGGACCTGGTCTACGAGGACACCTTCCTCATCAACTCCGACATCACCAGCGGGTACTTGAAGCCCCTCGACCCCTATCTCGCCAAGTGGCCGGACTGGGGGCAGTTCATCGACACCGCCAAGGCCGCGGCCCAGGGGCAGGACGGGAAGACGTACGGCGTGCCGGACGGGACCGACACCCGCGGGCTCTGGTTCGACAAGCGGGTGTTCAAACAGGCCGGGCTGCCGATGGACTGGCAGCCGAGGAACTGGGACGACATCCTCGCCGCCGCCCGCACCATCAAGCAGAAGGTCCCCGGTGTCACCCCGCTCAACGTCTACACCGGCAAACCGGCGGGTGAGCGGTCCACCATGCAGACCATGGAGATGCTGCTCTACGGGACTGGAGACGGAAAGTCCGATCCCCTGTACGACGGCGGCAGCAAGAAGTGGATCAGCGGGAGCCAGGGGTTCACGGACTCGCTGAAGTTCGTCGAGACCGTCTACAAGGAGAAGCTCGGGCCCGACGTCTCCGACGCCCTCGATCCCAACTACACCACCACCGTCATGGGCGAGCTGCTCCCCCAGGGCAAGCTCGGCATCGACCTCGACGGCTCCTGGCTGCCGCAGACCTGGCTCCCGGGCAGCGGGCGTGCATGGCCGGACTGGTCCAGGCAGCTCGGCCTCGCCTCCATGCCCACCCAGCACGGCCAGGCGCCCGGCAAGGTGAGCATGTCCGGCGGCTGGACCTGGGCGATCCCGGCCAAGGCCGGCCATCCCGACCTCGCCTTCGACTTCATCAGGACGATGCAGACCGAGGCGAACGCCAAGAAGTGGTACATCGCCAACTCCGGAATCTCCGTGCGGAAGGACGTCGCCGCCGACCCCTCGTACGCCACCGCCCAGCCCGGCATCAAGTTCTTCACCGACCTGGTGGCCACGACCCACTACCGGCCCGCGTATCCGGCGTACCCGAAGGTGTCCACCGCCATCCAGGAGGCGATGGAGAGCGTGACCACCGGTGACTCGTCAGCCGAGAAGGCGGCGAGCACGTACGATTCGACGCTCAAGGACGTCACCGGCGGCCAAGTGGTCCAGAGGTGAGGCCGTACCGCCGGGTCACCCGGGCGCTCCCCCTCACCCCCGCCCTCGTCCTCATCCTCCTCTTCCTCGCCGGCCCCATCGCCTACTGCGTCTACATCGCCTTCACCGACCTGCAGTTGACGGGGCAGGCGCACGCCTCGTTCGTCGGGCTCGACAATTTCCGGCGGGCCTTCCGGGACAGCGAGTTCCTCAACGCCGTATGGCTGACCCTCGTCTTCACCGTGCTGTCCTCGCTCGTCGGGCAGAACACCCTGGGCCTCGCCCTCGCGGCGCTGATGAAGCGGGCCTCGAAGCCGGTGCGGACCCTCACCGGCGGGGTGGTCGTGACCGCCTGGGTGCTTCCGGAAGTCGTCGCCGGGTTTCTGCTGTACGCCTTCTTCCGGCGGGAGGGGACCTTGAACGCCATCCTGGACTGGCTCCATCTCCCGCGCCAGAACTGGCTGTTCACGCTCCCCATCCTCGCCGTGTCCTTCGCGAACGTCTGGCGCGGCACAGCGTTCTCGATGCTCGTCTACTCGGCCGCGCTGGACGAGATACCCGCCGAGATCACGGAGGCCGCCGAGGTCGACGGGGCCGGCGGGTGGCGGCGGATGTGGCACATCACGCTGCCGATGATCCGCCGGTCCATCGCCACCAACCTCATGCTCAACACCCTCCAGACGCTGTCCGTCTTCGGGCTGATCTGGGTGATGACCCGGGGCGGGCCCGGCAACAAGAGCCAGACCCTCCCCCTCTTCATGTACGAACAGGCCTTCCAGAACAGCATGATCGGGTACGGCACCGCCGTCGCGCTGCTTCTGCTGCTCGTCGGGTCGCTGTTCTCCGTCGTCTATCTGCGTCTGCTGCGGACGGAGGTGTGAGACAGAAGATGCCTCGTCAGCGCACCTCCCGCCGACTCGCCGCCGATGCCGCCCTGCTGGCTGTGGCCGTCGCCTTCGCGCTGCCCCTCGCCTGGGTGGTGCTGTCCGCCGTGGACCCGCACGCCGGCCTGCGGGTCCGCGTCCCGGACGGGCTCACGACGGCCAACTTCCGTGCCGTACTGACCCCGGACATCACCTACACCCCGCTGCTCAACAGCCTGATCCTGTGCGGCGGGGCGACCGCGCTGACCGTCGTCTGCGCCGCCCTCGCCGCGTATCCGCTCTCCCGCTTCCGTTCCCGGCTCAACCGGCCGTTCCTGCTGACGATCCTGTTCGCGACGAGCCTGCCGATCACCGCGATCATGGTCCCGGTGTACGCGCTGTTCGTCCGGGTGAATCTCATCGACACCCTCCAGGGCACGATCCTGTTCTTCGCCGCCTCCCAACTCCCCTTCGCCATCTGGCTGATGAAGAACTTCATGGACGGGGTTCCGAAGGAGCTGGAGGAGGCGGCCTGGACGGACGGGGCGTCCTCGCTGCAGTCATTGGTGCGGATCGTGCTGCCCCTGATGGGGCCGGGGGTCGCCGTCGTCACCGTGTTCTCGTTCGTGATCATGTGGGGGAACTTCTTCGTGCCGTTCATGCTGCTGCTCAGCCCCGACCAGATGCCGGCCTCGGTCAGCATCAACGACTTCTTCGGCAACCGGGGCATGGTGGCGTACGGCCAGCTCGCCGCGTTCTCCGTGATCTACTCGACGCCCGTGATCCTGCTGTACGTGCTGGTGGCTCGGCGGCTGGGGGGCGGGTTCGCGCTGGGCGGGGCGGTCAAGGGGTAGCCAGAAGTGGTGTTCCGCCCGTTACATTCCTTTGCACTGCTTGCATACCGAACGGCCGGAACTGTACGTTCCGACAATCCGTGATCCTGGCCGAACAGACCGTAGCCATCCGCTGCCGGCACCCCTAGCTTGTGCGAAGTGCGCCAACCCTCAGCTCCTCCGTTCAACGCCCCGGCCGCCCGCAGGCTGCGTGCCGCGCTCGGCATGGGTCCCGAGCATGTCGCCTACGGCATGCGGGCCTCGTACGGCCTGCCCTATGTCACGCCCGACCTCGTGATCGCCTGGGAGCGCGGCATCGCCTCCCCGAGCAGCGCCGAACTCACCGCCCTCGCAGGGGTGTTGTGGTGTTCTCCGGGGGAGCTCATCGGCCGGCCCCGGACCCTGCGCGAGCATCGCATCGCGCGCGGGATCGCGCCGGAGGACGTGGCCCGGGCCGTGGGCACGGACCTGGCCGGGTATCTGCGGATGGAGGAGAGCGGGCAGTGGCGGGGCAACGAGCGGCAGTCGGCCGCGCTGGCCGAGGTACTCGGCCTGGCCCTGCCGGACTTCGTGACCGTCACGGGCCGGGAGGCGAAGCTCGCCGAGCTGCTGCACAGCGCGGTGACCACCCGCTGGCAGGCCTATGTGCGGCCGGTGCTGAAGCTGGCCCCGCTGGACAAGGGGGTCCTGGAGGCGGTTCTGCAGGCGCTGCACCAGGACTATCAGGGCCACATGGCCGCCACCCTCAGCTGGGGCGGCGGCAGCAGCGGCGCGAGCGAGTCCGGCCGGGAGTTCCTCGACCGGATCGTGGAGAACTTCTGGCAGGCCGTGGAAAGCCGGACCGGTTGACCAGGGCCGGCTAGAAGACCGACTCCGCCTCGTCCATCCGGTCCTTCGGGACCGTCTTCAGCTCGGTGACCGCCTCCGCGAGCGGCACCATCACGATGTCGGTGCCGCGCAGCGCGGTCATCTTGCCGAACTCGCCGCGGTGCGCGGCCTCGACGGCGTGCCAGCCGAAGCGGGTGGCAAGGACGCGGTCGTACGCGGTGGGGACGCCGCCGCGCTGGACGTGGCCGAGGATGACCGGCTTGGCCTCCTTGCCGAGGCGCCGCTCCAGCTCGTACGCCAGCGCCGTGCCGATGCCCTGGAAGCGCTCGTGGCCGTACTGGTCGATCTCGCCCTTGCCGTAGTCCATCGTGCCCTCGGCGGGGTGGGCGCCCTCGGCGACGCAGATGACGGCGAACTTCTTGCCGCGGGCGAAGCGCTCCTCGACCATCTTGACCAGGTCGGCGGGGTCGAAGGGACGCTCGGGCAGGCAGATGCCGTGGGCGCCGGCGGCCATGCCGGACTCCAGGGCGATCCAGCCTGCGTGCCGGCCCATGACCTCGACGACCATCACCCGCTGGTGGGACTCGGCGGTCGTCTTCAGGCGGTCCATCGCCTCGGTCGCCACGCCGACCGCCGTGTCGAAGCCGAAGGTGCGGTCCGTGGAGGAGATGTCGTTGTCGATCGTCTTGGGGACGCCGACCACCGGCAGGCCCGCGTCACTCAGCATGCGCGCCGCCGTCAGCGTGCCCTCGCCGCCGATCGGGATCAGCGCGTCGATGCCGAACTCCTCGACCATGTCGGCAGCTCCGTCGCAGGCCTCGCGCAGCCGGTCGCGTTCCAGCCGGGAGGAGCCGAGGATGGTGCCGCCGCGGGCCAGGATGCCGCTGACCGCGTCCAGGTCGAGGGAGCGGTAGTGGCGGTCGAGCAGGCCGCGGTAACCGTCCTCGAAGCCGATGACCTCGTCGCCGTACGCCGTCACGGCCCGGTGCACGACCGAACGGATCACGGCGTTCAGGCCGGGGCAGTCGCCGCCTGCGGTGAGAACTCCGATGCGCATCGTGCTGTGTCTCCTGCTCGCTGTCGGTGCCGGTGAGCCAGTCCCGATTGTTCCACGTCCGCAGGGGCACCGAGATACTTGACGGGCGCCTTATCCGGCACCAGGGGTATTGTCAAGAGGGTTCCGCTCACCTTGGTGGGCGATTTTTATGCCATAGATGTGCCGTAGTGGCGACCTTCGAGATCAATCAGGCATATGACATGAGGAACGGAGTGGACGCGTGTCGCGCAGCGTGTACGTGACCGGGATCGACCGCGGTGACGGCCGCCAGGTCGTGGAGCTGGGGGTCATGGAGCTCCTGACCCGGCAGGTCGACCGGGTGGGGGTCTTCCGTCCGCTCGTCCACGACCGCCCCGACCGGATGTTCGAGCTGCTGCGGGCGCGCTACCGGCTGTCCCAGGATCCGGCCACCGTCTACGGCATGGACTACCACGAGGCCTCCGCCCTCCAGGCCGAGCAGGGCACCGACGAGCTGGTCTCCGCGCTCGTCGACCGCTTCCACCTGGTGGCCCGGGACTACGACGTCGTCCTCGTCCTCGGCACCGACTTCGCCGACACCCAGCTCCCCGACGAGCTGTCGCTGAACGCCCGCCTCGCCAACGAGTTCGGCGCCTCCGTGATCCCGGTGGTGGGGGGCCGTAAGCAGACCGCCGAGTCCGTGCTCGCCGAGACGCGCAACGCCTACCGCGCGTACGACGGCCTCGGCTGCGACGTGCTCGCGATGGTCACCAACCGGGTGGCCCGCGAGGACCGTGACGAGATCGCCGGGCGGCTCGCGAACCGGCTGCCGGTGCCCTGCTACGTCGTCCCCGACGAGCCCGCGCTGTCCGCGCCGACCGTCTCCCAGATCGCCCACACCCTCGGCGCGAAGGTCCTGCTCGGCGACGACTCCGGGCTCGCCCGGGACGCGCTGGACTTCGTCTTCGGCGGTGCCATGCTGCCGAACCTGCTGGCCGCCCTGACCCCCGGCTGCCTGGTCGTCACCCCGGGCGACCGCGCCGACCTGGTCGTCGGCTCGCTCGCCGCGCACAGCGCCGGCACCCCGCCGATCGCCGGTGTGCTGCTCACCCTGAACGAGGTCCCGCGCGACGAGATCCTCACCCTCGCCGCCCGCCTCGCCCCGGGCACCCCGGTGCTCTCCGTCAGCGGCACCAGCTTCCCCACCGCCGAGCAGCTGTTCTCGCTGGAGGGCAAGCTGAACGCGGCCACCCCGCGCAAGGCGGAGACCGCGCTCGGCCTGTTCGAGCGGTACGCCGACACGGCCGAGCTGGCCGCGCGGGTGAGCGCGCCCAGCACCGACCGGGTCACCCCGATGATGTTCGAGCACAAGCTGCTGGAGCAGGCCCGCTCCGACAAGCGCCGGGTCGTCCTGCCCGAGGGCACCGAGGAGCGGGTGCTGCACGCGGCCGAGGTGCTGCTGCGCCGGGGCGTGTGCGACCTGACCCTGCTCGGTCCCGAGGACCAGATCCGCAAGAAGGCCGCCGACCTCGGCATCGACCTCGGTGACACCCAGCTGATCGACCCGGCCACCAGCGAGCTGCGCGACGCCTTCGCCGAGAAGTACGCCCAGCTGCGGGCCCACAAGGGCGTGACGGTCGAGCTGGCCTACGACGTCGTATCGGACGTCAACTACTTCGGCACCCTGATGGTCCAGGAGGGCCTGGCCGACGGCATGGTCTCCGGCTCCGTGCACTCCACGGCCGCCACCATCCGGCCCGCCTTCGAGATCATCAAGACCAAGCCCGAGTCGTCGATCGTCTCGTCCGTCTTCTTCATGTGCCTCGCCGACAAGGTGCTGGTCTATGGCGACTGCGCGGTCAACCCGGACCCGAATGCGCAGGCGCTCGCGGACATCGCGATCCAGTCGGCGGGTACGGCGGCGCAGTTCGGGGTGGAGCCGCGGATCGCGATGCTGTCGTACTCCACCGGAACATCCGGCTCGGGCGCCGACGTCGACAAGGTGCGCGAGGCGACCGAGCTGGCGCGCTCGCGGCGGCCGGACCTGAAGATCGAGGGGCCGATCCAGTACGACGCGGCCGTGGAGCCGTCGGTCGCGGCGACCAAGCTGCCGGAGTCCGATGTCGCCGGTCAGGCGACGGTGCTGATCTTCCCGGACCTCAACACCGGCAACAACACGTACAAGGCCGTGCAGCGCTCGGCCGGCGCGATCGCCGTCGGCCCGGTCCTGCAGGGTCTGCGCAAGCCGGTCAACGACCTGTCCCGGGGCGCGCTCGTCCAGGACATCGTCAACACCGTCGCCATCACCGCCATCCAGGCCCAGACGCCCGCCAACTGACCACAGAGAGCATGACCATCACCGTGACCGCGACCCGTGTCCTCGTCCTCAACTCCGGCTCCTCGTCCGTGAAGTACCAGCTGCTCGACATGAGCGACACCGCCCGGCTGGCCGTAGGCCTGGTGGAGCGCATCGGCGAGCAGACCTCCCGGCTCAAGCACACCTGCCTGTCCACCGGCGAGACCCGGGAGCACACGGGGCCCATCGCCGACCACGACGCCGCGCTCAAGGCGGTCGCCGCGGAGCTGGGCCGGGACGGCCTGGGCCTGGACTCGCCGGAGCTGGCCGCCATCGGGCACCGGGTGGTGCACGGCGGGATGTTCTTCACCGAGCCGACCGTGATCGACGACGAGGTGCTCGCCGAGGTCGAGCGGCTGATCCCGGTCGCCCCGCTGCACAACCCGGCCAACCTGACCGGCATCCGCACCGCCCAGGCGCTGCGCCCCGACCTGCCCCAGGTCGCCGTCTTCGACACCGCGTTCCACACGACGATGCCGGAGTCCGCGGCGCGCTACGCGATCGACCCGAAGATCGCCGACCGGCACCGCATCCGCCGCTACGGCTTCCACGGCACCTCGCACGCCTACGTCTCGCGGGAGACCGCGCGGCTGCTGGGCAAGGACCCGTCCGAGGTGAACGTGATCGTGCTGCACCTGGGCAACGGCGCCTCGGCCTCGGCGGTGGAGAAGGGCCGGTGCGTGGACACCTCGATGGGGCTCACCCCGCTGGAGGGGCTCGTGATGGGCACGCGGTCGGGCGATCTGGACCCGGCCGTCATCTTCCATTTGGCGCGCGTTGGCGGAATGTCCATGGACGAGATCGACACTCTGCTCAACAAGAGGAGCGGGCTGTTCGGCCTGTGCGGGGACAACGACATGCGCGAGATCCGCCGCCGGATCGACGAGGGCGACGAAGAGGCGGCGCTCGCCTTCGACATTTACATTCACCGGCTCAAGAAGTACATCGGCGCGTATTACGCCGTGCTGGGCACGGTGGACGCGATCGCGTTCACGGCCGGCGTCGGCGAGAACGCGGCGCCGGTGCGCGAGGCCGCGATCGCGGGCCTGGAGGGGCTGGGCCCGGCGGTCGACCCGGAACTGAACGGGGTGCGAGCGGACGAGGCCAGACTGATCTCTCCGAAGGATGCGCGTGTCGCCGTCGCGGTGGTGCCGACGGATGAAGAACTGGAGATCGCGACCCAGACCTACGCACTGGTCGGAAAGAACAACTGAATAGCACCTGAGCGGTGTGCCACTCATTTGTATCTTCCGCCAGACGGAATATTCCGTAGCGAAACAAACCGATAGGATCGCCCCATGCGCCGTTCGAAAATCGTCTGTACTCTCGGCCCCGCGGTCGACACCCACGAGATGCTCGTCTCGATGATCGAGGCCGGCATGAATGTGGCCCGATTCAACTTCAGCCACGGCACCCACGCCGAGCACCAGGCGCGGTACGACCGCGTCCGGGCCGCGTCCAAGGAGACCGGCCGGCCCATCGGTGTCCTCGCCGACCTCCAGGGCCCGAAGATCCGTCTGGAGACCTTCGCCGAGGGTCCGGTCGAGCTGGAGCGCGGTGACGAGTTCGTCATCACGACCGAGGACGTCCCGGGCGACAAGCACATCTGCGGTACGACGTACAAGGGGCTGCCGGGCGACGTCTCGCGCGGCGACCAGATCCTCATCAACGACGGCAACGTCGAGCTGAAGGTCCTGGATGTCGAGGGCGCCCGGGTCAAGACGATCGTCATCGAGGGCGGTGTCGTCTCCGACCACAAGGGCATCAACCTGCCCGGCGCGGCCGTCAACGTGCCCGCGCTGAGCGAGAAGGACGTCGAGGACCTGCGCTTCGCCCTCCGCATGGGCTGCGACATGGTCGCGCTGTCCTTCGTCCGGGACGCCAAGGACGTCGCCGACGTCCACCGGGTGATGGACGAGGAGGGCCGCCGGGTCCCGGTCATCGCCAAGGTGGAGAAGCCGCAGGCGGTGCAGAACATGGAGGACGTCGTCGCGGCGTTCGACGCCGTCATGGTGGCCCGTGGCGACCTGGCCGTGGAGTACCCGCTCGAAAAGGTCCCCATGGTGCAGAAGCGCCTGATCGAGCTGTGCCGGCGCAACGCCAAGCCGGTGATCGTGGCGACCCAGATGATGGAGTCGATGATCACCAACTCCCGCCCGACCCGCGCCGAGGCCTCCGACGTGGCCAACGCGATCCTGGACGGCGCCGACGCGGTCATGCTGAGCGCCGAGTCGTCGGTGGGCGCCTACCCGGTCGAGACGGTCAAGACGATGTCGAAGATCGTCCAGGCGGCCGAGCAGGAGCTGCTCTCCAAGGGCCTGCAGCCGCTGGTGCCGGGCAAGAAGCCGCGCACCCAGGGTGGTTCGGTCGCGCGTGCCGCGTGCGAGATCGCGGACTTCCTCGGCGGCAAGGGCCTGATCGCCTTCACCCAGTCCGGTGACACCGCGCGCCGCCTGTCCCGCTACCGCGCGGTCCAGCCGATCGTCGCCTTCACCACGGACGAGGCCACCCGCAACCAGCTCACCCTCAGCTGGGGCGTGGAGTCCCACGTCGTGCCGTTCGTCAACACCACCGACGAGATGGTCGACCTGGTGGACCAGGAGGTCGCCAAGCTGGGCCGCTTCGACGCGGGCGACACGGTGATCATCACCGCCGGCTCGCCCCCCGGCGTCCCCGGCACGACCAACATGCTGCGGGTCCACCACCTGGGCAACAAGAGCAACTGAGCGGCACCGTAAGGCAGTCGTACGGCACTGAGGGCGCCCCCCTGTGGCAGGGGGGCGCCCTCAGTGGGTCCGGCGGATCATGCCGGCGGTGCTCCCACCGTCTCCCGCAGCCAGGCGTTGGCGCCCAGTTCCGGATGGGCGGCGGTGATCAGCCGTACGGCCTCGGCCTTCGCCCGCTCGGCGAGCCCACGCAGTTCCGCCCAGGTCAGCTCGGCCGTGGCCGGCGGCCACTCCGTCGTGAGGGTGACGGTCGTCGCCTCACGGCGGAAGGAGTAGACGTGCTGGGTGAGGGAGGCTTCGACCGCGATGCCACCGCAGGTCTCCAGCTCTCGCGCCGCGTGGTCCAGGAGCAGCGCGATGTCGACCACGGGCTCTCCCCGCAGCCGCACGCTGAGGTCCACGCCGTGGACGACGAGCCGCAGGTCGGCCTTGAAGTACCTCAGGCAGAAGTCCGAGGCCGTCAGCTCCGGCTCCTGTGGCCTCCAGTCCGGTGACCAGGAGCCGTCGTCCGCGCGCGGCTCGAAAGAGAAGGCGATCATCCGTCCGCCCTCCCCTCACCAGATGTTCTTGGGCATCGCGGTCACCAGGTTGCCGTAGTCGTCGACGACGAGCCGGATACCGTTCTGGCCGTTCGCCCCGGTCGTCACACCGTCGAAGGCGTAGTCGATGTAGTTGCCTCCTCGGGGGTCGGCCTTGGCCCGCGGAACCTCGCGTCCGAACTGCGCCGCCTCCTCGATCAGCTTCTTGAGCTTACCGGCGTCGATCCCCTCGGCGAACACGTTCCCCATGTCGCCCGCCTCGTGATAGCTGCCGCCCCACAGGTGCTCGTCACCGATGTGCTTCAGCGCCCCGCTGGTGATCGTGCGGCAGTTGATGTTGTGGACCAGCACCGGGCTGTCCCCGGCCATCACGAAGTAGGAGTGGACACCCTCCACCGTGAGGTCGTACGTGACCTGCGGCTTGGTGTACGAGGTGACGCCGACGACCGTGACGGTGCCACGGTCCGCGGTCTGCAACCGGTGGCCGGCCGACAGGCGCCCGGCGTCCGTCCATGAGCCGGTGGTGAGGTCGTAGAACGGGTGGTCGGAGGTACCGGTGACGGTGCGCCGTCCGCTCGGCGTGGCGACGGTCAGGTCGGTGAACCGGGTGTCGGTGGTGGTGCGGTGGGTCAGGACGACGTCGTGCCGCTCGGTGGCCGTGTCACCCGGCCACGCGGTGAGGACGTGATCCCCTGCCGTCACCTTCTCGATGGCACGGACACCGCCGTCGGCCAGCTTGACCATGGTGCCCGCCACGAAGCTGTGCTTCACGCAGAACGACACGCCCTTGGCGAGCCGTGCGTCGATGATGACCTTCAACGCCTTGAGCGTCTTGCGCGCCTTGGCTGCTCCCTCGAAGAACTTCCCGATCCCGGCGCTGATCCGCACGACGGCCGTGGCCACGGCAGGCGCCTTACCTATCAGGGTGGCCGCGCTGAGGGCATTGACGAGCGTCCACAGGCAGCTCTCCACATCGGGATCGGAGAAGCACTTCTTGGCGTCCGGGACCCCGAGCAGTTCGAGCAGGATCGCGCCGCCGTTCGCCCTGACCCAGTCGAGGACGTCGTGGTTCGCGCCCGCCATGGCCTCGCGGTACTGGTCGACGCAGGTCTGACCGCACTCCGCGAGCAGGGCGGCCTCCTCGTCCTTGGTCAGGACGTACTCGGCGGTCGAACCGCCGGAGTCCACCACCTGCGCGCGCTCCTGCCGCGCCCGCTCCCGTTCCTCGGCCTCCGCCCGCGTGGCCGCCTTGTCCGCCTGGCCCGCGTAGGTGTCGGCTCTGGCCGCCGCGCCCTCCGCGGCGGTGGCGTCGCCCTCCGCCTTGGTGGCCGTCCGGCCGGCCGCCGCCGCGTCCTGGTCGGCGCTGTCGGCGGCAGAACGAGCGCCGGCGGCGTCCTTCTCGGCTTCCGTGGCGTCGTTGTCGGCCTGAGCGGCCGCCGATTCGGCCTCGTTCGCGGCGAAGTGTGCGTAGAAGGCATCGGTGCCCGCCTGTTCGTCGTACTTCTGGGCGTTCCCGTCCGCCTTCTTCGCCGCTGCCGCGTCAGCCGCCGCCGCGGCCGCCGAGGCGTTCGCCGCCGCAGCCGAGTTGACCGCCTGCACCGCGTAGTCCGCGGCGTCGGCCGCCGCCTGGAGGGCGGTCTTCGCATCGCCGGCGGCCTTGTCGGCGAGCGCCTTGGCCTGAGCCGCCGCCTTCTTCGCCTCGTCCGACTTGGCCTTCGCCGCGCTCGCCTGCTGCTCGGCGAGCGTCTTGGAGGTCTGCCCGATCAGCACGGCGTACGCCGCTGACGTGTCGGTCTCGCGGTAGGGGGAGCCGAGGCTGATCGCTTCGTCGGCCGCCTTGGTCGCCGCGGTCGCGGCGTCCCGGGCGGCCTGCGCGTACTGTGCCGTGGCGGTGGCGTACCCGGCGGTCTTCGCAGCCCACGCGGCCGTCTTCGCGGCCTCGGCCACCGCAGCGGTGGCCTCCGTGCGGGCGGTGGCCGCCGCCGTCCGGGCCTTGTTGGCCTCGCCGTCGGCCTTCTTGGCCTTCTCCTTCGCCGCTGCCGCCGCGTCGATCGCCTCGGCGGCGGCAGCGTGCGCGGTGGCGGCCGCCGCGTGTGTCTTCGCGTACGCCGACTGGGCCGCGTCGGCAGCGGAGCGGGAACGCTTGGCCGCGCCTTCCGCGCGAGTCGCCGCCGCTCGTGCGTTCACCGCGGCCGTCGTCGCGTCGTCGGCCGCAGCACGGGCCCGGGTCGCCGCGGCCGACGTGCCGTCGGCAGCAGCGGCCGCCGACTCCAGCGCGGCCGCCCGGGAGGCGGTGGCGTTCTTCTCGTGCTCGGCCTTGACCGCTTCGTTGCGGGCCTGGTAGGCGCGCAGTTCGGCGTCCTCGGCCGCCGCCAGCTTGTCCGCCGCCGTGGAGCCCGCCGACTCCGCGGCCGTGCGAGCCTTGCGGGCGGTGTCCTGCTCGCCCCGCGCCCGCTCCTCAGCCGCGCCGGCCTTCGCCCGCTCGCTCGCCGCGAGGTCGCGCTCCCGCTCGGCGTCGGCCCTCTCGGATTCCGCGATACCGCGCTGCCGCTTCGCCTCGGCCGCCTGCTCCCGGGCCGTCTGCTCCGCCTTCTCGGCCGTCGTGCGGGCGTTCTTCGCCGTGGTGGCGTCGGCCGCCGCCTCGGCGGCCAGCTTGGCCGCGGAGTCGGCCGCCGCCTTCGCCTGCGCCTTCGCCTCCAGCGCCGCCGTCTTGCGGAACTCGGTGTTCAGCGCGTGTGTCTGGGTCTTGGCCAGCGCCAGGAGCGTCTGGGAGTCGGCCGCGGTGGCCTTCGCCGCGTTCGACGCGGTCAGCGTGGCCTTGGCCGCGGCCTGGGCGGCGGCGTAGGACGCCTTGGTGACCTGCACCGACTGCTGCGCGTACAGCAGGCCCCGGCCGCGGGGCAGTTTCGCCGCGTCGGCGATCTGCCAGGCCTTCTGCTGCTGAGCGGTCACGGTGTCGGCGGCCGTCTTGGCTCGTCCGACGGCCGCGTCCGCCACGGTGACCTGTTTGGCCGCGGCGGCCTTGGCCGCGTTCAAGTCGGCCGTGGCCTTCGTGAATTCGGCGGCCTTCGGGTAGTTGATGGCGCCCTTGTGGGCGGCCCAGTACTTCTGCCAGTACAGGATCTGGTCCGCCAGCCAGGCCTGTCGGACCGCCTCGATCATGGCCTCGGTGGCGGCCCGGGTCTCCTTCGCGGCGGCGGCCTCGGCGGCGACGATCTGCTTGCGCTGCTCGGCCTGGCCGGCGTACTCCGACTCCCACTCCGCATAGGCCTCGGTGACGACGCCGGTCAGCATCCGGTAATGGTCGATGGGGTTGTCGCTGTCGCAGGCCGCCCAGGCCTGCTTGAGCGCCTCGACCTCGGTGCGGAACTCCAGCGAATCAGGCTCGGGCGCCTTGGTGGCGAAGCCGCCGAAGCGCAAGAAGGTGGCGACGTCGTTGGCCGAGGAATGGCCCAGGTTGCTCGTGTCGAGCAGTTCCTTGCCCGCGACGTCCTTGTAGGCGGCGGCCCAGGCGTCGCCGCCGGTGTCGAACGCGTCGAGCACCTTCTTGGCCTGGTCCAGCGAAGCCTGGCCGGGGCGCGGGGTCGGGTCCTCGGCCGCCTTGTCGTACAGCTTCTGCTGGGTGCCGAGGGTGAAGGTGACGATGTCCGCGCCGAACTCGGGGGCCCAGAAGTCCCGGCCGCCCGAGGAGTTCACCGAGCGGTACGGCTTGTTGCTCTCGTCCAGTTTCGTCTGGCGGTCCCGGAACGCGTTCAGGGCGGCGATGCCCGCGTCCCGGTCGCGGGTGGCGGCCTGGCCCCACTCGCCGCCCACCGCGTCCGGGGTCACGAACGCGCGCAGGCCGGCGTCCGTGCTGGTGAGTTTCGCCGCCGCAGCCGCCTTGAGGTCGGGGCCGCCGTAGTGCACGGCCTGCCCCGCCTGGCAGCGGTCCGCGCGGGCCTGTGCGCCCAGACTGATGCGCAGGGTGCGCTGGTAGGGGTTGGCCGGGTTGTCGCCCGGCTCGTCCGCGGCGGCGGGGATCGCGTACACGAGTCCGCCGAGCATCGCCGATGCGGTGACGAGCGCCGTGAGGGCGATGCCCCGCTGGAGCTGTCTCCCCGTAGCTCTTTTTCTGTCTCCGATATGTCTTTTTCTGCCTCTTCGCGCTGTTCGCACGTCCGGGCCCTCCTCTGGATGGTCAGTCCGTCAGTCGGTCCGCGCAGGAAGCAGGCAGGATGAGACAAGGGTCAGAAAAATGCGCAGAAATCCCCCTCTGAGCGTGCGGTCGACACGCCCCCCGCCCCCTCCCCGGGGTCGCGATCATCCTGTCAGGCCAGGCTGTTTTACGAAAGTCATATCGGCGCTTTAGTTGCCCTTTTGAGAGCAGGGGGGCGAGTGCAGGACAGAACTGTGCCCCGCCGAGTCGGTACTCGGCGGGGCACAGTCCCTTTGCGGCTCCCGAACGGGCTTGTGCGACCGGTCAGTTGTCGGTCGTGTACACGTGCATGCCGGGCACGTGCAGGTTGCCGCCGAACTGGGCCGCCTGGACCACCTTCACGTTGGTGAAGTAGATCAGCGGGATGTTCAGCGGAGGCGGGCTGTCGGGGCTGAACGTCACCGGGATCAGTCCGAACAGGTTGCCCGAGATGCTCTCCGTGTACATCGTCGTGGAGCCGCCGGTGATGGTGGACGTCGACCCCTTGGACGCCTGCACGTGGTAAGTCTTGCCGGACAGCTTGTCGTTGACCGTCTGGTGCAGGTCCCCGATGTCCGTGCCGCCGGAGATGACGTACTTCAGCACCTTCTTCGTGGTGCCGTCGGCCTTCTTCACCTCGACGATGCCCTGGTAGTCGGCGCCCTTGAGCAACAGGGAGCTGGCGTTGAGGTACCAGGGGTCGTCCGCCACCGGCACCTTGTTGTCGACGCCGCTCGTGTCGGTCGTGGCCGCCGGGCAGTCGGTCGCCGGGGCGGAGGAGCTCGCGGACGGGCTCGGGGTGGCCGATCCGGCCGCGTCCTTGACCGTCTTCGTGGCGTCCCCGGCCGCCTTGGAGACCGTGTCGGTGGTCTTCTTCACCGTGTCGGTGACCGTCTTGCCGGTGTGGGAGACGGTGTCCTTGACGGTGTCGGTCAGCTTGGACCCCGAGGACCCGGACGCCGACGAGGCCGACGGGGACGACGCGTCCTTGGACGCGCTCACCGACGGGCTCGCGGACGGCGTGGGGCTCGTGGCGGAGCTGGAGTCGCCGCCGAGGAGGCCGCCGAGCGTGTCGCCGATGGTTCCCAGCAGCCCGCCGCCGCTCTTGGACGCGGACGCCGACGGCGACGGCGACGGCGTACCGCTGCCCGAACCCGAGGAGCCGGAGCCGGAACCCGAGCCGGACGAGCCCGAGCCGGACGAGCCGGAGGGCGCGGTCGGCGTCGGACTCGCCTTGTCGCCGGAACCTGAATCCGACGAAGAGGACGAGCCCGTGCCCGTGTCCTTGCCGTCCTTCGCGCCGGTGCTCGCCGAGGGCGACGGCGTCGCCGAGTCGGACGCGCTCGGCGAGGCGGACGGCGACGGCGAGGACGAGCTGTCCTTGCTGCCGTCCAGCTGCTTGACGCAGTCCTTGTACTCGGCGGCCGACAGGCTCTTCGACGGGGACGGGCTGCTGCCGTTGCCGGCGGCGAGCGCCAGCGAGGACGTGAAGCCCATGCCCATCAGCACCGCGGTCGGCATCGCCACGGACGCTATCGCCTTGCCGGCCGGCATGTGGAACCTGGTGAACAGCGGCTTTCTGGGGGCCGCGTGGCGGGGCCCGGTTCTCGCGCGGGACCCGTCCACATCGGTCCCGCGGGTCACCTCGTCAGCCGGCACTGTGCCTCCCGTTCGCCCCGTTGGCCGGGCTCGTTCCTGACAGGTCGTTCGACGCACTCGCCGGTTCGGTGCCCTGGTGGGGCAGCGCGGCCTCGGGAGCACCGTCCTCGCCCGGCACGGCCGTGGCCGGCGGCTGCGGCTCCTGCTGCTTGCCAGGCGCCCAGGCGATGGCCATCGCCCCACCGATCATCGAGAACAGGAAGCCGACGATGAAGCCGCCGATGTTGGACATCGGAATGGACACCAGGGCCAGCAGAATCGACGCGACGCCTGCGAAGACCCGGACGTGCTGCTGGAACCAGAGGGTGATGCCGAGCACGATGAGCAGCACACCGATGATCAGGGAACTGGAGCCGCCGGGTGTCCCCATCGTCATCGTGAGGTGGCCCAGGTGCAGGTGTGCGTACGGGAAGTACAGGATGAGAAAGCCGCCGAACACGACGAACAGCCCGGCCCAGAACGGACGGGTGCCCCGCCAGGCGCGGAACTGCAGCCTCCGGCGGGTGAACTGGCCAGGTGCGGCGGCAGGAGTCTCGGCGCTCATGGAAAACAGCTCCCTGGTGCGGCGTTGCTGTGGTGGTGATGTGTGCCGCGCGTGAAGGCGCACGGCCGATGAGGGAACGGGCGGGGGCGCCGTCGGCTCCCCCGCCCGTCACAGAGTGCTTAGTAGCACTCCTTGGCATCCGTCGAGATCGACATGTGCAGACCACTGAGCTTGAAGGTTCCTGCCGTGGTGGCCCACGCCGTCTGCTTCACACCGGTCAGCGAGGCGTGGTCCGCCTCCTGGGCGAACCCGTACGGGTTCGTCTTGTCGCCCTGCTTGATCCCCGGACCCTTGTGCGAGTCCACGGCGGCGACACCGATGTTGATGTTGGTGAACGTCGCGTCGGCGCTGAGGTCGTCAAGGTCGATGTACAGCTTGCTGGCCTCGACCGGCTTGCCGTTGCCACCCGCCTTGAGGATCAGGCTGACCTTCCCGAAGATCGGGACGTCCGGGGTGACCACCGACTGGCACAGGTTGGTGATGGTCGCGTCGTTGAACGCCGAGACCGCCACCGGGCGGACCGTTTTGTCACCGGCGAGCGTGTAGCCCGAGTCGACGGCCCCGTACTGGACGAAGCCGTTGCCTTCGAGCGAGTCCGCCGTGACCTTGAACTGCTGACCCGAAACGCTGAACGAAGCTGCGAGAGCGCCCTGCGCGAGGGCGACACCTATCGCGGCCGTCGCGGCGACGCTGGGCACCATGACCACAGCGAACCGCTTCCATCTGGTCCCGCCACGCACCTGGGACTCCATATTTCCTCCTTCTCGGACGTACATCTCCTGGCTCGGAATCGCCACCGACAGCGGCTCAGCCGGGCAGGGATGGGAGAAGTGCTACGTCCTCGGAAGGGGAGCGCCTGCGCTCGTCAGGCGCGAACCGCACCTCGATCACCGGCGATCACCCCCGAGCGACAACCACTGGTCGCGCCTGACACGCATCACGCACAACCTTGCTGGACAGGCTTCGCCGGCCGGCGAAGACCCCCCTGCCCAAGAGCCGGCGCCACTGCCGCCGGCTCTGCTCGGTGGGGACCCAGATTCTCCCGCGACCCAACCGGCTGTCGGGGTACGGGAATGGACCGAGCGTCGCCGATCGTGGTGCATTCTCGGCCCGGACACAAGGGGCTTCGTTACTGGGTAGTAACGGCCGGATAACCGGAGGACGACCGACCGGTCTCGGAGTGCGACGCACGGTCGCAACTCTGGGCAGAGCAAAGCCGTTGATCACTGGACGAAACCAGACAGATCAACGGCCCTGATTTACTCGGAGTAACAGCAACCGCGATTACCAAGATTTGGTAAAGCGCTGCCGCCCTGACGTCTCGTCGGCAAATCTTTCACCCCGGCATCACAAGCCGTGGCGTTTAGTGACTGGTCAGAACAGCGCCCGAGCCAGCGCCCGGCGCGCCCCGACCACCCGCGGGTCCTCGGGGCCCACGACCTCGAACAGCTCCAGCAGCCGCACCCGCACCCGGTCGCGGTCGTCGCCCGCTGTGCGCCGCACGGCGTCGATCAGGCGCCCGAAGGCGTCCTCGACATGCCCGCCGACCAGATCCAGGTCGGCGGCGGCGATCTGCGCGTCGGCGTCGGCCGGCTTGTCGGCGGCCTCCTGACGCACCTTCTGCGGGTCGAAGCCCTGGACCCGCTGCAGCAGCTCGGCCTGCGCCAGACCGAGCTTGGCCTCGGGGTGGGCCGGGTCGTCGGCCAGCACGTTCTTGTAGGCCTGCACCGCGCCGGCCAGGTCACCGGCGTCCAGGGCGTCGGCGGCGGCGTTCAGCGCCGCGTCGTACGGCCCCGCCTGCTCCTGCGCGGGCGCCGCCTGGCCCGGCTGGGCGTCCGGGTCGACCGTCAGGCCGGTGAGCCCGAACCGCTGCTCGGCGACCTGCACCAGCTGGTCCAGGGTCTGCCGGATCTGCTGCTCGCCGGCCGCGCCCTGGAACAGCGGCAGCGCCTGCCCGGCGACGACGGCGAACACCGCCGGGATGCCCTGCACCCCGAACTGCTGCATCAGCATCTGATTGGCGTCGACGTCGATCTTGGCGAGGAGGAAGCGCCCGTTGTACTCGACGGCCAGCCGCTCAAGGACCGGGCTCAGCTGCTTGCAGGGCTGACACCACTCGGCCCAGAAGTCGATGACGACGGGAACCTCGGCGGAGCGCTGAAGGACGTCCCGCTCGAATCCGGCCTCGTCGACGTCGATGACGAGATCGGCCGGGGCGACGGCCCCCGTACCGCCCTGCCGGGCGGCTTCGGCGCGCGTCTGCTCGGCCTTGGCCTTGGCCTCCTGGGCCGCCTTCACCGCGGCGAGGTCGACGACGCCGCTCATGGACATGTTCCGTGGCTGCATGCGTCTATCCTCCCCCGTTCCCGCCCCTGAATGAAAAAGTCGTGCGCCGGGGCGCCGGGTCCCCACCCCACGCCTCGTGATCGCGCCCGTGTACGTCCGTCACGAGCTTTCGCTACGACTCGTAGCGTAATGCCATGCGGACCCCGCGCGACACCACACCCCGGTGATCTCCCTCACGACACCACAGGACCCGCCGGTTATGGTCGGGGGATGCAGAGCCGCACCCCCGCCAGCCGTACCGGGCGCCCGCGCAGCGCCGCCGCGGACGCCGCGATCCTGGCCGCGACCCGGGAGGCACTGGTGGAGCTGGGCTGGTCCAAGCTCACGCTGGGAGACGTGGCGACCCGGGCGGGGGTGGCGAAGACGACCCTCTACCGCCGCTGGGCCGGCAAGAACGAACTCGTGGTCGACGCGGTGGCGGAACTCTTCGACGAGCTGGAACTGCCCGACCGCGGCAGCCTGGCCGCCGACATCGAGGGTGTCGTCCTGCAGTTCGCGGCGATCCTCGCCCGCCCGGAGGCCAGGAGCGGCCTGATGGCGGTGGTCGCCGAGGCCACCCGCGACGACGCCCTGCGCGAGCGCATCCGCCGCTCCATCGTGCAGCGCCAGATGCGGCTGGTCCTCCAGGGCCGCGCGCGGGCACAGAAAAGGGGCGAACTCCCGCCGGAACCCGATCCGCGGGAGGCCGCCCGCACGGTGGACCTCATCTTCGACATGGTGGCGGGCGCGGTGGTGCACCGCACCCTGGTGAGCGGCAAGGCGGCGGACGAGGAGTGGGTACGCAGCTTCACGCGCGTGCTGCTGGGCGGCCTGGCCTCGTCCGCCTGACCTCGCTCAGAAGCCCGCCGGCTCCGTATAGACCCCCCACTCGTCCCGCAGCACCCCGCAGATCTCGCCCAGCGTCGCCTCGGCGCGTACGGCGTCCAGCATCGGCTCGATCATGTTGCCGCCCGACCGGGCCGCACCCAGCATGGCGTCCAGCGCGGAGCGCACCGCGGACTCGTCCCGCGCCGCCTTCCGGGCCCCGAGCACCCTCACCTGCTCCCGCTCCACCTCATGGCTGACCCGCAGGATCTCCAGGTCCCCGGTGACCGAGCCGGTGTGGACGTTGACGCCCACGACCCGCTTGTCGCCCTTCTCCAGCGCCTGCTGGTAGCGGAAGGCGGACTCGGCGATCTCGCCGGTGAACCAGCCGTCCTCGATCCCGCGCAGGATCCCGGAAGTGATCGGCCCGATCGGGTGCCGCCCGTCCGGGTGAGCCCGGAGCCCCCGCTCCTTTATCTGGTCGAAGATCTTCTCCGCGTCCGCCTCGATCCGGTCCGTCAGCTGCTCGACGAACCACGAACCCCCCAGCGGATCCGCCACGTTGGCGACGCCGGTCTCCTCCATCAGCACCTGCTGCGTGCGCAGCGCGATCTCCGCGGCCTGCTCGCTCGGCAGCGCGAGGGTCTCGTCCAGGGCGTTGGTGTGCAGCGAGTTGGTCCCGCCGAGCACGGCCGCCAGCGCCTCCACGGCCGTACGCACCACGTTGTTGTACGGCTGCTGCGCGGTCAGCGAGACACCGGCCGTCTGCGTGTGGAAGCGCAGCCACTGGGCCTTCTCGGACTTCGCCCCGTACACGTCCCGCATCCACCGTGCCCAGATGCGCCGGGCCGCACGGAACTTGGCGATCTCCTCGAAGAAGTCGACGTGCGCATCGAAGAAGAAGGACAGACCGGGCGCGAACACATCCACGTCCAGCCCGCGGCTGAGCCCCAGCTCGACGTACCCGAACCCGTCCGCGAGCGTGTACGCCAGCTCCTGCGCGGCCGTCGCGCCCGCCTCGCGGATGTGGTAGCCGGAGACGGACAGCGGCTTGTAGGCGGGGATGCCGGCCGCGCAGTACTCCATGAGGTCGCCGATCAGGCGCAGATGGGGCTCGGGCTGGAAGAGCCACTCCTTCTGCGCGATGTACTCCTTGAAGATGTCGGTCTGGAGCGTGCCGTTGAGGACCGACGGGTCCACGCCCTGGCGCTCGGCGGCGACCAGGTACATGCAGAAGACGGGTACGGCGGGCCCGCTGATGGTCATGGAGGTCGTGACGTCACCGAGCGGGATGTCCTTGAACAGGACCTCCATGTCGGCGGCGGAGTCGATGGCGACCCCGCAGTGCCCGACCTCGCCGAGCGAGCGCGGGTCGTCGGAGTCGCGGCCCATGAGCGTCGGCATGTCGAAGGCGACGGAGAGCCCGCCACCACCGTTGCCGAGAATCATCTTGTACCGCTCATTGGTCTGCTCGGCGTTGCCGAACCCGGCGAACTGCCGGATCGTCCAGGTACGGCCGCGGTAGCCGGTCGGATGGAGCCCGCGCGTGAAGGGGTACTCCCCGGGCCAGCCGATCCGCTCGAATCCCTCGTACGTGTCGCCCGGTCGGGGCCCGTACACCGGCTCCACGGGGTCGCCGGAGAGCGTGGTGAAATCTGCGTCCCGCTTGCGGGCCGCGTCGTAGCGGGCCTGCCAGCGGCGGCGGCCCTCCTCGATGGCGTGAGCGTCCATACACTCGAATTTACTTGGACGTCCTAGTAAATGTCGATGGCAGACCGCCGTACGCACGCGTACGGCGGTGGGGTCGCCCGGTGTCTCAGGCCTTCGCGGCGGCCGGGACCTGGTCGGCGACCTTGGCCTCCAGCTCGCGGCTGATCCTGCGCTCGACGAAGAAAGCGGCGGTGGGGATCGTCCCGGCCAGCAGGACCCACAGCTGCCGGCCGACCGGCATCTTGGCCTTGGAGCCCAGGTCGAAGGCGACGACCAGGTAGACGACGTACAGCCAGCCGTGGGCGATGGCGACGACCCGGGTGACGTCGGCGGCACCGCTGATGTCCAGCCCGTACTTCGCGATCATGCTCAGGCACAGCAGTACCAGGAGGACACCGGTGGTGTAGGCCATGACGCGGTAGCGGGTCAGCACGCTTTTCTTCATGGAGTCGAGCGTAACCACCCGTTCCGGGAGATCTTGGCCGGGGTCAGTCCTCGTCGAAGTCGTGTGCCGCGATCCGCAGCGGACGGAGCATCGCGAAGATCTCCGTGCACTCCTCCGCGTCGTAGACGCCCAGCCCGAAGTCCATGGCCATCAGGTCGCGGGTGGCCGCGTCGACCACCTCACGGCCCTTGTCGGTGATCACGGCGAGCGTGCCCCGGCCGTCGTTGGGGTTGGGCCGCCGGGCCACCAGACCGGACTTCACCAGGCGGTCCACGGTGTTCGTCACGGACGTGGGATGGACCATGAGCCGTTCACCGATCTTGGACATCGGCAGCTCACCGGCCTTGGAGAAGGTGAGCAGCACCAGGGCCTCGTAGCGCGCGAACGTGAGTCCGTACGGCTTGACGACCGCGTCCACCTCGGCCAGCAGGATCTGCTGGGCCCGCATGATCGAGGTGATCGCGGCCATGGACGGCACGCTTCCCCAGCGCTGCTTCCAGAGCTCGTCGGCACGGGCGATGGGGTCGAACGGAAGACTGAGAGGCTTCGGCACGTCATCAGACCCTACCCGCCGGTCATATACCGGTCAGCCCCGTCTCGCCGATCGGTCGCCTCCCGTTCCTCGCCGGCCACCTCTCGCCCCTCGGCCACCTCCTGCCCCTCGGTCGCCCGGGCAGCGACGGCCAGCGCGCAGCAGCACAGCACCCCCGCCGCCCCGGCCCCGGCGACCGCGGCCCGCACCCACCGCCTGAGCCGCCACCCCGGCCGGCGTCATGCCCACGCCCTGGACGGTCATCAGCCCGGCGCTGAGCAGGGTCATGGCCCGCCCGCGCAGCCCCTCCGGCACGGCCCGCACGAACCACTGGTCCAGCCCCAGGGTGTACGCCGACCCCGCCCCGGACACCACCAGGAGCAGCAGGGACGCGACGAGCCCGGGGCGCAGGGCGTAGCCGAGGTAGGGCAGGAGGGCGAGGCAGACGAGCGGGAGCGCCACGCGTTCGCGCGTCATGGGCTTCAGTCGCGCCCCGGCGAACAGCTCGCCGGCCACCGTGCCGACGGGCAGCGCGCACATCAGCAGCCCGAGCCCGGCGGATCCGCTGCCGAGCACGTCGGCGTACGCGCGGCCGGCGCCTCGGGTACGACGGAGAAGGCGGCCGGGATCCAGAACAGCAGGAGCAGGACGCGGATCCGCCGGTCGGCGAGGAGCCGGCGCGGACCGGGTGCGGGGCCCGAGGCGTCGTACCGGCTGCGGGCCGGGCGGTGGCGGGTGCCGCAGCGGAGCAGGGCGGCGGAGGCGAGGAAGGTGCCGACGGTGATGACGAGGGCGTGGCGGGGGGCGAGGACGGTGAGGAGCAGCCCGCCGAGGCCGTAGCCGACGAGCAGGGAGCTCTGGGCGACAATCCGCAGCAGGGAGCGGCCGAGCACGAACAGATCGCCGTCGCCGAGGACGTCGGCGAGGGTGGCCATCCGGGTGCCGGCGAACACCGGGGAGACGACCGCCAGAGCGCAGCGCAGCGCGAGCAGCACGCCGATCCCGGTGCCCGGGACGGCCATCACGGCCACGCAGCCCGCGCACACCAGATCGCAGCCGACCAGCACGCGCCGGGCCGGGAAGCGGTCGGCGAGGGGCCCGAGCAGGGTGCCGCCGACGGCGTACGGCAGGAAGCCCAGGGCGAAGGGTGTCGTCCCACCTGACGATCCTGCGGGACGCGGGCCTGCTGACGGCGCGGCGGTACGGACATCAGGTGCTGTACGAGAGAACGCCGTTGGGGGTGGCGCCGGCTTCCGGGGGCTGAACGTCGTCCGGGCGCGAACGGCGCCGCGCTGCGGGCGTTCCCGCGAGCGGTGCCTTGAAGAGGGCGATGTACACGGCGACGACCATCAGCAGCGGGCACAGGTAGGCCACGGTGTCCGCGAACGGCCCGAAGCGGCGGAGCTGCGTCTCCTGACCGAGCCCGGTCACGCAGACCGTGAGGACCGCCGCGCGGACCACCAGCTCCGCGACCCAGTTGGCCAGGGCGCGCTCAGGGGTGATGCCCCGCTCCCGGCACAGCCGCTGCCGGTCGAGGGTCCAGGCGGTCGCCCAGCCGGTCAGCGGCCCCAGCAGCAAACGGTTGCTGAGACTCATGATGTTCCCCCAGGTCAGAACGTGCTTCGAATGATCGATCAAAGCATCGACCGGGAAACGTACATCGGCGTGGGCGACCGCTCAAAACGAGGGTCCGGCTAGCCGGCGAGGTGCCGTTCGACCGTCTCGACCTTGGAGGTCAGGCCGTCGGTCACGCCGGGCCGGATGTCGGCCTTGAGGACGAGCGACACGCGCGGGGCGCGCTCCTCGACGGCGGCGACGGCGCGCTTGACGACGTCCATGACCTCGTCCCACGACTCACCCTCGATCGAGGTGAACATGGCGTCGGTGCGGTTGGGCAGCCCCGACTCGCGGACCACGCGGACGGCGTCGGCGACGTACTCCCCCACGTCCTCGCCGACGCCGAGGGGCGTCACGGAGAAGGCGACGATCATGCGTTCACGACTCCTTCCTTGCGGGCGCGGGCCGCGATGACGGCGTCCTCGGCCTCGCGGCGCAGCGTGCGCTCGATGATGAATCCGCCACCGGGGATGACCGAGTAGGCGAAGTAGAGGGCAGCCTTGCCCTTGTTCCACCTGGTGCGGTTCCAGGCGTCCGCCCAGAACAGGACGTAGAGAACGAACAGCACGCCGTGGATCGGGCCCAGCACCGGAGCGACGTCGAAGCCGCTGTCGACCGTGTACTTGATGACGGTGCAGGCCGCCAGGATGATCCAGGAGATGCCTTCCGGTACGGAGATCAGACGGAGGCGGCGGATGGCGGAGGCTGTCTTGAGGTCCACGGGTCACCTTCGGTGGGAGAGTCGCTGACGGCGCGAGCGCTGTGTGATCCGCTTTGTGAACGGAAGCACAAACGTCCGGCCATTGTGGCAAACGCTGCCCGTAGGGGTCCGCTCAGGGTCGGTGTCCACCTATGGGCCCTGTTCCGTCCACCCGCGCCGCCGCTACTTTCGCTGCGTGGCGATGTTCCGACTTCAAGGCAGCAGGGTGCTCGCCGTCGACATGACCGGGGACGCCGTGAAGGCGAAGAACGGCTCGATGGTCGCGTACGACGGACAGATGTCCTTCAAGAAGCTGACGGGTGGCGGTGAGGGGCTGCGGGGGATGGTGACCCGCCGGCTCACCGGTGAGCAGATGACGGTGATGGAGGTGAAGGGGCATGGGACGTGCTGGTTCGCCGACCGGGCCTCGGAGATCAACCTGGTGAGCCTCCAGGGGGACAAGCTGTACGTGGAGTCGAGCAATCTGCTCGCGACCGACGCCGGGCTGCGGACCGGGACGACGTTCACGGGGCTGCGGGGCGCCTCGCAGGGCAACGGCCTGTTCACGACGACGGTCGAGGGGCACGGGCAGGCGGCCATCATGTCCGACGGCCCGGCGGTGGTGCTGCGCGTGAGCCCGCAGTACCCGCTGATCGTGGACCCGGGGGCGTACATCGCCCATCAGGGCAGTGTCCGGCAGTCCTTCCAGTCCGGTGTGACGTTCCGCACGTTCCTCGGGGAGGGCGGCGGCGAGGCCTTCCAGATCCGGTTCGAGGGCGACGGACTGGTCTATGTGCAGCCGAGCGAACGGAACACGATCGCGGGGGATCTGTAGAGATGGCGTTCCGGGAGATCAACTCCAAGATGGTCGAGGCGACCGTGGTGCCGGGGCAGCGGCTGTTCAGCCAGCGCGGGGCGATGCTCGCCTACAAGGGGGACGTGTCCTTCACGCCGAACATCCAGGGCGGCCAGGGCGGGCTGATGTCCATGCTCGGGCGCCGGGTGACGGGCGAGGCGACCCCGCTCATGACGGTGGAGGGCAGCGGGACCGTCTTCTTCGGGCACGGCGGCCACCACGTCCACGTCATCCAGCTCACGGGCGACACCCTGTACGTCGAGGCGGACCGGCTGCTGGCCTTCGAGGGCACGCTGCGGCAGGGAACGATGTTCATGGGCTCGCAGGGCGGGGTGATGGGCCTGGTCCGGGGCCAGGTCACCGGGCAGGGCCTGTTCACCACCACCCTCCAGGGGCAGGGCTCGGTCGCCGTGATGGCGCACGGCGGGGTCTTCGAGATCCCGATCACCCCGCAGCACCCGGTCCATGTCGACCCGCAGGCGTACGTCGCCCATCACGGCGAGGTCCGCAACAGACTGTCGGCCGCGCTCGGCTGGCGCGAGATGGTGGGCCGGGGCTCCGGCGAGGCCTTCCAGCTGGAGCTGAGCGGCAGCGGCACGGTGTTCGTCCAGGCGTCGGAGGAGAAGCTGTGAGCACGCACCCGGTCCCCGGTGCCCCTGTGGTGTACGACCCGATGACCCTGCCCGCCGACGACAACGTGAACAGGTACACGTTCTGTGTGGAGCTCAAGAGCGGCGAGTGGTTCCTGCAGAAGGGGAAGATGATCGCCTACTACGGGGCGATCGAGTTCAACGGGATCGGGCACGGGCGACTCGACCGACTTGTCCGTACCTCGTTCCATTCGCCACTGCACGCGAGCGACTGGGTGGTGGCGCACGGCTCGGGCAAGATGCTGCTCGCCGACCGGGCCTTCGACGTCAATTCCTATGACCTGGACGACGGGAACTTGACCATTCGCTCGGGCAACCTGCTCGCTTTTCAGCCAAGTCTCGCGCTGAAGCAATCGATCGTGCCGGGTTTTCTGACCCTTATCGGAACCGGCAAGTTTGTCGCCGCATCTAACGGTCCGGTGGTGTTCATGGAACCTCCGATCCGGGTCGATCCGCAGGCCCTCGTCGGGTGGGCCGACTGCCCGTCACCGTGCCATCACTACGACCACGGTTATCTGACGGGTGTACTAGGCGGTCTACGTGCGATGACGGGCTTCGGCGGGGTGTCCGGGGAGGAGCACCAGTTCGAGTTCGTGGGCGCCGGAACGGTGCTTCTGCAGTCCTCGGAGAGCCTCATGGGCGAGGTGGCGACGGGGGTTGTTCCGTCCGAACCGGGGGTACCGGGGGGTGGCGCTCCGGGTCCGGACGGCCACGGTCCGCAATCATCCGGGGTACCGCGCCTTCCCGGACAGCTCGGCGACCTCCAGCGTCGCTTCGGGCTGTGAGCGGTAGTCTGCGGAGTGTGACGTCGAACGCGTGCGCACTGTCACATCATCCGAAGTAGTTCGTCATTCAACTTCTTAGGTAGACTTCATTCATGGAGACCGAGACGGCCACGCGCTGGCTGACCGATGCGGAGCAGTGCGCCTGGCGCACCCACCTGGAGGTCAACAGGCTGTTGACGTACCAGCTGGAGAAGGATCTGCAGCCGTTCGGCCTGACGATGAACGACTACGAGATCCTCGTGAACCTCTCCGAGTCGGACGACGTACGGATGCGGATGAGCGACCTCGCCTCCGCGACCCTGCAGTCCAAGAGCCGGCTCTCGCACCAGATCACGCGGATGGAGAACGCGAATCTCGTGCGCCGCGAGAACTGCGAGTCCGACCGCCGGGGGCTGTACGCCGTACTGACCGAGCACGGCATGGAGACGATGAGGAAGGTGGCGCCACATCATGTCGCCTCCGTGCGACGGCACTTCATCGATCTGCTGTCGCCGGAGGCACTGACGGAACTGGACAAGGCCCTCAAGCCGATCGCCCAGCACCTGAGGGGGCAGCGGGGGCGCCCCTGAGCCTGGCTCGGGATCGGCCGGCCGGCGGCCCCCTCAGCCCTGCGTGAGGCCCGCCACCAGCTGGTCCGCCGCGCGGTACGGGTCCAGTTCGCCCGCGACGATGCGCTCCGCGAGGGCGCTGAGGCGGCGGTCGCCGTGCAGGTCGCCGATGCGCTCGCGCAGCGCCGTGACCGCGATGGTCTCCACCTCGCGGGCGGCGCGGGCCCGGCGGCGCTCGGTCAGCACCCCGTGCTCCTCCATCCACGCACGGTGCTTCTCCAGGGCCTCCACGACCTCGTCGACGCCCTCCGCGCGGGCCGCCACCGTCTTCACGATCGGCGGGCGCCAGTCGCCGGGGCCCCGGGCCTCGCCCAGGCCCAGCATGTGGTTGAGCTCGCGGGCCGTGGCGTCGGCGCCGTCCCGGTCGGCCTTGTTGACGACGTACACATCGCCGATCTCCAGGATGCCCGCCTTGGCCGCCTGGATACCGTCGCCCATGCCGGGGGCCAGCAGCACCACGCTGGTGTCCGCCTGGGAGGCGATCTCCACCTCCGACTGGCCGACGCCGACCGTCTCGACGAGGATCACGTCGCAGCCCGCCGCGTCCAGCACCCGGATCGCCTGCGGGGCCGCCCAGGCCAGGCCGCCCAGGTGGCCACGGGTGGCCATCGAGCGGATGTAGACCCCGGGGTCGGAGGCGTGGTCGGACATGCGGACGCGGTCGCCGAGCAGGGCGCCGCCGGAGAACGGGGACGACGGGTCGACGGCCAGGACGCCGACCCGTTTGCCCTGTTTGCGATACGCCGTGACGAGCGCGGAGGTGGAGGTCGACTTGCCGACGCCCGGCGAGCCCGTAAGGCCCACCACATAGGCGTTGCCGGTCAGCGGGGCCAGTGCCGCCATGACCTCCCTGAGCTGCGGGGACGCCCCCTCCACCAGGGAGATCAGCCGGGCCACGGCCCGCGGCCGGCCTTCCCTGGCCTGGGCCACCAGAGAGGAGACGTCCTGCATCACACAGCTCCGTTCACTTCAGCGACGTAAAGGGGAACTCAGGCCTTCGGCACGCGCACGATCAGGGCGTCGCCCTGGCCGCCGCCACCGCACAGCGCGGCCGCGCCGACACCACCACCGCGCCGCTTGAGTTCGAGCGCCAGGTGGAGCACGAGACGCGCGCCGGACATGCCGATCGGGTGGCCCAGCGCGATCGCGCCGCCGTTGACGTTCACCTTTTCCGTGGACACGCCGAGGTCCTTCATTGACTGCACGGCGACCGCGGCGAAGGCCTCGTTGATCTCGATGAGGTCCAGGTCGGCGACGTCCAGGCCGTCCTTCTTCAGGGCGTGCTGGATCGCGTTCGAGGGCTGCGACTGCAGGCTGTTGTCGGGGCCGGCCACATTGCCGTGCGCGCCGATCTCGGCGAGCCACTCAAGGCCCAGCTCCTCGGCCTTGGCCTTGCTCATCACGACCACGGCCGCCGCACCGTCCGAGATCTGCGAGGAGGTGCCGGCCGTGATCGTGCCGTCCTTCGTGAACGCCGGGCGCAGCTTGCCCAGGGACTCCGCGGTGGTCTCGGCGCGGATGCCCTCGTCCTTGCTGAACAGGACGGGCTCGCCCTTGCGCTGCGGGATCTCCACGGGGGTGATCTCGGCCTCGAACAGGCCGTTCTTCTGCGCGGCGGCGGCCCGCTGGTGGGACAGGGCGGCCACCGCGTCCTGCTCCTCGCGGCCGATGCCGAGGCGCGCGTTGTGCTTCTCGGTGGACTGGCCCATCGGGATGTTCTCCCACGGGTCGGTCAGGCCGTCGTAGGCCATCGCGTCGAGCATCTCGACGGCGCCGTACTTGAAGCCCTCGCGGGACTTCGGCAGCAGGTGCGGGGCGTTGGTCATGGACTCCTGGCCGCCGGCCACCACGATGTCGAACTCACCCGCGCGGATCAGCTGGTCGGCGAGCGCGATGGCGTCGAGGCCGGACAGGCACACCTTGTTGATGGTGAGCGCCGGGACGTTCATCGGGATGCCGGCCTTGACCGCCGCCTGACGTGCCGGGATCTGGCCCGCGCCGGCCTGGAGCACCTGGCCCATGATCACGTACTGCACCTGGTCGCCACCGATCCCCGCACGGTCGAGGGCGGCCTTGATCGCGAAGCCGCCGAGGTCGGCCGCGCTGAAGGACTTGAGGGAGCCCAGGAGTCGTCCCATGGGCGTGCGCGCGCCCGCGACGATCACAGAGCTGGTCGTTCCAGAAGGCATGAGCTGCGATCCCCTTACCGGCCTGCACAGCCGAGGAGTGAACGAGGGTTTACTTCGAATGTACTGAGTGGCACTCCGTGCCGTCATCGGGCCGTCGGTGTGATCGCGCGCACGTTGCGTAACCATCCGCAGGGCGCTGCACTGAATCCATGCTGACGCGAATCGACCACATCGGGATCGCCTGCCACGACCTCGACGCGACCGTCGAGTTCTACCGGGCCACATACGGCTTCGAGGTGTTCCACACCGAGGTCAACGAGGAACAGGGCGTGCGCGAGGCCATGCTCAAGATCAACGAGACGTCGGACGGCGGCGCCTCCTACCTCCAGCTGCTGGAGCCGACCCGCGAGGACTCCGCGGTCGGCAAGTGGCTCGCGAAGAACGGGGAGGGCGTCCACCACATCGCCTTCGGCACGGCGGACGTGGACGGCGACGCCGCGGACATTCGCGAGAAGGGCGTACGGGTGCTCTACGACGAGCCCCGGCGCGGCTCGATGGGGTCCCGGATCACCTTCCTGCACCCCAAGGATTGCCACGGGGTCCTGACAGAACTGGTCACTTCGGCCCCTGTTGAGTCCCCTGAGCACTGACCCCCGTACATAAGGGCCGGTAGGGTTGGGGGCGGTCGTCGCTCATCCCAGGGCGACCCGGTCCCTCCGTCAAAGGTGACGTCTGCCTTCGGGCGGACGACGTCACCTTTGACGGAGGGACCACCGGGGTCCGGGTTTCGGGGGACGAGCGTCGGGGCAGCAGCCCGTGCTCCGCCGCCAGTCTGACACCATTCCCCGGGGGCCCCGTTCGGCGGATGGACGGGGCTCGTTGTAGAAGCCGACCAGGGGACGGATGGGACCGCGCAGTGCGGGGCTACGAGAGCCAGGAGCGAGAGCCGGCGGCTGACGTCGACCACCTCTCTCGGTTCGAGGCCGAGATGAAGCGGCTGAGGACCGAGCGGGAGAAGGCGATCCAGCACGCCGAGGACCTCGGCTACCAGGTCGAGGTGCTGCGCGCCAAGCTGCACGAGGCGCGCCGCACCCTCATGACCCGGCCCGCCTTCGACGGCGGTGACATCGGCTACCAGGCCGAGCAGTTGCTGCGTAATGCCCAGATCCAGGCCGACCAGCTGCGCCAGGACGCGGAGCGGATGGCCGCGGAGGCCCGGGCGCAGACCCAGCGGATCCTCCAGGAGCACGCCGAGCAGGCCGCCCGGCTCCAGGCAGAGCTGCATCAGGAGGCGGTGAACCGGCGCCAGCAGCTCGACCAGGAGCTGGCCGAGCGCCGCGCCACGGTCGAGTCGCACGTCAACGAGAACGTGGCGTGGGCCGAGCAGCTGCGCGCCCGCACCGAGTCGCAGGCCCGCCGGCTCCTCGACGAGTCCCGCGCGGAGGCCGAGCAGGCGATGGCCGCCGCCCGCGCGGAGGCCGAGCGGCTGACCGAGGAGGCCCGGCAGCGGCTGCAGAACGACGCCGAGGCGGCGCGCGCGGAGGCCGAGCAGATCCTGCGCCGGGCCCGTACGGACGCCGAGCGGCTGCTGAACGCGGCGTCCACGCAGGCCCAGGAGGCCACCGACCACGCCGAGCAGCTGCGCACCAGCACCGCGAGCGAGTCGGACGCGGCCCGCCGGCAGGCCGCCGAGCTGAGCCGGGCCGCCGAGGAGCGGATGGCGGCGGCCGAGGAGGCGCTGCGCAAGGCGCAGGCCGAGGCGGAGAAGCTGGTCAGCGAGGCCGAGCAGGCCGCGTCCAAGACCCTGTCGAGTGCCGAGGCGGCGGGCGAGGCGCGCACGCGTACGGCGAAGGAGCAGGTCGCCCGGCTGGTCGAGGAGGCCACCAAGGAGGCCGAGACCACCCGGTCCGAGGCCGAGCAGCTGGTCGCGGACGCCCGCGCCGAGGCCGAGAAGATCGTCGCCGAGGCCGGCGAGAGGGCCCGTACGATCACCGCCGAGGAGACGGCGACCCAGCTGGGCAAGGCGGCCAAGACCGCCGAGGACGTCCTCAACAAGGCCTCGGAGGAGGCCAAGAACACCACCAAGGCCGCCGCCGAGGAGGCCGAGCGGATCCGCTCCGAGGCCGAGGCCGAGGCGGACCGGCTGCGCGCCGAGGCGCACGACATCGCCGAGCAGCTCAAGGGCGCGGCGAAGGACGACACCAAGGAGTACCGCGCCAAGACGGTCGAGCTGCAGGAGGAGGCCCGCCGGCTGCGCGGCGAGGCCGAGCAGCTGCGCGCCGACGCGGTCGCCGAGGGCGAGTCGATCCGTGCCGAGGCCCGCCGCGAGGCGGTCGCGCAGATCGAGGAGGGCGCCAAGTCCGCCGAGGAGCTGCTGGCCAAGGCCAAGGCGGACGCGGACGAGCTGCGCAAGAGCGCGACCGCGGACAGCGAGAAGGTCCGCACCGAGGCCATCGAGCGGGCCACGAGCTTGCGCCGGCAGGCCGACGAGACCCTGGAGCGCGGCCGTGCGGAGGCCGAGCGGCTGCGCACCGAGGCCGAGGAGCAGGCCGAGACGGTCCGTACGGCCGCCGAGACCGCCGCGCGCGAGCTGCGCGAGGAGACCGAGCGCGCCATAGAGGCCCGCCGCACCGAGGCCGCCGGTGAGCTGACCCGGCTGCAGACCGAGGCGCAGGAGCGGCTCGCGTCGGCCGAGCAGGCGCTGGCCGAGGCCCGCGAGGAGGCCGCGCGGATCCGCCGGGAGACCTCGGAGGAGTCCGAGCGGCTGCGCGCGGAGGCCGCCGAGCGGATCCGTACGCTCCAGCAGCAGGCCGCCGAGGAGGCCGACCGGCTGCGCACCGAGGCCGCGGCCGACGCGTCCGCCTCCCGCGCCGAGGGCGAGTCCGTCGCCGTACGGCTGCGTTCCGAGGCCGCTGCCGAGGCCGAGCGGCTGAAGACCGAGGCGCAGGAGACCGCCGACCGGGTCCGCGCGGAGGCGCAGGCCGCCGCCGAGCGGCTCGCCGCCGAGGCGTCCGAGACGCTGGCCGCCGCGCAGGAGGAGGCCGTCCGGCGCCGCCGCGAGGCCGAGGAGACCCTCGGGTCCGCCCGCGAGGAGGCCGACCAGGAGCGGCTGCGGGCCCGCGAGCAGAGCGAGGAGCTGCTGGCCTCCGCCCGCAAGCGGGTCGAGGACGCGCAGGCCGAGGCGATCCGGCTGGTGGAGGAGGCCGACCGGCGCGCCGGCGAGATGGTCTCCGCCGCCGAGCAGCACGCCCAGCAGGTGCGGGACTCGGTCGCCGGGCTGCACGAGCAGGCGCAGGAGGAGATCACCGGGCTGCGCTCGGCCGCCGAGCACGCGGCGGACCGCACCAGGCGGGAGGCCGAGGAGGAGGCGGACCGGGTCCGCGCCGACGCCTACGCCGAGCGGGAGCGGGCGAGCGAGGACGCGAGTCGTATCCGCCGCGAGACGACCGAGGAGACGGAGGCCGCCAAGGCGCTGGCCGAGCGTACGGTCGCGGAGGCGATCGCCGAGGCCGAGCGGCTGCGCGCGGATGCGGGCGAGTACGCCCAGCGGGTGCGCACCGAGGCCTCCGACGCGCTCGCCGAGGCCGACCAGGCGGCGGCCCGTACCCGGGCGGACGCCCGCGAGGACGCCAACCGCATCCGCTCCGACGCGGCCACCCAGGCCGACACCCTCATCACCGAGGCCCGCAACGAGGCCGAGCGGCTCCAGAACGAGACGATCGCTGAGGCCGACCGGGTGCGCACGGAGGCGCTCGCCGAGGCCGAGCGGCTCCAGTCGGAGACGGCCGCGGAGGCGGAGCGGATCCGTACGGAGGCGTCGGAGACGCTCGCCGAGGCCGGCGAGGCGGCGGCCCGCGCCCGCGCGGAGGCCCGCGAGGACGCCAACCGCATCCGCTCCGACGCGGCCACCCAGGCCGACACCCTCATCACCGAGGCCCGCAACGAGGCCGAGCGGCTGCAGAACGAGACGGCCGCCGAGGCCGAGCGGGTCCGTGCGGAGGCGGTGGCGAACGCCGAGCAGCTGGTCGGAGAGGCCACCGACGAGGCGGAACGGCTGCGCGCCGAGGCCGCCGAGACGGTCGGCTCGGCCCAGCAGCACGCCGAGCGGATGCGGGCCGAGTCCGAGCAGCTCCGGGCGGACGCGGAGGCGGCGGCCGAACGGCTCGTCAGCTCCGCGCGCGAGGAGGCCGAGCGGACCCTGGACGAGGCCCGCAAGGAGGCCAACAAGCGGCGTTCGGAGGCGGCCGAGCAGGTCGACACGCTCATCACGGAGACCACGGCCGAGGTCGACAAGCTGCTCACCGAGGCGCAGGAGCAGGCGCTGAAGACGACGGCGGACGCGGAGTCGCAGGCCGACACGATGGTGGGCGCGGCCCGCAGCGAGGCCGAGCGGATCGTCTCGGAGGCGACCGTCGAGGGCAATTCCCGGGTGGAGAAGGCCCGGACGGACGCGGACGAGCTGCTGGTGGGCGCCCGCCGGGACGCGACCGCGATAAGGGAGCGCGCGGAGGAGCTGCGCGACCGCATCACGACCGAGATCGAGGAACTGCACGAGCGGGCCCGCCGCGAGGTCGCCGAGACGATGAAGTCCACCGGCGACCGCTGCGACGCGCTCATCAAGGCCGCCGAGGAGCAGCTGGCCAAGGCCGAGGCCAAGGCCAAGGAGCTGGTGTCGGACGCCAACTCCGAGGCGGGCAAGGTGCGTATCGCCGCCGTGAAGAAGGCGGAGGGGCTCCTGAAGGAGGCCGAGCAGAAGAAGGCCAGCCTGGTCAAGGAGGCCGAGGAGCTGAAGGCCGAGGCGATCCGGGAGGCCCGGCGCACGGTCGAGGAGGGCAAGCGCGAGCTGGAGATCCTGGTGCGCCGGCGCGAGGACATCAACGCCGAGATCTCCCGTGTCCAGGACGTGCTGGAGGCGTTGGAGTCCTTCGAGGCCCCCTCGTCCGGCAAGGACGGCGGAGTCAAGGCGGGTGCGACGGTCGGCGCCCCTCGTTCGGGTGGCAAGCCGTCAGACGGGTAACGGGAGCGCGGCGTTCCGGTAACGTCTGGGGGCTTTGCCCGAGTCCTTGGCAAGCCGTCCGGCCGTCAGCCACCCAAAAGGGGTCTCATTCTCCAGATCAAACACGTATCCGCGTGATGACACACCGCTTCGGCCCCTAGGATTCCACCTATCACCTCACCGGTCTCATTCGACAGGAACCCCATGAGCGACACTTCCCCCTACGGCTTCGAGCTTGTGCGGCGTGGGTACGACCGCGCTCAGGTGGACGAACGTATCTCCAAGCTCGTCTCCGACCGTGACAGCGCTCTCGCCCGGATCACCGCCCTGGAGAAGCGCATCGAGGAGCTCCACCTCGAAACGCAGAACGCCCAGGCCCAGGTCACCGACGCCGAGCCGTCGTACGCGGGTCTCGGCGCGCGGGTCGAGAAGATCCTGCGCCTGGCCGAGGAAGAGGCCAAGGAGCTGCGTGAGGAGGCTCGGCGGGCGGCCGAACAGCACCGCGACCTCGCCGAGTCGGCGGCCCAGCAGGTCCGTAACGACGCCGAGTCCTACGCCGCCGAGCGCAAGGCCAAGGCCGAGGACGAGGGCGTCCGGATCGTCGAGAAGGCCAAGGCCGACGCCTCCCAGCTGCGTGCCGAGGCGCAGAAGGACGCGCAGTCCAAGCGCGAGGAGGCGGACGCCCTCTTCGAGGAGACCCGCGCCAAGGCCGCGCAGGCCGCCGCCGACTTCGAGACGAACCTCGCCAAGCGCCGCGAGCAGTCCGAGCGCGACCTGGCCTCGCGTCAGCAGAAGGCCGAGAAGCGACTGGCGGAGATCGAGCACCGCGCCGAGCAGCTGCGCCTGGAGGCGGAGAAGCTGCGCACCGACGCCGAGCGCCGCGCCCGCCAGACGGTGGAGACGGCCCAGCGCCAGGCCGAGGACATCGTGGCCGACGCCAACGCCAAGGCCGACCGCATCCGCTCGGAATCCGAGCGCGAGCTGGCCGCGCTGACCAACCGCCGCGACAGCATCAACGCCCAGCTGACGAACGTGCGCGAGATGCTGGCGACGCTGACCGGCGCGGCCGTGGCCGCGGCGGGCACGACGACGGACGACGAGCCCATCTCTCGTGGGGTGCCGGCGCAGCAGACCCGGTGACACCTGCGCTGGGCGGTCGCTGAAGAGACCGAAGCCCTCTTCCACTCCGGTGGCAGGGGGCTTCGGCTCGTCTTAGCGTGGCCGCATGATCGAGCTGGCGGGCCTGACCAAGCGGTACGGCGAGAAGCTGGCCGTCGACGGGCTCACCTTCGCCGTCCGGCCGGGCATCGTGACCGGGTTCCTCGGGCCCAACGGGGCCGGGAAGTCCACCACGATGCGGATGATCCTCGGGCTGGACCACCCCACCGCCGGCGATGTCCGGATCGACGGCAAGCACTACGACCAGCTGGCGGACCCGCTGACGTACATCGGGGCGCTGCTGGACGCGAAGGCCGTGCACGGCGGCCGGAGCGCCTACAACCACCTCCTCTGTCTCGCGCAGAGCAACGGGATCCCGAAGCACCGGGTGGGTGAGGTGCTGGAGACCGTGGGGCTCACGGCCGTGGCGCGGAAGAAGGCCAAGGGATTCTCGTACGGCATGGGGCAGCGGCTCGGTATCGCCGCGGCGCTGCTCGGCGACCCGCGGATCCTGATGTTCGACGAGCCGGTCAACGGGCTCGACCCCGAGGGCATCCACTGGATCCGGACCCTGATGAAGTCGCTGGCCGCGCAGGGCCGGACGGTGTTCGTCTCCAGCCATCTGATGAGCGAGATGGCCCTGACCGCCGATCACCTCGTGGTCATCGGACAGGGACGGCTGCTCGCGGACACCGCCATGGCCGAGTTCATCCGGCAGAACTCACGGTCGTACGTGCGGATCCGCTCGCCCCAGCGGGAAGGGCTGCTGGACGTGCTGCACGAGGCCGGGATCACCGTCGTCGAGGCGGGCGGGAGCGCGCTGGAGGTGGACGGCGGCAAGGCGGAGCAGATCGGCGAGCTGGCGGCGCGGCACGGGATCGTGCTGCACGAGCTGAGCGTCCAGCAGGCCTCGCTGGAGGAGGCGTTCATGCGGCTCACGGCGGAGACGGTGGAGTACCACGCGCAGGGCGGCCCGGGCCCCGCCCCGCAGGACTGGGGTGCCGACTGGAAGGGGATGTGAGCCATGACGGCGGCCGTACGGGTGATCCAGTCGGAGTGGACGAAGATCCGGTCGGTGGCGTCGACGGTGTGGACGCTGTCGCTGGCGGTGGTGGTCACGATCGCGCTCGGGATGCTCATCTCCGCGCTGTCGAGGAGCCAGTTCGACCGGATGCCGATCCAGGACCGGCTCTCCTTCGACCCCACCCGCGTCAGCTTCGCGGGCATGACCCTGGGCCAGCTCGCCGTGATCGTGTTCGGGGTGCTGGTCGTGTCGAACGAGTACAGCACCGGCATGATCCGGGTCTCGCTGGCCGCCGTGCCGCGCCGGGGCACCTTCCTGTTCAGCAAGGTCGCGGTGGCCGCCGCGCTCGCGCTGGTCGTGGGCATGGCGACGAGCTTCGCCGCGTTCTTCCTCGGGCAGGCGATGCTGGGGCCGTACCGGGCGCACCTCGGGGACCCCGGGGTGCTGCGCGCGGTGGTCGGCGGCGGGCTGTACATGACGCTGATCGCGGTGTTCTCCATGGGGGTCGCCGCGATGCTGCGCTCGCCGATGCTCTCGCTCGGCATCCTGATGCCGTTCTTCTTCCTGATCTCCACGATCCTCGGCAACGTCGACGCGACGAAGAAGATCGGCCGGTTCCTGCCGGACCAGGCGGGCAGCCGGATCATGGAGGTGGTGCCGAGGATCGGCGACGACCGGCCGTACGGGCCGTGGGGCGGGCTCGGGATCATGGTGCTGTGGGTGATCGCCGCGCTGGCCGGCGGGTATGTGCTGCTGAAGCGCCGGGACGCCCAGTAGACGGATCCCCTACGCTTCGTGATGCCTGGTCTTTACTTTCTTTTGGGCGGAACCGTCAGCCACTCGATATCCTCCTAACCCTTACGGGGGCGTGGGTGCCCTGCTGTCCTGAACCTTTCGATGGGTGCGGAGCATGATCGAGGCTGTAGGCCTGACGAAGCACTACGGCGACAAGACCGCCGTGCACAACCTTTCCTTCCAGGTGCGGCCCGGAGCCGTGACCGGCTTCCTCGGGCCGAACGGCTCGGGCAAGTCGACGACGATGCGGATGATCCTCGGGCTGGACAACCCGTCGTCCGGCACGGTGACCATCGGCGGCTACCCCTACCGCAAACTGCCCAACGCGGCCCGTCAGGTCGGCGCGCTGCTGGACGCCAAGGCCGTGCACGGCGGGCGGTCCGCGCGCAACCACCTGCTGAGCCTCGCCCAGCTGTCGGGCATCCCGGCCCGGCGCGTGGACGAGGTGCTCGGGGTCGTCGGTCTCCAGGGCGTGGCCAAAAAGCGCTCCAAGGGCTTCTCGCTCGGCATGGGCCAGCGCCTCGGTATCGCGGCCGCGCTGCTCGGCGACCCGCAGGTGCTCCTCTTCGACGAGCCGGTCAACGGCCTCGACCCCGAGGGCATCCTCTGGGTCCGCAACCTGATGAAGGCGCTCGCGGCGGAGGGCCGTACGGTCTTCGTCTCCTCGCACCTCATGAGCGAGATGGCGCTGACCGCCGACCACCTCATCGTGATCGGGCGCGGCCAGCTGCTCGCCGACATGAGCGTGAAGGACTTCATCTCGGCCAACTCCGCCGACTTCGCGCGCGTCCGCACCCCCGACACCGAGCCGCAGCTCCGCGAGAAGCTCACCTCGGCCCTGACCGAGGCGGGCGGTCACGTCCTGCCGGAACAGGACGGCGCGCTCCGGGTGACGGGCCTCCCGCTCCCCCGCATCAGCGACCTGGCGCACCAGGCGGACGTACGCCTCTGGGAGCTGTCGCCGCACCAGGCCTCGCTGGAGGAGGCGTACATGCGGATGACGCAGGCCGCCGTGGACTACCGCTCCACGGTCGACCAGAAGGCGGGCCTCCAGCAGCCGCTGCCGCCCGGCGCCCAGCCCCCCATGCCGGTCCCCGGCCAGGGCCAGCCGGGCTGGTACGCGCCACCGCCGCCCCAGCCCACCGCCCCCGGCCCGTACGGCGCCGGCCAGCCGGGCCAGGCGCCGGGGGTCGGCCAGGTGACGGGTGCGGGTCAGGCGCCGGGCGCGGCTCTTGCGGCTCCCGCCGGTCCGTACGGCGCCGGCCAGCCGGGACCGTACGGCGCCCCGAACGCCCCGCAGGGCCACCCGGCCGCACCGGGCGCCCCCGGCGCTCCCGCCGCACCCGGCGCGGGCGCCCCGAACCCGTACGCCCAGGCGGCCCCGCCGGCTGCTCCGCAGGGCCAGCCGCCGGTCGCCGCCCCGCAGTCTCCGCAGGGCCAGGTACCGGGCGCGGCCCCGGCAGCCCCCGCCGCTCCCCCGGCAACGGCACCGGCACCGGCCCCCGGAACCCCCGCTCCCGCACCCGCCCCCGCCGACCTGACCAAGCCCGAGGACGCCCGATGAGCACGCACCAGCCCCCGATGCCGCAGGCCCCCGCCGCCGCGCCCGCATGGCAGGCGGCGCCCGGCGGGTCGTACCCCGGATACACCTCGCCGATCCCGGTCGTGCGCACCCACCTCGGGCACGCGCTCGCCTCGGAGTGGACGAAGATCAAGTCGGTGCGGTCGACGATGTGGACGCTCGGCGTGTTCGTGCTGCTCGTCGTCGGCATCGGCCTGCTGACCGGCGCCGTGGTCAAGGCCCACGCCGACAGCTCCAACATGGACGGCCAGAACCCGCTCACCTTCGGGTTCTTCGGCCTGCTGCTCGGCAGCATGTGCATCATCACGCTCGGCGTGCTGACCACGGCCTCGGAGTACGGCACCGGCATGATCCGTACGACGATGACCGCGTGCCCGAGCCGGACCCGGATCCTCGCGGCCAAGTCGATCGTGTTCTTCACCGTGGCCTTCGTCGTCACGCTGGCCGCGTCCGCCTTCGTCGGCATGATCCACGCGTCCATGCTGAGCGGCACCGGCGCCCGCACGCCCTCCGGCAGTGACTGGCTGAAGGACACCGTCGGCGTCAGCCTCTACATCGCGCTGCTCGGGCTGCTCTCGCTGCTCGTCGGCTCGATGATCCGGCACTCCGCCGGCGGCATCACGATCATGATCGGCGCGGTGCTCGCGCCGCTGGTCATCGCGCTGTTCATGGCCACGTCCTCGCTGCACTCGGTGCAGGAGTTCCTGTTCAAGTACTCCATTCCGAGCCAGCTGGGCGTCTTCTACGACAACACCCTGAGCGGCTCCGGCCCGACCGGCTGGGACCCGCTGTGGATCATGCTCGCCCTGACGGCGGCCGCGTACGCCGGCGCCTTCGCGCTGCTGCAGAAGCGGGACGTGTGAGCCTGACCGCTTAAGCCGGACCGCTTGACCGACAGAGGGCCTCCCGGGCGCATGACGCCGACGGGGGGCCTTCGTGTTTCACCGTCAGTCCCTTCTCCACACACAGGAGGTGCACAGAAAATCCATAAACCTCTGTACCGGCCCACCCGTGTATGCGTAAGGTAAAGCCGCACATGACCGGATCATGACCAATCCGCGTCTGAGCGCATGCACATCACTCAGCGACCGGGGGAACACCGTCGCTCACGGGGAGGGGTTGCTTCGCCATGCCGTCGTACCGGCCGTCCGTACGCGCCATCCAGTAAGAGCGCTCTCTGCTCCCAGACCGTCGGCTTCCGCCCGGCGCATCCCCTTGAGGAAGAAAGGGACGCTCTTTTGCGCTCCAAGCGTTGGTTCCGCCTGCGCGGATCACGAAGACCAGCGAAGTTCACCTCCGCCGTAACGTCCGTGGCCGCGCTGGCGGTTGTGGCGGGTGTCGCGGTGCAGCCGGGTGTGTCCCGGTTGCACGCCGAACCGGTGGACGATTCCTACCCCTGGTACCAGGACACGGCCGCCGAGCAGTTGCGGCAGGACCAGTGCCTGATGTCCGACGTACTGCGCCTGGGCGGGCCGTCGATGGCGGCGACCGCGCAGGACGGCCTCAACCAGCCGCCGGACAAGCTGCATGTCCTGGCGGACCGGAAGAGCTGGGAGAAGACGCCGCTTGCCGTCGCGTACCAGAAGGACCGGGACGCGGCGAGCAAGCAGATGGACGATCTCGCTGCTCAGCGGGAGGGGTGGAAGAAGCCTCTCGACGGCTTGGCGACGCCCGGTGGATTCACGGACGCCGGGTTCCACTGGCCGCCGGACGGTGAGCAGAGCTTCTACAACCAGACGGGTCTGAGCAAGTGGGTCGCCGACCGGTTCTGGATGAATGACTACGACTTCTACCAGGACGACACTCCGAAGGCCGACGACGCGACTCTCAAGGCCGTGGACGACCTCGGCAATCCGCTCTACGGCAAGGACCCGGATCCGACCGGGACGACGCAGCAGGAGTGGAACCGGGCGCTCGCCGAGCACAACGCGTTCCAGTGGATGCACGGCGGCCCGGCCACGAACGCGGGCGCGGACGACGCTCGTATCTTCCTGTCCTCGGGTGGTTTCCCGCGTACCGATCCGCAGCCGGGGACGCCGGAGTTCCGTATCGCGGTGGAGGACGTGAAATCCCGGTTCGCGGCGTGTGGTTGGCGTGACCCGCTGGACCCGGACAACGTGCTGGGTGACGTCACCTCCGCCGCGGCCGGCGAGTGGCAGCAGGAGGTTGCTTCCCAGGCCGCCCAGCGCAACCAGATCCTGGACGCGAACAAGACCGCCGTCGACGCCCTGGCCAAGGGCGCGAAGGCACTCAGCGACATGCTGGGGCACTCCTGGGTCGCCGACCACCTCACCCGCTGGCAGGACTACTGGAGTCCGGGCGGCATCGGCTGGATCGGTGACTCTTCGCTGGTGATGAGGGTCGAGGCAGCCAAGGGCAAGTGCCTGGACGTCCAGGGCAGCGGGACGGCGAATGGCACCCCGGTGCAGATCTACACCTGCAACAACAGTGCCGCCCAGGAGTGGAAACTCTGGGGCTCCTACGACGGCGGCTACGCCCTCTACAACACCAAGGCTGCCAAGTGCCTTGATGTGAAGAGCGGCAACAACGCCAACGGCACGAAGATCCAGATCTGGTCGTGCAACGGCAGCGCGCCGCAGCAGTGGCAGTTCGACGTCCGCGCCGCCGGTGAGCTGCGCAACGCCGCCACCGACAAGTGCCTGGACCTGCACACCTTCGACAACGGCAACGACACCCAGCTGTACACGTGCAACGGCACCGACGCGCAGAAGATCCGCATCGTCCCCCAGGGCCACAACGGCACGGACAAGCTGGACTACCCGGACAAGGCCCAGTTCACCAAGGCCACCGCCGGCATCGCCGGCGCTCAGGCAGGCGCGAAGAAGCAGCTCGCCGCCATCCAGGCGCAGTTGGCGGCCGCGCAGAAGGCCGGAACCACTTCGGACACAGCCCTTCAGGCCTCGTACGGCATCGCGGACGCCAATGGTGCGCCGCGCGGCCGTGGTCTGCTGGTGGGTCAGCAGAAGGCACAGGTGACCCGGGGCGCGGTGGCCGCGCTCCAGGCGCTGGAGAAGGCCGGTGAGACGGCCGAGGCAGCGACCCGCGCCGCCGCCGGTGACAGCGCGACGATCGCCCAGCGTGCGCTGGCGCAGGCGGCGCAGGCGAAGGCGGAGTTCCGCAAGGAGGCCGCCAAGGCCGCCGAGGAGCAGGCCAAGGCAGCGGCGGACGCGGCCAAGGTCCACCGTGACAACGCCAAGGCCGACAAGGAGACCGCCGAGGCCAAGCTCGCCGTCGCTCTGAAGGCCGAGGGCGATGCGAAGGCGGCCGCCGCCGACGCCCACGCCAAACGGCTCGACGCCGAGGCCCAGGAGAAGACCGCCAAGGCGGAGAAGGAGACGGCCGCGGCCAAGCAGGCCGAGGCCGCGGCGGACAAGACCGCCGCCCAGGACCAGGCGACCAAGGCCAAGGACGCCAAGGACAGGGCCGACGCCGCCGAGAAGACCGCCGAGAGCAAACGCGACGACGCGAACACCGCCCGGGACAAGGCCAAGGCCAAGCGCGACGACGCCTGGGACGCCGAACAGAAGGCCGACGCCGCCCGCGCCAAGGCGGACGCCAAGGACGCCTACGCCGACAAACTGGACTCCGGAGACGCGGCGACTGCCGCCCGCAACGCCGCCAACGACGCGGACAAGGCCGCCGACGACGCCGAGACCGCGGCGAAGAACGCCCGCGCCGACGCGGATGCAGCCACCCAGGCGGCAGCCGACGCCGACGCAGCGGCGACGAGGGCCGAGGCTGCCGCCAAGCGCGCCCGCTCCGACGCGGACGCAGCCCAGGCGGACAAGCTGAAGGCGGACGCAGCGGTCAAGACCGCCACCAGCGCCGCCGCCGACGCCATCAAGGCCTCCCAGGACGCCGCCGCCGAGGCCAGGACGGCCGTCAAGCTCGCCGACGAGGCCGAGCAACACGCCAAGGACGCCAAGTCCCAGGCGGATGCGGCGAACACCGAGGCCGGCAAGGCGCTCGCGGCCTCGGCGAAAGCCGCCGGGTACGCCCATGTCACCGCCCAGGCCGCCGTGGACGCGGGCAAGGCCGCTGAACAGGTCGCCAACCCGGCCAACGACGCCATCCAGCTCGGCTCGGCCTACGTCGACACCGACTCCGCCGCCGGCCTGGTCGTCCTGACCGGACAGGCCTCGAAGTCCATCGCCGACCAGCAGCAAGCCGTCGCCGACGCCCACGCCAAGAACGCCCAGGCGGAGGCGGACGCGGCCAAGAACCTCGCCGACCAGGCCAAGGGCGACGCCAAGGAGGCCTACCAGCACGCGGCCAACGCGGCCCAGTACGCCGCCGACGCCCGCACCTACTCCAAGCAGGCCCTGGGCTACGCCGCCGACGCTGCCAAGGCCGCAGCAGCCGCCCAGCAGTCCCTGGCCCGCACCATCGACTACGACAAACAAGCCGCCGAGGACGCCGCGGCGGCCGACACGGCAGCCGGCAACGCCGAGGGCTACGCCAAGGACGCCCGCGCCTCAGCCGACGCCGCCGCACTCGACGCCGACGCCGCCCGCAGCGCAGCCGCCCAGGCCGAACAGGACGCCAAGGACGCCCGCGCCGCCGCCGACCGCGCCGACACCGCCGCGACCGAAGCCGAACAGGCCGCCAAGGACGCCGACAAGTACGCCAAGGAAGCCCAGGACGCCGCCGACAGGGCTGAAAGGGCGGAGGCCAACAAGGAGGCATCCAAGGGGTCCGGTACGGGCATTCCCGGTGTGTTCGCCGTCCCGGACGAGTCCACCGTCGAGATCGTCAGCTCCAAGCAGCACGGAACGTGCCCCGGGATGCCGGAAGCAGCCATCAAGGGCTGCGACGCTACGTTCGACCTGGTCGTCAACTACGCGGCCGACTTCTACCTGTGCACGGATGGCAACGCGCAGGCCACCGCGGATGGCTGCCCGAAGTCGGCGTGGCAGTTCCTTCAGCGGACGACGCTGAAGAACGTCAAGATCGAAAACTGGCAGCACCACTTCTCCGGCAAGGACATCGTCCGCGCCGGATGGCAGAGCCTCTTCGGTGACGTGGCCGGATCGATCCTGTTCTCCTTCTTCGCCGAAGACATGATGGACTGCCTCCACGGCAGCGCCAGCGGCTGCGCCTGGGCCTACGCGACCTACGTCCCCGTAGAAGGCGCACTCAGCGAGATCAGCAACGCGGTCAAGGCAGCAGACGCGGCCACTCGGACCGGGATCGGCTTCACGGACGCGTGGAAGGCACTGCGCGCCCTCAATCTGCCGGAAGATGTTGTCGCTGGCATCTTCAAGAAACTTGGCCAGAGACTGCGTGGACTCTGCCTGAAGAACAGCTTCCCCGCTGCGACACCCGTACTGCTCGCCGATGGCTCGGTCAAGCGCATCGACGCGGTCAAGGTCGGCGATCGGCTGCTCGCCACTGACCCGGACGCCGGTACGACCGGCCCCGAACCGGTCACGTCGACGTTCTCTCACTCGGCAGACCAGCTCCTGCAGATCTCCTTCGCTGACGGCGGACGGATACTGACCACGCCGGGACACCGGATGTATGTTCCGGGCCGCGGCTGGGTGCACGCCTCCAGCCTGCACAGGGCAGACTCGCTCCGGACGCCGTCCGGTGCCCTGCACAGGGTGGTCGGTATCCGCCCCGTGGCCGCACCACAGCAGGTGTGGGACCTGAGCATCGCCGACCTCCACACCTTCTACGTGCTCGCGGGCCGGACTCCCGTACTGGTCCACAACGTCGACTGCCCCGTCTACTATGCGGAATACCCCAGTGGGGCCTCGATCGTCGCAGACATCGACAAGGACGGTCTGTTCGGGCTCGCCATCGAGGCGATCAAGGACGCACCTCCCAGAGGCAGCGAGATGTTCAACGCCGCACTCGCACATTTCGGCGACGCAGTGAAGGGCATCAAGGGATACTGGCAGGACGGAGGTACGCTCAGCGACAATCTGAACTCCTTCAACGCGGCCGTACGGGGCGGTGCATCGCTTGAGGACGCGGCACTGAAGGAAACGTTCACGGGGAAGATGGCCGCACGAGCAGGTTTCACGAAGGTGGAGATAACTGAGCTCAGGGGCATGCCGGGGCACTACACAAACGTGGGCGTGACCTTCCGTCGTTAGGTCACCTGTCCAGGGCATCCAAGGCTGAAGGACACGCGTTGGGGCGGTATCGCGAGGCCGCGTCCCGCCCCAACGCCATCACGCGAAAGATCGGAAAGTCGGACACGAGATGAATGAGATGGAGATTCTTGTCGGCGAGCTGAAGGCGGCTCACGCCGATGGAAAGGACGCGATAGAACTCGCATTGCTCGCCCGGGACAAGCTGGGTGCAGGGTTCAGGGCCGTCCCTTTCATTGCCTCCTTCCGTCTCGCTTTTGACATACCGCTGCCCGTTCTGCAGCGGGCGCAAGCATGGGAGAGGTTCGGCTTGGGGAGCGTCCACATTTCCGACGAGGAGTTCACGAGCCTCCTCTCACCATGGCTCACCCATGCGTGAGGAGCCTCCGGGACCCGAAGGACGCGTCGACCGAACCGACTGACGTCGTGCCGCAGGGGCAGGCGGGGAAACCGCCCGCCCGTGCGGCACGTCCCGGGCCGCGCCCCACCCCGCACCCCCGTTCAGACTCCGTCGACAATGGACTGTGATCTCACAGATAACGGGGCTGCCGGATGGATTCGGCTACAAAATATTCAATACGCCGAACAGTCTCGGTGCGCTTGAAGTTTGATGACAGCCCGGGCGCCCGGGGCCTTCCTCGATAAACTCCGGGCGCACCCTGCCGCATGACGGTAGGATCGCGACTGTTCGCTCACAAATCTGGAGAACATGTGAGTTATGACGTATTCGTATGCCGATTCCTGAGTGGCGAGTCGATACCGCTGAACAAGATAGTCGCGACAGAAGTCCTCGCCCCCCACGTGGTCGCTCAGGATCCCGAACACGGCCTCTTTCAGATCAGAACGAAAGACGGAGCATCTGCCGACCTTTACTTCACCAGCGACACGAGCATCATGATTAACCATTTCACCGATGGTGGCGTCATGAATGTCATCTCGGAGTTGCTCGACCGCATAAAAGCTGTGCTGGTGCTCCCTGGGGGCACGGTGATACTGAGCCAGGATTCACACCGTGAACACCTGCCACAGACCCTCCGGGACGAGTGGTCGGTCATCGTCGCGACGACCGGTTCGCAGATCACACAGGCGATTCAGGCATCCTGAACGCGCGGGCGTTATCAGTCTGAACCTCAGCCCGGGACCGCACTTCACCCTCGTGGTAAGGAATCAGGCCGGGCCGAACAGGCCGCCAAGGACGCCAAGGACGCCGACAAGTACGCCAACGGGCAGGATCCATGGCACACGAACATCCCACGTACGTCGCGCCCGGCTACTGCGGCGACTTCGGGCCGACCGGCCTGGCGGAGCGGCTGTGCTCCCCGGGCCGCCTTCCCGACCGAACGTCAGCGCTCGCCGTCGGGCCGTCACCCGGGCGGACCCCGACCTGGGGTTCCGCCTGTTCCTGCAGGCTCTGACGGAACTGGCCGTGCCCCCCTTCACCGAGGAGCGGTACGCCCAGTGCGAGGCCATCGCTCAGCGGTTCGGATACGGCAAGTTCCACCTCCTCCGGGCCGAGCAACTGATCCGGCGGAGCTGAACGGCTGGATCATGGTGTTCCCGTATGTCAAGTCGCCGACGGGACTCGTCCGGTTCGAACACGGCTACGTCAAAGGTGGGAGCGAATGTGGCATGACTGACGGGAACCCTGAACACCTCTTCATCCGCGCGGGAGCCGGCCGGTCCCCGCTGTACCGGACCGACGCCGGGATGGCATCCCGCCGCGAGGACTTCACCCGCGAGACCGCGGTCGACGACCCTGCGGTGGGGCTGCCCCCCGACCTGGCTCGCGAGCTGACCGAGTGGGCACAGTCGTTCCCTGACAGGGGGTCCGTGTCTCGGCCGGCGTTGCGCAAGCACGTCAAGCGCGGGCTGGAGATCGCCCGGAGGGTGGCGAGGTTTCTCGGCCCCCGTTGGGTGGTGCGCTACTGGGACGAACAGCACCAGGACGAGAAATTCGTGTGCTGGGGTTGCGACCGGTTCCACTGGACGGCCGACGCCCACACCAACCCTCCGCACCCGCTCGACATCACCGTGGAGGGTGAAGCGGGGATGGACCCCCTGCGTGCGGAGGGGTTCGGGTACTTCGCGCCCGACGACCCCGCCGCCGGCCTGCACCTCCCCGACGATCTCGTCACGGCCTTCAAGGCATGGGGTCGGCAGATCGACGAGACGCTGGAACTGGACCTCCCGTACCAGGAGGAGGACAGGTACGCCGACGAATGGCAACGTCTCTTCATCGAAGGGAGGGACCTTTCGGAACGACTCGCCCGTGAACTGGGCCCGGCCCGAACCGTCACGTACAAGGGACTGGCCAATGGCGGGCTGGCCACACTCACGTCGGAGACCTGGCAGGGCGACCAGCAGGTGAAACCTCACTGACGACCGCCGTCAAGATCCCGATTCGCCGTCTCAGCCCCCGGGACCGAGCTGTTGTGGCTCGGTCCCGGGGGATGCCTATGGAGGTACCGCAGCGGGGATACCGGGAGAGGCCCCGCGGCGCCTCGGAGGCTGCGGGGAACGAGGTCCGAGTGGTGCTCAAGAGGCTGCCGGGCAAGAAGGGCACCATCATGGCGAGGCAGCGTGAGCAGTACGGCAGGTTCTACGAGGAGGACTTCGGCCTCAGTGGCCTCGGCGGGAAACTGTGCTCCGGGAAGAGGCCCCGTCCGACCCCTCCGGCGGTGCTGGAACTGGCCGCGGAGGCGGTCCGTGACGAGGAGGACCATCAACTCGGCAGGGATGTGCGGCTCCTGCTGGAGTCGCCGGTGCCGGACGAGGTGATCAGCGTCGTCTGGCCGGCCGTGACGGGAGGAAACTTCGACCCGGGTGACCATGGCATCGGCGCGCGTGATTGGTTGCGCATGGTCGCCGAGGTGAGCCGTGTGGACGTACCGGACAAGACCGAGGCGCAGCAGCCCGGCCTGCCGGAAGGGGAGCTTCGCGCCTGCGTGCTGGCCGAGATCCGGTCGGCTGAGCCTGCGTTGAGGAGCACCCTGCCGCTGCCCCGCGTCGTGAGCACGCTGCGGCAGATCGTCGACGAGGCCGACGCCGATCTCGGCTTCCGGCTGTTCCTGCGTGTCCTCAAGGCGTATGCCGTGCCGGTGGACCAGGGCCAGTACGACCGGCTGCTGAGCATCGGGGACCGGCTGGCATACCCTCTTGCGGCCGTCTTCGAAGGCCTGGCCGTGCGGTGGCGACCGCTGGACGCCGGCCGCCGGGACTTCGGGACCCGCTTCGGGCTGCCGTTCCTTGCGGCGATGTTCCACGGAGGGTGGGATGCCTGGCGGTACGAGGGCTCGGGGACTCCCCGGGAACACGTCGGCAGACTCGCTCATGGCGACCGTGGCCTCGGCCCAGGTACCCAGGCTGCCGTCCTCCTTCAGGACGTTCGCCGCCTGGCGGGTTCCGCACTGTCCGACGACGCGGTCACGGCACTGTGGCGCACCGCCGCGCATCGCTGGAACGCGGCTGAGGCGTTCGACGCGGACGGGCGGGCCTGGCTGCGGGAGATCGCGGAGGTGTGCACAGCACGGCTGGCTGATGTCGCACCCGCCTACGTACCCGCCCTGCCCACACTCAGGAGCGACCTGACCGAAGCGGTTCTACGTGAGGTGCGCGACATCGGTCCGGCGCTGGACAGGTCCGTGACTCATCACTGCCGGTCCGCAGCAACCGAGGGAATCGCCTCGGTACTTGAGGAAACAGTAAGGTCCGTCGACCCGGACCTCGGCTTCCGTTTCCTCCTGCATCTCCTCGCCTCGTACGACGTTGCGGTCTCCGAGACCCAGTACGCTCGATACCAGGAGATCGGAGCACGTTTCGGCTTCCACGAGGAATACGTCGCCGAGCAAGTGTCAGCAAACACTGCGCATGCAAACGACCGCGCGGACTGACGGACGAGGCCTGGACTAGAACCTCGGCCCGTTCCTGGACCGCTGCACCCTCGTGGTGCGGCGGTCCTTCGCGTTCCAGCAGGCCTTGTGCCAGTGGCGGCGGTCGTCGACGCCCGCGTGTTCCGGCCAGGCCACCACGTGCGGGACGCCGGAGGGGATCAGCTGGTCGCAGCCGGGGCAGCGGTAGGTCTTGCCCTGCGCGCTCGCCCCGGCGACATGGCGCACGCTCCAGTCCTCGCCCTGCCAGCTCTCGGACGACTGCCAGCCGCCGTACCGGCCGGCGCTGTCGTCCTCGGCGCTCCGGCCCGACGATCCGGCTGCCTTCGGTCGGTTGCGACGCGGGGACACGGGACACCTCTCGGGGCTATACAGGAAACACGGGCTTCGTCCAGCGTACGCGCCGCAAGGTGGGGTACGCGAAGGGCACAATCTCGCCCAAGTCCCCCTCCGGGGCCCTTCATTCTGAAGACAATCCGCAAATCTCTCCGCCAGGCCGTGTCCTGGGCACGTGTCAGGCGGTTATGCCGAGTGGGGGAGCTCCGAGCCGGAGCCAAGGAAGCAGGAAATGCGATGTACGTAGGAAGCTTTGTGCTGGGCGCCCAGTTCCCGGGCCAGGGTCCGGGAGAAGCCCTGCACCGGGCGGTCCGCTCCGCGGAGGTCGCCGAGGAGGCCGGGCTGGACGCGGTCTGGCTGGCCGAGCACCACTTCGTGCCGTACGGCACGTGCCCGTCCGCGGTCACGCTGGCCGCGTATCTGCTCGGCCGCACCCACCGTGTCCGCGTCGGTACGGCAGTCAGCGTACTGCCCACCGCGCACCCGGTGGCCCTCGGCGAGCAGGCCGCGCTGCTGCATCTGACGAGCGGCGGCCGGTTCACGCTGGGCGTGGGCCGCGGTGGACCCTGGGTGGATCTGGAGGTGTTCGGCGCGGGACTCCAGGCGTACGAACAGGGTTTCCCGGAGTCACTCGATCTGCTGCTGCGCTGGCTCCGGGAGCCCCGCGTGGGGGCCGACGGCGAGCAGTTCCGGTTTCGCGAGGTGCCGGTCGTGCCCCGCCCCGCGGACGGTCTGACGGAGACGCCCGGGCCCGAGGTCGTCGTCGCCTGCACCTCCCCGGCGAGCGTACGGCTGGCCGCCGAGCGCGGGCTGCCGATGCTGCTCGGCATGCACGTCGGGGACGAGGAGAAGGCCGAGATGGTCGCCATGTGGCGGCGCTACGCCCTCGCGGCGGGCCGGCCGGGCGAGGAGATCGCGGACGCCGCCCATGTCTCGGCCGGGGTGTGCCAGCTCGCGGACCGGCGCACGGACGCGGCGGAGACCCTGCTGAAGGCCATGCCGGGCTGGCTGAAGCAGGGCCTGGAGGCGCATGTGACGGTCGACGGCCGGGTGCGCGCGATGCGCGATCCGCACGCCTACACCGAGCTGCTCTGCGGGCTGCACCCGGTGGGCACGCCGCGGCTGGCCGCCGACCGGCTCGCGGCCACCTCCGAGCGCACCGGAATCTCCCGTTTCGCCCTCCTCGTGGAAGGCTCGGGCGATCTCGCCGCGACCGAGGAGAACCTCCGGCGGCTGGGCGCCGAGGTGCTGCCCCAGCTGCGCTGACCCGGCCGGCCCGCGCGCGAGCCACCTGGGGGGCTTGCCGCCCCAGCACTGAATGCACCTCCCGCGAGTGGAGCGGCAAGCAAGCGCCTCACTGGCTCCCGTAGGGTCAGCAGTCCCGAAGCTCCGGCGACTGGTTCAGCAACTGGCTGCGCACCGACGTGAAGCGGGCCAGCGTCTCGTCCGCGGCCGGGTCCAGCGGGAACACCGCGACCCGGTGGCAGTTCTGGAAGGCAAGACGCACACCGAAGTGCCGCTGCAGCGCGCCGCGAATGGCGTCACTCGCGAGCGCACGCAACAGCTGACCGCGTGCCTGCTCGTCCGGCGGGGGCGTCAGGTTGTCGGCGAACGGACCGCCGTCGACCTTCAGCCGCGCCACCAGGGAGCTGATCATCTCCCATGCGTAAGGCAGGGAGGTCCGGACGCAGTCGACGAATTCAGCTTCGTCGACCTCGCCTCGCTCGGCCTGTTCGAGTAGGGCCGGTGAGACGTCGAGCGACATGGGTTCTCCTCTCGCACCCCCGCAGGGAGCAGGGGTTGCCGGACAGGTAAGGGAGTTCGCGATGTCGAACACGCTCAGTACATACGCCGCGACCTCACGTTCCCTACGGTAGGCAACCGTCGGTGACCACACCAGCAGAATGCGTATATGGAACGATCCGCTCTGAAACACAATCGGCCACGGATCGACCAGGGATGAACAAGAGTTTCCAGGGACAATTGGGGCGATACACAGGGAGCAGGACGGGCGCATCGCGTGCACCGGCGCGCGTCGAGTAGCGTTGCCGACCATGCGTCTCGTCATTGCCCGATGCTCGGTCGACTACGCCGGCCGGCTCACCGCCCACCTGCCCTCGGCACCCCGCCTGATCCTGGTCAAGGCGGACGGCAGCGTCTCCATCCACGCGGACGACCGGGCCTACAAGCCCCTCAACTGGATGTCGCCGCCCTGCACGCTGAAGGAAGGCAGCGGCGCGGACGAGGGCGTCTGGACGGTCGTCAACAAAGCGGGCGAGAAACTGATCATCACGATGGAGGAGATCCTCCACGACTCCTCGCACGAACTCGGCGTGGATCCGGGTCTGATCAAGGACGGCGTGGAAGCACACCTGCAGGAGCTGCTCGCCGACCGCATCGAGACGCTCGGCGAGGGCTACACGCTGATCCGCCGCGAGTACATGACGGCCATCGGCCCGGTGGACATCCTGTGCCGGGACGCGGACGGCCAGACGGTGGCGGTGGAGATCAAGCGCCGGGGCGAGATCGACGGCGTGGAGCAACTCACCCGCTACCTCGACCTGTTGAACCGCGACCCCCACCTCGCCCCGGTCCGTGGCGTCTTCGCCGCCCAGGAGATCAAGCCCCAGGCCCGCGTCCTCGCCACCGACCGCGGCATCAACTGCCAGATCCTGGACTACAACGCGCTGCGGGGCATCGAGGACGACAAGCTCCGCCTGTTCTGACAGACGGCTCGCAGGCGGTTCACGGGCGGTTCACAGGCCTTTCTACGACACGACGGTGCCGGGTCCATCGGATGGACCCGGCACCGCTGTGTCGGCAGGGCTCACATCACCGCGCTCGGGGACGCCGGGGTGCTCTGGGGAGCCGATGCGGTGCTCGTCGTGCCGCCGGTCGTCGTGCCGCTGGTGGAGCCGCTGGTCGTGCTGCCGCCGGAACCACTGGTCGAGCCGTCGGTGGAGCCGGTGGTGCCGCCACCGCTCGTGGTGCCGCCGCTGGTGCTGCCGCCGCTCGTGGAACCACCTGTGGTCGTCCCGCCGCCCGTCGTGGTGCCTCCCGTGCCGGAGGAGCCTCCCGTGCCGGTGCCGCCCGTCGTGCTGCCCCCGGTGGTCCCGGTGGACCCGCCGGTCGACGAGCCGCCGGTCGAGGAGCCGCCGGTGCTGCCGCCCCCGGTCGTCGTTCCCCCGGTCGAACCGCCGCCCGAACTCGTGGACCCCGTCGGCTTGGGTGACTTGGACGGCGGGGTGGACGTCGTGCCGGGGCCCGACGGCGTGATGCTCTCCGACGGCTGGGCCGGGTCCGTCGACGGCGCGGGAGTCGTGCCGCCCGTGCCCCTGGCCGTCGGCCGGCCGGTCGCCCCGCCCGTCGTGCCGCCCGTGCTCTGGTTCGGGTCCGCGCCCAGGGTGCCGTCGCCCGTGCCCTGGCTGACCGAGGGGTTGACGTCGACCTTGCCGGCGGGGTTCTTGCCGTCGTTCTCGTGGGACGTCATGCCCAGCGTCACCACCGTGCCGAGGACGGCCGCCAGCAGCGCCCCCGAACCGGCCGCCACCATGTTGCGGCGGGCCAGCCGGCGGATGCCGCCGCTCTGTGCCGCGGCGACCGGGATCCGCTGGGTCACAAGTGCCTCGCCCAGCGGAGCGTACGGCGGCGGGGCCGACTCCTCGTGCCGAATCTCCGGCAGCTCCTCCCCCGCCGGCACCGTGACCCCGGGCAGCTCGCCGGAGCGGTCGGCGACCAGCGCGAGCGCCCGGCGCCCGGCGACGGTGCCCCGCTTGTCGGCGAGCGCCCCGCGCAGCCCGATGGACGCCTCCAGCTCCGCGCGGGCCCGGTCCAGCTGGTCGGTGCACAGCGCCAGGACGCCCAACTCGTGGTGGAAATAGGCCTGTTCGTGGACCTCGCCGGTCTGCCGGGCGGCCTCCGCGCCGGAGCGCAGCGCACGCTCCCACGCGCCCCAGTGGAGTCCCGCGGCGAAGGCGGGCGCGGCCGTACGGGCCAGTCGTACGGCGATGCTCTCCTCGCCGTCAGCCGGAACCGACGTCTGCGGGACCACGGCGGCCAGCGCGGCCAGCACCGCGTCCGCCTCCGCGCTCACCCGCTCGGGGGTCACCGAGGGATGCCCGGACCACCAGGCGTAGTGCTCGGCCGCGGCGAGCGCCTGGGCGGGGGCGTCGTCGGCGTACCCGGCGGCCTCCAGCTGGGTCTGCACCCCGGTCGCGAGCCGGTAGCGGGAGCCGACCGGCGAGACCAGTCCGCAGCCCGCCAGCTCGCCGAGCGCGGCGTCGGCGTGGGTGTCGCCGACCAGCGCCGGCAGATGCGCCTGGTGCGGCACCTCGCCGCCGAGGGCGACCGCGAAGCGCAGGGTGGCACGGGCGGACGCGCTGAGCCGGGAGGCGAGCAGCGGGGCGGGCGCGGCGGCCTCGCCGAGGGACGGCAGGGGAATGTCGTCCTCGGGCACCAGGGGGATCTCCGCCGGCGGCAGTACGTCCTCGAAGACGCCGTACTCGTCCACGGCGCCCGCGCCGGCCCGCAGCTCGTCGCGCTGCCGGAGCAGGGCGCCGGCCTGGACGAAGCGCAAGGGCAGGCCCTCGGACTCGAACCACAGGTCACCCGCCCAGTTGGCCTCCTCCTCGGTGAGGACGCGGCCGGCGGTCCGCTCCAGGATCTCCACGCCGCCGGCCCGGTCGAGGCCGCCGAGGAAGACCTCCTCGACGGCGGACTGGGCGGCCGGCGCGGGCACCTCGGGAGTGGCGCCGATCAGGAACGCGCACTCGCGGGCGACGTCGAGGAGTTCGTCCAGGGCGGCGCCGCCGAACTCGATGTCGTCCAGGACGACGACCGCGCCGATCTCGGCGACGAGCGCGTGCAGGTCCTCCCGTGCGGGGCGGTGGCCGGGGGCGTCGTAGACGGCGTGGAAGAGGTCGTGCAGCAGGTCGCCGGCGGTGCGGTGGAAGCCGGAGAGCCGGACCACGCCGTCGGGGGCGAGGTCCTCGCAGTCCTCGGCGACCAGGTCGAGCAGGGCGGTGCGGCCGGAGCCGCCGGGGCCGGTGAGCCGTACGGAACGGCCCCGGGCCAGCAGCCGGACCAGGCGCTCGCGTTCGTCCTGGCGCTCCAGCAGGGACGGCGCGGGCTGGGCGGGGCCGGCCGGCGCGGGGGGCCTGGCGGCCCGCTCGGTCTCGGCGCGCTCGGCGGCCGTCCGCTTACGGGGACCGCCGGGCCGCTCGGCCGGCGGGCAGGGCTCTATCTCGCTGCCGTCGACCGGGTTGACGGTGAGCAGCAGATCACCGGCGACGAGCCGCGCCGTGCGGGCGAGTGCCGGCGCGCCCGGGCCGAAGTCGGAGGTGAGGGATTCCCGGGGCGGGCGGCGGCCGGACGTGTGGCCGTGCCCTTCGGGTCCCTGATCGATCGGGTCGATGGGTTCCCTGGGTTCCATGGGTTCAAGCCCCCCAAAAGCGTCGTGTGCCCGTGACTACGGCCCCTCCCCCGGCCTTGTCGCACACGCGCTGTCGCTTCTGGTCCGGGCCCGCTCGGTCGAGGGTTGCGAGGCAGCGGGCGACCGAACCCTAAACCTTGGCTCAGTATCTCCGACAGGGTGGGGTGCCGTACGGCCCGAGACGTCACGGTCCGGTGTGGATTGCCCTTGACCCTGTCCCGCCCTGCGCACGGATCCCGCCCGCACGGCGGATCACACGCGGGCAGTTCACACGCGGGGCAGTGGCTCCAGTCCGATGCCCCCCTCGATGGCCAGGATGCGGTGCAGCCGGGTGGCCACCAGCAGGCGCTGCATCTGCGGCGGGACACCGCGCAGCACCAGACGGCGCCCGCAGCGGCCGGCCCGCCGATGGGCACCCATGATCACCCCGAGCCCGGTGGCGTCCCAGGAGTCCAGTTCGGACAGGTCGAGCACCAGGTCGCCGACGCCGTGATCGACTGCCGAGTGCAGGGCCGTACGGGCGTCCGCCGCGCTGCGGACGTCGAGGCGGCCCCCGACGACCAGCTCGGCATGGTCGCCCCTGATGTGCATATGCGCTCCCCGTTGAGTGCGGTTGGCGTACTCGTTGTTGACTGTGCGAGTGGTGGTGCGGTTGCTGCTTGTAAGCGAACCGATACCGAATTCACCCCGGGGAGTGATACTCCCGGGGGTGAGATCCGGCGGATTTCCGTACAGAGGGTGCTCAGTACTTGTAGAAGCCCTGCCCGCTCTTGCGGCCGATGTCACCGGCATCCACCATCCGGCGCATCAGCTCCGGCGGGGCGAACTTCTCGTCCTGGGACTCCGTGTAGATGTTGCCGGTGGCGTGCAGCAGGATGTCGACACCGGTGAGGTCGGCGGTGGCGAGCGGGCCCATGGCGTGGCCGAAGCCCAGCTTGCAGGCGAGGTCGATGTCCTCGGCCGTCGCGACCCCGGACTCGTAGAGCTTGGTCGCCTCGACGACGAGCGCGGAGATGAGCCGGGTGGTGACGAACCCGGCGACGTCCCGGTTGACGACGATGCAGGTCTTGCCGACGGACTCGGCGAACTCCCGCGCGGTGGCGAGGGTTTCGTCGCTCGTCTTGTACCCGCGGACCAGCTCGACGAGCTGCATCATCGGCACCGGCGAGAAGAAGTGGACGCCGACGACGCGCTCGGGGTGCTCGGTGGCCGCCGCGATCTTGGTGATCGGGATGGCGGAGGTGTTGGAGGCGAGCACGGCCTCCGGGCGCACGATCTTGTCGAGCGCACGGAAGATCTCGTGCTTGACCTCCAGCTTCTCGAAGACGGCCTCGACGACGATGTCGGCGTCGGCGGCGGCGTCCAGCTCGGTGGTCGGGGTGATGCGACCGAGGGCTGCCTCGGCGTCCGCCGCCGCCAGCTTCCCCTTGCTCACGAACTTGTCGTACGAGGCCTTGATGCCGTCGGTGCCACGCTTCAGTGCCTCGTCGGTGACATCGCGCATGACGACGTCCCAGCCCGCCTGCGCGGCGACCTGAGCGATACCGGATCCCATGAGACCGGCTCCGATGACGGCGAGCTTCCGTGCCACTGACGACTCCCTTGAAAGCGCTCCAAGTCTGCTTCTCCGGCGGACCATAGCGCTCTGGAGCCGCTGTGTGACTGGTTAGTAACGCGCGTCACGTCTCAACAGACGGACATCACACCGGCAGCGGTACGCGCCACCCGATCGGGCCCGTCGTACCCAGAAGCGGCTTTGCTCCTCAATGAGTTGCATCACGGGCGGTTTGCGCCCCGCGCACCGGGTGGCGCGGGGTAGCGAGGCCCGGCTCTTTCCCGGCATTGTTCCGTAACCTCCCGATCACGTGGCGTGGCGGGCCATGGCCGGGTCATCCTGACCTCCCCCTCCTCATGGAGCCTCAACAACGCTCTTCAGGTGGGCAGTTGAACTCTGTTCTGCTCACGGAATCGATGTGTGATGTCGAGTAAGAAGGTGGTGACCGTCGCCGTCCTGGTGACGGTCCTCGCATGGAGCACGGTGATGGCCGTGCTGGGACAGGTCGCCGCCGTGGCCACCCTGCTCCCGTCCCTGGGCCTGCTCGTGCAGCAGATCGTCCAGGCCCTGACCGGTCCGGAGGGCTCACGTACGCCCGCCGGGACCGGCGGATCCCACACGCCCGGCGGCCCCGACCCCGCCGCCGGCGACGGCACGGAGCCGCCCCGATGACCCGGGCGACCCGTACCGAACAGCCGCCCGCGGGGCGGACCGCCGGCCGGCGGGGCCGCAAGCCGGGCCCCATCTCCGAGACCGCCGGCCGCACGCACCGGGCGTGGCTGGAGCCGGTGCGCGACGCCGTCTTCTCCCGCGGTCTGACCCTGGACGACGTCGCGGACCGCTCCGGCTTCTCCAAGACGCGGATCAGCGAACTCCTGCGCGGCAACGGCTACTACCCCGCCTGGGAGATCACCTTCAGCGTGATTCGCACACTCGGCCTGCCGGTTCAGCCGATGCGGCGCCTGTGGACCGCGGCGGCGCGCGAAGCGGGCAAGGACCCCGGGTGGATCCGGCAGTGCCTCCAGCAGGTCGCGTGCGAGCCGGAGACCCCGCCCCTGCCCTACCAGGCCTTCACCGAGAGCGTGCGCGCCGCCTACACCGCCTACGCGCGCGCGTTCCTCCAGACCGACGACCGCGCCCGCAGCGCGGTCGCCGAGACCTTCGACGTGCTCTGGCTGTCCTGGGGGACCGCGACCGGCGAGGAGAACCTCCGCCGCCACGCCTGGCGTCTGCTGCGCGCCCGCGTCCTGGCCGGCGCCGCCCGCCGCGACGGCCACCCGGACCTGCGGCCCGCCGTCTTCTCCACCGGTGAGGTGCACGAGAGCGTCCCGGGCCACTTCGTCGTCCTGCCCGACCTGGTGGACCTCTTCGACGCCATCGCCCGCCTGCCCCTCGACCAGATGGACGTCGTGGTGCTCGCCCGGCTGTGCGGCCTCGACCTCGCGGAAACGATCCCGTACGTCACCGGCCAGACCCCGGCCTTCTGCCGCTCCCTCGCCTACCTGCTCCGGTCCTTCTGGACGGAAACGGCACGCTGATCATGATCCCGTCGATACGCTGCGTGTTCATATCGCTACACGTGAGTTTCGGGGGTGTGCCATGCCGGCGCGAAGGGTGGTCACCGGCCGCAGCCAGGAGCCCAGGCGGCGTTACGCGGAGGAACTCCGCCGGCTGCGCACGGCACGGGGCTTGAGTCTGCGGGCGCTGGCGGAGGCGGTGGGCTGGGATCCGTCGCTCTTCGCGAAGCTGGAGAGCGGGGAGACGCTGGGGAGCCCGGAGGTGGCGGAGGCGCTGGATCAGTTTTATGGCACGCCTGGGTTGTTGCTGGCGATGTGGGAGATGGCGCTCGGGGATCTGACGCAGTTCAAGGAGAAGTACCGGCGGTACATGGCGTTGGAGGCCGAGGCACTGAGTTTGTGGCAGTACTCCGTGAGCAGGCCGCCGGGCCTTCTCCAAACGGCCGCGTACGCACAGGAAGCGCTCACGGCGGGCGGCCTCAGCGGCAAGGAACTGGACCAGCAGGTCGAAGCGCGTGTCGGGCGTCGGAAAGCACTGGAGGGAAAGGGCGCGCCGCCGTTTCGCGTGATCCTCGCCGAAGCCGCATTACGTAACTCCCTGCGCGACCCCAAGGCGTGGCGGGAGCAGTTGGAGCACCTGCTGGAGTGGTCGGAGCGTCCGAACATCACCCTCCATGTGCTGCCCTTCGGTACCGGACCGCACGGCCTGGACAGCACCGACACCATGTTCCTGCGGCTGCCGGGCGGCCGTACCGTGGCCTATGCGGAGAACGACGTGTGGGGCGAACTGATCGAAGAAACAAACAAGGTTGAGCAATTGCACCGCACCTATGATGAAGTGCGTGACCTGGCGCTGAGCCCTGCCGAGTCGCGGAAGTTCATCCTGCGGATGTTGGAGGAAGTGCCGTGCGATCCGTCGATCTGAGCAATGTGACGTGGCGCAAGAGCAGCTACAGCAACTCGGACGGCGGCAACTGCCTCGAAGTCTCGGACGATCTCCTGACCACCGCCCACTGGCGCAAGAGCAGCTACAGCAATCCCGACGGCGGCGAGTGCCTCGAAGTCTCCGACACCATCCCCTCCGCCGTTCCCGTCCGTGACAGCAAGGCCCCAGACCGCCCCGCTCTCCTCTTCGCCCCCGCCCCCTGGACGGCGTTCGTCGCCGCCGTCCAGAGCGGAACGTTCCACTAGGTCGATGCGCGCACCGCGTACGTGAGGACCCGCTCGCTCAGCAGGTCCTCGATGTCGTCGAGGAGGGCCAGCACCTCGCGGGACACCTCGGCCGGTTTACGTCCGGCGAGCATCTCGCGGCCGATGGTGACGAAGACCGACTGGTGGACCCAGCAGATCTGGCCGGCCACCAGGTCGGGCAGTGGGTCCTCGGGCGCGGCGCCGGTCTCCTCGCGCAGCGCCGCCGTCACGTTGTCGTGCACCTCCTGCTGGAAGGTCCACAGCCGGGAGCGCAGCGCCGGTGCGCCGTGGATGACCCGCATGAAGCGGTCGTAGCCCTCCATCAGGCCGACCCGGGGCGAGACGGCCTGGACCTCGCCGCGCAGCTCGCGCAGGACGGCGCTCGCGGCGGACTCGCCCACATCGCGGCTGCGGATCCAGCGGGCGAGCCGGTCGACCATGCCTGCCGAGCGGTCGAAGAAGAGGTCTTCCTTGGCCGGGAAGTAGTTGTAGACGGTGTTGACGGAGACGTTGGCCGCCTCGGCGATCTCCGCGACGGTCACGTCCTCGAAGCCCCGCTCCAGGAACAGGCCCGTGGCGACATCGGAGATGTACTGCCTGGTCTGCCGCTTCTTCCGTTCCCTGAGTCCCTCAGCCATGTCCGCATCCTAGCTTCGCTGGGTTCACTGGAAAGTTGGTGACCGAGAAAACTTGGGGTCGTTGCAAAATTTCAGGGACTCTGTTTTTCTGTGGGCATGGCAACAGTCATCAGCGCGGCGGGCCTCGCCCGTACCTTCCAGACCAAGTCCGGCCCGGTCGAGGCCGTCCGGGGCGTCGACCTCGCCGTCCGCGAGGGCGAGATCCTCGGCTTCCTCGGGCCCAACGGGGCCGGCAAGACGACCACCCTGCGGATGCTCACCACCCTGCTGAAGCCGACCGGCGGCGCGGCGATGATCGCCGGGCACGACCTGGCGACCGACCCGGCCGGGGTGCGCCGGGTGTCCGGGTACGTCGCCCAGTCCGGCGGGGTCGATCCGCAGCTCACCGTGCGGGAGGAACTCGTCACCCAGGGCCGGATGTACCGGCTGGCAAGAAGCAGCGCCGCCGAGCGGGCCGAGGAACTCGCCCGCGACCTCGACCTCACCGGCCTGCTCGACCGGAAGACGAGCGCCCTGTCCGGCGGGCAGCGGCGCCGGCTGGACATCGCGATGGCGCTGACGCACCACCCCAAGGTGCTGTTCCTGGACGAGCCGACGACCGGTCTCGACCCCGGCAGCCGCGCCGACCTGTGGGACCTGGTCCGCCGGCTGCGCGACGAGCACGGGACGACCGTGTTCCTGACCACCCACTACCTGGACGAGGCCGACGCCCTCGCCGACCGTCTGGTGATCGTCGACCGGGGCACGGTCGCCGCCGAGGGCACCCCGAGCGCGCTCAAGCTGCGGCACGGCGGCTCGCTCGACGCCAGCCTCCAGGACACGTTCCTCGCGATCACCGGCCGCGGCCCCGCCGCCCCGGCCGACACCGCCCCCGTGGCCGTATGAGCCGCCACCACCGCAAAGGACCGTACGCATGCTGCTTCACGACACGGCCCTCATCTACGGCCGCTACCTCCGCCAGTCCCTGCGCTCCCGCTTCGCGCTGCTCTTCGGAGTGCTGACGCCCCTGCTCTATCTGGTCTTCTTCGGCCCGCTGCTCACCCCTCTGCCGCTGGGCGCGGGCGGCAGCTCCTGGCAGGTGCTCGTGCCCGGCCTGCTGCTCCAACTCGGCTTGTTCGGCGCCCTGTTCGCGGGCTTCACGATCATCGTCGAGAAGGGGCAGGGGGTGGTGGAGCGGATGCGGGTGACCCCGGTCAGCCGGCTCGCGCTGCTGCTCGGGCGGGTGCTGCGCGATGCCACGGTCTTCGTCTTCCAGGCGGTGCTGCTGGTGCTGGCCGCGCTGGTGATGGGCCTGCGCGCACCGCTCGCCGGCATCCTGATCGGCTTCGCCTTCGTCGCGCTGCTGACCCTGTCCCTGGCCTCGCTGTCGTACGCGCTGGGGATGACGGTCCGCACCCCGCAGGAGTTCGGGCCGCTGATCAACATGGTGTCCATGCCGTCGATGCTGCTGTCCGGCCTGATGCTCCCGATGACCCTGGCCCCCGGCTGGCTGGACGTGCTCTCGCACTTCGTGCCGTTCCGCTATCTGGTCGACGCGGTGCGCGACGCGTACGTGGGCCACTACGCCGGCGCGCACATGCTCTACGGCGTCCTCGTCGCCGTCGGCTTCGCGGCGCTCGCGGTGACGGTGGGCACACGGGTCTTCCGGACGGCCGGAGCGTAACTAGGCTGGTCACATGGTCAATCTGACGCGTATCTACACCCGGACCGGCGACCAGGGCACCACCAGCCTCGGTGACATGAGCCGGGTGCCCAAGACGGACCTCCGCATCTCCGCCTACGCGGACGCCAACGAGGCCAACGCCGTCATCGGCACCGCGATCGCGCTGGGCGGCCTGGCGGCGGAGGTCGTCCAGGTGCTCACCCGCGTCCAGAACGACCTGTTCGACGTGGGCGCGGATCTGTCGACGCCGGTGGTGGAGGACCCGAAGTTCCCGCCGCTCAGGGTCGAGCAGTTCTACATCGACCGGCTGGAGGCGGACTGCGACCGCTTCAACGAGCGGCTGGAGAAGCTCCGCTCCTTCATCCTCCCCGGCGGCGCCCCGGGCGCGGCCCTGCTCCACCAGGCCTGCACGGTCGTACGCCGGGCCGAGCGCTCCACCTGGGTGGCCCTGGAGGCCCACGCCGACACGATGAACCCCCTGACGGCCACCTACCTCAACCGCCTGTCCGACCTGCTGTTCATTCTGGCGCGGACGGCCAACCAGGAGACCGGGGATGTCCTGTGGGTGCCGGGCGGGGAGCGCTGAGGGTGGCTCCCCGCCAGGGTCACTGATCGGCGGAGCTCACCGGTCCGCCGTGCTGTTCGCGTCCTTGTCGGCCGCGGCCGCGGCGGACTGGGCCGCGTCGACCTTCTTCTGCATGTCGGCGTAGCCCGACGGCGTGGCGGAGGACGACGAGGAGGCCGGTGCGGCGCCGTCGTGGTGGGCGCAGCCCGTCGTGAGTGCCAGGAGGCCGGCGGCCACCACGACCGCTGCCGCCGACCGCCGGCCCCGCATCAGCCGGCCGCCTTGCCGTCGTCGTTCTTCTGGCACCACGTCTTGACGGCGGCCAGGTCCTTCTGCCGCTGCTCCAGGTTCGTGACCAGCGACTTGCGGAAGTCCAGCCGGTTCTGGAGGTAGGTGGCGATCTCGGTGTGGCCGGCTTTCTTCGCGTTGTCCACGCGCTGCTGGAGCCGGGCCACCGAACCGCGCGTGCCCGCTCCGGCGTCGAGCCGCTTCAGGGCCCGCTCGATCCGGCGGTCGATCTTCGGCACCCGCTTGCACAGCCCGTGGGCGCCGTCACCGGTGGGCGCCGGCTTGGGGGTGCTGTCGGCCGCGGCCGCCGTCCCCGCCGCGCCGCCCGCCAGGACGGCCGTCACGGCGAGCCCCGCGAGCAGCGTGCGCGTGCGTCGTCGTCCGTACATCTGCCTCTCCGTTCACTTCCGTTCGCTTCCGGGCGGCCGCGGTCGGCCGTCCGTCCGTGCCGGAGGCTAGGCAGGGTCTTTGGGGAAACTCTGTGACCGGTTTGCCCCGGCTGTACCGATCAGCCAGTCCCGCCGGCCGGGAGGGCCGGGCAGGTCGCCGCCGCGGGGCAGCCGTACGGTGAAGCGGGCGCCGGTGCCGTCCGGCCCGTCCGTGACGGTGACACTCCCCCGGTGCAGCGCCGCCTGCTGGGCGACGAGGGTGAGGCCGAGGCCGGAACCCGCGCTGTCCGGGCCCCGCTGGAACCGCTCGAAGATCCGGGCGCGGGCGTCGGCCGGAACGCCGGGCCCCTGATCGTCCACCGTCACCAGCACCTCTCCGGCGCCGCCCGTGAGCGCCACCCGCACCTCGGCCCGGCCCTGCGCGTCCCGGCCGTGGGCGAGGGCGTTGACCAGCAGGTTGTCCAGCAGCAGCCGCAGTCCCGGCTCCCAGCCGTGCACGGTGAGCCCGGGTGCCGCGTCCAGGGTGATCTCGGCATCGGAGCCGCGACGCCGGGCCTCGGCCACGGCCGCGTCGGCGGTGTCGGCGAGGTCGACGGCCCGGAACGCCTCCGCCTCCACCAGATCGCCCCGCCCCAGTTCCCGGAGCATCACCAACAGGCCCAGCAGCCGGGCGTGTTCGTGGCGCAGGTCGGTCACGACCTCGGCGCGCTCGGCCGCGGGCAGGTCCGGATGCCCGGCCAGGATGTCGAGGTTGGTGCCCATGCTCATCAGCGGGGTGCGCAGTTCGTGGGCGGCGGCGGAGGAGAAGGAGCGGGCGGTGTCCAGGGCCTCGGCGGTGCGCGCGGCCTGTTCGTCGTAGCGGGCGAGGACGGTGCGTACGGTGGCCGCCAGTTCGTCGACCTCGACCACTCCGGTCCGCCACTGCCCGAGCCGGGCGCCGCTGGTGCGCGGGTCGAGTCCGGCGGTACGGCGGGTGAGCCGGCGCAGCGGCGCGCTCGCCCCGGCGGCCAGGCCCCAGGCGAGCAGGCCGGAGACGGGGGCCGCGAGCAGGGCGGTGGCGATCACCCGGCGGCGGACGAGCGGGATCTGGACGCGGGCGGCGGTGTCGGGCGAGAACAGCCACAGCGTGCCGGAGGCCGTACCGGCGTGCACCGGCAGGGCCAGGGCCCGCCAGGTGCGGCCGTCGGCGTGGACGGCGACGAATCCGGACGTGCGGTCGGGCAGCACCGCCGCGGGGTCGGGCTGCGGGCCGCCGCTGAAGGTCGCGTCCGGGCCGACGACGCGTACGCCGACGTCGAGGGCCGCGTCGAACAGCTGCCGTTCGCGGGTGTCGGCGGCCTTGGGGCGGCCGTTCGCGGCGGCCCGCAGCAGGGCTCGGGCGTCCGGGGCGACGGCGGTCGCGCGCCGGCGCAGGTGCTGGTCCTCGGCCCGGCGCAGATCCTGGGCGACCAGGTGCAGCAGCAGCCAGCCGCCGGCCAGCACCAGCAGCGGGACGGTGCAGCCGACGGCGAGGCCGATACGGGCGGAGAGTCTCACGGTGTGTCCCGGGGTTCTCTCAGTACGAAGCCGACGCCCCGCACGGTGTGGATCAGCCGGGGGCGTCGCTCCGCCTCCAGTTTGCGCCGCAGGTAGCTGACGAAGGTGTCGACGGTGTCGGTGCGCACGTCGAAGTCGTAGCCCCAGACCCGTTCCAGCAGCTGGTCGCGGGTGAGGACGAGCCCGGCGTTACGGGCGAGGACCTCCAGCAGCTCGAACTCGCGCCGGGTCAGCTCCAGCGGGACGCCGTCGCGCGCGGCGGTACGGGCGCCCGGATCGATGGTCAGCCCCGCCACCCGCAGCATCTCCCGTCCGGCGGGCGGGCGGCGCCGGAGCAGGGCATGCAATCGCAGCACCAGCTCCTGCAGGGCGAAGGGCTTGACCAGATAGTCGTCACCGCCCGCCTGGAGCCCCGCGATCCGGTCGGCCGTCTCGTCGAGCGCGGACAGCATGAGCACCGGCAGATCCCACCCCTCGCCCCGCAGCCGAGTGCACACCTCGATGCCGCTCATCCCGGGCATGGAGACGTCGAGGACCAGCACGTCGGGCGGACTGTCCTCGATCGCCGCCAGCGCCTCGGCCCCGCCGGCGGCCGTCCGCACCCCGAACCCGCTGAGCCTGAGCCCCCGCTCCAGCGAGCGCCGGATCGCCGCATCATCGTCGACGACCAGCACCGCCCCGGCCTTGTCACCCATATGTCCTCCTCACCGCCGGGTCAGCGTACGACCCTCGGCAACCGGGTCGGAGGCGGCGGTAGATCTCCCGGCGGCGCCCGACCTCGACGACGAGGATGCCGAGCTTGCCGTCGTCGATCATGTAGGCGATCCGATACGTGCCCATCCGCACGTCAGCCGCCTGCTGGGCAAGCTTGAGCTGCGCAGCCGGGTCCAAGCCGCCGTATTGGCCCAGGAGTTGGGGATCTAGCGAGGGCGGCCGGAGCCGACCCGGCAAGTGGTCCAGACCTATTGACCTGTGGTCCAGACCTTTCTACTCTCGCAGCACCGTGGGCGTGGAGGCTCAGTCATGCCCACGACATCCATACCCCTTACCTTCCCCACAACCGAGGAGGCGCACCATGCGCTTCAGACATAGAGCCGCGGCGGGGTTCGCGACCCTGTTGCTCCCCCTGGCCGGACTCGTCGGGCTCGCCGGCCACGCCCAGGCCGCGACGACCGGCGGGACCGCAAGCTTCACCAAGACCAGCGACTGGGGCACCGGCTTCGGCGGCCAGTGGACCATCAAGAACACCGGTACCAGCAGCATCAGTTCCTGGACCGTCGAGTGGGACTTCCCCTCCGGTACGTCGGTCACCTCCGCCTGGGACGCGGACGTCACCAGCTCCGGCACCCACTGGACCGCCAAGAACAAGTCCTACAACGGCACCATCGCCCCGGGCGCCTCGGTCTCCTTCGGCTTCAACGGCGCGGGCTCAGGATCGCCGTCCAACTGCACCCTCAACGGCGGCAGTTGCGACGGTGGTACGACGGTTCCCGGCGACAACCCGCCGAGCGCCCCCGGCACTCCGGCCGCCTCGAACATCACCGACACCTCGGTGCAGCTCAGCTGGGGCGCGGCCACCGACGACAAGGGCGTCAGGAACTACGACGTCCTGCGCGACGGCAAGGTCGTCTCCACCGTGACGGCCACCTCGTACACCGACACCGGCCTGACCGCCGGCACCGACTACTCCTACACCGTGCAGGCCCGCGACACCGCCGGCCAGACCGGCCCGGTCAGCGGTGCCGTCGCCGTCCACACCACCGGCGGCGGCAGCACTCCCCCGAGCACCGGCGACAAGGTCAAGCTCGGCTACTTCACCGAGTGGGGCATCTACGGCCGTAACTACCAGGTCAAGAACCTGGTGACGTCCGGCTCCGCCGCGAAGATCACGCACATCAACTACGCCTTCGGCAACGTGACGAACGGCCAGTGCGCGATCGGTGACGCCTATGCCGACTACCAGAAGACGTTCACCGCCGACCAGTCGGTCAGCGGCGTCGCGGACACCTGGGACCAGCCGCTGGCCGGCAACTTCAACCAGCTGCGCGAGCTGAAGGCCAAGTACCCGAACCTGAAGGTGCTGTGGTCCTTCGGCGGCTGGACCTGGTCCGGCGGCTTCGCCCAGGCGGCGGCCAACCCCACCGCGTTCGCCGACTCCTGCTACAACCTGGTCAACGACCCGCGCTGGGCCGACGTCTTCGACGGCATCGACATCGACTGGGAGTACCCGAACGCCTGCGGGCTGTCCTGCGACACCAGCGGGGCCGCGGCCTTCAAGAACGTGATGGCCGCGCTGCGCGCCAAGTTCGGCAGCGGCAAGCTGGTCACGGCCGCGGTCACCGCCGACGGCTCGGCCGGCGGCAAGATCGAGGCCGCCGACTACGCCGGCGCCGCGAGTTACGTCAACTGGTACAACGTGATGTCGTACGACTTCTTCGGCGCCTGGGACGCCCAGGGCCCGACCGCCCCGCACTCCCCGCTCACCTCGTACTCCGGCATCCCGAAGGCCGGCTTCGACACGGCCGACGCGATCGCCAAGTACAAGTCGATCGGCGTCCCCGCGTCCAAGCTGCTCATCGGCATCGGCTTCTACGGCCGCGGCTGGACCGGTGTCACCCAGGACGCCCCGGGCGGCACGGCCACGGGCCCGGCGGCGGGCACGTACGAACAGGGCATCGAGGACTACAAGGTCCTCAAGACGTCCTGCCCGGTCACCGGCACCGTCGCGGGCACCGCGTACGCGCACTGCGGCAGCAACTGGTGGTCGTACGACACCCCGTCGACCATCGCCGGGAAGATGAGCTGGGCCAAGTCCCAGGGGCTCGGCGGCGCGTTCTTCTGGGAGTTCAGCGGCGACACCAGCAACGGTGAACTGGTGAACGCCATCAGCAGCAACCTGTAAAAAGAGCCACTAAGCGACGTTGACGCGCTGTCCGGGCGGGGCTGCCTCCAGCCACGCGAGGAATCCGGTCAGCGCGTCTTCGCTCATGGCGAGTTCGAGGCGCGTGCCCCGATGCGTACAGGCGAGGACCACCGCGTCGGAGAGCAGCGCCAGCTCCTCCTCGCCCTCGGGCAGCCGGCGCCCGGCCACCTCGATCGCGGCGCGCTCCAGGGTGCGGCGCGGGCGGACGGCGTAGGAGAAGACGCGGTACCACTCGATGCGGTCGCCGTTGTAGCGGGCGACGCCGTAGGACCAGCCCTTGCCGTTCGCGTCCGGTTTCTCGGCCACGTCCCAGCGCAGGGAACAGTCGAAGGTGCCGCCGGAGCGCTGGATCAGTCTGCGGCGCAGCCCGAACAGGAACAGCCCCACCACCACGAGCGCGACCACGATCGCGACCACAGTCAGAGCGAGGACCATCGACACCGACCTCCTCGTCTCCTAGGTAATGGAACGGAAAAAACACCCACATCTACCTCAGCCGCGGCTGGGACCGGAAGGTCCCAGCCGCGGCTGAGTCACATCAACGCGCAGCGCCTGGTGGCTAGCTCGCCGCCGCGGCACGCAGGCGGACGTCTGCGCGACGCTCGGCGGCGGCGTCGCCCTCCGCCTTCGCGCGCTCCAGCTCCCGCTCCGTGCGCTGGACATCGATCTCGTCCGACAGCTCGGCGATCTCGGCCAGCAACGACAGCTTGTTGTCCGCGAACGAGATGAAACCGCCGTGCACCGCGGCGACGACCGTTCCACCTTCACTCGTACGGATGGTCACCGGGCCCGACTCCAGCACACCGAGCAGCGGCTGGTGACCGGGCATGACGCCGATGTCGCCGGACGTGGTGCGCGCGACGACCAGGGTGGCCTCGCCGGACCAGACCTGGCGGTCGGCGGCGACCAGCTCGACGTGCAGCTCAGCAGCCAAGGGTGGCTCCTCGGGTCACCACCCGGCGGTTCTGCCGGGTGTTGGGGTCAATTCTAGTGGGCGTGGCGGAGGGGGCGGGACGCGCCCCGCCCCCTCCTGCGAGCGCGAGGCTCAGGAGACGCCCAGCTCCTTCGCGTTCTTCTTCAGGTCCTCAAGACCACCGCACATGAAGAACGCCTGCTCCGGGAAGTGGTCGAACTCACCGTCGCAGATGGCGTTGAACGCCGCGATCGACTCCTCCAGCGGCACGTCCGAACCGTCCACGCCGGTGAACTGCTTGGCGGCGTGGGTGTTCTGGGACAGGAACCGCTCGACGCGACGGGCACGGTGGACGACGAGCTTGTCCTCCTCGCCGAGCTCGTCGATACCGAGGATCGCGATGATGTCCTGGAGGTCCTTGTACTTCTGCAGGATGTTCTTCACGCGCATGGCCGCGTTGTAGTGGTCCTGCGCGATGTACCGCGGGTCCAGGATGCGGGACGTGGAGTCCAGCGGGTCCACGGCCGGGTAGATGCCCTTCTCGGAGATCGGACGGGACAGAACCGTCGTCGCGTCGAGGTGGGCGAAGGTGGTGGCCGGCGCCGGGTCGGTCAGGTCGTCCGCGGGGACGTAGATCGCCTGCATCGAGGTGATCGAGTGACCACGGGTCGAGGTGATGCGCTCCTGCAGGATGCCCATCTCGTCGGCCAGGTTCGGCTGGTAACCCACCGCGGAGGGCATACGGCCGAGCAGGGTCGACACCTCGGAACCGGCCTGGGTGAAGCGGAAGATGTTGTCGATGAAGAACAGCACGTCCTGCTTCTGGACGTCACGGAAGTACTCCGCCATCGTCAGACCGGCCAGCGCCACGCGCAGACGGGTGCCCGGCGGCTCGTCCATCTGGCCGAAGACCAGCGCGGTCTTGTCCAGAACGCCGGCCTCCTCCATCTCCTGCATCAGGTCGTTGCCCTCACGGGTGCGCTCGCCCACACCCGCGAAGACCGACACACCCTCGTGCAGCTTCGCCACACGCATGATCATTTCCTGGATCAGAACGGTCTTGCCGACGCCGGCGCCGCCGAACAGACCGATCTTTCCGCCCTTGACGTACGGGGTGAGCAGGTCGACGACCTTCAGACCCGTCTCGAACATCTCGGTCTTCGACTCAAGCTGGTCGAAGGCCGGGGCCTTGCGGTGGATCGCCCAGCGCTCGGCGCCCTCGACGGAGGACTGCTCGTCGTTGAGGACGTGACCCAGGGTGTTGAACACGCGGCCCTTGGTGACGTCACCGACGGGGACGGTGATGCCGTCGCCGGTGTTCACCACCGTGGCCTGGCGGACCAGGCCGTCGGTGGGCTGCATGGAGATCGCGCGGACCAGGCCGTCACCCAGGTGCTGGGCGACCTCCAGGGTCAGCGTCTTCTTCTTGCCCGCGTCGGCCGGGTCGGAGACCTCGACGTGAAGGGCGTTGTAGATGTCCGGCATCGCGTCGACGGGGAACTCCACGTCGACGACCGGGCCGATGACCCGAGCGACGCGGCCAGTGGCCACGCCAGCCGCAGCGGTCGGCTCAGCAGTGGTGGTCATTAGTAGTCACTCCCCGCGGTCGCGTCGGCCAGGGCGTTGGCGCCACCGACGATCTCGCTGATTTCCTGGGTGATTTCGGCCTGGCGGGCCTGGTTGGCAAGTCGAGTGAGCTTCTCGATCAGCTCACCGGCGTTGTCGGTGGCCGACTTCATCGCCCGCCGGGTGGCGGCGTGCTTCGAAGCGGCCGACTGCAGCAGCGCGTTGTAGATACGGCTCTCGACGTACCGCGGCAGCAGGGCGTCGAGGACGTCCTCCGCCGACGGCTCGAAGTCGTACAGCGGAAGGATCTCACCCCTGGGGGCCGCCTCCTCCGCCACCTCGTCCAAGCTCAGCGGCAGCAGCCGGTCGCCGGTCGCCGACTGCACCAGCATCGAGACGAACTCGGTGTAGACGATGTGGAGTTCGTCCACACCGCCGGCCGCCGTGTCCTTCTCGATCGCCTCGATCAGCGGCGCGGCGACCTTCTTGGCGTCCGCGTACGTCGGCTCGTCGGTGAAGCCGGCCCACGACTGGGCGATCTTCCGCTCACGGAAGTTGTAGTGGGCGACACCACGGCGGCCGACGATGTAGACGTCGACCTCCTTGCCCTCCCGCTCAAGCTGCTCGGTGAGCCGCTCGGCCGTCTTGATGGCGTTGGAGTTGAAGGCGCCGGCCAGACCGCGGTCGCTCGTCAGGAGCAGGACCGCGGCACGGGTCGGGTTCTCCGCCTCCGTCGTCAGCGGGTGCTTGGTGTTCGACCCCGTGGCGACCGCCGCGACGGCCCGGGTGAGCTCGGTCGCGTACGGCGTGGAGGCCGCCACCTTGCGCTGCGCCTTGACGACACGCGAGGCGGCGATCATCTCCATCGCCTTGGTGATCTTCTTGGTCGCGGTGACGGATCGGATGCGACGCTTGTAGACCCGGAGCTGGGCTCCCATGAGTCAGGTCCCTTCCTTACGTCACTTGGCGGCGGCGGCCGGGGTGTCCTCGCCGAGCAGCTTGCCGTCCGAGGTCTCGAACTGCTTCTTGAACTCCGCGATCGCGTCGGCGACGGCCGTGAGGGTGTCGTCGGACATCTTGCCGCCCTCCTTGATGGAGGTCATGAGGCCCTGCTCCTTGCGGTGCAGGTAGTCCAGCAGCTCCTGCTCGAAGCGGCGGATGTCGGCGACCGGGACGTCGTCCATCTTGCCGGTGGTGCCGGCCCAGACGGAGACGACCTGGTCCTCGGTGGCCATGGGCTGGTACTGGCCCTGCTTGAGCAGCTCGACCATGCGCTGACCGCGCTCCAGCTGCGCCTTCGACGCGGCGTCCAGGTCGGAACCGAAGGCGGCGAACGCCTCCAGCTCACGGTACTGGGCCAGGTCGACGCGGAGCCGGCCGGAGACCTGCTTCATGGCCTTGTGCTGGGCGTCGCCACCCACGCGGGAGACCGAGATACCGACGTTCAGGGCCGGACGCTGACCGGCGTTGAACAGGTCGGACTCCAGGAAGCACTGGCCGTCGGTGATGGAGATGACGTTGGTCGGGATGAACGCCGAGACGTCGTTGGCCTTGGTCTCGACGATCGGCAGACCGGTCATCGAACCGGCACCCATGTCGTCGGAGAGCTTGGCGCAGCGCTCCAGCAGACGGGAGTGCAGGTAGAAGACGTCACCCGGGTAGGCCTCACGGCCCGGCGGGCGGCGCAGCAGCAGGGAGACGGCACGGTAGGCGTCGGCCTGCTTCGACAGGTCGTCGAAGACGATCAGGACGTGCTTGCCCTGGTACATCCAGTGCTGGCCGATGGCGGAACCGGTGTACGGCGCCAGGTACTTGAAGCCGGCCGGGTCGGACGCCGGAGCGGCGACGATGGTCGTGTACTCCAGGGCGCCGTTCTCCTCCAGCGCGCGGCGCACGCCGGCGATGGTGGAGCCCTTCTGGCCGATGGCGACGTAGATGCAGCGGACCTGCTTGTTCGGGTCGCCCGAGCGCCAGTTGTCCCGCTGGTTGATGATCGTGTCGACGGCCAGCGCGGTCTTGCCGGTCTGACGGTCACCGATGATCAGCTGACGCTGGCCGCGGCCGACCGGGGTCATGGCGTCGACGGCCTTGTAGCCGGTCTCCATCGGCTCGTGCACCGACTTGCGCTGCATGACCGTGGGGGCCTGCAGCTCAAGGGCGCGGCGGCCCTCGGTGTCGATCTCGCCGAGGCCGTCGATCGGGTTGCCGAGCGGGTCGACGACACGGCCGAGGTAGCCCTCGCCGACCGCGACGGAGAGGACCTCACCGGTGCGCTGCACCGGCTGACCCTCCTCGATGCCGCTGAACTCACCGAGGACGATGGCACCGATCTCGCGCTCCTCAAGGTTGAGGGCGAGGCCGAGGGTGCCGTCCTCGAACTTCAGCAGTTCGTTGGCCATGGCCGAGGGCAGGCCCTCGACCTTCGCGATGCCGTCACCGGCGAAGGTGACGGTGCCGACCTCCTCGCGCGAGGCCGCGTCCGGCTTGTACGACTGGACGAAGTGCTCCAGCGCGTCCCGGATCTCCTCCGGCCGGATCGTGAGCTCCGCCATCTGGGTTCCCTGCTCTCCTTGTTGGGCCCGAAGTTTCACTTGGGGGGATGGGGGACTCCCCCCGTTAAGAGGTGAATCCTCTGCACGGCCCAACCAGGGCCGTAAGTACGTACTGCTTTATTCGCTGCTTGTACCGAGTGCCGAGCGGTGCTCAGCTCGCCATGCGACGCTCGGCGTCTTCCAACCGGTCCGCGATCGAGCCGTTGATGACCTCGTCACCGACCTGCACCCGGATACCGCCGACGACCTCGGGGTCCACGTCCAGGTTGAGGTGCATCCGACGGCCGTAGAGCTTGGCGAGGGCGGCGCCGAGGCGCTGCTTCTGGCCGTCGCTCAGCGGCACCGCCGAGGTGACGACGGCGACCATGCGGTCCCGGCGCTCGGCAGCCAGCTTGGACAGGGACTCCAGTCCCGCTTCCAGGCTACGTCCACGCGGCGCGGTCACAAGGCGCGTGACCAGACGCTCGGTGCCCGGCTTGGCGCGTCCGCCGAGCAGCCGGTGCAGCAGCTCGGTCCGGGCGGCCTTGCCGGCGGCGCGGTCGGTCAGCGCGGCGCGCAGCTCGGTGCTGGAGGAGACGATCCGGCCGAACCGGAACAGCTCGTCCTCCACGTCGTCCAGCGTGCCCGTCTTCTCCGCGGCGGTGAGGTCGGCGATGTCCGCCAGCTCCTCCAGCGCGTCCACCAGGTCGCGGGACTGCGACCAGCGGGCGCGGGCCGTCCCGGACACCAGGTCGGCGGTGGGACCGCTGACCTGGCCGCCGATCAGGCGCTGGACCAGTTCCGCCTTGGCCTCCGCGGGCTGCGCCGGGTCGGTGAGGACCCGGCGCAGGCCGGCCTCGCGGTCGAGCAGCGCGGTGACGGCCGCCAGCTCGTCGGCGAGCGATGCGGCGTCCACGGACGTGGAGTCCGTCAGCGCGTCGAGACGCTCACGTGCGGCAGCCAGGGCCTCGCGGCTCGCTCCGTTCATCGCGTGGCCTCGGCCTTCTCCTCAAGCTCGTCGAGGAAGCGGTCGATCACACGGCTCTGGCGGGCGTGGTCCTCAAGGGACTCGCCGACGAGCTTGCCGGCCAGTTCGGTGGCGAGCTTGCCCACGTCCTGACGCAGCGTCTGCGCGGCGGCCTTGCGGTCGGCCTCGATCTGGGCGTGACCGGCGGCGACGATCTCCTCGCGCTGCCGCTGGCCCTCGGCCCGCATCTCGGCGATGAGCGTGGCACCCTGCTCCTGCGCCTCCTGGCGCAGGCGCGCGGCCTCGTGCCGGGCCTCGGCGAGCTGGGCCTTGTACTGCTCAAGGACGCTCTGGGCCTCGACCTTCATGGCGTCGGCCTCTTCGATACCGCCTTCGATCGCCGCGCGGCGCTCCTCCAGAACCTTGTTGATGTTCGGAAGCAGCTTCTTCCAGAAGAAGAAGAACACGATGGCGAAGGCGATGGTGCCGACGAGCAGCTCGGGACCGGCCGGGACGAGCGGGTTCTGCTCGGTCTCGGAGGCCGCCAGCTGTGCCAGGTTGGCGATCACATCAGTGCCTTTCGTCGTTTCGTGTCGGGTAAGGGGTGATTACTTACCGAACACGAACGGCATAACGATGCCGATGAGGGCGAGCGCCTCACAGAAGGCGAAGCCCAGGATCTGGTTGGCGCGGATCAGACCGGCGGCCTCGGGCTGGCGGGCGAGGGCCTGGGTGCCGTTACCGAAGATGATGCCGACGCCGATGCCGGGGCCGATGGCCGCGAGGCCGTAGCCGATGGAACCGAGGGAACCGGAGACGCCGGCGGCGAGGTCGATGGCAGCGGACATGCCGTTTCTTCCTTCTCTTTTACGGACCGGTGGGGGTTGGCCACCGGACGACTGGGGTTTGGGGCGGGTGGTTCGGCTCAGTGGTGCTCGGCGAGAGCGCCCTGAATGTAGGAGCAGGCCAGCAGCACGAAGACGTACGCCTGGACGGCCTGGACGAAGAGCTCGAAGAGGATCATGGCCATCGTCATCACGAAGGAGACGCCGGCGCCCACGACCAGCCAGCTGTTCAGCAGGTACCAGGAGGCCACGGTGAACATGACCAGCATCAGGTGACCGGCGAACATGTTGGCGAAGAGTCGCACCGCGTGCGTGAACGGGCGGACCAGCAGGTTCGAGAAGAACTCGATGACCATGACGAGGGGCAGCACGGCGCCGAGCGACTTGTCGTAGCCCGTGACGTTCTTGAAGAAGCCGACGAAGCCGTGCTTCTTGAACGTGAGCGCGACCCAGGTGATGTAGACGATCGCGGCCAGGACCATCGGGAAGGCGATGACCGAGGACACCGGGAACTGCGCCAGCGGGATCACGGACCAGATGTTCATGATCCAGACGAAGAAGAAGAGGGAGACCATGAGCGGCACCCACTTCTCGCCCTCGCGCTTGCCGAGGGTCTCGTACACGATGCCGCGGCGCACGAAGTCGTAGCCGGCCTCGCCGATCATCTGCAGCTTGCCCGGGACGACCTTGGCCTTGCCGAACGCGGCCGAGAAGAAGGTGATGACGAGCAGCGTGGTGACGAGCGCGAGCAGCATCACCTTGTTGAACTCGAAGCCCCCGACGGTGAAGAGCGGCTTGAACAGGAACGAGTTCAGGCCCGGGGCCGGGAAGCCACACCCGTTGTCGGACATGATCCGACAACTCCAGTCAAAGGCGAGCTGGGTCTGGTCAGCACTCACCACGGGCTCCTTCGGCGTGACGCATAGGTACGGCAACCTCGTTGTGTCGGCGCGGCACAGGGCCGCGGATCGGCACCGGACTGGTGTTACGGATGTGGGGGCGGCTGTGGGGCTTCGAGCCTCGCCATTGAGCAGGCGTCAGCTCAGGTGCCCGCGCCCGCGATGCCGCAGTTGGCACCGGACGATAGCAGGAGATCTCACAAGCCTTTATCCCGCCCCTACTCCTCACGGCTTCGGCCCGGTCTTCTCGGGCTTCTCACTCTTCGCGGAGTCCGGGTCGACGTAGAAGATCTTGGCCTTCATGTGCGCACGAGCCTGCGCGGCCATCCACACGACGGTCGCGACGACGAGCGACACGGCGAACGTCTTCGGATTGAAGAGGGAGGTGTCCTTGAAAACAGCGACGAAGATCAGGAGGAGGAGCAGCTGGGCCACATAGAGCAACAGGCCCATCATCTGGAACAGCTGCGGGAGCGTTTTTGCCGTCCACTGGAGCACGTAGAGGCCGATTCCCATGAACAGGATGGCCAGGACCGTGCCGACGGCCGCGCCGAGCGCACCCTTGCCCCCCGCGACCGCGGCGCTCACGGCGACAGCGATCGCACCTGCGACCGCTGTGGGCACAGCGATCCGCAGAAGGTTCCGGGCGTCATTGGACGGCATGGCGGCAACTCCGCTTTCACAAGGGGGCAGGGTGTCGTCATGGACGAGCGTAGTCCCGGGCTGAGTGATCGAGACCTCACACCGGTGGACCGTCGCACTACGGTCCTTCGGCTCTATCCGGGGTTCTCGTGAACCGTATCACAAACTATTTGATGAGGTCTTTACTCGGTAGGTGTGCTTGCTGTCACACATGAGAGTGACAGTGCGCGTCTGTGCAAAAACCGCGCCCACTTGTCTGGTATTAGGGGACTTTGCTCCCCCACGACTTGGCAATGCTCTCGTCTGATTCTTACCTTGAGCGTCTCAATGACGATCAACGAAACGCGAACGAGGGCCAATGGCGGTCGCCCCGTTGACGCCTGAGACACCGGCCGTGATCCGCGCCCGCCCCGCGGTTTCCTCCGCCCCACAGGGGGCCTCCGCCGTCTGCGCCACGGCCGCCTCGGCAGCGGCGGCCTTCCGGCGGCGCCGGCGGTAGCGCGGCGGCACGAAGGCCTGCGCCCAGACCGGGACGCGCGGGGTGAAGCGCGGGAGCAGCAGCAGGACCAGGCCGACCGTGCTGAGGAAGACCACGCCGAGCACGATCCACATGGACGCCGAGTTCACCGAGTACGCGAGGGCGCCGAAGGCGATCAGGGCCGACCAGAAGTACATGATCAGCACGGCCCGGCTGTGCGAGTGGCCGATCTCCAGCAGCCGGTGGTGGAGATGGCCGCGGTCGGCGGCGAACGGCGACTGGCCGCGCCAGGTGCGGCGGACGATGGCCAGCACCAGGTCCGCGGCCGGTACGGCGATGATCGTCAGCGGGAGGAGGAGCGGGATGTAGACCGGGACCGTCGCGTGCACCGCGGCCCGCTCGGAACCCACGTACAGGCCCAGCGCGTCCGGGTCCATCTGTCCCGTGATGGAGATCGCGCCGGCCGCCAGCACCAGACCGATCAGCATCGAGCCCGAGTCGCCCATGAAGATCCGCGCGGGGTGCATGTTGTGCGGCAGGAAGCCCAGGCACATACCCATCAGGATGGCCGCGAAGAGCGTCGCCGGAGCGGCGGCCTCGATGCCGTACGAGTACCAGATCCGGTAGGCGTAGAGGAAGAACGCGCCCGCCGCGATGCAGACCATGCCGGCCGCGAGGCCGTCGAGGCCGTCCACGAAGTTCACGGCGTTGATCGTGATGACGACCAGGGCGACGGTCAGCAGGGTGCCCTGCCACTGGGTCAGCGCCACGTTGCCGACGCCGGGGATGGGCAGCCACAGGATCGTCAGACCCTGCATGACCATCACGCCCGCGGCGATCATCTGACCGCCCAGCTTGATCAGGGCGTCGATCTCGAACTTGTCGTCCAGGACGCCGATCAGCCAGATCAGGGCCGCGCCGGAGAGCAGGGCCCGGGGCTCGTTCGACTTCGTGAAGACCTCGTTGAGGTTGGTCAGGTGGTCCGCGACCAGCAGACCCGCGCACAGGCCGAAGAACATGGCGATACCGCCGAGGCGCGGAGTGGGTTCCCGGTGCACGTCACGGGCCCGGATCTCCGGCATCGCCCCGGCCACGATCGCGAACTTCCGCACCGGCCCTGTCAGCAGGTACGTCACCGCGGCCGTGACGCAGAGCGTCAGCAGGTATTCACGCACAGGCTTCCCCACAGGTCTCGCTGGCCATCACAGCCCCACACCCTAGCGATGGACGTATATGGATGGGGACTTCCGGGTAGCCACGATGGTTGCATGTGTGGCTGTGCACCGTGGCGCACACCGGGGTCTACGGGACGGCGCCTGCCCGCGTTCAGCCCGGATAAGGCGGAAAACCGACGGTGAGATCGCGCACTTCGTCCCGCGCCCCGGCGGGGTCGGTCTCGCCCCGCAGCACCGCCGTGAGCAGGGCGGCGATCCGCCGCATCTCCGCCTCTGCCATGCCCTGCGTGGTCACCGCGGCCGTGCCCAGGCGCAGGCCGCGGCTGTCGCCGTGCGGCAGCACACAGCAGTCCAGCACGATCCCGGCGGCGGCGAGCCGGCCGCGCGCGGTGCGGCCGTCCACGCCGAGCGGGGCGGGATCGACGGTGATCAGATGGGTGTCGGTGCCGCCGGTGGTGACGACGAACCCCTCCGCCTCCAGCAGCGCCACCAGCGCCCGCGCATTGGCGACCACCTGATGGGCGTACACGGCGAACGCCGGTGTTGCCGCCTCGCCGAACGCGACGGCCTTGGCGGCGATGGTGTGCATCTGGGCGCCGCCCTGTGTGAACGGAAACACGGCGCGGTCGATCCGCTCGGCCAGCTCGGGAGAACCGCACAGGATCATCCCGCCGCGCGGCCCGCGCAGCACCTTGTGGGTGGTCGCGCACACCACATCGGCGTACGGCACCGGGTTGGGCGCCGCTCCCCCGGCGACCAGGCCGATCGGATGCGCGGCGTCGGCGATCAGATAGGCCCCGACCTCGTCGGCGACCTCGCGGAAGAAGGCGTAGTCGATGTGGCGGGGGTAGGCGATGGAGCCGCACACGATCGCCTTCGGCCGGTGATTACGCGCCAGATGCCGTACCTGGTCGTGATCCATGAGCCCGGTCTCCGCGTCGACGCCGTAGCCCACGAAGTCGAACCAGCGGCCGGAGAAGTTCGCGGGCGAGCCGTGGGTGAGGTGGCCCCCGTAGTGCAGGCCGAGGGCGAGGACGGTGTCGCCGGGGCGCAGCAGGGCGGCGTAGGCGGCCAGGACGGCCGAGGAGCCGGAGTGGGCCTGGACGTTCGCGTGCGCGGCGCCGAACAGCGCCTTGGCCCGCTCCACGGCGAGCCGCTCGGCGACGTCGACCAGTTCGCAGCCGCCGTGGTGCCGGGCGCCGGGATACCCCTCGGCGTACTTGTTGGCGAGCGCCGAGCCGAGCGCGGCCAGCACGGCGGGCGAGGTGAAGTTCTCGGCGGCGATCAGCTGGAGCGAGGTCGACTGCCGGCGCAGCTCACCGAGCAGGATCTCGGCCAGCTCGGGGTCCTGTTCCCGCAGGACGTCGGTCTCAAGGGGATGCGTGACCGACATGGCGGGCTCCCGGGCGGTCGACGGTGACGTAACCCCAATGTAGGCCCGCGATGTGCGGGACGCCCGGTAGCCGAGACGCGACACAACGCGGGAGGTACTGCCGTGACGCCGGCTGCGACTCCGCCCTGGCTGAGCCCCATCCCCGACGCGCCTCTCGCGCTCGCTCGGCCCTGGCGGGCCTTCCGGCATCGAGCCGCTGCGCCGGCCTCCGACCGGCGGCCCAGACCGGCCCGCAGCACATCAAGCCCGCGCAGCCACACCCGTCAGCGCAGTCACCACCGGAGCCCCATCCCCGACGCGCCTCTCGCGCTCGCTCGGCCCTGGCGGGCCTCCCGGCATCGAACCGCTGCGCCGGCCTCCGACCGGCGGCCCAGACCGGCCCGCAGCACATCAAGCCCGCGCAGCCACACCCGTCAACGCAGTCACCACGGGATCCAGCGCCTGATGTATCTCGTCCCCCACCGAACGGAAGAACGTCAGCGGAGCCCCGTACGGGTCGTACACCTCGTCCGCCTCCACCGTCGGGGCCAGAAGCCACCCGCGTAGAGCGGCGGCCGCACGGACCAGCGCGCGAGCCCGCAGCACCACGCCGTCCTCCAGCGGGGGCAGGGTCGCGGGGTCTATGGCGCGGACCAGGCGGGTGAACTCCTTCAGGGTGAAGGTGCGCAGGCCCGCCGAGTGGCCCATGGAAATCACCTGGGCGCGGTGGTCGCGGGTGGCGGTCAGGACCAGGTCCGCCATGATGACGTGCTCGTCAAGAAGCTCCCGGCCGAAAAAGCCGGAGGCATCCGCGCCGAACTCGGCCAGGACCGTCTCCGCGTTGGTCTCCATCGGCGCGCCCTCGTGGCCCCAGGTGCCCGCGCTCTCCACGATCAGCCCGCCGCCGAGCACACCGAGCCGCTCCGCGACGAAATGGCGGGTCAGCCGCTCGGTGATGGGCGAGCGGCACACGTTGCCGGTGCTGACGTGGAGGATGCGGAAGGTGTCGCGCGGAAAGCCGAAGGTCGTCGTCTCTTCGGCGATGCGCTCGACACGCTCCCCGATGCCTATGCCACGCCCCGCCTCAGGGGCCGTCAATTCGCCACCTCAAGGTCAGGTACGACCTTCCGCAGCTCCTCCGCCGAGATCGCGCCCTCGCGCAGCAGCACGGGCACGTCACGGGTGACGTCCACGATGGACGACGGCACGATGCCGGGGGTCGGGCCGCCGTCGAGGTAGACGGAGACGGAGTCGCCGAGCATCTCCTGGGCGGCGTCGCAGTCCTCCGGCGCCGGGTGCCCGGTGAGGTTCGCCGAGGACACCGCCATCGGGCCGACCTCGGTGAGCAGTTCGAGCGCGACGGGGTGGAGGGGCATCCGGACGGCCACCGTGCCGCGCGTGTCGCCCAGGTCCCACTGGAGGGACGGCTGGTGCTTGGCGACCAGCGTCAGGGCGCCCGGCCAGAACGCGTCGACCAGCTCCCAGGCCAGTTCGGAGAAGTCCGTGACCAGGCCGTGCAGGGTGTTCGGGGAGCCGATGAGGACAGGGCTGGGCATGTTGCGGCCCCGGCCCTTGGCCTCCAGCAGGTCACCGACGGCCTCCGAGGAGAAGGCGTCGGCGCCGATGCCGTACACCGTGTCGGTCGGCAGCACCACCAGCTCGCCCCGGCGGATGGCGGACGCGGCCTCACGCAGACCCGTCGCGCGGTCGGTCGCGTCGTTGGTGTCGTATCGCCGTGCCATCTAGCGGGCCTCCTCGTACACGAAGTACACGAAATGCGGGACTTCAGAAATCACTGCCGTCGGGGTGGTCACGGCAACGCCTTGCGGGCGGTCGCGAACCGGGGGCGGTTGTTGAGGTCGGGGTGGTCGGCCGCGTCGGCCCAGCCCCGCTCCTCGGTGAAGATCCACGGCACCTGGCCGCCCTGGGTGTCGGCGTGCTCGATCACGACGACCCCGCCCGGGCGGAGCAGCCGGTGTGCGGTGCGCTCGATGCCACGGATCAGGTCGAGGCCGTCCTCACCGGAGAACAGGGCCAGCTCCGGGTCGTAGTCACGGGCCTCGGGGGCGACGTACTCCCACTCCGTGAGCGGGATGTACGGCGGGTTGGAGATCACCAGGTCGACCTGGCCGTCGAGGTCGGGGAAGGCGTCCAGGGCGTTCCCCTGCCGCAGGTCCACCCTCGACCCCGCCACGTTCTTGCGGGTCCACACCAGGGCGTCCTCGGACAGCTCCACGGCGTGCACCCGGGAGCGCGGCACCTCCTGGGCGAGGGCGAGCGCGATGGCGCCGGAGCCGGTGCACAGGTCGACGATGCACGGCTCGACGACGTCCATGGCGCGCACGGCGTCTATGGCCCACCCGACCACGGACTCGGTCTCCGGACGCGGCACGAACACCCCGGGGCCGACCTGGAGTTCCAGATACCGGAAGTAGGCCCGCCCGGTGATGTGCTGCAGCGGCTCGCGCTGCTCGCGCCGGGCGATGACCTCCCAGTACCGGGCGTCGAAGTCGGCGTCCTTCACGGAGTGCAGCTGGCCGCGCTTCACCCCGTGCACGAACGCGGCCAGCTCCTCCGCGTCGTTGCGCGGCGAGGGCACGCCGGCGTCGGCCAGCCGCTGGGTGGCCTGGGCCACCTCCGCGAGCAGCAGGTTCACGCGAGTCCTCCGTGTCGTACTGGGTGGTGCCTGGGTGCCTTTATGCAGCTGCCAGCTTCGCCGCCGAGTCGGCGTCGACGCAGGCCTGGATCACCGCGTCGAGGTCGCCGTCCAGGACCTGGTCCAGGTTGTACGCCTTGAAGCCGACGCGGTGGTCCGAGATGCGGTTCTCCGGGAAGTTGTAGGTGCGGATCTTCTCGGAGCGGTCGACGGTGCGGACCTGGCTGCGGCGGGCGTCGGCGGCCTCGCGCTCGGCCTCCTCCTGCGCCATGGCGAGCAGCCTGGAGCGCAGGATACGCAGCGCCTGCTCCTTGTTCTGCAGCTGGCTCTTCTCGTTCTGGCAGGAGGCCACGACCCCGGTCGGCAGGTGCGTGATGCGCACGGCGGAGTCGGTGGTGTTGACGGACTGGCCACCGGGACCGGAGGAGCGGTAGACGTCGATGCGGAGGTCGTTCGGGTTGATCTCCACGTCCACCTCCTCGGCCTCGGGCGTGACGAGGACACCGGCGGCGGAGGTGTGGATACGGCCCTGCGACTCGGTCGCCGGCACGCGCTGCACGCGGTGCACACCGCCCTCGTACTTCAGCCGGGCCCACACACCCTGGCCGGGCTCGGTGGCACCCTGGCCGCCCTTGGTCTTCACGGCGACCTGGACGTCCTTGTAGCCGCCCAGCTCGGACTCGGTGGCGTCGATGATCTCGGTCTTCCAGCCGACGCGCTCGGCGTAGCGCAGGTACATGCGCAGCAGGTCGCCGGCGAACAGCGCCGACTCGTCACCGCCGGCACCGGCCTTGATCTCCAGAATGACGTCCTTGTCGTCACTCGGGTCACGCGGGACGAGCAGCAGGCGGAGCTTCTCGGTCAGCTCCTCGCGCTGCCTCTCCAGGTCCTTGACCTCGGCGGCGAAGTCGGGGTCGTCGGCGGCCAGCTCGCGCGCGGTCTCGATGTCGTCGCCCGACTGCTTCCAGGAGCGGTACGTGGTGACGATCGGGGTCAGCTCGGCGTAGCGCTTGTTCAGCTTGCGCGCGTTCGCCTGGTCGGCGTGGACCGACGGGTCGGCGAGCTTCGTCTCCAGATCGGCGTGCTCGGTGACGAGCTCCTCGACGGCCTCGAACATCTTTCGGCTCCTGTACTGCGGTGAAGGGAAGGGCGGGCGACCAAAAACGCCGGTCCCGGGCACACCCCGGTCGGGGTGTGGCCGTGGACCGGCGAAATGGGGCTCGCTACTTCTTGGAGCCGGCAGCCTTGCCGAAGCGGGCCTCGAAGCGGGCCACACGGCCACCGGTGTCGAGGATCTTCTGCTTGCCCGTGTAGAACGGGTGGCACTCGGAGCAGACCTCGGCCCGGATGGTGCCGGACTCGATGGTGCTACGGGTGGTGAACGACGCGCCGCAGGTGCAGCTGACCTGCGTCTCGACGTACGCGGGGTGGATGTCGCGCTTCAAGGTGTCTCCTAGGTTTCGGGAGGGCGCCGGGTCGCCGCCGCGGGGTGCGGGAGCGTGAACCGGAGCCGACGTACCAGTCTGCCAGGACTGGGGCCATCCCCCAAAACCGGGGGCCGCTGTCGTCTATTCCCCGAGGGGCCTCAGCTGGTCACGACGCCCTTGGCCTCGCCCGCGGCCGTACCCGTCGTGGCCGACTTCGGGATCTGCTGGTCGTTCTTGAGGGCGTTCCACACCAGGTGGGCCTTGGCGGGTTCCATGATCACTCGGTTGGGATCGGCCGGGTCGTACTGGACCGGCATGGTGATCATGGTCATGTTCTTGGCGCCGATGCCCTTGAGGCCGTCCGCGAAGTCGGCGAGGGCGTTGACCGAGCCCAGGTCGGAGTCGGTGGTGACGGCCTTGGTGGCGGTGTCGGCCAGGTCGTACAGCTTCTTGGGGTTGCTGAACACGCCGACGTGCTCGACCTGGTTGATCAGGGCCTTGACGAAGGCCTGCTGGAGCTGGATGCGGCCCAGGTCGGAGCCGTCGCCGACGCCGTGCCGGGTGCGGACCAGACCGAGGGCCTGCTCGCCGTCGAGGGTGTGGGTGCCGGCCCGGAGGGTCAGGTGGCTCTGCGGGTCGTCGATGTTCCTGTTCGTGGTGACCGGGACGCCGCCGAGGTCGTCGATGAGCTTCTGGAAGCCCTGGAAGTCGACCTCCAGATAGTGGTCCATGCGGATGCCGGTGAGGGACTCGACGGTCTTCACGGCACAGGCCGCGCCGCCGGTGGAGTAGGCCTCGTTGAACATCACGCCGGTGGCCGCCGGGTGCGTCGTACCGCTCGTGTCCGTGCACGCGGGGCGGTCGACCAGGGTGTCCCGGGGGACGGAGACCACACTGGCCCTCTTGTGGCCCTCGTAGACGTGGACGATCATCGCCGTGTCCGAGCGGGCACTGCCGTCGTCGGTGCCGCCGCCGAGCTTCTTGTTGGAGCCGGAGCGGCTGTCCGAGCCGAGGACCAGGATGTTCTGGGAGCCGTTGTCGATCTTCGTGGGCCGGTCGGCGCCGAGGGCCTGGTTGATGTCGAGGCTGTGGATGTTGCCGTTGAGCTTGAAGTACACGTACCCCGCGCCGGTGCCGCCCAGGACGACCACGCCCGCCGCGGTCCAGGCCGCGACACGCAGCGCCTTGCGGCCCCTGCCGGGGGCCTTGCGGCGGCGCCCCCGGCCTCGGCGGGGGGCTGATCCCGCCGGCTCGGGTATGACGGGCTCCGGGGTGCTCTCGGCGGACACATCGCTCCTAGGTCTCGTCGGTCGGTTACCCCCTGCTTTCAGGGTCGGGCGGTCGTCACCGCTCCATCGTCGCCCCGTACGGTCGGACGGAGAAACTCGGGAAAGAGTTGCACAACGCAAAGTGCCCATCGCGTACGGCGATGGGCACTCTGTGTAGTCGTTCCTGGTGGGCCACAACCGAGACCCTTGTGTCAGAGATCTCGGTTGTGACCTTTCCGACGCTCTTGCACCAGCCGCGGGTATTAGTCCCCGTTGCCCGGAGCGGGCGTCGTCTTCTGGATCTGCATCAGGAACTCGACGTTCGACTTGGTCTGCTTCATCTTGTCGAGGAGCAGCTCGATCGCCTGCTGCTGGTCCAGCGCGTGCAGCACCCGGCGCAGCTTCCAGACGATGCCCAGCTCCTCGGCGCCGAGCAGGATCTCTTCCTTACGCGTACCGGACGCGTCGACGTCCACCGCCGGGAAGATGCGCTTGTCGGCGAGCTTCCGGTCGAGCTTGAGCTCCATGTTGCCGGTGCCCTTGAACTCCTCGAAGATCACCTCGTCCATGCGGGACCCGGTGTCCACCAGGGCGGTGGCGAGGATGGTCAGCGAGCCGCCGTCCTCGATGTTGCGGGCCGCACCGAAGAAGCGCTTCGGCGGGTACAGGGCCGTCGAGTCGACACCACCGGACAGGATGCGGCCGGAGGCCGGCGCCGCCAGGTTGTAGGCGCGGCCCAGACGCGTGATGGAGTCCAGCAGGACGACCACGTCGTGACCCAGCTCCACGAGGCGCTTGGCGCGCTCGATGGCCAGCTCGGCGACCGTGGTGTGGTCCTCGGCCGGACGGTCGAAGGTCGAGGAGATGACCTCGCCCTTGACCGACCGCTGCATGTCGGTGACCTCTTCCGGACGCTCGTCGACGAGGACGACCATCAGGTGGCACTCGGGGTTGTTGTGCGTGATCGCGTTGGCGATCGCCTGCATGATCATGGTCTTGCCGGTCTTCGGCGGGGCCACGATCAGACCGCGCTGGCCCTTACCGATGGGCGAGACGAGGTCGATGATGCGGGTGGTGAGCACGCCCGGGTCCGTCTCCAGGCGGAGGCGGTCCTGCGGGTAGAGCGGGGTCAGCTTGTTGAACTCCGGGCGGCCACGGCCGTGTTCGGGCGCCATGCCGTTGACGGAGTCGAGGCGGACCAGCGCGTTGAACTTCTCGCGGCGCTCGCCCTCCTTCGGCTGGCGGACCGCACCGGTGACGTGGTCACCCTTGCGCAGACCGTTCTTGCGGACCTGGGCGAGGGAGACGTACACGTCGTTCGGACCCGGCAGGTAGCCGGAGGTCCGGATGAAGGCGTAGTTGTCGAGGATGTCCAGGATGCCCGCGACGGGGATCAGGACGTCGTCCTCGGCGAGCTGCGGCTCGTTCGCACCGAACTCGTCGCGGCCGCGGCGGCCACGGCGGTCGCGGTAGCGCCCGCGACGGCCCCGGCGACCGCCCTCGAAGTCGTCGTCGTCCTGCGGAGCGTTGTCCCGCTGGCGGTCCTGACGGCCGCCGCCCTGCTGCTGGCCGCCCTGCTGCTGGCGGTCCTGACGGCCGCCCTGGCCCTGCTGCTCGTCGCCCTTGCCGCGCCGGTCACGGTCGCGGCCGCGCTCGCGGCGGTCACGGCGGCCACGGCCCTCGCCGTCACCGGCGTCGCCCTGCGGCTGCTGGGCCGGGGCCTCGGTCCTGGCCTCGGCCTTCGCCTCGGCGGCGACCGTCTCGGCGCTGCTCGCGGCGGGGCTGCCGGCCTCGGCGGTGGCACGGCGGCGACGGCGCTCGGTGGGGGCGTCGTCGGTGGGGGCACCGCCCTGGTCGAGCGAAGTCGAGACCTTGGGGGACGGCTGGCCGGGGATCTCGATCTGCTGCTGGGCCACGGCCTTCTCGGCCGGAGCCTCGGCCTTCTTCTCGCCGTCGGCGGCCTCACCCGTACGGGCCTTGGAGGTGGCGCGGCGCTTGGGCTTGGTCTCGGTGGCGGCCTCGGCCTTGGGGGCGGCGCCCCCGGCGGCCTGCGCCTCCTTGATGACCTCGATCAGCTGGCTCTTGCGCATCCGCGCGGTGCCCCTGATGCCGAGGCCCGAGGCGACCTGCTGCAGCTCGGCCAGCACCATGCCCTCAAGGCCGGTACCGCGGCGCCGCCGGGAGCCGGCACCGGTGGCAGGCGCGGAGGCGTCCGTGGCGGGCGCGGCAGCGGTCTCCTCGACACGTGCGCCCATCAGATCGGTGGTGTCGCTCACGAAGGGTCCTTCCCTGGAGCGGACGTCGGCCTGTCTGGCTCGGCGACCGGTTGTGCTGTCCGGCTACGGTCCTGTCTTCTGTGAACCGCGCCGGGGCGGTGGTCCGCCAAAGCGGCGGAAGAGAATTTGCTGGTGACTGGCGCTTCCGCGAGCCGTGGCACCCAGTGTCACGTGGCGTGGTAGCACCGATTCCGAAGCGTGCCCGGCGGCCCGCTCAGTGCCCGCATACGACGTACTGCCCAGGTACGGCGCAAGGAACACGGAGTGGCGTGGGAGGCTCCCGGAAGAATGTCTGTCCCGGACGGGGACACGAGGCACCTCGCCATGGTGGGGTCGGGTGCAGACTTGAGGTTAACACTACCGGATCCAACAAACATTCCCCCTCTCCAAATCCGGCAACCGTGTGCGGTCAGTCGGCGCCGGAGCCGATGCCGGAGTCGGCACCGGAGGTCGCGAGCGGCAGCACGCTCGCGCCCTGCACGTCCAGGCTCAGCCGGTTGGCGGCCCAGTCGGTGCCCGCCAGGGCCTGCACCTTGTCGGCGGTGCCGGCGTCGGCGAGGGCCATGACGGTGGGCCCGGCGCCCGAGATGACGGCCGGGATGCCGTCGGCGCGCAGCCGCTCCACCAGCGCGGCGCTCTCCGGCATGGCCGGGGCGCGGTACTCCTGGTGGAGGCGGTCCTCGGTGGCCGGCAGCAGCAGCTCGGGGCGCCGGGTGAGGGCCTCGACGAGCAGGGCGGCGCGGCCCGCGTTGGCGGCGGCGTCCACGTGCGGCACGGTGCGCGGGAGCAGGCCGCGCGCGGTCTCGGTCAGGACCGGCTTTCCGGGCACGAAAACCACCGGAACGATGGAATCGTTCGGCTCCATCCTGATCGCCCGGGCGGCGCCGGCCTCCATCCAGGACAGGGTGAAACCGCCGAGCAGACAGGCGGCCACGTTGTCCGGGTGGCCCTCGATCTCGGTGGCCAGCTCCAGGAGGGCGGCGTCGTCGAGCCTGGCCTCGCCGCCTATGGTCACGGCGCGGGCGGCGACGATGCCGGCGCAGATGGCGGCGGAGGAGGAACCGAGCCCACGGCCGTGCGGGATGCGGTTGGCGCAGACGATCTCCAGGCCGCGGGGCTGTCCGCCCAGCAGGTCGAAGGCGGTGCGCAGGGAGCGGACGAGGAGGTGGCTCTCGTCGCGCGGGAGGGTCTCGCTGCCCTCACCCGCGATGTCGATGTGCAGCCCGGAGTCGGCCACCCGGACGACCACGTCGTCGTAGAGCCCCAGCGCGAGGCCGAGGGCGTCGAAGCCCGGCCCGAGATTGGCGCTGGTGGCGGGAACGCGCACCCGGACGGCGGCGGCGCGGAACGCTGGACCGGCCATCGCTCGTTGACTCTCCTTGAGCTGCGTGACTGTCGAAGACATTCGATGACATTCGATACGTGCGTGGAGACCCGCTGGCCGCGCAGACGGCGCGACGACACCCATATGCGCGGGCATATGCGAGGGGCGGGTTCGGTACAGCCTATCGAAGGAAGGTTCTGTGGCGACATAGGGCGCACAGGCGGCGCACGATGCGTGTCGTAAGCCCCCTGTGCACCCTGTCAGGGTTTCACCAGGATCTACGCGAGGCCGAGGCGCTCGGCGGCGGTGGCCGCGTCGACCGGGACGGTGACCGGCTGCGGGGCTCCGGCGACGGCCCAGTCGGGGTCCTTCAGGCCGTTTCCGGTGACGGTGCAGACGATGGTCTGCCCCGGGTCGACCTTGCCCTGCTCGGCGGCCTTCAGCAGACCGGCCACGGAGGCGGCGGAGGCGGGCTCCACGAAGACGCCCTCCTGTGCGGCCAACAGCCGGTAGGCGCGCAGGATTTCACGGTCCGTCACCTCGTCGATGACACCGCCGGACTCGTCGCGGGCCGCCAGTGCGTACTGCCACGAAGCCGGGTTGCCGATACGGATGGCGGTGGCGATGGTCGAGGGATCCTTGACCACCTCTCCACGGACGATCGGAGCACTTCCCGAGGCCTGGAAACCCCACATTCGAGGGGTCTTCGCGGCGATGCCGTCGGCGGCGTACTCCCTGTAGCCCTTCCAGTAGGCCGTGATGTTGCCCGCGTTGCCGACCGGGAGGACGTGGATGTCGGGCGCGTCGCCGAGCATGTCCACGATCTCGAAGGCGGCCGTCTTCTGACCCTCGATCCGCACCGGGTTGACCGAATTGACCAGCGCCACCGGGTAGTTCTCGCTCAGCTCGCGAGCGAGCGTGAGGCAGTCGTCGAAGTTGCCGTCGACCTGGAGGATCTTCGCGCCGTGCACGAGGGCCTGGCCCATCTTGCCGAGGGCGATCTTGCCCTGCGGCACGAGCACGGCCGAGACCATGCCCGCGCGCACCGCGTAGGCGGCGGCGGAGGCGGACGTGTTGCCCGTGGAGGCACAGATGACGGCCTTGGCCCCGTCCTCCTTGGCCTTGCTGATGGCCATGGTCATGCCGCGGTCCTTGAAGGAGCCGGTGGGGTTGGCCCCCTCGACCTTCAGGTGGACCGCACAGCCCGTGCGCTCGGAGAGCACCTGCGCGGGCACGAGCGGCGTGCCGCCCTCGCGGAGCGTCACGACCGGCGTGGTGTCGGAGACCGGCAGCCGGTCCCGGTACTCCTCGATGATTCCGCGCCACTGGTGGGTCATTGCTGGTTACTCTCCTTCAACCCGCATGATGCTGGCGACACCCCGCACGGTGTCGAGCTTGCGCAGCGCCTCGACGGTCCCGGACAGGGAGGCGTCGGACGCCCGGTGGGTGACGACGACGAGGGAGGCCTCGCCGTCCTTGCCCTGCTGGCGCACCGTGTCGATCGACACGCCGTGCTCGGCGAAGACGGTGGCGACCTGGGCGAGCACACCCGGTTTGTCCGCGACGTCGAGGCTGATGTGGTAGCGCGTGACGACCTCGCCCATGGGCGAGACCGGCAGGGCGGCGTACGCCGACTCACCGGGCCCCGTTGCGCCGTTGAGCCGGTTGCGGCAGACGGCGACGAGGTCGCCGAGCACGGCGGAGGCGGTGGGCGAACCGCCCGCGCCGGGGCCGTAGAACATGAGCTGGCCGGCGGCGTCGCTCTCCACGAACACGGCGTTGTACGCGCCGCGCACGGAGGCGAGCGGATGGCTCAGCGGAATCATGGCGGGGTGCACGCGCGCGGTGACGGAGCCGCCGTCCGCCGCCCGCTCACAGATGGCGAGCAGCTTGATGGTGCAGCCCATCTCCTTCGCCGAGCGGAAGTCGGCGGCGGTGACCTCGGTCATGCCCTCGCGGTAGACGTCGTCGAGGCGCACGCGCGTGTGGAAGGCGATCCCGGCGAGGATGGCGGCCTTGGCGGCGGCGTCGAACCCCTCGACGTCGGCGGTCGGGTCGGCCTCCGCGTACCCGAGCGCGGTGGCCTCGTCGAGCGCCTCCTGGTACCCGGCGCCCGTGGAGTCCATCTTGTCGAGGATGAAGTTGGTCGTCCCGTTGACGATCCCCAGCACCCGGTTGACCTTGTCGCCGGCGAGGGACTCGCGCAGCGGGCGGATCAGCGGGATGGCACCGGCGACGGCGGCCTCGTAGTACAGGTCGCGGCCGTGCTCCTCGGCGGCGGCGTGCAGGGCGGCGCCGTCCTGGGCGAGCAGCGCCTTGTTGGCGGAGACGACGGAGGCGCCGTGCTCGAAGGCGGTGGTGATGAGGGTCCGAGCGGGCTCGATCCCCCCGATGACCTCGACCACCACATCGATGTCCCCCCGTTTGACGAGGGCGGTGGCGTCGGTGGTGACGAGGTCCGCGGGAATGCCCTCGCGCACCTTGCTCGGTCGCCGTACGGCGACCCCGGCGAGCTCCACCGGGGCGCCGATCCTCTGGGCGAGGTCGTCGGCGTGCGTCGTCATGATGCGCGCCACCTCTGAGCCGACAACCCCACAGCCCAGCAGCGCCACCTTCAGCGGACGCGTACGCATCATCCGACCTCGTTTCCTCTTACCGTCTACGGTTGGACCAGTCTCACTCACCGGACGGGAGTTTCTACCCTTGGTCCGGATCGTGAGACATGAATTTCATTTGTACGGGGCTGGGCGACAGGAGATCTTCCAGCCCCGTTCGGCGGGTTACGGCTACCCGACGTCGAGACGCAGGAGGTCCTCCTCCGTCTCACGCCGGACGATCACCCGGGCGTCGCCGTCCTTCACGGCGACGACGGGCGGCCGCAGCACATGGTTGTAGTTGCTGGCCATGGACCGGCAGTACGCGCCCGTGGCCGGTACGGCGATGAGATCCCCCGGCGCCAGGTCGGCGGGCAGGAACGCGTCCTTGACCACGATGTCCCCGCTCTCGCAGTGCTTGCCGACCACGCGGGCGAGCATGGGCTCGGCGTCGGAGGTGCGGGACACGAGGGCGACGCTGTACTCGGCGTCGTACAGCGCGGTCCGGATGTTGTCGGACATGCCGCCGTCGACGGACACATAGGTCCGCAGTCCGTCGAGCGGCTTGACCGTGCCGACCTCGTAGAGCGTGAAGGCGGTGGGACCCACGATGGCGCGCCCGGGCTCGACGGAGATCCGGGGGGTCCGCAGCCGGGCCGCGTCGCACTCCCGGGTGACGATCTCGGTCAGCGACTTGGCGATCTCGTGCGGCTCACGCGGATCGTCGTCGCTGGTGTAGGCGATGCCGAGCCCGCCCCCGAGATCGATCTCGGGCAGCTCGACCCCGTGCTCGTCACGAATGTCCTTGAGCAGCCCGACGACGCGATGAGCGGCGACCTCGAAGCCGGACATGTCGAAGATCTGCGACCCGATGTGGGAGTGGATGCCGATCAGTTCGAGCCCGTCGAGCTGCAGCGCCCGCCGCACGGCTTCAGCAGCCTGCCCCCCGGCCAGCGGGATCCCGAACTTCTGGTCCTCGTGGGCGGTGGCGATGAACTCATGCGTGTGCGCCTCGACGCCGACGGTGATCCGGATCTGGACCTTCTGCCGCTTGCCGAGGGACTGCGCGATGTGGGCGACCCGCACGATCTCCTGGAAGGAGTCGAGCACGATCCGCCCGACACCGGCCTCTATGGCGCGGCGGATCTCGTCCTTGGACTTGTTGTTGCCGTGGAAGGCGATGCGCTCGGCGGGCATCCCGGCGGACAGAGCGGTGGCCAGCTCGCCCCCGGAGCAGACGTCCAGATTCAGCCCCTCCTGCTCCAGCCACCGGACGACGGCACGGGAGAGGAACGCCTTGCCGGCGTAGAACACATCGGCGTCGGGCCCGAAGGCACCGCGCCAGGCACGCGCGCGGGCCCGGAAGTCGGCCTCGTCGAGGATGTAGGCGGGCGTGCCGAACTGCTCGGCGAGCCGGTTGACGTCGACACCGCCGACGGTGACGACCCCGTCGGCGTCCCGCGTGACGGTCTGGGCCCAGACCTTGGGGTCGAGGACGTTGAGATCGGCGGGCGGCGCGGAGTAGTGCCCCTCGGACAGGACGTCGGCGTGACGGGGCCCGGCGGGGTGGGCGGAACGGCTCATGACGGTGACTCTCAGACTCTCTGTCTCTCTCCGGGGCGCACTGCTGGTGGGCCCTAGAGGTGTTCGGGTGCGTCGATGCCGAGCAGGGACAGGCCACCGGCCAGCACCGTCCCGGCGGCTTCGGCGAGGGCGAGCCGGGCGCGGTGGGCGGCCGAGGGTTTCTCCTCGCCACAGGGCAGCACGGAGGGCAGAAAGGCCAGCACGGCATCGGCGACGGTGACGAGATGCCGGGCAAGCCGGTCCGGGGCACGGTGGGTGGCGGCCGCGGCGAGGATACGGGGGTGGTCGGCGAGGGGGGTGAGGAGGGCGGGGACGGGGGTGGTGCGGGGAGCGGTTGTGGGGGTGGTTGTGGGGGTGGCGCTGTTGACGGGGGTGAGCGAGCTGGAGCCGGCAGCGAGCGGACCGGAACCGGGGACGACCGGACCGCGGCCGGCGGTGCCGGGCCCGGAGTCGGCGGTGATGGGGCCGGAGTCGGCAGCGACCGGACCGGAACCGGAGGCGGCTCGACCTGAACCGGCAGCGATCGGACGGGAACCAGGAATGACCGGGCCTGGACCTGCGGCGATCGGGCCGGGCTCGGCGGTGAAGCCCAGGCGAGCGGCGTTGCGGCTGACGGAGCGGACGCGCGCGTGGGCGTACCGCACCCGGAACAGCGGATTGCCCTCCCGCTGGACGAGGTGATCGGCGGTGATCCGGGGCCGGTCGTGCGGGGCGGGGTGGAGCAGGGCCCACTGGGCGGCGTCGGGTCCGAGCGGGGCGGGGTCCTCCGGGGCGGGCACGGGCCGCAGATTGACGGGCTCGGCGTGCTCGACGGTGGCCCGCCCGCCCTGGGCGGCCACGAGCCGTACGACGGCGTCGGCGACGACCTCGGCCCGGACCTCGTACGGCACCCGCAGTTCGACGACCTGCCCGGCGAGGGCGTCCCCGTGCCCGTAGGCGGCGCCGCGGGCACGGATCTCCATGACGACGGTGGTGACGAGGTCGGCCTGTGCCTGCTCGGCGAGGGTGATGTTGAGGAATCCGGGGCCGGTGACGACAACCTCACGGATGCCGTCGGCGTCGGCGAGCCGGGGCACCAGGATCTCGGCGACCCGCCGCGGCGGCTGTCCGGCCGGCCGGGCGAGCTGAAGGGCGATGGTGGTGGCGTAGTCCCCACACCCCCCGGGCCCCGGCTCGGTCACCACGGCCCGCTCGGGCACGGTCACACGCAGCTCCCCGTCATCGACAGCACGACGCACCGCATGCAGCACGGTGCGGGACAACTCGACGGGGGTCACGGGACAAGCGTAGGGGAGGAAGGGGGTGGGTAGGCGAAGGGGTTCTCACTGTGGGACGGGCGGCGGGTGCGTGGAGTTCCCGCCGCGGGAGAGCCGCACTCGGCCACCGCAGGAGAGCCGCGCTCAGCCACCGCACAAGAGCCGCGCTCAGCCACCGCAGGGAAGCTGCACTCGGCCACCGCACAGGAGCCGCTCGCTAGCCGCCGTAGGAGAGCCGGTCGGAAACACCATCGGCATAGCCGCCGCCGGCTCCGCCGCAGTCCCCTTCTCCCTCCCCGTCCCCACCGTCCCCGTCATCTCCATGCCCACCCTGGCCACCACTCCGACGCCCCTCGCTCCCTTCTCCCTCGTGCCCGTCCGAGCGCTGGATGAGCCGCTTGACGAGCCGGACCAGTTCGGCCGGCTCGAAAGGCTTGGCGAGGAAGGCGTCCACGCCGACGTCGAGGCCGCTCTCGACCTCGTACTGGGTGCACGCGCTGATGATGGCGAGGGGCAGATGGTGCGTACGGGGATCGGCGCGGAGCCGGGCGGCGGTGCGCAGGCCGTCCAGCCGGGGCATGACGACATCGAGCGTCACGACGTCGGGCCGCACCTGATGCACCATGTCCAGGCACTCGGCACCGTCGGCCGCGGTCACGACCTCAAGCCCTTCCAGTTCGAGGTTGACCCTGATCAGCTGCCGGATGACCTTGTTGTCGTCCACAACAAGCACCCGACCCGAGGCGCCTGGCACACGTCGAGAGTAGGTCCGGCCCCGCCACCGCGTCCGGGTTTTCCCCACTTCTGCCCCGTACAGGGGACCCGTTCCACCGCACCCCGAACGACCGCCCCACCCCACCCCGGGAAATCAGGTTCCTGATCATCCCGCCGGACCTGCTAATGTTCTACCCGTCGCCGCGAGCAACAGCTCAAGCCGCCGACACGCCCCCGTAGCTCAGGGGATAGAGCAACGGCCTCCGGAGCCGTGTGCGCAGGTTCGAATCCTGCCGGGGGCACTCGCCAGTCAGCCAGCAAGAATCAAGCTCTGACCAGCGCGAATGCCGACTTGATAGAGCGGGAGTCAGTCTCACTGACTCCCGCTCTATCTCGTTGTCTCTCGCTGGCCGCGCACCATCTGCGATACACGCGCCACACCTCCGACACACCACGTGTGGACGCCACGCGGCGGGGTTGCGTCCTGGGAAGTGGTGTACGGGTTCGACCTGATCCGGGGGTTTGCTCCCGCGTCGGGGTGACGCCCGCATAGATGAACGGCCACCGGCTGATCTTCGAGATGTCGAGTCACGAAGGAGATCAGCACGATGACCGCACCCGACAGTCTGCCCCTGCACGCCCTCGCGGAGGACAACCTCGCAGCGGCGAGTCCCGATCTGCTGCGCGCGATGGTCAAGACGTTCGCGGACGCGCTCATGTCCGCCGAGGCCGATGCCCTCTGCAATGCTGAATACGGGCAGGTCAGCGACGAGCGAGTCAACCATCGCAACGGGTATCGCCTTCGCGAGTGGGACACCCGCGCGGGCACCGTCGAACTCGCCGTTCCCAAGCTGCGTCAGGGCAGTTACTTCCCGCACTGGCTGCTGGAGCGTCGCCGCCGGGCTGAGCAGGCCCTCATCAGCGTGGTCGCCACCGCCTATCTGCTCGGCGTCTCCACCCGCCGAGTGGAGAAGCTCGCCGAGAGCCTGGGCGTCACCCAGCTGTCGAAGTCCCAGGTCAGCGCCATGGCCAAGCATCTCGACGAACAGGTCGCCGCGTTCCGCAACCGGCCCCTGGACGCCGGCCCCTACGCGTTCGTCTGGGTGGACGCGCTCACGCAGAAGGTTCGCGAGGGCGGCCGCATCATCAACGTCCACGCGCTGATCGCGGTCGGCGTCAACGCCGATGGGCACCGTGAGATTCTCGGCCTGGACGTGGCCACTGCCGAGGACGGCGCCGGCTGGCTGGCCTTCCTGCGCTCCCTGATCGCCCGCGGCCTATCGGGCGTCCAACTGGTCATCTCAGACGCGCACATGGGCCTGGTCAACGCGATCGGGGCCACCCTGCCCGGCGCGAGCTGGCAGCGATGTCGTACTCACTACGCCCGCGCGTTGCTGAGCCAGGTGCCCAAGTCGGCCCAGCCGTGGGTGGCCACGCTGCTGCGGACCGTCTTCGAACAACCCGACATCGATGCAGTCCAGTCCCAGATGCGGCACGTCCTGGACGCATTGGAGGCCAAGTTCCCCAAGGCGGCAGCCCACTTGGACGCCGCTCAGGGCGATGTGCTGGCGTTCACCGCGTTCCCGCGCGAGATCTGGCGGCAGATCTGGTCGAACAATCCGCAGGAACGGCTCAACAAGGAGATCCGCCGCCGCACCGACGTGGTCGGCATCTTCCCCGACCGCACCGCCCTGATCCGCCTGGTCGGCGCGGTGCTGGCCGAGCAGAACGACGAGTGGACCGAAGCCCGCCGCTACATGGGACTCGACCTGCTGGCCAAGGCCCGCCTCCACCCGATCGAGTCAGAAACCGACGACACAGTCATCCCGACGGAACTCACCGCATAGCCTCAAAGAAGAGATCACCGAGTGGCCGTCGATACACCACTCCCGCGGACGTGACCCGCGCACGATGGCGTCCCACCAGGTGGTGTAGCGGATCAAGCAAGTGGAACGCCCAGGTCGCGGCCCTGATCGCCTTTGCCTGACAGCCTGTTGGGGCTCACGCCGCCGCGACCGGCGACAACTGCTGGGCACCTCATGGCGGGACGTGCCTGTCGGACCCAGGGCCGGAGTCGACGGGTCATGATCGGCCACACCACGACCGGCACGACCGGGGACGTGGCCCTTGGCTGACCAGGCGTTTCACGGTCGCTGACCTCCGGCGGTGGCAGCCGAGCGGGCGAGCGGGGTCGAACTGGGGGCCCCTGCGACGGCAGGACGGCAAAGTGCGTGACGCAGGTATTCAGTGCTCACAGAGCGTCGCAACTCCATGATCACAGAACCTGTGCCTGTCACGTCTGCGGGCGAGCCTGCATGCCGCCTGCTGCGCGAACCTCTTAACTGAGCAGATCATCGTGCCGACGCGCCTGGTCAATGTCCGTGGCCGAGGTGCAGCCTCGACCGCCCCGGCACCTGGGCGGGATTGTCACTGAAGAGCTTCACCGGTGAGCCCCGTGGCCGTATCCCGCCGGCCCTGGTGACGGCGCCCTGAGAGTCGAGCAGGCACCGTGGGGCGCCACTTGACAAAGCTAATCCCCTTAGCCACGCTCTACCCCATCGGCTAATCTCTATAGCTTAAAAGCTATTGTCATTCACCCAACCGTGGAGGAGGCTTCCGTGACAACACGCGCGACGCCCGAAGGCACGTCCCGCACGCGCTACCTGACACGTCCCGGCGGACGGATCGCCTATGACGTCACCGGGACAGGGCCGCTGGTGATCTGCGCGCCGGGGATGGGCGACGTGCGCTTCGTCTACCGCCGCCTCGTGCCGAGGCTGGTCGAGGCGGGCTACCGGGTGGCCACCATGGACCTGCGCGGCCACGGCGAGAGCGACGCGACCTTCGATGCATACGACGACCCGGCCACCGGCGAGGACCTCCTGGCCCTGACCGGACAGCTGGACGGCCCCGCCGTTGTGGTGGGCAACTCGATGAGCGCAGCAGCCGCCGCGTGGGCCGCGGCCGAGGACCCCGGCGCGATCGCCGGCCTGGTGCTCATCGGCCCGTTCGTACGCGATGTCCCGATCGGATGGGCCGCCCTGCTGGCGCTGCGGATCGGCCTGCGCCGGCCCTGGGGCCCGTCGGTCTGGACCAGCTACTACGCCAGGCTCTACCCGGGCCTGAAGCCCGCCGACCTGGCCGACCACCAGGCCCACATCCGCGCCGCCCTGGCCCGTCCCGGCGCGTGGCGCGCCTTCTTGGCCACCACGCACACCACCCACACCGCGGTCGAGGCCCGCCTTGCGCAGGTACAGGCGCCCACCTTGGTCGTCATGGGGGAGGCCGACCCAGACTTTCCCGACCCGGCCGCCGAGGCCCGCCTCGTCGCCGGCCGGCTGAACGGCCGGACGCTCCTGGTCCCGGGCGCGGGACACTACCCGCAGGCCCAACACCCCGACCTGGTCGCTCCCGAGATCGCCCGCTTCCTCGGCGAGGTGCTGCCCCGTGCCTAGGCCCGGCCTCAATCTGGAGATCGTGGTGGCCGAAGCCGCCCGACTCGCCGACGAGGTCGGCCTGGACCACCTGACCCTGACCGCCCTTGCCCAACGTTTCGGCGTGGCGACACCGAGCCTCTACAAGCACGTGGGGGGCCTCGACGACCTGCAACGCCACATCGCCACGCGCGCCGTACGCGAGCTCGGCGACGCGATGGCCGCCGCCTCCGTCGGCCGGGCCCGAAGCGACGCGCTGCGCGCCATGGCCGATGCCTACCGCGACTACGCCCGCGCCCACCCTGGCCGCTACGCCGCCACTCTGCACGCCCCCGGCGCCGCCGACACCGAGCACATCACGGCCAGCGACGCCCTGCTGCGCACCGTCTTCGCCGTACTCCACGGCTATGACCTCGGCGACGACGACCTGGTCGACGCCACCCGGGCCATCCGGGCCATGCTGCATGGCTTCGTCGCACTAGAGGCGGCGGGCGGCTTCGGGATGCCCCAGGACATCGAACGCTCCTACGCCCGCCTCATCGACACCCTCGACACCGTCTTCACCGCCTGGGCCTGAGCGCCCGTCCCCTCCCACGCCACCGGAGCCCGCAGTGACACACCCGCCCTCCTCGCGCCTGCCCGCCCTGGCCTTCGGCCTCGCCGGCGCACTCTTCGTCCTGTATCCCGCGATCAGGCCGTTCTCCGACGAGAAGTCCCTGCAGGGAGCCGCGGCGTTCGCGTCGTCCTCATGGATCCTCGCGCACACCCTCGCCATCGCGGCGTTCGTACTGCTGGTCGTCGGAATGCTCGGCCTGTACCAGCACCTGCGCGACGCCTCCGCCGGAAGCAGCGCCCTGCGAGCACTCGTACTCAGCTGGATCGGCGTCGGGCTGACCCTGCCCTACTACGGGGCCGAGGCCTTCGGCCTGCACGCCATCGGCCAGGAGGCCCTGCGGCGCCGGGACCCCAGCCTCGTCCCGCTCTCGGACTCGGTCCGCTTCGGAACCGGCATCGGACTCATCATGGCCGGGCTGATACTCCTCGCCGTGGGCGCCGTCCTCTTCGCCACCGCACTGTGGAGATCGGAAACGTTCCCCAGATGGAGCGGGCTTCCCCTCGCCGTCGGATTCGCCCTCTACATCCCACAGTTCGCTACGCCCCAGCCCGTACGGATCGCACACGGCCTGCTGGTGGCGATCGCCTGCCTGCTCCTGGCCTGGGGCTTGTTGAGACAGCGGTCATGGAAAAGCGAGTCGGCCATGCGGCGGTCGGCCGCACACCGCCTCGTACGCCTGGGGCGCAGGGCGAACGCCTGAGCCAGTCGCCGAAGAGGCACGCACACGCGGTGGCCCTGGACGACCTCGCCCATCGCGCGCCTGCCGACCCAGTGGCGGCGCAGTGCCGAGATCGTGCCGGCGTTCGCGTGTTGTGCTGTACACCAACAACGGGGCAGGGCTGCGGGATGGTCGCCTGGGGCTGATGCGGAGGCAAGCATGGCTCCCGGTGATCATGAGGTGTTGAGTCCCTGATCACCACGACGGAGGACCGTGCCTGCCCGCTCGTCCTCGCCCATCCCGGGCCCTCTGGGCCAACTCACCGACGCCGCACCGGCCGCACCTGATGACCTCCCCGGCCTGCTGACCTGCCTGGCTCAGGTGCCCGATCCACGGCGGGACCAGGGCCGGCGACACCCACTCTCTTTCGTCCTGGCCCTGGCCGCGTGCGCGGTCCTGGCCGGAGCGAAGTCCTTGGCCGCGATCGCGGAGTGGGCCGCCGACGCCCCGCCCCACGTCCTGGCCCGGCTCGGTGGCCCATGCCGGGAGCCGGACCGCGGCCCCGTCGCCCCGGCCGAGGCCACCGTGCGTCGTATCCTCCAGCGCATCGACGGCGACGCCCTGGATATGGCCGTCGGAAGTTGGCTCGCCGGGCGCGAACGCGCCGACGGCCAGGAGCACAACGACAGCGACCGGCCCCTGCCCTCCCTCGCCGTGGACGGCAAGACCGTGCGCGGTGCCCGCCGCACCGACGGCACCCAGGTCCACCTGCTCGCCGCGATGACGGAAACCGGCCTGGTCACCGCCCAGCGCGAGGTGGACGGCAAGACCAACGAGATCACCGTCTTCCAGCCCCTGCTTGCCCCGCTCGACCTGCACGGCACGGTGGTCACCTTCGACGCCCTCCACTCGCAGACCGCCCACGCGCGCTTCCTCGTCAAGGACAAGCACGCCCACTACATCGCGCTGATCAAGGGCAACCGGCCCACCCTGCACCGGTGGCTGAAGGCCCTGCCATGGCGGGAGGTGCCACTCCTGGACAAGACGCGGGCCATCGCACACGGCCGCGACGAAATCCGCCGGATCAAGGCCGCCGCCGTCACCGGGATCGCGTTCCCATACGCGGTGCAGGCCGTCCAGATCGTGCGCCGCCGACGGATCATCACCACCGGCAAGGTCACCCTGGAATGCGTCTACGGGGTGACCGACCTGACCGCGGAGCAGGCCGACGCAACCGAGATCGCCCGCCGCGTACGCGATCACTGGGGCATCGAGAACAAGATCCACCATGTCAGGGACACCACGTACGCCGAGGACGCCTCACGCGTACGCACCGGCACCGCTCCACGTGCCATGGCATCCCTGCGCAACCTGGCCATCGGCGCTCTCCGACTCGCCGACCAGACGAACATCGCCGCTGGACTCCGCCATCACACCCGCGACGCCAACCGTCCACTGATCACCCTCGGCATCACGTGATCAATCAGGACAGGTCACCTGAACGACGCGGCCCTGCTCACGAGGGCGCGCCGTGGCCCACTGTGAACCCGCTCCCTGCCTGATACGCACTATCTGCGATACAGGAGAACACCGCACGCCTCCCGCGATCAAGGAACCTGCTGCTCAGAGCCCATTTGCAAGCTGAACTCTGATTGTGCTCCGGAGCCGTGTGCGCAGGTTCGAATCCTGCCGGGGGCACCCAGCATGAGGTGCCCAAAGACCCCGTCACCAGCGGAAACGCTGAGGCCGGGGTCTTCGCGTGTGTGCAGGCAGGTGCCTGGCCTGATCACACGACCCGCAGGTGATCTCTGTTGGCCGTGGTTGCCCGTGGCTGTCATTGACCACGCGGAAAGCCGACGGCGCCCCGCGCTCCCCCTCAAGCCGTCCGCTTGCGCGCCGCAGCCTTCTTCGTCGCCGTCTTCTTCTCCCCAGCCTTGGCCACCGACTTGGCCGTCTTGGCCGCCGTCTTCTTCGCTGTCGTCTTCTTCGCCGCCGTCGTCTTCTTGGCGGCAGCCGTCTTCTTCGTCGCCGCCGTCTTCCTCGGCAGCCGTCTCACCTCGGCCTCGCCGCCGGGGGGCACCTCGCCGCGGGACTCCTTCGCCGCCCGGACGCTGTTCTCCAGGGCCGCCATCAGGTCCAGGACCTTGCCTCCCGGGGCCGGGGCCGGGGCCTCGGGCGGGGCCTCGCCGGCGGCCTTCGCGGCGATGACCTCCTCCACCGCCTCCCGGTACTCGTCGTGCAGGTCCGCCAGGTCCACCTCGCCGAGGGTGTCCATCAGGGCGTCCGCGAGGTCCAGTTCCTTGTCGCGGATGGTGACGTCGACCTCCGGGGCCACCCCCTGCGGCGCGCGGACCTCGTCCGGCCAGAGCAGGCCGTGCATGGCGATGGCGTCGTCGACCACGCGCAGCATGCCGAGGCGTTCGCGGCCGCGCAGGGCGTACTTCGCGATGGCCACCTTGTTGCTGCGCTTCAGGGCCTCCCGGAGCAGGGTGTACGGCTTCGCCGCCGGGGCTCCGCTCGCCGCCAGGTAGTACGCCGCGTCCATCTGGAGCGGGTCGATGCGGTCGGCCGGTACGAAGGCGACGATCTCGATCGTGCGGGCGGTGGGGATGGGCAGGTGGGAGAGGTCCTCGTCGGTGATCGGGATGATCGTGCCGTCCGCGTCCTCGTACCCCTTGCCGATCTCCTCGCCGCCGACCTCCCGGTCCTCCAGTTCGCAGAACTTGCGGTAGCGGATGCGGCCGCCGTCCTCGGTGTGGATCTGGCGGAAGGAGATCGCGTGGCTCTCCGTGGCGTTCACCAGCTTGATCGGGATGCTGACGAGACCGAAGGAGATCGCGCCGTTCCATATCGACCGCACGTGCCGCACCCACCCTTCCCCTGCCAATTACACCGGTTTCAACCGTTTCTCTGGGATTGTCATCCTATGACGCCTATCACGGAGGTGGAGGGGCGGCGGGTCGCGCTCAGCAACCTGGAGAAGGTGCTGTATCCGCAGACCGGCTTCACCAAGGCGGAGCTGGTGCACTACTACGTGACCGGCGCCGGCGTGCTGCTGCCGCATCTGCGGGACCGGGCCGTGTCCTTCCTGCGTTATCCCGACGGCCCCGAAGGGCAGCTGTTCTTCGCCAAGAACGTGCCGCCGGGTACGCCCGAGTGGGTCACCACCGCCGAGGTCCCGCGGTCGGAGGGGCCGGCCCGGATGGTCGTCGTACAGGATCTGGCCAGTCTCGTCTGGGCTGCCAATCTCGTCACCGAGTTCCATACGCATCAGTGGCGGGTGCAGGACCCCGAGCGGGCCGACCGGCTGGTCTTCGACCTCGACCCCGGACCGCCCGCGACCGTCGTCCAGTGCTGTGAGGTGGCCCTGTGGCTGCGGGAGCGGCTCGCGGCGGACGGGATCGAGGCGTATCCGAAGACGGCCGGGTCGAAGGGGCTGCATCTGCTGGCGGCCGTGCGCGGCGCGTCCCCCGAGCGGACCAGCGAGTACGCCAAGGCGCTCGCCGTGGAGGCCGAGCGGGCGCTGCCCCGGCTCGTCGTGCACCGGATGACGAAGAGCCTGCGGCCGGGGAAGGTGTTCGTGGACTGGAGCCAGAACGCCGCGCGCAAGACCACGGCCACGCCCTACACGCTGCGCGCCCGCCCGTACCCCTACGTGTCCGCCCCGGTCACCTGGGAGGAGGTCGCGGACTGCCGCAGCGCCGGGCAGCTGGAGTTCCAGGCCGGTGACATGGCTCCCCGCCTCCAGCATCACGGGGACCTGATGGCGCCCCTGCTGGACCCGGAGACGGCCGCGCCCCTCCCCTGACCCGGTCCGGTCCCCCTCCTACACCCTCCCCCACGTGTTCCGGTCCCGCGCCATCCCGTGCAGGGCCTCCACGTCCGCCGGCTTCAGCACCCCGCCGAGCCGGGCCAGGTCCGCCAGCTCGGCGTCCTGGAGGATCCGTACCGCGCGCGGCCGGCCCGTGACGGTCACCTCGGCGGGGCCCGCCAGGGCCAGGACCGGGCGGACCTCGGCGGTCAGGGCGTAGGAGGCGCGGTCGGCGTCCGCGCGCAGCCGGCGCAGGAGGGGCTCGGGCTCGCGGCGGCCCACGGTGACCATGGGGTCGGCGACCAGGACGCGGCTCTTGCGGGCGTACAGGGCGTGGACGGCGAACAGGCCGCCGGGGCCGAGCAGCAGGTGGTGGATGCGGTCGCCGCCGGGCAGCGCTATGGAGTGCAGGGTGTGCCAGCCGGCGCCCTCCAGGGCGTCCAGGGCCTGGCCGACGGTCTGCTCGGCGGCCAGGGCGCGGCGGCGCGGGTCGGGGCGCAGCCGGTGGGCATGTCCGGGGTCGCGGTCGAGGGCGACGAGCAGGGCCTCGCCGGGGCGGTTGGGCGCCAGGTCGTCGTCCGGGTGCAGGGTCAGCCGGGCCAGTTCGGCGGGGGTCGGTACCGGGGGCGGGCCCACGGTCACCGGGCCGGTCAGGAAGGGTTTCAGGGCCTGGAGTACGTCGTCCCTGCTGTCCTCGCCGAGCAGGTTCACCCGGCCCGTCTCCCGGTCGTACCAGGCGACGTTGCTGCCGTCCGGGCGGCAGACGTACAGCCGTTCCCGGCCGTGCCGATAGGCCGGCACCACGCGCAGTGCGTTCATGCGCCATCACCCCTCGACCATGGGAACAGGCGGGGTGCTCCCGGGGCAAGAGCGGTTACCTTGGAGAACGGCCCTGCGAGGGGGAGTTGGGGAGGCGCCGTTGCGGATCCGCGGAAGGCAGCCCGACGTACCGCCTCCGGAGCGTCCGTGGAGCGAGATCGTGCCGGGCCTGTGGATGGGCGGGCATGAGTTCCGGGGCCGTTCCGGGCGGGTGGAGCCGGTCGTCGTGCACGACGAGTTCGATGTGGTGCAGACACTGCTGCGACTGCCGGGTTACGGGCCCGATCCGGGCGTCGAGCACCACGTGTGGCCCATCCCGGACGGTCCGCTGGACGGGACCCAGCTCGCCGGGGTGATGCGGCTGGCCCGTGCGGTGAACGAGGCGCTGGACGCCGGGCGCCGGGTGCTCGTGCGCTGTTACCACGGGTACAACCGGTCCGGCCTGCTCATCGCGCACGCTCTGGTGCAGCGCGGCCATGCTTCCCCGGACGAGGCGATCCAGCTGATCCGGGCCCGGCGCTCGGCGTGGGCGCTGCACAACGAGCTGTTCGTGGAGTACCTGCGCGCGGGACTGCCGACCGTCCGACTGCTGGAGGAACTGGCCGAGTAGCCTCTCTCCCAGCGCCGCCTCGGCGGCACAAAAAGGACTTTCCCAGGAAACTACGAAACTACGACCATTCCGTACTGCGCATAAGGTGTACGGGATCCCGAACAGACCCCGACGCCCCAGGAGCCCCGTGCCAGCCCGCCGTCCCCTGCGTACCGCCCTCACCGCGGCCGCCGTCGCCCTGCTGTCGGTGACGGCCGCGGGCTGTGGCGACCGGGGCGGACTGCAGGCGGCCGGGCCGACCCCGACCGCGATCAGCCCCGCCAAGCTCTGGCCCGACCTGCGGCCGGCCTCCAGCCCGGCCTACCCCTACGCCGTGGCGACCCGGTCGGTCGTCAAGGGCGTCAAGGTCCCCGGTGACGACATCCGCAAGGTGGACCCGGTGGCCGTGGTGGAGGCGGAGATCAAGGCCGAGCCGGACGACTACGGCTCCAAGGGGGCGTACCACGCGACCGTGGACCGGCTGAAGGACTGCCGGGCCGGCGGCGACACGGCGCGCTGCCCGCTGCTGACGCCGTACTACCGGGACCTGACGGGCGACGGCCGGGAGGATCTCACGCTCGGCTTCCGGCTCTACCCGACCAACCAGACGGCGGTGCGGGTCTACACCGTCGAGAAGCACCGGCTGGTGCAGGTGCTGGCCGACAACGACGCGATCCTCGGGGTGGAGCTGGCCGGCCGGTCGCTGATCGAGCGCTCGCCGGCGGACGTCTCCGGCTACGAGTACCGCACGACCTGGGTGTGGGATCCGGGGCAGCGCGCGATGGTGTTCTCCCGCGACGAGTATCTGCACACCGGTGACGGCCGCAAGGCCCAGAAGCCGTCCGCGTCCCCATCCGCGTCCCCGTCCCCCTCCGCCTCCCCGGCGTATCCCTCCCCGGCGGGCAACCCGTGAAGCCCGGTCTGCCAGGGTGGGCCGGGCCGCTCGCCGTGAAGGCGGCCGTGTTCATCACGGTGATGTGCTGCGCGCTGGCCGCGCTGCTCGGCGTCCTGGTGCATGTCTCGGTGACCAACCAGACGGTCGACCAGGCCCGCCACCAGGCCCTGTCCCGCCTCGCGGACGCCACCGAGGCGTACGAGGCCGGGGACACGCTGCTGCCGGGCGCCGGGGTCGACCCCGAGGGGCTGCCGCCCGCGCTGCGGACGCTGGCGGCGTCCGGTCAGCGCGGCACGATCGTCTCCACGCACAACGGGCGCCCCACCATGTGGGCGGCGGGCCCGGTGGCCGGGCGCCGGGCGCTGGCCGTGGAGGTCGACTACTCCCAGCAGGCCCGCACCATCGCCGGCCTCGACAACTCGATCCTGTGGTCGTCGGGCCTCGCGATCGGGGTGACGGTGCTGGTCGGCGTGTTCGCGGTGACCCGGGTGACCCGCCGGCTGCACGCCACCGCGCGTGTGGCCCGGCGGATCAGCACGGGTGACCTGGACGCGCGCGTGGACGATCCGCTGACCAGGGATCCGTCCCGGCCGCAGGACGAGGTGGCCGCGGTCGCGGCGGCCCTGGACACCATGGCCTCCACGCTGCAGAGCAAGCTGCTGAGCGAGCAGCGGTTCACCGCGGACGTGGCGCACGAGCTGCGCACCCCGCTGACCGGGCTGCACGCGGCGGCGGAGCTGCTGCCGCCGGGCCGGCCGACGGAGCTGGTGCGGGACCGGGTGGCGGCGCTGCGCACGCTCACCGAGGACCTGCTGGAGATCTCCCGGCTGGACACCGGCCGGGAGAAGCCGGCCGTGGGCACCGAGGAGCTGGGGGCGCTGGCCCGGCGGGTGGTGCGGGCGTCGGGCACCGACACGGAGGTGCGGATCGTCCGGAGCGCGCGGGTGGAGACCGACCGGCGGCGGCTGGAGCGGGTGCTGGGGAATCTGGTGGCCAACGCGCACAAGCACGGGGGCCCTCCGGTGGTCCTGACGGTGGACGGGCCCGTGGTGACCGTACGGGATCACGGCAGCGGGTATCCGGGGTACCTGGTGGCGCACGGGCCGCAGCGGTTCCGTACGGAGGGCGGCGCCACGGGGCACGGGCTGGGGCTGACCATCGCCCTGGGGCAGGCGGAGGTGCTGGGGGCGCGGCTGGTGTTCGCCAACGCGCTGGACGGCGGGGCCGTCGCCACGCTGATCCTGCCGGTGGACGAGGAGCGGTAGAGCTCGAACACAGCCCCGCGTTCCTTCGGGGCGCGCCCATGGCCCACAAGGCGTCCCATTTAGGTAGGTTCCGGGCATGACCAAGGCCGGAACCACCCTGGCGGCGGCGCAGGCTCCCGCACCCGTCGTACGTCTCCCCCGGCGCCGTGGCATCGAACTCGCCCTGATCGTGCTGGCCGTCCTGCTGTCCGTGTACGGCTACTGCGCGGTGGGGCTCGCGCGGACCGGTACCGTTCCGCCCGGCGCCGCCGGCTACGGCGCCGGGCTCGGGGTGCTCGCCCTGGCCGCGCATCTCGCCGTACGGCTGCGGGCGCCGTACGCCGATCCGCTGCCGCTGCCGATCGGGGTGCTGCTCAACGGGATCGGCCTGGTCCTGATCTACCGGCTGGACCTGGAGACACCGGGCGACCGCGCGGCCCCGGCCCAGCTGGTGTGGTCCACGCTCGGGGCCGGGCTGTTCATCGTCGTCGTGCTGGTGCTGCGCGACCACCGGGTGCTCCAGCGGTACGCGTACGTGTGCGTGGCCGCCGCGCTCGGCCTGCTGGCGCTGCCGATCCTCTTCCCGGCCGTCAACGGCGCCCGCATCTGGATCCGGCTCGCCGGATTCTCCATCCAGCCGGGCGAGTTCGCGAAGGTGCTGCTCGCGGTGTTCTACGCCGCCTATCTGGCGGCCAACCGCAACGCGCTCGCGTACACCGGCCGCCGGCTGTGGCGGCTGCAGTTCCCGACCGGGCGGGTGCTCGGGCCGATCGTCACCATCTGGCTGCTGAGCGTGGGCGTGCTGGTCCTGGAGCGGGATCTGGGCACCTCGCTGCTGTTCTTCGGGCTGTTCGTCGTCCTGCTGTACGTCGCCACCGGGCGCACCGGATGGATCGCGGTCGGGCTGCTGCTGGCGGTGCTGGGCGCCTGGGCCGTCGGCCGGTTCGAGCCGCATGTGGGCGGGCGGATCGAGGACTGGCTGCATCCGTTCCACACGATCGACGCCGGGATCGGGCCCAACCAGCTCTCCCAGTCGCTGTTCGCGTTCGCGGCCGGCGGGGTGCTGGGTACCGGGCTCGGGCTGGGGCACTCCGTACTGATCGGCTTCGCGGTGAAGTCGGACTTCATCCTGGCCACGGCGGGCGAGGAGCTGGGGCTCGCCGGGCTCGCGGCGATCGTCCTGCTGTACGCGCTGCTGGTGGAGCGCGGCTTCCGGGCGGGCCTCGCGCTGCGCGAACCGTTCGGCCGGCTCCTCGCCGTCGGGCTCGCCGCGCTCCTCGCCCTCCAGGTGTTCGTGATCGCCGGCGGGGTGAGCGGGCTGATTCCGCTGACCGGCATGGCGATGCCGTTCCTCGCCCAGGGCGGCTCCTCGGTGGTGACCAACTGGGCCATCGTGGCGCTGCTGATCCGGGTCAGCGACTCGGCGCGCAGCCAGTACGACGGGCGGGAGGCCCCGTGAGGGACCATCGCGACCACGGCGACTTCGGTGGCTTCCCCGAGGGCGGGCGGCCCATGGCCCGGTACATCCGGCACGCGTGCGGGTTCTGCGCGCTGCTGCTCGCCGCCCTGCTGGTCAACGCGGCCCGGGTGCAGGTGGTGGAGTCGGGCGTGTACGACGGCAATCCGGCCAACCGCCGTGCCACGATCGCCCGTTACGGCCAGCCGCGCGGCGACATCCTGGTCGGCGACGAGCCGGTCACCGGATCCACCGACACCGGCGAGCAGCTGCGCTACGAACGGGCTTACAAGGACGGCCCGTTGTACGCCCCGGTGACCGGATTCTCCTCCCAGCGGTACGGCACCACGTTCCTGGAGCACGCCGGGGACGGGGTGCTCTCCGGCACCGACCCGATGCTGTCGGTGCTGCCGCTGTGGAACGACCTGACGCGCCGGCCCAGTCGGGCCGGGAACGTCGTCACGACCCTGAACCGGGCCGCGCAGGAGGCGGCGTACCGGGGGCTCGCCGGGCGCAAGGGCGCGGTCGCCGCGATCGAACCGGCCACGGGCCGGATCCTGGCGCTGGTGTCGAGCCCGTCGTACGACCCCGGGCAGCTGTCCGGCAACGGGGAGGCGGTGACCTCGGCGTGGGAGCGGCTCAACCACGACCCGGAGAAGCCGATGCTCAACCGGGCGGTGCGGCAGACCTATCCGCCGGGCTCGACGTTCAAGGTGGTCACCGCGGCGGCGGCGCTGGACGCGGGTGTGGTCACCGACCTGGACGAACGCACCGACTCCCCCGACCCCTACCGGCTGCCGGGCACCGTCACCCGGCTGACCAACGAGGCCGACGGCTGCCGCGACACCTCGCTGCGGGACGCCTTCGAGTGGTCCTGCAACACGGTGTTCGCCAAGCTCGGCGTGGACGTCGGGGCGCGGGACATGGTCGGCACGGCGCAGGCCTTCGGGTTCAACGATGCCGGGCTGCGCATCCCGTTCGCCGTCGCGCCCAGCACCTTCGACCCGCACCTGGACCGGGCGCAGCTGGCGCTGTCCTCGATCGGGCAGTACAACACGCGGGCCACGCCGTTGCAGATGGCGATGGTCGCGGCGGCCGTCGCGAACGGCGGGCAGCTGCGCTCGCCGTACCTGGTGGAGCGGACCACCCGGCACAGCGGGGAGACAGTCGCCGGGAGCGGGATGCATCCGGTGCGGCAGGTGATGAACCCGTCGACGGCCACACGGCTGAAGGAGCTGATGACGGACGTGGTCCGGGAGGGCACCGGCACCCGGGCGGCCATCCCCGGCGCCCTGGTCGGCGGCAAGACCGGCACCGCACAGCACGGCGTCGGCAACTCCGGTGTACCGTACGCCTGGTTCGTCTCCTGGGCGCAGGCCGACGGCACCCTGGAGCCGCGGGTGGCGGTCGCGGTGGTGGTGGAGGACGCCTCGGCGGACCGGGGCGAGATCAGCGGCGGCGGGGACGCGGCGCCGATCGCCCGGGACGTGATGCGGGCGGTGCTCGGTCTGTGAGACGGGGGTGCCGGTCCCGGCGGGGGCCGACCTACCGTTCGGTCATGACGCAGACTTCCGCCGCGTACGAACTCGCCCAGGTCAACATCGCCCGCCTCAAGTTCCCTCTGGACTCGCCCCAGTTGACGTACTTCGTCGACGCGCTCGACCCGGTGAACGCGGTGGCGGACGCCGCGGACGGGTTCGTCTGGCGGCTGCAGAGCGACTCCGGCAACGCCACCGACATCCCGGTCCTCGGTGACGAGTGGCTGATCATCAACATGTCGACGTGGCGGGACACCAACGCGCTGACGGCGTTCATGTACCAGGGCCGGCACCGGGAGTTGCTGGCCCGTCGGCGTGAGTGGTTCGAGAAGCTGGAAGAGGCGACGGCCGTGCTGTGGTGGGTGCCGGCCGGCCACCGCCCGACGGTCGCCGAGGCGGAGGACCGGCTGCTGCACCTGAGGGCGCACGGCGCGACGCCGTACGCCTTCACGCTCCGTACGTCGTTCCCGGCCCCCGAGGGGGCTGCGGTCAGCCGATCGGCTTGATCATCTCCGAGCGGACCTGGAGGGTGAGCTTCGCGTACATCGTGAGGTCCACGTCGGACGGGTTCTGCGTGGCCGACTTGGGGGTGACGGACCCCACGGCGGCCCCCGTGTTGCCGTCGTTCCAGGCGCACATGGGGTAGGTCAGGGTCTCGCCGAGCTTCTTCTGGGTCAGCACCTCGCAGCTGACCGTGGGCGAGCCGCTCTGGGTGAAGTCCTTCCGCGCCACCGCCACCGTCACGCCGTCCGCATCGGAGGCCCCCTTCAGCATGTTGTCGCGGGCCTCGTCGGCGTTCTTGAACCGGCCGTACATGCCCGACACCACCAGGGTGCCCCGGGTCGCGTCGCCACCCACCCGGTAGGTGGCGACCACGGCGTGGACGTCCTTGGCGTCCCAGGCCCCGTCGGCCTCGTCCTCGATCTTCTTGCCCTCGGTGTCGGAGAGGTCCTGGGCGAGCTGGAACCTCCCGCCGACCAGCGTCTTCGGGAGGACGAGCTTGTTCTTCGCCTCGGGGAAGCCGCTGCTGACCACGGCTCCGAGCAGGATGAGCCCCACGACGATCAGCGTGACGACACCGCCCACGATCCCCAGGATCAGTCCGACCCGGCGCTTCTTCGGCGGCGGGGCCATGGGCGGCGCGCCCCAGGCCGGGTAGGGCTGCGGCGGGTACGGCTGGGCTTGCGGGTACGGGGAGCCGTACGGGCCGGGGGCAGCCTGCGGCGGGCCGTACGGGGACTGCTGGCCGTAGGGCTGCTGCTGGTCGTACGGGGACGGCTGGCCGTAGGGCGGCTGCTGCCCGTACGGCGGCTGCTGCGGCGGCCCGTACGGCGGCTGCGGCTGCGGCGGTGGCGGAGGCATGGACACGCCAGCACGCTACTGCACCTGGGTGAACGTGCCGCCACCGCCACCGCCACCGCCACCGCCACCTGGATGCTCAGCCCTCGGCGGCCCCCGCCTCGACGGCCTCCTGCACCTCCGCCACCCGCTCCCGCTCCTCGGCGGCGAAGCGCTCCGCGTCCAGCTGGTCGGCCAGTTCCTCGTCCTGGGCCATGAGCAGGTCCAGGTTGGCGTCACCCAGGTCGAAGACGCCCATGTCGAGGTAGGCCTGCTGGAGCCGCTTGCCCCACAGACCGATGTCCTTGACGCAGGGCACGATCCGGCTGAACAGCAGCTTGCGGAAGAGCTGGAGGAACTCGGAGCGCTCGCTCAGCACCTCCGCCTCGGCCCTGGGGATGCCGAAGTTCTCCAGCACCTCCTCTCCCCGCAGCCGGTCGCGCATCAGATAGCAGCCCTCGATGACGAACTCCTCGCGCTCGCGCAGTTCGGCGTCGGTGAGCTGCTTGTAGTAGTCCCTGAGTGCCATCCGGCCGAAGGCCACGTGCCGGGCCTCGTCCTGCATGACGTAGGCCAGGATCTGCTTGGGCAGCGGCTTGTTCGTGGTGTCCCGGATCATCCCGAACGCGGCCAGCGCGAGCCCTTCGATGAGCACCTGCATGCCCAGGTACGGCATGTCCCACCGGCTGTCCCGGAGCGTGTCGCCGAGCAGGGACTGCAGGTTGTCGTTGATGGGATAGACGAGCCCGATCTTCTCGTGCAGGAACCGGGCGTAGATCTCGGCATGCCGGGCCTCGTCCATGGTCTGGGTCGCGGAGTAGAACTTGGCGTCCAGGTCGGGCACCGACTCCACGATCCGCGCCGCGCAGATCATCGCGCCCTGCTCGCCGTGCAGGAACTGGCTGAACTGCCAGGAGGCGAAGTGCCGGCGCAGCTCGCCCTTGTCCTTGTCCGTCATCTTGTCCCAGTACGGCGTGCCGTACAGGGTCATGGACTCCTCGGGGGTGCCGAGCGCGTCGTACGGATCGACCTCCAGGTCCCAGTCGATGCGCTTCTGCCCGTCCCACTGCTTGTCCTTGCCCTTCTGGTACAGGGCGAGCAGCCGGTCGCGGCCGTCGTCGTACTCCCAGTTGAACCGGGCCGCGCCGCTGGCGGGCACCTGCCAGAGGTGGTCACCGGGGTCGTTGGCGTACAGGTCTTGGGTCGGCATACCCCGCAGGCTCACATGTAGACGCGCGGTCAACAAGTCATGTGCAAGGGATTGACGGCCTTGCTGACAGGCAGTCTCATAAGGCAAGGACGACGTACCCCCGGTAACGAGGTGAGGGAGCCATGACGACGCTGACGGAAGCGGACGCGCTGGACGGCCTGCGCGATGCGCTCGGCCTGCTCAAGGACCGGGAACAGGTGGCCGAACGGCTGCTCGTCTCCTCCGCCAAGCACTCCTTCGACCCGGACAAGGAGCTGGACTGGGACGCGCCCTTCGAGGAGGGCAAGTGGTTCTGGCCGCCGGAGCTGGTGTCGCTGTACGACACGCCGATGTGGCAGCGGATGAGCGAGGACCAGCGGATCCTGCTCTCCCAGCACGAGGCGGCGGCGCTGGCCTCGCTCGGCATCTGGTTCGAGCTGATCCTGATGCAGCTCCTCGTCCGGCACATCTACGACAAGGCGGCGACGAGCGCCCACGTCCGCTACGCGCTGACCGAGATCGAGGACGAGTGCCGGCACTCGAAGATGTTCGCCCGGCTGATCTCGCACGGCGGCACGCCCTGGTACCCGGTCAGCCGGGCCCACCAGAACCTCGGCCGCGTCTTCAAGACCATCTCCACCACCCCCGGTTCCTTCACGGCGACCCTGCTCGGTGAGGAGGTCCTGGACTGGATGCAGCGGCTGACCTTCCCGGACGAGCGCGTCCAGCCGCTGATCAGGGGCGTCACTCGGATCCATGTGGTGGAGGAGGCCCGGCATGTGCGGTACGCGCGTGAGGAGCTGCGGCGGCAGATGCTGACCGCCCCCAAGTGGTCCCAGGAGTTCACCCGGGTCACCTCGGGCGAGTTCGCCCGCGTCTTCTCGGTCGCCTTCGTCAATCCTGAGGTGTACACGAACGTCGGGCTGGACAAGCGGGAGGCGATGGCCCAGGTGAAGGCGAGCGGGCACCGGCGGGAGGTCATGCAGACGGGGGCCAAGCGGCTTACGGACTTCCTGGACGATATTGGGGTGTTGCGGGGGGTCGGGCGGCGATTGTGGAGGTCGTCGGGGCTGCTGGCGTAGCGGGAGCATGCCGACCTGAAGGGGCGCGGGGCTGTATCGATGTGCGGCTGCGCCGCGTGGGGCTCGACCAGCCACAACGAGTCGGCGGACAAAAGACGGCCCCCCGAGCGGAGCGATTAGGCTGACGGCCATGACCCCGGCCGCCACCCCCGCCTACCGTCGGCTCAGTGTCGAGGAGCGACGCAGCCAGCTCCTCGCCGCCGCGCTCACCCTCTTCGCGCACCGCGCCCCCGAGGACGTGTCGCTGGACGACGTGGCGGAGGCGGCCGGAGTGTCGCGGCCGCTGGTGTACCGGTACTTCCCGGGCGGCAAGCAGCAGCTGTACGAGGCCGCGCTGCGGTCGGCCGCCGAAGAGCTGCGGCAGTGCTTCGACGAACCCCTTCAGGGGCCGCTGCTGCGCCGGCTGTCCCGGGCCCTGGACCGCTATCTGGCCTTCGTCGACGAACACGACACCGGCTTCAGCGCGCTGCTCCAGGGCGGCAGTGTGGTGGAGACGTCACGGACCACGGCCACCGTGGACGGCGTACGCCGGGCCGCCGCCGAGCACATCTACCGGCATCTCGGCGTCGCCGAGCCCGGCCCCCGGCTGCGGATGACCGTCCGGATGTGGATCACGGCCGTCGAGGGAGCCTCCCTGATCTGGCTGGACGAGGACAAGCAGCCCCCGGTCGAGGAGCTGCGCGACTGGCTGGTGGACCAGTTCGTGGCCATGCTCACCGTCACCGCGGGCCGGGACCCGCAGACGGCGGCCCTCGTCGGCGCGCTCGCCGGGGATGGCCGAAACTGAACCCGTGAAGAGCCAGGAGACCCCCTTCGAGGGCGGCCCGATGGACGGTCGTGTGCTGTCCGTCATGGTCGGCCCGACCGGGCACCCCCCGAAGACGTACCGCATCCCCGTCCCGGACCCGGCCGGCGGCCCGCCGACGGTGCTGGTCTACCACCGGGTGCCGAGGGGTCACAGCAAGCGGCTGGGGATCGTCCAGGGGTGGAAGTACGTCTACGACCCGGACGACATCTCCGGCGGCAAGCTCCGGTGGCCCTGGTCGAAGCCGGCCGGCCGGCCCGCCACGCCGCTGGGCGGGCGGGACGACGCGAACGAGTGACAGACGTGGACCGAACCGCCCACACCCAGCGCGCGCCCCACACGGATGATCCGATTATCACGGTGCGATAGGAGGCGAACAGCCCGCCCGTCGGGCCCCCTCTCCGCACCGAGGTGATGACGTGTCAGGAATGCTTCTGCGCCTGGCCTGTACGACGGCGGTGGCGGCCCAGGCCGTCCTCGTGCCCGCACCCGCCGCGGCCGTACCGGACCCACAGCGTTCCGTCGCCCAGCTGCTGACGGACCTTCAGCAGCTGTACCACCAGACCGAGCAGGCCACGGAGACCTACAACGCGACCGCGGAGAAGCTGACGCGGCAGCGCGCCGAGGTGTCCCGGCTCGACGGCGAACTGGCCCGCGCCCGGCTCGCCCTCCAGGACAGCCGGGCCGACGCCGGCCGGCTGGCCCGCCAGCAGTACCAGAGCAGCAGTGGCCTCGGGCCGTACGTCCGGCTGCTGCTCGCCCCCGATCCGGAGCACGCGCTGGACGAGGGTCATGTCATCGGCGAGCTGGCGCGCGAACGGGCCCGGACGGTGACCCGGCTGACCGCCACGGAGAAGGGCAGGGACGCCCTGGCCCGGGCCGCCCGCCAGGCCCTGGACATCCAGCTCACGCTCACCGACCAGCAGAAGAAACAGCACGACGACGTCCAGGGCAAGCTCGCCGGCGTGGAACACCTGCTGGCCGGCCTCAGCCCGGCCCAGCTGGCCGCGATCGCCACGCTGGAGCGGCAGAGCGTCACCGCGGCCCAGCAGAAGCTCGCCACCGCGGGCGCCCTGCCCACGGCCCGCGCCGCCTCCCCGGCCGGGGAGCGCGCGGTCCGCTGGGCCATGGGCCAGATCGGCAAGCCCTACGCGTGGGGGGCGGCAGGCCCCGACTCCTACGACTGCTCGGGCCTCACCGCCCAGGCCTGGTCCCGGGCGGGCACGCCCATTCCGCGCACGAGTCAGGAGCAGTGGCAGCGGCTGAAGCGGATCCGGCTGAGCGAGCTGCGCCCGGGTGACCTGGTGGTGTACTTCCCCGACGCGACGCATGTGGCGATGTACGTCGGGGACGGCAAGGTCGTGCAGGCGCCGAGACCGGGCGCGGCCGTCCAGGTGTCACCCCTGGCGTCGTACCCGGTGCTCGGTGCCGTACGTCCGGATCAGGCTCCCGCCACCGAGGTCAGGTAGGCCTGCGTCTTCTCCGGCTCGTAGAAGAAGTTCTCGAAGTCCGCCGGGTCGTTGAAGGCGTTGGCGAAACGGTCCGCCACCGGCTGGAGCTTCCCGGCCGCGCCGATGAGGTTCAGGATGTGCTCCGGCGGGGGCGCCAGCATCGCGTTGGTCCACTTGGTGACGTGCTGGGCGGTGCTCCAGTAGCGGTCGAAGGCCGCCTGCATCCAGGCCTCGTCGAACTCCTTGTCCCCGTGTTCGAGGATGGCGGCGAGGTACGCGGCGGCGCACTTGGACGCCGAGTTGGAGCCCTGGCCGGTGATCGGGTCGTTGGCGACGACGACGTCGGCCACGCCCAGGACCAGGCCGCCGCCCGGCAGCCGGCCGATGGGGTTGCGGACCGTCGGGGCGTAGCGGCCCGCCAGCGTGCCGCCCGCGTCCGTCAGCTCGACCTTCGTCGCCCGCGCGTACTCCCAGGGCGTGAACTTCTCCATGAGTTCCAGGGTCAGGGAGAGATGCTCGGCCGGGTCCTTGACGCCGTTGAAGACGTCGAGCGGGCCGCCGGGTATGCCCTCCCAGAACAGGATGTCCGCGCGGCCGGAGGTGGTGAGCGTTGGCATGACGAACAGCTCGCCCACGCCCGGCACCAGGTTGCAGCGGACCGCGTCGTACTCCGGGTGCTCCGGGCGCGGGCCCAGCCCGTGGACGTACGCCACCGCCAGCGCGCGCTGCGGCTCGCTGTACGGGGAGCGGGAGGCGTCGCGGCCGAACATCTGGACCAGCTCGCCCTTGCCGGCCGAGACCAGGACGAGGTCGTAGGCGCGGGAGAAGTAGTCGAGGTCGCCGACCGCCGCGCCGTGGATGACCAGCTGGCCGCCGCGCTGTGCGAAGGTCTCCATCCAGCCGGCCATCTTCACCCGCTGGTCGACGGACTGCGCGTACCCGTCGAGCCTGCCCACCCAGTCGATGGCCCGCTGGGTGGGGCCCGGGTCGTGCGAGCCGGGGGCGGCGACGGAGACGCCGAGTCCTTCGATCTTCGGGGCCTGGGACTCCCAGAAGTTCAGCTGGAGATCGCGCTCGTGCTGCAGTGCCGTGTCGAACATGCACTGCGTCGACATGACCCGGCCGGTGCGGATCTCGTCCGCGGTCCGGTTCGACATCAGGGTGACCTCGTAGCCGTGCGACTGCAGGCCGAGGGCGAGCTGGAGACCGGACTGACCGGCTCCGACGACGAGTATCTTCCGCATGCGGGTGGGGACTCCTAACGGGTACTGCTCGGGGACTACTCGGGGGTTTCGTCCAGCGCGTGGCCGACCAGGGCCAGCAGTGTCTCGATGGCCGAAATCCGCCGTCGCGCATCCATGATCATGACAGGGATGTGCGCGGGTATGGTCAGCGCCTCCCGTACGTCCTCCGGCTCGAACAGCTCGCTGTCGTCGAAGTGGTTGACGGCGACGACGTACGGCAGTCCGCAGCTCTCGAAGTAGTCCAGCGCGGGGAAACAGTCCTTCAAGCGGCGGGTGTCGGCCATGACGACGGCGCCGATCGCGCCGCGCACCAGGTCGTCCCACATGAACCAGAACCGCTGCTGGCCCGGCGTGCCGAACAGGTAGAGCACCAGGTCGTCGTCGAGCGTGATGCGGCCGAAGTCCATGGCCACGGTGGTGGTGAGCTTACCCGGCGTGGCGGAGAGGTCGTCGGTCTCCTCGCTCGCCTCGGTCATCAGTGCCTCGGTCTGCAGAGGCGTGATCTCCGAGACGGCGGTGACCAGGGTGGTCTTGCCGACGCCGAAGCCGCCCGCCACGACTATCTTCGTCGCGATGGGGGCCCTCGTACGGTCCGTCTGCCAGGACCTCAGGTCCTCGTCGGGCTCGGCGAAACCGGCGACGAGGGGGGTGCCTCCGAAGGCGGAGGCGGCGGCGTCAGAGACGACGGAGTCCACTCAGCACCCTTTCCAGCAGAGCGCGGTCCGGGCGGCCGGTGCCGTGACCCGTTCCGGTGCCGTACACACGGATCTTTCCCTGGTCAGCGAGGTCGCTCAGGAGCACGCGGACCACGCCGAGCGGCATCTTCAGCAGCGCGGCGATCTCGGCCACCGTGCGCATACGGCGGCACAGTTCGACGATGGCCCGCATCTCCGGCATGACCCGGGTGGTGAGGGAGCCGTTCGTCAGTTCCTTGCGCTCCTCGGGGGCTTCGAGAGCCGCTGTGCTGGCCACGAACGTCTCCACGAGGAGGACGTGGCCGAAACGGGTACGGCCGCCGGTGAGCGAATAGGGGCGGACACGGGCGGGTTTGCGATCGCCGCCGCGTATGGGGAGTTTCTTCTGCGTGCCGCTCATCGGGTGCTTCCCGTCGACTCGGCTTCCAGGGATTTCCGCAGCTCGCTGCGGAGTTCGGGGGTCAGGACGTGGCCGGCGCGGCCGACGAACAGGGCCATGTGGTACGCCACCACGCTCATGTCGCACTCGGCGGAGCCGTGCACGCCGAGCAGGGAGCCGTCGCTGATGGACATCACGAACAGGCTGCCCTCCTCCATGGCGACCATCGTGTGCCTGACCCCGCCGAACTCCATCAGCTTGGCCGCGCCGACGGTCAGACTGCCGATGCCGGAGACGATGGTGGCGAGGTCGGCGGCGGAGCCCTTCGGGCCCTTCACCGGGCGCTTCTCCCGGGATGCGGCAGTGCGGGCGGGGTCGGACGAGAGCAGCAGCAGGCCGTCCGAGGACACTACGGCGACGGACTGGATGCCGGGTACTTCCTCCACCAGGTTGGTCAACAGCCAGTGCAGGTTGCGGGCCTCACTGCTCAGTCCGAAGGTGCTGGGCGCGGTCAACTGCTTGCCTCCTCGACAGTGCCCCCCGTGGTGTCTTCCGTACGTTCTGTGATCTCCTCCGCTACGGCGCGGTAGCCGGCCTGGGCGCCGCTGCGGAAGCCGCCCAGCCTGCGGCGGAGCGCTTCCGCGTCGACAGAGCCGGTCCGCTGGCGCGGGGCCTGGGCCGGTGCGGTGATCCTGGGTGTGCGCTTGGGGAGGCCCTTGGCCGTGAGCCGCTCCGCCTCGGCGGGTTCCTGCGGAGCCTCAGCCCGTGCGGCGTCCCCTCCGTCGCTGGCCGCCGGGTCCGTGGGCGACGGCGGAAGCGCTGTCGTCGCCATTGCCGTTGCCGTGGGCGCTGTGTGCGTTTCGGCGGGCGGAGGGTCCTGTGTCAGGTCCGGGAGCAGGAGCTCCATGGTCGTCTCGGCGTAGGTCTCCGCCGGGGCCTTCGGGCGGGTCTCCGTGTGCTCGGCGACGGCCGGGGCGGCCTGCTCGTGCACGGCGGCGGGATCGCTTACGGCGGCGGGCTCCTCGGCCGGGGTGCCGGTGGCGGACCGGGCTGCCTCCGGGTCGGTGCCGGTGGCCGCCGCTTCCGCCCGTACCGCCTCTTCCGCCAGGGCCACCAGTGGGTCGGTGCCCTTCGTGCGGCCGTGGAGGATGTTGGAGTTGACCTCGGCGTCGGCGCCCGGGAGGGAGAACGTGCCGGTGCTGCTCATGGACGTGGTCTGCGGGGGCAGCGCGATCGGCGGGGCCTCGGTGAGGAGGGTGGCGGGGAGGACCACCACCGCCGCGATGCCGCCCTGCTTCTGCTCGCGCAGCTGCACGCGCACGCCGTGGCGGTGGGCGAGGCGGGCGACGACGTAGAGGCCGAGGCCGAGACCGGTCTCGCCCTCGTTGTCGTAGTGGGACTCGGGGTCGAAGTCGGCCAGGCGGCCGTTGAGGACGCCGAGGCGGTCCGTCGCCATGCCGATGCCCTCGTCCTGGACCGAGAGCATCACTTCGCCGCTCTCCAGGAGCCAGCCGGAGACCTCCACCGGGACGTCCGGCGGGGAGAACGAGGTGGCGTTCTCCATCAGCTCGGCCAGGAGGTGGGAGAGGTCGTCGGCCGCGAAGCCGGCCACGTGGGCGTGCGGCGGGAGGGAGGCGATGCGCACGCGTTCGTAGCGCTCGATCTCGCTGACCGCCGCGCGGACGACGTCGACCAGCGGGACCGGGCCGTGGTGCTGCTGCACATGCTCGGTGCCGGCGAGGACCAGGAGGTTCTCGCTGTGCCGGCGCATGACCGTGGCGAAGTGGTCGAGCTTGAAGAGGGTGGCCAGCCGGTCGGGGTCCTGCTCGCGCTCCTCCAGGCCCTCGATGACGGCCAGTTGCCGCTCGACCAGGCCCAGCGTGCGCAGCGCCAGGTTGACGAACGTGCCGCTGATGCTGGTGCGCAGGCGCTCCAACTGGGCTGCGGAATCGGCCAGTTCGGCGCGGAGCGCCTCGCGGGCGTCAGCCATCTTCTGGCGCTGGCCGACCAGGTGCTTGCGGTCGGTCTCCAGGGTGGCGACCCGCTCATGGGCGGCGACGGTCTGCTCGCGCAGGGCCGCCGCGTGCGCGTGCAGGGCGTTGACCGAGCGGACCACCTGGGCGAACTCGTCGTTGCGGCCGGTGAAGGCGATCGGCTCCCGGGCCGCCGGGTCCCCGGGCTCCGCAAGGCGGGCCGAGCCGCGGCGCAGGACGGACAGCGGGCGGGTCAGCGTACGGGCCATGGCCGTCGCGATGCCGACCGCCACCAGCATCAGCGCGCCGAGGACGGCGATGCGGATCTCCAGCGCCGTGACGTCGTCGTCCCGGAGCTTCGCCAGGTCCTTGGTGCGGTGGTCGTAGAGGGCCGATTCCGCGCCGGTCATCAGGTCGACTCTGGCGGACAGGGCCGCGTCCAGCTTCTTGATGCTGGTGGTCAGCTGGCTGTCGGTGAGGGTGGGCTGGGCGGTGAGGGCGGCCAGGTACTTCTCGGCCGAGTTGACGTCGGAGCCGGTGACCGTGGAGTCGTAGGAGTCGACGGCGGACTGCGGGGCGGTCTCGCGGAAGCCGGCGAGAGCCGCGTCGGAGCGCAGCCGGGCCTGCTGGGCGGCGGCGCTGAGCGCGTCGCGCTGCTTGCGGTCGGCCTCGGTCGCGGTGGAGATGGTGGTCGGCAGGCCGGTGACCGGGTTGATGACGGTCCGGGTGGTGGCCGGCACGTTCAGCGCGGCCAGCAGCAGGCCGCGGGCGGCGGCGGACTGCTGGACGGCGGTGTCCAGTTCGGCGAGCGCATGGGCGCCGGAGCCGGCCCGCGGGGGCGACTGCTCGGCCAGCTGCTCGGCGAGCCGGTGCAGGGCGGCGATCGTCGCCGAGTACGCCTGGTGGGTCTGGAGGGCCGTGCTCCGTCCGGTGAGCGCGGCCTGGCGGACGGCGTCGATGCCGTCGAGTGCGCTGCGCAGGCTCGCCGGGGTGTCGGCGTCGGCGCGCAGGTCGTCCACCTGGTGGTCGACGCGGGCGCTGCGGTCCTCGGAGGGGGCCTTCGCCTTGGGGCGTCCGGCCGCGATGTAGGAGGTGACCTCGTCGCGCTCGTCGGCCAGCGAGTGGGCGAGGGCGAGCGCGTCCTGGGTGCGGCCGGCCAGCGTCACCAGGTCCTGGGAGTCGCTGACGTTTCCGGAGGCGGTGAGCAGGGAAGGCGCCCCGGCACCGGCGATGGCGGCGGCCACCACGGCGACGGCGACGATCAACCGGGTGCGCACATGGGTGGGACGGCCGGTGCCCACGGGGGTCTGCTGGGCGGTCCCCACGGGGTCCGTCTGCCTGCCTGTGCGCCGAGGCCGCTTTTTCTGCACCGGTGCTCGCATTCCTGAACTCGTCTACCCAGGGGCCCGGGTGGCACCCCGTCATCTCGGTGCCAAGTGGTGCGTACACCCGGTTCGTACGGTTCCCGACCCTCCCAGCGCCGGTGGGCGGTGGTCGTGCATCACCTGACCCCGCCACCCGAAGGAGTGAACATCGGAGGGGAGTTGGCGGGCAAGTTCCAGTGGCGTGTGCACGCCTGTTGTGCGGCACGCCGGTTGGACGCACGCGGCATGCTTTGACAGTATTCGCCACCGCCGCCTGCCCGGAATGGTGGATTCTCCCCCAAAACAGGCGCCTGACCTGCGAGGTCGTATCAATTCGAGGGCGCTTGCCAGCCTTTGGCGAAAGCTGTGAAGGCCTCGTGCAGACTGGCTGGATGCGATCTGATCTCGTTTCGGAGCCCGGCGACACGAACCGCCCCAACGAGGACTTCGCCGGTGTCGGACTACCCGCTTCCGGACAGGGCGGTTGCGTGATCGTCCTGGACGGGGTGACTCCGCCGCGGGGTGAGACGGGGTGTCTGCATTCCGTCCCCTGGTTCACCGCGCGGCTCGGCGGCGCACTGACCGAACTGACCGTTTCGGGGCGAGATCTGACGCTCCCGGAGGTACTTTCACGGGCCATCGCCCGGACCGCCGAGGCCCACGCGGGCACCTGTGACCTTTCTCACCCGCGCACCCCGCAGGCAACCGTGACCCTGGCCCGCTGGGCCGCCGACGCGGTCGAGTACCTGGTGCTGTCCGACTCCGCGCTGCTCCTGAAGGCCCCCGACGGCACGGTCACCCCGGTCCTGGACGACCGTCTGGCCCGGCTCCCGCGCTCCGCGCTCGCCACCGACGCCCTGGTGGACGCGAACCTGCGCAACAAGGAGGGCGGCTTCTTCACGGCGGCCGCCGAGCCCGCGGTGGCCGCCCGCGCGGTCACCGGCACCGTGCCGCGGGGCGAGGTCCGCGCCCTGGCCGCCCTGACGGACGGAGCGACCCGCTGGACGGAGAAGTTCCGTGAGGGCGACTGGACGGCCCTGTTCGACATCGTCGAGAAGGAGGGCGCCCGCTCACTGCTGGACCGGGTGCGGGAGCTGGAGACGGCGGACAGCGAGCAGCGGGCGTTCCTGCGGCGCAGCAAGACGCACGACGACGCGACGGTGGTGTACGTGGAGCTGTAGCCGCCCGCCGCTCGGGGGCGCCTCGGGGGTGCCTCGGGGGTGCCTTGGGGACGCCTCGGGGGCGCCTCGGGGGCGCCTACTTCTCCATGACGCCGTTCAACTGATGCAGTAGCCGGGCCAGTTCCGCGACCTCGCGGCGGTCCCAGTGGGCGAGCTGGCTGACGTAGCGGCCACGGCGGGCCTCGCGGACCTTGCCGACCCGGCCGCGGCCCTCGTCGGTGAGGGTGACCAGCCAGGCACGGCCGTCGGCGGGGTCGGGTTCGCGGGCGATCAGGCCCAGCTCCTCCAGGGCACGCAGCTGGCGGGACATGGTGGCCTTGCCGACGCCGATGTAGGCGGCGAGCTCCGTGGCCCGCTGGCCGCCCAGCTCGTCCAGCCGGATGAGCAGGCCGTACGCGGAGGACTCCAGGTCGGGATGGACCTCGCGGGCCATCTCGCCCTGGTTGGCCCGGGCGCGCCGCAGGAGCACGGTCAACTCCCGCTCCAGCGCCAGGAATTCCTGGTCTGCACCACTGGGCGTCATCTTCCCGGCGGCGCGGTGTGCGCCGTCGTTTCCGTGCTCGTGCACGTCAGCACCCCTGCTCGGTTTCGCGAATCTGAAAGTTTCTGCCAAAGGCCGTCATTGCCGCAGCTCCGTAAGTATTTCGCAGGCGTAGACCAACGGCGGCGCCCGGACCCCCTTCCCACGCCGTCATCTACGTGCGTAGCTTCTTTATCAGGCAATGAATGGCATGCCCACATCAGTGGACGCGACCCCCCACAGGTTCTGGCCCACAGGTTTGTTGCTCCCCCACCTCACTCTCCCCGGAGGCACGTCATGCCCGTGCACAGACCCGGCTCCGTCCGCATCCCCCACACCGTCGCCGTCCTCCTCACGGCGCTGCTCGCGGCCCTCTCCTTCAGCCTTCCCCTCAGCTCCGCCCAGGCAGCCACGAAACCCGGCCGAGGTTCCGCCTACATGGGCATGGGCGTCCTCGCCCACGACGGCCGGCACGGCACCCCCGCCCCGACCGCCGTCACCCAGACCGAGGGCGTGGACGTCGCCGGCTACCAGGGCAACGTCGCCTGGTCGACCCTGTGGAACAGCGGGGTGCGCTGGGCGTACACCAAGGCCACGGAAGGCACGTACTACACGAACCCGTACTTCGCCCAGCAGTACAACGGCTCGTACAACATCGGCATGATCCGCGGCGCCTATCACTTCGCCACCCCGGACACCACCAGCGGCGCCACCCAGGCGAGCTACTTCGTCGGCCACGGCGGCGGCTGGTCCCAGGACGGCAAGACCCTGCCGGGCGCGCTCGACATCGAGTGGAACCCGTACGGCGCCGAGTGCTACGGCAAATCGGCGAGCGGGATGGTCAGCTGGATCGCGGACTTCCTGAACACCTACAAGTCGCTGACCGGCCGGGACGCCGTGATCTACACGGCCACCAGCTGGTGGAGCGACTGCACCGGGAACTACGGCGGCTTCGCGGCGAACAACCCGCTGTGGATCGCCCGCTACGCCTCGGACCCGGGGACCCTGCCGGCCGGCTGGTCGTACTACACGATGTGGCAGTACACCTCCTCCGGCCCGACCGTCGGCGACCACGACAAGTTCAACGGCGCGCTGGACCGGGTCCAGGCCCTCGCCAACGGCTGACGGCTCACCGGTGACCCCTGCCCGCGGGTGGGGGTCACTTTGTCCGTACATGGCTGCGTTGGTGCTCTGCGTCGCCCCGGACGATCCTGGTCAGGAGAGGCTGCCGAGCAAGGGCGGGATGAGCGGCGATGGAGCGACAGGAGCGGGAACGGGAGCGGCAGGAGACCTATACGGCCACGGCCACCATCGATGAGCAGGGCATCCTCACGAGCTGGAGCGATGGGGCACGGCGGCTGCTCGGCTACGACTCCCCCGCCGTCGTCGGCCGACCCGCCACCGCGCTGCTCGGCGCCGAGGGCGGAGCGGCCCGCCGGGTGCTGGCCGGGCGGGAGCGCTGGAACGGTGTCGTCCCGCTGCGCCACCGGGACGGCCGCCTCCTGGAGCTGGGCGTGCTCGTCCATCGCCGCACCTCGCAGACCGGGGCCACCGACTGGCTCGTGGTGAGCGCCGTACCGGCCCGGGCGCAGCCGCCGCGGGGCGAGCCGCTGGAGGAGTGGACGTTCCTGCAGTCCCCGTTCCCGCTGGCCATCTTCGACGCCGGGCTACGCCTGGTGCGCGCCAACCGCCGGATGGAGCGCGCCCTCACCCTGCCCGAGGCCGCGGTGCGCGGGCTGCGGCTGCCACACATCCTGCCCGGCGCCGCGAGCGAGGAGGCCGACCGGTCGATGCGGCGCGCGCTGGAGTCCGGCCGTCCGCAGGAGATCGCGCTGCAGCTCGGCCCGGAACTGGGCCGCAGCACCGTGCTCACCCCCCTGAAGGACGCGGACGGCCGGGTACGGGCCATCTGCCTCTCCGCCCGCCCGGCCACCGCCCAGGACTCCGGGACCACCCCGGCCGACACACCCGCCGGCCAGCCCCCTGACCAGACCCGGGCCGCCCAGGAACTCGCCGATTCCACGGTCCCCGCGCTCGCCGACGCCATGGTGCTCGACCTGCTGGACACGCCGGCCGAGGAGACGGAAGGGGCACATGAGGCAGGGGAGGCCTCAGTCGCCGGAGAGGGTGAGGGGGCCACAGGGGTCGGAGAGGGCGAGCAGAGCGTGCAGCGCGCCGAGGCGGTGCTGTTGCGGCGTGTCGCCATGTGCGGCGTACCGGACGTCGGACGGTACGCCGGCGGCGCCGGGGTCGGGGAGACCGTCGGCTGTCCGGTGGAGTCCCCGGCCGCCCGGTGTCTGCTGGAGGGCCGGCCGTTGGTGTTCGACACCGCGGACCCGGCTGTCGCCGGCTGGGTGGCGGTGGATCCCGGTGCGGCCTGGGTGCGGGCGGCCGGGGTGCGCTCGTTGCTGGCCGTGCCGCTGGCGGCTCCGGGCGGTGCGCTCGGCGTGGCCCTGTTCGGCCGGCGGTACGACCGGGAGCCGTTCGGGCGGGAGGATCTGCGCCAGGCCCAGGAGTGCACAGCCCGGGCGGCCGCCGGCATCCGCCAGGCCCGCGACCACGCCCGGGCCCGTACCACCACGATGGCCCTGCAGCGCAGCCTGCTCCCGCACACCCTGCCCGACCAGGCGGCCCTGGAGATCGCCACCCGCTATCTGCCCGCCGCCACCCGGGCCGGGGTGGGCGGTGACTGGTTCGACGTGATCCCGCTGTCCGGCGCCCGGGTCGCCCTGGTGGTCGGCGACGTGGTCGGGCACGGCATCCGCGCCTCGGCGACGATGGGCCGGCTGCGCACCGCGGTCCGCACGCTCGCCGACGTCGACCTGCCGCCCGACGAACTGCTCACCCACCTCGACGACCTCGTCCTGCGCCTCGCCGCCGACGAGAGCAGTGCGGACCCGGCCGGGGACACCGCCGGCGGCATCGGCACCACCTGTCTGTACGCCGTCTACGACCCGGTCTCCCGCCGGTGCACCCTGGCCCGCGCCGGGCATCCGCCGCCAGCCGTGGTCACCCCGGACGGCGCCGTCCGCTTCGTCGACGTACCCGCGGGGCCGCCGCTCGGACTCGGCGGGCTGCCCTTCGAGGCCTGCGAGACCGATCTCGCCGAGGGCAGTCTGCTCGCCCTGTACACCGACGGGCTGTTCGAGGCGCGCGAGCACGACATCGACGAGGCGCTGGACAAGATGTTCGCCGCGCTCGGCCGGCCCGCGAAGTCCCTGGACTCGGTCTGCGACCACGTGCTCACCGCGCTGCTCAGCCACCGCCCGGACGACGACATCGCCCTGCTCGTCGCCCGTACCCGGGTCCTGCACGAGGACCGGGTCGTCGCCTGGGAGCTGCCGAACGACCCGACCGTGGTCGCCCACGCCCGCCGTCTCACCGACGAGCAGCTGTCCGTGTGGGGGCTTCAGGAGGCCGCCTTCACCACCGAGCTGATGGTCAGCGAGCTGGTCACCAACGCCATCCGCTACGGCCGCCCGCCCATCCAGCTCCGGCTGATCCACCAGGACGCGAACCTGATCTGCGAGGTGTACGACGCCAGCGGCACCACCCCGCACATGCGGCGCGCCCGCATCTTCGACGAGGGTGGCCGGGGCCTGCTGCTGGTCGCCCAGCTCGCCGACCGCTGGGGCACCCGGCACGACCGGGTCGGCAAGACGGTGTGGGCGGAGCAGTCGCTCTCGGCGACCGCCGAGTGATCCTGCGGGCCCACCGCGTGACTCAGCCATTGCCGCCGTCGCCGCCCCGGCCGCCCTGACCGCTCGTCTCGCAGCCGGCGCCGAGGCAGATCCCGCCGTTGCCGCCGCTTCCGCCGTTGCCGCCGTCGCCCGTGCCCGCCGCGTTGCCGCCGTTCCCGCCGTCGCCGCCGTTGACGCTGCCCGAGCAGACGCCGACGCAGATCCCGCCGTTGCCGCCCTTGGTGCCGTCCTGGCCCGCGGCGCCGTCGGTGCCGTTGCCGCCGTTGGCGCTGCCGTTGCAGAGCCCGGCGCAGATACCGCCGTCGGATCCGGCGGTGCCGTTGACGGTGCCGTTGCAGTTGCCCGCACAGATGCCGTCACCGACGCGGACGCTGCCGTTGCCGACCTGGACGCTGCTGGAGCCGGACGAGCCGCTGCCCGCTCCACCGCCGAAGGAACCGGTGTCGGCCATCGCGGCCGGTGTCATCGCGCCTCCGGCGATCACCACGGTCGAGACCGCGAGACCGAGGCCGAACTTCCAGGAGTACCTGCGCATGGGATTTCTCTCTCGCCACATTTCTCGTCGGATTATTCGGATTCCAGAATTCCGAGCCAGTCGCCGCTCAGAATCTGGCGTTCCCACGTACTGATCTCCTCTTCCGAGATCTTGTACTTCTTGGCCGCATCGGCCTGGGTCACCCGGCCGGTCAGCACGCTCAGCGCGATCCGTGCCTTGTCCAGGTCCGTGAGTTCCGACTTCGGTTTGTCGGGCAGGTCCTGCAACGAGAGGCAGCCTGCCTTGCCGGGTTGCCCGGGCTGGCCCGGCTGGCCCGGCTGGCCGGGCGCGCCGCCCTTGCCGCCCGCGCCCCCCTTGCCGCCCGCGCCGCCCTCTCCGCAGTGGTCGGACTGGTGGGCCAGGGCCGAGATGCCCGTGGGGGCCGAGGTCGGGTGGGTGGCTGCCTGGGCGCCGCACGCGGTGACGGTGACGACTGCCACGGAGGCCGCCGCGAGAAGGATGGGACGCCGCCAGAGGCTGGTGGACATCGTGGGCTCCGTTTCCGATCAGAGGTCGATCAGGGTGTGAGGTGAGAGGTTGTGGTTGCGGGCGCTGTGGCCCGCCTCAGGGGGGTGGAGGCCTGGACGGCCTCCACCCCGTGGACGGTCAGAAGAGGCTGAAGCCACCGTCCCCGCCGCTGCCGCCGGAGCCACCGATGAAGCCGGAGCCGCCGTCGCCGCCGGCACCGGCGTCGCCGCCCTGGAAGATGCTGTTGCCGCCGTCGCCGCCACCGCCGCCGTTGCCGCCCTTGGCGACGCCGTCGCCGCCGCCGCCACCCTGGCCGCCGCCACCGCCGGAGAGGACGCCGAAGCCGCCGTCGCCGCCCTGGCCGCCGTTACCGCCGACGAAGCCCTCGCCGCCGCCACCGCCGCCGCCACCGCCACCACCGACCTCGGTGCCGTTGCCGCCGGCGCCACCGTCGCCACCGGCACCACCGGTGCCGAGGACGCTGCCGCCACCGGACCCACCGGCGCCACCGCCACCGCCGACCACACCGTTGCCGCCGGCACCACCGGCACCACCGGCGCCTCCGCCGTGGACGAAGGCCACGGTCGAGGCGGGCATCGGGGCGGCCATCGCGCTCGACACGGGGATGAGGACGCCTCCGGTGACCAGCGCGGCCGAGGCGGCGATGGTCGCAAAACGGAGACCCCGGCGCTTCGGACGGATTTCGTTGTGAGTGCGAACGTTACGAGTCATGAGCTTTCTCCCATTACTGTGGTGATTTCCCGGGAGGATTTCCGGGCTGTTCCCGGAGGATTTCCGTCCTCCGGACCGCCTCATTTCCTTTCCGGTGAGGCCGTGCTTCAAGTAAGCCCGAACGGGAAATCAGGGTCACGTTCCGAGGACTCGGGACTTGACGCACCCACAGTCGTGGGGTAGGGCCCGCATAAGCGCAGGTCAGGCAAGGAAGGGCCGGGCCCAGGACGGCGGCTCCGGTGGCGGAACGCGGTCCACCACGGTCGGCGTACGGCCCCTGGGGCCGGTGCCGGCGAGGGCCGCGCGCAGGGCCGTGACGAACTCCAGGCAGCTGTCGTGCCGGTCGTCCGGCGCCTTGGCCAGGGCCTTGCGTACGACGTCGGCGGCGAGCGCCGGGATGTCGGGGCGTTCCTCGGTGAGGGCGGGCGGTGGGTCGTACTGGTGGGCCCAGAGCAGGTCGAGGTGGTCAGCCCGCTGGAAGGGCGGGGCGCCCGCGAGCATCTCGTGGACCACGCAGGCCAGGCTGTACAGGTCGGCGCGGCCGTCCACCGGGCGCCCGGCGATCCGCTCGGGGGCCACGTAGTCGAGGGTGCCGACGAACTCGCCGGCGGTGGTGAACCCGGTGAGCGACAGCGACTTCTTCGCCAGCCCGAAGTCGGTGAGATAGACGTGCTCGGGGTGCTCGCTGTCGACACCCTTGGCGACCAGTACGTTGGCGGGCTTGACGTCCCGGTGCACGAGGTCGCGGGCGTGGGCCGCGTCCAGCGCGGAGGCCAGCTGGGCCGTGATGCGCAGCGCGGCGGGCACCGGCAGCCGGCTCTCCCGGTCGATCAGGGCGCGCAGGTCCAGGCCGGCGACGAGGCACATGGCGATGTAGAGGATCCCGTCGGCCTCGCCGGCCTCGAAGACGGGGACGATGTGCGGGTGCTCGATGGCCGCGGCCACCCGCGACTCCTGCTCGAAACGGCGGCGGAAGGCGTCGTTGCGCGTGTACTCGGGCGCGAGCAGCTTGAGCGCGACCGTCCGGCCGAGCCGCAGGTCCCTGGCCCGGTAGACGACGGCCATGCCACCGCGGCCGAGCTCGCGCTCCACCCGGTAGCCCGCGATCTCGGCCCCGATCAGGCCGGAGGGGCTCTTGGGGGGCCAACTCACGCCTGAATTCTATCGACCTGTGCCGGTATGCGGGTATGCGGGTATGACGACCGCACCGGGGATACAAGGGCGCATGGCGAAGGCCCGGGCCTCCCTCACGGGACCCGGGCCTCCGGCTATCCGGCCGCGTCCGTCACGCCGCGACCGGAATCTGCGGCGTCGCGCCGTTCTCGGCGGGCGCGAGCGCCAGCTCCAGGACCTGGCGGACGTCGGTCACGGTGTGGACGTCGAGCTTGTCCAGCACCTCGGCCGGGACGTCGTCCAGGTCGGGTTCGTTGCGCTTGGGGATGATCACGGTGGTCACCCCGGCACGCTGGGCGGCGAGCAGCTTCTGCTTCACTCCGCCGATCGGCAGCACGCGGCCGGTCAGCGAGACCTCGCCGGTCATCGCCACGTCCGTGCGGACCAGCCGGCCCGAGAGGAGGGACGCGAGGGCCGTCGTCATGGTGATGCCCGCGCTCGGGCCGTCCTTCGGGACCGCGCCCGCCGGGAAGTGGATGTGCACGCCCCGGTCCTTCAAGTCGGCGACCGGCAGCTCCAGTTCGGCACCGTGGCTGCGCAGGAAGCTCAGCGCGATCTGCGCCGACTCCTTCATCACGTCACCCAGCTGACCGGTGAGGGTCAGCCCCGCCGCACCCGTCTCCGGGTCGGCCAGGGACGCCTCCACGAAGAGGACGTCTCCGCCCGCTCCGGTGACCGCGAGGCCCGTCGCCACGCCGGGCACGGACGTACGGCGCTCGGCCGGGTCCTGGGCGGACTCGGGCACGTGGTGCGGACGGCCGAGGAGACCGCGCAGGTCCTCGTCCCGGACGGTGAACGGCAGCTCCCGCTCGCCGAGTTCGTGCTGGGCCGCGACCTTGCGGAGCAGGCGGGCGATCGAGCGCTCCAGGGTGCGGACGCCCGCCTCCCGGGTGTACTCGCCGGCCAGCTTGCGCAGCGCGCCCTCGTCGATCGTGACCTCGTCCGTGTCCAGGCCGGCCCGCTCCAGCTGGCGCGGGAGCAGGTGGTCCCGGGCGATGACGACCTTCTCGTCCTCGGTGTAGCCGTCGAGCCGGACGATCTCCATCCGGTCGGCGAGCGCCTCCGGGATGGCCTCCAGGACGTTGGCGGTGGCGAGGAAGACCACGTCCGACAGGTCGAGCTCGACCTCCAGGTAGTGGTCCCGGAAGGTGTGGTTCTGCGCGGGGTCCAGCACCTCCAGCAGGGCCGCGGCCGGGTCGCCGCGGAAGTCGGAGCCCACCTTGTCGATCTCGTCGAGCAGGACCACCGGGTTCATGGACCCGGCCTCCTTGACGGCGCGCACGATCCGGCCGGGCAGCGCGCCGACGTACGTACGCCGGTGGCCGCGGACCTCGGCCTCGTCACGGACGCCGCCGAGGGCGACGCGGACGAACTTACGGCCCATGGCGTGGGCCACACTCTCGCCCAAGCTGGTCTTTCCGACGCCAGGGGGCCCGACAAGCGCCAGTACGGCACCGCCGCGCCGGCCGCCGATGACGCCGAGGCCGCGCTCACCGCGCCGCTTGCGCACCGCCAGGTACTCGGTGATGCGCTCCTTCACGTCCTCCAGGCCCGCGTGCTCGGCGTCCAGGATCGCCTTGGCGCCCTGGATGTCGTACGCGTCCTCGGTGCGCTCGTTCCACGGCATCTCCAGCACCGTGTCCAGCCAGGTGCGGATCCACGACCCCTCGGGCGACTGGTCGCTGGACCGCTCCAGCTTGTCGACCTCCTTGAGCGCGGCCTCACGGACCTTCTCCGGCAGGTCGGCGGCCTCGACCCGGGCGCGGTAGTCGTCGGACTCCTCGCCCGCGTCCTTGGCATCGCCGTTCAGCTCGCGCAATTCCTTGCGGACGGCCTCCAGCTGACGGCGCAGCAGGAACTCGCGCTGCTGCTTGTCGACGCCCTCCTGGACGTCCTTGGCGATGGTCTCGGCCACGTCCTGCTCGGCGAGGTGGTCGCGGAGCGCCTGCGTGGCGAGCTTGAGCCGGGCCACCGGGTCGGCGGTCTCCAGCAGTTCGACCTTCTGTTCGATGGTGAGGAACGGCGAGTAGCCGGAGTTGTCGGCCAGCGCCGAGACGTCCTCGATCGCCTGGACCCGGTCCACGACCTGCCAGGCGCCGCGCTTCTTGAGCCAGTTGGTGGCGAGGGCCTTGTACTCCTTGACGAGGTCCGCGACCTGGCCCGGCAGCGGGTCCGGCACGGTCTCGTCGATGTTCGCGCCCTCGACCCACAGGGCGGCGCCGGGGCCGGTCGTACCGGCGCCGATCCGCACCCGGCCGCGGCCGCGGATCAGAGCCCCCGGGTCACCGTCGGCCAGCCGGCCGACCTGCTCGACCGTACCGAGCACACCGGTCTTGGCGTACGTGCCGTCGATGCGCGGCACCAGCAGCACCTTGGGCTTCCCGGGCGCCGACCGGGCGGCGGCCTGTGCGGCCTCCACCGCGGCTCGCACCTCGGCATCGCTCAGGTCCAGCGGAACCACCATGCCGGGCAGCACGACCTCGTCGTCGAGCGGCAGCACGGGCAGGACGAGCGTGAACGCCGTGGACTCAGCAGCCATGATCTCCCTTTCGGCAGTCAACTTGAGCTATGCCGACTCAACCTCTGGGCATGGGCTGGTGTTCCCCTTGCTTGTTCGCTGTGAGCGATCAGGGGATGACCGAGAGGTTCTCGCAGGTGAGAGGGGGTCAGATCGGCTGCGCCCAACGGCGCACCAGGGGCCAGCTCATGACCCCTGTCGTCAGAGCGATCAGATGGCCCCAGTCCGTCATCGGGTCCACGAACTCGGCCAGGTCGTTCAGGAGGAGGCCGGCGAACACGGTGAGGAGGGGCCAGCGGAGCCAGGGCTGGAGGAGGCCGGCCAGGGCGCCGATGCTGGCGGCGACACCGAAGCTGATGCCGTAGTCCAGGCGGTGCAGTGAGGTCTCCGGGAGGTGGCCGGCCAGGACGGCCAGGCCCACCGGGATCTCCGTCGCCAGCGTGGCCAGGACGTGCCCGGCGAGGAAGACACAGACCGCCCGTGCTCCGCCTATCCGCCGTTCCAGCGCGGTGAGCACCAGCACGAAGGCGGCCGAGTACGGCGAGAGGATCCCGCCCGCGATCCACAGCGCGCTCGCCAGGAGCACCACCGCGGGCGACTGCGCCAGGTGGGCGACGTCCGTGCTGGAGTCCTGGTAGAGCGTGTTCATCAGCCCGGGGTCGGCCACGGCCGCGATCACGGAGGTGACGGCCAGGACGGACGCGTAGGCGAAGGTGAAGGGCGTGCCGGCCGGGGTGGGCAGGAGGCGCAGCAGCCGTGCGGCGAGCGGGTTCGGACGGACCTCGACGGGGACGGGAGCCGGCGCCTGGGGCGTGGTGCCGCGCTGGCGGGGCATGCCGTCCAGCAGGGCGGCGAGCGCGGGAGCCGGGACGGCGGCGGTGCCGTCGGACAGGGGCGTGCCCGTCAGGGGCGGGGACGCGGCCGTCGCAGGGCCCGTCGCGGTCCGTTCCACGATGTGGCGCTCCTTCCGTTGCGCCCACCATTGGGGCTCGGCGAGCCGCGTGTCTATGACCGACGCCACGCGCGAGCCGATTCACAGCAACCTCTCACGCTGCGACGGCGTCCGCATCCCGGGGCCGCGCGTCGCACGAACGGGTGCCTCGCACCGGGAACGGCACCCCGTCACCCGCAATTCCCGTGAACGACAAGGCTCGTTCAAGCAAGATGGAAGCATGACTGCCGCCCACGACAGCTCCGTCGACTCCCCCGTGGTCCTCGACCGGCGGGACGGGCCGTACGGCGAGGTGGTGCTGCGCCGGCACGGGGCGCTGCTCCAGATCATCGCCAACGGGTGCTTCCTCATGGACACCTCGGACGGCCGCTCGGAACGGCTGCTGGTCGAGGCCGCGGCGGCCGTGCTGGACGGGCGGCCGGACCCGTCGGTGCTGATCGGGGGCCTCGGCGTCGGGTTCTCGCTCGCACACGCCGTCGCGGATCGGCGCTGGGGGCGGATCACCGTCGTGGAGCGCGAGCGGGCCGTGGTCGACTGGCACCGGGACGGGCCGCTCGGGGAGGTGTCGGCCGGGGCGCTCGGCGATCCGCGCACCGAGGTCGTGTGTGAAGACCTGGTGTCGTACGTCCGTGAGACATCGGACACGTTCGACGCACTGTGCCTGGACATCGACAACGGGCCGGGCTGGACCGTCACGGACGGCAACCAGAGCCTGTACACCGCGGCCGGACTCGCTTCCTGCGCAAGGGTGTTGAGACCGGGCGGGGTGCTGGCCGTGTGGTCGGCCCAGCCCTCTCCGGAATTTGAAGGAAGCTTGTGGAATGCCGGGTTCCAACAGGTGCGTACCGAAGAGGTGCCGGTTGCCCGGGGCGTTCCGGACGCCGTGCACCTCGCGGTCCGACCTGGATAGCGACAGCGCGGTGGATCCCCGTAGGGTGCTGCCCTGACGCGGATCATTCAACGGATCAACCATGCGTCGGACGCAGACATGGGATCACCCCACTGATTCCGGAAAGCAACAAGCAGGGGCGGGCGATGGAGCAGACACACACCTCCCAGAGCGGCGCGGCGACGAGCACCCCGGGCGCCCAGCGCCGGGTGCTGGTCGTCGAGGACGACCCCACGATCGTGGACGCCATCGCGGCCCGGCTTCGTGCCGAGGGATTTCTCGTGCAGACCGCGATGGACGGACCGGCCGCGGTCGACACGGCCGAGGCCTGGCAGCCCGACCTGCTGATCCTCGACATCATGCTGCCGGGCTTCGACGGCCTTGAGGTCTGCCGGCGGGTGCAGGCGCAGCGGCCGGTGCCGGTGCTGATGCTGACCGCGCGGGACGACGAGACGGACATGCTGGTCGGTCTCGGGGTCGGCGCGGACGACTACATGACCAAGCCGTTCTCGATGCGCGAGCTGGCGGCACGCGTGCACGTGCTGCTGCGCCGGGTGGAGCGGGCGGCCCTCGCCGCCACCACGCCCCGCTCCGGCATCCTGCGCCTCGGCGAGCTGGAGATCGACCACGCGCAGCGCCGGGTCCGGGTGAAGTCCGAGGACGTCCATCTGACGCCCACCGAGTTCGACCTGCTGGTCTGCCTGGCGAACACCCCGCGCGCGGTGCTCTCCCGGGAGCAGCTGCTGGCCGAGGTGTGGGACTGGGCGGACGCCTCCGGTACCCGTACCGTCGACAGCCACATCAAGGCGCTGCGCCGGAAGATCGGCGCCGAGCGGATCCGTACGGTGCACGGCGTGGGCTACGCCCTGGAGACGCCGACCCCGTGAGCGGCGACGGGCGCCAGGCCGCACGGAGGAACCCCGGGACCCTCGGCGAGGAGCCCTGGGGCGGCGTACGCCCGTTCTCGATCAAGACCAAGCTGGGTGCGCTGGTCGTCATCTCGGTGCTGATCACCACCGGCCTGTCGATGATCGCGGTGCAGACCAAGACCGAGCTGCGCTTCATCACGGTCTTCTCGATGATCGCCACGCTGCTGATCACGCAGTTCGTGGCGCACTCGCTGACCATGCCGCTGGACGAGATGAACACGGTGGCGCGGTCGATCTCGCAGGGCGACTACACGCGCCGGGTGCGCGAGAACCGCCGGGACGAGCTGGGCGACCTGGCCGAGACGATCAACGTCATGGCCGACGAGCTGGAGGCACAGGACCGGCAGCGCAAGGAACTGGTCGCGAACGTCTCCCATGAGCTGCGCACGCCCATCGCCGGGCTGCGCGCGGTGCTGGAGAACATCGTCGACGGGGTCACCGAGGCCGACCAGGAGACCATGCGCACGGCCCTGAAGCAGACCGAGCGCCTCGGCCGGCTGGTGGAGACCCTGCTGGACCTGTCCCGGCTGGACAACGGCGTCGTACCGCTGAAGATGCGGCGCTTCGAGGTGTGGCCGTATCTGTCGGGCGTGCTGAAGGAGGCCAACATGGTCGCCTCGGCGCGGGCGGGCATCGCCTCCGGCTCCGGCAGTCACACCCGTACCGACGTCCACCTCCACCTGGACGTCTCCCCGCCGGAGCTGACCGCGCACGCGGACCCCGAGCGCATCCACCAGGTCGTCGCCAACCTGATCGACAACGCGGTCAAGCACAGCCCGCCGCACGGCCGGGTCACGGTGAAGGCGCGGCGCGGGCCGCAGCCGGAGTCGCTGGAGCTGGAGGTCCTGGACGAGGGCCCGGGCATTCCGCGCTCGGAGTGGCACCGGGTCTTCGAGCGTTTCAACCGGGGCGCGGTGACCCGGCCGCACGGTCCGGGCAGCGACGGCGGTACGGGGCTCGGGCTGGCGATCGCCCGCTGGGCGGTGGATCTGCACGGCGGCCGGATCGGTGTGGCCGAATCCGATCGCGGCTGCCGGATCATCGTCACCCTTCCGGGACTGACTTCCCTCCCTGGTTGACGTACAGTCCGAACCGGAAGCACAAGATCCACGCCGCTCGGCGCTGCTGAGGCGCAGCTGGACACGTGTGATCAGGGACAGGCCCGCGCCACCCGTCGAACGAAGGCGCGCCGGGCCCGGACCGGCGCACCCTCACACGCCTTCCCGCATCCGGAACCACGCTTGTTTCCCGCCATATCAAGCCCTGAAACAAGATTTCCAATGTGACTTACGCGACGATGACCTTGCTCGACCTGACCTTCCCGGCCACAGAGGCGTAGCCTTTATTCCCGCTGTCCATCACCTTGTGAAGCGGAAGAGGGCGGTTGCCGCCGTGTCGCCACAGTCCCCCAGTAACCCGAGCGTCTCCACCGACGACCAAGCCGGGAAGAACCCCGCTGCCGCGTTCGGTCCGAACGAGTGGCTCGTCGACGAGATCTATCAGCAGTACCTCCAGGACCCGAATTCGGTAGACCGTGCCTGGTGGGACTTCTTCGCCGATTACAAGCCGGGTGCACCTGCCACCCCGGCTCCGGCGGGTACTGCGGCCGCGGGGGCCGCAGGGACCACCACCACGGCCCCGCAGGCCCAGCCCGCGGCCCCTGCCCCGCAGGCCGCCGCTGCGCCGGCTCCGGCCGCTCCGAAGCCCGCCGCGGCCCCCGCCCCGGCACCCGCTCCCGCGGCCCAGGCCGCGGCTCCGGCCCCGGCCAAGCCGGCGCAGCCCGCACAGGCGCCCGCTCAGCCGAAGCCGGCCGCCGCTCCGGCCGCCGCGGCCCCCGAGGGCCCGGAGCTGATCACGCTGCGCGGCCCGGCCGCCGCGGTCGCGAAGAACATGAACGCCTCGCTGGAGCTGCCGACGGCCACCTCGGTCCGCGCGGTCCCGGTGAAGCTGCTGTTCGACAACCGCATCGTCATCAACAACCACCTCAAGCGCGCCCGCGGCGGGAAGATCTCCTTCACGCACCTGATCGGGTACGCGATGGTGCAGGCCATCAAGGCCATGCCGGCGATGAACTGGTCGTTCGGCGAGAAGGACGGCAAGCCGACCCTCGTCAAGCCGGCCCACGTCAACCTCGGCCTGGCCATCGACCTGGTGAAGCCCAACGGCGACCGCCAGCTCGTCGTGGCCGCCATCAAGAAGGCCGAGACGCTGAACTTCTTCGAGTTCTGGCAGGCCTACGAGGACATCGTCCGCCGCGCCCGTGACGGCAAGCTGACGATGGACGACTTCACCGGTGTCACGGTCTCCCTGACCAACCCCGGCGGCCTCGGCACCGTCCACTCGGTCCCGCGCCTCATGCCCGGCCAGTCGGTCATCATGGGCGTCGGCTCCATGGACTACCCGGCGGAGTTCCAGGGCACCAGCCAGGACACCCTGAACAAGCTCGGCATCTCGAAGGTCATGACGCTCACGTCGACCTACGACCACCGGGTGATCCAGGGCGCCGCCTCCGGCGAGTTCCTGCGCTCCGTCGCCAACCTGCTCCTCGGCGAGAACGGCTTCTACGACGACATCTTCGAGGCCCTGCGGATTCCGTACGAGCCGGTCCGCTGGCTGCGGGACATCGACGCCAGCCACGACGACGACGTCACCAAGGCCGCCCGGGTCTTCGAGCTGATCCACTCCTACCGGGTCCGCGGCCACGTCATGGCCGACACCGACCCGCTGGAGTACAAGCAGCGCAAGCACCCCGACCTCGACATCACCGAGCACGGGCTCACCCTGTGGGACCTGGAGCGCGAGTTCGCGGTCGGCGGCTTCGCCGGCAAGTCCCTGATGAAGCTGCGCGACATCCTCGGCGTGCTGCGCGACTCGTACTGCCGCACCACCGGCATCGAGTTCATGCACATCCAGGACCCCAAGCAGCGCAAGTGGATCCAGGACCGTGTCGAGCGGCAGCACGCCAAGCCGGAGCGCGAGGAGCAGCTGCGCATCCTGCGCCGGCTCAACGCCGCGGAGGCCTTCGAGACCTTCCTGCAGACGAAGTACGTCGGCCAGAAGCGCTTCTCCCTGGAGGGCGGCGAGTCCGTCATCCCGCTGCTGGACGCGGTGATCGACTCCGCGGCCGAGTCCCGTCTGGACGAGGTCGTCATCGGCATGGCCCACCGCGGCCGCCTGAACGTCCTCGCCAACATCGTCGGCAAGTCGTACGCGCAGATCTTCCGCGAGTTCGAGGGCAACCTCGACCCGAAGTCGATGCACGGCTCCGGCGACGTGAAGTACCACCTGGGCGCCCAGGGCACCTTCACCGGCCTGGACGGCGAGCAGATCACGGTCTCGCTGGCCGCGAACCCGTCCCACCTGGAGACGGTCGACCCGGTCATCGAGGGCATCACCCGTGCCAAGCAGGACATCATCAACAAGGGCGGTACGGACTTCACGGTCCTGCCGGTGGCGATCCACGGCGACGCGGCCTTCGCGGGCCAGGGCGTGGTGGCCGAGACCCTGAACATGTCGCAGCTGCGCGGCTACCGCACCGGCGGCACGGTCCACATCGTCATCAACAACCAGGTCGGCTTCACCGCGGCCCCCGAGTCCTCGCGCTCGTCCATGTACGCGACGGACGTGGCGCGCATGATCGAGGCCCCGATCTTCCACGTGAACGGCGACGACCCCGAGGCCGTGGTCCGCGTCGCGCGGCTGGCCTTCGAGTTCCGCCAGGCGTTCAACAAGGACGTGGTGATCGACCTCATCTGCTACCGCCGGCGCGGTCACAACGAGTCGGACAACCCGGCCTTCACCCAGCCGCTGATGTACGACCTGATCGACAAGAAGCGCTCGGTGCGCAAGCTCTACACCGAGTCCCTGATCGGTCGCGGCGACATCACCCTGGAAGAGGCCGAGCAGGCCCTGCAGGACTACCAGGGCCAGCTGGAGAAGGTCTTCACGGAGGTCCGCGAGGCCACGTCCCAGCCGGCCGGCGGACCCGTCCCGGCGCCGCAGGACGGCTTCCCGGTCGCCGTGCCGACCGCGATCTCCACGGAGGTCGTCAAGCGGATCGCCGAGTCCCAGGTCAACATCCCCGACACCTTCCACGTCCACCCGCGTCTGCTGCCCCAGCTGCAGCGCCGGGCGACGATGGTCGAGGACGGCACGATCGACTGGGGCATGGGCGAGACCCTGGCCATCGGCTCCCTGCTCCTGGAGGGCACGCCGGTCCGCCTGTCCGGCCAGGACTCCCAGCGCGGCACCTTCGGCCAGCGCCACGCGGTCATCATCGACCGCGAGACCGGCGAGGAGCACACCCCGCTCCAGTACCTCGCCGAGGACCAGGCGCGCTACAACGTCTACAACTCGCTGCTGTCCGAGTACGCGGTCATGGGCTTCGAGTACGGCTACTCGCTGGCCCGCCCCGACGCGCTCGTGATGTGGGAGGCGCAGTTCGGCGACTTCGTCAACGGCGCGCAGACGGTGGTCGACGAGTACATCTCGGCGGCCGAGCAGAAGTGGGGCCAGATGAGCGGCGTGACGCTCCTGCTCCCCCACGGCTACGAGGGCCAGGGCCCGGACCACACTTCGGCCCGTGTCGAGCGCTTCCTCCAGCTCTGCGCCCAGAACAACATGACGGTCGCCATGCCGACCCTGCCGTCGAACTACTTCCACCTCCTGCGGTGGCAGGTGCACAACCCGCACCACAAGCCGCTGGTGGTCTTCACCCCGAAGTCGATGCTGCGTCTGAAGGCGGCCGCGTCGAAGACGGAGGAGTTCACCTCGGGTCAGTTCCGCCCGGTCATCGACGATGCGACGGTGGACCCGGCCGCGGTCCGCAAGGTCGTCTTCGTGGCCGGCAAGCTGTACTACGACCTGGAGGCCGAGCGGGTCAAGCGCGGCGTCACGGACACGGCGATCATCCGCATCGAGCGGCTGTACCCGCTGCCGGGTGCCGAGCTCCAGGCGGAGGTCAACAAGTACCCGAACGCCGAGAAGTACCTGTGGGCGCAGGAGGAGCCGGCGAACCAGGGTGCCTGGCCGTTCATCGCGCTCAACCTGATCGACCACCTGGACCTGGCGGTCGGCGCCGACATCCCGGCCGGCGAGCGGCTGCGGCGCATCTCGCGCCCGCACTCCTCGTCCCCGGCTGTCGGCTCCGCCAAGCGCCACCAGGCGGAGCAGGAACAGCTGGTGCGTGAGGTTTTTGAGGCGTAAGCCTTAAGCCACCAAGGGCCCGGTACCGAGTTCTCACTCGGTACCGGGCCCTTTTCGCCTACGGGGCTTTCAGCCCAGGTACGCCTCGAAGTCCCAGTAGGGACGCACCCGTTGGCGGGCCGAGATGGTATGGGGGTGCTGGGCGCCCAGGGTGCGGGTGAGGGTGAGGAGGGCGTCGTCCTCCAGCTTCCCCGCCTCCTCCTGCTCGTGCACGGCCCGCAGGTCGGCGGCGAGGGCCACCTGACAGGACAGGGTGAGCGGATGCTCGTGGCCCAGGGTGTGCCGGGCCCGGCGCAGGGTTTCCCGGCTCAGTTCCACGGCCTCGGCGATACGACCGTTGAAGTTGCGGGCGGCGGCCGTGTTCAGGGCGCAGCCGAGGACCCAGGGGTGGTCGGCGGTGAGCGTGGAGGTGAGCCCGGCCAGCGCGGCCTCCGACATGGCGAGCGCGTCGGCGCGGTCGCCGGCCACCTGCATGACGAGCGCCGTGTTGGAGAGCATGCCCGTGGCCACCGGGTGGGCGGGGCCGAGCAGGGCCCGGTAGCCGGCCTCGGCCTCGTCGATCAGGTCCCGGGCCTGGCTCAGATCACCGTGTTCCCGCAGGTAGTTGCCGTAGTTGGCGATGAAGGACAGGGTGCGGTAGTGCTCGCGGCCGTGCAGCCGGGCGAGCTGGTCGAGGAGATCGGCCATGATGGCGCCCACGGCCTCGCCGTGTCCGCCCTCGCGGCGCCGGCACAGGGCCAGCTGGACCCGGGCCGCCAGGGTCTGCGGATGCAGGGGGCCGAGCACCTGCACATGGATGCGGACCAGCGGCTCCTGGCGGGCCAGCGCGTCCCGGTAGCGCCCGAGAAGGCGCAGGTCGTGGGCGACGGCAGTGCCCGAGTGGAGTGTGCTGATGTGCCGGGCGCGCAGCACGTTCTCCCGCCGGGTCAGGGTCTCCAGGTCGAGTTCGTACGCCGCGGCGTACCTGCCCAGCAGCCGTAGCCCGACAGCCAGGTTGTGCCGGTCGACCAGCGTGGTGACCTCGTCGGGTCCGAGCAGTCGTTCGCTGCCCTCCAGAACCTTCTGCTGCAGGGCGTACGCCTCCTCGTACCGCCCTAGGAAGCGCAGGTCACCCGCGACGGCGGACTGCATGCTCAGCTCTGCCATCTCATTGCGCTGGGAGGCGGCCTGGAGGCGCTCCAGGAGCCGGCGGTCCAGTTCGTGCGCCTCGCGGAAGCGGCCGCTGGTGCGCATGATGTAGCTCTCGTGGGCGGTCAGTTCGAGCAGGGGCCGGTCCAGTGGCTCCATCATCTGCGACCAGCTGGCGCGGATCTTCTGGGCCAGTTCGAGACCGCTGTTGTACTCGCCGCTGCGCAGGCAGTACTGCAGGCAGTTCAGGACGGTGGCTTGGACGCGGGGCTGGCCGCTGCTCAGCGCGCCGGAGGGTTCCAGGTGGGGCAGTAGTTCGGCGTACCGGGGCCAGTTCCTGCTGTCCACGGGGTTGCCGGGGTCGGCCTCGGCGAGCAGGGTGCGCACGGCCCGGCGGTGGACGGCCCGGTTCTCCTCGCCAGTCAGCTTGGAGACGATGTCGTGGACGAGCCGGTGCATGTGCACGGACTCCTGGTGCGGGCCCATCTCGGCGCCGAGGGGGCCGCGCGTCTCGCGGGTGAGCACCGAGTAGTTGACGAGGGTGTCGAGGGCCCGGGTCCAGGCGGGCAGGTCGGTGGCCATCCAGCGCAGTTCCTCGGGGAGGTCCGTCTGCGGGTAGGCGCGGATCAGGCCGAGCGGAATGCGTCCGGGGGCGAAGGACGTGCACAGGCCGAGGACGTCGATGGCCTGGGGCTGGGAACGGCGCAACCGGTTGAGCAGTATCGACCAGGAGGTCATGGAGGACTGCGGGAAGCCCTCGCCGGTGGCGGGCTCGTCGACGGTGGACAGTCTGCGCTCGCGCACCATCCGCAGATACTCGGGCACCTCCATGCCGGACTCGCCGAGCCAGGAGGCGGCCTGCACGAGCGGCAGCGGTACATCACCGAACTCGGCGGCGACCTCGTCCGCCTCGGCCTCCGTGATGTGCGGGGCGCGGCGCATGAGATAGCCGGTGGACTCGGCGCGCAGGAAGGCCGGCACCTCCAGGACGTCGGTGTGCTCGGTCCAGGCCCGGTTGCGCGAGGTGACCAGGACGTGGCCGGGGCCCTGCGGGAGGAGCGTGTTGATCCCCTCGGAGTCGTCCCAGCCGTCGAAGATCACCAGCCAGTTGGTGTACGGCTCGCCCCGGCGCAGCGCCTCCCTTACGGCGCGGATGCGCTCACCGGGCTCGTTGCCGATGGACAGGCCGAGTTCGACGGCCAGTTCTCCGAAGCGGTCGCGCTGGATGTTGCGGTCGTCGGAGTTGACCCACCACACCAGGTCGTAGTCGGTGCTGAAGCGGTGCGCGTACTCGGCGGCGAGCTGGGTCTTGCCGATGCCCGACATGCCCAGCAGAGTGCAGGCGGAAGCGCCGCGCTCGGCGTCGGAAAGACGCTGGTGGATGTCGGTGAGCAGGTCGTCACGGCCGGTGAAGCGCGGGTTGCGGCGGGGCACCTCGCCCCAGATGTCGCACCGCATGTCCGGGTAGCGGACCGGGTTGGGCAGGGTGCGTGGACGGGGTGCGCGGTCCAGGCCGAGCCGGCTCAGCAGGCGCTCCTCGGCGGCGTCCTCGCTCAGGGCCCAGAGGCTGGCCGGTTCGAGGACGGCGGTGGCGGGCAGCAGCGGGCGGTTGGTGAGGTTGACGGCGGCGAAGCGGTCGGCGTGGTGGGCGACGAAGCCGCGCAGGACGTCGTTCCACTCACCTGCCGGGCGCGGGCCGAGTTCGAAGAACCAGTCGTTGAGCACCAGCAGCACCTGGCCGGTGGAGAGCAGCAGGTCGCCGAGCGAGTCCTCCAGCGGGACCTCGCGGGGTGGGTCCCAGCGTTGCTGGGTGGCCCGGTAGCCGTGGCGTTCCAGCATCTGTGCGATCCACGCCGCCCACGAACGGTGGTAGCCCGGGAAGACCACCAGGACGTGCTGGGCCGCGCCGCCCCTGTCCGACCGCCGCTGTTCCGCCATCGCCGCTCCCTGTTCCCGCGCCCGACTCCCGGACGAGCGCCTGCATAACGTAGCGCAATACCATACGCACAGGCTGTCACCACAGACTTCGGGCCGCCACGCCGAGACTCGCGTGGTGGCATTCCATCTCCTGAACGAACTCCCGTCCCACAAAGGTCAGTTCATCGGATTCGCGGAGGATGGACAAGGCTTCGCCGACCGCATCCCAATAGGTCTCGAACTGACGCTCGGCACGGTCCCGGAAGCCGTCGGTCCCCGGGGGCCCGCCCCTCGCCCTGCGCCACAGGTCGGTGAGGGCGAGATGCGCGTAGACGCCCTGGAGGACGCCTGACACGGGACGCGGATCGGGGCGCCAGCCCACCCGGTACCGGGCCCCGCCCGAGCGGTACAGCGGGACGAGTTCGTGCAGGGCGGCCAGTTTCGAGTGGTGCACCTCGTGCACGAGCGCTTCGGCCAGTCGGCCCGGTTCCGGCGGAAGCTGGCTCAGCATCGCTCCGGGCGCGGCCCGCAGGGTGGCGCTCATCGAAGAGCCGCTCGGGTGGGCCGACGGCGCGAGCGGCACCACGGCGCGCAGCAGCGTCCTGGTCTCCGCGGCGCGCTCGGGGTCGGTCGCCGACAGCAGCGCCTGAGCCGCGCGCCACTGCTCGGCCCACCGGCGGGAAGCGGAGTGCGGGCGCCTGACGGCGGGCAGGGCCTCGGGGCCGACGCCCTGCGCCGGCACCCGGTAGGGGTCGACGTCGTCGAGGACGACCGTGCTGCCGGGCAGCTCGCGCAGCCCCGACCAGCCGGGGCCGCCACCGACCGGGTGCCGGGAATCGGGCAGCAGGCGGGTGAGGAGTACGTCGGCCAGGCCGGCGGAGTCGGTGATCCGGGCCGAGCCGGGATACCCGCCCAGCCGGACCCGGCCGGACGGACAGCTCAGTTCACCGAGGGACGGCAGCACGAGCCGCCCCGAGGGCACCGCGAGTTCTCCCTCCACCGGGCAGCCCGCACGTACGGCGGCGGCCACGGCGAGCCCGCTCAGATAACCCAGCCGCCCTTCCAGTGCCGGTCCCTCGTCGGCGGCCAGCGTCTCGGTGAGCCAGGCGCCGGTCATCGGGTAGTCCAGCAGGGCACGCACCGCCGCCGGTTCGGTGCGTTCCGCTCGCTCCAGCAACGCCCAGTCGGCCTCGAAGCGCCGGTGCCCGGCGGGCCGGAGGGCGGCGCGCTCGCGTTCCAGCCGGATCAGCACGGCCTTGAGGAGCACCATGCGACGCGCGTGGAGTGCGGCACGCAGTGCCTCGGCGCTGAGGGATGCGGGGCGTGTCCTGGCGAGCTCTCCGACGATGCGGGAGAAGCGGGTTGCCAGGGTCATCCCCGGGTGTCCTCACCCGGGGCGAGCGCACCGAGCACGGCCGGAAACGTACCCTCGTCGGGCAGCGGTGCGAGGTCTGCGGGTGGCCGGGGATCCTCGCCGGCATACCAGACCTCGCCGAACTCCCGGGCCCGGTACAGGACGTCACCCACCACCGCCATGAGGCCCGGATCGTCCATGGCGCGCAATGTCCGCAGGTCGACATCGGTGAGGCCGGACAGGAGCGCGGTCAGTCCGCGGTCCTCACCGGGACCGGCCGCTCCTTTCCTCTGCTCCGCCACCCTCGGCTCCTCCCTGCCGGCACCCGCCCCGTACGGCCACAGCGGCTGCCCAGTTCTTCCCGACGCGAGGGAGTCAGAAACACCGAGTCGATCAACTCCGGTCACGATCGGACCAGTTGGCCCACTCTTCGGTCCATGGGTACCAAGGGGGCGCGAGCCGGCCCCACTCCGTCTCCGGCAGCCCCCGTACGTCATCCCGCCGAACCCCCTCCGAGGCCAGGACCGCCTCCGCCCGCCTGGTCTCCTCGACGTCCGCCCAGTCCACCTCCCGCAACGCCCCCGACAGCCGCTGCCACTGCTCGCGGGCCGCCCGGTAGGCGCCCCGTGCCGCGCCCGGCCGCCCCAGCAGGGCCAGCACCGCGGCGCTGCCGTGCCAGGCCCGCGCGGCCGTCACCGAGCCGGGGTCCTCGCCGTGCGCGGCCCGCGCCTCCCGCTCGGCGCTCTCGTACGCCTGCAACGCCTCCATCAGCCCCGGCGCGCCCGCGTGATACCAGCCCTCCAGCCGCACCCGCCCGAGCTGGAGCCACACCTCCGCGCGGACGGCCGCGTCGGCGGCGGCCCGCAGCGCCTGGCCGAGCAGATGACGGCTCTCGAACAGGTCGGGCAGAAAGCCGAGATGGCGGAACCGCTGGGCGAGCGCGCTGCCGACCAGGCCCTGCAGCCGGCCGCGCTGGGCGGAGCGGGCCGGCAGCACCTTCAGCGCCTCGCGTAGCACGTACTCGGCCCGGTCCACGATCTGCGCGCCGCCCTGCGCCGAGGCCCGTCGCAGCAGCGACTCGCCCCAGCCGGTCAGCAGCCGGCAGCGCAGGGCGCTGTCCGCGGGGGCGAGCAGCACCGCCCGCTCGTAGGCGGCGTCGGCTTCACGGCCGTGCCCGGTCTCGTCCTGGAAGGCGGCCAGCGCGGCCAGGCAGGGCAGCAGCAGGCCCGGCTCGTCCCCGGCGGCCCGCTCGGCCCGCTCCAGCGCCGCGCGCGTCTCGGCGTCCTCGGCACCGGCGGCCCGCAGCGCCCGCGCCAGATCCAGCACGGCGGGCGCCCGTACCCCGGCAGCGGCGTCTTCGAGGTCCAACAGGGCGCAGCCTTCCCTGAGTTCGGGCACGGCGGCACCGGCATGCCGCAGCTCCAGCAGGATCCGGCCGCGCAGGAGGAGCCGGGCGCGGTGCACGCGAGCAGCCCAGGGCACGGCTTCCGCATCCGCACCGGCCGACTCCCCGGAGGGGGAGTGCGCGGCGCCGGGGTCCTCCCCGTCGTCTTGAGCATCCTGCCCGGCCTGCCCGACTTGGTCGGCTTGGTCGGCTTGGCCTGCTTGGTCTGCTTGGTCGGGCTGAACGTCCTGCAGAGCCTGGGCTCTCCGCATCAGGTCGCCCGGAGCGTCCACCAGGTCCCCGCCACCCCCGCCCGGCAGCGAACGCGCCCACATGCGCGCCCTCTGTGCCAGGCCCGGCCAGGGCGCGCTGTCCGGATCGAGCACCTCCAGCGCGGCCCTCAGCAGCTCGGCCTCCGCCGTCTGCTGCCACAACTCCCAGCTGCAGAAGGCAATTTCGAGGGCCGACTCGGCGCGCTCGGGGCTGTCGGCGGGGGCCGAGGCGTGCGCGGCGGCGACCTGGGTCACGGCCTCGCGCAGCAGCTCCTCCCGGCGGCCCGCCGCGCGCACCCCCGCCGTACCCGCCTCGGCGCGCAGCACCCGGCCGAGCAGCAGCCGCGCCCGTACGACGGTCTCCTCGGTGTCGTCCGCGCCGGTCACCGCCGTACGCGCGAGGTCCCGGGCATGCCGCAGCACCTCCGGGTCGCCGCGCCGCCGCCACTCCTCGAACAGCCGGCCGCCCTCGGTGAGCGGGTCGACCGCCGGGCGCTCGGGCTGGTAGAAGCGCAGCACCCGGGCGGGGATCCGGGCGAACAGCTCGGCCTCGACGCCGCCGCCCGCGTCCTCGGCCGCGGTGTCCTCGGGCAGCGGCCCCGCGCCGCCGTCCGGGTCGCGGTCGGTGAGCCGGGCCGAGGCGAGCGCGGCGAAGTTCCGGGTGCCGCGGCCGAAGTGCCGTTCCACATACGCCGAGCAGTGCTTGAGGACGAGTCCGGCGGCGTCCTGGTCGAGGGAGGCGAGCAGCAGGTCCTGCACCCGGCCCGGGTAGACGAAGCAGGGCTGGTCGCCGGTGCCGGGCAGTTGCCGTAGCAGCCCGCCGAGCAGCACCTCGGCCAGCTCCATGGGCCCGGTGTCGGGCAGCATCGCCCGCTGCACCAGCTGCATCACGGGCAGGGTGAGCGGGGCCGCGGCGAGATAGACGGCCAGGCGCAGCGCACCGGGCGAGGCTCCGGCACGGAAGGCGCGCAGCAGCTCGTCGTCGCCGGGCGGGGCGGCGGCCGGTGCCGCCCGGGTGGCCGTACCCGGCGCGGTCAGCGCGGCCCAGGCGCGTTCGCTGGTCGGGCCGGTGCCCGCGAGCAGCCGGGCGAACGCCCCGAAGGCGTCCGGGGTGGGCTGCAGGACCGGCACCGGCCGGGCGTCCGGCGCCGGTTCGTCCCAGGGCTCGTCGTCGGGCAGGAAGACCAGGCGGCCGCCGACCTCCGCGCCCCGCACCAGCACGCCCGGTTCGGCGGGCAGCGCCGTACGGCCCCACAGGCGGGGCGGCAGCGGCTGGACGACGGCCAGCGGGGCGGTGCGCGGCCAGCTGTGCAGCAGCCGCTGGGCGCTGCCGTTCTGCCACAGCGGGCCCACGCAGTCGCTGATGACGAAGGTGACACAGCGGCCGGTGGGGTCGTGCAGCTCGTCGGCCGGGCGCAGCCGGGTGTGCCGGCCGGGACCGGCGGTCGTCCCCACGAGCAGAGCGCCCGCGTCCCCTTCGTACAGCTGGTGCACGCGGACGGAGGCGAACGCGCCGGACTGCTGGCAGGCCTGGCGCAGTTCCTCGACCATCTGTCCCCAGACGGCCATGGCGGGCCCGGTGTCCATCAGGAGCTGCACGTCACAGCGCCGGCGGCGGCCGGGCCGGAGGACGGGGAGCAGGATGCCGCTGGCGGCGGCACGGTCGGCGGTGGCCTCCTCGTCGATCCGGTCGGACCCGTCGGTCCCGTCGAGCCGCTCGTCCCGGCCGTGGACGGAGCCGGGCCGGTACCGGCCGAGGGCGCGCAGCGCCTTCTCCAGGCCGAGCAGTCCGGGCAGGGCACCGGCGGCGGGGGCGCGGACGGGGAACCCGGCGGGACTGCCCTCGGCGGCCGGGCGGCCGGGGCTGAGATCAGGGCTCGCGGTGGTGCGCGTGTGCAGGTGGACGGGGGCGGTGCCGGACTCCCGGCGAGGCGGCACGGGGGCGCGCTCCGGGCCGGTCGTCGGGTCCGGCGGGGCGACGGCGGTGTCCGGCCGCGGCGGGCCGGCCTCGGGACGGCGCGGGGGCGGTCCGGCGGACGACGGCCCGGGGGCGTCGCGCGCCGGGCCCGCGCCGAGCCGCCCGGCCAGCCAGAGCGCGTCCGCCACGTCCTCCGCGGTGACGTCGAGCCCGCCCTGGCGCAGCTTGCCGATCAGCTCGTCCAGACCCATGCCGGGCATGCGCCCATCACCTCGTACGGTCGAGCGGCTGCATGAGCATCTCGGCGATGCGCTCCCGGGTCAGGCTCTGTGCACGCGGGTCGTGCCGGGTGAGGAAGAGGGCGTTGAGCAGCTGGTCGGCGGCGAGCACCTCGCCGGGCTCGCGCTCCAGGAACCTGCGGATCAGCTCCGTACCGGCCGCGACGCCCTCCGGCCCCAGATGCGCCTCGACCATCGCGGTCAGCTGCTCCTCGCCGGGGGCCTCCAGTTCCAGCTGGATGCAGCGGCGCAGCAGCGGGGCGGGGAAGTCGCGTTCGCCGTTGGACGTCAGGACGATCACCGGGAAGGCGGTGCAGCCCACGCGCCCGCCGTGCACGGCCACCCGGTCGCCGTCGTGCGTGAGCACCTCCACGACGGGCTCGCGGTCGGCCAGCCGCTCCAGCTCGGGAATCGCGAACTCGCCCTCCTCCAGCGTGTTCAGCAGGTCGTTGGGCAGGTCGAGATCGCTCTTGTCGAGTTCGTCGATCAGCAGCACACGCGGCTCACCGGCGGGCAGCAGCGCGGTGCCGAGCGGCCCGAGCCGGATGTACGACCCGATGCCGGAAGCCCCCGCGGCCGGCTCCTCGCCGCCCCGGGCACGCTCCAGCTGGACGTCCTGGAGCCGCCCTATCGCGTCGTACCGGTACAGCCCGTCCTGGAGGGTGGTCCGGCTGACGATCGGCCAGCGCAGCACCTTGCCGAGGCCCAGTTCGTGCGCGATCGCGTACGCCAGGGTCGACTTGCCGGTGCCCGGGTTGCCGGTCACCAGCAGGGGCCGGCGCAGATAGAGGGCCGCGTTGACGGCGTCGACCTCGGCGGGCCGGGGCGCGTAGCTCTCGACCATCCGGCGGCGCACACCGAGCCGCCGGGCACTGCTGGGATCCTCCGGACCGGCCTCCCCGTCGCGGCCGTTCTCCCGGGACGCCGCGAAGTCACGCCAGGGCGGCGGCGCCGGCAACCGCCGTACGCCGTCGTGCGGCTGACCCACTCCGCGGTAGATCCGCCAGTCGTTCACCTTGGGCTCCTCCCAGCTCTGGTGATCATGCAGCGGGTCGTGGCCGTCCGGCCTAGAGGCTACCGCCCGTGAGCCGTCCCTGCCGAGCTTCAGCGCGCCCGGACGCTCACTTCCGGCCGGACGAACGCGCTTGTGGATCAAGGGGGTTGAGGGGGGTGAGGGGTTGGGGGGCGCAGTCCGTGGGTCGGACCGGGGACCGAAGACTAGGGCCGGACCGGGAACCGGAACCCGAAGGCCGGACCAGGCCGCGATCCGGGGTCCGGACCACGGCCCGAAGTCCGGGGGGCCGGGCCACGGGTCACCCGCCCGGGGCGGCGAACGGCGGCGGGCGCATCGCCTCCGCGCCGTACGGCGGCCGGTCCGGCGGGTCGAACAGTACGGCGATCTTGCCCCGCAGTCCGTCCGCGCGGGCGCTCTCGGGGTCGGCGAGCCGGATGCGCAGGTCGCGCAGGGGACCGTGCAGACCGCCCGCCTGCCGGGCGGCCGCCAGCAGTTCGGCGGCCTGCCGGTGGAAGACCCCGCAGTCCTCGGGGTCGTGCCGGTCCCGGCGCCACAGCACCACCGGGTGCCCGGCCATCAGCGCGTCCTTCATCGCGGCCAGCCCCTCTCCACTGCCGACGGGCCCGCAGTACACCGGCACGCACGCGTCGCCCAGCGCGGTCAGGGCGCGGTAGAACGGGAGGCGGGTACCGGGACGCACCCCGCCGTGATGCCCCGCACCCGGTGGCCGCCCGTGCAGCGTCCCGGCCGCGAGCGGCCCGCCCTGCACGCCGTTCCAGCGCCGGCGCCACTCCGGAGAGGGCGGTAACGCGTTGCGCCGCACGTCCCGGACGACGACGGTCCGCCGCATGCCGAGAGGGATGGCCCGCTCGTCCACGAAGTCGTCGTCATCGTCGTCGTAGTCCGCGTAGGTCTCGTGGGCGGCGTGGTCGGCGCGGTCCGGGCAGTCCGCGTGGTCCGCTCGGCGTTCCGTGCCGCCGGGCTGCTCGGGCAGCAACTGCCATTCGTCCACAGGCAGATCGAACAGCTTGCGCGGCAGGAACACCTCGATCGCGGCCAGGTGCTCCCCGTGGTCGCCCTGGCTCAGCGCCCGCGTCAGCGGGTCCCGCAGCGCCCGCACCAGCTCCTCGGCGCGTACGCCCCGGTCGTCGGCGGCGACGGGGGTGACGTCCTGGCCGTCGTAGATCAGCTGCACGCTCCACGGATAGCGGCCGTCGTACATGGCGGCGCCGACCTTGACGAGGACGTCGGTACGGGAGGTGGCGGGGGCGGGGAGCGGGGCGGGGACGACAGGGGCGGGGGCGGGGACGGTCGTGAGCAGGGACGCCCCGGACGTCGTGGGCATCGGGGGTGTCGGGAGCATCGCGGGCCTCGTGGGCGTCACGGGTGTCGTGGGCGTCATGGGTGGAGACCCGGCCTGCCCGCCCGCGTCGCCCTCCAGGAGGGCTCGGATGGCCTCGCCGACCGCCCAGTTGGGGTGGCCGGCGGCCTGCCCGGCGATCCAGTCGGCGACCGCGCCCAGCCGGCCCGGCTCCGCCTCCCCGGCCCGCTCCGACGCGATCTTGCGGGTCACCTTCGCCGCGTACAGCAGGACGGCGTCCAGATCGACCAGCGTCCCGCCGCCGCCCGGCTCCAGCGTGCGCAGCCCGTAGAGCAGTCCGGCGCCCTCGCGCCAGGTCCGCACGTTGCGCAGCACCAGCGACCGCAGCCGCTCGCCGCGCACCTGCTCCTTCACATCCTCCACGAGATGGACGACGTCGCCCGCGCCCGTCGGCGGGGGCAGTTGCGCGAGGTGGCCGTGCAGCCGGGTGCGCAGTTCGGCGGTGATGCCGGTGAACTCGGGTGCGTGGCCGGGCAGTTCGGCCTGGAAGGAGGCCCAGTCGGGGTAGGCGGAGGCGGCCGGGGTGAAGGAGGCCGGGGCGGCGGCGCCGGTGGATTCGTCCAGCCGGCGCAGATGGTGGAGGTCGTGCGCACGGAGCACCTCGCGCACGATCCGGCCCCCGTGCGGCGAGTCCAGCAGCTCGTACAGCGCGGTGACGGGGACGGCGACACCCTCCTCCGGCCGCCGCCCCTTGATCACGCCGATGACGGAGCCGTGCCGCAGATCGAGCACCGGGCCGCCGGACAGTCCGCCGACCGGCAGGCTCCCGGCGAGCAGCAGGGCCTGGGCGTCGGAGCCGGCGAGTTCGCCGTCGCCGTGCCGGATGCCCAGCTCGCCGGTCTGCACGGACCAGCCGTAGAGCCCGACGGGGGTGCGCGGGCCCGCTTCCCGGTCGCCGAGCCACAGACAGCGCACATCGTCGGCGCCGGTGACCCGGACGAGCGCGAGGTCGGGGAACGGCCAGCGGTCCCGCGAGGCCTCGCCGGCGTCGGGGCGGGGGGCGACGAGTACGGCCGTGCCGGTGCCGGTGCGGTCCGCCCAGCCGTCGGCGGCGGAGCGCTCCTGCCAGGTCACGCTCATCGCGCTCTCCCCTCGGCACACCGCGGCTCCCCCTCTCCCCACGACATGCGCGCACGTCAGCAGCCAGCCGGGGGCGATGAAGAACCCCGACCCCCAGTACGGGTCACGGTCCGTTGCATACCCGTCACCCGGTGCGCCGATGCGTGCGAGGGAGGGGCGCACCATCGCGGCGAAGGTGCTCATACGGCGCCGGGGGCCGCCGGCTGCGGCGGTACGGTTCCGGCGGCGGGCGCCGCGGGATCCGCGCCGTCGGCCGCGCGCGCCGGTACGGCGGCCGGTTCGGTCCAGGTCAGGGACACGGTGAGGGACGACTTGCCGCCACCCTCGGCGATGGCACTCACGATCTTACCGGACTGCGCCGTCAGTTCGATTCCGAAGCTGACGGAGACCTCCACAGGGCCTGGGGTCTGGAGACCGGCGCGCAGGGAGCGCACGACCCCGCCGACTGTGCCGGCCAGTCCCCCCGCCATGTCGATGACGCGGTCCCCGAGCGAGGTGTCCTGATACCCGTCCCCGTCACCGTCTCCGACTCTGGCCCAGACGACGGTCCCGTCGTCCAGCCGTATCCGCTCCACTCCGCCGGCCATGAACGCCCCCCGTTCCCCGTTGGGAGGAGAAGGCTAACTCCAGGGGAAGGGGAGGGGGAGGGGGCGAAGGGCAATAGACCGACTAGTCCTGCACGTCCCGCTCGTCACCCGCCCTACTCGTCCACCCGTCCTACTCGTCCACTCGCCCTACTCGTCGTCCTCGTCGTCGAGCCGCGCGAGCCAGGTGGCCAGCCGCTCGACGGGCACCTCGAAGTCGGGATTCAGGTCGACGAACGTCCGCAGCTGCTCGGCGAGCCACTCGAAGGTGACTTCTTCCTCGCCACGCCGTTTCTCCAACTCCTCGATTCCACGGTCGGTGAAGTACATGGGGTGTGTCTCCTGCGTCTGCGTCAAGGCCGGATGGAGGCCGAGTGCCTTCACGGACAAGCCTATGCAACGGGCGACGGTGACCGTCCCGATGCCCCGAAAGAGTGTCTTGACTTCGGGCAGGCACGATATATCGTGTTTCACAGGAGACGCGATATGGCGCGTCGAGACCGTGTCCCGGCCGAGGAGTCCCCATGCCCGTGTGGTCCGTCACCGAGCCCCAGAAGCTGACCTTCGGCGCCGGTGTGAGCGACCTCAAGGTCCGCATCGTCAGTGGAACGGTGAACGTGGTGGGCGTCGAAGAAGGTTCCGCCCGCCTCGAAGTCTCGGAGATCGAGGGCCCGCCCCTGGTGGTCACCGAGCAGGGCGGCACCCTGACGGTGGCCTACGAGGACCTGCCCTGGAAGGGCTTCCTCAAGTGGCTCGACCGCAAGGGCCGGCGGCGCAGCGCGGTCGTCTCCCTCGCCGTCCCCGCCGGCACACGCGTGGAGGTGGGCGTGGTCGACGCCGGCGCGGTCGTCTCCGGCATCCGCGGCACCGCGCTGGTCAAGGGAGTGACCGGCGACACGACCCTGGTCGGCGTCTCCGGCCCGGTCCGCGCGGACACCGTGTCGGGAAACCTGGAGGCTCAGGCGGTCACCGGCGACCTCCGGTTCCACTCGGTCTCGGGAGACCTGACGGTCGTCGAGGGCTCCGGCCCCTCCGTCCGCGCCGACTCCGTCAGCGGATCCATGATCGTCGACCTGGACCCGGACGGCCCCACGGAGGTCAGTCTCACCAGCGTCTCCGGCGAGATCGCCATCCGCCTGCCGCACCCGGCGGACGCCGAGGTGGAGGCGAACACGGCGAGCGGCACGATCTCCAACGCCTTCGACGGACTGCGGGTGCACGGCCAGTGGGGCGCCCACAAGATCACCGGCCGGCTCGGCGCGGGCACCGGCAGACTCCGGGCCACCACGGTCTCCGGCTCGATCGCCCTGCTGCGCCGCCCGCCGCGCGAGGACGAGGAGGACACCCCCTGGGAGCCGGAGCCGCCACGGACCCCGGGCACCGCCCCCACCGCAGACACCCCGGCCGCCCCGGGAGACAATTCCGTCTCCGACCAGGGCGCGGGCGCCCCCCACGCCCCCGACGCCCCGGCCGACGGCACGACCGACAAGAAGGTGCTCTGACATGCCCCCCGTCTTCGCCCACGGGCGCCTCCGCCTGTACCTGCTCAAGCTGCTCGACGAGGCCCCGCGCCACGGCTACGAGGTGATCCGGCTCCTGGAGGAGCGCTTCCAGGGGCTGTACGCCCCCTCGGCGGGCACGGTCTACCCCCGGCTGGCCAAGCTGGAGGCCGAGGGTCTGGTCCGGCACACCACGGAGGGCGGCCGCAAGGTGTACTCCATCACGGACGCGGGCCGCGCCGAACTGGCGGACCGCAGCGGCGAGCTGGCCGACCTGGAGCTGGAGATCCGCGAGTCGGTCGCGGAACTGGCCGCGGAGATCCGGGCCGATGTGCGCGGCGCGGCCGGCGACCTGCGCCGCGAGATGCGCGCGGCCGCCACGGAGGCCCGCCGGGGCACACGGGCGACGGCCGGGGAGTACGGCGACCTGGGCGACGACAAGGAGTCCTGGCGGGTCGCCAAGGAGGAGATGCGCCGGGTCAAGCAGGAGTGGAAGGAGCAGGCCCGCCGCGCCAAGGACGAGAGCCGCCGCGCCCGCGAGGAGGCCCAGCGGGCCCGCCACCAGGCCCAGGAGGCGCAGGCTCGGGCGCGGGCCCAGGCGCAGGAGGAGATGCAGCGCATCGCCCGCCATGTCCAGGACCGCGTCCAGGACCACTTCGCCCGCGGCGACTGGCCGACCGGCGTCCGCGAGGGTCTGACCGAACTGGCCAAGGAGTTCGGCGATTTCGGCGTGAACTTCGGCAAGGACGTGGGCAAGGGCCTGGGCCAGGACTGGGGCTTCACCCGCCCCCCGCAGGAGCGGCCCGCCGCCCCCGAGGAACCGCACCACGTCCCGCCCACCGAGGACTTCCCCGCCGCGTACGAACCCTCCTGGTCCCACGAGGACTTCACGGGCGACCCGGCCCGCGCCCTGGACCGCCTCCTGGACCGCTTCCGCGACGACATCCGTGACGCGGCCCGCGACCACGGAGTGACCCCCGCCCAACTCCGCGAGACCCGGCACCACCTCTCCACGGCAGCGGCCCGCATCGCAGCCCTGCTGCACCAGCCGAAGCCCTGACCCCGTCCCGGCACCGGGACACCCCGACCCGCACCACCCCCGGCCTACGATCCCGCCCTCCAGCCCGCAGTTCCGGCCGGGGCGGGTGAGGGGCCGAGGTCCGGATGGAGGCCGTCGCGTACGGCGACGTCGCCGCCGGCCGTCACAGAACCCGCTGCACCGACTCGTACGTCACCCCGTGATCCGCCAGCACCTCCCCCGCCACGCCGGGGCGGACGGTGAGGGCCAGCAGGATGTGTTCGTCCCCGATGACGGTGGTCCCCCCGCGCGAGCGGATTCGAGCGTGGGGGAGCTCGCTGCGGTCGACGGCGCTGCGCAGCGCGGCCACCAGGACGTCCTTCGCGCTCTTGCCGAAGGGCCGCCGGCCCGACCGCCGGCCCGAGTCCGCCGGGTCGACGGACATCGCGCCGACGCCGTGCACCTCCTCGACCCGGGAGACGATCTCCGACACGTCGATGCCGAGCCCCGCGAGCGCGTCCGCCTCGGCCCGGGACAGCCCGGCCCGCCGCCGGGCCTCGTCCAGGGCCTGCCGTACGGACGCCGTGCGCTCCGTGAGGCCGAGCGCGGTCAGCGCGGACGAGGCGCGGCCGCTCTCCCGGTCGAGAAGGGCGAGCAGCAGATGCTCGGCACCGACGGTCCGCTCCCCCGCCCGTTCGCAGTGGCCTGCCGCGCTCTGCACGACCTCGCGGGCGTCCTTGGTGAAGCGTTCGAACATCACTGCCTCCCGTACTTCTTGTGCACGGCCTGCCTGCTGACACCCAGTTCCGCGGCGATCTCCTGCCACGACCAGCCCTGATTGCGCGCGCTGCGCACCTGCACCGCCTCCAGCTGCTCCAGCAGCCGGCGCAGCGCGGCCACGGCCCGCAGTCCGACCCTCGGATCACGGTCGCCGGCGCGCTCGGCGAGATCGGTTGCATCGGTCATGCTGTCAACCTAGGTTGACACGTGCGCCATGTCAACCAAAGTTGACGCATGCAGGTATCCACGCAGGCATGGAAAAGGGCGGGCCGGGAACACCGGACCCGCCCAGACCTCACCAACCACCCAGTGGATCTCAGGGGTTGGTGAGCACGATCTTCCCGAACTGCTCCCCGGAGGCGAGCCGCTCGAAGCCCTCGCGGGCGCGGTCGAGCGGCAGCTCCTCGTCGATGACGGGCCGTACGCCGGCCGCGGCGCAGAAGGAGAGCAGGTCCTCCAGCTCCTCCTTGGTGCCCATGGTCGAGCCGACGACCTTCAGCTCCAGGAAGAAGATCCGGGTCAGCTCGGCGTGCGAGGGCCGGTCCCCGCTCGTCGCCCCGGAGATCACGATCGTCCCGCCCGGCCGCAGGGACTTCACCGAGTGGGACCACGTGGCCGCGCCCACGGTCTCGATGACGGCGTCCACCCGCTGCGGCAGCCGCGCCCCCGGTTCCACGGCCTCCACGGCCCCGAGCTCCAGCGCCCGCTTCCGCTTCGCCTCGTCCCGGCTGGTGGCGAAGACCCGCAGGCCGGCCGCCTTGCCGAGCACGATCGCGGCCGTGGCGACACCGCCGCCCGCGCCCTGCACGAGGACCGAGTCACCGGGTCGTACCCCGGCGTTGGTGAACAGCATCCGGTACGCCGTCAGCCACGCGGTCGGCAGGCAGGCGGCCTCGGCGAAGGACAGCTCCTTGGGCTTGGGCAGCACGTTCCAGGTCGGCACGGCGACCTGCTCGGCGAAGGTGCCCTGGTAGCGCTCGGTGAGGATGGAGCGCGGCTCGTCGGGGCCGACGCCGTGGCCGGTCTGGCCGATGACGGAGTGCAGGACGACCTCGTTGCCGTCCGCGTCGACACCGGCGGCGTCGCAGCCGAGGATCATCGGCAGCCGGCCCTCCGGGAGGCCGACGCCGCGCAGGGACCAGAGGTCGTGGTGGTTGAGGGAGGCGGCCCGCACATTGATGGTGCTCCAGCCGGGCCGGGCCTCGGGAGCCGGACGCTCCCCCAACTCCAGGCCGTTGAGCGGCTGGTCGCGGTCGATTCGGGCGGCGTAGGCAGCGAACATGGGCCCGACGATAGGTCCGCCGGTCGGCCGACGGAACCAGGCAGCCCTGTGACACATGCCCTCTTGCGCAGCGGCACCCATGCGGCGCAACCCGCCACAAGGGCCAAGGTCGCCCCGCCAACAGCACCACGCCCGGGCACCTTTACGAGGGTGCCCCCGGGCGGGGCGGTGACGACAACACCCGAGTCGGGCGGGCGGGAAAGAAAATGGCCCCGTCCGAACGGACGGGACCATTTCCGCGCAACGTCAGCGACGAGCAACGCCCTCGGCCCGGGCAGCAGCCGCGACCGCCGCCGTCACCGCGGGAGCGACCCGCTCGTCGAACGGCGAAGGAATCACATAGTCGGCGGCGAGGTCATCGCCGACCACCGCGGCCAGCGCCTCGGCCGCGGCGATCTTCATGCCCTCGGTGATCCGCGTGGCGCGCACCTGCAGCGCGCCCGCGAAGATGCCCGGGAACGCCAGCACGTTGTTGATCTGGTTCGGGAAGTCCGACCGCCCGGTGGCGACGACCGCCGCGTACTTGTGCGCGACGTCCGGGTGCACCTCCGGGTTCGGGTTGGCCATCGCGAACACGAAGGCGCCCTCCGCCATGGAGGCCACGGCCTCCTCCGGCACCGTACCGCCGGAGACGCCGATGAAGACGTCGGCGCCCGCGAGGGCGTTCTCCAGCGAGCCGGTGATGCCCGCCTTGTTGGTGAAGCCGGCCACCTCCCGCTTGACCGGGGTGAGGTCCTCCCGGTCGGTGGAGATGACGCCCTTGCGGTCCGTCAGCGCCACGTCCCCGATGCCGGCCTCGACCAGCATCTTGGCGATGGCGACACCGGCCGCGCCGGCGCCCGAGATGACGGCCCGCAGCTGCCCGATCTCGCGCCCGCTCAGCCGCGCCGCATTCCGCAGTGCCGCGAGCGTCACGACGGCCGTACCGTGCTGGTCGTCGTGGAAGACCGGGATGTCGAGGCGCTCCTGGAGCCGGCGCTCGATCTCGAAGCACCGGGGCGCCGAGATGTCCTCCAGGTTCACGCCGCCGAAGGACGGCGCGAGCCGGACGACGGTCTCGACGATGTCGTCCACGTCCGTGCAGTCGAGCGCGATCGGGACCGCGTCGACACCGCCGAACTGCTTGAACAGGATCGCCTTGCCCTCCATCACCGGGAGGGAGGCCTGGGGACCGATGTCCCCGAGCCCGAGCACGGCCGTACCGTCGGTGACGACGGCGACCACGTTGGACTTCCATGTGTAGTCGTTGACCAGCTCCGGCTGCTCCGCGATCGCGGTGCACACGCGCGCGACGCCGGGCGTGTACGCGAGGGAAAGGTCGTCCTTGTCGCGGACCGGCACGGTGGCCTGCACGGCCATCTTGCCGCCACGGTGCAGCGCGAACGCCGGATCGAAGGAATCGAGGGGCTCGGCCCCGCCGTCCTGATCCGGTTTGCTGTCGCTGCGAGGATTGACGATCTCCGCTGCCACTTTGTCTTACCCCTTAGGTATGCATGGTTTGAGGGTCGACCACTCCTGGTGAGGGGTGGGCGGGCACCGCGTACGCCCCGGTTGCTGATACGTACGGGACATACGCGACGGGCGCGCCGCACACGCGCCCTGAGCCCCGGATGAGGGGTGTAAAGAACCTTCTTACCGGACGGACGGCGCTCACGACGAGTCCATTAGGTTCAAGGTCACATCTGGCGGCTAGAGAGCCACCCGCAGATGACACGAGGCTGACATCCGTCCGACGTCCACGCCACGTGCGCGCGATCTCCGCTACACGGGTAGATGTGGTGACCACATCGTGAGATATGCCGAAGATTTTCCGGCCGGGGCACTGGATCGCCGTAGATGGTTCGGCAGTCAAGGACCCTTATGGCGCCGACCTGATGCGGTTCGGGGGGTCACCCGTTATGTGATTTTGACATAGTCGCCACCCTGAATGGCTCAGTCCGAATGGCAAGATGCCGTAAACCTACGAGATCGCGACACCCGAAGGTGTGTGTTTCGGTCGACGCTTCCTCACCTCTCCATCTGTTCCCATCTGCCGGAGGAACCCACGATGACCGCAAGCTTCACCCGCCGTACGACCGCCGCGCACTCCCGTCTGGCCGCGGTGGGTGCGATAGCGGTCGCGGGCGCCCTGCTGCTCACCGGCTGCGGTGACCAGACCAAGAGCAAGAGCAGTGACTCCGGCAGCAGCGCCTCCACCGGTGGCGCCCCGCTCTCCGCCAAGCTCCCGGCCGACATCCGGAACAAGGGGGAGATAAAGGTCGGTTCGGACATCGCGTACGCCCCCGTGGAGTTCAAGGACTCCTCCGGCAACGTCACCGGCCTCGACCCCGACCTCGCGGCGGCCATGGGCAAGCAGCTCGGCGTGAAGCTGACGTTCGAGAACGGCACCTTCGACGGCCTGCTCACCGGTCTGCGCTCGGGCCGCTACGACATCGCGATGTCCGCGATGACGGACAACAAGAACCGCCAGCAGGGCGTCGACCCCGACACCGGCAAGAAGGTCGGCGAGGGCGTCGACTTCGTCGACTACCTGACCGCCGGTGTCTCGATCTACACGCGCAAGGGCGACACCCAGGGCATCAACGGCTGGGCGGACCTGTGCGGCAAGAAGATCGCCGTCGAGCGCGGCACCGTCTCGGAGGACCTGGCCAAGCAGGAGGCCAAGAAGTGTCCGGGCGGCAAGAAGCTCACCATCGAGCCGTTCGACGACGACCAGCAGTCCCAGACCCGGCTGCGCTCGGGCGGTGTGGACGCCGCCTCCTCCGACTTCCCGGTGGCCGCGTACGCGGTGAAGACCTCTGGCGGTGGCAAGGACTTCCAGATCGTCGGCCAGCAGGTCGAGGCGGCCCCCTACGGCATCGCCGTCTCCAAGGAGGCCACCCAGCTGCGCGACGCGCTCCAGGCCGCGATGAACGCGATCATCAAGAGCGGTGAGTACCAGAAGATCCTCGCGAAGTGGGGCGCCCAGGACGGCGCCGTCAAGGAGTCCGTGCTCAACGGCGGCAAGTGACCCGCGGCAGGACGCGGCCACCGAGAGGCAACACCCGTGACTGACACAGAGAAGACGGCGCAGCGGACCCCGTCCGCCGGCCCGGAGGCCATCAGGGCCATCCCGGTACGGCACTACGGACGCTACGTCTCCGCCGTCATCGCCATCGCGATCCTCGTCGCGATCATCTACGCATTCGGCCAGGGCAAGATCAACTGGCACGCGGTGCCGGAGTACTTCTTCGACCACCGCATCATGACCGGCGTCAGCAAGACCCTGCTGCTGACGGTCCTGTCGATGCTCATCGGCATCGCCGGCGGCATCGTCCTCGCGGTCATGCGGCTGTCGAAGAACCCGGTGACCTCGTCGATCGCCTGGTTCTACATCTGGTTCTTCCGCGGCACGCCGGTCCTGGTCCAGCTGTTCCTCTGGTTCAACCTGGGCCTGGTCTTCGAGTACATCAACCTGATGCCGTTCTACAAGGACTACTGGTCGAACTTCATGACGCCGCTGCTGACGGCGCTGCTCGGCCTGGGTCTGAACGAGGCGGCGTACATGGCCGAGATCTGCCGGGCGGGCCTGCTCGCGGTGGACGAGGGCCAGACCGAGGCGGCCCACGCGCTCGGCATGAGCCACGCCAAGACCCTGCGCCGGGTGATCATCCCGCAGGCGATGCGCGTGATCGTGCCGCCGACGGGCAACGAAGTGATCAACATGCTGAAGACGACCTCGCTCGTAGCGGCCGTCCAGTATCCCGAGCTGTTCCGCTACGCCCAGGACATCGGCCAGAACTCCGGCGCACCGGTGGAGATGTACTTCCTCGCTGCGGCCTGGTACCTGATCATGACGTCCGTCCTGAGCGTCGGCCAGTACTACATCGAGCGGTACTACGCCCGCGGCTCCAGCCGCCAGCTGCCGCCGACTCCCTGGCAGAAGGTGAAGGCCAACATGTTCTCCCTGGGCCGCCCCAAGGGAGGCATGGCATGACCGAGCAGAACCCGACGAACCCGATGGTCGGGGCCGAGGGCGTGCACAAGTCCTTCGGCCAGGTCGAGGTGCTCAAGGGCATCGACCTGGAGGTGAAGCCGGGCGAGGTGTTCTGCCTCATCGGCCCCTCCGGCTCCGGCAAGAGCACGTTTCTCCGGTGCATCAACCACCTTGAGAAGATCAACGCCGGGCGGCTGTACGTCGACGGCGAGCTGGTCGGCTACCGCCAGCAGGGCGACAAGCTGTACGAACTGCGCGACCGCGAGGTCGCCATGAAGCGCCGGGACATCGGCATGGTCTTCCAGCGCTTCAACCTGTTCCCGCACATGACGGCCGTGGAGAACGTCATGGAGGCGCCGGTGCAGGTGAAGGGCAGGAGCAAGCCGGAGGCCCGGGAGCGGGCCATGCAGCTGCTGGAGCGCGTGGGGCTGGCCGACCGGGCCGGGCACTACCCCTCACAACTCTCCGGCGGCCAGCAGCAGCGCGTGGCGATCGCCCGGGCGCTCGCGATGGACCCGAAGCTGATGCTGTTCGACGAGCCGACCTCGGCCCTGGACCCTGAGCTGGTCGGTGACGTCCTGGACGTCATGCGCGACCTCGCCGAGTCCGGCATGACCATGGTCGTCGTCACCCACGAGATGGGCTTCGCCCGCGAGGTGGGCGACAGCCTGGTGTTCATGGACGAGGGCGTGGTGGTCGAATCCGGCCATCCGCGCGAGGTCCTGACGAACCCGCGGCACGAGCGGACGCAGTCGTTCCTGTCGAAGGTCCTGTGACCGGGTGACGCGCGAGGGGCGGTACGGACTTCCCGTACCGCCCCTCGCTCGTCTGCGCACGGCCTACTTCAGCGCCAGCAGCAGCGTGTCCGACGGCGAGCACCACACCGGCCGGGCCTCGCCGAAGCCGTGCGCCAGCAGCGTGCGCGCGTGCCAGGCCGCCGAGGGCATCTCGCCGTCGGCGTGGACGCCGTAGATCTCGAAGCGGCGGGCGGTGGGCGCGGCGAGGACGGGGTCCTCGGCCGCCAGCGCCCACCACTCGGCCCAGTCGAGGGCGCCGCCCCGCGTGGCCTGTTCCATGCGGGTGCGCCGGCGCGTGCTCTCGATCGCGTTGATCCGGGGCGTGGAGTCGTCGATCATGTGGTCGGCGTTCATGAAGACGCCTCCGTGCCGGACGAGCCCGGCGACCTGGCCGTACAGGGTGTCGAGGGGGTCGGTGCGCAGCCAGTGCAGGGCCGTGGCGGTGAGCACCGCGTCGTAGGTGTCGTACGGCAGTCGCGCCGGCCAGTCGGGGTCCTTGAGGTCGGCCTCGACGAAGGTGACGCGGTCGTCGCCGTCGAAGGTGCCCCGGGCGATGGTGAGCAGGGCGGGATCGAGGTCGATGCCGGTGCTGGTGGCGTGCGGCAGGCGGGCGAGCAGCCGGGCGGTGATGCTGCCGGTGCCGCAGGCGAGGTCGAGGACGCGCGGGGCGGGGCCCACGAACGCCTCGACCATGTCGAGCATGATCCGGAACCGCTCCTCGCGATCCGGCATGTACGACTCCTGCTGCCGGTCCCAGCTCTCCTGCCAGGCCGCCCAGTCGGCGGCGGTGCTCGTGGTCATGACCCCGTCTCCCCTCGCGCTGCGTAATACCCTGGAAGCACGACCGGCTGTTACCCGACCGCAGACACGACCATAAAGCGCCCCAGTAAGGACTACAAGTGGAACTGGCCTATTACTCGGATTACGCCGTCCGTCTCGTCAACAGCGAGGAACCGGCCCGGGGCAAGGACTCACTGACCTCGGTCGAGGCCGTCCGCGATCTCTTCGGCATCAACTCACAGGCGGCCCGCCGCGCCACCGACGCCGATGTCACGCGCTTCCGCTCGGTCCGCGCCCGGCTGCGCTCGGTCTTCGAAGCGGCGGACCAGGGCGACGAGACCCTGGCCGTGGACCTGCTGAACTCCCTGCTCCTGGAGTTCCCGGTCAGCCCCCAGATCTCCGGCCACGACTACCGGGACGAGGACGGCCGCCCGCTGTGGCACATGCACCTGGCCGACCACCCGTCCAACGCCACCGCCGGCTACGCGGCCATCGCGGCGATGGGTCTGGCCTTCCACCTGACGGAGTACGGCGTCGACCGGCTGGGCCTGTGCGAGGCGGCCCCCTGCCGCAACGCCTACCTCGACACCTCCACCAACCGCTCCCGGCGCTACTGCTCCGACCGCTGCGCGACCCGCGCCAACGTGGCCGCCTACCGGGCCCGCAAGCGCCTGGAGGCCGACCGGTCCGGCAGCAGCGGCCTCGCGGCCGAGAACGCCCAGCGCACCAGCGCGACCGGCGAGCGCTGACCGGCGGGCCGCGGCCGGTACCTGAAGTACGCCTTGCCCAGCACCAGTTCATCGGGCACGACCCCGTAATCGGTGCTGTCCCCACCCGCGTACGGATTGTCCCCGAGCACCCACCAGCCGCCCTCGCGCCGCTCCACGGCGCGCTTGACGACCAGCAAGTCCTGCTGGAACGGATGCCGCAGCACGACGACGTCCCCCGGCCGGACCGTGCCCCCGTACCGCAGCAGCAGCCGGTCCCCGTGCCGGAGCGTGGGCACCATGGACGGTCCCGTGACCTCGGCCAGCCCGAACGGCGCCACCGCCCTCCCCCGTTCGGTCTCCTGCGACAGTTCCGGCATCCCCGGCACCTCCCCGGTCCGTTCCTCCACCAGTCTCAGTCTCACCCTGGACTTTTGTCCTAAGCCCTAGGGGGCACCCGAGAAATCGCGTTCCTCAGGGAGTAATGTCGCACCTGAGAAGACGATCACGAGGAAGGAATGCTCCATGCTTTCCCGCCTGTTTGCCCCCAAGGTCAAGGTCAGCGCCCACTGCGACCTGCCCTGCGGCGTTTACGACCCGGCCCAGGCCCGCATCGAGGCGGAGTCGGTGAAGGCCGTGCAGGAAAAGATGGCCGCCAACGACGACCCCCACTTCCAGACGCGTGCCGCCATCATCAAGGAGCAGCGTGCGGAGCTGGCGAAGCACCACGTCTCCGTGCTCTGGAGCGACTACTTCAAGGCCCCGCACTTCGAGAAGTACCCGGAGCTGCACCAGCTGGTCAACGACACCCTGAAGGCCCTGTCGGCCGCCAAGGCGTCCACCGACCCGAAGACGGGCGAGAAGGCACTTGAGCTCATCGCCGAGATCGACCGGATCTTCTGGGAGACCAAGAAGGCGTGATCTCCTCTTACGCCCTCTGACCTGCGATTTCTTTTGTTGCAGTGTCTACCTGTCCGCACCCGGCCCGCAGGCCGCCGAGAACGGCGTCCATGACGGTCCGGGTGCGGTCTTCTTCGCCCGGCCACGGATGGGCGTAGATCCGCAGCGTGATGACGGCGGACGCGTGGCCAAGGACCAGCTGGACCTGCTTGACGCTCGCTCCGCCGGCGATGAGGGCGGAGGCGACGCCCACGACATCAGCGAACGGCCTACGGAACGCGGCCGACGCCGGTGGAGGAGTCAGCCCTCAGCGACGGCAGACAAGGATGCCGCCCAAGCATGTGACCTCAAAGGACCCATGCCGGGCGATGTGATCGACCAGAATGGTGCGCGCCCGCTCGATCGTGGCATCGAAGGGCACATCGTGCTGATCCGCCCATGCCCGGTAGGAGGCCATATGCGCGATGACCGGCTCGGGATCGTGGACCGTGATGGTGCCGGGCAGTTCGATCGCCTCCACCCGACCGAACTCCTCCCCCAGGAAGGCCGGGGCCTTCTCCAGGGAGAAGCGGGCGCTGAGCGAGATGCGGGCCGGGCCACGTCCAGTGCCCAGCACGTCGCCAGCGGCCCGCTGCCACAAGGCATCGAGTTCGACCTTGTCCCGGTCACCGTTGGTGGAGGCGATCACCAACCCGTCACGGGCGACGACGCGGGACAGCTCCCTCACCGCCCGTGGGATGTCCGGGACGTGGTAAAGCATGTGCAGCGCCAAGGCAGCATGGACGCTCCCCGTGGCCAGCGGCAAGCGGGTGGCGTCCGCAACGGCCACCGGGCCAGGGACACTGGCGAGGATGCCAGGGGCGATGTCCAGGCCCAGCAGCGCCAGGTCAGGCCGGTCCCGGCGGAGCCGCTGGATGAACCTGCCGTTGCCGCAGCCGATGTCGACCAGGCGCCCACGCACGCCCCTCAACTGCTCGGCGACGATGCCAGGCAGGTCGTAACGGGGCGTCTGCCACTGGTAGAGCGACTGGCGGGCGGCCAGATCCCGGTCACTGCTGTAGGCACTTCCGGCGAGACGGCCCCGGTCGGTGACGGCGGCGTGGTGTGCGGCGGACAGTTCGGTCACGTCGGCAACTCCGGAGGGTGGGCGGCGGGTGCGGCCGCAAGGACGGCCGTGTGCTGGAGTCGTTCTCGCAGGTGTACGGCCTGCGCGGCTCCACCGTACTGCGGCCCGCTCAGCTCCTGGCCCAGAGCGGTGAGCCGGCGCACGATGCTGGCCGACATGCGCTCCGGCGGGGAGCCGAGGACGAAACCGAGCATCGCCTCGGTACCGTCCAGGTCGCCGAGGAGCATGTGGCCGCGAGCGAGATCGACGTGGGCGGCGAACAGGTCACCGACCGACTGGTCGTCGTCTTCGCCACTTCGGTAGAGCCGGATCGCGGTGTCTGCGCTGGCGATGGCCTGCTGAACGTGCTCCCGCCCGCCCACGGCCAGGTGGCTCGTCCCCGCGTACGCGAACTGCTTGGCGGCCGGGAAGGCGAAGATGCCCGGCACCTCGTCGTGGCCACGCATCGCCTCGCGGGCGCGCTCGGCGCCCACCAGGGCGGCTACCGCACCCGCCTGGTCTCCGACTATGGCCAACGCCCGCGCCTCCAAGCTCGCCAACCGAGCCCCGATACTCCCGCCCGCCCGGTGCCGGCGACCGGCCTGCGCCAGCCGAGCCGCCCGCTCGTAGTGCCCGGTCCAGTAGGCGATCAGGGACTCCACAGCCCGTACCCAGGCCAGCATCCCCTCATGTCTGGCCGCCTCGGCGCACGCCCTGGCGGTACGGCTGTGCGTGGCGGCAGAGTCATAGGCGCCCAGGTCCAAGCAGACGTGCGCGGACAGCCCGCACAGCCGAGAGGCCGCGACGTACAGGTCAGTGGTCTGCCGGGGATGCTGCCGCCCGCGCAGCAACTCGAACACCCCGTTCCGAAGCCGCTTGATCTCGACGTACACCTCCAGCAGCGGATGGCTGACGTAAATACGTGCGAGCCGAGCGACATCGGCCTCCAACTGCTCTACGACGAACTCGTCGGCGTTGCGTTGCGCGATGAACCTGGCGAACTCCGCCGAGGCCACCGCGTCCGCCGACACGGCTCCGGCGACGGTGCGGGGACGCGCCGTGGGCCACGCGAGCGGTACCTTTCCCGCCTCATCCGCGCCCTCCCCACCTCGTCGGCTCTTGCTGACGGCGACCGCCTGGTCGAGCACAGCTGCATCGACACCGAAGACCTGCGCCAGGTACTTCCTCGTGTACGGCACCGGGATGCGCACCTCGCGCTCGTAGCGCCCGATCTCCTTGCCCGTCTTGGTGGCTCGCCCCTCCAGGGTGTTGCACTCGTCCGCCACACGCTGCTGGGACCACCCACGCTCTGTGCGCAGCCGGACGAGCAGAGCACCGATCCCTGTGTTGCCCATGCCCTCACCCCGCAGCACGCGAACTCTGGCCCCCATAGTGGCCCCCGGCGTGGCCCCCATGCTGGCTCCCGACCCAAACGAGCTAAAGCGGTTGGCTGTTGGCCATGCCCAGCACACCGCCCGGCAAGCCGGGCACCCTCGCCCTGACCCCCGCACCTGCCCCCAACGCCGACGTCGAGCGCCGCAGGAAACTCTTCGACCGACGCCGGACCACACCCGGCGCCGCCCGGAGGTTCGTCGCCGAGACCCTTACCCAATGGGGCCGGACCGAACGCCTCGACGACGTCCAGCTGTGCGTCTCCGAACTCGCCACCAACGCCATCCTGCACGGAGCCCCGTCAGGCGGACTGGTGCTGGTGCACGTCACCCTCGCCGACACCCAACTCCGCATCGAAGTACACGACAGCGGCAACGCCCCACCCCACAGACGACATGTACCTGGCCACCGTCGCGTGGTTGGACACGGCCCCGACCGGCGCCACTGTCTGCTGCCTCCTGCTGGTGCCCCAGCCACCCCGCAGCCGCCACGAGACGCAGACCCTCATCGAGCAACGCATGCGGACCATCGCTGAGGCACTCCGCCTCGGCCCGGCAACCGCGCCCCCACCAGACATCGGACCACGCCTGCGCCCGATCACACCCACCGAGGTCGCCCTGTGCTTCGACAGCACCCCCTACCGCAGGCGCATCCCGGCAGGCCGCTCCTGGACGCTCCTGCTCGGTCGACGAACCCCGGTGGACCTCGTCCTCGGTCTGGCCCCGCTCGCCCGCAGCTCCACTCGGGCCGAGATCGACAGCTACCTCGACCTGGGCACCCTCCGCCAACGTCTCCTCTTCGGCCACACCCGAACCGAATGAACCCCAACCCACCTCAGGGGGACATCTCATGACGACTCACCCGGTCTCACCGAACACCGTCCTCGCCAACGCCCTCCACCATGCTGAGGACGTCCTGACCCCGCGCATCCTGGCAACGCCGCCCGAGCGGATCGTGCTGGTCGTCGGCACCCAGATCAACGGCGCCCCGCACATCGGCACCTCACTCGTGCAGTCCCTGGCCTTCGCCATGGCCGCCCGCCTGCGTGACCGCTTCGGCTTACCCACCGAGGTCCTCTTCAGCGCCCTCGACAACGCCCCCTACGAACTGGCCATCGACCCCGCGACCGGCCACCGCTACCAGCGCGCCTACGCCCAGACCCTCGGGGAACAGGCTCTCGGCGACCTCGTCTCAGCCCTCTACCGCCCCCTGTTCACCGCGCTGTCGCGACGCCTGGGCATCCCCTTCCGGGTCGAGACCTACACCCAGCAGCAGGCCGGCGAGCACTACCGCCGCACCTGGCTGCGACTCCTGCCTCGCCTCGACGCGGCCCGCTGGTGGCTCGCCCCCTCCACCGGCACCCCGCACCTCCGCATCCCCTGCCCGCACCCCGGCTGCGGCTGGGCCGAGAAACACGCCGAACGCACCCGCGTCCACCTCACCGACCGCGAGGCCGCGCAAGTGGCCGCCGTCTGTCTCCACCACGGCCACTACCTCGCCACCGTCACCCCGACCGGAGGCGCCTACCTGGACCTGGCCACCCTGTACCGCAACATGGTCAAAGAACTCGCCCTGTCCAGCCCCCAAGGCACCCTGCACGTCATGGTCAAGGGCGGTGACTGGGTCTTCGGCTCCCACCTGGTCGACGAGGCCCTCCAAGCCGTTGGCCTCACCCGCGGACAGCTCCCGGCCCGTCCGTTCTGCCCCCAGGTCGTCACCGACACCGGCGCCAAGCTGTCCAAGTCGCTGATCCGCGAGGGCCGCGCTCCCCTGCCCTCCGGCGCCGCCGACTGGATGCTCGACACCCGGCTGTGGCCTGGCACCATCGTCGAGTACGCCAAGCAACTGCTCGCCATGACCGATACCTTGCTGTCCGACCCCCGCCACTTCTTCCGCTCGTACTCGGCTGCCGAGATCGACCGCATGATCACCGCACCAGCCACCAGGAGCGTTCCCGCCCCATGACCGACACCACCGCCCGCGTCCACGAGCTCAACCTCTACCGCCAGTACTTCGACCTCGTCGCCGCGGGTACCAAGACCATCGAGGTGCGGGTCAAATACCCGCACCTCGCCGACATCGCCGTCGGCGACACCATCCGCTTCCGGATCAAGGGCACCGACGAGATCTGCGAGGTCAAGGTCAAGCGGGTCACCGAATACCCCGATTTCGAGGCACTACTCGATGGGGAGGGGCCTTCCCACGTGAACCCGACTGCCAGCCGGGAGCAGCAGCTCGCCAACATCCGCGCCATCTACCTGCCTGAGAAGGAAGCCCTCGGCACCCTCGCGATCGAGATCGAACTCTTCGTTGCCGTACCCCAGAGCAAGGACTGAGCCAGGACTTTCCGCCAGGTCATCTGACGATTGACCCTGCGCCCGCGAACTACACCACCCACCAGAGTCGTGGAACCCGACGCCCCAACCAGGTACTCGGGATCCGGAGTCTCTCAGCCTCAACCAACAGCCATAGACAGCCAGGCAGTTGAACTGGCAATCTGCCACGAGAGGTCCAGGCTGGGCTGTAGCATCCAGGCGTGATCGACGCCACATCAGCACCATTCCGCGAGTACGACACCGGCTTGAGCGAGCAGCCCCTGCGGCAGGGCGATGTACTGGAATTCCTCCAGAAGGAGGAATTCCCGGTTGGCTGGCGCGACACCATTGCCATCGTCGTGACCGCGAACTGCGACTTGTCCTTCGGGAAACACTGGGGAACAGTCACCTACGTGCCGGCAATCCCGTTCGACATCTATGTCCAGCAATTCATCATCCCAAAGATTATCGCTACGGAATGCGCAAAATCAGAAAAGATACTGTACGGCCTATTCACCCAAGAAGTGGCAACCGAGTCCACGGAACGCGCATTGGAAATGCTGCAACTTGGATACCCACTGGAGGAAATTGCGGTGTTACTGCCCCCGGACGGCAAGGGGCGCCCCAAATTCGAAGCTGAACTCCAGGCCCTTGGGTTTTATTGGGCCACCCAGGTCACCCTGAAGCAATGCACGGACGCCGAGCAATACTGGCGCCACATTGAGGAACTCAGCACCAATCTCGACAGACTGCGCAGGCCTAAGACGAGCAGCAAGGAAACACTTCGCAAGGAGATAAGAAGCAGACTCAAAAGCTTTCCCGGCGATACCCTCTACTTGTCCGAACCCGCCCCTGGGTACGGAGGCGGGTACGTCGTGATGTTGCGCCTAATCCGCAGCATCGAGGACTCCTCGGTAGCCCTGCGGCCGTCCGACGAGTACCACTCCCCGGGGCAACATCGAGCTCGGCGAATCGCCCGCCTCAAGATCCTTTACTGTCACCGTGTTGTCCAGCAAATGGCCCAGGTCTTCACGGATATCGGCCTGCCGGCCGACTACGAAGAAGCACGGGACTCACACCTTGAGGACTACGTTGAAAGTTGGGGCAAGTAATGTTGATCGTCTTTACGCGCAGCAGCCTTCCTGAATACATCGAGCACGGCCGTGTTGATGGGTTTCAGCGGAATCCCGAACCAGGGCTGCTGAGCGACAACCTGTTCCTATCGGAGACGAGGGGCTGCCGATTCTTCGTGCACCGCGAGGACGACCAAGACAGTCGACTGATCCTGGTGAACGATTGGTGCTGGGACCTAATCACCGAGAATTCCACAGAGATGGCCACCCGCTTCCTGGAGCGCATCGACCGGGCATCCCGCGCCATGGCCCAACCGCCCGTCTCCCTTCCGCACCAGTGGAGCAAGTTCTCATACGAGAACTTCCTGGCCTTCTTCGCACTGCCCCGCAACCTCAACCAGGAGTCGTTGCGGTGGGTCGCCGAGGCCCTCCAAGGAGGACACGCGGCCTTCTGGTGGCTCACCGACCGGAACGATCCGAGGCCCCTCCAGAGCTTTGCCATCGACCACGCGCCTGTCAGCAATGCGCTGTTCGGCTACCACCAGGCACTAGAGGAAGCCGTCCAGGCGTTCAGTGGCGCTAAGGCAAAGCCCCAGCTGCTGCAGCCCTCCATTGACCTGATGCGGGTAGGTGCCGGATCCGTTGCCCGGGAACGCTCGTACTCGGAGTGGCTTCCGCAGCTCACGGAGGCCCAGCGGGACATCCTCGACAATGCCTTGGCCGACCCGTTGAAGATCCGGGGTGTCGCTGGCTCCGGCAAGACCCTCACCCTTCAGCTGAAGGCGCTGCACGAGCTCTACAAGACGTCTGGGGCGGAGAGCAGCACACAGAGCCCGCCATCTGGCGGTGGAGCTCTGCCGCGCATCCTGTTCCTCACGCACAGTTGGTCCATGGCAGAGCAAGTCGAGGAGGCATTTAGGCGCCTCGACGAGCGTGGGCTCTCCTCCAAGATCGATGTCATGCCGCTCCTCTACCTGAAAGAGTGGCTCCAAGGCCCCCTGTCCTCAGAGGTCGAGGTCCTCGGCGAGGACAGTTTGGACGGCAAGCAGCAGCAGATGCGCCTCATCAGCGAGGCTATCGAGCACATCAAGTCCAGTACCTGGACGAGCTACAAGGCGAATGTCAGTGACTGGGTGCGGCAGGGTGTCGAAACAGACCGGGACGAGGCCGATCGACTCCGCCTTTGCTGGGCTTTGCTGCGTGAATTCGCTGAAGTCTTCGACTCGCGTGAGATCAAGACACTACCCAACGCGCTGCAGAAATACATTGATCTCCCTCGCGAGTCGTGGATGGTGCCACTCGAAACAAAAACAGATCGAGAACTCTCCTTCCGTGTGTACAAGTACTACGTCCGACAGCTGGTGGAGGAGGGCTTGGTCACCACCGACCAGGTGGTGGACGACTTGAGGAGGGACCTCGAAAAATATGAGTGGAACGCCGTCCGGGCTGGCCGCGGCTACGACATTGTCTTCGTCGATGAATTCCATCTCTTCAGCGACCCCGAGCGCTACTTGCTGCATTTACTCACTCGCGAAGCGGAGAAGCCGCCGCGACTGGTCATGGCGATGGACCCGAGCCAGTCCGTTTTTCTGTTGCTCACCGGCCTTGCCGAGACCGAAATCAGCCGTACTACCAGCGGCATGATCCAGCGCGGACAGACAAAGTCGATCGACTTGAAAACGACACACCGATTCACGGAGCCCATCTTCAAGTTCCTGCGCTATCTGCACACACAGATGCCGAACGTGGTAGAGCTCGGACACGACTGGGTGTACGACGCGATCCCCGACTCCGGTAAGACAGGCCGGGAGCTGCCTCGGGCGCGATTCGTCAGCCGTCACCAGTTGGCCGAGACCGGCGTGGCAGAAGCTTTCGCTCTGCACGCTGCGAGCGCCCAGGAACAACGGGTGGCCCTCATCGGCATAGGCAACAGCGAGCTAGAGGCAATCAGGGAGGTCCTCAAGGAGAAGGGACATTCCACGGCCTCGTACGTCCTGATCGACGGACGAGACGAGATCGAACAGCTGCGCTACTCGCGGCGTGCCCTGATCGTGACCGCAGCCGAGTACGCCGCCGGACTCCAGTTCTCGCATGTCGTGGTGGTCGGGGGCACGAGCGGGAACCACGAGTACGGTCACGGCACCAGCGCAATGCGGGCGCTGTACTCCCAGTTCTACCTGGCTGCCAGCCGTGCCGAGGAGCATCTGACCGTCGTCGCCCCACAGGAGCAGGGAGGCTTCGGCGAAGTATTGGGCAAGGCTGTCGATGCTGATGTGGCTGTCGCCGGTTCCGCCATCACGCCCAAGCTCCGATCGCAGTAGACAACTCGGGGGCAGACCAGAGCATGGGTGCCTCGTTGTGGAGTCCGAACCCAGCAAGAGTGGTTAGCTTGGCCAAGGGGGCTTTCGCAGTCCGCACACAGTCCGCAAGACACCAACTCAAGACCGTCGCCCCCCATCGCCAAAGGGCCAGGTCAGCGACCCGCAGGGAAGATCCCCGCAGATCACCGACCTGGCCCATTACTAGGAGACCAAGAAGGCCTGAGGCCTTCCCTCCTCCTGAATCTTGAGACAAGGGGCCCGGTCGGTTCGCCGTCCGGGCCCCACTTGTGCGCGCGAAGTTCACCGGGACTGCTCAGTGGAACTGCGGCACGATCAGATAGATCCCGTACGCCACCACCGCCGCGCAGGCGAGGAAGCACAGGCCGGCCTGGAGGCGGCCGGTTGCGCCGGCGTCGGTCCGGGGGTCTTCGGCGCGGGACAGCCCGAGGACGCCGAAGGTGAAGACGACGACCACGGCGACGGTGACGCCGAGGCTGACCGCGGCGACGCGGCCGAGGGCGGACCAGTCCACGTGCATGGAGGGCTCCTGGGGGGTCAGGCGGCAGTGCCGACGTTCGTCGGGGCCGGGGTGCGGAGGGTGACCTCGTGGTGGTCGTTGACGTTGTCGGCGCGCACCGGGTTGCGGCGGGACGCGGCGACGATGACGGCGGCGAGGGCCAGGGCGACGAGGGCGATCACGGCCGTACCGACGTTGCCGCCGTGCTTGACCACGCTCGCCGCGAGGCCGCCCACCAGCGCCGCCGCGGGCAGCGTGATCAGCCAGGCCAGCACCATCCGGCCGGCCACGCCCCAGCGGACCTCGGCGAGCCGGCGACCCAGGCCCGCGCCGAGGATGCTGCCGGAGGCGACCTGCGTGGTGGACAGCGCGAAGCCGAGGTGGGCGGAGGTGAGGATCACCGCAGTGGAGGCGGTTTCGGCGGCGAAGCCCTGCGGGGACTGGATCTCGGCCAGGCCCTTGCCCATGGTGCGGATGATCCGCCAGCCGCCCAGGTACGTGCCGAGTCCGATCGCGACGCCGGCCGCGCCGATCACCCAGACCGGCGGTCCGGCGTCATGGTGGAGCGCGCCCGCCGAGATCAGGGTCAGCGTGATCACGCCCATGGTCTTCTGCGCGTCATTGGTGCCGTGCGCGAGGGAGACCAGGGAGGCGGAGGCGATCTGACCGAGGCGGAAGCCCTTCGTCACCGAGTCCTGGCGGGCGTGGGCGGAGAGCCGGTAGGCGAGGTAGGTGGCGACCAGCGCGGCCACCCCGGCCACGACCGGGGAGGCCACCGCGGGGATGAGCACCTTCTCGACAACCTTGTCGAAGTGCACGCCGTGGGAGCCCGCGCCGACCCAGACCGCGCCGATCAGACCGCCGAAGAGGGCGTGGGAGGAGCTGGAGGGCAGTCCGGCGAGCCAGGTCACCAGGTTCCACAGGATCGCCCCGACCAGCCCGGCGAAGATCATCGCCGGGCTGACCAGCGTGTCGTCCACGATCCCGCCGGAGATCGTCTTCGCGACCTCGGTGGACAGAAAGGCCCCGCCGATGTTGAGGACCCCGCTGACCAGGACCGCTGTACGCGGTCTGAGAGCACCGGTGGCGATGGAGGTGGCCATCGCATTCGCGGTGTCGTGGAACCCGTTCGTGAAGTCGAACGCCAGAGCCGTGACGATGACGACCGCCACGAGGAACGTGATGTGATCCATCCCGGAAGCCTGACAAGGACAGGTCAATGCGCGGAGAACTGAGGGCGAACGGCGTGTCGAGGATGGGGGACTCTGTTGTGTGATCCTGTGTGGAAACGTTGCATCCCCTGGTGTCAGTGCCCTGTGCCAAGCTGTGGACGTGACCCTGGAGGACCTCAGAAGGCTGCGCCGGGTGCGCGACCGCATGGACCGTGAGTACGCCGAACCGCTCGACATGACCGAGCTGGCCCGGGGCGCCCATATGTCCCCCGGCCACTTCCAGCGCAGCTTCCGCAAGGCCTTCGGCGAGACGCCGTACAGCTATCTGATGACCCGCAGGATCGAGCGGGCCAAGGCCCTGCTGCGCCGGGGCGATCTCACGGTCACGGAGGTGTGCATGACGGTCGGCTGTACCTCCCTCGGCTCGTTCAGCGCCCGCTTCACGGAGCTGGTCGGCGAGACGCCGAGCTCCTATCGGGCCCGCTCGCACGAGGAGAGCGCGGCGATCCCGCCCTGCGTGGCGCGCGCGTACATGCGCCCGAGACGGGCGTAGCGCCGGTATCGACCCTAGGTTGGACCCATGGACCTGAAACTGCAGACCTGTTTCATCGCCGTCGACGACCACGACAAGGCGATCGCCTTCTACTGCGACGTCCTGGGCCTGGAGATCCGCAACGACGTCAAGTACGAGGGGATGCGGTGGGTGACCGTCGGGTCGCCGCTGCAGCCGGACGTGTCGATCGTCCTGGAGCCACCCGCCGCGAACCCCGACCTCTCCCCCGCCGACCGGGAGGCGATGGAGCAGCTGCTGGCCAAGGGCGTGCTGCGCGGGGTCAACTTCACCACCGAGGACTGCGACGCCCTCTTCGCCCGCGTCGTGGAATCCGGCGCCGAGGTGATCCAGGAACCGACGGACATGCCGTACGGGGTACGCGACTGCGCCTTCCGGGACCCGGCGGGCAACCAGCTGCGCTTCCTCCAGCGGCCCGCGCAGTGAACGCCACGGCCGAATTCCGCGAGCCCGCCGCGGAGTTCGTACCTACACTCCCCGCATGATCATTCGCTGGACGTACGCCTTCGTCGACCGGCCCGCCGAGCGGCTGCCCGAGGCCCGCGCCTTCTGGAAGGCCGTCACCGGCACCCGGCCGTCCGAACCCCGGGGTGAGCGGGGCGAGTTCATGACCCTGCTGCCCGGCGAGGCCACCGGGGCCGACGCGTGCGTGAAGCTCCAGGGGGTCACCGAGGGGGACGGCGGCGCCCATCTCGACCTGTGCGTGGAGGACCTGCGGGAGTCGCTCGCGACCGCCCGTGACGCCGGCGCGGAGCTGGTCGCGGACCACGACGGCTGGGCCGTACTGCGCTCCCCCGCCGGGCAGTTGTTCTGTCTGGTGCCCTGGCACGGCGAGACGGTACGGCCACCCGTGGTGGCGGGCAGCCGGCTCGACCAGGTGTGCCTGGACATCCCGCCGTCGGCGTACGCCGCCGAGTCGGACTTCTGGGCCACGCTGACCGGCTGGGAGCGGCTGACGGGGTCCCGGCCGGAGTTCGAGGTGCTCCGGCCGCCGGCCGGACTTCCGGTACGGATCCTGCTCCAGCGCCTCGACAGCGAGCGCCCCGCCGCCGCCCACCTCGACCTCGCCTGCGCGGACATCCCCACGGTCCGCGCCCGGCACGAGGAACTGGGGGCGGTCCTGGTGTCCCACGGTCCGCACTGGTCGGTGATGCGCGACCCGGCCGGCGGCGTCTACTGCCTGACCGGCCGCGACCCGGAGACGGCCGGTCTGCCGACGGCCGCCCGGCGCGGCTAGGGCCTCTCTTTCGGATCAGGCCGGTTTCAGGCGACGGCGCCTCCCGGCCGACCCGCGACTCCGGCAAGATCCGAAAGAGAGGACCTAGGTCATCCCCAGCGCTCCACCTCCACCACCGCCTCGACCGGCAGCGGCCCGTACACGTGCGGGAACTCCTCCCCGCCCGGCTCCACCGCCTCGTACTTCACCGGCACGCCGACCAGGGCCGGGTCCACGACCAGGACGACCAGCTCGTCCGGGCCGTCGTAGCCGCCGTAGAGGAGGTCGGCGATGCGCGGGAGCTGTGCGCGGGTGGAGAAGTGGATGAAGCCCTCCTCCTGGAGGGTGCGGCCGCGGGTCGACAGCTCGTAGGTGCCGCGCTCGCGGGCCGCGTCCCACAGGGAGCGTTCGGTGATGTGGAAGATCCGGGGCAGTTTCGGCATGCGCCCACGGTACGGCGTACACAGCGGCGGGCCCCGCACACTGTGGGGATGTGCGGGGCCCGCCTGGCCGGAGTCCCGGTGACCGTGCGGGGTCAGGAGCCGCGCGGGTCCGGGACTCCGGGGTCTTCTCCTGCCGGCCGGAGCCGACAGCGCCCCGAAAGTGCGGCGGACTGCTCAGCTACTGCGCCGGGTCACGAATTCGGCGAGTGCCAGCAGGCCGCCCGCCGCCTCGGGGTCGGGGACCGCGCGGGCCAGCTCCTGCATGGCGTGGGCCATCCGGTCGGCCGCCTCGGCCTGCGCCCAGTCCCGGCCGCCGGCCCGGTCCACGGCCAGGGCCGTGCGTGCGATGCCGTCGGCGTCCCCGGCGATGTACGGCTTGGCGTACAGCTCGGCCAGCTCGGCCGCCGCCTCGGTGCCGGACGCCAGCGCCGCCGCCACCGGCAGCGACTTCTTGCGGGCCGCGAGATCGGCGCCGGCCGGCTTCCCGGTGCGCCGCGAGTCACCCCATATGCCGATGACGTCGTCGATCAGCTGGAAGGCGAGCCCGGCCTGCCGGCCGAAGCCGTCCAGCGCGGCCACCTCCTGCGGCCCCGCGCCCGCGTACAGCGCGCCGAGGGCGCAGGCGCAGCCCAGCAGCGCGCCGGTCTTGGCCTCGGCCATCGCGAGCACCTCGTCGAGGGTGACCTCGTCCGGGGCGCGGTGCTCCAGGTCCGTGTCGGTGTGCTCCCCGGCGCACAGCTCCACCACGCAGGTGGCGAGCCGGGCCACGGCCGGGCCGCCGGCCGGATGCGGGTCCTCGGCGAGCAGCCGCAGGGCCAGCGCCAGCAGGGCGTCCCCGGCGAGGATCGCGTCGGTGGCGCCGAACACCGTCCAGGCGGTGGGCCGGTGCTGGCGGGAGGTGTCCCGGTCCATCACGTCGTCGTGCAACAGCGTGAAGTTGTGGACCAGTTCGACCGCCACCGCCGCGGGGACGGCCGCCGTACGGGCCGCCGGTCCGCCGAGGGCGGCGGCCGCGGCCAGGACGAGCGCGGGCCTGATGGCCTTGCCGCCGTTGCCCGCCGCCGGGCTGCCGTCGGCATGCTGCCAGCCGAAGTGGTAGAGCGCGATCCGGCGCATGGAGTCGGGCAACGACTCGACGGCCGCGCGCAGTCCGGGGCCAGCCAGGGCCTTCGTACGCTCCAGCAGGGCCGCCGCCTCCTGCCCCTCCGCGCCCTCACCCGGACCGAAGGCACTGTCCGCGCCCTCACCCGGACCGAAGACACTGTCCGCCGTCCCGCCCGGACCGAGGGTGTTGTCCGCCCTCTCGCCCCGCTCGCCCTGCCTCCCCTGCCGGTGCCGCGGGCCCACCGCCGTGCCGGGGTGCGGCACGGCGGTGGAACGCTGTTCGGTCTCCGTCATGAACTCGGCCATGTCTCCCCCTCGCCAGGTCCGCGGACGCCGGCGTCGCCGGCCGGGCCGGACACGTGTGGGGAGGGTCTACCCGCCCTGCTGGGCGGGAACACGGCCGCGAAGTGCGGAAACGTCACCTCCACCGGCCGATCTCGACGTTCTCCAGCACGCCGAGCGCGTCCGGCACCAGCACGGCGGCCGAGTAGTAGGCCGTCACGAGGTACTTGATGATGGCCTGTTCGTTGATGCCCATGAACCGCACGGACAGGCTCGGCTCGATCTCGTCCGGGATGCCCGACTGGCGCAGGCCGATGACGCCCTGGTCCTGCTCGCCGGTACGCATCGCGATGATCGACGTGGTGCGCTCCGGGGTGACCGGGATCTTGCTGCACGGGTAGATCGGCACACCGCGCCAGGTCGGGATGCGGTTGCCGTCGATCTCGACGCTCTCCGGGACCAGGCCCCGCTTGTTCAGCTCGCGGCCGAACGCGGCGATCGCGCGCGGGTGGGCGAGGAACAGCTTGGTGCTGCGGCGGCGGCTGAGCAGCTCGTCCATGTCGTCCGGGCTGGGCACGCCGTCGTGCGGCTGGATCCGCTGGTCGTACTCGCAGTTGCTCAGCAGACCGAACTCGGGGTTGTTGATCAGCTCGTGCTCCTGACGCTCCTTGAGCGCCTCGACCGTGAGCCGCAGCTGCTGCTCGGTCTGGTTCATCGGCTGGTTGTACAGGTCGGCCACGCGCGTGTGGATGCGCAGCACGGTCTGGGCGATGCTCAGCTCGTATTCGCGGGGGCGGGGTTCGTAGTCGACGAAGGTGTGCGGGATGTCGGGCTCGCCGGTGTGACCGGCCGCCAGCTCGACCTCCTTCTCGCCGTACTTGTTGGTCCGCTGCTCGGGGAGCGCACGCAGCTGCTCAAGGTGGGCGCGCAGGGTGTCGGCGCGCTCGGCGATCTGCGCGAAGTCCTGGCGGCTGAGGATCAGCACCGTGGTCGCGGTGGCCGCGCGGACGGTGAACTCCCAGATGGCGTCCGGGTCCAGCAGCGCCGCGTCGCCGAAGTAGGCGCCGTCGGCGAGGACTCCGAGGACGGCGTCGTCGCCGTAGGGGCCGGTGCCGACCTTCTCGACCCTGCCGTGCGCCAGCAGGTACACCTCGTTGGTCTGGTTGCCGAAGTCAGCGATGACCTCACCGGGGGCGAAGTCGCGCTGGCGGCAGCGCCGGGCCAGCTCCGTAAGCACCTCCTCGTCCTCGTACCCGCGCAGGGCCGGCAGTTCGCCCAGCTCGGCCGGGATGACCTCGACCTGGTCACCCGTCTTCACGAAGGTGATACGGCCGTCGCCGACGGTGTACGCCAGGCGCCTGTTGACGCGGTACGTGCCGCCGTGCACGTCCACCCACGGGAGCTTGCGCAGCAGCCAGCGGGAGCTGATCTCCTGCATCTGCGGAACGGACTTGGTGGTGGTGGCCAGGTTCCGCGCTGCCGCCGTCCCGAGGGACTGCTGCGGCTTGCCCTGATCCGTGCGGACCTCTTCGCCTACCGACATAAAGCAATGTCCTCCCATGTGTGCCCGGTGCCGAATCACACGCGCACCGGTTCTCGCAAGCGAGCCTTCCATCACGCAACGCGCCGTCGCCATTACCCGAAAGAGCGGGAATGGATCAACGGACCCTGGGCATATGGAGGGCCCCTGTACAGCGCCGATGGCCCGCTCGGCCCCGCATTTTGTCCGGATCGGCTCGCACAGCGTGCGAACGATGTGTCCGGGAGGTCCGTTTTTCGATAGAGGTTCGCTGCAAGGTGACGCGACCGTGAAGGAGGCGGCATGGCCCCACCCATGTCCGCGAGCAGGTTTCTGGACGTTCTGCGGGCCGAGGGCGTCACGGTCGTCGAGGTCGGCGACTGGCGGCGCCACAACCGCAACCACAAGGGCCCGTGGGGACCGGTGCACGGCGTGATGATCCACCACACGGTGCCCCGGGGCAGCGTGGCCACGGTGCAGCTCTGCCGGGACGGCTACCGGGCGCTGCCGGGCCCGCTGCGCCACGGCGTGATCACCAAGGACGGCAGGGTCCACCTGGTGGGCCACGGCCGCGCCAACCACGCCGGGCTCGGTGACGACGACGTACTGCGCGCGGTGATCGCCGAGAAGGGGCTGCCGCCGGACAACGAGGCGAACACCGACGGCAACCGGCACTTCTACGGCTTCGAGTGCGAGAACCTGGGCGACGGCGCGGATCCCTGGCCGGCGGCCCAACTGGAGGCGATCACGCGCGCGGCGACGGCGGTGTGCCGGCAGCACGGCTGGTCGGAGCGCTCGGTCATCGGCCACCTGGAGTGGCAGCCGGGGAAGGTGGACCCGCGGGGCTTCACCATGACGTGGCTGCGGGAGCGGGTCCGTGGGCGGCTGGAGGAGTAGCGAATCCGGCACGGCTGAGGGGACAGCGGATCCGGGGCGGCCGAAGGGACAGCGACCCGGGACGGCTGGAGGAGTGGCGGATCCGGGGCGGCCGAAGCGGAAGCGGTCGGGGCGGCCGAAGGGAAGCGGCCCGGGACAGCCGAAGGAGCCGAGGCCCAGGACGGCTGGAGGAGTGCGGACCGGGTACGACCGAAGGGGCAGCGGATCCGGTACGACCGAAGGGGCAGCGGGCCGGTACGGCTGAGGGGGCAGCGGATCTGGTACGGCTCAGGGACAACGGGTCCGGGGCGGCTGAAGGGGTGGCGCCGGGCGACAATGAAGCGTGCCCAGCCCCGACGCCCTCCGCCCCCGCCTCCCGTCCCCTGTCCAGGACGTACGGGACGAGCGGTTCGCGCGGCACGGGCTGCGGCTGCTGCTCAAGCGGGACGATCTCATCCATCCGGAGCTGATCGGCAACAAGTGGCGCAAGCTGGCGCCGAACCTCGCGGCGGCGCAGGGCCGGCCGCTGGTCACCTTCGGCGGGGCCTGGTCCAACCATCTGCGGGCGACCGCCGCCGCGGGCCGCCTGCTGGGCCTGGCGACCACCGGTGTGGTCCGCGGCGAGGAGCTGGCCGGCCGGCCGCTCAACCCGTCCCTGGCCCGGTGCGCGGCCGACGGCATGCGGCTGCACTTCGTCGACAGATCGACGTACCGGCACAAGAGCGAGCCGGAGACCCTGGCCGCGATCCTGCGCGCGGCCGGCGCCGAGGAGGCGTACGTCGTGCCCGAGGGCGGCAGCAACAGCGCGGCCGTGCACGGCTGCCGGACCCTGGGCGAGGAGCTGCGCGGCCACGCCGACGTCGTGGCCGTCGCCTGCGGCACCGGCGGCACCCTCGCGGGGCTGGCCGCGGGACTCGGCCCCGGGCAGCGCGCGCTCGGGGTACCGGTCCTCAAAGGCGGCTTCCTGGCGAGTGAGGTACAGACCCTGCAGGAACGTGCCTTCGGCGCCCGCACCGGCGACTGGTCCCTCGACGACCGCTTCCATTTCGGCGGGTACGCGCGCGTGACACCCGAACTGCACGCCTTCGCCGAGGACTTCGAGGACCGCCACGGGCTGCCCGTCGAGCGTCTCTATGTCGCCAAGTTGCTCTACGGACTCGTCGCCCGCGCCGAAGAGGGCGCCTACGCGCGCGGGACGACGATCGCCGCCGTGATCACCGGCCGGCCGTTCCCGCAGGGTCAGGGTGCCCCGCAGGGTCAGGTCGCCTCCCGGTAGGCCGCCGCCTCCTCCAGGTCCAGGCGCCTGAGCAGGGCGCGCAGCATCTCGTCGTCGATGTAGCGGTGGTCGCGGAGCTTGACGAAGACCTCGCGTTCGGCGCTGATCATCTCGCGGGACAACCGCCGGTAGGTGTCGTCGACCGACTCGCCGGTGACGGGGTTGGTCTGGCCGAGGCGCTCCCAGACGGCGTTGCGGCGGCGTTCCAGGACGGTGCGCAGCCGGTCGGCGAGCGGCGGCGGCAGGGCGTTGCGCTCGTCGGAGAGGAGCTCGTCCAGGCGGCGTTCGGCGGCGCGGGAGGCCTGCGCCTGGGCGTTGGCCTCGGCGAGCGTCTCGGCCTGCCGGTCACGGCCGGGAAAGCGCATCAGGCGGATCAGCGGCGCGAGCGTGAAGCCCTGCACGACCAGGGTGCCGATGACCGTGGTGAAGGTCAGGAAGAGGATCAGGTTCCGCTGCGGGAAGGGGGCGCCGCCGTGCACCGTGAGCGGGATCGAGAACGCGATGGCCAGGGACACCACACCCCGCATGGCGGCCCACGACGTCACGACCGGCGCCCGCCAGGTGGGGTTCTCCTCCCGCTCGCGGATGCGGGCGGACAGCAGGCGCGGCAGGAAGGCGGCCGGGTAGATCCACGCGAACCGGGCCGCGACGACGACGACGAAGACCGCGATCGCGTACCAGGCCGCGTCGGCCCCGTGGTAGGCGCCGAGTCCCTTGAGGACGGTCGGCAGTTGCAGCCCGATCAGCGCGAAGACCGCCGACTCCAGCACGAAGGCGACCATCCGCCACACCGCGTCCTCCTGGAGCCGGGTGGCGAAGTCGACCTCCCACGCGTGGTGCCCGAGATAGACCGCGACCACCACGACGGCGAGCACCCCGGAGCCGTGCAGCTGCTCGGCCACGCCGTAGGCGACGAACGGGATCAGCAGGGAGAGGGTGTTCTGCAGCAGGGCTTCCCTCAGGTGGGTGCGCAGCCAGTGGATCGGCACCATGAGCACCAGTCCGACGAGCACCCCGCCGACCGCGGCCCGCAGGAACTCCCAGATCCCGCCCGCCCAGGTGGCGCCCGCGCCGACGGCCGCGGCGAGGGCCACCTTGTAGGCGGTGATCGCGGTGGCGTCGTTGAGCAGGGACTCGCCCTGGAGGATGGTGGTGATCCGGGACGGCAGCCCGACCCGGCGCGCGATCGCCGCGGCCGCGACCGCGTCCGTCGGCGCGACGACCGCGCCGAGCACCAGCGCGGCGGGCAGCGGCAGCCCCGGTACGACGAGGTAGGCGGCCCAGCCGACGACGAAGGTCGCGAAGAGCACGTAGCCGACCGACAGCATCCCCACGGGCCGCATCTGGGCCCGCAGATCGAGGTACGAGCTCTCGGTGCCCTCCTTGTACAGCAGCGGGGGCAGCACCAGCGGCAGGACGACCGCCGGGTCGAGCGTGTAGTGCGGGATCCCGGGGACGTAGCTGACGGCCAGGCCCACGGCGACCAGCAGCAGGGGCGCCGGCACCGGTGTGCGCCGGGCAACCCCCGCGATGCCCGCACTGCCCGCCACCAGCAACAGCAGCGGCATCACGTCCATGGTCCTCGCCCACCCTCGTTTTTCGCGCGGCCACCCGCACACCCGTCGTAATCTGGCAATCATGAAACAGTGCACGCACGCCGACGCGCTGCCGCACCCGGAACCGGAGCCGCTCGACAAGACCTGCCCGGAGTGTCTGCGGGACGGCACCCATCCGGTGCAGCTGCGGCTGTGCCTCACCTGCGGTCACGTCGGCTGCTGCGACTCCTCGCCGGGTCAGCATGCGACGGGACACCACAAGGAGTCCGGTCACCCGGTCATGCGGACCTTCGAGCCCGGCGAGGACTGGCGGTGGTGCTTCGTGGACCACATCCTCGTGTGAACAGCGACCCGCCCGAGCAGCTTCCCGTCAGGGCATGGTGTCGTGTGACACTGCATGTGGTGGCGGCCGTACGACGGTTCGAGCGTCGGACGCCTGGGTACGTCAACCCGGCGCGCGCTCTTCCCATTTGGGCCCGCAAACCCTCTAGACACGGAGCGTATCCACAGCTTTACTGTGAGTGACGCCAGGGGGTTGGGGTCCCGAGGACAGGACCGTTCGGAGCGCGATAGCGTCACCGCGGAACCACGTACGCGTTACCCCGGGGGGCGACCCTCGGCCCCGTAAAGCTTGTACCACCATGGAGGTGAGGGTGTCCCAGATCGCAGGCGAGCCCACGGCGAACCAGGACTTCGTGGAAGTCCGGCTGCCGGCCGCGGGTGCCTACCTGTCGGTGCTGCGGACGGCCACGGCCGGTCTCGCGGCCCGCTTGGACTTCACCCTGGACGAGATCGAGGACCTGCGCATCGCCGTGGACGAGGCCTGCGCGATCCTGCTCCAACAGGCCGTGCCCGGCTCCGTGCTCAGCTGTGTCTTCCGGCTCGTCGACGACTCGCTGGAGGTCACGGTCGCGGCGCCGACCACGGACGGTCACGCCCCGTCGCGGGACACCTTCGCCTGGACCGTGCTGTCGGCCCTCGCAGGCAAGGTCTCGTCCGCCGTCGACGAGGACAAGACCGTGTCGATCAGCCTCTACAAACAGCGCGGCGCGGGCCCCGGCCCGGCGTGAGGAACGGGGACGGTCCGGTGCGGGACGAAGAGCGCGGCACACGGGAGCTGCCGACCGGGGACGGGGGTGCCCCCTGGTCAGCCGAGACCCCTGGGGCGAGCCCCCGGGACGGTTCCCGGCGCATGGCGGACGGCATCGAGGGCATCCCCGAGCAGGCGAGACCGCACCCGGAGGACCACTCCGCGCGGGTCGGCGGTGACGGTTCCGCGCAGGGCGCGCCCACGGAGGCACCCCGCGCGGGGGCGAAGGCTCGGGGAAGGGCTACGGGCGGGACGATGAGCGAGCACGAGCGATACGCCGAGAACGACGCGCTGGGCGCGGAGGCCGTGCAGGCGGCACAGCACGGCCCCCAGGACCGCAGCGGGGCGCGGGCGATGTTCGTCGAGCTGCGCAAGCTGAACGACGGCAGCCCGGAGTACGCGGAGCTGCGCAATCAGCTGGTCCGTATGCATCTGCCGCTCGTGGAGCACCTGGCACGCCGCTTCCGCAACCGCGGCGAGCCGCTGGACGACCTCACCCAGGTCGCCACGATCGGCCTGATCAAGTCCGTCGACCGGTTCGACCCGGAGCGCGGCGTGGAGTTCTCCACGTACGCCACCCCGACCGTGGTCGGCGAGATCAAGCGGCACTTCCGCGACAAGGGCTGGGCGGTCCGTGTGCCGCGCCGGCTGCAGGAGCTGAGGCTGGCGCTGACCACGGCGACGGCCGAGCTGTCCCAGCTGCACGGCCGCTCCCCCACGGTGCACGAGCTGGCCGAGAAGCTCGCCATCTCCGAGGAGGAGGTCCTGGAGGGCCTGGAGTCCGCCAACGCGTACTCCACGCTGTCCCTGGACGTCCCCGACACCGACGACGAGTCCCCGGCGGTCGCCGACACCCTCGGCGCGGAGGACGAGGCGCTGGAGGGGGTGGAGTACCGGGAGTCGCTGAAGCCGCTGCTGGAGGATCTGCCGCCGCGCGAGAAGCGGATCCTGCTGCTGCGCTTCTTCGGGAACATGACCCAGTCGCAGATCGCGCAGGAGGTCGGCATCTCCCAGATGCACGTCTCCCGCCTGCTGGCCCGCACCCTGGCCCAGCTGCGGGAGAAGCTCCTCGTGGAGGAGTAAGGGGTACGGCTACTCGCTCCGGCCCGGTCCCTTGATGCCGAGGGCCCGGGTCGTGGCGGGATTGATCAGCAGCACCAGCGCCGCCACGGCGACAACCGCGAGGGCGATCCCGGCAGGGATGGCCATGCTGTCGGCCTGGAGCAGGCTGTAGGCCACCGGCAGGGCCATGAGCTGCGTGATCACCGCAGGGCCACGGCTCCAGCCGCGCCGCAGCAGCAGACCGCGCGCGGCGAGCAGCGGAAGCAGCGCGAGCACGGCCAGGGTGATCCCCAGGGACACGCCCTGCTGCCGGTCGGAGCTGTCACCGCTGAGGCTGAGGACGACCATCCACAGCCCGCCGGCCACCAGGGCGATGCCCTCCAGCGCGGCGAGCACGGCGGCATAGGTCAGCCGGCTCGGCCGCGGCCCGGCAACGACTTCGGCGGTGTCCGCGGCACCCTTGGCACTCTTCTGCTCACTGCTCACCCCAGCAGGGTAGCCGCCGGGGCCTGGGGACCACTGGGGGCGGGCTGCACCCATGTGCGGCTCCGCCGCGTGGGCGTGACGTGGTCAGGCTCACGCCCTCTCCTCTTACCCGATCCCTACCTCGCGCTACGCCCGGTACCCCCCAGTAGGTACGCTGCCATCCATGCGTGCACTTCTCGTGGTCAATCCGGCGGCTACCACCACAAGCGCACGCAGGCGTGACGTCCTGATCCACGCGCTGGCGAGCGAGATGAAGCTGGACGCGGTCACCACCCAGTACCGCGGCCACGCGCGCGACCTCGGCCGGCAGGCGGCGGACAGCGACGACATCGACCTCGTGGTGGCCCTCGGCGGCGACGGCACGGTCAACGAGGTCGTCAACGGCCTGCTGCACGCCGGCCCCGACCTCGACCGCCTGCCCGGCTTCGCCGTGGTGCCCGGCGGCTCCACGAACGTGTTCGCCCGCGCCCTGGGCCTGCCCAACGACCCCGTCGAGGCCACCGGCGCCCTGCTGGACGCGCTGCGCGAGGGCCGGGAGCGGGTGGTCGGGCTCGGGCTGACCTCGGGCACACCGGGCACCGAGGACGAGGCGGTCCCGGACCGCTGGTTCACCTTCAACGCGGGACTGGGCTTCGACGCGGGCGTGGTCGGCCGGGTCGAGCAGCAGCGCGAGCGCGGCAAGACGTCGACGCACGGGCTCTACGTCCGTCAGGTGATCCGGCAGTTCCTCGGCGAGCCGAACCGCCGGCACGGCGCGATCACGCTCGAACGGCCCGGCGAGGACCCGGTCGCCGATCTTGTCCTCGCCATAGTCTCGAACACGGCCCCGTGGACGTATCTCGGCAATCGCCCCATGTACACATCACCTAAGGCCTCGTTCGATACCGGCCTGGACGTGCTCGGTCTCAGCCGCCTGTCGACGGCCGCAGTTGCCCGATATGGAACACAGTTGCTCACTTCGTCCCCCGAGCGCGGCCCCCATGGCAGGCATGCCCACGCACTGCACGATCTGGACCAGTTCACCTTGCATTCGAAGGCTCCCCTGCCCCTGCAGATGGACGGCGACCACCTCGGACTGCGTACGAGCGTGACGTTCACAGGTGTACGCCGCGCACTGCGTGTGATTGTGTGAGCGGAACCGGCAAAAGTCCTTTCACTCGAACGTTTAGGCCAGGATCCACCCCATGGAAGTACGGCTGTGACCCAGTCGACACCGAGGAATCAAAAAAAACTTTCCGGAAGGGGTTGTATCCGTCGCTGAGGTTTGCGAGTCTCTACGTGGCGATCGGGACGGCCCGCAACACCAGCCTCCACTGATCACCGGAACCCCTCTTCAACCACAGGACCACGCCGGGGAAGACTCGGCGGTCGGCCCTTCACTTGTTGAGGGATTCGTGAAAGCGTTCACATTCACAAGCAACTTGCACGTAATACCAAGGAGAGGTAGCAGCCATGGACTGGCGTCACAACGCCGTTTGCCGCGAGGAAGACCCCGAGCTCTTCTTCCCCATCGGCAACACCGGTCCTGCGCTGCTGCAGATCGAGGAAGCCAAGGCCGTCTGCCGTCGCTGCCCGGTGATCGAGCAGTGTCTGCAGTGGGCGCTTGAGTCCGGCCAGGACTCCGGCGTCTGGGGTGGTCTCAGCGAGGACGAGCGCCGCGCCATGAAGCGCCGCGCCGCTCGCAACCGGGCTCGTCAGGCCTCCGCCTGACATACCCACCCCTGCTGACAGCCTGAGCTTGGCGGCGCGTGCACCACGTACGCATCTCCCGCCCCCGAGCCGCAGCGCGCAGTATCCCCCGATGCCGCTAGCGATATAGCAGAGCAGCAACGAGCACGAGCCTCGGACCCATGGCGGTCCGGGGCTTTTTGCTGTGCGCGTTCACTTCTGGGCCCGCACCGGGATGTCGAGGATCACCCGGGTGCCCCGCTCCGGCGCCGGAACCATGTCGAAGGATCCGCCCAACTCGCCCTCCACCAGGGTCCGTACGATCTGCAGGCCGAGGTTGCCCGAGCGGTGCGGGTCGAAGCCCTCGGGCAGGCCGACGCCGTCGTCCTGGACCGTGACGAGGAGGCGGGCCTCCTTCGTCGTACCGCCGCGGACCGCGGAGACCTCGACCGTGCCGGTGTCACCCTCGCGGAAGCCGTGCTCCAGCGCGTTCTGCAGGACCTCGGTGAGCACCATGGACAGCGGGGTGGCGACCTCGGCGTCGAGGATCCCGAAGCATCCGGTGCGCCGGCCGGTCACCTTGCCCGGCGAGATCTCGGCGACCATCGCCAGCACCCGGTCGGCGATGTCGTCGAACTCCACGCGCTCGTCCAGGTTCTGAGACAGCGTCTCGTGCACGATCGCGATCGAGCCGACCCTGCGCACGGCCTCCTCCAGGGCCTCCCGGCCGCGCTCGGACTCGATGCGCCGGGCCTGGAGGCGCAGCAGGGCGGCGACGGTCTGGAGGTTGTTCTTCACCCGGTGGTGGATCTCCCGGATGGTGGCGTCCTTGGTGATCAACTCGCGCTCACGGCGGCGCAGTTCGGTGACGTCCCGGCACAGCACCAGCGAGCCGATCCGGGTGCCCTTGGGCTTGAGCGGGATCGCCCGGAACTGGATGACCCCGTCGTTGGCCTCGATCTCGAACTCGCGCGGGGCCCAGCCGCTCGCGAGCTTGACGAGCGCCTCGTCCACCGGGCCCCGGGTCGGGGCGAGTTCGGCGGTGGTCTGGCCCAGGTGGTGGCCGACCAGGTCGGCGGCGAGGCCGAGGCGGTGGTAGGCGGACAGGGCGTTCGGGGAGGCGTACTGGACGATGCCGTCCGCGTCGAGCCGGATCAGTCCGTCGCCGACCCGCGGCGAGGCGTCCATGTCGACCTGCTGGTCCGGGAAGGGGAACGATCCTGCCGCGATCATCTGCGCGAGGTCCGAGGCGCTCTGGAGATAGGTCAGCTCCAGCCGGCTCGGGGTGCGGACGGTCAGCAGGTTGGTGTTGCGGGCGATCACGCCGAGGACGCGGCCCTCACGTCGTACAGGGATGGACTCGACCCGTACGGGGACCTCCTCACGCCACTCCGGGTCGCCCTCGCGGACAATCCGGCCCTCGTCCAGGGCCGCGTCCAGCATGGGCCGGCGGCCGCGCGGGACGAGGTGGCCGACCATGTCGTCCTGGTAGGAGGTGGGGCCGGTGTTCGGGCGCATCTGGGCGACCGAGACGTACCGGGTGCCGTCGCGGGTGGGGACCCACAGGACCAGGTCGGCGAAGGAGAGGTCGGAGAGCAGCTGCCACTCCGAGACCAGCAGGTGGAGCCACTCAAGGTCGGAGTCGTCGAGAGCGGTGTGCTGGCGGACCAGTTCGTTCATGGAGGGCACGTCTGCGAGCGTACCCGCACGTTTGAACGCGGCCGAAAAACACCCGCGGGCCGCGGCGCCTGGAAGGGACCCTCAACCCTCCCGGCACCGCAGCCCGGAGCATCATCGGCCGCGGGGTGTGCGGTCCCGGTCGGCCGAAGGTCGAGGAGCCGGGGCAGTCAGGGCAGAGAGCTCCGGTTCCTCGATCCGCCTTCCTGTGCGGGGAAGACGGAGGCTTGTGCGTTCCTGTGGAATTGTGGACTAGACCACAAGGATGTGTCCATGGTCTTGTCGGCATGCACCAAGACCGCGTGCGCGACCGATGGCACTCGATGCCACGCAGCCTAGCCCGCCGGGCTCAGTCTTGGGGCCAGATGGACAGGGCAATTTCCGCGAGCGCCTCCAGTTCCGCCCGGCTCGCTCCGTCGCGCGCCTGCTGGGACATGCCCTGGATCATCGCGCCGGTGTGCCGGGCGAGTGCGGCGGCGTCGGTGCCGGCCGGAAGCAGTCCCGCCGTGACGTCCGCCCGGATCCGGGAGGCCAGGGCGGTGATGTTGCTGTTGCGCTGCTCGCGCAGCAGTTGCTCCACCTCGGGACTGGTGCAGTTGGTGGCGGCATGGACGACCAGGCAGCCATAGGGGTGGGCGGGGTCGGTGTACTCGGCGGCGGCCTCGCGCAGCATGCGGCCGACGGCCGCGCGGGCGGTGGGCTCCTCGGCGAGGGCGCGGTCGGTGAAGGCACCGTGCGTGGCGCCGTAGACCTGGACGACCTCCTCGAACAAGGTCCGTTTGTCACCGAAGGCCGCGTACAGACTGGGGGCTCCGATCCCCATGATCCGGGTGAGGTCCGAGACCGAGGTGGCCTCGTAGCCGTGCTCCCAGAAGGCCATGAGGGCCTTCTCCAGAGCCGTGGCCCGATCGAAGGAGCGCGGCCGGCCGCGACCCTTCGGCGCCCTGACCTGCTCTTCCGCCTGCCCATGTCCCACCATGGAGTGCATTTTATAGCGCCCCCTAGAGAAATGACTCCGCCGTGTTGTACGGTCTTTCTGTATCGACCGCTAGACAAATCTGGAGGGCGGCAGACATGGGTGTGCTCACGGGGAAGACGGCGCTGGTCACCGGGGCGAGCCGGGGCATCGGGCGGGGCATCGCCGAGCGGCTGGGGCGGGACGGGGCCCGGGTCGCGGTGCACTACGGAAGCAATGAGGCGGCCGCCAAGGAGACGGTCGCGGCCGTCGAGGCGGCCGGCGGCTCGGCGTTCGCGATCAGGGCGGAGCTGGGCACACCGGGGGACGCGGCGCGGCTGTGGGAGGAGTTCGACCGCCATGCGGACGGCCTGGACATCCTCGTGCACAACGCCGGCATCGGCACCGCGCACCCGTTCGCGGAGATCGGCGAGGAGGAGTACGACCGCCTCTTCGCGGTGAACGTGAAGGCGCCGTTCTTCCTCACCCGGCTCGGGGCGGACCGGCTGCGGGACGGCGGGCGGGTGGTGAACATATCGTCGGGGCTCGCACGGACCGCCGCGATGCCCCCGTTGATGGCCTACTCGATGACGAAGGCCGCGCTGGACGTCTTCACCCGGGACCTGTCCAAGCTGCTCGGCCCGCGCGGGATCACGGTGAACTCGGTGGCGCCCGGCATCGTGGACACCGACGTCAACGCCGAGTGGCTGCGCGCGAGCGACGAGGCATGGCAGCAGGCGGCCGATTACTCGCCGCTGGGCCGGGTGGGCACACCGTCGGACATCGCCGACGTGGTGGCCTTCCTGGTCTCGGCGGACGGCCGCTGGGTGACGGGCCACTGGCTGGACGCGTCGGGAGGCTCCCTCACCTGACCGTTCCGCCCGGGCTTCCCCGTCCGTTCCCCTTCTCTTCCCCTCTCCCTCCCCCTCTCTTCTCGCGCTCGCAAACGCCGGTTCTGTTAGATTGGTCTAAACCACATAGACGCCCAGAGACCACTCCAGAACGGCAGGCCCAGCGTGGAAGTTGTCATCGTTCCGGACGCCGCGGCGGGCGGCGAGCTGATCGCCGAGGCCATGGCCCAGCTGCTGCGGCGCAAGCCCGACGCCCTGCTCGGCGTGGCCACCGGCTCCACCCCGCTGCCCGTCTACCAGGCACTGGCCGCGAAGGTGCGCGCCGGCGCCGTGGACACCTCGCGGGCCCGGATCGCCCAGCTCGACGAGTACGTGGGGCTGCCCGCCGAGCACCCCGAGTCCTACCGCTCGGTGCTGCACCGCGAGGTGCTCCAGCCGCTCGGCATCACCCTGGACGCCTTCCTCGGCCCCGACGGCACCGCCCAGGACATCCAGGCCGCGTGCGAGGCCTACGACCGCGCCCTGGCCGAGGCCGGCGGGGTGGACCTCCAGCTGCTGGGCATCGGCACCGACGGGCACATCGGCTTCAACGAGCCGTGCTCCTCACTCACCTCGCGCACCCGGATCAAGACCCTCACCGAGCAGACCCGCATCGACAACGCCCGCTTCTTCGACGGCGACATCGAACAGGTCCCCCACCACGTCGTCACCCAGGGCATCGGCACCATCCTGGAAGCCCGCCACCTGGTACTGCTCGCCACCGGCGAGGGCAAGGCCGACGCGGTCGCCGCCACCGTCGAGGGCCCCCTCGCGGCCCTCTGCCCGGCCTCCGCACTCCAGCTGCACCGGCACGCCACCGTCGTCGTGGACGAGGCCGCCGCCACCAAGCTCAAGCTCGCCGACTACTTCCGCCACACCTACACCCACAAGCCCGACTGGCAGGGGATCTAGGTCTCGCGTACGGAGCGCGCGCAAGGGCCGATGGACTAGACCAACATGGGGTGCGACGGTATACAGAGGAGATCGCGGGGCGTGCGCGTGGACTCCGGACACACGAAGCCGTGCCACGATGTGTGCCGTGGCCGATGCCAGGTCGGCCGCTTCGGCATCCGGAGCCGGGAAGGCAGAGCATGAGCACCGACGTCAGCAGTGCGGAGAACGAGGCCGGCACAACCGTCCGTACGGCGCGCGTGCCCAAGTACTACCGCCTGAAGAAGCACCTGCTCGACATGACGGAGACGCAGGCGCCGGGCACGCCGGTCCCGCCCGAGCGCACGCTGGCGGCCGAGTTCGACACCTCCCGGACCACCGTCCGCCAGGCCCTGCAGGAGCTGGTCGTGGAGGGCCGGCTGGAGCGCATCCAGGGCAAGGGCACCTTCGTCGCCAAGCCCAAGGTCTCCCAGGCGCTCCAGCTCACCTCCTACACCGAGGACATGCGTGCCCAGGGTCTGGAGCCGACCTCGCAGCTGCTGGACATCGGGTACATCACGGCCGACGACCGGCTCGCCGAGCTGCTCGACATCACGGCCGGCGGACGCGTGCTGCGCATCGAGCGGCTGCGCATGGCCAACGGCGAGCCGATGGCGATCGAGACCACGCATCTGAGCGCCAAGCGCTTCCCGGCCCTGCGCCGGTCCCTGGTGAAGTACACGTCCCTCTACACCGCGCTCGCCGAGGTCTACGACATCCACCTCGCCGAGGCCGAGGAGACCATCGAGACCTCCCTGGCCACCCCGCGCGAGGCGGGCCTGCTCGGCACCGACGTGGGCCTGCCGATGCTGATGCTCTCCCGCCACTCCCTGGACCGGGAGGGCAAGCCGGTGGAGTGGGTGCGGTCGGTGTACCGGGGAGACCGCTACAAGTTCGTCGCGCGGCTCAAGCGTCCGGCGGAGTAGGAGGCGCCGGTTCCGTGGACGTTCGCTGAATCGATATACCGATATGCGGACGAGGTCTTCCACTGCCGCGACACCGTCACCTAGATTGCCTGCGCATTACACAGGTGATCAGCGAGGGGACGGAGAGCCGTGACATGTCCGAAGCACCTGAAGTGAGACCACCGGTCGTGACACCGGTCCGCGTGATCATCGGGCTGTGCCTCGTCGCGCCCTTCGTGGCGATGCTGTGGGTCGGCTCGTACGCCAAGGCCGACCCCACGTTCATCGGCATCCCGTTCTTCTACTGGTACCAGATGCTCTGGGTGCTGATCTCCACCGCGCTCACCATGACGGCGTACCAGCTGTGGCAGCGGGACCAGCGTGCCCGCGCCGCGCAGAAGGGTGGTGGGGCGAAGTGAAGAACGGGGTCAACGGCGTCGCGCTCGGCGTCTTCATCTTCTTCTTCCTGGCCGTCACGGTCATGGGCTTCCTCGCCGCACGCTGGCGCAGGGCTGAGAACGAGCACTCCCTGGACGAATGGGGCCTGGGCGGACGGTCGTTCGGCACCTGGGTCACCTGGTTCCTGCTCGGCGGCGACCTGTACACGGCGTACACCTTCGTCGCCGTACCGGCGGCGATCTACGCGGCGGGCGCGTCCGGCTTCTTCGCGGTGCCGTACACGATCCTCGTCTATCCGCTGATCTTCACCTTCCTGCCCCGCCTGTGGTCGGTGTCCCACAAGCACGGCTATGTGACGACCTCGGACTTCGTGCGCGGCCGCTTCGGCTCCAAGGGCCTGTCCCTGGCCGTGGCACTGACCGGCATCCTGGCGACGATGCCGTACATCGCGCTCCAGCTCGTCGGCATCCAGGCGGTGCTGGACGTGATGGGCGTCGGCGGGGACAGCAGCAGCAACTGGTTCGTCCGGGACCTGCCGCTGCTCATCGCCTTCGGCGTCCTGGCGGCCTACACCTACTCGTCCGGTCTGCGCGCGCCCGCCCTGATCGCGTTCGTCAAGGACGCCCTGATCTACATCGTCATCGCGGTGGCGATCATCTACATCCCGATCAAGCTGGGCGGCTTCGACGACATCTTCGCCAAGGCCGCGCACGCGTTCAGCCAGGTCAACCCGGCGACGGGCAAGCCGCGCGGCGCGCTCGCGCCCCCGGAGGCGGGCCAGTGGACGTACGCCACGCTGGCACTGGGCTCCGCCCTCGCGCTGTTCATGTACCCACACTCGATCACCGCGACCCTGTCGTCCAAGAGCCGTGACGTGATCCGCCGCAACACCACGATCCTGCCGCTGTACTCCCTCATGCTCGGCCTGCTGGCCCTGCTGGGCTTCATGGCGATCGCGGCCGGAGTGAAGGTCAAGAACGGGCAGCTGGCGATCCCTCAGCTGTTCGAGGACATGTTCCCGTCCTGGTTCGCGGGCGTGGCCTTCGCGGCCATCGGCATCGGCGCGCTGGTCCCGGCGGCCATCATGTCGATCGCGGCGGCGAACCTCTTCACCCGCAACATCTACCGGGACTTCATCAATCCGGACGCCACGCCGAAGCAGGAGGCCCAGGTCTCCAAGTTCGTGTCGCTCCTGGTGAAGGTCGGCGCCCTGGTCTTCGTCCTCACCATGGACAAGACGGTCGCCATCAACTTCCAGCTCCTGGGCGGCATCTGGATCCTGCAGACCTTCCCGGCCCTGGTCGGCGGCCTGTTCACCCGCTGGTTCCACCGCTGGGCCCTGCTCGCCGGCTGGGCGGTCGGCATGATCTACGGCACGTTCGCCGCGTACGGGGTCGCCTCCCCGGCCCAGAAGCACTTCGGCGGCTCGGCGAAGGAGATCCCGGGCATCGGTGAGATCGGCTACATCGGCTTCACCGCGTTCGTGCTCAACGTGGCGGTCACGGTGGTCCTCACCCTCGTCCTGAGGGCCCTGAAGGCCCCCGAGGGCCTGGATGAGACCAGGCCGGAGGACTACACGGCGGACGCGGGCGACCCGGGCGTCCAGACCGAACTGGCCGGCGCCGCACACTGAAGCGCCACAGCCGATCCGCAGCGGGCCGCCGAGGGACGAACCCACGGCGGCCCGTTGACGTACGAACGGCGGCCCGTTGACATACCAACGCGCGGACTGTTGACGTGTGACACAACATCTGGGGGTGCCACGACAGCCCGGCACTAGATGTATGCTCATCCTCGCTGTCGCCGCAGGGGAATCCGGTGCGAATCCGGAACTGTCCCGCAACGGTGTACTTGTGCGCATCCGCACACAGGAGTCAGTCCGAGGACCTGCCGGCAGCACGCGCCCGGCCGTCCGGCCCGGGTGCCTTCCGACGTCCGGGCCTCGTGGAATGGGCCGGTGGACGCGACGCGTGCGCGCTCGTGGCTGCCCCCTGCCCTCCGCAAGGCCCCCGTGCCGAGCGAGGGAGAGCCCCACGTGACCATCGCGCCAGCAGATCCGGCTTCAGTCAGCGGCCTGCACACCGAGGACACCGACGGTCCCGGTACCGCGTTGCTGCGGACCCTGACCGAGCTGACCGCCGACCTCCCCGACGCCGACCCCGGCCGGGTCGCCGCCGCCGCGCTGCGCGGCCGGTCCGCCCGGGCCGACGAGGCGGAGTTGCGCGAACTGGCCACCGAGGCCGCCGCCGGGCTCATCTCCGAGGACCCCGCCTACTCGAAACTGGCCGCCCGGCTGCTGACCCTCTCCATCCGCGCCGAGGCCGCCTCGCAGGGCGTGACCTCCTTCACCGAGTCCGTCGCCGTCGGCCACCGCGAGGGCCTCATCGCCGACCGCACCGCCGAGTTCGCGCGGCTGCACGCGGCCCGCCTCGACGCGCTGGTCGACCCGAACGCCGACGACCGCTTCGGCTACTTCGGCCTGCGCACCCTGCACAGCCGTTACCTCCTTCGGCACCCGATCACCCGCAAGGTCATCGAGACGCCCCAGCACTTCATGCTCCGGGTCGCCGCCGGTCTCGCCGAGGACGACAGCGACCGCTCGGTCGACGAAGTCGCCGCGCTCTACGGGCTCATGAGCCGCCTCGACTACCTGCCCTCCTCCCCCACGCTCTTCAACTCCGGTACGCGGCACCCCCAGATGTCGTCCTGCTACCTCCTCGACTCCCCGCTCGACGAGCTGGACTCCATCTACGACCGCTACCACCAGGTGGCCCGGCTCTCGAAGCACGCCGGCGGTATCGGGCTGTCGTACTCCCGGATCCGCAGCCGGGGTTCGCTGATCCGCGGCACCAACGGGCACTCCAACGGCATCGTGCCGTTCCTGAAGACCCTGGACGCCTCGGTGGCCGCGGTGAACCAGGGCGGCCGGCGCAAGGGTGCCGCGGCCGTCTACCTGGAGACCTGGCACTCCGACATCGAGGAGTTCCTGGAGCTGCGGGACAACACCGGTGAGGACGCCCGCCGTACGCACAACCTGAACCTGGCGCACTGGATCCCGGACGAGTTCATGCGCCGGGTCAACGCCGACGAGCAGTGGTCCCTCTTCTCCCCCGCCGACGTGCCGGAGCTGGTGGACCTGTGGGGCGCGGAGTTCGACGCCGCCTACCGCAAGGCCGAGCAGGCGGGCCTCGCGAAGAAGACCATCCCGGCCCGTGAGCTGTACGGCCGCATGATGCGCACGCTCGCGCAGACCGGCAACGGCTGGATGACCTTCAAGGACGCGGCCAACCGCACCGCCAACCAGACCGCCCTGCCCGGGCACGTGGTCCACTCCTCCAACCTCTGCACGGAGATCCTGGAGGTCACGGACGACGGCGAGACGGCGGTCTGCAACCTGGGGTCCGTGAACCTCGGCGCGTTCGTGAGCGACGGGGACCTCGACTGGCAGCGGCTGGACGAGACCGTCCGCACCGCCGTCACCTTCCTCGACCGGGTCGTGGACATCAACTTCTACCCGACCGAGCAGGCGGGACGGTCGAACGCCAAGTGGCGTCCCGTCGGCCTCGGTGCGATGGGGCTGCAGGACGTCTTCTTCAAGCTGCGCCTGCCCTTCGACTCCGCCGAGGCCAAGGCCCTGTCCACACGGATCGCCGAGCGGATCATGCTCGCCGCGTACGAGGCCTCCGCCGACCTCGCCGAGCGCAGCGGCCCGCTGCCGGCCTGGGAGAAGACCCGTACCGCCCAGGGTGTGCTGCACCCGGACCACTACGACGTCGAGCTGACCTGGCCGGAGCGCTGGGACGCGCTGCGGGGGCGGATCGCCGGCACCGGCCTGCGCAACTCGCTGCTCCTCGCGATCGCGCCGACGGCCACCATCGCCTCCATCGCCGGTGTGTACGAGTGCATCGAGCCGCAGGTGTCGAACCTGTTCAAGCGCGAGACGCTGTCCGGTGAGTTCCTCCAGGTCAACTCGTACCTGGTGCAGGACCTGAAGGACCTCGGCGTGTGGGACGCGCGCACCCGTGAGGCGCTGCGGGACAGCAACGGCTCGGTGCAGGGCTTCGCGTGGATCCCCGAGGAGGTGCGGGCGCTGTACCGCACGGCGTGGGAGATCCCGCAGCGCGGTCTGATCGACATGGCGGCGGCCCGCACCCCGTTCCTGGACCAGGCGCAGTCGCTCAACCTCTTCATGGAGACGCCGACCATCGGCAAGCTCTCCTCGATGTACGCGTACGCCTGGAAGTCGGGCCTGAAGACGACGTACTACCTGCGCTCGCGCCCGGCGACCCGCATCGCCCGTGCCGCCCAGGCGCAGACCAAGACCCCCATCCCCGTCCAGCAGGCCGCCGACCCCGACGCCGTCGCCTGCTCCCTTGAGAACCCCGAGTCCTGCGAGGCCTGCCAGTAATGTCCCGTAACGCCAACCTGCTCGACCCGGGCTTCGAGCTGACCCTGCGCCCCATGCGCTACCCGGACTTCTACGAGCGCTACCGGGACGCGATCAAGAACACCTGGACCGTGGAGGAGGTCGACCTCCACTCGGACGTCGCCGACCTCGCGAAGCTCACGCCGGAGGAGCAGCACCTCATCGGCCGGCTGGTCGCCTTCTTCGCGACGGGTGACTCGATCGTCGCGAACAACCTGGTGCTGACGCTGTACAAGCACATCAACTCCCCCGAGGCGCGGCTCTACCTGAGCCGTCAGCTCTTCGAGGAGGCCGTGCACGTCCAGTTCTATCTGACGCTGCTGGACACCTACCTCCCCGACCCGGAGGACCGGGCGGCGGCCTTCGCGGCCGTCGAGAACATCCCCTCCATCCGCGAGAAGGCCGAGTTCTGCTTCAAGTGGATCAACGAGGTCGAGAAGCTGGACCGGCTGGAGACGAAGGCGGACCGCCGTCGCTTCCTGCTGAACCTCATCTGCTTCGCCGCGTGCATCGAGGGCCTGTTCTTCTACGGCGCGTTCGCCTACGTCTACTGGTTCCGCAGCCGGGGTCTGCTGCACGGCCTCGCCACCGGCACCAACTGGGTGTTCCGGGACGAGACGATGCACATGTCCTTCGCCTTCGACGTGGTCGACACCGTCCGCAAGGAGGAGCCGGACCTCTTCGACGACGAGCTCCAGCAGCAGGTCACCGACATGCTGCGGGAGGCCGTCGAGGCCGAGCTGCAGTTCGCCCGCGACCTGTGCGGTGACGGGCTGCCGGGCATGAACACCGAGTCGATGCGCCAGTACCTGGAGTGCGTCGCCGACCAGCGGCTCACCCGCCTCGGCTTCGCCCCGGTGTACGGCTCGGAGAACCCGTTCTCCTTCATGGAGCTGCAGGGCGTGCAGGAGCTGACGAACTTCTTCGAGCGCCGGCCGTCGGCGTACCAGGTCGCGGTCGAGGGCACCGTCGACCTGGACGAGGACTTCTGAGTCTCCCGGCACCACCTGCCGGCGCGCGTTCGGTGGCCAGGCGGCCGCACGAGCGCGCGCCGGTATCCGGCGGATCCCTCCCGGACTACCAGGGCATCGGCCGCAGCAGCAGGTCGTGCGGGCGGAGCGTGATGCCCACGCGGGTGGTGTCGTTCGACCCCGTGGCCTGCTCGAAGCGGTACTTCGCCGAGATCGCCGCCGTGATCAGGGTCAGCTGGGTCATGGAGAAGTGGTCGCTGGGGCACTTGCGGTTGCCGTTGCTGAAGGGGCTCATGGCGTACTTCGGCACCTCCTTGGCCCGCTCCGGCAGCCACCGGTCCGGGTCGAAGTCGAGGTTGCGGTCGTAGGAGCGGGCGTCGCGCTGGATCGCGTACGGGCTGTAGACGATGTCCGCCCCGGCCGGAATGCGATAGCCGCCGAGTGATGTTTCGGTCACCGCGCGCCGCGTCAATATCCATACGGCGGGCCGCAAGCGCATGGCCTCCGTGACGACATTGTTGGTGTGCGTCAGTGAGCGAACGTGCTCGAATGCGACGGGTTGGCCGCCGGTCACGGATTCGACCTCGACCCGTACCCGCTCGGCGTGTTCCGGGTGTTCGGCGAGGACTTGGAGCAGCCACATGATCGTGGAGGCCACCGTTTCGCTGCCCGGGGTGAGTATCGCGACGACCTGGTCGTGGATCTCCTGTTCCCCGATGGGGTCGCCATTCTCGTCCTTCGCTTCCAGCAATGCCGTCAGCAAATCGTTCGGCTTTTGACCAGATGCCCTCCGCTCGGCGACGATCTCGTCGACGAGGAGGTGCAAATCGGCCAGGGCCCGGTTGAATTCGCGGTTGGCCGGAAACGGCAGCCGGTACAGCGGTCCGAGCGGGACGACCATCCTGCGGTACATCCCCCGGAAGACGGTGGCGAGGTCGACGCTGAGCCGCTCGGCGCGCTCGTCCATGTACTCGCCGCGCAGCAGGCAGCGGGCGGCGATGCGGACGGCGATGCGGAAGGACTCCGAGGTGCACTCGACGGTCTCGCCGGGTTTCCAGCGCTCGGTCAGCGCGTGCGCCTCCTCCTCCATGATCGGCCCGTAGTGGGGGATCGCGTCCATCCGGAACGCGGGCTGGATGGTGCGCCGCTGGCGGCGGTGCCGGGGGCCGTTGGCGGTGGCCACACCCTCCTTGCCGAGCAGCCCTTCGAGGGACTCCCACAGCGGCCCGTCGATCTTGAAGTCGGGGCTGAGCGCGAGGGCGCCAGTGAGCGCCGGCGTGGTGACGGCGTACACCGTCTTGGGGCCGAGCTTGAGGCGTACGACGTCGCCGTGGTCGCGCAGGCCCGCCATGAAGGTGAGCGGGTCGCGGACCAGTTTCAGGCCGTGCCCGAGACCCGGTACGGCGCCGCCCGCCAGGGGCGGTTCGCGCAGCTCGGTCGTCTCGGAGGCCATGGGCGGTGGGGGTGCCCCCTGTTCGAGCGGAGCCGAGAACTCGGGGGAAGACTCGACGGTCATTTCTCACCTGCCGTTTCGTTCGTGACGTACGGGGGCGTGGACCGGTCGTCCCAGCTGTCGACCATGTACCGGCCGGACTCGTGGTGGAACCAGTAGACGGAGCTGAACCAGTTCCGCATATTGCTGACATTGGCCCGCAGCGCGGTGCTCAGTTTCTTTCCGCGAGTGCTTCCGTCGGCGATTGCGTCGGCGAATCGCAGGGCTTCCCGCTCGGCCTCCAGGAAATCCTGGATGCATGTCTCGACGCGCCGCCTCACCTCGTCCACGGCTTCTTCCAGAGTCAGCCCCTCATGGGTGATGAGACTGATTCCGAGATTGTGGACCTCGTCGCCCGCTATTTCCTTGGGAAGGGAGCACAGATCGTTGTACCAGGCGGCGAATTCCTGAGTCAGCAATGCGGCCCGGCGATAGGCCGGATTCTCCCGCACGGCATCGGGGAGTTCGCACCCGGCGCTGGGTTCGAGCAGGTCCGTCCATATCCAGTGGGCGAAGGTGTGCCGGCGCAGGGCGAGGTATTCCTCGACGCCGGGTATGTATCCCTGGGTGCGATTGCGGAATTCACGGTCGTAGGCCTCGATCACCGCATGGAAGTGCCGGGCGAACCGCTGGTTCCAGGTGCGCGGCAGGAAGCCGTACAGCCGCAGCACGCTGTCCGCGAACCCCGCGACCAGCGGGTCCGGGTGGCGCAGATGATGCCTGGGCGCATCGAGGGCCGCGTGCAGGCGGTTCCTCAGCCGCCGCCAGTCGCCCGCCCGGCCGTGGACGATGTCGCGGTCGTGGCGGTCGTCCCAGATGAAGAACCATGCGCTGTAGTCGGCGATGGCTTGCAGGACCTCGTCGGGGGCGTTGACGTAGAAGCCCGCCATCAGGTCGGTGTAGCAAAGTCCGTCGGCATATTCCTGCACCTTGCCCTCGGGCATGAGCTGCTTTTCCAGGACCCAGAGGCGTGTTGTCTCCTGGAGCTGCGGCCAATACGGGTGCAGTTGCCGGGGAAAGGCGGACTCGATCACCGGGAGTGCCAGTGAGGGTGGTACTACGACCGCCGTCGGCGTCGCTGTGGTGCTGTGTAGGAAAGCTTGCACGAACAAACCCCTCTCAGCCGCCAGGAGCACACACCCCTCCCGCTGTGCCGGGCGTGCGCCGTTGCGTATCCCCGCCCTCCCATTCAGCACTACAACTGACCGCTCTGGGAACGGATTTGCGCCTTTCACTACCTCAAGGTGCCGAGAATCCCCCCTTGCGTGACTGATTAGGGATCACTACAGAGCCTGAAGCGATCGGTTGTACGACGCACGGATGAGCGAGAGAGCCCATGCGAAGGGCGCCCGACCGGGAGTGATCCCGATCGGGCGCCCCATCGGCCCTGTGGTGGCTAGTCGTTGGCGACCACCGGGTACCGTGGCTCGTTCTCGTCCATCTGCCGCAGCGCGTCCTTACGGTCCCGCTTGGACAGCCGGTCGATGTACAGGTAGCCGTAGAGGTGGTCGGTCTCGTGCTGCAAACAGCGTGCGAAGTAGCCGGTGCCGCGGACCTTGACCGGGTTGCCCCGCTCGTCCTGGCCGGTCACCTCGGCGTAGTCGGGACGCGCGAGCGGCGCGTAGGCCCCGGGCACGGACAGGCAGCCCTCGTTGCTGTCGTCCAGCCGGCGCCGGTCGGCCGCCAGGTCGACCAGCTTCGGGTTGCACACCACGCCGACGTGCCGCTTGCCCTCGTCGTCCTGGCAGTCGTAGACGAACACCTTCAGGTCGACGCCGATCTGGTTGGCGGCCAGGCCCACGCCCTCGGCGGTGCGCTGGCTGGCGAACATGTCGGCGACCAGCTGCTGAAGCTCCTCGCCGAACTCGGTGACGTCCTTGCACTCCTTGTGCAGCACCGGGTTGCCGACGACCGTGATCGGCCGCGAGGTGCCGCGCTCACGCCAGGCCTTCTCGCGCTCCTCGCAGTCCTCCGTGTCGACGACGTACCCCTCGTCATCGACGGGGAGCACGCCCGCGTGCTGCTGATCGGTGTCCTGCTGGGCCATGACCGACGTACGCCTTCCTGCAACCTTGGAAAAGTCCCGAGCCAAAAAGTCTCGGGTACAGCCTAAAGGCGGCCGGTCACCGTCGGCTCAGCAAACCTCTTCCAGGTCCCGCCAGTCCCGCGAGTCCGGACTGTCCGCGACCCAGCCGTCCAGCAGCCCACGGACCAGCGAAGCCGGCGCGGCCACCCCGCACTCCCGCTCCGGCACCCACAGCTGCCCGTCCGTGCGGTGCCCCAGCGGCCCGGGATGCCCCGGCTCGCTGTGATCGTGCGGGTCCAGATGCACCCCGTCCCCCTCGTCGGAGGGCATACGCGACTCGGAGCACATCCGGCACAGCAGCCGCACCGAGGACGACCAGTCCTCCGCGGCGAACCCGGCGTCGGCGGCGAGCTGCTCCAGCGCGTCCCGGTCCGCCTCCGTGGCCGCCTCCAGCAGGACCACCCAGGTCGGCACGGGTGAGGGCGCCCACAGCTCGATCTCGTCGAAGACCGGGTAGGCATGGCCGGCGGACGTCGTGCGCTCGCCGTGCGGGACACCGTCGTGCAGCACGACCTCGCCCCAGCGTCGCCCGGACGAGGGAAGCGGGATGGACAGCACCTCGATCCGCGCGGGGTCGAGCCTGCGGCCCCAGACGACCTCGGCCTCGCCCTCCGGGGAGAGCCGTACGGCCGCGCTGCCCAGCTCCATGCCGACCGGTTCGCCGGAGGCGGCGGCGCCTGCCCCGGGCTTCGGCCGGGAGGCGCCCCCGGGCACCTTCAGGCCGTACGCCTGCCAGGCGCGGCGGGCCAGCGGCCAGTCCTGCAGGGCGGTGGCGGCGATGCCGACGTTCCACCAGTCGGGCGCCCCGGTCTCCCGGTCGAGCAGGGCGACGGCGCGCAGTCCGGCCGCGCGGGCCTGCTCCCAGTCGTGCCGGAACTTGTGCAGCAGGGCGAGGTTGAACCAGGACTCCGACAGCCAGGGCTCCAGATCGGCGGCCCGTGTCAGCAACTCGCCCGCGTCCTCGTAGCGGCCGTCGCCGATGAGCGTGAACGCGCGATCGGTGGCCTGCCGCCAGGAGGCGGAGGGCCGGTGCCGTCCCTTGCCGAAGATCCTCACGATTCCCGCCTGCCAGTTCCAGTTCCACAATGGGCTGGCTTGTGCCCCCGGACACCCTCTCCCTCGCATCCAACCACGTGCGGTGGGGAAGGCGCTCATTACCCATGGGTTACCCAGCCGGGCGCGGGGTCAGACAGTGCCGTGCGTCTCCCCTCGCCCCGCACCGGCGCGGCCTCCCGCCAGCCGCGCGGCCGAGCCAGCACCCGGGCGAGGGACTCGACGACCTCGGGGGCGTAGTCCCCGGCGGTGGCGAGCCGCAGCTCCTCCAGGGCCCGCAGGGGGCCCTCGGGGCCTGCGTCCCGGGTCAGCTCCTCGTAGGCGTTCACGGCCCGGACGATCCGCGCGGCGACGGGCTGCTCCCGGCACGGGTCGGCCTGCCGCTCGACCACGACGGCGACCGCCGCGTCCACCCCGGTCTGCCGTACGACGGCTCCGCCGAGCAGCGCGATCCGCCGCTGCTGCGCGGCGGGCAGCGAGGCGGTGGCGCCGGCCGGGACCGGGTCGACCAGGCTGAGCTGGCCGATGTCGTGCATGAGGGCCGCGTACTCCAGAACGGTCAGCTCACCTCCGGCGAGGCCCATATCGCGGCCGACGGCGAGACTGAGCGCGGCGACCCGGCGGGCGTGGCCCACGGGGGTGTACCCGGCTATCTCGGTGGCGCGGGCCAGGGAGGCGATGGTCTGCCGGTAGGTGGCGCGCACGGCCGCGTACCGGCGGACGGAGAGCTGGGTGAGCAGCAGGGGCAGGCAGAACACGGGCAGCGCCCACAGTCCGACGACGGCGACGGCGAGCGCCATCACGGCGCCGGTCGCGCCGACGGCGGAGCCGATGCCGAGCAGCCCGCGCAGTTCCTCGCGCAGGCGCGGGGCGAACGGCCAGTGGGTGCGGGCGTGCGCGAGGGCGGCGGCGAGGACGGCGTCGCACAGTCCGGTGAGGCCGAGCAGGGCGATGAGGAGCAGGGCGTAGGCGGAGCCTTCCCAGGAGGCGAACAGGCCCTCGTTGTAGAGGGGTTGGAAACAGACAGCGGTGAAGCCGACGGTGAGGACGCGGCGGGCGAGGTGGTCGAGGGTGGGGGTGCGGCCGGACCAGATGTGCGGGACGGCACCGAGTACGGCGGCGGCGAGGGCGACGGTGACGACCTGGGCGGCGTGATGGTGGGTGGGCCGCCCGGCGTCGGCGCCGAGCAGGGCGTAGGCCAGCGAGCCGGCGGCGGCGAGCGGCGCGGCCTGGCGTGCCTCGGCGTCGGTCCACCGGGTCAGCTCGCCGACGGCTATGAGCACCCCGAAGGCGAGCGCGATCCCGCGGTCGGCGAGGCCGGTCCCCAGGGTGACGGCGAGGCAGCCGGCCGCGGTGAGCGCGGCGGCGCCGTGGATCACCCGCAGCGCGGTCACCGGGGCGTCCCGGTACCGGGGACCGGCCGGACCGGCTCCTGGGGTGCCGTCCTGTGCGCCGGGGCGGGTGCCGCCGTGTACGCCGGGTCGTCGTGCCCTGGTCCGCCGTGCGGCTGCTCGCCGGGTGGAGATTCGCCGTATCCCGGTTCGCCGGCCGCCGGTTCGCCGGGCTCCTGCCCGCCGGGCACCTGCTCGGCTGACCTCGGTCCGCCAGGCGCCGATTCACCGGGCGCCGGATCGTCGGCTCCGTCGGCTCCCTCGGCTCTGTTCCCCGCGTCGGCTTCGTCGGCGGTGACCGTGGGATGCCAGCCCTGGCGGCGCAGGGCGCGGCCCAGTGCGCCGACCATCCGGGGGTCGAACTGGGCGCCCGCGCAGCGCTCCAGCTCGGCGAGGGCCGTCTCGACCGGGCGGGCCCTGCTGTAGGAGCGGGTGGAGGTCATCGCGTCGAAGGCGTCGGCGACGGCGACGACCCGGGCGCACTCGGGGATCCGGTCGCCGGCCAGGCCGTACGGGTAGCCGCTGCCGTCGAGGCGTTCGTGGTGGTGCAGGATCGCCGTGCGGGCCTCGCCGAGGAAGGAGATCCCGCGGACCATCTCATGGCCGTACTCGGGGTGCAGTTCGATGATCCGGCGTTCCTCGGGGGTCAGCGGGCCGTCCTTGCGCAGCAGCCGGGTGGGGACGCCGAGCTTGCCGACGTCGTGCAGGATGCCGGCGAAGCGGAGCACCTCGACGCGGTCGTCGTCCATGCCGAGTTCGCGGGCGATCAGGACGGAGGCCTGGCCGACGCGTTCGCTGTGGCCGCGGGTGTAGCCGTCCTTGAGGTCGACGGCCTGGACGAGGGCGCGGATGGTGGCCTGGTGGGCGGCGCGCTGCCGGTGGTATTGGGCGAAGACCCACCAGGAGACGTACATCGGCAGCAGCACGAGCAGCGCGGCGACCGGGCCGTACGGGCTGCGCCACAGCACGGCCATCATCAGCCCGGCGAGTCCGTGCACGGCGACCGGCGCGAGCGTGCGGGACAGCAGCCCGCGCCAGGCCCGGCGCACCGGCACGCGCTCGGCAACGGCCAGGATGCCGCCGTCGAGGCCGGTGAGGATCAGGCAGAAGGCGAGGACCGCCGCGCCGGCGGGCAGCAGGGCGTAGGGGAAGTCGGAGCCGACGACGGCGTCGCGGCCGCCGAGCGTCCAGTGCACCGTGGCGGCGCCCCACACGGCGAGCGCGGGCTGCGCGGCCCGCCACACCCGCCGGAGCGGGGCGGTCCGCTGCTCGACCGGGCAGAGCAGGGCGGCCGGCACCGGGACGAGCGCGGCGGCCGGCGGGGGCAGCAGGAACGCGCCGGCGAGCAGAACGGGATGGAAGGTGCCGCCGAAGCGGCGCCGTACGACGTACTCGCAGACGGCGTAGAGCGCGGAGAGCAGGGCCAGCGCCCACCAGGGGGTCTGTATCGCCGGCAGCGGCAGCAGGCAGAGCAGCGCCAGCACGGCGACGGCGGCCACATAGCCGCGTGCTCTCGCCGGAACCGCCTCCATCGCGCCCCTCCCCGACCATGCCCTGCCCCGGCTGGGAGCCTAGGGCGGGAATGCCGGGGTACGGGGCTTATGACCTGAGGATTAGCACGTTCGGGTGATACGACCCGGCGCTCAGGTGTCCTGCGGGGCGGCGGTGGCGTCGCGTTCCGGCAGGGGGTGGCCGGAGCGGATCAGGTCGATCCGCCCCATGACCTTGGCACGCAGGTCGGCGGGCACGTCGTCATGGCCGCAGCACCGCTTGACCAGCTTCTTCACGGCCTGCTCCAGGCCGTACTTCTCCAGGCACGGGGAGCATTCCTCGAAGTGGTGCTGGAACTTGTCGCGATCGACGTCCGGCATCTCGCTGTCGAGGAACTCGTAGAGGTGATCGAGGACCTCGCGGCAATCCGTCTCGTGCGGGTCTCCGCAGCTCATGAGCCCGAGCCTTTCGCTTCGTTCGACTCTCCGGCGCCCGCCGGGACCAGCCCCCGCTCACGGGCGTAGTCCTCCAGCATGCCGCGCAGCTGACGGCGGCCCCGGTGCAGCCGGGACATCACCGTACCGATGGGTGTCCCCATGATGTCCGCGATCTCCTTGTACGCAAAGCCCTCGACGTCCGCGAGATAGACGGCGATGCGGAACTCCTCGGGGATCGCCTGCAGCGCTTCCTTCACGTCCGAGTCGGGCAGGTGGTCGAGCGCCTGCGACTCGGCGGAGCGCAGACCCGTCGACATGTGCGACTCGGCGCGGGCCAGCTGCCAGTCCTCGATCTCCTCCGCGGCGGAGCGCTGGGGCTCGCGCTGCTTCTTGCGGTAGGAGTTGATGAACGTGTTGGTGAGGATCCGGTACAGCCACGCCTTGAGGTTGGTGCCCTCGCGGAACTGGTGGAAGGACCCGTAGGCCTTGGCGTACGTCTCCTGCACCAGGTCCTCGGCGTCGGCCGGGTTGCGTGTCATGCGCAGTGCGGCCGAGTACATCTGGTCGAGGTATTCGAGCGCGTCCCGCTCGAAGCGCGCGCTGCGCTCCGCGGTGGACTCGGAGTTCGTCCCCGCGCTCGTGCCCCGGCCCTCGGGCTGCTCCGCCTGGCCGTTGTCGGTCCCTGCGTCGGTACCGGTGACCGGACCCACCTCCTCAAGATCCCGGGCGGGACCGAGTCCGGTCCCACTCGTTTCGGAGGATAGAACACGACCCGTACCTGCCGCCGCTCGAATAGGAGCGGTCTTCGCCGCGTGCAGCACCGTCCAGTCCAGGTCAGTACTGCTGCTGCGGGCCGGGCAGATGGTCGAACCCATGCGGCGGACTCCCTCTCCTACGACGTCTTCGGTGCCGAGGCCTCAGCACTTCTGTCCGCCACAACAGCGGTCCGTCACACAACATTCCCGGGCGTCATCCGAGTGACGCGATCCACTCCACGACCCCCTCGGTGATGATCTCCAGGGCCCGCTCCTGGGTGACCTCGGCGCGCCCCGGGATCGCGAACCCGTGATCGCCGTACGGCACCTCGATCAGTCCGTACGAGCCCTCGGGGAACTCGTCCGGTTTCCCGAAGGGGTCGTTGCCGCCCTGGACGACGAGCGTGGGCACCCGGGTCCCGAGCAGTTCCTCGGCGCGGGACTTCTCCGGCTTGCCCGGCGGGTGCAGGGGGAAGCCGAGCGCGAGCACGGCGTACGCGCCCAGCTCGGCCGCCGTACGGCAGGCGACCCGCGCCCCGGCGCTGCGTCCGCCGGAGATCACCGGCAGCTCCATCCCGGACAGCGCGGGCCAGATCCCGCGCCAGCCGGTGTCCAGGGTCTTCGGTGCGGGCGCGACCTTCTTGCCCGCGACCCGCCAGGGCTGCTCGACCAGCGCCACGCTCACCCCGTGCGCGGGGAGGGCCTGCGCGAGTGCCTGGAGGTCCCGCGCCTCGATGCCGCCGCCGACGCCATGGCCGAGGGCGAGCACGAACTGGGGTTTCATCGCCGTGCGCCAGGTGATGCGTGCGGTCCCGGCGTCGGTCTCGACAATCTCGATCACGCTAGAAGAGTGTGCCCTCTTCCGGGGCCGGCAGCTCCTTCAGCAGCTCCGCGCCGTTGTTGCGGACGTTGCTGACGGCCGTGGAGACGGGGTAGGCGCGCATCAGGCCGGGCGGGGGCGGGGCGAGCAGCTCGCGCAGGGCCTCGGGGTCGGTGCGGGCGGGGTCGAGCCAGGCGTCCCAGCGGTCCCGGGTGAGCATCAGCGGCATCCGGGGGTGGATCTCGGCGAGGGAGCCCGGTCCCTGTGCCGGGGCGACGGCCAGCGGGGTCTGCTCGGCCTCCGTGGTGATCACCGAGCAGGTGGCCCACCAGGCCTGGGGGTGGTCGTCGGGCAGGGTCCGGTCGCGCCAGAACTCGTACAGCCCGGCCATCGCGAAGACCGAGCCGTCGGCGGGCAGCACGAAGTACGGCTGCTTGCGGGGCCGCTTCTTCTTGCCCTCGACCTCCAGCTCCCGCTCCTGGGTGCCGGTGACCCACTCGTAGTAGCCGTCGGCCGGGATGATGCAGCGGCGGGCGGCGAAGGCGCGGCGGTAGGCGGGCTTCTCGTGCACGGTCTCCGCGCGCGCGTTGATCATCCGGGCACCGCCCTCGGGCGTCTTGGCCCAGGACGGCACCAGCCCCCACTTCAGCTTGCGCAGCTGGCGAACCGGACGTGGTGAGTCCGCGTCTTTCAGGGGACGGTCGAGGACGGCGTAGACCTCCTTGGTCGGAGCCACGTTGTAGTCCGGCTCCAGGGTCTCCTCGGGCTCCCACTTCTCGATCTCAAAGATTCCTGCGAGATCCTCGGGCCTACGACTCGATGCATACCGTCCGCACATACACGTCACACTGCCAGACTCCGGACCAGTACAGGGAGCCACTCGGACATATGGACAGCCTCGCCGCCCTCGCGCTGCCCGACCTCTGGGACCGGCTCACCGGCACCCAGCCCGACCCCGCCCTGTGGGTGGTGATCGTCACGCTGGCGGCCGCGCTCGCCGTCGTCGTCCCGCACGCGGCGTGGCGGATATCCCGCAACGCCGTCACCATCGCGCACGAGGGCGGCCACGGCCTGATCGCCCTGCTCACCGGCCGGCAGCTCACGGGCATCCGGCTGCACTCCGACACCAGCGGCCTCACGGTCAGCCGGGGCAAGCCGTACGGGCTGGGCATGATCCTGACGGCGGCGGCCGGGTACACGGCCCCCTCGCTGCTGGGGCTCGGCGGGGCCGCGCTGCTGGTGGCGGGCCGGATCACGCTGCTGCTCTGGGTGGCGACGGCCCTGCTGGTGGTGATGCTGGTGATGATCAGGAACGCGTACGGCGTGCTCACCGTGGTCCTGGCCGGCGGCGCCTTCCTGCTGGTGTCCTGGCTGACCGGCCCCCAGGTGCAGGCCGCCTTCGCGTACGCGGTGGTGTGGTTCCTGCTGCTCGGCGGGGTACGGCCGCCCTTCGAGCTCCAGTCGAAGCGCTCCCGGGGAGGCGCCGGCGACTCGGACGCGGACCAGCTGTCCCGGCTGACACACGTCCCGGCGGGGCTGTGGCTGTTCCTGTTCCACGCGGTGTCGGTCTGCTCGCTGATCGGTGGCGGGCGCTGGCTGCTGGAAGGTTGACGGCCGACCCTGCTTATACAGTGGGCCCATGGCCCCGAACACCGCCCTTCCCGCACTCTGGCCCGCCCCGCACGCGAGCGGAGCCGTCGACGCGACGGTCCACGTGCCGGGGTCCAAGTCGGTCACCAACCGCGCCCTGGTCCTCGCCGCCCTGGCCTCCGAGCCGGGCTGGCTGCGCCGCCCGCTGCGCTCCCGCGACACCCTGTTGATGGCCGGTGCCCTGCGGGCCATGGGCATCGAGATCGAGGAAGGGGTCGGCCCCGAGGGCACCGGCGAGGCCTGGCGGGTGCTGCCCACCGGCCTGCGCGGCCCGGCCACGGTGGACGTCGGCAACGCCGGCACGGTGATGCGCTTCCTGCCCCCGGTCGCCGCGCTGGCCGACGGCCCGATCCGGTTCGACGGCGACCCGCGGTCGTACGAGCGTCCCCTGAACGGCGTGATCGACGCGCTGCGCGTCCTCGGCGCCCGGATCGACGACGACGGCCGGGGCGCGCTGCCGCTGACCGTGCACGGCAGCGGGGCGCTGGACGGCGGCCCGGTGTCGATCGACGCCTCCTCGTCCTCCCAGTTCGTGTCGGCCCTCCTGCTGTCCGGCCCGCGCTTCAACCAGGGCGTCGAGGTCCGCCACACCGGCGCGACCCTGCCCTCCATGCCGCACATCCGGATGACCGTCGACATGCTGCGCGCGGTCGGCGCCCAGGTGGACACCCCGGAGTCGGGCGGCGAGCCGAACGTGTGGCGGGTGACGCCGGGCGCGCTGCTCGGCCGGGACCTGACGATCGAGCCGGACCTGTCCAACGCCCAGCCGTTCCTGGCGGCGGCGCTGGTGACCGGCGGCAAGGTGGTGATCCCGGACTGGCCGGAGCGGACCACGCAGCCCGGCGACCGGCTGCGGGAGATCTTCACCGAGATGGGCGGCTCCTGTGAACTCACCGACTACGGGCTGGTGTTCACCGGTTCGGGTGTCATCCACGGGATCGATGTGGACCTCGGCGACGTCGGCGAGCTGACCCCCGGCATCGCGGCCGTGGCCGCCCTCGCCGACTCCCCCTCCACCCTGCGCGGTGTGGCCCATCTGCGGCTGCACGAGACCGACCGGCTGGCCGCGCTCACCAAGGAGATCAACGAGCTCGGCGGTGACGTCACGGAGACCGCCGACGGCCTGCACATCCGCCCGCGCCCGCTGCACGGCGGGACCTTCCACACCTACGAGGACCACCGCATGGCGACCGCCGGCGCGATCCTCGGCCTCGCGGCCGAGGGCGTGCTCATCGAGAACGTGGCGACGACGGCCAAGACCCTGCCGGACTTCCCCGAGCTGTGGACCGGGATGCTCGGGCAGTAGGGACGTACGTCATGCGCCGCTACGGCAAGCACACCGACGAGGACGACATCCGCACCCGTCCCAACCGCAGGGGGACCCGGCCCCGTACGAATATCCGTCCCGCCCACGAGGACGCGGCCGAGGGCATGGTCCTCACCGTCGACCGGGGCCGGCTGACCTGTCTGGTCGAGGACCGTACGGTCCTGGCGATGAAGGCCCGCGAACTGGGCCGCAAGGCCGCCGTGGTGGGCGACCGGGTGGCGCTGGTCGGCGATCTGTCCGGCAAGAAGGACACGCTCGCGCGGATCGTGCGCATCGAGGAGCGCTCCTCGGTGCTGCGCCGCACGGCCGACGACGACGATCCGTACGAGCGCGTGGTCGTGGCGAACGCGGACCAGCTGGCGATCGTCACGGCCCTCGCCGACCCCGAGCCGCGCCCCCGCCTCATCGACCGCTGTCTGGTGGCCGCGTTCGACGGCGGCCTGGAGCCGCTGCTGGTGATGACGAAGTCGGACCTCGCCCCGCCGGACAAGCTGCTGGAGCTGTACGGCGACCTGGACATCCCGTACGTCGTCACCAGCCGCGAGGAGCTGGAGAACGGGGACGCGGCGGACCGGGTGCGCACGCTTCTGGACGGCCGGGTCACCGCGTTCGTCGGCCACTCCGGCGTCGGCAAGACGACCCTGGTCAACGCGCTCGTCCCGCGGGACCGGCGGCGTACGACGGGACAGGTCAACGCAGTGACCGGGCGGGGCCGGCACACCACCACCTCGGCGCTGGCGCTGCCGCTGAGCGCGGACGACGGCTGGGTCATCGACACCCCGGGCGTGCGCTCCTTCGGGCTCGCGCACATCGACCCGTCCCGCGTGATCCACGCCTTCCCCGACCTCGAATCCGGCACGGAGGGCTGCCCGCGCGCGTGCAGCCACGACGAGCCGGACTGCGCGCTGGACGCCTGGGTCGAGGAGGGGCACGCGGATCCGGCCCGGCTGTACTCGCTGCGCCGGCTGCTGGCCACGCGGGAGCGCCGGGAAGGGGACTGACCACCGCGTTGTTTGGCCGGGTGAACGGCCGGTAAGTGCATACTCGCACCGAACCGGTGATCCGGATCAACGGGAGGACAGCGCATGGCGTGGCTGCTGGTCGTGGTGGCCGGGATGCTGGAGACCGGTTTCGCCGTCTGCCTGAAGCTCTCCCACGGGTTCACCCGGCTGTGGCCGACGATCGCCTTCGCCTGCTTCGCGCTGGGCAGCTTCGGTCTGCTGACCCTCTCGCTGAAGAAGCTCGACGTCGGCCCCGCCTACGCCGTGTGGACCGGGATCGGCGCGGCGGGCACCGCGATCTACGGCATGGTCTTCCTCGGCGACCTGGTGTCCACGCTGAAGCTCGTGTCGATCAGCTTCGTCATCGTCGGGGTGATCGGCCTCCAGCTCTCGGGGTCGGCGCACTAGCGCTCCGCGGGGAGAGCCGTGGTGGGCCGTCGTCGTCCGCGGGTTCGTCGTGGCTGGTCGCTCCCCCAAGCTCTCGACTTCGTTCGAGCAGGGAGGTACCCCCATCGCGGCGGAGCCGCATGTCGATACAGCCCCGCGCCCCTTCAGGGCGCCGGCCTGGGGCCGGTTCGAAGAGCGCCAGTTCTGCGCCGAAGCCGACCAGGAGGGTGCCGTGCCCGGCCGGGGCCACGGTGTGCACGCGGTACGGGACGTGCAGGGCGCGGCCGGCCGGGGCGTGGGCGGCGAGGTCCCAGGCGCGCACGGTGCAGTCGTCGCCGCCGGTGACCGCGAGCACCCGGCCGCCGAGCGTGGTGACCGTGAGGGCGGCGATCCGGCGCCGGTGACCGCGCAGCGGCCCGCCGCGCGGACGGCCCGTGGCGAGGTCCCAGACCAGCGGCCGGGTGTCGTAGCCGGCGGTGGTCACGGCGAGCGGCACACCGTCCGGGCAGGCCGTCGCGACCTGGTCCACCGCCCGTGAGTGACCGGACATCGGCGGGCCGAGCGGGGCGCGTCCGGCCAGGTCCCAGCGCCGTACCGTGCGGTCGCCGTGGCCCGTGACGACCAGTGGCCCGGCGTCGGTGCCGATGGCCGCGAGCGCCCCGACGGGCAGCGGGTCGGCGGTCTCCAGCGGCGGCCCGGTCTCCTCCCGGGCGGCCAGGTCGAACACCCGGACCGAGCCGCGCCGGGTGCCCACGAACAGCAGCGCCCGCCCGGCCACGACGGCCGTCGCGAGGGCGCACGGCTCCGGGTCCCGGCAGTCGAGCGGGGCGTCGGCCGCCTCGCGGGTCGCCAGGTCGGTGCACCGTACGAACCCGTCCCGGTCCAGCGTCAACAGCAGTGTGCGCCCGGCCAGTTCGACGGTGACCGGGCGGGCGGCCGGGTTCGTCCCCGGGTGGCCGGGCAGCGGCTCGACGGGGTGCGGGCGGGCCGCGTCCCACAGGTCGACGGTGCCGTCGTGGCGGCCGGTGACCGCGAGCCGGCGGCCGGCCACGGCCGCCGTGGTCAGCGACGCCACGCGCCGGCCGGGCCCGTCGAGCACGGTGCCGCCGTGCCGCCGGCCGGTCAGCCGCCAGCTGCGCAGCACCCCGTCGGTGGCCTCCCCCACCACCACCGGCCGGCCGTCGAGAACGCTCAGCGCCACCTCGCGCACCGGCTCCTGGTGGCCGGTGAAGGCGTTGGCGAGCGGTGTGCCGGTGGCCGCGTCCCACACCCGGACCGCGCGGTCCCGCCCGCCGGTGACGACGAGGGTCCGGCCGTCCACCACGGCCGCGGCGACCGCGCTCACCGCATGGCCGTGCCCGGTGAAGGGGGTGCCGCACTGCTGCCGGGTGGCGAGGTCCCAGACGCGGGCCGTGCCGTCCATGCCCGCGGTGACGGCGAGGGTACGGCCGCCCGCCTGCACGGTGGCCACGGCCGACACCGGCGCGGTGTGCCCGGTGAGCGCGCGGCCCGCCGGCCGGCCGGTGGCCAGGTCGCGGACGCGGACGTCGTGGTCGTGTTCGCCGGCCGTGACGAGGACCGGCCGCCCGGCCACCTCGGCCGTGGCTACGGCGGTCACCCAGCCCCGGTGTCCCCCGGCGGGCTCGGCGACGGTCCGGCCGCTCGCCGGGTCCCACACCCGCACCAGCCCGTCCCAGCCGCCGGTGACCAGGAGGGTACGGCCGTCGAGGCGGGCGGTGGCCGCGTGCGTGAGCAGACCCCGGTCCACCCGCACCGGCTCCCCGGCCGGCTCCCCCGTCTCCAGGTCCCAGGCCCGCAGGGTGTCGCCGTCGCGGTCGGGCCGCCAGCTGCGGTCGGGATGGTCGTGCCCGGTGAGCAGGAGCACCCGGTCCTCGTACGGGACCACGCCGACGACGCGGGCGGGATGCGGCGCCTTGAACAGCTCCACCGCCGTCCCGTCCAGCACGTCCACCGCCCGCACCTCGCCGAAGGGCCCGGCGTCCACGGACACCAGCCGCCCGCGCCGTACTGCCGTCACGGTGTGTACGGCGGTGCGGCCCAGCACGTGCACGATCCGCTCGTCGGCCCAGCGCCCGCTCGCCCAGGCGCCGACCCGCCAGGGCGCACCCTCCTGCGCGGCGGCGAACCGTGCCACGAGGTCCGGCCAGCCGAACCGCGCGGCCTCCAGCGACAGCAGCTGGGCACGTTCCGCGTCGTCCAGATCCTGGAGCCGGTGCGCCACGGACCGGTACACGACGGCACTGCGCCGTTCCTCCTCCACCGCACACCCCCTCGAAAAGGGGGAGATACCCCCTTGAAAAGGGGAGCCTACCCGTCAACTGAAAACGGGAGCCTGCCCGTCAACTCCCGCCGCCTGTACGGCAGTCCGCTGCTCAGGCCGCCCGCTGGGGGACCACCGCCCGGACCAGTTCCGCGACGCCGCCCTCGCCCGGCGGGGCCGCGACGCAGGACAGGGCGAGGCGGACGACGAGTTCGCAGGGGTGGGTCAGCTCGGCGGTGTCGACGGGGGTGGCGGCGGGGCCGGCCAGGGCGGTGACCGCGCGGTCGCGCACGATCCGGACGAAGTCGCGGGGCGTCGGCAGCGGCCCGTCGGCCCGGCGCTGCGCGGGCACCGCGGAGGCGGAGGGCACGGCGGTGAGCGGCGGGGCGGGCAGCCGCTCGCTCCAGCAGCCGGTGAGCATGGCCCGGATCAGCGCGTTCTCCCGCGCGGCGGAGCTGGTCCACTCGGCGACGGCGGTGAGCCGCTCGCGGGGCTCGGCGGAACCGGCGAGCGCCCGCTCGACCCCGGCGAGGTAGCCGTCGGCCGCCCGCCGCACCAGCGCCCGGGCCAGGCCGTCCTTGCTGCCGAACTCGTTGTACAGAGTCTGCCGGGACACTCCGGCCGACGCGGCGACGTCGACCATCCGCACCGCGGACCACGGCCGGCGCGCAAGCGCCGTGAAGGCGGCGTCCAGTAGTGACTCCCGGGCAGCAGGCATCATCGCCTCCGTGGCCAGACCAGCTCTGCGCCCAGAGTTGACGCGCCCGTATGCACTGTCAAGGGTGCGCGGGGGTACACGGTCGAGGGTGCGCGGGAGTACGCGCTGCCGCGCCGGCTCCGCACCGGGCACGCCCCTGCCCCGCTGGCCCCGCCCCGAGCACGGCGGCTACCGTTTGCTGCATGCCGGACTACCTTGACGACCTGCGCCTCGCCCACGTCCTCGCGGACGCCGCCGACGCCGCCACCATGGACCGCTTCAAGGCCCTCGACCTGAAGGTGGAGACGAAGCCGGACATGACCCCGGTGAGCGAGGCCGACAAGGCGGCGGAGGAACTCATCCGCGGCCAGCTCCAGCGCGCCCGCCCGCGGGACGCGGTCCTCGGCGAGGAGTACGGCGTCGAGGGCACCGGTCCCCGCCGCTGGGTGATCGACCCCATCGACGGCACCAAGAACTACGTCCGTGGCGTCCCCGTCTGGGCCACGCTCATCTCCCTGATGGAGGCGGGCGAGGGGGGCTACCAGCCCGTCGTGGGCGTCGTCTCCGCCCCCGCGCTGGGCCGCCGCTGGTGGGCCGCGAAGGGCCACGGTGCCTTCACCGGCCGTAACCTCACCTCGGCGAGCCGGATCCATGTCTCCCGGGTCGGCAAGCTCGCGGACGCCTCCTTCGCGTACTCCTCGCTGTCCGGCTGGGAGGAGCAGGGCCGCCTCGACGGCTTCCTGGACCTCACCCGCCAGGTGTGGCGCACGCGCGCGTACGGCGATTTCTGGCCCTACATGCTGGTCGCCGAGGGCGCGGTCGACATCTGCGCCGAACCGGAGCTGTCCCTGTGGGACATGGCCGCGAACGCGATCGTCGTCACCGAGGCCGGCGGCAGCTTCACGGGCCTCGACGGCCGGCCGGGACCGCACAGCGGCAACGCGGCCGCGTCCAACGGCCTGCTCCACGACGAGCTGCTGGGGTATCTCAACCCGCGCCGCTGAGCACGGAGATCCGGCCCGCACGCCCTCAACTGGCGTCGCGCGCCCTCTTGTTGACTCTCCCTTTACCTGGCACTCTGGGCCCACCCTCATTTGTGAACTTGTGAATCCCGGCACGGGATTCCTAGGAGGTGGACCATCCATGCTCGTCCGTGACGCCATGAGCACGGTGATCCTCACCGTCGGCCCCACCCACACCCTCCGCCAGGCAGCCACCCTGATGTCCGCACGCCGCACCGGCGCCGCCGTGGTCCTCGACCCGGACGCCGGCGGCATCGGCATCCTGACCGAACGCGACATCCTCGACTCCGTCGGCCTCGGCCAGAACCCGGACACCGAACCCGTCCATGCCCACACCACCACCGACGTCGTCTTCGCCGCCCCCGCCTGGACCCTCCAGGAGGCCGCCCGCGCCATGACCCACGGCGGCTTCCGGCACCTGGTCGTCCTGGACGGCGGCGAGGTGGCCGGCATCGTCTCGGTCCGCGACATCATCCGCTGCTGGCTCCCGGCCCGCGCGCCCGCACCGGCCCGCTGAGCGTGCGCAACGGGGGCAGACGCGGAACGGGCCGGACCCCGAGCACCGTGGGGTCCGGCCCGCCGAGCAGCACGGAGGCGTGCCGCCGTCTCAGGCGCGGCTCAGCCGCGCAGCTCCCGCACGGCCGCTTCCAGTCGCTTGCCGAAGTCGGCGTCGGCGCGTCCGAAGTTGCCGATCGCACGCTCGGCGATCTCGTCCTTCGACACCTTGGCGATGAAGCCCGCCAGGTTGGCGACCAGCCGCTCCTTCTCGTCCTCCGCCATCAGCCGGTAGAGGTTGCCCGCCTGGACGAAGTCGTCGTCCTCGGCGTGCACCGGGGTCGGGTGGTCGCCGGTGGCGCCGGCGACGGAGACGGGCTGCCACAGCGCACGGCCCGTCTGCCGCGGCCCGCCGAAGCTGTTCGGCTCGTAGTTCTTCGCCCCACCGTGCCGGCCGTCGTACAGGAAGCCGTCCCGGGAATTGGTGCGCGCCTCGGTGGCGTGCGGGCGGTTCACCGGCAGATGGTCGGCGTTGATGCCGACGCGGTAGCGGTGGGCGTCGCCGTACGCGAAGAGGCGGCCCTGGAGCATCTTGTCGGGGGACGGGCCGATGCCCGGCACGAAGTGCGCGGGGCTGAAGACCGACTGCTCGACCTCGGCGAAGATGTTCTGCGGGTTGCGGTTCAGCTCCAGCTTGCCGATCTCGACGACCGGGTAGTCCGCGTGCGGCCACACCTTGGTCAGGTCGAACGGGTTGAAGCGGTACGTCGCCGCGTCCGCCGCCGGCATGATCTGCACGCCCACGGTCCAGCTCGGGAACTCGCCGCGCTCGATGGCCTCGCGCAGGTCGCGCTGGTGGGAGTCCGGGTCCGCGCCGGCGATCCGGTCGGCCTCCGCCTGGGTGAGGTTCTTGATCCCCTGGTCGGTCTTGAAGTGGTACTTGACCCAGAAGACCTCGCCGGCCTCGTTGTTCCACTGGTAGGTGTGCGAGCCGAAGCCGTCCATGTGCCGGTACGACGCCGGGATGCCCCGGTCGCCGAACAGCCAGGTCACCTGGTGGGTCGACTCGGGGCTGAGCCCCCAGAAGTCCCAGACGTTGTCGGCCTCCGTGGAGCCCGTGTACGGGTCGCGCTTCTGGGTGTGGATGAAGTCCGGGAACTTGATCGCGTCCCGGATGAAGAACACCGGGGTGTTGTTGCCGACGAGGTCGTAGTTGCCCTCCTCGGTGTAGAACTTCAGCGCGAAGCCACGCGGGTCGCGGACGGCGTCCGCCGCGCCGAGGTTTCCGGCCACGGTCGAGAAGCGCAGGAAGACCTCGGTCTCCTTGCCGGCCTCGGAGAGGAAGGCGGCCCTGGTGTACGGCGTGACGTCCGCCGTCACCGTGAAGGTGCCGTACGCACCCGCACCCCGCGCGTGCACCACACGCTCGGGAATGCGCTCCCGGTTGAAGTGGGCGAGCTTCTCCAGCAGCAGCTGGTCCTGGACCAGCACCGGCCCACCGACGCCTGCCGTCTCGCTGTTCTGGTTGTCGGCGACCGGGGCACCGGCCTCCGTGGTGAGCGGTCCCTGCGTCACGTGCGCCTCCTGCGTCATACCTGTCCTGCGACTAAAGCCGTTCCGGATCCTACATTAGACTAGATCTAAGTCAAATGCTGGTCCAATCTCACACCTATTCCCGTCCTGGTCCCCCCTCCTGTTAGGCTGGTAGCCATGAGCGACCTTCTGGAACGGCTGCGTGGACGCGGATGGCGGATGACCGCGCAGCGGCGCGTGGTGGCCGAGGTCCTGGACGGCGAGCACGTCCACCTCACGGCCGACGAGGTCCATGCGCGCGCTGTCGCGAAGCTCCCGGAGATCTCCCGGGCGACCGTCTACAACACCCTGGGCGAGCTGGTCTCCCTCGGCGAGGTGCTGGAAGTCTCGACGGACAAGCGTGCGAAGCGGTACGACCCGAACGCGCACCGCCCGCACCACCACCTGGTCTGCGCCCACTGCGGCGCGATCCGCGACGTCCACCCGACGGGCAACCCGCTCGCCGACCTCCCCGACACGGAGCGCTTCGGCTTCACGGTGTCGGACGTCGAGGTGACGTACCGGGGGCTGTGCCCGGACTGCGCCGGTTCCTGAGACAGGGGGGCGCAAGCCCCCCTCTCTCCTTTCCGCTCCCGAACTTTTCTGCTCCCGAACGCACCTAGGGCCGGAATCCATCTCTGGATTCCGGCCCTAGGCCTTCAGTAGCGGGGACAGGATTTGAACCTGCGACCTCTGGGTTATGAGCCCAGCGAGCTACCGAGCTGCTCCACCCCGCGTCGGTGAACACGACATTACGTGAGGGAGGTGGACCGAGGCAAATCAGTTACCGGAGACGTGGCGGGGCTCACTTCTTCACGCCGAGAGTTCCTCGCGCAGCGCGTCCCTGAGCCGTCCCGCCCGCTCCGTGACCTCCGCGGGTCCGAGGGCCACCGCCCGGTCGGCCCAGCGCTGCCCCTCCGCCAGCTCGCCCCGACGCGCGTAGACAAGGGCCAGCCGGAGTGCCGCCCGGCCGTGCCCGGCGTCCGCGGCGCGGGTCCACCAGACCGCCGCCTCCGGCTCGCTGCCCTCCCGGGCCAGGAGCAGCCCCAGGTTGAAGGCACCGTTGCGCGACCCGGCCTCGGCCGCCGCCCGGTACCACCGCGCCGCCTCGACCACGTCACCCCGGGCGGCGGCCAGCATGCCGACCCGCACTTGCGCCCGCCGGTGGCCCTGCGTGGCGGCGCGCTCGTACCACTCCTCGCACTCGGTCTTCTCGTGCACGATCTCGCCCAGCTCGTGCGCGGGCTCCGGCGGCCGGCGGGCGTCGAGCAGTGCGGCCAGCCGGTACGCGCCCTCCGCGCTGCCGCCGCCCGCCGCGCACCGCAGATGCCGCTCGGCCTCCTGCTCGTCGCCCTCGCGCAGCCGGGCGATGCCGACCTGGAGCGCGGCCTCGGTGTGCCCGGCGGCAGCGGCCCGTTCGTACCAGCGCAGGGCCATGGTCTCCTCGCCGCGCCCGGCGTAGAGGATCCCGAGGTTGAACGCGGCGTCCACGCTGCCGGCCTCGGCGGCCTTGGAGAACCACGGCTCGGCGCCGGTGGTGTCGCCGTGCTGGAGCAGCAGGATGGCGAGGGCGTTCGCGGCCTCCCGGTGTCCGGCGTAGGCGGCCCGCCGGTACCACTGCTCGGCCTGCGCGGTGCGCCCCTGCTCTGCGCAGAGCAGCCCGAGGTTGTACGCGCCGTTGTCGTCGCCCGCGTCCAGCGCCGCCCGGTACCAGCGCTCGGCGGTCTGCGTCTCACCGCGCTCGGCGTGCAGCGCGCCGAGCGCGTTGGCCGCGTTGCCGTCGCCCTCCTGGGCGGCGCGCAGCCACCACACGGCCGCGCTCTCGGTGTCCCCGGCGTCGCGCAGCAGGAAGCCCAGCGCACAGGCGGCGCGGGCCTCGCCGTCCTTGGCCGAGGTCAGATACCAGCGCCCGGCCTCCTTCAGCTCGCCCCGCTTCTCCAGGATCGCGCCGAGGTGCAGCGCGGCCCGCCGGTGACCGCGCGCGGCGGCCTGCCGGTACCACTGCTCGGCCTCGGCGACAGCGTTGTCACCGCCGGTCTCCTCCGTACGACCACCCTGACCGGACGTGCGGCCGGCCCCCTCCTGGACACCGTTGCCACCAGCGCTCCGATGGGCCGGCGCACCTCCGCCCCGGAGATCGGCCTCCTCGTGTCCGGCCCTGCGGTCGAGCGCGCGCGCCAGCCGGTACGCCGCCTCCCGGTGGCCGCGCTCGGCGGCGGCGCGCATCCAGTGCTCGGCCCCGACGTCCCCGCGGTGCTCCAGCAGGTCGGCGAGGGCATAGGCACCGAGGGCATGGCCCTGCTCGGCGGACTGGCGCAGCCAGTACTCGGCGGCGGGCTCGTCCCCGCGTTCGCGGTGATAGCGGCCGAGGGCGTGCGCGGCGGCGGCGGAACCCGCGACGGCGGCGACGCGCCACCAGCCGGCGGCCTCGTCGGGGTAGCCGCGCTGGTGCAGCAGGACGCCGAGATTGTTGGCGGCGGCACGGTCACCGGCCGCGGTGGCGGCCCGCAGCTGGGGTTCGGCTCCGTCGAGGTCGCCGCGGCGCAGCAGCAGGCTTCCGAGGACACTCGCGGCCTCGGCGTCGCCGCTCTGCGCGGCGAGTCCGAAGCGTACCTCCTCGGCGGCGTCCCCCATGTCGCTCAGCTCGTCGCGGGTCGGCTCCTCACCGGAAGGCTGCACAAATCGCCCTGACTCGAACAGAGTTGCCTTGTCCCCCATAACGTCCATCGTCGCACCACCTGCAACCTGGGTACACCCGGTATACCGCAGCCCGTGAGGTCACTTCAGCGTTTTGTCGACATGCCCACAGGACGACAAGTCAAACACACCCCCCTCAACTCCTCACGGCGGCGCGGCCGTACCTCCTTTCCGCACTTGAGTTCGCACACCACGAAGGCCCGGATCCCTTGGGATCCGGGCCTTCGATCGCAGTAGCGGGGACAGGATTTGAACCTGCGACCTCTGGGTTATGAGCCCAGCGAGCTACCGAGCTGCTCCACCCCGCGCCGTTGCTCGGTAACCGTACCACGGCGCGGGGTGTCCTTGATCAACTCTTGCTTCCCGTCCCGCTCTTGCCGGCCTTGGCCTCGGCGTCCGCCGCCCGCTTCAGCGCGGCCTTCAGATCCTTCTGGGCCTTGTCGTACGCGGTCCAGTCCGGCCCGTTCGGGTTCTGCAGGGCCTGTTGCCCCGCGTCGAAGGCCTTCTGGGCGTCGTTCAGGGCCTGTTGGACGGTCGGATTGGCGGAGGCGGGCGGCTTGGTGGTGCCGGTGTCCGGTGGCGGGGTGGTCGAAGCCGTCGTACCGAAGACCTTGTCGAGGGCCGCGTCGAGGGTGTTCTCGAACGCCGTCCTGCCCTCGTAGGTGACCAGCACCTTGCGCAGCAGCGGGTACTTCAGCCCGCCGCCGCGTACGTAGACCGGCTCCACATAAAGCAGTCCTCCGTCCAGCGGCACGGTCAGCAGGTTGCCGTACTCGATGTCGGAGTCGCCGCCCTTGAGGAGTCTGATCGCGGCGGCGATGTCCTGTTCGGAGTTGAACTGGCTCTGTACCTGCTTGGGTCCGTCGACCGTCGTGCTCGTCGGCAGTTTCAGGATTCTGATCTTGCCGTAGTCACCGCTGCCGGCTTCGGAGTCGACCGTCATGAACGCGCTGAGATTGTCCCGGCCGTTGGGTGTGAACGTCGTCGACAGCGAGAACGCCTGCTGGCTCTGGTCGGGCATCTTCATGCTCAGGTAGTACGGCGGCACCGCGCTGCCCGACTTGTTGGTCGGGTCGTCCGGCACCTGCCAGACCTCGCTGCCGGTGAGGAACGTCTGCGCGTCCGTCACGTGGTAACGGGTGAGCAGCTCGCGCTGGACCTTGAACAGGTCCTGCGGATACCGCAGATGGGCCATCAGGTCCCCGGAGATGGCGCTCCTCGGCTGCACCGTGCCCGGGAAGGCCTTCATCCAGGTCTTCAGCACCGGGTCCTGGGTGTCCCACTGGTAGAGCTTGACCTCGCCGGTGTAGGCGTCGACGGTCGCCTTCACCGAGTTGCGGATGTAGTTGACCTGGTTCTGCTGGGCCACCACCGCGCGGTTGTTGTTCGCGGCGGTCAGTGAGTCGGCCGTCGTGTCACCGAGGGTCGTACGGGAGGAGTAGGGGTAGCCGTTGGACGTCGTGTACGCGTCGACGATCCACTGGATACGGCCCTTCACGACCGCCGGGTAGGCGTCGCCGTCGATGGTCAGCCAGGGGGCGACCGCCTCGACGCGCTCCTTGGGCGTGCGGTTGTACAGGATCCGCGAACCCTTGCCGATCGCGCCCGAGTAGAGGATCTGCGGCTCGTTGAACGCCACCGCGTACGCGGCCCGGTTGATCGGGTTGTCGAGGTTGACCCCGCTCCCGCCCTGGTAACTGGTGGTCTTCTCGCCGTCGTTGTCGGTGTAGTCGATCTCCTGCTGGGGACCGCCGACGATCGAGTAGGTGGTGGTCTTCTCGCCGTAGTAGATCCGCTGCTCATAGGTGCCGAGGTCACCCGTGGACGGCATGTCGGACTCGGTGAAGACCGGCTGGCCCTGGTCGTCGGCGGCGGTGCCCTTGGCGGCGACCACGCCGTAGCCGTGCGTGTAGCGGAAGTGGTCGTTGATCCAGTTGTTCTTCGGGATGCCGTCCAGGTTCAGTTCGCGCAGACCGATGACCGTGTCTTGATCCTTGCCGTTCTTGCCGTCCTTGGCGCTGTACCGGTCGACGTCCAGGTTGGTCGGGAAGGCGTAGTAGTTCTTCATCTGCTGCAGCTGCTGGAACGTCGGCGAGACGATGTTCGGGTCCATGATGCGGATGCTCGCCGCGTCGTTCGCGTCGTCGCGCAGCTTGGTCGTGTCCTTCGTCGAGGACTGACCGGAGTACTCGGTGACCTTGGCGTCGTCGATGCCGTACGCCTCACGGGTCGCCTTGAGGTTCTTCTGGACGTACGGGGCTTCCTTGGCCTGCTCGTTGGGCTGGACCTGGAACTTCTGCACGATCGCCGGGTAGAGCCCGCCGATGAGGATCGCCGACAGGACCATCAGGCCGAAGCCGATGACGGGCAGCTGCCAGGTGCGCCGCCACAGGGTGGCGAAGAACAGCAGCGCGCAGATGACGGCGATGCAGAACAGGATCGTCTTCGCCGGCAGATAGGCGTTGGCGTCGACGTAGCGCAGGCCGGTCCAGTTGCCGGTCGCCTTGAAGTCGCTGGACTTGACGGCCAGGCCGTAGCGGTCGAGCCAGTAGGCGACCGCCTTGAGGGCGACGAAGATGCCGAGCAGCACCGACAGATGCCCGGTCGCGGCGGCGGTGGCCCGCGCGCCGGGGCTGGTCAGGCGCAGCCCGCCGTACAGGTAGTGCGTGAGCGCGGCGGCGATCAGGCTCAGGATGGCGGCGGCGAAGCCGAAGCCCAGCAGGAAGCGGTACCAGGGCAGGTCGAAGGCATAGAAGGAGACGTCGAGGTGGAACTGCGGGTCCTTCTGATGGAAGGGCACGCCGTTGACCCACATCAGCCACAGCCGCCACTGGCCGGCCGCGGAGGCGCCCGCGATCAGCCCGACGAGCGCGGTGACGGCGAGCAGCAGCCACTTCTTGTACGGCGCGATGCCCATCCGGTACCGGTCGAGGCTCTGCTGCTCCATGGACATGGCGCTCAGCGGGGGCCGCAGCCGGTGCGCGATCCAGATGTTGAGCCCGACGGCGACCGCCATCAGCAGACCGAAGACGAAGAACAGCCCGATCTTGGTCCACAGCGTGGTCGTGAACACCGACGAGTAGTGCACCGACCGGTACCACAGCCAGTCCGTCCAGAAGCCCGCGAACATGGTGAACGCCATGCCGAGGACGGCCAGGACGCCCAGTGTCATGAGCAGGGTCCGGACCCCCCGGGTCGGGCGGCCCGCTCTGATCCGTGGCCCCGTCGGGCCTCCGCCGCGGTCCGGCATCTGGAAAGCCAAGGTGCGCACCTCGAAGTTCGCTGTCGATCCGTCAGTCAGGCCCTCGTGTTCGCGGACCCGTCGTGGCCCCCCGTGATCGCGGACCCACACCTATGCAACTTACTCACGGTTTGCTCGGTTCCCGATTCCGGCCATGAAGGAGGCAGGATTGTGACCATGTCCAACACTCCCATGGCAGCGAGCCCGCTCACCCGGGCCGTACTCGAAATCGACGAGTACGTCTCCGGCCTCGGCTGGGACCAGCCCGCTCGCCTCTTCGCCCTTGTCGACACCGCGCGGCTGCGGACCCAGGAACCCGCGCTCGCGGCCCAGCTGGGCCTGGAGGCCGAGTCCGAGACCGCCGGTCTCACCCCGATCGAGCAGGACGAGCTCCCGTCCGGCAAGCCGCTCGACGACTTCCTCGGCACCATCGCCTGGCCCGACGCGGTGGCCGGCTGCGCGCTCTCGGTGGAGCGCCTGATGCTGCCGCCGTCCGCCGAGGCGCAGGTCCCGCAGAACCTGAGCGAGGCCAAGCTGGCCAAGTGGGTCGCCCAGCACCCCGAGCGCCAGGAGGTGCGGATGACGGTCGCGGTGCTGCGCGACGGCAGCCGCGAGTCGGCGATCCGGCTGCGCGAGAAGGACACCCCGACGGAGGTCCTCACCGGCCCGGACCTGGTGCCCGCCCTGGCGGAGGCCCTGACGGCGACGTTCGCGGACTGACCGCCTCTCTCCGGTTCTCTCGGTACGGCGATGGGGGCGCCCCTGCCTCGGGGGGCGCCCCCAGCCGTGTGTCACGGGCGGGCGGCTCAGCCCTTGGTGGTGCACCTGGGCAGCGCGCCGGTGTTCCCGGTGCGGATGTCCTTGAGGGCGCCGAGCGCGTCGCCGATCGTCTTGACCTTCACCAGCGTCAGCCCGCCCGGGGTGTCCTTGGCGGCGGCCGCGCAGTTGTCGGCGGGGGTCAGGAAGTACTGGGCGCCCCGCTCGCGCGCGCCGACGGTCTTCATCTCGACGCCGCCGATCGGGCCGACGGTGCCGTTGTCGTCGATCGTCCCGGTGCCGGCGACGAACTTGCCGCCCGTGAGGTCGCCCGGGGTGAGCTTGTCGTAGATCCCGAGGGCGAACATCAGACCGGCACTGGGGCCGCCGACGTCGGCGAGCTTGATGTCGATGGTGAACGGAAAGGTGTGGTCGGTCCCGGCGGAGATGCCGACGATGGCCCGCTTGGGCCCGCTGTCGTCGGACGCCTTCGTGGTGAGGGTGACGTCCTGGGTCGCGGTCGCCGTCTTGTGCGCCTTCTCCGCGGCGGCCTGGTCCTTGGCGGGGACGACGGTGAAGACGACGTCCTGGCCGGCCTTGTGCTTCGTGACGAGCGTGGCGACGTCGGACGGCTGCTTGACCGCCGTGCCGTCGACGGCCTTGATCACGTCACCGGCGTGCAGTTTGCCCTCGGCCGGGGAGCCCTTGACGACGGTGGAGACGATCACCCAGGACTTCACCGGGATGCCCAGCTCCTTCAGGGCGGCGACCTTGGCGCTCTCCTGGGACTGGCTGAACTCCTCGGCGTTCTGCTGGGTGGACTGCTCCTCCGTCGTGCCGTTCGGGTAGAGCGTGTCGTGCGGCACGATCTTGGTGTCGGGGTCCAGCCAGCCGTAGACCGCCTCCACCAGGTTCATGCGGAAGTCCGCGCTGGTCACCCGGACCGTGGTCATGTTCAGGTGGCCGCTCGCCTCGTACGTCTTGTGCCCGTTGATCTGCAGCACCGGCTCGCCGTCGTGCTCCCCCAGCGTGTTCACGGTCGGGCCGGGCGACATCTCCGCGTAGGGCACGGGGATGAGCACTCCGGCGCACAGGAGCGCGATCAGCATCAGGGTGGAGGCGAGCATCGTCGCGGTGCGGCGTGGCATGCCATGACAGTACGGGACGCCTCTGTCAGCGGCCCGTCAGGGCACCCCCGTCAGGCTCCGCCGGCGCCCGGGTGGGCTTCTCCATCGCCGCGCGGAACCGGGCATAGCCGTCCAGCTCGGGCCCGTCACCGCGCACCTTGCGGGTCCGATTGGCCCAGCTGCCCCAGAGCCCGCCACCGATCGCGGCCAGAAGCGGAATCAGCAGCCAGACAAGCGCCCCCATGCCGACCTCCCAACGCTCATGAGCGTCGCAACTGACTGATCAGCAGATTAACCATCCGCACTGACAACGCTCACGCCAGGGGGCCGGTTACGCAACCGGAGGGGCAGGATTGCTCCAGGTGACCGACCTCAGCGGTACCTCAGCAGGCCCCGACCCACTCCTCGGTTCCGTCGGAGAACCTCTGGTGCTTCCAGATCGGAACCTCGTGCTTGAGGTCGTCGATCAGCTTGCGGCAGGCCTCGAAGGCCTCCGCGCGGTGCGGGCACGACACGCCGACGACCACGGCGAGGTCTCCCACCCGGAGGTCCCCCACCCGGTGCACGGCGGCCAGCGCCCGTACCGGATAGTCGGCCGCGACCTTCTCCGCTATGCGCCGCATCTCGGCCTCGGCACTGGGGTGGCAGGAGTATCCGAGCGCGTCCACGTCGGCGCCCGAGTCGTGGTTCCGCACGGTCCCCACGAACAGCGCGACGCCCCCGGCCGCGTCGTCCCCGACGGCCCGGAACACCTCGTCCACGGAGAGCGCGGTCTCCCGGACGGCGATCAGCTTGATGGGATCCTGCGCCGCCCGCTCACCGGGATGGTCGTTCACGTGTGCCATGTCCCCCATCGTGCCGCACGCCTGTGACAACGGGGAATACGAGATTCACCAGGCACGCGCGTGAGGCGTCTTGGATGCTTCTACAGTCACCGGCCGACCGGGGCCGGCGGCCTGGTCAGAGGCGCCGCCGAGCCTTGCGAGCCCGCCGTACGACGGCGGCGGCGCCCAGCAGGGCCACCGTGGCCCCGGCCGCACCGGCGGCCGTGGCGTCCTTGCGGCCGAGCCGGCGCCCGGCCACCGTGTGCCGCCCGGAGACCTCCTCCAGCAGCTCCGCGAGGACCTCCTCGTTGGTCCAGCGCGGCCGCCACCCGGCGTCGTGCAGCCTGCTCCCGCTGACCACCCAGGGGTACATCGTGTAGGCCAGGTCCCCGGCCGGGGACGGCGTGAGCCCGATCCGGTGCAGCCGGGCCGCGGCGCCGAGCGCGACCGCCGACGGCAGCTCCATCCGCCGGATCCCGCTCAGCTCCTCGACCTCCTCCTGCTCCAGCCACCCGTCGCAGCCGACGGCCAGCTCCCCGTCGACCTTCTCCAGCACGGCGTACTCCAGCGCGCCGCACAGGTCCTCGACATGGCAGAACTGCCACGCGGGCCGCGACCCGGCGACGACGAGCAGCCGCGGCGACTCGAAGTACCGGGTCAGCGCGGTGTCCGTTCCCCCGACCAGCACGGCGGGCCGTACGACGGTGACGTTGAGCCCGGGATGCGCGCGTGGCGCGCGCCGGGCCAGCCGCTCGATCTCCAGCAGGTCCCCGACGCCGGTGGCCTCGGCGGTCGCGCGCAGCTCGGCGTCCTCCGACAGCGGCAGCTCGTTGTCCGGCAGGGCGCCGTAGACCATCGCCGAGGTGCACAGCACGACCCGGTGCACGCCGGCGGCCGCGGCGGCCGTGAGGACGGTCTGGGTCCCCCGGACGTTGTAAGCGGTGCGAGCGGCCGGATCGGTCTCCAGGTCCAGGTCGAGCGCGAGGTGGACGACCACGTGGGCGCCCCGCAGCTTGTCCGCGATGGCCGGGTCGCGGACGTCGAGGATGTGCCACTGCGCCTCGGCGCACTCGCCGCGCCGCTCGTCGATCGCGATGACCTGCTTGATCTCCTCGGAGGCGGCGAGCCGCTCGGTGAGCAGGGCGCCGACCCCGCCGGCGGCGCCGGTGACCGCTACGACGGGTCCGCGCGCTGCGGGAGGGGTTGACGGGTTTCGCGCTGCGCGAACCTGCGGATCTGGGGAACTCACCGGGCGTCTCCAGCGGTTGTCTTCAATACGGGCGCGAGTGACGCGTACGTACCAGGTGCATCCATCCTGCCGCAGGCCTTCCGTGGGCGAAGCACCGAGGCCCGATCGGGTCCAGGTGTCTACGCTGGGTGGTGTTGTCGGGCAGCCGCGCCGCCGGAGACAGACCGGTGGCCTTACCAGCCGAGGAATCCCGTGAGTGACACCCCATTCGGATTCGGCCTTCCGCCGGAGGAGCCGGACGACGGCGACGAGGGCAAGAAGAAGGACCAGCAGAGCGGTGGTGGTCAGGGACCGGCCAACCCGTTCGGCTTCGGCGGCCTGCCCGGAGCCGGGGGCTTGGGCGGTCCCGGCGCCGACAATCCGCTCGCAGCGATGTTCGGTTCCCTGAACCCCACCGACCTGGGCGCCGCGTTCCAGCAGCTCGGCCAGATGCTCTCCTACGAGGGCGGCCCGGTGAACTGGGAGATGGCCAAGCAGATCGCCCGCCAGACGGTCGCCCAGGGCAGCCCGGACGGCACGAAGGACGCCAGCGTCGGCCCCTCCGAGCGCAAGGCCGTCGAGGAGGCCGTCCGCCTGGCCGACCTGTGGCTGGACGACGCGACGTCCCTGCCGTCGGGCTCCGCCTCGGCGGTGGCCTGGTCCCGCGCGGAATGGGTCGAGGCGACGCTGCCCGCGTGGCAGGAGCTGGTCGACCCGGTCGCCGAGCGGGTCGGCGCGGCCATGGGCGATGTCCTGCCGGAGGAGATGCAGGCCATGGCGGGCCCGCTGATCGGCATGATGCGCTCGATGGGCGGCGCCATGTTCGGCACGCAGATCGGTCAGGCCGTCGGCGTGCTCGCGGGTGAGGTCGTCGGCTCCACCGACATCGGCCTGCCGCTCGGCCCGGCCGGCAAGGCCGCGCTGCTCCCGGCCAACGTGGAGGCCTTCGGCAAGGACCTCGGTGTGCCGCAGGAGGAGGTGCGGCTGTATCTGGCCCTGCGCGAGGCGGCCCACCAGCGCCTGTTCGCGCACGTGCCGTGGCTGCGCTCGCACCTGTTCGGCGCGGTCGACGGCTACGCGCGCGGGATCAAGGTCGACACCGCCAAGCTGGAGGACGTGGTCGGCCAGTTCGACCCGCAGAACCCCGAGCAGCTGCAGGACGCGCTGCAGCAGGGCATGTTCCAGCCCGAGGACACGCCCGAGCAGAAGGCCGCCCTGGCGCGTCTGGAGACGGCTCTGGCGCTTGTCGAGGGCTGGGTGGACGCGGTGGTGCACGCGGCCGCGAAGCCGCGGCTGTCGTCCGCCGACGCGCTGCGCGAGACCCTGCGCCGGCGCCGCGCGACCGGTGGCCCGGCGGAGCAGACGTTCGCCACGCTGATCGGCCTGGAGCTGCGCCCGCGCCGGCTGCGCGACGCCTCCCGCCTGTGGGCCTCGCTCACGGACGCGCGCGGGGTCGACGGCCGCGACGGCCTGTGGGCCCACCCGGACATGCTGCCGACGGCGACCGACCTGGACGACCCGGACGGCTTCGTGCACCGCGAGCAGCTGGACTTCTCCGAGCTGGACAAGATGCTCGGGGAAGCCGCCGACAAGCCCGACCTGCACAAGAAGGACGACGGCAGCAAGGGCGACGACGCCGAGTGAGCCTGTACGACGACGCGGTCCTCGTGCTGAAGGCGTACGAGGGCCAGGAAGAGCTGTGCCAGGCCTATCTGGACCATCTGGCGGCCCACCCGGACGGCCTGTGGAAGGCATGTCACGCGGGCCACATCACGGCGAGCGCCCTGGTGATCGACCCCTCGCGCGAGCGCGTGCTGCTGACACTCCACAAGAAGCTCCGGATGTGGCTGCAGATGGGCGGCCACTGCGAGCCGGAGGACACCTCGCTGGAGGCGGCGGCCCTGCGGGAGGCGACCGAGGAGTCCGGCGTCGCCGGGCTGTCGCTGCTGCCCGGCGGCCCGGTCCGCCTGGACCGGCACCCGATCCCGGCGCCGTGTCACTGGCACTTCGACGTCCAGTACGCGGTCCTGGCCCCGCCGGGAGCGGTGCATACGATCAGCGACGAGTCCCTCGACCTGCGCTGGTTCGCCTACGACGAGGTGGCAGACGCAGCGGACGAGTCGGTCGTACGGCTGCTGGAAGCGACCCGCGCCAGGCTCTGACGGTGTGCGGGGTGGCCGCCTTCGCGGTCACCCCGCACCGGCGGCTAGGGGGTGTCGTTTGGATCAGGCCGGCCGTGACGAACGGTGCGGACCGGCCGACCCGAGCGGGCTCTGGTGCGTGCAGCTGCAAGGCGGAGGAGGCCGTGACATCAGCCGCTGCCGCGGCGGGCGACGCGATGGGGGTCCCCCGCGATGGGGGCCCCTCCCGCGCTGGGGGTCCCCCCGCGCGAGCGAAGCCGAGCGTGGGGGAGAAGCCGAGCGTGGGGGAGAAGCCGAGCGTGGGGGAGTCGGCGACCGACGACAACGCCGCAGATGTGCGTGTCAGGGCCCGCGACGCCGGGATGATCCAAACGACACCCCCTAGCTCCAGACGTTCCCCTGGTTCTGCCCGCGCGCCCCCTGCTGGCCCATGCCGAACTGGGCGGCGATGCCCGACCCGATCACCGCGTTCTGCGGCGGCAGCAGCTCGCTGGGCTGGACGAGCGCGAACCCGGTCCCCATGAAGCTCAGCTCCCAGCCCTCACCGGTGTTGCCGCGCCGGCGCCACACCCCGGAGGAGTGCGTCTGGGCCTGCATCTGCACCCGCAGCCCCGTGGACCAGGCGACGATCGCGTCCGCGTCGCAGTTGACGTACCGGTCCGGCGTGACCTGCATCAGCAGCGGCGCGCCCGAGGTCATCAGGGCGACCTTGCCGTGCCCGGTGATGTTCAGCTGGTACTTCCCGGAGCCGGAGATGCCGTAGAGGCTGTCGACGGCGATGACCTCGTGGTGCAGCGAGGAGTCCATGGCGAGGACGTAGGAGCTGTCGACGGTCAGCCCGTCCTGCTCGACGTCCATGATGTGCACGTGCTGGGCGAGGTTGGCGAGGTAGACCGTGCCCTGTCCGTGACAGCGCATCAGGTCCAGGCCCTCGCCGGTGTACGCACGCGCGCGTGCCTGGTTGTTGCTCTGGTACTCGGCGTCGAACTCCATCAGCCCCTGGTAGGCGACCATGCTGCCCTTGCGGGCGAGGATGTCGTCGTGGCCCTGCAGGGTGACGCGGAGCAGCTGTGAGTTCTGAAGGCTCCAGCGTTCCTGCGTCTGGAGGTCGTTGTGCGCGAAAAGCGGGCTCTGCATGACGTTCTGGCTCCCCCTCAGCCCCGGATCCGGAGGCGGTCGGTGCTGTCCTCGCTGGGCTGGACGACGACGATGCCCTGGCCGGAGAAGGCCATCTGGTAGGCCTCGCCGCTGCCCCGGCCGATCAGCGACTGCGCCTTGAAGCTGCGCTTGCCCCGCACCTTCAGGTTCGGCGACCAGGCGACCAGCGCGTCGGGGTCGACGTACGTCTCGTCCTCGCCGCCGCCGCAGTCGACGACGATCGGCGTGCCCCGGGAGGTCAGCGCGACCCAGCCCTGCCCGGAGATCTTGGTGTTCCACAGCCCCTGCCCGGCGAACTTCGCCAGACCCTTGACCCGCTCCACGCCCCAGCTCAGGTGGGCGTCGAAGGCGAGGAGGTTGGTCGCGTTGACGGAAATGCCGTCGCCGTTGAGATTGATCACGACGACGTTGGCGCCGTAGTCGGCGAGGTAGAGCAGTCCGTCACCGGTGCACTTCATCAGGGGCGCGCCCTCGCCGGTGATCCAGTCCCGGGCGATCTGGCGCACGGCCGGCGGGTTCGGCTCGTACTGGACGAAGCCTTCGTAGGCGACCATCGACCCCACGCGCGCGAGGAGGTCGTTTCCGGTCTGCATGGCGACCTTCAGCATGTGCTGGCCGTGGTTCTCCATGCGGGCGGTGACGGGTGCGGGGGCGTAGCCCGCGAGCGGCTGGTTCATGACGGGCTCCCTCAGACCTCGTACGGCTGGACGACGATGAAGTTGCCGGGCGCCCCCCGGAACTGGAGGTTGACGCTCTCTCCGGTGTCGCCCGGGTAGGCGTTGCGGCGCATGCGGACCTGGCTGGAGACGATCACCTGGGAGGCGGCCGACCAGGCGACGACGGCGTTGCAGTCGGCGAAGGTGGTCGGCGTGACCGGCAGGACGACGGGCGTGCCGTGCGTCTTGACGACGATCGTCCCGGTGCCCTGGAACTGCATGGTGAACAGCGCGCCGCCGGGGATGCCGTGGCCCTCGATCCGGCGGACCTCGTGGTGCAGGCTCTCGTCGAAGGCGAGGACGTTCTCCGAGGACACGCAGATCGCGTCGCCCTGGAGCTCGATGGGGTGCAGCTGGGTGGCGTTCTCGGCGAGGAACACCTGGCCCTGGCCGGTGCAGCGCATCAGCTGCATCTCCTGGCCGGTGGCGTGACCGACGATGCGCCCGGCGAATCCGGCGCCCTTGTAGCTGAAGTCGACCTTGCCCTGGTAAAGCACCATGCTGCCCTGCCGGGCCAGCACGGGCTGCCCGCCGATGCCGAGGTCGACCCGGACGAGCTTCTTGTTCTGCAGCGTCCAGCGCTGCCCGGTGGGCGTCTCCTTGAACATCTGGAGCGCGGCCGTGACCCCGGCACCGGCCTGCGGGGCGCCCTGCGGCACTCCGTAGCCGGCCGGCTGCTGCCCGGGGACCTGACCGTAGGGCTGCTGCTGGCCGTAGCCGGGGGGCATGGGGGCGCCCGGCTGGCCGCCGTAGGAGGGCTGCTGCTGCCCGTAGCCCGGCGGCATCGGCGCGCCCGGCTGACCGCCGTACGACGGCTGCTGCGGAGGCTGGCCGTACGGCTGCTGCTGAGGCGGCTTACCGTACGGCGCGGGGGCCGGGGCGGGCGGCTGGACCGTACCGGCGGCGGGCGGGCTCAGGGGGGCGATGACCGTGGGCGCGCCGTGCACGTTCGGCGCAGGGGCCGGGGGCGGGGTCTGGCCGGGCGGGATCTGACCGGGCTGCGGGGTGAAGCCCTGCGGGGGCGTGTGGCCGGTCGGTGCGGCGAAGCCCTGCGGGGGCGTGCCACCGGCCGGCGGGGCGAAGCCCTGGGCAGCGGCGGACTGTGGTGCGGGGGCGGGGGCGGCCGGGGCGGCGAACGCGGGCGGGGCTGTGGCCTGGGCGGGCGGGGCGAAGCCGGGGGCGGCGCCGGTCTGCGGCTGCTGCGGCTGCGACTGCTGCGGGGTGGCGGGGGCCTCCTCCTCCAGCACCTCGCCGCCGAAGTTCTTCAGCAGCGCCTCCAGACCACCGTCGAAGCCCTGTCCGACGGCGGCGAACCGCCACACGTCCTTGAGGTAGATGTCACCGAGCATCACGGCCCGCTCGGTGGAGAACTCCGCGCCGTTGAACGAGTACCGCGCGACCTCCTCGCCGCCCGCCACGATGCGCAGGTAGCCGGGGGCGACCTGCGACATCTGCCCGGCGCCGTCGATGGTCGCGGTGAAGGACAGCTTGCGGATGTGCGAGGGGATCCGGTCCAGGGTGACCCGGAACGACTCCGTGTCGCCCGCCTGGGCACCCAGCAGTTGGAGGGACTCCTCGGGGGACTTCGGCTGGTTGAAGAAGACGAAGTACCGGTCGTCCGAGAGGCGCTCGTCGCCGTCCAGACCGAAGCAGCTGATGTCGAAGGTCAGTCCGGGGGCGGAGATCTGCACGCCTACGTACAGATCCGTGCCCGCCGTGAGGTCACTGATCCTGGCCTTGTGGCCCCGTTGGAATTCCCTGGCCATGCGTTACGACCGTCCCCCATCCCGAATGTGAGTGCGTCGCGCCAGGCTAACGGCAAAGTCCGACAACGGACGCAGCCGGTACAGACCCGGTACACAACCCGCGCAGGGGGCGGACGTACGGCCTCCGGCTCACTCCCCGCGCGCGCCGGGCACATGCGGCAGCCGTTCGGCCGCGACCACCCCTTCGAGATAGCCACGGGCCCGCTCGGTACGCGGATAGGCCTCCAAGAGCCGCCAGAAGTCCGGCCCATGACCGGGCACCAGCAGATGCGCCAGCTCATGGCAGAGGACGTAGTCGACGACGTACTCGGGCATCCCCTGCAGCCGGTGCGAGAGCCGGATGCTGCCCTCGGCCGGCGTACACGAACCCCAGCGGGTGTTCTGGTTGGTGACCCAGCGCACGGAGGCGGGGCGCGCCCGGCCGTCGAAGTACTGCGCCGACAGCCGCTCGGCACGCTCGGCCAGCTCGGCGTCGCCGAGGACCCGTTTGCTCTCCTGGGCGGCGAGTTTGTCGAGCATGACGGTGATCCAGCGCTGCTCCTCCGCCTTGGACATCCGGGCGGGGATCAGTACGACGGTGCGATCGCCCTCGCGGTACGCGGAGACCGTCCGGCGGCGCCGGGCACTCCTGCGGACCTCGATCGCGCTCGCCCCCGAGCCGCTGGGCGGCTGGCTCGTCGTGCTGCGCTGTGGCTTTCCGGCGCGGTGCAGTGGGTCGGCGGGCACGCCCCGACGTTACCCGGTGGGCCCGGGCAAAGTCCCGGCTCCGGGACGGTTCGCTGCCGATCCCCCACCATGCGTCTGATTCCTATGATTCCTACGACTGATCCGCACATCCGGTTTGCACGGCTCCGCTCCCGGCCGCCCGATCCACTTCCGACCGTCTCATACGACAAACACCCCTGCCCTGTGGATAACTCCCGGCACGGGTCGGGCGGGAACGGCATGCTGGCATTCGTCGGCGGGGCACGACCGGCTCCACCGGCGACAAGGACGTCCGGCGATCTTCCAAGGAGACTCCAGGGACGTTCCGGAGGATCCTTCAACGGACGGGGGACAGTCATGCATCCGGTGATGAAGCCCGCGCTGCGGCGTGGCTGGCGCGATCGCGACACGGTGCAGTTCGGGATGACTCCGGCGCACGCGGTGACGCTGGGACCGGTGGACGCGACGACACGCGGCTTCCTGGATCTGCTCAACGGCACGCGCGGACTGCCGCTGCTGCGCGAGGAGGGCCACCGCATGGAACTGCCGGCCGACCGGGTCGACACCCTGCTGAAGCGGCTCACCCGGGCCGGCCTCGTCGACGACGCGCGCGGCGGCGGACCGGCCGCGGACGCGCTGCGCGCACAGGACCACGTCCTGCAGCGGCTGCGCCCGGACCTCACCTCGCTGTCCCTGACCACGGCCGAGCCGGGCGGTGCGCTCGCCCGCCTCGCCGCCCGCCGCGCGCTCAGAGTGCGGGTGGAGGGCGCGGGACGGGTCGGCGCCGTGCTGGCATCGGTGCTGTCGGGCGCCGGCATCGGCGAGGTGGATGTGCGCGACACCGGACACGTGGAGCCCTGGGACGTGGCCCCGGGCGGACTGCCCGCCGACGCGGTCGGCGAGCGCCGCGACGCGGCGGCGCGGGCCGCCGTCCGCCGCGCGGCACCGGACCGCCCTCGGCGCCACGCCCACTCCCCCGGATCCGGCGCCCGCGAACCCGGCCTCTCCCTGGTGATCCTCACACCCCGCGACGACGTGAGCGTGTACGCACCGGACCCGGTCGCGACCGAGCCCCTGATGGCCTCCGGAACACCCCATCTGTACGCCGGTGTCGTGGAGGGCACGGGTGTCGTCGGACCGCTGGTCCTGCCCGGCGGGTCCGGCTGCGCCGGCTGTCTGCACTTCGACCGTGCGGACCGGGATCCGGCCTGGCCCCGGCTGATCGCACAGTGGCGGTCCGCGCCGGCCCGCCGGGTCGGGGCCTGCGATCTGGCGCTGGCCACGGCGGTCGCCGGACTGGCCGCGGCACACGCGCTGGCCTTCCTCGACGGGCGGTCGCCGTCCGGCACCGGGGCCCGCTGGGAGGCTTCTCTGCCCGGCCTGGACTGGTCCGCCCGACCGGTCCGGCCGCATCCGGCGTGCGGGTGCGGTGCGGCGGAGAAATCCACCGGGAAGACCAAGAAGAAGAACGGGAGGCAGGCCGGGGAGAAAGCCAAGGGGGAGCACGTCTCAACCAACGAGAAGCCACGCGCGACAATGGCGGTGCAACGGCCGTCGACGGAGCGACGATGCGAAACGGGCGCGGCGCGGCCGACTGGGACTTGGAGGGCGCATGTCTGATCTTCCCCGGAAGGCGGTCACCCGTACCGCCAAGCTCGCCGCGCTCCCGCTCGGCTTCGCCGGCCGGGCGACCTGGGGGCTGGGCAAGCGGATCGTGGGCGAGTCCGCGGAGATCGTCGGCAGAGAACTGCAACAGCGTACGGCGGAGCAGCTGTTCAAGGTGCTGGGCGAGCTGAAGGGCGGTGCGATGAAGTTCGGGCAGGCGCTGTCCGTCTTCGAGTCCGCACTGCCCGAGGAGGTCGCCGGTCCCTACCGCGCCGCCTTGACCAAGCTCCAGGAGGCGGCTCCGCCGATGCCGACCCGCACGGTGCACGGCGTGCTGGAGCAGCGGCTGGGCCCGGACTGGCATGATCTGTTCGAGGAGTTCGAGGACAAGCCGGCCGCCGCGGCCTCGATCGGGCAGGTGCACCGGGCGGTGTGGCACGACGGCCGCGAGGTGGCGGTCAAGGTCCAGTACCCCGGCGCCGGCGAGGCACTGATCTCCGACCTGGGTCAACTGAGCCGTTTCGCCCGTCTGTTGGGACCCCTGATCCCCGGCATGGACATCAAGCCGCTGATCGCGGAACTGAAGGACCGCGTCTCCGAGGAACTGGACTACGCGCTGGAGGCCCAGGCCCAGGCCGTGCACGCGGAGGAGTTCGCCGACGACCCGGACGTGGTGGTCCCGGCGGTGGTGCACCAGTGCGAGCAGGTCCTGGTCACGGAGTGGATCGACGGGATCCCCCTGTCGGAGATCATCACGGACGGCACCGAGGAGCAGCGCGACCGCGCCGGCCAGCTGCTGGCCCGGTTCCTGTTCTCGGGCCCTGCCCGCACCGGCCTGCTGCATGCCGACCCCCACCCGGGGAACTTCCGTCTGCTGCCCGGCGGCCCGTCAGGCGAGGACGACTGGCGCCTCGGCGTCCTGGACTTCGGCACCGTCGACCGCCTCCCCGGCGGCCTGCCGACACCGATCGGCGTCTCCTTGCGGATGACACTGGATGGCGAGGCCGAGCCGGTCTACGAACTCCTCTGCAAGGAGGGGTTCGTGAAGGAGTCCATAGAGCTGGACCCCGACGCGGTGCTCGACTACCTGCTGCCGATCATCGAGCCGGCCCGCGTCGACTCCTTCACCTTCACCCGTAGCTGGATGCGCAGCCAGGCCGCCCGCATCGCCGACCCCCGCTCCCCCGCGTATCAGCTGGGCAAGCGGCTGAACCTGCCGCCGTCCTATCTGCTGATCCACCGGGTGACCTTGAGCACGATCGGTGTGCTGTGCCAGCTGGGCGCCACGGTGCGGCTCCGGGAGGAACTGGAGGAATGGCTGCCGGGGTTCGTCGAGGACGACCTGCCCGGCGAGGCCCTGCCCGGCGAGGAGCCGGCGGCGGAGGCCTGATCCGGCATGCCCTGAAGGGGCGGAGGGGGAGGGGTGGGAGGGGGGAGGGGGAGGGGGCCCGAAGGAAAAGGCTCACCACCAGGAAGAATCCAGCCGCCCCTCGATCGCCCTGAGGTTCTCCCGGGAGCAGATGTCGCAGAAGTACCGGCGGATGCCGTTCTCCACGGAGCAGGTCCAGGTGACCGACTGGGGGCCGGGGCCGGCGGCGGGGGTGCCGCAGCGGGCGCAGGTGAGGGGAAGCCGGGGCTCCGTGGTGGAGCCGCCCTGATCACTGCCTCCGGGAGGACTCGTCACCCGGTGACGATAACTCCCGGACCGGCCGATCGTCGTACGCAACGCACCGCGGGGGCCCGTCCGTTCGGCCGGACGGGCCCCCGCGGGGAAGTCTTCGCCTCCCTGGGCCGGGAGGCCACCGCTTCTCAGGTGTGATCGCTACTGCATGACGGCCTGGGCGAGCGCGCGGCGGGCGCGGAGCGAGGCACGCTCGGCCCGGCGCTGCATCCGCTGGGCGACCACCAGGCGCAGGGCCCGGCGCTCTCTCCCGGCGTCATGGAGTCGCTCGTGCATATGCGCACGAGCCAGGGCTTCTTGCATGAGTTGCATCTCACGGTTCCTGTTCTGGCGCGCTTCGGTCGCGCCGGTGATGGGGAAGTCTGTGGTCGCGGAGCCTGTGGGCTCGCTGGTGGACGGCTTCATCGGGGCCTGCTTCTTGGGGTCGTGCGTGAGGGGGCGATCGATCGTTCCTGCGGTGTTCATGCCGTGACCGGGTTCTTCCGCGGGCGACCACGCGGCCGCTTCCGGGCGACGACGACACCCTGGACGAAGAGCTCGCCGCCCCAGACGCCCCAGGGCTCGCGCCGCTCCTTGGCACCGGCGAGGCAGGCCTCGATCAGCGGGCAGGTGCGGCAGAGGGACTTGGCGTACTCGACGTCCGCCGGCGACTCGGCGAAGAAGACCTCCGGGTCGTAGGAGCGGCAGGGGACGGGTACGCCGAGGTTCTCGATGGCGTCGTCGAGCGCGGTGAGCGCGGTGAGGGGGATCAAGGTGGAGTCCTCCGTGAGGCCGGGCGGGGGGATCGTTTGCGAAGGCGGTACGGACGGGGCGTGCGCTTCGAGTTGCACGGTTGGTCTTCCTCGTCTGGTCGTTCCGGCCGGTTGACCGGGTGTCGGCTTGGTACCGGGTTCTTTTCTTGTCCCGAGGCCCCTTCGCTCCGTCTTCCCGCTTGAGGGAAAACAGAAGGGCCGCGGATCCCGGATGGGGTTCCGCGGCCCTGAAGGCGCCGGCCTGATCGGATCAGGCTGGATCACTCCAGGGTTCTGGCCCACGGAAGGCCCACATCAGGTGGTGCTGCGTCGTCTGCTTCCGGAATCCGGCACCGGCCGCCGCAAAGGCATAGGCATGTGCCTGTGCCGCTACCGCTTCCAGTGCCTTGGTCGGTCGCTCATTGCGCTCGCGGACGGGAAGACCCGCGAGGGCGAGGGAGGATGCCGGCCGGACGGCACGGATGCCGGACAGACCGGTGCCCTGGTTCGAGGCGCCGAGCATGCACGTGGAGACGGTCGAGCGATCGGTCAGTTTGGCCGAGCTGATGGTGCTGGTGTTGATGCTGATCACTGGACTCGCCTCCTCTCGGCGTCTTGGGGACCGGCGCGAACCAGTCCGTTCGGATGTGCAAGTACATCACGGAGCCGGGGCCTTGGAGAAGGCCGCTGCTTCCGTGCCTAGAACCTATGGGGATTGCTGGGGCATGCGCAAACTATTTTTTCGACGAGTTCGCATCAGTCGTCCCCGTCGCCTTCCTTGATGTCCTGACCTGCGCAGATGGCCAGAACGTCAGCCCCGTAGCTGCGCAGCTTGCGGTTGAGGACGCCGGAGATGCGGGAGAGTTCGGCGGAGTTCTCCGGCCGGGCCTCGGCGATGGCCATGAGGGTTCGGTCGGTGAAGACGCAGAAGTCCGGTTGTCCGCTGCGCTCGGCCTGGACGGCCCGCCACTCGCGGAGGCGCTCGTAGAGCCCTTCGTCCATGTCCGAGGGGCAGTCCTCGCAGCGCATCAGCTTCATCTCGCCCGCCTCGGTGAGCGTCCGTCCGCAGACCCGGCAGCGGGCGGGGGTGCGCTGGGCGCGTCGCGGTACGGCGGCGGTGTCGCGGCTGGTGCCCCGTTCGACGCCCGCCGCGGCGCCGGTGCCGGTATGGCCGGCCGTGGCGGTGGTGCCGTGCCGGAGACCGTCGAGGAAGCGGCTGGGCCGGCGGTTGGGGCGTCCGCCGGGTGAGCGGGACAGGGCCCAGGAAACGTGGAGGCGTTCCCGCGCACGGGTGACGCCGACGTAGAGGAGCCGGCGTTCCTCCTCGATCTGCTCATCGGTCTTGGCGTAGGTGATGGGCAGCATGCCCTCGGCGACGCCGACCAGGAAGACGGCGTCCCACTCCAGGCCCTTGGCGGCGTGCAGGGAGGCGAGGGTGACGCCCTGGACCGTGGGGGCGTGCTGGGCGCCCGCCCGCTCGTCCAGTTCCGCGACGAAGTCGGCGAGGGTGGCCTTCGGGCTGGCGGCGGCGAGGTCGTGCGCGAGGTTGACCAGGGCGGCCAGGGACTCCCAGCGCTCTCTGACGGCGCCGGAGCCGGCCGGGGGCTCGCTGGTCCAGCCCTCCCCGGAGAGGACGGCACGCACCTGGGAGGGCAGGTCGACGGCGTCGTCCAGCAGGGAGTCGTTGCCGCCGAAGCGGGCCGCGCCGCGCAGGGCGAGGCCGGCCTTGCGGACCTCGGGCCGGTCGAAGAAGCGCTCGGCGCCGCGCAGCTGGTAGGGGACGCCGGCGTCGGCGAGGGCCTGTTCATAGGTCTCGGACTGGGCGTTCGTACGGAACAGGACGGCGATCTCGGCGGCGGGGACGCCCGCGTCGATCAGTTCGCGGATGCGGCGGGCGGCGCCTTCGGCCTCGGCGGGTTCGTCGGTGTACTCGGTGTGGACGGGCTCGGGGCCGGGGGGGCGCTGGGAGACGAGTTCCAGCCGGTGGTCGGCGGCTCGGCCGCGGGCCTGGGCGAGCAGGCCGTTGGCGAGGCGGACCACCTGGGGGGTGGAGCGGTAGTCCCGGACCAGTTTCACGACGGTGGCGCCCGGGTGCCTGGCCCGGAAGTCGAGGAGGTGGTCGGGGGTTGCTCCCGTGAACGAGTAGATGGTCTGGCTGGCGTCGCCGACGACGCACAGGTTGTCGCGGTCGCCGAGCCACAGCTCCAGCAGGCGCTGCTGCAGTGGGCTGACGTCCTGGTACTCGTCCACGACGAAGTGCTGGTACTGCGCGCGGACCTGTTCGGCGATGTCGTGTCGGTCCTGGAGGATGGCGACGGTCAGCAGCAGGACGTCCTCGAAGTCGATCACCGCGCGGTCGCGTTTTAGGTCTTCGTAGGCCGCGTAGAGGTGTGCGATCTCGGCGGGATCGCGGGGCGCCTCACGGCCGGCCTTCGCAGCTGCGTAGGGGTAGTCGGCGGGGACGGTCTGGGTGACCTTGGACCATTCGATTTCCGCGGTCACATCGCGTAGCTCGCCGCGGTCGAGCCGGGTGCCGCAGGCGGCGGCCGCGTCGGCGACGAGTTGGAGCTTGCGGTCGATGAGCCGGGGCATGCCGCCACCGATCGCTTTCGGCCAGAAGTACTGGAGCTGGCGCAGGGCGGCGGAGTGGAAGGTGCGGGCCTGGACGCCGTGGGCGCCGAGCTGGCGCAGCCGGCCGCGCATCTCTCCGGCGGCGCGGTTGGTGAAGGTGACGGCGAGCACGCTGGAGGGCTGCAGGATCCCGGCGCGCACCCCGTAGGCGATACGGTGTGTGATCGCCCGGGTCTTGCCCGTGCCCGCCCCGGCCAGGACGCACACCGGGCCGTGCAGGGCGGTCGCCACCGCGCGCTGCTCGGGGTCGAGCCCTTCGAGCACCGCGTCGGCCCCACTCGGCGGAGCCGAATATTGAGAACTGCCGGGGCCCTGCGGGAAGAGGGTGGAGTGCGTTGCTGCTGTCACACCGCAATGCTGCCAGGTCGTCCGGGACTGCCGTGGCGGTTGTCCACAGGCGGGCGGGCTTTGTCGTACTAATGCGGCAGGCGTCACAGCAGCCTGTGGACAACCGGGGTGACAGGGCGCATACCCCCGGTGGGAATGGCGGGCCCGTCGCGTACGTTCTCTCCCCGGACGACCTTTTCCGAGCTGCCTGAGGAGCGCGAGAGACATGCAGGGCACTGTGACGATGTACAGCACGACTTGGTGCGGCTACTGCCAGCGGCTGAAGAAGCAGCTGGAGCGGGAGGGCATCGCCTACACCGAGATCAACATCGAGCAGGACCCCGAGTCCGCCGCGTTCGTGGAGAAGGCGAACGGCGGAAACCAGACGGTCCCGACCGTGCTCTTCGCGGACGGCAGCACGCTGACGAACCCGTCGCTGGCTCAGGTGAAGCAGAAGCTGGCCGCGTAAGGTCCGCGCTGCCGGACGGCGGTTCCCGAGCCCCCTGGGGTTCAGGAACCGCCGTTTCGCGTCTTGTCCCACACGAGGACGTACCGCACAGCAGCCTGCGCCGGAAGCGGCAGCCCGGCAGCAGACGGCGGGCGGCCGTGCGGGCCTCGCCCCAGTGCATGGCGGAGTCCTCCACCGGCATGCCGGTGGGGCCGCGTTTGCCGCCGTGGGCGCGGGCGTACAGAAGGCTCACCGGCAGTCCGCAGCCGCTGATCACCCAGTCCAGCGGGGTGTGGTTGTACGCCATTCCGACGACGACCAGTCGGCCGCCGGGCGCGACCAGCCGGGTCAGGCCGCCGATCGCGTCCTCGAAGCGGGCGTGGTGCACGACGGCGACGGCGCTGACGAAGTCGTAGCCGTCCGTGGGGAGCGAGACGCCGTCGAGGTAGTCGGCCTCGACGAAGGTGACGTTCCCCGGCTGCCGGGCGCGGGCCTGCCGGATCATCTCCGGCGAGCGGTCCACGCCCGTGACCGTCCGCGCGCGGGCGGCGAGCTTGCGGGCCAGGAGGCCGTCGCCGCAGCCGACGTCCAGGGCCGTGCGGCAGCCGTCGGGTACGGCCGCCAGCACCGCCCGGTGGTAGTGGACGTTGTGGTTCCAGTACGGGTCGCCGGTCATCGGGGGTGTCTTCAGACGAAGCTTCGTGTCGGCAGCGGCTTGCCGTACCACATCTCGATCAGGCGGGCCGCGATGGAGATGCCGTAGGGCGGCATCACCTCGCCGGATTCGAAGGCGTCGTGCAGTTCCTCGCGGGAGAACCAGCGGGCCTCGTGGATCTCGTCGCCGTCGACGTCGATCTCGGTGGACGTGGCACGCGCCATGAAGCCGAGCATCAGGCTGGACGGGAAGGGCCAGGGCTGGCTGGCCACGTACTCCACCGAGCCGATGGTGACACCGACCTCCTCGGACACCTCGCGGCGCACCGCCTGCTCGATGGACTCGCCCGGCTCGACGAATCCGGCGAGCGTGGAGAAGCGGCCCTCGGGCCAGTGCACCTGGCGGCCGAGCAGGATGCGGTCGTCCGCGTCGGTGACGGCCATGATCACGGCCGGGTCGGTGCGCGGGTAGTGCTCGGCGCCGCAGGCCGGGCAGCGGCGGATGTGGCCGGCGGCGGCGATGACCGTGCGCTCGCCGCAGCGGGAGCAGAAGCGGTGGGTGCGCTGCCAGTTCTCCAGGCCGACCGCGTGCACCATGAGCCCGGCGTCGCGCGGCGACAGCAGCAGGCCCGCCTCCCGCAGGCCGGCGGGGCGCGCGGACTGGTCGATGCGGCCGGGCAGCGCGTCCTTCTGCAGCGCGAAGTAGCTGACGCCGTCCTCGTCGATGCCGAGGAAGTAGCGGTGCGCCTCGGTGAGCGGGGCCTCGAAGGAGGGCGTCATGACGAGTTCGGTACGGCCGTCCGGGGTCTCGTCGATGAGCACCTGGCCGCCGGAGACGACGAAGCAGCGGGTCGTGGGGTGGCTCCATGCCGCCGCGAGCCAGGCTTCGTCGAGCCGGTGGTGGGCGGCGCGGTCGATGCCGCTCGGGGCGGTCAGCGAGATGGGACGGTCGGCTGTGTCGTCGGTCCAGGTGGTCACGGGTGCTTCCAACTCCCCCAGTGCAGCGGTTCGTTCGGCGGGCGGTTCGGCGGGGCGTTCGGCGTGGGGCACCGGGCCGGATGGGGCGGGCGTGCGGGGCGGTTCCTCCAGTGTGCCCCGGGCGCGGTGCCCTCCCGTGCGGCGCCGGTCCGGTCAGGGCGTGGGACGCCAGTTCTCGGCCAGGTCTCCCCACAGATAGGCGCTGGTCTCGACGCCCTTGAGGAGGAGATCCAGTTCGACCTTCTCGTCGGGGGCGTGCCAGCCGTCGGAGGGGACGGAGATGCCCAGGAAGAGCACGGGGGCGCCGAGGACTTCCTGGAGGTCGGCGGCGGGCCCGGAGCCGCCTTCGCGCGTGTAGCGGACCGGTCCCTCGAAGGCGCGGCCCATGGCGCGGGCCACGGACTGCAGGGCGGGGTGGTCGAGCGGGGTCAGGCACGGGCGCGTGGCCGGGCCGAAGTCGATCTCGCAGCGGATCCCGGCCGGCACCTGTTCGGCGGCCCAGGCGCGCACGGCCTTCTCGATGTGCTCGGGCTCCTGGCCGGCGACCAGCCGGAACGACAGCTTCACCAGGGCCGAGGACGGGATGATCGTCTTGCTGCCGGGGCCCTGGTAGCCACCGCTGATGCCGTTGACCTCGGCGGTCGGGCGGGCCCAGATCCGCTCCAGGGTGGTGTGCCCGGCCTCGCCGTGGGCGGCGCGGGACTTGGCCGTGTGCAGCCAGCTTTCCTCGTCGAAGGGCAGTTCGGCGAACAGCTCGCGTTCGCGGTCGGTCAGCTCGACGACGCCGTCGTAGAAGCCGGGGATCGCCACGCGTGCGTGCTCGTCGTGCAGGGCGGCGACCAGGCGGGCGATCGCGGTGGCCGGGTTGGGCACCGCGCCGCCGAAGGAGCCGGAGTGGATGTCCTGGTCGGGGCCGTACAGGCGGATCTCGCACTCGGCGAGGCCGCGCATGCCCGTGCACACGGTCGGGGTGTCCTCGGACCACATGCCGGTGTCGGAGACGATCACGGCGTCGGCGGCGAGCCGGCCGGCGCGCTCCTCCACCAGGGACCGGAAGTGCGGGGAGCCGGACTCCTCCTCGCCCTCGATGAGCAGCTTCAGGCTGACGGCGGGGGCGGTGCGGCCGGTGGCGGCGAGGTGGGCGCGGACGCCGAGTGTGTGGAAGAACACCTGGCCCTTGTCGTCGGCCGCCCCGCGCGCGTAGAGGCGGTTGCCGCGGACGATCGGTTCGAAGGGGTCGCTGTTCCAGCCGTCCTCGCGGGCGGCGGGCTGCACGTCGTGGTGGCCGTAGACGAGGACGGTGGGGGCCTCGGGGTCGCCGGAGGGCCACTCGGCGAAGACGGCGGGGGCGCCGGGGGTCTGCCAGATCTCGACCGTGGGGAAGCCGGTCTCCTTGAGCTTGGCGGCGAGCCAGTCCGCGCTGCGCCGTACGTCGGCCGCGTGGGCGGGCTGGGCCGACACGGAGGGGATGCGCAGCCATGCGGCGAGGTCGTCGAGGAAGGCCGTGCGGTGCTGCTCGATGTACGTGCGGACGGCGCTGTCCGGGGTCTGGCTCATGCTCACGAGCCTATCGGCCCGCACCGACATCCTCGGCGGGCGGTTCGTCACACTCAGGTCGCCTTGTGTGCCGTTCCGGCGTCTTGCGTGAGGAGCCGTTCCAGGGCGGCCCGGTCCGGCAGGTTCCGCGGCCGTACGATCTCGCCGCTGCGCACGTACAGGAAGGCGGCCGTGACCGACTCGGGGGGCACGCCCTGCTGCTCGGCCCAGGCCAGCCGGTACACGGCGAGCTGGAGCGGGTCGGCGGCGCGGACGCGGCTGGTCTTCCAGTCGACGATCTCGTACGTCGTCTCGTCGCCGTCGCCGTTTCTGTAGACCGCGTCGATCCGGCCGCGTACGACGCGCCCGGCGAGGGCGAGCTGGAAGGGGGCCTCGACCCGGTACGGGGTGCGTTGGGCGTACGCGCTGCGTTCGAAGGCCTCTTTCAGGGCTTCCAGGTCCGCCTCGTCGGCGATCTCGGCGTCGCTGCCGGGCAGCTCGTCGGGTTCCAGCAGGGGCAGGGTCAGTTCCTCGAAGCGGGCCTCGACCCAGGCGTGGAAGCGCGTGCCCCGGCGCGCGGCCGGTTGCGGGGGCCGCGGCATGGGGCGCGCGAGTTCCTGTGCGAGCCCGTCGGGGTCCTCGGCCAGCAGCATCAGCTGGGACGCGGTGAGCGTGGCGGGCAGGGGGACGTCCGTGACGGCCTGCCGGGCGCGCAGCAGCTCTCCGGTGAGCGCGTCCAGGTCGCGGTCCCAGGAGGCGATGGTGCGGGTCTCCTCCGGGGTGAGGTGCGTGTGCGGCGGCGGCTCGGTGGGCCCGGGGAGGTGCCGGCGGGCGGGCGCCTGGTGCGGCACCGTGGGCCGGGCGGTGTCCCAGGTGTCCCGGCCGGCGGAGCCGGCCGGATCGTCCGCGGCAGGTGTGTCCGTGTCGTACGGGGGCTCCTGTTCCCGGAAGGTGTCCTCGCCGTAGGGTCCCTCGCCGTAGGACCCCTCCTCGTACAGCCCCTCCTCGTAGGGGACGTCCTCCTCGTAGGGGACGTCCTCGTCGTAGGGGACGTCCTCGTCGTACGGGAAGTCCTCGTTGTACGGATCGTCGTCGTACGGCTCCTCCGGCGGTGTCGGCCAGTCCGGGTCGTCGAAGACGGCCGGGTCGTGGGCGGCCTGCGGATGGCCGGGGCTCTGGGCGAGGGCGCCCAGGTGGGCGAGTACGGTCTCGGCGGCCGCGCGGCGGCGGGCCAGGGCGGCCTCGTCCAGCGGCAGCGGCCACGCCTGGTCGGCGGTCGCCGCGTGCAGAGCCGGGTTCTCCTCGTCCTCGGCGGGCTCGTCCGCCCACTGCTCGATCTCGCCGTACCCCGCGGCGCATTGCTCGTACAGGGCCTGGAGAAAGCCGGACGGGCCGCGCGGCCGCTTCTGGCTGGGTCCCCACCAGTGGCCGGAGCCGAGCAGGAGGGAGCGGGGGCGGGTGAAGGTGACGTAGCCGAGTCGGAGTTCCTCGGTGTGCTGGTGGTCCTTCATGGCCTCGTGGAAGGCCTTCATGCCGCGCGAGTCCCAGCTCTCGACGTCGGGCAGGGTGTCGGTGTCGCCGCGCAGCGCGTGCGGCACCACCTTGGCCTGTGCCGTCCACTTCTCGCGGCCCTGGGCACTGGGGAACGTCCCCTCGACCAGTCCGGGGACGGCCACGACGTCCCACTCCAGGCCCTTGGACTTGTGGGCGGTGAGCACCTTGACGGTGTTCTCGCCGCCGGGCAGGGCGTTGTCGAGGCCCTTCTCGTACTGGGCGGCGGTGCGCAGGAAGCCGAGGAAGGCGAGCAGGGTGGCCTCGCCGTCGCTCGCCGCGAAGGAGGCGGCGATGTCCAGGAAGTTGGAGAGGGTCTCGCGGCGGCGGGCGGCCAGGGCGTGCGGCGACGCCGACAGCTCCACCTCCAGGCCGGTGACGGCGAGCACGCGGTGCAGGACGTCCATCAGCGGGTCGGACAGGGAGCGGCGCAGGTCGCGCAGTTCGGCGGCCAGGCGGGCGAAGCGCACGCGCGCGTCCGCGGAGAACGGCAGTCCGTCGTCGCCGCCCTCCTCGAAGTCGCCCTCCGCCGGCGTCTCCAGGAAGGTGTCGAGGGCGTCGGCGAGCGATATCACCTCGGCCGGGTCGATCCCCTCGACGGCTGCGGCGAGCCGGCGGTCCGGGTCGTCGGTGTCGCCCACGCGCGCGTGGGCGACCAGCAGCCGGGCGCGGCGGCCCAGCAGGGCGAGGTCGCGGGGGCCGATGCGCCAGCGCGGGCCGGTCAACAGGCGCACCAGGGAGGCGTTGGCACCGGGGTCCTGGAGCACCTCGCAGACGGCGACGAGGTCGGCGACCTCGGGCAGGTGCAGCAGTCCGGACAGGCCGACCACCTCGACGGGGATGTCCCGGGCCACGAGGGCGCCCTGGATCTCGGCGAAGTCGGTCGCCGTACGGCACAGTACGGCGATCTCGCCGGGGGCCGTGCCGGTGTGCACGAGGTGGGCGATCGAGTCGGCGAGCCAGTCGATCTCCTCGGCGTGGGTGCGCAGCAGGGCGCAGCGGACGGTGCCGTCGCGCTCGGCACCGGGGGCCGGGCGGAGGGCCTCCACGCCCGCGTGCATGGCGCGCAGGGGCTCGGCGAGGCCGTTGGCGAGGTCGAGGAGGCGGCCGCCGCTGCGACGGTTCTCGCTGAGCGCCTGCCGGGTGGCGGGGCGGCCGCCGGCGTGCGCGAAGTGCGCGGGGAAGTCGTCGAGGTTGGCGACGGAGGCGCCGCGCCAGCCGTAGATGGCCTGGCAGGGGTCGCCGACCGCGGTGACCGGGTGGCCGGTGCCGCCGCCGAACAGGCCTGCCAGCAGGACGCGTTGGGCCACAGAGGTGTCCTGGTACTCGTCCAGGAGCACCACGCGGAACTCCTCGCGCAGCAGGCGGCCGACCTCGGGCACGCGCGCGAGGCGGGCGGACAGGGCTATCTGGTCGCCGAAGTCGAGCAGGTCGCGCTCGCGTTTGGCGGTCCGGTAGCGCTGGACGAGGTCGGCGAGTTCACGGCGGGCGGCGGCCGTGTCGGGGACCTTGCGCAGGTCGGCGTTGGTGAGTTTGGCGCCCTGGAGGGTGTGCAGCAGGTCGGCGTCCCAGGCGCGCAGTTGCTCGGGGCCGACGAGGTGTTCGGCGAGCTCGGAGTCGAGGGCGAGCAGGTCGCTGACGAGGTCGGCGAAGGAGCGGGTCAGCGCGGGGTAGGGGCCGGGTGCCTCGCGCAGCACGCGTGCGGCGAGCTGGTAGCGGGTGGCGTCGGCGAGCAGCCGGGAGGTGGGCTCCAGGCCGATGCGCAGGCCGTGGTCGGTGAGCAGGCGGCCGGCGAAGGCGTGGTAGGTCGAGATCACCGGCTCGCCGGGCGGGTTGTCCGGGTCGATGACATCGGGATCGGTGACGCCGGCCTTGATCAGCGCCTTGCGGACGCGTTCGGCCAGCTCGCCGGCGGCCTTGTTGGTGAAGGTCAAGCCGAGGACCTGTTCGGGGGCGACCTGCCCGGTGCCGACCAGCCAGACCACGCGAGCGGCCATCACGGTGGTCTTGCCGGACCCGGCTCCGGCCACGATCACCTGCGGGGCGGGCGGCGCGGTGATGCAGGCCGTCTGCTCCGGGGTGAACGGGATGCCGAGGAGCTCTTTGAGCTGCTCGGGGTCGGTGATACGGGCGGGCATGTCGCAAAAGGCTAGCGGCGGGCACTGACAATCGAGGCCGGATCGACCCCGCGGGGAGAGAGAAGCGCAGGTCAGCACCTGTGGTGCGGTACGTCACTCCCGCAGCGGCTCATTCGACCACGTGCCGCCCCTCGGGCCGGGCGCTGCACGAGGCGCGGAAGGCGCAGTGTGTGCAGTGCTGACCGGTGCTGGGCGCGAACCGCTCGTCGAGGACCTTGCCGGCGGCGGTGGCCAGCAGCTCTCCGACCCACTCCCCCGCCAGCGGCTCCTGGCTCTGCGTCTTGGGCAGGCTGTCACCTCCGTCGCGCTTGGCGGCGCCCTGTCTGAGGTGCACCAGCTCGGCGCCGCCGGGCTCGGGACGCACGCCGTCGAAGGCCTCGTCCACGGCGCCCTCACGGACGGCGAGCTGGTAGACGGCGAGCTGGGGGTGGCGGGCCACCTCGGCGGCGCTGGGCGCCTGTTTGCCGGTCTTGAAGTCCACCACGTAGGCGCGGCCCTCGCCGTCCACCTCCACGCGGTCCATCTGGCCGCGGATGCGGATCTCGTAGTCGCCCGCTCCGAGGGTGACGTCGAAGTCCTGCTCGCTCGCCACCGGGGTGCGCCCGGTGCGGTCCAGGACGTGCCAGTTCAGGAAGCGTTCGAGCGCCACGCGAGCGTTGTCCTTCTCCTGCCGTGACTTCCAGGGCGCGTCGAAGGCGAGCGCGTTCCACACGGAGTCCAGGCGTTCCATGAGGACGTCGAGGTCGGCCGGGGTACGGCCGGAAGCGACCTCGTCGGCGAGGACGTGGACGACGTTGCCGAAGCCCTGCGCGGTGGTGGCGGGCGCGTCGGCCTTCACCTCGCGCCCGAGGAACCACTGGAGCGCGCAGGTGTTGGCGAGCTGGTCGAGGGCGCTGCCGGAGAGCACGACCGGCTGGTCGCGGTGGCGCAGCGGCACCTTGCTCCGGGTCGGGTCGTACATGCCCCACCAGCGGTAGGGGTGCGCGGACGGTACGAGCGGGCGGCCGTCCTCGTCGGTGAGGGCGGCGAGCCGGGCCAGGCGGCGGGCGGCGGCCTCGCGCAGGGCGGCGGACGCGCGCGGGTCGACGGTGGTGGCGCGCAGCTCGGCGACGAGCGCGGCCACGGACAGCGGACGGCGCGGGCGGCCGGTGACGTCCTGGGGCTCGACGCCGACTTCGGCCAGGAACCGGGACGGCTGGTCGCCGTCGTCCGCCGGTGCCTTCACCGCGGTGACGACGAGACGTTCACGCGCGCGCGTGGCGGCGACGTAGAACAGCCTGCGTTCCTCGGCGAGCAGCGCGCCCGGCGTGAGCGGTTCGGCGAGTCCGTCGCGGCCGATGCGGTCGGCCTCCAGCAGGGAGCCGCGGCGGCGCAGGTCGGGCCACAGCCCCTCCTGGACGCCGGCGACGACGACCAGCTGCCATTCCAGGCCCTTCGCGCGGTGGGCGGTCATCAGGCGTACGGCGTCGGGGCGCACCGCGCGGCGGGCGAGGGTGTCGGCGGCGATGTCCTCGGCCTCGATCTCCTCCAGGAAGTTCAGCGCGCCCCGGCCCCCGGTGCGCTCCTCCGCGCGCGCGGCGGTCGCGAACAGCGCGCACACGGCGTCCAGGTCGCGGTCGGCGTTGCGGCCGGCCGCGCCGCCGCGCCGGGCGGCCCGTTCAAGGCGCGCGGGCCAGGGTGTGCCCTCCCACAGGTCCCACAGTGCTTCCTCGGCCGTTCCGCCGCCGGCGAGGCGTTCGCGGGCCTTGCGGAGCAGCGCGCCGAGGCGCTGCGCCCCGCGCGCGTACGCCGGGTCGTGCACGGCCAGCCGTTCGGGCTCGGCGAGGGCACGCGCGAGCAGTTCGTCGGACGGCGGCGGCAGTGGGTTCCCGGCGGTCCGCTCCTCCTCGCGCAGTGCCCGCCCGAGCCGGCGCAGATCGGCCGCGTCCATGCCGGCGAGGGGGGAGGTGAGCAGGGTGAGGGCGGTCTCGGTGTCGAGCCAGGGGGTGTCCGGTGCCGCTTCTGCCGTGTCTTCCGGTTCTGCGGTGTCTTCCGGAGTGGCTTCCTCAGGGTCCTCCGGAGTGGCTTCCTCAGGGTCCTCGGCGGGGGGCTCAGGCTCCGGGGCGAGCGCGTCGGCGTTCTCCTCGCGGTGCCCGGACTCCGCCGTGGCGACCGCACGCAGTGCCGTCAGCAGAGGCGCCACCGCCGGTTCGTGCCGCAGGGGCAGGTCGTCGCCGTCGATGTCCAGCGGGACACCGGCCGCGGTCAGGGCGCGACGGAGGGTCGGGAGGCGGGATCCGGCCCGGACCAGGACGGCCATGTCGCTCCAGCGGACACCGTCCTCCAGGTGTGCGCGGCGCAGGATGTCCGCGATGTTGTCCATTTCTGTACCAGGCGTCGGGTACGTGTAGGCCTCGACGCGGCCCCCGTCCCGGACGGCGGCCGGCTCGCGGTGGGCGCGCACCTGGCCGGCGGGCAGCCGGGTCAGCGGCATCCGCTGGGTGATCAGCCGGGTGGCGGCCAGCAGGGCGGCACCGGAGCGGCGGGAGGTGCGCAGCACCTCGACGGGGGCGGGGCGGCCGTCCGCGCGCGCGAAGGCCGCCGGGAAGTCGAGGATGCCGTTCACGTCGGCGCCCCGGAAGGCGTAGATCGACTGGTCGGGGTCGCCGAAGGCGACGAGCGTGCGTCCGCCGCCGGCCAGCGCGCGCAGGAGGCGTATCTGGGCGGGGTCGGTGTCCTGGTACTCGTCGACATACACGGCGTCGTACCGGGCGGCGAGCCGGGCGGCGGTCTCGGGGCGCTGGGCGAGCAGGACCGCGCGGTGGACCAGTTCCGCGTAGTCGATCACACCCTGCAGGTCGAGGACGTCCAGGTACTCGGCGAGGAACGCCGCCGCGGCGCGCCAGTCGGGGCGGCCGATGCGGCGGGCGAAGGCGTCCAGAGCGTCGGGGCCGAGGCCCAGCTCACGGCTGCGCGCGAGGACGGCACGGACCTCGTCGGCGAACCCGCGCGTGGTCAGGCAGGCGCGCAGTTCGTCGGGCCAGCGCATGCGGCTGAGGCCGAGCCGCTCCAGCTCGGGCTGTCCGGCGAGCAGCTCGCGCACGGCGACGTCCTGCTCGGGGCCGGAGAGCAGGCGCAGCGGGTCGGCGAACCGGTCGCTGTCCTGGTGGGCGCGCACGAGGGCGTAGCAGTACGAGTGGAACGTGGTCGCCCTGGGCGCGCGGGCGGCGCCGATGCGCAGGGCCATGCGGTCACGCAGGTCGACGGCGGCCTTGCGGCTGAACGTCAGCACCAGGATGCGCTCCGGGTCCGCGCCGCGGGCGATCCGCTCGGCCACGGACTCGACCAGGGTGGTGGTCTTGCCGGTGCCGGGGCCGGCGAGGACGAGCAGCGGTCCGGAACGATGGTCAACCACGGCACGCTGTGCCGCGTCCAGACGAGGGGGATCCGTCGCAGCGGGAGGGGTGCGGACCAGTCGGTAAGCGCCACGGCTCCCCTGCCGCACCTGGGGGTGCGGCAGGCGTTCGGTGGAGGAAGAGGAGCTCACGTGGTTGGCCGGTCCTGGTGGTCGTGCTGATGGGCGGACGGTCACGCGCGCGAGGCGGTGGCCGCGGGGTGCGGGGGACGGGTGCGGCCGAGGTTACGCCGCCGCCTGGGCCGGAAGCAGGGCTTCCGGTTCATCCCTCGTGGCGCTCGCGCCACGCGCGTCCCGTACCTCACGAACGTACGTCATGCCACGAACGTCCCCCGTGTCCCCCGTACGGGCCACAGGCTCTCCTCGACGGCATCCGATGGCGGAAGCTGTCAGGTGTGACCCTCCGCGTCCGCCCCGCCGTCCCACCGGGCCCGCCGCATGTCGAGCCGCGGCAGATGCCCCTCTGCGCTCCTGCCTGCCTCTTTGAGCGGCGTGCCCTCCGCGCGGTAGTGGTCGAGGGCTCTGAGCTCATGCCCCGGCAGCAGCACCCCGTCGGCGCGTACGACACGCCACCACGGCACCGCGCCTCCGTAGAGAGCCATCACCCGGCCGACCTGGCGCGGTCCGCCCATCCGTCTCCCACCACCCTTGCCGGAGAGCGCTTCGCGCTCGCCCTCCTCATACTCAAGCCACTCGGCGACATCCCCGTACGTCATCACGCGTCCCGGCGGAATGCGCTCGGCGACCTGGAGGACCCGCTCGGCATACTCCGGCAGCGCGTCCCCGTACCCGTCGCGGGTGTCCTCGGCAGGGCTCTGCTCGCTCATTCGTCCCATCCTGCCGCACTCCACCGACAGCGCGGCGCGGGTCGTGAGGACGGGCCCTCTCGCCCCTGGACGGCGCTTCGGGCAGACTGTGCGCCCGCGCATCCGCACCCTGATGCCCCCGTGTGTCGGTGGGGCATGCCACCATCGTGCGGGCGGTGACCGGTGATACGAGACCAAGAAGAGACCATGAATCAGCAGGGCGTGCACCCCGAAGGCGCGGCGGGCACCCCTGGCGCCGCCGCGCGCCCCGGCGCCGGCAAGGACGACACCGGCGCACGGCAGGACGACACCGGTCCGCGCAAGGACGACACCACGCGCGCGCGTGCGGACGAAGGCGCGTCTCGGAGGAACGACCGCACCCGCGCGGGTGCGGACGGCGACGACGACACCGAGGGAGCGCACGTCCCTCAGCACACGCCCCCCGGCCAGGGTCCGGGCGCCGACGACGAGCCGCACGCCGGTGAGGTGGAGGGCGACGAACCGCTGCTCCCCGCGCGCGTGCACCGCCCGTCCGACCTCATGCGGTGCCTGGTGGGCGTGCTCGCCATCGTGGTGCTGCTCGCGATCGCCGCGTTCGCCCACGGCACCACCTCGGGCCTCGAACAGGACATCAACAAGGGCACCGGACAGGCCCCCGACCTGCTGATCAGGTTCGCCGGACTGGCGTCCAGCATCGCGATCCTGCTGGTGCCGGTCGCCTTCGCGATCGAACGGCTGATCAAACGCGACGGGCTCCGCATCGCCGACGGCGTCCTCGCGGCGGTCCTCGCCCACGGAGTGACCCTCGCCACCGACCTGTGGGTCGCGCGGGCCGCGCCGGGCTCGATCCAGGAGGCGCTCACCCAGCCCTCGCCAGGTGACCTGCATGCCCTGACCGACCCCGTGCACGGCTATCTGGCCCCTGTCATCGCCTATATGACGGCTGTCGGCATGTCCCGCAGACCCCGATGGCGCTCGGTGCTGTGGATCGTGCTGCTGCTCGACGCGTTCTCGATGCTGGTCACCGGCTACACGACGCCGTTCTCGATCATCCTGACGGTGCTGATCGGCTGGACGGTCGCCTACGGCACGCTCTACGCGGTCGGCTCCCCCAACGTCCGCCCCACCGGGCAGACCCTGATGGCAGGCCTGAGGCACGTCGGCTTCCACCCCGTCGCCGCGGCCCGCGAGGAGGCCGGGGAGACCGAGAACGGCGACCGCGGCCGGCGCTACTTCGTCACCCTGGAGGACGGCCCGCCGCTGGACGTCACGGTCGTCGACCGGGAACAGCAGGCCCAGGGCTTCTTCTACCGCGCGTGGCGCAATCTGACCCTGCGCGGTTTCGCCACCCGCTCCAGCCTGCAGTCGCTGCGCCAGGCGCTGGAGCAGGAGGCGCTGCTGGCCTACGCGGCGATCGCGGCCGGCGCCAACGCGCCCAAGCTGATCGCCACCTCGGAACTCGGCCCCGACGCCGTCATGCTCGTCTACGAGCACACCGGCGGGCGCACCCTGGACTCGCTGCCCGGCGAGGAGATCACCGACGAGCTGCTGCGGAACACCTGGCACCAGGTGCAGGCGCTGCAGTCCCGGCGGATCGCGCACCGCAGGCTCGCGGGTGACGCGATTCTGGTGGATCGTTCCGGCAAAGTGATCCTCACCGAACTGCGCGGCGGCGAGATCGCCGCCGGCGAGCTGCTGCTGCGCATGGACGTGGCCCAGCTGGTCACCACCCTCGGTCTGCGGGTGGGCGCCGAGCGGGCCGTGGCCTCGGCCGTCGGGGTGCTCGGCCCCGACGCGGTCGCCGACTGTCTGCCCCTGCTCCAGCCGATCGCGCTGACGCGCTCCACGCGCGCGACACTGCGCCGGCTGGCCCGGGAGCGCGCCCAGCGGGAACGCGAAGCAGTCCTGGAGGCATCCCGGCAGGCGAAGCAGGCCCGGCCGGAGGAAGCGGCCGACGCGACCTCGGCCGGGCTGGAAAAGCTCGACAAGAAGACCGTCCGCGCCGAGCAGCGCGCGGAACGGCGGGCCATCGACGAAGCCCTCGAAGAGGCCCGTGAGGAGGACCTGCTCACCCAGATCCGCCACCAGGTACTGCGGATCAGGCCGCAGGCCCCCGTGGAGCCGGCCCGGCTGGAGCGGGTGCGGCCGCGCACGCTCATCAGCTTCATCGCGGGCGCGATCGGCGCGTACTACCTGCTGACGCAGCTGACCCACATCGAGTTCGGCACGCTGTTCGCCCAGGCCCAGTGGGGCTGGGTGGCCGCAGCGGTGCTGTTCTCCGCCCTCAGCTACGTCGCCGCGGCGATGGCGCTGCTGGGCTTCGTACCGGAGCGGGTGCCGTTCCCGCGGACGGTGGCGGCGCAGGTCGCCGGGTCCTTCGTGAAGATCGTCGCGCCGGCCGCGGTCGGCGGTGTCGCCCTGAACACGCGCTTCCTGCAGCGCACCGGCGTACGCCCGGGGCTCGCGGTGGCGAGCGTCGGCGCGTCCCAGCTGTTCGGGCTCGGCGCACACATCATGATGCTGTTGACCTTCGGCTATCTGACCGGCACCGAGAAGACGCCGTCGCTGTCGCCGTCCCGCACGGTCATCGCGGGTCTGCTGACCGTGGCGGTGCTGGTGCTCGTGGTGACGTCGGTGCCGTTCCTGCGGAAATTCCTCGTCACGCGCGTGAGGTCGCTGTTCGCCGGTGTCGTCCCGCGCATGCTCGACGTGCTCCAGCGGCCGCAGAAGCTGATCACCGGCATCGGCGGCATGCTCCTGCTGACCGCCTGCTTCGTGATGTGCCTGGACGCGTCCGTCCGCGCGTTCGGCGGCGGCACGGCCTCGCTGAGCATCGCCAGCGTCGCCGTCGTCTTCCTCGCCGGCAACGCGCTCGGCTCCGCGGCGCCCACCCCGGGCGGCGTCGGCGCGGTCGAGGCGAGCCTCACGCTCGGCCTGATCGCCTTCGGCCTGCCCAAGGAGGTCGCCGCCCCGGCCGTCCTGCTGTACCGGCTGCTCACCCTGTGGCTGCCGGTGCTGCCCGGCTGGCTGGCCTTCAACCAGCTCACCCGCAAGGGAGCTCTGTAGGACCGCGGGCCGTACCTCGTACGGCCCGCGCCCCGCGCGCGCGGGCGTGCACGCGGCCACGATGGGTACATGGCGAACCCCTCCCGGCTGCGCGCCGCCGCCCTGACCACCACCGCCGTGCTGCTGGCCACGATGCTGGCCGGATGCGGCGACAGCGCCAAGGACGGGGACCTCGCGGCGCAGAAGCTGGACTGGAAGGGCTGCCCGGCCCCGTCCGAGGCCGAGGGCGGCGGCAGCGCCCCGTCCCCGCTGCCGAACGGCGGCACATGGCAGTGCGCCACCATGAAGGCGCCCCTGGACTGGAGCAAGCCCAAGGGCGACACGATCGGCATCGCCCTCATCCGCACCAGGACAAGCGGCCCCGCGAGCAAGCGGATCGGCTCGCTCGTGTTCAACTTCGGCGGCCCCGGCGGCAGCGGCGTCAGCACCCTGCCCGCGTTCGGTTCGGACTACGACGTCCTGCGCACCCGCTACGACCTGGTCAGCTTCGACCCGCGCGGGGTCGGCCGCAGCGCGCCGGTGAAATGTGAGAGCGACGCCCAGCTGGACGTGTTCTTCCAGCAGGACGCGACGCCCGACACCAGCGCCGAGCGCGCCCAACTGGTGAACCGCACCAAACAGTTCAACACGGCCTGCGAGAAGAACTCCCAGAAGGTCCTGCCGCATGTGGCGACCACGGACGCAGCCCGCGACATGGATCTGCTGCGGCAGGTGCTCGGCGACGACAAGCTGCACTACTTCGGCATCTCCTACGGAACCGAACTCGGCGGCGTGTACGCCCACTTGTTCCCCAAGAACGTCGGCCGGGCCGTCCTGGACGGCGTCATCGACCCCACGCAGGACCCTGAACAGAGCGCGCTCGGGCAGGCCAAGGGCTTCCAGCTCGCGCTCGACAACTTCGCCGACGACTGCACGTCGAAGCCCACCCAGTGCCCGATCGGCAACACCCCGCAGGACGTGAAGAACCGCATCGCGAAACTGCTCGGCGACCTGGAGAAGAAGCCGATCCCCGGTATCCCCCCGCGCCCGCTCACCCAGACCGCCGCGACGAACGGCATCGCGCAGTCCCTGTACTCGAAGGACTTCTGGGAGTACCTGACCGAAGGGCTGGAGGAGGCCTACGCCGGCGACGGCAAGATCCTCATGCTGCTGTCCGACGCGATGAACGGCCGCAGCGAGAACGGTGAGTACAGCAACATCACCGCGGCGAACATCGCCATCAACTGCGCCGACGAGAAACCGCGGTACACCCCCGACGACATCCAGCGGAAACTGCCCGAATTCCGCGCCGCTTCCCCCCTGTTCGGGGACTTTCTCGCCTGGGGCATGATCAGCTGCACCGACTGGCCCGTGGCCGGCGCCGCCGACCATCCCGACGTCAGCGCGCCCGGGTCGGCGCCCATCCTCGTCGTCGGCAACACCGGCGATCCGGCCACCCCGTACGAGGGCGCGAAGAAGATGGCCGACGCACTCGGCAAGGGCGTCGCGGTCGAGCTGACGTACAGGGGCCAGGGGCACGGCGCGTACGACAGCAAGGACAAGTGTGTGCAGGGTGCGGTGAACCGCTACCTGCTCGACGGGACGGTGCCGAAGGCCGGCTCGGTCTGCTCCTGAGCCCCCTCAATCTCCGCAAACCAGCAGGTCAGAAGGTTATCCACAGGGCTGAAACGCGTTCGGTCCGATCCGCCTACCATGGCCTGAACGCCCGGCGCGGCACGACGCGAAGGGCCTGTGAGGGGGATGCGCATGAGGGGGTTTCTGCGCTGGACGGCCGTCGTGGCCGCGGCGCTGCTGGTGGCCGGCTGCAGCAACGGCACGTCCGGCGGAGGCGGGCACGGAGACGAGGGCAAGGGGAGGGGTACGACGGCCCCGCCGGCATCAGGGGACTCGGCGTCGCGGTCCACGCCCGCCGAGCCGGAGCTTCCGGCCTCTCTCACCTCCCAGCACCTCGACTGGCAGCGCTGCGAGGCCACCAAGAGCCCCGCGGCGGCCCCGGGCGACGCATGGCGGTGCGCGACACTCAAGGTGCCGCTGAACTGGTCCGAGCCGAACGGCACGACGATCGGCCTCGCCCTGATCCGCGCGAAGGCGACCGGCAGCGACCGCATCGGCTCGCTGCTGTTCAACTTCGGCGGCCCCGGCGGCTCGGGCGTGGAGATGATGCCGTACTACGCGAACACCGCCTCCGCCCTGCGCAAGCGCTACGACCTGGTGAGCTGGGACCCGCGCGGCGTCGGCGCCAGCGAGGGCGTCCGCTGCCGCGGCGACCGACAGATCGCGGCCGCCGAGGACGTGGACGCCACACCGGACACCCCGCAGGAGGAGAAGGCCTACCTCCAGGACGCCGCCGACTTCGCCAAGGGCTGCCAGAAGGCCGCCGGCCCGCTCCTGGCGCATGTGTCCACCACCGACACCGCACGCGACATGGACCTGATACGCCAGGTCCTCGGCGACGACAAGCTGCACTACTTCGGCATCTCCTACGGCACCCAACTCGGTGGTGTGTACGCCCACTTGTTCCCGCAGCGGGTGGGACGGCTGATCCTCGACGCGGTGGTCGACCCGACCGCGGACACGGTGGGCCACGCCGAGAACCAGGCCCGCGGCTTCCAGCGGGCTCTGGACGACTATCTGAAGTCCACCGGGCAGGATCCCGCGCAGGGCTCCCGGAAGATCGCCGCCCTGCTGAAGCGGATCGACGCGAAACCGCTGCCGACGTCCTCCGGGCGGAAGCTGACCCAGACCCTCGCGACCACCGGGATCGTCCTGCCGCTGTACAGCGAGGCCGGCTGGCCGAGGCTGACCAGCGCGCTCGACGCGGCGGAGAACGGCGACGGCTCACAGCTGCTGGCACTCGCGGACGACTACAACGAGCGTGACACCTCGGGCCATTACGGCACCACGACCCATTCCCAGCGGGTCATATCGTGCCTGGACGACAAGGAGCGGCCGACGCTCGCCGAGACGAAGCAGCGGCTGGCGGAGTTCGAGCGGATCTCGCCGGTCTTCGGGGACTTCCTGGGCTGGGACACAGCCGGCTGGTGCCATGCCTGGCCGGTGCCGGGACAGTACGACCACCCTCAGGTCAGCGCGCCAGGGGCAGCGCCGGTCCTGCTGGTCGGCAACACCGGGGACCCGGCGACCCCGTACGAGGGCGCCCGCAGAATGGCCGACGCGCTGGGCAAGGGTGTCGGGGTCGAACTCACCTGGAAGGGCGAGGGACATGGGGCGTACGGCAACGGCAGCGCGTGCGTGGACTCGACCGTGAACGCCTATCTGCTGAAGGGAGAGGTGCCCAAGGACGGCAAGGTCTGCACCTGACGCACGCGGACGCCCTGACACGGACGAGGGCCCCGGGCGCCGTACGCACCCGAAGTCCCCGCAACCCGCCCTCACCCGAGTTGCTTCGGGGCGAAGAAGTCAGTCATCCGTGTCCACAGGACCGACGTCGCGGAAGACATGTCTGTAGTCACCGCTCCGGACAAGGTCGTCGACGACGTCGATCATGCCGAGAACGCCCCGGTCGCGGACGATCAGCCCATCCCAGACACAGAAGTACCTGCCGCCGAGGCACTCACCGGTCTGTTGCCAACGGTCCATGGTGCGGCGGACATTGTCCAGGGTGTAAATGGTCCCCGACCAGCGTTCCCCGTCGTCGAAGATCACCCACATGTCGACGTCGTCGATCTCGTCGAGGGGCACCCCGGCATCGGGGACGAAGCAGATCTCATAGCCGTCACGTCGAACGCGGTAGAACGCCCCGTCCCACACCGGGTTGGGCTCCTCACCACTCAGCCGTCCTACAACGACAGAAACCCACGGCGTCCGAGCTGGTCGGAGCCGTGGGCTTCCTGCCCCGCTGGTCGGCGAGGCTTCTGATCAGTAGACCGGCTTGTGCGGCTCGATCTGGTTGACCCAGCCGATGACGCCGCCGCCCACGTGGACGGCGTCGGCGAAGCCTGCGGACTTCAGGACCGCGAGGACTTCCGCACTGCGGACACCCGTCTTGCAATGCAGGACGATCTTCTTGTCCTGCGGGAGGCCCTCCAGGGCGCTGCCCATGAGGAACTCGTTCTTCGGGATCAGCTTGGCGCCGGGAATGGAGACGATCTCGTACTCGTTCGGCTCGCGGACGTCGATGATCTCGATGTTCTCGCCGTCGTCGATCCACTCCTTGAGCTGCTTCGGAGTGATGGTGGAGTCGACGGCCGCCGCCTGGGCCTCCTCGGACACGACGCCGCAGAAGGCCTCGTAGTCGATGAGCTCGGTGACGGTCGGGTTCTCACCGCAGACCGCGCAGTTCGGGTCCTTGCGGACCTTGACCGTGCGGTACTGCATCTCCAGGGCGTCGTAGATCATCAGGCGGCCGACCAGCGGCTCGCCGATGCCCGCCAGGAGCTTGATGGCCTCGTTGACCTGGATGGAGCCGATGGACGCGCACAGCACGCCCAGGACGCCGCCCTCGGCGCAGGACGGGACCATGCCCGGCGGCGGGGGCTCGGGGTAGAGGCAGCGGTAGCAGGGGCCGTGCTCGGACCAGAAGACGGAGGCCTGGCCGTCGAAGCGGTAGATCGAGCCCCACACGTACGGCTTGTTCAGCAGCACGCAGGCGTCGTTGACCAGGTAGCGGGTCGCGAAGTTGTCGGTGCCGTCGACGATCAGGTCGTACTGGCTGAAGATGTCCATCACGTTGTCGGCCTCAAGCCGCTCCTCGTGAAGGATCACGTTCACGTACGGGTTGATGCCCTTGACGGTGTCACGGGCGGACTCGGCCTTGGAGCGGCCGATGTCGGACTGGCTGTGGATGATCTGGCGCTGCAGGTTCGACTCGTCGACCTCGTCGAACTCCACGATGCCGAGCGTGCCCACGCCCGCGGCGGCCAGGTACATCAGCGCCGGCGAGCCCAGGCCGCCGGCGCCCACACAGAGCACCTTGGCGTTCTTCAGCCGCTTCTGCCCGTCCATGCCCACGTCGGGGATGATCAGGTGGCGGGAGTACCTGCGGACCTCGTCTACGGTGAGCTCAGAGGCTGGCTCGACCAGGGGTGGCAACGACACGGGGACTCCGTTGGTCGGTCAATCACTACGGTTGTTCTCCCCGTAACACTGCCACGGCCTTTTTCATTCCGAGACACCCGTTCCGATACGCGAGACAATGTCGTCCCAGTAACCGGGCATCGACTCCCACGGATCGGCTCTCCCGCCACGGTCCGTGTGGTCGGTGAAGTAGATCGTCGCGGCTCCCTGCCAGCGGGCGATGCGCAGCGCCTCGTCCAGGTGGCCTCGGGGTACGCCGTGCACGAAGTGGCAGAAGCGGTCGGGCGGATAGTCGGCGGTCCACTCGGCGACCTGCGACCAGCGGTAGTCGGACCAGGGGCCGGAGAAGGTCACCAGCTGGTCGGCGTTCTCCGTGTAGCCGGGGTGCGGATGGCTGCCGTGGCCGAGGACGATGTGGGCGGTGTCACTGATCGCCCGGAGGGTGGTGACCGCCCGGCGGACCTCGGGGAGCGCGGTGCGCTCGGTGGGACAGCGGTCCAGCAGGAAGCCGTCGACGCGGTACCAGTCGAGGTGGTGGTGGGCGTCGCCGAGCAGGTCGGCGAAGGGGCGGGCGCCGTAGGTCACATCCAGGTGGCCGAGGACGCGGACGCCGGCGGCCCGCAGTCGGCCCACGACTTCCAGGCAGTGCGGGTCGGGCCGGGTGCCGGGTCCCGCGGACACGTTGAGGACGACCCAGTCCAGCGGGGTGCCCGGGCGGGCGAGTTCGGCCCACTGGGCGGGGGCGACGAGCGGGTGGGCGTAGCCGGGGATGCCGAGGGCGGTGCGCAGGCCCGTGCCCGTGGCGCCCGTGGTGGTGCTGGTCAGATGCGGCATGCCGCCTCCATCCAGATGTCGGCCAGGGATTCTTCGAGGTTGATGCGGGGCCGCCAGCCGAGTCGGTCCCGCGCGGTGCGCACATCGGCCTGCTGCCAGCTGCCGCAGCCGTCCGGGTACGGGTACGCGACCGGGGCGGCGTGGTCGGAGTCGGCGCGCGGGTGGCCGATGGCGCTGCGCAGCGGGCCGGGCGGCGCGTCGAGTTCGTGCAGGGCGCCGCCGTACCCGGCGACCCGGGCAAGGACGGCGGCGGCGTCACGGAGGCGGACGGCGCGGCCGGAGCCGATGTTGATGACGCCCTGCGCGGCGGAGAGCGAGGCCGCGTGGACGGCGCGCGCGACGTCGCGTACGTCGACGAAGTCACGCTGGACGCCGAGCCCGCCGAGTTTGAGTTCGCCGTCCCCGGACTGCATGGCGCGCCGCATGGCCTCGGCGAGCCGGCCCAGCGGGGAGCCGGCCGGGGTGCCGGGACCGGCCGGGGAGAAGACGCGCAGCACGACGGCGTCCAGGCCCGAGCCGAGAACCAGTTCGGTCGCGGCGAGCTTGCTCACGCCGTACGGGCCGCCGGGGCGGGGCACCGCGTCCTCGGCCGTGGAGGAGCCGGGCTGGCTGGGGCCGTACTCCGAGCCGCACCCGATCTGTACCAGGCGGGCGCCGCAGCCGCTGCGGCGCAGGGCCTCGCAGACGGTGGCGACGGCGACGGTGTTGTGCCGGGTGAGTTCGCGGGCGCCGCCGCGGGTGGCGCCGGCGCAGTTGACGACGACCCCGGGGTGGACCGCGTCGAGGAAGCGGGTGAGCGCGCCCGGGCTGCCGGTGGCGAGGTCGAAGCGGACGTCGGCGTCGTCCCCGCGGCCGAGCGCGGTGAGCTGGACGGCAGGGTCGGCGAGCAGGCGGTCGGCGACGAAGCGGCCGATGTACCCGTTGGCTCCGATCAGCAGGACCCTCATCGGGCGCCTCCCGCGGTGTGCGCGCCGGCGGCACCGGCCGTGGCGAGGGCGCCGGTTGTCGCGGGCGCTCCGGCGGCTCCGGTGGCTCCGGACGCTCCGGGTCGGGAGGTGGTCATCTGGTGTTCTCCTTCAGAAGGGTGGCGCGGGTGCACGCGGTGGTGGGCCGGTGGCGAAGGGTTCACTCGGGGGCTCACTCGGGGGCTCCCGTGGACGCGTGGGCCGAGGCCTGGGTGAGGGTGCGGCCGGCGTGGAGCAGCAGGGCGAGGGCCGCGACGCCGCAGGCGACGGCCGGGACGGTGGCGGCGCCCCAGGCGTCCACGAGGGTCCGGACAGGGGCCGCCAGGACGGCGCAGCCGGGCAGCCGGCCGGCCAGCGGCAGGGCGAGGGCCATCGCCTCCGTGGCCGCGGCGGCGCCCAGCGCGAGGGCCGGGGCACGTCGGCGGTGGTGTACGGCGAGCAGCCGGGCGAGCAGGAGCAGGGCGCCCAGGGTGAGGGCCTGCGGACAGGCCGCGGGTTCGCGCAGGACCGTACCGCACAGCAGGAGCAGTGCGGTGAGCGCGCCCAGGAACAGGGTGAACGTGCCGTACAGCAGCGGTCTGGCGGCGGCCGTGAAGTCCTCAAGGCCCCGGCTGCCGGCGAGCCTGCGGCGGGCGCCGGCGCTGAGCAGGTGGGCGCACCAGGCCGCCGGGGCGCAGGCCAGCGTGAGGGCCAGGGCGGGCACGACGGCCGTGGGCCAGGGGCCGCCCGGGGCGCCGGTCGGCAGGGCGTCGGGGCCGCCCGTCAGGACCGCGTCGAGCAGGCCGTCGCCGAAGAGGGCGTACCCGAGCAGCCAGAGGGTCCACACGCGCGTGCCGCTCGCCCTGCGCCACGCGGAGATGCCGGGCGGGCCGGCGAGGGGGCCCCGGCGCAGCACCGCGCGCAGGGCGAGGCCGACGGCGAGGAGGCCGGCGCCGGCGACGAGCGGACGGAGCTGTCCGTGGGTGTGGCGCAGTCCGGCCGCGGTGGCTGCGCCCAGGGCGCCGGGCAGGAGCGTGAGCAGGACCCGGCCGGCCCGGACGCGCGGCGCGGGCAGGGGTGCGGGTTCGGGGCGTGCCTCACCGCTGCCGCGTGGCACGCGCGCGTACAGCTCCTCGGCGAGCGAGAAGACGTCACGGTGGCGGAACCGGGCGGCGGTCCGGTCGGTGATGCCGTGGGCCTCCAGCCCGGCGGCGATCTCCAGCGGGTCCACGGCCCGCTCACACAGCTCACGGTGCCGGTGCAGCAGGGCCTTCACGGGGTCGGCAGCTCCACGCCGGGGCACGGTGCGCGCGGAGGTGGCGGGAGCACCGGCGGAGGAGGCGGGAGCACCGGCGGAGGGTGGCGGCACCGACACGCCTGAGGCGTTCACAGAAGCCGACGGCATCGACCGATCGGGAACGCCCGCGGAAGCCGACTGTTCGGATGCGACGGGACCGCTCTCGGGAGCCGACGCCGCGAACGTGGCAGGGTCACTCTCGGAAGCCGACACCACGGACCTGACGGGCCCGCTCGCGGAAGCCGACACCACGGACCTGGCAGGGTCACTCTCGGAAGCCGACACCACGGACCTGACGGGCCCGCTCGCGGAAGCCGGCGGCGTGGACGCGCCGGGAGCGCTCCCGGCGGCCGCCGATTGCCTGCGCGACGGTGTGTCCGCCCACTCGCCGTCCCGTGCCTCCGCCTCCCCTTCCCCGACTTCCCCGAACCACTCCCCCGACCGCGCGTCCCACGGCTCGGCGCCGCTCGGCATGCCGGGCAGGTCCGGGCTGCTGAGCCCGTCGCCGGTGCCATGGCCGTCGTTCTGAACGTCCATCACGCCCCCTCCGCAGCCGCCAGTGGTGTCGCGCGGACCGGTGCGGTCGTGGCCCAGCCGGGGGCGGTCCGGGGCAGGACGCGGGCCGTGGGGCCGGTCCAGCGGCCGGGGACGTGGGACTCGGCGGGGACGGCGAACGGCAGGGGCTCGCCGGCCTCGTCGAGGACGACCCGGCGCACCGGACAGTGCGACACGATCTGCAAGTAAATGCCGTGAAATGCCGCGATGTTCTGCTCGACGGTGAACAGTTCGAGCGCGCGGGCGCGTGCGGCGGCGCCGAGGCGCTCACGGCGCTCGGGGTCGTCCAGCAGCGCCACGCACGCCTCCGCGAGCGCCCGTGGATTGCGCGGGGGTACGACCAGTCCCGTGCCGCCGATGGCCTCCACCACGGCGCCGACATCCGTGGACACCGTGGCGCGGGCGCAGAACATGGCCTCGATGAGGCTGATCGGAAAGCCCTCCACGACGCTGGACAGCACGACCACCGCGCCAGCGGCGTAGGCCTCGGGCAGGGTCGGGGCCTCGGGGCCGCCGATCTCCTCGAAGGAGACGGGGTTGTCGCCGACGGCGTGCACGCCCTCCGCCTCGTCCGGGAAGAGCTGGGCGGCGAGCGCCCGGCAGTGGCCGAGATAGGCCTCGCCCTCGGGACCGGCGGGCGCGCCGACGATTCTGAGGCGTGCCTTGGGCTCCTCCTTGCGGACCTCGGCGAAGGCGTGCAGCAGCGAGATCAGGTCCTTGGCGGGTTCGACGCGCCCGACCCACACCAGAGTGTCGGGGTCGGCGCGGTCGGGGGACTCGCCGACCTCCGCGAAACGGGTGGCGTCCATGCCCGGGTACACCGTGCGGATCCTGGCCCGGTCGGCACCGCACCGTTCCTGCCAGCGGCGGGCGTGGCCGTTGCCGGGGGTGAGGATCTCCGCGCGCCGGTAGACCTCGGCGGCGAGCAGGCCGTGGAAGGCGCCGAGCAGCGCGCGTACGGCGGGGGCGGCGACGTCGGGGCCGAGGGCCAGGTAGTGCGAGCGGAGCGGCACGCCGTACTCGGTGACGAGCAGGGGGATGCCGCAGAAATGCCGGGCGAGCAGTCCGGGGAGGGCCGCGGGGCCGCCGGCGGCCGCGTGGCAGAGGTCGGCCGCGCCGAGGCCGTCGTCGCCGTACCAGTCGAGGGAGAGGGGGCGCAGGGTGCGCTCCAGGTGCGCGGTGACGGTGAGCAGGTCGGGGACGCGCGCCTCGCGCGCCGTGCGCAACGCGCCGGGGGCGCGGCAGGCGCGCTCCAGGGTGCGTACGGCGATGTCCGAGCGCAGGGCGCCGACGAGTCCGCCTTCCTCGCGGGCGAGTTCGGCGAGTCCGTACAGCGCGTTGCCGAAACGGTCCGCCAGATCGGCGGAGCCACCCTCGGCCGCATCTCCCGACACGCCGTCACTCCCTGACGCGCCGACGCGCGCGCCCTCGCCCCCGGGGTTGGCTCCGGCGCACACGGCCCCGACGAGCTCCCCGTAGCACTCGGTGAAACGCCGGCGCGCGCGCCTCCCGTACACGACCCCGTCGTCCTCGGCCGTCCACAGCGGCGCCGTACGCACCCGGCTGACCTGCGGTGGGAGCGGGACCCAGCCCTCGTCCTCCTGCTGCCGGCTGCGGCTGAGCGCGTAGAGGTCGAACTCGTGCTGCTCAAGCCCGCGCACGAGCCGGTCGCACCAGAGTCCGGCGTCACCGCTCACATACGGGTAGCCACCCTCCGTAAGCAGTCCGATGCGCACGTACGCACCCCCGATCTCCCGTCCGGTGAGCCGCCGTTGTCCCGGCGGCTCGCAGCGGGACGAACGTAAGCGGACAAGGCGGTGGCGCGACGGACGGTTGTCCATCGCGCCACCAAAAGGGGTGAACGGTCGTAACTTTCGCGTGCGGGTCGCGTTTCGTCGCGCTAAGGGTTCAGAGCGTCATCGCGCGCACACGAAACGTTACGCCACGACCGGTTCGCGCCGGGCCGCGCGCCGCCTGGCCGCCAGCTCCGGATCGAGCGCGGGCACGGCGGCCAGGAGCTGCCTGGTGTACGGCTCGCGGGGGCTGTCGTACACCTCGTCGGCGGGCCCGTACTCGACGATCCGGCCGTGCCGCATGACCGCGACCCGGTCGCTGACCTGTCGTACGACGGCGAGGTCATGGGCGATGAAGACCAGCGCGAGGCCGAGTTCCCGCTGGAGTTCGCCGAGCAGCTCCACCACCTGGGCCTGTGTGGTGACGTCCAGCGCGGAGACCGGCTCGTCGCAGACGATGACGCGCGGTTCGGCGGCGAGCGCGCGGGCGATGCCGATGCGCTGGCGCTGGCCGCCGCTGAACTCGTGCGGGTAGCGGTCGTAGTGCGCCTTTTCGAGCCCCACGCGCTCCAGCAGTTCCGCCACGCGCCCCCGGACGCCCTCCTCGTCCCGTTCGCCACGCGCGCGCAGGGGGTCGGCGATGGACTCGCCCACACTGCGGCGGGGGTTGAGGGAGGAGACCGGGTCCTGGAAGACCATCTGGACGGCCGGGTTCACCGTGGTGTGCGGGCGGCCCTCGTAGCGGATCGCGCCGACGGTCGGCTCCAGCAGCCCGACCAGCATCCGGCCGAGCGTGGTCTTGCCGCTGCCGCTCTCGCCGACCACGCCGAGGGTCTCGCCGCGGCGGACGGTCACCGAGACGTCGTCCACGGCCGTGAACGCCCGCTTTCCGCGCCCGAACGCCCGCCGCAGCCCGGTGGCCTCCAGCACGACCTCGTCGGTCGCCTCGGAGCCGGTACGGCGCGCGTCCACGCGCGGGACGGCGTCGAGCAGTTCGCGCGTGTAGGCCTCACCCGGCGCCGCGAGGACGGTGCCGACGGGGCCGCGCTCGACGGCGCGGCCGTGCCGCATGACGAGGATGTCGTCCACGCTCTCGGCGGCCACGCCCACGTCGTGGGTGACGAGCAGCAGGCCCATGCCGGTCTCCTCGCGCAGCGTGTGCAGCAGGTCGAGGATCTGGGCCTGGACGGTGACGTCGAGGGCGGTGGTCGGCTCGTCGGCGATCAGCAGGTCCGGCTCGCAGGCGAGGGCCATGGCGATCAGCGCGCGCTGGCGCATGCCGCCGCTGAACTCGTGCGGCCGGGACCGGGCCCGGCGTACCGCGTCCGGAATTCCCACCCGCTCCAGCACCTCGACGGCACGCGCGCGTGCGGCACGTCGCGGCACGCGCGCGTGCACGCGGTAGACCTCGGCGATCTGGTCGCCGATCGCGTAGTACGGGTCGAGCGAGGACAGCGGGTCCTGGAAGACCATGGCGGCCTTGGCGCCGCGCAGCCCCCGCAGTTCCTCGTCGGAGGCGTCCTGGACGTCGGTGCCGGCCACGCGGACCGCGCCGGTGACCCGCGCCCCGGTGCCCCGGTGCAGGCCCAGCAGGGCACCCGCGACCGTGGACTTGCCGGAGCCGGACTCGCCGACGAGGGCCAGCGCGGCGCCCTTCGCCAGGCTGAAGGAGAGTCCGTCGACGGCCCGCAGGGAGCCGAACTCGACGGTCAGGTCCGTCACTTCCACGAGGCTCATGCGAGCACCACCCGTCGGTCGGCCACCGCGTACAGCACGTCCGCGACGGCGTTGGCGATGACCACGAAGAATCCGGTGACCAGGACCATGCCGACGACCACCGGCAGGTCCACGACCTGCACCGCGTGCACCAGCTCCTGGCCGATGCCGGGCAGGCCGAAGAGGGTCTCGGTGAGGACGGCGCCGCCGACGGCCGAGCCGAAGGTCACCGCGTTGAGCGCGATGACGGACGCGGTCGCGCCGCGCAGCGCGTGCCGGGCGATGATCGCGCGCTCTCCGACGCCGTACGCGCGGAAGGTGCGGATGTGGTCCTCGGCCAGCGTCTCCAGCATCGACGCGCGCGTGAGGCGGGCGAAGTTGGCGGCCTCGACGAGGGCGAGGGAGAGCCAGGGCAGCAGCAGGCTCCACGCCCACTGTTCGGGGTCGTCGGTGAAGTTCACGTACTGCGGGAAGGGCAGGAGCTGGAGTTCGCCGCAGACGACGATCATCAGGACCAGGCCGATGACGAAGACGGGCGTGGCGACGCCCGCCAGCGTGATCGCGGTCAGGGCGCGCTCGCTGAACCGGCCGCGCCGCCAGGCGGACAGCACACCGGTGCCGACGCCGAGCAGCAGCCAGATCACCATCGCGCCGAGCACCAGCGAGAAGCTGACCGGCAGCCTGGTCAGGATGATGTCGGTGACCTGCTGGTCGTTCTGGTACGACTCACCGAGGCAGGGCGCCGAGCAGTGCTCCACGCCGGTGCCGGTCGAGAAGTCCTGGCCCGCGAAGATGCCGTGCAGGAAGTGCCAGTAGCGCACGTACAGCGGGTCGTCGAGGTGCAGCTGCTGGGCGACCTGGTGGACCTGTTCCGGGGAGCAGCGCGGGCCGCAGGTGATCTGGGCGACGTTGCCAGGGGTGACGTAGAAGACGACGTAGATGATCACCGAGAGCACGAACAGGGTGACCGCGGCGCCGATGACGCGCCGCAGGACGAATCCGGTGAGGCCGCTCATGTCCGGTTCTCCTTCTGCTTCGCCGCGGCCGTCTCATCCTTCGGTACGGCCGTCTCGGCGCGCGCTTCCCGCTTGCGGCCGGTGCCGATGCGCAGGCGTGAGGCCGCGCGCGGGTCGAGGGCGACACGCACGCCGTCGCCGAGGATGGTCAGCGCGAACACGGTCACGAACAGGGCGGCGGCGGGCAGCAGCAGATACTGCGGGGCCGCCTGGTACCAGACGTCGGCGGAGGTGAGCATCTGTCCCCAGGAGGGCGTCGGCGGCTTCACCCCGACGCCGAGGAAGGACAGGGCCGCCTCGGCGCTGATGTTCGACGGGACCAGCAGCGCGGAGTACGTGATGACCGGGGCGGCGAGGCCCGGGAGGAGTTCGCGTACGGCGGTGCGCCAGGTGCTCCAGCCGCTGAGCCGGGACGCGGCGACGTAGTCGAGGCTCTTCAGCGTGAGGGTCTGGGCGCGCGCCATCTTCGCCGTCGTGCTCCAGCCGGAGACCAGGGCGATGATCAACGCGACGAGCACGGGCCGCGGGAAGCTGTTGGGCACGATCGCGAGCAGCGCGAGCGCCATGATCATCAACGGCATCGAGACGAAGATGTCGGTGATGCGGCTCAGGACCAGGTCGACCCAGCGGTTGCCCAGGCCGGCGGCCACGCCCATGGCGATGCCGAGGATGACCTGCACCACCGTGGCCGCCAGCGCGACACCCAGCGAGACCCGCGCTCCGTAGACGAGCCGGGCGAACATGTCGCGTCCGGTCTGCGGTTCGACACCCAGCCAGTGATCGGCGCCGATGCCGCCGAAGGAGCCGATGGGCACGCCCCCGCGCGCGGAGTCGATCAGGGCCGGGTGGTACGTGGTGGGGTCCTGGCCCTCCAGGGCGGTGAGGAGCGGCGCGGCGAGCGCGACCAGGACGAGCAGCGCGACGACGGCCGCGGCGACCAGGGCGGCGCGCTGCGCCCGCAGCCGCCGCCAGAACTGACGGGCCCCCGAGACCGCCGGGACGGACGCATCCGTCCCGGCGGTCTCGACGGCGACAAGTGCCTCGCTCACGGCGCTACTTCACCGCGACCTGGGAGATGTCGAGGACGCCGGTCCAGTCGCTGATGACGATGTTCTTGACGTCCTTGCCGTACAGGCGCTTGTAGACGGGGTGGAACAGCGGCACGACGAGGGCCTGCTCGCCGATCTTCTGGTCCAGTGCACCCCATCGCTTGGCGGCCGCGTCAAGGTCGGTCAACTTGTTGATCGCGTCAATCTCGTCATTGACCGACTTGTCATTGAGCAGGCCCGTGTTGAAGTTCGCGCCGTCCTTGACGATCTGCCGGCCGTCGAAGATCGGGGCGAGGAAGGGACCGCCGGAGGGCCAGTCGGCACCCCAGTGGGCGAGGAAGAAGCCGGGCTCGGTCTTGACGCTGTGGATCTTGTCCTTGTAGTCGTTGAGCTCCAGGCCCTGGAGCTTGACCGTGATGCCGGCCGTCTTGAGCGCGTCCTGGACGGCGGTCGCGATCTCCGGGCTGGTCTCGAAGTCCTTGGCGTTGGAGTGGGTCAGTGTGACGGTGAGCCCGTTCTTGTAACCGGCCTGGGCGAGCAGCTCCTTGGCCTTGGCCGGGTTGCCGGTCGCGCCCGCCGGGAACGGGTCGTACGGCGTGTAGCCGAAGGACTTCTGGTTGGGCAGGAAGGTGGTGGCGGGCTCGGCGAGCGCGCTGCCGCCGGCCGCGTTGACCACCGAGGAGCGGTCGATGGCGTAGGCGATCGCCTGGCGCACCTTGGGGTTGTCGAACGGCTTCACGGTCGGGTTGAACGCGATGTAGTTCGTGTAGCCGAAGTGACCGGTGCCCACGCGCGCGGCGAGTTCCTTGTCACCGGTGACCTTGGCGAGTTCGGCCGGGCCGAGGTTGGTGTCCGTGGTGACGGCCGCGGCGTCCGCCCCCTGAGACGCGGACAGCCGCTGGTTGATCACGGAGGAGTCCAGGCCGGAGCGGACGTCGATGGTGTCCGGGTAGGCCTTGCGCTGGTCGTCGACGGCCGTCGACCAGTACGTGTTGCGCTGCAGAACCATGTGCTCGCCGTCGTTCTCGTTCTTGAGGACGCGGTACGGGCCGGACGAGACCGGGTGCTCCTCGTACTTGGTGCCGGTGTCCTTGCTCTTGGGCACCGGGGCGAACTGCGTCTGCGTGGCGAGGAAGGGGAACTCGCCCTCGGGCTTGTTCAGATGGAAGACGATGGTCCGGCTGTCCGGGGTCTCGATCGCGTCGAGGCCCTTCTTGTCCTTGTACGGCCCCTGGTAGTCGGCCGCGCCGACCAGCCAGTCCCGCAGGTAGGGGGCGCCGCCGGACAGTTCGGGGGCGAAGGAGCGCTCGATGCCGTACTTGATGTCGGCCGAGGTGATCGGCGTGCCGTCCTCGTACTTGAGGCCCTTCTTCAGGGTGTACGTCCACACGGTCGCGTCCTTGCTGGGGCGCCCGGTGTCGGTGGCGAGGTCGGGGACGACCTTGGCGCCGGCCGCGCCGTTCTCGCGGTTGCGGGTGGTGAGGGTGCGGAAGACGAGCGAGGGGACGTTGCCGCCGCCGGAGGTGTAGAGGCGGGCGGGGTCGAAGTCGGTCTGCGGCTCGGCGTTCAGCACCGTCAGGGTGCCGCCCTTGTGCGGCGTGGAGTCGCCACCGGAGCCCTTGGCATCGCTGTCCTTCGGGCCGCAGGCGGCGGCGCCCGCTGCCACGACCAGGCTGACGGATGCCGCGGCCACGCGGCGCGCTATGGCGGACGGTTGACGCATCGGAATGACGACCTCTCGGGGCTGATCGAGGATTTCTCGAGAAAGGGGTGTCTCGAAAAGTGAGACATGTGGACGAGGAGTGAGACGACTGCGAACAGACGTCGGCCCCGGCGCCGGGTCGTCGAAAAGGCCCGTGACGGTGTCACGGAGCGGAAGGAAAGGTCGCGACGCGAACGCCAGGGAGGCGGCGTCAGCGACAGTGGATGTCGGCCACGCAGAGTGCGGTCACGCCGATGAGCGCCAGCTCGATGGCGGCGCTCCCAGGGGCGGCATGACTAGACCACATGCGCAGAAATATGAACGAACATGCGACTCATGTCAATGTGACATAAGCGGCGCCCGTCAACTCGCGGGATATGGCCATGGGTTGGGCAGACAGTGGATTCCGTCGTGGTCGAGGAACTTGGTCTGCTGCTGCATGACGGGGGCGAGTTCCCCCTCCTTCTGGCAGGTCACGTGGCCGTGGCCGAGCCGGTGGCCGACCTCATGGTTGATCAACATCTGCCGATAGGCGTAGATCTTGTCCCCGTATGTCACGCTTCCCTGAGCCCACCTGTATGCATTGATCATCACTCGTTCGGTGGACGCCGAGTCACAGGAGACGTTGTCCTCCGTGGTGTCCAGTCCGGACTTGGCGCACCAGGCGGCGGTCGTGCCGGGGCTGGCCAGCGTGATCACGAAGTCGGGCTTGCCGGAGGAGATCCGCTCGAAGGTACGGGCCCCTCCGTGGGCCCAACTGCGGTCGTCGTTCAGGGTCTTCTGCACGGCCTCCGCGAACAGCGTGCCGTCCAGGCCCAGCCCATGCTCCACGTCCACGCGGTAGGTGTACTTCCGTCCGCTGCCCGGCGCCTTGTCGAACCCGGGCACGGTGTCGAACTTCCCCGAGCCCTTCAGTGTCGCGCCGAGCGGGTACGTCCGGTTCATCGCCTGCTCGTACGTCAGCGTCACCGGGCTCGCCGAGGCGGAGGGGGCCGGCTGTCCCGAGGCGCGCGCCTCACGGGCCTGGTCGGTGGCGGAGCGCGACTGTGCGGCGTGGTCCCGGCTCTCGGCCACCTGCCCGGCGACGACCACCGCGAGCACGGTCGTCACGGCGGCCGCGGCGACGCCGGTGAAAGCCCGCGTGCGCTGGCCTTGACCGCTCGGCACTCCATGAGGGGCGGCCCCGTCGTCTTGCGGCCACGGGTCCATTGTGGCTGGTCGCGCCGTTCCCCGCGCCCCTTTCGGGGCGCCTGGGCCAGAGCGCTGCGTGGGCAGGTCGACGGGGGGCACGTCGCCGCCGTCCGCCTCGGTCCCCACGGCAGTCGCCATGTCCACCGGCTGCCCGTCGGTACGGCGCGGTCCACGCGCGCGGGGCGCGAAGACGTCGACATCGCCGAGGTCCGCACCGCCGCCGTGTCCGTCCCGGAAGGCGTCGAGGTACTCCTGCCGAGGCCCGCCCTGCGGCCCGCCCTGCCGCTGCCGGGGAAGCACGACACCAGGCCCGCCCCCGGCCCCGGCCCGCCCCGCGAACTCCCCCCAGCCTCCGCCGACTTCCCACTGCTCGGGATGCCCGCCCCGCACGGGCACACCCCCAGCGGAGCCACCCTCCCGGAAACGGGGCACACCGCGCGCGGGGGTACCGTCAGCCGGCCGGGGCACGCCATGCGCGGGCGTACCGTCGGGAAGACGGGGCATCCCATGCGCGGGCGTACCGTCGGGAAGACGGGGCATCCCGTGGGCGGGCGTACCGTCGGGAAGACGGGGCATCCCGTGGGCGGGCGTACCGTCCGGAAGGCGGGGCACCCCGTGGGCCGGCGTACCACCGGGAATGCGCGGTACCCCCTGTACGGGCGTACCGTCCGGGAGGCGGGGCATCCCGTGGGCCGGCGTACCGTCAGGGAACCTCGGCACCCCATGCGCAGGCGTCCCGTCGGGGAAGCGAGGCACACCGCGCGCAGGAGTGCCCGCGGCGAAACCCGGCACGCCGTGAGCGGGAGTGCCGTCAGCCGACCGGGGCACCCCTTGCGCGGGGGCGCCACCGGGAATGCGCGGCGCCCCCTGCATGGGCGTGCCGCCAGGAGTGCGCGGCGCCCCCTGCATCGGTGCACCACCAGGAATACGGGGCATCCCCTGCACGGGCGTGCCGTCCGGAGGTCGCCGCATCCCCTGCGCAGGCGCCCCGTCAGGCATCCGCGGTGCCCCGTGCCCCGGCGCCACCCACTCTGCCGCCTGCGTCCGCCGTTCCGCCCGGGCCCTCTGTTCCGGCTGTTCCCCCTGCTCCGGCTTCTGTGCGCGCCTCGCGGCTATGTCCGCGGTATCGGGCTTGGGGGCCGGGCCGCGGCGGCTGTGGCGTCCCACGCCGGCCTCAGCTCCCCGCGCCGGGGGTGGTGACGGACGTGTCGGCCAGGAGTTCCCGGAATGCCCTGGCCACCACCTCCGGGTACTCCATCATCGCCACGTGCCCGGCGTCCGGCAGGGACAGCAGACGGGAGTCACGGAAGGAGCGGGCGGCCTTGCGGGCCATACGGAAGCCGACGAGCTGGTCACGGCCGCCGTAGATGAGCAGGGTCGGCGCGAGGACGCGCTCGGCCTGGCGCCACAGCCCGTGCTGTCCGCCGAGCGTGTAGGCGTTGACGATCCCGCGCGCGGAGCGGGCCATCGCGTCCCAGACGTACGGCAGCTGCAACCGCCGCTCCAGCTCCTCGACGGCGTGCTGGAACGCCTCGGGCGACACCCGCCCGGGGTCGCCGTAGCAGAGGGCCATGACCCCGCGCACCCGCTGCTCGGCCGTCCACTCGCGGGTGAGCCGGGTGAACAGGGCGGCGACACCGGGCACGCCGAGCAGGGCGGTCGGTGCCGCGGTGCGCTGGATGCGCAGCTCGGGCAGGGCGGGCGAGACGAGCGTGAGCGTACGGACGAGGTCGGGGCGTACGGCGGCCACGCGCGTGGTGACCGCGCCGCCCAGCGAGTTGCCGAAGAGGTGGACGGGGCCGCGGCCGGCCGCGTCGAGATAGCGGATCACCGCGCGCGCGTGCCCGGTGACGGAGTAGTCGCCGTCGTCCGGGGGCGGGGAGTCGCCGAAGCCCGGCAGGTCGAGCGCCTCGCTGTCGACGACGCCGTCCAGCTCGGCCATCAGCTCCGACCAGTTCTGCGAGGAACCGCCGAGCCCGTGGACGTACAGCGCGGGCGGCAGGCCCTCGTGCGCGGGACGGCGGGAACGGATCGACAGGGTGACACCGGGCAGCCCCACGGACCGCAGCCGCTCGCCCTCACCGACCCGTACGGGCGCCACCTTCGGGAGCACGCTGGCGGCCGGCACGGACGGCGACTCGGTCGAAGACATGCGGCAATGTTACGAGGTGATCACGCCGAGGTTCGTGTGTTCGCCGTCACAGCGTGAGCCGTACGCGCGCGTGAGTGTCGCCGGTACGCGCGCGTGGGCGTCACGGCATGGCGTCCGGTTCTGCTCTCTCCTAGGCTCGTATCCAGGGCACCCACGTGTGGCCCCTGCCGCATCCAGGGACGCCCGTAGGAAGGGAGCCCACCATGGCCCATGACCCCACCGAGCCCGACACGGCCGACGACCTGGAGACCGAGACGGCGGCCTCGGAGATCGACGTCGAGGCCCCCGAGGTGGACGCGGCCGAGCAGCACACCGACATCTCGCCGGAGCAGGACGATCCCCTGGAGGAAGTCGACCAGGACCGCGGGAACGTGGCCGATCTGGTCGAACAGGCGCGTGTGGTCAGGCTCGACGAGGACGACTACCGCTGACGGCGGCGGACCCCCGGGCCCGTTCCGGAGGATGATCACGTCTTTCGTCACCGTCCGGTACATGAAATTCTGCGCTCGCACCGCGCACACCACGGTTACCGAAAAGTACGATGGCCGCGCGGCCGACACCGCATGTGGACGACTTTGGGAGGCGGCGTGACAGCCATCGAGCAAACTGAGGCGGCACGCCCACGTGGCACCCGTCTGCCGCGCCGAGCCCGGCGGAACCAGTTGCTGGGCGCCGCCCAGGAGGTTTTCGTCGCGCAGGGCTATCACGCGGCGGCGATGGACGACATCGCCGAGCGGGCCGGTGTGAGCAAGCCCGTGCTCTACCAGCACTTCCCGGGCAAGCTCGACCTGTACCTCGCACTGCTGGACCAGCACTGCGAGTCGCTGATCCAGGCCGTGCGGACCGCGCTCGCGTCCACGACGGACAACAAGCAGCGCGTGCGCGCCACGATGGACGCCTATTTCGCCTACGTCGAGGACGACGGCGGCGCCTTCCGGCTGGTCTTCGAGTCGGACCTGACGAACGAGCCAGCGGTGCGCGAGCGCGTCGACAAGGTCACCAACGACTGCGCCGAGGCCATCTGCGACGTCATCGCCGAGGACACCGGCCTCTCGCGCGCGGAGTCGATGCTGCTGGCCTCCGGCCTCGGCGGACTCGCCCAGGTGGTGGCCCGCTCCTGGCTGCACAGCGACCGCAGCGTCCCGCGCGACCAGGCGGTGCAGCTGCTGACCTCGCTGGCCTGGCGGGGCATCGCAGGCTTCCCGCTGCACGGCACCGAACACCACTGACGGGCGTTTGTTCCCGGTCGCTGTTCGCTGATGGCGTGCCGACGCACAACGTATGCGTCCCCTCACCGGGCTAATGTGTGCTGCGTACGGCGCGGAAGATCGCGCACATCACTGACCGTCGGAGGGACATAGCCGTGGAGGTCAAGATCGGCGTGCAGTACGCGCCCCGCGAGATCGTGCTGGAGAGCGGTCTGAGCGTCGAGGAGGTCGAGCGCCTGGTGAACGACGCGCTGTCCGGGAAGACGCAGCTGCTGAGCCTCCAGGACGAGAAGGGCCGCAAGGTCCTGGTGCCGACGGACCGTCTGGCGTACGTGGAGATCGGCGAGCCGAGCGTCCGCAAGGTCGGGTTCGGCGCACTGTAGGCCGACGTAGTGACAAGGGCCCGGCGGCACTCGGCCGCCGGGCCCTTGTTCTTCCTGGGGACGTGCACACAGATGGAGCACAACTCCTGCACAGCGGAGGATTGCAGTCCGCAGGTCACGGGTATGACGGGCTACGACCGTTCAAGGCAGACCGGCCGTGGGAGGGACCCCCGACATGATCCTGGAAGCACTCGCCTCCGCAGTGCTCGGTCTCGTCCTCGCGTGGGCGGCGGCGCACCGCCTCTCCCACCGGCTCCCGGCCCGCCCGCTGGTGTTCTCGACAGGCATCGCCGGAGCCCTCTTCGGCGACTTCGTCACCCACACCGCCCTCGGCCCCGGCACCGCCTGGCTGAGCCTCCTGGGCGCCGCGGCCATCTCGGCGGCGTCCCTGTCCCTGCTCCTGCGGCCGGCGGGCAGAATCCGGCGATCAGCGACGGCGTAGCAACGGCGCCTTGCAGCCGGCTCAAGGGTCAACCCCCTAGGGGCGCGGGGCTGTGTTCCATGTGCGGCTTGGCCGCGTGGGCGCGACCAGCCGCCGCGGACCCGCAGCCGCGCAACTCACCGCGCCCACCCCCACCGGGCGCTACGCGGCCAAGCCCAGCGCAGCCATTCGCTTCGTGTGCGCCTCGGTGATCCGCGAGAACATCCTCCCGACCTCCGCGAGATCGAACCCGTCGGCGACGCCCCCCACGAGCATCGTGGACAGCGCGTCCCGGTCCGCGACCACCCGCTGGGACTGCGACAGCGCCTCGCCCATCAGCCGCCGCGCCCACAGCGCCAGCCGGCCGCCCACGCGCGGGTCGGCGTCGATCGCGGCCCGCACCTTCTCCACCGCGAACCCGGCGTGCCCGGTGTCGTCGAGGACGGCGAGGACCAGCTCGCGCGTGTCGGAGTCGAGCCGTACCGCGACCTCGCGGTAGAAGTCGCTCGCGATCGAGTCGCCGACGTACGCCTTGACCAGGCCCTCCAGCCAGTCCGAGGGCGCGGTCTGCCGGTGGAAGCCGTCCAGGGCGGCGACGAACGGGTCCATGGCGGCGGTCGGCTCCTCGCCGATCTCGGTCAGCCGGTCCCGCAGGCGCTCGAAGTGGTGGAACTCGGCCGAGGCCATCTTCGCCAGCTCCGCCTTGTCCGCGAGGGTCGGCGCCAGCTTGGCGTCCTCCGCGAGCCGCTCGAACGCCGCCAGCTCCCCGTACGCGAGCGCGCCGAGCAGATCCACGACAGCGGCGCGGTACTGCGGGTCGGCGGAGGCCTGCGCCCAGTCCTTGGCAGCGATGCCCGTGGGTGCGACGGAGTCGTTCTCAGGCTTGTCAGAGCTAGTCATGAGGCGCACAATAGCCCGCTCGCGGCACCCCCGAGGCGCCTGGCCGATCACTGTGACGACGACTACGTGACCAAATCGGCCATCGCATGTGCGCCGATCCGGGGTATGGTGGTAATGCGCCTGCTGAGTGCGTTGACGGTGTTCGACGCGTCCCGACAGGCCGCACGCATGAGGATGCCCGGTCGGTGGCCCGATCGGCTCCGACCCGACAGCCCTCCCTGGCCGTACGGCGCAGTACGTACGACGACCGGAGGGACACCCCTCAGCGGTACGAGCGCTAGAGCGTCGGCAGAGGTCCCGTGTCTTACGGCTTGCCCGAGTGGTTCGCCCGTACGGCAGCCGACGTCCCCGGCACGGTCAGACATGACCCCCGCGCTCGCCTCGCACCGCACCACACAGAAGAGGCAGCACCCTGACTACGACGTTTCGAGAACTCGGAATCCTTCCCGAGACCGCCGAGGCCCTGGAGGCCGTCGGCATCATCACCCCCTTCCCCATCCAGGAGATGACGCTCCCCGTCGCCCTTTCCGGCACGGACGTCATCGGCCAGGCCAAGACCGGCACCGGCAAGACGCTGGGCTTCGGCCTCCCGCTTCTGGAGCGCGTCACCGTCCCCGCCGACGTCGAGGCCGGACGCGCCGCCCCCGAGGCCCTCACGGACGCCCCGCAGGCGCTCGTCGTCGTCCCCACGCGCGAGCTGTGCACCCAGGTCACCAACGACCTGCTGACGGCCGGCAAGGTCCGTAACGTGCGCGTGACGGCGATCTACGGCGGCCGGGCCTACGAGCCGCAGGTGGAGGCCCTGAAGAAGGGCGTCGACGTGGTCGTCGGCACCCCGGGCCGGCTGCTGGACCTCGCGGGCCAGAAGAAGCTGGACCTGAAGCACGTCAAGTGCCTGGTCCTCGACGAGGCCGACGAGATGCTCGACCTGGGCTTCCTGCCCGACGTCGAGAAGATCATCGACATGCTCCCGGCCAAGCGCCAGACCATGCTGTTCTCCGCGACCATGCCGGGCGCGGTCATCGGCCTCGCGCGCCGGTACATGTCGCGGCCCACGCACATCCGTGCCACCGCACCGGACGACGAGGGCGCGACGGTTGCGAACATCAAGCAGTTCGTCTACCGCGCGCACAACATGGACAAGCCGGAGATGGTCGCCCGCATCCTGCAGGCCGAGGGCCGCGGACTGGCGATGATCTTCTGCCGTACGAAACGCACGGCCGCCGACATCGCCGAGCAGCTGCAGCGCCGTGGGTTCGCCTCCGGCGCGGTCCACGGCGACCTCGGGCAGGGTGCCCGCGAGCAGGCGCTGCGCGCGTTCCGCAACGGCAAGGTGGACGTCCTGGTCTGCACCGACGTCGCCGCACGCGGTATCGACGTCGAGGGCGTGACCCACGTCATCAACTACCAGTCCCCGGAAGACGAGAAGACGTATCTGCACCGGGTCGGCCGTACCGGCCGCGCGGGCGCCAAGGGTACGGCGATCACGTTCGTCGACTGGGACGACATCCCGCGCTGGCAGCTGATCAACAAGGCGCTGGAGCTGGACTTCAACGACCCGGTGGAGACGTACTCGTCGTCCCCGCATCTGTTCTCCGACCTCGACATCCCCGCGGGCACCAAGGGCATCCTGCCGCGCTCGGAGCGGACCCGTGCGGGTCTGGACGCGGAGGAGCTGGAGGACCTGGGCGAGACCGGTGGCCGTGGTGCGCGCGGTCGCGGTGGCCGGGGTGGCCGCGGTGGCCGTGCCGAGTCCGCCGCCGCGCCGGCCGAGCGCGAGCGTTCGTCCCGTACGCCGCGTCGCCGCCGCCGCACGCGCGGTGGCGCCCCGCTGGACGCGACCACCGCCGCGCCGGCCGCTACGACGGCTCCGGCGCCGGCCGCCGAGTCCGGCCCGGCGGAGGAGACCTCCACGGCACCGCGCACCCTGCGCCGCCGTCGCCGTACGCGCGGCGGAGCGTCGGCGCAGCCGGTGGCGGCCGTCGAGACCGCCGTCGAGACCGTGGCCCCGGTGGAGGCTCCGGCCGCTCCGGAGACCGCGGAGGCCCCGGAGAAGCCGCGCCGCCGCCGCACCCGCAAGTCCGCGGAGCAGGCACCGGCGCCTGTCGCCGAGCCCACGGCCGAGACGCCCGTGACGGTGCCGGAAACGGCTCCGGCGGCCGACACGGTGACCGTGGAGGCACCGGAGGCGAAGCCCCGCCGCCGCACGCGCAAGACGGCCGAGCCCACGCCGGAAACAGCTGCCGCCCCGGCCGAGCCCACGGAGGAGCCCGCCCCGGCGACCAAGCCCCGCCGTACCCGGAAGGCAACGGCCCCCGCTCCCGAGGCCGCTGAGGTCTCCGAGGCCACCAAGGCCCCTGAGGCGGAGCCCAAGCCGCGCCGCACCCGCAAGACGGCCGCGACCGCCGAAGCCCCGGAGACTCCGGAAGCCGAAGCCAAGCCGCGCCGCACGCGGAAGACGGCAGCCACCACCGAGGCCCCCGAGGCGGAGCCCAAGCCGCGCCGCACCCGCAAGACGGCCGCGACCGCCCCGGAGCCGACGGAAACCCCCGAAGCCGAGGCCAAGCCCCGCCGCACCCGCAAGACGGCAGCCACCGCCGAGGCAACGGCCGCCACGGCCGAGGCCCCGGAGACGGAGCCCAAGCCGCGCCGCACCCGCAAGACGGCCGCGACCGCCCCGGAGCCGACGGAAACCCCCGAAGCCGAGGCCAAGCCCCGCCGCACCCGCAAGGCCGCAGCCACCGCCGAGGCAACGGACGCCCCGGAGACCGAGGCCAAGCCGCGCCGTACCCGCAAGGCGGCAGCCACCGCCCCGGAGCCGACGGAAACCCCCGAAGCCGAGGCCAAGCCCCGCCGCACGCGCAAGACGGCCGCTACGGCCGAGGCAACGGCCGCCACGGCCGAGGCCCCCGAGGCGGAGCCCAAGCCGCGCCGCACCCGTAAGACGGCAGCCACCGCCGAAGCCCCGGAGACTCCGGAAGCCGAAGCCAAGCCCCGCCGCACCCGCAAGGCGGCAGCCACCGCCCCGGAGCCGACGGAAACCCCCGAGACGGAGCCCAAGCCCCGCCGTACCCGCAAGACGGCGGCCGCCGCACCCGACGCGGACGGTGTCGTCGAGGCGGCCGCTCCCAAGGTGCGACGGACCCGTAAGGCCGTCGCCAAGACGGTCACCGCGGAGATCCCGGCGCAGGCCACCGAGGAGCCGGAGGCCAAGCCGCGGCGCCGTACCCGTAAGGCCGCGGCAGCCGTCGAGGTCGCCGAAGGCTGATCCGGCACCCCGTCACCGACGGCCCGGCCCATGTTCCTGTGGGTCGGGCCGTCGCACGTCCGGCGTACAGCCGGGCTCACGGCGCGCGGAGAAACAGTGGGCGGCCGGGTTATAACCTCTCCCCATGAGCAGGCCCGCCACCTTCGTCCCGCCCCCCGGTGCCCGCGCGTACGCCCTGCGTACCGCGCGTGGGGAGTTCGCCGTCGTCGACGCTCCCGTGGCCGACGGGGTCGAGCCCAGGGGGGTCGCGCTGTTGCTGCCGGGGTTCACCGGGAGCAAGGAGGACTTCAATCCGCTGCATGTGCCGCTGGCGCGGCGCGGGTACCGGACCGTGGCCGTGGACGGGCGTGGGCAGTTCGAGTCGGACGGGCCCGAGAGCGACGAATCCGCTTACGCGCAGACCGAGTTGGCGCTGGACGTGCTCGCGCAGGTGGAAGCCGTCGGGGCGCCGGTGCATCTGCTGGGGCACTCGCTCGGCGGGCAGATCTCGCGCGCGGCCGTGCTGCTGGACCACGCGCCCTTCGTCTCGCTCACGCTGATGGCCTCCGGGCCCGCCCAGATCTCCGAATCCCAGCAGCAGCGCGTCAAGCTGCTGCGGGACGCGCTCGCGGTGATGGACATGGCGCAGGTCTGGGAGGCGATCCAGGCGATGGAGACGCCCGAGGAGACCGAGACGGCCGCGCTCGACGGCGGGCTCGACGACCGGGACGATCTGCGGCGCCGCTGGCTGGGCACCAAGCCCGCCCAACTCATCGTCACGGGGCGCCAGTTGTGCACGGAGCCGGACCGGATCGCCGAACTGGCCGCGGTACCGCTGCCGTTCCACGTCCTGTCGGGCGACAGGGACGACACCTGGCCGCTGCCGCTGCTCGACGACATGGCCGTACGGCTGGGCGCCCGGCGTACGGCCATCGCGGACGCCGAGCACTCGCCCAACACCGACCGGCCGCTCGCCACCGCCGAAGCGCTCGCCGATTTCTGGGACCAGGCCGCCCGCTGAGCCCCGCCACCCTACGACTGCCCTGCTCCGACGGGGGTTTGCAGGGCAGGGCAGTCGTCCTTCGGGGGGCCACCGGGGTGCCGGTCAGTCGGTCCACGTGGCGTGGACGGCGGAGGCGCTGAAACCGGGGCCGTAGGCGACGATCAGGGCCTTCTCGCCGTCCGCCGGAGGCCGGCCGTGGGTGCGTTCGAGGACGCGAAGAACCGATACGCCACCGAGGTTGCCCTCTTCGGCCAGAGTGTCGAGGGAGTGGCGGGCGTCGTCCTCGGTGAGGCCGAGGGCCTCGGCGGTGTCCATGATGATGGGCCGGGAGCCGGGGTGGATGACGGGAACGGTCACCGGACGGCCGGCGAGCCAGTCGACCACGGCCGGCATGACGTGTTTCGCCCCGCCCATGGCGGCCTTGGTGGAGTCGAAATGGAGGCCATGGCTGTCGATACGACCCGCGTAGAACTCCAGCGAGTCCGGGAGGGCGTACTCGAAGAGGCCGGCGGGGCTGTCGATGGCGAGGCCGGCGCCGAGGGGGTCGCTGCTGACGACGGTGGCGGCCGCGCTGTCGCCGAACAGGGCCTTGTAGATCATGTGCTCGATCTTGCTGTCCATGTGGTTGTAGGCCGTGGACAGCACCTCTGCGGCGACGACGAGGACCTGGGAGCCGGGGTGGAGCAGGGCCTGCTCGACCGCGCGGATGAGGGCGTGCGCACCGCCCGCGCAGGCCGCGGTGGTCAAGGCGGTACGGCGGATGGACGGGCGCAGACCGAGCCGGGCGACGAGGTGGATGTCCAGGTTGGGTACGGCCCAGCCGGTGGAGTGGGTGGTGATCAGGCCGGTGATGTCACCCGGTTCGAGGCCGTGGCGCCCGAGGACGGAGCGGGCCGCGGTCTCCGCCATGTCGAGACCGTCGGCGAAGGCCCGGGACGCGCGCTCCTCGATGGGTGCGGTGCCGTTGATGGTGGGCGAATTCAGCGGCTGGGTGAAGTACCGGGTCTGGACACCGCAGTTGCCTATGACCCGGAGGATCGCGCCGAGGCGCGGATGGTCGGGGTGATGGGCGCGGATGTCGTCGGATATCTCGCCCGTGGTGACCTTGTGCGCGGCGAGGACCGTGCTGGGGCGGGCGATGTGAACGGGCATGGGTCCCCCCTAGGACACGTAACCTGATTGGGGTCAAGGTACGGCAAAGTTGGCTGGTTCGTTTCCCCTGCCGTCCAGGTCATGCTCTCTCACGGCCCGTCAAACTCGGGCAAAGACCGATCTCCAGCGTGCTCAGCGGGCCTGGAGCATCGGCGGACGCGTGCTCGACCGGCGCGGACCCGGCCGAAAGATGAGGATCATGAAGCGTGAGCCGGGTGCCGCCAGCGGCTGCGCCACGCACATCGTCACCCAACCCGGGCCGTCGGCCGCATGCCTGATGGGGCGTTCGTCGCCGTCGGGGTGGATCGAGGCGCCGCCCACCTCGTACAGCGGGCGGGAGACGGGATCGTCGAGGAGTTCCTTCTCGATCTGCCGCAGGACCTTGTCGTCGGGGCGCTGGGCGAGCGCGGCCTGGAGCTGGGGCATGACGAGCGGCGCCCAGGCGTTCGCCCAGTCGGTGAGCTGCTCACGGCCGTCGATCAGCATCCACCGCATGGTGTTCTCGGGGGCTTGCCCGGTCGCGAAGATCCGGTGGAACGGCTCGTTGCAGGCGAGCAGGTTCCAGGAGGCGTCGGTGACATAGGCCGGGTGCGTCACGGCGGCGACGGCGTCCTCCCAGGCGGCGGGGACGGCGTTGCCGCTGGTGTCGTAGAGCGGGCCGGGCGGGTCCTCGCCGCGCGCGTAACGGCACAGCGAGATCCACTCCTGCTCGTTGAGGACGAACAGGCGGGCTATGTCGCGCAGCAGGTCGACGGGGGCGTTGGGGTACGTGCCGGACTCCAGACGGTGATACGTGCCGAAAGCCCGGTTCACGAGCTGGTCGACCTGATGCTGGGACAGACCGGGGGCGCGGCGGCCGGGTCCGGTGGGCCGTGTGAAACCGTGTGTCTCGGGGGCGATGAGCGCGCGTCGGTCCTTGAGCAGGCTTTTCAGTGCTCGTTTGTTCACTGGTGCGGATCCCCCGGCTTTGTTGACGGTGAGTCAGTGTAATTAGTGGTGCTGGCTTTACTCCGAAAGATCTCCCGTAGAAATCGTGTAGGTGCGTCCTGCATGCTCGGTGGTGCGTGCCGCTGGCCTGCCAGTGTGCTCATCAGCGGTGACGTGGACAGACCCCCGTCGCGGGCACTGGCTGGAAACTTTCGAAATTCCGGCCGGTTTTCGCGGACGGGGCCACCAGGAACAAAGCCGGGTGGTTTGCCGGTTCGCGTTCGGCGCTTCCCACGAGGGAACCATGACGCGGGATCGGCATCACCGTCAGCGCACCGCTGACGCAGCCCCGGCGGCCAGGCTGCGGCCGGTGCCCTCCCGCCCCACACCAGGGGACTCGGCACCGGCCGCCGATGTCTCCCCTCCCTCCCGTCCCGCAGCGCGGGCGAGTTCGGTACACAGGATCACGGCGGCCGTACGTCGCCGGAAGACGTCCTCCGCCGGAAGACGTCCTTCGCCCGAAGGTGTCCTCCACCGGAAGGCGTCCTGCGCCGGATTGGCCGAAGTCCGCTCGGTCCCGGCCGCCGGTACCGCTAGTACTGCGCTCGCAGATGCTCCCAGAAGCCGTCCCGGAGGGCGCGGCGCAGGTCCGCCTGGCCGCGCAGGGAGTACTGGAGCAGGCTCTCGGCCTCGACGAGCAGGTCCTGGTCGACGGAGCCGGGCAGATAGGGGTGGCCGGGGAGCAGTTCGACCAGCGCCTCGCGGCCCCGGGAGGCCAGCCACTTCGCCGCGATCTGGGCGCCGACGAAGCGGACGTCCTCGCGGCCGGGCCGGGACCCGGTGCCGGAGTCGTACGCGGCGGCCGTACGGCGGGAGACGTACGGCTTGAAGAACTCCAGCTCGAAGGTGCGCTGGCTGTCGACCTCCCAGAGCAGGGGCTCGGCCTGGTTGCGGCCCTCGGGGGCCTCGATGCCCCACAGGTGGACCCGGGCGCCGTAGCCCTGGGCCGCCTCGACCGCCGAGACCAGGTCCTCGTCGCCGCCGAGGAGGGCCGCGTCGCTGATGGCGCGGTGGCGGGCCAGGGACTCCAGGTCCGAGCGGATCAGCGAATCGACGCCCTTCTGCTGGTTGTTGGCGTTGAGGTTGCCGAGGCGGACCTTGACGTCGGGCAGTTCGGCGATGATCTGCTGCTCGGCGGTGTGGATACGGCGGCGGGCACCGTCGTACCAGTAGACGCGCAGCAGCCGGCTGTCCGCGAAGATCGTGCGGGCCTTGTCGATCAGCGCCTCGATCAGACCCTCGGCGTCGAGGTCGAAGGCCCGGCGGTCCTCGGTCCCGGCGACCAGCCGCCCCGCGGCCGCGTACAGATACCCCGCGTCGACGAAGATCGCGTGGGTGGAGGGCGTCTTCGCCACCTCGGCGAGCATGCGCTCCAGCAGCTCGTTCGTGCGGTCGATGCGGGCGCCCAGGGCGGCCAGGTCGTCGTTCATCGTCTCCATTGTCCCGGCCGTCACGCTGCGAACACAACCGCTCCCGATCGGTTCCTTACTCGCTAGTAATTAGTTGTTCGAAAAATTTCTTTAGCGTAGGGAATGTTCGTAACATGCAGCACGTTGACTAGGACGTACGACAGCACGTCACCAGTAGTTCTCCTCAGGAGGATGACCAGACGAAGGGAGAAGCACATGCGCTTCGAGATCAGGCGACTCGACGAGGTCGACGGCACCACCGTGGACTGCACCGTCGTGGACGCCGCCTCCGTCAACCGGATCGTTCAGCAGGCCGCCGCCATCGGACAGCGCCTGTGGATCCGCCCGGCCGAGAACCCGGCCTCGTAACGGGAGCCACCACCCACGCTTTCCGGGGGGAGCCGAGCGACGCCGCTCGGCTCCCCCCGGATCACGTTCAGCTCCCCTGGATCACGTTCAGCTCCCCCGGATCACCTGAGTGATCCCGTTGATGATCTGCTGCACGGCGATCGCGGAGAGCATCATGCCCGCGAGCCGCGTCACCAGGACGACACCGCCGTCCTTGATCACCCGGATGATCAGCAGCGAGTAACGCATCACCAGCCACAGCACGACATGGATCGCGAGGATCGCGGTCCACACCGAGACCTGCGTGGCCACACTGCCGGCCTTCTGCACGGCCAGGATCACGGACACGATCGCACCGGGCCCGGCCAGCAGCGGCATGCCCAGCGGTACGAGGGCGACGTTCACGTCCTTGGTCTGCTTCGGCTCGTCGGTCTTGCCGGTGAGCAGGTCCAGTGCGATCAGCAGGAGCAGCAGACCGCCCGCGATCATCAGCGCGGGGACGGAGACGTGCAGGTAGTTCAGGATCTGGTGCCCCAGGACACCGAAGACGGCGATGACCCCGAACGCCACGCAGACGGCCTGGAAGGCCATCCGCTTCTGCACCTTGCCGGGCCGGCCGGCGGTCAGGGCGAGGAAGATCGGGGTGATCCCAGGGGGATCCATGATGACAAAAAGGGTCAGGAACAGAGAGCCGAAGACGGCGATGTCGAACATGGTTGTGCAGAAGGCCTTGCGGAAGAAGTGATACGGGCGTGAGGGGGTGAGGCGGGCCGGTCTCAGGCTCCACCGGTGCCCGGCACCGGGAACGCGCCGGTCGCCCGCCGGGTGATCTCCCCGTACACCTCGGGGTCGGTCGTGTACGCGCCCAGGGACACGGTCTTGCGGCTGCCGTGGTAGTCCGAGGAGCCGGTGACCAGCAGATCCAGGTCCTTCGCCAGCCCCCGCAGCCGGTCGCGCGCGTCGGCGTCGTGGTCCATGTGATCGACCTCGATGCCGTCGAGGCCGGCCTCGGCCATCTCGGCGATGCGGAACTCCGGCACGGTCCGGCCGCGCTTGGCGGCGGCCGGGTGCGCGAAGACACAGACCCCGCCCGCGCCCTTGACCAGCCGGATCGCCTCGAAGGGGTCGGTCTCGTGCTTCTCCACGAAGGCCCGCCCGCCGTCGGCCAGCCACTCCTCGGTGAACGCGTCGCTGACGGTCGGTACGACGCCCAGCTCGACCAGCGCGGTGGCGACGTGCGGCCGCCCCACGGACCCGCCGGCGGCGATCCGCTCGACCTGCTCCCACGTGACCGGCACGCCCAGCGCGTTGAGCTTGGCGACCATGCCCTTGGCCCGCGGCACCCGGTCGTCCCGCACCAGCTCCCGCTCGGCGAGCAGCGCGGGCTCCTCGGGATCGAAGAGGTAGGCCAGCATGTGCATGGAGATCCCGTCGATCCGACAGGACAGCTCGGCCCCCGTGACCAGCGTCAGCCCCGCGGGCAACGCGGCGATCGCCTCGCCGTACCCCCGCGTGGTGTCGTGATCGGTCAGCGCGACCACGTCCAGCCCGGCGGCGGCGGCATTCCGCACCAGCTCGGCAGGGGTGTCCGTACCGTCGGAGGCGGTGGAGTGACAGTGCAGATCTATACGCACAAGGACTCCAGACACCGACGATTCAAAGGGGGACACTTGATAGTACCGGTGATTGCAACGCCCTAGGGGCGCGCTGTATCGATATGCGGCTCCGCCGCGTGCGCGCGATCAACCACAACGCACCCGCACCCGCCCACGAAGCGGCACCCGGCACCCGGTGGGCGGCGTCACGGCCGAAGCAAGCGCGGCGACAACGCTCCGCAGGGCACCAGATCCAGCTCCGGCCCCGCGTCCCGCAGATCGGTGAGCACCAGCTCGTCGTACATGAGCAGCCCGGACTGCTCGGGCCACATCACCGCCCACAGCCACATGCCGAGCGCCTCGCCCGCGAAGACCGCGCGGTCCTCGGGGGTGCGGAAGACGTGCCACAGCGGGGTCGGGCGGCCGACGGCCAGCACCTTGGCCTCGGGGGGCTTCTCGATGTTCATGTACGGTCCCGGGTCCGGGCCGTCGATGCCCGCGTACCGCGCGCCGAGGCCGACGCCGAGTTCCTCGGCGACCAGGATGAGCTCGGCCGGACCGCCGAGCGGGCCGGGACCCGTGCAGGCCACGGCGGTCGCGCGGCCCCCGCTGCGGTCGTCGCCCGCGTAGGCCACACCGGTGAAGAGCCAGCCGACCGGCAGCGGCCAGGGCATCCACACCGGAACGTGGGTGCGCTGCACGACGGCGGCGAGGGCTTCGACGCTGGGCGGGATCACGGGCTGCAGCGGATACACCGTGCCGTGCACATCGCACTGCCACGCATCGGCGAAGAGGCCGGGAGCCCTGACCCGGCCACCACACCTCGGGCAACTGGGTTCGCCCCTCATAGGGCTCCACGGTCCTACCCCTGCCCGCCCGCGTCAAGGACGATCACCCGTCCGGACGGAACCGTGCCGGTCGACCGGGCGGGAGCGAGCCCCCTCAGCCGGTGGACAACACCGTCGGCGTCTTCGCCAACTGACCGTTGCCGACCGGTCCTTGGTGAACTTGCTCACGTGTGTGTCAGTCGAGCGGGACGGACCTGCGGGCGGGATCCCTCAGGTCCGTGCCGGCGGCGAGCCAGCGCTCCTGGAGGGCCTGGGCACCGTGCACACGCTTCCAGGCGGCCTCGTTCGGGGTCATCGGCAGCAGCGGCAGGAACCGTACGGGATCCATCGGATCGTCCAGCTCCAGATCCTCGACCAGTCCGCCGGGCTCGCCCACCAGCACCGAGGTGAAGGGGGCGCCGGGCCACAGCGGATCACCGGTGTCCAGGGAGGCGCCCGGCGTCACGATCAGACCCTCCACCTGCGGGGACGCGGCCAGCACCGCGAGCGGGCGGAGCACCTTGTCGGTCTCGGCGAGGCCCGCGCGGACGGAGAGGACCAGTTCCGCGCGGGGTCCCTTGACCGGGTCGGCGAGCATCGCCGTGGGGTCGGTCATGGGGTGCGCGGACATGCCGAGGGTGGCGTACCGGAGGAGATCCCCCTCCCGGAACCGGAGGACCTCGATGCGGTCCGTGCCGAGGAAGGTGACGGCGGCGCGCGCGTCCGGTTCGCCCAGCGCGGTGCTCAACCGTGCCTCGACGAGAGGAAGAACATCAACCATGCGGGGAGCATAGAACTCGTCAGTAGCGGGCAAAGCGGCGCCTTGACAGTTCGGGCGGCTGCTAACCTGAGCCCTCGAAGAGACTCCCTTACGAGGGACCGGCCGGAGGAGGTGGGGCTGTCATGGATCGAAGTCGACCTGGTAGTACCACTCGCTCTTCCGCCCGCTGATCTGGTCTCTGGCTGGCCGCTGCCGCCTTCGCGTGCGCGTTGCCCTTCGGAAGAGCACTTCGTTTCGCTTTGCCTGATCCGTCTGAGTCTGATCCGTCTGATCAACGTCAGTTCTGCATCAGCAGCGAAGCCGCCACCGCGACGGTGCGGTGCTCCCCGCTTTGTGGACGTGCCGAACATCGGACACAGGACCGTCCCCATTCCGGGTAGTTCCACCCGTCGCGCCGCGCTTTCGCTGCCTGCCCGCGAAGGAGCCTGCCCATGTCGATGATCCGCGACCTGCGCGCCGTGGTCCGCCCCGCGTCCCGTCCCGCACCGCGCAAGGACACCGCCGCCCCGTACGACAGCACCCGCGACCCCGGCACGGCCTCGGCCGTCGTGGACTGCGCGGTCTACCGCGACGGCGCCCGGGTCGAGAGCGGCAAGCCGCTGAGCCCGCACGAGGCCATGCGGCTGGTGCGGCGCGACGGCGGCTTCGTGTGGATCGGGCTGCACGAGCCGACCGAGGCCGAATTCGCCGGTATCGCGAGCGAGTTCGGGCTGCACCCGCTGGCCGTCGAGGACGCCGTGCAGGCGCACCAGCGTCCGAAGCTGGAGCGCTACGACGACTCCCTGTTCACCGTCTTCAAGACCATCCACTACGTCGAGCACGACCGGCTCACCGAGAGCAGCGAGGTCGTGGAGACCGGCGAGGTGATGTGCTTCACCGGCCGGGACTTCTTCATCACCGTCCGGCACGGCGGCAAGGGCTCGCTCCGGGCTCTGCGGCACCGCCTCCAGGACGACCCGGAGCTGCTGGCCAAGGGCCCCTCGGCGGTGCTGCACGCCATCGCCGACCATGTCGTGGACGGCTACATCGCGGTCGCCGACGCCGTGCAGGACGACATCGACGAGGTGGAGACCGAGGTCTTCTCGCCGGGCCGGGGCGGCGGCGTCGCGCGCGGTGTGGACTCGGCGCGGATCTACCAGCTCAAGCGCGAGGTGCTGGAGTTCAAGCGGGCGGTCGCCCCGCTGCTGCGGCCCATGCAGCTGCTGAGCGAGCGGCCGATGCGGCTGATCGACCCGGACATCCAGAAGTACTTCCGGGACGTCGCCGACCACCTCGCCCGGGTCCAGGAGCAGGTCGTGAGCTTCGACGAGCTGCTCAACTCCATCCTCCAGGCCAATCTGGCGCAGGCGTCCGTCGCGCAGAACGAGGACATGCGCAAGATCACCGCCTGGGCCGCGATCATCGCCGTACCGACGATGGTGACGGGCGTGTACGGCATGAACTTCGACAACATGCCGGAGCTGCACTGGAAGTACGGCTACCCGCTGGTCCTGACCCTCACCGTCGGCATGTGTGTGGGCATCCACCGGGTGCTGAAGCGCAACGGCTGGCTGTGAACGGGCCTGGATAGGCTGACCCCATGCGAAGCGAGCTGCTCGACCAGGCCCTCATCGAGGAGGCCGCGAAGAAGTCCGGCCTGATCTGGGTCAGGGGCGCAGATGCTCCGGCCGCGCATGCGCTGTGGCACGTGTGGCACGAGGGTGCGGTGTGCCTGGTCGGCGACGGGCCCGGGGAGCAGCCGCTGCCGGCGCTGGTCGACGGCGGCCTTGCCGAGGTGACCGTGCGCAGCAAGGACAAGGGCGGCCGGCTGGTGACGTTCCAGGCGACCGTGACCGAGCTGGCCTCCGGCTCGGAGCAGTGGGAGGCCGCCGTCGCCGAGCTGAAGGGCAAGCGCCTGAACGCCCCGGACGGCGAGGAGATGCCGGGCCGCTGGGCCCGCGAGTGCAGGGTGCTGCGCCTGGCTCCGGCCGGGACTGTGGTGCCGTTGCCCGACGGCAGCCTGGCGGAGCGGCCTGTGCCGAGCCCGGCGACCACGCGGGAGCCGATTCCGGCCGGGCTGCCGAAGCTGCTGGGGAAGCGGCGGAGGAAGTAGCGCAGGGCCCGTTACGACGTCGGCAGCTGTTTGCCGTAGTCCACCGTGTCGTCCTTCGACGGTTCCGTCACGGTGAAGTCCTTGCCCCAGTCCGAGAAGCTGAGCGTCCCCGCACTGCCGGCGCGGACCAGGCGGAGGGGGTACGGGGTGCCCTGGAGGGAGACGTCCAGGGTGCCGCCGGAGCCCTTGTCGCCGGTGATGCGGATGGTGGGGGTGCCCGACTGGTCGTGGTGGCCGTCGGTCGCCAGGGTGCCGTGCAGGGTCAGCAGCCCGTCGAGCAGGACCGACTTGTCCGTGAAGCCGCTGAACTTCTTGTACGCGGGATCCCCCTGCGGCACCTTCACGTACTTGCCGTTCAGCTTCCCCGCCGTACCGTCACCGCCGTTGCTGCCGCCCGCGTGGTTCCAGAAGTCCGAATCGGCCTTGAGGTAGAGCTGCTGCCCCACCCGCAGCAGTTGGAAGGTCGCCCCCTGCGAGGTCACCGACCCGGTGCCGCCGTCGGCCTTCAGGCGCATGTCCAGCTGGTAGGTACGGCCGCTGGTGACCACCGACCCGGCCAGCCGTACCGCCGGTGCCGCGTCCGCCGCCGCGCGGGTCTTCGCCTGGATCTGATCGGCGGGCAGCTTGCCCACCCCGTTCGTGCCGGCGTCCGGATCGTCCCCGCCGCACCCCGTCAGCACCGCCACCCCTGTCACGGCCAGTGCGCACAGCGCGGTCATCCGCGTGGTCCGGCGGGTTCGGCCCTGGGGAGTCGCAGTCACAGGTGGCGCTGCCTTTCTGACGAGTCCTGAACGGCGTACGGCAGCGTACCGGGGCCTCAGGCCGTCCCTGCCCACCCGGCGGAGCCAGTCCGTCCGGACCGCCCGCCAGGCCATACCCCATCAGGACGAGCTAGCCTGAAGCGCACGCGCGCGGGCATATCCGAGCAACTCACACGATCCCCACGCAAAGGAAGCACAGCCATGGCAGCCGGCGCCCCCCGGATCTTCGTCTCGCACCTCGCCGGGGTCCCCGTCTTCGATCCCAGCGGCGACGTCATGGGCCGCGTACGCGACCTGGTCGTCATGCTGCGCGTCGGCCGGCGGCCCCCGCGGGTGCTCGGGCTGGTCGTCGAGCTGCCCACCCGGCGCCGGATCTTCCTGCCCATGACCCGGGTGACCGGCATCGAGTCCGGCCAGGTCATCGCCACCGGCGTCATGAACGTCCGCCGCTTCGAGCAGCGGCCCACCGAGCGGCTGGTCTTCGGCGAGCTGCTGGACCGGCGGGTGACGCTCACCGAGACCGGCGAGGAGGTCACCGTCCTCGACGTGTCCGTGCAGCAGCTGCCCGCCCGCCGGGACTGGGAGGTCGACCGGGTCTTCGTCCGCAAGGGGAAGAAGGGTGGCGCCTTCCGGCGGGCCAAGGGCGAGGCGCTGACCGTCGAGTGGTCGGCCGTCACCGGCTTCTCGCTGGAGGAGCACGGGCAGGGCGCCGAGAGCCTGCTTGCCACCTTCGAGCAGCTGCGCCCCGCCGACCTCGCCAACGTCCTGCACCACCTCTCCGCCAAGCGGCGCGCCGAGGTGGCCGCCGCCCTCGACGACGACCGCCTGGCCGACGTGCTCGAAGAGCTCCCGGAGGACGACCAGATCGAGATCCTCGGCAAGCTGAAGGAGGAGCGCGCGGCGGACGTGCTGGAGGCCATGGACCCCGACGACGCGGCCGACCTGCTCTCCGAGCTGCCCGAGGACGACAAGGAGCGGCTGCTGAGCCTCATGCAGCCCGCCGACGCGGCCGAGATGCGGCGCCTGATGTCGTACGAGGAGCACACGGCCGGCGGTCTGATGACCACGGAGCCGATCGTGCTGCGCCCGGACGCCACCGTCGCCGACGCGCTCGCCCGGGTCCGCAACCCCGACCTCTCCCCCGCGCTCGCCGCCCAGGTCTACGTCTGCCGTCCGCCCGACGAGACCCCGACCGGCAAGTACCTGGGCACGGTCCACTTCCAGCGGCTGCTGCGCGACCCGCCGTACGCGCTGGTCAGCTCGATCGTCGACACCGATCTGCAACCGCTCGACCCGGACGCGGCGCTGCCCGCCGTCGCCGGGTTCTTCGCCACGTACGACATGGTCGCCGCGCCCGTGGTGGACGAGGCCGGACGGCTGCTCGGCGCGGTGACCGTGGACGACGTACTGGACCACATGCTGCCCGAGGACTGGCGGGAGCACGAGTTCCACCTGGACGAGGGAGAGGGGGCGACCACGCATGGCTCCTGAGCGCGAGAGCGGCGGCCGCGAGCGCACCCCGACGGGCGCCACGGCGACCACCCGGGCCCGTACCCCCCGGCTGGACCAGCCGGCCCCGCCCCGGCGCCGGTATCTGCCGGAGTGGGACCCCGAGGCCTTCGGCGTGATGTCGGAGAAGATCGCCCGGTTCCTGGGCACGGGCCGCTTCATCGTCTGGATGACGGGCGTCATCATCCTGTGGATCCTGTGGAACGTCACGATGCCCGTCGCGCTCCGCTTCGACCAGTACCCGTTCATCTTCCTGACTCTGGCCCTGTCCCTGCAGGCCTCCTACGCCGCCCCGCTGATCCTGCTCGCGCAGAACCGGCAGGACGACCGCGACCGGGTCAACCTGGAGCAGGACCGCAAGCAGAACGAGCGGTCCATCGCCGACACCGAGTATCTGACCCGGGAGATCGCCGCCCTGCGCATGGGACTCGGCGAGGTGGCGACCCGCGACTGGATGCGCTCCGAGCTCCAGGATCTGCTGAAGGACCTGGAGGATCGCCAAGGCCGCAGCGACCGGGTCGTATTCCCGGCGGAACGGTCAGAACGGTCGCCGGGACGTGACACAGACGACCGCTGAGGGGCATCCCGAAGGCCCCTTACCGCGCCGTACCATCGTTGTTATGGCTACGGAAGACGCGGTGCGCGAGGCACTGGCGACGGTGAACGATCCCGAGATCAACCGACCCATCACCGAACTGGGGATGGTCAAATCGGTGGAGATCGGCGCGGACGGAGCGGTCGCGGTCACCGTGTATCTGACGGTCTCCGGCTGCCCGATGCGCGACACCATCACCCAGCGCGTCACCGACGCGGTCTCCCGGGTCGAGGGCGTCACCCGCGTCGACGTCACGCTGGACGTGATGAGCGACGAACAGCGCAAGGAACTGACGGCGGCCCTGCGCGGCGGCCAGGCCGAGCGCGAGGTCCCCTTCGCCAAGCCGGGCAACCTCACCCGGGTCTACGCGGTCGCCTCCGGCAAGGGCGGCGTCGGCAAGTCCTCCGTGACGGTCAACCTGGCGGCGGCGATGGCGGCCGACGGCCTCAAGGTGGGCGTGGTCGACGCCGACATCTACGGCCACTCGGTGCCGCGCATGCTGGGCGCGGACGGCCGCCCGACCCAGGTCGAGAACATGATCATGCCGCCGTCGGCGAACGGCGTGAAGGTCATCTCCATCGGCATGTTCACCCCGGGCAACGCCCCGGTCGTCTGGCGCGGCCCGATGCTGCACAGGGCGCTGCAGCAGTTCCTGGCGGACGTGTACTGGGGCGACCTGGACGTCCTCCTGCTGGACCTGCCGCCCGGCACCGGTGACATCGCGATCTCCGTGGCCCAGCTGATCCCGAACGCCGAGATCCTGGTCGTCACGACCCCGCAGCAGGCGGCGGCGGAGGTGGCCGAGCGCGCCGGCTCCATCGCGGTCCAGACCCACCAGAAGATCGTCGGCGTGGTCGAGAACATGTCCGGCCTGCCCTGCCCGCACTGCGGCGAGATGGTCGACGTCTTCGGCACGGGCGGCGGCCAGCTGGTCGCCGACGGCCTGACCCGTACGACGGGTACGACGGTCCCGGTCCTCGGCTCGATCCCGATCGACGTCCGCCTCCGCGAGGGCGGCGACGAGGGCAAGCCGGTGGTCATCACCGACCCCGACTCCCCGGCGGGCAGCGCGCTGCGGGCGATCGCCGGGAAGCTGGGCGGACGGCAGCGGGGCCTGTCGGGCCTGTCCCTGGGTCTCACTCCGAAGAACAAGTTCTAGGCAGCTACGCCGAAGGGGCGCCGGGATCGACCGGCGCCCCTTCGGCCATGTCTGTGCGGTGTGTCGGCCATGTCTGTGCGGTGTCACGCGTACGCGGACACGTCCTTCACCACGGCGAACCCGAGACCGTACGCGCTCATGCCCCGCCCGTACGCGCCCAGGTGCACCCCCGCGTCGGTCGTACCGGCGAGGACCCAGCCGAACTCCGACTCCCGGTAGTAGAAAGAGGCCGCGACCCCGTCCACGGGCAGCGAGAGCTTGGACCACTCCGGCCCGTCGAGATCGTCGGCCAGCGCCCACGCGGTCTCGGTCTGCTGGTCCAGCCAGTCGTCCCGCAGGCTGTGGTCCATCTGCCCGGGCCAGGTGAACGACAGCAGCCCCACCCCGGCCAGCCAGGCGGCCGAGGACACCGACGTGGCCTCCAGCAGCCCCGTACCGTCGGCGCTGCGCCGGGACGGCTGCGCGGCGACCGTGACCACCACCGCGAACTTCTCCCGCGGCTCACCGACGACACCGGTCTCGACCCGCACGGAGGGCTCGTCACCGTGTCCGATCGAACCGTGCTCGACGGCACCGTCGGCCGCCGTACCCACCTGCATCAGCCAGCGCGGCCCGGTGAACGCCTCGTCGAGGCCGTACCACGGGAAGGGCGCCTGCAGGTAACCGTCGACCGTGCGCCGGGCGGAGGGAAGCTGTTGTCCGCCCTCCGCGGCCGGCGCCTGCGCGCCCACCCGACTCGTCGTCTCCATCTCCCGGACGCCTCCTCGCTCTCGTCGGACCGGGGCGGCCCGCCCCCCTTCGGGCGTACTCGTCCGGTCCGCACAACAACTCGGCAGCATATCCACACGACCGAGGGCGGCAGGGCAGGCACTGGATGCGTGGGTCGCACGAACGGCCTGTTCAAGCCGTGTGCGACGGGGGTGCGCTATGAAACGCGTCACGTGCGCGGCGTACGCCCGCGTGCGCGTGTCGGGATCGGCCGGGCGGGGGCCGGGATCAGGTGGCGTCCGCGTCGAAGGGCGGCCGGTCGTCCTTGCCGGGCTCCTCGGGCTTCTTGGTCATGTCGATCCGCCCGCCCCCGGAGTCCGAGGACGACGAGGACGACGAGGACGACGAGGACGACGAGGACGACGACGAGGACGAAGCGGAGGAGGAGGCCTCGATGTCCCGGCCGTTCACGGCGTCGGTGACCTCGGCCATCTCCTTCCTCAGATCGAAGCCGTTGCGGATCTCCTTCAGCCCCAGCTCGTCGTTGGCGTTGTCCATCTGCTTGCGGATGAACGTCTTGGGGTTGAGGTCCTCGAACTCGAAGTCCTTGAACTCGGGACCCAGTTCGCTGCGGATGTCCTGCTTGGCACTCTCCGAGAACTCGCGGATCTTCCGGATCGTACGCATCACGTCCTGGATGACCTTGGGGAGCTTGTCCGGACCGAACACGAGCACCGCGATGACGATGATCGTCAGCAGCTCCATTGGCCCTATGTCATTGAACACCTGACGCTCCCAGTGCGATGTCCTCGGTCGGTCAACGGTACCCGGCGTTCCTGTCCGACCGGTACCGTCCCGGGGTGAGACTTCTGTCAGTTCTGTTCCGCCGCGCCCAGCCGGAGCGGGATCTCCCGGTCGGTGCCGTCGCGCCGGACGGTCAGCCGTAGCTGGTCGCCGGGCCGGTGGGCGCGGATCTTGACGATCAGCTCCTGGGCCGTGTGCACGGCCTGTCCGTCGACCTCGGTGATGACGTCGCCCGCCTTCAGCCCGGCCCGCTCGCCGGGCCCGCCCCTGGTCACGGCGGGACCGCCGCCCGCGCTCCGGTCGTCGATACGCGCACCGTCGCCGGTGTATCCCATGTCGAGGGTGACCCCGATGACCGGGTGGGTGGCATGACCGTCGTTGATCAGTTCCTCGGCGACGCGCTTGGCCTGGTTCACCGGTATGGCGAAGCCGAGGCCGATGGAGCCGGCCTGGCCGCTGTCCGAGTCGGAGCCGCTGTCGGCGGAACGGATGGCGGAGTTGATGCCGATGACATGGGCGCGGGAGTCGAGGAGGGGGCCGCCGGAGTTGCCCGGATTGATGGGGGCGTCGGTCTGCAACGCGTCGACGTACGAGACATCGCTCCCGTCCCCCTTCTCCCCGCCGGAGGTGATGGGCCGTTCCTTGGCGCTGATGATGCCGGAGGTGACGGTGTTGGCCAGGTCGAAGGGGGCGCCGATGGCGACGACGGGGTCGCCGACGCGGACGTCGTCGGAGTTGCCGAGCGGCAGCGGGGTGAGCCCGGTCAGGCCGTGGACCTGGACGACGGCGAGGTCGTACCCGCTGTCGCGTCCTACGACATCCGCCTTGACGGTGTCGCCACTGCTGAAGGTCACGGATATCGCACCGCTCGATCCGGCGGGGGCGACGACGTGGTTGTTGGTGAGGATGTGGCCCTGGGTGTCGAGCACGAAGCCGGTGCCGGTGTCGCTCTGGTCGGTCCCGGAGACATGCAGCGTCACGACGCTGGGCAGTGCGCGGGCGGCTATCCCGGCCACACTGTCCGGCGCCCGCCCGGCAGGCACCCGCCCGGCCTGCGGCAGATGCACATCACTGCCGAAGCCCTGCCGCTCGACATAGGCGCCGGCGATCCCGCCGACGCCCGCGGCGACGAGTGCGACCACCAGCGTCCATCCCATCGCCAACCGCCGCCCCCGCGGCCGGTCGGCCATCCCGGCCCCGGTCTGCTGAAACGCCCCCTGCCACCGAAGAGCCTGCTCCTGAGCCGACCCAGCGGCCCAGGGGTCGTAACGCCCCCAGGGCCCTCCACCTTCGACACCGGCCGGCTGTGGGGGTGGGGTGGTAGTGGGGGTGACGGTGGGGGTGGGTGCCTCCGAGCCGAGGGCGGGTGCGGCGGGGGCTGCCGGGTCCGGGGCACCGGGCGCGGGGGCGCCGGGCGCGGGTACGGCGGGGACGGGTACGGCGGGGGCGGGTGCGGCGGACGCGGCGGCGCCGGGGCCGGGGACGGGGGCGCCGGGCACGGGTGCGGCGGACGCGGGGGCGCCGGGCGCGGCGGCGCCGGGCGCGGCGGCGCCGGGCGCGGCGGCGCCGGGCGCGGCGGCGCCGGGGACGGGGACGGGGACGGGGCCGGGGACGGGGGCGGGGACGGGGGCGGCGGGTCCCTGCGCGGGCGTGGAGACGGCCGGTGCGGGGACGCCGGGTGCCGGTGCCGGCGGTGTGGACGCTCCCTGGGCCTGCGCTGTCGCAGGGTGCTGGACGGGCGGTGCGGGTGCCCAGGGGCCCGGCTCGCCGTACGGCGGGGTGCCGTAGGGATCGGGGTCGTGCAGGGGCTTCGGACGCTCGGTGGGGGCCGTCCAGGCGGCTTCCCCGGACACGGCCGCTACGTCCGCCTCCACGGCCGCGCCGGCCTCGGTGTCACCGGCGGGAGCGGGCACCGGTTTGGCCAGTTCGAAGTCCCCCGACTCCGATCCCGTCGGCCCGGACTCGGCCCGCCCCGACTCGACCCGCCCGGACGCGCTCTGTGCCGCATCCCGCGCCTCGGTGTCCGTTCGGTTCGTCGGTGTCGCGCCTGCCGGTCCCTCCGGCTCCTCCCCCGGCGGGACGGGCGGGACACGGTTCCCCTCGTTCATGCTCTCCCCACGGCTGGCCGCGGCCGCGCGCTTCGGCGGTGGCCGGCGGAACGTCGACTACGTCCCCGGGTCATCGCCGCGGGAACGGCCCTCACCGGATTCAACCAGGTTCGCGGGCGGTGGCGCAGTGGCCGGTCAGGGGGTGTGCGACGGGAAGGAGGGGGACGGTGAGGGCGCGGCGGAGGCGGCGGGGGGCGCGATGGCGGGGACGGGGGCGGACAGCAGGCCGGAGCCGGTGACTCCGGGGACCGTGGACCAGGCGCCCAGCGGGTAGGCCACGGTGTCGTTCAGCGGGCGTATCAGCGGGGAGACGACTGCCGCACCGGCCATCATCGGGGTGGTCAGACCGCGCACGAGGCCGTCCGGGGTCTGGCCCGTGCCGGGGGTCGGCATGCCAGGCACCAGCGGCGCTGACATCGACGTCGGCGCCACCGAGGTCTGCCCGAGCAGCGCGCTGCCCTGAGCGGCGAGGAGCGGTCCTCCCGGGCGGCGGCGCTGGCTGTCGGGCGTGGCCGCGCCCGAGCCCGAGCCGGCCGAGCGGGCCGGGACGACATTGCTGCCCGTGCCGCCGCGGGCGTCCGCCGTCGTGTCACCGGGGATGGCGGTGGTGACGCCCCCGAGGGCGACCGCGGCCAGCGACACCGCGCCGGCGGCGGCGAACGCGAACCGCAGTCCGCGCGAGGCGGCGCGGCTCTCGTCCGGGCGGCCGACGGGGTGGATGCGGAAGCCGCGCTCGGCCTCGGCGGAGGCAGCTGCCGGGGCGGGGACCGCGCCGTGCGGACGGGCGGGGACGTATCCGAAGGCGAAGCGCTCGCCGCGCCGCGCCCCGAAGACGCCGGACATGGCGGAGGAGCCGGGGGTGTCGGCGGCCCCGGTGGTGTCCTCGCGAGCGGCATGCCCGAGGACGCCGCCGGCGGGCCCGGACATGCCGTCGCCGCCGAAGTCGCCGCCGGGCAGCCCCTGGAGGCGGGCCAGGAAGCTCGCCGAGGGCGGCGGCGGGGCGGCCTCCGCGAACACGTTCTTCAGCCGGCGCTGGGCGTCCGCCTCCGCCTTGCACCGGGCACACGTGGCCAGGTGGGCGAGGACCCGCTCGCGCGACTCATGACCGAGCTCTCCGTCCACCAGGGCGGAGAGCCGGTCTCCCAGATGCTGCTCTGCGAGGTGCGTCTTCTCGACAGGTTTCGGCCGGGATCCACTCACGCGGTCGCGCCCCCTCCTCCCAGAGCGGGGACACGGGCGATGAAGGAGCGCCGCTCGGCCGCGCGGGCCTCCGGGGAGCGGTGCGCGAGCGCCTTGCGGAGCTGGGAGCGGCCGCGGTGGATACGGGAGCGGACCGTGCCGAGCTTCACGCCGAGGGTCGCGGCGATCTCCTCGTACGACAGTCCTTCGATGTCGCACAGGACGACGGCGGCGCGGAACTCGGGCGCGAGGGTGTCGAGGGCCTGCTGGACGTCGGCGTCGAAGTGCGCGTCGTTGAACAGCTGTTGCGGGGTGGGCTCTCGGCTGGCCAGGCGCTCGGCCGCGTCCTCGCCGAGGGCGTCGAAGCGGATGCGCTGCTTGCGCCGGACCATGTCCAGGAAGAGGTTGGTGGTGATGCGGTGCAGCCAGCCCTCGAAGGTGCCCGGCGAGTACGTCGACAGGGAGCGGAAGACACGGACGAAGACCTCCTGGGTGAGGTCCTCTGCGTCGTGCTGGTTGCCCGTCAGGCGGTAGGCCAGGCGGTAGACCCGGGCACTGTGCGTGCTGACGATCTCCTCCCACGTGGGCGGAGTCCACGCCTGCCCGTCCGCGTCGGTGGAGAAGGTCGCGGTCTGGGCCTCGCCTGCGGCGAAGGCGGCGTGGTGGTCAGCAGCGGTGTCGGTCACGGATTTCGGCCTGCCCGCCGACCCGAGGAAGCGCCGCAGCACTCCACCCCGGTCCCAGGGCGCAGCCGCACCTCCCCTGTCAGCTCTGGTGGTGTCCAGTGGAGCCCCTACCATAGCCACCTCGCCCGTTAGCTCCCCATAAGCGGTTTTACGAGAATTTGATACACGCTGATACGGCTCATACGGCTGCGTCAGCAGTTGCTCGGCGTCCTGATCCACCCCATACCCCCCATCGCGCATCCGGTCACCGTCTCATCCCCATAAACGTCCGGTCCCATCTGCGGGTTCCCGACGCCAACGGATACAGTCACGCCCAGGCAACCACGGGGACAGGAGAGGGTCATTACCGGCAACCGGCAGACGAGCTGGGCGTTCGCCGACGCCTTTGTCGCCGAGGACGACGCGCTGATCTGGGCCCGTGACCGGGCCCGCGAGGCAGGGCTGCGCTCGGTGTCGCCGGCCACGGGCGCCGCGCTGCGACTGCTCGCCGCCTCCGTGGACGCCAAGGCCGTCGCCGAGATCGGCACCGGCTGCGGGGTGTCCGGAATCCATCTGCTGCACGGCATGCGCCCGGACGGGGTGCTCACCACGGTCGACCCGGAGCCGGAGCACCAGCAGTTCGCCCGGCAGGCCTTCCGCGCCTGCGGTTTCGCCAGCAACCGGGCCCGTTTCATCCCCGGCCGCGCCCTGGACGTCCTGCCCCGGCTCGCGGACGCCGGCTACGACCTCGTCTTCTGCGACGGCGACCGCCAGGAGTACTCCGACTACCTCGCTGAATCGTTGCGCCTGCTACGGCCGGGCGGGCTCGTCGTCTTCGAGGGCGTCTTCGCCAACGGCCGTACGGTCGGCTCGGGACCGCAGCCGACGGAGGTGCTGCGGCTGCGCGAGCTGCTGCGCTCGGTGCGTGAGAGCCAGGAACTGGTCTCGTCGCTGCTGCCGGTGGGCGACGGGCTGCTGTGCGCCGTCAAGCGGTGAGCAGCCGGCCCCGGGCGGGACATGTGTCTGCCGGGACATGCGTCTGCCCCGGCACCGCGTACGATGCCGGGGCAGACGCAAGGACCTGATGGCCGGCGCGTCAGACGGTGACCTTCTCCAGGGCCTCGCCGAGTGCCTTGGCCTCGTCAGGGGTCAGCTCGACGACGAGCCGACCGCCGCCTTCGAGCGGAACGCGCATGACGATGCCCCGCCCCTCCTTGGTCACCTCGAGCGGGCCATCGCCCGTCCGCGGCTTCATGGCCGCCATGCTCGTTCCCCTTCCTGAAACCAGCTCATCGTCTGCCGAGAGCCCTCGGAGGGCACCCGCGGTTCCGAAACGGACACGCGACACCGGCATCGAACACATTGCTTCCCAGCCATTATCCCGCATCGCAGGACCCGATGACCAACATCAGTCGGCATCGCTTGGGCAACGCGCGCGAGCAAAACCACCCAATTCGGGGATGTGGCTGCGATACTTCGCCGCCGCACGGACATCCGCCGGTCGGCTCCGCTCCGGTTTTCTTTGACGCAGGTCACACGTCCGGTCCGGCTCTTGGCCGGCGATCTCCGCCATGCTGTCCTTCGTACCCGGACGTACTGAGCGGTACGTCACCCGCGACCGGAGGGGATGTCCCATGGCCGACACCGTGCTCTACGAGGTGAGCGACGGACTCGCGACGATCACGCTGAACCGCCCCGAGGCGATGAACGCGCTGAACATCGCGTCCAAGGCCGCCCTGCGGGAGGCGGCGGAATCCGCGGCCGGGGACACGGCCGTACGGGCGATCCTGCTGACCGCCGCCGGGGACCGGGCGTTCTGCGTGGGCCAGGACCTCAAGGAGCACATCGGGCTGCTCGCCTCCGACCGCGAGACGGGGGCCGGGCAGACGATGAGCACGGTCAAGGAGCACTACAACCCGATCGTGACCGCGCTCGCCGGGGCGCCGAAGCCGGTGGTCGCCGCGGTGAACGGCGTCGCGGCCGGGGCGGGCTTCGGCTTCGCGCTCGCCGCGGACTACCGGCTGGTCGCCGACACCGCCGCCTTCAACACGTCGTTCGCGGGGGTCGCCCTGACCGCCGACTCCGGGATCTCCTGGACCCTGCCCCGGGTGATCGGCCCGAGCCGCGCCGCCGACCTGCTGCTCTTCCCGCGCAGCATCAGCGCGCAGGACGCGCTGGAGCTGGGGATCGCCAACCGGGTCGTACCCGCCGCCGAGCTGCGCGAGGAGGCCGAGAAGGTGGCGCGGGCGCTCGCCGCGGGGCCGACGGTGGCGTACGCGGCGATCAAGGAGGCGGTCGCCTTCGGGCTGTCGCACTCGCTCGTGGAGACGCTGGAGAAGGAGGACGAACTCCAGACCCGGGCGGGGCAGTCCGAGGATCACGCGATCGCCGTGCAGGCCTTCGTCAACAAGGAGAAGCCGAAGTACCTGGGCCGGTGAGCGGTCAGCGGGCGGGCGGGCTGGTGCGGCTGACGCACGCTTCCAAGTGGTCGTTCACCAGCCCGCACGCCTGCATCAGCGCGTACGCCGTCGTCGGGCCCACGAATCTCAGCCCCCGCTTCTTCAGAGCCTTGGACAGGGCCGTGGACTCGGGGGTCACCGCCGGGACGTCGGCCAGGGTCTTGGGGGCCGGGCGGCCGGCCGCGTCGGGGGCGTGGGACCAGATCAGGTCGTCCAGGTCGCCCTCGGCCCAGTCGGCGAGCACGCGCGCGTTGGCGAGGGTCGCGTCGATCTTGGCGCGGTTGCGGATGATGCCCGCGTCGGCCAGCAGCCGCTCGCGGTCGTCGTCCGTGAAGGCGGCGACCTTCTCGATGTGAAAGCCGGCGAAGGCCGCGCGGAAGCCGGGACGGCGGCGCAGGATCGTGATCCAGGACAGGCCCGACTGGAAGGCCTCCAGGCTGATCCGCTCGAAGAGGGCGTCGTCGCCGTGGACCGGGCGGCCCCACTCCTCGTCGTGGTACGACACGTAGTCGTCGGTGGACAGCGCCCACGGACAGCGCAGGGCGCCGTCGGGCCCGGCGAGGGCCGCTCCGTCGCTCATCGCCGGTCCTCCGGGTGACCGGGCTTGTCCATGCGGGCGTGTGCCGCCGCGGCTCTGGCTCCGGCCAGCGCCGACTCCAGGTCGGCGATCCGGGAGTCCCGCTCGGCGAGCTCGGCGGCGAGCCGGCCGAGGGCGTCGTCGACGTCCGCCATGCGGTAGCCGCGCGGGGCGACCGGGAAGCGCAGGCTCTCCACGTCGGCGCGGTCCACCGGCCGGTCGGCGGGCAGCGGGTCCTGGAGCCGGTCCGGCGCCACCTCGGGCAGCGGGCTGTTGTCACCGCCGCCCACCACGGCGAGCGTCACCGCGGCGACCACCACGGCCAGTGCGATGACCAGGAACAAGAACATCACCATCGCCAGGGTCCCCACGCTCTCTGCCGGACGCTGAAACTGTCAGGTCCGATCGTGCCATGCGACTCTGACAGTTAGGGTCACAGGCGGCCGTAACGCCGGACGATCGAGGAGAGGTCACAGCGGATGCTCAGGCTGGGCAGGCGGGAATTCGGGGCGCACGAGCCGGTGATCATGGCGATCGTGAACCGGACCCCCGACTCCTTCTACGACCAGGGGGCGACGTTCCGTGACGAGCCGGCCCTCACGCGGGTGGAGCAGGCGGTGGCCGAGGGTGCCGCGATCATCGACATCGGCGGGGTGAAGGCCGGGCCGGGCGAGGAGGTCACGGCCGAGGAGGAGGCGCGGCGGACGGTCGGCTTCGTGGCCGAGGTGCGGCGGCGCTTCCCGGACGTGATCATCAGCGTGGACACCTGGCGGGCCTCGGTCGGCGAGGCGGTGTGCGAGGCGGGCGCGGATCTGCTGAACGACGCGTGGGGCGGGGTCGACCCCGGGCTCGCGGAGGTCGCGGCGCGGTACAAGGTCGGGCTGGTGTGCACGCACGCGGGTGGTGTGGAGCCGCGCACGCGTCCGCACCGGGTGACGTACGACGACGTCATGGCCGACATCCTGGACGTGACCGTGGGGCTGGCCGAGCGGGCGGTCGCGCTGGGCGTGCCGCGGGAGTCGGTGCTGATCGACCCCGGGCACGACTTCGGGAAGAACACGCGGCACAGCCTGGAGGCGACGCGGCGGCTGCCGGAGATGGCCGCCACGGGGTGGCCGGTGCTGGTGTCGCTGTCCAACAAGGACTTCGTCGGCGAGACGCTGGACCGGCCCGTGAAGGAACGGCTGATCGGCACGCTGGCCACGACCGCGGTGTCGGCGTGGCTCGGCGCGCAGGTGTACCGGGTCCACGAGGTGGCCGAGACCCGGCAGGTGCTGGACATGGTGGCGTCGATCGCGGGCCACCGCCCTCCTGCGGTGGCCCGCCGGGGTCTGGCCTGACCAACCAGGGGGCTGCGCCCCCTGGCCCCCCGTTCGCCCACCACACCCACCCGTCTCGGTCGAGAGGCGAAGGCAGCAGGCCGGGGGGACGGACAGCCTGCTGCCCCGCGCACAGCGGACCGAGTCGGGTGGCGGGTGGGCGGGGTGGGCACAGGTCGGGGTCCAGGGGGGCAGAAGCCCCCGGGCGAGCTGCGACACCGGGTGCCGGCAGACCCTGGCCGAAGCCCCGCGCTAGCGGGCCGCCTCCTTCGAGACCAGGGCCACTGCCTCCTCCACCTCGTCGGTGACGTGGAAGAGGAGGAGGTCCTTCTCGGCGGCCTTGCCCTCGGCCACCAGGGTGTTCTTGAGCCAGTCGACCAGGCCGCCCCAGTACGCGCTGCCGAACAGGACGATCGGGAAGCGGGTGACCTTCTGGGTCTGGACCAGGGTGAGGGCCTCGAAGAGTTCGTCGAGGGTGCCGAGGCCGCCGGGCAGGACCACGAAGCCCTGCGCGTACTTCACGAACATCATCTTGCGGACGAAGAAGTAGCGGAAGTTCAGGCCGATGTCGACGTAGGGGTTCAGTCCCTGCTCGAAGGGCAGCTCGATGCCGAGGCCGACCGAGATGCCGCCCGCCTCGCAGGCACCCCGGTTGGCCGCCTCCATCGCGCCCGGGCCGCCGCCGGTGATCACCGCCCAGCCCGCCTCGACCAGGCCCCGGCCGAGCCGGACGCCCGCGTCGTACTCCGGTGAGTCCACCGGTGTGCGCGCCGAGCCGAACACGCTGATGGCGGGCGGGAGTTCGGCGAGCGTGCCGAAGCCCTCGATGAACTCCGACTGGATCCGCAGCACCCGCCAGGGGTCGGTGTGGACCCAGTCGGTGGGGGCGCGCTCGTCCAGCAGCCGCTGGTCGGTCGTGCTGGCCATCACCTGCCCGCGCCGTCGGAGGACCGGGCCCAGGCGCTGCTCGTCCGGCGGGATCTTCTTTCCCTCGGGGTTGCCGGTAGCCATGTGCGCTCCCTCCACGTGCGGGTAGTTCGATCTCAGACTAGATCGCCGCGGGTTACGGAGGGGGGACGTCACGATGTCCGGTGTGCAGCGCCGTACCGGCCCTGTACCCGCTCTTTAGGCGGTGAGCCAGTTCCGCAGGCGCTCCTCGCCCGCCAGGATCTTCGCCGTGTCCACGCGCTCGTCGCGCTTGTGCGCCAAGTGCGGGTTGCCCGGGCCGTAGTTGACGGCGGGGATGCCGAGGGCGGAGAACCGGGAGACGTCCGTCCAGCCGTACTTGGGCTGCGGGGTGCCGCCGACCGCCTCGATGAAGGCCGCCGCGGCCGGGTGGGACAGGCCGGGCAGCGCGCCGCCGCTGTGGTCGTCGACCACGAACTCGGCCACTCCGCAGTCGGCGAAGACCTCGCGGACGTGCGCGATCGCCTCCTCCTCGGTGCGGTCGGGGGCGTAGCGGAAGTTGACGGTGACCACGCACTCGTCCGGGATGACGTTGCCCGCCACGCCCCCGGAGACGCGCACCGCGTTCAGGCCCTCGCGGTACTCCAGGCCGTCGATCACGGGGTAGCGGGGCTCGTAGGCCGCCAGGCGGGCCAGGATCGGGGCGGCCGCGTGGATGGCGTTGGAGCCCATCCAGGAGCGCGCGGAGTGCGCCCGCTCGCCCGTGGTCTTCAGCAGCATGCGCAGGGTGCCCTGGCAGCCGCCCTCGACCTGGCCGTCGGACGGCTCCAGCAGGACCGCGAAGTCGCCCTGGAGCCACTCCGGATGGGCCTCCGCGACGTGCTTGAGGCCGTTGAGGCTCGCCTCGACCTCCTCGTTGTCGTAGAAGACGAAGGTCAGGTCGCGGTTGGGGGCGGGGACCGTGGCCGCGATGCGCAGCTGCACCGCGACGCCGGACTTCATGTCGCAGGTGCCGCAGCCCCACAGCACTCCGTCCTCGTCGAGCCGTGCGGGCACGTTGTCCGCGATCGGGACGGTGTCGATGTGGCCGGCCAGGATGACACGCTCGGTGCGGCCCAGGTGGGTGCGGGCGATCACGTTGTTGCCGTAGCGGTCCACCGTCAGGTGCGGCAGGGCGCGCAGGGCGGTCTCGATCGCGTCCGCGAGCGGCTTCTCGGTGCCGCTCTCGGAGGGGAAGTCCACGAGCCGCGCGGTGAGCGCGGCGGCGTCGAGCGTGAGGTCAAGCGAGGTGTCGGCCATGCCCCCGACCCTAGCGCGCCGGTCGCCGGGACCGGCGGGTAAGCGCTGTCCGCTGACCCCCCGTGAGGGCCCGGCGGGCCTCCAGTACCTTGTACGCGTGTCAGAGCCGTCCCCCACCCGTCCCAAGCGTCGCGGTCGTGTTTTCCGTTACACCGCGGCCCTGTTGGTCCTCTGCGGTGTCGCCGCCTATCTCGTGGTGCAGTACGTCACCGGGGGAGGTGGGGCGCGCGGCTGCAAGGTGGTGTCGGACACCGGTGACGGTACGTCGTACGAGTTCACGCCGGAGCAGGCGTCGAACGCGGCGACGATCGCGGCCGTCGGCACCGGGCGCGGGATGCCCGAGCGGGCCGTGACGATCGCGCTGGCCACGGCCATCCAGGAGTCCGGGCTGCGCAACATCCAGCACGGCGACCGGGATTCGCTGGGCCTGTTCCAGCAGCGGCCCTCGCAGGGCTGGGGCACCCAGCAGCAGATCCTGGACCCGGCGTACGCGGCGGGCATCTTCTACGCCCATCTGGCGCGGGTGCCGGGCTACACCGAGCTGCCGCTGACCGAGGCGGCCCAGCGGGTGCAGCTCAGCGGCTACCCGGAGGCGTACGCCAAGCACGAGTCGGACGCCACGCTGCTGGCGGCGGCCCTGACGGGGACCGCGTCAGCCACGCTGACCTGCGACGGGCGTCCGCAGGCGGGGGTGACGACCGGTCCGGACGCCGTGCGCAGCGCGCTGGTACGGGACTTCGGGCGCGACGCGCTCCAGGAGACCGGGGCGGAGGTGGGCGGTGTCCCGGTGCCGTCGCCGTCTCCGGCGCCGAGCGTGACCGCGACCGCGCAGGGGCGGACGGTGACCGTTCCGGTGCCGCAGGGCACGCGGACGGACGCGAGCGGGCGCGGCGAGCGGCAGCGGGGCTGGCAGCTGGCGCAGTGGGCGGTCGCGAACTCGTCGGCGCTGCACATCCAGCGGGTGTCGTACGCGGGGCGCGAGTGGACCGCCGGGAGCACCAGCGACCAGTGGAGGACGGCCGTCGGGGACGGGACCGGTGGGGCGGACCCGTCGCAGGGGGTCGTCCGGATCGTGGCCGGACAGTAGTACGGAGGGTCACTCGGGCGGGTTGCGCGGCCACCCGCCCGCCCCCGCCTGCGCGCCGCTCCCGGGCCAAGGTCGGAAACCCCGGGAAATCAAGGGCCGTAAGGATTCTGCGGGATGTACGACGGACGCTCTTTGCCCGTTTTTATCCACACCTGATAATGCGATGCGTTATCCATTCGTTACCTGGGGCGTCCGCAACCTTCGCGGGCTTCGAGCGGTAGTCACGGCGTCCGAGCCCGGAACCGGACCCGGACCTTCACACCGTTGTCTTCCGTCGAATGGAGCATCATGTCCCTCCCTCTGACCCGCCGGATCGCTCGTGCCGCGCTGATCGTCGCAGCGGGAGCGGCAGCCGGGGTCGGTGCGGCCGGCTCCGCCGGTGCGGCCACGAACCTGCCGGAGGTGGCCCCGAACCTGGGCGGCCTGAGCGCCCTGGACGCCACGCACGCCGCCAACACCGCCGACGGCGCCGCGAAGAGCGTCACCTCGCTCGCGGGCAACGCGGGCGGCCACGTGGTCGGGACGGCGGTGCCGGCCGCGGGCCAGACCGGCGGCGGTGCCGTGAAGAAGACGGCGCCGGTGGCGCAGAACGCCGCGGGCGGCGTCGCCCAGACCGCCGGCAACGTCGTCGGGGACGCCGCGTCCGGCACGGCGAAGGGCGGCGTCCTGCCGACGTCGAACCTGCCGGTCCAGGGGCTGCCGCTGGGCGGCTGACGGTTCGCTGCCGCCGGCTTGACCGGCCGACGGGGTCCAGGGAGCTCCCTGGGCCCCGTCGGCTTTGCCGCTACAGGCGCTCCACCGCGGCCTGGACCCGTTCGTCCGTCGCCGTCAGTGCCACCCGTACGAACTTCTCGCCCGCCTCGCCGTAGAAGTCCCCCGGGGCCACCAGGATGCCCAGGTCGGCCAGGTGGGCGACCGTGTCCCAGCAGGACTCGTCCCTCGTGGCCCACAGGTAGAGGCTGGCCTCGCTGTGTTCGATGCGGAAGCCGTGGCCGAGGAGGGCCGCGCGCAGGGCCTCGCGGCGGGCCGCGTAGCGCTCGCGCTGCTCGTGCACGTGGGCGTCGTCACCGAGGGCCGCCACGACCGCCGCCTGGGTCGGCGCCGAGGTCATCATGCCGCCGTGCTTGCGGATCTCCAGCAGCGGGCCGAGGACGGCCGGGTCGCCGGCGATGAAGGCCGCGCGGTACCCCGCCAGGTTGGAGCGCTTGGACAGGGAGTGGACGGCCACGATGCCCTCGTACGAGCCGCCGTTGACGTCCGGGTGCAGGACCGAGACCGGGTCGGCCTCCCAGCCCAGCTCCAGGTAGCACTCGTCGGAGACCAGCAGAACGCCGTGCTCGCGCGCCCAGGCGACGATCGCGGTCAGGTCCTCCTTCGGGATGACCCTGCCGGTCGGGTTCGACGGCGAGTTCAGCCAGAGGAGCTTCAGGTTCGCCGGGTCCAGGTCGCGCGGGTCGTCGTAGACCGCGTAGTCCGCGCGGGCGAGGCGGGCGCCCACCTCGTACGTCGGGTAGGCCAGGCGCGGGTAGGCCACCGTGTCGCCGGGGCCGAGGCCGAGCTGGGTCGGCAGCCAGGCGACCAGTTCCTTGGAGCCGACCACTGGCAGGACATGGCGGTGGGTGACCTCGCGGGCGCCGAGGCGGCGCTCCAGCCAGCCGGTGATCGCGTCACGCAGCGCCGGCGTGCCCCACACGGTCGGATAGCCCGGGGAGTCGGCCGCGTCGATCAGGGCCTTCTGGATGAGCTCGGGCACGGCGTCGACCGGGGTGCCCACGGACAGGTCGACGATCCCGCCGGGGTGCGCGGCGGCCGTCTTCTTGTACGGCTCCAGCTTGTCCCAGGGGAAGGTGGGGAGCCGGTCGGAGACTGCGGACACGGGAATCAGGCTCACTTTCGTACGGTGCGGCAAACGCCTCGGTCCCGTGCGGCGGCGATCGGGATGACCGGGCCGTACGGGACCGAGGCGGCGATTCGGCTTACGCGGATTACTCGCCCTCCGCCTGCGGCGGCAGCGCGGCGACGAACGGGTGGTCACGCTCGATCAGCCCCAGCTTGCTGGCACCGCCGGGCGAACCCAGCTCGTCGAAGAACTCGACGTTCGCCTTGTAGTAGTCCTTCCACTCCTCCGGGACGTCGTCCTCGTAGAAGATCGCCTCGACCGGGCAGACCGGCTCACAGGCACCACAGTCGACGCATTCGTCCGGGTGGATGTACAAGGACCTGGAGCCCTCGTAAATGCAGTCGACCGGGCACTCCTCGATGCACGCCTTGTCCTTCACGTCGACACAAGGCTGCGCGATGACGTAGGTCACGCTGTCGTTCCTCCTCGATAGGGCGCTGGCGGGCCTCCTCAGGCTCCGCCGCCTGGCGCGCGGGAGCGCGGCGTCGTCGATGCCCGCCCCTAGTATCTCCGTTCCGGAGCATGATCCGAACAGGAGGGGTGAACTGACCAGTGGAAATCTCGGCGACAGGACGTCTGGAAGTCCGAATTACCCCTTCTGACGTGGGGAAACGCGTCTCCGTACGGCGGTTGGCGGACCCTGGCACGACATCGGAGAAGTTCACCGACACGGTGGGTGTTCTCACATCATGGACTGATGGCGTGCTCATGATCACACGCCGGGACGGGGAGAGTGTCCGCATCCCGGAAGCGGTCGTGGTAGCGGGCAAGGTCGTACCGGCGGCCCCCGCGCGCCGGCGCGGCCCCGCCGCCTCGTACGAGGAGCTCGCGCGCATCGTCTCGCGGGGCTGGCGGCCGGTGGAGAGCGAGCGGCTCGGGGACTGGGAACTGCGGGCCGCGTCGGGGTTCACCCGGCGGGCCAACAGTGTGCTGCCGCTCGGCGATCCCGGGCTTCCCCTCGACGCGGCCCTGGACGCCGTACGACGCTGGTACGGAGAGCGTGGTCTGCCCGCCTACGTCCAGACCGCCACCGGCGCCGAGGGCACGCAGGAGCTGCTGTGCGCGGAGCTGGAGCGGCGCGGCTGGGTGCGGGAGGTGACCGCCGAGGTGTGGACCGGTGCCCTGGCGCCGGTCGCGGACCGGGCCGAGGGCGCGGGTGTGGTCCTGGCCCGGGAGGCGGACGAGGCCTGGCTCGCCCGGTACCAGCGCAAGGGGGTGAGCGAGGTGGCCCTGCGGGTGCTCGGGGGCGGCCCGTCGGTGTGGTTCGCGACCGTGCCCGGCGGTGAGGGTGCCCCCTGCCCGGGCGAAGCCGAGAGCTCGGGGGAGGGCGAGGCCCCGGCGGCCATCGGGCGGTGTGTCGTGGACGGGCGGTGGGCCGGGTTCGCCGCCGTCGAGGTGGACCCCGGCCGGCGTCGGCAGGGCCTCGCCACGGAGGTGATGGCCGCGCTGGCCCGGCGAGCCCTGGAGGAGGGCGCGTCGGCGGCCTGGCTCCAGGTCGAGACGGACAACGCCGGCGCCCGCGCCCTCTACACCGAGCTGGGCTTCACCCCGCACCACGCGTACCACCACTACCGGGCACCGCAGGAGCAACCGTCGTAGAAAAACCGTCGCAGGACACCCTGGGAAACTGTCGTGGAAGGGCATGAGTCAGTCATGCGTCACCCGCATCTGCCGCCGCCGCATCCGCCCTCGCCGGAGCGGGCGGCCGAGCTGCGCCGCAGGTTCGCCGAGGAGGCGCGGGCCGAGCGGCCGGATCTGGCGGCGTTGTGTCTGCTGATCGGGGCCACGGCGGACGGGGAGCTGGACGAGGCCGGGATCGACGTGGCGCAGCTGGAGCTGGACCGGCTGGCGGGCGAGCTGCCGTACCGGCCGGGCGGGCCGCGCGCGTGGGCGGAGGCCGTACGACGGCTGCTGGGCGGGCGCTACGGGTTCCACGGGACGCCCGGCGACTACCAGCGGCTGGAGTCGTCCCTGCTGCACGAGGTGCTGCGGCGCCGGCGCGGGCTGCCGATCCTGCTGTCGGTGGTGTGGCTGGAGGTCGCCCGGCGGGCGGGCGCCCCGGTGTACGGGGTCGCGCTGCCGGGGCACTTCGTGGTCGGGTTCGGCACCGCCGAGGAGCAGGTGCTGGCCGATCCGTTCGAGGGCGGGCGGGTGCTGACCGGGACCGACGCGGAGCTGCTGGTGGTGGGGGCCACGGGGGCGCCGCTGGATCCCGGGATGCTGGAACCCGCGCCGCCGCTGGAGGTCGTCCAGCGGATCCTCAACAACATCCGCGCCTGGGCCACCGCCCGGCCCGAGCGGTCGGACGTGGCGCTGTCGGCCGTGGAGCTGGCCCTGCTGGTGCCGTCGCATCCGGCGCGGCTGCGCTACGAGCGGGGCCAACTGCTCGTGCAACGCGGCGAGTTCGTGACCGGTGCGGAGGAACTGGACGCCTACGCCGACCTGATCGAGGTCGTCGACGAGTCGACCGCCCACAAGGTGCGGCAACAGGCACGGACAGCACGGGCGATGCTCAACTGACCTCTCAGAGCCACCCCTTCTCCCGCGCCGTCCGCACCGCCTCCGCCCGGTTGCGCACCGCCAGCTTCTGGATGGCCGTGGAGAGGTAGTTGCGGACCGTGCCCTGGGAGAGGTGGAGGGCCTTGGCCAGTTCGGCGTTGGTCGCGCCGTCGGCCGCCGCGCGGAGCACCTCGCGTTCGCGTTCGGTGAGCGGGTTGGCGCCCTCGGCGAGCGCGGCGGCGGCGAGGGTGGGGTCGATGACCCGCTCGCCGGAGAGCACCTTGCGGATCGCCTCGGCGAGCTGGGCGGCCGGGGCGTCCTTGACGAGGAAGGCGTCCGCGCCCGCCTCCATGGCGCTGCGCAGATAGCCGGGGCGGCCGAAGGTGGTCAGGACAACCAGCTTGACCTGCGGAAACTCCCGGTGCACCTGGGCGGCCGCCTCGATGCCGGTGCAGCCGGGCATCTCGATGTCGAGCAGAGCCACGTCCACGCCGTGCGCGCCGACGGCGGCCAGCACCTGGTCCCCGCGCGCGACCTGGGCGACGACCTCGATGTCGTCCTCCAGACCGAGCAGCGCGGCCAGCGCCTCACGGACCATGGACTGGTCCTCGGCCAGCAGGACCTTGATCGGGCTCGTCATGCCCCGGATCCTACGTCCCCCGCGGGGGCCGTGGGGACGCGGGCGACCAGGCGGAATCCGTGCTTGATCCAGCTCGCCTCCAGGCTGCCGCCGGCCTTCTCCAGCCGCTCCGTCAGGCCGGTCAGACCGTTGCCCGGGACGCTGCCGACACCGCCGGATCCGTCGTCCTCGACGGTGAGTTCGAGGACCGGGCCGTCCAGGGTCTGGCGGTGGGTGAGCCGGACGAGGCACCGGTCGGCGCCGCTGTGCCGGACCACGTTGGTGACCGCCTCGCGCAGCGCCCAGGCGAGCGCGGACTCGGACTCCTCCGGGACACCGTTGAGGTCGGGATCGGCGGGCACGTCGGGGGTGATGCCGGCGGCGGTCAGGGCGACCTCGGTACCGGCGAGTTCGGCGGCGAGCCTCGGCCGCCGGTAGCCGGTGACCGCCTCCCGTACGTCGACCAGCGCCTGCCGGCTGACCTGCTCGATGTCGGCGACCTGCTGGGCCGCCTTGTCGGGGTGGTCGGGCAGCATCCGGCCGGCCAGCTCGCTCTTCAGCGTGATCAGGGAGAGGGAGTGGCCGAGCAGATCGTGCAGATCGCGGGCGAGGCGCAGCCGCTCCTCGTTGGCGGCGAGATGGGCGACGGTGGCCCGCGCCTTGCGCAACTCGATGGTCGTACGGACGAGTTGGCCCACGCCCGTCATCGCGAACCCGATGAGGACCACCAGGAGCAGCAGTCCGCGGGCCTCCTTCTCGTCGGAGTGCAGTCCCACGAGATACATGACCCCGCCGGTCGCCGGGATCGCCCAGTAGGTCGCCCGGACGGGCAGGGTCGCCCCGCAGGCCACCGAGACGTAGACGAACAGGCCGAGCCAGTCCCTGCCCAGGCTGTAGGCCAGCACGGGAGCGAGCACGCCGAGGACCGCGAGCAGCGAGACGGTCAGGCGCGGCGAGAACGGCTTGCCCATGCGGCGGAAGACCAGCGAGAGGTAGGCGGCGACGAACGCCGTCAGGCCGAGGGCGCCGGCGACGGTGGCGCCCGTGGTGTGCCGGCCGCTCGCGAGGTCGCCGACCGGCGAGCTGAGGAAGACCAGCCAGACGCCGATCCAGACCAGTTTGACCCTCAGCTCGCGCCGGTTGCGGGGCGGCCGGCCCATGGCCGTGTCCTGCCAGGTGTCGGCCGTCCGGTCTTCCGTCATGGTGCTCACGCCTTCAGCGTGTCCTTCCGGTACAGCCAGGCCGCGCCGCCCGCGAACAGGACGAAGTAGACGGCGAGGATGGCGATGTCCGTCGCGTGCGGGGCCTGGCTCTGCTCGATCGCCCGCCCGAGAGCAGCGTACGCGTGCGTGGGCAGCCACTTCGCGATGTCCTGGAGGATCTTCGGGAAGGTCGTGCTCGGCATCCACAGGCCGCCGAGGATCGACAGACCGAAGTAGATGATCATCGTGATGGGGCGGACCGCGTCCCCGGAAGCGACGTAGCCGATGGCGACGCCGAGCGCGGCGAAGACCAGGCTGCCGGCCCAGATGACACCGGTGAGCGCGAGCCACTGCCAGGCGTCCAGGCGTACGTGCTTGATCACGGCGGCGGCCGCGAAGACCACGACGATGGACGGCAGGCTCACCACGGCGGCGCTCGCGGTCTTGGCAAGGACGTAGCCGCGCCCGGGCAGGGGGGTCAGCCGCAGCTGCCGTACCCAGCCGCTCTCGCGCTCCTTGGCGATGCGCTCGCTGTTGCCCATCAGCACGGCGGTCAGGGCGCCGAAGGAGGCCATGGAGACCATCAGGTAGGTGGCGACGGTCTGGCCGGTGCCGTCGACCTTCTGGTTCGAGCCGGAGCTGCTGGAGAAGATCAGGAAGAGGATCGCCGGGTAGAGCACCGAGAAGAACAGGAACTTCTTGTTGCGGAAGGCGCGGGCCAGTTCGAGCTTGATCAGGGCGTTCATGACTTCTTGGCCTCCTCGGCCTCCGTGATGGCGACGAAGGCCTGCTCCAGACCGAGGCCGGCGACTTCGAGGTTGCGGGGGTAGACACCGAGGCCGTACAGGGCGTGGACGGTGGCGTCGGCGTCGGACGACTGGATGCGGACGGTCTGCCCGGACACGTCGATCGAGGTCAGGAAGGGCAGCGCGCGCAGGGCGGTGTGGTCGATCTCGCCCTCCAGGTCGAAGGCGATCCGGCGGGCGCCCGCCTTGGCCTTGATCTCGGCGGCGGTGCCGTCGGCGAGGAGCCGGCCGCGGTGCAGCACGAGGACCCGGTCGGCGATGGCGTCGGCCTCTTCGAGGTAGTGGGTGGCGAACAGGACGGTACGGCCCTGGTCGGCCTGTTCGCGCATGGTGGCCCAGAAGGCCTGGCGGGCGGAGACGTCCATGCCGGTGGTCGGCTCGTCCAGGATGATCAGGTCGCTGTCGCCCGCGGTGGCGAGGGCGAACCGGACGCGCTGGGCCTGGCCGCCGGAGAGCTTGTTGACCTTGCGGTCGGCGATCTGCGTGATGCCGGCGCGGGCCATCACGTCGGCGGCCTTGTACGGCTTCGGGTGCAGCGAGCAGGCCAGCTTCACCATCTCGGCGACGGTGACCTCGTCCATCAGGCCGCCGCTCTGCAACATGGCACCGACACGCCCGGCGACGATGGCCTCGCGGGGACTGGTCCCGAACAGGTTCACGGTGCCGCTGTCGGCGTTCTTCAGACCGAGGAGCAGGTCGAGGGTGGTGGACTTGCCGGCCCCGTTCGGGCCGAGGAGGGCGACGGTCTCGCCCGGGTACAGCTTCAGCGAGAGCCCGTCCACCGCCCGCACACTGCCGTATGTCTTGGTCACCTGGTCGAAGCCGACCACCGGGGTGGTGGTGGCCGGTGCCGCAGTCGTTGTCATGTCCCCATGCTCGCCGAGCGGCCCGCCCCTCCGGCAGTGTCGGGGGTCCTGAGAGGCGGATGACAGATGTCATGCGGATCGGGTGACAGGGACGGCGAAGGGGGCGCCCGTCGGAACCTGGGCGCCCCCTGTGTACCGCGTGACTAACTGGGGTTGGTGGAGATGACCGCGACCCGGTTGGTCTTGCTCATCAGCGCCTGGCGCAGGGCGCCGTAGACGTCCTCGGGAGTGACGGGCGTCTTCTTGCCGTTGCCACGGGTGATGAGGACGCCGTCGAAGGTCTTGCCGTACAGCTGCTGCAGGGCGGCCAGGTCGGGCTTGTCGACCAGCTTGCCGTTGACGGCCGTCACCCTGAGGAACTTCCAGAGCGACTTCTCCGGGCCCATCAGGATCGAGTGCGCGGCGTCCGTCATCACGGTCACCTTGCCCGACATCGCCGGCTGCGCGAACTCCTTCATCTCGCGGTCGACCTCGGCGTTCGACACCGTCGGCTGCCGGGTGGTCGTCGGTACGGCGACCGGGTTCGCGGTGCCCGTCTCGATCAGGGTGCGGTAGGCCTGTTCGACCGCCTGGGTCGACTGGGCCGCGTCGATGCCCTTGCCCGCCCTGCCGTAGACGGCGACGGCCTTGCCCGCCTCGAACTTGATGGTGCCGTCGGTCGACAGGCCGGAGCCGCCGCCCGCCTGCTGGAGGGCGGCCTGGAGCTTCTCCTCGTCCACCGGCATCTCCGGCGCGATGACACGCTTCTGGCCGAAGAGTGAGCCGATGACGTGGACCGGGTTGTAGTCGCTGGTCGCGGCCTTGCTCACGGTGGCCTGGAAGTCGAACTGGAGGCCCGCGTTGCCTGGGGTGAGGGTCACCGTCCTGCCGTCGACGGTGAGCTTCAGCGGCTTGTTCACCCGGCTGCCGAAGGCGTCGTCGAGCTTCTTGACGGCGTCGTCGCGGGTGCCGCCGCCGATGTCGAGGCCGAGCACTGTGGTGCCCTTGGGCACGTCGGTGTGGTTCATCAGCAGTCCGGCGCCGTAGGCACCGCCCGCGAGCACGACCACACCGGCGCCGAGCAGCACCAGCTTGCTGCGGCCCTTCTTCTTCGCCTTGGCCTGCGCCTTGGGTGCGGCGGCCGGCTCCGGCTTGGGTGCCGTGGGCGCGGCCGGGCCGCCGGGGCCGCCGAACGGGGAGCCGCCGGCGCCGGGGACGACCGGGATGCCGCTGGTGACGGTGTGTCCGGAGACGTTGTCGACGGGGCGGTAGCCGGGCGTGCCCGGTTCGGGCGCCGGCTTCTGCGGGGTGAGGATCGCGGTGTCGTCGCTGAGCCCGCCGCCGGGGCCGAGGCCGGCGCCGCCGCCGAGGGGCGCGCCGGGTGCCGCCGGGCCTTCGAGGTCGGCCAGGTCGGCGAGGGCGCTGCGCGGGGCCGAGGTGCCCTGGTCGCCGGGGCGCCCGGGGGCGTCGAAGCCGGCCGGACCGCCGAAGGGTTCGCCACCGAAGGGTTCGCCGCTGTCGGGACGGGGACCGCCGGCCGACGGCAGGAGGGTGCCGTCGCCGGTGACCGGGCCGCTGGTGGGGCCGGCCGGGCCACCGAAGCCGTCGTGGCCGCCGCGCCCGTTCGGGCCGTTGAAGCCGCTGGCGCCGCCGCGCCCGTTGGCACCGCTCGCGCCCGCGCCGCCGAAGCCGTCGTGCCCGCCGGCGCCCGCGGCACCCGAGCCGCCGTAACCGCCCTGGCCGTTCGCGCCGGGAGTGCCGGAGTTGCCGAAGCCGTCGTGACCGGCCGCACCCGCGGCGCCCGTGCCGCCGTTCTCCGAGAAGTACGGCAGGTCGTCGCGGCTGGGTTCGGACGCGCCGGACGCGCCGGGGCGGGAGCCGGGGCCCAGCGGGCCGGCGTTGAGTGCCTCGGTGACGTCGAAGGAGCCGGTGCCGCCGCCGTGCCCGGGGGCGACGGGGCCGCCGGTGGCGCCGGGCAGTCCCTGGCCGTTCGTGGTGCCGGAGCGGGAGCCGCCCGGGACGCTCATGGAGCCGACCACACCGCCCGGACGTCCGCCACCGGACCGGCCGCCGCCCGGGCGTGCGCCGGTGGTACCGGTCGTACCCGGACCACTCGTACGGGCGCCCGGTGCGCCGCCGGCGGCACTGGAACCGCCCTGGCTCCCGGCCCCGTTCGTGCCGCCGCCGCCCGGACCGCCCTTGGGTGCCGAGGACTTGCGGGGCGCGAACCAGTCGCTCGTCTTCTCCTCGGCCTGGGCCGCGGGCTCGGCGGGCGTGTCGGCGGCAGAGGCCGTCCGCTGTTCGGGCACGGGCCGCGGATCGGCGGCGGGCGCCTCGTCCCCGGTGGATCCGGAGGAGCCGGCGGACCCGGCGCCGTCGGACTCCCCGACGGGCTTGCGCACGACCACCGGCGGAATGGGCCGGGACCCGGGAATGTTGATCCGGATCCGGGTCGTCAGCGTGGTCTCGGTCTTCTTCTCCTCCGGTCGCGTGCCCGAACGGCCCGCGTCCGTACCGTCGTCGGTAGCCATGGGGGTCCCGTACGGCGGCGTGCCGGAGGGGTATGCGGCTCCGCCGCGCCCGTTGGGCCCGGAGGACGGAGTGTCAGTTTCACGACTCAAGGCAGGTTCTCCCAGTTGGCTCCACCGCCCGTGACGACCTGAACATGCGGACGGCTCGGCGGCGCGCACCACCATACTGGCCACTTCTGGCGCTTATCCCATGACCGCTGCGGAAACCCACACCGGACTCGCACGTGCGCCGCATGGCGAAGTGGTACGTCACTTGCCAAGTCGGGCAGGACCGCCCCCGGGTTGCCGCCCGGCGCCAAGGGTGGCGCAGATCACAGCGAGCGCCATGCCGCCCAGCAGGAAGAGATAGGAGGCGCCTCCGGCGGCGAACAGGAAGTCGCCTTCGGGACGCGAGGTGGTGAGCAGGATGACGGCGATGATCCAGCCGGCCACCGGTGCCGCGGCCCCGCCCCGGCCGCCGGTGGCGTACGCCCCGCCGAGGAAGGTCCCGGCCGCGCCGGCGAAGCCGAGGAGCAGCCCGCCGGGGAACCAGGCGGCCTGCAGCAGGGTCCCGGCGAGGCCGACGACGGCCCCGAGGAGGAAGAGGCCGGCGTAGGCCGCCATCCGTGCGGCGGAGGGGCGTTGCAGCGGCTGGGCGAGCAGCGAGCCCGGCTGGTTGTTGCTCACGCCACCGCCTCCTCGACGCCCGCGAACAGGTCGGTCTCCCCCGCCTCGCCCGCACCGCGCACCAGCTCGTAGTACTCGGTGGTGAACAGCGGCTGGGCCAGGTCGTTGGAGAGCGCGAAGTACGGTTCGGCCACGGCGATCTGGGTGACGTGGGCGCGCATCGCGTCGGCCTTGGCGGCGGCGTACGCGGTGCCGTCGACGCTGGTGGTGACCCGCTCGTCGGCCACGACACCCGGTACGTCGGCCACGGAGGCGCTCTTGTCGAACGGCAGCGCGGGCAGCTCGTCCTGGAGGCGCTCGAAGGCGGCCTCGGCGACGGAGCGTGGGACGCGGTTCCAGTAGACCTTGGCGATGCGGTGACCGCGCTCCTCCGCCAGCTCGACGGCGCGCATGGCGACGCGGTGGGCCTGGATGTGGTCCGGGTGGCCGTAGCCGCCGTGGTCGTCGTACGTCACGAGGACCTGGGGGCGGACCTCCAGGATCACATCGGCGAGCTGCCCGGCGGCCTCGTCGACGTCGGCCTGCCAGAAGCAGCCGGGGTCCTCGTTGTCCGCAATGCCCATCATCCCGGAGTCGCCGTAGCGGCCCGCGCCGCCGAGCAGCCGGGCGTCGCTGACGCCGAGCGCGCGCACGGCATCGGCCAGCTCACCGCGCCGGTGCATACCCAGCGCGGCACCCGTCAGATGCCGCAGCTCGGGCGGAATGACCTCACCGCGCTCCCCGAGCGTGCACGTGACCAGCGTCACATGGGCACCCTCGGCCGCGTACCGGGCCATGGTCGCGCCGTTGTTGATCGACTCGTCGTCCGGGTGCGCGTGCACGAGGAGCAGACGCTTGGCGGGCATATCCGTCATGGGATCCACCCTACGAGGTCACCGCCCCGGGTACCCGGTAGCGGCCGTCCTCAGAACTTGATGCTGCCGATCATGCTCGCGACATTCGTCGTCAGCTGGCTGATCGTGGGTGCGATGGTCGAGGAGGCGAGATAGAAGCCGAGCAGGATGCAGACGACCGCGTGGCCGCCCTTCAGTCCTGACTTCTTGATCAGCAGGAAGACGATGATCGCCAGCAGCACCACCGCCGAAATCGAGAGTGCCACGGCGGCTCACCTCCAAAGATCGCCAGATCCGGATCACTTGCCCAAGTCCACGCAGACGCCAGCAGGTTCATACCCACACAGCGGTAGTGATCATAACTATCCGTACTCGCGCATCGCTCGGCGCACGGCCGCACAAGGGGGCGCATGGCCAATATGGTCAGGGTATGACGACCGAGGCTGACTCCTTCCCCCGACGGCACGCCCGGACACAGCGGTTCACGCTCGGCGCGCCGCGTTTTTTCACCGTGGCGCCCGACGGTTCGCGTGTCGCGTTCCTCCGCTCCGGCTCCGGCACCGACCGGGCCAACTCCCTGTGGGTCCTGGACCTTCCGGACGGCACCGAGCGCCCGGCCGCCGATCCGCGCACCCTGCTCGGCGGCGCCTCCGAGGAGCTCTCGGCCGAGGAGCGGGCACGCCGGGAGCGCAGCCGTGAGGGCGGTGCCGGGATCGTCGGCTACGCCACCGACGCGGCCGTGGAGTTGGCGTCTTTCGCCTTGTCAGGGCGGCTTTTCACGGCCGCGCTGCAGGACGGTACGACGCGTGAACTCCGGGTTCCGGGACCGGTGATCGACCCGCGTCCGTCGCCCGACGGCACGCACATCGCGTACGTCGCGCAGGGCGCGCTGCGGGTCGTGAGCGCCGGGGGAGAGCGGGATCGGGCGCTCGCCGAACCGGAGTCGGAGAAGGTCACCTACGGCCTGGCGGAGTTCGTCGCGGCCGAGGAGATGGGGCGTTCGCGGGGCTTCTGGTGGTCGCCGGACGGGCACCGGCTGCTGGTGGCGCGTGTGGACGACACGCCGGTGAAGCGGTGGTGGATCGCGGATCCGGCCCACCCGGAACGTGAGCCGGTCGACATCGCGTACCCCGCCGCCGGCACCCCGAACGCAGAGGTACGGCTGTTCGTGCTCGGTCTCGACGGGGAGCGCCAGGAGGTTGCCTGGGACCGGGCCCGCTATCCGTATCTGGCGCGTGTGCACTGGTCAGAGGCAGGTGCGCCGCTGCTTCTGGTGCAGGCGCGGGACCAGCGAAGTCAGCTGTTCCTGGCGGTGGATCCGGACACCGGGGCCACCCGGATGGTGCACGCCGACGAAGATCCGATTTGGCTGGAACTTTTCGCTGGGGTGCCCTGCTGGAGCCCGTCCGGGCACCTTGTCCGCATCGTGGACGAGGGCGGGGCCCGGGTGCTGGCGGTCGGCGAACGGCCGCTGACCAGCGGTCAGTTGCACATCCGGGCGGTGCTGGACGTGGGCGCGGGCGATGTACTGGTTTCCGCCTCCGCGGGCGAGGAGGCGGAGGCCGCCGAAATTGGCGAAGTTCATGTGTATCGGGTGAACGAACTGGGCGTGGAACGTGTGTCCCAGGAGCCCGGTGTGCACACGGCGGTACGGGCCGGGAGCGTGACCGTGCTCGTGTCGGCGACGCTCGGCCGGCCCGGCACCAGCACCCAGGTCCTGCGTGACGGGAAACCGGTGGCGACTGTCCGGTCATATGCCGAAGATCCCGGTTTCTCCCCTCGGGTGACCCTGGTCGAGGGGGGCGCACGCCGAATTCCGTGCGCGGTGCTTATGCCGCAGGACTACCCCGGGGACACTCCCCTGCCGGTGCTGCTGGACCCCTACGGCGGTCCGCACGGACAGCGGGTGACCGCCGGGCACAACGCCCATCTCACCTCGCAGTGGTTCGCCGACCAGGGCTTCGCCGTGATCGTCGCCGACGGCCGGGGCACCCCGGGACGCTCGCCGGCCTGGGAGAAGTCGATCCGGGACGAGATCGCGGCCACGGTGGTGGAGGACCAGGTGGCCGCGCTGCACGCGCTCGCCGAGGACTTCCCGCTGGACCTGGACCGGGTGGCGATCCGGGGCTGGTCCTTCGGCGGCTATCTGGCCGCACTGGCGGTGCTGCGCCGCCCGGACGTCTTCCACGCGGCCGTCGTCGGGGCCCCGGTCACGGACCTGCGCCTGTACGACACCCACTACCAGGAGCGCTACCTCGGCGACCCGGGCGAGCAGCCGGAGGTCTACCGCCGTAACTCCGTCGTGCACGACGAGGGCCTGGTCGACCCGGCCGAGCCGCACCGCCCGATGATGATCATCCATGGGCTGGCAGACGACAATGTGGTGGTCGCCCACTCCCTCCGGCTCTCCTCCGCCCTGCTGGCCGCAGGCCGCCCGCACGAGGTGCTGCCGCTGTCCGGGGTGACCCACATGACCCCGCAGGAGGCGGTCGCCGAGAATCTGCTGCGGCTGCAGCTGGACTTCCTCAAGCGGTCGCTGCGCCTCGCATAACCGCACAAACAGCCACCAACTTCGTTAACACGCAGGCAACTTCACGGAAGCCGTACCGATATACGGACGCGGGAGTCTGAACAGCGTACGGCCGTGCGGGTGCCGTAAGCGGGCCGGGATGCGCCATGTCATCCCGGCCCGCTGCCGTTCTCCCTGCCGGCACCGTCCGCCGGAACCACCCGCAGCTCCTCGGCGAAGTGGCAGGCCGAGTCGTGCGCGGCGGGACCGCCGGCGTCCCGGAAGACGGCGGGGACGGCGAGGGCCGGGACCTCCACGACGCACCGCTCCTGCGCCTTCCAGCAGCGGGTGCGGAAGCGGCAGCCGGAGGGGATGTTCGTCGGGGACGGCACGTCTCCGGTGAGGATGATCCGCTCGCGCCGGTCGCGGGCCGCGGGGTCGGGGACCGGGACCGCCGAGAGCAGCGCCTGGGTGTAGGGGTGCGTGGGGTGGTCGTAGATCTCCGTGTCCCGCCCGGTCTCCATGATCCGCCCGAGGTACATGACGCCGACCCGGTCGGAGATGTGCCGGACGATCGACAGGTCGTGCGCGATGAAGACGTAGGAGAGGTCGAACTCGGACTGGAGCCGGTCCAGCAGGTTGATCACCTGGGCCTGGACCGAGACGTCCAGCGCGGACACCGGCTCGTCGGCGACGATCACCTCCGGGCGCAGCGCCAGCCCCCGTGCGATGCCGATGCGCTGGCGCTGGCCGCCGGAGAACTGGTGGGGATAGCGGTTGACGTACTCCGGGTCGAGGCCGACGACGTCCAGCAGGTCCCGCACCGCGCGGCGCCGGTCGCCCTTCGGGGCCGCCTCGGGGTGGATGTCGTACGGCTCCCCGACGATGTCGCCGACCGTCATCCGGGGGTTGAGGGAGGTGTACGGGTCCTGGAAGACCATCTGGATGTTGCGGCGCACCGCCTTCAGGGCGCGGCCGGACAGCCGGGTGATGTCCTCGCCCTTGAACCGGATCCGTCCGGCCGTCGGACGCTCCAGGCTGCACAGCAGCTTGGCGATCGTGGACTTGCCGCACCCCGACTCGCCCACGATGCCGAGGGTCTCCCCCTTGCCGAGGGTGAAGTCGACGCCGTCGACGGCCTTCACGGCGCCGATCTGCTTCTTGAAGAGGATGCCCCGGGTGAGCGGGTAGTACTTGACGAGCCCGTCGGCCTCCAGGATCGGCTCACCGGCCATGCAGGCACTCCCTCCAGAAGTGGCAGGCGCTGCCGCGTACGTCGGACACCTCGTACAGCGGTGGTACGTCGGTGCGGCAGATGTCCTGGGCCATCGGGCAGCGGGGGTGGAAGGCGCAGCCGGGCGGGATGTGCGTCAGGTTCGGCGGCAGGCCCTTGATGGCGAACAGCTCCTGGCCCTTCTGGTCGAGGCGCGGGATGGAGTCCAGCAGGCACCGGGTGTAGGGGTGGGCGGGCGCCTTGTAGAGGTCGTGCACGGGTGCGGACTCCACGATCCGCCCGGCGTACATCACGGCGATCCGGTCGGCGACGTCCGCGACGACGCCGAGGTCGTGGGTGATGAGGATGAGCCCCATGCGGTACTCGCGCTGCAGGTCCGCGAGCAGGTCCATGACCTGGGCCTGCACGGTGACGTCCAGGGCGGTGGTGGGTTCGTCGGCGATGACGAGGGCCGGCTCCAGGGCCAGCGCCATGGCGATCATGATGCGCTGGCGCATGCCGCCGGAGAACTGGTGCGGGTAGTCCCGGACCCGCTGGGCCGCGCCCGGAATCCGCACGCGCTCCATCAGCTCGACGGCCCTGGCCCGCGCCTCCTTCTTCGACATCCCCCGGTGCACGACGAACATCTCGCCGAGCTGGTCGCCCACGGAGAGCACGGGGTTGAGGGCCGACAGGGCGTCCTGGAAGATCATGGCCATCCCGGCGCCCCGGATCTTCCGCCGCTCCTCCTCCTTCAGAGTCAGCAGATCCCGCCCCTGGAAGAGGACCTGTCCGCCGCTGATCCTCCCGGGCGGCATGTCGAGGATCCCCATGACAGCCTGCGCGGTCACCGACTTCCCCGACCCGGACTCCCCGAGCACGGCGAGGGTCTCCCCCGCGTCCACCTCGAAGCTCACCCCGTTGACCGCATGCGCGACTCCGTCCCGCGTCCGGAACTCCACCCGCAGATCCCGCACTTCGAGCAGCACGACACGATCACCTCAACCTCGGATCAAGGGCATCACGCACCGCGTCGCCCAGCATGATGAAGGCCAGCACGGTGACGGCGAGGGCGCCCGAGGGCCAGAGGAGGGCGCACCCACCCCACCCCGCCCGCCCCGCCGCAGAACACCCGCCCCGGCCGACGCCACTCCAAGCCGCACACGCCACACCCCGAACACCACCGCCCCTCACCTCAACCTCGGATCAAGGGCATCACGCACCGCGTCGCCCAGCATGATGAAGGCCAGCACGGTGACGGCGAGGGCGCCCGAGGGCCAGAGGAGGGCGTGGGGGGCGTTGCGGACGTAGGGGGAGGACGCGGAGATGTCGATGCCCCAGGAGACGCTGGGGGGCTTGAGGCCCACGCCGAGGTAGGACAGGGTCGCCTCCAGGGCGATGTAGGTGCCGAGCGCGATCGTGGCTACGACGATCACCGGGGCCACGGCGTTCGGGGCGATGTGCCGCAGCAGGATGCGGGTGTCGGAGGCGCCGAGGGCGCGGGCGGCCTGGACGTAGTCGTTCTGCTTGGCGGTGATGACCGAGCCGCGCGCGATGCGGGAGATCTGCGGCCAGCCGAGCAGCACCATGAACCCGATCACCGGCCAGACCGTGTTGCTGGTGACCACCGACAGCAGGACCAGGCCGCCCAGCACCACCGGGATCGCGAAGAAGATGTCGGTGAGCCGGGACAGGATCGCGTCCCAGGTCCCGCCGAAATAGCCCGCCAGGCCGCCCAGGACGGAGCCCAGCACCGCGACCCCCAGCGTGGCCAGGACGCCGACCGTGACGGACGTACGGGCGCCGTAGACGGTGCGGGTGTAGACGTTGCAGCCCTGGCCGTCGTACCCGAAGGGCGCGCCCGGTCCCGGGCCGTCCTGGGCCCTGGCCAGGTCGCACGTCAGGGGGCTGCCGGAGGCGATCGCCGAGGGCCACAGGGAGATGAAGACCAGGAAGAGGATCACCAGCCCCGACAGGAGAAAGACCGGGTTGCGGCGCAGGTCGCGCCAGGCGTCGGACCAGAGCGAGCGGGGCCTGCCCAGCGGGCCGCCGGGCGGCTGCTCCAGCGTCGTGGCCTCGCTCGCCGCGAGGTCCATCGCGCCGCCCATGCCGGTGCCGGCGATCGCGCGCTCGGGCTCGTACGGCGGCTGTTCAGGCATAGCGGATCCTCGGGTCCAGAACGGCGTACAGGAGGTCGACGAGGAGGTTGGCGACCAGGAAGACCAGGACGAGGACAGTCACGAAGCCGACGACCGTCTGGGTGTTCTGGCGCAGGATGCCCTGGTACAGCTGGTAGCCGACGCCATGGATGTTGAAGATGCGCTCGGTGACGATCGCCCCGCCCATCAGCGCGCCGATGTCCGTGCCGATGAACGTGACCACGGGGATCAGGGAGTTGCGCAGCAGGTGGCGTACGACGACCCGGCGCCTGGGCAGGCCCTTGGCGATGGCCGTGCGGACGTAGTCGGAGCGCTTGTTCTCGGCGATCGAGGTGCGGGTGAGCCGGGTGACGTAGGCCAGGGAGACGGAGGCCAGCACCAGGCCGGGCACGAGCAGCTCGCCGAAGGCGGCGTCCGGGGACACCGACGGTCTGATCCAGGACCATTCCACGCCGAGCAGCAGTTGCAGCAGCAGACCGGTGACGAAGGTGGGCACGGAGATGACCACCAGCGTGCCGAGGAGGACGCCGGTGTCGACGGGGCGGCCGCGCCGCAGGCCCGTCACCACGCCCAGCGCGATCCCGATGACGATCTCGAAGAGGATGGCCACGACGGTCAGCCGCACGGTGACGGGGAACGCCGACGCCATCAGCTCGGTGACCTTCTGCCCGTTGAACGCCGTACCGAAGTCGCCGGTGAAGACGTTGCCCATGTAGGTCGCGTACTGCTGCCAGATCGGCTTGTCCAAGCCGAACTCCCGCTTGAGCTGGGCGGCCGTCGCCGGATCGCACCCCCGCTCGCCGCACAGGCCCGCGACGGGATCGCCCATCACGTTGACCATCAGGAAGATCAGCATCGTCGACCCCACGAACACCGGGATCATCTGCAGCAGCCGCCTGACGACATAGCGCCCCATGGCGGTCAGCCGACCTTGATCTCGTTGTAGACCGGCACGCTGAAGGGGTCGAGCGCCACATGGGAGAGCCGGGCGGAGTAGCCGGCGCTGCCGTTCTGGTACCAGAGCGGGATGGCCGCCATGTTGTCGCGGACGACCTCCTCGGCCTGCTGGAAGAGCGCCACGGCCCTGGCCTGGTCGGTCTCGGCGTTGGCCTGGTCCACGCGGCGGTCGAACTCCTTGTTCGACCACTTGCCGTCGTTGGAGGAGGCGCCCGTGTAGTACAGGGGCTGCAGGAAGTCCTGGATCAACGGGTAGTCCATCTGCCAGCCGGCCCGGAAGGGACCGGTCTTCTTGTGCTGCCCGAGCTGGTTGCGGAAGTCGGCGAAGGTGCCGATGGGATTGCCGACGCAGGCCCTGTCGTTGCCGAGGGCGTTGTTGATGGAGTGGCACACGGCGTCCACCCATTGCCGGTGCGAGCCCGTGTCCGCGTTGTAGGTGATCGTCAGCCGGCCGCCGGGGATCCCGCCGCCCTCCTCGATGAGCTTCCTGGCCCCCACGGGGTCGTACGCGCAGGCGTGGCCGCACAGCCCCGCCTTGTAGCCGCCGGCCGTGCCGAGGACCGGCGAGGTCCAGTCGGTGGCCGGGGTGCGGGTGCGGCGGAAGATGGTCCGGGTGATCTGCTCGCGGTTGATCGCCATGGACAGGCCCGTGCGGACCTTCCGTGCCCCGTCGGTGTTCCACCTCGGGTCGTAGTAGGGGAAGGCCAGGGTCTGCAGGATGCCGGCCGGGGTGTTGATGTACCGGCCGTTCAGGTCTGTGCGGACGTTCTTGAGCTGGGTGGCGGGTACGTCGTCGACCAGGTCGAGGTTGCCGGCCAGCACGTCGGTGTACGCGGTGTTGCTGTCGGTGTAGACGAGGAGGGTGACGCCGACGTTCCGGGCCCGATCGGGGCCGGGGTAGGCGTCCCACTTCTTCAGGGCCATGGCGGAGCCCTTGGTGTACGACTCGATCTCGTAGGGCCCGTTGCCGACCGGCTTGCTCAGCCAGGCCGCGTGGTCGGTGAAGAAGGCGCGCGGGAGCGGGGCGAAGGCGGCGTAGCCGAGGGTGTCGGGGAAGCTGGAGAACTTCTGGCTGAGGCGGACGGTGAAGGTCCGCGGTCCGGTGACCCTCAGCCCGGACAGGGTGTCGGCGGTCTGGGGGCCGCTGTCGGGGTGGACCTTGTCGTAGCCCTCGATGTAACCGAAGAAGTACGCGTTCTTCTGGTTGTTGCGCAGGGACGCCCCGTAGTTCCAGGCGTCCACGAAGGACCGGGCGGTGACCGGTTCGCCGTTGCTGAACTTCCAGCCATTCTTGAGCGTGATCGTGAAGTTCCGCGAGTCGGGGGTGTCGATGCGCTCGGCGAGCATGTTCTCGGCCTTGCCGGTCCTCGGGTCGTACTTCTTCAGGCCCCGGAAGACCATGTCGAGGACCTTGCCGCCCTGGACCTCGTTGGTGTTGGCGGGCTCCAGGGGGTTCTGCGGGTCACCCCAGGAGGAGGTCAGCACCCCGGCGCCGCCGTACCCGCTGCCGCCCCCGCAGCCGGCGGCCAGCAGCCCCGCGGCGATCGCGCAGACGGCCCCTGCGGTGCGCCCTCCGGCGTGCGTGAACCCCCGCATGCGGCCCTCCCTCCGTGATCGCCGACCCGATACCGGTCACTATCGGGCTATACGACACATACCGCATGCACGCCGCCGGATTGAGCGGCCTTTAGGGGGACACGTCATCCGAATGCAGGGCAGCCGGTGACGGGCGCTCAGACGATCTTCCGGGGACCCCGCAACACATCTCCGCGTAACGATGCCGAAACGTTGGATTGCGACGTGCCGATGTACGCATTTCGACACACCACCGTCCGCATATCGAACCCATTGACCCATTCGCCCGGTTAGTCCGATGTGAAGCACGGATCGATTACAACGCACTACCCGCGTAGCTACGGAATGGTCAAGGCAGAGTAAAGAAGGTAAATAGACAACCAAGTCGGCCGAGAATTTATTGACCTTGAATGAATTGCGTTGAAAAAGTCCGGCGTAGCCCGTAGGGGAGTGCCCTGCGGAGTCATCAGACCCTCCCTTGGGCCAGGAGCATCATGACCCCCCCAACTCCATCTGCGGCTGCCCCGCTTGAGGTGACCGACGAGTCCGCCGAGAAGACGACCTCTTCTGACGGTTCGAAGGGCTCCGAGAGCAGGACCCCGGGACAGCTGGCATGGCGTCGCTTCAAGCGCGACCGCGTCGGCGTGATCTCGGCGATCATCGTGATCGCCTTCTTCGTGGTCGGCCTTGCCGCGCCACTCATAGCCAAGCTGTACGGGAAGAACCCGTACACGACGTACGGCATCAACACGCCCGGCCTGCTGGGCGACAACGGCCTGCCCGCGAAGGCGAACGGCGGCATCAGCAGCGACTTCTGGTTCGGCATCGACCCGCAGCTCGGCCGTGACGTCTTCACCTTCCTGCTCTACGCGATCCGCAACTCGCTGCTGATCTCCACCGGGATCACGGTCCTGGTCATGGTCGTCGGTGTCGTGATCGGCATCACGTCCGGCTACATCGGGGGCAAGACGGACTGGTTCCTCGGCCGGGTCATGGACATCCTGCTCGCCTTCCCGCAGCAGTTGTTCTTCGTGGCCTTCACGCCCGTGGTCATCTCCCTGTTCGTGGCACCCACCGAGAACACGCCGACCTGGCTCGTTGTGGTCAGCGTGATCTCCCTGCTCACCATCTTCGGCTGGGCCTCCATCGCCCGACTGCTGCGCGGTCAGGTACTCGCCCTGCGCGAGCGGGAGTTCGTCGAGGCGGCGAAGGTCACGGGCGCGTCTCCGGCTCGCATCATCTTCAAGGAGCTGCTGCCGAACCTCTGGACGCCCATCCTCATCCAGGGGACCCTGCTGCTGCCCACGATGGTCACCACGGAGGCGGGTCTGGCCTTCCTCGGCGTCGGTGTTCAGGACCCGACCCCCGACTGGGGCGTCATGATCGGGTACGCCACCAACTTCTACCAGGACGACATCACCTTCCTGTGCTTCCCCGGTATCACGATGGTGATGTTCGTGCTGGCCTTCAACCTCCTCGGTGACTCGGTGCGCGACGCGCTCGACCCGAAGACCAACCGCTGACCCCGGACCTGTTCAGGACCACGGCGACGACGCCGGGGGCCGACTTCTCTCATCAACTCACTTCAAGGCAGGATGCGATGTCCTTCTCGCGCAGAAACTTCCTGATAGCCACTGGCGTTGCCGCGGCCTCCACCACCGTCCTGTCGGCGTGCAGCAGCGGCAACTCCAGCAGCTCCGGCGACACCGGCAAGCAGGGAGCGGCCAAGGCCCAGACGGCCACGGTCAAGATCGGCACGGCGGAGGACTCGAAGGGCCCGGCTCCGGAGGTCTCCGGCGCCAAGAAGGGCGGCAAGGTCTACCTGCTGAACGACGACGACTTCTCGCACCTCGACCCGCAGCGCGTCTACTACGCCTGGAACTCGCTGGCCGCGATCGTCCTCTCCCGCACCCTGACCGGCTACAAGGTCAACGACGACGGCTCCATGACCCTGGTCGGCGACCTCGCCACCGACGTCGGCACCATGAAGGACGGCGGCAAGACCTGGACCTTCACGCTGAAGGACGGGATCAAGTGGGAGGACGGCTCCGACGTCACCGTCGACGACGCCCGCCACGGCATCGAGCGTGCCTTCGCCAGCTTCATCACCGAGGGCGCCACCTACGTCCCGAACTGGCTGACGGGCACCCAGGACTACCGCAAGACCTACCCCGGTCCCTACGGCGGCAAGCACCTGAAGTCGATCGAGACCACCGGCAAGACCATCACCTTCCACCTCTCCGAGGCGCGTCCGGACTTCAACTACGTCCTCGCGATGCACTCCTACGCGCCGACCCCGGTGAAGGGTGACACCAAGCAGAACTACGACAAGAAGCCGGTCTCCAACGGCCCGTACAAGATCCAGTCGCACGTCACCGACAAGTCGATGGTGCTGGTCCGCAACGAGCACTGGGACCCGAGCACGGACCCGATCCGCAACGCCTACCCGGACGAGTTCGACTTCACCTTCGGCATCCAGGCGGACACCGCCGCCGACCGCATCATCGCCGACACCGGCAACGACCAGTACGCGGTCTCCTGGCGCACGGTTCCGCAGGCGAAGGTCCCGCAGGCCACCGCGAAGGCCAAGGACCGTCTGTTCGAGGGCCTGAGCAGCGGCACCAGCGTGTACTGGATCAACCAGAAGACGGTCCCGGACATGCAGGTCCGCGAGGCCATCATCCGTGCCTTCCCGACCGCCGCCATCCGCTCGCTGCAGGGCGGCGAGCACCGCGGTGACTACGCGACCGGCATCATGAGCCCGCTCGTCGCCGGCTACAAGTCGCAGGACGTCTGGGGCAAGCTGAAGAACCCGGCGGGTGACCCGGCCGCCGCGAAGGCGATCCTGCAGAAGGCCGGCAAGCTCGGCACCAAGATTGTCTACGCGTACCAGGACGACCCGACCCAGGCCAAGATCAAGGTCGTCGTCCAGAACGCCCTGACGGCGGCCGGCTTCACCGTCGTCACCAAGGCCGTCGACTCCACCACCTGGTACGACCAGACCGGCAAGGTCGACAGCGGCTTCGACATCTTCTGGGGCGGCTGGAGCGCCGACTGGCCGACCGGTTACTCGGTCTTCCAGCCGCTGTTCGAGGGCGACCAGATCCGCGACGAGGGCACCAACTACTGCCACCTGAAGAACGCCGACGTCGACGCCGCCATCAAGGCCGCCACGGCGGAGGTCGACCAGAACAAGGCCAACGAGATGTGGGCCGCGCTGGACAAGCAGGTGACCGAGCTGGGCACCTTCATCCCGGACGTGTACATGAAGCGCCTGTACATCCACGGCTCCAAGCTCGGCAACCTGAAGATGGACCCGAACTTCGACGGCTGCATGCTCTACAAGATGTACGTCAAGGCCTGATCCATCCCTGAGAGGTGGGGCGGCGATCGGCCGCCCCACCCTCGGCTCGTCCACCGGGTCCCCGGTCACCCCGGCCCGGCCCGCTCCGCACGACGGCCCTCCCAGGAAAGCCAACCCCCATGCTTCGCTTCCTCGTCCGCCGATTCCTCGGCGCCGTGATCACGCTGCTGATCATCAGCGCGGTCACCTTCTTGCTCTTCTACGCGGTGCCACGTGACCCGGCCCGGATCGCCTGCGGCAAGGTCTGCACGCCGGAGACGCTGAACGTCATCCGGCACAACATGGGGATCTCGGACCCGCTGCCGGTCCAGTACTGGCACTGGCTGAAGGGCATCTTCGCCGGCCGCGACTACCCCGGCTTCGGCAGCTGCGCCGCCCCGTGCCTGGGCTACTCGTTCGTCAACCGTGAGCCGGTCTGGGCCACGGTGTGGGACCGGTTCCCGACGACGGCCTCCCTGGCCATCGGCTCCTCGGTCGTCTTCCTCATCTTCGGCATCGGTATGGGCATGCTCGCCGCGGTGAAGCAGGGCAAGTCCACCGACAAGATCGCCAGCTCCGCCTCGCTGGTCGCCTCGTCGATGCAGATCTACTTCGTCGGCCCCGTCGCCCTGTACCTGCTCGTGTACCAGGCGCACATCTTCGACCAGCCCACGTACACCTCGTTCAGCAGCAACCCGGGTGCCTGGTTCACCGGTCTGATCGTGCCCTGGCTGGTGCTGGCGCTGATCTGGACCGCCAACTACACCCGTATGACCCGCTCGCAGCTGGTGGAGACGCTGAGCGAGGACTACGTCCGTACGGCCCGCGCCAAGGGCCTGTCCCGGCGCAACGTCTTCTTCCGCTTCGCCTGGCGCGGCGCGATGGGCCCGATCGTCACCATCTTCGGTATCGACATGGGCGTGCTGCTCGGCGGCGCGATGATCACCGAGAAGACCTTCAGCCTCCAGGGCCTGGGCATGCTGGCGGTGAAGTCGGTGCAGACCAACGACCTGCCCATGCTGCTCGGCGTCATGATCGTCACCGCCGCGTTCGTGATCGTCGCCAACATCGTCGTCGACGCCGTGTACGCCATGATCGACCCGCGGATCCGGCTCGCCTGACCCCGCCTGCCCCTACCAGCTACCCCGCATCACCCCCCTCTGGAGCGTCCCCGTGACGAGCACCGATTCGCAGCCCTTCCTGTCCGTCAAGGATCTGAAGGTGCACTTCTCGACCGAGGACGGCGTCGTCAAGGCCGTCGACGGCCTGTCCTTCGACCTCGAACGCGGCAAGACGCTGGGCATCGTGGGCGAGTCGGGGTCCGGCAAGTCGGTCACCAACCTGACCATCCTGGGCCTGCACAACCCCGACAGCACCACGGTCGAGGGCTCCATCGAGCTGGACGGCGAGGAGCTGAACGGCGCCTCCGAGAAGACGCTGGAGAAGCTCCGCGGCAACAAGATGGCGATGATCTTCCAGGACGCCCTGGCCTCGCTGTCGCCGTACCACACCATCGGCACGCAGATCGGCGAGGTGTACCGCAAGCACACCGGTGCCTCCAAGAAGGAGGCCCGGGCGCGGGCGATCGAGATGCTGAAGCGCGTCGGCATCCCGCAGCCGGACCAGCGGGTCGACAACTACCCGCACGAGTTCTCCGGCGGTATGCGCCAGCGCGCGATGATCGCGATGGCGCTGGTCTGCGACCCGAAGCTGCTGATCGCCGACGAGCCGACCACCGCGCTCGACGTGACGGTCCAGGCGCAGATCATGGACCTGCTCAAGGACCTCCAGAAGGAGTTCGGCACCTCGATCATCTTCATCACCCACGACCTGGGTGTGATCGCGGACATCGCCGACGACGTGCTGGTGATGTACGGCGGCCGGTGCGTCGAGCGCGGCCCGAAGGAGGAGGTGCTGCGCACCCCGCAGCACCCGTACACCTGGGGTCTGCTGGGCTCCATGCCGAGCCTGGAGGGCCCGGTGGACGTGCCGCTGAACCCGATCCCGGGTTCGCCGCCCTCCCTGCTGAACCCGCCGTCCGGCTGCCGCTTCCACCCGCGCTGTGCCTTCGCCGACCAGGTCGCGGACGGCAAGTGCGCCAAGGAGCGCCCGCCGCTGGAGATCGTGGACGGTCGCGGCAAGGCCTGCCATCTGACGGACGAGCAGCGCCGCGAGTTCTTCGCCGACACGGCCGCCCAGGCCCACTGACGTAAAGAGACGGGATTTTCACCACCATGAGCAGCACCACTCCCCTCCTGGACGTCTCCGGGCTGACCAAGCACTTCCCGATCAAGGGCGGCTTCCCGATCCGCCGTACGGTCGGTCACGTCCAGGCCGTCGACGGGCTCGACTTCCAGGTGTCCGAGGGCGAGAGCCTCGGCCTGGTCGGCGAGTCCGGCTGCGGCAAGTCGACCACCGGCCGGCTGATCACCCGCCTGCTGGAGCCCACGGCCGGCACCGTCAAGTACCGCGGCCAGGACATCACCCACGCCGACCGCAAGGGCCTCGCCCCGATCCGGTCCGAGATCCAGATGATCTTCCAGGACCCGTACGCGTCCCTGAACCCGCGGCACACCGTCGGCAAGATCATCTCCGGCCCGATGGAGATCAACGGCATCAACCCGGCCGGCGGCCGCGAGAAGCGCGTCCGTGAGCTGCTGGAGATCGTCGGCCTCAACCCGGAGCATTTCAACCGCTTCCCGCACGAGTTCTCCGGCGGCCAGCGCCAGCGCATCGGCGTGGCCCGCGCGCTCGCCCTGGAGCCGAAGCTGATCGTGGCGGACGAGCCGGTCTCCGCGCTGGACGTGTCGATCCAGGCGCAGGTCGTGAACCTGCTCCAGAAGGTCCAGAACGAGCTGGGCATCGCCTTCGTCTTCATCGCCCACGACCTCGCCATCGTCCGCCACTTCTCGCAGCGCGTCGCCGTCATGTACCTCGGCAAGATCGTCGAGATCGCCGACCGCGAGGACCTGTACGGCAACCCGCGCCACCCCTACACCCGGGCCCTGCTCTCCGCGGTGCCCGAGGCCACGGTGGACGCGGAGCCGCGCGAGCGCATCCGCCTCGCCGGTGACGTCCCCTCGCCCATCAACCCGCCCTCCGGCTGCCGCTTCCGCACCCGCTGCTGGAAGGCGACGGAGAAGTGCGCGACCGAGGCGCCGCCGCTGGTCCAGGCCGAGGGCAACAAGCCGGGCCACCTGACGGCCTGCCACTACCCGGAGACCCAGGAGACGATCCCGGCGCCCCGTACCTCGTCGGACGCCCTGTCCAAGGACCCGGAGGCGGCGGCCTGACGCCCCCCTATTCCGTCGGCCGTCCCCTCGCGGAACGGATGTCACCGGCCCATTGACCCGAGCCCCTGAACGTCCGGTTCCCGGAAACGAAGGCCCGCGCCTCCCCCCAAGGCGCGGGCCTTCGCCGTGCACCGGTCCACTCGCTCACTCCTCTGCGAACAGCTCCGCCGCGTCCGTGGCGTGTACGGCTCGCTTCGCCCAGGTCTCAAGCTGATCGAGGTCCGTGCAGGCGCTGACGCGCTCGCGGACAGAGTCGGGGACCGTGATGCCGCGCCATTCCAGGATGCGGAGGATCATCTCGGCCTTGGCTTCGGCGCGCCCCTGTTCCCGGCCCTGTTCCCGGCCCTGTTCCCGGCCCTGTTCTCGCCCTTCCTCGCGTACTTGCTCGGCGAGCGGGTGGCGCCAGAAGTACTGGATCGCGGTCATGAGCTCCCTCCACATCTGCTTCGCCTGGGGGTCGGCCAGGCATGAGTCGACGAACTGCACCTCTCCTTTCGTACGACGTCGTGATCAACGAGCTAGGCGGCCACAAGTTCGCACCACACGAACTTGCCCTTGTTGCCGAACCGTGCCGCAGGCTGCCACCCCCAGTACTCCGCGCACGCCATGACCAGCCCCAGCCCCCGTCCCTCCTCCAGCCCCGCCACACAGCGCACGCGGCGGGTCGGGCGGTACCGGGTCGGTGTCCCAGGCGCCGATCCACACCATGCCTTCCGGGGAGCGGCGGACCCTGAGTGCGGCGGGCCCCTTGGTGTGCCGTACGGCGTTCGACACCAGCTCTGTGGCGAGGAGTTCGGCGGTGTCCAGGAGTCCGGTCAGGTCGTGCAGGGTCAGGATCAGGCGCAGGGTGCGGCGGGCGACGGTGACCGCTCTCAGGTCGTTGGGGATGTAGAGGGTGTAGTCCCAGGTTTCGGGCATGCGTCATCAACTCCGGTGAGGTGAAGGGGTTTTTGGGCGCAGGGTGGCAACGCCGCATACGCGGTGCACTTCCGCTGCGTGTGCGGTACGTCACCGACGGTATTTCCTAAACTTAGGAAGACGCAAGCCGTTGCCGTATTCTGGGCCACGAACGAGCTACACCCACAGGTGAGTTGAGACAGGGGATAAGGGTTGCCGCCGAAGAGGCATCTCACGGCCCGCAGGGTGCGACTGGGCACCGAACTGCGCAGACTGCGCGAGGCGACGGGCATGAAGGCGCGCGAAGCGGCGGAGTTGCTCGGAGCCGACTCTGTCCAGATGAGTCAGATCGAGTCCGGTGTCGCCGGCGTGAGCGCCGAACGCGTACGACGCCTGGCCGCCCACTACGCCTGTACGGACGAGGCGTTGATCGACGCTCTCGCGGCCATGGCGACCGATCGGACCCGTGGCTGGTGGGAGGAGTACCGGGAGCAGCTGCCCGCGCGGTTCATGGATCTGCCCGAGTTGGAACACCACGCCCGCTTCCGCTGGGACGTGGAGTTCCTTCATGTCCCCGGTCTCCTTCAGACCGCGGATTACGCCCGGCGCCTCTTCTCGTACGTGAATCCGGAGTTTCCGCAGAGCGATGTCGAGCAGCGGGTAGATCACCGGATGAGGCGCAGGGTCATCATCGAGCGCCCAGACCCGGTCCCGTACGAGGCGGTGATCCACGAGGGGGCACTGCGCATCAGAGTCGGCGACAGATCCACGGCACGGGCCCAGCTCACCCGGATCCTGGAAATCTCCGAGGCCGAACACGTCACCGTACGCATCATCCCCTTCGACCTGGACGGCTTCGGCGGGGCAGGAAGTGCGATGGTGTACGCGGGCGGCCCAGTCCCCGAGCTGGACACCGTCGTCCGTGACGGTCCCGGCGGGCCGGTCTACATCGATACCGAAGCCCAGCTCAACCGATATCGGACCCGATTCCGTAGGGTGGAGGCAGCGTCACTCGCCCCGGACCGTTCGCGGGACTTCATCCACCGACTGTCGAAGGAGCTGTGAGCATGCTGACCCCCAACACCTGGCGAAAGTCCTCCTACTCCGGTGGTGACGAGGGCGACGCCTGCGTCGAGGTTGCACGCCTCGAAAGCTGGAAGAAGTCGTCCTTCTCCGGCGGAGGCGACGGCAACACCTGCGTCGAAGTCGCCACCCTCGACCCCCACATAGCCATCCGAGACTCCAAAGCCCCAACCCTCGGCACCCTCACCTTCCCCCCCACCGCCTTCACTCCGTTCATCGAGTCTTTGAAGTTCGACGGCTCGGCCAGGAGTTGAGAGAGTCTCAAGAACTCCACCGGAAACTGACGCACCGTTCAACACCGTGTGTCAGACTGCCGCGGTGGTAGATCATGTGTTTACCGATCTCACGCTCGCCGCGCTCTACGACCGCCTCAATCCCTGGGGACGGGGTGACGACTTCTACCTCGGTCTGGTGCGGGAGGCCCGCTCGGTGCTGGACATCGGGTGCGGCACCGGGCAGGTGCTGCGGCGGGCACGGGCCGAGGGGCACCGGGGCCGGCTGACGGGGCTCGATCCGGCCCCCGCCATGCTCGTACAGGCGCGGCGGGCCCGGCCGGACGTCGAGTGGGTGCTCGGGGACATGCGCACCCGGTTGTGGCACGGGGAGTTCGACCTCGCCGTCATGACCGGCCACGCCTTCCAGGAGCTGGTCGGGGACGAGGAGATCCGGCACTGTCTGCGCGGGGTTCGGGCGGCCCTCGGCGACGGCGGGCGGTTCGTGTTCGAGACCCGCAACCCGGCCGCCCGCGCCTGGGAGCGGTGGACCCCGGACCGGGTGCACGAGATCACCGCCGAGGACGGGACATCGGTGCGGGTGTGGCACGAGGTCCAGGGCGACGGGCTCTGCGGGGGGCGGGTGCGGTTCACGGAGACCTACGACGGCGACCGCTGGGCGGCCCCGCAGGTGTGCCCCAGCGTGCTGCGGTTCCTGGACCGGGAGCCCCTGGAGGGCTTTCTGACCGAGGCCGGGCTGACGGTCGTAGCGCAGTACGGCGATTGGGGGCGGGGGCCAGTCACCCCCGCCAGTCCCGAGATCATCACCGTGGCCCGGCCCGCCTAAGGGCTGTCGCGTAAGCGATCTTGATGTGGGATGGTCTCGGGCCGTGGCTGGTGTGATCACGGCGTCGGAGCCGTCTTGGATAGCCCCGTTCACCGGGCTGAGTCCGCGCATCTTCGGCAAGTTGGTGAATCAGTTGCGCCGCGAGGGCGCCGGGGCGCCGGGCCGTGGTCGGCCCTGGAGGCTTCCGCTTCAGGACCGGGTGCTGCTGGTGATCGCGTACTGGCGGACCAACCTGACGCTGCGGCAACTGGCACCGCTGTTCGGGGTGTCGAAGTCCGCCGCGGACCGGGTCATCGGCCACCTCGGACCGAAACTCGCGCTCTCACCGTGGCATCGCTTCCGCAAGGATGCCGTGCTGATCGTGGACGGCACCCTCGTGCCGACGCGCGATCACTCCGTGGCCGAGCAGTCGAAGAACTATCGGTATTCGACGAACCATCAGGTAGTCATCGACGCCGACAGCCGACTGGTGGTCGTGGTCGGCCGCCCACTGCCGGGCAACCGTAACGACTGCCGGGCCCGGGCTGAGTCCGGCGCGAAGGGCGCCGTCCGCAAGACCGTGACGATCGCCGACGGCGGCTACCGCGGAACGGGACTGGTCATCCCCCACCGCTGTAGCACGGGCGAGGAACTCCCCGGCTGGAAGCAGGCGCACAACAAGAGCCACAAACAAGTCCGGGCCCGCGTCGAGCACGTCTTCGCCCGCATGAAGACCTGGAAGATCTTGCGCGACTGCAGGCTCCACGGTGACGGCGTCCACCACGCGACGCGCGGCATCGCCCGCCTGCACAACCTCAACCTCGCCGGATAGGCGAATCGGCCGCCCCGTGGCCGCCGCCATGAGCTGCTGATGAACGAGTCGGCCCACGCCGGTCCCGAGGTCACTTCATCTGCCTGCGGGCCTCCTTCACTTCGCGGTCAATGGCCCAGGCGTCGGCGACCGGCCCGAGGTGGCCGAGCTTGTCGGGATTGATCACTGAGCGAATGGTCTGGATCTGCCCGTCGAGCACCTCGATAGCCAGGATGTGGACCACCTTGCCGTCCCGGTCGCGAAAGATCGCGCCGGGCTGCCCGTTGATCTCGTGCGCCTCGAACGTGACGTCGATCCGAGCCATCAGGGGGAAGACGGAGGCGAGCAGCCGGGCCACGTTCTCGGTGCCGCTGACGGCCTTGGCGAGCTGCGGGGCCTTGCCGCCGCCGTCCCCAACCAGCTGGACGTCGGCGGCCAGCAGATTCCGCAGCCCGCCCACGTCACCATCTTTCAGCGCGTCGAAGAACCGCGTCGCCAGCTCCTGCCGCTCCTGACGGTCCGCTTCGAAACGTGGCCGCCCGGCCTGCATGTGCCGCCGTGCCCGTACCAGCAGCTGTCGGCACGCCGCCTCCGACCGCCCCACCGCCGCGGCGACCTCGTCGAACCCGAAGCCGAACACCTCACGCAGGACGAACACCGACCGCTCCAGCGGGCTGAGCCGCTCCAGGAGCAGCAGCGCCGCCATCGACACCGAGTCGGCCAGCTCCGCCGAACGCGCCGGATCCTGATATGGATCACTGAGCAGCGGCTCGGGGAACCACGGGCCCACGTACTCCTCCCGCCTCACCCGCGCAGAGCGCAGCACGTCGATCGAGATCCGCGTCACCGTGGCCGACAGAAACGCCTTGACCGACGCGACCTGGGTCGCCGAGCCGTCGAAGCGCAGCCACGTCTCCTGCACCGCGTCCTCGGCCTCACCCACGCTGCCCAGAATCCGGTAGGCGATCGAAAACAGCAGCGGGCGCAGCTCCTCGAACTCCTCAACCTTGTTCACGACGAAACCCCTCCCCGTACACCTTCCCACCCGACCGCACTCGCCAGCGCAGACATCTTCTGTGATCACCCGGACCACCGGTGGTCACGCTAACGCCGCCGAGCCCGGGCCCGGAGCCCGCAGCCGGACCCCGAGCCAGTCGCTGATGCCATTCAGTGGAATTGTCCGGGCTCGTAGTTACCGGCCGGCTGCTGGGTGATGATGTTCAGCCGGTTCACCGCATTCATGAAGGAGACCAGGACCACCAGGGCGGTGAGCTGTTCCTCGTCGTAGTGCTTGGCGGCGTACGCCCACACCTCGTCACTGACGCCCCTGGCCGCATCCGCGACCCGGGTCCCTTCCTCCGCCAGTTCCAGCGCGGCACGCTCGGCCTCGGTGAAGACCGTGGCCTCCCGCCACGCCGCGACCAGGTTCAGCCGCACCGAGGTCTCGCCGGCAGCGGCGGCCTCCTTGGTGTGCATGTCGATGCAGGCGGCGCAGCCGTTGATCTGGCTCACGCGCAGCGCCACCAGCTCCTGCGTCGCGGCCTGCAGCGGCGAGTCCTTGAGCGCCTTGCCCGCCGACATGAAGTACTTCAGGGCCTTGCCGGCAGTCGGGCTGGCGAAGTAGTTCAGTCGCGCGTCCATGGTGTGCTCCTCTGTGGTCGTCAGTGGCTACACCTCCTGAGACGAGGTGGCCCGACACCCTGTGACACGGACGAATGTGACCCGCGTCTCCCCGCCGTCGGCGCCCGTCGGGTGGCGAAGGTCCCGCCGTCCACGGAGCTTCCAGGGCTCGACCACGGCCGACGCGCAGACATCCGAACGGTGCAGCTGAGCCCTTGGGTTGTGGCTGAAGTGGGCACATCGAGATTACTTATGGCACATCACTTGGTGACGGTGCCGAGAGCTTGTCCAGCCGGAGAGAGACCTGTTGTCTCAGGGCCGCACCAGTATTCGTGTGACCCCGGCGACCAGCGTCGTGGCTAGTGTCCAGCCACTGATGATGAGCGCATAGGTCAGCACCTGACTGGACCCGCTCGGATTCCACGCGCCCGATTGACCGAGGCTCACTACCGGCACCAACAGGTCGAGCGTGTAGGCGACCGGGTTGAAATGCGGGCCGCCCGTGCCCAGCGGTGCGGGGTGGTGGGAGGCGAAGTAGACCGATCCGGCGGCGAGCAGGCCCAACAACCACAGCCCGGCCAACCACGGCCGATACCCGTACCCGACCGTTGCGTCCTGGAGAAGGCCCCATGCTTTCGCCGGCACGCCCGCTGCCTCACGTCGCCGCCGCTGCTGGGCCAGCAGCACCCGCCGCGACTCGCCGTCACGCCCCACCGCGCGGTAGCGCGCGGCCAGCTGCTCGTAAGGCTGAGGCTGATACGCGTCACGAGCCAGCCACGGCAGTCGCCTCCCGGCCGTCGGCAACGGCATCAGTTCGTCATAGACGAAGCCGTCCAGGCGCAGCTTGTCGGGCCAGGACGCGGCGTCGTCCTCGAACGTCGTAGTCCGTGCCCGCCGCAAGTCCAAGCTGTGCGCGGTGAATCCCTCATTGCAGAACATCGCCCCTTCGACGCGCGCGCCGGAGGCGTCGAGCGTGCCCAGTCGCGCACCGCTCAGTGTCAGCGGCCCGATGACACGGGCCGAGTTGAGCCGGACCGCGCCCGAAGTCGTGACGCCCGAAAGGTTGACCCCGCCCTCGACCGAGATGTGGTCTGCGCGCAGCGCCGTTTGGCCGTGGTCGTCCACCAGGTCGGCGTCGGGCAGCATGAGTCCGCCCTTGATCGTGGCGTCGCTGAGGTCGACGCCGCCGGTGACGGTGAACCGGTTCTTCGCTCGGGTGTTGCCACGGCGGGCGAACATGCCGGTGTCGACGCGCAGCCCCTGCGCCAGCAGGGCAGGCGTGGGTGGGCGGTTGGGCTCCTCGTGGGTGATCCGGGCGCCGTCCAGATGCAGGTATCCGCCGATGCGCGCGCCGGGGAGCCGGAACTGTCCGTCGAGGACGACGTCGTGGCAGTACATCGCGGTGTCGACGACGAGCAGGTCGCCGTTGATGGCGGTGCGCGGCGGCGTCCAGTCGGCGTCAGGGTCCGGTGGTTCGGGCGGGGGCGCGGTGATCGTGGTCCCGCTGATTTCGATCTCGAAGACGCGTGCCGCGTAGAGGCTGAGCCGGCCGAGGCGGCAGCCCTCCATCTGGAATTCGCCGCGGATCTCGGCGCGGTTGGCTTCCAATACGGTGAGGTAGCAGCCGCGCAGGCGCACGCTGCGCGTCTCGGCTTCGGCGAGGTCCAGGCCGTCGTCGAAGCAGCAGTGCTCGAAGTCGAGTGCGTAGGGGACTTGCGTGTGGGCGAGCGTGAGTCGCCCGACGACACGAGCGCCGGCCAGTTTGACCCCCGCGCCGCCGTTCGCATCGGGCCCGCTGCCAGTCAGCAGCGCCGCGATCACCTCGGCGCGAATGTCGCGGGTGCGCGGCCACGACGTCGCTTGGCCGGGGCCGTCGTCGGGTCGGGAGCGCAGGTCGACCAGGGCGCCGGTGGGAAAAGCGTGCCAGAGCCGCTCCTCGGTGGCCGTCAGGGTGCTGATCTGGAAGCCGCTCACGGCATTCGAGCATCGCTGGACAGGGTCGGCAGCGCAAGGGGATTGCCTGCGCGACGGACGATCGCGGCGGGCGAGTTTCCGACGACGGCGTTTCGCGACGTCATGGCGGTAGCAGGTGGAAGGTCAGGCCGGTCTCCGCGACGAAGCCGTCGAGGACGACGGGCCGGTACTGAAGGCGCTTGAGTCGGTTGCGGTTCAGCGTCTCCAGCGCATCGACGGTGAGCGCGGCCAGTTGGCCAGGCTGCGTTTGACGTGGGACCACACGCCCTCGACCGGGTTCAGGCTTGACCTGCGACTTCGTACTGAGCTCGCACCGCTGCCCAGCGGGCCCCGGCTTGCCGGCGCCGCCGTCCCGCCGCGCTCGAAGTCAGCCCTCCACCGGTATACCGACCGCACCGTCACCCGCAGGCGCTTGGCGATCTCCGAAGGCGTGACGTCCTCGACGAACATCGCGGCAGCCTGCATCCGCAATGCCTCACAGTGTGCCCGCCCCGCGGCGTCACCGCCCGCCGCCTCGCGCATATCTCACATCAACTGCATAGCGCCTCAGGGCCGTTCGTCAGCACGGTGAACCTCGGCGAGACGACATCAAAGCGCCGTCGTCAGCAGTCAGTTGGACCCTCGTCATGCAAGACGATGTACCAGTCCAGGCCCCGCCCGAGAAGGCGGAACCCACAGATTGATCACGACTCGATACGCGCCCTGGTCAGTCGGCATCCTCCTCCAACGCCGCCAGCGCCGGGTCCAGGACGATGTCCTCCTCGCGTTCGACGGTCGGGTCCTCCGGGAAGTGGCAGGCCGTCAGATGGCCCTCGTGGTTTCCGGAGAGCCGGACCAGCGGGGGTTCCTCGGTCGCGCACTTGTCCTGTGCCTTCCAGCAGCGGGTGCGGAAGCGGCAGCCGGACGGCGGGTTGATCGGGGACGGGACGTCACCGGCCAGCCGGATGCGCTCACGCGCGGTGCCCTCCTCCTCCGTGAGGTTCACCTCGGGTACGGCGGACAGCAGGGCGTGGGTGTAGGGGTGGCGCGGGCGGGCGTAGATGGACTGGCGGTCGCCGACCTCGATGATCTTGCCCAGGTACATGACGGCGACGCGCTGCGAGAAGTGCCGGACGATCGCCAGGTCGTGCGCGATGAAGACGAACGCGATGCCCAACTCGTTCTGCACCTGCTGGAGCAGGTTCACGACCTGCGCCTGGATCGACACGTCCAGGGCCGAGACCGGCTCGTCCGCCACGATCAGCTTCGGCTCCAGCGCCAACGCCCTCGCCACGCCGATGCGTTGCCGCTGGCCGCCGGAGAACTCGTGCGGGAAGCGGTTGAAATGCTCCGGATTCAGGCCGACGATCTCCAGCAGCTCACGGACCCGCTTCTCCCGGCCACCCTCCGGTTCGATCCCGTTGATCTCCATCGGGCCCGAGACGATCTTGCCGACCGTCTGCCGCGGGTTCAGCGACGAGTACGGGTCCTGGAAGATCATCTGGATCTCGGAGCGGATCGGCGCCAATTCCCTGCGCGTCGCGTGGCTGATGTCCCGGCCCCGGTACGTGATCGAGCCGGACGTCGGCTCCAGCAACCGCGTGATCAGCCGGCCCGTGGTCGACTTGCCGCAGCCCGACTCGCCGACCAGCCCGAAGCTCTCGCCCGCGTGCACGGTCAGGTCGATGCCGTCCACGGCCTGGACCTGGCCGACGGTCCGGCGGATCGGGAAACCGCCCTTGACCGGGAAATGCTTGGTCAGTGCCGAGACCTGAAGCAGCGGCTCCCGGTCCGCGCCGGTGTTCTCCTCGCGCGGGGCCGGAAGGACCTGTTCCTCTGTCATGCCGGTGACCTCCTATGACCTAGCCCAGTCGGGGCTTGATCTCCTCGATGAAGATGGTCCGCTTCTGCTCACCACTCAAGTGACAGGCCGACGCCCGGTCGGGGGCGAGGAGCGGACGCTCGCGTACGCAGCGGCCGGCGGCCGCCACCCGGTCCTGGAACGTGCAGCGGGGGTGGAAGCGGCAGCCGGACGGCGGGGTGAGCAGCGAGGGCGGCGTGCCGGGGATCGGGGACAGCCGGGCGCCGAGGTCGGAGTCCAGGCGCGGCATCGAGTGCAGCAGGCCCCAGGTGTACGGGTGCTGGGGCGCGCGCAGCACCTCGCCGGTGGTGCCCCGCTCCACCGCGCCGCCCGCGTACATCACCATGATGTCGTCGGCCATGTCGGCGATCACCCCCAGGTCGTGGGTGATGAAGATGATGCCGGATCCGAACTCCTGTTGCAGGTCCTTGAGCAGATCGAGAATCTGCGCCTGCACGGTCACGTCGAGGGCGGTCGTCGGCTCGTCGGCGATGAGCAGGTCGGGGTCGCAGACCAGCGCCATGGCGATCATCGCGCGCTGGCGCATTCCGCCGGAGAACTGGTGCGGATAGTCCTTCGCCCGCTCCCTGGGGTTCGGGATGCCGACCTTGCCGAGCATCTCCACGGCCCGGTCCCACGCCGCCTTCTTCGAGGCACCGGTGTGCTTCATGTACGGCTCGGCGATCTGCCGGCCGACGGTGTAGTACGGGGAGAGCGCGGTGAGCGGGTCCTGGAAGATCATGGCGACCTTGTTGCCGCGCAGCTTCTCCAGCTCGGCCTCGCGGGCGGTGGTCAGCTCCCGTCCGTCCAGCAGGATCTCGCCCTCGATCGTGGTGAACATGGGGTTGTGCAGGCCGAGGATGGTCAGGTTGGTCACGGACTTGCCCGAGCCGGACTCCCCCACGATGCCGAGCGTCCTGCCCCGCTCCAGGTCGAAGGAGAGCCCGTCCACGGCCCGTACGACGCCGTCCTCGGTCCGGAAGCTGACGTGCAGGTCCCGCACGGACAGGAGAGGGATGCTCATCGGGGTCTCTCCTCAGGACAGCCGCACGCGCGGGTCGATGAAGGCGTACGTGGTGTCGACGATGATGTTGAACAGCAGGATCATGGTGGCGGAGAAGAGCATCACGCCGAGCAGCAGCGGCAGGTCGCTGAAGAAGACGGCCTGGACGGCGAGGTTGCCGAGGCCGGGCAGGCCGAAGGTGTACTCGGTGATGATGGCGCCGCCGAACAGCGAGCCGAGGTCGATGCCGAAGATGGTGACGATCGGGATCAGCGAGCCGCGCCAGGCGTAGCGGAAGAAGACGTAACGCCGGGACATGCCCTTGGCGCGGGCGGTGCGGACGTGTTCCTCCTGGAGCTGTTCGATCATCGAGGACCGGGCCATACGGGTGTACTGCGCGGCGAAGATCGTGGACAGCACCACCCAGGGGATGATCAGGCCGTTGAACCAGCTGACGGGGTCATGGGTGAACTCGTTGTAGGCGGGCTTGTCGAACCAGTGGGTCTGGTAGACGAGGACCGCGAGAGCCAGCGGGCCGAGGAAGTAGATCTGCAGCGAGCTGACGACCATGGCGCCCGCGGTGGCCGTCTTGTCGATCAGCGTGCCGCGCCGCCAGGCGGCGAGCAGCCCGGTGCCGAGGCCGACGGCCAGGAAGCACACGGCCGCGCCCAGGGTGAGCGAGACGGTGGTGGGCAGCCGGTCCATCAGCGTGCTCCAGACCTGCTCGTTGGTGTGGTACGAGTACCCGAAGCAGGGGGCGGGGCAGGGGCCCTGGGCGAACTGGCTGCTGCCCAGGGCGAGGTTGTGCAGGAAGATCCCGTACTGCTCGGTGAGGGGCTTGTCGAGGCCGAGCACATGGTGGATGTTCGCGATGCTGTCCGGGTTGCAGGTCTTGCCGCACATCAGCAGGGCCGGGTCCCGGGGCACCCCGAAGAACAGCAGGAACGTGACGATGCTCAGCAGGAACAGGATGACGACGGCACCGATGATCCGGCGCACGAGGAAGCGCAGCATGGCAGGGCAGCTCTCCGACGTCGGCGGCCGGTTTACTTGATGAACAGACGGCGCGGGTCGATGCCGCCGATGACGTCGTCGTAGACGAGGCCGCCGACCTGGGAGCCGGCGATCTGGACCTGCTTGTAGTAGGCGGTCGGGACCTCGTTGACCACCTTGGTGAGCAGGTACTTGTCGAGTTTCTCCCATTCGGCCGCGGACTTGGCCGGGTCCGTGATCAGGCTGATCCGGTCGATCTCGCTGTTCACGTGCGGGTCGTTGAGCTGCGTGTAGTTCGACGCTCCGTCGGCGATCTGGCGGCCGTCCTCCAGCGGCGGGAGCACCGTCAAGGCGGAGGGCCAGTCGGCGGACCACGCGGTGTGGAAGATGTCGTAGGGGTTGTTCAGCTTGGAGACCTGGTCGAAGTAGGTCTCGGACGGGATCTCCTGGCGCTGGACATCGAAGCCGGCCTTCTGCAGGCCCGCTGCCATGGCGGTGGAGTACTGCTGGCCCTCGGGGGTGTTCATGTAGCCGAACGTCAGCTTCAGGTGGAGTTTGCCGGCCTGCTGGAGCAGCTTCCTGGCCTTGGCCGGGTCGCCGCCGGGGTTCTTCTTCTTGCCGTACGGGTCGAAGGCGGGGTCGTAGCCGGGGACGGTCGGGGAGATCAGGCCGCCCGCGACCTCCATGGCGTCGCTGCCGCCGTAGGCCCGCACGAAGGGCGAGACCGGCAGGGCGTAGGCGATGGCCTCGCGGACCCGGATGTCCTTCATCTCGGGCTTGCTCGTGTTGATGTGCATCAGGCCGACGAAGCCCTGGTAGCCGGAGACCGTACGGGATTTGAGCTGCGGGTCGCCGAGGACGTGGGAGAGGTTGCCCGCGTCGACCTGGTTGCTGAAGCTGAGGCCGGTCCGGTCGGCCCCGCTGTCCGCGAGCAGCGCCTTGGTGGAGGTCTCGAACTGCTGGTTGAACGTGATGGTGAACCGGTCCACGTACTGGTGCCGGATCGGGTCCGTCTTCGGGTCCCAGTTCGGGTTCCTGACCAGCACCATCGATTTGCCGGACTGGAAGGACTGGATCTTGTACGGGCCGGTCGTGACCGGGTTCTTGTCGTACCTCTCCCGGGTGTCGCCCTTGGCGGAGACGACCGAGTAGCCCGCCATGGCCAGGGTGTACGGCAGATCCGGGTGGGGCTTCTTGAAGTGGAAGACGACCGTCTTCGCGTCGGGCGTCGACAGGACACTGTCCGGCAGGTGCCGGCCCTTGTACGGGCCGTCCGGAAGCAGCTTGCGGTAGTCGGTGCCCGAGGTGTCGGCGAGCCACTGCTGGAGGTAGCTCGGGCCCTGGGTGATGAAGGGCGCGAAGAGGCGCTCGACGCTCTGGCGGACGTCCGCCGAGGTGATCGGGGTGCCGTCGGCGAACTTGATGCCGTCCTTGAGCGTGTACTTCCAGGTCCTGCCGCCGTCGGTGGTGGTGCCGGAGTCGGTGGCGAGGTCGCCGACCACCTCGTGCCGGTGCCCGTCGTCACTGGTCGTCTTGTATCCGGTCAGGCCTCTGTGGATCAGCTGCGCGACCACCATCTGGGCCTGCACGTAGATCTGGGCCGGGTCGAGATGGGCGTAGCTGTCGCGCTCCAGCACCTCCATCGTGCCGCCGGACCTGGCGCCGGGCACGGGGGCCGCGGGTCCGGTGGAGTCGGCGGCGTTCCCGAACTTGATGGGCGCCTGCTGGCTCTTGGCGTCCTGCTGGGCCTTCTTGTCGTTCGTGCCGCCGTCGCTGCCGCCCTTGCTGCAACCGGTGAGCACGAGAGCTCCGGCCGCGAGCACGGAGAGTGCGCCGTATGTGTGGCGTCCGCCCCTGATCATCACGAGGATCCCACCCTTCTGTGTGTCACCAGTACGTGCACGTGCCAGGTCAGCGCGCGGTCTTGGGATCGAAGGCGTCCCTGACCGAGTCCCCGAGGAGGTTGAACGCGACGACGAAGATGATCATCGAGACGCCGGGGAAGAACATGTAGGTGATGTCGTTCTCCATCACCAGCTGGGTGGACGCCTTGGCGAACATCTGCCCCCAGTCCGGCGTGGGTTCGACGATGCCCACGCCGAGATAGGACAGAGCCGCCTCGGCGGTCACGAAGTTGGGCAGCAGATACGTCCCCTGCACCAGCAGCGGGGTCACGAGGTTCGGCAGGATCTCCTTGCTGATGATCCGCCACGGCGAGGCGCCGCTGACCTTGGCCGCCTCGATGAACTCCCGCTCCCGCAGGGCGAGTGAGGTGCCGCGCAGAATGCGGCCGAGGCCCATCCAGCCCAGGAACCACTGGACCAGGATCAGGGCGAGCACCCGGACGTAGGTGGGGGTCTCGTCACGGGGGCTGACGAACAGGGAGACGACGACCGGCATGCTGGCGATGAAGAACAGCTGGGCCGGGAAGGCGAGCAGGAAGTCGATGACCCGGCCGATGAAGTAGTCGGTCCTGCCGCCGAGATAGCCGGCCGCGACCCCGAGCAGGATGCCGGTGACGACGACGGCGAGGGTGACCGCGACCGAGATCATCAGCGAGGTGCGGATGCCGTAGATCAGCTTGGTGAAGACGTCGTAGCCGTTGCCGGGTTCGAGGCCGAACCAGAACTCCCCGCTGATACCGCCGTTGGGCTTCACCGGCACACCGGCGCTGTCGAAGAGTTCCGGGCGTTCGTCCGCGTACACCGTGTACGGGTTCTTGCCGTAGAGCGTGGAGATCAGGGGGGCGAGCAGGCCAATCAGGAAGAAGAAGCCCACGACGTAGGCCGAGATCACACCCGTGCGGTCGCGTCTGAAGCGCAGCCAGACGAGCCGGCCAGGTGACCGCCCCTCGATCTTGCCAGGATTTGTCACGGATCGCCCACTTCACCAGTAGGAATGTGACTCCACGTGTTCACCCAATGACCCGAGCGCTGACCGCAAACTACCCCCGAAACCGGGTTGCAAAAAGCCCGGGCACCCCCCTTCCTGGGGGGTGCCCGGGCTCAACTCGGCTTGGCTCAGCCGTGCTTGGCGCGGCTCGCGGCGCGGGCCCGCTCACGCTGGTCCAGGTTCACCTTGCGGATGCGAACGGCCTCCGGGGTCACCTCGACGCACTCGTCGTCACGGCAGAACTCCAGCGACTGCTCCAGCGACAGCTTGCGCGGCGGCACGATCGACTCGGCCACGTCGGCCGTCGAGGACCGCATGTTGGTGAGCTTCTTCTCCTTGGTGATGTTGACGTCCATGTCGTCGGAGCGGGAGTTCTCGCCGACGATCATGCCCTCGTACACCTCGGTGCCCGGCTCCACGAAGAGCACACCGCGCTCCTGGAGGTTCGTCATCGCGAACGCGGTGACGGCACCGGCGCGGTCGGCGACCAGCGAGCCGTTGTTACGGGTCTGCAGGGTGCCGAACCACGGCTCGTGGCCCTCGTGGATCGAGTGGCCGATGCCCGTGCCGCGGGTCTGGGTCAGGAACTCGGTCCGGAAACCGATCAGACCGCGGGACGGAACCACGAACTCCATGCGGACCCAGCCCGAGCCGTGGTTGGACATGTTGTCCATACGGCCCTTGCGGACACCCATGAGCTGCGTGACCGCACCCATGTGCTCCTCGGGCACGTCGATCGTCATGCGCTCGACCGGCTCGTAGACCTTGCCGTCGACGTCCTTGGTGACGACCTGCGGCTTGCCGACGGTCAGCTCGTAGCCCTCCCGGCGCATGGTCTCGACGAGAATCGCGAGCGCCAGCTCACCACGGCCCTGCACCTCCCAGGCGTCCGGGCGGTCGGTCTCCAGCACGCGCAGCGAGACGTTACCGATCAGCTCGCGGTCCAGGCGGTCCTTCACCTGGCGGGCGGTGACCTTGCGGTCCTTCACGGCCGCCTTCGCGTCGGCGCCCTTGCCGGTGCCGCCACGGCCGACCAGCGGCGAGGTGTTCGTACCGATGACCATGGAGATCGCCGGCTCGTCCACCGTGATCAGCGGCAGCGGGACGGGGTTCTCGGTGTCCGCGAGCGTCTCACCGATCATGATGTCGGGGATACCGGCGACCGCGCAGATGTCACCCGGGCCGGCCTTCTCGGCGGGCTTGCGGGTGAGCGCCTCGGTCATCATCAGCTCGGAGATGCGCACGTTGCTGATGGAGCCGTCGCGCTTGATCCAGGCGACCGTCTGGCCCTTGCGCAGCTCGCCCTGCTCCACGCGGAGCAGCGCGATACGGCCGAGGAAGTTGTCGGCGTCGAGGTTGGTGACGTGGGCCTGGAGCGGCGCGTCCTCGTCGTACGTCGGGGCCGGGATGTGCTCCAGGATCGTGGAGAAGAACGGCTCCAGGCTGTCGCTGTCGGCCGGGACCGTGCCGTCGTCCGGCTTGGTCAGCGAGGCGATGCCGTCACGGCCGCAGGCGTAGACGATCGGGAACTCGATCTGCTCCTCGTCGGCGTCCAGGTCGAGGAAGAGGTCGTAGGTCTCGTTGACGACCTCGTCGATCCGGGAGTCCGGGCGGTCCGTCTTGTTGATGCACAGGATGACGGGCAGGCGCTGCTGGAGAGCCTTGCGCAGCACGAAACGGGTCTGCGGCAGCGGGCCCTCGGAGGCGTCCACCAGCAGCACGACGCCGTCGACCATCGACAGACCGCGCTCGACCTCGCCACCGAAGTCGGCGTGGCCGGGGGTGTCGATGATGTTGATGGTGATCGGTTCCCCGCCGTCCTTGGGGTGGTACTTCACCGCCGTGTTCTTGGCGAGGATCGTGATGCCCTTCTCACGCTCCAGGTCGTTCGAGTCCATCACCCGGTCGTCGACCTGGTCGAGCTGGTGGGCGGCGAACGCGCCGGCCTGCTTCAGCATGCCGTCGACGATGGTGGTCTTGCCATGGTCGACGTGGGCGACGATGGCGACGTTGCGGATGTCGTGGCGCGTGGCCATAAGTTGCCGTACTCCCGGAGTGTGAGGAAAGCCTGCGCGTACGTCTGCGTTACGCGGGCCCTGCCGGGCTTGACACGCCACGGCCTTACCCCATCGTACGGGGCCCTGAGGAAGTCGGCTTCCTCAGGGCTCTGTGATGATCTCCATGGAGGTCATTTCGTGGGACTGATGGGACTCGGGGCACCTTTCGCGCCCTTCTTCAGATAGCCCATGTCCTCGAAGACCGGCGTCTGGAAACCGAACGCCCCGGCGTTGACGAGATCCCGCCGCGCCCCCACCAGCTGCGGCCGCTGATACAGCGGAATCGATCCGGCGGCTGCCCAGATCCGGGCGTCCGCCTTCCTGATCAGGTCCCGCTCCTCGCCCTCGTCCAGGGTCGCCGCGGCCTGGTCGAAGAGCTGGTCCACCTGGTCCGTGCCGACCCGCGTGTAGTTCTGCTCGACGTTCACCGACCCGTCGGCGGCCGGCGCCGGTTTGGCGTAGACCGGCCGGGCGTCCGTCGCCGGGAAGGCCGACGAGGGCCACGAGTACAGCGCGAGGTCGTAGTCGCCGGAGGCGATGTGGTCCTTGAAGTAACTGTCGTCCGGGACCTTGCTGATCGTCGTCCGGATGCCGACCTGCTCCAGCATCGCGGAGATCCGCTCGGCGACGGTGTTCAGCGTCTCGGAGCCGGGCCCGGAGGGGAGCACGAAGCGCAGCGTGAGCGCCTTGCCGTCCTTGGCGAGCGGTGCGGCCGGCGCGGCGCCCGGGGCGGCCGTGCCCTGGGGGGCGTACGCCCCGGCCGCGCCCCCGTGCCTGCCCTCCTGCGCGAGATGCCGGTCGGCGCCGTCGCCCCGGTCGCCACCCTTGCTGTCATCGCCCTTGTCGTCCTCGCCGACGATGTACTGCCCGTCCCTGCCCCCGTCGGACGGCTTCTCCTTGTCACCCTTGTCTTTCTTGTCGCCCTTGTCGCTCTCGGGACCGGCCGCCTTGTCGCCCTTCTTCGGCTCCTTGACCGGCCCCCCGGACACCCAGCCGGCGTCGGCGAGCAGCGCTGCCGCCTCCTTGGTGTCCATCACGCCGATCGCGCCGCTGCCGTCGGCGTAGTCGGGCTGCCCGGACAGGGCGAGATGGCTGCCGACCGGGATCGCGGGCAGGCCCAGCGGGGTGAGCACCAGCTTGGCCAGCGCCGTGCGGTCCAGGGCGCGGGCGACGGCCCGGCGGACCCGCTCGTCGGCCAGCGGGCCCTCGGAGCCGTTGAGGGCCAGCTGGGTGTAGGCGGGCTCCAGCGACTTGCGGACCTCGAAGCCGCGCAGCGCCTGCTGCTCGTCCAGGTAGCCGGCGATGGCCTTGCGCAGCTCCGTCTGATCCGACTCGGCCTCGTCCGAGTCCAAGCCGTGCGCCAGCGCCCAGGAGCGCAGCTTCTTCACGGAGGTCTTGCCGGAGCCCCGCAGCGGGTTCGCACCGCCGTGCGCGGCGAGCCCGATCCGCCGGGCCTCGGCGGGGTCGATGTCGGCGAGGTCCACGCTGCCGTCGGCGAGCGCGGCGGCCCGCTTGTCGCGGGGTACGGCGTGCAGCTCGATCTGGGACAGCTTGGCGGGCCGGCCCCACCAGCGCGGGTTGCGGGTGAGGACGACGTCCTTCTGGGCGGTGTCGACCTTGTCCACCGTGAAGGGTCCGGCGGTGACCTTCAGCTTGCGCCGGGCGCCGTCGTTGAAGGCGTCCGGGGTGCCCGTGACGTCCTTCGGGTACAGCGGCGAGAACAGCGACTTCCAGTCGGCGTAGGGGCGGGAGAAGGTGACCCGGACCTGGAGGTCGCTGGCGCCGCGCTCGATCCTGTCGATGCGGTCGTAGCCGGCGTTGCGGGCGGTCCAGTAGGCGCTGTCCTTGCCGGACAGGGCGCGCCACTGGGCGACGAAGTCGGCGGCGCCGATCTCCCGGCCGTCGCTCCACACGGCCTGCTGGTTCAGCTTGTACAGCACGACCTGGCGCGGCTCGGTCTCGATGACCTTGGCCGACTCCAGGTAGGCCGGGTCGGGCACCGGCCGGCCGGTGGCGTCGAGCCGGAACATGGAGGGCAGCACGGCCTGGGCGATCCGGTTGGTGCCGGCGTCGGCGTCGGCCTGGAAGGTGTTCAGGGTCTCGGGGACGGCGTCGACGGCCCACTTCAGCGTGCCGCCGTCGGCGATCCGGTCCCGGGCGACCGGAGCGATGTCCTGCCCGGCGAGGGGCTTCGCGACCTCTTCCTCGTCGGAGCCGCACCCGGCGAGGAACGGCACCGCGAGCGCGCCCGCGGCCAGAAAGGCGACCGATCGCATGACGGCGCGCGGCCCGACTCCGTCGTGGGACATCTCTGCTACCTCCGGGAAGCCGCGAGCGATATGATCACCTTTGGCGGTATTTGGAGCTGATCAGATCTAATGCGGCCCACTGAAGAGGAAAGGATCCGGCCACAGCGGGCGACACGGCGACGACGGGCGGTAACCTCACCCGTTCGGCGCAATACGACCGGAAGATGCATCCGTACGCCTCCGCCAATCGCTGCACATGCCTTCACATCGGCAGGTGTGACGCGCAACACTCCAAGGCGCATGAACGGTGCCGCCCCGGCACGCCGGACCCGTGGAAGTGAGGACACGTCATGTCCGTGCACGACGACATCACCTCGGTCCAGCGCTCTCTCGACGAACTCGACCGGTCGCTGGGGCGCCTGGAGCACCAGCTCGGCAGCGGCGGCCTGGAGATGCGCCGGGTCCGCGTGGACGCCGACCATCTGCGCGAGAGCCTCCGGCTGCTCCGGGAGGCGGCCGACACCGACACCCGGACCGAGCCGCGCCGGCCCGACCTCGTCACCATCTCCGACAAGCCCTACGACTTCAGCCTGTGGACGGACACGGACGACGAAGGCCTGGGCGCCCGCGACCGGCACGCGCCCTGACCCCCTGAGCCGCAGCAAGAGCCACGGAAGAGCCGTAAAAGAGCCATAGAAGCGGAGCCCCGCCTTGGCCACTGGTACCGACCCCCAACAGAACAGCGGCGGCGTACGGACGGCTGCGCGCGCCGCGATCGACGCGCCGCATCTGCGGACCGACCGCTGGTGGCTGGCGCCCGCCGCCACCGCGGCCGGCCTGCTCGCCTTCGTCGTGTACTCCGCCTGGCGGGGCTTCGCGAACGCGGACTACTACGCGGCGCCGTACGTCTCGCCGTTCTACTCGCCCTGTCTGGCACAGAACTGCCGGACCATGCACGCGGGTCCGAACGCCGACGTCTTCGGGAGCTGGTGGGGTCTGTCCCCCGCCATCATCATCCTGATCTTCCCGCTCGGCTTCCGGCTGACCTGCTACTACTACCGCAAGGCGTACTACCGCAGCTTCTGGGCGTCCCCGCCCGCCTGCGCCGTCGCCGAGCCGCACAAGAAGTACACCGGCGAGACCCGCTTCCCGCTGATCCTGCAGAACGTCCACCGGTACTTCTTCTACGCCGCCGTGCTGGTCGCCGGCGTGCTCACCTACGACACCGTGCTGGCCTTCCGGGACACCCACTACCGCTGGGGCCACATGGGCCTCGGCACCCTGGTCTTCCTGGTCAACATCGTGCTGATCTGGGCGTACACGATCTCCTGCCACTCGTGCCGGCACATCGTCGGCGGCAAGCTCAAGCACTTCTCCAAGCACCCGGTGCGCTACCGGGCATGGAGTTACGTCGGCCGGCTCAACGGCCGGCACATGCAACTGGCGTGGGCGTCGCTGTTCAGCGTGTGGCTCGCCGACTTCTACGTCTATCTCGTCGCGTCCGGGGTCTTCGCCGACCCGCGCTTCTTCTAGAGCTTCCAGTGAGGGACTGAACTGATGTCCGTGGTGGACCGGCAGGAGTGGGACGTCGTCGTGGTCGGTGCCGGCGGCGCCGGGCTGCGGGCCGCGATCGAGGCGCGCGAGCGGGGCGCCCGTACGGCGGTGATCTGCAAGTCGCTGTTCGGCAAGGCGCACACGGTGATGGCCGAGGGCGGCATCGCGGCGGCGATGGCCAACGTCAACGAGCACGACAACTGGCAGGTCCACTTCCGCGACACCATGCGCGGCGGCAAGTTCCTCAACCAGTGGCGGATGGCCGAGCTGCACGCGCAGGAGGCCCCGGACCGGGTCTGGGAGCTGGAGACCTGGGGCGCGCTGTTCGACCGTACGAAGGACGGCCGGATCTCGCAGCGCAACTTCGGCGGCCACGAGTACCCGCGCCTCGCCCACGTCGGCGACCGTACGGGCCTGGAGCTGATCCGCACGCTCCAGCAGAAGATCGTCGCCCTGCAGCAGGAGGACTTCAAGGAGACCGGGGACTACGAGTCCCGGCTGAAGGTCTTCCAGGAGTGCACGGTCACGAGGATTCTCAAGGACGGGGATCGCGTTTCAGGTGTTTTCGCCTACGACCGGGAGACCGGCCGCTTCTTCGTCCTGGAGGCCCCCGCGGTCGTGGTCGCGACCGGCGGCATCGGCAAGTCCTTCAAGGTGACGTCGAACTCGTGGGAGTACACGGGCGACGGGCACGCGCTGGCGCTGCTCGCGGGCGCGCCCCTGCTGAACATGGAGTTCGTGCAGTTCCACCCGACCGGCATGGTCTGGCCGCCGTCGGTGAAGGGCATCCTCGTCACCGAGTCGGTGCGCGGTGACGGCGGGGTGCTCCGGAACTCCGACGGCAAGCGGTTCATGTTCGACTACATCCCGGACGTCTTCAAGGAGAAGTACGCCGAGTCGGAGGAGGAGGGTGACCGCTGGTACGAGGACCCGGACCACAACCGCCGCCCACCGGAGCTGCTCCCCCGCGACGAGGTGGCCCGCGCGATCAACGCCGAGGTGAAGGCGGGCCGCGGCTCGCCGCACGGCGGGGTCTTCCTGGACGTGTCCACGCGGATGCCGGCCGAGGTGATCCGGCGCCGGCTGCCGTCCATGTACCACCAGTTCAAGGAGCTGGCGGACGTCGACATCACGGCCGAGGCGATGGAGGTCGGCCCGACCTGCCACTACGTGATGGGCGGCATCGCGGTCGACTCGGACACGGCGGCGGCGCGCGGCGTGCCGGGGCTGTTCGCGGCCGGTGAGGTGGCCGGCGGCATGCACGGCTCCAACCGGCTCGGCGGCAACTCCCTCTCCGACCTGCTGGTCTTCGGGCGCCGGGCGGGCTGGCACGCGGCCGAGTACGCCCAGGCGCACCCGCGGCCGCCGGTCGACGACGCCCAGGTCGACGCGGCGTCCGCGGAAGCCCTGCGCCCCTTCTCCGCGGAGGCGGAGGGCGAGGCGGGCCCGCCGGAGAACCCGTACACCCTGCACCAGGAACTCCAGCAGACCATGAACGACCTGGTCGGCATCATCCGCCGCGAGGGCGAGATGGAGCAGGCCCTGGAGAAGCTCGCGGAGCTGCGGGTGCGCGCCCGCCGGGCCGGTGTGGAGGGGCACCGCCAGTTCAACCCGGGCTGGCATCTCGCCCTGGACCTGAGGAACATGCTGCTGGTCAGCGAGTGTGTGGCCCGGGCGGCGCTGGAGCGCACCGAGTCGCGCGGCGGGCACACCCGCGAGGACTGTCCGACGATGGAGCGCTCCTGGCGCAATGTGAACCTGCTGTGCGCGCTCGCCGACCCCTCCGGCGGCCTGGCGGCGACGGACCCCGCCCGGGGCCAGATCCGGCTGACCCGCGAGACCACCGATCCCATCCGCCCGGACCTGCTCGCCCTCTTCGAGAAGGAGGAGCTGGTCAAGTACCTCGCCGAAGAGGAGCTGTACGAGTGAGCAGCTACGAGGCCCGCTTCAAGGTGTGGCGGGGCGACGCCGGGGGCGGCGGCCTGGAGGACTTCGCGGTCGAGGTCAACGACGGCGAGGTGGTGCTGGACATCATCCACCGCCTCCAGGCCACCCAGGCCCCCGACCTGGCCGTGCGCTGGAACTGCAAGGCGGGCAAGTGCGGTTCGTGCTCGGCGGAGATCAACGGCCGGCCGCGCCTGATGTGCATGACGCGCATGTCGGTGTTCACCCGCGACGAGACGATCACGGTGACCCCCCTGCGCGCGTTCCCGGTGATCCGCGATCTGGTGACGGACGTCGGCTTCAACTACCAGAAGGCGCGCGAGATCCCCGCCTTCGTGCCGCCGGCCGGCCTCGGCCCCGGCGAGTACCGGATGATGCAGGAGGACGTGGACCGCGCGCAGGAGTTCCGCAAGTGCATCGAGTGCTTCCTGTGCCAGGGCACCTGCCATGTGGTGCGCGACCACGAGGAGAACAAGGCCGCGTTCGCCGGCCCGCGCTATCTGATGCGCGTCGCCGAACTCGACATGCACCCGCTGGACGCGGCCGCCGAGACCGGCCTGGACCGCAAGAGCACGGCCCAGGACGAGCACGGCCTCGGCTACTGCAACATCACCAAGTGCTGCACGGAGGTGTGCCCGGAGGACATCCACATCACCGACAACGCCCTGATCCCCCTGAAGGAGCGGGCGGTCGACCGCAAGTACGACCCGCTGGTGTGGCTGGGCTCGAAGATCAGGAGGAGGTCGTCGTCGTAGCGGCGCTGTCGCGGCCGGGGCGCTCGGACAGCACCCGCAGGCGCAGCGCGGCCATGATGCCGAGCCAGCCGAGCCAGGCCAGGAGGTTGTGACCGCCGGCGAGCGGGCCCAGATAGATGAACACCGCCCAGCCGGCGGCCCCGAGGAGGCAGCCGTAGCCCCACAGCTTCGGGCGCAGGACCCGCGCGCGGCCCCAGGGCGCGACCCAGCCGGTCGTGAGGCTCGCGACGCCCGCGGCGGCGAGGAGGCCGAAGAGGACGGTGGCGGCCACCACCAAGACCATGTGCATGGCGGTCAGAGTTTCACCAGGTCCAGCGCCTGCGCCAGATTGTGCTCCGCAATTTCGCGCATGGATTCGGCAAAGGGAAAGTCCCCTTGAAGTAGCCGGAGCGGCCCGGCGACGAGGTTCAGGTGCAGCGCCAGCCGGTACAGCCGCAGCCGGTCCTCGTCCAGGCCGTCGGCGCGCAGGGCGGCGTAGTGCGGCCCGAAGCGCATCCGCAGGAAGGCGTGCTCCCACTCGGCGTCGAAGTACATCAGCCCTTCGATGTCGATCAGGGCGGGCCGGCCGTCGGCGTCCAGCAGGACGTGGTCCGGCCCGAGTTCACCGTGCACGAGGACGTGCTCGGCACGCGGCCGCGCCTCGGCGGCGAGGGAGCGCACGGCATCCTCCAGCCGCTCCTGGGCGGCGGCCACGCGCGGATCGCGTACGGCGGTCTCGGCGATGTCGGACAGGGCGCGGTCGGCGACGAGCCGGGCGCAGGAGTCGCCGTACGCGCTGCCGCCGGCGGCGGTCACGGCGACCTTGCCGTGGGCGGCGGAGCGGCAGCCGCGCAGCGCGCGCAGGGACTCGGCGAGCGCGTCGAGCGCCGGGGCGGCCGCGTCCGGGTCCCGGCGCAGCGCCTCCTCCAGGCTGCCGCCGGTCAGGTCCTCGACCACGGCCGCGCGGGCCTCGGGGTCCACGTGGAGCAGGCGCGGGGTGCGGACGCCGGCGGCGGCGAGACGGTCGTGGGCGGCGGTGAACAGGCCGAGGCCGCTCGCGTGCGAGAACGGGTCGCGCGGGTCGGCCGCGGGCGCGGCACCGGAGTGGCTCCAGTAGTCCTCGTCGGGTGTCCAGAGGTAGGCGATCGCGCTGCCGCCGTCGTCGAGGCGGAGCCGGTAGACGCCCTTCTTGCTGCCGCCGCGCAGCCGGGTGACGGCGCTGAGCGTGCGGTGCCGGCCGAGGGCGGCCCGGGCGAGGGGGGTGAGGTCGGCGACGGTCCTGGGCTGTCGTGTCTCGGTCACCGGCCCGAGTCTTCCGCAGGGGAACGGCTCAGCGAACCCAGTTTTCCTGGTAGGCGCGCCAGTCGGCCTCCGTCGCCGCGAAGTCCACGTACAGCGCGACACCGAAGCGCGCCCGGTGGGCGTCGGTCCGGGACAGGCCCAGCCGGACACCGCGGACGGCGGCCGGGACGGTCTCCGCGTGGGCCCAGTGGCCGAAACGGTTCTCGTGGTAGAAGGGCAGGCCCATGAGGAGGTCGGTGGTCTTCGGGGTGACCTCCAGGGCGAGGCTCGTCTGCTGGGCCACATAGCCGCCGTACAGGCTCTGCAACGGCTGCATGGTGTCGTACGACATGACGGCGATCTGGTCCACGCGGCGGGCCACCTGCCCGAAGTAGGCCTGCGACCACCACTTGGGGTGACCGGTGGTCGTGCCCCAGAAGGAGTGGAACGCGGGCAGCGGGTCGATCTGGTGCGCGGCGACGGACAGCAGGGCGTGCCGGGCACGGGTGAGGGTGCGCAGCTGGTCCAGGAGACCGAGATAGTGGCGGTCGCCGGAGTGCAGCGGCTCCAGGTCGAAGTGGACGCCGTCGTAACCGGTGGCGAGGACGCGGCGGGTGGAGGCGAGGATCGCGGTGCGGGTGGCGGCACGCTCCAGCCGCATCCCGTCGGGGCTCTCGCTGGCCAGCTTGTCGCCGAGCCACGCCTGCACACGGACCCCGGGCAGCTCCCGGTGCACGGCCGATATCAGCCAACGGGCCCTCGGATACGCCGAGGCGGGCAGGGTGCCGTCGTCCTCCAGCGGGCCGGAGTGGACGTAGAGGTCCCGGATGCCGGTGCGCTTCAGCCGCTGGGCGAGCTCCCGCACATCCTGGTCCTTCTTCCGGCCGTCCACCCAGGCGTGGCCCAGCCAGACGGCGTCCCGGCCACGGGTCGTGGTGCCCTGCTCGGGGGTGCCGGTGTAGTTGACACGAAGGGCGGTCTCGGCGGTGAGGAGGGGCACGAGCAGGAGCGCGAGGAGGGCGAGACCATAACGAAGCAGACGGCCCCGGACCGTCCTCCCCCCACTCCCCCGCCCGCCGCGGGCCTCGCCCTCGGAGGGAGCCTCGCCGCCGGAGGGGGCCTCGTCGCCGGAGGGGGCCGGCGCCTGCCGGGGGGCTTCGCCGTCGGAGGAAGCCTCGCCATCGGAGGGAGCCTCGTCGCCGGAGGGGGCCGGCGCCTGCCGGGGGGTCTCGCCGTCGGAGGGGGCCTCGCCGCCGGAGGGGGCCGGAGCCTGCCGGGGGGTCTTGCCGTCGGCTCCTTCGGTGGGAGTCTGCCGAGCGTCCTCGACGTCGGGCGGGGTCGGCCCATGCCCGGGGGCGTCGCCGTCGGATGCGGCAGACGTCTGCCCAGCGTCCTCGCTGTCAGGCGCGGTCGGCCCCCTCCAGGGGGCCTCGCCGTCGGCCCCCTCCGTGGGAACGTGCTCGCGCCGGCCGGGCTCGCTGTCCATTTTCTGCCCCCTCTTCCCTCGTCCCCCGCCCGTATCCGTCCCGCTCGCGGCCGGGCCTACCTGCCCATACGCTCCGAAATGTGACGTCCTCCCTGATCCGGGGCCGACCCCGGCGTGCCAAGGCGCACATACGGGTGCGGGTGGCGCATGCCGTGCTGGGTGTCGTGGTCGGGGTCGGGTGGCTGGTGTTGCCGGTGATGACGGTCGTGGCCGAAGATCCGGTTCCCGCGCCGCCCACCGGGACGGTCGCGAGCGCCGCCGCGCCACCGCAGGGCGGCACGTCCACCGCCGACCTCGTGCTGCCCCTGCTCGCCGGTGTCGCGGCACTGGCGCTGGCCGGTTACGGCTGGCTGCGCCGCACCCGGCGGGCCCGCACCCGTACGACCCCGGGGATCGTCTCCGCCGCCCCGCCGACCCCCACTCCGGCCGACTTCGAACGCCAGGCCCGCACCGCGCTCGTGCTGGCCGACGACTGTGTCCGCACGAGCCGGGAGGAACTCTCCTTCGTCCAGCGGCGGTTCGGACGGACGGACACCGAGGTCTTCACCCACGCCCTGCGGGCCGCCGAGACCGAGCTGTCGGCCGCGTGCGCGATCTGGCGGCGCTACGAGCAGGGCACACCTAGGGATCCGGCGGCCCGACGGCAGGCGCTGGTGGGGGTGATCGGCCGGTGCGCGGAGGCGGGGCGGCGGCTGGACTCGGTGGCGGCGGAGCTGGACCTGCTGCGGGGGCTGGCGGGGCCGGGGCTGAACGGAGCCCTGGAGATCGCCGAGGGTCGCTTCCGCGAGCTGACCGGGCGGACGATCATCGCGCAGGACACGCTGCCCGCGCTGCGCGAGCGCTACGGAGCCTCGGCGCTCGGCCCGGTCACCGGGTACGTCGAACAGGCCAAGGACCGGCTGGTGTTCGCCACCGCCCGGCTCAACGAGGCCCGCCAGGCCGCCGACGCGGCCGACGACGGACGCGCCGCCCGGCACCTGCGCGCCGCCGAGGGCGCCGTGTCCCAGGCGGAGGTGCTGATCGGCGGGGTGGAACGGCGCGCGAGGGACCTACGGCAGGCGGCCGAACTGCTCCCGGCCACGCTGACGGGCGCGGAGGCGGAACTGGCGAAGGCCCGACGGGGGGCCGGCACCCCACTGCCCCCCGGCGAACTGCACGCCCGGCTGGCCCACGCGGACACGGTGCTGGCCGCCGTACGGGAGGAGCTGACGACGGGCCCGTACGACCCGCTGGACGCGCTGCACCGGATCACACGGGCGGTACGGCGGCTGGAGAACGGCCGCGAGGGCGTGGTGTCCGCGGCGGCTGTGCTGGTGGCCCGCGACTCCGTGTCCGGGGCGGAGGAGTTCATAGCGGTGCACCGAGGCGCGGTGGGCCCGGAGGCCCGGGTGCGCCTGGCGGAAGCAATACGCGAACTGGCCGCGCACGACGCCGACCGTGCCGACGCAGCGTCCCGCGAAGCCCGGGACCGAGCCGAACAGAACGTCCGCACCCACGGCACCCCGTACGCGGACATCCCCCACGCCGCCCCGGGCCTGGCGGGCGCGATCCTGGGCGGCATCCTCCTGCCGGAACCCCCCGGCACCGACATCCCGGCAGCCTACGGCGGCCCGGAGACAAGAGCCCGCCACCACGCACCCGAGCCCCCGTGACCGCCGACACCGTGACCGCCGGCACCGTGTCAGCCGGCACCGTGTCAGCCGGCGTCGGTCAGAAGAGGCTCAGCAACGCCTCCGCCGGGTCGGTGAGGGGCGACTCTCCCCCGGGCAACGGCAGTTCGAACCACACCGTCTTGCCGCGAGGCGTCCGGCGCGAGCCCCACGCCGCGCTGAGCAACCCCACCAGCTGCAACCCCCGGCCGCCCTCGTCCGTGTCCCGGGCGCGTCGTCGGCGAGGCTGGACCAGGCCCGAGTCCCAGACCTCGCACACCAGAGTCCGGTCCAGCAGCAGCCGTAGCCGGATCTCCCCCTCGCCGTACCGCAACGCGTTGGTGACCAGCTCGCTGACCAGCAGTTCCGTGGTGTCGACCAGCGCCTCCAGGTCCCAGCTCAGCAGCTGCCCCCGGGCGTACTCCCGAGCCCGCCCCACACTGCGCGGCTCCCTCGGCAGCGTCCAGTCGCCGACGGACTCGGCCGGCAGCCCCTGCACCCGCGCCATCAGCAGCGCGATGTCGTCCTCGCCGTGATGGGTGTCGAGGGTGTTGAGGACGTGGTCGCAGACGTCCTCCAGCTGCCGGGCGGGATCGGTCAGCGCGCCGACGAACGCCTGCAGCCCCTCGTCCAGCGGATGGTCACGGGACTCGACCAGGCCGTCCGTGTAGAGAGCCAGCAGGGCTCCCTCCGGGAGTTCCACCTCGACTTCCTCGAACGGCTCGCCGCCCACGCCGAGCGGCATGCCGGGCGGCACGTCCAGCATGAGCGCAGGCTCGCCGGGCTCGACCAGCACCGGCGGCAGATGGCCCGCATTGGCGAACGTACAGCGTCTGGTGACGGAGTCGTACACGGCGTACACGCAGGTCGCCAGGTAGACCTCGGAGAGGTCGGCGTCCCGGGGCTGGCGGGCCGTACGGGTCGCTCCCTGCACCCCGCCCGGCGTACCGAGCCCCCGGGCGATCTCGTCCAGCGCCGAGAGCACCTCGGCCGGTTCGAGGTCCAGCAGGGCCAATGTCCGTACCGCGGTGCGGAGTTCACCCATCGCGACCGCCGCCCGCAGTCCCCGCCCCATCACGTCGCCGACCACCAACGCCGTACGGTGACCGGGCAGTTCGATCACGTCGAACCAGTCGCCGCCCACCTCGGTCGCCGCGTTGCCGGGCAGATAGCGGCAGGCGATGTCCAGCCCGGAGGCCTCGGGGTCGCCCGGCGGGAGCAGGGACCGTTGCAGGATCAGCGCCCGCTCGTGCTCTCTGCGGTACAGCCGCGCGTTGTCGATGCAGACGGCCGCGCGCGCCGCCAACTCCACCGCCAGATCCCGGTCACGGTCGCCGAACGGCTCGCTGCCCTTCGTCCGGGCGAACTGCGCGAGGCCTACGACGGTGTCGTGGGCGACCATCGGCACGGCCAGCGTGGACTGCACGAGGCCGCCGTCCTCCGGCGGCACGGCTTGCGGCCGGGCGGTGCGCAGGGCGTCCGCGCAGGGCGAGTTGAAGGGGAAGTGGTGGACCGCGCCGACCTCGACGGGTTCGCCGCTGACCCCGAAGGGCACACCGGAGACGGCGCTGGCGAAGGCCACGCGGCGCAGCTCGGCGCTGCCGTCGGCCCGGCCGGGCGGGGTCTCGTCGCGGGTCAGCAGCCCCTGGTAGAGGTCGACGGTGGCGAGGTCGCAGAAGCCGGGCACGACGACGTCGAGGAGTTCGCGCGCGGTCGTCTCCAGGTCCAGGGAGTTCCCTATGCGGGCCCCGGCCTCGTTGAGCAGGGCGAGATTGCGCCGGGCGGCGGCGGCCTCGCGGGCGGCGGCCCGGCGCGCGGTGATGTCGGTGCCGAGCCAGGCGATGCCGATGGGCCGGCCGCTGCCGCCGTGCACGCGGTAGAGGTTGACCGACCAGTGCCGGCGCTCTGCCGAGTCCGGGACATAGCCCGTGACATGCATGTCGGTGATGGACTGTCCGCTCTCCAGCACCCGGCGCAGGGTGGCCGAGACCCGCTCGGCCTCCCCGCGCTGCAGATAGTCGTGCACGCCCTTGCCCCGGTGGTCGTCCGGGGAGCCGCCGAAGACGGAGGCGAATCTCTCGTTGGCCCGACGGACCCTCAGATCACTGTCGATCAGCAGGAATCCGAACGGGGATTGGCCGAAAATGGCCTGCGAGGCGGCGAGGTCGGTCTCGATGCTGCGCAGTGTGCGGACGTCGACGACGATGCACACGGCGGCCTTGTCGCCCTCGGCGGTCCGGGTGGGCATGACGTAGACCTCGGCCAGCCCCTCCTCACCGCGCGCGCCGTCGGGTCCGTCGGGCATCCGGAAGGGTACGACTCCGGTCCACTCGCGCCCGTCGAGGATCTCGGCCATCTTGCGCTGGCCGCGCTCGCGCAGATCGGGGTCGACGAAGGCCTCTATGGGGTCCATGCCGACGGCGCGTGCGGCGGGGACGCCGAAGAGCTGCTCGGCCCGCAGGCTCCACTGGTCGACCAGGCCGCCGGGGCTGATGGAGAAGGACGCGACCCGGATGTAGTCGTAGATGGAACCGGGCGGACTGCTCTGCCACATGGCGTCGCCGGACGCCGCACCACTGTGGGCGGCGGCCACCGCGGCCGGGTTGCGCACGTCGTCCGCCTGGTCCCTCGCGCCGTCCGACGGGTCCTCGGACTCCGTGGCCTTCGCTGGTATCTCGCTCACGCGAACCGTCCCCTCCAGCTCACCGCGCCCGGCACCGGTCACCGGGGGCGGCTGCCCGCAGTATCCAGCACTACGGCGCCGCACGACACGGTGTTCACGATCACAGCATGGTCCAGGTGTTTTTCGGACCAGTCCGTGACAACACTTCCACTCTTCTAACCAGGGAACACGCCGTCGAATCACGCACCCGGGGGGCGACGGCGCGCCCGGGGCGCACGTTGGACGAGCCATCGCCCTATGTACACCCCCGTGCCCCCTCGGATGCTCCCGCGTCACCCTCACCCCGCCGGTTCGTCACTCCGGTACCACCAGTTCGAACCAGACGGTCTTTCCGCTCGTGCCGGGCCGGGTGCCCCAGCGGCGCGAGGAGCCGGCGACCAGTTGCAGACCGCGCCCGCTCTCGTCCTCGGCGTGGGCGACGCGTTCGCGCGGCGGGTCCGGGAGCGGGTCGGAGACCTCCACCCGCAGCGTCGCGCCGAGCTGGGCGGGGCGCACCAGCCGTACCCCGATGGGGCCGGTGGCGTGCCGCAGCGAGTTGGTGACCAACTCGCTGACCAGCAGCGCCGCCAGATCGGCCACGCAGTCGAGGTCCCAGCCGTGCAACTGACCGCGGACCGCCGCGCGTGCGGTGCGCACCGCGCCCGGTTCCGCGGGAAAAGTCCACTCGGCGCAGTCACCATCGGTGTCGATCACGCCGATCACTTCCCAGGCCAGCGAGCTTCACCCATGTCCGGTTTCATGGGGTTAATGGGCACATACCCGATATCCGGCAGGCATTACCGTGCGCCGGGGCGCACAGTGGCACGAACGGCGTACGAGGCACTCCGTGCGGGGAGCCGCCCGCCCGCGAGCCGGGGTGATACGGCCGCGGGTCCGTTTCGACTGGTCGCGACCCGCGGCGCAGCCGTGTGCCGGCCAGGTCCCGCGCCCCCTCACGGGACTACGCCATGCCACCCGATCGGGCAGCCACCGCCTGGACCGCAGGGACGTCCTGGTCCAGCCAGGCCACGTCCCAGATCTCGTCCGGGGTCAGCCAGCGCAGCTCGTCATGGTCCTCAAGGGGCCGGGGCTCGGGCGAACCGGGGCGCAGCCGCGCGGTCCACACACGCAGGACGTACGGCTCCCGCAGCGGCCACTCCCCCGGCACCCGCTCAACCGGCTCGGCGTCGACGCCGAGTTCCTCGCGCAGCTCGCGCACCAGGGCGTCCTCGGGGCGCTCGCCCGGCTCGACCTTGCCGCCGGGCAGCTCCCAGCGCCCGGCCAGATCGGCGGGCGCGCTGCGGCGCGCGGCGAGCAGCCGGCCGCCGCCGAGCAGGGCGGCTCCGACCACCACGATCCGGTCCGGTCCGGGCGTCTTCGGCGTGCTGGGCGTACGGGACGTCATGAGGCGGAGCCTACGGGAGGCCGCCGTAGGTCAGTTGCGCGCGCCGTCCCCGTTCTGGCCGATGCACTCGACCCAGTAGAGCTGGTCGTGCCCCCGGTCGTCGAGGCTGTCGGCGATCTTCTGCGCCTCGGCCCGTGTCGCGTACCGGCCGACGCGATAGCGATTGCCGTTGTCGTCCTGCCGTATCACGATCCAGGGCAGGGAGACCGTCCCCTCACTCATGGCTCCCACCGCCCCCGACGCTCCCTTCCGCACCGCCCCACCTTCCCCCAGTCTCGACTGCGCTCGCCTGGGGGGACCCCCACCCCGTCCCGGGCCCCCGCCGAGCCACGCCTAAGGAAACCGCAATCCGCATATGCCCGAGCGTACGCCCAACCTTTACGCAGCGAACACGGCTTTTCACAAAGAGGTACGCAACCAGCCAGAACGGCGGGGGCGCACGTGTGCGAATGCGCCGTAGTGAGCGCCGTCGTCGTGCGGCGGAGGCATATCCGAGTGACCCGTGACCACCTGGGAAAACGGCCGGATCGCGGCGCTGGGCCGCGGGCCGGACGCGGACGCTCGGCCGGAGATCCAGGCGCCCGGAGCACCGAGGGTGTGCGCTACCTCACTCCAGGGGGCGCACAGACAGGCTTCCGATTCCCGACCCTCCGTCAGATGTCCGGCGGCGCGCAGGGCGTCACTTCACCGGCAGGTGATACGCCACCCGGTACCGGTCCGCCGGAATCACCACGTCGGCGGTCTCCACCGGGCGGCCGGAGGCGTAGTACGTGCGCTGGATGACGAGGACGACATGGCCGGGGACGCCGCCGAGCACATGCAGTTCCTCGGCGAGGCCGGGGCGGGCGCCGACCTCCTCGGTGACGTTGTCCACGATGACGTCGATGGCCCGCATGCGCTCGGCCACGCCCATGCCGCCGAGCGGCCCCTCCTCGGGCAGCATCACCGGCGTACGGCCGGTGAGGGCGAGGGGCTCCCAGGAGGTGGAGAGCATCATCGGCTCGCCGCCCTCCCGGAACAGGTACTTGGTGCGCATGACCCGGTCCCCCGCCTGGATCGCGAGCCGCTCGGCGATGGCGGCCCCGGCCTGGGTCTGCTCGCTGCTGGACTCCCAGGTGCCGCGCACGGAGGCGTCGGCCTGCTCCTGCCGGAAGGGGGTGGCACCGCAGGCCGGGCGGTAGCCGGAGCGGGCCACCCGCCGGGGCACCGGCCGCTCGCGCACATACGTCCCCGAGCCGGAGCGCCCCTCGACCAGCCCCTCGGCCATCAGCACCTTGCGGGCCTCCAGCGCGACCGTGTCCGAGACGCCGTACTCCTCGCGGATGCGGGCCTGGGACGGCAGGCGGGTGTGGGGCGGCAGTGAACCGTCGACGATCTTCTTGCGGAGATCACCCGCGACACGCAGGTACGCCGGCTGCTCACCGAAAGTCACTGGCCGCTCCCATCAGGTTGTACAGACAGCAACAGCGTGGCAACCGTGGGTTGTGCCGCGCAAGCAAAGGCCAGAGAATCACTCGATGTGATGACATGGCGCGGGGGAGGGCTTTACCCAGGCACTTTCTCCCCCATATCGGCGCGCTCACACCTCCGCAAGGGGTCCGGCCGGCCCAGAGGTACGGTGCTCCTTGGGCCAGGGCGGTGATGATTCGGGGGGAACGGTGACAGCAGCCTTGACGGGGCGTCGGGCGGGCGCGCAGGCCGTACAGGCCGTGAACGGGCTCACCCGGCGGTGGACGGCGAGCACGCCGGACGCCGAGGGCACGGTCTTCTCGGCACCGGGCGTCTGGCCCCTGCTGGCCTTTCTGGCCGACGGCGCGGCGGGCCCGGCGCGGGCGGAGCTGAGCGAGGCCCTCGGCCTGCCGGCGGATCAGGCGGCCGGTGCGGCACGGGAGTTGCTGGCGGCGCTCGCCTCGGTGCCCGGCCTGGACGCGGCGCTCGGCCTCTGGACGCGGCAGGGGCTGCCCCTGCGCGAGGAGTGGCGGGCCGGGCTGCCGGCCGGGTCGTACGGGGTGTTCGGCGACGACCTGGTCACCGCGCAGGAACGGCTGGACGCCTGGGCGGCCGAGCGGACCGGCGGGCTGGTCGAGCGCATGCCGGTGACGCTGACCCGGGACGCGCGGATGGTGCTGGCCAGTGCCCTCGCGCTGCGGACGACCTGGCGGCAGCCCTTCGAGGAGCAGCCGCTGCGGCCGGACGCCGGCCCCTGGCAGGGCCGGACGCTGCGCGGTCTGCGGCGGCGCGGCCCACGGCCGGACCGGGTGGGTGTGACGGGCACGCCGGACGGCTTCGTGACGGCGCTGACGGTGCCGGGCGACAACGGCGTCGACGTCCATCTGGTGCTCGGCGAGGAGCGGATGACTCCCGGTCAGGTGCTCACCGCCGGGGTGGGCATCGTGGAGCGGGCGCTGCCGCTCACCCCGGGCGGCACGCTGCCGCACGGCCACGTCGGCCCCGGCCTGTACGTGGAACAGCAGCCGGCACTGGCGCCGGAGCCGGTGTCGCTCGACGTACGGACGGTGGCGTACGAGGTGCGTGCCGACCACGACCTCCTGTCCCTGGCCCCGCTCTTCGGCCTGGTGACGGCGTCGGACCCGGCCCACGGCCACTTTCCCGGGATCAGTGATGTCCCGCTCGCCGTCGGCCAGGCCCGCCAGTCGGCGCTGGCCCGGTTCGGTGCGCTCGGGTTCCGGGCGGCGGCGGTGACGGCGGTCGCGGAGGTGTACGGCAGCGCACCGCCGCAGTACCGCTACGAGTCGAGGGTCGTCCGGGCGGTGTTCGACCGCCCCTTCGGCTTCCTCGCCGTCGACCGCGAGTCCCGGCTGGTGCTGATGGCGGGCTGGGTCGCGGACCCGGCGCCGGAAGCCGTCAGGAGCTTCCCGGGCGCTGTTCCTCCAGGACGCTGACACAGCGGGCGAGCAGCCCGGTCAGAGCGTCCCGCTCGGCATCGGTGAACTCGGCGGCGAGGGCCCGCTCGACGCGTACGGCGGCGGTGCCGGCCTCGGTCACCGCGGCGTACGCGTCCGAAGGGCGTCCCGGACCGCCCGCCGGCCCCGTCGAAGTGAGCCCGCGGCCGGCCGCGGCGAGGGGCACCTGCGCGGTGCCGTCGCCGGCGGCCCGCCGCGGCCGGGGTCAGCGCGTCCCGCGGACGCGGCGTACCGCTCCGTCCAGCACGGACCAGGGGTCGGCGGGCTCCAGCGCGCCCTCGGCGGCCCGGTCGAGGAGTTCGGCGAAACAGGCGCGGTAGAGGCGCTCGCGGTCGGCGGTGCCCGTGTCCCGCTCCAGGCGGCGGATCACGCCCTGCTGGAGTCCGCCGCCGTGGCGCACGGCGATCTTCTTGCGCCAGGCGATCGGCTCGGGCAGCCGGGTGCCCATGGCCGTGCGCAGGTGGTGCTTCTCCCGGCCCTCGCGCACCTTGCACTCCGGCGCGGTGTCCAGGGCCGTCCGCATCACCGGCCGCGCCCAGAAAGGGTGGTGGGTGGTGGTGCCGTAGGCGAGCGGCATGCGGTTGGACAGTTCGTTGCTGCGCCGGGTGCGGTCGACGGCCGTGAGGCACTGGTCGATCAGCTCGTCGCGGTGGTCGAAGGGGCGGTAGAGGCCTGCGTTGATCAGATCGCTGCCGTAGCCGGTGAGCAGCACCTTCTCGGGGGCGATGTGCGCAGCCGCTGCACGGACGTGGCGGTCAGGGCGACTTCGACGACCTCGGGCTCGGTGCCGCCGAGCCGGCGGACGGCCTCCGGTATGGAGGCGATGATCTGGCCCTCGGCCAGCTCGACGGGCTCCAGCGCGATGCCGAGTTCGGCGCAGAGTTCGGCCGCGTCGGCGAGTTCGTCGCCCCAGGGGGTGGCCACGCTGTACGGGGTGACGGACAGCCCGGACGTGGCGGCGAGGTAGGTGACCGTGCCGGAGTCGATGCCGCCGGACAGCAGGGTGGCGTAGCCGGTGCCCTCGGGGGTGGCCGCGTCGATCCGGCGGATCTCCTCGGTCAGCGCCTCGATCTGGGCCTCGCCGGCGGCGAGCGGGTCCTCGCGGCGCGGAGCCCGGAACGCGGCGAGCGGGTCCGCCTCGTCGCGGGTCTCGGTCAGGTTCGTGATGCCGGCGATGGTGCTGGACAGGTCGGTTATGTCGTCGATCCAGGCGTCGGCCTCGTCGCCGCCGGAGAACTCCGAGACCTCGTGGAAGCCGCCGCCGGCGCCGAAGGAGCGGGCCGCGCCGCCGTACAGGACGACGCAGCGGACCCGTTCGTCGCCGTCCAGGTCGAGCATCAGCCGGGTCAGTTCGCGCATGCGCGCCCTGCTGAACGGATTCTGTTCGTGCGACTGCGAGAACTCCACCAGGGCGACGCCCTCGGAACGTACCTCGCACGTCATGGTCGCTGTCGCGATGTCGATGGCCGACACGGACCCTCCTTCCTAGCTCAGAGATAATTGGATAGTTATGCAGACCGACCTGATCGCGCTTCACCGCTCAAACTCCGCGCTTCGCATGGTGTTTGCCGGGAATGCATTGCCGGACAGGTTGATTGAATGTACGGTGACCGGAATGTTCATTCACCCACCCAGTCACCCGCTCGGGAAGGAATGCGAACCATGCCGATGACGGCCCCGAAGGGCTTTCGCAGCGTGACCAGGAACATGGGGCTCAAGGACGTCGAGGACGACTTCGCGGCCGTCGTCTCCGAGGTGCCCGCCCGCTCCGCCGCCGTGTTCACCCGGTCGCGCTTCGCGGGACCGAGCGTCGTCCTCAGCCGCGAGGCGGCGCCCCGGCAGCAGAGCCGCGGCATGGTCGTGCTCTCCCGGAACGCCAACGTCGCCACCGGCAGCGCGGGCGCGGCCAACGCGGCCGAGGTGCGCCGCAGGGTCGCCGAGATCGCCGGCATCGACCCCGAGGAGCTGGTCATCGGCTCCACCGGAGTGATCGGCCGTCCCTACCCCATGGAGAGCATCCGGGCCGGACTCGACGCGCTGTCCTGGCCGTTCCCGGAGGCGGACTACGCGGCGGCGGCCGCGGCCATCATGACGACGGACACCCGGCCCAAGTACCTCAGCGTGCGGGTCGGTGACGCCGTGCTCGCCGGTATCGCCAAGGGCGTGGGCATGATCGAACCGAACATGGCCACCCTGCTGACTTTCTTCTTCACCGACGCGGACATCCCGGCCGCCGAACTCGACGCCCTGTTCCGCCGGGTGATGGACCGGACGTTCAACGCCCTGAGCATCGACACCGACACCTCCACCAGCGACACCGCCGCGATCTTCGCCAACGGCCTGGCCGGTCCCGTCGACCTCGCCGAGTTCGAGCAGGCGCTGCACACCGTCGCCCTGCACCTCGTCCGCGACATCGCCTCCGACGGCGAGGGCGCCGGCAAGCTCATCGAGGTCCAGGTCACCGGGGCCCGCGACGACGCCCAGGCCAAGCGGGTCGGCAAGAGCGTGGTCAACTCGCCCCTGGTGAAGACGGCCGTGCACGGGGCCGACCCCAACTGGGGCCGGGTCGCGATGGCCATCGGCAAGCTGGAGGACGAGACCGACATCGAGCCGCCCCGGGTACGGATCTGGTTCGACGACCTCCCCATGCACCCGGAGGAGCCGAGCGACGCGCTGCTGGAGCAGGCCGCACGGTATCTGACCGGCGACGAGGTGGTCATCCGGGTGGACCTCGGCATCGGCGACGGTGCGTTCACCGTCTACGGCTGCGACCTCACCGAGGGCTATGTGAAGATCAACGCCGACTACACCACCTGAGCCGGCCGCGCTGCGGCACGGTCCGCCCGGACCGTGCCGCAGCGGCGCGCTCAGTACACCGGGAGCCGGGGATCGATCTCGTTCGCCCATCCGACGGCGCCCCCTTCCAGGTGTACCGCGCCGGTGAACCCGGCCGCCCGCGCCACGGTCAGGACCTGGAGCGTGCGCACCCCGGTCCGGCAGTAGAAGACCGGGGTGCGGTCCTGCCGCAGCGTCGGCAGGGCGGACCCGTCCGGCCACTCGGGCAGTGCACCCCGCGGTAGAAGACCACCAGGCTGAAGCGGTCGGGACGCTGGTCGGCGAGGACCCAGCGGCCGCCGCCGACCAGCGGGACGTCGAGGGCGGGCACGGGCCGACGGGGGGCGAGTGACGTGTGCATGGCAGGCTCCGGTGCGGGCGAGTCGTTTCGGACGGTCGGGGCGGTTCGGACGGTCGGGGCGGCGGGGTGTACGGCGCTCAGGCCGCGTCCGGCAGGGTCAGCCGGCCGCGGAACAGCACCCGGGTGCCGCCCGGGCTGATGGCCGTACGGCCGTGCAGGGTCCGCTGGTTGCCGGTGATCATCAGGTTTCCCACCTGCCAGCGGTGGGTGTGCGCGTAGCGCGGTGCGCGCAGGAAGGCGTCCAGCTCGGTGAAGAACCGGTCGGACTCCTCGGGGTCCCTCCCCTTGACCCTGACCTCCCAGGAGCGCGGAGTGACGTCCGGTGGGAAGGCCGTGGCCAGGTTCAGGGACTTCACCCGGCCGTAGTCCCGGGTCGCCGGGATGGTGTACCAGTCCTCCGGGACGGTCGGGAAGTAGCCGCGCTCGGTGACCAGGTACTCGATCTCGTGCTCGTCGAGAACCCGGCGCAGCCGCTCGGGCATCTCCGCCCAGGCGGTCAGCTGGTCGCTGACGTAGGTCTTGCCCGAGCCGGGGGCGTCGGAGAACTCGGCGGCGTACAGGATGATCAGGTCGACCCGCTCACCGACCAGCAGCCCGTCGGTGTGAATGGGCAGCGGCCCGCGCCCGGTGACGACCTTCCCCTCGTCCCGGGAGGCGTTGAGCTTGAGCAGATCGGCGCCGCCCTCGCCGAGACTTCTACGACAAGGTCCGCGCCCGCGGCGCCACCCCCGACAGCGAACAGCGCCTGCGCAAACAGGTCCGCCGCCTCAAGGAACTCCGGGCTGCCGACGCGGAGGAGATCGCCCGGCTCAAGGCTGACGTCGAAGCCCTCGTCGGCGCCCTGCACCAAGCAACCGCCGAGAACCAACTCCTACACCAACAGTTGGCAGACCGTACGGCCGGGCTCCGCCCGCTGCCCTCTCAGCATCAGCCGCAGGCCCCCCGTACGGAGAGCAGGCCCTCGGAGAGTACCGGAACGGGATATAGGGGTATGCGATGATCACTGTGCACCGGCGAGGCGATCGGCCCCGACATCCTGGCTCAGACACAGGGTTCCTTCCCCGGCCGGGCCCGGCCACGAGCTCGTTGAACGGTCACCGCGACGGCCGGCTGCCCGCGTTCATCGGGGTTCGCCGAACCAGCAGCCGAGCGCCCGTTCCAGGTCATGTGTGCTGCCATCCGGGTTGCTGGCCCAGCACACGTAGCCGTCCGGCCGAATGAGCATCGGCTCGGTGTCGGCGCCCTGACCCACGCGATCCACTCGGTCTGACCAGAGGGCGGCGACCTTGGCGAACGTGTCGGCAGGGTCGAGCAGGACGCCGCGCCCGGACCGTAGCAGTTCGTGCAGCCGGACCGAGCCGGGGATGTCCATGTCCGGCGAAGGCCGGCCGACGAGCGGGTGGGTCTTGGTGTCCGGCATCGGGTAGCGGACCGCCGTCCCGGACAACGTGTCGGCGAGAAAGTCCTGGACCTCCGGCAGCCGCACCATGTCCGTGAAGATCGCCTTGAGGGCCTCCACGTCAGGGTCGCGGGTGCCTGCCCAGTCCATCAGCAGGCTCTGCGCCTGGACGTTGCGCAGCACGGCGGCTCCTACCGGGTACCGTTCCGTGTGATACGTCTCCAGCAGGTTCTCCGGTGCCCAGCCGTGCACCGCGGCGCCGAGTTTCCAGCCGAGATTGAGTGCGTCCTGCATCCCGGTGTTCATGCCCTGCGCGCCGAGCGGAAGGTGGATGTGGGCGGCATCTCCCGCCAGGAACACCCGCCCGTGCCGGTACTGCTCGACCTGCCGGGCCGCGTTGGTGATACGGCGGGCGTAGCGCAGTTCGAGCAGATGCACGCGCGATTCGAACACCCTGCGCAGGCCGCCGCGGATCTCCTCCTCGGTGACCGGGACCTCCCTGGGCAGTGACCGGCCCGGCCCGCCCAGGGCGAGCCTGTGCAGCGGCCTGCCCTGCGGATCGGTACCGAGCGGGAACAGTGCCGCCCAGTGCCCGTCGTCGCTCCAGGTGTGCGACACCGACTGGTCGACGCCGCTCAACCGCACGTCGGCGGCGACCACGGTCAACGTGCCCGGTCGCCCCGGGAAGCCGACCCGCAACAGCGAGCGCACCGTGCTGTGAGCGCCGTCGGCGGCGACGAGATATCGGGCGTGGACGGTGGCGCCGTGGGCGAAGGTCGCGGTGACCGTGTCCGCGTCCTGGGCAAGGCCGACCAATTCGTGGTCCCGCCGGACGTGGATCCCGCGCGCGGCGAGGTGCTCTTCGAAGAACCCCTCGATCGCCACCTGCGGCACGGAGCGCCACGGCAGGCGGTGCCGAGCGAGGTGGGCCGGGAGCGGTATGCCGGCGAAGTGGCCGTCGATGACCGGATGGTCTCCGGCTGCCAGCACCGGTTCCAGCAGCCCGCGCTGGTCGAGTGCCTCCAGCGTGCGGGACTGCATGCCACCTGCCTTGGACAACTCGCTGCGCTGCGGCAGCTTGTCGACCAGCACGGTCGACACCCCCGCCACCAGCAGTTCGTTGGCCAGTGTCATTCCGGTCGGGCCCGCGCCGACGATGAGCACGTCCGTGTCCATGGTTTCTCCTCTGGTTGTGCCGGTCAGGACAGGAGCAACGGTCCACCTGCCGGGCCGACAGAGCCAGAAACCGGCCCAGTTGCGTTGGTATCCGACGTTGATTAGCTTCGCTTCGGTGGAATCCGACTCCGATGAGCTGGATCGTCGACTCGTGCACGCCCTACAGATCGACGGCCGGGCCCCGTTCAGCACCATCGCCGAGGTTCTCGGCGTGTCGGATCGCACCATCGCCCGCAGGTACGCCCGGCTGCGGTCGACCGGGGCGGTGCGGGTGCTCTGCGGGGTCGACCCGACCGCGCTGGGCGGGATGCTGTGGTTCCTGCGGGTGCGATGCGCACCCACCGCTTCGGTCCCGGTCGCCGAGGCGCTGGCCGGACGCCCCGATACCTCCTGGGTGAGCCTCAGCTCCGGGGGTACCGAGATCACCTGCGTGGTCCGCGCCGAGTGCGAGGCCGACAGCGAGGCGCTGCTGCTGGCCAAGCTCCCCCGGACTCCCCGGGTGGAGGGGGTGACCGCGCATTCGGTGCTGCACGCTTTCTACGGGGGCCCGGACAACCTGATCGGCAAGCTCGGATTGCTGGACGAGGAGGCGATCGAACGGCTGCGCCCGCCCCCGGTGTCGAACCGGCCGGGACCGGTGCGGCTCGACGACGGTGACCGCAAGCTACTCGCCGCGCTCGCCGGCGACGGCCGGGCCGGATTCGAGCAGTTGGCTGCGGCGACCGGCTGGTCGGCGACGACGGTCCGGCGCCGGATGACGGAGCTGCGCGAACGAGGAGTGCTGTACCTGGACCTCGACGTCGACTGGCGCATGTTCGACATGGGCAGCCGAACCCTGCTCTGGCTCTCGGTCGCTCCCGCGCATCTGGCAGAGGTCGGCCAAGCGCTGGCCGAGCATCCAGAGATCGCGTTCGCCGCCGCCACGACCGGGCCGACCAACCTGTACGCGAGCGTGGTGTGCGCGAACCAGCGGGAGCTGTACCGGTACCTGACCACCCGGGTGGCCGCGCTGCCGGCCGTCACGCACGTCGAGACGGCACCCGTCATCAGGACCGTCAAACAGGCAGGGCAGCGCCGTTCAGGAGATCTGCCCGGTTTGATCACATGAGGTCGAGGGTGGCCAGTGGGCGGGTGGCGTTCCGTGCGGGTAGGACCACGGTTTGCAGTTGAGTTCGGGCGTCACAGGTACTCCTGGACAGTCAGCCGCTGTACCGCGGCAAGGCCAGAACGCCGTCAGCCGTGGCCACCGCAGCACCCTCGCCAGATCAGAGGTTCCGGTCAGCCCTTGCTCAACACGCTGGACTTGGCAGAGAAGCGCTGCGGGACGGCATCGCCGACGGCTCCTTCAACCCGGACCTGGACCCCCGGGCCACTGCCTACGCCCTGTGGGCCGCCATGAACGGCATCCTCGCCCTGAGCCGGCGAGCCGACCGACTCCGCGTCGCGCCCGAGGACATGGGCCCGTACTCGACACCATCGTCACCGTGCTCACCCGCGGCCTCGACTCAAGAAACCGACCACTCTGTTCACCTGTACAGACCCGCGCAGCAGAGGAACGACCGTGCAACTGCCCGAGGGCGTCTTCGCCGAGATCAAGGAGCTGTGCCAGGAAGGCGATGCCCTGACCGGCATGGGAGAGTTCGACGAGGCCGAGCCGCGCTAAGCGCAGGCCCTACGGCTGCTTCCGGGTGGTCCGCGTGCCTGGGCCGCTTCGACCTGGATCCATGTGGCGATCGGCGACGCGCGCTGGCGCCATCGGAGCTTCGCCGAGGCGTACGCGTCCTTCCGCGACGCCGTCGAGTGCCCCGAGGGACTCGGCAACCCGTACATTCACCTGCGCCTGGGCCAGACCGCCTTCGAGCTCGGCCACCACGACCAGGCCGCGGACGAACTGATGCGCGCCTACATGGGAGGCGGCCCCGGCATCTTCGACGAGGACGACCCCAAGTACCTCGCCTTCCTGCGGACCCGCGCAGACCTCGGCCCCGGCACACGCTCACGGTGAGACGTTCCGCGCCCGCGCCCGCCCTGCGACTCGCCACCGACATGCTGACGGCCCTGCTGCTGCCTGCCGCGCGTACGGTCTTCACGACCCTCGCGGAGGGGTCCGGTGACGCGGGGTACTGCGGATACGCCCTGTACTCCGATGCCGACGCGAGGACGGTCTGCTGCGCGGTCAACACACGCAGCCACCTGGCTCGCAGCCCGCTCTCTGGCCCGAGCCGCCCTCGCCGGCACCGGCCGAGGTCCCACCACGGCGTTGGCCTACCTGCGCCACCAGGTCACCGCGTCTACACCCACTTCATGGACGGTGCATGGCGGCCCGCATGCCAGAAGGCCGGCATACCGAAGGGCACCGATCCCCATGCCCTCCGGCACCACTACGCCAGCCCGCTGATCAAGAACGGCGAGTCGGTGAAGACCGTCTCCGAGCGGCTCGGTCATACCGATGCCGCGATGACGCTGAACATCCACACCCACCTCTGGCCCGACTCCGAGGAGCGGACCCGCGCCGCCGTGGACCGCGCCTACGGCGCCGACCACGACGCGGACCAGGGTGACATCCCGACCGCCGAAGCGGCGTAACGACGCCGGTCGCGTCGGCCGGAGTTGGCAGTCCTGCGGACTCCATGCGGACCGCAAAGGCCGCCCAACCCACTCCGCCGCAGGTCAGACGGCCTTCCGATGATCGCTTAGACGTTGAACCGGAACTCCACCACATCCCCGTCCTGCATGACGTACTCCTTGCCCTCCATACGCGCCTTGCCCTTGGCGCGGGCCTCGGCGACCGAGCCTGTGTCGAGCAGGTCGGTGAAGGAGATGACCTCGGCCTTGATGAAGCCCTTCTGGAAGTCGGTGTGGATCACGCCGGCCGCCTCGGGGGCCGTGGCGCCCTTCTTGATCGTCCAGGCGCGGGACTCCTTGGGGCCGGCCGTGAGGTAGGTCTGCAGGCCGAGGGTGTTGAAGCCGACGCGGGCGAGGGTGGCGAGGCCCGGTTCGTCCTGGCCGACGGACTGGAGGAGTTCGAGGGCCTCCTCCTCGTCCAGCTCGGCGAGGTCGGCCTCCAGCTTGGCGTTGAGGAAGATCGCCTCGGCGGGGGCGACCAGGGTGCGCTGCTCGTCCTTGAAGGCGTCGTCGGTCAGCTCGTCCTCGTCGACGTTGAAGACGTAGAGGAAGGGCTTCGTGGTGAGAAGGTGCAGGTCGTGGAGGGGTTCCGCGCGCTCCGAGCCTTGGACGATGCCCTGGGAGAAGAGGGTGTCGCCCTTCTCCAGGATCTCCTTGGCCTCCTCGACCGCCTTGACCTTCGGCGCGACGTCCTTCTTGATCCGCGACTCCTTCTGGAGCCGGGGAAGGACCTTCTCGATCGTCTGGAGGTCGGCCAGGATCAGCTCGGTGTTGATCGTCTCGATGTCGTCCTTCGGCGAGACCTTGCCGTCGACGTGGACGACGTTCTCGTCCTTGAAGGCGCGGATGACCTGGCAGATCGCGTCGGACTCGCGGATGTTCGCGAGGAACTTGTTGCCGAGGCCCTCGCCCTCGGAGGCGCCGCGCACGATGCCGGCGATGTCGACGAAGTCGACCGTGGCCGGAAGGATGCGCTGGGAGCCGAAGATCGACGCCAGCTGCGCGAGGCGGGCGTCGGGGACGCCTACCACGCCCACGTTCGGCTCGATCGTGGCGAACGGGTAGTTGGCCGCGAGCACGTCGTTCTTGGTCAGGGCGTTGAACAGGGTCGACTTGCCGACGTTGGGCAGGCCGACGATTCCGATCGTGAGCGACACGTTGCGACTTCCCGTAGTGAGTGGGCGATGAGTGGGCCGGAGGTGCCAGGGGCCAGAGACTGACACTGGCCGATCCCCCAGTTTACGGCGTCCACGGCGACGGCCTCGCGGGAGCTTCGAACGCCCGGCCAAGCTCTTTTCACCGGCGTGTCTGATGGGCGATTCGGCACATAAACAGACCTAAGTTGGTCCAGTGGAGCAACACAGAACGCGACCCCCGAACGACGGACCGCGACGCGGCATGCCACCGCCCGCGCAGCTGCCCCCGCAGGCCCGCCGCCGGCCGGCGTCAGGGGCAGATCCGCGGCAGGTACGGCAGGTACGGGTCGCCCGGCCGGCGCCGCCCGCGGGGCGGCTGCCGGGCCCCCGGCTCACCGGGCTCGGCAGCGGGCTCTTCTGCATCGTCGTGATGTTCCTGCTCGGCTGCCTGGACCAGCTGCTGTTCGGTGCGTCCATGCCGGTGTACGGCGTGCTGTTCGTGCCGGTGTGCGTCCTGACCGCACTATGGGTGCGTGACAGTGACCTGCTGACCGCCCCCGTGATCCTGCCGATCGCGTTCGCCCTCGGGCTGCTCCCCGTCGCCGACGGCAAGGCGGGGCTGCTCTCCCGCCTGATGGGCGTGTTCACCGGGCTCGCCACGCAGGCCGGCTGGCTGTACGGCGGGACGCTCGTCGCCTGCGTGATCGTGCTCGTCCGGCGGGTGCGGTGGGTACGGCGGCGCCGGCGCCGTACCTGAACGCCGTACCGGTACCCGCCGTACCGGTACCCGCCGTCCCGGATACCCGCGCCGTACCCGGTACCCGCGCCGTACCCGGTACCCGGCGCTTCTCCTACCGGTGCTGCTGCTCGGCCGCTCTCATCGCCGCGCCCACGATCCCCGCGTTGTTCTGCAGCTGCGCGGGGACGATCTCGGCTCTGACGCCCTGGATGAGGTGCAGGAACTTGTCCGCCTTGCGGCTGACCCCGCCGCCGATGATGAACAGCTCGGGCGAGAAGAGCATCTCCACGTGCGCCAGGTACTTCTGGACGCGGTGCGCCCACTGCTCCCAGCTCAGCTCGCCGTCCTCCTTGGCCTTGCTGGAGGCGCGCTTCTCGGCGTCGTGGCCGTTGAGCTCCAGGTGGCCCAGCTCCGTGTTCGGCACGAGGACGCCGTCGACGAAGACGGCGCTGCCGATGCCGGTGCCGAAGGTGAGCAGGATGACCGTGCCCGTCCGGTCGCGGCCGGCGCCGAAGCGCATCTCGGCGACGCCCGCGGCGTCCGCGTCGTTGACCACCGTCACCGGCAGCCCGCCGAGCCGGCCGCCGAACAGCGCGCCCGCGTCCGTGTCGATCCAGCTCTTGTCGACGTTCGCCGCCGTGCGGACCATGGCGCCGCCCGTGATCACTCCGGGGAAGGTCAGGCCGACCGGGCCCGTCCAGCCGAAATGGTCCACGACCTGCTTGACCCCGTCGGCCACGCCGTCCGGTGTCGCCGGGTGCGGGGTGAGCACCTTGCAGCGCTCCTGGGCCAGGTCGCCCTTGTCCAGGTCCACAGGGGCGCCCTTGATCCCTGATCCGCCGATGTCCACGCCGAAGATCTGCATGGCACCACGTTACGACGGACCACTGACAGTCACGCCTCGGCGGCACCGCTCCCGCCGCGCTCGGCGACCAGCGTGGCCGCCTCTTCGCGCAGGTCACGGCGGAGTTCCTTGGGCAGCGAGAAGGTGATGGACTCCTCGGCCGCCCTGACCAGCTCCACGTCGCCGTAGCCCCGCTCGGCGAGCCACTGAAGGACCTGCTCGACCAGGACCTCGGGGACGGAGGCACCGGAGGTGACGCCGACGGTCGTCACGCCCTGGAGCCAGGCCTCGTCGATCTCGTCGGCGAAGTCCACCAGGTAGGCCTCGCGGGCTCCGGCCAGCTTGGCGACCTCGACCAGCCGCTTGGAGTTGGAGGAGTTGCGCGAGCCGACGACGACGACCAGCTCGGCCTCGGCGCCCATCTGCTTCACGGCGAGCTGCCGGTTCTGCGTGGCGTAGCAGATGTCGTCGCTGGGCGGGGAGACCAGCCCGGGGAACTTCGTCTTCAGGGCGTCGACGGTCTCCATCGTCTCGTCGACGGAGAGGGTGGTCTGGGACAGCCAGACGACCTTCGACGGGTCGCGGACCTCGACCTTGGCGACGTCGCCCGGGCCGTCGACGAGCTGGATGTGGTCGGGGGCCTCGCCGGAGGTGCCGATGACCTCCTCATGGCCCTCGTGCCCGATCAGGAGGATGTCGTAGTCCTCCTTGGCGTAGCGGACGGCCTCCTTGTGGACCTTGGTGACCAGGGGGCAGGTGGCGTCGATGGTGGCGAGCCGGCCCCGCGCGGCCTCCTCGTGCACGACCGGGGCGACGCCGTGCGCCGAGAACATCACGATGTTGCCGGGCGGCACCTCCTCCGTCCGCTCGACGAAGATCGCGCCCTTCTTCTCCAGGGTCTGCACGACGTACTTGTTGTGGACGATCTCGTGCCGGACATAGATCGGGGCCCCGTACTGTTCGAGGGCCTTCTCGACGGCGATCACGGCGCGGTCCACACCCGCGCAGTAGCCACGAGGGGCGGCGAGCAGGACACGGCGGCCAGTCGAAGAGGTCATGTGCCCCATCGTAAAGCCCGTGTCCGACCGCGTTCGGACGCGTGGTGCGGGGAAGACTGGTCGCCATGTCCGACACCGGTACGGCGGCTTCCACGACCGGCGCACAGCACCGGCTGCGGCGCAGCCTGGGCTCCAGGGACCTGGTGGTCTACGGGCTGCTGTTCATCGCCCCGATGGCGCCGGTGGGGGTGTTCGGCACGCTGGACGCCCGGTCGCACGGCGCGGTGGCGCTGGTGTACGTGGTGGCGACGGTCGCCATGGGATTCACCGCATTCAGCTACGCGCAGATGGTGCGGGTCGTACCGCAGGCGGGGTCGGTGTTCGCCTACGCGCGCGTGGGGCTCGGCAGAGGGGCTGGGTTCATCGCGGGCTGGATGGCGATGCTGGACTACGTCCTCATCCCGGCCGTCGCCTATCTCTTCTCCGGCATCGCGATGAACGCGCTGGTGCCCCAGGTGTCCCGGTGGGTGTGGACGATGCTCGCGGTGGTGATCACGACGCTGCTGAACCTGTGGGGCGTGCGCGCCGCCGCGCGCGTGGGCTTTCTCGTGCTGGCGATGGAGATCGTCGTCCTGGTGGTGTTCGTGACGGCGGCGATCGTGGTCCTGGCGCGGGACGGGGCGACACGGCCACCCCTGTCCCCCCTGACGGGCGACGGCACGCAGGGCGGGTTCGCGCTGTCCGGGGTGATCGGCGCGGTGTCGGTGGCCGTGCTGTCGTACCTGGGCTTCGACGCGATCGCGGCCTTCGCCGAGGAGGTCACCGGGGGCTCGGCCGAGGTGGCGCGGGCGCTGCTGTTCTGCCTGGCGCTGGCCGGTGTGCTGTTCGTGGCGCAGACGTACCTGGTCGCCCTGCTGGAGCCGGCGACGTCCGCGCAGCTGGCCGCCGATCCGGCCCGGCAGGGGCCGGCCTTCTACGACGCCGTCGACGTCTCGGTGGGGCGCCGGCTGCACGACCTGGTGGCCGCGAGCAAGGCGATCGGCGCGGCGTTCGCGGCGCTGGCGGGGCAGGCCGCGGCGGGACGGCTGCTGTTCGCGATGGGACGCGACCGACGGCTCCCGCGCGCGTTGTCGCGCACGGACGCGGGCGTACCGCGGGTCGCCCTGCTGTGCGCCGCGGTGATCACGCTCCTCGCGGCGGGGTGGGCGGCACGGCGCGACGACGGGCTGGACAAGCTGGTCTCCGTGGTCGACATCGGCGCCCTGACGGCCTTCACCCTGCTGCACGCGAGCGTGGTGGGCTGTTTCGCGGTACGGCGGCGCGGGGACGGGCGGCGGCCGAGCTGGTGGCGGCATGTGCTGGCGCCGGTGCTCGGGGCGGCGATCACGGTGGCGGTGATCGTGGCGGCGAGCGGGGTGGCGCAGGTGGTGGGGGCGGTGTGGCTGGCGATCGGGGTGCTGGTGCTGGTGGGGCAGCGGGGGCGGACGGGGGTCGCCGAGGAGTTGCCGTAGCCCCCCTGTCAGTACTCCCCGTTACTCTCGACCGCATGGCTGTGAACACCTCTCCCGAAGCTCCCCTCCCCGTCGGTGAGGTCTCCCGGCTGATCGGGGGCTGGATCGACCGGCTCGGGGCGGTGTGGGTCGAGGGGCAGATCACGCAGTTGTCGCGGCGGCCCGGTGCCGGGGTCGTGTTCCTGACGTTGCGGGACCCGTCGCACGACATCTCCGTGAGCGTGACCTGTTATCGGCAGGTGTTCGACGCCGTCGCCGATGTCGTCGGCGAGGGGGCGCGGGTCGTGGTCCTGGCCAAGCCGGAGTGGTACGCCCCGCGCGGCCAGCTGTCGCTGCGGGCGGCCGAGATGAGGCCCGTCGGTGTCGGGGAGCTGCTGGCCCGGCTGGAGCAGCTGAAGAAGGCGCTCGGTGCCGAGGGGCTGTTCGCGGCGGAGCGGAAGAAGCCGCTGCCGTTCCTGCCGCAGCTGATCGGCCTGGTGTGCGGGCGGGCGTCGGCCGCGGAGCGGGACGTGCTGGAGAACGCCCGGCACCGCTGGCCCGCCGTCCGCTTCGAGGTGCGCAACGTTCCCGTGCAGGGTGTGCACGCCGTCCCGCAGGTCGTGCAGGCGGTGAAGGAGCTGGACGCGATGGACGACGTGGACGTGATCATCGTCGCCCGGGGCGGCGGCAGCGTGGAGGATCTGCTCCCGTTCTCCGACGAGCAGCTGGTACGGGCCGTGGCTCAGTGCCGTACGCCCGTCGTCTCGGCCATCGGGCACGAACCCGACACTCCGCTGCTGGACTACGTGGCCGACCTGAGGGCCTCCACCCCCACCGACGCGGCCAAGAAGGTCGTACCGGACGTGGGCGAGGAGCTGGCGCGGGTGCGGATGCTGCGCGACCGGGCCCGGCGGTGTGTGCACGCGTATCTGGAGCGGGAGGAGCGGGGGCTGGCGCACGCGCTGGCCCGGCCGGCGATAGAGGATCCGCACCGGATGATCGACGAGCGGGCGGACCACGTGGCCTCGCTGGTGGAGCGTTCGCGGCGCTGCCTCGGGCATCTGCTGGACCGCGCGGACTCGGAGCTGACGCACACGCACGCGCGCGTGGTGGCCCTCTCCCCGGCGGCCACGCTGAAGCGCGGGTACGCGGTGCTGCAGAAGGCCGACGGGCACGTGGTGCGCGATCCGGAGGAGGTCGCGCAGGGCGAGGCGCTGCGGGCGCGCGTCGCCGACGGTGAATTCACAGTGAAGGTGGGCGAATGACGAGCAAGGTGGACGAGACGCTCTCCTACGAGCAGGCGCGAGACGAGCTGATCGAGGTCGTACGGCGTCTGGAGGCGGGCGGTACGTCGCTGGAGGACTCCCTGGCGCTGTGGGAGCGCGGCGAGGAGCTGGCCAAGGTGTGCCGGCGCTGGCTGGAGGGTGCGCGGGCCCGGCTGGACGCGGCGCTCGCCGAGGAGGAGTCCGGGGAAGAGGGCGAGTAACGGCAGCCGGGCGCTGTGAAGCGAATCACCGTACTCCAGTTTTCGTTGAAGGTTAAACCTCATCTGGCGTATGGTCGGTTTCCGTCAGCCGGTCCGGCACCTCCTGGACCGGACACGCACGCTCAGGAAGTCCACGCATGTCTCTCGTTCTTGACCCGGCCGCCCAGGACCTGCTGTTCCGCGAGGCCCACACCGCGAACACCTTCACCGACGAGCCGGTGACCGACGAGCAGGTCCAGGCGATCTACGACCTGGTCAAGTACGGTCCCACCGCCTTCAACCAGACCCCGCTGCGCATCACCCTGGTCCGCTCCGCCGAGGCCCGCGAGCGCCTGGTGCAGCACATGGCCGAGGGCAACCAGCCCAAGACGGCCGCCGCCCCGCTGGTCGCGATCCTCTCCGCGGACAACGAGTTCCACGAGGAGCTGCCGACCCTGTTCCCGGCCTTCCCGCAGGCCAAGGAGCTCTTCTTCGCCGAGCGCCCGGCCCGCGAGAGCGCCGCCTCGCTCAACGCCGCCCTCCAGGCCGCGTACTTCATCGTCGGCGTCCGCGCCGCGGGCCTCGCCGCCGGCCCGATGACCGGCTTCGACTTCGAGGGCGTCCGCAAGGAGTTCCTGGACGACGACCACACCCCGCTGATGATCGTCAACATCGGCAAGCCGGGCGAGAACGCCTCCTACCCGCGCTCGCCGCGTCTGGCGTACGAGGACGTCATCACGACCGTCTGAGACGCCCCCGAACATGGCACAGGCCCCCGGCAGCGCCGGGGGCCTGTGCCATACGGTCGTACGCGCGGGTCACTTGGTCTTCAGTGCCGCCGCCATCTTCGCCAGGTCGTCGAAGGACGCCGTGCCCGCGACCACCGTGGTGGAGCCGTGCGTGCCGTCCAGGACGAGGGCGGCGTAGCGGCCGCCGGTGTAGCGGGTCCAGGTGCGGCCGTCGATCGACTCCTTCTTCGCCGTCGCCGTGGCGCCCTGGCTGGCGTCGTCGATGAAGTCGGCGGGCTTCTGCGTGGACTGCTCCAGCTGCACGTACTGCCCGTCCGGGGTCTGGAAGCCCAGGTGCCAGCGATCATTGTTCGCACCGTCGTACCTCACCGAGGTCGCCTTCCACGCGCTCGGCAGACCCTCGGGAGCCGCGACCGGGTAGCTCGCCGCGCGGCGCGCCGTGACCAGCTCGACCTGGTAGTCGACCCGCTTGAGGTCGGGGGCGTGATCATCGTGCGGGATCGCGAGGAAGTAGACGACCGCCGCCGCGAGACCCACCAGGACCAGGGAGAGAATCATGTCCCGGGCCGTCTTCTGCTTGCCGTTGGAACCTGCCACGCCCTCTATCGTCGCAGGTGCCCCAAGCGCTCATCCGTGGGGTCCCCTGCTCATTTTGTCTGCCTAACGATAGAGTCGTGGCCAACACCCTCATCCGGCCGTCGTCGTATCAGAAAGGTGCGCTCCGATGACCGAAAATCATCACCTCCCGTCCGAGCTCGATGTTCCCTCCGAGGCTCCCGACCGCAACCTCGCCCTGGAACTCGTCCGGGTGACCGAGGCCGCCGCCATGGCCGCGGGCCGCTGGGTGGGGCGCGGCGACAAGAACGGCGCCGACGGTGCCGCGGTGCGCGCCATGCGGACCCTCGTCTCCACCGTGTCGATGAACGGCGTGGTCGTCATCGGCGAGGGCGAGAAGGACGAGGCCCCGATGCTCTTCAACGGGGAGCACGTGGGCGACGGCACCGGGCCCGAGGTCGACATCGCGGTCGACCCGATCGACGGTACGACGCTGACGGCCAAGGGCATGCCGAACGCGATCGCCGTCCTCGCCGCCGCCGAGCGCGGCGCGATGTTCGACCCGTCTGCCGTGTTCTACATGGACAAGCTGGTCACCGGCCCCGAGGCCGCGGACTTCGTCGACATCGACGCGCCGGTCGCCGTGAACATCCGGCGCATCGCCAAGGCCAAGCGGTCCGCGCCGGAGGACGTCACCGTCGTCATCCTCGACCGGCCGCGGCACGAGGGCCTGATCAAGGAGGTCCGGGACGCCGGCGCGCGCATCAAGCTGATCTCCGACGGCGACGTCGCCGGCTCGGTGTACGCGCTGCGCGAGGGCACGGGCGTGGATCTGCTGCTCGGCATCGGCGGTACGCCCGAGGGCATCATCTCGGCCTGCGCCGTGAAGTGTCTGGGCGGGACGATCCAGGGCAAGCTGTGGCCGAAGGACGACGAGGAGCGTGCACGGGCCATCGACGCCGGGCACGATCTGGACCGCGTTCTGACGACGGACGACCTGGTGTCCGGGGAGAACGTGTTCTTCGTCGCGACCGGCATCACCGACGGTGAGCTGCTGCGGGGTGTGCGGTACCGGTCGGAGACCGCGCTGACCGAGTCGATCGTGATGCGGTCGAAGTCGGGGACGGTGCGGAGGATCGACTCCGAGCACCGGCTCAGCAAGCTGCGGGCGTACAGCGCGATCGACTTCGACAAGGCCAAGTAGGTCCGGGCCGAGTACGCCTGTTCAAAGGGGGCGCGTGGGGCGCCGGCGACTGCGGGTGGTTCGTGGTTGCTCGCGCCCACGCGGCGCAGCCGCACATCGATACAGCCCCGCGCCCCTTCAGGTTGGGTTGCGCCCCCAGTGTGGAGAGGGCGCCCCTCCCTAACCCGCCATCCTGTTCGCCGCCGTCGTCCTCGCCGCCTTCTTCAGTTCCATCTCCCTGCGCCGGCGGCGCGCCAGGACCACGCGGCGTTCCGCTGCCGTGAGGCCGCCCCAGACGCCGTAGGGCTCGGGCTGGAGGAGAGCGTGTTCACGGCACTCGACCATCACCGGGCAGCGGGCACAGACACGCTTGGCCGCCTCCTCGCGGGACAGGCGGGCGGCGGTCGGCTCTTTCGACGGCGCGAAGAACAGGCCGGCCTCGTCGCGCCGGCACACCGCTTCGGTGTGCCAGGGTGCGTCTTGGTCCCTGTCTCGCGCTGGCACCCGCTGGGCCGGAAGGGCAGCGACCTGCAGGGACGAATGCGGCGGTTGCAGCACGGTCTACTCCTGACGACGGCTTCGCGAGCGAGAGACGATGCAGCAAGGCCTACCCGCTGTGCGCGCGCCTATGCACTGCGTTCCCAACCGCGGGCGCGCGACGGCTCGTTCGCGCCCCCTGGCCCCCGGTGCGGGAGGACCGGCCCCTTCCGGTCAGCGGCGGATGCGCGACCGTCAATGGCCCAGGTGTTTGCGCAGCTTCCTGTCGACCTTGTCCTGGACCCGCTCCAGCTTGCGGTCGACCTTGCTCTGCACCCGGTCCAGGATGTCGCCCACGCGCTTGCCGCGCCGGGGCCGCGCCTCCACGCTGCCGAGGACGGCCCAGCCGTCGACGTAGACCACGGGGGCGTCGGCATCGACCGAGTCCAGCGTGTCCACCTCGAAACTGCCGAGGACACCGCCGCCGGTGCCGCGCAGCGACACGTTCTCCGGGACGCGGATCTGGACGTCACCGAAGACCGAGACGGCCTTGATCACGACCTGCTGATATTCGAAGATCGCCTCGCTGAGGTCGATCTCGACGCTGCCGAAGACCGAGTACGCGTGCAGCCTGCGCCCCGCGCGCCAGCGGCCTCGGCGCACAGCGCTGCTGAAGACCGCCACGACGTTGGTGTCCGCCTCGTGGGGTATCGCGCCCGGGGTGGGGCGGGGCGGGACCGGCGTGTAGGCGGGGGCGGCCGGCTGCTGGTGGGCGGCAGGCAGGTCCCGGATGAAGGCCTCCAGCTCACCCACCGTCTTGGCGTGCAGCACCCCCTCGACACGCTCGGCGTGCTCGTCGGCGGTCAGCCGGCCCTCGGCGAGGGCCTCGCGGAGGATGTCGGCGACCCGGTCACGGTCGGCGTCCGAGGCACGCAGCTCGGAGACAGGCGCATCGGTGTGCTTCTGAAGGTCCACGGAAGCAGCGTACCGAAACGCGATAGATCGCGACTAGGGGCTGTGGAAAACGCGCGTGTCGCGAACTGAGCCTTACCTCACAGGTTCCGTGTCGGCGGCAGGTCCTAGGCTGGTGAGGCCCGCCAGCGTCGGCGGGCGGCCGTCCGTCACAGTGAGGAATGGGCTGAGATGCCTGAGTTCGCGTACACCGATCTGCTCCCCCAGGGAGAGGACACCACCCCGTACCGGCTGGTGACCTCCGAGGGCGTGTCCACCGTCGAGGGGCCGGACGGGCGCACGTTCCTCACGGTGGAGCCGGAGGCGCTGCGCAAGCTGGCCGAGGAGGCCATCCACGACATCCAGCACTACCTGCGCCCGGCCCACCTCGCCCAGCTGCGCCGCATCATCGACGACCCGGAGGCCAGCGCCAACGACAAGTTCGTCGCGCTGGACCTGCTGAAGAACGCGAACATCGCGGCGGCGGGCGTGCTGCCGATGTGCCAGGACACCGGCACGGCGATCGTCATGGGCAAGCGCGGGCAGAACGTGCTGACGCAGGGCCGCGACGAGGAGGCGCTGAGCCGCGGCATCTACGACGCCTACACCAAGCTGAACCTGCGCTACTCGCAGATGGCTCCGCTCACCATGTGGGAGGAGAAGAACACCGGCTCCAACCTCCCGGCGCAGATCGAGCTGTACGCGACCGACGGCGGCGCCTACAAGTTCCTGTTCATGGCGAAGGGCGGCGGCAGCGCCAACAAGTCGTTCCTGTACCAGGAGACGAAGGCCGTCCTGAACGAGGCCTCCATGATGAAGTTCCTGGAGGCGAAGATCCGTTCGCTGGGCACGGCCGCCTGCCCGCCGTACCACCTGGCGATCGTCGTCGGCGGTACGAGCGCCGAGTACGCGCTGAAGACCGCGAAGTACGCCTCCGCGCACTACCTGGACGAGATCCCGACGGAGGGCTCGGAGCTGGGCCACGGCTTCCGGGACAAGGAGCTGGAGCAGAAGGTCTTCGAGCTGACGCAGAAGATCGGCATCGGCGCGCAGTTCGGTGGCAAGTACTTCTGCCACGACGTCCGCGTGATCCGGCTCCCGCGCCACGGCGCCTCCTGCCCGGTCGCGATCGCCGTCTCCTGCTCGGCCGACCGCCAGGCCGTCGCGAAGATCACCGCCGAGGGCGTCTTCCTGGAGCAGCTGGAGACGGACCCGGCGCGCTTCCTGCCGGAGACGACCGACGAGCACCTGGAGCAGGATGGTGACGTCGTCAAGATCGACCTCAACCAGCCGATGGACACGATCCTCGCCGAGCTGACCAAGTACCCGGTCAAGACCCGGCTTTCGCTGACCGGCCCGCTGGTCGTGGCCCGTGACATCGCGCACGCCAAGATCAAGGAGCGGCTGGACGCGGGCGAGGAGATGCCGCAGTACCTGAAGGACCACCCGGTGTACTACGCGGGCCCGGCGAAGACCCCTGAGGGCTACGCCTCCGGTTCCTTCGGGCCCACGACCGCCGGCCGTATGGACTCCTACGTGGAGCAGTTCCAGGCGGCGGGCGGCTCCAAGGTGATGCTCGCCAAGGGCAACCGCAGCAAGCAGGTCACCGACGCCTGCAACTCCCACGGCGGCTTCTACCTCGGCTCCATCGGCGGCCCCGCCGCCCGCCTCGCCCAGGACTGCATCAAGAAGGTCGAGGTCGTCGAGTACGAGGAGCTCGGCATGGAGGCCGTCTGGAAGATCGAGGTCGAGGACTTCCCGGCGTTCATCGTGGTGGACGACAAGGGCAACGACTTCTTCCAGGACCCGGCGCCGCAGCCGACGTTCACGACCATCCCGGTGCGGGGGCCCGGGCCGGCGTGAGTCCCGCGGGCGCAGGGCCCTCTGGTGCAGCTCGGTCGGATCGCGACCCCGAGTCACCAGGGGGCCCTTCCCTTATGCCCCGAATGCGGGAGCGGAGCAATTCGAAATCCGGTTCCACAACTCCCGGAATTTGAGCAGCATTTGAGGAAACCACTCATCCCCCGGGAATTCCTTGACAGGGCAATAACGGCACGGCATGCTCATGCCAGCGCGATCACACGAGAGCGATCGCCGGACCATGCGGGCCGAATCAGTTCGGCCGCACAGGGGGACTAAATGAAGAAGAATGCTCAGCGTACCGTTGCGCTCATAGGCGCCTCCGCGGCTCTCGCCCTTCTGGGCACCACCCAACTGACCGGGGTGGCATTCGCGGCGGAAGGCTCCAGCAAGGTGGCGGCGGGAACGATGCACCCCGACGGGTGCCCGCCGGACCCCGGTTACCGCTTCAGCGCCGTCCAGCACCGCTACAAGGACATGGTGAGCAGCGTCGAGGGTACGAAGGACGAGACCATCGGGATCACCCTCACGCGGGGCGTGACGGTCACGGGGACCGTCACCGGCACGGTGTCCGCGGAGGAAGGCGTCATCTTCGCCAACGCGAAGGAGTCGGTGAGCGTGTCGCTCGCCAAGGCCATCACGGCCCAGGTGTCCTACTCCTCCACCTGGAAGGTGCCCACCCGCGTCGGGTACCTGCACGCGGGTGCCGACGAGAAGAGCATGCACTGGGAGTACGGCTCCACCAACGGCGCCTGCAAGTGGCACGTCGCCCGCCAGGGCACGGCCGTCTTCCCGTACCACGTCCCCACGTTCTGGCACACCTCGTCATGAGGCGCCGGCTGAGCGCGGCCGGGACCGCGGTGCTCCTGCTCGGCCTGGCGGCGTGTTCGTCGTCCGGGCATGAGCCGTCCAAGCACGCTTCACCGACCGCGGCCTCTCCTTCCGGCTCCGCTCAGCAGGGCGGCGATCTCGTCGATCCGTCGATATACGGGCAATCCGTTTCCGGGGCGAAGACACTTCTCAACATTCGCGGAAAAGGTGATTCCTCGCCCTCCGTTCCCGGTGCGGGAAAGAGCGGCGATCTGGTAATCGCCGTGAGCTGTTCCGGAAAAGGATCGCTGAAGGTGGCGGACAAGTCCGGACGGCTTCTGCTCGGCATTGCCACCTGCGAGGGAAGTCCCGGAGCCATCTACAACAGCCGCGGGTCGTTCCGCCCGGACGACTCGGCCCTGAAACTGACCACGGACGCGGCTGTCGCCTGGCGCATCGCCGCCCTGCAGGCTCCACACGCATAGCCGCGCAGGGATGGCGAGCTCAGTGGGGGTGCGGTGAGTTCTCCGCACCCCCACAGCGGGTCATGCGCCGAACCCGGCCTCGCCCACGGCCGACACGAACGACACCCAGGCCGGCGATCGCTCACTCAGCGTAACCCCCGGGAACAACCCCACGTGCCCGATCGCTATGACTGCCATGAGCGAATACCGCATCGAGCACGACTCCATGGGCGAGGTCCAGGTCCCGGCGCACGCCAAGTGGCGGGCGCAGACGCAGCGGGCCGTCGAGAACTTCCCCATCTCCGGCCAACGCATCGAGCGCGCGCACATCGAGGCCCTCGCCCGGATCAAGGGCGCCGCCGCCAGGGTGAACGCGCGGCTCGGGGTGCTCGACAAGGACATCGCCGAGGCGATCCAGGAGGCGGCGGAGGAGGTGGCCCGTGGGGACTGGGACGAGCACTTCCCCATCGATGTGTTCCAGACCGGCTCCGGCACCTCGTCCAACATGAACACCAACGAGGTCATCGCCACGCTCGCGAGTGAGCGGCTCGGGCGGGACGTGCATCCGAACGACCACGTCAACGCCTCGCAGTCGTCCAACGACGTCTTCCCCTCCTCCATCCACATCGCCGCCACCGCCGCCGTCACCCACGAGCTGATCCCGGCCCTCACCCACCTCGCCGACTCCCTCACCCGCAAGAGCGAGGAGTTCGCCGATGTCGTGAAGTCCGGGCGGACCCACCTCATGGACGCCACGCCCGTGACCCTGGGGCAGGAGTTCGGCGGGTACGCGGCGCAGGTCAGGTACGGCGTCGAGCGGCTCAGCGCCTCCCTGCCCCGGCTCGCCGAGCTGCCGCTGGGCGGGACCGCCGTGGGGACCGGGATCAACACCCCGCCCGGGTTCTCCGCCGCCGTCATCCAGGAGGTCGCCCGGGCCACCGGGCTGCCGCTCACCGAGGCCCGGGACCACTTCGAGGCGCAGGGTGCCCGGGACGGGATCGTGGAGACCAGCGGGCAGCTGAGGACCATCGCCGTCGGGCTGACCAAGATCGCCAACGATCTGCGGTGGATGGCGTCGGGGCCGCGCACCGGGCTCGCCGAGATCCGGCTCCCGGATCTGCAGCCCGGGTCGTCCATCATGCCGGGCAAGGTCAACCCGGTCGTACCGGAGGCCGTGTTGATGGTCGCGGCGCAGGTGATCGGCAACGACGCCACCATCACCACCGCCGGCGCCGCCGGGAACTTCGAGCTGAATGTCATGCTCCCGGTCATCGCCAAGAACGTGCTGGAGTCCGTACGGCTGCTCGCCAACGTGGCGCGCCTGCTCGCCGACCGGACCGTCGACGGCATCACCGCCGACCGGGAGCGGGCCCGGGAGTACGCCGAGTCGTCCCCGTCCGTGGTCACCCCGCTCAACAAGTACATCGGCTACGAGGAGGCCGCGAAGGTCGCCAAGAAGTCCCTCGCCGAGCGGAAGACCATCCGTCAGGTCGTCATCGAGAGCGGCTACGTCGAGCGCGGTGATCTGACGCTGGAGCAGCTCGACGAGGCGCTGGATGTCCTCGGGATGACGCGCCCGTAACCGCGAGCGAACCTTTCCGGCCTGCGGCGCGGAACCGTGACCCGCACCGCAGCGTCGCATGTCTACGGCACCTAATATCTGTCCATGACGGACGACGGAGCGATGACACCCACGGCGGCGGGAACTGCGAGCTACTGGACTCCCGGGACCAGGATCCTGTGGCGCTACCGGGAGAACGCCGGCGCCCGCTTCCATATCGCCCGGCCCGTCACCGTCGTACGCGACGACGCGGACCTGCTCGCCGTGTGGCTGGCCCCCGGCACCGAGTGTGTGAAGCCGGTCCTGGCCGACGGCACCCCGGTGCACATGGAGCCGCTGCGGTCCCGCTACACCAAGCCGCGCACGGTGCAGCGGGACCACTGGTTCGGCACCGGTGTGCTGAAGCTCGCCCAGCCCGGCCGGCCCTGGTCGGTGTGGCTGTTCTGGGAGCCGGGCTGGCGGTTCAAGAACTGGTACGTCAATCTGGAGCAGCCGCTGGCCCGCTGGGCGGGCGGAGTGGACTCCGAGGACTACTTCCTGGACATCTCCGTACAGCCGGACCGCAGCTGGCACTGGCGCGACGAGGACGAGTTCGCGCAGGCCCAGCGGGACGGGCTGATGGACGCGCGGACGGCCGAGACGGCGCGGGCGGCGGGGCGGGACGCGGTCGAGGCGATCGAGGCCTGGGGGGTGCCGTTCGCGGACGGCTGGCAGCACTGGCGCCCGGATCCGTCCTGGGCGGTACCTTCTCTCCCCGAGGACTGGGACCGTACGCCTGCGCACGTGTCCTCATGAGACCCTTGATGCGCCCCCGGGCAAGAAACGTAGGATCGTCCTCCGCAAACATGTCATCAGGGTCAGTGCGAAGCACTGTCGTTGAGGGGTGGTGGTCGGGTGGCGGGCGGGCGCACATGAGCAACTCCCGGAGCATGGGCCGGGTCTGACCGATCGTCACCGAGGGGCGGCAGGACGTGAGCGAGGGGCACCAGGGCAACACGGCCGGCCACACCACCGGCACAGGAACAACCTCTCAGCACGCGGGAATTCCGTTCCTGGGACACGTATTGCGGGTATCGGGATTTCTGCGGGACCAACTGCGCGCCGGGCGCGCAGCCCCGGACGGATGGATGCGACACGCGTGACGGAGCAGCCCACCTCCTACGAGCGCCCCCAGGGCGCCGACCCCGCGGAGGCCCGCGGGGCGCTCTTGCGTACCCCGGACTCCCCCGGCAGCTCCGCCTTACCGGTGCAGGCCCGGGCCGAGGGAGCGTCCTCGGGACCGGGCACGGCCACACCCTGTGGTCAGGGACAGGACGGCAAGGGGACGCAGCCCCCGGTCGGCAAGGGGAAGGAGCCCCCAGTCAACGGCCCCGAGCACTCCCAGCCCGCCGCCGCCGAAGCCGGCGCACACCGCCCGCGCCCCGCGCCGGAGGGCATTCCGCCCCAGCCCGGTGCCGAGCAGGAGCGCTCGCCGGGCGGCCAGGACCGCCGTACCGGACGCGGACTTCCGCCGGGCCGGCCGATGCCGATGCGGCGCGACGGGGACCGGCTGAGGTTCGTGGGCGCGGCCACCCGGCGCATCGCGCGCGGCCTCGATCTGGACGAGATCGTGATGGGGCTGTGCCGGGCGACCGTGCCGACGTTCTCGGACGCGATCCTGGTCTATCTGCGCGACCCGCTGCCGGTCGGCGACGAGCGGCCCACCGGCCCGGTGGTGCTGCGGCTGCGCCGGACCGACCGGATACCGGAGGAGCGGGACACCGACGGGGTGCTGCTGCCGCCGGCCTTCGAGCCGGAGCCGGATGCGAGCGCCCTGGCCGAGCTGTCCTCGCTCACCACCGAGCTGTGCGAGGTGCGGCCCGGCGGCGCGCTGAACGAGGTGCTGCGCGGGGTGCGGCCGGTGTTCGCCGACGCGCCCGCCGCCCGCGCCGCGCTGCCCGAGCTGCTCGGCGACGGCGGTGACGCGCTCGTGCCGCCCGGCCAGCACGCGATCCTCGCCCCCTTGCGCGGCCGGCGCCGGGTGATCGGCGCGGCCCTGTTCCTGCGCCGCCCGGAGCGGCTCGCGTTCGAGGCGGACGACCTGCTGGTCGCGGCGCAGCTGGCGACGCACAGCGCGCTCGGCATCGACAAGGCGGTGCTGTACGGCCGGGAGGCCTACATCGCCGACGAGCTGCAGCGCACCATGCTGCCCGAGACCCTGCCCCGCCCGACCGGGGTGCGGCTGGCCTCGCGCTATCTGCCGGCCGCCGAGACCGCGCGGGTCGGCGGCGACTGGTACGACGCGATCCCGCTGCCCGGCAGCCGGGTGGCGCTGGTCGTCGGCGATGTCATGGGGCACTCCATGACATCGGCGGCGATCATGGGCCAGCTGCGGACGACCGCGCAGACGCTGGCCAACCTGGACCTGCCCCCGCAGGAGGTGCTGCACCACCTGGACGAGCAGGCGCAGCGGCTGGGCACCGACCGCATGGCGACCTGTCTGTACGCCGTCTACGACCCGGTCACGCACCGCATCACGATCGCCAATGCCGGCCATCCGCCGCCGGTGCTGCTGCACCTGGGCGGCCGGGCCGAGGTGCTGCGGGTGCCGCCCGGTGCGCCGATCGGTGTCGGCGGGGTCGACTTCGAGGCGGTCGAGCTGGACGCGCCCGCCGGAGCCACCCTGCTTCTCTACACCGACGGGCTGGTGGAGTCCCGGCTGCGCGACGTCTGGACCGGCATCGAGCAGCTGCGGGAGAAGCTCGCGGCCACCGCCCGCCTGACCGGCCCGGACCATCCGCCGCCGCTGGAAGCGCTGTGCGACGAGGTGCTGGACATGCTCGGGCCGGGCGACCGGGACGACGACATCGCGCTGCTCGCGGCCCGCTTCGACGGGATCGCCCCGAGCGATGTCGCGTACTGGCGGCTGGACCCCGAGGAGACGGCCCCCGGCCAGGCCCGCCGGCTGGCCCGCCGCGCGCTCGCCCGCTGGGACCTGGAGGACCTGACGGACTCGGTGGAGCTGCTGGTCAGCGAGGTCGTGACGAACGCCGTACGGTACACGTCCCGGCCGGTGACGCTCCGGCTGCTGCGCACCGACGTGCTGCGCTGCGAGGTCGGCGACGACGTCCCGCAGCTGCCCCGGCTGCGTCAGGCCCGCGCCGACGACGAGGGCGGGCGCGGCCTGTTCCTGGTCAACAAGCTGGCCCGGCGCTGGGGCGCGACGCGGCTGAGCAACGGCAAGGTGGTCTGGTTCGAGCTGAACCGGGGCTGAGGCGCGGCGCAGGACAGCACAGGACGGCGCAAGGGCGCCCGGGGAAGTCCCCGGGCGCCCTTCGCCTGTGTGCCGCTACTGGCCGGCGTTCTGGCCGCCGCCCGGATTGAGCGGGTTGCCCGTGACGGGGTCCGTCGGCGGCTGCGTCGTCGGCTGCGTGGGAGGCGTGGTCGTCGGCGGCTGCGTGGGCGGCGTGGTCGTCGGCGGCCTGCTGGTCGGCGGCTGCGACGGCGGTGCGGACGTCGGCGGCTTGCTGGTCGGAGGCTTCGACGGTGTGCTGGACGGCGTCGAGGGGGTGGTCGGCGTGTAGCTCGGCTGGACCGCCGCGCCCTGCGTGGTGTCCAGGTCGAACTTGCTGACGTCGCCCATCGCCCCGAAGGTGTACGCGGCCCATATCAGCGCCGGATAGCTGCCGCCGTTGATGCGGCCGCCGCCCGCGGTGATGAGGCCTGTGGCGCCCGTCAGCGGAACCTGTGCGTGGGTCGTGGCGGACTCGCCGAACAGGCCGACCGAGGTGACCAGGCCGGGCGTGTAGCCGGTGAACCAGGCCGACTTGTTGTTGTCGGACGTGCCCGTCTTGCCGGCGACCTGCTGGCCGTTGCGCGCCGGGTTGCTCGCCACCGACTTGTTGGCCGTACCGTCGTCGACCACGCCGGTGAGCACGGAGGTGACCGTGTCGGCGGCGGTCCGGCTGATCACCTGGTCGCCGATCGGGTCCGGGAGGTTGACGGTGCGGTCCTTGTGCTCGGCCGACTTGATGATCGCCGGGGTGACCTTCTTGCCGTGGTTGTCGAGGGTCGCGTAGATGCCGGCCATCTCCAGCGGGCTGGCGCCCATGGAGCCGAGCGTCTGTGCGGGGACCGCCTCCATGCCCTTGGTGTTCATGCCGAGCTTGCCGGCGGTGGCCATCACCTTGTCCATGCCGACGTCGACGCCCATCTGCGCGAAGACGGAGTTGACGGACTGGTTCATCGCCGTCTGGACGGTGATGTTGCCGTAGTCGTGGTTGTCCTCGTTCGGCGGGCCGAAGCCGACCTTGCTGCCGTGGTCCACCACCTGCCGGCCGCTCGTGCCGTCGTAGATCGTGCTCGCGCCGATCGCCCGGCCGTCCTGCGTCTGGGCGCCCTCGTCCACGGCGGCGGCCAGGATCACCGGCTTGAAGGTGGAGGCGGGCTGGTAGTCGCGGCGGGTCGCGTTGTTGGTGAAGTGCTTGAAGTAGTCCACGCCGCCGTACATGGCGAGGACCTTGCCCGTCTTCGGGTCGACGGACACGGCACCGGGCTGGACGTCACCGTCGACGGAGCGCTTCTTCGCGTTCAGCTTGCTGGTCAGCTGCTCCGTGACGGCCTGCTCCAGCCGGCGCTGCTTCTTCTTGTCGATGTTGAGCGTGATGGTCCAGCCGCCCTTTTTCACCAGTGCCTCGGCGTCATTGAGGGTGGCGGCGTCGCCCTGGGCGACGAGCTGCTTGTAGAGGGCCGAGTTGGCCGCGTCCACCAGGTAGCCGGTCTGTCCCTTCATGCCGGGCGCCGCCTTGGGCGCCTTCGGCACGGGGAACTTCATGGCCTGGCGCTTGCCCGCGTCCAGCCATTGCTGCTTGACCATGTTGTCGAGGACGTAGTTCCAGCGGGCCTGCGCCAGTTTCTTGCCCGTGTCGGTCGCGATGCCCCAGTCGTACTGGTTCGGCGCCTGGAGCAGCGCGGCGAGGTAGGCGCCCTCCTCGACCGTGAGGTTCTTGGCGTCCTTGCGGTAGTACGCCTGGGCCGCGGCCTGGATGCCGTAGGCGCCGCGGCCGTAGTAGCTGGTGTTGATGTAGCCCGCGAGGATGTAGTCCTTGGACTTCTGGCGGTCCAGCTTCAGCGAGATGACCAGTTCCTTCAGCTTGCGCGTGACGGTCTGGTTCTGGTCCAGGTAGTAGTTCTTGACGTACTGCTGGGTGATCGTCGAACCGCCCTGGGTGCCGTGTCCCGTGAGGGTGTTGAGGATGCCGCGGGCCGTGCCCCTCAGGTCGACGCCGGAGTCCTGGTAGAAGGTCTTGTTCTCGGCCGCGACGAAGGTGTGCTGGACGTCCTTGGGGACTTCGGCGAGGTCGACGCTCTCCCGGTTGAGTTCGCCGGTGCGGGCGAGGATCGTGCCGTCGCTGTACTTGTAGATGTTGCTCTGCAGCTGGGCGGCCGCGTTCCCCTCCGGGATGTTGATCGTCATGTACAGCGCGATGAACGCGCCCACGACGAGCAGACAGAGCCCGAAGAAGGTCCCGAGGATCTTCTTCCAGGTGAAGAGCCGGCGTATTCGGCCCTTGGGCGGCTTGGCGCCGGCCGGGGCCGACCGTGAGCCGGTTGCCGACTGCGCGGGCTGCGAGCGGCGGCGCTTGGGCGCCGCGCGGTGGCCACCGCGCTGTCGCGCTCGTCTCTCTTCCGCTCGTCCCATCGGTCCCTACGCTCACTTCCGTCTCGGGGTCAGCTCCGAAAGCTAACACCCGCCTATATGACAAAGGGCGTCCGATCCGCTCTTTTGCGGACGTGACAATCAGCACCCGCCCCAAGGGAACCGACGGCTCTGGAGGTCACAGGGTTGCCTCGGCCCGGAAAGTCTTTCGCGGCGCGGCGACGCCGAGGAGATCACGGGAAGTCCCGCACAGAGGCAGGCCGCCTGTTTCGGAACCGTGACAATCCGCTCCCACCTGCGCCGCGACACGCCAGGCCATGATCTACACACTCCGCGTATACACGCCACGTATACACCGTGTGTAGAGTGCTCGGCATGTCCATCGGTCACACCCTTCTAGGGCTCCTGGAGTCCGGCCCGCGGCACGGCTACGACCTGAAGCGAGCCTTCGACGAGACGTTCGGTCACGACCGGCCGCTGCACTACGGCCAGGTCTACTCCACGATGTCCCGGCTGCTGAAGCACGGCCTCGTGGAAGTCGACGGGATCGAGGCGGGCGGCGGTCCCGAGCGCAAGCGGTACGCCATCACCGACGCGGGCATCACCGACGTCGAGCGCTGGCTCGCGACCCCGGAGAAGCCCGAGGAGTACCTCCAGTCGACCCTGTACACCAAGGTCGTCCTCGCACTGCTGACCCATCGCGACGCGGCCGACATCCTCGACGGCCAGCGCGCCGAGCACCTGCGCAGCATGCGGATCCTGACCGACCGCAAGCGCAAGGGCGACCTCGCGGACCAGCTGATCTGCGACCACGCGCTGTTCCACCTGGAGGCCGATCTGCGCTGGCTGGAGCTGACCGCCGCGCGCCTGGACAAGCTCCGTGCGGCGGTGACCCGATGACCGCACCCGCCGGCTCCCTGCTCACCGCCGACGACCTGCGCAAGGCCTACGGCCCCACGGTCGCGCTCGACGGCGCCGAGTTCTCCATCCACCCCGGCGAGGTCGTCGCCGTCATGGGCCCCTCCGGCTCCGGCAAGTCGACGCTGCTGCACTGTCTCGCGGGCATCGTGCCGCCGGACTCCGGGTCCATCGTCTACGACGGCCGGGAACTGGCCGGCATGAACGACGCCGAGCGCAGTGCCCTCAGGCGCTCCGAGTTCGGGTTCGTCTTCCAGTTCGGCCAGCTGGTGCCCGAGTTGACCTGTGTGGAGAACGTGGCGCTGCCGCTGCGGCTGAACGGCACCCCGCGCAAGCAGGCCGAGAAGGCGGCCCTGGGCTGGCTGGAGCGCCTGGAGGTGGACGACCTGAAGGGCAAGCGGCCCGGCGAGGTCTCCGGCGGCCAGGGACAGCGGGTCGCGGTGGCACGGGCACTGGTCACCGCACCTCGGGTGATCTTCGCCGACGAGCCGACCGGCGCGCTCGACTCCCTCAACGGCGAGCGCGTGATGGAGCTGCTGACCGACGCGGCCCGCTCGGCGGGCGCGGCCGTCGTCCTCGTCACGCACGAGGCCCGGGTGGCCGCCTACTCCGACCGGGAGATCGTCGTACGCGACGGCAAGTCCCGGGACATGGAGCGGATCGTATGACCGCCCGTTCGAACTCCCGCCCGTCACCCACCACCACCCCGTCCGAGGCGCTTCGCGCCACCCCTTCCATTCCACAATGGGGGCGGGACCTGGGCATGGGCATCAAGTTCGCCTTCACGGGCGGGCGCGAGGGTCACATCCGGGTGCTGCTGACCGCCGTCGGCGTCGGGCTCGGCGTGGCCCTGCTGCTGCTCACGACCGCGATCCCGAACGCGCTGTCGGTACGGCACGCCCGCGACGACGCCCGCATGGACTACACCTACGGCCCGAACCGGGCGAAGGCCGCGAACACCCTGGTGATCTCCGACGCGGACACGACGTACCACGGCAAGGACATCCGCGGCCGGCTGGTGGAGCCCGAGGGGCCGCGCGCGCCCCTCGCTCCGGGCCTGTCGGCGTACCCCGCGCCGGGCGAGATGGTCGTCTCCCCCGCGCTGAAGGACCTGCTCGGCTCCGGCGACGGCAGACTGCTGCGCGAGCGGCTGCCGTACCGGATCACCGGGACGATCGGCGAGAGCGGACTGATCGGCTCGCGCGAACTGGCCTACTACGCCGGCGCGACGGACCTCACCCCGCGCATCGGCGGCTCGCGGACGGCCCGGATCACCCGGTTCGGGCGCCTCATCGCGTCGTCGAACACGATGGACCCGGTGCTGATCCTGCTCGTCCTGGTCGTCTTCGTGGTGCTGCTCGCCCCGGTCGCCGTGTTCATCGCCACGGCCGTACGGTTCGGCGGCGAGCGGCGCGACCGCAGGCTGGCCGCGCTGCGGCTGGTGGGCTCCGACACCCGGATGACCCGGCGGATCGCGGCGGGCGAGGCGCTCGCCGGCTCGCTGGTCGGGCTGGTCTTCGGCACGGTCTTCTTCCTGGTCGGCCGGCAGCTCGCGGGCTCGGTCGAGATCATGGACGTCAGCGTCTTTCCCAGCTATCTCAACCCCTCCCCCGCGCTGGCCGCCCTGGTCGCGGTCGCGGTGCCGGCGGCAGCGGTGCTGGTCACGCTGTTCGCGCTGCGCCGGGTGGTCATCGAGCCGCTGGGCGTGGTCCGTACGACCCGGCCCACGCGCCGCCGGCTGTGGTGGCGGCTGCTGCTGCCGCTGGGCGGTCTGGCCTGCCTCGCGCCGATGATCGGCCAGGGCCGGACGAACGGCGACTTCAACGCGTACCTGGTGATCGGCGGTGTGCTGCTGCTGCTCGTCGGCGTGACCACGCTGCTGCCGTGGGTCGTGGAGGCCGTGGTGGCCCGGCTCGGGCGCGGCGGGCTCGCCTGGCAACTGGCCGTACGACGGCTGCAGTTGAGCAGCGGTTCGGCGGCCCGCATGGTGAACGGCATCGCGGTCGCGGTGGCCGGGGCGGTCGCGATGCAGATGCTGTTCGCGGGCGTCGCGGGCGACTACACCAAGAGCACCGGGCGGGACACGAACCGCGCCCAGATGCAGGTCAATCTGTCGCGGGGCCTCGACTTCGTGCCGTCCGCCGGGAAGTTCGCCGCCACCCAGGGGGTGCGCAAAGCGACCGCGCTCGGCACCACCGAGCTGGGCGACCAGGACTGGCAGCACGGGCCCAGCACCACGGCACTGGTGACCGTCGGCACCTGCGACTCCCTGCGCGAGGTCGCCCGGCTGACCTCCTGCACGGACGGGGATGTGTTCGTGGCCGAGGGCGGCGACAACGACGCCGACATGGCCAAGCTCGTCCGGCCGGGCCGCACGCTCCAGGTCGACACCAGCAACGGCAGGGGCTACGGCACCAAGATCCCCTGGACCGTACCCGGCCATCTGAAGCAGGCCACCGCGATCACCGGCCCGAACGGCACCAAGGACAGCAGCGTGCTGCTGACCCCGGCCGCCGTGCCCGAGCGGATGAGCCGCCAGCTGAACGGGGCTGTCTATCTCTCGGTGGACGCGTCGGTGCCGGACGCGGCGGAGCACGTCCGCAACACCGCGGCGGCGATCGACCCGCTGGCGGACACGATCGTGTGGTCGGCCACCGAGCAGTCCGCGAAGTTCACCTCCATCCGCACCGGTGTCTCCGTCGGCGCGGTCTGCGTCCTGATGCTGATCGGCGCGAGCCTGCTGGTCTCCCAGCTGGAGCAGCTGCGCGAACGCAGGAAGCTCCTGTCGGCCCTCGTCGCCGTCGGCACCCGGCGGCGCACCCTGAGCCTGTCGGTCCTGTGGCAGACGGCGATCCCGATCGCCCTGGGCCTGCTGCTCGCCTCGGCCGTGGGGCTGACCCTGGGCGCGGTCCTGCTGAAGATGGCCGGCGCGACGATCGGCGTGGACTGGCCGAGCGTGCTGTCGATGACGGGCGCGGGCGCGGGGGTGGTGCTGGCGGTGACCCTGCTCAGCCTGCCGCCGTTGCTGAGGCTGATGCGGCCGGACGGGTTGCGGACGGAGTAGGTCGGCTGAGGCGCCCCGGGGACCCCCTCCCCGGGGCCGCTACTCCAGCACCCGTACCGGCAACGAACGCAGCGCCACACGCAGAGCAGCGGCCAACTCCTCGTACTCGGCGGCCCGCGCCGCCCCCGCCCGCATGGCAAAGGCGACACGACGACTCGGCGCCGGGTCGGCAAAGGACCCGGTGAGCAACTGACTGCTGCGAGCCGTCTCCAGCTTCAGCGCCGTCCGCGGCAGCAGCGTGCAGCCGAGGCCGCCGGCGACGAGCTGGACCAGGGTCGACAGGCCGGCGGCCGTCGTGGTGACCGGGGCGTCCTCGCGGCCGGCCTCGCGGCAGATGTCGAGGGCCTGGTCGCGCAGGCAGTGGCCCTCGTCCAGGAGCAGCAGGTTCAGCTCCTTCAGCGCCTCGCGCGGGATGCCCTCACGGCCGCCGAGCCAGTGGTCGAGCGGGGTGACGAGCACGAAGTCCTCGTCGAACAGCGGGAGTTCGACGACGCCGGGGACGCCGAGCGGGACCGCCAGCAACAGCAGGTCCAGGCGGCCGGAGTGCAGGCCGTCGATCAGGTTGGCGGTCTGCTCCTCGTGCACCTGGAGGTCGAGGTGCGGATAGCGCTCGTGGACCAGCCGCAGCACGGTCGGCAGCAGGTACGGCGCGACCGTGGGGATCACCCCGAGGCGCAGGGCGCCCGTGAACGGCGCCCGGACCGCCTCGGCCTCCTCCAGCAGCGCGCCGACCGCCTCCAGCACCGTCTTCGCCCGCACCGCGAGCCGCTCACCGGCCGGCGAGAGCAGCACCTTGCGCGTCGTACGCTCAAGGAGGGTCACGCCGAGGGTCTCCTCCAGTGCCGAGACCGCGCCGGACAGGGCGGGCTGGCTCATCCCGATCGCGGCGGCCGCGTCCCGGAAGTGCAGATGCTCGGCGACGGCGGCGAAGGCACGCAGCTGTGCGAGGCTCGGCTGCCTCCGCTTGCCGTTACTGATGGTCACTGATAACTACCTCCGATCAACATGACCGAGTGTAGCTATTTCACTAATCAATGCACCATGTGCCACCATCGGCCACGTCCAACCCACACGGGAAACGCCCTCAAAAGGGGCGTTTCTTCGCTGCAAGGAGAGCGTGTGCTCACTGTCGGTGACAAGTTCCCCGAGTTCGAACTGACCGCCTGCGTCTCGCTGGAGAAGGGCAAGGAGTTCGAGCAGATCCACCACAAGTCCTACGAGGGCAAGTGGCTGGTCGTCTTCGCGTGGCCCAAGGACTTCACCTTCGTCTGCCCGACCGAGATCGCCGCGTTCGGCAAGCTGAACGACGAGTTCGCCGACCGCGACGCCCAGATCCTCGGCTTCTCCGGTGACTCCGAGTTCGTCCACCACGCCTGGCGCAAGGACCACCCGGACCTGACCGACCTGCCGTTCCCGATGATGGCCGACTCCAAGCACGAGCTGATGCGCGACCTGGGCATCGAGGGCGAGGACGGCTTCGCGCAGCGCGCGGTGTTCGTCGTCGACCCGAACCGCGAGATCCAGTTCACCATGGTCACCGCCGGTTCCGTGGGCCGTAACCCCAAGGAGGTCCTGCGGGTCCTGGACGCCCTGCAGACCGACGAGCTGTGCCCGTGCAACTGGAGCAAGGGCGACGACACCCTGGACCCGGTCGCGCTGCTGGCCGGTGAGTGACCGAGATGTCCCTCGACTCCCTGAAGTCCCGCGTCCCGGACTACGCCAAGGACCTGAAGCTCAACCTGGGCTCGGTCATCGGCAACTCCGACCTGCCGGCACAGCAGCTGTGGGGCACGGTGCTGGCGACCGCCATCGCCTCCCGTTCCCCGATCGTGCTGCGTGAGCTGGAGCCGGAGGCGAAGGCGAACCTGACGCCGGAGGCGTACACCGCGGCGAAGTCCGCGGCCGCCATCATGGCGATGAACAACGTGTTCTACCGGACGCGTCACCTGCTGTCCGACCACGAGTACGGCACCCTGCGCGCGGGCCTGCGGATGAACGTCATCGGCAACCCGGGCGTGGACAAGACCGACTTCGAGCTGTGGTCGTTCGCGGTCTCCGCGATCAACGGCTGTGGCATGTGCCTGGACTCGCACGAGCAGGTGCTGCGCAAGGCCGGCGTGGAGCGCGATGTGATCCAGGAGGCGTTCAAGATCGCCTCCGTGGTCCAGGCCGTCGCCGTCACGCTGGAGGCCGAGGCCGTCCTGGCCGAGTAGGTCCCGCCGCCAGGCCCGTCGCGAAGGCCCCGTTCACTCCGCGTGGACGGGGTCTTCCGCGTTCTCCGTCACGGGCTCGGCCGCCACGGCGGCGGCCTGCTGCTGCTGCCGGAGCTCCTCCGAATACTGCCGCAGGTATCCCACCACCGTGTTCGTCACCGCCACCAGCGGTACGGCCACGACGGCACCGCCGATGCCGGCCACCATGCCGCCGGCCGCCACGGTGAGGACGACCGCCAGCGGGTGGACGCGGACCGCGCGGCCGAGGATGAAGGGCTGCAGGATATGGCCCTCTATCTGCTGGACGGCGAGGACGACCACGAGGGTCATGACGGCCGTGAAGACGCCCTGGGTGACCAGGGCCACGATCACCGCGAGCGCGCCGGAGGCGACCGCGCCGACGAGCGGGATGAACGAGAACAGGAAGATGAACACGGCCAGCGGGACGGCCATCGGCACGTTCAGGAAGTAGATGCCGACCCCGATGAAGGTGGCGTCGATGAGGGCGACCAGGACCGTGCCGCGGACGTAGGCGGTCAGGGTGCGCCAGGCGCGCGGGCCGGCGCCGGCCACGCCCGGCCGGGCGGCGGCGGGCACCAGTTTCAGGAACCACTCCCAGATGCGCTTGCCGTCGTAGAGCAGGAACAGCGTCGAGAAGAACACCAGCAGGATGGCGGTGAGGGTCTCGACGATGACCTGGACGCCCTCCAGACCGAAGGACGTTATCTGGTCGGCGTTGGCGCCGATCGCCTCGCGCAGGTTCTTGGCGATCTGGTTGATCTGCTTGTCGGTGACGTGGAAGGGGCTCTTCAGCAGCCAGTTGCGCAGGTCGTCGATGCCGGACTGGATCTGGTTGGAGAGCGTGTCGATGTTCTCCATGACCTGCCAGGTCACGAACCAGCCCATCAGACCGATGACGACGAAGCCGCTGATGGCGGTCAGCGCGGTGGCGATGCCGCGCGGCACCCCGCGGCGGGTGAGCCGGGCGACGGTCGGCTGGAGCAGCGCGGTGACGAGCAGGGCGATGACGAAGGCGAAGACCACCAGCTGGACCGAGCTGATGACCTTCATCAGGACCCAGACCGTGCCGGCGAGCACCAGCAGCCGCCAGCCCGCCTCGGCGGCGACCCGCACACCCCACGGCACGGCCTCGACGGGGTCGGGGCGGGGGCCGGCCGGCTGGGCGCGTCCGGGGGCGGCCGGCGCAGCGTCGACGGCCGGGGCGGCGGGCGCGGGCCGTTCGGGGGCGGGCAGTGGCGCGTTCGGGTCGGTCTCCTGCTCGACCTCCGCGCGGCGTTCGTCCAGGCGCTCGCTCATCTCGGTGAGTCCGGCACCGAGCTTGCCGAGCCACCCTGGCACTCGCGACATGATCCGCCCTCTTCCCCCGCGTCCCCGCGTGCTCGCCACCTCTCCTCCCCCAGGAGGTATCCGGATACGACCGTACAGGGCGAAAGCCCCTCCCCTAAGGACGGGGAGGGGCTTTGCGAGGTTGAGAGCCGCGGCCGGTCTCAGTAGTTGCCGTTCGCCTGCCAGTAGGTCCAGGCGTCACAGGGGCTGCCGTACCGCTCGTTCATGTAGCTCAGGCCCCACTTGATCTGGGTGGCCGGGTTGGTCCGCCAGTCGGCGCCCGCGGAGGCCATCTTGCCGGCGGGCAGGGCCTGCACGAGGCCGTAGGCGCCGGAGGAGGCGTTGACCGCCTGGTAGTTCCAGGTGGACTCGCGCGTCACGATGTTGCTGAAGCACTGGTACTGGCCCGCCGGCACGATCTGCCGTGCGATGGCCTGGACCTGCGCCACCGTGTACGAGGACTGCACGGGGAAGATGCCGTCGCTGCCGTCACCGCTGCGGCTGGCCGCCGCCTTCGTCTCGGCGCGCTGCTTGGCTTCCTCCGCCGCCTTCTCGGCGGCCGCCTTCTTCGCGTACGCGGTCTCGGCGGCTGCCTTGCGGGCGGCTGCCTCGGCGTCCTTCTTGGCGCTCGCGTCCGCGGCGATGGCCTGGGCGTCGGCCTGCTGCGTCAGGGACGCGGACTGGACCTGGGCCTGCTGACCCGCGGGTATGTCCGCGAGGAGCGTGGTGTCGGCTGCCGTCGCCTCGGCGTCGTTGTTGTTCTGCGCGACGCTGCCCGAGGCAACTCCGACGACGCTTCCGACGGCGGTGACCGCGGTGGCCGAGGCCACTGCGAATCCCCGGACCGAAATCCGGCTCACACGGTTTCCTTCCAGCATCGCCCGCTTCGGTGACCCTGGCGGACGCAATCGTGCCCCTGGCACTGGCCTCCCAACTGCGGGGTCACGGGAGGCACGGGCCCGGTGGGCAACTCCCCCGGAGGGAGCGCCGCGTGGTGCTCGGGCGGCATACGACGAACTCTATGGAGTTGGTGGTGCTTCTGTGGCGCCGTACCGCTGGGGGTACAGCTGTGTCGTATGCGGGGCCTGACAGGAACGAGACTCTGCCGTAACCCGACGCCGCGTGGCAATTCCGAGTTGCGTGTGAAAGCTCACATCCCGTTTGCCCCTGGGGATTTCCGGAAAGCCCTACATGCCGAGGCGCCGCCCGGCTAGGCTCTTGGCCTTTGCCGGACGGCGCCAACTGGTGTGCGGGACGGGTCAGATGTGACCGTCCTCCAGCATTTCGGTCACAAGCGCGGCAATCTGGGACCTCTCGGACCGCGTCAGCGTGACATGGGCGAAGAGCGGATGCCCCTTCAGCTTCTCCACGACGGCGACCACACCGTCGTAGCGGCCGACCCGCAGATTGTCCCTTTGCGCCACATCATGGGTCAGAACGACCCGCGAATTGGCGCCGATCCGGGACAGAACGGTCAGCAGGACGTTCCGTTCCAGCGACTGCGCCTCGTCCACGATCACGAACGCGTCGTGGAGGGAGCGGCCCCGGATGTGGGTCAGGGGCAGCACCTCCAGCATCCCGCGCGCGGTGACCTCCTCGATGACCTCGCGGCTGGTGACCGCCGACAGCGTGTCGAAGACGGCCTGCGCCCACGGGCTCATCTTCTCCGCCTCGCTGCCCGGCAGATAGCCCAACTCCTGCCCGCCGACCGCGTACAGCGGCCGGAAGACCATCACCTTCTGGTGCTGGCGGCGCTCCAGGACCGCCTCCAGGCCCGCGCACAGCGCCAGTGCCGACTTGCCGGTGCCGGCCCGGCCGCCCATCGAGACGATGCCGACGTCCGGGTCGAGCAGCAGATCGAGGGCGATGCGCTGCTCGGCGCTGCGGCCCTTGATGCCGAACGCCTCCCGGTCGCCGCGCACCAGACGGACGTTGCCCTCGGCGGTCACCCGGCCGAGCGCCTTGCCACGCTCGGACTGGATGGTCAGGCCCGTGTGCACCGGAAGCTCCGAGGCCTCCGGGACGTACACGTGCCCTTCCTCGAACAGGATGTCCACCTGCTCGGCGGAGAGCGCCAGTTCGGACATTCCGGTCCAGCCGGAGTTCTCCGTGATGGCGAGCTCGGCCCGGTACTCCTCGGCGAGGAGGCCCACGGACGAGGCCTTGATCCTGAGCGGGAGGTCCTTCGACACGACGGTGACGTCGTACCCCTCGGCCTGCAGATTGCGGGCCACCGCGAGGATGCGGGAGTCGTTGTCCCCCAGGCGGTAGCCGGTGGGCAGCACGCTGGGGTCCGAGTGGTTGAGCTCGACACGGACGGTCCCGCCCAGCTCCCCGATCGGGATGGGGGCGTCGAGGCGACCGTTCTTCACCCGGTAGTCGTCCAGCAGGCGCAGCGCCTGGCGGGCGAAGTAGCCGAGTTCGGGATGGTGCCGCTTGGCCTCCAGCTCCGTGACCACCACGATGGGGAGCACGACCTCGTGCTCGTCGAAGCGGGTCAGGGCGTTCGGGTCGGCCAGCAGGACGCTGGTGTCGAGAACATAGGTGCGCCGGTCTGGCTTGTGGCGCTTTGTGCTGGTCACCACGGAAGGACGTACCCCCTCGGATGAGGTCGGGGAGCGACGAGGTGGAAGCTGGGCCGGGAGGGCGGGAAAAGACCCGCCCGGGAGGGCGGGACTGACCAGGCCGGTCGGCGGCCCTCGCACGCGGCGGGCCGTGAACCGGCCCTCCGCGGCTGCTTCCGTGCGGTGACCACACGGTCGGGCTGGTGCAAAGGGCCTCCCGGGCGGACGGCCCCGAGCCGCCCGCTGAGAACCGACACCCGTGGTTCGGGTGTCGACCTGCTTGGCTTATGCCCTCGAACATGCGCCGCCATGCAAATGTGGCCAACAGCGCGCCGGTGAACTCCTGGTTACGGCTCCGCGAGCCGGCGCACACGGCGACGCCCCGTCACCGGGCGGCGACGGGGCGTGTGACGGGACGTGGGCCGGGTCAGCCGCCGTAACGGCGGTGACGTGCGGCGTAGTCGCGCAGTGCGCGCAGGAAGTCGACCTTCCGGAAGGCCGGCCAGAAGACCTCGCAGAAGTAGTACTCCGAGTGAGCGGTCTGCCAGAGCATGAATCCGGACAGCCGCTGTTCGCCGCTGGTGCGGATGACGAGGTCCGGGTCGGGCTGGTCGCTGGTGTAGAGATGACGGCCGATCATGTCGATGTCGACGGACTCGGCGAGCTCCAGCATGGACACGCCCCGGTCGTGCGCGTCGAACATCATGGAGCGCACGGCGTCGGCGATCTCCTGCCGGCCGCCGTAGCCGATGGCCACGTTGACCAGTATTCCGTCGATGTCGGCGGTGGCCTCCTCGGCCTCCTTCAGCGCGATCCGCATGGGATGGGGCAGCAGATCGGGCGTGCCGACGTGGTGCACCCGCCAGCGGCCGTCGGCGGCGAGGGTGCGCACGACGTCCTCGATGATGCCGAGCAGCGGGACGAGTTCCTCCTGCGGCCGGTCGAAGTTGTCCGTGGACAACAGCCACAGGGTGACGACCTCGACGTCGGTCTCGGTGCACCAGCCGAGGAACTCCTCGATCTTCTCGGCGCCGGCCCGGTGGCCGTGGACCGTGGTGGAGCCGGACGCCTTCGCCCAGCGCCGGTTGCCGTCCATGATGACGCCGATGTGCTTGGGCACCTGAGTGTGGTCCAGGTGGCCTTCCACCCGGCGTGCGTAGAGCCTGACGAGCAGGCTGCGCAGGTTGTCGCGCAGGTTCACGTGGCCCTCCGGGGGATTGGCGGGGGATAGCGGGTTCCGGAGCCGTTGAGCCTACCGTTGCTAGAGGCTTGCTAGGGCCCGGGGGTTGGGGGGTGGGGGTTCGTGCGGAGGGGTTGGGGGTTCGTGCCGCTTCGTCTTCGGCACCGCGCCCGCCGCGTCGGGAGCGGCCCCCTTCGGGCTGGGACGACTGAACCGTACGGAGAGGTTCCGGAACCCCGACAGAGAAAACGGGCCGGTCCGTGGGGGGGAGACGGACCGGCCCGAGGGGGGGTTTCCACCATAACCCTTCGTAAGGGTTGGTGGGTGCATCGGCGTCAAACAACTACTCTCCGAAATCGTCCGGCGACGCCCCGATGGCTACGGAAGGCTGGATTCAGGGGCGACGCATGGCCGATTCACAGCGGAATCCCAGGGAAATCCGGTCAGCTACGAGCTGATTCGAAAGATTTCGGAAGGTTTACGCCAACTTGAGCACTCTGCGGCGAGTTGCCCGGGGGTCCCCCCGATGGGCTAACAGACCGGCGAACGGTGACTTGACGCTTCCGCTACGGCACCCAGGGCGGATCGAACGATCTCACAGCACCGCGCAGCCCCCTCCACTGCGCGGTGCCGGCCGCGCAGCTTTGCTCACGCGAATTACCTTGGTCTGAACTTACGTGACAGGTGGGGCTGATGTGAACTCAGACGGATAACGATGTGAAAACCTCAGGAAAACTCCGGATGAACAGAGCCCGTTTGCACCCTGTCTGTCGGATTCGTCAGCGGGACGGCGTACGGGCCTGGGTACGGGTCGGCTTACGGTCCTGCGTGTGGGTCGGCTTCCGGGCCGGCTTACGGGTCGGCTCATGGGCCGGCTCACGGGTCGGCTTACGGAACGGACAGCTTACGGGCGTCGAAAAGATGCCGGGTGCTGTGCGCGACGAACGGGCCCTCCCGCTCGATCCGCTCGTGCAGTGCGCGGAGTTGGGGCTCGTACGCCTCCACCGTGAAGCCCGGGACCATCCACACCACCTTGCGCAGAAAATGCACGACCGCGGCGATGTCGTGGAACTCCATCCGCAGCCGCTCCGCCCGCAGCGCGACGATCTCCAGGCCCGCCGCCTCGGCGTCGGCCCCCTCGCCCTCGGGATCCCGGCCGGCGCGCACCTCGGCCGGCAGCGGCCCGAGGAAGTGCTCGACGAGTTCGAAGACGCTGGTCGGCCCGACGTGCTGGGCGAAATACGTCCCGCCGGGGCACAGCACCCGCGCGATCTCCGTCCAGTACGGGCGCACCGGGTGCCGGCTGAGCACCAGGTCGAAGGCCTCGTCGGCGAACGGCAGCGGCGCGTCGTCCGGGGCGGCGACGACCACCACACCGCGCGGCCGCAAGCGCGCGGTGGCCTCGGCGGCGTTCGGCGCCCAGCCCTCCGTCGCGGCGACCAGCACCGGGCGGGCCGGCTCGGCCCGGGTCAGCGCGAAGTCCAGCACCTCACCGCCACCGGTCTGGATGTCGAGCGCGGCCTCCGCCCCGCCCAGCCGCTCCCCCGCCTTCGCGGCATACCCCCACGAGGGCCGCTCCTCGGTGGCCCGCCCCTCGAACCAGGAGAAATCCCACCCCTCGGTCGGTACGGCGGCCCCCTCGGCCACGAGGTCCTCGAAGGAACGGTTCACTGCCATGCCCTCATGATCGCAGTCCGCTGTCGGAGGGGCCTGCTAATTTCCGCCCGCATGACGACACCTGTGACGCCTTACACCGCTGCGGAGAAGCAGACCCTGCACGCGAGTCTCGACCGGCACCGGGACGCGGTGCTGTGGAAGCTGGAGGGCCTCGACGACGAGCAGCTGCGCCGGCCGATGACACCGACCGGCACCAACCTGCTGGGCCTGGTGAAACATCTGGCCTCGGTCGAGTACGGCTGGTTTGTGGAGACGTTCGGAGGCGAGGCGGAACCTCTGTGGTTCGACCCGTACGACGACCTGCGCATCACCCCCGACGAGTCGACGGACCAGATCCTCGCCTTCTACGGCCGCGCCCGCGCCGCGGCCGACGCGATGATCACCGAGCTGCCGCTGGACGCCCAGGGCCGCCCCTCCTGGCACGACATCACCGTCAGCCTGCGCTGGACCCTGGTCCACATGATCGAGGAGACCGCGCGGCACGCGGGGCACATGGACATCCTGCGGGAACTGATCGACGGCGCGACCGGGGACCATCCGCGGGTCACGAGCACGAGCTGAGGGGTTATGGGGCGGCGGACTCGGGACCGGCGGACTGCCGGTGGGTCGGGTCCGTCCTGACGGACTCCGGGTGGGTCGGCTCCGGGCCGGCCAGTTCCGGGGCGGCCAGGGCGTACGCCGCCTCGGCGGTCGGCGCGTCGAGCAGCCCGGCGTCCAGCAGTCGCCGGGCGGGGGTGTGCGGCGGGACCCGCTCCGGCTGATGGAGCGCCTCCCACACTTCCATGAGCAGCCCGCCGAACCGGGCCAGGGGCCGCAGCGGCCCGGTAAGCGGCCCCTCGCGCTGCGCCCAGCGTGCGCCGATCGCCCCGCCGACCTCCGGCACCCGCTCGACACCGCGCCAGCGCTCGTCGGGCGCGGCGAAGACGACGTGCGGCACATGGGCATGCATCAGCGCGCTGCTGCACAGGAGGCAGGGCTCGACAGTGGTGTAAAGCCGGTGCCCCGGATGGTGCCGCCCGGCCGGCAGCTGGGCGAGGGCATTGACCTCGGCGTGTGCGAGATCCGTCCCTGCCAGCTGCCCGGGCGGGGCATCCGGCTCCCGGCTCCGGTTCCGCCCGGACGCGACGACGTTCCCCTCCGGGCCGTACAGCACCGCACCGACAGGCCGGCTGCCGGCGCGCAGGGCTTCCCAGGCGAGCTCGAAGGGGAGGTGCCAGGGGGCGGGGAGGGGGCCGACGGTCATGGGCGGGAGCCGCGCGGCACCAGGGGCCGGACCTCCTGCGCGGCAAACCGCACGAAACCCTCCGGGTCGGGCTCGTCCCCTGTCGGCTGCAGCACGACAGTGTCGGCACCGGCGTCGGCGAGGCGTCGTACGGCTTCGGCCACGGCGGCGGCGTCGCCGGCGACCCCGAGGTCCGGTACCGACTCCAGCCCCTCGGCGGTGAGTTCGGCCCGCAGCCGGGCCTCGGCGTCGGCTCCCGTTGCAGTCAGCAGATAGACGACGACCTTGTGCGGCTCTCCGTCCCGCCCGGCCTCCCGCTGCCCCTCCTCGATCAGCCGCCGTGCCTGCCGTACGCCGTCCGGCGGAGTGGCGGCGGTGAGGACGGTGCCGTCGGCCCTCGCGCCGGAGAGCCGCAGGGTACGCGGCCCGGTGGCACCGGTGAGCACGGGCACGGCCGACTCCGGCGGCCAGTCGAGGGCGACGCCGTCGAGGGAGACGTACCGCCCCCGCACACTGAGCCGATCACCTCTCAACAGGGCGCGCAGGGCGTCGAGATGCTCGCCGAGGAGGGCGAGCGGAGAGGCGGCGCGGGCGCCGACCTGTCCCATCCAGTCCTGGACGCCGTGCCCGACGACGAGGGTGGCGCGGCCGGGAAAGATACGGTGCAGGGTGGCGGCCTCCATGGCGGTGAGGGCCACGTTCCTGAGGGGAACGGGCAGCAGTCCGACACCGACGCGCACCCGCTCGGTCCACGCGAGCGCCGCTGCTGCGGTGGAAATCCCGCCCTCCCTGAAGCAGTCCTCCCACAGCCACAGCTCGTCGAGCCCCGCCTCCTCCGCGGCACGGGCGACGGCCCGCAGCCGCTCGGGAGGAAGCTGGGGACGGAAGACGGCACCGAGTTCAGTCATGTCGGCCTTCCTAGTGGGGAGGAAGGGAATCGGCAACGTGTTTAAGAATCGGGCGCGTTGGGTGTGCTGAGCGGGAGGGCGGGGCGACGATGGTCCGACGGCGCTGGCGGGACGGACGGGGCAGACTGGTCGTGGGCGCGGACGCGGACACCGAGGGGCCGGGCACGTCCGTCCCCCTGGAGATCGCGACGTCTTACCGGGCCCGCACGAGGGGCCTGCTGGGCCGGGACGGGATCGACGGTGCGATGCTGCTGTCCCCGGCGAGCGGGGTGCACACGTTCGGCATGCGCATCCCGATCGACGTGGCTTATCTGGACCGCCGCCTGACCGTGGTGGCCGTGCGCACGATGCCCCCTGGCCGCCTGGGTCTGCCCCGCCTGCGGGCCCGGCATGTGCTGGAGGCGGAGGCGGGGGCGATGGCGGGGTGGGGGGTGCGGGCGGGGGTACGGGTGACGGTCGAGGATGCGGCCGTCAGGGGTGAGGACACTGGCAGTGGGCCTGCCTAGCACGCGGGCATGAGAGCTCGGGTGCCTGTGGAAGGAGCGCCGCGGCGGCAGCCGAGTCAGCGGTTCAAGTCCATGACCCCGACTCCGAGCGCGGCGTGGACCTCCGATGAGACGGTGGCCACCAGCGCCCCTTCAGGGAGCATCGGGTCGGGGCGCGCCACATGTACGGCTGCCGCGATGCCGGGGACCACACCCTCGCTGAGCAGCTCGGCAACAGTCGGGGCCCTTCCAGGAGGCTCAGGACAGATGCCCAGAGGCGCACGTCCTCACCGGACGCCGCTGGATGGGACTGTCGAGGACGTAGTGTTCGATCTGGTTCGACGGGGTGACTCCGACGCCGCAAGAGCAGCCCGGTGAGCCGCGGTGGCTTCCCGCATCCTGTGCCGCATCTCCGCAGATTCCGCGTCCGTCACGTCATGCCCGAACCGCTCGGCGAGCAGGCCACGCGTGCGGTCGGCCCGCGCCTTGATCTGTTCGGGGGTCAGCGTCTGAGCGGCGATCTCCTGCAGGAGCGCACGAAGACTGATGCCTCGTTCTTTCGCCACGGCGGCGAGCTGGTAGCGGACCTCGGCGGGCACGCGAATCACGGCGTCGTCACGCATGGCACGAGTATCGCTCGTGCGGTCAGCTCCCCGAGCGCGGGAACGACACCTCCACCCGGCGGTTCTTCCTTCGCCCCTCCTCCGTGGAGTTGTCGGCAATCGGGAACTGCTCGCCGTAGCCGCGGACCTCGAAGGTGATGTTCGGGTCGTTCAGGTCTTGGTCGAGGACGGCTTGCACGGCGTTGGCGCGTTGCTTGGACAGGACGGCGCCGTGGGCCGTGGAGCCGAGGTTGTCGGTGAAGCCGAAGACCCGGATCTGGGTGGCGTTCTGCTTCTTGATCTCCTCGGCGATGGTGGCGATCCTCGCCTTCGCCTCGTCGCTGAGTTTGGCGCTGTCCTTGCTGAACAGGACCTCGGCCTGGAGGGCGAAGGTGACGTCCGCGTTGGTGTCCTCCCGGCGTTCGTCCCCGCTCTGGTCCTCCACGACCGACTTGATGTCCAGCACCTTGGGCGCGGCGAGGGTGGCGCCCTCGGGGAGCTTGAGGTTCGGGGAGGTGGGGTCGATCTTCACGGGGGCGGCGGCGGAGGGGGCGGTGTCGGGGGGCTGGGTGGGGTCGGTGCCGTCGGCCCGGGCGGCGGGGGTGGCGGTGAGGAGGAGGGTGGTGGCGGTGAGGGTCAGGGCGAGACGGGTGATGGTCACTGGTGCCTCACCCGGAGATCTTGATGGTGGCACTGGCGAGGGTGGGCAGTTGGAGGGTCACCTCGGTGACGTCCGTGGGCGGGGAGGGAAACTGCATGAACACCGGGAGCGACGCACCCCCCTTGAGTGTGTTGAGGCCGGTGGTGGTGAGCGGGCGGCCTTCTGTGTCGCGCAGTACGTAGTAGCGCTTCTTGCCCTTGGAGTCGACGAGGGTGGCTCCGCCCAGGGACGGGCCGTTCTTGGTGATCTCGGTTTCGTTGCCGCTGAGGGCGGACGGGATGAGCAGGTCCTTGGCGCCGTCGTTCTTCAGGGTGCCGTTCACCGTGACGAAGCCACCGGAGTCACGTTGCGCGGAGGTGATCTGAAGGAGCAGACCGTCCGGCCCCCTCAGTTCGGCCAGTGGCTGGTCCGACTGACCCTCCTGAGGGCTCGGGGCGGAGTCGCCCGCCTTGGAAGCCGACGCGGAACTGTGCGACGTCTTGCCTCCGCCGCCACCTCCGCCGCAGCCGGCCACACCGACGGCCAGACCAGCCGCAACGGCCAATGCGACCATCCCCCTGCGGGCCCTCGCAGTGAACCGAACGCTCATCGCTCTGCTTCCCTTTTCATCGTCGTTCGCTTGTCAGTCGGCCAGGTGGACGTCGAAGAGGTCGTTGGGCTTGGGGAGTGCTGACAGATCGCCCGGCTTCAGGTCCCACACCTTGTCCTTGCAGGTGAGCTGGGGCAGCGTGCCGCCTGTGGCGCCCCCACCGGGAAGCTTGAAGGTACAGAGCGGTTCGATCTCGGCGATGGCGTGGGCTTTCGACTTGACGTCCTCGGTACCGGGTACGACGGAATGGCCGACGGTCTTGTTGGTCTGCACGTCGACCTGGTACTTCAACAACCCGGGCGGAAAGCAGTTGTTCAGCGCGGCATCGTTCTGCGTGGCGAGTTCGCGGGCCCGCTGACATGGGTCCTGAGTGAACGTCGCCTTGCCGTCGAAGATGTCCTGCCACTTCGTCGGGTCGAGCAGATCCGTGACCCACTGGGCCGTGAGCTGATCACGCTCGTTCTGGGCGGCCGCCAGCGCGGCCGAGTCGGCGGCCGTCTGGGCGCTGCTGCGGTTCACCGAGGCCTGGCCGACCGCGAGGTAGGCCAACGCAAGAAAGAGCAGGCCCGCCACCACCGTGAGATAGATGGGGAAGGCCTGCCCCGCGTCGCGCCGTGGAGGAATCAGCCGCCGGTGACCTGGCTGATCTTGGTCCGGATCGCATCGAAGATCGTCTGCCCGATGCTCGTCCCCGTGATCGCCAACACGATCGCCACGACCACCGCGATGATGCCGAGGTACTCCACCGCGGTCTGGCCCCGGTCGCTGCGCGCGGCGCGGGTCTGCAGGTACGCGACGGTGGTGTTGAACCATTTGCTCACGGTTGTCCCCTCCAGCTTCGCCTCCGGTCCGGGCACCGTACGGCCGGAGGTCACCGTCACCGAAGGGCCCCAGGGCCCAACTCCAGGCCCAATCCCCGTACGCCCCCATGTCATGCCACCCCCAGCCACTTCGCGGCGGCCTGGGATCTGGTGGTGCTCTGGAGTTTGGCGAAGATGCGGTTGATGTGGTTCTTGACCGTCTTCTCGGAGATGAAGCAGGCGGCGGCGATCTGCTGGTTGGTCATGCCGGACGCGATGAGGTCCATGATCTCCGCCTCCCTCGTGCTCAGCTGATACCGGAACCGGGACCGGGAATGGGATGACTGTCCCATAGATGGTTGCAGTTGCGAAAGCCGTTGAGGGGTACTTTCCCTTAAAATTGGCGGAAGTTGGGGTTCAGCGTGTGCAGATGCACCGGTATGGAGCAGACCCAGCAACGCCTGTGCCGCCCCTGGCGTCACATGCGGCCGCCCCTCCCGTACGTCCCGTACGGCCCGTACCAGCTGCTCCGTCGTGAACTCCCCGTGCACCAGGTATCCCCCCGCCCCCAGCCGCAACGCCTCCCGCACGGTCTCCGTCTCGTGGCTGTAGGTGAGCATCATGACGGGGGCCAGCCGTACCAGGTGCGGCAATGCCGAGATTCCGTCGACTCCGGGCATGCGGACGTCGAGCAGGATGACGTCCGGGCGGTGCCGTACCGCGGCCTCGTACGCCTCCTGGCCGTCGGTCGCCTCCGCCACCACCGTCGTGTCCGTACGCCCGGACAGCAGGGCCGTCAGGCCCGCCCGGACCACGGGGTTGTCGTCGGCCACCAGCAGTCGCAGCGGCGCGGGGGGAGTGTCCTGCATGGTGTGGTGCCTCCTCTCAGGGTTCCCGGGGCGCGGGAGCGGGGACGGTCAGGGCCGACAGCGGTAGTTCCACGCGTACCTCCGTGCCCCGTTCCCGGTCGCCCCGGCCGATACGGATCCTGGCTCCCGCCTGCGCCGCCCGCTCCACCATGCCGAGCAGCCCGAAGTGGCCGGACGCCCGTAGCCGTTCGAGCGTGGTGTCCGGCGGCAGGCCGCGGCCGTCGTCGTGGACCGACAGGCGCAGGAGGCCGCCAACCACCGTCACACGTACGTCCACCTGGGTCGCGGACGCGTGCCGGTGGGCGTTCTCCAGCGCCTCCGCCGTGATGGACAGGAGGTGGCGGGCCAACGCGACGGGGAGAGCAGGGGTGTCCAGCGGTGGGAACGAGCACGTGACCTTCAATGACGTGCGCGAGGTGAAGTCGCTGATGTACGACTGGAGTTCTGGCCGGAGAGGTATCTCCTGCACACCCTCCCGGCGCAGGTCCCTCAGCAGTTCCCTCGACTCCGCCGCCGCCCTGCGCGCCGAGCGGGACACCAGGTCGGCCTGGTCCCTGATCCGGGCCGGGTCGGGATCCTGCGTCGATGCCGTGGCCGCCAGGCCGTCCGCCGCCAGGGCCACGCCGTACAGGGTCTTGGCCACGGAGTCGTGCATCTCGCGGGCCAGCCGGGCGCGTTCCGCGCTCACCGCCTCCGCCGCCGCGAGGCGCGCCTGGGCCGTCGTCAGGGCCTGGGTCGCGGCGCCGAAGCGGAGCATCAGGCCCCGCAGGGTCGAGCCCATGGCGCCGGCGATGACGCACAGGCCGGGAAGGAGGAGCGCCTCGGCGACCGGGGCGTGCCGGTCGGCCTTCAGGGTGGCGTGGACCAGCAGCAGGATCAGGCCCTGGAGGGAGGCGAAACAGGCCGCGCCGCGCCAGCTGTAGACGAGCCCGGCCAGCAGCGGGGTGCAGACGCTGACGTAGGCCAGGGTGGTGTCCGGGCCGGCCGAGACGAGGAGGAGGGAGCCGATGAGGGTGTCCGCCGCGAGGAGGGTCGGGTGGCGCAGGAGGAGGGGGCCGAAGCGTTCCCAGTCGCGGAAGAGGACGTAGGACACCATGAAGGTGACGACCACGGCCACGCCGACCAGGCGCACGCCCAGCCCCGGGGCCGCGTGGAGCAGCGCCGCCGGAGCCGCCAGGGCGATCATGGCCAGCCGGAAGCCGAAGACCTGCCGGCACAGCGCCTGCAACGCGCTGACCTGGATCTTCACCGAGGGTTCGGATGGCTCCGCTGATGTGTCCACCGGCGGCTTCGCGCGGCGTAGCCGTACGAAGCCGCCGGTGACCCCGCTCAGCCACCCCCCGCCCCGACCCGTCACCCCGGCCACCGTCACCCCCGCCTCACTTCCCCGTGAGCGAGCCGAAGTCCACCCCGGAGCCCAGGATCAGGCCCGCGCCGAGCAGCAGCATCGTCGCCGGGACCATGAACGTGGTGATCATCAGCGTGGCCTTCGGCACCGCGCGGGCGGCCTTGCGGCGGGCGTTCTGGGCGTCGGTACGGCGCATGTCCTTCGCCAGGGAGACCAGGGTGTCCACGATGGGCGCGCCCAGCTCCTCCCCCTGCTGCAGTGCCGTCACGAACATCGCCACCTGCTCGGAGTCGTTGCGCCGGCGCAGCTCGGTGAAGGCCTGGCGGCGGCTCATGCCGAGGTCCATCTGGCGCAGGGTGATGCGCAGTTCGTCGGCCCAGGGGCCCTCGTAGTGGGAGGCGACCCGGTCCAGGGCCTGGCGGAAGCCGAGCCCGGCGCTGACCACCACCGCGAGTACGTCCAGGAAGTCCGGCAGGGTGCGCTCGATGACGTCCCTGCGGACCCGGATCGCCGACCAGATGCCGACCTCCGTCCAGAACGCCCCGAAGAGCAGCAGCAGTACGGCGACGAACCACTGGCCGCGGAGGAGGAACACGACACAGCCGACGGCGCCCAGCGCGCCGTAGACCGCCCGGCGGGCCGCGTAGCGGTCGATGGTCAGGCCGCCCGGGTTGCCCGCCAGGTCGATCTTGCGGCGGTACTTGGCGACCAGCCGCGGGCCCATCAGGCGCAGCACGGCGGGGGCGTAGCGCATGCCCATGCGGTCGATGACCGAGCCGACCGCGCCCGTGCGGGTGGCGCCGACCTCCAGGGCGACGGCGAGGTCGCCGGGAAGCTTGGCGTCCGCGCGGTACATACGGATGCCGGCGAAGGCGCCCCAGACGCCGAGGCCCATCAGCAGCGCGAGCAGGATTCCCACCATCGGAGCCGTCATCGGATCGCCCGCCCCCTCACACGTCGATCCGGCTCAGGCGCCGGATGAGGACGAAGCCGACGGCGTACATCGCGAACGCGATGATCACGCAGGCCTGGCCGATCGGTGAGCCGGTCATGCGATCCAGCGCGCCGTTCCTGACCCCGTTCATCAGGAACAGCGCGCCGATGCCGAGGACCGGGACGGCGTACGACGTCATCGTCACCTGGGAGAGCTGGGTACGGATCTCGCGTCTCGTCTCCTTGCGCTCCTCCAGGGTCTCCGTCAGGTTGCGCAGGGCGGACACCACTTGGCCGCCGGCCCGGTTCGACAGCACCAAGGTCGTGACCAGGACGACCAGCTCGCGGGACGGCAGCCGGCCGGCCAGCTCGCCCAGTGCGTCGTCCAGGGAGTGTCCGATGGCCAACTGGTCGGCCACCTTGGCCAGTTCCTCGCCCGCCGGGGCCTCAAGCTCCTCCGCCGCCATGCCTATCGCGGTGCGCAGGGCGAGGCCGGCCTGGGTGGCGTTGGCCAGGATGCGGGCGAGCTCGGGGAGTTGGTTGATGAAGCGCTCGATGCGTTTCTGGCGCTGCCAGTTGAGGAACTGGACCGCCGCCCCGATGCCGAGCAGGCCGGCGAGGGGGCCGAAGAAGGGGGCGAGGGTGGCCTGGCCGATCAGCCAGAGCGCGGCGACCACGGCGAGCATGTAGACGAAGAACTCGCCCGGGGTGACGTCCAGTCCGGTTGCGGCGAGGCGCAGTTCGAGCCGGTGCCCGAAGCGGGTACGGCGCAGTCGCCGGTCCAGGTCGCGGAAGCGGCGCCTGCGGCTGCTGTACGCCGGCACCGGGCCGGTGTGGGTGAGGCGGTCCACGAGGGCGGCGCGCTGGGCCCGGCCCGAGGCGTAGGCGTGCAGTCCGGCCACCGCCAGGACGCAGGCCAGCAGCGTCACACCGGTGGTGAGCTGGACGAGGGTGTGGAGTTCCATGGTCCTTGGTCCTACCTACCTGGCTTCTCGGGTGGCGAGCTGGTCCGCCGTACGGGCGACGCCGAAGGCCTGCGGGATGGGCTGGCTCGCCATGTAGAGGCGGTCGGCGGTGCGGCGCGGGAGCGGGAAGTACGCGAAGGTGCCGTGGACGCGGCCGTCGGGGGTCATCGGCTGGGCGTCGAACCGGGCGACCGTCGCCAGCCGGTACGGCTCCCCGCCGTGGCTGTCGAGCAGGGCGATCTCGGTGATGCGGCGGGCGCCGTCGGCGAACCGGGTGAGCTGGACGAGGACGTCGACGGCGCTGTTGATCTGGTCGTGCAGCGCGACGAAGGGGACCTCCACGTCGGACATGGAGGCGAGGGTCTGGAGCCGGGTCAGGGCGTCCTCGGCGCTGTTGGCGTGCACGGTCGCGAGCGATCCGTCGTGGCCCGTCGACATCGCCTGGAGCATGTCGAGGGACTCGCCGCCACGGACCTCGCCGACCACGATCCGGTCGGGGCGCATGCGCAGCGAGTTGCGGACCAGGTCGCGGATGGTGACCTGCCCCTTGCCCTCGACGTTCGGCGGCCGGGACTCCAGGCGGACCACGTGGGTCTGCTGGAGCTGGAGTTCGGCGGAGTCCTCGATGGTGATGATGCGTTCGTGGGAGGGGATGAGCCCGGAGAGGGCGTTCAGCAGGGTCGTCTTCCCGGTGCCGGTCGCCCCCGAGACGATGATGTTGAACTTCGCCTGCACCAGGCCCGCCAGCAGATACACCATGTGCTCGTCCAGCGAGCCGAAGGAGATCAGCTCCTGGAGGGTGAAGGAGCGCGGGAAGCGGCGGATGGTGAGGATCGGGCCGGACAGCGACAGCGGCGGGATGATGACGTTGACGCGCTCGCCGGAGGGCAGCCGGGCGTCGACCATCGGGTTCGACTCGTCCACCCGGCGGTTGACCGTCGACACGATCCGCTCGATGGTCTGCATGAGTTGATCGGCGGAGACGAATCTCAAGGGCAGCTGCTCGACGCGCCCGCCGCGCTCCACGAAGATCGCGTCCGGGCCGTTCACCATGATCTCGGTGATCGACGCGTCTTCGAGGAGCGGCTCCAGGATGCCGAGGCCCAGCGCCTCGTCCACCACCCGGCGGATCAGCTGCGAGCGCTCGACCGTCGACAGCACCGGTCCCTCACGGCTGATGATGTGCCCGAGCACCCGCTCAAGCCGCGCCCGGCGCTCGGCCGCCGCGAGCGAACTCATCTCCGCGAGGTCGATCTCCTCCAGCAGCTTGGCCCGGTAGGAGGCGACCAGATGCCCGTCCTCGCCCCGGCTGCCGTGCTCCTCCGGAGTGCTGATGCGTGCCCGCAGACTCATGGGTTCGCTTCTCCTGGCTCAGTGGTCGAGGGGCATGGTGGCGGTCTTGGTGGCGTCGCCGAAGTCCCAGACGATTCTGGGGATGTGAACGGTGGCCGTGACGGTCACGGAGTCGCCGCCGTCCCCGGCCGAGCAGCTCACCGTGATCCCGCTGCTGACGGCTCCGGCACACGCCTGCTGGGCGTCCTGCCGCAAGGACGCGGCCCGCGCCCCCGCCCGAGCCGCCGTACCTGCCTGCTCGGCGGCGTAGGCGACGGCGCCGATCTGGATGCCGGCCAGCCCGACGATCAGCAGGACGGGGATGAACCCCAGGTATTCGATGGCGACTTGGCCGCGGTCTCTGTGTGTGCGGCGGTACGGCATCTCAGCGCTTCACCTCCTCGACGGCACCGGCGTGGCCGGTCACCGTGGCCGGGAAGTCGATCAGGCCCGGGAAGAGGACGGGGACGTGCAGCTTGACGTCGGCCGTCACATAGCCGCTCCCGCCACAGGACACTTCCGCGCTCCCCCTCCACGCTGCCGACAGGTGCCCCAGCCCTGCCGCCGAGCAGGCCGCCTGCCGTGCGCCCGGCGCCACCGCCGTACCCGCCCGTACCGCTTCGTCGGCAGCATTCCCGGCGAGCGTGAAGGTGTACCCCACGAGTACGGCCTGCCACACCAGCACCAGGGTCAGGACGATCAGCGGAGTCATCCCGAGGAACTCGATGCTGACCTGCCCCCGGTCCCCTTCCCCTCCTCGTCTCATCGCCCGCTCACTCCTTCCGCCGCCGGAATCCCACGGTGCCCCGCCCGCCTCCGCGATGGGCCCCCTCGGTCGCCGTCTTCACCAGCCCGAGCTCCCCGGCGAGCGCCCACAGGGCCTGCTTCACCGTGCTCCTGCTGTCCAGCTCGTGGACCCGCCCCGCGTCCACGACGGCCTGGAGTTCCTTGAAATGGGCGGGTACGGCGGTGCGTGCGAGGGCCGTACCCGTGATGCGCTGTACGAGCGCGGGCTGGATCTCCGCGGTGCGGCTGTGCCGGTTGACGACGACCGTGGTCTCCTCGGCCTTGCGGATCTGGAGCCGGTCCCACATCCGTACGGTCCGTTTGGCGGCGCGTACGGCGATGACGTCGGGGGTGGTGACCAGCAGCGCGGTGTCCGCCATCTCGACGGCCGCCGCGCCCGCGCCGCTCAGCTGGGCGCCGCAGTCCACCACGACGACCTCGTAGCGGGAGCGCAGGGCGCTGATGATCTGGCGGGCGACGCGGTCGCTGACCTCCTCGCCGCGTTCGCCCTCGGCGGGGGCGAGGAGCAGGGCGAGCCCGGTGTCGTGGCGGAACACGGCGTCGGCGAGGACGCGGGGCGAGATGTCGGTGATGGCGGCGAGGTCGGCCACGGACCGGCGGAACTGGATGTCCAGGTAGGAGGCGATGTCACCGGTCTGGAGGTCGAGGTCGACCAGCGCGGTGGGCCGGCCGGAGGCCTGCGCGGCGAGGGCCAGCTGGATCGCGGCCAGCGTCGCGCCCGTTCCGCCCTTGGCGCCGCTGACCGTGACGACCGTACCGCCGACCCCGCCGAGGACGTCGGAGGCCGCGTGGCCGAGATGGCGCCGTACGCCGGTCGACCACTGGGCGACGGCCTGGACGCGGCTGGCGAGTTCCTCGTACGACAGCGGGAGCGCGACCAGGCCGCGGGCGCCGGAGTCCATGGCGGCGGAGAAGAGGCCGGGGCTCGCGTCGGTGGTGACGAGGATGACGCCGACGGCGGGGAAGCGGAGGGCGACCTCGCGGATCAGCTCCAGGGCGGGGACGGGCCCGATCCGCTCATGTACGACGACCACCTCGGGCAGCTCGTCGACGGACTCGGCGGCGAGGCGGGCGAGGGTGTCGACGAGCTGGGTGGAGTCACCGACCGGCGGCTGCGGCTCGGCGTCGGGGAGCTGGCTGAGGAGGGTGACGAGGGAGCGGACGGCGTCCGGGTCCGCGCCGGCCGGAAGGATCCTGGTGGGCATGCGGGCCGCCTCTCACTTGTCCGTCGCGAGTTCGTAGGTGCGGTCCTTGTCCGGGACGCTGGTCTCGCTGCCGGGGGCGACCAGTGCGAGCCGGACGCGCTGGGCGAAGGACTCGGCGTAGGTGATGCGCTGGGCGTCGAGGGTGGACAGCGCGAAGGTGATGGGGACGGCCTCGCTCGGCTGCTGGCTCTGGCTCTGGTTCTGGCTCTTGCCGGTGTCGGGGTCGAGGGCGGTGATGCGGCCGACGTCGAGGACGCGGGCGTTGGTCACGATGATCTTCGACTGGTCGGGATCGCCGTTGCTCTTCCCGGAGAAGGTGGCATACACATTCACCCGCGCCCCCGGAGTGATCTTTCCGGCGACCCCGGTGGCCGCGTCGATCATGATGGCGACCTCCTGCTGTCCGGGCTGGAGGGCGGGCTGGTCGACGATCATGTCGGTCTGGAGCAGGGACCCGGCGCGCAGGGTGGTGACGGCGATCTTGCCCTGGATCTGCCGCAGATCGGTGACGGCGTTGTCGGACAGCCACCGCTTCGGCATCTTGATCTTCTCGAACTGGCTGGTGTCCAGGGCGGTGTACGGCTTCACGTCGGACCGGACCCGGTAGGCGCTGACCTCGGGGCCGACCTTGGAATTGACGTTGTGGACGACGGAGAGCACGCCGGCGAACGCGCCGAGAGCGCACAGGACCGACAGGATCAGCAGTATCACGCCGCGGCGCTGACGGGAGTTCATGAGCCGTACAACCTCATTGGGGGAATCGGTCGGGCGGGACGGTGACTTACGGATCTGGTCAGGCGGGCGTGCGCTGTTCCAGGGCGCGGGGGGCGGCGGGTTCGTGGACGGGCGGGGTGGCGGAGCAGAAGACGCAGCGGTCGCCGATGACGTCCAGGCCGCACCAGTGACAGCCGGTCTGCCGTACGGAGGTGACCAGTTGATACAGAACGGACAGATCGGCGAGGTATCCGCAGAACTCGACCATGCGGCCGGTGCCCCACCACACCGGGGACTCGGCGGGCAGCGGGACCTCGCGCAGCCCGTGCACGCTCCACTGCCCGCCGAGCCCGCCGACCCAGTCGCTCTGCAACTGCCCCTTCGCGACGAGCATCCACGTGCTGAACTCGGGCCCCTTGAGGGTCGCACCGGGCACGATCTTGACGAGCTGCGGCTCCGGATGGGCCAGCACGGCGAACTGGCTGCCGGGCATCCACGACCTGGCGTGCGCCTTGAGCCCGACCGGCACCCGGTCCAGCTTGGCGACGGAGCCGAGGACGGCCCCGGCGTGCAGATAGTGGGTGAGCAGCCGCCCGGCGGAGGCGAGCACTCCCGGGCTCAGATCGCAGGAGGCGAGCTGGCGCAGCTGCCGGGCGAGGACGGCGACGCCGAGGGGCGGGAGGTCGGGCCGGAAGAGGGCGACGCGATCGCTTTCGAGCAGCGAGCGAAGGGTGTACAGCCGTCGTACGACACTTTCCGGGGTGGCGCTGGAGCAGACGACGACGAGATACCCGTACTGCTCGATCAGGGTGTGCAGTTCGGTGAGCGCGTGGTCCAGCGGTCGCTGGTCGAGGCCGCTCAGCACGACGGCGGGCATGGTCCGTTCGTCCTGGGCCGGCAGCGCCATGTCGGCACTGGTCACGGCGATGGCAGTTGGCACGCGCAGCTCCCCGCTCTTCACACCCGCCGGCCGTCCGGGGTAACTCCCGTACGCCGGGACGACTTCACTGCGTGACTACCTGAGCACTGTATCCACGGCCGTATGACCGGAGAACAGCGTTTGTGAAGCTCGCGTGGAACTCTCTGAGCACAAGTACGGCGCAAGTCCCGCCAAAACCGGACAGGTTGAGCACCGGCACGGAGACGAGTTTGGTCTGGACCTCTTGACACCCCAATTGGTCTGGACCAACTTGTACGCACACTCGAACTCCCCACTCGGAGGCCCCCGTGGACCGCGCCCCAGGCACAGGCATACCCAGATCCGGCAGACGACGCCTCACTCTCTGGTCGGCCGCCACGGCCCTGGCCCTCTCGGTCGCCGGGCTGGCCGCCGCGAGCCCCGCATCGGCGGCCGACGTGAACAACGTCAAGAACGCGGGCTTCGAGTCGGGCCTGAGCAACTGGACGTGTACGGCGAACAGCGGTGTTTCCGTCTCCTCCCCGGTGCACAGCGGCACGTCGGCACTGAAGGCGACCCCGGCCGGCCAGGACGACGCCCAGTGCACCCAGACGGTCGCGGTCCAGCCCAACTCGACGTACACCCTGAGCGCGTGGGTGCAGGGCGGCTACGCGTACCTGGGCGTGACCGGCACGGGCACGACGGACGTCTCGACCTGGACCCCCGACACCACGGCCTGGAAGCAACTGTCGACGGCCTTCACCACCGGCGCGTCAACGACGTCGGTCACGGTGTACACCCACGGGTGGTACGGCCAGGCGGCCTACTACGCCGACGACGTCTCGGTCTACGGCCCCGACGGCGGCGGAGGCGGCGACCCCGGCCCGACGGTCCCTTCCGCCCCGACGGGTCTGACGGTCTCGGGAACGACCTCCTCCTCGGCGTCTCTGTCCTGGTCCCCGGTGTCGGGCGCGACGGGCTACAACGTCTACCAGAACGGCACGAAGGCCACGGCGGTGACGGGAACGTCGGCGACGCTGACGGGGTTGACCGCCGCCACGTCGTACAGCTTCCAGGTGACGGCGACGAACGCGGCCGGCGAGTCGGCGAAGTCGGCGGCGGTGACGGCGACGACGCCCTCCGGAACGGGCGGTGGCGGCGGTGGTGCCGGGGTGCCGAAGCACGCGGTGACGGGCTACTGGCAGAACTTCAACAACGGCGCGACGGTCCAGAAGCTGTCGGACGTCCCGTCGTCGTACGACATCATCGCGGTGGCTTTCGCGGACGCGACGTCGACGCCGGGCGCGGTGACCTTCAACCTGGACTCGGCGGGCCTCGGCGGCTACACGGTCGACCAGTTCAAGGCGGACATCAAGGCGAAGCAGGCGGCCGGCAAGAAGGTCGTCGTCTCGATCGGCGGCCAGAACGGCACGGTGTCGGTGAGCGACTCGGCGTCGGCGACGAACTTCGCGAACTCGGTGTACTCCCTGATGCAGACATACGGCTTCGACGGCGTGGACATCGACCTGGAGAACGGCCTCGACGCGACGTACATGACACAGGCGCTCCGGGCCCTTTCCGCCAAGGCCGGCTCGTCGCTCATCCTCACGATGGCCCCGCAGACGATCGACATGCAGTCGACGTCGAACTCGTACTTCCAGACGGCCCTGAACGTGAAGGACATCCTCACGGTCGTCAACATGCAGTACTACAACAGCGGTTCCATGCTGGGCTGCGACGGCAAGGTCTACAGCCAGGGCACGGTCGACTTCCTGACCGCCCTCGCCTGCATCCAGCTCCAGGGCGGCCTCTCCCCCTCCCAGGTGGGCCTGGGCCTCCCCGCCTCGACCAGCGCGGCCGGCAGCGGCTACGTCTCACCGACGGTGGTGAACAACGCCCTGGACTGCCTGACGGCCGGCACGAACTGCGGCACCTTCAAGCCGTCGAAGACGTATCCCGACCTCCGGGGCGCGATGACGTGGTCGACGAACTGGGACGCGGCTGCGGGGAACGCTTGGTCCGGCTCGGTGGGGGCGCATGTGCATGCGTTGCCGTAGCCGATCGGGTTCTTGATGTGCGACGCCCGGGCCTGCGGAGGTCCGGGCGTCGCACCGTTATGTACGGCTGAAGCCGCTCTTGGGATCAGCTCCCTTGAGTCTCATCCGTCCCATTGGCCCAGCACAACCGGTGATGGGACCTCCCGCAGACGGTGACGGGAAGATTCGGGTCAGCCTGCCCCGCTCCACCCGCCCCTCACCAGCCAGTTCGTCCCCACAGATGGCCCAAACCTGCCACTCACTCATCGCCGATCTCCGCGATCCGGTACCCCCGCCCCCACCACTCGCAGCCGCGAGCCGCCAAACCCACCCGGCGTCCATGCGAGACGCGACCGCGCCCCAGCCAAGACCAGGAACGCAGCCCACCCAAGGGGCCGGCACCGGCCAGGGCCACCGCCCTTCCGGGCCGCTCGCTCGCTTCTCCCCCGGGCTGGAGCGAGGTGTGTCAAGGGTGGCCCGCAGGGCCATCGGCGGCAGCCGACGCGGGAGTGGAGCGCAGCGGAACGGGAGCGCCCTTGACTCACCTCGCGCAAGCCCGACAATCACCGAGAAGCGGGCGGCCCAACGGCCACCGACTCACTCCGTCTCGAACAGCTCCGCCGACTTGCTCTGTGTGACGCGCGGCGGCATCACGCCACCCCCAGCTCACACCACACGTACTTCCCCCGGTCCCCGAACCGCGCCGACGGCTGCCAGCCCCACAGTTCCGCGCACGCCATGACCAGGCCCAGCCCCCGCCCTTCCTCCAGCTCGATCACCTGCTCCAGCGGGCGCGGCGGGTCGGGCGGGGCCGGGTCGGTGTCCCAGGCCCCGATCCACACCATGCCCTCCGGGGAACGGCGGACCCTGAGTGCGGCGGGCCCCTTGGTGTGCCGTACGGCGTTGGAGACCAGCTCCGTGGCGAGGAGTTCGGCGGTGTCCACGAGCCCGGTCAGCCCGTGCAGGGTCAGGATCAGGCGCAGGGTGCGGCGGCACACCGTCACCGCTCTCGGGTCGTTCGGGATGTAGAGGGTGTAGTCCCAGGTTTCGGGCATGCGTCATCAACTCCGTTGAGGTGAGGGGATTTTCGGGCGCAGGGTGGCAACGCCGCAGCTGCGGTGCACTTCCGCTGCGTGTGCGGTACGTCACCGACCGTAGACCTTAGAATTAAGAGCAGGCAAGCCGATCCCGTAATCTGACCCCGAACGAGTCAAGGAGCAACCGATGGGGACCAAGCGCGAACCCACAGCGCGACAGATGCGGTTGGCCGTGGAATTGCGCCGGCTTCGCGAGGCAGCAGGCCTCAGTTCACGTGAGGCGGCCGCGATGCTCGGCGTGAACTCCGTTCAGATCAGTCAGATCGAGTCCGGCACCTCAGGCGTGAGTGAGCAGCGGCTGCGCCGCATGGCTGCCAACTATGCCTGTCTGGACCAGGAGTTGGTCGAGGCGCTGGCGGCCATCGCCTCCGAGCGGACCCAGGGTTGGTGGGAGGAGTACAGAGGTCGCCTGCCCACGTCATTCCTGGACCTGTCGGAGCTGGAGTACTACGCCGCCCACCGATGGGACGTGGACTTCCTGCTTGTTCCCGGACTTCTTCAAACCGAGGACTGGGCACGGGCGCTCTTCTCGTCCCGTGTGCCCGAACTCCCCGAAGAAGAGCTGGAGCTGCGAGTGGCGCACCGCATGCAGCGGCGCACCATCCTGGAGAGGGCACCAGCTGTCCCCTACGAAGCCGTGATCCACGAAGCGGCGCTCCGCATGATGGTCGGCAGTCGTGCTGCGTCTCGGGCGCAACTCACTCGGGTCTTGGAGCTTTCCGAAGCAGAACACATCACGGTGCGCGTGATCCCCTTCGACCTGGAACACTTCGCCGACCTGGGTGCCGCCATGGTGTACGCCGGCGGCGCGGTCCCGAAACTGGACACCGTCGTACGCGATGGCCCTCACGGCACAGGGTTCATCGACTCGGAAGCACAACTAGGGGTATTTCGAGCACACTTCCGTAGAGTGGAGGCCGTGTCACTCGACCCGGATCGGTCGCGTGATTTCATCCACCGGCTGGCGAAAGAACTGTGAGGAACACATGGCCATTCGCGACCACTGGCGCAAGTCGTCCTACTCCGGTGGCGGCGACGGCAACGCCTGCGTAGAGATCGCCAACCGCCGCACCCACATAGCCATCCGAGACTCCAAGGCCCCCGCCCGAGCCACCCTCACTGTCCCGGTGGACGTCTTCGTCTCCTTCGTGGAGGCGCTCAGGAAGTGAAGCCTTATTGGCGGCCTTACTGGTATCGCATACGCATGCGTGACGCGGCTGCGCCATGGGCCGGCTGGAAGGCACTGGGTGTGCCGGAGTTCAGCCAGGTTCCGGTGGGAGCGTTGAGCGACTCGCCGCTGGAAGTGTGGGCCACCGCCTTGCTGCACGAGGCCCGGAGCGAACTCGACGACCTATGCGGTGACCTGCTGATCGAGTGCTATGACGAGCCGACTCCGAGTGCGGGCACCGAGCCTGCCTTCTCCGCCCAGGTACCGCTGGGACCTGGGACCTGAGCGACCTCTCTTGCCGGTGCCCGCCCCGAACCGCGGGGGTGGGCGCCTAAGCGGACTCTTCGGCTTCGGACTCGTCCTCGAAGTACGCGTCCAGCACCGCGTCCAGCTGCTCGTCCCACTCCTGGAAGCGGGACTTCGACGCCGCCTCGATCTCGATGGGGTACCAGCGGCGGTCGGGGGTGTGGACCGTGATCGTGTAGCGCTTGCCGAAGCGGGGGGTCTCCGTCTCCACCGCCGCGACCTCGTCCCAGCGGAACTCGCAGGACTCCTGGTCCAGGCTGAGGCGGACGCCCTTGCGGTCGGCCACGATCTTCGCGCGGCGGTCGGAGGCCTCGAAGACCGGGCCGTCGTCGTCCGTGGGCTCGTCGGCCTCCTCGGCCTCCTCCGGCTGAGCCGTCACCTTGGCATCCTGCACCTCCGGTTCCGGCTCCACGACTTCCGGCCCGGCGGCCGTAGACGCGTCGGTGCCCGTGTCCACCTTGGCCGGAGCCGTGATCCCCGGGATGAAGGCCGGGTCGAAACCGGCGCCCGTCACGGGCTCGGTCTTCAACGGCTCGGCCTTCGACGGCTTGCTGCTCGCTCCTGTGCGCTGCTCCACGGCGGCAGTATGGACGACTTCCCTGTGCTGGAACCAGTCAGCCCGCGCATCCTCCGTTCCCACGGCAGCTCGGAGCGTCATCTCGTCCGCTCTCCCCCGGGCGTGAAGCACCCCTACAGCCACCCTCGGAGCCAAGGAATAAGACACGTTTACATAACAAAGACCACCGCCGCCACCCCGAACCGGGTAGGGGGAGCGCGGCACGGTGGCCCGGGGGTGTGGGGCGCCGTGCCGTACGGGACGTGCGGGGACGTCAGCTCAGTACGGCGAGCGCGTCGATCTCGATGAGGAGGCCGGCCGGGAGACCGACGTAGACCGTGGTCCGGGCGGCGGGCGGTTGAGTGAGGCCCTGTTCCTCGAAGTACGCGTCGTACATCTCGTTCATCTCGGCGAAGTGGTCCACGTCCGTCAGATAGACGCGGATCATCATCGCGTCGTCCCAGCTCGCGCCGCCCTCCTCCAGGATCGCCTTGACGTTGGCGAGGGTCTGGAGGGTCTGTTCGCGCAGGGTGGGGCCGGCCGGTGTCGGGGGCTTGCCCTCCTCGGCGGGCAGGAAGCCGACCTGGCCGGCCACCTGGAGGATGTTGCCCTTCTTCACGCCGTGCGAGAACTTCGCGGGCGGGGTGGTGTGGGTCTTCGGGGTGAGCGCGATCTTCTCGGTCATGCAGGGTCGTCCTTCGTGGGGTCCGTCACTGGCGTTCTTCCGGAGTACTCGCCGCTGATCGCGTCCGCCGTACGACGCACCAGCGGGAGCAGGGTGAGGAGTTCCTCGGCGGTGACGACCACGTTCGGCGCGGACACCGACATCGCGGCGACCACCCGGCCGTCGGCGCCGCGGATGGGGGCAGCGACGCAGTTGATGGACTCCTCGTGGCCACCGAGGTCGGCGGCCCATCCCTGTTCGCGAACCTGCTCCAACTCCCGCAGAAATGCCGGGGCGTTGGGGGTCGAACGGGGCGTGTACAGGGGGTAGTCGAGCTGGTCCGCGAGGGCGCGGCGCTCGGCTTCGGGGAGGTCGGCGAGGAGGAGCTTCGCGACGGCCGCGACCGTGATGGCGACCGGCTTGCCGATCCGGGAGTACATGCGGACCGGGTAGCGGCTCTCCACCTTGTCGATGTAGAGGACCTCGCCCTCCTCGTGCACGGCGAGGTGCACGGTGTGCCCGCAGGCCTCGTTGAGCCGCACGAGGTGGGGGTGGGCGATCTCGCGGATGTCGAGGTTCTCCATCGCCTCCTGTGCGAGGGCGAAGAGGCGGGCGCCGAGGCGGTAGCGCTGGTCGGACTGGCGGTAGACCAGGCCGTGTTCGTGCAGGGTGCGCAGGAGGCGGAGTGCCGTGGATTTGTGGACGCCCAGGCGGTCGGCCACCTGGCCCAGGTCTGCGGGGCCCTCGGCGAGCAGCGGCAGGATGCTCAGGGCGCGGTCGACGGTCTGACTCATGGGGTGTTCGCCTCCTCCGTGGCCCGCTCGGCCTGTGTCCAGCCGGGGCCGAGTCGCAGTCTCCCCCATGCGGTGTCGTCCAGGGCGCTCAGGCGGTCGGCGTGGTCCCGGGTGGGGGGCGGGGCCAGGTCACCGGGGGTGGTGAGGGCCGCGGCGGCGAAGAGGTGGCCGTACCGGAGGCGATCCCTCACGGGCAGGCCCCGGAGGGTGCCGGAGAGGAAGCCTGCGGCGAAGGCGTCTCCGGCCCCGACGTGGGCGAGGACGTCCACCTTCGGGGCGCGAACGAACGTCGCGGTTCCGTCGGCGTCCGCCGTGCTCCCGTCGGTGATCTTGTCGAAGGCAGTCGCTCCGCCCTTGCCCTGCTTGACGACGACGATCGCCGGCTCGGGCAGCGCCGTCAGGATGGCTCGTCCGCCGTGCAGTGACCAGGCGTCACGCGCCTCGTCGTCCCCCACGAACACGATGTCCGCGCGCCGCGCCAGTTCCAGCAGGACGCGGGGTCCGTCCGAAGCGTGGCGCCACAGCGCCGGCCGGTAGTTGACATCGAAGGAGATCAGCGGGCGGCCGGGACGGGGTGCCGTCAGCTCGTAGAGCAGGTCGCGGCACGCGTCGGAGAGCGCGGCTGTGATGCCCGACAGGTGCAGTACGCGCCCTGCCCGCACCGCCGCCAGGTCCACGGTGTCCACGGCCATCGCGGAGGCCGCGGAGCCGGCGCGGTAGTAGGCCACCTCGTGGGTGTCGGTGGCGCGGTCGGCGGCGGTGCGGAAGTAGATGCCCGTGGGCCGCGCCGGGTCGGTGCGCACGGCACTCGTGTCGACGCCGTACCCCGCGATCCCCTCCACCAGATGCTGCCCGAAGCCGTCCGCCCCCACCCGGCTCACCCACCGTGCGGTGTGGCCGGCGGCGGCCAGCGCGCAGGCCACGTTGGATTCGGCGCCGCCGATCGCGCGGTCGAAGGAGGGCACGTCCGCGAGGCGCCCGGGGCGGCTGGGCAGGAAGGTGACCATGGACTCGCCGAGCGCCACGACGTCCACAGGGTGGTACGCAACTGTCCCGGCGTAAGCAGCGTCGTCGATGATGACTCCTGTCGATACCTGGGCGGCGGCTCCGTTGACCCGGTGTCGGCGAGATGCTAGACACCCGTAGCACCATACGCAATGGCCGTTGCGCACACTGCAACGCATGCCGAGAGAGGGGCTCCATGCGCACCGAAGCGCTCGCCCGGCTGGCCGAGGAACGCGTCGACCATCGCTTCAAGGGCCTGCCGCCCGACGCCGACGGCCTCACCGTCGGCGAACTGGCCGCCCAGCGCCGTAACCTCTTCCGCGAGGCCGACGGCTTCACCACCCCCGTCCTCGCCCTGTCCGCCGAGCGCCTGGAGCACAATCTGGCGCTCATGGAGACGTACGCCGCGCGGCACGGGCTCGCCTTCGCCCCGCACGGCAAGACCTCCATGGCTCCGCAGCTCTTCCACCGCCAGATCGAGCACGGCGCCTGGGGCGTCACCCTGGCGGTGCCCCACCAGGTGCGCGTGGCCCGCGCGTTCGGCGTCCAGCGGATCTTCCTCGCCAACGAGCTCGTGGACGCCCCGGCGCTGCGCTGGATCGCGGGCGAGCTGGCCGCCGACCCGGACTTCCGGTTCGTCTGCTACGTCGACTCCGTGCGCGGTGTCGAGCTGATGGACGCCGCGCTGAAAGGCTCCTCAAGGCAGCTGGACGTCGTCGTCGAGCTGGGCGCCGGCGAGGGCGCGCGGACCGGGGTGCGCACGGAGGCGGACGCGCGGGCCGTCGCCGAGGCCGTGGGCGGTACGGACACGCTGCGGCTCGTCGGCGTGGCGGGCTACGAGGCCCAGGTGCCGGGCGCCGACCCGGTGCTCGTGCATGCGTGGCTGGACCGGCTGGTCGCACTGGCGGTGGAACTCGACAAGGCCGGCCGGTTCGCCGGCGCCGACGAGATCGTGGTGAGCGCCGGTGGCAGTGAGTGGTTCGACGCGGTCGCCGATGTCTTCGCCGCCGTGCCCGAACTCTCCCGCCCGGTACTGAAGCTGCTGCGCTCGGGCGCGTACATCTCGCACGACGACGTGCACTACAGCAGGCTCACCCCCTTCAACCGGGTCCCCGAGGAGGGCGCCCTGGAGCCCGCGTTCCGGCTGTGGGCCCAGGTCGTCTCCCGTCCCTCGGCGGACCAGGCCTTCCTCAACGCGGGCAAGCGCGACGCGGCCTACGACCTCGACCTTCCGGTGGCGCACGTGGTACGCCGGAACGGTACCGAGCGTCCGGCGAGCGGCGTCGAGGTGAGCGCCCTGTCCGACCAGCACCTGTGGCTGCGCACGGACGCGGGCGCGGACGTCGAGGTCGGCGACTGGGTCGGGCTGGGGCTGTCCCATCCGTGCACGTCGTTCGACAAGTGGCAGCTGATCCCGGTGGCCGAGGCGGACGGGACGGTCGTCGACTTCATCCGCACCTACTTCTAGGGAGCCTTCCGTGGAGGACCTGGTCATCCGGGACGCCGACGTCGTGGACGGCAGCGGCGAGGCGTCGTACCGGGCCGACGTGGTGATCGACGGCGGCCGGATCGTCTCGATCGTCAAGGAGGCCGCCGCGGCCGGCTGCCAGCGCCCGCGCGCCATGCGGGAGCTGGACGCGGAGGGCCTGGTCCTCTCCCCCGGCTTCATCGACATGCACGCCCACTCCGACCTCGCCCTGCTGCGCGACCCCGACCACAGCGCCAAGGCCGCGCAGGGGGTCACGCTGGAGGTCCTCGGCCAGGACGGGTTGTCGTACGCGCCGGTGGACGACCGCACCCTGGAGGAGGTGCGGCGGGCGATCACCGGATGGAACGGGTACGGCGACGACATCGAGTTCGACTGGCGCTCGGTCGGCGCGTACCTGGACCGGCTGGACCGGGGCATCGCCGTGAACGCCGCGTATCTGATCCCGCAGGGCACGGTCCGCGCACTCGCCGTCGGCTGGGAGGACCGCGCGGCCACCCCCGAAGAGCTGGACCGCATGCGGCGGTTGGTGGCCGAGGGCATGGAGCAGGGTGCGGTCGGGATGTCCTCCGGGCTCACCTACACCCCCGGCATGTACGCCCCGGACGCCGAACTGACCGAGCTGTGCCGGGTGGTGGCGTCGTACGGCGGCTACTACTGCCCGCACCACCGCTCCTACGGCGCCGGCGCCCTGGCGGCGTACGCCGAGATGGTGGAGCTCGCGCGGGAGGCGGACTGTCCGCTGCATCTGGCACACGCGACGATGAACTTCGGGGTGAACAAGGGCCGGGCGCCGGAGCTGCTCGCCCTGCTCGACCAGGCCCTCGACGCCGGCGCGGACATCACGCTGGACACCTACCCCTACACCCCCGGCTCCACCACGCTGGCCGCATTGCTGCCGAGCTGGGCGAGCGCGGGCGGACCGCGGGAGATCCTGGCCCGGCTGGGCGACCCGGAGACGGCCGAGCGGATCCGGCACGGCCTGGAGGTGACCGGCTCGGACGGCTGCCACGGGGTGCCGGTGGAGTGGGAGACGATCGAGATCTCGGGCGTCGCCGACCCGGCGCTGGGCGCGTACGTGGGCCGTACGGTCCGGGAGGCGGCGCGGCTGCGGGGCGAGGCGCCGTGGGAGACGGCCCGCGGGCTGCTGCTGGGGGACCGGCTCGGTACGACGATCCTCCAGCACGTCGGGCACGAGGAGAACGTCCGCACGATCATGCGGCACCGCGCCCACACCGGCGGCTCGGACGGCATCCTGCGGGGCGCCAAGCCGCACCCGCGCGCGTACGGCACGTTCCCGTGCTATCTCGGCCACTGTGTACGGGAGTTGGGGGTGCTGACCCTGGAGGAGTGCGTCGCGCACCTCACCTCCCGGCCCGCGGCCCGGCTGAGGCTGCCGGACCGCGGGCTGGTGCGCGAGGGCTACCGGGCCGACCTGGTGCTCTTCGACCCGGAGACGGTGGCGCCGGGCGCGACGTTCGCCGAGCCCCGCAGGCTGCCGACCGGGATCCCGTACGTCTTCGTCGACGGCCGGTTCGTCATCGAGGACGGGAAGCGGACGGACGTGCTCGCGGGGCGGGCGGTGCGTCGTACCCCCGTGTGACCGTTCTTACGGCGTGAGGCTCACGGCTTGGGCAGGGTGCAGCCGGACGCGCTGAGGTTCAGCTTGTTGCCGGTGGTGAAGCACGCCGGGATGATGTACGTCTCCTCGGCGTAGTTGATGCCCTGGCGGACGGTGACGTTGCCGTTCTCGTCCACCTCGCAAGGGTTGTTCTCGGTGCAGCGCTCGCCGTCCTCGTTGCCGGTGTTGTTGACGGCCACGACCTTGCCGGTGGCGGTGTCGATCACCGGGGAGCCGGAGGTGCCGCCGATGGTGTTGCAGGCGGAGGTGTAGCGGACGGAGTCCTTCCAGGTCCAGTCGCCCTCCTGCAGCCGGTACACGAAGCCGTCGATGGCGCAGCTGTAGATCCTCTTCCAGTAGCCGGAGACGACCTTGATGGTGGTGCCGGCCGTCGGGTGGGTGTCCTGCACGGTGAGCGGGCTGATGCCGTAGTTGCTCTTGATCGCCGCGTACGTGGTGGTCGTGCGGTAGATCGTCACGTCCGTGTCCGTCATGGTCGAGTACACGACCTGGTTGGCGCGGAGGGTGGCGACCTTGGTGCCGGCGGAGTTCAGCAGGCCGAAGGTACGGCTGGAGGACTGGCCGGTGATGACCTCACCGGGTTGCGGGAAGCCGGTCTCCAGGCAGTGGCCGTTGGTCAGCACGAGCGCCGGGTCGGTGTCCGCGGAGTTGCGGAAGCGGATGACCGAGCCGGAGCAGTTGCTGAGCGATACGGTGCCGGCGAAGTCGACGGTGACCGCGGCGGGCCTGGCGGTGTGCGGTGCGGTGGTGTGCGGTGTGGAGTGCGGTGCGGTGTGTGGTGCGGCCACCGCCGGGGTCGCGCCCAGCGCGGCCAGGGCCACGGAGGAGAGCACGGCAAGGAGAGGCTTGTTCATGTGGGGGTCCCCTCTGACGACGTGGGCGACCGGAGATCTTCCGGTCGCCCTCACGCTTGTCATGCGCATTCTCAAGGCGAGAGGGGGGTGTGAACAAGAAGGCGTGGCGGGCCGTAGGGGTTTCCCTGTGTGGCGAAGCCTGGCTCAGTGGCGCGTCCGTCCCACGCCGTGACCACGGCCCCGGTCCCCGGGTGTGCCCGACGTGGAGGCCGTCGGGCTGGGCGTCGATGTCGTGGGTGTGGGTGCGGGTGTGCCGGGCGTCGTGGCGGAGGGTGAGACGGTCGGGGCGCCCGGTGTCTGCGACCGGGGTGCGCCGGATGCCGGGGAGGTGGCCGAGGCGGATCCGCCGGCCGCCGGCGAGGCGGGGCCGGACGGGGAGCCGGTGTCCACGCGGGGGCTCGCCGCGGCGGAGTCGTCCACGGCCACATGCCCGCCGCCGGCAGGGCTGGACCCGTCCTGTGCCGGGGAGTCCGAGCCGCCCGTGAGCGCCGTGATCACCGCGACCGCACCGGCCACCCCCAGCGCCCCGGCGACGACCGCCACCCGCCGGCGGCCACCCGTACGCCGCTCGGCACGCCGTCGTTCAGCCCGCCGGCGCTCGGCACGCCCCTCCCCCGGCCCACGGCCCGATCCCTGGCCCGGCCCCTCACCAGACCCCTGCCCCGGGCCCGGACCCAGCCCCTGACCCGGACCCAGCCCCTGGCCCGACCCATGACCAAACCCATGCCCCGAACCCTGGCCCGATCCCCGACTCGGTCCCTGACCCAGCCCTGGTCCGTCGACCGGCTCCAGCGGCTCGGTCGGGTCGGTCACCGGGGGCAGTTCGCGGGTCTCGTCGTAGGCGTTCTGCCAGCCATGGGCGGCGGCGGGGTCGGCGTACTCCTCGTACGCCGGGGCCGGGGCCTGCGGGAGGTAGACGTTCGGCTGCGCGGGGGGTCGTTCCCAGGGCACACCGGCAGGTCCCTGTGCACCGTACGCCCCCGCCTCGCCCTCACGTTCGGTGGACATGACGCCGGATTCTAGGGACGCAAGTGACCCCAGAGACAGCCATCGGCGAAATCCGGGCAAACCTCCGCGTCCCACGTGGCGGAAAACACGACCCAAGAGGCGTGAACCGGCCGTAAGCTCACGACATGCAGGTGATCCAGTCGACCAAGCTCGCCAACGTCTGTTACGAGATCCGGGGACCGGTGCTCCAGGAGGCGATGCGGCTGGAGGCGGCCGGTCACCGCATCCTCAAGCTGAACACCGGCAACCCCGCCGCCTTCGGTTTCGAGTGCCCCCCGGAGATCCTGGAGGACATCCTCCGGAACGTCTCGACGGCGCACGGCTACGGCGACGCCAAGGGCCTGCTGGCCGCCCGGCGCGCGGTCGTCATGCACAACCAGACCCTCGGCATCGAGACGGACGTCGAGCACGTCTTCATCGGCAACGGCGTCTCCGAGCTGATCGTGATGGCCATGCAGGGCCTGCTGGACGACGGCGACGAGGTCCTCGTACCGGCGCCGGACTACCCGCTGTGGACCGCCGCCGTCTCCCTCGCCGGCGGCACCGCCGTCCACTACCGCTGCGACGAGCAGGCGGACTGGACGCCCGACCTCGCCGACATCGAGCGCAAGGTCACGGACCGCACCAAGGCGATCGTGATCATCAACCCGAACAACCCGACGGGCGCGGTCTACGACGAGCCGGTGCTCAAGGGGCTGACGGACATCGCCCGGCGGCACAATCTGCTGGTCTGCTCCGACGAGATCTACGACAAGATCCTCTACGACGGCGCCACGCACACCCCGACCGCGAAGGTCGCCCCCGATCTGCTCACCCTCACCTTCAACGGCATGTCGAAGGCGTACCGGGTGGCCGGGTACCGGGTGGGCTGGATGTCGATCTCCGGGCCGCGCGCCCACGCCGACTCCTACATCGAAGGCCTGACGATCCTGGCGAACATGCGGCTGTGCGCCAACATGCCAGGACAGCACGGGGTCGTCGCCGCGCTCAGCGGACGCCAGTCGATCAACGACCTCGTACTGCCGGGCGGCCGGCTGAAGGAGCAGCTGGACACCGCGTACGACCTGCTGACGCAGATCCCGGGCGTGAGCTGTGTACGGCCGAAGGGCGCGCTGTATCTCTTCCCGCGCCTCGACCCCCAGGTCTTCAAGATCAACGACGACCGCCGGATGGTCCTGGACCTGCTGCGCCAGGAAAAGATCATGGTCGTGCAGGGGACGGGCTTCAACTGGCCCGAGCCCGATCACTTCCGGGTGGTGACCCTGCCGACGGTCGGCGACCTGAAGGACGCGATCACCCGGATCGGGAACTTCCTGGACGGCTACAGCCAGGCATAGGACCGACAGCGATGCGCGAACGGGCTCAACTTTAGACGAGATCTAAGCTAGGATGGCCTCCTGTCAGAGCACAGGAGGCCATCCCATGTACGAGCCGATCCGCACCAAGTCGGTCCACAGCACGATGGCCGACGCCTCCTCCGACTTTCCCCACCGGTCGCGCGAGGAGGAGCTGGACATCCAGCTCGCCGGTCACCTCGCCGCGCTGCTCGCCGTGACCGACGAGCTGCGTGGCTCGACCCCGTCGGCCGACCTGGACGGCGCGGCCGAGCGGCTCGTCGAGCAGGTGACCCGGCTCCGGGGCGGACGTGCCCCGCTGCGGGCGACGCCGTCCGCCGGTGCCGACCCCGCCGCCCTGCACCGGCGTGCACACACCCTCGCAGGCCGCGCGCTCGTGGTCGCCGCGTCCCGCGCCGACACGGCGGCGGCGATCCTCACGGCGGAGCGGATGGACGCCCACAGCTCCGCGCTGGCCGACCCGAAAGAGCTGAGCGCCGCCCACTGACCCCGTCCCGGGGTCCCCCGATCGGCCCCGGTCCGCGTGCACCCGCAGCGACGCGCGGACCGGGAGCCACACACTCCGATAAAAGGCGGGTGCCCCGCACGCCATTGTGCGAGGCACCCGGGGTCGTTCCACGGCCGGTCGTGACGATCGCTGGTCAGGGCACGGCGACCGGCCGTGGAGTCTGGGGCGGGAGCGCGGGACTAACCGAGGCGCTCCACCAGCGCGTGGTACTGGTCCCACAGCTCCTTCGGGGTGTGGTCTCCGAAGGTGTTCAGGTGCTCGGGGACCAGTGCGGCCTCCTCGCGCCAGACGTCCTTGTCGACCGTGAGCAGGAAGCCCAGGTCGGACTCGGACAGTTCGAGACCGTCGGTGTCGAGGGCCTCCTTGGTCGGCAGCACGCCGATCGGGGTCTCGACGCCCTCGGCCTTGCCGTCGAGGCGCTCCACGATCCACTTCAGGACGCGGGAGTTCTCGCCGAAGCCCGGCCAGACGAACTTACCCTCGTCGTTCTTGCGGAACCAGTTGACGTAGTAGATCTTCGGCAGCTTGGCCGCGTCCGCGGACTTGCCGACCTTGATCCAGTGCGCCATGTAGTCGCCCATGTTGTAGCCGCAGAACGGCAGCATCGCGAACGGGTCGCGGCGCAGCTCGCCGACCTTGCCCTCGGCCGCGGCGGTCTTCTCGGAGGCCACGTTGGCGCCGAGGAACACGCCGTGGTTCCAGTCGAAGGACTCCGTCACCAGCGGAACCGCGCTCGCGCGGCGGCCGCCGAAGAGGATCGCCGAGATCGGCACGCCCTTGGGGTCCTCCCACTCGGGCGCGATGATCGGGCACTGCGAGGCGGGGACGGTGAAGCGGGCGTTGGGGTGGGCGGCCGGGGCCTCGGAGGCCGGCGTCCAGTCGTTGCCCTTCCAGTCGGTCAGATGGGCGGGGGCCTCCTCGGTCATGCCCTCCCACCACACGTCGCCGTCGTCGGTGAGGGCGACGTTGGTGAAGACCGCGTTGCCCCACAGGGTCTTCATCGCGTTGGCGTTGGTGTGCTCACCGGTGCCGGGCGCGACGCCGAAGAAACCGGCCTCGGGGTTGATCGCGTACAGCCGGCCGTCCTCGCCGAAGCGCATCCAGGCGATGTCGTCGCCGATGGTCTCCACGGTCCAGCCGGAGATCGTGGGCTCCAGCATGGCGAGGTTGGTCTTGCCGCAGGCCGAAGGGAAGGCCGCCGCCACGTACTTCGACTCGCCCTGCGGAGGCGTGAGCTTGAGGATCAGCATGTGCTCGGCCAGCCAGCCCTCGTCACGCGCCATGACGGAGGCGATACGCAGCGCGTAGCACTTCTTGCCGAGCAGGGCGTTGCCGCCGTAGCCGGAGCCGTAGGACCAGATCTCGCGGTCCTCGGGGAAGTGCGAGATGTACTTGGTGGAGTTGCACGGCCACGGAACGTCCTCCTGGCCCTCCTCCAGGGGGGCGCCGAGGCTGTGCACGGCCTTCACGAAGAAGCCCTCGGAGCCGAGCTCGTCCAGGACGGCCTGACCCATGCGCGTCATGGTGCGCATGGAGACGGCCACGTAGGCGGAGTCGGTGATCTCCACGCCGATCGCCGACAGCGGGGAGCCCAGCGGGCCCATGCAGAACGGGACGACGTACATGGTGCGGCCGCGCATGGAGCCGCGGAACAGGCCCTTCTCACCGGCGAAGATCTCCCGCATCTCGGCGGGGGCCTTCCAGTGGTTGGTCGGGCCGGCGTCCTCCTCCTTCTCGGAGCAGATGAAGGTCCGGTCCTCGACGCGCGCGACGTCGGTCGGGTCGGAGGCGGCGTAGTAGGAGTGCGGGCGCTTGATCGGGTCGAGCTTCTTGAACGTCCCCTTGGCTACGAGCTCTTCGGCCAGCCGCTCGTACTCCGCCTCGGAGCCGTCGCACCAGACCACGCTGTCCGGCTGCGTCAGTTCGGCGATCTCGTTGACCCACGAGATCAGTTCCTGGTGGTTGGTGGGAACGCTGGAAGCCGAGTTGTCGCGCGCCACGGTTGCTCCTAAGTGAGGGATTTTGTCCTTGTTGCCCCGTGGGGGCTGCGACCCGGATGCTTCACGACTGATCTTGTGGTGCTCATCCGGTGCCGACCGCACTCATTTGATCATCCGTCGCGAGCGCCCATCTGTCCAGGGGGAGCTACAGGTGAGCGGCGTGACGAAAGCCACGGTTTCCAGGCCTGTTTGCGTTCCCTTTACGTACAGGTTTGGGTCACCTGAAGGTCTTTTTGCGTTCGAACGACCAAGACCCGCGCTGACAAGCGACTTACGGTGCCGTAGGTACCATGCGGCCATGACTGCGTCCGTCCCCGACGCGCCCACGGACACGCCGGCCGACGGCCACGGTCCCGCCGCGCTCTCCTTGCCGCAACAGGTCAAGCAGGTCAAGCCGAAGCTCCGCGGCTGGCTGCACCTCGGCATGTTCCCGGCCGTACTCGTCGCGGGCCTCGTGCTCACCGCTCTCGCCGACTCGACCAGAGGCCGCATCGCGTGCGGCATCTACGTCCTGACGGCCTGCCTGCTGTTCGGCGTCAGCGCGCTGTACCACCGGGGCAACTGGGGCCCGCGGATGGACGGCCTGCTGCGCCGCCTCGACCACGCCAACATCTTCCTGATCATCGCGGGCACCTACACCCCGCTGACCCTGCTGCTCCTGCCGAGCGCGAAGGGCCAGTGGCTGCTGTGGGGGATCTGGGCCGCCGCCGCGGCCGGCATCGTCTTCCGCGTCTTCTGGGTCGGCGCCCCGCGCTGGCTCTACACGCCCTGCTACATCGCGATGGGCTGGGCGGCCGTCTTCTTCCTGCCCGACTTCCTGCGCACCGGCGGCATCGCCGTCCTGGTCCTGGTCGTCGTCGGCGGCCTGCTCTACAGCGCCGGCGGCGTGATCTACGGCATCAAGCGGCCGAACCCGTCACCGCGCTGGTTCGGCTTCCACGAGGTCTTCCACTCCTTCACGCTGGCCGCGTTCGTCGTGCACTACGTCGGCATCTCCCTGGTGGCGTACCAGCACGCGTAACCCCTCGACACCCTCCCCTTCGGGCCACGGCATCTCGCCGTGGCCCTCTCTTCTTCTGCCGACAGGAGATACCGATTGACAGTACCAATATTTTGAGAGCTACTCTCATTTCATGGTTGCTGTCACCGCGAACCCTCGGCGCTGGTGGGCCCTCGGGGCCCTGGTCGCGAGCATGCTCACGCTCGGCTTCGACATGACGATCCTCAACGTGGCGCTGCCGACGATGGCCGGCGATCTCGGCGCCGGCACCGGCCAGCAGCAGTGGATGGCGGACGCGTACGTCGTCGTCTTCGCCGCCCTGATGCTCCCGGCCGGCCTCCTCGGCGACCGGTTCGGGCGGCGCCGGATGCTGATCACCGGGCTCGCCCTCTTCCTCGCCGGCTCCCTGATGGGCGCCCTCGCCTCCGACGTGAACTGGGTCATCGCGGCCCGCGCGTTCATGGGTATCGGCGGCGCGCTCGTCACCCCGCTCGCCCTGTCCGTGCTGCCCTCGCTGTTCGACCCCGACGAGCGCGCCAAAGCCATCGGCATCATCTCCGCCGCCTCCGCGCTCGGCATGCCGCTCGGCCCGATCATCGGCGGCTGGCTGCTGAACCACTTCTGGTGGGGCTCGGTCTTCCTGGTCAACGTCCCGATGGCCGCGATCGGCATCGCCGCCTGTGTCTTCCTGCTCCCCGAGACCAGCGACCCCGCCTCCCCACGGGTCGACCCGCTGTCCACCGCGCTCACCGCGACCGGCCTCGGCGCCCTCATCTACGCGATCATCGAGGCGCCCGGCCGGGGCTGGAGCGACGGCGTGGTGCTGGCGATGTTCGCGGCGGCCGCCGTCCTGCTGACCGCGCTGGTGCTGCGCGAACGCCGGGCCGTGCGCCCCATGCTCGACATGACGCTGCTGGCCCACCGCGGCTTCCTGTTCAACACGCTCGCCGCGACCCTGGTGATGTTCGTGCTGTCGGGCCTGATGTTCGTGCTGCCGCCGTATCTCCAGGCCGTCCTCGGTCATGACGCGCTCGGCACCGGGGTGCGGCTGCTGCCGATGATGGGCGGGCTGATGATCGCCGCGCGGGGCGCCCAGCCGGTCGTCGCCAAGTTCGGCGCACGGGCCGTGGTGAGCGCCGGGCTGGTCGTGCTGGCCTTCGCCGCGCTGCTCGGAAGCCGTACGACGGCCGAATCCGGGTACGGCTTCGTCGCGCTGTGGCTGTCGATCACCGGCGTCGGCTTCGGTTTCTGCGTCGTGCCCGCGATGGACGGCGCCCTCGGTGCGTTGCCCCGGGACCGGGCCGGCAGCGGTTCGGGCCTGCTGATGACGCTGCGCCAGGTCGGCGCCGCCATCGGCATCGCCCTGCTGGGCAGTCTGCTCGCCGGCATCTTCCGCGACCGGCTCGACGTCACCGGGCTGCCCCCGCAGGCGGCGCACACCGCCGGGGAGTCGGTGATCGCCGCGCATCTGATCGCCGCGAAGGCGGGCCCCGACAGCGCGGCCCGCCTCGCCGCCTCCGCGAACGACGCCTACGTTCACGGCATGGGCGTGGTCCTGCTGGTGTGCGGGATCGCCGCTCTGGTCGCCGCGCTGCTGGCCGCGGTGCTCCTGCCGAAGGCCGCCGCACCCGCCCAGGAGGCGGAAAGCACCGGTGCCGCCATGGTCGTCACCGTGGAGGATGCCTGACAATGAACCGTATGACGGCCGCACGTTCCCCGCTCTCCCCCGCCGACCGCCCCCAGCTGGGCCTGCGCGAACGCAAGAAGATCAAGACCCGCGAGGCGATCCGCACCGCGACCTACGCGCTGATCCAGGAGCAGGGGTACGACGCGACGACGATCGAGCAGATCGCCGAGCGCGCCGAGGTGTCGCCGTCGACGGTCTTCCGCTACTTCCCCACGAAGGAGGACATCGTCCTCACGGACGAGTACGACCCGCTGATGGCAGCGGAGTTGCGCGCCCGGCCCGCCGGCGAGTCGTGGATGGACTCGATGCGGCATGTGCTGCGCAAGGCCGTCGACGCGAACATGGCCGAGGGACCCGAGGTGGTGCGCATGCGCACCCACCTCGCGGTGCAGGTCCCCGCCGTCCGCTCCCGGATGTTCGAGAGCATGTCGGAGACCGGCCGCCTGCTCCGTGAGGTCCTCGCCGAACGCTCCGGCCTGGACCCCGACAGCCTGGAGATCCGCGTCTACGCCATGTCCCTCATCGGCGGCCTGATGGAGGTCTCCATGTACTGGGCGGAGAACGACTTCACGGGCGAACTCGGCGACCTCATGGACCGGGCCCTGGACGTTCTGGAGCAGGGGCTGCCGGGCGAAAACCGCTGAGGTCGCACCGGCCCGCCATGGGATGCTGACGAGGTGAACGCAGCCGAGATCCACGTCGAAGTCGCCCCCGCGCTCCATGTGTTCGTACCGCAGGCCCGGCGCGCCGGTACGACCCCCTTGGCCACGGACGGCGTCTCCACCCTCGGCCATGTCATCGAGTCCCTGGGCGTGCCGCTGACCGAGGTGGGCGCCCTGCTGGTGGACGGCCACGAGGTCCCGGTGTCACACATCCCGAAGCCGGGCGAGCACGTGAGCGTACGCCCGGTCGCCCGCCCCCAGCAGGTTCCCGGCGCCCCGCTCCGCTTCCTCCTCGACGTCCACCTCGGCACCCTGGCCCGCCGCCTGCGCCTCCTCGGCGTGGACACGGCGTACGAGTCGACGGACATCGGCGACCCGGCGCTGGCGGCCCGCTCGGCAGCCGAGAAACGCGTGATGCTGAGCCGCGACCGGGGCCTGCTGCGCCGCCGTGAACTCTGGGCGGGCGCCTTCGTCTACAGCACCCGCCCCGACGACCAGCTCCACGACGTCCTCGACCGCTTCGCCCCCGCCCTGCACCCCTGGACCCGCTGCACGGCCTGCAACGGCCTGCTGAAACAAGCGACAAAGGAAGAACTGGCCGACCAGCTCAAGGGCGGCACCCAACGCTCGTACGACGTCTTCGCCCAGTGCACCTCCTGCGGCCGTGCGTACTGGAAGGGCGCCCACCACGACCAGCTGGAGGCGGTCGTGGAGCGGGCGTTGAGCATGCGTACCCAGGGGGATTGAGCACGGGAGCCGAAACTGGTCCGGCCCCGGGCCCGGTGGAGGATCGCCGGGGCCGGGGCCGTGTTCGTGCAGTGGGGGGCTCAGCTCACGCTCGGGGCGATGATCCTCAGCGGCGCCTGACGTCCCCCTTTCCGCACGCCACCCCGTCCCGGTTCGGGTCGAGCCCCAGCGGATCGTCCCCGCCGTTGACCTTCAGCCGGCCGTAGTTGTTCTCCCGAAGCCAGGCGCAGCGGGCGGCCGTCGTCTTCTTCACCTCGGGCGGGAAGACGGTCGGTACGCACACGTTGATCGAGCCGTAGTGGCGGTCGCAGCCGGAGAGCGTCGGGCTGACCTGCTGGGACGTGCGCTTCTTGCCGGGGCCGGAGACCTTGCCGGTCAGGGAGTCGGCGAAGGAGTGGACGTGCGGCGAGGCGGCGGTCATGGCCGTCGGGCCCGTCAGATGGACCCACTGGGCAACGGACGGAACGCCGTTGGCGTCGACCGCGAAGAGCATGTACCAGCCGGGCGGGGCGACGTTCGGGTTGTTCGTCACGTTCAGGTCGACGTTGTTGCCGTCCACCGACAGCGGCAGGTCCACGAAGCGCTGGTTCGGGTCCGAGGAGTGGGTCACCGCCGCCGGGCGGATCAGCTCCGCTTTCGCGATCGGGCGGTCCACCGTGATCCGCTGGGTGTCGCCGTACTTCCACTCCTGGCTGATCACCGAGGTGATCGTCGGCCGGGGGCCCTTGAAGAGGTACGACGGGGTGTAGATGGACACGTTGTGGTTCCAGCTGCCGTTGCCCGGGTTGTCGCCGGTGGCCATCACCCGGCCGTCGGGCAGCAGGAACGCCGAGGAGTGGTAGCCGCGGGCCTGGGGGTCGGCGGCGACCTGCTGGAAGGTGTTGGTGCCGGGGTCGTACAGCGAGGACTCGTACACCGGGTTGGCCCGGTTGTGCAGGGCGCCGCCCGTCTCCAGCACCTTGCCGTCGGGCAGCAGCACGGCGGAGACGTACATCTTGCCCTGGGAACCGGTCTCCGGCTGCGGCCCGTTCCCGAGGTCGACCGTGCCCTGCGGCAGCGGCGGCCCGGCGACGTACGACGGGTTCGGCTGCTTGAGGTCGATCAGGTCCGTGAGGCGGTTGGCGTCGGGGTTGGAGTCGATGTTGCCGCCGCCGATCGTCAGCACCCGCTGGTCCTGCGCCGGAGGCAGCAGCACGGACGCCGACTGGTCCCGCTCGTCCTTGTTCTGGAGCCCCGGGATCTGCGTGATCGTGTTGGCGCCGTAGTCGTAGATCGCCGAGCCCGTGCCGGGGATGTTGTTGCCGAAGACATGGCTGCCCGTGTAGAAGAGGCGGCCGTCCTGCATCAGGATCATCGCCGGGTACAGGCCCCAGTACGACCAGGTCTGGTTGACCTGCCACGTCGGCAGCCACTGCTGCTGCGCGTCCGACCAGCGCTCGGCGGTCACCGAGCCGGTGGAGTCCTCGCGCAGCCCGCCGAAGGTGATGACGTCACCGTTGCCGAGCTCGGTCGCCGACGGGTACCAGTGGCCGTCGTTCAGGTCGTTCGTCTTGGTGTACGTCTCCGTCGCCGGGTCGAAGATGTACGAGTCCCTGAAGCCCTCGTACCCGTGCCCGCCCGCGACCGGGTACGCCTTGTTGCCGCTCAGGACCAGCACCCGGCCGTCCTGGAGCTGGACATGGCCCGCGCAGAACATGTCCTTCGGCGTCGGGATGACCTTGTAGGTGCCGTCGGCCGGGTTGTACACCGCGCTCGTGAACGTGCCCGCGTTGAACTGCTCCTCGCTGTTGCCGGAGCCGGCGATCAGCAGCACCTTGCCGTTCTTCAGCACGACGGAGTGCATGGAGCGGACCGGGTTCTGCGTCGGCAGGACCGACCAGCTGCCGCCCGCGCACTGGTCGCTGGTGCCGGTGCACTGTGCGGGCGGGGTCACGTCCGGCACCTGGTCCATGGTGTAGTCGTCGGTGGTCGCCGACCCGGTGCCGTACACGGAGACACCCCAGGTGATGCGGTCGGTGCCGGCCGGGATCTCGGGGGTGCGGACCGACGCCTGGGTCCAGTCCGAGGCCATGTCCAGCGTCTTGACGTCGGTCCAGTACTGCCAGCCGGCCGTCGTGTCGTGCCGGAACAGCGTGACGTTCGCGTCGGGGGTCGTGGTCTTGTACCAGAGGCCCAGGTCGTACTGCTTGCCGACGGTCACGACCGGCGCGCAGTCGGTGGACTCGGTGATCATCGCCTTGCGGTCGCCGTCGACCCGGCGGGTCAGCGTGACCTTCATGGCCTTGGTCCCGGAGTGCGCGTCCGAGGTCGTCTCGAAGGTGAAGTCGTTGTCGCCCCAGCCGGACTTCTCCCAGCAGTACGGCATGTCGTTCGTGCCGGCGGTCTCGAAGCCGGGGTTCTTGATCAGGTTGGCGGCCTCGGCCGGCTGGGGTGCGGTCAGAAGCAGACCGGCGGTCAGGGCGCCCACCCCGGCCAGCGCGGTCCGTCTGCGGTACTTACGGCTCACACGGCTCTCCTTGCTCGGCTCCCCCGGCGACGGGGGAGATAGACCAGCGCTTCGGTCCCGGCGAAGCGCAGGACGAACGTCATGACCAGCGCGAGCGCGGTCGCGGCCAGGGCGCCCATGCCGAACCGGTCGACGAGCAGCGCGATCAGCGGGATCCGCAGCACGAGGTCGGCGTTGGCGAGCAGCGCGAACCGGCCGAGCCGGTCCCACCAGCGGCGGTGCGCGCGCCGGTCACGGAACAGCAGCTGCTCGATGAGCAGGAAGTTCCAGGCGACGCCCAGTTGGTTGGCGAGGATCTCGGCGAGCACGTAGTGCAGGCCGAGCCCCGTCAGGGCGGCGAGGCCCACCAGATTGGGCACGAAGCCGCTCGCCCCGATCAGCCCGAAGCCGATCATGCGGGCGACCGGGGACGCGGTGCGCAGGCCCGCCAGGTGGCGCAGGAAGCGGAAGCCTTCCCGCGCCGTGGACTTGGACTCGCCCGCGTACCGGTCCTGGAAGACGAACGGCACCTCGGCGACCTGCCGGGGCCGGCTGCGCACGGCCAGCTCCAGCAGGATCTTGTAGCCGAGCGGCTTCAGCGCATCGGCCGTGACCACGCTGCGCCGGATGGCGAAGAAGCCGCTCATCGGATCGCTGATGCCGTGCAGCCGGCGCGGGAAGAGGGCCTTGGCGAGCCAGGTCGCACCGCGCGAGACGGCGACCCGGTAGCCACCGGCGAGCCCGGCCCGGCTGCCGCCCGCGATGTACCGGGAGGCGACGACCAGTCCGGCGTTCGTACGCTCCCCGGTGGCGATCAACTCCGGTACCAGGGACGGCGGATGCTGGCAGTCGCCGTCCATGACGACGATCCACTCCGAGCCCGCCGCCTTCAGCCCCTCGACCACCGCCCCGCCGAGCCCGCCGACGGGTTCCTCGCGGTGCAGTACGGCCACCGGGTACGGGCAGTCCTCGGCGGCCTCGCGGATGACCTCGGGTGTGTCGTCGGTGGAGTCGTCCACGAAGAGGACCTCGCACGGCATCCGCTCGGGCACCGACTCGGTGATGTGGTGCAGCAGTTGACGGATGTTCGCGGACTCGTTGAAGGTCGGTACGACGAGGGTGACGGCGCCGGGTTCAGGTATCTCGACGGCGTCGAGGCCGGGTACGGGCGCGGTGTACTCGCTCATCGGGCACTCCCGGTGGCCTGGATCTGCCGGATCTCGACGCGGTCCTCTCCGGTGCCGAAGGTGGCGACCGGCGCGGAGTGCTGGATGGCGGCCCTGACATTGGGCAGGTCCTTGGCGTCGCGGCGGACGGTCGGCGAGGCGACGACGTAGTCGATGTCCCGCCAGCCGTGCGGCATGGTCTTCGTGACGGCCGGGTCGAGGTCGGCCTTGTAGAACCAGATGGCGCCGAGTCCGGGCCGGTATCCGGCGTGTACGAGGTCCAGCCAGAGGGCGTCGTCGACGAGGACGCGGGTGTCCTTCGGGTCCGCGACCTTCGTGCTGAGCCAGTGGGAGGCCTGCCGGTAGGGCTTGTTGGCGTCGGCGGTGACGGCGGTGCGGTCGCCGTCGTACCAGTGCGGTACGACGTAGGCGCCGGCGGCGAGCGCGAGCACGGCGGCGAGCGCGTACCGGCCGCCGGTGACGTACCGCTTCTCGCTCTCGGCCCGCCACCGGCGCAGCACCGCGTGCGCGACGGAGGCGGCGGCGCCGGCCAGTACCAGGGCGAGGAAGGGCAGGGCGCCGATGACGTACATGGCGGGCAGATAGCCGTTCGGCCTGAGGGCTACGACGGCCAGGATGGCCACGGTCAAGGACGGTCCGGCGAGCGCGCGGGCGGTGACCGACCAGCGCCAGGTGACCAGCAGGAGCAGGGCGCCGACGAGGCCGCCGAGGGGCAGGACCCGGTCGTAGTAGAGCCAGGAGTGCAGCACGCCGTACGAGCCGGAGCCCTGGTCGAGGATGAAGCCGGACCCGGGCCGGGACATCTGGTAGGTGATGCCGTCCCACAGGGAGACGTGTCCGGCGCCCGGGAACAGCTCGCCCTTGAGCAGCGCGAACAGCGGGTACGAGAAGCCGATCAGGGCGCAGGCGGTGACGGCTCCGGTGAGGGCGAACTTGCGGGTGTCGCGGTGGCTGTGCCGCCACATGGTGACGAGCAGGGCGGGCAGGACGACGAGCATCGTCTCCTTGGTGAGCACGCCCGCGGCGGCGGCGAGGCCCGCGCCGAAGTGGTGCCAGAGGTGGCGGCTGGGCGAGGCGGCGAGGCAGAACGCCAGCAGCAGCCACATCACGGCGATGTTGTCGAGGAAGATCTCCCGGCTGAGGACGACCGCGAGCGGGGACAGCCCGAACAGGGCCATGCCAAGTCCGGCGGCCCAGCGCGGCAGGGAGAGGCGGCGGCCGAGGACGTAGACGAGGACCGCGCTGACGCCGCTGATCAGCAGCATGGCGAGGCGCATGGTGCCGACGGTCATGGAGCCGGGGCTGAGCTTCGAGGGGAGCCAGCTGAGCAGGGCTATCTGGATCCAGCCGAGCGGCGGGTGGTCGTACCAGTAGGTGTAGTGGGCAAGTCCCCGGCCCTGCTGGACGGCCCAGGCCTGGGCGAGGTAGGTGCCCTCGTCGTCGCTGAGGGTCGGGTAGTCGGCGATGTTCCAGCCCTGGACGACGAGGATCGCCACGAGCAGCGCACCGCAGAGCAGCAGGTCGGGGCGGGAGGACCGGAGTCGTACCGGAGGCTGCGTTCGACCGGTCGAACGTGTCGTGGGCGCAGCCTGGCGCTGCGCGGGGACCGTCGCTGCGGTCACCGCGGGAAGGGTGGAGGTCACGCAGGAACGTCCTCTCGGATCGTCTCGGCCGCGGTGAGGTGCGCGCCGACGTGCGAGGTCAACTCCCAGTCGTTGCGGCCGCGTTGCTCGCGCCACACGGCGCGGATCGCGGCACCGGCGAGGAGGACCTGATAGAAGGGGCCGCCCACGATGAGCTTGGCGTAGTGGGCGAAGCGGACCCTGAGTCCGTACTGGACGCCGAAGTCATGCAGCCCGACCACCTCGAAGACGAAGGTGACGACGGCGGTGACCAGCGGCAGGAAGGTGAGGAAGGCGACGCCGACGGGGACGTCGAGGAAGAGCGCGACGGCCGCGTTCAGCGGGATGATCACCCCGGAGAAGGCCTGCATGAACGGGGTCATCAGGGTGTACCGGGCGAGCAACCGCTGCCCGAATCCCGGCAGTTGGCGCCAGTCCTTCTTCCGGTAGACCTGGAGGAAGCCCTGGTTCCAGCGGGTGCGCTGCTTGAGCAGCGACATGAGCGAGCCCGGTGTCTCCTCGCGGGTGACCATGTCGGAGTCGTAGGCGACGACGACCTTCTTGCCGACGGACGACAGCCGGACACCCAGGTCGCAGTCCTCGGCGAGGCAGTCGGGGTCCCAGCCGTCGGCCGCCCGCAGCACGTCCGTCCGGACGAAGACGGTGTTGCCGCCGAGCGGGATGAACCCCTTCTGCGCGTGCAGATGCAGCCGGGAGCGGAACCAGAAGAAGTACTCCAGGCAGTTGCGCAGGCTGTACCAGCTGGAGTGGAAGTTGATGAGCTGGACGCCGCCCTGGACGACGTCCGCGTCGGTCGTGCGGAAGGCGTGGTCGACGTGCGCGAGCAGCTCCGGATGGACCTGGTCCTCGGCGTCGAAGACCCCGACGACGTCACCGCGGCAGTGCGGCAGCGCCGTGTTCATGGCCTTGGGCTTGTTCTTCTTCTCGTGGGTGTCGACGACGACCCGGACGCGCTTGTCGCGCTCGGCGGCCGCGCGGGCCACCTCACTCGTCTCCGGGTCGTCGTGGCCGACGATCACGATGATCTCGAAGTCGGCGTGTGTGGACTCCAGCAGCCGCTGGATGGTGTGGTCGAGCACCGCCTGTTCATGGCGGGCCGGCACCAGCAGCGAGAACGACAGGTGTTCGGCGCCGTCCGGTCTGCCGAACCGGGTGGAGGCCAGCACCTCGGGCGTACGCCACGCGTGCATCTGCCACCACAGAGTGAAGGCCGCCATCCAGAAAAGGGCAAGCGAAACGGCAGCGATGAAGAAAGACGTCAGCAAAAGATCCCCCCAGATCCCCCTGAAACCCCCTGTGCACACAACGGTCGGTCATCACCGGTCACCCGTTGTGTCGATGTGGAGAGCGTAGGTGGGATCTGTGAAGTCTGGGAGGTCTTCCGATAAAGAGCTTGTTTCGGAATGGGGGGAGGGAAGCGGCGAGAAGGGGTGGGAAGCGGTATCTATCCGAACACCTGCTCACATCCGGACACTTCGGCACAACCGCTTTCCACTGCGTTTCGGCTGATCAGCGCCGGTTCAAGGCCGCCCGCAGCCGTTCCGGATCCGTCGTCGGGGCGTCGCACGTGAAGTTACGGCAGACGTAAACCGCAGGTTGACCGGCCACCAGCGAGCGGCCGGAAAGCAGCGGGAACTCATCGCTCTCCGGAGCCCCGACGGCCACGACGGCCCCGGGGGCCGTCCCCAGAAGTGCCGTGCGGTGCAGGGCGGTTGTCTCCTTGTCGGCCGGTGAGGTGCCGACGACGGCGATCTCCTTCGGTCCGTCGAGGAGGGCCTCGGCGACGGCGAGCCCCCAGCCGATGAACCGCGGTACGCGCGGCCCGAGCGTGGTGACGACACCCAGCGCCCGCTCGGCCGCCGTCCGGTGCGCCTCCGAACCGGTGTGCGCGGCATAGCCGAGCAGGGCACCGGCCGCCGCGGTCCATCCCGACGGGGTGGCGTTGTCGGTGGGGTCCTGCGGCCGGCGGATGAGCCGCTCGGCGTCGGCGGCGGTGTCGTAGAGCGCGCCACTCCCCGGGTCGGCGAACCGGGTGAGCACATGGTCGAGGAGCAGTCCGGCGAAGTCGAGCCAGACGCCCTCCCCCGTCACGGAGGCGAGCGCGAGGAAGCCCTCGGCGACGTCGCCGTAGTCCTCCAGCACCCCGGTGTTGGGGCCGACGCGGCCGTCCTTGCTGGTGCGGGCGAGCCGGGCGTGCTCGTCGAGGTGCACGCGCACGAGGAGGTCGGCGGCACCGAGGGCGGTCTCGATCAGGTCGGGACGGTCGAAGTAGGCGCCGGTCTCGGCGAGCGCGGCGATCGCGAGCCCGTTCCAGGCGGCGACGACCTTGTCGTCCCGGCCGGGGGCAGGGCGTCCGGCGCGCTCGGCGAGAAGCCGGGTGCGCATGGAGTCGACCTTCTCGGCGTCGAAGACACCTTCCGTCTGCGGCAGTTGGAGAACGGACTGCCCGTGCTCGAAGGTGCCCTCGTCGGTCACCCCGAAGTACTGGGCGGCGAGGTCGCCGTCCGCGTCCCCGAGGGCGGCGCGCAGCTGCTCGGGCGTCCAGACGTAGTACGCCCCCTCGACGTGCCGCCCACTGCCGTCGTCACTGTCGGCATCGAGCGCGGAGGCGAACCCGCCCTCGTCCGTGCGCAGTTCACGGACCAGGAAGTCCGCGGTCTCCAGCGCGACGCGCCGGGCGAGGTCCGAGCCGGTGGCCCGCCAGAGATGGGCGTACACGCGGCACAGCAGCGCGTTGTCGTACAGCATCTTCTCGAAATGCGGCACGACCCAGTCACGGTCGACGGAGTAACGGGCGAACCCGCCGCCCAGCTGGTCGTAGATCCCGCCCCGGGCCATGCGCTCGCAGGTGTCCTGGGCCATCTGGAGGGCGCCCTCGGAGCCGGTGCGCGCGTGGTGGCGCAGCAGGAACTCCAGGACCATCGACGGCGGGAACTTCGGCGCCCCGCCGAATCCGCCGCGCTGCGGGTCGTACTCCCGGGTGAGACCGAGCAGGGCCTGGGCGAGTTCCTCCTCGCCGGGCACGCGGTCGCCCTGGTGGCTGATCTCCCGCTGGGCGAGGTCGCGCACGATCTTCCCGGCGACCTCGCCGACCTCGTCGCGCCGGGTGTCCCAGGCCTGCCGGACACCCTCCAGCACCTGCCGGAAGGAGGGCATGCCGTGCCGGGGCGCGGGCGGGAAGTAGGTCCCGAAGTAGAAGGGTTCGGCGTCCGGGGTGAGGAACACGGTCATGGGCCAGCCGCCCTGGCCGGTGGCGGCCTGGACGGCCTCCATGTAGACGGCGTCGACGTCGGGGCGCTCCTCGCGGTCGACCTTGACGCTGACGAAGTGCTCGTTGAGGTAGTCGGCGGTGGCCTGGTCCTCGAAGGACTCGTGAGCCATGACATGGCACCAGTGGCAGCTGGAGTACCCGACGCTCAGCAGGACGGGTTTGCCGGCCTCGCGGGCCTCGGCGAAGGCCTCGGCCGACCAGGGCCACCAGTCGACGGGGTTGTCGGCGTGCTGGAGGAGGTACGGGGACGTCTCATGCGCCAGTCGGTTCACCGTTCCACTCTCCCACGGGCCCGGAGGCGGCGGAGAAACCGGTCATCACCGGGCGTGCCCGTCGCACACCTCCTCGCGCGCCTGCCCGCACCGGCCGGGCAGGGCGTGGTGGTCCCGCAGGAGCGCGAGCGGTTTCACCGGAGTGTTGGCACGAAATCCTCACCGGTCCGCTGATCGTCGCACCCTCGCCATCTGGTCCGGCTCGAAGGACACTCGTAAGCCAAGGACGTTGCCGCCGGAGGGGACTGGACATGCGGGAGAGCCATCGGGCGGAGGCCGAGCGGCTGCTGGTGCGGGCCGTGGAGGAGGAGGTGCGCCGCTCGGGCGGACGGGTCGACGGGCAGGTGCTGCTGTCGCGGGCGCGCGGTGAGCTGGACGCGATGGCCGGGTCGGCCGGCGAGGAGTACGAGGCGTACACCCGCGCACTGGACGAGGCCGAGGCGGGCCGGCTGACCTTCGGGCAGCGCTACGCCCGCGACGGCGCCGGGACAGCCCTGCTGGCGGCGGCCGTCGCCGCGGTCGCCGCGGCGGTGGCCGACCTCTCCCTGGGCACCGGTACGGGTACGGCGGTCGGTGCGGGCGTGGCCGCCGGGGCGGTCGGGGCCGCCGCGACCGTGGTGAAGGTGGCCGGTACCCATCTGCCGGCCGCCCATCACCGGGCCGGCGCCGCGGGCCAGCCCGGCGGTGCGGAGCAGTTACGGCTGCAGTGGCTGACCGCGCTGGAGGTGCGGGGCATCCGCCCCTTCCTCGACCAGCAGCGGATGCTCAGCGCCTCCACGGGCCCGAAGAAGACCGCGAGCCCCACCCTGCGCGGCGCCGACAAGAGCGCGGCGGCCCGCAGACGCACGGTGCTGGAGCAGTCGTTCGGCCAGCTGCCCGAGCCGGACGGCCGGTTCTCGGGACGCCGGGCTGAGCTGGCCCGCATCAGACAGTGGGCGCAGGCCGCGCGGGCGGCCACCGAGACCCGGCCGACGGTGGTCGTCCTGCACGGCGAACCCGGCTCCGGCCGGACCACGCTCGCGGTGCGCGCGGCACACGATCTGCGCGACCACTTCCGCGGCGCGGTGGTCGTGGACCTGCGCGGCGGCGGCCGGGAGGAGACCCCGCTGCCCACCCGCGACGCCCTGCTGCATCTGCTCAACCGGCTCGGCGCACCCCGCGAACAGCTGCTGTTCCGGGAGCGCTCCTCCCCCGACCAGCAGCTCAAGCGGCTCGCCGAGCTGTATCACCAGCAGCTGACCGGTCTGCCCGTGACGATCGTGCTGGACGACGCCTCGGACCCGGAACAGGTGCGGGCGCTGGTGCCCGAACGCTCCGACAGCCTGGTCCTGGTCACCGCCCGCACGGCCCTCGACCTGCCCGCGGACCTGCCGGCCTGGGTGCACCACCTGCCGGTCGAGGCACTGGACGCGGCGGGCGCCGAGGAACTGCTGAGCGCCGCCGCCGAAGACACGTCCGGCCCGTACGACGCCGAGTCCGCCGAACGGATCCGGGACCTGTGCGGCGGACTGCCGCTGGCCCTGCGGATCGCGGGCTCCGCACTCGGCCCCCGCTCACCCCGGCAACTGGCGGCGGACCTGAGCGCGTACGGCCCGGTGGAGCCGGTGGAGCGCGCCCTGTGGCTGCGCTACACCGACCAGCCGGAGCTCTCCCGCCGGCTGCTGCGCAGGCTCGCGCTCGCCGGGCGGGCCTCCCTCGGCGCGGCGGCGGCCGCCGCCCTGCTCGGCACGGACGAGGCCGAGGCCACCCGGCACCTCGTCGCCCTCGCCCGCGCCGGACTGCTCGACCACGTCCGCGGCAACCGCTACCGGCTGCACAGCCTGGTGCGTGCCTTCGCCCAGGCCAGGCTGCTGGACGAGGAGGACCCGGCCGAGCGCACGGCGGCCCAGGAACGGCTGATCGTGAACTACGCGGACCTGGCCGACTCCGTACTGCGCCTGGTCGACGGGAACATGTCGACGCGCTCGCACCAGTTCGGCCCGCACGGCTTCACCTCGCTCGACGAGGCGCTGCGGTGGCTGGACGACGAGTCCAGCTTCATCACGGCGACCCTGCGCCAGGCGGAAGGCGTGAACCAGGCGGCGGTGCTGAACCTGCTGGGCGCGCTGTGCGACTACTGCCTGCTGCGCGGCGACCTGTACCGGCTCGGCGAGATCAGCGAGCTGGCGCAGGCCGTGGACCAGGGGCTGCTGGTGCGCTCGGTGCAGTGGCGCACCGGTATCGCGGCCCGGCAGCTGGGCGAGCTGGACAAGGCACGCACCACGCTGGCCTCGGTGGTGGACCTGTACCGGGAGGCCCACCACGACGCCGGTGCGGCTCGCGCCCTGTGCTCGCTCGGCATCACCCTGCACCACCAGGGCCAGCTCACCGAGGCCGCCGCCAAACTCCAGGAGGCGCTGGATCTGCAGGCGGCACCGGAGCTGGCGACCGACCGGGCCTGGACGATGCACGCTCTGGCGGCCGTCCAGCGCGACCGGGCCCGGCTGTCGGAGGCGCTGGAGCTGCTCACCCGCTCCCTGGTCCTGCACCACGAGGGCGGCTCGGTGCACGGCGAGGCCTGGGCGCACTTCCAGCTCGGCCAGCTGGCGCTGCGGATGGGCGACGTACCGCGCGCGGAGACGGAGCTGCGGGCCGCCCTGGAGCGGTACGGCCGCACGCACGACGCGCGCGGCGAGGCGTGGGCGCTGACCCAGCTGGCCCGCGCCCGCCTGGTGGACGGCGACCCCGCGCCGGCCGTGGAGGGCCTCAGGCAGGCGGCCGCCCGGCACCGGGAGAACGAGGACGCGCGCGGCGAGGCCTGGACGCTGTACTACCTGGGCCAGGCGCTGGAGGAGTCCGGGGAGCTGGATCCGTCGGTCCGCGCCCTCGAACGGTCCCGCACGATGTTCTCCCGGATGCGCGACGTCTACGGCCTGGCCTGCGCCCGGCACCACTCGGCCCGGGTCACCCGCGACCAGCGGGCCGCGCAGACCGGTTCGCTGCGCAACTCCGGCTTCGCCCGGCAGCTCCTCGTGGACGCCCGCGCCGACTTCCAGCGCATCGGCGTCGCCCACGGCGAGGCGTGGACCTGCCTGGAGCTGGCCGTGGTCGACGCGGGCAATGCGCGCACGCAAGCGGCGCTGGCCCTGTGCGACGAGGCACGCGATCTGTTCGCCTCCTACGGCGACCTGCGCGGCGAGGACTGGGCCCGCTTCCTGCGCTGCACCCTGCTGCCGTACGCGGCGCCGGGCGGCACAGAGGTCGGCACGGCCGTCGCCCAGGAGGAGCTGGCCCAGCTGGCCCGCGCCACGCATCCGCTGCGGGACGAGAAGCTGACCGAGGGCCTCACGGCGTACGCCCTGCTGCTGGAGCGGGGCGTCAGCCTGGAGGCCGGCTGGCAGGCCTGGCGGCTGCGCATGACACCGGACCGCCACGCCCAGGAGGTGATGGGAGTGGCGGTACCGGCGGCGCGCTGACGCCCGGTGTCAGCCCCGTCGCGGCGCGGAGTCGGCGCTCTGCTTCGCCTCGGGGTCCGGGGCTTCCTTGAAGTCGACCTTGTTCATGTGCCTGCTCATCGACTTCATCAGGCCCCACACGGCCAGGGCCATCACCGCGAAGACGATGAAGCCGAGGACACCGGGGGTGACCTTGTTCTGGTCGACCTCCTTGGCGAGGGGGACGAGGTGCGTCACTGCCAGGCTCACGCTTGCGCTCATGTCAGGCATTGTCCCGGATGCCCGCGAAGAGGTCGTCCTCGGGGAGGGAGGTATCGACGAGCGACTTCGCGAGCTCGTACTCCTCCGTCGGCCAGACCTCCTTCTGGAGCTCCATCGGCACCTTGAACCAGCCGCCGTCCGGGTCGATCTGCGTGGCGTGCGCGATCAGCGCCTTGTCCCGGATCTCGAAGAAGTCCGCGCACGGAATGTGCGTGGTCAGCGTGCGCTCGACGCGCTCGAACTCCTTCCAGCGCTTGAGCCAGTCCCCGTACGGCGACTCCAGGCCGCGCTCCAGCATCGCGTGGTGCAGCGCCTCGGTGCGCGGGCGGTTGAAGCCCTGGTTGTAGTAGAGCTTCTGCGGCTGCCAGGCCGGGCCGAACTCGCCCTCCGGGTACTTCTCGGTGTCCGCCGCGCCCTCGAACGCCACCATGGAGATCTTGTGGGTCATGATGTGGTCGGGGTGCGGGTAGCCGCCGTTCTCGTCGTAGGTGGTGATCACCTGCGGGCGGAAGGAGCGGATCTTGCGGACCAGCTCACCGGCCGCCTTGTCGACGTCCTCCAGGGCGAAGCAGCCCTCGGGCAGCGGGGGCAGCGGGTCGCCCTCGGGCAGGCCGGAGTCGACGAAGCCGAGCCACTCCTGCCCCACGCCGAGGATCTCGCGGGCCTCGTCCATCTCCTTCTTGCGTACCTCGTGGATGTGCTCCTCGATGTACTTGTCGCCCTGGAGCTTCGGATTGAGGATGGACCCGCGCTCTCCGCCGGTGCAGGTCACCACCAGCACGTCCACCCCCTCGGACACGTACTTCGCCATCGTGGCCGCACCCTTGCTGGACTCGTCGTCGGGGTGCGCGTGTACGGCCATCAGTCGCAGCTGGTCAGTCAAGACTCAATCCTCGGTAACTCGGCGCCCCGTGTCTTCGGCGCGATCGGCGGCTTCTATAGTGACGGAATCGGGGGGCGAATAATTCCGGGTCCGGTTCTGCCGAGAGGAAGATCATGAGCACGGCGAGCACGCGGCTGCCCGAGGGCCGCTACGGCCGCTCCTCGGACGAGCGTGCCGACCGCAAGCTCAGGGTCGCCGCCGTGGTGCTGGGCACGCTCCTGCTCGCTCTCGTCGGCTACTTCGCCTACGACAAGGTCTTCGAGACCAGGATCAGCGCCCAGGTGATCACCTTCGTGGCCTCGGACAACGCGGTCAAGGTGCATCTGGAGGTCCACAAGGACTCCGGAACCGACGGCTACTGCACCCTGCGCTCCCAGGCGGCGGACGGCTCCGAGGTGGGCCGCGCGGACTTCCGCTTCACCGGCAGTGCCACACGGATCGACCAGGTCGTCACGCTCCGTACGACGGCGAAGGGCAGCACGGCCGAGCTGCTCGGCTGCCACACGGGCTGAACGGGCCGCTCGGGCTGATCCATCACCCGGAACACGTAGACGCTGACCTGCGTCGATGTGATTCTGATGGCTTATGTCCTCCCCCTTTCGCCCTCGAATTGTTAGGCTCGTGGTTTCGCCCACCCAAGAAGGAACATTCTTCTGGGTAGGGCGATGCTTTGTATTCCCAGTACCGACGAGGAGCACCCTGTGACCCAGACCAGTGAGAACGTCACCTGGCTGACCCAGGAGGCGTACGACAAGCTCAAGGCCGAGCTTGAGTACCTTTCTGGTCCTGCGCGCACGGATATCGCCGCCAAGATCGCGGCCGCGCGTGAGGAGGGCGACCTGCGTGAGAACGGCGGGTACCACGCGGCCAAGGAGGAGCAGGGCAAGCAGGAGCTGCGTGTCCGGCAGCTGACCCAGCTTCTCGAAAACGCCCAGGTGGGCGAGGCCCCGGCCTCCGCCGACGGCGCCGTCGCGCCCGGCATGGTCGTCACGATCGCCTTCGACGGTGACGAGGACGACACCCTTGAGTTCCTGCTCGCGTCCCGCGAGTACGCGAGCTCCGAGATCGAGACGTACTCGCCGCAGTCCCCGCTGGGCGCCGGCGTCATCGGCCACAAGGTCGGCGAGGACGCGGAGTACGAACTGCCGAACGGCAAGAAGGCCTCGGTGCGGATCCTGAAGGCCGTGCCGTACTCGGGCTGACCCACCAGCCTCTGCCTCGCCTGGCAGCCCCTGCCTCGCCTGGCCTCGGGCCCCCGGTGTCCGCCGGATCGCGCGGACACCGGGGGCTTCGCCGTGTCCGGGGCCGTCAGGCGGTGGCCGAGCGGTACTTGCGCACCGCGAGGGTGCGGAAGACCGCGATGATCAGTATCGAGTAGATCAGCGAGGCCCAGACCGGGTGCTCCATCGGCCAGGCGTGCGAGGTGGACCGCCCGGGGTTGGCGAACAGCACACGGGCGGCCTGCGCGGTGGCGCTGAACGGGTTCCACTCGGCCACGTGCCGCAGCCACGGGGTCATGTGGGCCGGGTCCACGAAGGCGTTGGAGATGAACGTGACCGGGAAGAGCCAGATCAGCCCGCTGGACGTGGCCGCCTCGGGGGTACGGACGGACATGCCGATCAGCGCGCCGATCCAGGTGAACGCGTAGCCGAGCAGGAGCAGCAGGCCGAAGGCCGCGAGCACTTTGCCGGCGTTCGTGGATCCGTCGGACCCGACCCGCCAGCCGACGACCACGGCGACCACGGCCAGCACGACCAGCGTGACGGCCGTCTGCACCAGATCGGCGAGCGTACGCCCGGTCAGCACCGCGCCGCGGGCCATCGGCAGGGAACGGAACCGGTCGATGAGCCCCTTGTGCATGTCGTCGGCGATCCCGGCACCGGAGCTGGCGGTCGCGAACGTGACGGTCTGCGCGAAGATGCCGGCCATGAGGAAGTTCTTGTAGTCGACAGCGCTGCTGCTGCCACCGATCCGCATGGAACCGCCGAAGACGTAGGTGAACAGCACCACGAACATGATGGGCTGGATCAGCCCGTAGATGATCATCTCAGGGATCCTGGACATCCTGATCAGATTGCGTTGCGCGATGACCATCGAGTCGCGGACGGACCGGCTGACGGGGTTGCCCGGCGTGGTCACGCGCACGGGCTCGGTGAGGGTGCTCATTTCACGGTCTCCTTGCCGTTCTCCGTGCGGGTCTTGTCCTGCTCGGCCGGCCCGACGGTCTCGGCCGTGTGGCCTGTCAGCGACAGGAAGACGTCGTCGAGGGTGGGGCGGCGCAGCCCGATGTCGTCTATCTCGATGCCCCGGGTGTCCAGCTCCCGGATGATCTCGGCGAGCAGCTTCGCGCCGCCGGTGACGGGGACCGTGAGCTTGCGGGTGTGCTCCTCGACGGTGGTGTCGCCCTTGCCGAAGCTCCCCAGGACCTGGGCGGCGGTCGCGATGTGGTCGCGCTCGTGCACCACGACCTCGACGCGCTCACCGCCGGTGCGGGCCTTGAGCTGGTCGGAGGTGCCCTGGGCGATGACCCGGCCGTGGTCGACCACCGCGATGTCATGGGCGAGGTGGTCGGCCTCCTCCAGATACTGCGTGGTGAGCAGCAGGGTCGTACCACCGGAGACGAGCTGTTTGATGACCTCCCACAGCTGCTGGCGGTTGCGCGGGTCGAGGCCGGTCGTCGGCTCGTCCATGAACATCACCGGCGGCGAGACCACCAGGGCCGCGGCGAGGTCGAGCCGGCGGCGCATGCCTCCGGAGTAGGTCTTGGCGGGGCGGTCGGCGGCGTCCGTGAGGTGGAACTGCTCCAGCAGCTCCGCCGCGCGCGCCTTCGCCGGCTTCGCCCGCATCTGGTACAGCCTGCCGACCATCTGCAGGTTCTCCCGGCCGGTCAGATACTCGTCGACCGCCGCGAACTGGCCGGACAGGCCGATGGAACGGCGCACGGCGTCGGGGTGCTTGAGCACGTCCACGCCCGCGACGACCGCCTTGCCGCTGTCGGGGCGCAGCAGGGTCGTCAGGCAGCGGACGGCCGTCGTCTTGCCGGCGCCGTTCGGCCCGAGCAGGCCGAGGACCGTGCCCTCGGGCACATCGAGGTCGACGCCGTCCAGAGCCCTTACGTCACCGAAGGTCTTCACCAGGCCTTCGGCATAGATGGCGCCTGGCATGTCAGTCTCCACGTCGTCGGGGATTCGTCGCCCGGTTCTCCGGACATGCGACACACCATAACGCGATGTATCGCGTCTCTCAATGGGTTTGCCCGAACGAGTGACGGTGGTGCTTTTCCGGGCAGGCAGCGCCCCCGGCGCCGGGTCAGTCGATGACCGTGTAGCCCGCGTCCCGCAGAGCCTGGCCGACCTCGGCGCAGTGCACCGGGCCCTTCGTCTCCAGGTGCAGCTCCACCTCCGCCTCGGTGAGCCCCAGCCGGGGATCGGTCCGCACGTGGCTCACGTCGAGGACATTGGCGTCGACCACTGACAAGACCCCGAGCAGCGTGGCGAGCGCGCCCGGCCGGTCCGTCAGCCGCAGCCGTACCGCCAGGTAGCGGCCCTGTGCGGCCATGCCGTGCCGCAGCACGCGCTGCAACAGCACCGGGTCGACGTTGCCGCCGGAGAGCACCGCGACGACCGGGCCCTCGAAGGCGTCCGGCGCGCCCAGCAGTGCCGCCACGGGGCTCGCCCCGGCCGGCTCCACGACCAGCTTGGCCCGCTCCAGGCACAGCAGCAGCGCCGCCGACAACTGATCCTCGGTGACCGTGCGCACCTCGTCGACCAGGTCCTTGACGATCCCGAACGGCACCACGCCCGGCCGCCCCACCTTGATGCCGTCGGCCATCGTCGCCGGGTTCCGCACCGACACCGGGTGCCCGGCGGCCAGCGAGGGCGGATAGGCCGCCGCGCCCTGCGCCTGCACCCCGACGATCCTGACGTCCGGCCGGATCGCCTTCACCGCGACCGCGATACCGGCCGCGAGCCCGCCGCCGCCCATGCCCACGACGATCGTGCGCACCTCCGGGCACTGCTCCAGGATCTCCAGGCCCACCGTGCCCTGACCGGCGATCACGTCCGGGTGGTCGAAGGGGTGGATGAACACCGCGCCCGTCTCGGCCGCGTACTCCTCGGCGGCGGCCAGCGTCTCGTCGACCACCTGACCGTGCAGCCGCACCTCGGCGCCGTACTCGCGGGTCGCGCTGATCTTCGGCAGTGGCGCGCCCTTCGGCATGAACACCGTGGCGTGCACGCCCAGGAGCGCGGAGGCCAGGGCCACGCCCTGCGCATGGTTGCCCGCGCTCGCGGCCACCACCCCGGCCGCCCGCTCCTCCGGCAGCAGCCCGGCGATGCGCACGTAGGCGCCGCGCAGCTTGAACGAGCCGGTCCGCTGGAGGTTCTCGCACTTGAGCTGCACCGGCGCGCCGACCAGCTGGGACAGGTGCCGGCTGCCCTCCATCGCGGTCACCCGTGCGACGCCCGAGAGCATCTTCTGGGCGCCGCGCACATCGTCGAGGGTGACGGAACGCAAGGAGTCAGCCGTGCCGTAGCTCATGACTCCAGCATCGCAGTTCACGCCCGCGCGCGGCGGGTGTGACCAAGCTCCGAGACCGGTTTGCGCAGCGCCGGTACGGTCCGCCCCCGGGCCGCGTACTCTGTCCCCCAACCCAGCAGCCCTTCATGAAGTGAGCCTCCGGCCATGCCCACAACACCTGAAATGTCGATGGACATGACGACCGTCGGTGACACCGGTCTTCTCGACACCCTCCAGCACGAGGTGGCGGTGTTCGCCCGCCGTGCCGAACAGACCCGTCTCGGCGGTGTCGGGCAGGTGCGCAACTCCATGGACCGGGCGGCGTATCTGCTGCTCAACCGCCTTGACCGGGAAGGCCCGATGGGCGTCAAGGCGCTCGCCGCGAGCATGGGCATCGACTCCTCCACGGTCACCCGGCAGGTGGCCCCGCTGGTCGACACCGGGCTCGTCAAGCGCACCTCGCACCCCGAGGACGGGCGCGCCGTGGTGCTTCAGCTGTCCCCGCGCGGGTCCGCCCGGCTGGAGGAGGTGCGCTCCTCCCGGCGTCAGCTGATGGCCGAGCTGACCCACGACTGGGCACCGGAGGAGCGCGAGCAGTTCTGCTCGCTCCTGACCCGCTTCAACCGCGCCCTCTCCGCGCGGATGGCACCGGGCACCGCACAGGGGGAGCAGCCACCGGCCTCCTGAACGCGCCGGGCACTCACCGCCGACTCGCGCGCGGGACACGGTCGACACCGGTCGGCACCGGTGGGCTCCGGACTCTTGACCCGGGGCCGCCGCTGGCCTCATATGAGACCGGGTCCTGCGTCGTACGCGGTTCACCTGTCCCGTACCGGACAGGGCCCCCGTCGGGGGGAGGCGCGGTGCGCGATCGGCAGGTGGCCCGAAGTACCCGCCGGGCCCGGGAGTTCGAGGCATTCGTCGCGGGCGCGGGCGGGCGCCTGCTGCACGCCGCCACGCTGCTCACGGCGGAGGCGCCGGACGACAACCCACGCGCGCGGCGGCTGCTGACACTCGCGCTCGCCCACACGTACGCGCGCTGGGACCGGCTGCGCGGCGAGGACCCGTACGACTGCGCCCGCCAGTACCTCGCCGGCCGCTTCGCGCGCGCGACCTGGCATCAGTACCGCGTGCTCGGCGGCGCCCGGCCGGATCCACGCAGTCCGCTCGCCGCCCTCGCCCCGCAGGAACGGCTGATCCTCGTACTGCGGCTCTACGAAGGCGTCGCCGAACAGCAGACCGCGGCCCTGCTGGGGCTGCCGGCCGAGCGCGTGCACACCCTCTGCGACCGCGCAACGGCCACCCTGCTGCACCCGGCCCGCCCGGCCGCCCCGCGCGCGGTGGGCACGAAGACGGCGCCGTCATGAGGCGGTACGGCCGGCATGGCCGCCATGAATGGCCCGGCGTATGCGGTGCAGGCACGCGGCCTGCACGCGCGGGACTCGGTGACTTCTCTGCGCGCGCGAGGGACGTGATGACTTCCACGCGCGCGGGGAGGGTGCCGTGAAACGGCCCGAGCGGGAAGCCGCCGTACGGCAGATCATGGAACGGGCACCGGCGCCGGTGCCGCCGGACCTGTGCGCGGAGGCGGTGCGCCGTGGCGAGCGCCTGCTGCGGCGCGGGCGGCTGGTCCGCCGGGTGCTGTGGCTGCTGGCGTGGGCCGCGGCCGTCGCATTCGGGGTGTGGGCGGCTCGCGTGCACCCGTGGACGCAGCCGCCCTCCCGGACGACGCCGCTCACGGGCTGGTGAGCCCACGGCCCGGCGCGCGTACATGGGCGCGCCGGGCCGATGGAGCGGATGCCGGCTAGCCCAGGGCCTGCTGAAGGTCCTGGAGCAGGTCGTCGACGTTCTCGATGCCGACCGACAGGCGCACGAGGTCGCCGGGGACCTCCAGCGCGGAGCCCGCCGCGGAGGCATGCGTCATCCGGCCGGGGTGCTCGATCAGGGACTCCACACCACCGAGGGACTCACCGAGGGTGAACACCTTGGCGCGGTTGCAGACCTCGACGGCCGCCTCCTCGCCGCCCTCGACGCGGAAGGACACCATGCCGCCGAACGCCCGCATCTGCTTGGCGGCGACCTCGTGCCCCGGGTGCTCGGGCAGGCCCGGGTAGAGCACCTGCGTCACGCGCGCGTGCCGGGTCAGCATGTCGGCGATCTTCGTGGCGTTCTCGCTGTGCCGGTCCATGCGCACCGCGAGGGTCTTGGTGCCGCGCAGCACCAGCCAGGAGTCGAAGGGGCCGGCGACGGCGCCCATCGCGTTCTGGTGGTAGGCCAGCTCCTCGCCGAGCGCCTGGTCGGAGACGATCAGCGCGCCGCCGACCACGTCGGAGTGACCGCCCATGTACTTGGTCAGGGAGTGCACGACGACGTCCGCCCCGAGCGCCAGCGGCTGCTGGAGGTAGGGCGTGGCGAAGGTGTTGTCGACGACGAGCCTGGCGCCCGCGTCGTGGGCGACCTGGGCGACGGCGGCGATGTCGGTGATGCCGAGCAGCGGGTTGGAGGGGGTCTCCACCCAGACGGCCTTGGTCTTCGGGGTGATCGCGGCCCGCACGGCGGCCGGGTCGCTGGTGTCGGCGACGGACCACTCCACGCCCCAGCGGGTGGCGACCTTGGCGAACAGGCGGAAGGTGCCGCCGTAGGCGTCGTTGGGGATGACGACGTGGTCGCCCGGGGTGAGCAGCGTGCGCAGCAGGGTGTCCTCGGCCGCGAGACCGGACGCGAACGCGAGGCCGCGACGGCCGCCCTCCAGCGCGGCGAGGTTCTCCTCCAGGGCGGTACGGGTGGGGTTGGCGCTGCGGCTGTACTCGTAACCGCCACGCAGCCCGCCGACGCCGTCCTGCTTGTAGGTCGAGACCTGGTAGATGGGCGGGACGACCGCGCCGGTGAGGGGATCCGCGGTGTTGCCCGCATGGATCGCGAGGGTCTCGAAGTGCTGACTGATGTGCCTGTCGCTCATGAGCACCGAGCGTAGTCCGCCCGGCCGGATGCCGTCGCCCGCAGGCGTGTCATGACCAGGACGGGAGTTTTCCACAGCCTCGCGGCGGGGGGTTGGCGATGTGACCGCGCGGTCTGGTTCGCTTGAGGCATGGCGATTCTCTGGCTTCTGATGGCGCTGCTCATGCTGAGCTTCGTCCTGCTCCCGTTCCTGCGGCGCAGGCGCGGGGTGATCGAGCAGGTTCCTCCGGAACACCCGGACGCCGCCGACCCGGCGGACTACGGCTTCGTGCGCCAGGAGGAGCTGGACATACGGATGCCCGGCCCGGACCAGGACCTGCTGGACGTGCTGGAGCTCGTGCAGCGCACGCAGGACTATCGCGCGGCCGCCCAGCTGCTGGCCGGCACCGAGAAGGAGGGCGAACGGCGCTGGCAGCGGGTGCAGGCCTTCGCGGGTGCCGCCGCACTGGAGCTGCAGCAGCGCCCCGGCGGGGTGCACGAGACGCCGGGCGGCCAGTGGCTGCGGGTGTGGCGGGCCGAGCAGCCCAAGGACGCGGGCGGCGCCGCCGTGCACGCGGAGTTCCTGGTGCAGCAGGCATGGCGTACGTCGACGCCGGGCACGGACGACTTCCGGATCATCATGGAGGAGGCCCGGGAGGCGTGCGGGCAGGCGGCGCTGCTGGCGCCCGGCGACCCGGTGCCGTACATCGTCGAGCTGTCCATCGCCCGTGGACTGTCGTATCCGCAGGCCGAGTTCGAGCAGCTGTGGCTGAAGATCCTCGACCGCGCGCCGCATCACATGGGTGCGCATCTGGCCGCGCTGCACTACTGGTGCGAGAAGTGGCACGGCTCGCGCGCGCTGGCGTACGCCTTCGCCGAGGCCGCCGCGGCCCGCGCCCCGCAGGGCTCGCTGCTCGCGGCGCTGCCGCTGTTCGCGGTCTTCGAGCACCTGCCCGAGGTCAACCTGGTGTCGGGCTTCTACCAGAGCGAGGTCGTCACCAAGGCGATGCACGGCGCCCTGCACGCGGTGCACTCGGCCCACCCGGACGATCCGACGCTGGCACACGTCCGCCATCTGCTGGTCTTCTTCCTGGTCCGCGCCGAACGCTGGGCGGAGGCCATGCAGCAGCTGATACACGTCGACGGGCACGTAGGCGCCCTGCCCTGGACCCTGTCCGCCGACCCGGCGGCCGAGTTCGCCGTCTACCGCGCCCTGGCGGTGGCCGGCTACGAGGCCAACGGCGGCAGCCCGGCGAGCCTGCCGGGCTGAGCCGGCCCGAACCCCGGGCGGTGGCCGGAGAGTCGAAGGAGATCGGAGGGAACACAACGGCGATGACACGACGGTGATGACACGACGGTGACGGCGAGGACGTGACCGGAATTCGGCCCCCCACCCGGACGTTCTCCCCGCGTGCCGACCGCCCTGACCGGCACCGCCCGCCCTCCCCCGGACCGACAGGGAGACCCGCATGTTCTTCGGCCGCACCCCGCAACTGCCCACCCCCGAACAGGCGCTCACGGGCCGCCCCTCCCTCGCCTACGAGGTCCCCGACCGCCACACCGTCCTCGGCACCCCTCTTCTCGGCCCGTACCCCGAGGGGCTGGAGATCGCCGACTTCGGCCTGGGCTGTTTCTGGGGTGCCGAGCGCACGTTCTGGCGGCTCCCGGCTGGCGTGTACACGACCCTGGTGGGCTACCAGGGCGGATACACGGAGTACCCCACCTACGAGGAGGTCTGCTCGGGCCTGACGGGCCACATGGAGGTGGTCCGCGTGGTCTACGACCCGGAGGTGATCACCTACGACCGCCTGCTGAAGACCTTCTGGGAGTCCCACGACCCGACCCAGGGCTTCCGCCAGGGCAACGACGTGGGCACGCAGTACCGTTCGGCGATCCACACCCACACCCCCGAACAGGCCACGACGGCGGAAACCTCCCGCACGGCGTATCAGAAGGTCCTGACCTCCTCCGGCTACGGCACGATCACCACGGAGATCCTCCCGGCCACCGACCGCCCCTTCTACCCGGCGGAGGCGTATCACCAGCAGTACCTGGACAAGAACCCGGCCGGTTACTGCGGGTTGGGTGGGACGGGGGTCAAGCTGAGTGCCCCGTTCGAGACGAACTGGGGCGCGTCGTGCCCGACGGGCATCGCGTCGGCGCCGGAGGTTTCGGAGAAGTAGCCGAACCAGCTTGCGTCCGGCTCGGCTGGCCAGGGCACTCCTGCCGAAGGTCCGGGCCGAGAGGAACGTGAGAGTCGCGGACGGAGACCACGGGGAGGAACATCGGAGGCACGGAGGCAAGGTGGTGGCTATGGGGACATCGTCGATGCATTTCAGCGAGAGTCCTGAGGATCCATTCGCCCTCGGGCGTGGGGCCTCGGCTGTGCTTGACGATCAAGGCACCGTGGTCGGCTGGAGCCCACGCGCACAGGAGTTGCTGGGCTATCCGGCCGAGGAAGTGATCGGACGGGCGTGGCAGGACCTCCTCGTCGACGCCTGTGACCTGCCGGTCGCGCGCTCCGTGGTCGTAGACGCTTTGAAGGCAGGGGGCTGGTTCGGCGTCCTGCCCGTCCGGCACCGCGACGGGCGCCGTATGGAGATGGGATTCCGTGCCCGCGCGATCAGCCGGGAGGGGGGCAGGCAGGAGTGGCTCCTGGTCGGTGCTCCTGCCGCGGAGGTCATCGCCTGGCAGCGGGACCGCGCGCTGCTGGACGGCCTGTACCACCGGTCCCCGATCGGTCTGGTCATCCACGGCCCGGACAGGAGAGTGATCCGGGTCAACCGTGCGGTCGAGAAGGCGAGCGGCGTCCCGGCCTCGGCGCCGGTGGGCCGTCACCCCCGCGAATTCATGGTCGACGAGGACGCCGGTCCGGCAGAGGAACGGGTACGGCATGTTCTGGAGACCGGCGAGCCGTTGATCTTCACAGAGCAGTCCGCCCGGGCACGCCACAATCCAGGTCGGGAGCGGATCGTGTCGGTCTCGGCGTTCCGGATGGAGGACCCCTCGGGCCGGGTCCTCGGCGTGGCCGAGACGATCGAGGACGTGACCGACCGCCACCGGGCGCAACGCAGGCTCGCCCTGCTGAACGAGGCGAGCGCCCAGATCGGAACCTCGCTGGACGTGACTCAGACTGCTCGGGAACTGGCCGAGGTGGCCGTCCACGGCCTGGCCGACTACTGCTCGGTGGACCTCCTCAAGCCCGTGACACTTGGTGACGAACCAGTTCCCGGTACGGCAGGTCCGCTGCTCCGGGCCGCACTCTCACCACCGGAACAACGCGTCCCGTTCCGGGAAGGCGACGTGGTTCCGCTGCTTCCGGAATCTCCGCAGGCGCGGTGCCTGGCCGAGCGTCGCCCGATTCTCGAAGGGCTGCTGTCCCTCCGCCCCGAGTGGTACGCCATGGACCGGCGGCGGGTCGAGATCGCCTTGGGGCTCGGCGTTCATTCGCTGATCGCGGTGCCCCTGATTGCGCGCGGCCTGGTACTGGGCCTGGTGAGCCTGTGGCGGTCGCGCAATTCGCAGCCTTTCGAGAATGATGATGCTGCGGTGGCCCAGGAGCTTTCCTCGCGTGCGGCCGTCTGCATCGACAACGCGCGCCGCTTCACCCAGCAGCAGAGCGCCGCTCTGACTCTTCAGCGCAGTCTGCTGCCGAGCACCGCGTCCGACCTGCCGGCCGTGGAGGTGGCTTGCCGGTACCTCCCGGCCAGCGGTGAACCGGGCATCGGCGGTGACTGGTTCGACGTGATCCCGTTGTCAGGGGCCCGGGTCGCCCTCGTTGTCGGAGACGTGGTCGGCCACGGGATCCACGCTGCGGCCTCGATGGGCCGTCTACGCGCCGCCGCGCGCACCCTGGCCAGCCTCGACCTGGAACCGGACGAGGTGGTGGCACGGCTGGACGATCTGGTCAGTCTGCTGGCCACCGAGCTGGAGGCGAACGCTGACGGCAACCAGTCGGCGATCGAGCAGACGCTCGGGGCCACCTGCCTCTACGCGGTCTACGATCCGGTCTCCCAGCACTGTTCCCTGGCACGCGCCGGCCACCCGGCGCCCATGGTGTCCACCCCGGACGGCGAAGTGACCGTGCTCGATCTGCCCGCGGGGCCACCACTGGGCCTGGGCGGACTGCCTTTCGAAACGTACGATCTCGACCTCCCCGAGGGCAGCCTGCTCACGCTCTACACCAACGGCCTCCTGGAGGCACGCAACGGCGACATAGACGCCGCGCTGGAAGACCTGCGCACATGTCTCGCCCACGCCACCGAGCCTCTGGACCTCACCTGCCACGCCGTGGTCGAAGCGCTGCTGCCCAAGGACCACCTGCCCACCGACGACATCGCGCTGCTCATCGCCCGTACCCGGGTGCTGCGGCCACAGAATGTCGCCTCATGGCAGCTTCCCCTGGAGGCGACCGCCGCCGCCCGTGCCAGAGAGCTGACCACGTCGAAACTGACCGAATGGGGGCTGGCCGAACTGGTCTTCACCACCGAGCTGGTCGCCAGCGAGCTCGTCACCAACACCTACCGGTACGCAGCCGGTCCCGTCACCCTGCGCCTCATCCGTACGCACTGCCTGATCTGCGAAGTGTCCGACACCAGCCACACGTCCCCCCACCTCCGGCGGGCCCTCAGCACGGACGAGGGCGGACGCGGGCTCTTCCTGGTCGCGCAGCTCACAGAGCGGTGGGGTACCCGCTACAGCCACGACGGCAAGACCGTCTGGACTGAGCAGCTTCTGCCGCCCGCATGACTGGTGGAGTCCCCGTCCTCGGGCTCACCGGAGCGCGTCTGGTCGAAAATCAGTGGCCGCCCGAACCGGCCGACTTCACGCTGTACGCCATGGCACAACCCCAACGCGAGATCCGTGCGGCCTACGCGGACTCCACGATCACCGTCTACCAGGCGTACGCCCCGGAAATCGGCCTGCCCGCCGTCCAGGAGGGCCGTTTCCCCGCCGTGTGGAAGCGCGACAGGATGACGTGGATCAAGCCGTCGTTCCTGTGGATGATGTACCGATGCGGCTGGGGCGCCAAGGAGGGGCAGGAGACCGTTCTCGCGGTCGAGATCAGCCGTGCCGGCTTCGAGTGGGCGCTGCGTCACGCGTGCCTGTCGAGCTACGTCCGCGGCGTACATCCAGACCGGGCCGCCTGGCAGTGTCAGTTGAAGCGCGCACCCGCTCGCGTGCAGTGGGACCCCGAGCGGGATCTGCACCTGCAACCCCTGCCGTACCGGTCTCTGCAACTCGGCCTCTGCGGTGAGGCCGCACGACGCTACGCGGACGAGTGGACAGTCGCCATCCGCGACGTGACCCCCCTCGCCCACGAGATCCACGCCCTGGTCAACAGTGGCGATCTGGGCGCCGCCGCCCGGCTGCTGCCCCAGGAACGCTCCTATCCCATTGGAGACGAGCTTCTTGCCCACCTACGCGGATGACAGGCAGCTCCAGCCGACAGCCGGCTCCGGCCCATGGGTCACACGGCAGCACAGGCTCTCCGGTACCGGCGTCTCCTGCCCGGTCGGCGTGGTCGGGGCGGAGGGGTGAGTACGGAGGCGGAGGCGGCAGCGTCATCGCTCGCCGCGCTGTGGCGGGAACGACGGCCGGCGGGGCCGCCCGTCGCCCACACCTTCCGCGGCACGTACGCGGACCGCTGGGTGCGCTTCCACAGCCTCCCCGGGTCGAAGCGCTACCCGGAGTCCGATGCCGAGTACGCGATCGCGCTGGACCGGTACAACACGATCCTCGACACGTTGTTCACGGAGCGGGACGTGTTCGTGGTGACCATGGACTGGTCGTACACACCGACGGGTCCGGCCGGCTGGCCGACACCACGGCCCGAACTGCACCCCGGCGGCCTCCGCTGGTGGACCGAGGCGGCACTGGACGACCCCGATCCGGAGTTCCACGCCTACACCCGGCTGTACGCGGACCGGCGCCCGTGGCGGTACGGCTGCCTCGACGACCTGCTGCGCGCCGTCGCCGACGAGACGCTCGTCGAGGTGTTCATCACCGACACGGAACTGCGACGGATCCACCATCCCTACGACGGTGGCGCGGACGTCATCCTCGCCACCCCCGCCGAGCGGGACCGGCTCCGCGAACGCCACACCGACTGGCTCCCCTCCGATCCGGCCGGCCTGTGATGCCTCGGCGCTCGTCGGTCACGGTGCGTGGAAGCCGACCTCCGGGTAGGCCGAGGTGGGGCCGTTCAGGATGGGTTCGGGGATGCCCCTCAGGTGGAGGTCGAAGAAGGCCGCCACGTAGGTGCGGGTGAGCTGGACGGCGCGCTGGGGGGAGAGTGTCGTGCCGGGGGGTTCGGGGATGCCGAGTTTCGCGGCGAGGACGGGGACGTCGGTGAAGCTGCCGTGGTTGGAGCCGGTGACGGTCAGCCATCGTTTCCAGCCCTTGAGGCGGCCCCAGGCGTCCGTCCAGGTGGGGTCCTCGTCGGTGCCCGTGCTGTGGCCGATCATCATGAACGGGCGGCCGCCCAGGCCGTCGTCGGGGACGGGCACGAACATGGTGCCGTCGAGGTTGACACCGGCCAGGACCCGCTTGTCGTGGGCCATGGTGGGGACGGCGGAGGCGCCGCCGATGGAGTGCCCCGCCACACCGATCCGCCTGCCGTCGATCATGTGGGCGTAGCGCCAGGCAGGGTGACGGTGGCGGGTCAGCTCGTCGATGACGAACGAGAGGTCCTTCGCGCGGCTTTCCTCGATGGCCGCGGGCGGGTACGCGTCCGGGTCGTCGCAGATGGTGCAGGTGAGGGTCTTCCCGTCGGGGAACGTGGTGCCGGAGTTCTCGTAGGTGTGGTCGACCAGGGCGACGACGTAACCCCGGCCGGCGAGATCCTCGGCGAGGCTGGTGATCTCCGTGCGGGGCATGGTGAAGCCGGGAGAGAGCAGGAGCAGCGGGAAGCGGCCGTGGCGCGGCACCGCGTCGGTGTGCGACCAGGTACGGGTCTCGCTGACCGCCTCGGGCGGGATCGTGGTGCCCGGGACCTTCAGCTGGAGCATGTCCCGGGCGGCCTCGACGGTCATGTAGGGGGCGGGGCCGCCGGTGCCGGGCCGGGCGGGGTAGTACATCGACACCATGAGCTGCCGGTGCCCCGCCGAGGGGACCCACGGGTCCTGGCGGTGCTCGTCGACAAGGTGCAGGATGTCCCGGCCGACGGCGTACGGCCCGGTCGGGGCGGGCAGTTCGGCCGGGGAGAGAGCCGCATCGGTGGCGGCGGCGGAGACGTCGGTGCCGGTGGCCGCGAGGGTGCGGTGCACACCGGTGGGGGCGGCTGACGCGGGGGCCGTGGCAGCCGCGACGACGGGCAGCGGAAGGACGAGGGCCAGCACGACAGCGGTCGCTGTGCGACGGGTTCTTGTCATGGTGGTGACGCTAGAGCGGGGACGCCGGAGTGACGTCCGCTCAGGGATGTAAGTGACGTCCCCTCAGAGATGTATCTCCACTGCCGCCGCACCACCTGCAGACGTACGGGACGCAGGGCGAACCACGATCACAAGTCCCCCTCGTTTCGGCATAGGAATGCCATAAGAGTCGACTGCCGCCCTCTCGGCCATCATGATCTGTGACCTGAACAGTTTTTCGAACGGGTCGCATGAGAGACGAACGAGAGGCAACGGGGGGCGTCATGCGTGGTCGGCGGTTCCGTACGGCTGCGGCGGTCGTGGCCGTCGCGGCGGTCCTGGGCCCGGTCTCGGGCTGTGGTGGGAGCGGCGCGGGGCACACGCCCTCGGCGCGAGGACAGACGCGGGCCGCCCTCGCGCTGACGGCCGACCTGGTCAAGGTCGAGGACGCCAGCGCCAAGGAGCACTCGGCCCGGGTGGAGGAGATCCACACGGTCGGCGGTGCGCTGCGGGCGCGGATGACCGGGGAGCTGGACTGGGCCGACGGCCAGCAGGGTGACTTCACGCTGACGATGCCGTCGCTCCCGCAGATCCCGAGCGCGCGGTTCGAGTTCCGCAAGGACGCCATCTACATGAGCACGCCGGCGAAGTTCCTGAAGCTGATGGGCGGCAAGCACTGGCTGCGGACCCCCCTCGGCATGCTCGCCGCGCAGAACGCCACGCAGAAGGCCAGGGTGGACATGATCCGGCAGGCCAATCCGACCCTGTCGGTGCGGATGCTGATCGCGAGCGGTGATGTGCACCGGGTCGGCCGGGAAACCGTCCGCGGGGTGGCCGCCACCCACTACGCGGGCACGCTGGACGCGTCCCGGCTGGCGACCCTCCGCGGCCGGGGCCTGACGCCCGGCGACGTGAAGTCCCTCAGGGCGGAGCTCGCGGCGAAGGGCATCAAGGAGGAGCACGTCGACGTCTGGGTCGACAGCCGCGATCTGCTGGTGGAGAAGCGGACCCGGGTGCGGACCACCGCCGGGGAGGAGATGTCGACCGCCTACTACTCCGACTACGGTGTCGCGGTCGACGTCTCGGTCCCCGCCCTCTCCGACACCACGCTGCTGCCTCCGAGGACACCGAAGCCGTCCGGGACGGCCTGACCAGCCACCCGATCACCCGAGTACCCGACCACTCGGTCACCCGGTCACCCGGTCACCCCAACTGGCCCAGCCGCTGCCGCGGTTCCGTCCGCTCGGTCTGTTCGCGAGTGCGTCCTCGGGGCAACGCGGCCGAGCTGCCGGGGCCGGCCGGACCGGTCGGGCGGGCCGGGTAATTCAGGCGACGGTGTCGCCCGCCTCCTCGTACATTCCCCGGGGAATACCGGGAGGGATTCGGGTTGAGCACATTTCTGATCGGCGGTGGGTGGGACGCGCCCGAGGTGTACGCGCCGTTCCTGCGGGCGGCGGGCACGGGGGACGGGCCGCCGCCGCGCATCGGCTGTCTGATCGTCGACGAGGGGGACGGGCCGGACCAGTTCGAGCGGTACGCGGCGGCGCTGCGCACGGCGGGCCCGTGCGCGCCGCTGCCGCTGCTGGTGCCGCTCGGCGGCCGGCTGGAGCCGGAGTCCGCGCTGGCGGGGATCGACGGGCTGCTGGTCTGCGGCGGCCTGACGCCCGCGTACCAGGAGGCGCTCACCGCGAGCCGGGAGGGGCTGCCGCGGCTGCTCGCCGCGCGCGGTGTGCCGTACGCGGGGTTCTCCGCCGGTGCGGCCGTCGCCGGGCGCCGGGCGGTGGTCGGCGGCTGGCTGGTGGACGGGGTGCCGGTGTGCCCGGAGGAGACCGGGGAGGACCTGACGGAGGTCGAGGTGCGGGACGGCCTGGGGCTGGTGCCGTTCGCGGTGGACGTCCATGCGGCGCAGTGGGGGACGCTGGCCCGGCTGGTCACGGCGGTCGGGCGGGGATGGGTGCCGTTCGGGGTCGCCGTGGACGAGAACACCCTGCTGACGGTGGAGCACGGGGAGGTGCGGGTCACGGGACGCGGGCGAGTCCACGTGGTGCGACCCGCGGAGGGTATCGGGGCTGCGGTCGTCCGGTCCTACGGCGCCGGGGAGGGCTTCTCCGTCGAGTAGCCCGGGACCCGGGACAGCACACCGATCAGGCGCAGGCAGCACTCGAAGATCGCCCCGACCGTCGTCACCGCGGGCAACGGCATCACCTGGAAGCGGCACCTGCGCAGACCGGTGCGGTGGTGCTGACGGCCGCCGACCCCGCCGCGCGGACGCTGCTGCCGCCGCTGGAGATCCCGGTCGGCGCCCTCACCACACCGGCCGGCGGGCCGTATCTGCTGTGGCTGCCGGGGCGGACCGTGCCGTGTCTGCTGTGGCTGGCGGGGCGGCCATAGCTGCTGTGGCTTTCGGGGCAGCCGTATCTGTTGTGGCTGTCGGGAGCGATTCGCGTCTGCTGTGGCTGCCGGGGCGGCGCACGGCGACACGCTGAGGGGCCCCGGCCTCACCTTCCGCCGGGGCCCCTCCTCACGTGGGTCAGATGGTGGCCGTGTCGATCACGAAGCGGTAGCGGACGTCGCTCGCCAGCACTCGCTCGTACGCCTCGTTGACCTCCTCCGCGCGGATCAGCTCGATCTCCGCGCCGATACCGTGCTCGGCGCAGAAGTCCAGCATCTCCTGGGTCTCGGCGATGCCGCCGATCATCGATCCGGCGAGGGTCTTGCGGCCGCCGATCACCGAGAACAGGTTGAGGGAGATGGGCTCCTCGGGCGCGCCCACGTTGACCAGCGCGCCGTCCACCTTCAGCAGCGACAGCAGCGCGCCGAAGTCCATCGGCGCCGACACCGTCGAGACGATGAGGTCGAACGTGCCGGCCAGCTCCTCGAAGGTCTTCGGGTCGCTGGTGGCGTGGTAGTGGTCGGCGCCCAGCTTCAGGCCGTCGTCCTTCTTGCGCAGGGACTGCGAGAGCACGGTCACCTCGGCGCCCATGGCGTGCGCGATCTTGACGGCCATGTGACCGAGACCGCCCAGGCCGACGACGGCGACCTTCTTGCCGGGGCCGGCGTTCCAGTGGCGGAGCGGGGAGTAGGTGGTGATGCCGGCGCAGAGCAGCGGGGCGGCCACGTCCAGGGAGAGGCCGTCCGGGATACGGACGGCGAAGTTCTCGTCGACGACGATCTTCTCGGAGTAGCCGCCGTAGGTGGGCTCGCCGTCCTTGCCGATGGCGTTGTACGTGCCGACCATGCCCTTGAGGCAGTACTGCTCATTGCCGGCCAGGCAGTTCTCGCACTCACGGCAGGAGTCGACCATGCAGCCGACGCCCACCCGGTCGCCGACGGCGAACTTCGTCACGCCGGAGCCGACCTCGGAGACGACGCCGGCGATCTCGTGGCCGGGCACCATCGGGAAGATGGCCTCGCCCCAGCCCTCGCGGACCTGGTGGATGTCGGAGTGGCAGATACCGGCGAACTTGATGTCGATCAGGACGTCGAACTCGCCGACCGCGCGTCGCTCGATGGTCGTCCGCTCCAGCGGGGCCTTCGCGGCGGGCGCGGCGTACGCGGCAACAACAGTGGTCATGCCGGGGTTCTCCTAGCAAGGGGGTGTCGTGTCCGGCTGCCTTCCGCCGGACACGATCACCAGCCTGCCGCACGTCCCTCGATCCGCCCAGATCACGGCCTTGCGTACGACTGCCGTGCGTACTACTGGCGGGGTCAGGATGCTGTACGTACGACCAGGAATACTGGACGTATGGAACGTACGGGCGAACAGGGTGATCAGCCGGGACAGGCGGCCGGAGCCGGGCGTGCCCTGGACCGGCGGGCCGAGCTGAGCGAGTTCCTGCGCACCCGGCGGGCCCGGCTGAAGCCGGAGGAAGTGGGGCTGCCGGACTTCGGCCGGCACCGGCGGGTGCCGGGGCTGCGCCGCGAGGAGCTGGCGCAGCTGGCCGGGGTGTCGGTGGCGTACTACACGCGCCTGGAGCAGGGCAACGGCCGCAATGTCTCGGCGGAGGTGCTGGACGCGATCGCGCGGGCCCTGCGGCTGACGGACGCCGAGCACGCCCACCTCACGCATCTGGCCAAGCCGAAGTCGCACAAGAAGAAGCCGGCGGCCCGGCAGCAGCACGTGCGCCCGGCGCTGCGGCAGCTGCTGGACACGATGGACGGCGTGCCGGCGTACATCGTGGGGCGCCGCTCGGAGATCCTGGCGTGGAACCGGATGGCGTCGGCGGTCTTCGGTGACTGGGCGGAGCTCGCGCCGGGCGAGCGGAACTGGGCGCGGCTGGTGTTCCTGCGGCCCGAGTACCGCGAGCTCTTCGTCGACTGGGAGCAGAAGGCGATCGACATCGTCTGCGCGCTGCGCATGGACGCCGGCTGCTACCCCGACGACCCGCGGCTGTCGGCCCTGGTGGGCGAGCTGTCGGTGAAGAGCGAGGAGTTCCGGCGGCTGTGGGCGACGCATGACGTCAAGGAGAAGAACCACGGCGTCAAGCACCTGCACCACCCGCTGGTCGGTGATCTCTCCTTGAACTTCGAGTCCTTCCGCCTGACGGGCGACGCGGACCAGTCCCTCATCACCTACCACGCCGAACCGGACTCCCCGTCCGCCGACTCCCTGCGCCTGCTGGCCAGTTGGGGCACGGACGCGACGCGCCCGGCCCCGACTGTCCAGTGACGTCACGTGCCGAAGTACGCGTCCCAGATCGTGATCTCCGACGTGTTGCCCTGCTTGTCGGTGATCGTGGAGCGGAGGCTGAGGGACGTGCCCTTCGCCGGGTTCTTCAGGGTGATCCTGCCGCCCTTGACGTCGACCTTCTTGAAGGTCTTGCCGTCGTAGGAGACGTAGACCGCCAGGGACTTGAGGTTCCTGCCCGCGGCCGAGCCCTCCACGGTGACCGGGAAGGTGACCGTCTTGCCGGCGGCGACGCGGCTGTCCAGGCCGGTCTCGATGCCGTAGCGCAGGGCGGAGGACGGTAGCTCGGCGAAGTCGCCCGACGGCTTCTTGGAGCGGAAGGTCCAGGTCGCGTCGATGCGGGACGAGGCCGCCGCGACCTTGGCCGACCGCTTGACCGACGTGGTCAGCCGGTACGCGGCCTCACCGGCGGGCACCTTGAAGACCTGGCCGGACAGCGGGTCGTCGTTGGAGCCGATCTTGGTGCCGTCGCGGTACAGGGTCGTCGTCACCGAGGTGAAGTCGGAGGATCCGGCGTGCTTGGCGGAGTCGGCGAACAGCGGCAGCGAGCCGTAGATCTCGTCCCCGTCCCGGAACAGGCCGAAGCCGCCGCCGACGTGCGGGCCGAAGACCGCGGTGTTGACCGTCTTGGTGTACGTACGGCCGGCCCTGAAGGTGAACTCGCCGAGCTGGTAGCCCGCGTCGGCGAGCGCGGAGCCGTCCTTGTCCTTCCCGCCGTACTGGGTGAACCCCAGCTGCCAGTTCACCCCGCCGGTGGCGGACAGGTGCAGGGTCCGGGTGCCGGGCAGCTTCTGCGGGAGGTCGACCGAGGAGGCGCCGGAGCTTCCGGGCAGCCAGCCGGTGGCGCTGATCGAGCCGGTCTTGCCGCTCGCGGCGGCACCGAGCCGGACCTTGACCGTGGCCATCTCGCTCGCCTTGAAGTGCTTGGTGTAGCCGGTGGCGAGCTGCTTGACCGGGCCGCCGGCGGTGACGTCGTACTCCTCGCTCGCGCCCTTGGACCAGTGGGCGTCCCACTGCTGGTACAGCGACCCGGCGGGCAACTGCGGGCCCAGGTGGGCGGTGCGGAAGTTCTTGTACGAGTCCAGCAGGAAACCGTAGCCGTAGTCGCCGTCGCCGGCCTTGACGTCGAAGCCGGGGTTGGCGAACTGCGAGGTGACGCCCTTGGCCGGGACGGTGATGTCGACCGGCTTGGCCTGACGCGCGTCGATCGTGATCGTCTGCTTCTTGCCGACGGTCAGCTTCGGCTGGGCGATCCAGTCGACGCCCTTGCCGAAGTCCTCGGGGTCCGCGAACACGGAGGTGTTGAGGATGTACGTGCCCTTGGGCGCGCGTACCTTCACCGTGCCGGACGGGTCGTACGGGCTCAGGTCCGTGCCGCCCGCGAGACCGGCGACACCGGTGAGGCCGGCGCTGTAGTTCTTGGTCGGCTTGCCGTCGCGGCCGATGAACTTCACCGTGACGTCGTACGACTCCACCTCGCGCGTCACCGCTGCCGCCGTGCGGACGCTCTGGCCGGTGCCGGTCGCGGTCACGTACGCCGAGTAGGCGCCGTCGAGGGTGCCGCCCAGCTTGGTGTTGACGGTGAGGTCGACGGAGGCCGTGCCGTGCGCCGGGACCGTCACCTGGCGCGCGCCGAGTGTGAAGAAGCCCGCCGGGGCCGCCTTGCCCTTGGGGTCGAGGGCGGTGCTGCTCAGGGTGAGGGTGGCGGCCTGGTCGCCGAGGTTGCGGTACGTCACCTTCTTGGTGACCGGCTTGTCGTCGGTGTGCGGCCACTGCTGGACGCCGAAGCTCACCGAGACCGGCTCGGCGATCACGGACTGCCTGATGGCCTTGTCGACCGCGATACGGCCCGAGCCCTGCTGGAACGGCGTGTAGGCGCCGCCCTTCGCGGAGCCGGTCAGCGCGCCCTTGAGCTCGGCGTAGCCCCAGTCGGGGTGCTCCTGCTTGAGGATCGCGGCGGCGCCCGCGACGTGCGGGGTCGCCATCGAGGTGCCGGAGATCGTCAGATAGCCCTCGGGCTTCTCGCCGACCTCCTGGTCGATGACGCTGCCCTTGGCCGCGGCGGCGGTGATGTCCACGCCGGGTGCGGTGACGTCCGGCTTGATCGCGCCGTCACCGACGCGCGGGCCGGTGGAGGAGAAGTCGGCGAGCTTGTCCTTCTTGTCGACGGCGCCGACGGTGAGCGCGGCGTCCGCGCTGCCCGGTGAACCGAGCGAGTGGGGGCCGTCGTTGCCCGCGGCGATGGCGAACAGGATGCCCTTGGTCTCGGACAGCTTGTTCACCTCGGCTTCGAGCGGGTCGATGCCGGGGCTGTCGTAGCCGCCGAGGCTGAGGTTGACGACGGAGGCGCCCTGGGAGGCGGCCCATTCCATGCCGGCGAGGATGCCGGAGTCGTCGCCGGAGCCGGTGTCGTCCAGGACCTTGCCGTTGAGGATCTCGGCGCCCGGCGCCACACCCGTGTACCTCCCGGCGGACTCGGCGCCGGTGCCCGCGACGATGGAGGCGACGTGGGTGCCGTGCCCGAAGTGGTCGGTGGCGTCCTTGGCGGCGGTGAAGTTCCTGGACGCGATCACCTGGTCCTTGAGGTCCGCGTGGCTGGTGTCCACGCCGGTGTCGAGGACGGCGACCTTCACGCCCTTGCCGGTGTAGCCGGCCTTCCACGCGGTCGGCGCGCCGATCTGCGGCACGGACGTGTCGAGGGAGGCCGTGCGGACGCCGTCGAGCCAGACGTGCGCGATGCCGGAGGCGGTCCTGGCGTCGGCGGTGACGGCGTGCCACAGCGCGGTGGTGTCCTGCACCGGGGTCTGTACGGCGTCGGCGTCGAGCGTGGTCAGGGTGCGGCGCAGACGGCCCGCGTCCCGGACGCCGGCCTTGGCGGCCGCGGCGCCGCCGCGGTAGCCGACGATCACCTTCAGGCCGTTCTTCTGGGCCTTGCGGGTGGCGGCCTTGTTCAGCTCGGTGACGTCGAACAGCCGCTGGTCCAGCGTGCCGGAGGCCAGCAGGCGGGCCGCGTCGGCGGGGACGACCAGCGTGTGTCCCTCGGTCCGCCGGACCTGGAAGGGTATGTGCTCGCGGCCCTTGGCCCGCTCCAGGCCGACGATGCGGCCCTTGGCGTCGAGGGCGACCCGGTCACCGGTGATGAGGGTGACATGGGTCCTTGCGGTGAGCGCGGAGCCGCCGGTCGCGGTGGGCTCCGCGGGCCTCGCGGACGCCGGGCTGGTCATACCCGCTGCGAGGGCGACGGCCGCTGCCATGGCCACGGTGGCCGCGGCAGCGCTCTTCACTTGTCTGCGCAAGATCTCCCCCTGGAGATGGAGTACCGGGCGAATTCCCCGTTCACCCGGCCGGGGGTGGTCTCGTACGCATGAACGTCGCCCCCCGGACAAGCGCAGTATGCCGGGGGGCGATCAAACGTCTCAACGAATGAAAGGACGGTAAGAGAAAGGTCGGGAAACTGTTACCCGGCGGACGGGGCACCGTTACAGAATCGCTAAGTGACCTATGGGAAAGCGGAGTTGCCGGCCGTCAGGCCCCGGCGTTCTCCCTTACCGTGATCTTTCCCTTGCGGATGGTGGCCAGCCGCGGCGCCTTCTTCGCGATGGCGGAGTCGTGGGTGACCATGACGAAGGTCAACCCGTGCTCCTTCCACAGGCGTTCGAGTACGTCCATGATCTCGTCGCGCATGCCCTCGTCGAGGTTGCCGGTCGGCTCGTCGGCCAGCAGCACCTTGGGCTTCTTCACCAGGGCGCGGGCGATGGCGACGCGCTGCTGCTGTCCGCCGGACATCTCGCCGGGCAGGTGTCCGAGGCGTTCGCCGAGGCCGACGGAGTGCAGGGCCTCGGCGGCGAGTTCGCGGCGCTCCTTGGCCTTGATACCGAGGGGGACGAGGGCCGTCTCCACGTTCTCCTGGGCGGTGAGGGTGGGGATGAGGTTGAAGGACTGGAAGACGAAGCCGATGTTCTCACTGCGGACCCTGGTCAGCCGGGCCTCGCTGAGCTTGGCCAGGTCGATGCCGTCCAGGACGACTTCGCCGGACGTGGGGCGGTCCAGGCCGCCGAGCATCTGCAGGAGGGTGGACTTGCCGCCGCCGGTGGGGCCCTGGATGACGAGCCGGTCTCCGTCACCGATGGTCAGGTCCACGCCGTCGAGGGCGTGGACGGTGTCTTTGCCCCGGGTGTAGCGCTTGGTCACGTTCTTGAGTTCGTACATCTGAATGGCTCCTGGAGGATTCGGGATGCTGCGCTGACGGACAAGTGGCCCTTGCCAAGAGGCCTCACCAAGGGCCCTTACTCCACCCGCCGCAGCGCATCCGCCGGCCGCAGCCGGCTCGCCCGCCACCCGCCGAACGCCCCCGCGATCAGCCCGCCCGCCACGGCCAGGGCCACCGCCAGGGCGATCGTCGTCAGGCTCACCGGTGCCGTGAGGGCCACCTCCAGGGTCTTCGCGGCCTGGCGACCGGGGCCGCCGAAGCCACCGCCGCCGAAGCCACCGCCGCCACCGGACCCGCCCCCGAAGCCGCCGCCGGTGCCGCCGCCCAACTGCGCCTGCAGGCTGGGGCTGATGGCCGTGACGGCATAGGCGCCCGCCAGGCCGAGGGCGATGCCGAGGGCGCCGCCGACCAGGCCGTTGACGACGGCCTCGCCGACCACCTGCCGGGTCACCCGGCCCGACTTCCAGCCCAGCGCCTTCAGCGTGCCGAACTCGCGGACGCGCCGGGAGACCGCGGCCGACGTCAGCAGGCCCGCGACCAGGAACGCGGCCACCAGCACGGCGATGGACAGCCACTTGCCGACGTTGGTGGCGAGGGAGGAGGCCGTGGACAGGGAGCCCGAGACCGTCTTGGCGAGGTCGGCGGAGGTGGTGACCGTCGTACCCGAGACGTTCTTCTGGATCGCGCTCTTGACGGAGTCGATCCGCTGGGAGTCGGTAGCCTTGACGTAGATCGTGGTGACCTTGTTCGCGTTGTCGCTCAGGGTCTGCGCCTGCTTGAGCGGGATGTACAGGTTGGCCGCCGCGTCGCCGCTGTCGGCCGTCGCGATGCCGACGACCGCGTACTTCACGTTCTTGATGGTGACCGTGGAACCGACCTTGAGGCTCTTCTCCTTGGCGTACGACGCGTCGACGACGGCGACCTTCGCGTCCGTCTCGGTCGTCCGGAACGTACGGCCGCTGGTGATCTTCGAAGAGGTCAGCGGACCGGCCTCCGGCTTGGTCACGTCGGTGCCGAAGACCGAGTACTGGTTGACGTCGAAGTTGGCGCCGCCGCCCTTGACCTCACCCTGCGGCCGGCCGGAGCCTTCGCCCCGTTGGAAGCCGCCCCCGCTTCCGTTCTGCTGGAACTGGCCGCGGGTGAACTGCCCGCTGACCTTGAGCACCCTGAGGCTCAGCCCGCCCACCGCGGACGAGACGCCCTGCTGGTCACCGACCTTGGTGACGGTGGAGGAGGCGAGGGTGGTGAAGCCCTGCACCATGACCCGGTCGCTGCTCTGCGTCGAGCTGTCGCCGTTGTCCTTGGCGTCGAACTGGAAGCGCGGCCGCTGCGAGCCGCCGGCGTCGGCGCTCGCGGCCTTGGTGACCGTCATGTCCGTGCCCAGGCCGTACAGCGACTGGAGGACCTTGTCCTGGGCCTTGCCCATGCCGTTCGACACGGAGTTGACCACGATGACCAGCGCGATGCCCAGCGCGAGGCCGGAGGCGACGACGAGAGCCGCCTTTCTGCGGCGGCGCAGCTCGCGCCTCAGGTAGGTGAAGAACATGGCCCGCAAGTTAGGGACGGACCGTGATGACACCATAAGGCCGACATAAAAGAAACATGAGAAGGCTGTGGCCCCGCCCACGACCGCCCCGGTCAGCCCATGACCGGCCCGGAAACACTGATGCCGCCCCTGGGGGCGGCATCAGAAAGCTGTGGAGAACGGGACGTCAGATGGCCGAACCGGCCTTCCACTGCGCCCAGTCCATGTTCCAGCCGTTGAGGCCGTTGTCCGGCTGGACCGTCTTGTCGCCGGTGTTCTGGACGACCACGACGTCACCGATCAGCGAGTTGTTGTAGAACCACGCGGCCGGCATGTTCTTGTCGCCCGCGCCCTTGACGTCCTGCAGGCCGACGCAGCCGTGGCTGGTGTTGACGTTGCCGAAGACCGACGGGGCGCCCCAGTAGTTGCCGTGGATGAACGTGCCGGAGCTGGTCAGGCGCATGGCGTGGGGCACGTCCTTGATGTCGTACTCGCCCTTGCCGTCGGAGTCCTTGAAGCCGACCGTCGCGCCGTTCATCCGGGTCTGGGTGAACTTCTCCGAGATCACCATCTGGCCCTCGTACGTGGTGTGCTCGGGCGAACCCGCGGAGATCGGGATGGTCTTGACGACCTTGCCGTCCTGCGTGACCTTCATCTGCTTGGACTTCGCGTCGACGTACGACACCTGGTTGCGGCCGATGTGGAAGGTGACCGTCTTCTGCTGGATGCCGTGGATGCCGGGCGCGCCCTCGACGCCGTCGAGCGCGAGCTTCAGCGTGACGGTGGAGCCCTCCTTCCAGTACTGCTCGGGCCGGAAGTCCAGGCGGTTGGCGTTGAACCAGTGGCCGACGACCTCCTGACCGCTGCTGGAGGAGACCGTGATGCCCTTCTGGACGGCCGCCTTGTTGGTGATCGCCTTGTCGAAGTTGATCGACACGGGCATACCGACGCCGACGGTGGAGCCGTCGTCCGGGGTGTAGGTGCCTATGAAGCTGTTGGCCGGGGAGACCGTGGTGAAGGACGCGTTCTCGTGCGCCACACGGCCCTCGGAGTCCTTGGCCTCGGCGGAGACCTTGTAGGTGGTCGAGCGCTGCAGCTGGACGGTGGGCTTCCAGCTGTGCTGGTCGGCGGAGAGCTGACCGGCGACGGCCGTGCCGTCCTGCGTGGTCATCTGCACACCCGTGAGGGTGCCCTTGCTGACCGTGACGGCGGCGGAGTTGTTGATGGACGCGTTGTCGGAGCCGTCCTTCGGGGTGATCGTGATCTGCGCTTCGGACGACTTCTTCGCAGCGGCCGCGTCGGCCTTGGCCTGCGAGTTGTCCGCGCTGCCGGTGGCGGAGGCCTTGCCACCGCCGGAACACGCCGAGAGCATCAGCACACTGCCGAGCAGAGCGGACGCGGCCATCAGACCCCTGCGCCGCCTACTGTCCGTCATCACAAGTTTCTCCATCGTTGCCGAGTCGCGATCCCCGAGAATCCCCGTAAGAACCTTTAACCTTCAACGCTACGGCCGCACCGTCCCGTTCCCCGTCCAGTGGATCTGTGGGACACACCACGTCCGCCACGGCGCGGGTGGTGCGGGAGTCGACCGTGCGCCCCCTGAGACGACAAAACCCCGGACGGCGGTTGCCGTCCGGGGTCAACTGCCCCGGGACGCTCAGCCCATGCCGTCCACTTCGTCGTCGTCCTCCACATCATCCTCGTCGAGGTCCCAGTCCGGCGAGTCAGGGTCGTATTCGATCCGCTCACTCGACCAGGACGCCTGCTGGAGCTCCACCCCGGGGACCTCGCTGACCAGGTCGAACGGGTCCACGAGATAGGCGAGGGCCTCCGCGGTGTCTTCCGTCACAGCACCCTCGGCATGCATCCGCTCGTCCTCCGGCAGCTCCGGATCCTGCGCGAGCCGGCGCAGCGCGGCCTTGGTCACCTGATCCTCGTCCTGCACCTCAAGGACCAGCTCCACCCGAAGCCGCACAAAACGTGATGTCTCTTCGTCACTCATGGCGCGAGCGTACGACTGAAACCTCCCGTGACTTTCCTGTGACCCGCGCCTTTCACTAACATCGCCCCACACGGCCAATTCGCCAGCGTCACAAGGGGATCGATATTCCGTGCCATCCGCTCGCCGTCCGCTGCTGACCGCCACCGCCGCGGGCACCCTGCTGTGCGCGCTGTGGTTCGTCCCGTCCGCGCACGCCTCGCAGGACTCCCCGGCCAGAGCGACCGTGGAGACCTCCACCACGCAGGTGACCCAGCAGGCCAGGGCGATGTCGGCGGCGGCCGCCGAGGAGGGCACCGAACTCGCCGACACCGGAAGCCCGGACACCACGCCGTACGTCGTCGGCGGCACGGCCTTCCTCGCGGTGGGCGCCGGATTCGTGGTGTATTCGGTGCGCCGCGAGCGCCTGGGCTTTTGATGCCCCTTAATTTCCGTTGACGATCTCTTGGCAGCTCCCGCATAGTGCGCCCATGAAGAGATCATCGGGCGTGCGTCTGTGCGCCGGCGCAGCCGTGGGTGCACTGTCGCTCGCCCTTGTCACGGGGTGTTCCGGCGGGGATGCGAAGAACACCGAAGATGCCGCGAAGCCGGCCGCGAAGGCGCTGAGCGCCGCCGAGTTGAAGAAGCTGATCATCGCCGAGGGCGAGGTGCCCGGCTACAAGGTGACACCGGTTCCCGCGAGCCGCGCCAAGCCGATCACGACCGACAGCGCGCTGTGCCGGCCGCTGGCCCGCGTGATGAGCGGGCTCCCGCCGGTCGAGGCGGCGGCGCAGACCGACCGTCTGGCCATGGAGAACCAGACGAAGGACCCCACGGACAAGGCGACTTCCATGAAGGACCTGGCCAGCGGGAAGTTCGAGGAGTCGATCCACAAGTCCCTGGACCGGGACGTCACCACGGTCACCCTGGCCTCGTACGACGGGAACGGCGCCGACAAGGCACTCGGCACGGTCCGCACCGCCGTGCCCGGCTGTGCGAACGGCTTCCCCGCCGCGCAGGCGGGCACGAAGACGAGGTTCACCAAGGTCACCGAGGAGAAGGCCACGGCCGCCGGGGACGGGCTGGTGGCGTTCACCGCGACCATGGACACCGGTGACGGGAACCCGGCTCCCGTCCACGCCGAGGTCGTGCGGACCGGGACCACCTTGTCGGTCTACTTCACGTCGAACCTGGGCGCGATGATGGACAAGAAGGCGTACGCGGTGTCGCCGGAGGTCGTCAAGGCCCAGCAGGCCAAGCTGAAGTGACGTAGCAGCAGGGCCCCCGCGCACGGCAGGGACCCCTCTCCTTTCGGTCCTTACCGCAGCGGGCCGGTGACCGACTCCGCCGCGGTGACCAGGTGGCCGCCGCGCACGAAGGCGTCGGCCGCGGCCAGGTCGGGCGCGAGGAACCGGTCCGGGCCCGGCCCCTGCACCCCGGCGGCGCGCACGGCGTCGATGACGGCCTGCGAGGCGGGTGCCGGGGCGAGGCCCTCGCGCAGCTGTATGGCGCGGGTGGCGGCGTACAGCTCGATGGCGATGATCCGGGTGAGGTTGTCGACGGCGGTGCGCAGCTTGCGCGCGGCCGACCAGCCCATGGAGACGTGGTCCTCCTGCATGGCGGAGGACGGGATGGAGTCCGCCGAGGCCGGTACGGCGAGCCGCTTCATCTCGCTCACGAGCGCGGCCTGCGTGTACTGGGCGATCATGAGCCCGGAATCGACACCGGCGTCGTCAGCGAGGAACGGCGGCAGCCCGTGGCTGCGGTTCTTGTCGAGCAGCCGGTCGGTACGGCGCTCGGCGATGGAGCCGAGGTCGGCGGCGGCGATGGCGAGGAAGTCCAGGACGTAGGCGACGGGCGCGCCATGGAAGTTGCCGTTGGACTCCACGCGGCCGTCGGGCAGCACGACCGGGTTGTCGACGGCGGAGGCCAGCTCACGCTCGGCGACCAGCCGGGCGTGCGCCATCGTGTCCCGGCCGGCACCGGCGACCTGCGGGGCACAGCGCACCGAGTAGGCGTCCTGGACACGCGGGGCGTCGTCCTGGTGGTGCCCGGTGAGCTGGGAGCCCTTCAGCACGGCGAGCATGTTGGCGGCGGAGGCACCCTGCCCCGGATGCGGCCGGATGGCGTGCAGTTCGGGCGCGAGCACCTTGTCCGTCCCGAGCAGCGCCTCCAGGCTGAGGGCGGCGGTGACGTCGGCGGACTTGTAGAGGGTGTCGAGGTCGGCGAGGGCCATGACCAGCATGCCGAGCATGCCGTCGGTGCCGTTGAGCAGGGCCAGGCCCTCCTTCTCGCGCAGCTCGACGGGCTTGATCCCGTGCTCGGCGAGCAGCTCGCCCGCCGGCCGCACCACCCCGTCCGGCCCCTCGGCGTCCCCTTCCCCCATGAGGGCGAGGGCGCAGTGGGACAGCGGGGCGAGGTCGCCGGAGCAGCCGAGGGAGCCGTACTCGTGCACGACCGGGGTGATCCCGGCGTTCAGCACGTCGGCCATGGTCTGCGCGACCTCGGGCCGCACACCGGTGTGCCCGGAGCAGACGGTCTTGAGCCGCAGGAACATCAGGGCTCGTACGACCTCCCGCTCGACCCGCGGCCCCATGCCGGCGGCGTGCGAGCGGACGATGTTGCGCTGCAGCTGGGCGCGCAGTTCATGGCTGATGTGCCGGGTCGCCAGGGCGCCGAAGCCGGTGGAGACGCCGTAGACCGGGTCCGGCTTCGCGGCCAGCGCGTCCACGATCTCCCGGGCCGCGGCCAGGGCCGCCACCGCCTCCGCCGACAGCTCGATGCGGGCACCGCCGCGCGCCACGGCGAGAACGTCGGACGCCGTGACACCGGACGTCCCCACCACCACAGTGTGCATATCCATATTCAGGAGCGTACGCATTGAATGCGGGGATGTCACTAGTGGGGTCCGGCGGCACCCCTTACTTATTCTGTGGCCTTCACCTCACGACCGACGCCCCCGGAACCGCCGCCGCTCGGCGGGCGCGAGATGCGGCGGCTCGTCCGCCAGCCGTACGACCGGATCCTCCGGCCCCTCCCGCCCCGCCACCACCGGCCGGTCCGCACGCAGGGCCTTGGCCCGGTACTGGGCGGCGTCGGCGAGCCGGAAGAGCCGCCGGGCGTCCAGCACCGGCCCGATCGGGTCCTCGGTCGAGGCGACCCCGCACGCCACCCCCTCCCCCAGCTCCAACTCCCCTGCCCGACGGCACAGTTCATCGGCGGCCTTGACCACCTCATCGGCGGCCGGCCCGACCGTCAGCAGACAGAACTCGTCCCCGCCGAGCCGCGCGGCCAGCGCCCCCGGCACCATGGCCCCGCACAGCGACAGCACCGAGCCGAAACGCTCCAGCAGCCGGTCGCCGACGGCATGCCCGAGGGTGTCGTTGACCCGCTTGAGCCCGTTGAGATCGCACACGACCAGGCTGACGACCACACCCTCGGCGCAGTGCCGTTCGACGGCCTCCTCCAGACGGACGTCCACAGCACGGCGGTTGGCGAGTCCGGTCAGGGCATCGGTGAACGCGAGCCGACGTGCCTCCTCCAGCCGCTCGGACTGCGCGAGTCCGGCGGCGACGACGGCGGCCAGGACGGTGGCGAACTCGGCGTCGGCAGGCCCGAACACGGGCACATCGACCGGACGGGCGACGTACAACTCACCCCAGGCCCGCCCATGCAGCAGTACGGGGGCGACGACACAGCACCCGCGCCCCCGGCGGCGCAGGGCGGCGACCCGCTGATGGAAGTACCCGGGCGTCCCGGCGGCGGTCCCCTCGGCGGTCTCCACCCAGGCGTTGGGCCCGCCCCCGCCGGCCCACCGCTCGTGCAGGAACTCGGTGATCTCCGGGAACTGGTGCACCGGATAGGTCTCGGCCGCCGGGAACTCCTCCTCGTCGGGCCGCCGGTCCCCGACGTTCACCAGGACCCGCAGCCGCCCCAGCTCCCGCTCCCACACCGACAGCGCGGCGAAGCTGCCGTCCAGCGCACGGCAGGCCCCGAGCGCGGCGGCCTGCCATGACCCCGGCGGGGTGTGCGCCGCCGCCATCCCCTGAGCCAGTGCCACGACTGCGGTCAGCCGCTTGTCCTCACCCATTACTCCAGGTTAGGGATGGTTTGCGGTAATCGGGACATTCATCTGTCCTTCGGGGTGCCGCTTCACTCCCCGGGCCACTCCGGCTTGCGCTTCTCGTTGAAGGCCGCCACTCCCTCCGCCCGGTCCGCCGAGAAGGCGACCGTGCGCCAGGCCGCGTCCTCGACCTCCAGCCCGGCCCGCAGATCCAGCCCCTGGCCGAGCCGCAGCGCCCGCTTGGCGGCACGCAGCCCGACCGGCGAGTTCCCGGCGATCCGCGCGGCCAGCGCCAACGCCTCCTCCCGAGCACGCCCCTCATCCACCAACTGGTCCACCAGCCCCAGCTCGGCCGCCTCCGCCGCCTCCACCCGCCGCGCCGAGAAGATCAGCTCGGCCGCGCGCGCCGCCCCGACCCGCCGCGGCAGCAACTGCGTACCGCCACCGCCCGGAATCACGCCCACGGACACCTCGGGCAGCCCCACCACCGCCGTACGGTCGGCCACGATCAGGTCGCAGGACAGGGCCAGTTCGAAACCACCGCCCAGCGCGAACCCGTGCACCGCCGCGATCGTCGGCATCGGCAGCTCCAGCACCCCGGTGTACGCCCCGCGCGTCACCGGCCGCTGCCGCCGCAGATCCGCGTCACTGAACGAATTCCGCTCCTTCAGATCGGCCCCGACGCAGAACGCCCGCTCATGCGAGGAGGCCAGCACGACCACCTGGACATCCGGGTCCCCGGAGAGCGCCGTACACGCGGCGGAGAGCGATCGGGCCATCTCCGTCGAGACGGCGTTCATGGCCTTGGGCCGGTCCATGACCAGCTCCGCGACCTGCCCATGCCGCCGCACCAGCACGAACTCCCCGAACCGCTCCTCGCCCATGACACCCTCCGACTCACCAGTTAACGCGGGTTAACTCACTGTCGGCCCGATCATCGCAGCCGCACCAGCCCCCGGGAAACCCCAGGGGGCTACACCCGTTCGAGTGACATCCCGCCCGTCTCCCCCCACATCACCCACAGGACCGCATAGCGTGCGTCCGCCACGGCGCACCGGGGGCGCACGGCGGGGAGGGAAGCCATGACACCGATACGCGCACAGGATCAGGCGGAGCCGGACGAGAGTCCCGCACCGGGCGCCGTACGACGCGGCCGCCACCGCAAGCCACGCCCCCGCAAGGTGCTGCTCGCGGCGGGCGGTCTCGCCCTGGCCGCGGGCGCCCTCAGCCTGGTCCGAGTCGCCGCCCCGCACCCGGGGGTCGGCTCCCCCGGCACGGCGGAGGCCGAGCCCCGCCTCGGCACCGGCGGCCCCACCACGGACCCCGCGGCGAACACAGCCGCCACGGTCGCCGCGTCCCCCACCGCACTGCCCTCGGCGACCTCCGCCATGGGCGGCAGAAACCTCGCCCCGACGACCACCGCCCAGCCGAAACCCGGTACGACCCCGCCCGCCAGCACGACAGCACCGTCCGCCACCACACCCCAGCCCACGACGCCGCCTGCCACCCCCCAGCCGTCGACGACACCGACGACCCCGCCGACTCCACGCCCCACCTCCACCCGCACCACCCCGGCGCCCACGCACAGCACGACGGACCCGGATCCGGGCGGGCTGTGCGTGCCGGTGATCGGCCTGTGCGTGGACCTGCCGGGACCGGGAGGGAAGTGACGTCAGGGGCGTCCGTCGCGGCGGGTGAGCAGCCACGGCTCGACCACACCGAGCCCGCGCACCGGCCGCTGCCACATCGGCTGGAGCGCGAAGCGGTACACCGGCGGCTCCTCGCCCTCCTTCTCGGCGGCCGCCGCGGCCTCGGCCGCCTCCGCCTCCGAGGCGGGCGCCTCACCGGTGCGGATCAGCTCCTCGGCGAAGGCACTGTCCACCAGCACGGCGTCGCGCGGCGCTATCGAGGTAAGCCGCGAGGCCAGGTTCACCGTCGTACCGAACACATCGCCCATACGAGTGGTGACCGTGCCGAACGCCATGCCGACGCGCAGCTCGGGCATCGTCTCGTCGTTCGCCATCGTCTCGACCAGCCGCAGCGCGATGTCGGCGGACGTACCCGCATCGTCAGCCGCGTACAGCACCTCGTCACCGAGGGTCTTGATGAGCCGTCCGCCCCGCGCGGCGACGAGATCGGCGGCGGTGGTCTCGAAGGCCTCGACGAGCTCCCCCAGCTCCTCCTCCTCCATCCGCCGGGTGAGCCGCGTAAAGCCCACCAGATCGGCGAAGCCGACGGCGAGCCGCCGGTCGACCATCTCCTCGTCGTCACCGGTCTGCACCACACGCCCGGCGGAGGCGGCGAGCTGCCGCCGCCACACATAGACCAGGAACTCCTCCAGCTCGGGCAGGAGCAGCTCGACGATCGGGTACGTCACCTCGGTGCGGGTCATACCGGGCTCCGGAGGCTCGGTCAGACCCTCCAGGAAGGAATCGATCTGCCATTCCGCCAACCGGGCGGTGGTCTGCCCCGTGGACCGGGCCACCTGCACCGCCATGGCCTCGCTCAGCAGCCCCGCCTCGACCAGACCGGCGAGCCGGCGCAGAGCCAGCACATCGGCCTCGGTGAGCGCCTTGGCCTGCCCGATGTCGGCGAACCCCATCGCCCGCCAGAACCGCGACGCCAGCTCCATGGAGACACCGGCACTGCGAGCCGCCTGGAACGGGGTGTAGCGGCGCTCGGCGCCCAGGATGAGCTGCTCCAGGCGCAGGGCCAGCGGGTCCTCGCCGGTGTCGGCGGCGTCCGCGCCCGCGCCGGAGCCCGTGTCGTCGACGGTCACGCCTGCTGCCCTTCCGATCTCCCGCGGTCAGGTAACGACCGGCCTCAACTCTACGGCAGGTGTGCGCCAGCTCACTCCGTTGGGTTTGGCGGGCGGGTTCGTGTTCGACCCCACCCAGCTGATCGACATCGGCCACAGCGGTACACCGACAGGCAGGAAACCCACCCCGACGAGACAGGAACACGCCGGACAGACGGCCACCCACGCCGGACAGGCAGCCGCACACCACGGGAAGACGACGCATTGGGCGACAGCCGGCGGCCGCGCCACGGCGGGAAGACGACGCATCGGGCGACGGCCCACGACGGACCGGCAGCCGCACACGGCGGGATGGCGACGCATCGGGCGACGGCCGGCGGCCGCCCACGGCGGGAAGGGGACGTGTCGGGGGGTGTCCGCCCGCAGCGGTTGGCGCGTCAACGCCGGAACCTGGACGGCCGACCGATTCCGCGCCGTTCCGAGGACGGACACCCCCCGGCGCGGCCCCGACCCCCCACCACACTGGGCGCTGCACCAGCCCCCACCCACCCGCACAGGCGCCGCAGGCACCCCGCCACACGAGCCGCAGACACACGACGCCCCACCGCACACGACGCCCCACCGCACACGACGTCCCACCGCACACGCGCCGCAGGCAACCGGCATCCGTCACGCGGGCCGCAGATGCACGATGTCCCCCGCCCCCACCGGCTCCTGCACACCCTCCCCCGTGGCGATGACCAGCCGACCGTCCCCGTCGACCGCGACCGCCTCGCCCACGATCGACCGATCCCCCGGCAACTCCGCCCGCACGGTGCGGCCGAGCGTGGCGCAGCCCGCCGCGTAGGTCTCCTGCAGACCACTCACCGCAGGATCCCCCCCGGCCGCACGCCACCGCTCGTACCATTCCTCCAACCCCCGCAGCACGGCCCGCAGCAGCGGATCCCGATCCGTGCTCACGGCCCCGGCCAGCCCCAGCGACCCCGCCTGCGGCACCGGCAGCTCGTCCGCCCGCAGCGAGACATTGATGCCGACGCCGATGACGACACTGTCCTCACCGGCCCGCTCGGCGAGAATGCCCCCCGCCTTGCGCTCCTCGCCCCCCACGGTCACCAGCAGATCGTTCGGCCACTTCAGCGCCGTATCGACACCCGCCGCCCGGGACAGCCCGGTCGCCACGGCGACACCGGTGAGCAGCGGCAGCCAGCCCCAGCGCGCCACCGGCACCTCGGCCGGCCGCAGCAGAACGGAGAAGAACAGACCCGAGCGCGGCGGCGCCGACCACCGCCGGTCCAGGCGCCCCTTGCCCGCCGTCTGCTCCTCCGCGACCAGCACCGCGCCCTCCGCCACCTCCCCGGCGGCGGCCCGTGCCACGAGGTCGCTGTTGGTCGAGCCGGTCCGCGGGACCACGTCGAGGTGGGACCACAGGCTCCCCTCCCGCACCAGAGCACGCCGCAGTGCCGCGGCGTTGAGAGGGGGGCGTTCCAGGTCGGACCAGCGGCTGCCGTTGTCGTCTGCTGCATTGTGCGGCGTCATGCAAGCCACCCTAGGTGTGGTAAACGACGCAGTGCTGACCGGTAGGGCCGCCACTACTCTACGGATGAGTAACCGTCCCCCCTTTTGAGCAGGCAGGGAGCCGCATCCCGATGTCCGAGCCGGAAGAGATCGACATTCACACAACCGCGGGCAAACTCGCGGATCTGCAGCGCCGTATCCACGAGGCGACGCACGCCGGCTCTGAGCGCGCCGTCGAAAAGCAGCACTCCAAGGGCAAACTGACGGCCCGTGAGCGCATCGGCCTCCTCCTCGACGAAGACTCCTTCGTCGAGTTGGACGAGTTCGCCCGCCACCGCTCCACCAACTTCGGGCTGGAGAAGAACCGCCCGTACGGTGACGGCGTGGTCACCGGCTACGGCACGGTCGACGGCCGCCCGGTCGCCGTCTTCTCCCAGGATTTCACCGTCTTCGGCGGCGCGCTGGGCAAGGTCTACGGCCAGAAGATCGTCAAGGTCATGGACTTCGCGCTGAAGACCGGCTGCCCGGTCATCGGCATCAACGACTCCGGCGGCGCCCGCATCCAGGAAGGCGTGGCCTCCCTCGGCGCGTACGGCGAGATCTTCCGCCGCAACACCCACGCCTCCGGCGTGATCCCGCAGATCAGCCTGGTCGTCGGCCCCTGCGCGGGCGGCGCCGTCTACTCCCCGGCGATCACGGACTTCACGGTCATGGTCGACCAGACGTCCCACATGTTCATCACCGGTCCGGACGTCATCAAGACCGTCACCGGCGAGGACGTGGGCTTCGAGGAGCTGGGCGGCGCCCGCACCCACAACACCGCCTCCGGCGTGGCCCACCACATGGCGGGTGACGAGAAGGACGCGATCGAGTACGTCAAGCAGCTCCTGTCGTACCTGCCGTCCAACAACCTCTCCGAGCCCCCGGTCTTCCCGGAGGAGGCGGACCTCGCGGTCAGCGACGAGGACCGCGAGCTGGACACGGTCGTCCCCGACAGCGCGAACCAGCCGTACGACATGCACACGGTGATCGAACACATCGTGGACGACGGCGAGTTCTTCGAGACCCAGGCGCTCTTCGCCCCCAACATCCTCACCGGCTTCGGCCGGGTCGAGGGCCACCCGGTGGGCGTGGTCGCCAACCAGCCGATGCAGTTCGCGGGCTGCCTGGACATCGCCGCATCGGAGAAGGCCGCCCGCTTCGTCCGCACCTGCGACGCCTTCAACATCCCGGTGCTGACCTTCGTGGACGTCCCCGGCTTCCTCCCGGGCGTCGGCCAGGAGCACGAGGGCATCATCCGCCGCGGCGCGAAGCTGATCTACGCCTACGCGGAGGCCACCGTCCCCCTCATCACGGTGATCACCCGCAAGGCCTTCGGCGGCGCCTACGACGTCATGGGCTCCAAGCACCTCGGCGCCGACCTCAACCTGGCCTGGCCCACCGCCCAGATCGCGGTCATGGGCGCCCAGGGCGCGGTCAACATCCTGCACCGCCGCACGATCGCCGAGGCCGAGGACTCGGGAGAGGGTGACGCGACCCGGGCCCGGCTGATCCAGGAGTACGAGGACACCCTCCTCAACCCCTACATCGCGGCCGAGCGGGGCTACATCGACGCGGTGATCATGCCGTCCGACACCCGCGCCCACATCGTCCGCGGCCTGCGTCAGCTGCGCACGAAGCGGGAATCCCTGCCTCCGAAGAAGCACGGCAACATCCCCCTGTAAAGGAGCCGCTGTGACGATCAGAGTCGTACGGGGCAACCCGACCCCGGAGGAGCTGGCCGCCGCCCTGGCGGTGGTCCGCGCCCGCGCCGCGGCGGCAGCGGCCCAGCCGTCCGGCGCGCAGGGCCCCAGGGACGCGTGGTCCGACCCGAACAGAATCACGTCCGCCCGGCTCCCCAAGCCGGGCCCGGCGTCCTGGACGCGCACTTTTTGGCCGAGCTGAGGCCGAACTCCCCAGGGGCGCGGGGAACCGCGCACAGCAGTGCAACACCGGGCACCAATTTGAGTAGCAATACTCAGGCACCCTCACCCGGCCCAGCCCCACGCTGGTGGCATGCTGTGGTCAGACCCGAAAGACGAGCCGCCGGAGGACCTGCGCGAAGCGCAGGACATGCTTCGGCGGCTCGGCCTTTTCATGGCCGTGGCGATGATCCTGGCGATGCTCGTCATCGGCCTGAGATGAGCCGACTAACCTGACCCCATGACCGCAACGCGCCGCAGGCGACTCATCCTCGCCTCGAAGTCCCCCGCCCGCCTGGGCCTCCTGAGGCAGGCCGGTCTCGCCCCGGAGGTGATCGTCAGCGGGGTCGACGAGGACGCCGTCACCGCCCCCACCCCCGCGGAGCTGGCCCTTGCCCTGGCCGAGGCGAAGGCCTCGGTCGTGGCGGCGAAGCCGGAGGTGCACGGCGCCCTGGTGATCGGCTGCGACTCGGTGCTGGAGCTGGACGGCCAGGCCCTCGGCAAGCCGGCCGACGCCGAGGAGGCGACGGCCCGCTGGAAGTCGATGCGCGGCCGGGCCGGCACCCTCCAGACGGGTCACTGCATCTGGGACACCGCGACCAATCGATACGTGGCCGGGGTCGCCTCCACCGTCGTCCACTTCGGTGAGCCGAGCGACGAGGAGATCGCCGCGTACGTCGCCTCCGGCGAGCCTCTCTACGTCGCCGGGGCCTTCACCCTCGACGGCCGTTCGGCGCCGTTCATCGAGGGCATCGACGGCGACCACGGCAACGTCATCGGCATCAGCCTGCCCCTGGTGCGCAAACTGCTGGCCGAACTGGGCGTCGGCATCACAGAGTTGTGGACACCGCCGGCCGAGTGACGACCTGGGCGGGTACGGAGTCCTGAGGGTCCTCGTCCCCGTCCTGCGGCTCGTCCGTACGGGGGGCCGGTACGACGGCCGCCGTACCCGGGGCGGTGCCCGATCCGGTTTCGGCGACGGCCTCGGGACCCCCGCCCTCCCCCGCCCCACCGCCGGAGGCGCTCTGCTGCGGGCCGGCGTCACGGTCGTACGTCATCAGGAGCAGCACGACGAGGCCGAGCACGGCCACCATGAACAGGAACGCCGTCCAGCCGACCAGACCCCAGGCGAAGGCGCCCAGCAGGCCGTGTACGACCGCCACGCTGATCAGCAGGACACGGCCGAAGCCCGCGGGTGCGCGGTCGCGTATCGCGACCAGGACGGCCACCAGGGCGCACAGGACGAAGTAGAGACCGAAGACGATGCCGCCGATCTTCGAGGACGTCGCCATCGCGGACGGGTCGAGGCCCGCCAGAGACATGTCCTGCCGCTCGACGACCACTCCGAGGAACCAGTTCAGCGCCGCGACGAAGACCCCCTCCGCGAGGAGGACGACCGCCACGACCCACGCCACAGGCCTGCGCACCACCGTGGATCCACCCACTTCCCAGCCAGTGTTCTCGTTACCCCAGGTACGTTCGAGCCAGCCCGAACGCTACTAACGGGTAAACCCGGGGACAAGGGTTCGCGTGGCAGCAAAGAATCATTGGGCCATTCGTAGGGACTCGACAAAGAATCCGAGTGGGCCGCAGCACGCTCTCACAGAGACCTTGACCACACGAGAGGGCTAGGGTTTCCGGGAGGAGCCCTGCGTGCTGAGGTGCGACAAGGGCTTTCGCGGGTCGAGCGGGCCTCGAATCACGCTCCGTGTGGGCAAGCTCACCATTGGGGACGGGTCGAAGTGCCGTGTCGGCAGTCCCTAAACTCGGCTTGTTTCAAGGAGGGAGCCTCAATCGTGCGCAAGGTGCTCATCGCCAACCGTGGCGAAATCGCTGTCCGCGTGGCCCGGGCCTGCCGGGACGCCGGGATCGCGAGCGTGGCCGTATACGCCGACCCGGACCGGGACGCGCTGCACGTCCGCGCGGCCGACGAGGCGTTCGCCCTGGGCGGTGACACACCGGCGACCAGCTACCTGGACATCGAGAAGGTCCTGAACGCTGCGCGTGAGTCCGGTGCGGACGCGATCCACCCCGGCTACGGCTTCCTGTCGGAGAATGCCGACTTCGCGCAGGCGGTGCTGGACGCGGGTCTGGTCTGGATCGGTCCGCCGCCGCAGGCGATCCGTGACCTGGGTGACAAGGTCGCCGCCCGGCACATCGCCCAGCGTGCCGGCGCCCCGCTGGTGGCCGGTACCCCGGACCCCGTCTCGGGTGCCGAGGAGGTCGTGGCGTTCGCCGAGCAGCACGGCCTGCCGATCGCGATCAAGGCGGCCTTCGGTGGTGGCGGGCGGGGCCTGAAGGTCGCCCGCACCCTGGAGGAGGTCCCGGAGCTGTACGAGTCGGCGGTCCGCGAGGCCGTGGCGGCCTTCGGCCGGGGCGAGTGCTTCGTGGAGCGCTACCTGGACCGTCCCCGGCACGTGGAGACCCAGTGCCTGGCGGACAAGCACGGCAACGTGGTCGTCGTATCGACGCGTGACTGCTCGCTGCAGCGCCGCCACCAGAAGCTGGTCGAGGAGGCCCCGGCGCCGTTCCTGTCCGAGGAGCAGGTCGCCGAGCTGTACCGCGCCTCGAAGGCCATCCTGCGGGAGGCCGGCTACGAGGGTGCGGGCACCTGTGAGTTCCTGGTCGGGCAGGACGGCACGATCTCCTTCCTGGAGGTCAACACCCGCCTGCAGGTGGAGCACCCGGTGACCGAGGAGGTCGCGGGCATCGACCTGGTCCGCGAGATGTTCCGCATCGCCGACGGCGAGGAACTGGGCTACGACGACCCGCCCTTGCGCGGCCACTCCTTCGAGTTCCGCATCAACGGCGAGGACCCGGGCCGCAACTTCCTCCCCGCCCCCGGCACGGTGACGAGGTTCGACGCCCCCTCGGGCCCCGGTGTCCGCCTGGACGCGGGCGTGGAGTCCGGCAGCGTGATCGGCCCGGCGTGGGACTCCCTGCTGGCCAAGCTGATCGTGACCGGCCGTACCCGCGAGGAGGCCCTTCAGCGGGCCGCCCGCGCCCTGGACGAGTTCCAGGTCGAGGGCATGGCCACCGCCATCCCCTTCCACCGCGCGGTCGTCAAGGACCCGGCGTTCGCCCCCGAACTCACCGGCTCGGACGGCCCCTTCACGGTCCACACCCGCTGGATCGAGACCGAGTTCGTCAACGAGATCAAGCCCTTCGCCGCCCCCGCCGACACCGAGGCGGAGGAGGAGACCGGCCGTGAGACGGTCGTCGTCGAGGTGGGCGGCAAGCGCCTGGAGGTCTCCCTCCCCTCGTCCCTCGGCATGTCCCTGGCCCGCACCGGCCTCGCGGCGGGCGCCAAGCCCAAGCGCCGCGCGGCCAAGAAGTCCGGCCCGGTGGCCTCCGGCGACACCCTCGCCTCCCCGATGCAGGGCACGATCGTCAAGATCGCGGTCGAGGAGGGCCAGGAGGTCAACGAGGGCGACCTGATCGTCGTCCTGGAGGCCATGAAGATGGAACAGCCCCTGAACGCCCACAAGGCGGGCACCATCAAGGGCCTGACCGCCGAGGTCGGCGCCTCCATCACGTCGGGCGCGGCGATCTGCGAGATCAAGGACTGACGGCAAGAGTCTGAGCGACGCCCGGTGGACCGACTGCTTCGGTCTGCCGGGCATCAGCTTTTCAAGCTCGTCCGGGGCAGCGAACTCAGGGGCGCGGGGCTGGGTCTGCTATGCGGCTACGCCGCGTGGGTGCGACCAGCCACATAGCACCCGCACCCGCACCCGCACCCGCACCCGCACCCGCACCCGCACCCGCACCCGCCCAACGACCCCAAGCCCTATGGCGAATAGGCACTCTCAACGCCGCCGCAGATCAGCGACGCGCCCCCGCTCCGTCCCCGCCGGCTGCTCCCCCAGCACCCCGCGCAACCCGCCTCCAGGAACCCCGCGCCTAGGCCCCGGCAGGGACGCGCGCCGCGCCGGGGCCTGCTCACCCCCCGGAGGGGCCCCGTTCGCCCCGGCCACAGCGATCTGCACCCCTTGGTCGGCAAGGGCCTGCAACTCCGTGCCGGCGCGGTCGTCATGGGCCGGAGGCTCGTCGGTGACCAGCCGGGTGATGAGATCCGTCGGCACGGTCTGGAACATCGTGTCCGTGCCGAGCTTGGAGTGGTCGGCGAGGACCACGACCTCCGCGGCGGCCTGCACGAGCGCCCGGTCGACGGACGCCGAGAGCATGTTGGACGTGGAGAGCCCCCGCTCGGCGGTGAGCCCGCTCCCGGACAGGAAGGCCTTGGACACGCGCAGCCCCTGCAGGGACTGCTCCGCGCCGGAGCCGACGAGGGCGTAGTTGGAGCCGCGCAGGGTGCCGCCGGTCATCACGACCTCGACCCGGTTGGCATGGGCCAACGCCTGTGCGACCAGCAGGGAGTTGGTGACGACCGTCAGGCCGGGCACCCGCGCGAGCCGACGGGCCAGCTCCTGCGTGGTGGTACCCGCCCCGACGACGATGGCCTCGCCCTCTTCGACGAATCCCGCCGCGAGGTCGGCGATGGCCGTCTTCTCGGCAGTCGCGAGATGGGACTTCTGCGGGAAGCCGGACTCTCGCGTGAACCCGCCCGGCAGTACCGCACCGCCATGCCGGCGGTCGAGGAGTCCTTCGGCCTCCAGTGCCCGCACGTCCCGCCGTACGGTCACTTCGGAGGTCTGGACGACGCGGGCGAGCTCACGGAGCGACACGGCACCGTTCGCTCGCACCATTTCGAGGATCAATTGGCGACGTTCAGCAGCGAACACGAAACTGACAGTAACCCCAGCGACCGTCTGCTTTCAGCAGTTTGCGCCGAATAACAGAAGTTGTTCGCATGGCGGGGCGGGAAGTGGTATAGGACCTATCCGCCCCGACTATGCCGTACGCACAGGCGACAACTCCCCGTGACCAGCGGGAAGTCGGAACCGGCCGTCAGGCCTCCGCGCTCGCCTTGCGCGTGTGGAGCTGCCTGGCCACCTCCGCGATCGACCCCGAAAGGGAGGGGTACACGGTGAACGCGTTCGCGATCTGTTCGACCGTCAGATTGTTGTCGACGGCGATCGAGATGGGGTGAATCAGTTCCGAGGCGCGGGGCGCCACGACCACGCCGCCGACGACGATGCCCGTACCCGGCCGGCAGAAGATCTTGACGAAGCCGTCGCGGATGCCCTGCATCTTGGCGCGCGGGTTGCGCAGCAGCGGGAGCTTGACGACCCTCGCGTCGATCTTGCCCGCGTCCACGTCCGCCTGCGTGTAGCCGACGGTCGCGATCTCGGGGTCGGTGAAGACGTTGGAGGAGACCGTCTTCAGGTTCAGCGGGGCCACCGCGTCGCCGAGGAAGTGGTACATGGCGATGCGTCCCTGCATGGCGGCGACGGACGCGAGCGCGAAGACACCGGTCACGTCACCGGCCGCGTAGACGCCGGGGGCGGTGGTCCTGGAGACCTTGTCGGTCCAGATGTGCCCGGACTCGCGCACCTTGACGCCGGCCTCCTCCAGCCCCAGCCCGGCGCTGTTCGGAATGGCGCCGACCGCCATCAGGCAGTGCGAGCCGCTGATGACCCGGCCGTCGGCCAGCGTCACCTCGACCCGGTCGCCGACGCGCTTGGCGGACTGGGCGCGGGAGCGGGCCATGACGTTCATGCCACGGCGCCGGAAGACGTCTTCGAGGACGGCGGCGGCATCCGGGTCCTCACCCGGCAGCACGCGGTCCCGGGACGAGACGAGCGTGACCTTGGATCCCAGCGCCTGATACGCGCCGGCGAACTCGGCGCCGGTCACACCGGAGCCGACCACGATGAGCTCCTCGGGCAGCTCGGTGAGGTCGTAGACCTGGGTCCAGTTCAGGATGCGCTCGCCGTCGGGCTGGGCGTCGGGCAGCTCGCGGGGGTGACCACCGGTCGCGATGAGGACGGCGTCGGCGGTGAGGGTCTCCTCGGTGCCGTCGGCGGCGGTGACGACGACCTTCCGGGACCCGTCGAGGGCCTGCATGCCCTCCAGCCGGCCACGCCCCCGCATGACCCGGGCGCCGGCGCGTGTGACGGAGGCGGTGATGTCGTGCGATTGGGCGAGGGCCAGCCGCTTCACCCGGCGGTTGACCTTCCCCAGGTCCACGCCGACCACCCGGGCCGCCTGCTCCAGCGGCGGGGTGTCGTCGGCGACGATGATGCCGAGCTCTTCGTACGACGAGTCGAAGGTCGTCATGACCTCGGCCGTAGCGATTAGGGTCTTCGACGGCACGCAGTCGGTCAGCACCGACGCTCCGCCCAGACCGTCGCAGTCGACGACGGTCACCTCCGCGCCGAGCTGAGCGGCCACCAGCGCCGCTTCATATCCGCCGGGTCCGCCACCGATGATCACGATCCGAGTCACGTACTCCATTGTCCCGCACGCTTCAAGGTGCTACTGCCCCGGGGGCGCACGGGAGTGTCCGCGGAGCTTCCTGGGGCATGAGTGACGGACGTTCCTCCCGCCGCGCCCTGCCGTACCCTCTCTCCATGTCGCTCTATGCCGCGTACGCAGGCAACCTCGACGCCCGGCTGATGTCCCGCCGCGCCCCGCACTCCCCGCTGCGCGCCACGGGCTGGCTGAACGGCTGGCGGCTGACGTTCGGCGGTGAGCAACTGGGCTGGGAGGGCGCGCTGGCGACCCTCGTCGAGGAGCCGCTCGCGCAGGTCTTCGTCGCCCTGTACGACATCGCACCCATGGACGAGGAGTCGCTGGACCGGTGGGTGGGCGTGGGCCTCGGCATCTACCGGCGCGCACGCGTGCGCGTGCACACCCTGGACGGCGAGGAGCCGGCCTGGGCGTACGTCCTCGACGGCTACGAGGGCGGCCTCCCCTCGGCGCGCTATCTGGGCGAGATCGCGGACGCGGCGGAGTCGGCGGGCGCACCGCACGACTACGTGATGGAACTCCGCAAGCGCCCCTGCTGAGCATGAGGGGGTGCGCCCCTGCCGGCCACAGGGGACTCACAGCCGCCGCCTATAACCCCAGCTGCTCCCAGCCGTCCCTCGTGTCGCTGCTTTCGTCGGAAACGACAAGACAACGATCGCCATCCCGTGACGTCTGTCATCTACGCGCGTAGGCGAAGAGGAGCTACCCTCGTCGGCGTGAACGCATCTCTTCTTCCGGACGACATCCAGGGCGACCCGTACGCCGCCGCCGACGCCGCCGCCGCGCGCCTGCGCGAACTCACCGGCGCCGAGACCCACGACGTCGCCCTCGTGATGGGCTCCGGCTGGGCTCCGGCCGTCGACGCCCTGGGCACCCCCGACGCCGAGTTCCAGGTCACCGAGCTGCCCGGCTTCCCGCCGCCGGCCGTCGAGGGGCACGGCGGCAAGATCCGCTCGTACTCCTTCGGTGACAAGCGCGCCCTGGTCTTCCTGGGCCGCACGCACTACTACGAGGGCCGTGGCGTGGCGGCCGTCGCCCACGGCGTCCGTACCGCCGTGGCGGCCGGCTGCAAGACGGTGGTCCTCACCAACGGCTGCGGCGGCCTGCGCGAGGGCATGCGCCCCGGCCAGCCGGTCCTGATCAGCGACCACATCAACCTGACGGCGACCTCCCCGATCGTCGGCGCGAACTTCGTCGACCTGACGGACCTCTACTCCCCCCGCCTGCGCGCCCTGTGCAAGGAGATCGACCCGACGCTGGAGGAGGGCGTGTACGCCCAGTTCCCCGGCCCGCACTACGAGACCCCGGCCGAGATCCGCATGGCCCGCGTCATCGGCGCGGACCTGGTCGGCATGTCCACGGTCCTGGAGGCCATCGCCGCCCGCGAGGCCGGCGCCGAGGTCCTCGGCATCTCCCTGGTCACCAACCTGGCCGCCGGCATGACCGGCGAACCCCTCAACCACGAGGAGGTCCTCCAGGCGGGCCGCGACTCCGCCGCACGGATGGGGGAGCTCCTGGGACGGGTGCTGGGCAAGCTGTAAACGGGTGGGCAGACGGGGGTCCGGGGCGGAGCCCCCAGCAATGACGAGGAGAGGTTGATCCCAAGGTGCACGACGATCTCATCAGCAAGGCCAAGGCCTGGCTCGCCGAGGACCCCGACCAGGAGACCCGCGACGAACTGGCCAAGCTGATCGACGCCGGTGACGTGAACGAACTGTCGGCCCGGTTCTCCGGCACCCTCCAGTTCGGCACCGCCGGCCTGCGAGGCGAACTCGGCGCGGGCCCGATGCGCATGAACCGCAGCGTCGTCATCCGCGCCGCCGCCGGCCTCGCCGCGTACCTGAAGGCGGAGGGCCACACCGGCGGGCTGGTCGTCATCGGCTACGACGCCCGCCACAAGTCCGCCGACTTCGCCCGGGACACCGCCGCCGTGATGACCGGCGCCGGGCTGCGCGCGGCGGTCCTCCCCCGCCCCCTCCCCACCCCCGTCCTCGCCTTCGCCATACCGCATCTCGGCGCGGTCGCGGGCGTGGAGGTCACCGCCAGCCACAACCCGCCCCGGGACAACGGCTACAAGGTCTACCTCGGCGACGGCTCCCAGATCGTGCCGCCCGCCGACGCGGAGATCGCCGCCGAGATCGACGCGATCGCGAGCCTGAACGACGTACCGCGCCCGGAGTCCGGCTGGGAAACCCTGGACGAGTCGGTCCTGAACGCCTACCTGGCCCGTACGGACGCCGTACTGGCCCCCGGCTCCCCGCGCACCGCCCGCACGGTCTACACGGCGATGCACGGCGTCGGCAAGGACGTCCTGCTGGCCGCGTTCGCCCGGGCCGGCTTCCCGGAGCCGGTGCTGGTGGCCGAGCAGGCCGACCCCGACCCGGACTTCCCGACGGTCGCCTTCCCGAACCCGGAGGAGCCGGGCGCGATGGACCTGGCGTTCGCCCGGGCCCGCGCCACGGACCCGGACCTGGTCATCGCCAACGACCCCGACGCCGACCGCTGCGCGGTGGCCGTCAAGGACGGCGCCGACTGGCGGATGCTGCGCGGCGACGAGGTCGGCGCGCTGCTCGCCGCGCACCTGGTCCGCCGGGGCGCGACCGGCGTGTTCGCCGAGTCGATCGTCTCCTCCTCCCTCCTCGGCCGCATCGCCGAGAAGGCGGGCCTCCCTTACGAGGAGACCCTGACCGGCTTCAAGTGGATCGCCCGCGTGGACGGCCTGCGCTACGGCTACGAGGAGGCCCTCGGCTACTGCGTGGACCCCGAGGGCGTGCGCGACAAGGACGGCATCACGGCGGCGCTCCTGATCACGGAACTGGCTTCGCGGCTGAAGTCGGAGAACCGCACTCTCCTGGACCTCCTCGACGACCTCGCCGTGGAGCACGGCCTGCACGCCACGGACCAGCTCTCGGTCCGCGTCCAGGACCTGTCCCTGATCGCCGACGCCATGCGCCGCCTGCGCGAACAGCCGCCGACGGAGCTGGCCGGCCTGCCGATCACCCGGTCCGAGGACCTGACCCGGGGCACGGAGCAGCTGCCCCCCACGGACGGCCTGCGTTACACGCTGGACGGCGCCCGGGTGATCGTCCGCCCGAGCGGCACCGAGCCCAAGCTGAAGTGCTACCTGGAGGTCGTCGTACCGGTCGCCGGCCACGCCGGCCTCCCGGCCGCCCACGCCCGCGCGACGGAGCTCCTCGCCGCGATCAAGCGGGACCTGTCGGCGGCCGCCGGCATCTGATCCGTACGACGAGAGGGGGTGCCCCGACGTCCGGGGCACCCCCTCTCACACATACGGGCACCGGCCTCAGCCCACAGCGACCCGACTCACCCCACGGCGACCCGACTCACCCCGTGACGTACAGAATCGCCAGCAGCACCGCACCCGCCACCGCCGGTGCGAGCACCTCGTACGCCCAGCGCACGCTGATCTCTCCCTGCGCCGACTCCGCTTCCCCGCGCCGCTCCAGCAGCTCGCGCAGGTCGTCCATGGCCTGGTCGGTCTCCGCGCGGGTCGGGCCGGTCGAGAGGGCGGAGCCGGTGCCGAGGCCGCCCAGGCCGCCGAGGCCGTGCCCCCCGGGGCGGCTGCCACGGGCCGCGTCCGCAGCCGCGCGTGCCCTGCGCGTCTGGGCCTTCTTGCGGGCCCGCAGCGAGACCGGCAGGGCCCACAGCTGGTACTTGCCGCCCGCCTTGACGACGACCTCGTTGGAGTAGCCGGAGCGCAGCGAGGCGATCTCGCCCCAGGGCAGGCTGATCACGCGGAAGGGGTTGCGGATCCGCAGCCGGTCCTCACCGGCGAAGACCGCCGGGCGCAGGGTGAAGGCGACCACCAGCGGCACGGCCAGGATCATCCCGGCGAGCGCCAGCCACGGCGTACGACCGTGTCCCCTGAACAGGGCGTCGAAGCCCAGCCAGGCCATGACGGCGAGCAGCAGCACGCCGCCCACGAGCGCCATGGGCGAGCGGTAGATCCGGTCCTTCGCGACGGGCGACGCGGGTGACTGGTGGTCCGGGGTCGTCATGGCCCCGATTCTGCACGACACCACCACCAGTGGCTCACGTGCCCCGACAGCCGGTGCTCATCCGTGACCCCGGGGTGAGAGATGAGCAGCTGGAGAGACCCAGGGGTATACATCCGCTACGCGCGTAGATATGCTCGTCTGGTGACCATGCCCTCTACCGCACCCACAGCACACGCGCTCGCCGACGTCACCGCGTCCGACAGCACGCTGCGCCGCTTCCTGCACGGGCTGCCCGGCGTCGACGCGGTCGGCCTGGAGGCGCGGGCCGCGTCTCTCGGCACCCGTTCCATCAAGACCACCGCGAAGGCGTACGCCATCGACCTCGCCATCTCGATGGTCGATCTGACGACGCTGGAAGGCGCGGACACCCCGGGCAAGGTCCGGGCGCTCGGCGCCAAGGCGGTCCATCCCGACCCGACGGACCGGACGACCCCGACCACGGCGGCCGTCTGCGTCTATCCCGACATGGTGGCCGTCGCCAAGGAGGCCGTCGCCGGCTCGGGCGTCAAGGTCGCCTCCGTCGCCACCGCCTTCCCGGCCGGCCGTGCCGCCCTCGACGTGAAGCTGGCCGACGTCCACGAGGCCGTCGCCGCCGGCGCCGACGAGATCGACATGGTCATCGACCGGGGCGCGTTCCTCGCCGGCAAGTACCTGAAGGTGTACGACGAGATCGTCGCCGTGAAGCAGGCCTGCGGCGACACCGCCCGGCTGAAGGTCATCTTCGAGACCGGCGAGCTGTCCACGTACGACAACATCCGCCGCGCCTCCTGGCTCGGCATGCTCGCGGGCACCGACTTCATCAAGACCTCCACCGGCAAGGTCGCCGTCAACGCGACCCCCGCCAACACCCTCCTGATGCTGGAGGCCGTACGGGACTTCCGCGCCCAGACCGGCGTCCAGGTCGGCGTGAAGCCGGCCGGCGGCATCCGGACCAGCAAGGACGCGATCAAGTTCCTGGTCCTGGTCAACGAGACCGCGGGCGAGGACTGGCTGGACAACCACTGGTTCCGCTTCGGCGCCTCCTCGCTCCTGAACGACCTGCTGATGCAGCGTCAGAAGCTGGCCACCGGCCGCTACTCCGGCCCCGACTACGTGACGGTGGACTGATCACCATGGCATCCGCATTCGAGTACGCACCCGCGCCCGAGTCCCGCTCGGTCGTCGACATCGCCCCCTCCTACGGCCTGTTCATCGACGGCGAGTTCGCGGAGGCCGCCGACGGCAAGGTCTTCAAGACCGTCAGCCCGTCGACCGAAGAGGTCCTCTCCGAGGTCGCCCAGGCCGGTGAGGCGGACGTGGACCGCGCCGTCAAGGCCGCCCGCAAGGCGTTCGAGAAGTGGTCCGCGCTGCCGGGCTCCGAGCGTGCCAAGTACCTGTTCCGCATCGCCCGGATCATCCAGGAGCGCAGCCGTGAGCTGGCCGTCCTGGAGACGCTGGACAACGGCAAGCCGATCAAGGAGACCCGGGACGCCGACCTGCCCCTGGTGGCGGCCCACTTCTTCTACTACGCGGGCTGGGCCGACAAGCTCGACCACGCCGGCTTCGGCGCGAACCCGCGGCCGCTGGGCGTGGCGGGCCAGGTCATCCCCTGGAACTTCCCCCTCCTGATGCTGGCGTGGAAGATCGCCCCGGCGCTGGCGACGGGCAACACGGTCGTCCTGAAGCCGGCCGAGACGACCCCCCTGTCGGCGTTGTTCTTCGCGGACATCTGCCGCCAGGCGGGCCTGCCCAAGGGGGTCGTCAACATCCTTCCGGGTTACGGCGACGCGGGCGCGGCCCTCGTGGCGCACCCGGACGTGAACAAGGTCGCCTTCACCGGCTCCACGGCCGTCGGCAAGGAGATCGCCCGCACGGTCGCGGGCACGCGGAAGAAGCTCACCCTCGAACTGGGCGGCAAGGGCGCCAACATCGTCTTCGACGACGCCCCCATCGACCAGGCCGTCGAGGGCATCGTCACCGGCATCTTCTTCAACCAGGGCCAGGTCTGCTGCGCGGGCAGCCGTCTGCTGGTCCAGGAGTCGATCCAGGACGAGCTGCTCGACGCTCTGAAGCGCAGGCTCTCCACCCTCCGTCTCGGCGACCCGCTGGACAAGAACACCGACATCGGCGCGATCAACTCCGCCGAGCAGCTGGCCCGGATCACCGCACTGGCCGAGCAGGGCGAGGCGGAGGGCGCCGAGCGCTGGTCCCCTGCGTGCGAACTTCCGGAGAGCGGCTACTGGTTCGCCCCGACGCTCTTCACGAACGTCACCCAGGCGCACACCATCGCCCGCGACGAGATCTTCGGCCCGGTGCTGTCCGTCCTCTCCTTCCGCACCCCGGACGAGGCGGTCGCCAAGGCGAACAACACGCAGTACGGCCTGTCCGCGGGCATCTGGACCGAGAAGGGCTCACGGATCCTGGCGGTGGCGAGCAAGCTCCGCGCGGGTGTGATCTGGTCCAACACGTTCAACAAGTTCGACCCGACCTCGCCGTTCGGCGGTTACAAGGAGTCGGGCTTCGGCCGCGAGGGCGGCCGCCACGGCCTGGAGGCGTACCTCGATGTCTGACCGTTTGAGCGTCTTCAAGACCTACAAGCTGTACGTCGGCGGGAAGTTCCCGCGTTCCGAGAGCGGCCGGGTGTACGAGGTGACGGACTCCAAGGGCAACTGGCTGGCCAACGCTCCGCAGTCCTCCCGCAAGGACGCCCGGGACGCGGTCGTGGCCGCGCGCAAGGCGTTCGGCGGCTGGTCCGGCGCGACCGCCTACAACCGGGGCCAGGTCCTCTACCGCGTCGCGGAGATGCTGGAGGGCCGCAAGGACCAGTTCGTGCGCGAGGTCGCCGACGCCGAGGGTCTGTCCAAGTCGAAGGCGGCGGCGGTCGTGGACGCGACCATCGACCGCTGGGTCTGGTACGCCGGCTGGACCGACAAGATCGCCCAGGTGATCGGCGGCGCCAACCCGGTCGCGGGTCCGTTCTTCAACCTCTCCTCGCCGGAGCCGACGGGTGTGGTGGCTGTCGTGGCCCCGCAGGAGTCGTCGTTCCTGGGCCTGGTCTCGGTTGTCGCCCCGGTGATCGCCACCGGCAACACGGCGGTCGTGATCGCGAGCGAGGAGTCCCCGCTCCCCGCCCTCTCCCTGGGAGAGGTCCTGGCCACCTCCGACGTCCCCGGCGGTGTCGTCAACGTCCTGTCCGGCCGTACGGCGGAGCTCGCCGCCCCGCTGGCCGCACACCAGGACGTCAACGCCATCGACCTCGCGGGCGCGGACGAGGCGCTCGCGAAGGAGCTGGAGGTCGCCGCGGCCGACAATCTCAAGCGCGTTCTGCGTCCACAGGCTGTGGATTACTTCGAGACGCCCGGGATCGAGCGGATGACGGCGTTCCTGGAGACGAAGACCGTGTGGCATCCGACGGGGTCGTTGGGCGCGTCCGGGTCGTCGTACTGACGGAGGGGGCGCGGGAGCCGCACAACGCAGCCCCGCGCCCCTTTCGGGGGCGCTTCAGCGACCCAGAACCCCGAGAACCTGCCCCACCCCCGGCACCGCACCCAGCGACCGCGCCCCCGTCACCGGTGCCGTCAGCATCTGCGAAGCGACCGGCTTGAAGTCGGCGAACTGTGTGCCCACGCCGTTGTCCAGCGGGTCAACGCCCGTGCCCGCCAGGGGGTTCGGCTTCAGACCGGCCACGGGGCCGGTGACGTAGCCGACCGTTCCCGTCAGGACCGTCAGGCCTGCCTCCGGGTCGATCTTGCCGAGTGAGGTCGGGCGCCACGGCACCTCCACCAACTGGGCTGCGGATTCCGCGTGGGCCGTCGCCGCGCCCGCTCCCAGGGCCGCTCCGGCGGTCGCGAGGGCGATCAGGGCGCGCTGCGCGACGGGGTGCTGAGGGGTGGTCTGTCGGGCCATCGCTGGTGCCGCCTTCTGGTGCGCAGGGTAATGCTGTCGACACGAAGGGTAGTTGAGGCGGGGGTCACGCTCAAAAGCCGACCCGCGGGGTCGGCAGGGCGCCCCCCATGCGTCAAACTGGTGTTCCGTGAGCCTTCATCCTCCGTCCCCCGCCCGTGTCGTGCTGCTGTGCGGTCCCTCGGGTTCGGGCAAGTCACTCGTCGCCGCCCGTTCCGGGCTTCCCGTGCTGCGCCTCGACGACTTCTACAAGGAGGGTGACGACCCGACCCTGCCGCTGGTGGCGGGCAGTTCGGACATCGACTGGGACCATCCGGAGTCGTGGGACGCGGACGTCGCGATCGAGGCCATAGCCCGGCTGTGCGCCACGGGCTCGACGCCGGTGCCGGTGTACGACATCGCGCTGAGCGCCCGTACCGGCGAGGACACGCTCGACATCGGCCGTACCCCGCTGTTCATCGCCGAGGGCATCTTCGCGGCGGAGATCGTCGAGCGCGTCCGCGAACGGGGCCTGCTCGCGGACGCGCTGTGCCTGAGCCGTGGCCCGCTCACCACCTTCCGGCGCCGCTTCACGCGGGACCTGAAGGAGGGCCGCAAGTCGGTGCCGTTCCTGCTGCGCCGCGGCTGGCGGCTGATGCGGGCGGAGCGGTCGATCGTCGCCCGCCAGGTCGCGCTGGGTGCGCATGCGTGCGATCGCGACGAGGCACTGGGCCGGCTCGCGACAGCGGCGACGGGGCAGGCGCGGCAGCAGACCCCGGCCTGAGCACCGCAGGCGTCGTACACACGCAAAAGCGGGACTGGACAGGCCCCCCGGCCCTCCAGCCCCGCTCTTGGTGCTCCCCCGTGTCCCTCCCCGTTTCCCCCGTGGGCCGCCCCCCAGCGGCCCCGTTCTCCCCCGTCTTCCCCCGTGTCCCCCCTCGGGCCACCCCCCGGTGACCCCTGCCCTCAGGCGACGAGCTCGCCGAAGGCGTTCTCCTCGTCACGGCCGAAGCTGAGGACCTCGTCCTCGCGCAGCCGGCGCAGCGAGCGCCAGATGCTGGACTTGACCGTGCCGACGCTGATGTCGAGGATCTCCGCGATCTCCGGGTCCGTGCGGCCCTCGTAGTAGCGCAGGACCAGCATGGTGCGCTGGAGTTCGGGGAGCCGGGCCAGCGCCTGCCACAGGACCGCGCGCAGTTCGGTGCCGCGCATCGCGTCCGTGTCGGAGGGCGTCTCCGGCAGTTCCTCGGTCGGGTACTCGTTGAGCTTGCGGCGCCGCCAGGCGCTGATGTGCAGGTTGGTCATGGTGCGGCGCAGGTAGCCGCCGACGGCCGCCTTGTCGCTGATCCTGTCCCACGCCTTGTACGTCGAGAACAGCGCGCTCTGCAGCAGGTCCTCGGCCTCGAAGCGGTCGCCGGTCAGGTGGTAGGCGGTGGCGTACAGGGAGGCGCGGCGCTCCTGGACGTAGGCGGTGAACTCCGCCTCCGTCAGCGAGCGACGCCGCTCCCCCGAGTCCTCCCCGTACGCAGCTCCCCCGACAGCGCCCACGGCGGCTGCCGCCGCGGGCCCCGTGACGCCGTCCGGCGTATGTGCGTCGACCACCGACATGTACGCCGGGTGCTGACGCCCGGTACCGCGAGCGCACCCCCGCCCGCTCACGGCACCGGACTTCTCGGAACCGGACCGGTGCATGTGCACGTCGTGCAGACGCGTGACCACTGCGCTGGTGCTGATGCTGTGCAGCGTGTTCATCTCGCGCTCCCCGTCGTGGACTTCCGGTGGTTCGGTCTTGCCGGGCCGGTTCCGGCTGACCGTCCGGCCCGTGACGAAAACTCTGCCGGGGTCACTTCATCGCCGTGTCCGCCGACTGTCACAGACCTGTCACAGGGGTCCGGCTCAGCGCGCTCACAGGACGTGCACATGTGGTGGCGGTAGGGAAGGGCTGGTGCGGGCAGGTGGGAGGACGGCGGGTCCATGGGCCAGAATGAGCCCGTGCCTTCCCTGTTGCTGATCGAGGACGACGACGCCATCCGCACGGCCCTGGAGCTCTCCCTGACCCGCCAGGGCCACCGGGTGGCCACCGCTGCCAGCGGTGAGGACGGTCTGAAGCTGCTGCGCGAGCAGCGGCCGGACCTGATCGTGCTGGACGTGATGCTGCCCGGCATCGACGGCTTCGAGGTGTGCCGCCGGATCCGGCGCACCGACCAGCTGCCGATCATCCTGCTCACCGCGCGCAGCGATGACATCGATGTGGTGGTCGGGCTGGAGTCCGGGGCCGACGACTACGTCGTCAAGCCCGTGCAGGGCCGCGTGCTCGACGCCCGGATCCGCGCCGTGCTGCGGCGCGGGGAGCGTGAGTCCAGCGACTCGGCGACCTTCGGCAACCTCGTCATCGACCGTTCGGCGATGACCGTGACGAAGAACGGCGAGGACCTCCAGCTGACCCCGACCGAGCTCAGGCTGCTGCTGGAGCTGAGCCGGCGGCCCGGTCAGGCGCTGTCCCGGCAGCAGTTGCTGCGGCTGGTGTGGGAGCACGACTATCTGGGTGACTCACGGCTCGTGGACGCGTGTGTGCAGCGGCTGCGCGCCAAGGTCGAGGACGTGCCGTCGTCCCCGACGCTGATCCGTACCGTCCGTGGTGTCGGCTACCGCCTGGACACGCCTCAGTGACCGACACGCACAGGGGGCTGCGCGGCTGGGCCGCGGGGCGCGGGAGGAGTCTGGCCCGGCTGAGGTTCACCAGTCTGCGGCTGCGGCTGGTCGTCGTCTTCGGGCTGGTGGCCCTGACCGCCGCCGTGTCGGCGTCCGGCATCGCCTACTGGCTGAACCGGGAGGCGGTGCTCACCCGCGCCCAGGACGCGGTGCTGCGCGACTTCCGCCAGGAGATGCAGAACCGCGCGGGCGCGCTGCCCTCGCACCCCACCCAGGACCAGCTCCAGCGCACCGCCGGGCAGATGGCGACCAGCAGCCAGAGCTTCAGCGTGCTGCTGGTCGGCCAGGACGCCGGCGGCAAGACGGTGTACGGCAACTCGGGCGGTATCAACGGCTTCTCGCTGGAGGACGTGCCGAAGTCGCTGCGCGCTGCCGTGAACAAGCAGCAGAAGGTGACCGACGCCAACAAGGAGCCGTACCACCTGTACTGGCAGCGGGTCGTGAGCCACGGCACGCCGTATCTGGTGGCCGGTACGCGGGTGATCGGCGGCGGTCCGACCGGCTACATGGCGAAGTCTCTGGAGCCGGAGGCCAAGGATCTGAACTCGCTGGCCTGGTCGCTGGGCATCGCCACGGGGCTCGCGCTGATCGGCGCCGCGCTGCTCGCGCAGGCCGCCGCCACGACCGTGCTGAAGCCGGTGCACCGGCTCGGGGTCGCCGCGGCGCGGCTGGGCGAGGGCAAGCTGGACACCCGGCTGCGGGTGTCGGGCACGGACGAACTGGCCGATCTCTCCCGGACGTTCAACAACGCGGCCGAGGCGCTGGAGCAGCGGGTCGCGGAGATGGCCGCCCGGGACGAGGCCTCGCGCCGCTTCGTCGCCGACATGAGCCATGAGCTGCGGACGCCGCTGACCGCCATCACCGCTGTCACGGAGGTGCTGGAGGAGGAGCTGGAGGCGGAGTCGGGCAGCATCGACCCGATGATCGAGCCTGCGGTGCGGCTGGTGGTCAGCGAGACACGGCGGCTGAACGACCTGGTCGAGAACCTGATGGAGGTCACCCGCTTCGACGCGGGCACCGCGCGGCTGGTCCTGGACGACGTGGACGTCGCCGACCAGATCACCGCCTGCATCGACGCCCGCGCCTGGCTCGACGCCGTCGAACTGGACGCCGAGCGCGGCATCCACGCCCTCCTCGACCCGCGCCGGCTGGACGTGATCCTCGCCAACCTGATCGGCAACGCGCTCAAGCACGGCGGGTCGCCGGTGCGGGTGTCGGTCAGGGCGGCGGACGACGAGGTGGTCATCGCGGTGCGCGACCACGGGCCGGGCATCCCCGAGGAGGTCCTGCCCCACGTCTTCGACCGCTTCTACAAGGCGAGCGCCTCCCGGCCGCGCTCCGAGGGCAGCGGCCTGGGCCTGTCCATCGCCATGGAGAACGCCCACATCCACGGCGGCGAGATCACGGCCGCCAACTCGCCCGGCGGCGGCGCGGTGTTCACCCTGTGGCTACCGCGGGACGCCTCGCGGCTGACGGAGGAGGCGGACGGGGGCGAGAAGGACACCAGGGCCGACAGGAACAACCCGAACGACACGAACGACACAGGCAGTTCAGGATCAGGAAAGGAGGGGTCATGACCGTACGACGCCTGCTGGCGCTGCCCCTCCTGGGTCTGCTGCTATCCGGCTGCGGCATCCGGGCCACTCAGGTGCCGACCGACTTCGGGGCGGCGCCGTCCCGGGTGCCGTGCTCGCTGGCCGGCCCGGACGTGGCAACGCAGTCCTCGCAGGGCGTGCCCGTGCAGGTCTTCCTGCTCTGCGGGGCGTCCCTGGTGACGGTCGACCGGACGGTGCGCGTCCCCGACGGCACCCCGGACGCCCGGCGCCGGGTGATCGTGGCCCAGGGCCTGCTGGACCAGCTCGCCGCGTCGCCGTCCGCAGCCGAACGCTCCGCGGGCTACACGACGTACGTCCCGGGCGGCCTGAACGTCTCCGGCCCCGCCCCGAAGGACCCCGAGGACACCCTCCGCCTGAACACGCCCCCGTCCCGCCTCACGTCCTACGCCCTGGCCCAGCTGGTCTGCACCCTCTCCGACTCGGCGGCGACGGAGGGCGACGGCTCGGTCATCCTGGCCGGCCCGGCCCCGGACACCCCCCGCCGCTACGCCTGCACGGACGACGTCCGCAACCGCCCGGGATCGGCGGAGCCGCCGTCGAGCGAGGTGCTGGGGAAGTCCTAGTAGTGCTTCGTCAGGTTCTGGCCCTGGTTCTTCTTGCGGTGAGGGGGCGGCCGCAGGTGGTCGGGCCGGCCCGGCCGCGGGCAGTCGTGCCGCACCGGAACCGTTCGTACCCGGCGCTGCGTCTAGGGGGTCGTGCAGCGTCAACGCTTCGGCGGCAGTGCCACGATCCGTATCCGGGTGACCGGCGGTGTCCTCCTCGTCGCCCACCTCGCCCTGGTCGCCTGGCTGACGCTGCGTCCCCTGGACGTCCCCTGGGTGACACCCCCCAACCTGCACCCCCTGGCCGGCATCCGCGCCGACCTGGCACTCGGTGCGCGGGAGGCCGCCCGGCGCATCGGTGAGGGTCTGGCGCTGCTCGCCCCGCTGGGCGTGCTGCTGCCGGCGGTGCACGGCAGGCTCGCCGTCTCCCCGCTCGCCTCCCTGATCCGTACGGCCGTGGCGGGCGCCCTGATCTCCCTCGGCATCGCGCTGCTCCAGACCGGCGTGCCCGGCAGGGTCGTGGACGTCGACTCGCTGCTGCTGAACACCGCGGGTGTCGTCCTGGCCCATCTGGCCGTCGTACCGGCGGGACGCGCCTGGCTGCGGCGGAGGGACGCGGGCGACGTGGGCGACGCAGGCGAGGACGGTGACACGTGGGCCGAACGCTTCGTGACCGTCCGGGAGGAGCCGGCTCAGGGTCGTACCCCGACGATTCCCAGGGTCGGGATCGCCCCGTAGAGCGACGCTTCGCCCGCTTCGTCTCCGTATCGTCGAAGACAGCTGAAAGCAGCTGAAGACGCTGAAGACAGTGCATCGACCACCACGGAGGAGTCGCCATGTCCGCTCTCGCCCGCCCCACCCACGGCCGCATGATCGGCGGCGTGTGCGCCGGACTGGCCCGGCGCTTCGGCACCTCGGCGACGACGATGCGGGTGATCTTCCTGCTGTCCTGCCTGCTGCCGGGCCCGCAGTTCCTGCTCTACATAGCGCTGTGGATCCTGATGCCGTCCGAGGAGTCGCGCACCGCCTGGTGAGGCCGGAGCGGCGCACGCGAACGCCGCTGGGGCGCCCCGGACCGGATCCGGGGCGCCCCAGCGGTGTCGTACGGCCAGGGGCCGCCGGGTCAGCCGAGCGGGATCCCGTTCACCGGCAGACCGTGCGTGGGCAGGCCCGTGTTGCCCGTCGGCAGTCCGCCGAGGAGCCCGGCGACCGGCGCGGTCGGGCCCTTGGCGAGCGCACTCTGGACGGCCGGCGTGGCGGCGGCGGTCGCGGTACCCAGGGCACCCTGCCCCTGGGTCAGCGCCTCGGTGGCGCCCGGCAGCGTCTGGCTGACGGAGCTCAGGGCCTGCGTGGCCTGGCCGGTGTCGGGGAGGGCCGTGGCCGCGTTGGCCGCGCCCGCACCGGTGGCGGCGAAGGCGGCGCCGAGGGCGGCGACACCGAGGGTCTTGGCGGCAGACTGCTTCATGGTGAATGCGTCCTTGAATGCGGAGACGGAGATCACAAATGATCTGAGCGGTCCACGACCGTAAACACGCCGGACCACCCGCCGCAAACACCGAAATGCGGACGCCTTGTGAAAGCGTGTCCGCATTCCGTTCCGGGACGAAGGGCTCGGTCAGCCCTCCGAATCAGCAGAACCGCTGGTGGAGGCCGTCTGCTGGAACAGCCATTCGGATTTCAGTTCCGCGTATCCCGGTTTGATGACGTCATTGATCATGGCGAGTCGTTCATCGAAAGGAATGAACGCTGATTTCATCGCATTGACGGAGAACCACTGGAGGTCGTCGAGTGTGTAACCGAACGCCTCGACAAGGCGCTCGAATTCCCGGCTCATGCTCGTGTGGGACATCAGCCGGTTGTCGGTGTTCACCGTGGCCCGGAAGTGCAGCCGGCGCAGCAGCCCGATCGGGTGCTCGGCGTACGAGGTCGCGGCCCCGGTCTGGAGGTTGGAACTGGGGCACAGTTCCAGCGGGATCCGCTTGTCGCGGACGTACGACGCCAGCCGGCCGAGCCGCACCGAGCCGTCCTCGCGGACCTCGATGTCGTCGATGATCCGCACACCGTGCCCGAGCCGGTCGGCGCCGCACCACTGCAGTGCCTGCCAGATGGACGGCAGCCCGAAGGCCTCGCCGGCGTGGATGGTGAAGTGGTTGTTCTCGCGCTTGAGGTACTCGAAGGCGTCCAGGTGCCGGGTGGGCGGATAGCCCGCCTCCGCGCCGGCGATGTCGAAGCCGACCACGCCGGAGTCCCGGTAGCGGTTGGCGAGTTCGGCGATCTCCAGGGAGCGGGCCGCGTGCCGCATGGCGGTCAGCAGGGCGCCGACCCGGATCCGGTGGCCGTTCTCCCGGGCCAGCCGCTCCCCCTGCCGGAACCCCTCGTTGACGGCCTCGACCACCTGCTCCAGGGTGAGCCCCCGCTCCAGGTGCTGCTCGGGCGCGTACCGCACCTCGGCGTAGACGACGCCGTCCTCGGCGAGGTCCTCGGCGCACTCCCGCGCGACCCGGATCAGCGCGTCCCGGGTCTGCAGCACGCCGACGGTGTGCTTGAAGGTCTCCAGGTACCGTTCCAGCGAGCCGGAGTCGGCGGCTTCCTGGAACCAGATGCCCAGTTTGTCGGGGTCGGTCTCGGGGAGGCCCGGGTACCCGGTCTCCTCGGCGAGTTCGACGACGGTTCCGGGACGGAGCCCGCCGTCGAGATGATCGTGCAGCAGAACCTTGGGCGCCCGGCGGATCTGGTCCGGCGTCGGGACGGCTCCAGTCGGTGCAGTCTGGCTCGTCATTTCCGCACTCTAACTCCTACGCGCGTAGAGCGCGCCGTACCGGAGGGCACTTTTCCGTCGATACGCAACGGTGACCGCACGTACGGGTTTCGTACACCGCCCCTTCTGACACTGTTCTGTCGTGACCCCACCCACGCGTAACCGCGCGAGCTTCCTGCGTCGTCGGCTGAGCAGCGACACAGAGGACCAGCCCGGCCCTGTTGAGGACGTTCAGCGCGCCGACGTGATCCGCGTCGGCCGCGAACCCGCACGCCGTGCACTGGAACTTCGCTTGAGTGACGCGGTTCTCCTTCGCGACGCACCCGCAGGACGGGCAGGTGCGGGAGGTGTTGCGAGGGTCCACCGCAACGACGGTCCGACCGGCGCTTTCAGCCTTGTTGGTGAGGATCGTGAGGAACACCCCCCAACCCGCGTCGAGGATCGATCGGTTCAACCCGGCCTTCACAGCCCGCTGGTTCGGGAGGAACACGCCGGGCCGGTCAGGGTCGGGCTTCGGCTTGGGAGCGTGGGTCATGCCCGCCGTGTTCAGCCGTTCGTGAGCGATCGCGTCGTAGTCGCCCACGAGGGTAAGGGCGGTCTTGTGCGCATGGTCCAGACGCTGACGCCGGATCTTCGCGTGGATCTTGGCGACCTTCCGCGCGACGGCGCGGTGCGCCTTCGCGCGCCGCTTGGTGCGCTTGGGAAACGTCGCCAGGTGCCGCTGGGCTTCGGCCAGTTCCCCGGCCGCCACTTCGAGGAAGCGAGGGTTGGCGATGTGCTCGCCGTTCGAGGTGGTCAGGAAGTACGTGACGCCCATGTCGACGCCGACGACCTCACCAGTCTGGGCCAGGAGTTCGGCGGGCACCTCGTCACACGAGAGGACCACATACCAGCGGCGGCCTTCCCGCTTGACACTGATCGTCTTCACACAGCCCTTCACCAGCCGGTGCTGGTGCACGCGGACGTGCCCGACGCCTTGCAGTCGGACGCGGGTGCGGCGGTCGTACTGGGTGGAGTCCCAGCGGCACCCGTCCCCGTCCCTGGGGAAGACCACGGTGTCGAAGCGGCCGACACCCTTGAAGCGCGGGTATCCGGGCTTCTCACCGGCCTTGATCCGGCGGAAGAACGCCTGGAACGCCTTGTCCAGACGGCGAAGCGTGGCCTGCTGCGAGGAGAGGGACCAACGGCCCTGACGCTCGGGGTCGAAGGTGCGGATCTCCTTGAGCTGCGCCGACTGGTCCCTGTACCTGACACTGGTCTTCGAGCCGCGCTGGTAGGCATCCCGCCGCTCTTGGAGTGCGCCGTTGCACAGGGAGCAGTGATCGGCCAGCATCGCCCGCAGCGCGGCTTCCTGCCTGGCAGTGGGACGCAGGAGGAACGTGTAGGAGCGAATCATCCCTGGCGCCTCCGCTCAAGGCGCAGGGCATCGGCGAGGAGAACGCATGCGGCGGCGTTGAGCGAGATGCCCGCCCGGTGGGCGTACTCCTCGACCTGCCGCTTCAGATCCGGGGGGACGCGAAGGTTCAGCGACTCCCGGCGATCCCCTCTAGACACAACCAAAATGCTGCCACTTCTGACGGTGGCTCACATCATGGACCGGGCGCTGCGCAGCTCTGCAGCACAGCTACGGATTCGATTCCCCCACCGGCTGAAGCAGGTGGTCCCCTGGAAAGGAATCTGATGGGACAGCAAGCGACGCCGGTCCGAACCGCCAGGCTGGGAAAGGCAGTCGGCCCGGAGCCGACGGCGGTGAGCGGAGCGGTGCTGCTGCTCCCCGGCGGGGAGGAGGTGTCCGCCCGCCGGCCGTCCCCCGTACGGGCGACGGTGGCGCTGCGCTCGCTGGGCCGACGGTTCGCGCGCGCGGGCCGGGCCGAGGGGCTGGCGGTGCACACGGTCCACTACCGATACCGGGGGTGGAACGGGAGCGAGGCGCAGCTCGCGGTGGACGCCGAGTGGGCCGCCGACGAGGTCGTACGACGGTACGGGGACGTGCCCGTGTGCCTGGTCGGGGTGGACATGGGCGGGCGGGCGGCGCTGCGGGCGGGTGGGCATGAGGCGGTCAACTCCGTTATGGCGCTTGCGCCTTGGCTGCCCGAGGAGGATGTGGCCGCTCCCGCGGAGCCGGTGAAGCAGCTGGTGGGGCGGCGGGTGCTGATCGTGCACGGCACGAATGACCAACGGACCGATCCTGAGCTGTCGTTCCGGTTCGCCGCGCGGGCGAAGAAGGTCAACCGGGAGGTGTGCCGGTTCGAAGTGCATTCCGATGGACACGGGTTGAGCGGGCACCGGGACGAGGTGGGGTGCCTGGCCGTCGACTTCATGCTCGGGGCGTTGTTCGGGTATCACGTGTCGCGGCCTGTCGAGGATGCGCTGGCTGCTCCGCCGCCGATTGGTCTTCGGATGCCGTTGGCTGTGGGGTTCGGTCGGTCGTTGAGACGGTAGAGCTCGGGACACCATGTGGTCTTCGGGGTGCGGGGGGTTGGTGGTTGATCGCGCAGCCGCGGGGGTCGGGAAGGCACGCCCGTGCTCAGCGTAGTGAACGCCGACGGCTCGTCCCTGATCGACGAGATGGTCCGTGGCGGCGCGCGAAGGATGCCGGCCGTCGCGCTGGAGGCCGAAATCAACGCCTGTATAGCGGAGTTGACCGATCAGTGCGACGAGAAGGGCCATCGCATGGTCGTGCGCACTGGCTACCACCAGCGGCGCACGGTGACCACGGCGGCCGGTGCGGTCGAGGTGAGGGCGCCGCGGATGAACGACAAGCGCGTTAACGAGGCGACGGGCGAGCGCAAGCGGTTCTCCTCGGCGATCTTGCCGCCGTGGTGCCGCAAGCCCCGAAGATCAGTGAGGTGCTGCCGTTGCTCTACCTGCACGGCCTTTCTTCCGGAGGCTTCGTGCCCGCCCTGGAGCAGTTCCACGGCAGTGCGGCTGGGCCCTCTCCGGCCACGGTCACCTGGCTGACCCAACAGTGGCAGGCCGAAGGGCCGGCCCCAGAGCAACTGGGCAGGCCCTTCGGCACTCCGTCATAACCGCCCCAACAGCTCCACTACGACGGGGTATGGCTGTGCATGACCCGCTCCTCGATGAGAACGTGAAGGGCGCGTAGGTGAGGTGTCTCGCGGGCTACCGCCATCGACCGCGCGTCCTCCCATGAGCATCTCCGGCCGTCCACGGTGACCGAGTCCGCGCTGAGGGTGAACTTGCCGTAGGTCACCGACTCGCCCCGCTCCAGGCGCGCACGGGCACGCGGGACTTCGTATGCGGCGATCAGATCGGCAAAGCGGTCGATATGGCCTCCACGCCCATTGAAGGTAAGGAGTTTCTCGCCACCAAGGGTGCGCAGTTCGAGCAGGGGAATGGAGACGTCACGTCCTGAACTGCCGACGGAGCGGGTCATCTCGTACTCGAAGGGGAGTACGGCGTGCCAGGGGCGGGCGTCGCAGCCCTGTGTTGACACGATGACCATGCCCCGCTCGTATCCGTAGACGGTGGGAGCGTTGGCCTTGTCCCGTCTGTGTCGTTTCTCCTGGAAGAACAGGGCGGTTCCGAGTGCCACGGCGACGAGCAGCAGCACGGCACCTACCACCCGCCCGCCGGCCCCGCTCCCGGGCGCGGGCTCGCGCAGGACGAGCGCGAACCCACCGAACATGGGCACAAGGAGCAACGGCAGCCCCACCCACCAAGGCGCGTTCTTGGGCGGCATCTTGTGCCCGGTGACGTAAGCGCCGAAGTCCTCGGCTTCGGCCATTGCGTGCACCTGCGGCAGTTCCTCCACCAATTCGCTCACCCCGGCCGGCCCACGCGTCGCCATGTGCCCTCCTCCCCCACGTCCCTGCAAGCAGGAGGATAGGCCGGGGCAGCCAATTGGGAAAGATCACCACAAGACCCAGGCTTATGCTCGCGGCCGTGACGCACGCTTGAAGATCAGCTCTCCGAATTGACGGAACTCGGCCTGCCGCTGGACTGCCCCAACCCCAAAGCCGCCCACCTGGTGCTCAGCGCCGGGACTGCAATCGACCGCCGCACCTGCCACCAGTCCGTGCACGCGAAGCACCACACAACCAAGGACACCACCGACCCGCTCCACCCCGCACGGAGTGCCGAGACCACGTCCCTGTGGCGTCTGATCACAACCGCATGACCGACACCGATTGCGTGACAGCACCTCGCTCCCAGTTCCCCAGCGGCGGGTCCCGGTCGGCGTTACAGAACGTCACAGATCACCGCTTCTGACACAGCTTCTGGCCCAAGCCGATCGGTACAACTCCCTGCGGGCTACGCCCTCGCAGGCGTCAACAACGTCATGACCCACAACAACCAGCTTTCTTCGATTTCCCCGCCGAGCACTGGATCCACCTGCGAACCACGAACCCCATCGAGTCCACCTTCGCCACCGTCCGCCTGCGGACCGAGGTCACCCGCGGGGCCGGCTCCCGCACCGCCGCCCTCGCGGTGGTCTTCAAGCTCGTCGAGTCCGCCCAGCAGCAGTGGCGGGCCGTGAACGCACCCCATCTCGTCGCCCTCGTCCGCGCCAGAGCCCGTTTCGAACGCGGCCAGCTCGTCGAACGACCCGAGCTCAACGCGCCTGAACCACATCAACTGATCTAAATTTCCTGCCAGTTAATCACCAGGGACGCTCGAATCATCTCGCTGGCGTCATCCGTTCCTGAAAGGAGTCCTGTGGCATCCATCAAGGACATCGTCTTCGACAGCCCTCATCCGGCGTCATCCGCCCGATTCTGGGCCCAGGCCCTGGACGACTACGAAATCGCGCCGTACGACGAGGAGGAGCTGACCCGGCTGCGTTCCGTGGGTATCAACGACCCGGAGGACGACCCCACTGTCCTGCTCGTTGGCACGGACGGCAGGTTGCCCCGCATCTTCTTTCAGCTGGTGCCAGAGAACAAGCGGGCCAAGAACCGGATCCATCTCGACCTGAGCACGACCGATGCAGCCGCAGAGGTCAAGCGGCTATGCGCACTCGGGGCAACGGTTCAGGCCGAGCGTGAGGACTGGATCACGATGCAGGACCCCGATGGCAACGAGTTCTGCGTTATGCGCTCGTGAGCGGAGGCAGGCCCTCGGCCAACCTTCAATCTCATCGAAGGCTCCACCGCCCTCGCGACATGATCGGCTTCAACTGATCCACAGAAATTGACAATTACTCCCCACGCGGCGGAACCGCATATGAGACACAGCCCCGCGCCCCTGGTTGGCGGCCCTCAGGTCGGCAGCAAGTTGCCCCTCCTCGACAGCAGGAACTTCTTGAACGCGGCGACCGGTGGGGTGTCCGGGCGGTCCGCCAGCCAGGCCACCCCGATCTCCCTGGCCGCCTTCGGGGCCGTGACCGTCAGTTCCACGACGCCCGGCCTGGGGACGGTGGGCGGCGGGAGAAGGGCCACCCCCAGTCCCGCCGCCACCAGACCCCTCAGGGTCTCCGCTTCCTCGCCCTCGAAGGCGACCCTGGGGCGGAAGCCCGCCTCCCGGCACAGGGCGTCGGTGATGCGGCGCAGGCCGTAGCCGGGTTCCAGGGTGACGAAGGTTTCCTCGGCGGCCTCGGCCAGGCGGATGCGTCTGCGGCCGGCCAGGGGGTGGTCGGCGGGGACGACCAGGCGGAGCTTCTGTTCGTCCAGGCGGCGGGCGACCAGGTCGGGGGCGTCCGGGACCGGCGAGGTCAGACACAGGTCCAGCTCGCCCGCGCGCAGGCCCTCCAGCATGGCCTCGCCGTAGTTCTGGACGAGGCTGAAGCGGATGCGCGGATGGTCGGCGCGAAAGGCGTGCAGGAGGCCGGGTACGGTCTCGGCGCCCATGGTGTGCAGGAAGCCGAAGGCGACCTTGCCGGTGGCCGGGTCGGCGTCGGCGCGGACCTCCTCGGCGGCCCGCTCGACCTCGGCGAGGGCGCGTTCGACGGAGGCGAGGAAGGTGCGGCCGGCGGGGGTGAGGGAGACCGTGCGGCCGTGGCGGGCGAAGAGGTCGACGCCCAGGTCCTGCTCCAGGCGGACCATCGCGCGGGAGAGGGTGGACTGGGGAACGTTCATCTCGTGGGCGGCCCTGGTCACGTGCTCGGTGCGGGCCACGCCGGCGAAGTAGGCGAGGCGGGGCGCGAGCACCTTCGACATCTCAGCCATGTCTTCTGTGTCACTGTTCGATGACAGGCGAGTCCGTGAGCTTTGCTGATGCACCATGGGAACGATTATCGCCATTCCATGCATTGGACGGATGAGAAGCCCGACCATACGGTCTAGGCATGTCTCCCGCCAGTACCGGGGCGTCCACCACCGTGGGCGCCACCTCGCCCGTCCTCGTCGCCAACACCGCTGACTCCGCTGCCGACTCCCGGATGACTCCGGGCGGGCCCGGCTACCGCCGGATGAGCCTCGCCCTCTTCCTCGCCGGCGTCGCCACCTTCGCGCTCCTGTACTCCACGCAGGCCCTGCTGCCGCTGATCTCCGGGGAGTTCGGGGTCGCGGCGAGCGAGGCGAGCTGGACCGTGGCGGCCGCGACCGGCGGACTGGCGCTGTTCGTGCTGCCGATGAGCGCCCTGTCGGAGCGCTTCGGCCGCCGTACGGTGATGACGGCCTCGCTGGCCGTCGCGGTCACCGTCGGCATGCTGGTGCCGTTCGCGCCGTCGCTCGGCGTGCTGGTGGTGCTGCGGGCCGTCCAGGGCGCGGCGCTGGCCGGTCTGCCCGCTTCGGCGACGGCCTATCTGGCCGAGGAGGTCCGGCCGAAGGCGCTGGTCACGGCGATCGGCCTGTTCGTCGCGGGCAACAGCGTCGGCGGTATGAGCGGCCGGGTGATCACCGGCTGGGTGGCCCAGGAGTGGGGCTGGCGGGTCTCGGTCGGTGTGATCGGCGCGATCGCCGTGGCGTGCGCGGTGGCCTTCCGGCTGCTGCTGCCGACTCCCCGGCACTTCACGGCGGGCTCGCTGCGGCCCCGCGTCCTGCTCGACACGGTCCGCGACCACCTCGCCAACCCGCTGCTGCGCCGGCTGTACGCGATCGGCGCGCTGTTCATGACGGTGTTCGGCGGTGTGTACACGGTGATCGGCTACCGCCTGACGGAGGCGCCGTTCGGGCTGCCGCAGGGCATCATCGGCTCGATCTTCCTGGTCTACCTGGTGGGCACGGTGTCCGCCTCCACGGCCGGCCGGCTGGTGGGCCGCCTCGGCCGCCGGGGCGCGCTGTACCTGGCGGGCGGTACGACGGCGGCGGGCCTGCTGCTCTCCCTGGCGCCCTCGCTCCCGCTGGTCCTGCTGGGTCTGGTGTTGATCACGGCGGGCTTCTTCGCGGGTCACGCGGTGGCGTCCTCGGCGGTCAGCAAGACGGCCACGCACGGGCGTGCCCAGGCCGCCGCGCTCTACCAGTCGATGTACTACATCGGCTCCAGCGTCGGCAGCACGGTCGGCGCGACGGCCTTCCACGCGGACGGCTGGGGCGGCACGGTCGGAGTGGGCCTGCTTGCGGTCATCGGTGTCGTCACGATCACCGTCGCCGGCACCCGGGCGGCCCGGGTGGCGGCCCGCCGGCAGCCGGTCGCGGCGCACTAGCTTCTGCACTTTCGGCGAACCCCCTGCTCAGGGGCCGTTGTCAGTGGGCGCGGATAGCGTCCATGGCACAACTGGTCCATCGAGCGGGGGTTTGTCGTATGGAGTTCCGGATCGCGCGCGGGGAGCTGGCGGAGGCGGTGGGGAGGACGGCGCGAGCGCTGCCCGCCCGGACGCCGGTGCCGGTGCTGGGCGGATTGCTGCTGACCGCGGAGGCGGGTCGGCTGACGGTGTCCGGCTTCGACTTCGAGACCATGGTGCGCGTGGAGACCTCCGCCGAGGTGACGGCGGAGGGCCGGGTCCTGGTGCTCGGGCGCAGACTCCTGGACATCTGCCGGGTGGTGCCCGAGGGCCCGGTGAGCTGCGCGCTGGAGGGGACCCGGTTCGGTCTGGAGGCGGGCGGCACCCGGTTCGGGCTGTCGACGCTGTCGTACGAGGAGTATCCGGCGCTCCCCCCGGCGCCACCGGCGTACGGCGGGGTGGACGCGGAGGCGTTCGCGACGGCCGTCGGGCAGGTGGCGGTGGCGGCGGGCCGCGACGACACGCTGCCGGTGCTCACCGGGATCCAACTACGGTTCGACGGCGAGGAGATGACGCTGTCGGCCTCCGACCGCTACCGCTACGCGGTACGGCGGCTGGAGTGGAAGCCGGAGGCGGGGGCGGCCGGCGAGGCGGGGACGGCCGGGGAAGCGCGGCCCGCCGGAGAGGCGGCAGCGGCCCGGGAGGTGGGAGTAGCCAGGGAAGCGCGGCCCACCGGCGAGGAGGGGTCGGCCGGGGAGGCAGGGCCGACCGGGGAAGCGCGGCCCGCCGGAGAGGCCGGAGCGGGCCGGGAAGCCGGGGCGGCCCGGGAGGCGGGGGCGGCCCGGGAGGTGCGGCCGACCGGAGAGGCCGGAGCGGGCCGGGAAGCCGGGGCGGCCCGGGAGGCGGGGGCGGCCGGGTCGGCTGGTGAGGCGGTGGAGGTGCTGTTGCCCGCGCGGCGGCTGCTGGAGGTGGCGCGGTCGCTGGCCCGGTGCGGGACCGTGCGGATCGGCCTGGATCCGGCGCAGCAGGCCGGCGGGGGCGTGGTCGGCTTCGCGGGCGGGGGCACCCGGACGGTACTGCGGCGGCTGGAGGGGCGGCTGCCCGGGTACGGGTCGCTGTTCGCGCTGCCGGACGCGGCGGTCGCCGAGGTGGACTGCGCGGCGCTGACGGAGGCCGTACGACGGGTCGCGGTGGTCGCCGAGGCGAACAGCCCGGTCCGGCTGGACTTCTCGGCCGCCGAGGGCACGCTGCTGGTGCGGGCCGGGTACGGGGACGACGTGGCGGCACAGCGGCTGCCGGCCGTACTGCACGGGGCCGAGGAGTTCACCGTGGCCTTCAACCCGGCCTATCTGCTCGACGCGCTGAACTCCTTCGAGGGCCCAGAGCTGCGGCTGGAGCTGCTGGGCAGCGGGCAGCGGGCGCTGCTCGGCGGCACCGGTGCGGCAGCCGGTCACCGGCATCTGCTCATGTCCGTGAAGCAATTGGTCTGAGCTGGGCTTTTTCGTACTCCGGGGGCCGTTGTCAGTGGGCTGCGGTAGCTTCCGAAGTGCTGGGGCGCAAGGAAGCGCGAACAGGGACGGCCACAGGGGTGGGTGGACGATGGGTGACGGCACGGCGACGGCGGACCTCGACGTCGTACTGGAGAAGCACCGGACCGAGCTGACGGGGTACTGCTATCGGATGCTCGGCTCCTCCTTCGAGGCCGAGGACGCGGTGCAGGACACCCTGGTGCGGGCCTGGCGGAGCTACGAGAAGTTCGAGGGCCGCTCGTCGGTGCGCTCGTGGCTGTACCGGATCGCGACGAACGTGTGCCTGGACATGCTGTCGGCGGGCAACAAGAGGGCGAGACCGATGGACCTGACGGAGTCGACCCCGCTCGCGCAGGCGGCGCTCTCCCCCCGCCCGGAGAACACCTGGCTGGAGCCGATGCCGGACGGGCGGGTGCTGCCGGAGACTCAGGACCCGGCGGACGCGGCCGTCGCGAAGGAGTCCATCCGGCTCGCGTTCATGGCGGCGCTGCAGCAACTGCCGCCCAAGCAGCGGGCGGTGCTGATCCTGCGCGAGGTGCTGGCGTGGAAGGCCAGCGAGGTCGCCGAGCTGCTGGGCACCACGGTCGCCTCGGTCAACAGCGCCCTCCAGCGGGCCCGCGCCACGCTCGCCGAGCGGGCCGAGGGCAGCCCGGAGGGGGCCGTGTCCGACCCCCTGGACGAGGAGCAGCAAAAGCTCCTGGAGCGGTACGTCAAGGCCTTCGAGGGCTACGACATGACGGCGCTGACGGCGTTGCTGCACGAGGACGCCATCATGACGATGCCGCCGTTCGACCTGTGGCTGCGCGGTACGGCGGACATCACCGGCTTCATGAGCACGCTGGGCGCGTCCTGCGCCGGCTCCCGCCTGCTGCCGCTCCGGGCCAACGGGCTGCCGGCGTTCGCGCACTACAAGCCGGACGAGGAGAAGGGCGGGTTCAGCCCCTGGGCGGTGCAGATCCTGGAGATCTCAGACGGCCGGATCACCGGTTTCCACTGCTTCCTCGACGCCCAGCGCTGGTTCCCCCTTTTCGGCCTGCCCCTCCACCTGGAAGCGGAGTCCGACGAGGTCGAGGAGGGCGAGTAGCGCCGGGTCGGGATCCCGCAGCCGTATCCGCCCGCCGGCCCGGCGGGCGGTCAGCTCCAGCCGCGCCAGCAGATCGACGACGGCCAGCCCCGGCGGCCCGAGCCCGCCCACATCACAGACGACGACCGGTTCCCCGCCACGACCGCCACGACCGCTGCCATCGCCGCCGTCCAGCAGCGTCCGCACGGCGGCACACAGCCCGGCCACGTCCGCACGCCTGACGGGGCCGGGCAGCACGAGCACGGCGAGTGTCCTGTCCTCCACGACCGGTAGACCGGCGGGAGGACCGGAACTCATCGCGTCGCGCTCGGCGGTGCTCCGCCCAGCTCAGGCAATGCGCTCCACCACCACCGGCGACGCGGTGAAGTCCGTGCCCGGCGCGGCGATGTCGTACGACCCCTCCACCGCCTGGAGCGCGTACTCGAAGCGCTCGGGGGTGTCGGTGTGCAGGGTCAGCAGGGGCTGGCCCTCCTGGACCGAGTCGCCCGGCTTGGCGTGCATCTCCACGCCCGCCGCCGCCTGCACCGGGTCCTCCTTGCGGGCGCGGCCGGCACCCAGGCGCCAGGCGGCGATGCCGATGTCGTACGCGTCGAGACGGGTCAGCACACCGGACGACGGGGCCTTGATCACGTGCTGTTCCTTCGACGTGGGCAGCTCGGCGTCCGGGTCGCCGCCCTGGGCCGCGATCATGCGGCGCCAGACGTCCATCGCGGAGCCGTCGGCGAGGGCCTTCGCCGGGTCGGCGTCCTGCACGCCCGCCGCGGCCAGCATCTCGCGGGCCAGGGCGATCGTCAGCTCCACCACGTCCGCCGGACCGCCGCCCGCGAGGACCTCCACCGACTCGCGGACCTCCAGGGCGTTGCCCGCCGTGAGACCGAGGGGGGTGGACATGTCCGTCAGCAGGGCGACCGTCTTGACGCCGTGGTCCGTGCCGAGGCCGACCATGGTCGACGCCAGTTCGCGCGCGTCCTCGATCGTCTTCATGAAGGCGCCGGTGCCGACCTTCACGTCCAGGACCAGGCTGCCCGTGCCCTCCGCGATCTTCTTCGACATGATCGACGAGGCGATGAGGGGGATCGCCTCGACCGTGCCGGTGACGTCCCGCAGCGCGTACAGCTTCTTGTCGGCCGGGGCCAGGCCGTCGCCCGCCGCGCAGATCACCGCGCCCGTCGTGTCCAGGACGTGCAGCATCTCCTCGTTGGACAGCAGCGCGCGCCAGCCCGGGATCGACTCCAGCTTGTCCAGCGTGCCGCCGGTGTGGCCGAGGCCCCGGCCCGAGAGCTGCGGGACGGCCGCGCCGCAGGCCGCCACGAGGGGTGCCAGCGGGAGCGTGATCTTGTCGCCGACGCCGCCCGTCGAGTGCTTGTCGGCCGTCGGGCGGGATAGGGACGAGAAGTCCATGCGCTCGCCCGACGCGATCATCGCCGCCGTCCAGCGGGCGATCTCGCGGCGGTTCATGCCGTTGAGGAGGATGGCCATCGCGAGCGACGACATCTGCTCGTCGGCGACCTCGCCCCGCGTGTACGCGTCGATGACCCAGTCGATCTGCTGGTCGGTCAGCTCACCACGGTCCCGCTTGGTGCGGATCACGGAGATGGCGTCCATGGCCATGACGTTCCCTTCGAAGAAGTGCGAAGTGCACGGCCCCCCTGCGAGCGGGGCAGGGGGGCCGTACGGCGTTACTTGGTGAGATGGGCCGGGCCGAAGGCCTGGGGGAGCATCTCGGAGAGGGGCAGGACGCCCTCCGGGGTGTCCAAGAGGAGGTCCGAGCCGCCGAACTCGTAGAGCAGCTGGCGGCAGCGGCCGCACGGCACCAGCAGGCCGCCGGTGCCGTTGACGCAGGTGAAGTGCGTCAGGCGGCCGCCGCCCGTGCGCTGGAGGTCGGAGACCAGACCGCACTCGGCGCACAGGCCGAGTCCGTAGGAGGCGTTCTCCACGTTGCAGCCGGTGACGGTGCGGCCGTCGTCGACCCGCGCCGCCACGCCGACCGGGAAGCCGGAGTAGGGCGCGTAGGCGTGGGACATCGCCTCACGCGCCACCACGCGCAGCGCCTCCCAGTTGAACTCGGCCGCGTGCTGCGTCACTTGCCCTGGCCCTTCCGGTAGCGCATGCCGTCCGCCTTCGGCATCCGCAGGCGCTGCGCCGACAGGGACAGCACCAGCAGGGTGACGACGTACGGGGTCGCGCCGACGAAGTCGCTCGGGACCTCGTTGGTGGTCAGGTACCAGACCAGGACCAGCGCGGCCATGACGGCGCTGATCGCGCCCTGCAGCACCGCCTTCTTGTACAGCTTCCACCCCGCCAGCGCCGCCAGCAGCACGACCAGCAGAAGCAGCAGCGCGTGGACGGTCACGCCGCCGTTGCGCAGCTGGAGCGCGTCGGAGTAGCCGAACAGGCCCGCGCCCATCGCCAGGCCGCCCGGCCGCCAGTTGCCGAAGATCATCGCCGCGAGGCCGATGTAGCCGCGGCCGCCGGTCTGGCCCTCCAGGTAGGTGTGCGAGGTGACCAGGGCGAGGAAGGCGCCGCCGAGGCCGGCGAGGCCGCCGGAGACGGCGACGGCCGCGTACTTGTAGGTGTAGACGTTGACGCCGAGGGACTCGGCGGCGGTCGGGTTCTCACCGCAGGAGCGCAGCCGCAGTCCGAACGGGGTGCGCCACAGCAGCCACCACGTGCCGGCGAACAGGACCACGGCGAGGATCGTCACCACGGACAGGTTCGTGACCAGGCCGCCGATGATGCCGGCGAGGTCGGAGACCAGGAACCAGTGGTGGTTCTCGATCGAGTGCAGGCCGCTGGAGAGGCCGGGCACGGTGACGGTCGGCAGCGAGTCGACCGGCGGGGACTGCTTGGGGTTGCCGCCCGCGTTGGCGGCCGCGCCGGTGTTGAAGAACAGCTTGGCGAGGTACTGGGTGGCGCCGAGCGCGAGCAGGTTGATCGCGACACCGGAGACGATGTGGTCGACGCCGAAGGTGACGGTGACGACGGCGTGCACCAGGCCGCCGAGGACACCGAAGGCGATGCCCATCAGCAGGCCGAGCCAGGGGCTGGACTGCCAGCCGATCCAGCCGGCGCCGAAGGTGCCGAGGATCATCATGCCTTCGAGGCCGATGTTGACCACGCCGGACCGCTCGGACCACAGGCCGGCGAGGCCGGCGAGGCCGATCGGGACGGCGAGGCCGAGGGCGGCGCTGACCTGGCCGGCGGAGTCGAGCGAGTCGGAGCCGGTGATCATGCGGACGGCGGAGACGAGCAGCAGGGCGCCGGCGACGATCATGAGGATCTGGCCGAGGGAGCGGCCCGAGCGCTGCGGCGCACCCGGCGCCTTGGGGGCCGCGGGCGGCGGCGTGTCGGTCATCGTGGCAGTCATCACGCCACCTCCTGCTTCTTCGTCGCGGCGGCCTGGGCGGCGAGTTCCGCGCCGACCTTCTGCTGCTGGCGCTTGAGGCCGTAGCGGCGTACGACCTCGTAGGCGATCACGACGCAGAGGACGATGACGCCCTCGATGACGCCGAGGATCTCCTTGTCGTAGCCCTGGAACTCCAGGTGGTTGGTGGTGCGCTCCAGGAAGCCCCAGAGCAGGGCGCCGAGCGCGATGCCGACCGGGTTGTTACGGCCGAGCAGCGCGATGGCGATACCGGTGAAGCCGATCCCGGCAGGGAAACTGGCGTCGTACTGGTGGCTCTCGTTGAGCAGGGTGGGCATGCCGACCAGGCCGGCCACCGCACCCGAGATGATCATGCTGGTGGCGACCATCTTCTTCACCGACACACCGCTCGCTGACGCCGCGGACTCGGACTGGCCGACCGTGCGCAGGTCGAAGCCGAAGCGGGTGCGGCCGAGCACGAACCAGTACGCGATACCGACGACCACGGCGACGACGATGAAGCCGTCCAGGAGCCCGGCCGGGCCGGTGTTGATCGTGAAGAAGTAGGAGGAGGAAGGCAGCGGCTTGGTGGAGACCAGGGTGCCGCCCTGCTGGAGTTCGCCGAGTCTTCCGGGCTGGAGCAGGTAGGCGATGATCGCGGTGGCGATCGAGTTCAGCATGATGGTCGCGATGACCTCGCTGACGCCCCGGGTCACCTTGAGGATGCCAGCGATGGCAGCCCACAGGGCGCCGGTCGCCATGGCGCAGATCAGGATCAGCGGGATGGCGATCCAGCCGGGCACGCTCAGCGCGCCGCCGAGGACGGCGGCGATGAACGCGGCGAGCCGGTACTGGCCGTCGACACCGATGTTGAACAGGTTCATCCGGAAGCCGATGGCCACCGAGACACCCGCGAGGTAGTACGTCGTCGCCTTGTTCAGGATGTAGACCTGGCTGTCGCTGGCGAAGCCGTAGGTCACCATGTCGCTGAATGCGGCGCCCGGGTTCTTGCCGGTGGAGAGGATCACCAGGGCGGTGACGACGAGGGCGGCGACGACCGCCAGCAGCGGCGCGGCGATCCCGAGGAGCAGCCGCTCCTTGTCGATCCGTGAGGTCAGCTTGTTCATCGCTCGTCGTCCTCTGTGTGCTCCAGGTGGCCGGTGGCCGCACCCGTCATGGCGGAGCCCAGCTCTTCGGGGGTGATCGTGGCGGGGTCGGCGTCGGCGACCAGGCGGCCGCGGTACATCACCCGCAGGGTGTCGGAGAGCCCGATCAGCTCGTCCAGGTCCGCGGAGATCAGCAGCACGGCCAGGCCCTCGCGGCGGGCCTCACGGATGTAGTCCCAGATGGCGGCCTGGGCGCCGACGTCCACACCGCGGGTGGGGTGGGCGGCGATGAGCAGCTTGGGGTTGTGGCTCATCTCGCGGCCGACGATCAGCTTCTGCTGGTTGCCGCCGGACAGCGAGGCCGCGGTGACGTCGATACCGGGGGTGCGGACGTCGTACGCCTGGACGATCCGCTCGGTGTCGGCGCGGGCGGCCTTGATGTCGATCAGTCCGCCCTTGGAGTTGGGCTTCTCGGTGACGTGGCCGAGGATGCGGTTCTCCCACAGCGGTGCTTCCAGCAGCAGGCCGTGGCGGTGGCGGTCCTCGGGGATGTAGCCGATGCCGGCCTCGCGGCGGTCGCGGGTCGCGGTGTGGGAGATGTCGGTGCCGTCGAGGGTGATCACGCCCGCGTCCGGGTGGCGCATGCCCATGATCGCCTCGACCAGCTCGGACTGGCCGTTGCCCTCCACACCGGCGATGCCGAGGACCTCGCCCTTGTGGATGGTGAGGGAGATCTGGTCCAGGATGATCCGCTCGATGCCTTCGAGGTCGGTCTGCGCGAGGTGCAGCCCGTCGACCTTCAGCATGGGGACGTCCGTGACGGTGGACTCGGTGGTCTCCGGGGTGGGCAGCTCGCTGCCGACCATCAGCTCGGCGAGCTGCTTGGGGGTGGTGCCGCGCGGCTCGACCGTGCCGACCGTCGTGCCGCGCCGGATGACGGTGATCTCGTCGGCGACGGAGAGCACCTCGCCCAGCTTGTGGGAGATGAAGATGACGGTGAGGCCCTCGGCCTTGAGCTCGCGCAGGTTGTCGAAGAGCGCGTCGACCTCCTGGGGCACGAGCACGGCGGTCGGCTCGTCCAGGATGAGGGTCTTGGCGCCGCGGTAGAGGACCTTGAGGATCTCCACGCGCTGGCGGTCGGCGACGCCCAGCTCCTCGACGAGCACGTCGGGGCGAACGTTCAGGCCGTACGCGTCGGAGATCTCCTTGATCTTGGCGCGGGCCTTGCCGCCGATGCCGTACAGCTTCTCCGCGCCGAGGGCGACGTTCTCCAGCACGGTGAGGTTGTCGGCGAGCATGAAGTGCTGGTGCACCATGCCGATGCCGCGGGCGATGGCGTCGCCGGGGTTGTGCAGGACGACCTGCTCCCCGTTGACCGTGATGGTGCCCTCGTCCGGCTGCTGCATGCCGTAGAGGATCTTCATCAGGGTGGACTTGCCGGCGCCGTTCTCACCGCACAGGGCGTGGACGGTGCCCGTACGGACGGTGATGTCGATGTCCTTGTTGGCGACGACACCGGGGAAGCGCTTGGTGATGCCGCGCAGTTCGACGGCAGCGGGAGGGCTGGACGCGTTGATGGCGCACTCTCCTCGGGGAAAGGGGCTGCGTAGGGGAGGGCAGGCGTCGGCGACGCTAGCGCGGCAACTCCATGCTACACGCGTAGAGTTGACACATTGTTATGGCTCGGCGGGGGCCACGGGAAGGCAGCCCCGCCGAGCCTATGTCGGTCATTCTCCGCCGGACCGGCCGGATCCGTCAGTTACGTACGCCACGGACGCGTACGACACGGACCGGCCGGACCGATCGGATCACCGGGTCACGGGGTGGTCTTGACCTTGATCTGACCGGAGACGATCTTCTGCTTGGCGGCGTCCAGCTTGGGCTGGATGTCGGTGAGGAAGCCGCCGCTGGTGGCCAGGGAGACACCGTTCTTGGCGAGCGAGTAGACGTTGTTGCCGGTCAGCGGCTTGCCGTTGTGCACGGACTGGACGAGGTCGTAGACACCGACGTCGACGTTCTTGACGGCCGAGGTCAGGATCGAGTTCTTGTACTTGGCCAGACCCGGGATCTGGTACTGGTCGGAGTCCACACCGATGGCCCAGGCGCCCTTGACGCCGCTGACGGCCTCGATCGCGCCGTTGCCGGAGGAGCCGGCAGCGGAGTAGACGACGTCCGCGCCGTTGTCGAGCATGCCCTGCGCGGCCTCCTTGCCCTTGTCGGGGCTGGCGAAGCCGGAGGTGTCCGAGCCGTGGCTCAGGTACTGGACGTCGACCTTGACCTTGGGGTTGGTGTCGTGGACACCCTGGACGTAGCCCGCCTCGAACTTCTTGATCAGCGGGATGTCCACACCGCCGATGAAGCCGACGTGGTCCTTCTTGGTCTTCAGCGCGGCTGCGACACCGGCGAGGTAGGAGCTCTGCTCCTCGGTGAAGGTGATGTTGTCGACGTTGGTGCCGTTCACCACGGAGTCGACCAGGCCGAAGGTGGTCTTCGGGAACTGCTTGGCGATCTTCTCCACGGCGGGCGCGTAGGTGTAGCCGATCGCGATGACCGGGTTGTAGCCGGCCTGGGCGAGGTCCGTGAGGCGCTGTTCGCGGTCGGCCGGGGTGTCGGAGGTCTTGGCGGTCAGCTCCTTGATGGAACCGCCGAACTCCTTCTCGGCCTTGTCGGCACCGCGCGCGGCGGAGTCGTTGAAGGAGCGGTCACCACGGCCGCCGACGTCGTAGGCGAGACCGATCTTGATGCCACCCTTGGCGCCGCCCGAGGAGGACGACGAGCTGGCGTTGTTGTCGGAGGACGTGCTGCCACACGCGGTGGCAGTCACGGCGAGTGCTGCGGTCGCGATGCACGCAGCAGAAAGCTTTGCTACCCGGCGCACGGGAAGGCTCCTTCACCTGACCTGAGCGCCATGTCGGCGCTTGATGTGAGCACCATGCCAGTGCCCGGGCCGAAGCGCCCCGGCGGCGTCGGCTTCGCGGCATCGTAACGCGCGTAGATGTCGCAAAAAACCCCCTCTCGAAGCCGTTATCGATTCGAGGCAAACAGCACCTGAACTCGGGGTCTGACGCCTCTCACCAGGCTGTTGCGGCCGGGGTTCGAATGGCTTACAAGCGTGTTGCGCCGGTCAGGGGAATAGGTAAGAGAAGCCCCCGGAGGGGCTCCTCTCTTACTCCTGTCTCACCCTTGCATGCCGTTGGCGTCCAGGAAGGCGGCCGCGGTGAACATCTCCACGCCGACCGTGATCGCGTGCTCGTCGGCGTCGAAGTCGCCCTGGTGGAGATCGCGCACGGTTCGCTCACCGGGGCGGCGGACACCGAGCCGGGCCATGGCGCCGGGCACGTGCTCCAGGTACCAGGAGAAGTCCTCCCCGCCCAGGCTCTGCTCGGTGGACTCGACGGAGTCCCGTCCGCGCCGCGCGGACATGGCCCGGCGCAGCAGCTCGGTGGACTCCCGGTCGTTCACGACGGGCGGGACCCCACGGACGTAGGTGATCTCGGACTTGGCCCGGTGCAGGGTGGCGACCTCGTCGATGGCCGCGTGCACGATGTCGGGGGCCTGCCGCCAGGCCTCCAGGTCCAGGCAGCGCACGGTGCCGGACAGCTCGGCGTGCTGCGGGATGACGTTCGGCGCGTGGCCCGACGCGATCCGGCCCCAGGTCAGCACCAGCCCGGCCCGGGTGTCGATCCGGCGGCCGATCACCGCGGGCACGTCGACGGCGACACGGGCGGCGGCGGTGACGAGGTCGGTGGTCAGATGGGGCCGGGCGGTGTGTCCGCCGGGTCCGTCCAGCGCGACATCCAGCCGGTCGCACGCGCTGGTGATCGGCCCGTGCCGCAGCCCGACCCGCCCGGCGTCCACCCGGGGGTCGCAGTGCACGGCGAGGATCCGGCCGACGCCCGTCAGCACCCCGTCCTCGATGGCGTCCATGGCGCCGCCGGGCAGCACCTCCTCGGCGGCCTGGAAGATCAGCCGCACAGGCCGGGGCAGCAGGCCCTTGGTGTGCAGGTCGGCGAGGACGAGCCCGGTCCCGAGCACCACGGTCGTGTGCACGTCGTGCCCGCAGGCGTGCGCCCGGTCGGGCACCGTCGACCGATAGGGACAGTCGGTCTTGGTGTCCGGGATGGGCAGGGCGTCGATGTCCGCGCGCAGGGCGAGCACGGGCACGGCGGGCCGCTCACCCTCCGTGACGCCGATGTCGCACACGAGTCCGGTTCCCTTGGTGAGCACGCGGGGCCTGAGCCCTGCCTGCTCCAGCCGCTCCTTGATCGCGGCGGTCGTACGGAACTCCTGATTGCCCAGCTCAGGGTGCATGTGCAAGTCGCGACGGAAGGCGACGAGTTCGGCGTGCAGGGCTTCGCTCAGCACGCCGGGGAGCACATCCCCCGCGAGGCCGGCCTCGGACTCTAGGGACATCAATTGCTTCACCCTCTGAAGGGTAGGACGCCCGGGTGGTCAACTACCCCTCGATCAACAAAAGTTCAGCCCGTTAGGGGAAGAAAATCTGACCGGCGGACGCATGGGGGCGGACTCGGATGGGTAAAACCTCTTTTTCTCCTTCCACGGATACCATGCCCCACCACAGTCCTGCTCGACTTGTCCAGGAACCGGACCTCAGAGCACGTCCGGGACCAGCCCCTGGCCCGGCCCTCCCGACGGGGTCCGCACCCGTGACCGACGCGGCAGAGCCGTTCCTCCGGACGACCCGCACCTCGTACGGCACGATCGCCAAGGACTACGCGGCCCGGTAACCCGATCGGCGGCCGCCGACCTGGGCAGCGGCCCCGGTGGAGTGGCGTACGCCGGAGGAAGCGAGACTCCGGGCATTCGTACTGGCCCGGGGCCCGTAACCCGGACGGCCCCATCAGCCGGTCAAGCCGGCGGGCGGCCCGACGGTCACCTGCTCACTCGGCGCCGAACAGCTCCGACGCGTCCGTGGCGTGTACGGCTCGCTGGGCCCAGACCTCCAACTGGTCCAGATCCGTGCAGGACTCGACTCGCTCGCGCGTAGCGTCGGTCGCCGGGATGGAGCGCCATTCCAGGATGCGGAGGATCATCTGCCGACGGTCCTCGATGCGGCCCTGCTCTCGGCCTTCTTCACGTCCTTCTTCGCGTACTTGCTCGGCGAGGGGGTGTCGCCAGAAGTACTGGATCGCGGTCATCATGTCCCTCCACATCTGCTTCGCCTGGGGGTCGGCCAGGCATGAGTCGACGAACTGCACGAAGACTGCGGCGCTGTCGGGGTCGATGGTTCGCAGGGCGGCGGCCAGGGACTCCAGTATGGCCGGAGCCTGGGGGCCACGCCCGTGTGTCATGGCCGAGAGCACCGCGAGGGGGACGTCCCGCTCGGCCTGTTTCTCGTCCGCGATCACGGGCACGTTGTCCGGGCCGAGCACGAGAGGCCGTACGGTCAGCGACTCCCAGCCCGGGAAGCCGAGCCGGATGGGGCGCGAGGCCCACTTGGCCGTATGGCTGCTCTGGGTGATGACGATGAGGACGGGCTCGCAGCGGTACTTCTCGTACAGGTAGGACAGGTAGTAGGGCCAGCTGCCCCGCTTCCGGTCGTCCACCTTCCCCTGCGACTCCACGACCAGCAGGTACGTGCCCTCGTCCGTCTCCGCCCGCAGCAGGGTGTCCACGCGGCGCTCGATGGGTTCGATCTCCGTGAGGTCCACGTTCAGCGCGGCGAACTCGCGGGGCTCGGGAAACGGCACGTGCAGGACCTGTTGTAACGCCTTCGTCAGCAGCGTGGGATCCTTCTGGAAGATCTGGTGCAGTGCCTCGTGCGACGAGCTGACCATCACCTCTCCTTTCGTACGACGTCGTGATCAACGAGCTAGGCCGCCGCAAGTTCGCACCACACATACTTCCCCCGGTCCCCGAACCGGGCCGACGGCTGCCACCCCCAGAGGTCCGCGCACGCCTTCACCAGGCCCAGCCCCCGCCCGTCCTCCGCCTCCGCGACCTGCTCCAGCGGGCGCGGCGGGTCGGGCGGTACCGGGTCGGTGTCCCAGGCCCCGATCCACACCATGCCCTCCGGGGAATGGCGGACCCTCAGCGCCGCGGGCCCCTTGGTGTGCCGTACCGCGTTGGAGACCAGTTCCGTCGCCAGCAGTTCCGCCATGTCCACGAGTCCCGTCAGGCCGTGCATCGTGAGGATCAGGCGCAGGGTGCGGCGGGCGACGGTGACCGCTCTCGGGTCGTTGGGGATCTGGAGCGTGTAGTCCCAGGTTTCGGGCATGCGTCATCAACTCCGGTGGGGTGAAGGGATTTTTGAGCGCAGGGTGGCAACGCCGCATACGCGGTGCACTTCCGCTGCGTGTGCGGTACGTCACTGACGGTAGACTTAAGGAATTAGGATTGGCAAGCCGGTCGCGTACTCTGACGCTCGAACGAGTCGAGTTCACCGGCACGTTGAGGGGGCAGCCCATGGCACTGAGGTCCGAGCCGACGGCACGTCAGATGCGACTGGCAACTGAACTGCGCAGGCTTCGCGATGCAGCGGGCCTCTCGTCACGGGAGGCGGCGGAGCTGCTCGGGGTGAGCGCTCCGCAGATCAGCCAGATCGAGACCGGCCTCTCCGGTGTGAGCGAGAAGCGATTGCGCCGTCTCGCCTCCAACTACTCATGTACAGACCAGGAGTTGATCGACGCTCTGGTGGCCATGGCGAAGGACCGCACACGAGGCTGGTGGGAGGAGTACCGGGAGCTTCTGCCGACTCCTTTCCTCGACCTCGCCGAGTTGGAGCACCACGCGACGTACCGGCGTGACGTGGAGTTCCTGTTCATCCCGGGCCTGTTGCAGACGGAGGACTACACCCGGGCGGCGTTCTCCTCCAGGGTTCCCGACCTCCCTGAAGAGGAACTAGAGCTACGGGTACGGCACCGGATGCAACGCAAGGTCATCCTCGACAGGCCCGACCCCATGCCGTACGAGGCGGTCGTCCACGAGGCGGCACTTCGTATCAAGGTCAGAGACCGGGCGACGTCACGAGCCCAACTCGCGCACGTTCTGGAGCTGTCCGAGGCGGATCACATCACGGTGCGCGTGATCACCTTCGAGCTGGACGGTTTCGGCGGGGCCTGGACCCCGATGATGATCGCGGGAGGTGCCGTACCCAGGCTGGATACAGCAGCCCATGACACCCCTAACGGCAACCGCCTCATCGATTCCGAAGCTCGGCTGGAGGTCGTGCGATCACTTTTCCATAAAGTAGAGGCGGCGTCGCTCAGTCCCACCCGCTCACGGGACTTCATTCACAAACTCGCCAAGGAACTGTGAGGCACACCATGACCCCTCTCGACAACTGGCGCAAGTCGTCCTACTCCGGCGGCGGCGACGGCAGCAACTGCGTCGAAATCGCCACCGCCCCCACTCACACAGCGATCCGCGACTCCAAGAACCCCACCCTCGGCACCCTCACCTTCCCCGCCGAAGCCTTCGCCCCCTTCCTCCGCGCCCTGAAGGACCCAACACGTCCCACTGTTGGATGAAACCGGATGTGACGCCCCGTCGGATCGGCCACATTGGACGGGACGGGGACGACATCCGGGAGGGACAGCGTGGACAAGGAACAGCGCCGGAAGATGCTCATGGAGGTCCATGCCGAGCGGGACCGGCTGCTGCCGCTGCGCGCGGAGGCGACGCGGACCACGATCGAGATGGTGCGGAAGAACGCGGCGCACGTCTCGGATCCCGACCTCGTGCCGTATCTGAACCTGGCCTACATCCTGGGGGTCAAGCGCGGCCTCGGTGAGGACCAGCTGCTGGCCTTCGCGCTGTCGCTGGCGAACTGGACGGTCGCGATGATCGCCGACATCGCCAGGTTCACCGGCAGCACCGTGGAAGAGGTGGTCGACGTGTACGAGACGGAGATCTTGGCGGCGGCGCAGGACAACGACGAGGAACCCGCCTGAGGGGCAGCATGACGAGGATGGATCTGCGGAACGCCGCCTACATACCGCAACCGGCCGAGCGGCATGCCCCGGTGTCGGCCGTGGTGGCGGAGGCGACCCTGGCGGATGTGCCGGTACTCGCCGCCTTGCAGGCCCGCGCGCGCGGGGGTGCGGCTGCCGAGTGGGCGGACCGCATTCATCGGGCGTGCTCTCGCGAACACAGTCTCGTGGTCACGGCGAAGGTGGACGGTGAGACCGTCGGGTACGCGAACACGGAGTTCCTTCCCGAGCATCCCGTCGACCACGCCCCGGCCGGGTACTACCTGACCGGCGTCACCGTCGATCCCGCCTGGCGGCGCCGTGGCATCGGCGGGCTGCTGACCCGGCGGCGCATGGACTGGGTCCGGGAGCGGGACTCGGCGGTCTGGTGCTTCATCGCCGCCGACAATCGCCCCTCGCTCGACCTGCACCGGGAGTTCGGGTTCCGGCACGTGCGGACCGGTGCCTCGTTCCACGGCGCGGAGTTCGCCTGCGGTGAGGGCCGGCTGCTGCGGGCGGACCCGCCGCGCGGCCGGGAAACCTAGGCCAGCCCCACCGCCACCGCCTCCAGCCGGTGCACCCCCCGTGCCGTCCCCGTGACCCCTGACAGGAAGCCCTGCGCGCGGGGGGACGCGGTCTCCGTCAGCCACGTCGGGTCGATGTCGCAGACCGCCACCCGCACCCCCGTGCCCACGAGCGCCAGCGGGAGGGTGTGGACGACCGTCGACGGGAAGCTGAGGATCGTACGGCCGATGGGGCCGCGGCGGGCGATCAGTTCCAGGGGGAGGTCCGGGCGGACGATCTCCAGGCCGGTCTCCGCCGCCAGCCGGTGGAGTTTGTCCGTGCTCTCCCTGCGGTGCGCGAAGTAGCGCGTCGCGCCGTGGGTCTTGGACAGGGTGCGGACCGCTTCCAGGTAGTGGTCGCCGTCCACCACTCCCGTCTCCACCAGCGACGTACCCACCATGTCCGCGCCCTTGGTGATGCGCGGCGGGCCGAAGCGGCGGCGGGTCCAGGCGAAGTCGTTCGCGGTGACCGTCACGCCCTCCGGGGTCTCCGTCACCGGCATGGACGAGAAGACCTCCACCCGGCGGCTCGCGCTCGGCGTCAGCCGCCGCCGTGCCGAGGACGAGACCGGGGCGAACAGCACATCCCTTGCCCCCGGGCGGCCGCCCTTGCGGTGCCAGCGGACCAGGCGTTCGCCGCGCGCCAGCTGGGCCACGAACTCCATCGTCGCCGTCCCGTCGTCCACCACGACCAGCTCACGTGCCCTGGTGATCGTCAGCAGGAGCTGGACGTAACGCGAGAACGGGTCCCCCATCACGACCCGGTCGGCCCTTCTCAACGAGCCCGCCAGGCCGCCGATCGTCGCGAAGGGCGCCGTCGTGCCGCCCCGCGCCTCCTCCCAGCGCACCCGGTGTCCCTCGTCCCGGGCCAGGTCCGCCATGCGGCGCAGCTGGCCCCGGGTCATGGGGTCGGTCGGCGCCAGGACGACCACCGTGAGCTCCGCGTCGGCCGGCGGGGGGCCGCCCACGGCCACCGTCCGCCGTACCTGCGCGGGCACGGACGGCAGCGGGTCCGGGCTCGCACCGTGCAGTCCGTGCAGGTGCGCCCACTCCAGTACGTTCAGCAGCTGGACCGGGCTCTCCACGAAGGCGAGCGTGCGGGGAGGGTGGCCGGCCTGGCCGGCGCGGGGGCTCATCGGCGTACGACCGTCCCGTCGTAAGGGAATCAAGAGGCCAGTGCTCAGACCGTGACCGGCTCGCCGGCCGCCGCCGCGATCTCCGCCTCGGCCACCACACCGGCGACGCGGCGCAGCTTCTTCATCGGGGCGAGCTCGGAGTCGTAGACCTTCTTCACGCCGTCGCCCAGGGACGCCTCGATCACCCGGATGTCGCGGACCAGGCGCTCCAGGCCCTGCGGCTCCACCGACGCGGCCTGGTCGGAGCCCCACATCGCGCGGTCCAGGGTGATGTGACGCTCCACGAAGGTGGCGCCCAGGGCGACCGCTGCCAGCGTGGTCTGCAGGCCCGTCTCGTGGCCGGAGTAGCCGATCGGGACGTTCGGGTACTCCTTCTCCAGCGTGTTGATCACGCGGAGGTTCAGCTCGTCGGCCTTCGCCGGGTACGTCGAGGTGGCGTGGCACATCAGGATGTTGTCGGAGCCGAGGACCTCGACGGCGTGGCGGATCTGCTTCGGGGTCGACATGCCGGTCGACAGAATGACGGCCCGGCCCGTGGCGCGCAGGGCGCGCAGGAGCTCGTCGTCCGTCAGGGAGGCGCTCGCCACCTTGTGGGCGGGCACGTCGAACTTCTCCAGGAAGGCGACGGCCTCGGTGTCCCACGGGGAGGCGAACCAGGCGATCCCCTTCTCCTTGCAGTACTCGTCGATCTGGCGGTACTCGTCCTCGCCGAACTCCACGCGGTGGCGGTAGTCGATGTAGGTCATCCGGCCCCAGGGGGTGTCGCGCTCGATGTCCCACTGGTCGCGCGGGGTGCAGATCTCCGGGGTGCGCTTCTGGAACTTCACGGCGTCGCAGCCGGCCGCGGCGGCCACGTCGATCAGCTTGAAGGCGTTCTCCAGCTCACCGTTGTGGTTGATGCCGATCTCGCCGCAGATGTAGACGGGACGGCCGGGGCCGACCTCGCGCGAACCGAACGTACGCAGACGGGAGTTGGTGCTCATCAGGGGGATGTCCTTACTTGGGGAGGGAATCGAGAGAGGGGCCGAGGATCCAGCTGGCGATCTCTCGGATCGCGCCGTCACCGCCGGGGAGAGTGGTGACCGCGCGTGCGGCGCCGCGTACGACGTCGTGGGCGCTCGCGACCGCCACGGGCCAGCCGACGAGGGCGAAGCACGGGAGGTCGTTGACGTCGTTGCCGACGTAGAGCACGCGCTCCGGCGCGATGCCCTGCTCCTCGCACCACTGCTTCAGCGCGAGGTCCTTGCGGTCGATGCCGTGCAGCACCGGGAGCTTCAGCTTCCGGGCGCGGGCGGCGACCACCGGGTTCTGTTCCGTGGACAGGATCAGCATCTTCAGGCCGCTCTTGCGCAGGGCCGCGATGCCGAGTCCGTCGCCGCGGTGCACGGAGACGAACTCCCGTCCTTCGGAGTCGATCAGCACCCGGTCGTCGGTCTGGGTGCCGTCGAAGTCGAGTACGACCGCGTCGATGTCGTCGGCGGTCGGGAGCGAACCGGGGCGGTCCGCGTCGAACAAGGGGGCCAGGGCCCGCGCCCGCGCCAGGTCGTGCGGGTCGTCGATCTCCAGCACCCGGGCCGGGTCGGTGCGGACCAGCTCGGTGTGGCCGAAGAAGCGGTGCTGGTGCTTGCGGAAGCCGACCGCGTCCATCGCGTAGGCGGCGCCGGTCTCCAGCAGGTCCTGGGGGCGGTCCTGGCGGCGGGGGCGGTAGGACTTGTCGTGGTTGACGCCGAAGCCGCCGTCGGGCGCGCCGGGGGTGTCCTCGCCGCTGCGCCAGAGGAAGCCGTGGAAGGGGGCCACGGTGACCGCCGTGTCCGCGCCGTTCTCCACGACCGCGCCGGCCACTCCGTCGATGTCCTCGCGGGTGAGGAAGGGGCTGGTGCACTGCACGAGCAGGACTACATCGACCTGAGCGCCGTGCAGGGTCTCGTGGGCGTCCATGGCGTGCAGGACCGCGGCCTCGGAGGTCGCCGTGTCCCCGGCGATGGCGGCGGGCCGCAGCACGACCTCGGCGCCGGCCTGCCGGGCGGCGGCGGCGATGGCCTGGTCGTCGGTGGAGACGACGACGTCGGTCACCAGCCGGGTCGCCCGGCACTCGCGCACCGCGCGCGCCACCAGCGGGACCCCGCCGACGGGGGCCAGGTTCTTCGCGGGCACGCCCTTGGAGCCGCCGCGCGCGGGGATCACCGCGAGCACCCGGCGCAGTGCGACGCCTTGGGCCGCCGAGAGGTTGGACATGAGGTCTCCTTGGAAGGTCACAGCTCCCCCATCCGCCGGATCACCGGGGCCACGCGCTGCACGCCGTGGCGGTAGGCGCCGCGGGCGGCGCGGCGCACGATCTGGCGGACCGGTCCGGGTTCCTTGTCGGCGGCGGGCGCGCCGGGCAGCGGGGCGCCGTCGGGGCCGAGGTGGTGGCGGGCGAGGATGCCGGGCAGGTATCCGGGCGCCGTCTCGGGGGTGTAGTAGGGGTTCAGCGGGGGCAGTCCGCCGGGCCGCTGAAGCAGCTCGGCGATGCGCTCCCGGGCGGTGTCGAAGGCCGTGCCGTACGAGCCGTCGGCCGCAACACCCTGCCGGGACACCCACTCCTCGTCCGGCACCGGCCGGTGACCGGCGTCGAGCTGGTCCCAGGAGGCGAGGCAGCCGGAGCCGGTGAAGTGGTGGTTGCCGAGCACCTCGCGCACGCCCAGGTCGGTCAGGACGACCGTGGGGACACGGCGGTGCAGCGCCTCCAGGGCGGCCGTGGAGCTGACCGTGACCAGCAGGTCGGTGCGGTCGAGCACCTCGCCCATGTGGCCGTACACCAGGCGGAAGTTGGCAGGCACGTCCTTGCCCTGGACCAGCTTCTGGTACGGCAACTCCTCGATGTGGGTGGTGTGTTCACCCGGCTTGGAGCGCAGCTTCAGCAGCACCTCGCGCTCGGGGTGCTTACGGGCGTGCTCGATCAGGCGGTCGAGCAGGTACGTACGGTCCTTGCGGCTGTCCGGGACGGACGGCTGGGCCGCGAACACCACGGTGTACGGCTCGTGCTCACCGGTGTACGGCGCCCCGCCGAGGAAGGGCAGCGCGACCTCGGTGACCGCGGAGGCGTCCGCGCCCACGCCCTCGTACACGGCCCGGAACCGGTCCGCGTCGTGCCGGGAGTTGGCGAGGACGAGGTCGGCGCCGTGCCGCAGCAGCAGGCCGTCGGCGAGCTTCTCGTAGACGACGCCGACATAGCCGGTGACGACGACCGGGCGCCGGCCCGAGCCCCAGGCGTGGCGCAGCCCGTGCAGCATCGCCTGGACACCGCCGCCGACCAGCGCGAGGACGAGGAGGTCGTACGACTCCTCCCCCATGGTGCGCAGGAATTCGACGCCGGTGACCTCGCGCAGGGAGTCCGCCCGCACGCCGACCTCGCGCAGCTGGCGGGCCGTCGGGGTGGCGCGCCCCCGCAGGAGGTAGCCGTCGAGGCGGATCCCGGCGTCGGCGGGGGCGAGGCGCTGCGCGGTGAGGGCGCCCCATTTCCACCGGGTGTCGGAATCGGCGAGGACGGCGACCCGCAGGGGCTTCGTAGCACTGGCTGGCACGCCGAAGACGCTAGGAAGCGATTCCGTTGATCGGCCCAACCCGAATGCAACAAACGGTTAACAGCGCACCGCCGAATGGGGAATCGGGCCGTCAACGCGCCGGAAATAAGCCTGGTTCACAGCTTCGCCACGTGTCGTTCACCCGGTATCAAGAAAGGCGTCAAGACGAATGACGGGCTTCCCCCTAACGTCCCTGACGTGGTCAAGCTCTCCGTCATCGTGCCGTTCTACAACGTGCAGCAATACGCGCCCGACACGCTCAGGAGCCTGAGGGCGAACGCGCGTGAGGACTTCGAATTCATTCTCGTCGACGACTGCTCCCGCGACGGGACACCAGAGATTCTCGCGCGCGCGGAGCGCGAGCTGCCCGGGGCGGTCCACGTCCGGCACGAGAAGAACGGAGGGCTGGCGACCGCGCGCAACACCGGGATCGACCGGGCGCGCGGCGAGTACCTGACCTTCCTGGACGGCGACGACTGGCTCGCCCCTGGCTACTTCCACCAACTGGTCACCGCCATAGAGGAGTTGGGCTGCGACTTCATCCGCACCGACCATGTGCAGTGCACCGGGCGCTCGCGCCAGGTGCACCGGGTGCCGGTCGGCCGGCGGAACGTGGTGCTGGATCCGCGCGAGGCGATCCTGCCCGCCGACCGCTCGACCTCCGTGGACTACGCGTACGCGTGGGCCGGCGTCTACCACCGCCGGCTGGTGGACAAGGGGCTGCTGCACTTCACCGACGGGCTGCGCACCGCCGAGGACCGGCCGTGGATCTGGAAGCTGCACCGGCAGGCGGAATCCTTCGCCGCGGTCAGTCTGCTCGGTGTGTTCTACCGGCGCGGGGTCGCCTCGTCGCTCACCCAGATCGGCGACGTACGGCAGCTGGATTTCATTCGCGCGTTCGACCAGGTCGTCGCGGAAACCGCCGAGGATCCGCGGGCGGACGAACTGCTGCCGAAGGCCGTCCGTACGTATTGCGCCATCATTTCCCATCATCTGGGATCCATCGAAAGGTTCGAGCCCGCGGTGGCGAGAAAACTGAAATCCATGAGTGCCGCGGCGCTGCGGCGCATGCCGCAGGACGTGCTGGAGGAGGCGCTGGACTCCATGGACATCCAGCGCGCCTCCAAGCTGCGCCGGCTGCGCCGCCGTCCGGCCCCCGCGGGAGCCGCCGCGTGACCACCCAGATCTTCCAGGCGTCGACGCTGTACGGCACGGCCACGCTCGCCGCCGCCCTGGACTCCGGCTGTTTCCGCCCGGCCGACCGGCGGATCCTGCTGGTCTGCAACAACTCGACCACCCCGGAGACGACGCCCGGCCTGGACCAGGCACCCGGCTTCGAGCAGCTGCGCGACCGCTTCGACGAGGTGATCTCGTACAACGAGACCATCCACCCGTTCCACCCGGGCGGCTGGGCACCCCGCGTGGACGACATGCCGCTGTGGGAACGCTTCCTGCGCCACGAGTGGCAACTGGGCGACGAAGACGTGGAGCTGATCGTCGAGTCGATCCAGGTCAACCCCGCCCTGGCGCTCGGGCAGATCTTCAACGGCGCCCCGGTGACGGTCTACGCGGACGGCCTGATGAGCTACGGCCCCACCCGTAACAAGATCGACCCGCTGGTCGGCACGCGGGTGGACCGGGTGCTGCACCTGGACCTGGTGCCGGGCCTCACCCCGCTGCTGCTCACCGAGTTCGGGGTGCCCGGCGAGATCGTGCCGACGGCCGCCTTCACCAAGGTGCTCGCGGAACTCGCGCCCGTGGACGACGGGTTGCCCGAGATCGAGGAACCGGCGCTGCTGCTCGGCCAGTACCTGTCGGCGCTGGAGATCCTCACCGTCGAGCAGGAGGAGAACCTGCACGTACGGATGCTGAGGGGCGCGGCCGCGCTCGGTCACACCACGGTGGTGTTCAAGCCGCACCCGTCCGCACCGGCGAGCTTCACCCGCTCCCTGGAGCAGGAGGCGGAGAAGCTGAAGGTCGAGCTGACCGTGCTCGACACCCCGGTGCTGGCCGAGGTGCTGTACCAGCGGACGCGTCCCGCGCTGGTCGTCGGCTGCTTCTCCACCGCCCTGCTCACCGCCTCCGCGCTCTACGGCCTGCCCGTCGCCCGGGTCGGCACCGAGCTGCTGCTGGAGCAGCTCGCGCCGTACGAGAACAGCAACCGGATCCCGGTCACCATCGTCGACGCGCTGCTGCCCGAGCTGAGCGACCAGGCGGCCGTGCGGGAGCAGCGCCGGGGCATGGACGTCGAGGCGCTCGGCGCGCTGGTGCGCGCGGTGGGCTTCGCGATGCAGCCGAAGGTTCTGCCGGGGCTGCGCCCGGAGGCCGAGAGCTATCTGGCCCGGCACCAGAACCCGCGCACCCTGCGCTACTTCAAGCGCCGGCGGCTGACCTCGCTGGCGCTGCCGGGCGGAGTGCCCGCGCAGCTGGCGTTCATCCCGCGCAACGCCACGGTCCGCCGGGTGGCGCGCAAGGCCCGCAGCCTGCGCCGGGGCACCGCCCGCGGCTGACCGGGCTGCGGACAGGCAGGCCGTATGCGCGGCCGGGAGCCTTCGGCGGCAGAACCGTGAAGACCGAAGACCGTTCCAAGGAAGGACACGACCTCCATGGCAGCGTCACCCCCCGGCCTCGACCTCGCCGCCACCCCCGGTCCGCGCGGTCCGCTGATACCGCGGCAGGAGCCCGGCCCCGCCGCCAAGGGCGGCCAGAACCGGCTGCTCGCGCTGGACGGGCTGCGGCTCGTGGCCGCGCTGATGGTCTGCCTGTACCACTACGCCGGGCGCGGGGGCACCGTCTCCGCGTCCTGGCACGGCAGCCCGTCCCACCTCTTCCCGACCCTGTCCAAGGCCGCCGTCTACGGCAACTTCGGCGTCGAGCTCTTCTTCGTCATCAGCGGCTTCGTGATCTGCATGAGCAGCTGGGGCCGCACCCTGGGCGACTTCTTCCGCTCCCGGGTCGCGCGCCTGTACCCCGCGTACTGGGTGGCCCTGGTCCTGGTCACGGGGGCGTCCCTGGCCATGCCCTACGTGGTCCACGCGGTCCGGCTGGACGAGTTCCTGGTCAACCTGACGATGCTCCAGCAGCCGATGGGCGCGAAGCGGGTCCTCGGCGTGTGCTGGACCCTCTGGGTGGAGCTGCGTTTCTACGTGCTGTTCGCCCTGCTCGTCGTCCGGCGCGGGGTGACCTACCGCCGGGTGGTGCTGTTCGCCTGCGTCTGGACGCTGGCGGCCGTCCTGTGCCACAGCACGGACAACGCGCTGCTGCACCAGGTGATCATGCCGGAGTACGCCCCCTTCTTCATCGGCGGTCTGGCGCTGTACCTGATCCACCGCTTCGGCAGCGACCTGCTCTCCTGGGGCATCGTCGCGATGTCCTGGCTGCTCGCACAGCGGGAGGCCACCGTCGGCCTCTGGGGTCACCACCCGCACCGGGACCCGTACGTCGTCATCCTGATCGTCACCGTCGCCTTCGCGGCCGTCGCCGCCGTGGCCCTCGGCTGGACCCGCTGGGCCTCCTGGCGCTGGCTGGTCACGGCCGGCGCGCTGACGTACCCGTTCTACCTGGTCCACGAGCACCTGGGCTGGTTCGTCATCCGGGTGCTGCACCGGGGCCTGGGCCTCGCGCCCTGGCCGACGCTCGGACTGACCGTGCTGAGCATGCTGGGGCTGGCGTGGCTGATCCACCGGTTCGTGGAGAAGCCGTTCGGGCCTCGGCTGAAGCGAGCGCTCAAGCCGGTGCGGATGCCCGTCAGTTGATGTGGGTCGGCTGATGTGGGTCAGCCGACCCCGTACCGCGCCCCTGGCCTACGAACTGGCCAGCGACAGCTTCACGGCGAAGCCGAGGAACAGTGCCCCCGCCGCCGAAGTGGCCGTGGCGGACAGTCTCTTCCGGCGCCGGAAGGCGGCAGCGAGCCGGGTGCCGCCGAATATCAGCGTGCTGAGGTACAGGAAGCTGGCCAGCTGGCCGAAGGCGCCCAGGATGGCGAAGGAGAGGGCCGGGTAGGCGTAGCCCGGATCGACGAACTGCACGAAGAAGGCGACGAAGAACAGGATCGCCTTGGGGTTGAAGAGGCTGACCACCAGGGCCCGCCGGAAGGGCCGCTCCTCGGTGACGGCGGCGGGCGCGGAGTCCTCCACGGCCTGCTCCCGCCGCGTCCGCCACAGCTGCCAGGCGGACCGCAGCATCCCGACCGCCAGCCAGGTCAGATAACCGGCGCCTGCGTACTTCACGATCCCGAACAGCACCGCGTTGGCCTTCAGCAGGGAGGCGACGCCGGCGGCGGACAGCGTCATCAGCACGGTGTCCCCGCAGAACACCCCTGCGGCGGCCGTGTACCCGGCCCGCACCCCGCGCCGGGCGGCGACGGACAGCACGTACAGCGAGTTGGGACCGGGCAGCAGCACGATCAGGGCGAGGCCTGCCAGGTAGGTGGGCAGATCGATGACACCGAACATGGGAACGAGTCTCGCATGAGGGTCTGACAATGCCCCCTGCCCGGCCACCGCTCAGAAGACGTCGCTCGGCTCGTAGCTCCCCCACACCTCCCGCAGCGCGTTGCACACCTCTCCTACCGTGGCCCGGGCCCGCAGGGCCTCCCGCATCGGGTACAGCACGTTGTCCTCGCCCTCGGCCGCCTTCTTCAGCGCGGCCAGCGACGCCTCCACAGCTCCCCGGCCCCGCTCCGCGCGCAGCCGCTTCAGCCGCTCCGCCTGCCGTGCCTCGATCGCCGGGTCCACCCGCAGCGGCTGGTACGGCTCCTCCTCGTCCAGCCGGAACCGGTTGACGCCCACGACGACCCGTTCACCGGAGTCGGTCTCCTGGGCGATGCGGTACGCGTTGCGTTCGATCTCGGCCTTCTGGAAGCCCCGCTCGATCGCCGCGACCGCTCCGCCGAGCTCCTCGACCCGCCGCATGAGACCGACGGCCGCCTCCTCGACGTCGTCCGTCATCCGCTCCATGGCGTACGACCCCGCGAACGGGTCGACCGTCGCGGTCACGTCCGTCTCGTGCGCGAGCACCTGCTGCGTGCGCAGCGCCAGCCGGGCCGACTTGTCCGTCGGCAGGGCGATGGCCTCGTCGAAGGAGTTGGTGTGCAGCGACTGGGTCCCGCCGAGGACCGCGCCGAGGGCCTGGACGGCGACCCGGACCAGGTTCACCTCCGGCTGCTGGGCCGTCAGCTGCACCCCGGCCGTCTGGGTGTGGAAGCGCAGCATCAGCGACTTGGGGTTCCGGGCGCCGAACTCCTCCCTCATCACCCGGGCCCAGATCCGGCGGGCGGCACGGAACTTGGCGATCTCCTCCAGCAGCGTCGTACGGGCCACGAAGAAGAAGGACAGCCGGGGTGCGAAGTCGTCCACGTCCATGCCCGCCGCCACCGCCGTACGGACGTACTCGATGCCGTCGGCGAGTGTGAACGCGATCTCCTGCGCGGGCGAGGCGCCCGCCTCGGCCATGTGGTAGCCGGAGATCGAGATCGTGTTCCACCTGGGGATCTCGGCCGTGCAGTACTTGAAGATGTCGGCGGTCAGCCGGAGGGAGGGCTTCGGCGGGAAGATGTACGTGCCGCGCGCGATGTACTCCTTCAGCACGTCGTTCTGGATCGTGCCCGTCAGACGGTCCGCCGGCACGCCCTGTTCCTCCGCCACCAGCTGGTACAGGAGGAGCAGCAGGGCCGCCGGGGCGTTGATCGTCATCGACGTGGAGACCTGGTCCAGCGGGATGCCGTCGAACAGCACCCGCATGTCCTCGACCGAGTCGACCGCCACACCGACCTTGCCGACCTCGCCGTGCGCGAGGGGCGCGTCGGAGTCGTGGCCCATCTGGGTGGGCAGGTCGAAGGCGACGGACAGGCCCGTGGTGCCGTGGGCGATCAGCTGACGGTAGCGGGCGTTGGACTCGGCGGCCGTGCCGAAACCGGCGTACTGGCGCATCGTCCAGGGGCGGCCGGTGTACATGCTCGGATAGACCCCACGGGTGAAGGGGTATGCGCCCGGTTCACCCAGCCGCAGTTCCGGGTCCCATCCGGTCAGGTCGGCCGGCCCGTAGACCGGCTCGATCGGCAGACCCGACTCCGACTCACGCACCATGGATGCCTCCGCCGAACGTCTCGTACGATTTATCCCCTTTCACCATGCCCCGTAGTTCGACGGCGGTCACGCGGGGAAACATCCCCGGCATGAGGATCAGGGGCCCGCTCGCCGCCGCAGTCGTCTCCTCCGCCGCCCTCGCCGCGCTGGCCGGGTGCACCGTGCAGCCGCCGGGTGCCGACGCCAAGCCCGGCCGCCCGGTGCACGTCCGGGTGCCGTCGCCCCGGGCGCCCGTCCCGACCTGGACGGCCCGCCTCCCGGTCCCGCCCCCGATCCGGACGTCGGCCCCGGCCGTGGTACCGGCGGACCCCGTGCTGTGGGTGCGCGGCGACATCGGGACGGGCGTGCGGGAACTCCAGGCCCGGCTGCGCCAGCTGAACTGGATGTCCGAGGGGCCGACGGGGTCGTACGACGGGCCGACCGAGCAGGCCGTGGCGGGATTTCAGGGCAAGCGCGGGCTGCCCCCGACCGGGCGGACCGACACCGTCACCTGGCAGCGGCTGGTGGCGATGACGCACACCCCGGGCACCTGGGAGCTGTACCTGATGGGCGGTCAGCCGGCCGGGGCACCCGACCCGCGCTGCCTGACCGGGCGGGTGCTGTGCATCGACAAGACGACGCGGACGCTGCGCTGGATGGTCGACGGGCAGACCCTGTCCACCCTGCCGGTGCGGTTCGGCGCGCTGTACACCCCGACCCGGGAGGGCGTGTTCCGCGTGTACTGGAAGGCCCGGACCTGGACATCCACGCTCTACCACTCGCCGATGCCGTACGCGATGTTCTTCAGCGGCGGGCAGGCGGTGCACTACTCGTACGACTTCGCGGCGCGCGGCTACGCGGGCGCCTCGCACGGCTGCGTCAACGTCCGCGACGAGGCCGCGATCCAGCAGCTGTTCGCGCAGGTGCGGGTGGGCGACAAGGTCGTCGTCCACTGGTGACGCCGTTCACCGGCGGCTGAGAGAGATAGGGCGCGGGCGGGACCGGGGGAACGTGTCCCGCCCGCGCCAGGCACGAGCCGTGGGTACGGGGGGAACCCCGGCTCAGTGCGACGGCCGATGACCAGTCGGCTCACTCAGTACTGCGTCACGGGGGCCAAAAACGTCACACCCCGCGCCGAAGATTTTTTCCGGACCATAAAACCGCAGGTCAGGGGTGGTGCGAGTGACCCTTGCCGGACCCGGCGCCGTTACCGCCGTTGCCGCCGTCACCACCGTGGCCGGACCGGCCGGGCCGGCCGTCGTCGTCACCGCCCTGGCCGTTGCCCGCACCCTTGCCGCTGCCGCTGCCGCTGCCGTTTCCCTGGTCGTCCCCGGTGCCGCCGGCCGCCGAGCCGGGGTCGGGCAGGATCACCTTGCAGTAGCGGCTCACATGCGAGGACCCGCCCGCCAGGTTCGCCAGCGCGCGCATGCGGCCGGAGTCCGGCGCCTTGCCGTCACGCAGATCCCGGCAGGCCCGCGCGATGTCCTGCCAACTGGCGCCCGGCGCCCCCGAGCTGCTCCCGGCGCTCGGACTGCCGCTGCCGGCCGGGCTGCCGCCGGGGCCGACGGCCGTGCCGGAGGCATCGCCCGAAGGTGCGCCGGGACTGCCGCTCGGCACGCCCGGACCGGGAGCCGAGGGGGCCGACGGCGAGGCGGAGGCGAGCGGTGTCCCGGAGGTCCGGTCGGCGGAGACGGAGGCGGCGGGGTCGGGCCGGTCGGGCCGGAACGTGTGCAGCACCCCGCCGCCGACAGCCATGGCGGCCCCGCCGAGCGTGCCCACGGTCAGCGCGGCGGCGAGCGCCAGGCGGGCCGGGCGGGCCCAGCGGGGGCGGCGCGGCCGGCCGCCCGGGGTTCCGGTACGGGCCGGGGCGCCGATGCGGATCAGGCCCGCGTCGGCGGGCGGGGCGGCCGCGCCGGAGCGCCGGCCGCGGGCGTCCTCGGCGAGGGCGGCGGTGGTCCGCTCGGCCTCGGCGGCCTCGCGTGCCTTGCGGAACGCGGCCAGGGCAGCCTGTTCGCCGGGGAGTTCACCGGTGGCCGGGGCCGCCTGCCCGGACAGCGCGCCGAGCACCTGGGCAAGGCGTTCGGCCTGGTCACGGGCGGAGGCGTCGACGGCTTCCAGCGACTCACCGTTCAGCAGACGTTCCGCCGTCTCACGGTTCAGCCACTTGTCCTGCTCGTCGGCCATCACATGTCCTTCTGCGTCCGCGCTCGCGTATGCGTCACAGTTGCGGACGACACCGCGCCACGGCGCGGTTCTCGCTGGGGCGGGAGCGCGTCGAGGCCGCCGCCCGATTCCGGATCGTCGCCGAGCAGCTCCGCGAGCCGCTTCAGACCTCGGTGCGCGGCGGTGCGTACGGCACCGGCGCGTTTGCCGAGCGTCTCGGCGGCGGTCTTGGCGTCGAGGCCGACCACCACCCGCAGGACGACCGCCTCGGCCTGGTCCTGCGGGAGCCGCGCGATGAGGGAGAGGGTGCTGTCGGTGGCGAGGGCCTCCATGGCCTCGCCGGCCGTGTCGGACTCGGCGGCCCGGCCGGTCAGTTCCGTCTCGTCGCCGCCTATGGCGGGGCGGCGGCCGCGCATCCGTATGTGGTCCAGGGCGCGGTTGCGGGCGATCCGGGCGGCCCAGCCGCGGAACCGGTCGGCGTCCCCGGTGAACCGGTCCAGGTCACGGGCGATCTGCAGCCAGGCCTCGGAGGCGACGTCCTCGGCATCCGGGTCACCGACCAGGGTGCGGACGTATCCGAGCAGCCGTGGCTGTACGGCGCGGTACACCGTACGAAATGCGGCCTCGTCGCCGTCCTGTGCCGCACGCACCGCGGCGGTCAGCTCCGCGTCGTCCCCCAGCACCGCACTCCCTTACGCCTGTTTCCCGGTCCGGCGCGAAAGGCACGTTACGGCGTGAAAGCGGTTCTCGTCCATGTCCGTCGACGGGTCTGTAGACGATGCAACCATCCCGTGACCGGGCCCGGAAGTGCGCAGGATGCGGGCCGGACGGGACCGGGGTGTGACAGAAAACGCACTCACGGCGCTGAAGAGAGTACGGGCCGTGCGCGGCCCGTCCGCGCGACGGCCGGGGCCTCTCCTGTGGGGGGTGGCGGCCCCGGCCGTTGCCGTTAGCTCTCTACTCCCCACTCGCGGGCGAGGCGTTTCAGCCCCCGGTGTGTGGCCGTCCGTACGGCGCCGGGCCGCTTGCCGAGGACGCGGGCGGCGGCCGGGCTGTCCAGGCCGACGACGACCCGCAGCAGTACCGCCTCCGCCTGGTCGCGGGGCAGCCCCTGGACCAGTTCGAGGGCGCGCACGGTGGACAGGGACTCCAGCGCCTGCTCGTGGGTGCTGTGCTGTGCGGGCAGGTCCAGTACGTCCTGTTCGAGCGCGGTCGCCCGGGGGCGTACCCGCTGTCTGCGCAGATGGTCCAGCGCCCGGTGCCGGGCGATGGTGGCGGTCCAGCCACGGAAGCCCGCGCCGTCGCCCGTGAACCGCCCCAGGTCACGGGCGATCTCCAGCCAGGCGTCGGAGGTCACGTCCTCGGCGTCGTCGCCGACGATGCCGCGCACATAGCCGAGCAGTCCCGGCTGGACGATCCGGTACGCGACCGCGAAGGCGGCCTCGTCGCCCTCCTGGGCCCGCGCGACGGCCTCCCCCAGCTCACCGTCGTACGCCCGCAGGCGCCGGCGTTCCCCTCCGTGGCCCAAGAACCGTCCTCGTCCGTACCGATGTCCTCGCGTTCCGCGTCTCCCCCAGCGACATCAGCGTCACGGCTCACATAAGTGTCACAGCCGGCCAGGAAGGGGCTTGAGCTGCTGCCGGACGCGGCCGCCCCCCTGGAGCACGTGCCGGTCAGGCTGCGGAGCTGGGCGAACCCCCTGACCTCGCCGTGCCCCTCGTGCACGTCACGGGCACGGAGCCGGCCGCGGTGCGCTGGGACTTCGCCGGCCGGCCGGCCGCACCCGAGGCCGGCCTCGACGCCTGCGGGACCCGGGGCGCGTTCGTCACGCTGCGCCTGAACGCCCGCGACCTCGATCTGGAGGAGCCCGCGCCGGACCACACGCTCTTCCGTCCACGTCAAACAGGTCGAGGCCGCGCGGGCCCCCTGGCCGGCCGCGCAGGTGGGGCAGCGGGTGATCGGCGACCTGGTGATGGCGCCCTACTGACGGCTCGGCGGGCGGCTCAGCGGGCGGTGGCCGCGTCGCGGCACAGCAGGCGCAGCGAGCCGTGGCCGCCGTAGGCGCGGCGGGCCTCGTCGATGGGGTCCCAGATCCGGCCGTCGGGGGTGCGCACCCAGTACTCGCCGCCGGTCGCCCACCACTCGGCGCCGGTCTCGCGGACGATCACCTCGCCGGCGTAGGCGCCGAAACCGCGCAGCGCATTCTGGACGGCGCCGTGCGGCGGGCCCTCGCGGCGGATGTCCTCGATCATGCGGTCCACCCGCCACAGGCTCTGCGCCGAGTAGTCGAGCCGGACGCGGGCGCCCTCGCGCACCATCGCCACGGTGTCGGCGGCCCACCGCACCGGCTTCGCCGCGGCATGCGGCCGGGTGTCCTGCTGTGCTGTCACGTCCTGGGCTGTCACATAGGGAAGAGCGACCCGGCGCGATCATCCGTCACGCGATTCGGGAACGTTTCGCCAACCGTCGCAGGACCGCCCCACGTCCGCCGCAGAGCGCTCACAGGATCGCCGTAGCCAGGCACTCACAGGGCACTGCGCGCCCGCCGCGACACCACCGCGCGCAGCACCCGGCGGCCCTCGACCGACAGTTCCAGGGCGCCGCGCAGCCCGTGCTTGCCGTGTTCGGTGACCAGGTCCAGCACGGCCCGCTGGCGGCGCAGCTCCGCGGCGACCAGCGGTGGCAGCTCCTCGGTGGCGCCCGCGCGGCCGGCGTCGAGCCCGTCGACGGCGGAGGTGGCGTCCGCCGCGGGGTCGAGCAGCCGGTGGATGCGCAGGGAGGCGACCGAGCAGGCGTCGGCCCAGGGCCGTACCGCTTCGGCGGTGCGCTCGGCCGGGGCCGCGTCCAGCATGCGGCGGGCCAGCCGCACGGCCTCGTCGTCCTCGGACTCCCCGGCGCCGAGGGTGTCCCGGGCCCGCGCCAGGCCCGGACCCCAGTCGGAGCCGTCGGCGAGGCTCGCCCACAGGGGGCGCAGCAGCTCGTCGTCGGCGCCGAGCAGCGGCAGGCACCGATCCAAACAAGCCAACCCGCTGGCGGCCAGTCCGCGTTCGTCGGCCTGCGCGATCCGTTCCACCAGGCTCATGGAAGCCTCCCTCGCCGGGGCGCCGCCTTTACGGAGCCCGCACTTCCCCTTACTGCGTGCGACAGCGCGGGAGTGTCACAGCAGTAAGGTTTCAGCCAAAGGCCGGAGCCGGGGCCTGGGCCAGCGCCTGACCCGCGAGGGCCTTGCGGTGCTGCATCCGGGTCAGCCGGACGACCACCACGATGGCGAGAACGCCGGCCGCGACGCCGACCGCGTCGGAGAACAGCATCTGCTCGACGGCGTTCCGCAGCAGTCTCGCCGTGTGGGCGTGCTCCATGGTCACGTTCGCGACGTAGCCGGTGAGGAGGTCGACGATCCACAGCGTCCACCAGGCGTTGACCCACCCGTGCCCGGTCCGCGCGCCCCATGGCACGCTGGCATCCCAGGTCTCCAGGACGATCCGGCGCGGGAACCACAGGTGGACGACCGGGCAGAACCAGCCGCCGATCACCCAGCCGCGCCGCATGCTGTGCGCGGACCGGTCGAACGCCTCGGCGTTCACCCGCACCCGCCACAGCCAGCACAGGTAGACGACGGCCGTCGCTATCAGCGTCCACGTCTGGGCGTGGCCGGCGACGGTGTAGAGAGCGTCGACCTGATGGACCCGGTGCAGGACGTCGTCACCCCTGGCGCCGTCGGCGATGTCACCGGCGACGTTCATCTCCTGCACATCCGCGGCGCAGGCGAACAGGTCCGCGGCGATGGCCAGTCCCAGCAGAGCGGCGGTGGCCCGGCCGAGCCCGACGGGCGAGCGGAGCACGGCACCGGGCACGAACGGCGGTGCGGGCGGCGGTGCGGACGGTGCGGGCATGGGTGAGGTCACGAAGAGGTCCCCCCGGACGGTGATGGCGGCTGACGCGCGGCCTCCCCTGGCCGCACAGCGCGAACACCGGAACATACGGCCGAACGGCGCCACGCGTCCACCCGGTTGCGTTCGGCTCGGTTGCGGTCGGCCCGGTTCCGTCGGCCCGGTTCCGCTCAGCCCAGCCGGTTCGCCAGCGCCTGGAAGTCCGCCCAGGACAGCGACGGCCTGCCCGGGTCCCACAGCTTCTGCACCGTGGCCCGCAGCGGCATCCGGATCCCCGCCGCGACCTGCGCCTCGCTCTGGGCGTTCGGGAAGTCGCACCAGAGCGCGAACGACCCGCCGAGGATCTGCCCGTCGTACCGCGCCGGTACAGCGGCCGTGCCGCGCAGCACCCGCGGGTCCCACTGCTCGTAGATCCGCTGTCCGGTCGGATAGACGAAGGTCTGCGGCTGGCCGAGGACGTAGTAGAGGAACTCGTCGTTGTAGTTGAGGACCTTCCGGCCCGCGCTCAGATACTCCACCGGCGGCCGGGCGCCCAGCTCCTTGCCGGTCCAGTACGCCACCTGGAGGTCCCCCGCGGCCTGCACGGACGTCCCGCGGTAGAAGCCGTCGTTCCAGGCCCGCAGGGTCCTGCCGTGGGCGCGGACGGTGCCGGCGCGGTCGTTCAGCCAGCCGGTGGCGAGGTCGGCGACCGTGCCGGAGGCGCCGTACTTCTGCCGCGCGGCGGCCGCGAGCTGCGGATACAGGGCCTGCGGATCCTTGGCCGTCAGCGCCTGGTACTCGTCGCCGCCGAGGTGCCACTGGTCGCCGGTGAACAGGCCCGCGTACTCGTTCAGCAGATCGTCGACGAGCTTCGCGGAGGCGTCCTTGGAGATGTCGATCGCGCCCTTCGCCGGCACGCCGTTCACGTTGCGCAGCCGCAGATCCGGGTGCGCGGCGAGCACGGCCCCCAGATGCCCCGGCGAGTCGATCTCGGGCACGACCGTGATGTGCCGGCTGTCCGCCAGCTCCACGATCCGCTTGACCTGCGCCTTGGTGAGGTGGTCCGCGGACACGATCTCGGGGTGGCTGCTGGACTCGATCCGGAAGGCCTGGTCGTCGGAGAAGTGCAGTCCCAGCTCGTTGAACTTCAGGTCCCCCAGCTCCCGTATCCGGTCCTCGATCCAGGACTCGGAGAACGGTTTGCGCGCGATGTCCAGCATGAACCCGCGTACCGGTTTGGCCGGTTCGTCCCGTACGACCCCCTCCGGTGCCGTACCGCCGCCGTGGACCTCCTGCTTCAGTGTGCGGGTGCCGTAGAAGACACCGGCCTCGCCGGGCCCGCTGATGTCGACCCGCCCCTCGCGGACGGTCATGCTGTACGACTCCTGGTTCCCGCCCCCGCCGCCGAGCGCGAGCCGCACGTCCCCCGCCTGCACGTCCTCCTTCTCCCCCGCGTAGGTGAGCCCGAGCTCCCCGGCCAGCAGCCGCCCCTCGTCGGCCAGCTCGGCGTCGCTCACCACCACCCGGTCGGCCTTCCGCGGCTGCCAGCCGGGCCCGCGCGCCGGGGTGAAGGCGCTCACCGCGGGGATCGTCCGGGGCGCCCGGGACAGCGGATAGGACCGGCTCGGCGTGGGACTCGCCGAGGAAGGTGCGGCCGCCGTACCGGAGCCGGTCCCGGCCGCCCGCCCGGAGGACGACGGGACCGCGCCCCCCTCCGCCTTCTTTCCGTCACCGCCACCGGAGGAGGCCCACACGCCGACCCCCGTGCCGAGTGCGACGGTCCCGACGAACGCGGCGGCCACCACGGCCCGCTTCCGCACCGCCTGCTGCGCCGAAACGCGGCGCCTGTGCTGGGTCACCCTGCCAACCTACGACCGTTCCGCCGTTCACCCGTCACTCAGAAGTTCTGAAACTCTTCCGTACGAGTGAAATTCAGGCATCTCACGGACACGCTGTGACCACTCTCGATAACCTGACGACACACCTTTCACAGCACATCCCCTGCCGCACCCATGTGACGCGAGGACCCACGCTGCCCGCCCATCGTCTCCCCTCTCTCCCCAAGCCCCTGGACGCCTTCAACACGGCACCCGCCGACGAGGCCCGCGCGCTCCTCCTGCACTGCCTGCACAGCCTGCGCTGGTCCCACCGCATCACCGACCACCGCCCCTACCCCGACCTGGACTCTCTCCTGGCGGCAGCGGACGAGGCGGCGTACGACCTTTCACCGGCCGACTTGTCGGAGGCGCTGGCGCGAGAGTCGCTCCCCGAACTGCCCGAAGGCACCTACTCGGCAGCCCACATGGCCCTGGGCGCGGCACACGCGGCGTACGAGGCTCGATTCGGGCACGTGTTCGTCCTCTACCTGGGTGACACCCCTCCGGACGAATCCCTCGACCGCATCCTCGAAGCCATCCGATCACGATTGACAAACGATCCGGAGGAGGAACGGGTAGTGGCGGCAGAGGAACTCCGGCGCCTTGCCGGAGGCAGACTCGCAGCCTGCTTGCGGAACACCGGCCGTAACCCATCCGGTGCCAGTTTGATCACACAGGTAGGCCCCCCGTAAGCGCCGCCGCGCCGCATGGATACCATGCAGAGGGCCGGTGGACCGTACCCGGCCGGGCCCGACCGACACCGAAGCCGGCGCGGCCCTAGTCCCCGCTCCCGGAGGGTTCTTCCGTGCCGGCTGGAACGCTGTACCGCGGCCGGGAAGGAATGTGGTCCTGGGTGGCTCACCGAGTCACCGGCGTCCTCATCTTCTTCTTCCTGTTCGTTCACGTGCTGGACACCGCTCTCGTGCGTGTCTCCCCCGAGGACTACGACAAGGTCGTAGCCACGTACAAGACGCCGATCGTCGCGCTGCTGGAGTACGGCCTCGTCGCCGCCATCCTCTTCCACGCGCTCAACGGCCTGCGCGTCATCGCCGTCGACTTCTGGTCGAAGGGCCCGCGCTACCAGAAGCAGATGTTCTGGACCGTGATGGGCGTGTGGATCGTCCTGATGGTCGGGGCCATCTACCCCGTCCTCGGTCACGCCGCTCGTGTTCTGTTCGGGAGCTGACGCCCATGTCCGCCACTGAAACCACCGCGTCCGGTATCGGCCCCGTCGAGGGCGGCGCCGTCTACACCGTCGACAACCCGGCCCCGCTGATCGAGGCCCCGCGCAAGCGCACGAAGAAGACCCCGAAGTCGACCCGGGGCAACTTCGAGCTGGCCGCCTGGCTGTTCATGCGTCTGTCCGGCATCGTGCTGGTCGTCCTGGTCCTCGGCCACCTGCTGATCCAGCTCGTGCTGGACGGCGGTGTCTCCAAGATCGGCTTCGCCTTCGTGGCCGGCCGCTGGGCCTCCCCGTTCTGGCAGGTCTGGGACCTGCTGATGCTGTGGCTCGCGATGCTGCACGGCGCCAACGGCCTGCGCACGGTCATCAACGACTACGCCGAGCGTGCCGCCTCCCGTATGTGGCTGAAGGCTCTGCTCTACACCGCCACGGTGTTCACCATCCTGCTGGGCACGCTGGTGATCTTCACCTTCGACCCGAACATCCGCTAGGCACGGGGCTGCGAGAATCATGAAGATCCACAAGTACGACACCGTCATCGTCGGCGCCGGTGGCGCGGGCATGCGCGCCGCCATCGAGGCGACGAAGCGCAGCCGCACCGCCGTGCTGACCAAGCTCTACCCCACCCGCTCCCACACGGGCGCCGCGCAGGGCGGTATGGCCGCCGCGCTCGCCAACGTGGAGGAGGACAACTGGGAGTGGCACACCTTCGACACGGTCAAGGGCGGTGACTACCTGGTCGACCAGGACGCCGCCGAGATCCTGGCGAAGGAGGCCATCGACGCCGTCCTCGACCTGGAGAAGATGGGCCTGCCGTTCAACCGCACCAAGGACGGCACGATCGACCAGCGCCGGTTCGGCGGTCACAGCCGTAACCACGGCGAGGCCCCGGTCCGCCGGTCCTGCTACGCCGCGGACCGCACCGGCCACATGATCCTCCAGACGCTGTACCAGAACTGCGTCAAGGAAGGCGTGGAATTCTTCAACGAGTTCTACGTCCTGGACCAGCTGATCACCGAGGAGGACGGCGTCCGGAAGTCCGCCGGTGTCGTGGCCTACGAGCTGGCGACCGGCGAGATCCACATCTTCCAGGCGAAGGCCGTCATCTACGCCTCCGGCGGCACCGGCAAGTTCTTCAAGGTGACCTCCAACGCGCACACCCTCACCGGTGACGGCCAGGCGGCCGTCTACCGTCGGGGTCTGCCGCTGGAGGACATGGAGTTCTTCCAGTTCCACCCGACCGGCATCTGGCGCATGGGCATCCTGCTGACGGAGGGCGCCCGTGGTGAGGGCGGCATCCTCCGCAACAAGGACGGCGAGCGCTTCATGGAGAAGTACGCGCCGGTCATGAAGGACCTCGCGTCCCGTGACGTCGTCTCCCGCTCCATCTACACGGAGATCCGCGAGGGCCGCGGCTGCGGTCCCGAGGGCGACCACGTCTACCTGGACCTCACCCACCTCCCGCCGGAGCAGCTGGACGCCAAGCTGCCCGACATCACCGAGTTCGCGCGGACGTACCTGGGCATCGAGCCGTACACGGACCCGATCCCGATCCAGCCGACCGCGCACTACGCGATGGGCGGCATCCCGACGAACGTCGAGGGTGAGGTCCTGTCGGACAACACCACGGTCGTCCCGGGCCTGTACGCGGCCGGCGAGGTCGCCTGTGTGTCCGTGCACGGCGCCAACCGTCTGGGCACCAACTCGCTGCTGGACATCAACGTCTTCGGCCGGCGCGCGGGCATCGCCGCCGCCGAGTACGCCCACAAGGCGGACTTCGTCGAGCTCCCGGAGAACCCGGAGGCGTTCGTCGTCGAGCAGATCGAGCGGCTGCGCAACTCCACCGGCAACGAGCGGGTGGCCACGATCCGTCGCGAGCTGCAGGAGACCATGGACGCCAACGTCATGGTGTTCCGCACCGAGCAGACGATCAAGACGGCCGTCGAGAAGATCGCCGAGCTGCGCGAGCGCTACAAGAACGTGGCGATCCAGGACAAGGGCAAGCGGTTCAACACGGACCTGCTGGAGGCCATCGAGCTGGGCAACCTGCTCGACCTGGCCGAGGTCATGGCCGTCTCCGCCCTGGCCCGCAAGGAGTCCCGCGGCGGTCACTACCGCGAGGACTACCCCAACCGCGACGACGTCAACTTCATGCGCCACACCATGGCGTACCGCGAGGTGGGCGACGACGGCGCCGAGTCCATCCGTCTCGACTACAAGCCGGTCGTCCAGACCCGCTACCAGCCGATGGAGCGTAAGTACTGATGGCTACCCCTGTCATGGACAAGGTGGAGGCGAACTCCGCCGCGTCCCCGTACATCACGGTCACCTTCCGGGTCCGGCGCTTCAACCCGGAGGTCTCGGGCGAGGCGACCTGGGAAGACTTCCAGCTGGAGATCGACCCGAAGGAGCGTGTCCTCGACGGCCTCCACAAGATCAAGTGGGACGTCGACGGCACCCTCACCTTCCGCCGCTCGTGCGCGCACGGCATCTGCGGCTCGGACGCGATGCGGATCAACGGCAAGAACCGCCTTGCCTGCAAGACGCTCATCAAGGACATCAACCCCGAGAAGCCGATCACGATCGAGCCCATCAAGGGCCTGACGGTCCTGAAGGACCTGGTCGTGGACATGGAGCCGTTCTTCCAGGCGTACCGGGACGTCATGCCGTTCCTGGTCACCAAGGACACGAACGAGCCGACGCGCGAGCGTCTGCAGTCGGCGGAGGACCGCGAGCGCTTCGACGACACGACGAAGTGCATCCTCTGCGCCGCCTGCACCAGCTCCTGCCCGGTGTTCTGGAACGACGGCCAGTACTTCGGCCCGGCCGCGATCGTGAACGCCCACCGCTTCATCTTCGACAGCCGTGACGAGGCGGGCGAGCAGCGCCTGGAGATCCTGAACGACCGTGACGGCGTGTGGCGTTGCCGTACGACCTTCAACTGCACGGACGCCTGCCCGCGCGGTATCGAGGTCACCAAGGCGATCCAGGAAGTCAAGCGCGCCCTGATCACGCGCCGCTACTGATCCTTCCGATCCTTCCGGCCCTGGTGCCGGCGAGGGCCCCGTTTCCCACCCGGAAGCGGGGCCCTCGGGCGTTTTGCCCGGGTTTCCCCGTCGGCCGGTTCTAATCTGACGACATGTCAGACGATGAGTCGTACGAGCTGCTCGGCTTCGACAACGTGCTGCTGCCCGTCGGGGATCTCGGGGCGGCCATCGGGTTCTACGAGCGGGCCGGGTTCGAGGTGGGGTTCCGGTTCGACGAGGGCGGAATCGCCTTGCTGCGGGTCGGCAAGGAGACGCCGGGAATTCTGCTGCGGGTCGAGGAGGAGCTGGGGCACCGGACGCCACCGTGGCCCTCGGCCCGGGTGTGGATGGAGGTGACGGACGCGCGGACGGCGGCGCGAGGGCTGGCCGAGGCCGGGATCCCGCCGCTGGACGAGGCGTTCCCGACGGCCACCGGCTGGACCGTCGAGATCGCCGACCCGTGGGGGAACGTCCTCGGCTTCACCGACTACACCAAGCGGCCGGAGCTGGGACGCAGGGGCTGACCGGGGGCTTACCGGCACTGGCTAGGCTTCTCTACCGTGCCCGCAACGAACAGCAGCAAATCCGAGCAGACCCGCGCGCTGATCCTGGAGACCGCGATGCGGTTGTTCCAGGAGCGCGGGTACGACAAGACGACCATGCGGGCCATCGCCGAGGAGGCCGGGGTCTCCGTCGGCAACGCCTACTACTACTTCGCGGGCAAGGAGCACCTGATCCAGGGCTTCTACGACCGGATCGCCGCCGAGCAGCAGGCGGCCGTCCAGGAGGTCCTGGACCGGGAGACCGACCTGGAGGCACGGCTCGCGGGGGTGCTGACGGTGTGGCTCGACATCGCGCGGCCGTACCACGAGTTCGCCGTGCAGTTCTTCAAGAACGCCGCCGATCCCGACAGCCCGCTCAGCCCCTTCTCGCCGGAGAGCGCGCCCGCGCGGGAGCAGGCGATCGCCATCCACCGGGAGGTGCTGGCCGGCTCGAAGTCCAAGGTTCCGGCCGAACTCCGCGACGTGCTCCCGGAGTTGATGTGGCTCGCCCAGATGGGGCTGGTCCTGTACTGGGTCTTCGACCGGACCGAGGGGCGCGAGCGCAGTTACCGGCTGGCCCGGCGCGGGGCCCGGCTGACCGCCCGCGGTGTCACGCTCGCCCGGTTCCGGGTGCTGCGGCCCCTGGTCCTGGAGATCCATGAGCTGTTCACGGACTTCCTGCCGGGCATGACGAGGGCACTGCCGGATCCGGGGCGGAAGGGCCGGGAGGGCGAGTGATCACTTTCGGGTGAACGCGCGGGAACAGGACACCCGGGGTGCTGCCTGCCTACGATGATGCTCTCGACACCAGCCCACGGGAGGCACCTGATGTCCGCAGCAGCCGTCGAGCGGCCCCATGGCGAGCGTCCGCTGATCGCGGAGGCCAACCGGCTCATGGAGCGCAACCCGGGCTACCGCGTCGAGATCATCGGAGGCCAGCTCGTCGTGTCCCCGCCCCCCGACGGCCCTCACGCCGTAGCCCTGACCGACCTGATGGTGCCTTTCCTCTCCGCCGGTCTCCATGGACCCGAGTCGAGCGTGGTCCAGGGCATCGGCCTCTGGCTGCCCACGGGCACAGAGGACTACGCGATCCCCGACCTCTCCCTGGTCGACGCCGACTGCCAGGACCACTACGTCGAGAACAACTGCTACGACCCCGTCTGCTTCCGTCTCGTACTGGAGGTCACCTCCAGCAACTGGAAGACCGACCTGCGCGACAAGGTCAAGGCCTACGCCAGTGCGAAAGTCCCGGTCTATGTGATCGTCGACCGCAAGCATCAGCGCCTCCATGTCCTGACCGACCCGACAGGAGACGGGTACGAGAACCATCGTCCCTACTCGCCCGGCGAATCCCTCACCCTGCCTGCGTCCATCGGAGCCGAGGTCAGCCTCGACGTCACCGCGATCCTCAAGGCCGGTCAGCAGAATCGGGACTGATCAGATCCAGTTCAGCCGCCACAACCGGAACACGCCCGTGCCGTCGTCCAGGTACTGGCCGCCGCCCACGTCCTCGGTGCTGACGACGAACTCCTTGCGCTGCCACAGCGGGATCAGCGGGACGTCCTGGGCCACGTCGGACTGGATGTCCTTGAAGTCGTTCACGGCCCGGCTGCGGTCGGCGTACTGCTGGCTGTCCTGGATGAGGTGGTCGACGACCTTGTTGCTGTAGCCGGTGCTCATCGTGGAGCCGGTGCCGACGAGCGCGGCGCCGAAGGTGTCCGGGTCGGGATAGTCGGCCACCCAGCCGACCGCCCAGGCGTCCATCTTCCCGGTGGCCCAGCGCTTCTGGAAGTCGGTCCACTCATAGCCCTGGACGTCCACCTGGAACAGGCCGCCCGCCTCCAGCTGCTGCTTCAGCGCAGCGGACTCCTCCTTGCCCGCGCCCCGGCCGACGCCGTAGCCGAGGGTGAAGCGCACCGGCAGGCTGACGCCGGCCTGGGTGAGCAGGGCGCGGGCCTTGGCGACGGACTGCGTCGGGTAGGAGTCGAAGAACGACGTGGTGTGGCCGGTGATGCCGGTCGGGATCAGCGAGTACAGCGGGTCGACCGTGCCCTGGTAGACCGTCGCGGCCAGCTGCTCGCGGTTGACCAGCCAGGCCATCGCGCGGCGCACCCGTACGTCGTGCAGCGGGGAGCTGGCGCGGGTGTTGAGGTACAGGTTGCGGGTCTCGGAGCTGTCGGACTCGGTGACGCGCTTGTTGGGGTCGCTCGGGTTCAGCTGCGCGAGCACGTTCGGCGACAGGTTCCGGGTGGCGACGTCGACCTGCCCGTCCTTCCAGGCGCTGTCCAGCTTCGCGGAGTCGGTGTAGTAGCGCAGCTCGACCGGGCGGCCGGTGCCGCTGATGTCGCCCTTGTAGTGCCCGTTCGGCGCGAGGACGGCCTTCTGGTCCTTGGTGTACGACGTCAGCGTGTACGGCCCGGTGCCGTCGACGTCGGTGCCCTTGCGCAGGGAGTCGGCCGGGTACTTGTCCTTGTCGACGATCGACCCGGCACCGGTGGCGACCTTCAGCGGCCAGGTGGCGTCCGCGGAGGACAGGTGGAAGGTGACGGTGGTGGCGCTGTCGGCGGTCACCGAGGCGAGCGTGGAGAACAGCGACGACGGGCCGACATCGGAGTTGATCTTCTTCATCCGGTCGAAGGAGTACTTCACGTCCTCGGCCGTCATCGCGCGCCCGCTCGGGAAGGTGATGCCGGAGCGCAGCGTGCACTGGTACGTCTTCAGGTCCGCGCCCTGGAAGGCGCAGCTCTGCGCCGCGTCCGGGACCGGGGCGACCCCGCCCGGCTCGAACGTCAGCAGCGACTGGAAGACATTGCTGAACAGGGCCCAGGAACCGGCGTCGTACGCGCCCGCCGGGTCCAGGTCCGTGACGGCGTCCGTCGTACCGACCGTGATCGTCTTGTTCTTGTTCTGCTGCGACGGCAGCAGTTGCCAGCCGCCGATTCCCACGACCGCGAGCACGAGCAGCGTCACGAGAATGCGCATGCGAACAGATCGCATGTGGTGTGCCCTCCCCAGGCCCCCTACAGGCCCTACCCCTGACCAGCACTATTTCGCCACTCCCCCAAGTGATGCGGCTCACCTAATCACACGTGTTTGAGCTGGGGGAAGGGCTTTCTGACCCGTTGGGGCAAGAACTTACCGAGGCGTTGTTTTCTCCGGGTTTCACAGCGCCTTCACAGGCGGGAAAGGGGGCGGGGAAGCGGTTTCGGCCAGGGTCGCGGCTGCTCGGCCGGGGAGGCGGCTATGACGTGCGGCGCAGTGCGCGCAGGCCGCGCAACCCGATGACCCCGATGACCGTCCCCAATACGAAGGAGACGACAGCCAGCAGCAGGTGCACCCAGAAGTACGCGGTCGGATGACCGTGGTGGAAGGCGAGCCCGCTGCCGTCCTTGACGAGGTTCTTGACAAAAGTGATCCAGATGAACCAGCTCCACACCCCGAAGGCGAGCAGGAACCAGGAGAGGCGGCGGCTGAGCGTCATACGTCCAGTATCGCCGTGCCGTGTCCCGTTCCGTGTCGGGGGTGGGGTCGCAGACGGGACTTCGGGGCTGCGTCCAGGTACGTTTCCGACCGTGCCCGCACCGAAGAAGACCGGCCGGCGATCTCTGCTGGTCACCTCCGCCACACTGCTGTCCCTTTCCGTCACCGCGCCCGCCGCGCTCGCCGCCCCCACCCCCAGAACCAGCCCCACCGCCACGCCCCCGGCCCGGATGTCCACCGTCGGCGGCGCGCGGCTCGGACAGCCCGGCACCCAGGTGAACCTCGCCCCGGGCGTACCCGTGCTGCCCAAGGACCTCACGGCCCGCTCCTGGATCGTCACCGACGCCGAGTCGGGCGATGTCCTCGCCGCGCACAACGCGCACTGGCGGCTGCCGCCGGCGAGCACGCTGAAGATGCTGTTCGCGGACACCGTGCTGCCCCGCTTCCCCAGCGGCACCACGCACAAGGTGGTGCCGTCGGACCTCGCGGGCATGGGCGACGGGTCGAGCGTGGTCGGGATAAAGGAGGGCAGCACCTACAGCGTCCACGACCTGTGGCTCGGGGTGTTCCTGCGCTCGGGCAACGACGCCGTGCACGTGCTGGCCTCGATGAACGGCGGGGTCGAGCAGACCGTCCGGGACATGCAGGACCACGCCGACGAGCTCCAGGCCCTGGACACGCACGTGGTGACCCCCGACGGCTACGACGAGGCGGGGCAGGTCTCGTCCGCGTACGACCTGACGCTGTTCGCCCGCTCCGGGCTGCAGAAGAAGGACTTCCGGGACTACTGCTCGACGGTGCAGGCCAAGTTCGGCTCCGGTGAGATCCGCAACACCAACCGGCTGCTCGCCGGCGACTCCGACGTGCCCGTCTACCAGGGCATCGCGGGCGTGAAGAACGGCAACACCACGCACGCGGGCGCCACCTTCACCGGGGTCGCCGAGCGGGGCGGCCGGGTGCTGCTCGTCACGGTGATGAACCCGGAGAAGCACGAGCACAACGAGGTCTACAAGGAGACGGCGAAGCTGTTCGACTGGGGCTTCCAGGCGGCCGGCAAGGTGCAGCCGGTGGGCGAGCTGGTGCCGCCGAAGAGCGCCGAGCCGAGCCCCGCGCCGAGCGCCTCCGGTGCCGGGAAGACCGCCGGGAGCGGCGGAACCGGTGCCAGGCCGGTGGCGGGCGCGAGCGGCGGTTCCCACTCCGGGATCGGCATCGCCGCGGCCATCGCGGGCGGGGTGCTGGTGCTGCTCGCGGGCGCGGCCTTCCTGGTCAACCGCCGCTGGCCGCTGCCGGATCTGATGCGCCGCCGGAACCGCCCGTGACCCCGGCCGGCTCGCTCTCCCCGCCCTCCTCGTTCTCCGTCGCCGTCCAGGAGGCGCAGAACAGGACGAGTCTCGCGGTGAAGTTGATCCACAGCAGCAGGGCCACGGGGACGCCGAACGCGCCGTACATGCTCTTCGCGGCGACGCCCTGGATATAGCCGCTGAGCAGCAGCTTCAGCAGTTCGAAGCCGACCGCGCCGAGCAGGGCGGCCACCAGCAGGCGGCGGCGCGGCGGTTCGACGCCGGGCAGCAGGGTCAGGACGTAGAGCAGGACGAGGAAGTCGGCGAGCACGGCGACGGCGAACGCGGCGATCCGCAGCAGCACGCTCCCCCAGCCGTACCCGGCGAGGCCGAGGTGGCGCGAGACCAGGCCGACGGCGGCCGAGGCCAGCGTGGACGCGGCGAACGTGACGAGCAGGGCGCCGCCGAGGCCGACGAGGATGCCGGTGTCCTTGGCCTTGGCGAGGAAGGGGTTCTCCTCGCGGTCCGGCAGCTCCCACACGGTGCGCAGGCAGTCCCGCATCTGGCCGACCCAGTTGACGCCCGTGAGCAGCAGCAGGGCGCCCGCGATGAGGCCGACGGTGCCGGCGTTGTGCACCAGCGCGGTGATGTTGAGCTGGTCCGAGATGACGCCCGGGAACTGCTCGGCGACCTTGTGCTCGACGCTCTTCTGCCGGGACGGGCTGAGCGTGGCGGCCGTGATCGCGGCGGCCACGGTCAGCAGCGGGAACAGCGCGATGAAGCTGATGAACGTCATGGCGGCGGCCAGCCGCGACCACTTCACCCGGTCGAGGCGCTCGTAGCAGTGCCACGCGTGGGTCGTCGTCAGCCAGGTGACGACCGGCCCGATGCCGGGGAGTCTCTTCAGCCAGTCCATGATCCGTTCCTGCCCCTGCCCGCCCGCTCGTATGACATCCCACTAATCACCCGTTGTGTGCAGCGTGCGGAATGTTCAGTAACTAACCTCCCATAGCAGGACGATACGGTCACCGACATGCCTGCAGACACGGTGTCCGTCATCCGTCCGCGGACGTACGAGGAGGCCGCGGTCGCCGTCCGCGCGTGCGGGGCGCGTGGCGCCGTCGCCCGGGGCGGTCCGGGCCGGGCCCACGGAGACGCGGCACGCAACGCGGGCGGCGCCGTTCTCGACATGACCGGCCTCGACCGCGTCCATGTCGTCGACGCGGCCGAGGGCATCGTGCTGTGCGACGCGGGCGTCCCACTGCTCCGGCTGGCCGAGGTCCTGCTCCCGCTCGGCTGGTCGGTGCCCCTGCTCCCCGCCGCCCGGCACGTGACCGTCGGCGGGGCGATCGGCGCCGACCTGCACGGCGCCGAGCACCGGGCCGTCGGCTCCTTCGGCCGCCAGGTGCTCGCCCTGGAGCTGCTCACCGCCGACGGCGAGGTCCTCGCGGTCACCCCGGGCACCGAGCTGTTCGAGGCGACCGCCGGCGGGCTGGGCCTGACCGGGGTGATCCTGACGGCCACGGTCCGGCTGCTGCCGGTGGAGACGGCGTACCTGACCGTCGGCACCGAACGCGCCGGCAGCCTGGACGAGGTGCTGGCCCGCCTGACCGCGACCGCCGGCCACGACGACCGCCGTTACGCGGCCGCCCGCATCGACCTGACGGCCCGGGGCGCGGCCACCGGACGCGGGATCCTCACCCGCGCCCGCCACACCCCGCCGGGCGCCCTCCGCGCCACGGGCACGCGCGCGTGGCGGGGACCGCTCTTCCCGCGCCCCCGCCGCCTCCCGCCCCTCGGCTCCCTCCTCCCCTCCCTCCTCCCCTCCGGCATCCACTACCGCGCCGCGCCCCGCGCGCGCACCCGCGAACTCCGGCCGTCAGCCGCGTACTTGACCCCGCAGGACGTCTTCCCGTACGGCCGTGGCGGCCGGGTGCGCTACCAGTTCGCCGTGGGCCACGGCCAGGAGGAGGCCCTGCACCGGATCGTGCGGCGCCTCGCGGGACGGCGGCTCCCGTCCTGCCACGCCGTCCTGCATCCCCTCGGGGAGGCCGGGCCCGGCTGGCTCTCCCTCACCGCGCCCGGCTGGTCGCTCTCCCTGGACCTCCCCCTCGCGCTGCCGGGGCTCCCCGGCTTCCTCGACGGGCTGGACGAGGAGGTCGCCGCGGCCGGCGGCCGGGTCGGCCTCGCCCGGGACGCCCGGCTCCGCCCCGACCTGCTCACCGCGATGTACCCGCGCGCGGCCGACTTCCGCGCCCTGCGCGCCCGGCTCGACCCGCGCGGGGTGTTCGCCTCCGACCTGGCCCGCCGACTCGCCCTCTGACACCTAGGAACTGACGTGAAGGACGCCTTCGGTCTCCCCCAGTCGCTGCTCGTCCTCGGCGGCACGTCCGAGGTCGCGCTGGCCACCGCGCGCCGGCTGATCGCCCGCCGCACCCACACGGTGTGGCTGGCCGGCCGCCCCTCCCCCGCGCTGGACGAGGCCGCCGAGAGCCTGCGCGCGCTCGGTGCGGACGTCCGCACCGTCGGCTTCGACGCCCTCGACCCCGACTCCCACGAGACCGTTCTCGGCAAGGTGTTCGCCGAGGGCGACATCGACCTGGTGCTGCTCGCCTTCGGCATCCTCGGCGACCAGGCCCAGGACGAGCGCGAACCGGTCCGCGCGGTGCGGGTCGCCCAGACCAACTACACCGGCGCGGTCTGCGCCGGCCTGGTCGCCGCCCGCGCCCTCCAGACGCAGGGCCACGGCTCCCTCGTGGTCCTGTCCTCCGTCGCCGGGGAACGGGCCCGCCGCGCCGACTTCATCTACGGCTCCAGCAAGGCCGGCCTCGACGCCTTCGCCCAGGGCCTCGGCGACGCCCTGCACGGCACCGGCGTCCACGTCATGGTCGTACGCCCCGGCTCCGTCCACAGCCCGGAGTCCCCGTTCGCCACGACCCCCGAGGCGATCGCCACGGCCATCGAACTGGGCCTGCGCCGCCGCAGCGAGACGGTATGGGTGCCGGGCCTGCTCAGAGTGGTGATGTCGGCGCTACGGCACACACCGAGGGGGCTGTTCAGGAGGCTGCCGGTCCGGTGAGCCGGTCAGCGGCTGACGATCGTCCCACGCTCGACGTCGGCACTGCCCGCCTGCGGAGGTACGACAGACCTCCCGAACGTGAACTCCCGCAGCTTGCGCCAGACCTCGTCCGGCCCCTGTTCGTAGAGGGCGAAGCCGGTGCACGGCCACTCGGCCTCGAAGCCGGACAGTTCCTCGAAGGCGCGGTCCATGGCGGCCTCGTCGATGCCGTGCGCGACCGTGACATGCGGGTGGTACGGGAACTGCAGCTCGCGCGCCACCGGCCCGGAGGCGTCCCGCACCCGCTGCTGGAGCAGGGCGCAGTCCTCGGCGCCCTGGACGACGCGGACGTAGACGACGGGCGACAGCGGGCGGAACGTGCCCGTGCCGGACAGCCGCATCGGGAACGGGCGGCCCACCGCGGCGACCCCGGTCAGATGCGCCTCGACGGCCGGCAGCACGGCCGCGTCGACCTCGGTCGGCGGCAGCAGCGTGACGTGCGTGGGGATGCTGAACGCCGCGGCGTCGCCGAAGCCCGCGCGCCGCTCCTGGAGCAGGCTGCCGTGAGGCTCCGGGACCGCGATCGACACGCCGATCGTTACGGTCCCCACGTCGTCTCCTGTCGTCTTCTCGGCCGAGTCGTCCGGGCCGTCGGCTATCGACTGTACGGCCACGAATGTCCTGTGGGCAGGCGCAGAGGAAGTGATGTGCAGCGCTCTGCCCGGTGCGGCAGCCGGCTCAGTGCTTCGCCGCCAGGAAACCCACGCGGTCGTACGCCTGCGCGAGGGTCTCCGCGGCGACGGAGCGCGCCTTCTCCGCGCCCTTGGCCAGGATCGAGTCGAGCGTCTCGGAGTCGTCCAGGTACTGCTGGGTGCGCTCCTTGAACGGCGTCACGAACTCGACCATCACATCGGCGAGATCGGTCTTCAGGGCGCCGTACATCTTGCCCTCGTACTCCCGCTCCAGCTCGGCGATGGACTTGCCGGTGAGGGTGGAGTAGATGGTGAGCAGGTTGCTGACGCCCGGCTTGTTCTCGGCGTCGTAGCGGATGACGGTGTCGGTGTCGGTGACGGCGCTCTTGACCTTCTTGGCGGTGGCCTTCGGCTCGTCGAGGAGGTTGATGAGGCCCTTCGGCGTGGACGCCGACTTGCTCATCTTGATCGACGGGTCCTGGAGGTCGTAGATCTTCGCCGTCTCCTTGAGGATGTACGGCGACGGGATCACGAAGGTCTCGCCGAAGCGGCCGTTGAAACGCTCGGCCAGGTCGCGGGTCAGCTCGATGTGCTGGCGCTGGTCCTCGCCGACCGGCACCTCGTTGGCCTGGTAGAGGAGGATGTCGGCGACCTGGAGGACCGGGTACGTGAACAGGCCCACGGAGGCCCGGTCGGCGCCCTGCTTGGCGGACTTGTCCTTGAACTGGGTCATGCGGCTGGCCTCGCCGAAGCCGGTGAGGCAGTTCATGACCCAGGCGAGCTGGGCGTGCTCGGGGACGTGGCTCTGCACGAAGAGCGTGCAGCGGTCCGGGTCCAGGCCGGCGGCCAGCAGCTGGGCGGCGGCGAGCCGGGTGTTGGCGCGCAGCTCGGCCGGGTCCTGCGGGACTGTGATCGCGTGCAGGTCGACGACCATGTAGAACGCGTCGTGGGTCTCCTGCAGGGCCACCCACTGGCGGACGGCGCCGAGGTAGTTGCCGAGGTGGAACGAGCCGGCGGTGGGCTGGATGCCGGAGAGCACACGAGGTCGGTCAGCAGAAGCCATGGTGCCCATTCTCGCAGGTGCGGGAGAGCGGTCCGAAACGGACGGGAAACAGCCTGACACCGATCGCGTCCCCGCGGGTACGAAGGGGCGGGAGGATCGGGAGGCGGGGGACGCGGGATGGCTGGGCGAAGAGCGTGGTGGGGCAGGCGTGCGGCGGTGTGGCTGGCCTGTCTGGTGCCGGTGCTGGGGGCGGCCGGGGCGGGGTCCGTATCGGCGGCGCCCGGACAGGGGGGTGACGAGCCGGATCTGGCACTGGTCGTCACGGGGGACGCGGGGCGGACCCGGGCGCTGCGCTCCGGCGAGCCGGATTTCACCCGTCTGCGTGAGCTGCTGCGACCGGACCTCACGGGCACCGAGCGGGTGCCGCAGGCCTGGTCGGACGGGCGTTATCCGGCGGTGCAGGTCACCGTGCTGTGGGGTCTGACGGGGGTCGGGGGGTGGCCGCAGACGCATCGGGCGCCCGGCGGTGACGTGGCCGTGGAACGGCAGGACCAGCTGTTCGTCGCGGCCGACGGCACGGCCTGGGTGCGGTCGGATCCGTCGCCGGAGGTGGTGGACGACGACATCCGGTGGCATCAGGTACCGGCGGCGGTGTTCCGGGAGGCGGAGCGGACGGGACTGCTCGGGTCGGCCGTGGCAAGCGGGCCGGGCGCCCCGGACCGGGTGCCGGACGGCGTGTGGTGGGCGGTGGCCGGGCTGGTCGCCGGGGCGGGCGGCGGGCTTCTGGTCGGCCGTGGGGTGGCCCGGCGAGGTGCCGGGCCACCCCACGGCGACGAGCCGCGTCAGGAGCTGATCGACCGGTGACCGGGGTCAGCCGAGGTCGACCTCGGGGTACAGCGGGAAGCCGGCCACCAGGTCGGTCGCCCGCTGGGCGATCTCCTGGGCGACCTTCTCGTCCAGGACGTGGGCGGCCTTGGAGGGGGCGCCCGACTTGGTCGTACCCGGCTCGGTGGTGGTGAGGACGCGGTCGATCAGGCCCGCCACCTCGTCCATCTCCGCCGTGCCCAGGCCACGGGTGGTCAGGGCGGGGGTGCCGATGCGGATGCCGGAGGTGTACCAGGCGCCGTTCGGGTCGGCCGGGATGGCGTTGCGGTTCGTCACGATGCCCGAGTCGAGGAGGGCGGCCTCGGCCTGGCGGCCGGTGAGGCCGTAGGACGTCGCCACGTCGATCAGGTTCAGGTGGTTGTCCGTGCCGCCGGTGACGAGGGTGGCGCCGCGCCGCATGAGGCCCTCGGCGAGCGCGCGGGAGTTGTCGACGATGCGCTGGGCGTAGTCCTGGAAGGCGGGCTGCCGGGCCTCGGCCAGGGCGACCGCCTTGGCGGCCATGACGTGTGGGAGGGGGCCGCCGAGGACCATCGGGCAGCCGCGGTCGACCTGGTCCCTCAGGGAGTCGTCGCACAGGACCATGCCGCCGCGCGGGCCGCGCAGCGACTTGTGCGTGGTGGTCGTCACGATCTGGGCGTGCGGGACCGGGTCGAAGTCGCCGGTCAGGACCTTGCCCGCCACCAGACCCGCGAAGTGGGCCATGTCGACCATCAGGGTCGCGCCGACCTCGTCGGCGATCTCGCGCATGATCCGGAAGTTCACCAGACGGGGGTACGCCGAGTAGCCCGCGACGATGATCAGCGGCTTGAACTCGCGGGCCTGGGCCCGCAGCGCCTCGTAGTCGATGAGGCCGGTGGCCGGGTCGGTGCCGTAGGAGCGCTGGTCGAACATCTTGCCGGAGATGTTCGGGCGGAAGCCGTGGGTGAGGTGGCCGCCGGCGTCCAGGGACATGCCGAGCATGCGCTGGTTGCCGAAGGCCTGGCGCAGCTCGGCCCAGTCGGCCTCGGACAGGTCGTTGACCTGGCGGGCGCCGGTCTTCTCCAGGAAGGGCACCTCGACGCGGTCGGCGAGGACGGCCCAGAACGCGACGAGGTTGGCGTCGATGCCGGAGTGCGGCTGGACGTAGGCGTGCCGGGCGCCGAAGAGCTCCTTCGCGTGCTCGGCGGCGAGGGACTCGACCGTGTCGACGTTGCGGCAGCCGGCGTAGAAGCGGCGGCCGACCGTGCCCTCGGCGTACTTGTCGCTGAACCAGTTGCCCATCGCCAGCAGGGTCGCCGGGGAGGCGTAGTTCTCGGAAGCGATCAGCTTGAGCATCTCGCGCTGGTCGTGGACCTCCTGGCCGATGGCGTCGGCGACGCGGGGCTCCACGGCACGGATGACGTCGAGGGCGGCGCGGAAGGCGGTGGACTCGGTGGAGAGGGGCTGCTGCTCTGGCATGAGGACCTCCGGACGGTGTGCGTACAGCGTTCACGTTCGGCCCAGGCGCACGGCACTTTTCACGGCACTCTTCAACCGTTCGGACCGCTCCCCGATGGTCCGTCCCATCCCAAGCGCGCCAGTCACGGCCCGCCGGTCAGCCTACCGGGCACACCGGCCACGACAGGCCCAGCGTCCACCATGCGAGCGAGGATGGAGAGGGGGCACCGGGAGAGAAACGGGAGAGATCATGACCACCGCCGAGGATCTCATCGCCGCCGCCGACGCGCACTGCGCGCCCACCTACGATCCGCTGCCCGTCGTGGTCGCCACGGGCGAGGGGGCGTGGCTGACGGATGTGGCGGGCCGCCGGTATCTGGACATGCTGGCCGGGTACTCGGCGCTCAATTTCGGCCACCGCAACCCGCGGCTGATCGAGGCGGCGAAGGCCCAGCTGGACCGGGTCACGCTGACCTCCCGCGCCTTCCTGCACGACCGGTTCGCCGCGTTCTGCGCCGAGCTGGCGGAGCTGTGCGGGATGGAGATGGTGCTGCCCGCGAACAGCGGCGCGGAGGCGGTGGAGAGCGCGATCAAGACGGCCCGGAAGTGGGGGTACCGGGTCAAGGGCGTGCCCGCGGAGATGGCGAAGATCGTGGTCGCGGGCGGCAACTTCCACGGCCGTACGACGACCGTGATCAGCTTCTCGACCGACCCGGAGGCCCGCGCGGACTTCGGTCCGTACACGCCGGGCTTCCAGATCGTGCCGTACGGCGACCTGACCGCGATGCGGGCGGCGCTGACCGAGAACACCGTCGCGGTGCTGCTGGAGCCGATCCAGGGCGAGTCCGGGGTGATCGTGCCGCCGGAGGGCTATCTGCCGGGGGTACGGCGGCTGACGCGCGAGCGGAACGTGCTCTTCGTCGCAGACGAGATCCAGTCGGGGCTCGGCCGCACCGGGCGGACCTTCGCGTGCGAGCACGAGGGGGTCGTGCCGGACATGTACGTGCTGGGCAAGGCGCTGGGCGGCGGGATCGTGCCGGTGTCGGCGGTGGTGTCGAGCGCGGAGGTGCTCGGGGTGTTCCGGCCGGGCGAGCACGGCTCGACGTTCGGCGGGAACCCGCTGGCCTGTGCGGTGGCGCTGGAGGTGATCGCGATGCTGCGCACCGGCGAGTTCCAGGCACGCGCGGCCGAGCTGGGCGAACGGATGCACCGGGCGCTGGCGGCACTGCCGGCCACGGGCACCGTGACGGCGGTGCGGGGGCGCGGGCTGTGGGCGGGCCTCGACGTCGCACCGAGGCTCGGCACCGGCCGGCAGGTGGCGGAGCGGCTGAGGGAGCGCGGGGTCCTGGCGAAGGAGAGCCACGGCGCGACCATCCGGCTCTCCCCGCCGCTGGTCGTCTCCGAGCAGGACCTGGCCTGGGGGCTGGAGCAGCTGCGGGCGGTGCTGGGTGTCTGAGACGCGCCCCTGCCGGGTGCGCTACGGGGTGACGGTCACGGTGACCTCGTAGCGTTCCTGACCCGGGGAGCAGCGCATCGCCTCGCCGCACGAGGTACGCCGGGCCGTGATGTGCGCGGTGCCGGGCCGGCGGGCGGTGAACCGGCCCGAGGAGACCCCGCAGCCGCGGCCGGGCGGGCAGGTGCCGGTGGGGGTGGTGCCGCCTCCGGACGGGGCGAGCACCCGCGGATCCGATCCGGCCGGGGTCGACCAGTAGGTGCTGTGCAGGTGTACTTCGACAAGCGTGCCGGTGGTCACCCGGACGGTGGTTCCCCGTGCCCGTTCGTCGAGGACGACGGGGCCGGAGGCGTGGCCGGCCGGAGCGGGAGAGGTGCGGGAGGCCGGCGGCGGGCCGGACGGCTGCGGGCCGGCGGCCCCGCCGGAACATCCGCTCAGCAGGCAGGCCGCGGCCGCCACGCAGACGAGCCCGGTGAGCGGCGGGCGCGGCCGGACCGGGAGCCGGCGGGCCGGCAGGTGTGGCATGGGCACTCCAGTGGACGCCGCCCGGAGGGACGGCGGTCGGGGGCGGGGGGCGGGGCGGCGGCCCGCCCCCCGCGGTACGGGGTGCGGGTCAGGAGACCGTCACGTCGTCGTAGTAGGTGTACGTCGCGTCACCCGTGTAGTTGTCGTCCTTGTTGGTGAGGGTGAGGGTGTAGTTGTGGCCCGGGGTGACGGTGCCGGAGACCTGCTTCCAGCCTGCGCCCTGGGTGCATGTCTTGCCCAGCAGCGTCGTGGTGGTGCCGGAGGTGGTGTCCTGGAGGGTGGCCGTCGCCCAGTCGTAGGTCACCGTGTCCGGGCAGGTGACGTCGTACCAGAAGGAGACCTTGCTGGTGCCGGACGGGGCGGTGAAGCTCTGTGAGACGGAGGACGTGTTGGTCGGGCTGGTCGAGCCGACCATCGCGCCGTAGCTGCCGCTGTGCGCCGCCGAGGTGGTTGCGGCGGTGCTGCCGCTGGTGGTCCAGCTGGACAGGTTGCCGGTCTCGAAGGTGCCGTTGGTGAGGGTGCCGCCGCCGCCCGTGCCGCCGCCGCCCACGATCGGGTGCGAGATGGCGCAGGAGTTGGTGTCGTTGGACCAGCTCGCCTGCTCGGCGAAGGTGCCGGTGCCCATCGTGACGTTGGCCGCGCCGCCCGCGCTGCCGGGCGATATCCAGGCGCACTCGTCGGAGTTCTCCTGGCCGTTGTACGAGCTGCCGGTGTGGTTGGTCCAGCCGCCGGCCGGGTTCTGGTCGGACATCATCTCGTGCCACTCGTGGCCGAGCGTCATGGTCCAGCCGTCCAGCGTTCCGGGCGAGTTGACGAAGCCGACGCCACAGCCCGCGCCGGAGTCCATGTTGTACGGCTGGTTGCTGAACGCGATGTCGCCGTAGGAGGAGGACACCGGGCCGCCGGTCAGGGTGCTGTCGCCGTTGTAGTCGTGCCAGGCGCAGTACTGGCCCTGGTAGTTGTCGGGGTTCGTGCCGTGCGGCGACAGGACGATGTAGTACGCGTCGCGGTTCGAGGCGGCCGTGGTGTTGCCGAAGTGTCCGGCGGCCTTGACCGCCTCGGCGCCCAGCTGGTGCCCGGTCGCGGCACTCGGGGAGGCGGCCGAGTTGTCGTACCACACGCCGGCCAGCACGCCGCCGCTCTGGTACGGGATGAAGTTGGCGTTGGACGGGCAGCTCGTGGCTCCGCTGGCCACGTTCGGCCCGTCACACCACTGGGTGAGGTCGGCGGACCACAGTTCGTTGCCGGTGCCGATGCCCTTGAACATCTCCTGGGTGACCGGAGCCGCGCCGTCCGGGTCGCCGGAGAACGTGGCGTCGCCGCTGCCGTTGGTGCTCTGCGTGCCCCACTGCGAGCCGTAGAAGACCAGGTAGACCTTGGAGTGACCGCTCTGCACGCCGATGCCGTCGATGCCGCCGCCGTAGGAGAGCGTCTCCGGCCCGGTCGCCGTGGTCGCGGCCGGGTGGTTGGCCGCCCAGGACTTCATCTTGGCGTTCTGCTGGATGGTCGGCAGGGCACCGTGCCGGTAGGGGTGCTGGTAGGCCGGGCTGTAGGGGTTGGATCTCGCTGTCTGACCCGCGGTCTGGGGGGCGGCTGACGCCTGGGGCATGAAGGCGAGTGCCGCAGCGGTGAGCAGGGAGAGCGACGCGAGACCGGTCAGGGTCGCCCGGCCCACGCCACGAATGTGGGGATTACCCATGGGTGATGGGTTCCTTTCTGCGTACAGGCCTCCGCCGTGGGTGCGGTGGAGGCAAGCTGCGTGAGACGTCGACGGAGCCGTGCCGCGTGACTGCGCGGGGGAATGTCCGTCCGGCAGCTGGGGACTCGCCACGGCATTGCACGGGAATGCAACTCGCCTGCTGCAACGTGGTTTTTGCCCGTCACACCAGATGAGGCCCCGTCAGACGGCGAGAAGCAAAGCAGGGTTGACGCGTCCGGGTCAATGAGAACGCACAGGATTTACATGGAATAAGGGGCCCGCACAGCCCCTTTCCCTCGGTCAATGCGAAGGCGCCGAAAATTGAAGGAAATACTGAGTCAAGAAGCCGTCGCCTAAAGGATCACGTGCGGCAAAAAGCGGGCGTACTCGTCGGTGATCAGCCCTGTGGACTCGCGGATGCCGAGGCCCGCCGGTTCGTCCTGGACGACCCAGGCGCCGAGGACGACGTGGTTGCCGTCGAAGACGGGGAGTGGGGCGAGTTGCTGGTAGCAGCAGGGTTCGTCGCGGAGTGCGGCAGGCGTGCCCGGCCGGTGCACGGTGACGCCCTCGCCCTCGCGGCCGAGCAGGGGCTTGGCGACGTAGCCCCCGGACGAGGCCAGGTCGCGGGGGCCGTCGAGGTAGGCGGGCAGGAGGTTGGGGTGACCGGGGTACAGCTCCCAGAGGATCGCCAGCAGGGCCTTGTTGCTCAGGAGCATCTTCCAGGCCGGTTCGATCCACAGGGTGCTGCCGGTGCCGCCGCCGTTGTCGAGCGTGTCGAGGACGTGCCCGGCGAAGGCGTCGGTGGTGAGCCACTCCCAGGGGTAGAGCTTGAAGATGCCGCGGATGAAACGGAGTTGGTTGTCCACGAAGCGGCCGGAGAGGGTGTCCCAGCCGATCTCCTCCATGGCCAGCCAGTCGGTGTCGAGCCCGGCCTGTTCGGCGGTCTCCTTCAGGTAGGCGACCGTCATCAGGTCCTCGCCGAGTTCGTCGGCCGAGGAGTGCGCGAAGTGCAGCGGGCTGCCGGGCGGGAGCAGCCGGGCCTGGGACCGCCAGGCGTCGACCAGGCGCTCGTGCAGGGAGTTCCACTGGTCGGCGCCGGGGAAGCGGTCCTCCATCCAGAACCACTGCGGGGAGGCCGCCTCCACCAGTGAGGTCGGGGTGTCGGCGTTGTACTCCAGGAGCTTCGCCGGGCCGGTGCCGTCGTAGCGGAGGTCGAACCGACCGTATACAGACGGCAGTTCGGCCCTGCGCTGCCAGGCCTCGGTGACGGCGGCGGCGATGCGCGGGTCGGTGATGCCGAGGTCCGCGAGGCGGTCGTGCGCCACGATGTGCCCGGCGGCCGCGAGGCACATGCGGTGCAGTTCCCCGACCGTCTCCTCCAGTGCCTCGACCTCGTCCAGGGTGAAGACGTAGTGGGCGCTCTCGTCCCAGTAGGGGCGCAGGGAGCCGTCGGGGTGGCGGGTGAGCGGGTAGACGAGCCCCTGCTCCTCGACGATGCGCTGCCAGCCGGGGCGGGGGGTGAGGGTACGGCGTTCCATGGGGCTGTCAGCCGCCGGAGCTGTGGTGGCCGCCGCCGAAGCCGCCGCGGTGGACCCCGTCGTGGTCGCCGGCGGAACCGCCCGTCGATGAACCACCGGAGCTCTTGCGGGGCTTGGTGAAGGAGCCGCCGTTCACCCAGGAGCCCTTCTTCTTGCCGCCGTAGTACCAGTCGGCGTTCACGGCCGCCTTGGTCGTCCTGCAGTTCTTGTCGGAGACGATCTTGTAGCCCTTGGCGAGGTTGTAGCTGCCGCGGTCGACACAGCGCTTGTCCGGTTCGGACGAGCAGGCGGTGAGGGCGGCGGCCAGCAGGCCCACGCCGCCGAGGACGACCGTGCCGGACCGCAGCCGGCGGCGCGTGTTCTCCATCGTGGTGTCTCCCCCGTATGTTCGCCATGCACATCGGACTGTCGGATCAGACTAGAGAACGGTAAGAGCGCAGACCACGGTGGGTGGCCGGATCGGCCGTCTCCTAAAGTCCCTTTGTGCTCTTTGGAATGGTGTGCGCCCTTGGCGCGGCGGTCTGCTTCGGTACCGCGACGGTGTTGCAGGCGGTGGCCGCGCGGACGGCCGCCACGGGCAGAGGGGGCGAGGCCGCGCTGCTGCTGCGGGCGCTCCGGCAGTGGCGGTACATCGCCGGACTGGGGCTGGACGGGCTCGGCTTCCTGTTCCAGATCGTGGCGCTGCGGTCCCTTCCGATCTACGCCGTCAGCGCCGCCCTGGCGTCGAGTCTGGCGGTGACCGCGGTGGTCGCGGCCCGCCTGCTGTACGTGCGGCTGAGCGGCACGGAGTGGGGTGCGGTGGCCGTGGTGTGCGCCGGCCTCGCGATGCTGGCGCTGGCGTCCGGGCCGGAGGGCAGGCAGGACGGGTCGGACACCCTGCGGTACGTGATGCTCGCGGTGGCGGTCGGCATGCTGCTGCTCGCGCTCGCGGGCGGCCGGCTGTCGGGGAAGGGGCGGTCGCTGGTGCTCGGGCTCGGGGCCGGGCTCGGCTTCGGGGTGGTGGAGGTGTCGGTGCGGCTGATCGACACTCTGGCGCCGGCGAACCTGTTCACCAATCCGGCGGCCTACGCGCTGGTGATCGGGAGCAGCGCGGCCTTCATGCTGCTGACCTCCGCGTTGACGCGCGGCTCGGTGACCACGGCGACGGCCGGCATGGTGATCGGCGAGACCATCGGCCCGGCCGCGGTGGGCGTGGTGTGGCTGGGGGACCGTACGCGGGAGGGCCTGACCTGGCTGGCCGTGCTGGGATTCGCCGTGGCGGTGGCGGGCGCGCTGCTGCTGGGGCGGTTCGGGGAGGCACCGGTGGTGGAGGAGCAGGCCACCTGAGGTTCCGTTCGCCGGTGGCGGGCCGCGTGTGGCCGGTCGCGCGGTTCCTCGCGCCCCTGCGGGGGCGTCGCCCCCTACGGCAGCACCCTGCACAACGCCTCCAGCGCGCCCGCCCACGCGCTGTCCGGCGGTGTCGCGTACCCGACCACCAGGGCGTCCACCTGCTCGGCGACGGCCTCCGGGTGGCGGTAGAGGGAGAGGCCGTGGAGGGCCAGGGACTGCCAGGTCGCGGCCTGGATCACCGACTGTTCCAGGCCCGGGGGCAGGCGGAGTACGGCGTGCAGGCCTGCGGAGATGCCCGTGACCGTGACCTCGGGGGCGCGGGCGGTGACCGCCTCGGCCAGGGCGTCGCGGCGGCGCCGGTAGCGCAGGCGGGAGGAGCGGACGTGGCGGTCGTACGCGCCGGAGGTGAGGAACTCGGCGAGGGTGAGCTGCTCCAGGACCCCCACGGTGTCGGTGGTGCCCTTGATCGCGGCCGCCTCCTGCGCCAGGGACGGGGGCAGGACCATCCAGCCCAGGCGCAGGCCCGGGGCCAGGGACTTGCTTGCCGTGCCGAAGTAGATCACGCGGTCGGGGTCGAGGCCCTGGAGGGCGCCGACGGGCTGGCGGTCGTAGCGGAACTCCCCGTCGTAGTCGTCCTCCAGGATCAGTCCGCCGGTGCGCCGCGCCCAGTCCACGACCGCCGCCCGCCGGTCGGGGTGCAGCGACGTGCCCATGGGGAACTGGTGGGCGGGGGTGAGCAGTGCCGCGCCCGCCTCACCCAACTCCCGCGGATCCGTGCCGAGTTCGTCGTACGACAGCGGGGGTGTCGCCAGGCCCGCCTGCTGGAGCAGGTTCCGGTAGACACCCAGGCCGTACGACTCCACCGCCACCGTCCGCACCCCGCGCGCCGCGAGGACCGGGCCGATGATGCGCAGGGCGTGGGTGAAGCCGGAGGTGATCAGCACCCGCTCCGGGTCGGTGCGGACGCCTCGTACGCGCGCGAGGTAGCCGGCGAGGGCGGTGCGCAGCTCGGGGCGACCGCGCGGGTCGCCGTAGCCGAGGGAGTCGTGCGGGGCGATGGCCAGGGCGCGGCGGGCGGCCTTGAGCCATGCCGCGCGGGGGAAGGCCGCCAGGTCGGGGCTGCCGGGCAGCAGGCTGTACGCCGGACGGGCGGGGGCGCCCGGGCGAGGTGCCGCTTCCGTTCTCCGTGCCGTACGGGAGGGCTGGACGGCCGCGCGTTCGGCCACCCGTGTGCCGGAGCCCTGGCGGGCGGTCAGCCAGCCCTCCGCCACCAGGTCGGCGTAGGCCTCGGCGACGGTGTTGCGGGCGATACCGAGGTCGGTGGCGAGGCTGCGGGAGGACGGCAGCCGGGTGCCGGGGGCCAGGCGGCCGGTGCGGACCGCGTCGCGCAGGGCGTCGGTCAGGCCCCGGCGCAGGCCGCCGGAGCCGGTCGGTTCGAGGTGCAGATCGACGCCCAGAGTGGCCCATGATTCCGGCATGGAAATGGACCATACTCCTGGGCTGCCTCGCTCCTAGGGTCGAAGACATGAGCACTGCAGAAGAAACCGTCGAGTACGCCACCGAACACGCACCGCGACTGCGCTGGGCCCAGGCCGCGCCCGAGGTCTACAAGGCGATGATCCGGCTCGACGCGGCGGCCAGGAAGGGCGTGGACCCCACGCTGTACGAACTGGTGAAGATCCGCGCCTCGCAGATCAACCACTGCGCGTTCTGCCTCGACATGCACACCAAGGACGCGCTGGCGGCCGGCGAGAGCGTCCAGCGGATCGTGCAGCTCAGCGCCTGGCAGGAGTCGAAGCACTTCTACACCGAGAAGGAGCTGGCGGCGATCGAGCTGACCGAGGCGATCACCGTGCTGACCGACGGTTTCGTCCCGGACGAGGTGTACGACAAGGCCGCGAAGCACTTCGAGGAGGCCGAGCTGGCCCAGCTGATCGCCGCGATCACGGTGATCAACGCCTGGAACCGGTTCGGCGTGACCACCCGGATGACCCCGGGCCACTACCAGCCGGGGCAGCACCAGTGAGCCGTACGCAGCTGCTCGACCCGGAGGTCGGGCGGGCGATGTCCGCGCTCAGCGCGGCCGCGAAGAAGGGGCTCGGCGATCCCGCCCTGGCCGAGCTGGTCATGATCCGCGCCTCGCAGCTGAACCACTGCGCGTTCTGCCTGGACATGCATCTCCGGCTGGCCCGGAAAAACGGGGAGTCGGAGGAGCGGGTGCAGCTCCTCGCCGCCTGGGAGGAGACCGAGGACCTCTACAGCGAGCGGGAGCGGGCCGCGCTGGCGCTCACCGAGGCGGTCACGCTGCTCACCGGTGGCGTGTCGGACGAGGTGTACGAGCGGGCCGCGCGACACTTCACCGAGGCTCAACTCGCCCATCTGATCGGCCTGATCACCGTCATCAACGGCTGGAACCGTCTGATGGTCAGCCGTCGCGTCCCGCCAGGGGGGTACCAGCCATGAGCAACAAGGTCGATGTGTTCCGCGCGCTGCATCTCGGACGGGTCCATGGTGATCCGCTGGTCCTGCCGGGCCCGTGGGACGCGGCCAGCGCCCGGGTGTTCGCGGAGGCCGGGTTCCCGGCGCTGGCGACGCCGAGCGCGGGGGTGGCCGCCTCGCTCGGGTACGAGGACGGGTCCACCCCTGCCGACGAGATGTTCGCCGCCGTCGCCCGGATCACCCGGGCCGTGGACGTGCCGGTGTCGGCGGACATCGAGGGCGGGTACGGGCTCGCCCCGAAGGAGCTCGTGGAGCGGCTGCTGGAGGCCGGTGCCGTCGGCTGCAACCTGGAGGACTCGGTAGGGGGTGTGCTGAAGGACCCGCGGGAACAGGCCGAGTTCCTCGCCGAGTTCCGCGCGGCGGCCGGTGACCGGCTGTTCCTCAACGCCCGCGTCGACGTCTTCGTGCACGGCGACAAGGACCCCGAACGGGCCATCGAGCGGGCCGCGCTGTACGTGGCGGCGGGCGCGGACTGCATCTATCCGATCCTCGCCCCGGCGGACGTACTGCCGCTGCTGCGGGCCGGGATCCAGGGCCCGGTCAACATCAACGCCCGCCTGGACGGCAAGGGCCCCTCGCCCGCCGAACTCGGCGAACTCGGGGCCACTCGCATCACGTTCGGGCCGGGGCTGCAGCGCTGGGCGGCGCTGGCGCTGCGAGGGATGGCCGAACAGCTGAGGAAGTAGGGGCTGTCAGGGCAGCCACTTCTTCCACACCTGGGGGTGGCTGTCCACCCACTTCTTCGCCGCGTCCTCGGGCGACAGCTTCTGGTCGGCGATCATCAGGGAGACCTCGTTCTGGTCCTCGGTGGTCCACCGGAACTTCTTCAGGAAGGCCGCCGCCTTGCCGCCGGACCTGGCGAAGCCGGCGTTGAGGTACTTCTGCAGCGGGGTGTGCGGATAGGAGCAGGCGACCTTCGCCGCGTCCGCGTCGCAGCCGTCCTTGTACGGCGGGAGCTTCACCTCCGTCATGGGGACCTTCTTGAACAGCCACTGGGGCGCGTACCAGTAGGTCAGGAACGGCTTCTTCTCCTTGGCGAACTGCTTCATCTGGGTGATCTGCGCGGCCTCGGAACCGGCGAAGACCACCTGGTAGTTCAGCTTCAGGTTGGCCACCAGGGCCTTGTCGTTGGTGACGTACGACGGGGAGCCGTCCATCAGCTGGCCCTTGCCGCCGCTCTCCGCCGTGCGGAAGAGGCCGGCGTACTTGTTCAGGTTCTTCCAGTCCGTGATGTCGGGGTGCTGCTGGGCCAGGTACGTCGGCACGAACCAGCCGATGTGCCCGGTCACCCCGAGGTCGCCGGCGCGGGCGATGGTCTTCTTGTCCTCGACGTACCGCTTCTCCTGGTCCGGGTGACCCCAGTCCTCCAGGATGGCGTCGACGCGGCCCTGGCTGAGGGCGTCCCACGCGGGCACCTCGTCGACCTGGACGGTGTCGACGCGGTAGCCGAGCTCGTGCTCCAGCAGGTACTGGGCGACGGCCACGTTGGACTGCGCGCCCACCCAGGACTGCACGGACAGGGTGACGGACTTCGCGCCGCCGGCGTTCGCGAACGGCGAGGCCTGCTTGGTCATGTCGGCGGCGCCGCAGCCGGTCGCCGTCAGCAGCACCAGCGAGCCCACCAGGGCAGTCGTCGTACGGCGTCGCATGTCAGGCTCCCTTCTTCGTACGGCGCTCGGTCGGCTGGGTCACCCGGTCGAGCATCAGGCCCAGGCAGACGATGGCGGCACCGGCGACGAGTCCGGTGGCGAGGTCGCCCTGGGCGAGGCCGAAGGCGACGTTGTAGCCGAGGGCGCCGCCACCGACCAGGCCGCCGATGATGACGACGGCCAGCACCAGGACCACGCCCTGGTTGAGGGCGAGCAGCAACGATCGCCGGGCGAGCGGGAGCTGGACCTGCCACAGCTGCTGGCGGCCGGTCGCGCCGAGCGAGCGCGCCGACTCCAGCGCGGCCGGGTCGACCTGGCGCAGGCCCTGAGCGGTGATCCGGACGACGGCCGGGAGGGCGTAGACGACGGCCGCGGCGACAGCGGGCGCGCGGCCCACGCCGAAGAGGGCGACGACCGGGATCAGGTACACGAACTGCGGCATCGTCTGGAAGACGTCCAGGACCGGCCGCAGGACCCGCTCCACGCGGTCGCTGCGGGCGGCGGCGATGCCGGTGGCGAAGCCGAGGACGAGCGTGACGGCCACGGCGGCCAGCACCTGGGAGAGCGTGTCGAGCGCCGGGTCCCACACGCCGAGCACGCCGATCGCGGCCATGGCGAGGACGGCGGTCAGGGCGGTGGCCCAGGTGCCGATCAGCCAGGCCAGGGCGGCGACGATCAGCAGCACCGACCACCAGGGCAGCCACTGCAGGCCGCCGCGCAGCGGGTCCAGGATCCAGGTGGTGAAGTGGCCGGCCCAGTCGGCCGTGCCGCCGACGACCGGGACGCCGGAGTAGAGGTGGGCGGTCATCCAGTCGACGGCGCGGTTGACCGGGGCGGCGATGCCGAGGCTGAAGCCGGTGGGCCAGTTCAGGCCGTGCAGGAGGCGGGTGGCCAGGGCGACCGCGGCCGTGACGGCGAGGGCGTACGGCCAGCCGATCGTCCGTGAGCCGGTGTCGTCGGCGGCGCCCGCCGCTCCCGTCACCCGGTCCAGGACGATCGCCAGCAGCACGATCGGGATGCCGGCCGCGAGGGCCTGGCCGACGTCGACCGAGGCGAGCGCCTGGTAGACGCGGTCGCCGAGGCCGCCGGCGCCGATGACCGAGGCGATGACGGCCATGGACAGCGCCATCATGATCGTCTGGTTGAGGCCGAGGAGGAGTTCTCCTCGGGCCAGCGGGATGCGGGCGGTCAGCAGCCGCTGGCGGCGGGTGGCGCCGAGCGACTCCACGGCCTCCAGGACTTCGGGGTCGGCGCCGCGCAGGCCGAGCGCGGTGAGGCGGGCCATCGGCGGGGCGGCGTAGACGACGGTGGCGAGGACGGCCGCGGGGACGCCGATGCCGAAGACCAGGACGACGGGGAGGAGATAGGCGAAGGCGGGGAGCACCTGCATGGTGTCCAGGACCGGGCGCAGGGCGCGGTCCAGGCGGTCGGAGAGGCCGGCCGCGAGACCGAGCAGCGCGCCGGTGAGCACCGAGGCCAGGACGGCTACGACCATCAGGGCGAGGGTCTGCATGGTCGGCACCCACATGCCGAGGGCCCCGCAGGCCAGGAACGCGAGGGCCGTCCCGGCGGCCAGGCGGACTCCGGCGACCCGCCAGGCGACCAGGGCGGCGAAGACCGTGACGCCGGTCCAGCCCGCGGCGAGGAGGGTGAGGTAGACGGCGCGGACGGAGAGGACGACGGCGTTGCTGATGTAGCCGAAGAAGTACAGGAACAGGGGGTGGCTGTCCCGGTTGTCGATGACCCAGTTGCTGGCGCTGGTCAGGGGTTTGTCCAGGCTGACGGTCAGGTGGTGAGGCCATGATCCGCCGTGGAGCAGGGGCAGCAGTACGGCGGTGACGAGGGCGAGCAGGAGCAGTTTGCCCGCGGCTCGGCTCTTCAGGAGGCGGGGGGTGTGCGGGCGGGAGGCCGGGACGCTGAGCGTTGTCATCAGACGGCCTCCGGGGTGGTGCGGGGGCCGGGTACACGGACGTCCACGCCTGCTACGACGTCCAGCAGCAGCTCGTGGTCCACGGTTCCGATGCAGTTGCCGTCCTCCACCACGCACGCCGGTGTGCCGGTCTCGGCCACCGTCCTGATCGCGTCCGCGACCACCGCGTCCGGAGTGAGGGCGCCCGGGTGTTCCGGGCCGCCGCAGTCGCCCGGCTTCATCGCCGTACGGACCGTCATCACCTGTTCGCGCGGGACGTCCCGGACGAACTCGCGGACATAGTCGTCCGCCGGGGAGCCGACGATCTCCTCCGGTGTGCCCAGCTGGACGACCCTGCCGTCGCGCATCAGGGCGATGCGGTCGCCGAGCCGGAGGGCCTCGGTGAGGTCGTGGGTGATGAAGACCATCGTGCGGCCCTCCTCACGGTGCAGGCGGGCCACCTCGTCCTGCATGTCACGGCGGATGAGGGGGTCCAGGGCGCTGAACGGCTCGTCGAACAGGAGGACCTCCGGGTCCACCGCCAACGCCCGTGCCAGCCCCACCCGTTGGCGCTGGCCGCCGGACAGCTGGCTGGGCTTGCGCTGCTCCATGCCCTCCAGGCCGACCTTGGTGACGAACTCGGCGGCCCGCTCACGCCGTTCGGCCTTGCCGACGCCCTGGATCTCCAGGCCGTAGGCGACGTTGTCGAGGACCGTGCGGTGCGGGAGCAGGCCGAAGTGCTGGAAGACCATGGCGGCACGGTGCCGGCGCAGTTCGCGCAGGCGGGCCTTGTCCATCGCGCGGACGTCCTCGCCGTCGATGGAGATCGTGCCCGCTGTCGGTTCGATCAGGCGGGTGAGGCAGCGGACCAGGGTGGACTTGCCGGAGCCCGACAGGCCCATGACCACGAAGACCTCGCCCTTGCGGACGTCGAAGGAGACGTCCCGGACGGCGGCCGTGCAGCCGGTGCGGGCGCGCAGGCCGGCGGGGTCCAGCGTGGCCAGTTCGGCGTCGGCGGGGATCCGGTCCGCCTTCGGGCCGAAGACCTTCCACAGGCCGTTCACCGAGAACACGGGGGTACTCATCGGGCACCACCTCCGATCAGGTCCACGGCCCTCTCCCCGACCATCAGCACCCCGATCATCGGGTTCACGGCGGTCATCGTCGGGAAGACGGACGCGTCGGCGATCCGGATGCCCTCCAGGCCCCGGATCCTCAACTCGAGGTCCACGACCGCGAGTTCGTCGTCCGCCGCGCCCATCTTGCAGGTGCCGGCGGGGTGGTAGACGGTGTGCGCGACCTTGCGGGCGTACTCGCTCAGTTCCTCGTCGCCGGTGATCTCCGGGCCGGGGCACACCTCGCGCCCCAGCCAGCCGGCGAGCGGCTCGGCCTTGGCGATCTCGCGGGCGATGCGGATGCCGTCGACGAGGGTCCGGGCGTCGTAGTCGTCCTCGTCGGTGAAGTACCGGAAGTCCAGCGCGGGCTTCACCTCCGGGTCGGCGCTGGTCAGGTACAGGCGGCCGCGGGACTTCGGCTTGGGGATGTTCGGGGTCATCGAGACGCCGTGGCGCGGGCGTTCGTAGCCGAGGCGCTCGGGGTTGTCGGTGAACGGGATCTGGTAGAAGTGGAACATCAGGTCCGGGCCCGGGTTCTCGGGGTCGCGGCGGACGAACAGGCCCGCGTCGGAGTCCATCGCGGAGTTCTCCGGGATCGGCCCGTGGGTCTCCCAGACGATGACCGACTCGGGGTGGTCGAGCAGGTTCTCGCCGACGCCCGGCAGATCGTGGACGACGGGGATGCCCAGCTCTTCGAGGTCCGCGCGGGGGCCGATGCCCGAGTGGAGCAGCAGGCGGGGCGAGTCGACGGCGCCGGCGCACAGCACGACCTCGCTCCGGGCCCGTATCAGCAGTTCCTCGCCGTCCTTGGTGCGCACGTGGACGCCCTCGGCCCGGCCCTCGGTGATCTCCAGCCGGTACGCCCACGTCTCCAGGAGGATCGTGAGGTTGGGGCGCTCGTCCAGCACCGGGTGCAGATACGCCACGGATGCCGAGGACCGCTTGTTGGTCTCGGGGTGGTAGGCGAGGTCGAAGAAGCCGGCGCCCTCGGTGAACGGCTTCTTGTTGAAGCCCTCGACGCGGGGCACCCCGAGGGCGGCCTGGGCGGCGTCGACGAAGTCGCGGGCGATGGCGTTCCGGTCCTTCTCGTCGACGGAGACGATGTTGTTCTTCAGCCGGGCGAAGTACGCCTCCATCGGCACCGCGCCCCAGCCCTTGGCGCCGGCCTGCTCCCACTCGTCCCAGTCGGACGGGAGCGGCTTGAAGGAGATGAGGGTGTTGTGGGAGGAGCAGCCGCCGAGGACGCGGGCGCGGCTGTGCCGGATGTGGGAGTTGCCGCGGGGCTGTTCCACGGTCGGGTAGTCGTAGTCGAGGTCGCCGCCGAGCAGGCCCATCCAGCGGCGCAGGATGAGGACGTCGTCCCGGCCGACGTCGCTGGGGCCGCCCTCGATGACGGCGACGGTGACGTCCGGGTTCTCGGTGAGGCGGGAGGCGATGACGGAGCCGGCCGTGCCGCCGCCGATGACGACGTAGTCGTAGAGGTGGGGGGTGTGGGACATGGAGGTACTCCGAGAGGACTTGCTGCGTACGGGAGTCGGTGGGGGGATCAGCCGGCGAACCAGCGCACGGGCCGGGGGGCGAGGTTCTGGTAGACGTGCTTGGTCTCGCGGTACTCGGCGAGTCCGGCGGGCCCCAGTTCGCGGCCGGTGCCGCTCCTGCCGAAGCCGCCCCACTCCGCCTGCGGGAGGTAGGGGTGGAAGTCGTTGATCCAGACCGTGCCGTGGCGCAGGCGGGCCGCGACCCGTCGGGCCCGTCCGGCGTCGGCGGTCCATACGGCGCCGGCGAGGCCGTACTCGGTGTCGTTGGCGAGGAACACGGCCTCGTCCTCGGTGCGGAAGGTCTCGACGGTGAGGACCGGGCCGAAGACCTCCTCGCGGACGACCTTCATCTCGCGGTGGCAGGCGTCGAGGACGGTCGGCTCGTAGAACCAGCCGGTGGCGGGCCGGTCGGCGGACGGCTGCGGCCGCTTGCCGCCGCAGCGCAGCACCGCGCCCTCCGCCAGCGCCGACGCCACATACGCCTCGACCTTGGCGCGCTGCTGCGCGGAGACGAGCGGCCCGCACTCGACGCCGTCCGCCGTGCCCCGGCCGAGGCGGATGCGGGCGGCCCGCCGGGCGAGCTCGGTGACGAACCGCTCCCGCAACGACTCCTCGACGATGAGCCGGGCGCCGGCCGAGCAGACCTGGCCGCTGTGGATGAAGGCCGCGTTGAGGGCCTGGTCGACGGCGGTGTCGAAGGCCTCCTCGGTGGCGCAGGCGTCGGCGAAGACGATGTTGGGGTTCTTGCCGCCGAGTTCGAGGGCGACCTTCTTCACCGTCGGGGCGGCGGCCTGGGCGACCTTGACGCCGCTGACCAGGCCGCCGGTGAAGGAGACCAGGTCGACGTCGGGGTGCTCGGCGAGCCGGGCGCCGACGGTGTGGCCGGGTCCGGTGACGAGGTTCGCGACCCCGGCGGGCAGCCCGGCCTCGGCAAGCAGGTCGATCAGCGCGATGGTGGTCATCGGGGTGATCTCGCTGGGCTTGACGACGAAGGTGTTGCCCGCCGCGAGGGCCGGGGCGATCTTCCAACTGGCCTGGAGGAGCGGGTAGTTCCACGGGGTGATGAGCGCGCAGACGCCCACCGGCTCGTGTACGACCACGCTGTGGATGTCGGCCGAGCCCGCGTCCACGACCCGGCCGGGCGCCTCGGCGGCGGCCAGGTCGGCGAAGTAGCGGAAGGTGTCGGCGACACAGTCGATGTCGATCCGCCCCTCTTCCACGGTCTTGCCCGCGTCCCGGCTCTCCAGCAGTCCGAGTTCCTCGCGGTCGCGCACGAGGAGGCCGGCGACGCGGCGCAGCAGGGCGGCGCGTTCGGCGACGGGCGTCGAAGGCCAGGGCCCCTGGTCGAAGGCCTGCCGGGCCGCGGCGACGGCCCGCTCGGCGTCCTTCTCGTCACCCTCGGCGACCACGGCGAACGGCAGCGCGTCCGCGGGGTCCAGGATCTCGCGTGTCGCGCCGGAGACCGCGTCCAGCCACACGCCTCCCGCGTGGATGGTCGCCCCGGGCTGTCGTTCCGTACTGTCCGCCATGATCGCCTGTTGCCTTCCGTTCCTGATCCGTGCCCCTGTGTCACGCACGTGCCACACTCGGGGACCGCGACCGCCTGCCCCGGGCCCCTCGCTCACATGCGGAATCGGCGGCGGAAAGTGCGAGGCGTCACTGAAACGACGGTCTAAAACGGATGAAAATCGGCAATTCCGGCAGCTGCGCTCAGTTCATGGATGTCTCACAGTCCGTATCGGGCGGACAGAACCCGCTCGCCCTCGATGCTGCCTGCCGGGTACTCCATGCGTGAGCCGATGAAGTCGCCCGGGTCGAGGTTGACCAGGGCTGCGGAGCTGACGACTCCAGCGGCCGATCGGCCTGGCCGACGCGGGTCGCCCGCTCACCCCCTCTCCTTGCGTTCCCGCTTCGCGCGCAGCGCCTGCCTCCGCTCCCACTCCTCGTCCCAGAGCCGTTTGAGCTCCTGCGCCCGTTCGTCGAGTCCGGCCGGCTCGTCGTCGTCCTCGTCCGTCCACAGGCCCTGCTCCTTGAGCCGGCGCGTGTGGACCTCGACGGGCGGCTGGGGGTCGTAGTCGGAGGGGCGGGGGCCCTCGGGCCCGTCGGGGCCCACGCGGATGAGGCGTTCGACGCGGGTGACGCGGTAGCGGACGCCGGCGACCGTGATGACGTTGGAGCGGGTCTCGTCGAGGCGGTCGGCCAGCCGGGCGTACTCCGCGCGTTGCCCCTCGTCGAGACGGAGGGTGAAGGGGGCCATCACGCGCTGCCAGGAGGCGAGGGAGTCGCGGGCCGCCTGGGGAGTGGTGTGGCCGGCGCCGGGGTTGAAGGCACGCCATCGTCCGTCCACCCGCTCCGAGATCATGAAGACCGCCGGAAGCAGCACCCCGCCCGGACACTCCCGCCGGGCCCGGCGCGCGTCCGCCACGGCCTCCGGCCCGGCGTCCGGCGAGACTCCGAGGGAATGGAACAGCTCCAGCTTCAGGATGCCGTTCGACAGGCCCGTACCGGTGAACGGATCGACCACGAAGCCCTTCACGCTCGGCCCCGCCCGGTGGGCCTCGCCCACCTCCGCCGTGTCGGGGTCGGACGGGCGGGGCGGCTCGGGGCCGTTCGGGCCCATCCGGATGAAGCGGCTCGCCCGGACGATCCGGAAGCGTTCCCCGCGCACCCGGACCTCGTTCACGACCTCCCGGTCCATCCGCCGCGCCGCCGCCATCCAGGTGCGCCGCGCGGCCTCGTCCCCCGCGTCCCGGGCCTCCTTCGCCCGCATCCGGAAGTGCGAGCCGAGCCCGTCCCGGGCGTCCTGCGGAGTGTCGGCACCGGTCGCCAGCAGCTCCCAGCCACCCGCCTCGCACTCGCGGGCACGGAAGTATTCCGCGATCATCACGCCCATCAGCTGCGGATACCGCTGGGTCGCCTGCCACGCCTCCTGCTCGGCGAACGCGGCGAGCGGCCCGTCCTGCTGCGTGACACGGATCGTCAGATACGCCGGTACCTCGTCTCGGTAGTCACTCATACACCGAGCGTGCACGCTGGGCGCCTCGCTGCGGGTGTTTTCACGAATTCGCCCGCCTGGGAGCGATGTTCGCGTGCGGCCGGCCCTGGACGGCAACAGAGACATCTGACTACGGTCGGAGAATGCAGACCTTTGACTCAAGTCAAGGAACAGGCCGGGGCAGAGGGCAGGGAGCGGGTGCGCCGGTCTCCGCCGAGGACATCGCCGCCTTCCGGCGCTTCAACCGGTACTTCACGCGCCGTATCGGTGTCCTGGACGAGCACTACCTCGGGCAGGACCGCCCGCTCGGCGAGGCCCGGCTGCTGTTCGAGATCGGCGACGGGGTGTCCCTGCGGGAGCTGCGGGGGCGGCTCGGCCTGGACGCCGGGTACCTCAGCCGGATGGTGAAGGCCCTGGAGGCGCAGGGCATGGTCCGGGTGGCGGTGCCCGCGCACGACAACCGGCTGCGGACGGTTGAGCCGACCCCGGCCGGGCGCGTCGAGGTGGCCGAGCAGCACCGCCGGTCCGACGCCCTCGTGGCCGGTCTGCTGGACGGCCTCACCCCCGCCCAGCGGGCCGAGCTGACCGGCGCCATGGCGGTCACGCAGCGGCTGCTGCGGCTGGCGGGGATCACCGTCGAGACCGTCGACGGCGCCTCGGCGGACGCGCGGGCCTGCCTGGGGGCGTACGCGGCGGACATCGACGCCCGCTTCCCCGAGGGCTTCGACCAGGCGGACCTGGTCGGCCCGGAGGAGGTCACCGGGGACGCCGGCGCGTTCCTGGTCGCGTACGAGGAGGGGCGGCCGGTGGGCTGCGGGGCGCTGCGGCGGCTGGGGCCGGGAGTGGGCGAGATCCGGCATGTGTGGGTCGCTCCCGAGGCCCGGCGGCTGGGCCTCGCACGGCGGCTGCTCGACGGTCTGGAGCGTCAGGCGCGGGCGCGCGGCCTGGACGTCGTACGCCTGGACACGCACGCCGTGCTCACCGAGGCGCAGGCGATGTACCGGGCGTGCGGGTACACCGAGATCCCGCGCTACGACGACAACGTCCACGCCGCCCACTGGTTCGAGAAGCGGCTGGCCGGTGGTGCGAAAAGCGGCTACTGAGGTTTTCGGTTCGGGGTGACCGACTGTTCTCACGTTGGCTCGGGAGCGGTTGACGAGATCCTGTCCGATCGGTCTGATCGGGCGCGATTCTGTCGTGGGGAGACGTCAGGCGGACCGGCTGACGTCGTCGAAGTCGGTGGAGGCCGACAGCTCGGCCCATGCCAGCATGTCGCGCTCGAAGGCGTCGCGTCCGGCCTGGACGAGCCGAAGCGCGTCGGGGCCGAGCAGCAGGCGTGTCGGCGGCTGGTCGGCCGCCACGATGCGCAGCACCGCGGCCGCGGCCTTGTCCGGGTCGCCCGGCTGGTGCCCGCTGCCGTGGATGCGCCGGGCGCGCAGCGGCTCGAACAGCTCGTCGTAGTCGGCGATCACACGGGGTGCGCGGATCATCGAGCGGCCGGACCAGTCGGTCCGGAAACTGCCCGGCTCGACGGCGGTGACATGGATGCCGAGATCGGCGACCTCCTTGCCGAGCGTTTCGAGGATGCCCTCCACCGCGAACTTGCTGCCGTGGTAGAAGCTGAGGCCCGGCATGGTGACCAGCCCGCCCATCGAGGTGACGGCGATGATGTGGCCGCAACGGCGCTTTCGCATGTGCGGCAGCACGGCCTTGATCACCGCCACGGTTCCGTAGACGTTGACCTCGAACTGACGGCGAAGGTCATCCATCGACGACTCCTCGAAGAGGCCCTCATGGCCGTACCCGGCGTTGGCGACGAGGACGTCGACCGGGCCCAGGTCGCGCTCGGTCTCGTCCACGACCGTGTCCACCGCGTCATGGTCGGTCACGTCCAGGATGCGGGCGTGCACGTCGCCGGCGAGCCCCTCGAAGGCCCGTGCGTCGGCGGGCGTGCGCACCGTGCCCACCACCCGGTGGCCCGCTGCCGACGCCGCACGCGCGAGTGCGCGGCCCAGGCCGGTGCTGACGCCGGTGATCAGGAATGTCTTGGTGTCCGACACAGGAATCCCCTTCGTGCGATACGAACAGAGGCCGACCGGGGCGGTGGGCCCCGGTCGGGCTCGACACGTTCCACTTCAGCACCGGAATCGGCTGCTGACCGGCTTCCGGGGGGTCCGCTTCGCCCCGGGGACAGCCGGACCGGGGGACTGCCAGTCCCCCTTTCGCGGGCCGTCGGGGCGGACTTGGGTCCTATCGTGAACGGCATGGACCGCAACACAGCTCTCGGTGAGTTCCTCCGCTCCCGGCGGGCACGGATCACCCCGCGCCAGGCGGGCCTGTCCGACGACGGCGGCTCTCGGCGCGTGCCAGGACTGCGCCGCGAAGAGGTCGCGCAACTGGCGGGCGTGAGCGTCGACTACTACGTACGCCTGGAACGCGGACGCCGGCTGAACGTCTCCGAGACCGTCCTGGACGCCATCTCCCGCGCGCTGCGCCTCGATCCCGTCGAACGCAGCCATCTGTTCCAGCTCGCCAAGCCCACCGCAGGCAGGCCCCGCCGCACGGTGACGCGTCCACAGGCGGTCCGCCCGGGGCTGCGCGATCTGCTCCGGATCCTCGAACACACCCCCGCCCTTGTGCTGGGGCGGCGACTGGACGTCCTTGCGTCCAACCAGATGGCACGTGCGCTGCTCACCGACTTCGACGCGCTGCCGCACCGCGAGCGGAACCTGGTGCGGTTCATGTTCTGCGACGAGACCGCCCGCTCGCTGTATGCCCACTGGGACACCCACGCCCAGGACATCGTCGCCTCGCTGCGGCGCGACGCCGGAACCCATCCCCACGATCCCCTGCTGGCCGAACTCGTCGGCGAACTCTCGATCGCGGATGAGGACTTCCGCCGCTGGTGGGCCGATCAGAACGTGTATCGGCACACGCATGGCAGCAAACACTTCCACCACCCGATCGTCGGCCCGCTCACCCTCCATTACGAGTCCCTCACCCTGCCCGCCGACCCGGACCAGCGGCTGAGTGTCTACACCGCCGAGGCAGGCTCCAGCTCCGAAGAGGCGCTTCGGCTCCTGGCCGCGTGGATCCGGCAGCCCGAGACCTCGCACGGGCAGCACGCAGATCATGCCGTACGCGCTCCCGCCGGCGGTTAGCCGAAAACGCACGTGGGCCCCGCTTCGCAGAAAGCCGAAGCGGGGCCCGTGCAGGTCTCAGATGAGGCCGAGGCCGCGCACCGCGTCGCGCTCCTCCTCCAGCTCCTTGACCGAGGCGTCGATACGCGCACGCGAGAACTCGTTGATGTCCAGGCCCTGGACGATCTCGTACGCGCCGTCCTTGGTGGTGACCGGGAAGGAGGAGATCAGCCCCTCCGGAACACCGTAGGAACCGTCCGACGGGATGCCCATGGAGGTCCAGTCACCCTCGGCCGTGCCGTTGACCCAGGTGTACACGTGGTCGATCGCGGCGTTGGCGGCGGAGGCGGCCGACGAGGCACCACGGGCCTCGATGATCGCGGCACCGCGCTTGGCGACGGTCGGGATGAACTCGTCGGCCAGCCACTTCTCGTCGTTCACGACCTCGGCGGCGTTCTTGCCGGCGACCGTGGCGTGGAAGATGTCCGGGTACTGGGTCGCGGAGTGGTTGCCCCAGATGGTCAGGCGCTTGATGTCGGCGACCGTGGAGCCCGTCTTCTTCGCGAGCTGGGTCAGCGCGCGGTTGTGGTCCAGGCGGGTCATCGCGGTGAAGCGCTCGGCCGGGACGTCCGGCGCGGCGGCCTGCGCGATGAGCGCGTTGGTGTTGGCCGGGTTGCCGACGACGAGGACCTTGATGTCGTCCGCTGCGTGGTCGTTGATGGCCTTGCCCTGCGGCTTGAAGATGCCGCCGTTGGCCTCCAGCAGGTCACCGCGCTCCATGCCCTTGGTGCGGGGGCGGGCGCCGACCAGCAGAGCCACGTTGGTGCCGTCGAAGGCGACGTTCGGGTCGTCGGTGATGTCGATGCCCTGGAGCAGCGGGAAGGCGCAGTCGTCCAGCTCCATGGCGGTGCCCTCGGCGGCCTTCAGCGCCGGGGTGATCTCCAGGAGGCGCAGCTTGACCGGTACGTCCGCGCCGAGCAGCTGGCCGGAGGCGATGCGGAAGAGCAGGGCGTAACCGATCTGGCCGGCCGCGCCGGTGACGGTGACGTTCACGGGAGTGCGGGTCATGGCGTTCTCCGTAGGACAACTGGCGGTAGGGCTTCCCGGCCCCGGGCAGATGATCGATCTCTTGGCGTCAAGAGATCGATCCAGCGGTCAGGCTATCGCGCATCCGGCATGCGAGACGTCCCGGGCCGTGTGGCTCACCCCACAAGGCGGACACAGGGCCGACATACGGCGGACGCAGGCGGACGCAGGGCGAACGGAGCGGCGGCCGCCGGTCCGGGAGAGGGGGACGGAGGCGGCCGCCGGTGGGGGGAAGTACCGGCATGCCGGACTCCCGTGGGGGGTACGGTTCGCGTGCCCCGGATCCGACGGACCATGCGTCCCGTCCCGGAATTTCACCCGCACGATGTCGAGCGGGCGCGATTTCTCCCGTTTCATCCGCTACGTCGACCGCTTCATCCGCTACGTCGACCGCTTCATCCGCTACGCCGGCCGCCCGGTCACTTCGTGCACCCTGTCCGCCCGGAGGCGAGGGTCGCGCAGGCCTTGGCGTCGGCCGCGTTCTGCACGGCGACCATCGGGGTGTAGGCGATGGCGTCGCCGGTCGCGGTGATCTCACCCGTCTGGCGGACCGAGCCCGCGGAGATCTCCACCTTGTCGCCCCGGGTGGCCCCGGTGATCCGGCCCCAGGCGGTGCCGCAGGCCTTGCTGTAGCGGACCTCCAGGGTGGTGGTGCCCACGGTGGCGGTCTTGGCGGTGCTCACCAGGTCGCCGCTGCATCCCATCGCCTCGGCGTCCTTGCCGGTGCAGGCGGAGCCGGCGCACTTGCCCCCTGCCGGCGGGCTCGCGTGGCGGGTGGCGGTCGGCGACGGCGGCGGGGCGGCGGCGTCCTGGTGCTTGCCGCCGCTGCGGTCGGTGAAGAAGAAGACGGCGGCGATGACGACGAGCACACCGACGAGCCCCGCGAGGAACATCATCAGCCGCTGCCGGCCCCCGCTCCCCGGCTCCGGCGCACCTTCGGCCGGCCGGGGCGCCCGCGGGTCGCCCGGATCCGAGCCGGGCCGGGCGTTCGCCCGGGGCGGCCCCTGATACCCGGTCGGCCCCCACGAATCGGCCCTGCGCTCGGCGCTCTTGCCCCCGCTCCCCTCGGCGTCCCTGGCGTCGGCGTCGGCGCCCGTCGGCTGGGGCGGGATCGTCGGTGAGACACCCGCCGGACCGGCGATGCCCGGAGTCGCCGTCACGCTGCCGTTCTTGCGCCCCGACGGCCGCCCCGACACCCGCCCCGACGGCCCCCCGGTCGCCTCCGCCGCGCCGAACTCCCCCAGCGCGGCGCGGGCCTGGGAGATGCGGATCGCCTCCATGGTGCCGTCGTGCCGCATCTCCGACCGGCTCCAGGCGCGCTCGGCCAGCTCCCACATCGTGGTCAGATGGACGGGGCTGGTGCCGGTGACCTCGGCGAGCGCGACGACCGCGCCCTTGGGTGCGAGGAGCCGGCCGCCGAGGTACCGCTCCCAGGAGGTCTTGCTGTAGCCCGTGCGGTCCGCGAGGGCCGCGACGCTCAGCCCGCTGCGGTCCACGAGCCGCCGTATCTGACTGGTGAACTCCTTGATCTGCGGATCCAGATCGTCCGGCAGATCTTTCCAACGAGGCATCGCTTCCCCCCTACGTTCCCCAGCCCGTTCCCCGTCCTGGCTACCCACAAGGATGCCCTGCCTACGGATCCCAGTTCCCGGCGTGGGGGCGCGCGGGAGCATGGACGGCGCGCGCGGACACCGTAGCGGAACGGTCACTTCCGTGCCACAGCGCAAGGACAGGCGTTGAACAGGCAGTTCACGGGAGGAAGGCTGAATCCGGACGGCGGTTCGCCCCCCTTCGGGGGTGGGGGCGAACCGTCGTACACGGGCGGCGCTACTTGTTGCTGAGCGTCACGTGCAGGAGGTCCTTCAGGAACGGGATCTGCAGCCACGGATTCGGCTGGGCCATCATCGCGAGCAGGACGATCGCCAGGCCGAGGACGCCGTAGGTGCTGATGTCCGTGAACCGGGAGCGGACGGCGAGCATGCCGACGCCGGGCAGGAGCCAGCGCAGACCCGCGCCGGCCAGCAGGGCGACGCCGATCAGCAGCGTGCCCGGACGGAACTGGTCCAGCGAGGTCAGCAGCAGGCCGAGCGCGACCGTGCCCAGCACGACCAGCAGCGGCCACTGCCGGGCAGGGGCCGGCGCGGCACCGGACGCGGCGCGGCCGCCGCCCTCGGGCCGCGCGGTGTCCCTCGTGATCCGCGGGAAGCGACGGGTGGGCCGCTCGGGACCCCCCTCGGCCGGCTGCGTGCCGCGGGTGGCCGCCCCCGCGCGGGCGCCCTCAGCCGGCACTGCGCTCCGCCGCCTCGACCACGTTGACCAGCAGCTGCGCCCGGGTCATCGGGCCCACACCGCCGGGGTTCGGGGAGATCCAGCCGGCCACCTCGGTCACGTCCGGGTGGACGTCGCCGAGGATCTTGCCCTCGGCGTTGCGGGAGACGCCGACGTCGAGGACGGCGGCGCCGGGCTTGACGTCCTCGGCGCGGATCAGGTGCGGGGAGCCGGCGGCCGCGATGATGATGTCGGCCCGCTTGAGGTGGGCGGACAGATCGCGGGTGCCGGTGTGGCACTGGGTCACGGTGGCGTTCTCGCTGCGCCGGGTGAGCAGCAGCGGCATCGGACGCCCGATGGTCACGCCCCGCCCGACGACGACGACCTCGGCGCCCTTGATCTCGACGCCGTGGGCACGCAGCAGGGACAGGATGCCGTTGGGGGTGCAGGGCAGCGGGGCCGGCTCGTTCAGGACGAGGCGGCCGAGGTTCATCGGGTGGAGCCCGTCGGCGTCCTTGGCCGGGTCCATCAGCTCCAGGATGCGGTTCTCGTCGATGCCCTTGGGCAGCGGCAGCTGGACGATGTAACCGGTGCAGGCAGGGTCCTCGTTCAGCTCGCGGACGACCGCCTCGATCTCCTCCTGGGTGGCGGTGCCCGGCAGTTCACGCTGGATGGAGGCGATGCCCACCTGGGCGCAGTCGCGGTGCTTGCCGGCGACGTACTTCTGGCTGCCGGGGTCGTCCCCGACCAGGATCGTGCCGAGGCCGGGCGTGACGCCCTTCTCCTTCAGCGCCGCCACGCGGGCGGTCAGATCGGACTTGATCGCGGCTGCGGTGGCCTTGCCATCGAGAATCTGGGCGGTCATACCCCCATCCTCGCGGATGACCGGGCCTCGGTTCCAATCCGGAGGCCCAGGGTTCCCATCCGGATACCACTCCACCCGCCCTTTGATCAACCGTGTTGCACTTGCACAACACCTCCACTCTTCGGCTGGACAAGCCCATATCCGGTCAAGAACGATGAGCACACAGTGCAGCGGGCAGCTCATCGGGGGGACGAACCGCATCTGTAGAAACGATTCCTCCGTGCGGTGCCGCGCCTCGTCCCCGCACTCGACCATCGGAGGAACACCACCATGAGCTTCGGCGACCCGAACAACCCCTACGGGCCCCCGCAGGGCCAGCAGCAGGGCTACGGTTACCCGCAGCAGCCGCAGCAGCCCGGTTACGGCTACCCGGCCGCGCCGCCCGTCCAGCAGTCGTACGGCATGGGCGCCCCGATGACCGCCATGCCGGGCAACGTCAGCGCGGCGCGCGTACTGCTCTGGGTGATCGTCGGCTTCCAGGTGATCGGCGTGGCGATCTTCGCCTACGCCGGTGTGGTCATCAAGAAAGCCAAGGACGACAGCTCCATATCCCTCCCGTCGACCCTCAGGGACTACCAGCCCGGTGAGATGTGGGCCTTCGCGGTACTCGCGCTCGCCTGGCTGGTGTGGGCGGCCGTGCTGGCGTCGAGGTTCAACACCGGCGGCAACGGTCTGCGCGTCACGGCGCTGGTCTTCGGCATCCTCACCGCGGTGATCGCGGTCTTCCCGTTCACGTTCGCGGGCATCTTCCACCTGGTGCTCGGCATCCTGATCGCCTGCTTCGTGGGCGGCTCCAACGGCAAGGCCTGGTTCAACCGCCCGCGCTACTGAACCGGTGCGCGGGACAGACCAGTTCGCGCCAATCAGCATCCAGGGCCGTGTCTCACCCATCAGAGGGGAGGCACGGCCCTGGTGTGTCCCCCTAGGCTGGCCGGGGTAGCCGTACTGACCCGGCTAACCGTCAGGCACGGGGAGACGCACCGTGTACAGCATCATCGTCGTACCTCCGCCGACCACGGAGGACGACCGCCAGCAGATCCACCTCGCCCCCGGCGAACGCCTCAGCTTCGGGCGGGCGCCCGAGAGCGGCCTGCCGATCCCGCACGACGGGGTCTCGCGCCGGGCCGGTGAGCTCACCGCCCAGGGCACGTTCTGGATACTGAGCAACCTGTCGGCGCGGCAGACGTACGTCGTGGAGAACCCCGAGGGCGCCGGCGAGCACATCAAGGTCGGGCCGGGCCGGCTGGACGCACCCGTCCCCTTCGAGTTCTCCCGGATCGTCCTGCCCGCCGCCGGTGACCTGCTGCCCATCGAGGTCTGGGCCCCGCGCCACGACTACGTGAGCGACGACGGCGGACCGGACGGCGACACCACCGCCGCCGCCTTCTCCGTCGACCGCACCAAGCGCTACTTCGCCGTCCTGGCCGCCCTGTGCGAACCCCGCCTGCGCGGCGACCCGCACGCCCCGCTGCCCACGGTCGACCAGGTGGTGGACCGGCTGCGCCCCAACTGGCCCTCCGCGTCCCGCACGTCCGTGCAGTGGAACATCGACTACCTCGCCGTGAAGCTGCGGCTCAAACCCGGTCCGGAGAGCGCCGATCCGGGACCCCGGCTCAACGGAAAGAAGGAGTCCCTGGTCTCCCTGGCGCTCCGGTTCGACGTCGTGCGCGAGGACGACCTGGTCGTGCTGACCACGTCGGCCAGTCGGGCAGCCCGGTGACCGAGCCGTACGCCGTACCGGTGCCCAGGGGCTACCGGGCCGGTGTCTGGGAGGTGCGCGAGCCGATCGCGACGGGCGCCTTCGGCAGCGTGTACGCGGCCCGGCGCGCCGAGAACTCCGCGGGCTGTCCGGACCTGCCCGCCACCGCCGCCCTCAAGTTCCTGCCCACCGGCACCAACACCCCACGCCAGCTCGCCCACCTGCGCGAACTCATCGACCGCGAGGTCGAGTTGCACCGCCGGCTGCGCCGCCCCCGGCTGATCCGGATGTACGAGACCCTCGTCCTGGACGACCCCGCCCGGCCCGCCCTCGACGGCGCCACCGTCCTCGTCCTGGAGCGCGGCGAAGGGTCCGTGTCCGCCCTGCTCGCCACCGACCCCCGCCCGGCGGCCGGTCCCGCCCTGCTCGCCCAGATCTGCGAGGGCCTGGCCCAGCTGCACCGCGCCGGCTGGGTGCACGGCGATCTCAAACCGGCCAACGTGCTGCTGATGGCGGACGGTTCGGCCAAGCTCACCGACTTCAACATGGCCGCCGAACTGGAGGGCACCCACGCCTACACCCCCGCCTTCTCCACCCCCGACTACACCCCGCCCGAGCTGCTGTGGGCGGAGATCGGAGAGCGCGGCCGACGGATCCGCCCCTCCGCCGACGTCTGGGCCTTCGGCGTCCTCGCCCATCTCGTCCTCACCGGCTCCTTTCCGCTCCCCGGCGCCACCCCGTCGGCCCGCCGTGACGCGGCGGCCGCCTACGCGCGCGGCACCGACGAGCTGCGCCTGTCCGCCGAACTGCCGGACAGCTGGCGGGAGATCGTCCGCGCCTGTCTGACCCGTACGCACGCGGACCGCATCACCACGGAGGCGCTGCTACGTCGCGTGGCGGCGGCGGCCGGTACGGCCCGCTCCCCGCGCCCGTTCCCCCGGCGCGGACGCCGGCCGGTGGTGATCGCCGCCGCCACCGTCGCCCTCGCGGCCCTCGGCTACGGCATCAGCACCTGGATGGCGGACGACACCGACACGGCCGCCCTGGCGCGTTACGGCGCCGCGGAGCTGCGTACCGACAAGGGCGTCCCGGTGCAGTACCGCCGCCTGATCGTGGATGCCGCCCACTTCTGCACCCGCCCCGACGTCACCCCCGTCCTCATCGCGGCGATGCTCAAGTCGGAGAGCGACTTCGACCCGAACCTCTCCGACCCCGGCAACATGGAGTACGGCATCGCCCGCTGGACCCCCGACGTGCTGCGCTGGTGGATGCAGGACAACGGCGTCCCCGCGTCCGCGACCACCACTCCCCCGCTCACCCCCTCCGTCTCCATCCCGGCCATGGGCCGCTACCTGTGCTACATGGACCCCCGCCTGAAACCGGGCCTGCCCGGCGACCGGCGGGTGCTGCTCGCCGCGTCGTACCGGACGTCGTACGGGAAGGTGAACGACACGGGCGGAGTTCCCCCGAAGTACCGCGACTACTGCGCCCGTGTCGCCCACTACCTCCAGGAGTACGCGCCCCCGGGAAAGAAGTGACCCTGAGACTTCAGAGGTACCGGCGGGCGGGGACGACTGGGACTGTTGGACCACTCCACCGGGGCGCCACGGCATCACGGCGGAGCGACCGGATCAGTTCCTGCCAAGCCCGCCGCACTGCTCATCGCGGCCACCGCTCTCGTCGCCGGCTCCACGGTCGCGGCCACGGCCGCCGCCCCGGACGGCACCCGGGTCACCAGCGTCCAGCAGGTCGCCGACCACGTCCTCGCCGGCCACCCGAAGGCGCTCTCGTCCTCCGCCGACCAGGTCCGCTACGACGGCCTGACCCTCACCAAGGCCGCAAAGGGCAAGGTCAGCGCCAAGGACCTGGACTGCGCCTACGGCCACCTGTGCATGCTCGTCAACGGCACCAAGTTCGACTTCTACAAGTGCCAGACGTGGACCGTCCAGAACTGGACCGGCGACGGCCCGTTCACCAACAACCAGACCCCGGGCACGGTCGCCCGCTTCTACAACCAGGACGGCAGCCTCCGCTGGACCTCGACGGCCTACGAAGCCGGCACGGCCAACTGGGACCCGGTCTACTCCCTGCGGCCCTGCTGACCCCGGTGGCCTAGCAGACCAGACGGCCTCCGGCTCCCTCGGGGGAGGGCCGGAGGCCGTCACTTCTGTGCTCGGTGTGGCGTGGCGCTACTTCAGGTGCTGCTCCAGGTCGTCCACGGTCCAGTCGGCCTGGCGGAGAATGGAGCGAAGGGTGCCGGGCGCGAGGCTGCGATGGAGAGGCACGATGACGGTCCGCTCGCCGCATGCGGTACTTGGCATGGCTGCCACGGGTGGTGATGTGCTCGAATCCGCCCCGCTCCAGGGCCTTGGCAATGGCCACGCCGGACAGGTCTGCGGGGACAGCAGGGCTCATGCGACGCGCCGCACTTCGACGGGGGCAGTGATCACGTCGGTGACCTCGGGAGCGGGAGCGTCCTCGAAGTAGAGCTCCAGCGCCTCACGCAGGTTCTCCCGGGCCTCTTCGATGGTCTCTCCCTGGGAGGTGACCTCGACCTGGAGACAGCGGGCCACGTACCACTCACCCTCGTGAGTGATCGCAGCGGTCAGGTGCAGTGTGTCAGCCATACCGCCAGTCTGGCACTCACCCTCCTCCCCGGCAGCGGCTCTGCCCATAGTCACCCGTAATGGTCAGAGCTCACTGTTTCTGATCAGGTCGAGGAAGGGGGCCCAGGCGGGGGTGGGGATGAGGAGGATGGGGCCGTGGGGGGTCTTGGAGTCGCGGACGGGGACGACTCCCTGCGGGGCATCGGCTACTTCGACGCAGTCGCCGGCCGTGTCGCTGCTGTAGCTGCTCTTGCGCCAAGTGACGAGGCTTGGTGCGACGAAGCCCCGGCGCGGACGAGGAGTCCGGCCGGGGCCTGTTACTGGTCGACGCGGTGGCCGAGCGCTGGGGCGTGGAGCACGGCCCCAGCGGCAAAACGGTGTGGTGCGAACTCAGTGGAAGAAGTGACGCGTGCCCGTGAAGTACATCGTCACGCCCGCCTTCTGCGCGGCCTCGACCACCTGCTCGTCACGGATCGACCCGCCCGGCTGGACGATTGCCCGGACACCGGCGTTGATGAGGATCTCGGGGCCGTCCGGGAAGGGGAAGAAGGCGTCGGACGCGGCGTAGGAGCCCCGCGCGCGCTCCTCGCCCGCCCGCTCGACGGCGAGCTTGCAGGAGTCGACGCGGTTGACCTGGCCCATGCCGACGCCGACCGAGGCGCCGTCCTTGGCGAGGAGGATCGCGTTGGACTTGACCGCGCGGCAGGCCTTCCAGGCGAAGGCCAGCTCCGCCAGTTCGGCCTCGCTCAGGGCCTCGCCGGACGCCAGGGTCCAGTTGGCGGGGTCGTCGCCGTCGGCCTGGAGGCGGTCGGTGACCTGGAGCAGGAGGCCACCGTCGATCTGCTTGGCCTCGACGCGGTTGCAGGGCGCGCTCGGGGCCTTCAGGACGCGGATGTTCTTCTTCTTGGTGAGGGCTTCGAGGGCCCCCTCCTCGTAGTCCGGCGCGACGATGACCTCGGTGAAGATGTCCGCGACCTTCTCGGCCATCTCCTTGCTGACCGGGCGGTTCACGGCGATGACACCGCCGTACGCGGAGACCGGGTCGCAGGCGTGCGCCTTGCGGTGCGCCTCGGCGACGTCCGAACCGACCGCGATACCACAGGGGTTGGCGTGCTTGATGATCGCGACGCAGGGCTCGTCGTGGTCGTACGCGGCACGGCGCGCGGCGTCCGTGTCCGTGTAGTTGTTGTACGACATCTCCTTGCCGTGCAGCTGCTCGGCGGCCGCGAGGCCGCCCGTGCCGTCGACGTAGAGGGCGGCGGGCTGGTGCGGGTTCTCGCCGTAGCGCAGGGTGTTCTCGCGCTCGAAGGTGGCGCCGAGGAAGTCGGGGAACTGGGACTCGTCGACGGGGGCGTAGGACGAGGCGAACCAGGAGGCGACGGCGACGTCGTAGGAGGCGGTGTGCTGGAAGGCCTCGGCGGCGAGCCGCTTGCGGGCGGTGAGGTCGAAACCGCCGTCCTTCACGGCCGCGAGGACGTCGGCGTACCGCTCGGGGCTGGTGACGACGGCGACGGAGGGGTGGTTCTTGGCGGCGGCACGGACCATCGACGGGCCGCCGATGTCGATCTGCTCGACGCACTCGTCGTCGGAGGCGCCCGAGGCGACGGTCTCACGGAAGGGGTAGAGGTTGACGACGACGAGGTCGAACGGCTCGACGCCCAGCTCGGCGAGCTGCTCGCGGTGGCTGTCCAGCCGCAGGTCGGCGAGGATGCCCGCGTGGACCTTGGGGTGCAGGGTCTTGACCCGGCCGTCCAGGCACTCGGGGAAGCCGGTCAGCTCCTCGACCTTGGTGACGGGGACGCCGGCGACGGCGATCCGGGAGGCAGTGGAGCCGGTGGAGACGAGCTGGACACCGGCCTCGTGCAGCCCCTGCGCCAGCTCTTCCAGCCCGGTCTTGTCGTAGACGCTGACGAGCGCGCGCCGGATGGCCCGCTTGCTGCTGCTGTCGTTGGTCTGGGCGGTCACTGGATAACTACCTTTCGTCCCTCAATGCGATAGCCGTTGCGGGCGAGCCGCCCCACGACCTCGACGAGCAGCCTTCGCTCGACTTCCTTGATGCGCTCGTGCAGCGCGCTCTCGTCGTCCTCGTCCCGGATCTCGACCACGCCCTGGGCGATGATCGGGCCGGTGTCGACGCCGTCGTCGACGAAGTGGACGGTGCAGCCGGTGACCCTGACGCCGTACGCGAGCGCGTCGCGGACGCCATGGGCCCCGGGGAAACTGGGGAGGAGGGCGGGATGGGTGTTGACGATCCGCCCGCCGAACCGAGCGAGGAATTCCTTCCCGAGGATCTTCATGAACCCGGCGGAGACGACGAGGTCCGGCTCGTAGGCGGCCACGGCCTCGGTGAGGGCGGCGTCCCACTCCTCCCGGCCGCCGAAGTCCTTGACCTTGCAGACGAAGGTGGGCAGCCCGGCGCGCTCGGCACGGGCGAGCCCCTCGATGCCGTCACGGTCGGCCCCCACGGCGACGACCGCGGCGCCGTACTGCTCGGCTCCGGTGCGCGCGATCTCGTCGAGCAGCGCCTGAAGATTGGTGCCGGATCCGGAGACCAGCACGACGAGACGCTTGACCGCGGGGGCAGCGTGGGTGGCGGCCACGGAGGAGGCCCTTTCTCGGGATCTCGGATACGACCTGGGTCTTGTACATTCGTACGAATGCTTCGCGCCCCTGGATACGGGGAACTCTACGAAGCAGCCGACCGCCAGCAACGATACCGGCACACCGGGCAGCCCCCAGGGGACGGGGGTCTGGCCGGAAGGTAGCGTTCGGGAGGAACCGGCTCGGGAACGCGCACGCGGTGCGGTGCGTTTCCGGGGTGGAAGCTCACATCGGACAGCCGTATCCAGCCGGATCCAGCCGTATCCACCTAGGGGAAGACGCTCTCTTGATGCCCGATCGCAGCCTGCGACTCCTCACGTTTCCCTCGCGCCCCGACCAGGGGGGAGAGCGTGGCGCCGTCCTGCTGCGGGAGCGCCCGACCTCCCCGCCGGAGGCGCCGGGGGACGGCAACGGGCACGGCACAGGGCACCAGTCGGACAACCCCTTCGCCCCGCCCCCGGAGGGCACCCCGGACCGGCCGTGGCAGCCCCGACGCCCTGAGGGCGGCTCGGGCGACTCCGGCTCGGGCAACGGGGGCAACGGGGGCGGCGACCCCTGGGGAGGCAGTGGCCCTGGCGGCGGCTCCCCGTGGGGCGGTCAGTGGAGCGACCGCCAGCCCGGCCGCTCCCCCGGCGGCTTCGGCGAGCGCCCCGGTTCCGGCGGCTCCCAGGGCCCCGGCGACGGACCGGGCTCGGGCCGCGGCATGCGCTGGGACCCCACCGACCCGGCCCAGCGCCGCGCCCGCTACGCCCTGCTCTCCGGCATGTGGTCGGTCTTCTTCGTCCTGTTCGGCTGGCCGTACGTGGCCCTGCTCCTGGGTGCCCTGGCCCTGTACTGGGGCGTCAGCTCCCTCCGCGCCAAGCCCCGCACCCCCGACCCGAACACCCCGCCGGCCCCCGGCACCGGCCGCCCCCAGGTGACGGCGGCGGTGGGCGGCCTGGTCACCGCCTCCCTGGCCCTGGTCCTGGTGGCCTCGACCTTCACCGTCCAGTTCGTCTACCGCGACTACTACACGTGCGTGAACGACGCCCTCACCCACGAGGCCAAGCAGTCCTGCGACCAGCACCTGCCGAAGCAGCTGCGGGGGGTGCTGGGGGTCGGGAACGGCTGAGGCGGGGTGTGAGGGCGGTGTGAGCGGGACATCCGCTCGCCTTCGACTACTGCCGTCAGACAGCTCAGAGGCCCCGCAAGCAATCGAAGCAGGCGGGGCCCCTGATTTTGGAAACAATCACCCTTGGGCGGCCCTGGAAATCCACCCCTCAAGCCCCAGGACGAATCCCTCTAGGCGCATCTCGAAATCCGTGCCAGAGATATCTCCACCATCGAACGACCGCCATGAATCAGCAAGTGCGTCGACCAGATCCCCCTGCTCGATGAGGAGATCAGTCAACTTTTCCCCGTCCAGCGAGAGTTTCCCTGCCGACATCACCCAGATGACACCTGCCGCGTCCGCCGCGATTCCGCGGCCCGCGAGTTCGACGGCACGCCATGAGACTCGCGAATCAGCGGCCACCTGAAGGAACACTTCGAGCGCCTCAGAGTTTCTTACAGCCATTCGCTTTCCTTGTGCATCGGGACCAGAATCCGGAGACGCCGGCCGCCACTCCGCCAACGAGGAGTCTACTCACCACCAGAAAGGAACTTCCTCGCCCATGGAATGGCCGCCTTCCCTTCCGGCACCTCAGCCCCTCCCTCTCTGAGAACACTCGCACAGTATGTCAGGCAGCTATTCCCCAGCGGATGATATGGACCCCAGCTCCCCTGGGTTTCCTCCTGGAACTTCAGAGCGGCCTCTGCGTTCGGGAGGTCAAGGTCCCGGCTCATGATGCTCGGCGGGCCGTCATATGGAGAGACGACGGCTTCTCCATCGTGAGGCATGAGATGGGTGTGCGTCACAGTCTCGCCGTCCGTGACCTCAATGCTGAAGTGGTTCCCCTCGCCGTGATAATGCAGCGTCGCAACACCCTCTTTGCAGTTGTGAACCAGGACTGGCGTGGCCCCTGCCAGAACATAGTACGTGTGGAGCTGCTGGACGGTCAGGTTCCACCGATTTGCCGCGCCCGGGGTGGTGCGGATGGCGACGACATGGACGTGGCCGTTGGTGGCGGTGTTGAGGGCGTCGCCGCGGTGGAGCTTTCCGGCAAGGACCCACTGGTGGATGGTGTCGTCCCAGAAGGGGTGCTTGGCCGTGGTGTGGACGGTGGCGGTGTGGCCGTCCTTGGTGCGGATCGTGACGTCGAGCAGGTCGTGGTCGTGGTTGATCCAGACGTGCTGGACGGTGCGCGGGCCTTGGTGTTTGCCCGTCTGGGGGTTTCCGGCTTCCACCTTGTCGCCGGGTTTGATCTTGGCGATGGGCTTGGTCTTGCCGTGGGCCATCAGCACGCGGGTCGACGGGCTGAAGCTGAGCTTGCAGGCGACGCCCATGAGTTCGTCGCCCGAGGTGGCCAGGTCGGCCGCGCCGTCTTCGAGGGCGTCGGCGCCCATCATGACGACTTCGTCCTCGCCGCCCGTACCGACCGTGAGCACCACCATGAAGGCGGCCTTGGTGCAGCCTCCCCAGCTGGGGTCCTTCAGACAGCCGACGACGTCGGCGGCTCCCGATGCGTGGTAGATGAACTTGCCGGCGTCCCCGAGGAGGTCCAAGCCGCTCTTCCACCACGACGTGCCCTTGTCGTGCGGGGCTACGGGGACATGGACAACGATCGGGTCGGACAGGTGGTCGTTCTCGTAGGTGGGGGGAGGCGTGCCGTGCCAGGTGTCGGTTTCGGCGCTGCCGTACTCGGAAGGCGTGAAGCCGTAGCAATTCCAGGGCAGGCTGTCACCTTCGCCGGAGCACCCGTTGTCCCCGCTCATGTCGACACCGCTCGTGTCGACGCTGCCCGGTCCGCACTCGTTCCAGCCGCCGCTGCACTCCGAGCCGTCCGAGTTACGCAGGATCATTCCGGTCGGGTCCGAGTTCGTGACCGGGTTGGCGCCCGCGTAGGCGTAACCGGCCATCTGCTGCGGGTCGGTGGCCTCGAAGAGGGGGTCGAGGCTGATGAAGCGGCCGGTGGTGGGGTCGTACTGGCGTGCGCCGATGATGGACAGGGCGGTGTTGGTGTCCGTGGGGGCGTTGAGGAAGCCGCGGTTGTCGCTCCAGGTGACGGTGGTGCCGCGCGGAGCGCCGTACGGGGTGAACTCGCGCCAGGTCGGGGTCTGTGCCGTGGAGTCCAGGGACAGGCCCGCCGTGCCGTGCTGGTCGGGGATCTGGAAGGTGTAGGTGCTGGTGCTGCCGCTTGCCGTGGATCCGGTACGGACGGCGCGGCCGCCGCCGGGGAGGGTGTAGTAGCGGTTGCTGTTGACCGTGCCGCTGGTCGTGTCGAGGGTGAGCTGCTCGCCGGGCAGGTAGAGGGTGGTGCTGGACGGGCCCTTCTGGAGCAGGAGGTTGCCCTCGGGGTCGTAGAGGTAGTGGCTGTCGCCCTTGGTGCCGCCCGTGATGCCGGTCAGGCGGCCGGCGTCGTCCCAGGCGAAGGTCTGGGTGCCGTTGGCGGGGGTGGTGCGGGTCTGGGTGTTGCCGGCGCTGTCGTAGGTGGCCGTGGTGGAGGCGGTGGCTCCGCCGGTGGTGTCGGTCGAGGTCAGGGTGTGGGGCTGGTTGGTGCTGTTGCCGTTGTAGCCGTAGGTCGTGGTGGTGTCCGTGCCGCCGGTGGTGGAGTGCTGGACTTCACCGGTGCGGTTGCCCAGTGCGTCCAGGCTCCAGCTCGTCCAGTACGCGCCCTTCGTGTCCAGGGCGTCGCCGACCGTGGAGGAGTTCGTGCCGGACGGGGTGGCCGCGCAGGAGTCGGTCGCGGTCCAGGCCTGGGTCAGGCGGTCCAGGTTGTCGTACTGGTAGCACTGGGTTTCGGTGGACGTGGTGGAGCCGAGCCGGGTGGAGGTCTGCTTGGTGATGTTGCCGGCCGGGTCGTACGTGTACGCCTGCTCGTCCACGTTCGTGGGCGTGGCCGTGGAGCGCGTCACCAGCTGGTCGGTGAGCTTGCTGGTGTGCGGGTCGTAGGTGTTGGTGATCCAGGCCTCGTTGGAGCCCATGCCGATGGTCTCCTGCTGCACCCGGCCGAAGGCGTCGTAGGCCGTCGTCTGGGCGTAGCCGGAGGTACTGCCCAGTCCGGAAGGCAGGTCGAGGGCGCCGGAGTAGGTGTGGCCGACGGTCTCGGCGGGCAGGCCGCCGGCCGCGGGGTAGATGTCGCGGAACGGCAGACCGGTGGTCGTGGTGTAGGTGTGCTGGAAGGTGTAGCTGGTGCCGAGCGTGCTGCCCTCGGTCGAGGAGGGGATGGTGACGGTCTCGCCGAGGGACTCGCCGAAGACGTTGAAGCCCTTGGACTGGGTGACGTAGGCGGCACCGCCCGAGTAGGCCGTCTCCGTGGTCACGTGGCCGATGGCGTACTTCATGCCCGTGACGGCGTTGTCCGAGTTGTCGTACACCCACGAGGCCAGCTGGTTCGACGTCGACTGGCCGGTGACCGGGGCGTCGTACTCGCCGGTCTTACGACCCAGCGCGTCGTAGGTGAAGCTGATCGTCTTGTTGCGGGAGTCGGTGCTCTGCAGCAGGTTTCCGGCGTTGTCGTACTGCATGGTGCTGTCGCCGGCGTCGGGGTCATGCTTGGCCGTGACGCGGCCGAGCAGGTCGTAGGTGCTGGTCCAGGTGCTGCCGGCCGCGGTGACGCTGTTCTGGTTGCCGTGGTCGTCGTAGCCGTAGGTGGTGGCCTGGCTGGTGCCGCCGGTGACGGACCAGGTGCCGGTGAAGGTGTTCGACGGGGTGTTCAGCGTGGGCGTGCTGGTGTATTCGTCGAGTTCCGTGGTGCGGCCGAGGGGGTCGGTGACGGTGGACTTGGTCACGCCGCCGGACGGGGGAATGACGGTGGTGCGATCGCCGTTGTAGACGGTGGTGGTCCGGGAGACCTCCACGTTGTCCTTCTCCGACAGGTCGATCAGCGTCCGGCCCAGGCCGTCGTAGCTGAAGTAGTCCTGGTTCGGGACCTCGTCCTTGAGGTTGGCCGCGGAGACCAGGGTGGTGTTGGGGGTGGTGGCGGAGTCCCACCAGCCGTTGTAGGTGGCGGACTTCCAGCCACGGGTGTCGTAGAAGGTATCGCTCACCAGACGGCCGCCCTGCGGGGTGCCGGTCTGGGTCTGCCGGGGACGCATCAGTGCGTCGTAGAGCGTCGTGGACGTCTGGTAGCCGGACGAGTCGTTGAGCTTGTTCGTCGTGGTGGCGCTGATGCCGCTGTTGGAGACTGTGTAGCTGTAGGTGTAGTTCGCCGGGCTGGTGGTGGCACGGGAGTCCAGCCACGCGCTGGTCGTGCGGCCCAGGGTGTCGAACTGCACGGTGGTGACCACGCCGTTGGCGTCCGTCGTGGTCAGCGGCAGGCCGCGGGTGGGGTCCAGCGTGGTGGTGGTGCTCTGGTTCAGGGGGTTGGTCGTGGTCGTGCCGGTCACCGAGCCGTAGGCGTCGTCGGTGAAGGCGGTGGCGGTCTTCTTGCCGTTGGCGTCGTATGCGGCGGTGACCCGGCCGCGGGAGTCGTACACCTGTGATTTGGTGGTCTGCCAGGTGAAGGCGCCGCCGCTGTAGCCGGACGCCTGCTGCGTGACCGATGCGTCGCCCTTGGTGGGCGCGGAGGTCTGCGGGAACGTCGGGGACGCCGGCTGCGGCCAGGTGGTGGCCATGCTCTGGTCGTCGTAGAAGGTGCGGCTGGCGGAGACGACCTGGTCCGGGCGGTTGACGGTCGCCGGGGCGGTCAGGGTGTTGACCGAGCCCGGGACGCTCGCCGTGCTGCCCTCGGTGAAGCCGCCGCAGGGAACGGAGTCGGTCTCCGTGCTCGCAACCAGGCCGACCAGGTTCTCGCCGGAATTGGGGGCCGCGTACGTGGTCGTGGTGCACCGCTCGTACGCCGCGTTGGCCGGGACCGTGTGGCTGTACTGCGCGGTCTGCAGGCCGAAGTCGGCGTCCGTGGTGGTGGCGTCGTAAGCGGTGTCGGTCTCGTTGATGCGCCAGGTGGTGGTGCCGCCGTCGGTCACCGCCTGACGGGTCCAGGTCTCCACCGGCTCCACGGCGTTGGCGGTCAGGTCCGGCAGGCCGGATCGGGTGCGGGTGGCGGTGGCGGGAGAGACCCAGTAGGAGGTGATGGCGGAGTGGTCCACCGGGCCGCCGTTGCCCAGGTAGGAGGTGGACTCCAGACTCTGGCCGGCCAGTTGGTTCAGGTCCTCGTGGCTGCCGCCCTGGGAGTCGGTCAGCGACACCGCCGTGGTGTTGTTGTCGTCCGACATGCCCTGGTAGTACGTCGTCTCCGCCAGGGTCTGCTTGTCGTTGACGCCGTCACCGGTGAGGGTCTTGACGTCCCCATAGCCGCGCCACTGACCGTAGGTGCGGTACTTCTTCTGGACGACCTCGTTGTCGTCGAAGTGCCAGGCGGGCTTGGCGTACTGGTAGGAGGTGGCCATGGTGGGCGCGCCGCCGGTGGGGTCGGTCTGGGTGACCTTGTTCGCGACGTACTTGTTGAACCAGTCCAGGAACGGTGCGCTGTAGCCCTGCGGCGTCCAGTACACCGGGAAGCAGGATGAGGTGTTCGACGCCGGGCTGATGGTGACCGGGGCGGAGCAGGCCGCGGTCTGGGCGTACTGCACGCCGATCACCGAGCCGGTCTCGGTGGTGACCGCCGAGATGCGGAAGCGGTCCAGCGGCGGCAGACCGTCGGTGACCGTGTCCACCCGGTTCTGCAGGTCCACCGCGGTGAACGACACACTGGGCAGCGTGATGGGCGAGGTGCTGCCACCACCGGCCGTGTCCTGACCGGTGTGGGCGATCCCGGACAGCCACAGGGTCGCGTTGCCGTCACCGGAAGTCGGCATGGTCTGGGTCAGCGCCCAGGAATCCACCTTCGCATACGCCGAGGAGGCGGCCGCGTACTGCTCGGTGGTGACGGTGGTCAGGCGGACGGTGGAGAAGAACGACGGACTGTGCGCGGCACAGGTCGCACCGGACGCGCAGACCAGGTCGTAGGGCACGTCCGGCCAGTTCGCCTTGGTCGTGGAGTTCAGCGGGTCGCACGTGCCCGACACGCACCGGTCGCCGGTGGTGAACAGCACCTTGTCCGGGACGGTGCCGTACGCGTTTCCGTCGGTGAAGCCGTAGTCGATGTGGTCCAGGTGCGAGTCGCGGACGTAGGAGACGTTGTGCGCGCCGTTGTCCTCGCCGTAGTAGTTCGTGTCCTGCTTGTAGTAGTAGGACATCGCGTCGCCCTGGACGTCGGTGACGTAGTCCAGGTTCCAGCGGTAGGCCATGGTGCACACCGAGGAGGTGAACCCGGACGAGTTGTAGCAGGGGTCGCCGGAGTGCGCCGAGTAGACCGGCTCCGTGTCGACCGAGTTCGTCGTCGCCTTCCCCGAGGCCCAGCCCGGAAGTTCGTTGCGGCCGAAGGAGTAGACCTTGCCGTCGCGCTCGGTCACCGTCCAGTAGTCGGTGTTGTACGTGCCGGTGCCGTTGTTCGAGTTGGTGACGTGCTTGACGACCGCGCCGTTGTCGTTCTGCGGCTTCCACACGCTCTTCGACGAGTCCCACACCAGCGAGGTCGTCGACCCGTTGAGGGAGAGCGTGAGGATCGGGCCGTCGTAGCACTCGTCCGAGGTCGAGACCGGCGACGCGGTCCCTTCGGGGCTGTCGCTGCAGGAGACGAACGACTGCTCGATGAACGACTGCGGGGTGCTCCAGCCGTCACCCACCCAGGAGGACTGGGCCTCCGTCGCCGCCGTCTGCCCGTCCACCGAACCCGAGTCATAGTCGAGAGACGGCTTGGGAGTGAGCGCGGACGCCGACGACGGCACGGCCATCGGGTAGGAGTAGGTGAACGAACCGGACGAACCGCCCGCCGACCACGATCCCGACGGCTTCAGCGTGGTCGCGGCGTAGGACCCCGAGGGACCGCCCCCGTCCCCGCCACCCGATCCGGACACAGCGGCCATCACCATCATCGACGAGCCGCCGGACGAGCCGCCGGACGTGCCGCTCAGGGGCAGCGACGTGGACACCGACTTGCTCCGCGCGTCGTTCCTCGACCGCAGGGGTGTCTGGGTACGGCAGGCCGCACGCTGCGGGGTGGTCAGAGCACAGGCGGGCAGTCGTACCAGGTGCAGACGAGAGCCGAAGGCGCCGCCGTAGGCCTGCGCGAAGCCGGAGTAGTCCAGGCTGAGCTGTGCCGTGCCGATGCCCTTGCCGGAGGGGGCGAGGGTGAACAGGACACCGTTCACGCCCGCCTTCGCCGCCTCTGTACGGGACTTGACCGTCACCTTGGCGGCAGACGGACCGGAGTAGCGGCCGTGCTTGGGTGCGACCTGTTCCATCGACAGCGGCAGGCGGGGCGAACCGTGCGCGGCCGCAAGGGACTTGTGTGGCGCGGCGACGGGGAGGGTCGCGGTCTGCGGCGTCGGCAGGGTCGTCGCGGTGGGACGGTACTGCCGGGTCGCCTGGTCGTGCGGCTTGGCGAAGTGCGTCGCCGCGGGCTTGACGCCCTTCACCGACGGCGCGGCGTGCACGTCGGGCGCGGAGGCGTGGTGATGCGCGGTGCGCTGCACCGCGTCCGCACCGGCCGTGCCCGCGGAGGCGAAGAGGGATCCTACGGCGAGGAAGACAACCCAACCGGATCTGCGCAGGCGGCTGGCGCGCCGCTTCCCACCCCACACGGACATCGGTTGACCCCTCGTCAGAAAAGCATCAAAAGACGCACACAATCGGTGCAGAGTTGAACGCCTTCTGCACACGCGAGGTCAGAGATTTCCATGGCATGACCATGAATATGAAGAAAGAGCCATCAACAAGATCGCAAAGGGTTCCCCCGATCATGAAAAGAATCGATCAATTGTCGCGTGGCCTCCCTTACCCCCGGAGGCGGGCACGTGGCGGTCATCTACCTTGACGCTGGCCCGGGAGCGGCCCGGCCACAGCAGAAGGGTCCGACGTGTCCTCCTCCCCTCCTCAAAGACAGGCGATATGGCGCGCGGTCAGCGCACCCGTCGTGGTCATGACGCTGGCCGCAGGCATCAGCGCACTCCCTGTGGCTTCGGCCTCCGCGGCCACCCTCTCGTCCTCCACCCACAAGGCAGGCACGGCCGCGAGTTTCGGTCTGACGGCCGAGGAGGCGTCGGCCAGGGCGCGGAAGACGGGCAAGGACACCGCCGCGACGGCCGCGACGACCGACAGCAGTACGCTGACCGCGCATCCCAACGGCACGTTCACCCTCACGCAGTCGCTCGCTCCGGCGCGCAAGCGGTTCGGGCACACCTGGAAGACCCTCGACCCGACGCTGCACAAGAACGCCGACGGCAGCATCGCCACCGCGGTCACCAGCAGTGATCTGACCCTGTCGGGCGGCGGCGCGGGTCCACTGGCCGTCATGGACAGCCGCGGCAGGAGCCTGGCGCTCAGTCTGCCCATGCGGCTGCCGGCCCCGACCCTGTCCGGGGCGACGGCCACCTACCGCAACGTGCTCAGCGGCGTCGACCTGATCGTCACCGCCGATGCCCAGGGCGGCTTCTCCGAGGTCCTGGCCGTCAAGAACGCCCAGGCGGCAGCCAACCCCGGCCTTGCGCAGCTCACCCTGGCCACCCGGGCCCACGGGGTGACCGTCTCCGCGGACCGCGCCGGGAACATCACCGCGGCCGACCACGGCAGGCACCCGGTCTTCACCGCGTCCGCGCCCCAGATGTGGGACTCCAGCCCCTCCCATGTCTCCGCCGCGTCGGTGGTCCACGACCCGCTCACCGGTCGTGACGTCGATCGTGCCAGCGGCCAGCCCGTCGCCTCGTCCGCCCAGGGTCCCGGCAAGGGTGCGCACCACGCCGGCATCACCACCAAGGTCACGGCCAAGGGGATCGCGCTGACGCCTTCGGGGTCACTGCTGAGGGGCCACGGGACGGTGTACCCGGTCTACATCGACCCCGACTTCAACGCCCCGTCCGCCTCCAGCCCCCGCCAGGCCTGGACGCAGACCAACTCGTACTACCACAGCTCCAGTTACTGGAAGTCGAGCGACCTGCTGCGTGTCGGCGACCAGTACTGGGACTCGCCCACCTTCACCGCACGCTCCTTCGTGCAGATCGGCGTGCCCTCCGCGATCTACGGTTCCACCGTGCTGTCCTCGCAGCTCAACTTCACCGAGGAATGGTCTCCTTCGTGCACGGCCACACCGGTGCAGCTGTGGAAGACCGGCACCATCTCCTCGTCCACGACGTGGGACAACCCGCCCAGCATGATCAGTGAGGTCGGCTCGCAGACCGTCGCGCACGGCTGGGACTCCTCCTGCCCCGCCGCCGGCGTCGGCTTCGACATCGGCAGCGTCATGCAGAGCGCGGCGAACGCCAAGACGAGCAACCTCACCTTCGGGCTGCAGGCCGGGGACGAGACGGACAAGTACGGGTGGAAGGAGTTCGCCAACACGATCACCGTGTCCACCACGTACGACCACAAGCCGGACACCCCCACCCACCTGACCACGTCACCGTCGACGTCCTGCCAGGACGACGCCATCGTCGGTGACGGCAACGTGACCCTGTACGCGGGCATGTCCGACCCCGACGGCGGCTCGCTCGGCGCGCACTTCCAGCTCTTCCCGCACGGCAACACGAGCAGCGTCATCGCCCAGTCGGACTCCAACTCCCTGACCGGCCAGTCCGGTTCGACGGCCGTGTATGTGATCCCGAAGGCCACGCTGGAGCAGGCCGCGGGCGGCAAGGTCACCGAGTTCGACTGGAACGTCGCGGTCAGCGACTTCAAGTACTGGGGCAGCACGTCGACCACCTGCCACTTCTCCTTCGACCCCACCCGGCCGGGCACCCCTGTCATCGCCCAGCCCGGAAGCACCACCATCGGGCAGCCGTTCACCGTCGCCATCGCCCCGCCGGGCACCGGCACCACGCCGTCCAGCTACGAGTACCAGCTCAACGGCGGCGCCCCGGTGAACGTCATCGCCAACTCCTCGGGCAACGCCACCATCTCGGTCACTCCCACCCGGCACACCAACGTCCTGTCGGTGTCCAGCCTGTCCGCCGGGTCCAACTACGGCGACACCGCGTCCGTCACCTTCAACTCCGCCAACCCCGCCAGCCCGCAGGGCGACGGCGATCTGACCGGCGACAACATCCCCGACCTGCTGACCGTCGGCCACCAGAACGGACTGCCCTCCGGGCTGTGGCTGGCCGGCGGCAAGGCCGACACGGGCAAGACCACCGGTGACGGGCACGTGGTGTCCTCGCCGAGCGACATCGGTGCCAACGGCAGCGGACTGAACACGGCCGGCTCACCGTCCGACTTCGACGGCGCCATGGCGTTCACCGGACCCTTCACCGGCAGCGGATTCCAGGACGTCCTCGTCTACTACCCCACGGGCAGCAATGCCGGCGGCGGAGCGATCATCAACGGCAACGGCGACGGTTCGGCTCTCGCCACCCGCTACAACGAGGACGTCCACAACATCACCTCGCTGAGCCTTCAGGACTTCAACGGCGACAGCCCCCTCCAGCTCGGCGCCGCCGGCACGACCTCGGCCGGCGGCAGCCCGTACCCGGACCTCATCGGCGTCTCCGGTGACGCGACCAACGGCTACGCGCTGAACATCTACCAGGCCCAGGGCATCCTCGGCAGTTGGATGGCCTGGCCGCTCACCGTCAACACGCCGGACGGCACGGCCGACTGGAACAACTGGCAGCTGGCCACCATGCAGGTGCCCGGCAGCAACGGCAGCAGCACGGCCATGTTCCTGTGGAACAAGTCCACCGGCCGGCTCGACCTGTGGGAGAACCTCTCCGCCGACCCCTACGGCGGCACCCTGACCTACACCGACTACCCGGTTGCCACCGGCTTCCACACCGGCGCGGCCCTCACCCTGCAGGCAGCCGACATCAACGGCGACGGCACTCCCGACCTGTGGACCACCGGAGCCGGCGCCGCCACCACCGCGAACCTGTTCACCAACCTGTCCACCACCACGTCGGCCACGCTCACGCAGAACCTCGACACCCTCACCGCCGCCCATGACACCTGGCCCCTCAATGACGCCCAGACGGGCGCCATCGCCACGGCCAAGGACACGACCGGCACCCTGAGCGCGAGCGGCAGCGGCGGGGCGACCTGGGCCAGTGGCGACCTGTTCTCCGCCGCCGCCCACTTCGACGGCACCGGCACGCTGAAGACCAGCGGCCCCGCCGTCACCACCAACGGCAGTTTCACCGTCTCCGCGTGGGTCGAGCCCGAGTCCCTCGGCGGCACCGTCCTCAGCCAGAAGGGATCCAGCACGTCCGGCTTCGCCGTCTACTCCGACGCGGCGTCCAAGACCTGGCGGTTCCAGATGCCGCAGAGCGATTCCACGTCCGCCACCACGGACACCGCCACGGCCAGTGGGCTCACCGCCCAGATCGGCGCCTGGACCCGGCTGACCGCCACCTATGACGCCTCGGCCGGCACCATGACCCTTTACGTCAACGGCAAGCAGGCGGCGACCGCCGGCCACACCACCAAGTGGAACGCCACCGGCGCCTTCGTCATCGGCAACGGCAGCGCCGCCTTCACCGGCAGTGTCGCGGACGTGACCACCTACCAGCAGGCCCTCACCGCCCCGCAGATCGCCGCCCTGGCCGACGTCCCCTACGTCCCCTCCGGCACGGTGATCGCCCAGGCGACCGGGGACTTCAACGGCGACGGCAAGGCTGACGTCGCCCACCTCATCGACGCCGGCAGCGGGCATGACGCCATCACCGTCGCGCTGGCCGACTCGGCGGGTGACGGCGGCTTCCAGCCCGTCCGTCTCGTCTGGGACGATCCGGTCTTCGGGCCGGGCATCCAGTCCATGGCCGCGGGCGACTTCAACGGCGACGGCAAGACCGACCTCGCTCTGTACTACAACTACAGCGACGGTCAGCACGACGCGATCTTCACGCTCACGGCGACGGGCGGCGGCGGATTCACCTCCCCGGTCAAGCAGTGGGACGACACCGCCTTCGGTCCGGGCACCAAGTTCATGGCGGCCGGGGACTTCAACGGCGACCACAAGACCGACCTCGCCCTGTACTACACCTACAGCGACGGTCAGCACGACGCCGTGTTCACCCTCACCGCCGCGTCCTCCGGCAGCGGTGCTCTGGCCACACCGGTCAAGCAGTGGGACGACACCGTCTTCGGCCCCAACACGAAGATGCTGACGGCCGGGGACTTCAACGGCGACGGCAAGACCGACCTCGCCCTCTTCTACAACTACACGGACAACAACAACCAGCACGACGCGATCTTCACCATGACCGCGGGCACCGCCGGTGCCTTGTCCGCACCGGCCAAGATCTGGGACGACACCAGCTTCGGCCCCAACACCAAGTCCATGACCGCGGGTGACTTCAACGGCGACGGCAAGGCCGACCTCGCCCTGTTCTACAACTACGCGGACAACAACAACCAGCACGACGCGATCTTCACCTTGAACAGCGGCGCCTCCTCCCTCAGCACCGTGTGGTCGCAGATCGACTGGGGACCGAACACCCGGTTCATGACCGGCGGGGACTTCAACGGCGACGGCAAGGCCGACCTCGCCCTGTACTACGACTACCCGACCCAGATTCCGGCTGAGTTCACCCTCACCGCCGACAGCAACGGCGACGGCGGCCTCGCATCGCCTGTCCGCCGCTACACCGACCAGTAACGACACGCCGACCACGACCGGACCGGGCACCTTCCAAGGGGGCCCGGTCCGGCTCATTCCCAAGGAGGAACGGGTGGCCCAGCACACCCTGAGGAGCGGATGCATCGCGGTCGCCGCGGCATGCGCCCTCGCTTCGGGGGCCCTGCCCCTGACGGCGGCGATGGCCTCGGCCGACTCGCCCAGCGAGACGGTCGTACCGGCCGCGCTTCTGACCAACCCGCCCAAGGACCTCGTCGTGTTCGCGGGCACGGGTGGCTTCCTGCACCAGCCCAGCGGCTCGGCCTACTCCCAGTCCGGCTATGTCTGGACGAAGTACGCGGGCGGCCCGGACATCCCGGTGCCCGAGGCCAGGAGCGACGTCCAGATGCCCGGATACTCCGGTGCGGGTTCCGACATCGTGGCCGGCGCGGCGGCCGACGGGTACCACCTGCACGACATGGACTCCGGTACGACCACCACCATCAGGCCGGGTGCCGGACAGAGGTACATGGGCACTTTCGGCTCCCGCGTGCTGACGGTCACCACGGCGGCGGACGGAACCGTGACGGGCTTCCATGTGCTCGGCACGGCTGACGGACAGCAGACCGACACACCGGTCACCGGCTGGCCCGAGGGCGCCACACCGCAGGCCACGGTGCTGGCCGGGGACGCCGACTCCGTGGTCATCCGCTACATACAGGACACGGGCGGCACGACCGCGGCCCGCGCGGCCCTGGTGGACCTGGCGACCGGTGCGGTCACCCCCGTCTCGGGGCCGCTGGTCAATGGCTCCCGCGTCGTCCTGTCCGACAAGTACATCGCCTGGTACACCTCGACGAGGGCCACCGGGACCGGCTCGGCGGGACAGCTCCAGATCGTTTCACGCTCCGCTCCCAGCGGCAGCGTGAGCACTGTGCAGGTCCCGGCCGCCCCGCTGGGCAGCGGATACAGCAGCGCCCTCCGCTCCGTGGGCATCGGGGGCGACTCCCTGCTGTTCACCTACTCGGTCTCGCACACCGGCGCATCCACCACCGACGACACACTCGGCTACCCGCTCTACACGATGCCGCTGTCCGGCTCGACCACGGTGACCCCGGTCCTGGACCACGCCGACGTCAACACCGTCCGCCAGGGGCCGGACGGCGTCGTGGCCGTGGGCGGTTCGTCCGTCACCGACTGGGCGGCCCGCCGGTTCACCGCCGGACCGGACGGCACCCCGATGGGCACCGCCGTCGACTCCGACCCCCCTGTGCCCGCGCCCGTCGACGGCCTGTCCCTGGCGGGCGGGAAGCTGTTCACGGTCCGCCGGCAGTGGAACGACGGGGACTGGGTCTGGGACCGCACCGTCCAACCGGGTTCCCCGCCCTCCTACGGCACCGAGCAGAGCTTCGGCTCGCCCTTCGCCCCCACCCACTGCGACACCGCGGCCACCTGCAACCCGCCCATCGCCACGGGCGACGGGAACATCTCGCAGCTGTGGCCCGCCGCCAACTCCGAGGGTGACGCCGTCACCGTGCAGTCGCCCGGCGACAGCGCGGAGATGGTCACCCCCGGCGCCACCGGCGGCACCCTGGTCGACGCCGAGGGCCCCTACGTCGTCTACAACGGCGGCTCCACGAAGAAGCAGTACATCGGCGACGCGGACATGGGCGGCACCAGTCACGTCCTGTTCAGCCGCCCGATATCCGCCGCCGCGCTGTCCGGCTCCACGGTGTGGGTCCCCGGGAGCACGGCAGGCACGCTGACCCAGATCGACCTCACCACCCAGCGCACCGTCCAGACCGTCCCGACCGACGCCCCCTGCGTCCCCAGCGAGTTGCAGGCCGCAGCGCAGCACTGGGTGTACTGGTCCTGCGGGCCCTCGGGCCCTGCCGGCGTGCACGACCTGGCCACCGGCGAGGACGTCCCCGTACCCACCGCCGGTCCCGCCCAGCTCGGCGACGGAGTCGTGGTCGAGCACGACACGTCGGCGGGCAAACTGACCCTCACCGACGTCCACACCGGCACCGCCACCACCACCGACCTGGCCGGCCTGCCCGCCGGTCCCGTCGCCGACGACCGCCGGGTGTCCTGGGCCGTCGACAAGTACCAGGGCGGCATCGCCTACCTGGACAGCGGCAAGAACGTCCACCTCGTCGACCCGCACATCCCCGCCTCCACCCCCGCCCCCGCAGCGGGCGCCTTCATCTACCCCGGCCAGCAACTCGCCCCCGGGCACAGCCTGAGCAGCTCGACCATGACGCTGACCATGCAGACCGACGGCAACCTCGTGGCCCGCCTGAACACCGGCAAGGGCGCGGGCCAGGTGGTCTGGTCGACCGGGACGAGCGGCAACACCGGTGCGTACGCGGTGATGCAGACCGACGGCAACCTCGTCGTCTACACGGCCGGCGGAGGCGCCGGCAAGGGCGGCGCCCTGTGGTCGAGCCGGACGTACGGCCACGCGGGCGCGTACGCCACCGTGCAGGACGACGGCAACATCGTCGTCTACAACAGGGCGAGCACCGCACCGCTCTGGTCGAGCGGCACCTACGCCCGGCCGCAGAGCATCTACGGCGGCACCACCCTCAAGCCCGGCTGGTGGACACAGGGCACCTACACCCGCCTGGTCATGCAGACGGACGGCAACCTGGTGCTGTACCGCCGGCGTGACGGCGCCGCCCTGTGGTCCAGCCGTACCTACGGCCACCCGGGCGCGTACGCCGTGATGCAGACGGACGGCAACCTCGTCGTCTACAAGAGCGGCGGCGGGGCGCTGTGGTCGACCGGCACCAACCACCACTCCGGCGCGTACGCGATGGTGCAGAACGACGGCAACGTCGTCGTCTACACGAGCACCGGAGGGCCGGGCAAGGGCGGTGCCCTCTGGGCCACCGGCACCAGCACCACGGCGCGATGACGTAGTCGTAGGGGCGTCAGACGGGCTCGGCGGGAGGCTCCGGGACACGGGGGTGCCCGCCGGGCGCGTCGGCGAGCTCGTCGGACTCGCCGGCGGTGTCGGTCAGGGTCGCCGCCTCGCGCAGGGCCGCCCAGCGGGAGGCGCGGGCGAGGTCGTCGTGCCAGTCCGGGGGGAAGGGGTCGTCGGCGGGGAGGACGTCGTAGAACTCCTCCTCGTCGGTGGTGGCGCCGGTCCCGGCGGGCACGGTCTCCGTCTGCGTGTCCGCGGCCTTCTTCGGTTCCTTCACCTTGCCCTTCTCCTTGCTCTTCTCCTTCCTCTGCTCCTTCTCCTTCCCCTGCTCCTGCGCCTTGCTCTCCTCCTTCGTCCTGCCCTGCGTCGGGATCTCCGCGTCCCGCTTCCGGCGTCGCCACAGCCGCCACGCCCGTACCGTCAGGGCCACCGGCAGCGCGAACACCGCCGTCCAGGCCCCGGCCGCTCCCCCGGTCTGCCACCACACCGGGCCGAAGCGGGCCAGCGCGGCCACGCCCAAGGGGCCGCCGGACAGTCTGGCGAGCAGGGCGAGGACGGCCGCGCAGACCAGCGCGGTCAGCAGGACCACCCCGGCGGTACCGGCCGCCGACCAGCGGGCCGACGCCGGTTCGCCCCGCCCCGGCCGCGGTACGGCCGCCCGCGCCACGAACCACCCCGCCGTCACCCCGGCCACCACCGGCACCACTCCCGCCGCCCAGTTGGGGGGCGCCCCGGGGCCCGGGTCCGGTACCGCCGCCAGCAGCGGGAACGGCGGCAGGAGGAGGGGCGGGTGGGAGGCGAGCGCGTTGACCGCGTGTCCGGTGCCGAGGGTGAAGCCGGGGCCGAGGGCGTACGACGCCGCCCACACCGCCGCGTTGGGGATCAGGGCGATCCCGAGCAGCAGGACCGCGAACCGTCCGGTCCAGCCCTCCGTCAGCTGGAGGAAGGAGGCCCGCGCCGCACCGCCGTGCCACACCAGCGACGCACCGACCAGCGCCGCCCCGCCGCCGAGGAGCACGGCGGTCGCGGCACCGGCCGCCCGTACGGCCGTGCCCAGCCGCCGCGCGTCCGTACCGAACACCAGCCGCCGCACCGGCCCCGGCAGCACCACCAGCACACTCAGCACTGGCCCGCGCGGGCGGCCGTACGCCGACCACACCCCGGCCGCCGCCGAGACCGTCGCGACGAGTGGCAGACATGCCGTCACCCAGGGCCAGGCGGGGCGCAGTCCGGCGCCTGCGCAGTACAGGGCGGCCGGGAAGCCGACGGCGAGGTAGCCGAGGACGATCCCCGTCCACACCGTGTGGGCGGGTACGGGTGGCGGTGCGTCCTCGGCGTCGGCGGGCGACGCGTCCACGGCGACCCGGGCCGCCCGGTACACCAGCCAGAGCGGCAGCGCGAGCAGCAGCAGGGGGGTGACGCCGACCGGCATGGGCGCGCCGGAGAGCGTGTCGGTGCGGACGAGTTCGACACCGTGCGCCAGCAGCCACAGGGCGGCGGCGATGTGCAGCGCGCCCCCCGGACCGCTGTCGGGATACGGCGAGCTGACCCACAGCACCATCATGAGGACGGCGAACGAGCCGAGCCCCAGTCCGGCGGCGACGGCACCGCCCAGGAGGCTCCCGGCGAGTCCGGGCGAGCGGTCACGCAGCCGGGTCAGCAGGGGCGACAGCGACGGTCGGCGAGCGGTCATCGGAATCACGCCCGCCATGCTCCCAACGACACACGCTTTCCCGTCGTAACGGGCGAACTTCGGAAGTGTCGCTCAAGATATGTTTATGTTCTTTTTCGTACGGAAGGGCAGCGCACGGTGACGCAGACTCAGGCAGATGCGGGCCTGACGCCCGTTCAGGCCTTCGACGCGCTCTACGCGTTCTGCGCCCCTGCCCTCGTACGCCAGACCTATCTGCTCACCGGACGGCGGGAGCTGGCCCGGGAGGCGGTGGAGCGGGCGTTCCAGCTGGCCTGGCAGCGCTGGCCCGAGGTCGCGCGGGACCGGGATCCGGGCGGCTGGGTGCGGGCGGTGGCGTACGACTGCGCGCTCTCCCCCTGGCACCGCTTCCGCCCCCGCTACCGGAACCCGGAGCCGCCGCCCGCCGACCCGGCCGACCGCGCGGTACTGCACGCCCTGCTGGAGCTGCCGCCGTCGTACCGGCGCACGCTCGTCCTGTACGACGGTGTGGGCCTCGATCTGCCGGAGACGGCGGCGGAGACGGAGGCCAGCACCCCGGCGGCGGCGAACCGGCTGACCCACGCCCGGCAGGCGGTGGCGGCCCGCGTCCCGGAGCTGGCCGACCCCGCCGTGCTGCACCGCCGGCTGCTCGAACTGGCCTCGGCGGAGCGGCTGCGCGCGCCCAAGCCGACGGTGGTGCGGACCGTCGGCGAGCGGCGCAACGTCTTCTGGACCCGGGTGGCGATCGCGTTCACGGTGACGATCATCGGCGCGACGGCACTCACGCTGCGGACGGCACCGACGCACTACGAGCCGCCGGTCGCGCCGGCGGAGGCGGTCGCGGGAGTTCCGCCCCGGGTGGCGCCCGGTCCGCTGTCCCCGGCCGTGCAGGCCCTGCGGACGAAGCTCAGCAAGTCGGAGCGGAGCGGCCCGGAGCGGCTGGTGCCGTTGGCCAGGTGAACGGCGGTAGGCCCGCCCCCACCGCGGGGAACGGGCCTACCGGCGTGCCTCTATGGCGTTGTTCAGCTACGCGCTGTTCAGCCGGCCAGGATCTCGCGGGCGAGCTTGGCCGTCTCGGTCGGGGTCTTGCCGACCTTGACGCCCGCGGCCTCCAGGGCCTCCTTCTTGGCCTGTGCGGTGCCGGAGGAGCCGGAGACGATGGCGCCGGCGTGACCCATGGTCTTGCCCTCGGGCGCGGTGAAGCCCGCGACGTAGCCGACGACCGGCTTGGTCACGTTCTTCTTGATGAACTCGGCCGCGCGCTCCTCGGCGTCGCCACCGATCTCACCGATCATCACGATGAGCTCGGTCTCCGGGTCGGCCTCGAACGCGGCCAGGGCGTCGATGTGGGTGGTGCCGATGATCGGGTCACCGCCGATGCCCACGGCCGTCGAGAAGCCGATGTCACGCAGCTCGTACATCATCTGGTACGTCAGCGTGCCGGACTTCGAGACCAGGCCGATGCGGCCCGGCTTGGTGATGTCGCCCGGGATGATGCCGACGTTCGACTGGCCCGGGGTGATGATGCCGGGGCAGTTCGGGCCGATGATGCGGGTCTTGTTGCCCTTCTTGCCGGCGTACGCCCAGAAGGCGGCCGAGTCGTGCACGGCGATGCCCTCGGTGATCACGACGGCCAGCGGGATCTCGGCGTCGATGGCCTCGACGACCGCGTCCTTGGTGAACTTCTCCGGCACGAAGATGACGGAGACGTTGGCGCCGGTCTTGTCGATGGCCTCCTTGACGGTGCCGAAGACCGGTACCTCGGTGCCGTCGAAGTCCACGGTGGTGCCCGCCTTGCGCGGGTTCACGCCGCCCACGACCTGCGTGCCGTCACCGAGCATGAGCTTGGTGTGCTTCATGCCGGTGGCACCGGTCATGCCCTGGACGATGACCTTGCTGTCCTTGTTGAGCCAGATAGCCATGGTGTGTTGGTGTCCTCGTCCTGAGTGCTTACTTGGCGGCGTGGGCCAGCTCAGCGGCCTTGTCGGCCGCGCCGTCCATGGTGTCGACGCGCTGCACCAGCGGGTGGTTGGCGTCGGTGAGGATCTTGCGGCCCAGCTCGGCGTTGTTGCCGTCGAGGCGGACGACGAGCGGCTTGGTGACGTTCTCGCCGCGGTCCTCCAGCAGCTTCAGGGCCTGGACGATGCCGTTGGCGACCTCGTCACAGGCGGTGATGCCACCGAAGACGTTGACGAACACCGACTTGACGTCCGGGTCGCCGAGGATGATCTCCAGGCCGTTCGCCATGACCTGGGCGGAGGCGCCACCGCCGATGTCGAGGAAGTTGGCGGGCTTGACGCCACCGTGGTTCTCACCGGCGTACGCGACGACGTCCAGGGTGCTCATGACGAGACCCGCGCCGTTGCCGATGATGCCGACCTCGCCGTCGAGCTTGACGTAGTTGAGGTTCTTCTCCTTGGCGGCGGCCTCCAGCGGGTTGGCCGCGGCCTTGTCGTGGAGCTCCTCGAAGTCGGGGTGACGGAACTCGGCGTTGTCGTCGAGCGACACCTTGCCGTCGAGGGCGATGACCTCGCCGGAGGCGACCTTCGCCAGCGGGTTGACCTCGACCAGGAGGGCGTCCTCCTTGATGAAGGTGTCCCACAGCTTGACGAGGACGTTCGCGACCTTGTCCGCGACCTCGGCCGGGAACTTCGCGGCCTCGACGATCTCGCGGGCCTTGGCCTCGTCCACACCGTCGATCGGGTCGATCGGCGTCTTGGCGACGGCCTCCGGACGGGTGGCCGCCACCTCCTCGATCTCCATACCGCCCTCGACGGAGGCGATGGAGAGGAAGGTGCGGTTGGCACGGTCGAGGAGGAAGGAGACGTAGTACTCCTCGATGATCTCCGGCGCGGTCTCGGCGATCATGACCTTGTGGACCGTGTGGCCCTTGATGTCCATGCCGAGGATGTCCGTCGCACGGGCGACGGCCTCGTCCGCGGAGGCGGCCAGCTTGACGCCGCCGGCCTTGCCGCGACCACCGACCTTCACCTGCGCCTTGACGACGGACTTGCCGCCCAGCCGCTCGGTGATCTCGCGCGCCGCCTCAGGCGTGTCGATGACTTCACCGGCCAGCACCGGTACATCGTGCTTGGCGAAGAGGTCCCTCGCCTGGTACTCGAACAGGTCCACGCGCTTCCGTCCCTATCAGTGATCTCGCGGTTCGTTGGATGCGTGGGCGTGCCGCGAAGGGCAACGTGACGTCCGCTTGTCACAAGGGGGGCGCACACGGTGTCCGAGCGCGCGGCATGTCCGTCTCGCAGGTTATCGCCGCTTGCGGGGGCTCCCTAAATCGAGGGTCACACACGAGCGGTGATACCTGTCACATGATGCCGGGTCTGCTGGCACGGCGTGCCGTCTTCGGCTGTGTTCGGTCGGCTTCGTTCGATGTGCGAGGCCTCACCGGGCTGGGGTTGACCCGGTGAGGCCTCCGGTCCGGCCCCGGTGGCTCCGGGGCCGCGGCGGTTGATCCCCACCCCAATGGGGACCACCCGCCCCACCCGAGGGGGCCCGGCCGGACGAACCGACGGCATTCGGCCATCCGGGTCCGGACACCCCGCGGAGGGCTGCTCGGCCCAGCTCTCAGCTGCCCCGAGCGGCATTCGGTATGCCGTACGGGTACTGGAGGTGGGCCGCGTCCTGGAGGTACGGCGGCGGCGGTACGGCCACCCGGGTGACGCCTGCGACACCGGCAACGACATGCCCGGCCGGCGAACCGCCGGCCGGGCGGACCGTGTCGTCGAGCGCGCCGGTCACGCCGTGGGCGAGCGCGCCCGCGACCGGCACGACCCCGTGCACGGCGCCGGAGGCCACCGGCGGCAGCACGGCGTCCGTGGTGTCCCGCACGACCTGCCCGGCCATTCCGCCGGCGTAGCCCGGCACCCCGCCGACCGCACCGCCGCCGACGACGGCCGAGGCGGCATGCGCGGCCTCGTGGGCGACACCGTGGGCGGCTCCGTACGCCCCTTCGGCCCGGACACCGGCCTGGACACCGGCCCGGACACCGGCCCGGAGACCGGCCTGGAGACCGGCCTGGACGCCGGGCTCGGCGGGAGTCCCGACGCGGCCCTGCACCCGCGCCGTCCGCGCCCGCTCCGCGCGGGCCGCCTGCGCGCCCTTGATGGCCTCGGCACCCCGCACAGCCTTCGCGGCGGCCGGAACGCTCGCGTCGGCGGAACGGGCGGCCTGGTCGGCGGTGCTGATGACGGTCGTTCCCTGGTCGGTGGCGGTCGAGGCGGCCGACGCGGCGGTGCCGGTCAGACCGGAGACGGTGTCGTGAACGGTCTTCTGGACACCGGAGACCGTGTCGTGGACGCCCGTGAGGACGCCGTCGACGGACCCGGCGGCGGAATCCGTGCCCGAGTCCGGGACGGAGAGGGAGGTGACGGACAGCTCGTCGGCGCTGGCCGCGGCCGAGCCGAGCGCCCTGGCGCCGGTGACACCGGCGGCCATCACGATCGAACGGCGGATGCTCTTGTTCATGACGTACGTCTATTTCTTCGGAAACGGCTGGGGAGTTTCCGTCCGGAGATCGCTGAAGGTGATCGCTGAAGGTGATCGCTGGGGATGGGGTCCGGACGGACGGGCAGACCTGTTCCGCCCTCGCGCGACAGGTCCGTGGCGGGGAGGTCAGCCGTACTGCCTAGCCGGGGAAGACGAGGATGTCCCGGTGCCGTTCCCGGGTCCGGGGCGCGTCGACGCGCGCGGCGGCGTCGGGTACGAGCCGCAGGGCCGCCCCATCGCCGAAGGTGACGGCGTGCGCGTCACCGTGGCGGGACGTGCTGCCGTCGACCGCCTGCTTACCCAGCACACCGCCCGTGTCGCGCGTGGGCTCAGGGCGACCGGGGGCGCCGGCAGCGGTGCCGTGGTGCCCGGGCGTGCGTGCCTGGTTCTGCGGCACGGGGGTGAGGTCCGGGCCGTACCACAGGAGCGGTGCCGTCGCCGTGACGGCGGTACCGGCCCCGGCACGGGCATGCTTCCGCGGCGCCGGAGCCGTGGGCCGAGCCGCCGGGCCTCCGCGGTACCGCAGGTGGGGCGCCGGAGCCTGCGCACCCGGCACCGGCAGCACAGGTACCTCCGCGTCCTGGCCGAGCTCCGGCAGGGGCAGGGAGGGCATCGGGGTCGGCGGTCGCGCCGTCTCGACGGATTGAGAGACCGTCTGCGAAACGGCCTGGGCCAGTGACAGCGACAATGACTGCGACACGGATTGGGCCGCGGATTGGGCCACGGATCGGGACACAGCTGTCACCACGTCCCGCGCGGACGCGACGGTCTGCTCGCCGACCGTACGCAAATTCCGTACTGGCACGGCCGGTTGTGCATGCCGCACCGGCCGTACCGGTCGCACCAGTCCCTCATGCCCCACCGCCCCGTACCCCGCCGACGTCACCTTCACCGGTACCGGGACGGTTCCGTCCGCCGCGTGGGCCTGCGCGCCGCAGACGAACCCCAGCGCGAACAGCCCGCCGACCAGCAACGCCAGTTGGAGCACACGCCGCCCGGCCGCCGTACGCAACACGCGCACGGTGGTACCGAGGAGGGTTGCTGGGAAAGTCAAGGGGAGGAACATTCTCGGATCGGCACGACAGGGGCTCCGCCGATCCTTGCACGGCACGCCTCGGGCCGCGCAACCCCCCTGTTACCGATGGGTAGACATATCCCTTTTACCGCCTGTGTCATGCCGTGTCCGGTTTCGGCAGCGGCCGTTTCTCCAGAGCCGCCGCCATCACCTCGGGGAACAGGTCGGGTGTGCAGGCGAAGGCCGGTGCGCCCAGCGCGGCGAGCGCGGCCGCGTGCTCCCGGTCGTACGCCGGCGCTCCTTCGTCCGAGAGCGCGAGCAGTGCCACGAACTGCACCCCGGACGCCTTCATCGCCGCCACCCGCTTGAGCATCTCGTCGCGGATGCCGCCCTCGTACAGGTCACTGATCAGCACGACCACCGTCTCGGCGGGCCGGGTGATCTGCGACTGGCAGTAGGCGAGCGCCCGGTTGATGTCCGTGCCGCCGCCGAGCTGGGTGCCGAAGAGGACGTCGACCGGATCGTCCAGCTGGTCGGTGAGGTCGACCACCGCCGTGTCGAAGACGACCAACCGGGTGCTGATCGACCGCATGGAGGCGAGCACCGCCCCGAACACGGACGCGTAGACCACGGACGCGGCCATGGAACCGGACTGGTCGATGCAGAGCACCACCTCCTTCTTCACCGACCGCGCGGCCCGCCCGTAGCCGACGAGCCGTTCCGGCACGACCGTGCGGTACTCGGGGAGATAGTGCTTGAGGTTGGCCGCGATGGTGCGGTTCCAGTCGATGTCGTGGTGACGCGGGCGGCTGATACGGGCGCTGCGGTCGAGGGCGCCGTTGAGCGTGGCCCGTGTCCGGGTCGCGAGCCGCTGCTCCAGGTCCTCGACGACCTTGCGGACGACCGCGCGCGCCGTCTCCTTGGTGGTCTCCGGCATCGCCTTGTTGAGCGACAGCAGCGTGCCGACCAGGTGCACATCGGCCTCCACCGCCTCCAGCATCTCCGGCTCCAGCAGCAGCGAGGAGAGCCCGAGCCGATCGATGGCGTCGCGCTGCATGACCTGGACAACGGAGGACGGGAAGTAGCGGCGGATGTCCCCCAGCCAGCGCGCCACTGACGGCGCCGAGGCCCCGAGCCCGGCCGAACGCTCCCGCCCCGCCTGCGGTTTGTCCCCTTTGCCATAGAGCGCGGCGAGCGTCCCGTCCATCGCCGCGTCCCGCCCGGACAACGCACACCCGGTGCCATCGGCCTGGTCCCCGCCAAGCACCAACCGCCACCGCCGCAAACGCTCCCGCGCGGGGTCGGCGGGGTCGGCGGGGTGAGTGGGGTGAGTGACTGTGCCGGGGCCGGGGCCAGGGGCGGGGGCAGAGGCAGTGCCGGGGCCGGCGGCGACACCGCTGCCTATGCCAGCGACGGGGCCAGGGCTGGCAGCGGTGCCGAGGCCGGTGCCCGAGGCGGCCTCTGGTGTGATCCGTTCGGTTGTCATGTGCCCACCCCCGCAAGGCTGTTGTCGTCCGTCATCCTTGGCTTCTCGTCCAGGCCGAGCAGCAGCCGCAGCACCGGCAGCACGGCGTCGGCGCGCCCGGCGTCCGGTTCGGCGGCGAAGCCGGGCGTTCCGCTGCCCGCCCCGGCCCGGCCTCTCGCCTCTCCCGGGCCGCGCCGGACCAGTTCCCCGAGGGTTCTGCGCACCCCCGGCTCGTACGCCGCGAACGTGCGCCGCAGCAGCGGCAGTACGCCGGCGAACGCCTCCGCCGGCACCCCCGTCAGCCAGCTGTCGACCAGGCCGAGCAGTCGCTCGTCGTGGACCAGCAACAGCCCGCCCCCGCCGCCGACGAAGCCCTCGATCCAGGCGGCCGCGTCGGCGGGCGGCGTCCCAGGCGACAGGGCGAGCCCCATCAACCGCGCCGCCTCCTCAGACCCCAGCGCACCCTCGTCCAGCAACAACCGCACCGATCGCCCCCGCAGAACACCGGCCACGGTGTCGCGCAACGCCAGCGCCCGCAGCACGGCCCGCCAACGGCTCCGCAGATCGCCGTACCCAGCGCGGGAACCGGCGCCGGCGCCCGCATCGGCACCGAAAGCGCCGGCCCCACCGCCGGTCCCACCGCCAGTCCCCCCACCGGTCCCGGCCTCTCCGTTCCCGGCCCCACCGTTCCCCCCCTCGCCGTTCCCGGCCTCACCACCCGCGGCACTCGACGCGACCGGCGTCTCCGCCAGCAACCCCACCGCCGCGTGCACGGCGTCCAGATGGCCGCGCATCTCCTCCGCCGCGTCCGTGTCGAGCGCGGTGCAGGCCGGGGGCAGGCCGATGAAGATGCGCTCGGCGAGGCCCGCCGCGACCCCGGCCAGCGCGCCGGTGTCGGTGCCGCGCACGTCGCCGTAGCGCAGGGAGCGGACGAGGGCGGGCAGGGCCTGGGCGAGGTGGCCGACGTCCGTGTCGAGCGCGGCCCGGTCGGCGAGCGCCCGCATGACGACGGGCAGGGCGTCCGGCAGCCCGGCGAGCAGACAGTGCTCGGCGAGCGCCGTGACATCGGCGAGGGCACACGCGGCCGCCGCGTCCGCCTCCGCCTTGGCCTGCGCCGCGCAGCGCACCGTCGTCCCCCACACCCCCGCCTCGGCGACCCGCACCGACAGCTCCGGCTCCCAGCGCAACCGCCATGTCTCCCGAAAGGTGCCCGTACTCCCCCGGGACCGGGCCGGCTCGCCCCAGCCGACGCCGAGCAGCCGCAGTCGGTGCAGCAGTCTGCTGCGGCCGGCGTCGGTGTCCCCGCGCAGGTCCAGCTCCAACTCCCGTTCAAGCGCCTCCGGTTTGAGCCGCAGGGAACGCTGCTGCCGGGCCAGGTCGCGCTGCAACGGCACGGCCGGGGCCGACTCCGGCACCTCCCCCAGCACGTCCCCGACCACCAGCCGGTCGTGCACCAGCGCCAGCGGCACATCGGAGCCGTCGCCCATCACCGCGCGCACGGCGTCGGTGGTCTCCCCGAGCCCGGGCAGCGGACGGCCACGCAGCGCCGCCAGGGTCTCGGCGAGCCGGACCGCCTCGATGACATGGGCGGAGGAGACGATCCGGTCCTCCTCCCTCAGCAGCCCCGCCACCTTGGTCAGCCACCGCTCCACCGGCCGGTCGGGGGCGTGGAACAGGTGGGCGTACCAGCCGGGCGACTCGATGCCCGCGCCGTATCCGCCGGCCCGGGCCAGCCTGCGGTGTGTCCAGGGCACCCAGGTCAGGTCCGCCTTGACCTTGGGCAGCCCCCTCAACAGGCCCCGGTCGGCGGCGACGGTGGTCCTCTCACGCAGCGCGGGCACGTGCCAGGCCCCGCACACCACCGCCACCTCGTCCCCGAACGCCTTGCGCGCGGCACGCAGTTGGATCCGCATGTGCGCCTCACGCACGAGGTCCCGCGCGTGCCCGCCGGTGCCGTACCGCTCGCGCAGCGCCCCCATCGCCTCCTCCAGGGCGGCGAACGGCGCGAAGGGGTCGCGCTCCCCCGGGCCCCGGTGCTCGACGACGTCCTCCCACCACCGCTCGGGGTCGTCGTAACCGGCGGCCTCGGCGAGCACGGCGAGCGGGTCGATCCGGATGTGGTCGCGGGCGTCCTCGGGCTCATCGCCGCCCCCAGGCTCACCAACACCGGAACCGGCACCAGCACCAGCACCAGCACCAGCAGCCGTGTCCGGCCCGTGCCCGTACCCGTTCCCCTGCTCATGCCCGTCGGGAGGCGCCGCCCGCTCCTCGCTCCCCTCCCACGCGAGCGTGTGCGTGGCCGGCAGGTCGATGAAGCGAGCCGGGACGCCATGTTCCAGGGCCCAGCGGATCGCCACCCACTCGGGGCTGAACTCGGCGAACGGCCAGAACGCCGAGCGGCCGGGCTCGTCCACGGCGTGGGCCAGCAGGGCGACCGGGGGCCGCAGACCGGGGTCGGCGGCCAGCGGGATCAGCGCATCGGCCTCGGGCGGGCCCTCGATCAGGACGGTGGCCGGGTGGGCGGCGTCCAGTGCGGCCCGCACCGCACGCGCGGAACCGGGCCCGTGATGCCGTACGCCCAGCAGGAGCGGCCGGCTCGTGCCGGTCATGCGCTCACCTCCCGGCAGGCCCGGTAGAAGTCCGTCCAGCCCTCGCGCTCGCGGACGACGGTCTCCAGGTACTCCCGCCAGACGACCCGGTCGGCCGCCGGGTCGCGGACGACCGCGCCGAGGATGCCGGCGGCGATGTCGCCCGGACGCAGCACGCCGTCGCCGAAGTGCGCGGACAGGGCGAGACCGCCCGTGACGACGGAGATCGCCTCGGCGGTGGAGAGCGTGCCGCTGGGCGACTTCAGCTTCGTACGGCCGTCGGCGGTGACGCCGTCGCGCAGCTCGCGGAAGACGGTCACGACGCGGCGGATCTCCTCGATGCCGTCGGGCGCGGCCGGCAGGTCGAGGGAGCGGCCGATCTGCTCGACCCGGCGCGTGACGATGTCGACCTCGGACTCGGCGCTCTCCGGCAGCGGCAGCACCACGGTGTTGAAGCGGCGGCGCAGCGCGCTGGAGAGGTCGTTGACGCCTCTGTCCCGGTCGTTGGCGGTGGCGATGAGGTTGAACCCGCGGACCGCCTGGACCTCTTCGCCCAGCTCCGGTATCGGCAGCGTCTTCTCGGACAGGATCGTGATCAGCGTGTCCTGCACGTCGGCCGGGATACGGGTCAGCTCCTCGACGCGGGCCGTCATGCCCTCGGCCATGGCGCGCATGACGGGGCTGGGCACGAGGGCGTCGCGGCTCGGGCCGTGCGCGAGCAGGCGCGCGTAGTTCCAGCCGTACCGGATCGCCTCCTCCGGGGTGCCGGCCGTGCCCTGGACCAGCAGGGTCGAGTCGCCGCTGACGGCGGCCGCGAGGTGTTCGGAGACCCAGGTCTTGGCGGTGCCGGGGACGCCGAGCAGGAGCAGGGCGCGGTCGGTGGCGAGTGTGGTGACGGCGACCTCGATGATGCGGCGCGGGCCCACGTACTTGGGTGTGATCACCGTGCCGTCCGGCAGGGTGCCGCCGAGCAGATACGTCGCCACCGCCCACGGCGACAGCTTCCAGCGGGCCGGACGCGGGCGGTCGTCCTGCTGCGCGAGCGCGGTGAGTTCGGCGGCGAAGGCATGCTCGGCGTGCGGCCGCAGCACCGGCGCCGCCTCCTGGCTCCCGTTCACTCCGACGGACGACGCTCCCTCGGACGACGCTTCGACGGACGTCGCTTCCACGGACACAGTCATGGCTGAGGCCCCCTCCAGCTCGGCCGGTTCGGATCTGCCATCAACCGTGCACCACGCCACTGACAATCGCTCTGACCTGCACAAATGCCCGCTCCGGGGCGATTGTCAGTGGCGGGACCTACCGTCGGAGGCATGACTGAGCAGGGGGTGCGCTGGACCGCGGAACAGGTGCTGGCACTGGCGCCTGACGCCGCGTCACGCACAGCGGGGAGCAAGCTCGGCACGGCCGGTCCGTGGTCCGAGGCGGGCAGTGGAGAGGGGACGGTGTGGGGGCTGTGCAAGGGCAGCGGCAGCAGGCCGTACCAGACGGTGGTCGATCTCGCCGGACCGGCGTACACGTGCAGCTGTCCGAGCCGTAAGTTCCCGTGCAAGCACGCGCTCGGGCTGCTTCTGCTGTGGGCGGGCGGCGACGGCGCGGTGCCGGTGTCCGCCGATCCGCCGGACTGGGCAGAGCCGTGGCTGGCGGGCAGACGCAAGCGGGCCGAGGGCGAACCGGGCCAGGGCAAGGGGGGTTCGGCGGCCGGGCCGGCCGATCCGGAGGCGGCACGGCGGCGGGCCGAGCGCCGGGCCGAGCGGGTCACCGCGGGGGCGACGGAGCTGGAGCAGCGCCTCGCGGACCTGCTGCGCGGCGGTCTGGCCGCGGCCGAGCAGGCGGGGTACGGGGCGTGGGACGAGACGGCGGCCCGCATGGTCGACGCCCAGGCGCCCGGACTCGCGGCGCGGGTGCGGGAGTTGGGGGCGATACCGGGGTCCGGGGCGGGCTGGCCGGCCCGGCTGCTGGAGGAATGCGCGCTGCTACATCTGCTCGACCAGGGCTGGCTGCGCCGCGCCGCGCTGCCGGACGCCCTCGCGGCCACGGTCCGCTCCCGGCTCGGCCTGCCCGCCCCGGCGGACGGCCCGCCCTTGCGCGACCGCTGGCTGGTCCTCGCCCAGTACGACACCGCGGACGCGAAACTGACGACCCGCCGGATCTGGCTGTACGGCGCGGAGTCGGGCGGCACCCGGCTGCTGCTGTCGTACGGCGCGGCGGGCCGGGCGCCGGAGCTGTCCCTGCCGGTCGGCCTGGCGCTGGACGCGGAGCTGTCCGGTCATCCGGGGGCCGGCCGGGCCCGGGCCGCACTGGGCGAGCGGTTCGCCCCGCCGGCGCCGGCCGGGTTCCGCCCGCCGGGCGTGTCGACGGCCGAGGCGGCGGCCCGGTACGGCGACGCGCTGCGCGACGATCCCTGGCTGGAGTCGGTCCCGGTGACGCTGGAGCGGGTGATCCCGGTCCCGGACGGCGAGACGTGGCAACTGGCCGACGCCGGTACGGACACGGCCCTGCCCCTGACCCGGGCCGCCCGCTCCCGCCCCGGTCTGTGGCGACTGGTCGCCCTGTCCGGCGGGACCCCCGTGACGGTCTTCGGCGAGTGCGGCCACCACGGCTTCACCCCGCTCACGGCCTGGACGCCGGGGACGAACGAGGCGGTGCCGCTGTGCTGAACGAACCGGCAGGCCGGGGACTCGAAACGCCCCCAGAGTGCCCGAGGCGAACCTCCCCGGGACCCGAAGCAGCATGCCGGCGACGCCATGACGCCCGCGACGCCATGCGGAAGGGAATGACATGAACGGGACCCCGATCACCCCGACCCCGACCACTCGGACCGGCGCGGCTCCCGCGGAGTCCTGGGAGGACCTGGTCACCGCCGCCCTGCTCGGCACCGACCGGCGCCCGTGGGCCACCGCACAGCCCGGGCGGGAGGCTCCGCTCGCGCTGCTGGACGCGGCCGCCGTGGCGACCGTACGACGACGGGCCGGGCTGCGGCCCGCGCGGGCGGCCCGGCGGCCGGAGCCGACGCCCGAGGACCCGCGCCCGGCGCTGCCCGCGGCGGCGGCCCGCAGACTCGCCGCCCTGCTGGCCGACCGCTCGGGCGCGGCGGGCGGCGGCCGCCGGGGCAGCGCACCCGACCTCATGGAGCTGCTCCCGCAGTGGCTCGCGGCGGCCACCGCGCACGGGTACGCGGCACCCCCGCAGGCGCTGCCCGCCCTGCTGGACGCGGCCCGGGGGCGTACGGATCTGCGCCCGGCGGCGCTGGCGTTCGCGGGCCCGCGCGCGCTGTGGCTGGCCCGGCTGAACCCGGACTGGCGCTTCGCCCTGCGCGCGGCTCCCGGCGGCGGCGCCACGCTGCCCGGCGCCGACGACACCGAGGCGGTGGAGCGGCTGTGGCAGGAGGGGCTGTTCGCCGAACGGGTGGCCCTGCTGGGCGGGCTGCGCGCCGAGCGGCCCGCGGTCGCGCGCGAGCTGCTGGCGTCGTCCTGGGCCAAGGAGCGGGCGGAGGACCGGCTGATGTTCCTCGACGCGCTGCGCACGGGCCTCGCCGCCGAGGACGAGCCGTTCCTGGAGCAGGCGCTCGGCGACCGCAGCCGCAACGTCCGGGCGACGGCGGCGGAACTGCTGTCGGCGCTGCCGGACTCCGCACTCGCCGCGCGCATGGCCGTACGGGCCGCGGCCTGTGTGGCCCTCGACCGTACGGCGCCCGTGCCGGCGATCGTGGTCGAGCCGCCGCTCCAGTGCGATTCGAGCATGGAGCGCGACGGTGTGGTGGCGACACCTCCGGCGGGCAGAGGAGAACGCTCATGGTGGCTGGGGCAGTTGGCGGAGGCCGCGCCGCTCGGCACCTGGCCGGAGCGGCTCGGCGGGCGAACGGCGCGGGAGATCGTGGCACTGCCGGTCGCGGACGGCTGGCAGGGCGAACTGCACGCGGCCTGGTGCCGGGCGGCGGTGCGGCAGCGGGACACCGCGTGGTCGAGGGCGCTGCTCGGCTCACCGTCGGCACCGGAGGCGGGCGGGCCGGGGGCGGTGTCCCTGGCCGAGCGCGCGAAGCTGCTGGCGGCCCTGGAACCGGTGGAGCGGGCCGCGTGGGTGGCGGGGTTCATCGCGACACACGGCCTGTCGGAGGCGTTCCAGCTGCTCGGGGTGTGCGCGGTGCCGTGGGCGGCGCCACTCGGCCGCTCGGTCGTGGACGCGCTCAACATCGCGCGGGACGCGGGCAGTTACCCGTGGAGCTTCAGCGGTGTGATGGGGCTGGCGGAACGCTGCCTGGACCCGGCGGAGGCCGGCCGGCTGGAGGCGCTGCTGGCGATACCCGACGAACGGGAGGACGCGGCGCCGGGCGCCGGGGGGTACTGGGCGGAGGCGTTCCAGCGGCTGGTCACGACGCTGCGGTTGCGGGCGGAGATGGCCCGCGAGTTGGCCCCGGCCGGCACCACCCGCGGCCCCTCCCGGAACGAACCGCCGGCTCAGTTGCCCGACGCAGCCGCCTGACGCACGTTCTCCCGCACCCACTCCACGATCGACGCGGTCGTCGCGCCCGGCGTGAAGATCTCCGCGACGCCCTTCTCCTTCAGGGGCGGAATGTCCTCGTCCGGGATGATGCCGCCGCCGAAGACGAGGATGTCCGCGGCGTCGCGCTCCTTGAGCAGGTCGATCACCGCGGCGAACAGCGTGTTGTGCGCGCCGGAGAGGATGGACAGGCCGATCGCGTCGGCGTCCTCCTGGATGGCGGTGTCGACGATCTGCTCCGGTGTCTGGTGGAGCCCGGTGTAGATGACCTCCATACCGGCGTCGCGCAGGGCGCGCGCGATGACCTTGGCCCCGCGATCGTGGCCGTCGAGTCCCGGTTTGGCGACCACCACACGGATCGGACCGGCTGCCACACCCATCACTGCCTCCATCAGACGACCCCGGAAGCGATCGCTTCCGTCCATAACGACAAGTACCGCACTTTTGGCGCGTTCCGCCACCGTCGCGAAGTGAACGAACGTTATCCCCAGCATCCCGCAACCGGCAGTTTTACGGTGCGCAGCGAGGGGGAAATCACATGGTGGGACATGAGGGCACACGGGGGATCGAGCCGTCCTCCGGCGTGCCGACAGGAGGTCGGCCCATGAAGGTCACCGGAGTACTGCCACTCTTCCTCCCGTTCTACCGGCGCCTGTGGCCCGGAAGACTCGCCGGAATCTCCATGGCGCTGCTCAAGGCGACCGCTCTTGAGGCCGCGATCCTGGCCGGCCACCTCCTGCTGTATCCGACGGGCTTCGCCCAGGAACGCCGCTCCCCCGCCCTGCCCGCCGCGGAGGGCACGGCCCGGCTGCCCGTCCCGTCCGGCCCGCCGGTCGTGCTGCTGCACGGCTTCATCGACAACCGCTCGGTGTTCGTACTGCTGCGCCGCAGCCTCGCCCAGCACGGCGGACAGCGCGTCGAGTCGCTCAACTACTCCCCGCTGACCTGCGACGTCCGCGCCGCGGCCGAGCTGCTCGGCCGGCACATCGAGGAGATCTGCGAACGCACCGGCAGCCCCCGCGTCGACATCGTGGGCCACAGCCTCGGCGGCCTGATCGCCCGCTATTACGTGCAGTGTCTCGGCGGTGATCTGCGGGTGCGCACGCTCGTCACGCTGGGCACCCCGCACGCGGGCACCCGGGTGGTGCCGCTGGCCGACGCCCATCCGATCGTGCGCCAGATGCGGCCCGGTTCATCGGTGATCGAGGAACTGTCCCGGCCCGCGCCCGGCTGCCGTACGCGGTTCGTGAGCTTCTGGAGCGACCTGGACTCCATCATGGATCCGGTGGAGACGGCCCGCCTGGAGCACCCCGATCTCGACACGCTGAACGTCCAGGTGTCCGGCATCGGGCATCTCGCCCTGCCCGTGCACCCCGCGGTCGCGGCCGGGATACGCGAGGCCCTCGACGCCGCGCACCCCGGGGACGCGCTCGCCGGCGGTCTGACGGTGGCGTGAACCAACGGTGAGGTGAACCGGCTGACGCCGACGTGTCGTACAGGCGGCCGACAGTCTCCGCACATCGAACGCTCATCGAACTCTCGGCCAAACTCGTGTCCGGCGTCCCCCGAAAGACCGCCGAATGCCCGTTTCCGGCGGGCGCGAAACCGGCCGAAGATTGTCGTGCCCAGGTACCGGCGGGTACAGTCGCCGCACTGCTCTGGCAGCCCCTGTTGTCGAGGCGAAAGAGAAGTTGGTGAACGACCGTCACCCGTCGGGGACCATGACCACCCCGGCCCCGGCTTCCGACGCCTCCGCCGCGCGCTACGACCACGCGCCGTACGGGACCCATGAAGCCCCCTACGGCGACTTCACCACGTACGGCGGCTACGACGCCACCGGTTTTGTGCCCGGCCACGACACCACCGGCGCCTTCCACGGTGACCCGCTCTTCGGCAGCCTGCCCGGCGAGCAGAGCACCGGCGCGTACGACTCGGCGCAGTGGCAGACCCCGCACTACGACGCGTACGCGGCCCAGCACCACGCCGCCTACGACTCCGGTGTCCACGACGCGGCCGCCTGGACGGTCCCCGCGCAGGCCACGGGCCACGACGTCAGTGGCCAGTGGGACGCGAGCCTGTGGCAGCAGCCCGATCAGTCCGGCGGCGCCGACCCGACCCAGCAGTGGGAGTGGGGCACCCAGGGCTTCGAGACGGGCGCGTACGACGCCACGCAGTGGAACTCCGCCGGGCAGGCCGCGGCGCCCTCGCCCGAGCCGGTTGCCGAACCGTTCGACCAGCAGGCCACCGCCACGTTCGAGCAGGTCACGGAAGTGCCGGACACGGCGGCCTTCCCGCACGGCGGGTACGAGGACCAGGCGCCGTACGCGGACGCCACGGACAGTTCCGGTGAACCGCCCGCCGAGCCGGTCCTGTTGGACGACCAGGAAGAGGTCACGCCGACAACACGCGCGGGCGCGCGCGGCGGGGCGCGCTCCCGGCGTCGTACGCCCGCCAAGCGCTCCGCGCTGCTGACCGTCGCCGTGCCCTCGGCCTGTGTGATGGGCGTCGCGGGAATCGCGGCCGCCTCGGTCGGCGCGCTGACGGACGGCGGCGGCAAGGACACGACCGCCTCCGCCTCGGACGCGCACGCGGTCAAGCCGTCGGTCGCCAACAGCAAGCTGGACAGCCAGCTCAGGACGCTCTCCGCCGGCGCCGACGACTTCGCCGACCGGGCCAGCCGGACGCAGGAGCGGATCGACCTCAAGAACCAGCAGGAGCTGGACCGGAAGAAGGCCCTCGCGGAGGCCGCGCTCAAGGAGCGGCTGCGCCCCAAGTTCGTGCTGCCGGTCACGCAGAAGGGGCTGAGCGCCTACTTCGGCCAGGCGGGCGTGAACTGGATGTCGGTGCACACGGGCATCGACTTCCCCGTCTCCTACGGCACCACGGTGATGGCGGCCACCGACGGCACCGTCACCACCAAGTGGAACAGCGCCTACGGCAACATGATGATAGTGACGGCGAAGGACGGCACGCAGACCTGGTACTGCCATCTGTCCAGCTACCGCGTGGCCTCCGGTACGACCGTGAAGGCCGGCGAGCCGATCGCCTACTCCGGCAACTCCGGCAACTCCACCGGCCCGCACCTGCACTTCGAGGTGCACCCGGCGGGCGGGCCCGCCGTGGACCCGCTGCCCTGGCTGCGGAGCCACGGACTCGACCCCACGTAGGAACCGGACCCCGCAGAGAAACCGGGGGCCGGCGCCCCCGGGCTCCCCGTACTCCCTACAGCTTCTCCACCGGCGCGTACCGCAGCAGCAGCCGCTTCGGCTTGCCGTCGCCGAAGTCGATCGTCGCCTGGGCCTTGTCGTCCGCGCCCGCCACCGCGACGACCGTGCCGAGCCCGAACTGGTCGTGGGTGACCCGGTCGCCGACCGCGAGGGACACCGCCGGCTTGTCCGTCGTACGCCGCGTGGCGAACCCGGACGCGCCCGCAGCCGACGAACGCGAGCGGGACGAGGACAGTGAGGCCGCGATCCCGGAGGCCGGGCCGGAGGACACCGGTGCCGCCGCGCCCGTCCGCTTCCACTCCACGTGGGCGGCCGGGATCTCCTCCAGGAACCGGGAGGGCGGGTTGTACGACGGCTGGCCCCAGGCGCTGCGCAGCGCCGAGCGCGTGAGATACAGCCGCTCCCGCGCGCGTGTGATGCCGACGTACGCCAGGCGCCGCTCCTCCTCCAGCTCCTTGGTCTGGCCGAGGGAGCGCATGTGCGGGAAGACGCCGTCCTCCATGCCGGTCAGGAAGACGACGGGGAATTCCAGGCCCTTGGCGGTGTGCAGGGTCATCAGGGTGATGACGCCGGAGCCTTCCTCGTCCTCGTCGGGGATCTGGTCGGAGTCGGCGACCAGCGCGACCTGCTCCAGGAAGTCGGCCAGCGTACCGCCCGGGGCGGTAGCCCCTGATGTCGCTGCGCCTTCGCCGCGCTCCTGCTCGAACTCCAGGGCCACGGCCGCGAGTTCCTGGAGGTTCTCGATGCGGGTCTCGTCCTGCGGGTCGGTGGAGGACTGCAACTCGGCGAGGTAACCGGTGCGTTCGAGGACGGCTTCGAGGACCGTGGCCGGTCCGGCGCCGGATTCCACGATCGTGCGCAGGTCCTCCATCAGCGTGTTGAACCGCTTGACCGCGTTGGTGGAGCGCGCGGCCATGCCGTACGCCTCGTCCACGCGCTTGAGCGCCTGCGGGAAGCTGATCTTCTCGCGCTGGGAGAGGGCATCGATCATCGCCTCGGCGCGGTCGCCGATGCCCCGCTTGGGCACGTTGAGGATGCGGCGCAGCGGCACCGAGTCCTCGGGGTTGGCGAGAACGCGCAGGTAGGCGAGGACGTCCCGGACCTCCTTGCGCTCGTAGAAGCGGACCCCGCCGACGACCTTGTAGGGCAGGCCGACGCGGATGAAGACCTCTTCGAAGACACGGGACTGGGCGTTGGTGCGGTAGAAGACGGCGACGTCGCCCGCCTTGGCCTGACCCGCGTCGACCAGGCGGTCTATCTCGTCGGCGACGAACTGCGCCTCGTCGTGCTCGGTGTCGGCGACATAGCCGGTGATCTGCGCGCCCTGGCCCGCGTTGGTCCACAGGTTCTTCGGGCGGCGCGACTCGTTGCGCTCGATGACCGCGTTGGCGGCGCTCAGAATGGTCTGCGTGGAGCGGTAGTTCTGCTCCAGCAGGATCGTCGTCGCGTCCGGGTAGTCCTCCTCGAACTGGAGGATGTTGCGGATCGTCGCGCCCCGGAAGGCGTAGATCGACTGGTCCGCGTCACCGACCACGCACAGCTCGGCGGGCGGGAGGTCGTGCTCGCTCGGCGGAGCGTCCTCGTCGTGGGTGCCGGTGCCGACGAGTTCGCGGACGAGCGCGTACTGGGCGTGGTTGGTGTCCTGGTACTCGTCGACCAGGACGTGCCGGAAGCGGCGGCGGTAGTGCTCGGCGACGTCCGGAAAGGCGCGCAGCAGGTTGACCGTCGTCATGATCAGGTCGTCGAAGTCGAGGGCGTTGGCCTCGCGCAGCCGCGACTGGTAGAGCGCGTAGGCCTGCGCGAGGGTCTTCTCGAAGCCGTCGGCGGCCTGCGCGGCGAAGTCCTCCTCGTCGATCAGCTCGTTCTTGAGGTTGCTGATCTTGGCGCTGAAGGACTTGGGCGGGAAGCGCTTGGGGTCGAGGTCCAGGTCACGGCAGACCAGGGCCATCAGGCGCTTGCTGTCGGCGGCGTCGTAGATCGAGAACGACGACGTGAAGCCGAGCTTCTTGCTCTCGCGGCGCAGGATGCGCACGCACGCGCTGTGGAAGGTCATGACCCACATCGCGTTGGCGCGCGGGCCGACGAGCTGCTCGACGCGCTCCTTCATCTCGCCCGCGGCCTTGTTGGTGAAGGTGATCGCGAGGATCTGGCCCGGGTGCACATGCCGCTCGGCGAGCAGGTGGGCGATGCGGTGGGTGAGCACGCGGGTCTTGCCGGAGCCGGCACCGGCGACGATGAGCAGCGGGGAGCCGGCGTGCACGACCGCGGCGCGCTGGTTGTCGTTCAGCCCCTCCAGGAGCGCCGCCGCGTCCAGCGCGGGGCGCGGGGCGCCGTCGCGGTAGTAGGCGTCCCGGTCCGGCGGCGCGTCGAACTTCCCGCCGAACAGATCGTCCGGAAGCGGTTCCGGAGCATGATCGTCCTCGGGCGGCGGCGGGGGTTCCTCCTCGTGCCCGCGCGGGGGCTGGAGGTCCGCCAGGAAGCTGTCGTCAAAGAGGCTGCTCATCGCTCTCCGAGTCTAGGGCGCCCCACCGACAACCGGTCGCCGTCCCGGGAAGAAGGTCGCGCGAGCAGAGCGGCGAACCCCCTCACGCAGCGGAATCACTCGATGACGTGGACGTGATCCCGGCGCCGGATCACGAAAATGTATCGGACATATCACGCACCAACCTTCACACCAGTCACACGAGTTGGCTAGGTTGCCGTCGGGTCGCGTGCGCGGCCCCCGCCGAGTCCGGCGCCTCCCGTAAGGGGGGCCGGAGCCGGGGACCCACCGAATCTCCGGGGTGAATCGGCCGACTCCCGTCCGGGACGACGCCGTAGGGCAACCCTTCCGAACCTCCGCCCGAACCCGACAGCTAACCCGGTAGGCGGCCCACTGGAAGGAGTCGCCTCCCTTGGCGTCGCACCGCAAGTCGCGTCCCGGCGGGACCACCGGAGTGGGTCTGCGCACCCCGGCCCTCGCCACCGCCGCCCTCACCTCCATAGCCATGCTGTCCCAGACGGCCGAGGCCGCCCCCGGTACGGACCACACCCGGCCGAGCCTGGAGGAGGTGGAGAAGAAGGTCGACGACCTCTACCGGCAGGCGGAGTCGGCGACCGAGAAGTACGACGCGGCCACGGAGCGCACCGGCAAGCAGCGCGGGCGGGTCGACGCGCTCCGGGACGAGGTCGCCCGCCGCACCGCCCGCCTCAACAAGGCCCGCGACGAGCTGGGCTCCTTCGCCGCGGCCCAGTACCGCACCGGCGCCGCCGCCCCCGACACGGCCACCTTCCTGCTCGCGGACAACCCGCAGGACTACTTCGACCAGACCCAGCTGATGAGCCGGCTGACCACGCGCGAGAAGAGCGCGGTCGACGCCTACATCGACGAGCAGGCCTCCACCATGAAGAAGCGGCGGGAGGCCGCGCAGAGCCTGCAGACGCTGACCGAGTCGCAGCACGAGCTGCAGACCGCCAAGTCCACCGTCCAGCAGAAGCTCGCCTCCGCGCGCGAGCTGCTGTCGCAGCTGACGGCCCAGGAGAAGGCGCGGCTGGCCGCCATCGAGCGGGAGAAGCAGCAGGAGGCGGCGCGCAAGGCGGCCGAGCTGGCGAAGCAGCAGGCCGAAGCCCAGCAGAAGACCACCTCGTCCGGCTCATCCAGCCCGACCGGCTCCGCCTCTTCCGGATCCTCCGGGTCCGCCGGCTCGTACGACACGAAGGCCGCCAAGGCCATCGCCTTCGCCCGCGCCCAGATCGGCAAGCCGTACGTGTGGGGCGCCACCGGGCCGGACTCCTACGACTGCTCGGGCCTCACCCAGGCCGCCTGGAAGGCCGCCGGCGTCACGCTCCCGCGCACCACGTACGACCAGGTCAACGCCGGGACCACGGTGTCCCTGGCCGACGCGCGCCCGGGGGACCTGATCTTCTTCTACGACGACATCAGCCACGTCGGTCTCTACATCGGCAACGGCATGATGATCCACGCCCCGAAGCCGGGCGCGTACGTCCGTGAGGAGTCGGTGTACTACGGCGGGGAATCGATCATCCACAGCGTGGTCCGCCCGGGCTGACGCCTACCGGGTCAGGTCCACAGAACGGCGATGAAGATGTTCGTCATGGTCAGCAGGCCGACGACCCCGAAGGCGCCCTTGTCGACCTTCTCCTCGTCGCGCTTCACATAGACCAGCCCGAGAATCACGATCAGCAGGGCCAGCTTCACACCGATCTTGATGGTGTTCACGTGGTGGTCGTCGGCCTGGTTGAGGCCGACGAGGGCCACCCCGGTGACGAGCATGGTCAGCGCACCGTGCAGCATCCCGGGGACGAAGCGAGCCGTGCCCTGCCCCATCGCCTTCATCTGGGTGAGGAAACCGCCGAGCAGCGCGGCGATGCCAATGATGTGCAGGCCGACGAAGAGATGGATGAGTACGTCCATGGGGCCGGAGCCTAATTCGTCGGTAACAGCCCCAAGGACGGCAGGGTGCCGTTCCCGGGGTGTTCGAGTGGTGAGGGCCGTCACGCCTTGTCGGAGCTGGCCTCGCGAGGCCTCTGGTCAGACCGCGCGGCCGGCCTGACCAGGGGTGTACCGGCCCCCTGTCATCGGGCCCGGCCGCGGCCGACATGGATCATGCATTTATGCGGTCCATAACACCTCCGGCACCCCTTCCGTCCCGCTTCCCGCGTATCGGTCATCACACTGTGTGAAGGAGGCGAGCCTGGACGGTCGGATCAGTCACATAAGGTCACGTTCCGATCCGTAAAGGCCAGTTCCGTACAGTCCGTTACCCACTCGTCACACTCCGGCCTAGCGTCCTCTCCACCGCCGAGAAGGGTCCGGCGGCGGCCCGCTCCCCCTGTGCGGGCCGCCGCCGGGCATACCGCCCGCTCGGTCGTCGAGCAGGAAGGACGTGACGGTCCAGGTGGCAGCGCATCGCAAGCCCCGGCAACGCTCGATCGGTGGCCCTACGGTCCGGACGGCCGCCACCCTCGCCCTGGCGGGCGCGGCCACCGCGACGGGGTTCGACGGGACCGGACACGCCGACCCGCAGCTGACACCGGCACAGGTGAAGGCCCAGGTGGACAAGCTCTACCAGCAGGCCGAGGCGGCGACCGAGAAGTACGACGGCGCCAAGGAGCAGGCAGACGCGGCCCAGCGGCGGCTCAACGCGCTGCACGACGAGACGGCCCGCAGGCAGGCCGAGCTCAACTCGGCCCGGGACGCGCTGGGTTCGTTCGCCTCCGCGCAGTACCGCGACGGCGGCTTCGCCCCCGCCTGGCAACTGGCCCTGTCCAACGACCCCGACCGGTATCTGGACGACGCCGCCTTCGCCGAGCGGGCCGGCGATCGGCAGGCCGCCGCCGTGTCGCGGGTACGCGAACAACTGCGGGAGATCGAGCAGTTGCGCGGAGCCGCCCGCGTCCAGCTGGCGTCGCTGCGCTCCCGGCAGGCCGAGCTGAGCCGGCAGAAGAAGACCGTCACGGACAAGCTGGCCGAGGCCCGGCGGCTGCTGGCGCGGCTCACCCCGCAGCAGCGCGCCCAGGTCACCGGTGACGACGGCAGCGCACCGGGGCGCGCCTCCCGGTCGGCCGCAGATGCCCGGCAGGCCCTGGCGCAGGCCGGATCCGGGCCCGGCTCCGTCACGGCGCCCGACAGCCGCGCTGCGGCGGCCGTCGCCTACGCCTACGCCAAGCTCGGCAGCCCCTATGTGTGGGGGGCGGCCGGCCCGAACTCCTTCGACTGCTCGGGGCTGGTCCAGGCCGCCTACCGCTCCGCGGGCATCTCCTTGCCCCGCACCACCTACGCCCAGATCGACGCGGGCCGGCGCGTCTCCCGCTCCGAACTGCAGCCCGGAGACCTGGTGTTCTTCTACTCCGGCGTCAGCCATGTCGGCATCTACGTCGGCGGCGGCCAGATGATCCACGCCCCGAACCCCTCGGCACCGGTCCGGCTGGCCCCGGTCGACGAGATGCCGTTCGCGGGGGCCACCCGGGTCGCGTGAGGGCGAGGTCAGACCAGGCGGCGGGCGGTCGCCCAGCGGGTCAGTTCGTGGCGGTTGGACAGCTGGAGCTTGCGCAGGACCGCCGAGACATGCGACTCGACCGTCTTCACCGAGATGAACAGCTGCTTGGCGATCTCCTTGTAGGCGTAGCCACGGGCGATCAGCCGCAGCACCTCGCGCTCGCGCTGGGTGAGGCGGTCCAGATCCTCGTCCACGGGCGGGGCGTCGGTGGAGGCGAAGGCGTCCAGGACGAACCCGGCCAGCCGCGGGGAGAAGACCGCGTCGCCCTCCTGGACCCGGAAGATCGAGTCGACCAGGTCGGTGCCGGTGATGGTCTTGGTGACATACCCGCGGGCGCCGCCGCGGATCACGCCGATCACGTCCTCCGCCGCGTCGGACACGGACAGTGCGAGGAAGCGGACCGGCTGCTCGGCGTCCGCCATCAACGCCGCGCACCGGCGCAGCACTTCGACCCCGCCGCCACCCGGCAGATGGACGTCGAGCAGGACCACCTCGGGCCGGGTCGCCGTGATGACCGTGACCGCCTGGTCGACGTCCGCGGCCTCGCCGACCACCTCGACCCCGGTCGTGGCGGTCTGGCCGATCTCGGCCTGAACTCCGGTGCGGAACATACGGTGGTCGTCCACGAGCACGACCCGTACGTGCCGTCCGCCCGCGCCGGCTCCCGCCGGGCCGTTCGCCTCGGTCGCGTCGCTCATGACGTCTTCTCCGCCCTCTCCATCTCCAGCTCGACCTCCGTGCCGCCGCCCGGCACCGCCCGCAGCCGGGCCGTGCCGCCGTTGCGCTCCATGCGGCCGATGATCGATTCTCTGACACCCATCCGGTCGGCGGGTATCGAGTCGAGGTCGAAGCCCGGGCCGCGGTCGCGCACGGACACGAAGACCGTCCTCCCCTCGACTTCGGCGTAGACCTGTACGGCACCGCCCTCGCCACCGTACTTGGCGGCGTTCACCATCGCCTCGCGCCCTGCTTGCATCTGCGCCCGGGTCCTCTCGTCCAGCGGGCAGTCGCCGACGATGACGACCTCGATGGGCACACCGTGCTTGTCCTCCACCTCGGCGGCGTTGCGCCGCACCGCTTCGGCGACCGTGTCCGGCTCGTCGGCCTCGTCCTTGCCGGTGCCCTCCGGCTTGTACAGCCAGGTGCGCAGGTCGCGTTCCTGGGCGCGGGCGAGGCGGCGCACCTCGTTCGCGTTGTCGGCGTTGCGCTGGATCAGGGTGAGGGTGTGCAGCACGGAGTCGTGCACATGGGCGGCGACCTCGGCACGCTCCTGGGCGCGGATGCGCATCAGGCGTTCCTCGGACAGGTCCTGGGTCATCCGGACCAGGTAGGGGCCGGCGAGCAGCGTGATGCCGACGAGGACGGCGAGCGCAGCCTGGAGGACCGCGCCGAGGTGGGCGGCCGAGCCCTGGAGCACGAAGATGGCGGAGACACCGGCCGTGACGAGCAGGACACCGCCGGCCGCGCGCAGCAGCGTGAGCGTACGGCGCCGGCGGCCGACCTCGACCCAGCGGGCCCGGCGGGCGTTGTCCGCCTGTCTCCAGACCAGGGCGACACCGGCCGCGACGAGGACGGCGGGCACCAGATACACCTTGGCCGCGCCACCGAGGTTCACGCTGCTCACGAAGACCATGGACACGATGACCATGAGGAGCAGCGCGACGAGCTGACCTTTGTCCGGCCTGCGGGCCACCAGTCTGCGGCGGCCGTCCGGGGCGGTCTCGGTGCCGACGAGCGACTGCTTCTGTTCGCCGACACCGCCGATCCCGAGCGGCACGAAGAACCAGAACGCCGCATACAGCAGCGCTCCGAACCCATGAGCCATGAAAAGGCCGACGAAGGCGAGCCGCACCCAGATGACGGGCAGCCCGAGATGCCCGGCGAGGCCCCGCGCCACTCCACCGAGCCAGCGTCCGTCGCTGCTGCGGTAGAGCTTGCGCGGCGGCCGCGGGTCGTCGACTGGCAGGCTTGCGGCTTCCGGCATGCCAATGATGGTCACACGGCCGGCGGGGCCAGGCATCAGGGTCGGCCCCCGAGACGCCCCTGATCTTCCGCGGGACCGGGTCGGGGAACGGCGGGCAACAGCGGTTCAGTGCCGGTCGAACGCTTCCCCGCCCCGTCTCAGGGCCGATTTCAGGGTTCGCCCAGGGTCGTCCCGACTGCCGTCGCGGCGGGCGGGCCGTCACCATGGACGCATGACGGATCACGAGCACGCCGCGACGGGTCCGGGACCCGGCCCCGGCCCGCGCCCGGCCCCGGGCACCGGACCGACGGATGCCGGGCCCGCCGCGACACAGCGGACGGGAGCGGCCGGCACGGACACCCACGCCGGGAAGCGGGAGGGAGAACAGGGCAGAGAGCAGGAGCAGCAGCCCGCCGCGGCCTTCGACCGGTTCCGGCGCGACCGCCGGCACAAGATGATCGCGGGCGTGTGCGCGGGCCTGGGCCGGCAGACGGACATGGACCCGGTGATCTTCCGGATCACTCTGGCCGTGCTGTCCGCGACCGGCGGCATCGGTCTGATCTTCTACGGCTTCGTCTGGCTCCTCGTGCCGTACGAGGACGAGGACGAGAACGAGCTGCGCAAGCTGCTGACGGGCCGGGTCGACGGTCTGGCGCTCGCCGCCGTGCTGTTCGCCCTGGTCGGCTGCGGTGTCTTCCTGACCATGCTGAGAAACGGCGGGGTGCTGACCTTCGCCGTGGTCCTCTCCCTGCTGCTCGCGGGCGCCGGGTACTGGTCACGGCGCCGTGACGCGACCGACCCCGACCCGCTGGCCGCGCAGGCCGCGGCCGACGCCCCGCCGGAGGCGCAGGCTCCGCCGGTCGCCACCATCTACCCGTCGTGGTGGCGGGACCCGATCGTCAAGGACGGCACCCACGTGGGCGGCACGGGTTATCTGTGGGGGCCCGGCGACACTCGCGACCGGGATCTCACCTCGGCCGTCGACGCCGGCGTCGCCCTCCCGTGGCCCCACTCCGGCTCCATACGGCCGCGGCCCGCCGCACCCCCGAGACCGCGCGGCCCGCGCTGGATCGGCGGCTGGGTCTTCCTGCTCGCCCTGGTGGCGGGCGGCCTGGGCACGGGGCTCACCTGGGACACACACCCGTTGGGCACCAGCCTCCAGACCGGTCTCGCCTGCGCGCTGGCGGTGTTCGGCCTCGGCGTCGCGATCAGCGCGTTCCTGGGGCGCACCGGGGCGGGGACGGTGTTCCTGGCGCTCGTCACGGCGGCACTGCTCGCCGGGGCGTCGGCCATGCCCAAGGACATCACCACCCACTGGAGAGACACGTCCTGGGTGCCTGCGGCGACGGCACAGGTGCAGCCGCGCTACGACCTCGGTACCGGGCGGGGCACGCTGGATCTGACCGGGGCGGCTCCGGCCAAGGGGCAGACAGTCGCGACGCACGCCCATGTGGGCGCCGGACAGCTGAAGGTGATCGTGCCGGCGGGCGCGACCGTGCGGATGAGTATCGACGTGGGGGTGGGCGACATCCGGTTGCCCGGGGAGAACAGGAGGGACGTGGACGTGCAGCCGAGCAGGCACAAGGCCGTGACGCTGGCGCCGGCCACGGCCGCCAAGGAGGCCGGCACGCTGGACCTCACGCTCGGGGTCGGTGTGGGACAGGTGGAGGTCAGCCGTGCTGCGTCATGAGTTTCAGCCCGGGAGGCTGGTCGCCGGGCTCTTCCTCACCGCCGCCGGCGGGGTCTACGCGGGCGATGCGCGCGGCCTGTGGGAAACGCCGTGGTTCGCGATCGTCCCGCTGGTCGTGGGCGGCCTGCTGCTGGCCGGTGTCACGGGGAGCGTGGCCCGGGCGATACGCAGACGGGGCGGCGCGGAGGGCGGCTAGCGGTGGTCGGCGAGCGGCCGGCGGTGGTTGTCCGTCGCCGGCCGGGCCGGAGCCTCGCGGCCCTCGGCGGCCCGCCGGGGGTCGTGGCTACCGGTAGCCGCCCTGCCGGCGTCGGGCTCGCCAGGCCGCGTCCAGGGAGAGGTAGGGGGCGCCGGCGAGGATGAGGGGGATCCAGGCCATGAAGTAGGCGAGGTCGTTGCCGTAGTAGTAGGGGGTCGACGACCAGCTCACGGTCATCCAGAAGCTGAACGAGATCAGCGCGCCGCCGAGCGCGGCCAGCCGGGCGAGCAGGCCGAGCAGGGTGCCGATACCGACGGCCAGTTCACCGAAGGCGATGGCGTAGCCGAAGCCGACCGGGCTCTTCAGGGCCAGGTCGACCAGGGCCGGGATGCCGGCGGAGTCGCGGGCCGCCCGCATGGTGTCGCCGATCGACCCGGCGCCGCTGGACTTCATGAAGGCGCTGTCGGTGAGTTTGTCCAGGCCGGCGTAGATGAGGGTGACGCCGAGGAAGACGCGGAGCGGGAGCAGGGCGTAATGGGTGGCGGTGTCCCGCCAGCCACGGAGGCCGTTGAGCCGATTCATGTGCGTGTCTGTCCGAATGCCGTGAGTCATCGTCGCCAGCCGCCTCTCACCCGCCGTCCCGCCCCTCACTTCGACGATACGTACGACGAGCGGGGCCCGTTCAATCCCCTCCCGGATGTTTTTCCGGAATTCGGGCGGGCGCACGAGCGATGGCGGGTCAGATCCGGGCCAGGATCTGGCGCACCGGATGCCCGAGGACCCGGCCCACGGCGGTCAGTTCCTCGGGGGTGAGCAAGAAGCGCTGTGGGTTCCAGGCGGCGATCTCGAAGCGGGCGAAGCCGCACGGCCAGTCGTAGTCCAACCGGTCCAAGGAGGTGTCGGTGGTGCAGCAGGGAGTGGTGATGTCGAGGGTGGGCAGGCCGTCACCCTGCTCGGCGTACGTCTCCAGCAGGTCCCGGTACCAGTCGGGGTCGATGGGGCCGCCGCACCGCGGGCAGCCGATGCCCACCAGGTTCGAGCCGCAGTCGACGGCGGTGATCGCCTCATGCCAGTCGACGTCCAGTTCGACGGCGTCGGGGTCGGCGTGCGGGTCGTCGGGGGCGCCCGAGACCAGATCCAGGACCAGGGCGGCGGCGCGCTGCCCCGGTTCGGTTGCCGGCTGCCAGTGCGGGTCGGTCGGTATCACCGGCAGGACGCTCTCGCTCATCGCCCTGCTGCTCGCCCTTCTGTCACGTCACGCTCTCCTGCCACCTCACGGCCTTCTGCCGCGGCTCGCCCATCTTCTCCGTCCGGCCCGGCTCCTCCCGCTCTTCCGGCTCCCGCGTCTCTCATTCCGTCACCTGGACCGTGTACCGGTTGGTCGCCACGCCTGCCGCGGTGACCACCTGCACCTCCACCGCGCCGGGCTCGACCTCGGCCGGGACGGGAACGGTCAGGACGGTGTCGGTGGGGTTGCGGAAGCCTCCGGTGACGGGGACCAGGGGTACGTGGACATCGACGGTGCCGATGCGGACCACCATGCGGGCGAGCCGGTCGGCGGTGCGGGCGCCGGGCGGGACGAAGCCGGCGCCGCGGATCTCGATGTCGTCGCCGGTGCGGATCGGCCCGTCCAGGTCGCCGGGTTCACGGGCGCGGACCACGGAGAGGACGACCGGGCGGCCGCCCTCGGCGTACTTGCCGGCCAGGTAGGTGGCGGCCGAGATCAGCACGATCACGCCCAGTCCCCAGGGCAGGTCGGGCAGTTGGCCGGGGCGGCGGGCGAGCCGGACGGCGGCGAACACCAGGGCGACGGCGCTGACGGCGACGTACTGGATGTCGGTGAAGGTGCCCCGGCCGGAGTCGTCGGTGAGCAGGTCGGCGGCGCGCGGCCGGTGGGCCGGCACCTTCTGCAGCCGCTGGGCGAGGATGCGCAGGCCCACCACCCGGCGGACCAGGACGGCGATGCCGCACACCACGGCGAGGACGGTCACCACGCCCGTGCCACGCGCGAGGTCGAGTCCCGAGATCAGCGCGTCCCGTTCGGCGTGGTCGGAGGCGGCGGCCAGGCGGGTGGCCAGCAGCAGGACGGCGTAGCCGACGAACAGCACCCAGCCGGCGGCCACGGTGCGGGAGGTGGACATCCGGTTGTCCTCACCGATCACCGGGGCGAGTGCCCCGCCGCGGGCCCGGTGCAGCCGGCCGGCGGCGGTCAGGGCGCCCGCGACGACGAGCGCGGCGATCAGGGCCGCGGTGCGGGCGACGGTCCAGCCCGCACCGATCGCGGTGAGCGCCTCGCCGAGCAGCAGGACGACGACCGCGCCCCACACCACGGCCACCGTGCGCGGCCACAGCCCGGCGAGCCATGCCTCGCCCTCGGCCCGGCCGCGCTCGGCGACGGCCTCCGCCCGCTGGGTCAGCTCCTCGGAGATCCACTGGCGGGACGCCGAGGCCGAATGCGCCACGGCCGTCGGCAGCCCCTGTCCGGCCGCGAACTCGTCGCGCCGGCGCAGGAATGCGGCGGCGGCCCGCCGGTGCCCCTCGCGGGCGCCGTGCGGACAGTCCCCGCAGGTGCAGCCGCCCTCGTGGGTCCCGTCGGCACCCGTGTCCCCTCTCGCCTCCTGCACCGCCACGCCGGACGCCCGCCTTCCCCACGACCTTCTGACACGGCCGGCGACCCCTCGGTGGACCGTTCCGTTGCCGCGCAACTCCCCTGTGCCGTCAGCGAATTGTGCCCTACGGCAGGCCGTCCGGGCTCGTCGGGCCGGGTCACGGCGGGTGAAGCGGGGGCCGGCGTGTTGACCCGGCTGGGAGAATTCCCGTATGGCCGAGATCATCGCGCGGGACGGGACCTGGGCCTTCGACGGCAGCACGATCCGGATCACTCCGGGACTGCACCGCTGCGTACCGCTGTTCCGGCAGACGTACGGGGAGATCTCCGTGCCCCTGGAGGCGGTGGCGGACGTCGGCTACGAACCCGAGCGCAAGCGTGGCCGGCTGCGGATGCGGCTGCGCGAGGGCGCCGACCCCCTGCTCCAGGCGACGGGCGGCCGGCTGCCGGACCCGGCGGACCCCTACCGGCTGACGGTGGACGCGGACCGCTCGGGGGCCGCGGAGTACGTGGCGCGGGAGATCCGGCAGGCGCTGCTGCTCGACCGGATCCCCAAGGAGCCCACGACGGGTTATCTGCTGCCGGGGCCGCCGGTGCCGGTGTCGGTGCGGTCCTCCGACGGCACGGTGTCCTTCGACGGCGGCCAGGTGCGCATCGACTGGTCCGACACCTCCGACCGGGTCAAGCGCGCGACCGGCCCGCGGATCATCGGCCTGGGCGATCTGGTGCAGGTGGAGTGGCTGCCCAATTCCGGGTACGAGGACGGGTTCCTGCGGTTCGTGACCCCGGAGACGGCGTTCTCCAAGCTGCCGCCCGAGCGGGACCCCTACACCCTGGACCTGTGGGGCAGTGTGCGGCGGGATCTGCTGACCGCGCTGGTCGCGGCGGCCGTCACCGCCCGGCTGCCGCATCCCTCCACCCGCGCGGCCGGCACCGGCGACGGCACAAGCGTCGGCGGCCGGCGGGCGGTCGTACCGGCGCGGGCCGACCACCATGACGTACTGCTGCGCCGGCTGCGGGAGTTGGGCGAGCTGCACCGGGACGGGGTGCTCACGGACGAGGAGTTCGCGAGGACGAAGGCGGTGGTGCTCAGGGGGTTCGGCTGAGCAGGTCCGGCTCGCTGCGGCTGATGTCCTGCCACAGCGGCTGGTAGTTGATCCAGGCCACCAGGTCGGTGCCGAGCTGTTCGCGGGTGGCGACGGCCAGTTTGTGGTCGATGAGGACCGGACGGCCCGCCGCCTTCGCCATCAGCTGCACCTGGCAGGACCGCTCCATGGACAGGAACCACCAGGCCGCCGCGTCCACCGAGTCGCCGACGGTGAGCAGCCCGTGATTGCGCAGCACGAGCGCCTTGCGGGAGCCGAGGGCGGTGGCGATACGGCGGCCTTCCTCGGCGTCGACGGTGACGCCGCTGTAGGAGTCGTAGAGCGCCACGTCCTCGTAGAAGGCGCAGCTCTCCTGGGTGATCGGGTCGATCAGCTCACCGAGGGCGGCCAGGGCGCGGCCGTGCACGGAGTGGCAGTGGGCGACGGCGACGACGTCGGGGCGGGCGGCGTGCACCTGGACGTGGACGGTGAAAGCGGCCTGGTTGACGTGATAGCGGCCCTCGACGACCTGACCGTCCTGGTTGGCGAGGACGAGGTCGCCGACGGTGACGTGCTTGAACGGCATGCCGAAGGGGTTGACCCAGAAGCAGTCGGTGAACTCCGGGTCGCGTGCGGTGATGTGCCCGGAGACCCCGTCCTCCAGCCCGGCCCGTCCGAAGATCCGCAGGGCTCCGGCGAGCCGCTCCTTGCGGTGCCGCCGCTCGTCCTCGACGGAGTCGTGCATCGGCGGCATGGCGAACTGCAGCTGGTCGGTGGGCAGCGGCAGGGGCGGGGTCGGCCCATGCATAGGTCCTCCAGCGCTGGAATTGCGGTACGGGCCGGAAGTTACCGTCGGTCAGCGCAAAAGGGCAGAGGTGTTTTGTAAAGATGACGTACGCAGCGAATGCACGACAGGGATTGTCCAAGGCCGGTAACGCGAAAGAGGCGGAACCGCCGTAGCCGTTCCACCTCTTCCGTACCGAGCTGACGGAGGTCGTGCGGACCTACGTCGAGGACGACCGGTATCGGGTCGTCCAGGTCCGGATGCCCGGTGCGCCCCTGCGCACGATCAAGCGCACGCAGGAGCCCGTGAGGGTCACTCCCACTCGATCGTGCCCGGCGGCTTGCTGGTCACGTCGAGGACGACGCGGTTGACGTCCCGGACCTCGTTGGTGATGCGGGTCGAGATGCGGGCGAGGACGTCGTACGGCAGCCGGGACCAGTCGGCGGTCATGGCGTCCTCGGAGGACACCGGGCGCAGCACGATCGGGTGGCCGTAGGTGCGGCCGTCGCCCTGGACGCCCACGCTGCGGACGTCGGCGAGCAGGACCACCGGGCACTGCCAGATGTCCCGGTCGAGGCCGGCCGCGGTCAGCTCCTCGCGGGCGATGGCGTCGGCGTCGCGCAGGAGGTCCAGGCGGTCCTTCGTCACCTCGCCCACGATGCGGATGCCGAGCCCCGGGCCCGGGAACGGCTGGCGCTGGACGATCTCCTCCGGCAGGCCCAGCTCCTGGCCGACCATCCGGACCTCGTCCTTGAACAGCTTGCGCAGCGGCTCGATCAGCTGGAACTCAAGGTCCTCGGGGAGGCCGCCGACGTTGTGGTGCGACTTGATGTTGGCGGTGCCGGTGCCGCCGCCGGACTCGACCACGTCGGGGTAGAGCGTGCCCTGGACGAGGAACTCGACCGCCGGACCCTCGTCGGCGATGATCTCGGCCTGCGCCTGCTCGAAGACGCGGATGAACTCACGGCCGATGATCTTGCGCTTCTCCTCGGGCTCCGAGACGCCCTTCAGCGCGGTGAGGAAGCGCTCCTCGGCGTCGACGACGACCAGCTTGACGCCGGTCGCGGCCACGAAGTCCTTCTCGACCTGCTCGGTCTCGCCCTTGCGCATCAGACCGTGGTCGACGTACACGCAGGTCAGCTGGTCACCGATGGCCCGTGCCACGAGGGCGGCGGCGACGGCGGAGTCCACGCCGCCGGACAGGCCGCAGATCGCGCGCTTGTCGCCGACCCGCTCGCGGATCGCGGCGACCTGCTCCTCGATCACGTTGCCGGTCGTCCAGGACGGGGTGAGGCCCGCGCCGCGGTACAGGAAGTGCTCCAGCACCTGCTGGCCGTGCGTGGAGTGCATGACCTCGGGGTGGTACTGGACGCCGTAGAGCTTCTTGTCGTCGTTCTCGAACGCGGCGACCGGGACGACGTCCGTGGACGCGGTCACGGTGAAGCCCTCGGGGGCGGCGGAGCAGGCGTCGCCGTGCGACATCCACACGTGCTGCTCGGCCGGGGTGCCCTCGAAGAGGGTGGAGGAGTTCTTGGAGACGTGCAGGTCGGTACGGCCGTACTCGCGGGCGCCGGTGTTGTCGACGGTGCCGCCGAGGACCTGCGCCATCAGCTGGAAGCCGTAGCACATGCCGAAGACGGGGACGCCGGCCTCGAAGAGCTCGCGGCCGAGGCGGGGGGCGCCCTCCTCGTACACCGAGGAGGGGCCGCCGGAGAGGATGATCGCCGCGGGGTTCTTGGCGAGCATCTCCTGGACCGGCATGGTACTCGGCACGATCTCGCTGTAGACCCGCGCCTCGCGGACGCGACGGGCGATGAGCTGGGCGTACTGCGCGCCGAAGTCGACGACCAGGACGGTGTCGGGGGCGGTGGCAGCGGGGTTCGCTGATGACACGGGGTGCCTTCTGGTGGTCGGGCGGGGGTCTGTGCTCCCGATTCTAACGGGGCGGCCGGGAGCCCTCTCCAGGAGACGACGTGGCATACTGCACGCATGCTCACGCACTCGACCTTCCTCTTTACCTATGGCATCCGGCCCGCCGGCTGCCATGGTCGTGCTGCTTGAGCGAACGCCAAGCGACTTCCCAGGCGCCCCGGGCCGACAAGGCCCGGGGCGTCTGTCGTTCTCCGGGTCCTGTCGTTCCGGGGCACCCGCCTCCCCCCGATGCCAGCGACACCTCCCGAGGAGCCCCGACATGACCGCCACCGGCACCGAGACGACCGCCCCCGAGCAGACCACCCCTGAGCAGACCATCGCCGACGCCCGCGAGCGCATCGACGTGCTCGACGACCGGATCATCGGCCTCATCCAGGAGCGCATGGCCGTCTCAGCCGTCGTGCAGCAGACCCGGATCGCCTCCGGCGGGCGGCGGGTGCACCTGTCCCGCGAGATGGAGATCCTCGGCCGCTACCGCGAGGCCCTCGGCAAGCCCGGCACCTCCCTCGCGATGACGCTGCTGGAACTGTCCCGGGGTCGCATCTGAGTTCGATCACCGTCTCACCCGTACGGCGCGTGACCGGCCCGCGCACCCCTTCGTTGAGCGGGATGTCCGTGCCAGCCAGGGGCGGGCCCGACAGAAACCACGCGTGGCTCGCTGGAGCGATGAGGCGTACGGGTCGTGCCGTACGCCGTGGGACCTCGCTCCGGGGAAGTGACCGGACGGCAGGGGACAGCAGCCCGGTCACCCAAGAGAACGACAGGCTCCGGGGACGCCCGGAGCCTGTCGGCGGAAAACTGCACATGTGCACCAGTGCCGGGTCCAACGACTGCGGATGCCTTGCCCGTCCAGCACGATGCGTAGAAGCCCCACGTCCCCACGCAGGCGACGGCACTGCCGCACCGTCCGGCCATCCAAAGACATCCAAAGACATCCAAGACTCGGAAGGGCCCCGCGGCCTCAGCCCCCGCCGCGGGGCCCTTCGCGCTGCCCGCACGAATCCGCACGCCCGAGCCGTCGGCGACCGCGACGGCATCCGAATGGGACGCGTTCCGAAAAGTGATCCACATCACATAGGTAAAGCGCAGGGCAAGTACAACCCTTCACACCGGCCACAGGTCTCCCTTACGCAAACCGAACGGCCACGCCCGCGCCCCACACGCGGAGGCCTCCATCTCGTGCTGCCGCACCGCAGCATGCTTGTCCTACAGAGGTCTTCATGAAGCTTCGCCGCGCCATGGTCACCGCGGCCGCGACGGCGGTCATAGCCCCGATCGCCCTGCTCTCCGCCCCCGCCGCGTTCGCGGACGAGTCCTCCCCCACCTCGTCCGTGAGCAGCTCGCCCAGCGACTCGTCCTCCCCCACGGCCGACGACAGCAGCTCGCCCACCGACTCGGTCTCTCCCTCGGACTCCGCCTCCGAGTCCTCCTCGGCCACCCCGAGCGACAGTGCGAGCACGTCCGCCTCCGCCACCCCGAGCGACAGCGCGAGCACGTCCGCGTCGGCCTCGCCGACCCAGAGCGCCGCGCCCACCGCCGAGCCCAGCGACTGCCCGGTCGACGGCAACATGGTCGACCCCGACTCGCAGCTGAGCATCGACATCTCCGGCCTGCCCGGCAAGATCGTCGCGGGCAGCGGCTGGCACAACTTCACGATGACGGCCGCCAACCACAGCGACCAGTCGCTCGGCACCGTGCAGTGGCTCGCGACCGTCGACAACGACACGGCGAGCGACAACGAGAAGGACTGGCTGAGCACCTACGCCAAGCTGGAGTACTTCAACCCCAAGACCAAGGCCTGGGAGTCCATGGCCGACGAGATCGGCAACGGCCTCTACTTCGGCACGACGCCGCTCGGTCTCAAGCAGACGGTCGGCATCAAGCTGCGGGTCGACATCACCGCGCAGGCCCCGGCCGGCGACGGCTTCAGCATGGGCTTCGGCGGTTACGTCGACCAGCAGAAGAACTGCGTGCACAGCGCGTTCGGCTTCTACGACTTCACCGTGCTCAAGCCCGGCAGCAGCAACCCGAACCCGGGCCAGGCCAAGCCCGGCAAGGGCACGAAGCCGGCCGGCGGCAAGGAGCCGCAGGGCGGTGCCACCGAGATCGAGCCCACCGGCACCCTCGCGCACACCGGTTCCAGCTCCATGCTGCCGACCATCGGTCTCGTCGGCGGTGTCGCCGTCGTCGTCGGCGCCGGAGCGGTGTTCGCCGTGCGCCGCCGCAAGGGCGCCGGTTCGGACGCCGCCGCGTAAGCGCGTCACGCACACCGGGCGGGAACGGCGGCCGTCGTTCCCGCCCCGCCGAAGGGGCCTGCGCCAGGAGGGGGGCGCAGGCCCCTTCGGCATGCGCCGGGTCACTGCTTCTTCGGCACCGCCGGAATCCCCAGGAACGGCAGGCGCAGGGCGCCGAACGCCTCCTCCGGGACCGCCGGGGAGTTGGGCCGCACCGGCTTCAGCCGCTCGTACGCCGCTCCCGGCGCCGGACGCGGATCCTCCTCGCCCTTGTTGGGCCAGAACGACATCGCGCGCTCGGCCTGCGCGGTGATCGTCAGCGAGGGGTTCACGCCCAGGTTCGCCGAGACCGCGGCGCCGTCCACGACCGAGATGCCGGGGTGGCCGTAGAGGCGGTGGTACGGGTCGATCACGCCGGTCTCCGCCGAGTCGCCGATGGGGCAGCCGCCGAGGAAGTGCGCGGTCAGCGGGGTGCCCATCAGCTCGCCGACGTTGCTGCCCGCGAAACCGTTGATCTCGGCGGCGAGCGCGCTCGCGGCCTGAGTCGCGGCCTTGATCTGCTTGGGGTTGGGGGCGCCGTGGCCCTGGCGGGCGGTCAGCAGGCCCTTGCCGACGCCGTCCGGTTTCAGATACGTCGTCAGCGAGTTGTCCAGCGACTGCATGACCAGGCCGATGATGGTCCGCTCCGACCAGCGGCGGTTGGACAGGGAGCGGGCGACCAGGAGCGGGTGCCGGGCCGCGTTCGCCAGCCAGGCCAGCGCGCGTGAGGAGCCCTCGGCGTACGGCACCTGGAGGATCGACAGGCCGCCCATCGCGTTGGAGCCCTTGCCGTAGCGGACCGGCTCGATGTGGGTGTTCTCGTCCGGGTGGATCGAGGACGTGATGGCGACACCCTGGGTGAAGTCGGCCTTCACCGTGCCGTGCGCCCTGCGGTAGCGGCGGTCGTCGGTCTGCGCGCCCACCAGCGCCTCGGAGTTGGTACGGGTCAGCTCGCCCAGCCGCTTCGACAGATACGGCAGCTGGCCGCCCGTCTTCATGCGGTGCAGCAGGGTCTGGGTGCCGTAGGTGCCGGCCGCGAGGACGACCTTCCGGGCGGTGAAGAGACGGCCCTCGCCCTTCTTCTTCCGGTCCGTCGGCAGGGTCGCCACCGCGTAGCCGCCGCGCGAGTCGTCCGTGACGGACACGACCGTCGTCAGCGGGTGGACCACCGCGCCCGCCTGCTGGGCGAGGTGGAGGTAGTTCTCGTTGAGGGTGTTCTTCGCGCCGTGCCGGCAGCCGGTCATGCACTCACCGCACTCGGTGCACGCCCTGCGCTCCGGGCCCGCCCCGCCGAAGTACGGGTCCGCCACCGGCTCCCCCGGGCCCGCCTTCGCCGTGCCGTCGGCGTCCTTGCCGTCGCCGAAGAACACGCCGACCGGGGCCAGGTGGAAGGTGTCGCCGACGCCCATCCGCTGGGCCGCCGCCTTCAGGTGCACGTCGGACGGCGTCATGGTCGGGTTCAGCCGGACACCGAGCATGCGCTGGGCCTGGTCGTAGTACGGCTTCAGCTCCTCCTGCCAGTCGGTGATGTCCTTCCACTGCGGATCCTCGAAGAAGGCCTTCGGCGGTACGTAGAGGGTGTTGGCGTAGTTCAGCGAGCCGCCGCCCACGCCCGCGCCGGCCAGCACCATCACGTTGCCCAGCAGATGGATCCGCTGGATGCCGTACAGGCCGAGTTTCGGGGCCCAGAGGTAGTTCTTGAGGTCCCAGGAGTTCTTGGGGAGGGTTTCGCGGGTGAAACGGCGGCCGGCTTCCAGGACACCTACGCGGTAGCCCTTTTCCGTGAGGCGAAGGGCGGTGACGGAACCGCCGAAGCCGGAGCCGACGACGATCACGTCGTAGTCATAGGTGTCCTGTGACACGTGCTCTCCTCGTTGAGAACGGGTGTTCCTGACAGGTGTTCCTACTTGAAGCGGAACGCCTTCATCAGCTTCAGGCTCCGGCTCATGAACGCCGCGTACTTCGCGTCGTCCATCCCCAGCGACGGCGCCATCGGCAGCAGTCGCTGCTGGGCCACGGTCTGGGCCTCGGTGTACTTGAGGATGCCCTCGGAGCCGTGCCGGCGGCCGAGACCGGAGTCCTTCATGCCGCCCATCGGGGACTGGACGCTGCCGTAGGCGGGCGCGTAGCCCTCGTTGACGTTGACCGTGCCGGTGCGCAGCCGGGCGGCGACCTCGCGGCCGCGCCGGGCGCTGGTCGTCCAGACCGACGCATTGAGGCCGTACGGTGTGGCGTTGGCGCGCTCGACGGCCTCATCGTCGGAGGAGAAGCGGTAGATGGAGACGACCGGGCCGAAGGTCTCCTCCTCGCAGACGGACATGGAGTCCTCGACGCCGTCGAGGATGGTGGGCTCGAAGAAGTACGGGCCGATGTCCGGCCGGGCCACCCCGCCCGCGACGAGCCTCGCGCCCTTCGCCACGGCCTCCTCCACATGCCGCTCCACGGTCTTCAGCTGCCGCTCGCCCACCAGCGAACCCATGTCGGCGCCGTAGGCGAGGGAGTTGCCGAGCCGCATGGCCTTGGTGCGGGCGGCGAAGCGCTCCAGGAAGGCGTCGGCGACCGACTCGTGGACGTAGAGCCGCTCGATGGAGATGCAGAGCTGTCCGGCGGAGGAGAAGCAGGCGCGTACGGCACCGGCGGCGGCCTTCTCGATGTCGGCGTCGTCCAGTACCAGCATGGCGTTCTTGCCGCCGAGTTCGAGGGAGACGCCGACCAGGCGGGCCGCCGCGCCCTGCGCGACCTCGCGCCCCGTGCGGGTGGAGCCCGTGAAGGAGACGTAGTCGGCGTGCTTGACGACCTCGGGGCCGACGACCGGGCCCTCGCCGAGCACGACCTGGAAGACGCCCTCGGGCAGGCCCGCCTCGATCAGCAGGTCACGCGCCCACAGCGCGGTCAGGCAGGTCTCCGTGTCCGGCTTCATCACCACCGCGTTGCCGGCCGCGAAGGCGGGCAGCGCGTCGCCGACGGACAGTTCCAGGGGGTAGTTCCAGGGGGCGATCTGGCCCACGACCCCGCGCGGGTGGCGCAGTTCGGTGACCTTCGTGAGGGTGGGGACGGCGCCGGTGTGCCGCTTCGGCTTCAGGTACGAGGGCGCTGTGCGGCCGTAGTGGCGGGCCGCGACGGCAACGGCCTGCACCTCCTCGTGCGCGTGCAGCCGGGCCTTGCCGGTCTCCAGCTGGATGAGGTCGAGGACCTCGGCCTGCCGCTGGAGCACCAGGTCGTGGAAGCGCAGCAGGACGGCGGCGCGCTGCCGCACCGGGGTCCTCTCCCACACGGCCTGCGCGGCGCGGGCGGCTTCGAACGCCTGCCGCACGTCCTCGGGGGTGGACTCGGGCAGGTCGGCCAGCTTCTCGCCGGTGAACGGGGTGTGGTTGGCGGTCCGGCCGGAACCGGCCACGCCCTTGGTGAGCCGGGCCACCAGTTCCGGGGTGACCACGTCGGCGGCGGTGCGGGCGCCCTCGGGGGCGGGCGCGAGGGGGTTGGTACCGGCGATGTCCGAGGCCTGCGTGTCCGTCATGAGGCGCAGGGTATGCCGGAGCGAACGCTTTGTGTACCCGTCGGTAACGGGGATTCACGGACTGCTCACACACTGCCAGTGATCACTGGCAGTGAATGTGCTGATCAGGGCGTTGACAGCCATCCGGCATCCGGCCGAACAGAACGATCATTCGAGTCCGGCTTTTTTCGCCAGGAGCAGGCCGAGCGCCGTGCGGGGGGTGCGGCGGCGGGGGTCGGGGGCGGGTACGACCTCCGGAGCGGGGGCCGGCCGCGCGGGTTCCGGCACTGGCGCCGGCGCGGGTTCCGGTACGTCGGGGAGCCCGAGGTGGTCCCGGAGTGCCGCCGCGACCTCGGCCGCGCCGGGGCGGGCCGCCGGCTCGTCGGCCTGCAGCCGGTCCAGCAGCGGGCCGAGCGTGCCCAGCCGTACCGGGTCCGGGTCCCCCACCGCGGCCCGCAGCAGCGCGCCCAGGGACCACAGGTCGGAGGCCGGTCCGGCGCCGGGGCCCGCGGTGCGCTCGGGGGCGACGAATCCGGCGGGCGCGTCCGCCGGATGGCCGTCGCCGGTCCCGAAGTCGGTGACGACCACCCGTCCCGTACCGGACTCCAGCAGCACGTTGGCCGGCTTGACGTTCCGGTGCACGATGCCGACGGCGTGCGCGGCACGCAGGGCACCGAGGACGGCGAGCCCGATCCGGGCGGCCTCGGCGGGCGGCAGCGGCCCGCGCAGCAGCACCTCGCGCAGCGACTCGCCCTCCACCAACTCCATGACGATCCAGGGGACTTGACCCTCGGTGACGACGTCCAGCACGGTGACGGCAGACGGGTGACGCACCCGGGAGGCAGCCCTGGCCTCCGTGTACAGCCGGTGTGCGACACGGCGGCTGTCCTCGTCGTCGGCCGGATCGCCGGGCAGCAGCGGCTCCTTGAGGGCGACCTCGCCGCGCCCTTGCTCGTCCCGGGCCCGCCACACCGTTCCGGTCGGCCCGGACCCGAGGCGCCCGGCGAGCCGGTAGCGGCCACCGATCAGACGTACGCCGGGCGGGTGTTCGCCGTCTCCAGTCATGTCACATGAGTACCGTGCGCACCACGCCGTTGTCGAAGCGGGCGGTCATCCTCCCTTTCGGAGGGGGCACTTCAGAGCTTCGTGATGTCCAGGCCGGCGATCGCCGCCTTGGCCACCGCCCGGCCGCGTGCCGTGAAGTCCCCCTTGCCCGGGTAGCCGACGGTGAGGGTGTACAGATCTCCGGTGCCGGTGCGGTAGTAGAAGATCTGGAGTTCGCGCGGGCGCGGGTTCTGGCTGTCGGTGGTGGTGTAGCCGACGGTGTTCCGCGCGGCCTGCCTGCCGTGGTACGTGGCCGTGTCGTCCGGGTGGGTGCGCGCGCCCGCGGGCATGGCGAGGGTGTACTCGCCCTGGCCCCGGAACTTGTCGTCGTCGGCGTACATCTGCGACCGCGCGCTGTTCTTGATCTCGTGCAGCGCGTCGTCCGCCTTCCGGGACAGGTGCAGGGTGACCCAGACGCCGCCGCTCCAGTCGGTGTACGTCACCCAGTACTTGTCGGTGTCGTTCTTGGCGGGCCGGGTGACCTGGTAGCCGGCCGGGACGGCGAGCGTGGCGCCCAGCCCGGTCTCCGGCCGCTCGGTCCAGCCGTCGGGCAGCCGGCCCGCGGGGGGATCGGCGAGGACGAGGTACGCCGTCACCGCCACCACCGCCGCGACCAGCGCCGCGCCGGCGCCCAGCCAGGCCGTACGGCGACGCGGACGCCGGGGACGGTCGGCGGGCAGCGGGTTCCGCTCGGTGCGGGTCGGCGCCGGGGGAACGGGCGGCCGTACCGCCTCCTGAAGCAGGGCGCGGACCCGTTCCGCCGGCAGCCGCCGCGCGGGATCCTTGTGCAGCAGCCCGTCGATGACCTGGGCCAGCGGGCCGGTGGCGGACGCGGGCGCGGCCGGGGTGGAGTTGAGGACGGACTGGAGGGTGGCCGGGGTGTTGCTGCGGCGGAACGGCGAGACGCCCTCGGTGGCCGTGTAGAGCAGCACGCCCAGCGACCACAGGTCGCTCGCCGGGCCGGGCCGCTGCCCCAGCACCCGCTCCGGCGCGATGTACTCGGGCGAGCCGACGAAGCCGCCGGTGTCCGTCAGCCGGGTGTCGCCCTCGATCCAGGCGATGCCGAAGTCGGTGAGGACCACCCGGTCGTACCGGCCGAGCAGGACGTTGTCCGGTTTCACGTCCCGGTGCAGCACGCCCGCCGCGTGCGCCGCCTCCAGCGCGCCCAGCACCTCCAGGCCGATCCGGGCCGCCTCGCGCGCGTCCAGCGTGCCCTCGCGCAGCACGTCACCGAGGGTGCGGCCGTGGACCAGCTCCATCACGATCCAGGGCCGGCCGTCGACCACCGCCACATCGTGGACGCCGACCACCGCCGGGTGGTCCAGCCGGGCCGCCGCGCGGGCCTCGCGGCGCATGCGTTCGTAGGCGTTCTCGCGTTCCCGTTCGGGAAGATTCTCCGGGACGCGCGGCTCCTTGACGGCGACCTCCCGGTCCACCGTCTCGTCCTGGGCCCGCCACACCGTGCCCATCCCGCCGTGGCCCAGCTTGCCGAGCAGCCGGTAGCGGCCGGCGATCAGCCGTCCGGTGCCCTCCGGGTGCACGTGCGGTTGCTGTGGTTGCGATGGTCGCGGTGGTTGCGGTGGTTGCAGAACAAAACTCGTCGTGTCGTCGGCCGTGCGGCCGGTGACTCCCCCGTCGCTGCTCATGGTTCATCCATATCGCGCCATGAGCGCCCGATCCACAGGGATCGGGAACCGGTCACGAAGCCGTGACCGAGAAGGTGTCGAGGGCCACGTCGAAGTACTCCCGGGCCTCCCGCACCTTCCCGACCGGCGCCGACACCCACACGTCGTACAGCCGCCCGGAATCCTCCCAGCACAGGTCGTAGGTGTGCCGGGGGCCCTCCGCCGTGCTGAAGCCGTCCCAGGTGAACTCCCAGAGCGCGGCGGGGTGTCCGGCGTGCGTGGTGCGGGTGACCCGGCCGTCGTGGTAGCCGGGGTTGGTGTCCGGGCCCTCGGCCGCGGACCGCTCCAGCACGCCCTGCGGGCCGCCGGGTCGGGACTCGGCGACCTTGATGCCGAGGCGGAAGGTCTCCCCGGGCGAGAGATAGAAGACGCGTTCGCCCTGCGGGCTGCGGGTGAAGTCCTCCGGTACGGCGAGGGAGAAGCCGGCCGGGTCCTGAGCGGTGCGGTAACCGGAGGGCGCCGTATGGGAGTTGGTGACCTTCGACGGTGTCGAGGGGGCCGGGGAGGGCGAGGGGGAAGTTGGGCTCGTGCCGGTGCCGGTGGTTCCGGTGCCGGTGCTTCCGGTGCCGGTCGCCGGGGATGTCGCCGTACCGCCCGGACTGCCGCCGCCCCCGTCGCCGTTCCCGTGCAGCAGCAGGGCCGCCGAGACACCGGCCCCGGCCAGCGCGGCGACGAGCACCGCCGCGATCAGCACCCCGCGCCTGGCGGTCCGGGACTCAGGGGCGGCCGACGGCTCGGATCCGGCGGGTGGGAGCGGTGGGCCGTGCGGAAGGTCCGGCTGGGTCGGCGAGTAGGGCGCCGCCGCCCCGGCCGTACGACTGCCGGGCCGGCATCCCGTACGGCTCCCGGTGGTCCGGCCTCCCGTCCCCGGCCTCGGCGTTCGGCCCCCGCCGATCCGGTGGTGCCCGCGCCCGCCGCCCGCCGTACCGGCCGTTCCCGGCGCCTCCGGTGTCCGTCCCGTCTCCAGGTAGGCCCGCAGCATCCGCTCGGCGTCGGCCGCGCCGAGCCGCCGGTCGGGGTCGCGTTCCAGCAGCCCCCGTACGACGGGGAGCAGCGGCTCGGCCTCGACGGGTGGCCGGATCTCGGCGGCGACGACGGCGTGCAGGATGCCGCCGATCGAGTCGCGCCGGAACGGCGACTCGCCGCTGAGGACCGTGCACAGCAGCGCGCCCAGCGACCACAGGTCGGACTCCGGCCCGGTACGCACCCCCGACATCCGCTCCGGCGCGGTGTACTCGGGCGAGCCGACGAAGGAACCCGTCTCGGTGAGCGTGGTGGCGCCCGCGACCTGCGCGATGCCGAAGTCGGTGAGCACGACCCGGCCGGTGCCGGCCTCGATCAGCACGTTCGCGGGCTTGATGTCCCGGTGCAGCACCCCCGCCTCGTGCGCCGTGTGCACGGCGCTGAGCAGGGCGATGCCGATGCGTGCGGCCTCGGCGGCGTCGGCCGGGCCGTCCCGGGCGATCCGGTCGGCGAGCGAACCGCCCTCGACCAACTCCATGACCAGGTACGGCCGTTCCTCGTGCTCCACCACGTCGTGCACGACGATGATGTGCGGATGCCGCAGCTGGGCGACCGCCCGCGCCTCACGCAGGGTACGGTCCCGGCGGCGCCGGGCGTCGTCGTCCGGGAGCGAGTCGTCCGGGAGGAGTTCCTTGACCGCGACCAGGCGGCCCAGCAACTGGTCGCTCGCCCGCCACACGACGCCCATGCCGCCGCGCCCGATGCGTGCCTCCAGGCGGTAACGGCCCGCGATCACCCGGAAGTCGGCGCCCTCGGTCCCCATGCGCCCCATCATGCCCCACCGGACCCATGCCCTCCGGGACACCGACCGGCCAAGCCGGGGTGCTCAACCAGCGGTTTTCGGCCGTATCAGCCGCCGGGAACCGCGCTCAGGCGCTCAGGACCCGTTCGGCTCCTGCCAGGACTGCAGCACCCACTTGAACTGCTTGCTGGTTTTCACCCAGTCCTCGGCCGGCGTCGACATGTAGATGGCGTACTCGGTGCCCGAGCGCGCGAAGTACGTCTCCTCGATCGCGTGCCGCGGACCGGGGACGTACGGCGGGTCCTTCTTCAGCGCGGTCCAGGTGTACTCCCAAAGCGAGCCCTTGCGGTCGCGGTAGATGTTCTCCGTCATCTGCACCCGCTTGTAGTCGACCAGCCGCTGAAGCTGCTGTTCCAGGTCCTTCTGGTGCTGGAGGGGAGTGGCGAAGTCCGGGGAGTCGATGGCGATGCGCACGAAGTGCTTGCCGCCGTCCGGGGTGTAGTCGATCTGCTGGAGGCCGCTCTGGTCCTCGTAGACCTTCCGCTTCCAGCCCTTGGGCAGGGAGAGGCTGAAGCCGAGCGGGTCGTGGTGGGTCTCCCAGCTGGCGGGTATCGTGCCGTCGGGGCCCGGTGTGGCGGTGTCGCTCCCGGAGGGGTCCGTGGCCGGGCCCGCACCGCCGCTCGTGCCGGTGCCGCTCTGCGTCCCGCCCCACTCCTGGACGGCGACCGCCGCGCCACCGCCGAGCACGGCCGCGGCCGCGACGACGAGCACGAGCGTACGCAGCCGGCGCCGCGGGCGCGGACGGGGGCGTGCCGTCGCCGCGCTCCGCACCGACCCGGCGGATCCGCCCGGTCCGGCAGGTCCAGCCAGTCCCGCAGGTCCGGCCGGCGCGGGTGCCACGGCCGTGGGCCCGGTCACCGAGGGGACCGCGCCGGCCGCCGCTCCGGGGCCGTAGCCGACGGCCTGCGTGCCGGAAGCGGAACCGGGGCCGGGGCCGGGGCCGGGGCCGGTCACCGACGTACCGGAGCCGTAGGTGTTCGCGGACGTGTCCGGGCCGTAACCGGCCGCGGAGGTGCCGGAGCCGTAGCCCGACGGGCCCGCCCCGGGGCCTGTGCCGGTGTGCAGGCCCCGGCCCTGGGTCGGGACGAACGCCTGCGCCGCGTTCGGCCGGCGGCCCTCTGCCGCCTCGGCGAGCAGCTGCTCCGCCTCCTCCGCGCCCGGCCGCTGAGCGGGTTCCTTGCGCAGCAGGGCGGCTATCACGGGGCCGAGCGCACCGGCGTGGCGCGGCTCGGCGGCCTCCTCCTCGACGACCGCCTGCATGGTGCTCAGCGGCGAGGTGCGGCGGAACGGCGAACGGCCCTCGACCGCCGTGTACAGCGTGGCGCCGAGCGCCCACAAGTCCGAGGACGGGCCCGGGTCGTGGCCGCGCACCCGCTCGGGCGCGAGATAGTCGACCGAGCCGACGACCTCCCCGGTGCGGGTGATGGTGGTGTCGCCCTCGATCTGGGCGATGCCGAAGTCGGTGAGCAGGACCCGGCCGTCCCGGCCGAGGAGCACGTTGCCGGGCTTGACGTCCCGGTGCAGCACCCCGGCGGAGTGCGCGGCGCGCAGCGCCCGCAGCACCCACAGCCCGATCCGGGCGGCCTCCCTGGGCTCCATCCGCCCCCGCTCCTTGACCGCGTCGGCCAGCGAGTTGCCCTCGACCAGCTCCATCACGATCCAGGGGCGACCGTCGTGTTCGAGGACGTCGTGCACGGTGACGACGGCGGAGTGGTTGATACGCGCGGCGGCCCGGGCCTCGGCCCGGGTGCGGGCGAGCAGCACGGCCCGGTCGCCGTCGGATACGTAGAGCGCAGCGGTCAACTCCTTGACGGCGACCGTCCGGTGGAGCACCTCGTCGTGGGCGCGCCACACCCGGCCCATGCCGCCGCTGCCGATGGAGTCGGCAAGCCGGTAGCGGCCCGCTATGAGCAGGCCCTGCATCTGATTCACGTTGCCCCGCAATGCTCTTGACAGGGTCAGACTAAGGACCGGCTACCCCTCTGGGAACAAGCGGGGTCCCAAGGTGACAGCACTGTGACGCTTGTCGCTCAGCTGCCTCACTGGGCGCTCAGCCGGTGTAGCGGTACGTCGCGGTGGCCTGCTCGTACAGCCGTGTCACCGCGTCGCGCTGGGACTCCGGGCCGCGGACCTGGATGATGTGGTAGCGGCCGTTCAGCAGGATCGCCATGTTGCGCACGAACAGGTCCCGCCCCTGCCCGTCGGTCCAGGTGAACTGCCCCTCGGCCATGGTCCGTCCGCCCACCTCGATGGTCCGCAGCCCGGTGGCCGTGGCCCAGCTGGAGTCGCGGTACGGCTGGAGTTCGCTCTCCTTGTCCCGCTGGTAGACCATGGGGTCGCTGCCGTAGACGGAGGCGCTGTCCCGTCCGGGTACGACGATGAGCTCGAAGTTCCCCTGCGCGTAGACGACCTGCCCGCTGCCGTTCTTCGGGGTGCGGTCCCAGCCCTTGGCGACGGCGACCGTGAAGCCCTCGGGGTCGGTGCGCAGAGCGAAGCCGTCGGCGACGGACGGATCGCCACCGGTCTGGGGCTGGGTCTCGGTGGCGGGCGCGGACGCGGAGGGACCGCCGTCCGCGGACTGCCCGGAGGACGGCTGCAGGCTGTGCGAGGGAGCGGCACTCACCTCCCCCGCGGTGCCGGTACGGTCGCTGCCCGCCGCGCCGCTGTCCCCCTGTTTCGGCATGAACAGCATCGCGTAGGCGATCGCTCCGGCCAGCAGAAGCAGGATCAGCAGGAGCAGGGTCCGCCCGAGGCTGCGCGGCGACCGGACGTCGTCGTCCCGGGTGCGCTCCCGGATCCGCTCGGACCGGTCCCGGCTCCGCTCGGACCGCTCCCGTACCTGCTCGCGGTCCCGCTTGTGCCGCCCGTGCGGAGGGACGTCGGCCTGCCGCCGGACGCGCCGCCGCCGCAGCCGCACCAGCTCGCCGCGGCGCCGGACGATCGGCAGCCGGCGCGGGTCGGCGGGCGGGACGGGCACCACATGCGTACCGGCGTCGGGCTCGGGCGCGGACCGGACCAGCGATCGGAGCCAGCCGTTCAGCTCCTCGACGTCGAGACGCTCGGTGGGGTCCTGGCGCAGCAGGGACTCCACGACCGGCCGCAGCGGACCGCACTCCTCGGCGAAGGCGGGCGGCTCGGCGCACACCAGCTGCACGAGTTCGGCCGTGGACTCCTCGGGGTAGGGCGCGTGCCCCTGTACGGCCCGGAACAGCAACGCCCCGAGCGCCCACAGGTCGGTCGCGGGCCCGATCGGCGCCGCCAGCTGCCAGTTCTCGTGCACGGGCCCGGCCTGCTCCGGCGCCCACCGCTCCGTCACCGGCCCGACGACAGTCATCCGCACCTGCCGAGCCCGCTCAGCCGCCAACGCACTCCCAGCCCCACGCCGGACCCCGGCAACACCGGCGGGATCGTCCCAGCGGGCCGGGCCGGGGTGGACAGGGTCCGCGCCCGCCCGCTGGGCCTGGCTCTGCCCGGGAACGGACGGATACTGCGGGCCCCTCGACGCCACCGCGGAACCGCCGTGAGCACCGGGGGCCGAGCCGGACTGGACGGGATCGGTGCCCGTCCGATGGACACGGCTCTGGCCGGGCAGGGAGCGGTCGTACGGGTTCCCCGAAGGCAACACGGAGCCGTCATGAGCGCCGGGGGCCGAGCCGGACTGGACGGGATCGGTGCCCGTCCGGTGTGCCGGTGCGGCGGGGTCGTGCGAGCCTCCCGAGGGCAGCCCGGGGCGCTGGGTGCCGTCGCCTCCCAGGGCCGGGGGTGTGCTGCCCGAGCCTGGGCGGGGTGAGGTGCCGTGCCAGGGGGCGGTCCGGACGCCGTAGGGGTCGGCGACGCGGCCGGGCGGGGGCGTGCTGCCCGGTCCGGCGGGGTACGGCGGCTGGGTCGTGCCGTCGGGTCGGTCGGTGCCCGTGCCGTTCTCGGCGGGCGGGCGGGCGCCGGGCAGCGCGGGGCGGCCGTTCTGCCCGGGTTCCTGCACCCGGGCGGCGGCACGCGCACCCGCGCGGTACGCGGCGATCGCCCCGGCACGCGCCGCACGGATGTCCGTCCCGCTCGCACTCCTCGCGCCACTCTCCAGAGCCCGCTGCCCCGCCGGACCGCCGACCGCATCGGCCCCGCCGTTCGCACCCGGCAGCCCACCAGCCGCCCTCGCCTGGATCGCGGCCCGGCGCGCGGCCTCCGGATCGACGTCGGCGGACGGAACACCGCCGTCCGGACCCACGGACGACGGGCCGCCTCGCTGTCCCGCGGCCGTCGTACCGGCGCCTCCGGCCTCGGTCCCCGGCCGACCGCCCAAGGCACCACCAGCACCACCAGCACCGCTGGTACTACTGGCACCACCGGCCCCGCCGGCTGCCATCGCCCCGGCCCCCGGCTCGGCCCGCTCCACCCCTGCTGTCCCCGGCAGCCCAGAAGCCGTCGAACCACCCGCAGCCCCCGGCGCCCCGTACATCCCCCCGCCGAGCTCGCCGTCCTCCCCCGGTACCGGGTCGTACCCGCACAGCGCCTCCTCCGCCGCCCCGACCGCAAGCCCGGTCAGCAGGACGCGGCCGTCCTCGCAGACGAGCACCGTGCGGGCGGTGATGTTGCGGTGGACCCAGCCATGGGCGTGCAGTACCCGGAGTGCCATGAGCACGTCGGAGGCGACCTCGGCGGCCCGGTACGGGGACAGCGGCTGCTCGGCGAGGAACGCGGACAGCGGGCGCGCGGCCACCCACTCGCTGACGATCCACAGGGAGCCGCCCTCGGCGAACACGTCGAAGACCTGGTCCAGCCGGGGATGGTCGGGGATGCGGGCCGCCGCCTGCGCGGCCTCCACGGCGCGTCGTACGGCAGGATCCGCGGGCCGGCGCGTCGCCGTACGGGCATCCGGTGCCGCCCGCCGGGCCCCGCCCCGCTCGCGCGCCGTGAACCCCTCGGGCAACCCCTCCGCGTCGAGCACCTCGGCCTCGACGACCTCCGGCAACGGCACCTGCCGGACGAGGACTTCCTGCCCGCTGTAGGTGTCGAAGGCGCGGGTCTCGGTGAGTTCGTACTCGTCGGACGGCGGCAACGGCAGGCGGTAGCGGTCGGCGAGCACCCGACCCGCGTAGTCGTCCACGTTGCCTCCCCCGGCCGCCCGGTTGGTCACATCCGTTCGCCTCGCGACCCGTTTCGCACAGACATGCAGCTGCGTACGGTCCGCAACCATTCACGATACGTGCCGGAGGCAACCCGCATTGAGTGGATGCCGGATTTTGAAATCCTCCCCTCCCGAAGGGAGGGGATTCCTGGCTCAGGCCGCCTCCTGGAGCAGCGCTCCAGGAGGTCTTGCGCCATCGGCACCAGCCGGGTTGAGACCAGCCCGGACGAGCATCACACGTGCGGAGTTCTTGTCTCGTGGAGACACCGTTCCGCACGCGGTGCAGGTGCAGGTGCGCTCACCCAGCGGCAGGCGATGCTTGGCTCTCGCATCGCATTCGTTCCACACCCACCGACACCGGTCCCACTCCGCATCCGAATACGACGACGCTCCGCGTCGCGACACTGGGATGCGATTCCTCCCCGGCGTGAACGCCGGGGCCTGCTCGCAAGAAAGCAGGTGACGTCCCGAACCGCTCTACGGACGGTGATTACGTCGAGGGCCGGAAGGACGCCGTCAGCGTCTTCCAGGTGTCCTGGCGCAACGCGCTGTCCCAGTCGGCGGCCTTCGCGGTGTACATCAGTCCGTAGCCGAGATGGCCGTTGACGACGAAACCCCGGTCGACGGTGCGGTACTCGGTACCGCCCTCGACGTAGGTGAACTCCCAGTCGGCCGTGTTCCAGCCCCGGTAGTCCACCTTCTCGATGCGGACCTTGTGGTACTGGGCGCGCACCATGTAGCGCTCCTGGTTCTGCCAGTCCGCCACCGGGTCGCCCTTGGGCGTACTCGTCCACGCGACCAGCAGCTTCTGCCCACCGGGCCCGGTGTAGCGGTCACCGGCGTCGTCGCTGGACTTGTACGACCAGCCCTTGGGCAGCCCGATCGAGTACCCCTGTCCGCCCTTGCGGGTGGACACCACCGGCGCGGAGCCGGCCGCGGACGGGCTCGCGCTGCCGTCGGGCTTGCTGTCCGACGGCGTACCGGTACCGGCGGAGGACGGGCTCGCCCCACCCGTCCGCGCCGCGCTGCCCGTGCCGCGGCTCTCCTTGGTGGACGCACTCGCGCTCACCGCCGACTTGGCCCCGCTGCCGTTGTCGTCCTTGCCACCGCTGTTGAGGGCGAAGGCCAGGACGGTGCCGAGCACGGCGAGGACGACGACCACAGCGATGATCACCAGGGTGCGCTTGGGCACGACATCGGTCAGCGGCGCCCTCGGCACCGGCCGCGGCGGCAGGTCCAGGTCCGGCGGCGGCATCACGGGCCAGCCGGAACTCGGCTTGGTCGAGCTGGAGTTCGGCCCGCCTGCGGCACCGGAGGCCGACCGCGCCGTAGGAGCAGCACCCGAGCCACCGGTCCCACCGGAGGCAGAAGCAGCAGCAGGAGCAGCGGGCCGTGCACCACCGGCGACGGAACCTCCCGCGCTCGCCGGACCACTCGTACCCACCGGACGGCCGCCGACCGGACCTCCCGAACGGCCCGCACCCGCCGAAGCGTTCGTTCCCGCCGAACCGCCGGCGGCAGGCGCGCCCGCGTCACCGCCCCCGCTCTTCGTCCGCGTCCCGGCCGCGGCGGAGGCCGCCCCCGCCGCCTTGCGGACCGAACGCAGCGCGCCGCGCAGCTTCTCCGCGGCCTCCTCGCCCCGCTTGCCCTCGGCCGGACCGGGCTGCGGCGGCAGCGGAACCACCCGCGTGGCGTCCATCGGCTCCGGCTCGGGCGCGTGGATCACCTTGTTGAACATGGCCCGCGCCCCGGCGTCGTCGACCCGCTTGGCCGGGTCCTTGGTGAGCAGGCCGTAGATGACGTCCCGCAGCGGGCCCGCGTGCTTGGGCTCCTCCAGCGGCTCGGTCATCACCGCGGTGAGCGTGGCGATCGCCGACCCCTTGTCGTACGGCGGTACGCCCTCCACCGCCGCGTACAGCAGGCCGCCGAGCGACCACAGGTCGGCCGCCGGGCCCGGCTTGTGGCCACGGGCGCGCTCCGGGGCGATGTAGGAGGGGGCGCCGACGAGCATGCCGGTGGAGGTGATGGACGGGTCGCCCTCCACCTGGGCGATGCCGAAGTCGGTGAGCACGACCCGGCCGTCCTCGGCGATGAGCACGTTGGACGGCTTCACGTCCCGGTGCAGGATGCCCTCGCGGTGCGCGGAGCGCAGCACGTCGAGGACGGCGAGCCCGACCTCGGCGGCGCGCTTCGGCTCCAGCAGGCCGTCCTCACGGATGACCTCGGCGAGGGACTTGCCCTCCACCAACTCCATGACGATCCACGGCCGGTCGTCCTCGTCGACCACGTCGAAGACCGTCACCGCGCTGTTGTTGCGGATCCGGGCGATCGCCTTGGCCTCGCGCAGGGTACGCGTGATCAGGCGCCGCTTCTCCTCCTCGTCGATGTTCGACGGGAACCGCAGCTCCTTGACGGCGACCGTCCGACCCAGGGTCTCGTCCTCGGCCCGCCACACGGTGCCCATGCCGCCGCGGCCCAGCACGTCTCCCAGCCGGTACCGCCCGGCGAGGAGACGACGCTCGCTCTTGTCCTGACGAGTCTCCTGACGAGAAGTGCCCGCCCGCTCCGCCTCCGACATGCGTCCCCTCATGCAACCCGCCCTGACAGAGCCTCCATTGTCTCTCACCCGACAAGTGGGCGACGCCCAGGGTGCCCACCAGAAGAGGCCGTTCCGCTTATCGGGATGAGGGGCTGCAAAAGGACCGAAGCCACCCACGGAGCCGCACAGTGACTCCGCTTCAGGCCGTGACCACCGCTACAGCGGTGCGATGTCCGGCGCCCCCAGCCGGGCCGCGTCCGCCGTCAGGTCGTCGGGCTGGCGCTGGGACTCGCGCTCGGCCTCCACCCGCTTCTCGTAGTGTTCGACCTCGCGCTCGATCTGGCCCTCGTCCCAGCCGAGGACCGGCGCCATCAGCCCGGCCGCCTCGCGGGCGCTGCGGGTACCCCGGTCGAAGGTCTCGATGGAGATGCGGGTACGGCGGGTGAGCACGTCGTCCAGGTGCCGGGCGCCCTCGTGGGAGGCGGCGTAGACCACCTCGGCGCGCAGATAGTCGTCCGCGGCGGCCAGGGGCTCGCCCAGGGCGGGGTCGGCGGCGATCAGGTCCAGGACCTCCTCGGCCAGGGAGCCGTACCGGTTCAGCAGGTGCTCGACACGGGCCACGTGCACTCCGGTGCGGGCGGCGATGCGCGCTCGCGCGTTCCACAGCGCCTGATATCCCTCCGCGCCCAGCAGCGGGGTCTCCTCGGTCACGCAGTCGGCTACGCGCGTGTCCAGGCCGTGCACCGCCTCGTCGACGGCGTCCTTCGCCATCACCCGGTACGTGGTGTACTTGCCGCCGGCGACGACCACCAGCCCCGGCGCCGGATGGGCGACCGTGTGCTCGCGGGACAGCTTGCTGGTGGCGTCGGACTCCCCGGCGAGCAGCGGGCGCAGACCGGCGTACACGCCCTGGACGTCGTCGCGGCCGAGCGGCACCGCGAGCACCGAGTTGACGTGTTCCAGCAGGTAGTCGATGTCGGCGCTGGACGCGGCCGGGTGGGCCTTGTCGAGGTCCCAGTCGGTGTCGGTGGTGCCGATGATCCAGTGCCGGCCCCAGGGGATGACGAAGAGGACGGACTTCTCGGTGCGCAGGATCAGGCCGGTGGTGGAGTGGACGCGGTCCTTGGGCACGACCAGGTGGATGCCCTTGGAGGCGCGGACGTGGAACTGGCCGCGCTCGCCCACCATGGCCTGGGTGTCGTCGGTCCACACACCGGTCGCGTTGACGACCTGCTTGGCGCGGATCTCGTACTCCCCGCCGGCCTCGACGTCCCGCACGCGCGCGCCGACGACCCGGTCGCCCTCCCGCAGAAAGCCGGTCACGCGCGCGCGGTTGGCCGCTCTCGCGCCGTACGACGCCGCCGTGCGCACCAGGGTGGCCACGAAGCGGGCGTCGTCCACCTGGGCGTCGTAGTACTGCAGGGCGCCGACCAGGGCGTCCTTCTTCAGGCAGGGTGCGACGCGCAGGGCGTGACGGCGGGTCAGATGACGGTGCAGGGGCAGCCCTCGACCGTGCCCGCGCGCCATGGACATCGCGTCGTAGAGCGCGACCCCCGAGCCGGCGTACAGCCGCTCCCAGCCCTTGTGCTGCAACGGGTAGAGGAACGGCACCGGCTTGACCAGGTGCGGGGCGAGCCGCTCCAGCAGCAGCCCGCGCTCCTTCAGCGCCTCCCGTACGAGGGTGAAGTCGAGCATCTCCAGATAGCGCAGCCCGCCGTGGATGAGCTTGCTGGACCGGCTGGAGGTGCCGGACGCCCAGTCGCGGGCCTCGATCAGCCCGGTGGACAGACCGCGTGTGACGGCGTCCAGCGCGGTCCCGGCCCCGACGACTCCGCCGCCGACGACCAGCACGTCCAGCTCGCGCTCCGCCATCGCCGCCAGTGCCTCGGCGCGCTGCTCCGGCCCCAGAGTCGCTGTCCTCACCGCTGCCTCCCGCTGTCGCACTCGCTCGCGTCGGCCGCACCCGGCGGGCGAAGCCCGGTTCATCCCCAGCCTCATGTCCTCATGCCCAAATTCTGACCGGCTTGCCCGGCTTCAGCAGCTTCTTGCGGGGAACCTGGTGTCCGCTCGGCAGCCGGCCACCGGGCGCTCCGGGCCCGGGGGCGGGGCCGCGCACCCGCGCTGACGGCCTCACCCGGTTGGGTGATGAGCGGGGAACATACAGCTGGCTGTCGAACGAGTGCGCACGCTTCGCGCTGCGCGAGCACGCCTACGGCGAGATCAAGGTCGACTGCCCGTCGCTCCAGCAACGGACAACCGACCCACCACGGACTTCCAACCTGGACAACTCGCGTACATCCCCCGGAAGACACACGAACACAATCACCCATAACAGTCATATGTGTACCTAGTCTGACAGTGCGCTCGCTCATCCTGTCCACAGCGGTTGCGCATCTGTCCCGCTTCGGTTACTGGGAAGGACGGCCCACGCCATGCCCGCAGACCTCGCCGTCATCGGACTCGGCCCCTACGGCTTGCCGCTCGCCCAGGCCGCCGTCGCCGCGGGGATCCCCACCGTCGGCTACGCCACCGGCCCCGAGGCGGGTTCGCTCAGCCCCGCCGAGCTGCGCCGGATGCACGCCACGGGGTTCCGGCCCGGCACCGATCCCGCCCAGCTCGGCCGGGTGCGCACCGCCGTGATCTGCGCGCCGACCCCGCGCGACGCCGACGGCGGGCTCGATCTCGGCCAGGTGGAGGCGGCCGCCCGCACCCTGGCCGAGCGGCTGCGCCCGCACACCACGGTCATCCTGGAGTCACCCGTGCTGCCGGGCACGACGGAGGAGTTCCTGCGGCCGCTGCTGGAGAAGGGCTCGGGGCTGCGCGCCGGACGCGACTTCCACCTCGCCTACTCGCCCAGCCGGGTCGACCCCGGCAGCCGCGACCGCACCCCCGCCGGCACCCCCCGGGTCATCGGTGGCCTCACCCCCGCCTGCACCGAGTCGGCCGCCGCCTTCTACGGCCGGCTCACGGACAAAGTGGTCCGCGCGCGCGGGCTGCGCGAGGCGGAGACCGTGCAGCTGCTGGAGACCAACTTCCGGCACGTCAACATCGCGCTCGTCAACGAGATGGCCGTCCTGTGCCATGAACTGGGCGTCGATCTGTGGGACGTGATCCGCTGCGCGGAGACCAAGCCCTTCGGTTTCCAGGCGTTCCGGCCCGGACCCGGCGTCGGCGGGCACGGCGTCCCGCAGGACCTGACCGGCCACGCCACCCGCACGCTGCGCATGGTGGAACTGGCCCAGCAGGTCAACCACCGCATGCCCCGCTACGTCGTCCAGCGCGCCGCCGCCCTCCTCAACGAGCACGGCAAGTCCGCCCGGGGCGCGCGCGTGCTGCTGCTCGGCGTCACCTACAAGGCCGACCTCGCCGATCTGCAGGGCACTCCGGCCCAGGAGATCGCGATCCGGCTGATGGAGCTCGGCGCCTCGGTGAGCTACCACGACCCGTACGTGCCCGCATGGAGCCTCCTGGACCGCCCGGTCCCACGCGCGGACTCCCTCTACGAGGCGGCCGCCGACGCCGACCTGACGATCCTGCTCCAGCAGCACCGCACGTACGACCTCCAGGGTCTGTCGGTGAAGGCCCAGCTCCTGCTGGACACCCGGGGGGCGACCCCGACGGGCGCGGCACACCGGCTCTGACGGCTCCGGGGCCCGGTCACGAACGGAAAACAGCCAGGGGCGTTGTCGTCCCTGGCTGTTAATCTCCCCCGGACCCGCCACACACGCGTGTGCCGGGTGCGTTCCGTTTCCGTTCGTCACCTGTGTTCCACATCGGGGGGATTTCTGTCATGAGCCAGTCAGTACCACCGCCGCAGTCCGGTCCGGCGGGCGCCAATCCGTACGCCCAGCAGCCCGGTCCGGCCGGGGCGAACCCGTACGCCCAGCAGCCGCCCGCCGGTGCACCGTACCCGCCGCAGCAGGGCGCGTACCCCCAGCAGCCGGGCGCCTTCGCGGGACCGCCCGCGCCGCCCGCGCCGGGCCGGAACAACCTCGTCCTCGGCCTGGTCGCCGCGGTCGTCGCCGCCGTGGCCACCGCCGCGCTCTACGGCGTCGTCATCGGTGCCACCAAGCACGAGATCGGCTACGCGGCCGTCGGCGTCGGCTTCGTCATCGGCCTCGCGGCCGGCAAGGCGGGCGGCCGCAACCCGGTCCTGCCTGTCGTGAGCGCCGTCCTCGCGCTCGGCTCGGTGTACATCGGCCAGCTGGTCGGCGAGGCCATGATCGGCGCCAAGGCGCTGAACGTGGGCTTCAGTGAGCTGTTCTTCCAGCACTTCTCCGTGGTCCAGGAGGCCTGGAAGCAGGACGCCGACCCGCTGACCTTCCTCTTCTTCGCCATCGCCGCGTTCGCCGCGTTCTCCGGCGCCCGGAAGGCCGCCGCGTAACGCCTCCGGCAAGCCGAAGGGCCCGTCCACCGCACCGGTGGACGGGCCCTTGCGCGCGCGGAGGTCAGCGGCGGTGCTGGCTGTCCGCGACCGTCACCTCGACCCGCTGGAACTCCTTCAGCTCGCTGTAGCCGGTCGTGGCCATGGCGCGGCGCAGGGCGCCGAAGAAGTTCATCGAACCGTCGGGCGTGTGGGAGGGGCCGGTGAGGACCTCCTCGATCGTGCCGACCGTGCCGAGGTCGACCTTCTGGCCGCGGGGCAGCTCCTCGTTGACCGCCTCCATGCCCCAGTGGTGGCCCTTGCCGGGCGCGTCCGTGGCGCGGGCCAGCGGGGAGCCCATCATCACCGCGTCGGCACCGCAGGCGATCGCCTTGGGCAGGTCGCCGGACCAGCCGACACCGCCGTCCGCGATCACGTGCACGTACCGGCCGCCGGACTCGTCCATGTAGTCCCGGCGGGCCGCGGCCACGTCGGCCACCGCGGTGGCCATCGGGACCTGGATGCCGAGGACGTTGCGCGTGGTGTGCGCGGCGCCGCCGCCGAAGCCGACCAGGACACCGGCCGCGCCGGTGCGCATCAGGTGCAGGGCCGCCGTGTACGTGGCGCATCCGCCGACGATCACCGGGACGTCCAGCTCGTAGATGAACTGCTTCAGGTTCAGCGGCTCCGACGAGTGGGAGACGTGCTCCGCCGAGACCGTCGTACCGCGGATGACGAAGATGTCCACGCCCGCGTCCACGACCGCCTTGGAGAACTGGGCGGTGCGCTGCGGGGAGAGCGCGGCCGCCGTGACCACGCCGGAGTCGCGCACCTCCTTGATACGGGCGCCGATCAGCTCCTCCTTGATGGGCGCCGCGTAGATCTCCTGGAGGCGGCGGGTGGCCGCCTCCGCGTCCAGCTCGGCGATCTCGTCCAGCAGCGGCTGCGGGTCCTCGTACCGCGTCCACAGGCCCTCAAGGTTGAGGACACCCAGGCCGCCCAGCTCGCCGATGCGGATCGCGGTGGCCGGGGAGACGACCGAGTCCATGGGGGCGGCCAGGAAGGGCAGCTCGAAGCGGTAGGCGTCGATCTGCCAGGCGATCGAGACCTCCTTCGGGTCCCGCGTACGGCGGCTGGGGACGACGGCGATGTCGTCGAAGGCGTACGCCCGGCGGCCGCGCTTGCCGCGCCCGATCTCGATCTCAGTCACGTCTCTAGGCCTTTCCCTATGCGTTGCAGCGCCTTCCAGTATCGCCGACGGGTACGACAAAGGCGGCCCCGGTGCGTCCGGGACCGCCCTTGTCCGAGCCTCACACGCGCGCGTGCGTTACTTGCTGCTGTAGTTCGGCGCCTCGACCGTCATCTGGATGTCGTGCGGGTGGCTCTCCTTGAGGCCCGCGGAGGTGATGCGGACGAAGCGGCCCTTGGACTCCATCTCCTCGATGGTGGCCGCACCCACATAGCCCATCGTCTGGCGCAGACCGCCGACGAGCTGGTGCAGCACGTTGGCCAGCGGGCCGCGGTAGGGCACCTGGCCCTCGACGCCCTCGGGCACGAGCTTGTCGTCGGAGGAGACCTCGGCCTGGAAGTAACGGTCCTTGGAGTACGACTTCCCCTGGCCGCGGGACTGCATCGCGCCGAGCGAGCCCATGCCGCGGTACGACTTGAACTGCTTGCCGTTGATGAAGAGCAGCTCGCCGGGTGACTCCTCGCAGCCCGCGAGCAGCGAACCGAGCATCACCGTGTCGGCGCCGGCGGCCAGCGCCTTGCCGATGTCGCCGGAGTACTGCAGGCCGCCGTCGCCGATCACCGGGATGCCGGCCGGGCGGGCGGCGAGGGAGGCCTCGTAGATGGCGGTGACCTGCGGGACGCCGATGCCGGCGACCACGCGCGTGGTGCAGATCGAGCCGGGGCCCACGCCCACCTTGATGCCGTCGACACCGGCGTCGATCAGCGCCTGGGCGCCGTCGCGGGTGGCGACGTTGCCGCCGATCACGTCGACGTTCACGCTCGACTTGATCTTCGCCATCCAGCTCAGCGCGTTGCTGTTGTGGCCGTGGGAGGTGTCGACGACCAGGAAGTCCACCCCGGCCTCGGCGAGCGCCTGGGCGCGCTCCAGCGCCTCGGGGCTGGCGCCGACCGCGGCACCGACGAGCAGCCGGCCCTCGGCGTCCTTGGCGGCGTTCGGGTACTTCTCGGCCTTGACGAAGTCCTTGACCGTGATGAGGCCCTTGAGGACGCCCGCGTCGTCGACCAGGGGCAGCTTCTCGATCTTGTGCTTGCGCAGCAGCTCCATGGCCTCGACACCGGAGATGCCGACCTTGCCGGTGACCAGCGGCATCGGCGTCATGACCTCGCGCACCTGGCGGCCGCGGTCGGACTCGAAGGCCATGTCACGGTTGGTGACGATGCCGAGCAGCTTGCCGGCCGGGTCGGTGACGGGGACACCGCTGATGCGGAACTTGGCGCACAGGGCGTCCGCCTCGGCGAGCGTCGCCTCCGGGTGCACGGTGATGGGGTCGGTGACCATGCCGGACTCGGACCGCTTGACCAGGTCGACCTGGTTGACCTGGTCCTCGACGGAGAGGTTGCGGTGCAGCACGCCGACGCCGCCGAGCCGGGCCATCGCGATGGCCATGCGGGACTCGGTCACCTTGTCCATCGCCGCCGAGAGCAGCGGGATGTTGACCCGGACGTTGCGGGAGATGCGGGACGAGGTGTCGACCGCGTTGGGGAGCACCTCGGATGCGCCCGGCAGCAGCAGCACGTCGTCGTAGGTCAGCCCGAGTGTCGCGAATTTACCGGGCACTCCGTCGACGTTGGCAGTCATGACACCTTCCCCAAATGGCCTTGATCGGTGCGGATGTCCATGCTAACGGGAAGCATCGCTAGCAAATTCCACGGTATGGGCTCGCTTCCGGCTTCGTATGTTCGTACGGAAACGAAAGCGCGCCTGTTCACGGCAGTACGACAGGGGCTTCGGCCAAGGGGGTTACTGCTCGGCGAGCGCGCGCAGACGGCTCAGCGCGCGGTGCTGGGCGACCCGGACCGCGCCTGGTGACATTCCCAACATCTGCCCGGTCTCCTCCGCGGTCAAGCCCACGGCGATACGCAGCAGGAGCAGTTCGCGCTGGTTCTCGGGGAGGTTGGCCAGGAGTTTCTTGGCCCAGGCGGCGTCGCTGCTGAGCAGGGCGCGCTCCTCGGGGCCGAGGGAGTCGTCGGGGCGCTCGGGCATCTCGTCCGAGGGGACGGCCGTGGAACCGGGGTGGCGCATCGCGGCGCGCTGGAGGTCGGCCACCTTGTGCGAGGCGATGGCGAACACGAACGCCTCGAAGGGGCGGCCGGTGTCGCGATAGCGCGGCAGGGCCAGCAGGACCGCGACGCAGACCTCCTGGGCGAGGTCCTCGACGAAGTGGCGCGCGTCGCCCGGCAGCCGGGACAGCCGCGTGCGGCAGTAGCGCAGCGCGAGGGGGTGGACGTGGGCGAGCAGATCGTGCGTGGCCTGCTCGTCGCCGTCGACCGCACGATGCACGAGCGCACCGATCGCCCCCTGGGCCGTGCCCGCATCGTCGTCGCGCATCGGTCCATGGTGCCTTGCGGCCGTCCGGTCCGTCGCATTGTGCTCGTGGTTGTGCACCGAAGCGTTATGAGCAGGTGCGCCGGCACTCATCCCCTGCGCCCTCCCCTTCCGCTCGACCGACTCGTCCCCGAGAGACTCCACATCTCAAGGATGCGGCATCCGCGCCGAAACAAGCAGCGCGCGTCCGGCGGGCCGCCGCGCGAACCACCCGCCGACGGCGCCGACGGGGTCGCACACGTCGTACACCCGAGGCGTGCGCGACCCGGGCGCGTGCACCCCGAACCGTGCCGCGCGACACCGGCCTCGGACGCTCCGCCCGGCACCGGCGGGACCCCGCCGACCTGGGCGTTGACAGACGGCGGTTGCGACCCGGCCCGGCGTGTGACAGCACCCTGCGCGCGGTGCGCGGCCCCGTTCCCGCGCGTATGCGGACACCCTGCCGACAAGCTGACGCGAACACCCTCACATGTGACCGGGTCCACCCCGCGAAGACGCATCACAGCCGCTTCTCCGGACAACCGGGACGCTCACGCGGGAACTTCGCGTACGCCCCCGAGGGGCGCGCCACCTCCCGGCCGGCGCATGACGGCTGCCGCCCGGGGCGGCGGATCCGCCGTCGGCCCCGGGTGTGCCGCCCGGTGCCGACCGGTCCCGCCTGCCCCGCAGGGCCGGACACCGACTACCGGACCAGTCCCCAGCGGAAGCCGAGCGCCACCGCGTGGGCCCGGTCCGAGGCGCCGAGCTTCTTGAACAGGCGGCGGGCGTGCGTCTTGACGGTGTCCTCGGAGAGGAACAGCTCGCGGCCGATCTCCGCGTTGGAGCGGCCGTGGCTCATGCCCTCCAGCACCTGGATCTCACGCGCGGTGAGCGTGGGCGCGGCGCCCATCTCGGCCGAGCGCAGCCGGCGCGGGGCCAGCCGCCAGGTGGGGTCGGCGAGGGCCTGCGTCACCGTGGCGCGCAACTCCGCGCGCGAGGCGTCCTTGTGCAGGTACCCGCGGGCCCCGGCGGCGACCGCGAGGGCCACGCCGTCGAGGTCCTCGGCGACGGTGAGCATGATGATGCGCGCGCCCGGGTCGGCGGACAGCAGCCGGCGCACGGTTTCCACGCCGCCCAGGCCGGGCATGCGCACGTCCATCAGGATGAGATCGGAGCGGTCGGCGCCCCAGCGGCGGAGGACTTCCTCGCCGTTGGCCGCCGTCGTCACACGCTCGACACCGGGCACGGTCGCCACCGCGCGGCGCAGCGCCTCTCGGGCAAGCGGGGAGTCGTCGCAGACGAGGACGGATGTCATGACCGCCCCCCCCAGCTGATGCGCGTCACCTTGAGCCTCCAGGCTGGTACGGAATCGTCACCTGTGCGGTCGACCGCCTCGGACGCCTGCCCGAGTGCCGGTGTTCTCAACCGCCTCCGCACTCTCAACGATGGTCACTCGAAAGAGTTACGGGGCTGCATACCGTCATCGGCACTCTACGTGAGGGTCTCGACACGGTGGAGAGATGACCAGCAGACCCTCAACTTTTCATCACAACCTATGCCCCATTCAGCCGCTTTTCTTCCCGTTTCGGGATGTCCGAGGCTAGATTCGCAATGAGTCATATTTTCATCTCCTTAGACCGGAGATGTACGGTCGTTGGCACCGTATCCGCCCAGAACGGCTACAAGGGGTCACGCAATGGCAGATTTCTCCCGCCTTCCCGGACCGAACGCGGACCTGTGGGACTGGCAGCTGCTGGCTGCCTGCCGCGGGGTGGACAGCTCGCTCTTCTTCCACCCGGAGGGCGAGCGCGGAGCGGCTCGGAGCGCTCGTGAGAACTCGGCCAAGGAGGTTTGTATGAGGTGCCCTGTCCGCGCGGAGTGCGCGGCGCACGCGCTGGCGGTGCGCGAGCCGTACGGCGTGTGGGGCGGCCTGACCGAGGACGAGCGCGAAGAGTTGATGGGACGGGCCCGCAACCGCCTGGTGTCGGCGTCGACCACCAGCGGGGACACCGCCCCGAGCCACTGAAGGAACGTTTCTGCATAGTCGCTCCCCCAGCGGGCACGCGTGCGCGTGCCCGGGACTCCTGCTGCGCGGGTGCCGCTACGCGCGCGTGGCCGGGCTCTGGTGGCCCTGTGGACGGCCGGCCGCCCGGGCCAGCTGCTCCAGCGTCGCCGCCACGGCCGGCACCTGGGCCAGGTCGGGCAGAGTGAGGGCGACGATCTCGCGCCGTACCGCCGGTTCCAGCCGTACCGTGCGCACCCCCCTCGGCCGTACCGACTCCACCGCGAGCTGCGGCAGTACGGCCACCCCGAGGCCCGCGCCGACCAGACCGACCACCGCCGGGTAGTCGTCCGTGGCGAAGTCGATGCGCGGGGTGAAGCCCGCCCCCTCGCACACCTCCACCAGCTGCCCCCGGCAGCGCGGGCAGCCCGCGATCCAGGGCTCGTGAGCCAGCTCGCCGATGGCGACGCTCTCCGCGCGCGCGAGGTGGTGACGCTCGGGCACGAGGGCCACCAGGCGGTCCATCAGCAGGGGCCGTACGACCAGGTCGTCCCAGTCCTCGGCGGCCGCCGCCCCGGCGTAGCGGAAGGCCAGGGCCAGGTCGCAGTCGCCCTCGCGCAGCAGCTCGACGGACTTCGGGGGCTCGGCCTCCTCCAGGGAGACACGGGTGCCGGGGTGGGCGGCGCGCAGGGCGGCCAGGGCGGTGGGGACCAGGGTGGAGCTGCCGCTGGGGAACGACACCAGCCGGACCCGGCCGGCGCGCAGGCCCGCGATGGCGGCGACCTCCTCCTCGGCGGCGGTGAGCCCGGCGAGGATGCCGGAGGCGTGCCGGACCAGGGCCTCACCCGCCTGGGTCAGGCGCATCTCGCGGCCGGAGCGGACCAGCAGCGGGGTGCCGACCGAGGTCTCCAGGGCCTTCATCTGCTGGCTGACGGCGGGCTGGGTGCAGCCCAGTTCGCGCCCCGCCGCCGAGAAGGAGCCGGTGGCGGCGACGGCGCGCAGGACACGGAGATGGCGGGCCTCGATCACCCTTCGAGCATAAGCCCCGCTTAGGGGTCGCGGCGGATAATCGCTCGACGCTTTGAGACCGGTCGCATACCGTTCGTCCATGAAGGTTCTCTCGGTCAATCTGGGCCGCCCGCAGCCGGTGTCGTACACGGACCAGGCGGAGGGTGTGACGGGCATCGACAAGAAGCCGGTCGACGGACCGGTGCGGGTGACGGCGCCCGGCCCCAAGGGGACCGGGGCCGGCGGGCTCGCCGGGGACGCGGTGTGCGACCTGCGTCATCACGGCGGGGACGACCAGGCGGTGTACGCCTACGCGCGCGAGGACCTGGACGACTGGGAGCGCGAGCTCGGCAGATCGTTGGCCAATGGTTCCTTCGGGGAGAACCTGACGACGCAGGGGCTGGACGTCTCCGGGGCGCTGATCGGCGAGCGCTGGCGAGTGGGTGCCGAGCTGGTCCTGGAGGTGACCGCGGGCCGGATTCCGTGCCGTACGTTCCAGGGCCATCTGGGCGAGCGCGGCTGGGTCAAGAGGTTCACCCGGAAGGCCGCCACGGGTGCCTACCTCCGGGTGATCGAACCGGGTGAGATCCGCTCCGGAGATCCGGTGGAGATCGTGCACCGGCCGGAGCACGGGGTGACGGCGGCGATGCAGTTCCGTGCGGTCACCACCGAGCGGGAACTGCTGCCGCGGGTGCTCGTGGCGGGCGCGGCGCTGCATCCGGAGACGCTGGAGCAGGCGCTCAAGTACGTGGCGGCGCAGCGGGGCTGAGCGGCCGTCAGCGGGGCGCCCGCGCGGGGCCCGCGGGAGCGGACGCTGTCGGTCCGGGTCACTACCCTTGGGTCATGACAACGGCTCTGATTACGGGATCGACCGCGGGGATCGGCGCCGCGTTCGCGCGGCGGCTGGCGGCGGACGGGCATGACCTCGTCCTGGTGGCGCGGGACACCGGACGGCTGCGCGAGCAGGCGACCGAACTGCACGACCGGCACGGCATCGAGGTGGAGGTGCTGACCGCCGACCTGTCCGAGGACAAGGGCATCGAGGCGGTGGCCGACCGCCTCGCCGACCGGAAGAACCCGGTGGACCTGCTGGTCAACAACGCCGGTTTCGGCAACAAGGGCCGCTACCTGGACGTGGCCATGGCCGACGAGTTGCGGATGCTCAAGGTGCACTGCGAGGCGGTGCTCCGGCTGACGTCGGCGGCGGCCGAGGCGATGCGCGAGCGGCGCCGGGGCGGGATCGTCAACGTCGCCTCCGTGGCCGCCTTCGTGCCGCGCGGCACCTACGGCGCCTCCAAGGCGTGGGTCGTGCAGTTCACCCAGGGCGCGGCCAAGGACCTGGCCGGCAGCGGGGTGCGGCTGATGGCGCTGTGCCCCGGCTTCGTGCGCACCGAGTTCCACCAGCGGGCCGGGATGGGCACGGACAACATCCCGGGCTGGATGTGGCTGGACGCCGACAAGCTGGTCGCGGCGGCCCTGGCCGATCTGGCGCGCGGGAAATCGTTGTCGATCCCCGACCCGCGCTACAAGGCGCTGATGGGGCTGGTGAAGGTCGCCCCGCGCGGGCTGCTGGGCGGGGTCACCTCCAGGACCGGCCGCAAGTACGGGCCGCAGTAGCCCCGCCGGAAAAGCGGGTGACGCCGTCGCTCCGGTGTGGAAACGGGGCGAAAATGGGCGTGACGGAAGAACCGGGCCAGGGGGGCCGGGAGGCGGCGTCATGACCTTCGTACAGCTCATCGAGTGCAGGACGAGCCGGCTGGACGAGATGAACCGGCTCATGGACGACTGGGTCGCCGGGACCAAGGGGAAACGGACGGCGACGCACGCGCTGGTCGGCAAGGACCGCTCGGACGCGGCGCACATCGTGGAAGTGGTGGAGTTCCCGTCGTACGAGGAGGCGATGCGGAACTCGAACCTCCCGGAGACCGACAAGATCTTCCAAGGGATGGTCGCCCTGTGCGACGAGATGCCGACGTTCATCGATCTGGACGTCGTGCGGGACGAGCGGCTGGCCGAGGACACCGTACGGCGGTTCTTCGCGGCGCTGGAGACCCGGGGCGAACTGCCGCCGCTCAACGACCTGCTGGACGAGGACATCCACAGCCATGATCCGGTCAATCCGCAGGACACCATCGGGCTGGACAACGCGCGCAGCGAGTTCCGGATGTGGCGCGGCGGCTTCGACTTCGCGTTCCGGGTCGACGACGTGCTCGCCCAGGGCGACCGGGCCTGTGTGCGGTGGACCTGGAACGCCACGCACAAGGGCGAGTTCCTGGGGATCCCGGCCACCGGCAGGGACGTCGTCATGACCGGGATGACACTGTTCCGGTTCGCGGACAACGGCAAGATCGCCGAGATGTGGTGGCAGCACGACCAGCTCGGACTGATGCAGCAGCTGGGCGCGCTGGACGAGTTGGAGCAGTAGCCGGATCTTCCGGTGGCGGACAGGGTGAAGGCCCGGCTCCCCTCGTGGGGTGCCGGGCCTTCGGCGGGAACGCTCAGGAGCGCTGGGCTCAGTGGGCGTGGCCGTGGCTGTGGCCGTGGCCCGCGGCCTCCGGCTCCTCTTCCTTCTTCTCGACAACCAGGGTCTCGGTCGTGAGCAGCAGGGAGGCGATGGAGGCGGCGTTCTCCAGGGCGGAGCGGGTGACCTTCACCGGGTCGATGACGCCGGCCTTGACCAGGTCGCCGTACTCGCCGGTGGCGGCGTTGTAGCCGTTGCCCTTCTCCAGCTCGGCGACCTTGGAGACGATGACGTAGCCCTCCAGGCCGGCGTTCTCGGCGATCCAGCGCAGCGGCTCGACGGCGGCGCGGCGGACGACCGCGACACCCGTGGCCTCGTCGCCGGTCTTGCCGAGGTTGCCGTCCAGGACCTTCACCGCGTGGACGAGAGCCGAGCCACCACCGGAGACGATGCCCTCCTCGACCGCGGCGCGGGTCGCGGAGATGGCGTCCTCCAGACGGTGCTTCTTCTCCTTCAGCTCCACCTCGGTGGCGGCGCCGACCTTGATCACGCACACGCCGCCGGCCAGCTTCGCGAGGCGCTCCTGGAGCTTCTCGCGGTCCCAGTCGGAGTCGGTGTTCTCGATCTCGGCCTTGATCTGGGCGACGCGGCCGTGGACGTCCTCGGACTTGCCGGCGCCGTCGACGATCGTGGTGTCGTCCTTGGTGACCGTCACGCGGCGGGCGGAGCCCAGCACGTCCAGGCCGACCTGGTCGAGCTTGAGGCCGACCTCCTCGGAGATGACCGTGGCGCCGGTGAGGATCGCCATGTCCTGGAGCATCGCCTTGCGGCGGTCACCGAAGCCCGGGGCCTTGACCGCGACCGCGTTGAAGGTGCCGCGGATCTTGTTGACGACCAGGGTCGACAGGGCCTCGCCCTCGACGTCCTCGGCGATGATCAGCAGCGGCTTGGAGGCACCGGCCTGGATGACCTTCTCCAGCAGCGGCAGCAGGTCCTGGATGGAGGCGATCTTGCCCTGGTTGATGAGGATGTACGGGTCCTCCAGGACGGCCTCCATGCGCTCCTGGTCCGTCACGAAGTACGGCGACAGGTAGCCCTTGTCGAAGGCCATGCCCTCGGTGAAGTCCAGCTCCAGACCGAAGGTGTTGGACTCCTCGACGGTGATGACACCGTCCTTGCCGACCTTGTCCATCGCCTCGGCGATCAGCTCGCCGACCTGCTGGTCCTGGGCGGACAGCGCGGCGACGGCGGCGATGTCGGACTTCTCGTCGATCGGGCGGGCCGTGGCGAGCAGCTCGTCGGAGACGGCCTTGACGGCGGCGTCGATGCCCTTCTTCAGGGCGGCCGGGGAGGCACCCGCGGCGACGTTCTTCAGGCCCTCGCGCACCAGCGCCTGAGCAAGCACGGTGGCGGTGGTGGTGCCGTCACCCGCGATGTCGTTGGTCTTGGTCGCCACCTCCTTCACCAGCTGCGCGCCGAGGTTCTCGTACGGGTCCTCGATCTCGACCTCGCGGGCGATCGTGACACCGTCGTTGGTGATGGTCGGGGCGCCGAACTTCTTGTCGATGACGACGTTGCGGCCCTTGGGGCCGATCGTCACCTTCACCGTGTCGGCCAGCTTGTTGACGCCGCGCTCAAGGGCGCGACGGGCGTCCTCGTCGAACTTCAGGATCTTCGCCATGACAGCGGGAGCCCTCTCGAAATCTGTGGGTGAAAAAACGCTGCGCCCCGGGCGCCCGGCTTCTTATCGGTCGCGGGGGCCAGGGGCGCAGCTCGAAGCAGAGGTTTGCTTCGAGGTGATTACTTCTCGATGATCGCGAGCACGTCGCGAGCCGAGAGGACGAGGTACTCCTCGCCGTTGTACTTCACCTCGGTGCCGCCGTACTTGCTGTAGAGGACGACGTCGCCGACCTTGACGTCGAGCGGAAGGCGCTCGCCGTTCTCGAACCGGCCCGGGCCCACGGCGAGGACGGCGCCCTCCTGGGGCTTCTCCTTCGCGGTGTCCGGGATGACCAGGCCAGAGGCCGTGGTCTGCTCGGCGTCCAGCGGCTGGACCACGATGCGGTCCTCAAGCGGCTTGATGGCAACCTTGGAGCTGGCGGTCGTCACGATCCGACCTCCCCCTTCGGAGATCTCACGGGGTTAACTGTCTGAGGTGGCGACCAGGTGGATCCGTCGTCGCGGGTGCCGGACCTGCCCGTCGCTTTTTTGGCACTCTCACGCGTCGAGTGCCAGAGCCGAGACTATGACCGGGATTAGCACTCGGTCAAGCGGAGTGCCAATGCCCGCGGCGCGTCGGCCGGGAGACGGTCCCGGATCGCCTACAGGTAGTCCTCCAGCCGCCCCACCGTCAGCCCCCGCTGCTGGGCCCGGCGCAGGACCCTGATCGTGCGGTCCCGCAAGGTCCGGCCCGTCGTCTCGTCCGGACCGACCAGGACGATGTCGCCGGGGCGCAGGCGGTGTTCGCCGCGAGCGTAGGCCAGGCCGTCCGGGGTCGCCGCGACGCGCCACAGGACGAGCGCGGAGATGCCGCAGTCGGCCGCCGCACGCAGGGTCGTGGTGTCGTACGTGCCGTAGGGCGGGCGGAAGAGGCGGGGGCGCAGGCCCAGGCGGGATCTGAGGCGGTCCTGCTGGCCGCAGATCTCGGCGCGCTGCCCCGCGTACGGCAGTCCGGCGAGCACGCGGTGGTCCAGGGTGTGGTTCTGGATGCCGGCGCCCAGCTCGCGCAGGCGGGCGAAGTGGTCGTAGCGGGGGCCGGCCACGCTGTCGGTGAGGAACATGCTGACCGGCAGCCGCAGTTCGCGGACCATGTCGACGAAGCGGGGGTCCTTGTCGGCGCCGTCGTCGTAGGTGAGGAAGACGACCGGGTCGCGGGTGGGGACGTGGTCCATGACGCGGGGCAGGGAGCGGCCCGCGCTGTGCGGGGAGAGGGCGAGGGCGCGGGCATCGGGCCGAGGCGGGCGGGCGAGGGGCTCGGTCAGGCCCCAGCGGCGGTAGCCCTGGTCCGGGGAGGGGCCGTGCGGGGCGTGCGGGCGGACCTGCTCGGCGGCTTTGCGGCCGAGGCGTTCGATCGGGTCGACGGACTGGGCGCAGCCCGCGAGGAGGAGGGCCGGGAGGAGGAGAGCCGGGAGGAGGAGGGCCGAGGTGAGGTGCGTGAGGTGCGCGGTCAGGCTCCGGCGCGGGCGCCGCCCGGCACCCGCCCGCCGTCCGCGCCCCGGCCACGGGCTCCTCCCGCGCCTCACAGGTAGTCCTCCAGGCGGGCCACGGCGTAGCCCTCGCGCGTGACCTTGTTCAGGAAGCGGCGCATGTCGTCGATCATCGTGCCGTCCCATTCGGAGCGGCCGCGGAAGTGGGTCAGGACGATGTCGCCCCGGCGCATCTTCTGGTCGTCCTCGCGATACTCCCAGTGGTCGACGAACACCTCCTCGTTCCAGATCGGCGCGTACTTGATGCCGCAGGCCTTGGCGGCGCGCAGGCTGTCCTGGTTGTAGTTGCCGTACGGGAAGCGCATGACGGTGGGCGCCTTGCCGAACTGCTTCCGCATGATCTTCTGCATGCCGCAGATCTCGTCCTTCTGCTCCTCGTAGGACAGACCCGGCAGGTAGGGGTGGTGCAGGGTGTGGTTGTTGAGGGTGTGGCCCTCGGCCTGCATCGTCCGGAAGTAGCCGTAGTCGTCCTTCACCAGGTAGTCGCTGAGGAAGGCGGTGTACGGGATCTTCAGGTCCTGCATCATCCGCAGGAAGTCCGGGTCCTTCTCCGAGCCGTCGTCGATCGTGAGGAAGACGATCTTCTGCTTGGTGGGGATCGTGGTGAAGACCGGAGGCAGGTCCCAGTCCTCCTGGTGGGCCACCTCGAAGCCGGCCCGGGCGGTGATCTCCGGTTTCACCTTGGGCGGCGGCGGAGGCGTGAGCGGTACCCGGTCCAGCCCCCAGCGTCTGGCGGCGGCGACCAGGCGGGCGTGTTCCGCGGCCTGGCGGGCGTGTTCCGCGGCCCGGCGGTCCTGGGGGCCCAGCACCTGCACGGGGCCGCCCTGGCCCGGTGCGGGGCGGGTCTCGGCGGGGCCGGCGCAGGCGGAGAGAAGGGCCGCGGAGGCCAGGACCGCGACCCCGCAGCCGAGGGCCGGACGACCCGGAACAGACCGGTTTTTATCCTTTTGTACGACGGCTCGCATGATGCCGGATCCTCCCAGGGCCCGGCCCGGATCCCCGGCCGACACCGCCGCCGGAGGCACACCGTCCACCGACTGGCCCACAATGAGCCGGTGAACGACCTCGCTCTGCTGCTCACCCCCGAAGGCCGTGCCCTCCTCGACGAGGTCCAGGGCACCGCACCGGCGGACGAACTCACCGTCGCCACCCGGCTGCGCCGCGACCACCCGGCCGAGCTGGTGTCGGCCGCGCTCGGCCAGGCCCGGCTGCGGCAGCGGGCGGCGGCGAAGTTCGGGGCGGCGGACGCCCGGCGGATGTACTTCACACCGAACGGGGTCGAGCAGTCGACACGGAGCAGCGTGGCGGCGTACCGCGCCGAACGGTTCAAGGCCCTCGGCGTGGCCTCGGTCGCCGACCTGTGCTGCGGGATCGGCGGGGACGCGATCGCGCTGGCCCGCGCCGGGATCCGGGTGCTCGCCGTGGACCGGGACCCGGTGACGGCGGCCGTGGCCCGCGCGAACGCCGACGCGCTGGGGCTCGGCGAGCTGATCGAGGTGCGCGAGGCCGATGTCACGGAGGTGGACACGGCCGGGTACGACGCCGTCTTCGTGGACCCGGCGAGGAGAGGGGGCCGGGGCCGGATCTTCGACCCGGAGGCCTACTCGCCGCCCCTGTCCTGGGCGGTCGGCGCGGCCCGTACGGCTCCCCGCGCCGCCCTGAAGATCGCCCCGGGCATCCCGCACGAGACGGTCCCCGCCGAGGCCGAGGCCGAGTGGATCTCCGACGGCGGCGATGTGAAGGAGGCCGTGCTGTGGTTCGGGACCGGCGCGCCGGGCGCCGTACGGGCCACGCTGCTGCCCGGCCCGCGCACGCTGCTCGGCCGGGGGCTGCCGGACCCGGCGGTGCGCCCGGTGGGACGGTATCTGTACGAGCCGGACGGCGCGGTGATCCGGGCGCACCTGGTCGCGGAGGTGGCCGACGAGCTGGACGGCGGGCTGATCGACCCCACCATCGCCTACGTCACCGCCGACGAACCGCGCCCGACCGCCTACGCCTCCGCCTACGAGATCACCGACCACCTCCCCTTCAACGTCAAGAAGCTGAAGGCCCTGCTGCGGGAGCGCGAGGTCGGCACGCTGACCGTGAAGAAGCGCGGGTCGGCGGTCGAGCCGGAGGAACTGCGCAAGAAGGTGAAGCCCCAGGGGCCCAACGCGGCGACCGTGTTCCTCACCCGGGCCGCCGGGGCGCCCACCATGCTGATCGGCCACCCGTTGGAGTGATCCGCACGGTCTCTCGCGGAGCCGGAACCCGTCGTCGGCCCACCATGCCGCCGTGACCTGGAGCGTGCGGCGAAGGAACCGGCGGCGGCTGGTCCGCGACATCCTGCTCCTGTCTTCAGCGGTCGTCTGCTTCGCGCTGGGCGGCGGGATGCCGGCCTTCGGCGGGAAGGAGGACTCGGACCACATGTCCACCGTGGCCGGCTTCTTCACCGACATCGTCAGCCTCTTCCTCGCCCTGGCCGACTTCTTCCGCGCGCCATGTACGGCTGCAGGAAACACCGGCCGGGCAACCGCTGTACGAGGACGGGGAGCGGCCCGCCGTGGCGAGCCGCGCGGTGCGGCGCAGGATCGTCCTCACGGCAGGCGTGGTGGCGACGGCCACGACCACGGTCTCCGGCTCCAGCGGCTCGGACCGTACGCCTGTGGAGAACCGACCGCCGGCTGCCCTGAACGGTCACTCCCGCGCCCGGCGCAGCAGCAGCTCCCGTTCCTTCTCGTTGCGGGCCAGGGCCGCCGCGCGGGCGAACTCCTCGCGGGCCTCCGTCGTACGCCCGAGGCGGGTCAGCAGATCGCCGCGGACGCTGGGGAGCAGGTGGTAGTCGCGCAGGGCGGGCTCGTCGGTCAGGGCGTCGACCAGTTTCAGTCCCTCGGCCGGGCCGTCGGCCATCGCCACGGCGACCGCGCGGTTCAGCTCGACCACCGGGGACGGGGCACGGGCCGCCAGCAGGCCGTACAGGGTGGCGATGGTGCGCCAGTCGGTGTCCTCGTAGCGGTACGCGTGCGCGTGGCACGCGGCGATGGCCGCCTGGAGGGCGTACGGGCCGGGCGCGCCCAGGGCGGTGGCGCGGTCGAGCGCGCGGATGCCACGGGCGATGAGCAGCCGGTTCCAGCGGCGGCGGTTCTGGTGCTCCAGGAGGACCGGTTCGCCGTCCGGGCCCGTGCGGGCGGCCGTGCGGGACGCCTGGAACTCCAGCAGCGCGGTCAGGCCGTGCACCTCCGGTTCCTTGGGCATCAGGGCGGACAGGACGCGGGCCAGGCGCAGCGCGTCCTCGCACAGGCCGGGGCGCAGCAGATCGTCGCCGGCGGTCGCGGCGTACCCCTCGTTGAAGATCAGGTAGATGACGTCCAGCACGGAGCCCAGGCGGGCCTCGCGGTCGGGCCCGTACGGCACCTCGAAGGCGACGTTCTTCGTGGCGAGGGTCCGCTTGGCCCGGACGACGCGCTGGGCGATCGTCGGCTCCGGGACCAGGTAGGCGCGGGCGATCTCGGCCGTGCTCAGGCCGCCGAGGAGGCGCAGGGTGAGCGCGGTGCGGGCCTGCGGGGTCAGCACCGGATGGCAGGTGGTGAAGACGAGCCGGAGCAGGTCGTCGTCGATGTCGTCCGGGTCGGCCGGCTCCTCGGGCGGGGCCGTGGTCTCCAGGTCCCGGCCGATCTCGGCGAGCTTGCGGGCGTAGGTCTCGCGGCGCCGGATCAGGTCGACGGCACGGTGCCGGGCGGTGGCCATGAGCCAGGCGCCGGGGTTGTCGGGCACGCCGTCGCGGGACCACTGCTCCAGGGCGGCGACCAGCGCGTCCTGGGTCAGTTCCTCGGCGATGCCGACGTCCCGGACGATCCGTGCGACACCGGCGACGACGCGGGGCGACTCCAGGCGGAAGACGGTCTCGATGGTGTGTGCCGCGGTGGGCTCTGGCGCGGTGGGGTGTGCCGCGGTGGGCTGTGGTTCCACAGCCCACCATGCAACACCCCTTGACGCCGGGGGGCCAGCGAACACTCAGGCCTCGGCGATCTCCCGGACCTCACAGCTCACGGTCCAGTAGTCCTCGTGCACCTGGAGGAACCGCTTGGCCCACTCCAGGGCCTCGGCCTTGTCCTTGCACTGCATGATCGCGTAGCCGCCGATGACCTCCCTGGACTCGGTGAACGGCCCGTCGGTGACGGAGAGCTTGCCGCCCTGCCAGTGCACGGTGGTGGCCTGCGTGGACGGCGTCAGCCCGGCGGTGTCGAGCATCACGCCGGCCTTGGTGACCTCCTCGATCAGCTCGCCCATCCGCCGCATCAGCTCCTCGCTGGGACCCCCGGCGGGTGCGGTGGACTCGTCGATGTGCACGATCGACATGTAGCGCGGCATGGTGACTCCTTCGGTCGGGCGGCCGGGCCTTCCCCCGCCGCTCACCCATGCGTCGAACAGGAACCGCCTCGATCGACACGCACCCGGAACTTTTTTCTGGACCTTTTTTGAGCTTCTTCGGCAGAGCTTCTTCGGCTGGGCTTCTTCGGCTGGGCTCCTTCAGCGCAGCGACGCCCACAGCCTGCTCGCCGCCGGTTCCTGCGCGATCACCCGGTTGGGATCGGAGGGGGCGGTGACGACCGGCATCATCACCGTCGTCACCCGGTCGGCCGTCAGCCCCTTCAGGCTCTGGCCGAGCCGCGTCAGCTCGCTCAGCGAGTCCAGGCCGGTGTCGGTGGTGAGGCTCGCGGTGACCGTGTCGGCGACCCGGTACAGCTTGGCCGGGTCGGTGAGGAGACTGGTGCCCGCCATCTGCTCCAGCAGGGCCTTCACCAGCTTCTGCTGGAGCCCTATGCGGCCGAGGTCGCTGCCGTCGCCTATGCCGTGCCGGGTGCGGGCGAAGGCGAGAGCCGTCCTGCCGTCGAGGTGGTGGGTGCCTGCGGGCAGGTCCAGGTGGCTGTCGTCGTCGTGGATGTCCTGGCCGGTGGTGACCGTGACCCCGCCGAGCGCGTCCACCAGCTTGGCGAAGCCGGAGAAGTCGACCTCCAGGTAGTGGTCCATGCGGACGCCGGTGATCGACTCGACCGTCTTCACGGCGCACACCGGCCCGCCGATCTCGTAGGCGGTGTTGAACATCGCGCCGTACGCCACCGCCGTGGACCTGCCGGAGGACAGCGGGCAGGACGGGCGGGTGACGAGGGTGTCGCGCGGGATGCTGACCACGGTGGCCTTCGTACGGCCCGCGTCGATGTGCACGACCATCGCCGTGTCCGAGCGGGCGCCGGAGCTGTCGCCGCCGCCCAGCTCCTGGTTGGCCTTGCCGCTGCGCGAGTCCGAGCCGAGGACCAGGATGTTCAGGGAACCGGACGGCAGCGGGGAGGCCGAGGCCGACGGGGTGATCATCGTCTTGGCGGGGCGGTCGTCGCCGAGGGCGCTGTCGATGTCGACGCTTTTGATGTTGTGGTTCAGATGCCAGTACGCCCAGCCGCCGGCGGCCGCGCCCAGCACCAGGACCCCCGCCAGGGTGAGGCCGACGATCTTCAGCGCTCTCGATCGCCGGCCCACTTGTCTGCCCGCGTCGCCGTGCTCCTCGCGTAGCTCCTCGTGTCGCGTCACAGCAGGAACGTAAGTCCGAATTATTAGGGGACTGTTAGCGGAAGCCGTGCGAGTCGGTTTTCTTGGGCAATTCTCATCCCAGCGTCACCGTGGGTACCGGATTGCTGCCGCTCCAGGACCCGTTGAAACCGAACGTCACCGAACCGCCGTCCGGCACCGACCCGTTGTACGAGGCGTTGGCACACGACACCGCCGTGCCCGACTGGGTGCAGGTGGCGTTCCAGGCCTGGGTGATCCGCTGGCCCGCCCCGAAGGTCCAGTTCGCCTTCCAGGACGACAGCGAGGCCCCGGAGCAGGAGATCGTGACCTGGCCGGTGAACCCGGTGTTCCACTGACTGCTCACGCTGTACGCGGCGGTGCAGGCGCCGGTCGGTGGCGGCGTACCCCCGCCGCTGTCACTGCCGCCGAGCGCCGTCGCGATGCCGTAATACGCCGGTTTCGGCTGGTAGTTCTCGTCGTACGGGGTTGCCGCCCCGTACCCCGGGAAGGTGCCCGGCACCCAGGAGTCGGCGTCGGTGAAGCCCCACACGGTGACGTTGACGCACCGGGTCACGGCGGCGCACGCGGCCACGACCGAGTTGAAGTCGGCCTTCTGCTGGGCGAGCTTGGTGCTGTCGGCGGGCAGCTGCATGCGTACGTCCAGCTCGGTGATCGCCACGTCCACGCCGAGGTCGGCGAAACGCTGGATGTTCTGCTGGAGCGTCGACGGCACCTGGCCGAGGATCAGATGGGCCTGGAGTCCGACGCCGTCGATCGGGACGCCCTGTGCCTTCAGGGACTTGACCAGGTTGTACAGGGCGTCGGACTTCGCGTTCACGCCCTCGACGTTGTAGTCGTTGATGTACAGCTTGGCGTCCGGGTCGGCCGCGTGTGCCCAGGTCAGGGCGTTGGCTATATAGCCGGAGCCGAGGTTGTCGTACCAGAGGTCGGAGCGGTAGGTGCCGTCGTCGTTGAACGGCTCGTTGACCACGTCCCAGGCGGCGATCTCGCCCTTGTAGCGGCTCACCTCGGTGGTGATGTGGTTCTGCAGGAGGCTGCCGAGCTGGGCGGGGGTCCAGCTGCCGTTCGTCAGCCAGCTCGGGTTCTGGTTGTGCCAGACCAGGGTGTGGCCGCGCACCTTCTGGTTGTGGGCCTGGGCGAAGGCCACGATCTGGTCGGCCTCGGTCCAGTTGAAGCTGCCCCGGGTGGGCTCGACGGTCCCCCACTTCATGGCGTTGCCGGGGGTCAGCGAGCTGAACTGACCGCCGGCGAGGTCGCCGTAGGTGCCGGTGAGCTTGGAGCCGGTGACGGCTGTGCCGATGAGCTTGCCCTTCGCCGCCGCCAGGTCGCGCAGCGGGGTGTCGGCAGCATGCGCGGCGGGCGCCGTCAGCAGGAGCGCGGCACCGGTCACGAGGGAAGCGAGAGGTAAGCCGATTCTCAGAGATCTCACTGCGGGTGCCTCCGAAAGTTTCGGTTGGTTTACCGACTGGCTTCGGAGGAGTGTGGGGGCGCCCGTCCCACCCGTCAATACGTCAACTTCCGGCCAGCCACGTCACTCCGTCGCCGGCGCCGCCGTACTCGACCGCACCACCAAACTCGTTGCCAGCTCCACCCGGGTCGCCGCCCGCTCCTCCTGCTCGCGCGCCAGCTCCAGCACCAGCCGGGCGGCCGCCTCGGCCATCTCGGTCAGCGGCTGCCGTACGGTCGTCAGCGGCGGGCCCACCCAGCGGGCCACCGGCAGATCGTCGAAGCCGACCACGCTGAGGTCCTCCGGAATGCGCAGGCCCAGCTCGCGGGCGGCCTCGTACAGGCCGAGCGCCTGCAGGTCGTTGCCCGCGAAGACGGCGGTGGGCCGGTCGGGGCGGCCGAGCAGCTCCAGGCCCAGCCGGTAGCCGGCGTCGTGGTGGAAGTCGCCGCCGACGATCAGCGAGGGGTCGACGGGCAGGCCGGCCGTCTCCAGCGCGGCCCGGTAGCCGTCGACCCGGGCGCGGCTGCACATCATCCGGGACGGGCCGCTGATCGCGCCGATCCGGGTGTGGCCGAGCTCGACCAGGTGGCGGGTGGCGGCGAGCCCGCCCTGCCAGTTGGTGGCGCCGATCGAGGGCACGTCCGGGCCCGGGTCGCCGGCCGGGTCCATCACCACGAACGGGATGGACCGGCTGGTCAGCAGCGCCCGCTGGGACTCGTCCAGCCCGGACAGCACCAGCACCACCCCGTGCGGGCGGCGCGCGGCGACCTGGTCGGCCCAGGTCCGGCCCGGGGTGAGCCGCCCGGCCGACTCCGACAGCACGACGCTCAGCCCGGCGTCCCGGGCCACGTTCTCCACCCCCCGGATGACCTCCATCGCCCACGCGCTCTCCAGCTCGTGGAAGACCAGGTCGATCAGCGGGGAGCGGGACGCCTCGGCGCGCCGGCGCCGGTAGCCGTAGGCGCGCAGCAGCTCCTCGACGCGGGTGCGGGTCGCCGGGGCGACGTCGGCGCGGCCGTTGAGGACCTTCGAAACAGTCGGAGCGGACACCCCGGCCTCACGGGCGATTTCGGCGAGGGTCGCCGTCTGGGTTTCTGTGGGCTTCGAAGGTTTCATGCCCGGGATCGTATCCCCGCCGGACCTCTTGACGAAGGCCCGTGCGCGCCATAGGTTCCCGGAACATTCGGAATAGTCTACGAAACATTCGCGCACGAGTTCAGCTGAGCCAGCCGAGTCAGACGGGAGTCCCATGACCATCGCTCCTTGGCGCGACCCCGCCCTGCCCGCCGACGCCCGCGTGGCCGACCTGCTCTCCCGGATGACCCTGGAGGAGAAGGCCGCCCAGCTGTACGGCGTCTGGGTGGGCGCCGCCACGGACGGCGACGGGGTCGCGCCCCTGCAGCGCGAGATGACCGCCGAGTACGACTGGGACGAGCTGATCACGCGCGGCCTCGGCCAGCTGACCCGCTCCTTCGGCACCGCCCCGGTGGACCCGGCGCTGGGCGCGCAGGCACTGGCCCGCGCCCAGCGCCGTATCACCGCCGCCGGCCGCTTCGGCATCCCCGCCGTCGCGCACGAGGAGTGCCTGGCCGGGTTCACGGCCTGGCGCGCGACGGCCTACCCGGTGCCGCTCGCCTGGGGCGCCGCCTTCGACCCGGCCCTGGTTGAGGAGATGGGCCGGCGCATCGGCCACGATCTGCGCGCCTGTGGCGTCCACCAGGGCCTGGCCCCCGTCCTGGACGTCGTCCGCGACCCGCGCTGGGGACGGGTCGAGGAGACGATCGGCGAGGACCCGTACCTGGTCGGCACCATCGGCACGGCCTACGTACGCGGCCTGGAGTCGGCCGGGGTCGTCGCCACGCTCAAGCACTTCGCCGGGTACGCGTCCTCGGCCGGCGCCCGGAACCTGGCCCCGGTCCGGGCGGGCGTACGGGAGTTCGCGGACATCACCCTGCCGCCGTTCGAGATGGCGCTGCGCGAGGGCGGGGCGCGCTCGGTGATGGCGGCCTACACCGAGACCGACGGGGTGCCGGTCTCGGCCGACCCGGGCCTGCTCACCGATCTCCTCCGCGACGCCTGGGGGTTCACCGGCACGGTGGTCGCCGACTACTTCGGCGTCGGCTTCCTGGAGACCCAGCACCGGGTCGCGGCGGACGAGGCGGAGGCGGCGCACCGGGCGCTGACCGCCGGCATCGACGTCGAGCTGCCCACCCTGAAGTGCTACGGCACCCCGCTCGTGACCGCCGTACGCGAGGGCCGTGTCCCTCAGGCGCTGGTGGACCGCGCGGCCCGCCGTGTCCTGCTCCAGAAGTGTGAACTGGGTCTGCTGGACGAGGACTGGCGGCCGGAGCCGGAGGGCCCGGTCGACCTGGACTCGGCGCAGAACCGGGCGCTCGCCCGCCGGCTGGCCGAGGAGTCGGTGGTCCTGCTGGACAACCCGGACGGCCTGCTGCCGCTGGCCCCCGACACCCGGATCGCGGTGGTCGGCCCCCGCGCGGCGGACGCGCTGGCGATGCTCGGCTGCTACTCCTTCCCCTCCCACGTCCTCACCCACCACCCCGAGACCCCGCTCGGCATCGAGATCCCGACCCTGCTGGAGTCCCTGCGGGCCGAACTCCCGGACGCCAAGGTGACGTTCACCGAGGGCTGCGGGGTCTCCGACCCGGACACCGCCGGCTTCGCGGAGGCGGTGGCGCGGACGGCGGAGGCGGACGTGTGCGTGGCCGTGCTCGGCGACCGGGCGGGCCTGTTCGGGCGGGGCACGTCGGGTGAGGGCTGCGATGCGGAGGACCTCCGGCTCCCCGGCGTACAGGCCGAGTTGCTGGACCGGCTGGTGGCGACGGGCGTCCCGGTGGTGCTCGTGCTGCTGACCGGCCGGCCGTACGCGCTCGGCCGCTGGCACGGCCGGCTGGGCGCAGTCGTGCAGGCCTTCTTCCCCGGCGAGGAGGGCGGCCCGGCGGTGGCGGGGGTGCTGTCCGGCCGGGTGAACCCCTCCGGCCGGCTCCCGGTGAGCGTGCCCCGGGTGCCCGGCGGCCAGCCCTGGACCTACCTCCAGCCGCCGCTGGGCCTGGCCGGCGAGGTCAGCAGCCTGGACCCGACCCCGCTGTACCCCTTCGGGCACGGCGGCTCGTACACGGCGTTCACCTGGGCGGACGTCCACGCCCCCGAGGCCGGGATCCCCACGGACGGCTCGTACGACCTCTCCGTCACCGTCCGCAACACCGGGGACCGGGCGGGCGCCGAGGTCGTTCAGCTGTATCTGCACGACCCGGTGGCGAGCGTGACCCGGCCCGACGTACGGCTGATCGGCTACCAGCGGGTGGAGCTGGCCCCGGGCGCCTCCCGCCGCCTGACCTTCCGCTTCCACGCCGACCTGTCGTCCTTCACGGACCGCACGGGGGCACGGGTGGTGGAGCCCGGGGACCTGGAACTGCGGCTGGCCGCGTCGAGCACGGACGTACGGCACACGGCCCGGATCAGGCTGACCGGACCGGTCCGGGCGGTGGGGACGGATCGGCGGCTGCGCTGCGAGGTCTTCGAACACCTGGATTGATCCCCCAGCGCGAACACTGGCAAAAAGCAAGCCCTGTGCGGCGCGTGTTCAGGATGTGTTCAGGTTGCTCCTGGGAGGGTCGGGCGCTACCTGACCCCCCACAGGAGCACCCTTGACGACGCCTTCGACGACGAAATCCGTGACGACATCCGTCATGAAGAAGCTGCCCGAGGTCACGCTCGCCTTCTGGATCATGAAGATCGCGGCGACGACCCTCGGTGAGACCGCGGGCGACCTGTTCTCCCAGACCCTCAAGCTCGGTTACTTCCTCACCACGATCGCCCTGTTCCTGGTGTTCGTGGTGACGCTGGTGATCCAGCTCCGTGCCAAGCGCTACAACCCGTTCTTCTACTGGACCGTGATCCTGTCGACCTCGATGGCCGGCACCACCATGTCCGACTTCATGAACCGGGACGCGAGCGCCCAGTACCTCGCACCCGGCGCCACGTCACTCGGCTGGGGCCCGCAGGGCCTGGGCCTCGGCTATCCGGAGGGCGCCGCGATCCTCGTCTCGATCCTGCTGCTGATCTTCCTCGTCTGGAAGCTGAGCGGGATGACCTTCCAGATCACCGAGATCGTCACCTTCCGGGGCGAGGCCCTGTTCTGGTCGGCGATCCTGGTCTCCAACACCCTCGGCACCTCGATGGGCGACTTCCTGTCCGACAGCTCGGGCCTCGGCTACCTGGGCGGCGCGTCCCTGGTGACCGGCCTCCTGCTCGTCCTGGTCGCCCTGATGCGGGTCCCGGCCGTGCCGAACGTCCTGCTCTTCTGGATCGCCTTCGTGCTGACCCGCCCGCTGGGCGCCACGGCCGGCGACCTCCTGACCAAGCCCGTCGCCAAGGGCGGGCTGAACCTGGGTACGGCCGGCTCCTCGGCGGTGCTGCTCGCGGTGCTGTTCGGCCTGATGGCGTACGCGCAGCTGAAGGAACGACGAGCCGCCGCCCCCGAGTTCGCGGTCGCGGAGGAGGCCCGGCCGCAGCGGGCCGGGCACCGGTAACGCGAAACCCCGCCCCGGAGAACCGGGGCGGGGTTTCTTCTGGAGCGCCGGGCAGGCCTTGCACCTGCATCTCCCCGCAGGAAGCGGGACGTCTTTCCTTGGACCACCAACGCACTGCGTCCGAAGCCGTTTTCCGTTGTCCGGGTCCCGGCCGTTCGCTGTGTGATGATCATAGCGCAGTCCGGCCGGACACCTCAACTTCAGCCCTCGGCCACCGTCTCGAACCGCCAGCGGTGCACCGCCCGGGTCACCAACTCCGGGTCCGGCTCGGGCAGTTCGGGGAGCTCGGCGTCGTACGGGGCGTCCCACCACGTGATGACCAGGACCCGGTCCTGCGGCGCCCGGAAGGTCTCGCGGCGCAACGGGGCGTCGGCCAGCGGCTGTTCGCGGACCCAGGTGAGCAGTTCCTCGCCCCGGCCCGCCGTCGCGCGGGCCTCCCACATCAGCGCCACGGTCATGAGGAGAGGTTCTCCCCGCTGATCTCGTGCACATGGTCGTGGTTGCCCGGGACATGGGTGTCCGTCACCGGCAGGGATGAGTCGGCCGACAGGTCCCAGCTGGAGGCGGACCGGTTCCGGGCGACCATCTCGGCGCCGAGGGCGGCCACCATCGCGCCGTTGTCCGTGCACAGCTTGGGGCGCGGGACGCGCAGTTCGATGCCCGCGGCCTCGCAGCGGTGCCGGGCCAGTTCCCGCAGCCGGGAGTTCGCGGCCACACCGCCGCCGATCATCAGGTGCTCGACACCCTCGTCCTTGCAGGCGCGCACCGCCTTGCGGGTCAGCACGTCCACGACGGCCTCCTGGAAGGAGGCGGCCACGTCCCGGACCGGGACCTCCTCGCCGGCCGCGCGCCTGGCCTCGATCCAGCGGGCCACGGCCGTCTTCAGGCCGGAGAAGGAGAAGTCGTAGGCAGGGTCGCGCGGGCCCGTCAGGCCGCGCGGGAAGGCGATCGCCTCCGGGTCGCCCTCGCGCGCGTACCGGTCGATGACCGGGCCGCCGGGGAAGCCCAGGTTCAGCACCCGGGCGATCTTGTCGAAGGCCTCGCCGGCCGCGTCGTCGATGGTCGCGCCCATCGGGCGGACGTCGGAGGTGATGTCCTCGGACAGCAGCAGCGAGGAGTGGCCGCCGGAGACCAGCAGGGCCATCGTCGGCTCGGGCAGCGGGCCGTGCTCCAGCTGGTCGACGCAGATGTGCGAGGCGAGGTGGTTGACGCCGTACAGCGGCTTGCCGAGGGCGTAGGCGTAAGCCTTGGCCGCCGAGACGCCGACCAGCAGGGCGCCCGCGAGACCGGGACCGGCGGTGACGGCGATGCCGTCGAGGTCCTTCGCGGAGACGCCCGCCTCCTTCAGGGCGCGGTCGATGGTGGGGACCATCGCCTCCAGGTGGGCGCGGGAGGCCACCTCGGGGACGACGCCGCCGAAGCGGGCGTGCTCGTCGACGCTGGAGGCGACGGCGTCCGCCAGCAGGGTGGTGCCGCGGACGATGCCGACGCCGGTCTCGTCACAGGACGTCTCGATGCCGAGGACGAGGGGTTCGTCAGCCATGGTCCTTCTCTTCGTTCGTCCGGTCTTCGGTTGTCCGGTCTTCGGTTGTCCGGTCTTCGGTTGTCCGGTCTTCGGTTGTCCGGTCGGTGGTCAGGCGCATCACCAGGGCGTCCACGTTGCCCGGCTGGTAGTAGCCGCGCCGGAAGCCGATGGGCTCGAAGCCGAAGCGCTCGTAGAGCTTCTGGGCGGCGATGTTGTCCACCCGGCACTCCAGCAGCACCTCATGACACTCGAACGCGGTCGCCACCCGCAGCAGCTCGGTCAGCAGCCGCCCGCCGAGCCCGGTGCCCTGGTGGGTGCGGGCGACGGCGATGGTCTGCACGTCGCCCTGGTCGCCGGAGGAGGCGAGACCCGCGTACCCGACGATCCGACCCTCCTCCTCCGCGACCAGATAGCGGCGGTTCGCCTCGGCGCCCCGGGCATGGGCCAGCTCGGACCAGAACATGCCCCGGGACCAGGCGTCCTCGGGGAACAGGTCCTTCTCCAGCTCCAGGACCTGGTCGATGTCCCACCAGCGCATCTCGCGCAGTCGCACGGTCACTTCGGGGTGACCACCTTGTAGTTCTTGGGGACCTGGGCGTCCGGCCGGCGCAGATACAGCGGCCGCGGTTCCGCCAGCTCCTCACCGGCCGCCAGCTTCTCCGCGGCCAGCGAGGCGAGGGCGGCGGCGGAGACGTGCTCGGGCTCATGGGCGCTCGGGAACGTGTCCGGGTAGAGCAGCGCGCCCGCACCGACCGCGGGCAGGCCCGCGACCCGCTCGGCGATGTCGGCCGGCCGGTCCACGGCCGGGCCGGTGAGCCGGGTGCGGGAGTCGGCGTACGTCGCCCAGTAGACCTCCTTGCGCCGGGCGTCGGTCGCCACGACGAAGGGGCCCTTCTCGATGTCGGCGGCGTAGGCGAGGCCGTCCAGCGTGCACACGCCGTGCACCGGGACGCCGAGCGCCAGGCCGAAGGTGTCGGCGGTCATCAGGCCGACGCGCAGACCGGTGTACGGGCCGGGCCCGATGCCGACCACGATCCCGGTGACGGCGTCCAGCGTGAACCCGGCCTCGGCGAGAACCCGGTCGACGGCCGGCAGCAGCAGCTCTCCGTGCCGGCGCGCGTCCACCTGGCTCGACGAGGCGATGACGTCCGTGCCGTCGTGCAGCGCGACGGTGACGGCGGGTGTTGCGGTATCCAGAGCGAGCAAGAGCACGCGAACAGCCTACGGCGCGATGGGGCCTGTGTCGGAAATCCCGGCGTCCGCCCGAAGGGCGGGCCGCGCGCCCGCCGCGCAGCGGCCGATGTCGCCGTCGGTGCGTGCGATCGCAAGGCGCCGGAGCGCCTTCGTGGCGGAGCCACGTGGGCGGTTCGGCAACGCCGCGAGCGTGCGTGCCGGGCGTCGCGCGGCTGGGGGCACCTCCCGGCCGAAGGCTGGGGGAGGGATTTCCGACACAGGCCCCAACCCCCGGGCAGCGCCGTCCGGGGCGTACGGTCACCGGCTGCTACGGTCTGTAGTACGAAGTACGACATATGGCGCAAATTCGCGAATCAGAGGTGGCGCACGTGGCAGGGACCAGCTCGGTGATCGTGGCCGGCCTGACCGCGGCGGCCGTCGGCGCCGTCGGCTTCCTCACCTACCAGGCCCGGGGCACCGAACCGGCGGGCCCGAGCGGCCGGCCCGGCCCGAGCGCGTCCCCCTCGGCCACCGCGAGCAAGGCACCCCGGGACCGCCGTCACCCCACGGCCCTGCCGAGCGGCTCCGGCACGGGTGAACGGGTCGTGTACTCGCTGGACGACGACCGGGTCTGGCTGGTCGGCCAGACGGGCGAGGTGGAGCGCACCTTCAAGGTCGAGCCGGGCACTCTCGACCCGCCGCCCGGCTCGTACTGGGTCACCTCCCGCTCCAACGCGACCACCGGCACGGACGGCACGCCGATCGAGCATGTCGTGCGGTTCACCGCCGTTGACGGGCTGGCGATCGGGTTCAGCGCGGCGATCGCCGCGCAGGCTTCGGCCGATCCCAAGCTGCGGACCGGGGGGATCCGGGAGAAACGGGACGACGGGCTCGCCATGTGGAACTTCGCGACGAGAGGCGTGCGGGTGGTCGTGATCCGCTAGGCGGCTTTGCGCTCCACGGGGTGCCGCGCGGGGTCGTCCGGCGGCTGCGGGTCCGTTGTGGCCGGGCGCGCGCACACGGCGGCAGCCGCATGTTCAGCGCTGCCTCGCGCCCCTTTCGTCGCCCCTTCGGGGCATTCGAGATCCCTCGGTGGTCTGGAGATCGCGTCCGCAGCCGCGCACGATGCCAGCAGGGCGTGCATGGAGACCCGGGTGGGAGTGGTCGCGGACATGGACGCCTCCTGAGGTGCGGGGGCGGGCGCAGTTAGGTATGCCTAACCACTAGCTGGATACCATGGGACCACGCCCGGGACGTCCTGCGCAATATCTTGCCGACGGCCTGTCGGAACCCGAGGTTCAGGCGGTCAGCGTCTCCAGCTCCGCCTCGGTCCAGCGCTCCCCCAGCCCGGTCAGCGTCACGTGGCGTACCTCGTCCGTGGTGTCGCCGACGGCACGGTGGATGACGACCTGGAGCCGGTCCTCGGTCAGCTCCTCGACCTTGCCCTCGCCCCACTCCACGACGATCACCGAGTCGGGCAGCGAGACGTCGAGGTCCAGGTCCTCCATCTCGTCCAGGCCGCCGCCGAGCCGGTAGGCGTCGACGTGGACCAGGGGCGGGCCGTCGCCGAGGGAGGGGTGGACCCGGGCGATCACGAAGGTCGGCGAGGTGACCGCGCCGCGCACACCGAGACCCTCACCGAGCCCGCGGGTCAGCGTGGTCTTGCCCGCGCCCAGCTCCCCGCTGAGCATCACCAGGTCGCCCGCGCGCAGCAGCTTCGCCAGGCGGCGGCCCAGCTCCCGCATCTGCTCGGGCGAGGTGATCGTCAGCCGGGTCTCAGCGGGGCCCTGCGGTACTGCTGCTTCCATAGCCCATAACCGTAGCTCCTGCCGGCACCGCACCCGCACGGGTGAGCAGATCGGCGAGGCGGTCGGTGACCACTTCCGGGTGTTCCAGCATCACCAGATGCCCGGCGTCCGGCACGAGCACCAGCTCCGCGTCCGGGAGCAGATCACCGATGACCTCGCTGTGCTCGCTGGGCGTGACCAGATCCCGCACCCCGGCCAGCACCAGCACCGGCATCTCCAGGAAGGAGGCGAGGGCATCGGTCTTGTCGTGGTCGGTGAAGGCCGGGTAGAACTCGGCGACCACGTCGATCGGCGTCGACTCGATCATCCGCTCGGCGAACCGCTCGACGGCCGGGTCGACGTCCCGCCCGGCGAACGAGTAGCGCTTGATGATCCCGGCGAACAGATCGGCGGTGGCCCGGCGGCCCTTCTCCACCAGCTCCGCCTGCTGCCCCAGCGCCTTCAGCACGCCCGGCAGGATCCGGCGCACCGCGTTGACGCCGGCGACGGGAAGCCCGAAGTTGACCTCGCCGAGCCGCCCGGACGACGTACCCACGAAGGCGGTGGCGACGACCCGGTCCCGGATCAGCTCGGGGTACTGGGCGGCGAGGGCCATCACGGTCATCCCGCCCATCGAGTGCCCGACCAGCACGATCGGCCCCTCGGGCACGGCGGCGTCGAGCACGGCCTTCAGATCCCGGCCGAGCTGGTCGATGGTGAGCGGCACCCGGTCCCGGGTCTGGGCCACGCCCCGCCCGGAGCGCCCGTGGCTGCGCTGGTCCCAGTGCACGGTGCGGACGACCCCGCGCAGGGCCGCGCGCTGGAAGTGCCAGGAGTCCTGGTTGAGGCAGTAGCCGTGGCTGAAGACGACGGTGACCGGGGCGGGCGCCTTGCGGCCGAAGAGCCGGCGCCGGCGTGGCGAGACATGGGGGCCCGGATCCGGCTCGACCTCGTCGACCTCGTAGTACAGCTCGGTGCCGTCGTCGGCCTGCGCCTTGCCCGGGGTCCCGCGCAGGGTGCCGTAGGGGCCCGCGGAGTCCAGGGCCAGCCGGGCCTTGCGGCGCATCCCGCGGCCCACCGTCATCCGCTCGACGGCCACTCCCGCGGCCGCGCCGGCGGCGAGGACGCCTATCGCGGCGCCGGCGATGCCGGTCGCCCGGCGCCAGCCGCCGGCCGCTTCCGCGGAGGCGGCGGCGGCCGCCGAGGCGACGACGCCCGCCACGGCCTCCGCGCTGCTCTCGCTCACGTACCGCTCCTCTTCACGTACCGCAGTTCGCCGGGTGGTCGGGACCGATGGTGCCGCTGTCGCCGCCGTAACAGGTATGACCGGTGTTACACATGACCCGGGTCGCGTCTTCCGAACGGGTCATCCGAGTCCTTCCCCGTTCACGGCACGCCGTTCACACGACCGCGTTCACATAGACGCGGGGAACCCGGGTTCCGATGCGGGTGACGATCTCGTACGCGATCGTGCCACAGGCCTGCGCCCAGTCCTCGGCCGTGGGCTCGCCTCGGTCGCCGGGCCCGAACAGCACGGCCTCGCTGCCCACCGGCGGCTCGTCGCCGCCGAGGTCCACCACGAACTGGTCCATGGCGACCCGCCCGGCGACCGTGCGCCACTTGCCGTCGACCAGCACCGGGCCGGTGCCGGAGGCGTGCCGCGGGATGCCGTCCGCGTAGCCGACCGGGACCAGGCCGAGGGTGGTCTCGCCGGGCGTGACGTAGTGGTGGCCGTAGCTGACGCCGTGCCCGCCCGGGACGTGCTTGACCAGGGCGAGCGAGGAGCTGAGTGTCATCACCGGGCGCAGCCCGAAGTCGGCCGGCGTGCCCAGTTCGGGGCTGGGCGAGATGCCGTACAGGGCGATGCCCGTGCGCACGAGGTCGAAGTGCGTCTCGGGAAGGGTGAGCGTGGCGGGCGAGTTGGCGATGTGCCGCACCTCGGGCCGCACGCCCTGGCCCTCGGCGTACGCCAGCATCTCCCGGAAGCGGTCGAGCTGGGCGGCGATGGACGGATGGCCGGGCTCGTCGGCGCAGGCGAAGTGCGACCACAGCCCGGTGACCTTCACCAGTCCCTCGGCCTCGGCGCGCAGGGCCGCGCCGACCAGTTCGGCCCAGTCGTCGCCCGGCTGGCAGCCGTTGCGCCCGAGGCCGGTGTCGGCCTTGAGCTGCACGCGCGCGGGGCGCCCGGCCTCACGCGCGGCGGCGACGGCCTCGCGCAGCGCCCACATCCCGCTCAGCGACACGTCGATGCCGGCCTCGATCGCCTGCCGCCAGGGGCCGCCCGGCACCCACAGCCAGCACAGGACGGGCGTGTCCAGGCCGGCGGCGCGCAGCGCGAGGGCCTCCTCCGGGGTGGCCGTGCCGAGCCAGCCGGCCCCTGCTTCGACGGCCGCGCGGGCGCACGGCACCGCCCCGTGGCCGTACCCGTCGGACTTGACGACGGCCATCACGACCGCGTCCTTCGCCCGGGCACGCAGGGTCCGCACATTGGCGCGCAGGGCACCCAGATCGATCTCGGCACGGGCACGCAGGGGGGCGGTCGGCACAGCTGCTGTCTCACTCATCGCGCCCCCAGTGTCTCAGAGGGCCCAGCGGGCCCCGGTCACAGTCTCAGGTACCCGGCCGTCGCCCCCATACATAGACGTGGTCGCCCTTCTTCAGCACGTTCCACAGCGTGCTCGCGTCGCCGAGCCTCAGATTGACGCAGCCCCAGGAGCCGACGGTGGTGTAGATGCTGCCGTAGACGGCGTGGAAGGCCTCGCCACCGTCGAAGAACTGGGCATACGGCATGGGCTGGTTGTACAGGGTCGACACGTGGTTCTTGTGCCGCCAGTAGATGGTGTGCCAGCCCTTGCGGGTGACGTGCCCGGCCCGCCCGCTGCGCATCGGCACCGGCCCGAACACCACCTTGGAACCCTGCTGCACCCACGTGAGCTGCCGGTCCAGATCGACACAGGCGACCTTGTACGACCGCACGGGGCACTTCTTGGCCGCGTTCGGGTTCGTGCGGGCCGAGACGAGCATCATCGTCGACCAGGTGACGGGCCCGGCGAAGCCGATCGCGGGCTTGATCTTGTACGCGACCTGGAAGGTGCGGATGGCCTTGCAGTCGGCGGCGGACTGCCGTCCGTCCACCTTCAGCCCCAGCCAGCGCTCCACCTGCCGCTGGTACGGCCCGGTCTGCTTGCTGCAGCTCACCTTGGCGACGGCGTCGGAGAGCGGCACGTACTCGACGAGGTCGTACGCCCCCGCCGGCGCCTGGCGGGGCTCGATGCGGTCCTCGCGGGGGGCCGGCGCATACATCTTCGGCGGCAGCACCTGGTCGGGCGTGTCGATCTGCCACTGCTGCCCGGCGGGGGCCACACCGGGGACGAGCCCCGCCTCGCCGCCGGGCGCGGGGGACACGGGGCCGGCGGCGGAGACGGCGGAGGCGGGGAAGGCCGGTGACGCTGGGGTGAGGGCGGCCGGCCGCGCGGGCGGTACGGCCGCCGCCGCGGTCCCGGCCGCCGGCAGGGCGGTCGCGGTGGCGAGCAGTACGGCGGCACCCCGGGACGCGATTCGTCTGCTGATCATGCGATCAGCCAAACGCGCGGCCCCACCGGATCGGTGACGCCGCGCGGGCGGGTCACCCGGGGGGTGGAGCCGGGTACACCCCGTTCGGCTGGCGGGGGTTTTCAGCCGACCGAGTCGGGTGATGGCGAGCCGGGGTGCTCAGTACCGTACGTCTCGCCACGCCTGCGGAATCCGGTCGGAGATGTCATGCGCCCCCGCCGGCGCCCCCTCCGCCGCGAACCTCCCGGCCAGGCCGTGCAGATACGCGGCCACGCTCCCGGCGTCCAGCGCGGACAGACCCGCCGCCAGCAGCGACCCGGCGAGCCCGGACAGCACGTCCCCGCTGCCCGCCGTGGCCAGCCAGGACGTCCCCGTGGCGTTCACCCGCGTCGCCCCGCCCGCGACATCGGCGACCAGCGTGGTGGACCCCTTCAGCAGCACGGTCGCCCGGTACACCGCCGCCAGCTCCCGCGCCGCGGCCAGCCGGGCCCCCTCGACCTCCTCCCGCCGTACGCCCAGCAGTGCGGCCGCCTCCCCGGCGTGAGGGGTCATCAGCGTGGGCGCCGTACGCCCCCGCACCGCGTCCCGCTCGGCCAGCCGCAGCCCGTCCGCATCGAGCAGCACCGGCACGTCCGTGCCCAGCACCTCGGCCACGGTCACCGCGTCCTCCCCGGCCCCGGGCCCGGTCACCCAGGCCTGCACGCGCCCCGCCTCGGCCGGACCCCGGTCGGACACGAGCGTCTCCGGGAAGCGCGCGATGACCGCGTCCCCGGCGGGACCGACGTACCGTACGGCCCCGGCCCCGCCCCGCAGCGCCCCGGAGACGGCGAGCACCGCGGCGCCCGGATAGCGCGCGGACCCGGCCGCGATCCCGACGACGCCCCGCCGGTACTTGTCGCTCTCCGCGCCCGGCACCGGCAGCAGCCGCGCCACGTCGGCGTGCTGCAGGGCCGTCAGCTCGCCCTCGCGGGGCAGCTCCAGCCCGATGTCGACGAGCCGTACGACCCCGGCGTACTCCCGCGCCGGATCGATCAGCAGGCCGGGCTTGTACGCGCCGAAGGTGACGGTCAGGTCGGCCCGGACGGCGGCCCCCCGCACCTCCCCGCTGCCGGCCTCGACCCCGCTGGGCAGGTCCACGGCCACCACGGCGGCCCGGGACCGCTCGGCCACCTCGGCCAGCGCGGCCGCCTCGGGGCGCAGCCCGCCCTTCCCGCCGATCCCGACGATCCCGTCCACGACGAGGTCGGCCCGCTCGATCAGTCCCTCGGCAGCGCCGGAGGCGACCACACCCCCCGCTCGCCGCAGCGCCGCCAGTCCCCCGGAGTGCGCCCGCTCGGGCGCGAGCAGAACGGCCGTCACCCCGGCCCCGCGCCGGGCCAGCCGCGCCCCCGCGTACAGGGCGTCCCCGCCGTTGTCCCCGCTGCCGACGAGCAGCACCACCCGGCTGCCGTACACCCGCCCGATCAGCTCCGCGCAGGCCGCGGCGAGCCCCGCGGCGGCCCGCTGCATCAGCGCGCCCTCCGGCAGCCGTGCCATGAGGGCCCGTTCGGCCGCCCTTACCGTCTCCACGCTGTACGCAGTACGCATGGCACCGAGTCTGCCCCGGAACCCGCACACGCCACACCCGACCGGTCACACCGCCCCGGCCGAACCCGGGACCAGCCACACCCCACCGCCCCCCACACCCGACCATCCGCCCCCGGGACCAGCCCACCCAACCGACCGGTCAGCCCCCGAACCGGCCGGCCCCCGGCGCGCTCACCCCTCCGCGACCACCACCGCCGAAGCGATCCCGGCGTCATGGCTCAGGGACACGTGCCAGGACCGCACGCCCAGTTCTGCGGCCCGTGCCGCCACGGTTCCGCGGACGCGCAGCCGGGGCCGGCCGCTGTCCTCGACGTACACCTCGGCGTCCGTCCAGTGCAGTCCGGGCGGCGCGCCCAGTGCCTTCGCCAGCGCCTCCTTGGCTGCGAACCGGGCCGCGAGCGAGGCGATCCCGCGCCGTTCCCCGCTCGGCAGCAGCAGCTCCGCCGTCACGAACAGCCGGTCGGCCAGCCCCGGCGTGCGCTCCAGCGACGCCCGGAACCGGTCGATCTCGGCGACGTCGATCCCCACTCCGATGATGCTCATGGCGGGCAGCCTACGGTCAGCCTCGTCACCCGCCCGGCACCTGACCACACCGCCCCGCCCCGCCGTCTACGCTCCGGCCATGACTTCCCAGGCGTATCTCTCCGACCTGTTCTCGCTCGACGGCCGCACCGCCCTGGTGACCGGCGGCAGTTCCGGTATCGGCCGGGCCGTCGCCGGGGCGCTGGCGCGGGCCGGCGCCCGGGTGGTGGTCGTGGCCCGCGGCAAGGAGCAACTGGCCGACACCGTGAGCGAGTTGACCGCTCAGGGTGCGCAGGTCTCGTACGTCGCCGGTGACCTCGGCAGCCGGGCCGGGGTGCGGGCCGTGGCCGAGGAGGCGGCCGGGGTCTTCGGGGAGCCTGACATCCTCGTCAACTCCGCCGGGATCAACCTCAGGCCGCCGATGGGCGAGTTGGGCGAGGACGTGTGGGACACCACCCTGGCCGTGAACCTGGAGGCGCCCTTCCTGCTGGGGCAGCGGTTCGGGCCCGGCATGGCGGAGCGGGGCTTCGGCCGGATCATCCACGTCACCTCGCAGCAGGCCCACCGCGCCTTCGTGCAGAGCGGTGCCTACGGCGTCTCCAAGGGCGCGCTGGAGTCGCTGGCCCGTTCGCAGGCCGAGGCCTGGTCGCCGTACGGCGTCACCGTGAACACGCTGGTGCCGGGCTTCGTGATGACCCCGCTGAACGAGCGGCTCGCGTCCGACCCCGAGAAGGTGGCCGCCCTGGCCGCGCGCACGATGACCGGCCGCAACGGTCTGGCCGAGGACTTCGAAGGCGCGGCCGTGTTCCTCGCGAGCCGCGCCTCCGCCTACGTCACCGGCCAGTCCCTCTTCGTGGACGGCGGCCTGTCCGTCCACTGAGCCTCAGGCTCACTCCACCGTGACCGACTTCGCCAGGTTCCGCGGCTGGTCCACCTCGTTGCCCCGCGCGGTGGCCAGCTCGCAGGCGAAGACCTGGAGCGGGACCGTCGCGACCAGCGGCTGGAGCAGGGTCGGGGTGGCCGGGATGCGGATCAGGTGGTCGGCGTAGGGCACGACCGCCTCGTCGCCCTCCTCCGCGATCACGATCGTGCGGGCACCCCGCGCCCGGATCTCCTGGATGTTGGAGACGATCTTGTCGTGCAGGACCGAGCGGCCGCGCGGCGACGGGACGACGACGACCACCGGCACGTCCTCCTCGATCAGCGCGATCGGGCCGTGCTTCAGCTCGCCCGCCGCGAAGCCCTCGGCGTGCATGTAGGCCAGCTCCTTGAGCTTCAGCGCGCCTTCCAGCGCCACCGGGTAGCCCACGTGCCGGCCCAGGAACAGCACCGTGTTCTTCTCCGCCAGCGTCCGGGCCAGGGCGCGTACCGGCTCCATGGTCTCCAGGACCCGCTCGACCTCGACCGAGATGCGGGACAGGTCCTTGATCACGGCCTGGATCTCGTCGCCCCACTTGGTGCCCCGCACCTGCCCCAGGTACAGCGCGACCAGATAGCAGGCCACCAGCTGAGTCAGGAAGGCCTTGGTGGAGGCGACGGCGACCTCCGGCCCGGCGTGCGTGTAGAGCACCGCGTCCGACTCGCGCGGGATCGTCGAGCCGTTGGTGTTGCAGATGGCCAGCACCTTGGAGCCCTGCTCACGGGCGTGCCTGAGCGCCATCAGGGTGTCCATGGTCTCGCCGGACTGGGAGATGGCGATCACCAGGGAGCGGTTGTCCAGGATCGGGTCCCGGTAGCGGAACTCGCTGGCCAGCTCGACCTCGCACGGGATGCGCGTCCAGTGCTCGATGGCGTACTTGGCGATCAGGCCGGCGTGGAAGGCCGTGCCGCAGGCGACGATGACGACCTTGTCGATCTCGCGCAGCTCGGAGGGCGAGATCCGCACCTCGTCCAGGGTGAGCGAGCCGGACGGGTCGATACGGCCCAGCAGCGTGTCGGCGACCGCCTTCGGCTGCTCGGCGATCTCCTTGAGCATGAAGTAGTCGTAGCCGCCCTTCTCGGCGGCCGACGCGTCCCAGTCGACGTGGTACGAACGCACCTCGCCCGGACGGCCGTCGAAGCCGGTGACCGTGACGCCGTCGCGGCGCAGCTCCACCACCTGGTCCTGGCCCAGCTCGATCGCGGAGCGCGTGTGGGCGATGAACGCGGCGACGTCGGAGGCGAGGAACGCCTCGCCCTCGCCGACGCCGACCACGAGCGGCGAGTTGCGGCGCGCGCCCACGACCACGTCGGGCTCGTCGGCGTGCACCGCGACCAGCGTGAACGCGCCCTCCAGCCGCCGGCACACCAGCCGCATGGCCTCCGCGAGGTCCGCGCAGGAGGAGAACTCCTCGGCGAGCAGATGGGCGACCACCTCGGTGTCCGTCTCCGAGCTCAGCTCATGGCCGCGCTCGGCGAGTTCGGCGCGCAGCACCGCGAAGTTCTCGATGATGCCGTTGTGGACGACGGCGACCCGGCCCGCGTTGTCGAGATGCGGATGGGCGTTGGCATCGGTCGGCCCGCCGTGTGTGGCCCAGCGGGTGTGGCCGATGCCGGTCGAGCCCGTCGGCAGCGGCCGCTCGACCAGTTCCTTCTCCAGGTTGACGAGTTTCCCGGCCTTCTTCGCCGCGGCCAGTCCGCCGTCCGCGAGCACGGCGACGCCCGCCGAGTCGTACCCCCGGTACTCCAGCCGCTTCAGCCCGGCCATCACGACGTCGAGCGCTGACTGTGACCCTACGTATCCCACGATTCCGCACATGCGCCGCAGCCTACGACCCGTCCCGCGCCGGAAAACGCTTGTCGCTGCCCGATATCGGAAATTCCCACCGCCGTACGAAGGCCGGTCTGCCGTTTCCGGTCGGCGGGCGTGCGAGTGGGGCGTACGCACGGCCGATGCCGCGTGCGTCCCGCCCCGCCACGGCTGATGCCGCGTGCGTCCCGCCCCGCCACGGCTGATGCCGTGTGCGTCCCGCCCCCGCCACGGCCGGTGACGGACGCCGGGCCGCGCGGGCAGGTGCTGGAACAGACCGGCGCCGGCGCTCCCGGATGTTCCCGGGGTCCGCCGGGCCCGAGCCGCACCGGCTCCGGGCCGGGCGGGGCGGGGCCTCTCTCCTTGCGCGCGGGCGCGCCGTACCCACGTGACGCACCCCACCCACCGCCCCGTTCAAACTCCGTTAACAATGGACTGTGATCTCACCGGTCTCCTCGAACAGGAGCGCCCACCGGCACCGGCCGGAGGCGACTCCCTACGTCGACCTCACCCGCGCCGAGTGGAGCGCGCTGCGCGAGAAGACGCCGCTGCCGCTCACCGCCGAGGAGGTGGAGAGGCTGCGCGGTCTGGGTGATGTCATCGACCTGGACGAGGTGCGCGACATCTACCTCCCGCTCTCCCGGCTCCTCAATCTCTACGTCGGCGCCACGGACGGCCTCAGAGGCGCGCTGAACACCTTCCTCGGCGAGCAGGGCTCCCAGTCCGGCACCCCGTTCGTCATAGGCGTCGCCGGCTCCGTGGCCTGCGGCAAGTCCACCGTCTCCCGCCTCCTGCAGGCCCTGCTCTCCCGCTGGCCGGAGCATCCGCGGGTCGAGCTGGTCACCACCGACGGCTTCCTGCTGCCCACCCGGGAGCTGGAGGCCCGCGGCCTGATGTCGCGGAAGGGTTTCCCCGAGTCCTACGACCGCCGCGCCCTGACCCGCTTCGTCGCCGACATCAAGGCCGGCAAGGACGAGGTGACGGCCCCGGTCTACTCCCACCTGATCTACGACATCGTCCCCGACCAGCGGCTCACCGTCCGCCGCCCCGACATCCTCATCGTCGAGGGCCTCAACGTCCTCCAGCCCGCCCTGCCCGGCAAGGACGGCCGCACCCGGGTCGGTCTCGCCGACTACTTCGACTTCAGCGTGTACGTCGACGCGAGCACCGAGGACATCGAGCGCTGGTACCTCAACCGCTTCAAGAAGCTGCGCCAGACGGCGTTCCAGGACCCCGACTCGTACTTCCGCAAGTACACCCAGGTCTCCGAGGAGGAGGCCCTCGACTACGCCCGCACGCTGTGGCGGACCATCAACAAGCCCAACCTGGTCGAGAACATCGCCCCCACCCGCGGCCGCGCCACCCTCGTCGTGCGCAAGGGCCCGGACCACAAGGTGCAGCGGCTGCGACTGCGCAAGCTGTAGGCGGGCCTGTGAGAATAAGGCGCCATGCTGCATCTGCGCCTGATCACCCCGGCCGACCTGACGGACACGGTGGTGCGGCTGATCGAGAACACGGTCGGCACCGCCCACCTCGTCGTCCTGCCGGGAACCGCCCGCAACCCCGTCGGCGACGTGGTGCTGTGCGACGTGGCCCGCGAGGCCGGCGACGAGCTCCTCACCGCGCTGCGCCGCCTCGATCTGGACAGGACCGGCTCCATCGCGGTGGAGAACATCGATCTGTCCCTGTCCCGCCGGGCCGACAAGGCCGAGGAGGAGGCGCCGGGCGAGGGCGCCGACGCGGTGCTGTGGGAGGGCCTGGCCGACGCGACCCACGAGGAGTCGACGCTGTCGGTCACCTACGTCTCCTTCATCACGCTGGCCACGATGATCGCGGCCTGCGGCGTGGTGCTGGACAACGCCGTCCTGATCGTCGGCGCAATGGCGGTCGGCCCGGAGTTCGGCCCACTGGCCGGCCTGTCCACGGCCCTGGTGCAGCGTCATCCCCGCCTCGCGCTGCGCTCCCTGACCGCACTGCTGGTGGGTTTCGCCGTGGCGATGGCGGTGACGGTCGGCTTCAGCCTGTTCATGGACGCCATCGACCTGTTCCACCGGGCCCAGTTGGACGGCGAACGGCCCAACACGGCGTTCGTGTACGCCCCGGACGCCTTCTCGTTCATCGTGGCGGTCCTCGCCGGCATCGCCGGCACTCTCTCCCTGACCTCGGCCAAGTCGGGCGCCCTGGTGGGCGTGGCCATCTCGGTCACCACGGTCCCGGCCGCCGCCAACGCGGCCGTCGCCCTCGCCTACGGGGACACCGGCCAGACCGTCGGCTCGATCGACCAACTCCTGCTGAACCTGCTGGGCATCGTCCTCGCGGGCACGCTGACGCTGCTGGCCCAGAAGTGGCTGTGGGCCAGGCAGCGTGCGCGTACGGCCGGGCTGAGCGGCCTGCGAGCGAGGCCGGAGGGCGACTAGAAGACGCCCCGCACCTCGCAGTCGCTCGCGATGTTGTCACCGGGGTCGCCGTAGACCACGTCGAAGCCGCCGTCACAGGTCACCGTGTCGCCGCCGACTCCGTCGTGCACGTTGATCGTGTCGTTGCCGCCGCCGCCGTGGATGATGTCGTTGCCCGTACCCGCGTCGATGACGGCGCGGATGTTGGTGTTGTTCGTGACGGTGTCGTCCATGTCCCCGACCGATATGGTCAGCTGACCGACCGTACTGGCGGACCCGCAGGCGGCGCGGGTGCCGGACAGCTGCGTACAGCCCGGTCCGGCCACGATGCCCGACAGATCCTCCATGATCAGCTGAGTGCCGGACACACTGGCCGTGACCTGGTTCTGCACGCCGAAGCGCGCGCTGAGCACGACGGTGCCGCTGGAGCGGGTGACCGTGGAACCGGGCGGCTGGGCGGCGGCGGCCGGTACTGCCGCGGACGCGGTGACGACAAGTCCCGCGACCGCAGCCGTACCGGCCATGCGCCGCAGGGTGCTGGTCCTGGTCCTCATGCTGTTCTCCTCTCCCGTCGAGGTGCCGCGACGTGCGGCCCTCGACAGCGAGTCAAACAATCCGTGACCAGATGTGCACCCTTTGTTACTCCCTGTTGGCGGCCGTGGTCTAGCCCAGCGCCGACTTCACGGCATCGGCCAGCCGCCCGGCGACGGACCGGGCCTGCTCGATGTCGGCGGCCTCGACCATCACCCGCACCAGCGGCTCGGTCCCCGACGGCCGCAGCAACACCCGCCCGGTCTCCCCGAGTTCACGCTCGGCCTCGGTCACGGCGGCGGCGAGATCCGGGGACGTCCGCACCCGCGACTTGTCCACGTCGGGCACATTGATCAGCACCTGCGGCAGCCGCTCCATCACCGAGGCGAGCTCCCGCAGCGAACGCCCGGTCTCCGCGACCCGAGCGGCCAGCAGCAGCCCGGTCAGCGTGCCGTCACCGGTCGTCGCGTGGTCGAGGATGATCACGTGCCCGGACTGCTCACCGCCGAGGGCGTACCCGTGCTGCTTCATCTCCTCCAGCACATACCGGTCGCCGACGGCCGTCTGCACGAGCCGGATCCCGGCCTTCTCCATGGCCAGCTTGAAGCCCAGGTTGGACATCACGGTCGCGACGACGGTGTCGGAGCGCAGTGCGGAACGCTCCCGCATCGCCAGCGCGAGCACGGCCAGGATCTGGTCGCCGTCGACCTCCTCGCCGGTGTGGTCCACGGCCAGGCAGCGGTCGGCGTCACCGTCGTGCGCGATGCCGAAGTCCGCGCCGTGCTCCACGACCGCGGCCTTCAGCTGCTCCAGATGGGTCGAGCCGCAGCCGTCGTTGATGTTGAGCCCGTCCGGCTCGGCACCGATGGTGACGACCTCGGCGCCCGCCCGGGAGAACGCCTCCGGCGAGACCCCCGAGGCCGCGCCGTGCGCTTCGTCCAGGACGATCTTCAGCCCGTCGAGCCGGTTCGGAAGGACGGACAGCAGATGGCCGACGTACTTCTCGAAGCCCTCCTCGTACGGCCGCACACGCCCCACGCCCGCGCCCGTCGGCCGCTCCCAGGGCTCTCCGTGCCGGTGAGACTCGTACACCGACTCGATCCGGTCCTCCAGCTCGTCGGCGAGCTTGTGGCCGCCGCGGGCGAAGAACTTGATGCCGTTGTCCGGCATGGCGTTGTGGCTGGCGGAGAGCATCACGCCCAGGTCGGCGCCGAGCGCGCCGGTCAGATACGCCACCGCGGGGGTCGGGAGCACGCCGACGCTGAGCACGTCGACACCGGCGCTCGCGAGGCCCGCGACCACCGCCGCCTCCAGGAACTCACCGGACGCGCGAGGGTCCCGGCCGACCACGGCCGTCGGCCTGTGGCCCTCGAAAGTGCCCGCCTCTGCCAGCACATGCGCGGCGGCGACCGAGAGGCCGAGCGCCATCTCGGCGGTCAGATCCGCGTTGGCGACACCGCGCACGCCGTCCGTGCCGAAGAGTCGTCCCACTTGTCCTCCCGAGGTAACTTCCGATCACACAAGCCGCCGAGCGGCTCAGCATCTTGTGTCGTTATACGCCCATGACTGGGATAAACGAACGCCCCGGCGGCACAGGTGGCGTGCCGCCGGGGCGTTCGGAGTACGTGCGGGCCAGTAGCACCCGTATACGTACGAGCAGGGCAGCTGGCGATTAGCGCTTGCTGTACTGCGGGGCCTTGCGGGCCTTCTTCAGACCGGCCTTCTTCCGCTCGACCGCGCGGTCGTCGCGGCGCAGGAAGCCGGCCTTCTTCAGCGGGCCGCGGTTGTTGTCCACGTCCGCCTCGTTCAGCGCGCGGGCGACACCGAGACGGAGCGCACCGGCCTGACCGGAGACACCGCCACCGGCGATGCGGGCGATGACGTCGTAACGGCCTTCGAGCTCAAGCACCTTGAAGGGCTCGTTGACTTCCTGCTGGTGCACCTTGTTGGGGAAGTAGTCCTCAAGGGTGCGACCGTTGATCTTCCACTTGCCGGTGCCCGGGACGATCCGGACGCGGGCGATGGCGTTCTTACGGCGGCCCAGGCCGGCGGCCGGCTGGGGCTCACCGAAACGCGAGGCGAGGGACTCGGAGGTGTACTCACCCTCCAGCGGCACCTCGGACTCGGTGGTGTAGCTGTCGATGTCAAGCTCTTCGAGCGGCTGCTCGGCAGTGGTCTCGGCCACGATTCTCCTCAGATTCTCTTCAGTCTTAGGGGGTGGCCGGACTTACTGCGCGACCTGGGTGATCTCGAACGGCACCGGCTGCTGGGCAGCGTGCGGGTGCTGGTCGCCCGAGTAGACCTTCAGCTTGGAGAGCATCTGACGGCCCAGGGTGTTCTTGGGGAGCATGCCCTTGACGGCCTTCTCGATGGCCTTCTCGGGGTTCTTGTCGAGCAGCTCGTCGTAGCGGACGGAGCGCAGACCACCCGGGTAACCGGAGTGGCGGTACGCCATCTTCTGGGTCCGCTTGTTGCCGGACAGGTGCACCTTGTCGGCGTTGATGATGATGACGAAGTCACCAGCGTCGACGTGCGGCGCGTAGATCGGCTTGTGCTTGCCCCGGAGAAGGGTCGCTGCAGTGGTGGCGAGACGGCCCAGGACAACGTCCTGAGCGTCGATGACGTGCCACTGGCGCGTCACATCGCCGGGCTTGGGGCTGTACGTACGCACGGTTCGTAGCCTTCGCTTCGAGTGAATGGTCCTGAACAGGTCACCGAAACGATCACGACAGCCTTGACCGCACCGCGGTGACGCAAACCGCGTGCTGGTCGCTGGTCATCGGCCCGGTGGACCGGTGTAAGGGCCCGTCCCGTGAGAATGAGCAAGCCAATACACAACGAAGAAGCAGGTTACCCGCAGGGCCCCGGACGGGTCAAAACGACGCCCTTCCCGCTCATGTCGCCGGACAAACGCCGCATGGCCGCCGGACGCGCTCCGGCACCCCTCGGCCCCCGTCTAAGATGCGCCCCATGAGTTACGGGCAGGGGGGACCCCAGTCTCAGTGGGATCCCTGGAAACCGAATTCCCAGCAGCCCTGGAACAGCGGCGGCGATGACGGGACCCCGGACTGGGCGGCGCTCGCGGAGGCCTCCGAGACCCGGAACAAGCGCCGCAAGCTGCTGTTCATAGGCGGCGGCGCGATCGCCACGATAGCCGTCGGCACCGCCGTCGCCATGGCCGTCGTGTCCGCGAACGGCAGCAACAACGCCTCGGGCAACCCCACCAACCTGCCGGCCAGCGCCTCCGTGAGCGGTTCGGCCACCCCGTCCTTCGCCCCCACCAGCGCCCCGCCGCCGCTGGACCCGAGGGACTTCATCTCCACGGCCAAGAAGGACAAGGCCCCGATCAGCGCCGACACACTCTTCCCCGGCACCCAGCTGACCGTGGGGACCACCGTGTACAAGAAGGGCGCCACGGCCGACACCACCAGCTGCGCCTCCGCCGCCGGCGGCAAGCTGCCGCAGATCCTCACCGCGAACAGCTGCACCCGCCTGATCCGCGCGACCTACACCAACGGCGGCATCGCGGCCACCATCGGCGTCGCCCTCTTCGACACCCAGGACCAGGCCACGAAGGTCAAGCGGCAGGCCGCCAAGAACGCCATGGTGCGTTCCCTGTCCGGCAAGGGCGTCAAGGACTTCTGCAACGCCGCGGTCTGCCTGACCACCGCGAACTCCGTCGGCCGCTACGCCTACTTCACGACCGTCGGCTTCACCGACGGCAAGAACGTCACCAACAAGGACAGCAAGGTCTTCGGCACCGGCAACGACCTGCAGCAGTTCACCTTCGACCAGATCATCCGCCGCGGCAGGGCCCAGGCGTCCGCGGCGACGAACGGCTAGCCCTGAAGGGGCGCGGGGAACTGCGCGACCAGCCACGACGGCGCCACAGACGACCGACGGCCGCACACGGCATGTCCAGCGGAGCGCTCAGCAGCACCCCGCCGACGGAAGCGAGCGCTTGTTCCGCGCCTCCTTGCTGCGCGCGGCCAGCAGCTCGTCGGCGGGGTAGCCGACCTCCTCCAGGGTCAGCCCGTGCGGCCGTACGACATGCACGGCGGAGTCCCGCACCCCGGCGGCCAGCACCTTCCCGGGCCACTCCGGCCCGCGGTGCCCGTCCCCGACGAACAGCAGCGCGCCGATCAGCGAGCGCACCATGTTGTGACAGAAGGCGTCGGCGCGCACGGTCGCCGTGATGATGCCGTCCTCGCCCTTGACCAGGCTCAGCTCCTGAAGGGTCCGGATCGTCGTGGCCCCTTCCCGCTTCTTGCAGTACGCGGCGAAGTCGTGCTCGCCGAGCAGCGCCCCCGCGGCCTCGTTCATGGCGTCGACGTCGAGCGGCCAGTCGTGCCAGAGGACGTGATTGCGCAGGATGGGGTCGACACCGCCGGGGTTGTCGGTGACGCGGTAGGCGTACCGGCGCCAGACGGCGGAGAAACGGGCGTTGAAGCCGCTCGGCGCCGGCCTGAGGGCCCAGACCCGCACATCCCTCGGCAGCCGCCCGGCGAGCCGCTTGAGCAGCTTCTGGTTGTGCTCCCGCCAGACCTCCTCGGGCAGGTCCACGTGCGCCACCTGGCCGCGCGCGTGCACCCCGGCATCGGTCCGGCCGGCAACGGTCAGCTCGTACGTCTCCCGTGACCGCGTCACCGTACGCAGGGCGTCCTCGATCTCGCCCTGCACGGTCCGCTTGCCGCCGGCCTGCTTGGCCCAGCCGTGGAAGTCGGTGCCGTCGTAGGAGACGTCGAGGCGGACACGGACGTAACCGGGCTGTACTTCGTCACTCACACAGAGATCCTCTCAGGTACAGAAAAGCGGGCCCGCCCCTCGGAAAGGAACGGACCCGCCAACGCCCTGTAGGGGCGCGGGGAACTGCGCGACCAGCCACGACGGAGCCGCAGCCGCCGGCCGGCAGTCCCCGGCAGAACGCTTAGGCGTCCTTCGGCTCCTCGGCGGGAGCCTCGGCGTCCTCGACCTTGGTCTCCTCGACCTTGGCCTCCTCGGCCTCCTTGACCGCACGCTTGGTGGCGGCCTCGGCCTCACCCACGGCCTTCTGCTGCACCGTCAGCGCCTCGACCAGCTCGATGACAGCCATGGGCGCGTTGTCGCCACGGCGGTTACCGATCTTGGTGATGCGGGTGTAGCCACCCGGACGGTTCTCGTACCGCGGGCCGATCTCGGTGAAGAGCGTGTGGACGACGCTCTTGTCCGTGATGACCTGGAGCACCTGACGGCGGTTGTGAAGGTCGCCCTTCTTCGCCTTGGTGACCAGACGCTCGGCGTACGGGCGCAGGCGGCGGGCCTTCGCCTCGGTGGTGGTGATACGGCCGTGCTCGAAGAGCGCCTTCGCGAGGTTCGCGAGGAGCAGCTTCTCGTGCGCGGCGCTGCCGCCCAGACGGGCACCCTTGGTGGGCTTCGGCATTGTTCTTCTCCTGTGTGTCTGCCCCGGCCGTGTCAGGTACCGGGGTCAGGAACCCGATGAGCGGATGCTCACCGGCTACGACCGGTCAGTACGGTCAGTACTGCTCGGTCTCCACGAAACCCGCGTCCGCGTCGTCGTCGGCGCCGAAGGCGTCGGCAGCGGCCGTGGGGTCGAATCCGGGCGGGCTGTCCTTGAGGGCCAGGCCCATGCCGGCCAGCTTCGCCTTGACCTCGTCGATGGACTTCGCACCGAAGTTGCGGATGTCCAGCAGGTCGGCCTCGGAGCGGGCGACGAGCTCACCCACGGAGTGGATGCCCTCACGCTTGAGGCAGTTGTAGGAGCGGACCGTGAGCTCCAGCTCCTCGATCGGCAGCGCGAGGTCGGCGGCCAGGGCGGCGTCCGTGGGGGACGGGCCCATGTCGATGCCCTCGGCGTCGATGTTCAGCTCGCGGGCGAGACCGAACAGCTCGACCAGCGTCTTGCCCGCGGAGGCCATGGCGTCACGCGGACGCATCGCCTGCTTGGTCTCGACGTCGACGATCAGCTTGTCGAAGTCGGTGCGCTGCTCGACACGCGTGGCCTCGACCTTGTACGTGACCTTCAGAACCGGCGAGTAGATCGAGTCGACCGGGATACGGCCGATCTCCTGGCCCACCTGCTTGTTCTGCACGGCGGAGACGTAACCGCGACCGCGCTCGACGGTCAGCTCCATCTCCAGCTTGCCCTTGCCGTTCAGCGCGGCGAGGACGAGGTCGGGGTTGTGCACCTCGACACCGGCCGGGGGCGCGATGTCGGCGGCGGTGACCAGACCCGGGCCCTGCTTGCGCAGGTACATCACGACCGGCTCGTCGTGCTCCGAGGAGACGACCAGCTGCTTGATGTTGAGGATCAGGTCGGTGACGTCCTCCTTGACGCCCGGCACGGTGGTGAACTCGTGCAGGACACCGTCGATCCGGATCGAGGTGACGGCGGCACCCGGGATCGAGGAGAGGAGCGTGCGGCGCAGGGAGTTGCCGAGGGTGTAGCCGAAGCCCGGCTCCAGCGGCTCGATCACGAACCGGGAGCGGAACTCGTCGACGACCTCTTCGGTCAACGAGGGTCGCTGAGCGATCAGCATGTGTGGATCAGATCCTTCTTTCGTGGACGCCCGCTATTTGACGTCCGACGGAAACCGCACCCGTGAAAAGTGCGAGTACTGCAAGGGTACGGGCGGTACGCCCCTTACGGAGCCGTACCGCCCGGACCCTGAGCCAGACGAAGGCCGTGCGTCAGACGCGGCGGCGCTTCGGCGGACGGCAGCCGTTGTGCGGGGTCGGGGTGACGTCCTGGATGGAGCCGACCTCAAGACCGGTCGCCTGAAGCGAACGGATGGCGGTCTCGCGACCGGAACCCGGACCCTTCACGAACACGTCGACCTTGCGCATGCCGTGCTCCTGGGCGCGGCGGGCAGCCGACTCGGCGGCCATCTGCGCGGCGAACGGCGTGGACTTCCGGGAGCCCTTGAAGCCGACGTGGCCGGCGGAGGCCCAGGAGATCACGTTGCCGGACGGGTCCGTGATCGACACGATCGTGTTGTTGAACGTGCTCTTGATGTGCGCGTGGCCGTGAGCGACGTTCTTCTTTTCCTTGCGGCGCACCTTCTTGGCAGCGCCCTGACGTCCCTTGGGGGGCATCTACTAACTCCTACGGGAGGTGGTCGGTCCTACAGCGAAGACCGTGGACAGGTGTCCGCTGCGGACTACTTCTTGCCCGGCTTCTTCTTGCCGGCGATGGCGCGACGCGGGCCCTTGCGGGTGCGAGCGTTGGTGCTGGTGCGCTGACCGCGGACGGGCAGACCGCGACGGTGACGGAGACCCTGGTAGCAGCCGATCTCGACCTTGCGGCGGATGTCGGCCTGGATCTCGCGACGGAGGTCACCCTCGGTCTTGATGTTGTTGTCGACGTACTCGCGGATCGCGACCAGCTGCTCTTCGGTCAGGTCACGAACGCGGGTGTTCGGGTCGACGCCGGTCGCAGCCAGCGTCTCCTTCGAGAGGGTCCGGCCGATGCCGAACACGTAGGTGAGGGCGACCTCCACGCGCTTTTCGCGCGGGATGTCAACACCGGAAACGCGTGCCATTCAATGGCTCCTGGTGATCTTCGGAGGTCTTCCACAGAACCGGTTCCCGGTCGCCGTATCAGGTACGAACCGGGTCCCCGGCCTCCGAACCGGGGGTGTCGAGCCATGACGTGTGGCTCGGGCTCTGCGTATGAACATATTCAGCTCGCGTCGCGCGAATCTCTGCGATAGAGGTGCAGAGGGTGATGGTCGTGCGTCAGCCCTGGCGCTGCTTGTGGCGCGGGTTCTCGCAGATGACCATGACCCGGCCGTGACGGCGGATCACCCTGCACTTGTCGCAGATCTTCTTGACGCTCGGCTTGACCTTCATGGGATTGAGGTTCTCCGGGTCAGTGCCACCACCCCGCCGGAGCGGAGTGCGGGCAAGATCTACTTGTAGCGGTAGACGATCCGGCCACGCGTCAGGTCGTACGGAGACAGCTCCACCACGACCCGGTCGTCAGGGAGGATGCGGATGTAGTGCATACGCATCTTGCCGCTGATGTGTGCCAGGACCTGGTGGCCGTTCTGGAGCTCGACCTTGAACATGGCGTTCGGCAGAGACTCGACGACAGTGCCCTCGATCTCGATGGCACCTTGCTTCTTGGCCACGCTTCGCCCTTCGAATCGACTACCTTGATCGACTCTCCCGCGAGCATGCGGACATGCGGGTGCACGAGAGCCGACGAGTCAGTCTACGTCGGCGCACCCCGAAAGGCGAATCGAGGAAGTCTGCCCTACGGGGGAGATCATTAACCGAGCGGGACCCATCCCTGACACCGGCCTCCGACCGGCTGTCGCGGGAGGGGCCGCCGTCAGGCCAGCGGGTCCGGTGCCGCCGTGATGCCGTGCTCCGCCAGCTTCGCCTTGCCTCCGTCGGGAGCGGTCAGCACCAGCGGGCCTTCCTCCGTCAGGGCGACCGAGTGCTCCCAGTGGGAGGACCACGTGCCGTCCGTCGTGATGACCGTCCAGTCGTCCGACAGGACCTCCGTGCGCGGGGTGCCGAGGGAGACCATCGGCTCGATCGCGAGGCAGAAGCCGGGGACCAGCTTGGGACCCTTGCCGCGGCGGCGGTCGACGTAGTTCAGCAGATGCGGGTCCATGTGCATCTCGGTGCCGATGCCGTGGCCGCCGTAGTCCTCGATGATCCCGTACTTGCCGCCGCCCGGCTTCGGCTGGCGGCGGATGTACGTCTCGATCGCCCGGGAGACGTCGACCAGGCGGTTGCCCTGCTTCATGGCCGCGATGCCGGCCCACATCGACTCTTCCGTCACCCGGGACAGCTCGATCAGCTCCGGAGCGTGACCGGAGCCCACGAAGGCCGTGTAGGCCGCGTCGCCGTGCCAGCCGTCGACGATCGCGCCGCAGTCGATGGAGATGATGTCGCCATCCTTCAGGACGACGTCGTCGGAGGGGATGCCGTGGACGACCACGTCGTTGACCGAGGTGCAGATCGTCGCGGGGAAGCCGCCGTAGCCCAGGAAGTTCGACTTCGCGCCGTGCTCGGCGAGGACCTTACGGGCGACCTCGTCCAGATCCTTGGTGGAGGCGCCCGGCACCGCGGCCTCCCGAGTGGCCGCGTGGATGGCGGCTACGACCAGGCCCGCCGCACGCATCTTGGCGATCTGCTCGGGGGTCTTGATCTGCACCATGGGGGCCTGCGCTCTCCGTCACTCGCGTCGACTGGGGGTTACCTGTACAACAGTACGGCCGCGGCACCCGGGAGGGGCACCGCGGCCGGACAAGGGCCGTAGGACTACTGCTCGGCCTTCTCGCGCTTCAGGGCCTCCAGGGCCCGCTGCGTGATCTCGCCCACGGGGCCCAGGGAGGAGATCGTCACGACCAGGCCCTGCGCCTTGTAGTAGTCGATGATCGGCTCGGTCTTCGTGTGGTAGATCTCCAGCCGCGTGCGGACGGTGTCCTCGGAGTCGTCGTCGCGCTGGTACAGCTCACCGCCGCAGACGTCGCAGACGCCCTCCTTCTTCGGGGGGCTGTACGTCACGTGGAACACGTGCGAGGAGTCGTTGCGGCAGATGCGCCGGCCGGCGATCCGCTTGACGACCTCGTCCTCTGAGACCTCCAGGTCCAGGACGGCGTCCAGCGTGATGCCCTCGGTCTGCAGGAGCTCGTCGAGCGCCTCGGCCTGCTCCACGTTCCGCGGGAATCCGTCCAGCAGGAAGCCCTTCACGGCGTCCGGCTGCTCCATGCGGTCCTTGGCCATGCCGATGGTGACCGAGTCCGGCACCAGCTCGCCCTTGTCCATGTAGGACTGCGCGAGCTTGCCCAGCTCCGTTCCCTGGCTGATGTTGGCCCGGAAGAGGTCACCGGTGGAGATGTGCGGGATGGACAGCTTCTCGGCGAGACGGACGGCTTGCGTTCCCTTACCGGCACCCGGCGGCCCGACGAGGACGATACGCATCAGCGGAGGAACCCTTCGTAATTGCGCTGCTGGAGCTGGCTCTCGATCTGCTTCACCGTCTCAAGACCGACACCCACGATGATCAGGATGCTGGTGCCACCGAACGGGAAGTTCTGGCTTGCCCCGAAGCCCACCAACGCCATTGTCGGTACGAGAGCGATCAGACCCAGATACAGCGAACCCGGCCAGGTGATCCGGTTGAGCACGTAGCTGAGGTACTCAGCGGTCGGTCGGCCAGCCCGGATGCCCGGGATGAAGCCACCATACTTCTTCATGTTGTCGGCTACTTCCTCGGGGTTGAAGGAGATAGCGACGTAGAAGAACGCGAAGAAAACGATGAGCAAGAAGTACAGAGTGATGTAAATCGGGTGGTCACCCTTGGTGAGGTTCTGCTGGATCCACGACTTCCAGCCCGAATTGCCCCCCGCGAACTGCGCCACGAGCGCCGGGATGTAGAGCAGCGAGGAGGCGAAGATGACGGGAATCACACCCGCCTGGTTCACCTTGAGCGGGATGTACGTGGACGTACCACCGTAGGAACGACGGCCGATCATGCGCTTCGCGTACTGCACCGGGATGCGGCGCTGGGCCTGCTCGACGAAGACGACGAGCGCGACCATCACCAGGCCGATCAGGATCACCGTGCCGAACTCGATCCAGCCGCCGGCCAGGGTGCCCTGCTTCTTGATCGCCCACAGCGCGGACGGGAAGGTCGCGGCGATCGAGATGAACATCAGGATCGACATGCCGTTGCCGATGCCGCGGTCGGTGATCAGCTCGCCGAGCCACATCACGACACAGGTACCGGCGGTCATGCAGATCACCATCGTGATCGTCGTGAAGATCGCCTGGTCGGGGACGATGCTCGACGCGACCGAGCAGCCGTTGAAGAGCGCGCCGCTGCGGGCGGTGGCCACCAGGCCGGTGCCCTGCAGGATGGCGAGCGCCACCGTCAGGTACCGGGTGTACTGCGTGATCTTCGCCGTGCCGGCCTGGCCCTCCTTCTTCAGGGCTTCCAGGCGCGGGATGACCACGGTCAGCAGCTGAAGAATGATGCTGGCCGTGATGTACGGCATGATGCCGAGCGCGAAGACCGTGATCTGGAGCAGCGCGCCGCCGCTGAACATGTTGACGAGGCCGAACAGGCCCTGATTGGCCCCCGCCTCGCTCACACACTGCTGGACGGCCTTGTAGTTGACGCCGGGGATCGGGATGTGGGTACCGACGCGGTAGACCACGATGATGGCCAGCGTGAAGAGCAGCTTCTTGCGCAGGTCGGGCGTCCTGAACGCCCGGGCGAACGCGGTGAGCACGGTGCCTCCTGCGACCCCCGCGCAACTGCGTCAAGGGTGACGGTCTTGAGGTTCGACGGATACAGACGAATTACTAACGGTCAACTGCCGCTCAGGGTGCCCCATGAGACGCACCCAATGAAAGTAGGCAGTGCTGGCCACCTTACCGGCGAGAGCACTCCCCTAGGAACGACCGACCGGGGATACCCCTTTTGTGGAGTATCCCCGGTCGGGATCGTTCATGTCATCGAATGACCTGAGGAACTCAGACCAGCTCGGTGACCGTACCGCCGGCGGCGGTGATCTTCTCCTTGGCGGAGCCGGAGACGGCGTCGACCGTCACCTGCAGCGCCACGGAGACCTCGCCCTGGCCGAGGACCTTGACGAGGCTGTTCTTGCGAACGGCACCCTTGGCGACGAGACCCTCGACGGTGACCTCGCCACCCTCCGGGTACAGCGCGGCCAGCTTGTCGAGGTTCACGACCTGGTACTCGGTCTTGAACGGGTTCTTGAAGCCCTTCAGCTTCGGGAGGCGCATGTGCAGCGGCATCTGGCCACCCTCGAAGCGCTCCGGAACCTGGTAGCGGGCCTTGGTGCCCTTGGTACCACGACCGGCCGTCTTACCCTTCGACGCCTCACCACGACCCACACGGGTCTTGGCGGTCTTGGCGCCCGGGGCGGGACGGAGGTTGTGGATCTTCAGCGGGTTCTGCTCCGCCATGATCAGTCGACCTCCTCGACCGTCACGAGGTGGCGGACGGTGTGCACCATGCCGCGGAACTCGGGGCGGTCCTCCTTGACGACCACGGTGTTGATCCCCTTGAGACCAAGCGACCGCAGAGTGTCACGGTGGTTCTGCTTGCTGCCGATGTAGGACTTGACCTGCGTGATCTTGAGCTGCGCCATGATTACGCACCCGCCCCGGCACGCGCACGCAGCAGAGCCGCGGGAGCGACGTCCTCCAGGGGCAGACCACGGCGGGCCGCGATCTCCTCGGGACGCTGCAGACCCTTCAGGGCCTCCACGGTCGCGTGCACGATGTTGATGGCGTTGTCGGAGCCGAGCGACTTCGACAGCACGTCGTGGATACCGGCGCACTCCAGCACGGCACGCACCGGACCACCGGCGATAACACCGGTACCGGGCGACGCGGGCTTGAGCAGCACGACGCCGGCAGCCTTCTCACCCTGGATCGGGTGCGGGATGGTGCCCTGGATACGGGGGACCTTGAAGAAGTGCTTCTTGGCCTCCTCAACGCCCTTGGCGATGGCGGCCGGCACCTCCTTGGCCTTGCCGTAACCGACACCCACGGTGCCGTCACCGTCGCCCACCACGACCAGCGCGGTGAAGCTGAAGCGACGACCACCCTTCACAACCTTGGCGACGCGGTTGATCGCGACGACGCGCTCAACGTACGCGGTCTTCTCGGCGGCAGCAGCGCCGCCGTCACGGCCCTTCCGGTCCCGCCGCTCGCCGCCACCGGCACCGCCACCGCGGCGCTGGGGTCCAGCCATTGGAATTACCTCTCTCTTTTTCCGCTAGCTACGGCAGGCTCAGAACTTGAGCCCGGCTTCGCGGGCGGCGTCCGCCAGGGCGGCGATGCGCCCGGCGTACTGGTTGCCACCACGGTCGAACACGACAGCCTCGACACCGGCGGCCTTGGCACGCTCGGCGACCAGGGCGCCGACCTGCTTGGCCTGCGCGGACTTGTCGCCCTCGCCACCGCGGACCGACGCGTCCAGGGTGGACGCGGAGGCCAGGGTGTGGCCCTTGAGGTCGTCGATCACCTGCGCCACGATGTGGCGGTTGGAGCGGGTCACGACCAGACGGGGACGCTCCGCCGTACCGGCGATCCGCTTGCGGATCCGGATGTGACGGCGCTTGATCGCGGCGCGCTTGTAGGCGTCGCCCTTGAGGATCTTCTGCCCGTATGCCATGGCTTACTTACCCGCCTTTCCGACCTTGCGGCGGATGACTTCGCCCTCGTACTTGACACCCTTGGCCTTGTACGGGTCGGGCTTGCGCAGCTTGCGGATGTTGGCCGCAACCTCGCCGACCTTCTGCTTGTCGATGCCCTCGACCGAGAACCGGGTGGGGGCCTCCACCTTGAAGGTGATGCCCTCGGGGGCCTCGACGACGATCGGGTGGCTGTAGCCCAGAGCGAACTCCAGGTTCGAACCCTTGGCGGTCACTCGGTAACCGACACCGCTGATTTCGAGCTTCTTCACGTAACCCTGGGTCACGCCGGTGATCATGTTCGCCACCAGCGTGCGGGAGAGGCCGTGCAGGGCCTTGCTCTGACGCTCGTCGTTCGGGCGGGTCACCAGCAGGGTGCCGTCCTCGCCCTTAGCGATGTCGATCGGTGCCACGACGGTGTGGGTCAGCGTGCCCTTGGGGCCCTTGACCGAAACCGTACGGCCGTCGATGGTGACGTCCACGCCGGCGGGAACCGCGATGGGGAGCTTGCCGATGCGCGACATAGCTGTTTCCTCCGTTCCCTTCTGCTACCAGACGTAGGCGAGGACTTCCCCACCCACGCCCTTCTTGCCGGCCTGCTTGTCGGTGAGGAGCCCGTGCGACGTGGAGATGATCGCCACGCCGAGGCCGCCGAGCACCTTCGGCAGGTTGGTGGACTTCGCGTACACCCGGAGACCGGGCTTGGAGATCCGCTTGATGCCCGCGATGGAGCGCTCACGGTTGGGGCCGAACTTCAGCTCCAGGACGAGGTTCTTGCCGACCTCGGCGTCCTCGATCCGCCAGCCCGTGATGAAGCCCTCCTGCTGGAGGATCTCCGCGATGTGCGACTTGATCTTCGATGCCGGCATGGTCACGGAGTCGTGGTATGCCGAGTTCGCGTTCCGCAGACGCGTAAGCATGTCTGCGATCGGATCAGTCATGGTCATGAATTGGCCTTCGGCCTCTCTCGCCGGGGTTTCCTGGTGCGCCATCCCTCTCCCCGATCCGAGACGGGACGGGTGCGGCGCGGTGGACCTACGGCGTAGTAAGTCGTACGGGCGCGGCAGACGCCCAACCCCGCAAGCCTACGGCATGCGGAGAAGGGCCTCTGCCGACCCAGATGCTTACCGAGAGCTTCAGGAATCCCCTATTACAGGGATTACCAGGAGCTCTTGGTCACGCCCGGCAGCTCGCCACGGTGAGCCATCTCACGGAGGCACACGCGGCAGAGGCCGAACTTGCGGTACACGGAGTGCGGACGGCCGCAGCGCTGGCAGCGGGTGTAGCCACGCACACCGAACTTGGGCTTGCGAGCAGCCTTAGCGATCAGAGCCTTCTTCGCCATCTCGCTCACGCCTCCTTGAAGGGGAAGCCGAGGTGACGAAGGAGCGCACGGCCCTCAGCGTCGTTGGTCGCCGTGGTCACCACGGTGATGTCCATACCCCGGGTGCGGTCGATCTTGTCCTGGTCGATCTCGTGGAACATGACCTGCTCCGTGAGACCGAAGGTGTAGTTGCCACGGCCGTCGAACTGCTTGGGGGACAGGCCGCGGAAGTCGCGGATGCGCGGCAGCGCGAGCGACAGGGTGCGGTCCAGGAACTCCCACATGCGGTCGCCACGGAGCGTGACGTGGGCACCGATCGGCTGGCCCTCACGCAGCTTGAACTGCGCGATGGACTTGCGGGCCTTGGTGACGGCCGGCTTCTGACCGGTGATCGTGGTGAGGTCGCGGATGGCGCCCTCGATCAGCTTCGAGTCACGGGCGGCGTCGCCGACACCCATGTTGACCACGATCTTGACGAGGCCGGGGATCTGCATGACGTTCTCGTACTTGAACTCGTCACGCAGCTTGCCCGCGATCTCCTCGCGGTACTTCTGCTTCAGACGCGGAGTGGTGGTGGTAGCCATCAGATGTCCTCACCCGTCCGCTTGGCAACGCGGATCTTGTTGCCCTCGTCGTCGAAGCGGTAACCGACACGCGTGACGACCTTCTTGCCGTCCTTCTCCACGACCAGCTGGACGTTGGAGACGTGGATCGGGGCCTCGGTGGTCACGATGCCGCCGGCCTGGGAACCGCTGGCGGTCGGGCCGGCCTTGGTGTGCTTCTTGACCCGGTTGACACCCTCGACCAGGACACGCTCCTCGCGCGGGTAAGCGGCAATGACCTTGCCCTGCTTGCCCTTGTCCTTGCCGGTGATGACCTGGACCAGGTCGCCCTTCTTGATCTTCATGCTTACAGCACCTCCGGCGCGAGCGAGATGATCTTCATGAACTTCTTCTCGCGCAGCTCACGGCCGACCGGGCCGAAGATGCGGGTGCCGCGAGGGTCGCCGTCGTTCTTCAGAATGACGGCGGCGTTCTCGTCGAAGCGGATGTACGAGCCGTCCGGACGGCGGCGCTCCTTGACGGTGCGAACGATGACCGCCTTGACGACGTCACCCTTCTTCACGTTGCCACCGGGGATCGCGTCCTTGACGGTGGCGACGATGACGTCACCGATGCCCGCGTAGCGGCGACCGGAGCCACCGAGCACACGGATGCAAAGGATCTCCTTCGCACCAGTGTTGTCGGCGACACGCAGTCGCGACTCCTGCTGGATCACGTCTATCTCCTGTTTGTCTGCCGGTTCCCCGGGGGCCGCTCACCCGAGCGGGCCCCCGGAGCCTGGCGGAACTGTCCTGCGGGGTTTGCCCCGCAGGAGACTTACTTGGCCTTTTCGAGGATCTCGACGACGCGCCAGCGCTTCGTCGCGGACAGCGGCCGGGTCTCCATGAGGAGGACGCGGTCGCCGACACCCGCGGCGTTCTGCTCGTCGTGCGCCTTGAGCTTGTTCGTACGGCGGATGACCTTGCCGTACAGCGCGTGCTTGACGCGGTCCTCGACAGCGACGACGACGGTCTTGTCCATCTTGTCGCTGACGACGAGACCCTCACGGGTCTTGCGGAAACCGCGCGCCTCTGCGTTCTCAGTCACGTTCTTCTCGCTCATCAGGCGTTCTCCACCGTTTCGATGCCCAGCTCACGCTCGCGCATCAGGGTGTAGATCCGCGCGATGTCCTTGCGGACCGCCTTCAGACGGCCGTGGTTTTCGAGCTGACCCGTGGCCGCCTGGAAGCGGAGGTTGAACAGCTCTTCCTTGGCCTCGCGGAGCTTGCCCAGAAGCTCCTCGTTGCCCAGCTCGCGCAGCTCGGACGCCTTGGTACCGGCCGACATCACGCTTCACCTGCCTCGCGCTTGACGATCCGGCACTTCATCGGCAGCTTGTGGGCCGCACGGGTCAGCGCCTCACGGGCGATCTTCTCGTTGGGGTACGACAGCTCGAACATCACGCGTCCGGGCTTGACGTTGGCGATCCACCACTCCGGAGAACCCTTACCGGAACCCATGCGGGTCTCGGCAGGCTTCTTGGTGAGGGGACGGTCCGGGTAGATGTTGATCCAGACCTTGCCACCACGCTTGATGTGACGCGTCATGGCGATACGAGCGGCCTCGATCTGACGGTTCGTCACGTACGCCGGGGTGAGCGCCTGGATGCCGTACTCGCCGAACGCAACCGTCGTGCCACCCTTGGCAGCGCCGTCGCGCTTGGGGTGGTGCTGCTTGCGGTGCTTGACCCTACGGGGGATCAGCATGTCGGTCAGGCCTCCGTTCCGGTGCTCTCAGCCGGAGCGGCGGGAGCCTCGGCCTTGGGGGCCTCGGCGCCGGCAGCCTGCTGCGGCTTGCGACCGCGCCGCTCGCCACCACGGCCACCACGGGCCGGGCGGTCGGCACCGCCACGCGCCGGGCGGTTACCCGCACGGGCGGCAGCGTTCTCGGCGCGGACCTCGGCGATGTTCTTGACGTCGCCCTTGTAGATCCAGACCTTCACACCGATGCGGCCGAAGGTCGTCTTGGCCTCGAAGAAGCCGTAGTCCACGTTCGCACGGAGCGTGTGCAGGGGCACACGGCCCTCGCGGTAGAACTCCGAGCGGGACATCTCGGCGCCGCCGAGGCGGCCACCGCACTGGATCTTGATGCCCTTGGCGCCGGCCTTCATCGCCGACTGCATGCTCTTGCGCATGGCACGGCGGAAGGAGACGCGGGAGGAGAGCTGCTCGGCAACGGCCTGAGCAACCAGCTGAGCGTCGGTCTCGGGGTTCTTGACCTCAAGAATGTTCAGCTGGACCTGCTTGCCCGTGAGCTTCTCAAGGTCGCCGCGGATGCGGTCGGCCTCGGCGCCACGGCGGCCGATGACGATGCCGGGACGGGCGGTGTGGATGTCCACACGCACGCGGTCACGGGTGCGCTCGATCTCCACCTTCGAGATACCGGCGCGCTCCATGCCGGACGTCATCATCCGACGGATGGCGACGTCTTCCTTGACGTAGTCCTTGTACAGCTTGTCGGCGTACCACCGGGACTTGAAGTCCGTGGTGACACCGAGCCGGAACCCATGCGGGTTAACCTTCTGGCCCATTACCGGGTTCCTTCCTTGCTGCTGACGACCACGGTGATGTGGCTGGTCCGCTTGCGGATCCGGTAGGCACGGCCCTGGGCACGCGGACGGAACCGCTTCAGGGTCGGACCCTCGTCGACGTACGCCTCGGAGATGTAGAGGCTGTCGGCGTCGGTGTGGTCGTAGTTGTGCGCGGCGTTGGCGATGGCGCTGTCGAGCACCTTGCCGACCGGCACGGAGGCTGCCTGCGGAGCGAATCGCAGAACAGCCTGGGCCTCCGTGGCGTCCATGCCACGGATGAGGTCCACCACGCGGCGGGCCTTCATGGGCGTGACGCGGATGTACCGCGCCTGGGCCCTGGCTTCCATGGTTGTCCCTTCAGTTACTTACGTGTCTGAATGCGATCCGCTACTAGCGGCGCTTCGACTTCCGGTCTTCCTTGACGTGGCCCCGGAAGGTGCGGGTCGGCGAGAACTCGCCGAGCTTGTGGCCGACCATCGACTCGGTGACGAACACCGGGATGTGGGTCTTGCCGTTGTGCACCGCGATCGTGTGGCCGAGCATGGCCGGGACGATCATCGAGCGACGGGACCAGGTCTTGATGACGTTCTTGGTGCCGGCTTCGTTCTGCGTGTCCACCTTCTTGATCAGGTGGTCGTCGACGAAGGGCCCCTTCTTCAAGCTACGAGGCATCTCAACCCGTCCTTAGCGCTTCTTGTTCGTCTTGCGGCGGCGGACGATGTACTTGTTCGACGCCTTCTTGGGCGAACGAGTACGGCCTTCCTTCTTGCCCCACGGGGACACAGGGTGGCGACCACCGGAGGTCCGGCCCTCACCACCACCGTGCGGGTGGTCAACCGGGTTCATCACGACACCACGGACGGTCGGGCGGACGCCCAGCCACCGCTTACGGCCGGCCTTACCCCAGTTGATGTTGCTCTGCTCGGCGTTGCCGACCTCACCGACGGTGGCGCGGCAGCGGACGTCGACGAGACGGATCTCGCCGGACGGCATGCGCAGGTGGGCGTAGGCGCCCTCCTTCGCGAGCAGCTGCACGGAGGCACCGGCGGAGCGGGCGAACTTGGCACCGCCACCGGGACGGAGCTCGATCGCGTGGATCGTGGTACCGACCGGGATGTTGCGGAGGGCCAGGTTGTTGCCCGGCTTGATGTCGGCCCCGGGACCGTTCTCCACGGTGTCGCCCTGCTGCAGGTTGCGCGGGGCGAGGATGTAGCGCTTCTCGCCGTCGGCGTAGTGCAGCAGCGCGATGCGCGCGGTGCGGTTGGGGTCGTACTCGATGTGCGCGACCTTCGCCGGCACGCCGTCCTTGTCGTGACGACGGAAGTCGATCACGCGGTAGGCGCGCTTGTGTCCGCCACCCTGGTGGCGAACGGTCACACGACCGGCGTTGTTACGGCCGCCCTTGCTGTGCAGGGGACGGACCAGCGACTTCTCCGGCGTGGACCGCGTGACCTCGACGAAGTCGGCGACGCTGGCGCCACGACGGCCCGGCGTAGTCGGCTTGTACTTGCGGATTCCCATTTCTCAGTCCTCGTCCGATATCGGACGATCCGACCCGCTTACGCGGTCGGACCGCCGAAGATGTCGATACGGTCGCCCTCGGCGAGGGTCACGATCGCGCGCTTGCTGCCGGCACGCTGACCGAAACCGGTCTTCGTGCGCTTGCGCTTGCCCTGGCGGTTGATCGTGTTGACCCCGGTGACCTTGACCGAGAAGACCGCCTGGACGGCCTGCTTGATCTGGGTCTTGTTGGCGTTCGGGTCGACGATGAACGTGTACTTGTTCTCGTCGAGGAGCGCGTAGCTCTTCTCGGAGACGACCGGCTTCAGCAGGACGTCACGGGGGTCCGTGTACGACTTGCTCAGCGGGGTCTCGACGGTGTTCTTGCCCTCGGTGGCGTGGCGCTTCGCCTTGGCGACGCGCGCGGCCTTGGCGGCCTTGGCGGCCTTCGAGGCAATGCTCGGGTGACGCGTAGCCATCAGGCCTCGCTCCCTTCGGTGTCAGCGGCCTTGGGGCCAGACACGAAGGACTCGAAAGCGGCCTGGGTGAAGACCACGTCGTCCGAGACGAGAACGTCGTACGTGTTCAGCTGGCCCGGCTCCAGGATGTGGACCTGGGGCAGGTTGCGGGCGGACAGCCACGCGGCCTCGTCGGCGCGGTCGACGACCAGGAGCAGGTTCTTGCGCTCCGAGATCTTGCCGAACAGCGACTTGGCGGCCTTGGTGCTGGGGGTCTCGCCCTCGACCACGCCGGCGACGACGTGGATGCGGTTGTGACGCGCCCGGTCGGTGAGGGCACCGCGCAGGGCGGCGGCCTTCATCTTCTTCGGGGTGCGCTGCGAGTAGTCGCGCGGCACGGGACCGTGCACGACGCCACCACCGGCGAACTGCGGCGCGCGGGTCGAACCCTGACGGGCGCGACCGGTGCCCTTCTGGCGGTACGGCTTCTTGCCACCACCACGGACTTCGCCACGGGTCTTGGTCTTGTGCGTGCCCTGACGGGCCGCGGCCAGCTGCGCGACGACGACCTGGTGGATCAGCGGAACGCTGACCTTGGCGTCGAAGATCTCCGCGGGGAGCTCGACGGAACCGGCCTTCTCGCCCGCCGGCGAAAGGATGTCAACAGTGCTCATCGGTTACCTCAGGCCCCCTTGGCCGCGGTGCGGACCAGGACGAGGCCGCCGTTCGGACCGGGAACCGCGCCCTTGATGAGCAGCAGACCCTTCTCCGCGTCAACGGCGTGGACGGTCAGGTTCTGGGTGGTGACCCGCTCGTTGCCCATGCGACCCGCCATGCGGAGGCCCTTGAACACGCGGCCCGGGGTGGCGCAGCCACCGATGGAACCGGGCGAGCGGTGCTTGCGCTGGGTGCCGTGTCCGGCGCCGAGGCCACGGAAGTTGTGGCGCTTCATGACACCGGCGAAGCCCTTGCCCTTGCTCTTGCCGGTCACGTCCACCTTCACGCCGGCCTCGAACACCTCAGCGGTGATCTCCTGGCCCAGCGTGTACTCGGAGGCGTCCGCGGTGCGGATCTCGACGAGGTGGCGACGGGGGGTGACGTCGGCCTTGGCGAAGTGGCCCTTGAGGGGCTTGTTCACCTTGCGCGGGTCGATCTCGCCGAAGGCGATCTGAACGGACTCGTAGCCGTCCACGTCGTTCGTACGGACCTGGGTGACGACGTTCGGGCCGGCCTTGACGACGGTGACCGGAACAACACGGTTGTTCTCGTCCCACACCTGCGTCATGCCGAGCTTCTCGCCCAGGATGCCCTTGATCTGCTTAGCCATTCTCAGCCCACCAGCCTCAGAGCTTGATCTCGATGTCGACACCGGCCGGGAGGTCGAGTCGCATCAGAGAGTCAACGGTCTTGGGGGTCGGGTCGAGAATGTCGATCAGGCGCTTGTGCGTGCGCATCTCGAAGTGCTCGCGCGAGTCCTTGTACTTGTGCGGCGACTTGATGACGCAGTACACGTTCTTCTCAGTGGGCAGCGGCACCGGGCCCGCGACCGACGCACCAGTGCGGGTCACCGTCTCGACGATCTTCTTCGCCGAGGAGTCGATGACCTCGTGGTCGTAGGCCTTGAGCCGGATGCGGATCTTCTGTCCCGCCATGGCTACTCAGTAGTCCTGTCTCTCTACAGCTCTGGAACCCGGTGTTCCATTGACTTCGTCCGACCCACGCGGTCGGGCGTGTCGCACTCTCGCTGACACAGATGTCCCTTGTTCGAACATCCCTGCAGGGGGTGAAGTCCACCGGGCGCCTGGCCGGTGCCGCACTGCACTTCCCGGAAGATTCCCGTACGTCCGCCCCAGCGCTGCCGTAAGGCAGTTAAGGCGACGAGTACTGTGGGACTCGCTTCCGGTCCCCCCGGCGGGAGGCGCGCAGCATCAACACTCGACCGAGCAACTCGGACAGTCTGCCATACACGGCGGGGGCTTCGCCAATCGAGCCGGAGAGAATACCCCGGGGGTGACGTAGGTCAAACGGGGAGGCGGTGCGCCTCACGGCCGGACATCACCTTCGCGTCGGTGCAGCCCCGCTGATTCGCCTCATGATCGGCGAACACCGACAGGGCGGAGCGGGCGAACGAGGCGGAGTAGTGCGGGCCCGGGTAGCAGTTGATCTGCGGAGCGTCCGGCGGTGAAGTGCCCCACGGGGCGCCTGGTACCGGTCGGTCTGTCCAGAGACGTCTCATCGCCAGGCCCCATGCACATCCTCGACGTCCGTCACACCGACACAGACCCGGGAGGTGCCGTCGGAGTAGTCACGGCTACACGCAACGTGCCGTCGACCGACGGGGCCAGCCGGGCCGCGCTCCCATCCTCTGCGTTGCGGGCCAGGAGTGCCGGGACACCGGTGACCGTCGGGACCTGCCGGAGCGTCCAGCCCAGGCTCTCGAAGTGGGCCTGCGCCCGTGCCAGGGCCCGGACCATGGCGTCCTCTGGCAGCGGCTCGGTCGACCAGGTGTGGTGAGCGTAGGTTTCCTCGCCGTCCTGATAGGTAGCGAGGCCTTCTCCCTCCTGCGTCGCCCCGTGCCGCACCTGGAGCGCGTCGTAGAGCCGACTGGAGTGGTCGCGGGCACGGTGTTCGGCCTGCTCGTCGGTGGCGGTCTGCCGGAAGGAGGCGGGGTCGGCGGTGCCGGAGCCGTCCGCGGCGAAGCATGGGGACGTCACGCTGATGGCGGCGAGCCCCTCCCCCTTGGCCTTGTCGACGACACCGGTGATCGCGGTCATCCAGAAGTCGTCGGGCACGGTGCGCATGCTCACCGAGGGGAAGGGGTCGGACCAGTCGGCGTCCGAGCTCTGGAACGTGTAGCCCAGCTTCACCCAGGCGTCCCGAGCCTGGCGCACCAGCTTCTTCGCCTCGGTGCCCGGCACCCCGGTCAGCTGGTACGAAAGGGCGACCTGCTGACGCTCGCCGGCGCTGTGGTCATCGGCGACACAGGCCCCGAGAGGACTCAGCCCGGTGCGCTTGAGGGTCGGCTTGGGAGACATGCCATCCACGGCCTGGTGGATGATTTCCTCAGCGCGCTTCGTTGCCTGCTGCTCGTCCATGGTGACCTGCTTCGATGGTGTGCTGCCGCCGCTGCTTCCCGTCTGCCCCGATCCGCACGCCGCCACCGCGACGGACGCGGTCAATAGGGCGATGACCGCCATCGTCCGGGACGGCCTCATGGGGTTCCTCCAGTCACGATCTTCGCCATGTTGTTCAGGGAGTCGCCTTCCCAGTACTGCGAGTGCGCGGGCATGAAGCCGTCCGTGCCCGGCAGCTTTCCGTCGGCGACATGGAAGGTTCGGCCGCCGAATTCATCGGATGTCGGGTCATTCCCGTACATGATCGAGTGATCATTGAAGAGGCGCCAGTATGCCATCGGGTTCAAGGGTGCCAGCGTCCCGGCCGGCGGCGGGGCCAGATTCACCAGGTCGTTCTTGGCGGTGGCCGCCCAGACGTGGTCGGCACCGATATGCAGATCCTTGGCGTGGTTCGCGCCCACACCGGGACTGCCCACCAAGATCGCGTTGTTCACGGGCAGGTGGGGGTGGTCCCGCATGGTCTCGCCAGCCACAAGCGTGCCGTAACTGTGGCCCAAGAGCGTTGAGTTCACTGATCCGTGGTGGGCGGTGCCGATCCCGGTCAGGAAGTTGCTCAGCGGCTCGCGGGCGGCGTCGGCGTACTTGGCGTCGGTCGCGTCGCTCAAAAGGCCCTGCGGAGCGTCGTAGCCGAGCCACATGATCGACGCGGTTGTGTGGGTGGGATCGGTGAAGCTTGCCCGGTCCTGGAGCAGTTCGGCACGACGGATGTCACCGTCGATGCCGCTTAGGGTGGTGCCGGTGCCGGGAACGTAGGTCACCACGTTGTCGGCGGTGTCGGGGTTGCCGATGGAGACGATGGCGCGGCCGTTGTTCTTGTCGTCGAAGCCGAGCAGGTATGGGCGCTTGCTCTCGTCGGTGTAGGTGTCGAAGCGCCTCTGGATCGCCTCCATCCCGCCGAGCGGACCCCGGGCCTCCTGCCGGGCCTTCTCCCAGTCCTTCCATTCCTGGCTCTCAACCATCGTCCCCTTCACCTCTGTGCCCGTCATCGGGTTGAAGTAGGGCTCGTACCGCTTGGGCTCAGGGTGATTCTTCAGCCAGGCGTCATATCCCAGCTGAGCCTTCGCATGAGCCTCGTCGAGCACAGTGTGATTGGCCTGGTCCCGCACAGTGGCAGGGAGCCCGTCCATCGCGCCGACCGAGTCGGGGTGGACTGCCAGGTAGTCCGACCGCTGCTCGTCGGTGAGTCCGTTCCACCAGGCTGCGTTGTCCTTCGGGCTGTCATGCTTGGGAGGCTGGGGCAGGGAATCGAGGTAGCTCTTGCCCGCATCGCGCACCGCGTCCGTGTCCGCCTTGACATCGCTCCAGTCCTTGTCGGAGACCACCAGGTCGTCGTCAGCCTTCAGGGCACGCAGCTTCGGAGCCCACTTCGCGTCCGCGTCCGTGGCTTCCTTCAGGGCGTCACCGATGCGGTCGGCGAACCCGACGGCCTTGCCGAAGTTCGGGTTCGGATGCATGTGGACGGCCTGGCGCTCCAGCGCCGCCGCCGTGGGATCCGTAGGGCTGGGACTCGCCGAGACCGTGCCGCCTTCCGGAACCTTGCCGTCGACCTCCTTACCGCCTGCCGGGAAGGAGACCGAACCGTCCGCATCCACCGTGCAGCCCGCTGCCTTGGCGTCCTCGATCGCCGCCTCCAGCTTCCGCTTGGCCGCAGCCATGTCGAAGGCGAAGCCGTCCAGCGCGGTACTGATCAGCGCGCACTCGGTCTGGGTGTAGTGGAAGTCCTTCGACAGCTCCTTCAGCTCCCGCAGGGCGGCATTCGCCGTCTCCCCTTCCAGTTGGTTGCGGATCTGCGCCGAAATTCGGTTGTCGATCGCGTCCTTGGCCGTGCTCGCCATCTTGCTCGTGGTCCGATACCCGGCAGCGGCTTCCTGGTACTCGGACGGCTTGAGAGCCTTGAGCGTCGCAAGATCCATGGTCGCCGCTCACTTGTCCTTCGCCTGGCCGCCGACGGCCGCGGTGTCCTGGTACTTCAGCTTGATCTTCTCCAGTTCGGCCCGGACGTCCGCATCGGACATCGACAGATCGCGCCCGGAACGCTCCAGCAGACCGCCCAGCCCCTCGCAGCGGCCGCTCACATCAGCGACATACTTCTTCCAGGAGTGGAACAGCTCATTTTGCGCAGCGGCCGACTCACACCCAGCCCCGCCCCCCAGCCCCGACTGACCGTCGTCAAGCTTCCCCAACGCCTTGCGGATGTCGTCCTGCAGCCCCTTGACGTCCCCGCCGACCTTCGCCCAGACCTTCTTGTCCGACTTGAGCCGGTCGGAACTCACGGCGGAAGAACCGCCCCCCGCCGGGTCGGCAAGATGATTCAACTGCATCCGAGCGGAACCGCCACGCGCGGCCGCGTCCGCCTTGAGTTGCTCCCACTCGTCCCAGGACATACTGGTGGTCCTCCCCCATGCTCGCGCACCCCGCCGCCGGTGCTCCCGCCGACTCTCATCGTTCTTTCCTGCACGCGAGGTAAGAAATCCGTGTCGGCTTCTCAATCTAACGGAGCATCACCCGCGCTCCGTCCGCCCCGGTGACCAGAGCAGTTGAGTACCTGTACTCAGTCCCACCCGTCCCTCGCCGTATAAGATCCCTCGCCTGTGTCCGGCAACCGGGGGAAACACACACATGGAGCAACTGCGGCAGGACGACCCGCTACGGATCGGGCCGTACGCAGTTCTGGCCGAGGTCGACAAGGAGTCCGAGCGGCAACGGACACCCGATCGCCGGTACATCGCCCGCAGCGCGGACGGCCGGCGCACGGTCCTGGTCCATGTTCCGCACCCCGAGACCGATCCCGCCCGTTGGGCCGCAGAGGCCGAAGGTGCCCGGCGGTTGGCCCTGCCCGGCTTCGCGCCCGTGGCGGAAGTGGCCGGGGCTGCCGTTCCGCCCTGGCACGCGGCGCCGTACACCCCCGTACTGCCGCTGCCCGCCGCTCTCGCCGCACATGGAGGTCCGCTGCCGGAGGCCGTCGTGCGCGCACTGGGCGCGGCCCTCGCCTCCTCGCTGGCCACGGCCCACGCACAGGGTGTGACCCATGCGGGGCTGTCCCCGGCAGCCGTACTGCTCGGCGTGAACGGACCGCTGCTGACCTGCTTCGGTGCGGTGCGCGCCGCGGTGCCGGACGGTGAACAGCGGCTGGGAAGACCCGGACTCGATCCCGGCTGCCTGGCCCCGGAGCAGGCCCAGGGCGGCAGGCCCCGCCCGCTCGGTGACGTCTACGCGCTCGGCGCTGTGCTGTCGTACGCCAGCACCGGGTACACCGTCCCTGAGCGGGAGGAGTTGCCGCAGTCGCTTCGGGAGCAGATCACGGTCTGCCTGGCTCGTGACGCGGCCCGACGGCCGTCGGCTGCCGACCTCGCGTCCGGCCTGGCTGCACCGCAGCCCTGGCCGCAGGCGGCCCCACCGTCTCCGACACCCATACCGACCGTTCTCGACGGCCCCCCTTTTCCCCTCCCGGCCCGGATCGTCGCCGCCCTGGCCCGCCAGTCGGCGGCTGTCCTCGTCGCCCGACCGCTCGCGCGTGCCCAGGAGGTAGGGCGGCCCTGATGTTCTCGCCTCTCGCTCACGACGACCCCGAGAGCCTTGGCGCCCACCAACTGATCGCCCGCCTCGGCAGCGGTGGCATGGGCACCGTCTATCTCGGCCGCTCGGACACGGGGCGCGTCGTCGCCCTGAAGACCATGCACGCCCGCATCGCCGCGGATCCCGTCTTCCGGACCCGGTTCCGGCTGGAGACGGATGCCGCCCGGGTCATCGGCGGGGAGCACGGCGCCCGGGTCTTCGACGCCGACATCGTCCACGAAACCCCCTGGCTGGCCACGGAGTACCTGATCGGCCCGCCCTTGGACGACGCCGTCCGGCTGAACGGGCCGCTGCCGGAACGAGCGGTCCGGGCCCTGGGTGCCCGGCTGTGCGCCGCGCTGGCCCAACTGCACGACTCGGACGTCGTCCACCGCGACCTGAAGCCGTCCAACATCATCGTGACGGCCGACGGCCCCAAGGTCATCGACTTCGGTATCGCCCGGGCACTCGGCGACGACCACCTCACCCGGGTCGGGGCGGCGGCGGGCACGCCCGCCTTCATGTCGCCCGAGCAGGCGGCGGGCGGCGAACACTCGCCTGCGGGTGATGTGTTCGCCCTGGCGGGAGTGCTGGTCCACGCCGCGACGGGCAGGGGTCCGTTCGGCATGGGGCAGGCCGCGGATCTGCTGTACCGGGTGCGGTACGCCGAACCGGACCTGACCGGAGTTCCGGCCGGGCTCTTCTCCGTGCTGCTGCCGTGCTTCGCCAAGGATCCGCTGCACCGGCCCACCACCGGTCAGTTGCGTTCCTACCTCGATGGCCACGAAGGAGAGTTCGTGGACTGCCTGCCGGAGCCTGTCCTGGTGGACATCGCCCGACGGGCCTCCGACGTCTGGCGGGTCGAGCCCCGCCGCCTGCCGCCCCAGGCCGGGCACGGCATGGCCCGGACCGCAGCCGTCGGCGAACGGGAGCGGATGTCCCGCCGTCGTCTGCTCATGCTCGGCGGCGGCACGGCCTTCGGTGTCGCCGCAGCCGGAACGGGCGCCTGGGCATGGCTCAGCGGCCGCGGCGCCGGCACGCCCGCACGGCCCGGGCCGACCAGCCCTGCGCAGAGGGAACCCACCTGGGACCTGCTTTGGCAGGCGTCGTCCGACTACCACGACCCTCTGGTCCCACCGGCACCGCTGTTGCTGGACCGGCTTCTCATCGTCGGTCAGACCGAACTCAAGGGTCTGAGCCCCACCAGTGGCAAGGCGCTCTGGCCGCAGTATGCCGAGGTCTCGTTCCAGCATCGTACGGCCACTGACGGCACCTTGATCCACACCCTCGTCCGCGGCCACGAGGACGCCGCGTCACTGACCGTGTGCCGGGTCGATCCGGCCGATGGCAGCGTGGGGGAACCGCTCATCGAACTCAAGGACCTCAACGGGGAGCTCTACGGGACCCAGCTGCTCTGCGCCACGGACGCGGAGCTCTACGCGGTCGCCGGCCGGGGTTCCCAGCCGACCGACAGCGACTCATTCCGCAAGGGCCAAACCTGGTACCTTCTCGCGTTCGACCTCCGGGCCCGCAAGAAGCTATGGGACGTACCGCTCCCCGCGCGGCCCGAAGGCTCCCAGCGGCTCCACTTCCTGTCCGCCCAGGTGTCGGGCGGCCGCCTCGTCCTCGTCCAGCAGGCGGCCGACGGAGCGACACAGCTGGTCGTCCGCGACACCGGCATCGGGCGGCTGCTGTGGAGCCGCACGCTGGACAGTGCGCAGCCCACGTTCAGCCGGGCCCGGCTGGCAGTCGACGACCGGCATGTGTATCCGTCGGCCGGCGGGCTGCTCGCGCTCGGCCTGGACGACGGCAAGGTCGCCTGGCACTACGACAAGGGTCCCGCCGGGGCCGCGTACAGCCCGCCCGCCGTCAAGGACGGGGTGGTGTACGCGGTGGAGGCCGGCCGTGGGGTCGTCGCGGTCGACGCCGGCAGCGGCGAACCGCACTGGACGGAGAAGGGCGGCGACGCGACCGCCGCGGACCTCCTCGCCCCGCCGGTGGTCGGCCTCGCCTACGTATACCGCAACGCGTCGTCGCGCCTGGCGGCCGTCGACCTGGCCGACGGTGGCACGACTCGTCCCTTCAAGGCCGCCGCGGCAGCCCACTACTTCGCCCACCCGGCCTCCCGGCGCCTCATCGCATTGGGCGAGAACTACACCGCCGGCTATCCGCTCCTCTGAGACAGCACGACGAAAGAGCAGCACCGGACATGAAGCCACTGAACACCGGAGATCCGCTCCGGCTCGGGCCCTACCGCATCCTCGGCGTGCTCGGCGAGGGAGGCATGGGCAAGGTCTACGTCGGCCAGGACCGCGACGGTCGCACGGCCGCCGTGAAGGTGCTGCACCGGCATCTGGCGGACGACCCGCAGCTCGGTCAGCGCTTCGTGCGCGAGGCCCGGATGGCGCAGGCGGTCAGCGGACCGGGCGTGGCCCGGGTCCTGGACGCACAGACCGAAGGCGGGCGCCCGTGGATCGCGACCGAGTTCCTCAGCGGCCCGACCCTCGAAGAGGCGGTCGGCGCGTACGGCCCCCTCGACGAGAACGGCGTCCGCGCCCTCGCGGCGGCGCTCGCGGGAGCGCTGCGGGACATCCATGCCGTCGGCCTGGTGCACCGCGATCTGAAGCCTGCCAACGTGGTGCTCACCTCGGCGGGCCCGCGCATCATCGACTTCGGCATCGCCCGGCCCGAGCACGGCCTCACCCTCACCACCACCGGCCAGGTTCCGGTCACCCCGGGGTACGGGGCGCCGGAACAGGCCCTCGGGCAGCGGGTGGGCCCGGCCGCCGACGTCTTCTCTCTCGGCGCCCTGCTGGTGTACGCGGCGAGCGGTCAGCGGGCGTACGAGGGGTCGCACGTCGCCGCCGTCCAGTACGAGGTCGTTCACGGCACACCGCGCATGGACCGGGTCCCGCCCGCCCTCCAGCAGCTCATCGACCCGTGCCTGGCCAAGGACCCCGCATACCGGCCCGCTCCCGATGCCATCGCGCAGGCTTTCGCCCCGCCGCGCGGTGCCGACCGGGTGTGGCGTGCCGGGCCGCTGGCCGAAGACGTACGGCGCCGTGAACGCGCACTGCGCGAGTTGACCACGCTTCCGGGCACGAGTGCGCCGGGCGGAATCCCTCGGCGTCGCCTGCTGACGGCCCTCGCGGTCGGCGGCCCGGTCGCCCTTGCCGGTGCAGGTGGCGCCACCTGGTGGTTCTGGCGGAAGAACCACAGCGACCTCTTCGACGTCCCGCATGCCGCGCGGACCCCCACGGCCCGGCTGCTGTCGGCGGACAGAGGGGACTACGTCCTCGGGCAGACGCCCGCCCCGCTCTGGACCCGGCCGTCCGCCCTCAGTTCCGACACACCCGCGCCTTTGCCCGTGCGCGATGTCCTGATAGTCGGAGACGCCAAGGGGGGCATCACGGCACACAGCGTCGTCGACGGGAAGCCGCGCTGGTCCGCCCCCGAAGCAATGGCGATACGCCGTTTCGTCTCACTTTCCGACCGGCTGATCGCCGCCGTCGACGGTCAGGGCACGCTGTGTACGTTCGTCGCATCCACCGGTGCCCCTAAATGGACGGCACCGGCAGAGGCCTCCTACATCCTCGCGGCCGATGCCGAAGCGGTGTACGTCGTCACAGGCGATGGCCGCCTGCGCAGTGTGAGCCGCTCCGACGCGAAGATCCGCTGGACCACGGCGCCCCGAACCGGCCTCGGCACGACGGGCGCAGCGCGGGGCGTCGTGGCCCAGGGCATCCTGGCCGTCGCCACGAAGGCGGGGGACGTCCTCGCCGTCGACACACGCACCGGCCGCACGGTATGGATGCTCCGCGACCAGGCCGACGACAGGCCGGGGATCGCCGTATCGGGCGGAACCCTGTTCGTGAGCGGCAGCCCGTACTTCACGGCCCGTGGCATCACTGACGGCAAGCAACGGTGGCGCCCTGACCTGAGACGGGCGGATGGCACAAAGGTGTTCTGGGGGCCCTCCACGTTCCACGGCCCGTACGTCTTCGTGGCCGCGCTCGGAGCACCACTCCGGTTCGACATCAAGGACGGGAAGCAGAGCGGCTGGCTCTACGACCTCGATCAGATGTGTGACCCGTACAGCCCGCTGACGGTCCAGGGCCACGGCTTCTGGTCGGTCATCGTCAACGCGACGGAAGGCGCGGTCACCGTCCTCAACGTGGCCGACGGACCGGACAGCAACAGCTTCACCAAGGATCCCAACTCCACGTTGAACAAGACCAACTGGAGCTTTCGCATCATCAAGAACCCGAGAAATTACTGGATGACAGCCGACGCCAACCGGGTCTTCATCGTGGACGGTGACTCACTCACGGCACTACCGGTCTTCTAGGAGACACGGCGGATTGGGTCACTCACGGCGGCCAGTATTGGATCTTGGGTGGGGTCCGGTCACTGCCTAGCGTCTCTGTCATGACCGTTCCCGCCCCGACCGGAAGAACAGACCCGAATCAGCTGCCGACGGACGAGACCGCCGCCCCTTCCGCACCGCACCCCCGCCTGATCACCCTCCTCGCGGCGGCCTGCGGCCTGATCGCCGCCTGTCTCTACTACTGCCAGCCCCTGCTCCCCCGGATCGCGGACTCCTACGGCGCCTCCCCCTCCGCCGTCGGCGCGCTGGTGACCGCCACCCAGGCCGGCTACACCCTGGGCCTGCTGCTGATCGTCCCGCTCGGCGACATCGTCGCGCGCCGCCGGCTGATCGCGATCCTGCTCGGCGCGGCCGGCGCCGGAATGCTCCTGTCCGGAGCGGCCCCCGCACTGTGGGTACTGCAGGCCGGAGGCTTCGCCGTGGGCGCCGGGGCGGTCGTGATCCAGATCCTCATCCCGTACGCGGCCTCCATCGTGCCCGCGGACCAGCGCGGCCGGGCGATGGCCACCCTGCTCACCGGCGTCCTGCTCGGCATCCTGTGCTCCCGTACGGCGGCCGGGCTGCTCGGCGGAGCCTTCGGCTGGCGCACGGTGTTCCTGGCCGCGGCCGGAACGCTGGCGGCCGTGGCCCTGCTCCTCGTACGACTGCTGCCCCCGTCCCCGCCGGACGTGTCCCTCGGCTACGGCGCCCAGCTCGCTGCCACGCTCCGGCTGGCCGCCGCGGAACCGGTCCTGCGCCGCCGCTCACTGATCGGCGCGTGCTGCTTCGCCGCCTTCAGCGTCTTCTGGGCCACCTCGGCGTTCCTGCTCGCCGGACCCCACTACGGCTGGAGCACGTCCGCGATCGGGCTGTTCGCGCTGGTGGGCGCGGCGGGCGCGATCGCGGCCAAGGCGACGGGCCGAATCGTCGACACCGGCCGCGAGGCGGTGGCCACCGGTGTGCTGCTCGCCCTGGGCGTGGCCGCGTTCGCCGCGCTGTGGCCGGGCGGCCGCAGCCTGGCCTGGCTGGTGGCCGGGGTCCTGGTGCTGGACGTCGTGGTGCACGGCGTCCACCTGCTGAACATGAGCGTCGTCTACGACCTTCCGGACCACCCCAGGGCCCGGATCGCCTCGGTCTACATGACGTCGTACTACCTCGGCGGTGCGGCCGGCTCCGCGATCGGCGTCACCGCGTACCGGTTCGGCGGCTGGGAAGCGGTCCCGGCGACGGGAGCGGCGCTCCTTGCGGTGGGGCTGGTGGTGTGGGCCGTGGGCCTTCGGCGGCGTACGGGACGACGATGATGCCGCCACACTAGGACCGCGGGCCGTACGGGGGCCACGGCGCGTACCCGTAGGGCGGTGGGCCCCACTGCGGCGGCGGGATGAGCCGTCGGCGGTGACGGCCGCGTCGGACGGCGGTGACGATGATGATGGCCAGGGACGAGGCGACCGCGGCCAGGATGCAGCCGACGCCCGCGACGACACCGCGGACCGTAGCCCCCATTCGGGGCTGGTCTCCCACCGCGAACTCGGCCGGAAGCTCCGAGGTGCAGGTCAGCGTGTAGTCACCGCTGCTGCCGGGCTTCACCTCGAAGACACGCTCCCAGGTGCGGGAACCCAGGGTGATACGGAAGGTGCTGTCCGGCTGGGTCATCGCCCCTGACCCCAGCTCCGGGATCCGGCACTGGACCCGGCCCTTCCCGGACTGGGAGACGTAGATCGCCTTGGTCTTCCCCTGGACGAAGCTGAACGTCCGCGCGTCACCGCTGGAGAAACTCCGGGCGGTGTCGATCGAGTCCAGCGTGTTCTTCACCGTCACCACGATGAAGGCGGTACCGACACCGGCCAGCACGAGCCCCAGCAGTGCGGCCACCACGTACCAGATACGCCGAGGCCGCAGGTCCTTCGCCGGAATGGTCGGCGGGAGGGGCGGCGGACCGCCGTACGGCGGTCCCCAGGGAGTTGGTGTGGCCACAACAACGCATGGTAGCCAACGGAGCGTTGAGCTCCGCTTCAGGTGCGGCTCACCGTGCCGCAGCCCTTGTGGTGGTCGTCCGTCAGGGACTTGCTGCGGTCGTAGGGGTCCGCGGTCGGGCCCGTGGCAGGGGCGCCCGTGGGGCTGCTGTCCGGGAAGACCGGGTGGTAGTAGCCGTCGTAGACGCCGCACTCGCTGTTGTAGAACTCGCTGTCGGACGACCGGATCCCGAGCTTGCCCTCGGTCGCGATCCACTTGCTCGGGTCGAGCAGGACCATGGTCAGGTCGCGGCGGATGATCGTCCGTGCCACGACATCGCCACCGCCCTTTCCACCGGCCCGGACCAGCGGGTAGACGAAGGTGTAGTCCGCGTGCACCCGCACCTCGCCCGCGGCACCGGCGGAGAACGTCATATGGCCGCGCACCTTGACCACGTCACCGGCGAGGGCCACCTCCGACGGGTCGAAGCGGGTCACCAGGTGCAGGGGGTCGTGGTCACGGTCCGGGGTGCGCAGCGAGCGCCGCAGGTCGGACAGTGTGTGGGGCTGCCGCGGGTCGAGCAGGGCCAGCGCCGCGTCGGGCTGTCCGCCACGCAGCACGGCCGGGTCCAGGTTGGTGCCGACCAGGAACTCCTTGGTACGGCGCAGGGCGAGGGCCACGTCCTCCTGGCTCATCCCGCCCACGGCCTTCGCCTGCGGCACCTCGATGGCGTCCGCCCCTTCGGCCCACCGCAGGGCGGGCGAACCGCGGAACGGGTCCTTGAGGGTGGGCAGTCCGGCCTGGCCGACCCCGCCCGGCGCGCTGGACGGCAGCGCCGTCTCGGCGGGCAGCGGTGCGGAGGAGGTGTGGTGACGGCCGGGAAGCCGGTCCAGCAGCAGCGACGGCCGTACGGCTATGACGGCGAGCGCCACCGCCAGCACCACGCCGATCACCGAGCCCACGGTGCGGCGCCTGCTGTTCCGCCCGTTCATCTCCCGCCAGGCCGGGCCGGTGCGCCATCCCTGCGGCTCCTGCACCCGCTTCCGCTGCCACCACCGCCGCCGGCCGCCGCCCTCGATCACCTGGAGCCGCGTCGCCTCATCCTGCTCCCGCAGCCGACGGGTCACCATCCGCGCCCGCGCGGACGGCTCCTTCGGCGCGTTCCGGCCACCCTCCTCCACGGCCTCGCGCAGGAACGCCTCCCACTGCTCGTCGGGTATGGAGGACTCTTCGGGGTGATCGGGGGGCGGGACGGTGCTCACGGGTTCACTTTCCAAGTCTGAGCGTGCGAACGAACTCCGACCAGGCCTCCGGCGCGAGGCCGAGGCGGGGGCCGGTGGGGTTCTTGGAGTCGCGGATGTGGATGGTGGTGGGGGCCGCTACGGCGACCTCGACGCAGTCATTGCCGTTGCTGCTGTCGCTGTAACTGCTCTTGAACCAGTGGAGTTCCGGGGTGCTCATAGTTCTCCCAGTGCGTTCTCGATGAAGACCAGAGACTCCTCTGGCGTGAGCGCCTGAGCCCGGATGATGCCATAGCGCAGGTCGAGGACTCGGAGCTGCCTCGGGTTCGAGACGGGGCGCCCCGAGAAGTCACCGTCGGTACGGCCCATCCCCGTACCGTCCGCGAACTTCAGCACTTGGATCCGGCCTCCCGTACCAGGGTGGTTCGCGCGGGCGGTCGGCATCACCTGAAGCTCCACGAACGGCAACCGGGCCACCTCCAGCATGTGTTCGAGCTGTCGGCGCAACACCATTGTGTCCCCGACCGGGCGCCGTAGCGTCACCTCTTCCTGGACAAAGCTGAACTCCGGCGCGGGCGAGCGCTCGAAGACGGACTTCCGGGCCATGCGTGCGGCCACCATGCGCTCCAGCTGGTCCAGCGAGTAAGCCGGACGCCAAGTGCGAAGCAGCGCTCGCGCATACTCCTCCGTCTGCAACAGGCCATGGATATTGTGGTTGCTGTACAGGAGCATCTCCACTGCACGCCCCTCCAGCTCCGCCAGCTCTCGCACTTTCTTCGGATACCGGGCCTTCCTCATATCCTCCATGAACGCCCTCAGATGCCCCTGCGCCTTGAGGATCTGGTCCGCCTTGTCCAGGGCCTCCGGCCGAGGAATGCGTGTCCCGCGCTCGATCTTGCGGATCATGTCCTCGCCGTACCTGAGGGTCTCCGCCAGCTCGGCCACACTCACCCCGGCCGACTCCCGGCACACCTTGAGCAAGCGCCCCACCGCCTGCACCACCGGCTCGATCTCGTCCCCCGGCTCGACGTCCCAACCCGCCTCGTCCACACCGTCGTTCATGACTCCTCCTCCGACGCGCACTCGTACCCGTACAACGCCCGAGACAGCCGAGACAGCCGAGACAAAGCGGGGACAGTCACAGGCCGTAAAGGCTTTGCCGCTTACCCAAGTAAGCACGCTCAGCCACGCTGAGTGACGTGATTCCAGAAACCACCATCCCCAACTTCACGGTGCTGTTGTCCCCCACACCTCGCGGAGCCCGCCTCGCCCGCCTGCTCGCCACTGAACAACTCCGTGACTGGGGACTCCCGTTGGACTCGGCGGCGCACATCGTGGCCGAGCTGGCAGCCAATGCCGTCACCCACGGGCGCGTACCCGGCCGGGACTTCCGGCTCACGCTCTACGTCGTCGGCGACACGCTCCGCATCGAGGTGACGGACACACGCGGTGACCTTCCGCCCCGCGCCCAACGCACGTCCCCCGACGACGAATACGGTCGCGGCCTGATCCTCGTGGCCGCGCTGGCCGACCGCTGGGGAGTGGCCGACGGGCCCACCCCGCGCAAGACCGTCTGGGCCGAGATCACCGTCCCGGCACCCGAACCCGGCCGCCCGCGCTCCGGTGTGACGGGCGGTCTTCCCCAAAGTAAAACGAGGGTGAAAGAACCCAACCAAGCCCCATCTCTCCCGCCCACGGCGCAAACTCACCCACGCGGGTGAACATCGCCAACTCAGCTGGATTTCGGGCCCTTTGCCTGCCTTACGCTCGGCGCAACACAACCGCAGACATGCGACGGCCCTCGCCGGGACTGGCATCCCGTTGCGAGGGCCTGACCACCGAGGAAGGTAAGGACTTCCCGATGGACACCCAGCACCTTAGCGCGCCCCCGCACGCCCAGTCCGGTTTTGCGGGCAACAAGCACCCGAACCGGACCTGCTCGCGGGCCTGCGCGACCATGACCGGCGCCTGCTCCTGTCCGAGTGCGACACCGCGCATCTGGCCCCCGGCGTCGCCGCCTGGCTGGAACGGGACGTCAGCCCTACCGCCACACGCCACGCCCTGACCCACGGCCTGCCGGACGAACCCCTGTGCCGCCCGGCCGCCCTCCTGGCCCACCGCCTCGCCACCCAGCTGCCACCCCCGCCCCCGTTCCGCGCACCAACCACCCCGCCACCCGTACGACACCCCCTCCAGACCTGCGACAACTGCGACCGCGCCTTGCGCGCGCCACCCCGGCCGCTGCCGCGACTGCCGAACCGATCTCCCGGAGGCCGCCTAGCATGAATGCGACGATCCTTGCCCGTGGGCACAGACGACGAGGAGCGAGCGCCATGACCATCGCACCGGACAGCGCGCGGCAGGGCCCCTCCCACGCCTATCGAGCCATGCGGGACTTCGTTCAGTCCGTGGAAGACACCCTCCCCGGCAAGTTCGAGATCACCAAGGAAGGACTCGTCCACGACATGATGTCGCCCGTGAGGCAGCACGAGCTGACCGCGCTGCACCTTCGGAAGCGCCTGGAGAAGGTCATGCCGGAGGAGATCGTGGCCCACACGGGCGAGCCCGACGTGGAGGACGAGCCCGAAACCATCTTGCGGCACCCCGACGTGATGGTGATCGCCTGGGCGGATATGGAGGGTGACGGGTCCTTCGATCCCCGCACACTCATCGCCGCCATCGAAATCGTCTCCCGCTCCAACCCAGAGAACGACTGGGTGAGCAAGCTCCGCGACTATCCCCTGATCGGCATCCCGGTCTACGCGATCTTCGACCCCCGTACCGGCACCGGCGCGGTTTTCACCGACATCCACCCCACCCCGGACGGCCCCCGCTACGCCACCCGCAAGGACTTCGTCTACGGCGAGGACGTCACGATCGCCGACTGGACGATCTCGACCGAAGGTCTGCCGCTCTACAGCTGACCGCCCCGCCTTCCTCCTGGCCCTGGACCGCCTGACCAGTGTCCCGACCGAACAACTTGGCCAAGGCAACTCTGGAGGACACCATCTGCACTCAGGCCGACCATGGGCACGAGTTGATTCCCCGTCCAGCGCAGACTCCTGACGCGCTGCGCGCAGCCCTCGCCGTCGTCGCTCCAGCCCGTCTGGAGGAGATGCAGGCCACGAAGGACGAAGCCCTCGCCAAGGCCGTGGAATGGCAGTCCGTGAGCCCGGTGCAGAGCTGGGTCCTGACGTGGGCCAGGGACATCGAGATCGCCCGCCGTCCCGACCTGTCGTCCAGGTACGCCCGGGCGAAGGACCATCTGGAGCACGAGGACCCGGTCGCCGCTCGGGAAGCCCTGCGGGAGCTGAGTGCCGTTCTGGACGAGGCCATGCAGGCGGTCCGCACGTGAGCTGGAAGTGGGAGTACGCCTTCGGAGCGAAGGAAGCCAGAGCCGCTCGACGGTCAGCTCAGGGCAGCCCACCAGCGGTCGTACGCAGCAGACTCAGGAGGTTCGTGGCGCCCGCCCCTCACACCCTCCGGCTCTCCCCCGGCCCCAAGTACAGCTCAGGCATCCCACCCGTATCGACCACCAACCGCTGCACCACCACCGTCGGATCCACCATCCAGAACGTCAGCCGGTGCACCCCCGCCGAGCTCACCATGTGCCGCGTAGCCGTCCGGTTGGCATTGTCCGACGTGTTCCGGGCCCACACCGCGTTCAGCGCCCCGTCGTCCGCCCCCGCCGTGATGTCCACCGTCCGGATCGGGCCGTCGTCCAGGGAGACCCCGTAGCTCAGGCCCGTCACCCCCGGCAGCGCCGGGTTACGAGGCGAGACGTACGCCCACACCGTCACCTCCCCGGGACCGGACAGCAGGCTCACCTCGTACTCCAACCTCGGCGAAGAGCCGCCCGGGGTCACGCTCGGGGCCGTCACCGGCCACGGAGTCATCCCCGACCCCGTCCGCCCGATGCCGTCCAGCCGGCGCCAATCGCCCACCGCACGGTCGTAGTGCTCCGCGTCGATCGCCACATACCCGCCCGCCTCCACAAAGCCCCGCAGCCCCGCAGCCGGCGCCCCCTCCGCCACACACCGCACCGTCACCGACGCCCCGGCGCCCGTCACCGTCAGCGCCCCCTCGGCCCCACCGGAAGGAGCCCGGGACCAGTCCACCCGGACCTCCACCCGCACCTGCTGGTCCACCCGCCCCCGAGGCCGGTCCACCACCAGCCACGGCACCGACGACCGGACCTCGTACTCGAACGGCGTACGACCCCTGTTGAAGATCTCCACGTACTGCTGCGGACGCGTCTGGTACCGGCTGAACGGCGGAAGCGAGGCCTGCGGCCGGGAGGAACCCCCCGGCCACCATTCCCCCGCGTCCTCCGCCCCGTCCACCGACACGCCCAGGTCCGCGCCCGAAGGCACCTCGATCCGCCGTACCGCCGGGAACAGGACATCCGGCAGCGCCACGTTGTCCTTCTCCGGCTGCTGCCAGCCCGCGTTCGGGCCATAGCGGTCCACGTCGCCGTAGTCGATGTGCGGCTGGGTCTGGAAGCCCTTCCATTTGCCGCCCGCCACCTGCGAGTTGAAGCGGTCCGCCAGCGCGAAGTCCCGCGCCAGGGCCGCTTCCGCCTGCGCCGCGCGGTCGTTCGTCGCCGCCCGGCCCTGACCGGCGTACAGCAGATTCGTGAACTCCGCCGCCCGCAGGCCGTACAGATTCGCCGTCGCCGTCACCTCGTAGCCGACCAGCTCGTACCAGGCGTCCTGAAGTTCACCCGGCAGCCGGCGGGCGATACGTTCCGCCCGGTCACCCAGCATCCGCCACTCCGCCGTCACCCGCTCCAGCTCCCGGTGCGCGAAGTAGTACGGGGTCCGCTGGTCGTCGTAGACCACCTTGCCGTCCACCATCGTGATCCGGCGGTTCAGGAGCTCCGGTTTGCGGCGGGCCTGGAGGCGGCCGTACGCCGCCAGTACCGACGCGATCTCGCGCGCCGAGGTCTCCCCGAAGTTCTGGCGGGCGTAGCGCTCCTCCCACTCGCCCACACGCTCCAGCGGCCACGCCTCGGGGTTCCAGGCGTACGACAGGAAGAACTCCGTCGGCAGTTCGTTGCCCTTCAGGTCGCCCACGTTCGCCACCCACAGCCCGTGGTTGCCGTAGGCGTGGGCCTGGTGGAGCTGGTCCCAGACGTTGCGTACGTTGGCCGTGTCGACCCACTTGTAGTTGCGGCCCGCGCCCACGTAGTCGAAGTGGTAGTACAGGCCGAAGCCGCCGGTCCGAGTGCCGTCCGGGTGTTTGCGGATGTTGCCCCAGTTGTCGTCCGTGAGGACCACCGTGACGTCGTCCGGGGCGCGCAGGCCGCGGTCCCAGTACCGCTGCACCTCCTTGTACAACGTCCACACCTGGGGGGTCTCGGCGGCCGGCTTCCCCGTCACCTCCTCGATGATCTTCCGCTGGTCGGCGATGATCTGCTCCATCAGCTCGATGCCGTCGCCGTCGGGCAGGCCCGTGTCGCCGTTGCCCCGCATGCCGAGCGTGACGACGCCCTCGAAGCCCTGGTCCACCATGCGCTGGATGCCGGCTCGCCAGTACGCGCGGATCGCTTCGGCATTGCGCCGGTACGACCACTCACCCGTGCCCCCGTAGGGGTCGTGACCGGGGCTCGCGTGGCGGTTCCACTCCTCGATGCCCCGCATCATCGGCGCCTCATGGGATGTGCCCATGACAATGCCGCACTCCGCCGCCCGCCGATGGTTCTCCGGGTCGTCCTCCGCGAAGGCCCGGCCCCACACCGCCGGCCACAGGTAGTTCCCCTTCAGGCGGAGCAGGACCTCGAAGACCTTCTCGTAGAAGGCCGAGTTGAAGCCCCCGGGATAGCCAGGAGCCTTCCCGGGGCCGAAGTACGCCGGTGCCCACGTGCCGAGTGCCGGATTCTCGTCGTTGATGAAGAAACCCCGGTACTTCACCGCCGGAGTGCCCTGCGTGTAGCGGCCGGCCCGCACCCACACCCGGGACCGGCGCACCGGCGGCACGTCGTCCCACCAGTGCCACGGTGAGACGCCGATGCCGTACGAGACGTCGTACGCGCCGAAGATCGTGCCGCGCGGATCGCTGCCCGCGATGACGAACGCCCGCTCCACGCCGGGCATCGGGTGGTCCACGACCGTCTGCAGCGAGGTCTCCCACCGGCCGCGCACACCCGTCACGTCCAGCTTCCCGGACCGCACCAGGCCGTCGATCAGCGGGCTGCGGCCGATCGTGCCCAGCAGCACCGGGAAGCGCCCCGTCGTCGTCCCCGGACGGATGCCCGTCACGCGCGCGATGTCGTCCCGCAGGTCCCCTGCCACCCGTACGACCCCGGGGTGATCCTCCGGGCTGACCACTACGGGCGCGCCGACGAGCGAGAAGTCCCCGCCGGTGAAGGAGATGTACGAGCCCGGGTCCGTGACCCGAGGACCAGGACCCCCGGCACCTGCTGCGAACGCGGGCCCCGAAGCCAGCACCGGCACAGCGGCCAGCCCCGCTCCCAGCACCGTTCTGCGCGCCACGGACATACGTCCCCCTCCGGCTCCTATTTGCTCAGCGGCATGACAAATAGTGAGGGGAGTGACCCGTAGGGGGAACGGGTCGTACGCGACGAATACTTTCGACAACGCGGAAGAGGCCCGTACGACCGGAGTCGTACGGGCCTCTTGCCTTGGTCAGTCAGTGACCCTCAAGCAAGCGGAACTTACTTGACGATCTTGGTGACCTGGCCGGCGCCCACGGTGCGGCCACCCTCACGGATGGCGAACTTCAGGCCCTCCTCCATGGCGACGGGCTGGATGAGCTCCACCTTCATGTCGGTGTTGTCACCCGGCATGACCATCTCGGTGCCCTCGGGGAGGGTCACCACGCCGGTCACGTCCGTCGTACGGAAGTAGAACTGCGGGCGGTAGTTGTTGAAGAACGGCGTGTGGCGGCCACCCTCGTCCTTGGACAGGATGTACGCCGTGGCCTCGAACTCCGTGTGCGGGGTGACCGAGCCCGGCTTGATGATGACCTGGCCGCGCTCGACGTCCTCGCGCTTGATGCCACGGAGCAGCAGACCGACGTTCTCACCGGCCTGGCCCTCGTCGAGCAGCTTGCGGAACATCTCGATGCCGGTGACCGTGGTGGTGGTCTTCTCGGTCTTGATGCCGATGATGTCGACGGTCTCGTTGACCTTCAGGACACCACGCTCGATACGGCCGGTGACGACCGTACCGCGACCGGTGATCGTGAAGACGTCCTCGATCGGCATCAGGAACGGCTTGTCGACGTCACGCTCGGGCTGCGGGATGGACTCGTCGACAGCCTTCATCAGGTTGAGGACCGAGCCGACCCACTCCGAGTCGCCCTCAAGGGCCTTCAGAGCGGAGACCTTGACGACCGGGACGTCGTCGCCCGGGAACTCGTACTCGGAGAGGAGCTCACGGACCTCAAGCTCGACGAGCTCCAGGATCTCCTCGTCGTCCACCATGTCGGCCTTGTTCAGGGCGACAACGATGTACGGAACGCCGACCTGGCGGGCCAGGAGCACGTGCTCCTTGGTCTGCGGCATCGGGCCGTCGGTGGCGGCAACCACGAGGATCGCGCCGTCCATCTGCGCGGCACCCGTGATCATGTTCTTGATGTAGTCCGCGTGACCCGGGCAGTCGACGTGGGCGTAGTGACGCGCCTCGGTCTGGTACTCGACGTGCGCGATGGAGATGGTGATACCGCGCTGGCGCTCCTCGGGCGCCTTGTCGATGTTGTCGAACGGGGTGGCCTCGTTCAGGTCCGGGTACGCGTCGTGCAGCACCTTGGTAATGGCGGCCGTGAGGGTCGTCTTACCGTGGTCGATGTGACCGATGGTGCCGATGTTGACGTGCGGCTTAGTCCGCTCGAACTTCGCCTTCGCCACTGGGGTCCTCCTGTGGAGTGGTTCTGTACGCCTTACTTCATCGGCGCCAGGTGATCTTTGCTGTAAAGGCCCGGAACCGGGGGCAAACATCCGGGTTTACGGCTGTTTGCCCCTTGAGGCTCCGGAGTCAAGCCTACGGCGTGTGAACGCGGTGCGTTACTCGCCCTTGGCCTTCGCGATGATCTCCTCGGCGACGTTCCGCGGAACCTCGGCGTAGGAGTCGAACTGCATGGAGTAGCTGGCGCGGCCGGACGTCTTGCTGCGCAGGTCGCCGACGTAACCGAACATCTCCGAGAGGGGCACGAGACCCTTCACGACGCGGGCACCGGCCCGCTCCTCCATGGCCTGGATCTGGCCACGGCGGGAGTTGATGTCGCCGATGACCTCACCCATGTAGTCCTCGGGCGTGGTGACCTCGACGGCCATCATCGGCTCAAGGAGCACGGGCGAAGCCTTGCGCGCGGCCTCCTTGAAGGCCTGCGAACCGGCGATCTTGAAGGCGAGCTCGGAGGAGTCGACCTCGTGGTAGGCACCGTCGTGCAGGATCACGCGGACACCGGTCATCTCGTAACCGGCGAGGATGCCGAACTGCATGGCCTCCTGCGCACCGGCGTCGACCGAAGGGATGTACTCCTTCGGGATACGACCACCGGTCACCTTGTTCACGAACTCGTACGAGGTGTCGCCACCCTCAAGCGGCTCGATGCCGATCTGCACCTTCGCGAACTGACCGGTACCACCGGTCTGCTTCTTGTGGGTGAAGTCGACGCGCTCGACGGCCTTGCGGATCGTCTCGCGGTACGCCACCTGCGGCTTGCCGACGTTGGCCTCGACCTTGAACTCACGGCGCATACGGTCGACCAGCACCTCAAGGTGCAGCTCGCCCATACCACCGATGATGGTCTGGCCGGTCTCCTCGTCCGAGTGGACCTGGAAGGACGGGTCCTCCTCGGCCAGGCGCTGGATCGCGACGCCCAGCTTCTCCTGGTCGCCCTTCGACTTGGGCTCGATGGCGACCTGGATGACCGGCGCCGGGAAGTCCATGGACTCCAGGATGACCGGGTTCTTGTCGTCGGACAGCGTCTCACCGGTGGTGGTCTGCTTCAGGCCCATGACGGCGACGATGTCGCCGGCGCCCACCGACTCGATCTCCTCACGCTTGTTGGCGTGCATGCGGTAGATCTTGCCGATGCGCTCCTTCTTGCCCTTGACGGAGTTCAGCACCGAAGAGCCGGACTCCAGGCGGCCCGAGTAAACCCGGACGAAGGTGAGCTTGCCGAGGTGCGGGTCGCTCATGATCTTGAACGCCAGCGCGGACAGCGGCTCGTCGTCGGACGGCTTGCGCTTGATGACGACCTCGGCGTCCTTGACGTCGTGGCCCTCGATGGCCTCGATGTCGACCGGGGACGGCAGGTAGCGCACGACCGCGTCGAGCAGGGGCTGGACGCCCTTGTTCTTGAACGCGGTGCCACAGAACACCGGGGTGACCGTGGTGTCCTTGGACTTGCCGGACGCGATGGTGATGCGACGGATCGCGGCGTACAGCTGCTCCTCGGTGGGCTCCTGGCCCTCCAGGTACAGCTCCATGATCTCTTCGTCGTTCTCGGCCACGGCCTCGACGAGCTTGCCGCGCCACTCCTCGGCAGCCTCGGTGTGGGTGTCCGGGATGTCGACGACGTCGTACATCTCGCCCTTGGTCGCCTCGGCGGACCACACGAGCGCCTTCATGCGGACCAGGTCCACAACGCCCTTGAAGTCGGCCTCAGCACCGATCGGCAGCTGCATGACCAGCGGCTGCGCACCCAGGCGGTCCGAGATCATGTCGACGCAGCGGTGGAACTCGGCACCGGTGCGGTCGAGCTTGTTCACGAAGCAGATACGCGGCACGCCGTAGCGGTCCGCCTGACGCCACACCGTCTCGGACTGGGGCTCGACGCCGGCGACGCCGTCGAACACCGTCACGGCACCGTCGAGCACACGCAGGGAACGCTCCACCTCGACGGTGAAGTCGACGTGGCCCGGCGTGTCGATGATGTTGATGGTGTGGTCGACGTCTTCCAGCGGCCAGTGGCAGGTGGTGGCAGCAGAGGTGATCGTGATGCCACGCTCCTGCTCCTGCTCCATCCAGTCCATGGTGGCAGCGCCGTCGTGGACCTCACCGATCTTGTAAGACACACCGGTGTAGAACAGGATCCGCTCGGTGGTGGTCGTCTTGCCCGCGTCGATGTGGGCCATGATCCCGATGTTGCGGACCTTGGCCAGGTCAAGTGAAGTGGTAGCCATAAGGCTTCAGTCTTCTCTCGGTCTCGATGTGGGTAGCGACTACCAGCGGTAGTGCGCGAAGGCCTTGTTGGACTCGGCCATCTTGTGCGTGTCCTCGCGCTTCTTGACGGCCGCACCGAGGCCGTTCGAAGCGTCGAGAAGCTCGTTGAGCAGACGCTCGGTCATGGTCTTCTCGCGACGGGCGCGGGAGTAACCGACCAGCCAGCGCAGCGCCAGGGTGTTGGCACGGCCGGGCTTGACCTCGACCGGGACCTGGTAGGTGGCGCCACCGACACGGCGGGACTTGACCTCAAGGGTCGGCTTGATGTTCTCCAGAGCGCGCTTCAGCGTGATGACCGGGTCGTTGCCGGTCTTCTCGCGCAGGCCCTCCATGGCACCGTAGACGATGCGCTCGGCGGTGGAGCGCTTGCCGTTCAGCAGCACCTTGTTGATGAGCGACGTGACCAGAGGAGAACCGTAGACCGGGTCGATGATGACCGGGCGCTTCGGGGCGGGGCCCTTACGAGGCATTCTTACTTCTCCTTCTTGGCGCCGTAGCGGGAACGGGCCTGCTTGCGGTTCTTGACACCCTGGGTGTCGAGGGAGCCACGGATGATCTTGTAGCGAACACCCGGCAGGTCCTTCACACGGCCGCCGCGCACGAGCACGATGGAGTGCTCCTGCAGGTTGTGTCCCTCACCCGGAATGTAAGCGGTGACCTCGATGCCGCTGGTCAGACGCACACGCGCGACCTTACGCAGGGCCGAGTTCGGCTTCTTCGGGGTGGTCGTGAACACACGCGTGCAGACGCCGCGACGCTGAGGAGAACCCTCAAGTGCGGGCGTCTTGTTCTTCTCGACCTTGTCCTGCCGGCCCTTGCGGACCAGCTGCTGGATCGTAGGCACTACTTCTCCGGTTTCTGTGTGCCGATGGGTACAGCTAACCTGGGACGTCACCGACCCACGCGGTCGGGTGTGTCGAATCCCGCGGACCCTTGCCGCCAGGCGAAAAGGACGCAGATCACGGTGGCCATATCACGGCTCGCCATGCGGTTGAAGGCACGCACGAGAGCCAGGGCACACCCCAGGCACAAGGTCTGAGCGTACCTACCTCACGGACTTCGGTCAAAACAAATGGCGCGGCCCCCGACACGCCGGACTTCTCACCTCGTAAGCCAGCTTTCGCCCCAGTTGTCCGATGGCCTCGCTCCAGCCGCCCCGGCGCCGCGTCACAGCAGGTCGGAGGGGCCTTCGGCGCCCTTGGGACAGAGGCTGGCCGGTTTACGCTCTTGCGGGTCGGGGGCGGGGTGCGCTTTCAGTACGTTGATCCGTCCGCTGCGGGTGAACAATTCGGGGGCCGGCATGACGAGCACGTGGACGAGCGCTTATGCACGGGACGACGGTGGCCTGGACGACCGGGTGCCCTTCCTGGCGAGGCTGGAGACGGAGGACCGGGCCGCGCTGCTGGCGCTCGGCCGGGAGCTGGCCTACACCGCCCGGACGGTCCTCATCCACCAGCACGAGCCGTCCTCACACGTGCTCTTCCTGCTCACGGGCTGGACCAAGGTGACGGCGGCGGCCGCCAACGGCTACGAGGCGCTGCTCGCGCTGCGCGGCCCCGGGGACATCGTCGGCGAGTCGGCCGCGCTCACCGGACGGCCGCGCTCGGCGACGGTGACCGCGCTGGAGCCGGTGCGGTCGCTGGCCGTGGAGCACGAGAAGTTCCGCGGCTTCCTGCAGGGCTCCCCCGCCGCGTCCTTCGCCCTGCTGGGCCTGACCGCCGACCGCACCCGTGCGGCCGACCGCCGCCGCCTGGAGTTCGCCTCCATGAACGTGCGCGAGCGCCTCGCCGTCCTCCTCCTGGACCTGGCCCGCACCCACGGCCGCCGTACCGAGGAGGGCATCGAGGTCTCGATCCCCCTGAGCAAACAGGAACTGGCCGGCTCGGTCGGCGCCTCCCGCGAAATGGTCCAGCGCCTCCTGAAGGAACTCCGCGACAAACAAGCGGTCACCACAGGCCGCCGAGCCCTCCTGATCCACCGCCCCGACATCCTGCGCCGCATAGCCTCCACGGCCGCGGCACCAGAGGTCCAGGGAATACCGGGGATCCCTTCACCGGCGGGGCCGACGGAGGGTGAGGGCGGGGGGCGAACGCCGGGTTAGGGCGGGGTTCTGGGGCTTCTGGGATTCGGCTGCTTCCTGGCTTCCCTGGCTTCCGGGGCTTCCAGGCTTCCTGAGATTCCAGGCTTCCTGAGATTCCAGGGATCCCCGCGGCATCGGGGGCGCCTGGGGTGTGAGGGGCGGCAGGCCTGGACCGCGTGGATGAGGTGACAGGCCGATGGTCGACCACCGCCGTGCACCCGCACCAGTCCTCCGGGCGCGGCAGCCGCCGGATTTCAGGTGCCCGAGAACCTGACTGGCCGACGTACCCGACCAGCCACCCGGCCCTGCCGCCCGCAGGGTGACTTCGGCCCCCGGGTTCACTCTGTGCACACGGTCACACTTCGACTGCGTCATCCGCCCTCACAGCGGACGCCGTCGGGCCGTCACTCTGCTGGTCTGCACGGCGGAACCCCCCGAGAGGCGACCATGACCGACCCCGTGAGCCGGACGATCCTGTTGCTGGACATCGAGCGGTTCAGCGACCGCGACGACGTGGAGCAGGCCTATCTGCGGCGGATGCTCTACGACCTCACCGACCGCGCCCTGGAGCGCGCCGGCATCGACGAGACGCGGCGGCTGCGGGCCGACCGCGGGGACGCGGTGATGGAGCTGATCGACGCGAACGCCTCGGTCACCGCGCTGCTGCGGGTCCTGCTCACGGAGGTCCCGGCCGAGCTGCGCACCGTCAACCGCATGGCCTCCCGCTCCGCGCAGATGCGGCTGCGCGGTGTCGTCGCCACCGGCTATGTCGCCGTGGACGAGCACGACGGCTGGGTCGGCTCCGACCTGAACCACGCCTGCCGGCTGCTGGACGCCGGCCTGCTGCGCCAGGCCCTGCGCGAGCGCACCGACGACTTCGCCCTGTGCGTCTCGGACGCCCTGTACACCGGCGTGGTCCGCCACGACCACCCCGGCGTCCCCGCCACCGACTTCCGCCCGGTGACGGTGGACAGCAAGAACGGCCCGTTGCGGGCCTGGCTGCACGGGCCGCTGCCCGTCGGCCGGGACCTGCAGGGGGAGCACGGCCACGGTGAGACGGGGGAGGTGCCGGGCGGGTCGGGGGACCGCCCGGCACCGGCCGTCCCCCTCCCGGACGGCCCCGGTCGGTCCGCAGGACCCTCCGTCACGATCCACGGCGGCACCTTCAGCGGCGGAGTGATCGGCGGCAACCAGTACGGCGGCATCAGCGGCGGCCACTTCAGCGGCAACGTCTCCTTCGGCGAGCGTGACGGGGACCGCGGGCGGGGTGAGGGCGCGTGAGCACGCCGGAGGCACAGGCCCCGCCCCGCCCCGCCACCACGCCCCCGCCCGAGCCGGCCGCGGACGAGCCCAGGCCCGGTGACGGCACCGCGGACCAGGGCGAGACCGAGGAGCGGGACCAGCCGCAGGACTCCTGGTCGGCGCGGCGCGACCTGGTCGACCACAGCCCGCGCACCATGAACGTCGGCGCCCGCGCCCGCTTCAGCGGCGGCCTGCTCGGCGGCGACCAGCACGGCGGCATCAGCGGCGGCCACTTCACCGGCGACGTCTTCCTCGGCAGCAAGACCGAGGTCTACCAGGTCTCCGTACCGGGCGGCGCCGCCGCGGCCTCCGGCGAGGTGCCCGAGGCCACCCTGCAGGAGCTGGCCCACGACTTCGCGGCCGACGAGCCGCTGATGCAGCGCCTGCTGCACCGGCTGCGCGAGGACCGGGTCCTGGTGCTGTCCGGCGGCCGCTTCACCGGTCGGCGCACGGCCGCGCTGATGCTGCTGCACCGCCTCGGCGCCCTGCCCGTGCGCACCCTCGTCCGCGACACCACCGCCGGCAGCCTCGCCGACCAGTTCAGCGGAGAGCAGGGCAAGGACAAGACTCGCGGGCATGTGCTCTGCGATCTCGCCCCGCGCCGCGACGAACCACTGCGCTGGACCCATCTGCTCGCCGTCCGCGAGCGCCTCGCCGAACGCGACGCCTACCTCGTCGTCACCCTGGACCCCGGCGCCGCGCTGGACGACGTGACCGCCGAGGAGTGGCACCCGCCGGCCGCCACCGACGTACTCGCCGCCCACCTGCGTGCCCGCACCGACGAGGAGACCGCCGGAAAGCTGCTCCGCCTGCCGCAGGTCACCGAGTTCCTCCGGCACAGCCACCAGCCGCGCGAGGCCGCCGCGTTCGCCCGCCTGCTCGCCCGGTACGCGACCGGAGACGCCGCCGAGGCCGCCGTAGGACAGTTCTCGCTGGTGTCGCTGGAGAAGCAGGTCCAGGAGTGGTTCGAGGCGGAGGAGGCCGCGCTGCACCTGAGGGACAAGGCGTTCCTCGTCGCCCTCGCCGCCTTCGACGGGGGGCCGTACGCCCTCACCGCCGAACTCAGCGACCTGCTCTACCGTTTCCTGCAGGAGACCGAGAACCCGGCCCAGGTCCCCGAGGTCCCCGTGTTCGGCACACACGTCGGCAAGCGGCTGCAACTGGCGCGGGCGCGCACCTACTGGGAGCCCGAACACACCGAGTGGGGCCCGGTCGACCAGCAGAAGGCCGCGTTCCGCGACGAGCGCGCCTCGCTGGTGCTGCTGCGCGAGGTGTGGACCGGACACCCCTCCGCCCGCCCGGCACTGATCCGCTGGCTGCGGCAACTCGCCGACGACGGACGGCCGTTGGTGCGCACCCGGGCCGCCTCCACGGTCGCCGTCCTCGCCCGTACCGACCTGCCGTCCGCGATGGCGCTGGTCATCGAGCCGTGGGGCACTTCCAAGCGGTACCGGCACCGGCTTGTCGCGGTCAACGCGCTCGCCCTGGCCCACCTGGTCGGCACGCCCAACATCCCGCGCATCCTCGACAACTGGTGCGAGGACGGCCCCCCGTCGCTGCGCTGGGTGGCCGTCCGGGCGTACGGACTGATCGGGGCCGAGCGCCCGGAACAGGCCATGTCCGCACTGCGCCGCGCCGTACGACGGCTGTACGAGGACGCGCCCGACGACATCGACGGCGAACTCGGCGCGGAACTCACCGAGGCCGTCGAGCTGTTGCTGCTGTCCGCGGCGAGCGACCGCGTCCTGGCCGAGCTGCGCGCCCACCTCGACGACGACCGGGCCGTATGCGACCTGGCCCTGGGCGGTTTCGTCAGGGCATGCGGGCGTACCGAGGGCGACGAGCGGTACGGCACTCCGCTCGTCCTCGCCTGGTTCGCCCGCGCGGCCGGCGACGGCGGACCCGCCGCGGAGGGCGTGCCGTTCCTGTGGCGGGCCGCGCTGACCGACCTGGGCACCACAAGGGAGGCGCTGGACGTCCTGCGCACCTGGGTGCTGATCGCCGACCGGTCGCAGTCCACCGAGTGGGCCCTGGCCGCCCTGCTGCCCCTGCTCGTCACCACGACCGCCGACCACCAGCGGCTGAGCCATCTGCTGCGCACCATGCCCGGCGAGGACGGCCCGACCCCGCCCGGGGTCGCCGCCCGCCTCCTGACCGTACTGTCCGACCGCTGACCGCCCCCTGAAACCCTGGACACGACACCATGCCCTCTTTCCGGCAACCCGAGTGGCAGCAGCCCGCCGACCGGCACACCCAGCTGGTCGACCCGGTGCTCACCGTGCGGCAGCTGGCACGCTTCGAGTTCAACTTCCGCTCCCTGGTCCGCGTCGACCACGCCCTCGTCTTCGCCACGCCCAAGGGCTCCTACGAGGCCTATCTGCCGCCGCACCGGCCGACCCGCTCCGAGATCACGGCCAAGCGCTACTCCGCCGTCTACGAGGTGGACATGGGCGTCCACCCGCACACCGCGGTCCTCAACCTGCCCAGCGACAACGACGCCTTCGAGTTCACCGCCGAGGTCGACCTGTCCTGGCAGGTGCTGGACCCGGCCCGGTTCGTGGCGAGCGGCCACCGGGACGTGCCCGCGCTGGTGCTCGGCGAACTCCAGCAGGCGGCCCGGCCGGTGACCCGACGCTTCCCGGTCGCGCAGAGCGCGTCGGCCGAGCAGGAGCTGCTCCAGGCGGTGACCGTGTTGGGCCCGCTCGGGGCGACGGCCGGCCTCCAGGTCACCTGGACCCTGCGGCTGCGCCGCGACCAGGCCGACATCGAGCACCAGCAACGGCTGCGCGCCATCGGCCACTCCGCCACCGAGCAGGCCTACGCGGCCCAGCGCGGCATGGAGGTCGACGTCGAGGTGGACCGTCGGCTGCGCCAGCAGGACGCCCTGCAGATCGAACGGGCCGTCGCCTACGGCACCCAGCAGCACGAGCTGCTCCTCCAGCAGCAGCGCCAGCAGCACGAACTGGCCCTCCAGCAGGGGCGTCAGCAGATCGAGCTGCAGCAGATCGAGGCCCAGAAGATCGCGTTCTACCAGCATCACCTCCAGCAGGGCGGCGTGCACTCCTGGGCCCTGCATCTCGCCCAGCATCCGGAGGACTCCCACCTGGTGATGTCCAGCATGCGCGAGGACCAACTCCGCATGATCCAGGCCCAGATGGACCTGGTGAAGCAGCTGCTGAGCGGCGACACAGCCGAGAACTACGAGCTGGAGGGCCCCAAGCAGCTGGCCCTGCGCACGGTCAGCGACATCCTCAACCAGCGCCTCCCGGGCGTCCCACAGCACCCGCCGCTGCTTCCGGAGGGAGCGGGCGGCGCTCCGGGGTACGCCCCGCAGGTGCCCGGGGGAATCGGCTACGGCGCGCCGACGGGTGCGGTGCCCGGGTACGGCACGCCGGCGGGTGCGGTGCCCGGGTACGGCACGCCGGCGGGTGCGGTGCCCGGCTACGGCACGCCGGCGGGTGCGGTACCCGGCTACGGCACGTCGCCCGCCGCTGCCGTACCGGCCGCACAGCCGTCGCCCACACCGCCGCCGGCCGCACAGCCGTCGGACGCGCCGCCGCCGGCCGGGCCGTCGGACGCACCGCCGACCGGGCAGTCGGCAGCCGGGCAGTCGGTGGCGGTGGGCAAGGGGCCGGCGGACGCGATCCCCCCGGCGACCGCCCCGGCGCCGCAGCCCCTCGGGCCCGCGGCCGCCCCGGCGCCTCCGACGTCCGCGAGCCCACCGTTGCCGCCGGTCCCTCCTGCCGCTCCCGCCACCCCGGCCGCCTCACCTGCGCCGAACACCCCATCGGCACCCCCCGCTCCCCCGGCCACGCCCTACAGCCCGCCGGGGATGCCCGGCCCCTACGCCGCCGTCCCCGGCTTCCCGCCCCCGCCCGCCTACGCCCCACCGCCCCCGGCCTGGCAGCCGCCTCCCGGGTACGGCACGACGCCGACGGTGCCCGATCCGCGTACGGCGGCCGAGACGGACGGTGTGCAGGCGCCCGACGACGACGGTGACGGGAGCGCTCCATGACCACCACGGACCCGCCTCCCCCCGGCACCCCCACCACCGCCGCCCAGCTCTGTGAGCGGCTGCTCGCCGAGACGCGGAGCGAGATCGCGCACGCCGACAACAAGGCCTCGGTCCTGGTCGCCGCGCTCGGTATGACCGCCGGGGTGTTCAGCGCGCTGCTCGCCGGGCGGAGGTGGGGCCCCTCGGAACTGTCCGCCGTGGGCACCGCCATGTGGTGGGCCGGGGCCCTGTCGCTGCTGGTCTCGTTGTTCGCCCTGCTGCTCGCCGTACTGCCCCGCTATCAGCTGGGCACCTGGGCGCCCGGGGAGCCACTGTCGTACTTCGGCGACATCCAACAGGCCGTCGCGCAGGGCCGGTTGGACGACGCCCTCGCCGACACCGTGCGCCGGCCCGCGGTCGGCCTGGCCCGCGCCCTCTCCGAGAACAGCCGTATCGCCGCACGCAAACACCAGTGGATCCGCACCGGACTCCTCGCCTTCTGCGCCGGCACGGTCCTGTTGCCGGCCTCCCTGCTGATCGGCTGAACCGCCCGTCGGCAACCGTCCCCACCGCACGTGAAGGAACGAACGACCGCCATGACCCAGCCTCCGCCGCCACCCCCGGACCACCCCGAGCCATCCTCCCGCCCCCACCCCGAGCCTCCCCCACCGGCGCATCCCGAGACACCACCGCAGTATCCCGAGACACCACCGCAGCACCCCCAGGCCACACCCCCGTACCCGCAGGCCACCGCCTCCGCACCGCCGCAATCCCCAGGGCCCGCCCCGCAGTACCCCGGCTCCGCGCCCCAGTACCCCCAGGCCACCGCCTCCCCACCACCGCAGTACCCGACGGCGGCCCCCCAGTACCCGACGGCGTCACCCCAGTACCCGCAGGCGACGCCCTCGCACCCCCAGGCCACCGCCTCCGCACCCCCACAGCCCCCAGGACCCGCCCCGCAGTACCCGACGGCGGCGCCTCCCACGGCCCCGGCTCCCCCGATGCCCCCGGTGCCCCCGCCCCCGGCCGAGCACCCGCACCACATCGACACCGACCGAGGGCGCGTCTTCGTCTCCGCCAAGCAGCGGCAGACGGATGCCACAGCCGTCGGAAACCTGCTGCTGCACGTGCCCAACTTCCTGTGCAGCCTGTTCGTCGTCGCCCTGGTCTCGCTGTTCTTCGGCGGCTTCGGCATCGTCGTCATACTCGCCTGGCTCGCCAGCGGCGCACTCGTGTTCCACCGGCCCACCGAGAGCGCCCTCGCGCGCCATGTGCTCCGGCTGCGCTACCCCACTCCACAAGAACGCGCCAAACTCGAACCGGTCTGGCGCGAAGTCACGGCCCGCGCCGGGATCGAGGGCCGGAACTACGAGCTGTGGGTGGAGGACAGCGACGCCCTGAACGCGGTCGCGGCCGCCGGCCACATCGTCGGGGTCACCCGCTTCGCCATGCACGGGCTGCCCAACGGCGAGCTGGCCGCCGTCATGGCGCACGAGCTGGGCCACCATGTCGGCGGCCACGCCTGGTCCTCGCTGCTCGGCTACTGGTACGCCCTGCCCGGCCGGGTGGCCTGGCGGGTGCTGAAGGCGTGCTCCGGCTTCATGTTCAAGGTCTCGCGCGCCTTCGGCTGCTTCGGCATCGGCTTTCTCGTCCTCGTCGTCGGCAGTGTCGGACTGGCCACGATCAGCAGTCTCTACGGCCTGCCCCTGCTGATCCTGGCCGTGCCGTACGCGCTGGCCGCCGTGGGCCGCCGGTCCGAGCTGCGGGCCGACGAGCACGCCGCCGCGCTCGGCTTCGCCCCGATGCTGGCGGCCGTGCTCGACAAGATGCACCAGCAGGAGCAGTGGCAGCAGGCGCAGCTGGCCGCGCGGAACGGCGGGCGGCCGGTCGAGGAGAGCACGCCGGCCCGGCTGCTCGCGTCCCACCCGGACTACTACACGCGGCTGCACCACCTCCAGCCGTACCTTCAGTCCCCCCAGACCCCCTGAGCATGCCGAAGGGCGGCCACCCCCGTACGGGAGTGGCCGCCCTTCATGCTGCTCGCTTACTGGTTGTACGGACCGTAGTCGTAGTCCTCCAGCGGAACGGCCTGGCCGGAGCCGGTGCCGAACGGCGAGTAGTCGATGTCGTCGTAGCCGACGGCCGAGTACATCGCGGCCTTGGCCTCCTCGGTCGGCTCGACCCGGATGTTGCGGTAGCGGGACAGACCCGTACCGGCCGGGATGAGCTTACCGATGATGACGTTCTCCTTGAGGCCGATGAGGCTGTCGGACTTGGCGTTGATCGCCGCGTCCGTCAGGACTCGGGTCGTCTCCTGGAAGGAGGCGGCCGACAGCCAGGACTCCGTCGCCAGCGAGGCCTTGGTGATACCCATCAGCTGCGGACGACCGGAGGCCGGGTGACCGCCCTCCTGGACCACACGACGGTTCTCGGTCTCGAACTTCGAGCGCTCGACCAGCTCGCCGGGCAGCAGCTCGGCGTCGCCGGACTCGATGATCGTCACACGGCGGAGCATCTGCCGGATGATGATCTCGATGTGCTTGTCGTGGATCGACACACCCTGCGAGTTGTACACCTTCTGGACCTCGCCGACCAGGTGGACCTGGACGGCACGCTGACCCAGGATGCGCAGCACGTCGTGCGGGTTGGTGGCACCCACGGTGAGCTGCTGGCCCACCTCGACGTGGTCGCCCTCGCGGACCAGGACCTTGGCACGCTTCGAGATCGGGAACGCCGTCTCGTCGCTGCCGTCGTCCGGGGTGACGACGATCTTCTTGGTCTTCTCGGTCTCCTCGATCCGGATGCGGCCGGAGGCCTCGGAGATCGGGGCGACACCCTTCGGGGTACGGGCCTCGAAGAGCTCGACGACACGCGGCAGACCCTGGGTGATGTCGTCACCGGCCACACCACCGGTGTGGAAGGTACGCATCGTCAGCTGGGTACCGGGCTCACCGATGGACTGGGCGGCGATGATGCCGACCGCCTCGCCGATGTCCACCAGCTTGCCGGTGGCCAGCGAGCGGCCGTAGCACATCGCGCAGGTGCCGACGGCGGACTCGCAGGTCAGGACCGAGCGGGTCTTGACCTCCTCGACGCCACGGGCGACCAGCTCGTCGATGAGGACGTCACCGAGGTCGGTGCCGGCCGGGGCCAGGACCTGGCCGTCGACCACGATGTCCTCGGCGAGGCAGCGCGCGTACACGGACGTCTCGACGTCGTCCGCCTTGCGCAGCACGCCGTCCGCGCCCCGCTCCGCGATCTTGAGCTTGAGGCCGCGCTCGGTGCCGCAGTCCTCCTCGCGGATGATGACGTCCTGGGAGACGTCGACCAGACGACGGGTGAGGTAACCCGAGTCGGCGGTACGCAGAGCGGTGTCCGCCAGACCCTTACGGGCACCGTGCGTGGAGATGAAGTACTCCAGCACGGACAGGCCCTCACGGAAGGACGCCTTGATCGGACGCGGGATGGTCTCGTTCTTCGCGTTCGACACCAGACCACGCATACCGGCGATCTGCCGCATCTGCATCATGTTTCCTCGGGCACCCGAGTCAACCATCATGAAGATGGGGTTGGTCTTGGGGAAGTTCTCGTTCATCGCCTCGGCGACCTCGTTGGTCGCCTTGGTCCAGATCGCGATGAGCTCCTGCGTGCGCTCTTCCTTGGTGATCAGACCGCGCTCGTACTGCTTCTGGACCTTCTCGTCCTGCGCCTCGTAGCCCTTGACGATCTCCTTCTTCGCCTCGGGAACGACGACGTCGGAGATGGCGACGGTGACACCGGAACGGGTCGCCCAGTAGAAGCCGGACGCCTTCAGGTTGTCGAGCGTCGCCGCCACGATGACCTTGGGGTAACGCTCGGCCAGGTCGTTGACGATCTCGGAGAGCTGCTTCTTGCCCACCGAGTAGTCGACGAACGGGTAGTCCTCGGGCAGCAGCTCGTTGAAGAGCGCGCGGCCCAGGGTGGTGCGCAGGCGGAACGAGTCACCCTGCTGCCACTCGGGCTCGCCCTCCTCGCGGGCCGGCGGGGTCCAGCCGCGCGGCGGGATGGTGCCCACCGGGAAGCGGATGTCCACGGCCGACTGGAGCGCCAGCTCGCCGGCGTCGAACGCCATGATCGCCTCGGCCGTGGAGCCGAACGCACGGCCCTCGCCCTTGACGTCACGCAGCTCGCCGTCGGTGGTGAGGAAGAACAGACCGAGGACCATGTCCTGGGTCGGCATCGTCACCGGGCGGCCGTCGGCCGGCTTGAGGATGTTGTTCGAGGACAGCATCAGGATGCGGGCCTCGGCCTGCGCCTCCGCGGACAGCGGCAGGTGCACGGCCATCTGGTCACCGTCGAAGTCCGCGTTGAACGCGGTGCAGACGAGCGGGTGGATCTGGATGGCCTTGCCCTCGACCAGCTGCGGCTCGAAGGCCTGGATGCCGAGGCGGTGCAGGGTGGGCGCACGGTTCAGCAGCACCGGGTGCTCGGCGATGACCTCTTCGAGGACGTCGTACACGACGGTGCGGCCGCGCTCCACCATGCGCTTGGCGGACTTGATGTTCTGCGCGTGGTTCAGGTCGACCAGGCGCTTCATCACGAACGGCTTGAACAGCTCCAGCGCCATCGCCTTGGGCAGACCGCACTGGTGCAGCTTCAGCTGCGGGCCGACGACGATGACGGAACGCGCCGAGTAGTCGACTCGCTTGCCGAGCAGGTTCTGACGGAAGCGGCCCTGCTTGCCCTTGAGCATGTCGGACAGCGACTTCAGCGGACGGTTGCCGGGGCCCGTGACCGGGCGACCACGACGGCCGTTGTCGAAGAGCGCGTCGACGGCCTCCTGGAGCATGCGCTTCTCGTTGTTCACGATGATCTCGGGCGCACCGAGGTCGAGAAGGCGCTTCAGGCGGTTGTTGCGGTTGATGACACGGCGGTACAGGTCGTTCAGGTCGGAGGTCGCGAAGCGGCCACCGTCCAGCTGCACCATCGGACGCAGGTCCGGCGGGATCACCGGGACGCAGTCCAGGACCATGCCCTTGGGGCTGTTGGACGTCTGCAGGAACGCGGAGACGACCTTCAGGCGCTTGAGGGCACGGGTCTTCTTCTGGCCCTTGCCGGTGCGGATGATCTCGCGGAGGCGCTCGGCCTCCTCCTCCAGGTCGAAGGACTCCAGGCGCTTCTGCAGCGCCGCGGCGCCCATCGAGCCGTCGAAGTACGTGCCGAAGCGGTCACGCAGCTCGCGGTAGAGCAGCTCGTCGCCCTCCAGGTCCTGGACCTTGAGGTTCTTGAACCGGGCCCACACCTCGTCGAGGCGGTCGATCTCGCGCTGCGCACGGTCGCGCAGCTGCTTCATCTCGCGCTCGGCACCCTCGCGCACCTTGCGGCGCACGTCGGCCTTGGCACCCTCGGCCTCCAGCTCGGCCAGGTCGGCCTCAAGCTTCTTGGCGCGGGCCTCCAGGTCGGCGTCGCGGCGGTTCTCGATCTGCTGGCGCTCGACCGAGACGTGCGCCTCCAGGGAGGGCAGGTCGCGGGTACGGCGCTCCTCGTCGACGTACGTGATCATGTACGCCGCGAAGTAGATGACCTTCTCAAGGTCCTTGGGAGCCAGGTCGAGCAGGTAGCCCAGCCGGCTCGGGACACCCTTGAAGTACCAGATGTGCGTGACGGGAGCGGCCAGCTCGATGTGGCCCATCCGCTCACGGCGCACCTTGGCGCGCGTGACCTCGACGCCACAGCGCTCGCAGATGATGCCCTTGAAGCGGACGCGCTTGTACTTGCCGCAGTAGCACTCCCAGTCCCGGGTCGGACCGAAGATCTTCTCGCAGAAGAGTCCGTCCTTTTCGGGCTTCAGGGTGCGGTAGTTGATGGTCTCGGGCTTCTTGACCTCGCCGTGGCTCCACTGACGGATGTCGTCAGCGGTGGCCAGGCCGATCCGGAGCTCGTCGAAGAAGTTGACGTCGAGCACTATGCGTCAATCCCTCTCAGGGTCGAAAGTCTTTGGTCTGAAACGGGGGCCTGGGGGTCGGCGGGGGCCTCACGCGGTGGCGAGGCCCCTACCGGACTCCCGTCAGACCTCTTCGACGCTGCTCGGCTCGCGCCGGGACAGGTCGATACCGAGCTCCTCCGCAGCGCGGAAGACGTCCTCGTCGGTGTCACGCATCTCGATGGACATACCGTCGCTGGACAGCACCTCCACGTTCAGGCAGAGCGACTGCATCTCCTTGATGAGCACCTTGAAGGACTCGGGGATGCCGGGCTCGGGGATGTTCTCGCCCTTGACGATGGCCTCGTAGACCTTCACGCGGCCGGTGACGTCGTCGGACTTGATGGTCAGCAGCTCCTGGAGGGCGTACGCGGCGCCGTAGGCCTCAAGGGCCCACACCTCCATCTCACCGAACCGCTGGCCACCGAACTGGGCCTTACCACCCAGCGGCTGCTGGGTGATCATCGAGTACGGACCGGTCGAGCGGGCGTGCAGCTTGTCGTCGACCAGGTGGTGCAGCTTGAGGATGTACATGTAGCCGACCGAGATCGGGTCCGGGAACGGCTCACCGCTACGGCCGTCGAACAGCCGCGCCTTGCCGGACGGGAGCACCATGCGCTCGCCGTCGCGGTTCGGGATGGTGTGCTGCAGCAGACCCGCCAGCTCGTCCTCGCGGGCACCGTCGAAGACCGGGGTCGCGACGTTGGTGCGCGGGGCGACCTGGTCGGCGCCGATGGCCTGCAGACGCTGGGCCCACTCGTCCGCGAGACCGGAGACGTCCCAGCCGCGGCTGGCGAGCCAGCCGAGGTGGATCTCCAGGACCTGTCCCGGGTTCATTCGGGACGGCACACCCAGCGGGTTGAGGATGATGTCGACCGGGGTGCCGTCCTCCAGGAACGGCATGTCCTCGATCGGCAGGATCTTGGAGATGACGCCCTTGTTGCCGTGGCGGCCGGCGAGCTTGTCACCGTCGGTGATCTTGCGCTTCTGCGCGACGTAGACGCGGACCAGCTGGTTCACGCCCGGCGGCAGCTCGTCGCCCTCCTCGCGGTCGAAGACGCGCACGCCGATGACCTTGCCGGTCTCGCCGTGCGGCACCTTCAGCGAGGTGTCACGGACCTCACGGGCCTTCTCACCGAAGATCGCGCGCAGCAGGCGCTCCTCGGGGGTCAGCTCGGTCTCACCCTTCGGGGTGACCTTGCCGACGAGGATGTCACCGGCGATGACCTCGGCACCGATGCGGATGATGCCGCGCTCGTCGAGGTCGGCGAGGACCTCCTCGGAGACGTTCGGGATGTCCCGGGTGATCTCCTCGGGGCCGAGCTTGGTGTCACGGGCGTCGACCTCGTGCTCCTCGATGTGGATCGAGGAGAGGACGTCGTCCTGCACGAGGCGCTGCGACAGGATGATCGCGTCCTCGTAGTTGTGACCCTCCCACGGCATGAACGCCACGAGCAGGTTCTTGCCGAGGGCCATCTCACCGTTCTGGGTGGCCGGGCCGTCGGCGAGGACCTGGCCCTCGATGACGCGGTCGCCCTCGTTGACGATGACCTTCTGGTTGACCGAGGTGCCCTGGTTGGACCGGGAGAACTTGGCCAGGCGGTACGTGATGTACGTGCCGTCGTCGTTGGCGGTGGTGATGTAGTCCGCGGAGACCTCCTGGACCACACCGTCCTTCTCGGCCTTGACCACGTCGCCGGCGTCGACCGCGGAGCGGTACTCCATGCCGGTGCCGACGAGCGGCGCCTCGGACTTAATCAGCGGCACGGCCTGACGCATCATGTTCGCGCCCATGAGGGCACGGTTGGCGTCGTCGTGCTCCAGGAAGGGGATCATGGCGGTCGCGACCGACACCATCTGGCGCGGCGAGACGTCCATGTAGTCCACGTCCTCGGGGCCGACGTAGTCGACCTCGCCGCCACGGCGGCGGACGAGCACGCGGTTCTCGACGAAGCGGAGGTCCTCACCGAGCGTGGCGTTGGCCTGCGCGATGACGAAGCGGTCCTCCTCGTCGGCGGTCAGGTAGTCCACCTCGTCGGTGACCTGGCCGTCGACGACCTTGCGGTACGGCGTCTCGACGAAACCGAACGCGTTGACCCGGCCGTAGGAGGCGAGCGAGCCGATCAGACCGATGTTCGGGCCTTCCGGCGTCTCGATCGGGCACATACGGCCGTAGTGCGACGGGTGCACGTCACGGACCTCGAAGCCGGCCCGCTCACGGGAGAGACCACCCGGGCCGAGGGCGTTCAGACGACGCTTGTGCGTCAGCCCCGACAGCGGGTTGTTCTGGTCCATGAACTGGGACAGCTGGCTGGTGCCGAAGAACTCCTTGATGGAGGCGACGACCGGCCGGATGTTGATCAGGGTCTGCGGCGTGATCGCCTCGACGTCCTGGGTGGTCATGCGCTCGCGCACGACACGCTCCATACGGGCGAGACCCGTACGGACCTGGTTCTGGATCAGCTCACCGACGCTGCGGATACGGCGGTTGCCGAAGTGGTCGATGTCGTCGGTCTCGACCATGATCGTGCGACCGGTCGCGGTCACCGTCTCGGTCTCACCGGCGTGCAGCTGCACCAGGTACTTGATGGTGGCGATGATGTCGTCGGTGGTGAGCACGCCGGCGTCCAGCGGCTCGTCCGCACCGAGCTTCTTGTTCACCTTGTAGCGGCCGACCTTGGCGAGGTCGTAGCGCTTGGGGTTGAAGTAGAGGTTCTCCAGCAGCGTCTGCGCGGCCTCGCGCGTGGGGGGCTCGCCCGGACGCAGCTTGCGGTAGATGTCGAGCAGCGCGTCGTCCTGGCCCTGGGTGTGGTCCTTCTCCAGGGTGGCGCGCATCGACTCGTAGTCGCCGAACTCCTCAAGGATCTGCTCGGTCGTCCAGCCGAGCGCCTTGAGCAGCACGGTGACCGACTGCTTGCGCTTGCGGTCGATACGGACACCGACCATGTCGCGCTTGTCGATCTCCATCTCCAGCCAGGCACCCCGGGACGGGATGATCTTGGCGGAGAAGATGTCCTTGTCGGACGTCTTGTCGATGCTGGAGTCGAAGTAGACACCGGGGGAACGGACCAGCTGAGACACCACGACACGCTCGGTGCCGTTGATGACGAAGGTGCCCTTGTTCGTCATGAGCGGGAAGTCGCCCATGAAGACCGTCTGGGACTTGATCTCACCGGTCTCGTTGTTGGTGAACTCGGCGGTGACGAAGAGCGGGGCGGCGTACGTGAAGTCGCGCTCCTTGCACTCGTCGATGGAGTTCTTCGGCGGCTCGAAGCGGTGGTCCCGGAACGTCAGGGACATCGACCCGGAGAAGTCCTCGATCGGGGAGATCTCCTCGAAGATCTCCTCCAGACCGGACTTGGTGGGGACGTCCTGACCGTTCTCCAGAGCCTCCTCGACCCGACTCTGCCAAGCGGTGTTGCCGAGCAGCCAGTCGAAGCTCTCGGTCTGCAGCGCGAGCAGGTTCGGAACCTCAAGAGGCTCCTTGATCTTTGCAAAGGAGATGCGCAGCGGGGCGGTGCTGGCGCCGTTGTTCATATTCGCGGTCGAGGCATTGCGCGAGGCGGCCAAGAGGGGGTCCTTCCGAGGGCTCGGACTCACTACGCGCGTGCCGGCCCCTCCCCCATCCGCAGAGACAGAAACCCCAGGTCAAGGGAGCTTTTGTCATCGGCGTTCGAGTGAGGGCAGACCCCTGGTGACGGGCAGGGGACAGCTAACAGGCAGCGCAAAGGGTCAGTGTAGCCACTTGGCACACTGATGTCCAGTCCCGGGTTCCAGAGACCCTTGCGACCCTCGTTGTTCTCAACGCCTTCGTCAACGCCCTCGGCATGCCTGCCCTCAACGCACGTTGATACTGCCCTCTTCGTCGCCGATCCATGCCTCGGATTCGGATCCTTGTGGCGACGCGTCCTGAGAATTGCGCGCTGCGTGCGGTTCGTCAAGGCCCCCCTTGCCCGAGCCAGGGCATCCGGAGACACGACGAAGATCACCTTACCCCTCACGAACACAGGTGCAAGGCAGCCCGGGCCCGACCCCGGGGAACGCCGAAGGGCGACCACCCGGATGGATGATCGCCCTTCGGTGCGTTCGCGTTACAGCCCCAGGGGGCCGTTCATGCGGTCGCGAAGGTCTTACTTGACCTCGACGGACGCGCCGGCGCCCTTGAGGGCTTCGGCGGCCTTGTCCGCGGCCTCCTTGTTGACCTTCTCCAGAACCGGCTTCGGGGTGCCGTCGACCAGGTCCTTGGCCTCCTTCAGGCCGAGGGAGGTCAGCTCACGCACGACCTTGATGACCTGGATCTTCTTCTCGCCGGCGCCGGTGAGGATGACGTCGAACTCGTCCTTCTCCTCGACGGCCTCGGCCGGGGCGGCCGGACCGGCCGGGCCCGCAACGACGGTCGCCGCAGCGGCGGTGACGTCGAACTTCTCCTCGAACGCCTTCACGAACTCGGAGAGCTGGATGAGGGTCATGCCCTCGAACTCGGCGAGCAGTTCGTCCTGGGTGAGAGCCATGATGGCTTTCCTTCCACTAAGTTCGGCTGGTGCCGGATGTACTGGGTAAGGCGGGCGTACGTCGGCCCGCTACGACCACTGCCTGACGGCGGCGGTCATGATGCGAGCCGAATTACTCGGCACCGCCCTGCTCGTCCTGCTTGGCGCGAAGCGCGTCCACGGTGCGGACGAGCTTCGACGGAAGCGCCTGGAAGAGCTGAGCAGTCTGCGTCTGCTTGCCCTTCATGGCACCCGCCAGCTTGGCGAGCAGAACCTCGCGGGACTCAAGGTCCGCAAGCTTCTTGATCTCGTCGGCGGACAGCGCCTTGCCGTCAAGGACACCGCCCTTGATGACGAGATTCGGGTTTTCCTTGGCGAAGTCACGCAGACCCTTCGCCGACTCCACCGGGTCACCGGTGACGAAGGCGACGGCGGTCGGACCAGCGAAAAGCTCGCCCGGCAGCGTGATCCCGGCCTCGTCGGCCGCAATCTTGGTCAGCGTGTTCTTCACCACGGCGTACTGGGCGTTCTCACCGAGCGACCGGCGCAGCGTCTTGAGCTGCGCCACGGTGAGACCGCGGTACTCGGTCAGCACGGCGGCGTTGGAGCTGCGGAACTTGTCCGTCAGCTCGGCAACCGCGGCAGCCTTGTCGGGCCTCGCCATAGAGCCTCGGCCTCCTTCCGGGTGATTCTGACCGCGCGGACCCGAAGGAGGACTGGGCAAAAATAAACGCCCCGGCGCAGGTGCACGGGGCGGACTCGACCGGCCGCACACGCGCTCGGCGCGCGCACTCCGGGAGCTCTTCCACTGTCACCTGCGCGGGTCGCCCACTTTTCAGCGGATCCTTCGGCCACCGCGCGCTCATTCGAACGCGCGGCAACGACCAGCGGTCTTTGGCTTCTTCAGGAGAGTACGGGACGGCCCCCCGCCCAGGCAAATCGGGTCAGGACGTCGTGCTGATCCCGCTGCCCGTGCTGGTGCTGCTGCCCGTGGCGGTGCCGCTGGGCAGGCCGCCGCTGGACTTCATGAGCTTGGCGAAGTCCAGCGTGTCGGCGGCCGGCGGGGCCTCGGTGGTGACGGGTACGCCGTAGTCGCTGTAGTAGGCGGTGTTGGTCATCTCGCCCTTGGCCGTGGCCCCCTTCTCGACCTTCTTCACCAGCAGGTTCTGGTCGTTGAGCCAGATGTCGACGGTCTCGGTGGTGATGCCCGCCTGGTCGAGCTGCTTCTTCAGGGCGGCCAGCTGGTCCGCGCGGATGTTGCTGTTCTTGCCCGCCAGGTCGGCGATGTTCACCGTGCCCGAGTAGTGCCGGGTGTGGACGCCGGCGACCGTCTCCTCGCCCACCTTCTTGACGTCACCGGAGGCCAGCAGCAGCTTCACGGACTGGTTCGGCGTGGCGGTGCGGATCTGGTCCTTCACGTACGACCCGGAGGCGCCGCTGACCTGGGCGAGGAGGTCGTACGAGTACTTGATCCAGTGCTTGCCGCCCAGGCGCTCGGCGGACGCGCCGCCCAGGTTCGCGTAGTAGGCGTCCGGCAGGTAGCGGGCCTGCAGCGACGGCGCCGCACCGACCCTGTGCATGGCCTCGGCGATCTTGCCGCCGGTGTAGGTGATGGTGAGGCTGCCGGTGAGGCCGTTGCCCCAGCGCATGACGCCGTTCCCCGACATCGACATCACGTCGCCGATGGCCATGGTGGAGCGCACCTTCGCCGACTCCGCCTTGTCGGTGGACTGCTCGGCGGTGCGCAGCACGGCGGCGATCGGGCTGATGTGGATCGTGGTGCCGCCGGCGGCCTTGTCACTCTTGCCGGAGCCCGAGGAGGAGCCGCAGGCTGCCACGGAGGTCAGCGCGGCGACCACCGCTATGGAAAGGGCCGTACGGCGAACGGTCGTGCTCTTCATCTGGTCCCACCCCTGTTGCAAGTCGTGTGCCCTGCACCGTAGCCCAGGGCACTGACAGTCGTGCCAAAGGCCCCACAAAGAAAGCTCGTACGAAGAAAGGACGGGCCCCGCACCTGGAAGGTTGCGGGGCCCGCCCTCTGTTCACGCGTCCCTGACGCGGCTACCGGGCTGAGCGGGAGGCTCAGACGGCGGCCGGGTCCTCCTCGACGAGGAGGTTGCGGGTGCGGTTCGGGTCGACCTGGATGCCGGGGCCCATGGTGGTGCTGACCGCGGCCTTCTTGATGTAGCGGCCCTTGGCGGCGGACGGCTTCAGACGGAGGATCTCCTCCAGCGCGGCGCCGTAGTTCTCCACCAGCTTGGCGTCGTCGAAGGACGCCTTGCCGATGATGAAGTGCAGGTTCGAGTGCTTGTCGACGCGGAACTCGATCTTGCCGCCCTTGATCTCGGTCACAGCCTTGGCGGTGTCCGGGGTCACGGTGCCGGTCTTCGGGTTCGGCATCAGACCACGCGGGCCGAGGACGCGGCCGAGGCGGCCGACCTTGCCCATGAGGTCCGGGGTGGCGACGACGGCGTCGAAGTCCAGACGGCCCTTCGCGACCTCGTCGATCAGCTCGTCGGCGCCGACGATGTCGGCGCCCGCGGCACGCGCGGCCTCGGCACGGTCACCGGTCGCGAAGACCAGGACCCGGGCGGTCTTACCGGTGCCGTGCGGAAGGTTCACGGTGCCACGGACCATCTGGTCGGCCTTGCGCGGGTCGACACCCAGACGGAAGGCGACCTCGACGGTGGCGTCGAACTTGGTCGTGGAGGTCTCCTTGGCGAGACGGACGGCTTCGAGCGGGGCGTACAGCTTCTCCCGGTCGACCTTGGCGTCCGCAGCGCGGAGAGCCTTGCTGCGCTTGCTCACAACTTGCTCCTGTGTGTTCTGTAAGGAGTCGTGGTCCCTGGGCCGAGCAGGCCCTGCCACGTGCGACCGGCTACGGCCGCATGACTACTGGGGGGTGAGGTCAGCCCTCGACCGTGATGCCCATGGAGCGGGCGGTGCCGGCGATGATCTTCGACGCGGCGTCCAGGTCGTTGGCGTTGAGGTCGGGCATCTTGGTCTGGGCGATCTCGCGGACCTGCGCCTCGGTGATCTTGGCGACCTTGGTCTTGTGCGGCTCGCCGGAGCCCTTCTCGACACCAGCAGCCTTGAGGATCATCTTCGCGGCCGGCGGGGTCTTGGTGACGAAGGTGAAGGAACGGTCCTCGTAGACCGTGATCTCCACCGGGATGACCCAACCACGCTGCGACTCGGTCGCGGCGTTGTAGGCCTTGCAGAACTCCATGATGTTGACGCCGTGCTGACCGAGCGCGGGGCCGACCGGCGGGGCCGGGTTCGCCGCACCGGCGTTGATCTGGAGCTTGATGAGCCCCGTGACCTTCTTCTTCTTGGGAGGCATTACTCTCCGGGTCCTTTCATTCGGGTCCATGCCCGCGCGAGGACCGAGTCCTCACGCAGGCATACCGCACAACGATAACGGGTATAGATGCGCGGCTGAAAACCGAGCAGGTCAGACCGGCTGAGGCAGCCCGCCTGACCTGCACGGAAGAGCGACATCCAGAAATGGACTAGTTCTTCTGGATCTGGTCGAAGGACAGCTCGACCGGGGTCTCGCGACCGAAGATCTCCACCAGGCCCTTGACCTTCTTGGAGTCGGCGTTGATCTCGTTGATGGTCGCCTGCAGCGTGGCGAACGGGCCGTCGGTGACGGTGACCGAGTCGCCGACCTCGAAGTCCAGCACCTGGACCTCGACCTTGCGCTGCGGAGCGGGCTTGCCCTCGGCCTCGGCGGCCTCGCGGGCGGCCTTCTCCTCGGCCTCCGGGGCGAGCATCTTGACGATCTCGTCCAGGGTCAGCGGGTACGGGTCGTAGGCGTTGCCGACGAAGCCCGTGACACCCGGGGTGTTGCGGACGACGCCCCAGGACTCGTTGGTCAGGTCCATGCGGACAAGGACGTAACCCGGCAGCTTGTTCTGCTTGATCGTCTTGCGGTCGCCGTTCTTGATCTGGACGACCTCTTCCTGCGGCACCTCGGCCTGGAAGATGTAGTCCTCGACGTTCAGCGAGACGGCGCGCTGCTCCAGGTTGGTCTTCACGCGGTTCTCGTAACCGGCGTAGGTGTGGATCACGTACCACTCGCCGGGCAGAGTGCGCAGTTCCTCGCGCAGGGCCTCGACGGGGTCGACGGGCGCGGCCGGCTCCTCCTCGGCGGCCTCCGCGACGGCGGCCTCCTCGGCGGACTCGGCGTCCTCGGTCTCGTCCTCGTCCTCGACGTGCAGCGCGGCGTCCTCGGCCGGCTCGCCCGCCTCGGCGTCGGCAGCCTCGACCTCGTCCAGCTCCTCGTCCGCGCCCTCGACGATGTCGAGCTCGTCATCCACGGACTCGTCCGGCTCGACGGCGTCGTTCAGGTTCTGGTCAGACACGGTGGCTGCTTCTTCCTGGATACATAGGGGTGGAACATGCGAAAACGGGCGCCGGTACCACGGCGCCCTTCGCTCTTGGCTCAGCCGAAGACGTACTTGGCCGCGTGGTTGAGCCCATAGTCAATCACGGTCACCAGGCCGATCATGATGGCGACGAAGAAGATCACCACGGTGGTGTACGACGTCAGCTGGTTACGAGTCGGCCAGACGACCTTGCGGAGCTCCGCGATGATCTGGCGGTAGAAGGTGGCCAAGCGCTTCAGCGGGCCCTTCTTGGCGCGCTTGCCGCCCTTGCGGGCCTTCTTCTTGGACTCGGACAGCTCGTCCTGGGCGTCAGGCGTGTCGATGGAGCCCACGGCGTCCGTCATGCGTCCTCACCTGGTCCCGGGTCATGGCCGTGCCGCGCCCGGTTTCTGGAGCCGCACGGCGGTGCATTGCAGTACGTACATGCGCACACATCCTGGCGGTGTGTGTAGCAGGGCCGGAGGGACTTGAACCCCCAACCGCCGGTTTTGGAGACCGGTGCTCTACCAATTGAGCTACGACCCTTTGTGTGTCCCCCAACGTACCGCATCCGACCGGGTGCGGGGTGTGCACCGGTTGCGGCGGCGGCTGTTGATGGCCAACGAGGACAGAGTGTACGTGGTCCACGCCCCGGCGTCGAACAGAAACTGCCCGTCCGAGGGAGGGTGGCCGAAGATCGTCCTGGCCGGAGGGGCGAACGGGGCCCGGATTCGGACCCGTGTTCACGTGCCGCCCCCTGGCTGTTCAGTCTGTGAAACCCGTGTGCCGGGGACATTTCCGGTCTGGAACGATGGGCCCCATGAGCGCTGCAACCCCTCCCACCGAGCGCCGGGTCTCCGCCCGAATCGGCGCGATCTCCGAGTCCGCCACCCTCGCCGTGGACGCCAAGGCCAAGGCCCTGAAGGCCGCCGGGCGTCCGGTGATCGGCTTCGGCGCCGGCGAGCCCGACTTCCCGACCCCGGACTACATCGTCGAGGCGGCCGTCGAGGCCTGCAAGAACCCCAAGTACCACCGCTACACCCCGGCCGGCGGCCTGCCCGAGCTGAAGGCCGCGATCGCCGCGAAGACGCTGCGCGACTCCGGCTGGGAGCCGGACGTATCGCAGATCCTCGTCACCAACGGCGGCAAGCAGGCCATCTACGAGGCGTTCGCGGCGATCCTCGACCCGGGCGACGAGGTCATCGTCCCGGCGCCGTACTGGACGACGTACCCCGAGTCGATCCGTCTCGCGGGCGGTGTCCCGGTGGAGGTCGTGGCCGACGAGACCACCGGCTACCGCGTCACGGTGGAGCAGCTGGAGGCGGCGCGCACGGAGAAGACCAAGGTCGTCCTCTTCGTCTCCCCGTCCAACCCGACCGGCGCGGTGTACTCCGAGGCCGAGACCGATGCGATCGGCCGCTGGGCCCTGGAGCACGGCCTGTGGGTGCTGACCGACGAGATCTACGAGCACCTGGTCTACGGCGACGCGGCCGCCGTGTCCCTGCCGGCGCTGCTGCCCGAGCTGCGCGACAAGTGCATCGTGGTCAACGGTGTGGCGAAGACGTACGCCATGACCGGCTGGCGCGTGGGCTGGGTCATCGGCCCGAAGGACGTCGTCAAGGCCGCGACGAACCTGCAGTCGCACGCCACGTCGAACGTCTCCAACGTGGCCCAGGTGGCCGCCCTGGCCGCCGTCTCCGGTGACCTGTCCGCCGTCGAGAAGATGCGCGAGGCCTTCGACCGGCGCCGCAAGACCATCGTGCGGATGCTCAACGAGATCGACGGCGTGCTCTGCCCGGAGCCCGAGGGCGCCTTCTACGCCTACCCGTCGGTCAAGGCCCTCATCGGCAAGGAGATCCGCGGCAAGCGCCCGCAGAACTCGGTCGAGCTGGCCGCGCTGATCCTGGAGGAGGCCGAGGTCGCGGTCGTCCCGGGCGAGGCCTTCGGCACGCCGGGCTATCTGCGGCTGTCGTACGCGCTCGGTGACGAGGACCTCGTCGAGGGTGTGAGCCGGATGCAGAAGCTGCTGGCGGAGGCCAGGGACTGAGTGGTCCGACCGGTCTGAGCGGTCCATTTTTGGACGAGGGGCACCTACTGGCGACTAGTAGGTGCCCCTCGTTCGTACGTGCGAGCAAGACCACGTACGGGGAAACGGCTACCGGTGTGACAGGTGTGTACGGCAGGATCCTCCAATGGAGCGTGTACGTGACCTCTCTGAGCTGCCGAAAGCCCATCTGCACCTGCACTTCACCGGCTCGATGCGGCCGGGCACCGTGCTGGAACTGGCCGACAAGTACGGCGTACGCCTGCCCGACGCCCTGACGGACGCGCTGACCAGCGGCGAGCCACCGAAGCTGCGGGCCACCGACGAGCGGGGCTGGTTCCGTTTCCAGCGGCTGTACGACGCGGCGCGCTCCTGCCTGCGCGAACCGGAGGACATCCGGCGCCTGGTCCGGGAGGCCGCCGAGGAGGACCTGAAGGACGGCTCGGGCTGGCTGGAGATCCAGGTGGACCCGACGTCGTACGCGCCCCGGCTGGGCGGGCTGATCCCGGCGCTGGAGATCATCCTGGACGCGGTGGAGACGACGGCCCGCGAGACCGGGCTCGGCATGCGCGTCCTGGTCGCCGCCAACCGCATGAAGCACCCGCTGGACGCGCGCACGCTGGCCCGGCTGGCGGTGCGGTACGCGGACCGGGGCGTGGTCGGCTTCGGGCTCTCCAACGACGAGCGGCGCGGCATGGCGCGGGACTTCGACCGGGCCTTCCACATCGCGCGCGAGGGCGGCCTGCTGTCGGCCCCGCACGGCGGCGAACTGACCGGCCCGGCCTCGGTCCGGGACTGCCTGGACGACCTCCACGCCTCCCGGATCGGGCACGGGGTGCGCGCGGCGGAGGACCCGCGGCTGCTGAAGCGGCTTGCGGACCGGCAGGTGACCTGCGAGGTGTGCCCGGCGTCGAACGTGGCGCTCGGCGTGTACGAGAAGCCCGAGGACGTCCCGCTGCGCACGTTCTTCGAGGCGGGTGTCCCGATGGCCCTCGGCGCCGACGACCCGCTGCTGTTCGGCTCCCGGCTGGCCGCCCAGTACGAGATCGCCCGGCACTCCCATGGCTTCTCGGACGCCGAACTCGCCGAGCTGGCCCGCCAGTCGGTGCGGGGTTCGGCCGCGCCGGAGGACGTCAGGGAGCGGCTGCTGGCCGGCGTGGACGAGTGGCTGGCCCGCCCGGCCTCCTGAGGGGCTCGCCCGGCCGTCTGAAGTGGGCGTACGGCGGATAGGGCTTGAAGCAGATCAGCACGTCGAGGGGGTGCCCGCCGCCGGGCGGCTGCACCAGCGCCGGGATCTCCCCCATCAGCGTCATACGCCCCTCGGCGACGCGCTTCTGGTACGGCCCGTGGCCGGCCGCACGGGCGAACCAGCCGGCTGTCTCGGCGAACACGTCTCGGCTGCCGAGGAGAAAGAACGTACGCGCGTGCGTGGCGTGCCGCAGCTCGTCCCGGAAGCCGGCACGGCCCTGGCGGGCGCGCCAGGCGGCGGCGTCCCGCGCGGTGCGTGCCTCGTCGGTGCGGGCGGTCAGCGGGGTGCCGTGGCGCAGCCTCCGACGCAGCTCGGGCCACTGGCTGGGGCGCAGGCCGAGGGTGTGGTGCGCGAGGACGAGGTCGACGGTGTCGCCGACGCCCTCGTCGGGGGGCACGCCGTCGCGCAGCGGCAGGTGCACGATCGTGTGCCGGGAGTACGCGGCGAAGGAGAACAGTCCGGCGAGCCGGTTCAGCCCGTCGTGGTCGCCGAGCAGCCACCCGATGGGGTCGGGGGCGCGCAGCGACGTGTGGCGCAGGGGCCGCCAGGGCTGGACGACCCGGTGCTCGTGGGGCCCCGTCCGGAATCTGAACTCGCGCAGCCTCAGCCGCATGTGCGCCTCATGGCCTCAGGGTCGCGACTGTGAGGGCTCCTCGGCAACGGAGATTCCGCCCAGCAGCGTCCTGGCGAGCCGCGCGGCGAACGCGTCGACAGGCGGCCGCTCCCCCGTGCCGGCCGCGTCGTAGGCGAACGCGCGCTGCGCGCAGGCGCCCAGCAGCAGGGAGGCGGCGGCGAAGGTGTCGGCGTCGGCACGGACACGGCCGGCGGCCTGTTCCGCGCGGAGGTAGGCGTCCAGGTCCTGGATGGGCCGGTGCGGGCCGGAGCCGAGCTCGCGCAGGGCCTCGAAGTGGCGCTCCTTGAGCTGGGTCTCGGCGTACAGGGAGGCGGCGATCGGGAAGCTCTGCTCGTAGAACAGGGCGGCCTGGCGGGCGATCTCGGTGAGGTTGCCCGCCAGGGTGCCCCGGTCCGGTTCGGCGGCGAGGCTGCCGAGCAGCGGGGTGAGGCGGGGCAGCCGCTCGGCGAGCACCCGGACGAACAGGTCCTCCTTGCTGTCGAAGTACTTGTAGAGAGCCGCTTCCGAGCAGCCGGCCGCGCGCGCGATCTCCTTGGTGGTGGCGCGGGCGAGTCCGACGGTGAGCATCAGCTCGTGGGCGGCGTCGAGGATGCGGACTCGCGCCGGCTTCGGCTCCATGGGACGTCCAATCGGGCTTGACGGGTGGGTGAGTGCTTACCCACTCTAGAGCCAGCAGGGGTGAGTGAATACTTACCCACCAATCCCGAGCAGCACGGGAGCACTCATGAACCTCACCGTTTTCGGCGCCACCGGCGGGATCGGCCGGGAGCTCGTCCGGCAAGCGCTCGACGCGGGCCACCGGGTCACCGCCGTGGTCCGTGATCCGGCCCGGCTGGAGGTCACCGGCGACACGCTGGAGGTGTTCCGGGCCGACCTGACCGACCCGGAGCCGCTGCGAGCCGCCGTCGCGGGCCGGGACGCCGTCCTGTCCGGCCTGGGCGCCCGCAGCCGCAAGGACGCGGGGGTCGCCACCCGGCTGACCCGGACGGTCCTGCGCGCCATGGAGGCGGAGGGCGTACGACGGCTGCTGGTGGTCAGCGCCGGCCCGGTCGGCCCCGCACCCGAGAGCGACAGCCCCCTGGACCGCGGGATGCGCGGCATCGTCAGTGCCGTCCTGAAGGACGTCTACGCCGATCTGAGCGAGATGGAGGCCGAGCTGGCCCGCAGCGGCACGGACTGGACGTCCGTACGCCCCCCGCGCCTCCAGGACAAGCCGCTCACCGGCCGCTACCGCACCGTCATCGGCGGCTTCCCGCGCAAGGGCCGCTTCATCGCCCGCGCGGACGTCGCCCACGCCATGCTGTCGATGATCGACGACCAGGGGACGGTGAAGCAGGGAGTGGGAGTGGCGTACTAGCGGTTTTCCGGGCCCCTGTGCCTAGAGGCTGACGCCCACCGTGACCGGCTCGTTGACCAGCGTGATCCCGAAGGCCTCGTGGACGCCGGCGACGACCTCGCGGGCCAGGGCGAGCAGGTCCTCGGTCGTGGCCTCGCCCCGGTTGGTGAGGGCGAGGGTGTGCTTGGTGGAGATGCGGGCGGGCCCGGTGCCGTAACCCTTGGTGAAGCCGGCCTTGTCGATCAGCCAGGCCGCGGAGGTCTTCGTACGGCCCGCACCCGCCGGGTACGCGGGCGGCTCGAAGCCCTCTCCCAGCCGCTCCCGCACGCGCGCGTGGAACGCGGCGAACTGCCCGTCGGTGAGGATCGGGTTGGTGAAGAAGGACCCGGCCGACCAGGTGTCGTGGTCCTCGGGGTCGAGGACCATGCCCTTGCCGGCGCGCAGCTTCAGCACGGTCTCGCGGGCGTCGGCCAGCGGCACCCGGGCGCCGGGCTCGACGCCGAGCGCGCGGGCGGCTTCGGCGTACTTGACGGGCGCGGACAGCCCGCCGGCGTCCTCCAGCCCGAAGCGGACGCGCAGCACGACATAGCGCGCGGGGTCGGCCTTGAAACGGCTGTGGCGGTACGAGAAGGCGCACTCCTCGTTCGTCAGCGTGACCGTCTGGCCGGCGTGCCGGTCGTAGGCGATCACTTCGGTGATGGTGGAGGAGACCTCCTGGCCGTAGGCACCCACGTTCTGGATCGGCGTGGCGCCCGCGGAGCCCGGGATGCCGGCCAGGCACTCGATCCCGGCGAGCCCGGCCTCGACCGTGCGGGCGACGGCGTCCGTCCACACCTCACCGGCGGCCAGCTCCAGCGTCGTACCGCGCAGCTCCACACCGCGCGTGGCGATGCGCAGGGCGGTGCCGTCGAAGCCCTTGTCGCCGATGACCAGGTTCGATCCGCCGCCGATCACCAGCAACGGCGTCCCGCTGTCGTCGGCCTCGCGGACAGCGTCGATCACCTCGGCGTCGGTCACGGCGGTGACCAGCCGCGTCGCGGGACCGCCCAGCCGGAAGGTGGTCAGCGGGGCGAGGGGGGCGTCGTGGAGTACCTGCACGGCCCCAAGACTACGAGACACCTACGACAGCCCCGCACACCCGCCAGGGAGCCTGGAGACCGCCGTTGCCGGTCCACCGGCGGCTGGACGGCAGCCGCGGCGCGCACACGCACGCGCGCGTGGCCCCACAGCAGGACCACGCGCGCGTGCGCACGACGGGGAACGCGCCGCCCTCCCGCGGTCTACGTCGGCTCCCTTGGGCGAGGCTCCGGATCAGCGAGCCGACGACTCCAGCGACCCGGTCTCCAGCGCCTCGGTCCCCGCAACCGGCACGGCTGTCGGGGAGCCGGTCTCCACGCCCCGTCCGGACGCCTGTTCCTCCTCCGCACCCAGCGGACCCGCGCTCCGGCGGGCCGGTATCACCAGCGCGGCAAGCGCCGCCGCGGCGACCACCGCCGAACCGGTGACCAGGGCGGGCCGCAGGCCGTCCACGAAGCTCTGTGCGCTCTCGTAACCGCCCCGCGCGGAGAAGATCGACGACATCACGGCGATACCGAGCGCACCGCCCACCTCGCGCAGCGCGTTGTTCGCGCCGGAGGCGATGCCCTGCTCCTGCGGGCGGACGCTGGACATCACGAGGTTGGCGGCCGGTGCGAAGTACAGGGCCATACCGACCCCGCTGACGATCAGGGCGGGCAGCTGGGCGGCGTAGGAGGCGTCCACGGTGGCCACGACGGCCATGTAGCCGAGCCCGACGGCCTGCAGGAACAGGCCCGCGGCGACGACGGGACGGCCCCCCAGGCGGTCGGAGAGGATGCCGGCGACCGGCGCGACGAGCATCGGCATACCGGTCCACGGCAGCATCCTGAGGCCCGCCTCGGTGGGCGAGTAGCCGAGCACGCCCTGCATGTACTGGCTGAGCAGGAAGATCGAGCCGAACATCCCGACGAACATCAGCAGACTGGCCGCGTTGATCCCGGAGAACGCGCGGGAGCGGAACAGCCGCATGGGGAGCATCGGGTTCTCCGCGCGCGAGCTGTACAGAACGAACCCGGCCAGCAGCGCGGCACCGGCGAACATCGCGGTGAGGACCACGGTGTCGGTCCAGCCGTCGGCGGGCCCGCGGACCAGGCCGTAGACGATCCCGAAGAGCCCGCCGCTGGCGAGCAGTGTGCCGGGGACGTCGAGCGGGGCGCCGGTGCCGTGGGACTCGGCGAGCCGCAGCCGGGCGAGCGGCAGCACGGCCAGGCCGAGCGGAACGTTCAGCCAGAAGATCCAGTGCCAGGAGACGTGCTCGGTGAGGCTGCCGCCGATGAGCGGTCCGGAGGCGACGGCGAGGCCGTTGACGGCGCCCCAGATGCCGTACATCATCCCGCGCCTGGCGGCGGGCACGGCCGCGGTCAGCAGGGTCAGCGTGAGCGGCATCATCACGGCCGCGCCGACGCCCTGCACCGCGCGGGCGGCGATCAGCGCGCCGATGCCGGGCGCCATGGCCGCGGCGGCGGAGGCGCCGGTGAAGACGGTGAGTCCGGCGATGAAGAGCCGGCGGCGCCCGAACCGGTCACCGAGCGCGGCGCCGAACATCAGCAGCACGGCGAAGGTGAGCGTGTAGGCGCTCACGGTCCATTCGAGGTCGTCCAGCGCCCCGCCGAGGTCCTTGCGGATGGATGGCAGGGCGGTGGTGACGACGAGGTTGTCGAGGGCCGCCATGAATCCGGCGACGCTGGTGATGACGAGGGTCCAGGCGGCGCCCCCGCGTCCTGTGCTCAGTGCGTTCTGCTGTGACATCTGTCCCCCAGAGAGTGATCTAGTTAGTCATTGATTACTAACTTTTTGGCGCAGGAAAAGAGGCAGGGCAATCCGCCTCGTTCCGCTACTTCTCCAGCCGGCCGGTGATCCGGGCCGACGGATACATCCCCTGCCAGACCCGGTGTTCGGGCGGAAACCCCATGGCCGCAAGGGTGTTGATGAGCATTCCGTACGCCAGGAAGGTCGTGGTGTCGTTGTCGTCCGCCCCCAGCGGCAGGTGAACGGTGTCCCAGAGCTTCATCCAGCCGGCCCGTACCGCCTCACCGAACTCGTGATCACCCTCCGCCTCGGCCGCCGCAACCGTGATGTAGGTCTGCATCTGCATCTGCAGCCTCTCGGGCTGCTCCGTGATCAGCCGCACATAGGCGTTCGCCATGGCATGCAGGGCCTCCTCACCCTCCAGCCCCTCGGCCGCCTCCCCCAAGACCCGGCAGGTGTCCTCCACGCAGCGGAGCGACGCGGCGGCGAAGATCGCCTTCTTGCCCGCGAAGAGCCGGAAGAGGTACGGCTGCGATACGCCCACGCGGCTCGCGATCGCCTCCGTGGACGTGCCGTAGTAGCCCCTCTGCGCGAACTCCGCGATCGCCGCGCGAATGACGCTCTCGCGCCGCTCTTCTGCACTCATCCTGACCACAAGAAGGAAGTTAGTACTCAATCACTAACTTGGCAAGAGGTCTTCGGCACGGGGCATGCGTAAGGGGCGCCCCACCATGGAGGACGCCCCTTACCTCAACCACTGCGCGCTTGCCGTCAGGCCAGTCGTACGACCGCCCGGGACATGCCCAGCACCTTCTGGCCGCCGCTGGTCGCCGTCAGGTCCACGCGGACGGTGTTGTCGTCCAGCTTGGCCGCGACCTTGCCGCTGACCTCGATCTGGGCGCCCTTGTCGTCGTTCGGCACGACGACGGGCTTGGTGAAGCGGACGCCGTACTCCACGACCGCGCCCGGGTCCCCGGTCCAGTCGGTGACCACGCGGATCGCCTCGGCCATGGTGAACATGCCGTGCGCGATGACGTCCGGCAGGCCGACCTCCTTGGCGAACTTCTCGTTCCAGTGGATCGGGTTGAAGTCCCCGGAGGCGCCCGCGTAGCGCACGAGCGTGGCACGGGTCACAGGAAAGGTCTGGGCCGGCAGCTCGGTGCCGATCTCGACGTCGTCGTACGCGATCTTCGCCGTCATCAGGTCCTCACGCCTCCTCGGCCGCGCGGGCCACGAGCTTGGTCCAGGCGGTCACGACATGCTCGCCCGCCTCGTCGTACACCTCACCGCGGATGTCCAGGATGTCGTTGCCCGCCATGGACTTGATCGCCTCGATGGTGGAGGTGACCGTGAGCCGGTCTCCGGCGCGCACGGGGCGGTTGTAGGCGAACTTCTGGTCGCCGTGCACCACGCGGCTGTAGTCGAGGCCGAGCTGCGGGTCCTCGACGACCTGGCCGGCGGCCCGGAAGGTGATGGAGAACACGAACGTCGGCGGGGCGATCACATCGGAATGCCCGAGCGCCTTCGCGGCCTCCGGGTCCGTGTACACCGGGTTGGCCTCTCCCACCGCCTCGGCGAACTCGCGGATCTTCTCCCGGCCCACCTCGTAGGGCGCGGTGGGCGGGTAGGTCCGTCCCACGAAGGACTGGTCGAGCGCCATGCCCGGCACCTCCTGATGTCTGCTGTGATGGCCCCAAATTAGCCGTAAACCGGCCGGTGAAACGCCGTGAGGCCGCCCCCTCGGAAGGGGACGGCCTCACGTACGAGCCTGTTGAACCCTGTTCAGCGCGTCTCGCGGTGCGCAGTGTGCGCGTTGCAGCGCGGGCAGTGCTTCTTCATCTCAAGACGGTCCGGGTTGTTACGCCGGTTCTTCTTGGTGATGTAGTTCCGCTCCTTGCACTCCACGCAGGCCAGCGTGATCTTCGGGCGGACGTCGGTGGCAGCCACGTGAGTGCTCCTAAGACGAACGGATGGACTGATTTAACGCAAGAAAGAGTAGCCGATCGAAGGACCGACCCCGCAATCGGCTACTGTCAGTAGCGGTGACCGGACTTGAACCGGTGACACAGCGATTATGAGCCGCTTGCTCTACCGACTGAGCTACACCGCTTTGATGCGATCGGGCCCCGCCTTTCGGCGGGAACCTCTCACACCAGAGCCCCAAAACGGAATCGAACCGTTGACCTTCTCCTTACCATGGAGACGCTCTGCCGACTGAGCTATTGGGGCGAGCGATGAAGACATTACACGGTCCGCCGCCGTTCACCCAAATCCGTATCCGGCGGCCCGTCACACCCCCCATCTCAGCCCGCACAGCCGCCTCCTGAGACGTATCCCGGCGCCGGGCACGCGCGCGTGGGCATCCGTGGGAACAGTGGGTCGACGCCCACGCGCGCGTGGGCACGACAGGACCGAGGCGGGGCCACGCGGGCGGGCGACACGTGTACCGCCATGGGCGGACCACACCGGTACGACTATTGCGCTCCTGCGCGTCCCGCGCGGCTCGCCACCCTAGGCTCGACTCACTCTGCGTGATCTTGGGGGCCCGCGCCCCCGCGTCACGCGGGTCCGCCCCGAGCCCCCGGCCCCGACCCTGGAGCGCGATGCCCGACAGCCAGCCGCAGCCACATCCGCCGTCGAACTCCCCGGGCCCCTCGGGACAGCCCGACCCGGCCGCCCTGCTGCTGTGCGGGGCACGGCTCACCGACGGCCGGACCGTGGACGTACGGCTGAGCGGCGGGCGCATCGAGGCGGTGGGCACGGCGGGCAGCCTGGCACCGGGCCCGGCCCGTACGGGCACCACGCGCGTGGACCTCAGCGGCTATCTGCTCCTGCCGGCCCCGGCCGAACCGCACGCCCACGCCGACACCGCCCTGTCCGCCGAGGCGCCCGGCCCGGTGTCGTACGCGCCTGAGAACGTCCAGCGCCGGGCGACGGAGGCGGCCTTGCTGCAGCTCGGACACGGGGCGACGGCGGTACGCGCGCACGTGCGAGTGGGCGACGTCCAGGGACTCGGCGCGCTGGGCGCCGTCCTGCAGGCGCGGCGGTCGCTGCGGGGGCTCGCGGAGCTGACGACGGTGGCCACCCCGCGGCTGCTGACCGGCGTGGCGGGCGCGGACGGGCTCGCGATGCTGCGTGACGCGCTGAAGATGGGCGCCTCCGTGGTGGGCGGCTGCCCGGACCTGGACCCCGATCCCGCGGGCTATGTCGAGGCGGTCCTGGAGGTGGCCTCCGAGCACGGGTGCCCGGTGGATCTGCACACGGACGCCGCCGACCCGGCCCGGTTGTCCCGGCTCGCGGCCATGGCGGGGGGCCTGCGCCCCGGCGTGACGATCGGGCCGTGCGCCGGTCTCGGGCGCCTGCCCACCGAGAGCGCCTCGCGCGCCGCCGACCAGCTCGCGGCGGCCGGCGTCACGGTGGTGTGCCTGCCCCAGGGCGGCTGCTGCGCCGCCGAGCGCCGGGACACGCCTCCGGTACGGCTGCTGCGCTCGGCCGGGGTACGGGTGGCGGCCGGCAGCGGCGCCCTGCGGGACGTCTCCAACCCCGTCGGCCGCGGCGATCCCCTGGAAGCGGCCTACCTCCTCGCCTCCGCCCACGGCCTGCGCCCGGAGGACGCCTACGACGCCGTGAGCACCTCGGCCCGCGCGGTCCTGGGCCTGCCGGAGGTACGCGTGGAGGCGGGCTTCCCGGCCGACCTGCTGGCCGTACGCGGCACCCACCTGCCCGGCGCCCTCTCCCTCGCCTACAGCCGCATCGTGGTCCACCGGGGGCGCGTGGTCGCCCGCACCAGCGCGGTCCGGGAGTACTGCAACTCGGCGGCGGCAGCGGAGCTGGGGCTGCCCCGGCAGGGGCGGGGCGAACTGTCGTGAGGGGCGCGGGGCGCTGTGAGGGGGATGCGGGGAGCTGCGTGTGGGGGCGCGGGGAGCCGAGGGCGCTTGGATGCCTTGAAGGCCAGGGGCCGTAGAGGCCAGCGCTGTGGAGCAGTGATGGGGCGCGGGGCGCTCCGAGTGGGCACCGGGCGCGCGGTTACGAGCGCGCGCTCTGCGCTCGTTGTGCACGTCTGGCGCGGGGGCGTGGGCGCGCGCCCGGCGTGCTCCGGCCATGCCGGTCAACTCGTGCGGCGGATGCGCCCCCTCGGGCGTACGGTCGGAATCATGCGCATTGTCATCGCTGGTGGTCATGGTCAGATCGCGCTGCGGCTGGAGCGCCTGCTCTCCGCGCGCGGAGATGAGGTCGCGGGCATCATCCGCAGGTCGGAGCAGGGCGCCGACCTGCGAGCGGCCGGGGCCGAACCGGTCCTGCTCGACCTGGAGTCCGCCTCGGTCGAGGAGGTCGCGGCGCATCTGCAGGGCGCCGACGCGGCGGTCTTCGCGGCCGGCGCGGGCCCGGGCAGCGGCACGGCCCGCAAGGAGACGGTGGACAAGGGCGCGGCGGTGCTGTTCGCGGACGCGGCGGTACGCGCGCGCGTACGCCGCTTTCTGGTCGTCTCCTCGATGGGCGCGGATCCCGCGCACCAGGGCAACGACGTCTTCGACGTGTATCTGCGGGCCAAGGGCGAGGCGGACGCGTACGTGTCCCGTCAGGAGGCCCTGGACTGGACGATCCTGCGGCCCGGCTCGCTGACGGACGACGCCGGTACCGGCCAGGTCCGGCTGGAGGCGCACACCGGGCGTGGGATGGTCCCGAGGGACGACGTGGCGGCCGTACTCGCGGAGTTGGTGGACACCCCGGCGACGACCGGCCTGACGCTGGAACTCATCAGCGGGTCGCAGCCGGTGTCGGTCGCGGTGAAGTCGGTGGCCGGGAACTGAGGCGGGCCGCCGCCCGTTGAACGGTCGCGGCCCTCAACGGGCCGCGTTGCACCGCCCGCTGTCACCCCGTAAGCATCCACCACGTCAGAACAGGGGCAACTGCCCGGGAAACTCCGGCACGGCGTAGCCGTCCAACGCCTGCTGGACCGCGCCGAGTTGCGCCTGCTGCCGCGACCCGGCGCAGGAGACGAGCTCGCCGTTCTCCCGCGCCCCGGGCGGGTCGTGCCGCGCGAAACGGCCCGCCACGACGGCGATGTCGCGGCGGCACACGGGACAGGTTCTGCGTCGGGAGGACATGTCGTCAGTGTGCCCCGCGGACGAGTGCGGGGCACAGCGCCTCAGGTGCGGGTCTCGGCCTCCCAGCGGTCGGGCCCCACCCCGCGCCAGTCGATCAGGGGCGAGTCGGCCACCTGCTCCGGCTCGATCTCCAGCCCCGCGCGGCGCAGGAACTCCACCAGGTCCCGCACGCTGTGCGCCAGACCGAGGATCTCGCCGTCCACACGGACCCGGCGCCCACCGGTCGGGGACGGCAGATGCACGATGATGGGTCGCTTCCCGGCCATGGCTCCAGCATCGTCCGCCCCACCGGGACCCGCACCCGGGCCGGTCATTCCTGCATCCCCAAGCTATCGCTCATGCGTTCGATTCTAGCGAAGGGTGGCTCAGGACAACGCAAACGACGAGAGCCCGTGATCTGCTCTCACAGATCACGGGCTCTCGTTCCCGTGTGGCGGCGCCAGGATTCGAACCTGGGAAGGCTGAGCCGGCAGATTTACAGCGGGCCGGGTCCACCACTTGTGACCTGGGGGTTTGCACCCGCGCGATGCGGCTGGGGGACACCTGGGGGAAGCAGGCCTCATCATTCCGGGCCACCTCAGCGCCCAGACAGCAAAATCTACGGCTCGCCCTCGCGTCGCCCTCCACCGAGCAACTGAGTCCTGTCAACAACCAGGGCTACGACACCGGTAGCTGTTCCGATCGGAACAGCCAGAGAAGGCAGCAGGCAAACAAGCACCAGGACGGCGCCCCCTAGACCGGCAAGGCTGGCAAGCACAAGCCAACGCCGTCTCTTCCAGCGTTTCTGCGACGCCCCCTCAGACACTGAGGGCGCACCGTCGTTCGCGCCCGAAGTTAACCCCTGCGACTCAGTCGGTAGTGTCACCACTGACCTTTCTCTCCCAACGGACAAGGTCAGGGCGGCTCCCGTTGACCCGGGGGCCGCCTTTCGTCGGCCACGCCGCCCCGATACCTGCCCAGAGTGAGGCAAGCGCCGGTCGCTCCGCACCCGAGTCAGTCTTTGCTAATTTGCGAAAGCGTCATGCACCTATGGCTGCATTAGGGTGGGGTTGAGCTGGGGTTTTATCTACCCTAGCAATGCATTGCATTGCAATGCTTTTGACATTACGGCGGAAGACTTCGCAGGTCACGCGGTCACCGATGCCGCGTCCACGGAAGGCGCGACCAAGCGGGCAGCCGACCCGGTCACATCCACGCGCGCCGGACCCCATGGCCAAGTGCGCGACAACCCCCGGGACGTTGCCATCGCGTTCCGTTTCATCCACACAGAACGTTACCAATCCGTTACAAATAGCGCTTCATGCTCTCCGCGAGCCGGCGCCCCCGGTGTGCTGTAGACCCGAAGGCGCTAAACCCGCGCATCAGCCCCTCTGGTGGGGCACTCCGGGATTGGACACAGCCTCGCTCCGTTCCTCGATGATGGGGTGTACAGGCAACAGGTCGTTCGGCATGGCTAGTTCTCCCGCCTGCCGCTGAGCGAGCCACCCCGAGAGCCGATGCGCCGGCGCCTCCGTGCGGACGTGCCTGAAGCCAAGCCCCTCGTAGTAGGCGTGTAGCCCAGTGTTCGTGCGCCAAGTGTCGATGCGGACCCAGTTCCGTCCTTCCAGGGCCGCTAGGCGGGACATCCAGTCGATGACCCGCGTCCCGAGCTGCCGGCCGGACGCTTTGCGGGCGACGATGAGCTTGTAGAGGTACAGCGCTGTTTCGGGGCGGTCGGCGTCGGTCCAGAAGTCTCGGTCGACGGGGCCACGGCTCACAGTGGCCAGCACTTCGTCATGCTCGCCAACGACGACCCATGCGCGCCCCTCATCTATGCTCGCGCGCCACTTCGAGATCGCCCGGTCGCCCGTCTCCGGGTCGCTCCACTGGTCGGTGCCTTTGGCGCGTAGCCACCCTTCGGCCTCCGTGCGCAGAGCCAAGAGGGCGGGTACGTCCGCCGTTGCTGCGGGGCGGAGGAACTCAGTCCGTACTGACTTCATAGAGGATCTTGTGCCTGTCTCCGGGGAGGATGGTGACCATGCAGCGGAGGGGACGGTCGTCCGCGTCATAGCCCGTTCGGGTGTGCTCTGCGACTGGAGTAGCTGCGGGGAGGCCAAGTTGCTCCGCTTCCTGGTGAGTCGGCATACGGACTGAGATTTCGTCGACGTACTTGGCTTGCACGAGTCCTACGGACGCGAGGATGCCGCCGGGCGCGGAGACGTCTCGGGGCTCCATCAACGGGGTGCCGACCACGAGTTCCTGAGGGAAGTACGAGTCGGCGAGTGCATAGGGCCGGTTGTCTATGAACCGGATGCGCTTGCGCACCACGGCCAATCCGTCTGCGGGCAGTCCAAGGCGCTCTCGGACGTGGGGCGGGGGCACAACGATGGATACCGAGATCTCTTGGCGGGGAGCGTTTCCGTTCTCCGCGATTGCGCTCGCCCACTGGTCGCCGGCCGTCCGTCCTTCGACTGCGTTGGCGTGGCGGCTCCGGCTCTCCAGCGTCGTCCAGTTCCACACGACCGGGGGGTAGTCCTCGCGGACGTACTTGCCCTGTCCCTGTCCAGTGACGACCAAGCCTTCCTCGATCAGGAGGCGTACGCCGGCGCGGATGGTCTCTCGGCTGTAGCCGTACTGGCTCATCATCTTGGATTCGCTCGGCAGGGCCTCACCGCCTGACAGCGCGCCGGACAGGATCTGTTCGCGCAGGTCATAGGCGATTTCCTGCGCCTTCGTCATACCGCGTCGTGCCACCAAGGCATCTCCTCTACTCCGACTCCTCCGTACAAGTTAGACCAGGGGGCTTGACTCTCCAAGTAAGCCTCATGCAATCTCTTCCCAGGGCACTCCTCCAGACAAGGTGGATAGGGTGACCCGTACGGTTCGGCCGTACAAGGTGTGCCGGAGGAAAGCCCGCAGGGGTGAGTACGAAGGGAGCGCCGATTGATTGAGAACTCAACAGGGTGTCAAAGTGCGACGGGGTGAGTCCCCGTCCCCGCAACGGCCCGGGTGACGGCCGTCGGCGGCCACTTCGCGGCAGGTGAACGTGTCCTGCCCCGCGTATCGGCTCTGGAGAACAGCCCTCGGGATCATGCCTTCCTCGCGGGAGGACAACCCGTCGGATGCCACCTGGTACGCGCCGCCCTGCTGGCGTCAGAGCAGTGACGATGACGCGCCCGACGTTCCCGGCTCGGGGCCGGTATGCCGTGGCAACGGCGTGCTGGTGAAGCCGTGTCCCTGCGTTCTGCGGGAGGTCGGTGTGAGCCGACGACATACCTGGGCGCTGCCGGTCACGGACCGGCCGGCGGCGCCCGTTCAGATCCCTGGTCCGTCCTGGTTTCGCAGCGTCTGACGCTGCGGCCGGCTGCCTCTCCCGTCCGTCCGCGCCCGCTGTGAGCGGGGCCGTACGGACGGGAGCGCGGGGAGCCGGAACACCCCTTCGCCTCTTGGAGTCATCCAATGGCTGATGTCGAGATCGTTTCCTTCGGCTACCTGCACGATGCGCCGCCGTCGGCGCATCTGACGATCGACCTGCGTCACCACTTCCGTGACCCGCATGTGGCGCCTGAGCTGCGCTATCTGACCGCCATGGACGCGCCGGTACGCGCCGCCGTACTGAGCACTCCCGGCATCAACGAGTTGGTGGAGGCCACGGCCGCAGCCGTCACCGCGTTCGCCTCCGGCCCGAGTGCCGGAGTCGTGACCGTCGCCGACGGATGCGCTGGCGGCCGGCACCGTGCCCCGACCTTCGCTCTCGCGCTGGCCGAGCGGCTGACGGTCGCCGGGCACTGCGTGAGCGTGCGGCACCGCGACTTGGCCAAGGCCGTCGTGGAGCGCTGAGCAACACCCGTCGCGCTATCTGCGCGGCTTCCCGTCAGACGGCGGGCGCCCCCCGGACCGGCATCCGGAGGGCGCTGTTCGGGCCGTCCCATCCAAGGAGCAAACGACCCATGAAGATTCTCCCCCTTCCCATGCCGTCCGCGATCGACTCGGCCGAGCTGGACCAGGAGCCGACGGCCGCGGAGTTGGACGCGATCGCCGTCGAGACGCCGCTGATCGAGGCGGAGGTCGAGTTGCTGGACGTGCGGATCGCGCTGATGGACCGCACGCCGACTGAGCTGGACAAGCGGCGGCTGCGCAAGGCGCTGCACCGGGTGCTGACCGCGCGGGCGGCCCTGGCTAACCGCGCCTCCTCGGGGGAGGCGGCGTGAAGGCGTTCACGGCGCAGATGTCCGTGTTCAAGGGGCGGTGGCGCCTGTACGTCGCCCTGCTCGACGCGGGTGTCACGCCGTGGCCGGAGTTCAGCTTCGACCGGGCGGAGCCGGTGCCGACGTTCACGGAGCGCGCGGACGCACTCAGCGTGCTGGGTTTCGAGCCGCTTCCGGATGCTGAGTGGGAGTGGACGGAGTACAGCGCCGACCCCGACGACCCCGCTTCCCCGGTGACGCTGATCGCCGCCGTCCGGGTGCGCTCATGGACGGGGGTGGGCGCGTGAACGGTGTTCAGATCCGTTCAGCGGAGCGGGCGTTGTCGGTGGGCACGTGGCTGATCGTGTGCGGCGCGATGCTGTATTCGGTCCTCACGGTCACGCCGCTGATGTCCGCCCACACCCCCGAAAAGTGGGCCTGGACGGCGCCCATCCTGCCTCTGGTGGTGGATGCCGCGGTGGTGATCGTGGTCCGCCTGGATTCGGTGCTGGCCCGGTTGGGCGGGCACGGCGGGCGGTGGCCCATCACGCTGCGGTGGATGACCGGCGCCATGACCCTGGCGCTGAACACCGCCGACTCTGCGCTGAAGAAAGACCTGGTCGGCGTGGCCGTGCATGCGGTGGCTCCGCTGCTGCTGATCGTCACAGCAGAGACCGGGCTGGCCTACCGCCGCGCCATCACCGACGCCGTGACGGCGCTGGAGGAGCGGCAGCGGGCCGAGCGGGAGCGGGCCGAACAGGCCGTGCGTGAGCGCGAGGAAGCCGCCCGTCGGCAGGCCCGCGAGGAGCGCGAGCACGCCGCGATGCTGGCCCGTGAACAGCGTGAGCACGAAGCTGCCTTGGCCCGTGAACAGTCCGAGCGGGAGGAGCGGCGCTGGCGCGAGGAGCGCGAGCAGCGGACCGCTCTTGAGGCTGCGGAGCGCGAGGAGCGTGAACGCCGTGAACGCGAGCGTGAACAGCGCGAGCGGGAGCGTGAACGCGCCGAGCGGGACGCTGCCGAGCGCCGCACCCGTGAGGCTGCGGAGCGGCGCGAGCGTGAACGCCGTGAACAGGCTGAGCGTGAGGAGCGGGCCGAGCGTGAACGCGCGGCGCTGCTTCAGCGCGGCCCGGCCGCGAGCAAGCTCCCGGAGGAAGAGGCCCGCCAGATCGTGGCCGCCGCGTTCAGTGCGGAACTGTCGGTGCGGTCGGCTGCAGAGCTGTGCGGCTGGTCGGTCGGCTGGGTCTCCGCCCGCTACGCCGAACACCGTGATCCCGGTACGGGCGGGGCTGAGCTGGCCATCGCGGGCCGCTGATGGCCGCCATACCTGTCTATCCCTGGAGGCTCGCCCCTGACGGTCTGGCCACCCTGCGTCAACTGCGCGCGAAGGGGCTCAGGCCAGGCGGTCAGGAGGTGGCCGCGCAGATCGAGCGCCCGCGCCGTCGGCGCGCTCCGCTGGTGGCCTACCTCTACCGCGAGGAGCTGGCCAAGCCGGTGCGGCCGATGACGCCGGCCAAGCGGGCGGCGCTGGCCAAGGCGAACACCGCCCGCCGCACCTGCCCGCAGTGCCGCATGGACGCCGGTTACGTCATCCCTGCCTCGCTCGGGGTGTGCGTGCCGTGCGCCTACCCCGACGAGCAGGCTGCGGCCTGACCTGCACAGCGCTTCTCTTCCATCTCTCCTTCTCTGTCCAAGGAGTCTGGCTGTGTCCAGTCGTACCCGTACCCGCGGCATGAAGTCGGCCGCGGGCGTCCACACCGTCCGCCTGCCGCGTCAGCGCGGACGCCGCTCCGCTCAGCCGTTCATCGTCGTCGTCCCCGAGCAGCCCTCCCTGACCCGCGAAGCGCTCGGTTTCCTCGGGCGGATGCTGTGGCGCTTCCGGGGCGCGCTCGCCCCGACCGGCTTCGCCCTGCTCGCGTTCGTCGGGACCGCGGTCCTGCACGCGATTGCCTGGTGGTCCGGCCTGATCCTGGCCGTCGTCGCTGCCGGTCCGGGGATGTGGCTGGGGTCCGTGCAGTACCGCCGGCCGAGCAAGGGCAGCACGCTGCGGCTGCGGATCGCCACCGCCGTGGGCGCCACGTTCGTTCTCGGCTGGGTCGCCCTGGCCGCCGGGTTCGGCCCGCTCGCGGGTCCGCTGGCCCAGGTCTGGCTCACGGGGCTGATCGTCGCGCAGTGCGCCTGGTTCTTCGTCCGCCGCTCGCTCTGACCCGAAGGGAATCCGCCTGATGGCTTCCACCTCTGCTACTCCCGGCGCCGGGGCCAACGGCTCCCAGACCAAGGCCAACACGAAGAACTTCGGCGCGTCGTTCGCGCCCGGCTTCACCATCAACGTCAACGCCAACAAGACCAACAACGGCGTTCCCGCGAGGAGGGGAGGCGCGGACGGGCCGAGCAGCAGCGCGGGTGCGTTGCTGCCGGAGGCGGACTTCTCCGCCCCGGCGAAGGTTCGCAACTACTGCAACACCCTGCGGGCCGCGGCCGTGACGCTCTCGATCGAGGTTGCGATGGGTGCGGAGATCCTCAACGGCGTGTTGGCCGCGGTCCCTGACCCGGAGGGGCGCGCGTTCGGCTCCCGGGCCCGCGCGCGGAAGGTGTCTCGCAAGATGCAGAAGTCCGCTGACGCGCTGCGGGATGCGGCCAAGAACGCTGCGGCCTGCTACTCGGCCTTTCAGCAGGAGTTCGAGGAAGAGATCAACCGTGTCCGTCACCGTGCCCGCCGGCCGCAGCAGCCGGTCATGAACTGGGCTGAGCAGTAAGGAGGTTGGACCATGGTCCGTGGACAGAACCGGGTGGCCGCGTACTATCCGGACGGCATGGCCGGCTACCTGGCGCAGCAGCAGGGCGGACCGGACGGCGCGAGCATCGGTGCCTACCTGCTGCATCGTGCCAAGCCCCATCTGCCGCCGTGGCTCGCGTGGGCGGGCACCGGCGTGGCCGGGGCGCTGGGGAACTGGCGGTGGGCCGACAGCGCCGCCGCCGGCGTCGGCCTCACCCTCGCCTCCGTCGCCCTGACCGGGGTCACGTGGTGGGCGGGGAAGGCGACCAGCCAGCAGCGGCGCCTGCACTCGGCCATCACCGTGGCCGCCGGCTCCGCCTGGCTGACCGCAGCCTGCCTGGCCGGTCCCGCAGCGCACCCGGTCGGTGACCTGTACCTGATGGGCGGCCCGGCGCTCGCCCTGTCGTGGAACATCCGCATGGTTCTGCGACAGAACACCGACGCCACCGGCGAGGGCACCGACAAGGGCCTGCTGGAGAAGGTCGGTCTGGCCCGCGCGCAGCTCGGGGCGGCCAAGGTGGAGCCGAACCGGGTCACCGCCTCGCTCGCGGTGGAGGCCGGCGAGCAGACCAACGACGACGTGACCAAGAGCCTTGGGCGGATCGCGTCCGCCCTGGACCTGCCCACGTCCGCCGTCCGCTACAACCCCGACCCTTCCTCCAGCCGCCGCGGCGAGTTGGTCATCGTCCCGGAGGACATGCTGGCTGAGGTGGTGGAGTGGGAGGGGCCGTCGAACCTGGGCGGCTCGATCGCCGAACCCCTGGTCATCGGCCGCTACGACGACGGCGCCCCGCTCGTGATGTGGCTGCCCGGTGACCCGGAGGCGGGCCGCAACTCCACCCATGGCCTGATCGCGGGCGGTACCGGTTCCGGCAAGGGCGACACCGCCCAGAACCTCCTGACGGAGATCCTGTCCCGCCGGGACGTCATCGTGTGGCTCTCCGACCCCAAGGCCTTCCAGGACTTCCGCCCGCTGCTGCCCGGCCTGGACTGGGCAGCGGAGGGCGGGACGCCGACGGAAGTCCTGGTGGCCGCCGTCGAAGCGGCGATCCCGGCCCGCACGCGGTGGCTGGGTGCCCACGGCTACCGCCAGTGGGTACCGGAGGCTGCGGAGCAGCAGACCAGCGGCAAGCACACCTGCCGTCCCGACGGCCGGCCGTGTGGCTGCCCCGGGATGCCGTTCCTGGTCGCCTGGTTCGAGGAGGCCGCGAACACCCTGCGCCGGATGGGCGACGACGCGTTCACCGGCATCGCGCAGGAGGCCCGGTCGGCGGGTGTCTCGCTGATCGTCTCGCTCCAGCGGCCCTCCTACGACCAGATGTCCACCTCCACCCGGGCTTCCCTTCCGTCCGTCATCGCGCTGGGCTGTGACCCGCGCGATGAGGGGTTCGTGCTGCCGGATGAGGTTCTGGCTGCGGGGGCGCACCCGGGGGCGTGGGGCAACCGGCGGCCCGGCTACTGCTACGTCGTCTCCCCCGGCATCCCCGAGGACCGGTACGCCTCCCCGGGCCGTACCTGCCGCTTCACCCACCGGGCCGTGCCGGTCATGGAGCTGCTTGCCCAGTGGGCGCAGCGCAACGGCGCCACCGCCGACCCTGTCACCGCCGGCGCCGCCTCCAGCGTCGCCGGCCGCGCCTACACCGGCCGCACCGCGACCGGCACCGAGCAGCCCGCGCCACTGCACGCGGTCAAGGACGAGGAGGACGACGCCATGGCGGACAACCGCCTGCTGGTGGACCCCGAGGACGCCGACATCGACCCCGAAGCCGAACTCCCCGACGCGGAGCAGGGCGACGACACCCCGATCTTCGGACAAGAGACCGGCCGCAAGCCGTCCCCCGAGGAGGCCCGCCGTCTGTTCGCTCAGGCGCTGGAGGAGTTCGAGCAGGAGGGGCGGATGATCGTCGGGCCGGTCGACTTCAAGAACTGGTGCGAGCGCAACAACCTCTCCCGCCCGTGGGTCTCCGCTCAGCTCAAGGAGGCCTACCAGGAGGGCCGCCTGGAGGCCACGAACCAGACCGGCCGGTGGCGCATCATCCCCGCCCTGACGGCCGCCTGACACCTGACACCGTCACGCCCTCCTGACACCCAAGCCCCTAGGCAAACCCGGTGTCAGAAACGCCTGACGCCCCCCGCCTGACACCCCTGACACCCGCCTGACACCCACGCGCGGGCCCGCCCACGCACGCCCGCGTGCGGGCCCGCGCCTCACCCGCAGGAGCGCGTCATGACTCACCCCGAGCACGCCCCCGACCCCATCCGCGCCGACCCCCGCCTCACCGACGCCGAAGCCGCCGCCGAAGCACGCCGGATCATCGAAGACGCCTACCGGCCCGCGCCGACGACCCCCACCGCCTACCGGGACACCAGCCCGCTGCCCGCGTACGGCAGCGCGCTCCCGGTCCCGCAGCCGGGCTTACCGCCCATGTCACAGCGGGCCACCGACGCGAGCCGCCTCATGCTCACCGCCGGCCTGGCCACCGTGCCCCCGGGTCTGATCGCTATCGGCCTGCTCATCGCTTCCCGGCACGCCGATCCCACCGTCATCGCGCTGCTCCTCGGTGCTCCGGCCGTGCCCATCCTCGCTCTCACCCGGCTCCTGCGGCGGGCCAAGGACGCGATGCCGCCGGAGATCCACAACCACTACACCGGCCCCGTCTACCAGGACCAACGCAACCTCCACACCACCACCCGCGGCGTGTGGGCCAAAACCACCAACCAGCAGTAGCTACGCCAAGGGCGGCCCCTCCGTCTCGCCAAAGTCGCGGGGCCGCCCTTGTTCCACCCATCCAACCGAACAGTGGAGGTCACCCAGCATGACCCATCCGACCGACATCGGGCGAGTGCTCGCCCTGCCCGGACCCTTCCGGGTACTGGACGCCTACTCGTGCATCGGCGGCGCCACCGAGGGCTACCGCCGCGCCTTCCCCGGCTGCCACATCACCGGCGTCGACAAGGAACCGCAGCCGGACTACCGGGGCGACGCCTTCCACCAGGGCGACGCGATCGAGTTTATCCGCGCCCACGGACACGAATTCGACTTCATCCACACCTCACCCCCGTGCCAGGGAGAGGGCGCCCCGACCAAGGGCACCAACGCCGCCCGCAACGCGACGATCGGCCGGACCTACCCCCGGCTCATCGCCCCCACGCGGGCCGCACTGGAGGCGACCGGCCGGCCATACGTGATCGAGAACGTGGCCGGCTCCGAGGTCCGCAAGGACGTCCGCCTGTGCGGGGAACAGTTCGGGCTTGCGGTGCTGATGCACCGCTACTTCGAACTCGGCCGCTGGACCACCGCCCGACCGGCCCACCCCCGCCACCGGGGCCGCGTGCGCGGGTGGCGCCACGGCGAGTACCACGACGGCCCCTACGTCGCCGCGTACGGCCATGGCGGGGGCAAGGCCACCGTGGAGGAGATCCGGGCCGCGAAGGGCATCGACTGGTCCACCGACCATCTCCGTCTGCGTGAGGCGCTGCCCCCGGCCTACACCGAGTGGATCGGCCGGGCCTTCCTCGCCGGACACGCCACGGCCGGCCTGGAGGTGGCCGCGTGAGCGCCACGAACAGCCACCTGCGCACCGCGCTCCACCTCGCGGCGGCTGGCGTCCCGGTACTGCCGCTGCGGGCAGGGAAGGTGCCGTTCGGCAACTGCCGCACGTGCGCTCAGAATGCGTGTGGTGGCCGGCCGAACATGAAGAACCCGGGCTCCTGTGCCTGCCCGAAGCCCTGCCACGCATGGGCCGCCGCCACCACCGACCCCCACGTCATCACCTCGTCGGCGTGGGCACGGGCGTGGCGCGATGCGGCAGCGGTGGCCTACCACCCCGGCGGCGCCGGCCTCACCGTCGTGGACCTCGACAACCCGGCCGCCGTCGCCTGGGCAAGCCGAACCCTGCCGTCCACCCAGATTGTGGCCACCACGCGCGGAGAGCACTGGATCTACCAAGGCGCCATGCGCTCCGTGAACGCCGTCCGGGACGGTGTCGACATCAAGTCCACGATGTCCTACGCCCGGTGGCTCGGCCACGGCACCGGCACCATCACGGCGCTGCCGGAGGTCGTGCGTGCGCTGGCTGTGAAGGAGACCTCCCCGAACCGGCCGGCGCCACATGCTGCCACCGTGCCCGCAGGCGCCGGGGAAGGGGCGTGCCGCCACCGCACGCCCTCCTACCTGGAACGTGGCATCGCCATGGCCGAGCAGCGCATCACCGAGGCTCGCAGCGCTGTCCACGCCACCGTCTACCGCACCTTCCTCGCTGTGCTGTCCGCTCACGGCCGGTGCGGCTGCCTCTCCGAGGCGCACGTCGCGCGACTGTTCACCGCCGCTCAGGCCAAGGGCGAATCGCCCCGGCACTGCACCGACGCGTGGATCAACGCCCGCACCAGGTTGGGACTGTGACCATGGCTGACGACGAGCAGAATCCCGCTCGCAAGGTCATCACCGACTACGCGCAGGCTCACTTCCGCTACTTCCGCACCGCCGACGGGACCGTGTACGCGCAGAGGAACGGCCACCCCGTTGCCCGCCCGATCCGCTCCCAGGGCACGACGGGCAGCCACCGCCAGGAACTCATGGTCGGTCTGTTCAGGGACGGACTCGGCGTGTTCAACGGCACCGCGCTCAAGGAGGCGTTGGATCTGATCGAAGCCCTCGCACTGACGGAGGACGTGCAGCCCGTTCACATCCGCGTTGCGCCCGGATTCGACGGCGCAACGTGGCTGGACCTGGGCCGCACCGACGGACAGTCCGTCCGCATCCACCCCACCGGCTGGGACATCGCCGTCCCCGACCCGCGTGAGGTGTGCTGGCGACGCACCCAACTCACCGGCGAACTCCCCCTGCCCGCCAGGGACACTGACGGCAAGGGCATCGACCTCCTGCTACGGCTGTGCAACTTCGCCAACGCCGAGACCGAATGCCTGGCCATCGCCTGGCTCATCGGCTGCCTCGGGCCATCCGTACCCGTCCCCGCTCCCTTCCTCACCGGCCCTCAGGGCGCCGGCAAGTCCACCGGCGGGCGCATGCTCGTGAGGGTCATCGAAGGGATGACCGGTGACCTGCGCAGGGCCCCGAAGGACGAGGAGAACCTGATCGCAGCAGTGGCGGCCGGCTGGGTCACTGCCCTGGACAACCTCTCCCACATGACCCCGGACCTGTCCGACGCCATGTGCTGCATCGTCACCGGAGCCGAAAACGTCAAGCGCGCCCTCTTCACCGACGGGGACGTGTTCCGCGCCCGCTACCGCCGCCCCCTGCTCCTGACCGGTATCGACGTGGGAGTCATCCGCCCCGACCTCGCGGAACGGCTCCTCCCCCTGCGCCTGGAACGGCCAAAGGTCCGGCGAACCGAGGCTGAACTCTGGACGGAGTACGCGGAGGTTCTGCCCGTCGTACTCGGCTCCCTCCTGGACCTCACGGTCAAGGTCCGCGCGGTTGAGGCGGAGACCCCCACCGACCTGCGCATGGCAGACTTCGCGCACCTGTGCGCACAGCTCGACGTGGCAACCGGCCTGGGGGCGCTCACCGCTTACCGGGCCAGCCTGGACGATCTCAACGACGACGTCATTGAGGGTGACCTCCTGGCGCAGACCGTGCTCACGCATGCCGCCAGCCTGGATGCGGGTGCAGAGCAGCGCATGACGTCCACTGAGTGGCTGCACTGCCTCAGCCGCCTCTACACCGGCGAGGACTTCCGCCCCCTGCCCAAGGGCTGGCCCACTACCGGCAAGGTCCTCTCCGACCGCCTCAAGCGACTTCAACCCACCCTCGCGGCACGTGGCGTCCTCATCGACTCGGGCCGCACCAAGGAGGGCCGCTACATCGAGATGAGCCGCCCGCCGGCCCTGCCCCCACACGAGCAGGGGCAGGCGTTCTGACCGGTTGCCCCCGAACAAGCAAGAAGAGCACCACCGTCCAGGCGTGCTCCTCTTGCTGTTCGGCGCAACGCGCCGCCCGATGGACGCGCCGCGCAGCGGCTCCTTCTTCACGCCCTGAGCCGCGCCGCACCACCACAGACCCCCCTCTTTTTCCTAAGTGGGGAACGCTGCGTCACCTGCGTCACCAGGGCCCGGAAAACGGTGGGTGACCTGCGCATACAGCGGTGACGCAGACGGCCTCTGGCTGCGTCACCCCGCGTCACCTGCGTCACCGATGACGGACAGCCTGCGTCACCGATGACGCACCCCCAACGCCCTGCGTCACCCAAAAACCGCAGGTCAGACGCGCGAATGACGCAGATGACGCGGGTGACGCAGAAATCCGCACCTCGGACACACGCGGGCTCCCGACAAACCCAACGTTCGAAGATCCCGCCGCTTACCCAAAGATCGAAGCCTCGAAGGAGTCGCACCGTGGCACGCCCCAAGATGCTCAAGCTCCCCGAAGTCCTCGAAGAGATCGAGATGAGCCGCGCCGCCTTCTACCGGATGCGCGCTCGCGGCAAGGCCCCCAAGCTCATCAAGCTGCCCAACGGCCATATCCGTTGCCGTCGCAGTGACCTGGATGCGTGGTGGGCCGAGCACGAGACCGCAGCCTGACTTTCTCCCGCACCCACACGAGACACGAGGGGCCCGCTTGAAGCGGGCCCCTCTGGAGTTTGCATGTCGCTGACCTACGACGTTCGCCTGTACTCCATCGAGATCCGCAAGGACCGCCCCAAGCCGTACCGTCTCCGTTGGCTGGTCGGGGCGAACAAGCACTCCAAGAGTTACACCCTCAAGGTTCAGGCGGAGGGGCGCCGCTCGGAACTCATGTCCGCCATTCGGCGCGGCGACCAGTTCGACGAGGAGACGGGGCTTCCTGTCTCCGAGCTGCGTGCGAAGCAGGGTTCCATCACCTGGTACGAGCACTGCCGTGCGTACGTTGATCGTAAGTGGGCGCTGGCCCCGGCGAAGTCGCGGAAGAACTACGCGGATGCGCTGGCCACCATCACGCCGGCGCTCGTGAAGACGAGGGCGGGCATGCCCGATGCTGCGCTCATGCGGCGTGCGCTCTACGGCTGGGCGTTCAACCGGAACCGCTGGAACGAGACCCCACCGGACGACGTTGCCCGCGCCCTGGCTTGGATCGGTACGCATTCGATGCCGGTGTCTGCGCTGGAAGACCCCGCAACGGTACGTCTCGCCCTTGATGCCCTGGCTCTGCGGATCGACGGCAAGTCGGCGTCACCGCGCACGGCGAAGCGCAAGCGGGCGTGTCTGAGCGATGTTCTCGGGCTGGCGGTGGAAGAGCAGTACTTCTCGCTCCCGGTCAATCCGCTCACAGCCGTGAAGTGGACCGCTCCGAAGTCCGTGGAGGAGGTGGACCCCGAAAGCGTTGCGAACCCCCGCCAGGTGCGCGCGCTGCTGGCGGGGGTGCGTGAGCAGGGGACCCGTGGACGTCACCTGGAAGCGTTCTTCGGGTGCCTGTACTACGCGGCCATGCGCCCCGCCGAAGCGGCCGGACTGCGCGCGAGTCAGTGTCACCTCCCTGAGACCGGGTGGGGCATGCTCACTCTGCGACAGGGCATTGTTCGGGCCGGCCGGAGCTGGACGGACGACGGGTCGGCTCACGAGACGCGCCACCTGAAAGCTCGGGCCAAGAAGGACTCCCGTCCGGTACCCATCCCGCCGCACTTCGTCCGCATGCTGCGGGAGCACATCGCCACGCACGGCACGGCGCCTGATGGCCGGCTCTTCCGGACCAACCGCAACGGTCTCCTACAGGAGACCGGCTACGGGGAGGTGTGGGCGAAGGCCCGCCGCGACGTGCTGAGCGAGGCAGAGACGGCCTCACTGCTGGCCCGTCGCCCCTACGACCTTCGACACGCCGGGGTGTCGTTCTGGCTCAGTTCTGGAGTGGACGCCATGGAGTGCGCCCGTCGCGCCGGGCACAGCATCGCGGTACTGCACAAGGTGTACGCCAAGGTGCTGGATCAGACGCGGGAGCGGGCAAACAGCCGGATCGATGCAGCCCTGCGGGAGTGGAACGAGCCGGAGTGATCATCCTCTCCCCTGGGGGACGCCTGGGGGACACGCACTGACTGACGTCGGGATACGGGTGGTACGGGGTGAGACACGTCCGCGCTTCGTCCACGGCGAATCGAACGGGTGCCGACAACGAGAAACCCCCTCTGATCAGGTAATTAACCTGATCAGAGGGGGTTTCCCTCCGTGTGGCGGCGCCAGGATTCGAACCTGGGAAGGCTGAGCCGGCAGATTTACAGTCTGCTCCCTTTGGCCGCTCGGGCACACCGCCGGGTAGTGCTGCCTTCGAACCCGCTTTCGGCGGTGCTCCCCGGCAACGACGTAAACAATACCCGATGCAGAGGGGTGCTTCGCCACCCGGTTGATCTCCACCTGCCGGCTCCCGGGGTGGCTAGGCTGGTGCGGATGCGGCCCGGTGTCATGCCGGGCCCGGCGGCCGCCGCCGCGCACGCCGGCACGCACCCGATTCGCACCCCGATACAAGGAGCCACAGGACATGGCCGACTCCAGTTTCGACATCGTCTCGAAGGTCGAGCGGCAGGAGGTCGACAACGCCCTCAACCAGACCGCCAAGGAGATCTCGCAGCGCTACGACTTCAAGGGCGTGGGCGCCTCGATCTCGTGGTCCGGCGACAAGATCGAGATGCGGGCGAACTCCGAGGACCGGGTGAAGGCTGTCCTCGACGTCTTCCAGTCCAAGCTGATCAAGCGCGGCATCTCGCTCAAGGCGCTGGACGCGGACGAGCCCCAGCTGTCCGGCAAGGAGTACAAGATCTCCGCGTCGCTCCAGGAGGGCATCTCCCAGGACAACGCGAAGAAGGTGGCGAAGATCATTCGCGACGAGGGCCCGAAGGGCGTGAAGGCCCAGGTCCAGGGCGACGAGCTGCGCGTCAGCTCCAAGAGCCGCGACGACCTGCAGGCCGTGATCGCGCTGCTGAAGGGCAAGGACTTCGACTTCGCGCTGCAGTTCGTCAACTACCGGTAGAAAATTGGCACAGGCGCGGAAGAGCGGGTCGTCCGGTGCCGGGCGGCCCGCCCTTCCGCGCCTCTGCGCTCCCGCCGTGCCCCCGAGCGGCGCTCAGTCGCGTGAGTTGCCGAACAGGATGCGGTAGACGATCAGCAGCACCAGGGAGCCGCCGATGGCCGCGGCCCAGGTGGCGCCGTCGTAGAAGTTCCTGGTGATCGGGTGGTGCATCCAGCGGGCCGAGATCCAGCCGCCGATGAATGCCCCCGCGATGCCGATGAGGGTCGTACCGATGAAGCCGCCGGGGTCACGTCCCGGCAGGAGGACCTTGGCGATGACTCCGGCCACCAGGCCCAGGATGATCCAACCGATGATGCTCATGCCGTGAACCTGCCCTTCCGAGCTGTCTTCGCACTGTCCGCCTGCTGAGGATCCGGTGAGGACCCGCTGTCGACGCGCGCGTGTTCGTGCTCCGGTGATGAAGAGGACGTCACAGGGCCACCACCTGGTTGCGGGGCGGTCAGTAGGGTGCGGCGCATGACACCTACGGACACCGGCCTGCGACGCACGCTGGGGGTGCGGGACGCCGTCGTCGTCGGCCTCGGCTCGATGGTCGGCGCCGGCGTCTTCTCGGCCCTGGGACCGGCCGCGCGCGCGGCCGGGTCGGGACTGCTGCCCGGACTGGCGCTCGCGGCCGTCGTGGCCTACTGCAACGCCATGTCCTCGGCCCGGCTCGCCGCCCGCTATCCGGCCTCCGGCGGGACGTACGTGTACGGGCGGGAGCGTCTGGGTGCCTTCTGGGGATATCTCGCCGGCTGGGCGTTCGTGGTCGGCAAGACGGCCTCCTGCGCGGCCATGGCGCTCACGGTCGGCGCGTACGTCTGGCCGGAGCAGGCGCACGCGGTGGCCGTCGCGGCCGTGGTGGCGCTGACGGCCGTGAACTACGGCGGGATCCAGAAGTCGGCGTGGCTGACGCGGGTGATCGTGGCCGTCGTTCTCGCCGTCCTCGCGGCCGTGGTCGTCGTGTGCCTCGCCTCCGGACGGGCCGACACCGGCCGACTGGACATCGGGCTGTCGTCCGGGGCGGGCGGCGTGCTTCAGGCGGCCGGGCTGCTGTTCTTCGCATTCGCCGGATACGCGCGGATCGCGACCCTCGGCGAGGAGGTACGGGATCCGGCGCGCACGATCCCGCGCGCCATCCCGCTCGCCCTGGGCATCACACTCGTGGTGTACGCGTGCGTGGCCGTCGCGGCGCTCTCGGTCCTCGGTGCGGACCGGCTCGGGCACGCGACCGCCCCGCTGGCCGACGCGGTGCGGGCGGCCGGGGCGCCGGGGCTCGTGCCCGTGGTGCGCGCGGGGGCGGCGGTGGCAGCGCTGGGCTCGCTGCTCGCGCTGATCCTCGGCGTGTCCCGTACGACGCTCGCCATGGCCCGGGACGGCCATCTGCCCAGGTCACTGGCAGCCGTGCATCCCCGCTTCCACGTGCCGCACCGGGCGGAGCCGGCCGTGGGCGCGGTGGTCGCCGTACTCGCCGCCACGGCGGACGTGCGCGGCGCGATCGGCTTCTCGTCCTTCGGCGTGCTGGCCTACTACGCCGTCGCCAACGCCTCCGCGTGGACGCTGAGTCCGGCCCCACTGTCCCGCGTGGTGCCCGTGCTGGGCCTGCTGGGCTGCGCCACGCTGGCGTTCGCCCTGCCCGCCGTCTCAGTGGCAACGGGAGCGGGCGTGCTCGCGCTGGGCGTGGCCGTCTACGGCGTACGACGGTGGTGGGCGGGCCGGCACGTGGACCGGCGCGGCGCGTGACGCACCCTCAGGGCGCCGGCGACTGCCCCTGACGTGCGCACCCACGCAGTGGTCCGGCGGTCCGCTCAGCGGGTCGCGAACGGCTGGTCCGTGGGGACGATCTCGCGGCCCAGCGGCAGCAGGGAGACCGGGATCAGCTTGAAGTTGGCGATGCCGAACGGGATGCCGATGATCGTGATGCACAGGGCGATGCCGGTGACGATGTGGGCGATCGCCAGCCACCAGCCGGCCAGGATCAGCCACAGGACGTTGCCGATGCAGGAAGGGGCGCCCGCGTCGCGGCGCTCGACCGTGGTGTACCCGAAAGGCCACAGGGCGTAGAGGCCGATGCGAAATGCGGCGATCCCGAACGGGATGCCGATGATGGTGATGCACAGCAGGACGCCGGCGAACAGGTAGCCGAGGAACAGCCAGAAGCCGCTCAGGACGAGCCAAATGATGTTCAGGATGGTCTTCATCGGATGCGTCCTGCCATCTTCTCCAGTCGGGCGATACGGTCCGCCATCGGCGGGTGCGTGGAGAACATCTTGGTCAGTCCCTGGCCCGCGCGGAAGGGGTTCGCGATCATCATGTGGCTGGCGGTCTCGATGCGGGGCTCGGGTGGCAGCGGGAGTTGCTGGGTGCCGATCTCCAGCTTGCGCAGGGCGCCGGCGAGGGCCAGCGGGTCGCCGGTGAGCTGAGCGCCGGAGGCGTCCGCCTCGTACTCGCGGGAGCGGCTGATGGCCAGCTGGATGAGGGTGGCGGCGAGCGGGCCGAGGATCATGATCAGGAGCATGCCGAGCAGGCCGGGGCCGTCGTCGTCGTCCGAGCGGCCGACCGGGATCAGCCAGGCGAAGTTCACCAGGAACATGATCACCGAGGCGAGGGCGCCGGCGACCGAGGAGATGAGGATGTCCCGGTTGTAGACATGGCTCAGTTCGTGCCCGATCACGCCGCGCAGCTCGCGCTCGTCCAGCAGGCGCAGGATGCCCTCGGTGCAGCACACGGCCGCGTTGCGTGGGTTGCGGCCCGTGGCGAATGCGTTGGGGGCCTCCGTCGGCGAGATGTACAGGCGGGGCATGGGCTGGCGGGCCTGCGTGGACAGCTCGCGGACCATCCGGTAGAGCGCGGGGGCCTCGAACTCGCTGACGGGGCGTGCGCGCATCGCGCGAAGGGCCAGCTTGTCGCTGTTCCAGTACGCGTACGCGTTCGTGCCCAGAGCGATCAGAACGGCGACGATCAGTCCCGTGCGGCCGAAGAAGCTGCCGATGACGATGATGAGTGCGGACAGTCCCCCGAGGAGTACTGCGGTCCTGAGCCCGTTGTGCCGGCGGTGCACCGTACGCCCTCCAAATCGCGCGGGTGGGGAACACTTCGGGTCCAGTGGACCCTCCCGCTTGTGACAACGCCAGGCGGCGGTCACGAGTTCCCTGTGCCTGCGCGGGCGCCGCTCCGCTGTACGGGTGACGCGCGGCTTCGCCCGCCCCGCGCGCGTGGGGCACGGATGCGCCACGCGCGCGGGGCGGTGGGTCAGAACAGGCCGGTGGCGGCGAAACGGAGGACCAGCTGGGGTGCTCCGGACAGGGCGACGCCGAGGATCCCGGTGAGGGCGATGGCGGCCGTGAGCGGGGCCGGGACGCGGTGCCGGGCGGGCTCGCCCTCGGGGGCGCGGAACAGCAGCCCCGTCCACTGGAGGTAATAGAAGAGGGCGATCACGACGTTGACGGCCATGACGACGGCGAGCCAGCCGAGGCCCGCGTCGACGGCTGCGGAGAACACGGTGACCTTGGCGAACAGGCCGATGATGCCCGGCGGCAGCCCCGCCAGGCACAGCAGGAAGAACGCCAGGAGGAGCGCGGTGAGCGGGTTGGCGGCGTACAGGCCCCGGTAGTCGCTGATCCGGTTCAGGGCGCGGCTGCGGCCCACCAGGGCGGCCACCGCGAACGCGCCGAGATTCACGGCCGCGTACATCAACGCGTAGGCGACCGTGGAGCCGATCGCCTTCTGCGGGTTCCTGGCGTAGCCGGCGGCGGCGATCGGCACCAGGAGGTAGCCGGCCTGGCCGACGGAGGACCAGGCGAGCAGTCGGACGGCGCTGTACGCGCGCGTGGCCTGCTGGCGCAGGGCGCCGACGTTGCCGACGGTCATGGTGAGGGCGGCCAGGGCGGCGAGCGCGGGCCCCCAGACGTCGGCGTACGACGGGAACGCGACGACGGTGACGAGGATCAGGCCGGAGAAGCCGACGGCCTTGCCGACGACCGACAGGTAGGCGGCGACGGGCAGCGGTGCACCCACGTAGGTGTCGGGCACCCAGAAGTGGAAGGGCACGGCGGCCGTCTTGAAGGCGAAGCCGACGAGGGTGAGGACGACGCCGGTCTGGGCGAGGGTGTGCAGCTGTCCGTCGACGTGCGTCAGGCCCTGGGCGACCTGGGTGAGGTAGAGCGTGCCGGTGGAGGCGTAGACGAAGCTGACGCCCATCAGGCTGACCGCGGTGGCCGTGACCGAGGACAGGAAGAACTTCAGTGCCGCCTCGGAGGAACGCTTTTCGCCGTGCCGGATGCCGACGAGGGCGAAGGCCGGCAGGGAGGCGACCTCCAGGGCGACGATCAGGGTGGCCAGGTCGCGGGAGGCGGGCAGCAGGGCGGCGCCGGCCGCGGAGGACAGCAGCAGGAACCAGAACTCCCCCGCCGGGACGCGCCGCTCGTCGTCCTTGAGGTTCGTGACGGACAGCAGGGCCGTGAGCAGAGCGCCACCGAGGACGAGGAACTGGATGACGAGCGTGAAGTGGTCGGCGGTGTAACTGCACGCGCGCGTGGCGCGGTTCACGCAGAAGGTGCTGCGGTCGCCGTCCAGGAGCGGCAGCAGCATCACCGCGGCCGCGCCCAGTCCGGCGACCGAGATCCAGCCGAGGACGGGCTTGCGGGTCTCGGGCAGGAACAGGTCGGCGACCAGCACCACCAGCGCGACGGCGGCGGCGATGGTCGGCGGGGCGACGGCGAGCCAGTCGACGGACTGGACCAACGACTCGGCGAGGGGCTGGGCGCTCATCGGGTGCCTCCTGCGAGGAGCTGGTGCACGGCCGGGTCGGTGAGGCCGAGCAGCGCCCTCGGCCACAGTCCGGCGCCGACGGTGAGGACGACGAGCGGGGTCCAGGCGGCGAACTCGTAGCCGTGGACGTCCGCGAGCTTCGGGACCTCCTGCTCCACGCCGCCCATGCAGACGCGGCGGACCACGATCAGCATGTACGCGGCGGTCAGCAGGGTGCCGAACGCGCCGATCGCCATGAAGGTGAGGAACGCGGGCCGGCTGAGGTCGGCGGCGGGCTTGAACGCGCCGAACAGGGCCAGCATCTCCCCCCAGAACCCGGCGAGTCCGGGCAGGCCGAGGGAGGCGACGGCGCCGAAGGCGAGCAGGCCACCGAGGCGTGGGGCCTTGCCGTAGAGCGCGGCTCCGGTCTCCTTGGCAAGGGAGTCGAGGTCGGTCGTGCCCGTACGGTCCTTCAGCGCGCCGACCAGGAAGAACAGCAGGCCGGTGATGAGGCCGTGGGCGATGTTGGCGAACAGGGCGCCGTTGACGCCGGTCGGGGTCATGGTGGCGATGCCCAGCAGGACGAAGCCCATGTGGCCGACGGAGGAGTAGGCGATCAGGCGCTTGAGGTCGCCCTTGGCGCCCTGCTTGGCCAGAGCCAGGCAGGCCAGGGACCCGTAGATGATCCCGACGACGGCGAACGCGGCGAGGTACGGCGCGAAGGTGTGGAAGCCGTGCGGCGCGATCGGCAGCAGGATCCGGACAAATCCGTACGTACCCATCTTCAGCAGGACACCGGCCAGCAGGACCGATCCGACGGTCGGGGCGGCGGTGTGGGCGTCGGGCAGCCAGCTGTGCAGCGGCCACATCGGCGCCTTGACCGCGAGCCCGATCCCGATCGCCAGAACGGCGATGACCTGCACGGATGCGGTCAGTGACCGGCCGTTGTCAGTGGCGAGTGCCACCATGTCGAATGTGCCCGCCTTGATTCCGATCAGGAGCAGGCCGAGCAGCATGACGACGGAGCCGAGCAGCGTGAACAGGATGAACTTCCACGCGGCCCGGGCCCGGCCCTCGCCGCCCCAGCGGGCGATGAGGAAGTACATCGGGATGAGCACCATCTCGAACGCGAGGAAGAACAGCAGCAGGTCGAGAACGGCGAAGGTCGCGAGGGTGCCGGACTCCAGCAGGAGCAGCAACGCGACGAACGCCCTGGGGGACCCGCCGGCGGGCGGCTTGAAGTAGGAGTACAACGCGCAGAGGAAGGTCAGCAGCGCGGTCAGGACCAGAAGGGGGAGGGAAATGCCGTCGATGCCGAGGTGGATCCGCACGTCGAGTGCGGGGATCCAGCTGATGTCGGTCGTGGCCTGCATCGTCGACGGGTGGTCGTGGTCGAAGCCGAGCGCCAGGACGATCGCGGCGACGAGGATCGCGCCGGTCACGGTGACGCCGTGGCGGAGCACGGCCTGCTCGGGTGACTTCCCCTTCAGCCCGGGCGGGGCCGGCAGGAGAGCGGCGGCGGCGCCGATGAGCGGGCCTACGACGACGAATGCCAGAAGGAACTGCATCACGGACTCGTTGATATCGATCACGCCTGCTCACGCTCCCGTGGCGACGAGGACGACGACGACCGCCAGGACGACGGTGCCGGCGAGCAGCGCGCTCACATAGGTCTGCACATTGCCGGTCTGCGCCCGCCGTACGCCGGCCCCGAGCAGCCGGGGCAGGGCGGCCGCGCCGCGTACGTAGGTGTCGACGACCTCGCGGTCGAGGAACCGGACGAGACTCGCTCCGGCCTGGACCGGGCGGACGAACAGCGCCGAGTACACGGCGTCCAGGTGGAAGCCGGCGGCCGCGTGCCGGTACAGCGGGCCGAGCAGCAGCCGCCCGGGGTCCGCCGGGTCGGGCGCGGCGGCCATGTCGCCGTACGTCGGCTCGTGGCTGGCGATGGTCTCGGCCTCGACCAGTCCGGCGTAGGTCTCGGGGTGAGCGGCGACGGCGCCCATCGGGACCCGGGCGGCGAGTGCGCTGGTGCGCTGCCAGGCGCCGTAGGTGAGCAGTCCGCCGACCAGGGCGAGGCCCGTGCCGAGGACGGAGGTGAGGAGCGTCGGGGTCAGGTCGCGGCCGTCGAACCAGCCGGGCAGCGCGCGGTAGGCGAGCCCGCCGAAGGCCAGGGAGGGCACGGCCAGCACCCACAGCACCGCGTTCATCGTCAGCGGCTGGCGGCCGTGATCGGGGGCCTCGGCGCCCTGGCCGCGGAAGGCCAGCAGCCACAGGCGGGTCGCGTAGGAGGCGGTGAGCAGGGCGGTGAGCAGACCGGCGACGAGGACGGTCCAGCCGGCCGCTGCGGGGGCGTGGTCGGTGTTCCCAATGGCGACGTGCTCAGCGGCGCCGAGGACGGACTCCTTGGAGAAGAAGCCGCTGAACGGCGGGATCGCGGCGAGCGCGAGCAGCGCCACGGTCATCGTCCAGTAGGCGTCCGGGACGCGGTCGCGCAGGCCGCGCATGCGGGACATGGCGGCCAGCGAGTTGGTGCCGGCGGCATGGATGATCACGCCGGCCGCGAGGAACAGCAGCGCCTTGAAGGCGCCGTGGGACAGGAGGTGGAAGACGGCGGCACCGCGGTCGCCGACGGCGAGGGCGCCGGTCATGTAGCCGAGCTGGCCGATGGTCGAGTAGGCGAGGACGCGCTTGATGTCGTCCTGGGCGAGTGCGGCGAGTGCCGAGCCGGCCATCGTCACGGCGGCCATGACGGCGAGGACGACCATCGTGGCCCGGGAGGCCTCGAAGACGGGGAGGAGACGGGCGATGAAGTAGACACCGGCGGCGACCATCGTCGCGGCGTGGATCAGCGCCGAGACGGGCGTGGGGCCCGCCATCGCGTCCGGGAGCCAGGTGTGCAGCGGGAACTGCGCCGACTTGCCGGCCACGCCCGCGAGGAGCAGCAGGGCGATCACGGTCGGGTGGTGGAGGCCGCCGCTCGTGACCGCGCCGAGGATCCGGGTGATGCGGAACGACCCGGCGTCGGTGCCGAGGGCGAACAGGCCGATGAGGAACGGCACGTCACCGAGCTTGGTGACCAGGAAGGCCTTCAGGGAGGCGGCGCGGGCCTCGGGGGTCTCCCAGTAGTGGCCGACCAGGAAGTACGAGCAGATGCCCATGACCTCCCAGCCGACCAGCAGCACGATCAGGTCGCCTGAGTAGACGACCAGGAGCATCGCGGAGGTGAACAGGGAGACGAGAGCGGCGTAGGAGGGGTAGCGCGGGTCGTCGCGCAGGTAGCCGGTCGAGTAGATCTGCACGCACGAGGCGACGAACGCGACCAGGATCGCCACCAGCGCGGCGAAGCCGTCGACGTGCAGGGCCAGCTCGATCGGGACCGAGCCGGTGGGAGTCAGCTCCGTGTTGGCGTCGATCGCCCGGCCGCCACCCTGGTCGGCGGCGACCAACGCGGCCAGCACGAGGGAGGCCAGTGGCGGCAGCACGGCGAGCGGTCGGACGAAGCCGGGGGCGGTACGGCCGAGCAGCAGGCCCGCGGCGGCCCCCAGGAACGGCAGGAGGGGGACGAGGACGGCGAGGTGGGTCGTGGTCACGCGGTGGCCTCAGCCTTCTCAGCCGCGGAGGTGCCGGGGCCCTCGGTGCCGGGGCCACCGGTCCCGTGGCCCTCGGCGGTGTCGCGGAGCTTGTCGATGTCGGAGGTGCCGCGGTTGCGGTAGACGGCGAGCACGATCGCCAGGCCGATGCCGATCTCGGCGGCGGCGATGGCGATGGTGAACAGGGTCAGCGCCTGGCCGGAGTGCAGGGTCTCCTTCGCGGCCCGGCTGAGCCAGACGTCGAAGGCGACCAGGTTGAGGTTGACGGCGTTCAGCATCAGCTCGACCGACATCAGGACCAGGATCGCGTTGCGGCGGGCGAGGACGCCGTACAGGCCGGTGCAGAACAGGAGGGCGGAGAGCACGGCGGGATAGGCGAGGTGCATCAGCGGGCGCCTTCCTTCTCGTCCGGGTGAATTCCGGAATCCGTGACGGAAGGGGAACTCTCGGTGACCGCTCGGGAGTTCACAGGGGGAGGGCCCGACTCCGCCCTCGCCTTGCGGGACAGGACGATCGCGCCGACCAGGGCCGCGAGGAGAAGGACGGAGAGGGCCTCGAAGGGCAGGACCCAGGTGCGGAAGAGGCTCTCGCCGGTGACGCGGGTGGTGCCGGCTGCGGGGCCGGTCAGGTCGATCCACGTCGTCCGGAAGGCGTCGACGACCACCCACACCAGAGCCACGGCGGCAGCGGCCGCGACGGCGAGGGCGACCCAGCGGTTGCCGGAGTCGGCGTCCGGGGAGCGGCCGATCGGCGCCTTGGTGAGCATCAGACCGAACAGGAGGAGGACGACGACGGAACCGACGTAGATGAGGACCTGCACCCAGGCGATGAACTCGGCGGTGAGCAGCAGGTACTCGACGGCGAGGCCGCCGAGCGCCACCACCAGCCACAGGGCGGCGTGCACCAGCTGGCGGGTGGTGACCGTGATCAGGGCCGCGCCGAAGGTGACCAGGCCGACGAGCAGGAAGGCGATCTCGACGCCGGTCGGGGACAGAAAGCCGTGCCGGGCTGCCGCCAGGCTCATGGCCGCGGCGAGGCTCACGACTGGTCCTCCCCCGGTTCGGCCTGCGCGGCCGCCAGCTTCTCGGCGGTCTTGCGGGCGGCGGCGATCTCCTTCGGTTCCTCCGCGGCGGGGTCCAGGGCCGGCGGGGCCGGGACGGTCCACATCCACTCGCGGAGCTTGTCCCGCTCGTGGGTGAGGTCGCGGATGTCGGTCTCGGCGTACTCGAACTCCGGGGACCAGAACAGGGCGTCGAAAGGACAGACCTCGATGCAGATACCGCAGTACATGCACAGGGAGAAGTCGATCGCGAACCGGTCGAGGACGTTGCGGCTGCGCTCACGTCCGCCGGGGGCGGCGGGCGGGACGGTCTCCTTGTGGGAGTCGATGTAGATGCACCAGTCGGGGCACTCGCGGGCGCAGAGCATGCAGACCGTGCAGTTCTCCTCGAACAGGCCGATCACGCCGCGAGTGCGGGGCGGCAGCTCGGGCTGGGCGTCCGGGTACTGCTCGGTGACGTGCTTCCTCGTCATCGTGCGCAGGGTGACGGCCAGGCCCTTGGCCAGGCCACTGCCAGGAATGGGAGCCACGGTTAGGAGATCACCACCTTGACGATGCCGGTGAGGGCGATCTGGGCGAGAGAGAGGGGGACGAGGAGGGTCCAGGAGAGCTTCTGGAGCTGGTCCTCGCGCAGGCGGGGGTAGGTGACGCGGAGCCAGATGACGACGAAAGCGAGGATCGCGGTCTTCAGCAGGGTCCACAGCCAGCCCAGCCCGTCGGCGCCCCAGGGGCCGTGCCAGCCGCCCAGGAAGAGGACGGTGGTCAGACCGCACAGAACGACGATGCCGGCGTACTCGGCGAGGAGGAAGAGTGCGAAACGCAGGCCCGTGTACTCGGTGTACGCGCCGAAGATGATCTCCGAGTCGGCGACGGGCATGTCGAAGGGAGGGCGTTGCAGCTCGGCGAGACCGGCGACGAAGAAGACGAGCGCGCCGACGATCTGCCAGGGCACCCACCACCAGTGGAAGGCGTGCAGGATGCCGGGCAGGGAGACCGTGCCCGCGGCCATCGCGACCGAGGCGGCTGCGAGCAGCATGGGCAGTTCGTAGGCGAGCAGCTGGGCGGCCGTGCGCAGGCCGCCGAGCAGGGAGAACTTGTTCGCACTGGCCCAGCCCGCCATCAGCGAGCCGAGCACGCCGACGCCCATCACCGCGAGCACGAAGAAGACGCCCGCGTCGAGGACCTGGCCGACGGCACCCTTGCTCGGGCCGATCGGGATGGCGAGCAGGACGAGGAGATACGGCAGCAGGGCGACGGCGGGGGCGAGCTGGAAGACACGGCGGTCGGCGCCCGCCGGGACCACGTCCTCCTTCTGCGCAAACTTCACGCCGTCCGCGATGAGCTGGGCCCAGCCGTGGAAGCCGCCCGCGTACATCGGGCCGAGGCGGCCCTGCATGTGGGCCATCACCTTGTGCTCGGTCTGACCGACGATCAGAGGGAAGGTGAGGAAGACGACGAACACGACGAGGAGTCGCAGGGCGACGTCCAGCGCGTCGTTCACTGCGGGCCTCCTGTGGTGTCGTCGCGGGTACCGTCCGTGGCGCCGTCGGTGGCGCCATTGGGGGTTCCGGAATTGGGCGGTTCGTTGTCCGGGGCGGACGTTTCGGTGCCCGGGGTGGGCGGTTCGGTGCCTGGGGTGGGCGGTTCGTCTTCGGCGGGCTGTGCGGATGACCCGCCCTGCGGTTCGGACCGCTCGGGTTCGGACCGCTCGCGCTGCGGCGCGGGCTCAGGCACCGACTCCGGCTCAGGTGCCGGCTCGGGCTCAGGCGCCAACTTCCGCTCCGGCGCCGGCTCGGGCTCAGGCGCCGACTCCGGCTCAGGTGCCGGCTCGGGCTCAGGCGCCGACTTCCGCTCAGGCGCCGGCTCGGGCTCAGGCGCCGACTCCGGCTCCGGCTCTGCCGCAGGCTTCGGCGTCGGCTCGTCGAAGGCTGGGCGGGCGTGGTGCCAGGGGGCGTCCGAGCTGCGCGGGGCCGTGCCACGGCGGGTGGGGCGGGCCGGACCCTGCGGTTCCGTCGGTTCGGCAGGTGCCAGGGGCTGCTCCGGCTCCGGCGTCTGCGTCGGCTCCTCGGCCTCGGCTCGTTGTGAGGCCGAGCCCTCCGAGGCGCTGCGCGAGCGGCGCGGGCGGCCCGGTGTCGAAGCGGGCCCGGCTGCCGCTGCCCCGGAAGCCCCCGCTGCCCCGGCAGCCCCGGCAGCCCCGGCAGCAGCCACACCCTCCGTTGACTGGCCCGCGGCCTGGCCGGACTCGCCCTCGGCCGCAGGTCGTGCCGCCGCCGTCTGGCTCACCGAACCCTGGCTCGCGCTTCGCATCCGGCGCGGCCGGGCACCCGCGGCGGGACCGGCACCAGCGGCGGGACCAGTACCCGGAGCCCCCGCGGGGGTCTCCCCGGGCACACCGGGCGCACCAGCCGTCGGCGTCGTCTGGCTCGCTGAGCCCTCCGCTGCCGTACGGGCGCGCCGTACCGGACGCTCCCCGGCGGCACCCGCACCGGCACCCGTACCGGCACCCGCACGCGCGCGTGCCGGGCGTTCGGCGGCCGTGCCTCGGGCCGGGCGGGCCGGGGCCGGGGGGAGCTGGCCCTTCAGGGGGCCCCACTCGTTGGGGTCGGGGACGCCCGGGGGGAGCATCTGGCGGCGCTTCGGGCCGCCGTGTTCCGACTCCCCGGGTTCCTTCGCGCCGGGCCAGGCCTTGGCCACGCGGGCGGCGAGGACGAAGTCCTTGCGGAGGGGGTGGCCCTCGAAGTTCTCGGGCAGCAACAGGTGCTCCAGCCCCGGGTGGCCCTCGAACGCGACGCCGAACATCTCGTGGGTCTCGCGCTCGTGCCAGGCGGCGCCCGCGTACACGCCGACGGCGGTGGGCAGGTGCGGCGCCTCGTGCGGGACCGTCGTACGGACGAGGAGACGGCGGACCGGGTGCAGGGCGACGACGTGGGCCGAGACACGGAAGCCCGTGCCCGGTTCGTCGACCGCGCTCAGCCAGTCGAAGTAGGTGCAGCCCAGGGTCGTACGGGCCGTCTCCAGGGCGGTGAGCCAGGCGGACGGCGGTACGTCCACGGTGAGGAGATCGTACGACTCCTCGGCCGTGGCGTCCGTACCGAAGAGGTCCTCGACCGGGGCGGGCAGCCAGCCGACGGTGCTCATCGGGCGTCTCCCTCCGCGGTGGGCACCGGGGGCTTCACCAGGTCGCTCGTGAGGGCGGCCGCCGACGGGCGGGAGTCGCCGTACCGCTCGCCGAGCGACTCGCGGGCGATCTTCTCCTGGAGCTTGAGGATGCCCTGGAGCAGCGCCTCGGGGCGGGGCGGGCAACCGGGGACGTAGACGTCCACGGGGATGATCTGGTCGACGCCCTTGGTGACGGAGTAGGAGTCCCAGTACGGGCCGCCGCAGTTGGAGCAGGCGCCGAAGGAGATGACGTACTTCGGCTCGGGCATCTGCTCGTACAGGCGCTTCACGGCCGGGGCCATCTTGTCCGTCACCGTGCCCGAGACGACCATCAGGTCGGCCTGGCGGGGGCCCGGCGCGAAAGGGATCACGCCGAGGCGGATGAAGTCGTGGCGGGCCATCGACGCGGCGATGAACTCGATCGCGCAGCAGGCGAGGCCGAAGTTGAAGACCCAGAGCGAGTAGCGGCGGCCCCAGTTCAGGATCACCTTCATCGGCTCGGGGGCCAGCCGGGCCAGCGCGCCCAGCCGCTTCGGCTCCGGGAGCGACACAGGAGTGGGGGTCACGTCCATGCCAGGACGCCCTTCTTGTATGCGTACAGCAGGCCCACGGCGAGGAAGCCGAGGAAGACGAACATCTCCACGAGCGTCGTCGCGCCGTAGCCGGGGGCGGCGAAGACCGTCGCCCAGGGGAACAGGAAGATCGAGTCGACCGCGAAGATCACGTACAGGAAGGCGTAGACGTAGTAGCGGACCTGGGTGTGGGCCCAGCCCTCGCCGACGGGGTCGACGCCGCACTCGTAGGTCAGCAGCTTCTCGGGGGTGGGGACCACGGGGCGCAGCAGGCGGCCCGCGCCGAAGGCGACCGCGACGAACAGCACGCCGATGAGGGCGAGCAGGCCCACGACCGAGTAGGACCGGAAGTAGCCGGCTGCGATGACGTTCGCCGCGGCGACCGTCGAGTCCCCCAACGTCTCCCGCACCGTCCGCGCCTCGCTCCCTGACCTCGTGACCTGAGTGACTTGTGTGACTGTGTGATCCCACGTGTTCGAGGATCCGTACGCATCGGAGTCTAGGCCCTGATAAAGCGCTGGTAAGCAGCCCGTCACGGGGTGAGACGGGTGGCGGCCGGCCCGGGCGTGGGCCGGGAGCGGGCCTGGGGTGCCCGGGGGTGGGGTTTTCCCCCGCGGGCGGAGGGCGGCGTACCGCATGGCGCCGGAGGTGCCACGCACGGCAGGCTGACCGGTATGACCGCTCCCAGCTCTGCCGTCGGCCTGGCCGATGACACCGACCGACTGCCTCCGCCCCGCCCGGCCTTCGACGTGCACACGTGGAAGGAGATCCTGCATCTCCTGCTGAACCTGCCGGTGACGGTGTTCGGCTTCGTCTACGCGATCACCGCGCTGTCCGTCGGCGGATCGCTCACGGTCACCGTGATCGGCCTGCCGCTGCTCGCGCTCGGCCTGCTGGGCTCCCGGCAGCTGGGCAAGCTGGAGCGGGCCCGCGCCCGGTGGCTGCTCGGGGTGCGGGTGGAGGAGCCGACCCCGCTGCCGTTCGCCAGAGGCGGGGGCCTGACGCAGCGGCTGTGGATGGCGCTGAAGGACCCGGTGGGCTGGCGCACGCTGCTGTACGACCTGATCCGGCTGCCCTGGGGCATCCTCACCTTCTGCACCACGCTGACCTCGCTGTTCGTGCTGTGGCCGGTGCTGCCGTATCTGGCCCGGGGGCTGGCGAACGTGGACCGGGCGATGGTCCGCGGGCTGCTGTCGCCCTCGGACGAGCTGGAGCGGCGTATCGCCGAGCTGGAGTCGGACCGGGGGGTCGTGGTCGACACGGCCGCCGCCGATCTGCGCCGGATCGAGCGGGATCTGCACGACGGGGCGCAGGCCCGGCTGGTGAACCTGGCCATGGGGCTCGGCCTGGCCAAGGAGAAGCTGCTGGAGGACCCCGACTCGGCGGCGGCGATGGTGGAGGAGGCGCACGGCGAGGTGAAGCTGGCCCTGCAGGAGCTGCGCGACCTCGCCCGGGGTATCCATCCGGCCGTGCTCACCGACCGGGGCCTGGACGCGGCCCTGTCCTCGGTGGCCACGCGCTGCACGGTGCCGGTGAAGGTCACCGTGGACCTGGCGGACCGCCCGGCGGCGGCGATCGAGGGCATCGCCTACTTCACGGTCTCCGAGCTGCTGCAGAACATCAGCAAACACAGCCGGGCCCGGTCCGCCTCGGTCGACGTGTGGCGCGCGGAGGACCGGCTGCTGATCCAGGTCCGCGACGACGGCCAGGGCGGTGCCCGGCTGGAGGGCGGCAGCGGGATGCGGGGGCTGGCGGAGCGGCTGGGCGCGGTGGACGGCCTGTTCGTCCTGGACTCCCCGGCCGGCGGCCCGACGGTGGTCACGGCGGAGCTGCCGTGGCGGGACCGCGCCGCATAGCCCCGTACGTGCTGCGGGGTGGGGAAAACCCCCGGGTCGAGACGCCGACGGACTCCATGGCCCGGGAACCCCGGTCACACGACCCTGGAGATACGGCGATCACGGCACGAGCCGCCGCCAAAACGACAGCGGCGACGGCGACGGCGACGGCGACGGACGGCGACAGCGACAGCGACAGCGACAGCGACAACAGCAGCGACAACGGCAGCGACAACGGCAGCGACAACGAGAACGGAACGAGATTCGATGGCCACGGGGTACGGAAGCGGGTACGGGCAGGGGTTCGGAAGCGGCTACGAGCGGGAGCAGGGGCGGCCCGCCGGAAGCGGCCACCGGCTGCCCGCCGGGCTGCGGGCGCCGTTCGAGGTGCGCACCTGGCGCGAGTTCGGGTACGTCCTGCTGAGCCTGCCGGTCTCGATCGTGCTGTTCACCTGGACGGTGACGACGGTGTCGCTGGGGGCGGGCCTGCTCGTGACCTTCCTCGGCGTCCCGGTGCTCGCGGCGGCGCTGGCCGGCTGTCGGGGCTTCGGCGCGCTGGAGCGTGCGCGGGCGCGCGGGCTGCTCGGCCTGGACGTGGCCGCGCCGGAGCCGCTCCGGGCGCGCAAGCCGGGCGCGCTGGCCTGGATGGGCGCGGTCCTCAAGAGCGGTGCCTCGTGGCGGAACATGCTGTACGCGCTGGTGCAGTTCCCCTGGGCGGTGTTCTCGTTCACGGTGACGGTGACCCTGTGGGCCATGGGCTGGTCGCTGCTGAGCTACCCGCTGTGGTTCTGGGTCTTCCCCGCCTACGCCGGCCAGGGCGGCCTTCAGCTGTACGGCGACGAGCACCACAGCGTGTACCTGGACAACCCCTTCGAGATCACCGTGACCGCGCTGGTCGGGCTGGTGTTCACGCTGGTCACACCGTGGATCGTCCGGGCCCTGACGACGGTGGACGGGCTGCTGGTACGAGGGCTGCTGGGGCCGTCGCCGCTGTCGGCGCGGGTGGTGGAGCTGGAGTCGGACCGGGGGGTCGTGGTCGACACGGCCGCCGCCGACCTGCGCCGCATCGAGCGGGATCTGCACGACGGGGCGCAGGCCCGGCTGGTGAACCTGGCCATGGACCTGGGGCTGGCGAAGGAGAAGCTCCGGGAGGATCCGCGGGCGGCGGCGCAGATGGTCGAGGAGGCGCACGGCGAGGTGAAGACGGCACTTCAGGAGCTGCGCGACCTCGCCCGGGGCATCCATCCGGCCGTGCTCACCGACCGGGGCCTGGACGCGGCCCTGTCCTCGGTCGCCTCCCGCTGCACGGTGCCGGTGACGGTCGAGGTCGATCTGCCGGGCCGCCCGGCGCCGGCGATCGAGGGCATCGCCTACTTCACGGTCTCCGAGCTGCTGCAGAACATCAGCAAGCACAGCCGGGCCCGGTCCGCCTCGGTCGACGTGTGGTGCGCGGAGGACCGGCTGCTGATCCAGGTGGCCGACGACGGGGTGGGCGGCGCGGACGTCTCCGGCGGCTCGGGCCTGGCCGGTCTCGCCGGACGTCTGGACGCGGTGGACGGCGTCCTCGTGGTGGACTCCCCCGAGGGCGGCCCGACCCGGGTGATCGCGGAACTGCCCTGGCGGGCCTGACGTAAACCCCCTTGAGACCCGAAACCCCCCTTGAGACCCGAAACCCCCTTGAGGCCCGACGCCACGCCCCCTGCACCCCCTCCCCCACCCATGAACTTCCCAGGTGGGGCGGCGAACCGGGACGATTGCTGGAATGCTTGTTCTCCGTATGCGACCGTCGTACAGATCATGTGGGCGAACGCCGTCGGAGAGCGGGCATGGGGGGCCAGGAGATCGTGAAGGACAGGGTGCGGGTGGTCATCGCCGAGGATTCAGTGCTGCTCAGAGAGGGCCTGACCCGGCTGCTGACCGACCGCGGGCACGATGTCGTGGCCGGTGTCGGGGACGCGGAGGCGCTGGTGAAGACCATCGCCGACCTCGACGCACAGGGGGCGCTGCCCGACGTGGTCGTGGCGGACGTACGGATGCCCCCGACCCACACCGACGAGGGTGTGCGCGCGGCCGTACGCCTGCGCAAGGCGTATCCGGGGCTCGGGGTGCTGGTGCTGTCGCAGTACGTGGAGGAGCGCTACGCCACCGAACTGCTTGCCGGTTCCAGCCGGGGCGTGGGCTATCTGCTCAAGGACCGGGTCGCCGAGGTGCGCGAGTTCGTGGACGCCGTGGTGCGGGTCGCCGAGGGCGGTACGGCGCTGGACCCGGAGGTGGTCGCGCAGCTGCTCGGCCGCAGCCGCAAGCAGGACGTGCTGACGGGACTGACCCCGCGCGAGCGCGAGGTGCTCGGACTGATGGCCGAGGGGCGTACGAATTCGGCCATCGCCCGGCAGCTGGTGGTCAGCGACGGCGCCGTGGAGAAGCACGTCAGCAACATTTTCCTGAAGCTCGGCCTGGCGCCGAGCGATGGTGACCACCGGCGGGTTCTGGCCGTTCTCACGTATCTGAATTCATGACCCGTGGAGAAGACCCGTGTAGAAGTCGATGAAGCAGCCAGCGCGACACGCCGTCTCGAATTGTCGTCCAATCCGTGGATGACCTCGGGAAGGCGACCCTGACCGACGTAGGGTTGATCTGGGATGGTTCGTGGGACGACCAACCCCGGACAGCCGCCTCGAAGGAGGTCCAGTTCAGTGACCAGCCAGGTCAGCAGCCAGGCGGAGCAGACCGACGGATCTGTCGTCGGAGAGCAGCGCCATCCGGGCGACGCGAAGGACGTACGGCGCCTGGACCGGGTGATCATCCGGTTCGCGGGGGACTCGGGTGACGGCATGCAGCTCACCGGTGACCGTTTCACCTCGGAGACCGCTTCCTTCGGCAACGACCTCTCCACCCTGCCGAACTTCCCCGCCGAGATCCGTGCCCCCGCCGGCACCCTGCCCGGTGTCTCGTCGTTCCAGCTCCACTTCGCGGACCACGACATCCTCACCCCGGGTGACGCGCCGAACGTGCTCGTCGCGATGAACCCGGCCGCCCTGAAGGCGAACATCGGCGACCTGCCGCGCGGCGCCGAGATCATCGTCAACACGGACGAGTTCACCAAGCGCGCCCTGCAGAAGGTCGGCTACGACGCCTCCCCGCTGGAGGACGGCTCGCTGGACGGCTACAACCTGCATCCGGTGCCGCTGACCACGCTCACGGTGGAGGCGCTGAAGGAGTTCGACCTCTCCCGCAAGGAGGCCGAACGCAGCAAGAACATGTTCGCGCTGGGCCTTCTGAGCTGGATGTACCACCGGCCGACCGAAGGCACCGAGAAGTTCCTGAAGTCGAAGTTCGCGAAGAAGCCGGAGATCATGGCGGCGAACATCGCCGCGTTCCGGGCGGGCTGGAACTTCGGCGAGACGACGGAGGACTTCGCGGTCTCCTACGAGGTCGCCCCGGCCGCCAAGGCCTTCCCCGTCGGCACCTACCGGAACATCTCCGGCAACCTCGCCCTCGCCTACGGCCTGATCGCGGCCTCGCGGCAGGCGGATCTGCCGCTGTTCCTGGGCTCGTACCCGATCACGCCGGCCTCGGACATCCTGCACGAGCTGAGCAAGCACAAGAACTTCGGCGTGCGCACGTTCCAGGCCGAGGACGAGATCGCGGGCATCGGCGCGGCGCTCGGCGCGGCCTTCGGCGGCTCGCTGGCGGTGACGACGACGTCCGGCCCCGGTGTGGCGCTCAAGAGCGAGACGATCGGCCTGGCCGTCTCTCTGGAGCTGCCGCTGCTGGTGGTCGACATCCAGCGCGGTGGCCCGTCCACGGGTCTGCCGACCAAGACCGAGCAGGCCGACCTGCTGCAGGCGATGTTCGGCCGCAACGGCGAGGCGCCGGTCCCGATCGTGGCGCCGAAGACCCCGGCCGACTGCTTCGACGCGGCCCTGGAGGCGGCCCGGATCGCGCTGACGTACCGCACCCCGGTGATGCTGCTCTCCGACGGCTACCTGGCCAACGGCTCGGAGCCCTGGCGGATCCCGGACCTGGAGGAACTGCCGGACCTGACCGTCCAGTTCGCCTCCGGCCCGAACCACACCCTGGAGGACGGCACCGAGGTCTTCTGGCCGTACAAGCGGGACCCGCAGACCCTCGCCCGGCCGTGGGCGCTCCCGGGCACGCCGGGTCTGGAGCACCGCATCGGCGGCATCGAGAAGCAGGACGGCACCGGCAACATCTCCTACGACCCGGCCAACCACGACTTCATGGTCCGCACCCGGCAGGCCAAGATCGACGGCATCGAGGTCCCGGACATCGAGGCCGACGACCCGGACGGCGCGCGCACGCTGGTACTGGGCTGGGGCTCGACGTACGGACCGATCACGGCGGCGGTACGGCGGCTGCGCCGGGCCGGCGAGTCGATCGCACAGGCCCACCTGCGCCACATCAACCCCTTCCCGCGCAACCTGGGTGCCGTGCTGAAGCGGTACGACAAGGTCGTGATCCCCGAGATGAACCTCGGACAGCTCGCCACCCTGATCCGGGCGAAGTACCTGGTCGACGCCCACTCCTACAACCAGGTCAACGGCATGCCGTTCAAGGCGGAACAGCTCGCCACCGCGCTGAAGGAGGCCATCCATGACTGACGCCGGCAACGGGCTGCTCCAGCTGGTCCCCAAGGCCGAGGCCAAGCAGTCGATGAAGGACTTCAAGTCGGACCAGGAGGTGCGCTGGTGCCCGGGCTGCGGTGACTACGCGATCCTGGCCGCCGTGCAGGGGTTCATGCCGGAGCTGGGGCTGGCGAAGGAGAACATCGTCTTCGTCTCCGGCATCGGCTGCTCCTCCCGCTTCCCGTACTACATGAACACCTACGGGATGCACTCCATCCACGGCCGCGCCCCGGCGATCGCGACCGGCCTGGCCACCAGCAGGCGGGATCTGTCGGTGTGGGTGGTCACCGGTGACGGCGACGCGCTGTCCATCGGCGGCAACCATCTGATCCACGCTCTGCGGCGCAACGTCAACCTGAAGATCCTGCTGTTCAACAACCGGATCTACGGCCTGACGAAGGGCCAGTACTCGCCCACCTCCGAGGTCGGCAAGATCACCAAGTCGACCCCGATGGGCTCGCTGGACGCCCCCTTCAACCCGGTGTCCCTCGCGATCGGCGCGGAGGCGTCCTTCGTGGCGCGCACGATCGACTCCGACCGCAAGCATCTGACCGAGGTGCTGCGCCAGGCGTCCGACCATCCGGGCACGGCCCTGATCGAGATCTACCAGAACTGCAACATCTTCAACGACGGTGCCTTCGACGCCCTGAAGGACCGGCAGCGGTCCGAGGAGGCGCTGATCCGGCTGGAGCACGGGCAGCCGATCCGCTTCGGTGCCGACGGGGCGCGCGGTGTCGTGCGCAACCGGGCCACCGGTGATCTGGAGGTGGTCACGGTGACGGCGGACAACGAGGCGGACATCCTGGTCCATGACGCCCGCGCCGCGTCCCCGACCACCGCCTTCGCGCTCTCCCGGCTCGCCGACCCCGACACTCTGCACCACACCCCCATCGGGGTCTTCCGCAGCGTCGAACGGCCGGTCTACGACACGGCGATGGCCGACCAGCTGGACACCGCGATCGAGCAGAAGGGCAAGGGCGACCTGGCCGCGCTGCTTGCGGGCGGCGACACCTGGACGGTCGTCGGCTGACCCTCTCTTCGCTCCGCTACGAGGCCCGGGACTGGATCTCCCGGGCCTCGTCGTATGCCTGGCGCCTCTCGTCGTAGGCCTGGCGGGCGCCGAGCACATCGGCCATGCGCTGCTCGGTCCACTGCGCCAGCGCCCGCACCTGCTCCGCCGCCTCGCGCCCGAGCTCGGTCAGGGAGTAGTCGACGCGTGGCGGGATGACCGGCTTGGCGTCCCGGTGGACCAGGCCGTCGCGCTCCAGGGTCTGAAGGGTCTGGGTGAGCATCTTCTCGCTGACCCGCCCGATCGCCCGGCGCAGTTCGCTGAAGCGGTACGGGCGGTCGAGAAGCTGGATCAGCACCAGCACGCCCCAGCGACTCGTGACGTGCTCCAGGACCAGGCGCTGGGGGCACATGGCCTCGCCGTCGCCCTTCCACTCACTTACCGGCATGCCCGTACCTTACTTCAAAGTGGGTACTTTCCTGGAGTTAGCGCACCTCATATGGTTAGCGGCAGAACGCACCTCAGAAGGAGATGGCACACCATGAGCATCGTCGTCACCGGAGCCACCGGACACCTCGGCACGCACGTGATCGAGGGCCTGCTGGAGAAGGTCCCGGCCGAGCAGATCACCGCGGTCGTCCGCGACGAGGCGAAGGCCGCGCCGCTGGCGGCGCGCGGGGTCCAGCTGGCCGTCGCCGACTACGACACCCCGGAGTCCTTCGACGGCGTGTTCTCCGCCGGCGACAAGGTGCTGCTGATCTCCGGCAGCGAGATCGGCAAGGACCGTGTGGCCCAGCACAAGGTCGTCATCGAGGCGGCCAAGGCGGCCGGGGTGGCGCTTCTCGCCTACACCAGCGCGCCGGGCGCCCTGACGGCCGCGCTCGCCGACGACCACCGCGGCACCGAGCAGGCGCTCCTCGCCTCCGGCCTGCCGTACGTGCTGCTGCGCAACGGCTGGTACAACGAGGTCTTCGCCGAGAACCTGGGTCCGGTCCTGGCGCACGACGCCGTCACCCACGCCGCCGGCGAGGGCCGGGTCTCCTCCGCCGCCCGCGCCGACTACGCGGCCGCCGCGGTCGCCGTCCTGACCGGCGAGGGGCACGAGAACACGACGTACGAGCTCGGCGGCGACGTCGCCTGGAGCTACGCGGAGTACGCGGCCGAGCTGAGCCGGCAGACCGGCCGGACCATCGCCGTCAACCCGGTCTCCGTCGACGCCTACGCGGACATCCTCACCGGCGCCGGGCTGCCCGAGCCGCTCGCGCGGATCCTCGCCGGTGTCGACGCCTCCATCGAAAAGGGCGAGCTCGTCGTCACCAGCGGTGACCTCACCCGCCTGATCGGCCGCCAGAGCACGCCGATCGCCGAGTCGATCGCCGCCGCGCTGACGAGCTGACCCGCACGGCCCGCCCCACCCCGGCCGTCATGACCGTATGCCAATACGCGCATGACAGCCGGGGGTGCCTGGGGCTACCTTCTTTCTCGCGCGCGTGTCACGAGCAAGAAGGAGGGGCCGTGAGCGGGACGACCGACAGCTCCGGGAACCAGGACCGGGCAGGCCTGCTGAACGGCTTCGCCGCCTATGGCATGTGGGGGCTGGTCCCTCTGTTCTGGCCGCTGCTGAAGCCCGCCGGGGCGGTGGAGATCCTCGCCCACCGCATGGTCTGGTCCCTGGTCGTCGTCGCCGCCGCGCTGCTCTTCGTACGGCGCTGGGCCTGGGCGGGCGAGCTGCTGCGGCAGCCGCGCCGGCTCGCGCTCGTCGCCGTGGCCGCCGCCGTCATCACTGTGAACTGGGGCGTCTACATCTGGGCCGTGAACTCCGGCCATGTGGTCGAGTCCTCGCTCGGGTACTTCATCAACCCGCTGGTGACCATCGCGATGGGCGTGCTGCTGCTGAAGGAGCGGCTGCGGCCCGTGCAGTGGGCGGCGGTCGCGACCGGTTTCGCCGCCGTCGTCGTCCTGACCGTCGGCTACGGCCGCCCGCCGTGGATCTCGCTCACCCTCGCCCTCTCCTTCGCCACCTACGGCCTGGTGAAGAAGAAGGTCGGCCTCGGCGGCATCGAGTCGCTGGCCGCCGAGACCGCGATCCAGTTCCTGCCCGCGCTCGCCTATCTGCTGTGGCTCGTCGCGCACGGCAGGTCCAGCTTCGTGAACGACGGGACCGGACACGCCGCCCTGCTCGCCTGCACCGGCCTGGTCACCGCGCTCCCCCTGGTCTGCTTCGGCGCGGCGGCGATCCGCGTACCGCTGTCCACGCTGGGCCTGCTGCAGTACCTCGCCCCCGTCTTCCAGTTCCTGCTCGGCGTCCTGTACTTCCACGAGGCCATGCCGGTGGAGCGCTGGGCCGGGTTCGCACTGGTCTGGCTGGCGCTGATCCTACTCACGGGCGACGCACTGCGCACGGCACGGCGGACGCGGGAATCGGTGATCGTGGCGCGTGGAGGGAAGGCGGAGTCCGCGGCGGTGGAGGCCTGACGGACTGTTCACGCGGGGCGCTTCGCACGGGGCCGTTGTCAGTGCCGCGCGCTATAAGTGGCGACCATGTCGACACAGACGCCCACGCCCCTGCACTGGAAGCTCGTCATCGACGCGGCCGACCCGCACGCCCAGGCCGACTTCTGGGCCGCCGCGCTGCACTACACGGCCGAGGACAACAGCGCCCTCGTCGAACGGCTGCTGTCCGCCGGCGCGCTGCCCGCCGAGGCCACGGTCGAGTACCACGGCCGCCTCGCCTTCCGTGACCTGATCGCCGTACGACACCCCGACGACCCGTACGACCCCGAGACCGGCACCGGGCTGGGCCGGCGCCTGCTCTTCCAGCGCGTCCCGGAGCCGAAGACGGTCAAGAACCGCCTCCACCTCGACCTGCACGCCGGCCCGGAGCGACGCGCTCAGGAGGTGGCACGGCTGGAGGCACTGGGCGCCCGGGTCGTACGCGAGGTGAAGGAGCCCGGCGGGGAGTGGGTGGTGCTGACGGATCCGGAGGGGAGCGAGTTCTGCTTGCAGTGAGTCCCGCGAAGTCCGGTGCGGGGCGGGGTCACGGCTGTGCGGCGCGGGCCGCCCGGTCGGTCAGGCGGACCATGCGGGCGCGGGCGGACTCCAGGGGCCGTGGATCACCGGCGGCCGGACCCGGCTCGGCGCTGAGGTCCGTCCACAGCTCGATCAGGTCATGGCCCAGCCGCAGGCCCTCCTCGGGGTCGCGCACCGCACGCCAGGCCGTCGCCGCGCTCCGCACGTTGCCGTAGGCGGCCTCCGCGTCCCGTGCCTGGCGGCGCAGCCGGGCAAGGTCCAGTGACTGCCGGAAGGCACGGACCGGTTCGCCGGCCAAGTAGGCGATGTAGGCGGACAGTTCACGCAGATGCAGCACCTCGGCGTGACCGGGGCCCAGCACGGTGGCCGCCTCCGCGACCGTACGCTCGGCGAGTTCGGCCGCCGCCTCGATACGGCCCGCCCGCACGGCCTCGTTGATCCGCGTCATCGGCTCGGTCAGCAACGCGGCCCCCTCCGCCGTCTCGGTCACGGGCCCGTCCCCGAGCACCTCCTCGGCAACGGCGTCGAAGCCTCGGGCAGGGGTGCGAACGGGGCCGGAACCGATGGGCTCGTCGGCCTCGCCGAGGCTCATCCCGGGGACACCGAGCAACGCGAAGCCGGTCTTGGGGGCGTCAGCCTTCGGGGCGTCAGCCTTCGTGGCCTCGGGCTCCGTAGCCTCGGACTTCGTGGGCTCGGGTTTCGGGATGACGGCCTTCGCGGCGTCGATCGTCGGGGCGCCGGTCCCGGGGGCGTCGGACTTCGGGACATCGCTCCCCGGAATGTCAGTGCCGACCGCCGGGGCCGGAGTCGCGGTCGGGGCCGGAGACGCCGTCGGGGCCGGAGACATGACCGGCGGGGGGCCGAACTGCCCGATCGGCATCTGTACGGTCCCGGCAGGCACGGCCCCCGGCTCCCGCACCGAAGCCCCGCCCGCCACGCCCTCCGGTGCGGCCGCGTCCGCCTCTCCCCGCGAAGCCACTCCCACTGCGCCCTGCTCTTCCCGCTGAGCCGCGCCCGCTCCACTCGTCGGCTTTCCCGGCGGAGCCACCCGGACCGGCTCCCCCACGACCCGGCTGGAGCCGTCCGCCGAGACCTCCAGGGGAACCACGAGGCCCGTCCGGTCGTCCTGGATCGTGGCGCGTATGGGGGCGCCGAGGCTGATGGCAAGACGCTGGAGGTGGTTCAGGACCGCCTGCTGGATCTTCTCGCCCGGCGCCGGGGTCACCGACGTCCCGCCCACCGACGCGCCGTCCGCGCCGAACACCCGGACCGGTACCACAGCCGGATGCGCCGCGGGCTGCTGCGCCCGCTTCTTCTCGAAGCTCAGTCGAGACATCGGTTTTCCCTCACTCCCCCGGCGTCGCGATCCGGTCGTACGCGTCCTGCCCACCAGTGTGTCCGCTCCCCTCGGCTTCCGCGTCACCACACCGTCACAGCCTCGCACCAGCCGGACTCGGGAACCCCTGGAGGAAATTGCTTGCGTGTGCATAAAATGCACACGCCTTTATTCGTGATACGACAGCACTCCCCTGGGGGATCAATGAGCCGCCGCTTCCTCTTCCTACTCGGCAGCGCCCGCACCGAGGGCAACACCGAACTGCTGGCCCGCGAGGCGGCCGAGCAGCTGCCCGGTGACGTCGAGCAGCGCTGGATCCGCCTCGCCGAACACCCGCTGCCCGACTTCGCGGACCTGCGGCACGACACCGAGCACATACGGCCGCCGCACGACAGCACCACCGGCCTGCTGCTGGACGCCACCCTCGCGGCCACGGACATCGTGATCGCCTCACCCCTGTACTGGTACTCGGTGTCCGGCCTCACCAAGCGCTACCTCGACTACTGGTCGGGCTGGCTGCGCACCCCCGGCCTGGACTTCAGGGCGACCATGGCCGGCCGCACGCTGTGGGGCATCGCGGCGCTGGCCGACCGCGAGCCGTCGGTCGCCGACCCGTACGTCGGCACGCTCAACAACTCGGCCGCCTACCTGGGCATGCGCTTCGGCGGGGTCCTGCTCGGCAACGGCAGCGGGCCCGGTGACGTACTGCGGGACACCGAAGCGCTCACGCGCGCGAAGACGTTCTTCGCCGAGGACGCGCCCCTCGCCCGCTTCCCGTACCAGAGCGCTTAAGGGCGTCTACGCGCTGATGTCCTTCGTCGTGAACCTCGCCCAGGCCGCCGAGCCGAACACGGCCGCGTACAGCGCCTGGAGGCCGAGGTTCTTCACCAGGTCGTCCCAGTACACGGGCTCGCGCATCAGGTCGGCGAAGGACAGCCAGTAGTGCGAGAAGAAGTACGGCTGCAGCGCGTGCAGTTGGGGTATCTGGTCGAGGATCTGGACGGTGATGACCAGGCCGACCGTGGTCGCCATCGCCGCGATGCCGCTGTTGGTGAGGGTCGACACGAACAGGCCGAGGGCCGCCACGCCGACCAGTGAGGCGGCGACGACCAGGGCGATCAGCAGCGCCCGGCCGAGTCCTTCGGCGAAGCTGATGCGGGTGCCGGAGATCGTCATCAGGTCGCCGAGCGGGAACAGCACCGCGCCGACGGCCAGCGCGAAGACGGTGACGACGAATGTGGCGAGCAGACAGAAGGCCATCACCGTCGCGTACTTGGTGAGCAGCAGTCTGGTCCGGCCGGCCGGGGCGACCAGCAGATAGCGCAGGGTGCCCGCGCCCGACTCGCCCGCTATCGCGTCACCCGCGACGACACCGACGGCCATCGGCAGGAAGAACGGAAGCGTCGCGGCCAGCGCCGTGAACACCAGGAACAGACCGTTGTTGGTGATCTGCCCGAGGAACGCCGGGCTCCGGTCGCCCTGGCCGACCGCCGAGCCGCCCCGCGTCTCGATCTTCACCGCGATCCCGACCAGCACCGGCACCGCGGCCAGCACCCCGAGCAGGGCGAGCGTGCGCCAGCGGCGGACCGTCGTGATCAGCTCGCTGCGCAGCAGCCCGAACGTCCACAGCGGACTCGGCCCCCGCAGGACCGGCTCGTACGCCGCCTCAGCCCGCGACATCGAAGCCCTCCCCCGTCAGTGCCACGAACGCGTCCTCCAGCGAAGCCCGTTCGAGCGTGAAGCCGCGGACCCGCACGCCCGCCGTGACCAGGGCTGCGTTCACCTCGGCGAGGTCCCGCGCGGGCGGGTCGCCGGTGACCCGGTCGCCGTCGGCGCCGACGTCCCCGACGCCCTGTTCCTTCAACACCCGGGCCGCCTCGGCCGCGTCCGGGGTGATCACCACCAGCCGGCCGCGCGCCCCGGCCGCCAGGTCGGCCACCTCGCCCTGGGTGACGAGCCGGCCCTGCGCCATGACCGCCGCGTGCGTGCACACCTGTTCGATCTCGTCGAGGAGGTGGGAGGAGAGGAAGACGGTCGTGCCGTCGGCGGCCAATTCCCTGATCAGGGTGCGGATCTCCCGCATGCCCTGCGGGTCGAGGCCGTTGGTGGGCTCGTCCAGGACGAGCAGCCGTCGCGGCTGGAGCAGTGCGGCCGCGAGACCGAGGCGCTGCTTCATGCCGAGCGAGTACGCCTTCGCCTTCTTGCCGGCGGCGGCCGCGAGGCCCACCCTGTCCAGAGCGGCGGCGACGCGGGCGCGCCGGGTGCGCGGGTCGGCGGTCGGGTCGGCGGCGTCGTAACGCAGCAGGTTGTCCCGGCCGGAGAGGAAGCCGTACAGGGCGGGGCCCTCGATGAGCGCGCCGACCTCGGGCAGCACGGCACGGGCCGCCCGGGGCATCGGGCGGCCCAGCACGCTCGCCGTGCCGGCGGTCGGCTCGATCAGGCCCATCAGCATGCGGATGGTGGTGGTCTTGCCCGAGCCGTTCGGTCCGAGGAAGCCGAAGACGCTGCCCGCCGGGACGGTCAGGTCGAGGCCGTCGACGGCGAGCTGTCCGCCGCCGTAGCGCTTGGTCAGGCCGCGGGTGGCGATGACGCTCGCCCCCGCCTGCCCGGGGGCACGCTCCCGCGCGTCCCCCGCCTCGCGCTCCGTGGCGGACAGTCCGTCCATCGGCTCCCCCTCGATTCGTGCTCCCGTGAAGAGTCAACGCACGGTAACGGCCCGTAGTGCCCGGACCGGGTCACTTTCCTTCGTCGGCCGCCTTCACCAGGGCGGACTTGGTCACCGCGCCGGCGTAGACCTTGCCGTCGTCGGTCATCAGGACGTTGATCAGGCGGGTGGAGAAGACCGTGCCCTTGCCGAACTTGCCGGAGACCTGGTCGCCGAGCGAGCCGAGGAAGCCGCCGAGGTCACCGGCCTTGGAACCGCCCGTCGGCAGACCGCCCTTGGAGCCGGTCTCGAAGGTGGCGATGGACGTCCAGCCCTTGCCGAGGACGGTGCCCTTGTCGTGGCCCGGGGCGAAGTCCTCGCCGCGCTTGACCGCGTGCTCCCGGTCTGCGCCGTCCTTCTTCTGCTCCGTCACCTTCGCGCCCTTGGGCGGGGTGAAGGCGAAGGTGGACGCGGAGGGCTTGGCGAAGGAGACCTCCGTGAAGCCCGCGTCGACGACGGCCGCGCCGCCGCTCTTCGGGGTCAGCGTGAACTTCAGTGGCATGCCCGTCTTCGAGTCGACGGCGATGCTGATCGCGCCGACCGTGGTGCCGGACTGGCGGGGCTTGATCAGCAGCTTGTAGGCGGCGCGGCCGGCGACCTGCTCGGTGCCGTCTACAGTGACGGACGTGGTGTCGTCCACCGCCTTCAGTGCCTGGTCGGCGAAGTCCTTGGGAGTGGCCGGGGGCTCGGTCCTGTCCTTGCCGGAGTCGGCGGAGGTGCCGTGGAAGACCGAGTTGGTCTTGCTGTCGTAGCCCCAGACGTTCGTGCCGTCGTGGATGAGGCTGTACTCGGAGCCGCTCTCCAGCAGCGACACCTTCTGCTTGTCCGGGCCGTCGGCGGCGACGCGCAGTGTGTGCGTGCCGGTGACCAGTTCGGTGAGCTTGGCCTGGGGGTCGGCGGAGGAGCCCTCGCCGGAGCCCTTGCCCGCCCCGGAGACCAGGCTGCTCTCCAGGCCGCCGAGGTTCGGCAGGCCGAGGTCGGTGCTGATCTTCACCGTGCCGGACAGCTGCTGCACGTCCGACTTTGCGATCTTGTCGATGAGCTGCTTGGCGGTGATCTTGGGCAGGTCGGGGTCGCCGGAGGCGGCGAGCGCCGGGACCAGCCCGATCGTGGCCGCCGCCACCCCCACCACCGCGACCGGGACCGCGTACCGCGCGGCCTTGCGGCGTCCGCTGTGCGGGTTCTCGTCCCGCACGGCGTCCACTGCGTCGTCGGATTCGTACGGTGCCATGTGTGCCTTACCTCCGTCGTCGGCGGCGGCTGTCCTCACGCTGGTCCACCCTGAGCCGCCATTCTCACCCGAATCGGTGAGGAGTGGTGATGTCCGTGTTCTCCATCTCACCAAACCGGCCATGAAGAAGCGTCAGACCACGGAGCCAAGTCCATGTACGACTGCGGTATGACACGCGGGGGTGACGGCTTCCGCGACCCCTAGGGGGCCGGACGGATCGCACGAATGCCGTACGCCGCCGTACGGCCGTCTGCCCGCACGGGCACCCGCGCGGGCCCCGCACACGCCGCGCGGCCGGCCGTCGGAGGCACGTTGCGGACACGTCAGGTCGTGGACACGTCAGCCAATGCTGCCGCAGAGCCGGTGTCAGGGGCGTCAGCCCGCGCGGTGCACCACGGCGTCGCACAGCTCCTCCAGCGCCCGCTTGGCGTCGCAGTCCCGCAGCGGGGACAGCGCGGCCCGGGCCTCCTCCGCATACCGCACGGTGTCGCGGCGGGCCTGCTCCAGCGCCGGGTGGGCGCGCAGCGCGGTCAGCGCCTCGGCGTGCCGGGCGTCGTCGCTGAGGTCGGAGTCCAGCAGCTCGCACAGCGCGAGGTCCTCGGGCAGCCCCAGCCGGGCCGCGCGCTCGCGCAGCCGGAGCACGGGCAGGGTCGGGATGCCCTCGCGCAGGTCGGTGCCCGGGGTCTTGCCGGACTCGTGCGAGTCGGAGGCGATGTCCAGGACGTCGTCGGCGAGCTGGAAGGCGACACCGAGCCGCTCGCCGTACTGGGTGAGGACGTCGATGACCGTCTCGTCGGCGCCCGACATCATCGCGCCGAACCGGCACGAGACCGCCACCAGGGAGCCGGTCTTGCCGCCGAGCACGTCCAGGTAGTGCTCGACCGGGTCACGGCCGTCGGAGGGGCCGGCGGTCTCCAGGATCTGGCCCGTGACCAGCCGCTCGAACGCGAGGGCCTGCACCCGGACCGCCTCGGGCCCGAGGTCGGCGAGGATCTGGGAGGCGCGGGCGAACAGGAAGTCGCCGGTGAGGACCGCGACGGAGTTGCCCCAGCGGGTGTTGGCGCTGTCCACACCGCGCCGCACGGCCGCCTCGTCCATGACGTCGTCGTGGTACAGCGTGGCCAGATGCGTCAGCTCCACGACGACGGCCGACGGCACGATGCCCGGCGCGTAACGGTCGCCGAACTGGGCCGCGAGCATCACGAGCAGCGGCCGGAACCGCTTCCCGCCGGCCCGTACCAGGTGCTGCGCGGCCTCCGTGATGAACGGAACCTCACTCTTGGTGGCTTCGAGCAAGCCTTCCTCGACAGCCGCCAATCCGGCCTGGACATCGGCTTCGAGAGCCTGGTCCCGCACGCTCAGCCCGAACGGCCCGACGACGGTCACGAGGGGTCTCCTGTCTGCTGGTGTCTGCTGGCGATTACACGGTTTGTCGATAGGTCGCTGCCATCACTCAAGTCAGCGTATCCGGTCCTGTTTCGATCACCGATAGCGCCCACCGGTCCAGCCCGGGTGGTATTGGATCATGGCCGGTATGCGTGTGATCGGATGATAAGAACGGACATCTATCGACTTAACAGGAAGCCTTGCGCTTTGTCGCGAACCGGGGGGCGAGCGGAGTAACGCCTCCATCCCACCCCGCGCACACCCGCGGACATACACGACAACGACGGGCATCGCGTCACAGGTTCCGGGAGGCACCCCCAGGTCACCCCCGGGTCACCCCCAGGCTGTCCACCGGCCACCTCACACCCAGCTCTCACCCCAACCCCGGAATCCGCCATGTCCGATTTGACAGGGTTTGCTATTTCGTGAGTTGGGTCACGCTCCCCCATCCGGCATCCCGGCCACCGAGCACCCTCCCTCCCCTTGCCCGGTCGGCAAGTTGAGGGTTGGCAACCGCAAAGGATCAAGTACCCCATAGGGCACACATCAAGGTCAAATGGTGCGTTGTGTGAATCCAGTACTTGTTCCCGACATGTGCTCTCGCATACGTTCCGGGCCGTCGGGCGGACGCCGAATCCTGCCGCCGCCCGCATGACCATCCACGAACCCATTTCGTACGGCAGGAGCGGGGGACCCAGGTAAGCCGCCGGACCGGACGACACGCGTCGCACCGGAACGGCTAGGGGTGAAGCCGTGCCTTCTCGCGAAGGTGCGGCCGGGCACCTCCCCGCCCGAACCCGACAGCTCACCTCGCAGGCGACGGAGAGGAACATCCCCATGCGTGCTGCCGCTCGTCACCGCCGTCCCCGGGCCAACCGCCTCGCCCGCACCCTCGCCGTCGTCGGCACCGGTGCCGCCGTCCTCGCCCTGCCGCTCATCGGCGCCACCAGCGCCTCCGCCGCCCCGGCGAAGAAGGCCACCAAGGTGTCCTCCACCACCCTTGCCGGGTACCCGAACAACCTCAACGGCTGGATCCACAAGTCGCTCGCGATCATGGCCCAGAAGGGCATCCCGGGCTCCTACCACGGCATCTACCGCAACATCATCCGGGAGTCCTCGGGCAACCCGTGGGCCATCAACAACTGGGACTCCAACGCGGCCCGGGGCATCCCGTCCAAGGGCCTGCTCCAGGTCATCGACCCGACCTTCAACGCGTACCACGTGGCCGGCACCTCGTTCAACATCTACGACCCGGTCGCCAACATCACCGCGGCCTGCAACTACGCCGCCGCGCGCTACGGCTCGATCGACAACGTCCACAGCGCGTACTGACGGCCGCACGGCGGTCGCTCCGACAGCGGCACGGCGGTCGCCCCGACGACAGCCCGGCAGTCGCCCTGACGACAGCCCGGCAGTCGCCCTGACAGCCGCCGGGCGGTCGTCCGACCGTCGGAGTCGCGCGGCCGTCAGCCGACCGGGAAGAGTCGTTCGAGGACGACGGCGATGCCGTCGTCCTCGTTCGACGAGGTGATCTCGTCGGCCACCGCCTTGAGTTCCGGGTGCGCATCGGCCATCGCCACCCCGTGCCCGGCCCACTCGAACATCGGGATGTCATTGGGCATGTCCCCGAACGCCAGCGCCCGTTCCGGCGCGATCCCCAGCCGGTCGGCGGCCAGCGCCAGCCCGGTCGCCTTGGTCACCCCGCACGGCTGGAGCTCCACGGTCCCCGGCCCCGACATGGTGACCGTCGCCAGCGAACCCACCACCGCGCGCGCCACGGCCGCCAACTCGTCGTCGGACAGGGCCGCATGGCGCAGCAGCACCTTGCTGATGGGCCTGCGCCACAGGTCGTCACGTCGGCCGACCCCCACCGCGGGCAGGGTCGGGTGCGGCATGCGGTACCCGGGCTCGATCAGTGTGAGCCCGTCGACACCGTCCTGATCGACAGCGGCGAAGACCTCCCCCACCTCCGCCTCGATCTTGCCGAGCGCCTCCTCCGCCAGTTCCCGGTCCAGCCGCACCGACCACAGCAGCCGGCCCGCCGCGGCGTCGTAGACCTGCGCGCCCTGCCCGCACACCGCGAGCCCCGTACAGCCGAGGTGCGCGAGCAGCGGCCGTACCCGCGGGGCCGGCCGGCCCGTCACCACCAGGTGGCGCGCACCGGCGCGCACCACCCGCGCGAGCGCGGCGAGCGACCGGCCGGAGACCGTGTCGTCGCCGCGCAGCAGCGTTCCGTCCAGGTCAGTCGCGATGAGTGCATATGCGGGGGAGGCTGCCATGATCAGAGAATACGGATGCGACGCCGGTCCGACTCATCTTGTCGTGCTGCGTACTTACGTGCTCATCACCCCCAAGTGGTGTGTGTCGTCCTCCTGTTCGCGGTGCGGTGGCCGGCGCGGGAGTCAGCCGTGGGCCGCGGCGAGGTGTCGCGCCAGGCGCGGGGAGGCGAACTCCGTGCCGCAGACGAACCGCATCACCGGGCCGTACGACGACGCTGCCGGCAGGCCCGTGAAGTACAGGCCGGGCACGGAGGAGACGCAACCGGGGCCCAGTTTCGGCGTGCCGCGGCTCACCGCGAGCCGGGTGCGCAGTCCGTGGCCGAGGAAGTCCATCGCCGCGACGGCGACGCGGTACCCGGTGGCCGCGATGACGTGGTCGGCGGTGAGCCGCTCGGTACGGCCGCCATGGGTGCGGACGGTGAGGACCGGGCTGCCGTCCGGCGCCTCGGCACGCACGATCCGCTCGACCTCCTGCACCGGTACGGCGCCCTCGAAGCGCTCACGCAGCCACCAGGCGCCGAGCGGTCCGAGGACCCGGCGGACCAGGAAGTGGCGGGTGGGCTCGGGCAGGTAGCGGTAGGGGTGCGGGTAGTAGCTGAGCGCCCACAGCGACCAGGCGCGGCCGAAGGGGGACTCGGGGCGCAGCCGCGGCTGCTCCCACGGCGGGGCGCCGAAGGCGACCCGGTCGCGGCCGCGCGCGACCACGCGCACGCGTGCCCCCGCCTCGGCGGCGAGCGCCGCCGTCTCCAGCGCGGACTGACCGGCGCCGACGACGATCAGCTCCTTGCCGGCGAACCGGCCGAGGTCGTGGTGCTGGGAGCTGTGCGAGACCGGGCCGGTCGCGGCGGGTCCGTCGGGCGCCGCGCCCGCCAGCTCCGGCGGCAGGTGGGCGAGGCCGGACAGGCCGGTGGCGACGACGACCGCGCGCGCCGTGAACAGCTCTCCGGAGTCCAGCTTGAGTTCGAAGCCGCCGCGCGCGTCACGGTCGACGGAGACGACCCGTACCCGCTCCAGTCCGGGCAGCAGCTGATACTGGAACCACTCGCCGTAGGCGATGAACGTCTCCACCGGGATGATGTCCTCGTCGCTGACCAGGCGGCGGATCCCGGCCGCCGCGCAGTAGTCGGCGAGGGTGTGGCCGGGCTGCGGGCAGTCGAGGCTGGAGGCGGCGGGGGTCGATTTCAGGAGCATGCCCTCGGGCATGTGCGCGCGCCAGCTGACCATGGGGTCGCCGAAGACGCGGACGGGGATGCCGCGCGCGCGGAGATGGGCGGCGGTGGACAGGCCGTACGGCCCGGCGCCGATGACTGCAACCGGTCGAGTCACGAAGTCCCTCCCCAGGACACGGTGCGCCACGCGTGGTGGCCTTGCCTACTTCGTGGATACCTACTTCGTGGATGCCTGCGTCGTGGACGCCTGCTTCGCGGGTCCCTGCTTCGCGGATACCTGCGTCGTGGACGCTTACTTCGTGGAGGTGCCGCTGCCGCGGCGGTTGGTGCGCCACAGCTGATGGAGGTGCTTCGCGCCCGGGCGCACGAAGCGGGCGAGCATCGTGAGGAACGGCAGCGGGTCGTCCCCCGCGAACCAGGCCAGCTCCGTCCCGCTTGCCCTCGCCGGCGCGTGCGGCGTCGTATAGCCGCTGCGGCGGTAGGCGAGGAGGGCGGGCAGGTCGATGTTCTCCACGATGTAACGGTGGCCGGCGCGCTGTTCCCCCTCCGGTACGGCGCGGCCGGTGAGATCGAGATGCAGGGCGCGTACGACGTCCACCCCCGACTCGTTCTCGAAGAGCCGGAACTGAGCGCCCATGCGCGGGTTGAAGTCCAGGAGCTTGTACTGTCCGTCGCGCCGGTCGAAGCGCAGGTCGAGGTCGATGATGCCGCTGAAGCCGATCTGTTTGATGAAACGTGCGGCGAGGTCCGCGAGTTCCGGGTTGTCGACGACATACGCGTTCGCCGTCATGCCGGCGTGCGGCGGCCACGAGCGGACCTTCACACCGGTGAAAAGCGCGCGCGGGGTGGAGTCCGGGCCGAAGCAGGCGTGCACGATCCAGTCCTCGGCCTCCTCCCGGGGCAGGTACTCCTGGAGGATCACGCCCGGTTCCTCGCCCCAGTCACGGGCCAGGCTGAGCAGACCCTCGCGGGTGGCGATGCGCGTGGTGCCGTTCACCGCGGGCCGCCGGCGCCGTACGAACGCCTCGCGGTTCTTGGCCACCACCGGGAAGCGGGCCGTGCCGGCGAAGGCGACGACGTCGTCGTACGACTCCGGGAACACGGCCGCCGGGCTCGCGACGCCATGCTCGACGCACAGTTCGTGCAGCCCCTGTTTGCTCGCCAGCCGGCGCGGCAGCGCGGGGTCGACCCTCGGGAAGAGAAAAGATCCGGCCAGCTCGTCCTGGTGCTCGGCGATCAGGACGGCCGCCTCTTCGTCGGTCGGTATCAGGACGGTCGGGCGGCCTATCCGGCGCCCGACGCGCAGCAGGCCCTCGACCAGGTGGCCGGGGTCCTCCGCGCCGGTCGTCGGCCACACGAACGCCTTCTTCAGATAGCGCGAGGAGGCCGCCGGCGTGTACGGATCCTCGGTGATGGCGTACATGGGCACGCCGAGGCGGCCCAGACTGCGGATCGCGCCGACCCCGCCATGATGCAGCGGATAGTCGCCGAACTTGACGATGAGTCCCGGCACGTCACGGTCCGCCTCGAACGGCACACTGACGGCGTCTCCGGCCACGGGTCCCCCCACGTGTCCCCCCAACGGAACGGATCCGGCCCGTCCGTGTCCCCAAAGGACGCTAAGCCGGAATTGCCCCCTCCGACAAGACCTTTCCGGACATTGCGAACCCTTTAGACCTCGTGCGAGCAACCATTCGAGCTCATGCCGAGGCACCCCCTGGTCTCTGCCCAAGACATGCGTCACGGCCGTAACGTGTGGCGCGATCACATGGAACGCATTGCCATGCATGGCCCGGATGAGAGTGAGGCAGCACCCCATGCCCCCCTTCGACGTCCCCGAGGGCGACCCCTTCGGCCCGCACAACCTTCCCTATGGCGTGTTCTCGCCCTCCGGCAGCAGGGAGCGGAGGGTCGGCGTCCGGCTCGGGGACCATGTCCTCGACGCGGGCGCCGCGGCCGCCGCCCTCGGCTCGTCGCACCAGTCGCTGCTGGCCCGCCCCGTCCTCAACCCCCTGCTGGCCGCCGGCCGCACGGTCTGGTCGGAGGTACGGCGCGCGATCACAGGCTGGGTCACGGATCCCGCGCACCGCGCGGCCGTGGAGCCGCTGTTCCACCCCCTGTCCGAGGTGACCCTGCACCTGCCCTTCGAGGTCGCGGACTACGTCGACTTCTACGCCTCGGAGAACCACGCGCGTAACGTCGGCCAGATCTTCCGCCCGGACGCCGCGGACTCCCTCACTCCCAACTGGAAGCATCTGCCGATCGGTTACCACGGCCGCTCCGGCACGGTCGTCGTCTCGGGCACGGACGTCGTACGGCCGTCCGGGCAGCGCAAGGGCCCGGGCGACCCGGCACCCGTGTTCGGCCCGTCGATCCGGCTGGACATCGAGGCCGAGGTCGGCTTCGTCGTGGGTGTCCCCTCCGAGCTGGGCAGGCCCGTCGCACTCGGGGACTTCCGGGACCACGTCTTCGGCCTCTGTCTCCTGAACGACTGGTCCGCGCGGGACATCCAGGCCTGGGAGTACGTCCCCCTCGGGCCTTTCCTCGGCAAGTCCTTCGCGACCTCGGTGTCGGCGTGGATCACCCCGCTGGAGGCGCTGGAGCACGCGCGCGTGGCCGCGCCGGAGCGCACGCACCCCCTGCTGCCCTACCTCGACGACTCGGCGCCGGGCATCGAACCGGGCGGCTACGACCTGCGGATCTCCGTGGCGATCAACGGCCAGGTGGTCTCCGAACCCCCCTTCTCGACCATGTACTGGACCGCCGCCCAGCAACTCGCCCACATGACGGTGAACGGCGCCTCGCTGCGCACCGGCGACCTCTACGGCTCGGGCACGGTGAGCGGCCCCGAGGATGGCCAGCGCGGCTCCCTGCTGGAGCTGACCTGGAACGGCCGCGAACCCCTCGAACTCCCCGACGGCAAACGGGCCTTCCTGGAGGACGGCGACGTGGTGACCCTGTCCGCGTGGGCCCCCGGCCCGGACGGATGCCGGGTCGGGCTGGGCGAGGTGAGCGGACGGATCGTGACACGCTGACCCCCTCCCGGGCTCCGGTCGCCCGCCACACCCGCCGGCCGGGGGTGGCCACGGGGCGCCCTGGCAGCCCTCTGACCGTCCCCGCCCGGCCACGGCGACGGCCCGATGGCCTCGCCGGACGCCCCGGCCCGGGCGGGGCGGGCCGGGCGGGCCGGGCCGGGCCGGGCGGGCCGGGCGGACAACTTGCCCTGGCCTGGCACGGGCAGACCTGCCGGCAGCACGGCAGTTGGCCGCCGACCCGGGCCGCGCGGGAGCAGTTGCGGCCGCCATCGGCGTTCACGCGCGCGTGGCCGGTCGCGAAGCGGATCGTCCCCGACACCTGACTCGTGCCCCCGGTCTTCGTCATACTGGCGGGGACACGCACCACACGCGACGCGCATCCGCGTGACGCACCCTTGGCACCACCCGCCCCGCACACCTCTCCGACCAGGAACCGGAGCCCCGGCATGACCGTCTGCCTGCTCCTGCTGAGCGTCGTCGCCCTGACGGCCGCCCTGCCGGCGCCGCGCGCGCTGACCCGTGCCGCCTGGCCCGAGCGGGAACCCGTGGTCGCACTGTGGGTGTGGCAGTGCCTGGTCGCCACCGTCCTGCTGTGCTGCCTGGCCGCGCTGATCCTGGGCACTGCGGCCGTCTTCCACACCGTCCGCGACCGCGTCTTCGCCCCGGCGCCGCCCTCGGTGACCGCCGCGTACGACCTCTCCGCCGCACCGGTGTGGGCCACCACCCTCACCCTGCTGCTGGCCTTCGGGGCCGCCTGGACGACGGCCATGCTGGCCCGGGAGCTCGTCGAGGCCCGCCGCAGGCGCGGCCGGGCCCGCGCACAACTGCGTGAGCGCGCTCCCGATCTGCCGGCCGGACTGCCCGCGGCGCGCGGCCCGATGCTGGTGCTGGAGGACGAGTACCCGGACGCCTGGTGGATGCCGGGACACCCGCCGCAGCTGGTCGTCACCACGGGTGCGCTACAGCGCCTCACCGGCCACCAGCTCGACGCCGTCCTCACCCACGAACGCGGACACGCCCGAGCCCACCACGACTGGCTCCTGCACCTGTCCACCGCGCTCGCCACAGGCTTCCCGCGCGTGCCGCTCTTCGCCCACTTCTGCGACCAGACGCACCGGCTGGTCGAGCTGGCGGCCGACGACACGGCGTCCCGCCGCTGCGGACACCTCACCACAGCCCTCGCGCTGATCGAGCTGAACCAGCACCGGGGCGTCCTCTCCTGCGACTCCAGCCGCCGCCTGCTGGGCGAGCGCGTGGACCGCCTTCTGGAGCCCCCGCCACGGCTGCTGCGCCGGCACCGGGCCCTGACGACGACGGTGGCCGCCTTGGTTCCGCTGCTGCCCCTGCTGATCACCTTCGCCCCGGGACTGACGGCACTGACCTGACAGGCTGGCCAGGTGGCAGATCTTCCCGAACGAAAAGGAAAACCCGCAGCTCAGCGACGTATCCGACGCCCCCTCACCTGGCGCAACACTTCGGCAACACGACTTTCCCTACCGCATCGGTATGGTTCCAGCCATGCCTCCCGCCGATCGCCCCCGAGACCACGCCGGTCAGGGCGCCGCGACCACCGTCGCCGCCCACCGGACGCGTCGTCGGCTGCGCGCGGACCGGGCCCGGCAGCTCGCCGACCTCCTGCGCCGCCAGATCATCGGCGGCGCCTTCCAGGAAGGCCCCCTCCCGCACGAGTCGACCCTCGCCGCCGACTACCGCGCCTCCCGCAACACCATCCGCCAGGCCCTGGACCTGCTCCGGGCCGAGGGCCTGGTGGAGCGACTGCCCGGCGTCGGCACCGTGGTCGTCGCCCGGAAGTACCCGCACGGGCTCGACCGTCTGATGGGCCTCGCGGAAACCCTCCGCGAACACGGCCGCGTCACCAACGAGGTCCGCACCATGGGCCCCGCCCCCGCCCCCGCCCCGGTCGCCGACCGCCTCGGCGTCCCGGCCGGCGCCGACGTCCTGTGCATCGAACGCCTGCGCCGCCTCAACGGCCTTCCCCTCTCGCTCGACCTCACCTACATCCCGCTCGACCTCGGCACCGCCCTGCTCGGCGCCGACTTGGAGAACACCGATGTCTTCCGCCTCCTGGAAGCCATCACCGGCCAGCGTCTCGGCCACGCCGAGATCACCCTGGAGGCGGTGAACGCGGACGCCCACTCCGCCGCCGTCCTCCAGGCCCCGCGTGGCGCCGCCGTACTGATGCTGGAACGCCTCACCCACCTCGCCGACGGCCGCCCCGTCGACCTGGAGTTCATCCGCTTCCGCGGCGACCGCATCACCATGAGCGGCCTGCTCCACCGGTCGCTGTAACCGGCCGCCGCAACCGCCCCGCCCGCACGTTTCCTGGAGACAGCCATGCCCTTGGCGCCCCAGCGGGCCGACGTGCCCGTGACCATCGACGAGTCGAAGTGCATCGACGGCTGCACCCTCTGCGTGGACATGTGCCCGCTGGACTCCCTCGCCATCGACGACAGCACCGGCAAGGCGTACATGCACGTCGACGAGTGCTGGTACTGCGGCCCGTGCGCGGCCCGCTGCCCCACCGGCGCCGTCACGGTCAACATGCCCTATCTGCTCCGGTGAGAGGCCCGAACTCCCGTGGAACGCACCACGCTTGTCCTTACAGCTGCCCTTTTCCTCCTCCCTCTGACCGGCTGCGCCGGCAGCGCCGAGGCCGGTGACGGCAAGAACGTCACCATCACCATCGGCTACCAGTCCAAGACCATCAACACCGTCACGGCGGGCACCCTGCTGCGCTCCCTCGGCTACTTCGAGAGGGACCTGAACGCCCTGCACGACGGCCACACCTACAAGGTCGACTGGCAGGACTACGCCACCGGCGCCCCGATCACCGCCCAGATGACCGCTGGAAAGATCGACATCGGCTCGATGGGTGATTTCCCGCTGCTGCTGAACGCGGCCCGCGGCAAGCAGCTCGGGCGGCCCACCCACCTGGTCTCGGTTACCGGCTACAACCTGCGTGGCGGCCTCAACACCGTGGTCACCGCGCCTGATTCGACGCTCACCTCGCTGAAGGACCTGAAGGGCAAGAAGGTCTCCACGAGCATCGGCTCCGCAGCCGACGGCACGCTCGTGCGGGCCCTGCAGCGTGTCGGCATCGACCCGGACAAGGACATCTCCAAGCTCAACCAGCAGCCCGCCGTGGGCGCCTCGGCGCTCTCCTCCGGCAGCGTGGACGCCCTGTCGCAGTTCGTCGCCTGGCCTGGCCTGCTCGCCTACCAGGACAAGGCGAAGGCCCTGTACGACGGCGCACAGCTGAACCTGCCGACCTTCCACGGCGTGACCGCCCGCGAGGACTTCGCCCGTCGGCACCCGGCGGTCCTGAAGGCGTTCCTCAAGGCCCAGGCCGAGGCGACGGACTACCTCAACGCCCACCCCGTCACCGCCGCGGAGGAGGTCGCCCAGGCCACCGGTCTGCCCGCCGAGGTGGTCTACCTCTACAACGGCGCCCGCGGCATCGCCACCTTCGACCCGGCGGTCAAGCCTCAGCTCGTCTCCGCTCTGAAGCAGGACGTGTCCGTGCTGAAAGCCGCCAAGCTGACCGGCGACATCGACGTGGACTCGTTCGTCGACGACCAGTACGTGAAGAAGGCCCTTGGCACCTCCTACACCAAGTGGCTCACCGAGACGCCCGCGCCGGCCACGAGCGAGGTGTGGGCCAAGGGCAGTGACAAGACCGTCTCCTTCAAGTCCGCCCGGGAGCTGCTGGCGTACGTGGCCCAGCACCAGGACCGAATCCGTGGCGCCTACGTGCCCGACGCCACCACCGGCACGCTCTGGTTCGCCGAGAAGGCCGTCTGGGTGACCGACGGCGACCAGCTGCTGCCCTTCGTCACCCCTGCGACCGCGCAGACCTATGTCACCGCCCACGGCGGCGCCCGCATCGTGTCGTACCGCGAAGCTCTGGGACGCGCCTCATGACCCGGCCGCCCCTTGCCCGGTATACGCTGCGCACCGCCTCCCTGGCCGCTTTCCTCTGCCTGTGGCAGCTGCTGACCGACCTGAAGGTCGACCTGTGGCTACGCTTCTCGCAGTTCCCGACGGTCACCGAGGTCGCCCGCGCCTTCGCCGACCGGCTCTCCGGCGGCGACTACTGGACCGACCTCACCGACAGCCTCACCCGTATCCTCACCGGCTTCGCGCTGGCGGCCGTCCTGGGCGTGGCGACCGGCGTGCTCGTCGCCCGCTCGCGGCTCGCCGAGGACCTGCTCGGTCCGGTCCTGGAAGTGATCCGCCCGATCCCTGCGATCGCCCTCGTCCCGGTCGCGATCCTGCTCTTTCCTTCCAACGAGCAGGGCATCGTCTTCATCACCTGCACCGCAGCCTTCTTCCCCGTGCTGGTCTCCACCCGGCACGCCGTCCGTGCGCTGACCCCCGTCTGGGAGGAAGCGGTGCGCACCATGGGTGGTGGACGGCTGCGGATCCTCGGGTCGGTCGTGCTGCCCGGCGCGCTGCCCGGCATCTTCGGCGGGCTGTCGGTCGGCATCGGCGTGTCGTGGATCTGTGTGATCTCCGCCGAGATGATCTCCGGCCAGTACGGGGTCGGTTACCGCACCTGGCAGGACTACACGGTGGTGAACTATTCCGGCGTCTTCGTCGGCATGGTCACCATCGGCGTCCTCGGCTGGGTCACCTCCACGGCCGTGGAACTCCTCGGCCGGCGCCTGACCCGCTGGCTGCCCCACACCTCGTACATCCCCACTGGCCGCACCCGCGTGCCCCGGCCGGCCGTCACCCCTGTCCGTGCCGACCGCAAGGCCGAGCATCACACCCAGCCCGAGCAGCAGGGCCACAAGGACACCGAGGAGGCCCACGATGAGCACCTCGTCTGAAACCGTCACCGCTCCCGTCGCGCCGATATCGGGGGCCGTACGCGGCACCCGGCTCATCTTCCGTTCTGCCGTGCTCGGCCGCCCGGACGCGCCGGTGCTGTACAACGTCGACCTGGATGTCGCTCCCGGTGAGATCCTCACCGTCGTCGGCCCGTCCGGCTGCGGAAAGTCCACGCTTCTGCGCACCCTCGCCGGGTTGCTGCCTGCGCTGGGCGGCACGGCCGAGGTGGACGGCAACCCGCTGACCGGGCCGTCGGCCGACCGCGCGCTGGTCTTCCAGGAGGACGCACTGCTGCCCTGGCGCACCTTGCGCGGGAACGTCGAGCTTCCACTCGCCATCAGCGGCGTGCCGCGCGGTGAACGCCGTGCCCGGGCCGAGTCCTGGCTCGAACGGGTCGGACTCAGCGCGCAGGCAGGACAGTTGCCGCACCGGGTGTCGGGCGGGCAGCGCCAGCGTGCCCAGTTGGCCCGCGCGCTGGCCGACAGCCCGCGTGCGGTCCTCATGGACGAGCCTTTCGGCGCCCTCGACGCCCAGACCCGCTCCGGCATGCAGGACCTGCTGGTGGAGGTGCTCCGCGGCACGGGGGCAACCGTCGTCTTCGTCACGCACGATGTGGACGAGGCCCTCTTCCTCGGCGACCGCGTGGCCCTGCTCGGCTCCGGCCGAGTCGTCGCCGTACGCGACGTCCCCGGGCCCCGCGACCGTGGCGCCGTGGACGACCCGGCCCGCGCGGCCCTGCGCCGCGACATCCTCACCTCTCTCGGCTCCTGAAAGGCACCCCGGTGACCACCCCCGCCACCACTCCTCCGGAGATTCCCGCCGTCACCGACGCCGAGGAGCTGACCTGCGACGTCCTCGTCATCGGCGGCGGCACCGCCGGCACCATGGCTGCCCTGACCGCCGCCGAGCGTGGCGCGGACGTCCTGTTGCTGGAGAAGGCCCACGTCCGTCACTCCGGCGCGCTGGCCATGGGCATGGACGGCGTCAACAACGCGGTCGTCCCGGGCCGCGCCGAACCCGATGACTACGTCGCCGAGATCACCCGCGCCAACGACGGCATCGTCGACCAGTCCACCGTCCGCCAGACCGCCACGCGCGGTTTCGCGATGGTGCAGCGGCTGGAGTCGTACGGGGTCAAGTTCGAGAAGGACGAGCACGGAGAGTACGCGGTCCGCCAGGTCCATCGCTCCGGCTCGTACGTACTGCCGATGCCAGAGGGCAAGGACGTCAAAAAGGTCCTCTACCGGCAGTTGCGGCGGCGCGAGATGCGGGAGCGGATCCGGATCGAGAACCGGCTGATGCCGGTCCGGGTCCTGACCGCCGAGGGGCGGGCCGTGGGCGCCGTCGGCTTCCACACGCGCACGGGCGCCTTCGTCACCGTCCGCGCGGGCGCCGTCATCCTCGCGACCGGCGCCTGCGGCCGGCTCGGCCTGCCCGCCTCCGGCTACCTCTACGGCACCTACGAGAACCCCACCAACGCCGGTGACGGATACGCCATGGCCTACCACGCGGGCGCCGAGCTGACCGGCATCGAGTGCTTTCAGATCAACCCGCTGATCAAGGACTACAACGGCCCGGCCTGCGCCTACGTCGCCAACCCCTTCGGCGGCTACCAGGTCAACCGGCACGGCGAGCGGTTCGTCGACTCCGACTACTGGTCCGGGCAGATGATGGCCGAGTTCGCCGCCGAGGTGGCCGGCGACCGCGGCCCGGTCTACCTCAAGCTCAGCCATCTCCCCGAGGAGTCGGTCTGCGCCCTGGAGTCGATCCTGCACTCCACCGAACGCCCCACCCGGGGCACCTTCCACGCCGGACGCGGGCACGACTACCGCACCCACGACGTCGAGATGCACATCTCCGAGATCGGCCTGTGCGGCGGCCATTCCGCCTCCGGTGTCCGCGTCGACGACCACGCCCGCACGACCGTCCCCCGTCTGTACGCCGCCGGGGACCTCGCCTGCGTCCCGCACAACTACATGATCGGCGCGTTCGTCTTCGGCGACCTCGCGGGCGCGGACGCCGCCCAGTACACGGCGTACGAGGGCGAACTTCCCGCGGACCAGGTGCGCGAGGCGCACGAGCTGATCTACCGCCCGCTGCGCCACCCGGACGGTCCGCCGCAGCCCCAGGTCGAGTACAAGCTGCGCCGCTTCGTGAACGACTACGTCGCACCGCCGAAGTCCGGAGCGCGGCTCTCCCTCGCCCTGGAGGCCTTCGAGCGGATGCGCGCCGACATCGCCGCCATGGGCGCCCGCACCCCGCACGAGCTGATGCGCTGCGCCGAGGTCACCTTCATCCGCGACTGCGCGGAGATGGCCGCCCGTGCCTCCCTCGCCCGTACCGAGTCCCGTTGGGGCCTCTACCACGAGCGTCTCGACCACCCCGGCCGTGACGACGCCTCCTGGTTCCACCATCTCGATCTGCACAAGTCCCCCTCTGGTGCCATGGAGTTCACGGCGCGTCCCGTGGCTCCCTATCTGGTTCCGGTCGAGGAGTTCGCGCCCGTCGGCGGTCCCTCCCGACGGATCGGCGAAGTCCGTCCGGAGCACGTGGCCACGGCCGGGCTGCGTGAGGTGGCGCCGGTCGCCGCAGGACCGGCCTCTGCGCGTGCCAGCGTCTCCGGCGAACGGGCCGGCACCCAGGGCACCGCCTCGCCTCGGCTCCTCCAGCTGCTGGAGCTGGCCGAGACGGAGCCCGAACTCGTAGCTCTGCAGCCCTACTTGACGGACACCGATGCGGCTGTCCGCCGTACGGCCGTCTCGGTCCTCACCGAGACCGTGCCGCCCGGCACCGGGCAGGCCCTGGCCGGCGCCCTCGCCGATCCCGATGCCGAGGTCCGCGCGTCCGCCGCGGCCTCGTTGCGCGAGCTCGTCGAGACCCTGCCGCCCGAACCCGCCCTGGGCGCCGCCCTCACCGGTGCGCTCGCCCAGGCCGATCCGGTGGTCCGGGCCGCCGCGCTCGATGTGCTGCGCGCCCTGCGGCTCGGCGAGGCCGGTGTGTTCGCGGCGGCGCTGGCCGACCCCGACGTCGGCGTCCGCACCGAGGCCGTACGGGCGCTGGTCTCGGTCGACGCCGTCCGGCCGTTGGCCGGTGCTGCGGACGATCCCTCCCGGGAGGTCCGGGTCGGCGTGGCCAAGGCGCTGGCCGCTGTCGGTCCGGCGGCGCCGACAGCGGCCGACCGGCAGTTGCTCACGGCCACGCTGGACCGTCTCACCGAGGACCCCGATGCCCTCGTACGCGGTGCCGCATTCGGTGCGCTGGCCGGCACCGGCTGCCCGCCGTCCCTCGCCGCCCGCGCCGTGGCCGCCCTGTCCGACCCGGCCTGGCAGGTCCGCTCCGGCGCCGCCACCGCGCTGTCGGCCGGGGCCGCCGACGTCGCCGTACCCGCCCTGGCCAAGGCCCTGGCCGACCCCAACGCCGACGTGCGCAAGGCTGCCGTACTCGCGCTGACCCGGCACCGTGCCACGGCGGAGGCCCGTGTGGCTCTCGCCACGGCGACGGCCGACTCGGACGCGGACGTCAGGGCCTACGCGGCGCGGGGGCTGTGACGCTCGCTCCCCGCATCGCCCCGGACGGGCCCGCTACATCCAGTCCTCCGGCTCCGGTTCCTCGTCGGGCTCCGGCCAGTCGGCATCGGGTACGGCCCCGGCGGCCGGGGCCGGGCCCGACGGACTGTCCAGGGAAGCCAGCACCGCCAGCACGCCCTCCCCGTACGTCGCCAGCTTCTTCTCGCCGACGCCGCTCACCGTGCCCAGCTCGCGCACCGAGGTGGGTCTCAGGGTGACGATCCCGCGCAGGGTGGCATCGTTGAAGATGAAGTACGGCGGGACGCCCTGCTCACGGGCCTGTTCGGTGCGCCAGGCGCGCAGGGCCTCGAAGGCGGGCAGCAGTTCGTCGGGCAGTTCGGCCGCGGCTGCCTTGGCCTTGCTGCCGCCGGACGCGCCGGCCGACCGCGACCGGGCCACGGCCGGCTTCTCCGGTTCCTTGCGCAGCGGCACCTCCCGCTCCTGCCGCAGCACCGAACCGCTCGCCTCGGTGAGCACCAGCGTGCCGTACTCCCCCTCGACCGCGAGCAGTCCCTGGGCCAGCAGCTGCCGGATGACGCCCCGCCACTCGGCCTCGCCGAGGTCCGTTCCGATGCCGAAGACGGACAGCTGGTCGTGGTCGAACTGGATGACCTTGCCGGTGCGCTTGCCGAGCAGGATGTCGACGATCTGCACGGCGCCGAACTTCTGCCCGCGCTCGCGCTGCAGCCGTACCACCGTCGACAGCACCTTCTGCGCGGCGACCGTGCCGTCCCAGGTCTCCGGTGGGGTGACGCAGGTGTCGCAGTTGCCGCAGCCCGCCGGATCGGGGTCCTGGCCGAAGTAGGCCAGGAGCTGGCCGCGGCGGCACTGGGCCGTCTCGCACAGCGCGAGCATGGAGTCCAGGTGGGCGGAGGCACGGCGGCGGAACGCCTCGTCGCCTTCGCCGGACTGGATCAGCTTGCGCTGCTGTATGACGTCGTTCAGGCCGTACGCCATCCACGCCGTGGACGCCAGTCCGTCTCGGCCCGCGCGGCCGGTCTCCTGGTAGTAGCCCTCGATCGACTTGGGCAGGTCCAGGTGGGCGACGAACCGGACGTCCGGCTTGTCGATGCCCATGCCGAAGGCGATGGTCGCCACGACGATCAGGCCGTCCTCGCGCAGGAACCGGGACTGGTGGGCGGCGCGCGTGCCCGCGTCCAGGCCCGCGTGGTACGGCACCGCCTCGATGCCGTTGGCGGTCAGGAACTCCGCCGTCCGCTCGACAGAGTTGCGTGACAGGCAGTACACGATGCCGGCGTCGCCGGCGTGCTCCTGCCGGAGGAAGGCGAGCAGCTGCTTCTTGGGGTCGGCCTTGGGCACGATCCGGTACTGGATGTTGGGCCGGTCGAAGCTGGCGACGAAGTGGCGGGCTGTCGGCAGGTTCAGCCGCCGGGTGATCTCCTCGTGGGTGGCGCGGGTGGCTGTCGCGGTGAGCGCGATCCGCGGGACGTCCGGCCAGCGCTCGCCGAGGAGGGACAGCGAGAGGTAGTCGGGGCGGAAGTCGTGGCCCCACTGGGACACGCAGTGCGCCTCGTCGATGGCGAAGACGGAGATCTTGCCGCGCGAGAGCAGATCGAGCGAGCTGTCCAGGCGCAGCCGCTCCGGGGCCAGGTAGAGCAGGTCGAGCTCGCCGGAGAGAAATTCGGCCTCGACCAGGCGGCGCTCGTCGAAGTCCTGCGTGGAGTTGATGAAGCCGGCGCGGACGCCGAGGGCGCGCAGGGCGTCCACCTGGTCCTGCATGAGTGCGATCAGCGGGGAGATCACCACGCCCGTACCGGGTCTGACCAGGGCCGGGATCTGGTAGCACAGCGACTTGCCGCCGCCGGTCGGCATGAGGACGAGGGCGTCGCCGCCGGCCACGACATGCTCGATGATCGCTTCCTGCTCGCCCCGGAACGCCTCGTATCCGAAGACCCGGTGCAGCGTGGCCAGCGCCTCGCTGTCGGCCGCGCCCGGCCCCTCGGTCACCTGTGGCATCTCGCTGATCCCGCCCGTCGCTTCCATGGTCCTGTCCCCCGCCGGTCCCCCGTGTGTCGTCTCTCGACCGCTTCCTCCACGATAGGGGCCCGCACCGACAGCCACGGAGTTATCCACAGGCTCGCCCCGTTCCCCGGGCCGTACAGGCCGCTGCCCGGCACCCGCCTTCTGCGGGAGGTGCCGGGCAGCGGCCTGTACGAGCGGAGTGTCAGCGTACGAAGACTCCCGCCTGGCCGGCCAGGTTCAGGAAGTACTGCGGGGCCACGCCCAGCACCAGCGTCACCGCCACGCCCAGGCCGATCGCCGCCGTGGTCAGCGGGGACGGTACGGCGACCGTCGGGCCCTCCGGCTTCGGTTCGCTGAAGAACATCAGGACGATCACGCGGATGTAGAAGAACGCGGCAATGGCCGAGGAGATCACACCGATGACGACCAGCGGGGCCGCGCCACCGGCCGCCGCCGCCTTGAACACGGCGAACTTCCCGGCGAAGCCGGAGGTCAGCGGGATCCCGGCGAAGGCCAGCAGGAAGACCGCGAAGACCGCCGCCACCAGCGGGGAGCGGCGGCCCAGGCCCGCCCACTTCGACAGATGCGTCGCCTCACCGCCCGCGTCGCGCACCAGCGTGACCACCGCGAAGGCGCCGATCGTCACGAAGGAGTAGGCCGCCAGGTAGAAGAGGACCGACGAGACACCGTCCTTCGACGTGGCGATGACACCCGCGAGGATGAACCCGGCGTGCGCGATCGACGAGTACGCCAGCAGTCGCTTGATGTCGGTCTGCGTGATCGCGACGATCGCACCGCCCAGCATGGTGATGATCGCCACCGCCCACATCACCGGCCGCCAGTCCCAGCGCATGCCCGGCAGGACGACGTAGAGCAGGCGCAGCAGCGCGCCGAACGCGGCCACCTTCGTCGCCGCGGCCATGAAGCCGGTCACGGGGGTGGGCGCGCCTTGGTAGACGTCGGGCGTCCACATGTGGAACGGCACCGCGCCCACCTTGAACAGCAGGCCCATCACGATCATGGCCCCGCCGATCAGCAGGAGCGAGTCGTTGCCCATGGTGTTGGCGAGCGCCGGGTCGACGTTGGTGACCGTGCCGTCGACGACCTGCGCGATGCGCCCGTACGACACCGAGCCCGCGTAGCCGTACAGCAGGGCGATGCCGAACAGGGTGAACGCCGAGGCGAACGCGCCGAGCAGGAAGTACTTGACCGCGGCCTCCTGCGACATCAGCCGCTTGCGGCGGGCCAGCGCGCACAGCAGGTACAGCGGCAGGGAGAAGACCTCCAGGGCCACGAACAGCGTCAGCAGGTCGTTGGCCGAGGGGAACACCAGCATGCCCGCGATCGCGAAGAGCAGCAGCGGGAAGACCTCTGTCGTGGTGAAACCCGCCTTCACCGCCGCTTTCTCGCTGTCGCTGCCGGGCACCGACGCGGCCTGCGCCGCGAAGGAGTCGACGCGGTTGCCGTGCGCGGCCGGGTCCAGGCGCCGCTCGGCGAAAGTGAACAGGGCGACCAGGCCGGCCAGCAGGATCGTGCCCTGCAGGAACAGGGCCGGGCCGTCGACCGCGATCGCGCCCATCGCCGCGATGTGCGCCTTGGTGGTGCCGTAGCCGTCGGCTGCGAGCGCGACCACCGCGGCGAACGCGGCGCACAGGGCCACGACGGACACGAACACCTGCGCGTAGTAGCGGGACTTGCGCGGGACGAACGCCTCGACCAGCACGCCGACCAGCGCGGCACCGACGACGATCAGCGTCGGCGACAATTGTCCGTATTCGATCTTCGGTGCCGGGATCTTCGAGATCGGGTCGGCCGCGGTTGTCCACAGGCTGTGGACGGCTGTTGTGCTCACTTGGCCGCCTCCACCGAGGGCTTGGGGTCGGTCTTGTGTACGTCGGACATGGTCTGTTTGACCGCCGGGTTGACGATGTCCGTGACGGGCTTCGGGTAGACGCCCAGGAAGATCAGCAGCACGATCAGCGGGGCGACCACCACCAGCTCGCGCGCGCGGAGGTCGGGCATCGCCGAGACCTCTGGCTTCACCGGGCCCGTCATCGTCCGCTGGTACAGCACGAGGGTGTAGAGCGCGGCGAGGACGATGCCGAAGGTGGCGATGATGCCGATCGCCGGGTAGCGCGTGAACGTGCCGACCAGGACCAGGAACTCACTCACGAACGGCGCGAGGCCCGGCAGGGAGAGGGTGGCCAGGCCGCCGATCAGGAAGGTGCCGGCGAGCACCGGGGCGACCTTCTGCACACCGCCGTAGTCGGCGATGAGCCGCGAGCCGCGCCGGGAGATCAGGAAGCCGGCGACCAGCATCAGCGCGGCCGTGGAGATGCCGTGGTTGACCATGTAGAGCGTGGCGCCGGACTGGCCCTGGCTGGTCATCGCGAAGATGCCCATGATGATGAAGCCGAAGTGCGAGATCGACGCGTACGCCACCAGGCGCTTGATGTCCCGCTGGCCGACGGCGAGCAGTGCGCCGTAGACGATGCTGATGAGCGCCAGGACGAGGATCACCGGTGTCGCCCACTTGCTGGCCTCCGGGAAGAGCTGGAGGCAGAAGCGGAGCATCGCGAAGGTGCCCACCTTGTCGACGACCGCGGTGATCAGGACGGCGACCGGGGCGGTGGCCTCCTGCATGGCGTTGGGCAGCCAGGTGTGCAGCGGCCACAGCGGCGCCTTCACCGCGAAGGCGAAGAAGAAGCCGAGGAACAGCCAGCGTTCGGTGCTCGTCGCCATGTGCAGCGAGCCGTTCGCGCGCGCGTGCGCGATCTCCGCGAGGCTGAAGTTCCCGGCGACCACGTAGAGGCCGATCACCGCGGCCAGCATGATCAGACCGCCGACCAGGTTGTAGAGCAGGAACTTCACGGCCGCGTACGACCGTTGCGTCGAGGCGGCTTCCTCGCCCTGTGCGTGGGCCCGGTCCCCGAAGCCGCCGATGAGGAAGTACATCGGGATGAGCATGGCTTCGAAGAAGATGTAGAAGAGGAAGACGTCGGTGGCCTCGAAGGAGATGATCACCATCGCCTCGACGGCCAGGATCAGCGCGAAGAAGCCCTGAGTGGGCCGCCACCGCTTGCTCCCGGTCTCCAGTGGGTCGGCGTCGTGCCAGCCCGCGAGGACGATGAACGGGATCAGTACGGCGGTCAGCGCGATCAGCGCCACCGCGATGCCGTCCACGCCCAGCTCGTACCGCACCCCGAAGTCCTTGATCCAGGCGTGGGATTCGGTGAGCTGGTAGCGGGCGCCGCCCGGGTCGAAGCGGACCAGGACGGTGATCGCCAGGGCGAGTGTGGCGAGCGAGACGACCAGCGCCAGCCACTTGGCGGCGGTGCGTCGCGCGGCCGGTACGGCGGCCGTGGCGACGGCCCCAACGGCCGGGAGCGCCGCTGTCGCTGTCAGCAGAGGAAAGGACATCGGTATCAGACCGCCCTCATCAGCAGGGTCGCGGCGACCAGGAGTGCCGCACCGCCGAACATCGAGACCGCGTAGGAGCGGGCGAAGCCGTTCTGGAGCCGGCGCAGCCGCCCGGACAGGCCACCGAAGCCGGCCGCCGTGCCGTTGACGACGCCGTCGACCAGGGTGTGGTCGACGTACACCAGGGAGCGCGTCAGGTGCTCGCCGCCACGGACCAGGACCACATGGTTGAAGTCGTCCTGGAGCAGGTCGCGGCGGGCCGCGCGGGTGAGCAGCGAGCCGCGCGGGGCGACGGCCGGGACGGGCCTGCGGCCGTACTGCGCCCAGGCGATGCCGACGCCGATGACCAGGCAGACCATGGTCGCCCCGGTGACCGTCCAGGCGCTCACCGGGGAGTGTCCTTCGCTGTGCCCGGTGACCGGCTCCAGCCAGTGCAGGAAGCGGTCGCCGATGCTGAAGAAGGCGCCGCCGAAGACGGAGCCGACCGCCAGCACGATCATCGGGATCGTCATGACCTTCGGGGACTCGTGCGGGTGCGGCTCGTTGCCGTTCTCGTCCGGCTGCCAGCGCTTCTCGCCGAAGAACGTCATCAGCATCACGCGCGTCATGTAGAAGGCGGTGATGGCCGCGCCCAGCAGAGCCGCGCCGCCGAGGATCCAGCCCTCGGTGCCGCCCTTCGCGAAGGCCGCCTCGATGATCTTGTCCTTGGAGAAGAAGCCGGACAGGCCGGGGAAGCCGATGATGGCGAGGTAGCCGAGGCCGAAGGTGACGAAGGTGACCGGCATGTACGTCCTGAGGCCGCCGTACCTGCGCATGTCGACCTCGTCGTTCATGCCGTGCATGACGGAACCGGCGCCGAGGAACAGTCCGGCCTTGAAGAAGCCGTGCGTCACCAGGTGCATGATCGCGAAGACGTAGCCGATGGGGCCGAGGCCCGCGGCGAGGATCATGTAGCCGATCTGCGACATGGTCGAGCCGGCCAGCGCCTTCTTGATGTCGTCCTTGGCGCAACCGACGATCGCACCGAACAGGAGCGTGACCGCGCCGACGACGGTGACCGCCAGCTGCGCGTCGGGCGCCGCGTTGAAGACGGCTCCGGAGCGGACGATCAGGTACACGCCCGCGGTCACCATCGTCGCCGCGTGGATCAGGGCCGAGACCGGGGTCGGGCCCTCCATGGCGTCCCCGAGCCAGGACTGCAGCGGCACCTGGGCCGACTTGCCGCAGGCGGCGAGCAGGAGCAGCAGCCCGATCGCGGTGAGCCTGCCTTGGGAGGCCTCGGTCGCATGGCCGAGGACCGGACCGAAGGCGAAGGTGCCGTACGTCGTGAACATCACCATGATGGCGATCGACATCCCCATGTCGCCGACCCGGTTGACCAGGAAGGCCTTCTTCGCGGCCGTCGCGGCGCTGGGCTTGTGCTGCCAGAAGCCGATCAGCAGGTACGAGGCGAGACCGACGCCCTCCCAGCCGACGTACAGCAGCAGGTAGTTGTCGGCGAGGACGAGCAGCAGCATCGCCGCGAGGAACAGGTTCAGATAGCCGAAGAAGCGGCGGCGGCGCTCGTCGTGCTCCATGTACCCGACCGAGTACAGGTGGATCAGCGAGCCGACGCCCGTGATGAGCAGGACGAACGTCATCGACAGCTGGTCGAGGCGGAAGGTGACGTCCGCCTGGAAGCCGGCCACCGGGACCCAGCTGAACAGGTGCTTGATCAGGGTGCGGTGTTCGGCGTTCTTGCCGAGCAGGTCGGCGAAGAGGATCAGGCCGAACACGAAGGAGGCGGCCGACAGGAGCGTGCCGACCCAGTGGCCGACGCGGTCCAGGCGCCGGCCGCCGGTCAGCAGGACGGCCGCTCCGAGCAGGGGCGCCGCGATGAGCAGCGCGATCAGGTTCTCCACGATTCTTCCGACCCCTTACAGCTTCATCAGGCTGGCGTCGTCGACCGAGGCCGAGTGGCGGGTACGGAACAGCGACACGATGATCGCGAGGCCCACCACGACCTCCGCGGCGGCGACGACCATCGTGAAGAAGGCGATGATCTGGCCGTCGAGGTTGCCGTGCATCCGGGAGAAGGTGACGAACGCGAGGTTGCAGGCGTTGAGCATCAGCTCGATGCACATGAAGACCACGATGGCGTTGCGCCGGATCAGAACGCCGGTCGCACCGATCGTGAACAACAGGGCCGAGAGATAGAGGTAGTTGACCGGGTTCACTTCGACGCCTCCTCGGACCGCTTGAACGTCGCCGGTTCGATCGCCGTGCGCTCCAGGCGCTCCTCCGCGCGCTGCTCCAGCGCCCGCAGGTCGCTGAGCGCCTCCGCCGAGACGTCACGGATCTGGCCGCGCTCGCGCAGCGTCTTGTTGACGGTCAGCTCGGACGGCGTGCCGTCGGGCAGCAGACCGGCGATGTCCACGGCGTTGTGCCGGGCGTAGACACCGGGGGCGGGCAGCGGCGGGACGTGCTTGCCCTCGCGGACGCGCTGTTCGGACAGCTCGCGCTGGGTCTTGGCGCGCTCGGTGCGCTCCCGGTGCGTGAGCACCATGGCGCCGACGGCGGCCGTGATCAGCAGGGCGCCGGTGATTTCGAAGGCGAAGACGTACTTGGTGAAGATGAGGGAGGCGAGGCCCTCCACATTGCCGTGCGCGTTCGCCTGGCCGGTGCCGTCGAACTCCTTCAGGGAGGCGTTGCCGATGCCGGCGAACAGCAGGACGCCGAAGCCGACCCCGCAGAGAAGGGCCAGCCAGCGCTGGCCCTTGATGGTCTCCCGCAGCGAGTCCGCGGCCGTCACGCCGACGAGCATCACCACGAACAGGAACAGCATCATGATCGCGCCCGTGTATACGACGATCTGCACGATGCCCAGGAAGTAGGCGCCGTTGGCGAGGTAGAACACCGCCAGGACGATCATGGTCCCGGCGAGGCTCAGCGCGCTGTGCACGGCCTTCTTCATGAAGACGGTACCCAGGGCGCCGATCACCGCGACCGTCCCGAGCACCCAGAACTGGAAGGCCTCACCGGTGGAGGTGGTGTAGGCGGCGAGCTGCGGGCTCATGCTTCCACCTCCTGCTCCTGGTCCTCGGTGGTCTCGCCCTTGGAGACGGCGACCTGCCGTACCGTGCCGGGCGCGGCCTGGGTCACCAGGCCCCGGTAGTAGTCCTGTTCGTCCGTCCCCGGGAAGATCGCGTGGGGCGTGTCGACCATGCCCTCTTCGAGCCCGGCGAGGAGCTGTTCCTTGGTGTAGATGAGGTTGGCGCGGCTGGAGTCGGCCAGTTCGAACTCGTTGGTCATCGTCAGCGCGCGCGTGGGGCACGCCTCGATGCACAGGCCGCACAGAATGCAGCGGGCGTAGTTGATCTGGTAGACGCGGCCGTAGCGCTCGCCCGGCGAGTAGCGCTCCTCGTCGGTGTTGTCGGCGCCCTCCACGTAGATGGCGTCGGCGGGGCAGGCCCAGGCGCACAGCTCGCAGCCGACGCACTTCTCCAGGCCGTCCGGATGGCGGTTGAGCTGGTGCCGTCCGTGGAACCGCGGGGCCGTGGTCTTCTTCTGCTCCGGGTACTGCTCGGTCAGCCGCTTCTTGAACATGGCCTTGAAGGTCACGCCGAAGCCGGCCACGGGGTTCAGGAAACCGGGCTTGGTCTCCTTGGGCTCCTCAGCCATCGGACGCCTCCTTTCCATCCGAAGTTCCGTCACTGACAGTGTCCGACCCACCACTGACAATCAGCTCGCGCTCGCGGCGGGGGCGGCGCCTCGGCACCGGCGGCAGCTCCTGTCCGGGCAGCGGCGGGACCGGGAATCCGCCCGCCATCGGGTCGAATCCGGCCTCCTGCACGCCGGGCTCCTCGGTCGTCTTCGCCTTCTCGCGGAACATGTCGGCGACGAAGGAGAGCAGCAGCAGGGCGAGGACACCACCACCGACATAGAGGGCGATGTCGGCGAAGTCGTAGTGCTCGTTGCGCAGGGCACGTACGGTCGCCACCAGCATCAGCCAGGTCACCGAGACCGGGATGAGGACCTTCCAGCCGAGCTTCATCAGCTGGTCGTAGCGCACGCGCGGGAGAGTGCCGCGCAGCCAGATGAAGAAGAACAGCAGCAGCTGGACCTTGATCACGAACCAGAGCAGTGGCCACCAGCCGTGGTTGGCGCCCTCCCAGAAGGCGCTGATCGGCCAGGGAGCGCGCCAGCCGCCGAGGAACAGGGTGGTGGAGACGGCCGAGACCGTCACCATGTTGACGTACTCGGCGAGCATGAACATCGCGAACTTGATGGACGAGTACTCGGTGTTGAAGCCGCCGACCAGGTCGCCCTCGGACTCCGGCATGTCGAAGGGGGCGCGGTTGGTCTCGCCGACCATCGTGACGATGTAGAGGATGAAGGAGACCGGCAGCAGCAGGATGTACCAGCGGTCGTGCTGCTGCTGCACGATCGTGGACGTCGACATCGACCCCGAGTAGAGGAACACGGAGGCGAACGCGGCGCCCATGGCGATCTCGTAGGAGATCATCTGCGCGCAGGAGCGCAGGCCGCCGAGGAGCGGGTAGGTGGATCCGGAGCTCCAGCCCGCGAGGACGATGCCGTAGATGCCCACCGAGGCGACCGCGAGGATGTAGAGCATCGCGATCGGCAGGTCGGTGAGCTGCATCGTGGTGCGGTGGCCGAAGATCGAGATCTCGTTGCCGGCCGGGCCGAAGGGGATCACCGCGATCGCCATGAAGGCCGGGATGGCCGCGACGATCGGCGCGAGGATGTAGACCACCTTGTCCGCGCGCTTGACGATGACGTCTTCCTTGAGCATCAGTTTCACGCCGTCGGCGAGCGACTGGAGCATGCCCCAGGGGCCGTGCCGGTTGGGGCCGATGCGCAGCTGCATCCAGGCGACGACCTTGCGCTCCCAGACGATGGAGAACAGCACGGTCACCATCAGGAAGGCAAAGCAGAAGACGGCCTTGATGACGACCAGCCACCAGGGGTCGCGGCCGAACATCGAGAGGTCTTCAGCGGCGAGGTACGGGCTCATGCCTCCACCTCCTTGGGGGCCTCTTCGGCGACTGCCGCCGGGCCGATGCGGACGAGGGAGCCGGGCTGTGCCCCGGTGTCGGAGGCGACGCCGGTGCCGACGGAGTTCAGCGGGAGCCAGACCACCCGGTCGGGCATCTCGGTGATCCGGAGCGGGAGTTCGACGGTTCCGGCGGAGCCGGTGACGGCGAGGAGGTCGCCGTCCTGCACGCCCGCCTCGGCGGCCGTCGCCGCGGACACGCGCGCGTGTGCGGCGTGCCGGGTGCCGGCGAGCGCCTCGTCTCCCTCCTGGAGGACGCCTTGGTCGAGCAGCAGCCGGTGCCCGGCGAGCACGGCCTCACCGGCGGCCGGACGCGGCAGCACACCCGCGGACTCCTGGGGCTCGGCGGCGCGCGGGCCGTCCCAGGAGCCGAGCCGGTCGATCTCCGCGCGCGTGGTACGCAGATCCGGCAGGCCCAGATGGACGTCCATGGCGTCGGCGAGCATGTGCAGCACGCGCGCGTCGGTCGGGGCGAGGCGGCGGGTCATCTGGTCGGGCTTGAGCGCGGCGTCGAAGAACCGCACCCTGCCCTCCCAGTTGAGGAAGGTGCCCGCCTTCTCGGCGACCGCGGCGACCGGCAGGACGACGTCGGCGCGCTCGGTGACCTCGCTGGGCCGCAGCTCCAGCGACACCAGGAAACCGACGCTGTCCAGTGCCTCACGCGCGCGTGCCGGGTCGGGCAGGTCGGCGACCTCGACGCCCGCGACCACGAGGGCCGACAGTTCGCCGGTGGCGGCGGCTTCGACGATGTGGTGGGTGTCGCGGCCGTAGCGCAGCGGGAGTTCGGCGAGCCCCCAGGCGGCGGCGACCTCCTCCCGCGCGCGCGGGTCGGTCGCCGGACGGCCGCCCGGCAGCAGCGACGGCAGCGCGCCCGCCTCGACGGCGCCGCGCTCTCCGGCCCGGCGCGGGATCCACACCAGCCGGGCGCCGGTGGCAGTGGCCGCCCGTACGGCGGCGGTGAGGCCGCCCGCGACCGAGGCGAGCCGCTCACCGACGACGATCACCGCGCCCTCACCGCGCAGCGCCTCCGCGGCCCTGGTGCCGGGTTCCTCCAGGCCGACACCGCTCGCGAGGGCGTCCAGCCACTCGGGCTCGGTGCCGGGCGCGGCCGGCAGCAGCGTGCCGCCCGCCTTCTCCAGCCCGCGCGTGGCGTGCGTGGCCAGCGAGAACACCTGCTGCTTGCGCCCCCGCCAGGCCTTGCGCAGCCGCAGGAAGACGCCGGGCGCCTCCTCCTCCGACTCGAAGCCGACCAGCAGGACGGCGGGCGCCTTCTCCAGTGAGGTGTACGTGACGCCCGTACCGTCGAGGTCACGGCCGCGGCCGGCCACCTGGGAGGCCAGGAAGTCCGATTCCTCGCCGCTGTGCACGCGCGCGCGGAAGTCGATGTCGTTGGTGTCGAGCGCCACGCGCGCGAACTTGCTGTAGGCGTAGGCGTCCTCGACGGTCAGCCGGCCGCCGGTGAGAACGCCGGCCCGGGAGCGGGCGGCGCTCAGCCCGCGCGCGGCCGCGTCCAGCGCCTCCGGCCAGGAGGCGGGCTCCAGGACGCCGTCGGCGCCCCGGACCAGCGGGGTGTCGAGGCGGTCCTTGGCCTGCGCGTACCGGAATGCGAAGCGTCCCTTGTCGCAGATCCACTCCTCGTTGACCTCGGGGTCGTTCTCGGCGAGCCGCCGCATGACCTTGCCGCGCCGGTGGTCGGTGCGGGTGGCGCAGCCGCCGGAGCAGTGCTCGCACACGGAGGGCGAGGAGATGAGGTCGAAGGGGCGCGAGCGGAACCGGTAGGCCGCCGAGGTCAGGGCGCCGACCGGGCAGATCTGGATGGTGTTGCCGGAGAAGTACGACTCGAACGGGTCACCTTCGCCGGTGCCGACCTGCTGGAGTGCGCCCCGCTCCAGCAGCTCGATCATCGGGTCGCCGGCGATCTGGTTGGAGAACCGGGTGCAGCGCGCGCACAGCACGCACCGTTCGCGGTCGAGCAGCACCTGGCTGGAGATCGCCACGGGCTTTTCGTAGGTCCGCTTCTTTCCGTCGAAGCGGGACTCGGCGGTGCCGTGCGACATGGACTGGTTCTGCAGCGGGCACTCGCCGCCCTTGTCGCAGACCGGGCAGTCCAGCGGGTGGTTGATGAGCAGCAGCTCCATCACACCCTTCTGGGCCTTCTCGGCGACCGGCGAGGTCAGCTGGGTCTTCACCACCATGCCGTCGGTGCAGGTGATGGTGCAGGACGCCACCGGTTTGCGCTGGCCCTCGATCTCGACGATGCACTGCCGGCAGGCACCGGCGGGGGCGAGGAGGGGGTGGTCGCAGAACCGCGGGATCTCGATGCCGAGCTGCTCGGCGGCGCGGATGACCAGGGTGCCCTTGGGCACGCTGATCTCGATGCCGTCGATCGTCAGCGTGACGAGGTCCTCCGGCGGGACCGCCGCCTCTCCCCCGGCGCCGGGGGCGTTGGTGGTCACGGTCATGCGTTCACCTCCGGGCGGTCCGCCCAGGCCGTCGACTTGGCCGGGTCGAAGGGGCAGCCCCGGCCCGTGATGTGCTGCTCGTACTCCTCGCGGAAGTACTTCAGCGAGGAGAAGATCGGGGAGGCGGCGCCGTCGCCGAGGGCACAGAACGACTTGCCGTTGATGTTGTCGGCGATGTCGGCGAGCTTGTCGAGGTCGGACATGGTGCCCTTGCCGGCCTCGATGTCCCGCAGCAACTGCACCAGCCAGTACGTCCCTTCACGGCAGGGCGTGCACTTGCCGCAGGACTCGTGGGCGTAGAACTCGGTCCAGCGGGTCACCGCCCGCACCACGCACGTCGTCTCGTCGAAGCACTGCAGGGCCTTGGTGCCGAGCATGGAACCGGCGGCGCCCACTCCTTCGTAATCAAGAGGGACGTCGAGGTGCTCGTCGGTGAACATCGGCGTCGAGGAGCCGCCAGGCGTCCAGAACTTGAGGCGGTGGCCGGGGCGCATGCCGCCGCTCATGTCGAGGAGCTGGCGGAGCGTGATGCCGAGCGGTGCCTCGTACTGGCCGGGGCTGGCGACATGGCCGCTGAGCGAGAAGAGCGTGAAGCCCGGGGACTTCTCGCTGCCCATCGACCTGAACCATTCTTTCCCGTTTTTCAGGATGGCGGGAACCGACGCGATCGACTCGACGTTGTTCACAACAGTCGGGCAGGCATAGAGCCCTTCGACAGCAGGGAAAGGGGGACGCAGCCGCGGTTGACCACGGCGGCCTTCGAGCGAGTCGAGCAGTGCGGTCTCCTCACCGCAGATGTACGCGCCGGCGCCCGCGTGCACGGTGAGTTCCAGGTCGAGCCCGCTGCCCAGGATGTTCTCGCCGAGGTAGCCCGCCGCGTAGGCCTCGCGCACGGCCTCGTGCAACCGCCGCAGAACGGGAACGACTTCACCACGCAGATAGATGAAGGCATGCGACGACCTGATGGCATAACACGCGATCACCATGCCCTCGATGAGGCTATGCGGGTTCGCGAAGAGGAGCGGGATGTCCTTGCAGGTCCCGGGCTCCGATTCGTCGGCGTTGACAACTAGATAGTGCGGTTTTCCATCACCCTGCGGAATGAACTGCCACTTCATTCCGGTCGGGAATCCCGCGCCGCCTCGGCCGCGCAGCCCGGAGTCCTTGACGTACGCGATCAGGTCGTCCGGTGACATGGCGAGCGCCTTGCGCAGCCCCTCGTACCCCTCGTGCCTCCGGTAGACGTCCAGCGTCCAGGACCGGTCCTCGTCCCAGAAGGCCGACAGCACGGGTGCGAGCAGCTTTTCGGGGCTGGTGTCCTTGAGTTCGGCTGCCACGGTCATCACTCCCCCTCCTCTGCGTCACGTTCCGCGGACGGCGCGTCCTGGGGTTCCTCATGCGGACCTCCGCGCGGATGGACCACGCGCGCGGGTGCGGCCTCTCCCCTTGCCAGGCGAAGGCCCACCAGCGACGCGGGTCCCGCACTGCCACCCTCCTCGACGGCCCCGGGCCGCTCGTCGGGGAAGCCGGCCAGAATCCGCGCGGTCTCCTTGAAGGTGCACAGCCGAGCCCCGCGCGTGGGCTGTACGGGCCGTCCCGCGCGCAGATCGTCGACCAGGCGCTTGGCGCTGCCGGGCGTCTGGTTGTCGAAGAACTCCCAGTTGACCATCACGACCGGCGCGAAGTCGCAGGCCGCGTTGCACTCGATGTGCTCCAGGGTGACCTTGCCGTCGTCGGTGGTCTCGCCGTTGCCGACGCCCAGGTGTTCCTGGAGGCTCTCGAAGATCTCGTCGCCGCCCATCACGGCGCACAGCGTGTTGGTGCACACGCCGACCTGGTAGTCACCGGAGGGCCGCCGCCGGTACATGGTGTAGAAGGTGGCGACGGCGGTGACCTCGGCCGTGGTCAGGTCCAGCATGTCCGCGCAGAACTGCATTCCGGTGCGCGTGACATGGCCCTCCTCCGACTGCACGAGGTGGAGCAGCGGCAGCAGGGCGGAGCGGGAGTCCGGGTAGCGCGCGATGACCTCGCGCGCGTCCGCCTCCAGCCGGGCCCGGACGTCGTCCGGGTACGCGGGCGCGGGCAGTTCGGGCATGCCCAGGCTGACGCCCCGCTCCGAAGAAGAGGTGGTCACCGGTCGACGCCTCCCATCACGGGGTCGATGGACGCGACGGCGACGATCACGTCGGCGACCTGGCCGCCTTCGCACATCGCCGCCATGGCCTGCAGGTTGGTGAAGGACGGGTCGCGGAAGTGGACCCGGTAGGGGCGGGTGCCGCCATCGGAGACGGCGTGCACGCCGAGTTCGCCCTTGGGGGACTCGACGGCCGCGTACGCCTGTCCCGGCGGGACGCGGAAGCCCTCGGTGACGAGCTTGAAGTGGTGGATCAGGGCCTCCATGGAGGTGCCCATGATCTTCTTGATGTGGTCGAGGGAGTTGCCGAGTCCGTCCGGTCCCAGGGCGAGCTGGGCGGGCCAGGCGATCTTCTTGTCGGCGACCATGACCGGTCCGGGCTGGAGCCGGTCCAGGCACTGCTCGACGATCCCGAGCGACTGGCGCATCTCCTCCAGGCGGACCAGGAAGCGGCCGTAGGCGTCGCAGGTGTCGGCGGTCGGGATCTCGAAGTCGTACGTCTCGTAGCCGCAGTACGGCTGTGCCTTGCGCAGGTCGTGCGGCAGGCCGGCGGAGCGCAGGATCGGGCCGGTGGCGCCGAGGGCCATGCAGCCGGCCAGGTCGAGATAGCCGATGTCCTGCATGCGGGCCTTGAAGATGGGGTTCCCGGTGGCGAGCTTGTCGTACTCCGGGAGGTTCTTCTTCATCTTCTTCACGAACTCGCGGATCTGGTCCACCGCGCCGGGCGGCAGGTCCTGGGCGAGTCCGCCGGGCCGGATGTACGCGTGGTTCATGCGCAGGCCCGTGATGAGCTCGTAGAGGTCGAGAATCATTTCACGATCACGGAATCCGTAGATCATGATCGTGGTGGCGCCCAGCTCCATGCCGCCGGTGGCGATGGCGACCAGGTGGGAGGAGAGCCGGTTCAGCTCCATCAGGAGCACCCGGATGATCGTGGCGCGCTCGGTGATGTCGTCCTCGATGCCGAGGAGTTTCTCGACGGCGAGACAGTAGGCGGTCTCGTTGAAGAAGGACGTCAGGTAGTCCATGCGCGTGACGAAGGTGGTGCCCTGCGTCCACGTGCGGAATTCGAGGTTCTTCTCGATGCCGGTGTGCAGATAGCCGATGCCGCAGCGGGCCTCGGTGACGGTCTCGCCCTCGATCTCCAGGATGAGGCGGAGCACTCCATGGGTGGAGGGGTGCTGAGGACCCATGTTGACGACGATGCGTTCGTCGTCCGCGCGGGTCGCGGACTGGACGATCTCGTCCCAGTCACCACCGGTGACCGTGTATACGGTGCCCTCGGTGGTCTCGCGCGCCGATGCGGCGTCGGCCGCGGATGCTGACTGCGTGCTCACGAGTACGACCTCCGCTGGTCCGGAGCCGGAATCTGGGCGCCCTTGTACTCGACGGGGATGCCGCCGAGGGGATAGTCCTTGCGCTGCGGGTGGCCCTGCCAGTCGTCCGGCATCATGATCCGGGTCAGGGCCGGGTGACCGTCGAAGACGATGCCGAAGAAGTCGTAGGTCTCGCGCTCGTGCCAGTCGTTCGTCGGGTACACGGAGACCAGCGACGGGATGCGCGGATCGGCGTCGGGGGCGCTGACTTCGAGGCGGATCAGCCGGTTGTGGGTGATCGAGCGCAGGTGGTAGACGGCGTGCAGCTCGCGGCCCTTGTCGTGCGGGTAGTGGACGCCGCTGACGCCGGTGCACAGCTCGAAGCGCAGGGCGGGGTCGTCGCGCAGGGTGCGGGCGACGCGGAGCAGGTGCTCGCGTTCGATGTGGAGGGTCAGCTCGCCGCGGTCGACGACCGTCTTCTCGATGGCGTTCTCGGGGAGGAGTCCCTGTTCCTCCAGGGCGCCTTCGAGTTCGTCGGCGACCTCGTCGAACCAGCCGCCGTAGGGCCTGCTCGCCGGTCCGGGGAGGCGGACCGAGCGGACGAGTCCGCCGTAGCCGGAGGTGTCACCGCCGTTGTTGGCGCCGAACATGCCCCGCTGGACGCGGATCTCCTCGCCGCCCTGGCCGCGCTGGCCGGGGAGGTTGGAGGCGGAGAGGTCCTTCTCGGGGTTCACCCCGTTCGCGGACCCGTTCACGCCGCCCGTGCCGTTGCCGTTCGCGTCGCTCACCGCAGCAGCCCCTTCATCTCGATCGTGGGCAGGGCCTTGAGCGCGGCCTCCTCCGCCTCGCGGGCGGCCTCCTCGGCGTTCACGCCGAGCTTGGAGGTCTGGATCTTCTGGTGGAGCTTGAGGATCGCGTCCATCAGCATCTCGGGGCGGGGCGGGCAGCCCGGCAGATAGATGTCGACCGGGACGATGTGGTCGACGCCCTGGACGATCGCGTAGTTGTTAAACATGCCGCCCGAGGAGGCGCAGACGCCCATGGAGATCACCCACTTGGGGTTGGGCATCTGGTCGTAGACCTGCCGGAGCACCGGCGCCATCTTCTGGCTGACCCGGCCGGCGACGATCATGAGGTCGGCCTGGCGCGGTGAGCCGCGGAAGACCTCCATGCCGAAGCGCGCCAGGTCGTAACGGCCGGCGCCGGTGGTCATCATCTCGATGGCGCAGCAGGCGAGGCCGAAGGTGGCGGGGAAGACGGACGCCTTGCGCACCCAGCCCGCGGCCTGCTCGACGGTGGTCAGCAGGAATCCGCTCGGCAGCTTTTCTTCGAGTCCCATGTCGTTAAAGGCCCCTCAGTCCCATTCCAGGCCGCCGCGCCGCCATACGTACGCGTACGCGACGAAGACGGTGAGCACGAAGAGCAGCATCTCCACGAGCCCGAAGATCCCCAGGGCGTCGAAGGTGACGGCCCAGGGGTAGAGGAAGACGATCTCGATGTCGAAGACGATGAAGAGCATCGCCGTCAGGTAGTACTTGATGGGGAAGCGCCCGCCGCCCGCCGGCGTGGGGGTCGGCTCGATACCGCACTCGTAGGCTTCGAGCTTGGCGCGGTTGTACCGCTTCGGACCGATCAGCGTGGCCATGACCACGGAGAAGATCGCAAAGCCTGCCCCGAGGGCTCCCAGTACGAGGATGGGCGCATACGCGTTCACCGCTCCTCGCTCCTCTCAGTCGGCGCTGACTGCTGGCGGTTGCACAGGGCCCACACCGGCCTCACCGGTCCCCCGAACCCCGCTCGTCCCGGGCGAAGATCGAGAACATGTGAAGCAGGTCACAAGCCCAGCTGCCACGCATCTTATGCCCGGCACTCTGTGATCTGCGACACGGGGTATTCCACAAGCTTTGTGATCTCCACCACCTGACGAAGGATCATGAAGTCGGATGATGAGTGATCTTCATACGCGAAGCGTTCAGTTGATCACCAGAAGTGACATTCTGGCTTGTCGCCGCAGGCCGGAGGGGGCGTCTCCATATCAAGAGAGTTCGCCTGCATGCAAATTGGCGCTGGACACGACTCCTTGATAGAGGACCGCGTTCACACATCAGGGGGAGCGCGGGGCGTGATGTGGACGGCGGCCGGACGTGTGCGCGCGTTCACGAGCTCCGTGCGCAGGGATGCCGTCATTTCGTGTGCGCAGGGGACGCCGCCGTTCCGGTAACCGTTCCGTGACCTCCGCCACATCGATGAGAGGCCTCTGAGAACCGGGCTTGGCCAACGACCGCAACCAGTGGTAGGTGGGGGGCAATTCGGGCGTAATGATCAAAGAGCGTGATCAAGGGCTTGATCACCGCAGTCCGCAATGTCCGTTACGGCGTCAATAAAGAGCGACGCGCCCGGGATTTGAGGTCTCGATTGAGCAACTGTGGCGCAGGACACGTTTCTTGAAGATATGAAGGAGCCCCTGATACCGGTTGTTCCCATGTCCCACACCGCTCACATACGCAGCCACCGGAAGCCCCGCCGCAGCGCGTCGACCCTCGCGATGCGGGCCGGAGTTGCCGGTGGCGTCCTCAGCACCCTGGCAGTCGCCGGGGCGTCCGGCTCGGCGAACGCGGCCGAGCCGGTGACGCAGACCCTCGAACTGCCCACCCTGACGGCCGACCTGGCCGCCCAGGCGGCCCAGACCGCGGACGCCACGCAGCAGGCCGCCGCGAACTACCAGCTGCAGGCCGAGCGAGACGCGGCCGCCGCGAATGCCGCGAAGCAGGCCAAGGCGGACCTGGCCGAGGCGAAGCAGAAGGCCGCGGAGGCCAAGAAGAAGGCCGACGAGGAGGCCCGCATCCAGGCCGCCGCGCGTGCCTCGCGCAACGCGGAGCGCACGGTCCTCTCCGCGTCGTCGAGCACCGGCTCGTCCTCCTCCACCGGCTCCTCCACGGCGACCGGTTCGGCCGCCGCCGTGATCAGCTTCGTGAAGGCGCAGATCGGCAAGGCCTACGTCTCCGGTGCCACCGGCCCCTCCGCCTACGACTGCTCCGGTCTGGTGCAGACGGCCTTCAAGCAGGTGGGCGTCAGCCTGCCTCGCGTCTCCCAGGACCAGTCGACGGCCGGCACCCAGGTCTCGCTGAGCAACCTCCAGCCGGGCGACATCCTGTACTGGGGCAGCGCGGGCAGCGCGTACCACGTCGCGGTGTACGTGGGCGACGGCATGTTCGTCGGCGCGCAGAACCCCTCCAGCGGCGTCGGGGAGCACCCGCTGTCGTACGACCCGCCGACCGGCGCCGTGCGGGTGCTCTGAGGTCATCCCGCACCTTTCGACGCGCGTAGGGCCGCAGCCGCTCAGGGGCAGCGGCCCTTGCGGCGTTCCCGTGTGCCATCCCGTGCGTCAGGCCGGTCGTACCTGACATGCTCGGCCCGGGCCGCCGTCCGGCGGTCCGTCCACGAGCGAAGGAGACCGCGCGATGCCACGCGTGTTCGTCCAGGGAAGCCCCGTCGACCACTACCCGCGTCACGCCCCCGAGGCCGGGCGTGGCGCGGTACGGCGGATCACCGAGGTCGGCGAGGAGGTCCTGCACAAGCCGTGCCGGGACGTCACGGAGTTCGGACCCGACCTCGCCGCGCTCATCGACGACATGTTCCTCACCATGTACGTCGCCGAGGGCGCGGGACTGGCGGCGAATCAGGTCGGGGTCGATCTGCGCCTTTTCGTGTACGACTGCCCCGATGACGACGGAGTCCGGCATGTCGGACACATTGTCAATCCGGTGCTGGAGACGCCGTCGAGCGGGCGACGGCTGCTCGACGAGGGCGAGGGCTGCCTGTCGGTGCCGGGTGCCGTGATGGCGCTGCCGCGGCCGGACCGGGCCGTGGTACGGGGACAGGACAAGGACGGCAACCCCGTCGTCATCGAGGGCACGGGGTACTTCGCCCGCTGCCTCGAACACGAGACCGACCACACCTATGGGCACGTCTATCTGGACCGGCTGTCCAAGCGGGAGAAGAAGGACGCCCTCAGGCAGATGGCGGACCGGCGGGACGAGGTGTTCGCCCGCCGGGCCGCCCGGGCCGAGGAGCTGAGCCGGGGCTAGAGGGGGCTCACGCCTTCGGGGCCACCTTGCTCAGGCCGTTGATGATGCGGTCCATCGCGTCACCGCCCGTGGGGTCGGTGAGGTTCGCCAGGAGCTTGAGGGTGAACTTCATCAGCATCGGGTGCGTGAGGCCGCGCTGGGCGGCGATCTGCATGACCTTCGGGTTGCCGATGAGCTTCACGAAGGCGCGGCCGAGGGTGTAGTAGCCGCCGTAGGTGTCCTTGAGGACGCGCGGGTAGCGCTGCAGGGCGATCTCACGCTGTGCGGGCGTGGCCCGCGCGTGGGCCTGGACGATGACGTCGGCGGCGATCTGGCCGGACTCCATGGCGTAGGCGATGCCCTCGCCGTTGAAGGGGTTCACCAGACCGCCGGCGTCGCCGACGAGCAGCAGGCCGCGCGTGTAGTGGGGCTGGCGGTTGAAGGCCATCGGCAGGGCGGCGCCGCGGATGGGTCCGGTCATGTTCTCCGGGGTGTAGCCCCAGTCCTCCGGCATGGAGGCGCACCAGGCCTTGAGGATCTCGCGCCAGTCCAGCTCCTTGAAGGAGGCGGAGGTGTTCAGGACGCCGAGGCCGACGTTGGACGTGCCGTCGCCCATGCCGAAGATCCAGCCGTAGCCGGGCAGCAGCCGGTCCTGGGCGCCGCGGCGGTCCCACAGTTCCAGCCAGGACTCCAGGTAGTCGTCCTCGTGGCGGGGCGAGGTGAAGTAGGTGCGCACCGCGACGCCCATCGGGCGGTCCTCGCGGCGGTGCAGGCCCATCGCGAGGGACAGCCGGGTGGAGTTGCCGTCGGCGGCGACGACCAGCGGCGCGCGGAAGGTGACCTCGCGCTTCTCCTCGCCGAGCTTGGCGGTGACGCCCGTGATGCGGCCGGTGCGGTCGTCGACGACCGGGCCGCTCACATTGCAGCGTTCGTACAACCGCGCGCCCGCCTTCTGGGCGTTGCGGGCCAGCTGCTCGTCGAAGTCGTCGCGCTTGCGGACGAGTCCGTAGTTCGGGTAGGCGGCGAGATCCGGCCAGTCCAGCTGGAGGCGGGAGCCGCCGCCGATGATGCGCAGGCCCTTGTTGCGCAGCCAGCCGGCCTCCTCGGAGATGTCGATGCCCATGGCGACGAGCTGCTTGACCGCGCGCGGGGTGAGGCCGTCGCCGCACACCTTCTCGCGCGGGAACTCGGTCTTCTCCAGGAGCAGGACGTCGAGACCGGCCTTGGCGAGGTGGTACGCGGTCGTGGAGCCGGCCGGCCCCGCGCCGACGACGATCACGTCGGCGGTGTTCTCGGAGAGGGGCTCCTTCACGACGGTCACGGCGGGATCTCCCCAAGTTCGAAATCTGCGTGCCGACCGGCACTGGACATGGGCAGTCTATTCAGCAGAATTGATCACCCGGCTGAAGGGCTGCCCTGTGAACGGACCTCTCCCCGCGGTACGGTTGCGCGTCCCCACGCACGAGGACGCGGTCGCCTGGCACCGGGTCTTCGACGATCCCGAGGTCATGGACTTCTACGGCGGCAAGGCGGCGGCCCTGTCCGTCTACGAGGAACTCACCGCGCGCCAGCGGCGGCACGACGCCGAGCACGGCTTCTGTCTGTGGACGATGCTCGACGCGGACGGCGAGGTCATCGGTTTCACCGGCGCCCAGCCCTGGCGGCCCGACTGGGGTCCGGTCGGCGAGACGGAGATCGGCTGGCGGCTCGGCCGGAAGCACTGGGGCAAGGGGTACGCCACCGCGGCCGCGCGCGAGACCCTGGGGCGGGTGCGGGCGGCCGGGATCAGGGAAGTGGTGGCGGTGGTACGGCCGGGCAACGAGCGGTCGATCGCGGTGACCCGCCGGCTCGGCATGCGCCCGGCGGAAACCTATCCGCACCCCACGCTGGACGAGCCGGCGCTCTGCTTCCGACTCCGTCTCCATCACGGACAGTAGTCGTCTGCTACAGAAAGACACCGGCGCCTTCCGGGTCGGGCGCGCGGGAGTTACCCTTCCAGTACCGCTGGGGGTGACATCTGTGCGCATAACACCCAAAACACCCGAAGTGCGCGTGCCGCGGCTGGTCGGACTGATGGCCGTGGACGCGCGCGAAACGGCCCAGGCGCGGGGCCTGTTCCTCAACGCGCCGGACCGCCCGGACTTTCATCTCACCGTCGTCGACTACGTCGTACGCCAGTATCCGCAGCCCGGCGCCGAGGTGCCGCCGGACTCGATGGTGTACGTGTGGTTCGACTTCGGCGAGGGCGAGGGCGGCGGAGGCGTGCGCGAGCCACGCATCCCACGGCCGCCGACGGGCGGGATCCGGCGCGAACTCGGCGAGCCGGGCGACACGTTCGAGATGATCAACCGCTAGACCGCACCGCCGCACCCGCGGGGTCTCAGCTCTCCTTGAAGCCCCGGTGCAGTGCGACCACACCGCCGGTGAGGTTGCGCCACGCCACCTTCGACCAGCCCGCCTTGCGCAGCCGTTCGGCGAGGGCGGGCTGGTCGGGCCAGGCACGGATGGACTCGGCGAGATAGACGTAGGCGTCCGGGTTCGAGGACACCGCGCGGGCGGCCGGCGGCAGCGCCCGCATCAGGTACTCGGTGTAGACGGTGCGGAACGGCGCCCACGTCGGCGTCGAGAACTCGCAGATCACCACGCGGCCGCCGGGGCGGGTCACCCGGTACATCTCGCGCAGGGCCGTGTCCGTGTCCTGGACGTTGCGCAGCCCGAAGGAGATCGTCACGGCGTCGAAGGTGTCGTCCTTGAACGGCAGCTTCGTCGCGTCCCCGGCCGTGAACGGCAGCCAGGTGTGCTTCTTCTTGCCTACCTGGAGCATCCCGACCGAGAAGTCGCAGGGGACGACGTACGCGCCCGTCCGCGCGAACGGCAGCGAGGAGGTCGCCGTACCGGCCGCGAGGTCGAGGACCTTCTGCGCGGGACGCGCGTCGACCGCCTTCGCCACCTCCTTGCGCCAGCGCCGGTCCTGGCCGAGCGACAGCACGTCGTTCGTCAGGTCGTACCGTTCCGCCACGTTGTCGAACATCGAGGCGACTTCGTGCGGCTGCTTGTCCAGGGATGCGCGGGTCACCCGCCCATTGTGGCAGCAGGGGGTACGGCGTCCCGGCAGCAGCCTCGGTTTCAGCGGCGGCGGTACACCAGGCGCCCGCCGATCACGGTCGCCACGCAGGTGCCGGCGCCGCGGCGGACCAGTTCGGCGCGGTCCGCGACGTCGAACACGGCGAAGCGGGCGGGCCCGCCCGGGACGAGCCGCGGCAGCAGGATCAGCGGGGTCGGGGACAGCGCCGCCGGGCCGGGAAGGCGGTCGGGCCGCTGCCCCACCGCGAGCCCGGCCCTGCGCACGGCGTCGACCACGACCCGCGACCGCAGCTCCCCGGCCACCGCCACCGTGCCGTGCGCCAGCATCCGCTGCACCCCGCGTCGCGCGCTCGCGCCGAGGCGCGCGGGATCAGCGCGGAAGATCTCCCTCGCCCGCACCCCGCAGATGGGCTCGGTGCCGAGGACGTCGGCCTCGCGCGGGTCGGGATGGTAGGTGCCCTCCAGCAGCTCCGGACCGTACGGGTTCAGCAGCCCCGGGGTGAGGATGCCGGGCCAGCGCCGCACCCTCGCCCGGGGTTCGGCGGCGGCCAGTTCCTCGTACGGGCCGACCGCGGCGACGGATGCCCCGTCGACCAGAACAGCCGCCTCGGGAGACCGCTCGGCGAGGTGAAGTGTCAGCACGACGGGGTCAGTTGGCGGAGAGCAGCTTCAGCTCGGGGTGGGCCGTGCCGCCCTCGATGGCCGTGGAGGAGATGTGGGAGACCACGCGGTCGTCGACGGGGTCGTTCGCCGGGTCGTCGTGGACGACGAGGTGCTCGTACGTCGTCGCGCGCTGCGCCGGGACGCGGCCCGCCTTGCGGATCAGGTCGATGATCTCCAGGCGGTTGGAGCGGTGCTTGGCGCCGGCCGAGGAGACCACGTTCTCCTCCAGCATGATCGAGCCGAGGTCGTCCGCGCCGTAGTGCAGCGACAGCTGGCCGACCTCCTTGCCCGTGGTCAGCCACGAGCCCTGGATGTGCTGGACGTTGTCGAGGAAGAGGCGGGCGATCGCGATCATCCGCAGGTACTCGAAGATCGTGGCCTGCGTGCGGCCCTTCAGGTGGTTGTTCTCGGGCTGGTAGGTGTACGGGATGAAGGCGCGGAAGCCGCCCGTGCGGTCCTGGACGTCCCGGATCATCCGCAGGTGCTCGATGCGCTCGGCGTTCGTCTCGCCCGTGCCCATCAGCATGGTCGAGGTGGACTCCACGCCCAGCCGGTGCGCGGTCTCCATGATCTCCAGCCAGCGCTCGCCGGACTCCTTCAGCGGTGCGATGGCCTTGCGGGGGCGCTCGGGGAGCAGTTCCGCGCCGGCGCCGGCGAAGGAGTCGAGGCCCGCCGCGTGGATCCGGGTGATGGCCTCCTCGACCGGCACTCCGCTGATCCGGGCCATGTGCTCCACCTCGGACGCGCCCAGCGAGTGGATCACCAGCTGGGGGAAGGCGTCCTTGATGGCCTTGAAGTGCTTCTCGTAGTACTCGACGCCGTAGTCCGGGTGGTGGCCGCCCTGGAACATGATCTGGGTGCCACCCAGTTCGACGGTCTCCGCGCACCGGCGCAGGATGTCGTCGAGGTCGCGGGTCCAGCCCTTGTCCTTGTCCTTGGGTGCCGCGTAGAAGGCGCAGAACTTGCACGCCGTGACACACACGTTCGTGTAGTTGATGTTGCGCTCGATGATGTACGTCGCGATGTGCTCGGTCCCGGCGTACTTGCGGCGGCGTACGGCGTCGGCGGCGGCGCCCAGCGCGTGCAGGGGCGCGTCGCGGTAGAGGGTGAGCGCCTCCTCGGGGGTGATCCGCCCACCGGCGGCGGCACGGTCGAGGACGGCTGTGACATCAAAAGAGGTGAGGTCGGCCTTCTCGGTCACCGGCGTGCCTTTCGCAGGGTTCGTCAAGGTTGTGGACGGACCGGACCAGCCTACGCCAGGGGATTTTGCCCGCCGACCTCAGGCCGTGTGCGCGCCCAGCAGGAGTCCGGCCAGGGCGCCCGCCAGAAGGAACGGGCCGAATGCGATCGCCGATCCGCGCCCGGCGCGCCGTACGGCGACGAGCGCACCGGCGTAGAGCGCGCCCAGCAGGATCCCGGCGAAGGCGCCGAGCAGCACGGTGGACCAGCCGTACCAGCCGAGCGCGGCGCCCGTGCCCACCGCCAGCTTCACATCGCCGAAGCCCATGCCGGCCGGGTTGACGAGGTGCAGCACGTAGTAGCCGGCGCCGAGCGCGAGGGCGCCGTAGAGCGCGGTGGGCCAGTGGCCGGCGTGGCCGGGCAGCAGGGCGGCGAGGCCCAGCAGGGCGAGGGCGGCCGGGGCGAGCGGCAGGGTCAGCGGGTCGGGCAGCCGCCGCACCCGCACGTCCACCACGGCCAGCAGCACACCCACGGGCGCGAGCAGCAGCCACGCCACCAGCTCGGGGCGCGCCCCGGTGGCGGCGGCGAGGGCGGCGCAGGTGAGGGCGGTGACGACGGCGGTGCGGACGCCCTCGCCCGTGCGGCCACAGGTCCCGCAGCCCGTCGTCCCCACCCACCCCCGGATCGGGTGCCCGGCCGGGCAGTGGTCCCGCCAGGGCTCCTCCGGCGGTACGGCGAAGCGGTGGGCGGCGCGGGGCAGCAGGGCGCCGGCCGGCGCGCCCCACAGCGCGGCGGCGGCCGCCAGCGCGCCGGTGCTCATCCGGCCCTCGACAGGCGCGCCACCGGGTTGCCCTCGGCCGAACTGTCCGACGTGAACGTCAGATCGTCACCGACCGGGGTCAACTCCACCTGATGCGGGGTCGGTACACAGTGCCCGGGGTTGTCCGGGGAGCCGGCCGAGGTCGCGAGGATCTGTGTCTTCGTCACCTTCTTCAGGGTGAGGATGTCGGTGCACATGCCTCCGATCTGGTCGGTCTGCCGCAGCTGTCCCAGCTTCTGCCCCACCGCCGCCTGGTGGACGGTGAGCCGGAACGTGCCCATGGGCAGCGTGCCGCCGAGGCCGGTGGCCTGGCCTTCCCAGGTGCCGAGGTAGCGGGCCGGGATCACGCCGGGCCGGGAACCCGTGCCGTTGCCACCGCCGTTGACGTCGCCGCCCCCGGTGCTGCCGCCACCGCCGGTGCTGCCGCTGCCGGGGTCTTCGGTCGGCGCCGAGGCGCTGGGGGCGTGGGAAGGGATGGCGCCGGCGCTCGTGTCGTGGCCGCCCTGAGCCCAGGGACGCAGCACGCCGATGGTCAGGGTTCCCACGGCCAGCGCCCCGGCGACGGCGAGCACCACCGTGCAGCTCAGCCGCCGCCCCAGACCGCCGTCCCCCGGAACGGAGTTCGCCGCGACGCTGACGGAGACCCGGCCGGGCCGCGAGACTCCGGGGGCCGTGGCATCGGGCGACGGCGCCGCGCCGGCCGGCACTGCGGTCGGCACTGCGGTCGGCACGGCGGGCGGTACGGCGGGCGGCACTGCGGGCGGCGGGGGGACATCGGCGGGCACTCCCAAGGGGCCGCCGAAGGAGCCCCCGAGAGACCCCCCGGGATGCATCACGGGAGGAGGGCCGAAAGCCCCGGTCCCCGGGACGACGGGGGTCTTCGGAGCGACGGCGGCGTCCACCGAAGCACTCTCGAAAGCCACCGGCCCCGAGTGCACCGTCTCCCCCGTGTCCAGGTTCAGCAGGTGTACGGCGCTGCGGCTGACCTGTTCCACCAGGGGGCCCGGCAGCCAGCCGCCGGCGATCAGGCGGGCGGCGCCTTCGGGGGCGAGCCGGCGGCTCACCTCGGCGGGGGCGGGCCGGGCCGCCGGGTCCTTGGCCAGGCAGGCGGCGACCACCTCCCGCAACCCGGAGCCGAGGGAGTCGAGTTCGGGCTCCTCGTGGACGACCTTGTAGAGCAGCGCGGCCGAGGTGTCGCCGCGGAAGGGGGGTTCGCCGGTGGCCGCGTGGGCGAGGACCGCGCCGAGGGAGAAGACGTCGGCGGCGCCCGTGATGCCCTTGCCGAGGATCTGCTCGGGTGACATGTAGCCGGGGGAGCCGATCGACGCACCGGTGGAGGTCAGGGACGCCGTGCCGTCCATGGCGCGGGCGATGCCGAAGTCGATCAGCAACGGGCCGTCGACGGTCAGCAGGATGTTGGACGGCTTCACGTCCCGGTGGACCAGGCCCAGTTCGTGGACGGCCGTGAGCGCCTCGGCGAGGCCCGCGCCCAGGGCCCGTACGGTGTGCGCGGGCAGCGGGCCGGTGTCGGTGACGGCCGCGGCGAGGGACGGGCCGGCCGCGTAGGCGGTGGCCACCCAGGGCACCGGGGCGTCGGGGTCGGCGTCCAGGACGGGCGCGGTCCAGGCGCCGCCGACCCGGCGGGCGGCCGCCACCTCGCGCCGGAAGCGGGCGCGGAACTCGTCGTCCAGCGCGAAGTGCGGGTGCACGATCTTCACGGCGACCGTCCGGCCGCCCGCGCTGCGGCCGAGGTAGACCCGGCCCATCCCACCGGAACCGAGCCGGCCGAGCAGCCGGTAGGGCCCGACGGTGGCCGGTTCGTCGGCTTCCAGCTGCCGCATGGCGCACGCTCCCCCCAACGCCTCCTGGAGAGCAGGTTAGCGACCCGGCGCCGCCCGGACAGCAGCCTGGTGGCGTCTCCCGGACGGCAACCCGGTGCCGACCCGCGTCACGGCTGCAGCAGATCCACCTTCACGTCCGCCGGGAAACCCGTCGTCGGACCGACCCGGCGGGCGAACTCGGCGACGGCCGTCAGCTGCGGAGCGCCGAAGCTGAAGTCGAGGGTGGTGAAGTACTGGGCCAGGGTCGCCTCGTCGAAGGACTCCCAGCGGGCGGCCTGTTCGGCGACCTTGTCGACCTCTTCCAGGGAGAGGTTGCGGGAGTCGAGGAAGGCGCTGTGCACCTCACGGGTGAGCGCCGGCTCACGCTCCAGGTAGTCCCGGCGCGCCGCCCACACCGCGAAGACGAACGGCAGCCCGGTCCACTCTTTCCACAGCGCGCCCAGATCGTGCACGGTCAGGCCGTAGCGCGGGGCGTCGAGCAGGTTGGCCCGCAGGGCCGCGTCCCCGATCAGGACGGCCGCGTCGGCCTCCTGCATCATCAGGCTGAGGTCGGGCGGGCAGGTGTAGTAGTCGGGCTGAACGCCGTAGCGCTCGGCGAGCAGCAGCTGGGCCAGGCGCACGGACGTGCGCGAGGTGGAGCCGAGGGCGACCCGGCGGCCGTCCAGCTCGTCCAGCGGGACCTGCGAGACGATCACGCAGGACATGACGGGACCGTCGCAGCCCACGGCGATGTCGGGGAAGGCGACGAGGTCGTCGGCGTTGCGCAGGAACTCGACGAGGGTGATGGGACCGATGTCGAGATCGCCGCGCACGAGCCGCTCGCTGAGCTTCTCCGGGGTGTCCTTGGTGAGCTCGAAGTCGAGGAGCGTGCCGGTTCTCGCGAGCCCCCAGTAGAGGGGCAGGCAGTTCAGGAACTGGATGTGGCCGACGCGCGGCCGGGTGCGGGAATGGTCCACATCGCGAGACTAGACCCCGTGCTGTACCGTGCTCGGACCGACCCCGCCGTCGAACGGACTAGCAGACGTTCAAACATCCGGGTGAAGTGATCTTGACCTCTATTGCTTTCGGCTGCCCGCGTGCTAGGCTCGCCGCAAGTTGCAGTTTGGTTTCCCTTGCAGTACAGAGCCTGCGGAGCATGTGACCGCGGGCTCTCGTCGTTTTCAGACGAATGCAGTTGTGCAGCACCGTTTCGCACGTGCAGGTTCTGGAGCAGGGCAACCCTTTTGAGCCCAAGGAGGGCTTATGGCTACCGGAACCGTTAAGTGGTTCAACGCCGAAAAGGGCTTTGGCTTCATCGCCCAGGAGGGCGGCGGCCCCGACGTCTTCGTTCACTACTCCGCGATCAACGCCCAGGGCTTCCGTTCCCTGGAGGAGAACCAGCAGGTCTCCTTCGACGTGACGCAGGGCCCGAAGGGTCCGCAGGCGGAGAACGTCACCCCCGTCTGATCACTGCCTGATCGCAGAACCTGAGTGCAGTACCCAAGGAGCCCCACGCCGTAAGGCGACGGGGCTCCTGCCTTTTCCCGGCCGCCGCCTCACATGTGCTGCATGATCAGGACGAACTTCGTTCCGGCGGCGAGCGCCTCGTACGCGTGCGGGACATCTCCGCGATACGACATGTAGTCCCCCGGACCCAGCTCCACGCCTTCTCCGCGTGGCCCGGCCTTCACTTTCCCTTCACTGACGACGATGTGTTCCGTCGTCCCCGGAATGTGCGGATCGGAATCCCGTACGGTTCCGGGCTCCAGCCACACGTAGTAGATGTCCCGGCGGACGCCCGGCGGGCTCGCGGAGAGCAGGCTGGCCAGATAGCTGGACTGCTCGGAATGGACCGTGGGCCCCTCGCCGGCGCGGATCACCTGCACGCCGGGCGCGGGCGGCTCGACGAGCAGGCTGAACGGCACCCCGAGCGCGACCGCGAGCGCCCAGATCGTCTCCATGCTCGGATTCCCGCCCGCCGCCTCCAGCTGGGACAGCGTGGACTTGGCGATTCCGGCCCGTTTGGCCAGCTCGGACAGGGACAGCCCGGCGCGGGCGCGCTCGCGCTTGAGGGACGCGGCGATCCACTCCATCGGAAGCCGGGCCGGCAGCTCGGACATCTCGTTCGCTCCATCGGTACGATCGTTCGCCTTGACGAACAGGGCGCTTGCTGTCCATTGTAGAGAACATGCGTTCGCCAAAACGAACACCCTCGACACCCCAGACGCCCTCCGCCCGGTCCGGGGACCGCTCCCTGCTCCGCGACAGCTCGCTGGTCTGGCTGGCCAGCGGCATCGTCGGCGTCTCCTTCGGCGCGGTCTCGGTCGCCGGCGGGCTGCCGCTGTGGGTGCCGGTACTGATGTCCGTGGTGGTGTACGCGGGATCGGCCCAGTTCAGCGCGGTCGGCGTACTGCTCGCCGGGGGCGGCCCGCTCGCGGCGGCGGCCACCGGGCTGCTCCTCAACACCCGTACCGCCGCGTTCAGCCTCGCCGTGGCGGAGATCCTCGGCACCAGCCGCGCGGCCCGCTTCCTGGGCGCCCACCTCGTCACCGACGAGACGGTCGCCTTCGCCCTCGCCCAGAGCGATCCGGTACGGCAGCGGCGGGCGTTCTGGATCTCCGGGCTCGGCCTGTTCGCCGTGTGGAACACCGGCGTGCTGGCGGGCGCACTGGCCGGCGGTGCACTCGGCGACACCGCCCGTTACGGCCTGGACGCCGCCTTCCCCGCCGTCCTGATCGCCCTGGTCCTGCCCACCCTGCGCGCGGACGCGGCGGTACGGCGCTGCGCCCTGCTCGGCGCCGCGCTCGCCCTGGCCGTGACGCCCGCCGTACCGGCCGGGGTGCCGGTGCTGCTCGCCCTGGCCGGACTCGTCCTGCACCGGAAACCGGCCGCCGGTCCGGAAGGACCTGCCGGACCCGCCGGACCCGCCGGACCTGCCGGACCGGCCCATGAGGAGGCCGCCGTATGAACGCCACCGTCGTCGTGATCCTGGCCCTCGCCGTCGGGACGTACGCCTTCCGGCTGGTCGGGCCGGTGCTGCACGGGCGGGTCGAGATACCCGCCCGGGTGCAGGAGCTGGCCTCGGCCGGGGCCGTCGTCCTGCTCGTCGCCCTGCTGGCCACGGGCGCGCTGACCGAGGGCGGCGGCTTCGCGGGGTGGGCCCGGCCAGCCGGGGTGCTGGTGGGCGGCCTGCTGGCGTGGAAGAGGGCACCGTTCGTGGTGGTGGTCGTGGGCGCGGCGGCCACGGCGGCCCTGCTGCGCCTCGCGGGAGTCGCCTAGCCCCTGTGCACCGCGGCTCTCCCGGGCACTGTCAGTCCCCCGCGCTACGGTCCCTGCCCATGACCGACACCCAGGACTTCCTGACCGCCACCCGCACCTTCTACGACGCCATCGCCGACGACTACGCCGCCCACTTCCAGGGGGAGTACACCCAGCGGCCACTGGAGCGCGCGCTGCTCGGGGTGTACGCCGAGCTGGTGGGGCCGAACGCTGCGGTGGCGGACCTCGGCTGCGGGCCCGGGCGGGTCACCGCGCGGCTCGCCTCGCTCGGGCTCGACGTCTTCGGGCTCGACCTGTCCGCGTCCATGCTGGCGGTCGCCCGGCGCGAGAACCCCGGGCTGCGCTTCGAGCAGGGCTCGATGCTGGAGCTCGACCTGGCGGACGGCACGCTCGCCGGTGTCGTGTCCTGGTACTCCTCCATCCACACCCCCACGGACCGGCTCCCGGCGCTCTTCGCGGAGTTCCGCCGGGTCCTGGCGCCCGGCGGCCGGCTCCTGCTCGCCTTCCAGTGCGGGGAGGAGCCCCGCCGCCTGGAGCGTCCCTTCGGCCACCCGGTGACGCTGGACTTCCTCCGCCGCAGCCCGGACACGATGGCCGAGCTGCTCACGGCCGCCGGTTTCACCCTGCTGTCCCGCACGGTCCGCGAGCCCGACGAGCGGCTCGACGAGAAGGTCCCACAGGCCTTCCTGTTCGCCCAGAAAACCGCCTAGAAGCCGCCTGGAAGTCGCCCTGGAAGGCCGCCTTGGAAGCGCACCGTGTCCGCGAAGGCCCGGGCGGGCGGGCTGAGCGCGTCCCAGCGGCGCACCGCCCAGCCGACCGGCAGGGGCCGCAGCCCCGGCAGCGGTATCAGCCGCAGCGGCCCCTCGCCGGGCACGGGCAGTCCGGGTACGGCGGGTACGACGGCCCGGCCCGCGCCCAGTTCGGCGAGGAGCAGCGCGGTGTCCCAGTCGGCGACGGAGGCGTCGTAGGCGAACCGGGCGCCCGACTCGGCGCAGGCGGCCTCCAGATGGGCGGCGGAGGCGGAGTTCGGCGGCAGCCGGATGAGCGGGACGTCGGCCAGCTCGGCGGGGTCGAGCCGGGACCGGGCGGCCAGCGGGTCGCCGGCCGGGACGGCGAGCACCCATGGCAGCTCGACCACGGGCCGCTGCTCGATGCCCCGCACCGGCGGGCCGAGGGTGATCCAGGCCAGGTCGAGGGTGCCGTCGGCGAGCGCGTCGAAGGTGCCGCGGCCCGAACTGACCGTGCGGAACTCCAGGTTGACCCGGGGGTGCCGGCGGCGGAAGGCGACGACCGCGTCGGACATGAAGTGCCGCACGGTGGTGGCTCCGGTGGCCACGCGGACGTGCCCGCTGTGCCCGTCGAGCAGATCGCGCAGCTGCCGTACGGCGAGGTCGAGCCCGGAGATGCCCTCGGCGGCCGCGGCCTCTAGGATCCGCCCGGCCTGCGTCGGCACGACCCCGCGCGGCCGGCGCTCCAGCAGGGCCACGCCCGTCTCCCGCTCCAGGCGTTTGACGTGCTGGCTGACGGCGGACTGGGTGCGGCCCAGGTCCCGGGCGACGGAGGAGAGGCTGCCGGCCCGGCACACGGCCACGAACACACGCAGGTCTTCGAGGGTCACAAGACCCAAGCTAACACTGGGGTTTGCCGAGGAAACCCAAGGATTGACTGAGCCTCAGGCCCGGTACGAGGATCGGTAGCGGGCCGCGACCGACCCAGGCGGCAACCCGCTCCCCGCATCACACCGGGCGTCCGGACGTCAGGCGTGAGCCGGCCGGGGAGCGGGTGCCGACCGCTCACCGGGAAGGCCCGCACCGGGAAGGCCCGCACCGGCAAGGCCGCCACCGGCAAGGCCCGTACCGGGAAAGGCCGCACGGAGCGCTCTCACCGGGCCGTGTCGTACAGCCCCTCCACCTCGCGCGCGAAGTCCTGCATGATCTGTTCGCGGCGGAGCTTCATCGAGGGGGTGAGATGCCCCTCCGTCTCGCTGAAGTCCCGGGGCAGGACGGCGAAGCGGCGGATGGACTCGGGGCGCGAGACCATCTTGTTGGCCTCGTCGATCGCGCGCTGCAGGACCGCCTCCAACTCCGGGTCGCCGACGAGGAGTTCCGGCGGGACGGGGTGCTTGCCGATCATCTGGCGCCAGTGGGTGATGCCGTCGGGGTCGAGGGTGATCAGCGCGGAGACGAACGGGCGGCCGTCGCCGACCAGCATGACCTGGGAGATCAGCGGGTGCTGGCGCAGCCAGTTCTCCAGCGGGGCCGGGGCCACCGACTTGCCGCCCGCCGTGATCAGCAGCTCCTTCTTGCGGCCGGTGATGGTGAGGTAGCCGTCGTCGTCCAGCTCGCCGATGTCGCCGGTCGCCAGCCAGCCGTCCCGGGTCGCGGGTACGACACCGCCGGCCGCGGGATCCCAGTAGCCGCGCAGGACGTGGTCGCCGGCGACGAGGATCTCGCCGTCGGCCGCGATCCGGATGCGGGTACCGGGCATCGGCCAGCCGACCGTGCCCAGGCGGGGCTTGAGCGGCGGGGTGCAGGTCGTGGCGGCGGTGGTCTCCGTCAGGCCGTACCCCTCGAAGATCTCTATGCCGGCGCCGGCATAGAACGCGGCGAGGCGCCGGCCGAGCGGGGAGCCGCCGCAGATGATGTGGCGGACCCTTCCCCCCATCGCGGAGCGGATCTTGCGGTAGACGAGCGGGTCGTAGAAGGTGCGGGCCGTCTTCAGTGAGCGGCCCGGGCCGCCGCCGGTGCCGGTCTGCCGGGCCTCCAGCGCCTCGCCGTAGCGCACGGCGACCGCCGCCGCCCGGTCGAAGACGGTGACCCGCCCGCCCGATTCCGCCTTCGCGCGGGCCGAGTTGTAGACCTTCTCCAGCATGTACGGGATGGTCAGCAGGGCGGTCGGCTTGAAGGCGGCGAGGTCCGGCAGCAGATCCTCGGCGGCGAGGCTCGGCGCGTGCCCGAGCCGCACCCGGGCCCGGATGCACGCGATGGCCACCATCCGCCCGAACACATGGGACATCGGCAGGAACAGCAGCACCGACGGGTCCTCGTCCTGCGCCTTGAAGACCGGGTAGAGGAGCTCGATGGCGTTGTCCACCTCGGCGAAGAAGTTGCCGTGGGAGAGCGCGCAGCCCTTGGGGCGGCCGGTGGTGCCGGAGGTGTAGATGAGCGTGGCGAGGGTGTCGGGCCCCAGCATGCCGCGCCGCACCGCGACCTCGCTCTCCGGCACCTGCGCGCCGGCCTCCGCGAGCCGGGTCACGTGCTCCTTGTCCATCACCCACAGATGCCGCAGGTCCGGCAGGTGCGGCAGCTCGGGGCCGATGGCGGCGGCCTGGGCGGCGGTCTCGGTGACGAGGGCGCGGGCGCCGGAGTCGTGCAGGATCCAGCGGGTCTGGAAGACGGAGGAGGTCGGGTAGACGGGCACGGTGACGAGACCGGCCGCCCAGGCGGCGAAGTCGAGCACCGTCCACTCGTACCGGGTCCGGGCCATGACGGCGATCCGGTCGCCCGGCACCAGCCCCTCGGCGATCAGTCCCTGGGCCACCGCGAGCACCTGCCCGGCGAAGTCGGCGGCGGTCACGTCCTCCCAACGCCCGTCCGGCACACGGCGGCTGAGCACGACCTGGCCGGGCGCCGACTCGGCGTTCTCGAACGGCAGGTCCGCGAGCGAGCCGTGGGTGACCGGAAGCTTGAACGGCGGTACGTGCACCTCCCGTACGGCGCCGTCGAGTCGCTGGATCCAGGGTTCCACGAGGACCGGGCGGCCGTCGTAGTCGACGGCGATGACGGGGGCCGGGGAGGAGGCGGGGGCATTCGGGTACGGAGTGGACACGGGCGGCTCCTCTGGCGTGCAGACACCTGCGGTGGGCCTCGGCAGAAAGGAGTTACCGCTGGTTAGGCAGGTGATCGTACGGGCCCACTGTGAGGGGGTTGTGCGGGTTCGGGGATGGTCCGGGGTCGGGGATGTGCAACCTCGGGGTTTTTGTGACAGGCGCTCACGTTAGACTTACCAGCGGTAACCTTACTCCCGAGTAAGCGTTTTGGGGGCAGGACATGACAGACGAGTTGCTGTATCTCATAACGGGCGCCCTGCGCTCGCCGTTCAAACGCCCCTCCCCCGAGGCGGACTTCCCGCGCACCCGGCTCGTGCTGCCCGGGATCCGTATCGACCTGGCCCACGTGGCCGCCTACGAGCGGATCTGCGGTTTCCCCACCGGCGAGACCGGTCTCCCCGTGACCTACCCGCATGTCCTCGGCTTCCCGCCGGCCATGCGGCTGATGAGCGCCCGCGCCTTCCCGCTGCCGCTGCTGGGCCTGGTGCACACCTCGATCGACATCGTCCGGCATGCCGCCGTACCGGCGACGGGCGAATACCGACTCGCCGTACACGTGGAGGGGTTGGCCCCGCACCGACGCGGCACCGAAGCCACGGTGGTCACCGAGCTGGCGGCGGGCGGTGACGTCGTGTGGGAGTCACGCAGTACGTATCTCGCCCGGCATCACACCGAGCGGCCCGCCGAGCGCCGGGAACGCCAAGGGTCTCCCCCGCTGCCCGTCGTCGCCGAGTGGCGGCTCGCCGGGGACATCGGACGCCGGTACGGCGCGGCCTCCGGCGACCGCAACCCCATCCACCTCCACCCCCTCACCGCCCGCCTCTTCGGCTTCCCCCGGGCCATCGCGCACGGCATGTGGACGGTGGCCCGCTGTCTGGCCGCGGGCGGCTTTGCCGGGGAGCGGGTACGGGCGAGGTTTCTGGCGCCGGTGTTGCTGCCGGGGACGGTGGCTTACGGGGCGGACGGGTCCGGTCGCTTCGAGCTGCGAGGGGACGGAGGGCGACTGCACCTGGTCGGGGAGGTGAGCTAGGGACACCCCTCAGGTCGGCTCAGGCACCCACCGTTGACCGGCCATCAAATTGCCCAGACCCGCCCACGCGAAGTTCATCATCGTCCCCGCCGTCTGCCGGGCCGTGACCCCCGGTGTCGCGTTGGCCCACGTGGCCAGGGACTCCGCCGCCCCCACCAGCGCCTCCGCCAGGCCCGCCACCTCGTCCTCCGGCAGGTCGGGATCCTGGTGCGCCTCACGGGCGGCGATGGCCACCAGGCGGGTGACGAAGGCGACGATCTCCGCGCGCATCGCTGCGACCTCGGCGGCGAAGGGCTCGCCGTGGGTGCGGGCGTGGAGGTGAAGGACGGACCAGGCCTCGGGATGCTCGGCGGTGTGGGCGAAGAAGGCGAGCAGGCCGTCCCACAGCCGGCGGTCGGCGGGCAGGTCCGGGCGGACCCCGGCGCGCACCGCTTCCGTCAGCGCGGCGGCCTCCCGGCGGATGCAGGCGGTGAAGAGGTCTTCCTTGGAATTCAGATACAGGTAGACCAACGGCTTGGAGACACCCGCCAGTTCGGCTATCTCGTCCATCGACGCGACCATGTAGCCACGCCGGCCGAAGATCTGCACGGCGGCGTCGAGCATCTGCTGCTCCCGCACCGCACGCGGCATCCGCTTGGTCCTCGCCCCACCCATGAGGGCAAGACTAGTTGGACGACTAGTTGGAGGTCGCCGCCTCGCCCTGCGCGCGGGCGCTGTCGTCGGCGAGGTCCTCCTGGCTGCGGTTCGCCTCCAGGTTGGCCTTCATCCGGTCGACCTTGGTCACGATCTGCACCGAGGCCCGCTCCCGCTCCCTGCGCAGCACCACCCAGCTGATCGGCGCCGACAGGATCAGGGACAGCAGCAGCACCCACAGGAAGTTGGAGTCGCCGAAACCGCGCGGGAAGATGCCGGAGTAGACGGCTCCCCAGACGACCACGAGGCAGCCGGCGAAGACGCCGAGGCGCATCAGCGTGTAGCGGAGCATCTCAATCCACTCGTCCGATTCCAAAAGGGTCAGCGTCCAGTGAAACACGCCCGGAGGGCGATCTTGCAGGGGGGTCAGGCGAGGGGCAGCAGCAGAGTGATGTCGTCGCGGTCGTCACCGGGCGCGACCCGGATGGCGCCGGGCACCCGGCCGACCTCCTTGTAGCCGCAGGAGGCGTAGAACCGCTCCAGGCCCAGGCCGCCCCGGCAGGTCAGCCGGATCGCCTCGATGCCGTCGATGGTGCGGGCCGCGTCGGCGGCGGCCGCGAGCAGGTCACGGCCGTACCCCTGGCCCTGGTGCCGCGGGTGGACCATGACCGTGTACAGCCACAGCCAGTGCGTCATCAGCCGGTGCGTGTTGAGGGTGAGGAACGCGGTCGCGGCGAGGCGCCCCTCCTCGTCGTGTCCGGCGAGCAGCCGGGTGCGACCCTCGGCGAGCTGGGCGAGATAGCGGACGACCTCGGGGCGGATGTCCTCGCGCGTCACCGGCGGCACGAAACCGACGGCCCCGCCCGCGTTGGAGACGTCCGTCCACAGGTCGAGGAAGCCGTCGCGCAGGCCGGGGGTGACGGCGGGGTCGAGCGTGAAGGTGAGGGGCATGCGTCACACCCGCATCGGCTGCGGGGAGTCCCGGCGGGCCGGGTCCGGGCCGTCGTACTCGCGGATGATCTCGTAGCGCGTGTTGCGCTCCACCGGGCGGAAGCCGGCGTCCCGGATCAGCTCCAGCAGATCCTCGCGGGTCAGCTTGTTCGGGGTGCCGAAGTTGTCCGCGTCATGCGTGATCTTGTACTCGACGACCGAGCCGTCCATGTCGTCCGCGCCGTGCTGGAGCGCCAGCTGGGCGGTCTGCACGCCGTGCATCACCCAGAAGACCTTCACGTGCGGGACGTTGTCGAAGAGCAGCCGGGAGACGGCGAAGGTCTTCAGGGCCTCGGCGCCGGTCGCCATCTGGGTGCGGGCCTGAAGCCGGTTGCGTACCTTCCCGTCCTTCATGTCCACGAAGTCGTGCTGGTAGCGCAGCGGGATGAAGACCTGGAAGCCGTTCGTCTCGTCCTGGAGCTCGCGCAGGCGCAGGACGTGGTCGACGCGGTGCCGGGGCTCCTCGATGTGGCCGTACAGCATGGTGCACGGGGTCTTCAGACCCTTCTCGTGCGCCAGGCGGTGGATCCGGGACCAGTCCTCCCAGTGGGTGCGGTGGTCCACGATGTGCTGCCGGACCTCCCAGTCGAAGATCTCCGCGCCGCCGCCGGTCAGCGACTCCAGACCGGCGTCGATCAGCTCGTCCAGGATCTCGGAGGCCGACAGCCCGCTGATCGTCTCGAAGTGGTGGATCTCCGTGGCCGTGAAGGCCTTCAGCGAGACGTGCGGCAGGGCGGCCTTCAGCTCGCGCAGCGAGCGCGGGTAGTACCGCCACGGCAGGTTCGGGTGGAGGCCGTTGACGATGTGCAGCTCGGTGAGGTTCTCCGACTCCATCGCCTTGGCGAGCTTGACGGCCTCCTCGATGCGCATCGTGTACGCGTCCTTCTCGCCCGGCTTGCGCTGGAACGAGCAGTAGGCGCAGGAGGCCGTGCACACGTTGGTCATGTTGAGGTGCCGGTTGACGTTGAAGTGGACGACGTCACCGTTCTTGCGGGTCCGCACCTCGTGCGCGAGACCGCCGAGCCAGGCCAGGTCGTCCGACTCGTACAGCGCGATGCCGTCCTCGCGGGTCAGCCGCTCACCGGAACGGACCTTCTCCTCCAGCTCGCGCTTGAGCCCGACGTCCATGCCCACACCTTTCCTCGACAGCTCGCCCCACGGTATCCCTAGACCTCTTCCGGAAGTTCCCCGACCCGGTTCTCCCACTTGGTGGACAGCACGATGGTGGTACGGGTCCGCGAGACGCCCTTGGTCCCGCTGAGCCGGCGGATGATCCGCTCCAGGCCGTCCACGTCGGCCGCCCGCACCTTGAGCATGTAGGAGTCGTCGCCGGCGATGAACCAGCAGTCCTCGATCTCCGGCAGGTCCCGCAGCCGCTGGGCGACGTCCTCGTGGTCGGCTGCGTCGGACAGCGAGATGCCGATCAGCGCGGTGACACCGAGGCCGAGCGAGGCCGCGTTCACCGTGGCGCGGTAGCCGGTGATGACACCGGCCGCCTCCAGCCGGTTGATGCGGTCGGTGACGCTGGGTCCCGACAGGCCGACGAGGCGCCCCAGCTCCGCGTACGAGGCCCGGCCGTTCTCCCTCAGGGCCTGGATGAGCTGCCTGTCCACCGCGTCCATGCGATCGAAGCCTTCCGGTGCAGAGTTCCGAAGTTGATGAGAGATGGGTACCGCTAGTCGGCTGCCGCGCCGCCGCCCAGCTCGCCCCGCCACCGCCGGTACAGGCCGTGCCCGACGCCCGCCGCGTCCAGCACCCGCCCGGCGACGAAGTCCACCAGGTCCTGGATGTGGGTGGCGCCCGCGTAGAAGGCGGGCGAGGCCGGTACGACGGTGGCGCCGGCGTCGTCCAGCGCGACGAGGTGACGCAGCGTCTGGCCGTTCAGCGGAGCCTCCCGTACGGCCACGACCAGCGTGCGGCGCTCCTTGAGGGTGACGCTCGCCGTGCGCTGGAGGAGGTCCTTGGACAGCCCGAGCGCCACACCCGCCACGCAGGCGGTGGAGGCGGGCACGATGAGCATGCCCTTCGCGGGGTACGACCCCGAGGACGGCCCGGCCGCGAGGTCCCCCGCGCTCCAGTACCGCACCCCACCGAGGTCCACGTCGAAGGTGTGGGGCTTGCCGTCGGCCCCCCGGCCCAGCCATTCCCGCAGGTCGTCCTGCCAGTGGGCGTCCCGGAACGAGATCCCCGTCTCGTCCAGCAGGGTGAGCCGCGAGGCCCGGCTGACCACCAGGTCCACCGCCTCCCCCGCCCCCAGCAGCGCACGCAGCACCGCCGCCGCATAGGGCGTCCCGGAAGCTCCGGACACCCCCACGATCCAAGGCACGCGCTGCGTTTCTCCTGCGTTCACACCTTGAGCGTACCGGTGGGTCGGGCATGCCTCAGGCCGGGTGGGGCGCCGGTGAGCTCGCCGGGCCGGGCATGCGGACGGCGCACACGGCCCTGGGCGGGTCAGACGGACAGACCCCGCACCAGGAGGTCGAGCAGGGCACACACGAACAGGGCAATGCCGATGAAGCCGTTGACCGAGAAGAACGCCCTGTTGAGGCGGGACAGGTCGTGCGGGCGGACGATGCGGTGCTCGTAGCCGAACGCGCCCGCGACGATCACCAGGCCCAGCCAGAAGAAGGCGCCGGCGTGCGTGGCCACGCCGTACCAGACGAACAGGGCCGTCGTCACCGCGTGGCAGGCCCGCGCACCCCAGATCGCGGCCGGGATGCCGAAGCGCGCCGGGACCGACATGACGCCGATCTCGCGGTCGGTCTCGACGTCCTGGCAGGCGTAGATCAGGTCGAAACCGCCGATCCAGATGCCCACGGCCAGGCCGAGGATCACCGCGTCCCAGGACCAGGAACCGGAGATGGCCAGCCAGCCGCCCACCGGGCCCATCGCCTGGGCGAGGCCCAGGATGGCCTGCGGGAAGTTCGTGAAGCGTTTGCCGTACGGGTAGACCACCATCGGGATCACCGCGACCGGGGCCAGCGCCAGGCACAGGGGGTTCAGGAGAGCCGCCGCGCCCAGGAAGATCACCAGCGCGATCAGGGCGCCCGTCCAGGCGTGGCGGACCGACATCGCGCCGGTCACCAGCTCGCGGTGGGCCGTGCGCGGGTTCCGGGCGTCGATCTCGCGGTCGATGATCCGGTTGACCGCCATCGCGAACGTGCGCAGGCCGACCATGCAGATCGTGACCAGCAGCAGCCGGGCCCAGTGGATGTTCCTGTCCCACTGGTACATCGCGGTCAGGGAGGCGATGTAGGCGAAGGGCAGCGCGAAGATCGAGTGCTCGATCATCACCAGGCGCAGGAAGGCCCGCGTACGTCCCGGCGGCTGGATAGCGGCGGTGGTCACAATCCGTATTCCTTCCAGCGGCGGTCCACCAGGGCCGCCGTATCGGGGTCGGACAGGACCATGTCCGGCCAGCCTCCGTCCCGTGTGTAGCCCTCCTCCGGCCACTTCTTCGTGGCGTCGATGCCCGCCTTGCCACCCCAGAACTGCTGGTAGGAGGCATGGTCGAGGTGGTCGACGGGGCCTTCGACGACCGTGAGGTCACGGGCGTAGTCGGTGTTGCCCAGGGCCCGCCAGGCGACCTCGTGCAGATCGTGCACGTCGCAGTCGGAGTCCACGATCACGATCAGCTTGGTGAGGGACATCATGTGCGCCCCCCAGATCGCGTGCATCACCTTCTGCGCGTGCTTCGGGTACTTCTTGTCGATCGAGACGATCGCGCAGTTGTGGAAGCCGCCGGCCTCGGGCAGGTGGTAGTCCACGATGTCCGGGACGATGATCTTCAGGAGGGGCAGGAAGAAACGCTCCGTCGCCCGGCCCAGCGGGCCGTCCTCCGTCGGCGGCCGGCCCACCACGATCGACTGGAGCAGCGGGCGCTTCCGCATCGTCACGCAGTCGATCGTCAGCGCCGGGAACGGCTCCTGCGGGGTGTAGAAGCCGGTGTGGTCGCCGAAGGGCCCCTCGGGCAGCATCTCGCCGGGCTCCAGCCAGCCCTCCAGCACGACCTCGGCGTTCGCCGGCACCTGGAGCGGGACCGTCTTGCAGTCGACCATCTCGATCCGCTTGCCCGCGATGAACCCGGCGAAGAGGTATTCGTCGATGTCACCGGGGAGCGGGGCGGTGGAGGCGTACGTCACGGCGGGCGGGCACCCGAAGGCGATGGCGACGGGCAGCCGCTCGCCCCTCCGCGCCGCCACCTGGTAGTGGTTCCGGCTGTCCTTGTGGATCTGCCAGTGCATGCCGATGGTGCGCTTGTCGTGGCGCTGGAGGCGGTACAGCCCGAGGTTGCGGATGCCCGTCTCCGGGTCCTTGGTGTGGGTGAGCCCCAGGTTGAAGAAGGAGCCGCCGTCCTTGGGCCAGGTGAACAGCGCCGGGAGCCGGTCGAGGTCGACCTCGTCCCCGCGCAGCACGACCTCCTGGACCGGGGCCTCCTTGATCTTCTTCGGCGGGACGTGCGCCATCGCGCCGAGCTTCCCGAAGGCCTCGCGCACCCCGACGAAGCCGTGCGGCAGCTCGGGCCGCAGCAGCCCGCCGATCTTCTCGGAGATCTCGCCGTACGACTTCAGGCCCAGCGCCTTCAGCAGGCGGCGGTCGGTGCCGAACACGTTCATCGCGAGGGGCATCGCCGAGCCCTTCACGTTCTCGAAGAGCAGGGCCGGTCCGCCGGACTTCTGCACCCGGTCGACGATCTCCCCGACTTCCAGGTAGGGATCGACCTCGGCCTTGATGCGCTTGAGGTCTCCCTCGCGCTCCAGCGCCCGGAGCAGGGAGCGAAGATCGTCGTAAGCCATGTGCCCAAGTATCGCCGACGTACCCCTTTGTCCATGCGCCCACCCCTGCCCGGCCGGGGCCCGGCCGCTCACCTGCTGTCGAGCATCGGCACACGGTGTTCGCCGGCCGAGCACTCCCATGCCGGTGCGTCATCGGCGGACACGGGGTGGAACCCGATCCGGTGGACCGGGCACACGGGCCACACCGTCCGGTAGCGGGCCATGACGTAGTCCTGCACCGCCTCGGCGGTCTCCACGGCGACGTCCGGCTCGCGGATCGCGCGGATCACGCTGTCGCCCACCTGCGTCAGCCCGGTCGGCTCACGGTCGTCCGGCGGGGAGGAGCAGAGCGCCTCTGCGACGGCGAGACCGGTCTCCCGTCTCGCCTGCCCGATGAAAAGGCGCATATAACGCTCCGCCAGCTCGATCCGCCGCCGCTGCACCAGCGGAGCGAGGTGTTCGGCGGGCAGTTCTCCGTTGTCCGTGAAGATTTTCCCCAGGAATTCCAGAAAGTCGTTCGAACCGCGCGTCTCACCGAGCCCGAGCCACAGCTCGTCGCACACCGCTCGCGCCCATGCCAGGAAAGCCCGGTCGGTGCGGGGATCGAACTCTTCGGCGGCCATGAGGTACTGCGCTCCTTCACAAGAGGCCGGGGGCCGGCCGCCGCTGTGCGTCGTTCTTGCCGCCCAGAGTCGCGATCCCCTCCCGAGTGATCATGACGGTGTCACCGGGGTCGAGGCGGCCGGTGAAGACTGAGCATGTGAACCACCCGCGCCACGGCGTCTGTCGGTATGTCAAGACCCCGGCGCGGCCGCCGCAGTGATCATGTTCACTCCCCCGCGGTCACCGGCTACCCTGGCCCGGTCACCGGGACCGGGTCACGTGTGGGGAGTTCGTACGAGCATGCTCAGATATCTGCCGTTCCTGCTGGTCCTGGCGCTGTGGATCTACGCCTTCGTGGACTGTCTGAACACCCCCGAGGCAGACGTGCGCCATCTGCCGAAGGTGGTGTGGGTGATCGTCATCCTGCTCTTCGGTGAGGTGCTGGTCGGACCGGTGGCCTGGCTGATCACCGGCAAGGTCCGGCAGCCGGCCCCGGCGGGCGGCGCCGTACCCGGACAGTGGGTCGCCCCCGACGACAACCCCGAGTTCCTCAAGTCATTGAACAGGGACGACCCCGAGAAGGGCTGAACCCGCACCGGAGTTCACTGGAAGACGGCCACGGGGTACTGGAGCACGACCTCGCGGGTGTCGGGGCGCCACGTCGTCACCTTGCCCAGGCAGTGGGCCTGGAACTGGCCCTCCGGCAACTGCCGCCCCGGGGAGCGCAGCCCGTCGACGCGCAGGACGACCCGCAGGTGCGCGGTGTGCGCGCCGTCGCCGTAGGGGGCCCGCATCACCAGCGTGTCGCCCAGCGAGTCCTGGGCCTCGAACCGGCCGGTGACCATGACGAACTCACCGATCTCGCTGAGGACCACCTCACCGGCGACCCCGGTCCCGGCGCCCCCGCCCCCGCTCCCGCTCCCGAGAAGGGCGCGGTTCGGCGTGACCGTGCCGGGCTCGTCCCGCCGCAGCCGCACCCGGACGAGCCCGTCCCCCCGCCGCAGGACGGACAGCAGCAGGCCGATCACCGAGATCGGCTCGCTCTCCTCGACGTACTTGGCGACGATCTCGGTGGTTCTGTCCCCGGTGAGCTGGAACATCAGCGACAGCAGCGGGATCGACGCCAGACACCCGGTGTTGCGCACGTTCCGTACCTCGACCTCCCTGCGCAGCGCCGACCGGTAGTTGCCCAGCTTGAACACGTCCAGGACCGCGTCGTTGTCCAGGTACAGCGGAAGGTAGTGAGGATCCTCGGGTGCCTTCCTGAGCCGCGTGAGGGCCCGCCGTACGACGAGCACGCCCAGCACGAGCAGGCCGGCGAAGGCCACCAGCCACCAGACCATCGCGCCCCACCAGGCGCTCCACCAGGTGCCGTCAAGAACAGCCACGGATCTCCTTGAACGCGGTGGACAGGGACTGTGCGCGGGCGTCGACCATGCGGCCGCCGGTCACCGAGGCGACCTGGCGCAGTTCGGCCGCGTCGGAGTCGCCGAAGTGGACGGGGTACGTGGCCACGGCGCGGACGTCGGCGGGCCGGGCCCGGTAGCGGCTGACGAAGGTCGCGCGGTCGATGCCCGCGTTGTTCTCGCCGTCGGTCATCAGCACGATGGACACCGCCCGTCCCGGGTCGTCGCGCAGGGCCTTCTCGGCGGTGGCGTACCCCTGGTCCAGGGCGGACCAGACGGCGGTGGCGCCGTCGTAGCCGCCGTCGGCGACGAAGTCCGTGAGGGACGTGAGGTCGGCGCCGCCGCGCACGGTGACCGTGCGTTGGTCCAGCGGGCGCCCGCCGAAGCGGATCACGGTCAGCCGCTCGCCCTGGTAGAAGCGGACGAACTTGCCGGTGGCGGAGGAGTCCGCCCCGCTGAGCCCCGCGAACGCGGCCCGCAGCGCGGTCGTACGGGAGCCGCGCATGGAGTCGGAGGAGTCCAGCAGGAAGATCACCTGGTCGGCGACGCGCCGCCGGGGGTCGCCGTAGTCGGCGAGCAGCCGGTCGAGGACGGCCGGGTCGTCCGGGAAGTACAGGGCGTTGTCCAGGGGGGCGGTGAGCCGGGGGTCGCGGGTGACGGAGGTGCTGACCGGGCGGCGCAGCGTGCGCCGCATGATCTCCCACTGGTGGTCGGCGGCGGTCAGCCACGTCACCACGCGGTCGTAGGCGTCCCGGCGGCGCTGGTCGAGCAGGAGCAGCGGATAGTCGGACAGCACCATGCCGTCGGCGGGGTGGACGATCTCCAGGGGCTGCTTCAGCCGGCCGGAGGCGTTCAGGGTGAGCAGTTCGGACTCGTAGGTGATCAGGGCGTTGGTACGGCCCGGGTGGCTCGCGAAGTCGTCCAGCAGGGCGTGGGAGCTCTCGGCGGTCAGGGTCTGCCCGGAGCGGAAGCCGCGCAGCCGGTCGCAGCTGACGTCCTCGGTGCGCAGTGCGCTGCCCGTGCCGGCCGCGGCGGTGGCGACGCCGACCAGTGCGGCGAGCCCGCTGTTGCTGTGCCGGGGGTCGGCCATGCCGAAGCGTACGGTGCCGGTGGCGGCGGCGTCGGCGAGGTCCGCCCAGGACAGGCGTCCGCCGGGCGCCTCGGCGCGCAGCGTGCGGGCCACGTCCTGGGTGAGGCCGACGACGACCGGGGAACGCATCGTCGACGTGCTCTGCACGACGGTGGCCGGGTGGCTCCCGGTGGCGGCCTGCTTGGCCTTCAGGCGGAAGTAGCGGTCGGAGGAGAGCCAGGCCAGGTCGTAGGAGTGGCGGCCGGTCAGCAGGGTGTCGCCGGCGTCGTTGGTCGGCCGGTAGTCCATGTCGAGGCGGACCCCGGTGTCCTGCCGGAGCCGGTCCAGCAGGGGCTCCATGTCGGCGAGTTCGTCGCTGGCCAGGACGTGCAGGGTGGTGTCCGGGCCGCCGCCCCCGCCGGAGCAGGAGACGAGACCGCCGAGCGCGGCGAGCAGGACCAGGCACAGGGCGGCCCGCAGCCCGCGGGCCCTCATGGCGCCTCCCCGCCGGACGTCGCCGACCGGTCCACGGGGGCGCAGTCGCCGACGGTCTCGATCATCTTCTCCAGCAGGTCGAGCCGGGGCAGCACCGCCTTGGTGTCGTCGTCCGACAGGACGGGCGCCTGGATGTGGTGGTCGGTGAGGAACCGGGTCAGCGCGTCGCTGGTGGCGGAGGCGCCCTCGGCGTCCCGGACCCGGAAGCCCAGCTCCATCGCCCGCTGCTGCAGCGCCGGGTCCGTGCTGATCAGGTCGCCGAGCCGGTCGCCGGCCGGGGTCAGCGCGATGAGCTGCGGCTCGGTGACGAACCGCACGGACGGGTAGAGCAGCACGCGCTCGTCGTCGAGGTGCCCGGTGTCGGCCTGGGTGTCGATCTGGTGGGCCAGGAACTGGTGCTCGTAGATCACCGCGATCGGCGCGATGCTCTTGCCCTCGGCGGAGACATAGGTCTCGTTCTTCTCGGAGGACGGCATGCCCTGGTCGTTGAGGAGGAGCCTTATCCGATCGGCGAACTGTGCCGCCTCGGCCGGACTCTGCGGGATGTTGTCGTGGTTCCACACGTAGGAGACAAGGCCCAGATAGGTGCCGGCGGAGTTGGCCTCGCAGATGTCGGAGGTCTGGGCGAGCACCTTGTTGCCGTTGTGGATGCCGTGCCGGTCGATGCCGAGCCTGTCCCAGCGGCGGCCGTCGGCGGTGGCCTGCAGGAACTTCTGCATGTTCAGCGAGTAGTAGAGCGGCTTCGCCCCGGCGGGCACCCCCGGTAACGGGGTCGCGATCCCGGCGTCCTGGAGCGTGTCGGCGTACTCGCGGTAGGTGCCGAGCACGATCGGGCTGACGAACGGGCGGTACGTCGTCGCCGGGTGGCCCTCGGCCGCGCGCTTCCTGGTGATCAGGTCGGCCGCCGGCTGCCCGGAGGGGAACACGACGTCGTAGCCGTCGTAGCTCTGCGCGGCGATCCCCCGTGAGCCCATGCGGGTGATGTGCACGCGGAAGCCGTGCCGGACGAGCAGCCGCTGGACCTCGGGATCCTCGAAGTAGTCGGCCTTCGAGGCCATCTTCGCCTCGATCGTGACGATGTGGGTGAAGGGCAGGCCGACATGGCCCTGGGCGAGGACGACGATCGCGCACAGGGCGGTGACCGCGGCAACGGCGCGCGGGATCCAGCGGCGCACCGCGGAGCCCGGCGAGGGCGCGACCGCGGGCGCCCCGACCCGCAGCCGGGGCTCGCTGGTCGAACGCGGTCTTCCGGTCTCGGCTCTGTCTGTGTCCACCCGTGTCTCCTGCGTCAGCCGGGACAGGATCGTCCGCGCACCGGACGATGCCCGGCGGAACGCCCGGCCAACGCCGGACGAAAGGAATGTGAAGATGACTCCCCATCAATTTCACTCGGCAGGACCGCACTTCGCTGTTCATAACGGCTTGCCACCCCCGAACCGACCTGTTGTTAATGGTCATCACTGAGCTACGAGCCACCGATTTGACCTCTGGGGGACGAAGACACATGCAGAACGGCCAGCCACCGGGGCCCCCGGCGCACGATCCACCGGCCGCGCCGACCGCCCCGCCGCCCGCTGCCCCGCCCACCGCACCCCCCGCACCGGCCCAGGCGCCGTACATGCCGGACGTACCCGCACCGCCCCGGCAGCCGGCCCCCGTCAGCGTCGAGCTGCGGGTCACCAAGCGGATCCTGTGGATCGGCGCGGCGGTGTATCCGCTGCACAACATCGCCCGCGTCTACACCTTCCTCATGCGTCCCAAGCGCAGAGAGGCCGTGATGCGGTTCCTGCGGTACACGGCCGGGTTGCTGATCACCGGGTTCGTCGTCATGCTGCCGGGCCTGCCCGTCCTCGCACTGAGCGGCGGGCAGAGCGGCGGCGGCTACATCGGGTTCATCTGGCTCGTCGGCATCGCCGCCGAGATCTTCTTCATCGTCGACCTGTGCTCGGTGCTGTTCGCCCCCAACCACTACGTCCTCGCGGTCGAGACCTCGGGCGCGTCCACCGCCCTGGTGACCAGTCGGGACCCGCAGTACCTGGACCAGCTCGTCGGCCAGATCTCCTACGCCATCGATCACCCGGACACCGAGTTCAAGGTGCTGGTGGAGAGCCTGCACTTCTCGCCCAGGAACTACTACTTCGGCGACAACGTCAACATGTACGGCGGCAGCGGAAACGTGGGGATCGGCGCATGAGCAACTACTACTACGGCGACAACGTCAACATGTACGGCGGCCAGGGCAACCAGGGCATCGTCAGGAACTACGGTGCCGCCGGCGCCGGGCAGGACCCGGCCCTGGCCGCGGCCCTCGCCGAACTGAACCGGCTCATCACCGAGTTGCGTACGCAGGTGACCGCACCCGACGCCCAGCTGCTGGACGACCACCTGCCCGCCCTCACCCCCGACGCCGCCGTACCGGCGCAAGCGCGGCGGGGCGCGCTGATGGCGATCGCCGGGATCGCGAACACCGTCGGCACGGTCGGCCAGCCGGTGGCCGAGGCGGTGCGCGCGATCATCGGGATGATCAGCGGGTAGCGGCCGTCACGGCGTCGGGGATCACGTCCTCGCCCAGCTCTGCGAGGACGCCCCCGACTGGCACGTCTGCTCGTTCACCCCGCCGCCGAAGGCGAGGTCGAGGCAGCCGCCGTCCATGACCGTGGCCAGGTGGTTGCCGGAGCCCGTCGTCCAGCGCAGATTGCTGCCGCCCTGCGAGCAGTCGCCGACGAAGACGGCCTGGCCGTTGCCGTTGGCGCTCAGGCAGGCGCCGGTGGAGACGTTGACGACCTTGACGCTGCCGCCGGCGGCGCTGCGGAAGGTCCAGCGGGCGGTGGAGTCCGAGCAGGAGCCGAGGCCGGTGGAGCCGTAGACCTGGGTCAGGCACTTGCCGTTCTCGCCGTTCTGCAGGTGGAAGGAGCCGGATCCAGTGCTTCCGCTTCCACCGGACGAGCTGCCCGTGCCGCCGGATCCTCCGGAGGTACCGGAGCCGCCGGAGGTGCCGGAGCCGCCGGAGGTACTGGAGCCTCCCGAGCTGCCGGAACCGGAACCGGAACCGGAGTCGCTGCCGCCGCCGCTCCCGCCGCTCCCGGTGCCGGATCCTCCGGTGGAGCCGTCCGTCTGCTGCTGGTTCCGGCCCGTCTTCGAGTCGTCCTTGCCGCCCTTGTCGTCCTTCTTCTTGTCGCTCGCCGGGGAGGCCGAGCCCTTCCCGCTCGGTGTGGACGATCCGGAGGGACTCGCCGAGGAGGCGCCGGGGCCGGGATCGGCCGGGGCGGAGACGGAGGCGCCCGGGGTGCCCGCGGCGCCGTTGCCACGGGCGTCGGTGGTGAAGGGGACCAGTTGGAAGGCGACAGTCGCCACTGCGGCGCCGACGACGATCGGTACGACGGCCAGGATCACGCGCTTGCGCCGCCGCTCCCGCTCGGGCCGCTGCCGCGCCTCCGGCCGGACCACGACCTCGGGCTCCTCTTCAGCGCTGGTGGGCTCAGGAGCGTCCCCCTCGTCCGCCCCCGCCTCCGCCTCCGCCTCCGGCACGTCCGCCGCGAACTCCGCCCGAGACGTGAGGTGTGCGGTGACGGCGGCGGGCCAGAGCGGGGAGCCGGAGTCGGTGGGAACGTGGGCGGCGGTCAGCTCGGCCAGCTCCGCCGCGGTCGGACGGCCCTCGGGGTCCTTGTCCAGGCAGGAGGCGACGACCGCGGCCAATTCCCGGTCGGATGCCCGCAGTTCGTCCAGGTCGGGCTGCTCGTGCACGATCCGGTACAGCACGCCGTGCCCGGACTCGTCGCCGAACGGCGGGCGGCCGGACCCCGCGTACGCCACCACGGACCCGAGCGCGAAGATGTCGACGGCGCCGGTCAACCGCCGTGCGCCGGAGGCCTGTTCGGGTGACATGTAGGCGGGGGTGCCGACGACCATGCCGGTCCGGGTCAGCTGGGACTGCTCGGCGGCGCGGGCGACGCCGAAGTCGATGAGGGTGACACCGTCGAGGGTCAGCATGACGTTGGACGGCTTGACGTCCCGGTGCACCATGTCCAGCGCGTGCACCGCCGCCAGCCCGGTCGCCGCGCGGTGCAGCAGCAGCCAGAGGGACTCGGCCGGAAGTGGTCCGCCGTGCGCCTCGACGGCCTCGCGCAGGGTCAGCCCGGGTACGTACGCGGTGGCGAACCACGGCGGCAGGGCGTCCCGGTCGCCGGCGAGCAGCGGCGCGGTGGCACCGGCGGGCAGCCGGGAGAGGTTGTCCAGTTCGTGTCCGAAGCGGCGGACGAAGTCCTTGTCCTCGCCGACGACGGACGGCAGGACCTGCTTGACGGCGGCGTACCGCCCCTGGTGCACACCGAGATAGACCCGCCCCATGCCGCCGGAGCCGAGGCGTCCGACCAGCGGGATCGGCCCGATCCGCCGCGGGTCGTCGTCCTGGAGCGGCTCGACTCCGCAGTGTTCCCCGTTCAAATCGTTCCCCCTGTTTCAGCGCGCGTAGGACCCGAGGCCCACCAGGCAGTACACATACTCGTTGACGGTCGCCCCGTTGATCGTGTAGCGCGAGGAAAAGGCGTACTGGGTCCGGGGGTTGTCGTTGCAGCGACTCATGTCCGAGGTCAGCGGAATACTCTCGATCACCTCGTAGTGCGCGTCGGACGCGGAGCAGGAGACCTCCTCCACGCCGCTGACGGACTGCGCGGTGGTGGAGTCCGGCAGGGTGCCGTTGAGGCAGGTGCCGGAAGTGTAAGGGCTGGGTTCCGGGCTCGGGCTGCTGTACGGGTCGGAGGACTCGTACGGATCACTGCTGGCGTAGGGGTCGCTGGTGTAAGGGGCACTGCTCGGCGTGAGCGGCTCGTACGTCCCCGAGTACGAGACCGACGGTGACGCACCGGCGTCGTCGGACGAACTTCCGCCACCTCCGCTGTGATTGACCACCACCAGAAGGATCACCACCAGGGCGACGACCCCGAGCACGCCCAGACAGGCGACACCCTGCTTCGGTGGCGGGGACGGCTGAGGCGACTGGGGTGACGACATGGGCGGCTCCCGAATGTGAGGATGTGCACCAGTGTGGTGCAGCAGAAGGCTGTTCTAAAATAGAGTTCTAGAAAATCATTCCACTATGAGCCGGAAACAACAACGCGGTGAAGCGACCGTGGAGACCCTCCTGGACGCCGCCCTGCGCGTGTACGCGGAGGCGGGGGACCAGGGGCTGACGGTGGGTGCCGTCACGAAGGCGAGCGGGGTGAGCCTGGGCAGCCTCTACCACCACTTCGGCAGCATCGACGGGCTGATGAACGCGCTGGTCATGCGCTGGCTGGAACGGCTGCTGGGCGAACTGGTCAAAGCCCTGGAGAACACCCGTACCGCCCACACGGGCATCCGGGCCCTGGTGCGCGCGTACCTGGACTTCGCGCAGGAGCACCGGGACGCCGCCCTGCTCCTGCACTCCTCCCACGCCGACCGCCAGGGCATGGCCGACGGCCGGCGCCTGCGGGACGCCCAGGAGGCCCGCCTGTCCCCGCTGGCCCAGTGGGCGGAACGTTACGTCGACGCCGGCGAGCTCGCCCCGCTGCCGGCGCCGCTGCTGGAGGCGCTGATCCTGGGCCCGGTGATCGGGGTGGCCCGGCGGTGGCTGTCCGGCGTGGACGACGTGGACCTCGACCAGGCGGCGGTGCTCCTGCCGGAGCGGATCTGGCGGGCGGTGAAGGCGGACTCACCGTAGGCGGACCCACCGCAGCCGAACCCACCGCATCCGGACTCACCGTAGGCGGACTCACCGTAGGCGGACTCACCACAGCCGAACCCACCGCATCCGGACTCACCGTAGGCGGACTCACCGTAGGCGGACGCGCCTTGCCCCCGTGCCTCACCGCCCCGCACAGTGGGGCCATGGACGAACGACTGGCCCGGGTCTGGCTCGCCACCGCCGTGGAGGAGGCCCGCGCCGGGCTGGCCGAGGGCGGGATCCCGATCGGGGCCGCGCTCTACGGGCCCGACGGCACTCTCCTCGGCCGCGGCCACAACCGCCGGGTCCAGGACGGCGATCCCTCGGCGCACGCCGAGACGGCCGCCTTCCGTGCGGCGGGCCGCCGACGCACCTACCGCGGCACGACCATGGTCACCACCCTCTCCCCCTGCTGGTACTGCAGCGGCCTGGTCCGCCAGTTCGGCATCTCCCGCGTGGTGATCGGCGAGGCCACCACCTTCCACGGCGGCCACGACTGGCTCGCCGGACACGGCGTCGAGATCCTGGTCCTGGCGGACCCCGAGTGCGTCGCGCTGATGCGCGCCTTCGCCCAGGACAACCCGGAACTGTGGCAGGAGGACATCGGTGAGTGAACCGCCCGGCCTCACCGTCGGTTAATCAATCCCGCGTTCGTCCCGCCACCCGTTCCGCTGAAATGGACCGGACACGCATGTCCCCGCCCCGTCCCCCGGCATTGCCTTGAGGGGGGCCCGCATCCAGGGGCCCCCTTCTGTGATGGGAGACGCGTGCGAATCACTGACATCCAGCGCTGCGAGGTCCGGCCGGGACGGCTCGTCGAGTGGACGCTGAGCCCGGCGACCGTGGCGGCGGCGACGGCGCTCCCGGAGGACTCCAGGCCCCCCGCCTACATCCAGGAGTCGCACATCCGGACCGCCCGGCGCGTCCGGGAGGACGGGCTGTTCGTGCCGACCTGGCTCGGCACCGCCTTCGACCTGCCGGGCCCGGTCGACCTCGATGTGCTCCAGGAGGCCCTGCGCGCCTGGACGGTCCGGCACGAGACGCTGCGCAGCGGCTTCCGCTGGGCCGGGGACACCGGGGACGAGCTGCGCCGGTTCACCCTCGACGCCGCCGATGTGTCCCTGCACCGGGAGGACGCCGGTGACTTCCCGGACGCCGACGAGCTCGTCTGGCATCTCCAGGGGCGGTTCGACTCCGTCGCGGACGCGCTGCGCTGGCCCAACCTCATCTACACCGCCGTCGTACGGGACGACGGCGTCAGCGTGTACATGGCCTTCGACCACAGCAACGTCGACGCCTACTCCCTGCACCGCGTCCCCGCCGAGGTGCACGAGCTGTACGCCGCCGGTCTGGCCGGTGCCGCGCCCGACTCGCCCGGACCGGTGGCCAGTTACGTCGACTTCTGCCAGATCGAGCGGGCGGACGCGGACGGCATCGACGCCCGGCACACGATCGTGGAGCGCTGGCGTGACTTCATCCGGCGCTGCGACGGAATGCTGCCGGGCTTCCCCGTGGACCTCGGGCTGGCACCGGGCGGGCCGCTGCCGCGCCAGCGGATGCTGTGCGAGGCCCTGGCCGACGCGGACGGGGCGGCGGCGTTCGAGGCGTACTGCAGGCCTTACGGCGGCAGCCAGGTCGGCCTGCTGGCCGCGACCGCGCTGATCGTGCACGAGCTGGGCGGGCAGCCGGTGTACCGGACCGTGGTGCCGTTCCACACCCGGGTGAAGTCGCGGTGGAGCGACTCGGTCGGCTGGTACGTCGGAGGCGCCCCGATCGAGGTCCCGGTCGACGGTACGACGGGCCTGCGGGAGGCCATGCGGGCGGTGCGGGACGAGCTGCGCGCGAGCCGGCCGCTGTCCCGGATGCCGCTGGCCCGGGTGCTGAGCCTGCTCGGCGCGGACTTCCGGCCGACCTCGCCGGACCTGTACTCGATCGTCTCCTACTGCGACACCCGGTCCATTCCGGGCGCCGGCCTCTGGGCCGAGCAGCGGGCGCACGGGCTGATCCGGGTGTCGTACGGCGACCAGGTGTGCGTGTGGGTGAACCGGCTGCACGAGGGGCTGTGGCTGGCGAGCCGCTATCCGGACACGGACGTCGCGGCGAAGAACCTGCGGCTGTACGTGGAGCGGCTGCGTGATCACATCGCCTCGGTCCAGCACAGCGGTCTCACCGCCGCGTCCTGACCGGCCTCTCCTGACCCGGAACAGACATCGCCGGATTTCGTAACCCAACGGACACCACTGGCCCTGGCCCGAAGCAACTACCCCTTCCTACACTGCTGTTGAGGGGGCGATCGTTTGAGGGGGGCGATCGGGTGGGCAGACGGTTGCACGGGCGCGGGGCGCTGTTCGATGCCGATCCGGCCGGTCTGGCCCCGCGGCTCATCGGCCTGCGCCCCCATCACCATCGCGCCACCGCCCTGGAGCATCCCGGCGAGCCGCCGTTCGTGGTGCTCACCGGGGCGCGCGGGCTGGGCAAGAGCGCGGTCCTCGGCGAGTTCCGGGAGGCCTACGCCGGGCACACCCCGGTCGCGTTGATCGACTGCGCGCAGGAGCAGTTCGCCCGGCCGCCCGCGGAGCGGCCCGCCGCGTCCTGGTCGCCGCTCGCGCAGGCGCTGCTGGTGATCGCCGAGCAGCTCGCGGAGCCGGTGACCGGCGCCGGCCGGATCACCTTCCCGCGGCTGATGTCGGGCCTGGTCGCGGTGGCCGCCGGCGGCTGGGGCGAGGCCGACTCGGAGCGGATCCGCCGCGAGGTGGAGCGGATCCTGCTGCTGAACGAGAGCGGCTCGCGCTTCGGCGGGTTCGCCGGCCGCTGGGCCGGAAAGGTCGCGGCCAAGGTGGTCGCCGCGGCCACCGGCACCGGCCCGCTGGTGTCGGGCGCGATCGAGGCGACCCTGGAGGCGATCGCCGAGGGGTTCGCCGGCCGGCGGCACCAGAAGGCGTCCGTGTGGTACCGGACGTATCCGAACGCGGGCGGGCACGCGAAGCGCGGGCTGATCCTGCTCTCCCAGCACTTCCACGAGGGCGGCCCCGCCCGCGAGCACGCCGAGCGGTATCTGGTGCGGGCGCTGCTGGCCGACCTGACGGAGGCGTACACCGGGGTGATGTCGAGGATGCAGCGCCTCGGCCGCCCGCTGGTGCTGCTCGACAACGCCCAGTCGGCGCCCGGTCCGGGGCTCGTGTCCGCCGTGCTGCGCGACCGGGCCGACGGCATCGCCGACCAGGTGGCGTTCGTCGCGGCCCGGCGCGGTGAGGGCGGCGAGGGGCTGCGCAGCGCGGCCCGGCGAGAGCTGGCGGAGGTGGCCCGGCGCACCGACTGGACGCCGGACGCGGCGGCGTGGTCCTCGCACGCCCTGCTGGTCGCGCTGCCGCCGCTGAGCGCGGACGACACTCTGCACCTGGTCGGCTCGGTCTGCGAGAACGTGCCGGTGCCGCCCCATCTCCCGCACGCCGTGCACAGGTTGACCGGCGGGAACCCGCTGGGCATCGTGCTGCTCGCCGAGTCGGCCGCGCAGAACCTGCCCGGGGCGTCCTCGCTGGGCGAGCTGCTCACCGCGCCGGTGCGGCCCGCCGAGGACCAGCCCGCCGCGCCCGCCTACGAGGCGCTGCTGGACCGGCTGGTGCCGCCCGAGCGGCTGACGGAGCTGACCGTGCTGGCCGCCGCCCACGACCACGACTCGGCGTGCGCGCTGGCGTCCGCGCTGCTGCCGGACACCTTCGGCCCGGCGAGCGTACGGGAGTTGCAGACCCTGCTCGCCGCGGAGGGCGTGCCTCAGGTGCCGGGCCGGTTCGTCGGGGACCGGTTCGTACGGACCCTGCTGCTGCTCCGGCTGCATCTGCTGGACACGGAAGGGGCCGCCCACGCGAGCTGGCGTACCGCGCACGAGACGCTGGCCGCCCGCTACACCGGGCCGGAGCACGCCCGCTACCGGCTGCACCACGAACTCGCCCTCGGCGTCACGGAGTCCGCGGTCGCCGAGCTGCGCGACACCTTCGCCACGGCGGACACCGGCGCCTGGCTGCGCACCCTGCGCTTCGTCGCCTCCGCGCCCTACTTCCACGCGCACGACGCCGAGGGCCGTGACTTCACCGGCCGCGGCGACGGGCGGACCGCGGTGGCGCTCGGCCGCACGGACGCCGGGCAGGCGGTGCCGGAGGGTGTGGACGCCGTACTGCACCTGCGGATACGGCGGTTGCTGCACGCGGTGTGGCAGCTGGCGGATCCGCTGGTGCTGCCCGATCCGCAGGTCGCCGACCGGCTGCGGTTCGAGCTGGAGCAGCTGTCCAATCTGCGGCCGGCGGCGGGCGCGCTGCTGTGGCGGGCCTCGCGGGACTGGTCGGCGGCGGCGCTCGCCGGGCGGCCCATGACCGGCCCGGAGGACCCGGCGGACGGGCCGGACGACGACGGCGGGGAGGCGTGATGGCACGCGTGGGGAGCTGGTTGCGGGAGAGCGTGTGGGAGATCCCGCTGCGCCGCTATCTGGCCCTGCTGGTCGCGGCGGCGCTGGTGACCGGTGCGGTGTTCGGCGTCCGCGCCCTCACCCACGAGGACCGCTCCTGCGCGCCCGGGGTGTCCCGGCCGGAGGGCAGCGACGAGTGCGTGGGGGTGGCGACGGGGCCGTACGACTTCGGGCAGCCCGCGCTGCGGAACGTCGTCCAGGCGATCTGGCGGGAGAACAGCGGCCTGAAGTCCGGCAGTTATGTGACCGTGGCGATGATGCTGCCGTACACCTCGACCTCCGCGACGAGCGTGAACGACATCCAGCATCAGCTGCAGGGCGCCTATCTGGCGCAGTACCAGGCCAATCACGACGCCAACGGGCAGACCCCGCAGATCCGGCTGGTGCTCGCCAACCCGGGGACCAGCGGCGACCGCTGGCAGGACACCGTGGACCGGCTGACCGCGATGACGAAGAGCGCGGACCAGTTGCGGGCGGTCGCGGGCATCGGGCAGAGCACCGATTCCAACAAGGCGGCCGTGGCGCGGCTGACCCAGCGGGGCATCCCGGTGATCGGCTCCTCCATCACCGCCGACGACCTCGCCAACGGGCAGAACGGCAAGGATCCCTACCCCGGCCTCGCCCGGGTGGCGCCGACCAACACCGACGAGGCCCATGCGCTGGCCTCCTTCGCGAAGGTGAGCGCGGGCCGGGCGCTGCTGGTGTACGACAAGCCGGGCGACCCGTACACCCAGACGCTGGAGAACTCGTTCCAGGCGCTGATCAAGGGCTCGCCGTACGGGGCGCAGCCGTTCACCCCGCCCGCCGACCGCAGCCAGGAGGGCACGACCCCTAACACGTTCCGGCAGATCACGACCCTGCTGTGCGGCACCTCCCGGCAGACGGACACGATTCTCTTCGCGGGCCGGCACACCCAGCTGCGGCAGTTCATCAACGCGCTCGGCCAGCGCGGCTGCATGGACCGGCAGTTCACGGTGCTGACCGGCGACGAGGCGTCCTATCTCACCCATGACAAGGCGCTGGACCGCGACGCCCTGCGGCACAGCCTGTCGGTGCGCTACACCTCGCTCGCCCATCCGGACGCCTGGGTGAAGGACCCTCCGGCGACGGGCGGCTCGACGGCCGACTTCACCACGCTGCACACCTTGCTGACCTCCGCCACGCGGGCGCCGGTGGGCCCGATCGGCCCGGCCGCCCTGGACGACGGCCAGCTGATCATCGGCTACGACACCCTGCGCCTCGCCGTGCACGGCATCCGCGAGGCGGTGCCGGACGGCCGGAGCGTGCCCGCGCTGGCGGACGTGGGCCTGCAGTGGCCGCAGGTCAAGGGCCCGCTGCGGGTCGACGGGGCGAGCGGCTGGATCTGCCTGGACGTGCACGGCAACCCGTACGACAAGGCCGTACCGATCGTGGAGCTCACCCCGCAGGGTGGCTCGCGCTTCGTACGGATCGCCTGGCCGGAGGGGAAGCCGCCGGCGAAGGAGTGCCTGCCACCGGCCTAGACGGAGCCGAGCATTCCGATCAGTTGTTCGAAGCGACTGCGCCACTGGGCCTCGGACTCCTCCTCGCCCTGGAACTCCCGGGTGAAGCGCAGCACGCTCGCCGCCGCCCCGTCCCGCTCCAGATGGAACCGGATCCGTCCGCCGCCCTCGAAGCTGTACTCGGCCACCCGGTCCACGTCCCAGGCGGTCACCCGCCCGGAACCCAGCCCGCGCAGGGCGACCGCCCCGTCCAGGCGGGGCTGGAGAAACTCGACGGCGGTGCACCACCCCGAGAGTCCCTCAGGGGTGGCCACCGCCGGCCAGACGTCTTCCATGGGCTTCGGGAGCCGCACCAGGAAGTGGAGTATGTGCGTGTTCCCGTGGGTCTGACTGGTGCCCTGTGCGATGGAACCGCTCATGACACCAGTGTCACCGACCCGGCGGTCACACGCCCGCGTAGGAGTGCTTGCCCGTGACGAAGATGTTGACGCCGTAGTAGTTGAACAGGAAGCAGCCGAAGGCGATCATCGCCAGGTAGGCGGCCTTGCGGCCCTTCCAGCCGGCCGTCGCGCGGGCGTGCAGATAGCCGGCGTAGGCGACCCAGGTGATGAAGGACCAGGTCTCCTTCGGGTCCCAGTTCCAGTAGCGGCCCCAGGCGTCGCCCGCCCAGATCGCGCCCGCGATGATCGTGAACGTCCACAGCGGGAAGACCGCCGCGTTGACCTTGTAGGCGAACTTGTCGAGGGTCGCCGAGGCGGGCAGCCGCTCCAGGACCGAGGTCGCGAAGGCGCCGGGCTTGCCGCCGGTCTGGAGCTTGGTCTCGTACGAGTCCTTGAACAGGTACAGGATCGTGGCGACCGCACCGACGTAGAAGACCGCGCCGCAGAAGATGGCCGTGGAGACGTGGATGTACAGCCAGTACGAGTGCAGGGCCGGGACCAGCTGGTCGCTCGCCGTGTAGAGGACCGTGACCGCGAGGCCGAGGTCCAGCAGGACCGTGGTGGTCAGGAACAGACCCATCCAGCGGACGTTCTTCTTCAGTGCCAGCAGCCCGAGGTACACGGCGACCGCGACCGTGGAGAAGGTGATGTTGAACTCGTACATGTTGCCCCACGGCGCCCGCTGCACGGAGGCCGCACGGGTGATCACGCCCGCCAGCTCCACGACGAATGCGAGGACCGTGAGGGAGACCGCGATCCGGCCGTAGAGGTCGCCCTGGACGTCACCGCCGTGCGCGCCGGGGCCGTCCGGCACGTCCCGGGCACCGGCCGCCGCACGGACGACGACCTTCGGCCGCTCCAGTACGGCGGTCCCGCCGGCCTGCTTGACGGTGATCGCGGGGCCCTGGGCGGCCTGCGTGTCCGCCGTGAGCGCGGCGGCCGTACGGGCCACCTTGCTGCGGCTGCCGAACAGCCACTCGGCGATGTACGCGAAGAAGGCCAGCGTGTAGACGGCCATGGACGAGTAGATGAGCGTGTTGCTCATGCTCGCCAGATGTTCGTTGGTCGCGGCGGCGAGATCGGTTGCGGCGGCGGGAGTCACTGCTCAGCCCCTTCGGCAGGTACGGCTGGTACGACGGGAGATTCGGTGGAGTCGTCGTCGGCGTCGGACTCGGGTGCGCCCGGCGCCTGGTCGTAGAGGGTTCCGGCGAGGTGGCCCAGTTCCTCGGGCACCTTGGCGGACTCGCTGCGGCCGAGGCCGGCCATCTCGACGACCGTCACGCCGTCGGCGCCGCGCACCGCGCGCACCCACACCCGGCGGCGCTGGATGAACAGGGACCCGGCCAGGCCGAAGATCGCGGCGACGGCACCGCCGAGCGCCCAGATGCTGCCGGGCTCCTGGACGATCTCGAAGCCGGCCCACTGCTTGATGTCCTTCTCGAAGGTGATGGACCCCGCGCCGTTCGGCAGCGTCATGGTGTCGCCCGGCTGGAGGAGCTTCTTCAGCAGCTGGCCCTGGCTGTCCTTGAACTCCTTCATGTGCGTCTTGTCGAGCTGGTACACGCTCTGCGGGATGCCCGAGTCGACGCCGAGGTCGCCGTGGTAGGCGTTCACGGCGAGCAGCGGGTTCAGCAGCGCCGGGAACTGCGAGAGCATCGTGCCGCTCTTCGGGTCGAAGGTCGGCACGAAGAAGGCCTGGAAGCCGAGCTGCTCCGAGACGCCCTGCCCGTTCTTGTAGCCGTCCATCACCTTGATCACGCCGTTGGAGCTGACGTTGCCGTCGAGCGGCAGCAGCGGCACCGCGTCGTGGTAGACGACCTTGCCCTTGCCGTCGCGGACCGTGATGACCGGCGCGTAGCCGTGGCTGACCAGGTAGACCTTGGCGTCGCCGATGTGCAGCGGCTGGTTGACCTTGATGGTGGTCGACTTCTCCTTGCCGTACGCGCCCTCGCTGTAGCCGAGCGTCGCCTGGAAGGTGCGCGGCGTGCCCTTGTTGGGGCCGCTGATCTCGTAGGTGCCGGTGAACTTCTTGAGGTCGAAGCTGAACGGCACGAGGTCGTCGTCACGGAACAGGCTGCCGGACTTGAAGTCGTCGTACTGGAGGATCGAGTTGGCGAAGCCGTCGCCCTCGACGACCAGCTTGGTGCCGTCCGACTTGTACAGCTGGCCCCACGCGAAGGCGATCAGCAGCACGATCAGGGCGATGTGGAAGACCAGGTTGCCCACTTCGCGCAGATAGCCCTTCTCGGCGGCGACGGCGTCACCGGCGGCATGGGCGCGGAAGCGCTTCCGCTTCAGCAGGGCGAGCGCGGCCTCGCGGACCTTCTCAGGGTCCTCGGTGGTGCGCCAGGTGGTGTAGGCGGGCAGCCGGTCCAGCCGCTTGGGCGCGCCCGGCGGGCGGCCGCGCAGCTGGCCGGTGAACTGCCAGGCGCGCGGGATGATGCAGCCGATGAGGGAGATGAACAGCAGGATGTAGATCGCGGAGAACCACACCGAGCTGTAGACGTGGAACAGGCCGAGCTTGTCGTAAATCGGCGCGAGCGTCGTGTGGGCCTTGCGGAAGTCGTCGACCTTGTTGAGGTCGGCGCCGGACTGCGGGATCAGCGAGCCGGGGATCGCGGCGAGCGAGAGCATCAGGAGCAGCAGCAGCGCGACCCGCATGGAGGTCAGCTGCCGCCAGAACCAGCGGGCCCAGCCGATGACGCCGAGGCCGGGCGCGACGGAGATCTCCTCCTTGGGCGCGGTGGACAGCTGGGAGCCGGCCGCGCCGAGATCCTCCTGGTCCTGGCCGGTGTCGGTTGCGGTCTTGGTCATCGATCAGATCCCCACAGTGAAGCCGGTGGACCAGGTCTGCATCTGCTGGACCAGGCTGTCCCAGGCGCCGGTCAGCAGCAGCACACCGGTCGCGATCATCATCGTGCCGCCGATGCGCATCACCCACACATAGTGGCGCTTGACCCAGCCGAAGGCGCCGAGCGCCTTGCGGAAGGCGACCGCGGCGAGCACGAAGGGCACCCCGAGGCCGACGCAGTAGGCGATCATCAGCACCGCGCCGCGTCCGGCGCTCGACTGGTTCATGGAAAGGAGGTTCACGGACGCGAGGGTCGGGCCGATGCAGGGCGTCCAGCCGATGCCGAACAGGGCACCGAGGACGGGCGCGCCGATCAGGCCGGCGGTCGGCCGCTTGTGGAAGCGGAACTCGCGCTGGGTGAGCCAGGGCATCAGGCCCATGAAGAAGACGCCCATGGCGATCATGAGCACGCCGAGCACCTTGGACAGCGTGCCCTGGTACTCCTGCAGGGTGGAGCCGAAGAAGCCGAAGAGCGCGCCGCCGGAGACGAACACGGCGCTGAAGCCGAGCACGAACAGCGCGGCCCCGCCGACCATCCGGCCCCGTCTGGCCTCCGCCAGGTCGGTGCCGGCGACGCCGGTGACGTAGGAGAGGTAGCCGGGGACCAGCGGCAGGACGCAGGGCGAGAAGAAGGAGACGAGTCCGCCGAGCAGGGCGACCGGCAGCGCGATCAGCAGGGCGCCGTTGAGCACGGTCTGGTTCTCGCCCGTCGCCGCGAGCGTCACGAGGGCGCTCACGTCACTTCTCCGTCAGGACGGGCTGGAGCATCTTCAGCAGCGCGGTGTCGTCGAGCGCCTCCAGGGCCCGCGCGGCGACCTTCCCCTGCCTGTCGATGACGAGCGTGGAGGGGATCAGCTGCGGGTTGAGGGTGCCCTTCTTGAAGCGGAGCATCAGCTTGCCCGTCGGGTCGTACAGGCTCGGGTAGGTGATGCCGTGTTCCTTCTCGAAGTTGACCGCAGGGGTGGTGCTGGTGTCGCGGGTGTTGATCCCGACGAACTGCACGCCCTTGCCCGCGTAACTCTGCGAGACCTTGGCGAAGTACTTCGCCTCTTCCCGGCACGGGCTGCACCACGAGCCCCAGACGTTGACGACGACGACCTGGCCCTTGAAGGAGGCGACGTCGAGGGTCTTGCCGTCGATGGTCGTGCCGGACAGGTCCGGGGCCGCGTCGCGCTTGCCCACGGGGGCGGTGGCGATGCCGTTGTTGCCGGTGACGAAGTTGGTGTTGCCACCGCCGCCGGAGGTGCCGCCCTTGCCGCACGCGGACAGGGTCAGGGCCGCCACAGCGGCCATGGCGCTGAGCAGGGCGGCGCGGCTACGGGTACTCATGTGAAAAGTTTCGCATGGCCGTTCCGGCGATCTCGCGCGCCCCCCTGCCGGGCGGAAAACCGCATTTCAGGGCGTATTTACACGGGACATTTCCGGCAGGGGGACACCGCAGGGGGCATGGCTGCGGCGGTCAGGCGAGGAAGGTCTTCCAGCCGCCGGTCGGCGCCTGTCCGGGGGCCAGCGTGCGCAGCTTGGCGAGCACCTCGGGCTTCTGGACGTCGATCCAGTCGGCGAACTGCCGGAAGGAGACCAGCCGGACGTCGGCGCCCTTCTCCTTCGCCTGCGCGATGTGCTTGAAGGCCTGCTCGACGGCGTCCATGTAGATGCCGCCGTTCCAGTGCTCGAAGTGGTTGCCGATGAAGAACGGCGCCCGGTTCGAGAAGTACGCCCGCTTGAAGCCGGCGATGTACGCCCCGGCCGCCTGCTCGCGCCAGGCCGGGTAGTTGTAGGCCGGCGCCTTGGTGGAGTTCGCCGACTGGTTGAACATCATGTTGTAGTCCATCGAGAGGACCTGGAACTTCCTGCCGGGGAAGGGGATCGCCTGCAGCGGGAAGTCCCACAGCCCGTGCTTCTTCACCGGCCACATCTGCAGCCCGCCCGGCGAGGAGGCGTCGTAGCGCCAGCCCAGCTCACGGGCGGTCGGCAGCAGGTTCTCCTGGTTGAGCAGGCAGGGCGTGCGGCTGCCGACGAGTTCCTTCTCGTAGTCGAACGGCAGGGCCGGCATGTCGGTGAAGCCGGTGTTGGTCTTCCAGTTCTTGACGAAGGACTTGGCCTGCTTGATCTCGCTGTGCCACTGCGCGGGCGTCCACCACTTGACCGAGGTGTGGGCGTCGCCGCAGAAGTGCCCGTTGAAGTGGGTGCCGATCTCGTGGCCTTCGAGCCAGGCCCGGCGGATGTTGGTCAGCGTCGCCTTGACGTGCTCGTCGTTGAGGTAGCCGATGTCGGAGGCGCCGATCTTGTTGTTCGGCGGCTCGTACATGCGCCGCTTCGACTCGGGCAGCAGGTACAGCCCCGAGAGGAAGAAGGTCATGGACGCGCCGTGCTCCTTGGCCAGGTCCAGGAAGCGCGGGAAGAGGCCGTTGCCGACCTCGCCGGCACCGTCCCAGGAGAAGACGACGAACTGCGGCGGGGTCTCGCCCGCCTCCAGCGGCCGGGGAGCGTCCGGCTGGTGCGGCTGCTTGCCGGTGTACGACGTGGAGCCGTCGCCGATGAGCTTGCCCTGGGGCGCGCTGCTCGCGTCGCCGCCCTGCCCGGACTTGCCGCCGTCGGAACCGCCCGAGCCGCCGGCACCGTCGGATGACGTGTTGCTCCCGCAGCCGGAAAGGGTGGCGGCGGCCGCCGCGCCTGCGCCGAGGCCGAGTATGCCCCGGCGGGAGAGGGTCCGGGAGACGGTGCGCATGGAAGATCCCCGATTCGTCGCGCCTTCGGTGTGGGTCACCCACAGAGAGGGCACAGCGATCGGGGAGGTTCCGATAATTCTTATGTTTTTCGCAATAGTTACGGCAAAAGCGATCCAAGCCCGGTCAAACGGACCGTCAGAAAATGGTCAGGCCCCGAAGGCCTTGCCCTGAGCGGCGTTCTTGCCCTTCTGCGGCTTGGCGCCGGCCCGCAGATGGGCCGGGACCAGATCGATGGCGGGCTCGCTGTAGCCGACCGACACGATCTTGTCGCCGAGGTAGGTGAACGTCGTCAGGGAGGCGAGGGTGCACTGCCGCTTGCGCGGATCGTGCCACAGCCGGCGCCGCTCCACATAGGACCGGACGATCCAGATCGGCAGCTGATGGCTGACCAGCACCGCCTCGTGCCCGCGCGCCTTGTCCTTGGCCGCGTTCAGCGCGCCCATCATCCGCACGACCTGGTCGACGTACGGCTCGCCCCAGGACGGCCGGAACGGGTTGACGAGGTGCTTCCAGTTCCCGGGCCGCTGCAGCGCGCCGTCCCCGACCCCGAACGTCTTGCCTTGAAAGACATTGTCGGCCTCGATCAGCCGCTCGTCGGTGTCCAGGTCCAGCCCGTGCGCCTTGGCGATCGGGGTGGCCGTCTCCTGGGCCCGCTCCAGCGGCGAGGCGCAGACGTAGGTGACGTCGCGGGGCGCGAGATGCTCGGCGACCCGGTCGGCCATCTGCCGCCCCAGCTCGGACAGGTGGTACCCGGCCAGCCGCCCGTACAGGATCCCGGTCGGGTTCTCGACCTCACCGTGCCGCATGAGGTGGACGACGGTGACGTCCTTGCTGCCGTCGATGGGGGTGCTCACGCGGTGGCCTCCGCAGCGGCTCGGGCCGCCGCCGGGAGGGCGTCGGCGATGATCTGGACGGCCCGCTCGTCGTGGGCCGTGGACACGAACCAGGACTCGAAGCAGGACGGCGGCAGGTAGACGCCGTTCGCGAGGAGGGAGTGGAAGAACGCGGTGAAGCGGAAGGCCTCCTGCCGCTTGGCGTCCTCGTACGTCCGCACCTGACGGTCGGTGAAGAAGACGGTGAACATGTTGGAGGCGTTCTGCACCCGGTGCGCGACGCCCTCCTTGCTCAGCGCCTCGCTGACCAGACCCTGGATCTGCGCGGACACGGCGTTGACCTTGTCGTACGCCGCGTCGTCGAGCAGCCGCAGCTGGGCGAGACCGGCGGCGGTGGCGACGGGGTTACCGGACAGCGTGCCCGCCTGGTACACGGGCCCGGCAGGCGCGAGGTGAGCCATCACATCGGCGCGCCCCCCGAAGGCGGCGGCCGGGAATCCGCCTCCCATCACCTTCCCGAAGGTCATCAGGTCGGGCTTGACCCCGTCGATCCCGTACCACCCGGCCCGGCTGGTCCGGAAGCCGGTCATGACCTCGTCGGAGATGTAGAGGGCGCCGTTCTTGTGGCAGGCGTCCCGGAGCCCCTGGTTGAACCCGGGGTCCGGCGGCACGACACCCATGTTCCCCGGCGAGGCCTCGGTGATGACGCAGGCGATCTCCCCGGGGTGCCGGTGGAAGGCCTCCTGCACGGCTTCGAGATCGTTGTACGGCAGCACGATCGTGTCGCCGGCCTGGGCGCCGGTGACACCGGGCGTGTCGGGCAGCGCGAACGTGGCGACGCCGGACCCGGCGGCAGCGAGAAGGCTGTCCACGTGCCCGTGATAACAGCCGGCGAACTTGATCACCTTGGACCGCCGGGTGAACCCGCGGGCGAGCCTGATGGCGCTCATGGTCGCCTCGGTCCCGCTGCTCACCAGCCGGACCTGCTCCACGGGCTCGACCCGGGCGACGATCTCCTCGGCGAGCGCGACCTCGCCCTCACCGGGCGTACCGAAGGACGTACCGCGCGCGACGGCCTCCTGGACGGCGGCGAGGACCTCGGGGTGCGAGTGCCCGAGGATCATCGGCCCCCAGGAGCACACGAGGTCGACGTACTCACGCCCGTCGGCGTCGGTGAGGTAGGCCCCCTTGCCCGACGCCATGAAGCGGGGCGTGCCGCCGACGGCACGGAAGGCGCGCACCGGGGAGTTCACACCGCCGGGCGTGACGGCGCAGGCGCGGTCGAAGAGCGCCTGGGAGGCGGGCGCGTCGTAGGGATAGGGCGTTTCGCTCAGGGCACTCATGACGTGCGGCTTCTCCGGCTTCTCTGACTCCGGTTGCGTGGTGACCTCCTCAGGGTAGGCCGCGGCTCGCCCCGCGAGTGGCCCGCCTCGGATCGGAACCGTGATCGGACCCGGGGCATCTGCGAGACTGAGACCTGATACACACAGCTCATGGGCACGTAGTAGTGGTAGTGGTCATGAGCTGTTGAAGATCCTGCGGACTGGTGTTTCACCGCACGTTTCGGCGGGCGGCCGTGGGGGAGGTCACTGACACGATGATCGGGTTGCGCGGCGGGGGCCACGCGTCCTAGAAAAGCAGTCGGGTGGAGATATGCATCGCGGTGGCGGACTGGGCGAGGGGACTGATGACCTGGGTCCTCGACGTGCCCGGCGGGGAAGGCACCGGCGCGAGGCGGAGGAAGCGACCGAAGCACATCGGACACAGGGTGGACCGGGCGAGCCCGAGCGGCACGACCGGCGGGCCGACCGCCTCAGGGCGGGGAGCAGGAATGGTGGTCGGGTGGGGGTGACGTACAAATACTTCGGCGCGCCGGACGGCGCGACCGCGGCCCGCGTTCCCATCTCGATGCGTCCCGAGGAACTCGGCGGCGACGAGCTGGGCATGAACGGCATGTTCACCAAGATCAAGCCGGAGACGATGGCCGCGATGGTCCTGACCGGCATCGAGGGCGTCCCCCTGCACAAGGTGCCACCCCTCGAACTGGTCGTCCTGCACCCCGACTACGCGGTCGTCAAACTCCCCATGACCGTCGTCGACCCCCTGCGCGGCATCGGCGAGGAAGCGGTCGGCGCGGCGGCTTTCATCTGGTCGACGGTCCCGGACCGGGGGGGTCCGCGGGATGCGTTCAATGTGTACCAGTTGCTGCACGAGTGGCAGGACTTCAGCCATCGGTTGCATGAGGCGGGGCATCAGCCTTATTGCTTGGTGTGGCCGTGAGGTGAGGTTTCTTGCGGATCGGGCGGGGTCTTCGGGCCTCGCCCTTTTCAGTGCCGGAGAGGGGCCGTCAGGCGGCCAGGGCACATTGGTTTCGCTGGGGGCACGGATGTGCCGTGGGCGGCGGGCAAGACCTTCACCGGCCCCGAGATCGCGGCAGCCGCTCATGACGGCCCCTCCGCATCTCTCCCTTCGCCGCCGACCAGGCCAACCCCAACAGCTACAACGTCCGACTCGGCCCCACCCTGATCACCTGCACCGGCGAGGCTCGACGCGCGCCGCCCCAACCCGACCCGGTGAGGTACTTGAGGGCAGGCACACCGACGCGATGGATCTTGGAGGCCAGCCCGGTTTCGATGGCGGTCGTACTATGGCCTGACCGCATCGATGCCGTCCCAAGGAGTCACCGTGGCCCGCCCCCGCACCGCCGCCCGGACAGTGGAGCACCCCGACCTGTCGGAGGTTTCGCTGCAGGAGGTCCTGGAGGCTCTGGTGGATCCGGTGCGGCGCATGGTGGTGTCGCAGCTGGCCCGGGCGGGTGAGGACAAGAGCTGCGGCACCTTCGACGCGCCGGTGTCGCTCTCGACGCTCACGCACCACTTCAACGTGCTGCGCGACGCAGGTGTGATCCGGCAGTACTACGTCGGCACGACGAAGATGAACACGCTGCGCACCGACGAGGTGGAACAGCGGTTTCCCGGCCTGCTGTCGGCCGTGCTGGCCGCCTCCGTCGCGGAGGAGGCGGGGACGGCAGCCCGAGGCATCTGATGTGAGCAGGCAGGTCGGACGCCTCGGAGCTGAGGAACCGGCCGGGAGGAGCCCGACCGTCGAAGGAGCACCTCTCGCTTCAGGGGTTTCGCTGCCTCACCTGAGATCGGCCGGCAGGGGGCGGGGTGCGCGGCTGGCTTCGTATCGAGGGTGCCAGGCGCGGCCACACGCGGAGAAGGGAGAGCCTTTTCCCAGGTGCGGGCTGCGTAGGAGAACAGGCTCCCCCCTTCGAGGCCCCTTCGAGGCCCCCTTTAAGGCCCCTTTGAGGGGAATACCGTCGGCCGGTCAGGCGGAGCTGCTGGTCGTGTGGCTGGGGTCCGCCGCCCAGGACGCCAGGAGGCGCAGGCTGTCGTGGGACGGGGTGCCGGGTTCGGCCGTCCAGACGATGATCTGCAGGTTCGGGTCGGCGGCCCAGGTGACGGCGTTCCAGTCGAGATACAGGTCCCCGACGACGGGGTGGCGCAGGTGCTTGGTCCCGGTGTCCCTGACGGCGACGTTGTGGGCGGCCCACCACTGGCGGAACTGGTCGTCCCGGACCGAGAGTTCGCCCACCAGCGCGGCGAGCTGCGCGTCTCCCGGGTTGTTCGCGTTGTGCATCCGCATCTGGGCGATGGACAGCCGGGTGACGCCCTCCCAGTCCGCGTACAGCTCGCGCATCGCGGGGTCGGTGATGAGCAGCCTGATGTAATACCGCTGCTTCTCGGGGATCTTCCCGAAGTCGGTGATCAGCGCGGCTCCCATGGCGTTCCAGGCGACGATCTCGGTGCGCGGCCCGATCACGAACGCGGGGGTGTGCGCCATGTCGTCGAGCATGCGCTGCAACTGCGGCTGGACCTTGGGGCGCGGCCGTCGGCGGGGTGGGCGGTAGTCGTCCTTGGCCGCGAGTTCGTACAGGTACGCGCGCTGATCGTCGTCCAGGCGCAGTACCTGGGCCAGGGACTCCAGCACGGACGGCGACGGCTGGATACGGCCCTGTTCGAGGCGGACGTAGTAGTCGGTGCTGATGGCCGCCAGTACGGCGACCTCCTCACGGCGCAGACCCGCGACGCGCCGCGGGCCGCCGTCGGGCAGGCCGACGGCGGCCGGGCTGAGCTCGGCGCGGCGCGCCTTGAGGAATTCCCCCAGGTCGTGGCGGTGAGGATCACGGTTCATGCCCTCAGCCTGACATCGGGCATCGGCGTTGTCAGGAGGAGAGATTCCTCCCTGGCACGGCCCGTCACCTCGAAGCCGGCCTCGGTCAGCTCAGCGCGTTGACGACTTCCCGGGCGAGCGGGACGGCCGAGGCGGGGTTCTGGCCGGTGATGAGGTTGCGGTCCACCTCGGTGTGAGGGGCGAAGTTCTCCTCGCCCTTGCGGTAGTCCGCGCCCACGTCCGAGACGAGACGGTCCTGCAGCAGCCACTTCGCCCGGTCGGCGAGGCCGTTCTGGATCTCCTCGGAGTTGGACAGCCCGGTCAGGCGGTAGCCGGCGAACGGGGACGTGCCGTCGGCGTCCACGGTGGACAGCAGCGCGGCCGGGCCGTGGCACACCAGCGACACGACCTTGCCGGAGGCGAGCCAGTCGCTGAGCAGCTTGCCGGCCGCGGGGTCGTCGGACAGGTCCTCCATCGGGCCCCAGCCACCGGGGACGAAGACGGCGTCGTAGTCGTCGATGTCGACGTCCTCGATGCGCATCGGGTGCGCCAGCTCGGTCGCCTCGCGCAGGGCGGTCTTCATCCGCTCGGCGCCCTCGGGGCCGCCGTTGAACTCCGGCGTCAGGCTGAGCGCGTCGGCGGTCGGCGGGACGCCGCCCGGAGTGGCCGCGGCGATCTCGTGGCCGGCCTCCTTGAAGACGCCGTAGGGGCCGATGGCCTCCTCGGCCCAGAAGCCGGCCGGCTGCCGGTGCCCGTCCGCCAGGGTCCAGTGGGTGGCGGCGGTGATGAGGAAGAGGATCTTCGCCATGGGTTTCTCCCTGGGGGTGAGTGCGGTCAGCCGATCAGGGCCTGCTGGACGACGTGGCTGTCGGCGGCCTGCACCAAGTGGGTGAGCTTGCCGTCGCGGACCGTCCACAGGTGGATGAACCGCGCGTCCGACTCCTGACCGGACTTGGACACGGCGTGGTAGTGGCCGCGGACGAACACGTGGCCGCCGGCGCCGTAGAACTCCTCGGCCACCCCGCCGAAGGAGGCGAACTCGGGCGCGAGCCGGCCGAAGAAGTCGCTGCCGACGCTCGCCCAGCCGTTGTAGACGCCGCCGTAGGGGAAGCCGGGGGTGATGTCCCACACGATGTCGGGGGCGATGACCTCGGCGGCTACGGCCGGGTCCATGCCGGAGTCGTAGAGCCGGCGGACGAGGGCGACGTTGTCGGATGCGGACATGAAGTGCTCCTTGAGAGTCTGGAAGGGGGCTTGTCTCAGGCCGCGCGGGCGGCTGCCTCAGGCCGCGAGGGCGGCGCGGCCGGCGAGGAAGAAGGCGGTGTGGCGCGCGACGCGGGCGCCGAGGCTCTCGGCGGTGGCGATGTCCGACTTGTGGACCGCGTCCGGGCCGGCGTCGACCGGGGTCTGGGCGCCGGCACCGACGAAGTAGCCCAGGCGGTTGATGTCGTTCTCGCTGCCGGTCGTCGATGCCCAGCCCGGCTGGATGCCGAGGCTGACCCAGTGCATGCCGTGCTGGGCGGCCATGGTGAAGAAGTAGCCGAGGGTGGAGGACTTGTCGCCGTTCTTGGCACCGGAGTTGGTGAAGCCGGCGGCGATCTTGTCGGCCCAGGTCTGGGTGTACCAGCGCTTGCTGCTGGCCTCGGCGAAGGTGTGGAAGGCGGCGGAGGCGGTGCCCATGTAGGTGGGGGCACCGAAGATGATCGCGTCGGCGGCGTCCAGCTGCGCCCACTGCTCGTCGGTGATCGTGTCCACGGGGACGGACACCAGATCGGCGCCGGCTGCCGCGGCACCGCGGGCCACGGCCTCGGCTATGACAGCGGTGTGGCCGTAGCCGGAATGGAACGCGACGGCGACGGTGGGGCGGGGAGTGGAGGACATGGGGGTATTGCTCCTCGAAAAGGATGGTGCGGATCGTGCTCTTGAAGCGTGGCACGGATTTCCGGTGCGAAGGTAGGAAAGATTTGCCCCTGGCTGCGGGCATTCAGAGCGGCAGGCTGTTGTCGACAATCCCTTGCGCATGCTCGGAATCTCATGCCTATTTACTGTGCGATCCAGGAGGAGAGGAAACGCAGCCCTTCGTGAGAACGCGAGCCGGGTTCGGCGATCCAGATGATCAGCTGCTGGTCGGGGTCGGCCCCGCAGGTGAGGGCGTCCCAGTCGAGGGTGAGCTCGCCGGCGACCGGGTGGTCGAACACCTTGACGCCACCGGTACGAGGTGCCGCAGGGCGGCCGCCCCACCACCGGCAGAACTGGTCGTCCCGCACCGACAGCTCGCCCACGAGGGCCATCAGCCCCGAGTCCTCGGGACGGGCGGCGGCCCGCAGGCGCAACACGGCCACAGCGTTGCGGGCGGAGTTCTCCCAGTCCGCGTACAGCGACTTCATGGCCGGGTCGGTGAAGAGCTGCCGGATGTAGTTGCGCCGCGTGTCGGGGACCTTCGTGAAGTCGGTGCCGAACAGGGCGGCGGCCATCGGGTTCCACGCCAGGATGTCCAGGTACCGGCCCAGGATCAGGCCCGGGGTCAGGCTGAGCTCGTTCAGGACCGTGCGCAGCATCGGGTCCGCCTTCTGCGGAGCCCGCCGCCGCGGCCGGCTGTTGTCCCGCCCGGCCAGCTCGAACAGGTGGTCCCGCTGGTCGTCGCCCAGACGCAGGACCCTGACGAGGGCCGACAGTACGGACGCCGAGGGAGAGACGTGGCCCCGCTCCACGCGGGCGTAGTGGCCGGTACTGATGGCGGCGAGCGCGGCGACCTCTTCCCGGCGCAGGCCGGCCACCCGCCGGCGTCCGCCGGTGTCGGGCAGACCGACCGCATGGGGGCTGAGCTCCGCCCGGCGGGCCTTGAGGAATTCACCCAGCTCGCTGAGATGCGCACTGCTGGTCATGGTGGCCAGTCTGCCCCCGTCGGCAAGTCGACAGGGTAGGACAATTTTGTCCCTGGATACGTCCCTGCCTGGGATGGAATTCTCCTCTGTACGGACCCTGCGAGCAGTGACAGAGTCGAAGCGAAGACGGGCAGCGGGAGCCGGTCGACTGAATGTACGTCATCGATATCACCCTCTCGTGTGCCGGCTGCATTCCCTGTCGCGTGTGCCGGCTGCCCGGAATTCCCTGCGCCGCCTCCACCGGAAATTCCATATCCCACCCCCACCGATAGAACAGGTCAGGAACAGAGAGATGCGAGCAACTGTGATTCACGCCCCCGGCGACATCCGGGTGGAGGACGTCCCCGAGCCGGAGATCATCAAGCCGACGGACGCGATCATCCGGACCGTCGTCACCTGCGTGTGCGGTTCCGACCTGTGGGCCTACCGCGGTCTGGAGCCCGTCGACGAGCCGCACCCGATGGGGCACGAGTACGTCGGCATCGTCGAGGAGGTCGGCAGCGAGGTCACCTCGGTCAAGCCGGGCCAGTTCGTCATCGGTTCCTTCGCCACCTCCGACAACACGTGCCCGAACTGCCTGGCGGGCTACCCGTCCAACTGTGTGCACCGCGAGTTCATGGGCACCTGCCAGGCCGAGTACGTCCGCATCCCCAACGCCCAGGGCACACTTGTCGCCACCGCCGAGCACCCGGCCGATGAGCTCCTGCCCAGCCTGCTGACGCTCTCCGACGTCATGGGAACCGGCTGGTACGCCGCGAAGGCCGCCGAGGTCAGGCCCGGCTCCACGGCCGTGGTCGTCGGTGACGGAGCGGTCGGCCTGTGCGGTGTGATCGCCGCCAAGGAACTCGGCGCCGAGCGGATCATCGCGATGAGCCGGCACGAGAACCGTCAGAAGCTCGCCCTGGAGTTCGGCGCCACCGACATCGTCACCGCGCGCGGCGACGAGGGCATCGCCCGCGTCAAGGAACTGACCGACGGTGTCGGCGCCGACAGCGTGCTGGAGTGCGTCGGCACCCCCGAGGCCATGCAGCAGGCCCTGCACTCCACCCGTCCCGGCGGCAACGTCGGCTTCGTCGGTGTCCCGCACGGTGTCGCGATCGACGGCCAGGAGCTGTTCTTCTCCCACGTCGGCCTGCGCGGCGGCCCGGCCCCGGTGCGCGCCTACCTGCCCGACCTCATCGGCCGGGTCCTCGACGGCCGCATCAACCCGGGCAAGGTCTTCGACCTCACCCTGCCCCTGGAGCAGGTCGCCGAGGGCTACCGGGCCATGGACGAGCGTCGCGCCATCAAGACCCTCCTGAAGCCCTGACCCTGCCACGCCAAGCCCCGTGTGGGCGCGCCTCGGAGGAGACGTACAACGGATGACGACCTGGACGAACGACGAACTGACCCGGATCGAGCACGCCGACGAACTGCAGATGGCGCCTCTGCGACGCGACGGGACTCCGCGTGAACCGGTGCCGATCTGGGTCGTCCGCGACGGCGACGACCTCTACGTCCGCTCCTACCGAGGCAGCGCCGGCTCCTGGTACCGCGCGGCCCGGGCCGGCCACGCGGGCCACATCCGCTCGGGCGGCGTCGACAAGGACGTCACCTTCGCCGAGGTCACCGACCCCGGCATCAACGACCGTATCGACGCCGCCTACCGCACCAAGTACGGCCGCTACGGCGCCGGTTACGTCGACCCCATGGTGGCGTCGCGGAACACGACTCTGAAGCTTGTACCGCATGCCCGGTCTTGAACTCGTCGTGGTCCTGGGCGTGGCGGTGCTGGTGGGCAACGCCGTCGGACAGCGCTTCGGCATCGCCCCGCCCGTCGTCCTGCTCGTGACGGGTGTGATCCTGGGGTTCGTCCCGGCGGTACGGCAGGCCCAACTGCCGCCGGAGGTCGTGCTGCTGCTCTTCCTGCCGGTCCTGCTGTACTGGGAGAGCCTGACCACCTCCCTGCGGGAGATCCGTACCTGGTCCGCCCGCTCGACCGCCGTCCCCGGCAGCGGCTGCTCCGGGTCGGTCACCGGGCCCGTGTGGTCAGCGGACTGGCAGGGTTCCGGGGCGCGGTCTCCCTCGCGGCGGCGCTCTCGGGGCCGCAGACACTCGACTCGGGCGAGCCGTTCCCCGACCGCGGCTTCATCGTCTTCGTCACCTCGGGCGTCATCCTCGTGACACTGATGGCGCAAGGACTCCTGCTGCCGGCAGCGGCGCGCTGGGCGAAGCTGCCGCCCGCCCTCCCCCAGCTCTCGGCTTCGCTCGAAGCCGGGGGCCCCACCGCACCACCGTCGTCCGCCTCCGTGACCAACGCCGGATCGACGACACCGTACTGCCCCGTCTGCAGGCCGCCCTCGGCAACGACGAGGTCCGCCTGTCCGGAGTCGTGACGGTGGAGTGAACCCATCGCGGCGCGGGCGAAAGCCGGCCGCGCCAGACATCTCAGGAGTGAGCCTTTCCATGAAAGCCGTGGGACTGACGGAATTCGGCGGGCCCGAAGTGCTCCGTGTCCTGGACCTTCCGCTTCCCGAGGCCGGGCCGGGCGAGGTCCGCATCCGGGTGCACGCGGCGGCGGTCAACCCGGTCGACACGCTGGTCCGCCGGGGAATCGCCTTCGTCTCCGACGCCGAGCCGCCCTACGTTCCGGGGATGGACGCGGCCGGTGTGGTCGAGCAGATCGGTGAGGGAGCCGGCACCGGTCTCAGCGTCGGCGATCACGTCATGGCCGTCGCGGTCGTCTCCGGAACGCGCGGAGCGTACGCGGAGCACCTGGTCGTCCCCGCCGAGTCGGTGGTCCGCGTCCCGGCAGGCACCACCGGCGTCGAAGCCGCCACGCTGCCCATGAACGGCCTGACCGCCCTTATGGCACTGGACCTGCTCGAACTCTCCACGGGTGCCACCGTGGCGGTCACCGGGGCGGCCGGTGCGGTCGGCGGCTACGCCGTCCAGCTGGCCAAGGCGGACGGCTTCCGGGTGATCGCCGACGCGGCACCGAAGGACGAGCACCTGGTGAAGGCCCTGGGCGCCGACGTCGTACTGCCTCGCGGAACCGCGTTCCCGGAGCTGGTGCGGGGGGAGCTGCCCGAGGGGGTCGACGGACTCGTCGACACCGCGGGCGTCGCCGGGGTCGCCGTCCGCGCGGTGCGCGACGGCGGCCGGGTGGCGTCGTCGGCCGGCGGCGTCCAGGTGCCCGAAGACCGCGGCATCGTGACCCGGCACACGTTCGTGCCGCAGTACGCACGCGAGCAGGCCAAGCTCGACCGCCTCCGGCAGCTGGCCGAGGACGGCAGGCTCACCCCGCGGGTCGCCCGCACCCTGCCTGCCGAACACGCCGCCGAAGCACACCGGCTCCTGGAGGCGGGCGGCCTCCGGGGACGCTTGGTGCTCACCTTCTGAAAGGCCCACCCCACCGCACCGCCCGAGGGGAGCACACGGATGAACCCCACCTGCGACATCAGTGACGAACGGCAGGTCGCCGCCGCGGTCGACCGGACCGTGGAGACATTCGGCCGCCTCGACATGGCCTGCAACGACACCGGCATCCAGAGCCGCCCAACCGTGGACGGCGGTCACGTGGTCCGACAGTCAGCGGGCACGATCTCACCGGGGATCCGTTGCAAGCCGGACATCGCATCAGAAAGCCGTGCCCGTCTCCTCGGCCAGCGTCTGCAGGAGGCGGTCCTGGAACGTCTCGTCGTGGACGGCGCGGTGCGGCTGCTGCCGCTGGTGGTGGTACCAGTACCCGCCGGTCGTCAGGGCCTCGGGGTCGTCGCTGGAGACGAGCCACTCCTGGGTCCGATGGCCGAGTTCGAGATCGTCCGGTGCGCCCGGGCCGCCCATCTTGGTCGGCACCCAGCCCGGATCCACGGCGTTGCTGAACACCCCGGGGCGCAGGCGGGCCACCGCAGCGGCGAGGGTCGTGACGAACAGCTTGCTGTCGGCGTGCGAGCCCGCGCTGTCGCCCCGCCAGTCGACCCCGGCGAGCGAGGGACGCCCACCGAAGTGGGAGCTGCTGCTCAGGTACACCAGCCGGTGCGGGTCGCGCAGCAGGGCCGTGAGCAGGTACGGCGCGATGATGTTGACCGGCATGACCGCCGGCCCGCTCCACACGCCGGCGTTGTGGATGACCGCGTCGAGCGGTTGGGCGGCGTTCAGTTCGGCGGCGACGCGCCGTACGGCGTCACGGTCCGTGAAGTCGGCCACCACGAGGTGCGCCCCACGGTCGACCAGCGCGGCAAGGCCCGCCGCGCGCTTCCGGTTCCGGGCGTGCACCACCACATCGTGTCCCGCGGACAACAGCGAATCCGCCGAGGCACGTCCAAGACCGTCCGCGGAACCGGTCACCAGGATCCGCCTCACGATCGCACCACCTCCTCAGGTGCTCAGGCCGAGAAGACCTGCTGCGCGGTCGTGATCGCCGTCATGGCCTTGGGCCAGCCGGCGTAGAAGGCGAGGTGGGTGATCGCCTCGATCAGCTCGGTCTCGGTGACACCGTTCTCCTTCGCCCGTCCGAGGTGGAAGCGGAGCTGGTCGGCGTCACCACCGGCGACGAGGACGGCGACGGTGATCAGGCTGCGGTCGCGGGCGGCCAGTTCGGTGCGATTCCATACGTCCTCGAACAGGACGTCGTCGGTGAGCTCGGCGAGCTTCGGAGCGAAGTCGCCGAGCATGCGGCGTCCGCCGCCGATCTGCTGGGGCTGGGTGGTCATCGAAAGTCCTGTGTGGTCAGCGGCTGCGGGGGCGGTTGTACTGCTCGTCGGTGACCGGCTCGTTCCAGGTGGTTTCGTCGCCCTCCCACAGGGCGATGTGCTCCATGAAGCGGCCGGGGGTGGCGCCGTGCCAGTGCTCCTCGTTCGGAGGGCAGGCGACGGTCTCGCCGGGGTGGGCTTCGAACACGGTGCCGTCGCGGGTGCCGATCAGGGCGATGCCGGAGACGACGTGCAGGGCCTGGCCCAGCGCGTGGATGTGCCAGTTGGTGCGGGCGCCGGGGGAGAAGCGGACCATGTTGGCACGCATCCGGGACGGCTCCTGGCCTGCGAAGATCACGTCGAACCAGACGTCGCCGGTGAACCAGTCCGCGGGAGCCTTGGTGGTGGCCTGCTGCTTGACGAATTCCATGGTGTCTCTCTCAGAAGTGCGGGGGCAGTGAAGTGCGGGGGGGGAGTGCCGGGAACCGGCCCGTAACGCTCTGCGTAGAGGAAACCGCAGGCCAAGGGGCTGGAGAAGGTTCTGCCATTACAGGTACTGACAGAACCCCCCATACGTACGCCGTCCGGCCTAGCCTCGACATCGTGAGCACCGAGAGCGACATCCGCGAGTTCCTGGCCTCCCGACGCGCCAAGATCACACCACAGCAGGCCGGCCTGCCCGCCTACGGCGGCAACCGGCGCGTGCCGGGCCTGCGCCGCGAAGAAGTCGCCCTCCTCGCCGGCGTCAGCATCGACTACTACGTCCGCCTGGAGCGCGGACACCTCGCCGGAGCCTCCGAGGAAGTCCTCGACGCCGTGGCGAACGCCCTCCAGCTCGACGAAGCGGAACGCGCCCACCTCTTCGACCTGGCGCGCGCCGCCGCCAAGCGTCCCGCCCGCCGGGCCAGACGCCGCGGCCCCCTGCCCGACAGCGTCCTGCGCGTCCTGCGGTCCATGACCGACTCCCCCGCCTTCATCCGCAACGGCCGCCTGGACATCCTGGCCACCAATCACCTCGGCCGCGCCCTGTACTCGCCCCTCTTCGCCGACGGCACCACGAAGACGGCCAACATCGCCCGCTTCCAGTTCCTCGATCCGCGCGGCCGTGACTTCTTCCCCGACTGGGAGGAGTCCGTGAACACCACCGTCTCGCTGCTGCGCACCGAGGCCGGCCGCGCCCCGCACGACAGCGAGCTGACCGGACTCATCGGCGAACTCGTCACCCGTAGCGAGGAGTTCCGCATCACCTGGGGCAAGCACAACGTGCGCCTGCACCACACCGGCCGCAAATCCTTCCATCACCCGGCCGTCGGCGTCCTCACCCTCGACTTCGACGCCATGGAACTGCCCGCCCAGCCCGGCCTGACCCTCACCGCCTACAGCGCCGCCCCCGGCACACCCGGGCACGACGCCCTGCGACTCCTCGCCTCCTGGGCCGCCTCCGCGGCGGAGGGCCGGCTGCTGCCCTGAAGGGCCGGTGGGGAGCCGGTGAGGGGTCGATGAGCTGCCGGTGAAGGCCCCGTGAGGGGCCGGTGATGTGTACGCGTCGCCCGTGCGCTACGGTGACTCGCTTTTGTCGCGTACCTATTGGGGGGTTTGATGCGGCGAACCACAGCGGCAGCGAGTGTCGTCATCGCGCTCGGGCCGCTTCTTCTGGCCGGTGCTCCAACGGCGTCGGCCGCGGGCGGATCACTCACCGTCACGACGTTGGACCGGGCCGGCAAGCCGGTGTACGCCCAGGTGGCGGTCTACAACACGAAGACGAACGACTTCCGCTTCATCGACAGCAACAAGGCGACGTCACTGCCCGCCGGCAGCTACGAGCTCGTCACGTCCATCCGCGACGCCCAGGACGAGGGCGCCACGGTCGGCGGGCACAATGTGACCGTCTCCGGGACCACGAAGACCACGTTCGACGCCCGGCAGGGCCGCGCGGTCAAGGTCTCGCTCAGCCCGAACCCGGGCAGCGGATACGACCAGACGGTCAGCGCGTACGTCTGCGCCTCCGACAACGGGCCCGCCAACATGGGCACGTCGGCGCCGGCGGGCGAGATGTACGTCATCCCGTCGAGCAGCAAGGCGTACGAGCTGTCCTACGGCACCACGTACCAGCCGCGGTCGGCGACCGGCGGGGACTTCTGGGTGGCGTCCGCGACGCACACGGGCGGTGTGCCGTCCGGAGTGTCTGCGACGCTCAAGCAGTCCGGGCTGGCCGCCCTCAAGGTGTCCGCCCGTTCGGGCCCTGACAGCGGACAGGCGCGATTCATGTTCGACTACCAGGCGACGACGAGCACCGACAGCTGCTCGATGTCCACGAACTCGCTCCAGTTCCAGCGTGAGCTGCCCAACTCCTTCACCGCCCACCTCCCGGCCGGGCAGTGGCAGGTGGGCCAGGATGCCAACGACTTCATCTTCGACGGGTTCCACAGCTACGCGGCGGGCACGACGACCTCGCTGACCCTCGGTCACGCGGTCTGGGGACCCGGCGGGCGGCTGCCCTACACCTGGTACAAGCAGCTGTATCTCGGGTCCATCAACATGTTCGCCGACCCGGCCCTGTCCGCCGGCGGGACACTGGCGAGCGGCAGCGTGCGGCTGACCCACGCGGGCAAGACGCTCTACTCGCAATCGTACGGCCGCGGGCAGGAGATCGACGGGCAGCCGGTGCTCCCCGGTGCGGGCTGGTACACGCTGTACGAAAACGGTCGGCGCAGCCTGCCGTCCGGTTCGCTGTCGACCACGGCCAGCCTGAGCCTGACCTTCTACGCGGACCCCGGCAAGAACCAGCAGATCCGGGACTACATCACCCGGTTCTGGCCCTACGCGCTGAACTCCAGGAACCAGGCGGCCCCCGGTTCGACCACGACCGTCGCCCTGGGCATGCAGCGCACCGGCACGGGCGACGGCACGATCCAGCAGCTGTCGGACAGTGTGAAGTCCGTGCGGGCCTGGTACACCACGGACAACGGCACGACCTGGCACGCCACCGCCGCGAAGCTGTCCGGCGGCAGGTGGACCATCGCCGTCCACAACCCGTCCTCCGGCCGCGTCGGCCTGCGCTCGACGGTCACCGACACCCACGGCGACAGCTCGACCACGACGGTGTACAACGCGTACGCCGTCAGCTGAGGCCCGACGGCCCCACCACCGCCACACCGGCGACTCACACCGGCGGCCCGCCCGAGGATCTTCCCCGGGCGGGCCGCCGGCCGCGTTGCGCCAGCGGCACCACAGCACCGCAGTACACGTCCCGCAGAACACGTCCCGCATACGCACCCACAGTACGTGCCCCGTACTACGTGACAAGTACTATCGAGCCTCGTACCATGTCGTCCCGAAGGCAAGGAGACGACGCATGCACAGCAACGACGCCCAGATGCTGGTGCTCACCGTCCTCGCGGGCGGGCCGCGGCACGGGTACGCCATCAACACCGCGATCGAGGAGCTGACCGGGCATCGGCTCGGCCCCGGCAGTCTCTACGGTGCGCTGGCCCGGCTGGAGGCACGGGAGCTGGTCCGGGCCGCGGACGAGGCCGGTGAGGCCGAGGCGCGGCATCGGACCATGCGGATCACCGATGCCGGGCGGGAGCAACTGCGGGTGGAACTGCAGCAGATGGCCCGGATCTCCGCGGCCGGTCTGCGCGCCCTCGGGGCCGGCCCGGCATGAGCGCGGCCACGCTGCTGACCGGCCTGTATCCGCCGGCCGTACGCGAGCGCTGGGGCGCCGACATCCGCAGCGAGGTGTCGGCGTCGGGTGTCCGGTCCTGGCCCGACACCGTCGCGGGGGCCGTCCGGCTGTGGCTGCACCCCGGCGACTGGCCCGAGACGTTCGCCGGCCAGACCCGCCGGGTGACGACGGTCGCCCTGTTCGCGCTGACCGCGGCCGCCGGGCTGCTGCTGCGCTCCTTCGAGCCGTCCGACGCCCTGGCCGTCGGCCCCCGGCACCCGGCCGGCGGCCTGTGGCTCGCCCCGCTGCTGCTCGGCCTCGCCCTCGCCGCACCCCTGCCCCCGCTGCGCGGCCCGGCACTGCGCCGACTGGCAGGGGCTGCGGTCCGCACCCTGGCGGCTCCGGTGGCCGCGCTCCTGGACCTGTGCCTGCTGGCGTGGAGCGGGACACCCGCCCGGCCCACCGGCCTCACGGCCGCCGCCATGGTCGCCGCCTACTGGCTCACCCTCGGCTTCGTCGCCGTCCGCCTGTGCGTCCTGGTCGCCCGGATCGCCCGTACGGCCGCCCTGCCGTCGACCCGCCGGCTGTCCGCGGCCCTGCTGTACATCGGCACGGGACTCGCCCTCGCCGCCGTCCGGAATCTCCTCGCCGCACCCCCGGGCCCGCTCTCCGCCACCGAGACCCTGGCGCTGGGCCTCCTGGCCGCCACCGCCCTGAGCGCCGGCCGTGATCTGCGCCGGAAGAAGGGCCGGGGACGATGACAGCCGCCTCAACCCCGGTATCTCCGGCTGTCGTTGTCGTCGTACCGACCTACAACGAGCGGGAGAACCTGCCCGTGCTGGCGCACCTCCTCGCCGAACTGCCGGTGGCGGACCTGCGGTTGCTCGTCGTCGACGACAACTCCCCCGACGGCACCGGTGAGGTCGCCGACCGGCTCGCCGCCGCGTCGCCGGGCACCGTCGGCGTGCTGCACCGCACCGCGAAGGACGGGCTCGGCCGCGCCTACCTCGCCGGCATGACCCGCGCGCTGGACGAGGGCGCCGACGTGGTGATCCAGATGGACGCCGATCTCTCGCACCCGGTCGAGGCGATCCCGGCGATGCTCGACACACTGCTGACGCGGGACGCCGCCGTCGTCCTCGGCTCCCGGTACGCCCCGGGCGGCTCCACGGCCGCGGACTGGCCGTGGCACCGCAAGGCCCTGTCCGTCTGGGCCAATCGCTACGTCGACGCGATCCTGCGGCTCGGCGTCAAGGACGCCACCGCCGGTTTCAAGGCCTGGCGGGCCGGGACACTGCGGGCGATCGACCTGCCGACGGTGCGCAGCAACGGCTACTCCTTCCAGGTCGAGATGAACTACCGCACGATCACCCGGGGGTTGACCGTTCTGGAGGTGCCGATCCGGTTCGCGGAGCGGGTCACGGGCGCCTCCAAGATGAGCCTGGCCGTGCAGGTCGAATCCGCGCTCACACCGTGGCGGCTGCGCTTCGGCAGCGGCCCTCGCTGAGGCGCGCTCCGGCCGCCGTACCACTTCCCCCGTACCCGCCGGTACGCCGCGCCGCCCTGCCCGTTGGGTCCTGGCCCGACTGGGGCTATCGTCGGATTCCTGAGGTCAGGACGAGGAGGACGGCCGGTGATGCCGCAGGACGAGGCCGTGGTCGGCTGTACGGGCAAGGTGCTCATCGGGACGCGCGGCTCCGCCGGCCCCGGGGAGGTCCTGGTACGGGTCAGAGGCGGCTCCGAGACGTTCCTGGCCTGGTCCGAGGATCCCCTGCCCGCGGGCGCGACGGTCCTCGTGATCGAATCACGGGGATGCCGCGAGGTCGCGGTCATCGAGTGGGTTGATCCACTGGACGCGCTCGGCGGAGACACCGCCGGCGCAAGCTGAGGAGTACAGGAATGTTCGGATACCGCGTTCCCGCGCCCGACGAGGCGATGCTGATCTCGGGTGGCAGGCGGGGACTGGGGGGCGCTCCGTTCCGCGTGGTCACGGGCCACGGCAAGTTCGTGCTCCCGGTCTTCCGGAAGGTCCGGTTCCTCACACTGTCGATGTGTGAGGCCGAGGTCACCGAGACCTGCGTGACCAAGCAGGGCATCTCGTTGCACGTCCGCGCGGTCATCGCCTTCAAGGTCGGCAACGACCAGGAGAGCATCATCAACGCCGGCCAGCGCTTCCTGTCCGACCAGGAGCAGATGTCGGTGCTCACCGGCCGGATCTTCGCCGGCCACCTGCGGGCCATCATCGGCTCGATGACGGTCGAGGAGATCGTCACCGAGCGGCAGAAGCTCGCCGCCGAGGTGCTGGACACCTCGAAGGTGGAGATGGCCAAGATCGGCCTGATCGTGGACTCGCTGCAGATCCAGTCGATCGACGACGGCGACACCGGTTACATCGCCGCGATGTCCGCCCCGCACAAGGCGGCCATCCAGCGCCAGGCCCAGATCGCCCAGGCGCAGGCCACCCAGGCCTCGGTCGAGGCGGAGCAGGCGGCGGCCCGCAAGCAGGCGGAGTACGCCCGGCAGACCGCCATCGTCAAGGCCGAGTACTCGGCCGAGGTCGACCGCGCCCAGGCCCAGGCCGCCCAGGCCGGTCCGCTGGCGCAGGCCCACGCCCAGCAGGAGGTGCTGGCGGCGCAGACGGAACTGGCCCAGAAGCAGGCCGAGTTGCGCCAGCAGCAGCTGGTGGCCGAGGTGGTCAAGCCCGCCCAGGCCGAGGCCGAGCGGGTGCGGATCCTGGCCGCCGCCGAGGCCCAGCGCATGAAGATCCAGGCGGAGGCGGCGGCCTCCTACGACCGGGTCGCGCTCGACCGGATGCTCATCGACCAGCTCCCGCAGATCGTGAAGGAGGCCGCGGGCGGTCTGGCCGGTGCCAACGTCAACGTCCTGAACGGCGCGGACGGCCTCGGCGAGATCGCCGCCGGCCTGGTCTCCCAGGGCCTGACGATCCTCGACTCGGTCCGCCAGAACCTGAACGGCGGCCAGGACGGCAAGGCCGACACCGACAAGGGCCTGCTCCAGCTGCACTCGGGCAACAAGGGAGGCACGTCGGACGACGGGCCGGTGAACGTCGACTAAGCGCTCCGCGCGAAGTGCCACGATGGGCCGTCGATCGTCTGCGGGCCCGTCGTAGCTGGTCGCGCAGTTCCCCGCGCCCCTTCGGGGCGCTGCCGAACCGCAGCCGACTTCGCCAGGACCGCTTAGCGGTCCGCCTCGGCGAGCGTGAAGTGGTGGTCGGTGCCGGCGAGTTCGAGTTCGTCCGGCACCGCGCCCGCGTACCGCAGTGGCCCGGCCGACGCCTTCGCTCGCTGTCCACGATTCAGCGCGGGTCGCCTGCCGGTTCCCCGGTGACCGGGTGGGCCTCCGCCGGGCCCGTCGTACTCGCCAGCAGCCGCAGGCCCGCGTCGGACGGGGAGCCGGGCTCGGCGGTGTAGGCGATGAGGCGCTGGCCGGAGGGGCCGGGGATGCACAGGTTCTCGAAGCTCAACTCCAGTGTACCGACCGCTGGGTGACGCAGCGTCTTGGCGCCCGAGGTGCAGGTGCGCACCGGATGCCGGGCCCACAGTGCGCCGAACTCGCCGCTCTGGATGGAGAGTTCCCCGACGAGCTCGGCCAGGGCGCGGTCTTCGGGGTGCCGGCCCGCGACCAGCCGCAGGGACGCGACCGCGAGCAGAGCCTCCTCCGTGCGGTCGGCGTACAGGTCCCGGTAGCGCTCGTCCAGGAACAGCATGCGGATCAGGTTGGGCCGGGCTTCGGGCGTCTGCGGGGCCTCCCACGGCAGATGGGCGGCGAGCAGCGCGTGTCCGAGCCGGTTCCAGGCGAGCACGTCGGAGCACCGGTCCAGGACCAGCGCCGGTACGTCGGTCATGGCGGCGAGCAGCTGGCGGGCGGACGCGGTCGCCTGTTCCGTACGGGGTGCGGCGGGGCGGCGCCCGGCGGCGGGGCGGGCCAGGTCCTTGAGGTGGGCGGTCTCGTCCGCGGTGAGCCGCAGGGTGCGGGCGATCGCCTCCAGCACGGAGTCCGAGACACCGGCCGCGCGGCCCTGTTCGAGCCGGGTGTAGTGGGTGACGCTGACGCCGGCGAGCAGGGCCAGCTCCTCGCGACGCAGTCCGGCGACCCGGCGCTGGTTCGGCGCGGTGGCGAGCCCGACGTCCTCGGGCCGTACGGCGGCCCGGCGGGTCTTGAGGAAGTCTCCCAGCTCGGACGGGGCGTCCATCCATGCCTCCCGAAGATCGTCCGTCGTGGCGGCCTTTCGTCCATCATGCCCGCCGGGCCGGGCGGACGGGAGCCGTGCGGGTGGTCACGCGATGACCACCCACGCGCCGCCGGCCCCGGAGCCGGTCCCGGCCGGACGGACCCGGAGCCGGTCCCGGCCGGACGGACCCGGAGCCGGTCCCGGCCGGACGGGCCGGGGCGCCGAGGAGCCCGCGCCGGCGGTACGTCAGTCCAGCTGGAGCCGGTCCGCCAGTCCCGCCTTCGTGAACGCCGTCACGACCTCCGCGCGGCCCTCCGTGAAGTGCGCCCAGCTGTCGCAGTGGGCCGCCACCACCCGGCGGGCGCCGAGCAGGCCGGCGGCGGTGGCCGCGCCCTCGCCGTCGAGGACGAGGAGGGCGTCGTCCAGGACCTTCAGGCGGGGCGCGCCGGCGAAGAGGACGGCCGTGTCGACGGGGCCGTGCCGGTCGGCGATCTCCTGGACCAGCTCCAGGGAGGCATTGTCACCGCTGACGTACACGCTGGGCAGGTCGGCGGAGGTCAGCAGAAAGCCGGTGACCTCGCCGACGAGGGGCTCGGAGCCCTTGGGGCCGTGCAGGGCGGGAGTGGCGGTCACGGTGACCGTACCGCCGTCGGGGCGGGGCAGCTCGGCGGACTGCCAGGGGGTGAGCGGCACGGTGGCGCCGCCGAGCCGCTCGGCCGCCGCCGGCGTGGTGAAGGTGCGGGGGGTGGCGGCGAGCAGGGCGCGGCCGGAGTGGTCGAGGTTGTCGGCGTGCTGGTCGTGGGAGAGCAGGACGACGTCCACGGGACCCAGCTCGGCGGCGCTCATGCGCGGCGGGGCGGTCTTGACCAGGGTCCGGCCGGTGGGCGAGGGGTAGTCGCCGGGGTCGTCGAAGGTCGGGTCGGTGAGAAGGCGGAGGCCGCCGTACTCGATGAGGACGGTGGGACCGCCGAGGACACGGACGGGGATCCGCTCGCCGGACGCGGAGGGCTCGACGGTCATCTTACTCACCTCACGTTTTGAAGGAATGTCATCCGTGAGGAACAGTAGCCCCACTCACGGATAGCGGCAAGGGATAACGTGAGAATCGCGAACGCCCCGGAGATCTGCGGACCCGGCGGCACCACCCGGAAACCCTACGTATTGTAGGTTCCCAACCGGCAGCGGCCACGTCTGTTCAACGGGGGACCCATGCAGGACACCGAGACGAAAGCCGGCGGGGAGGTCTGCGCGCACAGCCTCGCGCCGACGGTGACCCTGCTGGTCGTCAGCCTGATCATCGCCGCCGTGGGCGTGTACGAGCTGTGCGGCTTCGGCCTGCACAGCCTCGACCGGCGCCCCCATCTGTTCAGCGACGGCCTCGCGACCGGCGGAGTGATCGTCGCCGCGGTGGCGGCCGGCGCCGCGGTGGGCAATCTGGCCTGGCATCTGACGGCCTCCCGCCGCGGCGCGGGCAGGTAAGTCCCTGAGCCCGGGTAAGTAAATCCGGGTAAGGCGAGCACAGGGAGTTCTCAGGAACGCGCGCACGAGGAGCTCCAGGTAAGAGCGGATGCCGGTACGCTCCGGATACCAGGCGCTTACCTTACGGACTGTAGGGTCAGCGTCTGCCCCGTCCCCTCCTCCCCCTCAAGGTGACCAGTCACCATGCCCGCACAGCAGTCGACCGTGATCGACGCGCAGGTCCCGAACCAGCGCGGCAGCCGTCGCGAGTTCCCGTTGCCCACGCCCGGCCCGAAGCTGCGGGCGAGAGCGGCCGCGGCCACCGTGTGGTACCTGCGGCTGATCGCCGTCTTCAACATCATCGCGGTCATGTCGCTGCCGTTCCGCAAAGAGGTGCAGGAACACAACGACGGCAAGCTCTTCACCGCCCGGCACGTCCACGCGCACACGCACCACGCCGGCCAGTTCTTCACCCCGTACCTGGCCACCGCGGGCCTGGCCTCGGCCGCGGCGGCGATCTTCCTGGCGCTGGTGATGCGGCGCGGGAAGCGGGCCGCGTGGCTCGTCAACCTGCTGTTCGCGGGCCCCCTGTTCGTGCTCTACGTCCTCGCGCTCACCCAGCACCCGTTCCGCGACCACGCCTTCAACTGGGTCTCCACCGCCCTCACCGGCCTCTTCGTCGCCGCGCTGCTGATCGGCCGCCGTGAGTTCAACGCCGTCGGCGACCCCTCCAACCCCAAGCTGGCGCTGGCCGTCGGCGCCGGCGGCGTCCTGGTGACCGGCGGTCTCGGCACCCTGCTCGTGCACGCCACCAACAAGCTGACCCACGCCCCCCTGCTGGAAGAGCTGGCCTACAGCCTGCTGCGCGGCGTCAGCGTCGGCCCGCTCGCCGACCGGGTCGACTCCGTGCACGCGCCCCGCTGGGTCGACATCATCCTCAACATCCTGCTGGCCGCCGCCTTCTGCCTGGTCCTGTACGCCTGCTTCCGCTCCCCGCGCGGCCGGAAGCTGCTCACCGACGAGGACGAGCAGAAGCTGCGCGCGCTGCTCGACAAGCACGGTGCCCGCGACTCCCTCGGCTACTTCGCGCTGCGCCGCGACAAGGCCGTCATGTTCTCCCCCACCGGCAAGGCCGCCATCACCTACCGCGTCGTCGGCGCCGTCTCCCTCGCCTCCGGCGACCCGATCGGCGACCCCGAGGCCTGGCCCGGCGCCATCGACGCCTGGCTGACCGAGGCCCGCCGCCACGCCTGGATCCCCGCCGTCATGGGCGCGAGCGAGGAGGCGGGCACGATCTACCGCCGCCACGGCCTGGACGCGCTGGAACTCGGCGACGAGGCCATCGTCGACATCGCCGACTTCACCCTGGAGGGCCGGGCGATGCGCGTGGTCCGCCAGGCCCACAACCGGGTCAAGCGGGCCGGCTACACGGTCCGGGTCCGCCGCCACGAGGACATCCCCGCCGAGGAGATGGCCGTCCTCGTCCAGCGCGCCGACGACTGGCGCGACGGCGCCACCGAACGCGGCTTCTCCATGGCCCTCGGCCGGCTCGGCGACCAGGCGGACGGCCGCTGCGTGATGCTGGAGTGCCGCGACGCGAACGACGAACCCCGCGCCCTGCTCAGCTTCGTGCCCTGGGGCGAGCACGGCCTCTCCCTGGACCTGATGCGCCGCGACCGCGACAGCGAGAACGGCCTGATGGAGTACATGGTCGTGGAACTCCTGCTCCAGGCCAAGGAGTTGGGAGTGCAGCGGGTCTCGCTGAACTTCGCCATGTTCCGCTCGGTGTTCGAACGCGGCACCCGCCTCGGCGCCGGCCCCGTGCTGCGCCTGTGGCGCTCCATCCTCACCTTCTTCTCCCGCTGGTGGCAGATCGAGTCCCTGTACCGGGCCAACGCCAAGTACCGCCCGGTCTGGGAACCGCGCTTCCTGCTCTTCGCCAAGTCCCGCGACATCCCGCGGATCGGGCTGGCGAGTGCCCGTGCGGAAGGGTTCCTCACGCTGCCGGGGATGAGCCAGCCTCCGGCGCCGTGACGCGCTCTACTTCACCCCGGCCGTCCGCAGCGCCGTGACCACCAAGGCCCGCGCGACGGCCGCCGCTTCACCCAACGAGACGTGCTCACCGGCGCTGTGCGCCACCCGCACATCGCCGGGCCCGTACTGCAGGGTGGGGATCCCGGCACCGGCGTACAAGCGCAGATCGCTGCCGTACGGCGCCCCGCGCTCCCGGGGCCGGGCGGCCCAGCCGCCCACGTCGGCGCAGGCGTCACGCACCTCGTCCCGCAGCGGATGCCCCTGCGGCAGCCGGCCGCTGGCGAACTGCCCGCCCGGCCAGCTCACCTGGGCCGGATGCTCGCGCAGCCACGCGTCCCGGGCGCACGCCCGCGCCACGCACCGCTCGAACTCGGCCCGCGCCGCCGCCGGTTCCTCGCCCAGCCGCACCCCGAGCCGCCCCTCCGCGACCAGCAGGTCCGGCACACTGCTGGCCCAGTCGCCGGCGTGCAGCGTGCCGACGGAGAGGGCGTACGGGATCGGGTACTCGGCCATCAGCGGCGAGGGGTTCCGGTTGCGCTCGGTCTCCAGTTCCGCCAGCGCCCGGTGCAGCGGCAGATACGCGTCCACGGCACTGACCCCGGCGTCCCGGGAGCCGGCGTGGGCGGCCCGGCCGGGCACGGTGAGGCGGAAGGTGAGGGCGCCGGCGTTGGCGGTGACGAGGGTGCCCGCGGTCGGCTCGGCGATCACGCACGCGTCCCCCGTGTGCCCGCGCCGCAGCGTCCCGAACGCCCCGAGCCCGCCGTCCTCCTCCCCGACGACGAAATGCACGGCGAGCCGCCCGCGCAGCCGCACCCCGGACGCCCGGATCGCCGCCAGCGCCGCGAGATGCGCCGCCAGCCCGGCCTTCATGTCGCACGCCCCGCGCCCGTACACGACATCGCCCACGACCCGCGGCACGAACGGATCCCCGTCCCACGCCTGAGGATCCCCGGGCGGTACGACGTCCACGTGCCCCTGCAGGATCAGCGTCGGCCCGTCCCCGCCGCCCGCCGTGCACCCCACCAGCCCCCACGCCTCGTCCCGGGCCGCCTCCGTCCCCGGAAACCCCGGGTCGGCGCGCAGCGCGGGCAGGTCCATCGACCACAGGTCGACGTCCAGCCCGAGCCGCTCCAGCCGCCCGGCGAGCAGCTGCTGCAACTCCGACTCGGCCGCGCTCCCGGTCACGCTCGGCACGGAGATCAGCTCCAGCAGCGTCCGCCCGAGCGCCTCCTCGTCCACACACGCGACCGCGGCGGCCTCCGTACGGCTGAGCATCCTCACGGCCCCCTCGTCGATCCGGTCGGTCCCTGCCCCGATCATCACCCGCGCCGGGCGCCGGGAACAGAGGGCGGTCAGCGGGCCGGCGACGGGCCGAGGACGGGCTCCGGCAGGGAGGCGAGGGCGGAGTCGGGGTCCCAGGACCCGACGGAATCGGTCCGCGGCCCGGGGACGTACGCACAGGGCACGGACGCACCACCGTCGAAATACTCCCGGTCCGCGTACCAGGTGAACCACATCCGCTCGTCCCCGCCGTCCCGCTGGACGAACAGCTCCGCGTCCGCGCCCGCCCCGCCGGCGCGGTAGTCGCTGATCTTCCAGCCCTCCTCCGCCAGCCGTCGGCTCAGCCGCCGCAGCCCGGGAACGGCCTGGCTCTCGGGCACGTGGTCCAGCGCCCACTCATGGCTGAGCCGGTAGGCACCGTCGACGGTCTTGTCCTCCACCCCCAGCGGGCCGTTGTCGTAGCAGAAGCCGGCGCTGAACGTGCTCCCCGCGCCGGCCCCGAACCCCAGGGCGTCGTAGGCCTCCTGGGAGAACCGGAAGACCTGGCGCGCCCGCTTCTCGGGCGCGACCGTCGCGTAGTCCGTCGACTGGGCGTTGTGGACGATCCAGGAGGCCAGGGAGATGAGGACGGCGAGCGCGACGGCTCCGCATCCGAAGCCGAGGGCGCGGGTGTGCGTGGGTGTGATCTGCTCGGGCATACCGGGACCGTAGGCCGCCGGCCGGGCCCGGCGGATGGGGGCGGCTACCCGCTCCGGCCTGGGTATCCGTACTCACCCGGGGAAGGTCAGCTGCCGCCGCCGCTCTGCACTGTCTCGCCGCCCACGGTGAACCCGATGACCGCGCCGCCGCCCTCGCGCCGGAAGGCGAACGGTGCTCCGCCGTGGGCCAGCGCGACCTCGCGGACGATGGACAGCCCGAGGCCCGAGCCGGGCAGCGAGCGGGCGTCGGCGGCACGGTAGAAGCGGTCGAAGATGCGGATGAGGTCGCCCTCGGCGATCCCCGGCCCCCGGTCCAGGACCTCCACCCGCACCGTCCCCGGCCGCGCGGGCCCGGTGATGTTGACCTCGATGGGCGCGTCGCCGCCCCGGTCGAACTTGGCCGCGTTCTCGACCAGGTTGGACATGGCCCGCTGCAGCATCCCGGGCCGCCCGTCGGTGGTCGTGTCGCCGCTGGTGCGCAGCACGATCCTGCGGCCTGTACGGCGCTTGGCCAGCCCCACGACCTCCTCGGCGATGTCGGCGAGGTCCACGCGCTGCGGCGGCTCGGTGTCCGACTGCCCGGCGGCGAGGTCGACCAGCTCGTTGACCAGGTCGGTCAGCTCCCGGGCCTCCTGGGTGAGGTCGGCGACGAGTTCCTCGCGGGTGGCCGGGGGCAGCTCGTCGATCCGCCGCAGCAGGGAGATGTTGGTGCGCAGGGACGTCAGCGGCGTCCGCAGCTCATGACCGGCGTCCTGCACCAGCCGCCGCTGGTCCTCCTCGGACTGGGCGAGCCGCCCCAGCATCCGGTCGAAGGCGCGCCCGAGCCGGCCGACCTCGTCCAGTCCGGCGACCGGCACCTGGATGCCGAGCCGGCGGGTGCGGGCGACGTCCTCGGCGGCGGTGGTCAGCATCACCAGCCGCCGCGTGATCCGCCGGGCCAGCCACCAGCCGAACAGCCCGGCCGCCAGCACGACCACCACCATCAGCACCAGCGTGCGCCGCTGCAGCGTGCGCAGCAGATCCTCGGTGTCGCTGAACTCCTGCGCGACCTGCACCGCGCCCCGCCCGTCACCGAGCGAGATGGTGGCGATGCGGTACAGGTCCGAGTCCACCGGCACGTCCTTGTGCTGGACCACCTTCCCGGCGGTCTGCGCGAGGGCCATCGCCTTGTCGCGGGAGGAGACGGGCAGGCGCGGATCGCCGCGGTCCACGATCTGCCCCTGCGCGCCCAGCACCTGCACATCGGTACGGGCGGGCCGCACCAGATCATGTCCGGGCCGGGAGGAGGAGAAGTCCTCGGGGACCATCTCGTGCTGCCGCACCTCGTCCCGCACGTCCTGCACGACCTGCGAGAACACCGTCTGCTGGTCGACACGGACGAGCCGGGCGGCGGAGCTGTACGACAGGATGCCGACCAGGATCGTGACCGCCGCGGTGACGGCCGCGAAGGAGACGACGAACGTGGTCCGCAGGGAGACGAGCTTGGGCCGGCGCCGGGCCAGCAGCCGCCGGAGCCGCTGGAGGCGGCCCACTCAGTCCTCCCGGAGCACGTAACCCACGCCCCGCACCGTGTGGATCAGCTGCGGCGCGCCGGGCTCGTCGAGCTTGCGGCGCAGGTAGCCGACGTACACGGCGAGGTTCTTGGAGCCGGGCCCGAAGTCGTACCCCCAGATCCGGTCGTAGATGGTGGAGTGGTCGAGCACGATCCCGGCATTGCGCACCAGCAGTTCGAGCAGCTCGAACTCGGTGCGGGTCAGCTCCAGCTCCCGCTTGCCGCGCCAGGCGCGCCGGGCCTGGAGGTCCATACGGATGCCGGCGGCCTCGACCTGCCGGTCGGAGATCTGCACGTCGGCGCGCGGCGCGTCACTGCCGCCGGCACCGCCGCCGGCGCCGGTCGTGGCGGGCACGGGGCTGGTACGGCGCAGCAGCGCACGCAGCCGCGCGAAGACCTCCTCCACGTCGAAGGGCTTGACGACGTAGTCATCGGCGCCCGCGTCCAGACCGGCGATGCGGTCGGCGGTCTCCACGAGGGCGGTGAGCATGAGGATCGGGGTGCGGTTGCCCTCGGCACGCAGCACCCGACAGACCTGAAGCCCGTCGATCCCCGGCATCATCACATCGAGCACCAGCACGTCCGGCGGCGTCTTGTGGGCCTGTGCCAGCGCCTCGACGCCGTCGGCGACCGCCGTCACCGCGTAGCCTTCCAGCGTCAGGGCACGCTCCAGGGCATGACGGATGGCACGGTCGTCTTCAGCGAGCAGCACAGTCTGGGGCACGCACCCAGTCTGCCAAGCCCTCCGGTGGTTCGACGGAACCGGGCGGGTCTACGATCACCCTTTTTACCGCCCTCTCACTGTCCCAAGGGAACCCACCCCCGCCCCCTACCGTCCTCTCACCGTCCCGGCGAGCAGCGACTCGTGGGTCGGCGCCTCGGGCACATCCGCCGGGCGGCCGACGGCGAACTCCTTGCGCAGCACGGGTACGACCTCCTCGCCGAGCAGGTCGAGCTGCTCCAGCACGGTCTTCAGCGGCAGCCCCGCGTGGTCCATGAGGAACAGCTGGCGCTGGTAGTCGCCGGCGTACTCCCGGAACGCCAGCGTCTTCTCGATCACCTGCTGCGGCGAGCCGACCGTCAGCGGCGTCTGCTCGGTGAAGTCCTCCAGCGAGGGCCCGTGGCCGTAGACCGGCGCATTGTCGAAGTACGGCCGGAACTCGCGCACCGCGTCCTGCGAGTTCCTCCGCATGAACACCTGGCCGCCCAGCCCGACGATCGCCTGCTCGGGCGTGCCGTGGCCGTAGTGGGCGAAGCGGGTCCGGTACAGCTCGACCATCCGCTTGGTGTGGTCGGCGGGCCAGAAGATGTTGTTGTGGAAGAAGCCGTCGCCGTAGAAGGCCGCCTGCTCGGCGATCTCCGGTGAGCGGATCGAACCGTGCCAGACGAACGGCGGCACCCCGTCCAGCGGCCGCGGCGTGGCGGTGAAGCCCTGCAGCGGGGTGCGGAACTTCCCCTCCCAGTCCACGACGTCCTCGCGCCACAGCCGGCGCAGCAGGGCGTAGTTCTCGATGGCGAGGTCGATGCCCTTCCGGATGTCCTGCCCGAACCACGGATACACCGGCCCGGTGTTGCCGCGGCCCATCATCAGGTCCACCCGGCCGTCGGCCAGGTGCTGGAGCATCGCGAAGTCCTCCGCGATCTTCACCGGGTCGTTGGTGGTGATCAGGGTGGTGGAGGTGGACAGGACCAGCTTGTCCGTCTTCGCCGCGATGTAGCCGAGCATCGTGGTCGGCGACGACGGCACGAACGGCGGGTTGTGGTGCTCGCCGGTCGCGAAGACGTCCAGGCCGACCTCCTCGGCCTTCAGCGCGATGGCGACCATGGCCTTGATGCGCTCCGCCTCGGTCGGCGTACGCCCCGTGGTGGGGTCCGGCGTGACGTCGCCGACCGTGAAGATCCCGAACTGCATGGCCGCTCACCCTCCAGGTTGTTGACCGTTCAACTATACCCCGGCAACGGCCACCCCACCCCGGGTATTCCGACCCCTACGGCCGACCTCTACGGCACCAGCACCACCCGTCCCCGCAGCCCGCCCTCCGCCAGCCGCGCATGCGCCTTCGCCGCCTCCGCCAAGGGGTACGTCTCGGCCACCCGCAGCGTCAGCACCCCCTCGTCCACCAGCCGGCCCAGCTCCGCGAGCCGCGCCCCGTCCGGCCGTACCGCCACCGCGTCCGTACGCACCCCGCGCACCGAACCGGGCTGCCCACCGGGCCGCACCCCGACATACACACCGCCGTCCCGCACCCACGCCAGCGCCGTCTCACCGAGCACCGCCGCGTCCAGCACCGCGTCCACACCGCCCGGCTCTCCCCCGCCGGCCGTGAAACGCGCGGCCCCCAGCGACCGCACCAGCTCCTCGTCACCCGCCCGCGCATGCCCGGTCACCTCGATCCCCCGGCTCGCGGCCAGCTGCACCGCGAACCCGCCGACCGCGCCCGCCGCCCCGGTCACCAGCAGCGAGGAACCCGGCGCGAGATCCAGCAGATCCAGGGCCTGGACCGCGGTCAGCCCGTTCAACGGCAGGGTGCCCGCGTGCACCGCGTCCACCGAGGCGGGCGCCAGCGCCACCGCGTCCGCGTCGATCACGACGTACTCCGCGTGCGCCCCGAGCGGCTCGGCCACGCCCGCCACCAGCGCCACCACCGGATCCCCGACCTGCCAGGCGGCGGCCACCCCCGCCGCGTCCACCGTGCCGGCCACGTCCCAGCCGAGCCCGATCGTCTTGCCCGCCCCGCCGAAGAAGCCGGCGCGCACGCCCGCGTCCACCGGGTTCAGCGCACCCGCGGCCACCTTGATCCGCACCTGCCCCGCCCCCGGCTCCGGCACCGGCACCTCCGCGATCTCCACGGCCTCCGGACCGCCGAACGTCCTCACCACAGCAGCACGCATGACAACTCTCCCTGAAAACAAGGAATTTGATGATTCGATCGCCCGGCACTTCCCGGCCGCACAACCCACCGTAGGAGAGCTACTATCTATTGGTAAGTAGTTACCTCAGAGTGCGTAGCCGACCCGAAGGAGAGGGCCCATGGCGACCACGACCGCCGCCCAGCGACGCGAACAGGCCCGCGCCGACTACGACGCCTTCCTGCGCGAATGCCCCACCAACCAGCTCCTCGGCCGGCTCAGCGACAAATGGGTCAGCCTCGTCGTCGCCGCCCTCACCCAGGGCCCCAAGCGCTACAGCGACATCGGCCGCAAGATCGCCGGCGTCAGCCCCAAGATGCTCACCCAGACCCTGCGCACCCTCGAACGCGACGGCATCATCACCCGCACGGTCACCCCGTCCGTCCCGGTCCGCGTCGACTACGCCCTCACCCCCCTCGGCACCAGCCTCGCCGCCCTCCTCACCGCCGTGAAGGACTGGGCCGAGACCCACTTCGAGGAAGTACGGGACGCCCGCGAGCGCTACGACGCCGAGAACCCCGCCTGACCCACCAGCACCTCAGAAGGCGTAGGCGTCCCCGGTGTCCAGCACCAGCACCTTCAACTCGTCGTTCGTGTGATCCCTGTCCACCGCACCGCCGCCCCACACCGTGCCGATCTCCAGCGTGACCTCCGACGCCTTCTCCTCCAGCCGCACCGGCACCTCCACCTGCTCCCCCACCCCGTTCACGGCCAGCGCGCCCGTCGAGCACACCACCGTCCGCTCGTCCTCCCGCACACACCGGGCAGGCAGCTGCTGCGCCACGGCCAGCGGCACCGACCAGCGCAGCCGCACGGTCGCGTCCGGCACGGCGGCGGGCCCGTTGTTCCGGGGAGTCAGCCGCACGTCCACCGTGTCCCCGGCCATCAGCGCGGTCCCGTGAAAGGCCAGATCGGCCTCGGCCTCGGCCTCGGGCACAGGAGCGGCCGACGCAACCCCCGGCACCAGAACGAACCCGGCACACACCCCCGCCACCACCCCCGCCACCCACGCTCGCACCCGCACGCCACTCACCCGCACTCCCCGCACTCACGAAAGACCCGACGTCGCATGCATGCCACCGAGCCCGGCCACCCAGGCGCCCTCGAACAGGTGACAGGCTCAGCCGCCGGCCCCGGATGAGAAGCTGACGCCCATGCCGATCCTCCGCTCCGCCGCCCTGTTCGTCGTCGCCGCGTTCTTCGAGATCGGCGGCGCCTGGCTGATCTGGCAGGGCGTACGCGAGCACCGGGGCTGGCTGTGGATGACCGGCGGAGTCCTGGCCCTCGGCGCCTACGGCTTCGTCGCCACCTTCCAGCCCGACGCCCACTTCGGCCGCATCCTGGCGGCGTACGGCGGGATCTTCGTGGCGGGCTCGATCCTGTGGGGCATGGTCGCCGACGGCTACCGCCCCGACCGCTGGGACGTGACCGGGATGCTGATCTGCCTCGCCGGAATGGCCGTGATCATGTGGGCGCCGAGGAACGGCGCCTGAGCCTCACTTACGCTGGACGCAGACCCGCCACGACCAGACCCCAGGAGCTGCCCATGGCCCCGGCCCCCGCCTCCCGCATCGCCGTCGTCACCGGTGCGAGCAGCGGCATCGGAGCCGCCACGGCCCGACAGCTCGCCGCGGTCGGCTACCGCGTCGTCCTCACCGCGCGCCGCAAGGACCGCATCGAGGAACTGGCCGAGGAACTGACCAGGGCGGGCCACTCGGCGACGGCGTACCCGCTGGACGTGACGGACCGCGCGGCGGTGGACGAGTTCGCCACGGCGTTCCAGACGATCGGCGTGCTGGTGAACAACGCGGGCGGCGCCCTCGGCGCGGACCCGGTGGCCACCGGCGACCCGGCGGACTGGCGCACGATGTACGAGACGAACGTCATCGGCACCCTGAACGTCACCCAGGCCCTGCTGCCGAAGCTGGAGGCGAGCGGCGACGGCGTGATCGTGGTCGTGTCCTCCACGGCGGGCCACGGCACGTACGAGGGCGGCGCCGGCTACGTCGCCGCCAAGCACGGCACCCACGTCCTCGCGGAGACCCTCCGCCTGGAGATCGTGGGCAAGCCGGTCCGGGTGATCGAGATCGCCCCCGGCATGGTCAAGACCGACGAGTTCGCCCTGACCCGCTTCGGCGGAGACGAGGCGAAGGCGGCGAAGGTCTACGAGGGCGTCGCCGCCCCCCTCACGGCGGACGACGTGGCGGAAACCATCACCTGGGCGGTCACCCGCCCCAGCCACGTCAACGTCGACCTCCTCATCCTCCGCCCCCGCGCCCAGGCCTCCAACACCAAGGTCCACCGGGAGCCGTGATGCCGGACGAAGCCCCAGGGCCCGACAACTCCCTCGACTCCCTGGAAAAATCCCTCGAAAAGGCCCGCCTGGCCCAGGAAACCCACGACGAACGCAGGGTCTGGTGGTTCCTGGGCTACTTCCTCTTCGGCATCCACGTCGTGGCCTTCGTCATGATCTACGCCGTCCGCCACGGCCACTGACGGAGGTCAGCCCTTCACGCAGACGACCTGCTTCAGCTTGGCCACGACCTGCACCAAGTCCCGCTGCTGGTCGATGACCTGGTCGATGGACTTGTAGGCGCCCGGGATCTCGTCGACGACGCCGGAGTCCTTGCGGCACTCCACGCCCCGGGTCTGGTCCTCCAGGTCCTTCGTCGTGAAACGCTTCTTCGCCGCGTTCCGGCTCATCTTCCGACCCGCGCCGTGCGAGGCCGAGTTGAAGGCCTTCTCGTTCCCGAGGCCCTTCACGATGTACGACCCCGTGCCCATGGAGCCCGGGATGATCCCGTACTCGCCGGAGCCGGCTCGGATCGCTCCCTTGCGGGTGACGAGCAGGTCCATGCCGTCGTACCGCTCTTCCGAAACGTAGTTGTGGTGGCAGGAGATCTCCGGCTCGAAGGTCGGCTTGGCCTTCTTGAACTCCTTGCGGATCACGTCCTTCAGGAGCGCCATCATCAGCGTGCGGTTGTACTTGGCGTATTCCTGCGCCCAGAACAGGTCGTTGCGGTAGGCCGCCATCTGCGGGGTGTCCGAGACGAAGACCGCCAAGTCCCGGTCGACCAGGCCCTGGTTGTGCGGGAGCTTCTGGGCCACGCCGATGTGGTGCTCGGCGAGTTCCTTGCCGATGTTCCGGGAGCCGGAGTGGAGCATGAGCCAAACCGAACCATCTTCACTCGTACACAATTCAATGAAGTGGTTGCCCGACCCAAGTGTCCCTATTTGTCCGGCCGCTCGCCCCTTACGGAAATGCACCGCTTCCGCAACCCCGTCGAACCGCCCCCAGAAGTCATCCCACCCACCGGTAGCCAGCCCATGAAAATCCCCCGGCTCCACCGGATCCTCATGCATCCCCCGCCCCACCGGAATCGCCTGCTCGATCCTCGACCGCAGCCGCGACAGATCCCCCGGCAGGTCATTGGCCGTCAGCGACGTCTTCACCGCCGACATCCCGCAGCCGATGTCCACCCCGACCGCCGCCGGGCACACGGCACCCTGCATCGCGATGACCGAGCCGACCGTCGCACCCTTGCCGTAGTGCACGTCCGGCATGACGGCGAGGCCCTTGATCCAGGGCAGGGTCGCCACGTTCTGCAGCTGGCGCAGGGCCACGTCCTCGACCGTCGCGGGGTCCGTCCACATCCGGATCGGTACCTTCGCGCCCGGCATCTCCACGTACGACATACGTTCCTCGTTCCCCCGGTGACGACAACAAAAGACTTAGAAGCAACAAACACGACAAAGCGCAAAACAGCGCCAGGGGCGGCGAAAAGGGACACGGGACCGGCGTCCACCGCAGTGCGTGCGATACACATTGTCTCCAGGGGACGCCCCGCTGCGGCAAGCGATTAACCAGCGGGGACACTGGAGCACCGAGCGAGCGCAGACCCACCCGAGAGGAGCCCGTCCGTGCAGCGGAAGGCGTACGTACCCGGCACCGCCGCCCTCCTCGCGGCGCTGCTGGCCGGCTGCACGAGCGGCTCCGGCGGTGACGGCTCGACGGACAACGCCAACCCGGGCGACGCCGGTACGACGGCGGCCGCCGCTCAGCCGGGCAAGTACCGCACGCTGCCCGAACCATGTGGCGCGGTCACCCACGACACGCTCGACACGCTGCTGCCCGGTATCAGGCAACTCGCCGACCCCGACCAGCGGGACAAGGCCTACCAGGGCGACGCCGAGTTGACGTACGACACCGATCGCAAGGTCGGCTGCCGTTGGAAGGTCGATTCCGACGACGCCACCGACCGTCTGTCGATCGACTTCGAGCGCGTGGTGTCGTACGACAACAGCGTCAGCGACGACGACCAGGCGAAGAAGCTGTTCGCGGACAAGGAGGCGGCGGCCGATCTGCCGGCGCCGAGCGGGTCGCCGACCGGGTCCCCGTCCGCGTCGTCGTCCAGCGGTTCTCCCTCGGGCTCTCCGTCAGGTTCTCCTTCCGGCTCTCCGTCAGGCTCTCCCTCTGGTTCCCCGTCGGGCTCGCCGAGCGGCTCCCCTTCCTCTTCCTCCTCCGCCGATCTGCAGCCGCGCGTGCTGACCGATCTCGGTGACGACGCGTATCTGGACGACCAGCTCGCCGCGTCCGGTTCGACGGCCGAACAGCGGACGGTGACTGTGGTGTTCCGCACGTCCAACGTCCTCGTCACCATCGAGTACGAGGAGCAGCCGACGGCGACGGGAACGGTCCCGGACAGCAAGGAAATGCAGGACAGGGCCCGTAATCTGGCCGCCAAGCTGGACGACGCGCTGGGCGGCTGACGTCCGCCGCGCCTCGCCGCCGCCCCGCTCGCGAAGAACGCGAACGGAAACCGCACAGCTCCTTCACCGCGTACCGTGGCCCCGCAGGAACCCGCACGAACACCGAGCGTAGTGAAGGAACCATGCAGCGAGCAGCCCAGCGAGACGACCGTGCCCAGGAAGTAAGGCGTGGCAAGCGCCTGAGCCGTGTGCTTGTCTGCGCGGCAGCCGTTCCCGCGATGCTGATCACCGCCGCCTGTTCGTCGGACTCGGGCGACTCCAAGAGCAAGGGCGGCGGCAGCAGCGCGCAGGCGTCCGCGGGCGGATCGGGTGCGTCGTCGTCGGCGAGTGCGTCCCCGACCGTGCAGGCGGCGGCGTATCAGAAGCTTCCTGATGCGTGCGGGGTGCTGTCGAAGAACACCCTCTCCGACCTGGTACCGAAGGGCACTTCGGGCAAGAAGGGCAGTTCGGACGACCCGTCGTCCCGTGCCTCCTGCTCGTGGAGCAGCCTGGACAACAACGGTGTGAAGGGTTCGCAGTTCCGCTGGCTGAACGTCTCGTTGCTGCGTTTCGACTCGGACACCACGCGGGGCACGGGTGAGGCGCAGGCGCACACGTACTTCACGCGGCAGGTCAAGGACGCCGAGGCGGTGGACGGGGCGAAGAACAGCAAGGAGGTGCCGCTGTCCGGCGTGGGGTCGGAGGCGACGGCGGTGCGCTACGACCTGCAGAAGAAGGAAGGTCTCTTCAAGCAGCAGACGGTGGTGGCCCGGGTCGAGAACGTGGTGGTCACGCTCGACTACAACGGTGCCGGCCTCGCGGGTGACAAGACCCCGGACGCGGACGAGCTGACGCAGTCGGCGGAGAAGGCGGTCAAGGAGGCGGTGGCCGCGGTCTCCGCCGCCAACGGCAACTCCTCGGCGTCGGGTTCGGGGTCGGGTTCGTCGTCCTCTTCCGCGCCTTCCGCGTCCCCGTCCAAGACGGCGTCCGCGTCCCCCTCTTCCAGCGCTTCTCCGTCCAAGTCGGCGAGCGGCAAGGGCTGATCCCGGTGCCGTTCCGGCGGGCGTGGCATCGGCGAACTTCCGACCGATGCCACGTTCGCCGTATGCGTGTGCCACCCTGTTGCGCGCAACATCAGGCAATGGGAGGGGAGTACGAGTGGCCGCGCCACCGCAGCTGACTCGGATGCACCGCGTACTCATCGGCGTGGTCGTGACCGGCGCCTTGATCATCGCCGGTATCGGCTTCGCCGGCTCGTACGCGGCCGTCCGTGAGCTGGCCATCAAGAAGGGTTTCGGGAACTTCTCGTACGTGTTCCCGGTGGGCATCGACGCAGGTATCTGTGTGCTGCTGGCCCTGGACCTGCTGCTGACCTGGATCCGTATCCCCTTCCCGCTGCTCAGGCAGACGGCCTGGCTGCTCACGGCGGCGACGATCGCGTTCAACGGTGCCGCTGCCTGGCCGGACCCGCTGGGTGTGGGCATGCACGCGGTGATTCCGATCCTGTTCGTGGTCGCGGTCGAGGCGGCCCGGCACGCGGTCGGCCGGATCGCGGACATCACGGCGGACAAGCACATGGAGGGTGTCCGCCTCACGCGCTGGCTGCTCTCCCCGGTGCCGACGTTCCTGTTGTGGCGCCGGATGAAGTTGTGGGAGCTGCGCTCCTACGACCAGGTGATCAAGCTGGAGCAGGAACGTCTCGTCTACCAGGCGCGCCTGCACTCCCGCTTCGGCCGCGCGTGGCGCAGGAAGGCTCCGGTGGAGTCCCTGATGCCGCTGCGTCTGGCGCGTTACGGCGTGCCCTTGTCGGACACGGCTCCGGCGGGTCTGGCGGCGGCGGGCATCGAGCCGACGCTGATTCCTGCCGCCGTCGTGGACAGTCGTGCCGTTGGGGCGGCGCCCGTCCCGATGCAGGCGGCGCCTCCTGGCGAGCAGCGCCCCGAGCTGCCCGGCCACCACCCCGGGCAGCTGGAAACCCCCGAACCTCCGGCGGCTGTGGACGAGCAGAGCCCTTGGTTCCAGGCTCAGCAGCAGATCGAGTACCACGGCGGCTACGACCCCACTTACGACCCGCCTCAGGAACCTCAGTACGTCCCGGAGGAGGAGTACGAGGGGTGGTACGAGGAGCAGCAGCCCGAGGACTTCCAGCAGCCGTCCCCGGAGGAGACCGGCAGCTTCCCCATTCCGGTGGGTCCGAACCGCACTCGCGAGCTGGGCGAGGGCGGCGGCACTCCGGGGCTGGAGCCGGCCGAGGAGGACTTCTACCAGGTCTTCCGTAAGTCGATCGACGGCAGCTATCCGACCGCTGCCCAGCTCAAGGACGACATCGAGGCGACCTTCGGCATCGTGCTTCCGCTGAACGACGCCCAGCGCATGGTCAACCGCTTCACCAACCGTCACACGGCGGAGCTGCAGGAAGACCACATCGCATAAGAAGAATCGCATGGGAACGCACAGGAAAAAGGGGCCCTCGCTTTCGGAGGGCCCCTTTTTCCTTACGCGATTACTTCCGCGGTCTTACTCGCCGAGCAGGCGCCGCACCCGCTCCTGTCCGACGGCGAGGAGCAGGGTGGGCAGGCGCGGCCCGGTGTCCCGTCCGACGAGCAGGTGGTAGAGCAGGGCGAAGAAGGTGCGCTGGGCGGTCTTGATCTCCGGCGGCAGTTCCTTGGGCGTGGCGTCGGCGGGGAAGCCTGCCTGCACCTTGGGCACGCCGTAGACGAGGTGGGTCAGCCCGTCGAGCGACCAGTGCTCGGCGAGTCCGTCGAGCAGCAGGCGTACGGACTGCTGGGAGGCCTCGTCGAGGGACTTCAGCAGTTCGGCGTCGGGCTCGTCCCGGACGATGGTCCGCTGGTCCGCCGGGACGTGGGTGTTGATCCAGGCCTCGGCCTTGTCGTAGCGCGGCCGGGCTTCGGCCAGTGAGGCCAGCGGCTGCTCCGGGTCGAGCTCGGAGAGGATGCGCAGCGCCTGGTCCTCGTGTCCGGCGGTGATGTCGGCGACGGAGGCGAGGGTGCGGTACGGCAGCGGGCGCGTCGTCTTCGGCAGCTCGCCGGCGGCGGTGCCGACGGCGCGCGTGTACGCGGCCACGTCGGCCGGGAGGGCGGATCCGTCGGCGACCTTGCCCGCGAGCTTGTCCCACTCGTCGTAGAGCCGCTGGATCTCCTGGTCGAAGGCGATCTTGAAGGACTGGTTGGGCCTGCGGCGGGCGTAGAGCCAGCGCAGGATCTGCGGCTCCATGATCTTCAGCGCGTCGGCGGGGGTGGGCACGCCGCCACGGGACGACGACATCTTCGCCATGCCGGAGATGCCGACGAAGGCGTACATGGGGCCGATCGGCTGCTTGCCGCCGAAGATCCCGACGATCTGCCCGCCGACCTGGAAGGACGACCCGGGAGACGAGTGGTCGACACCGCTGGGCTCGAAGATCACGCCCTCGTACGCCCAGCGCATCGGCCAGTCGACCTTCCAGACCAGCTTGCCGCGGTTGAACTCGCTGAGCCGGACGGTCTCGGAGAAGCCGCACGCGGTGCAGGTGTAGGCGAGCTCGGTGGTGTCGTCGTCGTAGGAGGTGACGGTCGTCAGGTCCTTCTCGCAGTTGCCGCAGTACGGCTTGTACGGGAAGTAGCCGGCGGAGCCGGACGAGCCGTCGTCCTCGCTCGCCGCGCCGGAGCCCTCCTCGGCCTCCAGCTCGGCCTCGTCGACGGCCTTCTGCTGCTGCTTCTTCGGGGCCTTCTTGGTGCGGTACTGGGCGAGGACCGCGTCGATGTCGCCCCGGTGCTTCATGGCGTGCAGGATCTGCTCGCGGTAGACACCGGAGGTGTACTGCGCGGTCTGGCTGATCCCGTCGAACTCGACGCCCAGCTCGGCGAGCGAGGCGATCATGGCGGCCTTGAAGTGCTCGGCCCAGTTCGGGTACGACGACCCCTTCGGCGCCGGGACCGAGGTCAGCGGCTTGCCGATGTGCTCGGCCCAGGCCTCCTCGTCGACCCCGGCGATGCCCTTCGGCACCTTCCGGTACCGGTCGTAGTCGTCCCAGGAGATCAGGTGCCGGACCTCGTGCCCGCGGCGGCGGATCTCGTCCGCGACCAGGTGCGGGGTCATGACCTCACGGAGATTGCCCAGGTGGACGGGTCCGGAGGGGGAGAGTCCGGACGCGACGACGACGGGTTTACCCGGGGCCCGGCGCTCCGACTCCTCGATGACCTCATCCGCGAAACGGGAGACCCAGTCGGTGGTCTCGGTGCTCTGAGCCACGATCGGCACGTCCTTCTTTCTGGAACGGGGAGGCACTCCATCTGATCGGGGTGACGCCTCATTCTCACAGACCGGATCGCGCCCGCGAAAACCGCTTTACCCACCATGGGATACTGGCTGGGTCTATCCATCCCCACGAGGAGAACGGCACCCATTCCTATGGCCTCGGTCACGTCCCTCAGCGATTCCGTCCAGCAGCGCCTCGCGTCCGCCCTCTCGGCCACCCTGCCGGAGGCTGCCGGCGCGGACCCGCTGCTGCGACGAAGCGACCGGGCCGACTTCCAGGCCAACGGGATCCTGGCCCTGGCCAAGAAGGCGAAGGCGAACCCGCGGGAGCTGGCGACGCAGGTCGTCGCCCAGGTGGTGACGGGTGACGAGCTGATCGAGGACGTCGAGGTATCCGGCCCCGGCTTCCTGAACATCACGATCGCGGACCGGGCGATCACCGGGAACCTGGCCGCGCGGTACGCGGACGAGACGGGCCGCCTCGGCGTGCCGGTCGCGGCCGAGCCGGGTACGACGGTGGTCGACTACGCGCAGCCGAACGTGGCGAAGGAGATGCACGTAGGCCATCTGCGGTCCGCGGTGATCGGCGACTCGGTCGTCCAGCTCCTGGAGTTCACCGGCGAGAACGTGATCCGCCGTCACCACATCGGCGACTGGGGCACCCAGTTCGGCATGCTCATCCAGTACCTGGAGGAGCACCCGCACGAGCTGGACCACAAGGCGTCCGCCGAGGACACGGCCGCGTCCGGCGAGGAGGCGATGTCGAACCTGGACCGCCTCTACAAGGCGGCGCGGAAGAAGTTCGACGCGGACGAGGAGTTCAAGACGCGGGCCCGCCGCCGTGTGGTGGACCTCCAGGCGGGCGACCCGCAGACCCTGGCCACGTGGCAGAAGTTCGTCGACGAGTCGAAGATCTACTTCTTCTCCGTCTTCGAGAAGCTGGACATGGAGATCCAGGACCCGGACATCGTCGGCGAGTCGGGCTACAACGACATGCTGGCCGAGACCTGCCGCCTCCTGGAGGAGTCGGGTGTGGCCGTCCGCTCGGAAGGCGCCCTGTGTGTCTTCTTCGACGACATCAAGGGCCCGGACGGCAGCCTGGTCCCGCTGATCGTGCAGAAGTCGGACGGCGGCTACGGCTACGCGGCGACCGACCTCTCGGCGATCCGCGACCGTGTCTTCGGCCTCAAGGCGAACACGCTCGTCTACGTGGTGGACGCCCGCCAGGCCCTGCACTTCAAGATGGTCTTCGAGACGGCGCGCCGGGCCGGCTGGCTGAACGAGGACGTCACCGCCTTCCAGCTGGCCTTCGGCACGGTCCTCGGCAAGGACGGCAAGCCGTTCAAGACGCGTGAGGGCGAGACGGTCCGCCTGGTCGACCTGCTGGACGAGGCGATCGACCGTGCCTCGGCCGTGGTCCGGGAGAAGGCCCAGGACCTGTCCCAGGCGGAGATCGCCGAGCGGGGCGCCCAGGTGGGCATCGGCGCGGTGAAGTACGCGGACCTGTCGACGTCGGCGAACCGGGACTACAAGTTCGACCTGGACCAGATGGTCTCGCTGAACGGCGACACGAGCGTGTACCTCCAGTACGCCTACGCCCGTATCCAGTCCATCCTCCGCAAGGCCGGCGAGGTCCGCCCCGTCGCGCACCCGGAGCTGGAGCTGGCGCCGGCGGAGCGCGCCCTGGGCCTCCACGCGGACGCGTTCGCGGAGACGGTCGCGGAAGCGGCACGGGAGTACGCGCCGCACAAGCTGGCGGCGTACCTCTACCAGCTGGCGTCCCTCTACACGACCTTCTACGACAAGTGCCCGGTCCTGAAGGCCGAGACGCCGGAGCAGGTGGAGAACCGCCTCTTCCTCTGCGACGTCACGGCCCGCACCCTGCACCAGGGCATGGCCCTGCTGGGCATCAGGACGCCTGAGAAGCTCTGACTCGGGGAAGGCTGTGGCCCCTGGGGAAAGCTGTGGCCCCTGGGGAAGGCTGTGCCCCCGGGGGAAGACTCTGCCCCCGGGGAAGGCTGTGGCCCCCTGACGGGCAGCCCTTAGAGTCTGTGCAGACCCGTCTCCGCAGACTCTGAGGGAGCCCGATGTCCGACCGAGTCCCCGACCCGTCCACGGCCCATTTCGGCGCGGACGGCATGCGCCGCTTCACGGTGCCGGCCGCCTACGGCGTCCAGCTGCCCGGCGCGGCCCGCGACGCTCTGGCGAACACCGGGGTCCCGCTGCATGTGACGCCGTACTTCACGGCGGCGGCCGAGACGGACGGACCGACCCTGGGCATGACGGCCGGCCACCACGGCCTGCCCGTGCCCGCGGGCCAGGAGACGTGGCTGCGGATCGGCACGGACCCGCTGGCTCACCTGTGCGTACGGCCCGACGGGGCGGTGCAGGCGGTGTTCCTGGGGGTCGGCGAGGACGACATGTTCGTCAGCTCGGACCTCCCCGCCTTCACCGCCTCGCTGGCCGCACTGGACCGCCGGCTGCCGGTGATCGCCGCCTCGACCAGCCTCCCGGTGGCGGCGGCCGCGTTCCGTGAGCTCAACGCCGAACTGCGGCAGATCGACGCCGCCGCCTTCGAGGACCGCGAGAGCTGGTGGCCGAGGGTCCTGGACGACGTACGGCACACCCTCAACTTCCCCTTCTCGTCGGCGTTCGAGTACGTCGACGCGACGGGCGCCAAGCAGATCGTCACCGACGCGACGGGCCCCGGCCGCCCGCACCCCGAGGAACTGATCTGGCAGCGCCTGCACGCGCAAGGGATCTCCCCGGAGCAGGTACGCCGCGTCTACTGCGAGCTGGAGCCCTGCATGATGCCGGGCCACTACTGCGCCGTATGGCTCCAGGCCACCTTCCCGCACGCGGAGTTCACGCACAGCTTCGACTACGGCGACACGGCGGAGTTGCGGGAAGAGGGCCTGAAGGAGCTCATCACGCACGCGGCCCAGCAGGCAGGGGGCCGGTGACGTCGTCACGGAAGGGGGAGTCTCCCGTGCCCGAGCCGAAGTGGTCCCGCCCGGCAGCGGGCCGCGAACCGGCCGCCGCCGCCCTGCTGTCCTGGCTGACCGATCCGGACGCCCCGCGCCTGTGTGTGGTCACCGGGGGCGAGGGGTGCGGCAAATCGACACTACTGGCGTGGCTCATCGGGCATGGGACGCGGGAGGGGGTCCGCGCGGAGCGCCGGGTGCACGGATTCGTCCCGATGGCAGGGGAAAGCGCCCTCACGGCCACCTGGACCCTGGCCCAGCAGTTGGCAATCGCCGTACGCACCCCGGGGGATCTGGTGACTGCGCTGGCAGCCGACGGACGCCGTACTGTGATCGTGCTGCCGGACCTGCACGCGGCCGACGATCCCGAAATGGTCGTGGAACTGGCCCTTCGCCTGGTGCAGTTGGGGCACGTCCGACTCATCGTGGAACTGCGTGGCGACAGTGATGCGGCAGGCGGCCTCCTCGCCACGCGTCCCGCGGTGATGGACCTCGACGAGAGGCAGTGGACCGACCCGGAGCGGCATGCGGTGTGGGCCAGGGAGCAGGACTCTCGCGGCCCGGCGGATCCGGTGCATGACGAAGCCCCGCCCGAGCTGCCGGCCGTCGACTTGTACGACCCCGCCGCGGTCTGTGCTGCGGACCCGTGGCAGGTGACTCGCCTGTACGAACGCTCCGACGAGAGCTACGGCGGTCTGCGCGCGGCGTGGTTGCGAGCAGGGGTGTCCCTGACCCGTGAGCAGACGTCCGCGGACCGGGCCGTCGTACTTCTGGCGGCACTGGGCGACGGGGCCGACCCGAGGCTGCCGCAGGCGATCGCCGCGCTGGCCGAGAGCGCGGCGTGGCAGGTTGTCTGGAGCAGGGTGCGCGGCGATGTGCGACCGCCATGGCCTGGACCGGCACATGCGCTTGCGTGCGGTCGTGGGCACCTGTTCGTGGCCGATCACCAGGGCACGGTCCGCCTGGTGGACGAGGGGGACACCGGGCCGGTCGGCAGGCTGCCGGAGCCGGTGCGACAGGTGCGCGCTATCGCCGCCACGCACGAGGGCGACGTCCTCGTCCTGGACGCACAGGGCCGGCTGCACAGCCGGCGCAGCCCCTCCGCGCCGAGGGCCACGGGCTTGTCGGCACTGCTGGACGACGACCCGACGCCTCTGGACCGGCTGGCGCAGGCCGCGCGAGCGCAACTGGGCAGTCAAGCCACGGCATTGGCGGCCTGTGAACAATTGCTTGCCGTCGGAGATAGGGCAGGCCGAGTACACGCCTTCGTGGAAGTCGACTCGCAAGTCGACGCAGAAGTCAAAGCGGAGCCAAGATCTTTCACGGTCCGACTGCACGAGGGAGAGGTCACAGGTGTGGCAGCCCTGCGCCTCACCGTACCCGAGGACGGACCGGGCATCCCACTGGTCTACAGCGGCGGCTACGACGGAACGGTACGGGCGTGGGGCCCGGGCGCCGAGCCGCTCGCCTCCCCCGTCCGGTCACGGCCGTGCCCGGTGACGGCGCTGGCGGCGGCCGGAACCACAGGCGCAGACGGTCCGCCGGTGCTGGCCATCGGCTGGGCGGACGGCCTGGTCGAACACCACGCCTTGGACGAGAACGGCATGGTCCGCAGCTACTGGCCCGGAGCCCCGGTGCACTCACTGGCGCTGACCGGCACCGGCGCACTTCTGGTCGGCACGGACGAGATGCTGGCGTGCCTGCGTCCCGTCTGAAGACGACTGCGGTTGTCACAGTCATGCCATAGACCCGTCAGTCACCCTTGCCTGTCAACTCCCAGCCCCCGTTATGGTTTTCGTACTCGTATGATGATCACGAGAACGAGGGGGCGTCACGGGGGATGGGCTACACGATCCCGGGCTGGCTGGACCAGGTTCTGGACTACATCGGCATCCACTTCCCGAACGTCGACGAGGACGACTACCGCCACATGGCCGACGCCATGCGGGAGTTCGCCGACAAGTTCGAGGGCCGCGGAGCGGACGCGCACAAGACGGTGGAGGCCATCCTCGCCTCCTCGCACGGCTGGGCCGTCCACTCCATGCAGACCCACTGGAACCAGGTCAAGGCCGGCCACCTGGACAAGATCCCGGAGCTGGCCCGACTGTTCGCCGACGCCCTGGACGTGGTCGCGGACGTCATCTTCGGCATGAAGACGAAGGCCGAGGCCGAACTCGCCGTCATGGCCGGGTCGGTGGGCCTCTCGCTCGGCGCGGCGTTCATCACCGGAGGCCTGTCCGCACTCCTCGGTGCGGCCGAGATCACCGCCATGCGGCAGCTGGTGAAACGCATCATCGACGACGCGGCCAACCAGATCGTGAACGAGCTGATGGCCAAGGTCACCGAACCGGTCAACGCCAAGCTGGAGGCGATGATCCAGGACGCGGTCCTGAATCTGGCGGAGGATGCGTTCACCTTGCCGCCCTCCCCGACCGGCGCGGGCGGTGGCACAAGCGGCGGCGCCGACGGCGGGCACGGCCACGGGCACGGCGGCATGAAGCTGGCCTCGGCAGGGGGCGGCGGCAATATGGAACTGGCCTCCGCCTCAGGTGGTGCCGGCGGTCCGGGCGCGGGAGCCGACCTCTTCATCGATCACGAGGAGTTCGAGAAGGGCGCCGGCAAACTCGCCTTCCACGGCAGCGAACTCCACCTGAGCAGCGCGGCCCCGCTCGGTCGGGCCAAGGGCCTGTTCGGGCGCACCAAGGGTAAGGACCCTTTCACCCAGACCATCGACTCGGTGGCGCACGGCGCGCTGGAGGGTTGCGAGCAGGCCCTCAAAAAGATCGGAAAGCACCTCACGGAGACGGTCCCGAAGCGCGCGAAGGCAGTCTCGCAGCTGCACAAGGACATCGACCACGAGGTAGGAGAGCAGGCCAAAGACGTCCGCACTTACCTGCTGCACACCGACGGCAGCGTGCAGCGTCTGCATTCCGACGGCAACCTCCATCCCCTCGACAGCACAGACCGGCACCGGCTGCACGGGGTTCTCGATGCCAACGGACGGGCCTGGCGTCCCCAGACCCGACGAGACCAGGATGAAACGAAGGTACCGAACTCCCATGCAGGGAAGGTTCGTTCGACAAAGGTCGACCCTTATACCGATGAGCTCGGCCAGGCAACGCAGCTTGCCCGGTACGCCAGGAACGACTACGACGGAAACAACTATGCCGCAGGCCGGTATATTGACCCCGACGGCCGAGGTACAAGCATCCTCGTCGGATACAGCGAGGACGGTATGCATTCCGAGCGCTCCATCGGGTATCCGCTGCTGCATAGGAAGACCCAGTCCGGGCTCCAAGAGGTTTTCACCGAGCGTGAGCCATGCCAGAAGAAGCCCAGTTGCGACCGCTGGTTGAATCTACGGTTCCCTGCCACCACGACAGTGCATCACTACAACAGGTACGACCAGTCACTTCCACGTCATGTCCGAGACAAGGAACACAAGGCATACATGGAAGAGCTGAGACTACATCACGGACGCTAGAAAAAACCTCCCCAACTGACGTGACCTGGAAGGTGCTCGCATGAGTTTCGCCGTCTCATCGAATGAAGTGCTGGAATCATTCGGGCTGACGGGAGTCGTCTACTTCCCTCGGTTTGACTCGGCAGACAACCTGCTCGACGAGCGGACCGCGCTGTTTCTCAGCCAGGTGGGGTTGCCGCACACCAACTGGTTCAAGTCGAAGGCCAGCGTCGGCCAGGACGAATCGATCAGCCTGACCGAGTGGTTCAGCCCTGAAGACGGACCGTTGCCCGAGGAATGCCGAAACTGGCTCGTACTGGCTTATTTCGCAGCCTCTCTCATTGCATTGGACCCCGAAACCGGCAAGGTCTACGCATTCGGCGAAGGTGAACCCCTGGACTCCTACGCCGAACTCCACACGGATGTCGAGTCACTGGTCTACTCCCTACATCTGTTCCAGCAGTTCCTCCAGCACGAACGGGATGAACGGGGCGAAGAAACCGAACTGGAAGCGCGAGCAGAGAGCCTCCGGTCTCGGATCTCCGAATTCGATGCCTTGCCTTTTCAGGATGACGAGTCCCAGTGGAACCTGGTACTCGAAGAGGTCCTCGACGGCATTTGGTAGGAACGTGCTTCCGCAGCATGCCTATGACGAGGTGCTGACAGCCCTGGCCTCAGCATCGGCTGAGGAGCCGCGCCGTCGCCTCAGCCGCGTCTTCTCGTCGTTCGGCACGGTCGACCGCTACATCGAGGCACTGAACCATCCCTCCGCCTCCGTACGGGAGTCCGCCGCCTACGGCATCCAGTCCGCCTGCTCGGTCGCCTACGGCAGGAAGCCGAATCCCGACGTGGACTACGGGCTGGTGATCAACGCATTGATTCCGCTGCTCGCTGACCCGGACCGGGACGTGCTCCAACGAGCGACGTGGGTACTGAGCATGCTGGGGCCGGGTGTCGTGGAGCCGCTGCGGCAGCTGCGCGAGCGCGGTCCGGGAAAGCTGCGGGCACGCGCGCTGTCGGTGCTCGCCGCGGTCGGCGGCGAGGAGGCGCTGTCGGCGGCGGACCGTGCCGTCGTGGAGCGGCTGATCCGCATCAAACTGCTGGACGACCGGGCCCGGCCCCTGGACGTCTGCTTCACTTCCTGGATCGCCGTCCCTGGCGGCGATCAGCAGGGAATCGTGGAACTGCTCGACCTCTTCGAGGCGCGGCCGGCCACGTTCGCGCTGGGGCAGAGCGTAGGGGCTCAGGACAGCGACGAAGGCTTCGAGTACGGCAGGGTCTACGTCACCCCGGAAGTCGATGGGTGGACCCTGGTCCTCGGCCCCTGGTGCAACCCCGTCGACCAGGAGCGCGCGGAGGACGTGCTGCGCGTCGTCACGGAACTGAGCCGCCGCTACGGCAAGGCCCAGGCGTACTACTTCGGTGAACAGGGCGGCGGTTCGGGCTGGCTCGTCGCGGAGAACGGCGACGTCGTGCGCCGCTGCAGCGGCTCCTGGGAGGAGGCCGACGCGCAGTACACACTGGGGGCACCCCTGCCGGAAGAGCACGCCGCCTGCATCGAGGAAGGCATCACGCCGGACAACGAGGAGGAATGGGCGGACCTCGCCCCCTACCTCGCGCCGGAGCTGGCACGGCAACTGGGCGTAAGCCCTTCGGCTTGGGGGCGGGCACCATAGTGCGCGGAACCGGGATCGTGGCCTTGACCCCGTACGCGCGGGAACACGGAAGGCCGGCCACAGGGGCGTACGCCATCTGACAACGGCTAGCCGGAGGGCTCGTCCCCGTCTCGCTCGTTGGCCACGACAAGCTCCCGGGCCCGTCGCACCAGGGCCTGCCGTACGGCGTCCGGGCCGAGGACCCGCAACGGCGTCCCCAAGCCCAGTAGATAGCGGGCCAGGCCGTCCGCGTCCGGGCCGCCGACGTCGACCGTCGTCGCGTCCGGGCCGTCGGGATGGTGGGTGCCGATCGTGGCGGGGATGAGACGGAGGGCCTCCCCCAGGGGGACGGGGAGGCGGATGGTGGCCGTCAGCGGATAGGGGCCGTTGGCGATGTTGCGGGAGACCAGGTGGGCCGGGTCAGGGGCGTCGGTGAGGTCCGCCGGTTGGCCGGTGAGCTGGAGGCGGTCGACGCGGTCGGCGCGAAAGGTGCGCCACTGGCCCCGGGCCACGTCCCGCGCGACGAAGTACCAGCGCCGGCCGGTGTGGACCAGACGGTACGGGTCGATGTCCCGGACCGTCGTCCGGCCCTCCCCGTCCGTGTACGACAGCCGGGCCCGCTCCCCGCTCCGGCACGCTGCCGCCAGCTCCAGCAGCAGGCCGGGGCTGATCTGCGGGCCCTCGGCGCCCGGGAGTCGTACGAAGGTGTCGTCCAGCTCGCCGAGGCGGTCCGCGATGCGCCGGGGCAGGACCTGGCGCAGCTTCAGCATCGCGGAAAGGGCCGCCTGATCGCCGCCCAGCGCCGCCTCACTCAGCCCCACCGCCACGGCCAGCGCCTCCTCGTCGTCCAGGATCAGCGGCGGCAGGCGGGAGCCGGCACGCAGCCGGTAACCGCCCCAGGGGCCGACCTCGGAGTCCACCGTGTAACCGAGTTCCCGGAGCCGCGCGACATCCCGGCGGACCGTCCGATCCGTGACCTCCATGCGGTCCGCCAGTTCGGCGCAGGTCCAGGACGGGCGGGCGGAGAGGAGGGACAGCAGTCGCAGGAGGCGGGCGGAGGCGCCGATCACATCAGGAGTCTCGCACAACCAGGACCGTAACTGTCCTGGTCATGTCCTAGCGTGCTCCCCATGACGACGAACGACACCACTTCCGCCCCCGCCTTCCGCTACGCCGCCGTGACCTTCGACTGCGCCGACCCCTCCGAAATGGCCCGCTTCTACGGCGAGTTGCTCGGCTTCCCGGTCCTGTACTCCACCGACGACTTCGTCCTGCTCGGCAAGGAGGGCGCCGCCGGCCTCGGCTTCAACCGCCTCGCCGACTACCGCCGGCCGACCTGGCCGGACCCGGCGCAGGAGAAGCAGGCGCACATCGAGTTGGGCGTGGACGACCTGGACCTCGCCGAGAAGCGGTTGCTCGAACTGGGCGCGATCAAGCCCGAGTTCCAGCCGCAGCCGGAGCGGTGGCGGGTGCTGCTGGACCCGGCCGGTCACCCGTTCTGCATCACGACGCTGGTCTAGCGGCCTGGGATACGACGAACTCGCACCACACCAGCTTGCCGGGGTGCCGTTCCCCGACGCCCCACTTGTCGGCGGTTGCGTCCTGGGAAGTGGTGTACGGGTTCGACCTGATCCGGGGGTTTGCTCCCGCGTCGGGGTGACGCCCGCATAGATGAACGGCCACCGGCTGATCTTCGAGATGTCGAGTCACGAAGGAGATCAGCACGATGACCGCACCCGACAGTCTGCCCCTGCACGCCCTCGCGGAGGACAACCTCGCAGCGGCGAGTCCCGATCTGCTGCGCGCGATGGTCAAGACGTTCGCGGACGCGCTCATGTCCGCCGAGGCCGATGCCCTCTGCAATGCTGAATACGGGCAGGTCAGCGACGAGCGAGTCAACCATCGCAACGGGTATCGCCTTCGCGAGTGGGACACCCGCGCGGGCACCGTCGAACTCGCCGTTCCCAAGCTGCGTCAGGGCAGTTACTTCCCGCACTGGCTGCTGGAGCGTCGCCGCCGGGCTGAGCAGGCCCTCATCAGCGTGGTCGCCACCGCCTATCTGCTCGGCGTCTCCACCCGCCGAGTGGAGAAGCTCGCCGAGAGCCTGGGCGTCACCCAGCTGTCGAAGTCCCAGGTCAGCGCCATGGCCAAGCATCTCGACGAACAGGTCGCCGCGTTCCGCAACCGGCCCCTGGACGCCGGCCCCTACGCGTTCGTCTGGGTGGACGCGCTCACGCAGAAGGTTCGCGAGGGCGGCCGCATCATCAACGTCCACGCGCTGATCGCGGTCGGCGTCAACGCCGATGGGCACCGTGAGATTCTCGGCCTGGACGTGGCCACTGCCGAGGACGGCGCCGGCTGGCTGGCCTTCCTGCGCTCCCTGATCGCCCGCGGCCTATCGGGCGTCCAACTGGTCATCTCAGACGCGCACATGGGCCTGGTCAACGCGATCGGGGCCACCCTGCCCGGCGCGAGCTGGCAGCGATGTCGTACTCACTACGCCCGCGCGTTGCTGAGCCAGGTGCCCAAGTCGGCCCAGCCGTGGGTGGCCACGCTGCTGCGGACCGTCTTCGAACAACCCGACATCGATGCAGTCCAGTCCCAGATGCGGCACGTCCTGGACGCATTGGAGGCCAAGTTCCCCAAGGCGGCAGCCCACTTGGACGCCGCTCAGGGCGATGTGCTGGCGTTCACCGCGTTCCCGCGCGAGATCTGGCGGCAGATCTGGTCGAACAATCCGCAGGAACGGCTCAACAAGGAGATCCGCCGCCGCACCGACGTGGTCGGCATCTTCCCCGACCGCACCGCCCTGATCCGCCTGGTCGGCGCGGTGCTGGCCGAGCAGAACGACGAGTGGACCGAAGCCCGCCGCTACATGGGACTCGACCTGCTGGCCAAGGCCCGCCTCCACCCGATCGAGTCAGAAACCGACGACACAGTCATCCCGACGGAACTCACCGCATAGCCTCAAAGAAGAGATCACCGAGTGGCCGTCGATACACCACTCCCGCGGACGTGACCCTTGTCGGCCGGCGCCGACACGAGCAACAGCCCGCGCCCGCCCTCGTCCGGATCGTCCAGGTAAGTGGAAGATCTGGGCCAGGGGTGGGGGCAGACCGCCAGGGTCAGGGGGTGGTGAGTGGCTCAGACCTGCCAATCGTTGCCGGTCCACCCCGATCCACCCCGATCCCCCCGGAAACGAATCCCCACAAGCCCTCAGCCTTCAGAGAAGTCAGAGAACAGCCCCTCCCACCGGCCGCTCCCGCATCTCGTTCCCCCCGTCCCCGTCCGCGCCCGGGTGGCGTGACCGTCGGCCCCGTCTCCCCCGTGGCGTTCGTTGGGGCCACAGCAGCACATACGCCGCCGCCCCGACGCAGAAGGCCAGCCTGATCAACCCCTGGGTCGAATCCGACGGGATCACCAGGGCGCTGCCGTACAGGGAGAGGAGGGCGATCCAGCTGACCCACGGGACAAGGCGGCGTTGGCCGATCGAGTCCCACAGGAGGGTGCCGAGGAGGACCGAGGCGTTGTAGTACGTGTACACGCTCGGGTCCAGCATGATGCGGGCGTCGACGGCGAGGAAGACCACCGCCGGCCAGCGGTTGCGGCGTACGGCCAGGGAGCCCAGGGCCACGCCCAGGGCCATCTGGGCGGGGCGGTCCCACGGCGGGGTCGCGGGGTCGTTCACGCCGAACCAGCGCAGGGCGGACGCCGGCTGGTTGGGGATGGTGAAGCGGGCCGCGGCGAACGTGTTCAGGTGGGTCAGGTAGAAGGGCAGCCAGGCCACCGCCACCAGGCCGAAGGCCCAGGCCGCCGAGCGCAGCCGGGACTGACGGGGCAGGGCCAGCAGCAGGGGCAGGAATCCCACGGCCCAGGGTTTCGAGTCCACCGCCAGCGCCAGGAAGACCCCCACCGCCGTCGCGTTTCCCCGCACCAGCGCGCGGACCGCCAGCGTCGTGAAGAACAGGGCGAGGACGTCGTCGAGGTGGGCGAAGCGGACCGAGACCTCCACCCACATCGGGATGAAGGCGGCCCCGGCCACCAGGACCCGTTGCTGGAGGCGTTTGTGGTTCAGGCCCGTGCCCCGGTTGTAGTCCGCTGCCGCCCGGCCGATCAGGACCAGCATGTACAGGCCGAGGCCCGACATGAACGCGTCCGCGAGTTTCTCGCCCATCGCGGCGGGGAAGGGTGCGAAGAGCCCAGCCACCAGGAAGCTGACGGGACCGATCTGGAGCTCGGGGTGGTTGGCGTAGAGGGCCAGACCACCGCCGCCCCGCTGGCCGAAGAGCAGCTGCTCGCCCTCGCGCAGATAGTGCCAGGACACGGCCGCGTGGCGTTCCGCCACCACGAACCAGACGGCCGTCCACAGCGTGAGCAGCACGATGTGCCACCGCACCGGGCTATTCCCGAGCCGCACGTTTCGTATCCGTCCTTCCCGTCACCGCACCGCCTCTTAAGAGGGGCCACGGGGGCCACAGGTTCATCGTGCCGGTATTCGGTAACGGGATTGTCAGTGGGTCCCCCTACAGTCGCAGGCATGGCGACTCTTCCCAACCCGCTGCCCACACTGGCCACCGACCCCAGCGGGCGTTCACTGGGGCTGCAGCTCCCTCCTGGACGGCTTGTCGACGCGACGGACGACGGCCCCTGGCACGAACCCCTGCTGTGGCACGCCGAGAAGCCGGCCGCGCCGGGCACCTGGAAGGCGCTGGGCGCACCCGGCGCCCGGGTCGGTCTGCTGCCGGTGCTCGTCGAGGTCGGCGGCAGCCAGGGCGGGCCCGCGGACTGGGAGTTGTCGCCCCAGTTGATGTCGTACCCGGGCGATCACGACGCCGAGGACGTCCTCGCCGAGTACTGGGAGGACTGGACCGAGGAGGGGGCGGGGGACGAGATCGAGCCGTTCGGGGACGAGTGGCCCGGGCTCGCGCCCGGGGCGCACCTCTCCGCCGAGCCGGACACCCGGGCCGCCCAGGTGGCGGACGTGCTGACGGACGACGCGTCCCGATGGTTCAGGGAGGCGCACCTCGCCCTGGTCCCGGCCCGCCGGTCCGCCGACATCCCGGCGGCGATCGGCTGGACCGGCCCGCTGAACCACGACAACGACGTGGCCCGGCTGTGCGCGGTCCTGCGCTCCTGGGAGGACCGCTTCGGCATACGGGTGGTGGGACTCGGCTTCGACACCCTGGTCGTGTCCGTCGCCGCCCCGCCCGCCACCCAGGAGGACGCCGAGGCGGTGGCGGCGGAGCACTACGCGTTCTGCCCGGACAACTTCAACTCCGACAGCCTGCGCGCGTACGCGAAGGCACTGCTCGGTGAGACCGTCTGGACCTTCTGGTGGGACTGATCACCGGGGCCTGCCGGTGCGGCTGCCCCCGGACGGGGCTCAGCCGCTGAGGCCCTGCTCCAGTCCCCGCCCCAGCCTCCGCAGCCCCTCCGCGATCTCCTCCGGTGTCTGGGTGACGAAGCACAGGCGGAGCGTGGCAGGGTCGGGGGTGCCGGCGTAGAAGGGCGCGCCGGGGACGTACGCCACGTTCTGCTCGACCACCCGCGGCAGCAGGGCGACCGTGTCGTACGACTCCGGCAGCCGGACCCACAGGAACATCCCGCCCTCGGGCCGGCTCCACCGCGAGCCGGCCGGCAGGGCGCCGGGCAGGCCCGCCAGCATGGCGTCCCGGCGGGCGCCGTAGACCGACCGGACCCGCGCGACGTGCGCGTCCAGGACGTCGAGGTAGCGGGCGGCGGCGAGCTGGTTGAGCGTCGGGGTGTGCAGGTCCGCCGCCTGCTTGGCGACCGCGCACGCCCGGCGCAGCCCGGCCGGGGCGCGCAGCCAGCCGAGGCGCAGGCCGGGTGCCATGACCTTGGAGAGGGAGCCGAGCAGGACCGTGCGGTCCTCGGCTCCGGGGAGGGAGGCGATCCAGGGGGCGTGCTCGCCGTCGTAGCGCAGTTCGCCGTACGGGTCGTCCTCGACGATCCACAGGCCCGCGCGGGCGGCCACGGCGGCGATCTCCGCGCGGCGCGGCGCGGGCATCGTGCGGCCGGTGGGGTTCTGGAAGGTGGGGACGAGGTAGAGCAGCTTCGGGCGCTCGCGGCGCACCGCCTCCTCCAGCGCGGCCGGATCCACCCCGTCCGCGTCCCCCGGCACGGCGACCACGCGCGCGCCCGCGAGGCCGAAGACCTGAAGTGCCGCCAGATAACAGGGGTCTTCGACGAGGACCGTGTCACCGGGTTCGAGCAGCGCGGTGGCGAGGAGGGACAGGGCCTGCTGGGAACCGGTGGTGATCAGCAGGTCGTCGGGGTCGGTGGGCAGGCCCCGGCCGGTGACGCGCGCGGCCAGGGCGGCGCGGAGCGTCGGCTCGCCCTCCGTCGTGGAGTACTGCAGCGCCCGCTCCGGGCTCTGCGCCAGGACCTCCTCGAAGGCCGCCGCTATGCCCTCGCGGTCGAAGAGCTCCGGCGCCGGCAGCCCGCCCGCGAAGTTGATCACCTCGGGGCGCGCGGTGACCGCGAGGATGTCCCGCACCGGCGAACCGCCCACGCTGCGGGCGCGCGCGGCGAGCGGCGGGACGGAGGCTCTGTCGGCGAGGGTCGGGGCTGGCTCGGTGACGGTCATGGCGCGGCTCTCCTACGGCTCTTCGGCTCTGGATCCGGCCACCCTAGAGAAGGTGCGTGCCATCTACACCGGTAATTCCACGATCCGGACCCTCAGTTGGCCTCGGCCGCCGGTTTCCAGGTGTTGCCGCCCAGCGGGAAGGCGTACGCGGGCCGCCCGTTGTTCCCGCTGGTGCGCAGCGGCCGGCCGTTGTCGCCGATCAGCAGCGTGCCGTGCCGGGTCCCGCTGGACCAGGACAGCTCCAGGTACCAGCTGACGTCGTACGCGGACGCGTCGGCCGTGACATGGAAGACCTCGGGGTCCGCGCGGCTCACCTTGAACGGGAAGTCCTGCTGCCCGGACTCCGGTACGACCTGGGGGCGCAGGGCGTCCAGGGCGACCGTGAAGGCCCGCGTCGGCACGCCCCCGCCGCAGCCCACACCGGGATAGCCCATGGCGTAGTCGTTCCACGCGAGCGGCGCCCGCCGGCCGGCCATGCGCACGGACAGCCCCTCCAGTACGACGGTGTCCGCGCCGGTGCCCTGCACGGTGAACGTGACGTACTGCTCCCCCGCCGAGACCGCCTGGTGCACGGCCACCCAGGCGGGCGCGTCCTGCTCCAGCGGCGGCGGGGAGACGTCGCCCGGCGCCCGGTCGATCAGATAGTGCTGGGAACAGGGGGACGGCCAGGAGTACGGGTGCGTGGTCACCGCGAGGGGCACAGCGGCGGTGTCCGTGCCGCCGGCCGCGCCGGTGGGGGTGCGTGCGGCGCCGCTCGGCTGGTCGCCGGGCGACGCACCGGAGCCCGTGGCCGAGGTACCGGACGGGGACGAGGACGAAGAGGGCGAACGGCTGGGGTCCGTCCCGTGCGCCGCGCCGGCCGTCGGCGCGTGCTGCCCTACGGCCCCGGAGCCCGCGGCGGCCGGCCCGCCCTTTCCGTCCGCCTCCGCGCCGCCGGAGGGAAGGGTGAGGGCGAGCGCCACGCTGCCGAGCACGGCGGTGAGGGCGAGGGCGGAGAGGAGGACGGTCCGGGTACGGCGCCGGGTGCGGATGCGGGCGTCCGGCACGGGCTCGGGGACATCCGACACCGGCGGCTCCAGCTCCGGGACACTCGGCGCCGGCTCGGCCTCCGGCTCCGGGACACCCCCCACCGGCACCTGCACCGGCACCGCCTCCGGCGCCGGCTCCGGCTCCGGCTCCGGGGCAGCCACCGTCTCCGACGCCGACGCCGACGCCGACGTCGGCACCGGCACCGGCACCGCCTCCTGCGCGGCCTCCTCCCGTGCCGCCGGATCCTTCCTCCCCCGCCCCGCGTCCGCCAGCACCCACCGCCGGTGCAGCTCCACCAGCTCCTCCGGCGTGGCCTTGCACAGGCGGGCAAAACGCTCGACGGGGGCGTAGTCGGTCGGTACGGCGTCCCCGTTGCAGTAGCGGTGGAGCGTCGACGTACTCATGTGGAGCCGCTTGGCGAGCGTGCCGTAGCTGTGTCCGGAGCGGTTCTTCAACTCCCGCAGAAGCTCGGCGAAACCGCTCTCCATGGTGCCGTCTGCCACCGTCTCCCCTCCCCCTCGTCCCATCCCGGCGTTCCAGGAAGGGGCTGTTTCCGCAGGTCAGCACCTGTGGGGGCGTTCCAGCGTCCCGGATCGGCCGTGATCTCTGGCGGCCGGGACAAGGCCCCGCACAGGCTGTGACTCATCCAAACACGCCAACTGGCCCAGCCTGAAAGAGGACTTGCCATGCGAATGCGCCACATCCGTCTGCTCGCCGCCACCGGCACCGCGGTGACCGCCCTCGCGCTCAGCGCGTGCGGTGGCAACGGGACGGGAACGAAGGACGAGGGCGCCTCGCGGTCGGTGTCGCCGACGGCGTCGTCATCGTCGTCGGCGTCGACGGGTACCCAGACGTCCTCCGGCGCCACGGCGGGCGGCGGGACGACCGGTGGCGGGACGGCGAACGGCACACCCGTGGCCCGTACCCACGGACCGGTCGCCAAGCCGGGCGCCGGCAAGACGACGGGCACCGGCACCGGCTCCTCACCCGTCCTCTGCAACGGCGCGAACACCCGCGTCACCGCCCAGCCGGTCACCCGCCCCCTGAACCACATGCTGCTCACGGTGACGAACACGGGCAGCAGGACCTGCCTGCTGCCGTACTACCCGGTGCTGCGCTTCGACGAGATGCAGTGGGCGCCGCAGGGGGCGAAGGACACCCAGCCGCAGGCGGTGACGACGCTGCAGCCGGGCGAGTCGGGGTACGCGGGCGTGCTGCTGTCGGCCGCCGACGGCAGCGGCGAGGGCGGGACGACCGGCCACAAGCTGACGGTGATGTTCCAGGGCCGCACGCCGAACAGCGACGGCGGCCCCGCCGCGACCCCGGCCCTGCCGGCGAAGGGCGTCTACTACGACAGCTCGCTGACCGTGACGTACTGGCAGCAGAACCGGGAAGACGCCCTCAACTGGTGAGCCCCGCAAGGGACTAGTGCAGCTTCCGGGCCACCTCGGTCGCCCAGTAGGTGAGGATGTTCCGGGCGCCGGCCCGCTTGATGCCCGTCAGGGTCTCGAAGATGGCCTGGTCCCGGTCCACCCAGCCCTTCTCGGCGGCGGCCTCGACCATCGAGTACTCGCCGGAGATCTGGTAGGCGACGACCGGCACGTCCACGCTGTCGGCGACCCGGGCGAGGATGTCGAGGTACGGCCCGGCCGGCTTGACCATGACCATGTCGGCGCCCTCTTCCAGATCGAGGGACAGCTCCCGCAGGGACTCGCGCCAGTTGGCGGGGTCCTGCTGGTACGTCTTGCGGTCGCCCTTGAGCGAGGAGGCGATGGCCTCGCGGAAGGGGCCGAAGAAGGCGGAGGAGTACTTGACGGTGTAGGCGAGGATGGCGACGTCCTCGCGGCCGATCTGGTCGAGCGCGTCACGGATGACGCCGATCTGGCCGTCCATCATCCCGCTGGGGCCCACGACATGGGCTCCGGCGTCGGCCTGCACCTGGGCCATCTCGGCGTACCGCTCCAGGGTGGCGTCGTTGTCGACCCGGCCCTCGGCGTCCAGCACGCCGCAGTGGCCGTGGTCGGTGGTCTCGTCGAGGCAGAGGTCGGACATGACGAGCAGGTCGTCACCGACCTCGGCGCGTACGTCCCGGATGGCGACCTGCAGGATGCCGTCCGGGTCCGTCCCCGGCGTCCCGAGCGCGTCCTTCTTCGCCTCCTCCGGCACGCCGAACAGCATGATCCCGGAGATTCCGGCCTGGACGGCCTCCAGCGCGGCCTTCTTCAGGCTGTCGCGGGTGTGCTGCACGACCCCGGGCATCGCGGCGATCGGCACGGGCTCGCTCACGCCCTCGCGGATGAACGCCGGAAGGATGAAGTCGGCGGGGTGCAGGCGGGTCTCGGCGACCATCCGGCGCATGACGGGCGAGGTCCGCAGCCGCCGGGGACGCGTACCGGGAAAGGATCCGTACTTCGTCATGCCTTCTACGCTACGCCCGCCCGGACACCGCCTTTGCCAACACCATGTCGGCCGCCGAGAGGCCTCAACCGGGGCATAGCGGCGCCCTGATACCAAGTTTTTGCGCTCCCCTGGCCGTCCCTGGAACCGCACGCCTCCCCAGCGTTCTACGCGCGTGGTGTCATGCACGCGCCACCCCCTCCCGTGAGCTCACCCCAGGAGTCACGCATGCTGTGGAAGGTCCTCGGCCGGGCGGGCGTCGCCCTGGCCGCCGGCGCCGCCGTCGTCGCCACCGCCATCCCCGCGAACGCCGCGAGCTACTCCGCGTTCGCCTTCTCCCAGAGCGGCAGCCAGCCCGCCGTCTACGACTTCATCAACTCGGCCACCACCACGCTCGACATGACGATGTACGAGCTGGAGGACACCACCGCCGTCAACGACCTCATAGCCCTGAAGAACAAGGGCGTGACGGTCCGCGTCATCCTCGACCGCCAGCACCAGAGCGCCAACGGCCCGGCGTACACGTCCCTGACGAACGCGGGCATAGGCGTCGTCTGGTCCTCCTCCGCCTACGTCTACACCCACCAGAAGACGATCACGGTCGACGGCGTGAAGTCCCTGATCATGACGGGGAACCTGACGTCCCAGTACTACACGACCAGCCGGGACTACGGGGTCTTCACCGACGACACCCGGGACGTCGCCTCCATCGAAAAGGTCTTCAACGCCGACTACACGGCCACGTCGATCACCCCCACCGACGGCGACCACCTCCTGTGGTCCCCCACCGACTCCCGCAACCGCCTGGTGTCCTTCATCAACTCCGCGACCAGGACGCTCGACGTGGAGGAACTGGAGTTCAGCGACAGCACGGTGGTCAACGCGATCGTGGCCCGCGCCAAGGCGGGCGTGACGGTCCGCGTGGTCCTGGAGAACCCCTCCAGCTACTCCAGCGAGGTCGCCGAGATCAAGGCCGCCGGCGGCACGGTCGTCGGCTACTCCGACCCCAACGGTTTCTACATCCACGCCAAGGCGATGGTCGCCGACTACGGCCTGTCCACCCAGGAGGTGGAGGCCGGCTCGATGAACATCAGCAGCAACTCCCTGAGCAACAACAGGGAGCTGGGCATCATCCTGACCGGCACGGGCGTGGCCCAGCCGGTGGCCCAGACGATCGAGACGACGTTCGCCGGCGACTACGCGGGCGGCACGGCGGCCTGACCGGAGAGGGCCGGGTGGGTGCCGGGTCGGCTCCCACCCGCCCCTCAGCGTCCGCCGAACCTCGCGAGCACGCGATCGGCGATCTCCCTGCGGTCGTTGGCGCGGAGCAGCCCGGAACGGAGCTGCTCCAGGCGGCGGACCACGCTGAGCGGAACCTGCTCCGCCTCCAGGTCGTCCACGCATCTGCCGACCGCCTGGAGCGCCCAGTACTGGTTGAAGGGCAGCGGTTCGCCGGTGGCCGCGTCCACCAGCGCGCCGAGCACCTCCGGCTCCGGCAGCGCGTACAGGCGCGCGTAGGCCGCCAGGCGCAGTCCGGCGTCCTGGGAGCCGAGCAGCGTACCGGCGTCGAAGTCACGCACCCGCTGGGTCACGCGCACCAGGCGGGCGAAGATCTGGTCCATCCGGTGGTTCCGCGCCGCACCGCTGCGCTGCTGCAGGCGTACGTTCACGTATTCGGCGGCCAGTTCCCGGACCGCGTCCCAGGCGGCGGTGTCGTCCACGGTCCCGCCCTCAGGGCCGTCACCGACGAGCGCCGCGTTCGCCGTCCGCTGGACGGCGTCGATCCTGCGCTCGATGTCCCGGAACTCGATCCTGCCGATGCCCGGCACCTCGATACTGCGGAACAGGTCTCCGAGCCACGGCACGACCGCCACCGCGAGCAGCATCACCGTGACGCCGTCGATCCTGAGTCCGGGCGCCAGGACATGCAGAACAGCGGCTCCCACTCCGAGGCACGTCAACACCACCGCGACGGCACGACGCCGTATCCAGGCCGCCCCCGCACGCCGCCCCCGCTCCCCCTCAGCCATACCGGGCAGCATCGCAGACACACGGGATGCGCTGCCATCCCCCGGTCAGGAGTGGCCCCGGCACCGCCGGGGAACGGATCCGGCGGAGCGCCCCGGAAAGGAGCGCTCCGCCGTCTCTCAGGTCGTCGTGCGGCGCCGGCGCGACCCCGGCCGTCGTTCGCTCGGCCGTGTCACCGGATCCCCGGCCTCCACCGCCGCGGCCCGCCGCTTCATGCCGTACTCCGCCAGCGCCTCCGCCAGCTTGTGCACGGACGGCTCCGGAGCCATGACGTCGACCCGCAGGCCGTGCTCCTCGGCGGTCTTGGCGGTCGCCGGGCCGATACACGCGATCACCGTCACGTTGTGCGGCTTGCCCGCGATACCCACCAGGTTCCGCACCGTGGACGACGACGTGAAGAGGACCGCGTCGAAGCCGCCGCCCTTGATCGCCTCCCGCGTCTCCGCCGGCGGCGGCGAGGCGCGCACGGTCCGGTAGGCCGTGACGTCGTCGACCTCCCAGCCCAGCTCGATGAGACCGGCGACCAGCGTCTCCGTGGCGATGTCCGCCCGCGGCAGGAACACCCGGTCGATGGGGTCGAACACCGGGTCGTACGGCGGCCAGTCCTCCAGCAGACCCGCCGCCGACTGCTCACCGCTCGGCACCAGATCCGGCTTCACGCCGAAGGCGACCAGCGCCTTCGCCGTCTGCTCACCGACCGCAGCCACCTTGATACCCGCAAAAGCCCGAGCGTCAAGGCCGTACTCCTCGAACTTCTCCCGGACCGCCTTCACCGCGTTGACCGACGTGAACGCGATCCACTCGTAGCGGCCCGTCACCAGGCCCTTGACCGCCCGCTCCATCTGCTGGGGCGTGCGCGGGGGCTCCACCGCGATGGTCGGGACCTCGTGCGGGACGGCGCCGTAGGACCGCAGCTGGTCGGAGAGCGACGCCGCCTGCTCCTTCGTACGCGGCACGAGCACCTTCCAGCCGAACAGCGGCTTGGACTCGAACCACGACAGCTGGTCGCGCTGGGCGGCGGCGGAACGCTCACCGACCACGGCTATCACCGGCCGGCCGCCGTCCGGCGACGGCAGGACCTTCGCCTGCTTCAGGGTCTGCGCGATCGTGCCGAGCGTCGCCGTCCAGGTGCGCTGGCGGGTCGTCGTACCGGCGATCGTGACCGTCAGCGGGGTGTCCGGCTTGCGGCCCGCGGAGACCAGCTCGCCCGCCGCCGCGGCCACCGAGTCGAGGGTCGTCGACACGACCACCGTGCCGTCCGACGCGCCCACCTCCGTCCAGCAGCGGTGGGAGGCCGTACGGGCGTCCACGAACCGGACGTCCGCGCCCTGCGCGTCCCGCAGCGGCACACCGGCGTACGCGGGCACGCCGACGGCGGCCGCCACACCCGGTACGACCTCGAAGGGCACACCGGCGGAGGCGCAGGCGAGCATTTCCTCGGCCGCGTACGTATCAAGTCCCGGGTCCCCGGACACCGCACGGACGACCCGCCTGCCGGACCGCGCGGCCTCCATGACAAGATGAGCGGCATCCCGGGCAGGAGACGGGGCAGCGGCGGTTGTTGACGTGCCGTCAACGACCGTGAGCTGCGGCGTGCCCGTGCCCGGTGGCGAAACCGAGGAGGGAGCGTCCGTCCGCACGACGGAGACGCCCTGCCGTGCGTGCGTCCGGATGACGTCGAGCACCTCGTGCTCGGCGATCAGGACGTCCGCGTGCGACAGCGCCTCCACTGCGCGCAGAGTCAGCAGTCCCGGATCCCCGGGTCCGGCACCGAGGAAGGTGACGTGCCCGTGTTCGAGGCCGGCGGGAAGGGTGGTGGGGCTCAATGTGCTCGCTCCCCCATCAGACCGGCCGCGCCCTGGGCGAGCATCCGGGTCGCGAGGTCGCGGCCGAGTGCGATCGCCTGGGTCTCCGTCTGGGGCACGGGACCGGTGGTGGACAACTGCACCATGCGGGTGCCGTCGGTCGTGCCGACGACGCCGCGCAGGCGCATTTCGTTGACAGTCTGCCCGTCGGCCAGAAGGTCGGCCAGCGCGCCCACAGGGGCGGAGCAGCCGGCCTCCAGGGCGGCGAGCAGTGACCGTTCGGCGGTGACGGCGACCCGGGTGAACGGGTCGTCGAGCTCGCCGAGCGCGGCGATCAGGTCCGCGTTGCCCGCGGCACACTCGATCGCCAGGGCCCCCTGGCCGGGGGCGGGCAGAACCGTGTCGACCGACAGGAAGTCGGTCACCTCGTCGATCCGGCCGATCCGGTTGAGTCCGGCGGCGGCCAGCACGACCGCGTCCAGTTCGCCGTCGTGGACGTACCGGATGCGGGTGTCCACGTTGCCGCGGATCGGGACCGTCTCTATGTCCAGGCCGTGGGCGCGGGCGTACGCGTTCAGCTGCGCCATGCGGCGCGGCGAACCGGTGCCGATGCGGGCCCCGCGCGGCAGGTCGGTGAACTTCAGGGCGTCCCGGGCGACGATCACATCGCGCGGGTCCTCGCGCTCCGGTACGGCGGCCAACACCAGGTCCGTGGGCTGCGCGGTCGGGAGGTCCTTGAGCGAATGAACCGCGAAGTCGACCTCGCCACGTATCAGCGCGTCGCGCAGCGCCGTCACGAAGACGCCGGTGCCGCCGATCTGCGCGAGGTGCTCGCGGGAGGTGTCGCCGTAGGTGGTGATCTCGACCAGCTCCACGGGCCGTCCGGTCACCTGGCGGACGGCCTGCGCCACCTGCCCGGACTGGGCCATGGCGAGCTTGCTCCGCCTCGTCCCCAGCCTCAGTGCTCTCTCAGTCATGCCGGTCGGTCCTTCGTGTCTGTGCTGTCCTCGGCCCGGGAGACGGAGGCGACCGTCTCGGGGTCGAGGTCGAACAGGGTGCGCAGCGCGTCCGCGTACCCGGCGCCGCCGGGCTCGGCCGCGAGCTGCTTGACGCGTACGGTCGGCGCGTGCAACAGCTTGTCGACGACCCGGTGCACGGCCTGCCGGATCTCGCCGCGCTGCCGTTCGTCGAGGTCGGGCAGGCGGCCGTCGAGCCGCGCGATCTCACCGGCGACGACGTCGGCGGCCATGGTGCGCAGCGCGACCACGGTCGGCGTGATGCGTGCCGCCCGCTGTGCCGCGCCGAAGGCCGCGACCTCGTCGGAGACGATACGCCGGACCAGGTCCACATCGGCCGCCATCGGAGCGTCCGCGGAGGCCTCGGCGAGGGACTCGATGTCCACCAGCCGCACCCCGGCCAGCCGGTGCACGGCCGCGTCGATGTCGCGGGGCATGGCCAGGTCGAGGAGGAAGAGGAAGGGCGCCGGCCGCTCGGCCGGCGGCTCGGGCTTGCGCCGCTCGGGGATCCGGCCGGCCGTCGCGACGGTCGCGGCGAGCGCGGTGATCAGCTCGGCGTCCGCCTCGGGCGTACGACGCTCCCGGCGGCCGGCCGTCGCCCCCGCGACCCAGGCCGCGTGCTGCTCCAGGGTGGCCGCGTCCATCCCGGCCACGGCGGCCTCGCCCATGACCGAGAACCCGGGCTGTACGGCGGCCAGGTCCAGCGGGCAGTTCTCGTCGGCGGGCGCCGGCAGCGTCTTGGTGTGCACCTCGGCGAACGCGGTCTCGGCGACGACCGGCTGTCCGGTACGGCCCTCGGCCGCCTGCGCGACCGCCGCCGCCGTCAGCACCAGGCCCGTCGCCCCGGTACAGGAGACGACGACGTCGGCACGTGTCAGTTCGCCCGGCACGGCGGACATCTCCACGGCACGGGCGGTCACCGCGTTGTCGTCGGCGTCGGTCAGGATCTGAGCGAGGCGGTCGGCGCGCTCGAAGGTCCGGTTGGCGACGACGACCTCGGCGACCCCGGCCCGCGCGAGCGTGGCGGCGGCCAGCGAGGACATCGACCCGGCACCGATGACCAGGGCCTTCTTGCCCGCGGCCCAGTCCCGCACAGCTCCGCCGGCGGCCAGCTGCTCCAGGCCGAAGGTGACCAGGGACTGGCCGGCGCGGTCGATGCCGGTCTCGGAGTGGGCGCGCTTGCCGACCCGCAGGGCCTGCTGGAACAGGTCGTTGAGGAGCCGGCCGGCGGTGTGCAGGTCCTGCGCCTTGGCCAGGGAGTCCTTGATCTGGCCGAGGATCTGCCCCTCGCCGACGACCATCGAGTCCAGGCCGCAGGCCACCGAGAACAGGTGGTGGACGGCCCGGTCCTCGTAGTGGACGTAGAGGTAGGGGGTGAGCTCCTCCAGGCCGACGCCGCTGTGCTGGGCGAGCAGCGTGGACAGCTCGGCGACACCGGCGTGGAACTTGTCCACGTCGGCGTACAGCTCGATGCGGTTGCAGGTGGCGAGCACCGCGGCCTCGGTGGCGGGCTCCGCGGCGACCGTGTCCTGGAGCAGCTTGATCTGGGCGTCCGCGCTCAGCGCGGCCCGCTCCAGCACGCTCACCGGGGCGCTGCGGTGGCTCAGTCCGACGACGAGGAGACTCATGCCGGCATCACGGCGGGTACGTCCCCGTCGGGCCCCTGGTCGGCGGAATCGTCGGCGGACGTGCCATGGGCAGCAGCGGCGGCGGGCAGGGAGCCGATGTCGCCGGCCGCGGTCTCCATGGTGGTCTCCTCGCCGGCCTTGCGCTGCTCGTGGAAGGCGAGGATCTGGAGTTCGATCGAGAGGTCGACCTTGCGCACGTCGACGCCGTCCGGGACGGTCAGCACGGTCGGCGCGAAGTTCAGGATGGAGGTGACCCCGGCGGTCACGAGCCGGTCGCAGACCTGCTGGGCGGCGCCGGCGGGGGTGGCGATGACGCCGATGGAGACCCCGTTGTCCTTGATGATCCGCTCAAGGTCGTCCGTGTGCTGCACCGGGATGCCGGCGACGGGCTTGCCGGCCATCGCCGGGTCGGCGTCGATCAGGGCGGCCACGCGGAAGCCACGGGAGGCGAACCCGCCGTAGTTGGCCAGGGCGGCGCCGAGGTTACCGATACCGACGATCACGACCGGCCAGTCCTGGGTGAGGCCGAGTTCGCGGGAGATCTGGTAGACGAGATACTCCACGTCGTAGCCGACACCGCGCGTTCCGTAGGAGCCCAGGTACGAGAAGTCCTTGCGCAGCTTGGCGGAGTTGACCCCCGCGGCGGCCGCCAGCTCCTCGGAGGAGACCGTGGGCACCGAGCGCTCCGACAGCGCGGTCAGGGCTCGGAGGTACAGCGGAAGACGGGCGACGGTGGCCTCGGGAATCCCTCGGCTACGGGTCGCCGGTCGGTGTGTTCGGCCAGTTGCCACGGTGCTCCTGCGGGTAGAGCGGGGCTGCAGGCGGTCATACGTCCCCAGACCGCCCCGTCGACAGCAGGCTATGTCTTTGTGAACGCGTGCACAAAGATGGTGTCCGATTTGCCCGGCAGAAGTGACCGGGGTCACGCAGCCGCGGGGCCTTTGGCGGGAACCGCCACCCACGCGTGCGCGTTCCTTCGACACTGGGGGCAAAACCGCACACTCTCCTCACAAATCCCGCCCCCGAGACCAAACCGCCGTCGATCCTAAGCGACTTTCCGGCCAGTTTGGACTAGTCGGTCAGTGCCCGGCGCAGCCGCTCCTCGTTCACGCGCCAGAAGGTGTGCTGTTCACCGTCGATCAGTACGACCGGAATCTGCTCCCAGTACTGATCGTGCAGCGCCCGGTCCTGGGTGATGTCCTTCAGCTCGACGGGGACACCCAGATCACCGCAGACCTTCTCGACCACGGTCTGCGCGTCGTCGCACAGATGGCAGCCGGGCTTGCGGACGAGGGTGACCAGCCGCTCGCGCGGCGCGGCGTCACGACGGAAGAGAGGGCTCATACGGCCCATTCTCGCGCCTGCTTAACGGCTCGGTAGCGGAGAGTTCACGACCTTCCAACCTCTCGACTCCGGAAGCACCGAACAAACTGGCTATGCTCACCGCATGGCCGCTCTCGGATGGCTCACTCCCCGTAGGCGCTCCGCCACGGCGCGGAGCGTGTTGGCAGGCGAGGCCTCGGCGGAGGCCGCCCGCAAGTCCTCGCTGGAGGCGCAGGAGACCGCGCCGCCCGCGCGGACGGAACCGGAGTTCCCGGTCATCGGCGACACCCGGGCAGCGGCGTTCTTCGACCTCGACAACACCGTGATGCAGGGCGCCGCGCTGTTCCACTTCGGCCGCGGTCTGTACAAGCGCAAGTTCTTCGAGACCCGCGACCTCGCCAGGTTCGCCTGGCAGCAGGCGTGGTTCCGGCTGGCCGGCGTCGAGGACCCCGAGCACATGCAGGACGCCCGCGACTCCGCGCTGTCGATCGTCAAGGGCCACCGGGTCGCCGAGCTGGAGTCGATCGGCGAGGAGATCTACGACGAGTACATGGCCGACCGCATCTGGCCGGGCACCCGTGCCCTGGCCCAGGCCCACCTGGACGCGGGCCAGAAGGTGTGGCTGGTCACCGCGGCCCCGGTGGAGATCGCCCAGGTGATCGCCCGCCGCCTCGGCCTCACCGGCGCGCTCGGCACGGTCGCGGAGTCGGTCAGCGGCATCTACACCGGCAAGCTGGTCGGCGAACCGCTGCACGGCCCGGCGAAGGCGGAGGCGGTGCGCGCCCTGGCCGCGGCCGAGGGCCTCGACCTGTCCCGCTGCGCGGCCTACAGCGACAGCCACAACGACATCCCGATGCTCTCCCTGGTCGGCCACCCCTACGCCATCAACCCGGACGCCAAGCTCCGCAAACACGCCCGGGAGAAGGACTGGCGCCTGCGGGACTACCGCACCGGACGCAAGGCGGCAAAGGTCGGCATCCCCGCGGCGGCGGGCGTCGGAGCCGTGGCCGGTGGCACCGCGGCGGCGATCGCCCTGAGCCGGCGCCGCCGCTAGGCGACACCCCTTCGTCCACACCTCTCCGTCCACACCCCCGGCCGCGCGCGCCTGAATTATGCCGCGGCCATTTCAACACGCCCTGTACCTCACCGAAACAGGCCTGTTTTCGATCAACAACCGATCAGGCTACGGCACTTGATTGGGCGTCAATCAGCAACAGAAGCGACTCAATCGATGATTTGAGCAACTCGGTGTAGCAGTGCCTGCACGAAGCGTTATTCTCCTCAGACGCAAACCGGTACCCCTTCCGTCGCTACGACGGGTGAACGGTCCCGCACTGCACGTGATGGAAGCTCTGCCTCTGGGAGTCCCGTGTACCCACACGTCGGGGTTGACGCCTCGGGCCTGGCTACGCTGCGCGCAACAGTCGCAACGGTCAAAGAGACGCTGCGCGGCCTCGTCCCCACCGCGTACGCCGTCCCTGCCTTCGCCGCCGCCGCGCCCGCGAGCCCGTGCTACGCACTGGCCGACGGCAGCGCCGCCGTCGGCAGACGAGGCCGCGCCACCGGCGCCGCCACCGCCCGCCGCCCGGCCGCCGACAGCGACAGCGCCCGGATGATGGACCTGGTCGAGCGCGCCCAGGCCGGGGAGGCCGAGGCCTTCGGCCGGCTGTACGACCAGTACAGCGACACGGTGTACCGGTACATCTACTACCGCGTCGGCGGCCGGGCCACGGCCGAGGACCTCACGAGCGAGACCTTTCTGCGGGCCCTCCGCCGGATCGGCACCTTCACCTGGCAGGGCCGCGACTTCGGCGCCTGGCTGGTGACGATCGCCCGGAACCTCGTCGCCGACCACTTCAAGTCCAGCCGCTTCCGCCTGGAGGTCACCACCGGCGAGATGCTCGACGCCAACGAGGTCGAGCGCTCCCCGGAGGACTCCGTCCTGGAGTCGCTGTCGAACGCCGCGCTGCTCGACGCCGTACGCCGGCTCAACCCCCAGCAGCAGGAGTGCGTGACCCTCCGCTTCCTCCAGGGCCTCTCGGTCGCCGAGACCGCCCGCGTCATGGGCAAGAACGAGGGCGCCATCAAGACCCTCCAGTACCGCGCCGTCCGCACCCTCGCCCGGCTCCTGCCGGACGACGCACGCTGAGCCCGCCGCGACTCTGGGCGACGTTCAACTCACGTTCCGTGAAAGCCCGTTGCCTTTCTGACCCGATCATCCGGCATCCGTAACCCAAGTGCCGCGCCAGTCGTTGTGCGGGATACAGGCTCCCTGTGGTCACGTCCTGGCCGACCCTGATCACTCGATCGTGTGGATCGGTCACGGACGTGCAACCCTCAGGACCCCCTGGGGAGTCGACCGTCATGACGAGAGGAGGTGCCGCCAGTGATCGCGAACGTATCGGCCCACCGGCGGGCGAACGCCTTCGCCCAGGCCCTGGACGAGCAGTCCGACCGGGACACGGCGGCCGAGCGGTCAGCACCGGCGGAGTCACCACCGGCCACCGAGGAACAGTCCGAGCAGGGCGAGCTGCTGGCCCTCGCGGCCGGCCTCGGCGCGCTGCCCAAGCCACAGCTCGACCCCGAGGTCAAGGTCGTCCAGCGCGCCCAGCTGGTGGCCGCGATGGAGGCCATGCTCCAGGAGGGAACCGGAGCGGCGGATGCGTCGGTACCCAATCAAAAAGGGAGCGAAGCGACTTCGTTGGAAGGGCGGTGGCGGGAGACGGGTGGGCGCGCGGCCCGTTCCCGGGGCGCGCACCGGGCGGGTCCGCTGGGCAAGCTCCGCCCGCGTTCCCGGCTGACCAAGGGGCTCGCGGCGGGCGGGCTCAGCGTGGGCGTGGCCGCGGGAGCCTTCGGCGGAGTCGCCGCCGCCAGTTCGGACGCCCTGCCCGGTGACTCCCTCTACGGCCTCAAACGCGGCATCGAGGACTTCAAGCTCAACTACCTGACCGACGGCGACAACGCACGCGGCCAGACCTACCTCGACCAGGCCTCGACCAGGCTCAGCGAGGCCCGCCGGCTGCTGGAGCGCGGCCGCGGCGGACACCTCGACCACGAGTCCATCGGCGAGATCCGGCGCACGCTCTCCGGCATGCAGAGCGATGTCACCGAGGGCCACCGCCTGCTGCACGAGGCCTATGAGGCCGACCCGGACTCCCTGGGCCCCATCCAGGCCCTGTCGACCTTCTCCCGGTCCCACCGCGAGGCCTGGAGCGCGCTCAGCGACAGGCTCCCGGTGCAGCTCGGGGACGTCAAACAACAGGTCTCGTCGGTCTTCGACGCCATAGACCAGGAGGTCGCCCCCCTGGAGTCCCGCCTCCCGAAGCCCCCCACGGGCACCGGCACCGGCACGGACCAGGGCACCGGCTCGACATCGACAGGCCCCTCGGGCACCCACCGCGGCTCCGCCACCCCCAGCTCCTCCGGCTCGACCCCGTCCACCGGCAGACACGCCCGCCCGGACGACCCGACCGGCCCGGCGACCAGCACCACCGGCGACGGCCTCATCGGCGGCAACACCGGCGGCCTGCTCGACCCGCCGAAGACAGGCACGGGCGGCAACACCACCCAACCCACCGGCAAGCCCTCGACCCCGGCCCCGGACGTCACCCTGCCCCCACTCCTCCCAGGGCTCCTGCCAGGACTGGGGATCCAGGGCGAGGAGACGAACTAGTCCGATACGACAGCACAACGATGGGGGCGCCCCACCCGAGCGGAGCGCCCCCATCGCCGTACGTGAGCGGTCAAGCGGATCAGAAGAACACCGAGCGGCGCTGCACCAGCAGTTTGGCCCCTCCTGTCTGCTGCCCTCGCACTGCTCCGCAGGCTTCGGACAGCTGCGCCGGACTCCGTCCGCCGACTCCAGACAGCCGGAATCCGAGGCCACCATGCGCCGGTCGCTCAGAAGAACACCGAGCGGCGCTGCACCAACAGCTTGGCCCCTCCTGTCTGCTGCCCTCGCACTGCTCCGCAGGCTTCGGACAGCCGCGCCGGACTCCGTCCGCCGACTCCAGACAGCCGGAATCCGAGGCCACCATGCGCCGGTCGCTCAGAAGAACACCGAGCGGCGCTGCACCAACAGCTTGGCCCCTCCTGTCTGCTGCCCTCGCACTGCTCCGCAGGCTTCGGACAGCCGCGCCGGACTCCGTCCGCCGACTCCAGACAGCCGGAATCCGAGGCCACCATGCGCCGGTCGCTCAGAAGAACACCGAGCGGCGCTGCACCAACAGCTTGTACAGCGTGTGCTGGATCTGCTCCCTCACCTGGTCGGTCAGGTTGAACATCAGCATCGGGTCCTCCGCGGCCTCCGGCGGATAGCCGTCCGTGGGGATCGGCTCGCCGAACTGGATCGTCCACTTCGTCGGCAGCGGAATCGCGCCCAGCGGACCCAGCCAGGGAAACGTCGGCGTCAGCGGGAAGTACGGGAAGCCCAGCAGCCGCGCCAGCGTCTTCGCGTTGCCGATCATCGGGTAGATCTCCTCCGCCCCGACGATCGAGCACGGAATGATCGGCGCCCCCTGCCGCAGCGCCGTGGAGACGAAACCACCCCGGCCGAACCGCTGAAGCTTGTACCGCTCGCCGAAGGGTTTCCCGATCCCCTTGAACCCTTCCGGCATCACCCCGACCAGTTCGCCCTGCGCCAGCAGCCGTTCGGCGTCCTCCGCGCACGCCAGCGTGTGCCCGAGCTTGCGCGCCAGTTCGTTCACCACCGGCAGCACGAAGACCAGGTCGGCCGCGAGCAGCCGTAGATGGCGGTCGGCGGGATGGTGGTCGTGGACGGCGACCTGCATCATGAGGCCGTCCAGCGGCAGCGTCCCGGAGTGGTTGGCGACGATGAGCGCCCCGCCCTCGGCCGGGATGTTCTCGATGCCCTTCACGTCGACCCGGAAGTACTTCTCGTACACCGGCCGCAGCAGCGACATCAGGACCTGGTCGGTCAGCTCCTCGTCGAAACCGAAGTCGTCGACGTCGTAGTCCCCGGTCAGCCGGCGCCGCAGAAAGGCCAGCCCGGCCGCCACACGCCGCTCCAGACCGCCGTCCCGCCCACCGGCACCCGAGCGCCGGTCCAGCGACTCCTCCGCCTCCTCCGGTCCCTCAGGCCCCTCGGGCCCCTCCGCACGCCTCACAAACCCATCTTCCCGCGACCGGCCCCGCCCCGGCAGCGGCTGGACCTCACCCAGCTCACCGGACTCGCCCAGCGCACCGCGCCGGCCGCCCCCGCTCCGGCGCCGCGCCGGGCGTGCCGCGGCACCCCCGCGGGACCGGTGGTCGTCGTCGAACGGAATGACCTTGGCATCCGCCATCGTTGCTGCGCTCCTCAGTTGGCGCCGTGCGTGGGGAGGTGACCGCCGCCTTTCGCGGCCAGCGCGGCGATGCGGTCGACGGCCCCCGCGAGGGCCTCCGGCGGCAGCAGGCCCGGGCCCTGGCCGCGTACGAAGTCCGCGAATGTCTCCGCCGTCGTGTACCGGGGGGTGAAGCCGAGCGTCTCGCGCATCTGGCCGGTGTCCACCACCCGCCCGTGCGTGAGCAGCCGGATCTGCTCCGGTGAGAAGTCCGTCATACCGAGCGTACGCACCAGGGAACCGGCCCAGGTGACCGCGGGCAGCAGCAGCGGCACGGTGGGCCGCCCGAGCCGCCGCGAGCACTGCGAGAGCAGCAGCACACCGTCCCCGGCGATGTTGAACGTGCCGCTGTTGAGCGTGCCCCGGCGCGGCTCGTGCGAGGCGATCCTGAGCACTTCGACGACGTCGTCCTCGTGCACGAACTGCAGCCGCGGGTCGTAGCCGAACACGGTCGGCAGGACGGGCAGCGCGAAGTACGAGGCGAGCGGGGTGTCGGCGGTCGGCCCGAGGATGTTGGCGAACCGCAGCACGCACACCGCGACGTCCGGGCGCCGCCGGGCGAACCCGCGCACATACCCCTCGACCTCGACGGTGTCCTTCGCGAACCCGCCGCTCGGCAGCGACTTCGCCGACGTCGTCTCGGTGAACACGGCCGGATCGCGCGACGCGGAGCCGTAGACGTTCGTACTGGATTTGACCACCAGTCGCCTGACGGCCGGCGACTTCTGGCAGGCACCGAGCAGCTGCATGGTGCCGATGACGTTGGTCTCCTTGACCGTGGCCCGGTTGCCGCCGCCCAGCGCCGTGCCCGTCACATCCATGTGGACGACCGTGTCCGCGCCGGTCTCGGCCAGTACCCGGGCTATCGTCGGCAGCCGGATGTCGGCCTGGATGAAGTCGGCTCCGCCCAGATGATGCGCCGGCGGCACCGCGTCCACGGCGATCACCCGGTCGACCTCCGGATCCCGCTGGATCCGCCGTACGAACCGGCCGCCCAGCTGCCGGGCCACTCCGGTGACGAGCACGACCTTCCCCAAGATCAGCGCCTTCCTTCCGTCTGCCGTGTGCGGCCAACTTAGCGGGTCGGTGTTGCGCTGTGATGACCCCCTGATGCACGAAGTGACGGAAATTCACTGAACGGAATATGCCGGGTCCCCGGATCCTCGGATCCGTGCGACTCCGGATACGCCTGTGGCCCCCCACCAGTGTCGATGGGAGGCCACAGGGACACACGCTTCTCGCGCGCCGTCGCTTACTTCTTGTTGCGACGCTGAACGCGCGTGCGCTTGAGCAGCTTGCGGTGCTTCTTCTTGGCCATCCGCTTGCGCCGCTTCTTGATAACAGAGCCCACGACTACCCTCGCTCACTTCTCATCACTCGGTTGTTTGGGCGCCATGGGCCCACACGACCTACGAGGGGCTAGCCTACCCAACCGAGCGCCGAGGTCGTAATCGAGGGTCCTCCGGGTCTTCCCGGAAGCGTTGTCAGGCCGTTTCCACCCCCACATAGCTGTCGCGAAGGTACTCGTGTACCGCTTGCTCGGGGACGCGGAAGGACCGCCCCACCCGGATCGCGGGCAGATGACCGCTGTGCACCAGCCGGTACACGGTCATCTTCGACACTCGCATCACCGAGGCGACCTCCGCCACGGTAAGGAACTGAACCTCGTTCAGAGGCCTCTCGCCAGCTGCACCCATGACACACCTGAACCTTCCGCACTCGACGGCCACCGGCTTCCCCTTCCGGTGACTCTTCGTCGCTGCGTGCTCACTCCCCAATGTAGGGGCGGGTGATGCGAGTGGGGAAGAGGTGCACCCATCGCAGGCCTACTGTGACAGACACGCTCGTTTGAGTACGTAGCGGGTAAGCGGGCGGTAGTACACGGACCGCACACCGTCATCAACCGGAACGGCGACGGACACGGCCCCCTCAGCCTCCCCCACGAACAGCGCGGGATCGTCGACATCGCCGAGCCCGATGGCCTCGAACCCCAGCTGACCTGCACCGCAGACCCAACCATGATCCCCGATGACCAACTCGGGCAGGGGTCCCCCCGCCTCCGCCGCGGCCTCCAGCGCGACCCGAACCGGCAGCGGAGAATGACTGTGGACACCCGGCTCACAACCGGGGCGCTCGGCTCCCGGTTCTCGCACCAAGGCAACCCCTCGTACGTAGTCGAGGCGATGGGTACGTAGACCGAACCGGGTCAATATGTCGACACAGCGACCCTGCGCCGGGGTGAGCACCTCACATCCCACCGCCGAGAGCGCGTCCGCCAAGCCGGCGTAGAACCCGAGCAGGCGTCCCGGATGCCCGGTCCCGAACAACACGGGCGCCCCCCGCCGCGCGACGTCCCTGACCCGCCCGGCGAAGGCGTCCAGCGCGGCGACGGTCAGCTCCGGATCGATCACATCCGGACCGGACGTGTGCCGAGGATCAGCCGAGACCCCGCACTTCTCCGCCATCAGCGCAAGTAATTCCGGCTGCTTCCAGGGCCGTTGGGGATCGATCCCGATCAGCACCCGGGGATCCCGCGCAGCGAACAGCCGATAACTCCGCAGACTGTCCTCCCGGGAGGTGGCCACCTCCCCGGCCAGCCGGACAGCCACCAGATGCGCACGCAGAACACCGGCGTCCACCACGCCAGCGATGCTCGCGCACCGAGGGCGGGGGCGGACGGGGAACGCGGGGAATTCCGCACGGTTGGCGTAACGGGGGTCCAGGGGGACGGAGCCCCCTGGACCGGTCAGGGCAGCAGCCCTCGCAACGGAAACGCCGCCCGCCGAGTCGCCAGCACGGCCTGGTCCAAGCGATCGGCGGGGTCGTAACCCGCCTCCCACGACGCCCAGCTCACCGGCCACCGCCCATCGGTCATCCGCTGCGGCCCCAGCTGCCGAGTCCGGGCGAACACCTCCTGACGCCACCCCTCGGGAATCACCGCCTCCGGCGCCACCGGCTTCCCCGCGGCGATCCCCACCAGATGCGTCCACGACCGCGGCACGACCTCCACCACCGCGTACCCGCCCCCGCCCAGTGCGACCCACTTCCCGTCGGCGTACTCGTGCGCCAGCTCATGACACGCCACCTGCACCGCCCGCTGCGCGTCCAGCGACACCGCGAGATGAGCCAGCGGATCCTCGAAGTGCGTGTCGGCCCCGTGCTGCGACACGACCACCTGCGGCCGGAACTCGGCGAGCAGCTCCGGCACCACCGCGTGAAACGCCCGCAGCCACCCCGCGTCCCCGGTCCCCGCCGGCAGCGCCACATTCACGGCGGACCCCTCCCCGGCCCCGGCGCCGACCTCCTCCGGCCACCCGGTCTGCGGGAACAACGTACGAGGATGCTCATGCAGCGAGATCGTCAGAACCCGCGGATCCTCCCAGAACGCGGCCTGCACCCCGTCCCCGTGATGCACGTCCACATCCACATACGCGACCCGCTCGGCCCCCAGCTCCAGCAGCCGGGCGATGGCCAGCGAGGCGTCGTTGTAGATACAGAACCCCGACGCGCCCCCCGGCATCGCGTGATGCAGCCCGCCCGCGAAGTTCACGGCATGATCCGCGTCCCCCCGCCACACCGCCTCCGCCGCCCCCACCGACTGCCCCGCGATCAGCGCGGACACCTCGTGCATCCCGGCGAACGCGGGATCGTCGACCGTACCCAGCCCGTACGACCCGTCGGCCCCCGCCGGATCGGCGGACGCGGCCTTCACGGCGTCGATGTAGTCCTCACGATGGACCAGCCGCAGCGTCGACTCCCCGGCCGGCTTCGCCGCGACGACCTCCACCTCCCGGTCGAGCCCGAAGGCACCCACCAGTTTCCGGGTCAGTGCCAGCCGGACCGGATCCATCGGATGGTCCGGGCCGAAGTCATAGCCCGTTACTGCCTCGTCCCACATCAGCTGTGCGCGGCCGCTCATGCCCGCCACCGTATCGGTCCGGTTGAGCGGCGAACGACCTGGCGTACACCAACGTCACCAGCACCAACACCATCGGCACCAGCATCGCCCCGCGATAGCTCCACGCATCGCCCAAGGCCCCCACCAACGGCGAACCGACCAGAAAACCCACGTAATTGAAGATGTTCAGCCGCGCGACGGCCGCATCCGAAGCCCCGGGAAACAGCCTGCCGGCCGCCGCGAACGTCTGTGGCACCAGCACGCACAACCCCAGCCCCAGCAGCGTGAACCCGAGCATCCCGACCCACGCCCCGGGCGCCGACGCCACCACCGCGAACCCGCCGGCCGCCACCAGCGCCCCCAGCCGTACGACCGCCACGGCCCCGAACCGCCGCACCCCGAAGTCCCCGACGGTCCGCCCCACCAGTGTGGTCACCATGTACACGTTGTACGGCACAGTCGCCAGCTGCTCGCTGCTCCCCAGCACGTCCTTCAGATACTTCGCGCTCCAGTTGGAGACGGTCGAGTCCCCGATGTAGGCGAAGGTCATCACCAGACACAGCGGCAACAGCAGCTTGAAGACGACGCCCCCACCGGCACCCTGCGCCTCCTCCGCCGGCGCGGGCTCCCCGTCGACGTACCACCGGCTCCCGACGAACGCCGCCGGCAGCAGTACGGCCACCACGGGCAGGTACGACACCCAGAGCGCGAGATGCCAGTGCGCCCCGACCCAGGCCAGCGAGGCCCCCAGGATCCCGCCCAGGCTGTACGCGGCATGGAAGCTGAGCATGATGCTGCGCCCGTACGACCGCTGGAGGCTCACCCCGAGCATGTTCATGGAGGCGTCCAGCGCCCCCACGGCCAGCCCGAACGCCCCCAGCGCCACGGCCAGTTCCGCGATCTGCCCGCCGGCCCCGGCACCGAGCAGCGCCAGCAGCACCACCGGCTGGGACCAGCGCAGCAGCCGGCTGGGCCGTATCCGCTTCACCAGCTGCTCGGTGGTCACGCTGCCGACCCCGGCCAGGACCGGTACGGCGGCCAGGAAGACCGGCAGCAGCGCGTCGGAGACGCCGTACCGGTCCTGGATGGCCGGGATCCGTGTCACCAGCAGCGCGAAGGTGGCACCCTGCGCGAAGAAGCTGAACGCCAGCGAGGCCCTACCGCGCCGCAGCACATCAGTCATGGCGGCGAGCGTAGGGCCCCGGGCTACCTGTGGGTAGATCCAGCCAAAGATGAATTTCCTTCAGCTTCACCGAGAGGCCAGGGGCGCCTCAGGCGGCGACAGCCACCGCGGGCCGTCCGGCCGCCTGCTGGGCCGCGCCGTCCGCCACCTCGGCGGCGAGCATCCGCTCCATCGGCCCGACGGCCAGCCCGCCACTGACCACGAACCCGATCACCATCGCGCCGACCAGGAAGACGGAGCCGAGCCACACCATCGTGTCCACGGGAAGGGTGTACGCCCCCACGACCCGGGCGGAACACTCGGCGAGCAGCACCAGCCCCCAGACCACCGAGAACGCCTTCTCCTTGCTCCGGAAGGCCGCGGACCGGACCGACACCCCGGACACGAGCCGCTGCCAGGCCGCCTCCTTGGCCGCGTCGCCCTTCACCAGGAAAGGCTTCATACCGGCGGTCATCATCGGCTTGCCGAGCCAGACCGATGCCAGGATGCCGAGGGCGATGACGCTGCTGACCCCGCTGTCCTTGGCGAGCATCAGCCGGGGGTCGCCGGAGACGAAGCTCAGCAGCAGCGAGACGACGTTGACGACCAGGATGAGACCGGCCAGCGCGTTCGTCTTCCGCTCCCGCACCAGGCTTCCCACGGTCCGCACCGCCGGCACCACACTGCTCCAGGCGAGGGAGGCGAAGGTGCTCATCCCGAAGGCGTCCTTGAAGAGGTAGTACGACCCGAGCGGCACAGCCACGTCCAGGAGCAGCGGCCGGAAGTTCTGGATCCCCGTGTTCTTCGTCATGCCCCTAGCTTCGCCGCCGCCGGGGGTCCGCCAGTAGAAACGATCGTCCGGAGGTCCGCATGACAATTGTCAGGCTCCGAGCGATGGCTCGGGTCATATCAGCAGGTCAAGCAACTCGCCCATGTCGCCGAAGAGTTGACTGGCACCGGCCAGCTTCCCGGCGGGCGTCATCGCGGTGAACCCGCAGACGTCCATCCCGGCCGCCACGGCGGCCCTCACACCCAGCGGCGAGTCCTCCACGACCACACAGCGCTCGGGGGCCACCCCCATCCGCTCGGCCGCGTAGAGGAAGAGATCGGGCCACGGCTTCCCCCGCCCCACGTCCTCCGAGCTGAAGATCCGCTCCTCCTCGAACCACCGGTCGAGCCCGGTCGTCCGATGCCCCACCCGGATCCGCGCATGACTCCCGGAGGAAGCCACACAGTACGGCACCCCGTCCCCGGCCAGCTTCTCCAGTACGCCGGTGACGCCGGCCACCGGCTCCAACTCCCGCTCGAACGCGGCGAACACGCGCGCGTGGAAGACGTCGTCGAAGTCGTCCGGCAACCGCTGCCCCGTCCGCTCCAGCACCAGCTCGTGAATCCGGTGCATAGCCGACCCCATGTAGTCACGGATGGAGTCCTCGTACGAGGTCGGGTGCCCCAACTCGGTCAGATAAGCGGCGAGATGCCGATTGGATATGGGCTCGCTGTCGACGAGCACCCCGTCGTTGTCGAAGATGACCAGGTCGTAGCGCATGGTGTCGAGCATAAACGCAGAAAGGCCCACGCCATCCGGCGTGGGCCTTTCCCAAGAATTGTTCGGCGGCGTCCTACTCTCCCACAGGGTCCCCCCTGCAGTACCATCGGCGCTGTGAGGCTTAGCTTCCGGGTTCGGAATGTAACCGGGCGTTTCCCTCACGCTATGACCACCGAAACACTATGAAACTGACAACCGAACCATGTGTGGCACATGGGGCTGTTCGTGGTTTCAGAACCAACACAGTGGACGCGAGCAACTGAGGACAAGCCCTCGGCCTATTAGTACCGGTCACCTCCACCAGTTACCTGGCTTCCAGATCCGGCCTATCAACCCAGTCGTCTACTGGGAGCCTTACCCCATCAAGTGGGTGGGAGTCCTCATCTCGAAGCAGGCTTCCCGCTTAGATGCTTTCAGCGGTTATCCCTCCCGAACGTAGCCAACCAGCCATGCCCTTGGCAGAACAACTGGCACACCAGAGGTTCGTCCGTCCCGGTCCTCTCGTACTAGGGACAGCCCTTCTCAAGACTCCTACGCGCACAGCGGATAGGGACCGAACTGTCTCACGACGTTCTAAACCCAGCTCGCGTACCGCTTTAATGGGCGAACAGCCCAACCCTTGGGACCGACTCCAGCCCCAGGATGCGACGAGCCGACATCGAGGTGCCAAACCATCCCGTCGATATGGACTCTTGGGGAAGATCAGCCTGTTATCCCCGGGGTACCTTTTATCCGTTGAGCGACGGCGCTTCCACAAGCCACCGCCGGATCACTAGTCCCGACTTTCGTCCCTGCTCGACCCGTCGGTCTCACAGTCAAGCTCCCTTGTGCACTTACACTCAACACCTGATTGCCAACCAGGCTGAGGGAACCTTTGGGCGCCTCCGTTACCCTTTAGGAGGCAACCGCCCCAGTTAAACTACCCATCAGACACTGTCCCTGATCCGGATCACGGACCCAGGTTAGACATCCAGCACGACCAGACTGGTATTTCAACGACGACTCCACAAACACTGGCGTGCCTGCTTCAAAGTCTCCCAGCTATCCTACACAAGCCGAACCGAACACCAATATCAAACTGTAGTAAAGGTCCCGGGGTCTTTCCGTCCTGCTGCGCGAAACGAGCATCTTTACTCGTAGTGCAATTTCACCGGGCCTATGGTTGAGACAGTCGAGAAGTCGTTACGCCATTCGTGCAGGTCGGAACTTACCCGACAAGGAATTTCGCTACCTTAGGATGGTTATAGTTACCACCGCCGTTTACTGGCGCTTAAGTTCTCAGCTTCGCCCACCCGAAAGTGAGCTAACCGGTCCCCTTAACGTTCCAGCACCGGGCAGGCGTCAGTCCGTATACATCGCCTTACGGCTTCGCACGGACCTGTGTTTTTAGTAAACAGTCGCTTCTCGCTGGTCTCTGCGGCCACCCCCAGCTCACCGAGTAAATCGGATCACCAGGCGTGGCCCCCCTTCTCCCGAAGTTACGGGGGCATTTTGCCGAGTTCCTTAACCATAGTTCACCCGAACGCCTCGGTATTCTCTACCTGACCACCTGAGTCGGTTTAGGGTACGGGCCGCCATGAAACTCGCTAGAGGCTTTTCTCGACAGCATAGGATCATCCACTTCACCACAATCGGCTCGGCATCAGGTCTCAGCCGTATGCAAGGCGGATTTGCCTACCTTGCGGCCTACACCCTTACCCCGGGACAACCACCGCCCGGGATGGACTACCTTCCTGCGTCACCCCATCACTCACCTACTACCAGCTCGGGTCACCGGCTCCACCACTCCCACCCACAGCAAAGCTGGGGGCAGGCGGCTTCACGGGCTTAGCATCACTGGATTCGATGTTTGACGCTTCACAGCGGGTACCGGAATATCAACCGGTTATCCATCGACTACGCCTGTCGGCCTCGCCTTAGGTCCCGACTTACCCTGGGCAGATCAGCTTGACCCAGGAACCCTTAGTCAATCGGCGCACACGTTTCTCACGTGTGAATCGCTACTCATGCCTGCATTCTCACTCGTCAACCGTCCACAACTACCTTCCGGTGCTGCTTCACCCGGCAGACGACGCTCCCCTACCCATCACAGCACCCGTTGGGGCTATATGCTGCAATGACACGACTTCGGCGGTACGCTTGAGCCCCGCTACATTGTCGGCGCGGAATCACTAGACCAGTGAGCTATTACGCACTCTTTCAAGGGTGGCTGCTTCTAAGCCAACCTCCTGGTTGTCTGTGCGACTCCACATCCTTTCCCACTTAGCGTACGCTTAGGGGCCTTAGTCGATGCTCTGGGCTGTTTCCCTCTCGACCATGGAGCTTATCCCCCACAGTCTCACTGCCGCGCTCTCACTTACCGGCATTCGGAGTTTGGCTAAGGTCAGTAACCCGGTAGGGCCCATCGCCTATCCAGTGCTCTACCTCCGGCAAGAAACACACGACGCTGCACCTAAATGCATTTCGGGGAGAACCAGCTATCACGGAGTTTGATTGGCCTTTCACCCCTAACCACAGGTCATCCCCCAGGTTTTCAACCCTGGTGGGTTCGGTCCTCCACGAAGTCTTACCTCCGCTTCAACCTGCCCATGGCTAGATCACTCCGCTTCGGGTCTTGAGCGTGCTACTAAAATCGCCCTGTTCGGACTCGCTTTCGCTACGGCTTCCCCACCCGGGTTAACCTCGCAACACACCGCAAACTCGCAGGCTCATTCTTCAAAAGGCACGCAGTCACGAGAATGTGCAAGCACATTCCGACGCTCCCACGGCTTGTAGGCACACGGTTTCAGGTACTATTTCACTCCCCTCCCGGGGTACTTTTCACCATTCCCTCACGGTACTATCCGCTATCGGTCACCAGGGAATATTTAGGCTTAGCGGGTGGTCCCGCCAGATTCACACGGGATTTCTCGGGCCCCGTGCTACTTGGGTGTCTCTCAAACGAGCCGCTGACGTTTCGACTACGGGGGTCTTACCCTCTACGCCGGACCTTTCGCATGTCCTTCGCCTACATCAACGGTTTCTGACTCGTCCCACGGCCGGCAGACCGTGGAAGAGAGATCCCACAACCCCGCATGCGCAACCCCTGCCGGGTCTCACACGCATACGGTTTGGCCTCATCCGGTTTCGCTCGCCACTACTCCCGGAATCACGGTTGTTTTCTCTTCCTGAGGGTACTGAGATGTTTCACTTCCCCTCGTTCCCTCCACTTGCCCTATGTGTTCAGGCAAGGGTGACAGCCCATGACGACTGCCGGGTTTCCCCATTCGGAAACCCCCGGATCAAAGCCTGGTTGACGACTCCCCGGGGACTATCGCGGCCTCCCACGTCCTTCATCGGTTCCTGGTGCCAAGGCATCCACCGTGCGCCCTTAAAAACTTGGCCACAGATGCTCGCGTCCACTGTGCAGTTCTCAAACAACGACCAGCCACCCATCACCCCACTAGCAAGCCAGTGAGTTTACTGGGGCCGGCGACTGAGGAAAGTTCGTTCCCTCAGACACCCAACAGCGTGCCCGGCCGGACCCCGTCCGGAGATCATGCGTTCCACGCTCTTGCGAGCAGTACTAGCAGCCTCCGACCCGTGACATCCGGCCGAATAATCAACGTTCCACCCATGAGCAACCAGCACCGGACGTTCGCCGATGTACTGGCCTCTGACCGAGCGAACCCGGTAAGAAGTGCTCCTTAGAAAGGAGGTGATCCAGCCGCACCTTCCGGTACGGCTACCTTGTTACGACTTCGTCCCAATCGCTAGTCCCACCTTCGACAGCTCCCTCCCACAAGGGGTTGGGCCACCGGCTTCGGGTGTTACCAACTTTCGTGACGTGACGGGCGGTGTGTACAAGGCCCGGGAACGTATTCACCGCAGCAATGCTGATCTGCGATTACTAGCGACTCCGACTTCATGGGGTCGAGTTGCAGACCCCAATCCGAACTGAGACCGGCTTTTTGAGATTCGCTCCACCTCACGGTATCGCAGCTCTTTGTACCGGCCATTGTAGCACGTGTGCAGCCCAAGACATAAGGGGCATGATGACTTGACGTCGTCCCCACCTTCCTCCGAGTTGACCCCGGCGGTCTCCTGTGAGTCCCCATCACCCCGAAGGGCATGCTGGCAACACAGAACAAGGGTTGCGCTCGTTGCGGGACTTAACCCAACATCTCACGACACGAGCTGACGACAGCCATGCACCACCTGTACACCGACCACAAGGGGGGCACTATCTCTAATGCTTTCCGGTGTATGTCAAGCCTTGGTAAGGTTCTTCGCGTTGCGTCGAATTAAGCCACATGCTCCGCCGCTTGTGCGGGCCCCCGTCAATTCCTTTGAGTTTTAGCCTTGCGGCCGTACTCCCCAGGCGGGGAACTTAATGCGTTAGCTGCGGCACCGACGACGTGGAATGTCGCCAACACCTAGTTCCCACCGTTTACGGCGTGGACTACCAGGGTATCTAATCCTGTTCGCTCCCCACGCTTTCGCTCCTCAGCGTCAGTAATGGCCCAGAGATCCGCCTTCGCCACCGGTGTTCCTCCTGATATCTGCGCATTTCACCGCTACACCAGGAATTCCGATCTCCCCTACCACACTCTAGCTAGCCCGTATCGACTGCAGACCCGAGGTTAAGCCTCGGGCTTTCACAATCGACGTGACAAGCCGCCTACGAGCTCTTTACGCCCAATAATTCCGGACAACGCTTGCGCCCTACGTATTACCGCGGCTGCTGGCACGTAGTTAGCCGGCGCTTCTTCTGCAGGTACCGTCACTTGCGCTTCTTCCCTGCTGAAAGAGGTTTACAACCCGAAGGCCGTCATCCCTCACGCGGCGTCGCTGCATCAGGCTTTCGCCCATTGTGCAATATTCCCCACTGCTGCCTCCCGTAGGAGTCTGGGCCGTGTCTCAGTCCCAGTGTGGCCGGTCGCCCTCTCAGGCCGGCTACCCGTCGTCGCCTTGGTGAGCCATTACCTCACCAACAAGCTGATAGGCCGCGGGCTCATCCTTCACCGCCGGAGCTTTCCAGGATCGGAGATGCCTCCGAACCTCGTATCCGGTATTAGACCCCGTTTCCAGGGCTTGTCCCAGAGTGAAGGGCAGATTGCCCACGTGTTACTCACCCGTTCGCCACTAATCCACCCCGAAGGGCTTCATCGTTCGACTTGCATGTGTTAAGCACGCCGCCAGCGTTCGTCCTGAGCCAGGATCAAACTCTCCGTGAATGTTTTCCCGTGATCGGGATGAACACCACGAGAGCGGTGCAAGAGGAGGAATGATCCTCTCGCACACAGCGTCCTCGCTGTGTTATTTCAAAGGAACCTCGCCCCAGCAGATGCTGGAGACGGGGTATCAACATATCTGGCGTTGATTTTTGGCACGCTGTTGAGTTCTCAAGGAACGGTCGCTTCCTTTGTACTCACCCTCTCGGGCTTTCCTCCGGGCTTCCCTTCGGTGTTTCCGACTCTATCAGATCTTTTCTCGATCCGATTTCCTCGGCGCTTTCCAGGTCCTCGCTCTCGCGTTTCCCTTTCCGGCGGTTCTGACTCTATCAGATCCTTTCGGCGTCTGACTCCCAGTCAGGGGGTTTGTCTTCCCGGTCCGTTGGGCCGTTCCGACGAGTGAGACTTTAGCGGATTCCTTGCTCCCGAGCTAATCGGGGGGCGGCGTCCTTTCGAACGCGGATTCCTCATTTCGCAAATACGCACGCCAAAGCAGTCGACGCCGAAGCGCCGATGAGTGGCGGGGACTTGCGGAATGGCTGTCCGGGGACCGACCTGGATCGGCGCTCACGTCAGACAACTCGGAGAACACTACGGATCGAGGTGAGGTGTGTCAACTCTCGTCCCTGAAGTTCAGTCCTTCTTACCGGAGGCGAGCTCGCGGCTGCGGTCGCGGGCGGCTTCCAGGGCGGCGATGAGGGCGGCGCGGACACCGTGGTTCTCCAGCTCACGGATGGCGTTGATCGTCGTACCGGCCGGTGAGGTGACGTTCTCGCGGAGCTTGACGGGGTGTTCGCCGCTGTCGCGGAGCATCACGGCGGCGCCGATCGCGGACTGGACGATGAGGTCGTGGGCCTTGTCGCGGGGCAGGCCGAGCAGGATGCCGGCGTCGGTCATGGCCTCGACCAGATAGAAGAAGTACGCCGGGCCGGAGCCGGACAGGGCGGTGCAGGCGTCCTGCTGGGACTCGGGGACGCGGAGGGTCTTGCCGACGGCGCCGAAGATCTCCTCGGCGTGCGCGACATGCGCCTCGGTGGCGTGGCTGCCGGCGGAGATGACCGACATGGCCTCGTCGACGAGGGCGGGGGTGTTGGTCATGACGCGGACCACCGGGGTGCCCGCGGGCAGCCGCTCCTCGAAGAAGGAGGTGGGGATGCCGGCGGCACCGCTGATGATCAGGCGGTCGGCGGGGACGTGCGGAGCCAGCTCGTCCAGGAGGGTGCCCATGTCCTGCGGCTTGACCGTGAGGATCAGGGTGTCGGCGGTCTTGGCGGCCTCGGCGTTGGTGACCGGGCTGACTCCGTAGCGGGCGCGGAGTTCTTCGGCGCGTTCGGGGCGGCGGGCCGTGACCAGGAGGTCGGCGGGGGCCCAGCCGGCGCGGATCATTCCGCTGAGCAGGGCTTCGCCGATCTTGCCGGTGCCGAGGACTGCGACTTTCTGGCTCATGGAGGCCAGTCTGGCACCGGGTTCCGGCGTACGGGCCCGTTGTCCGGTGGGCGGAACGGCTACGCGGTGCGGCGCCGTAGCGTCGCCGCGCCCAGCGCCAGGACCAGGAGTGCGCAGCCGGCCACGATCAGGACGTCGCGTACGAACGTCGCGGTCATGTCGGTGTGGTGGAGGACCTCGTTCATGCCGTCGACGGCGTACGACATGGGGAGGACGTCGGAGATCGCCGTCAGGGCGGGGTGCATGTCGGAGCGCGGGGTGAACAGGCCGCACAGGAGGAGCTGGGGGAAGATCACCGCCGGCATGAACTGGACCGCCTGGAATTCCGAGGCCGCGAAGGCCGAGACGAAGAGGCCGAGGGCCGTGCCGAGCAGGGCGTCGAGGAGGGCCACCAGGAGTAGCAGCCAGGGGGAGCCGGTGACGTCCAGGCCGAGGAGCCAGAGCGCCAGGCCGGTGGCCAGGGCCGACTGGATGATCGCGATGGCGCCGAAGGCGAGGGCGTAGCCGGCGATGAGGTCGGCCTTGCCGAGGGGCATGGCGAGGAGGCGTTCCAGGGTGCCGGAGGTGCGTTCGCGCAGGGTGGCGATGGACGTGACCAGGAACATCGTGATCAGCGGGAAGATGCCGAGCAGCGAGGCGCCGATGTTGTCGAAGGTGCGGGGGCTCGCGTCGAAGACGTAGCGCAGCAGTATGAGCATCACGCAGGGGACGAGCAGCATCAGCGCGATCGTGCGCGGGTCGTGGCGGAGCTGGCGCAGGACCCGGAGCGCGGTGGCGGTGGTGCGGGAGGCACTGAGCGCGCCGGTGGGGGTGGCGGGCGCGGTCGCGGTCGCGGGGGTGATCGTGCTCATCGGTTCTGCTCCTGGGTGCGGTGTGCGGTGGCGGCTTCGTCGACCAGGTGGAGGAAGGCGGCTTCGACGGTGTCCGCGCCGGTCCGGGTGCGCAGGGCGTCGGGGGTGTCGTCGGCGAGGATCTCGCCCTCCCGCATGAGGAGGAGGCGGTGGCAGCGCTCGGCCTCGTCCATGACGTGGGAGGAGATGAGGAGGGTGGCGCCGCGGTCGGCGGCGAGGGCGTGGAAGAGGTTCCACAGGTCGCGGCGCAGGACGGGGTCGAGGCCGACGGTGGGTTCGTCGAGGACGAGGAGTTCGGGGGCGCCGAGCAGGGCGACGGCCAGGGAGACGCGGCTGTGCTGGCCGCCGGAGAGGGTGCCGGCGAGGGCGTCGGCGTGGCGGGTGAGGTCGACGTCGGCGATGGCCCGGGTGACGTGGTCGTGGCGGCGTTCGGCGGCGGCTCGGCCCGGGTCGAGGATCGCGGCGAAGTACTCCAGGTTCTGGCGGACGGTCAGGTCGTCGTAGACGGAGGGCGCCTGGGTGACGTAGCCGACGCGGCTGCGCAGGGTGGCGTGGCCGGCCGGCCGGCCGAGGACGTCCAGGGTGCCGGTGGCCCTGGCCTGAGTGCCGACGACGGTGCGCATGAGGGTGGATTTGCCGCAGCCGGAGGGGCCGAGCAGGCCGGTGATCTGGCCGGGCGGGACGGTGAAGCGGAGGTGGTGCAGGACCGTGCGTCGGCCGCGGACGACGGTGAGGTCGTCGGCGCGGATGGCGGCGTGGCCGGCGGCCGCATAATTCATCATGTGATGAATAATGGTTCCGGGTCGGCACAGCCGTCAAGGGGTGCGCATACGGCAGCGGCGGCCGGGAGGGTCCGGCCGCCGCTGTGGGTGGGACTGCGTCGAGGTCAGGGTTTGCGGGCCACGAGCAGGAGCACGTCGTACGTCTCCTCGACGATCCCGTCCGGGAAGACCTTCAGCAGGTGGCCGCGCTCCTCCTCCAGGAAGGCGGTCCTGCGGTCCTCGGGCGCGACGAGGAACATCGACTGGCTGCCGATGTTGCCGAGGCGGGTGTCGATCGGGACGCGGCGGCTCCAGCGGACCGTGCGGCGGGTGAAGTCCAGACGGCCGCTGGGGTCGGCCCGTTCGGTGCGTTCGGCGGCCTTGCGTGCCTCGGCGATGTCGATGCCGAAGAAACGGCCTTTGCGTTCGGCCGCCGCCGCGATCCAGTCGATGTCGAAGGCGTCGGTGTTCCACCACAGCGCCAGCGCGCCGCCCGGCCGCAGCACGCGCAGGGCCTCCGGCACCGAACGGGTGGTGTCGGTCCAGTGCCACGCCTGGGCGTAGGTGACGACGTCCGCGTGGGCGTCGGCGACGGGGAGGGCGTCGCCGCTGCCGCGGACGATCGGGAGGTGGGGCAGCGCGCGGCGGAACTCCGCGGCCATGCCCGCACCGGGCTCGACGGCGAGGACGTCGGCGCCGCGCTCGTGCAGGAGGGAGGTGGCGATTCCGGTGCCGGCGCCCACGTCCAAAACCCTGGCCCCGGTGAGCGGACGGCCGGCCAGCTCCTCGACGGTGTCGAAGAGGGCGGGCGGGTAGGAGGGGCGGTGCGCGGCGTACTGGGCGGCTGCGGCGTTGAAGGAGTGGGCTCGGGCGGCGGGTGAGGCCGGCGGTGGTGGCGTCGTGGTCATACGGCCATGGTGGGTGAGGGGACGAGGGCGCCACAGGTGGTTTTCGGGGCGGGAACCGTCGGCCGAAAGCGAGCCGCAGCCCGGTGGACCCGGTCGCACCCGTGGCCGCCGGCCTCACGTGCGCCGTGGCTTCCTCACGTGTGCCGTGGCTTCCTCACGTGCGGCGCTTCTTCTTCGACGGGTTGCCGGTGCGGCGGGAGGTGCGGCGGTCGTAGGCCTCGCGGGCGCTGTCGTACTCCTCGCGGTGGAGCTTCTCGCCCGGGGCCTCGGTGAGGGAGCGGAAGAAGTAGGCGAGGAGGGAGCCGACGAAGCCGATGGCCAGGAGGCCGCGCAGGGAGGCCTGGCGCTGGGGGTCCTGGCGCTTGCCGAAGCCTTCCCAGGTGTTGCGGAAGGCGAGCGCGCTGCAGATCGCGAACATGGCGATGACCAGCACGGTCACGAAGGAGCCGGTGTCGGCGATCCGGATGCCCTCGTAGGCGAAGCGCAGGATCAGGCAGGCGGCGACGGCCGCGGCGAGGGAGCCGGCGGCGACGCCGGCGCGGCGGGCCGCGTAGCCGTTGTCGTGGTCCACCCAGGAGGTGCCGAAGAAGCGCAGGGGCTCGGGGCGGGGGCCTCCGCCCTGGGCCGCGCCGCCTGGGGAGCCCGCCGGGGTGCCGGGGGTGCCGGTTTCGTCGCTCACGGCATCGATTATGGCGAACGGCTGCGGCGCCGGGCAGGGGCGGGCTCCGAGTGGGGTCAGCCGCAGCGCGAGGCGATGTAACCGTCGCTGCCGGTCTGGACGTAGGCGTCGGAGACGTACTCGCCGTTGTCGATGTTGTCCCAGATGTTCGACGTGCCGTACGGGCCCGAGACCGTCGTGCCGGGGGCCTGGCAGAAGATCGGGACGCTCATGCCCTCGGGCAGGACGCGGACGATGCCGTAGTTGGTGCCCGGGCCGCTGCGGACGTTCAGACGGACGCCCGGAGCGACCGGGTACGTGCGGATGGTCGTCTCCGCCGTCACCGCGTCGGCCTCGACCTCTTCGGTACGGTCAACAGCCATGTGAAACCTCCCCGTGAACCCCATGGTCGCCATGGGTGTCAGTGATCCCCGTGATCGGGCCGCGGCACAGGTGTGCGCGACTCGCGCGCGCAGGCTAGCAAGCCGCCTCTGTCTCGCACGAGTCATCGACTAGGCTCCGTGCGTCGCGCGCGCGGACGAACAGCACGGGGGTGGTCCCATGGCGCCACGGAGAAACACGGGGGCGGGCGCGGAAGCGGAACTTCCCGAGTACGCCGGTCACTATCTGCTGGAGTCCTGTCTGGGGTCGGGCGGCATGGGGGTCGTCCATCTGGCCCGCAGCACCTCCGGGATGAAGCTCGCGGTGAAGGTCGTACACGCCGAGTTCGCCCGGGACCGGGAGTTCAGGGGCCGTTTCCGGCAGGAGGTGGCCGCCGCCCGGAGGGTGAGCGGTGCCTTCACCGCGTCCGTCGTCGATGCCGATCCGGAGGCCGAGCGGCCCTGGATGGCCACGCTGTTCATTCCCGGGCCCACGCTCTCCGAGCACGTCAAGCGGAACGGGCCGATGCCGGCGGCGCAGTTGCGGCGGCTCATGGCCGGGCTCGCCGAGGCGTTGCGCGACATCCACCGGGTGGGGGTCGTGCACCGGGATCTGAAGCCGAGCAATGTGCTGCTCGCGGAGGACGGGCCGAAGGTCATCGACTTCGGTATCTCCCGACCCAAGGACAGTGAACTGCGCACCGAGACCGGGAAGTTGATCGGTACGCCGCCCTTCATGGCGCCCGAGCAGTTCCGGCGGCCGCGCGAGGTCGGGCCCGCCGCCGACATCTTCGCGCTCGGCTCGGTGCTGGTGCACGCGGCGACCGGGCGCGGGCCGTTCGACTCGGACAGCCCGTACGTCGTCGCCTACCAGGTCGTGCACGACGAGCCCGATCTGACCGGGGTGCCGGAGAGTCTCGCGCCGCTGGTGCTGCGCTGTCTGGCCAAGGAGCCCGAGGACCGGCCGACGCCCGACGAGCTGATGCGGGAGCTGCGGTCGGTGGCGGCCTCGTACGACACGCAGGCGTTCATACCGGCGCAGCGCACGGGCGGCGACGACGAATCGGCGGCCGAGCGGCCGGCCGCGGGGAAGCGGCCCGAGCCGGTGGGCCGCAGGCGGGTCGGCAGGAAGGTGGCGGTGGGGGCCGGGGTGCTCGGGCTCGTCGTGGCCGCCGCGGTGGCCTCGGTCCAGCTGCTCGGGGGCGGTGGCCGTACGCCGGCCGGTGCGAGCCCGCACGCCAAGGCGGCCGCGTTCAGTTCCTGGCAGGTCAGGCCGGCGTCCGAGGCGTCGGGGATGCCGCAGTGCGCGTACGGGGCGGGGGCGGTGTTCTGCGCACGGGGCGGCGCCGCTTTCGCCCTCTCCCCTGCCGACGGGAAGCTGCTGTGGCGTCGCTCCGCTGCCGCCGGGCCCGTGTGCGGGGCGCCGGTTCCGGCCGGCTCGCTCGTGCAGTTCTGCACGGCCGGCGGCTCCCTGCTGACCGCACGCGACCCGCGCTCCGGCGCCGAGGTGTGGAAGCGGCGGCTGCCACACGGCACCACGGTCCGGTACGCCGGGGGTGCGGCCCTGATCACGGGCGCGGACGGAACGGTCACCGGGGTGGACGGCAGGTCGGGCCGGACCAGGTGGCACCGGCGCCTGCCCGGCTACAGCACGCCGTCGCTCGCCTCGTTCGCCGGGGATCCGCTGGCGTACGCGACCACCTCGTCGCGGGACGGGGCGCACACGCATGTCGCCGCCGTGGATCCGGGCACGGGTGCGGTGCGCTGGGAGGCGTCGCTGGACGGCATCCTGGACCCCGTCGGGAGCCAGGGCGGATCCGTGTTCTTCCTGTCCGTCGACAAGTCCTGGGCCACCGACGCCGTGGTCCGCTACACACCGGCCGCCAAGGCCTCGCGCCGGGTGGCCCTCCCGGTCCCGCGTGTGTCACCGCAGGCCTCCGTGCACGCGGACACCGTGTATCTGCTGGCCGCGGGCGGCTCGTTGGAGGCCGTCGACCTGGGCGCGGGCAAGCGGCTGTGGCACCTGGAGACGTCCGTCAGCCGCGGTTCGGTCCCGGTCGGCGACGGTGCGCACGTCTACGTCACCGCCGCCGACGGGCGCCTGCTGGCCGTCGACGCGCGCAGCGGGCGCCTCGTCGGGCAGACTCCGGCGCGGCTCGGCGCCGACGCGGACGTGGTCACCGCCGACCTGCCGGCACCGCTGGTCGTCGACGGCCACGTCTACGCCGGCGCCCCCGACGGAACCGTGTTCGGCGTGGCCGCGCGGAACCCGGCCGACTGGTGACCTACGGAGTCCGGCCGGCTGCTGACATGCCGAGGGGCCGCCCCCGTCGGGAGCGGCCCCTCGGCGGATGCGCGGGCTCAGCCCAGCTTGGTCACATCGCGCACGGCGCCCTTGTCCGCGCTGGTGGCCATCGCCGCGTAGGCGCGCAGGGCGGCCGACACCTTGCGCTCGCGGTTCTTCGGGGCGTACACCCCGCCCAGCGCCTGCTCGCGGCGGGCGAGTTCCGCCTCGTCGACGAGGAGCTCGATCGTGCGGTTCGGGATGTCGATGCGGATGCGGTCGCCGTCCTGGACCAGGGCGATCGTGCCGCCGGAGGCCGCCTCGGGGGAGGCGTGGCCGATGGACAGGCCCGAGGTGCCGCCGGAGAAGCGGCCGTCGGTGATCAGGGCGCAGCTCTTGCCGAGGCCGCGGCCCTTCAGGTACGAGGTCGGGTAGAGCATCTCCTGCATGCCGGGGCCGCCCTTGGGGCCCTCGTAGCGGATGACGACGACGTCGCCGTCCTTGACCTCGTGGGTGAGGATCCGCTGGACGGCCTCCTCCTGGGACTCGCAGACGACGGCCGGGCCCTCGAAGGTCCAGATCGACTCGTCCACACCGGCCGTCTTCACCACACAGCCGTCGACCGCCAGGTTGCCCTTCAGCACGGCCAGGCCGCCGTCCTTGGAGTACGCGTGCTCGACGGAGCGGATGCAGCCGCCCTCCGCGTCCTCGTCCAGGGCCTCCCAGCGCTCGGACTGGGAGAAGGCCTCGGCGGAGCGGACGCAGCCCGGCGCCGCGTGCCACAGCTCCACCGCCTCCGGGGAGGGGGAGCCGCCGCGCACGTCCCAGGTCTTCAGCCAGTCGGCGAGGGAGGGGCTGTGGACGGCGTGGACGTCCTCGTTGAGCAGGCCCGCGCGGTGCAGTTCGCCGAGCAGGGCCGGGATGCCGCCGGCACGGTGCACGTCCTCCATGTAGTACGTGCGGTTCTTCGCGACGTTCGGGGCCACCTTCGCCAGGCACGGCACCCGGCGCGAGACGGCGTCGATCTGCTCCAGCCCGAAGGGGACGCCCGCCTCCTGGGCGGCGGCCAGCAGGTGCAGGATCGTGTTGGTGGAGCCGCCCATCGCGATGTCCAGGGCCATGGCGTTCTCGAAGGCCTGGAAGGTGGCGATGTTGAGCGGGAGGACCGACTCGTCGTCGTGCTCGTAGTAGCGGCGGGTGAGGTCCATGACCGTGCGGGCGGCGTCGACGTAGAGCTGCTTGCGCGCGGTGTGGGTGGCGAGGACCGAGCCGTTGCCGGGCAGGGACAGGCCGATGGCCTCGGTCAGGCAGTTCATCGAGTTGGCGGTGAACATGCCGGAACAGCTGCCGCAGGTCGGGCAGGCGTTCTCCTCGATACGGAGGATGTCCGCGTCCGAGATCTTGTCGTTGACGGCGTCGGAGATCGCGTCGACCAGGTCGAGCGTGCGGACCGTGCCGTCGACCAGCGTGGCCCGGCCGGACTCCATCGGGCCGCCGGAGACGAAGACCGTCGGGATGTTCAGGCGCAGGGCCGCCAGCAGCATGCCCGGGGTGATCTTGTCGCAGTTGGAGATGCAGACCAGGGCGTCGGCGCAGTGGGCCTCGACCATGTACTCCACCGAGTCCGCGATCAGGTCGCGGGAGGGCAGGGAGTACAGCATGCCGCCGTGGCCCATGGCGATGCCGTCGTCCACGGCGATCGTGTTGAACTCGCGCGGGATGCCGCCCGCCTCCGTGATCGCCTCGCTGACGATCCGGCCGACCGGCTGGAGGTGGGTGTGGCCCGGCACGAACTCGGTGAAGGAGTTCGCGACCGCGATGATCGGCTTCCGGCCGATGTCCGCACCGGGTACACCGGAGGCGCGCATCAGGGCGCGGGCGCCCGCCATGTTGCGGCCGTGGGTGACTGTGCGGGACCTCAGCTCGGGCATCGTCGCTCGCTCCTTCGAAGATCTGCCAGACATTTCTGGTTGTCTCCGAGCGTACGCCGGTGCTCCAAGGGCTGGACGTGGTTGTCCGGAATGCGGGACGCGCGTTTCATCGCGGCCGTTCACCCGGCCGTCGGTCTCACCGGTCCGTGAGGTGGTGCTGTACGACCGGGGCGACGCGCGCGACGATCTGCTCCAGGTCGGCCGACGCCAGCGGCTCCAGCTTGATCACGTAGCGCAGCATCGCCGCACCGACCAGCTGCGCGGCCGCCAGCTCGGCGCGCAGTTCCGGGTCCGGCAGGTCCACCCGGGCGGCGACCCGGCGCAGCAGCTGGGAGGCGATCAGCCGGCGGAAGACGGCGGCCGCGGTGTCGTTGTTGACCGCCGAGCGGACGATGGCCAGCAGCGGGGTGCGGGTCGTGGGGTTCTCCCAGATGCCGAAGATGAAGCGGGTCAGCCGCTCCCCCACCCCGTCCAGCGGGCCGGCTGCGACCGCGTCCGGCGCGTCGAGCGCGGGCGCGAAGGCCACGGCGACGGCCGCCTCGAAGACCTGTTCCTTGGTGCCGAAGTAGTGGTGGACGAGCGCCGAGTCGACCCCGGCCGCCTTGGCGATGCCCCGGACGGACGCCTTCTCGTAGCCGCGCTCGGAGAACTCCTCGCGGGCCGCGGTGAGAATGCGGTCGCGGGTGTCGGCGGATTCCGTGCGCGGGGGCCTGCCCCTTCTGCGGGCCGCCTTTCCGGCAGCCTGCTCGGCGGGCTTCCCGACAGCCTGCTCGGCGGGCTTCCCGACAGCCTGCTCGGCGGGCTTCTCGGCATCCCTCTCGGCGGAGGACGGGGTCTCGCTCATGGCCGGGACACCCGTACCGCCGAGGACAGGTGTTTGCGGGTGAAGGACAGGGCCTCGGCGAGATCGGCCTCGCGCTCGGCGCCGGACATCGCCCGCCGCGTGTTGACCTCGATCACGACATGGCCGTCGAATCCGCTGACCACGAGGTGCTCCAGCAGCTCGGCACAGGGCTGGGTGCCGCGGCCGGGCACCAGGTGCTCGTCCTTGGCGGAGCCCCGGCCGTCGGCGAGGTGGACATGGCCGAGCCGGCCGCCCATGCGGTCGACCATCTCCAGGGCGTCGGCGCGGGCCGTCGCCGTGTGGCTGAGGTCGATCGTGAAGTGCCGGTAGTCGTGCTGGGTGACGTCCCAGTCGGGCGCGTAGGCGAGCATCTCCCGGTCGCGGTAGCGCCACGGGTACATGTTCTCGACGGCGAACCGTACATCCGTCTCGTCCGCCATCCGCCAGATCCCGTCGACGAAGTCGCGCGCGTACTGCCGCTGCCAGCGGAAGGGCGGGTGTACGACGACGGTGGAGGCGCCCAGCTTCTCGGCGGCCGCGCGGGCCCGCTGGAGCTTGACCCAGGGGTCGGTCGACCAGACCCGCTGTGTGATCAGCAGACAGGGGGCGTGCACGGCCAGGACCGGGATGCCGTGGTAGTCCGACAGGCGGCGCAGCGCCTCGATGTCCTGGCTGACCGGGTCCGTCCACACCATGACCTCGACACCGTCGTACCCGAGGCGCGCGGCGATCTCGAAGGCCGTCGCAGTGGACTCCGGGTAGACGGAGGCTGTCGACAGCGCGACGGGGACGTACCTGGGTTCAGCCACGTCCGTCACCTTACGGGGTTGAATGGCTCGGGCGTTGGGTGCCTGTTCGCCGTTGTGAGCTTTGCCATTCGGGCGGGTGCGGGTGCGTGGTGCGTTCTCGCTCCCCCAAGCTCTCAACTTCGTTCGAGCAGGGAGGTACCCCCATCGCGGCGGAGCCGCATATCGATGCAGCCCCGCGCCCCTTGGGTTTCTACGCGGATCCCATGTGATCCAGGCGCCGCAGGATCACGCCCTCGCGCAGCGCCCACGGGCAGACCTCAAGGCTTTCCACCCCGAAAAGATCCATCGCCGCCTCGGCCACCAGCGCACCCGCCAGCAGCTGGCCGGCCCTGCCCTCCGAGACTCCCGGGAGCTCGCCGCGCTGCTCGGCCGTCATGCCGGCCAGGCGCGGGACCCAGGCCTCCAGGGACTCGCGCTTGAGTTCCCGCTGGACGTAGAGGCCCTCGGCGCTGCGGGCGGCGCCGGCGATGCGGGCGAGCTGCTTGAAGGTCTTGGAGGTGGCGACGACGTGGTCCGGGGTGCCGCGGCGGCTGAATTCGCCGACCGTGCGGGCGATCTCCGTGCGCACATGGCGGCGCAGGGCGCGGATGTCCTCGGGGGCGGGTGGGTCGCCGGGCAGCCAGCCTGCGGTGAGCCGGCCGGCGCCGAGCGGCAGGGAGACGGCGGCGTCCGGCTCCTCGTCTATGCCGTAGGCGATCTCCAGGGAGCCGCCGCCGATGTCCAGGACCAGCAGCTTCCCGGCGGACCAGCCGAACCAGCGGCGGACGGCGAGGAAGGTGAGCCGGGCCTCCTCAGCGCCGGAGAGGACCTGGAGGCGTACGCCGGTCTCGGCCTCCACGCGCGCAAGGACGTCGTCGGCGTTGTCGGCCTCGCGGACGGCAGAGGTCGCGAACGGCAGCAGGTCCTCGACACCCTTGTCCTCGGCGGCCTGGAGCGCGTCCTGGACGACGGCGACCAGCTTGTGGATGCCGTCCTCGCCGATGGCACCGCTGCCGTCGAGCAGTTGGGCGAGCCGAAGGTCGGCCTTGTGCGAATGCGCGGGCAGCGGGCGCGCGCCGGGGTGTGCGTCCACCACCAGCAGATGCACCGTGTTCGAACCCACGTCCAGGACACCGAGTCTCATATACGGAACGCTACTGCCAGATCGTCCGTCCTCGGTCCCCGAAGCGGTGCCGGGCCACTTACCCTGGTGCTGTGCCAAAGACGAAAAAGGCGAAGGATCCCAAATCCTCCAAGGGAGCGAAGGATTCTGCGCAGGCGAGGTCGTCCGTGTCCAAGAAGTCGTCCAAGAAGTCCGAGCAGGCCCCGAAGGTGAGCGACGAGAAGGGGCTCGACTTCGCGCGCGCGTGGGTGGAGTTTCCTGATCCGGCGGACGACGAACAGGTCTTCCGCTGTGATCTGACATGGCTGACCTCTCGCTGGAACTGCATCTTCGGCAGCGGCTGCCAGGGCATCCAGGCGGGCCGCGCGGACGACGGGTGCTGCTCGCTGGGCGCGCACTTCTCCGACGAGGACGACGAGAAGCGGGTCGCCGCGCATGTGGCGCGGCTCACGCCGGAGATCTGGCAGCACCACGCCGAGGGCACGCGGCACGGCTGGGTGTCGGAGGACGACGAGGGCTCCCGCCAGACCCGCCCCTTCCAGGGCTCCTGCATCTTCCAGAACCGGCCCGGTTTCGCGGGCGGCGCGGGCTGCTCGCTGCACATCCTCGCGCTGCGGGAGGGCCGGGAGCCGCTGGAGACCAAGCCGGACGTGTGCTGGCAGCTGCCGATCCGGCGGACGTACGACTGGATCGACCGCCCCGACGACACGCGCGTCCTCCAGGTCTCCATCGGCGAGTACGACCGCCGGGGCTGGGGTCCGGGCGGGCACGACCTGCACTGGTGGTGTACGTCGGCGACGTCGGCGCACGGCGCGGGCGAGCCGGTGTACGTCTCGTACCGGGCCGAGCTGACCGAGCTGATGGGCAAGGCGGGGTACGACCGCCTGGTCGAGCTCTGCGAGGCCCGCCTGGCATCCCAGCTCCCCCTCCTCGCCCCGCACCCGGCGGACCCGGCACCGTAACTCGCCCGCCGGCCGCAACTCGCCCGCCGGCCGCCCTCACCCCTTTTCCCGCTCTTCCCCCAGCTCATCCCTGACTGCCTGACGGACTCGGCGTCCCGCTGTCGGACGGAGTCGGCGTCGGGGTGGGTGAGGGAGGTGGGCTTGTGGGCGGTGGTGTGGGAGTTGAGGTGGTGGGGGGTGGGGAGGTCGGTGGGGTTGTTGTGGGTGGGTTTGTCGGGGTTGGTGTGGGGGTCGGGGTGTTCGGGGGTGGGGACGTCGGGCCGGTGGGGGCTGTGCCGTAGCCGTCGATCGTGACCACCGCGCCCGCCGGGGAGATCGCCACCTGTGCGTGCCAGTGGCCGGAGGGCTCGCGGAGGTGGTCGACGTACACCTTGATCGTCAACGTGTCGCCGGGGTTCAGGGTTCCCGATGACCGGCTGAGGTAGAGCCACACCGCCGACGTGGACGCCGACCAGCGGACCGGGGCGGGGCCCGAGGCCGTGAGGGTGATCAGCGTGGTGTCGCCGTCGTTGGCCGCGCTGACGGCCAGCTGTCCGGCGCCTTTCGTACCCGCCCCCGCGACGCTGACCACCTCCACGGAGACGTCCGCCTTGCCGTTCCTGCCGATGCGATCGCCGGGCTTCACGCGCGCGTTGCCCGCGTTCTCGTAGCCGCCTCCCTGGTCGTCGGCGAGGGCGTCGGGACCCTGTGTCTCGCTCGCGGTGGGCGACCGGCCGTCCCCCTCCGCCGTGGGCGCGCCCCGGTACGCGGCCCACAGGGCCAGCACGGGGGCGGCGACGACCGTGGCGACGACCGTCGTCGTCACCGCACGCGCGCGAAGGCGGTCGCGGCGGGCCGCGCGGTCCTTGGGGTCCATCGGGAAGCCGCGCCGGTCGAAGCGGGGTACGGCCGCGCCACGCGCGCGCGGGTGGTGGGCCAGGGCCAGGTGCAGGGCCGCACGGGGAGCCTCCAGCACCGGCAGCTCTGCCGGGGTGACCGTGGCGCCGGGCCAGCGGCCGGGGACGGCGCGCTCGGCGATCCGGCGGCAGCGCGGACAGTCGTCGACGTGCCGGACCAGTTCCCGGCGCAGCGCGGTGCTCAGGACCAGGCGGCTGTCGCCCGTGAGGTGGGCCACGCTCGGGCAGACGCCGGTCTCGACCACGGCGAGGGCCGCGCGCGTGCGCTCGACCTCGCAGGCGGCGGAGGCGAGCAGTTCGCGCGCGACGGCGGGCTCCATGCCGAGGACGGCGGCGACCTCGTGGGCGGTGAGGTGGTGGCGGACGGCCAGTTCCAGCGCCTCGCGCTGCTCCGGGGTGGTACCGGCCGCCTCCGGCCACGCGAGCAGGGCGAGTTCACGACGCCGCTGCTCCTGGATCTCGGGGGCGAGGGAGGGCGCGGGGACCTGCTTCCCCGCCGGACCGCCGGCTGCGCCCGCCGCCGCACCGCCTGCGCCCGCCGCCGCACGATCCGCCTTCGCCACCGCCCCGCCCGCCTTCGCCGGCGCCGGGCGGCCCGCCGCATGCGTGGCCTGACGTTTCTGCTTGGCCTCGGCCAGCCCGCGCAGGCATGCCCAGCGGGCCAGGGCGTAGAGCCAGGCCCTGCGGTCGGCGGCGGCCTCCGGGACGCGGTGGGCACGCCGCTCGGCCAGGGCGAGGACGTCGCCGAGGGCGGCGGTGGCCGCGTCGTGGTCGCACAGCACCGACAGGCAGTAGGTGAACAGTCCGTCCAGATACGGCTCGTAGCGCGCCGGCGGCCGGTGGGCGAGGGTGCGCGCGGCGGCGCGGTCGCGTTCCTCGCGCGCCTCACGTGCTTCGCGCGCCGCGCCTTGCGCCCGGTGCGCGCCGGTGGTGCGGGTCGTGGTCCCCGGACTGCTGCTCATCATCCGTGCGACCGTAGGCGGCGCTGGGGTGCCCCTTCGCGTACCTTGAGCACTTTTAATCCGTACGGGTGAAACGATCCCTCATAAGGGGACAGGAACCCTTCATTCCGCGGCCGGATTCCGATGGGCGGTGGCTGATATCGGCCCACCCACATGTGTCCCGCCCGCCGCTCCTGCCGCACCGGCCCGCCGATTGTCAGTGCCGCGGGCTACGGTTTCCGCATGGCTGCCCGTACGAAGACCACCAAGGACCGCCCGTCCTACCGCTGCACCGAGTGCGGCTGGCAGACGGCCAAGTGGCTCGGCCGCTGCCCCGAATGCCAGGCGTGGGGCACGGTCGAGGAGTACGGCGCCCCCGCGGTCCGTACGACGGCACCCGGCCGGGTCACCACCTCCGCGCTGCCGATCGGCCAGGTCGACGGCCGCCAGGCCACCGCCCGCACGACCGGCGTGCCGGAGCTGGACCGGGTGCTCGGCGGCGGACTCGTCCCCGGCGCGGTCGTGCTGCTCGCGGGCGAGCCCGGGGTCGGCAAGTCCACCCTGCTGCTGGACGTGGCCGCCAAGTCCGCGAGCGACCAGCACCGCACGCTCTATGTGACGGGTGAGGAGTCGGCGAGCCAGGTGCGGCTGCGCGCCGACCGTATCGGCGCCCTCGACGACCACCTCTATCTCGCCGCCGAGACCGACCTGTCCGCCGTCCTCGGTCACTTGGACGAGATCAAGCCGTCCCTGCTGATCCTGGACTCGGTGCAGACGGTCGCCTCCCCGGAGATCGACGGCGCACCCGGCGGCATGGCCCAGGTGCGGGAGGTCGCGGGCGCCCTCATCCGCGCCTCGAAGGAGCGGGGCATGTCCACGCTCCTCGTGGGCCATGTCACGAAGGACGGCGCGATCGCGGGCCCCCGCCTCCTCGAACACCTCGTGGACGTCGTCCTCCACTTCGAGGGCGACCGGCACGCGCGCCTGCGCCTGGTGCGCGGTGTGAAGAACCGCTACGGCGCCACGGACGAGGTCGGCTGCTTCGAGCTGCACGACGAGGGCATCACGGGCCTCGCCGACCCCAGCGGCCTGTTCCTGACCCGGCGGGACGAACCGGTGCCGGGCACGTGCCTGACCGTCACCCTGGAGGGCCGCCGCCCGCTGGTGGCCGAGGTGCAGGCGCTGACCGTGGACTCCCAGATCCCCTCCCCGCGCCGGACGACCTCGGGCCTGGAGACGTCCCGGGTGTCGATGATGCTGGCGGTGCTGGAGCAGCGCGGGCGGATCAGCGCGCTCGGCAAGCGGGACATCTACTCGGCGACGGTGGGCGGAGTGAAGCTGTCCGAGCCTGCCGCCGACCTCGCGATCGCGCTGGCGCTGGCCTCCGCCGCGAGCGACACCCCGCTGCCGAAGAACCTGGTGGCGATCGGCGAGGTGGGCCTCGCGGGCGAGGTCAGACGGGTGACGGGCGTGCAGCGCCGGCTCGCCGAGGCGCACCGGCTGGGCTTCACACACGCGCTCGTGCCGACCGATCCCGGCAAGGTGCCGCCCGGTATGAAGGTCCTGGAAGTCGCGGACATGGGGGACGCGCTGCGGGTCCTGCCCCGCTCCCGTCGCGGAGAGGCCCCACGGGAGGCGGAGCAGCGCCGGTAGACTTTGCCCAGGTCTCGCCCGTCCGTACGAACCGCGTGCGGGAGCGGGGGCGCGTCAGAACCTGCGACCGGAGGAGTGCAGTGGCAGCCAACGACCGGGCAGCAGCTCCCGGAAAGTCCGGTGGGAGTGCCGGTTCCGATGGCCTGATGCGCGCCTCGCTGAGCGCCGTGGCTCCCGGTACGGCCCTGCGTGACGGCCTTGAGCGCGTGCTGCGCGGCAACACCGGCGGGCTGATCGTCCTCGGCTCCGACAAGACGGTCGAGGCGATGTGCACGGGCGGCTTCGTGCTGGACGTGGAGTTCACCGCGACCCGGCTGCGCGAGCTGTGCAAGCTGGACGGCGGCATCGTGCTGTCGTCGGACCTGTCCAAGATCCTGCGCGCCGGCGTGCAACTGGTGCCGGACCCGACGATCCCGACGGAGGAGACGGGCACCCGGCACCGTACGGCGGACCGGGTCAGCAAGCAGGTCGGCTTCCCCGTCGTCTCCGTCTCCCAGTCGATGCGGCTGATCGCCCTCTACGTCGACGGCCAGCGCCGCGTACTGGAGGACTCGGCGGCGATCCTGTCCCGCGCGAACCAGGCACTGGCCACGCTGGAGCGGTACAAGCTCCGGCTGGACGAGGTGGCGGGCACGCTGTCGGCGCTGGAGATCGAGGACCTGGTGACGGTCCGAGACGTGTCCGCCGTCGCGCAGCGGCTGGAGATGGTCCGCCGCATCGCCACCGAAATCGCCGAGTACGTGGTCGAACTGGGCACGGACGGCCGCCTTCTCGCCCTCCAGCTGGAGGAGTTGATCGCGGGCGTCGAGCCGGACCGCGAGCTGGTCGTACGGGACTACGTCCCCGAGCCGACGGCGAAGCGCTCCCGCACGGTCGAGGAGGCGCTGTCCGAGCTGGACGCGCTGACCCATGGGGAGCTCATCGAACTCAGCACGGTGGCGCGGGCACTGGGCTACACCGGGTCTCCCGAGACCCTGGACTCCGCGGTGTCCCCGCGCGGCTTCCGTCTCCTGGCCAAGGTCCCGCGCCTGCCCGGCGCGATCATCGACCGGCTGGTGGAGCACTTCGGAGGCCTGCAGAAGCTGCTCGCCGCGAGTGTGGACGACCTGCAGACCGTGGACGGGGTGGGCGAGGCGCGGGCGAGGAGCGTGCGGGAGGGCTTGTCCCGGCTGGCCGAGTCTTCGATTCTGGAGCGGTACGTGTAGCGCGCCCCAAAGGGGCGCGGGGCTGTATCGATATGCGGCTCCGCCGCGTGGGCGCGAAGCACCACGACAAACCGCAGCCGCCCTACGACGGGGCCGCCCGAGCTGCCAGGCGCCCTAGTCCGCCGACAGCACGAACGAAGCCTGCTGCTGCCCGAACCCCGGCGTCCGCGCCTCCAACAGATACGTGTCCGCCTTGGCCGAGCCCGCCGCAGGCGTCCCGCACTGCGGGGCGCTCGGCTTGCGGTCCCACTTCACCGTGTACGTGATGCTCTGGCCCGCCGGCACCCGGAAGACGAGGTTCGCCGCGCCCTTGGGGCAGTCGGACGACGTCCAGTAGGCGTGGCTGCCGGTCGACGGCGTGATGGTCAACACGGCGTTCTTCGGGCCGAGATCGATCTTGCAGTCGGCGGAAGAGCTGTTCTTCGCGGTGAGTTGGAAGGTGGGCGTCTGGTCCGGCGAGTAGGTGTTGCTCAGGCTCTTCAGGCTCAACGCCACTGCGGAGGACGTGCAGGCGGGCAGCGGGGAGGAAGCCGGGAGCGCGTCGCCCGCGACGACGCCGGTGCCGCCCGCCGCACCCGAGGCCGAGCCGTCACCGGAGCCCGAGGAGCCTGCCGAACCCGTGGAGCCGGAGGAGCCGGCGGAACCCGAAGAAGAACCGTCACCCGAACCCGAGCCGCTCCCGCCGGAGTCCCCACCGCTCGACTCGTCGCGCCCGCCCGGGTGTTGGCTGATCGCGGGCCCCGACGAGGACGGGCCGGGCGTGATCGTGTGCGCGGGATTCTTGCCGTTGGACGCGTCGGTGTTCTTCTTGCCGCCCCCGCCGCCGGCCATGACGATCCAGGTGATCAGCAGCGCCAGTACGGCGACCACGGCCAGCATGACGGCCCTCCTTCGCCAGTAGATGGAGGAGGGAAGCGGCCCGACCGGATTGCGCAGAGATCCCACGGCCCAAACTGTACGAGAGATCGGCGCGCTGTCTTGCGCCACCCGCCGCGCGAACGCCAACTTTTCCGGATCATCATTCCGGTAACTGCCGTAACGGCCAAGGTTCTTCGCGTTTCGCCACGCTCGGTGACCGTGCCGTCACCCGTCCTGCCCGGTGAGGCGTGGCAGGATCGGAAGGCCATGACTGAGAAGCTGCACACCCCCGTGATCGCCTGGTTCGACGCCCATGCCCGCGACCTCCCCTGGCGCCGCCCGGAGGCGGGCCCGTGGGGTGTGATGGTCAGCGAGTTCATGCTCCAGCAGACCCCGGTCAGCCGGGTGCTGCCGGTGTATGAGGAGTGGCTGGCCCGCTGGCCGCGCCCGGCCGATCTCGCGAAGGAGGCTCCCGGGGAAGCGGTGCGCGCCTGGGGGCGGCTCGGCTATCCGCGCCGGGCGCTCAGGCTGCACGGGGCCGCGGTCGCCATAACGGAACGGCACGGCGGGGACGTACCGACGGATCATGCACAGCTGCTGGCGCTGCCCGGGATCGGCGAGTACACGGCGGCGGCCGTCGCCTCCTTCGCGTACGGGCAGCGGCATGCGGTGCTGGACACGAATGTGCGCCGGGTCTTCGCGCGGGCGGTGACGGGGGTGCAGTACCCGCCCAACGCGACGACGGCCGCCGAGCGCAGGCTCGCCCGCGAGCTGCTGCCCGCGGACGAGAAGACCGCCGCGCGCTGGGCCGCCGCCTCGATGGAGCTGGGCGCACTGGTGTGCACGGCGAAGAACGAGGGGTGCGCGCGGTGCCCGATCGCCGCGCAGTGCGCCTGGCGGCTGGCGGGCAAGCCGGAGCACGAGGGTCCGCCGCGGCGCGGGCAGACGTACGCCGGCACCGACCGCCAGGTGCGCGGCAAGCTGCTCGCCGTGCTGCGCGAGGCGCACGCGCCGGTGCCGCAGGCGGTACTGGACCGGGTGTGGCACGAGCCGGTGCAGCGCGCCCGCGCGCTCGACGGGCTCGTGACGGACGGTCTGGTGGAGCCGTTGGCGGGCGGCCTGTACCGGCTGCCGCTGAGCTGACGGACAGCCAAGCCACAGGGACGGAGCTTCCGTTACCGAGCATCTCGGCCGACATACCTCCCCATAAAGGGACATACCGGTCGCCTTCTTTACCCCGAACCTACGGCCGTTACACAACCGACGGATAGCCGATTGCTAGCCGAAGGCTGGCCCGCACAACGCCGTGACAACGACTGCCTAACTTCGTTTCCGTGCCCGGCGGACCACCGGGACACAGACACGGGGAACGCAGGACGGGACTTCAGGCACAGGCCGGAGTTCACGGGCAACGGAGGCGGTTGATCATGGCGCAGGGCGAGGTGCTCGAATTCGAGGAGTACGTCCGTACCCGGCAGGACGCGCTGCTGCGCAGCGCCCGTCGGCTGGTTCCGGACCCCGTCGACGCCCAGGATCTGCTGCAGACGGCGCTCGTGCGGACGTACGGCCGCTGGGAGGGCATCGCCGACAAGCGGCTCGCCGACGCCTACCTGCGGCGCGTCATGATCAACACTCGGACCGAGTGGTGGCGGGCGCGCAAGCTGGAGGAGGTCCCGACCGAGCAGCTGCCGGACGCGTCCGTGGACGACTCCACCGAGCAGCACGCCGACCGGGCTCTCCTGATGGACATCATGAAGGTACTCGCACCGAAACAGCGCAGTGTTGTAGTACTGCGACACTGGGAGCAGATGTCCACGGAGGAGACGGCCGCCGCCCTCGGCATGTCGGCCGGTACGGTCAAGAGCACGCTGCACCGGGCGCTCGCCCGGCTTCGCGAGGAGCTGGAGGCGCGCGATCTGGACGCACGCGCGCTGGAGCGTGAGGAGCGGGAGCGTTGCGCGGCCTGACAGAGGCCGGGCCTGACCGGGCCCCAGGCGGTACACAGGCGGTGATCACGGCGGCGGCCGTGCTCGCCGCCCTCGCCCTTTTCGTAGCCGCGTGCGGCACGGGAGGCACGGGCGCCCGGGACGAGGGCCCGGCACACGCATCGGCGGTCGCGGGAGCCGTCGCCTCCCCCTCACCGAGCCCGTCCGGCGGCTACCGGCGGGTGGACGCGGTCGCACTGATCAGGAAGGACCCGGCGGTCTCCACGACGGTGAAGCGTGAGCTGAAGCCGTGCAGCGGCGGCGAGTACCAGGTCGACGTCTCCTACGGCGACCTGACCGGCGGATCCGTCAACGACGTCGTGGTCAACGTGCTGACCTGCGGCGACCTGGTGGGTATCGGCTCGTATGTGTACCGGAATGTCGGCGGCACGTACCAGAATGTCTTCAAGGCGGAGGAGTCGCCGGTCTACGCGGAGATCGACGGGGACAACCTGACCGTGACCAAGCAGGTCTACGACACGGACGATCCGGTGTCGAACCCGTCCCAGGAGACCGTGATCACGTACCGCTGGAAGACGGGCCGGTTCGCCGAGACAAACCGCCACGAGACCGACTACAGCAAGGCCGGCGGCGACACGACGCCCGCGCCCGACAACTGACCGACCGCCACCGCCCACCACCGATCGCGCCGATCGACCGACCACCACAGCCGACCGACCACGAGGACTGAGAGCACCGGGATGGCAGACCAGACCCACGTCCTGTTCGTCGAGGACGACGACGTCATCCGCGAGGCCACCCAGCTCGCCCTGGAGCGGGACGGCTTCGCGGTCACCGCCATGCCCGACGGGCTGTCCGGCCTGGAGGCGTTCCGGGCCGACCGCCCCGACATCGCGCTGCTGGACGTCATGGTCCCGGGGCTGGACGGGGTCAGCCTGTGCCGGCGTATCCGGGACGAGTCGACCGTGCCGGTGATCATGCTGTCCGCGCGCGCCGACTCCATCGACGTCGTCCTCGGCCTGGAGGCGGGCGCCGACGACTATGTGACCAAGCCGTTCGACGGTGCCGTCCTGGTCGCCCGGATCCGGGCGGTGCTGCGCCGCTTCGGGCACGCGGGCGGCGGTGCGCACGCCGAGCAGCCCGCGGACGAGGTGTCCGGCGGCGTGCTCACCTTCGGGGACCTGGAGATCGACACCGAGGGCATGGAGGTGCGCCGCGCCGGACAGCCGGTGGCACTGACGCCCACCGAGATGCGGCTGCTGCTGGAGTTCTCCTCCGCGCCGGGCACCGTGCTCTCCCGGGACAAGCTGCTGGAGCGCGTGTGGGACTACGGCTGGGGCGGGGACACCCGGGTCGTCGACGTGCATGTGCAGCGGCTGCGCCAGAAGATCGGCCAGGACCGGATCGAGACGGTCCGCGGCTTCGGCTACAAGCTGAAGGCCTGAGCGGAGCGCGCATGACGGGGTTCCTTCGGCGGCCGATGCTGCTCATGGAGCAGGCGAACCTGCGCACCGGGCTCAGATGGAAGCTGAGCGCGGCGATCGCGCTGGTGGCCGGGCTCGTGGCGATCGTGCTGAGCCTGGTCGTGCACAATGCGGCCCGCGTCTCGATGCTGGACAACGCGCGCGAACTGGCCAACGACCGCGTCCAGATCGCCCAGCGCAACTACGAGCTGAACCGCCGCCCGAACTTCCCCAACGTCAAGGTCGACGACCCCGACCTCCCGCAGGCGCTGCGCGAGAAGGTCGAGGACGGCCGGATGGGCAGCGACGTCACCGACCACGGCGGGCTGTCGGACATCTGGGCGGCCGTGCCGGTCAAGAACGGGCATGTGCTGTCGTACCACAGCCATCTGCCGGACCGTTCGGTCGGCATGATGAAGGATCTCGACTCGGCGCTGATCATCGGCTCGGTCTCGGTCGTCCTGGGCGGCAGCGCGCTCGGCGTGCTGATCGGCGGCCAGCTGTCCCGCCGGCTGCGCAAGGCGGCCGCGGCCGCGAACCAGGTCGCCAAGGGCGAGACCGACGTCCGGGTGCGCGAGGCCATCGGCGGGGTCGTACGGGACGAGACCGACGATCTCGCGCGCGCGGTGGACGCCATGGCGGACGCGCTGCGCCAGCGCCTGGAGGCCGAGCGCCGGGTCACCGCCGACATCGCGCACGAGCTGCGCACCCCGGTGACGGGCCTGCTCACGGCCGCCGAACTGCTCCCGCCGGGCCGCCCGACCGAACTGGTCCTGGACCGGGCGAAGGCGATGCGCACGCTGGTCGAGGACGTCCTGGAGGTGGCCCGCCTCGACGGCGCGTCGGAGCGGGCGGAGCTGCAGGACATCCTGCTCGGCGAGTTCGTCGCCCGGCGGGTCGCGGCCAAGGACCCGGACATCGCCGTACGGGTGGTGCACGAGTCGGAGGTCACCACCGACCCGCGCCGCCTGGAACGGGTCCTGTTCAACCTCCTCACCAACGCCGCCCGGCACGGCCGCCCGCCGATCGAGGTGACCGTCGAGGGCCGGGTCATCCGCATAAGGGACCACGGCCCCGGCTTCCCCGAGGAACTCCTCGCGGAGGGTCCGAGCCGCTTCCGCACGGGCAGCATGGACCGCGCCGGCCAGGGCCACGGCCTGGGCCTGACGATCGCGGCCGGCCAGGCCCGCGTCCTCGGCGCCCGCCTGACGTTCCGCAACATCCGCCCCGCCGGCTCCCCACCCGACCTCCCCGCGGAGGGCGCGGTGGCGGTCCTGTGGCTCCCGGAACACGCGCCGACGGCGACGGGGAGTTACCCGATGATGCCGTCGGGCACGGCCTGACGTCGCTCAGCGAAGCAGGTCGTCGGCGAACCGCACCGCCGTCCGCGCGTCCAACGGCGCATGCCCCAGCAGAAATCGGTACCAGAAGAACCCGTAGAACTGGTCGACCAGCAGATCGAGATCCCGGTCGGCGGCCAGTTCCCCCCGCTCACGCCCCCGTTCCAGCACCGCCCGTACGTCATCCCGCCGTGCCTGCGTGAACGTCCGCATCAGGTCGGCCAGGTGCGCGTCCCGGGCAGCCTCCCGGACCAGGGTCCGCAGCGCCGGCCCGGATGGCGGACGCCCGGACGCCTCGAACGTGGCGACGGCCAGCGCGCGCAGGTCCTCGCGCAGGCTGCCGGTGTCCGGTGCGGGCACCTCCTGGGCGGCGCGGTCGGTCAGTGCGTCCAACAGGACGGCACCCTTCGACGGCCACCAGCGGTAGAGGGTCTGCTTGCCGACCCCGGCCGCGCGCGCGATGGTCTCCACGCTCACCGGGGCGCCGTCGGCGTCGGCGAGCAGCTCCAGCGCGGCATCGAGGATCGCCCGCCGCGCGGCCTCGTTACGGCGCCGTCCGGTGTGCGGGCGGGGTTCGTTGCTGTCGTGCACGGGCTCATCCTCCCCGAAAAAGGCTTGACGAGACTACCGGTCTCGGTAACTCTTTAACGAGACCGGTGTTCTCGGCAAAGGGCCGGAACCCGGTGAACCTCGGGAGAGAGCCACCCATGAGCACTCCGGACAGCATCCCCGCCCCCGCCCTCGCCGGACAGCGAGTCGTCGTCATGGGCGGCAGCTCGGGCATCGGGGAGGCGGCGGCCGCGGCCTTCGCGGCGGACGGCGCGGAGGTGATCGTCACCGGCCGCGGCCAGGACCGCCTCGACGCCGCGGCGGACCGCATCGGCGGCAAGGTCTCGGCCTGCCGGCTGGACGCGACGGACCGTGCCGCGCTGGACACCTTCTTCGCCGACAGCGGCCCCGTCGACCACCTGGTCCTCGCGCTCAGCGGCAGCAAGGGCGGCGGCCCCTTCGCCGAGCTGGACCTGACCGAGCTGGCGGCCGGTTTCGACGGCAAGTTCTGGCCGCACGTCCAGGCACTGCAGGCCGCACTGCCCGCACTGCGCCGCGACGGCTCGGTGACGCTGGTGACCGCCGCCTCCGCCCGCGCCGCCCTGCCCGGCACCGCGGGCCTCGCCGCGATCAACGGCGCCCTGGAATCCCTCGTCCCGCCGCTCGCCGTGGAGCTGGCCCCGCTCCGGATCAACGCGGTCTCGCCGGGCGTCGTCGACACGCCCTGGTGGGACGCCGTGCCCGCGGAGCAGCGCCAGTCCCTCTTCGACGGCTTCGCCGCGATCACTCCCGTGGGCCGCGTCGGCCGCCCCGAGGACATCGCCCGCGCCGTCCACCTGCTCGCCACCAACGGCTTCCTGACGGGCGTGGTCCTGGAGGCGACGGGCGGAGCGACCCTGGCGACGGGCCGCTGAGCCCCGCGGGGCGCAGCATCTCCCCGGCCCGCTCGATCCCGGGCGGGCAGGGCAAAAGGAAGACCCCCGGGGCGGACACCGACCGGGGGTCTTCAGTCAGGGTGAGGTCACACGGCCTCGGCCATCACCATCGGAGCGGCATCCTCACTCTCCGGCGAAGGCCCGGCACCGGCGCCCCGCAGCGGGACCTCCTTCACGAACAGGGCCGCGGCCAGCACCAGCACCGCGATCACCGCGCCCAGCAGGAACGCCGAGTGCGTACCGGCGGACACCGCGTGCTGGTAGGCCTCGCGGATCAGCGGCGGCAGCTTCTTCAGGCTCTTCGCGTCCAGCGCCGCGCTCTTCTCGGTCATGTGCTTACCGGCCGCGCCGGCCCGCTCCGCCATGACGTGCTTGACGCGGTCGTTGAACAGCGCGCCCATGACGGCGACACCGAAGGAGGAGCCGAGCGTACGGAACAGGGTGGTGGACGAGGACGCGACGCCCATGTCCTTCATCTCCACGCTGTTCTGCGCGACCAGCATGGTGATCTGCATCAGGCAGCCCATGCCCAGGCCGAGGACGGCCATGTAGATGCCGGAGGTCAGCCGGGTCGTACCGGTGTCCATGGTGGACAGCAGGTACAGGCCGACGACCATCAGGGCGCCGCCGGCGATCGGGAAGACCTTGTAGCGGCCGCTGTTGGTGGTGACCCGGCCCGCGACCATCGAGGTCACCAGCATCGCGCCGAGCATCGGCAGGAGCAGCAGACCGGAGTTGGTGGCGGAGGCGCCCTGCACCGACTGCTGGTACAGCGGCAGGTAGAGGGTCGCGCCGAACATCACGAAGCCGGTGATGAAGCCGATGAAGGACATCAGGGTGAAGTTGCGGCTCTTGAAGATGTGCAGCGGCACCACCGGCTCGGCGGCCTTGGTCTGCCAGAACACGAACCCGACCAGCGCGGCCACACCGATGCCGATCAGCTCCATGATCCGCGCGGAGGTCCAGGCGTACTCGCTGCCGCCCCAGGTGGTGACCAGCACGATCGAGGTGATGCCGACGGTCAGCAGGACGACACCGAGGTAGTCGATGCCCGCCTTGGCCCGCTTCTTCGGCAGGTGCAGCACGGCGCTGACCAGCGCGAGGGCGACGGCGCCGAGCGGCAGGTTGATGTAGAAGGCCCAGCGCCAGCCCCAGTTGTCGGTGATGGTGCCGCCGACCAGCGGGCCGCCGATCATCGCCAGCGCCATGACGCCGGCCATCATGCCCTGGTACTTGCCCCGCTCCCGCGGCGGCACGAGGTCGCCGATGATCGCCATGACACCGACCATCAGACCGCCGGCGCCGAGCCCCTGAACGGCCCGGAAACCGATGAGCTGCCCCATGTTCTGGGCCATGCCGCTCAGCGCGGAGCCGACCAGGAACAGCACGATCGAGCTGAGAAAGGCGCCCTTGCGGCCGTACATGTCACCGAGCTTGCCCCAGACCGGGGTCGAGGCCGCGGTCGCCAGGGTGTAGCCGGTGACCACCCAGGACAGGTGCTCCAGGCCGCCCAGTTCGCCCACGATCGTGGGCATCGCCGTACCCACGATCATGTTGTCCAGCATCGCGAGCATCATCGCGATCATCAGCGCGAATATGACGGTCCGTACGTTTTTAGGTTGTTTCAGCTCGTCGGCGCTCTCGACTGTGTCCGCCATCTCTCTTTCCATTCCTCTGCGACTTCTACTTACTTGCCGCCCGGCTAGTTGCCTACACTGGGAAGGTAGACCTGCTACTAGCCGGGCGTCAAGTAAGTTTCCGTGAGCGCAGGAGGAGTACGAGGATGGGCGTCACCATGGACGGCACCAAGCAGCAGCGCCGCGGCAACACCCGCCAGCGCATCCAGGACGTGGCGCTCGAACTCTTCGCGGAGCAGGGCTACGAGAAGACCTCACTGCGCGAGATCGCCGAGCGTCTCGACGTCACGAAGGCAGCCCTGTACTACCACTTCAAGACGAAGGAAGAGATCATCGTCAGCCTCTTCGAGGATCTGACGAAGCCGCTGGAGGACCTGATCGAGTGGGGCCGGCAGCAGCCGCAGACACTGGAGACGAAGCAGGAGATCGTACGGCGCTACAGCGCGGCCCTCGCCGGCGCGGAGCCGCTGTTCCGCTTCATGCAGGAGAACCAGGCGACGGTACGGGAACTGCGCATCGGCGACACCTTCAAGGACCGGATGCGGGGCATGCGGGACATCCTCATCGACCCGGACGCCGATCTGGTCGACCAGGTGCGCTCGGTCAGCGCGATGTTCACGATGCACGCCGGGATGTTCGTGATGCAAGACCTGGAGGGCGACCCCGAGAAGAGGCGCGCGGCCGCTCTCGAAGTCGCCCTCGACCTGATCACACAGGCACACGAGCGCGCCCGCCGGAAGGACTAGCCCAGGGGGTCCAGAAGGTGACGCCCTTACCGCGCAGAATGGCGACCGGATCGACGGCGGAGCCGTAGTTCGGGGTCGTACGGGCAGGTGCGCGCACTGCGAGTGGCTGCCGCTGCCGTGTTTGATCACGATGACATGGCCCCACGCCTGAACCCTGAGCCGACGATCACGGAAATGTGACGCACACCTCTAGGCGCCTACCATCCGGTAACCCTACGGTTCCTCTCGCGCCACCCTCGCCACAGATCATGCACCTGACATTCAGGCCCTGCGCGAGAGGAACCCCCACCGATGACCACAGGCCCCTGGGCTGGCCGCATCGCCGCCACCGCCGCCACCGTGACCGCGCTCACCGCGCTCACCGCCCTGGCCGCCCCGGCCCAGGCCGCGACCGCGAGCGAGACCACCGTCACCACCGTCACCGCCGCCACCACGAAGGTGGACTACGCGACCTGGCAGAAGGACTGCCAGGCGGTGATGGACCAGGCCCTGCCGTACCTGAAGGAGCGCATCGCCGCCGCTCGGCCGGGCGAGAAGCAGGCGATCGTCTTCGACATCGACAACACCGCGCTGGAGACCGACTTCGGCTTCAGCTACCCCCAGCCGGCCAACAAGCCCGTCCTGAACGTCGCCCAGTACGCCCAGGAGCACGGCGTCTCGCTGTTCTTCGTCACGGCCCGCCCCGGCATCATCTACCTGCCGACCGAGTACAACCTCGAACACGACGGCTACACCGTCTCCGGCCTGTACGTCCGCGGCCTGTTCGACCTCTTCAAGGACGTCGCCGCCTACAAGACGGCCCAGCGCGTCGACATCGAGAACAAGGGCTACGACATCATCGCGAACATCGGCAACAGCGCCACCGACCTCTCCGGCGGCCACGCCGACAAGACCTTCAAACTGCCCGACTACAACGGTCAGTTGTCCTGACACCCGAAAAGGGGCCGGCGCCCAAAGGCACCGGCCCCTTTCAACTCGGCCAATCCGCCGGAGGCTTACGCCTCCTTGCTCAGGTTCGGCCCGGCACCGCCGGCCGCCTGCTCGATCGGCGGGACGTCGGGCAGCGCCGACTTCTCCTCACCGCGGAAGGTGAAGGTCTGGGACTCGCCCTCGCCCTCGGTGTCCACGACCACGATGTGACCGGGACGCAGCTCGCCGAAGAGGATCTTCTCCGAGAGCGAGTCCTCGATCTCGCGCTGGATCGTGCGACGCAGCGGACGCGCACCCAGCACCGGGTCGTAACCCTTCTTGGACAGCAGCTCCTTGGCGGACTGGGAGAGCTCGATGCCCATGTCCCGGTCCTTCAGGCGCTCGTCCACCTTGCCGATCATCAGGTCGACGATCCGCAGGATGTCCTCCTGCGTCAGCTGCGGGAAGACGACCACGTCGTCGACGCGGTTGAGGAACTCGGGCCGGAAGTGCTGCTTGAGCTCGTCCGAGACCTTGTTCTTCATGCGCTCGTAGTTGGACTTCGTGTCACCCGTGGCGGCGAAGCCCAGGTTGAAGCCCTTGGAGATGTCCCGGGTGCCGAGGTTGGTCGTCATGATGATGACCGTGTTCTTGAAGTCCACGACCCGGCCCTGGGAGTCGGTCAGGCGACCGTCCTCCAGGATCTGCAGCAGCGAGTTGAAGATGTCCGGGTGGGCCTTCTCGACCTCGTCGAAGAGGACGACGGAGAACGGCTTGCGGCGCACCTTCTCGGTCAGCTGGCCGCCCTCTTCGTAGCCCACGTAACCGGGGGGCGAACCGAAGAGACGCGACACCGTGTGCTTCTCGCTGAACTCCGACATGTCGAGGGAGATCAGCGCGTCCTCGTCACCGAAGAGGAACTCGGCGAGCGCCTTGGACAGCTCGGTCTTACCGACACCGGAGGGGCCGGCGAAGATGAACGAACCACCCGGACGCTTCGGGTCCTTCAGGCCCGCGCGCGTACGGCGGATCGCCTTCGACAGCGCCTTGACGGCGTCGTTCTGGCCGATGACCCGCTTGTGCAGCTCCTCCTCCATGCGGAGCAGGCGGCTGGACTCCTCCTCGGTCAGCTTGAAGACCGGGATGCCGGTGGCCGTGGCGAGGACCTCGGCGATCAGCTCGCCGTCGACCTCGGCGACGACGTCCATGTCGCCGGCCTTCCACTCCTTCTCCCGCTTGGCCTTGGCGGCCAGGAGCTGCTTCTCCTTGTCACGCAGGGAGGCGGCCTTCTCGAAGTCCTGCGAGTCGATCGCGGACTCCTTGTCCCGGCGGACGGCGGCGATCTTCTCGTCGAACTCGCGCAGGTCCGGCGGAGCGGTCATCCGGCGGATGCGCATCCGGGAGCCCGCCTCGTCGATCAGGTCGATCGCCTTGTCCGGCAGGAAGCGGTCCGAGATGTACCGGTCGGCCAGGGTGGCGGCCTGGACCAGGGCCTCGTCCGTGATGGAGACGCGGTGGTGGGCCTCGTAGCGGTCGCGCAGACCCTTGAGGATCTCGATCGTGTGCGGCAGGGACGGCTCGGCGACCTGGATGGGCTGGAAGCGGCGCTCCAGGGCCGCGTCCTTCTCCAGGTGCTTGCGGTACTCGTCCAGGGTGGTCGCACCGATGGTCTGCAGCTCACCACGGGCCAGCATCGGCTTGAGGATGCTCGCGGCGTCGATGGCGCCCTCGGCGGCACCCGCACCGACCAGCGTGTGCAGCTCGTCGATGAACAGGATGATGTCGCCGCGGGTGCGGATCTCCTTGAGCACCTTCTTCAGGCGCTCCTCGAAGTCACCGCGGTAGCGGGAGCCGGCGACCAGGGCGCCGAGGTCCAGCGTGTAGAGGTGCTTGTCCTTGAGCGTCTCGGGCACCTCGCCCTTGACGATGGCCTGGGCGAGGCCCTCGACGACGGCGGTCTTGCCGACACCGGGCTCACCGATCAGGACCGGGTTGTTCTTCGTACGGCGGGACAGCACCTGCATGACCCGCTCGATCTCCTTCTCGCGCCCGATGACCGGGTCGAGCTTGGACTCACGAGCGGCCTGGGTGAGGTTCCGGCCGAACTGGTCCAGGACGAGAGAGGTCGAGGGGGTGCCCTCGGCCGGGCCGCCGGCGGCGGCGGTCTCCTTGCCCTGGTAACCGGAGAGCAGCTGGATGACCTGCTGCCGCACCCGGTTGAGGTCTGCGCCCAGCTTGACCAGGACCTGGGCGGCGACGCCCTCGCCCTCACGGATCAGGCCGAGCAGGATGTGCTCCGTGCCGATGTAGTTGTGGCCCAGCTGAAGAGCCTCGCGGAGCGACAGCTCCAGGACCTTCTTGGCACGGGGGGTGAAGGGGATGTGCCCGGACGGGGCCTGCTGGCCCTGACCGATGATCTCCTCCACCTGCTGGCGGACCGCCTCAAGCGAAATGCCGAGGCTCTCCAGGGCCTTAGCGGCGACACCTTCGCCCTCGTGGATGAGACCCAGGAGGATGTGCTCGGTGCCGATGTAGTTGTGGTTGAGCATCCGGGCTTCTTCCTGAGCCAGGACGACAACCCGCCGCGCGCGGTCGGTGAACCTCTCGAACATCGTTAATCGCTCCTCAGAGCGGTCAGGCAGTGGGGGGAACTTCCCCTCCCTGTCCTTCCGCAGCTTAGTCCCGCAAGCGGGGACCGCTCATTCCAACTGCCGACACCGTCCTTGGCCTCCTGACCCCGAACGCCGACATCTGCTCCAACCTGATGGTGCGAGACGATGTTCCCGCAGGCCAGGCAGTTACCCCCATCGCCAGTACGCCGATGGCGAACGTGAGACGGCCCGTCCTGCGTGTCGCCCCCTCCCACTAGGCATGTCTTACCCGCGGGCACTGACACTCCATGCCGCGCGCCCCCGTTCCCTCCGCTATGGGCGAACAACCTCGCGCCTCCCCGGTCCCCCACGCGCCCCCGTTTTCGACACCATGCGCACTCGGCAGGGCACTCAGCGTAACTTCCGGGTCGCTTCCGCGGTTGCACCGGGCATGGCCGGCCAGGCCCCCGAGAACCACTCGACTCGCACGAGTCCCGGGAATCCCATGAAACCCATGCCGCCCACGGAACCCGCGGGCTCCACGACGCACGCTCCGGCCGCACTGGATGCCCATGCTTCCGTCAAACCGGATGCCGGCGCTCCCGTCGCACCGGGTGTCCCCGCCGTCCATGCCGTCCCCCTTCCCCGTAGGCCGCTCGATCCGTCGGAACCACCGGAAGCGGAGCCCTGTGCTCCGCCGGCGGGCCCGGACGCACGGGCCCGCCGTTGGTACGAGAACGATCTGGGGTGGGCGATCGTGCCCGGACGGCCGCTCCGGCTGCTCACGGGAGTGCGGTTCGACGTCCTGGACGTGCCGGCCGAGGCGGGCGCGGGGGCGCTCCGGCATCTCGCGCCGGGCTCTCCGGTGGCCCTTCGGGGCGACCGGATGGAGCTGCTGGTGGCCGCGGGCAGCGCGGAGGAGCTGCCGGGGCTGCTGGACTGGCTGGAGTGGGGCGCCGTTTCGCTCGATCTGCGGGCCCTGGGCGCGGGCGACGCGCTGGAGGCGCCGGTGCCGCCCCTACCGGGGGCGCGGGAGGCCGGTTCCGTACGGGGGGCCGCTGTGTGGCTGCGACCCCCCGGGCCGGGCCGCGAGGTCGAGGCCTCGCTGCCGGCGCTGCCGGCCATGGGGCGCGAGGGGAGCGCCCCCGATCTCGTGCGACTGGTGGACACGGTGGCCCTGGAGTGTCACCGCGCCCGGCTGCGGCGCGCGTGCGCCGGGCCGCAGGCCGCCCTGCGGCGGGATCAGCCGTTGGCCTTCTCGTAAGCCTCGCGAATGGACGCGGGAACACGACCGCGGTCGTTGACCTCGTAACCGTTCTCCTTGGCCCAGGCGCGGATCGCCGCGGTGTCCTGGTTGCCACCGGAAGCGGCACGGGCCTTTCCACGCCCACCAGAGGCACGGCCTCCGGTGCGACGGCCGCCCTTCACATACGGCTCCAGAAGACCACGCAGCTTGTCCGCATTGGTGGTCGTGAGATCGATCTCGTACGTCTTGCCGTCCAGCGCGAACGTCACCGTCTCGTCCGCCTCGCCGCCGTCGAGGTCGTCGACAAGAAGGACCTGAACCTTCTGTGCCACCGGATTTCCTTTCATCGATAACGTTGAGGAGCAGGGGTGTGCGGCGTCCGCCGTTTCGCCGCCCCTGTTATATGCAGTACTGCAGTACGTCGGAAAGCAAACCGCTTTTGCCGGAAAAACACAAACCCCTGGGAGAGGAGCGGTAGAGGGGTGGTGGACCGGATCCGCCCGGAAACATGCGCGTTTCGGACATAGGGCACCCGAGCAATGACGATCACAGATGCAGAAGCATCCGGCTGTTGCCCAAGGTGTTCGGTTTCACTCGTTCGAGACCGAGGAACTCGGCGACGCCCTCGTCATAGGAACGCAACAGCTCCGCGTAGACATCGGTGTCGACGGGCGTCTCTCCGATCTCGACGAAGCCGTGCTTCCCGAAGAAGTCGACTTCGAAGGTCAGGCAGAAAACCCGGCGAACACCGAGCCAGCGCGCGGTCTGGAGCAACTTCTCCAGCAACTGATGGCCGACGCCGGAGCCCTTGAGGCCGGGGTTCACCGCGAGAGTGCGGACTTCCGCGAGGTCCTCCCACATGACGTGCAGCGCACCGCAGCCGACCACCTCGGCGTTGTCGTCGCGTTCCGCGACCCAGAACTCCTGGATGTCCTCGTAAAGCGTGACGGTGGCTTTGTCGAGCAGGATGCGGTCACGCACGTAGGCGTCGAGGAGGTGGCGTACGGCCGGGACATCGCTGGTCCGCGCCCGGCGGACCGTGATGGCTTTTGCGGAGGCTTCGGGGTGCTCTGCTGACATGAGCGGACGCTATCGCCCGACCGTGCCCTCTGCCGAGTCGGGGTTCTCTCCTTGCCGCGGTTCGGCGGCTTCGGGGGGTTCCAGGGTTTCCGGGCCCTGGACGATGCGTACGGCGTCCCGGAGGGCCTGGCGCTGTTCCTCGCTCATCATCCCGAAGAAGGCGACGAGAGCGGCGGCCGGGTTGTCGCTCTGCGACCATGCGTCGTTCATCAGGGCGGCGGCGTACGCGGCTCGCGTCGAGACGGCCTCATATCGATAGGCCCGGCCTTCCGCCTCGCGGCGCACCCAGCCCTTCTGATGGAGATTGTCCAAAACGGTCATCACGGTGGTGTACGCGATCGAGCGTTCCTGTTGGAGGTCTTCCAGGACTTCTCGAACGGTCACCGGGCGGTTCCACTTCCACACCCGCGTCATGACCGCGTCTTCGAGTTCTCCCAATGGGCGAGGCACAACTCAGAACAATAGTGGGAGATCGCGACAATGGCGTGCCGGACGTGCACTAACCCTGTGAATCGGAACAAAAAGGGCGTACGACTCGAAGCCGCACCGGGATGCGGAAGTCGTACGCCGGGGAAGCCGAAGGCCTGGCTCAGGCGTCGCCGCCGGCGGAGGCCTGCCGTGCACCCTCCGCGCGCGCGAGGGCGGCGTCGACGGCCGCGTCCTCCTTGGCCTTGGCGGCCCCGCCCTGGGTCTTCACGATCACCCTGACCACACCGATGAAGAACACGGCCATCACGACCGGGGGCACGAGCGCGGAGACATAGTCCATGACTCCAGGGTAGCCAGCCGGTACCGGGCGAAAGGGGCGGGGTGCGCGAACCGCCCGAGCTCGGGCCCGACCTGCACGGATGCGCCCGGGAGCGGGATCGGGGCCCACCGGTGCGAGGGCGATGGGGCAGCAGCGGCGCGGTGGGGAGCAGCGGCGGTGGGTGCAGGGTTGGCGGTGGGGCATAGCGTCGGCGCGGAAGCGCCCACCGGGCCGGAAGCCGCCGGCGCGGAAGCGCCCACCGGGCCGGAGGCCGCCGGCGGTGACAGGCGCCCCGCGAGGGCCACCCGCACCCGGCGACGAAAGCCGCACGGGGGCGGGTGGGGGGGAACGAGGTCAGCCGGCGGCGAGTTGGCGGGAGTCGGTGCCCTCCGCCGGAGGCGCCGGCTTGCGGCGCGGAAAGACCTCCCCCGGCGTCGGGATGGGCCGCTTCGGACTCGCCGGCTCGGGCGCCGGCGGCTCCGCGGGGGCCGGTCCAGGCTTCTGCGCGGGCTTCTGCGGCGGTTTCGCCGGCTCCTCGGACTCTCCCGCCTCAGGCCCGCCCGCGCCGCCGGGAAGGGCCAGCAGGCGCGTCCGTGAGGGGGGTACGGCGGGCGCGGGCACGGTCCGGGCGCCCTGTGCGAACCGGGCCCGTACGTCCTGCTCGGCCAGCGCCTGGCAGCGGTCCAGCAGCGCGGCCGCCGCGGGACTGCCGCGCAGCGCCCGCAGTGCGGCGAGGTCGTCCGCGGTCGGCCGGTGCCCGGCACCCAGCGCCTCCTCCAGGAGGGTGAGATAACCGGCGGCGGTACCCGGCAGCGCGGCCCGGTACCGCCCGAGGTCCGCCACCAGGAACGCGCGCAGTCTCGCCCCCTCGCACATCGCCTCGTCGAGCGACTCGGCGAGCCGGAAGCAGTCCTGGACGTCCCCGGCGGAGGCGGGACCTGGGTGAAGGGCGAGGGCGAGGGCGCGGCGGAGCACACGCAGCTCCTCCACGCCGAACGCCATGCCGCCGCGGGATCCGTATGGCGTGGGCATGCGGCGACGCTACCGCTAATCGGACAAAAGTGACGGATCGGACTGCTGTGTCGTCGCGTGTCGCTCCTGGGTTTCCCCCGACCGGGGCCACGCACGGCACGCACGCGCGTGCCCGGTCACCTCACAGACGCGACACGTTCCGCTCGTACACCAGGCGCAGCCCGATCAGGGTCAGCCACGGCTGATGCTCGTCGATCGCCGAGGACTCCCCCAGCACCATCGGCGCGAGCCCGCCCGTGGCGATCACCCGCACATCGTCCGGGTCGTCGGCCAGCTCCCGCGCCATCCGCTCGACCACACCGTCGACCTGCCCCGCGAAGCCGAACACGATGCCCGCCTGCATGGCCTCGACGGTGTTCTTGCCGATCACGTGGCGCGGCCGGGCCACCTCGATCTTCCGCAGCTGCGCGCCCTTGACGCCGAGCGCCTCCACGGAGATCTCGATACCGGGCGCGATGACCCCGCCGACGTACTCCCCGCGCGCGGAGACCGCGTCGAACGTGGTCGCCGTACCGAAGTCGACGACGATCGCCGGGCCGCCGTACAGCTCCACGGCCGCGACCGCGTTGATGATCCGGTCCGCGCCGACCTCCTTGGGGTTGTCGGTGAGGATCGGCACGCCCGTCTTCACGCCCGGCTCGACCAGCACCGCGGGCACATCGCCGTAGTACCTGCGGGTGACCTCGCGCAGCTCGTGCAGCACCGACGGGACGGTCGCGCAGATCGCGATGCCGTCGATGCCGTCGCCCAGCTCGTCGCCGAGCAGCGGGTGCATGCCCATCAGGCCCTGGAGCAGCACCGCCAGCTCGTCCGCCGTGCGGCGCGCGTCCGTGGAGATGCGCCAGTGCTCGACGATGTCCTCGCCGTCGAACAGGCCGAGGACGGTGTGCGTGTTGCCGACGTCGATCGTGAGCAGCATCGCCGTTACTCCGCCTCGCGCAGGTCCAGGCCGATGTCCAGGATCGGCGAGGAGTGGGTGAGCGCGCCGACCGCCAGGAAGTCCACGCCGGTGTCGGCGTACACGCGCGCGTTGCCGAGCGTCAGCCGGCCGGAGGCCTCCAGCAGCGCCCGGCCGCCGACGATGCCGACGGCCTCCGCGCACTCGCCGGGCGTGAAGTTGTCCAGCAGGATCAGGTCGGCCCCCGCCTCGACCACGTCGCGCAGCTGGTGCAGGGTGTCGACCTCGACCTCGATCGGCACCTCCGGGAAGGTCTCCCGTACGGCCTTGAAGGCCTGCGCGACGCCACCTGCGGCGACCACGTGGTTGTCCTTGACCAGGGCCGCGTCGGACAGCGACATGCGGTGGTTGACGCCTCCGCCGCAGCGGACCGCGAACTTCTCCAGCGAGCGCAGGCCCGGCGTGGTCTTGCGGGTGTCGCGCACGCGCGTCTTGGTGCCCTCCAGCGCGTCCGCCCACGCGCGCGTGGCGGTCGCGATGCCGGACAGGCGGCACATGAGGTTCAGCGCGCTGCGCTCGGCGGTGAGCAGGTCACGCGTGCGCGTGGTGACCGACAGCAGCTTCTGCCCGGCCTCGACCCGGTCGCCGTCCTCGACGTGCCGCTCGACCTCGAACTCGTCCGTGCAGACCACGGACAGGACGGCCTCGGCGACCCTCAGGCCCGCCACGACGCCCGCCTCACGCGCGGTGAAGTCGCCGGTGGCCACCGCCTCCTCGGGGATGGTCGCGACGGTCGTCACGTCCACGCCGCCGTCCAGGTCCTCCTGGATGGCCACGTTGGCGATGTCCTCGACCTCGATCGGGTCGAGCCCGGCGGCGGCCAGCAGCTCGGCGAGCGCGGGGTCGAGCCCGCACTCCAGGTACTCCTCGTCGCCCTCGGCGCCGCCGCAGGCACAGTCGTCGCCGCAGCCGCCGGCGGAGGCGAGGGGAAGGTCGTCGGTGCTCACGTCTGTCACTGCTCCTGAGGCGCTGGGTGTTACCGGGTAGGGGGGAAGTCTGCGGTGTCGGTCGTGTGCACGGCCAGCGACCGGTCGGGGTTCAGCCGTACGACGATGTGCCGCCGCCAGTCGGTGTCGTCGCGCTCGGCGCGGTCCTCGCGCCAGTGGCAGCCGCGGGTCTCCTCGCGCAGCCGGGCGGCGGCGACCAGGACGCGGGCGACGCACAGGAGGTTGGTGGCCTCCCAGGTGTCGACGCCGGGCTCGGCGGTCTTGCCGTGCTCCTCCAGGGCGTCACGGGCGTCCGTGTGCAGCTTCTGGAGCTGTTCGGCGGCCCGGGCGAGGGACTCCTCGGAGCGCAGCACGCCGGCGCCCTCGGTCATGATCCGCTGGATGGCGAAGCGGGTCTCGGGGGCGAGCAGCGGGTGGGCGGGAGTCTCCGGGTACGGGACCGGTGCGGGCACGCGCGCGTGGAGGCCGTTCTCCGCGCGGGCCGCGGCGATGTCGGCGGCGATGCGCTCGGCGTAGACGAGGCCTTCGAGCAGGGAGTTGGAGGCGAGCCGGTTCGCGCCGTGCACGCCGGTGCAGGCGACCTCGCCGCACGCGTACAGGCCCGGCACCGTCGTACGCCCCAGCGCGTCCGTGCGCACGCCCCCGGAGGCGTAGTGGGCGGCCGGGGCGATCGGGATGGGCTCGGTGAGCGGGTCGATGCCGTTGGCGCGGCAGGCGGCCAGGATGGTCGGGAAACGGTGCTCCCACATGTCGGCGCCGAAGTGCCGGGCGTCGAGGTACATGTGCTCGGCGCCCTGTTCCAGCATCCGCCGCAGGATGCCCTTGGCGACGATGTCCCGGGGCGCCAGCTCGGCCAGCTCGTGCTGGCCCACCATGAAGCGCACGCCGTCGGCGTCGACCAGGTGGGCGCCCTCGCCACGGACCGCCTCGGAGACGAGCGGCTGCTGCCCCTCCGCCTCCGGGCCGAGGAACAGCACGGTCGGGTGGAACTGCACGAACTCCAGGTCGCTGACCTCGGCGCCCGCGCGCAGCGCCAGCGCCACACCGTCGCCGGTCGACACGGACGGGTTGGTGGTCGCGGAGAACACCTGGCCCATGCCGCCGGTCGCGAGGACCACCGCGGGGGCGTGCACGGCGCCCACGCCGTCGTGCTGGCCCTCGCCCATCACGTGCAGCGTGACACCGGCCGTGCGGCCCTCGGCGTCGGTCAGCAGGTCCAGCACCAGCGCGTTCTCGATCGTGCGCAGCCCACGCGCGTCTACGGCCTCCACGAGCGCCCGGGACACCTCCGCGCCGGTGGCGTCGCCGCCCGCGTGCGCGATCCGGCGCCGGTGGTGGCCGCCCTCGCGGGTGAGGTGGATGTCGCCCTCACCGTCGGTGTCGAAGTGCGCGCCGGTGGAGATCAGCCGCCGTACCGCGTCGGGGCCCTCGGTGACGAGGATCCGTACGGCCTCCTCGTCGCACAGGCCCGCGCCGGCCACCAGGGTGTCGTCGAGGTGCTGTTCGGGGGTGTCGCCCTCGCCGAGGGCGGCCGCGATGCCGCCCTGCGCCCAGCGCGTGGAGCCGTCGTCCAGGCGGGCCTTGGTGACGACGACCGTGGTGAGCCCGGCGGCCTCGCAGCGCAGGGCCGCGGTCAGACCGGCCACGCCGGAGCCGACGACGACCACGTCCGCCGAGATGGCCCACCCGGGGGCGGGTGCGTGCAGTCGTATGCCTGTGCTGGTGCCTGTGCTGGTCACGAGGCGGCTCCGAGGGTTCCGAAGGTGAGCGGAAGGTTGTCGATCAGCCGGGTCGTGCCGACCCGGGCGGCGACGGCGAGGACGGCCTCGCCGGTGAAGTCGTCGCCGATCTCGGTGAAGTCGGCGGGGTCGACCAGGGCGAGGTAGTCCAGCCGGAGCGGCGGGACGAGGCGGGCGGCCTCGTCCAGCACCTGGCGGGCCGCCGCTCGGACCGCGGCCGGAGAGCCGGGCACCGCGGTGGCGACCGCGTGTGCGTCGGCCGCCGCGCGGGACTCCCCTATGGCGCTCAGCGCCTCCGCACGCGCGTGCGTGGAGGGCACTTCACGGGCACGCGCGCGCAGCGCCTCCTGTGCGGCGTGCCGGTCACGGCCCGCGAACAGCGCCCGGGACAGCGCGAGCGCCGTGCCGCGCTCCGCGGGCGAGAGGTAGCGGTTGCGGCTGGACAGGGCGAGCCCGTCCGCCTCGCGCACGGTCGGTACGGCGACGATCTCGACGCCGAAGTTCAGGTCCCGCACCATGCGCCGGATCAGGGCCAGCTGCTGGGCGTCCTTCTGCCCGAACAGGGCCGCGTCGGGGCGGGTGAGGTGCAGCAGCTTGGCGACGACGGTGAGCATGCCGTCGAAGTGGCCGGGCCGCGAGGCGCCCTCCAGGCGTTCGCCCATGGGGCCGGCGGTGATGCGCACCTGGGGTTCGCCGCCCGGGTAGACCTCGTCCACGGAGGGTGCGAAGACGGCGTCCGCGCCGGACTGCTCGGCGATCTTCAGGTCGGCCTCAAGGGTGCGCGGGTAGCGGTCGAGGTCCTCGCCCGCGCCGAACTGCAGCGGGTTGACGAAGACGGTGACGACGACCTCGCCGTCCGGTCCGGCCAGGTCGCGCGCGGTGCGGATCAGGGTGGCGTGGCCCTCGTGCAGGGCGCCCATGGTCATGACGACGGCGCGGCGGCCGCGGCGCACGCGCGCGTGCAGTTCGTCGGCGGTGCTCAGCAGGACGGTGGTCATCGGGCGTCCCCCTTGGTGCCGTTGGTGCCGTTGGTGCCGTTGGATCCGTCGGCCAGCACGCCGAGCAGGTCCTCGGCGAGTTCCGGCTTCAGCAGGCCGTGGGCGAGGGCCCGGTCGGCGGTGGCACGGGCCATCGCGAGATAGCCCGCGACGGTCTGCGGGGCGTGCTTGCGCAGCTCCGTGACGTGCGCGGCGACCGTGCCGACGTCCCCGCGCGCGACGGGCCCGGTGAGCGCCAGGTCGCCGGAGCGCAGCGCGTTGTCCAGGGCGGCGCCGAGCAGCGGGCCGAGCATCCGGTCGGGCGCCTCGACGCCGGCCGTGCGCAGCAGCTCCATGGACTGGGCGACGAGGGTCACCAGGTGGTTGGCGCCGAGCGCGAGGGCCGCGTGGTAGAGCGGGCGGTTCTCCTCGCTGATCCACTCCGGTTCGCCGCCCATCTCGATGACCAGGGCCTCGGCGGCCAGCCGCAGCTCCTCGGGCGCGGTGACGCCGAAGGAACAGCCGGCGAGGCGCTGGACGTCCACCGGGGTGCCGGTGAACGTCATCGCCGGGTGCAGCGCCAGCGGCAGCGCGCCCGCGCGCGTGGCGGGGGCGAGGACTTGGGCGCCGTACCGGCCGGAGGTGTGCACGAGCAGCTGGCCGGGCCGTACGGCACCGGTCTCGGCGAGGCCGGCGACCAGGCCGGGCAGGGCGTCGTCGGGGACGGTGAGCAGCACCAGGTCGGCGCGCTGGAGCACCTCGGCGGGCGGTACCAGCGGCACGTCCGGGAGCATGGTCTCGGCGCGCCTGCGGGAGGCGTCGGAGACACCGGAGACGGCCACCGGGCGGTGCCCGGCGAGCTGGAGGGACGCGGCCAGCGCGGGGCCCACGCGGCCGGCGCCGACGACGCCGACGGTGAGCCGCGCGGGGCGGTCCTTGAGATCTGGCTGGTGGACTGTACTCACGCGACGGCGGCCTTCCCGTTCCAGTCCGCTCTGGGTACCGGACGATGTACCGGACGATTTCTCGTCATGTTAACGCTATCGGGTTCGGAGGCGGCCGGTCGTCCACAGGCTGTGGGTTACGCCACGCCCGCGGACCGGGCCACCGGGCGGAAACCCCGGTGCATCGCGCGCGTGCGGCGCGGCATGATCCCCGGCATGACGGACACGGCTGAGCAGGACAACGGACCTGACAGGCAGCAGGACGACGAACGCTCCCCCCAGGAGCGGCTGCGGGACCGCCGCATGGCGGCCCAGCGGCAGGCGCGGCGCACGCTGTCCCGCGCGGGCTGGGGCGGCACCCTCCGCGAACGCCTGACGGATCTCATGGCGGCGGCACCCGAGGTGTACGACCTGGACGAGCAGTCGGACATCTACGGCAACCGGATCGTGGCCGCCCTAGAGGAGCGGGTCGCGGGGCTGCTCGGCACGGAGGCCGCCGCGTTCTTCCCGACCGGCACGATGGCCCAGCAGGTGGCCCTGCGCTGCTGGGCGGCCCGCACCGGCGACCCGGCCGTGGCCCTGCACGCCCTGTCCCACCCCGAGGTGCACGAACGGCATGCCTTCAGCCAGGTCAGCGGCCTGCGCCCGGTCCGCGTGACGGACGAGCCACGGCAGCCCACGGCCGCCGAGATACGCGACCTCGCCGAGCCCTTCGGGGCGCTGATGCTGGAGCTGCCCCTGCGGGACGCCGGTTTCGTGCTGCCCACCTGGGAGGAGCTGACCGAGGTCGTCGAGGCCGCGCGGGAGCGCGACGCGGTGGTGCACTTCGACGGCGCGCGCCTGTGGGAGTGCACGGAGCACTTCGGGCGCCCGCTGGAGGAGATCGCGGGCCTGGCCGACAGCGTCTACGTGTCGTTCTACAAATCCCTCGCCGGCTTCGGCGGCGCGGCGCTCGCCGGTCCCAGGAGCCTGATCGAGGAGGCGAAGACCTGGCGGCACCGGTACGGCGGGACGGTCTTCCAGCAGTTCCCGACCGCGCTGTCCGCGCTCGTCGGCCTGGAGCGGGAACTGCCCCGGCTGCCCGAATACGTGCGGCACGCGCGCGTGGTCGCCGCCGCACTGCGCGAGGGGTTCGCCGAAGCCGGGCTGCCGTGGGCCCGCGTCCACCCCGGGGTGCCGCACACCTACGAGTTCCAGGTCTGGCTGCCGTACGCGCCCGAGGTGGTCGCCGAGGCAGCCGTCCGCCAAGGCGAGGAGACCTCGGTGATGCTCTTCGCGAACCCCTGGGACGGCCGGGGGCCCGGCCTTGCGGTCACGGAGGTCACCGTCCGTGCCAGGGGACTGGAGTGGACGGCGGACGACGTCCGCGCGGCCGTACGGGACTTCACGGACCACCTGCCGGACAAGGCCTGACTACAAGGCTCGCGGGCGCAGCCAGCGGCGCAGGGCGTACCGCACGCGCCCGCGTGCCGGGCGCTCGGCGATGACCGCGCTGAAGCGCCGGTACTCGCGCAGTTCGCGCGCCACCGTCAGGTCGTGTCGGCCGGGCGCGGGTGGCTCGGGTTCGCCGAGCACGCGCGCACGGTGGCTGTCGAGGAGGTACTGCTGGGTGATGCTCATGGCGGATCGCCTTTTCGGGACGTGACTGATCTGTGGCTGATCGGGCTCCGCGGCTGCCCCGGTGCCTTCAGCCTGGTCGAGCCCGGTGCCGAAGTCCCGTGGATTGACGGCTGCCGTCAATCCACGGGGGCACTGTCAGTGGGCCGGTGCACGATGGACGCATGAGCGTGACGATCGACATCACCGGACTGCCGCCCGAGCGGGTCTCGGTCGTGCCCTCGCCGCTGGCCGAGCTGGGGATGGCGCTGCACGCGCTCAGCGAGCCCGGTCACCACCCCGACCTCCAGGGCTGGGTGACCGCCGTCTCGTCCCGGCTGGACCCCCGGCTGGCCGACCGCCTGTGCGAGGCCGACTTCCTGTGGCGTACGACGTTCTCGGACGTCTTCGCCCCCTTCGCCGGCATCCCCGGCCGGCGCACGCTGCCCGGCGCCACCCTCGCCGAAGAGCTCGATCTGCTGGACAAGTTGACGGACGAACAGTTCGTGAATGTCGCGCTGGAGTTCACCTGCCAGCTGCGCTACGACGTCCAGGAGCCGTCCCTGCTGGACGACCCGGAGCTGCGCCGCCGCTCCCTGGAACTGGCCGCCGCGCGCGGGGCCGTACAGGAGCAGTTCGCGCGCCGCCTGCTGAACGACCCGCCGGTCGTCCGTGCCTGGTTCCGGCAACTGATGCTCGACTGCGACGAGGCCTTCTTCGCCGACACCTGGGCCCGCATCCAGCCCCAGCTCGCCGCCGACGCCCGGCACAAGACCGAACTGCTGCGCCGCAAGGGCCTCGGCGTGGCCCTCGCCTCCCTCTCCGAGGCCATCTCGCTGGACGAGGAGGCCACGCTCGTCACGGTCGACAAGCTCGCGGTCGGCCGCACCGCCACCGGCGACGGCGGCCTGGTCCTGGTGCCGACCAGCCTCGGCTGGCCGCACGTCCTGGTCCTGCACCGGTTCGGCTGGCAGCCCTCGATCACCTACCCCGCGAGCGGCACCCGCCCGCAGGCCCCGTCCGTCGAGCAGCTCACGCGCCGCCTGGAGGCGCTGGCCCACCCGGTGCGGCTGCGGCTGTGCCGGCACCTCGCGCGCGCTCCGCACACCACGGGCGAACTGGCCGACGCCCACGGCATGTCGGCCCCCGAGATATCCCGCCACCTCGCGGTGCTGAAGAAGGCGGGCCTGATCACCGACTGCCGCCACGGCCGGTACGTCCAGCACCAGCTGGACCTCTCCGCGGTGGCTCGTCTGGGCAGCGACTTCATCGAGGGCGTCCTGCGCTGACGCCGTCCGGCGGGACCGACGGGCGCCGGACGTGCCGACTCGGCGGGGGCCGGTCGGCATCAGGCGTGCGCTCCGGCGGGGCCGGGCACCGGGGCGGGGTCGGACCTGCCGCCTCGACGGAGGCCGGTGGGCGCCAGGCATGCCGGCTCGGTGGAGACCGACGAGCGCCGGGCATGCAGACCGACGGGGCAGTGGGTCGGACTCGCCGCCTCGACGGAGGCCGAAGGGCGCCGGGCGCGCATCCCGGCCGATGGGCGCCGGGCGCGCATGGCCCGCGTCAGCCCCCGTCGGCCCGCACCGGCCGGATCTGCAGGGCCCGCGTCCACAGGATCCGCCGTACCCACACGGCCCGCCCCCGCCGGATCGCCGTACCCACACGGCCCGCCCCCGCCGGATCGCCGTACCCACACGGCCTGAGTCCGGCAGACCTGTACGGCCGTTTCGACGGGGCCCGGTACGGCCGCGTCTCAGCTGTGGCCGCCGGCGCGGACCAGCCCCGTCTCGTACGCCAGCACCACCACCTGCACCCGGTCTCGCAGGCCGAGTTTGGTCAGGATGCGGCCCACATGGGTCTTCACCGTGGCCTCGCTCAGCACCAGCCGGGCCGCGATCTCCCCGTTGGACAGGCCCTGTGCGACGAGCACCATCACCTCCCGCTCCCGGTCGGTGAGCCGCTCCAGCTCCTTGTGCTGCGGCTCCTTGCCGGTGGAGGGCAGCATCGGCGCGAAGCGGTCCAGCAGCCGCCGGGTGGTGGAGGGCGCCACAACGGCGTCACCACTGTGCACGGACCGGATCGCGGCCAGCAGCTCGCCGGGCGGCACGTCCTTGAGCATGAACCCGGAGGCGCCCGCCTTCAGCCCGGAGAAGGCGTACTCGTCCAGGTCGAACGTGGTCAGGATCAGCACCTTCGGCGCGTCCGGCTCAGCGCAGATCCGCCGGGTGGCCTCGACCCCGTCCAGCTTCGGCATGCGGACGTCCATCAGGACGACGTCGACCGGAGTCGTGCGCAGCACCTGCAGGGCCTCGACACCGTCGCCCGCCTCCGCGACGACCTCCATGTCCGGCTGGGCGGCGAGCACCATCCGGAACCCGGTGCGCAGCAGCACCTGGTCGTCGACGAGCATCACGCGGATCGTCATCGGGCCTCTTTCGTCGGGGACGGGCATGGCTTACAGGTGTCAATCGGGGGCGCGTGAAGGTGTCAGTGCGCCGGTTTGAGCGGGAGCAGGGCGCTGATGCGGAATCCTCCGCCCGGGCGCGGGCCCGCGTCCAGGGTGCCGCCGACCATGCCGACCCGCTCGCGCATGCCGATCAGCCCGTGCCCCTGGCCGTCGGCGCCGCCCTCCTCGTACAGCTCATGGGGGGCGCCCTTGCCGTCGTCCTCGACCAGCAGGCCGAGCCCGTCGTCGAAGTAGACCAGCCGCACGCTCGCGCCCGCGTTGGGCCCGCCGTGCTTGCGCGTGTTGGTGAGCGCCTCCTGCACGATCCGGTACGCGGTCAGCTCCACGCCGCTGGGCAGCGGGCGCGGGGTGCCCTCGACCTTGAAGTCGACCGGGAGCCCCGAGCTGCGGCACTGCTCGATCAGCTCGTCGATCTGCTCGACGTCGGGCTGCGGGACGTACTCACCGCCCTCCTGGTGCTCCCCGGTGCGCAGCACACCCAGCAGGCGGCGCATCTCGGCGAGGGCCTGCCGGCCGGTGGAGGAGATCGTCTCCAGAGCCTTCTTCGCCTGGTCGGGCGCGGCGTCGAGGACGTAGGCGGCGCCGTCGGCCTGCACCACCATCACCGACACGTTGTGCGCGACGACGTCGTGCAGCTCGCGCGCGATACGGGCGCGCTCGGCGGCGACCGCGACCTTCGCCTGCGCCTCGCGCTCCTTCTCCAGGCGGGCGGCGCGCTCCTCCAGCTGGGCGAAGTAGGCACGCCGGGTGCGCATGGAGTCACCGAGCACCCAGGCGAGCGCGAAGGGCACTGTCTGGAAGACGGTGATGGCGGCCTGCCCGAGGATGCCGGCGTGCTCGGCCGGCCAGCGGATCTGCGCGAGGGTCGCCGCGACGAGGCTGACACAGAGCGCGAGCCGGGAGGCCCAGCGGGCGCCGAGCGCCGCGACCGTGTACGCGATCACCAGCATCGCGAAGTCCGCGACGGTCGTCTCGACGTCCAGGGCCAGCTGGGCCAGCCCGGTCGCGCACGCGAGCAGCAGCATCGGCTCCGGGTAGCGGCGGCGCAGCGCGACGACGACGCACAGGACGACGGACACGGCCATCCCTGTGGCGATCGTCCCGTGGTGCCCATGCGTCCCGCTGAGATTGACCACGCTCACGCCGGACAACCCGAACAGGACGACGGCCCAGAAGGTGTCGACCCAGATCGGGTGGCGGCGGAGGAAGTCATAGAGGCGCTGCACGTAACCCAGAGTAGGGAAACCGGATGCGTGCAGGGGTCAACCGGAGGGCCGATCCACGCCCGGTGGGCGTACTCCGCAAGGTGGAGGAAGTGATCATCTGTGCGCCTAGTCTGTTCCGGTGACGGATGAAACGGCGCGGGACGCGGAACCGGCCCCCGGGGACCCTGCGGGCGACGGTCCCGGCGGCGGCCCGCAGGACGGGCACGGTCGGCGCGGCTGGCGTGCGGCGGCCGAGGCTGCGCTGTACGGGCCCGGCGGCTTCTACCGGCGTCCGGAGGGCCCGGCCGGCCATTTCCGTACGTCCGTGCACGCCTCCCCGCTGTTCGCGCGGGCCGTGGCCCGGCTGCTGTGCCGGGTGGACGAGGCCCTGGGGCGGCCCGCCGTGCTGGACTTCGTCGACATGGGAGCGGGCCGGGGCGAACTGGTCACCGGGGTGCTCGACGCCCTGCCGGCCGACGTGGCCGCACGCGCGCGCGGGTACGCCGTCGAACTCGCCGACCGCCCGCCCGGCCTGGACGCCCGCATCACCTGGCTCGCCGAACCCCCGGCCGCCGTCACCGGGCTGCTCTTCGCCAACGAGTGGCTGGACAACGTGCCCGTGGACGTCGCCGAGGTCGACTCCGCGGGCGTGCCCCGGCTGGTGCTCGTCGCGCAGGACGGCACCGAGCGGCTCGGGGAGCCCGTGACGGGCGCGGAGGCGGACTGGCTCGCCCGCTGGTGGCCGCTGCCCGCCGAGGAGGGGCTGCGCGCGGAGATCGGACTGCCCCGGGACCTGGCGTGGGCGTCGGTGGTGGACCGGGTGGTGCGCGGGCTCGCGGTGGCCGTGGACTACGCGCACACCACCGCCACGCGCCCCCCGTTCGGCACGCTCACCGGCTTCCGGGAGGGCCGCGAGACGGCACCCGTGCCGGACGGCTCCTGCGACATCACGGCCCACGTCGCCCTGGACGCGTGCGCGGCGGCACCTGGCGCCACGCGCCCCGCTCATGGCACAGCACGCACGCTCCCGAACACGGCGCGCACACCCCACGGCGCAGCGCAGGAGCCCCCCACCACAGCGCGTGCACTGCCCCCCGCGGGCCTGCTCGCGCAACGCGCTGCTCTGCACGCCCTGGGCATCACCGGCGCACGCCCCCCACTCGCGCTGGCCTCCACGGACCCCTCCGCCTACGTGCGCGCCCTCGCGAACGCCGGAGAGGCCGCTGAGCTCACCGCGTCCGGCGGGCTCGGCGACTTCGGCTGGCTGGTGCAGCCGGTCGGCATCCGGGACCCGCTCACCTGAGCCGGCCGGTTTCCCGGGGTCGGCCTACTTGTCGATGTCGCCGACCACGAAGAACATCGACCCCAGGATCGCCACCATGTCGGCCACCAGCGTCCCCGGCAGCAGCTCGGTCAGCGCCTGGATGTTGTTGTAGGAGGCCGAGCGCAGCTTCAGCCGGTACGGCGTCTTCTCGCCCTTGCTGACCAGGTAGTAGCCGTTGATGCCGAGGGGATTCTCGGTCCACGCGTACGTGTGCCCCTCGGGCGCCTTCAGCACCTTGGGCAGGCGCTGGTTGATCGGCCCCGGCGGCAGCTCGGCGAGCCGGTCCAGACAGGCGTCGGCGAGGTCGAGCGCGTTGTGGGTCTGCTCCAGGAGCACCTCGAAGCGGGCGAGGCAGTCGCCCTCGCTGCGGGTGGCGACCTTCAGGGTGTCCTGGAGATCGCCGTACGCCAGATACGGCTCGTCGCGGCGCAGATCGAAGTCGACGCCCGAAGCACGCGCGATGGGGCCGCTCACGCCGTAGGCGTGCACCGTCTCCGGCGCCAGCTCACCGACTCCGCGCGTGCGCCCCCGGAAGATCTCGTTGCCGAGTACCAGGTCGTCGAAGACGTCCATGCGCGAGCGCACGGCGGCGACGGCGGCACGCGCGCGTGCGGTCCAGCCGGCCGGCAGGTCCTCCTTGAGGCCGCCGACCCGGTTGAACATGTAGTGCATGCGCCCGCCGGAGACCTCCTCCATCACGTTCTGCAGCACCTCGCGCTCGCGGAACGCGTAGAACACCGGGGTGATGCCGCCCAGCTCCAGCGGATAGGAGCCGAGGAACATCAGGTGGTTCAGCACCCGGTTCAGCTCGGCGAGCAGCGTGCGCGTCCACACCGCCCGCTCGGGCACCTCCATGCCGAGCATCCGCTCCACGGCGAGGACCACGCCCAGCTCGTTCGAGAACGCCGACAGCCAGTCGTGGCGGTTGGCGAGCACGATGATCTGCCGGTAGTCGCGCGCCTCGAAGAGCTTCTCGGCGCCCCGGTGCATATAGCCGATCACCGGCTCCGCGCGCACGATGCGCTCCCCGTCCAGCACCAGCTTGAGCCGCAGCACACCGTGCGTGGACGGGTGCTGGGGGCCGATGTTGAGCACCATGTCGGTGCTCTCCGCGGCGCCGCCGATCCCGACCGTGGTCTGGGTCGTAGGAGTCATGGCCCCAGTTTCCCCTACGTACGCTGGGCCCATGGAAACGGGGAGCCCGCCCGAGGCGGGGATGGCGGGGATACCGGGGGACGAGCCGGTGTGGCGGGCGCTGCCGCCGGGCCTGCTGCGGATGCGGCGGCTGCTGCTCGTGATGTGGACGGCGGCCCTCGCGCTCGCCGCGGGCCTGCTGCCCGGGCTGCTCGCGGGACCCGCGTGGGCGGCCTTCGCGCTGCTGCCCGTGGTGTGCGCCGCGTGGTGCTGGCGGCTGCTGGGGCGCAACTGGCGCTCGTGGCGGTACGCCGAGCGCGCGGACGACCTGCTGATCAGCCGCGGTGTCCTGTGGCGCGAGGAGACGGTCGTGCCGTACGGGCGGATGCAGCTGGTGGAGGTCACCTCCGGTCCGGTGGAGCGGCGCTTCGGGCTGGCCACCGTGCAGCTGCACACGGCGGCCGCCAAGACCGACGCGACCATCCCCGGCCTGGACCCGGCCGAGGCGGAACGGCTGCGGGACCGGCTCACCGAGCTGGGCGAGGCACGATCGGCGGGCCTGTGACGACCGCGGACCCCGGCGACCGCACAGCCGCCGCGGACGCCGCGGATGCCCATGGCGCCGGAGAAGGCGCACACGGGGCCGAGGGGCGCGCGCCCGTGACCGAGCGCCGGCTGCACCCGGTCACGCCCTTCCGGCGGGCCTGGGCGCCGGTCGCCGTACTGGTCGGCTGGGCGGCGCACGACCCGAACAGCGCGCAGGTCCAGCTGGCGAAGCTGACCGACACCATGCTCCTGCTGGGGCTCGCGGTCCTGGTGCCGACGGCCGGCCTGTACGGCTTCCTGTCCTGGTGGTTCACGCACTTCGCGATCACTGAGTCCGAACTGCGCATCCGCACCGGCCTGTTGTTCCGGCGCACCGCGCACATCCGGCTGGAGCGCGTCCAGGCCGTGGACGTCTCGCGCCCCCTCCTCGCACGCGTGGCGGGCGTCGCGAAGCTGCGGATCGACGTCGTCGGCGCCGACAAAAAGGACGAACTGGCCTTCCTCGGCGAGCAGGAGGCACGCGCCCTGCGTGCGGAGCTGCTCGCGCGCGCGGCGGGTTTCGCACCCGAGAGGGCGCGTGAAATAGGCGAGGCGCCGGCGCACGAGCTGCTGCGCGTGCCCCCGCGAGCGCTCGCGCTCTCCCTGATTCTGACGGCCGCCACCTGGGGCTCGCTCTGCGCCGCGCTCGTCGTACCGACCGTGCTGTGGCTCACCACGCACAACCTGGTGACGGTCCTCGCGACCGCGCTGCCGCTGCTCGGCGGGGCCGGCGCGAGCGGCGCGCGGCGGTTCGTCGCCGAGTTCGACTGGAAGGTGGGCGAGTCCCCGGACGGACTGCGCATCGACCATGGCCTGCTCGACCGTACGCACGAGACGGTGCCGCCCGGCCGGGTGCAGACCGTACGGATCGTGGAGCCGCTGCTGTGGCGGCGGCTCGGCTGGGTGCGGGTGGAGCTGGACGTGGCCGGGTCCGCCGACTCGGTGCTGATACCGGTCGCCCCGCGCGCGGTCGCCGAGTCGGTCATCGCGCGCGTGCTGCCGGGTGTGACGGTGCCCCGGACCATGTCGCGGCCGCCGGGGCGGGCCCGCTGGTGCGTGCCGGTGTGGTGGCGCGGCCACCGCCTCGCGGTCACCGACACGGTCTTCGTCACCCGGCACGGTCTGCTGCGCCGCCGGCTCTCGCTGGTCCCGCACGCCAAGGTGCAGAGCGTACGGCTGCGCCAGGGGCCCTGGCAGCGGCTGTGGCGGCTCGCCGACATCCACGTGGACAACGGCGCCGGAAAGACCGTGACGGCCCGGCAGCGGGACGCCGAGGAAGCCGTACGGCTTCTGCACGAGCAGGCCGACAGGTCCCGTACCGGACGCCGGGACGCCCGCCCGGACCGCTGGATGACATGAGGCCCGGCTCCCCTCGGGGAAGCCGGGCCCGGACCTCGTACGACCGCGTCCTCAGGAAGCCGCGCTGCGCAGCCCCTGGACGTCGATCTGCTCGGTCTCGTCGTGTGCCGTCAGGTCGATGATCTGGCCGACCCCCTGCGACCGTGCGTCGGCGTCCTTGAACTCGCCCTCGGTCTCGGCCTTGTGCACGGCGAGGGCCTCCTGGCCGACGACATCGGCGAGGTCCTCGTTCTGCACGGAGTCCAGCGCCGCCCTGGGCTCGGCCTTCTGGGTGCCGAAGAAGTCGAAACCGCCCTGGACCAGCGGGCGTCGCGCGGGTGCGGCGGGTACGACGGCCACCGCGGTCGGCACCGTGAAGTGCCCGGCGGGCGGCCGGCCCACCGGCTTGGCGGGCTCGGCCGGCGCGGTCACGGCGGCCGAGCCCGCCACACGCGCGTACCCGTCGGCCGCGGTGGAGCGCTCCCGCGCCTCGTCCTCACCGGCACCGTCCGTCACGCTGTCCGCGGCGCCCTCCGCGGCCCCGTCTCCGGCGTGTTCCCCGGCGTCTTCTCCTTTGGCGGCGGAATCGGCCTCGTCCGCAATGGCCGTAGGAGCATCGGCATCGGCATCGGCCGCGACGGCGACGTCCGCGACGGAGTCCTCCGCCCCGGTCCCGTCCTCCTCGGCCTCCTCGGCCTTCTCGACCTCTTCGGACTCCTCGACGGCCTCGGCCTCGGCTGCCACGGCCTCAACAGCCGCCTCGCCACCCGGCGTCACGGAAGCCGACTCGGACACGGAAGCGGACTCGGACACGGAAGCGGACTCGGCCCCGGACTGAGCCGGGGTCTCCCGCTCGAACCGGGCCAGGGCGGTCAGAGCGCTCCGGTACAGCTGGGCGCCCTCCGGCGAGAACACCGCGTACGCCTGCGGCTCGTCCCCGTCGGCCGCCTCGATCACGCCCTTCGCCTCGGCCGACGTCGGCGCCGGCTCCGGCTCGGCGCTGCGCGCGGGCGGCAGCGCGGGTGCCGACGAGGGCACGGCCGCCTCGATCTCCAGCAGCCGGCGTCCCTCCAGGGCGCTGGCGCGCTCGGTCTCCGCCGTGGCGTAGCGGCGCAGCAGGGCGGCGTGCTCGTTGCGCAGGCCCGCCAGCTCGGCGCGCTTGGCGCGCAGCCGCTGCTCCAGCTTCGCGCGCAGCTCGCGGGACTCCTCCAGGTCGGTCTCCAGCTCGGCGACCCGCTCCTCGTTGCGCCATTCGTCGCTGGCACGCGCGCGCGTGAGCTCGGCGACCTGCTTGCCCGCCTGCGCGTCCCAGCGGCGCATCACGACCGCGCCGACGACGGCCGTCGCCGCGGCGGCCGCTGCCAGCGCGCGCAACACCGTGGCCTCGGAGAACACCCAGGGACCCAGCGCGCAGACGACGGAGACACCGGCGATCGCCGACGAAGGCAACAGCCGGTGCAGAGGTGGGGAATGGCGGTGGCGTCCACGTGGCATGGCCAGAAACTTACCGCGCGTAGGCGAATCGCGGACCCCCGCCCCGTAAAAACACGGCCACACGGCGGGCTTCACGGGGCGTCAGGCCGAGGGGCCTCAGTTCGAGACCAGCTTCGTGCTCATCCACTGCAGCGCGCCCGGGATCTCCCGCCTCCAGGTGTTGAAGTTGTGCCCGCCGCTCGGAAGGATGATCGAAGAGATCCTGGTCACGTTCGAGTCCTGCACGGCCTGGATGAACTTGAGCGTGTCCTTGTAGTTGTGCTCACCGACCTTGCTGCTCGTGACCAGCAGCGAGGTCTCGGGCGCCGGCAGATGCTGGATGGCCCAGAAGAGGTTGGCACGATTCTGCAGGTTCTTGTTGCCGCGGAAGAGGTCCCCGGTGGTGGGGTCGATCGGCGCCTTGTAGTACGGCGACAGGCCGACGGCGGCCGCGTACGCCTTCGGGTTGTGCATGGCGATCTTCAGCGCGCAGTAGCCACCGGTCGAGTCGCCCATGATGCCCCAGCTCGCGGGCGTCTTGTCCACCCGGTACTGAGCCATGACCGAGTCGCGCAGATCCTTGGCGAAGAACGACTCGGCCTGCGGACCGCCGGGGATGTCCACGCACTCGGTGTCCCGCGGCGGCGCCACGGTCGGCCGCAGCATCACCAGGATCATCGGCTGCATCTTGCCGCTCTTGGCCAGCTGCTGCGCCGTGCTCGGGTAGTTCAGCTTGTTCACCAGCGCCTCGGCGGTGCCGGGGTAACCCGTGAGGATGACCGAGACCGGGAACTTGCGCGCGTGGTTCTGCGGCTGGAAGTACTCCGGGGGCAGATACACGTACGCCGGGGAGGTCAGGTGCGTCGTGCGGCCGATGATGTCGACCTTCTGCACCTGCCCGGCCACCGTCGGCAGCGAGCTGCTCACGCCCACGACCCGGGACGTGGAGACCACCTGGATCGGGCCGGTCCTGCCGCCACCCGCTATATGGTCGACGACCACACCTTGGCCGGTCTCCTGGCCGAACAGGTCCGCCCAGCTGGCGTAGAACCCGAAGGCCTGGTTGGCGGCGAGACCGACCGAGGCGAAGATCGCCAGCTGGGTGGTCAGCAGCAGACCGATCCGTCCGCCGATCGACCGCCAGCTCTGCCGGGCCAGTCGCGGCCACAGCCACACCGTGCCGGCGAACAGCACGACGGCGAACACGATCGCCAGCATCAGCACTTTGTTGCTCGTCAGACCCATGGACTGCTACCTGCCTGCGCTCTCCGCCCGGTTGCCACCCGCACTTATTGCGAGACCTTGCCCGGGGCTTTCCTTGGCCTTTGACCCGACTTTCCGGTGAGGAGTGAACCTCTCCCCCCGAGACACCGTCCTAGAGGGCGCAATGTCGCCGGATGCCCGATCGGGCCCGGGTTCAAGGTCTCTCGCAGAACTACGGGATGCGATGTCTGTCAGGATAGATGGGGAATTGTCGGGCGAGGTTCCGAGCCGATCCAGTCGGGCGCGCCGCATACTGCGCGGCCCGCGCCCCGAGGCCGTTCCCACCCTGGTCAGCAGGGCGGCCGCGCTCGTGGGCGTCCTGGACATTGCGGCGGGCGTGTTCCCGCGCTTCCGTCACAGCCGTATGCACGCGATCGCCGAGGTGCTGCCGGGCTCGTTCGGGCCCTTCGCCGCAGCGCTCTCGCTGAGCGCCGGTGTGCTGTTGCTGCTGCTCGCGCACGGGCTCGGGCGGCGCAAGCGCCGGGCCTGGCGGGCCGCGGTCGCGCTGCTGCCGGCGGGTGCCGCGGCGCAGTTCGCGTACCGCCACTCGATCGCCGGCGTGCTGATCGCCGTCGCGCTGCTCGTACCGCTGCTGCGGCACCGGAGCGAGTTCGCGGCACTGCCGGACCCGCGCAGCCGGTGGCGGGCGCTGGCCAACTTCGTCCTCATGAGTGCGGGTTCCCTCGTCCTCGGACTCATCATCGTCAGCGTCCACCCGCACCGGACGATCGGCGACCCGAGCCTGGCCGACCGACTGACGCACGTCGTCTACGGCCTGTTCGGCTTCGAGGGCCCGGTCGACTACTCGGGCAACGCCTCCTGGACGGTGGCCTTCTCCCTCGGCGCGCTCGGCTGGATCACTGCCGTCACCACGATCTACCTGGCCTTCCGCCCCGAGCACCCCGCCGCGCGGCTCACCGAGGACGACGAGGCGAAACTGCGCGCGCTGCTGGAGAAGCACGGGCACCGGGACTCCCTCGGCCACTTCGCGCTGCGCCGCGACAAGGCGGTCGTCTTCTCGCCCAGCGGCAAGGCGGCGGTCACCTACCGCGTCGTCTCCGGTGTGATGCTCGCCAGTGGCGACCCCATCGGCGACGTCGAGGCCTGGCCCGGCGCCATCGAGCGCTTCATGGACGAGGCCAAGGCCCACTCCTGGACCCCGGCCGTCATGGGCTGCTCGGAGACGGGCGGCGAGGTGTGGACCCGCGAGACCGGCCTTGACGCCCTGGAGCTGGGCGACGAGGCGGTGGTGGACGTCGCGGATTTCTCGCTCGCCGGACGCGCGATGCGCAACGTCCGACAAATGGTCAAGCGCATCGAGCGAGCCGGCTACGAAACCCGGGTGCGGCGCATCCGTGACCTCAGCGACGGGGAACTGGACCGCATCCGGCGGGCGGCCGACGACTGGCGCGGCACCGACACCGAGCGCGGCTTCTCCATGGCGCTCGGCCGCGTCGGCGACGCCGCCGACGGCGACTGCCTGATCGCCACCGCCCACAAGCAGGACGACGAGCCCGGCGAGTACGGCGACCTGAAGGCGATCCTGCACTTCGTGCCCTGGGGCACGGACGGCGTCTCGCTGGACCTGATGCGCCGCGACCGCTCCGCCGACCCGGGCATGAACGAGCTGCTGATCGTCGCCGCTCTCCAGGCCGCGCCGAAGTTCGGCATCACCCGGATCTCGCTGAACTTCGCGATGTTCCGCTCCGCCCTCGCGCGCGGGGAGAAGATCGGCGCCGGTCCGGTGCTGCGCGCCTGGCGCGGGCTGCTGGTGTTCCTCTCGCGCTGGTTCCAGATCGAGTCGCTGTACAAGTTCAACGCGAAGTTCCAGCCGCGCTGGGAGCCCCGCTTCGTGGTCTACCGCCACTCCGCCGACCTGCCCCGCATCGGCTTCGCCGCCATGCAGGCGGAGGGCTTCGTCACCCTCGCCCTGCCTCTTCCGCGCTTCCTGCGCCGGCGCAGGGCGGCCGCCGAGCGCCCCTGCGCGCACGCGGTGGCGGAACGGGACATGCGCGCAGCCTGAACGGCACGGCACGGCACGGAATGGATCGCGTAGCGCGGCCCAGGACAGGCCCGGACGGAAGCCCCACCCCTCCAGCACGGGTGCTTCCGGCCGGGCCGCCGCCGTTCACGGCGCGCTCCTGGGCCTACGCTGAACGTATGAACAACCACAGCGGGCGCGGCCAGGTGGCAGGGCTTCCGGCATGGGACCGGTGCGCGGTCATGGGCGTCGTGAATGTGACCCCCGATTCCTTCTCCGACGGCGGCCGCTGGTTCGACACGACGACCGCCGTCAAACACGGCCTGGATCTCGTCTCCGAGGGCGCGGACCTGGTCGACGTCGGCGGTGAGTCCACCCGGCCGGGCGCCACGCGCGTGGACGAGGCCGAGGAGCTCCGGCGGGTCATCCCGGTGGTCCGCGGCCTCGCCTCCGAGGGCGTGGCCGTCTCCGTCGACACCATGCGCGCCTCCGTCGCCGAGCAGTCCCTCGCGGCCGGTGCCGCCCTGGTCAACGACGTCAGCGGCGGCCTGGCCGACCCCGCGATGATCCCGGTGGTCGCCGCCGCGGGCGCCCCGTTCGTCGTCATGCACTGGCGCGGCTTCCTGGAGGGCGGCAACGTCAAGGGCGTCTACGACGACGTCGTCGCCGAAGTCGTGGACGAGCTGCACGCGCGCGTGGAGGCTGTTCTCGCGGGTGGCGTCGCCCCTGACCGCATCGTCGTCGACCCCGGCCTCGGCTTCTCCAAGGAGGCCGAGCACGACCTCGTCCTCCTCGCCCACCTCGACCGGCTGCGCGCCCTCGGCCACCCCCTGCTCGTGGCCGCCTCCCGCAAGCGGTTCCTCGGCCGTGTCCTGGCCGGCCCGGAGGGTGCTCCCCCGCCGGCCCGGGAGCGCGACGCCGCCACGGCCGCCGTCTCCGCCCTCGCCGCGCACTCCGGCGCATGGGCCGTACGCGTACATGAGGTACGCGCCACCGCGGACGCCGTCCGCGTCGCCCGCGCCGTGGAGGAGGCGCGCATGGCGGGCACAGCGCCTGGCACAGCGCTGGGCGCGGGAAGCGAGCACGGGGCGGAAGGCGAGCGGTGAGCGCCCCCCACACCGATGTCGAGCAGGTGGAGGCCGCCAACACCGCCTTCTACGAGGCGATGGAGCGCGGCGACTTCGAGGAGCTGTCCTCGCTCTGGCTGAGCCCCGGCGACCTGGGCGTGGACGAGGAGTACCACGATCCGGCGGACACCGGCGTGATCTCCTGCGTGCACCCCGGCTGGCCGGTGCTCACCGGCCGCGGCGAGGTCCTCAGGTCGTACGCCCTGATCATGGCCAACACCGACTACATCCAGTTCTTCCTCACGGACGTGCACGTCTCCGTGACCGGCGACACTGCGCTCGTGACGTGCACCGAGAACATCCTCAGCGGCGGCCCCGCCCCGGAGGACGGCGCGGAGCTGGGACCGCTGGTCGGCCAGCTCGTCGTCGCCACGAACGTGTTCCGGCGCACGCCCTCCGGCTGGAAGATCTGGGCGCACCACGCCTCCCCCGTGATGGCGGAGAGCGACGAGACCGAGGACACCGCGGACGACGAGCCCGGCACGAACGGTACGAATCCGGACGGCGGGCCCCTGTCCTGACCGGGCAGCGGGCACAGAAGTGGTTGGAATCACCTACCTCCGGGTATGAGCGGCTTCCAGCCCATGGCGCGGCCGGGTTTCCCAGGGGAAACACGAGATGAACCCTCGTGGTCCCCGTGCGGGCCCGCCGCTCCGCGACCCGGCTGTGTCAGTGGCCGCAGGTAGATTCGTCTTCAGGCCGGTGTGCCGCCCGCACGCGGTACGGGCCGGCCCTTCCCGACGATTGCAGGAGTGATTCGCGTGGATCGTGTCGCGCTGCGCGGCCTCAAGGCCCGCGGGCACCACGGTGTGTTCCCCAAGGAGCGCGAGGAGGGCCAGACCTTCATCGTGGACCTCGTCCTCGGGCTGGACACCCGGCCGGCCGCGGCGGACGACGACCTGACGAAGACCGTGCACTACGGCATCGTGGCCGAGGAGGTCGTGGCCGTGGTCGAGGGCGAGCCGGTGAACCTCATCGAGACGCTCGCCGAGCGGATCGCGCAGACCTGCCTGAAGCACGAAGGGGTCCAGCAGGTCGAGGTGTGCGTCCACAAGCCGGACGCGCCGATCACCGTCCCCTTCGACGACGTGACCGTCACCATCACCCGGAGCCGAGTATGACCCGACCTTTCCTTCAGGGTCACAGCGACCCGACCGTCCAGCCGGTGCCCGCCTCCGTCGTCGAGCAGGTCGACGCCGCCGACACGACCCTGCAGAACCCGAAGTGGGCCGTCATCTCCATCGGCTCCAACCTCGGCAACCGCCTGGAGACCCTCCAGGGCGCCGTCGACGCGCTGGAGGACACCCCGGGAGTGCGCGTCAAAGCGGTCTCCCCGGTCTACGAGACCGAGCCGTGGGGCGTCGAGCCCGGCAGCCAGCCGTCGTACTTCAACGCGGTCGTGGTCCTGAAGACCACCCTGCCCCCCGCGTCCCTGCTGGAGCGGGCGCACGCCGTCGAGGAGGCCTTCAAGCGGGTCCGCGACGAGCGCTGGGGCCCGCGCACGCTGGACGTCGACATCGTCGCCTACGCCGACGTCACCTCCGACGACCCGCAGCTCACCCTGCCCCACCCGCGAGCCCACGAACGCGCCTTCGTGCTCGCGCCCTGGCACGACGTGGACCCGCAGGCCCAGCTGCCCGGCCGCGGCAAGGTGGCCGATCTGCTCTCGGCGGTCACGCGTGAGGGCGTGGCGCCGCGAGCGGACCTGGAACTCCGACTGCCCGAATAGTCGTTAAGGTCAAGGTGACGAGTCGTTAAGGTCAAGACGACAAGGTCGACACGACCCAGTCCGGGCCGGTCCGGGGGAGCTGAAGGGACACCGTGAGAGAGCTGCGCATCAGGGTGCTGGCCGGCGTGTTCGTCGTGGCCGGAGTCCTGTCCTGGGCGGGCGCCCGCCTCTGGAACTCGATCGGGACCCTCCCCAGCGTCCCCCTGGCCGCCCCCATCGTGCTGGCCCTGATCGCCGGAGTCCTGCTCGCGACGGCGCTCTCGCTGCGCGCCCGGCTGAAGGCCCAGCGCGAGCGCCGCCCCGGCGCCAAGGGGGTCGATCCGCTGATGGCCGCCCGCGCGGTCGTCTTCGGCCAGGCCAGCGCCCTGGTCGCGGCCCTCGTCGCCGGCATGTACGGCGGCACGGGCGCCTTCCTGCTGGAGCTGCTGGACCTCCCGGCCCGCCGCGACCAGGCCATCTACGCCGGCTTCTCGGTCCTGGCGGGCATCGCGGTGATAGTGGCGGCCCTGTTCCTGGAGCGCGTGTGCAAGCTCCCGGAGGACGAGGACCAGAACCACTCGGGGGCGGAGCCGGCGGCGTGACCGCCGGTCTCCTCGCACCTCGGCTCAGTGGGCCATGATCAGGCTCATGGCCTCGTTCCGGGTGGCGACGTCCCGCAGCTGACCGCGGACGGCCGACGTTATGGTCTTCGCCCCCGGCTTGCGGATACCGCGCATGGACATGCACATGTGCTCGCACTCCACGACCACGATCACGCCCCGGGGCTCCAGGATCTCCATGAGGGAGTCCGCGATCTGCGTGGTGAGACGTTCTTGCACCTGCGGGCGGCGCGCGTAGACGTCCACGAGCCGGGCCAGCTTGGACAGTCCCGTGATCTTTCCGGACGTCGACGGGATGTAGCCGACGTGGGCCACCCCCCGGAACGGCACCAGGTGGTGCTCACAGGTCGAGTACACCTCGATGTCCTTCACGAGCACCATCTCGTCGTGCCCGATGTCGAACGTCGTCGTCAGGACGTCCTCCGGCTGCTGCCACAGGCCCGCGAAGATCTCCTTGTACGCCCGCGCCACCCGGGCCGGGGTCTCGCGCAGACCCTCGCGGTCCGGGTCCTCGCCGACCGCGATCAGCAGTTCGCGTACGGCGTTCTCGGCACGCTTCTCATCGAACTCGCCGATGGTGCCCTCACCGTCCAGCGTCACGGGGTCGGTCATGTGGTTCCTCGTTCCTGTGCCTTGACGCGTGGCGGCGGCCACACGCCTTCCTGCGGACATACGAACGCCGCGCCCACCAGGCTAAAACCTGGTGGGTGCGGCGTTCATTCCGGCCTCTTTGGCCGAAAAGCGGTCAGTGCTCGGGGCGGTCCTCCGGGGTCTGCTCCGTCACCGGGGCGGACTCGGCGGCCGTGGACTTGACCGTGCTGATCGCGGCCGTCGCGCCGTTCGCACCGTTGGTCAGTGCCAGCTCCTTCGGGGAGAGCACCGGCGGGCGGGTGGACGGGGTGCGGCGCGAGGAGCCGGTCCACGCGGGCCGCGGCGGGCGCTTGACGATCGGGGCGAAGATCTCGGCGATCTCCTCCTTGCCCAGGGTCTCCTTCTCCAGCAGGTGGAGAACGAGCTGGTCGAGCACGTCGCGGTTCTCGACCAGGATCTCCCAGGCCTCGTTGTGCGCGGTCTCGATGAGCTTCTTGACTTCTTCGTCGACCAGCGCGGCGACCTCTTCCGAGTAGTCGCGCTGGTGAGCCATCTCACGGCCGAGGAACGGCTCGCTGTTGTCGCCGCCGAACTTGATCGCGCCGAGCCGCTCGGTCATGCCGTACTGCGTGACCATCGCGCGGGCCAGGTTGGTGGCCTTCTCGATGTCGTTGGCGGCACCGGTGGTCGGGTCGTGGAAGACCAGTTCCTCGGCCGCGCGGCCGCCCAGCATGTAGGCGAGCTGGTCGAGCATCTCGTTGCGCGTGGTCGAGTACTTGTCCTCGTCCGGCAGGACCATCGTGTAGCCGAGGGCGCGGCCGCGGGACAGGATCGTGATCTTGTGGACCGGGTCGGAGTTCGGCGAGGCCGCCGCGACCAGGGCGTGACCGCCCTCGTGGTACGCGGTGATCTTCTTCTCCTTGTCCGACATGATCCGGGTCCGCTTCTGCGGGCCCGCGACCACGCGGTCGATCGCCTCGTCCAGCGCCTTGTTGTCGATCAGCTTCTGGTCGCCACGGGCGGTGAGCAGCGCGGCCTCGTTCAGCACGTTCGCGAGGTCGGCACCGGTCATGCCCGGGGTGCGGCGGGCGACGGCGGCCAGGTCGACGTCGGGCGCGACCGGCTTGCCCTTCTGGTGAACCTTGAGGATCTCCATACGGCCCTGCAGGTCCGGCGGGTCGACCGCGATCTGCCGGTCGAAGCGGCCGGGGCGCAGCAGCGCCGGGTCGAGGATGTCGGGCCGGTTGGTGGCGGCGATCAGGATGACGCCGCCCTTGACGTCGAAGCCGTCCATCTCGACGAGCAGCTGGTTCAGGGTCTGCTCGCGCTCGTCGTGACCACCGCCGAGGCCGGCGCCGCGGTGGCGGCCGACCGCGTCGATCTCGTCGACGAAGACGATCGCCGGGGCGTTCGCCTTGGCCTGCTCGAACAGGTCACGGACCCGGGAGGCACCGACACCGACGAACATCTCGACGAAGTCGGAACCGGAGATCGAGTAGAACGGCACGCCCGCCTCGCCGGCGACGGCGCGCGCGAGCAGCGTCTTGCCGGTACCCGGGCGGCCGTAGAGCAGCACGCCCTTGGGGATCTTGGCGCCGACCGCCTGGAACTTGGCCGGCTCCTGCAGGAACTCCTTGATCTCGTGGAGCTCCTCGACGGCCTCGTCACAGCCGGCGACGTCGGCGAACGTCGTCTTCGGGGTGTCCTTGGTGATGAGCTTGGCCTTGGACTTCCCGAAGTTCATGACCCGGGAGCCGCCGCCCTGCATCTGGTTCATCAGGAACAGGAAGACGACCACGATCAGGACGAAGGGCAGCAGGGACAGCAGGACGCCGACGAACGGGTTCTGCTTGGACGGCGACACCGTGTAGCCGTCCGGGATCTGCTTGCTCTCGTACTTGGTCTGAAGTTTGGTGGCGAGCTGGGTGCCCTGCTGGTCGCCGATGTAGCTCGCCTGGATCTTCGAGCTGCCGTCGACCTTCTGGCCGTCCTTGAGAGTGACCTTGACGGTCTGCTCGTCGCCTGTGGTCAGCTTGGCCGACTGGACCCTGTTGTCATTGATCGCCGCAATGACCTGGCCGGTGTCCACCGTCTTGTAGCCGCCGGACGAGCCGACGACCTGCATCAACACGACCACGGCAAGGACGGCCAGCACGATCCACATGACCGGCCCACGGAAGTATCGCTTCACGTCCATCCATACGGAGCGGTGCCGCCCCGTCCCTCCTGCCATAGTGAGTTTGATAAGACAGTTCTTCTGACGGTACCCCAGCATGGTTGCCCGAAGCCGCACGAAGGTGCTTCGGACGGCTGCGAAGCCCGTCTCTGCATGCTTCAACGGCGCGGAACCCGCCGGGGTTCCCGATCGTCCTACAAGGACTGAGCCGAGTGGCTCACACCACCCGGTCCGGCTCAGCCGCCGTAGACGTGGGGCGCGAGCGTACCGACGAACGGGAGGTTGCGGTACTTCTCGGCGTAGTCGAGGCCGTAGCCGACGACGAACTCGTTGGGGATGTCGAAGCCGACCCACTCGACGTCGATCGCGACCTTCGCGGCGTCGGGCTTGCGCAGCAGCGTGCACACCTTCAGCGAGGCGGGCTCGCGCGAGCCGAGGTTGTTGATCAGCCAGGACAGGGTCAGACCGGAGTCGATGATGTCCTCGACGATCAGGACGTGCTTGCCCTTGATGTCGGTGTCGAGGTCCTTGAGGATCCGTACGACACCGGAGGACTGGGTGCCCGCGCCGTAGGAGGACACGGCCATCCAGTCCATGGTGACGGGGGTGGACAGCGCCCGGGCGAGGTCCGCCATGACCATCACCGCGCCCTTGAGGACGCCGACGATCAGCAGGTCCTTGCCCGCGTACTCCGCGTCGATCTTCGCGGCCAGCTCGGCCAGCTTCGCGTCGATCTCTTCCTTGGTGATGAGCACCTTTTCAAGGTCGGCACCCATGTCTTTCGCGTCCACCCGCATCACTTTCGGTCGTCCCGCACTTCCCGGCCGGCCGGCCGCCCGGCCCGCCGGAGGGTCGCTCCGCGAGAGGTCGGGATTCAGCCTTGCCGAATCACCAGTCTGCCACCCTGGCGCTGGGCGACGACTTTGCCCGGGAGATTGATGGCTCCCTGGCCGCGCCAGCCGGTGATCAGCCGGTCGACTTCCTCGATGTGACGGGCGAACAGCGCACCGGCCGGAGCACCGGCCTCGATGGCGGCGCGGCGCAGGACGCGGCGGCGCACGGCGGGCGGCAGAGCGTAGAGCTTGGCGCATTCCAGCAGGCCGGCGGCGTCCCGTACGGAGGCCTCGGCCTGGCGGGCCCAGGTGTCGAGGGCGTCGGCGTCGTCGCGGGAGAGCTGGGCGGTGCGGGCGAGCGCCTCCACGACGCCCTTGCCGAGGGCCTTCTCCAGGGCGGGCAGACCTTCGTGCCGCAGCCGGGAGCGGGTGTAGGCCGGGTCGGCATTGTGAGGATCGTCCCAAACGGGGAGGGACTGGACCATACAGGCCTTGCGGGCGGTCTGCCGGTCGAGCTGGAGGAAGGGGCGCCGGTAACGGCCGCCGGCCCCCGAGACCGCGGCCATGCCGGACAGGGAGCGGATGCCGGAGCCGCGGGCGAGGCCGAGCAGGACGGTCTCGGCCTGGTCGTCGCGGGTGTGGCCGAGCAGGATCGCGGCGGCCCCGTGCCGTTCGGAGACGGCGTCCAGGGCGGCGTAGCGGGCGTCGCGGGCGGCGGCCTCGGGTCCGCCTTCGCGGCCGACGGTCACGGCGACCGACTCGACCGGGTCGAGGCCGAGTCCGCGCAGGCGCAGGGCGACCTCGTCGGCGCGCAGGTCGGAGCCGGGCTGGAGGCCGTGGTCGATGGTGACGCCGCCGGCGCGCACGCCGAGGCGGGGCGCTTCGAAGGCGAGGGCGGAGGCGAGGGCCATGGAGTCGGCGCCGCCGGAGCACGCGACGAGGACGAGCGGGGAGGGGGACCGCTCGGCCGTGCGTTCCGGGCGCTCGCCGACGGCCTGTCGGCCCGGGCCGCCCGAGGTCGGGGTGTGGTCGTTGAGGATGTCGTGGAGGACGCGGCGGACCGCCAGGCGTATCGCCGCGACCGCAGGATGGGGACCCATGGTCGGTTCCCTTCATGAAGTTGTCGGGGGTGAGCCCGAGATCGGTCACTCAGAGTGTGTAGATGGTGACAGAACCGGGAGGTTCCCCGAGCATTGCACGCCTACGCAAGGCCCACGGTCCCTCGGACGGGTGATTGGAGGGGCGTTCGCCTGCCGCAGGCCGGATTCGATTCACGACCCACCCGACATGTTCACGACTCTGCGGTGCGGTGCACCCGCGCGACCCAGTCCGCCGGTTTGGCGATCTCGGCCTTGGTGGGAAGGGTGTTGGGCGAGGTCCACACGCGGTTGAAGCCGTCGATGCCGACCTGCTCGACCACGGCCCGTACGAACCGTTCGCCGTCCCGGTACTGCCTCAGTTTGGCATCCAGGCCCAGCAGCTTGCGCAGGGCGAGGTCGAGCCGGGAGGCGCCCTTGGCGCGGCGCTGCTGGAACTTCTCGCGGATCTCGGCGACGGACGGTACGACGCTGGGTCCGACGCCGTCCATGACGTAGTCGGCGTGGCCCTCCAGCAGGGACATCACGGCGGTGAGGCGGCCGAGGATCTCGCGCTGGGCGGGGGTCTGCACCAGCTCCACGAAGGAGCGGCCGCCGTCGTCCTCCTCGCCCTCGGGGCGGCCCCCGGCGAGCGACTGGGCGGCTTCCCGGATGCGCTCCAGGAAGGTCATCGGGTCGACGTCGGTCTCGGCCAAGAACGACTGGATTTCGCCCTCAAGGTGATCGCGCAGCCAGGGCACGGCGGTGAACTGCGTGCGGTGGGTCTCCTCGTGCAGGCACACCCACAGGCGGAAGTCGTGCGGCTCGACGTCGAGTTCGCGCTCGACGTGGACGATGTTGGGCGCGACGAGGAGGAGGCGGCCGCCGCCATTCGGCGAATCAGGGGGGCCGCCGGCGGGCAGCTCGCGGGTGGCCGGGGCGAAGGTCTCGTACTGGCCGAGGACGCGGGAGGACAGGAACGACAGCAGCATGCCGAGCTCGACGCCGGTGACCTTGCCGCCGACGGCGCCGAGGACCGCGCTGCCGGGGCTGCCGGCGCGCCGTTCCTGCATCTTCTCCAGCAGCGGTTTGAGGATCTCGCGGAAGCCGGCGACATTGGCGCGGACCCAGCCGGGGCGGTCGACGACGAGGACGGGCGTGTCGTGGCCGGCCTCGGTGCCCATACGAGTGAAGCCCCGGACGTGTTCCTCCGAGGCTTTCGCGTGCCGACGCAGCTCCGCGACGACGGCCCGTGCCTCGTCACGGCTGACGTCGGGGCCCGGCCGTACGAGCCGTGTCGCGGTCGCGACCGCGAGGTTCCAGTCGACCATCCCGGGAGATGTGGTGCCACCGAAGCCAGTCATGCCGTCAACCGTACGTGAGCCCGCCCCCTTGGGGCAGGGCAGCGCGGTCGTCCCGCGGCAGGTCCTAGCCGCAGCCGCACCCCGCGAGCGCCGTGGCCGCCCGGTCCAGGGCGGCCTGGGCCGCCTGGGGGTCGGTCGTGCCGGAGGCCAGGAACGCGAAGGCCAGGGGACGTCCGTCGGCGTCGACGACCGTGCCGGCCAGGGCGTTGACGCCGGTCAGCGTGCCCGTCTTGGCGCGTACGACGCCGGCCGCGCCGTTGCTGTAGCGGCTGGTCAGGGTGCCGGTGAAGCCGGCGATGGGCAGGCCGGTGAGGACGGGGCGCAGGCCGGGGCGGCCCGGGTCGCCGGCGGTGACGAGGAGGCCGGTCAGGAGGTCGGCGGTCAGCCGGTCGGCACGGTCGAGGCCGCTGCCGTCGTGGAAGGAGGCACCGGCCATCGGCAGGCCCAGCTTGGTCAGCCGCGCGGAGATCGCCCTGGCGCCGCCGTCGAAGCTGCCCGGCTGCCCGCTGGTCAGCGCCGTCTGCCGGGCGAGGGTCTCGGCGATGTCGTTGTCGCTGTTGGTCAGCATCCGCTCGACCACGTCGGACAGCGGGGGCGAGGAGACGGTGGCGAGGGTCTGCGCGCGCGTGGAGGCCTTCGCGGGGCCGGGGGGTGTCGTCGTGATGCCGGCGGACTTCAGGAAGGCCGCGAACTTGCCGGCCGCGTCCGCCGCCGGGTCGCTCACGCGCGGGGCGGGGCCGCTGGTGGAGTCGTCGGTACGGCCCTCGTCGGCGGTCAGGGCGCTGACCGGGGCGAGGTTGTCGTTGACGCCGATGGGGTGCACGGCGGGGCCGGTGAACAGGGTGGTGTCGTAGGAGAGCGTGACCTTGTGGATGCCGCGCTTCGTCAGGGCCTGCGCGGTGTCCGCCGCCAGCTGCCGCAGGCTCGCCCAGCCTCCCCCACTTCCGGCCTCGCTTGAGCGGGAGGTGCCCCCGGCTTCCTTGTGGGCGGTCAGGGTCGGGTCACCGCCGCCGACCAGGACGAGTTCGCCGGTGCCGGGTTCGATGGCGGCGCGGGTGGTGAAGCGGTGGTCGGGGCCGAGCGCGGACAGGGCGGCGACGGCGGTGGCGATCTTGGTGGTGGAGGCGGGGGTGAGGGCCTCGCCGTCGTCGCTGCCGTACAGGCGCTTGCCGGTGGTCAGGTCGACGACGGCCGCCGCGTGGCCGTCGCCGAGCTCGGGGACGGCCAGGAGGGGCTCCAGGACGTCCGTGAGGGGCTTTCCGCCCGGGGCGGCCTTCTTGGTGCTCACGGCGTCCGTGGCGGCGCCCAGGGCCGTGAGGACGGGCGGGGCGCTCGGCGCGGGCAGCGGGGCCCCGGAGCTCGTGGCGGGGCCCCCGTGATCTGCGCCACCTGAGCGCTCCAGAGCGATCGCGCGGTCCCGCTCGGCCGTACGCTGACCGTTGGCGTCCCAGGGGCCGGCCGCGGTCACCACTCCGGCGGCGAGCGCGAGGCCGGCGGTGGCGGCGCCCGCGGTGTACTGCCAGGTCCTGACGGCTCGCGGACGGGGGAGGTGCGGGGACCGGAAGGCGAGGCTCCGCGTCAACCGCGCGACCCGCGGCTGCACAGCCGCGACGGCCCGCGCCAGACGCGGTCGTACGGCGTTCGCGATCCGCTCCACCTGCGGTCCTGCGGCCCGCCACGGCCTCGGCTCTGGCACGACCACCAGCCCCTTTCGCGATCACACACCTGCGTGAGGGACACTTAACCACCAGAACTATGTGCTGATCATGGAGGAGCCACCGGTGGAGTTCGACGTCACGATCGAGATCCCGAAGGGTTCGCGCAACAAGTACGAGGTGGACCACGAGACCGGTCGGATCCGCCTGGACCGTCGTCTCTTCACCTCGACCGCCTACCCGACCGACTACGGCTTCGTCGAGAACACCCTCGGCGAGGACGGCGACCCGCTGGACGCGCTGGTCATCCTGGACGAGCCGACCTTCCCGGGCTGCCTGATCCGCTGCCGTGCGATCGGCATGTTCCGCATGACGGACGAGGCGGGCGGCGACGACAAGCTGCTGTGCGTGCCGGCCACCGACCCGCGCGTGGAGCACCTGCGCGACATCCACCACGTGTCGGAGTTCGACCGCCTGGAGATCCAGCACTTCTTCGAGGTGTACAAGGACCTGGAGCCCGGCAAGTCGGTCGAGGGTGCCAACTGGGTCGGCCGCACGGACGCCGAGGCCGAGATCGAGCGGTCCTACAAGCGCTTCAAGGAGCAGGGCGGCCACTGAGCCGAGCCTGTCCCGGCGAAACGGGCCGCACGCGTGCGCGTGCGGCCCGTTTGTGTGTCCGGCGCCTGCGCATGCGCATACTGAGGCTGACGGAAGGTGTCGTTCAGGGAGCGGTGCGAGGTGACGGAGGCGGAGGACCGCAAGCCCCGGTCGGACGAGGCGCGGTACGACCCGGAGATCACGTCCGAGTTCGCCATTCCCGAGGGCATCGAGGTCCCCGAGAGCGACGGTGAGCCGGAGACCACGTCCGAGTTCGCCGTGCCGGAGGGCCTTGAGGCGCCGCAGCCGCCGGCCGCCGAGCCGGAGGTGTCGGCGTTCACGACCCCGAGCGTCTACAGCGCCCAGCACGCACCGGCCGCGTTCACGCCCGCCGCCGGGGTGCCGCTGGTCAGCCTGATCAAGGACGCGCCCTGGCAGGACCGGATGCGCACGATGCTGCGCATGCCGGTGACCGAGCGGCCGGCGCCGGAGGCCGTGCAGCGGACCGAGGGGGAGGGCCCGGCGGTTCCGCGCGTGCTCGACCTGACGCTGCGTATCGGCGAGCTGCTGCTGGCGGGCGGCGAGGGCGCGGAGGACGTGGAGGCCGCGATGTTCGCGGTGTGCCGCTCCTACGGCCTGGACCGCTGCGAGCCCAACGTCACCTTCACGCTGCTGTCGATCTCGCACCAGCCGTCCCTGGTGGACGACCCGGTCACGGCGTCCCGGACGGTACGGCGCCGGGGCACCGACTACACCCGTCTGCAGGCCGTGTTCGGGCTGGTGGACGACCTGACGGACCCGGAGACGCATGTCTCCCTGGAGGAGGCCTACCGGCGGCTGGCCGAGATCCGCCGCAACCGGCACCCCTACCCCGGCTGGGCGCTGACGCTGGCCAGCGGGGTGCTGGCCGGCGCGGCCTCCGTCCTGGTCGGCGGTGATCTGATCGTGTTCGTCGCGGCGGCCCTCGGCGCGATGCTCGGCGACCGGCTGGCCTGGCTGTGCGCCGGGCGCGGGCTGCCGGAGTTCTACCAGTTCACGGTCGCCGCGATGCCGCCCGCCGCGATCGGAGTGGCCTTCGCGCTGGCCGATGTGGATGTGAAGGCGTCCGCCGTGGTCACCGGTGGACTGTTCGCGCTGCTGCCCGGACGGGCACTGGTGGCGGGCGTGCAGGACGGTCTGACGGGCTTCTACATCACCGCCGCGGCCCGCCTGCTGGAAGTCCTGTACTTCTTCGTCGGCATCGTCGCCGGAGTGCTGGTCGTCCTGTACTTCGGCGTGAAGGTCGGCGGGAAGCTGAACCCGGAAGCGGGTCTCCACATCAGCGAACGGCCGCTGATCCAGATCGCCGCGTCCATGGTGCTGTCGCTGACCTTCGCGGTCCTGCTCCAGCAGGAACGTTCGACCGTGCTCTGGGTGACCCTCAACGGGGGCGTGGCCTGGTCGGTGTACGGCGCGATGCACTACGTCGGGAACATCTCGCCGGTGGCCTCCACCGCCGTGGCGGCGGGGCTGGTGGGCCTGTTCGGGCAGCTGCTGTCCCGCTACCGCTTCGCGTCCGCGCTGCCCTACACGACGGCGGCGATCGGTCCGCTGCTGCCCGGCTCCGCGACGTACTTCGGGCTGCTGAACATGGCCCAGAACCAGGTGGACAAGGGACTGGTGTCGCTGGCCAACGCGGCGTCGCTGGCCATGGCCATCGCCATCGGGGTCAACCTGGGCTCGGAGATCTTCCGGCTGTTCCTGCGGGTCGGCTCCCCCGGGAAGCGCCGTGCGGCCAAGCGGACCCGGGGTTTCTGAGGGGCTCTACTGCCGGCGGTGGTCGTAGGGGTAGCCGTTCTGGTCGTACTGCTGCTGCGGGTACTGCCCCTGGTGCTGCGGGTACTGCCCCTGGTCGTAGTACTGGTTGTCGTAGCCCTGGTCCCAGTACTGCTGGTCCTGCTGCTGGGGCTGGTAGGGCTGCTGCTGGGGCTGGTAGGCGTACGGCTGCTGCGGCTCCGGCTCTATGCGGCGCAGCTGCGTCGTCGCGTCGTCCATGACCGGCTGAGCCGGCTGGTGCCGATACGCCGGCTGCTGGGGGACGAGCCGCGGCTCGGGGCGGGCGGCGGCGGCCTTCTTCTCCTTGCCGCGGGCGCGCAGGAACTCGATCGCGATCGGAACCACCGAGACGAGGACGATCAGGATCAGGATCGCCTCGATGTTGTTCTTGACGAAGGTGATGTTGCCGAGCCAGGAGCCGAGCAGAGTGACGCCCGCGCCCCACAGGGTGCCGCCGATGACGTTGAAGATCAGGAACGAGCGGTACTTCATGCCGCTGACGCCGGCGATGATCGGCGTGAACGTGCGCACCACGGGCACGAAGCGGGCCAGGACCAGGGACTTCGGGCCGTATTTCTCGAAGAACTCGTGCGCCTTGGTGACGTTCTCCTGTTTGAACAGGCGGGAGTCGGGGCGGTTGAAGAGGGACGGGCCGACCTTCTTGCCGAACATGTAGCCCGCCTGGTCACCGAGGATCGCGGCGAGGCAGATCAGGCCGACGGCGCCCCACAGGGGGAAGTTCATCTGGTGCGAGGTGATCAGCAGGCCGCACGTGAACAGCAGCGAGTCACCGGGCAGGAAGAAGCCGATGAGCAGGCCGGACTCGGCGAAGACGACGAGCAGCAGACCCCAGATGCCGAATTTGTCGAGGAGGGTGTTGGGATCCAGCCAGCTCGGGCCGAGGGCGAGTGTCATCACGGGTCCGGGCTCCTGAAGGCGTGAAGGCGCGAAGGCGGGGGTGCGGCGGCTGAACGGCGTACTTCCCTGTGGTGCCGCCCAAAGCTATCAACGTGAAGTGACCACCCCAGGTTCCACCGGCGTCTCCAGGATGCGCTGTGGGACAACGGAGAGAAAGCTGTGACGCATGGGACTCGAAGACTACGGCGGCGGCCAGGGGCCCCAGCCGGACGTGCTGGTCGTGACGACGAACGACGTGCCCGGATACCGGGTGCAGCAGGTGATCGGCGAGGTCTTCGGACTCACCGTCCGCTCGCGCCACCTGGGCAGCCAGATCGGCGCCGGGCTGAAGTCGATGATCGGCGGCGAGCTGAAGGGGCTCACCAAGACGCTCGTGCAGACCCGCAACCAGGCCATGGAGCGGCTGGTGGAGCAGGCACGCGCGCGTGGCGCCAACGCCGTGCTGGCGTTCCGCTTCGACGTGACGGAGGCCGCCGACGTGGGCACCGAGGTGTGCGCGTACGGCACGGCGGTCGTCCTGGCCCGGGCGGAGTGACCTCGCACACACCCGGGCCGGGACCGGCGGGACCGGTCAGAAGGTGCGGTCCGGTCAGGAGGTGCGGCGGTCGGCATTGGCGAGGATCGCCTCGCGCAGGTGCTCGGCGAGGCCCGGCCCCATGGAGTCGTAGTACGCCTTGAAGCGCTCGTCGGAGACGTACATCTCCGCGAAGCACCGGTGCAGCTCGTACGGCACCTCGAAATACCACCGGGTCATGTGCTGCCGGTGCTCCTCGGCCAGGTCCATCGCGGCCTCACCGGTCGCGGGCGCACCGGCGGCCACCAGGGCGGCGTACCGCTCCTGCCAGTCGTCGACCTCGGCCTTGATCCGCTTCCAGTCCTCCTTGGTGTAGGTGGCGGCGCGGCGCTGCGACTCGGCGTACGCCTCCGTGTCGCCCCAGCGCGCCTCCGCCTCGTCGCGGTACTGCTCGGGGTCCTTGTCCCCGAAGACCTCGAACCGCTCCTCGGGGGTGAGTTGAATGCCCATCGTGCGTGCCTCCATGGCGTGTTCCACGGCCGCGGCCATCTTCTGCAGCTTCTCGATCCGGGCGGTGAGCAGGTCGTGCTGGCGGCGCAGGTGTGCGCCGGGATCCACCGCCGGGTCGTCGAGCAGGGCCGCGACCTCGTCGAGCGGGAAGCCGAGCTCCCGGTAGAACAGGATCTGCTGGAGCCGGTCGAGGTCGGCGTCGGTGTAGCGCCGGTGCCCGGCGTGCGTGCGCTCGCCGGGCACGAGCAGGCCGATCTCGTCGTAGTGGTGCAGGGTGCGCACCGTGATCCCGGCGAACCCCGCGACCTGTCCCACGGAGTAGCTCACTGTTCCGCTCCTTGTCGTCGGTACGGCCTCCACGCTGAGGCCTCACGTCACGTGAGGTGCAAGCCGGTTTCCGCGCCGGACGTGGTGCGGGGCGTACGAATGTTGCGCACATTTAGTCCGGTTTATTGCGTTTATGGTGATCGCGTGGCCCAGGACACCGCGCGGCAGCCGCCCCCGACCGCTCCCACGGCCCCGGCACGGGCGCTGCTGCCGTTCATCCTGCCCGCCGTCGCCGTGGGGGCCGCTGCCGGCCGGCGGGGTCGTGCTCGGGGCGCCGGCGGGGCTCGGCGGTCATCTGACGCCGTTCTCGGTACGGCAGTGGGTCTCGCCACCCATGCGCTCGTTCCGGCCGTGCGTCCCGGGCCGGGCGTGGCGACGGGCGTCCTGGGCATTCACCCTGCTGTGTGTCGCCTCGCCGTCGGCCCGGCTGCTGGTGACGGGACGTCCGCACATGCAATTGCGGCCGGACGGCACCCCGGTCCGCTGACACCTTCCCGGAAGCTCCTGGAGGCACGTTTCCATGGCCCTGCACAAAGGTCCCGAGCAGCATCAGAAGCGGGCGATGTCGGTCAACCCGTTCTACGGCGAGGCCAATCCGGTCGGCGGCATGACCGAGGCCCCGCCCACGCACCGGCTCCCGGACGGCCCGCTCGCCCCGTCCACGGCGTACCAGCTGGTGCACGACGAGCTGATGCTGGACGGCAACTCCCGCCTGAACCTGGCCACGTTCGTCACCACCTGGATGGAGTCGCAGGCCGGGGTGCTGATGGCGGAGTGCCGGGACAAGAACATGATCGACAAGGACGAGTACCCGCGGACGGCCGAGCTGGAGCGGCGCTGCGTGGCGATGCTCGCCGACCTGTGGAACGCGCCCGACCCGGCGGCGGCGGTGGGCTGTTCGACGACCGGGTCCAGCGAGGCGTGCATGCTCGCGGGCATGGCGCTGAAGCGGCGCTGGGCGAAGCGCAACGCGGACCGCTACCCCGGCGCGGCACGGCCGAACCTCGTCATGGGCATCAACGTCCAGGTGTGCTGGGAGAAGTTCTGCAACTTCTGGGAGGTGGAGGCCCGGCTGGTCCCGATGGAGGGTGACCGCTTCCATCTGGACCCGCAGGCCGCCGCCGAGCTGTGCGACGAGAACACCATCGGGGTCGTCGGCATCCTCGGCTCGACCTTCGACGGCTCCTACGAGCCGATCGCCGACCTGTGCGCGGCCCTGGACGCCCTCCAGGAGCGCACCGGGCTCGACATCCCGGTGCACGTGGACGGCGCGTCCGGCGGGATGGTGGCGCCCTTCCTGGACGAGGACCTGGTGTGGGACTTCCGCCTCCCGCGCGTGGCCTCGATCAACACCTCCGGGCACAAGTACGGCCTGGTGTACCCGGGCGTCGGCTGGGCGCTGTGGCGGGACAAGGAGGCGCTGCCCGAGGAGCTGGTCTTCCGGGTCAACTACCTGGGCGGCGACATGCCGACCTTCGCCCTCAACTTCTCCCGGCCCGGCGCGCAGGTGGTCGCGCAGTACTACACGTTCCTGCGGCTCGGCCGCGACGGCTACCGGGCGGTCCAGCAGTCGACCCGGGACGTGGCGACCTCGCTGGCCCGGCGCATCGGCGAGCTGGGTGACTTCCGGCTGCTCACGCACGGCGACGAACTGCCGGTGTTCGCGTTCACGACGGCCGACGGCATCACGTCGTACGACGTCTTCGACGTCTCCCGGCGGCTGCGCGAGAGCGGCTGGCTGGTGCCCGCGTACACCTTCCCGGCGAACCGCGAGGACCTGTCCGTGCTGCGGGTCGTGTGCCGCAACGGCTTCTCGCACGACCTGGCGGATCTGTTCCTGGCCGACCTGACCCGCCTGCTGCCCGAACTGCGCCGCCAGCCGCACCCCTTGACCCGGGACAAGGAGTCGGCGACCGGGTTCCATCACTAGGGCTGCCGACGGGTTCCGGTCAGCGGTCGTCCTCCGGGTGCCGCTCCCCCGTCGCGTACGGGTTCTCCTCGCCCTCGGCGAGCACGCCGACGAACGGTTCGCCCTCGCCGGCGAAGGTGTAGGCGCCGTTCTCCAGGCGCTCGACGAGGCCCTGGGTCCACTCCGCCTCGGAGTCGGCCGTGTGGACCCACATGTTCATGATCTCGCCGATGTGACCGAGCCGGCCGGGCCCCTCCTCGGGCACGTAGCGCTCGGTCACCGAGGCCCGCCACGCCTCGATCCGGCGCGTGCGCTCCTTCAGCAGCGCCACCGCCTCGGCCCGGGGCAGGTCGACCATGAAGCCGATGGCCGCCGTCTTCATGTCGCCGCGCTGGTCGTAGGTGACCAGCGCGTCGCGCAGCAGGGCGAAGTACTCCTCGGTGCCCTGCTCGGTCAGCTGGTACTCGGTGCGCGGCGGCCCGCCCGCCGTGGACGGCGCGATCTCGTGCGCGTGCAGCAGCCCTTGCTTGGCCATCTGCTTCAGGGCGTGGTAGATCGAGCCCGGCTTGGCGTTGGACCACTCGTGCGCGCCCCAGTACTCCAGGTCGCCGCGCACCTGGTAGCCGTGGGCCCGCCCGTGCTGGCGGACCGCGCCCAGCACGAGGAGACGGATCGCTGACATGCGGTCCAGGTTATTGCCGTACCGCCGCCCCACCCGCTCCAGGGCCCACTGCTGTCCGGCCTGCTCCAGGGCGCCGTGGGCCGGCGCGCCGGTCGGGTCTCCCGGCGCCCGACGTGCTCGATGTGGAGCGTGCGGGCCTCAGGGTCGATGCGGTAGAGGATGCGCCAGGGTCCGTGGTGCAGTCGGCGATGATCGACGCCCCAGGCACGGGAGCCTTCGGGTCGAGGGTCATCGGCAAGGCGGTCAGTGGCCCGGAGCAGGTCGTCGACGCCCCGGGGGTCGTGCTTGAGGTGCCCTGTGGCCGCGTCCAGAGCGGCCGGTTCCCACAGGACCTCCCAGGTCACTCGCCCCGCCCGGCAGCCTGAAGCAGCGCGCGGCGTGCCTCGTCGTGCGGAACGGGCTGTCCGGCGCGGCCGAGCGCGCGATCACGCTCCAGGCGCGCGAGCGCGAGGGCGTCCTCAAGATCCTCCAGCTCGGCCGGCGAGATGAGTACGGCCGCCGGCACGCCGCGGTCGGTCAACGTGATGCGCTCGTGCTGGGCGGCCCGGCGGGCGAGCTCACCGAGCTTGCCCCTGGCCTCGGCAATGGGATACCTAGCGGACATGCATCCAGTGTGCAGCTGGATGCATGTCCGCGAGGGCCCTGCTGAAAGCGAAGCCGGTCAGAACGGGAAGCCGCTGCGCCCGTGCTGGACCGAGATCCACTTGATCGTGGTGAAGGCCTCCAGCGTGGTCTCGCCGTTCAGACGGCCGATACCGGAGTGCTTCTCGCCGCCGAACGGCACGAGCGGCTCGTCGTGGACCGTGCCGTCGTTCACGTGGAACATGCCGGTGTCGATCCGCTTGGCGAAGGCGACGCCCCGCTCGATGTCACCGGTGTGGACGGCGCCGCTGAGGCCGTACGGGGTGTCGTTGACGACGCGGACCGCCTCCTCCTCGCCGTCGAACGGGATGAGGAAGACGACCGGGCCGAAGATCTCCTGCTGGAGCAGCGCGGAGTCGGCGGGGAGGCCGGTGAGCACGCTGGGCGCCACCAGGTTGCCCTCCGTGGTGCCCCGCACCAGGGCCGTGGCGCCCTCGGCGATCGCCTGGTCGACGGCGCCCGACAGGGCGGCCGCCTGCTGGGAGTTGATCACCGGGCCGATGACGGTCTGCGGGTCGCGCGGGTCGCCGGTCTTCAGGGAGCGGACCTTGGCGACGAACTTCTCGGTGAACTCCTCGGCGACGGAGGCGTCCACGAGGACCCGGTTGGCGGCCATGCAGACCTGCCCCTGGTGCACGAACCGGCTGAAGACCGCCGCGTCCACCGCGTAGTCGATGTCGGCGTCGTCCAGGACCACCAGCGCGCTGTTGCCGCCCAGTTCGAGCACCGAGCGCTTGAAGTGCTTGGCGCAGACGGTCGCGACGTGCCGGCCGACCTTGTCGGAGCCGGTGAAGGAGATGACCTTCGGGACCGGGTGCTCGATGAACGCGTCCCCGATCTCGGCGATGTCGGTGACGACGACGTTGAGCAGGCCGCCGGGCAGCCCGGCCTCCTCGAAGATCTTCGCGATCAGGGTGCCGCCCGCGATCGGGGTGTTCTGGTGCGGCTTGAGGACGACGGCGTTGCCGAGCGCGAGCGCCGGGGCGACCGACTTGATCGACAGCAGGAAGGGGAAGTTGAAGGGGCTGATCACGCCGACGACGCCGACCGGCACCCGGTAGACGCGGTTCTCCTTGCCGTCACCCGGGGAGGGCAGGATCTTGCCCTCGGGGCGCAGCGCGAGGTGGATCGACTCGCGCAGGAACTCCTTGGCGAGGTGCAGCTCCAAACCGGCCTTCACGCGCGTGCCGCCGAGCTCCGCGATGATCAGGTCGGCTATCTCCTGCTCGCGGTCCTCTATCAGCCGCAGCGCCCGCTCGAAGACGGCGCGCCGGGTGTAGGGGTTGGTCTCGGCCCACTGCTTCTGGGCGCGGGCGGCGGCCCGGTAGGCCTGGTCCACCTCGTCGACCGTGGCCACGGTGATCGAGGCCAGCTTCTCGTCGTCGTACGGGTTGAAGTCGATGACGTCCCAGGAGCCGGTGCCCGGACGCCACTCGCCGTCGATGTACTGCTGGGCCAGGTCGCTGAAGTAGGACGACGCCATGTGATCCCTCAATCGCTAGCGGACACCAGATCTACGCCAGGTCTGATCACACGTCATCGTACTTGTGTTTCAAGTGAGTTGAAGGAAACGCCTCAAGAACAAGGGACCTCTCAGGGAAACCCCTTGGCGCAGCCCGGGGAAAACCCTCAGGACAGCTGGAGCAGTCCCCTGAGCAGGTCCCGGCTCTCGTCGGGCCCCGGGCTGTCCTGCTGGAGCTCCTTGAGCGCCTGCTCGTACTGGGCGACGTCCTCGCGCTTGTCGAGATAGAGGGCGCTGGTCAGCTGCTCCAGGTAGACCACGTCGGACAGGTCGGCGTCGGGGAAGCTGAGGATGGTGAAGGCGCCGCTCTCGCCGGAGTGCCCGCCGAAGCTGAACGGCATGACCTGGAGGCGTACGTTCGGCCGCTCGGAGACGTCGATGAGGTGCTGGAGCTGGTCGCGCATCACCTCGCGGTCGCCGTACGGGCGGCGCAGGGCGGCCTCGTCGAGGACGATGTGGAACTCGGGGGCGTCGGCGGCGAACAGATGCCGCTGCCGCTCCAGGCGCAGGGCGACCCGGCGTTCGACGTCGTCCGGGCTCGCGCCCTTCATGCCGCGCCGGACCACCGCGCGCGCGTACTCCTCGGTCTGCAGCAGGCCGTGGACGAACTGCACCTCGTAGACACGGATCAGCGAGGCGGCGCCCTCCAGGCCCACATAGGTGGGGAACCAGCTGGGCAGGACGTCGGTGTAACTGTGCCACCAGCCCGCCACGTTGGCCTCGCGCGCGAGGGAGAGCAGCGACTGGCGCTCCGCCTCGTCGGTGATGCCGTACAGCGTCAACAGGTCTTCGACGTCCCTGACCTTGAAGCTCACCCGGCCCAGTTCCATCCGGCTGATCTTCGACTCGGAGGCGCGGATCGAGTATCCCGCCGCCTCGCGCGTGATCCCCCGTGCTTCACGCAGCCGCCTGAGTTGCGAGCCGAGCAGCATCCGCCGCACCACCGATCCGGGCTCTCCCGCGCTCACGTTCGCCAGCCTCCCCAACGGTCTTCAGGGCCCGCAGTCTGCCACTAAAACGCTTCGCGCAGTACTCATCCGGTTACGGAAACGGAAAGAGCTCGGCCGTTTCTGGCTGGTCGACACCGGGAAGAGGTCAGGACCACTGGCGCCGAACGGCTTGAAGATGGCAGAAAAAATGGCCAAGAAGCGGTACGGGCAGTGCCATTTCGGTCGCGTGCACGTGCATCTGCCCTTGCATCTGCTCTGCGCATCCGAAACCATGGTGCCGCGCCACCGCTGCATCGCAACGACCGCGAATTCCCGGGAGTGCCTCGCATGGGAACGAATGGATCGACCATGCTCAAGCCGTTACGGCAGGGCCTTCCGCCGCTGGATCCCGCGGCCGTGTCCGATGCCGCCTCGTGCGCCCTGCCCGCCCGCTACGAAGCGGTGCGCGAGGCGCGCCGCTTCACCCGCGCCACCCTCGGCCAGTGGGACGTGGGCGACCGCTTCGACGACATATGTCTGGTCGTCTCCGAACTCGTCACCAACGCCCTGCGCCACGCGGTGCCGGCCGGCCCGGGATGCCCGGAACACGGAACATCCGCGGCGGGAGCCGCGCCGCACGGCACTCCCGCGCACGGGGCCGCCGTACGGCTGCACCTGATGCGCTGGTCCGAGCGGCTGGTGTGCGCGGTGCGCGACCCGAGCCACGAGACCCCGGCCCCGCGCGAGTCGGACGACTTCTCGGCCGAGTCCGGGCGCGGTCTGTTCCTCGTCGACTCGTTCGCCGACAGCTGGGGCTGGCACCCGCTCGCGGGCACCCTCGACGGCAAGGTCGTCTGGGCGATGTTCCGGCTCCGGACGGCGGGCTGACACGGTACGGCACCGACGGACGCGCGCACTCTACGCGCGTTGCTCCGTCGTGCACGCCCGCCCCGACATCGTTGCCACAGGGTCGGGCTGCGGCATCCTCGCGTCAGCTCACGATCAGGTGGTCGAACTCGCCGTCCTTGACGCCGAGGAGCATGGCCTCGATCTCCGCGCGCGTATAGACGAGCGCGGGCCCGTCCGGGAAGCGCGAGTTGCGTACGGCGACGTCGCCGCCCGGCAGCCGGGCGAACTCCACGCAGGATCCCTGCGAGTTGCTGTGCCTGCTCTTCTGCCAGGCCACCTTGCCCTCCAGCTGCGTGGCAGCCATGCCGTTGTACACGTCGTACCCCCCGTACACGCCGTCAACGTCGCGGTCCACAGGTCGCTCCCCGGTGGTGCACTGGCTGGTGTGGCCATAGATGCTGTAGTCAACTGACCCGGATCATAACCTTGTTCACGTGCAGATGCGTGAGCAAATGCACGTGCACGCGGGGTGTTCCCCCGGTTACAGCTTTGACGTTCGCTTTACCGTCGGAGAGCGTGGGCGAGACGCCTGCGTCAGGGAAGCTGTTCCAGCGTCTGCCCCAGAGCAGGCAGGACATGCCCCCGCCAACCCCCACCCATGATCTTCCGCGCCATCAGCTGAGCCGGGTCGTCCGGATCGAATCCCTCGTGCACAAGGAACAGACGCGTTCCGCGCCCTTCCTGTTCCAGGGTCCAGGTGATCGTCCAGTCGGCGGGATTGGCGGGATCGGCATCCGCCCAGCGGACGGACAGCGTCCGCTCGGTGTCGTACGCCAGCACCTCCACCTCGACGACCCCGGAGAAGTTGGCGTTGGGACGCGGGACGGAGGTCATCCGGTACCGATGCCCGACCTCCAGCCGGAAGCCCTCGGCCCCGGGCATCTGCCACCGGGCGAGCAGCTCGGGGTCGGTCAGTGCGCGCCAGACCTTGGCGGGCGGGTGCGGGAAGAACTGGTCGACGCGGACGGTGGTCAGGTCGTCGGCGTCGTCACTGTGGGGTTCGGTGCTCATGGCTGGTCATCGTCGGGCATGCGGTCGAGCAGATCGCCGAGCCCTCGCAACTGCTCGCGCCAGAACCGCTCGTACGGATGGAGCCAGTCCTGCACCTCGGCGAGCGGGGCGGCCTGGAGGCGGTAGATGCGCTGCCGCCCGGAGCGCTGCTCGGAGACGAGGCCGGCCTCCCGGAGCACCTTGAGGTGTTCCGAGAGGCTCGGGCGGCGCATGTCGAAGTGGTCGGCGAGGGCCTGGACCGGCTGGGGCCCGCGCTCGCGCAACAGCCGCAGCACCTCGCGGCGGGTGGCGTTGGCGAGCGCGGCGAAGACGCGGTCCTCTGCGGCCGTACCGGTCCCGTTCATCGCGTGGTCAGAAGCCTTCCTTCTCCGTCAGCAGCATCAGACCGTTGCCGTCGGGGTCCGTGAAGGAGGCCATGCGGCCCCAGGGCAGTTCGTCCGGGCCCTGCACAGGGATCCCTGCCGCGGTGAGCCGGGCACAGTCCGCGTCGACGTCGGTCGTGACCAACATGATCCCCCGCGCGGAGCCGGGCTCGGCACCTCCTTTCCGGGGGACACCCCCGGACCCCCAGCCCATCCCCGGCCCGGCGAGCGTGAAGACGGTCTGGGCCCCTTCGGGTGCGACCTGGAGCCAGCGTCCCGGCGGCACCTGGAGATCGGCGGTGACCTCGAAGCCGAGGACGTCACGGTAGAAGCGCAGGGCCCGGTCCGGGTCGGCGACGGGAATCGTGACGAAAGAAGCGTGCGTGATGTTCATGAGCACGAAGATAGGTAGGCATTTCCCTACCAGTCAAGCGTAGAGAAATGCCTACCTATAGCGGGTGACCAGTGTCACCGCGGCTGTCGCCTCCGGCGGCCGAGCGGCTCGCCGCACAGCGCGAGCTGCCGGTGTCGTATGTGAGTGTGTGGATCGAATACGTGACCTTTCCGCAGGTCTGTCGTTGATCGGATGACAGCATCACGGGTGGGGGAAGGGGGGCCGGTGAGCAGGAGACTGCCGCTCGGCGGAGGCGTGACTGCCGTACCGCCTGTGCCCGTGGTCTGCTGCGGACGGGCCAGGCCCCGCGGTCCGGCTGGCCAGCGTCTGGAGGGACACGCAGCACTGGAGGGACACGCAGCAACGGACCGGATGCGGCTGCCCCGCGCAGCCCACCGGCACCAGGGCGTGACCACGATCAGCACACCCCCATCGGCCACCGGCCACGCGGAGCAGCACTGGGCGCGGGATTCCACCTCCACGCTCATGCCACCCCGCCCAGATGGGCGGAACCCACGCCGGACCCTACGGTCCACATGGGATCACTTGGCTGATCAGAGACGCTCACAACGGATTCCTGCCTCGAGGCGAAATTCCTCTTGGCGACGGCTGGTAGTTTGCTGCGGGCCGGTCCGTACGGGGCGGTCGGCCGCTACCGCCTGAGCTTGGGAGCTTTCCGGTGACTTCTGCGACTGCAAGCGTTGCGACTGCAAGGGTGCGGACCGCCGCCGTGGCCGTCGGTGTGGTGGGCGCGCTCGCCGCGCTGACCGCGTGCAGCGGGGGCGGCAGCGACAAGACCGCCGCCAAGACCACGCCCAGCGCGACCAGGCCTGCCACCTCGGCCTCGGGCTCCGCAACGCCGTCCGGCGCGTCCGGCAAGCTCCAGGGCAGCTGGCTCACCACGAGCGGCGGCAAGATCGTGGCCCTGGTGATCAGCGGCAAGAAGGCCGGGCTCTTCGTCACCGGCGAGAAGGTGTGGTGCCAGGGCGTCGCGCGCGTGGAGACGGGGATGCAGATGATCCACCTGACCTGCCCCGGCGGCAACAAGGAGCGGGTCACCGGCATGGTCGATTCGGTCGACGCCAAGTCCCTGAAGGTGACCTGGTCGGGCAAGACCGGGCAGGAGACGTACAGCAGGGCGGACGGCGGCACGCTGCCGTCGGCGCGGCCGACTCACCTCAAGAAGAAGTGACGTCCGTCACGACGGTGAAGCCGGCGCGGTGAGCCGGCCGGGGTGGCGCGCCGGCCGGTCCCTTGACGTCCGAGTCAGCCGTGGCGTCGCCCTTGGCCGCTCGGCCCACCTGAAGCGGTGATTCCGGGAGGGGTGGGCGAACGGAGCCGCCGCGCAGGCGCCATGATGCAGGGACACCGTCACGACCTCGATGGGACCTGCTCATGCGCGCCATTCCGCTCACCGTCACCGCCCTCGCCGCCGCCCTGCTGCTGACCGCTTGCAACGGCGGCGGGAGCGGGAGCAAGAAGAGCGGGGGCGGCAACAGCGGTTCGGCCTGCGAGATCGGCAAGGTCTCCGTGCAGATCGGGTCGGCGAGCGTGGCTCCGGGCGCCGGTGACACGGGCGAGATTCCTGTGAGCCTCACCAACCAGAGCGCCCCCTGCACCCTGGACGACTTCGCCGGCGTGGTGCTCGGCGCCGGCGGCACCGAGGCCAAGGTGCCCGTCCTCAAGGGCGCCCAGGCCCAGAAGCTGAAGCTCAACAAGGGCGACTCGGCGAGCTTCACCATCGCCTACGTGCGCGGCAAGGCGGGCGACAAGACCAGCCTCGACGCGAAGACCGTGAAGATCACCCTGCCCGGCACCACGGCCTCCCGCAGCTTCCCCTGGTCGTACGGACCCGTCGCACTCCAGGGCAGCGGCCCGAACGCCTCGGTGAGCGCCTTCCAGCAGGTCGGCGACTGACGCCGCTCACTCAAGCCGGGGGCGGGATCTGACCTGTGCCTGGTCCGCCGCTCGCGCGCCTTCCGTCCACCCGGCCGCGTCGCTCACCCCGCGCAGCCGGGTGGTGGTCGTCTCGGGGAACATGCGCTCCAGGCGGTGGGTGACGGCGGTCTCCCTGGTGGCCAGGACCGGCAGCAGATCCTGGCTGACCTGCGTCTCGGCGGCGGCCGCGAGCCGGTCACCGACCCGGTGGGCGTAGGCCGCGAGGAACGACTGCCGGAAGGTCTTGGTCCGCTTGCGGCCGCCCGCCCGCTGCGCCGCCTCGGCCTTGGTCATCGCGTGCGTGGCCTGCACGAGCAGCGAGGTGTAGAGCAGCTCGACCGCCTCCAGGTCCGCCTCGAAGCCGACGACCGTGGAGAAGCCCAGCGGTTCGTTCCACACCGCGCGGCAGTGGTTCGCGCCCGCCACCGCGTCCAGCAGGACCGCCTTGGCCTGCTCGTACGGCGGCTCGACCCCGATCCGGCAGGCCCCGGGCGCGTCCGGGGCGGGCGCCTCGGCGGCCAGCAGCGCCTCGTCGACGCTGTGCCGGGCCATCAGCTCCTGCGCCTTGGCGCTGAGCGCCTCCGCCTCCTCCGGATACCCGGTCGCCTCGGCCTTGGCGAGCAGCGCGCGGATCCGGGCGAGCATCCGGGAGGTGCCTGGGCCGGCCGCACGGCGGGGCTCCTCCAGCGGCTCCAGGGCGGGCAGGCGCAGCAGCAGGCGGTACAGCTCCAGCGCGGTCGTGGCCCGCGCGAAGCGGTCGGCCTCGCGCGCGGGGCCTTCGGGCAGCTCAGCCAGCTGGGCGGCCCAGCGGCGCCCGCGCGGGCGGTCCCGCCCGGACTGCGCCCGGATCAGCTCGGCGGCCAGGCGTACGTGCCCGTCCTCCAGCTCGCGCCGCACCAGCCGTACGACATCGGCGGGCTGCCAGCCGCGCTGCCAGGCCGCCGCGACGAACTCCTCGCCGCGCCGCGCGAGTTCGGCCTCGGCGGCGGGGTCGGCGGCGAGCAGGGAGGCGCCCGTGTCGAGGCCGGTGTCGGTGTCGTCGTACAGCGCGGCCCGGAAGGCCCGCTCGACGGTGCTGGCAGTGCTGGTCACGCCATCGATCGTGCCATGCGCCACCGACAGCACGCCGAGCGCCGTCCACAGCCTGTGGACAACCGTCCGGGAGCGGGCCGCCCCCACGCGCCGGCGGGACCACGGTAGTGGGCGGGATTGTCCGGGTTCGGGAGGAGGACTGCGGAGTGATCCCCTCAGCCGTGCGCCGCCCGGTGCCGCGTCAGGCGCCGGAGGCCAGCCGCAGGGCGCACTCCAGGGCCGTGTCGGCCGGGCAGGGGACGTCGGGGCGGACGCCCGTGCCCTCCCAGTTGGTGCCGGAGACGGGGTTGACCGAGCGGCCGACCGGGATCGTGGCCTCCAGGTGCGGGTGCACGGTCCAGCCCTCGCGCGGGTGCGCGCCGCCTCGTGTGGTCTCCCCCACGATCGTCGCTCGGCCCAGCTGCTGGAGGTCGTAACTCAGCTCCTCGGCGGCGGAGAAGGTGTTCCCGCTGGTGAGCACAGAGACCGGCTTGGTGCCGCCGAAGCGGGCACCCGGGACGTACGGCAGGCTCCAGAACTGGTCGTAACGCTCCCCCACGCGCGCGTACTGGGTGTTCAGATGCGTGCGCTCGTCCAGCAGGTAGCTGCACACGAAGGCCACCGTCTCCGGATCGCCGCCGCGGTTCCCTCTCAGGTCCAGGATCAGACGGTCCGCGCGCGAGACCAGGGTGAGCGCCGCCGAGAGCGGCTCGGCCGCCCAGGCGAGCGGGAAGAGCAAGGGGGCCAGTTCGAGCAGAGCCGTCCCGCCGGCCAGCAGTTCCACGCGCGGGACGCCGCCCAGAGAGGCGTCGAACCGGCGTCGCATGGCGGCCAGAGCGGCCTCGCCCTGCTCCGGCGGGACCGGCTCGGGGTGGTACTTCAGGCGCAGATGCAGATCGCCGTTCTCCGACTGGAGGTCCTCGGTCACCCTCGCGCCGAGTTCCTCGGCGGTGGTGGTGTCGTACACCCCTTCGGTCAGCCGACGGCGCAGCAGCGCGGCGAGCCGCTCACCGACCTCCGGGAAGACGTAGTGCTCGGTGACGAGACGGGCGGTCTCCTCGACGACCGCGGGAACGTCGGTGACAGAGGCGGGAGTTGGGACGGGAGTCTGCGTCGGTGTCGTCATGGCGGCAGTAGAGCAGCGGACTTGCGAAAGCGTCAAGATAATTAGACGCTTGCCCCATGACGGAACGGGACACACCCGGAGGCGAGACCGGCACCGACGGGGTGCTGGACATCTCCGCGCCCGAGCAGTTCGCCGCGCTCGCCCATCCGCTGCGCCAGCGGCTGCTCTTCGCGCTGACCCACGAAGCCGCCACCATCAGCCAGTTGGCGGTGCGGCTCGGCGTGGCCAAGGGGAGCGTGGCGCACCATCTGAAGACGCTGCACACGGCAGGGCTCGTGCACATCGCCGAGACCCGTACGGTCCGCGGCGGCACCGAGCACCGCTACCGGCGCACGGGGCGGCGCCTGCGGATCGCCGAGCCGCGCCCGGCCGACCGCGCGGCACTGCTGAACGCCGTCGCCCAGGAGGTCGACCGCTCCCCCGACGAGCACCTGCTGAGCCTGCGCCATCTGCGGCTGACCCCGGAGCGGGCGCGGCGGCTGCGCGAGACACTGGCGGAGCTGGTGGACGGCGCACAGGAGGACGGTCCGGAGCAGCCGGTGCACGGTGTGCTGGTGGTGATGTACGAACAGGAGCGGCCCTGAGCCGGCCGGCGTCTCAGAGCCTGGAATTCCACCCTGCGCGCGCGTGCCGGTGCCGAGCATGGCCGCATGGTGGACATGTCTCTCTACGCGGCGTTCCTGATCGCCGCTTTCGCACTCTGCGTCACCCCGGGACCCGACATGATGTTCATCGTGGCGGTGGGCAGCCGGGGCGGACCCCTGACCGGGCTGACGGCGGCCGTCGGGGTGGCCTGCGCGATGTTCGTACACACGGTCGCCGCGGCGCTCGGGCTGTCGGCGCTGTTCCTGACCCTGCCGACGCTGTATCACGCGCTGCGCTGGGCCGGCGCGGCCTATCTGCTGTTCCTCGCGTTCAGGGCGTTCCGCGGAGACGGCGGCACCGCGGAGACGGAGGCGGTGCCGGGACGCGGACGCCGACGGGCGTTCTGGCGAGGAGCCGTCACCAACCTCCTCAACCCGAAGGTGATCCTCTTCAACGTCTCCTTCCTGCCGCAGTTCGTGAACCCCGAACTGGGGCACGTGCGCGAGCAGTTCCTCGTCCTGGGGTGCACGATCACGCTGATGGGCGTCATGGTCGACGGGTCGGTCGGGCTGCTCTCGGGCAAGCTCGCCTCGCTGCTGCGGCGCAGTCGGCGGGTGGCCCGGGGACTGGACTGGTTCAGCGGGACGGTGTTCACGGGGCTCGCGGTGCGACTGGTGGCCGCTCCGAAGTGATCAGTCCGCAGGAAATCTCTACTGTCAACCATCGGTTGACAGTAGAGGGGGTGCAACCTACGGTTGACACATGGCGACCAACCCGAACATCACGGCATCCGTACGCCTCGACGACCTCATCGAGGCCATCAAGAAGGTTCACCCCGAACCCCTCGACCAGCTCCAGGACGCGGTGATCGCCGCCGATCACCTCGGTGACGTGGCCGACCATCTGATCGGCCACTTCGTCGACCAGGCCCGCCGCTCCGGCGCGTCCTGGACCGAGATCGGCAAGAGCATGGGCGTGACCCGGCAGGCGGCGCAGAAGCGGTTCGTGCCGAAGGAGTCCAACGATCTCGACCCCAGCCAGGGCTTCAGCCGCTACACCCCGCGCGCGCGGCAGGTGGTCGTGTCCGCGCACAACGAGGCGGTGGCGGCCCGCAACCCCGAGGGCCGCCCCGAGCACCTGGTCCTCGGCCTCCTCGCCGAACCGGAGGGCCTGGCGGCCAGGGCGATCGTCGAGCAGGGCGTCCTGCTGGACTCCGTACGGCAGGCCGCGACGGCCGCGCTCCCGCCCGCCGCGGCGGAGGTACCCGACCTGATCCCCTACGGCCCCGAGGCCAAGAAAGCCCTGGAACTCACCTTCCGCGAGGCCCTGCGCCTCGGCCACAACTACATCGGCACCGAGCACATCCTGCTCGCGCTCCTGGAGCAGGAGAACGGCGAGGGCGTCCTCAGCGGCCTCGGCATCACCAAGGCCGACACCGAGAAGTACGTCGCCAAGGTGCTGTCCCTGCTGGTGGATCAGCAGAAGGCGGCGATCGGGGAGACGTCGGACGAGCCCACCTCCTCGGACCACTGAGCCGCCGGATCCATCGGACGGCTCGGTCGGCGGCCCGTCCGACGAGCGAGCCGGCGAGCCCGCCGGACGGCTGAGCCGGCAAGCCCGCCGCACCACGGAACCGGCGGGGCCCGCCGCACCACCGAGCCAGCGGGGCCCGTCGACCACCGAGCCAGCGGGCTCGTCGGACGGCTGAGGCCGGTTCGCGGGGCGCGGCCGGTGGCCGGTCCGCGAGCCCGGGCACGCCCCTTCCGCGACTCGAACCGCAGGTCAGGGCGATTGTCAGACCCGGGTGCCAGACTCGCACCCATGACCGACCGGTGGGCGCTCGCTCCGGCCGAGGACGGTGGCGTGGACGTCGCCCCCCTCGGCCCGGACGGGCTGCCCGCCGGGCCGGTGCGGCGGGAGAGTGATCTCGCCGGGGCGGTGCGGAGCCGCCCGGAGGTGACGCGCTGGGTGTGGCGGTCCACCCCCGAGGTCTATCCGCGTCTGCTCGCCACGGGGGTGCGAGTGGAGCGGTGCTACGACATCGAGGACGCCGAGACACTCCTGCTGGGCCATGAGGGCCGGCACGGCGAGCCGCGTTCGGCCGCCGCCGCCCTGGCCCGCCTCCGGGGCGGCCCCGTACCGCCCGACCCGCCGCTGCGCGCGGCCGAACCGGGCGCCCAGTCCCCGCTGTTCGAGCCCACGGCCGCCCGGCTGCCCCTGACCGACCTCCTCGCGGTCTACGCCGACCAGCTGCGGCGGCACGAGCGGGCGGCCCACCCCGACCGGATGCGGCTGCTGACGGCGGCCGAGTCGGCCGGGATGCTGGTGGCGGCCGAGATGAACCACGCGGGGCTGCCGTGGAGCGCCGAGGTCCACCGCGAGCTGCTGCACGGCCTGCTGGGCGATCGGTACGCGGGCGGGGGCGAGCCGCGCCGCCTCGCCGAGCTGGCCGACGAGGTGTCCGCCGCCTTCGGCCGCCGGGTGCGTCCCGACCTGCCCGCTGATGTGATCAAGGCCTTCGCGCAGGCCGGGATCAAGGTGCGCTCGACCCGCCGCTGGGAGATCCAGTCCGTCGACCACCCGGCCGTCGCACCCCTGCTGGAGTACAAGAGGCTGTACCGCATCTGGGTGGCGCACGGCTGGTCCTGGCTCCAGGACTGGGTGCGCGACGGCCGCTTCCGCCCCGAGTTCCTCGCCGGCGGCACGGTCACCGGGCGCTGGGTGACCAACGGCGGGGGCGGACTGCAGATCCCCAAGGTGATCCGCCGGGCCGTGGTCGCCGACCCCGGCTGGCGGCTGGTGGTGGCCGACGCCGACCAGATGGAGCCGCGCGTGCTCGCCGCCATCTCCCGCGACCCCGGCCTGATGGAGGTGGCCGGCCGCGAGAGCGACCTCTACCAGTCCGTCTCCGAGCGCGCCTTCTCCGGCGACCGCGACCAGGCCAAGCTCGCCGTGCTCGGCGCGGTCTACGGCCAGACCTCCGGCGACGGCCTGAAGAACCTCGCCGCGCTGCGCCGCCGCTTCCCGAAGGCCGTCGCCTACGTCGACGAGGCCGCCCGCGCGGGCGAGGAGGGCCGGCTCGTGCGCACCTGGCTGGGCCGGACCTGCCCGCCGGCCGCCGGGTCCGGGGAGGACGCGGCGGAGGAGGCGGGCATCCCTCTCGGCGAGGACGACGGCGAGGCGCCGGCGGCGGACGGCCAGGGCTGGGTCCCCGGCTACGCCTCCGCCAACTCCCGTGCGCGGGGCCGCTTCACGCGGAACTTCGTCGTCCAGGGGAGCGCCGCCGACTGGGCCCTGCTGATGCTCGCCGCGCTCCGCAGGGCCTGCGCGGATCTCAAGGCCGAGATGGTCTTCTTCCAGCACGACGAGGTGATCGTGCACTGCCCGTCCGAGGAGGCCGACACCGTCGTGCGGGCCATCCGCGCCTCGGCCGACCTCGCCGGACGGCTGACCTTCGGCGAGACACCGGTGCGGTTCCCGTTCACGACGGGGGTGGTGGAGTGCTATGCCGACGCCAAGTGAGCGCGGATCAGGGGCCGGTCGGCTGATCGGCGAGGAGCGCGCGCAGTTCGCCCAGCACGGTCTGCTCGTCCGTGCCGTCCAGCGCCGCGAGCGCCGCGCGCCAGGTGTCGTACGCCTCCGCCCGCCGCCCCCGCTCGCGCAGCAGCAGCCCGTGCTGGTGCCGGGCGAGACCGCCGATGTACCGGTCGGCGCGGGCGTCGGCCCGCCGCAGCAGCTCGGCGCACTCCCCGCCCGCCCGCTCGGTCTCCCCCAGCTGTCGCAGCGCGCGGACCAGCCCGAGCCGGGTCTGCGACTCGCCGTGCCAGTCGCCGGCGCCGCCGAGGATGCGCAGGCTCTCCTCGAAGTGCTCGGCGGCCGCGGCCGGTTCGCCGAGGGTGAGGTGGGCGTAGCCGATGTTGCAGTGCGCCGAGTGCTGCACGATGACCGCGCCGATCGCGTCCCCGATGGCCAGCGAGCGCCGGTGCTGCTCGATGGCGGCGCGCGGATCGGTGTGCTCGTAGAGGTTGCCGAGGTGGCTGCGGGTGACGGCCTCGCCGTAGGGGTCGTTGAGCTGCCGCGAGTACGCGAGGCTCTGCCGCAGGGCCTCCCCGGACTCCGCGAACCGTCCGAGCCCCTCCAGCAGCAGCCCGCGGTTGTTCAGACAGCGCCGGATCCTGGAGGCCGTGCCGAGCCGCTGCCAGATCGCCAGGGCCTGGTCGGTGAGGGTGAGTGCGTCCTTCTGCCGGCCGGTCAGAAAGTGCAGGCCGGCGAGGTCGCCCAGCGCGTACGCCTCGGCCGCCGGGTCCCCGAGCCGCCGCGCCGCCCCGAGCCCCGCCCGCCCCAGCACCTCCATCTCGGCGACGCGGCCGCCGCGCTGGACGTAGGGGAAGAGCAGCCGTACCAGCACCGACAGATGGGCGGCCCGACGCGGGTCGACGGTGTCCGCGTTCCTTTCCACCAGGGCGACGACGTTCTCCAGCTCCACCTCACCCCAGGCGAAGGCCACCTCGGCGGACTCGAAGGACCCCAGTTCCGCCACGTCGGCCGCATGCTCCACCGGCTGCGCCGCGGTCGGCCGCCGCCGATCCTCCAGATCGAGCCCGGGCTCCACCACCACCTCAAGCATCCGCTCGGCCACAGCGGCATACCAGCGCAGGGCGAGGAGATCGGGGTCGTCGGCCACGTCGGCGGCAGCCACGGTGTCCCCGGTGCCGCCCCGGCCGACGGCACCTCGCTCCCCGGCCTCCCCCGGCCCGGGGTCCGCCCGGCCGTCCCGCATGCCGCCCTCGTCACCCCGCCCCAGGTCCGCCAGTTCGCGGGCGAAGTCGCGGACCAGGTCGTGGGGGGTGTAGCGGCCGTAGGCCGTCTCCTCCAGGAGGGCGACGTCGACCAGGCGGTCGAGGGCGGCCTCGGCGCGGCGTGCGTCGGTGTCGGTGAGCCGGGCGATCAGGGGGGCGCCGTAGGTCGGCAGGTCGAGCGCACCGATGCGGCGCAGGGCGAGGGCCGCGTCCCGGTCGGCCTCACGCTCCGCGGCGGCGAGCGCGTCGTGGGCGACGGCCAGGGAGCGCCGGACGCTCAGGTCGTCGTACTCCAGGTGGCGCAAGCGGCCGCCGGTCTCGGCGAGTTGGCCCGCCAGTACCTCGGGGGTGAGGGCACGGCGCGCGGCGAGCCGGGCGGCGACCACACGCAGCGCCAGCGGGAGCCGACCGGTCAGCTCGACCAGCGCGTGCCCGGCGTCCAGTCCCTCCCGGCCGCTCACCGCGCGCAGCAGCGCCGCGCTGTCCTCGCCGGTCAGCGGGGTCAGCGGGAAGCGCCGGGCACCGTCGAGGGCAGTCAGCGGCGAGCGGCTGGTGACGATCACGGCGCAGCCGGGTCCGGCCGGCAGCAGGGGCCGCACCTGGGCCGCGTTCGCCGCGTCGTCCAGCACCAGCAGGATGCGGGCCGGGGCGAACAGCGAGCGGAGCAACGCCGCTGCGGCGTCCGGGTGTTCGGGGACGTTCCGGGGCTCGACGCCCAGATCCCGCAGCAGGGCGGCGAGGGCCTGCGTGGCGGTGAGCGGGGTCATGCCGGGGGTGGCGCCGTGCAGGTTGACGTAGAGCTGACCGTCGGTGAAACGTTCCCTCAGCTCATGGGCGACATACAGCGCGAGCGCGCTCTTGCCGACGCCCGCCATGCCGCTGATCACGGCGATGGCGGGGGCCGGAGCGGGCGGCTCGGTGAGCGCCTGCCGCAGCTCGCGGTGCGCGTCGGCCCGCCCCGTGAAGTGCGCCGGCGGAGCGGGGAGCTGGGCCGGGCGCGGGGTCTGCCGCACGGCCAGCCCGCCCTCCTGCGGCCGCCCGTCCTCGCGCTCCTCCTCGCCGTCCGACACCGACCCGTCCTGGTCGTACGGCTGCTGACGGGGTGTTTCCTCGGCCTCCGGCTGCCGCTCCGCGCCGCTTTCCCGCAGCACCTCGACATGCGCCTCACGGACCGCCGGACCCGGCTCGATGCCGAGCTCGTCGATCAGGCGGGCGCGCAGGTCGCGGTGGACGGCGAGCGCCTCGGCCTGGCGGCCGGTGCGGTGCAGGGCCAGCATGAGCTGACGGTGGTACGCCTCGCGCAGCGGATGCTCGGCGACGAGCGCCGCCAGCTCCGGCGCGAGCGCGGCCAACCGTGCGCCGCCGAGCGCGAGTTCGGCGTCGTAGCGCCACTCCAGCAGAAGCAGCCGGGCCTCCTCCAGGCGCTGCACCAGGGGGTAACCGCCGAAGTCGGCCGGGAGCCCGCTCAGCGGGGTGCCGCGCCAGAGCGCGAGCCCGGCCGTGCACGCCCGTACGGCATCCGGCCACTTCCGCCGGGCGTGCGCGGCCCGCGCCTCGGCGACCAGGGCGTCGAAGACGTGCACGTCCAGCTCTCCGTGATCGACGCGCAGCACATACCCCGGCGGTACGGCCCTGAGCCGCTCGGGGTCGTCCAGGAGCCGGCGCAGCCGGGTGACGTGGTTGTGCAGGCTGGCCTGCGCGGAGACGGGCGGTGCCCCGCCCCACAGGGCGTCCTTCAGCGACTCGACCGACACGACCCGGCCCGCCTCCAGCAGCAGCGCGGCGAGCAGGGCACGCACTTTGGGGCTGCCGAGGGCGCGGACACCGTCCTCGGGGGTGTCGTCAAAGCCGCCGGCCGAGGAGCCGGCTGTGGTCTCGATCGAGGGCGCGTACGAGATCTCGTACGGCGGTCGGTCGTACAGGACCGGCGGTCCCAGCAGTCCGAACCGCAGCCCGTACCGCCGCATCACGCCGCTCCACTGCCTTCCCGCGCGGTCGGGTCCGACCGTGCTCCGCCGCGGGCGCTCGCCCGCCGTTCCCTGGCGGAAATCCGCCCTGTTCAGGGCGGTTTCCCGCCACCTTCTGCCTGCTGCCCCGGCCCCAGGACCGGCCTGTCCGACGACCGGTCTCCCGTACGCTCGGCAAGTTCCGGCCAACCGGTGCGCGACCTGCCGACGAACCGTTGGCCACATGTTAGCGATCCGTTGGCGGGGCCTGATGTGATCATTTCCATCGGATCCGGCCCCACGGCGCGCGCGTGTATCGCGTAACTCGGGGGAGTGTCGCCGCAGGCTGGATCCGGGGACGCAGGGGCCCCGGTCGGCGGAGGTGAACGACCGGGGTCCCGTCCCGTCTTCTCGGCGGATCCCCGACGGACTCCCGCCGTCCCGCCGCTCGGATCCGCGCCAACCGCCCTTGCGTACCGCTCAGATCACGGGCGGGCGCCCGAGCCGGCTGAGCCGCCACACCGTGCGCCAGCGCATGGGCCGCCGCTCCCCGGCCGGCTCCCGCAGACCCTCCACGAACCCGGCGCACCATGCCTTCAGCCCCGCGGAAGAGCGGGTGCGGGCGAGGGTGAGCAGCGTCCACACGCCGAGGTGCACCGGGACGAGCGCCAACGGCAGCCGGCGGCGGACCAGCCAGACGCGGTTGCGGGCGTTGACGCGGTAGTAGATGGCGTGCCGGGCCGGCGAGGTCTTGGGGTGCTGGAGCAGCAGCTCGGGCGCGTAGCGGATCTTCCAGCCGGCGTCGGCGGCGCGCCAGGCGAGGTCGGTCTCCTCGTGCGCGAAGAAGAACTCGGCGGGCCAGTCCCCGGTCTCGGCCAGCATCGCCATGCTCAGGGCGTGCCCGCCGCCGAGGAATCCGGTGACGTACCCCCCGCGCATCGGATCCGACTTGCCCACCCGGGGCACGTGCCGCTGCTGGGTCTCACCGTGCTCGTCGGCGATACGGAACCCGACGATGCCCAGGCGGGGATCGGCGGCGTACAGGTCGCGCACGCGGCGCAGCACATCGGCGTCGACGAGCAGCCCGTCGTCGTCCAGCTCCACGACGACGTCGACGTCCCCGAACTCGCGCAGCCGGGCCAGGGCCACGTTCCGGCCGCCGGGACAGCCGAGGTTCTCCTCGACGTCGATCGTGGTGACCTCGCCGGGCAGGGAGAGCCGGCGGGCGAACTCGGGCAGCCGGCAGCCGTTTCCGACGATCACGATGCGGGCGGGGGCGAGATCCTGCTTGGCCACGGACTCCAGCAGGGCGTCGACCTCGGCGGGCCGGTTGCCCATGGTCACCACGGCGACGGCGATCCTCGGCTCCACCACGTCCCTCATCCCATCCGGCCGACGGCGTCGCCGCACCCCGACCGCGCGGCGCCCACCGTTCACCAAGATGTTGCCTCAGCTACGGCCGTTGCTCCGACTCGGATCCGCTTTGCCGCCTTTTTGCGACGCTTTGCCGGCAGCAGACCAACCGCTCGCCCTCGATCCGGCCCGGCCGGCCCGGTCGGCCTCCTCCACCGGACGTCCCGGCGTGCGGCCGGACGCCGTCGGACGCCCTGGGAACAGCGTAAACTCGGACAGGAACACCGTAAACAGGCGCCACGCGAACCACTCCGCGATCACCGCGTACAGAAACCCAAAGCAAAGAAAAACACGACCGCCGCACACCGGATCGAATGGTTCCGTTTTGACCGGCCTGCGGTGAATGTACAGCGACCCGACCTGCGAGAACGCGATCCGTCCCCGGTGCGTGCGGATCACCCTTGACACTCGGGATACGAACATGAAATAAAGTTCGGGTCCCATGAAACTAAATGGTGGTCCCAGGGATCGAGGACGCACCAACTTTGACTGGTTCGGGGTGACGGGGGAATGTCACACAGAAGACCAGGGCGGAGCAGGCTGCTCACGCAGTCGGCCGGAAGACCCTGCTCGTAGGCGTCCTTGACGCTGATCGTTTCGCATCGCAGCACGTTGTCGCACCGCTGTCCCATCCTGCCCATTCTTCATTAACCCTCATTGACAACGGGCTGTTCACCAGTACCCGCCATGACTCGCACGCGCGCCCGGACGACTCGGCGCCATGCGGGACACAACCATGCGGGCGAAATCCTGACCGCCGCGTGTCGCCTTGTGCTGCCCCGCGCCGAAATGGCTCGTCAGGTAGCTCATCCGGTGACGGCCCATGCGATTACGTCGTATTTTTTTGGAGGTTGTCGAATTGACGCTGCGAACGCTTGCGGAACTCTGGGAGCGAACAGCACGGGAGTTCCCGCGCCACATCGCGATCATCTCCGAGAGCGAATCCCTCTCGTACCAGGAGGTGAACGACCGGGCGAACCGGCTGGCCCGCGTACTCGTCGCGCGAGGCGCGGGGCCCGAGCGGCTGGTGGGGCTGGCCCTCCCCCGCTCCCCGCAGATGGTGATCGGCGTACTCGCCGCGGCCAAGGCGGGCGCCGCCTTCCTGCCCGTCGACACCACCTATCCGGCGGAGCGCGTGTCCTTCATCGTCGAGGACGCGGCGCCGGTGCTGCTGTGCACGACCCAGGCCGCGCAGGCGGGCCTGCCGCCGGAGCTCCCGGTCCCGCGGCTGGTACTCGACGCCCCTGAGCACCTCTCGGCGCTGGAGTCGGTGCCGGACACGGACCTGACCGACGACGAGCGAGCGGGCCCGCTGTCCCCGGCGCACCTCGCCTATGTCATCTACACCTCGGGCTCCACCGGCCGCCCCAAGGGCGTCGCCGTCACCCACACCGGGCTCGCCGGACTGGCCGCCGCCAAGGTCTCGGGGATGCGGGTGACAGCGGACAGCCGCGTACTGCAGTTCGCCTCGCCGAGCTTCGACGCCTTCCTGACCGAGCTGCTGTCGGCCTTCACCAGCGGAGCGGCGCTGGTCGTGCCGCCGGCCGGGACGCTGGCGGCGGACACCCTCGAAGCGGTCCTGCGCGAGCACCGGATCAGCCATGTCGTGCTGCCGCCCACCGCCGCCCTGACGATCCTTCCCGAGCGGGTCCCCGACCTGCGCACCCTCGTCGTCGCGGGCGAGGCGTGCCCGCCGGCCCTCGTCGAGCGCTGGGCACCCCATGTCCTGCTGCTCAACGCGTACGGACCGACGGAGGCCACCGTCTGCGCCACGATGACCGAGCCGCTCGTCGCCGGCGACGAGGTGACGATCGGCCGTCCGCTGCCGGGAGTGTCGGTGCACATCCTGGACGACGGACTCCGCCCGGTGCCGCCCGGTGAGACGGGCGAACTCTTCATCGCCGGCCCCGGACTCGCCCGCGGCTACCTCGGCCGTCCCGGGACCACCGCGGAGCGCTTCGTGGCCAATCCGTTCGGCACGGCCGGCGAGCGCATGTTCCGCACCGGTGACCTGGCCTCGTGGCACGCCGACGGCCGGATCCGCTTCCACGGCCGGGCCGACGACCAGGTCAAGCTCCGCGGGTTCCGGATCGAACTCGGCGAGGTGGAGGCCGTACTCGGCCGGCACCCGAAGGTGGCGCAGGCGGTGGCCGCGCTGCGCACCGACCACGGGACGAGCCCGCAGCTGGTGGCCTACGTCGTACCGGCCGACGGCACCGCGCCCACGCCCGCCGAACTGCGCGAGCACATGCTGCGCTCCCTGCCCGACTTCATGGTCCCGGCCGTCTACGCGATGCTCGGCGCCCTGCCGCTCAGCCCCAACGGCAAGGTCGACCGCGCGGCCCTCCCGGCGCCGGGCCTCACCGTGCGGCCCGAGGCACGGCAGCCGAGCACACCGGCCGAGAAGGCGCTCTGCGAGATCTTCAGCGAGCTGTTCACGGACGCCGAGATCGGCGTCGAGAGCAACTTCTTCGAACTCGGCGGCACCAGCATCCTCGCCATCGCCTTCATCCAGCGGGCCCAGGAGAGCGGCCTGGAGATATCCCCGCGCGACGTCATCGAGAACCCCACCATCGAAGCCCTCGCCGCGGTCGCGGCGGCCAAGGAGTGACGGATGACCAGCCGACCCATGGTCCGACCCGAGGACATCGACAGCATCGACCTCGCCTCACCGCGGCTGTACGCCGAGAACGAACTGGACGAGGTGTGGCGCCATCTGCGTACCCACCGGCCCGTCTACTGGCACCCGCCCCGGGCGGACCGCCCCGGATTCTGGGTGATCAGCCGCTACGCCGACGTCAACAAGGTCTACCAGGACAAGGCGCACTTCACGACCGAGAACGGCAACGCGCTGGCGACGCTGCTCACCGGCGGTGACTCCGCCTCAGGCACCATGCTGGCGGTCACCGACGGCGTCCGGCACCACCAGATCCGCAACGTGCTGAACAAGGGTTTCTCGAAGCGGACGTTGAACCTCATCGCGCACTCGCTGCAGCAGAGCGTGGACCGGCTGCTGCTGGCCGCCCTGGACAAGGGCGAGTGCGACGCCGCCCACGACATCTCGGCGAACGTCCCGCTCGGCGCCATCTGCGACCTGCTGGAAATCCCCGAGGCCGACCGCACGTTCCTGCTGAGCCAGACCGCGCACGCCTGGAGCTCCGACTACGCCGACGCGCCGCCGGAGGACAACTGGGTCGCGAAGAACGAGATCCTGCTCTACTTCAGCAAGCTCTGCCGGGAGCGCAAGGGCAGCGCCAACGACGACATGGTCAGCCTGCTGGCCAACTGCCGGATCGACGACCAGCCGCTCAACTCCGTTGAACTCATGGCGAACTGCTACGGCCTGATGATCGGCGGTGACGAGACCGGACGGCACGCGATCACCGGCGCGATCCTCGCGCTGATCGAGCACCCGGACCAGTGGCGCGCGCTCAAGAACGGCGACGTCGACCTCGACACCGCGACCGAGGAGGTGCTGCGGTGGACGGTCCCGTCCCTGCACGGCGGCCGCACGGCCACCGGCGACGTCGTCGTGGGCGGTGAACAGATCAAGGCCGGCGACGTCGTGAGCGTGTGGATCTACTCCGCCAACCGCGACGAGACGGTCTTCGACCAGCCGGACCGGTTCGACCTCGCCCGCACCCCCAACAAGCACTTCACCTTCGCCTACGGCACGCACTACTGCCTGGGCCACCACCTCGGGCGCATGGAGGTCTACGCCGTACTCGACGGGCTGCGCCGGCTGGTCACCGACCTGGAGCAGATCGGCGAGGAGAAGTGGATCTACTCCAGCATCCTGCACGGCATGAGTTCGCTGCCGGTGCGCCTGACCGCCTGAGCGCCCCGCGCGCATCCCCCACCACTCCCCGCTCCACCCCATCCCATCACCGCACGCCAGGAGGGACACCCAATCCATGAGCGCGTTCGAGGACGAGGGGCGCGGCTGTCTCGTGCCGCGCAACGACATCGGCCAGCACTCGCTGTGGCCGTCCGGCATCGACGTCCCCGGCGGCCGACGCACCGTCGCCGGGCCGGACGGCCGGGACGAGTGCCTACGGTACGTGGCGGCCCAGGCGGAGCCGGGCACCGCACGATGACCGCACCCCGCACAGCACAGCCGGACGGCGGCGTCGTCGTCGTCACGGACGCAAGCGTCGCCGTCGTCACGGGCGGGGGCCGCGGGATAGGGGCCGCCGTCGCGGCCCGCCTCGCCGCGGCGGGGACCTCGGTGGCCGTGGTGGACCGGACCGAGGACGACACCGCCGAGACCGTCGCGGCGCTGCGGGCCGCCGGCGGTACGGCCCTCGGCCTGGGCTGCGACGTGGCCGCCGCCGACCAGGTCACCGCGGCCGTGGCGGAGGTCGTCCGCGCCTTCGGCGGCCTGGACGTCCTCGTCAACTGCGCCGGCGTCACCCGGGACCGGCTCCTGCTGACCATGGACGACGACGAGTGGGACACGGCCCTGGACGTCAATCTCGGCGGAACCGTGCTGTGGTGCCTGGCCGCGGCCGGGCAGATGCGGCGCCGGCGCGGCGGACACATCGTCAACTTCGCGTCCGTCGCGGCCGACGGAAACCCCGGCCAGGCCAACTACGCGGCGGCGAAAGCCGCGGTCACCGGGTTCACCCGCGACCTGGCGGCCGAGCTCGGCCCGCACGGGATCACCGTCAACGCCGTCGCCCCGGGCTTCGTCGCCACCCCGATGGTCGACGCCCTGGCCACCCGGCTCGGGGCCGGCCGCGAGGAGTTCCTGGAGCGGGCCGCCGCACAGTCCGCACTCGGCCGGGTCGGCACCGTCGAGGACATCGCCCGAGTGGTCGCCTTCCTCACCGGCCCGGACACCGGCTTCCTCACCGGCCAGACCCTGTACGTCGACGGGGGACAGCCATGAACCCCGTCGCCGTACTCGTGGGCACGGCCGAGGGCACGGGACTGGCCGCCGCCGTCCGGCTCGCCGAGAGCGGGCTGGACATCGCGCTCGTGGACCCCGGCCCCGCGTCCGCCGACGAGACGCTGCGGCGGATCACCGCCGTCGGCCGGCGGTGCACCGCGATCGAGGCGGACCCGGCCGACACCGGGGCCTTCTCCGCCGCGCTCGCCCGGATCCGCTCCGATCTCGGCAGGCCCGACATGCTGCTGACCTGCGTCGGCACCGGCCCCGACGAGGAGGACGAGAGCCAGGGGGCCGACGTCACCGCCGGCGTGGCGCGATACGCCCCGGTACGGCGGGCCCTGCGCACCCTCTTCGTCACCAACCGGGCCGCCGCCGGGGAGATGCTGCGCGGCGGCGGGGGCCGGATCGTCAACGTCGCCCGTGCCCCGCGCACCGAGCGGACGGCCGGGGACACCGGCCGGACGCTGGTGGCCGGACTGGCCGGGTTCACCGCGTCCGTGGCACCGGAGCTGGCGCCCTTCGGCATCAGCGTCCACTTCGTCGCACCGGCCGCACTGCGCCCCGGCACCCGCCCACCGGTCGGTACGGCACCCCCGGCGGACCCCGGGAGCTACCCGGAGCACCTCGCCGACCAGGCCGCCCTCCTGACCGGCGCCCCGGCGGCCGCCCTCACCGGACAGGGCGTCTACCTCCCCGGACGTCCGCCTGCCCGGCATCCCGCCCCGACCCCCACCCCAACCAGCCGAGGAACGGTAGCCACACCATGACAAGCACCGCGAGCACGGCCGGCGGGAGCACGGAACCAGCGCACTACGCCGTCCGCGTCCTCGACCGGCTCGCCCTGAGCGAACGCCCCGTCGTCCACTGGGGCGAGAACGTCATCTCCAGCTCCGAACTGCGGGCGGCGGTGCTGCGCGTCGTCGGCGCGCTGGCCGAACTCGGCGTCCGCGAGGGCTCCGCCGTGGCGGTCCTGACGGAGGTGAACAGCCCGTGGCTGCTGGCGACCCGGTACGCCGTGCACCTCATGGGCGCGACCCTCGTCGCCGTGTCCGGGGCCAACCACGGAACCACCACGCACCGGCTGGACACCGAGACCCGCGCCCGGATGGCCGGCGAGTGCGGGGCACGCGTCCTCGTCCACGACGCGGCACAGCGCGAGGAGGCCGAGCGGATCCGTGCCCTGCTGCCCGACGGCGTCGGCATGTGCCGGCTCGGCGCGCCCGTCCACGGACCGGTGAGCGCCGGCGACCACCCGGTCGACGGCCCGCCCAAGGGCTTCTCCCCGCGCGTTCCCGCACGCGCCCTGGTGATCTACACCAGTGGCAGCACCGGCCGGCCGAAGGGCGTGATCAAGCCCTTCGCGGCCTGGAACACGGTCGTGCTGAAGGAGACCGCCACGGTGACTCCCAAGGTCTTCCTGGCGATGAGCGCCGTCACGCACACCGGCGGCCTGCTGGTGGACACGGCCGTCGCCGCCGGCGGCAGCGTGGTGCTGCGCACCGGCTTCGACCCGCGCACCCTCCTCGCGGACATCGAGCGGTACCGCGTCACCGACACCCTGATGGGCGTTCCGCAGTTCTACGAACTCGTCAACCACCCCGATGTGCACCGGGCCGACCTGTCCTCGCTGCGCCGCCTGCTGTACGTGGGCTGCCCCGCCTCCCCGGAGCGGGTGCGCGAGGCCGTCAAGGTGTTCCCCGGAGTGCTCCACCACTCCTACGGCACCACCGAGACCGGCCAGATCGCCATGCTCACCGCGGCCGACCACGACGTACCCGAGCTGCTGTCCACCGTGGGGCGGCCGAGGCCCGGCCTGGAGGTCGTCGTCCAGGACCCCGCCACCGGCCGGGAACTGCCCCGCGGGGAGACCGGCGAGGTGGTCGTCCGCAGCCCGCTCGCCATGGAGGGCTACGCCGGCGACCCCGAACTGACCGCCCGGGTGCTGCGCGAGGGCTGGGTGCACACCGGGGACTACGGCAGCCTGGGCGAGGACGGCTACCTGCGGCTGAGCGGCCGGATGAACGACGTCGTCAAGGTCCACGACACGAAGGTCCACCCCAGCGAGGTGGAGAAGGTGCTGGTCGGGCACCGGGGCGTGATCGACGCCCATGTGTACGCCCACCGGCGGTCCGATCTGATCGAGGAACTGCACGCCGCCGTGGTCCTGCGGCCCGACAGCCCGCCCGGCCACGAGGCCCTCCGGGAGCACGTGGCACGGGTGATGACACCGACGCACGCACCGGTCCGCTTCGTGCGCTGGCGGGAGTTCCCGGTCAACGAAAGCGGCAAGGTGGACCGCCGCCTCGTACGCGAGCGCGGTCTGCGCGCCGGCTCCGCGGACGGCGAGCCGCTCTCGGCCGAGTGACCGCGCCGGCGCCCTCCGCTCTCCTCACGTCACCGAAGGATGAGGCCATTGTCAGCCATCACCGGAAACTACGAGAGCTTGATCCGCAAGATACGCGGCTCGGCGACCGGACCGGACAAGCTGGTCCGCTACTTCTGCCTGCTGTGCGGCAAGGAGCACCCCGAATCACCGCGCACCCGCTGCACCGCCTGTGCCGGCGCCCTGGACGCGTTCTACGACCTGGACCAGGCGGCCGTACCCCAGTCCCGTCAGGGACCGGACCCGCTCCAGCACTACTTCTCCCTGCTGCCGCTGCGCGACCGGGCGTCGGCCCGCTGGGGCGGGGAGGGCAACACCCCCTGCTTCGAGGTGCCGGAACTCGCCGCCGCGCTCGGGATCGGACGGCTGTTCTTCAAGGACGAGTCGGTCAACCCGACCCGGTCGACCAAGGACCGGGTGGCCTCCCTGTGCCTGTCCCGCTTCGCCGAACTGGGCGTCCGTGAACTCGTGCTGTCCTCCACCGGCAACACCTCCACCGCCTACGCACGGGCGGCCGGGCTGTTCCCCGGCTTCACCCTGCACATCTTCGTCGGCCGCGAGTTCGTCAATCGGCTCAACTACCCGGACCACCCGAACGTGACCACGCACGTCGTGGACGGCGAGTTCGTCACGGCCGGCAAGGTCGCCCAGCGGTTCGCACGGGAGAGCGGACTGTTCTGGGAAGGCGGCTTCTTCAACCTGGCCCGCCGGGAAGGGCTGAAGCTCGCCTATCTGGAGGCGTTCGACCAGATGCCGGTCGAGCCGGACTTCGTCTTCCAGGCCGTCAGCAGTGGCATGGGCCTGCTCGGCGCCTTCAAGGGGGCCGTGGAATACCGGGAGTTGGGGCGCCTGAGCAAGGTGCCCGCCTTCATGGCCGTACAGCAGGCGAGCTGCGCCCCCATGGCGCACGCGTTCGGCGAGGGCGCCGAACGGATCGCCCCGCACCATGTGATCAGGAACCCGACGGGCCTGGCCTACGCGATCCTGCGCGGCGACCCGACCGGCACCTACCCGTACATCAGGGATCTGTGTCTGCAGAGCGGCGGGCGGATCCTCGCCGCCGAGGAGGACCGGATCCGGCGGGCGCGACAGATGCTCGTCGACACGGCCGGCGTCCGTGTCTGCTTTGCCAGCGCCACGGCACTCGCCGGCGTGCTGCGGGCCGCCGAGACGGGTGCCCTGACCCGGGACTCGGTCGCGCTGGTCAATCTGACCGGCGGGGACCGCCCGGTCGCCCAGATGCCCATGTCCACCAAGACCTGGACCGAGGAAGGTGCTCCGGTATGAACACACCCCGCGTGGTGATCGTCGGCGGCGGACTGCTCGGCGCGAGCGTGGCGCACGCGCTGGCCGTGCGAGCGGTCCCCGTGACCCTGCTCGACGCGGCGGCGCCCGGCACGGGAGCCAGCGCCTCGACGTTCGCCTGGGCCAACGCCCAGAAGAAGAAGCCCGAGGCGTACTTCCGGCTCAACGCCGAGGGCCTCGCCGAGTACCACCGCCTGGCGGAGACCGCCGCCGGCCGCCGCTGGTTCCACCCGGTGGGGAACGTGGAGATCGCCACCGATGCGGCCTCCTCCGCCGCCCTCGACGCCGTCGTCGCCGACCTCACCGAGCGCGGCTACCGGGCCGAGCGGATCACGGGCCGGCAGGCCGCCGGGCTCGACCCGGTCATCGACCCCGACCGGGTGCTGGACGCGGCCTGGTTCCCGGACGAGGGCTGGGTCGACACCGAGCGCATGGTCGCCGACCTGCTCGACGACGCCGTGGCGGTCGGCGCCGAGGTCCGCGCGCACTGCCCGGTGGCGCGCTTCGAACAGTCCGGTGCGCGCACCAAGGTCGTCCTCGCGGACGGCGAGGAGATCCTGGCCGACCAGGTCGTGTGCGCCGCGGGCGCGGCCACCGGGCGGCTGCTGGCGGATTCCGGCGTCACCGTCCCCCTGGTCGAGGAGGGCGACCGGCGGCTGCGCGCACCCGGTGACGAGCGGTACACCGCGGTGGGCGGCCTCGCCGACACGGCCGCGCTGCGCGTGCCGCTGCGCCGGATCCTGCACACGCCGGACATGGGCCTGCGGCCCGCCCCCGGCGGGCGCGTGGTCCTCGGCGGCGACGGCGCGGGCTCCCGCGTGCCACGGACCGACCACGGCATCTTCGGTCTCGGCCCGATGCTCATCGACCGCGCCCGCAAGGTCTTCCCGGCCTTCGCGGACGTCCCGGTCGAGCGGGTGCGGGTGGGTGTCCGGCCGCTGCCGGCGGACGGGCTCACCGTGGCGGGCTTCACCGAGCCGCTGCCGGGGCTCTACGCGCTGGTCACCCACAGCGGGGTCACGCTCGCCCCGTACCTCGCCTGGCTCGTCACGGGCGAACTCCTCGACGGGCGGGAGGCGCCGGAGCTGGCGGCCTTCCGTCCCACGCGGTTCGCGGGCCCCGGGCACCGATGAGCCGACCGCACCTCCTGGCCGTCAGCGATCTGCACATCGGGCACCGGGAGAACCGGAGGATCCTGGAGAAGCTGACGCCCGACTCCCCCGGCGACTGGCTGCTGGTCGCCGGGGACGTCGGCGAGCGGATCGAGGACATCGCCTGGGCGCTCGCCCTGCTCGCCGGCCGCTTCGAGAAGGTCGTCTGGACACCGGGCAACCACGAACTGTGGACGCCGTCCGACGATCCGGTGCAGCTGCGCGGCGAGGCGCGCTACGGCTACCTCGTGGACCTGTGCCGGGGGCTCGGCGTGCTCACCCCCGAGGACGAGTACCCCGTCTGGGAGAGCGCCGCCGGCCCGGTCGTCGTCGCCCCGCTGTTCGTCCTGTACGACTACAGCTTCCTGCCCGCCGGCGCCCGGGACAGGCAGGAGGCGCTGGCCCTCGCGGAGGAGGCATGGGTGGTCTGCGCGGACGAGTTCCTGCTGCACCCGGAGCCCCACCCGAGCCGCTCGGCGTGGTGCCGGGCGCGCCTCGGGACCACCCGGGCGCGCCTGGAACGCGTGGACGAGGCGCTTCCTACCGTGCTCGTCAACCACTTCCCCCTGGTACGCGCACCCGTCCAGGCGCTGCGCCGGCCGGAGTTCGCTCCGTGGTGCGGAACCGAGGCGACCGCCGACTGGCCCCGCCGCTTCCGGGCGGCGGCGGTCGTCCACGGCCATCTGCACATCCCCGGTGTGCTCCAGGTCGACGGCATCCCCCACCACGAGGTCTCGCTCGGCTACCCACGCGAGTGGCAGCCGCGCCCGACCGCACCGGAACGCCCGGCGCGGATACTGCCGGGGACCTCAACCGGTCGGTGACTGGGGCAGGTTCAGGCGGGCGGCCATGCCGTCCAGGAGACAGTCCAGGCCGAACTCGAAGCGGGCGTTGTCGTCGTCGCGGGGCGAGGCCTCGCGGACGTAACGCTGGTAGACCGGGTAGTCGCCGCCCTCCAGCAGGAACGACAGGCGGGCCAGGTTCGCCTTGCGGGCTTCCTGGCCGCTGCTCCAGCCCTCCGGGGCGCGCAGCCGCTCGCGGGCGATCTCGTCGTGGGTGCTGGCCCGGGTGTACGCCGTGACGGCCCGGGTGATGTCGGCCATCTGCTCCCCGGACAGGCCGAGGCCGTCCAGCGCGGTGAACTGCTGCTCCATGAGGGCGAGATGGGCCGGCGTGGGGGCGAACAGGATACGGCCGGGCACCTCCGTCATCCACGGATGCCGCAGCACCACCTGGCGGAAGCGCAGCGCCGAGGCCCGCAGCACCTCCCGCCAGTACGCGCTCGGCTGCTCCAGCAGCATCTCCGCCCGGACCCGGTCGAGCATCAGCTCGATGATGTCGTCCTTGCCGGAGACGTACCGGTAGCAGGTCATCGCGGAGACACCCAGCTCCGTCGCCAGGCGCCGCATGGAGACGGCGTCGAGGCCGTCGGCGTCCGCGACCCGCAGGGCGGCCGCCACTATCCGCGCGTGCGTCAGCACCGGGCGGGGGGCCGGCGGGGGCTGGGCCATCCGCTCCCAGACGGACATCGAGGTATCGGCTCGGTCGGGGGCATCCATGCGTACAACGTTAGCTTGAATTTACGGCGTAAGCGACGGCGTGTACGGTGTAAACATGGAAGAACGCAGCAGTCAGCACTCCCCCGCGGACGACCCCGGGGCTCCCGACCCGCGCCGGTGGCGGGCCCTGGCGGTCTGTCTGATCGCCGGGTTCATGACCCTGCTCGACGTCAGCATCGTCAACGTCGCCCTGCCCTCCATGCAGCGAGGCCTCGGCGCCTCCCCGGCGGACGTGTCCTGGGTGATCTCCGGATACACCCTCACCTTCGGTCTCGCGCTGGTGCCGGCGGGAAAGCTCGGGGACGTCCTGGGGCGCAAGCCCATGTTCCTGGGCGGACTGGCCTTCTTCACCGCGGTGAGCGCACTGTGCGCCCTCTCGCCGAACCCCACCTGGCTGGTCGTCGCGCGCCTGCTGCAGGGCGTGGCCGGCGGACTGCTCAACCCGCAGGTCATCGGCATGATCCAGCAGCTCTTCCGGGGCCCGGAGCGGGGCCGCGCCTTCGGCCTGTACGGCGCCTCGATCGCGATCTCCACGGCCGTCGGCCCGCTCGCCGGCGGCCTGCTGATCCAGGCGGCCGGGGTGCACAGCGGCTGGCGCTGGGTGTTCCTGGTCAATCTGCCCATCGGCCTGCTGGCCCTGGTCCTGGGCGTGGTCTGCCTGCCGAGGACGGCACCGCGGCGCACCGGCCGGGGGCTGGACCTGGTGGGCGTCGTGCTGCTGGGCGGAGCCGTCGCCGCGGTCCTGCTGCCGATGATCGAGCAGGAGCAGCGGGCCGCGTCGGTGCGCTGGTGGCTGTTCGGCCTCGCGGCGGGGCTGCTCGTCGGCTTCGTCGCGTGGGAGACGGCGTGGCGACGCACGGGCCGCGATCCGCTGGTCGACCTCTCGCTGCTGCGCGCCCGCTCCTTCAGCGCCGGCGGCACCGTCGGCACGGTGTACTTCGCCGGCTACACCGGCCTCCTGCTCGTCCTGACGCTCTACCTCCAGCAGGGCCACGGCTACTCGGCCCTGCAGGCCGGCGCGACCGGGCTGCCCTTCGCCCTCGGCTCCGCGCTCACCTCCACCCTGGGCGGGCGGGCCGTGTTCCGCTTCGGCCGGCCCATGGTGATCGCCGGGATCACCGCCGTAGCGCTCGGGCTCGGCGGCACCGCCGCCGTCGTCGGCCACCACCCGCACGGCGACATCTGGCTCTACGTCCTCGGCCCCCTGCTCCTCGCCGGCCTGGGCAGCGGCCTGGTCATCGGCCCCAACCAGACGCTCGCCCTCGCCGACGTGCCCCCCGCCCGCAGCGGTACGGCCGCCGCCGTGCTGCAGACCGGCCAGCGCATCGGCACCTCCCTGGGCACCGCCGTCGCCGCGACCCTCTTCTACAACCGGCTGGCCACGACCCGCGGCGACTTCCCCCACGCCACCAGCCACAGCCTCTACGCCGCCGCCGCCCTCACCTGCGCCGCCCTGCTGATCGCCACCGCAGACCTCCTCGTCCCCCAGCGGCAGAAGGCTCCCGCTGTGCAACGACAGCCTCTGATGAGTTTCCGAGGCAGGTCATGAGTGCAGGGGGAGCCAGCCGCGCCGGACAGCGTGCACCCCGGCTTCGAAGCGGCTGCGCGCGTTGAGCTGCTGCATGAGATCGGCGGTGAGGCGCCGCGCCGTTCGTGGTGAGACCCCGAGACGACACACACCGTGTCGTCGCCGAACAGCTCGTCGCCGACCTGGACGTCCGGCTCCACGGGATCGCCCGGCTGCGGTCGGGCTTTCCTGCGGCGGTGGCGTACGGCGGTGAGCGGGAGTCACGACGGGCCTGGCTGCACCGGGAGAGGGCCGCATGGCGCGCGGTCCAGGAACAACTCGCGGATGTCTGCCTGGAGTTCGCGATCCGTACCGGCGGCCTCGACGAGGCGTTCGGCGACACCGAGTGGCCCGCGCCGCCCACGGCCGGTACACCGGGCGGTACCTGCCCCTACTGCGCCTGTCCCGTGGAGCGGCGCACGCACCGGCTGCCCGCGCTGAGCCGCGACCGGGACCGGCTGGTGTGCTGGGGCTGTGACGTCCTGTACGAGGGCCCGTCGGGTCATGACCCCCTTGTGGTGGACGGGCCGTTCGACGTACGTGCGGGTGGAACGGCCTCGTACCGGATCGCCCCCGACTCCGCTCCGCGTCTTGACGCCGTGCGGTTCGGGATCGTCCGTGTGCCCTGGGGGCTCGACGTGGCGGCCTCTCCCTCGCCGCCCCCGCACCGCACCGGGGGCGAGGGGCCCGGCCGGGACTGGGACCTGCGGGTCGGCGACGGCCCGCCGGGCCTGTACGCGCTGGTGATGACGGCCGTGGCGGCCGGAGAGGTGTTCCTGGCCAAGCGGCCGATCGACGTCCGTCCGTCCCATGAGCCGGACGGGCTCCCACGAGTTGAGGAGGGTGGTTCATGAGCATCGACGCCGGCGCCGGATCCCGGATCTCCGGCCTGGCCCGCAGCGTTCCGCAGGGACCGGCGAGACAACTGGCGGTCGTCTCCGCCCTGGACGCGCTCGGGTCCGGCGCGTTTCTCACCGCGAGCGTGAGCATCTACGTCGAGCGGCTCGCGGTGCCCGCAGGGCAGGTCGGCATCGGGCTGTCCCTGGCCGGTACGGCGGCGCTGTTCTCCGGGGTGTGGCTGGGCCATCTCTCGGACCGCGTCGGACCCCGGCGGCTGCTGCTCGTGCTCAACACGGTGCTGGCCATCGCCTTCGGTCTCCTGCCGCTGGTCCGGGGGTTCTGGGGCTTCCTCCTGGCGATCGGTGTGATCACCATGGCCCAGTCGGGGGTCAACCCGTCCCGCTCCGCGCTGAGCTACCACGTCCTCGACGCCGGCTCCCGGGTGCGGCTGCAGGCAGTGCAACGCGCTCTGTTCAATCTCGGCTTCGCGGCGGGCACCGCGCTCGCGGGCATCGTCCTGGAATGGGGCGGAGAGGCCGGATTCATCGCGCTGACGGCGTGCAACGTGCTCTCCTACGTGGGCGGTTGGGCGCTCGTCCGGCGGCTCCCCGACCCTCGGCCCGACGCCTCGGTCTCCGGATCGAAACACGGAGCCGTGCAGGCGGCCCTCGCCGACCTGCCTTTCCTGCGGTTCGTCGGCCTCAGCGCGGTGCTCATGTTGAGCGAGAGCATCTTCTACGTCGGTTTTCCCCTGTGGATCGTCAGCGTGGCCGACGCGCCACCCGGACTGGCCGCCGGCGTGTTCCTGATCAATACGGCGATGGTCGTGCTGCTCCAGGTACGCGTCGGCCGCGGTTCCGACGAGCCCGCGGCCGCCGCACGGTTCATGCGCCGCGCGGTCGTCGCGCTCGGGGCGGCCGGACTGACGATGGCGGCCGGTGCCGGCCTTCGCGGTACCGCGGCGGCCGTGCCGATCGTCGTCGCCGCGGTCCTGGTTACGCTGGCGGAGATGTGGAACTCAGCCGCCGGCTGGAAGGTACTGTTCACCTATCCGCCCGCCGAGCGGCAGGGCACATACCAGGGGGTCTACGGGCTGGGGGTGTCGGCACAGATGATCGTCGGACCCGTGGTCGTCGGCTCCCTGCTGATTCCCTTCGGCGGTGCGGGATGGCTGTGCGTCGGCCTTGTCGTCCTGGCCCTGCTGCCGATGACCTCGATGCTGGTCGCCAAGGTGAGTGGCGGGCAGGCCCCCTCGACAGCGGAAACCGAGAGGCCTGCCGCCACCGAGGCCGCATCATGAACTGGTGACAGCCGTCCGGGACTCCGTCCCGGTGCGGACTTCGAAATCCCCCATGCGAGAAAGCGTTCAGGAGGCTCAAGCAATATGCTCGACATCGGTCTGATCAGGAAGGACCCGGAGGCCGTACGGGAAGCGCTCCTGAAACGCATGGACAAGGTGGACCTGGAGCCGGTGCTGGAGGCCGACCAACACCGGCGCCGGCTCGTGGCGGCCGCGGCGGACGCACGCGCCGAGCGCAAGCGGCAGTCCAAGGAGATCGGTTCGCTGCGCGCACGAGGCCAGGAGACGGCGGCGCTGGAGCGAGCGGCCTCCAAGCTGGGCGACCGCATCGCGGCCATCGAGACCGAGCTGACGGAGACCGAGAGCCGTCTGCATGACCTGATGGCGGAGCTTCCGAATCTGCCGGCCGAGCAGACGCCGGCCGGTGGCAAGGAGGCCAACCAGGTCGTACGCACCTGGGGCGAGCAGCCCGACCTCGGCCCGGGGGCACTGGACCACGTCGAGCTGAGCACCCGGTTGGGACTGGTCGACTACGCGCGCGGCGCCAAGCTGGGCGGCAGCGGCCACTGGCTGTACACCGGACTGGGCGCGGCCCTGGAATGGGCCCTCATCGACTTCTTCTGCCGTGAACACTTCGCCGCGGGCTACGAGTTCATGCTTCCCCCGCACCTGCTGACGGAGGAAGCGGGCTACGCGGCGGGCCAGTTCCCGAAGTTCTACGACGACGTCTTCCACCTTCGGACGGAGGACGGGGAACGCGGCTCGTTCCTGCTGCCCACCTCCGAGACGGCCATCGTGAACGTGTACCGGGACGAGATCATCCCGAACGACCGGCTGCCCATCAAGGCGTTCGCCTACACGCCCTGTTACCGACGGGAATCCGGCAGCCACGGAACACAGGAACGCGGAACGATCCGCGGCCACCAGTTCAACAAGGTCGAGATGTTCCAGTTCGTCACTCCCGAGGGCGGACCCGCCGCGCTCGACGAGCTGGTGCAGCGCACGGAGGACCTGGTGCGCAAGCTCGGTCTCCACTACCAGACGTCGCTGCTCGCGGCGCGGGACGCCAGCGCCAGCATGAAGATGACGTACGACGTCGAAGTCTGGATCCCGAGCATCGGCACGTACAAGGAGGTCTCCTCCGCGTCCTGGGCGGGCGACTACCAGGCTCGCCGTGCCAACATCCGCTACCGCCCCGAGGGCGGGAAGAACACGGAGTTCGTCCACACCCTCAACGCCTCCGGTCTGGCCACCAGCCGCCTCCTCCCGGCCATCCTGGAACAGAACCAGCAGCCCGACGGCTCCGTTGTCGTACCCGAGCCTCTCCGGCCCTGGGTGGGCACCGACATCATCCGTCCGCGAGCAGACGCCTAGGAAAGTCCGGCCGCCGTCTCCCCCCTCTCCGGAGGGGGCTGGTGGGGGTTTGTCACGGCGGCCACTCGGGCCACCCCGGGCAGGGCTCTCGGGCGGGGTCGAGGGGGAAGCCGACGTCCGCCAGGAACGCCCGCAACGCGCCCTCGGTCATCCAGGGGGCGCGCGGCAGGTCCTCGGCCTTGTGTGCGGGGTACCAGACGCTGGCCATCAGCTCGCGGAGGGTGAGCTGCTCGGGGCCCGGGGCGGTCGAAGCCGCCCACGCCGGGCGTGCGACGCCCATCGGCACGGCGGCCCCGACCGCCGGCACGGCTCCCAGCATGCGGCGGCGCGTCATTCCTTCTCGGTTCCTGAACGGCGTGGTTGTCACGGACTCTCCCTGGAGTTGTGGGCAGCACTGGGTTTTTGGGCAGCACCGGACTACGCCCGGCGCTCGGGCCGTCGGCCCGGCCCGGCAACGTTTCGGTGGTGATCAGCTCAGTGGCTCGGGGGAATGCGGCCGTCCCCCGGCGCGGACATGAGGTAGGCGAGCACGGCCAGCACCCGGCGGTTGTCGTCGTCGGAGGGGGCGAGCTCCAGCTTGGTGAAGATGCCGGTGCTGTGCTTGGACACGGCCTTCTCGCTGATGAACAGCCGGTTCGCGATGGCGCTGTTGGAGCGTCCCTCGGCCATGAGCTCAAGCACCTGGCGTTCCCGCTCGGTGAGCCTGGAGAGCGGCCCGGGTTCGCCACGGCTGCGGCGGCCGAGCAGCTTGGTGACCACTTCGGGGTCCATGACCGTGCCGCCCGCGGCGACCGTACGGATCACGTCGACGAACTGGTCGTCGCTGAACACCCGGTCCTTGAGCAGATAACCGACCCCTCCGGCCTGGTCGGCGAGCAGCTCCTGGGCGTAGATCTGCTCGACGTACTGCGAGAGCAGCAGGATCGGCAGCCCGGGTATCCGTTCCCGGGCGGACAGCGCCGCGCGGAGCCCGTCGTCGGTGTGGGTGGGCGGCAGCCTGATGTCCACGATCGCGAGGTCCGGCCGGAACTCCAGCAGCGCGCCGAGCAGGCCCGGCGCGCTGTCGGTGGCCGCCACGATCTCGAACCCACGCGCCTTGAGGAGCCTGACCAGCCCCTCCCGGAGCAGGAAGAGATCCTCCGCGACGACTACGCGCACGGCACCTCCATGACCACGATCGTCGGCCCCCCGGGCGGGCTGCTGACCGCCAGGATGCCGTCGAAGGCCGCCAGCCGTCGCTCCACCCCGGCCAGCCCGGTGCCCCGGGCGGGATCCGCGCCGCCCACCCCGTCGTCGACCACCTCGATGCGCAAGCGCCCGTCCGTGCGGGCCATGCGGATCTGGAGTCCGTGCGCCGAGGCGTGCCGTACGGCGTTGGTGACCACCTCGGCGACGGCGAAGTAGCAGGCCGACTCCAGCGGGGCGGCGAGCCGCTCGGGCAGGTCGATCTCGGTATCGCACGGCAGGGGCAGGTCCAGTGCGAGCGCCCGGACCGCCTCCCCCAGACCCCGGTCGGCCAGCATCGGCGGGTGCATCCCCCTGATCAGGCCGCGCAGTTCCTCCAGTGCCGCCGCCGAGGCGACGCGGGCCTCCACGACGAGTGCGGCGGCCTCGTGCGGATCGCTGTGGATCATCTCCTCCGCGACCCGGAGGTTCATCCCAATGGTGACCAGCCGTCCCTGTGCGCCGTCGTGCAGGTCCCGCTCGATCCTGCGCAGCTCCGCGGCCGCGGAACTGACCGCATCGGCCCGCGTCTCGGTCAGCTCCCGCACCCGCCGGGCCAGCGCCGGGTCCGGCTCCCGTCCCAACAGCCGCCGGGCGTCCGGCACCACGGTCAGCGGCAGCAGCCACAGCCCGAGGGCCAGGAGCACCGCCCCCTGGATCCCGCCGAGGACCGACGCATGGTGAGCCGTCTCAACGGGGAGCAACGGCGCCGGCCCGCGCGGGGAGCCGAACTTCTGCACCACCACCAGGGATTGCCCGAACCCGCTCTGGGCGACGTCGTACACCCCGACCCCCACCAGCCCCAGGGCCGCCAGGTCCGCCGCCGCCCTCGGCCACCGCACCAGCCCGGCCACGACGGCCGCCAGCAGCGCCAGCCCCACCAGGTAACCCACCACTGCCAGCCCGATCCCGGTGCCCGGCGACGCGGACTGCCACAGATCGAGGCCGAGCAGGTCACCGGTCATCACCACGACAGCGGGCAGCAGCAGGGCCCAGCGCGCGGACCTCGGCGCGTCGGCTCCGGCCAGACGCGCCGGCCTGCCGTTCGCCGGCCGGAGCAGAGCCGAACCGGCGAGGGCGGCGAGCACCGGGACGGTCATACATCCCACCAGGACGTTCAGCGGTGCCCTGCCGTAGGAAGCGAAGGAATGCGTGAGCCAGTACGTCCATTCCAGCAGTTCGCCGGTCACCGCCGCGACCACGGGCAGTACCCACCGCCTGGGCACGCGCGCCGAGGCGAGCAGCGTGGTGGCCAGCAGGCCGGCCATCAGCAGTGCCGCCGGGAGCAGCCCGCCGGGTTCCAGATCCGGCACGGTGACGACGTAGCCGCCCGATCCGGCGCTGTTGTGCAGGGCGAAGAGCAGGGTCGGCACACTGCCGTAAGCGGCCGTACCCACCAGCCCCGCCACGACCGGCCAGCCGATCCGCCCAACCGGTCGCACCATGCGCCCCGACCGGTCCCGCGCCTGCTCCGCCCTGAAGGCCAGCACAGCGCAGACCGCGGTCAACGTCACTAGCACGCCCGCCGGCCAAGGCGCCGCCCCGTGCACCGGAAACGGCCACATATCCGCCCCCCCCGTCTCGTCATCCAGGCCACGCGCTGCGGCCTGGAGATCATGCTGCTGCGAGGGGACCTGCAGGCGCCATGGGCCGAAACCTACTTCCGGGGTAGGTGTTCACCTACCCCGGAAGGAAAGCCTCGGACGGAAGTTTCTGGCCAAGCGGTCAGTGATGGACCACCGTCTTGGCGACGACAATGATCAGGCCGAACAAGAGGTTCGCCAGCCCGGAGATCACGGCCTGCCGACGCGACGCGCCGGCTCGCGCGGCGGCGACGGTCGCCCAGGCGACCTGCTCGGCCAGGGCGACACCCAGGGCGAACCACGCCGTCCCGGCGAGACCCAGCCCCAGCAGAGGGCTGATCACCACGGCGATGGCCGGGGGTACGGCAGCCTGGACCATCGGCCACTCACGGCGGGCCGTGCGGCGTATCTCGTCCCAGGTCAAGCGCTGCCCGTGGATCCGCTCGCCGGCCAGGCGGGCATAGACGTGCGCGGCCCAGAACACGATGCCGGTCACGAGGAGAAGGACCACAAGGGCGGCGCGGGGAAACAAGCCGACCGCTCCGGCCCCCGCCACCACGGACGCGGCCAGGAGCGCGCCGTAGATCGCCCCCGAATAGTCGGTCCGCGGTTCACCGTGCGAGGTGGTGTGGCCGCTCCCGGGTGTCCCGCTTGCCACATCTCCAGGATCGCCGGATCCGCCACGCGGCGCAGAACGACCGTCCTCTGCTGTGGCCGTCCACAACAGCCGGCCGGCGGCCGCGACGACGGCACCCGCGGCGATGAACACACACGACACCACACGATCGCCCCGGCCACGAGACAGCGCGAAAGCCGCGGCCATCCGCATGCCGTACTTGTTGGTCCCGCTCCAGCAGAAGGAGGAGGCGAAGGAGACCGCGCGCACGCAAGCCGGGCAAGTTCGCGCGCGCCACATCCCTGGCATTCAGTTTTGTAGGCTCCTCCCTCCGTGGAATTCAGTGCGGCATCCGTGAGGTGGCCGGTGAGCGGGGCTCGGTGGTCTCCGCGCTTGTCACGGGTGGCAGGTAGTCCTGCACCAGGGTGCGGTGCCACCAGGTGCCGGTCCGGCGGAGCTCCGGCCAGGTGGTGAAGCGGTAGGCGTAGAGGCGGGCGCGCAGGAAGGTGGGGCGGGCCGATGGGAAGGGATTGCGGCGCAGGAGCCGCAGGGTGGCGGCGTCGTTGTCCAGAAGGCGGACGAGGAGGGCCACGAACCATTCGGCGGCGTACGCGGGCGAGAGCGCGGCGAACCACATCAGCCAGTCGAGCCGCAGGTGATACGGCGCCACCTGCGGCGGCAGCCGCCGTCTGTCGCCCGGCTTGCCCTTGAACTCGTACTCCTTCCACTGCGTCTCATCGGTGAGGTCCGCCTCGTCGGTACCCTCGATCACCACCTCGTAGCGGACGCGGCTGACGCTGCCGAACGCCCCGTAGGTGTTGACCAGGTGCAGCGGGTTGAAGGAGACGTTCATCCGCTGTCGGCGGGAGAACAGGTTGCGGACCGGCCAGTAGCTGAGGACGGCGACCAGGGCGGTCACGGCGAGCACCAGGCCCGCGTACCAGGCGGGCGTCGCGCCGAAGGCCGGTGGCTGTTTGGGCAGGGGCAAAAGGTGTGCGGCGCGCACGTCGTCGATCGCGGACACGGCGAGCAGGATCGCCAGCCAGTTCAGCCAGGCGAAGTTGCCGGACGCCACCAGCCACAGCTGGGTGACGACGATGAAGGCCGCCGCCCAGCCGGCCACGGGCTGTGGGGCGAACAACGCGAGCGGGGCGCCCAGCTGCGCGAGGTGGTTGGCCGCGACCTCTGCCCGGTGCACCGGTCGGGGCAGGTGGTGGAAGAACCAGCTGAGAGGACCCGGCATCGGCTGGGTCTCGTGGTGGTAGTACAGGCAGGTCAGGTCACGCCAGCAGCGGTCGCCGCGCAGCTTGATCAGTCCCGCGCCGAACTCCAGCCGGAACAGCAGCCAGATCAGCAGCCCGAGCACGAGCACCGGCGGGGCGACCTCGTCGTTGCCGAGGAAGATCGCGAGGAAGCCGGCCTCCAGCAGGAGCATCTCCCACATGAAGGCGTACCAGGTCTGCCCCACGTTGACGATGGACAGATACAGCGCCCACAGGGTGAACCACATCGGCATCGCGGCCCACAGCGGCACCAGGTCCGCCGCACCCGCCGCGACAGCGGCGGACAGGGCCGCGCCGGTCCAGGCGACGACGGCGAAGAAGGGGTCCGAGTAGTGCCACTGGAAGATGCTCGGTGCCCGGCGGAAGGGCACGGACGCCACGAACCGCGGAACCGGCAGCAGTCCCCGCTCGCCGATCAGCGCCTTGAACTGCAGGGCGGAGCTGACGAAAGCGACACCGTAGAGCACGGCGAGGCCCCGCTGGAAAACCAGGCGGCTCAACCAGTAGTCGGCGTTGGTGAACCACTCCATGACGGTCGGCTCCTCCATACGGCGTCGATCATCGGCGGGCCGCGGAGCCGCAGCGACCGAATGTGCCCGCCGCAGCCCGCCCCGCTGCTGCATGCGAGGAGGTCCACAGCCTTTGCACAGCCGTGTGGATCACGGTCGCTGCTCCGGCGGACGAGCCGCTCGTTCGTCGGGCTCCGGTTGGAGGTGACCGGTCGCCTGCAGGAAGGGTGCGGTGTGGCGCTCGGGACGGTGGGCTCCCTTGGCCGGGACGCGGCTGCGAGGAGCTTCCGTGTCGCCCGACAAGGGGATGGGGCGCCGCGCCACGAGGCGGCCGACCCAGCGCCGGCCGCAGCGTTCGCAGGGCGGGGCGCCGGCCGGGGTGTAGGGGGACGGGACGGCCGTGTTGTCCCGGTAGAAGTACTCCCACTCGGCGTCGAGGGCGTCCCGGTAACGTTGGACGTCGTAGTCGACGCTCCAGCGGTGCCAGCACATGCCGCAGGTGAACTCAACACGCTCGACGGCAAGTTCGGTTATCACTGCCCAGCACCTCCTGTCCGGTCGGCGGAGACGGCTCGTGGCGCGGCGAGGGCTGCGGCGAGCGTGGCGTGGACATGAGGGTGCTCACTCCCTCGACATCGGTGTAGGCCGGCTCGGACAGGTCCGCGATCAGGTCGAGGGAGTGCCTGTGCCGCCCGGTCACGTCTGCCACGAAGTCATGCAGCTGGTGGCGGTCGTGCTGTCGAGTTCCCCCTTGATCTCCATCACGGCCCAGCCGTCCTCCCGGTGCGACGCCAGGAACAGAGCCATGGTCCTCTCCGTCTCCCGCCGCTCGATGCCCGCGTCGGGCCGCCGCACGGGCGGCGCTGCAGCACGTGCGGCGGCCTCACCGCGTGTCCTGGATACCTGTACGGTTCGTCCCTCCTTTCTGCCGCTCATCTCTTCGCGGCGGTCAGCTCGTGATCTGCCTGGCCTCTCCGTCTCCCCGGCTGATCTCGATGCGGCGCGGCCTGACCTCCTCCATCACCGGGATGTGCAGGGTGAGCACGCCCGCGTCGTACTTCGCGCTGATCTTCTCCAGATCGAGCGACTCGCCCAGGAAGAGCTGACGGCTGAAGACGCCGTGCGGCCGCTCCGCCACGAGCAGGTCGGCTTGCTTGGTGTCCGGTCCGAGTCGCTCCGCCTGCACGGTCAGGACGTTGCGCTCGACGTTGAGATCGATGGTGTCCGGGTCGACGCCGGGCAGGTCGAAGTGGACGATGAAGGCGTCCCCGCTCTGGTAGGCATCCATCGGCATGGCGGCCGGCCGGGCGAGGGTGCCGAACACCTGCTGGGTGAGCCGGTCGAGGTCCCGGAAGGGGTCCGTGCGGATGAGCACCATCGTTCAGCTCCTTTCGCCTGGTGGGAACCGGTTCGTCGGCACTTCGCCGGTCCGGGCTCCGGGAGCCCGGAGTGCCTTCGACACCCCTATACCTCGTCCAGCTGGACTTGACAAGAGGACACTCAAGTTTTATTCAGGCTTATAGGCAGGTTGGTCCGAAGTCGCAGCTCACAGCGGTCGAGGAGGTGGCCTGGATGGAGATGCCGGACCTGTACGCGCAGCTGGGGGTGGAGCCCTCGGCCACGGTCGAGGTGATCACCTCCGCCTTCCGGCGTCAGGTGCGGGAGCTGCGCCCCGACACCCGGGTGGACGCCCTCACGGCGGAACGGTTCGGGCAGCTGCGCTCGGCGTACGAGACGCTGCGCGATCCCCTTCGGCGCGCGGCCTATGACCAGATGTACGAGCGGACGCACCGCAGCCCGGTCGAGCCTCCCCAGGCTCCGGCACCGCCCCGGCCGCCCCGCAGGTTCGTCGTCGTACTCGGCACCACAGCCCCCGAACCGCCCTTGCGCGCGGGACCGGTCCGATGGAAGCCCCACAGGTGAACGAGGCCCTGGCAGGCAGGGCATGGACGAGGAGGGAGATTCCAGATGGCGCGTCCGGTCGGTATCGACCTCGGTACGACGAACTCGGTGGTCTCGGTCCTGGAGGGCGGCGAGCCCACCGTCATCACCAACACGGAGGGAGCACGGACCACGCCGTCGGTCGTGGCGTTCGCCAAGAACGGCGAAGTTCTGGTGGGCGAGGTCGCCAAGCGGCAGGCGGTGACCAACGTGGAGCGCACCGCCCGCTCGGTCAAGCGGCACATGGGGGACCATGCGTGGCGCTTCCCGGATCACGGTGACATCGATGGCAAGCGGTACACCGCGCAGGAGATCTCGGCCCGGGTGCTGCAGAAACTGAAGCGGGACGCCGAGGCGTATCTCGCGGAGGACGTCACCGACGCCGTCGTCACCGTACCGGCCTACTTCGACGACTCGCAGCGGCAGGCGACGAAGGAAGCCGGTGAGATCGCGGGCCTGAACGTCCTGCGGATCATCAACGAGCCGACGGCGGCGGCACTGGCGTACGGTCTGGACAAGGAGAACGACCAGACGGTCCTCGTCTTCGACCTGGGCGGCGGCACCTTCGACGTGTCCCTGCTGGAGATGGGCGAGGGCGTCATCGAGGTGAAAGCCACCAACGGCGACACGCACCTGGGAGGTGACGACTGGGACCAGCGGATCGTGGACCACCTGGTCAAGCAGTTCAAGAACGGCTACGGCGTCGACCTGTCCAAGGACAAGATGGCCGTTCAGCGACTGCGCGAGGCGGCGGAGAAGGCCAAGATCGAGCTGTCCAGCTCGTCGGAGACCACGATCAACCTGCCCTACATCACGGCCTCCGCGCAGGGTCCGCTGCACCTGGACGAGAAGCTCACGCGCGCCCAGTTCCAGCAGCTGACGTCCGACTTGCTGGAGCGGTGCAAGGGGCCGTTCCACAACGCGGTCAAGGATGCCGGGATCAAGGTGTCCGACATCAACCACGTGATCCTGGTGGGTGGTTCGACGCGGATGCCGGCGGTCACCGATCTGGTGCGGGAGCTGACCGGCAAGGACCCGCACAAGGGCGTCAACCCCGACGAGGTGGTGGCGGTCGGCGCCTCGCTCCAGGCCGGTGTGCTCAAGGGCGAGGTCAAGGACGTCCTGCTGCTCGACGTCACTCCGCTGTCCCTCGGTATCGAGACCAAGGGCGGCATCATGACCAAGCTGATCGAGCGCAACACCACGATCCCGACCCGCCGTTCGGAGATCTTCACCACCGCCGAGGACAACCAGCCGTCGGTGACCGTGCAGGTCTACCAGGGCGAGCGTGAGATCGCCGCGTACAACAAGAAGCTCGGCATGTTCGAGCTGACCGGTCTGCCGCCGGCCCCGCGTGGCGTGCCGCAGATCGAGGTCGCCTTCGACATCGATGCCAACGGCATCATGCACGTCTCGGCGAAGGACCTGGGCACCGGCAAGGAACAGAAGATGACCGTCACCGGCGGTTCCGCCCTGCCGAAGGACGACATCGACCGCATGGTCCGCGAGGCGGAGCAGCACGCGGAGGAGGACCGCAGGCGCCGGGAGGCGGCGGAGACCCGCAACCAGGGCGAGCAGCTGGTCTACTCGACGGAGAAGTTGATCAAGGACAACCCCGACAAGATCCCGGCGGACGCGAAGAGCGAGACCGAGGCGGCGCTGGCCGAGCTGAAGGAGAAGCTCAAGGGCGAGGACACCGCGGCGATCCGCCAGGCCATGGAGCGTGCGGCCGAGGCGGCTCAGAAGATCGGCACGGCACTGTACGAGCAGTCGCGCGCCGAGCAGCCCACGGGCGCACAGGCTCCGGGCGCCTCGGGATCGGACGACGAGGTGGTGGACGCCGAGATCGTCGACGACGAGAAGGGGGAGGCGGGCTGACGATGGACAACGGCCGGCTGCAGAACACCGACCCCGACCGGCTGCGGCGTCTGCTGGAGGAACGCACGGAGGACCTGCAGCGGGTGAAGGCCGAGTACGACAACTACCGCAAGCGGGTGCGCCGGGACCGTATGGCCGTAGGTCAGATCGCCGTGGCGAACGTCCTGCGCGCCCTGCTGCCTGTCCTGGACGCCGTCGACCGCGCCTGCGCGCACGAGCCCATGCCCCCGGGGCTGAAGGAGATCACAGGCACGCTCCGGACCCAGCTGGGACGCCTGGGCCTGGAGGCGTTCGGCCAGGAAGGCGACCTCTTCGACCCCGCCCGGCACGAGGCTGTGGTCCATCACGTCTCCCCAGACACCGACCGGCTGATCTGCACGGAGGTCCTGCGACCCGGCTACCGGCTCGGTGACCAACTGCTGCGTCCGGCCCACGTCGAGGTCACCGGGCCGCCCCCTCCCGCGAGGAACCTGGCCGCGGGACGCGGCGAAGCACCCCACGACGACGCGGAACAAGACGACGAAAAACCCACTCCCCAGTCCGGCCCGCCGCGTGGATGAAGCGGGCGCCGTCGTCCCGGCGTGCCCGCCCCCGACCCCCGATCTGATCCGGCGGCCATTGCCCGAAGACGGACCTGCTCAGCAGCCCCGCGGCACTGGGGTGAAAGGAGGAGCCATGGGAGCAGGGCGGGCCTTTCAAGCCGCGTCGCCGCGTGCTGCTCGACACAGAGGGCCGGATCGTGCTGTGGAACCCACACAGGTCGAGCAGTTGTTCGGCTGCACCGCCGAGGAAGCTCTCGTCCAGTTCGCGGGCCGCCTGCTGGTCCACGAGCAGCACCTGGACCTGGTGATCAGCCTGTTCACCAAGGTCATGGACCATGCGGTGCGCTTGCAGTCGTGTCCACCGCTCGTCCACCGGACGAGGTCCGAGCCCCACACACCGGCGGCGAGCCAGGGCCGAGTAAGGTTACGACAAGGCAAAAGCCCCAGGTCAGCAGCGCGCGACCTGGGGCCTTTTTCGGAGCCGCCTTCGGGATTCGAACCCGAGACCTACGCATTACGAGTGCGTTGCTCTGGCCATCTGAGCTAAGGCGGCGCGCCGTTCGCATTATGGTGCGATCGGCAACGTCGGTAAGTCTACACAGTTTTCCGGGGTGCTCTGACCACGCCCCGGAGAGGCGGGCTCCGGGGCCGGGTGCAGGGGCTGTGAGCAGGGCTTTCCCGGGGCTAGGAGCAGCGTTTGCCGATGCTTGGTGGGGTGCCGTTCAGCAGGTAGGTGTTGATCGCGGTGTCGATGCAGGTGCTGCCGCGCCCGTAGGCGGTGTGGCCGTCGCCGACGTAGGTCAGCAGGCGCGCCGAGGACAGCTGGTGGGACAGGGACTGGGCCCAGCGGTAGGGGGTCGCCGGGTCGCGGGTGGTGCCGACCACGACGATCGGGGCGGCGCCCTTCGCCTCGATGCGATGCGCCGAACCGGTGGCCCTCACCGGCCAGTATGTGCAGCTCAGCGCGGCCCAGGCCAGGTAGTCGCCGAAGACCGGGGACGCCTTCTCGAACGCGGGCAGGGCCCGCTCCACCTCTTCGGGGCCGGTGAAGGCGGGCGGCAGGTCCAGGCAGTTCACGGCGGCGTTGGCCATCATCAGGTTGCTGTAACGGCCGCTCGCGTCACGCTCGTAGTAGCTGTCGGAGAGCGCGAGCAGGCCCGCGCCGTCGTGCTCCTTCATCGCCGAGGTCAGCGCCTCGCGCAGCTGCTCCCACTCCGCCTGGTCGTACATCGCCGCGATCACCCCGGTCGTGGCCAGCGCCTCGCCGAGCTTGCGGCCGTCCGCGTCGCCCGTCGCGATCGGGTGCGCGTCCACCTCGCGGAAGAACGCCTTGAGGTGGTCGCCGACTTGCGCGGGCGTCGTGCCTCGGCCGCCGAGCGGGCAGTCGGAGCGCCGTACGCAGTCCTTCGCGAACGCCTGGAACGCCGTCTCGAAGCCGGAAGTCTGGTCCAGGTTCAGGGTGCGGGCGTCGATGGAGGGGTCCATCGCGCCGTCCAGGACCATCCGGCCGACCCGGTCGGGGAACAGGCCCGCGTACGTCGCGCCGAGGAACGTGCCGTACGACGCCCCCACATAGTTCAGTTTCTGATCACCCAGCACCGCCCGCAGGATGTCCATGTCCCGCGCCGCCTCGACGGTGGAGACGTTCCGCAGCAGCCGCGCCGAGTGGGCCCCGCAGCTCTCGTCGAACGTCTTGTCCGCCGCGACCAGCGCGTTCCGCTCCTGCTGGTCGTCGGGCGTCATGTCCGTCTGCGTGTACGTGTCCATCTGCCGGCCGTCGAGGCACTCCACGGGCTCACTGCGGGCGACGCCCCGCGGGTCCACCGCGACCATGTCGTAGCGGGCGCGGACATCCGCCGGATAGCCGACACCCGCGTAACTCTGCAGGTAGTCGACCGCCGAGCCGCCCGGACCGCCCGGGTTGACCAGCAGCGAACCGATCGGCCTGCCCGTACCGGTGGCCTTCTTGCGGGCGACGGCGAGCCGGACGTCGCCCGCGCCGGGCTTGCCGTAGTCCAGCGGGGCCGTCATCGTCGCGCACTGGAAACCGGGGGTGCCGCAGCTGCGCCAGCGCAACCGCTGGGTGTAGTACGACGACAATGCCGACGGCGTCGACCGCGGCAACGCGGCCAGGGCCGCCTCCGCCGTGTCACCGGCCGAGGTGGTCGAGCTCCCGGGAGAGCAGGCGGACACGAGCAGGGCGGCGGCCGTGAGAAGGCCGGCGGTGAGGCGGGCCGTTGCCCGGGGGCGGGCGCCCCGGGTCCGGCGGGGGGATGGCAGGGATGGCCTGGTGTGCATCAGGCGAGCGTAACGTTGTGCGATGAATTGAGTACGGTGCGTGGGCGATGATGTGCTCGTACGAGGGACACCGGTGGGGGTGTGGCGCCTTTGAGACTCCTCACCCCGCCCGCAGTGCCATCGTCATCGCCTCCACCGCCAGCAGCGGGGCCACATTGCGGTCCAGGGCCTCGCGGCAGGCGGCGATGGCCTCGATGCGGCGGAGGGTGGACTCGGGGCTGCTGCCGCGGGCGAGGCGGTCCAGGGCGTCCTCGGCGTCCGCGTTGGCGATCGCCACGCGGGAGCCGAGCTGGAGGGCGAGGACGTCGCGGTAGAAGGCGGTGAGGTCGCCGAGGGCGATGTCGAGGCTGTCGCGCTGCGTACGGGTTCTGCGGCGCTTCTGCATGTCCTCCAGGTCTTTCATCACACCCGCCGTACCGCGCGGCAGCCGGCCCCCCTGGGCCGCGCCCAGCGCCGCCTTCAGCTCCTCGGTCTCCTTGCCGTCCATCTCCTCGGCGAGCTGCTTGGCGTCCTCGGCCGCCGCGTCGACCAGCTCCTGGGCCGCCTTGAGACAGGCGCCCACCTCGTCGAGGCGCAGCGGCAGCTTCAGCACGGCGGCGCGGCGCTCACGGGCCGCCGGGTCCGTGGCCAGGCGGCGGGCGCGGTCGACGTGGCCCTGGGTGGCCCGGGCGGCGGCGGCCGCGACCGGGGGCTCGATGCCGTCGCGCCGTACGAGCATGTCGGCGACCGCGTCGACGGACGGCGTACGCAGGTTCAGGTGGCGGCAGCGGGAGCGGATCGTCGGCAGGACGTCCTCGATGGAGGGGGCGCACAGCAGCCAGACCGTGCGCGGGGCGGGCTCCTCGACGGCCTTGAGGACGGCGTTGGCGGACTTCTCGTTCAGCCGCTCGGCGTCCTCGACCAGGATGATCTGCCAGCGGCCGTTCGCCGGCGAGGTGAACGACTTGCGGACCGTGTCCCGCATGTCCTTGACCAGGATCTCGGCCCCGACCGCGGCCACCGTGGTGACGTCCGCGTGCGTGCCGAGCAGCGCGGTGTGGCAGCCGTCGCAGAAGCCGCAGCCGGGGGAGCCGCCGAGGGCGCGGTCGGGGCTCACGCACTGCAGGGCCGCGGCGAAGGCCCTCGCCGCCTGGTTCCGGCCCGCGCCGGGCGGGCCCGTGAACAGCCAGGCGTGGGTCATCTTCGACGTCTCGGGCAGCGGCTGGTCCGCCGCGGCGGCGGTGACGAGGGCGTCGGCGTCCCGCGCGGCGGCGTCGAGCACCGCGCTCACCTTCTCCTGCCCGACGAGGTCGTCCCATACGGTCATGGGTCACGCCGCCCTTTCGTCACACTCCGCGTTCCTGCCCTCCATTGTGGGGGCGGGCACTGACAACGCGGTCCGAGAGCCGTCACCGACGGCCGGAAGGGCAGGGAAAAGCAGCGAAAGGCGAGGGCGGCGCCGGTCGTCCTCCGACCCGCACCGCCCTGTGCTCCGCCGCCCAGCACGGGCCCGCGCACTCGCCGTACCCCGCAGGCACCTGCCGTCAGCCGCGCCGCCCCCGGCCCCTGCGGCCCTGCTCCTCGTCCTGGTCGCCGTAGTCCCGCTCGTCGTACGACCCCAGCAGTTCGTCCGCCAGCGACGGCAGGTCGTCCAGCGGGGTCTCCTCGGCCCAGTCGGGGCGCGGCCGGCGCCGCGGGGTGCCGTCGGCGTCGAGCTGGGGCATCTCGCGGGTGCGGTACTCGGAGCCGTCGGGGCGCGCGGCCGGGCGCTCGTCCCGGAAGAAGCCGGACGGCACCCGGTCCGCCGGGGCGTCCCCCGGCACGGGCGGCACGCCGCCCCGGACCGGCGGCACGTCACCCCGGACGGGCGGCAGTACGGCCGTCTCGTCGGCCGCGCCCGGAGGCACCGGCGGCAGTACGGCCGTCTCCTCGGGGGAGATCTGCGGCAGGACCGCCGTCTCGTCCGCCGCGCCCGGAACCACCGGAGGCTGCGGCAGCTCGGCCGTCACCTCGGCGTCGGGGCCGGCCCCGGGCTCGCGCGCGGGACGGGCGTCCCGCGCGGACGTCTCCGCCCGCCCATCGGTTTCCCGAGCCGCCTCGTCGGCCGCGGCGCCGTCCTCCCGTACGGGACGCAGGACGGTCGTCTGCTCGGCGTCCCGCTCGTCCTGCCCGAGCGACACGACCGGCGTCGGGACGGTCTCCTCGGTGCCGCGCGGCTCCGGCGACACGACCGGGGTGGGGACCGTCGACGCCTCGGGCAGGACACCCGGCGCAGCCGGCAGGGGGGTGCTGGACCGGCGGGCCGCCGTGTCGGCCGCCGCCGCGGCCTCGGCCGCCTGCCGGCGGGCCTCCTCGGCACGCAGCAGCGCCTCCTCCGCCTTGCGCTGCTTCTCCAGGCGTCGCGCCTCCTCCTCGGCACGCAGCCGGGCCTGCCGGGCCTCCTCCTCGGCGCGCAGCCGGGCCTCCTCCTCGGCCTGCCTGCGGCGCCGCTCCTCCTCGGCCCTGCGGCGGGCCTCCTCCTCGGCGCGGGCCTTCTCCTCGGCGAGCAGCCGCTGCCGCTCCTCCTCGGCGCGCCGGGCGGCTTCCTCGGCCCGCTGCCGGGCCTCCTCCGCCTGCCGTTCGGCCTCGCGGCGCTGCGCCTCCTCCAGCTCGCGGCGCTTGCGCTCCTCCTCCTCGGCACGGAGCTTGGCGAGCTGCTCCTGGCGCTCGCGCTCCAGGCGCTCCTCCTCGGCCTTGCGGGCGGCCTCTTCCTCGGCCTTGCGGCGGGCCTCCTCCTCGGCCTTCTTCCGCGCCTCCTCCTGGGCCTTGATCTCGGCCTCGGACAGCGGCAGCACGGTGTCGAGCCGGTGCCGGATCACCGTGGTGACGGCCTCGGGCTCCTGGCCGGCGTCCACCACCAGGTAGCGGCCGGGGTCGGCGGCGGCCAGCGTGAGGAAACCGGACCGCACGCGCGCGTGGAACTCCGCCGGCTCCGACTCCAGCCGGTCCGGGGCCTCCGTGAACCGCTCCCGGGCGGTCTCCGGGGAGACGTCGAGCAGGACGGTGAGGTGCGGGACGAGTCCATTGGTCGCCCAGCGGTTGATGCGGGCGATCTCGGTCGGGGACAGGTCGCGGCCGGCGCCCTGGTAGGCGACGGACGAGTCGATGTAGCGGTCGGAGATGACGACCGCGCCGCGCTCCAGGGCGGGCCGTACGACGGTGTCGACATGCTCGGCCCGGTCGGCGGCGTACAGCAGCGCCTCCGCGCGGTGCGACAGGCCTGCCGAGGACACGTCCAGCAGGATCGAGCGCAGCCGCTTGCCGACGGGCGTGGCGCCGGGCTCGCGGGTGAGCACGACCTCGTGGCCCTTGGCCCGGATCCACTCGGCGAGGGCCTCGGCCTGGGTGGACTTGCCGGCGCCGTCGCCGCCCTCCAGGGCGATGAAGAAGCCGGTCCCGGCCGGGGCCTCGACCGGGTCGTCGCCGCCGAGCAGCGCGTCCTTGAGGTCCTGGCGCAGCGGGATGCCGGAGCGGTCGTCGACCTTGGCGAGCACCAGCGCGGCCACCGGCAGCAGCAGCGCGCCGACCAGCATCAGCGTGAAGGAGGCGCCGCCGTGCGCGAAGACGAACCGGCCGTTCTCCAGGCGGTGCCGACCGATGAGCCCGGCGACCACGGGCGCGATCAGGACGCCGAGCGCTATGCAGACGCGGACCACCGCGTGCAGATGCTCGGTGACGCGCGCGCGGCGGAAGTCCTCGGTCTCCTGGTCGAGCAGGGCGTGCCCGGTGTTCGCGGCCACGCCCGCGGTGACGCCGGCGATCGTGACGATCAGCAGCACCGTGGTGACGTCCGGGACCAGGCCCGCGGCCAGCAGGGCGATGCCGGTGAAGGCGATCGCGAGGGCGAGGAGCCTGCGGCGCGAGAGCGAGGGCAGCAGCGCCGGGGCCGTACGGATGCCGACGGCGACGCCGCCGGTCAGGCCGAGGACCAGCAGGCCGTACAGGACCGGGCCGCCGCCCAGGTCGGCGGCGTGCAGCACGCACACCGAGACGGCGGCGGCGATCGCGCCCGCGACGGCGGCGCAGGCCGGGACGAGCAGCGGGATCGCGCCCGTACGGCCCTTGTCCATGCCGGTGCCGGTGCGCGGGCGGCGCAGGCCCTCCAGCGGGGACCGCGCGCGGGGGGTGCGCACGGCGGGCAGTTCGAGAGAGGTCAGCACGGACAGGGAGGCGGCGAACAGGCCCGCCGCGACATACGACCCGAGGGCCGCGTGGTGCTGGTCGAACCAGGCCACGCCGGTGCCCAGCAGGTTGTTGAGCAGCCCGGCGACGACCAGCGCTGCGGCGGCCAGCGGGACGGCCAGGAAGCTGGTGCGCAGCGAGAGGCGGCGCAGGGCGTCCATGTGGTCCGGCAGCGGCCGTACGGTGGCGCCCTCCGGGGGCGGGCCGGGCAGCAGGGCGGGGGCCGCGCTCTCCCGGCACACCGTCCACAGGCGCTCGGCGACGCCGGTGACGAAGGCGGTGACGAGCAGGACCGCCAGGGCGTTGTCCGGCATCCAGTCGATCCACAGGGGCGCGACGATCAGCAGCAGGGCGCGCAGGGCGTCGGCGCCGACCATGGTCCAGCGCCGGTCGAGCGGGCCTTCCTGGGCGGTGAGCGAGGTCAGCGGGCCGAGCAGGACGGCGCCGAAGAGCAACGTGGCGAGCACGCGCGCGGCGAAGACCGTCGCCACTGCGAACGCCACGCCCCGGTACCCGCCGCCGAAGGAGCCCTGGGCGATCGCCGCCTGCAGGACGAGGACGACCAGGACGAGGAGGGCGAGGGCGTCGCCGGCACCGCCCACCAGGTGCGCGCTCCACAGGCGCCGCAGCTCCGGGCGGCGCAGCAGGGAGCGGACGGCGCGCTCGCGGGAGTCCGCGACCAGCGCGTCGTCCGGGGCTGTGGTGGGGGCCGTTGGCTGCTCGGCTCGCGTCATGCGTTCAGCCTATCGGCAGCCACCGACAGCACACGTCGCTCTCCTGGCATGCGCACGCCCCGACACCAAAGTGATGCCGGGGCGTGTGCGTTGCGAAGCCGAACAGGAGCGCGAAGAACTCGGTCCTCCGCGCCGGAATCAGTCCTCCGCGCCCGAAGCCGACGCCTTGGCGGCGGTCGTCTTCTTGGCCGCCGTGGTCTTCTTCGCGGCCGCGGTCGTCTTCTTCGCCGCCGTCTTCTTGGCCGCGGTCTTCTTCGCCGGGGCCGTCTTCTTGGCCACCGCCTTCTTCGCGGTCTTCTTGGCGGGCCCCTTCGCGCGCTTCTCGGCGAGCAGCTCGAAGCCGCGCTCCGGGGTGATCGTCTCGACGCTGTCGCCGGAGCGGAGGGTCGCGTTGGTCTCGCCGTCGGTGACGTACGGACCGAAGCGGCCGTCCTTGACCACGACCGGCTTGCCGGAGACCGGGTCCTCGCCCAGCTCCTTCAGCGGCGGCTTGGCGGCGGCGCGGCCACGCTGCTTGGGCTGGGCGTAGATCGCCAGCGCCTCCTCCAGCGTGATCGTGAAGAGCTGGTCCTCGGACTGCAGCGAGCGCGAGTCCGTGCCCTTCTTCAGATACGGGCCGTAGCGGCCGTTCTGCGCGGTGATCTCCTGGCCCTCGGCGTCGGTGCCGACGACGCGCGGCAGCGACATCAGCTTGAGCGCGTCGTCGAGCGTCACCGTGTCGAGCGACATCGACTTGAAGAGCGAGGCCGTGCGCGGCTTCACCGCGTTCTTGCCGGTCTTCGGGGTGCCCTCGGGGAGGATCTCGGTGACGTACGGGCCGTAGCGGCCGGCCTTGGCGACGATCTGGTGGCCCGTGGCCGGGTCGGCGCCCAGCTCGAAGTCGCCGCTGGGCTTGGCCAGCAGTTCCTCGGCCAGCTCCACGGACAGCTCGTCCGGCGCCAGGTCGTCCGGGATGTCGGCGCGCTGGTGCTCCTCGGTGTCCTTCTCGCCGCGCTCGATGTACGGGCCGTAGCGGCCGACGCGGAGCACGATGCCGTTGCCCACCGGGAACGACGACACCTCGCGCGCGTCGATCGCGCCCAGGTCGGTGACGAGCTCCTTGAGGCCGCCGAGGTGGTCCCCGTCGCCGTTGCCGGCCTCGGCCGCCCCGCCGTGACCTGTGCCCTCGCCGAAGTAGAACCTCTTCAGCCACGGCACGGCCTGCGCCTGACCAGCCGCGATGCGGTCGAGGTCGTCCTCCATCTTGGCGGTGAAGTCGTAGTCGACGAGCCGCCCGAAGTGCTTCTCCAGGAGGTTGACCACGGCGAAGGACAGGAAGGACGGCACCAGGGCCGTGCCCTTCTTGAAGACGTAGCCGCGGTCGAGGATCGTGCCGATGATCGACGCGTACGTCGACGGGCGGCCGATCTCGCGCTCTTCCAGCTCCTTGACCAGGGAGGCCTCGGTGTAGCGCGCCGGGGGCTTGGTGGCGTGGCCGTCGACCGTGATCTCCTCGGCGGACAGCGCGTCGCCCTCGGCGACCTGCGGCAGCCGGCGCTCGCGGTCGTCCAGCTCGGCGTTCGGGTCGTCGGCACCCTCGACGTAGGCCTTCAGGAAGCCGTGGAAGGTGATCGTCTTGCCGGAGGCGCTGAACTCGACGTCCCGGCCGTCGGCGGCGGCGCCACCGATCTTGACGGTCACACTGTTGCCGGTCGCGTCCTTCATCTGGGAGGCGACGGTCCGCTTCCAGATCAGCTCGTAGAGCTTGAACTGGTCTCCGGTCAGGCCGGTCTCGGCAGGAGTGCGGAAACGATCACCCGAGGGGCGGATCGCCTCGTGGGCCTCCTGCGCGTTCTTGACCTTCGCGGCGTAGGTGCGCGGCTGCGGCGGGAGGTAGTCCGCGCCGTAGAGCTGCGTGACCTGCGCACGGGCCGCCGCGATCGCCGTGTCGCTCAGCGTCGTGGAGTCCGTACGCATGTACGTGATGTAGCCGTTCTCGTACAGCTTCTGGGCGACCTGCATCGTCGCCTTCGCGCCGAAGCCGAGCTTGCGGCTGGCCTCCTGCTGCAGCGTCGTCGTACGGAACGGGGCGTACGGCGAGCGGCGGTACGGCTTGGACTCGACCGAGCGCACGGAGAAGCGGGTGCTCTCCAGGGCGGCGGCGAGGGCGCGGGCGGTCGCCTCGTCGAGGTGGAGGGTGTTCTCGCTCTTGAGTTGTCCCAGGGAGTCGAAGTCGCGGCCCTGCGCGATCCGCCTGCCGTCGACGGTCTGGAGGCGGGCGACCAGCGACGACGGGTCCGACGGGTCCCCCGCGCGGCCGGTCGCGAAGGTGCCCGTCAGGTCCCAGTACTCGGCAGAACGAAAAGCGATGCGCTCGCGTTCCCGCTCCACGACGAGACGCGTCGCGACGGACTGGACGCGGCCGGCCGACAGCCGGGGCATGACCTTCTTCCACAGGACCGGCGAGACCTCGTAGCCGTAGAGACGGTCGAGGATGCGGCGGGTCTCCTGGGCGTCGACCAGCTTCTGGTTGAGCTGGCGCGGGTTGGCGACGGCCTCGCGGATCGCGTCCTTGGTGATCTCGTGGAAGACCATCCGCTTGACGGGGATCTTCGGCTTGAGGACCTCCTGGAGGTGCCAGGCGATCGCCTCGCCCTCCCGGTCCTCATCGGTGGCGAGGAAGAGCTCGTCGGAGTCCTTCAGCAGGTCCTTGAGCTTCTTGACCTGCGCCTTCTTGTCAGCGTTGATCACATAGATCGGCTGGAAGTCATGGTCTACGTCCACACCGAGGCGACGGACCTCGCCGGTGTACTTCTCGGGCACCTCGGCGGCGCCGTTGGGGAGGTCGCGGATGTGCCCGACACTCGCTTCGACGACGTAGCCGGGGCCGAGGTAGCCCTTGATCGTCTTCGCCTTGGCAGGCGACTCGACGATGACGAGTCGGCGGCCGCCCTGTGCGGTCTCGCTGGTCGGGGACAACTTCGCTCTTCTCTCCGGTCGACGCTGTGGCCTCCCCAGGGCCTTCGTCCCGGGGTCGCGGCGTACTGCTGGCACGTGTGACGCTGCGGAGTGTGACGGTACATCCCGCCCCCGTGTCAAACGGGAAAAGCCCACAACGGCCACTCGAACGGTAACCCGACTACCGCCATTCCTGCCGCCCGGAGTACCTGGAGGCCCCACGACGCCTGTCCGGAGCGTGACGCTCCCCTTACTCCCGCGACACGCCCGGCGGGGTACGCCCGCCGACGTCAGAGGCAGGTCAGGCAGTACACGCCGAGGGCCAGCGCGGCCGTCCCGGCCACGCTCGCGAGGGTGGCCGATGCGACTTGGTTCACACCCTGGGCCACCGGCTCCCGGCGCCGGACGCGGGTCCCGGTCCAGGCCAGCAGGGCGCCTCCGAACAGGACGAACACCACTCCCGCGAAGATCGCCGGCCCGCTCTCCATCCCCGCGCTCCCCTTCCCCGCCGTCCGGCTCCGTCCAGCGCGGGGAGGGTGGCACGCGGGGGCGGCCGGCGGGTGACATCGGGGTGAACGGCGGGCCCATGTGACATCGAACACCAGATCGAGTGCGGCCCGCGCACACCCGGCACCCATACTTTTCCGGCCTTTTTGCCGACCCCGGCGCGTCCCGCACTCCGCGGCCACCGATTCCGGTCGCGTGCCGCGGGCATACGACGATGATCCCGACGCCGTGATGTGTCGATCCGACCACGCCTACGACAGCGGAGGCACGGCCGGTACGACACCTGCCCCGGCACGGCACACGCGCACCGCGCTCCCGGCGCCCCGGAAGGCACACGGCCCCGCCCCCACCGACCCGGCCCGCCCACCAGCTCCGGCCCCCGGCTCCCCGCCCCTCGCCCCTCGCCCCAGCCTCCCGGCCGAGCTGTCGGCGCAGGCCGGACATCGGCCCGCCGGTCAGGCCCCACGGCCCCACCCGTCTCACCCCCCCTCTCGCCCGGCTTCCGGCCGAGCCGTCGGCGCAGGCCGGGCGGGCGGCCGGGTCAGCCCAGCGGCTCCAGGAACCCCTGTTCCACCAGCAGCCGGATCTGTGCCGGTGTGCGGTCGCGGAGCAACACCGGGTCCTCGCCCACGAGTTGGGCGATGGCGTCCAGGATGCGGCCGGCGCTGAGCGTGCCGTCGCACACACCGGCGAAGCCCGCAGCGACCGTGTCCACCTTCGTGGCCCGGCGCATCCCACGGTGCTGGCGCAGCACCACGTGCTCCGGGTCCTCTGCGCCGGGCAGGCCGACCTGCTCCTGGACCACCTCGGCGGCCAGCCTGAAGTGGCCTTCGAGCAGCGCCGCGTCGTCGTGCTCGCGGAGATGGTCGAGACGCTCGAAGTGCGCCCGGATCGTGTCCCCGAGGGGCTGCTCGACCGGATGCGGCCACTCCTCCACGGTGACGACGGGCTCGGCGGACCCCGTACGGCGCAGGGTGATCCAGCCGAAGCCGACCGCCTTCACCTTGCGCGCCTCGAACTCGTCGAGCCAGGCGTCGTATCGCGCCTGGTACTCCGCCGGATCCCCGCGGTGGTCACCGGCGTCCCTCAGCCACAGCTCGGCGTACTGCGTGACGTCCTGCACCTCGCGCTGCACGATCCAGGCATCGCACCCGCGCGGCACCCACGACCTGAGTCTGTCCTGCCAGTCCTCCCCCTCCACGTGCTGCCAGTTGGCGAGGAACTGCGCGAACCCGCCCTCGTTCAGCCGTTCCCCCGCCTGCTGAACGAGCGAGCGGCACAGATCGTCCCCGCCCATCCCGCCGTCCCGGTAGGTGAGGCGGGCGCCGGGCGAGATGACGAAGGGCGGGTTGGAGACGATCAGGTCGAAGGTCTCGTCGTCCCGAACCGGTTCGAACAGCGAGCCCTCGCGCAGGTCGGCGGCGGGGGCGGCGGAGAGCGCGAGTGTGAGCGCGGTGATGTGAAGGGCGCGCGGGTTGAGGTCGGTCGCCGTCACGCGCGTGGCGTGCTGGGCGGCGTGCAGCGCCTGGATGCCCGAGCCGGTGCCGAGGTCCAGGGCGGACGCGACCGGCGTACGGACGGTGATGCCGGCGAGGGTCGTGGAGGCACCGCCGACGCCGAGTACGACACCCTCGTCGCGCTGCCCGATCCCGCCGGCTCCGCCCACCGCGCAGCCCAGGTCGGAGACGATGAACCAGTCCTCGCCGCCGGGGCCGCCGTAGGGCCGTACGTCCACGGTCGCGGCCACCTCGTCGCCGCCCGCGCGCGTGAGCCACCCGGCGTCGAGGGCCTCCTCGGCGGGCAGAACGTGCGCCACGCGCGCGTACGGCACCGGTTGCTGGAGCAGGAACAGCCGTACGAGCGTCTCCAGCGGCGTGTCGCCACGGGTGGCGCGCAGGGCGGGCACGGTCTCGCTGCGGGCCAGCGCCGCGTACGCGGAGGCGCCGAGCAGGTCGAGCAGCCCGTCGGCGGTGAAGGAGGCGGCCAGCAGCGCGTCCCGCAGGCGCGCGGCGGTCTCGGGCCGGTCGGAAGCGGGCAGGGAGGCGAGTCCGGAGTCAGTCACGTCCCCATTGTGGCCCGCGGCGGAGGCCCGGGGCCGACCGCGCGCGGGCCGTTCGCCGACGTCAGCCCCTCGTGGCCCGCGCCGTCCGTCAGCCGGTGGTCGACTGCGCCGTCGGGGACGCGGACACGGACGCGGCGGCGACCTTGCAGCTGGGCTGCTGGGCCATCGCCTGCTTGACGTCGCCCTCCTCCAGCCGCTTCAGCGCCTCCGTGCCGTTGCTGCTCTGCTTGCCGACCTCGTCCGTCTGGGTGGCGGCGACGTCCTTGAGTCCCTGGGCGAACTTGATCTGGTCCTTGGTGTCGAGCCCGTCGACCTTCTTCTTCAGGTTGACGTACGACGTGGAGAGGCCGACGAGGTTCTTGGCGGCGTCCTGCTGCCGCTTGGCGCCGTCGCCGATGCCGGGGGGCGCGCCGGCCTTGTCGATGGCGTCGGCGAGCGCCTGGTAGCCGTCGGCCAGATCCTGGAAGGCCTGCGAGTAGGTCTTCTGGGCGCTCTGCGGCGGGAGGTTGCTGTCCGTGGCGATGGACGCGATCGACGCGTTGGCCGCCTTGATCTTGGCGTCCTGCGCGGGCACCGCGTCACACACGGTCTTGGCCCAGGCGACCAGCTTGGGGTCGGGCCCCTTGCTGCCGCCGCCGCTGCTGCCGGTGCAGCCCGTCAGCGCCACCACCAGTACCGCACCGCCGGACAGTGCGGCCGTGAGCTTCTTGTTCACCGGATCGGTCCCTTCCATGGCTCTCGGCCCACGGACCCTACACGGCGGACGCACACCCCCAGCACCCCGTACGCCCCCTAAAGCACTTTTTGTTACTTTTTGCACCATGGGAGACAAGGCTCACCACGTGGGCGAGCCCACACACGGATCCGCAGACGCGGGTGGGCGGACGGCACGTCAACACGCGCCGTCCGCCCACCCGTTGCACAGGGCCTCGCGAACGAACCAGGATTACGGCTACGAAACCACCGCCGTGTTGGGCGAGTTGGCGACCCGCTCGGCACTCTCGTCGTCGCCGACGGCGATGCCGCGCCGCTTGGAGATGTACACGGCGGTGACGATCACCACGAGCGCGAGGATCGCGATCAGGATCCGTACGCCGAGGTTCTTGTCGTTGCCGTAGGAGAACTTGATCACCGCGGGCGCAATGAGCAGCGAGACCAGGTTCATGACTTTCAGCAGCGGGTTGATCGCCGGTCCGGCGGTGTCCTTGAAGGGGTCGCCGACCGTGTCGCCGATCACCGTGGCCGCGTGGGCGTCGCTGCCCTTGCCGCCGTGGTGGCCGTCCTCCACCAGCTTCTTGGCGTTGTCCCAGGCGCCGCCGGAGTTGGCGAGGAACACCGCCATCAGCGTGCCCGCGCCGATCGCGCCGGCGAGGTAGGAGCCGAGCGCGCCGACGCCGAGCGTGAAGCCGACGAAGATGGGCGCCATCACGGCGAGCAGACCTGGTGTGGCCAGCTCCCGCAGGGCGTCCTTGGTGCAGATGTCGACGACACGCCCGTACTCGGGCTTCTCGGTGTAGTCCATGATCCCGGGGTGCTCGCGGAACTGCCGCCGCACCTCGAACACCACCGAACCCGCCGAGCGCGACACGGCGTTGATGGCCAGCCCGGAGAAGAGGAAGACGACCGCGGCGCCCGCGATGAGGCCGACGAGGTTGTTGGGCTGCGAGATGTCCAGGGACAGGCTCAGCGGCGCGCCCCGCCCGGTGAGCTTCTCCCCGACGCCCTGCACATTGGTGGTGATCGCGTCGCGGTACGACCCGAACAGCGCCGACGCCGCGAGGACAGCCGTGGCGATGGCGATGCCCTTGGTGATGGCCTTGGTCGTGTTGCCGACCGCGTCCAGGTTGGTGAGCACCTGCGCGCCCGCGCCCTGGACGTCGCCGGACATCTCGGCGATGCCCTGGGCGTTGTCGGAGACCGGCCCGAAGGTGTCCATGGCGACGATCACGCCGACCGTGGTGAGCAGGCCGGTGCCGGCCAGCGCGACCGCGAACAGCGCCAGCATGATCGACGTACCGCCGAGCAGGAACGCACCGTACACGCCGAGACCGATGAGCAGCGCGGTGTAGACGGCAGACTCCAGGCCGAGCGAGATGCCCGACAGCACGACCGTGGCCGGGCCGGTGAGGGAGGTCTTGCCGACGTCCCGGACGGGGCGACGGTTGGTCTCGGTGAAATAGCCGGTGAGCTGCTGGATGACGGCGGCGAGCAGGATGCCGATGGCGACCGCGACGAGGGCGAGGATCCGCGGATCGCCGTCCTTGCCCCGGATCGCCGCGTCCGTCACGCCGTGCAGGTCGGAGTACTTCGAGGGCAGGTAGACGAAGACCGCGACCGCGACCAGCGCGAGGGAGATCACCGCGGAGATGAAGAAGCCGCGGTTGATCGCGGTCATGCCGCTGCGGTCGGCGCGGCGCGGGGCGACCGCGAAGATGCCGATCATCGCGGTGAGGACGCCGATCGCGGGCACGAGCAGCGGGAACGCCAGCCCGGAGTTGCCGAAGGCGGCCTTGCCGAGAATCAGCGCGGCCACCAGGGTCACGGCGTACGACTCGAACAGGTCGGCCGCCATGCCCGCGCAGTCGCCGACGTTGTCGCCCACGTTGTCGGCGATGGTCGCGGCATTGCGCGGATCGTCCTCCGGAATGCCCTGCTCGACCTTGCCGACCAGGTCGGCGCCGACGTCGGCGGCCTTGGTGAAGATGCCGCCGCCCACCCTCATGAACATGGCGATCAGGGCGGCGCCGAGGCCGAAGCCCTCCAGCACCTTCGGCGCGTCGGCCGCGTACACCAGCACCACGCAGGAGGCGCCCAGCAGGCCGAGGCCCACCGTGAACATGCCGACGACGCCGCCTGTGCGAAATGCGATCTTCATCGCGGTGTGCGAGACGGTGGTGAGATCCTTTTCCGGTTCCCCCGGTGCCGGTGTGGCTTCCCGGGCGGCCGCGGCGACGCGCACATTGCTGCGCACGGCCAGCCACATGCCGATATAGCCGGTGGCCGCCGAGAAGGCAGCGCCGATCAGGAAGAACACCGATCGCCCGGCCCGCTGATTCCAGTTGTCCGCGGGCAGCAGCATGAGCAGGAAGAACACGACGACGGCGAATACGCCGAGCGTGCGCAACTGCCGGGCGAGATACGCCTTCGCGCCTTCCTGGACCGCCTCGGCGATCCGCTTCATGCTGTCGGTGCCCTCGCCCGCGGTGAGCACCTGGCGCACCAGGACCCCCGCGACCACCAGCGCGGCCAGGGCGATCACGGCGATGACGGCCACGAGGATCCGGTTGTGAGCGGTCAGGACCGCGGCCGCGAGGGTGACGGAGTGATCCGATGGAGAGGTAGAAAGCCCGGCCATTCGTCCTCCTTGACGCTTGGGCTGAGCTCAAGATGTGGACGGATTCTAGGTACCCCGGAGTGATCTCAACAGAGCACGGTAAACGGAATTAGCCTCCACCGGCTCATCGGCAAATGATCGAGTTCCCGCCAGTCCACCCGAATGGCGTAATGCCTTCAAAGCATTGCCGGCGATCGCCAATGATCGTGAATTCCTTCACGAATTCGTGTGCGCGCCGGAAAAACACCGAGGGCCCTGCTCGGCAGGGCCCTCGTGAAGTGGTGCGCGACGCTCAGAGAACGGCCGCCGACGGCGGTGCCGTCGGCCAGGTCATCCGGATGAGACCGCCGTCCTTGCCGGTGGTCACCTTCACGTCGTCGACGAGGCCGCTGATGACCGCGAGGCCCATCTCGTCCTCCTCGACGTCCGCCTCGACGTCCTGCGCTCCGCCGGGCGTGTCGCCCCGCGGCGTGGCGTGCGGGGCCTCGTCGCCGACCTCGATGGAGAACTGTTTCTCCTCCTCGATCAGCGCCACCTTCACGGGTGCCGAGATACCGACGCTCTGGTGCAGCCCGACAGCACGGGAGCAGGCCTCGCCGACGGCGAGCCGGACCTCGTCCAGGACGGCCTCGTCCACTCCGGCCCTGCGTGCCACCGCGGCCGCCACCAGGCGGGCGGTCCGGACATGCTCGGGCAGCGCGCTGAAGCGGAGTTCGACGGTGGCCATGCATCCCCCTCGCGAAACGGGCGTGCGGTCGGGGGCGGGGCCGCCGAGCGCCCGCACCCCCAGATGTACTTCTGTGTCCGGGTCACCTCATCGGCCCGGACGGGACCGTCCGGCGTCGGGCTCCCGGCGGAAGCCCGACACCGGAGAGCGGTCCACGGTCAGTCGGTGGCCTGCACCGCGTCCTCGACCGAGGTGTGGATCGGGAACACCTTGGTGAGGCCGGTGATACGGAAGATCTTGAGAATGCGCTCCTGGTTGCAGACCAGGCGCAGCGAGCCCTCGTGGGCACGCACCCGCTTCAGGCCGCCGACCAGCACGCCGAGCCCGGTGGAGTCGAGGAAGTCCACGCCCTCCATGTCGACGACGAGGTGGAAATTCCCGTCGTTCACCAGCTCGACCAGCTGCTCGCGCAGCTTGGGCGCGGTATACACGTCGATTTCGCCACCGACTTTGACGACCGTACGATCGCCGACGGTCTCGGTCGACAGGGACAGGTCCACGGGTCCTCCAGCACCTTGCTATCGAGCGGTCGTCCCTCGGGCATCTCGGCTTGCGGCCCCCGGGACGCTTCGCCAGCCGCGATGGCATTCAATCACTTACCGGCAGGCGTGCACGACGCCTTGGCTCCATTGTCCGTCACGCCAGTGACACACTCGGTGCCGATGGCCAAGAATCACCGATCCGATCGATCCCCGGCGGACCCGGCATCCCGCCCGTCTCCGAGCGCGGTCCTGGACCGGCTCGCCTCCGGGCCGAGCCGGGCTGCGCGCATCACTCATACGGAGCACTTGCCCCCGCGCGCGGGCCGCCATGCCGTCTGGCCTGACCGGATTCGGTCCGAGGTGATCGCGGCCGTGCAGGAGCGCGGCATCGAGCACCCCTGGGCGCACCAGGCGCTGGCCGCCGAGCACGCCCTGGACGGCGACTCGGTGGTGGTCGCCACCGGCACCGCCTCCGGCAAGTCCCTCGCGTACCTCGTGCCCGTCCTGTCCGCCCTCCTGGAGGGCTCCGAGGCGCCCACCCAATGGACACAGCAGCGCGAAGCGCTTCCACGGGGCGGTGGCGGGCGACGGGTGGGCGGGCGTGGCGCCACCGCGCTCTACCTCGCCCCGACCAAGGCGCTCGCGGCGGACCAATGCCGTTCGGTGAAGGAACTTTCACAAACTCTGGGCACTGCCGTACGCCCCGCGGTGTACGACGGGGACACCCCGTTCGAGGAACGCGAGTGGATCCGTCAGTACGCCAACTACGTCCTGACCAACCCCGACATGCTGCACCGCGGGATACTCCCCTCCCACCCGCGCTGGTCCTCCTTCCTGAAGGCGCTCAAGTACGTCGTCGTCGACGAGTGCCACACCTACCGGGGCGTCTTCGGCTCCCACGTCGCCCAGGTACTGCGCCGCCTGCGCCGCCTGTGCGCCCGCTACGGCTCCTCGCCCGTCTTCCTGCTGGCCTCGGCGACCGCCGCTGAGCCGTCCGTCGCCGCCCGCCGGCTGACCGGCCTGCCGGTGGTCGAGGTCGCCGACGACGCCTCCCCGCGCGGGGAGCTCGTCTTCGCCCTGTGGGAGCCCCCGCTCACCGACCTGCACGGCGAGAAGGGCGCCCCCGTCCGGCGTACCGCCACCGCCGAGACCGCCGACCTGCTGACCGACCTGACCGTGCAGGGCGTGCGCTCGGTCGCCTTCGTACGGTCCCGGCGCGGCGCCGAGCTGATCTCGGTCATCGCCCAGGAGCGGCTGGCCGAGGTCGACCGCTCCCTGGTCCGGCGGGTCGCGGCCTACCGGGGCGGCTACCTCCCCGAGGAGCGGCGCGCCCTGGAACGCGCCCTGCACTCCGGCGAACTCCTCGGCCTCGCCGCCACGACGGCCCTGGAGCTGGGCGTGGACGTCTCCGGCCTGGACGCGGTGGTGATCGCCGGCTATCCGGGCACGCGCGCGTCCCTGTGGCAGCAGGCGGGCCGCGCGGGCCGCTCCGGACAGGGCGCCCTGGCGGTCCTGGTCGCCCGCGACGATCCGCTGGACACCTTTCTGGTCCACCACCCGGAGGCCCTGTTCGACCAACCGGTGGAATCGACGGTCCTCGACCCCGACAACCCCTACGTCCTCGCCCCGCATCTGTGCGCCGCCGCCGCGGAACTGCCGCTGACCGAGGAGGACCTGGACCTCTTCGGCCCCGCCTGCGCGGATGTGCTGCCGCAGCTGGAGGCCGCGAAGCTGCTGCGCAGACGGACCAGGGCCTGGCACTGGACCCGCCGGGAGCGGGCCGCCGATCTGACCGACATCCGCGGCGCGGGCGGCAGCCCCGTGCAGGTCGTGGAGGCCGGCACCGGCCGCCTGCTGGGCACGGTCGACGCGGCCGCCGCGCACGCCACGGTCCACGAGGGCGCGGTCCATCTGCACCAGGGCCGCACGTATCTGGTGCGCTCGCTCGACCTGGAGGACTCGGTCGCCCTGGTCGAGCAGGCCGATCCGCCGTACTCCACGGTCGCCCGCGACACCACCTCGATCTCCGTCCTGGAGACGGACACCGAGATCCCCTGGGGCTCCGGCCGCCTGTGCTACGGCTCCGTCGAAGTCACCAACCAGGTGGTCTCCTTCCTCCGCAGACGCCTGATCACCGGTGAGGTGCTCGGCGAGACCAAACTCGACCTCCCTCCGCGCACACTGCGCACGCGCGCGGTGTGGTGGACGGTCACCGACGACCAACTGGACGAGGCCCGGATCAACCCGGAGATCCTCGGCGGCTCCCTGCACGCCGCCGAACACGCCTCGATCGGCATGCTCCCCCTGTTCGCCACCTGCGACCGCTGGGACATCGGGGGCGTGTCCGTCCCGCTCCACCCCGACACCCTCCTTCCGACGGTCTTCGTCTACGACGGCCACCCCGGCGGCGCGGGCTTCGCCGAGCGCGCCTTCCACACCGCCCGCACCTGGCTCACCGCCACCCGCGAGGCCATCGCCTCCTGCGAGTGCGAGGCCGGCTGCCCGTCCTGCATCCAGTCCCCCAAGTGCGGCAACGGCAACGACCCGTTGCACAAGCGGGGGGCGGTCCGCCTCCTCACGGTGCTGCTGCGGGGAGCGCCGGACGAGAAGCCCGGGGAGGGGTCGACTGCGGGGCCGCAGGAGGAGCCTGAGCAGACGTCGGCGGTGGGGCCGCAGGAGGAGCCTGGGCAGACGTCGGCGGTGGGGCCGCAGGGGGAGTCGGCAGCGGCACCGCAGGGCCCGCTCTCGACCTGACCTCCGCCGTGAACGGTCCGCTTCCCGACGCCACCGTCACGTCCGAGGTCTCGCCCACGATCGCGCACCGCACCAGCCGTACCCCCTGGGCCGCCGCCACCCGCTCGGCCCGGGCGCAGGCCGCCGCCCCGCCCTCGGCCCAGTGGTCCGCCGCCGCGAGCGCCGCCAGATCCGCGCCGCCGGCAGCGCGATGCCGGACGACGACGGCGTGCCCGAGCGCGAGCACGGCACCGAACACCGCGCACAGCAGGGCGATCACCCCGAGGCTCCACACCGTGGCGGAACCCCGATCCCGACCGGAACACGGCCGGCCTCGCCCCTGCCCCGGCGCCGACTCCCGCTCCCTTGCCCTCTCCGGCCTCCCCGCCGCCTCCGGCTTCCTTGCCGCCTCCGGCACACAGCCCGCCCGGCCGGGGAGGCCGATCCGCCGCCTGCCGTACGCGCGCGTGGGACCGCAGACCGGCTCGTCCCCCTCTCTCACGGCCCCTCCTCCCGCACTCCCACCGTCTCCTCGGCCAGCGCCACGGCCTGTTCGCGGACCTCGAAGGGCAGCCCGCTCAGCACCGGCGGCCTGGCCGTCACCGTGACCCGGACCTGGTCGCCCTCGCGCTCCACGGTCACGCGTGCCCCGCGCGGCGCCGCATCCCGGGTCACCGTCACCACCGCGTCGGCCGGGTCCTGCCGGGCGGCGGCACGGGCGCCGGTGCGGGCCGCGTCCACGCACTGGATCTGCGCCGCCACCATGAGCAGCCCCCAGACCAGCGCCATCGTGAACGCCACCAGCACACAGAGCACCACGGCCGCCTCCGCGGTCACAAACCCCCGGTCCGCCCCTCGCTCACATCCGCGCACTGAGGGCCCTCTTCACGATGTCCTGGAGCTCCGCCCGGACCTCGCCGCTGGTGACGACCTCGTAGAGCAGCAACGCGAATCCGACGGCCGCGATGATCCCCATCGCGTACTCCGACGTCACCATGCCGGCGTCCTTCCGGCACCTGCCCCGCAGCCGTACCGCCGCCGCGACTGCCTTGATCTTCCTGTTCATTCCAACCCCCGTGAGGTTCAGGTCATTTGTGGTCATGTGCATGGACTCACTCGCTCGTGTTCGCCGCTGTGAAACTCACCCCCCTCCCCTCACCCCGCCCGCGAGTCCGATCACGACGGGGAGCACCCCGACCGCGATGAAGGCCGGCAGGAAGCACAGGCCGACGGGCGCGGAGATCAGTACGGCGGCGCGCCGGGCCCGGGCCGTCGCCGTGCGGGCCCACTGCGCACGGGCGTCCGAGGCGAGCCGGGCAGCGGGGCCCGCCGCGGGCAGCCCGGACTCGTCGGCCCGCTCCAGCAGCCGCGCCAGCGCTCCCGCACCGGGCAGCGCGGCCAACCGGCGCCAGGCGTCCGCCGGTTCACCACCGAGCCGTACCTCCGCCGCGCCCCGCGCCAGCGCCTGGCCGACGGACCCGCCGAGCGCCTCCCCCACCGCCTGGGCGGCGATCACCGGTCCGGCGCCGGCCGCGATGCAGGCGGCCAGCAGATCGGCGGCGAGCGGCAGTTGCCGTGCGGCCGCGGCGGTGTCCACCCGCTCCGCCGAACCGGCCGCCGTCTGCCGGCTCCGCCACCGCCACAGCCCGGCGCCGACGACCAGCCCCAGGACGACACCGGTCGGGCCACCGACCAGCACCCACGCGCCACACCCGGCCCCGGCCGGCGGCAGCCACCGCCACACCGCGCCGACGGCCTCGAACGACCGCCTCGGCCCCCGTGCGTCCAGCGCCAGCAACTCGGCCACCCGCCGCCGCGCCCGACTACGCCGCCGCACCAACTCCAGCCACCGAACCCCCCAGCCGAGTCCCAGCACCACGACGACGGCCATCCCCACCCTGTGGACAACTTCCCCGCTCATACCGCCCGTTCTCCTCGCCCGTTTCCGCACTGCCCACCAGCACCGGCTCACTCCGCACCCCGCCCATACGCCCCGCTCACACCGCCGCCTTCCGCCGCTCACGCCGCCTCCGCACCCCGCACGATCCGTACCGCCCACCCCATCCCGGCCGCCTCGAAGGCCACGCCCACGGCGAGGCAGCCCAGTCCTGCGCCGGTGTGCAGAAGTACGTGGAGCGGGGTGGCGCCCATGGCCGTGCCGAGGAGAAGACCGAGGGCGGGCAGGGCGGCGAGCAGGACCGCCGTGGCCCGGGCTCCGGCCAGCTGGGCGCGCAGGTCGGCGCGTTGGTCCCGTTCAGCGCGCAGGGCCGTGTCCAGCCGGTCCAGGCCGGCCGCGAGTCCGGCGCCCTGGTGCACGGCCACCCGCCAGCACGCGGCCAGTCCGAGCAGCCCCTCGGCACCCGGTTGCCGAGCGGCCGCGGCGAGCGCTCCGGGCACGTCCCCGCCGAACCGCGCCGCCGCGACGACGGCCGCCTGTGCGTCCCCGAGCCCGCCCGTGTCCCGCGCGGCCCGGGGCAGGGCCTCACCCGGCTGTCGTCCGGCGCGCACCTCCCCGGCGAGGGACCCGCACAGGGCGATCACCGCGTCCGCCCGTCGCTCCCGGTCCCGCCGGGCCTGCCGGGCCAGCCGCACCCGGCGCAGCACCGGCACCCCGGCCACCCCCGCGACGACCGGAATCACCGAGGTGCCCAGCACCGCGAGCAGCAGCCCGGCCGCGAGCGCACACCACTCGGCACCCAACCGGCCGCACAGTCGCCGCAGTTCCGCGCTCACCTGTTCCCAGGAGGGCGGTCCGGTCGGCACCACTCCGCCGCCCGCGAGCAGCAGCCGCGCACGCCGCATCCCGTGATGCCGCCCGCCCTGCAGCCAGACCAGCGCACCGACACAGACCAGCGCCGCACCCAGGGACGTCTCACCGACCCCACTGATCACATCCGTCACCTCTCTCACTCACCTCTCCCAGCACCTGTTCCGGTCACCTGTCCCGCTCACCTCTCCCCCTCGGCCCTCAGCCCTCAGCTCTCCTCGAACTCCCCCGCCGGACCGAGCAGTTGCCGCAGCCGCTCCCAGCCCCGCTCCCGGACGAAGGCCCGCTCGCCCCAGCGCAGCGCGGGCACCGTCCGCACCAGTCCCGCGCCGTCCCGCTCCAGCACATGCACCTCGGCGATCCGGCGCCGCCCGGAGCGATCCCGTGCGAGGTGCAGGACGACGCAGAGCGCGGCCGCGAGCTGGCTGTGCAGGGCGGCCCGGTCGAGCCCTGCGGCCGTGGCCAGTGCCTCCAGCCGGGCCGGGACGTCCGCGGCGGCGTTCGCGTGGACCGTGCAACAGCCGCCCTCGTGGCCGGTGTTCAGGGCCGCGAGCAGATGCACGACCTCGGGTCCGCGCACCTCGCCGACGACCAGTCGGTCGGGCCGCATCCGCAGCGCCTGCCGGACGAGGTCCTCCAGGGTGACGAGGCCGGCGCCCTCCTGGTTGGCGGGCCGGGTCTCCAGCCGGACGACGTGCGGGTGGTCCGGTCGCAGCTCGGCCGAGTCCTCGGCGAGCACGATCCGTTCGTCCGCTCCGACCAGGCCCAGCAGGGTGCTGAGCAAGGTCGTCTTGCCGCTCCCGGTGCCGCCGCTGACGAGAAAGGAGAGCCGGGCCGCCAGCAGCGCCCGCAGGATCCGGTCGCCGCCGGGCGGCACCGTGCCGGCCGCGACCAGTTCCTCCAGGGTGAACGCCCGGGGCCGTACGACCCGCAGGGACAGGCATGTGCAGCCGACGGCGACCGGGGGCAGCACCGCGTGCAGCCGGGTGCCGTCGGGCAGCCGGGCGTCCGCCCACGGCCGGGCGTCGTCCAGGCGCCGTCCGGCCACGGCGGCCAGCCGCTGCGCGAGGCGTCGTACCGCCGCCGGGTCCGGGAAGGTCACCGGGGTCAGCTCCAGGCCGCCGCCGCGGTCCACCCAGACCCGGTCCGGGGCCGAGACCAGGACGTCGGTGACGTCCGGATCGGCGAGCAGCGGCTCCAGCGGGCCGCTGCCGACCAGTTCGCTGCGCAGGTGTGCGGCCGCGCCGAGGACTTCGGCGTCACCGAGCACCCGACCCTGTTCGCGCAGAGCCTGCGCCACCCGCGCCGGGGTGGGTTCGGCGCCGCTCTCTGCCAGCCAGCGCCGGACGCCGTCGAGCAGGGCGGCGCCGTCGGCCCGGTCGAGTCCGGGGAGCGTCATCGGGTGCCTCCGGCCTCGACCAGCGCCCGCTCCCAGAAGACCGTGCAGAAGCGGGCGAGCGGGCCGCGCCCGGTCGCGCCGGGCGGTTTCGTACCGCCCTGGGGGCGCAGCAGTGCCGGCTCGACCGGGACCTCGCCGGCCAGCGGCAGACCGAGGAGCCGGGCCACCTCCGTGGCGTCCAGGCCGGGCGCGTACGGCCCGCGCACGGCCAACCGCACATCGCGTACGACCATGCCGACGGCGGACGCCACCCGCCCGGCGGCCGCGACCGCTCGCAGCTCGGCGGGGACGACGAGCAGGGCCAGGTCGAGCTGGGCGAGGGCTTCGGCGACGCCGTCGTCGAGGCGGCGGGGCAGATCGACGACGACCGTGCCGCCGCGCCGCCGGGCTGCGGCGAGCACCGCGCGCACCGCCTGGTGCGGGACGGCGACGCAGTCGCCGCGGTCCCAGCTGAGCACGCGCAGCGCGTGCACCTCCGGCAGCGACTCCTCCAGCGCGCCGCCGCCGACCCGCCCCCGGGAGGCGGCGAAGGCGGGCCAGCGCAGCCCTTCGGCGCTCTCCCCGCCGAGGAGTACGTCGAGTCCGCCGCCGAGCGGATCGGCGTCCACGAGGAGGGTGCGCAGTCCCTCGCGCGCGGAGGTGACAGCGAGGGCACACGCGAGCGTGGACGCGCCGGCCCCGCCGCGGCCGCCGATCACCCCGACGGTGAGGGCCGGGCGGCCGACGCCCTCGGCGACGTCCGCGATGCGGTCGACCAGCCACTGCTCGCCGTCGGGCAGCATCAGGACGTGGTCGGCGCCGATCTGGACGGCTCGTTTCCACACCCCCGAGTCGTCCTGGTCCCGGCCGACCAGCACCACTCCGCGGCGGCGCGCGGCCCCGCCGACGCGCCGGGCGGCGTCATCGCCGACCAACACGAGCGGGGCCGTCGCCCAGCCGTCGCCGTGGTCCGGGACGCAGGGATGGACCTCGGGTGTGGCGCCGGCGGCCGCGCACAGGCGCAGCAGGTCGTCCAGGAGTTCGGCGTCCTCGGTGACGATCAGCGGCCGGCCCGGCCGGTCCGAGGTGCCGGGCGGCGGGTCGTGGGTGACAGTTCCGGTCACGGGTGTTCCCCCTTCGCTGCGTGGGCCGCGCAGCCCCTGCGGCCCCGCGTTTCCCAAAGATGTGGAGAACCGGCAAGCAGGCCTCCATATGAACGGCCGACGGAAACCGGCCATACGCGCTCCGGCAATCGGAACCGGCCATGAACTCGCCCCGGGCCGCGGTGCGCTGGAATCACGGTGCAGCGAACGGCGAAATAATGTGGATCTTGGTCGAAAACTGTGGACAACTCCGGGCCTGTGAATATCTCCGTCACCCATACCGGTGACGCCTGTACCGATCCCTGTGCGACTTCCACAGAGCAGCCCAGAGATTACCGTGAGTAACGGATCATGGGCATGCCGAAGCGACGGCCGCTGCGGCGCCGGAGCGGCCGTACGGTCGCGGAAAGAAGGGGAAGGAGGGTGAAAACCCGTCCGGACATGCGACGACCCCCGCCGGGGGGGAGAGCGGGGGTCGTCCCCACGGCCGACTCGGGGGGGGAGGAGTCGGACCGGGTTAGCACGGTCGCGAACGATCCGTGACTTCCATGGTGTACCCGAGAGCCCTCTCAGGCAAACCCACGCGCCCCACCTTACGCCGAATGGTGGGCGCCTATGCTCAGGGACGTGGAAAACCACTCCTTGCCCCGCGCGGCAGCCTTCTTTGACCTGGACAAGACGGTCATTGCGAAGTCGAGCACGCTCACCTTCAGCAAGTCCTTCTACCAAGGCGGGCTGATCAACCGCAGGGCCGCGCTGCGTACCGCCTATGCCCAGTTCGTCTTCCTGGCCGGCGGCCTGGATCACGACCAGATGGAGCGCATGCGCGAGTATCTGTCCGCCCTCTGCCGCGGCTGGAACGTGCAGCAGGTGCGGGAGATCGTGGCCGAGACGCTGCACGACCTGATCGACCCGATCATCTACGACGAGGCCGCCTCCCTCATCGAGGAGCACCACACGGCCGGACGAGACGTGGTGATCGTGTCGACCTCGGGCGCCGAAGTGGTCGAGCCGGTCGGCGAACTGCTGGGTGCCGACCGGGTGGTGGCCACACGCATGGTCGTCGGCGAGGACGGCTGCTTCACCGGGGAGGTGGAGTACTACGCCTACGGCCCGACCAAGGCCGAGGCGATCCGCGAGCTGGCCGCGTCCGAGGGGTACGACCTCGACCGCTGCTACGCCTACAGCGACTCGGTGACCGATCTGCCGATGCTCCAGACGGTCGGACACCCGCACGCGGTCAACCCGGACCGCGCACTGCGCCGCGAGGCACTCGCGCGCGGGTGGCCGGTTCTGGCGTTCCGCCGGCCCGTCCCGCTCAAGAAGCGACTGCCCGCGCTGTCGGTCCCGCCCCGACCCGCGCTCGTCGCGGCGGCGGCGATAGGAGCGGCGGCCGCGACCGCCGGTCTCGTCTGGTACACCAGCCGGCGCCGGAGCACCGCCTGAACGCCGCCCGTTTCACCCGCGTTTGAACCTGAAAGTAAAGAAGTGCAGGCAGGGGTTCCGCTTCCTCCCGGCTCGCGGTAGAAAGAACATAGGCCCGCGAGACCAAAGGACATCCGCGAGGATCACCTATCACTACGCACTTGGCCCACGGACCCCGCATGAACACCGGGCACCCACGCGACGTCGACCCGTCGATTACGGGCCAGCAGCACCAGGTGACGGGCAAAGTCCCCGACCTGATGGGCACATATCGAGGACGCTTGGTAACCCGATGAGCATGCCAGCGGCGGTACGAGCACTCGTACCGCCGCAACCCGTGTCCGGCCCCGCGGCGCCGCCCTCGCCCGCTCAGGCCGCGCCGCGCTGCAGCGCCTCGCACACCGCCGTCGACTCACGCACACCCAGCTCGACCGCCTTCCCGCAATGGGCGATCCAGGCAGCCATGCCCTCGGGGGTGCCTGAGACGTATCCGTCCAACGCGGCCAGATAGGAGGCGCGGCCCAGTTCGGCGTGCCCGACCTCGGCCGGGCAGATCGCCTTCGGATCCAGGCCGCTGCCGATCAGCACGATCCGTTCGGCCGCGCGCGCGACGAGCCCGTTGTGGGACACGAAGGGCCGCAGCGCGAGCAGTTCGCCGTGCACCACGGCGGCCGTCACCAGCGCGGGCGCCGACGTTCCGGCGATGATCAGGTCCGCGAGCGCCTCCAGCCGGCCCGATACCTCCGCGGCATCCGGCAGCGACAGCTCGATCAGCGGCTCGTCCACCGGCTCGCCGGCCTGGCGCGGCCGGCCGACCTTCTCGCCGGCACTCGCCGCGGCCACCAGATGCAACCGGGCCAGCACCCGCAGCGGCGACTGCCGCCAGATCGACAGCAGCTGCCCCGCCTCGGCCGACAGCCGCAGGGCGGCGCCCATCACGCGCGCCTCGGCATCGCCGCTGAAGTCGGTACGCCGCCGCACCTCCTCCAGGGCCCAGTCGGCACCGGACAGCGCCGCGGAGCCGCGGGCGCCGCGCAGGGCCGCCTCGGCGGTGATCTCGGTGCTGCGGCGCCGCATGACCCGGTGTCCGTAGACCCGGTCCACGGCCTTGCGCACGGACTCCACGGACTCGGCCACACCGGGCAGCGAGCCCAGGGCCGCAAGGGGGTCCCCCCTGTGCGAGCTCATTCGAGAGCTTGGGGGCGGATCGGCGGTCGCGCCTGTCGTACTCATGAGTACGACCCTACGCACCTCTTCGGCCGACCCCTCGAAGGAGTGGTCTTCTTCACTTCCACCTGACACATACAGCTATCACCCGACTACCGTTGGTGAACATGAAAATTGCTTTCGTCGGGAAGGGCGGCAGTGGCAAGACCACACTCTCCTCCCTCTTCATCCGCCATCTCGCGGCCACCGGCGCCCCGGTGGTCGCCATCGACGCGGACATCAACCAGCACCTCGGCCCGGCGCTCGGCCTCGACGAGGCGGAGGCAGCCGCACTGCCCGCCATGGGCGAGCGGCTGTCGCTGATCAAGGACTACCTGCGTGGCGGCAACCCGCGCATCCCCTCGGCCGCGACGATGATCAAAACGACCCCGCCCGGCGAGGGCTCGCGCCTGGTGCGCGTGCGCGAGCCGAACCAGATCTACGACGCCTGCGCACGTCCGGTGGAACTCGACGGGGGCGCCGTCCGTTTGATGGTCACCGGCCCCTTCACGGACGCCGACCTGGGGGTCGCCTGCTACCACTCCAAGACGGGAGCGGTGGAGCTGTTCCTGAATCACCTCGTCGACGGCCCCGGCGAGTACGTCGTGGTCGACATGACGGCGGGTTCGGACTCCTTCGCCTCCGGCATGTTCACCCGCTTCGACATGACGTTCCTCGTCGCCGAGCCGACCCGGAAGGGGGTCTCCGTCTACCGCCAGTACAAGGAGTACGCCCGCGACTTCGGCGTCGCTCTGAAAGTCGTCGGCAACAAGATCCAGGAACAGGACGACATCGACTTCCTGCGCGCGGAGGTCGGGGACGACCTGCTCGTGACGGTCGGGCGCTCGGACTGGGTCCGCGCCATGGAGAAGGGCCGCCCGCCCCGGTTCGACCTCCTGGAAGAGGCCAACTCCCGTGCCCTGCATACCCTCAAGGACGCCGCGGACGCCACGTACGAGCTGCGGGACTGGGAGCGCTACACCCGCCAGATGGTGCACTTCCACCTGAAGAACGCCGAGGCCTGGGGCAACGAACGCACCGGGGCCGACCTGGCAGCGCAGGTCGACCCCTCCTTCGTGCTCGGCGAGAGTGTGGCAACTCCGGTCTGACGCCTACTGCCTGACCGCCGGCGCCCCGGGCACGCCCTTGGGCGCCGGAGCCGGACCGCCGGAAAGGAAGGACGCCCAGCTCTGCCGGGGCGCCTCGCCCACCTTCAGGGTGCGCAGCTTCTCCAGGGTCTTCGGGTCCTGGGCGTCCAGCCAGTCGGCCAGCTGATGGAAGGACACGCAGCGCACGTCCGGCTTGTTGCACACCTCCTTCACCGTGTCCTCGACGGCGCGCATGTACGTGCCACCGTTCCAGGACTCGAAGTGGTTGCCGATGATCAGCGGCGCGCGGTTGCCGTCGTAGGCCCGGTAGAAGCCCTTGACGAGGCCGTCGCGCATCTGGTCGCCCCAGTAGTCGAACTTGTCGGGGTCGCCCTGGGTCTGGGTACCGGACTGGTTGACCATGAAGTTGTAGTCCATGGTCAGCTGCTCGAAGGTGTGCCCGGGGAAGGGCACCAGCTGCATCGACAGGTCCCACAGGCCCTCCTTCTTCTTGGGCCAGACCTGGTTGTTGACGCCGCTGGAGTCGTAGCGGAAGCCCAGGTCGTGGGCGGCCTTCATGAAGTTCTTCTGGCCTTCGAGGCAGGGGGTGCGGGCGCCGATCAGCTCCTTGTCGTAGTCGAAGGGCAGCGGGGCCGCGTTCTTCATGCCGGTGTTGGTCTTCCAGGTCTTCACGAACTGCTTGGCCTGGGCGATCTCGCTCTTCCACTCGTCCACCGACCAGGTGCCGACCCCGCCGTCGGGCCCGCAGAAGTGACCGTTGAAGTGGGTGCCGATCTCGTTGCCCTCCAGCCAGGCCAGCCGCGCCTGCTTGACGGTGTCGGCGATCCCCTGCTCGTCGTTGAAGCCGATGTCCGAGCGCCCCGGCGAGTGCTGCGGGGGCTTGTAGAGGTCGCGCTTGTCCTCCGGCAGCACGTACACACCGCTGAGGAAGTACGTCATGGTCGCGTTGTTCTCCTTGGCGACCTTGCGGAAGTGCGAGAACAGCTTCTGACGGTCCTCGCCCGCGCCGTCCCAGGAGAAGACGACGAACTGCGGCGGCTTCTGACCGGGCTTCAGCCGCTCGGGCCGGGGCAGATGCGGCTGCGCGCCGGTGTACGCGGTCGATCCGTCACCGATCAGCCGGACCACGCTCTTGGGCGGCGCCGGCGCACCCTTCGGCGGACCGGACACCCCTTCCTTGGAACCGTGGGAGCCGGTCGCGCAACCGGCGAGCGACGAGGCGCAGGCCGCGGCGACCACGACGCCGACGGCGATCCTCTGGGTGGCGGTCATGCTCCGCCCACCTTCTTCCTTCTCTCGGACAGACGCTGACGATGGCCGTTTTCTGGTGAAGTGCCGGGCTTGCACCGACAGTGCGGCCAAGGTCGCACGGGAGCGAGAAGGAATTAGTACGACAAGCCGATCGATTGATTACTTCACTCACATGGGGGATCTAATGCGCTATTTGCCCCGAAAAGCTATGCCCTTTCTTTACTTTGCGTTACTCTTCATTTACTGACAGTGCTCCATCCCGCCCCAGTCCGCGCCCACGCCGCCCCGGAGGAGACGGGACCATGCCGACCTGCGCACCCCCTCACACCCAGCACCCCCACCCGCCGCACAGCCCGCCGGCCGGGCTCCGTAGGCGCTTCCCTGTCGGGACCGCCGACCTGTCCGCGTCCGTCGCGGTCTTCCTGATCGCCCTGCCCCTGTCCCTCGGCATCGCCCTGGCCACCGGCGCCCCGCTCCAGGCCGGTCTCGTCGCCGCGGCCGTGGGCGGGCTCGTCGCCGGCCGGCTCGGCGGCTGCCCGCTCCAGGTCAGCGGGCCCGCCGCCGGACTCACCGTCGTCACCGCCGACCTGATCCACCGCTACGGCTGGCGGGCGACCTGCGGCATCACCGTCCTCGCCGGACTCGCCCAGCTCGCGCTCGGCTGTCTGCGGGTGGCTCGCGGCGCGCTCGCGGTCAGCCCGGCGGTCGTGCACGGCATGCTCGCCGGCATCGGCATCACCATCGCCGTCGCCCAGCTGCACATCGTCCTCGGCGGCAGCCCGGACAGCACGGTCGTCGCCAACCTCAGTGCACTGCCTACCCAGTTGGCTCAGTTGCACCCGGGTGCCGCGTCGATGAGCGCGCTCACGCTCGCCCTGCTGCTGGCCTGGCCCCGGCTCCCCGGCCGGACCGGACGGCTGCTGCGCAGGGTGCCGGCCGCCCTCGTCGCCGTGACCGGGGCCACCGCCACAGCAGCCCTCGCCGGACTCGACCTGCCCCGGGTCGATCTGCCGTCCTGGCGCAGCCACGCCCTGGCCGGGCTGCCCGAGGGACCGGTCCTCGGCATCGCCGCCGCCGTACTCACCACCACCCTGGTGTGCAGCGTGCAGTCGCTGCTCGGCGCGGTGGCCGTGGACAAGCTGGTCGCCGCCCGCTCCGGCCCGGTCTCTCGCGTCGGCCGCTCCGACCTCGACCGGGAGCTGCTGGCCCAGGGCGCCGCCAACGTCGTCTCCGGGGCGCTCGGCGGGCTGCCGGTCGCGGGGGTGGCGGTGCGCAGCGCGGCCAATGTGAACTCCGGTGCCGAAAGCCGGAACTCCACGATGCTGCACGGCGTTCTCGTAGTAGTCGCCGCGCTGCTGATGGTCCCGGTCCTGGAGGAGATCCCGCTCGCCTCCCTCGCCGCCCTGGTGATGGCCGTCGGCATCCGGATGGTGTCCCTGCACCACATCCGCACAGTGACGCGCCACCGCGAAGTGCTGGTCTACGCCGCGACCACACTCGGCGTGGTGCTCCTCGGCGTCCTCCAGGGCGTGGCCCTCGGAGTCGCCGTGGCGGTCGCCGTCGCCCTGCACCGCCTCGCCCGCACCCGCATCACCCATGACCAGCAGGAAGGAGTCCATCACGTACGTGTCCGAGGCCAGTTGACGTTCCTCGCCGTGCCCCGGCTCAGCAGAGCCCTGCAGCTCGTACCCCAAGGCGCCCACGCCGTCGTGGAGTTGGACGGGTCGTTCATGGACCACGCGGCGTACGAGTCACTGCAGGACTGGCGCGCCGCCCACACCGCGCGCGGCGGTACGGCCGAGCTGTCGGGCCGACGCGGCGGAATCCGGACCGCCACCGGGCCCACCCCGACCGGCTCCGCCCCAGCCGACACCACCTGGACCACCCTGACCGACACCACCGGCTCCACCCTGACCACCGGAACCCTCGACGCCACCGCCCCGGCTCGGTCCGCCCCGTGCCCGTGCCGCCCCTGGACGCCCTGGCGCAACCACCAGGAGTGCGCCACGGGGAGACCGTCCACCCCGGCGGGGCAGGCGCCGGGGCAGCAGGCGGAGCGGGCGGCAAGACGGGAACTGGCGCGTGGCATCAGCTCGTTCCAGCGTCACACCGCGCCGCTGGTGCGGGCGGAGCTGGCCCGGCTCGCCCGGGAGGGCCAGCGCCCCGCGCAGCTCTTCCTGACCTGCGCCGACTCCCGGCTCGTCACGTCGATGATCACCGCCAGCGGTCCCGGCGACCTGTTCGTCGTCCGCAACATCGGCAACCTGGTGCCACCGCCGGGCGAGGAGCACGGCGACGACTCGGTGGCGGCGGCCATCGAGTACGCGGTGGAGGTGCTCGGGGTGCGCTCCATCACCGTGTGCGGGCACTCGGGATGCGGGGCGATGCAGGCGCTGCTGTCCGACGCGCACGGTGCCAGGGGGGCCGCCGAGACCGCGACCGGCGGTCCCGGGTCCGGGTCCGGGTCGGGGTCCGGGTCCGGGTCCGGGTCGGGGTCCGGGTCGGGATCCGGGTCGGGGTCCGGCGAGACCGTACCTGGCGAACCCAGGCCCATCGAGACCGCAGCCGGCGACTCCGGGTCCGCCACAACCGCATCCGCCGAACCTGCTTTCGCCGGCGCGCCGACCCCTCTGCGCCGCTGGCTCCGGCACGGGATGCCGAGTCTCGCCCGGATGGACCGGGACCGCCACAGCCGGCCCCGGCTGGCCGGGCGGGCGCCGGCGGACGCGGTGGAGCAGCTGTGCCTGGTCAACGTGGTGCAGCAGCTGGAGCATCTGAGGGCGCACCGGCCGGTCGCCCAGGCGCTGGCCAGGGGCGAGCTGGAGCTGCACGGGATGTACTTCCACGTGGCCGAGGCGCAGGCGTATCTGCTCGCGGAGGCGGCAGGAGACAGGGTGTTCGAGGACGTCAGGGAGGGCGTCACGGTGGAAGAGGAGGCACGCGATGCGGTGTGAGCCACCGAATTCGGAACAGGTCTAAACCAATTTTGGCGACGACCCTTGTCATGGGACCCCCACGTCTGATGAGCTGTGGCCTGGGACACAACGGACACCCTTCGAGAGGGAGATGTCGTGAGCAACGAGAGCCTGGCCAACCTGCTCAAGGAAGAACGCAGGTTCGCGCCCCCCGCCGACCTGGCCGCGCACGCCAACGTCACGGCGGAGGCGTACGCACAGGCCAAGGCTGACAGGCTCGGCTTCTGGGCCGAGCAGGCCCGCCGGCTGACCTGGGCCAAGGAGCCGACCGAGACGCTGGACTGGTCGAACCCTCCGTTCGCGAAGTGGTTCGAGGACGGCGAACTGAACGTCGCCTACAACTGTGTGGACCGCCACGTCGAGGCCGGACACGGCGACCGAGTCGCCATCCACTTCGAGGGTGAGCCCGGCGACAGCCGCTCGATCACCTACGCGGAGTTGAAGGACGAGGTCTCCAGGGCGGCCAACGCTCTTCTGGAGCTGGGCGTTCGCAAGGGGGACCGGGTCGCCATCTACATGCCGATGATCCCGGAGACCGCGATCGCGATGCTGGCCTCGGCCCGGATCGGCGCCGCGCACTCGGTCGTCTTCGGCGGCTTCTCGGCGGACGCGCTCGCGACCCGCATCCAGGACGCGAACGCCAAGGTCGTCATCACCTCCGACGGCGGCTACCGGCGCGGCAAGCCGTCCGCCCTCAAGCCCGCCGTGGACGAGGCGATCGGCAAGGTCGACAACGTCGAGCACGTGCTGGTGGTGCGCCGTACCGGGCAGGACGTCGCCTGGAACGACGAGCGGGACCACTGGTGGCACGACCTGGTCGAGCGTCAGTCGGCCGAGCACACCCCGGAGGCGTTCGAGGCGGAGCACCCGCTGTTCATCCTCTACACCTCCGGCACGACCGGTAAGCCCAAGGGCATCCTGCACACCTCCGGCGGCTACCTCACCCAGGTGGCGTACACACACCACGCGGTCTTCGACCTCAAGCCGGAGACGGACGTGTACTGGTGCACGGCCGACGTCGGCTGGGTCACCGGGCACTCGTACATCGTCTACGGCCCGCTGGCCAACGGCGCCACGCAGGTCATGTACGAGGGCACGCCGGACACCCCGCACCAGGGCCGGTTCTGGGAGATCGTGCAGAAGTACGGCGTCACGATCCTCTACACCGCGCCGACCGCGATCCGGACGTTCATGAAGTGGGGCGACGACATCCCCGCGAAGTTCGACCTGTCCTCCCTGCGCGTCCTCGGCTCGGTGGGCGAGCCCATCAACCCCGAGGCGTGGGTCTGGTACCGCAAGAACATCGGCGCGGACCGCACGCCCGTCGTGGACACCTGGTGGCAGACCGAGACCGGCGCGATGATGATCTCGCCGCTGCCCGGCGTCACCGAGGCCAAGCCCGGCTCCGCGCAGCGCCCGCTGCCCGGCATCAGCGCGACCGTCGTCGACGACGAGGCGAACGAGGTGCCCAACGGCGGCGGTGGCTATCTGGTGCTGACCGAGCCGTGGCCGTCGATGCTGCGCACCATCTGGGGCGACGACCAGCGGTTCATCGACACCTACTGGTCGCGGTTCGAGGGCAAGTACTTCGCCGGTGACGGCGCGAAGAAGGACGACGACGGCGACATCTGGCTGCTGGGCCGGGTCGACGACGTCATGCTCGTGTCCGGGCACAACATCTCCACCACCGAGGTGGAGTCGGCGCTGGTGTCCCACCCGTCGGTCGCCGAGGCGGCCGTCGTCGGTGCCGCCGACGAGACGACCGGCCAGGCGATCGTCGCGTTCGTGATCCTGCGCGGTACGGCCGCGGAGACCGAGGCGCTCGTCGGCGAGCTGCGCGACCACGTGGGCGCCACGCTCGGCCCGATCGCCAAGCCCAAGCGGATACTGCCGGTGGCCGAGCTGCCGAAGACCCGTTCCGGCAAGATCATGCGCCGTCTGCTGCGCGACGTGGCCGAGAACCGCCAGCTCGGTGACGTCACCACGCTGACGGACTCCACGGTCATGGACCTGATCCAGGCCAAGCTGCCGGCCGCGCCCAGCGAGGACTAGGCAGAACGGCGGCGAGGGCGCCCGATGTCACCACCGGGCGCCCTTTTTCGTTCGCCTCACTAACCTCCAGCGTCAAAATCCGGTAAAGTGGCAGCCTCAGGGTGTGCCGGGAAGTCTGGTCGGCGACGCCGCCGGCGACCCCGCGCGACGGCGTGATCATCGCCGTACCGACCCGGAGGTCCCCGCCGTGGCCGCGCCCCGCACCCAGAAAGCCCCCCGCAAGGCCCTCGGACGGCTCTCCCTGCCCGAGCGGGCCATCGTCGCGGACGCGCTGCGCACCGAGACCGTCGGCGGTGTCCTGCTGCTTCTCGCCGCCGTCGCGGCCCTCGTCTGGGCGAACATCCCGGCTCTCCACCACAGCTACGAGACCGTCAGCCACTTCCACCTCGGCCCCGGCACGCTCGGCCTGAACCTCTCCCTGACCCACTGGGCCGCCGACGGCCTGCTCGCGGTGTTCTTCTTCGTCGCCGGCATCGAGCTCAAGCGCGAACTGGTCGCCGGGGACCTGCGCGACCCCAGAGCCGCCGCGCTGCCCGTGGTCGCCGCGCTGTGCGGCATGGCCGTACCGGCGCTCGTCTACACCCTCACCACCCTCACCGGACACGGCTCCACGCAGGGCTGGGCGGTGCCCACGGCGACCGACATCGCCTTCGCGCTCGCGGTCCTCGCGGTCATCGGCACCTCCCTCCCCAGCGCCCTGCGCGCCTTCCTGCTCACCCTCGCGGTCGTCGACGACCTCTTCGCGATCCTGATCATCGCGGTCTTCTTCACCGAGCGGCTGAACTTCGCCGCCCTCGGCGGGGCCGTCGCCGGGCTGGTGGTCTTCTGGCTGCTGCTGCGCAAAGGCGTGCGCGGCTGGTACGTGTACGTTCCGCTGGCCTTGGTGATCTGGGCGCTGATGTACAACAGCGGCGTGCACGCCACCATCGCCGGTGTGGCCATGGGCCTGATGCTGCGCTGCACCACCCGCGAGGGCGAGCAGCACTCCCCGGGCGAGCACATCGAGCACCTGGTGCGGCCCCTGTCGGCCGGGCTCGCCGTACCGCTGTTCGCGCTGTTCAGCGCCGGGGTGAAGGTCTCCGGCGGGGCGCTCGGGGACGTGTTCACCAAGCCGGAGACGCTCGGCGTGGTGCTCGGGCTCGTCGTCGGCAAGACGCTCGGCATATTCGGCGGCACATGGCTGACCGTCCGCTTCACCCGCGCCTCTCTCAGCGAGGACCTCGCCTGGGCCGACGTCTTCGCGGTGGCCTCGCTCGCCGGGATCGGCTTCACCGTCTCCCTGCTCATCGGCGAGCTCGCCTTCGCCGGCGATGCCGTCCTCACCGACGAGGTGAAGGCCGCCGTCCTCACCGGATCACTGATCGCGGCGGTGTGGGCGACGGTGCTGCTGAAGATACGCAACGCCAAGTACCGCAGGCTGTGCGCGGAGGAGGAGCGCGACGACGACCTCGACGGCATCCCGGACGTGTACGAGCAGGACGACCCGGCGTACCACCTGCGCATGGCCGAGATCCACGAGCGCAAGGCCGCCGAACACCGGCGGATCGCCGCCGAGCGCGCCGCGGAGCGGACGGCCGCGGCCCGCCACGGGCTTGCGGAAGTGGCGGGCGGGGCAGGCGAGGACGACGACCGTCCGGCATGATCTGACGAGACGGTACAAAACAAGACGGCCACCCCGCAGGACGGCCGGACAGACCTCTGAGGGAGAACGCGATGAGCGCACCCGACGGCAGCCCGGTCGGCGCCGAACGCAGCATCGGCCAGCTGTTCGCCTCGGCGACGACCGAATTGTCGGCGCTGGTGCACGACGAGATCGCGCTGGCCAAGGCCCAGCTGAAGCAGGACGTGAAGCGCGGCGCGGTCAGCGGCGGCGCCTTCTCGATGGCGGGCATGGTGCTGCTGTTCTCCCTGCCGATGCTCAACTTCGCGCTCGCGTACGGCATCCGGACCTGGACCCACTGGAATCTGGCGATCTGCTTCGTGCTGTCCTTCGCGGCCAACGTGCTCGTCGCCGTCCTCCTCGCGCTGATCGGCCTGGTCTTCGCGAAGAAGGCCAAGAAGAGCAAGGGCCCGCAGAAGGTGGCCGCGTCGGTGAAGGAGACGGCGGGCGTCCTGCAGAACGCCAAGCCGCACCCGCGCGCCGAACTGCCCGAGGACCGCACCCCCGCGGCCATCGAAGCTGTGGCACGCTCGTCGTCATGAGCGACCCCGCCCCCTCGGCCGTACGGATCGACGGTCCCTGGACCCACAGGGACGTCGCCGCCAACGGCGCGCGCTTCCACATCGCCGAGCTCGGCGACGGCCCTCTGGTGCTGCTGCTGCACGGCTTCCCGCAGTTCTGGTGGACGTGGCGGCACCAGATGGCGGCGCTCGCGGACGCGGGCTACCGGGCGGTGGCGATGGACCTGCGGGGCGTCGGCGGCAGCGACCGCACGCCTCGCGGGTACGACCCCGCCAACCTGGCACTGGACGTCACCGGCGTGATCCGCTCGCTCGGCGAGCCGGACGCAGCGCTGGTCGGCCACGACCTGGGCGGCTATCTGGCATGGACGGCGGCGGCGATGCGGCCGAAGCTCGTACGACGGCTCGCGGTCGTGTCGATGCCGCACCCGCGGCGCTGGCGCGCGGCGATGCTGCTCGACGCCCGGCAGACCGCCGCGAACTCCTACATCTGGGGCTTCCAGCGGCCGTGGCTCCCGGAGCGTCAACTCACCGCGGACGGCGGGGCGCTGGTGGGCCGGCTGATCCGGGACTGGTCCGGGCCGCGCCCGCCGGAGGACGAGGCGGTGGAGACGTACCAGCGGGCCATGTGCATCCCGTCGACCGCGCACTGCTCGATCGAGCCGTACCGCTGGCTGGTCCGCTCGTTCGCCCGCCCGGACGGCATCCAGTTCAACCGCCGTATGAAACGCCCCGTTCGGGTGCCCACGCTCCATCTGCACGGCTCACTCGACCCGGTGACCCGCACGCGCAGCTCGGCCGGCTCCGGCGAGTACGTCGAAGCCCCCTACCGCTGGCGCCTGTTCGACGGCCTCGGCCACTTCCCGCATGAGGAGGACCCGGTGGCGTTCTCCACAGAACTCGTCAACTGGCTGAAAGACCCCGAGCCCGACCGGTGAAACGCCCCCCGCACGCACGCGGCTGGGGGTCCGGGGGTCGGCCCCCGGGAAAGCACAGCCCGCATGAGGAGGACCCGGTGGCGTTCTCCACAGAACTCGTCAACTGGCTGAAAGACCCCGAGCCCGACCGGTGACGGTATGCCGGTGACCGTGCGGTGACAGGGTCGATGCGTGGTGTATCCGGTTGGTGAACACTTGTCCCTCGAACGGCCACATGCCTGCCGCATAGGCCAATTGGGGGGCGCACACGCGGTTATCGACCTTCTGACGGGGCACACGTCGGGGTATGGGCTGGACGCACGACAGTGACGCACCCCGCAACCGCCGCTCGACCTCCGGTCTGAGCACGCCTCAGCGAGGCACCCCGCAACTCGCGGAGGCGGACCTTCGGGTGGGAATCCCGCACATCCTGCGCCGCCGGGCCCGCTGGGTCTCGGTACGTCTGCGTCACCCGCGCGGCTGAACCCCGCACCACGCGAACCCGCCGGGGCTCACAGAGCGCAGCTGTCCGTACCCACTTCCTCTGTCGCCGCACGGCCCCGCTCGATGTCGGGGCGGACCTCGTCCGCCGTGAGCGCGTAGCCGGTCTCGGCGTCGTCCAGGGACTTGGCGAACACCACGCCGTACACCCTGCCGTCGGGCGTGAGCAGCGGGCCGCCGGAGTTGCCCTGGCGGACGATCGTGTACAGCGAGTAGACGTCACGGCTGACCGTGCCGCGGTGGTAGATGTCCGGACCGTTGGCCGTGATGCGCCCGCGCACGCGCGCGGCGCGCACATCGTACGAGCCGTTCTCCGGGAAGCCCGCGACGATCGCGCCGTCGCCGCCGGCCGCCTCCCGGCCGGAGAATCGCAGCGCCGCCGCCCTGAGGTCCGGTACGTCGAGTACGGCGATGTCGCGCTTCCAGTCGTACAGGACGACCTTGGCGTCGTACCTGCGGCCCTGACCGCCGATCTGCACGGTGGGCGCGTCGACCCCGCCGACCACGTGCGCGTTGGTCATGACGCGGCGGTCGGCGAAGACGAAGCCGGTGCCCTCCAGGACCTTGCCGCAGCTCTCGGCGGTGCCGGTGACCTTGACGATGGAGTCCTGGGCGCGGGCGGCGACCCCACTGCCGGCGAGGGCCGGGTCGGGCGGCTGGACGTCCTTGATCGGCTCGTTGGCGAAGGGGCTGAAGACCTGCGGGAAGCCGTTCTGCGCGAGGACGGTGGAGAAGTCCGCGAACCAGGTGTTGGCCTGCGCGGGCAGCGCCCGGGAGACCCCGAGGAGCACCTTGGAGCCGCGCACCTCCTTGCCGAGTGTCGGCAGCGTCGTACCGGCGAGGGCGGAACCGATCAGCCAGGCGACCAGCAGCATCGCGACGACGTTGACCAGCGCCCCGCCGGTGGCGTCCAGGGCGCGGGCCGGGGACCAGGTGATGTACCGGCGCAGTTTGTTGCCGAGGTGGGTGGTCAGGGCCTGGCCGACGGAGGCGCACACGATGACGACGACCACGGCGACCACGGCCGCGGTGGTGCCGACGGTCGCCTTGTCGGTCACGGCGTCCCAGATCACGGGCAGGGTGTACACGGCGACGAGGCCGCCGCCGAGGAAACCGATCACCGACAGGATGCCGACGACGAAGCCCTGGCGGTAGCCCACGACCGCGAACCACACGGCCGCGACCAGCAACAGGATGTCCAGCGCGTTCACTGCTTCAGGCCTCGCCTACTCCACTCCGCTCCCCGCGGCCTGGCCGGGGGTCCGGGGTTGTCCCCCGGAAAGACACAGCACGACGACACCCTGTCATGACCGCCAGTCGAGTGGCACCCGCTTCTCTCTGTCCCAGGGGCGCTCCCAGCCCGCGTAGTGCAGCAGACGGTCGATCACGCCGGCCGTGAAGCCCCAGACGAGGGCCGATTCGACCAGGAATGCCGGGCCGGCGTGGCCCCGGGGGTGGATGGCGGTGGCGCGGTTGGCGGGGTCCGTGAGATCCGCCACGGGGACCGTGAAGACCCTGGCCGTCTCGTTGGGGTCGACGACGCCGACCGGGCTGGGCTCGCGCCACCAGCCGAGCACGGGCGTGACGACGAAGCCGCTGACCGGGATGTAGAGCGCGGGCAGCACGCCGAAGAGCTGGACGCCGGACGGGTCGAGGCCGGTCTCCTCCTCGGCCTCGCGCAGGGCGGCCCTGAGCGGCCCGTCGGCGTGCGGATCGCCGTCCTCGGGATCGAGGGCGCCGCCCGGGAAGGACGGCTGCCCGGCGTGCGAGCGCAGCGAGCCGGCGCGCTCCATGAGCAGCAGCTCGGGGCCGCGCTCGCCCTCGCCGAACAGGATCAGCACCGCCGACTGCCGACCCGAGCCGTTCTCCGGCGGCAGGAATCTGCTCAGCTGGACCGGCTCGACCGTCTCGGCCGCCTTCACCACCGGCGCCAGCCAGTCGGGCAGCCCCTCCTTGCTCAGCGTCACCGCGCCCCGCGCCTCACTGGCCTTCGTCATCGCCACCCCCGTCGCCTCTGCCTGTCCAACGCCCGAGGGCCCCGAGATCGTTCCGTCACGCGGCGAGTCCGATCCGTCACGCGGCCCCCAGCGGCGGGGCCGGCTTGCCGCCCGCGTCGAGATACGCCTGCGGGGGCTTGAGGCGCTGGCCCGGGAAGCCGCCCTTCTCGTACTTCAACAGCTTCTTCGCCTTCTCCGGATCGGTCTCGCCCTCGCCGTAGGCCGGGCAGAGCGGGGCGATCGGGCAGGCGCCGCAGGCGGGCTTGCGGGCGTGGCAGATCCGGCGGCCGTGCCAGATCACGTGGTGGGACAGATCGGTCCACTCGCTCTTCGGGAAGAGCGCGCCGACGGCCGCCTCGATCTTGTCCGGGTCGGTCTCCTCGGTCCACCGCCAGCGCCGTACGAGCCGCTGGAAATGGGTGTCCACGGTGATCCCGGGCCGGCCATAGGCGTTGCCGAGGACGACGAAGGCGGTTTTACGGCCGACACCGGGCAGCTTGACCAGGTCCTCCAGCCTGCCGGGCACCTCACCACCGAAGTCCTCGGTGAGCGCCTTGGAGAGCCCTATCACCGACCTGGTCTTGGCCCGGAAGAAGCCGCAGGGGCGCAGGATCTCCTCGACCTCCTCCGGGTTGGCCGCGGCGAGGTCCTCGGGGGTCGGGTACGTGGCGAACAGCGCCGGGGTCGTCTGGTTGACGCGCAGGTCCGTGGTCTGGGCCGACAGCACCGTGGCGACGAGCAGCTGGAAGGGGTTCTCGAAGTCCAGCTCGGGATGGGCGTACGGGTACACCTCGGCCAGCTCGCGGTTGATGCGGCGGGCGCGGCGGACCAGGGCGGTGCGGGACTCCTGCGCCGGGGGCTTCACCGCGATCTTCTTGACGGGCGCGGCCTTCTTCACGGCGACGGCTTTCCCGGTCCGCACGGCCTCGGCCTTCTTGGCGGCCGCCACGACCTTCTTGGAGGACACCTTCTTGGCGGCCGCCTTCTTGGCAGCGGTGACCTTTTTAGCCGTTTTTCCGGTTTTCTCACTACCGCCAGGACCCTGTTCGCCCACAGCGGAATCGCGACGTACAACCACCCGCTAAGCCCCCTTGGCCTGTGCTCTCACGGTGATTTGGACACCCGGCCAGCCTAGAGCCCGGCACCGACATCCGCCCCGGACCCGCAAGATCGGCCCCCGATTGGACCCCTGACGCTTACCTCAGGACACCTGTGCGGCATCCTTGTGACAGATCACACTGTTTGGACCGTCCGGCAAAATGGGGAGCACGGTCCCCTGGTACACGGGGGAACAAGATCCCCTGAGCAGGTCGACAAGGGAGAGAACTCGTGGACGACGTTCTGCGGCGCAACCCGCTCTTCGCGGCGCTCGACGACGAGCAGGCCGCGGAGCTCCGCGCCTCCATGAGTGAGGTGACCCTCGCGCGCGGTGACTCACTGTTCCACGAGGGCGACCCCGGTGACCGGCTGTACGTCGTCACCGAGGGCAAGGTCAAGCTGCACCGCACCTCCCCCGACGGCCGCGAGAACATGCTCGCCGTCGTCGGCCCCGGTGAGCTGATCGGTGAGCTGTCGCTGTTCGACCCGGGCCCGCGTACGGCCACCGCGACCGCGCTGACCGAGGTCAAGCTGCTCGGTCTCGGCCACGGCGACCTCCAGCCCTGGCTGAACGCCCGCCCCGAGGTGGCCGGCGCCCTGCTGCGCGCCGTCGCACGCCGGCTGCGCAAGACCAACGACGCCATGTCCGACCTGGTCTTCTCCGACGTCCCCGGCCGCGTGGCCCGCGCCCTGCTGGACCTCTCGCGCCGCTTCGGCGTGCAGTCCGAGGAGGGCATCCACGTCGTCCACGACCTCACGCAGGAGGAGCTGGCCCAGCTGGTCGGCGCCTCACGCGAGACCGTGAACAAGGCGCTGGCGGACTTCGCCCAGCGCGGGTGGCTCCGCCTGGAGGCACGGGCCGTGATCCTGCTGGACGTGGAGCGGCTCGCCAAGCGGTCCCGCTAGCCCCAGGGCGCCGCGGCGGGCGAAAACCAGCTGCCGCGGGCCGGGCCCCACGGGGAAAACCAGCTGCCCCGGGCAGTGCCGCACGGGACAGTTGTCCCATGGCTGAAACAATCCGTCGTCCCGGTCTCGACGAGCAGGGCTTCCTCGCGCGCGAAGGCTCCCTCGCGCGCGTGCCCGCCGCCTTCCGCCCGGTCGTGGCCGCCGCGCGCGACCGGCTGCCGGACATCTTCGGGACGCGGCTGCACAGCGCCTACCTCTACGGGTCGATCCCGCGCGGCACCGCGCGCGTGGGACGCAGCGACCTCGACCTGCTCGTCGCGCTGCGGGAGGAGCCCGGCGAGGCCGACCGGGTGGCCGTACGGACGCTCGGTGAGAGCCTCGACCGACAGTTCCCGCAGATCGACGGGGTCGGCACGCTGCTCTACGGCAGGGACCGGCTGCTGAGCGAGCCGGAGCGGTACGACCTGAGCTGGTTCGTCGCCTGCCTGTGCACCCCGCTGCTCGGCGACGACCTCGCCGAGCACCTGCCGCGCTACCGGCCCGACTCCCTGCTGGCCCGCGAGACCAACGGCGACCTGGCCCTGTGGCTGCCCCGCTGGCGGGACCGGATCGCGGGCGCCGCGAACACCGAGGAGGCCCGGCGCCCCCTCGTCCGCTTCATGTCCCGCCACCTCGTCCGCACCGCCTTCACACTGGTCATGCCCCGCTGGAACGGCTGGACCAGCGATCTGCGGGAGATGGCCGAGGCGTTCGCCGCCTCCTACCCGCGGCGGGCCGCACAGCTGCGCACGGCGGCCGAGTACGGCTGTGAACCCGTCGGCGATGCCGAGGTGCTGCGCACGTACGTCGACGATCTCGGCCCCTGGCTCGCCGCCGAGTACGCGCGCGTGCACGGCATCAAGGCGCCCAGACCGGACTAGCCGGGCCCCGCAGCTAGGGCCTTTCCTTCGGATCAGGACGGTTTGAGGCGACGGCGCCTCCCGGCCGACCCGAGCGGGGTCTGGTGCGTGCAGCTGCACGGCGGAGGAGGCCGTGACATCAGCCGCTGCCGCGGCGGGCGACGCGGTGAGGGTCCCCGCGCTGGGGGTCCCTCCCGCGCTGGGGGTCCCTCCCGCGCGAGCGGAGTCGAGCGTGGGGGAGAAGTCGAGCGTGGGGGAGAAGCCGAGCGTGGGGAGTCGGCGACTGCCGACAACGCCGCAGATGCGCGTGCCAGACCCCGCGAGCCCGGCAAGATCCGAAAGAGAGGCCCTAGATCAGGCCGTGCTCGGTCAGGTAGTCCAGCTGGGCCCGTACCGAGAGTTCCGCCGCCGGCCACAGGGAGCGGTCGACGTCGGCGTAGACGTGGGCGACGACCTGGGACGGGGTGCGGTAGCCGTTCTCGACCGCCGTCTCCACCTGGGCGAGCCGGTGGGCGCGGTGGGCGAGGTAGAACTCGACGGCGCCCTGGGCGTCCTCCAGGACCGGCCCATGCCCCGGCAGGACCGTGTGGACGCCGTCGTCGACCGTCAGGGAGCGCAGCCGGCGCAGGGAGTCCAGATAGTCGCCCAGGCGGCCGTCGGGGTGCGCCACGACCGTCGTACCGCGCCCGAGGATCGTGTCGCCGGTGAGGACCGCGCGGTCGGCCGGGAGATGGAAGCTGAGGGAGTCGGCGGTGTGGCCGGGGGTCGGGACCACCCTCAGCTCCAGGCCGCCCACGGTGATCACGTCGCCGGCGGCCAGGCCCTCGTCGCCGAGGCGCAGCGCCGGGTCGAGGGCACGCACGCGCGTACCGGTGAGATCCGCGAAACGGGCGGCGCCCTCGGCGTGGTCCGGGTGGCCGTGGGTGAGCAGGGTCAGCGCGATGCGCCTGCCGGCCTTCTCGGCGGTGTCCACGACCGTGCGCAGATGGCCGTCGTCCAGCGGGCCCGGATCGATCACCACGGCCAGGTCGGAGTCGGGCTCGGCGACGATCCAGGTGTTCGTGCCGTCCAGGGTCATCGCGGAGGCATTGGGCGCGAGGACGTTGACGGCCCGTTCGGTGGCGGGGCCGGAGAGCACCTGGCCGCGGGGCTGGCCGGGCAGTGTGCTTGCGTCGGTCATGCGGGGCCTCCACCGGTGCTCGTCTCGGCCGTCGGGATGTGCTTGGTGAACTCCGCATACCCCGGCCAGGACAGGACGATCTCACCGTCCACCAGACGGGCACCGGCCATCACCGGCGTCATGTCCCGCGCGGGTGCGGCTGTCAGTGCCTCGGCGGCGGTGGCGTACGGCTGCAGCTGGCGCAGCGTGGCGATGGTGGGCGGCATCATCAGCAGCTCGCCCTTGTCGTAGCCGGCGGCGGCCTCCTCGGGCCGGATCCACACCGTGCGGTCGGCCTCCGTGGAGGCGTTGCGGGTGCGCTGGCCCTCGGGGAGGACGGCGACGAAGAACCAGGTGTCGTAGCGGCGGGCCTCGAACTCCGGGGTGATCCAGCGGGTCCACGCGCCCAGCAGGTCCGAGCGCAGCACCAGCCCGCGCCGGTCGAGGAACTCGGCGAAGGACAGCTCGCGCGCGACCAGCGCGGCCCGGTCCGCCTCCCAGTCCTCCCCGGTGGTGTCGCCGACGACCGACTCCGGGCCGGGCCCGGCGAGCAGGACACCCGCCTCCTCGTACGTCTCCCGTACGGCCGCGCACACGATCGCCTGGGCGCCCGCCTCGTCGACGCCGAGCCGCTCGGCCCACCACGCGCGCGTGGGCCCTGCCCAGCGCACCAGGCGGTCGTCGTCGCGCGGGTCGACACCGCCCCCGGGATATGCGTACGCGCCTCCGGCGAAGGCCATGGAGGCGCGTCTGCGCAGCATGTGGACGACCGGACCGGACTCGGTGTCCCTCAGCAGCAGCACCGTGGCCGCGCGCCGGGGGGACACCGGGGTGAGGGTGCCGTCCGCGAGCGCGCGGATGCGGTCCGGCCACTCCTCGGGGTACCACTGACCGTTCGCCATGGCCGGAGGCTATCCCGTGTAGGGCGAATGTTCGAGAGGTGCCCGAGGTCAGCGGGGCTTACGGAACCAGCTCGACCTGGATCTCGACCTCGACGGGCGCGTCCAGCGGCAGCACCGCGACGCCGACCGCGCTGCGCGCGTGCACGCCCTTGTCGCCGAGGACCTCGCCGAGCAGCTCGCTGGCGCCGTTGACGACGCCGGGCTGCCCGGTGAAGTCGGACGCGGAGGCGACGAAGCCGACGACCTTCACCACGCGCGCGATGCGGTCCAGGTCACCGGTGACGGACTTCACGGCGGCCAGCGCGTTCAGCGCGCACGTACGGGCGAGGTCCTTGGCCTCCTCGGCCGTCACCTCGGCGCCCACCTTGCCGGTGACCGGCAGCTTGCCCTCGACCATCGGCAGCTGGCCGGAGGTGTACACGTACACGCCGGACCGCACGGCCGGCTGGTACGCGGCCAGCGGCGGTACGACGTCCGGCAGGGTCAGGCCCAGTTCGGCCAGCTTGGCCTCGACCGCGCTCATGCCTGCTTCTCCCGCTTCAGGTAGGCCACGAGCTGCTCGGGGTTGGGCCCGGGCACGACCTGGACGAGCTCCCAGCCGTCCTCGCCCCAGTTGTCCAGAATCTGCTTCGTGGCATGGACGAGCAGCGGCACGGTTGCGTATTCCCACTTGGTCATGGGGCCGACTGTAGCCGCTGTGCCCCGCACGACGGTGACCTGCGTCATCCACAGCCTCCCGCGTGAGTGTCGGCCGGACTGGTTAGTCTCGAAGACGTGAGCAGGCTCCAGGTCGTCAGCGGCAAGGGCGGGACCGGAAAGACGACGGTCGCCGCCGCACTCGCGCTGGCCCTCGCGACCGAGGGGAAGCGGACGCTTCTCGTGGAGGTCGAGGGCCGGCAGGGCATCGCCCAGCTCTTCGAGACGGAGGCGTTGCCGTACGAGGAGCGGAAAATCGCGGTCGCTCCGGGCGGCGGGGAGGTGTACGCGCTCGCCATCGATCCGGAACTGGCCCTTCTGGACTACCTCCAGATGTTCTACAAACTCGGTGGTGCCGGCCGCGCCCTGAAGAAGCTCGGCGCCATCGACTTCGCCACCACCATCGCGCCCGGCATCCGGGACGTGCTGCTGACCGGCAAGGCGTGCGAGGCGGTGCGCCGCAAGGACAAGAGCGGCCGGTTCGCGTACGACTACGTCGTCATGGACGCCCCGCCGACCGGCCGCGTCACCCGCTTCCTGAACGTCAACGACGAGGTGGCGGGCCTGGCGAAGATCGGCCCGATACACAATCAGGCGCAGGCCGTGATGCGCGTGCTGAAGTCCCCGGAGACGGCCGTGCACCTGGTGACGCTGCTGGAGGAGATGCCGGTCCAGGAGACCGCCGACGGCATCGCCGAACTCCGCGCGGCCCGGCTCCCGGTGGGCCGCGTCATCGTGAACATGGTCCGGCCGGAGGTGCTCGACGCGGCCGACCTGGAACTCGTACGGACCGTGGAGCGTTCTTCTGTCGCACAGGCACTCTCGGCCGCCGGCCTGGGCGGGGCCCGGCGGGGCGGGCACGCCGAGCGGCTGGTGGATCCGCTGCTGCGGCAGGCGGCGGAGTACGCCGAGCGGTACGCGCTGGAGCAGGAGCAGCGCGCGGTCCTCGGCGAGCTGGACCTGCCGCTGGGCGAACTGCCGCTGCTCGCCGAGGGCATGGACCTGGCGGGGCTCTACGAACTCGCCACCGAGCTGCGGAAGCAGGGGTTGTCATGAGTCCGGACCCGGCCGAGGCGTCCACGGCGGCGAAGGGGCGGGAATCCGCCGAGGGGCACGACAAGGCCCACCGGCTCTCCCCCGCGCGCGTGCTGGACATCGACCTGCTGCTGGACGACCCGAAGATCCGGATCGTGGTGTGCTGCGGCTCGGGCGGGGTCGGCAAGACGACGACCGCGGCGGCGCTCGGCCTCAGGGCCGCCGAGCGGGGCCGCAAGGTGGTCGTCCTGACCATCGACCCGGCCCGGCGGCTGGCCCAGTCGATGGGCATCGACTCCCTCGACAACGTCCCGCGCCGGGTGAAGGGCACTGACGATCAAGGAGGAGCATCGCGCAGCGATTCGGTCGAGGGCGGTGACGGGCGACGGGCGGGCGGCGAACTGCACGCCATGATGCTCGACATGAAGCGCACCTTCGACGAGGTCGTGGAGGCGCACGCGGACCGCGAGCGGGCGGCCGCCATTCTGGCCAACCCCTTCTACCAGTCGCTCTCGGCGGGCTTCGCGGGCACGCAGGAGTACATGGCGATGGAGAAGCTGGGCCAGCTGCGCGCGAAGGACGAGTGGGACCTGATCGTGGTCGACACCCCGCCCTCCCGCTCCGCGCTGGACTTCCTGGACGCGCCCAAGCGGCTCGGCTCCTTCCTGGACGGCCGCCTGATCCGCCTGCTGACGGCCCCGGCCAAGCTGGGCGGCCGCGCGGGCATGGCCTTTCTCAACGTCGGCATGTCGATGATGACGGGCACACTGGGCAAGCTGCTGGGCGGTCAGCTGCTGAAGGACGTCCAGACGTTCGTGGCCGCGATGGACACGACCTTCGGCGGGTTCCGTACGCGTGCGGACGCCACGTACAAGCTGCTCCAGGCGCCCGGTACGGCGTTCCTGGTGGTCGCGGCCCCGGAGCGGGACGCGCTGCGCGAGGCGGCGTACTTCGTGGAGCGGCTGGCCGAGGAGCGCATGCCGCTGGTCGGCCTGGTGCTCAACCGGGTGCACGACAGCGGTGCCGACGGGCTGTCGGCCGAGCGGGCGCTCGCCGCCGCGGAAAATCTTGAGGACCCCGGCATTGTCGATCAGGGTGGCGGGAAAGCTGGACTTCGTAACTCTCCCGACACGTACGGCAGTTCACAATCTTCCGCATCGCCTCCCGCATCCGAGGCCGCAACCGGCGCCCCCGCTCGCGAAGAAGGTTCCCCCGCCGCTTCCGAGGAAGGCTCCCCCGCCGACGCGGAGCGCCCCGTCGACCGGCTCACCGCGGGACTGCTGAGGCTGCACGCCGACCGCATGCAGCTGCTCTCGCGCGAGCAGCGCACGCGTGACCGTTTCACCGCCCGTCACCCCGAGGTGGCGGTCGTCGAAGTACCCGCACTGCCGGGCGACGTCCACGACCTCACAGGCCTGCGCGACATCGGCACCCTGCTGGCCGCGGGCGGCGCGCAGGCGGACACCGAGCGGTGAGCGAGCACGTGAGTACGAGCACGTGAGCAGGTGTGCACGTGTGCATGCCGCGAGGGGGCACACACAGGCACAGGCGCAGGCACACGCACGGGAGCCGTATGCCGTACGGATGCCGTTACGGGAGCCGTACGGCTGCGCAGCGGAAGGCGCACCCACGGCTGGGCCGCAGGCCGATCGTGGCGCCCCCAGGTCCAGGCCCGATCGGCGCTTGCCGGGCACCGGTGCCGTGCGGCCCCTGTGCTCTACTGCCCTCTGCCCAAGAGCCGCTTGCCCTCAGCTCACCGCCGCGTAGTGCTCGTACACCTCGTCGCTGTCGAGGGGCACGATCCCGGAGCCGCGCTCGTACTCCGAGCGGGCGGTCTCCAGCAGCCTGCGCCAGGAGGTCACGGTGGGCCGCCGGCGCAGCAGTGCGCGGCGTTCCCGCTCCGTCATGCCTCCCCACACGCCGAATTCGACGCGGTTGTCCAGCGCGTCGGCCAGGCATTCGGTGCGTACCGGGCATCCGGTGCACACCGCCTTGGCCCTGTTCTGCGCTGCTCCTTGAACGAACAGTTCATCCGGATCGGTAGTGCGGCAGGCAGCCTGCGCACTCCAGTCGGTTACCCAGCCCATACCGGCGCCGTCCTCTCCCGAATCGAGGCTCCCCCACGGCGGCAGCGGCATATTCACCGCCGCCAGTTGAGGACGTTACGGAAGGTGGGGACAGCGCAACACCCCCTTCGGGCCCAATCTTGAATGGCCCGAACGGACTATGGGTAAGCGGCAGATCACCCGCGGGAGTGAGCTGGCGACATACACGACTCTCCCGGCAAACCAGGACAGCCGTGGTGCGCCACATCGGGCACCAGATGACACACGAGGCGGATTCGGACACGCCCCCACCAAAAGAGTTGGGGAACCTCCGGAACGATTCGGGGTCGCCGGACGTATTGATACGTGACCGCACTGCTGTGACAGTTGAGAGCAGCTTAGGCCAAGGCATATACGCGTGTCCGGCGATTGAGAACGTAGGCTGCCCCCATGCCAAAAAAGCGCTCGGGCGGTGGTCTGTCGGCAACGCAGCAGGCCGCCAAGTTCCTCGGTGTCAGTGTGCTCGCCGGAGCCGTGATGGCGGGCATCGCACTGCCCGCGGCCGGCGCGCTCGGCCTCGCGGCCAAGGGATCGGTCCAGAGCTTCGACGAGATCCCGGCCAACCTCAAGAGCCCCCAGCTGAGCCAGCGCACGACAATTCTGGACAACCAGGGCAATCAGATCGCGAGCGTCTACTCCCGCGACCGTACGGTGGTCGATCTCAAGGACATCTCGCCGTACATGCAGAAGGCGATCGTCGCGATCGAGGACTCGCGCTTCTACCAGCACGGCGCGATCGACCTCAAAGGCGTGCTGCGCGCGCTGAACAAGAACGCGCAGGAGGGCGGGGTCGCGCAGGGCGCCTCCACGCTCACCCAGCAGCTGGTGAAGAACTATTTCATCGAGGAGGCCGGCGACGACCCGACGAAGGTCGCCGAGGCCACCCAGCAGACCATCGGCCGCAAGATCAAGGAGCTGAAGTACGCGATCCAGATCGAGGAGAAGCTCGGCAAGAAGAAGATCCTTGAGAACTACCTGAACATCACCTTCTTCGGCGAGCAGGCCTACGGCGTCGAGGCCGCCGCCCAGCGGTACTTCTCCAAGCACGCCAAGGACCTGAACCTCCAGGAGGCGGCGCTGCTCGCGGGCATCGTGCAGTCCCCGAGCCGCTACGACCCGGTCAACGACGAGGCGGAGGCCACCAAGCGGCGCAACATCGTCCTGCAGCGCATGGCCGAGGTCGGCGACATCTCCCCGCAGGAGGCCGACGAGGCCAAGCAGAAGCCGCTCGGGCTGAAGCCGAGCCAGCCCAAGAACGGCTGCATCACCGCGGTCCGCGGCGCCGGCTTCTTCTGCGACTACGTCCGCGACGTCGTCCTGACCGACCCGGTCTTCGGCAAGACCAAGCAGGACCGGGCGAAGCTGTGGAACCAGGGCGGCCTGACGATCCGGACGACGCTCGACCCGCAGGCCCAGGACTCCGTGCAGGCGTCCGTCAAGAACCACGTCTACGAGTCCGACCCGGTGGCCACGGCCGCGACCATCGTCGAGCCGGGCACCGGCAAGATCCTGGCGATGGGCCAGTCCCGCCCGTACGGATTCGGCAAGAACGAGACGCAGATCAATCTCTCGGTCAACTCGGACATGGGCGGCGGTGCGGGCTACCAGCCCGGTTCGACGTTCAAGCCGATCGTCGCGGCGGCCGCGATCGAGGGCGGCAAGCCCCCGACGCAGCAGTACTCGTCGCCGTACCAGATGGCGTACCCGAGCCCCGTGCAGGCGTGTGACGGCAAGGTCTGGCGCACCGATCCGAACAACCCGGACAAGCTGACCAACGAGAACCCCTCGGAGCACGGCCCGTACGGGATGAAGGAAGCGACCGCCAAGTCGGTCAACACCTACTACGTGCAGCTGATCAGCGACATCGGCATCTGCCCGGTCACTCAGATGGCGCAGAAGATGGGTGTGCAGCGCGCGGACGGCCGCAAGATCGACCAGGCCCCGTCCATCGCGCTCGGCACCCAGGAGGTCTCGCCCCTGACGATGGCGAACGCGTACGCCACGTTCGCCTCGCGCGGTATTTACTGCACGCCGGTCGCCATAGAGTCGATCACCCAGAAGATCGGCAGCGACGAGAAGTCCCTGCAGGTGCCGAAGTCGACCTGCTCGCGCGCGATGTCCGAGAAGACCGCGGACACGGTCAGCACGATCCTCAAGGGCGTGGTCGAGGACGGCACAGGCCAGGAAGCCGGCCTCGGCGACCGCCCGAGCGCGGGCAAGACGGGTACGACGGACGAGCGCTACGCCGCCTGGTTCGTCGGCTACACGCCGAACATGGCGGGCGCGGTCTGGGTCGGCGACCCGCAGCACAAGCGCAAGATGATCAACATCACCATCGGCGGCGTCCCGCACGACAAGGTCTTCGGCGGTGAGGTCCCCGGCCCGATCTGGCGCGACATGATGACCGGCGCGCTGCAGGGCAAGCCCGCCCAGGACTTCCACCTGATCGACATCCCCGACGACACCAACAAGGGGAAGGGTCAGGGAAAAGGCCAAGGGGGGACGGACGGCGGCAAGAACGGGGACACCACGGCGGGAATCGGCGGACTGACGGCCGGCGGCACGGCTGACGGCGGCACCACGGGCGCCACGACCGGCGGCCCCGTCCCGGCCCCGACCTTCTCCCTCCCCGGCAACTTCATCCAGGGGCAGGGCAACGGCGGCACCAACGGGAATGGGAACGGGAACGGCGGTTTCCCGCGCTAGCGCCGGGCGTACGTACGACAGCGGGGCCGCACCTCGGAAATCGGGGTGCGGCCCCGCGGTCGTCGTACTCCGGTCGTGCTGCGGCCGTACTGCGACGGGAGTGCGGCCGTACTACGGCCCTACGCCGGTCGGCCCGGTCGGCCCAGCCGGACCAGTCCGCCGGCTCAGCCCTGCCAGACCAGTCCGCCGGCTCAGCCCTGCCGGACCGGCCCCTCGGCTCAGCCCTGGAGGAGCTGCTTCACCGCGGCGGCGACGCGGCCGCCCTCGGCCCGGTCGCCCACCTTCGGCTTCACGATCTTCATCACGGCACCCATGGCCTTCGGCCCCTCGGCGCCGGCCGCCTTCGCCTCGGCCACGGCCTCGGCGACGATGGCGTTCAGCTCGTCGTCGGACAGCTGCTTGGGCAGGTACTCGGCAAGAACCTCGCCCTCGGCCTTCTCCCGCTCGGCCGACTCGGCACGACCACCCTGCGCGAAGGCCTCGGCCGCCTCGCGCCGCTTCTTCGCCTCACGGGTGATCACCTTGAGGATCTCGTCGTCGGACAGCTCCCGCTTCTCCGTGCCCGCGACCTCCTCCTTGGTGATCGCGGCGAGCGTCAGCCGCAGCGTCGAGGAGCGGAGCTCGTCGCGCTCCTTGATCGCGGCGTTGAGGTCGTCGTGCAGCTTCGACTTGAGCGTGGTGGTCATGGGGTCGATTGTCGCAGGTTGCCCGAGGCGAACGCCCGTTGATTTAGCGGCGCCTGATTCGGGGGACCGCCGGTCTTCCCGCCCTCCCGGGGTCTGACACGATGGACGTATGCGCGCGCGATACGGAGTACCCCTGGGAATCATGGCGGCAGGCGCCGCCGGTCTGGCGTACGCGGCGGGCTTCGAGGCCCGCTCCTTCCGCCTGCGACGGGTGACGGTCCCGGTCCTCCCGCCGGGCATGCGCCCGCTGCGCGTGCTCCAGGTCTCCGACATCCACATGGTGAGCGGCCAGCGCAAGAAGCAGCGCTGGCTGCAGTCGCTGGCGGGCTTGCGCCCGGACTTCGTGATCAACACGGGCGACAACCTGTCGGACCCCGAGGCCGTGCCGGAAGTGCTGGACGCCCTCGGCCCCCTGATGGAGTTCCCGGGCGCGTACGTCTTCGGCTCCAACGACTACTACGGCCCCAAACCCCGCAACCCCGCCCGCTACTTGCTGGAGAAGACGAGCGGCCGCCACGGCCTGAACGGCAACCCGCCGGTGGTCGGCGCCATCCACAACCCGTGGGAGGACCTGCGGGACGGCTTCGACACGGCGGGCTGGCTGAACCTGACGAACACGCGGGGAGTGCTGAAGGTCGAGGGCGTGTCGATCGAGCTGACGGGCCTCGACGACCCCCACATCAAGCGCGACCGCTACGCCCGGGTGGCGGGCGGCCCCTCGGAGACGTACGACTTCTCGATGGGCGTGGTGCACGCGCCGTACCTGCGGGTGCTGGACGCGTACGCGGCGGACGGCTACCCCCTGATCCTGGCCGGCCACACCCACGGCGGCCAGCTGTGCATCCCCTTCTACGGCGCCCTCGTCACCAACTGCGACCTGGACACGGACCGCGTGAAGGGCCTGTCGACGCACACGGCGGAGGCCCGCACCTCCTACCTCCACGTCTCGGCGGGCTGCGGCACGAACCGCTACACCCCGGTCCGCTTCGCGTGCCCGCCGGAGGCGACGTTGCTGACGTTGGTGGGGCGGGGGCAGCCGGGATAACCCACCTGGAGCAGCCCACGTGGCCGCACCGCTCCCCCGCTCCTAGCGTGAGGGCATGACCGCACCGATACCCAGGGACATCCCGGACCTGCCCGCGGTCCCGGGCCCGCCCCTGCTGCTGCCCTCCCCGGTCCCGGCCACGGCGGTGGTCGCCCCGGTCCGCCGCCCCATGGTCGCGCTCTTCCGCCTGCTGACCGCCCTGGCGGCGGCCGGCGGCGTCGGGCTGGAGCTCCTGCTGGGCACGCCGGCCCGCACGCTCAGCTACTTCAGCGTCCAGACGAACATCCTGCTGGCCGTGGTCATGCTCCTGTCGGCGCGCAGGGCCTGGCGGGCCCGCCGCCCACTGCCGTCTGGCGTGACAGGCGCCACACTTCTCTACGCCGTGATCACCGCGCTGGTCTACCACCTGCTGCTGGCCCACACGACGCCCCCGTTCTCCATGACCGACGCGACGACGCTCCCCGCCCGCTGGCACGGCGCCTGGGTGACCCTCCAGCTCCTCCACACGGTGACCCCGCTGGCGGCCGTCCTGGACTGGCTGCTGCTCACCCCCGCAGCCCGCCTGCACCTCCGCCAGGCCGCGGCCTGGCTCCTGTACCCGCTGGCCTACCTGGCCTTTTCCCTGACGCGGGCCGCGCTCCTCACCCCCTCGTCCCCCGGCCGCTACCTCTACCCCTTCCTGGACGCGGCCACCCACGGCTACCGCAGCACCCTGGCCAACGCCCTCCTCCTGGGCCTCGCGATCTACGCCCTGGCCGTCCTCCTGGTAGCCCTGGACCACACCCGCCCGACCCCGGTCCGCCGCCGCGTCTAAACCGGATTTCGTCTACAGCCACCGGTGGGCTAAAGTAAACGTCGTCGCCGCGACAAGCAGAACAGCAGCGACACCGGGGTGTAGCGCAGCTTGGCAGCGCGCTTCGTTCGGGACGAAGAGGTCGTGGGTTCAAATCCCGCCACCCCGACGCCGTAGTACCAGGTCAGGGCCACCTACTAGTCACTAGTAGGTGGCCCTGACGGGTTTCTGGAGATCGTTTGGGAGAAACCTGGGAGAAGATCTTGGTCGGCTTCTCCCGGAGGGGGCCAGGCCATCACTCAGCGCGTCCTCACGACCACGCTCGCGCGCTCGCAGAGGCTCTTGAGGTCTCCCTGGATGATCTGTTCCGGAGGCCCATGTCGCACCCGGTCTGTGGTCCGCCGGATACGAAGGGCGGGACATCGACTCGTTCGTCGCCTCGCTCCTCGACAGCCGTATCGATGTGGTGGCGGACGTCCGGCTGACGCCGATCAGCCGCAAGAAGGGCTTCAGCAAGACCCGCCTCGGGCAGGCACTCGCCGAGGCCGGCATCGAGTACACCCACCTGCGTGGCCTGGGCAATCCCAAGGAAGGTCCGCGAGCGGGCCGCTGTGCCCGTGATCCCCCCGGCCTGACTTCATCCCTCGCCCCTGCACGCGCCCTTGCCGGTGGCGCACGGAGGAGGCTCAGTTCTCCAAGTACTCGATCATCGAGGGAGACGTCGAGCCGCACGGCAAGCGTGATTCGCGGCCCGAAAGTCTGCGGCCAGACCTCGACACCCTCAAGATCATGGGCGATGTGCCGGCGGACGGCGACTGGAGGCAGCGGTACAAGTACGTCGAGCCGCTCGTTTCGCAGTCCATGTACGCGATCAAGAGGGACCAGGAGGAGCACGGGACCTCACTCGGCGTGTTCCGGCCCACGGAGGTCAGCTTCCGGCTGACAGCGGCAGAGCCCTGGCCTGAGTCCAAGGCCGCGCCGGCCGACCAACTCGACCTCTTCGAACAGGACCTGGCCCGGCTTGAGTGGGTACCTCTGGAATTCCGCTACAAGTTCCGCTGCGCGGACGACGACTGCCCCACGCACGACATGGCGCTGAAGGACTGGGAGGCCGGTGCGCCGTACCGCAAGTTCCTGCGCAGGTACGGCGAACACGCCGTGCAGGACACGCTGCGGGAGCGCTGGTACGAGTCGATGTTCACTCCCGACCGTGCCGTCCGCTTCTTCGTCGGCAACATCGCGGCCCACCCAAGACCTTCATGCTGCTGGGCCTGTTCCGCCCGAAGGCGAATGTCGTCCAGTACGTCCAGGACAGCCTGTTCGACGACTGACCGGCGTGCCTTCAGGAACGGTGTCGCCTTAAGAACTCCTAATGGAATGCCCCCGTGCCGCCTTCCGTTTCCTGGTGGCTCGGTCCGGCCGCGTATGCCAGCGGAGGTGCGATTGCCTGGGCGTCCGCTCCCTCACCGACCCACAGGGCGATGAACAGCGCGGCAGTCGCTTCCAGGAGTACCGCACGTTCGAGACCGCCGCCGGCCACGGGTTCACAACCCACGTCCCGCACCAACTCACGCACACGCGCGAGGGCCGTCTCGTCGTCCCCGCAGACCGGGACAGCCAGTGGTCGCCCGTCGAAGACGGGCGGCTGCATGCGCCACACATCCTCGTGGCAGAGGTTGAAAGCCTTGACCACGTGGGCTCCTGGTGCCGCCGCGGCAAGTTGCTGCGCGGCTGAGGGGCCTCCTTCCGTCAGCAGTCGGAAGCCCGGTCCGACCGGGTTGGAACAGTCGAGCAGCACCTTGCCCTCCAGGGCCTCTTGCAGGTCCCGTGCCACGTCTGCTCCCGCCCCGAAGGGCAGCGCGGCGAGCACCACCTGACCGGACTCGGCCGCCGCGCGCAGACTGGCAGGCTTCGCGCTGCCTCCGATGCCCGTCGCGAGCCGCTGCGCCTTGTGTGCGTCCCGTCCCCCGATGATCACCTCGTGCCCGGCCCGCACCCAGTGGGTGGCGAGCGCGTCGGCCATGTTGCCCGTGCCCAGTACGCCGATTCTCATCACGCGGTCCCTCTCCGTGCCTGCTTCGACCGTTCACACCGACACTAGAAGGCCGTTCGGGCACCATTTGGTACGTGACGACCGACGCCTTCCTCGCCGACTGCCGTGCCCGCCTCGCCTTCGACCTGCTCTCCAACACCTGGAACGCCGTGGTGCTCTGGGCACTGCGCGACGGCCCCAGGCGCCCGGTCGAACTACGGGAGCGGATCGGGGGCATCAGCTCCAAGGTCCTCACCGAGACTCTGCGCCGACTGCAGTTCAACGGACTGGTCGACCGGCAGGCACACCCCGACGTACCCTCACGGGTCGAGTACCAACTCACCACTCTGGGCCGGTCCTTGCTGGCGCCCATCGACGCCGTCGGCGCATGGGCCTTCGAGCACGGCGACGAGGTCATGGCAGCCCAGGAAGCAGCATGCACGTCCGCCCTGCAGCCCCCTCCTCCTACTCGCTAGAACCGGTCAACGGCGTGAACGCAGACGTCGCCAGCAGATCAGCGCACAGCCCAGAGTGAGGAGAGCTTCGTGGATGTCCCGTTCCACGACCCAGCGTTGGGTGCCCAGACCGGAGCCATGCTCGGTGCCACGACGGGCGATCAGCGGCTTTACGCCGAGATCCCAGACCAAGCGGCGGTACTTGTCGTGGTCGTAGCCGCGGTAGCCCAGCGCGACGTCCGGCCGGCGCCGGGGCCGTCCAGGCTTGCCCCGCACCGGCGGCACCGCTTCGAGCAGCGGAATGAGCCGCGTTGACGTCGTTGCGGTTGCCGCCGGTCAGGGTGGCCGCGAGCGGGATGCCGGTGGCATCGGTGATCAGGTGTGGTTTGCTGCCGGTGCTACAAAGCACGTTCGCGCTGCGAAGCTCAGCGAAGAGGGCCTCGTGCAATTCCCGGGCGTGGGCGGTCTGGAGCTCGATCTGGAGCAAGGAGGGCTTGAGACGGCCCTGCTCCGCGAAGTTCGGGCCCCGCCCAAGCCGTCCCCACCAACCCTTTCCCTCTCACTTCAGGTGCCGGGCGAAGAACCGGCCCCCGTCGTCCACCTCGAACCACGGGGTACCGGCGTGACCGCCCAGATTGGCGTGCAGCGTCTTCTCCTGGGAACCGAAGGCGTCGAACAGGTCCAGGGCCCGCTGCCGGGGGTTCCCTTCGTCGTCCCACTGGAGCAGGAACAGCAGCGGGATGGTGACCTGCCGGGCCTCCTCGCGCTGGGCGCGGGGCACGTAACCCCCGGCGAAGAAACCGGCGGCCGCGATGCGCGGCTCGACCACCGCCAGCCGAATGCCGACGGCGGTCCACCCCGAGTACCCGACCGGGCCGCCGATCTCGGGCAGCGCAAGGAGGGCGTCCAGGGTGGTCCGCCACTCCGGGACCGCCTTTTCGACCAGCGGGCCGACGAAGGACTCGAAGATCTCGTCGACCGGCTCGCCGGCCTGCATCGCCCGGCGGAGGTCGGCGCGGGCCTGGTCATCGACGGCGGAACGGGGCCGGTCCCCGTGCCCGGGGGCGTCGATGGCGGCCACCGCGTAGCCGTACGCCGCGGATTGCCGGGCCCGGGCCACCAGCCGCGATTCCCGCCTGTGCAGGCCGCCGTTGTGGCCGATCAGGATCAGCGGGGCCGGTGCGGCGGATTCAGGTGTCCACAGGGTGCCGGGGATCTCGCCGAGGGTGAATTCGCGTTCGAGGACGCCGTCGTCGAGGCGCTGTTCGGAAGTGAATCGCATGGTCGTGCCTTTCGGGAGGGCTCGTGAACGGCGCTCCCGGACGACCTATCGTCCGACCGTGACCCCGGAGGGGAGCACCCATGTCGATACTGCGTTCACGGGTACCACCTCCTCGTTCTCTCGCACGGCCTCCGGAAAAGTAGCAGTGGCCGCCGTGGTCCGCCAACGGGTTTTTGCGGAGGCTCCGGTGCGGAGAAGTCATCGAGACGCCGGTTACGCCGAATGCGTTCGCCACGTACAACCGGCTCAGCGCCGTCGGCCGGCCCTGGTGGCGGCCAGCAGCGCCACAGCCAGGACCTGGACGGCGACGACGACCGTGATCAGCAGGGGGATCGAGTACCCGTACAGACCGCCGGTCAGCGCACCGCCGGCCAGGCTCGCCGCACCGACCACACCCGCGAACAGCCCGTACGCCGTCGCCCGCCGCCCGCTGGGCACCAGATCGGCGACCGTCGCGCGCAGCGTGGACTCCTGGATGCCCATGGCCGCCCCCCACACCAGCGACCCCGCCACCGCGATCGCGACCGTGTCGGTGAACGCCAGCGCCACCACACCCGCCGTCAGCACCGGCAGCGCGAGCAGCACACGCGGGCCGACCCGGTCGTAGAGCCACCCCGTGGCCAGCGCCGCGACCGCGTCCACCGCCATCGCCCCCGCATACAGCACCGGCACCCACGCAGCGGACAGCAGATGCCGCTCGACGAGGTGGTAGGAGAGCACACCGAAGGTGGCGAACCCGGTCGTGGTGGCCGCCGTGAAGGCCGCGTAGGTCCAGAACGCCCTCGGCAGCCGGCCCTCCGATGCCCGCGCCGTCGCGGGCATCACGCCGGTCACCTCGCGTTCGTACGCTTCCGGGTCCGGCACGCGCGCCCGCAGCCAGAACAACAGCAGCAGCACGGCGATGCCGGGGACGGCGAGGACGCCGAGCGCGGGGCCGTAGTTGTTCCCGGTCAGCGCGAGCACTCCCGCCACCAGCAACGGACCGGCCAGCGCGCCGATCTGGTCCAGCGCCTCATGCACCGCGAAGCCGCGGCCCCGCCCCGTCGCCGCGGTGGCGTGCGACAGCAGCGTGTCCTTCGCCGGTGAGCGCACCGCCTTGCCGACCCGCTCGGCGATCACCAGCACGCACGCGGCCCACAGCACCCCGGCCACACCCAGCAACGGCACCGAGACCGCCGTCAGGGCGTACCCGGCGATGGCCAGGCCCCAGAAGCGGCGGGTACGGTCCGCCATCGGCCCCGAGACCAGCCGCAGCCCCAACGCGGCTGCCTCCCCCGCACCCGTGACCACACCCACGACCAGCGAGGAAGCGCCCAGCGAAGCCAACAGCGGCCCGGTGATCGAGCGGGCGCCCTCGTACACCACGTCCGCCAGCATGCTGACCGTGCCGAACCACACCACGAACCGCCACGGCCCCATCCGCGCCGACGGCCGCTCCTCGTCCCTCTCCTCGGGCACCGGCCGGTTCATGCCCACAGCGCCTGTGCGAACGACACCCCGACGAACGCCGCCCCCAGGCCGGCCACCACACTGGCGACGACATTGGCGGCGGCGAAGAACCTCGCGCCGTCCTCGGCCGGCCGCAGCGCCTCGTAGGAGAACGCCGAGTACGGGAACACCGTGTCGAGCCGCTTCTGCACCGCCCGGTCGGTCAGATACCGCAAGGGCGCGCCGACCATGGCGCCGACGACGACGAGCAGCCAGTTCACGCCTTCTTCTCCCTGCCCACGATGGGGTCCCCCCGTCGGGCGGCTTGTGGTGCCAACTGAACGTACGTCTCCCTACTCGCCGGGGTCCGCAGGTATGCGGGCACACTCCGTCGCAAGTAGGGACTGTCGGCGGCACCGTTGCCGCGGTTCGGGTACGGCGAGCCCCACCGCCGCGTCGTGATCACAGATGACAGATGAGAGATCACAGATCACAACCGACGGTCAGGCTATCGCCATCCCGGGTCACCAGGGAGCCCTGCGTCCATCACCTGGACGATGAGTCCGCTGTCACCGCCATGGAGCCGCCTCCGGTCGCTGATCGGCCTGGCCCTCGGCTCGGGGACCTTCCAGCGTGACGGTTTGCTTCTGGTGGGTGAGCTGCTGGTAGCCCACCAGGATGGCCAGCACGGCGAGCAGGGCGCCGGAGGTGATGGTGGTCCCCACCCCGAGGCCGCCCTGCGCCACAGGCTTTTCCACGGCGTTCTCCGCCACCGCGCCGAGGGGCCGGGTCAGGACGTAGGCCGCCCAGAACAGCACTGTGCCCGAGATCGGTGACAAGTAGTGGGCGGCGAGGATCAGCAGCATCGCCCCGCCCAGCACCAGGGCGCTGTCGCGGAAACCGATGCCCAGGCCGTCGGAGAGGAAGTCACCGCTGGAGGTGCCCAGCGTGTTGGACACGAGGGTCGCGGTCCAGTACAGGATTTCACCCTTGGTGGTGGCGATCCGTTCCACGTCCATGGTCTGGCCGGTCGCCCGCCATCCGATCAGTACGAGCACCAGCAGGGTCGTCAGCACGGTCGCACCGCCGGCATAACCCAGGCCGGCGGTGCGGTTCATGAAGTCCGACATCGCGGTGCCCACGATGCTGGTCGTGAGGATCACCGACCAGAACACCACCGGCCGGAACCGGTCGGTCCTCAGCTGCATGGTCAGCGTGAGCGCGAAGGCCGCCAGGAAGAGGAGTGCGCTGGTGGCGTAGCCGAGGTTCAGGGGTGCCATCGACACGAAGTTCGACACCGACTCACCCAGCGTGGTCGCCACGATCTTGATCGTCCAGAAGAGCACGCCGACCATCGGCAACTTGCTCACAGGGACCTTGCTCACCGAAGCTCCTCTCCGCAGCCGACGTGAGGACAGACTCGCTCGGGGTACTCACCACGGCCATGCGCTCAGGGCCGAACAGAGCAGCCTCTCGCTCCTTCAGCCGATCACGCCGTGGGGAGGCCGTACCGCAGGCTCCGGGCTACGCTGCCAGGCGGGGGCTGTCCTGGATCACGGAGTCAGCCATGCCGAAGCCCGAACCGAAGCGGAACCGGTCCTCTCTGCGACACAAGCTCCGCTACGCCCTGCGGCACCCTGACCGCATCTCTCCCTACCTGCGCCGCGCCGCCCGGGACACCTGGCTGGGCCTCCGGCACCGCGACCACGTCGCCTACTACCGCGCCGTCATGGCCTCCGACACCGCGCGCAGCCCCGAACGTGCCGTAGGCAGCGGTTCGCAGGCCGGCTGGCTGGCGCTGGGCCAGATGCAGTTCGACTACCTGATCGAACACGGCCTGAGGCCGCAGGACCGCATGCTGGAGATCGGCTGCGGGAACCTCCGGGCGGGGTGGCGGTTCATCGACCACCTCGAACCGGGCCACTACTACGGGATCGACATCTCGCCGGACATCCTCCTGGAAGCACAGCGCACCCTCGTCCACCGAGGGCTGCAGGACCGCCTCCCCCATCTGGCCCTCGTCGAGAACCTGACGCTCGATTTCCTGCCCCCGGGCTGGTTCACCGTGGTGCACGCCCACAGCGTCTTCTCGCACTCGCCGCTGGAGGTGATCGACGAGTGTCTGGCCAGCGTCGGACGGGTGCTGGCCCCCGGCGGCTTCTTCGACTTCACCTACGACCGCACGGAGGGCCCCGAACACCAGGTGCTCCGTGAGGACTTCTACTACCGCACCGAGACCCTCCTGTCGCTGGCCGAACGGCACGGGCTGACCGCCCGTTTCATGGACGACTGGGAACGGCGCCCGCACGGCCAGTCGAAGATCCGGGTCACGCACGCGGTGGCGGTGTAGCGGCCGCACTCTGCGGCGGTCCTGGTGAAGCTGCTGGTGAGAGGCCAGTAAGAGCAGTCACCGATAGGCCCCGGGCCCTGCCGTCGGCGGTGGTCGGCCAGGCACACTGGCGGCGCCGACCGCCCCGGAGGAAGCCCCACCCATGGACAGCACGCGCCAACGGCTCGCCATCCTGCACCCCGCCGCAGCCTGGGCACCGTGTTCGCCCTCTCCTTCGCCTGCGTCACCGCTGCCACCACCCTCCTCGGCGGCTTCCTCAGCTACAACGCGGCGGCCCAGATGGTGCGCGTCGACCAGGACGACGTCTTCCGCGGCGTCGTCAACGACCTTCACCAGCAGGTCGCCCAGCGCCGGCTGTCGCCGTCCGACTACTTCAGCGTCAGCCCCGACCGCGACAGCCCCCGCGACGATCTCTCGCGGCGCATACGCACCGACGTCCAGGTCCTCGGCCGTGCGGGCCGCGTCGAGGAACGCGGCTTCCCGGCGCTGCCGGTCCGCGCGGCCGACCGCGCCGCGGCCTCACACGCCACGGCCGGCCACACCATCTACTACAAGGCCCGGATCGAGGGGGACCGCTACCGCGTCGCCACCGTCGCGCTGGGCGGCGGCCGGGGCGCCGTGCAGGTGGCCCAGCAGTACAGCGACACGGAGGATCTGCTCCGGAAGCTCAAGGACCGCACCGTCGAACTCAGTGCCATCGTCATCGTCGTGGCCGGGCTCGCGGGCTGGTGGCTGGCGCGCCGGATCGCCGGGCGGCTGGTACGGCTGCCCCGGGTCGCCGAGCACGTGGCCCGGACCGGCCGGCTGGACACCGAGGTCCCCGTCACCGGGCAGAACGAGGTCGGCAGGCTCGGGCGGGCGTTCGACGGCATGCTGGGGCGGCTCGCCGCGTCCGAGGAGATCCAGCGTCGCCTCGTCCAGGACGCCGGGCACGAACTGCGCACCCCGCTGACCTCGTTGCAGGCCAACGCAGCCCTCCTGGACCGCATCGACCAACTGCCCCCGCAGGCCAAGGCGGATCTGATCGCGGACATGAAGAGCGAGACCCGCGAACTGGTCAACCTCGTCAACGAACTGGTCGACCTCGCCGCCGGCGACCGGAACGCCGAACAGCCCACGGAGATCACCCTGGGTGCCCTGGCCGAGGACGCGGCCGCCCTCACCCGGCGCCGCACCGGCCGGGAGATCCTCATCGAGGCCGACGACACCGTCGTACGAGCCCGGCCGGACGCGGTGCAGCGGGCGCTGACCAACCTCCTGGAGAACGCGGCCAAGTTCGACCACGGCGGAACCGAGCCGATAGAACTCGCCGTCAAGGGCACCCGCGTGGAGGTGCGCGACCGCGGACCGGGCATCGCCGAGGCCGACCTGCCCCGCGTCTTCGACCGTTTCTACCGCGCCGACAGCGCCCGCAGCCTGCCCGGCTCCGGGCTGGGCCTGGCGATCGTGCACGCCGTCGCCGTCGCCCACGGCGGCACGGCCTTCGCCCACAACCGCGCCGGCGGCGGCGCGATCATCGGCTTCACCCTCGACCCCACGTCCCGCGTCCGACGGCCTCGTACGGCACCGGCGGCCGACTCCGCCGCCACGCCCCGCTGACCGGCACAACCGGCCCGGCCGTCCTCAGAGCACCCCGCCGACCACGACTCCCGCGTCCGCCACGCCGCCGAAGGCCCGGTGGTGTGTCAGGAGCCGATGATGTCGAGCCAGAAGGAGGCGATCGTGGCCAGGGCACCGGGGGCGCCCGCGCCGAAGGCGACCACCATGGCCTGCCCGATCGCCACGTCGTAGCGGCCGAGGCCGTGGGACCAGGTCAGCCTGGCGTCGATGCCGGGGATGCTCCGGAGAGGGCCGTACGCGCCCAGGGTGCCGTGCGCTTCGGCGATGGGCATGCCGTCACGCAGGACCCGGGCCCGGCACAGGCCGGTGGGCCGCAGCTCGTAGGTACGCTCGCCCACCACGGCCGTACGGGTACGCGTTCTGCGGCGCAGGGCCCAGCGGCTGTCGCTCCCCCGGCGCGTGGGGATCACCTGCCCGTCGACCTTGATCCAGCCGTGCTCACGGCCGGGCCGCACCGTGACGGGCGGCACGCCGGGTCCCTGGACGAGCGCGATGACAGCGGGCCAGCGGTCATAGCTGATCCGTATCGGCCCGAACGGGCTGTCGGCCGTACGGTGCTGGGAGAGCCGGACGGTACGGCGCTTGCTGAAGATGGACATGGTCGTATCGTCTCCGGAGACGGGGAGTTGGGGACAGGACGGGCACGCACGGCGACGCCGACCGTCGCCGGCTGCGGGGTGATGCCGGATCCCAGGACGGGTACGGCGCGGCTCCTGGCGCAGGTTGCTGATGGGGCATCGCCGGACCCAGCGGGTCCGAGGTCAGGTACGTGCCTGTTTCCGGGTCGTCGTACCGGAAGTAGTCGTAGGACAGGGTCGTCGCCGGGGTCACCGTGGTCCGCCTGCTCCTGGTCGGATCGTGCTCGGCGGACGCGGGACGCACGTAATGACTTCGCCAAGCTTCCACCAAGTCGGCCACCCTGCCTTGTTAGGTAAGGCTTACCTCCTTTACGTTCTGTGGGCTTCTTGTGCACGTCAGACCGGAGTCCCGTCATGTCCAGCGCGAACATCACCTTGCTCGGTGCCATCGCAGGCTTCACCATCTACCTCGGCCTGCCCCTCGGCCGCCTGCGCACGCCGACGCCCCGGCTCAAGGCGGGCCTGAACGCGGTGGCCATCGGCATCCTGGTCTTCCTCGTCTGGGACGTGCTGACCCACGCCTGGGAGCCCACCGACGAGGCGCTCGGCAAGCACGACTGGGGGACGGTGGCGTCCGGGGGCCTCACCCTGGTCGCGGGCCTGACCATCGGACTCGCCGGACTCGTCCACTACGACGGCTGGATCGCCCGCCGCCGCAAGGCCGCCGTGGACCGCGCCGCCGCCGCCCGGTCCGCGGGCCCCGGCGCGGCCGCCTCCGCCGAACTGGCCGAAGCGGCGCCGAAGGTCCGCAGTCAGGCGAGCTCGCTCGCGCTGATGATCGCCACCGGCATCGGACTGCACAACTTCGCCGAGGGCCTGGCCATCGGCAACTCCGCCGCCCAGGGCGAACTCTCCCTCGCCGTGCTGCTGATCGTCGGCTTCGGCCTGCACAACGCCACCGAAGGCTTCGGCATCGTCGCCCCGCTGGCCGCCGAGGGCGAACGCCCCTCCTGGCTCACCCTGCTGTGGCTCGGCCTGATCGGCGGCGGCCCCACCTTCCTCGGCACGGTCGTCGGCCAGCACCTCGTCAACGACACCCTGTCCATCGCCTTCCTCGGCCTCGCCGCGGGCTCGATCCTCTACGTCGTCATCGAGCTGCTGGCCGTGGCCCGTAAGGCCGGCTTCAAGACGCTCACCACCTGGTGCATCCTCCTCGGCCTCCTGCTCGGCTTCGCCACCGACGCCGTCGTCACGGCCGCGGGCGCCTGAGCAGTACCCAAGTCCCCTGTTTGACCCCCTGTTTCCCCCAAGTTTGCGTCCACCCCCTGGACACCTCACTACTCGTCAGTAAGGTTCGGGCGGCGGGCCGTCTCGGCCCGGTGAGTGAGACGGACGAGGCGAACGCCTTGGTGGACAGGGGGATTCATGGGTGGGATCAGTCGGCGTCGGTTGGTCGCGGGGATGGCCGGGGCGGGAGCCGGTGTCGCGCTGTGGCCGGGGCGGGCCGCGGCGCGGGAGCGGGCCCTGACGCGCAGTGCCGAGCGGGCCGTGCGGATCGGCGGGACCACGCTGGAGCAGGTGGCCATGCCCGTGGGGGACGGTGCGTACAAGCGGCTGGTGGCCGGGCCCGGGTGGCCGTTGGTGGTGCGGGGTGAGCTGGCCGGGGCCGACGGCGGGCGGGACGCGCGGCGGGCCGGGCTCGCCTCCTTCGTGCAGTTCACCGATCTGCATCTGACGGACACCGAGTCGCCGGTGCGGTTCGAGTATCTGGCGCGGTTCAACGACAGTGCGCACCGGCCGCAGGAGACGCTGACCGTGCGGGGCGCCTCGTCGCTCGTCGAGCGGGTCAACGCGGTGCGGCAAGGGCCCTACACGGGGCTGCCGTTCTCCTTCGTCATGGCCACCGGGGACAACACCGACAACCACGAGCGGATCGAGCTCGACTGGTATCTCACCGTCATGAGCGGCGGGCGGATCACTCCGAACAGTGGGGATCCCGGGCGGTACGAGGGGGTGCAGAACTCCGGGAGCGGGATGTACTGGAATCCCGAGTCCGGGCTTCAGGACGCCTACAAGGCCAAGGGGTTGCCGCTGATTCCCGGGCTGCTCAGCTCCGCCATCCGGCCCTTCGACGCGCCCGGGCTGAGCGTGCCCTGGTACACCACGGTCGGCAACCACGACGACAGCATCGAGGGCAGCCTGCCCGATCTGGGACTGCTGAACGACCTCTACACCGGGGCGCGGAAGGTCGAGGGGTGTGACGACGCCACCGCCCGGCAGCTCGCGGACGCCCTGCTGCACGATCCCGGTGAGGCCGTCCTCCTGCTCGGCAAGCTGCTGGCCGGCGGCGGTGCCCTCCGTACCGTGACGCCCGACGAGCGGCGGCACCCGTTCACGCCCGCCGAGTTCGCCCGCGCCCACCTCGACCCCGCGCACACCGGCGCCGGTCCCGTCGGGCACGGGTTCAGCCAGGAGTCCGCCGACAGCGGGCGGCTCTACTACACCTTCGACCTCGCCGACAACGTCCTCGGCATCAGCCTCGACACCACCAACCGCGCCGGATTCGCCGACGGTTCCCTCGGTACGGCGCAGCTGCACTGGCTGGAGTCGGTCCTCAAGGCCAACAGCGGGCACTGGTACGACGGTGACGGGCATGTCGTGCGAGGCGGATCCCAGAGCCGGCTCGTCGTGGTGTTCAGCCACCACACCAGCGGCACCATGGGGAACCTGCTGCCCGATCCGTACCGGCTCTTCGAGGGGCGGCACAGCGGGGCCGAGCTGGTCGCCCTGCTCCAGCGGTTCCCGAACGTCGTGGCCTGGGTCAACGGGCACACCCACACCAACCAGATCATCCCGCACGGCCACAGCATCCCGGAGCGGGCCTTCTGGGAGATCAACACCGCCTCTCACGTGGACTATCCGCACCACGCCCGGATCATCGAGATCGCCGACAACCACGACGGCACCCTCTCGCTGTTCACCACCCTCATCGAGTCCGCCGCCCCCTACCGGACCGACTTCGCCGACACCTCCGACCCCGGCCTCGCCGCCCTGTACCGCGAACTCGCCTACAACGACCCCTACGCCACCCCCGCCACCCGCATCGGCACCGCCGCCGACCACAACACCGAGCTGCTCCTCACCAGGCCGGCCACCACCTGACTCTTACCTTCCCGCACGCGTGACATTTGCTGTCTTACGCAACTGCGCAGCTAGCATTTCGGCGACCAGGCAGGTGGGCAGGCCGGAGGCTGCTGACATGACCAGCGTGAAAAGCTTCTCCGTCTCGGGGTACGGGCCCGAACGGCCCCGGTGGACGCGGCTCCTCGCCCGCGATTCCGTGGTCCGGCGGCTGGACTGGCCCATACTCCTGTCGGCGCTCGCGCTGTCGTTCATCGGCTCGCTGCTCGTCTACTCGGCGACCCGGAACCGCACCGCCATCAACCAGGGAGACCCGCACTACTTCCTGGTCCGGCATCTGATGAACCTCGGCATCGGGTTCGTCCTGATGACCGGCACCCTCTGGCTGGGCCACCGCGCCCTGCGCAACGCGGTGCCGGTCCTCTACGGCCTGTCCCTGGCGGGCGTGCTGGCGGTGCTCACCCCGCTCGGCGCGACCATCAACGGCAACCGCAACTGGATCGTGCTGGGCGGCGGGTTCTCGCTCCAGCCCTCGGAGTTCGTGAAGGTCTCGATCATCCTGGGCATGGCGATGCTGCTGTCCGCGCAGGTCGACGCCGGTGACCGGCCGTATCCCGACAGCCGCACCGTGATCCAGGCGCTGGGGCTGGCCGCCGTACCGATCATGGTCGTCATGATGATGCCCGACCTCGGCTCGACGATGGTCATGACCGTGACGATCCTGGGCGTGCTGCTCGCCTCCGGCGCCTCCAACCGGTGGATCTTCGGGCTGCTCTCCGTCGGGGTGCTCGGCGCGGTCGCCATCTGGCAGTTGCATCTGCTGGACCAGTACCAGATCAACCGCTTCGCCGCCTTCGCCGATCCGAGCCTGGACCCCTCCGGCGTCGGCTACAACACCAATCAGGCCCGGATCGCCATCGGCTCCGGCGGCCTGATGGGGCAGGGGCTCTTCCACGGGGCGCAGACCACCGGGCAGTTCGTGCCGGAGCAGCAGACCGACTTCGTCTACACGGTCGCCGGGGAGGAGCTGGGCTTCGCCGGCGGCATCCTGATCATCGGCCTGATCGGGGTCATCCTGTGGCGGGCCTGCCGTATCGCGCGCGAGTCGACCGAGCTGTACAGCACGATCGTGGCCGCCGGGATCGTCGCCTGGTTCGCCTTCCAGTCCTTCGAGAACATCGGGATGGCGCTCGGCATCATGCCGGTGGCGGGCATCCCGCTGCCCTTCGTCTCCTACGGCGGCTCGTCCATGTTCGCGGTGTGGGTGGCCGTGGGGCTGCTGCAGTCGATCAAGGTCCAGCGGCCGGTGCGGGCCTGACGCCGGCCCGCACGCGCGGGGTCAGGCGAGGGTGAAGTAGGCCAGGCTGCCGAGGCCCGCGACGGAGCAGTAGATCGCGAACGGGATCAGGGTGCGGTCCTCGAAATAGCGCACGAGGAAGCGGGTGGCGAGGTAGGCCGCCACGAACGCGGCCACGCTGCCCGCCAGCAGCGGACCGCGCAGGCCGTTGCCCTGCGGGCCGAGCAGCGGCGGCAGCTTGAGCAGCGCGGCGCCGCCGATCACCGGCGTGGCGAGCAGGAACGCGAAGCGCGCGGAGTCCTCGTGGCCCAGGCCCTTGAAGATGCCCGCGCTGATGGTGGAGCCGGAGCGGCTGATGCCGGGGCAGAGGGCGAGGATCTGGGCCGCGCCGATCGTCACGGCCTGCCGGATCGTCATCCGGGTGATCCGCAGGTCCGACTGCTCGTCCGCGGACAGATGCTCCTCGCCGGGGGCGACGGCGGCTCCGGCCCGCCGGCGGCCGGTCCCGCCGCGCCGCAGCTGCTCGGTGACGAAGAGCACGATGCCGTTGAGCGCCAGGAAGATCGCGGTCGGGACGGGCTTGCCGAGCGTCGTACGGAACACCTTGTCGAGCGCGACGCCCGCGACCGCGACCGGGACGCACGCGGTGATGATCAGCCAGGCGAGTTTCTGGTCGACGGTCTCGATCCGGCGCTGGGTGATCGACGTGGTCAGGCCGCGGATCACCCGCACCCAGTCCCGCCAGAAGTAGACGACGAGGGCGAGCGCGGTGGCCAGATGGAGGCCGACCAGCTCGTTGAGGTACAGGGATCCGTCGGCGGAGACGTCGAGGTCGTGCTTCCAGTGCCCGCCCAGCAGCGCGGGTATCAGGATGCTGTGCCCCAGGCTGGAGACGGGGAACAGTTCGGTGACGCCTTGCAGCAGGCCCACGCCCACGGCTTCGGGATAGGTCAGAACGGACATCGGCCGGCCTTCGACTCCAGGTGCGCGACAAGGGATGGAGCCGGGGACAGCACGCGCGAGGGGCGGCTCCGCGCGCAGAAGCTACTACACGAGTGTAAAAACGCGGACAGGTCGCACGAAGCGGCCCGTTCACCGCCTCCGTCCCGGGAACGTCAGCGCGGAAAACGACCGCTTTCCACCCATTCGTCCCGGCCGATGAGGTGCCGTTCCTGGCGGGTGCGGGCCAGGACGAGCGCGGCGGCGTACAGCGCGAGGACGACGGTGAGAAGCAGGTAATACTCCGGTGGCAATGCGGTCAGACCGAGCGGCGGGCCGAGCGGGGACGGCGGCAGGAGCACGCCGATGACCGCCAGGGCGCCCGCCGTCCAGCCCACCGGGCCGGGCGGGCGGTCCTCGAACAGCCGGCGGCCGGTGCGCAGCAGCAGCATCACCAGGCTCTGGGTGATCAGGTTCTCGGTGAACCAGCCGGAGTGGAACACCGCCTCGTCCTCCCCCGGCCCCCGGCCGTGCAGGGCGAGCGCCAGGACGCCGAAGGTCGCGAGGTCGGCCGCCGCGTTGAGGATGCCGAACCCGGTGATGAAGCGCAGCAGGGCGCGCGGGTCGAGGCGGGCCGGGCGGCGCAGCACGGCCGGGTGGGGGCGGTCGTAGGCGAAGGCGAGCTGCACCGTGTCGAAGCACAGGTTCTGCACCAGCACCTGGGCCGGAAGCATCGGCAGGAAGGGCAGCAGCAGGCCGGCGGCGAGCATCGCGACGACGTTGCCGAGGTTCGACGACAGGGTGATGCGCAGATACGTGGCGATGTTGCCGCCGCTCAGCCGGCCCGCGGCGATGGCGTGGCCGACGGCCGTGAGGTCCTTCTCGGCGAGCACCACGTCGGCGCCCTCGCGGGCCACGTCGGTGGCGTCGCGCGGGGCGATGCCGACGTCGGCCGCCCACAGCGCGGACACGTCGTTGACGCCGTCCCCGAGGAAGCCCACCGTGTGCCCGCCGGTGCGCAGCGCGGCGCTGATCCGCGCCTTGTGTTCCGGGGTGCAGCGGGCGAAGACCGTCGTACGGGCGGCCAGTCGGGCCAGTTCGGCGTCGGTCAGGCTGTCGGTGCGGTCGGCGGTGACCACCGCGTCCGCACCGAGCACGATGCCCAGGTCGCGGCAGGCGCGCGCGGCGGTGCCCGGGTGGTCGCCGGTGAGGATCTTGACGGTGACGCCCCGGTCGGCGAGCGCGGCCAGGGCCGGCGCGGCGGTGGGCGCGAGGGCGTCGCGCAGGGTGACCAAACCCTGGAAGTCCAGGCCGCGTTCGTCGGCCGGGGTGTAGTCGCGCAGCCGGGCCGGGCGTTCGGCGGTGGCGACCGCCAGCACCCGCAGGCCGTCCCGCGCGGCCCGGTCCGCGAGCTCGGTCAGCCGCCGCGTCTCCTCCGGCCGCAGGGCGCAGCGCTCCAGGACGGCTTCCACGGCGCCCTTGACGACAAGGGTGTGCGTGCCCAGCCGGCCGGGGGTGCGCACCACGGCCGTGGACAGCCGGCGCACGGGGTCGAACGGCAGCGCCGCGATCCCGTCGTACGCCATGAGGCCGTCCTCGTCGGCCGCGTCCAGGACCGCCTCGTCCAGGGCGTCGGGCGCGGGCAGTTCGGCCAGTTGCAGGGTCCACCAGGCGTTGACGGCGGCCCAGTGCACCGCCTCGGGGGCGTCCCCGCCGGCCGCGTCCAGGCCCCGCTCGACCACCGGCCGGTCCTGGGTGAGGGTGCCCGTCTTGTCCAGGCACAGCACGTCGACCGCGCCCAGGTCGTGCAGGGCCGGGAGCCGTTTGACGATCACCCCGTGCGCGCGGGCCAGCAGCGCCGCCCCGCGCGCCAGACAGGTGGTCACGACGACCGGCAGCATCTCCGGCGTCAGCCCCACCGCCACCGCCACCGCGAACGGCAGGGTCTCCAGGCCCCGGTCGCGCAGCGCCGCGTTGGCCATCAGCACCAGGGGCGGGGTGAGCAGCATGAACCGGATCAGGATCCACGAGATGCCGTACACCGACCGGTCGAAGGCGCTCGCCTCGCGCTGCCCTGCCGTACGGTCGTGAGCCGCCGCGAACCGGGTGCGCCCGCCGGTGTCCACCACGACCGCGGTAGCGCTGCCGGTGGCGACGCTGCTGCCCTGGAAGCACAGCTGCGGCTGCTCGAACACCGCGCCCCGGGCCGGCCCGGCGACGTCCCCCGCGTGCTTCGCGACGGGGACCGACTCCCCGGTCAGCGCCGCCTGATGCACCGTGAGACCCCGTGCGCGCAGCAGCCGTACGTCCGCCGGGACCAGGTCCCCCGGGCCGAGCTGGACGATGTCGCCGGGGACCAGTTCCTCCACCGGGACCTCCCGGGCGACGGGTGCCGCGTCCTCGGCGGCCCGCCGCAGCACGGAGGAGGTGGTGGCGACCAGCTCGCGCAGACGGTCCATGGACCGGTCGGCGCGGTACTCGCCGGAGGCCCGCAGCACACTGCTGGTCACGACCAGCACGAGGATCACACAGGCGGTGGACCAGGCGAACACGGCGGCGGAGACCAGGGCGAGGCACAGCAGCACCGCGGTGAACGGATCGCGCAGGCCCCGCAGCAGCAGCCGCGGCCAGGAGGCGTCCCGGCGGGCCGGCAGCGTGTTCGCCCCGACCCGGCCCAGGCGGAGCGCGGCCTCGTCCTCCGTCAGCCCGCGCGGCCCGGTGTCCAGCCGCCGCAGCACCTGCAGCGCGGTCGCCGCACCCGCTTCCCCGGGCTCACTCGCGGCCGGCGCTTCGGGCACGGCCCCCGACACCGGCGTCCCGGCGTCCTCTCCCCAGGCCGGGGCGATCCTAGGCACCGGTCCCCTGCAGCCCGCCCGCCGCCGCGGGTGCCTGCGCGGCGCGCTGGGCGAGCTGACCGACCATCACCCGTACGACCGTGACGACATCGGGGTCGCCGACGTAGTAGATCTGCCGCCGGCCCTCGCGGCGGGAGCGGACGAGACCGGCGAGCTTCAGCTTCGACAGGTGCTGGCTGACCGCGGGCAGCGCACCGCCGACCCGGTCCGCGAGATGGCTGACATCGCTCTCGCCCTGGGCCAGCGCCCACATGATGTGCAGCCGGGGCGCCGCCGCCAGCAGCCCGAAGGCGGCGGCGGCCTCCGCGAGCACCTCGGCGGACGGATCCTCGAAACCGCCGGCCATCTGCCCCACAGCCCTCTCCCGTCCGTCCCCTGCCCGGCCCGCCGCGTCACAGGAACGCGCGGCCCTCAGTGTAGGTGCCACCGGCCGCGCGCCGGCCGGGGACGGTGTGATCGGCTCCCCGCTCACCCGCAGTCGCCTGTCCGGCCGGATCCGACCGCCCGCCCACGGCTGTCATACGGCCGCGCGCACGGCTTCGACGGGCCCCTGTGGCCGTCTGGACGGGTCCCCTGCGGCCGTCTACGTGAGCCGGAAGCGCAGCCGGCAGATCACCGCGTCCGTCTCCCGCCGCACGGCGTGCGCGACGACCGCGCCCCGCTGGTTCTGGAGCAGCCGTTGCCACAGCCGCTCCGGCTCGGCCTCCGGGATGAGGACGGTGACCCGGGTGCCCGGTTCGGCGGCGGCCGCCGCACGGACGTACGCGGCGATGGGCCGGCCGAGGGTGCGCCGCGCGCAGGCCAGCCGTACCAGGGGCACCCCGGGGTCCCACTCGGCCCAGGCCCGCTCCAGGGCGTGCAGCTGGGCCCGGTCCTCGGGGTCGGGGTAGCAGACGGTCACCGCGCGGACCTCGTCACCGAGGGAGGCGGCCGCGGTCAGCGCCTCGGAGGTGAGCCGGGACAGCGAGGACACCGGCACGATCACCAGCGAGCGGTCGCGGTGCGGGGCCTCGGGGATCCGGCCGAGCCCGAGCCGCTCGCCGATCCGGCCGTAGGCGCGGTGGACGGCGAGGAAGGCGGCCACCAGCAACGGCAGCGCGACGACGATCAGCCAGGCGCCCGCCGTGAACCTGCTCGCGGTGACCACGACGGCGGCGACCCCGGTGAGCAGGGCCCCGAACCCGTTGAGCAGCGCCTTCCCACGCCGGCCGGAGCTCCGGTCGAGCCGCCAGTGCCGCACCATCCCCACCTGGGCGATGGTGAAGCCGACGAAGACGCCGATCGCGAACATCGGCACCAGGGTGTTGGTGTCGCCGCCGGAGAAGACCAGCAGCGCGGCCGAGACGACGGCGAGCGCGAGGACACCGTGCCGGTGGACCTGGCGGTCGGCCTTCAGGGCGAAGACGTGCGGGGCGTAGTTGTCCCGGGCGAGCAGTTTCAGCAGCACCGGGAGCCCGCCGAAGGAGGTGTTCGCGGACAGGGCGAGCAGGATCATCGTCGCGAACTGCAGGACGTAGAAAGCCCAGTTGTGGCCGAGGGAGGCGTCCGCGAGCTGGGCGAGGACGGTGACGCCCGCGACCGGCTGGAGGTGGAAGCGGCCGATCAGCACCGACAGACCGATCAGCATCAGGCCCAGTACGGCGCCCAGGGCGACCTCCGCGCGCTGGGCCCGCCGTACCCGCGGGACCCGGAAGGAGGGGACGGCGTTGGCGATGGCCTCGACGCCGGTCAGTGCGGCACAGCCGGAGGCGAATGCTTTCAGCAGGAGCAGCGCGCCCACGCCGGACGCGTTGCCCGCGACGACGGAGGCATGCCCGGCGGCGGTCGCCGTACTCACCGGATGGGACCGGAAGAGCCCGACGGCGATGAGGACGAGGACGGACCCGACGAAGACGACAGTCGGCACGATGAACGCCTTCGCGGACTCCGCGATGCCGCGCAGATTGACGCCCGTGACCAGGGCGAGCACGGCCAGGCACAGCCACAGCCGGTCGGCGTAGAGGGAGGGGAAGGCGGAGGTGAGAGCGGCGACGCCCGCGGTGACGGCGACGGCGACGTTGAGGACGTAGTCGAGGACGAGAGAGGCGGCGGCGACGAGACTGGTCCGCGCCCCCAGATGCGTCCGGGCGACGGCGTACGACCCGCCGCCGTCCGGGAAGGCCGCGATGACCTGCCGGTAGGAGGCGACGAGCACGGCGAGCAGGGCGGCGATGGCCAGCGTGACCGGCAGGGTGAAGCCCAGCCCGTGCGCGCCGGCGGCGGCGAGGACCAGCACGATCGCCTCGGGCCCGTACGCCACCGAGGCCATCGCGTCCAGCGACAGGGCGGCGAGCCCGGTGAGGGCGGTCAGCCGGTGCCGTTCGCCGGTATCAGGGGGCTCCTCGCCGGCGGGGACGGCATCCGGTTCGGTGGTCAGGACGGACATGGGCACGTGCTCCTCTTTTTCCTTGCGTGCGCGGGCGCACCCATTCCTTACGTGCGCGGGCGCACCCAGGTTCTGTCCGTTTCCGACCGCATCCGACCGGTCCTTGCGGGATCTTCACGCCCAACCGGTCCGTCTTGACGCGACCTTGACGGGGATCCGCGTCAGAGCCGTGTCAAGGTGCCGGAATCCGCTTCCGCAGGTCAGTACCGTCGTCGCCCTGGCGGGTTCCGGATCGACCCCGAGGTGCCGGCGGGCAACCCGCGGCTGTGGCGCCTCCTCGACGAGGGCGCGCGGAAGGCGCGGCCGACGGGGTACTGCTGTGCGGCGGGACCGTGTTGCGCCGGCTGTCGTCCCGGATGGACCGGGAGACGGCACTGGCGGTGTTCCGGGCGTCGGGGCTGGAGGAGTAGCGGGATCCGGTGCGTGCACAATGTCCGGCATGAACTCACAGACGGACAGACCCCGGTGGTGGCTGGGGCTGCGCGGCTTCGCCGTCTTCCTGCTGGGCGGCGGTCTCGGCATCTTCGCGTACGCGGCGGTCACGCACCGGCCGGGTGGGCCGCCGTGGGGCGGACTGCTCTTCGGCGCGCTGGTGTGCGGGGCGCTGTGCGCGCTGTTCCCGGGGCGCCGCCGGCACTGAGCCCGCCTCGGTCGCGCCACGGCACACCCGCGGTCGGCGAACCGGCCCGCGCGAAGCGTCACGCATCCGACAACCGCGCCTCCTCCAGATCGAGCGCCCGCTGAAGCCGCCGCCGCGTGGTGTCGCTGATGGCGTGGGCGTCGTAGAGCCGGTGCAGTTCCGCCGTCTCCACCGCTATCAGGTCCCGCCGCAACTGCCGGTAGACCAGGTCGGCCGACTCGGTGGCCGCGCTGTTCTCCCCGTTGCTCTCGGCCAGCCGGTCCCGGGCGTCCTCCAGGCGGGCGGTGAGGCCGCGGCGGAGACGGTCGAGGACGACGTCGGACACGGCCTCCAGCTCGGCCAGTTCCTCCAGCCGGGCGAGACCGGCGTGGGCCAGGTGGGAGCGGGCCTGGGCCTCCTCGCGGGCGGTGTGCGCGGGCTCCAGGGCGATGCCGGAGGCGCGGACGACGGGGGCCAGGGTGAAGCCCTGCACGACCAGGGTGACGACCACGACCGATGTGGTCAGGACCAGCACCAGCGCGCGGCCGTCGAGCGGTGCGCCGCTCTTCGTCACCTCGGGGATGGACAGCGCGGCGGCCAGCGGCATCACGCCCCGGGTGCCGGCCCAGGTCAGCACCACCGGGATCCGCCAGTTCAGGCGGCCGAGCCCGCCCTTGCGCTGCACGACCGCCGACAGCGGCGCGAGCCACAGCAGCCGTACGGCGATCAGGGTGGCGGCGACCGCGAGAGCGTACAGCGGCCAGGCCCGGTCGCCGTGGGCCAGCGCCCGCACCTGCGCGGGCAGGGCCAGCCCGATCAGGCTGAACACCACGCTCTCCAGCAGGAACACGACGGTGCCGTAGACGGCGTGCAGCTGGAGGCGGATGCGGGCGTTGGTGAGGCGGTCGCCCCGGCCGCCCAGGACCACTCCGGCGACCACGCACGAGGTCACGCCGGAGGTGTGCGCGACCTCCGCCAGGAGGTAGGCGGCGTACGGGGTGACCAGCGCGATCACCGTCTCCAGCACCGGATCCTCGGTGCGGCGCCGGATCAGGGCGATCACTCCCGCCACCGCCGCTCCGATCACCGTGCCGCCGCCCGCGAGCAGGAAGAACTCGCCGCTCGCCGAGCCCCAGTCCGCGGCCGCCGCGGCGATGGCGATGCCCGCCGCCACCCGGACCAGCACCAGCGAGGTCGCGTCGTTGAACAGGCTCTCCGCCTGCACCAGGACCTGCACCCGGGGCGGCAGCGCGAGCCGGCGGCCCAGCGCGGTGACCGCCACCGGGTCGGTGCTGGCCAGCACCGCGCCCAGCACGAACGCCATCTGCCACGGCAGCGGGGTGACCAGGGCCGCCACCGCGGCCACGGCCGCCGCCGAGGCCAGCACCAGGCCGATCGCGAGGATCCCGACCGGTTTCCACACCGCGCGCAGCTCCCGCCAGGGCATGTCCTCGGCGCTCGCGTGGAGCAGCGGGGGCAGGACGACGAGGGCGATGATCTGCGGGCTGATCTGGATCTGCGGGGTGCCCGGCAGCAGCGCGACGGCAAGGCCGGCGACCACGAGCAGCGACGGCGCCGGGATCCGCCACCGGCGCGCGAAGGTGGCGACCACCGTGGCGAGGACCACAAGGGCGAGAACCGTACCGACGCTGCGCATGCCGTCCCCCTGGGAATTCCCTCCGACAACGCGGAAGGGGATTGCGGAAGCCACCCCGGCCTCCGGCCGACCAGACTTCCCGGCACACCTGCCCTCACCCTATCGGGCGCGTAAGGGCCGCGTCAGGATCCGGCACCGCCCCGTCAAGGCCGCGTCAGCAACGGTCGCCGGTCCCGCCGTCGCGCTGCTGCCGGGCAGGCCGGAACGCGGGTCCCGGCCGGCCGGCGGTGCGCACGCCCTGGCGGCGGCGCCTCGTCCGCACGGACGCGCTGACGGCAGTACGGCAGTACGACGGCCCCTCCACCCACCCGGTCCTGCGGGACGTGCACGGCAACCGGCTGGAGCTCGATCCCCGGATCCTGGCCGCCGAACCCCTGCTCCGGCACGAGCTCGACACCGGCGTGCGCCGCTCGCTCCAGCGCGGCACGCTGTGTCACGGCGCGGACGTCCTGGATCGGCTGGGCCACCGTATCGACGGCGAGACGGCACCGGCGGTGCTCCGGGCCTCCGGTCTTTCGTGACCGCTGGCTAACCTGCACGTGTGACGACCGAGTTGACCCTGCTGCCCCAAGTCGCCTTCCGTGGCCGGGAGATCACCGCACCCCGGCTGCGCGGACTGCTGGCCCTGCTCGCGGAGGACCTGCGGGCCGGATGCAGCACCGGGCGGCTCGTGGAGGGGCTGTGGGCCGAGGAGCTGCCGGAGCGGCCGGGCAAGGCGGTGCAGATCCTCGTGTCGCGGCTGCGGGCGCAGCTCGGGGCCGAGGTGGTCGTGAGCACGCCGAACGGCTACCGGCTGGCGCTGGAGGAGACGCGGGTCGACAGCGCCGCACTGCTGCTGCACGAGGCGGCGAGCGCCGAGCGCGCGCGGGCCGGGGATCACGAGGGCGCCCTCGCCCGGGCCGAGGCGGGGCTCGCGCTGTGGGACGGGAGCGTGGCCGCCGGGTCGGGAGAGGATCTGCACGATCCGGTGGTGGCGCTGCGGGCCGCGCGGGTGCGCACGCACCGGGCGCTGGTCCGCTCCCGGGCGCTCGCGCTCGCCCGGCTGGGCCGGCGGGAAGAGGCCACCGCGCCCCTGGCCGGGCTGGCGGAGGAGCTGCCGCGGGACGAGGAGGTGCTGGCGGAGCTGCTGCGCTGCGAGGCCGCCACCGCCGGCCGGGCCGCGGCGCTGTCCCGGTACGACTCCTACCGCCGCGCCCTGCGGGACGACCTGGGAACCGATCCGGGCCCCGGACTCCGGGCCGTCTACCAGGAGCTGCTGAGCGCCGACGCCCCGCCGGTCCGCCACGGCGTGCCGCACGACCCGAACCCGCTGCTGGGGCGGGAGGCCGACCTCGCCGCCGTGACCGGGCTGCTGCGCGAGGCCCGGGTGGTGACCCTCGCCGGCCCCGGCGGGCTGGGCAAGACCCGCCTCTCCCACGCGGTGAGCCGGGCCGCCGAGCAGCCCGTGGTGCACTTCGTCCCGCTGGCGGGTGTCACCGCCGACGACGACGTGGCCGGTGAGGTCGCCTCGGCGGTCGGTGCCGGAGAGAGCCGGTTCGCCGGCGGGGACACGGTGACCGGCATCGTCGGTGCCCTGGGCACCGGGCCGGCGCTGCTGGTGCTGGACAACTGCGAGCACGTCGTCGCGGGTGCCGCCGCCCTCGTCCAGGCGCTGGTGTCGCGGTCGAGCAAGCTGCGGGTCCTGGCCACCAGCAGGGCCCCGCTGGGGCTGACGTCGGAGTCGGTGTACGCACTGCCGGAGCTGTCCCTGGCGACCTCGGTGGAGCTGTTCACCCAGCGGGCGCGGGCCGCCCGGCCCGGCGTGGAGCTGCCCGCGGAGGCGGTCGCCGAGATCTGCCGGCACCTCGACGGGCTGCCGCTCGCCGTGGAGCTGGCCGCGGCCCGGGTCCGGGTGCTGTCCGTGCCCGAGATCTCCCGCCGGCTGCGGGACCGGTTCGCTCTGCTGCGCGGCGGCGCCCGCGACGCCCCCGAGCGGCACCGCACACTGCGGGCCGTGGTCGACTGGAGCTGGAATCTCCTGGAACCCGACGGCCGGGCGGCCCTGCGCGCCCTGTCCGTGTTCCCCGGGGGCTTCGCCGAGGACGCGGCGGAGTACGTCCTCGGCGAGACCGGGGACACGCTGGCGCTGCTGGAACAACTGGCCGGACAGTCCCTGATCAAGGTGGACGACAGCCCGTCCGGGGTGCGTTTCCGCATGCTGGAGACCCTGCGGGAGTTCGGCGCCGACCGGCGTGCCGAGGCCGGCGAGGAGGAGGCGGTCACCGACCGGTTCCTCGCCTGGGCGCGGGACTTCGGCCGCGCCCACCACGACGTGCTGTTCGGCTCCGACCCGGTGCCCGCCTGGCTGCGCGTCCGCGCCGAGCAGGACAACCTCGTCCTGGCACTGCGGCACGCCCTGGCCCGCGCCGACGGACCCGCCATCGCCGCCCTCGCCGCCGTACTGGCCTCCTTGTGGGCCATCGACTCCAACTACCCCCGGCTCGCCGCCCTCGTCGCCGAGACCGGCGGGCCGCTGTCCCGGTTCCGCCCCGGGCCCCGGAACCCCGAGGACGCGGAGCCGGCCCGCAGCGCGGCGGCCGTGTGCGCGGCCAGCCTCTTCATGGCCCACGGCCCGCAGGCCGCCCTACGGCAGCTGGTCACCCTGCGCCGGCTGCCGCCCGCGCCGCCGGACACCCTGCTGCGGGCGCTGGCCGTCGTGCTGTGCGCCGTACCGGACATTCAGCCGCCGGAGTACGAGCGGCTGGAGGAGCTCTGCGCGGCCGGCGAACCGCTGCTGGCGGGCGTCGCGGCGACCGTGGCGAGCTATGTGTGGGAGGCGCAGCACGAGACGGAGCGCGCGCTGGAGTACGCCCGCCGGGCGCTCGGCGCGCTGAACCCGCTCGGCAATCCGGCCACGGCGCTGCTCAGTCACGGCCGGGTCGGCGAGCTGTGTCTGCAGTCCGAGCGGGGTGCGGAGGCGTACGGCCATCTGCGGGCCGCGCTGGACGCGCTCAGCGAGTTCAGCGGGTTCGGCGACTGGTCGGACTCGGTCGGGGTGCACTCGGCGCTGGTGCTCGCCTGTCTGCAGCGCGGGGACGTCGACGAGGCGGAGTACTGGCTGGGGCTCGCGGCACTGGACCGGCCGCCGGAGTCCGCCCAGGTCTTCAGCTCCGACCTGCCGAACCGGGCGGAGATCGCGCTGGCCCGGGGGCTGACCGAGGTCGGACTCGGGCTGTGGCGCCGGGCGGTCGCGCAGATCCGGGAGGACAGCCTGCTGTATCCCGATGACCCGTTCGTGGAGCCGTGGTCGCTGACGGTGCGGTCGGGCGCGCTGGCGGCGCACGCGCAGGCCGGCCGGCTCCAGCCGGTGGCCGGCCTCGCCGAGGAGCTGCGGGAGCGGCTGCTCGGGATGCTGTCCGACGGGGCCGACCGGGGTGCGGCCGAAATGTCGGTGAACGGCACGGTGTTGCTGGCCCTCGGCTTCGCCGGACTGGCCCGGGGCGACGCGGGAGCCGTCCGGCTGGTGGCGCTCGCGGAACGGATGCCGGCGGTACGGGACTTCCCCACCATGTCCCTGACCCGCTCCCGGGAGGCGGCCGAGAACGCCGACAGGGCGGCATACACCGACGCGAGGTCGAAGTATGCCGCCCTGGGACGGGAGGAGGTGCGGGCGGAGGTGCTGAGGGAGCTGACGGCGGGGTGACACCCCGCCCCTCCCGCGTTCTCACCGCTTCGGCTCGTGGTTGAACGTCGCCCTGGCCCACACATAACCCAGCACCGTCATCCCCACGAACCACGCGACGGCCAGCACCACGTTCTTCGTGCCGATCCCGCTGCCCAGCAGCAGCCCGCGCAGGGTCTCGATGGCGGGCGAGAACGGCTGGTACTCGGCGAACCAGCGGAACCAGCCGGGCATGGCGTCCACCGGTACGAACGCGCTGGACAGGAACGGCAGCATGACCAGCGGGGTCCCGATGTTGCTGGCCCCCTCGGGGTTGGGGCTCACCAGGCCCATGCCGACCGCGATCCAGGTCAGCCCGAGGCTGACCAGCGCCATCAGCCCGGCCGCCGCGATCCACTCCACCGGCGTGGCGTTCGGCCGGAAGCCGATGGCCAGTCCGATGCCCAGGACGAGCACCAGAGCCGTCATCGTCTTGATCACGCTGCCGACCACGTGGCCGGTCAGCACGGAGGCACGGGAGATCGCCATGGTGCGGAACCGGGCCATGATGCCCTCGGTCATGTCGGTGCACACGGACACCGCGGTGCCGAGCGAGGTCATGGCCACGGTCAGGAAGAGAATGCCGGGGACGAGGTAGGCGACGTAGTCGGACCGGTTCGCGTGGCCGCCGTTGATGCCCGCGCTCATCACGTTGCCGAAGACGTAGACGAAGAGCAGCAGCAGGATGACCGGGGTGAGCAGGAGGTTCAGGGTGAGGGAGGGGTAGCGGCGCGCGTGCAGGAGGTTGCGTCGCAGCATGGTGAGGTTGTCGCGGAAGGCGTGGCCGGCGGTGCTCATCGGGCGGTCTCCTTGTCGGCGGTCTGGGCGGTGGTCTGGGCGGGGACGGAACTGCCGGTCAGGGCGAAGAACACGTCGTCGAGGTCGGGGGTGTGCACGGACAGCTCGTCGGCCTCGATGCCGGCGGCGTCGAGCCAGTCGAGGACGGCCCGCAGCTCGCGCTGGCTGCCGTCGCTGGGGATCTGCAGGCTGAGGGCGTCGTCGTCCCGGGAGGCCTCGCGCAGCGCGGTCGCCGCCCGCTCGTACGCCGCCGGGTCGGCGAACCGCAGCCGTACATGACCGCCGGGCACGAGCCGCTTGAGCTCCGCCGCACTGCCCTGGGCGACGATCCGGCCGCCGTTGAGCACCGCGATGCGGTCGGCGAGCTCGTCGGCCTCGTCCAGGTACTGGGTGGTGAGGAAGACGGTCGTACCGCCGGAGACCAGCTCGCGGATGATCTGCCACATGGTGTGGCGGCTGCGCGGGTCGAGGCCGGTGGTCGGCTCGTCGAGGAAGATGATCCGCGGGTTGCCGACCAGGGTCATGGCGATGTCGAGGCGGCGCTTCATGCCGCCGGAGTAGGTGGAGGCGGGCTTCTTCGCGGCCTCGACCAGGTCGAAGCGCTCCAGCAGGTCGGCGGTGACCTGCCGTCCCTCCCGGCGGGAGAGGTGGTGCAGGTCGGCCATCAGCAGCATGTTCTCCTCGCCGGTGATCAGCCCGTCCACGGCGGAGAACTGCCCGGTGACCCCGATGACACCGCGGACCGCGTGGGCCTCGGCGGTGAGGTCGTGCCCGGCGATCCGCGCCTGGCCGGCGTCGGCGGAGATCAGGGTGGACAGGATGCTGACCGCCGTGGTCTTGCCCGCGCCGTTCGGCCCGAGGAGGGAGAAGATCGTGCCGGCGGGCACCTGGAAGTCGATGCCGTCGAGGACGGTCTTGTCCCCGTAGGCCTTGCGCAGCCCGGTGGCCGCGATCGCGAGTGTGTGATCCGTCGTCGTCATGCCCCAGAGCGTGCGGCCCGGACGGTTCAGCGCGGCCTCAACCTGGTTTCAGCCGGGCGGGCGGGGCCTCAGCACGCTGAAACCCGCAGGTGGGCGGTGGGTGCCGACGCGGCCTTCCGACGTTGTCCCGGACCTTTAGGCTTCCTCTCGTAGGAAAGTCGGGTAGGCAAGTCGCGTCGGAAAGAGGGCGTCCCGTTGAGCTTCTGGTCGATCTATCAGCACGGCTTCGCACGGGTCGCCGCCTGCACCGGCCACACCGTCATCGCCGACCCGCCCGCCAACGCCGCCTCCGTCCTGCGCCACGCGCGCCGGTGCGACGAGGAGGGCGTGGCCGTCGCCGTCTTCCCGGAGCTGTGCCTGTCCGGGTACGCGATCGAGGACCTCCTCCTGCAGGACGCGCTGCTCGACGACGTCGAGAAGGCGCTCGCCACCGTCGTCGCCGGGTCGGCCGAGCTGCTGCCGGTGCTGGTCGTCGGCGCCCCGCTGCGCCACCGCGGCCGGATCTACAACTGCGCGGTGGTCGTGCACCGGGGCCGGATCCTGGGCGTCGTACCGAAGTCGTACCCGCCGAACTACCGCGAGTTCTACGAGCGCCGGCAGATCGCCGGCGGCGACGACGAGCGCGGCGGAACGATCCGCCTGGGCGGCACGGACCTCCCCTTCGGCGTCGACCTGCTCTTCGCCGCGGACGACGTCCCCGGCCTCGTGCTGCACGCCGAGATCTGCGAGGACATGTGGGTCCCGGTGCCGCCCAGCACGGAGGCGGCCCTCGCCGGCGCGACCGTCCTGCTCAACCTCTCCGGCAGCCCGATCACGGTGGGCCGCGCCGAGGACCGCAAGCTGCTGTGCCGCTCGGCGTCCGCGCGCTGCCTCGCCGCCTACGTCTACGCGGCGGCCGGTCTCGGCGAGTCGAGCACCGACCTGTCCTGGGACGGCCAGACCCTGATCTACGAGAACGGGGTGCTGCTGGCCGAGACCGAGCGCTTCCCGGCCGGCGAGCAGTACGCGGTGGCCGACGTCGATCTGGATCTGCTGCGCCAGGAACGGCAGCGGATGGGCACGTTCGACGACAACCGCCGTACGCATGCCGCGCGCACCGGCGACTTCCGCACGGTCTCCTTCGCACTCGCCCCGCCCGCCACCGCCGACCTGGGTCTGCGCCGGCGTGTGGAGCGCTTCCCGTTCGTGCCGGCCGACGCCGAGCGGCTCGCCCTGGACTGCTACGAGGCCTACAACATCCAGGTCGCCGCGCTCCAGCAGCGCCTCGCCTCGATCGGCGGCCCGAAGGTCGTCATCGGTGTCTCCGGCGGCCTCGACTCCACGCACGCGCTGATCGTCGCCGCCCGCGCGATGGACCGCGCCGGCCGCCCGCGCACCGACATCCTGGCCTTCACCCTCCCCGGCTTCGCCACCAGCGACCACACCAAGGACAACGCCCACAAGCTGATGCGCGCCCTCGGTGTCACCGCGGCCGAGCTGGACATCACGCCGACCGCGCGGCTGATGCTGAAGGAGATGGGCCACCCCTTCGCCGCGGGCGAGCCGGTCTACGACGTCACCTTCGAGAACGTCCAGGCGGGCCTGCGCACCGACTACCTGTTCCGGCTGGCCAACCAGCGCGACGGCATCGTCCTCGGCACCGGCGACCTCTCCGAGCTGGCGCTCGGCTGGTGCACGTACGGCGTCGGCGACCAGATGAGCCACTACAACGTCAACTCCGGCGTGCCGAAGACGCTGATCCAGCATCTGATCCGGTGGGTGATCAGCAGCGACCAGTTCGACGACGAGACCGGCAAGATCCTCGCCGCGATCCTCGACACCGAGATCAGCCCCGAGCTGGTGCCGGGCGAGGAGCTGCAGTCCACCGAGTCGAAGATCGGCCCGTACGCGCTGCACGATTTCACCCTCTACCACGTGCTGCGCTACGGCTTCCGCCCCTCCAAGATCGCCTTCCTGGCCTGGCACGCCTGGCACGACCGCGAGTCGGGCGCCTGGCCCCCCGGCTTCCCCGAGGCCGAACGCGGCTCCTACGACCTCCCCGAGATCCGCCGCTGGCTGGAGGTCTTCATCCGCCGCTTCTTCGGCTTCTCCCAGTTCAAGCGCTCGGCGATGCCCAACGGCCCGAAGGTCTCGGCGGGCGGCGCACTGTCGCCCCGCGGCGACTGGCGCGCACCGTCGGACGGGAACGCGCTGGCGTGGCTGCGGGATCTGGAGCGGTTCGATCTGACAGGGGCGTAGGCGCCCCGAGCTGTGAGGCGCTCAGCCAAGCCCGCGCAGGCGAGAGCGCTCAGTTGTTCCAGGTCTCGTCGTACGGGTCGTGCGGCACCGGTACCGGCTGTGCCGAGGTGACCTTCAGATAGGGGATCGGGCCGTTGTTGACGGGGTCGCGGCTCAGCCGGGGGCTGTAGCTGCCGGTCACGGTCAGCCAGGCGTCCGGCCGCAGCACGGGGGGCAGTTGGCCGGTCAGCGCGATCTTGACCGGCTGGGCGTCCGCGGCACAGCAGTTGAGGGCCATGCGCACCAGATACGGCGCGCCCGAGCCGTCCAGCGCGAGGAACCCGGTGACCCGGACCGTCCGGCCGCCCAGGGAGCGGCCGTTGCCGTAGGCGGCGCGGGAGGCGTAGTCGACCACGGACAGCTGCACCGGCCCGCTGCCACCGGGCAACGGCCCGAGGCCGTACGGCTTCTGCAGCGCCGTACCGGAGCGCAGGGCGCTGTACGAGCCGAGCGCGGGCGGGGCGATGAGGATGAGGGCGAGGAGGGGGAGCAGGAGCAGCCAGGAGACCCGGGGTTCGGGGTGGGCGTGGCCTTCGTGGGTCTGTCGCCGCAGGCGATGGCGCTTGCGCTCGTACCAGACGGTCGCCAGCGCCCCCACGATCAGCACCGCGCCCGAGGCCAGCAGCAGCGGTTGCAGGCCCGCCTTGACGTAGCGCAGGTACAGATCGGTGCTGCCCGCGTGCAGCAGGGCGGCGCCGAGCAGGAACATGACGGCGGCCTGGGACTGGCGGTTCACAGCAGCACCGTCCCGGTCACCACGGCGCCCGCGACGGCCATCGCGAACGTGACGGGGGCGAAACGCAGGGCGAAGGTACGGCCGAAGGTGCCGGCCTGCATCGCGAACAGCTTGAGGTCGATCATCGGGCCCACCACCAGGAACACCAGCTTGGCCGTCAGGGAGAACTGGGTGAGGGAGGCCGCGACGAACGCGTCCGCCTCCGAGCAGATGGACAGCAGCACGGCGAGGACGGCCAGGGCGAGGATCGCGACCAGGGGATTGCCGGCGGCCGTGCGCAGCCAGGACGCCGGGGCCACCGCCTTCAGGGTCGCGGAGGCCATCGCGCCGAGCACCAGGAAGCCGCCGGCGTGCACCGTGTCGTGCCGTACCGAGTTCCAGAACGCCTCCCCCTTGGTCGCGCCCTCGTGCGCGCCGTGGGCCGGCGGGCGCAGCCAGTCGGTGCGGCCCAGCCGCTGCCACAGCCAGCCCATCGCACACGCCACCAGCAGGCTCGCGGCGAACCGGCCGAGGACCATCTCCGGGTTGCGCGGGAAGGCGACGGCGGTGGCGGTCAGCACGATCGGGTTGATCGCGGGGGCGGAGAGGAGGAAGGCGAGGGCGGCGGCGGGGGTGACTCCCCTGCGCACCAGCGCGCCCGCCACCGGCACCGACGCGCACTCGCAGCCCGGCAGGATCGCGCCCGCGACTCCGGCCACCGGGACGGCCAGGGCGGGGCGGCTGGGCAGGGCACGGGCGAAGAAGGACGGCGGCACGAACACCGCGAGCGCCGCCGAGAGCAGCACGCCGAGCACCAGGAAGGGCAGCGCCTGCACGGTCACCGCGACGAACACCGTCATCCAGCTCTGCATCAGCGGGGTGCCGAGGAGCCCGCGGATCGGGGACTGGGCGAGCACCGCCAGCACCAGCAGCAGGGTCAGCACCAGCGAGGAGTTGACCCCCCGGCTCTCCGCCCCGGTTTCCGTTCCGGGGCCGGTCTCCGTGCCGGGCGGGGCTTCTTCGGTGATGGCCACGGGTGGTTACCTCCGGCTGGCTGTCCTGGCTCGCTCCCCCTGCGTACGCGCATGGTCCCTCGGGTGTTCACACCGTTGCTGGAACCACTCCTCTCCTTGGGGCACTCTTTTCCCTCGTGGCGAGCGTTCCGTATCAAGGGGGGCCGGGGGCTGGTGCCCCGGCGGCGCACATGGTGGTGTGCGGTGACGACGGGCTCGCGCACCGGCTGGCGGCCGAGTTGCGCGGGGTCTACGGCGAGCAGGTCACCCTGGTCGTACCGCCGAACGGGCGCACCGTCCGTCCTCCGGTCGTCGGCCGGGCCCGCGCCGCGTCGGCGGCGCTGTTCGACCGTATGGTCAGCGCCGCGGTGAGCCGGGCGGGCGCCGTCACCGGGACGCCGACGGCGCCGGCGAGTGCGGCCAGTGGCGCGGGCGGGGCCGACGGGCCCCGGGTGCTGGAGGCCGCCGACCTCACCGAGGCCGTTCTCGCCGAGGCCGGGGTGGAGCGGGCCGCAGCGCTCGCCCTCGTCTTCGACGACGACGAGACCAACATCCGCGCCGCGCTGACCGCCCGCCGGCTCAACCCCCGCCTCCGGCTCGTCCTCCGGCTCTACAACCGCCGGTTGGGCCAGCACATCGAGGAACTCCTCGACCAGGCGGCCGCGTTGGCGACGGGCGGCGGCGAGGGCGGTGCGGACGCCTCCACCACCGTGCTGTCCGACGCCGACACCGCCGCGCCCGCGCTGGCCGCCACCGCCGTCGCCGGCACCAGCAAGGTCGTGCAGACCGAGGGGCTGCTGCTGCGGGCCGTGGAACGCCCGCTGCCCGAGGGCGGGCCCGCCGCCGGCTCCGGGCTGCCGACGCTGGCCCTGCTGTCGGGCAACGACCCCGCCGCCACGCCCGGTACGGACGAGCACGACGGCGCCGCGGAGCAGGAGCCCCGTCTGCTGCCGGACGACGAGGAGGTGGAACGGGGGCGGGCCGCCGGGCGGACGGCCCTGGTGCTGGAGCAGGCGTCGGCGGCGGTCGGCCCGGAGCCGGCCACGCCCGGCCGCCGAAGGAGGGGCGGTCGCGGGGCGGGCGGTCGCGGGGTGGGTGGCGTGCCGCCCCTCGCCTCCCTCTTCTCCCGGCGGCTGCGCTGGTCGCTGGCCGGCATCGTGGGCTGTGTCGTCGCGCTCGCCGTCTCACTGTGGCTGGTGACCGGTATCCACCCCCTGGGCGCCTTCTACCTGACGCTCCTCGATCTGTTCGCCATCGACAACCCCGCCATCGGTGACTCGCTGGGCCGCCAGCTCCTCCAACTCCTCTCCGGTCTCGTCGGGTTGCTGCTGCTGCCGGTGCTGCTGGCGGCCGTACTGGAGGCGCTGGGCACCTTCCGCACCGCCTCCGCCCTGCGCAAACCGCCGCGCGGCCTCGGCGGGCATGTGGTGCTGCTCGGACTCGGGAAGATCGGCACCCGGGTGCTGACCCGGCTGCGCGAGCTGAACGTCCCCGTCGTGTGCGTGGAGTCCGACCCGGAGGCGCGGGGCCTCGCGACCGCGCGCAGCCTGCGGGTGCCGGTGGTCCTGGGTGATGTCACCCAGGAGGGGGTGCTGGAGGCCGCCAAGATCCACCGGGCGTACGCCCTGCTCGCCGTGACCAGCGCCGACACCACGAACCTGGAGGCCGTGCTGTACGCGCGCACCGTACGCCCCGATCTGCGGGTGGTGCTGCGCCTCTACGACGACGACTTCGCCACCGCGGTGTACCGCACGCTCCGGGCCGCGTACCCGCACGCCCTGACCCGGAGCCGCAGCGTCACGCACCTGGCCGCGCCCGCGTTCGCCGGGGCGATGCTGGGCCGGCAGGTGCTGGGCGCGATCCCGGTGGAGCGCAGGGTCCTGCTCTTCGCCGCGGTGGACGTCGCCGCCCACCCCCAGCTGGAGGGTCGCACGGTCCGCGAGGCCTTCCGGGCCGGTTCCTGGCGTGTCCTGGCCCTGGCGGGCCGCGCCGACACGGCCCCCGACCACGTCCTGGAGAAGGGCGACCGGGTCGTCGTGGCCGCCACCCGCCGGGGCCTGGCGGAACTCCGCTGACCGCCAGGGCCTGTCCGGCGGATCCTGTCGGAGACGCGGGGTGTGGCACGCACATCTGCGGCGTTGTCGTCGGTCGCCGACTCCCCCACGCTCGAATGGGGCTCGCGCGGGGGGACCCCCACGCGTCGACTCCCTCCTCCGCCTTGCATCTGCACGCACCACACCCCGCTCACCGGCGCCGATCAGGCGCCGCACTTTTCCTCCGACCTGATCCGCCGGACATGCCCTACGCCCCCGGCAGGTGTCTCGCCGCGAAGTCCATCTCCAGGCGGACCTGCTTGATGCGTTCGTCCACGACCAGCGAGCCGTGGCCGGCGTCGTAGCGGTAGACCTCGTGCACCGCGCCCCTCGTCTCCAGGCGTTTGACGTAGTTGTCGATCTGGCGGATCGGGCAGCGCGGGTCGTTGACACCCGCCGAGATGTAGACCGGGGCCTTGACCTGGTCGACGTAGGTCAGCGGGGAGGACGCCTCGAAGCGCTCCGGGACCTCCTCGGGGGTGCCGCCGAGCAGGGTGCGGTCCATGGCCTTCAGGGCCTCCATCTCGTCGTGGTACGCGGTGACGTAGTCCGCGACGGGCACGACCGCGATGCCCACCGTCCACGCGTCGGGCTGGGTGCCGATGCCGAGCAGGGTGAGATAGCCGCCCCAGGAACCGCCGGTCAGGACCAGGCGGCTGGGGTCGGCGAGGCCCGAGGACACCGCCCACTCGCGGACCGCCGCCACGTCCTCCAGCTCGATCAGGCCGACCCGGTGCTTCAGCGCGTCGGTCCAGGCCCGGCCGTACCCCGTGGAGCCGCGGTAGTTGACGCGGATCACGGCGTAGCCCTGGTCGACCCAGGCGGCCGGGCCCGCGGCGAAGGAGTCGCTGTCGTGCCAGGTCGGGCCGCCGTGCAGGTCGAAGACCGTGGGGAGGGGGCCGGTGGCGCCGGCCGGCTTCTGGATCAGGGCGTGGATGCGGCCGCCGGGCCCCTCCACCCACACGTCCTCCACCGGCACCGACGGCGGGCAGACAATACCCGGCGGGTCCAGCACGACCCCGCCGGAGGTGGAGCGCACGGCCGGCGGCTCCTCGGCCGACGACCACAGGTACTCCACGCTGCCGTCGGGGCGGGCCGTGGCGCCGGAGACCGTACCGGGCGGGGTGGGGATACGGGTCAGCTCGCGCGTGGCGAGGTCGAAGCGGAACAGCTCGCTGCGGGCCTCGAAGCCGTGCGCGATGAGCAGGGCCGAGCCGTCCGGATACCACTCGGCGCTGACGTCACCGGGCAGCTCCAGGTCGAGGTCGGTCTGCTCGCCCGTCGCCACGTCCCACACCAGCGGCTCCCAGCGGCCCCGGCGCTGATGGCCGATGAGCAGGCGGGCATCGCCCTCGACGGGGGCGAAGCCGAGCACCTCCAGGCCCAGCTCCTGCGTGCCGCCCTTGGTGTCGTCCAGCTCGGCGACCGTCGTGCCGTCCGGGCGCAGCACGCGCAGCGCCGCGTGCATCGCGTCGCCGTGCTCGGTGTGCTCGACGGCGATCAGGGTGCCGTCGTGGGAGAGGTCGCCGACGCCCGCCGACTCGCGGTGCCGGTAGATCTCGGCCGGGGCCTCGCCCTCGCGCGCGAGGTGGATCGTCGTACCGTCCTCGTCCGTGGAGCGGCCGACGACCGCCGTGCGTCCGTCGCGGGCCAGGGCCAGGCCGGCCGGGTAGGAGGGGGCGAGGCCGGGGACCGCCGGCTCGGCCGCGCCGCCCTCGAAGGGCTGGCGGCGCCAGATGCCGAACTCGTCGCCGTCCTTGTCGTCGAACCACCAGATCCAGGTGCCGTCCGGGGAGAGCACGCCGTCCGTCGTGCCGTTCGGCCGGTCCGTCGCCTGCCGCTGCTCGCCCGACGCCCGGTCCCAGGCATACAGCTCGTACGTCCCCGTCGCGTTCGACACGAACAGGGAGCGGTGCGGCGCGTCCTCCGCCCAGTCGGGCAGCGACACCCGTGGCGCCCGGAAGCGCTTCTCCCAGTCCGGCGTGACCGGCGCACTGTGCGTGCCCGGCCGGTTGCTCTCACTCATCGCCCCAGTCATGCGCCCATATTGCCTGGCCGCGCCGACAATTGTGTGGCGAGTGTCCGCAGCCTGTGGATAACTTCCCGGCCATGCCCGCCGCCCCCCTCCTCCGTGTCCGTCCCCTCGAACCGGCGCGAGGACAACCGGGCCATGTGGGACGAAAGGGTCCCGATCCATGCCGCGGGCGATTCCCACGACCTCGACGGCTTCCACCGCTTCCCGGCCGGCCACCCGCGCATCCCGCTGAGCGCTGATCTGCTTCCTGAAAGCCGCCAGACCCTGAGGGGCCGCCCCGCGGGCGGGCGTACGGCGGGGGCGCCGTACCGTGGAGGGCGTGTACCGGTTTCTGCTGACACCCCGCTGGTGGGGCATCAACGTCTTCGTGCTGCTCGCCATCCCGTTCTGCATCTTCATGGGGTCGTGGCAGCTGAGCCGGTTCGAGGGGCGGGTGCACGACAGCCGCGCCGCGACGAAGCAGGCCGCCTCCGACCGGCACGAGACCGCACAGCCGCTGGACCGGATGCTGCCCGTCGACAAGGCGACCTCCGGCCGCCGGGTCAGCGCGCACGGGCGGTACGGCACCCAGCTGCTGGTGCCCGGCCGGCAGGTCGACGGCAGATACGGCTTCTACGTCCTGACCCTGCTGCGCACCGGCTCCGGCAAGTCCCTGCCGGTGGTCCGGGGCTGGCTGCCCGGCACGGCGGACGCGGCGAAGGCCCCGGCCCCGCCCACCGGTGAGGTCACCGTCACCGGCGCGCTCCAGGCCTCCGAGACGCCCGGCGACAACGGCGTCAGCGCGGCCGGTGGACTCCCCGCGGGCCAAACGGCGGCGATCAGCTCGGCCTCGCTGGTGAACCTGGTGCCGGACAAGCTGTACGACGCCTGGATCACCCTCGACAAGGCCGACTCCGGCATGAAGGCCGTCCCCGCGAGCGCCCCGCAGGGCACCGGCCTGGACCTGAAGGCCTTCCAGAACCTCGGCTACACCGGCGAGTGGTTCGTCTTCGCCGGCTTCGTGGTCTTCATGTGGTTCCGGCTGCTGCGCCGCGAGGCGGAGGCGGTACGGGACGCCGAGCTGGGCCTGGTGCCGGAGGAGGAGACGGCTCCGGCGACGGTGAGCGCCCCGTAGCGACGGTTCTACGACCCCGCCGGCACCCCGGTGCAGACGGTTCTACGACCCCGCCAGCACCCCGGTGTAGTAGACGACCCCGGCACACTCACCCGGCACGGTTGCCGAGGCCGACGGCGAGCCGCCCTGTGCCGTGTGCGTCACCACGACGCTCCCGTCGGCCGTGCCCTCCTCCGTGACCGTCTGGGTGGTCGTACCCGGCGTCGTGGATCCCGTCCCCGCGTCCGAGCCGCCGGTGGCACTCGCGCCCTGGGTCGGGCTCGGGGTCGGCGAGGCGCCGCCGGTCGTGGTGCCGCCGGTGCTGGTGCCGCCGCCGGTGGTGGGACACGTCTGCGAGGGCACGAAGGCGAACTTCTCGGCGTAGGCCGCGCCGGGCTGCAGGACCAGCCCGGAGACCTCCTGGGAGGGGTCGGGCAGTCCGGTCGCCGCGTCGCCGGCGGTGTGCCGGGCGGTGCTGATCTTGGCCGGGTCGGCCGCGCCCCGGGCGGCGGGGGTGACGGACCCCGCGCCACTGACGGTGCAGGCGGCCTTGGAGATGTTGGTGACCTTGAAGACGCCGTAGACCACGCCGGTGGAGTCGGGGGCCTCGGCGCTGCCGGTGGCGGAGCCCAGCTGGGCCGCCGTGCACGACGGGGCACCGCCCGAGGAGACCGAGGCGCTCGGATTGGCGCCGCCGGTGGAACCGGTGGTTCCGGCGCCGCCGCGGCCCTTCTCGCCGCGTCCGCCGTGCGGCCTGCCGGGCTGGGCGCTCATGCCACCCGTGTCCTTCGTGCCGGCCGTGCTGCCGGTCTCGTCCTTGCCCTGCCCGGTGCCGCCCTGGGCCTGGGAGGACTGGCCCGCCATGACGGTGTCGGGGTCGGAGCCACCGGAGTCCGAGACGTGCACGAGGGCCGGGATCGCGGTGCCGAGGAACAGGGCCGCGGCGGCCATCCCGACGACGGCCTGCCGCTTGCGGGCCCGCCGGGCGGGCACCGCCCGCCGCAGATGCTCCAGCGTCCCGGTGCGCGGCTCGATGTCGTCGACGACGGAGTGCAGCAGCCGCCGCAGGGCGAGCTCCTCGCTCCCGAGCCCGCCGAGCTCCGCGGCGAGCTTCTCGGGACCGGCGCCGGACAGTGAGCCGAAGCCCTTGTCCGGATCCGGGCCGCGCCCCTCGGGGTGCTTCTCGTCGGGGCCGTGGTTCACCATTCCGTTCCCAGCGTGCGATTGCGTGTGCTCTTGCTCAAAGCGCTGCTCATGGCGCTCATGGCGCTTCATGCCGCCCCTCGCTCGCTCATGCCGGTGCCTCCATGGCCACCCGCAGCGCGGCGATGCCCCGCGAACCGTAGGCCTTCACCGAGCCCAGGGAGATCCCGAGGGTCTCGGCGACCTGCGCCTCGGTCATGTCCGCGAAGTAGCGCAGCACGAGGACCTCGCGCTGGCGGCGCTGGAGGCCCTTCATGGCCTTGATCAGGTCCCGGCGCTCCAGCTGGTCGTAGGCGCCCTCCTCCGCGCTGGCCATGTCGGGCATCGGCTTGGAGAGCAGCTTCAGGCCGAGGATGCGCCGGCGCAGCGTGGACCGGGAGAGGTTGACGACGGTCTGGCGGAGGTACGCGAGGGTCTTCTCGGGGTCGCGCACCCGCTTGCGGGCGGAGTGCACGCGGATGAAGGCCTCCTGGACGACGTCCTCGCAGGAGGCGGTGTCGTCGAGGAGCAGCGCGGCGAGACCGAGCAGCGAGCGGTAGTGCGCGCGGTAGGTCTCGGTGAGGTGGTCGACGGTCGTTCCGGCGACCGCGGTCGCCGCGGCCCCTTCGGTGTCGGCTTCGTCGCGCTGACCGGGTACGCGGGCGGGCCGCGCGGCGGGCATGGGCGCGATCACCGGCATGCCGCCGGACGTGCGGGGCCGGAGCGCCGCACGGGGCGGCCGGAGCGCAGCGGTGCCGCGGGCCGCACGGAGTTCGAGTACCTCTGCCACGCCTGTTGGACACGTCCGACCCCGCCAGGGTTGTACGTGCCGGGCGTCACATGTGCGACAACCGACGGTGCCTCAAGAGCCGTCATGCGTCCCGCTCTTCCCCTATGTCCGATGTGGACGGGCGTCCCCACGCCCGGTCCGCTCACGGCGTCCCCACCGCCCGAAGAGTGACCGCAAAGACGCTCCCCGCCCTGCGCACGGTTGCGCGGGCGGGGAGGGAAATCCTCTGTTGCCGTGAACCAATGGATCAAGTGCATTGGACCATGCTTCCGGCCACACTTCTTACGCAGATCCTACAAATGTTCTGCGGATTTTCGGACTCAGTGGCCGCTTCGCTCCGCCACGACCAGCTCCGCGATCTGCGCGGTGTTCAGCGCGGCGCCCTTGCGGAGGTTGTCCCCGCACACGAACAGCTCCAGCGCGGTCGGATCGTCCAGGGCCCGCCGTACCCGCCCCACCCAGGTCGGATCGGTGCCCACGACATCGGCCGGGGTCGGGAACTCGCCGGCGGCCGGGTCGTCGTAGAGCACCACGCCCGGCGCGGTCGCGAGGATCTCGCGGGCGCCGTCGACGGTGACCTCGCCCTGGAAGCGGGCGTGGACGGTCAGGGAGTGCGTGGTGACCACGGGCACCCGGACGCAGGTCACGGCGACCGGCAGCTTCGGCAGCCCGAGGATCTTGCGGGACTCGTCGCGGACCTTCATCTCCTCCGAGGACCAGCCGTCCTCGCGCAGCGACCCGGCCCACGGCACCACGTTCAGTGCGACCGGCTCCGGGAACGGCCCGGTGTTCTCGCCGACGGCCCGCCGTACGTCACCGGGGGAGGTCCCCAGCTCGGTGTCGGCCACCAGGGACAGCTGGGCCCGCAGCGTGTCCACGCCGGCCCGCCCCGCCCCGCTCACCGCCTGGTACGACGACACCACCAGCTCGCGCAGCCCGAATTCGGCGTGCAGCGCGCCCAGGGCGACGATCATCGTCAGGGTCGTGCAGTTGGGGTTGGCGATGATCCCGCGCGGCCGGATCCGTGCGGCGTGCGGGTTGACCTCGGGCACCACGAGCGGCACCTCGGGGTCCAGCCGGAAGGCGGCCGAGTTGTCGACGACGACCGCGCCGCGCGCGACGGCGATCGGCGCCCACTCGGCGGCGACCTCGTCCGGGACGTCGAACATGGCGACGTCGACCCCGTCGAAGGCGTCCTCCGTCAGGGCCGTCACCTCGACCTCCGCCCCGCGCACGGCCAGCTTGCGGCCGGCCGAGCGCGGGGAGGCGAGCAGCCTGATCTCGCCCCAGACGTCCGCCCGCTGGGACAGGATCTGGAGCATGACCGCGCCGACGGCCCCGGTCGCTCCCACGACCGCGAGCGTCGGCTTGCGGGTCAGCGGGCCGGTCATCGGCCCGTACCCCGGCTCATCGGCCGGTGCCTCCGTAGACGACGGCCTCGTCGCTGTCGGAGTCCAGCCCGAAGGCGGTGTGCACGGCGCGGACGGCCTCGGGGACGTCGTCCTTGCGGGTGACGACCGAGATACGGATCTCGGAGGTCGAGATCAGCTCGATGTTCACGCCTGCGTCGGACAGCGCCTCGAAGAAGGAGGCGGTGACGCCCGGGTTGGTCTTCATCCCGGCGCCGACCAGCGAGATCTTCCCGATCTGGTCGTCGTAGCGCAGCGAGTCGAAGCCGATGCCCGACCGGTTGCGCTCCAGCGCGTCGATGGCCTTGCGGCCCTCGGTCTTCGGCAGCGTGAAGGAGATGTCCGTCAGCCCGGTGGAGGCGGCGGACACGTTCTGCACGACCATGTCGATGTTGATCTCGGCATCGGCGATGGTCCGGAAGATCGCGGCGGCCTCACCCGGCTTGTCCGGCACGCCGACGACCGTGATCTTGGCCTCGGAGGTGTCGTGCGCGACACCGGAGATGATGGCCTGCTCCACCTGCTTGTCCCCAATCGGCTCACTGCTGACCCACGTGCCCTGCAGCCCGCTGAAGCTGGACCGGACGTGGATCGGGATGTTGTAGCGGCGGGCGTACTCCACACAGCGGTGGAGCAGCACCTTGGAGCCGGAGGCGGCGAGCTCCAGCATGTCCTCGAAGGAGATCCAGTCGATCTTCTTCGCCTTCTTCACCACACGCGGGTCGGCGGTGAACACGCCGTCGACGTCGGTGTAGATCTCGCAGACCTCGGCGTCGAGCGCGGCGGCGAGCGCCACGGCCGTGGTGTCGGACCCGCCACGCCCCAGCGTGGTGATGTCCTTCTTGTCCTGGCTGACACCCTGGAACCCGGCGACGATCGCGATGTTGCCCTTGTCGAGCGACTCCCGGATCCGGCCCGGCGTGACGTCGATGATCCGGGCTTTGTTGTGGACCGAGTCGGTGATGACGCCTGCCTGGCTGCCCGTGAACGACTGGGCCTCGTGACCCAGGTTTTTGATCGCCATCGCCAGCAGGGCCATGGAGATCCGCTCTCCGGCGGTCAGCAGCATGTCGAATTCACGCCCGGCAGGCATCGGAGAAACCTGCTCGGCGAGATCGATCAGCTCGTCCGTCGTGTCGCCCATCGCGGAAACGACGACGACAACCTGGTTGCCGTTCTTCTTCGCTTCCACGATCCGCTTGGCGACGCGCTTGATGCCCTCGGCATCGGCTACGGAGGAGCCTCCGTACTTCTGCACGACAAGGCCCACGTGCGCTCCTCGCTCGGTTCGTTTGTGTCGGCTCAGTCTAACGAGCGCCCGAAATCCACCACCCTGCTCCCGCATGGTGAGACATGGTCACGGTGGCCACCGGACGTCCGCGGTCCGGTACCTGCCCAGCCTCTGCCACACCACGCGGGAAAGTGCGCTGGGTCACACCGAGCTCCCCGGCATGGACAGGGACACGGACATGGGCGGGGATACAGGGATGACGGAGATCTTGCTGGCGTCGATCGTCCTGCTCGGCGCCGGCGTCCAATGGCTGACCGGCATGGGCTTCGCCCTGGTCTCCGTACCGGCCCTGGTGCTGCTGCTCGGCCCGGCCCAGGGCGTGATCCTCGCGAACTGCGCCGCCGGCGCGATCAGCGTGGTCGGCCTGGCCGGCGGCTGGCGCCGGGTCCGCCCGGCGGCGATGGTCCCGCTGTGCCTGGCGGCGGCCTGCACGGTACCGGCGGGCGCCTGGATGACCCGCCGGCTCCCGCATCCGGTCCTGCTGCTGACGATGGGCGCCCTGGTGACGGCGGCCGTGCTGCTGGTCCTGCGCGGCGCACGGGTCCCGGCCCTCGGCGGCGGCAAGGGAGCGGTGACGGCGGGCGCCCTGGGCGGCTTCATGAACGCGGCAGCGGGCGTGGGCGGCCCACCGGTGTCCCTGTACGCCCTCAACGCGGGCTGGACGGTACGGGAGTTCGTGCCCAACGCCCAGTTCTACGGCGTTGCGGTCAACGCCTTCTCGATCGCGGCGAACGGCACGCCCCGCCTGGCCGGCGTGCAGTGGGCGGCCGTCTGCGTCGCGATGGCGACCGGCGCGGTGATCGGCCACGCCATCGCCGCGCGCATCCCCGAACGCCGGGCCCGCCACCTGGTCCTCCTCCTGGCCCTGGCGGGCGGTGGCACGACGATGGCCAAGGGCCTGTGGGGACTGTGGCCCGGCCGCTAGGGTGCGGTCGTGCGCGTACTTCTGCTGGAGGACGACGAGACACTGGCCGACGCCTTACGGGCGTACGGCTACGAGGTGGACCACGGAAGCGGACCGGAGGACGGCCACGACGTGATCATCGTCGGCCCCATGTCCTTGCCGGCGTGCCGGACCCTGCGCTCCCGTACGGCCACTCCGTTGATCGCGCTGGTCCGCACCGAACGCGACCGGGTGACGGTCCTGGAGATGGGCGCGGACGACTACGTGGACGAACCGCACGAGGCGTCACGGATCATCGACCGCATCCGCGCGACGGTACGACCACCGCTGCCCGGCCCGCCCGACGTCCGGGTAGACGTGGACGAGTTGAACCTGTCGGAGCCGCAGCGCACGCTCCTCGCCCACTTCCTCGCCCACCCGGACCGTGTGCTCACCCGCACCCAGCTCACCTGCCTCCCCGGCCTGACGGACTCCCTCCTGGACGCATACGTGACGGCACTGCGCGCCGAACTGCCGGGGACGATCACTCTGGAACAGGTCCGAGGCATCGGCTTCCGCCTGCTGGTCAGTCGCTGAACTGCTTGAGCGGCTCGGTGTCCAGGGTGATGTTCACGGGGTCGGGGAGCTTGACGGAAGCGCCGAACGGCAGCTTCTCCCAATGGCGGTAGCGGCCCTCCTCCGGCTGGTTGAAGACGACGACGGAGCAGTCGTCTCGGTCGATGAGGAGGCAGACAGGGATTCCGGCGGCTGCGTATCCGTCAGGTTTGTCGACGCGGTCAAGCTGATTCGTGTCGGAATCGTACGACGTGATCTCGACCGCCATCAGGGCGCCCTCGGACTCGGACCACTCCCCGTGGCCCTTGAGACCGCCCACCCGGACGAGCACCCCATCGGCGCGGGCGCGCCCCTTGCGGTACCTCTCCGTCTGGAGGCCACTCTCCGCGTGCAGCCACAGATCGGGCCGATGCTGCATGCACATCCGCTGCAGCCACGCGATCATCTCGCGGTGGTTGCCGTCCGCCATGGGCTTGACCACGACCCTTCCGTTGATGAACTCCAGCCACACGGTCTCCGGGGCATGGCGTTCGAGCTCCTCGAACTCCTCAACGGTCATCTGCGGCGGGTGCTCGGTCCTGGGGGTCATGGCGTCGCCTCCTCGACACCATGGTGCCCTGACCGGCACGTCCTGCACGCTCATACGCGCCCTCGCAGCGCCCGGCCGCCGGGCGACCGCAGCCCACCGGCCGCTCGCACCTGTGCGGCGAACTCGTGCACTTCCTCAACAGTGGGCATCCGCCCGCCCGTGAAGGTCTGCGGAATCTGCGGGATGCGCTCACCCTCCGGCGTCTCCAGCCCGAGCTCTACCCGGCAGTCCCGGCACATGGACTGGATGATCTCCACGGTGCGCTCGTCCGCGTCGCAGGTCAGACAGGCTCGGAGCACCCGGTCGACACGCCCGCGCAGCGAGGCCTTCTTCTGACGCACCTTCGCCTTTTTCGGCGGCATCTTCTTCTCCAATCGGTTGCGGGCGAATCCGCCCGGGTTGGACACGGCGGACGGGAGTCCGTCGGTGAGGGCGCGGGTGATGTCGTCGGGCGTCGCGCCTCGCGACAGCCACTCCGCGGCGAGGGATTCGAGAGACCGGCAGTCGGATTCGGAGAGCGGCATACGGCGATCTGCGTCACGGAGTTCCGCGAGGGTCCGGTACGCCGCGGTGACCTGCGGCTCATCGCCGGGCGCCTGGCCGGCCTCGGCCTCCGGAGCCGTCTCCTCGGCCTCCTCGACGCGGGCCAGCCCGGACTCGTAGCCGTCGGTCACGATCCTGCCGTTGCGCGACCGCGCGAACTCCTCCCACCACTCGGCTGACCTGGGAGTACGCGACCAGTACGTCCGAGTGACCCACCGCATCGAGTTGTCTTCGAGGGTGATGTGCTCCCGGATCCGATGCAGGTGTCCGGCACTGCTCAGACGCCCCTGCGAAGCGCGCACCGCCTGCTGGCCGTAGAGGGGATGCTCGGCGGCGATCGCCTTGTAGCCCGCCGCGTGGCCGTCCTGGAGACGGTCCATGAAGACGGCGAGGTCGCGTTCGCGGCCGGTCAGATGTGCGAAGTCCGGGTCGGCGTGCGGGTCTTCGTCACCTGCGGAGCGTTTTCCGTACCCCGTTTTGGCCATCGGGTGGGACGGGGAGGGCAGGGCGGGGCTAGGGTAGGAGCAAGCCACGGTCGAAGTCTCGATTCGATCTGTAGGTCCAGGCCCCGGAGCCGGTGTTGGCGCACCGACCGGGGCCGATCTATTTGCCGCGAACCTAGAGCGGCTTTACGTTCCGACGTAAGTTGATCACGGAACGTCACCCATTCGAGGTAAGCCGCCTCAACTCACGTGCAGGCATGGTTGGTTGGGTTGGAATTCAACCAACCCAAAACCCAGAAGACCCATGGGAGGAGCTCGAAGCCCGAGGCTCGGAGCCCGAGGCTCAAGCTCCGGGCCGACCTACGGAAACGTCCGCGAGGAATGCCGTCCAGGCGGGGGCGGTGAGGTTGAGTTCGGGACCTGACGGATTCTTGGAGTCGCGAACGTGGATGGGTCGGGATCCCAACGCTGGACGGGAACACATGGCCGCTGCGCTGGTACAGCGAGCCCACAGAGACGGCGCCGCATGGAGAGGCGAAGGCTCTGCTCGGAGTACTGCGGTCAACCAAGTTGTAGGTCAAAGGTGTTGGGTGGCGCGGGCCAGTGTTCAGGCGGCGCCGGGTTGTGGGTACGGCAACCCGACAGCCTGTCGACGAGCGGGCGTCCCAGCACGGGGCCGCTCTCCGCCAGCGTGTCGATGCCGCCCCTACTTCCCCCGCCGCATCCCCAGCGGAGCACCGATCTCCTGGGCCATGACCCGTCCCGCCTCGAACTCCAGCGTCTCGTCGCCCATCGTGGCCTGATCGGTGTCGAGGCCGTCCAGTTCCTCCAGGGGCTGGTTGAGGCGGACGTGGATGAGGACCGACTGGAGGGCGCGCAGGACGGAGGAGGCTGTGGGGCCCCAGTTGGAGAAGTAGGAGAACTGCCACCACCACAGGGCCTCGGTGGTGCGGCCCGCGCGGTAGTGGGCCATGCCGTGGCGCAGGTCGGTGATGATGTCGGCCAGGTCGTCGGAGATACGGGCCGGGACCGCGGGCCTGCGGGGCTCGTAGGGGTCGAAGACCTCCGAGTACACGTCCACCGGCTCCAGCAGGCGGGCGAGGTTCTCGCGGAGCTCGTCCACGTCCGGCTCCGGGCCCAGGTCGGGCTCGTAGCGCTCGTCGGGGACGATGTCCTCGTGCGCGCCGAGGCGGCCGCCGGCCAGCAGCAGCTGGGAGACCTCCAGGAGGAGGAAGGGCACCGTCGAGCCGGGCTCGTCGCCCCTCGCCACCTCCGTGACGGCCACCAGGAAGCTCTCGATCTGGTCCGCGATCTGGACCGCGAAGTCGTCCGGGTTGCGACCGGTCGCGTGCAGTGTGGCGTCAGACATCTAGGAGTCGTCTCCCCTCGAAGGCGCGGCCGAGCGTGACCTCGTCCGCGTATTCCAGGTCGCCACCCACCGGGAGGCCGCTGGCCAGGCGGGTGACCTTCAGGCCCATGGGCTTGATCATCCGGGCGAGGTACGTCGCTGTCGCCTCGCCCTCCAGGTTCGGGTCCGTCGCCAGGATCAGTTCCGTGACCGTCCCGTCGGCCAACCGCGCGAGAAGTTCTCGTATACGCAGGTCGTCGGGACCGACACCCTCGATCGGGCTGATGGCGCCGCCGAGGACGTGGTAACGCCCGCGGAACTCGCGGGTCCGCTCGATGGCGACGACGTCCTTCGGCTCCTCCACCACGCAGATGACCGACGGGTCGCGGCGCGGGTCACGGCAGATGCCGCACAGCTCCTCCTGTGCCACGTTGCCGCAGGTCGCGCAGAAGCGGACCTTCGCCTTCACCTCCATGAGTGCCTGGGCGAGGCGCTTCACGTCCGTCGGTTCCGCCTGGAGGATGTGAAAGGCGATCCGCTGCGCGCTCTTGGGACCGACGCCGGGGAGCCGCCCCAGCTCGTCGATGAGGTCCTGGACCACGCCTTCGTACACCGGACTGCCCTTCCTGGAGACCTTTCGGTACGTACCGTAGTTGCCCCGGACTCAGAACGGCAGACCGGGGATGCCCGTGCCGCCGCCGAGGCCCTGGGCCAGCGGGCCGAGCTTCTGCTGCTGGAGCGCCTGCGCGTTCTCGTTGGCCGCCTGCACGGCCGCCACGATCAGGTCGGCGAGGGTCTCGGTGTCCTCGGGGTCCACCGCCTTCGGGTCGATCTGCAGCGCGCGCAGCTCGCCGGAGCCGGTCACGGTGGCCTTCACCAGACCGCCGCCGGCCTGCCCGTCGACCTCCGTGTTCGCCAGTTCCTCCTGCGCCCGCTGCAGGTCCTGCTGCATCTTCTGGGCCTGCTGGAGCAACTGCTGCATGTTGGGCTGGCCACCACCGGGAAACACGATCAGCTCCTTAACGTTTTCTCCGCTGAGCATGAGCCTACGTGGTCCACGCCCCCGTCGCCCCGCCACTCTTTCGAGTGAGAAGTCCAGGAGCCCTATACCTGATCAAGACCCTCTTCCGGGCGGAAAAGCCGGGAAAGCCCAGTCTTCGCCACCCATTGGGCGGTAGGAAGGGGAGCCCGCGCGTCGGCAGGGTGTCGGAAGGGTCCGGCGGAGTGTCGGTGCGAAGTGTCACGCTGGGTGATTGGTCGAGATCAGACGGGTTCGGGTCGGACAGTTTCAGTCAGGATCGGATCGGGATCGGTTCGGGATCAGTTGGGAGTGCCGGGTGGGTCAGCCGGAGATGCAGCCCGAGGGTCCGCCTCAGGACGGGCGGGGCGAGGGTCGGTCCGGGCTGCGGCCGGGCGATGTGACCGGGCGGGCCTTTCCGCTCGGGGACTGGGGGGAGCCCGCCGAACGGCTGGACGAGCTGTACCGGTGGGTGGAGCGCGGGGCGCTTCAGACCGCGTCCTGGTATCTGCGCGACCGCGTGTGGAAGCGGCGCGGCGCGCGCGTGCTGCGGGCCGGCGCGGCGGCGGGTGTGACGGCCGGCGCGGCACTGCCCCTGCTGGACCTGACCGGGGCCGCCCACGGCGTGGCCCCCTGGGGCTGCCTGGCCCTGCTCCTCGCGGTGGCCTGCGTCGGCATCGACCGGTTCTTCGGCGTGACCTCCGGCTGGATGCGGGACGTGGCCACGGCCCAGGCGGTGCAGCGGCGCCTCCAGGCCCTGCAGTTCGACTGGGCCTCCGAGAGCATCCGCGAGGTGCTGGGCCCGGCGGAGGGCACGGCGAGCGAGGCGGCCGAGCGGTGTCTGGGCGTGCTGCGGCGGTTCTCCGAGGACGTCGCCGAACTGGTCCGCACCGAGACGACCGACTGGATGGTCGAGTTCCGGACCGGTTCGGCGCCGTTGGGCATCCAGACGGCGGTGGCGGCGGTGCCGAGGCAGGAGGGCGGGGGTTTCGGAGGGCGTTTCCCCCTCCCCCCGGCGAACGGCACCCGCCCGAACATGCCGAGGCAGCGCCCGCCGGAGCCCCGCTGAGCGCTCCGCCGGAAGTGCCGTGACACGTCGTCGGTTGCCTGCAGCGCCATCGCGTGTCTGCAGCGCCGTCGCGGCCGGTCGCTCCCCCACGTTCTCGGCTTCGCTCGAACCCGGGCCCCCCTCGCGGCGGTAGCCGCACATCAGACGCAGCCCCGCGCCCCCAAGGGCGCTGCCGAACCGCAGCGGACCTCACCCGACCTGCTCAGCCGGTCGCACGCTCACTGCTTGGTGTACGTCAGGCTCTCCCCGCCGCTCGCCTTCTCCCGCTTCAGCGTGCCGTCCGGCTGGAGTGTGATCTCGGTGGCCTCGCCCGGGGTGCAGGTGGAGGCGGGCTCGCCGGAGCTGACGGTGGACGGCCCGATCTCCAACGGCCCGTTCCCGCTGGGCTGTCGGTCGAGCTTGGCCTCGAAGACACAGTGGTACGACCCACCGCCGTCGGTCGGCCCGTCCGCGACCAGCGTCAGCACGGTGTCGCCCACCTGGCCCTGCCGGATGGTCAGTTGGCGGGTATTGGTCCCGTTGGCGTTGTCGATGGTCGTGCTCCAGGTGCCCAGATAGCCGGCCGGCACCGCTCCGTCCGTGGACGCGGACGCGGACGCGGAGGAGGACGGCCCGGAGCCGGCCGGGGAGGGCGCCCCCGACGTCCCGCCGGTACCTGCGTCCGCCGGCGCGGAGGTGGCGGAGGGCGACGGACTCGTCCCGCCGCCCTGGGTGTGCCCGCCGCCGTTCATCAGCGCGTACACCGATCCGCCGGCGCCGAGCGCCACGACCAGCGCGACCACGATGAGCAGCGCGGTCGACCGCCCGCTGCGCCGCTCCGGCTCCTCCTCGGCCGGGCCGGGAGGCATCGGCCCGTAGGGCGGGGTGGAGCCGAGTCCGCCGCCGTAGGGGCCGTACGGCTGCTGCGGGTAGCCGTACGGCGCGGGGGGCTGGGGCTGGGGATACGGCGGAGCCGGCTGCGGATGCGGCTGCGCCTGCCCGTACCCGGACCCCGGCGGCACGGCGGGCGCCCCGGGCACCGCCACAACGGTGGGCAACCGGTCGACACCGGCATCGGCACCGCCCTCATCGGAGGCGGCGGCATGCTCGGGCGACGACTCCGCCCCGCTCTTCGGGCCGGCGCCGCCCGCACCCGGCGACGAAGGCTGCACGGACGCTGCGGGTGGGAGCTCGGGCGCCGGAGGCGAAGCCGAGGTCCCCCCGTCCGGATCCTCGACCTCCAGCAACTGCACAGCGTGCCGGCCCAGTTGAGCGACCAGCACGCCCGGCAGCCAGGGATCCCGGGACCGTCCCCCGGACACCGTGCCCTCCGCGCCGATCCGCTCAAGAATCGCGTCCAGCGAAGGCCGCCCTCCAGGATCCTTGCGCAGGCAGGCGCGCACCAGGTCGGCGATCCCCTCCGGCACGCCCGTGAGATCCGGCTCCTCCTGAGCGATCCGGAACATCAACGCGTGCGCACCGCTGTCGGCCGTACCGAACGGCAGCGCACCGGTCGCCGCATACGCCAGCACCGACCCCAGGCAGAAGACGTCGCACGCCGGCGTGATCCGGTCCCCCCGCACCTGCTCCGGCGCCATGAACCCGGGCGACCCGACCAGCGCGCCCGTATGCGTCAGCCCCTCCCCGCCCAGCGAGGTCGTCTCCAGCGCCCGCGCGATCCCGAAGTCGATGACGCGCGGCCCGTCGATCGTCACCAGCACGTTCGACGGCTTCAGATCCCGGTGCACGATCCCGGCCGCGTGGATGTCCTTGAGCGCGTGCGCGAGCCCGGCCGCGAGGATCCGTACCGACCGCTCGGGCAGCGCCCCGTGATCCCGGCCGACGACCTGTTGGAGGCTGGGCCCGGCCACGTACCCGGTCGCCACCCACGGCACGGCCGCCTCGGTGTCCGCGTCGAGCACGGGCGCGGTCCAGTACCCGCCGACCCGCTGCGCGGCCTGCACCTCCTGCCGGAAACGGGCCCGGAACTCCTCCTGCGCGGCCAGTTCCGCACGGACGAGTTTCACGGCGACGGTACGGCCCCGGTCCGACCGGGCGAGATACACGTGCCCCATCCCGCCGGCCCCGAGCCGCGCCAGCAGCCGATAGCCCCCAATGTGCTGCGGATCCCCCGCCCCCAGCTTTTCCATGGCCACCCCGCCTCCCCCCGACACGCACCACGACGCGCACGCATACGTGTGCGACCGGACCGAGGATAATCCGGCTCTACGAGGAGTCGCCCGGCCCCCGGTCTACGGTTCCACAACAGGCTTGCCGAGCCGGTCCAGGACCTCCGAGAGCCGCTCCAGCAGCCGTACCGCCTCGGCGAGCTCGGTCTCGCCCATCGCCGCCGCCAGCCGCCCGGCGAAGGCCGCGTGCCCCGGGCCGATGCGCGCCACGGCCGCCCGCCCCTCCTCGGTCGGCGCGAGGAGCTTCGCACGCCGGTGGGCCGGGTTCGGCCGGTACTCGGCGAGCCCCCGCTCCACCAGCAGGTCGGCGATGCGCTGCACGCTCTGCCGCGTGATGCCCATGGCCCGCGCGACCCCGGCGACCGGCAGCGGCTCCCCGAGCACCGCCCCCAGCACCTGCCACCAGGCGGCGGTCAGACCGGCCGGCCGTGCCAGCTCCTCGGCGACGGCGAGGAACTGGCCGTTCAGCCGGAAGGTGCCGACGGCACCGCGGCTGAGGAGGTCCTGGTGTTTCCGGCTCACCGGCCACCGGCCTGCTGCAGCACGACGTACGCCTCCGCGTCGGAGTCGTGGTACAGCCGGTACCAGGCGTCCAGCACCTCACCCTCGTACACCCCGAGGAGCCGGAGGACCTCCCGGGCGAAGGCGACCGGCTCGGTGGGCCCGGCGGTGACCAGGCCGCCGTCGGTCACGGCGTCCGCCTCCACGTAGCGGTCGCCCCCGGCGTAACCGGGGGCCTGCGCCAGGTAGAAGGGGGAGGCGCTGGTGTGGGCGCGGTCGTCGAGGAGCCCCTCGCGGGCGAGGCCGGCGGTCGCCCCGCAGATCGCGGCCACCGGCACACCCGCGTCGAGGAAGGCGCGCGCCGCGCGGGCGAAGGGGGCGAGGCCGTCGCCGGCGGACCAGAGGTCGGCGCCCGGCAGGATCAGCAGGGAGCTGTCCTCGGGGCGCAGCTCGTCCAGCGCGAGGTCCGGCAGGATCCGCAGCCCGCCGATGCTCGTCACCGGCTCCCGGCCGGGCCCCACCGTCACCACCTCGTACCCGGCACGGGCCAGATAGGCGGCCGTATGCCCCGTCTCCCAGTCGGCGAGGCTGTCGTAGACCGCGAGATGCACCCGTCGGTCAGCCGGTCCGGTCATGGCATTCATGACAGCATGCTGCCACTTCGACAGCATGCTGTCGATAGACATTCTGTCGTGGAAACCCCCCTCCCACGGAACAGGACGCCGATGTCGCTTCCGCATCGCGGACATTTACGCTCGTCCGCATGACCCCTCAGCCCAACCCCGAAACCGGCGCCGCGGTCAAGGCCGCGGACCGCGCGCACGTCTTTCACTCCTGGTCGGCCCAGGACCTCATCGACCCGCTCGCCGTCGCCGGCGCCGAGGGGTCGTACTTCTGGGACTACGACGGCAAGCGGTACCTGGACTTCACCAGCGGGCTCGTCTTCACCAACATCGGCTACCAGCACCCCAAGGTCGTCGCGGCGATCCAGGAGCAGGCGGCACGGATGACCACCTTCGCGCCCGCCTTCGCGGTCGAGGCGCGCTCGGAGGCGGCCCGGCTGATCGCCGAGCGGACCCCGGGCGACCTGGACAAGATCTTCTTCACCAACGCCGGCGCGGACGCCGTCGAGCACGCGGTGCGCATGGCGCGGCTGCACACGGGACGCCCGAAGGTGCTCTCGGCGTACCGCTCGTACCACGGCGGCACCCAGCAGGCGGTCAACCTCACCGGCGACCCGCGCCGCTGGGCGAGCGACAGCGCCACGAACGGCGTCGTCCACTTCTGGGCGCCGTTCCTCTACCGCTCCCGCTTCTACGCCGAGACCGAGGAGCAGGAGACCGCGCGGGCGCTGGAGCACCTGGAGACGACGATCGCCTTCGAGGGGCCGGGGACGGTTGCCGCGATCATCCTGGAGACCATCCCGGGCACGGCCGGGATCATGGTCCCGCCGCCCGGCTATCTGGCCGGGGTCCGCGAGATCTGCGACCGCCACGGCATCGTCTTCATCCTGGACGAGGTCATGGCCGGCTTCGGGCGCACGGGCGAGTGGTTCGCCGCCGACCTCTTCGGTGTCGTACCCGACCTGATGACCTTCGCCAAGGGCGTGAACTCGGGTTACGTGCCCCTCGGCGGTGTCGCGATCTCACAGAAGATCGCCGAGACCTTCGGCAAGCGGCCGTACCCCGGCGGTCTGACCTACTCCGGGCACCCGCTGGCCTGCGCCGCCGCCGTCGCCACGATCAACGTGATGGCGGAGGAGGGCGTGGTCGAGAACGCCAAGAGCCTGGGCGCCGATCTCCTCGGTCCCGCCCTCGCCGCCCTGGCCGAGCGCCACCCGAGCGTCGGCGAGGTCCGCGGCACCGGCATGTTCTGGGCGCTGGAGCTCGTGAAGAACCGCGAGACCCGCGAGCCGCTCGTGCCGTACAACGCGGCCGGCGAGGCCAATGCCCCCATGGCCGCCTTCACGGCCGCCGCCAAGCAGCACGGCCTGTGGCCCTTCGTGAACATGAACCGCACCCATGTGGTCCCGCCCTGCAATGTCACCGAGGCCGAGCTGAAGGAGGGCCTCGCCGCCCTCGACGCGGCGCTGAGCGTCGCCGACGCATACACGGAGTGACCGGCTGCCGCCGGGCTTGTTCGAACGCGTAAGGTGACGTGCTCGTAAGAAATCTCGTAGGAGACAACGAGTACGTCATCTACGCGCGAGGAGAGACCCGACCATGCCCGGCAACGGCGCCGTCACGCGCAGTACCCTGCGCCAGCAGATCGCGGACGCGCTCCGCGACGAGGTGCTGGCGGGGCGGCTGCGACCGGGCCGGGCGTTCACGGTCAAGGAGATCGCCGACCAGTACGGGGTCTCCGCCACCCCCGTCCGCGAGGCGCTGGTCGACCTGTCCGCGCAGGGCATCCTGGAGGCCGACCAGCACCGCGGCTTCCGTGTGCCGGAGTACTCGCTCACCGACTACCGGAACATGATCGAGGCCCGCAGCCTGGTCACCAACGGCATGTTCCAGGCCCTGTCCACCGAGCACCCCGCCTTCCGCACCCCGCCGGAGGACCCCCGCTCGGCCTCCGCGCTCGCCACCGTCCGGCGCCGGGGCGAGGAGGCCCAGCGTGCGGCGGCCGCCGGTGACCTGACCATCCTCATCGGCTACGACCTGCGCTTCTGGCGCGAGCTGAGCGCCCTGTTCGGCAACCCCTACCTCGGCGACTTCCTGCACCGGCTGCGCGTGCAGTCCTGGGTCTGCGCGGTGCAGCACCTGCTCCGCCTCCCCGACCTGCGCGGCCGGCTCTGGGCCGGGCACACGGACCTGGTCGACGCGCTGGACCGCCGCGAGACCGAGGCCGCCCGCGAGATCGTGGCCGCCGCCAACGCCCACTCGCTGGCCCTGCTGGAACACCTGACCAACGGCTGAGCGACGGGTACCCTTCCCTGACCACCTGCTGTGGACCTTTCTGTGTGCGAGGGAGCCCTCTTTGGCCTGTGACCTGTGGCTGGTACCGCTCGTGGACGTCCTGTGCCACACCCCGGACAACCCGTTCGCCGAGGAACTCGCGCAGTACAACAACGCCCTGGCGGCGGCCGGGCTCCCCCCGGTGCCGGTGTACCAGTACATGCCGGGCCTGTCCGGCGAGGTCGCGCCCGTCGCCGGTTTCGACTACGACGCCCTCCACTTCCTGCGCCGGGCGTACTTGCTGCAGGTCTGCGGACTGCCCGTGACCCCGGTGGGCGAACTGGGCGGCGACTACGAGCAGTTGCTGGAGATGTTCGAGTCCACGGCCCAGCAGTCCCATCTGGTCTGGCACTACGACCACGCGGGCGCGTATGTCCCGGTCGACTTCCCGCACCCGCTGTCCAACGACGAACTCCTCGCGGGCGGCGGCCCGTTGGGCTCCTCGCAGACGCTCCTGCGCGAACTGGAGTACGTGGCCCCGTCCCTCGGCATCGACCCGGCCAACCCGCCGGCCGCGCCGGCCGCCCCCACGGCCCCCACGGATCTGGAGGAGCCGGCCGTCCCGGCCCCCTACGACCCGAGCCCCTTCGCCCGCGAACGGCACGTGTGGCTGGGCCTGCACGCGGCGGCGACACGGTCGCTGGCCCAGGGCTCGATGATCGTCTTCAGCTGACCGGAACACGACGCGCGGGCCACCGCCCCCAAGAGCAGTGGCCCGCGCGTGAACAGCGGGGTGGGCGCGTCTAGAAGACCGGCGTACCCGCCTGCGTCAGCTTCCAGTTGACCTTCGCGAAGGTCGCCGGGTCCAGCGTCTTCGTCGTCGTCACGTAGTCGATCATCAGCTGCCGGATCTCGTTCGTGGAGCTGTACGCGATCGGCGCCGAGGCGATGTGCGGGTAACCGGAGCCGCCGTTCGCGCGGTAGTTGTTGACGGCGACCACGAACACCTGGTCGTCCGCGACCGGGGCGCCGTTGTAGGAGAGGTTCTTGATCCGCGAACCCTCCGCCTGGGCGATGTCGATCTCGTAGTCGACGCCCGCCGCCACGTCGTACATGTAGTCCCAGAAGTTGTTGGCGTTGGTGAGGGTCGCGGTGTCGACCTTCGTGCCGGCCGGGACCTGGTGGTAGTACTTCGCCGCGTACTCCAGGTAGTCCTTGAGCTGGGCGCCCGTCAGCTTCTTGCCGTACAGGGTGTTGTCGTAGATGTAGAGCCCGGCGATGTCCTTGATGGTGACGTTGCCCTGGGGGATGTCGGCCGTGCGGCTGAACGGCGCGGCGACGGAGATCACCGGGAGGGCCGCGTCGGCCGTCGAGAGGCCCGCCTTCACCGTGTCGGCCTGGACCTTCTGGATGAAGTCCATGATCGGCACGTCCTTCCAGCAGGACTCGGCCGCCGAGAGGTTCTCGGTGCAGGTGCCGACCGCGGTGTTGACGTACTTCACGACCAGCTCGTGGTCGGCCTCCAGGAGCTTCTTGATCTCCGGGTCCTCGTCCACGTCCTTGGGGTTGAGGGTCTGGGCGGTCTTGCTCGTCACCTTCCACTGGCCGTGGTGCAGTTCGAGCTCGAAGTCGAAGACGCTCAGGCGGTAGCCCCAGCAGTACGGCTCGGAGAGGAGCACCTCCTCGCCGGTCTCCGCGTTCTTCACCGTGTAGGAGGGGACCTCGACGTGGGTGTGGCCCACCAGGATCGCGTCGATGCCCGGCACCTGCTCGGCGACCAGGTTGGAGGCGTTCTCGACGTACGGCAGCTCGTCGCCGTACGACGAGGAGCCGTCGAGGCCGGAGTGGTCGGTCAGGAAGACCACGTCACAGCCGAGCGCCCGCAGCCTCGGCACGTACTTCTTCGCCTGCTCGACCAGTCCGGGGAAGACCATCTTCCCGCTGACGTTGTCCTTGTCCCACAGGGCGATACCGGGGTTGGTGAGGCCCAGGATGCCGACCTTGATGTCGGGCGCGCCCGGCACACAGATGCGCTTCACGGTGTACGGGTGGAAGGCGGGCCGCAGCGTCTTCGCGTCCAGCGCGTTCGCGCCGAGCAGCGGGAAGTGACACTGCTTCTCGAACCTGCGCAGGGTCTCGATGCCGTAGTTGAACTCGTGGTTGCCGAGGGCGGCGGCGTCGTAGCGCATGTGGTTCATGGCCACGGCCATCGGGTGCTTGGGGCCCTTCTTGCCGTCGGTGCCCGTGATCGGGTCGACGCGGGCGAAGTAGTAGGCGAGCGAGGTGCCCTGGATGATGTCACCGGCGTCCACGAGGAGGACGTGGTCCTCGCCCTTGGCCTCGCGCTGCTGCTTGATGAGGGTGGCGACCCGGGCGACGCCGACCGAGTTGCCCGCCTTGTCGGTGTAGGCGGCGTCCTTGTAGTAGTCCCAGTCGAAGACGTGGCTGTGCAGGTCGGTGGTGCCGAGGATGGAGAACGACCAGGTACGCGGCATGTGTTCGCGCTTCTGCTCGGCGGCCTGGGCGGGGGCCGCGGCGACGGTCCCGGCCGCGGCGACGGCCGCTCCGGTGACGGCCGACTTCTTCACGAACTCCCGGCGGTTCATGGGGCTGACGGGCATACAGGGCTCCTGGAGCGAGGATGAGAAGGAGGGAGGAACGCAGGCAACTACCCGCGTAGATGCTTGCCTTCGACTCATTCCTCTGAGAACCACGAACAGCCCAAGGGCCGGTCAAGGAACTTCATGTCCATGACCGGCCCGGGGAGCGGGTCACGCCCGAACGGGCGCACACGGAAACGCCCCCGCCGGCACGAGCGAGCCGGACGGGGGCGCGACCAGTCGGAACGTGTCCGGACTCAGAGGAACGAGTTGATCTCGATCGTCTCGTCCCGGCCCGGGCCCACGCCGATCGCGGAGATCGGGGCGCCGGACATCTCCTCCAGCGCCTTGACGTAGTTCTGGGCGTTCTTCGGCAGGTCCGAGAAGGACTTGGCCTTCGTGATGTCCTCGGACCAGCCCGGCAGCGTCTCGTAGACCGGCTTCGCGTGGTGGAAGTCGCTCTGCGAGTACGGCAGCTCCTCGACGCGCTTGCCGTCGATCTCGTACGCGACGCAGACCGGGATCTGCTCCCAGCCGGTCAGCACGTCCAGCTTGGTGAGGAAGAAGTCCGTCAGGCCGTTGACGCGGGTCGCGTACCGGGCGATGACGGCGTCGAACCAGCCACAGCGCCGGTCACGGCCGGTGGTCACACCCCGCTCGCCGCCGATCCGGCGCAGCGCCTCGCCGTCCGCGTCGAACAGCTCGGTCGGGAACGGGCCCGCGCCGACGCGGGTCGTGTACGCCTTGAGGATGCCGATGACCCGGCTGATCTTCGTCGGGCCCACGCCGGCGCCGGTGCACGCACCGCCCGCCGTCGGGTTGCTGGACGTGACGAAGGGATACGTCCCGTGGTCGATGTCGAGGAGGGTGCCCTGACCGCCCTCGAACAGGACGACCTTGTCCTCCTCCAGAGCCTGGTTCAGGACCAGGACGGTGTCGGTGACGTACGGCCTGATCTGCTCGGCGTAGCCCAGCAGCTCCTCGACCACCTGGTCCACGGCGATCGCGCGCCGGTTGTACAGCTTGGTGAGGAGCTGGTTCTTGACGTCGAGGGCCGCCTCGACCTTCTGGGTCAGGATCGACTCGTCGTACAGGTCCTGGACCCGGATGCCGACGCGGTTGATCTTGTCCGCGTACGTCGGCCCGATGCCGCGCCCCGTCGTACCGATCTTCCTCTTGCCGAGGAAGCGTTCCGTCACCTTGTCGACGGTCACGTTGTACGGCGTGATGATGTGCGCGTTACCGCTGATCAGGAGCTTGGACGTGTCGACGCCTCGCTCGTTCAGACCGCTCAGCTCGGAGAGCAGGACCGACGGGTCGACGACGACACCGTTACCGATGACCGGCGTACAGCCGGGGGAGAGGATTCCGGAAGGGAGGAGGTGGAGCGCGTACTTCTGGTCGCCGACGACGACCGTGTGGCCGGCGTTGTTGCCGCCCTGGTAGCGCACTACATAATCCACCGAGCCACCGAGCAGGTCGGTCGCCTTCCCCTTGCCTTCGTCACCCCACTGAGCACCGAGCAGCACAAGTGCGGGCACGCGCGTACACCCCTTCCGGGCGGGGCATGTCCAAGGTCGGGGGCGTGGGCGTAAGGTTCACCGCCGCGTGCCACAGCGACCGCCGTTGGTCGCCAACCGTCGGACCGGATGCCCCGGAATAGACGAAGCCCCTGGCGCAATAGCGCAAGGGGCTCTTGCACAAAGATGCTACCCGAGGAAGCGAGGCAGGACCGAGGTGGCGACTTTCGCGACGTCCGAGCAGCTGCTGGTGATCATCGATCCGGCGGCACGGCAGACGGACGGAGAGTCCGTTCGTATCGCGAAAGACGTGCTCAGCGCGGGTGCGGCGGCGAAGGTGTGCCTCCCGGACAGCCCGGAGGAATTCGCTCGCGCGCTGGGCCGGAGGGGTTCACGCCGGCCGGTGGTGATCGGCGACGACCACGCTCTGCTACGGGCGGTCACCCTGTTGCACCGCGAGCGCGAGCCGGCCGGCTGCGGTCTGTCGGTGGTCCCGGTCGGCGAAACGTCTCTGGCCCGGTCCCTGGGCGTGCCGGCCGGGGCGGTGGCGGCGGCGCGGACCGTGCTGGACGGGGTGGAGCGCCGTCTGGACCTGCTGCTGGACGACAGCGACGGGCTGGTCCTGACGGACGTGACGATCCCGCCGACCCGTACGACCCGTACGGTCGCGCGGGAGCCGGTGGCCCCGTCCGCCCCCTGGTACCGCACCCTCCTCTCCCGCACCCTGCCTGCCCGCCCGCCCCGCCTCTCCACCGTCCCCTCCCCCGGCCCGGCCCGGCTGCGGGTCCAGCTGGACGGCGAGACCCTGGTGGACCTGGACCAGCCGGTGGAGGCGGTGACGGTGACCCCGGGTTCGTCCGGCCTGGCCGAGGTGGAGATCCGCCCGCTGTCGGTGGGCGCGGAGGCGACGCCGGTACGGGCGTCCGGGCAGACGGTGTCGGTCACCGGCCCGGACTTCCGCTACCGCGCCGACGCGCGGCTCTCAGGGCCGGTACGGAGGCGGACGTGGCGGGTGGTGGAGGGGGCGTGGGGGCTGGTGCTGCCGTCAGCGTGAGGCGGGGCGCTCGCAGCATCTGAAGCGGCGGGCGCCCGAGCGGTACGCGCTGCTGGGGCGGACGGTGCCGGAGGAGACGAAGCAGCGGTGACACCCGGCGTCACCGGCCGAAGGTCTTCTCCCGGTGCACGCGCCAGCGCTCCATCATGGCCGAGATCTCGCCGTCGATGAACTCGAAGAAGGCGAGCGTCTCGGCCATGCGGCGTCCGGCGGGGGTGTCGGCGCCCAGGCTGGTGACGCCGTCACGCAGAGCGCCCTCCCACCGCTTGATGACGGCTTCCCGGTTGGTGAGGGCCTCGTACCACTGGTTGCTGTGCACCCGGTACCGCTCACGGCGCGAACCGGGCTCGCGCTCCCGCGAGACCATGTGCTGCTGGGCGAGATAGCGCACGGCCCCGGACACGGCCGCGGGGCTGACCTGGAGCTGTTCGCTCAGCTCGGCCGAGGTCAGCGTGCCCGAGTCCGAGGACAGCAGGGCCGCGAACACCCGGGCCGGCATCCGCTGCATCCCGGCCTCGACGAGCTGGGCCGCGAAGCTCTCCACGAACCGGGAGACCGCCTCCGTGTCGCGTCCGTTCACCTCTGCCATGGTCGTCATCCTAACCAGCGATTCAGAGCCTTCCCTAACTTCACAAATTTCTGAAAGAAGCGTACGTTCGGAACCATGACGAAGGCCATCACGATCGCCGGACTCCACAAGTCCTTCGGCCGTACCCACGCCCTCACCGGCCTCGACCTGGACGTCGAGGCCGGTGAGGTGCACGGCTTCCTCGGCCCGAACGGCGCCGGCAAGTCGACCACCATCCGCGTCCTGCTCGGACTGCTGCGCGCCGACGCGGGCGCCGCCCAGGTGCTGGGCCGCGATCCGTGGCGGGACGCGGTCGAGGTGCACCGCCGTATCGCGTACGTCCCCGGCGACGTCACCCTGTGGCGCAACCTCTCCGGCGGCGAGGTCATCGACCTCTACGGCCGGCTGCGCGGAGGGCTCGACGCCCGGCGCCGCACCGAGCTGATCGGGCGGTTCGAGCTGGACCCCACCAAGAAGGGCCGCACGTACTCCAAGGGCAACCGGCAGAAGGTCGCCCTCGTCGCCGCCTTCGCCTCCGAGGTCGACCTGCTGATCCTGGACGAGCCGACCTCGGGCCTGGACCCACTGATGGAGGAGGTCTTCCAGGCGTGCGTGGAGGAGGAGCGGGACCGGGGCCGTACGGTCCTGCTGTCGTCCCACATCCTGAGTGAGGTCGAGGAGCTCTGCGACCGGGTCAGCATCATCCGCAAGGGCCGGACCGTGGAGAGCGGTTCGCTGGCCGATCTGCGGCATCTGACCCGCACCAGCGTCAGCGCCGAACTCGCCGGCCCGCCCAACGGCCTCGCCCACCTGCCGGGCGTGCACGACCTCGACATCCAGGGCCACCGGGTCCGGCTCCAGGTCGACACCGACCAACTCGACGCCGTCCTCAGGTCGTTGAGCGCCACGGGGGTACGCTCGCTGACCTCCACCCCGCCCACGCTGGAGGAGCTGTTCCTGCGGCACTACACGGACGAGGTGGCGGTATGAGCCGCCAACTGGCCGGCACCGGAACCCTGTTGCGCTTCGCCCTGCGCCGCGACCGCGTCATGCTCCCCGTCTGGGTCGCGGTGAACGCGCTCATGGTCCTCTCCATGCCGAACACCCTGAAGACCCTGTACGCCACCCCCGCCCAACGCACCGACCTCATGCACCAGATGGCGACCAACACCTCGCTGCGCGCCGTGGTCGGCCCGGTCTTCGACGACTCCCTCGGCGCGCTGACCGCCTGGCGGGTCGGGGTGTACGCGGGCGCGCTCGCCGCCGTCATGAGCCTCCTCGTCGTCGTACGGCACACCCGGGACGAGGAGGAGAGCGGACGGCAGGAGCTGATCTCCTCCGGGACGGTCGGGCGCCGGGCCCCGCTCACGGCGGCCCTGCTGGCGGCGGCGGTCGCGAACGCCCTGCTGGGACTGCTGATGGCCGCCGGGCTGGCACGGCAGGGCGCGGCCGGCGCACTGGCCTTCGGGCTCGGGGTGGCGGGCGCGGGCATGATCTTCGCGACAGCGGCGGCGATCGTCGCGCAGCTGACCGAGAGCGCCCGGCTGGCCCGGGGGCTCACGGCGGCGGTGCTCGGCGCGGCCTTCGTGCTGCGCGCGGCGGGCGACTCGGCCTCCTCCGACGGCTCCTCCGTCCTCACCTGGCTGTCCCCGCTGGGCTGGCTGGAGAACCTGCGCGCCTTCGCGGCCGAACGCTGGTGGGTGCTCCTCCTGTTCGTGGCGGCGACGGCTCTTCAGGTCCTGGCCGCCTACGCGTTGGCGGGCCGCAGGGACATCGGCATGAGTTTCCTGCCGACCCGGCCGGGACCGGCGGTGGGCCGGCTCGGCACCGCCGGTGCGCTGGCCTGGCGGCTGCAGCGCGGCAGCGTGCTCGGCTGGAGCCTCGGCTTCTTCCTCGCCGGGGTCGTCTACGGCGGGCTGACGGACGGCGCGGCCAAGCTCGTCGGCGACAACGCCCAGGCCCGGGAGATCTTCCAGCGCATGGGCGGCCGGTCGGGGCTGACGGACGCCTTCCTCGCCGCGATGGTCGGCATGCTCGGCCTGGTCGCCGCGCTCTACGTCGTCTCCGCCGTACTGCGGCTGAGCGGCGAGGAGACCTCCGGCCGCGCCGAGCCCGTCCTGGCCGGTGCGGTGGGCCGGCTGCGCTGGGCCGCCGGGCATCTGCTGATCGCCTTCGGCGGCTCGGCCCTGATCATGCTGCTCGCCGGTCTGGGCTTCGCCGTCGGCTACGGCAGGCAGATCGGGCCGGTGCTCGGCGCGTGTCTGCTCCAGGTCGCCGCCGTCTGGGTCATCGGCGGGCTCGCCGTGCTGCTCCTCGGCGTCCTGCCACAGGGCGTGACGGCGGCGTGGGGCGTGGCCGGCGCGGCCCTGCTCATCGGCTGGATCGGCCCCGCCCTGAACGTCCCCCGCGCCGTCCTGGACCTCTCCCCCTTCGGCCACCTGCCCAAGCTGCCCGGCGGACACCTCGACTGGACCCCGGTGGGCGTCCTGCTGGCCCTGGCGGCCCTGCTGGTGGCGGGCGGGCTGGCGGGCCTGCGCCGCCGGGACCTGGCCGCCGGCTGAGCACGGGGATCAGCCGGCCACCGTGCTCAGCCGACCTGCACGCGCAGCTCCTTGAGCCCCCGCATCACGAAGTTGGGCTTCCGCTCCGGCTCGGCCGCCAGGGCCAGGGTGGGCGCCCGCTCCAGCAGGGCCCGCGTCGAGGCGGCCAGCTCGATACGGGCCAGGGGCGCGCCGATGCAGTAGTGGATGCCCGCGCTGAAGGAGATGTGCGGGTTGTCCGTACGGGTCAGGTCCAGCCGGCCGGGGTCGGCGAAGACGGCCGGGTCGTGGTTGGCGGACCCGAAGAGCATGGCGATCTCCGAGCCCCTCGGGATCGTCGTACCGTCGATCTCGATGTCGTCCAGCACCCAGCGTTCGAAGAGCTGCAGCGGGGTGTCGTGGCGCAGCAGCTCCTCGACCGCGGACGGGATCAGGGAGTGATCGGCCCGCAGGGCGGCCAGCTGCTCCGGATTCCGGAACAGCGCGAACCATCCGTTGCCCGTGGCGTTGACCGTCGCCTCGTGCCCCGCGTTGAGCAGCAGCACGGCCGTGGAGATCATCTCCTGCTCGGTCAGCCGGTCGTCGTCCTCGTCGTGCGCGGCGATCAGCCCGGAGATGAGGTCCTCCCCCGGCTCCTTGCGCCGCGCGGCGATCAGCTCGCGCAGGAACTCCGAGAACTCGACGGACGCCCGAACCGCCCTGGCCGCCGTCTCCTCCGACGGATTCAGCTCGTACATCCCGCAGATGTCCGCCGACCAGGGCCGCAACTGCCCCCGGTCCCCCTCCGGGATCCCCAGCATCTCTGCGATCACCGCGACGGGCAGCGGCTCCGCGACGTCCGCGAGCAGATCGCCGCCCCCGTCCCGGACGAGGGCCGCCACCAGGTCGTTCGCCAGCGTCTCGACGTACGGCTTCAGCCGCTCCACCGTGCGCGGGGTGAACGCCTTGGACACCAGGCGCCGGATCCGGGTGTGGTCCGGCGGCTCCAGGTCGAGCATCCCGTGATCATTGAGGGTGTGGAACGGCTCGTGTTCCGGCGGGGGCGCGGTCCGGCCGAACTCCTCGTGCGAGAACCGGTGCTGGTACGTCCGCCCCAGCCGCCGGTCCCGCAGCAGCGCCGAGACGTCCGCGTGGTGCGGGATCAGCCACTGGTCGGTCGGTTCGTACCGGATCGCCCGGCCGCGTGCGCGCAGCTCGGCGTAGGCCGGGTAGGGGTCGGCGACGAACGCCGGGTCCCAGGGATCGAAACCGAGGTCGGTGGGGCCTGCCATGCCGGGACGCTAACCCGCCGGACCGCCCTCTGACCAGGGGTGTCCGCCACCTGACGCGGTCAACCGTGGCCTTCGCTGAGGAAGTCGTAGTAGTCCTCCCCGCCGACGAGCACGGAGGTGACATGCACCGGCAGGCCCTCGGCGTCACGCGGGACCTCCTGGGAGGTCTGCCGGGTGAAGCCCAGGGACACCCCGGGGATCACCGGATGCTCGGGGCGGGACGTGTCGACCGTCCAGCCACGGGCGGCGGCACGGCGCAAGAGCCGCTCGGCCGGCACGGCGAACACGTCGTCCCCGTCGAGCAGGACCCGTGTCGTGGACGTCCGGCCCTCCCCGGGCCACCACAGCTCGATCGCCGTCACCACGGGACCGCCCTCCAGCAGCGCCTGCACCCCCACTCCGTCCAGGGACCAGGAGGCCTGCGCCGAACTCCGGCGCCCGAGGACTCTGGGCTCGCCCCAGCCGGGCACCGCCGCGATCGCCTCGTCGAGCGTCATGCCCAGCCGCAGCGGCGCCACACCGCGCGGCGGATCGAGGACGAGATCCACGGTCACGCGCCGGCCTCCCCGCTGATCAGAACGTAGTCGTAGGAGAGGGGGTCGCCCTCCTCGTCCACCGGGTGGTCGTAGCTGCTCTCGTTCGCCAGGAACACCTTCAGCTCCGGCAGGGCGTCGAAGCCGAGGTCGTTCTCCTCGACGGTGTGGCCCCGTTCCGCGAGCTGTTCGACCAGGTCGGCGCTCGGGGTGCGGAAGACGTCGAGCCCGTCGAGCAGCACCCGCACGTCGGCGGCCTCGTTCCGGAACCGGAACAGCTCCACACCGCTCAGCCCGCCCTTGGTGAACCCCAGCATGATGCTCAGCCCGGACTCGTCGTGCGTGAGGGAGATCTGTCCCGGGACCGGATCACTCGCGACGACCCGGAAGAGACCCCACTCCCGCACCGCGTCCCGCGCCTCCTCGACCGACATGCCGAGCCGGAAACACGCGACGCCGACATGCGGCAGCAGTTCCAGTTCCACGCTCGCTCCCCCGCTCATGCTCCCCGTCGATGCGATTCGATGCGGCACGACGTTACGACACCAGGTCAGCCCGGTGTGACCAGGCGGGCCTCGTACGCGAACACCGCCGCCTGGGTGCGGTCCCTGAGCCCCAGCTTGACCAGGATGCGGCTGACGTGGGTCTTGATGGTCGACTCCGCCACCACCAGACGCTCGGCGATCTCCGCGTTCGACAGGCCCTGGGCTATCAGGACCAGTACCTCCGTTTCCCGCTCGGTCAGTTCGCCGTACGCCGTCTGGGCCGCCGGCATCAGGCGCGGGGGCACCGAGAGGCGGGAGAACTCCGTGATCAGGCGTCTGGTGACCGAGGGGGCCAGCAAGGACTCGCCGGCGGCGACCACCCGGACGCCGTCGGCCAGTTGGCGGGCCGAGGCGTCCTTCAGCAAGAAGCCGGAGGCGCCCGCGCGCAGGGCCTGGTACACGTACTCGTCCAGGTCGAACGTGGTCAGCACCAGCACCTTCGCCATCGCGTCCGCCGCGACGATCTCCCGGGTCGCCTCGATGCCGTTCAGCTCCGGCATCCGGATGTCCATCAGGACGACGTCCGGCGACAGTTCCCGGACCCGGTCCACCGCCTCCCTCCCGTTGACGGCCTCCCCGACGACCTCGATGTCCGGCATCGCGTTCAGCAGGACCGAGAAACCCTCGCGGACCATCATCTGGTCGTCCGCGATCAGTACGCGGATGGTCATGCGTCCCCTTCGCTCGCGGCGGCCGGCACCGGCAGGAACACCGTCACCTCATAACCCCCGTCGTCCGTCGGACCCGCCGTCATCTCGCCGTTCAGCATCGAGACCCGCTCCCGCATGCCCGTGATGCCGTGCCCGGCACCCGGTGAGGGCTTGACGAGGTGGGGCGCGGGCGGAGCGGCGTTGACCATGCGCAGGCCCAGGCCGCCCAGAACATAGCCGATCTCCACGCGGGCGCTCGCCCCCGGTGCGTGCCGCAGGGTGTTGCTGAGGGCCTCCTGGACCATGCGGTACGCCGACAGCTCCACCCCCTGCGGGAGTTCACGGACCGCGCCCGTCACCGCCTTGTCCACCGTCAGCCCGGCCTCGCGCACATTGGCCAGCAGCGCGTCCAGATCGGCGAGCGTGGGCTGTGGGGTGTCCGGGGCCTCGTAGTCCTCCGCGCGGACCACGCCCAGGACCCGGCGCAGCTCGGTCAGGGCCGCCACCGCGTTCTCCCGGATGGTGGCGAACGCCTTCTCCAGCTCCGGCGGCGGATTCTCCACCCGGTACGGCGCGGCCTCCGCCTGGATCGCGACCACCGACATGTGGTGGGCGACCACGTCGTGCAGTTCGCGGGCGATCGTCGTGCGCTCCTCCAGCAGGGTGCGGCGAGAGCGTTCGTGCGCCGTCACCGTCTGCTGCACGGTCATCTCCTGCTGGGCCTGCTTGCGTATGTGCCGGACCGTGACGATCAGCAGGATCAGCGCCGACAGGATCAGCATCGGGGCGGTGTCGGAGCCGAACCTGCCGTGGCCGACGAGTATGTCGGCGAAGAGGCCGAACAGTGCGGTCAGCACCCACATCCAGGCCGCCGTGCGCGGGCGGGTGCGCAGCGCGACGATCGTCATCACCAGCAGATGGGAGACGAAGCTGCCCGGCAGCCATGGCCAGCTGCCGTCGGCGGTGCCGATCACGGACATGACGACCGTGGCCGCCAGCGACGCCCAGAACGCGCCCACCGGACGCACCAGGGTCAGCAGGACCGGCACCAGCGCGAGCAGCCCGCACAGCAGGGCCCTCACGGGCGCCTCTTCATCCGTGAAGGCGAGGAACATGGCCACCGCGCCGCCGAGGCCCACCAGTACATGCGGGGTCCAGATTCCGTAGGACCGTATCCGGCCCGACGGACGCCGGGTGGGCGAGCCGGCCTCGGCCCGCCGGGGCAGCGGGTCGTAGGCGAAGGCGTCCTCGAACATCTCCTGGCGCAGCCCCCGCAGGGCCTCCGCCGCGAGCCGCAGCTCCGGGCTGCGCGGCCGCCCGGCCGGGCCCGGCGGTGTCGTCTGCGTGTGCGTCGTCTCGGTCACGTACAGAACGGTAGGCCGGGCCCGGGGTCGCGGTCGTCCCCTTGGAGAGGGGTCCTTGGGGGTCCCTCTCAGGTACTACGGGTCTTCGGGGCGCGGACCCGTAGGTGCCGGCGGGGCTTCGCCGGGCGGCCGGTCAGCGGGCGCCGCCCGGGCGGACCAGGCCCGACTCGAAGGCGAAGACCGCCGCCTGGGTACGGTCCCTGAGCCCCAGCTTCACCAGGATCCGGCCGACGTGCGTCTTCACGGTCTGCTCGGCCACGACCAGCCGCTCGGCGATCTCCGCGTTCGACAGGCCCTGCGCGATCAGCGCCAGCACCTCCGTCTCCCGTTCCGTCAGATCACCGACGCGCTGCTTGAGCGGGGCCCGGCCGCCGCCGTCCAGCTGGGAGAACTGGGCGATCAGGCGCCGGGTGATGCCGGGCGCGAGCAGGGCGTCGCCCGCGGCCACCACCCGGACCGCCTCGGCCAGTTTGTCCGCCGAGGCGTCCTTGAGCAGGAAGCCGGAGGCACCGGCCCGCAGCGCCTCGTACACGTACTCGTCCAGGTCGAAGGTGGTCAGCACGAGCACCTTGACGGCGGGATGCTCCACCGTGATCCGCTGGGTCGCCTCCAGGCCGCCCATCTCGGGCATCCGGATGTCCATCAGCACGACGTCCGGGGCCAGTTCGGCGGTCCGGGCGATCGCGGCCCGCCCGTCCACCGCGTCCCCGACCACCTGGATGTCGGGCTGGGTGTTGAGCAGCACGGTGAAACCCTGCCGGACCATCTCCTGGTCGTCGGCGATGAGTACACGGATGGTGCCGGCACCGCTCGTCATGGGTCCTGTTCTCCTGTCGGTGGCTCGGGGCTGCTGTGCGGCGGAAAGGGCCGTTCGGTGTCCGTCGGCTTCGGGGTGCCCTCGCGCGGCAGGAACGCCGTCACCCGGAAGCCGCCGCGCCGGTCGCCCATCGCGACGACATGCCCGCCGAGCATCGCCGCGCGCTCCCGCATCCCGAGCAGACCGTGGCCGCTGCCGGGGGACGGCGGGGCCGGGCGGCTCGGGCGGGAGTTGGTGACGTCCAGGCAGATCCCGTCCGGATAGTGCAGGACCTCCACGCTGACCGACGCGCCCGGCGCGTGCCGCAGGACGTTGCTCAGGGCCTCCTGCACGATCCGGTACGCCGACAGCTCCACGCCCGGCGGATAGCCGCGCGGCTCGCCGTCCCTCTTCAGGACGACCTCCAGACCGGCCGCCCGGGTGTTCTCGATCAGCGCGTCCAGCCGGGCGAGGTTCGGCTGCGGGGCGTCGGGGGCCGGGCCGGTGCCGGGGGCGGACAGCCGGTAGGCGTCGTCCAGGGCCTCGGGGTCGCCCGGACCCGCCGACCGCAGCACCCCGAGCACGCGGCGCAGCTCCGTCAGGGCCTCCAGGGCGTTGTTGCGGATCCCCGCCAGGTTCTCCTTGAGCTCGTCGGAGGGGTTCTCCACCAGGTGCGGGGCCACCTGGGCCTGGATCGAGATCACCGACATGTGGTGGGCGACCACGTCGTGCAGCTCGCGCGCGATACGGCTGCGCTCCTCCAGCAGGGCCCGGCGCGCCCGCTCCTCCGCGGTGATCGTCGTCTGCTCGACCAGTTCCTTACGGGCCTCGCTCCGGCCGCGCAGGGCCGAGCCGATGACGGCGGCGACGATGAACAGACCGAAGGCGGCCATCCCGGTCGGGGAGTAGCGCTGCGCTCCTACGGGGCCTTCGACGACGAAGGTCACCAGGGCGCTCCCGCCGACCAAGGCGACCGTGCCGCGGAGGCGGACGCGCAGGGCGAGGAGCAGCAGTACGGCCATGTGGGCCAGCAGCGTCGGCGTGGTCCACGGCCAGTTGGGGCCGGGGAGCCGCAGGTGTGCCAGGTGCTGGCGGGCGAGCAGCGCGGTAGCGGTGGCGGCGGACAGGGACAGGGCCCAGGCGGGGACGGGGCGCCGCAGAGCCAGGACGATGGCGGCGGCCTGGAGGAAGGTGCTCAGGAACGCCACAGCCGTGGTGAAGCCGTAGCTGTTGGCCAGCTCCTCGCCGCCGGCGAGGGCGATGCCGAGGGCCAGATAGCCGACGAGGACGTAGGTGAGCAGGCGGGCCCAGCGGTACTTCGAGAAGGGCGGCGACTGCGTCGACGGTGCCTCGCCCAGCCAGGTCCAGAGGCGGCGTCCGAGGCCGGGCCCGGCACCGGGGGCGGTGGGCGCGGGGGTGGGAGTGGCGCCGGCGGAGGGGTGGAGCTGGTCGAGATCGTGCGGGTCCGCGGGCTTCACGGAGTCAACCTTAGGCATGGTGCGGGGACTTTGCTGGGGGCAGGTGGCGGCGGACCACGTGCGACGTGCGGTGACGGGGACGGCGGGGGCCCTGTTCGTGGTGGCGGAAGGCCGCCCGGCACAGGGCCAGGACGAGGGTGAAGACGGGCAGCCAGGCGAGGCGGTACGCCACCCAGTCCAGTGAGTCGGGTGCGGTGTGCAGACCGGGCAGCCGGCCGGCTGTCAGACCGGTCGCCGTCGTGGCCATCATGGCCGTCTGGTGCCAGAGGTAGATGGTCATCGCGGAGAGGTTGACGAGGGCCACCGCCGACCACAGCAGCGGGCGGGCCATCGCGCGGCGCAGCCGGTCGCGCAGGAGCAGGGCCAGACCGCACTGGGCCAGGCCGAAGGCGACGGCCGCGAGGGTCGGCGGGTCGAGGTTGGAGATCTTCGCGCCGGGGACGCCGACCATCGACGCCGGGTAGCCCCCGCAGCCGATGAGCAGCGCCGTGGCCGCCGTACCGCCGAGGAGGAGGACCCAGGCCGCGCGCCGGCCGTCCAGTTCACCCCGGGTCCAGGCCGCGCCCAGGGTGTACGGCACGAGCCAGCCCGCCGGGAGGTTCAGCCAGGCCAGCCAGGAGGGGCCGAGGTGGAGGCCGAAGCGGAGCAGGTCGACATGCAGGACGACGGCCAGCGGCCACAGGGGGTTGAGGCGGGTGAGCAGCGGGGTGGCGGCGGTCAGGCCGGCGAAGACCAGCAGGAACCACAGCGGGGACAGGGCCAGCTTGAGCAGGGCCTCGATCGTGGCCGGCGGGGTGCCGGTGATCAGGAGGGCCAGGGCGGCGACCGCCCACAGGCACAGCAGCGCGGCCACCGGGCGGAGCAGGCGGGCCAGCCGCGCCCGCAGCCAGGCGCCGTAGCCCTCGCCTCGCGCGCGGGCCGAGGCGAGGCTGCGGGTCGCCACATGGCCGCCGACCAGGAAGAACACGGCCAGGGTCTGGAACAGCCAGGAGATCGGGGCCAGCCAGGGCATGTGCTGGAGCGGGCTGGTGGTGTGCAGGCCGCCGTCCTTGGCGACCAGCGCGGTCACCAGCCAGTGGCCGAGGACGACACCGAGGATCGCGAAGGCCCGCAGGGCGTCGACCGCTCGGTCCCGGTCGGCAGGGGTGACGGAGTCGACCTGGTGCGCGGTACGGCGCAGGGCGTGCAGGGGGTGGCGCGGACGGAGAATGTGCCGGCGAGGGGTGTGGGTCTGGGTGTGGACGGTGTGGAGTACGGCGGGCTCAGACACGGGTCACCTCCGAGGTCTCGCCGAGGGTGATCCGGGCCAGGTTGGCGAGGGAGGCCGAGCCCGGGGTGAAGTAGCCGCTGTGCTGGGCGCCGGCCGCGTCGAAGACCCGGGCGCCGAAGGCGGGGGAGACCGGGTCGGTGCCGAAGCCGAGGGTGGTGCCGAAGAGACCGACGCGGACGTGCGGGACGTGCGCCACCCAGTCGTCGCTGCCGCGGGCGGCCCAGACGCGGGCGCGGGTGTGCAGGCCGGCGGCGGAGTCCGCGCCGGTGCCGGGGCTGCCGACCAGGGCGATGTCGTCGGCGTCCAGGCCGGGGGCGGCCCGGCCGCAGACGACCGAGCCGTAGGAGTGGCAGAGCAGGGAGAGGTGTGCGCCCGGCTCGGTCGCCGCGCGCAGGTCTCGTACGAAGGCACGCAGGTGGGGGGCGGCTTCGTCGGCTCGGGTGGTCGTGGTGACCGTGGTGCTGACCGTGGCCGGGGTCGTGTAGCCGAGCCAGGCGATGACGGCGACGCGGGTGCCGTGGGGGGCGCGATGGGTGAGGTCCGCGTACAGGGCTGCGGCGGCCTTGTGGAAGCGGGCGTAGGTGTCCAGCGAGGTGTCCGAACCGGGGACCAGTACGGCGATGTGGCCGGCGTGCGACAGGTCGCCGAGCACCTCCGTGGCCTGGCCGGCACCCCGGCCGTCGAAGGTGAGGAGCGTGCGGGCCGGGGCGGCGAGCGCGCGGTCGGCGGCGGCACGGTGGCTGTCCCCGTGGGCCGCGGCCATCCGGGCGGCGCGGGCCGCGTCGGCTCGGTTCGCCGCGTAGGTGGAGTGGAGGGTGGCCGCCGTGAGTGCGGGGAGACGGGCGGGCCGGGGGGCCGGTATCCCGGGATGCGTGGTGGCGGCGGAGAGGGGGGCCGCGATGGCGGTGACGAGCAGGGCGGCGAACAACGCGCGAAGGCATCCGCGGGCCCGGCCGCTTCGTTTGCCGACCCGCACCCCCCGTGACGCTTTCGTCGCCAGGCGCGGGTGGCCCTGGTGGGGGGCCTTCGCCGTCGGCGGCTGCGGGTGAGGGGAGGGGGTGGCGGAGGGGCGGTCGTCGATCGTCGCCGGGCGCGGGTGGCCCTGGCGGGACACATGCGCCGCCGGCGGCTGCGGGTGGGAGGACGGGGACTGCGAGTCGAGTGCCGTGTGCGAGTCGGGTGCCGTGTGCGGGTCCGTTGTGGCTGGTCGCTCCCCCAAGCTCTCAACTTCGTTCGAGCAGGGAGGTACCCCCATCGCTGCGGAGCCGTATAGGGATACAGCCCCGCGCCCCTCACGGGGCCCATTCACCGCCGGCATCTGCTGGTGGGCCCGGTGCCCGGTGTGCCCCATGGTCGGCTTCCTTTCAGAATGCCCGGCCATCGGGCTTTTCTGGCAAGGAAGTTATGGAGCGAAGCGTGTCGTCGGCGTCCCGCCTGAGAGCTGTCCTGCGAGGTAGCTCTCAGGTACTACGGGTATGACCGGGGCGGGCCCCGGGGTGATCCTCCTGAGGCGGGGTCACCAGGCCAGTTGGGCGATCTCCTCCGCCACCACCGCGCACGCGTCCGCGGCCGGGTCGATCAGGGGGAAGTGGCCCACGTCCTCCAGCAGGGTAAGGCCCACCACCTCACCCGCCTTCGCCGCCGCGTCCGCGTACGACTCGGCCACCGCGTGCGGTACGACCAGGTCCGTACGGCCCTGGACCAGCGTCGTCGCGATGCCCGTCGGGAGCAGGAGGACGGGGTCGGCGTACGGGCGGCGGCCGGCGAAGGTGTCGTGGCCGCCCAGGAGTTGCAGGCTCGCGTTGCCGCAGACGTCCAGTTTCTCCGCCACCTCGAAGTCCGCGATGGGGGCCAGGGCGACGACGCCCCGCAGGGGTGCCGGGCCCGCCGTGCGCCACGGGGCGTCCGCCGGGAGGCAGTGCCGGGCCGCCGCCCACAGCGCCAGGTGGCCGCCCGCCGAGTGGCCCGTCAGCACCATGCGGCGCGGGTCCGCCTGCGGCAGCGCCGTACGCACGAGATCCGGCAGGGCGTCCAGGGCGGCCGCCACGTCGTCGAAGGTCTCCGGCCAGCGGCCGGCCGGAGGGACGGTCTCGCCCGTGTTCTGCTCGGGGATCAGGGACGACGAGGGCTCACCGCCGCGCCGGTACTCCACGTTGGCCACCGCGAAACCCCTACGGGCCAGGTAGTCCGCGAACGGCGTGATGTGCCGCCGGTCGTACCGGGCCCGCCACGCGCCCCCGTGCAGGACCACCACCAGCGGAGCGGAGACGTCCTGGTCGGACCGCGGTGCGTAGAAGTCGATCACCTGGTCGGGGTGGTCGCCGTAGGCGGAGCTGACGTCGGGGTCGACCGGGGAGTGCGAGAAGGCCGACTCCTCTTCGGCGGCGGCGCGGGCAGCTGCGGCGTCGTCCGGCATGCTCCAACCTCTCAGCGATGGAACGTGTTTGGCGTGTGGCGGACCAGATGGGGAACTTTTCGTTCACCTTGGCGGGGACGGTATCAGGCCAGTGACGTGCGCGGACATGGGGATGTGACGGAGGGTGAGGGAAAACGGTTCTGTGCGGGCCCTGGGGGAGAGACCTGACCGGCCGCTCCCCCAGGACTCCCGCTACGCCAGCTCCTCCGCCAGGATCCGCGCCGCCCGCTCCGTCTCCGCGAAGCCGACGTACAGCGGGGTGAAGCCGAAGCGCAGGACGTCCGGGTGCCGGAAGTCACCCACGACACCCCTGCTGATCAGCCGCTTCATCACCGCACCGGCGTCCGGACAGCGCAGGGCGACCTGGCTGCCGCGCTCCTCGTGCCGCTCGGGCGTCACCGACTCCACGCGGCCCGGCTCGGTGTACGCCCGCACGCAGCGCAGGAAGAAGTCCGTCAGGGCGAGGGACTTCGCGCGGACGGCCGCGACCGAGACGCCGTCCCAGACCTCCAGGGCCGCCTCCAGGGCCAGCATGGACAGGATGTCCGGCGTGCCCACCCGGCCGCGCAGCGCGCCCGGCGCCGGGGCGTACGACGGGCTCATGCCGAACGGGTCGGTGTGGGAGTTCCAGCCGGGCAGCGGGGAGTCGAAGCGGGACTGCAGCTCCTGGCGGACGTAGAGGTACGCCGGTGAACCCGGGCCGCCGTTCAGGTACTTGTAGGTGCAGCCGACCGCCAGGTCGACCCCGTGCTCGTCCAGGCCCACCGGCAGCGCGCCCGCGCTGTGGCACAGGTCCCAGACGGCGAGGGCGCCCGCCGCGTGGATCGCCGCGGTCAGCCCCGGCAGGTCGTGCAGGCGGCCGGTGCGGTAGTCGACGTGGTTCAGCAGGACCGCCGCCGTACGCTCGCTCAGGGCCGCCGGCACCTCCGCCGGGGTCACCGCGCACAGGGTGTGGCCGGTCAGGCGGGCCGCCGAGGAGGCCAGGTAGCCGTCCGTGGGGAAGGTCGTCGCGTCGACGAGGATCTCGCTCCGGCCCTCACCGGCCTCGTCCGCCATCCGAACCGCGGCCACAAGTGCCTTGAACACGTTGACACTTGTGGAGTCACCCACGACGATCTGGCCGGGCGCCGCCCCGACCAGCGGGGCGATCCGGTCACCGATCCGCTCGGGCGCGGTCCACCAGCCGCTCTCGTCCCAGGAGCGGATGCGCAGCTCGCCCCACTGGCGCCGGACCACGTCCGCGACCCGGTCGGGCACAACCGCCGGGAGCGCGCCGAGCGAGTTCCCGTCCAGGTACACAACGCCGTCGAGGACGAAGCGGTCCCGGAGCGGCGCCAGTTCGTCCGCGGCGTCGAACTTCTCTGCTTCCAGGGCCAGTTCAGACATGGGACCTCGCCGTCCACAGCTCGGGGAACACGTTCTTGCGGGCCCGCTTCTCCAGCCAGGCCACACCGGCCGAGCCGCCCGTGCCGGGCTTGGCGCCCATGGCGCGGCGGGTGGCGACCAGGTGGTCGTTGCGCCAGCGCCACACCAGTTCGGCGACGTCGGTCAACGCCTCGCCCAGGCGGGCCGGCTCGGCGTCCGGGTCGCCGGAGTAGATCGCCGCCCAGGCCTGTTCGACCTGGTCGGAGGGCTCGTAGCGCTGGGAGACGTCCCGGTGGACGACGGACGCGGGGACGGCGTGGCCGTGGCGGGCCAGGAAGCGGAGCACCTCGTCGTACAGGCTCGGCTCGTGCAGCGCCTTCGCCAGTTCCGCGTGAACGCGGGGGGCGCCGCGGTGCGGTACGAGCATGGACGCGGACTTCTCGCCGAGCAGGAACTCCATGCGCCGGTACATGGCCGACTGGAAGCCGGAGCCCTCGCCGAGGGCGGAGCGGTAGGAGTTGAACTGCGCGGGGGTGAGCTGGGCGAGCGGGGTCCAGGAGGCGTTGAGGGCCTCCAGCTCCCGTACGGAACGCTTCAGCGCGGCGATCGCGGTCGGTACGTCGTCCGAGCGGAGGGCGTTCGCCGCCGTCTCCCACTCGTGCACGATCACCGTGAACCACAGCTCCATCACCTGGGTCGTGACCAGGAAGACCATCTCTCCGGGATCGTCGGAGAGGGTGTGCTGGAGGTGGGTGAGCACGTCGGCCTTGACGTAGTCCTCGTACGGCGTGGTGCCGGCGAAGTCGAGATGCGGGGTCTCGGGCTCCTGAGTCTCGATCGACAGATGAGCCTGTTGGGACATCGCTGTCTCCTGTTGTACTCCGGGTAGCGGTCCGCCCCTGCCGATTCCGGCACGGGGGCCCCGGTCCCCAACGGCATCCTCTGCAATCGACTCCCGTACGGCAAGGCCCGTCCGTTGCCGGACGGGCCACACCGGTCCCGTGAGGGAGGGGTCAGCCCAGGGTCTGGGCGGCCGTCGGGGAGGAGTCCTTCAGGAACTGCGAGCAGCGCTCGTACTCCTCCTGCTCGCCGATCGCCTGCGCGGCGCGGGCGAGGGCGTGCAGGGCGCGCAGGAAGCCGCGGTTCGGCTCGTGCTCCCACGGCACCGGGCCGTGGCCCTTCCAGCCATTGCGGCGAAGGGCGTCCAGGCCGCGGTGGTAGCCCGTACGGGCGTAGGCGTACGACTCCACGACCCGGCCGGCCTCGAACGCGTCGTCGGCCAGCTGGGCCCAGGCGAGGGAGGAGGTGGGGTACTTGGCGGCGACGTCCGCGGGGGCGGTGCCGTTCGCGAGGGCTTCGCGGGGCTCCGGGTCGTCGGGGAGGTGGGTCGGGGGCGGGCCGCCGAGGAGGTTCTGGTGAATCGTCATGGGGTCCAGTCTGCTACGCGGCTACGACGGCCGCCGCCGGGTGGGCACCGTCCCGGCCTACACGTGTCCCTTCCCCTCCAGCGGCGGCACCGTCACGCTCCCGTAGGTCCGGCAGTCCGGATGGCGGCAGTCCGGCGCCGGGCGGCGGATCAGGGCGAGGGCCAGCGCCGCGCCCACGACCAGCACCCCCGCGCACATCGGCATCGCCCGCCGGAACGCCGTGTCGAAGGAAGACGGCACCCGGTACGCCTCCGGGCCCATGCCCGCCAGCAGCGGCAGCGCCGCCACCGCGATCAGGCCCGCGGCCCGTGCCGCCGCGTTGTTGATGCCGCTGGCCAGGCCCGCGCGGGCGGTGTCCACCGAGGCGAGGACCGTCGCCGTCAGGGGGGCCACCAGGGTGACCATGCCGGCGCCCATCACCAGCAGGGCCGGAAGGACGTCCGTGAGGTAGGAGGAGTGCGGCCCCACCCGCAGCATCAGCAGCATCGCCGCCGCACAGAGCAGTGGGCCGACCGTCAGGGGCAGGCGCGGGCCCGTGCGGTCCGCCAGGGCGCCCGAGCGGGCCGAGAAGAGCAGCATCAGGGCCGTCGTCGGCAGCAGTGCCGTACCGGCCGCCAGCGGCGAGTAGCCCGACACCACCTGGAGCTGGAGCGCCACCAGGAAGAAGAAGCCGCCGAACGCCGCGTACACGCACAGGGTGACGAGGTTGACGGCCGTGAACTGGCGTGAGGCGAAGATGTCCGGCGGGAGCATCGGGTCCGGGCGGTGCCGTTCGACCTGGACGAAGGCCACGGCCGCCGCCAGGCCCACGACCGCGGTCAGAGCCACGATCAGTGAACCCGTCCTGGCCTCGATCAGGGCGTACGTCAGCAGGGCCAGGGCCAGGGCGCCCAGCACCGCGCCCAGCACGTCGAAACGGGCGTGCCTGCCCCCGTCCGCGGACTCCGGGACATGCCGTAGGGCGACCGGTACGCACAGCAGCGCCAGCGGGACGTTCAGCAGGAACACCCAGCGCCAGCCGGGGCCGGACACCAGCCAGCCGCCCAGGAACGGGCCGACCGCAGCGCCGATCCCGCCGAACCCCGACCACAGGCCGACCGCCCGGCTGCGGTCGTCGGGATGGAAGGAGGCCTGGATCAGCGCCAGGGAGCCGGGCGTGAGCAGCGCTCCCCCGATGCCCTGCAGGGCCCGCGAGGCGATCAGCATGGCCGGGTTCAGCGCCAGGCCGCACAGCAGGGACGCGGCGGCGAACCACACCACGCCCAGCACGAAGATCTTCCGGCGCCCGTAGTGATCGCCGAGCGAGCCGCCCAGCAGGATCAGGCCGGCCAGCGTGACCATGTACGCGTTGACCGTCCACTGGAGCGCGGCCAGGCTCGCGTCCAGGTCACGGCCGATGCGGGGCAGTGCCACATTGACGACGGTCGAGTCCAGCAGGGCCATGCTGGAGCCGAGGACCGTGGTGAGCAGGATCCACTTGCCCTGGGGCGAGGCCAGCCGGACATCGGGCATGTCCCCAGGTATACAGCGGACCCGGTGACGTGGACAGTCACCGGGTCCGTCGAGAGGAGCGGGTTACTTGATCTTGTTGCCCGCCGACCGCAGGTTCTGCGTCGCCTCGACGACACGCGCGGCCATGCCGGCCTCGGCCAGCTTGCCCCAGGTGCGCGGGTCGTAGGACTTCTTGTTGCCGACCTCGCCGTCGACCTTCAGGACGCCGTCGTAGTTCGCGAACATGTGGCCCGCGACCGGGCGGGTGAACGCGTACTGGGTGTCCGTGTCGAGGTTCATCTTCACGACGCCGTTCTCCAGCGCGGTCAGGATCTCCTGCTCGGTGGAGCCGGAGCCGCCGTGGAAGACGAAGTCGAACGGGGACGGCTTGCCGAACTTGGCGGCGACGCCCTCGTTCAGCTCCTTCAGCAGCTCGGGGCGCAGCACGACGTTGCCCGGCTTGTACACGCCGTGGACGTTGCCGAAGGACGCGGCCAGCAGGTAGCGGCCCTTCTCGCCCAGGCCCAGGGCCTCCACCGTGCGGATCGCGTCCTCGACCGTGGTGTACAGCTCGTCGTTGATCTCGTGCGAGACGCCGTCCTCCTCACCGCCGGTCGGGGTGATCTCCACCTCCAGGATGATCTTGGCGGCGCTGGTGCGCTCCAGGAGCTCCTGGGCGATGGCGAGGTTGTCGGCGAGGGTCTCGGCGGAGCCGTCCCACATGTGGGACTGGAAGAGCGGGTTCCGGCCGGCCTTCACGCGCTCCTCGGAGATCGCGATCAGCGGACGTACGTACCCGTCGAGCTTGTCCTTCGGGCAGTGGTCCGTGTGCAGCGCGATGTTGACCGGGTACTTCTCGGCGAGGATGTGCGCGTACTCGGCGAGGGCGACCGCGCCGGTCACCATGTCCTTGCTGTACTGGCCGCCGAGGAACTCGGCACCACCGGTCGAGATCTGGACGATGCCGTCGCTCTCCGCCTCCGCGAAGCCGCGCAGTGCCGCGTTCAGGGTCTGCGACGAGGTGACGTTGATGGCCGGGTAGGCGAACTTGCCTGCCTTCGCCCGGTCGAGCATCTCGTTGTAGACCTCGGGGGTTGCGATGGGCATCTGTCCGCTCCTTGTGTTGCGGGTGAGAGGTTCTGCGTTACGGCCCTGACCTAGACCTTGGGTGTGACGTCATCGTCGTCCCCATCTTTCCAGACATGGACCGATGGTCCATGCGCCGGTCAAGTCCAGGTCATACCGCCGGGTCAGTCCAGACCCAGTTCATCCTTCGAGAAGGCGAACCGGTACGGAACGCCCGCACCGGCCTCGATCTTCTCGGCGGCACCGGTCGCCCGGTCCACGATGGTCGCGACGGCGACGACCTCGGCGCCGGCCTCGCGCACGGCCTCCACCGCGGTGAGCGGGGAGCCGCCGGTGGTGGAGGTGTCCTCGACCACGAGCACCCGCCGGCCGGCGATGTCCGGGCCCTCGACCCGCCGCTGCATCCCGTGCGCCTTCGCCGCCTTGCGCACGACGAACGCGTCCAGCCGCTGCCCGCGCGCGGCGGCGGCGTGCAGCATGGCGGCCGCGACCGGGTCGGCGCCCATGGTCAGGCCGCCGACCGCGTCGAACTCCAGGTCGGCCGTCAGGTCCAGCAGCACCTGACCGACCAGCGGGGCGGCCACGCCGTCCAGGGTGACGCGGCGCAGGTCGACGTAGTAGTCGGCCTCCAGACCCGAGGAGAGGGTCACCTTGCCGTGCACCACGGCCTTGTCCTTGATCTGCTGCAGCAGCGCGCCGCGTACGTCCGTCATGCCGACCAGCTTAGAGGCGCCGCCAGCTCCAGGTCGTCGTCGCCTCCAGCGGCTCCAGCGGGGTGACCAGGCGCGGGAGCGTGTTCAGGCCGTTGGGCGGGCCGGTCTGCGGCTCCACGCACACGGCCTCGGCCTGCTCGTCGTAGACGACGACCCACTCCTCGTGGCTGGTGACCTTCAGCTCCAGCTGTCCGGGCCAGGTGAGGGTGACGTCGACGCCGTCGGGCATGCCGAAGCAGTCGTCCCAGGGGCCGGGCTTCGGGTCGATGCGGTTGCCGGTGGGCAGATGGTCGTCGCCGCGCTCCTCCTGCCAGGCGGGCTCGAAGTCGAGCGTCACGTCCTGGCCGCCGAGGTTGCGGTTGAACCAGGGGTGCCAGCCGATCTGCGCCGGGAAGGAGTCGTGCCGGGCCTCCACCGACATGGTCAGCGTCAGGCTGTCCTCGGCGAGCGTGACGACCTGGGTGACGCGGCCCGGGTGCGGCCAGGGGTCGACCAGGTCGTACGTGATCACCGCCTCGTTCCGAGCGACCCGCGCGGTCTTCCAGGCGCCGTCGCGTGCGGTGCCGTGGATGGCGTGCGGCGGGGAGTTCAGCGGCATCTGGCGGACGATGCCGCCTTCGGGGAAGCGGCCCTCCCTGATCCGGCCGCACCAGGGGACCATGGGGAAACAGCCGAAGCGGTCCCCTTGGCGGAGCAGTTCCAGGGAGTCGACCCTGAGGGCGCTGATACGGCCGCCGTTGGCGGGGCTGACGTGTACTTCTGCGGTGCCCGCGGTCAGCGTGATGTCTTCGTTACTCACGGGACGACACTACTCACCTGCGCTTGCGAAGTGCCCTTGTCACGACGATCGCCGACGCCAGGGCCACGGCCGCCGCCGGGGCCGCCCAGCGCAGGGCCTGGTTCCCGGTGATCGTCTGGGGGGCCGGGACCGGGGCGTAGCGGCCTCTCGGCGGGGCGTGGTCGACCTCCTCGGCGCTGCGGCCGATCATCGTGCGGCGGGCGTGCGCGGCCTCGGCGGGGGGTTCGCCGGTGTCGGTGAAGTCGTCCGAGAAGCGGTCCGTCGCGGGGTCCAGGGAGGGCGGGGGGACCTCGGTGTCGAAGACCGAGGGGTGTTCCGCCTCCGGTGTCTCCGGTGCCTCCGGTGCCTCCTCCGGCTCCTGCGCTTCCTCGGGCTCCGGTGCCTCCTCGGGCTCCGGTGCCTCCAGTGTCTCCTCCGGCTCCCGCTCCTCCGGCTCCCGCACCGGTTCCGCCAGGTTCTCCAGGAAACGGTTCAGCAGGCGCGTCGCCGCCGAACTCACCGCCTCCGCCGGGAGTTCCGCGATGCGGCCGTCCGCGTCCGCCGTGCCCTCGGCCGTGACGGTCGTACCGCCCTCGGTCTCCGTGAGGCGCAGGGTGAGGGCGAGTTTCACGGTGCCGGTGCCCCGGGCCTCGGTGGCGTCCCCCGTGACGTCGTACGCGCCGTCCTCGCGGGGTGTGATCCGTACGGCCCCCCGGTAGGTGACGGAATGTCCGCCGACGCGCAGCTTCAGCCGGCCGGCGACGGGGTCGGCACCGGCGTCCTGCTGAAGGCCGGGGACCGCGCGGGCGACGCGTGCGGGGTCGGCGAGGGCGCTCCTGAGCGGGTCGACCGGGACCGGGACGAAGACCTGGTGCTCCATGTCGGCTGAGCCTACCCAGGAGTGGCCGGAACGTACCCTGCGACGACCGGCCGGTCAGTACCGCGGATGCACCAGCGTGGAGGCGGGCAGCCCTGGGATCCAGGTCCGCCCGGCCGCCGTCGCGTCCGCCGTCAGGCCGGCCCGGGTGAGGGTGCGCGAGTGGCCGGCGCCCAGGCGCAGCGGCGGCGCGGTGCGTCCCGGGGCCGCCAGCAGGAAGCCCCAGTCGTGCGGGGCGCGGGAGGCACCGGCCGAGCGGTCGGGGCCGGCCGCGAAGCCGGAGTCATGGCCGAGGACCCGGTAGGGGGAGGTGGCGAAGCCCGCCGCGCGGAGGGTCGCGGCCACCGTCCAGAAGACCCGGGGGCGGGTGGTGACGGCCCCGGCGTGCACGACGAGCCGGCCACCGGGGGCGAGGACGTGGCGGGCCAGGCCGTAGAACTCCTGGGAGTACAGCTTGGTACTGGCGGTGATGCCGGGGTCGGGCAGGTCGGCGATCACGACGTCGTACGCCGAGGCGGGCGCCCCGCGCAGCCAGCCGAAGGCGTCGGCCGTGACGACGTGGACGCGGGGGTCGTCGTAGGCGTGGCCATTGGCGGCGGCGAGGCCGGGGTCGTGGCGGGCGAGTCGGACCAGGCCGGAGTCGATCTCGACGAGGTCGACGCGGCGCACCCCGCGCACGCGCAGCACCTCGCGGGCGGCCATGCCGTCGCCGCCGCCGAGGATGAGCACGCGCGCGTGGGCGCCGCCGGACAGGGCCGGGTGGACGAGGGCCTCGTGGTAGCGGCGTTCGTCGCGGCCGCCGACGCGGAGCCGGCCGTCGAGGAAGAGGTCGAGCGGCTTGCCGTCGGTGCCGCCGGCCAGGACGACCTCCTGCACGTCCGTCTGCACGGCGACCCGGACGTCCTGGCCGTAGACGGCGTGCCGGGCGGCGCGTTCGAAGTCGCCGGCGAGGGCGGCGGCGGAGGCGAGGACGCCGAGGACGGTGAGGCCGACGAGGAGCAGGGTCCAGCGAGCCCGGTGCGACAGGTCGCGGCGGAAGAGGCCGAGGACGAGGGCGCCGCCCGCCACCACGTTGACCGTGCCGGTGACCAGCGCGCCCGTCAACTGGCCCAGGAACGGCAGCAGGAGGAAGGGAAAGGCCAGGCCGCCGACCAGCGCGCCGACGTAGTCCGCGGCGAACAGGTCGGCGACCGCGCCGCCCGCGTCCTGGAGCCGGATGCGCTGGATCAGCTCCATCAGCAGCGGCACCTCGGCGCCGATGAGCAGACCGATGGCGAGGGAGAAGGCGACCAGCAGGAAGCGCGGGCCGTCGGCCCAGACCCCGCCCCAGCCGCCGGTCCAGGCGAAGACGGCGTACAGCGCCATCGCGCTGCATCCGCCGATGAGCGCCAGGGTCGTCTCGATGGCGCCGAAGCCGGCCGCCGCATGCCAGCGCAGCCGCTTGGCGCCGAGCGAGCCGACCCCCATCGCGAACACCATGACGGACAGCACGACGGAGGCCTGGGTGACCGAGTCGCCCATCAAGTACGAGGCGAACGCGACGAGTTCGAGTTCGTACACCAGCCCGCAGGCCGCGCAGACGAAGACGCACACGAGGACCAGGAACCGCCCGGTGCCGGGCCGGACGGGCAGCCGGGCGGGGCCTGTCCAGTGGGGCGGGACGCGCGGGGGCGCGGGGGCGTGCGGTTCGATCACCCTGCGACGTTACGTCACACGCTCGGCACGCTTCGTCACCCACACGTGTGGATCTGGGGCGAGTTGCGGCCGAACACGTTTATGCGGCTGCGGTCGGCATCCGGGCGCCCACGCGGGTGCGGGTGGCGACCAGCTGGCCGTCCTGCGGGTAGGCGTGCCAGGTCCGCCAGTGCACCTGACCCTCGTGCCGCTGGGCCAGCATCGCGGTGAAGGCGTGCGGGCTGCCCGGGAACACGCCCGCCAGGCCGTGCGGATGGTCGGAGACCAGAGCCAGCAACTCCTGGGCGCGGCCCGCGAAGGAGCCGGGCGTGAGCAGTTCGACGCGGGCGGCGAACTCGTACTCCCAGTCGCCGACGCGTTTGGCGACGCCGAGCGGCAGCGGGGTGCTGGAGCCGGGGATGCACGCGACCGTCTCCGAACAGATGCCGCGCTCCTCCTCCAACAGCACCTGGTGGGACGCGCCGAGCAGTCTCAACTGGAGCTTCACCCCGGTCAGTTCGAGGTCGAGGGTGGCCAGTGCGGGCAGCGGTTCGCGTCCCAGGGCCCAGGCGAGGTCGGCGGCGCGCGTGTCGGTGTAGGAGGTGTTCAGGGTCGTGAGCATGGGTCGGCTCCGCTAACACACGATGAGGGAGGGAGATCGGCCACATCAGCCAGGTCGGCGTCCCGGCCGTCCCGGCCGGAGGGGGAAGTCTGCGGGGCGTCCGAGGGGGCTGCGTTGGCGTTTTAGAGGGAATCATGGACAGAGCAGCCGCCACAGCGTTTTTACCCAACTTCGTGGGGTTTCCATCCCTCAGAGGGCTCCTCTGCTCAACTGTTCAACCATGGCGTACGCGGGGGCGCGCGTCCGCACGGGCGAGCGCCCGCCGGCTGCCATCGCCCGGCGGGCGCCCGTGGTGCGGTCCGGATGCGGGATGGCTCCGGATGCGGTCCGGATGCGGTCCGGACGCGGTTCCCCCGGAACCCTGGGAGCTCAGCTGCCCCGTGTCAGCTGCCTCCCCCGCATCCGCCCCCGCCGCCGCACGAGGAACCTCCGCCGCAGGAGGAGTGGCCGCCGCAGGAGTGGCCGCCGCCGCACGAGTGGTGACCGCCGTGGTGACCGCCGTGGTGACCGCCATGGTGTCCCCCGTGGCTCCCCGAGGACGAGCCCGAGTCGCCGCCGCCCACCCACCAACTGCTCGCGCCGTCGGCGTACGCCCCCGACGAGGACGACGTCGACGACGAGGAGCGGTACGACCGCGACCGGCCGCCCCTGCCGAGCGACACCCGCGTCCGCCGGCTCCTGGCCTGACTCCGCAGCGCCCCGACGCTCACGAACACGACGACCGCCAGCACGACGAGGATGACGATGCCCATGGACGTCACCTGCTTTCCGTTCCCCCGAGACGGCCCCCCGTGGACCGCGGTGAACGAGGGATGCCCGGCCGCCCGAGGACGCAAAGCAGAGTTGAGGAACTTCTGAGGGTCCCTCAGGGGAAACGGCCCCTGACCTGCACCGCAGGGTGCTTCAGGGGCCGTCCGTGCCTCACTGGGCCGTCTGTGGGCCGTGATCTCCCCCAGAGCGTGAGGTGCTGCTAGGCGCTGGATCGCAGGCCAGGGAGCGGATTGGCCGCTGGTGGAGCCGCTAGGTCCAGCACTGGCGGGCGCTAGGTCCAGCAGCGGTTCATGCCGCGTCTTCGGGGGCGGTCTGCTCGGTCACCCAGGCGCGGACGGCGGCGGGGTCGAAGCGCAGGTACCGGCCGACGCGGAAGCCGGGCGGGCCGATGCGCTTGCGGCGCCACTGGTAGAACGTGTCGACGCTCGGCAGGCCGAACATGGCGACCAGGTCTTCGGGGGCGAGGTAGCGGCCAGGGAGACCGCCGCGCAGGATCGCGCGGGGGTCGGTCGGCTCTTCGGCCATGGCGGCGGTGACTCCTCGTGTCCGTGGGGTGGCCGTGACGGTGTCAGGCGCCAGATGGGTGTCAGGGCCGGGTGCTCCGTCCTGAGGGCCTTCCCAAGGAGAGGCCCTCACCGCCGGCATCGCCGTCTTCCGGCGGGCGCGTGGGCATTCGAATAGGAGCCGGCTCCTGACAGGCCGCACGGGATGGCGCGCGATCACGAGGATCGCGCTCGACATGCTCTGACAGACACGGAGGGGCAGGCTGGATGTAGGGCCTTGCCGACCCCTGCTTCGCTAAGGGGACATGCATCTCGTCAAGCGGGGTGAATGAAGCCTATGACGGAAAAAGACATACTTTCAGCTGTCATTCCGCTTTTGGTGCCGTTGCTGACGGCCGCAATGGGCGCCCTGGGTATTCTACTCAAAGATCGCCGCATGGAAAAGAACCGCGATCACCGAATCCGACGCCAAATCGAGTTCGGTCAAGCGGAGGTGCAATTTATTCATGCCTGGCTACAGGCCCGTCAACTGTTGGGCCCATTGGGACAAGAATCCCAATCTGCTCAAGAATGGCTGGACAGGTGCTACGCGGCGATTGAGTCCTCTCAAGCGGAGGTGTACCAGGCGGAGGTGGCACCCCAGAAGCAGTTGCCTGTCCTACGTCGACTACTCCTGCTTCGGTCGCTCCAGGGAATTTCGGCACAAATATGGCGGATCATTTACTATGCGGCGTTTGCGGGTGTCAATATTTATGTGGTCGCGATGGCCGTAGGGCTTGTGCAATGGATCCGAGGGGTGCCGGGCGCATCCGACTTGGTGTTCGGTGCCGCAATTCTCGCGGTGATCGTGTGGCTGTTCGCATCAGCCGCTCGCGCTGCTGCTGTCCGCAGTGACAGAGAAGCCCGAAAGCCAGCAGCGCCACCGCGCCGGCCTCCGAACAACATCGAGGGATGGTCCCCCCGCAAAACGCAAAAGTCTCAGCTGTGGCGCACGCCGCACGGCGATTCGTGAGAAACAGGATCGGGCCTGGGCCCAGACGGCGAAAACGAAGAGAACAGCACGTTGAGCAGGCGTGCGATCACGCCGTGGGAGATTCCTGGCTGCCCGTCAGGTAGCGTCGGCGGAGACGGGTGAAGGCGGTGGGGCGGGGGCGGTGCGGGAGGAACTCCTTGATCCGCTGCGCGCATTCGCGTGGGCTTGCCGCGCTGGAGTCGCACTCCAGGTCGTAGTCGCCGTGACCGTGGACCAGGTCGTACTGGTGCGCCGCGAGGCCCGGCGGGCGGTCGCCCCGGGCCAGCTCGCGGCGGGCCAGTTCATCCGGCGGGCAGTGGACACCGACGAACAGTACGTCCTCGGGACGTAGCACCGTCAGGCAGTCGAGCAGCCGCCACGGCTCACTCAGCACATGGTCGACCACGACGTCGTTTCCCACCTCTGCCATGGCCGCGATCGAGCGGTGGAAGCCCATCCTGGTCCGCCGCAGCGCGGCGTCGAGCTCTGCGGCCCCGAGTTCCCGCTTGGTGCGCATCGCGTTGAAGCCGTCGACCGCCATGTGGAAAAAGACGCCATCGTCCATGATCTCCACAAGCTCCCGGGCGATGCTCGACTTCCCTGAGCTGGAGGTGCCGTTCAGGAAGATGATCCGACCAGATGCCATATCGGCATGATCACATGTCAGCCGGCACCGCGTTCAGGGAATCTCCAGCGGATCTCGGCCGGTGAGCAGGATCCGCGGCAGATCCGAATCTGCAGTGATCGAGCCGGCGAGAGCTGGCGCAATGACGACCGCGGCCACCGGTGATCATCGTGGCAGCCCGACGACGGAACCATTCCGGACGGACTGATCCCGCTCACCTGCAACGAGATCCAGCGCCTATTCACCGTCCTACTCGTCAGGCCGCCTGTCCACGGCCTCGCGCACCGATGACGCTGGTCCACCTGGCGCAGACGCCACCAAGCCCGCGCACGCCGGAGCCATTACCGCCGTCAAGCCGCACTTCAGTCATGAAGATCCACATCCACGGCTGGAGTACTGACAGCCAACATGCTGGTCATCCGGGGTTTGGGCCGCTGTCGGGGGCACTGACGTCAGCGGTCCCTCCCGCTCGTGCCAGGAGCTCTTCGGGGCCCTGTGCCAGGCCGTCTGTGGGCCGTCCGACGGCGACCGACGACGACAGACGACGACAGCTCTCCCCCAGCTCAGAGGGGGCACGTCGGGTGTCGCCGCAGGCGCTCATCCCCGAACGTGAGTTGAGGAACTCCAGAGCTTGAGCGCAGGATGACCGGCATGACCTCCACCGCGCGCCCCCACCTGAACCGCCGGCTCGCCGAGTTCGGTACGACGATCTTCGCCGAGATGTCCGCCCTCGCCACGGCGACCGGGTCGATCAACCTGGGCCAGGGCTTTCCCGACACCGACGGCCCCGAGGAGGTCCGGGAGGCCGCCGTACGGGCGCTGCGCGAGGGCCGTGGCAACCAGTACCCGCCGGGGCCGGGCATCCCCGAGCTGCGCACCGCGATCGCCGGGCACCAGCTGCGCCGCTACGGGCTGTCGTACGACCCCGACACCGAGGTGCTGGTCACGGCGGGCGCGACGGAGGCGATCGCGGCGAGCCTGCTGGCCCTGCTGGAGCCGGGCGACGAGGTCGTGGCCCTGGAGCCGTACTACGACTCCTACGCGGCGAGCATCGCGATGGCGGGCGGCCGCCGGGTCCCGGTGACCCTGCGCCCGGACGGCGGCTCCTTCCGCCTGGACCTGGACGAACTGCGCGCGGCGGTCACCGACGCCACCCGCCTCCTGCTGATCAACACCCCGCACAACCCCACCGGTACGGTCCTCACGCGCGCGGAGCTGGCCGCGATCGCCGAGCTGGCGGTCGAGCGGGATCTGCTGGTCGTGACGGACGAGGTGTACGAGCACCTGGTCTTCGACGAGGCCGAGCACATCCCCCTCGCCACGTTGCCCGGGATGCGCGAGCGCACGGTCACCATCGGCTCGGCCGGCAAGACGTTCTCCTTCACCGGCTGGAAGGTCGGCTGGGTCACGGCGGACGGTCCTCTCGTCTCCGCCGTCCGGACGGCCAAGCAGTACCTGACCTACGTCAGCGCCGGCCCGTTCCAGTACGCGATCGCCGAAGCTCTGCGGTTGCCGGACGCGTACTTCGACGGCTTCCGCGCCGACCTGCGCCGCAAGCGCGACCTGCTCGGCGACGGCCTGCGCGCGGCCGGGTTCGAGGTCTACCAGCCCCAGGGCACGTACTTCATCACCACCGACATCACCCCCTTCGGCGAGAAGGACGCCTACGCCTTCTGCCGCGCGCTGCCCGAACGCTGCGGTGTCGTCGCCATCCCGAACTCCGTCTTCTACGACGACCCCGACGCCGGCCGCAGCCAGGTCCGCTTCACTTTCTGCAAGCGGGACGACGTGCTCGCCGAGGCCACCGGTCGCCTGCGACGCCTCGCGTCCTGAACTCACGGACGGGGCTTCCGGATTCACGCTCCCCGGCAGGTCGTGATGATCTCCTCCAGGTCGGCGACCGCCGCCCGGACGCCCTCGGTGAGGAGGACGGCGGTGGGGTTGAGGAGGATCTCGTCGACACCGGCGTCGCGATAGCCGGCCAGGTCCGCGGCTATCTCCCGCGGAGTGCCGGTCACGAACACCTGGGCGCGCAGGAGCTCCGCCGCCGGGTCGCGAGCACCGACGTCCACGCCCGCCCGGCGCAGCATGTCCGCGCGGGGTCATCCAACTGCTCGACGGCGGCGTTCACTTGCTGGCGACCATCGTGCTGATGGGCATGACGAGCCTGCCGCTGCTCGGCATCACCTCCGGCGTCCTGGTGGTGGTCGGCGTCGCCATCGGTGTGGTGATGCCACGCATTCGCCAGGTCACCACACGCGCGCAGACGTCGGTCGGCGAGCTCGGTGCCGCGCTCGACCGCGCGCTCGGCGCCGCCCGCACCGTGAAGGCCAACGGCGGCGAGGCGACGGAGACCGCGCGGGCCGTGGCCGCCGCCGAGGACGCCTACCAGGCCGGACTGGCCGGCGCCCGCTACCACGCCCTGATCGCGGTGCTCTCCACGCTGGTCGTCCAGGCGTCCTTCCTCGCCGTCATCGGCCTCGGTGGCGCGCTGGTCGCCACCGGCTCCCTCGATCTGGCCGCGCTGATCGCCTTCCTGCTGTACCTCTTCAATCTCGGCGGCCCGGTGTTCTCCCTCGTCGGCGGCACGACCTCGCTGCAACAGGGCCTCGGCGCGCTCGCCCGGATCGAGGAGGTGCAACGCATGCAGGTCGAGACGGACGTCGACGAGTCGCCCGCGCAGCCCGTCGGCCCGCCGCCCCAAGTGACCCTGGACGACGTCACGTTCGCCTACCCGGGCCGCCCCACGACCCTCGACCGGGTCAGCCTCACCGCTCCGGCCGGCGGCGTCACCGCGCTCGTCGGCCCGTCCGGCAGCGGCAAGACGACCGTCTTCTCACTCCTCCAGCGGTTCTACGACATCGACTCAGGCCGCATCCTCCTGGACGGCACCGACATCACCACCCTCAGCCGGGCCGAAGTCCGCCGCCGTATCGCGTACGTGGAGCAGGACACCCCGATGCTGGCGGGCACCTTCCGCGAGAACCTGCTGTACGCCGCCCCCGACACCACGGAGGAAGAGGTCTCCCGGGTACTGCGCGACACCCTCCTCGACTCCCTCGTCGCCCGGCTCCCCCAGGGGCTGGACACCGAGATCGGGGTGCGGGGCCTGGCCCTGTCCGGAGGTGAACGACAGCGGCTGGCCATCGCCCGGGCGCTGCTGCGCCGCCCGCAGGTGCTCCTGCTGGACGAGGCGACCGCACACCTGGACGGACTGAGCGAGACCGCACTGCGGCATACGGTGGAGCGAGCCGCGCGGCGGTGCACGGTGCTCCTGATCGCCCACCGGCTGTCCACGGTGACCTCCGCCCGCCACACGGTGCTGCTGGCCGACGGCCGCGTACACGACCACGGCCTGCACGGCGAACTCCTGGGGCGCAGCGCGCTGTACCGGGACCTGGCCGCCACCCAGCTGACCGCCACGGGAACATGACGGCCCCCTCGTCCGTCCCTCATGGTGTACGGCGCACGCGACGCCGTACCGCCTGACGTACTGACCATCCGTCAGACAGCAACAGCAAAGGAACGACCCGCATGCCGAAGGACCCGGCACCCTCGCCCGGCAACGCCGCCGACTCCGCCACCGACTCCGCCGCCGCGACGGGATCCGCGTACGAGGACTGGACCGACGAGGACGAGCACGAGGCGCCGGAACCCGTCGTCGAGACGGCGGTGGAGGACGACCTCTTCGGCGCGATCACCGTGCGCCTGGACACGCGCCAGGGTGAAGTGACCGTCGAGGGCGAGTCGGTGCCCCGAGTCGTCCTGCGCCGCACCGCCGGCACCGAGGCCGCCGACCACATCCCGGTCGGCACCCGCGACGGCACACTCCTCACCCTGACCGTGGACGGCGAGGAAGCCGCCATCACCCCGGCCAAGGGACGGCTCACCCGGCGCTCGTACCGCGTCGACGTCGACCACGCGGGCCACGGCCGGCGCCTGGTGCCCGACTCCATCCCGGGCAGCCGGCTGCTGCGGGACGAGCAACACGTCGGGGACTTCACCTCGGGGGGCGACGGACGGGTCCAGGCGGAGTGGCGGGAGGACACCGCCCCGAACGCGACGGACGCAGCCCTCGGCTACGCACTCGCCGCCGCGTTCGGAACCGGCGCCCAGCCCATGTGGATGATCGCGATCGAGATGATCGGGGACATGATCCCCGGGTGACTCGTCGGACGTCAGCTTCGTGCGCCTCTGATGTCGTCGGCGTACAGGTGCGAGACGATCGCCGCCTCGAACCTCGACTTGAGATCGAGCTTGCGCACGATGCTGGCGGTGTGCGCCCGCACCGTACGCTCCGCGATGCCGAGACGGCGGGCGAGCCACCGGTTCTGCTCACCGGTGGCGAGCAGCAGCAGGACCTCCCGCTCTCTGTCGGTGAGAGCGAAGAAGTCGGGAGCGTGCTTTCCTACGACGACGGCCATGCAATTCCCCCTGCAAGCGATTGGTCTGGGCGGTCTGGTCGGTCATCCAACCCGCCAAGGGCCAGCCGTCCGGACGCCCCGTGACACAGCAATTCGCTGACCGGAACGGCGTCGACTTGGCAAGTTCATGGCCAGAACATTACTATATGTTTGATTTGTTTGGCGGATTTGAATCGCATGCATCTCCGGAGTCCGCACCGATATGCGGCTCCACCGCGATGGGGGTACCCCTGCTCGAACGAAGTTGAGAGCTTGGGGGAGCGACAAGCCACAACGCACCCGCAGACGGGCGACGAGACGCAAACCGACGGCGCGTCACCGCACGGCCGAAACGAGCGTCGCGCAAGGTGCTCAGATGTGACCCACGCCAGCCCCCTCCGCACCGCTCTCAGCGCCCGCCCCATCACCACGCCGAAGCCGGCGCCGCACCTCGTCGCCGTAGGCCTCTTCCTCGGTGCCCGGCTCGCCGGCGCGGCCGTGCTCACGCTCGTCGCCACGCTCGCCGGCCAGCGCCCGCTCGCGCTGCTCGGCCGGTCCTGGGACTCGGTCTGGTACCTGGGCATCGCCGTGCACGGCTACGGCCACGACCTGCCCTCCCACGCCCCGGGCGTCCACAGCGACCTGGCCTTCTTCCCGCTGTACCCGGCGCTGGTGCGGGCCGTGACGGCGGTGCTGCCGGTCACCGGGGGCGCGGCCGGGCTGCTGATCTCGTGGGCCGCGGCCGCGGTGGCCGCCGCCGGGATCTACGCGGTCGGCGAGCTGCTGTACGGGCGGTCCACCGGGATCGCGCTGGTGCTGCTGTGGGGGCTGCTGCCGCACTCGGTGGTGCTGTCGATGGCGTACACCGAGCCGCTGCTGACCGCGCTGGCGGCCTGGTCGCTGTACGCGCTGCTGGCCGGCAACTGGCTGTGGGCGGGCGCGCTGGCGGCGCTCGCGGGGCTGTCCCGGCCGAACGGGTTCGCGGTCGCCGCCGCCGTACTGGCCACGGCCGGCTGTGCGGTGTGGCGGCGGCGCGGAAAGGTTTCCCACAGGCTGTGGACGGGCGCGGCGCTCGCCCCGCTGGGCTGGGCGGGGTATGTGCTGCGGGTCGGCCTGCACGAGGGTGATCCGCTGGGCGGCTATTTCGAGGTGCAGCGGCAGTGGGGGTCGAGGTTCGACTTCGGGCGGGGCTCGCTGCACTTCGTGCATCTGATGGTGGCGCACGGCAGCCCGTTCGTGTTCCCGGTGGCGCTGCTGATCGTGGCGGCCGGGACGGTGCTGTTCGTGCTGCTGGCGCTGGACCGCGCCCCGGTGCCGCTGCTCGTGCACAGCGGGGTGCTGCTGCTGATCGCGCTCGGCGGGTCGGGCTTCTTCGAGTGCAAGCCGCGGTTCCTGCTGCCGGCGTTCCCGCTGCTGCTGCCGCTCGCGCGGCTGCTGGTCCGCCTGGCACGAACCCGGCCCTGGCACACGACCATGCTGGTCGCGACCCTGGCCGGGTTCAGCCATCTCTACGGCGCGTACCTGGTCGTCTACGCGCACACTCCCCTGTAGGGGCTACTGCTCGTCGCCCTCGGGCTCGTCGCCCGGGTCCGCCTGGTCGAGGTCCTGCTCCAGGCCGAGCTGCTCCAGCAGCCACTTGTCGAACTCGATCGCGGCCCGCACCCAGCTGACCGTCGAGGAGACGAAGTGGTTGATGTCGACGCCCGTGCCGATCAGCATCTGGGCCTCGCCGATGAGGCGGACGGTGCCGTCCTCGTGGGTGTGGGTGTAGACCTTGGGCCACAGGGTGCGGCGGTTCCAGTCGTCGACGGCCTCCAGCAGCTGCGCCTTCTCGTCGATCTTGTGGGGGCGGTCGTAGAAGGTCCGCACCGAGAAGACCGCCTGGTCGGCCTCCCCGCGGAACATGAAGTACGTGCGGAACTGCTCCCACGGAGCCGCGAGGTCACCCTCCTCGTCGACGACGTACTTCAGCTCCATCTGGTCGAGGAGCTGCTTCACGAGGTCCTGATCCGGAAGGACGGGGCCCGCCGGTCCCTGGGGCTGCGGTTCGGGCTGGCCCCCGAAGTTCGGAATCGAGGACGGGTCGATGCTCACCGTGAATTTCCCTTCATTGGATGCCGCCATCCTCCCCCATGCGGGGAGGGGGGAAGCAAGCCCCGACCCGCCTGTCATCCCTGGGCGGACAGAAGTGCGCCGACCGCCCTTCGGTCGATCTTGCGGTTGGCGTTGAGGGGGAAGGCGTCGAAATGGGTGAAGGACCTCGGGAGCATGTACGCGGGCAGCCGCTGCGCCAGCTGGCCACGCAGGGTCAGGGCGTCCTGGGCGTCCCCGGTGTAGGCGGCTTCCAGGGCCGGCTCGGCGCCCTCGGCCCTGCGCACGCTCACCACGGCCTCGGCGATCCCGTCGACCGAGCGCAGGGCCGCCTCGACGTCCCCCAGCTCGATGCGGTGGCCGCTGATCTTCACCTGCTGGTCGAGCCGCCCCAGGTGCAGCAGCGCGCCGTCCGCGCCCCGCCGCACCCGGTCGCCGGTGCGGTAGTACAGCTCCGGGCCGGGCGCCCCGGGCCCCTCGTGCACGGTGGCGCGCCGCCCGTCGAAGCGGAGGAACCGGCCCGCGTTCTCGACGGGGTCGAGGTAGCCGGGGAAGCGCTGCGGGCCGCGCAGGCACAGCTCGCCCTCGTCGGCCGGGCGGCCGTCGTCGTCCAGGACGAGGGCGTCCAGATGCGGGTAGGGCGTGCCGATGGGCACGGTGCCGTTGGCCGTGGCGGGCCAGTGGGCGGGGTCGGCGGGCAGCCGGTGCTGGGTGCAGGAGACGGTGACCTCGGTGGGGCCGTAGAGGTTCTCCAGCACGCTGCCGGGTGCCGCCGCCTGCCAGGCCGCGGCCTGGTCCAGGGTGAGCGGTTCGCCGCCGAACAGGGTCCAGCGCAGCTCGGGCATGCTGCCGGGGGCGAGGTCGCGCAGCCTGCGGGCGTAGGTGATCACCGACGGGACGGAGAACCAGTGGGTGATCCGGCGCTCGCGGATGAAGCGGGCCGGGCGGACCAGCTCGGCGCGGGCCGGTACGACGAGGGCGGCGCCGGTGCTCCACGCGGTGAACATGTCCCAGGCGGTCGGGTCGAAGGTGAGGTCGAAGGTCTGCGAGACACGGTCCTCGGGGCCGATGCCGTAGCGGTCGACCGCGTAGTCCAGTACGGCCGCCGCGTTGCGCTGCGTCACCGGGACGCCCTTGGGGGTGCCGGTGGAGCCGGAGGTGAACACGATGTACGCGACCGCGTCGGAGCGCGGCTCGTACGCCGGCAGGGCGGCGAGGCCCTCCGGTGCGAGCCCCGGTGCAGGCTCCGGTGCGAGCCCCGGTGCAGGCTCCGGTGCAGGCTCCGGTTCGGTGAACGGCAGGACCGGGCACGGGAATCCGGCCACGCCGGCGGCGTCCGGCTCGGCGAGCACCGCGTCCAGTCCCGCCGCCCGCGCGATCGCGGTGAGCCGGGCCGGCGCGACCCGCGGGCCCAGCGGTACGGCGGCCGCGCCGAGCCGCTGGGCGGCCAGGTAGGAGGCGTACGCGGCGACGGTCCGGTCGGCGAGGACGCCGACGCGCTCCGGGCGCCGCCCGCCGAGCGCGTCGAGCACCCGGGCCGCGGTGTGCTCGGCGAGCCGGCGCAGCTGCGCGTAGCCGAGGACCCGGCCGTCCGTCTCCAGCGCGGTCCGCCCGGGATGCGTGCCGGCCGACGCGGCGAACCGCTCGTACAGCGTGCGCGGTTCAGCCACGGCCGCCGCCCTGCGCCGCGGGCGTCACGTACGCGTCGTAGTACACCGGCGTGCCGAGGAACGACGAGGTGAACACCCCGCCCACCCGTGGGCCGCGGACCGCCAGGTAGACGTAGGAGAAGACCGGCACCAGCGGGATATGACAGGTCGTCAAGGTCTCGTCCAGCGCGGCCCATTCGGGCGCGGCGAGGTCGGCGGGCAGGGCGGAGACGCGGGCGATCTCGGCGTTGACGCCGGGGTCGTCGAGGTAGGTGTAGTTCGCGTTCCCGGTGGCGCGCAGGGTGCGTCCGTCGAAGCCGGTGAGCAGCGTCGAGGCACCGGGCCAGTCGGCGGCCTGGCACATCAGGTAGAGGTCGTACGCGTGGCCGCGGGTGAGGACGGCCGCGTTGTGCCGGGGCCGCTCGATCTCCACCAGCTCGACGGCGAATCCGGCCGCTTCGAGGGAGCGTCGCACCTCGGCCGCGCCGGCGGTGAAGTACGCGCCGTCGCGGCTGAGCAGCCGCAGCGTACGGCCGTCCCAGCTGTCCGGCAGGCCGCGCGGGCCGCCCGCGTGCGGGTCCGGGTAGGGGCGGTGGCCGATGGTCGCGGGCGAGAGGATGCTGTGGGTGATCTCGCCCTGCGTGGCACCCGCCATCGCGCCGAGGACCGCCTCCTTGTCCAGGGCGCGGGCGATCTCCCGGCGGACCGCCACGTCCGTCACCCGGGCCGTGTTGATCGCCAGGTACCAGACGAGCGGGGTGCGGTCGCGGCGCAGCCGGGGGCCGAGCGCCGGGTCGGCCAGCAGCTGTGCGGCGACCTCCTCGGGAGCGTTGTTCTCGGCGACGGCGACGGCGTCCGGGCCCTCGCCGGCGTGGGCGCGCCGGTTCTGGGTGGCGGCGTCGACGCCCAGTTCGAGCTCGACGCGGTCCGGGTGGTCGTGCCGTACGGCGTCGGTGGCCGGGTCCCAGTGCGGGTTGCGCTCCAGGACGAGGCGCTCGCCGGGGACGTGTTCGGCGATGCGGTACGGCCCGGAGGCGAGCGGCGCCTTGCCGTAGCTCTCGCCGGTGTCGGCGTCCCGCGGCACCGGCACGGTGGTCACGAGGGCCGCGGCGAACGGCAGGTCGGGGCGCGGCTGAGGGAAGCGGAACACCAGGGTGCGCGCGTCCCGCACCTCCAGGCCGGGCACCTCGTCGGTGCCGTCGGTGAAGGGGCCCGCGTAGGGGCCGGCCGCGCGCAGCCAGTCCTGGAGGTGCTGGGGGCCGCCCGCGAGGCTCTCCTCGAAGGAGCGGGCGATGCCGTGGGCCACGTCCGCCGCGGCGATCGGGCGGCCGTCCTCGTAGCGCAGGCCGGGTTTGAGGGTGAACTCCCAGGTGCGGCCGTCGCCGTCGACGTCCCGGCCGGGGTGTTCGGCGAGGTCGCCGACCAGCCGCCAGCCGCCCTCGCCGTCCTCGGCGAACATCGTCAGGGTGCGGAAGAGGAGGTGGCCGAGCGCGGTCGCCTGGATGGTCTGGATGCGCTGCGGGTCCAGGTGGTCGTGGTCGGCGTCGCGCAGGATGCGCAGCGTGCCGCCGCGCACCGCACCCGGCACCGGGCGGGCCGGTCCCCGCGAGTCCCGCGGGTCCCAGGCGATGGATGCCTTGCTCATGGTCGTGCTCCGAGGGGTCCGGAAGGGCTGGAGGAAGGGCTGAGGGAAGGGCTGGGGGAAGGGCTGGGGGAAGGATTGAGGGGAGGGCTGAGGGAGGGGCTGGGGGAAGGGCCGGGGGCGGTGCGGGCGCCCCCGGCGGGCGCTGTCACGCGGACGCCTCGCGCAGGGCGCCGAGGCGCTCCAGGCCCGTCAGCACCTCGTCCTTGGCCACCCCGAAGTCGATCAGGCAGGCCAGTTCGTCGACGCCCGCGGCCCGCGCCCGCTCCACGACCGCCGCCGCCTGCTCCACCGTCCCGAACAGGCCGCTGGTGGTGTAGTAGGTGTCGAAGGAGCGCCGTACCAGGAAGTCGATGTCGGACTCGCGCAGCTGGTCGGGGTCGAAGCCGGAGAAGATGCTGCCGGCCGAGCGGGCGATGAGCCCGAAGGAGCTCTTCAGGTACGCGGTGAACGGCTCACGGACCGTCTCCTTCACCTGCTCCGGGTCCTCGCCGAGGTAGGTGTGCAGCATCAGGGCCACCTGACCGGGCCGGCCGTCGTGATCGGGGCGTTCGGCGAGCGCCTTGCGGTACAGGGCGATCTTCTCGGCGAGCTGGTCGAAGTCCTGGCCGAGGAGATGGGTGAGCACCCCGGCGCCCGCCGCACCGGCCGCACGGAACGTCTCCGGGCCGCCCGCACTGGTCACCCAGACGGGCAGCTCGCGCTGGACGGGCGGCGGGAAGACCCGCACCTCGGCCGGGTTGCCCGCGCCGTCCGTGACGGCCAGCGGCTCGCCCCGCCACAGGGCGCGCACCTGCTCCACGGCCTCGATGACGGCGGTCTTGCGGCCCGCGTAGCCCTCCGGGCGCAGCGCGAAGTCGACCGCGTTCCAGCCGGAGGCCAGGGACAGCCCGGCCCGGCCGCCGGAGAGGTTGTCGACGACCGACCACTCCTCGGCGATGCGCAGCGGGTGGTGCAGCGGGGCGACCACGCTGCCCGCGCGGACGGCGACCCGCTCGGTGACGGCGGCGACGGCCGCACCGGTCACGGACGGGTTCGGGTAGAGCCCGCCGAAGGGGTGGAAGTGCCGCTCGGGCGTCCACACGGCCGAAAAGCCGTGCGTGTCGGCGTACTTGGCGCCTTCGAGCAGCAGGTCGTAGCGGCCGCCGCCGCTGTCGCCGGCGCCGTCGGCGACACTGCCGTCGGCGAAGTAGAAGAGACTGAAGTCCATCGCAGGGCCTCTCGGGCGGGTCGGTGCCGGTCAGCGCAGGCTGAGCGGGCGCAGGTCGGTCCAGACGGTCTCGATGTGCGCGAGGGCCTCGGCACGCGTGCCCTCGAAGCCTTCGGCGCGCCAGCCGTCGGGCACGGGCAGCAGCGCGGGCCACACCGAGTACTGCTCCTCGTGGTTGACGACGACGAGGTGGCGGGGCTCGGCGGGTACGGCGGTCTCGGGGGTGTCGTACGACTCGGGCATCAGGCTTCTTCCTTGGTCACAGGGGTGGTCAGGGGGATCTGGGCGGGCAGGTCGAACCGGATCCGCGCCAGCGAGGACAGGGCGAGCGGGACCAGCGCCGAGGACAGGCCGATCGCGGTGATCAGGACCGTGGCGCGCAGCCCGAAGGCACCGCCCAGCAGACCGCCGGCGAGGGCGCCGACCGGGGCGATGCCCATGGCGACGAAGCGGTTGGTGGCCGCGACCCGGCCCTGGAGCGAGTCGGGGGTGAGGGTCTGCCGGATGCTGAGCACGGTGACGTTGTTGGCGACGCCGAACGACGCGAACAGGAAGTTGATCAGCATCAGGGTGCCGACGGCCAGGAATCCGGAGCCGTGCACGGTGGAGATGCCGAGCATGACCAGGTTGGCGATCGAGGCGGTGACGAGCATCGTGCGGCCGTAGCCGAACCGCTGCGGCAGCCGGCCGGCGAAGGCCGCGCCGACCAGGAAGCCGGGGCCGAGCGCGGCCATCACCAGGCCGATCTCGCCCGCGCTCAGGCCCAGGGTGCGCGGCATGAACTGGACGAAGGCGACCTCCAGCGCGGTGAACGACAGATTGAAGATGGAGGCCATGACGGTCATGGCGCGCAGCGGCTCGTTGCCGAAGACGAACTTCAGGCCCGCCCACACCTCGCGCAGCGTCCCGGCGGGGGTGACCCGCTCGGACTGCTCCGCCCTGTCCTCCTGGTGCCGGATGGTGGCGACGGTCAGCGCGGACACCAGGTAGGACAGCGCCCCCGCCAGTACCGCGACGGGCGCGGTCAGCCACTGCACGAGCACACCGCCGAGCGCCGGGCCGCCGATGGTGGCCGCGGACTGGCTGGCGCCCAGTGCCGAGTTGCCGCGGGTGAGCTGCTCGCGCTCCACCAGCCGGGGCAGATAGGCCTGCCCGGCCACGTCGAACAGCACGCTGCCGCAGCCGGCGAGGAAACCGAGGACGTACAGCCAGCTGATGCCGAGCCGGTCCGTCCAGTACAGGACGGGCACGACGGACAGCACGAGCGCGCGGCCGAGGTCGGTGGCGATGAGGATGTTCTTGCGCCGGGCCCGGTCCACGAGCACACCCGCGAACAACGAGACCAGCAGATACGGCAGTTTGACCACCGAGGTGAGCAGACCGACCTGCGCGGAACTGGCGGCCAGGGCCAGCACCGCGACCAGGGGCAGGGCGAGTTCGCTGACCTGGGCGGCGAACAGCGAGGCGGTCTGCCCGGTCCACAGCCGGGTGAAGTCGGCGTTGCGCCAGACGCTGGGGGTGGGCGGGGCCGCCGCCTCCGCTGCGGTGGTGGCGTCCGTCATGAAGTGCTCCTACGTAAGGGGGAGTTGATCGGGCTCAGGACGTGGCGGGGACGCCGTGCGGACGGCCGGCGGCCGCGTCCGCGAGGCGGCGCGCGACCTCGGGGACGTTCGGCTGTTCGAGCATGCTGAAGTGGTCGCCGGGCGACTCGTCGATCAGCAGCGTGCCGCCGACGCGCGGCTGCCAGCCCATGTGCCAGCCGTCGAACAGCTCGGTCTCGGCCCGGATCAGCACCGCGTCACCGCGCAGCGGCTCGCGCGGGGTGTCGCGGTAGGTGAGCAGGGCGCGGGCGTGCCGGGTGTACAGCTGGACCAGGCGGCGCAGGTCGTCCACGGAGCGGGCGTCGGCGCGTTCGTCGCCGGTGCCCTGGGTGAGCTTGACGACATGGGCGAGGCGGGCCTCGGGGTCGAGGGCCTCCAGTTCGGCCTCGGTGACGTCGAGCCGGCCGGCGAACGCGCCGAGGATGGCGGCGGACTCGCTGGTGGCGTAGCGCGGCGGGACCGGGTCGTCGATGCTGGCGCTGATGATCGTCAACATGCCGATCTCCTCGTCGGCGGCCTCCAGCTGCCGGGCCATCTCGTAGGAGACCATGCCGCCCATGCACCAGCCGCCCAGGAAGTACGGCCCCTCGGGCTGGATCGCGCGCACCTCGGACAGATACAGGGCGGCGATCTCCTCGACGCTGTCCGGGCGGGGCACGTCGGGACCGGCGTACTCCGGGGCCTGGAACGCGTACAGCGGGCGGTCGGGGTCGAGGACGCCGACGAGTTCGGAGTAGCAGAAGACGCTGCCGCCCAGCGGGTGGACCAGGAAGAACGGCGCCTTGGTGCCGGTCGAGCGCAGCGGCACCAGCGTGGAGGCGGCCTGCTGCCGCTCGCCGGTGACGATCGCGGCGAGCTTCTCGATCGTGCCGCCCTCGAACAGCGCGGCCACCGGCACCTCGGCGTCGGTGATGTCCGGCAGCCGCATGACGACCCGCAGCGCGGAGATGGAGTTGCCGCCGAGGTCGAGGAAGGCGTCGGTGACGCCGACCCGCTCCACACCGAGGACGTCCCGCCAGATCGCGGCGATGGCCTCCTCGGTCGGGGTGCGGGGCGCGACGAAGGCGCCGGCGGTGGTCTCCTCGCGGCCGGGCGCGGGCAGCGCCAGCCGGTCCACCTTGCCGTTGGGGGTGAGCGGGAAGGCGTCGAGGACGACGAACGCGCTGGGCACCATGTACTCGGGCAGCGCGGCGCCGGCCAGCTCGCGCAGTTCGGCCGCGGTGGGCGCGGCGGGGCCCTCGGGGGTGAGGTAGGCGGCCAGGCGGGCGTCGCCCGGCTGGTCCCGGCGGGCCATGACGACGACCCGGCCGACGGCGGGGTGCCGGGCCAGCACGTTCTCGATCTCGCCGAGTTCGATGCGGAAGCCGCGCACCTTGACCTGGTGGTCGGAGCGGCCCAGGAACTCCAGCCGCCCGTCGGGCAGCCACCGCGCCACATCGCCGGTGCGGTACATCCGGGCGCCCTCGGCCACCGCGCCGGCGTACGGGTCGGGCACGAAGCGGTCGGCGGTCAGGTCGCCGCGCCGGGAGTAGCCCCGGGCCAGGCCGTCACCGGCGATGTAGAGGTCGCCGGGCACGCCTTCGGGGACCGGGGCGAACGACTCGTCGAGGACGTAGACCCGGGTGCCCGCGATCGGCCGGCCGAGCGTGACGGGCTCTCCGGGGCGCACCTGGTCCAGGCAGGACCAGATGGTGGTCTCGGTGGGGCCGTAGGCGTTCCACACCACCGGGAAGCGGGCGGTCAGCTCCTGGGCGAGGTCCTCGGGCAGCGCCTCGCCGCCGGAGATCACCCGCAGCCGCTCGTCGCCCGTCAGGCCGGCCTCGATCAGCAGCCGCCAGCTGGACGGGGTGGCCTGCACGACGGTCGCGCCGGAGCTCTCCACCGCCGCCCGCAGCCGGGGGCCGTCCACGGCGATGTCCGGGGCGACGATCAGCTCGGCGCCGGTGAGCAGCGGCAGGTACACCTCCAGGGCGGCGATGTCGAAGGAGAGGGAGGTGACGGCCAGCAGCCGGTCCTCCTCGGTGAGCCGGAGGTCGCGGCCGAAGGAGAACAGCAGGTTGAGCAGCGCGCGGTGCGGGATCTGCACGCCCTTGGGGCGGCCGGTGGAACCCGACGTGTAGATGACGTACGCCAGGTGCTCGGGCCCGGCCTGCGGCAGCGGGTCGGTGCCGGGCCGGCCGGCCGCGGCCGAGCGGTCCACCTCGATCACGGCGGTGCCCTCGGGGACGGCGGGCACGGCGAGCCCCGGTCCGGTCAGCAGGACCGGGACGCGGGCGTCGTCGAGCATGTACGCGAGGCGTTCACGCGGATATCCGGGGTCCAGCGGCACATAGGCGCCGCCCGCCTTCAGCACCGCGACCAGGGCGACGATCAGCTCGGCCGAGCGCTCCAGGTGGACGCCGACCAGGGTGTCGGGGCCGACGCCGCGAGCGCGCAGCTCGTGGGCGAGCCGGTTGGCCCAGGCGTTGAACTCGCCGTAGGTCAGGGCGGTGTCGCCGAAGCGTACGGCGATCCGGTCGGGGTGCTTGGCGGCTCGCTCGGCGAGCAGCTCGGGCAGGGTGCGATCGAGGTCCCAGCCGGCCGCGGTGTCGTTCCACTCGGTGAACAGCCGGTCGAGGTCGGCGCGGGCGAGCAGCACGGTGGCGTGCACGGCCGCGTGCGGGTCGGTGACGAGGGCGTCGATGGCGTCGGCGTAGTGGCCGCCGACGCCGGCGATCCAGGCGTCGGTGAACTCGGCGGCGTCGTAGTTGAGGCGCAGCCGGACCTGGCCGGTGACCGGGTCGGTGCCGAAGTTGGCGGTGAACGGGAAGTTCGTCTGCTCGAAGAACTCGCCGCCGGTGACGGCCAGTTGCTCCAATTCCATGTCGTAGCCGCGGAAGCTGCGGTGGTCCACGACCGTCTCGAAGAAGCCCGGCCGGCGCAGGTCGCGGAGCATCTGGGCCATCGGGTAGCGGCGGTGCGGCAGGGCGCCGCTCTCGGCCGCGTGGATACGGCGGGCCAGCTCGGTCCAGGTGGTCCCGGTGACGTCCACGACGAGCGGAAGGGTGTTCAGGAACAGGCCGACGACCTGGTCGCCGTCGGCGGTCTCCGGCCGGCCGCCCGCGACCAGTCCGGTGACGACCCGGCTCCGGCCGGACAGCAGCGACAGCACGCGGGCGTGCGCGGCGAACATCACCGCCTTCACCGGCACCCGCGCCTCGGCGGCCACCGCGCGCAGCTTCTCCCCGAGGCCCTCGGGCAGCGGTACGTCGTGCACCCGGGCCTCGCGTACAGCGCTGAGCGCGGCGTCCGCGCGCCGGGGCAGGCCGCTGAAGTCGGTGTCCTGCAGCAGGCCGGACCAGTAGGCGCGGGACTCCTCGCTGGCCAGGGCCTCCTGCTCCAGCGCCAGGTAGTCACGGAACCGGGTGACGGGGGCGGTCGCCGGATCGGGGCGGCCGGCGAGCCGGGCGTCGTAGCCGGTGATCAGCTGGTTGGTCACCAGGGACAGGCTCCAGCCGTCCAGGATCGCGTGGTGGAAGCTCAGGTTGAGCCGGAAGTCGTCGTCGGCGAAGACGTGCACGTGCAGGGTGAGCAGCGGGGCCCGGGTGAGGACGAACGGCGTCGCCTTCTCCCGCTCGGTCCACGCGGCCACCCGCCGCTCCTGCTCGGCCGCGTCCAGGCCGCGCAGGTCCTCGACGGTCAGCGGGGTGTCCACGGCGGCGTGCACCAGCTGCACCGGCGTGCTGAAGCGGGTGAGGTCGAAGGAGCTGCGCAGGATGTCGGAGCGCTCGATCACCCCGGCGAGGGTGGCCCGCAGGGCGGTCTCGTCGAAGCGGCCGGACAGCCGGACGGCGGAGATGTCGTGGTAGGTGGGGGTGTCCGCGTCGGCGTGGCTGTGGAACAGCATGCCGGACTGGAGCAGGGTCAGCGGATAGGCGTCGATGATGTCGTCGTGGGACGGCACGGGGTTCCTTCCGGGGTGCGTCTGGGGAGCGTCTGGGGGCGGGATCCGGGGTCAGGACGTGAGGCGGGCGAGGTCCTGCGCGGACAGCAGGCCGAAGGCGGGGAGTTCCCGGCGGGCCGGGCCGCTGTCGGCGCGGGTGGTCAGCCACTGGGCGAGGGCCGCCACGGTCCTGCTCGCGAACAGCTGCTGGAGCGGGATCTCGTACCCGGCCTCGCGGGCCAGGCCCACGACCCGCACGGCGTGCATCGAATCGCCGCCGATGTCGAAGAAGTCGTCGTGTGCTCCCACCCGGTCCACTCCGACGACCCGCCGCCACAGCCCGGCCAGCAGCTCCTCCTCGGGTGTGCGCGGGGCCACATGGGCGACCGCGGTCCCCGCGGAGCGGTCCGGCGCGGGCAGGGCCCCCCGGTCGACCTTGCCGTTGGGGCTGAGCGGCAGCGCGTCGAGCACCACGAAGGCGCTGGGCACCATGTGCTCGGGCAGCCGCTCGCCGAGGACCGCGCGCAGCTCCGGGACGGCCGGCACGGTGGCCCCGGTCAGGTAGGCCACGATCCGCCGGTCGCCCGGACGGTCCTCGCGGACCACGGCCACCGCCTGGCCCACCCCGTCCAGGGCGAGCAGGGCCGCCTCGATCTCGCCGAGTTCGATGCGGAAGCCGCGGACCTTGACCTGGTGGTCGGAGCGGCCCAGGTACTCCAGCCGGCCCTCGGCACTCCAGCGGGCCACGTCGCCGGTGCGGTACAGCCGGGCCCCGGGCGGCCCGAACGGGTCGGGGACGAACCGGTCGGCGGTCAGGGCGGGCCGGCCGCCGTAGCCGCGGGCCAGCTGGACCCCGCCCAGGAACAGCTCGCCGGGGACACCGACGGGGACGGGCCGCAGGCGGGCGTCGAGGACATAGGCGCGGGTGTTGGCGATGGGGGCGCCGAGGGGAACCGTCGCACCGGTCCAGTCGGGGCGGGAGGTCCAGCGGGTCACGTCGACGGACGCCTCGGTGGGGCCGTACAGGTTCTCCAGGGCCGCCTGGGGCAGCGCCCGGTGGAAGCGGCGGGCCAGGTCCGCGGGGAGCGCCTCGCCGCTGCACACCACCAGCCGCAGGCTGCCGCAGTCGGCGGCCCGGACCGCGCCCAGGAACGTGTCCAGCATGGGCGGCACGAAGTGGCAGACGGTGACCCGCTCGTCCCTCACCAGTGCGGCGAGGTGCGCGGGGTCGCGGTGGCCGCCGGGGGCGGCCAGGACCAGCCGGGCGCCGGTCAGCAGCGGCCAGAACAGCTCCCAGACCGACACGTCGAAGGAGACCGGCGTCTTCTGCAGCACGGTGTCGGCGCCGGTCAGTCCGTACGCGTCCTGCATCCAGCGCAGCCGGTTGACGATGCCCCGGTGCGGCACCTGCACGCCCTTGGGGCGGCCGGTGGAGCCGGAGGTGTAGATGACGTACGCCAGGTGGTCCGGGCCGGCGACCGGTTCGGGCCCGGTACCGGGGAAGCCGTCCCCGGCGTGCTCGTCGACGGCGACGACGGTGACCCCCTCGGCGGCGAGCGCCGCGCCCCGGCCGGGGTGCGTGAGCAGCACCGGCACCCGGGCGTCGGCGAGCATGAACGCCAGCCGCTCGTGCGGGTACCCGGTGTCCAGCGGCAGATAGGCGCCGCCCGCCTTCAGCACCGCGAGCAGGGCCACCATCAGCTCCGGGGAGCGGTCCAGGTGGACACCGACCACGGTGTCGGGGCCGACGCCGAGCCCGCGCAGGCGGTGCGCGAGCGCTCCGGCCCTGCGGTGCAGTTCGGCGTACGTCAGCTCCCGGCCCGCGAAGCGGACGGCGACGGCGTCGGCGTGCCGGGCGGCGGCCTCGGCCAGCAGTCCGGTCAGGGTGTCGCCCGCGGGCCAGTCGACGCCGGTGTCGTTCCAGCCGTCGAGGAGCTGTGCGCGCTCGGCGGCGGCGAGCGGGTCGATCAGGGGGACGACGGCGGACGGATCGGCGCACACGGCGGTCAGCACGTTGGTGAAGTGCTCGGTGAACCGCTCGACGGTGGCCGCGTCGAACAGCTCCGTGTCGTAGTCCAGCCAGCCGATCAGCTCCCGCCCGGTGTCGATCATCCGCAGGTTCAGGTCGAACTGGCTGTTGGCGGCGGACACGTCCACGAACTCGGCTGTGACGCCCGGCACGTCGAGCGTGCCGAGGTCGACGTTCTGGAGCGCGAACAGCACCTGCACCAGCGGGCCGCGCGACAGATCACGCTCCGGCGCCAGCTCGGTCACCAGCCGGCCGAAGGGGACGCGCTCGTGGGCGAACGCCGCCAGGGCGCTGTCGCGGACCCGGCCGAGCAGTTCGCCGAAGGCCGGGTCGCCGTGCAGATCGACGCGGAGCGGCAGGGTGTTGAGGAAGCAGCCGGGCAGGTCCTCGAACTCGGCGCGCGGCCGGTTGGCGACGGGCGTGCCGACCAGCAGCCGTTCCTGGCCGCTCCAGCGGGACAGCACGACGGCGTAGGCCGACAGCAGCGTCATGAACAGTGTCGCGCCCTGGGTGCGGGACAGCTCGCGCAGGGCGGCGGAGGTGGCGGCGTCCACGGTCAGCCGGCGGCGCGCACCCCGGTGACCGCGCACGGCGGGCCGCGGCCGGTCGGTGGCCAGCTCCAGCACCCGGGGCGCGCCGTCGAGATGCTCCCGCCACCACTCGACCAGCCCGTCGAGCACGGGCCCGTCGAGACCGGCCCGCTCCCAGCGGGCCACGTCGGCGAACTGAAGGGCGGGGACGGACAGTTCACCCTCCCGGCCCGCGTACGCCGCCGACAGCTCACGCAGCAGCACCCCGAACGACCATCCGTCGAAGACGATGTGATGCACCGTCAGTGCCAGCACGTGCTCCTGATCGCCGATCCGCAGCAGGGCCACGCGCAGCAGCGGACCGCGCGCCAGGTCGAACGGCTCCCGCACGCTGTCCATCGCGGCGGCGACGGCGGCGCCCCGCGGGTCCGGCCGGTCCGACAGGTCGGTGACCTCCACGAGCACCCGGCCCCCGGGGACGGCGCGCTGGCGCGGGGTGCCGTCGGGGCCGGCCTCGAACACGGTACGCAGCACGGCGTGCCGCGCCACGACCGTGTCCACGGCCCGCTGCAACGCGTCGGCCTCCAGCGGACCGGACAGCCGCAGCACGACAGGCATGTTGTAGACCACGTCCCCCGGCCGCAGCTGCTCCTCCACCCACAACCGCTCCTGCGTCCAGGCCAGGGGCGCGGGCTCGGCGGGGTCGGTGCGAGGGAGGCCGTCCGGCACCTCCGGAAGTCCCGTCTCCCCCGGAAGTCCCGTCTCCCCCAGGAGACCGGCCAGCGCGGTGATCGTCGGGTGGGTGAACAGGTCCTGGAGGGTGAGGTGCCGGGTGGCCCCGGCGGGGAACTCGCGGTGGATGCGGGCCAGCAGGCGGGTCAGGAGCAGCGAGTGGCCGCCGAGGGCGAAGAAATCGTCGGTGGCGCCCACGCGTTCGCGGCGCAGCAGGGCCCGCCACTGCTCCGCCAGCCGCTCCTCGACCGGCCCGCGGGGGGCGACGTAGCCACCGGTGGCGGCCTCGGCCCGGTGCTCCAGGGCGCGCAGCGCCGTCCGGTCGACCTTCCGGTTGGCGGTGAGCGGCAGGGCGTCCAGGACGACGTACGCGGCGGGCACCAGGTGGTCCGGCAGCCGCCGGGCCAGCGCGGCGCGCACCTCGGCGAGCGGGGGAGCCTCGCCGCCGGCGGCCAGGAAGGCCACGAGCCGCAGGTCGCCGTCCTCGTACCCGTCCGGCACGGCCAGGACGGCGCTCTGCCGCACCCCCGGCAACGCGTCGAGCGCGGCCTCCACCTCGGCCGGCTCCACACGGAAGCCGCGGATCTTGACCTGCTGATCGGCACGGCCGAGGTGATCCACGAGTCCGTCGGGCCGCAGCCGGGCGAGGTCACCGGTGCGGTAGACGCGGTCACGGAGCCGGCCGGAGAACGGATCGGCGAGGTAACCGGCGCGGGGGCGGGGGCGGGTGCCGGGGCTGATGCCGGTGCCGGGGCTGATGCCGGTGCCGGGGCTGGTGCCGGTGCCGGGGCTGATGCCGGTGCCGGGGCTGATGCCGGTGGCGGTGGCGGGGCTGGTGCCGGTGCCGGGGCTGGTGCCGGTGGCGGGGCTGATGCCGGTGGCGGGGCTGATGCCGGTGCCGGGGCTGGTGCCGGTGGCGGGGCTGATGCCGGTGCCGGGGCTGGTGCCGGTGCCGGGGCTGGTGCCGGTGGCGGTGGCGGGGCTGGTGCCGGTCCCCGCACCCGTGCCGGCGCCGACGTGCCCGACCCCGATGCCGACCTCGGCGACGCCCCCGGCCTCAGCGCCGTCTTCGGCTGCGGCGCCGGTGCCGACCCAGGCGCCGATCCCGGCCCCGTCGCCGTACCGCGCCAGGTACGGCGTGCGCACGACGAGTTCGCCGAGCTCGCCGACGCCGGACGGGCGGTCGCCCGTGAGGACGAGGAGTTGTACGCCCTCGATGCCCGGACCGAGCGGCACCGGTCCCGGCGGGATCGTGTCGGTGGGGGTGCCCGCGCGGTGGGCGAGGTGGACCGACACCGCCTGCGGGGTTTCCGTGGCGCCGTACAGGTTCAGCAGGTCGGCGCCGGGTGCGTGGCGGGCCCAGGCGCGTAGGGTGCGGCCGGTCAGGGTGTCGCCGCCGAAGCCCACCAGCCGCAGCGCGGGCCAGGCTGCGGCCCCGGCGTCCGCGGCCGTGTCCGCCTGGTCGGCGAGTGCCCGCGCCAGGGCCGGGGTGAGGTGGGCGACGGTCGGCGCGGCCTCGGCGAGCCAGGCGGCGAGGGCGGCGGTGTCCCGTACGTCGGCGTCGGGGAAGACCGCGGCGCCGCCCGCCCACAGCGGGGCGAGGACGTCCCGCAGGAACGGGTCGTGCCCGAGCCCGGACAGCGTGGCGAACCGGTCTCCGGGACCGAGGGCGAAGGCGCGCGTGTACCAGTCGAGGAAGTGCGTGAGCGGCCGGTGGGTGCCGATGACCTGGCGGGGCCGGCCGGTGGTGCCGGAGGTGAACGCGATGTAGGCGTCGTCGTCGGGGCCGGGCGCGGGGACCGGGGCGCCGTCCGGCAGGCCGGCCAGGGCCCGGTCCAGCGCCTCGCCGGGCTCGATGCGCAGGACCGGGCCGGTGACGAAGCCGGGCAGCGGCACCCCGGGCGCGCAGCCGATCCAGGCGCGGGGCGCGAGGGTCTCGGCCCGGGCCCGCAGGGCGTCGTCGGGGTGGTGTGCGTCCAGTACCGAGAAGACCGCGCCCGCCTTGACCGCGGCCAGGATGCCGAGGACGACGGCCGGATGGCGCGCGGCGTGCAGGGCGAGCACGTCGCCGGGCCGGATGCCCCGCGCGTGCAGCAGCCGGGCGAGACGGTCGGTGGTGCGCTCGACCTCGGCGTACGTCCAGACCCGGTCGCCGGCGACGAGCGCGGGCGCGTCCGGGGCGGTCGCGGCGTGCCGGGTCAGCCGGGCGGCGAGCGGCTCGGGCGTGCCGGGCTCCAGTACTGCGAAGGGGTCGGGCTGCAGGGCGGCGGAGCGGACCGTGGCCAGGTCGAAGCCGCTCACCGTGCGGGCGGGTTCGGCGGCGGCCTGGGCCAGCACCGCGCGCAGCTGGCGCAGCAGCTCGTCGACGCGCACACCGTCGTACAGCCCGGCGTCATGGACGGCCTCCAGCGTGTAGCCGCCGTCGGGACGCGCGGCGGCGTACAGCGTGAGGTCGAACTTGTTGTCGATGTCCCCGAACGGCAGCTGCTCCACCGTGCAGCCGGGAAGCTCGGGGGTGACGGCGGGCGGCAGCATGTTGAAGAAGACCTGGACGAGCCGGCCCCGGGACAGGTCGCGCTCCGGGGCGAGGTCGGCGACCAGCCGGCCGAACGGCACCCGCTGGCGGCCGAAGGCGGCGAGGGCGTCGTCGCGGACCCGGCCGAGCAGGTCGGCGAACGCCGGGTCACCGGCCGCGTCCACCTTCAGGGGCAGCGTGTTGAGGAAGCAGCCGACCAGGTCACGGGCGCCCGGACCGCGCGTGGACGCCGGAGTGCCGACGACCATCCGCTCCTGGCCGGTCTGCCGGGCGAGCACCACGCCGAACGCCGCGAGCAGGGCCATGAAGGGGGTCGCCTCGTGGGCGCGGGCCAGCTCGCGCACCGCCTGCCCGGCGGTCGCGTCCAGCTCCAGCCGGCGGCTCGCGCCGCGGTGGCCGCGTACGGCGGGGCGCGGGCGGTCGGCGGGCAGGTCGAGCACCCGGGGCACTCCGTCCAGGTGCCGGCGCCACCACGCCACCAGCTCGTCCGCGCCGGCCTCGCCGAGCTGCTCGCGCTCGGCGCGCACGGTCTCGGCGAAACCGCGGCGCGGCGGCTTCAGGGCGGCGCCGGGGTCGGCGTACAGCCGGGACAGCTCGGTGAACAGGACGGCGAACGACCGGCCGTCCGCGATCAGGTGATGAGCCGACACCAGGAGCAGGTGCGCGTCGTCGGCGTACCGCACGGCCAGGACGCGCAGCAGCGGTCCGCGGGCCAGGTCGAACGGCTCGCGCGCGGCCCGTCGTACGGCGGTGTGCGCCGCCTCCTCCGGGTCCGCGAAAGTGCGCGTGTCCCGCGTGCCGATGGTGACGGCCGTCGCGGCCGCCGCGGCCCGCACCCGCTGGCGCGGCTCCCCGTCGGCCGTGTCGAAGACGGTGCGCAGCGCGTCGTGCCGGGCCACCAGGGCGTCGACGGCGCGCTGGAGCGCGGCGAGGTCCAGCGGGCCGCGCACCCGCAGGGTCACCGGCATGTGGTAGGCGGTGTCGCCGGGGCGCAGTTGCTCCTCGAACCAGATCCGCTCCTGGGTCCAGGACAGCGGGACGGCGGCATGGTCGGTCATGTGTGGTCCTCGGGTACGCGGGGGTTCGGGCGTGCGGAGGCGACGGGTGTACGGGGCACAGCGGGCCGCCGGGACCGGGTGAGGTCGGCCAGGGCGGTCGTGAACAGGTCGGTGATCCCGGCGAGCACGGCCGGGTCCAGCAGGCCCTCGGGGGCGGTGACGGCACCGGTGACGGACGGCCCCTCGTCCCAGAGTTCGCAGGCCAGTTCGGCCTGGGGGCCGAGGGCGGGCGCGGCCAGCGGGGCGAACCGCAGGCCGTCGGACTCGGCCGGGGCGGACGGCCGTTGCAGCACCAGCAGGGTCTGGTAGAGCGGGGCGCGGCCGCCGGGCGGGCGGGGGGCGAGCGCGGCGATCTCGTCGGTGCCGAGCGCGGTGTGCGCGAACACCTCCAGCAGCCGGTCGCGGACCAGCGCCAGCAGGGCGGTGGCGTCCAGGGCCGGGTCGGCGGCGATCCGTACGGGCAGGCCGTTGGCGAAGTAGCCGACGGTGCGCTCATGCGCGTCCGCGCGGTCCTCGACGATCGTGCCGACGGCGAGGTCGCGCTGCCCGGTGACCTCGGCCAGCGCCCGCCACCAGGCCGCGAGCAGCGGGACCAGCACCGGCTGGCGGTCGCGGGCGGCGAACTCCCGCAGCCGGGCGGTGGTTTCGGCGCCGAGCGCGAACCGGTGCGTGACGAGGGGCCGGGTCCACAGCTCCCGCGGCCCGAGCGCCGCGCCGCCCGGCCACTCGGGCGCGGTCAGTCCGGCGAGCCGGCCGCGCCAGAACTCCTGTGCCTCGGCGGCGCCGGGGCGCGGGAGCCCGGCGGGCGGTGCGGGTGCGGCGGGCGGAGTGCGGCCCGCGTAGGCGGCGGCGAGGTCCGCGACCAGGATCTCCTCGGACCGGGCGTCGTAGACGATGTGGTGCACGGCGAGCAGCAGCAGCTGCCGTCCCGGGCCCGCGGCCAGGACGGCGGCGGCCAGCAGCGGCCCGTGCTCGACGTCCTGGACGAGCGCCGCGAGCTCCTGGGTGACGGTGTGCTCGCCGGCCGCGGCCTCCGTCTCCGTACGGATCAGCAGCTCAGGCGGCACCGGGCGGCCGGCCACGCGCCGGTGCGGCCGGCCCGCCTGCCGGGGGAACGTGGTCCGCAGCGCCGGATGCGCGCCGACCACCGCCGTGAGGGCGCGGCCCAGCCGCTCCGGGTCCAGCGTGCCGCTGACCGCGATCCGGCTGACGGCGACATGACCGGGCGCACCGGGCGCGAGCCGTGAGGCGAGCCAGAAACGCCGTTCACCGGGGGAGAGTTCGAAGGACGCGGTCCCACCGTCACCGGTGCCGCCGTCACCGGTACCGCCGTCGCCGCCGTGCCCGCCGCCCCGGCGCCGCGCGGCCAGCACCTCCAACTCGCTCACCCTCGGGTGCTCGTACACGTCCCGGGCCGACAACGACACCCCGAACAACCGCGACAACCGAGCGGCGATCCGCAGTACATGCAGGGAACTGGCCCCGACGTCCAACAGATCCGCGTCCGGCTCCAGGTGGGGCGCGGAGAGTATGTCCCGCGTCTGGTGCAGCGCAGGGCTGACGGGAACGGGCCCCGAGACCACGGCAGCGACAGGAGCGGCTGCAGGAGCCGAACCCCCCGCAGACGCGGAGTCGGGCACAGCCGCGGATCCACCCACCGGAGCCCGGCCGCCCGCCGCCTCCGCCACTCGCTGCCGCACCCACCCCTCCACCGCCCGCAGGTCCGCCTTGCCGGTGGGGCCCAGGGGGACGGGGTGCAGGTGGAGGTAGCGGTCGGGGTGGAGGTGGGCCGGGAGGTGGTCGGCGGCGGCGCGGCGGAGCGCGGCCTCCGGCAGGGGTGCGGCGTCCTCGCTCGCGTACGCGCACACCGTGCCCGTGACCGTGGCGTGCTCGTCGCGCAGCGGGACGAGGAAGGCCTGACGGACACCGGGGAAGCCGGCGACACGCCGCTCCACCTCGCCGGGCTCCACCCGGTACCCGCGGATCTTGAACTGCCGGTCGGCCCGGCCCACGAAGTTCAGCCGGCCCGCGTCGTCCATGCGGACCCGGTCACCGGTGGCGTACGCGCGCAGCGTGCCGTGTCCGGGGAGGCTGACGCGGGAGAAACGGCGGGTGTTCTCCTCGGGCCGGTTCACATAGCCGAGGGCGAGTCCGTCGCCAGCGACCCACAGCTCGCCCTCGGCGCCGGGGGCCACGGGGCGCCGGGTGCCGGGGTCGAGGACGGCCAGCACGGTGCCCCGGACCGGACGGCCCACCGGAATGCCGTACGGCGCCGCGGTGTCGGCGGGCCGGACGTCGTGCGTGCTGACGAAGACCATCGACTCGACCGGTCCGTAGCCGTTGGTGACGCGCAGGCCGGGGTGCCGTTCGAGGAGGACCGCGATGTGCGCCGGGGACAACCGCTCGCCGCCGCACATCAGATGCCGTACGCCGGTGAACGCGCCGGGGTCCTCGTCGACGATGAGGTTGACGAGGGAGCTGGTGAGCCACAGCGTGTCCACCCCGTGCCCGGCGACGAGGGCGCGCAGTCCGTCCGGGGTGAGCAGCGGCTCGTCGGGGGTCACACAGGTCCCCCCGTTCATCAGCGGACCGAAGACCTCCAGCGCGCCCGCGTCCCAGTACGGCGCGGCCAGCAGCGGCATGACGGTGCCGGGCCCGAACGCGGCGTATCCGCCGTCGACGAAGGTGCGGACGAAGGCCCGGTGCGGCACGATCACGCCCTTGGGGCGTCCGGTCGAGCCGGAGGTGAAGAAGACACACGCGGGATCGTCGGCACCGACGTCCGCCCGCTCACCCGCCCCGTGGGGGGCCGGGCGGTTGGACTCGGGCAGCCGCAGGATCCGTACTCCGGCCGGGAACCGCCCGGCGGGCACGGCCGCCGCGTCGCCGGTCGCGTCCAGGACGACGCGTGCGCCGAGGTCCTCGAACACGCCGTGCAGCCGCCGCGCGGGCCAGGCCGGGTCCACCGCGGCGTAGGCGGCGCCGGCCAGCAGTACGCCGAGCGCGGCGACGGCGAACTCCCCGCCCGCCGTGGCGGCCACCGGCACGAAGCCGCGGGGCGGGACACCCGCGTCCACGAGCAGGTCCCGTACCGCGCGGGCCCGCCCGGCCAGTTCGGCGTAGGTCAGGCGGGTACCGCCCGGTCCGCGCAGCGCGGTGGCCCGCGGGGACCGGGCGGCCTGCCGCAGCACCGCCTCGTGGGCGGTGGCGCCGGCCGGGACGGGACGCCCCGGGCCGACGGCGACCGAGAGGTGCGGGCCGGTCATGACAGACGTGGCGCCGCGCCCAGCACCGCCGCCAATTCGGCGGGGGTCGACTGGAGTACGGCGGTGAAGTCGGCCTCGATACCCCAGAGTTCCTCGACGCGTTCGACGACGAGGACGGCGTGGAAGGAGTCACCGCCCTGGGCGAGGAAAGTCGAATCGTCGGCGATCTCGGTACCCAGGATGTCGGCCAGGAGGAGCCGGACGCTTTCCGCGTCGATTTCGGAAGTGACGTCGAGTCGGTTCATGTCGCTTTCTCCAGTGATCCGCAATGATCCGTGAGCCGGGCCGGGGGTCGGATTCCTAGCTCCATCCGCTGTCCCCCACGACCGGAAGAAGAAAGACGGCAAACCTGGACTTACCCATAGAGAACAACCCCCGTTGTGAGGCGCCCGGTGAGCGCAGAGTGATCGAACGACCGCACGAAAGGCCGTTTCACGATGTTGTAATCCCGCCTCCATGGCCGTCCAGGGACACCGGCGCGCATGATGATGCAGACAGGAAACTGCAGGGGGGAAGAATTGGACAAAATCCTTGAATCCGGCCCTTCTCTGCTCCTCCAGCGACTGGCACCGGACCACATACGGCTTTATGACTGGGGAGCGACTCAGGCCTTTTTCACGCCGTCGGAGGCCGCCGGTGAACTGGGTATCCCGGAGGCCGCGGTGGACCAGGCGATCGAGACGCTGGCGGAATTCCATCTGGTGGACCAGGTGGACGGCGCGGAAAACCTGCGGAGCCTGTGTCATGGCGGTCCCTGGTGGCGCACCGTCCATCCGCATCTGGCCGCCGCCCGTATGGCGAGCGCGGAATCACGGCTGCGTCGACGGCTTTTCGAACTGAACACGCGACGCGATTCCCTGACGGCGCTCGCCTCGGTGTACACGGCCCGCCCCCAGGAGCGTGCCGGCGCCGCCGAGACCGTCGAGGTCGTCGACGCGCTCCGTGACGTCATCAGCCTGATCGAGCAGGCCAGCGCCGAGTGCGAGCACGAGATGATCACGTGTCAGCCCGGTGGCGGGCGCCCCACGGAGGAGCTGGAGCAGGCGGTCGCCCGGGACACCGCGCTGCTGGACCGGGGCGTGCGGATGCGCACGCTCTACCAGCACCCGGCCCGGCGGCACGCCCCCACCCAGGCCTACGTCGAGCGGGTCGTCTCCGCGGGCGCCGAGGTGCGCACGCTGACCGATCTGTTAGGGCGCATGATCGTCTTCGATCGCCGGATCGCCTTCCTCCCGCACCACCAGCGCCGGGGCGGGGCGGTGGTGCTGCGCTCCCCCGCCGCCGTGGCGTTCCTGTGCGGCGCGTTCGACCGCGCGTGGGACCTCGCCGTCCCGTTCGGCGCGCCCGAGCACGCCCCGGTCGCGGTCGACGATCTGCGCCAGGTAATCCTGCGGCTGCTGAGCCAGGGCCTCAAGGACGAGGTGATCGCCCGTCGCCTGGGCATCTCGCTGCGCACCTGCCGCAAGCACATCGCGGACCTGTTCCAGGAGCTGGACGCCGAGAGCCGCTTCCAGGCGGGCTACCTCGCGGCCACCCGCGACCTGCTGCGGGACACCCCCGCGAGCTGACCGCCCGCCGAGGCTCCCGGCGAACGCGAAACGGCCGGGCTCCGGGCAAACGCGAGACCGCCGGACTCCCGGCGAACGCGAAACGGCCGGGGTGCCGGTGACCGTCGAAACGGTCACCGGCACCCCGGCCTCAGCCCTCTCGCACGCGCCGGCACACGCCGGTAGCCCCCGGCCGCTCCCGCCCCGTCAGTCGGTACCTCCGGCGGCTCCCGGCCCGTCAGTCGCTACGCCCCGGCCGCTCCCGGCCCGTCAGCACGTCACAGCGTCTTCCCGGTCGCCGGCCCCACCAGCAGCCCCTCGCCGAAGCGGTCCACGCGGACCGTGTCACCGTCCTTGATCTCGCCGGAGAGGATCTCCCGGGCGAGCCGGTCACCGATGGCGGTCTGCACCAGGCGGCGCAGCGGCCGGGCGCCGTAGGCCGGGTCGTTGCCCTCCTCGGCGAGCCAGGCCAGCGCCTCGGGCGTGACCTCCAGGGTGAGCCGGCGCTCGGCCAGCCGCCTGCCCAGCCGGTCGATCTGGAGCTGCGCGATCCGCTCCAGCTCGGCCTTGTCGAGGGCCGAGAAGACCACCAGGTCGTCCAGCCGGTTGAGGAACTCCGGCTTGAAGGAGGCCCGGACGACCTCCAGGACCTGCTGCTTCTTCTCCTCCTCACCGGTGATCGGGTCGATCAGGTACTGGCTGCCCAGGTTGGAGGTGAGCACCAGGATGGTGTTGCGGAAGTCGACCGTGCGGCCCTGACCGTCCGTCAGGCGTCCGTCGTCCAGGACCTGGAGCAGGATGTCGAAGACCTCGGGGTGGGCCTTCTCCACCTCGTCCAGCAGCACGACGGTGTACGGCCGCCTGCGCACGGCCTCCGTCAGCTGGCCGCCCTCCTCGTAGCCGACGTAGCCGGGAGGCGCGCCGACCAGCCGGGCCACGCTGTGCTTCTCGCCGTACTCCGACATGTCGATGCGGACCATGGCCCGCTCGTCGTCGAAGAGGAAGTCGGCGAGGGCCTTGGCGAGTTCGGTCTTGCCGACGCCCGTCGGGCCGAGGAAGAGGAACGATCCGGTGGGGCGGTCGGGGTCGGCGATCCCGGCGCGTGCGCGTCGTACGGCGTCCGACACGGCCCGTACGGCCTCGGTCTGGCCGATGAGCCGCTTGCCCAGCTCCTCCTCCATGCGCAGCAGCTTCTGCGTCTCGCCCTCCAGCAGGCGCCCGGCGGGGATGCCGGTCCAGGCGGCGACGACGTCGGCGATGTCGTCGGAGCCGACCTCCTCCTTGACCATCGTGTCCTGGGCGGCCTCCTCCTCGGCCTCGGAGGCGGCCTCCAGCTCCTTCTCCAGCGTGGGGATCTCGCCGTACAGCAGCTTGGCCGCGCGGTCGAAGTCGCCGTCGCGCTGGGCGCGTTCGGCCTGGCCACGCAGGTCGTCCAGGCGTTCCTTGAGCTCGCCGACCCGGTTGAGGGACTGCTTCTCCTTCTCCCAGCGGGCGGTCAGGCCGCGCAGTTCCTCCTCCTTGTCGGCGAGGTCGCGGCGCAGCTTCTCCAGGCGGGTGACGGAGGCCGGGTCGGTCTCCTTGGCGATCGCCAGCTCCTCCATCTTCAACCGGTCGACGGCGCGCTGGAGTTCGTCGATCTCGACGGGGGACGAGTCGATCTCCATACGGAGCCGGGAGGCCGCCTCGTCGACCAGGTCGATGGCCTTGTCGGGGAGGAAGCGGGAGGTGATGTAGCGGTCGGAGAGGGTGGCCGCCGCCACCAGCGCGCTGTCGGCGATCTGCACCTTGTGGTGGGCCTCGTACCGGCCCTTCAGGCCGCGGAGGATCGCGATCGTGTCCTCCACCGTCGGCTCGGCGACCAGCACCTGCTGGAAGCGCCGCTCCAGCGCCGGGTCCTTCTCGATCCGCTCCCGGTACTCGTCGAGCGTCGTCGCACCGACCATCCGCAGCTCACCGCGGGCGAGCATGGGCTTGAGCATGTTGCCCGCGTCCATGGCGGAGTCGCCCCCGGCGCCCGCGCCCACCACCGTGTGCAGCTCGTCGATGAAGGTGATGATCTGCCCGTCGGAGTCCTTGATCTCGCCGAGCACGGCCTTCAGCCGCTCCTCGAACTCGCCCCGGTACTTGGCCCCGGCGACCATCGCGCCGAGGTCGAGGGAGACGAGCCGCTTGTCCTTGAGGGACTCGGGGACGTCCCCTTTGACGATCCGCTGCGCGAGCCCCTCGACGACGGCGGTCTTGCCGACGCCGGGCTCGCCGATGAGGACGGGGTTGTTCTTCGTACGACGGCTCAGCACCTGCACGACCCGCCGGATCTCCTGGTCCCGCCCGATGACCGGATCCAGCCGGCCCTCGCGGGCGGCGGCGGTGAAGTCGGTGCCGAACTTCTCCAGGGCCTTGTACTGACCCTCGGGGTCGGCGGTGGTCACGCGGCGTCCTCCCCTGGCCTTCTTGAAGGCCTCCAGCAGCTTCTTCGCATCGGCGCCCTGCGCCTGGAGCACCTCGGCGACCCGGCCGCCCTTCGCGGCGATGCCGATGAGCAGGTGCTCGGTGGACAGGTACTCGTCGCCGAGGTCCTTCGCGCGCTCACCGGCGTCGGCGAGCACGGCCAGCAGCTCGCGGTTGGGCTGCGGCGGCGCGACGGTGGACCCGGTCACGCTGGGCAGCGTGGCCAGGATCTTCTCCGTACCGGAGCGTACGGCGGCCTGGTCGGCGTCGACGGCCGCGAGCAGGTCGGTGATGTTCGCGTTGTCCTGGCCCTGGAGCAGAGCCAGCAGCAGATGAGCGGGGGTGAGGTCCGGGTGTCCCTCGGTCACGGCGCGGTTGCTCGCCGCGTTGATCGCGTCCCGGCTCCTGTTGGTCAGCTCGGCGTCCACGTGTCCGTTCTCCTCCTGCGTGACTCTCTTCCACTGCTGACTTAAGCAGCGTACACAAAGTTGAGTCTATTCCGCTCAAGGTGGGCGGGAGAACGTGGGGGCACTAGGTTGCGGGCATGCTGAAGCACTCCGATGAATACCTGGTCTTCTGGCGGGAACGGCACCTGTGCACGCTGACCACGCTCCGGCCCGACGGCAGCCCGCACGTGGTGCCGGTCGGGGTCACGTACGACGCGGAGGCCGGATTGGCCCGGGTGATCACCAACGGGACCAGTACGAAGGTGCGGCACGTGCGCGCGGCCGGAAGCGAGGGCGCCCGGGTGGCGGTGTGCCAGGTGGACGGCCGGCGCTGGGCCACGCTGGAGGGCCGGGCGCGGATACGGACGGAACCGGAACGGGTCGCGGAGGCGGTCCGGCGCTACGCCGAGCGCTACGAGCGGACGCCGGGGCCGAATCCGGCGCGCGTGGTGATCGAGATCGAGGTCGAGCGGGCGCTGGGGCATGGCTGAGACGGCCGACTGCTTTCGGCCACCGCGGGAGCGCGCCCATACCCCGAAATGTCCCCGCAAACTGCAGCGGCGTCACCGTGTTCAGGTCACGGTGACGCCGCTGCGGGGGGAAGCACCTGAGCGATCTTTTTACGACGGGGGAATCGCGTCAGGCACTGCGGGGGGTGGCCGAGATGGTTCGCAGATCGGGGTCCGCCGGCTCGGCAAGCCGGTGGTCCCGCTGGTCCAGGTTCACAAAGATCATTCCGTACCGGATGGCACAGCGCACCGGCTGGGGCGCGCCACGCGGCTTGCGCAGGCATCGGTACGCCCGCACGTCCCCGTCCTCGTCCCGCGTCACGACCACCGGCTCACCGAACACGGTCACCATCAGCGAGTCGCCGCTGTGGGGGATGGCGGTGACCAGGTCGATGAAGTGCCAGCCGGAGCGGTAGGCCGTGGCCATTTCGCGGCGGAAGGAACGGTCGTCTGGCGGGGTGGTCACGTCAGCTCCTCACGCCGTCCTCAGGAAGCGCCGGCCAGGTGGTGTCCATCGCGCTCGCCTTGGTGTGCGCGACCGCCGGCCAGGTGGTGTCCATCGCGCTCACGTTGGTGTGCGCGACCGCCGGCCAGGTGGTATCCGCCCGCACGTCGCCCTTCTCGCTCGCGAAGCCGCTCAGCACCCCCGCGGTCAGCCCCACGGAGAAAGCGGCGACAAGTACCGAGCGAAGCAGTCTCTTGCCCATAGTCGGCTTCGTCCTCACTTGAAGGTCCCCTCTTCCCCCGTCCAGTACGACGATGGCTCATTCGAGCACGTCATGACCACATAATCGATGCATCATGTTCCTGCATGTTCAGGACCCTGGGGGGTGGAGATTTGGGAACGAATCGGGATAAAGCTACACATCCCCATGCGGTGACTGAGATGTGCGAGGAAGGTGGCCGTCTCTACGCCGATGCCCTGCGCGCCGGACGTATCGCCCGAACAGAGGTGGAATCCGCCCCCTGCCTGCTGGAGTTCGCCCTCCTGCACCCCGATCCCGACGATTCGGAGTGGCTGCGCCCGCTGCCCGCGCCCGTGGCCCTGGCCCAGCGGCTCAGCCCCCTGGAACGGGAGATCGCGGAGCGCAGGCGACTGTCCATCCAACTTGCCGATACATTCGAGCCGTTCATGATGCTCAGCAGTCGCATGGCGGCCACCGCGGATTCCATCACCGTGCTGGAGGGCGGGGAGCGCATCAACGCGGCGCTGAACCTGGCCACCACGCAGTGCCAGACGGAGGTGCTCACCGTCCAGCCGAGCGACCGGCTGTCCGAGAAGAACCTCCTGCGGGGCCTCGAACGCGACAGACCGCTCATCGAGCGCGGGGTCCGCATCCGCACGCTGTACCAGCACACCGCCCGGTACAACCCGGAGAAGCTCGCCTACGTCGCCCAGCTGGCCAACGGCAAGGCGGAGTACCGCACGGTCGACGAACTGGTGGAGCGGCTCATCATCTGCGACGAGACCGTCGCCTTCATCCCCACCCGGGACGACCAGCAGGTCGCCCTGGAGGTGCGCCAGCCGGGCCTGGTCCGCTACCTGATCAAGGTGTTCGAGTTCATGTGGGACCGGGCGGTTCCGCTGAGCGCCGGCGGCCGGTACGAGACCGCGCCCGACGGCATCACCGAGATCCAGCACTCCATCGCCAAGCTCCTGGTCGAGGGCCACGTCGACGAGGCCATAGCCCGCCGCCTCGGCATGAACGTCCGCACCTGCCGCGCCCACATCGCCAAGCTCGCGCAGGCCCTGGGCAGCGGCAGCCGCGCCCAGCTCGGCTACCTCATCGCCCAGTCCGGCATGCTCGACCGGGACCGGTGACGAACCCACGACAGGAGGCCCATTGAGTGGGGCACCGCACCCGCAGCACGGACCCGAAGAGCTGTGTACGGCAGGTACGGAGCTGTACGAACGCGCCCTGCGCGAGGGGCGGCTCAGCCGTGTGGAAGCAGAGCCGGCACCCTGTCTGCTGGCCTTCGGGCTGCTTCAGCCGGCCATCGCGGACCTGGACCGGCTCGAACCCGTCCCCGCGGCCGTCGCCCTGCAGGAACTGCTGCGCACCTCCGCGGAACGCATCGCCGACGAACGCCGGCGGGAGACCCGGCTCGCCCGGGCCTTCGAGCCGTTGCTGCGCGCCGGCGCCGACCCCACCGCTGCCGTCGGTGAGACACCGGACATCCGCGTCCACAGCGGCCCCGACAGGATCAACTCGGCCATCTCCCACGCCATGGCCGACGCCTCCGCGGAGCTGCTGACCATCCAGCCGCACGTCGCGCACACCACTCTGCCGCTCGAACGACGGGCCCTCTCCCTCGACCGCGACCAGGCCCTGCTCGACCGGGGCGGCCGTATCCGCACCCTCTACCAGCACACGCTGCGTCACGCGCCCACCGTCCACAGCCGGTACGAACTGCTGCGGGGCGATGCGCAGGCCCGCACCCTCAACGAAGTCACCGAGCGGCTGATCGTCGTCGACCGCGGCATCGCCTTCATCCCCGCGAACAAGGACCGCACGCTCGCCCTGGAAATCCGTGTCCCGGCCCTGGTCGACTACTTCGTGACCGTCTTCGACCGGTTCTGGCACCTGGCCACCCCCCTGTACCCGCGGACTCCCCAGCAGCCGTCCGTGGGCGGCATCACCCCCCGTCAGCGTGCCATCGCCACCCTCCTCATCGAGGGCCACACCGACGCCGCCATCGCCGAACGCCTCGGCATGAACATCCGCACCGCCCGCCTCCACATCGCCAAACTCGCCGCCACCCTCGGCAGCGACAGCCGGGCGCAGCTCGGCTACCTCATCGCACGGTCGGGGATGGTGGATCGGGAGCCGTGAGCGCGGTCGCCGAGACGGCGGAGGGGCGGCCGTCCAGGCCCACCTGGGCTATGCGGACGCCCAGCTGGGTACGGCTGGCCGCGCCCAGGGTCTCCGAGAGGCGGGCGATGTGGGCGCGGCAGGTGCGCACGCTGATGCCGAGGCGCTCGGCGATCACCGCGTCCTGGTGGCCCTCCGCCAGCAGCGCCGCGATGGACTGCTCGCGGTGGGAGATGCCCTCGATGCCCGTGTCGGGGAGCGGGGCCGTCAGCGGGATCGCCAGGCGCCAGAGCCGTTCGAAGACCGTGACCAGGTATCCCACCAGCGCCGGGTGGCGCAGTTCCAGGGCCATCGTGCGGTCCGCGTTGGCCGGGATGAACGCCACCGTGCGGTCGAAGAGGATCAGCCGGTCGATGACCTCGTCCAGGGTGCGGGCCTCCACCGTGTCGCCCATCAGCTCCAGGTAGTTCAGCAGGCCCTGGCCGTGGCGGGCCACGTGCGTGTAGAGGTCGCGCATGCGGACACCCCTGCCGCGCAGGGCCAGGGCGCGGTGCAGGCCCTCGGTGAGTTCCGCCTCGCGGCGGATGCCGCCCGGCTGCACGGTGAGCACCTCGGTGGTGCACGCCTCGGTCGCCTCGTCCATGGCCGCCTGGATCCGGGACAGGCCGTCCAGGACCCGGATGGCGCTGCCCTCGGCCGGGGCCGCCAGCGCGTGCAGCTGCCGGCCGAGACCGGCGTACCACTCGAACGCGGCCACCGCCGAGCCCACCCGGCGCTGGCTCGCGCTGACCTCGTCGTAGACCCCGCGCAGCAGCCGGGTCATGACCTCCTGCGGGGAGGTCGGCACCAGCCAGTCCATGTCGTCGGGGTCCGGGTGCAGCAGGGCCAGTTCCAGCAGGCAGGGCACCTGCTCGACGTCAGTGCGGGACACCCGCCCGCGCCGTACGGCCCGGGAATACACCCGGTCGCCGGCCGCGCACAGTCGGTCGGCGCCGTGTGGATGCTCCTCCGCCCCGCGCCCGGCCATCGCCCATTTCACCCCCGGTGTGCTGCCACTTCCGCAGCGCAACTATGCGGCGGCGCCGACCGGGTCCGCAACACGGCTCACCCCTCACCCCGGGGTGTGCGCCTCACTTCAGGCCGACCTGGGCGCACTCCGCCTTGTACTTGGCGGTGCAGATGTCGCCCACCGTGTAGATGCCGTCCGCGATGACCGTGGACTTGATGTTGCTCTTGGTCAGGGCGACCGGCTGGATCAGCTTGGCCGGGATGCTCTTGGTGGTGGGGCTGTCGACCTTGTCCTGGGTGAGGGCGTCGAACTGGATGTCCTTGCCCTGGACCTTGGCGACGGCCATCTGGGCCGCGGCCTGCGCCTCGTCCGGGTAGGACTTGTAGACACTCATGTACTGCTCGTCGTTCAGGATCCGCTGGACCGCGTCGAGTTCCGCGTCCTGGCCGGTGATCGGGGGCAGGCTGGTGACGCCGGCCGCCTTCAGGGCCTTGATGACGCCGCCCGCCATGCCGTCGTTGGCGGAGTAGACCGCGGCGATGTTGTTCTTGCCGATCTCGCCGATCGCCTTGGCCATGTTGGCCTCGGCCGTCTCCGGCTTCCACTTGAGGGTGTCGTACGACGCCGCGATCGTCACCTTGCCGTTCAGCTCGGAGAGCGCGCCCTCCTTGAACTGCTTGGCGTTGGGGTCGGTGGGCGAGCCGTTGATCATGACGATCTTCTCGGAGGTGTCGACGTGCGAGCCGAGCGCCTCCAGCAGAGAGCGGCCCTGCACCTCGCCGACCAACTCGTTGTCGAAGGAGACGTACGCGTCGATCGGGCCCTCGGCGAGCCGGTCGTAGGCGATGACCGGGATGCCCGCGTCCTTGGCCTTCTGCACCTCGCCGGCGATCGCGTGCGCGTCGACCGCGTCGAGCAGGATGACGTCGACCTTGTCGTCGATCATCTTCTGCATCTGCTGGTTCTGCTGCGAGGCGTCCGTGTCGGCGTTGGCGTAGTCGACCTTGCCCTGGTTCTTGGTGAGTTCGGCGACCTGGGACTTGATGATGGGGTAGTCGAACTTGTCGTACCGGGTGTTCGCCTTCTCCGGCAGCAGCAGACCCACCGTGAGGTCGTTGCCCTTGCTCGGGCTCGCGCTCGCGCTGTCCCCCGTCGCTCCCAGCATGCCGCAGCCGGCGAGCGAGAGGGTCATCGTGGTGGCGGCCACGGATATGGCGATACGACGCATGCGGGGGCTCACTTCAAGTGCGTTCCGGACGTGGTGGCTCCTATAGGACCCAGGTGTCTGAAAAGACAACGCGGCGGCCACACCTGGCGTCAAGCGGAACTACTTAACGAGTGCGCAACACCACGCACAGCTGACCCTGTGAAGGGGGAGCGGAATCACCTTCAAACGCCCTTTACGGACCCTCCATTCAACGGGAGTTCATGAGAAGGCAAAAAAGGGGCCCGGAATCCGGGCCCCTTTCGGTCAGTCGTTGTGCTGCCGTTTCGGCCGCCACACCACCAGCGCGCTGGTCTGCTGCACCTCCTGGTACGGCACCAGGTCGCGGCGGTAGGAGGCGTGCACGGCGGCCTCGCGCTGCTGCATCGCGGCCGCCGCGCCGTCCAGGGCCGCCTCCAGCTCCGCGACGCGGGACTGGAGCGCGGCGACCTGGTTCTCCAGTTCGATGATGCGCTTGATGCCGGCCAGGTTGATGCCCTCGTCCTGCGACAACTGCTGGACGGTGCGCAGCAGTTCGATGTCGCGGGCCGAGTAGCGGCGGCCCCGCCCGGCGGTCCGGTCCGGTGAGACCAGACCCAGGCGGTCGTACTGGCGCAGCGTCTGCGGGTGGAGTCCGGAGAGCTGGGCCGCCACCGAGATGACGTAGACCGGGGTCTCCTCGGTCAGTTCATACGGGTTACGCCGACGGCCGTCCATCACTCTCAGTCTCCCTTCGCGGCCTCGAACAGCTCCGCCCGCGGGTCCTCGTCCGCGGTCGCCTCGCGATACGCCTCCAGTGCGTCACGAGCCTTCCCCGACAGGTCCTTCGGGACACGCACCTCGACGGTGACCAGCAGGTCGCCTCGGGTGCCGTCCTTGCGGACCGCGCCCTTGCCCCGGGCGCGCATCGTGCGGCCGTTCGGGGTGCCGGGCGGGAGCTTCAGGGTGACGGCGGGGCCGCCGAGCGTCGGCACCCGCACCTCGCCGCCGAGGGCCGCCTCGGCGAACGTCACCGGGACGGTGACGGTGAGGTTGTCGTCCTTGCGGCCGAACACCGGGTGCGCGCCGACGTGAACCATCACGTACAGGTCGCCCGCAGGTCCGCCCCGCTCGCCGGGCGCGCCCTTGCCGCGCAGCCGGATCCGCTGCCCGTCGGTCACCCCGGCCGGGATACGGACCTGCATCGTGCGCGACGACTTCGCGCGGCCGCTGCCCTTGCACTCCAGGCAGGGGTGCTCGGCGATCAGGCCGCGCCCCTTGCAGTCGGGGCAGGGGTCGGTGAGCGAGAACCCGCCGCCCGAGCCCCGCGCGACCTGGCCGGTGCCGACGCAGGTCGGGCACACGCGCGGTGTGCCGTTCTTGTCGCCGGTGCCCGAACAGGCCTTGCAGGGCGCCTGGGAGGACATCCTGAGGGGCACCGTGGCGCCCTCGATGGCCTCCGTGAAGCTCAGCGTGACCTCGGTGTCGATGTCCTGGCCGCGGCGCGGCTGGGTACGTGTCGTCCCCGTGCCGCCGCGGTTGAACAGGCCCCCGAAGACGTCACCGAGTCCGCCGCCGAAGCCTCCGCCCTGGGTGGTCGTGCCGCCTCCGAAGAGGTCGCCCAGGTCGAAGTTGAAGGAGCCGCCGCCGGCGCCCGGTCCGGGGCGGAAGCCGCCGTTGCCGAACAGGGCGCGTGCCTCGTCGTACTCCTTGCGCTTCTTGGGGTCGCCGAGTATGTCGTTCGCCTCGGAGATCTCCTTGAAGCGCTCCTCGGCCTTGGCGTTGCCCTTGTTGGCGTCCGGGTGGAACTCGCGGGCGAGCTTCCGGTACGCCTTCTTGATCTCGGCCTCGGTGGCGTCCTTGGGGACGCCGAGGACCTTGTAGTAGTCCTTCTCGATGAAGTCCTTGGTGCTCATCCCCGACGTCCCTCCTTCCTGTCTGCGGTGATTACGTCAGCCCTCCTCCGGGCCACCGTTCTCCTTGTCGTCGGCCTTCTTCGCCTCGGTCTTCTTCTCCTCGGCGCCCTCGGCCTTGACGGTCTGCGCACCCGGCTGGGGCTCGGCGACGGCCACCCGCGCGGGGCGGATGGTGCGCTCGCCGATGCGATACCCGGGCTGCAGGATCGCCACGCAGGTCGTCTCCGTGACGTCCGGCGCGTAACTGTGCATCAGGGCCTCGTGGATCGTCGGGTCGAAGGGCTCGCCCTCCTTGCCGAACTGCTGCAGGCCCATCTTGGCCGCGACGGTCTCCAGCGACTCGGCCACCGACTTGAAGCCGCCGACCAGCTCGCCGTGTTCCCGTGCGCGGCCGATGTCGTCGAGCACGGGCAGGAGCTCGGTCAGGAGGTTCGCGATGGCGATCTCCTTGACCGCGATCCGGTCACGCTCGACCCGGCGGCGGTAGTTCTGGTACTCGGCCTGGAGGCGCTGGAGGTCCGTCGTGCGCTCGCTGAGCGCGGTGCGCACCTGGTCCAGCTGGGCCACCAGACCCACATCTGCGGTTCCGTCCCCGGCCGGGGCCGCCCCCTCCTTGGGGGCGGCCTTCGACTCGGCGTCGTCGGGGGTCGCGCCGGAGGGGACGTCGGGCTTCTCCTCGAAGCCCGGGGTCTCCTCCGTCACGCGGCACCGTCCTTGCGCTCGTCGTCCACGATCTCGGCGTCGACGACGTCGTCGTCAGCCTTGGCACCACCGGCGGTGGCACCCTCCGGGCCACCGGCCTGCGCGGCCTGGGCGTCGGCGTACATGGCCTGGCCGAGCTTCTGCGAGACGGCCGCGACCTTCTCGGTGGCCGTGCGGATCTCGGCGGTGTCCTCGCCCTTGAGCTTCTCCTTCAGCTCGGCGACGGCGGCCTCGACCTCGGTCTTGATCTCGCCCGGGACCTTGTCCTCGTTGTCCTTGAGGAACTTCTCCGTCTGGTAGACGAGCTGCTCGCCCTGGTTGCGGGTCTCGGCGGCCTCGCGGCGGCGGTGGTCCTCCTCCGCGTACTGCTCGGCCTCCTGGCGCATCCGGTCGACCTCGTCCTTCGGCAGCGAGGAGCCGCCGGTGACGGTCATCTTCTGCTCCTTGCCCGTGCCCAGGTCCTTGGCGGTCACGTGCATGATGCCGTTGGCGTCGATGTCGAAGGACACCTCGATCTGCGGGACACCGCGCGGGGCCGGCGGCAGACCGGTCAGCTCGAACATGCCGAGCTTCTTGTTGTACGCCGCGATCTCACGCTCGCCCTGGTAGACCTGGATCTGCACCGACGGCTGGTTGTCCTCGGCCGTCGTGAAGATCTCGGAGCGCTTGGTCGGGATCGTGGTGTTGCGCTCGATCAGCTTGGTCATGATGCCGCCCTTGGTCTCGATACCGAGGGACAGCGGGGTGACGTCGAGCAGCAGGACGTCCTTGACCTCGCCCTTGAGGACACCGGCCTGGAGCGAGGCGCCGATGGCGACGACCTCGTCCGGGTTCACACCCTTGTTGGCCTCCTTGCCGCCGGTCAGCTCCTTGACGAGCTCGGCGACGGCGGGCATACGGGTGGAGCCACCGACGAGCACCACGTGGTCGATCTCGGACAGGGCGATGCCCGCGTCCTTGATGACGTTGTGGAACGGGGTCTTGGTGCGCTCCAGCAGGTCGGCCGTCAGCTGCTGGAACTGGGCGCGGGTGAGCTTCTCGTCCAGGTGCAGCGGGCCCTCGGCGGACGCCGTGATGTAGGGCAGGTTGATCGAGGTCTCGGTGGACGAGGACAGCTCGATCTTGGCCTTCTCGGCAGCCTCACGGAGGCGCTGGAGGGCCATCTTGTCCTTGCTCAGGTCCACGCCGTGTCCGGACTGGAACTGCTTGACCAGGAAGTCGACGATGCGCTGGTCCCAGTCGTCACCACCGAGGTGGTTGTCACCGTTGGTGGCCTTCACCTCGACGACGCCGTCGCCGATCTCCAGCAGGGACACGTCGAAGGTGCCGCCGCCGAGGTCGAAGACGAGGATCGTCTGGTCGTCCTTGTCGAGGCCGTAGGCCAGCGCGGCGGCCGTCGGCTCGTTGACGATGCGCAGGACGTTCAGACCGGCGATCTCACCGGCCTCCTTGGTCGCCTGGCGCTCGGAGTCGTTGAAGTACGCCGGGACGGTGATGACCGCGTCGGTCACCTTCTCGCCCAGGTACGCCTCGGCGTCGCGCTTCAGCTTCTGCAGGATGAAGGCGGAGATCTGCTGCGGGTTGAAGTCCTTCCCGTCCAGCGCGATCTTCCAGTCGGTGCCCATGTGGCGCTTCACCGAGCGGATGGTGCGGTCCACGTTGGTGACCGCCTGGCGCTTGGCGACCTCGCCGACGAGCACCTCGCCGTTCTTGGCGAAGGCGACGACGGACGGCGTGGTCCTGGCGCCCTCGGCGTTGGTGATGACGGTGGGCTCGCCGCCCTCCAGAACGCTGACGACGGAGTTAGTCGTGCCCAGGTCGATGCCGACCGCACGTGCCATGGTTGATTCCTCCAGCTGACTTGAGTGGAACGGACTCAAGTGTGCACGACGGCTCCCGCTGGGTCAACAGACCTGAGTCAAGGGGACTCAAGTCTTATCCGTTCCTTACACGCAATGGGCCTCTGACCTGCACAGATGTCATGTGCGGAGGCCGCTGGACAGGGATTCGGGCAGGAATCCGAAGGAGTACGGCGACGGCGAGCAGCACCCCTCCGCCCACCCACAGCGCGGCCCCCTCCCCCGTCCACCCAGTGTGTACGAGCACCCCCACGAGCACCGAGGAGAACGAGCCGGCACCCAGCAGCACGACCGAGCCCGCCGGGGTGAGCCCGAGCCGGCGCAGCGGGTGCGCGAGATGGTCGGGGCCGCGCCGCAGCAGCGGACGCCGGGCGAGGCGCCGGGCGAGGACCACCAGGACGGCGTCGGCGACGGCGACGGCACCGAAGCACACCGCCACGGCCGCGCTCGGCGCGAGCTCGTACCCCGCGCGCGTGAGGACGATCGACGACGACAGCAGGAATCCGGTGAACAGCGAGCCGCAGGCGCCGAGCCCGATCCGCGCGGGCGGCCAGTTGTGCATCAGGAAGCCGGTGAGGGCGGCGGCGAAGACGCTCAGCAGCGCGGCGAGCCCGTCCAGCACCTCGGCGGCGGCACAGGCCCCGGCCCCGAAGGCGGTGACGACCCCGACGGTCCCCGCCAGCCCGTCCGCGTGATCGAGCCCCTTGAAGGCGAGCGAGGCGACGACGATCCAGCCGACCGCGAGCACCCCGCCCGCCACCCCTGTCTCCTCGTACGGCACCACGCAGACCGCCGCCACGGCCGTACCGGCGACGAGCACACGCGCGCGGAGCCGCCACACGTCCGCGACCAGGCCCAGCCCGGCGAGCGCGGCGGCGGCGGCCAGCAGCCGGCCGACACCGTCCCCGAGCGGCGCGATCCCGCTCCACTCACCGGCCCAGGCCACCAGGCAGGTGACGGCCACCACGGCGAACCCGCCGAGCAGCGGCAGACGGCGCTGCAGGCGCCGGTCGACGATGCCCGCCCGCAGCGCGAGTCCGCGCAGCATCGCCGCGAGGACGGCGGCGAGCAGAAGGGCGGCGGTAGCGGCGGCGATCCCGTAGAGCACGGCTCTAAGGTAGGGGCGAATGTAGCAATTCGGTACGAATAACACGATCCGATGAGTCGGGGATGACGCGCATCACCCGGAGGCCTGCTGCATCCCGACGGATGATGGGGGTAGTCTCAGACGGACTACATAAGTTACCGCTTAGTAATATCGCTCAGTTCTCAAGGCCGCCCTCAGGAGCCCCAATGCAACTCGCCGCGATCATCGTGTCGCTGGTCCTGATCGTGGTCGGCGTGGCTCTGTTCGGCCGCGCCCTCCTGCAGATCTACCGCTTCATGCGGATGGGCCAGCCGGTTCCGGCCGGGACCCGGACCAACGACCCCGCTCAGCGCACCGTCACCGTAGCCAGAGAGTTCCTCGGCCACACCCGGATGAACCGCTGGGGCGTCGTCGGGGTGGCGCACTGGTTCGTGGCGATCGGCTTCTACACGCTGCTGCTGACGATCGTCAACGCCATCGGCCAGCTCTTCAAGGCCGACTGGATCCTGCCGGTCATCGGCGACTGGACGCCGTACAACGTCTTCGTCGAGTTCATCGGCACGACGACGGTGCTCGGCATCGCGGTCCTGGTCGTGATCCGCCAGCTGAGCAGGTCGGACAAGCCGGGCCGCAAGTCCCGCTTCGCCGGCTCCAACTGGGGTCAGGCGTACTTCGTCGAGACCGTCATCCTCATCGTCGGCGTCTGCATCTTCATGCTGCACGCCCTTGAGGGCGCCCAGCACCACGTCGACGGCTACGAGGCCTCGTTCTTCATCTCGTACCCGGTCGTGTCGTGGCTGAAGGGCATGGACGTCTCCACCCTCCAGAACCTCACCTACTTCTTCGCCGGCCTGAAGATCGCGACGTCGTTCATCTGGATGATCGTGGTCGCCCTGAAGACCGACATGGGCGTGGCCTGGCACCGCTTCCTGGCCTTCCCCAACATCTGGTTCAAGCGCAACGCCACCGGCGAGACCTCCCTGGGCGCCCTGCTCCCGATGACCTCCGGCGGCAAGCCGATCAACTTCGAGGACCCGGGCGAGGACGACGTCTTCGGCGTCTCCCAGGTCGAGCAGTTCTCCTGGAAGGGCCTGCTGGACTTCTCCACCTGCACCGAGTGCGGCCGCTGCCAGTCCCAGTGCCCGGCCTGGAACACCGGCAAGCCGCTCTCCCCCAAGCTCCTCATCATGTCCCTGCGGGACAACGCCCACGCCAAGGCGCCGTACCTGCTGGCCGGCGGCGGCAAGACGGCGGAGGGCGAGGAGAAGGCGTCCGAGGAGCAGCTCGCCGGTGTGCCCGCCGCCGCTCTGGTCGAGGCCGAGCGGCCGCTGATCGGCACCGCCGAGGAGAACGGCGTCATCGACCCGGACGTGCTGTGGTCCTGCACCACCTGCGGCGCCTGCGTCGAGCAGTGCCCGGTGGACATCGAGCACGTCGACCACATCGTCGACATGCGCCGCTACCAGGTCATGATCGAGTCCGCGTTCCCCTCCGAGGCGGGCACGATGCTCAAGAACCTGGAGAAGAAGGGCAACCCCTGGGGCCTGGCCAAGAAGCAGCGCCTGGAGTGGACCAAGGAGGTCGACTTCGAGGTCCCCGTCGTCGGCAAGGACATCGAGGACCTCTCCGAGGTCGAGTACCTGTACTGGGTCGGCTGCGCGGGCGCGCTGGAGGACCGCGCCAAGAAGACGACGAAGGCCTTCGCGGAGCTCCTCCACATCGCGGGCGTGAAGTTCGCCATCATGGGCGGCGACGAGAAGTGCACCGGTGACTCGGCGCGGCGGCTGGGCAACGAGCCGCTGTTCCAGGAGCTCGGCATGGAGAACGTCGCCGCGCTGAACATGGCCTTCGGCGAGGAGACCGACGAGGACGGCAACGTCACGCCGGAGTCGAAGAAGCCGAAGTCGGCCAAGAAGATCGTCGCCACCTGCCCGCACTGCCTCAACACCATCGGCAACGAGTACCCCCAGCTCGGCGGCGACTACGAGGTCATCCACCACACCCAGCTGCTCCAGCACCTGGTCGACGAGGGCAAGCTCATCCCCGTCACCCCGGTCGAGGGCATCATCACCTACCACGACCCCTGCTACCTCGGCCGCCACAACAAGATCTACACGCCCCCGCGCGAGATCATCGGCAAGGTCCCCGGCCTGCGCAACGAGGAGATGCACCGCCACAAGGAACGCGGCTTCTGCTGCGGCGCCGGCGGCGCGCGGATGTGGATGGAAGAGCGCATCGGCAAGCGCATCAACAACGAGCGCGTCGACGAGGCGTTGAGCCTGAACCCGGACATCGTCTCCACCGCCTGCCCGTTCTGCCTCGTCATGCTCACCGACTCGGTCAACGGCAAGAAGAACGAGGGCAAGGCCAAGGAGTCCATCCAGGTCGTGGACGTCGCCCAGCTCCTCCTCGACTCCGTCAAGACCCCGGTCGACCCGGCCGGCGAGGCCGAGTCCGAGAGAGAGCCGGAGCCCGAGCCGGTGAAGTGACCGCGGCTCTTGGACGTACGGCGCCCCCTGCTTCGCACAGGCAGGGGGCGCCGTCGTATCTGGCTCAGTTCAGCCGCTCCAGCCGCCGGCCCCGGCTCTCCGCGACACGCAGGGCGTCGGCGAGGGCTTGGGTCAGGCACTCGCGGAGTTCTCCACCGCGTGGGCCCGCGAGGCGAACCGCTTCTCCAGCACCTCCCGCTGCTCGGCGGGGACAGACAGCACGTTGATCTTGACTACGCTCATGTATCCATCCTGGACCATGCTCCGGTGGCGGCCGACGGAGGACAGTGCTACACCATCTGGTGAGTCATGTCGGCAAAAGCGTTATTTGTCCCGCTTATTTCTCATTCATTCCACTATCCAGTTCTTGGTAGAGAGCTGCCGCCAAGATCGATTCGAGGAGTGGAAGCGAATGAAGACATCGCCAAGATGGCGATCCGTTCTGGCCTCAGCCATCACGGCCGTCGCGCTCGCCGCGGCCCCGCTGGCGAGCGCGGGGACGGCCTATGCCGGTGACAACGACAACCCTTACCCGCCGAAGCCGCACCACCACCACGAGCACGAGCACGAGCACGAGAAGCCGGAGTATCCGCCGAAGCCGCCGAAGCCACACCACCACGACCACGAGGAGCACGGCGAGGACCACGAGCACGGCCAGGAGCACGAGCACGGCCAGGACGACGAGCACGGCAAGGACGACGAGCACGGCAAGGAGCACGGGCACCACGGTCCGCCGCACCTCGCCAACACCGGTGACAGCCACAGCAAGGAGAAGCTGGCGCTGGGTGGTGCCGCGGCGGGCCTGATCGCTGCGGGCGCCGGCACCATGCTGGTCGCGCGGCGTCGCCGTAGCTCATGACGTTGCCGAAAGTACGGATGTTCTTCCCGAGGCGTCCTGGGCGTGCCCAGGACGCCGGACGACGGGCGCGCCGAGCAGATCGGCGCGCCCTCGGGCCTCTTGCCAGGAACATGCTGTTGGCCGCCGCCGCTCTTCCCCCGGCGGCGGCCGCCTGGATCGGAATCACGGGCTGGTTCGCCCGCACCGAACTCCTCGCCGCACAGCACGATCTGACCGCGCTGCGGCAGGCGATGGCGGCCACGGCGAAAGCCCACCCCGCCGGGACCGCCGCCGCGGGCGCCCCGGCGGAGTCCGCAGCGGAGCGCCTGCTGCGCTCCGCGGCCACGCACGCCGCCCGCGCGCACTGGCTCACCACGGGGCCGGCCTGGTACACCGCCGCCCAGGTGCCGTTCGCCGGCGGCCCCCTCCGGACCGTGCGCGGCATCGCCGAGGCCTCGGACCGGCTGGCCGGCCAGGTACTGCCGCCACTGGTGCGGGCCGTCCCGCAGCTCACGGCGGGCGCCCACGCGGGGGGCATCCCGCGGGTGCTCACCCAACTCGAAGGGCAGGCGCCCGCGTTCGAGCGAGCCGCGCGGGTCGCGGCCCAGGTGCGGGGCGACGTCCGCCGGCTGGCGGGCTCCACCTGGCTGCCGGCGGTCGACCGCGGCCGTGAGCAGCTGTCGGACCAGCTCGACCGGCTCGTCCCGCAGACGGCCGACGTCGCCGTCGCGGCCCGTGCCGTGCCGCCCATGCTCGGGGCGCACGGCCCCCGGCACTACTTCCTGTCCTTCCAGAACACGGCCGAGGCCCGGGGCACCGGGGGCCTGCCCGGAGCCTTCGCCGTGCTGCGGGCCGACCGGGGCCGGCTGTCCTTCGAACGCTTCGGCAACGACACCGAGATGGACGGTGTCCGCACCGACGTGAACCTCGGGTCCGAGTTCGCGGACCAGTACGGCGACAACGGACCCGGCGAGATCTGGCAGAACTCCAACATGAGCCCGCACTTCCCGTACGCGGCCCGCATCTGGACCTCGTACTGGCGGACGCACACCGGCCGTGACCTGGACGGAGCGATCGCCATCGACCCCGCCACGCTCGGCCGACTGCTGGGCGCCACCGGGCCCGCCCGGCTGGCCGACGGCACCGCGCTCACCGCCGACAACGCGGTGGACCTCACCGAGCGGACCAGCTACGCCGCGTACGAGAACGTCGGAGAGCGCAAGGCGTTCTTCGTCGAGGCCGCGAGCGCCGCAGCCAAGCAGTTGATGCACGCGGCCGACGACCCGGGCCTGCTCCCCGCGCTGCTGCGGGCCGTGCACGATGTGCAGCAAGAGGGCCGCCTGCAGGTGTGGAGCGCACACGGGGCCGAGGAACGGCTGCTGGAGTCACGGCCGTTCGGCGGCGCGCTGCCTGACACGCCCGGCCCCTTCGCGGGGCTCGTGGTGAACAACGCGGCGGGCACCAAGCTGGACTACTACCTGGACCGGAGCCTTGTCTGGGCGCCCGGCGCCTGCACCGACAACGGCCGGAAAGTCACCGTGACCGTGACGCTCACCAACCGGGCGCCGGCTTCCGGCCTGCCCGATTACGTCACGGTGCGCGCAGACCACCCGGACTACCGCACCAGGCCTGGTGACAACCGGCTGTTGGTGTCCTACTACGCCGGCCGGGGGGCGAGCCTGACGCGGGCCACCCTGGACGGCCACCCGGTCGAGCTGATCCCCGGCGTCGAACGCGGTCACCCCGTGTACACCCTCGACCTGGAGCTGCCCCGACAGTCCAGCCGCACGCTGGTGCTGCATCTGAACGAGCCCGACGCCGACGGCTCCCCGACGATCCTGCGCCAGGCCCTGGTGACTCCACTGCACACCACGGTGAAGCCCGCGGCTCCGTGCGCGTCCTGAACGGAGCCGATCGCCCGGCCTCCTGCTGGGCAGCCACACACTGCTGCCCGAGGGGCCACGTCGGACGACCAGTGCCAGGTGACAGGCCCCCACCTGGACGACACGGCGCCGACCAGGTGGTGACGCCGGCTTGCACGGCAGCTGCGGGGCGCGGCTGCCGTGCACCCATCCGGCCCACCTGACCGGGATCACCGTGTGGCCATCCAACCCAGGGCAAGGCGGTCGCGGACGACTCCGCCGCGCACAGCCGTCGTCCACATGTCCCGCAGACCGCCCGGCCGCGAGAACTGCCGTGCGCGGCCGCACTGCTCGGCCGCGCCAAGGCTGATCACGCGGCAAGGCCGCGAGAGACAGCTGCCGAGTACAGCGGGAGCCGACGTCGCAGCACCACACACACCAGTCCCACCGGCAACATGCCCAGCAGACCGTGCACGACCTGGGACAGCGGTCCCCGGCCGTAGTCGGCCGCCAGGTACCCGCTGACGCACAGCGCGGCACCGACGCCCGCATGGACGAGGTACGGCCGGACGAGCGCAGACAACGAGCACACCCCGGCCCGATGCCAGCGGACGAGCTGCTCCACGTGGCCGAGGCCTGCTGCGACCGAAGCTGCCACGGCGACGAACGCCATACTCTGACCAGCAGTCACCGACGACACCACGAGGACCACCGTAGCCACGAGCACGAGCAGTTGGGTCCGCAGCAGGCTGCCCATCGCCTTGCGGATCTCGTCCGCGGCATAGCTGACCTGGCACAGCAGCACGAAGGGGGCACCCAGGGCCAGCACGGGCATCAGCGCGCCCGCCGGTCCCCAGCCGGGCCCGAGCAGGAGCTCCAACGCGGCCGGGCCCACCCCCGCCAGAATGCCGAAGGCGATGAACGCGACGGCGGAGGCCGCACTGAGCACATCGGGCAGGACTGTGGCGAGCGACCGCCCTTCGCCGTTGATCCGGGCCAGTGACGGCATCACGGCTTTCCGCAGACTCTGGCACAGGACGCTGACCGGTAGGCTCACCGCGAGTGTCGCGCGGGAGAACTGACCGGCTGCGGCCGGTCCCAGAAACCGGGTGACGGCCCACAGAGACACGTCGGCCGCCGTCATCTGGATCATCCCGTAGCCGGCGAACGCCCCGGAGATGCGGAGCATGTCGCGAGCCGGTACCAGGGGTCCGTCCACGAGGGGCAGGCGTGCCAGCCGCACAGCTGCCACCATGAGAGTCACCGTGGGTGTCACCACCTGGGAGATCACCAGCCCGTACGGGCTCCAGCCCAGTTCGAGCAGGACGGCACCGACCGCCATGCCGACGAACTGAGCCCCGGTCTCTGTGACAGAGCAGAAGCGGGCACGGTCCATGCGGCGCAGCGCCGCGACGGCCACCAGCGAGGCAGGCTGGGCGAGGAAGTAGAGGCCGTAGAGCTGCACGATCGGCCGGACTTCCGGCAGCCCCCACACGGTGGCCGCCAGTGGGGCCACCGCCTGGCTGACTGCGCAGCAGAGGAGACCACTGAGCAGGGAGACGCGGTACGCGGTCCGGACGGTCTGCCGCGTGAGCTGCTCCGCTCGCATCAGGTAGGTGGCGAGCCCTGCTCCGGCGACATAGCCGAGCACGGTGAGAGCCGCGGCGGCCGCGGCGAACGCCCCGAAGCTCTGGGGGAGCACCACGCGGGCGGTGTAGGCGGTGTAGCAGAGTTGGATCACCGTGGCGACGATCGCCGAGCCATAGTTCCAGACCAGGGCGACCAGCGCGGTACGTGCCTCGGATACTGCGGTGTCGGTGGACAAGGGCTCCCCATCTCACAGAGCATGCCGCGGGCGGTGAGGACCGCGGGAAACCGATGGTGTCCGATCGCCCTACCGGCCCGAACCGGTGTGCGTCGCTGCGGCGGAACCCACCGCCTCCAGCCTCTTCCTGACGCCGCACGGGTACCGGGCGTGCGGCGCCGGGTGTGGCAACGTGTACAACCCTGCCGGCTCCGGCTCCGGCTCGGCCCCGGAGCCTCGGACGGCTGCCAGCAGAATCGTGATGTCCAGGACTACCAGCACGAGGTAGGGGCTGAAGCCGACGCCTCGCAGCGGCGCCTCGGTCAGACACGTGACCGTCGTGATCGCTACCAGGGACGGGGACAGCCCCGCACTCACGCGTGCGGTACGTGAAGCCGCCAGCAGCAGCACCGCCGCGAAGGCGAGCAGTCCGAGCATGCCGATCAGCCCCGAGGTACCGAGGGTCTGATAGAGCTGGCTGTGGGCGTGTTCGTACAGACCTCGAACCGGCGAGAAACGGTCGCTGAAAAGTGTCGGGCCGTATCCCCACAGGGGATCGGAGTGAAAGGCCAGCATCGCCATCTCCCAGACCTCGGTGCGGCCATGAACGGACGTCAACTCGCCGTCGCTGGCGAGCCGTCCGATCTGGCCCGTCAGAGCCAGCACCAAGGGCAGTGAGCAGGCGACGAAGGCCAGCGCCAGGCCGCGGACCAGAAGGGGGTGCATCCGGCGCGCGACGCCACGGCGGTAGAGAAACAGAAGCGCCACCAGAGTCGCCATCCAGGCCGTGCGCGACTGGGCCAGAAGCAGAACGACAGCGGCCGCGGCGCTGTGCAACAGCCACAGCCGGCGTCGATGCAGCGGGGCGAGTTCCACGACGAGAGTGGCGGCGGCCAGGACACCCAGCAGGATGGGGTGGTTGGTGAGACCGAGGAGTCGGGACGATCCCATCACCGGCAGCCGCAGGTTGACGATATAGCTCGTGGACAGAGCCCAGTCGGGCATGATGACCAATGCCCCGAGGCTGCCCCACGTGTAGACACGCAGGACTGCCCGAAGTCGCGGCAGCAGTTCACCCAACTCAACGGGTGGGGCTGCGTAAAGTGCGGCGACGGCCAAGGGTGCCAGCCACAACCGCCAGTCTCCGGCGCCACCGTGGGCACCGAACAGACCCGACAGCACTGGACCGCAGTACATGGCGATCACTGCCACTACGAGTGACACGCCACGGTGTCGAGCGGCGGGCGGAGGCGCAGCCAGCGAGAAGACCAGGACGGCGACCAGCAGGGTGATCGTCGCCAGCGCGTAGAGCTCACCCGCGTGGAGCCGCCAATCCGTCGGCGTCACCTCGGCGGTTGTCGCACCCCAGTCGACAGCGCCGCCGGGAGGTGACGAAGCACGGTCCCACACAACGGTGGCGAAGAAGGCAGGGCTCAGCCCGATCACCCACAGAGCGGCGGTTGCAAGGCGGGCGGCCACGGCTGGGGCTCGATGGCGCACGTGGACTCCTCAAGTGAGTGAGGTTGAGGGGCGCGTATCCGCAAAACGGTCAAACGCCCCTAAGATCTCTATAAGGGGATATCTCAAGTCTCGATGCTGAGCCGGGGGTATCTCGGATGCCACAACCGGAACAACCCGAAGGAGTGCAACCTTGGACCTGGGCGGCTTTCTCAAAGCACTAGCCCGACGGTGGCTTTCCGTCACCGCCCTGACGCTCCTCGGCCTGGGCGCCGGAATCGCCTTCACGGCGTACTCGACTCCCCGCTACCAGGCCGGCAGTCAGATCTTCGTGTCCACGCGCACCGCGTCCGACATCACGGCACTCAACCAGGGCAGCGCGTTTTCACAGGCGAGGGTGCAGTCCTACGCCGACATCATCTCCAGTCCCCTGATCGCCGCACCGGTTGTCCGTCAGCTCGGACTCGACATGACGCCGGCTCAGCTCGCCGGGCACATCAGTGCCAGCGTGAAACTCAACACGGTGCTCATCGACATCACCGTCACCGACACCAGCCCTGCGCGATCAGCAATGATCGCCAACTTCGTAGCGCGCGAAGCGAGCAGACAGCTCGTCAGCCTTGAGACACCTCCGGGGCAAAAGGCTGCTCCTGTGAACATCGGCATTACGCGCAATGCCCAGCCGCCGACGACTCCGATCAGCCCGAAGCCCCTGCTCAACGGCGCAGCCGGGCTGCTCGCCGGTCTCGTCGCCGGTGTGGCTCTCGCCGTCCTTCGGGACACCCTCGACACCACCCTGCACACCAGCCACGCGCTGGCCGAGGCGACACGACTGGCCACGCTCGGCGGCATCCCGTACGACAAGAGGGCTCCGGGCAGCCCGCTCGCGGCCGGCTCGGCGGCCTACGGCGCCCGTGCCGAGGCATTCCGGCTTCTGCGTACCAACCTGCAGTTCGCCCAGGTCGACCGGAAACCGCGCGTGATCATGGTGACTAGCGCGCTGCCGGGCGAAGGGAAGACCAACACGGCCGCCAACCTCGCGCTTTCCCTGGCCGAGACCGGTGGCAAGGTCTGCCTGGTCGATGCCGATCTGCGCAATCCGTGCGTGGCCAAGAACTTCGGGCTCGTCCAGGACGCCGGCCTCACCAGCGTCCTCATCGGCCAGGCCACCGCTGACGAGGTGTTGCAGGAGTGCGGAGAACACGGCCTCCTCGTGCTCACCTCGGGCCCCATGCCGCCGAATCCGGCGGAGCTGCTCTCCTCCGACCGGATGAGGCAGATCCTGGAGGGCCTGGCCGAGAGCTTCGACACCGTCGTCGTGGACAGCGCCCCCCTGCTGCCCGTCGCCGACACCGTGGGCCTCGCCCCGGCCGTCGACGGCACAGTCCTCGTAGTCCGTGCCAGGCGCACTCCGGCCGAACGGGCGAAGGCTGCGGTCGACGCCCTGCACTCGGTCAACGCCCCTGTTCTCGGTGCGGTGTTGAGTATGGTCACCGTGAAGCACAAGGGTTACGGCTACGGTTACGGCTACGGATATGGACAGCGCCCCACCGAGGCCAAGAATCTTCTGGCGGCGCCCCGGAAGGCGGAGGCCGACAAGATCGGAACAGCGGGGTGACCGTGTTCCACCTGCTGTTCGTCTGCACCGGCAACATGTACCGTTCGCCGATCGCCGAGCGGCTGCTCCCCTTGCACCTGGGCCCGGCCGCCGACGGCTTCCGGATCGGCAGCGCCGGCACGATGGCGCGGCCGGGGACACCGATGAGCCCGGACAGCGTGACCATGATCGAGGGACTCGGCGGGCAGGCGTCAGGCTTCGCCACCCGTCGGCTGTCGGCCGAGCTGATCGGCTCGGCCGACCTGGTGCTCGGCCTTGCGCGCGAGCATCGCGAGGCCGCGGTACAGCTCCTGCCGACGGCGCTGCGGCGCTGCTTCACGCTGGAGGAGTTCGTGCGTCTCACCAGGGAACGGTCTGTCGTGAACGGTCCTCGGGCCGCGGTCGCCCAGGCGGCCGTGGCCCGAGGCAGGACCTCTCCGGCGGCCCCGGGGGCGGACGACATCGAGGATCCCGACGGCCGTCCCCTGGCGGAGCTGCGCGACTGCGCGGCCCGGATCGACCAGGCGCTGCGGCACGTGGCCGCAGCGCTCACAGCCGGTCAGGACCTGTTGCTGAGCGGCTGAACCGCTCCCACGACAGCTCGGGCCGCCCCCCGCCCGGCCCGGAACAGGGCCGGGTGAAGCCCGGAAAGGATGGTTTCCATCCGGTCCACGCTGGTCCGGCTGGAGACCACCAGCCGGTCGATGCGCAGGGGATGGCAGGCACCCGGGGTGGCCAGCCGGTGGTTGTACAGGAATCCGGAGCGATAGCCGGCCTGCGCGAGGAAGCGGTGAGCCCGCTCGTCGACGTTGCCGTTCGGATATGCGAAGGAGGTCGGCGGACGGCCGACCAGGTGCGTCAGCCGCTCGTGTGCCTCCAGCACCTCTCGCCGCACCTGATCGTCGTCGCACCGGTCGAGGCAGGGGTGGGTCAGCGTGTGGTTGCCGACGACGACACCGCCCTCCTCCAGCTCCCGCAGTTCAGCGCCGGTCAGCTGCCGCGGCCGGGGGCTGGGCACAGTGGCCGTGGCCCGGAGTTCCGACAGCGCGAGCTGCCGCTCACGTTCTGGCAGCAGCTTCAGGGTGTGCGGCGTGATCTCGGGACGGGTGGGCGGTACCCGGTGCGTGGTGCCGCCGTTCCTGACCAGATGCTCGGCCTCGTCCCACCAGAAAGGGGCGTCGGTGCCCACCAGCCCGGGGATGACGAAGCAGACGGCCGGAACGCCGCGCGCCGCCAGCAGCGGCAGCGCATGGGTGTACACGCTGCGGTCACCGTCGTCGAACGTGACGAGCACGCTGTGGTCCGACAGCGCCCGGCCACCATGGACTGCCTCCTCGACCCGCTCCAGCGAGACCGGCACGAACCGCCGCTGGAGGAGGTCGAGATGAGCCTTGAAGGTTTCGGGGTCATCCACGCCGTGGTAACCGAGGACCGCCAGACGGCCGACAGCCCTTCGACGGAACCATGCCTGAGCGGGCGAGCGGCGCAGCGCGGCGTCGGCGCCCTGCCAGGCGTCACATCGCGCGTACCAGCGGGCGAGCCTGGCCCTGGCCGCCGGGTTCACGCCCGGACCAGGGAGGGGAACGACGCGCCGATGCCGACGCCCCGGTACCAGTGGTCGAGCGGCTTCTCGCTGAAGTGAAGGAACTCCCGCTGCTGCTCCTCGGCCCAGCGAGACAGCTCCGGCCAGCAGTAAGTCTTCGTCGCCACCACCACCGCGTGCGGAGCCAGCAGCGGAGCCCCTGCGAGGAGTTCCGCGCGCTCGTGTTCCGGGGTGTGGCCGGTGTCCACGAAGAAGAGATCGATCGGCTGCTGCCTGGCCACCGGGCCGGCGAGGAATTCGAGCGAGTCACCGACCACATGCTCGACGACCTTGTCGTAGGGCGGCAGGATCAACTCGCCCGAGCGGTCGTCGATGTCGGCGGTGGCGAGCCGGCCCCGGCCGTTGCGCAGGAGAGCGGCGGCGATCACCGCACTGCCCAGCCCCCGGTTGGTGCCGGTCTCCACCACGAACTCGGGGCGGAGCGCCCGGACGAAGGCGTACCAGCCGATCCGCCGACCGTAGCGGACGACCTTGTCGGTGCTGGCGCTCCGGCTGCTGCGGGCCAGGCCCTCAGCCATGACGCGGCGCAGCTCGGCGTCCTCCTGCAGCTCCTTCAGGTAGCCCCGTACGGTGGCCACCCTGGTGCCCGTCGCCGTTGCGACGAACCAGGCCAGGTGCTCCATGTTGAGAGGTTCGAGGTCGTAGGTGTAGTGAACGTGCTCACGGGAACGCACCAGCCAGGAAGCGGACAGTCTGGCGATGCGGGCATTGTGCTGAACCACGTTCGCGAGCCGGAGCGGGAAGCCGGCGAGGGGCGCCAGCGGACTGGCGGCAATTCGTCGGGTCAGCGCATTGTGCTTCATAACTGCTCCTAATGAGTCTTCTCCGACTCCATCGCCGGGTCTTTGACATGCCCTTCACCAGGTTTATGGCAATTTATCCAGCATGGAAAGAAAGTCCCGGTCGACACGCCACCCCGCGCACTGCCCGCAGGTGGTTCTCGTCGTGCCATTCCTTTCGGAGTTCCGGCGCTCCTTCTATCGCCGCCTGGAAGGGGACCTGAAGGAGCGTGGAATCCAGCTCGTGATCGCCTACGGAGAGCCGTACAGCAGCGATCAAAGCGCGCGCCGGGATGTGATCCACACCGAGGGAGCGTTGCGAGTGAGGCAGTGGAGCGCGTGGGTGGCGGGCCGGCCTCTGGTCTACAAGAGTCTCGGCTCGCTCGCCCGCACGGCGGACGTCCTGGTCGTCGACCAGTCACTGCGGAACATGGAGCTGTATCCCCAGCTCATGCGGCAGTGGACGGGCCGCGGGCCGGCCGTCGCGATGTGGGATCACGGCCGTACGTACACCCGGCCGCAGTCGGCACTGGAACAGTCCGTCAAGTACGCCCTCACCCGGCGTGCCCGCTGGTTCTTCTCCTACACCGCCGGCGGAGCGCAGGCGGTGACCGCGCACGGATTCCCCCGGCAGCGGGTGACAGTGGTCCAGAACGCCATCGACACCAAGGCCCTGGACGAGGCCTACCGAGACGTGACTCCCAGTCAGATCACGGAGCTGCGACAGCGGTACGGCCTGACGGCCGGCCGCACCGGTCTGTTCATCGGAGCCCTCAGCGCCACCAAACGCATCTCCTTCCTCGTCGAAGCCGCCGAGAACATCGCCGGGCACCTGCCCGGATTCAGACTGCTGGTCGCCGGAACCGGCGAGGAGCGGACGGCCATCGAGGCCGCGGCGGCCCGGACATCCGTCGTCGTGCCCGTCGGCCAGGCGTTCGGCGAACACAAGGCGCTGCTGGGCGCCGTGTCAGACGTCATGCTGATGCCCGGCCTCGTGGGGCTGTGCGCGGTCGACTCGTTCGTCCTGGAGACACCCATCGTCACGACCGACTGGCCCTGGCACGCCCCGGAGTTCGAGTACCTCGAACACGGCCGCAACGCCGTCGTCGCTCCGGACGACCCGCGACAGTACGCCGCTTCCGTGGCAGAACTGCTCGGCAGCCCGGAACGGCTCGACGCCATCCGTCAGGAGTGCCGCAAGGACGCCCGGCAGTACACCGTCGAGGAGATGAGCAGGCGGTTCACCGACGGACTCGTCCGCCTCCTCCAGGACCGCCGCCGATGACCCCGGCCACAGGTGTACGCGCCGCTGCCACCGCCGGCTTCGAGGTCCACCGTGCCCCGAGCGGTCTGGCCCCGCTGGAGGACGGCTGGCGCGACCTGGTCGCGGGCGTCCCGGGCTCCTCGTACTTCGTCACGCCGGACTGGGTGCTCGGCTCGTGGGAGGCCATGGACACGGGCGACACGGCCGAGGTCGCGGTATGGACCGGCCCCGGCGGGCGCGTAGAGGCGGTCGTCCCCGTGGTAAGCGTCCGGCAGCGCTTGCATCCCCGGCTCCCGCTCCCGGTGACCTGCTGGACCATGCTCGGGGCGGGATCCGACGCGGCGGACCACGGGCTCTTCCCCGCCATGCCGCATCGTCACGACGAAGTCCGCGACTATCTCCGCGAGCGCACCGGTCGTGGCACCCTGTGGCTCCCCGCGATGGACCCGGAGGCGGGCGCCGGGCTGCTGCCCGCCGGAACCCGCAGGATCGCCAGGTCGACGTGTCCGCGCCTCGCGATCGGTCCGGGCATCGGCGTCGGTTCCCGAAGCTTCCGGCAGCTCATGGCACGGCGTCGGCGACAGCTCGCCTCCGCCGGCGTCTCCTTCCGCTGGGTGCCCCCGCAGGAGATGACCGCCGAGGTGATCGACACGGTGATGAGGCTCCACCAGGCACGGCAGCAGGTGAAGGGCACCACGACGTCCTTCGGGCCCGGTCGGCGCGGCTTCCACCTGCGGCTCCAGGAGCGCGCCGCTCCCGGGCGCGGGCCCGCCGCCCTGCTGGCCGAGCGCGACGGCAGTGCCGTAGGTGTCGTCTACGGGTTCCTGTGGGAGAAGACGTTCGCCTATTACAACGGCGGCTGGGACGCGACGTACGCGCGGATGAGTCTCGGCACCGTCCTCCTGCACCAGACCATTGCCACGGTGGCCGAGGCAGGTGTCGAGACCTTCGACTTCCTGCGCGGTGACGAGGAATACAAGTACCGGTCGTTCGGCGCGCAGGACCGCCACGACGAACAGTGGCTCAGGTCCCGCAGCCTGACGGCGCTGCTCGCGGGCACGGTCCTGCGACTGCACCATCGGTAATCGACCGCCTCACGTTGCGAGTTCCGTATGAAATTCCCACTACGGAGTAGCATCGCCACCGTCGCGATTATTCTTCTCTTCATCGGATATAAGGCTGAAGATATCGACGGCTGGTATTTCGGCAACGACAACTATCGCTATACACGCATGAGTCTGCAGATCCTCGGGATGTCCCGTAAGGAGGCACAGCTCGAATCCCGTGACATCTTCTGCCGCCAGCAGATCAGCCGGGGCAGCAGCAGGTGCGCGGAGTGGACGCCGCAAGGTCTGCGTCCTGACCATCCCCGTTACGAGTGGATCTTCGAGACCCGCCCCGGATATCCGCTTCTGGCGGCCCCCTTCATCGCCGCGTTCGGCGTTCTCGAAGGGCAGTGGATTCTGGGATTGCTGCTCGCGGCCGCAGGAAGTCTGCTCACCTTCCGCCTGCTGCGCCGTGCAGGGCTGGGCCGCTGTGTGTCCGCCTTCGGACAGGCCGTCTTCCTCTTCGGCGGGCTCGGCTACTGGGCAACCCAGCCGGGATACGAAGGGCTGATCGCCGTGTGCGCGCTGGGATGCGTCTCCGGCGCGCTCCGGATCCTGCAGGGTCACACCCGTACGGGCCTCGTCCGGTTGCTGCCCGGGCTCGCGGTCATGGCACTGACCTTGTGCTCCTCGGCGCTGGCGCTGTCCGTCCTCCTGACGGCGACGGCACTCGTCCACCGGTACGCCACCCGGAAGAGCGGCACCGGGCAGCGTGCCTCGCTGCTCCTCGCCGGGGTGGCGGCGGGAGTGGCGGCGGTGCTGGGCACGGTGATCGCGCTGCTCGGCCTGCCCGGCATCGAATCGACCATGCAGGATCGGCTCACACACCATTTCGCCCGTCCCGACGTGGCCGACCCGGTCGCCGGAATGCTCAAGGTCGAGGCGGAGTACTGGCCCCTGTGGGTCCAGCAGTACGGCGCGTTCGTCCCGGTGTTGGCGATCTCGTGCTGGATGCTGTGGCGCAGAAGGCCCACTCTCGCCGTGCCGGCCTGTGCGATCGCCTGCACCGGGCTCTGCGCGGCGGTCGCCATGCCGAAGATCGCGGAACTCGACCGCATCTGGGTGCTGATGTGGATGCCTGTGGTCCTGGGTCTGCCGTTTCTCGCCGAGGCCCTGCGGAGTCGGATCTGCGCACACCACGGACCGGCTCTGCGGTCCTTGACCCGGCCCCGGCGGACGGGAGCAGGATCCGAGACCCATCGGCGTCGGTCTCGGATCCCACGTGCGTGAACGCCTCGGCCTTGTGATCCGCGGCGGCTCAGCTCAGCTCGGCGGAGTCCACAGTGAACGCGTGGTCGGCCACGGTCTGCTGGCTCGGCAGGACGGGCTGTGCCGGTCGGCCGAGCGCCCGCAGGGTCCATCCGGCAGACCGCCACAGCGACGCGTCGAGGGCGTTGCGCGCGTCGAGGATCTTCCGTGCGGGTGTGACGACGGCGAGCGCACCCGGGTCGATCCGGCGGTAGTCACTCCACTCGGTCAGATGCAGCACGAGATCGGCGCCCAGGCATGCCTTGTCCACGTCAGGGACGTAGTCGAGCTTCGGCAGAACGGCCCGGGCGTTGTCCATTCCCTCCGGGTCGTGGACTGCTACCTCCGCACCCTCGCGGTGAATCGCGGCCGCCACGGCCAGCGCGGGTGAGTCGCGGACATCGTCCGTGTCGGGCTTGAACGTGGCGCCGAGGACGGCGATGCGTCGGGCGGCCAGTGTTCCGCCCAGCATGTCCCGGGCGATGTCGACCGTACGCCGTCGCTGCCGTGCGTTGATCTCGTCGATCTCGCGAAGAAACGACACTGCGCTGCCGACGCCCAGTTCGTCGGCGCGAGCCGTGAACGCCCGGATGTCCTTGGGCAGGCAGCCGCCGCCGAAGCCGAGGCCCGCGGAGAGGAAGCGGCGGCCGATGCGAGGGTCGTAACCGAGCGCCTCGGACAGTGACATCACATCGGCGCCTGTGGCGTCACAGACCTCGGCCATCGCGTTGATGAACGAGATCTTCGTGGCCAGGAACGAGTTCGCCGCGACCTTCACCAGCTCGGCCGTCGCCGGGTCCGTGCTGATGTAGGGCACGCCGGCCCGCACCAGGGGTGCGTACACCTCGCGCAGGATCCGGTCAGCCCGCTGCGACAGGACGCCGGCCACCAGCCGGTCCGGGCGGAGCGTGTCCTGGACGGCGAAGCCCTCCCGGAGGAACTCCGGATTCCAGGCGACCTCGACGTCCGTGCCCTCCGGGGCCTGCTCCCGGACGCGCATGGCGAGCCGGGCCGTCGTTCCCGCGGGCACGGTGGACTTGCCCACGATCAGGCAGCGGCGTCGTAGCTGGGGTGCCAGCCCGTCGATGACCGCGTCGACCGCCCGCAGGTCGGCGGCAGGCGAGTCCCGGCACTGCGGAGTGCTCACACAGATGAAGTGCACATCGCCGAATTCGGCCGCCTCTTCGAGGGACGTGGTGAAATGCAGCCTCCCCGACCCGACGGCCTTGCCGAGTACTTCCTGCAGACCTGGCTCGAAGAAGGGAACCCTTGCCTCACTGAGGGCCGCGATCTTCTCGGCGTCGATGTCGACGCCGAGTACCTCGTGCCCGATGTCGGCCATGCATGCGGCATGCACGGCGCCAAGGTATCCCGTTCCGATGACAGTCAGTCGCATCTTGCTCACCTCATTCAGTGGCGGTTCGGATATCCCGTGCCGGAGACGGCTTCGGCGACGTCGTCGCGCAGCCGGTTCCTGAACCACTCCACGGTCCGGCGCATACCGTCCGCGACCGGTACTTCCGGGTGCCAGCCAAGCCGTTCTTGAGCACGGGTGATGACCGGGCAGCGGCGGACGGGGTCGTCCGTGGGGAGCGGGTGGTGCTGGATCTCTGAATGCGAACCTGTGATGTCGAGGACGAGCTCGGCGAGGTCCGCCACGGTCCACTCCTCCGGGTTCCCGAGATTGACCGGCCCGGTCTCGGACGACCCCAGCATCGCGACCAGACCGCGGACCAGATCGCTCACGTAACACAGGCTGCGCGTCTGCTTTCCGTCGCCGTAGACGGTCAACGGCTCACCGCTGAGGGCCTGAGTGATGAAGCTGGAAACGACCCTGCCGTCGCGCGGGCGCATGTGCGGACCGTAGGTGTTGAAGATCCGGACGATCCCCACGTCGATACCCAGGGAGCGCCGGTAGGCCAGAGTGACGGCTTCCGCGTACCGCTTCGCCTCGTCGTACACGCTGCGCGGTCCCACCGGATTGACGTTGCCCCAGTACTCCTCGTCCTGAGGGTGGACCGCCGGATCGCCGTAGACCTCACTCGTCGAGGCGAGCACGAATCGGGCGTTGTTGCGCCGGGCCAGTTCGAGGGCGTTCTCGGTGCCCCGGCTTCCGGCGGCGAGGGTCTGGAGGGGCATCCGCAGATAGTCCGGCGGTGATGCGGGGCTTGCGAGATGGGCGACGGCGTCGACCGGTCCGTGGACGTCCACGGCGACGCTCATGTCGGCTCGGAGGATTTCGAAGGCGGGGAATTTCCGCAAGTGTGCGACGTTCTCCGGCCGACCGGTGCTGAAGTTGTCCAGGCAGACAACGGCATCACCGCGGCGCAGCAATGCTTCACACAGGTGTGACCCCAGAAACCCGGCACCACCACTCACGACAATGCGCATGGCTTGTCTCCATGTATGCAGGGAGGGAAGGGGATGTACTCTCCCAAAACCATCGGAAAGAATATGAGTGGATGTCCGCTTCGCCTTATGGGCGCAACTGAAGCTGTGCACTGTTTGGCGGGCATCCGGAAGGAGCGGGGCACCCGGCGACACCACAACAGACCTGCTGCCGTGGGGATGTGCTCTGGACGCCTGGTCATTGCTGGGTGCCGATCTGGTCACACTTACGTGTGAATGGCACCCTCGCGCGTCGCACACGTGGTCAGTAAGCGCCGCTGCCCTCGACGACGGCTCGCAGCGTCCGGCACAGGATGCTGAAGTCGACGGAAGGGGACCAATTGTCGACGTACCGCAGGTCCAGGGCGACGGTCTCGTCCCAGGAGAGGTCGGAACGCCCGCTCACCTGCCACAGACCGGTCAGCCCCGGCTTGACGCTCAGCCTGCGCAGCTCCACCTCGTTGTACTTCGCCACCTCGTCGGGCAGCGGCGGACGCGGACCGACCAGGGACATCTGCCCCTGCAGCACGTTGAACAGCTGGGGGAGCTCGTCCACTGAGAAACGGCGCAGCACCCGGCCCACGCGCGTGATCCGGGGATCATGCCGGATCTTGAACATCAGTCCGTCGTGCTCATTGGTCCCGGCCAGCTGGTTCTTCAACTGGGGCGCGTTGGCGACCATGGTGCGGAACTTCACCAGGCGGAAGTGGCGGCCGCCCTGCCCGACGCGGATCTGGTGGTGCAGGATCGGGCCGGGAGAATCCAGCCGTACAGCGATCGCCAACGCGGCGAACACCGGGGCGAGCAGCACGAGAAGCAGCGCGGCACCCACATGGTCCATCACTGCCTTCAGCAACAGCGCGACGCCACGGCGCACGGGCGGGGCCACCCTCAGCATCGTCAGACCAGCCACGGACGAGACCTCCACCCTGTGCTGCGCCACCTCGGTCAGACCGGGCACGACGACCAGTGGACGCCCGTCCTCGTGCACGGCCCAGGACAGCTGCCGGAGGCGATCACCGACCATGTCAGGACCGGGGATGACGACGACGATGTCGACGTCCAGCCTTCGTGCCGCCGACAGCACCGGCCTGGCGTCACCCAGCAGCCTCGCCGGAGCCCGCTGGTCCAGCCGTGCGGCGACCGGGACCGCCGGATCGGGGGTGGCCTCGCCGATCGGGCACGCAGCGACCACCACGAACTCATGGTCGGTACGGCGGGCGAGGCAGCTCACCAGGCCGTCGACAGCGGCGGCCTCGCCAACCACCAGAGCCCGGCTGACTGCTCGTCCGTCTCGCCGTCGAGCCGTCAGGTGACGAGACATCAGACCTTGGCAGACCACAGTCGCCGGCAGGCACGCGACCAGACCGAGCAGTGTGAGACGCAAGGGAAAAGCCTCGCCGATCGTCGCTTTCACCGCGGTGAGCAGCACGATAAGAATCAGCCAGTCCCGCAGGACCGCGTCGGTCTTGTCGCTCTCACCCAGCTTGCGCCACGCATATCTCGTACGCGAGAACCGTACGAGCACCCAGGCTACGGCCACCACCACCGCGTATGACCGGGCGTGTGGCGCAGCGCCCAGGCGGAAGGCCATGTACACCGACACGGCCGCCCCCACCGCGTCGACAGCCACCGTGGTCGGCAGATACCAGGCGGGCTTGCTGTGCCGTCTTCGTCTGGTACGAGTCGGTTCCCGCTCGGGCTGCGCCTGCGTGCGCCCCGGCATCGGTACATAGGGCAGGTCTCCCTGAACAGTCACGGCTATTTCTCCTGACCGGCATCCAGGCTCACTTCGGGGTCCGAGCGCCTGTACACGCGACGTAACCGATGCTGGTAACGCCAGGACCCGAGCATCACTACGCGGGCGGCTACGGACTTCACCGAGTGTGTGCGACGGTTGAGCGTCGGTCGGGTGGCGACGCTCGTGCCCGAAGAACTCTCACCCGATGAGCAGGCACGGAGGAAATCCGCACCGGATTCCGCCGACTCGTCATGCGCGCACCCTCAGCGCAAGAGGTGCCGGTTCCGTGTCACTCGGCCAGAAGCGTGGTCTTGTCCGCGCCACGCTCCGCAAAGAGTCGGCGCGAGCGACGGTTGAGCGACTTTTTCTCTCACCAGGAACGATCAGCGAACGACGGCTGGGGCTGTGTCCGCCCCGACGGCGACTACCGAAGGCACACCGTCATGAAGATCGCGGTGATTCACAGCTTCTACACCTCTCGACAGCCCAGCGGCGAGAACGTGGCCGTGCGCGACCAGGTGCGAGCGTTGCGTGCGGCCGGCCACGACGTGGAGCTGTTCGCCGCACACACCGATGAGCTGGCCGAGAACCCCCTCTACACACTGCGAGCCGCAGCGCGCGTGGCGTCGGGCAGGGGTCATAGTCCCCTCGCTCGACTGCGCGCCTACGCCCCCGACGTCGTGCACGTCCACAACCTCTTCCCCAACTTCGGCCGTTCCTGGGTACCGAAGTGGGACGGCCCGCTGGTGGCGACCTTGCACAACTACCGCCCGCTCTGTGCCGGGACAAACCTCTACCGCTCAGGCGCAGTGTGCACACGCTGCCCCGACGGCGAGAGGTGGGCGGGCCTGCGGCACGGCTGCTACCGCAATTCCCGGGCCGCCACGCTTCCCTTGGCGTGGGCCGGACGGAACGGCCCGACGCGGGACCCACTGCTGGCCCGCGCGGACCGGCTCGTCGTGCTCTCCCGACTGAGCGAACGGACGTATCGGCAAGCCGGTCTGCCTGTCGAACGCCTGATGCTCGTACCCAACTTCGTCGACGCGCCACAATCTGACGAAGCCGAGCCCGATGACACTGGGCGCTGGCTTGTCGCCGCTCGCCTCACAGCCGAAAAGGGCGTCCTGGAACTGCTGCGGCAGTGGCCGGCACATGAGTCGTTGGACGTCATCGGCGACGGCGAGCTCCTCGCCGCCTGCCGGGCGGCCGCTCCCTCCTCGGTTCGGTTCCTCGGCAGCCTCGACCGGGCCGAATTGCGCCGCCGGATGCCTTCCTGGCGCGGCCTGGTCTTCCCCAGCCGCTGTTACGAAGGTGCGCCTTGTCTGGAGGTCGAGGCACTCGCGGCCGGTCTTCCAATCCTGGCGTTCGAGGGCTCGTCGGTGGCCGAGTCGGTGCACGCGCTCGGGACCGGTCTGGTCACTCGATGGAACGAGCCCTTGGCCCCGGTCCTGACGGAAGCAGCCACGCGCTTCCCGTCGCTTCGCGTCCACTGCCGTCGGGTGTACACCGGCCACTTCACGGAACAGGCGTGGACCACCCGGATCACCAGAACCTACGAAGAGGCCACCCATGTCGCCGTGAGCCGCACCCCGTAACTCCGGTCGCCGCGCTCCAGAGCATTACTGCACCTGATGCACAGCTCGACGCGACACATGAACGAAACCAGCACATTCGCGAACAGTCGGTGTAAATCCTTGTAGTTCGCGACCGTCGAAGCGAGTAAGTCCCTGTCAGGAGGAGACGACATGAGTGTCGCAGTGGTGACCGGTTCGGCCGGTCTGATCGGGTCGGAAGCCGTGCGGCACTTCGCGCGCCTCGGACTCGACGTCGTCGGCATCGACAACGACATGCGCGCGCGATTCTTCGGAAGGGAGGCATCGACCTCGTGGAATGCAGAACGGCTGTCCGCCGACCTCGGCAGCGCCTACGCGCACCACGACGTCGACATCCGCGACCGCGACGCACTGGCGTCCGTGTTCCGGAAGTACGGCCGGGACATCGCCGTCGTCATCCACACCGCGGCACAGCCGTCCCACGACTGGGCGGCACGCGATCCGTACATGGACTTCGACATCAACGCCGGAGGAACGCTCAACGTCCTGCAGAACGTCCGCGAGCACTGCATCGACGCCCCGCTGATCCACTGCTCCACCAACAAGGTCTACGGCGACCACCCCAACTCCCTGCCGATGGTGGAGGAGGAGACACGCTGGGAGATCGCCCCCGGTCACCGCTACGCCGCCGGCATCACCGAGGACATGTCCATCGACACCTGCCTGCACTCGGTGTTCGGCGCCTCGAAAGTGGCTGCGGACATCATGGTCCAGGAGTACGGCCGCTACTTCGGGCTCAGGACGGCATGCTTCCGCGGCGGCACGCTCACCGGCCCCGGCCACTCGGCCACGGAACTGCACGGCTTCCTCGCGTACGTGATGCGCTGCGCCATGGAACGGCGCACGTACAAACTCATCGGGTACAAGGGGAAGCAGGTGCGGGACGCCATCCACAGTCATGACGTGGTCAGCGCGTTCGAGGCGTTCTTCCGCAACCCCCGCAGCGGCGAGGTGTACAACCTGGGCGGCGGCCGGCACTCCAACGCCTCCAATCTCGAAGCGATCGCACTGGCCGAGAAGATCTCGGGCAACGAGATGCACGTCGAGCATGTCGACACGCCCCGAACCGGCGACCACATCTGGTGGATCAGTTCCAACGCGCGCTTCGAGGAGCACTACCCGGAGTGGCAGTTGACGTACGACGTGCCCCTGATCCTGAACGAGATCTACGAAGCCAACGCGGACAGGTGGCTCCCAGCCCGGTGAAGAGGAACGTTCTCGGCGTCCTCGTCGACGCCACAACCCATGCCCAGGCACTGGACGCAGTGCTCACCGCGGCCCGGGAGCGCCGCCCGTTCGCGGTCACCGCACTGGCCGTCCACGGGGTGATGACGGGCGTACTGGACCAGGAGCACGGCGCCCGCCTCAATTCCTTCGACCTGGTGACGCCGGACGGACAGCCCGTGCGCTGGGCACTGAACCTGCTGCACGGTGCGGGCCTCACCGAGCCGGTGTGCGGCCCGGACCTGACCCTGCACGTCCTGCGGGCAGCCGCCGACGAGGGGCTCCCGGTGTATCTGTACGGCTCGACACAGCAGACGCTCGACCTGCTGATGCTGAACCTGCAGAACAGCCTGCCTGCCCTGAAGATCGCCGGTCACGAGCCCTCAAAGTTCCGCATGGCCCGCCCCGGTGAGGACGAGGAGATCGCCACTCGGATCACCGATTCCGGGGCGCGCATCGTGCTCGTCGGACTCGGCTGCCCGCGCCAGGAGACCTTCGTGCACGCCATGCGGCCGCTCCTGCGGATGCCCCAGCTCGCCGTCGGCGCCGCATTCGACTTCCACGCGGGGAACCTACGCCGCCCGCCGATGTGGATGCGCAAGGCCGGTCTGGAGTGGCTGTGGCGGCTGGGTTCGGAACCGCGCCGGTTGTGGCGGCGCTACCTCCTTCTCAACCCGTACTACCTCGCACTTCTCGCCGCGCAGTGGACCCGGCTGCGGCCGACGCCCCCGCTGTCCCCCGCCAAGGGCAGGCCTACGACCTTTCCCGTGTGAGCCGTCGGCCCCGGCTCTCCGCGACGCGCAGGGCGTCGTCGAGGGCCTGGGTCAAACACTCGGCGAGGAATCGGAGTTCACCGGGCGGAGTGTCAGGCAGGATCTCGCGGGCGTGGGCGAGCAGGTGGCCGCCCATGCCGAGCTGTACGGACTCCGTCGCGTCGGCCAGCCGGGAGAGCGGCCCGTCGTGGTCGTCGGTGACCAGGTAGCAGGGCTTGCCCTCGGAGCCGGTCCAGGGCAGCAGACGGGGCGCCTCCATCACGCTGCCTCCGCGTACGGCCCTGACGGCGGTGGCGTCGAGGGGTGTGTCGAGGCCGTAGGGGCTCCGATGACGGGGCAGGGACAGCGACAGGGGCTGAACCGGCCGGGGTTCGATGTACGGGAGGCGTTCCTGTACGGCCGGGGAGAGCAGGCGGCTCCCCCACGCGGCAAGACGGCGGATAAGGTCGATCACGTCATCAGCTCCACTCAAGTTCGGCTGGTGGCCACGCCCCCGGACGGCTCCACCCGTCGCGGGGGTCTTTCGTAGCCCTACCGTAGCGGAGGGAATCTAGGCATGCTAGGGATTACAGGGATTCCCTGTATCGCACGGATGTACAGGCATGCGGATGATGGTGCGGTGATGGAATTCGCTCCCGACATCCCCCGCTGGCGCCAGGTCGCCGAGATCGTCCGGCGCCGGATCGCAGACGGCACGTACGCTCCGCGCACCAGGGTGCCGTCCGTCGTGCAGCTGACGTCGGAGTTCGGAATCGCCAACGCGACGGCCCACAAGGTGCTCCGGGCCCTGCGCGAAGAAGGGCTGACCTACACGGAACCCGGCCTCGGCTCCTTCGTAGCGAAGCGCCCCGCCGAAGAACCCGAACAGCCCGCATAAGGCCGTCCGACGACGGGGCGTCGCGCACGGCAGCGTTACGCCCCCTTGGGCCCTGCCTGCTGCACCACCTCGAAGGACCACAGCGTGGAGCCGCTCGCCGCCGGCTTCGGCCGCTCACCCTCCGCGCCGCCCTGGTGCGCGGACTTCATCGGCCCCTCCATCCAGGCCTGGAACGACTCCTCGTCGCGCCAGCGCGTGTAGACGAGGTAGGTGTCGGTGCCCTCGACGGGACGCAGCAGCTCGAACCACTCGAAGCCGTCGGAGTTCTCCACCGCGTGGGCCCGGGAGGCGAACCGCTTCTCCAGCACCTCCCGCTGCTCGGCGGGGACGGTCAGCACGTTGATCTTCACTACGCTCATGACACCATCCTGACCCAGCCCGCCCCCTCCGGCCCGGCCAGGGGTGCCCCAGGTACGCCAAACCCTGGAAACCCCCGGGTCCGTCCCCTGACGACCCCTTAGGGGATGTCACAGGTCGGCCGCAAACCGGGGCCCGGACGCCCGGGCCCGGCACACCGCTCTTCGGGACCGGGTACGTTCGATGACGTGGCTGGATTCAGGAACGGACGCGGGGGCCGGGACAACCGCACCCCGCAGGGACAGCAGGCGCCGCACGGGCCGTCGTACGGAGCGGGACAGCCCGGGGGACCGTCGTACGGGCGGCCGGGACCGGGCCCGTCGTACGGCTACCCGTCGGCGCCGAGGCCGCCGCACCCACAGCAGGGGGCGCCGCATCCGCAGCAGTCGTACGCCCCGCAGGGGCAGTCGTACGGCTACCCGGGCGCGAGTGAGGACGGCCCGGAGTACTTCGGCGACGGCGGCTACGCGGGCGCCGGACACGGCGCGCCGGCGGACCGGTACGCGGCCGACAACCCGGGCCACACCCAGGCGTTCTCCATCGACGAGGCCGCCGGCTACACCCAGGGCGCGACCTACCAGGCCGGCACGGCCGCCGCACCCGCGGCCCCGCTCGGCCCGCCGCTGCACTGGAAGGAACTGCTGAAGGGGATCGTCCTCTCCCCGAACCAGACGTTCCTGCGCATGCGGGACTACACGATGTGGGCCCCGGCGCTCATCACCACGTTCCTCTACGGCCTGCTCGCCGTCTTCGGCTTCGACGCCGCCCGCAAGGACGCGATCCACTCCGCGTTCTCCACCACGGTGCCGATCGTGCTGATCACGGCGGTCGTGATGGTGCTGGGCCTGTTCGTCCTGGGCGTGGTCACCCACACCCTGGCCCGCCAGCTCGGCGGCGACGGCGCCTGGCAGCCGACGGTCGGCCTGTCCATGCTGATCACGGCCCTCACGGACGCGCCGCGCCTGGTCGTCGCCATGTTCGCCGGCGGCGACGCCGGCTTCGTCCAGCTCCTCGGCTGGGCCACCTGGATCGGCGCGGGCGCCCTGCTGACCCTGATGGTCGCCCGCTCCCACGACCTGCCCTGGGTGAAGGCGCTGGGCGCGTCGTCGATCCAGCTGATCGCGCTGCTGTCGATAGTGAAGCTGGGCACGTTCTAGGTCCTCAGCCTGTACTCCCGGTCGGGGCCGGTGTCGCGGAGGTCAGATCCGTGGCGCCGGCCCCGACCGTCATCACATGGCCCCGGGCGACTTCGCGCTTGACCGGGTTGACGGCCACGGCCGCCGCCTGGGCGGTGAAGTCCGGCCGAGCCGGCGCCGACAGCATCGCCTTGTAGTTGGTGTGACCGGTGTCGACCTTCGCGATCAGCCGCCGCGTCGGTGAGGTCCGGATCTCCACCGTGTCGCCGGCCTCGGCGCCCGTGAGCTTGCCCCACACCGTGTGGCAGGTCCTGCTGTAACGGATCTCCAGGTGCATGGTCCCTGCCCACCCGTCCTTGATCGTGGACGTGTCGGCCCGGTCGCATCCGGTGATCTTGGGGTCGAGCCCGTCACATCCGGCCCCGGAACAACCGGGCGTGGCCGACGCGGTCCCGGCCCCGGCTGTCCGTACGGCGGTCGGCCGCTGTCCTCCCGTACCGCCCGCCAGCGTCGCCACCACCGATCGCACTGGTCAGCAGCGCGGAGATCACGGTCCCGGCGACGGTGACGAGAAGCGACCCGACAAGGGTCTCGGGCCCGTGTCTGCGGAGCCAGGCGCCGAACCGGGCACCGGGCCCGGGCAGGGGCCCCTCCCCACCGCCGGCGGAGTCGGTGGACACCCTCACAACGCCATCACCCTTCCCCCAAGTCTCTTAGGTCTGACGGGTGTTGGTGCCATAAGATGACGCCCCTGCCGAGCATCGGAGCAAGAAGGAGGGGTTGTGGAAGCCGAATTGGTGGCACTCGCGTCCACCGCGGGCACAGCAGTGGTAACGGCTCTCACCACTGATCTGTGGGAACGGGCCCAGGCCTCGGTCGGCGCGCTGTGGCGCCGCGCGTACCCGGAGCGGGCCGCCACGGTGGAGGCAGAGCTCACCGAGACCCGCACCCTGCTGCTGGCCGACGCCCAGGACGACCTCACCGAGGTCTCGGCGGAGGAATGGCGTCTGCGCTTCCGACGACTGCTCGCCGCCCACCCCGACCTCGCGGAGGAACTACGCCGCGTCCTGGCTGAAGATCTGGCTCCGGCGCTGTCGGCCCAGCCGCAGGGCAACTCCACGGTCTTCAACGCGACGGCGACCGGTAACGGCCGCGTCTACCAGTCGGCCGGGAATCAGACGATCAACGAGCGATGACGGATCAGCCCCCTCAGCGGCCGGAGAAGCCCACCGGGCAGTCCTTCACGGCGACTCCGGCGGACAGCGCACGCACGTACCAGACCGCCCGCGACCAGACGATCAACGAACACAACGAGCACCACCACCACTACGCCCCGCGGACCTCCCTGCGGACGGGTGTGGCCTGGTCGGTGGCCGGAGCGGTGATCGTGGCCATGGGCGCCTTCGTGGGCGTCGACCTGTGGGACCGGCACACGGCAGCGCACACGGACTCGGACGCGGCCGTGGCGGGCGACACGACGACGACACGAACGCCGCCGTCACCGAGCCCCTCGCTCACGCCGTCACCGAGCACGACTCCTACGGCGTCCGGGACGGAACCGGCGGCACCGGCAGCGTCCACGCCGGCGGTGTCCGCCTCCGGCGCGCTCCCCAATCCGGCTCACAGGTGCAGCGCGTTGAAGCCCACGTACGTCCCGAACGTGCAGGCCAAGTCCTGCGTCCGGATCGCCGACGGCCGCCTGTACATGAACGCCGAGTGGCGCGCCACCTCGGGCCATGCGCTGGTGGACGTCTACCTCTGGCTCGAAGACGGGACGAGCACGCAGGTGGTGTATCCGGCCACGGGTGTGCCGAGGGAGGCAGCCGGTCAAGAGGCCTGGCCGACACCGCGGACCGAACGGCAGTGGACCGAGTTCGCGGTCGACAAGGATCTGGTGCAGGGCGTGAAGTACAACGTCAGCGTGTCGGTGTGGCCTGAGGGCAGCGGACCACCCAACATCGGCAGCCCCAAGGTCACCGGCACCCAGCAGTGGATCATCTACTCCTGATCCTCTTCCGGGCGCCTACGTGCTCCTAGGCGTCGAGAACCTGTCCGGCCCGCTGCACGACGGGCGGCTCGACGCTCCAGGCTGACTTGACTAAATGACGGTAGTAGTCTGGGCCCCTGCTCCGGCGGCAGGGGGAGGTCCGAACGTGGCACGCAAGGTGGGGATCTACACCCGCATCTCACGGGATGACGAAGGCGAAGCGCTCGGTGTCGCCCGCCAGCAGCAGGACTGCGAGCGTCTGGCGGATCTCCGGTCGTGGCAGGCCGTGAAGATCTACGAGGACAACGACGTCTCCGCGTTCAAGCGCAACGTCGTACGCGAAGAGTTCGAGCTGATGCTGACCGACCTCCGCGCCGGTCTGATCGACGGCATCGTGGCGTACGACCTTGACCGGCTCGCTCGACAGCCACGCGACCTTGAGCGCCTGATCGAGATCTACGACGAGCGCCCGCGCCTGAAGTTCGCCACAGTCACGAACGACATCAACATCGGAACGCCTGACGGCCGCACGATGGCCCGCATTATGGTCGCGTTCGCCAACAAGTCCTCTCACGACGCCTCGCGCCGGATCAGGCGCAAGCACCTGGAGCTGGCCCAGCAGGGCAAGGACGGCGGCGGCCCGGCACCGTACGGGTGGCAGAGGGACGACCGCACCAAGGTGGACCGGAAGGCCGCCGAGGCCATCCGTGAAGCGCAGAAAGAGATCCTGGCCGGCGTACGCATCGGGACCATCCGCACGAGGTGGCAGGAGCAGGGCTTGGGCAACCCCCGCGAGGGAACCAAGCGCATGGCTCACCACCACGTCGAGCACATCCTGACGAGCCCGCGACTGGTCGGTTACCGGACCTACCACGGCGAGATTCTTTACGGCGAGGACGGCCAGCCCGTCATGGGCGACTGGGAGCCGATCAACACCCTTGAGGAGTGGGAGGCGGTTTGCGCGGCGGTCAAGGAGCGGAAGCAGAAGCGACCGGGTCAGTCGCTCGCGCGTAAGTACCTGCTCTCAGGGATCGCCCGCTGCGGCCTCTGCAAGACCAAGATCCGGGGTCAGGTAAACCACAAGTGGAAGCCAGGCTCGAACGCAGCGAGGTTCACCTATCAGTGCTCGGTGGTGAATGGAGGGTGCGGCAAGGTCGGACGCACCGGGGAGCCGGTTGACCGGCTGATCGCTCAGCTCGTACTCGAAGAACAACGGACACGGGTGTCGGTGACAGCAACGCCAGTTGACCAACGGTGGCCCAAAGAAGATGAGTTGGCACAGGTCCAGGAGGACATCAACCAGCTCGTACAGGCGGAGAAGTCGAAGCAGATCACCGTGGCCACCCTTCTACAGCTCCTGCCCAACAAGGAGCGGACGCGTGATGAGCTGAAGCTCGAACGGGCCCGCTTCTACAAGGAGCAGAAGCAGGCCGAAGCCAAAAACGACACAGCGAACCTGACGGTTGAAGAGTTCTTCGCCTTGCCAGTCGAGCGGCAGCAAGAAATCGCCCTGCACAGCCTGTCCGCCGTGCTCATCCACCCAGCCGGGCGAGGCCGACGCAAGTTCGACCCCAGTTTGATCGAGCCCGTCTGGCATTGACCGTCAGGCCTTGCCATGCAAAACGCGCGCACGGCGCACCCACTCCTCATCCCGCTCAGGGGCCCGGCGAAGGTGCATGCGAAGCCACTCCTCAATAGTCATTACCTCGCGCTTCGGCGCATCCTTCCGGGACTTCGGCTGTTCAGTGTTCCTGCTCATCAAGTGCACCTCCTGCCAGTTCTTCGCGGGCGATCTCGCGGTTGTGCTGGATGTCGCGGCGGATATTGGCGGCGAGCCAGGACTCCCCCGGGGTGTGGCCGTGACCGGCATAGGCCCAGTGCGCGAGGGTGAACGTGGTGGTCTCGTCGTCGGGGTCGGGCAGGCCGAGGGCGGCGCGTTGCTGGGCGGCGCGGTAGTCGGCGCGGGTCTGGCGGAGGGCGCCGAGGGTGGTGGAGTAGCGGCGGGACTTGGTGGAGAAGTGGCCGCGGAAGCCGAGCATGTGGGCCCAGTCCCGGAGCTTGCGGTCGGGGTAGAGGGCGTGGAGGTCGAGGCAGGCGGTGATGAGTCGGGCGGGGTGGTCGGGTACGCCGAGCAGCGCGAGGGCCTCTTTGTTGCCGATGCGGCGGTCGACGGTGCCGGTGGTTTCGGCGGCTTTGGTGGCGTACTTGGCGACGTAGGAGGCGACGGCCTGTTCGGTGATCTCTTCGCCGTTGCCGAAGGCTCCGATGGGCTGTACGTCGAGCTGTGTGCCCCATCGCAGGGTGCGGGCTGGCTGGTCTCCGGCCGGGTCGATGTCGACGGCGACGCGGGCGGCTGCGGCGTGGATGGCGTCGGTGAGGAGGTCGAGGGTGGCCCAGGCCGGGGGTGGGCTGTCGGGTCCGTCGGGGCCGTCGAAGCGGATCACGGCATGGAAGTGGACGGCTCCGCGTTTCTGGTACTCGGCGACCTTGCCGAAGGAGACGCGGGATTGTGCGTGGGCGTCCTTCTGGGTGAGTCCGGCGCGGCGGGCGATCTCGCGGCGCAGGTAGATCGTGAAGTAGCGCCACAGGTCGGAGGCGTGGTTGTTCCACAACACGGCGCCCGCGTAGTCGTACGTTTCGGGGTCGAGGGGAGTGCCGAGTTCGGGCGCGTCCTCGGGGTGGCGGGTGCCGCAGCGGCAGGGCCGGTTGCCGGGCCGGTTGTGGACCGGGCCGAACGAGGGGGCGGTGAGGGTGGCGAAGACGCGGGGGTGATCGCGGATGGTGTGCGGGGTGCCCTTGTCGGGGTCGCCGACGAGGCCGGCGCGGATGAGGTGGTAGGTGTCGCCGGCGTAGGTCCAGGCGCACGACGGACAGCGCGAGGCACGGCGGTTGCCGCAGGCGACGCGAAGCCGGCCGCCGGGTTCATCAGCCGTCGAGTAGGCGTGCAGCACCTGCCCCGTGACGCGGTCTCGGGTGACAGTTGAGCCCATGAGGTGGATCGGGTCGGAGCAGCCGCCGGTGCGGCGGAGTTGTTCCTGGAGGCGGTCGAAGCCGGTGGACCCGGCCAGCCTCAGCACGTCGGCGAGGGTGGTCGGGTCCAGGCCCGCCATGGTGGCGGTGTCGGTCACTGGCGACCGCCTCGGTGGGCGGGGCCGTGGTTGGCGGTGTAGTCCTCGACCAGGGCCTTGACGTTGTCGTCGCCGTTGGCGTGGTCCTCCGCGCCGCAGCCGCCGCACACGTAGTCGCCCTGCGAGCTGGTGTAGCGGGTGCCGCCGCGGACGCGCAGGCCGGGCTTTTCCTCGGTCGGGTACAGGTCGCTGGGGGGTTTGCGGAACACGCCGGTCACCTCCTGGCCTGGGCGAGGGCGGAGGCGGGGATCGTGTGGCCGGTGCCCTTGCAGGCCCGGCAGGTGACGGTGAGGGTGGCGCGGGTGCCGTCGGTGTTGCGGGTGCCGGTGGTGATGGCGACGGTGGCGAAGCCGTCGCAGTCGCGGCAGACAGGCGTGTTCAGGCCGTGCTGGGGCATGATGGGGCTTCCCTTTCGGGTCCGTTGGATCTGGAAGTGGTTGCAGGCGTCCGGGGCGGCGGTTCTTTGGCGAGAGAGCCGCCCCGGGGGCCGTTCAGCGGCGGCGGTTGCGTCCGCGCGGGATGGGCGGGATGGAGTCGTAGGACTCCTGGCCGGCGCGGAAGTCGCTCAGGTCGGTCACGTCCTTGTCGTTGCCGACCTGCCGCATGATCCGGTTCATGGCCTTGGTGTCCCGGTGACGGCGGGCGATGGCGTATTCGCGGCCGAGTTCGACCATCTCCTCATTGCGGGCGGGTTCCGGGGTGCTGTTCTTGCGGCTGAAGATGCCCATGTCAGTGACCCTTCTGGTTGTTGAGGAGCGAGCGGAGGACGACGGCGGTCACGGCGACGGAGACGCCGGTGATGGCGACCGCCAGCAGCAGCGAGACCAGGACCGCGCCGACGACGAGGACCACGGCGGTGCCGCCGCCGACGAGGGCGAGCGCGGTGCCGGGGGTGAGCTGAATGGTCGGCCGGTTCGAGGCCGGGGCCGCGCGGGCGACCGGGGCCGGGGCCGGCACGACGGGCGCCTGGACGGCGGTCTCGTGCTGGACCGGCGCCGGGGGCGGGGCGGTGTCCGGGGTCGGGTACTTCGGGGTGAACACGGCGTGTGTCCCTTCGGATCGGGTTAGTTGACGAGGGAGCCGACGACGGGCCCGAGAACGCTGTGCGCGAGGAGGTAGCCGCCGAGGAGGAGCAGGATCACGAGCCACCACGGCGGGCGGACGTGCTTGACGCCGAGGTAGCCGAGGCCGATCACGGCGAGCCAGAGCGGAACGTTCATGACGAGCTGTCCTCCTAGGCCTTGCAGCGGTGGGTGCGGGCGGCGAGTTCGGCGGCGGAGCGGTCGGGGTAGTCGGCGGAGAAGCCGCAGCCGGGGGCAGTGCAGGCGGCGGTGTGCTTGTCGCGGCCACGGCCGTCGAAGTACGTGGCGACCTGGACGGGGCCGATACGGATCACGTCGCGGAAGCGGCGGTGTACAGCCACGGGTGAACCTCCTTTGGGATCAGGCGAGTTGGAGTTGGTCGGTGATGGCGCGGGTCATGTCCTCGGGCAGACCGAGGCGGGCGGAGAGCACGTCGGCGGGCATCGGGGAGCCGGTGGAGGCCCGGTGTGCTTCGGCGAGCTTGCGGGCGTGATCCAGCAGGGCCACCGGGACGACCAGGGCAGGAGCCGCAGGCTTCACGGGAGCCGGTTCCGGCGCGGGAGCCAGTTCCGGAGCAGGCGCCGGGGCGGGTTCATCGGCGCGGTGGATCTCGACGTCCGGCATGGCCGGTTCCTCGACTACCGGCTCAGCAGGAGCCGAGGCCGGGGTGGCGGGCGAGTGGACGAGCAGGGTGCCGCCGAGGAAGGCCAGGGCGGGCCAGCCTGCGACGAGGATCCGCAGCCAGGACGGCACTTGGTGCAGGTCGAGGAGTCCGGCGGTGGCGATGTTGGCGCCGAGCGAGGCGCTCAGGGCGATGACGAACCAGGTCCAGGCCGAGCGGTCGCGTCGGGCGTTGCGCAGTCGGCGCCAGGCGGCGACAAGGAGCAGGTCGACGGAGACCGGGTAGGCCCAGGCCTTCCACCCGGACTGACCGGCCGCATCGGCCAGGTCGTGCAGGTGGGCGAAGGACAGCGCACCGGCGATCACGGCCTGGATGAGGACGGCGTCCGGGCGGAGGGGCGAGCGGGGCATGAAAGACACCTCCCTTCACGGGAGTCGGGCCCAGGACGGGCGGGGTCAGTCGGGGTTCTGGCCGGAGCCGAGGCAGTTCAGGCAGAGACCGGTCTGTTTGCCGACGGTGTGGCGCTTGCGGCCGACGCGGACGGTGCGGGAGACCTCTCCGGTGCCCTTGCACACCGGGCACTGCCCGGACTCGGCGGCGGGAGGGGCGGTGTCGGGTGTTGCCACGGTGGAACCGCCTTCCGGTTTTCGGCATGGACGGGGTAGGGACCTGGCGCGAGGGCGGTCGCGCTGACCGTGGAACAGGGGTGTTACTCGGTGACCGGTCGCGGCTTGACCAGCGACGGACCGCTCTTCGGCGCCTCAGCGGGCACGTACGGGCGGAAGGGGTCGAGGAACGGAAGGTCCGGGACCAGGTGGGCGAAGTCCCGGCAGGCGGCGACGACTTCTTCCTGCGTGACGGCCGGGGTGCGGATCTTCGACCAGCCGCCGGAGGTGTCCGCCGCGACAGCGGTACCGGGAAGGTCCATCCGGATCAGACTCGCGGCCGGCACGGCGTCCGGGGCGACGTCGGCGAGACCCATTTCGGCGGTCTGCTTGTCGTTGACCCGATGCACAACACGGCCCGTGAGCTGGGCACGGAGCATGGTCGCGCCCTTGCCCAGGTCGGAGCCGAAGCGCTGACCGCAGATCTCCAGGTAGATGCCGACCGCACGGGCCATCTGAGCCAGCCGGATCAGCGCGGTCACGATCCGCTCCCGTCGCTCCTCATCCTTGCGTGAGGAGATCAGGAACAGTTCCGCGACCTCGTCCACCAGCACGACCACGGGCACCGGCCGCAGGCGTTCGGACAGGTCCCAGATGTCGGAGACGCCCTGCTTGCTCAGCAGGTCGAAGCGGTCCTCCATCTCCGCCACGAGGATGCCGAACAGCGAGGAGGCGTCGTCCGGGGTGGTGACCAGGGCCGACAGACGCGGCGCGTAGCGGGACTGTTCCACCCCGCGCTTGCAGTCCACCCCGACCAGAGCAACCTTGAGTTGGGCCAGGCCCTTGATCAGGTTGCGCTGATACATGGACTTGCCGGACTGGTTCGCGCCCAGGGTGAGCGCCATCGGCGCCTTGCGGTAGTCCCGCTCGAACGCGGTCCCGTCCTCCCGCAGAGCGACCGGCACGATCAGATCGTGCGGCACGGCCTTACGGGGCATCCGGACCCGGCGCAGCACGTCATACCCGGTCATCCGCAGCTCGATGAACCCCGGTTTCGTCTCCACCACGGTCACCGAGTGCACACCCCAAGCGTGACGCAGCCGTTCCGAGGCGGCAGCCACGTCGGCGGGCTCCAGACCGGCCGGAAGCCGCAAGGTCACCCGCAGCCCGGTCGACGTGCCCCGCACCCGGCGGATCTTCGGCGGAACCGGCTGCACCTCACGACGGGCAACGTTGCGGGTCATGAACGCCCGCAGACCCGACGGCTGCACCGTCAGCCCGCACACGTCCATCGTGGACCGGTACGTGAACCCGAACCGGGTCAACGCCGCCGGCAGACCCACCAACGCCCAATACGCGCGAGGCGCCCGCACCTTCGCGAAGCCGACACCACCGACGGCCGCCAGACCCCCCGTGGCCTCCAGCCACATCGTCACCTCGGTCACGGTCAGGCCGCCGGGGTGATCGCGATGGCGCGGAACGAGATGCCGTGACGCTTCTGACCGTTGAACTCGTTCTCCCAGTCACGCGCCCTCAGCCCCGTGACCCGCACCGGCATGCCCGGCATCAGACCGTCGGGGAGACCGGTCTCCGGCACGGTCACCTGGTAGAGGTTTCCCTCCCCCTCGTCCGAGACCAGCAGGCCCACGGTCGACATGTCCGCGCCAGTCTCCCGGTCCACGGCCCGCTCACCGGTCTTCTTGTTGACCATCTTGGGTTCCGGCGCGGTCGCCACGAACACCACGGCGGTCGAAAGGTCGATCTTGAAGGACGGCATGAAGCACTCCTGTGTCGATGCTTTGGAGCAGCCCAAAGAAGGCCCTCCCTGCCCGCTGTCCTAGGACTGCGGGCGGCTTACGACGACTGTGACAGGCAGTCCTGGGACTGTCAACAGTCCTGGGACTGTGCTTGACTTGTCTCATCGAGAGGAGTGGAGCGATGGCGCCCAAGTGGCGGGAGCTGGCCGACAAGCTGGCTGAGGAAATCAAGAGGGGTGAATACGCGCCTGGCCAGCAGCTTCCGCAGATCAGGGAGCTTGTTGCGGCAGGCGAGGGCTCCAAGTCCACCGTCCACCAGGCCTACAAAGCCCTCGAAGCCGAGGGCCTGGTGACGTCATCCCGCGGGCACGGGACCGTCGTGCGGCAACGAGTCCCGCTCAAGCGGCTCGGCATTGCCAGGTACGACAAGGCCAAGTGGCGCGATGGCGACGAGGTGGCTTTCATTGCGGACCGCGTGGCCTCTGGGCGCAGCTACCGCCGGAATGAGCAGACCCAGACCGTCAGTCGCGTGGAGGCCCCGCCGGTGGTCGCAGCTGCGCACGGACTGCCCGAAGGCGCAGAGGTGTATGCGCGGGCGCGACTGGTGAAGGAAGGTGACCAGCCGACCCACACGCTCACCAGCTATTACCGGCCCGAACATGTCGAGGGGACACGGCTGGTCGACCCGACGCCGGGGCCGGCCGGTCGCGGCGGCGGATTCCGAGTGCTGTACGACGCGGGATACGAGATCGACCACATGAAAGAGGAGATCTTCGCCAGGGCGCCCACGGCCGACGAAGTAAAGCTCTTGCAGCTGCCTCCGGGCGAACCTGTCGTCGAGCTGCATCGGACGACGTACACGGCCTCTGGCACAGTGGTGGAGTTCGCCATTGGTGTGCACGCGGCTTCGCGCTTCGCCTGGGAATACGACTTCAAGGTGCCGGACTCGGCGAAGGGCGAGAAGGGGTAGGAATGATCTCCACTCAGGCATGGGCCGATGCACGGCGCCTGTGGGACTACCACCAGATGGGCCATGTCCTGCGGCCGTGCTCAGTCGCGATCGGGTTGGGTAGCCATGACCTGGGTGTAGCCGATACGGCAGTAGATCTGTACAAGCGCGGCATGGCTCCCCTCCTTGTGTTCACGGGAGCCACCAGCCCGACGACCCGGGAGCGCATGCCCCGGGGTGAAGCCGTCCACTACCGCGAACGAGCCCTCGAACTCGGTGTTCCTAGCTCAGCCGTGCTCGTAGAACCCAACGCCCGCAATACCGGCGAGAACATCCGCCTTTCCAGGGCCCTGCTTGAGGTGGCCGGAGTGGGGGTCTCTTCCGTGCTCCTCATCAGCAAGCCGTACGAGGAGAGGCGCGCCTACGCCACGGCGCGCAAGCTGTGGCCGGAAGTCGAGATCGTCAGCGCGTCCACTCCGATGACGTTGGAGGAGTACGCGGAGTCCATCCAGGACGCTCGGTTGGTCATTGACATGCTGGTGGGGGCACTCCAGCGACTCCTGATCTACCCGGAGCAGGGATACATGATCAGCCTGCCCGTACCGGATGACGTCTTGGAGGCGTACGAGCGGCTATGCCGCGAGGGTTTCACCAGCCGGCTTCTCGTCACTGACCAGCACTCTGCCTGAAGACGCTGTTGCATGGCTCAGGTGGCATGAAGGAGGAGCGGCGATAAGCGAGGTCTACGCGGCGCGCATCACGGACGCTTCGCGCGACGAGGCGCCGCACATCCGAATGCATGACGACCGCGAGCTGACACCGCTAGTCGGCAAGTGATCTTCGACCGGGACCCGGGACCCGGGACCTGTTACAGGTTTCTCTACCTCATCAAGTGCCCGCGCAAGCGCGGGCTGGCCCCTTGGGCCCTGGCCCCTCTGCGCCTTCGGCGCCGGGGCCGTGCCCTGGGGCCGCAGCGAGCTACGGCCCTGAGTCGAGAACTGGGCGGGCAAGGCCACGGTCAGAACAGTGCCTCCGGCGGGGGATCGGCCGGCACCGGGATGGAGGGGGCGCCGTTCCCGGCTGCGGGTCCGTAGTGGCGTGCGCGGGGTGCTCCCATCCCGTCCACCGTCGACCCAGGCAGAGCCGAGCAGACGCGGCCCATGGCGTCCAGGTCGTTCGTACAGTGGCGCGCTCCACCTGGACGCCATGAACCACGTCCGCTCCACGGTGTGTGGGTCGACGGCGGACGGGATGGGAGCTGGGGTGAGTGGTGGGTGAAGGTGAGTGCGGTCGCTAAGGGCACTCGCGCAGCCGTCGAAGGAACCTCTTCAGAACTGTCAGCAGTTCCTGAGCATCATCTATGACCTCAACCGGGATCCGATCGACGTAGGCGATACCAGCGTCACGCAGCAGGTGATCGCGCGAAGTGTCCATCGCCCGCCGGACCCTATGGTTTGGCCCGTCGATCTCCAGAACACCAGCACGCCCCCGGTACGTGACGATCATGTCGGGCTCCCAGGTGTGACCGAGGACCCGACCGTTCGGCAGCGGAAAGATCGAGAGTGTTTCCTCTGGGGCTAGCTCGTTCTCCTGCAAGTGCTTCAACGCTTGATAGACACGGCGCTCACCGAAGTTGGTGAAGGCAAGTCCGTCCATCACCCATTGCGGTTTTTCAGGCATGGTTCGCCGCGCCATGTTCGTCGGCCTGTCTGCATTCATCATCTCTTGCAGACGCTCGCGCCAATCAGGGCCGACGCTAGGCAGCGTCTCGCGGAACCCAAGCCAGCTCACTCCGTAGCCGAGGCGTCCACTAACCCGTTCGAAGACCGACCTCAGCAGTTCCTTAGCCTCCTCCGTGAACGCCGACTCGTTCTGGGGATCGATCTCCAGCCACAGGTCATGCGTCTGAGAGTCGTAGTCGTACTCGATCACAGCACTGCGAACCATGAGGAGTAGCTGAACGTGGGCGACGTCTCCCCGCTGAGCCAAGAGGGCTGCCATGTGCCCCAGCAGAGAGTCCGCTCTGGCGCGCTGCGCCTCTTCCTCCGTTGTCCACGAGTCGCTAATGATCTCGTCGTAGGTACGAGGACCCTGAGGAACGTTCGACTCATTCTGCGCAGGCTGCCCCATCGCTGCCCCTCCCCGAGCTCGGCCTATGTGGAAGCTACCCGATACCTACGACAACGCGAGACGGATCAGGCCCGCTCCGCAGTTGATACGGGCAGGCCTGAAGCGGCGCAGATCAGAGGGCTTCCTTGTTCTCCTTGGGCGCCTGACCCGACTTATGTACTGGAGGCAATACACTCCACGGGAAGTTGATCCAGTCGTCGGTCCGCTTCCAGACGTACTCGCACTTCACGAGCGAGTGGGACTTCTCATAGATCACCGCGGAGCGCACCTCGGCGACCGTGTCGAGACAGAAGTCGCGCACCAGCTTCAGCGTCTTGCCGGTGTCCGCGACGTCGTCGGTGATCAGGACCTTCTTGTCGGAGAAGTCGATCACGTTGGGCACGGGAGCGAGCATGACCGGCATTTCCAGGGTGGTCCCCACCCCGGTGTAGAACTCCACGTTCACGAGGTGGATGTTCTTGCAGTCGAGGGCGTAGGCGAGCCCGCCGGCGACGAACACCCCGCCGCGGGCGATGCTGAGCACGACGTCGGGCTCGTACCCGTCGTCGGCGATGGTCTGGGCGAGCTCGCGGATGGCGCCGCCGAACCGCTCGTAGGTCAGGTTCTCCCGCACGTCACTCATGTTGCTGTGGCCCTCACACCTGGGTCCGATGGAAATTGACGTAGGACCGCGAGGCGGTCGGCCCGCGCTGCCCCTGGTACCGGGAGCCGTAGCGCTCGCTGCCGTAGGGGAACTCGGCGGGCGAGGTCAGCCGGAACATGCACAGCTGGCCGATCTTCATGCCGGGCCAGAGCTTGATCGGCAGGGTGGCGAGATTGGACAGCTCAAGGGTGACGTGCCCGCTGAAGCCGGGGTCGATGAACCCGGCGGTGGAGTGGGTGACGAGCCCGAGGCGCCCGAGCGAGGACTTGCCCTCCAGCCGCGAGGCAAGATCGTCGGGAAGCGAGATGACCTCGTAGGTGGAGGCGAGCACGAACTCCCCGGGATGCAGGATGAACGGCTCGTCCCCCTCCGGCTCCACGAGCCGCGTCAGATCGGGCTGCTCGACGGAGGGGTCGATGTGCGGGTACCGGTGGTTCTCGAACACCCGGAAGTAGCGGTCCAGCCGCACGTCGATGCTCGACGGCTGCACCATGGTTTCGTCGTAGGGATCGATCCGTACCCGCCCGGCGTCGATCTCGGCCCGGATGTCCTTGTCTGAGAGAAGCACGTAGCGAGGATACGCAAGGCGCGCGGAGCCGTGACAATCGTGACGGTTCCGCGCGCCCGGATCACTGTTCGCGCCGCTCCCGCGACCGCGTAGCTACCGCTTCACTCTTCGCTACTGCTTTCCGCTTCGCTGCTGCTTTCCGCTTCGCTGCTGCTTTCCGCTTCGCTGCCGGTTCTCCGGAGCGGCTACCGCTTCTCCAGAGCGACCGGCACCACACTGCGGAGCCGGGCACACCCGGGACACCTCATGAGCCGGCCGGGGCCGAGCCGCTCGGCCTGCTGCATCGGGAACGAAGCGGCGCTGAAGACGTGCCCATCCGCACAGCGGACGACGGTGCGTTCCATCAAGTCCCTTAAGTCCCTTCCCCAAGAGCCTCGTCGGGCGTTCCACCCTGACGACAAAAGCCACATTACGGGATCAAAGAGACGGCTCTCCAGGCGGCACTCCGGCCCACCCGCCCCCTCCGCGAGGCCTCCACCGTACGCCCCAACTCCGCCCACCCGCAGCCGGATCCCACCCCCGAAACAGACTCAGACCCCTGGGGCCCGGGCACCAGGGGTCTTCCATGCTGTACAGTGAGCAACGTCCGGACCCCGACTCCCGAGTCGACCCGTCCGAACTACGCGGGTGTAGTTTAATGGTAGAACATCAGCTTCCCAAGCTGAGAGCGCGAGTTCGATTCTCGTCACCCGCTCCACAATGAAGCCCCAGGTCAGCGACCTGGGGCTTGTTTCGTTGGGGAGCCGTTGCTGCGTTTTACGAGTACTCCTGTACCCCGAGATTGGGCACGCAGAGGGCACGCGCGCCTTGAGAGGGCGCCCCCATCACATCGCAGCGCGGCGCTGACCTGCACTTTCACGTAGATGAGCCGGAGGCGAGCCCTCAGCCCGCTTGTTCCTGGGCGATGGCGAATGCCCGTCCTGCACGTGCTTCGTCGTGGGCAGTGCACAAGCCCGTTGTGGGAGCGGGCACTTGACCGCCAAGGGGCCTGCGTCAGAGCGGGAGGTCGTCGGGGAGTACCCGGAACGCCTTGTGGCGGCCCAACGGGCGTACGGCCCGGAAGTCTCGTCGGTCGAGGGTGAGAATCGCGTCCGTGTCGTAGTCGGCGGCAAGCGCCACGTTCACCGCGTCGGCGAGGTCGAGGTCCAGCGCTCGGTATCGGACACGGACAGACTGGGCGGCGCCGAGGTGGTTCTCCGTGATCTCCGGCATGACGACACGCCCCCGGCTCATCCAGCGCCGCAGGTCGTCGACCGCGCTGAGGGCGGCCTCCCTGCCGAGCTCACGCGTCGCCACGTGATCCAGTTCGGCCAGCAGGAGCGGGGACATGATCAGCAGGCCCGCCGCCATGATCGCCTCGTTCGCCGCCCGGTGTTCCGGATGGGCCGAGTCCAGGGCTGCCAGAAGGCCGGACGTATCGACGATGACAATGATCACGCGGTGGATCCGGGACCCGAGCCGGTCTCACGCCGAACGGCCTCGGCGACCGTCTCCCGGACCTCCGGCTTGGACAGCGTGCGTCCCGGCCCCTCGAAGGTGCGTGAGAACAGCGGCTCGTCCCAGACCCGGTTCGCCATGGCTGCAAGGTGGATGCCCTGGCGGATGATCTCGGCCTCGCTTATACCTCGGCGCTTGGCGGCCTCCTTGATGATGGCCAGGTCCTCGGGGTCGGCGTAGACGTTGGTGCGCTTCATGGACATGTACCAAGAGTAGTCCATGTACCAGATTGATGTACCCGTCCTCATGAAGTGCCTGGCAGCGACCTGGACAGCGGGCTCGACCGGCTGCGCCGCTCATGTCCGTATGGAGCACAAACCCTTGCCCTCCGACAGTCACGCCGAGGTCCGCATCGTGGCCGCGACCCCTGAGGTCGCCCGGCGCGTGGCCGACGCCCTCCGCCGCTGCTTCGCCTCGACCGAGCAGCGCAGCTATCCCGCCGGCCACGAAGGAGGGACCCGGCTCCATCTGCCCCTCGACACCGCGAACGCCGCGGAACCCGCACGGTCCTGGCTCTCGACCCGTACATCGACAAAGCAGGCGCAAGCACACGCCGACGAGGTGTGACCCGGGTCCCTGAGGCCACGGGGATCCACCGTCGCGTCCATGCCCACGCGGCCGTCAACACCTCGGAGAACGACAGCCATGACGAAACTCCGCGAACGCAAGAACAACCGGAAGGCAGTCCTGGAGTCCCTGTACGGGGCCGTCGAGCACAACCGCCCCGAGGTCAGCGGATCGGTGCCTCGTGCCGAGCTGGACCTGCCCGACGAGGACCTCTCCGCCGCGTGCGTCTACCTGGCAGACGAGGGCTTGATCAACGTGGAGTGGACCTCGCACCGAGCCCCGGCCGCCGTCTCGCTGACACACGTCGGCGTCCGCCTGATGGAAGAGCTGGAGGAGGAGCAGGAGGAGCAGGACGACCGGGAGAGGACGGAGCGGTCGCAGTCGGGCGACTGACCCGCCCGCTTCTCGTCGGCCAAGGAGTAGCCTTGACCGTACCGAGAGCTCTTCGCGCAGCGCTTCCGGCGGTGCCGTTCCCGGCGAGTGACCAAACGGGCAGCCGCTCCACGGCTCCCGGGACGGGACCGCACGATGGAACCGAGCAGTACGCCGGCCGGAGGCACGCCCGCGGCCGACGCGCACACGTATCGCATGCCGCTGCCCCGCCTGGCCCTCTCCCCGGACGTCAGCCACGGCCCGCTGGACGGGGCCTGGTGGCCGCGCTGCGCCGCGCTGGAACTCGAACTGCCCTCGTTGGTCGACTCGTTGGAGCCGGACCCGGACACCACGGTGCGGGTCACCGTGGATCCCGCCGAATGGCCCGACGCGCCACACACGGTCATGTCACCCGGCCGGGAGATCGCCGTGGAGCCGGCCGGCCCCGGAAGCGCCGCGCACGTCATCACCCTGGACTGCGGCACCGTGGGGCGCTGGGTGCTGCTGGTCGTCCCGCCCGAGGAGCACGCCGGAACAGCCGCTCGGCTGCTGGCCGCGGCAGCCGACCCCGAGAACCCGCTGACCGCCGCGCGCATGCTGACGCTGGCCGAGACCGGGCTCCTCGGGAGCACGACAGGGGAGACGCAATGAGGCGCGCCACGCCGCGGGCACCTTCGGCAGGGACCGTCGGCCGGCCTCAAGTGCACTCCTCGCACGGATCGTTGACCAGTCAAGGTGAAGCACCCGAGCTCTTCGAGGAGTGCCGTATCGTCCGCGCGCACGGCGAGCTGGACGCGCAGACCGTGGCGCCGCTGGTCCGCGCCCTGGCCGAGGCCCGCGCCGCCTGGCCCGGACGGCTCCGCCTCATCGTGGACCTGAGCCGGGTGACTTTCTCCGACGGCAGCATCCTGGCGCCTCTGTGCGAGGCGTGGTCCGACTGCCGCGCCCGGGGCGGCTGGATACGCGTCGTCCACGACAGCCACACGACCGACCTGGTCTTCCGCTGCACCGGTCTCCTCCACCGCTTCCCCGCCTACGCCAGCGCGCAGGACGCCTGGGAGGGACGAACGGCCGACATCGGCGCACCAGAGGCACCCGGACGGCACAGCTGACCGCAGCGATCCGAGCCACTGCGTCCTCCACTTGCGCGCTCCCGGCAACCGAGGCACTCCGTCCGGCCGAGGACGACGTACCGCGCCGAACCACTCGACAGGACACCTCATGACGAGCGACCACCTACGGCCCCCGCCGCCCGCCCCGCCTCTCCTGCGCCTGTACCTCGCACCCGAGAGCACCGTGCCACGCCGTATCGACGGGGCCTGGTGGCCGCGCACCTTCGATTTCCTGACAGAACTTCCGCCGCTGCTCCGCGGTCTGCCTCGTGCCTGGGGTCAGATCGTCAGCGTCCTGGTGAACGGCACGGCGGGGACCGGGGCACCGGGCCTCATACTCGTCCGCGACCAGGTCGTCCGGCTGCGCAGGGCCACCACGGCGCACGCGCCGAGCACCGTCGTCCTGATGGCACCCGGCCAGGGGCGCAGGGACCTGCTGGTCGTCCCGCCGGAGGCCACCGAACGGGCCGCCGTATCGCTCATGTCCGCAGCCGGGCTGACACCGGAGCAACGCGACTTCGCGAGTTGAGTACGTCGGCCGGAGAGGGGATATCTGCCACGGCGAAATCACATGTCCGTGCCCGCCGGAGTCGGGGTTGTCGCACGAGGCAGATGGCGCCGAGGACGAATGGCGCCGAATCCTTCGCAGCACGGGTGCCACGCACGCCCGGGTCCCTCGCCGCGCCCCCGAAACGAAGGTGCCGTGCCCGCTGAGAACACCCCTGTCGCCGGCAACCTCGACGACGACAACTCTCCTGCCCACGCCATGGGGCGGGCCGTCGATGTTCCCGGCACCACCCCGCCTTCCTCCGGGCCGTCGGCGAAGCCGGGCTGACCACCCCGCTGCGTTCGAAAGGCGGTCACCGTCGGTACTCCCGCCGCCAGTTGCGCATCACCGCCCGCACCCGGGAACCGGTCGACCAGGGCACCCCCGTCGAGGCCGCGTGCCGCATCATCACCCTGGAGGACCAGCTCGACGACGCCCTCCGGCTGAACCGGGAAATGCGCCGGAAGCTGGACGAGCCCGGTGCGGATACCTGGTCCCGCCGATACAGAAATGAACACTCCAGCGGGATGACAATTACCGGACCGGTCCGAAAACTCATGACTGCTGCCACCCGCTGTGTGTTAACGTGGTAGTTGTTGCGGTTTTGGTTGCCAGAGATTTTTTCTTTGCAGAGCTTTCCGGGATCTTTCCGGAGGGGTGATCATCGCGGCGACTCGGCTCCGCAAAGTGCGGAGTCCGACACTGCCCCTCCAAGGGAGATTCAATATGGCATCTGGCACCGTGAAGTGGTTCAACGCGGAAAAGGGCTTCGGCTTCATCGAGCAGGAGGGTGGCGGCGCTGACGTGTTCGCCCACTACTCGAACATCATCAGCAACGGTGGCTTCCGCGAGCTTCAGGAAGGCCAGAAGGTTAGCTTCGACGTCACGCAGGGCCAGAAGGGCCCGCAGGCTGAGAACATCGTTCCCGCCTGACGCTGACGCGAACCGTCGCGAGCCACTGGTTCGCGCATCATGTGGCTGGGGCCCGCGCTCTCGGGGTGCGGGCCCCAGCCCATTTTTTTCTGCTCCCGCAAGGCCGTGAGGAACGTAAGGAACGTCAACCCAAGGTCTTCGGATTTCACTCGGCTCAGTCCTGTGATTCCCTCTCAAGGAATTCCTCGATACGTGCCGCATCGAGGAAGGCCCCGTCGTGGACCGCACCCGTTCCGCTCGTTCCAGTAGCTCCAGCAGTTCCAGCCGCTTCCTGACGCAGGAACCGCACCGTCGAAATTCCGGTCCGGGCCCCCGGCACAAGAACGGTCAACGAGCACGCCCCACCGCACGCCGACAGGAGTTCGCCCTGCCGGTCACCCTCACCGAGCCGCTCCCCGCGGTCGAGACGTTCGCCGAACTGGACATGCCCGCAAGGCTGCTGGCCGCACTCCGCACCGAGGGCGTGACCGTTCCCTTCCCGATCCAGGCGGCCACCCTGCCGAACGCGCTGGCGGGCCGGGACGTCCTGGGCCGGGGTCGGACGGGCTCGGGCAAGACGCTCGCCTTCGGCCTGCCGGTACTGGCCCGCCTCGACGGGCAGCGGGCCCAGCCCAAACAGCCGCTCGCCCTCGTCCTCGTCCCCACCCGGGAACTGGCCCAGCAGGTCACCGACGCGCTCACCCCGTACGCCCGTGCCCTGCGCCTGCGGCTCGCCACCGTGGTGGGCGGCATGTCGATCGGCCGACAGGCGAGTGCGCTGCGTGGCGGCGCCGAGGTCGTCGTCGCCACGCCCGGCCGTCTCAAGGACCTCATCGAGCGAGGGGCCTGCCGGCTGGACCAGGTCGCCGTCACCGTCCTGGACGAGGCCGACCAGATGGCCGACATGGGCTTCATGCCGCAGGTGACCGCGCTGCTCGGCCAAGTCCCCGCCCGTGGCCAGCGGTTGCTGTTCTCGGCCACCCTGGACCGCAACATCGACCTCCTGGTGCGCCGCTACCTCCAGGACCCCGTCGTGCACTCGGTCGACCCGTCCGCGGGAGCCGTCACCACCATGGAGCACCATCTGCTGCACGTGCGCGACGCCGACAAGGACACCGCCGCGGCCGAGATCGCCGCCCGCGACGGACGCGTGATCATGTTTCTGGACACCAAGCACGCGGTGGACCGGCTCGCCGCGCACCTGCTGTCCGTCGGGGTGCGCGCCTCCGCTCTGCACGGCGGCAAGTCCCAGCAGCAGCGCAACAGGACGCTCGCCCAGTTCAAGGACGGCCAGGTCACGGCCCTGGTGGCCACCAACGTCGCCGCCCGAGGCATCCACGTCGCGGGCCTCGACCTCGTCGTGAACGTCGACCCTCCCGGCGACCACAAGGACTACCTGCACCGCGGCGGCCGTACGGCACGCGCCGGCGAGTCCGGCACCGTCGTCACCCTCGTCCTGCCGCACCAGCGCCGCGCCGTGGACCGTCTGATGGCCGACGCCGGCATCACTCCGGGCACCGCCCGGATCCGTCCCGGCGAGGCCGAACTACAGCGCATCACCGGCGCCCGAACCCCCTCCGGCGTGCCCGTCACCCTCACCGCGCCGGTCGACGGACGAACCGAGGGCAGACGCGAAGGCAAGGGATCCGCCGGCCGGAATCGCAGGGGGCGGACCGCCGGCCACGGCGGGAGCGGCCGGGCCGCCGCCCGCGCCCGTCGCCCCGCCCCGGGGAACACCCCGTAGCCCCCATACGGGGATGCACTCCCAGCAGTCAGGAAGATCCGTCGCCCGTCCCGCCCGCCCCGACTAAGAGGAGAAGCCCTTGACGCAGCATCCGTCCCGAACACAGCAGGCCTGCAGCGCCGACGGCATCGGTCTGACCGCCCGCGACGCCATGCACGCTCCCGGGCCCCAGGTCGACGACCACATGACGGTCGACGTCGCCCTGTCCGTGCTCATCGGTGCCCGAGTCCCGCACCTGCTCCTCCAGGACGAGGACGGGAGGTGCGCGGGACTGGTCACCCGGGCCCAGCTCGCCGCGCACCGCGGCGGCTCGTGGTACAGCGACCGGACCCGGCTGCGGGACATCCCGCTCGACCGCGGACCGTTCACCTCGTCCGTCGCCGCACTCGGCGAGGCGGAGGCCGCCATGCGGGACCGGACCCTGGACGTGTCCCCCGTGATCGACGAACACGGCTACGCCCTGGGCATCCTCACCCTCACGTCCTGAGCCATCACCCCCTGACCGCCCTGTGGAGGCATCCATGCGCTGTGTCATCGCCCGGTTTCCCTTCGACCTGACCAAGTTCGAGGTCGAGCAGTCGATGAGCGGCATCACGCCCGAACCCGCCGCGGGCTTGTGCGTGACCATCGACCGCCGTGTCTACCCCGTGATGCAGGTCGGGGAAGTGATCACCAGGCAGAACCGCCGCGACTTCACCTCGGTCGAGATGCACCGGGCACTGACCCGCCTCGGCTTCACCTGCCACGACGCGCGCCCGGTCAGGCCGGACTGGGACGCGCGAGCCGACGAGCGTGCGCTCGATTGGTGACGTCCTCCAGTTCAACGGCAGGTGAGACGCGGTGTGCGGGGCGGAAGGCCGCGGATGTGGCCCGCTCCCCCGGTTGTCGTCGCGCGGCTGCCCGGCGACATCCGGTTCGGCCTGTCCGAGCCGTACGCCGAGGCGTCCCGCCTGTGCGAGCGCAACCGTCCATCGGCCGGGCGGCGTCAGAAGGGACCGACAGCGACTCGGCAAGGCTTGCGGGCGCCTCACACCGCCCATGCCGATGACTCCGTGCCCTCCGTGTGCCCTTGAGAGCGGACATCAAGGGTCCGCAGCGGTACGTCCCGCCCACGCCGGCCACCTCCAAAAGAGCACGTCTGCGCAGGTCAGCACTTAGGCGCCGCGCCAAGCGCCGTCACTTCCCAAGCTGAGAGCGCGAGTTCGATTCTCGTCACCCGCTCTTCTCGAAGCCCCAGGTCAGCGGCCTGGGGCTGATGAATTGGCGAGGATCTCTCCGCGGGAACCGGCCGCTCAGCGCACGAAGATTGGGCACGTGGAGGGCACGAGTTCTCGGCGGTCATGGCAGACTCACCGATCCTGACTCCGAACGGCGCCTCTGACCTGTGGCTTCGCTGTACCAACCACATCGGTCACACCTGTGAGCCCTCAGCCTGCCCGTCCCTCCGGAGAGACGGATGGCGTGTGCGGACGCTGCAGCCCTGTGGTTACCCAACTCCTGCCCGGTGGACAGGACTTCACCGAGTCCGCCACGGTGGGCACGGACGGGCCAGGTGGCACTCAGGTGATGCTCCGCGATCTCCGGCAGGACGACGCGGCCCGCCGCCTTCGCCTGACGCGGCCCGCCGCGGAACCCCTCAGGCGATGTCGTGGATGTTGTGCTCGGTCAGGTCGGATGCGTGCCGGGCAATGGCGCGGTAGTCGGCGTCGTCGTGCAGGACGGCCAGTCCGTGATGGGCTGCGGTCGCAGCGATGACGAGATCCACCGCCGACGCGCTGCGGTGCTCCCCGGCCTGGGCCATACGGTGCTGCACTGCGCCGATCCAGCGCCCCGCGTTCTTCGGCACCGACACATCGGCGTACAGGTCGGTGAACATCTCCGCGATCTCGTCGTACTCGCGTCCGTTCCGGGCGCTGTGGAGGAACTCGGCGCGCTGCACGTAGCAGGATGCGATGACCCCGGCGTCGATCGCGTCGTACCAGGCCGACTGCAGTTTCGGATCGCGGAGCAGCCGGACCAGGCCGGAGGTGTCGAGCAGGTAGATCACCGGCTGCGCTTCTCCGCCCGGTGCAGGCGCTCGGCGTCCTCGACAGCACCCCACTCACGCGCACGCTCGAAGTGGCGGCTGATACGCGCGGCACGCTCCTGCTGTTCGGCGTAGAAGTGCAGAGCGAGATTGACCGCTTCCTTCTTCGTCCTGACCTTGGACAGAGCCATGGCCCGTTCCAGGGCGTCATCGTCGATGTCGATCTGGGTCACAGACATACGGTGCCTCCCTCGCAATGTTGGTTATGTACATAGAAGAATACGTCACCAACATTCGCGGGTCCAGGCGATGCAGTCCGCTCGGCACAGACGTTCGCACGGCGGGGGTGACGCGTACGGCATGTCCCGCTGCGTGTGGTCGCCAAGGGCGCGGGGGCCGGGAACTGACAGTGAGGATCGACCATGGCACCGCCCGGAGGTCTGACTCAGTCCTCGGCCTGCCGGGCGATGCCGCTTGGCGCGTGGCCGACCGCCGTCGAAGGGCATGGCACAGCAACCCGGATCCGGCGCCCCTCGGACGTACTTCATGGCCTTCGCGCACCCGGATGACCTGCACCTCCTCGCAGACCCTCTCCACGATGTCGGCCCGCTCCATCGCCTCGGAGGTGTCCACCCCGAGCAGGCCCGCGTTGCAGGGGCCTGCTCCGAGCCACCTCCGTCCCGAGTTGTTCAGCCGCCGCCGAGACCCGCTCCGTGTGCTCCCGCAGCCACGCCCTTCCGGCCCAGCGCTCATTCCCAGAGCTCAATGGTTTGTCAGCCACCAGGAGGAGCTCTCCACGCCTCCGAGCCGACTCCATGCCCATAGCGTGCCCATAAGACCGGCAAACCACGGTCGACTACGGTGCGATCGTGCGCTCCCGGGCGCCACGCCAGAGTACGTATGCCCAGGTCAGAGGCTATCCGGCTCTGCAAGCGCCGTCGCTTCCCAAGCTGAGAGCGCGAGTTCGATTCTCGCCACCCGCTCCATGAGAAACCCCAGGTCAGCGGCCTGGGGTTTATTGTCTAGTCCAATTTGAGGGTGGCGTGCCCTCTGCGTGCCTAAGTTGCGCCCATGTGGCACCAGAAGGGGCGCCGAAGGGTAATTCCTGATGGCGAGTCAGCCAATTATCTCGAACAGTGAGACGCATTTTCTGTCCCGGCTCGGTCCTTGAGGCACGTCAGGGCCAGCAAGCCCTGCAGCCCGCCGACGGCAGCGGCTGCCCGGTGGCAGACCGGTCAAACTCTGAGCGGACCACCCGTGCAGAATCAGAAAGTCCGAGCGTTTCCTGAGTGAACAGAGCGAGCGTTCACTGAGTGAACACTGCTTCCGTTTCCTGAGTGAACAGCGGGGCCGCAGTGGCCTCGGTGGTCGCAGCGCCCAGGACGGCGGTGGTGTAATCGCCGCCGTCAGCCAGGGAGCTCGCAGTGCCGACCACTTTCACACCCGGTGTCAGCCGGCGCTCCTGTGTGGCAGCGGTCTTCTCGGCAGGCGGCAGGGCATCGACCATGGCCGGGAGCCTGCCGCATGCCCTACTCATGGCGGGTGGACGACCCCGCCGAGGCACCGGAAAGGATCTCGGCGGAATCGGGGGTAGAGCCCGCGCTCACTGGACGACGGGGTCACGGCGTTCGATCACGGCGTCGCGGCGGCAGCCGTAATGCCGGACGACACGGGCACAGTCCGCGACGGCGGATCGCCGACCGCGCCGACTGGCGACGCGGCTCTGTTCCTCACACCTTCTCGGCCAGCACGCGTGCATACCCGGCGGTGAGCAGACCGATGTCCTCGGCATCGGACGTCAGAATCGTCACCCGGCCGGGATGCTGCAGGGCGGTCGCGCACAGCGTGGCGTCGATGGCGTACTTGTGCCCGTGCAGCCCCGCAGCCCGCAGCAGGGCGGCGGCGGACTGGGCAACCGTCTTGGAAGTGGTGTACGGGACGGTTCGAGTGGCCACTCGGCAGGGAGCCCGCGATACACGACGCGGGGTCGGCGCCGTTCGCCGCTCGGGGAGTCCATGAGCGCCCATGGAGACTGGCGGCATTCGCCCGCAGACCTGCCCTGGTCGCGCTCCGCGGCCGAGGCGGGGTGCCGGGCCCCATGGCCCGGTGGCCCTCTGCACCACGGCCCGTCCAGTTTTCGTGATCGGCGTCCGCCCTCACCCGTCTCATAGGCATGCATGTGACACGACAGATCAGCCGCCGCGCCATACTCAAGGCCACGGGCGTCGCAGCCGGAGCCGCCTCGATCGCCACCGCCGCCACCCCCTCGGTCGCGGCGGGCGGGGCCTTCGCGCACCCCGGCCTCCTCCACACCGGCGCCGACCTCGCCCGTATGGCCGCCAAGGTGAAGGCCGGCGCCTCCCCCTATACCGCCGGGTACGCGAAGCTGACCGCCAACCGGCATTCGCAGAGCGCCTGGACGCCCAATCCGCAGGCCATCGTGTACAGGGGCACCGTGTACAGGGGCACGGGCAACCCGCAGAACTACGGGGTCCTCTACCACGACATCCACGCCGCGTACCAGAACGCCCTGCGCTACCACGTCAGTGGCGACAGCACCCACGCCGACACTGCCGTCGCGATCCTCAACGCCTGGTCGGCAAAGCTGACGAAAGTCGACGGCAGCGCCGACCGGTTCCTGGCCGCCGGGATATACGGGTACCAGGCCGCCAACGCAGCCGAACTCGTCCGCGACCACAGCGACTTCGCACTCGAAAGATTCCAGAAGATGCTGCTCGACGTCTTCTACTCGGTGAGTGAGGATTTTCTCGTCAACCACAACAACGGCACCCCGGCCCCCCACTACTGGCCCAACTGGGACCTGTGCAACATGGCCTGTGCGCTGGCCACGGGCATCTTCTGCGACGACCAGGCCAAGGTCGAGCGGGCCGTCGAGTACTTCAAGCACGGCGACGGCATGGGCTCGATCAAGCACGCCATCCCGGTCGTGCACGACGACGGGCTCGCCGAGTGGATGGAGGCCGGGCGCGACCAGGGGCACTCGCTGATGGGCGTCGGCCTGATGAGCACCATCTGCGAGATGGCCTGGAACCAGGGCATCGACCTGTACGGCTACGACGACAACCGCTTCCTCAAGGGCGCTCAGTACGTGGCCAAGTGGAGCCTGGGCGGAAATGTGCCGTACACGCCCTACGCCCTCGTGGACCATCGGCCGGGGATCCAGCACCCCACCAACGTCGCCACCGCCAGCCCGGCGCAGATGCGGCCGGTCTGGGCCATGGCCGCCAACCACTACACCAAGCGGCGCGGACTGTCCGCCACGTACCTCACGCAGATCGCCGCCAAGGCCGCGCCCGAGGGCGGCGGCGGGGACTACGGGCCCAACAGCGGCGGGTTCGACCAGCTCGGCTTCGGGACGCTGGCGTTCACACGGGACAAGGCAACGGACACCAAGGCCGCCCCGAAGCCAGCCTCTTCCGCCTCCCCCGCCGTTGGGGGCGGCCTCGCCGCGACCGGCTCCGGGGAGAGCGTCGGGTGGACGGCCGCTGTGGGCGTCACCGCCGTCGCCGGCGGCCTGCTCTTCCTGCGCCGCCGCGACCGGGGGCGCCACGGGGCGTCGTAGCCACGGAGCGTCGTAGCCACGGGGCGTCGTAGCAAGATGCAGCACATTCCCGGGATCTGTTACATCCCGACCATGTGTCACATCCCCGGGGGCTCCTCCAGGGTCTGGTCCGCTAAACCGGGTGTATCCGGCCCTGGCCCCCGGTTCCCTGTCGGCTGTCCTGCTCGCCGTGACGGTCGATCCGGCAGAGGTTGCTCGGCCCAGATCGTCTTGCCGCGGCGGACGTTCAGCCGCCCCGCATGCCCGACCTTCTGTTGTCAGGGCGTCAACTCGCCCCATTCTGCTGAATGACCAGGGGTGACCGCGGCGTTGCACGCGGCCCACTCGCGCTTGTCCTGAACCGTTGCCCAGGACCCGATGCCTTCCGTGTGCCAGGTGGGCAAGTCCTCAATGCCCCTGGCGCCTCGTCCTCCCCGACGGGCGACATAGGTGGAACGGAGAACTTCTCCGGGTTTTTGAGATCCCGGTGGCCGGCCACCGGTCTTCCCGTCCGTAAGGATCACCAGCACTTCAGGAAGCACCCTGACTCGATGAAGCGATCTTGGCACCTTGTCCTGGCGTCGGTTCTCGTCGCGGGAGCCGTCACACCGGTGGTTGCGGTGGGCAGCGCGGTCGCGGCAGACGGCGACATCACCTCGGCCGTCCTGGCGAACCGTGATGTCGTCCTGACCGGCGACGCGGTCGTGCGCGTCCCGCAGGGAACCCACACGTACACCGGCGTGATCAGCGGTGAAGGAACCCTTCGCGTGTCCGGCACCGGCACGCTGGTCCTCGCCAAGGACAGCACCTTCACCCTGCCGCACTCCCGGCAGCACCAGAGGGTCCAGATCCCGGGCGGCAACCACCCGTACGTCGTGGTCGGCAGTCCCGACGAGCCCGCGGTCACCGTGGACGCGGGAGCAACCCTCCAGTACGGCACCGGCGGTACGACCGGCCTGATCGGGTCCTTCCCGTACAACACGCCCGGTTACCAGCAGAACCAGGACAACATCCAGGTGAACGGCACACTGCGCCTGTCGCTGACCCGGCTGTTCAACCTGGGCGTCATCAGCGGCTCCGGCCTGGTCACCCAGCCCCGGAACATGTGGGGAACGCTCCAGATCTGCGGCACCAACCCGTTCTCCGGCATCTTCGACAACGGCACGGGCGTCAACTTCGCGAGCACCACCTGTGCCGCGGACCTGCCCAACGCCCGCTCCGTCGTCAACCGCGGTTCATGGATCATCGACACCCCGCTCAACCACACTGTCGTACAGCGGCAGAACTTCTACAGCCACGAGTACGGCAACGACGTCAACGTGCACTCCCGCCCGGGCAGCAAGGTGATCCTCACCGGCGTCTACAGCTGGAGTGACAGCGGCGACGGGGCGGCGCCCTCACTGAGCGACCCCGGACTGAACTGGCGACCCGTGGCCCACAAACTCAACAAACGCGGCACCAACATCGAGGGCGCCGACGTCCAGTGGGGCGACGGGACCACACACCGGATCTTCATGCCCGGCACGGCGCAGACGGTCTACATCAACCTGCACGCCAGACGGCAGCGCTCCCGGCTCACCTTCGACTACAACGGACCGGTGACCCTGGGCGCGCCCATCGGCGGCGGCATGTATCACGACACCCTCGGCGCTCCCGGCGCCGGGGACGTCGTCATCGCCGGCACCAGCGGCAACGACGTGACCTTCGCAGCAGCGCAGTACTACGACGGATCCACCACCATCGCCAGGAATGCGACCCTCCGTCTCGGCTCCGGGACCGCGGGCGGCGACGGGAGCCTCCACACCGGCGGAGCCCTCGACAAAGTGATCGACAACGGCTCACTCGTGCTCCGCAACACCAGGACACCCACCACCCTCCCGACGGTGACCGGTGCCGGATCGGTGACGCAGAGCGGAGCCGCGGCCACCACCGTCACCAGCGCCGCCTACACCGGCGCCACCACCGTCGCCAAAGGCAGCCTGATCGTCTCCGGGACCTCTCTGCGGACATCCAGCGCGGTCGCTCTGACCGGTTCCTCGGCCGTCCTGGATCTCAGCAAGGCACGCGACACGGCCCTGCGCAGGCTGCAGGTCGTCACAGGCGCGAAGATCCTTCTTTCCCGGAACTCCCCTGAGCTGACCGTCGGTTCGACGACCGCAACAGTCTCCGGTAGCGGTCTCGCCATCGGCGGGGCGCGCTTCTCCGTCAGCCGGGCCGGCGCCGACACCGTGCTCACCGCTCTCACGTCCACCACGGCCGCACACCCGTCCTCCGCCGCGACAGGACCGGCGCCCTCCCCGGCCCGGACCGGCCGAGCGGCCACCCCCCTGGGCGCCTCCACCGGCACCATGGCGGACACCGGCAGCAACGTCGGTGCTCTGTGGACCGTCACAGGACTGGCGGGCGTCGTTCTCGCCGGCGTCGCCGCGGTCTTCGTCTTCGTGCGCGGCCGCTCGCGTCTGCGTACGTCCCCGCGTCACCGCCGCTGATCCCCAGCCGCCACGGATTCCACCGGCCCGCCCATGGCTGTCCGCGCTCACCCCTTACGATGACATCGCTGCCACGGTGTGTGTGACACCGACGGCGATTGCCCGAGGACCCCCGCAACCCGTCTCGGTCGGCGCGAGCGGGGCTTCGTACCCGCGTCAGGTCGAAGGGAGACCCGATGCCAAGGCATGCCGCGCCCGCGGCCGACGTGATAGCCGCGGCTCGGGCCGGCGATCGCGGCGCCCTGGAAGAGCTCAGCTCCCTGACGCTTCCGCTGGTCTACAGCGTCGCGGCGCGTGCGCACCCGTACCGCGACGACGTCGACGACATCGTCCAGGAGACGATGATGCGCATCCTGCGCGGCATCGGGGGACTGGAGCGCCCGGAGGCGTTCCGGTCCTGGGTGATCACCATCACCGTGAACGAGGTCCGTGACCACATCCGCAGGCGCGGCAGGAGGGAGACGACGGGAGCGGCGTTCGACGCGGCTGAGCACCGGCCCGACCCGGCCGCCGACTTCGCCGAGGGGGTCATCCTCAACCTGCGGCTGTCCGGGCAACGCGAGGAGTCCGTGCGCGCGACCCGTTGGCTCGACGAGGACGACCGGGAGCTGCTGTCACTGTGGTGGCTGGAGACGGCCGGCCGGCTCGCCCGGGCCGAGCTCGCCTCCGCTCTGGACATGACCGGCCATCAAGCGGCTGTACGGGTGCAACGCATGAAGGAGCGCCTGCACACCTCCCGCGTCATCGTCCGAGCCCTCGCGGCCAGGCCCGCATGCGAGGAACTGACCCGGCTGACCCTGGACTGGAACGGGGTCCCCAGCGGCCTGTGGCGCAAACGCCTCGGCCGCCATGTGCGGCAGTGCCCGCGGTGCGTGCGCCACGAGGACGGCATGCTGGCCCCGGAAGGACTGCTGGCGCCCCTGGCCCTCCTGCCCGTGCCGGCGGCACTGCTGGCCTGGCGCCCGTGGCTGTCCGCGGGAACGCACGCCGCGGGGGCCGGCCATGCCGGCACCACGGCCACTTCAGGCAGCGGGGGTTCCGCGACGGCGGGGACGGCAGGGACCGCAGGGACGAGCCTCACCGCGAAGGCCGTGGTGGCGGCGAGTGCGCTGCTCGCCGTGGCCGGTGGCGTGCTCGTGTACGCGGCCCCATGGTCCAGCCCGTCGGCGCGTCCGGCCACCGCCCCGACGGCTTCCGGCCCGGCACCCGCGCCCTCGCTCACCGCATCCGCATCACCGTCACGGCCGGCACCGGTGCGGGGCTCGGCCGTCTCGCATCCCTCGCCCCGGCCGCGGTACGGGTCCGTGGTCGACACCGTGGACAGCGCGCCACCGCCGGACCGGCCGCCCGCCGCATTGCCCCACCGCCCGCAGACCACGGTGACGATGACGGGGCTCAAGAGACACCTGGACGGCTACCAGCTCGTCCACCGCGGGGACACGGTGGTACTGCGCGGGAAGGGCTACTTCACCGTCCACTGGGACGTGATGTACGGGCTGCGCCCCGGGCTGCTGACCATGCCCTCGTGGACCGGACTGCGGGGAAGGCTGTTCCACGTGGCCTCGGGCGGCGGCCACCGCATGGACGACCGTCAGCCGGGCGCGACCGCCGGCGGCACCTGGATGGGCAACCGGCAGCAAGGACTGATCACCCTGCCGCCGGGAGCCCAGCAGATGTGGCAGAACGAGTACTACTACCTCGACGGCAGCGTCACACTCCACCTCAACGAAACCCAGGCCGACTACAACCTCGACGTCCTGCCCTCCTCCTGGCAGGAGACAGCCGACGACATCGCCACTCCCCCGGCCCCGCACTCCGCCGACCGCGAACGGTACGGACTCGTGCGCGACACCGGCCGCGACGACGCCCCCGTACCGCAGTACACCACCCGCTCCACGCCGACCGACGCGGGCACCGTGCCCCAGCGCTCCGTCGTGTCCTGACCATGGGCGGTTGGTGATCGGCCGTGCTGCTGCGACTGGCCTATTTCGGCGTCACGAACGCGTTCGCCATGCTGCGTCTGCTGGCGATGAGCGGCAGGGACAAGGACGTCGAGATCCTCGCCCTGCGCCATCAGATCACCGTCCTGGACCGCCGACTCGGCAAGAAGAGGGGCGGTTCCACCCGGGTGATCGGGCATTCATGGCGGCCTGAAGGTCAGAAGCAGTACCGCCATCCAAGCGCCGTCGCTTCCCAAGCTGAGAGCGCGAGTTCGATTCTCGTCACCCGCTCCAACACGAACCCCCAGGTCATCGACCCGGGGGTTACTTGTTGTCCAGACCGGCGGGCGAGGGCTGCACCACTAGCGCACCATGAGCCCGCCGAAGACTCCGGCTTGTGGTGCGGACGTGTCGCAGCGTTGACCTTCATCCGTGGGGAAGTCCAGTAGCGGGCGTGGTACGCGGTGAGCGGCAGGGCCGGGAGCAGCCATCAGGCGTTCGCCACCGCCGGCGTTCGCCTGCCTCGCTCCACAGCGGACGGGAAGCGGTCAACGCGAAAAAATCTTTGGCTCTTCGCGGCAACCTTTCCGGCTTCTCGGACCACTGAGTGTCGTCCGGCCAAGTGGTCCGGTCAGATGCAACGGCTGAAAGAGAGCACCGACATGTCCCTTGAACGAGAGCACAGACATGTCCCCAGTCCACCCACGTCGTCGGGGGCGTCCCGCGTCGGCGGCCACCGTGCTGACGGCGGCGCCCGCGGTGGTCGCCCGAAGCATCGTGGCCGTCGGTTGCTCGCGCGTCGGGGTCTCTGGGCGGGTCTCGCCATGGTGGTCGTGGCCGGCTCGGCTGTCGTGGTCAGCCAGGCTTCGGCGCAGCAGACCCAGACCCTGGATCTGAAGAAGTGGTACGTGCTGGTCAACCGCAACAGCGGCAAGGTGCTGGACGACCGCGCCTTCGCCACGAACGACGGCGCGGCGGTGGTGCAGTGGAGCCGTCACGGCGGCGCCAACCAGCAGTGGCGGCTCATCGACGCGGGTGACGGGTACTACCGGCTGCAGAACCGGAACTCCGGCAAGGTGCTGGACGACCTCGGCTGGTCGAAGACAGCCGGCTCCGCCATCGTGCAGTGGAAAGACCTGAACGGCACCAACCAGCAGTTCAAACTGGCCAAGTCGCCGAACGGCTACGTGCGTTTGATCAATCGCTTCAGTGGCATGGCCGTCGAGGTCCACAACGCCGCCAAGGCCGACGGGGGCGACGTCGTCCAGAACCGCGACCGGGGCGGCGCCGATCAGCAGTGGCAGCTCGTCCCGGCCGGGAGTGCCGGCAGCTCCGGTACGCCCACCACTCCGGGCGGCAGCGTTCCCACCAGCCAGGCTCCGAGCGGCTCGCACCCGTCGTCGCCGTCGTCGCCGTCGTCGCCCAAGGCTGGTGGCAGCAGCTCGACGACACGTTTCATGGGCAGCAGCACGGTGCTCATCGGCGGCTCGGTGTCTGACGCCTCGGCGGCCGCCGCGCCGTTCGACGTGCGGTACTCCTATGTGCACAGCCAGCCCGCGCCCTCGTCGGACTACTACACGGCAGCGCGCTGCCACGACGGGTGGTCGGGCTGGTGGGGCTGCTGGAACGGCAGCACCACGGCGCCCGGCACTTATGTGACCTGGCGGGACACCGTGGCGGCCGAGGCGACGTACAAGGGCAGTTCGCGTCCGCAGAAGATGCTCTGGACCTGGTACTCGCTGCGCGACCTCGGGGATGCGGCAGGCGAGGGCGACGGTCCGGGCGAGGTCAAGGCCATCAACAGGACCGACCTGCTCACCCGGTACCTGAACGACTACCGCTTCTTCCTCCAGAAGATCGGCACGTCGCACGACGCGATCGACCTTGAGCCCGACTTCTGGGGCTACGTCCGGTCGCTCGGCAATCCGCACCAGGTCGCCGCGCAGGTCACGGCCTCGAATCCGACGGACTGCGGATCGCAGGAGAACAGCGCCACCGGACTCGCCCAGTGCCTGATCTCGATGGCGCACAAGTACGCGCCGAACACCGCCGTGGGGCTGCACCTTTCCTGCTTCGACTGGCAGACCAACACACAGGCATGCGTCAAGGACTACGCGAACCTCGGGGCGAAGAACGCCGACTTCCTGGTCACCGATGTGTCGGACCGCGACGCAGGCTGGTACGCACAGCCGGCCCACGGCGGCAGTGACCACTTCTGGAACGACCAGAAGGCCGCCGCCGCGCTGCAGTTCTACAAGACGATGGCCGAGTCCGTGGGCAAGCCGGTGGTCCTGTGGCAGATCCCCGTGGGCAACATGGCACAGAACAACACCCTCAACCATTACAAGGATGACAAGGTGGACTGGTTCTTCGCACACATGGACCAGGTCGCGAACGCCCATGTCGCCGGGCTGCTCTTCGGTCCAGGACAGCAGGAACAGACCACGGCCGAGACCGACGGCGGAAACCTGATCAACAAGACCATCGCCTACCACAACTCAGGTGGCACAGCCCTCAAGTAGGCGAAGAAAACGAATGCGCCCCCATCTCCCTGATGGGGGCGCGTTTTTGTCATCTTCGTCGGGCTGAGGACTTCTCGGCCGGCGCCGGCCATGCTGTGCTTCGGTCGGTACCCACGATGAAAGTCCACAAAAGAGAGGAACCCCAGCCGGCGTACGGCTGGGGTTCCTCAAGGCGGTGGGTATCGGTCAGCGGGTGGAGGTGCCCGCGCCGTAGACCGCTCGTCTACGTGCCGGTGCACCGCACCCGGTCGCGATCACCGTGGATCAGGCGGGTCAGCGCTGCAGGGTAAGGAGGCCCGGCCGCCAGGGCAGTTGGTCGTAGGGGCCGGTCGCGGTGGGGGACTTGCCCTGGTAGAGGAACTGCAGGTGGCAGGGGTCGATGGTCATGGTCTGGTCGGGGTTGTTGCGGACCAGGTCGCCGTGGCTGATGTCGTTGGTCCAGGTGGCACCGCTGTTGGCCTTGCCCGCGAAGGGGTTGCTCTCGCTGGCGGCCTGCGGGGTCCAGGAACCGTTCAGGCTGGTGGCGGTGAAGGAGCGGAAGTAGCGCTGCTCGTTCGCGCCCCGAGCCTCGACGATCATGAGGTACTGGTTCTGGCCCTGCACCTTGTAGACCTGCGGCGCCTCGAACAGGTTCTTCACCGTGTCGCTCATGACCGTCGTGTAGGACGAGCCGAAGTTGCCCGGGAAGTTCCCGATCGGCATGCTCGCCCGGTAGATCTTGCCGTTGTCACCGGCGAAGAACAGGTACATGTTCTGGTCGTCGGCGATCAGTGTCTGGTCGATCGGGCCGGTGGCGGATTCGGTGCGGGGGATGCTGCCGGTGAACAGCGGCTGCGGCGCGGACCAGCCGTTGGGGTTGGTGGGGTCGCTCGACGTGCGGTAGACGAACGGCGACGCGCCCCACTGGGACGCCAGCACCCAGATCTTCTTGGGCGCGAAGTAGAACAGCGTGGGCGCCACCGCTTTCTGGCTCATGCCGGTCTGGCCGGCCGACGCCATGTCCGCCCAGTTCGTGAACGGCTTGAACATCATCGAGCCGTACGACGATCCCGACACGCTCGACGCGTAGACCAGGTGCTTGCCGTTGTACACCACGTCGGTGAAGTCCTTCACCGCGTCCCACCCGTTCGCCGGCTGCGCCAGCGCACCCGTCGACGTCCACCGGTATGTCGACGGAAGAGCGCACGCGCCGCCCGCCGACGCGGGCGTCGAAGTCCTGAGGTTCCAGTGCTGGTGGGCGCCGCCCCCCGAGTCCCGGATCTGGACGGGAGTGCCGTTGGCGGTCCGACCGCTGGGGATCTCCAGCGCGCGGCCGCTGGCGACGTTGGTCAGCGTGTAGGAGCCGTCACTGTTCCGGGCGGCCCGCCAGTGCTGGTTGGCGCCGCCGTTCGAGTCCCAGACCTGCATCCTCGTCCCGTTGCCCGTCTGGTTGCCCGGCTCGTCCAGTACCCGGCCGCTGGCGACGTTGGTCAGCGTGTAGGAGCCGTCACTGTTGCGGCCGGCCCGCCACTGCTGGTTGGAGGCACCGCTGGCGTCCCACACCTGGAGCGGGGTGCCGTTGCCGTTGTATCCCGCGGGCTCGTCGAGAACGCGTCCGGCGGCCACGTCGGAGAGCGTGTAGACGGTGCCGGAGGTGATGCCCTCGTCCGGCGTGCCGCCGCCGCTGCTGCCGCCCAGGGCGGTGAGCACCGCGTTGTAGGCGGGCTTCTTGTTGCCGCCCGCGTCGAACAGCAGCGGGTTCTCACCGGTGCGCCAGGAGTCGCTGTCGCGGATGCCCCACACCGTGATGCCCGTGCAGCGAGCGACGTTGAGGCACGCCTGAACGGTGTTGGCGTACGCCGTCGGCGACGCCTGGGCGATGTCGAGCTCGGTGATCTGGACGTCCACGCCGAGCGCGGCGAACTTGGACAGAGTGGTCTGGTAGCTGGCCGGCGGGCCGCCGGTGCCGAAGTGGCTCTGGAAGCCGACGCAGTCGATCGGTACGCCGCGCGACTTGAAGTCCTTGACCATGGCGTAGACGCCCTGCGTCTTGGCGTCGGTCCAGTTCTCGATGTTGTAGTCGTTGTAGCAGAGCTTGGCCGAGGGGTCGGCTTTCCGGGCGGTGCGGAAGGCTTCCTCGATGAAGCCGTTGCCGAGCACGTTCTGGAAGACCGAGCTGCGGTGCTGGCCGCTGCCGCCGTCGGCGAACGCCTCGTTGACCACGTCCCAGGCGTAGATCTTGCCCTTGTAGTGGGTCATCTCGGTGGTGATGTGGTTGTCCATCACGCTGCGCAGGGTGTTGGCGTCGGTGATGGACTTGACCCAGCCGGGCAGTTGGGAGTGCCACACCAGGGTGTGGCCGCGCATGCGCTGGCCGTGCGCGGCGGCGTGGCCGACGATCTGGTCGGCCGGGCCGAAGTTGAAGTTCCCGCGGGAGGGTTCGGTGGTGTCCCACTTCATCTCGTTCTCCGGGGTGATCATGTTGAATTCCCGGTCGAGAACGGTGGAGTACGTCGAGTCGCCGAGCCTGCCCGAGGACACTGCCGTACCGAAGTAGCGGCCACTGCCGGCCGCTGCACCGGCCAGGGTCGGCGTGCGGGCATTCGGCGTGCGTGCGGCCTGGGCGACCAGGGGTACGGCAGCACCCGCGGCGGCGACGACCACGGCGGCGGCGAGCACGCGGCGGGTAGCCGGGCGGCGGCGATGAGAGCGATTCTGATCTGACAACGGCATGTCCTTCTGGCACAACGGGCCTTGATCCGGCCCCGGTTACCCGCCAGTTGCCGCCACGCACACAAAGGTTGCCGCGATCGAGGGAAGAATTTTCAGGGCCGCCGTCGCCGTCCCTATCCAGTTCCACGGCGACCTGCCGGCCACCCTGGAGGCCACCTACGCCGACGGGACCAACGCCGGCCCGGCCGCTGGACCCCGTACCAGCAGCTCGGGTACTTGTTCTCCTGTCGAGCTGTGCGGCAAGGGAACTCGTCGCCTTGCCGCACAGCGGCGTTCACCGGGTCGGGACGAACCCTCCCCGGACCGACGCGGAGCCGCCCGAACCCTGCGCGTCGACGCGGTAGCCGTCGCCTGAGGCACTGCGCTTGCCGGTGCCGTTGTTGAACTGGGCGGCAAACTCATAGCTCCCGGCCGGCACGGTCAGGCCCGGCTTGAGGACCCAGCGGTAGACCAGCGTGCCGCCGGCCTCCTGGGCGGTGACGGTGAAGTCACCACTCGGCAGGGTCTGCCAGGTACCGGTGTTCTGCACCCCGCCGGTCTGCACGAACCGCATCTCGATCGTGAGCGAGGTGAGCGGCTGGGTCGTCTTGAGGACGAGGTTGCTCTGCGTCCAGTAGACGGTGCTGCGCGGGTCCACCGAGCCGGCCGACCACAGCGGCCCGTTCCGGCTCTCGCCGGCGGACGGTGATGGACTGGTCGCCGGCGGAGTCGGGCGCGCGCTGCCCGGGGTGGTGGCCGGGGCCGGCGCGACAGGGGTGGGGCGGGCCGATGTCGGTGGCCGGGAGGTGGCGTCCGGGGACGGGGTGGCAGGCACGGTCACGGTGGCCGACGGCGACGATTTCGCGACGATGGCGGCGACGGCGAGGCCGCCGGTCGCCAGGATGCCGGCGGCGGCGAGCCCGGCGAGCGCGACCCTGGTCCCGGACCTCGCGAACGGCCGCGCGCGGTGACGGACGGCGGGGCCGGCCACGCCGCGTTGCACCCGGGCCAGCATCCTCGCGCGGTCGGGCCGGTGGGCTTCGGCGGCCTCACGCAGCCGACGGGCGATCTCCTCGTTCACCGGTTCCTCCTCCCTGCCATCAGGTCCCCGGCCGCTCGTGCGCCCAGTATCCTTTGCAGTTCGGCCATTCCCTTCGAGGTCTGGCTCTTCACCGTGCCGACCGAGATGCCCAGCGCCACGGCCGTGTCCTTCTCCGACAGGTCGAAGGCGTGCCGCAGCACCACGCAGGCACGCTTGCGGAACGGCAGCCGGGCGAGCGCCGCGCGGACGTCCAGCACGGCCGCCGTGTCCGGCCCCTCCACCTTCTCGGGGCTGCGGGACCAGAACAGCGTGATCCTCAGTCGCTCGCGCACCGCGCTGCGGATCCGCCCCCGCGCCAGGTTGGCCACCACACCGCGGGCGTAGGCCAGCGGGTGGTCGGCCTGCCGCAACCGGTCCCAGCGCTGCCACAGGGCGACCAGGGCATCCGCCGCAAGGTCGTCCGCCGCGTCGGCCTCGCCGGTCAGCAGGTATGCCAGACGGGCGAGTTCGGCATAGTGGCGTTCGAAGAATTCGTGGAACTCCGCGGACGCGTCATCGAGGACCATCCCCCGGTCGCCCTCTCCTGGCAATGACGTGCACGTTGGTTGCACGTTTAACAACAACGGGGAGCGCAGCCTAACAGTGCCCAGCCCGGGATTCGAACAGCGGTCGTGCTCGGTCGCGGGCCGGTGAAGGCTGACCGGCGGGCTGGTCAATGCCGGGCGAACTGGACGCCGGTCAGCTGCGCGACGTCCGGCCGCACGGCGATGCCATCGACGGTCAGCCGCTCCCCGTAGATGTCCGTGATCCTGCCCGTGACCAGTCCGCGCCTGCGCCACGGTTGCGGCGCGACGTGCTTCGTTGCCCTCATGCCCGTCCATCCGGTAGTTCGACTCGGCCTTCCGGCTCCCAGTTGCCGCAGGGGACGAGAAGGTTGCCGCCCCGACGCTGATTTCTCGGCGACCAGTGCACGGCACGGAAGGGATCTGAAGAACATCGGATACGGCGGCAATCTTTCCCTCCCGAGCGGCCACCCAGCAGCAACGGCGGCCTGAACGTCATGCTGATCAACAAGAACCCGCAGAACGCGGCGCAGGTGTCGCTCTCCTACGCCGGATACACCCCGGCCCCAGGGACGGTCAGGACCGTTTCGTACACCAAGGGCGGCACCGCCCTGACCACGGCGACTCGGGGAACAGCGGCCGCACAGACACTGCCCCCGTACTCGATCACGACTCTCCAGCTGAAGCCCTCGTCGACGGCCCCCCGCACTGACATCCCGTCACCTGCCCCCCACTCCAACCGCCCCCTGCCGACCGCTGCCGCTGCGCCGGTTGCCTCCGCCGCAGGCACGATCGGCACCCGTGCGCAGGCGACGGCGGCCGGCCAACGGCCTTGGAGGCAATTGGGGGCGGGGCACGATGGCCTGGGGGTAACGGGACGGGGCGGCACGGTCCAGGGCACGAGTCACATCTCCCGATCGTGCCGCCCATCACTGACAGTTCCGTCAGCCCCGTTCGACTTGTCGGCGACGCTCAGCGGGCGGCCAGCACCAGCGCCAATCCGATCAGCGCGGGAACAGTCTGCACGAAGACGATCTTTCGGCCGGCCGTGGCGCCACCGTACGCGCCGGCCACGGCCACGCGTTGCTGTCGAGTCGGGGCTGCGACACGTCGTGTCTTCAACTCCGGAAGCCATGAGGCGATCGATGCCGCGCATCTTGTCAAACATTGAACTGACTTCTAGAGTCCGGCGCTAGAGGGAGTGTGGGATCGCTCCCACGTCTCATGTCATCCGAGCAATGGAGCCGCGATGTCATCTGCACTTCTCAGGCCGGGACGCCTGACAGTCGCCGCCCTGGCGGCTCTGTCACTGCTTCTCCTGGGACAGCCGCAAGCCCACGCGGCGTCCTGGGGAGCCCCCCAGACCATCAACTCGTGGAACACCATCAGCGGACGGTGGACCGCCAACAACGAGCTGGAGACCTACACCCCGAACTGTGTCTGGTACGAGGGCAACACCCTCGTCATCAAGACCTACAAGTCGGGCAGCACGTACTACTCGGGCCGCGTGGAGTCCAAGGCACTCTATGGCTACGGCACTTACAGCTTCACCGCGAACATGCCCAACGGCCAGGGCCTGCTGCCTGCGGTATGGGCGGCCTACCTGAATCCGTGGCTGCCCGAGTTCGACGCCGCCGAAATCGTCGGCCAGAACCCGAACACCGTCTACCAGACCTCCCACGACTCCAACAACGCCCAGACCCAGTTCTCGAAGACGAATTCTGCGGGCTGGACCAACGCGTACCACACGTACTCGTTCACCTGGTGGCCCGATCACATCGACTTCGCCGTGGACGGCACCATCACCGGCACCAAGTGGTACACCACCGCCCCGGGTGTCGGGATGCACTTCATCGTCAACACCGCCGTCGGCGGCGACTGGCCGGGCAACCCCAACGACTCGACATGGGCCACAGCAGACGGCGCGAGGTACCTGAAGGTCTCCTCGATCACGTACACCCCGTACTATCCGTAAGGGCTCCGCTTCAGGACCCGAACCGGAGGATTGCCGAGACCGTGCCCGCCGGCCTGGCCGGGCGCCGTCCACGGAAACGTTTCGCGCAGCTTCCTCGAAGCCTCGGCAGTGAGCTGATTTCGGTGAGTTCACTGCCGAGCGGTCTGTCGACGTACAGACGCGGGCACCTGCCACAAGGCCACGATCCGCGTCGACGGGCCGACAGTGACCCGTCCTGAGGGCGGGTACCGAACGGCCGCGGGCGCCGCAAACGGCTTACGCAGTGGTCTTGGGGTGAGTCTTGAAGATCGGGGGCCCGCTTCGGACTCTTGCGGGCGGGTCCACAGACCGCCCGAGTCGCGGCAAGCTCACGGGCCCCCGATGGATCGTTCCGGGAAGTGACCGCCGATCACCTGGATGACGGAGATCACGATCCCGGCACGCCAGGTCGCGTCAGGAGAACGTCCCGGGGATGGGCTCTGTGACGCCGTTGGTGAGGTCGGTGATGGACACGTCCGTGTAGCTCACGTCGGTCGGCCCGATCAGCTTCTGCCCCGGGGGGCAGGTGAAGGTGCCAGGGCCCGGCGGGTCGATCGTGAGCGAAGCGGTGACGGATCCGTTCCTGCCGGAGTTGAAGGTACCGAAGGCCGAGACGTCCTGGAGGACGGTTGTCTTGTTCCCGGCCGCGGGGTTGTGGCCGCCCTTGTTGAAGCATTGGTAGGTGGCCGATGCCTGCGCGTCGGCCTGGTAGTTGATGTTCTGGTTGTTGCCGAGCCCGGCTTCCTTGAAGCTCACGGTGAGCTGGCCTTCGGGGTTCGGTCCCGTTGCCGAGGCGTTGATGAAGTGCGGGTTGGCGGCGAACGCCGGGGCCACGGCGATCGCCAGGGCCGCCGCAGTCGTCGCGAGGGTGGTACGAATGCGCACGCGAATCTTCCTTCTGTGCAGGGAACATGGTGCCCGAGACGTGCTCGTCCGGCCTGCGCCACCGAGGCGCATGCCTTGATGGCCACGCCACTGTCGATCAGGCATATCGGATATGCAAGACATTTAAGGACAGACACGAAATCTGCACTCGATCAACCCATGGTTGACGTCGATCTCTTCGCATAATAGGACGGCACTTGCAGTGGAATGTCCGGTATTCCACGACAGTTGAGCAGCGACACCGCACGTGACGCAGAAGCCGGTGCCCGCAAGCGTCTTGAGGCAGGGACCAACAGGGCAACGCCGTACGGCAGCGAGTACAGCGACCACCACGACCGCAGCTGAATGTCACCCGCTACCGGCGACCGACTCATCAGCCGAGCAGACCTCGACGAAAGCCTGCTTCCGGCACGGGCGGCGTCCTCGGTACTGGAGGGCGCATTGTCGGTTTGACTCGGCGGCGTAGCCGGCACGCTGCTCGTCAGCGCATTTCCCGGGCTGCCGGCGTGTGCTGCCGTTCACACGTACCGGCGAGTGCGCGGAGCTGGGCGGTCGCGTCATGCTGCGGGTCAGCCGGCCGCGTCCGTCGGGCGGCAGCCTGGGCGAGGTCACGGCACGGCTCACAGGTGTGCAGCTCACGATGCGCGACGCGTACGTCGGCGAGACGGCTGCGAGGGCGGGGGGCGGCTGACGCGTGGGTGCGGGCATGCGCGACGGCGCCCGCACCCGCGTTCGCCCGAGTCGTCCCGCACTCACCCCTGGCAGCACACAGCCGCCTTGGGCTACCTCGCACGCATGCCCGAGGCGGGCCCCTGTTCCTCCTCAAGCAGGAAGGTTTCGTCTTCCCCGAAGTCCGGGGCCTGGAAGGGGTTTGTCGCCGGCGGCGGCGATGCCGGAGCGGCACTGCGGGGGTGCCCTTCCAGGGCGGAGAACAGCGACGTCAGATCGATGAGAGGTCTCGCTTTCGTTGCAGGTCGCTGAGGGGGCCTGGCGTGCCCTGACCGGGCACGGCGGTCCCTACAGCTTGGTCATCTTGGCGTACGGGCTCAAGATCCGCATTTGCTCCGAGCCGAAATCCACGAGGGCCGCGATTCCATCCTCGATGCCGATCACCCGGCCGAGGCCGTACACGTCGTGTGTGACCTGGTCGCCCACGGCGAAGTGCTTGGGAGCCGGCGTGACCGGGGCCTTGAAGGGGCTGGTGGGCAGATGACGCTTCGGTGCAGCAGGCTTAGTCATTGCCCCCAGTATGCGCCAACGAACTGCGCTCGTGGCTACCTCGTCGACCGTTGCACTCCACTCCGGCAGGAGCTGAGCCGGCGGCAGACGGGCGGGCGCGGGCGGTTCGGCTTCATAGGAGGGCCGCAGCACCCGTACTCTTCGGGGACCACGGCGTCAGATAGCGGGCGCCAGACACTGGAGGCAATACCTCGTGCTGATCGCTCAGCGTCCGTCACTGACCGAAGAGGTCGTCGACGAGTTCCGGTCCCGGTTCGTGATCGAGCCGCTGGAGCCGGGCTTCGGCTACACCCTCGGCAACTCCCTGCGCCGTACCCTCCTCTCCTCGATCCCCGGCGCTGCTGTCACCAGCATCCGCGTCGACGGCGTCCTGCATGAGTTCACCACCGTGCCGGGCGTCAAGGAGGACGTCACCGACCTGATCCTCAACATCAAGCAGCTGGTCGTCTCCTCGGAGCACGACGAGCCGGTCGTGATGTACCTGCGCAAGCAGGGCCCGGGTCTGGTCACCGCCGCCGACATCGCGCCCCCGGCCGGTGTCGAGGTGCACAACCCCGACCTCGTCCTCGCCGCGCTGAACGGCAAGGGCAAGCTGGAGATGGAGCTGACCGTCGAGCGCGGTCGCGGTTACGTCTCCGCCGTGCAGAACAAGCAGGTGGGCCAGGAGATCGGCCGTATCCCGGTCGACTCGATCTACTCGCCGGTTCTGAAGGTCACGTACAAGGTCGAGGCCACGCGTGTCGAGCAGCGCACCGACTTCGACAAGCTGATCGTCGACGTCGAGACCAAGCAGGCGATGCGTCCGCGTGACGCCATGGCCTCCGCGGGCAAGACGCTGGTCGAGCTGTTCGGTCTCGCCCGCGAGCTGAACATCGACGCCGAGGGCATCGACATGGGCCCGTCCCCCGTGGACGCCGCCCTGGCCGCCGACCTCGCGCTGCCGATCGAGGAGCTGGAGCTCACGGTCCGCTCGTACAACTGCCTCAAGCGTGAGGGCGTCCACTCGGTGGGTGAGCTCATGGCTCGTTCCGAGGCGGACCTGCTGGACATCCGCAACTTCGGTGCGAAGTCCATCGACGAGGTCAAGGCGAAGCTGGCCGGCATGGGCCTGGCCCTCAAGGACAGCCCGCCCGGATTCGACCCGACCGCCGCCGTGGACGCCTTCGGCGCGGACGACAACGGCAGCACGGGTTTCATGGGGACCGAGCAGTACTGAACGCCGCGCCCGGGGCGCGGGGAGCCAGGAGGCAGCGGAGCCGGCGATGAGCGCGCCGGCTCCGCTGTCCCCGGCTCCCCGTTGGCCCACACCGCGGCACGGCCACTGAGCGAGCCGAGCCCCGGCCCCGCCCGCGCTCGGCAGCACGCGAAGGACGTACGGCGCCGGCGCGCGGCGGTACGCGGAAATCTGTCACGGCGAGGCCATATGTCCGCCCCTGACGGAGATAGGTTTGTGCCACGAGGCAGATGGCGCTGAGTCCTCGGAGCGCGGTGCCACGCACGCCTGGGTTCCCCTCCGCGTCCCCGAAACGAAGGTGCCATGCCCGCTGAGAACGTCCCTGTCGCCGGCAATCTCGACGATGACGACTATCCCGCCTACACGATGGGGCGGGCCGCTGACGTTCTCGGCACCACTCCCGCCTTCCTCCGGGCCGTCGGCGAAGCCGGGCTCATCACGCCCCTGCGTTCGGAAGGCGGCCACCGCCGGTACTCCCGCCGCCAGTTGCGCATCGCCGCCCGTGCCCGCGAACTGGTCGACCAGGGCACTCCCGTCGAGGCCGCGTGCCGCATCGTCTCGCTGGAGGACCAGCTCGACGACGCTCTCCGCCTGAACCGGGAAATGCGCCGGAAGCTGGACGGACGCGGCGCGGATACCTAGTCCCGCCAGTACAGAATTACGGACTGCGGCGGGACGAGAATTACTGGACGCTCCGGAAAATGCATGGGTGTTGCGACTGGATCTGTGTTAGCGTGATAGCAGTTGCAGTTTTGATTGCCAGAGATTTTTCTTTGCAGAGCTTTCCGGATCTTTCCGGAGGGGTGATCATCGCGGCGACTCGGCTCCGCACAGTGCGGAGTCCGGTACTGCCCCTCAAGGGAGATTCAATATGGCATCTGGCACCGTGAAGTGGTTCAACGCGGAAAAGGGCTTCGGCTTCATCGAGCAGGAGGGTGGCGGCCCGGACGTCTTCGCCCACTACTCGAACATCGCCACCCAGGGCTTCCGCGAGCTTCAGGAAGGCCAGAAGGTTACCTTCGACGTCACGCAGGGCCAGAAGGGCCCGCAGGCCGAGAACATCGTTCCCGCCTGACACTGACGCGAATCGTCGCGAGCCAGTGGTTCGCGCATCGTGTGGCTGGGGCCCGCGCTCTTCGGAGTGCGGGCCCCAGCTCATTATTCCCCTGTTTTCCGCGTTTACCGGACCAGCGACAGCCCGGCTGCCCCACGAAGCCCGGCTTTTCTTTTCCTCCAGCTCATTCCTGCGAATCCTTGTGCGATCATCGGCGCTGGAGGGAATTCCTCGATCGGTATGGGGAGGGCGTCCGGACCGCCCCCCGCAGGGACCCGTACGTCCCGAGAGTGACGGCCGGCAGGATCAGGCCGGCCGCCCCCAGTGTCGCTCCGTCCGGATGAGTCAGCGGCTGGCCGCGCAATGCCCGCCAGAGGACCAGGGCGAACGCGGCCGCGTATGCCCCCGAAGCGAGCAGCACCAGGCGCAACCGGACCCGGTCGTCGGCGAGGCGGTCGAAACGCGGCGCGAGGACGGTCAGCACCATGACCAGCGTCGGCAGGAGTTGCAGCGCGTGCATGCCGACGAAGTGCGGGATCCGTAGATCGCCACCCGTCGTGGACCAGCCGGTCAGGGGCATCGAGGGGCCGCCGTCCGGCACGCCCACGCTGTGCGCGCCGACCACCTTGGAGACGCCGCGCCGCTGCCCCGGTGCGGGCCGGGTCATCAGGAAGCCGACAGCGGCCCCGGCCAGGGCCAGGACGATGCCGGAGCGCATCGCCCAAGCGGATGCGCGGTCGGCGATCCGGGCGCGGAGCAGCAGCACGGCGACGACGAGCGTGGCCGTCCACAGGATGACGACCGTGACGGCCATCGTGTTGTACAGGGCCTCGTCGAAGGGCGTTTCGTGGTTGAAGTGGCTGCGCTTACCGCGTGCGGCCTGCCCCGTGATGATCACCATCTCGACGAGGCCCGCCAGCGCGACGACCGTCCCCGCCCACCAGCCCACGCGTCGGCCCCTGGGGAGGAACGACAGCATCCAGGCCAGGGAGGGGCAGTACGCCACGAACGAGACCGAGAACTTGAACGGCTTGGCCCAGACCGGCGCGCCCACCAGGACGCGGTCGTCGACCACGAGTCCCACCGCGGACATGAGCGCCGTCACGGCCATCGCCGCCGAGAAGAGCACCAGCGGTCGGTGCCATGACCGCCATGGCGCCGAAGGCGAGCGCGACGACGCAGGCCACGAGGACACAGGCGAGGAAAGCATGACTACCCCCAAGAAGTAGATAGCGGCACTATCCGCTATCCGATAGCTCCACTATCTATCATGGGTGAGCGACCGGCAAGGGCCGGCGCGGCGGGCAGGGCGAAGGCCGAGGAGTGAACCGGCAGTGCGTATCGGAGAGTTGAGCCGGAAGACCGGAGTGCCGGTGCCGACGATCAAGTACTACGTCCGTGAGGGCCTGCTGCCTCCGGGCGAGCTGACCAGTCGGAACCAGGCGAGCTACGGCGAGGCGCACGAGCGCCGGCTGCAGCTGATCCGCGCCCTGCTCGATGTGGGCGGCATGAAGGTGGCCGCGATCGCGGACGTACTGGCGGCCGTCGACGATCCGGAGCGTCCGCTGCACAAGGTGCTCGGCGCCGCGGCGGACCGCATCGGCAGCGCGCACGCCGAGCACGACGACGCCGAGTCGGCGGCCGCCCAGGACGTCGTCGCCGACCTCATCTCCCGGCGTGGCTGGCGGGCGCACGAGTCGAACCCCGCCGCCGCCGACCTGGCCAAGGCCCTTGCCGCCATGGCCCGGTTGGGCCACGGGGCGTTCACCGAAGTGCTCGACGACTACGCCGACGCCGCCGAGCAGGTCGCCCGCGCCGACCTCAGGTACGTGGACCGGCAGGTGGCGGTCGAGGACAGAGTGGAGGGTGTCGTGGTCGGGACCGTACTGGGTGAGGCAGTGTTCAGCGCGCTGCGGCGACTGGCCCATGTGGACGCCTCGGCGAGGCTGTACGGCACCGACGCGCCGCAGGGGCGCGGGACGGGCTGAGCCGGCCGGGAGATCGAGTGCGTCTTCGGAGCCGTGCCCCTCGCTTCGCCGATGTGAAGTCGCTTGCACCGACCAGCAGTTCACATTGAAGGCGCCCCGGCGCTCACTCCATGCGCCGGAAGCCGGCCTCGCACGACCGCCCGGACAGTCTGTCCGTTACGGCGCGCAGCCCCGCAGGGCGAAGGCGATCGTGTCCTTCAGGCCCCGTTCGACGGCGTCGGCGGGGATGCCGCCGGACACGGTGAGGGCGACGTAGCCGTGGATGGCGGCCATGACCGGCAGGCCGATCTCCCCCGCGGGACCCTCGCGGACCTCGCCCCGGTGCTGTGCATCCTCGATGAGCCGGGCGGCCAGGGCCGGCAGCTGCTGGGAGGCGGCGGCCAGTTCGAGGGAAGCGGTGGGGTCGTACTTGACCGAGTGCATCAGCTCCAACAGCGCCGGGTCGGCAGCGGCGAAGGCCAGGTAGGTACGGCTGAGCGCGGTCAGGCGCCACTTCAGCCCTCTTCCGCCGGAACCGCCGTTGCCGCCGCGTCGTTCGGCGGCGTCGGCGTCGGCGGTTCGTCGTCCGTGGGAGGCATCCAGGCGCAGGCCAGGGAGCCGCCGATCAGGCCGGAGGCGACACCGAGGAAGAGGCCGCCGAAGTTCGCGACGGGAAAGGAGATGAGGGCGAGCAGAAGAGTGGCGACCCCGGCGAAGACACGAAGGTGGGGGCGGCAGCAGAGCGCGATGCCCAGGGTCAGGAGCAGAACTCCGATCACCAGGGATCCGGCGCCGGACGTGGTCGACAGGGCGAGCGGAATCCCGCCCAGGTCCAGGTTCGCGTAGGGCCAGTAGAGGATGGGGAGACCGGCGCCGAACGTGAACAGCCCGGCCCAGAAAGGGCGTTCGCCGCGCCAGGTCCGGAACCTTCGCCGGAACTCCGGTGCCGTGGTGAGCAGTTCACGGTGTCTGCCGAGGGGGTTGATGATCACGCGTCCTGTCCTGATCAGTGCTGCTGCGGTTCCGCGAGGAGGATGCGAGACCCGGACGTACGACCCCCGCACGAGGGTCCGCCCGAGTCAGGGGCAGGCGTGGTTGCCCTGATCGAGCTGCACGCGCAGGCCGGGAATGCTGAACGTGCCGGCGGACAGCGCGACCGCGCTCACCCGCACGCCCTTCAGGGTGGTCGACGCAGCCTGATGGCCGACGCCGTCGGGATCGAAGAACCGCGAGTTCCTGTCTCCGGGGTCGACCGGCCCCTTGGTGAGGGCACCCTGTGCGACACCGATGTCGAGGCCGTTGAAGGTCGCGTCCTTGACCGTCTCGGTCGTCGCGTCGATGAACATGTCCGACGCCTCGGCCGGCCGGCCGTCACCGCCGGTGAGCCGCAGGGTCCGCGTGCCCAGCACCGGGATGTCGACGACGACGGACTGGCACAGCCCGCTGACTGTCGCATGCCGGAATCCGTTGACCATGACGGGTACGAGTTCATGTTTCCTGGTCACGTCGACCATGCCGTAGAGGCTGAACCCACGCACGGTCAGGGAGTCGGCGGTGACCTGGAACTTCTGACCGGAGATGAAGAACGACGCGGCGAGCACTCCCTGCGCCATGGCGATGCCGACCGACGCACACGCTGCCATGCTGGGCACCAGGACCACCGCGAAACGCCTCCACCGGGTCCTCCCGGCGCGATGCGACATCCCGTCTCCTTCGGTCGTGAGGTGAGTCCGCCATGCCACGAAGGCAGACATTGCCCCATTTATCCGGTAATGGATCCTAGGCTTCCGGGCACGTCAACCGGCCGCACGCCAGGTCCGCCGTCCGAGTGGTGCGCGTTTTGCGGTCGTTCCGTCGCCCCGACCGTTCGGTGAAAACCGGTGGAACGGCGCCGCTGTGTGCCATTACCGTGCTGCCGAACCGAGTCGTCCAGGCAAGGACATGCCGTTGTACACCCTGTGAGACCTCCCGAGAGCTGATCTGTCGCGCGTCGCGCCTGTGCGCCGCGCTGCTTTTTGCTGCGGCCTTCTCACTGAAACCGGTGTACTTCTGTGCTCAATAGCTGGGTGGTCATGCCCACCTGCCTGCCTACCGTTCTCCGCCGTTGCCACGCGTGCGCGTCCGAGCGCTTCCGGGCGAACGGCAAATTCCGCGTCAACGCGAACCACAAGCTCCTCGACGCCTGGCTGCTCGTGCTCTGTGCCGCCTGCGGGGAAACCGCGAAGCTCACGGTCCTGGAGCGGGTGAACGTGCGCTCCGTACGACCTGAACTGCTGGACCGGATGCACGACAACGACCCTGACCTGGCAGCTGAGTTGCTCCAGGATCCGGTCGTGCGGCGCCGTAACCGCATCGCCCTCGACTGGGCGGGCGCCTGGCGCCTCGACACCGGCGGATCGGATCACCTGGACCGCGAGGTGATCGACGTGTCGGTCCGCTTCGCGGCGCGGATCCCTGTCCGGCCGGTACGACTGATCGCTGAAGGCTGCGCTCTTTCGCGGGCCGAAGTCGAGAGACTGCTCACGGAGGGGAGCCTCGTTTCGGCAGTCCGGCTGAACGGCAGGCTCTCCGGCGACTTCACCTTCACGCTCAAGCGCTGAGCCCTCCCCGGGCCCAAGGCCTGTCCGGCAGGATCCGTCGGACAGGCCGCACCGGGGCCACGGTCCCTAGGAACGCTCGCCGCCTCCGGAAGGGCGGCGGGCGCGACCGGCCCCACCGGCGGGTTCGGTGGCAGGGTCCCTCTGGGAGTCCGCGTGGTGGGTCAGCACCTTCATGATCTCCGAAGCCAGCACGTCCGACAGAGCGGGCGCGAGAGCGTCTGCCAGTGCGGTCGCGAGGGTCTGCGCGAAGAACATCCTCTCCAGTTCCGAGGCACGGGAGGGCGGCCGGGAAAAAGACGCCACGGCCGCTTCCATCAGGGCTCCCGCCAGCGGGTCCTTCGCTTGCCTGCCGCCGGTGCCGGTATGGGGGATTCCGGCATCACGCACCATTTCATCGAAGATCTCGTCGATGAAGGTCTCCAAGGGATCCCGTTCCGATTGTCCGCCGGGCTCAGCTGCCATTGTCGTTCCTCATGTCCTCTGTCCTCGATTGCCCTATGGGGCCTGCCCCCCGATTCCGGCGACTGCAAGGATCGGGGGGCAGGGGTGTCGCCATTTCCTGTCAGTGGCGCATGAGCGCGGCCAGCAGGAGGGGGTTCTCGATGATCGACTCGCCGCGCTCCTCACGACGCCGGCGCATCAGCGCGGCCAGCAGGAGGGGGTGCTCGATGACCGACTCCTCGCCACGCTCCTTACGGCGGCGCGCCAGCGCAGCGAGCAGAAGCGGGTGCTCGATGAACGACTCCTCACCGCCCTCCTCACGGCGGCGACGCATGAGCGCGGCCAGCAGGAGGGGGTTCTCGATGATCGACTCGCCGCGCTCCTCACGACGCCGGCGCATCAGCGCGGCCAGCAGGAGGGGATGCTCGATGACCGACTCCTCGCCATGCTCCTTACGGCGGCGCGCGAGCGCGGCCAGCAGAAGCGGGTGCTCGATGAACGACTCCTCACCGCCCTCCTCACGGCGGCGCGCGAGCGCGGCCAGCAGAAGCGGGTGCTCGATCAGCGACTCCTCGCCACGCTCCTCACGACGCGCCAGCATCGCGGCCAGCAGGAGCGGTCCGAAGGCGGATTCCTCGCCCAGCTCTTCCTGGCCTGCTCCGGCCCTTTCCCGAGTGGGGGTCTCCGTCGTTGCCGTCATGGTTCTCTCTTTCTTCGACGCATGACTCGGCGGAACGCTCGGCTGTCACCAGCTTCGCGCTCCGCCCTTCAATGCCATGGTCGAAGGGCGCGAAATCGACCGCACTTCGATCATCCGCCAGACGGCCGCAGAATTCCCGAGAACTCGCGCTGTACGAAAGTGCGGGTTACGGTCCGGCCTTGTACCGTTCCTCAATCCGGCTCATCCGGTTTCGGCACGGCGGTGATGACGCGCCCGTTCCTGCCGTCCTTCCCTCTCCTTCCGCTATGCCCCCACCTGCCGGGATGGCCGTCTTCCCCGTGCCGCCCCGGTTTTCCTCTCGGGCCGATAGGGCCGGGCAGGCCAGGGGGGCCCGAGGGGCCGGGCGGGCCGGGCGGGCCGTACACGATGCCGTCCCCCTGGAGGTCGATGCGCCGCGCTTTGAGTGTGTCGAGCTGCTGTTGGTGGGCGACGAGCGCAGCTGACTGCGCGACGAGCGTGACAGTCAGCACGGCACCGAGCACAAGGCTGCGCAGCGGGCCACGCGACGCCTCGTTTACGCTGTTCACATCCATTCCTGACTCTGTGTGACGGCGAAAGGGTGAATGGAGAGGCCGAAGGTCCGGCTCGGTCTAGCTCGATGCCGGCGCCGGCGGGGCGACGGCGTCCTTGCCGTCCTTGCCGTCCTTGCCGTCCTTGCCGTCATGACCGTCCTTGCCGTCATGACCGTCCTTCCCGTCCCTGCCCGGGACGCCGATGGGACCGGGAGGACCCGAAGGACCAGGGGGCCCGGACGGTCCCGGGGGGCCGGGCTGAAGGCGTTCCTTGAGGTCGACGGGCTGTGTCTGCAGATTGTCGATCTGTGTCTGCTGGGCGATGATCACGGCTGACTGCGCGACGAGCGCGACGGTCAGCACTGCGCCGAGCACATGGGGGCGCCGCGGGCTACGCAGCGCTTCGATCACGCTTCTCACTGTATTCCTCACGCTGTGTGACGGCGAAAGTGTAAATGAGAAAGTCTTCGAGGCAGCGGAACACAAACAGCCACGACCTCCGTGTCGGGTGTCTGTTGCCGGAGGGCCCTGGGCCGCGCACGTACCATTGCAGTGAGTTCGTGTGCGAATGGCTGCTGCCGGACGGCGGCGGAGCGCGGGGCACGTATGGCGGCTGGAGGCCGGCGCGGCAGGGCAGGGCGACGGGGGCTTGTCGCTCTGACGGCTCTGGCGGGTGCCCTGCTCACCGTGCTGGTCGGGGTCGCCTTCGGGGTGTTGTTCCGGTCGGTCGGCGACATGCGCGAAGCCAATCTGGCGGAACGGCATTCCGTGGCGGCGGAGAACCAGGCACGGCTGGTCGACAACCTCGTCCTCGACGTCGAGACGTACCAGCGCGGCTTCGTCATCACCCGGCAGGCTCAGTTTCTCGTGCCGTGGAAGATCGCCCAGGGCCACTTCCCCACGCAGGCACAGGAACTCGTGCGCATCAGCACCTCCCCCGCCCAGCGCGCACTGGCCCAGCGGATCGCCCGGGACGGCACGTCCTACATCCGCGACTACTCGGTTCCCGTGGTCACCATGGCGCAGCGAGGTGATCCACGGGCGAGCAGTGTCGCGGTGACCGTGGACGGCAAGCACCGCGTCGACGCACTGCGGTCCCTGTTCGACCGCTACACCACCGCCGAGGGCTCCGCCGTCACGGCCCGCGAGGCCACCACCGACTCGGACGCCCAGCGCGCGGGCATCGCGGCCGGGGTCGGGATCGCGGCGTCGGTGCTGCTCATCGCCGCGTACACCGGGTATGTGACGCGAGTGATCGTCTGGCCGGTCCGCCGGGCGGCCCACCTGGCGAGCAGGCTCGCCGAGGGCGACCTGACGGCGCGGATGCCGCGCACCGGCGCGCGGGAGATCGGGCAGCTGGAAACAGCCTTCAACACCATGGCCGGCTCCCTCGAAAGCAGTCTTGAGCAGGCCCAGGAGGCTCACCGCAGGCTCAGGCTCCTCTACGACGCCGGTATGGCCGTGGGCACCACGCTCGACATGACACGGACGGCCCGGGAACTGGTGGGGGTGTCCGTACCGAGGTTCGCCGACTTCGCCACCGTCGACCTCGCCGCGTCCGTCCTGGAGGGTGAGGAACCGACACCTGCCGGCAGTACACCTCTGCGGCGCGTGGCCGGCGAGGGCGTGCTCGACGACGCCCCGCTGGATCCGGTCGGCGCACTGGTCCGGTCCGCGCTGCCGCTCCCGCCGAACCGGCGCTCCGGGTCGACCGCACTGTTCGTACCCGACCTGCGTGCTTCCAGCGCATGGCAGGCCGCTCATCCGCAGGAGGCGGAGCGACTACTCGGCTACGGCATGAACTCGCTGATCGCCGCTCCGCTGATCGAACAGGGCATGCTCATGGGAACGGTCACCTTCTGGCGCTTCCGCGCGAGCAAGCCGTTCGAGAAGGAAGACGTCGCCGATGCCGAGGAACTGGCCCTCAAGGCCGCCGGCGCCATCGACAACGCCCGCCGCTACACCCGTGAGCGCGAGACCGCGCTGACCCTGCAACGCAGTCTGCTGCCGCAGCGCCTGCCCGCCCAGCCGGCCGTCGAGATCGCCCACCGCTATCTCCCCACGAGCACGCGCGCCGGGGTGGGAGGAGACTGGCTCGACGTGATCCCGCTGTCCGGAACACGCGTAGCCCTGGTGGTCGGAGACGTCGTGGGGCACGGGGTCCACGCCTCCGCCGCCATGGGACGACTGCGCACGGCGGTACGCACCCTGGCCGATGTCGACCTGCCACCGGACGAACTCCTCACCCACCTCGACGACCTGGTCATGCACCTTCCGGGGGTCGGCGAAGCGACGACCGGGGAACTGGGCGCGACCTGCCTCTACGCGGTCTACGATCCGGTCTCCCGGCGCTGCTCCCTCGCCAGCGCCGGCCACCCGCAGCCGTTCGTCCTCGCCCCGGACGGCACAGTGACGGCGGTGACCGGACACGCCGGCCCCCCGCTCGGTGTGGGCGGCCTGCCCTTCGAGACCACCGAACTCGAACTGGCCCCGGGCAGCACCCTGGCCCTGTACAGCGACGGCCTGGTGCACTCCCGGGAGCTCGACCTCGACCACGGACTGGACCGGCTCCGCGACGCGCTCGTCTCGACCGCGCGGTCGGCAGGCTCGCTGGACGCCGCCTGCGATGCCGTCATGGACGCCCTGCTCACGGCGCCCCCGTCCGACGACGTCGCCCTCCTGCTCGCCCGGACGCGTGCGCTGTCGTCCGACCAGGTCGTCACCTGGGACATCCCCGTCGACCCGGAGTACGTCGCACACGCCCGGACGCTGACCACCGAACGGCTGGAGACATGGGATCTGGAAGAGTCCTCCTTCGTCACGGAACTGGTCGTCAGCGAGCTCGTGACCAACGCCATCCGCTACGGCAGACCCCCGATCCGGCTCCGCCTCATCCGCGACACCTCCCTGATCTGCGAGGTCTCCGACGGCAGCAGCACGGCACCCCACATGCGGCGGGCCCGCAGCTTCGACGAGGGAGGACGCGGCCTGCTCCTGGTCGCCCAGCTCACCCAGCGATGGGGCACCCGGCACGGCACGGCCGGCAAGACCATCTGGTGCGAGCAGGCCCTGCCCACGCCGGGGCAACGATGGTGACGACCACCCAGCTCCCTCATACCTCGGAGAACGACAGTCATGACGAAACTCCGCGAACGCAAGAACAACCGGGCGGCGGTCCTGCACTGCCTGTACGGGGCCGTCGAGGACAACCGCCCCGAAGTCAGCGGATCGGCGCTGCACGACGGGCTGCGCCTGCCCGACGACGATCTCTCCGCCGCCTGCGCCTACCTGGCCGACGAGGGCCTGATCAGCGTGGAGTGGACCACGCACCACACCCCCGCCGCCGTCTCGCTGACGCACGAGGGCATCCGCCTGATGGAGGAGTGGGAGGAGGAGCGGGAGGAGGAACAGGGTCTCAGGACGTGAAGAAGTGCTTGTCGAGGGCGATGTCCAGGAGCTGGGACATGGTCAACGCCGGGTGGGGGCGGGTCACCGGGGCGCTTTCGGCGTAGGAGTTGACCTCGCGGACCGCCAGCCGGCGCCCGTCCGGGTACAGCGCGTCCACCATCCAGACCTGGGCCGCGCCGCCCTTCTCCGAGGAGCCCTGGACCTTTTTGACACGGGTGCCGTCGGACAGTGTGGTGGCCTCGCAGTGGCCGGAGACACCGGTGCAGTCCATGTGTCCGTCCAGGAGGTCGGTCATGCCGTACTGTGCGTCGGCCTCGACCATGTTCTTCCCGTGGCCGTCGTCGTAGACCAGCTGGATCAGTCCGTCGTCGGCGTTCAGGTCGGAGACGGTTCCGCCCCGGGGCAGGTGTGACCTCAGGACCTGGGTCATGCGTGCGCCGGGTACGCGGTTCCTCGTGGTGGTCCGGGTGGTGGAGGGGGTTTTCTCCGGGGTCGGCAGGGCGCTGATCGCCTTGTCCCATGCCGGGCTGCGCACGATCGAGGTCAGCTGGGCGATGGACAGCAGCGGATCGGCACCGCCGGCCGATGCCTTCTCGCCGCCGCCGGCGAACTCCTGCACCGTCAGCTGGACCCGGTCAGCGGTGGTGAGCACGACGTACCAGCGCTTCTGCCCGGTGTCACTGCTGGGGTAGGTGAAGGACTTGGTGGTGTTGAGCACCCCGCCCCCGGGGAGTTTCTCGGTGGTGCACTTGTCGTAGGGGCGCACCTCCACCGGGAGGCAGCCGCCCTCGCCCTGCTGGTCGGCGGGGATGCCGGGGTCCAGGCGGGTGAGGGCGATGTCGAGGCCGGCGGAGCCCCGCGCGGTGGAGTAGGTGAGCTTGGCCGTCGGCCAGACGACGGGCGGGCCGGCCTGGGACGCCGTACCCGAGGCCGCCGAGACGCTGCCGCCGGAGGGCAGCAGGCTCTTGAACGTGCGGAGCATCTCATCACCGCTGACCGACGAGGGTGCCCGGGACGGCGACTGCCCGGTGGAGCGCGCCGGGGCGCCGGCCCGCAGCCGGCCCGGGTCGCCGGCGCCGTGGCCGCCGAAAGCGCCCGTCGTCAGCAGAGTGCCGCCCACCGCGACCACCGCCACGGCCGTGCCGGCGACGCGGGCGGCGGCGAGCAGCCGCATCCGACGGCCCCGGGCGACGGAACGCCGTACCAGGTCGGCGGAGTGGGGCGGGAACTCGCCGGCGGTGCGGCTCATGGCGTCGGTCAGCTCTGTCTCGAACGCCTCGTCGAGGGACATGATGGGTCTTCTCCGTTCTGCTGGGGCCTGCGTGCTGGAGCTCTCCGGGGCGCCGGGGCGTGCCGTCATGTCGTCACGCCGCCAAGTCGGCCAGGTCGGCGCCCAGCAGTGCGCGCAGGCGATGCAGTGCCCGCATGCTCCTGGCGCGGACGGCTCCCGGCGACAGCCTGAGGGCCTCGGAGGTCTCCTCCACCGAGCGGTCCTCCCAGTAGCGGAGCACCAGCACCGCACGGTCCTTGGCCGTCAGCCGGGCCAGGCCGTCCAGCAGCGCCATGCGCAGCTCCGCGTCCGGTGCCGGGCCTGCCGCCTCGGGCAGCCGGTCGCTGGGACGCTCGGTGGAGCTGCGGCGACGGCGCTGGGAGAGGTAGGTGCGCACCAGCACGGTGTCGGCGTAGGCCACCGGGGAACCCGCGCGGCTGACCCGCCGCCAGGAGCGGTACATCTTGGCGAGGGTCTCCTGAACCAGGTCCTCGGCAAGGTGCCAGTCGCCGGTGAGCAGGCAGGCCGTCCGGAACAGAGGCCCGCTGCGGGCGGCTGCGAACTCCAGGTAGTCCGCGGGTGCTTCCCTCACCGTGTGTGTCCTTTCATGGTCGGACGTCATCTCTTACACGCGGTGAGGGGGCTTCCGCGTTACACCCCGGGCAAACCGAAGGCACCCCGCCGGTCGACGGGGTGCCTCAGCGGACCGGTCACGACCGCACGCGGTCACGATGAGGTGGTGGTGGAGCCGCTGCGGTTGTACAAGGGGGTGAGAGCGGCGAGCTCGCTCCAGGCCTTGCTGAGGCCGCTCGGGAGCTTGAGGTTGAGGCCGGCCTGCCACTGCCGGCCCGTCGTCTTCGACTGCTGCCAGGCGTAGGAGCAGCTGGGCACGTTCCAGGGGCCCCGCCACACCCAGTCCTGCCAGGTGTTGCGCGCCTGCTGCACGCCGATCGACTGCGTCTTGTCGGGGGTCGACCAGTTGCCGGCGATGTCGGTCTGGGAACCGTCGTAGTGCTCCAGGCACACCGTGCCGGCCGCCGAGGCCGCCCCGGGGGACGCCGGCCTGTCGGAAGGTGCCGTGCAACGGAGTGGCCCCCGACCGTACTGGTCAGGGGCCGTTCGGCGGTCAACGGTGCGGGGCGACCGCGTCGACCAGCGTGTCGTGGATCCTGAGGTCATGGGTGGGGTTCGTGACGCGCAGGAATCTGCGCACCCGCCCCGGGGGAACCACCAGGCGCACCGCACCCCCGCGCCGGGCGGCCATGTGGTGGGCGCCGATGAGCGCGCTCAGCCCGTGCGCGTCGCAGAAGGTGACGTCGCCGAGATCGATGATCACATGAGGCCGGCCGCCGTGATCGGCCACCAGCTCTGCAAGGTGCGCGCGCAGTCCCGGCACGGTCAGCATGTCGATCTCCCCTGCCAGACTGGCGACGGTCCAGCCGGCGAGGAGGGCCAGGGACACTCTCAGCTTCGCGACTCCCTCCCCCCGTCGGTCTTCGCTGCTCATAGCGCACCTCCGATCGCACCCTCACAGGCAGCGTCATCGCCCGGCAGGGGGATCGGCAGGGGGCGGCCGGTCCCCCTGGGGCGCCGTACGGCCCTCCTGCAAGGGCCGAACGGCCCCCGCCGGGATTCGGGTGAGGGGAGCACGAGAGCACACCGAAGGTGGCGAACCCGGTCGTGGTGGCCGCCGGGAAGGGCGAGCACGCCGAGGGCGGGGCCGTGGCCGTGGCCGGGAGCGCCCAGCGAAGCCGACAGGGTCGGGGCCGCTACTTCAGGCCGATCGCGGCGCAGTCCGCCGCGTATGCCGGGGTGCAGATGTCCGCGACGGTGTAGACGCCGTCCGCGATCACCGTCTGCTTGATGTTGTCCCGGGTGAGGGCGACCACCGGCACGAGCCGCGCGGGGATCTTCTTCGTCGTCGGGCTGTCGACCGTGTCGCGGGTCAGCGCGTCGAACTGGATGTCCTTGCCCTTGACCTTGTCCACCGCCATCTGCGCGGCGTCGGTGGCCTCGTCCAGGAACGACTTGTACACGGTCATGTACTGCTCGCCCGAGACGATCCGCTGGACCGCGTCCAGGTTCGCGTCCTGCCCGGTCACCGGCGGGATCTTCGTCGCGCCCGCTGCCTTCAGCTCCTCGATGACGGCGCCCGCCATGCCGTCGTTCGCCGAGTAGACGGCGGCGATGTTGCTCAGCCCGACCGACCGGATCGCCTTCTTCATGTTCGCCTTGGCGATCGCGGGCGACCACTTGTCGGTGTCGTACTGGGCGACGATGTCGACCTGGTTCTGGAGTTCGCCGAGCGCGCCCTCCTTGAACCGGGCCGTGTTCGGGTCGGCGGGGTCGCCGTTCATCATGACGACCTTGCTGCTCGACGCCTTCGGACCGAGCGCCTGGACGATGGCGCGGGCCTGCACCTGGCCGACGAGTTCGTTGTCGTGGGAGACGTAGGCGTCGACCGGCCCCTGTGCGAGGCGGTCGTACGCGATCACCGGGATGCCCGCGTCCTTGGCCTTCTGCACGTCCGGCGCGATGGCCTTGGCGTCCAGCGCGTCCACCAGGATGACGTCGACCTTCTCGGCCACCATCTGCTGGAACTGCCGGCTCTGCGTGGCCGGGTCCGCCTCGGCGTTGGCGTAGACGACCTTGCCCTTGTCGTGGGTGAGGGTGGCGACCTCCTTCTGGATGATGGGGTGGTCGAACTTCTCGAAGCGCGCGGTGTCCTTGTCGGGCAGGAGCAGGCCCACCACGATGGCGTCGCCCTTCGGGGAGGCGGAGCCGCCGCTGCCGACGACGTTGCCGAGGGAGCCGCACGCGGTGAGGGTGAGAGCGGACGCGGCGGCGGCCAGGACGATTCCGCCATGGCGTACGGGGGTCCTGTGGGGGGAGGTTGGAGCGTTCACAGCAGGTGCCTTCCGGGGGGATGGGGCAGCTGGCAACCCAGGTGGCGGAAAGCCAAACGAAAACCACAGGAAACGTCAAGATGTAAGGACAACACGGTGATTGAGCCGTGACCACCGCACTCGTGACCGAACTCTCCCAAGGTCACCGGGACTTGGCGCGCCGGACGGAAACCCCAGGTCGGCGGCCCCGGGGGCAGCCGCGGGTCAGGCCCAGCTCGCCCGCCCGTACGCCGGCCTGGAAGCGGGAGCCGGCGTCGAGGGCGACGAGCAGTTCGGCGACCCGGCGGCGGTAGGTGCGCAGTGACATGCCGAGGTCCCGGGCCGCCGCCTCGTCGGTGACACCGGAGCTCAGGGCACGCAGGACCCTGGCGGCCCGGGCATCGATCCGGGGCCACTGCGCAGCCAGGAACGCGGCGAGGTCGGTGGCGCTCTCCCAGGCGGCTTCGAAGAGCGCGTAGGCTCCGCCGACCAGGGCCGGCGCGCCGCTCATGGTGTACGTGCGCCGGCCGTGAGCGGCCCTGGCGGGGAACACCGGGTCGGTGAGGATCATGGTGCGCCGGTCGATGATGACGGTTCCCTGCAGGAGCGGGGTGGTCGCGATCCGCACCTCGAAGCCGTGGGCGGCACCGCACCGCCGTCATCCCCGACTGAGCGCTCACCGGCCCGGCTCGGCCTCCGGTCCGGGCACCGCCTCCGTCCACACCGTGTGGAAGGCCAGCCGCAGACAGCTCGCGAGGGCCGGGTGTTCGATGAAGAGGGTGGTGGTGGAGCCGGCGCCGGCCACCGGGTCGGGCATGTCGCACAGGACGAGGGAGGCGTCGGCGATGACGAGCTTCAGCGGCAGCTCGGGAGCGAAGCGGGCCTCCTCCCCCGCGGCGGCGAAGCGCCGTACGTGCTCCAGCTGCCCGGGGTCGTCCAGGGCGTCGTCGAGGTAGATCGCGCGGACGGTGCCGCCCGCCCGGTGAAGCCGGCGGACCACCGCGATGCCTTCGGTGTTCTCGGCGGGCGCGACGAACGGCGGTTTGCAGAAGGTGAGAAGTTCGTGGCGGGCCTGGCGCTGGATGTCGGCGAAGCGCTCGGCGATCCGCTTCGGGTCGCGCAGGATCTCGATGTAGTCCAGGGGGTCGGTATGGTCCTGCCCCTGGGTCCACAGGGGCTGCAGGGCACCGGCCAATGTCTGCGAGACCCGCTCCAGCCGGTCGACGGACTCCCGCTGCACGGCCATCAGCCGGGCGAGGGCCAGCTCGGGCGTCACGGCGGAGTACGTGGTCACCCGCCCGGGGTGGGCGGTGGCCAGCTGCCGCCGGACGAGGGCGTCCAGCACGTCGTACACGCGCTGGCGCGGCACGTCGGCCTCCCGGGCCGCCTCGGCTGCCGTGTAAGAACCACGCCTGATGAGCGCCAGGTAGACCCGTGCCTCGTACCGGGCCAGGCCCAGCGACATCAGGTCGCTGATGGTTCTGTCTTCAAGCTCCATGGCTGCACAAGGTACCCGCCGCTCCTGAGGAGTTGGGGCCAAGGTTTTACCAACTGGCCCTGTTCTCTTCGGCAAATGGTCAATAATCTCCTTCGTAGCCACCACTGACCGGGGTGGCAGCACACACGATGCCCGTAAGACAGCTCCGCTCGGCCACCCCCAACGGAAAGCGGTTGTCATGCACTCGACAGTGCAGCTCCCGCCTCCGGCCGCCGTCCCGGAGCCACCCATCCCCCCACGGAGGGCAGTTCATTGCATTCCCATCGCCGAAGGAACCCGATACGCCGCGGCGCGCCCGCCCTGCTGTCCGCAGCGGCCCTGATCACCGGCGGCCTGGCCGTCGTCTCGCAGTCGGCAGCCTTCGCGACCACAACCACCACGACCACCACATCCACGGCCTCCACGGCGTCCGTCGCCACGGTGCACACCCACCGGCTCTGTTCCGAGCCGAGCAAGCCCGGATACATGGCGTGCGAGGCGGTCGAGCGCACCGACCTCAAGACGCAGAAGTCCCTCGGCCACCACGACACCCCCAAGGGCTTCGGGCCGGCCGACCTCCAGGCCGCCTACCACCTGCCCAAGGACGCCGGCAAGGGCGCCACGGTCGCGATCGTCGACGCCAACGACGACCCGAACGCCGAGAAGGACCTGGCGGCCTACCGCTCCCAGTACGGCCTGCCGGAGTGCAGCACGAGCAACGGCTGCTTCAAGAAGACCGACCAGGACGGCGGCACCAACTACCCGGCCCCCGACTCGGGTTGGGCCGGCGAGATCTCCCTCGACGTCGACATGGTCAGCGCGGCCTGCCCGCAGTGCAAGATCCTGCTCGTCGAGGCCAAGTCGGCCAGCATGGACGACCTCGGCGCGGCCGTGAACCAGGCCGTCAAGCAGGGCGCCAAGTACGTCTCCAACAGTTACGGCGGCAACGAGGACGCCACCGACACCAAGGCCGACGACCAGTACTTCAAGCACCCCGGCGTCGCCATCACCGTCAGCTCCGGCGACAGCGGCTACGGCGTCGAGTACCCGGCCGCCTCCCCGTACGTGACGGCCGTCGGCGGCACCTCGCTCAAGAAGGACAGCAGCACCCGCGGCTGGTCCGAGTCCGTCTGGGGCACGTCCGCCGGCGGTGACGGCGCGGGCTCGGGCTGCTCGCAGTACGAGGCCAAGCCGTCCTGGCAGAAGGACACCGGCTGCGGCAAGCGCGCCGTCGCCGACGTCGCCTCCGTCGCCGACCCGGCCACCGGTCTCGCCGTCTACGACACCTACCAGGCGAGCGGCTGGAACGTGTACGGCGGCACCAGCGCCTCCGCGCCGTTCATCGCCGGTGTCTACGCCCTCGCGGGCACCCCGGGCACCGGCGACGTCCCGGCGTCGTACCCCTACGCCCACCCGGACCAGCTGAACGACGTCACGAGCGGCGCCAACGGCTCCTGCGGCGGCTACCTGTGCCAGGCGGGCAAGGGCTACGACGGCCCGACCGGTCTCGGCACCCCGAACGGGACCGCCGCCTTCACCAAGTGACGGGCGACGTCCCCGCATAGCTCCTCACCGCGCCCCGCCGGTCCGTCCGGCGGGGCGCGGTGCCGTCAACGGCACTTGTGCGCATGGCACTTGGGGCCGGTCGCCGGGGTGCCCGGCCCGGGGGTGGCTGTCGTGGTCGTGCGCTTGCCGGGCTTGCCCCCGACGTGTCTGACGGGGGTGGGGGAGGCGGAGGGGACGCCGGGCTCGTTCGTGCCGGGGCCGAGGGACGGCGCGGCGGGGAACGGCAGGTCCGGCAGGCCGGCCAGGGCGTCGCGCATGTACCGGGTCCAGATCTCGGTCGGGATGTCGCCGCCGAACACCTTCCGCAGACCGCCCATGCCCGCCAGGGACTGGAGCTGCGGGTGGGCCGGGTCCTCCTTGACCAGGACGACCGAGGTGGCGAGTTGGCGGGTGTAGCCGATGAACCAGGCCGACCGGTAGTCGTCCGTGGTGCCGGTCTTGCCCGCCGCCGTACGGCCGAGGGCCTGGGCCTTGGCCGATGAACCGCTTCCGCTCACCGGTACGGCGCCTGCCACGGCCGTCCGCCGCACGGCTGCCGGCAGTGGTGGCTGCGGCGGTCGGCGCCGGGTTCCGCTCATGGGCGTGGATCACCTGCTTCTTGCGGGGAGGAATCGCATCCCAGTGCCGCGAGGCGGAGCGTCGCCGTATTCGGATCGGGGCGCGGAGCGCCCGTACCGCTGTCGACACCAACCGGGACGACACGAACACACGTTCCGGTGATCGCTGGTTGGGGTGGCGGCTGCGGGATCGGGGCACGCGTGTGCGGTGGTCGTACGTATGGTCCTTGAACGGGGTCGGGATGGGCATCACGTTCCGGTCGGGGACCGTGAGGAGGCGAGATGACGCAGGTGAGCGCGGCTGTGGAGGCTGGGCATGCCCGGTACACGTACCGGCTGCGTGTGTCGTCCACCGCGCGCACTGCCCTGGCGGCGGAGTGGGACCGGTGCCGGTGGGTGTGGAACGAATGCGTCGCCAAGTCCAGGGCCGTACACCTGCACAACAAGGCGGCCGAGGGGCAGCAGACGTGCGGCCCGGCGCAGCTCGACAAGATGCTGACTGAGGCCCGCGCCCGTACGCCGTGGCTTCGTGAGGGCTCGTCGGTTCCCCAGCAGCAGATCGTCCGCGACTTCGGCCGCTCCCGCGCCAAGGCGCACAAGGACATTCGGCAGCGGTTCCCCATGGCACGCCGGGCCGGGATGCCGAAGCACAAGAAGAAACGCGAGGCACCGGCGAGCCTCAACTACACCAGGCGGGGATTCCGGCTGAAGCACGGCAGGCTGCACCTGGCGGGCGGCATCGTCCTGACGGTGGTGTGGTCGCGGGAATTACCGGCCAAGCCGTCCTCGGTGCGGGTGTACCAGGACAGCCTCGGGCACTGGTATGCCTCATTCGTCGTCCCCGCCCAGGTCCAGCCCCTGCCTCAGACCGGCCGTGTACTCGGCGTCGACTGGGGCGTGAAGGAGACCGCGACCACCACGTCCGACGCACACGACCTGCCGCACGCCGAGCACGGCAAGAAGGCTCAGACGAAGCTGACCCGGTACGACCGGATGATGGCCCGCCGCAGGCCGAAGAAGGGCCAGGCGGCCTCGAAGGGCTACCGCGAGGCAAAGCAACTGCGGGCGAAGGCGTACAAGAAGATCGCCAGGCAGCGTGAGGACAGCGGCCGCAAATGGGCCAAGAAAGCCGTCCGTGACCACGACGCCATCGCTGTCGAGGACTTCCGTCCGAGGTTCCTCGCCAGGACCACCATGGCCCGTAAGGCCGCCGACGCCGCCATCGGCGCCACCAAGGCCGCTCTGATCGAGATGGGCCGCAAGCACGGGCGGGACATCCGCCTTGTCCACCCCGCGCACACCACGATGGACTGCGCGCACTGCGATGCGAGAGCCAAGCATCGCCTGCCGCTGGGTGAGCGCACCTACACCTGCACCGCGTGCGGAACGGTGTCTCCACGAGACAAGAATTCCGCACGCGTGATGCTCGTCCGGGCTGGTCTCAACCCGGCTGGTGCCGATGGCAGAAGACCTCCTGGAGCGCTGCTCCAGGAGGCGGCCTGAGCCAGGAATCCCCTCCCTTCAGGGAGGGGAGGATTCAATCTGCTCTCAGTACCACTGCGGCGCGGTGGTGTCGTGGGCGGGCTGCGGTGCGGGCGCGTGTCCGTCCACTGCACGAGCCGTGTCTCTTGTGCTGGCCGCCGCCGCGACCGTCCACGGACAGAGCGCGGCAGGCCGGAAGTGTTACCGGGCCTCTTGCAAAAAGCCCCGGCGTTCACGCCGCGGGCGGAGACGCCCTTGAGGCTGTTGAGAGGTACGCACTCATGCCACCGGACCGTCCCGTCCCGCTCCGTGCCGTCCGCGGGGGGAGACACGGACGGCACGGAGACGGGGGCCGGGACGGTCTGCGGCACCGGCGTGGGCGAGCGGTCTCCCTCGGCCTGCCTGGTACCGCGCCCGGCACTCCCCCAGCGCACGGCCCGCGCGAAACGTCACCCGGCCCGGCCGGCACCCGCGGGACCGGGAGGACGCCTGAGGCGTTGTGACATTTCTGTGACTACAGACGCTGTCCATCATGGGCCGTCGGCGCGACCGGAGCGCGAGGGACGGCAGGGACTCGCCAGGAACCGGCGCGAACGAGGACGATCTTGGGCCAGGCACGGCAACCCCGGCGCGTACAGCCGTACGACGGGGAACTGGGCGCAGCCGTCGCACGGGCCCAGGACGGCGACGAGGCCGCTTTCGCGGTCGCCTTCCGGCTCGTCCAGCCGGGCCTGCTCGGCTACCTGCGTGGCATCGTCGGCGACGACGCGGAGGACGTGGCGTCCGACGCCTGGCTGGACATATCCCGCGACCTCGGGCGGTTCAAGGGCGACGGCGCGGGCTTCCGCGGCTGGACCGCGACCATCGCCCGGCACCGGGCGCTGGACCATCTGCGCCGCCAGCGCACCCGGCCCCGGGCGGGCGGCACCGAGCAGGACGTGCTGGACCTGCCCGCGCAGCACAGCACCCACGAGCAGGCCCTGGAGTCCCTCTCCACCGAGCGGGCACTGGAACTGGTCCGCGGGCTGCCCAAGGACCAGGCCGAGGCGGTACTCCTGCGCGTCGTCGTCGGCCTGGACGGTCCCGCCGCCGCCCGCGTCCTCGGCAAGCGCCCGGGAGCAGTGCGCACGGCGGCCCACCGGGGTCTGAAACGCCTCGCCCGCCAGCTGGGCTTCGGCGGCGAGACGGAGCCGGGTGTGACGGATCGCGCCGCCCGGACGCTGGGGGAGTCGACATGAACGGAAGCGGACATGAGACGGAAGCGGACATGAGTGAAGGTCCGAGCGGCGGCGGATTCCCGGGCCGTCGACGTGAGCCTGACGGCGCTCTGTCCGACCCCCGGTACGCGCGGGACGCCGCCGCCCTGGAAACGGCCCTGGCCGCCGCCATCCGCGCGGCCGACGTCGACCCCCGCGCCGAGCAGCGGGCCGTGGCCGCCTTCCGGGCCGCCCGCGACACGGGCGCGCACCGGGCCCGCACCCGGCGCCGGGACGACTGGCGCCGGCGCGAGGAGCGGCGGGCCCGGCGCCCGTTGCGGATGACGCTCGGCGTGGTGTTCGCGAGCCTCACCCTGGGCGGGGTCGCCGTCGCGGCCATCGGTTCCGTCGCCTCCTCCAGCCACGGCACCGGCCACGGCTCCGCGCACCCGTCGGCGGTCGCTCCCGGCCGGCCGGGCGACACCGCCTCCTCGGCGTCCTCCGGCGGCCTCCCCCCGACCGACAGACCGGCCACCGCCCAGGACACCGAGGCCCACTGCCGCGCCTACGAGCACGTCCGGGGCCGCGGCAAGGCGCTCGGCGCCAAGGCCTGGCAGGAGCTCGTCACCGAGGCCGGCGGCGAGGCCAAGGTCGCGGCGTACTGCACCGAGCAGCTGTCCCGGGCGACGGCCGCCCCGACCAAGTCCGCCGACGCGGACAAGTCCGGCGACACGGGCAAGTCCAGCGAGGGCACGGCCGCGGGCGCGGGCAACGGCAGCTCCGGCGCCTCCGGCAGCTCCGGCGGCACGGGCAAGTCGGGCGGCTCCAGTGGCTCCGGCAGCGGCGCGTCCGGCAGCTCGGGCGGCACGGGCAAGTCGGGCGGCAGCGGCGGGGCGGGCGGCCAGGGCGGCGGCAAGCACAGGTAGCCGCCGCCGTACCCCGTCCGCCCGCGCTCCCAACCCCGCCGAGCGGACGTCGGTCACGAAGTGCGGCTCGGGATCACGCAGTTCTTCGGCTGTTCCCGGCCCGTGGGCCAGCCGAGGCCGATGAACTTCAGGGTGCCCATCCTCTGCCGGCCCGGATCCAGTTCGACCACCGCGACCGGTTTGTCGTACGGGTTTCCACCGCTGGTCAGGCAGATCAGGCCGCTGGTGCCCTGCACGCGGTGGGCGGACTGGAGCTGGGCCCACTCGCCGCCGACGTCCTGCAGGCTCGGCACATTCGCGGCGTCGCCGCTCTGCGCCTCGTGCAGTGCCCGGCCGATGGTGACCATGCCGTCGTAGTTGAGCATGGTGCGGGAGTCCTCCAGGTCCGGTGTGGAGCCGAGGCCCGTCCCCGCGTGGAGTGTGCTGGTGATCAGCCGCTTCAGGTTGTCCAGAGCCGCCTGGGGCTCGGTGAGGTACTGGGGGAGCTCGGCGTCGGTGGGCTCGCGGTGGTGGGCCGCGACCCAGTTCTTGCGCCAGGCGGCCAGTTCGGTGCTCCAGGCGTCCGGGTGCGCGGGGGCGGCGTACTGCACCGTCACCTTCGCCGTGCCGCCCGTGCCGCGCAGCTCCTCCCAGTCGCCCGCCGTCATGTTCTGCTGCAACGAGGCGGCGTCGGCGCCGGTGATGATGGTGTAGTGCCGGTTCTCGCAGTCCAGCTTGGCGAGCTTGAGCGCGAAGAGCCGCAGGTGCAGATTGCGCCCCGCGAAGTAGATGGTGTCGGCCGAGCTCTGGCAGATGTTGTTGGCTATCTGTTCGAGCTGGTTGCCGGTCGAACCCGCCTCGTCGATCGCCGGGGAGGTGAAGCGCATCGCTTCGGGACCGGGCGGACCCGTCTCCTTGATCCCGCTGAACGCCTGCGCCAGCGACTCGTCGTAGGCGTCCTGGCGCGTGTCGTAGACCACCACCGTCTTGCTGTTCTCCCGGTCCTGCGCACCGTTGAAGTTGGCCAGCGCCTGGGCCGCGTCGTGGTTGGTCGTGATGATCCGGGCCAGGCCGGGGAACCGCGGCTTCGCCAGCCCGTCCGCGTTCGCGATCTGGTCTCCGGTGATCCGGGAGGCGAGCACGGGAACGCCGTGTTCCGTCAGCTGCGCGATGGCGTCCTTCGTGGCGTCGAGGCTGAGGTTGAAGCCGGTGACGGCGCGCAGCTGGTCCTTCGGCGAGCCGGCCATGCGCACCAAGGTGTCCACGACCGTCGCCTGGTGCCGGTAGTCCTGCCCGGGGTTGGCCAGCACCAGCTTGATCTTCGGCGGTTCCCCCTCGCCCGCGTTGGCCTGCAACTGCCCCAGATACGCCCCCTGCAGATCGCTGCGGATCTCCCGCCGCAGGCCGGCCTTGTCCGACTGCAGCGGCAGCACCATCGCCACCGTCACATGGGGCTGGCCCTCGATCTTCTTGTTCTCCTGGGCGATGGCCCGGACCACGGCGGTGATGTCCCCGTTGCCGAAGTCGTAGCCCGAGCCGTTGACGCCGACGCACTCGCCGCCGATCCGGTCGACCCCGTCGGCACAGGTGTCCGGTCGGTGGAGGTACGACCAGAGGAACACGCCCCCGGTCACGGCCACGGCCGCGACGAGCAACGCGTAAAGGATCTTCTGCCACCTGGGCATCCCCGCTACCTCCTTCGCCCGAGCTGTCCAGTGCAGGCGCAGCGCAACAACGGCTGCTCGTTCGCCGCCAGGCCGCTCCACTCGATGGCCACCCCGCCGAGCTGTCCGGCGCCGTCGAACTCCATGATCGAGAGCAGGTCCAGCGGCCTGGTCAGCATGTCGGCGGCCCCCTGTCCCGTCGGCCTGGTCCGCTCCTCGCACAGCCATACGGCGTGCAGCAGCTGGTCCACGGTGCGGCGCAGCGCGTCTCCCTCCAGCGCGACCAGGCCCTGGGCGCGCTGCCGGCGGGTGTCCGCGCCGCCCGGATACGGCGCCTGGGCGATCTCCAGCAGCTCCGCGCACCACTTCAGCGGACGGCCGGGCAGCGTGGCGACCAGATGGCCGACCACGCCGTCCACGCCGCCGGACACCAGGTGGTGGTTCATCCGGTGCGCCATGACCGAGCGGAACGCCCCGCCGTCCGCCGTCGCCCCGCCGTCCGCCGTGGCCTCGTCCTTCGCGCGCCGGCTGTAGTGGTTGCGCAGCAGACGGTGGTCGTCGTACCAGGCGGCTCCGTCGGGGTGCAGCCCGTACAGCCGGTGCACCAGCAGCTGGCGCAGCCCGAAGTCCCCGATGAAGTGCCGCTCGCAGCTGGGCCATCCGGTGTCGGCGAGCAGTTGCGTGACCTGATGTGCCGTCAGGCGGTTGAGCCGGCCGCGCTGGTGATAGTCGAGCAGGACGTCAGCGCACTCCATGTCGTGCGCGACCGAGAGATGGGTGAGCAGATCCAGCCACTGGCCGTGGTGCTCTTGCGGCAGCCGCACCGGCAGCTGCTTCAGGATCAGCTCCCGCAGCAGGGCGTCGAACACGGGCCGCTCACCGTCGCCTTCGCCGTCGGCCGCAAGGTGCAGCGGTGCGTCCAGGAGGTCCCGGTCGTTGGCGTCCGCCGGCATCTGGAAGGCGGCGGCAGCGGCGGCCAGCCGGAGCACCATGTGCGGCCGTCCGCCGCTCAACCGGGCCACGGCGGCGTCGATACGACGACGGTTCGTACCGCCCTCCGGCTCCGCGCGCAGCTGTCTGCGCGCGGTCTCCTCGCCGATCTGGTCGCCGGTGAGCAGGGGCATCCGCAGCAGGAGCACCCCGTCGGCCAGCGGTGCCAGGTCCGTTCCCTTGTGCTTACGGCGGGACCATGCGGGCGGCACCTCGTCGGCGGGCCGGAACTCCGCCGGGGGCCGCACCTCCTCCTGCCGCAGGCCCCCGTACAGAAAGGCCCCGCCGTCCGCCCGGCGCGCGGTGCCCACGATCACCACGCGATCGCGCCGACCGCCCCGGCGGTCGGTGAGCACGGCGCGCAACAGCTGCTCCCCCAGCGGTGATTCGGAGCGGTCCAGCAGCAGCGCCGGGCGGCCGACCCGGCTCAGGTAGGCCAGCACCCCCGTGTACGCCGCCTCAAGGTCCTCACGCAGCGCCCAGAAGAGGAAGCTCTCCGCCACTTCGCGCCCCTCTCCGCGGGCCCGGAAGTCGGCGGCGAGACTGCGCAGCCCGTGCTGGTACGGGTGGCCCGCGCCCAGATACGCGCCGTAGATCCGCGTCAGCTCCCTACGGCCCTTGGGGGTCAGGCTCGTGTCGAGGGCGGCCAGCAACGCGGTGCCCACCGCGGCCCCGTCGAGCGGCTGCTCCAGGGCCGCCAGCAGATTCCGGACGACTCCTCGGTCCCGCCAGAAGCCACCTGTGAACAGGGCGCGGAGCCGCCGCTTCTCCGGCAGGTCCGTGTACCGCTCGATCTCTGCCCGGACCGCTCGGGGAGTGCCCCCGGTGACGCCGGTCGTGACCAGCACCAGGCCCGAGAAGAACCGGGGGAAGAGGAACGAGCCGCCCGTCCCCGGCCAGGTTCTCAGCGTCCGGGCGGCCTCGACCAGGATCTCGGTCGCGGCCGAACGGGCACCCTTTTCCCGCGCCGCACGGTCCGCGTACTCCCCCGAGCCGCAGTCCAGGCGGACGACCGGCAGCTGGGTGGCGAATTGCCGCCACACCATGTCCAGCAGCCGCCCCTTGCCCATGCCCGGGCCGCCGGTGAGCAGCACGACGGGCAGATCGGGCCCGTACAGCTCTTCACGGCCGCCGCCCGACGGTGACCGCCCGAGCAGACGCGCGAAGAAGCCTTCCTCACCGAGGAGTCCTTCGAACCCCAGCTCCTCACTCGGATCCCCCATGGATGCTCTCCCGCCCAGGAGACACGTGATCGTGGTGGTGGAAGGACATTAGTGGAACACAGCGCGTTCTGTCCGGACAACGATGCGTACACGTACGGGAGTTGCCGGGGATGAACTCCCGGCGGAGCGAGGCGTCCGGGGTCCGGCTAGGCGGCGGCCTGCCGCGGGTTCGGCTTCAGGACCGCGAAGACCGCGCCGGCCGGGTCGGCCAGCCAGGCGATGCGGCCGACGTCCGGGACGTCCGCGGCCGGCATCACGACCGTGCCGCCGTTGTCCCGCGCTCTGGCGACGGTCGCGTCCGCGTCGGCCACCGCGAAGTACGGCACCCAGCGCGCCCGCTCCTGACCGTCCCGCAGCGGGGCGGCGCCGCCGAAGGAACCCTCCTGCTGGTCGCCGTCGGCGATGCTGAGCACGCGGTACGTCATGCCCGGCGCCTGCATCTCCGCCGAGCGCCAGCCGAACAGCTCCCGGTAGAAGGCGATGGCGGCCACCGGATCGCCGACGTGCAGTTCCACCCACACCAGCGTGTCGTCCTCCGACGTCCGTCCGAGGCCCTCACCGGACTGCAGCACGGCGAACTCGGCGCCCTGCGGGTCGGTGAACTGGGCCATCCACACCTCGCCCATGCTCACCGGTTCCGCCCGCACCGTTCCGCCGGCCGAGATCACGGCGTCGGCGGTGGCCAGGGCGTCGGCGGCCTTGAAGTACGTCATCCACGCGGGCGTCGCGCCCGGTTCGGTCAGCGGGCCGACGGCCGCCACGGTCGCGCCGTCCTTCTGGAGGTAGCCGTACCCGCCCGCCTCGGGACCGGCGGGCGCGAACGTCCAGCCGAAGACGGCGCCGTAGAACGCGGCGGTCGCCTCGATGTCGGGGCTGCCGAGGTCGAGCCAGACGGGTGAGCCGGTGCGGAAGTCTGTGCCGAGCATGCGTGTCCTCCTGCCGATCCGGTGCGGGGGCGCCCGCCTCCACGATGCCGCGAGGCGCGGCGGAGTGCCCGCTGAGGCGGGCCATATGCCATCGGCCGGGAATCGGCCGGGAATCTGTGCAGGAGCACCACACGGGCTGCACACAGCCTTTCGAAAGGCTCGTTAGCGTGTCTGATCGCTCGATCTCCCGTACGGGCGTGACCAGGCCGGGGTCCCGGTGACCACGGCGCAGTCGACTCAGGAAGACCGCAATGGACTACTGCTCCTCGTGCCGCCGACACCTCAACGGCGCCCTGGTCTGTCCCGGGTGCGGCGCCTACGCCCCGGACATCGCCCCGCCGAACACCGACGGCCGCACCGGTACGACACCGATGACGACGGTGGCCGCCCTGCAGATACCGGCCGCCGCCGAGCCGTACCCCGGCCCGGACACCTGGTACGACGACGCGCCCCTGACCGACACGGCGGACACCGCCGACACCGCGTCGGCCGCCGATGTCACCGACGCACCGCGCGCACCGCAGGGACGGGCGGCCCGGCGGCGCCAGCTGGCCCGCTGGAAGAAGAGCCAGCGCCGGGCCGTGGTGGCGACCGCCGTCGCACTCGTCGGCGGCGGGCTGACCCTCGCCTCGATGGACCGCGGCTCCGGCGACCGCGCCCAGGCGGCCGCCGCGCCGGACAACCGCAGCATGGGCGTCGGCGAGAAGCCCGCCTCTCCCACCCCGCCGTCGGGCACACCCACCGCGGCCGACCCGCACCGGCAGACCACCGGCACCCCCCGTACGCCCACGGCACGGACGGCACCGGTCGGCTACGTCGTCTCCCCCGCCGGCGCCCCGCAGCAGCGCTCCCAGGCCTCCGCGCCCCGTCACGCCGCTGCGGTGAGCGGGACGGGCACCGTTTCCACGGCCCCCCGCTCCACGCCGATCACGGACCCGACGTCGACCCCCGTACCGACGACCGGCACCACGGGCACGAGTACGGGCACGAGCACGGGGACGGGCACGACGGCGTCCCCGACGCCCGGCACCGGCTCCGGCACGAGCACCGGCACCAGCGGCTCCTCCGGTTCCGGCCAGACAGGGTCGTCGAGCTCGTCGTCCTCCTCGTCCTCCTCCTCGTCCGACAAGCTCTGCCTCGTCGTGATCTGCCTGGGCTGACGCGTCACCCGGCGCTCCCGGAGACCGGCCGCGCCCCCAGCCCGGTGAACGCGCGGATCTTCGCGGTCTCGGTGTCCGCGCGCCAGACGAGTGCGCCGTTCGCCGGGGGCAGACCGGTCAGGGGGCGGTGCACGACGCCGGGGTGGGCGTAGGTGTGGAAGAGGCCCTCGTGGGTCGTCCACACCATCTCGCCCGCGGCCACCCGGTGCAGCGCCTCCTGGTAGGTACGGCCGCCCTTCCCGCGGCGCAACGGGCGGCCGAGCGGGGTGAACGGCGGGCAGAAGCCGTGCCTGAGGGCTTCCGGGAGTTCGGCGGGACCGTCGAGCAGCACCGAGTCGGCGAGATCCTCGATGTCGACCGTGTCCCGCCCGGCCAGCGCGTGCTCTCGGGCGACGGCCAGCACCCGCCCGTGCGCGACCAGCACCGGGCCCACTCGCAGATCCGGCTCGTCCAGCGGCAGCAGGGTGAACAGCACGTCGATCTCACCGCTGCGCAGCGGCCCGTAGGGGTTGGCCCAGGACACCTCGGCCACCGTGATCTCGCAGGCCGGGTGCAGGCGGCCGAAGGCGAGGACCAGGTCGGTCAGCGGCGGCCCGTTGAGACAGCCGAGGAAGCCGACGCACAGGGTGCCGACCATGCCCTGCGCGAGGGCGCACGTCTCCTCGTAACTCTTCTTCAGGCCCGTGTAGGCGGCGCCGACCGTGCGCCGGGTGTGTTCGCCGAGCGGGGTCAGCGCGACCCGGCGGCTGGTCCGGGTGAACAGCGGTGCGCCCACCCGGCGTTCCAGCGAGCGGATCAGCTGGCTGACCCGGGACTGGGACAGCCGCAGCCGCTCGGCGGTGCGGCCGAAGTGCAGTTCCTCCGCCAGGGCGAGGAACGCTTCGATCTCCGTCAGCTCCATTGCGGTCCCCCCGAGCCGTATCGATGAGCGTGGCTGAAGGATCGTGCATGACTTCCGCCTTGATCAAGCAACTCTCCGCTGCGATCGTCTCGTTGAAGCCTTACACGACATGGGGGAGAGCGATGATCGTCGTCACCGGAGCGACCGGGACCGTCGGTTCCGAGGTGGTCAGCGGCCTGCGGGCGCGGGGCGAGCGGGTGCGGGCGCTGGTGCGGGACGGCTCGGCCGTACCGGCACACTGGGATGCCGGAGTGGAGACCGTGGCCGCCGACTTCACGGACCCGGCATCGCTGGACCGGGCGCTGGCCGGCGCCGACGCCGTGTACGTACTGGTGGCGGTGCATCCGGAGATGGACGCACACGAGCGGAACGTGATCGACGCCGCCGCACGCACCGGCCGTCGCCCGCACCTCGTGCTGCACGCCGCCGCCGGGGTCGGCGAGCACGCCGAGGGCGTACGGTTCCTCGCCGCGCACACCGCCGGGCTCGGTTGTCTCGGCGCGTCCGGGCTGCCCTGGACCGTGCTGGCGCCGAACGGCTTCTACCAGAACTTCCTCGGCATGGCGCCCACGCTGCACACCGGCCGGCTGGCGCTGCCGGGCGGCACGGGCGCGGTGTCGTACGTCGACACGCGGGACGTCGCCGAGGCCGCGGTCGCGGTGCTGACCGGCGACGGGCACGAGAACGCCGTCTACACCCTGACCGGTCCGGCCGCCCTGACGCACACCGAGATCGCCGGGGTGCTCGGCGAGACGGTCGGGCACCCGGTGACGTACGAGGCGCTGGACCCCGAGGCCGCGCTCGCCGGAATGCTCGCCGCCGGGTGGGATCCCTGGCGGGCGGAAGGCATGGTCGAGCTGTACGGCCTCTACGCGTCCGGCGGCGCGTCGGCCGTCACGGACGATGTGGAGAAGCTGACCGGACACCCGGCCCGTTCCTTCGCCTACTTCGTCACCGAGCACGCGGCCGCCCTGCGTGCGGGGGCGGCCAGCTGACCGGCCGACCGCGCCGCCTGGTGGTCGGGATCAGCGGCGCGACCGGCATCGCCTACGGCGTCCGCGTCCTGGAGCTGGCCCGCACGGCCGGGGTCGAGACACACCTGGTCGTGACCCCCGCGGGCCAGCGGACCAGGGCCTACGAGACGGATCTGAGCGCGCGTGACCTGGCCGCCCTCGCGGACGTCAGCCACCGGCCCGCCGACATCGGGGCCGCGATCGCGTCGGGCTCGTTCCCGGCGGACGGGATGATCGTGGCGCCCTGCTCCGTGCACACCCTGTCCGCGATCGCGTACGCGGGCGGCGACAACCTGCTCACCCGCGCCGCGGACGTCACCCTGAAGGAACGCCGGCGCCTGGTCCTGATGGTCCGCGAGACACCGCTGACCCTCACCCATCTGCGTGCCATGACGGCGGTGACCGAGGCGGGCGGGATCGTCATGCCTCCGGTGCCCGCGTTCTACCTGCGCCCCGGCACGGTCGAGGACATCGTCGACCACACCGCCGGCCGCGCCCTTGACCTGCTCGGCATCGACGTGCCCGAGCTCCCCCGCTGGGACGGAACCCGGCGCCGTAGAGACGACGAGGAACCCCGTGAAACATCTGCGCAGTCTGCGTGAGTTCATCGCGGAACTGGCCGCGATCGGCGAGGTCAACGAGATCGACGCCGAGGTCGACTGGAACCTGGAGATCGGCGCGGTCGTCCGCCGCTCCTACGACCTGAAGGCGCCGGCCCCGCTGTTCAACACGATCACCGGCTACACCGGCACCGGCTTCCGGGTGCTCGGCGCGCCCGGCGGCCTGTCCGGCCCCGGCCACCGGCTGGCCCGGATCGCGCTCGCCCTCGGGCTGCCCGCCGGGGCCTCCGGCCGGGACATCATGGAGGCCGTGGTCGCCGCCCGCGGCCGCGCCGGCATCCCGCCGGCCGAGGTCCCCGCGTCCGGGGCACCCTGCAAGCAGAACATCCTCCTGGGCGACGCCGTCGACCTGTACGCCTTTCCGACCCCGCTGATCCACGGCAACGACGGCGGACGGTACATCCAGACGTACGGCATGAACATCGCCCGTACGCCCGACGGTTCCTGGACGAACTGGTCGGTCAACCGCATGATGATCGCCGGCAGGGACCGCCTGTCCTGCCTCATCCCCGGCCCCCAGCACCTCGGCATCATCCGCGCCCAGTGGGCGGCCCGCGGCGAACCGATGCCGATCGCGCTCGCCCTCGGGGTCGAGCCCGCGCTGCCGTACGCGGGCGCGATGCCGCTGCCGGAAGGGGCGGACGAGAGCCACTTCGTCGGCGCCCTGTTCGGCGAGGGCATCGAGGTCGTCCCCGCCGAAACCGTGGACCTGTCGGTCCCGGCCACCGCCGAGATCGTCATCGAGGGCCACATCGCCTTCGACGAGACGGCCGACGAGGGCCCCATGAACGAGTACCCCGGCTACAACAGCTTCGAGGCCTCGCCCAAGCCGGTCTTCCACGTCAGCGCGATCACCCACCGGAACGGGGCGATCCTCCCGGTCGTCGCGGCCGGCCCGCCGGTGGAGGAGGACCACACCGGCACCGGCACCATGCATGCCGCCGAGATCCTGTACCAGCTCCGCGCGGCCGGACTCCCGGCGGCCTCGGCCTGGTTCTCCTACGAGTCCGCCCTGCACTGGCTGATCGTCTCGGTGAACCGCGACTGGTACGAGACCCTCGGCATCCACTCCACCGAACTGGCCCAGCGTGTCGGCGAGATCGTCTTCACCGGCAAGGCGGGCTTCGGCGTCCCGAAGGTGCTGCTGGTCGAGGACGACATCGACATCACCGACGTGAACGAGGTCGTCTGGGCCTTCGCCACCCGCACACACCCCGAACGCGGCGAGGTCCACTTCCCCGCCAAGCCCACCGCCGCGCTCTCCGTCTACCTCTCCGAGGAGGAACAGCACACCTACCGCGCCGGCAAGGTCGTCCACAACTGCCTCCTGGCCGACCGCTTCCCCAAGGACCAGCGCCCGGTCAAGGGCAGCTTCACCAACGGCTGGCCGCCCGAGATCCGCGAACGCGTCCTGGCCAACTGGTCGACCGGGTACGGGTATCCGGAGCGGTAGTCCCCGTGGGGCGCCCCCGGCGATCGGCTGCGCTACGCGTCCGGCGACGGGGTCGGACCAGGCCTGTCGGCGTAACGGACTCGCTTGATCTCGCGCACCGCACCCAGCGTGGCCCACTCGTCCTTGCCGAGCCGTGCCAGCGGCCGCAGCAGGCCGATGTCCGGATGTCCGTCGACGAGCATCTCCCGGTGGACGGCAGCGTGCACCACGCGGCCGAAGACGAGGGTGGAGTCACCGATCCGCAGAGTGCTGTGCACCCTGCACTCCAGCGCAGCCGGTGCCCCCGCGATCCGGGGCGGTCCGACCGACAGGCTCGGTTCTCGTTGAATGCCGAGGGCCTCGAACTCGCTGATTCCGCGCGGAAAGTCCGTGGCGGTGGCATTGATCGTCTCGAAGTCGTTCTCGCAGGCCAGGTTGACGACGAACTCGCCGGTCTCCTCGACGTTGCGCAATGTGTCCTTGAGCCCCACGGAAGTGAACTGCACGATGGGCGGCTCCACGGACGCGATGGTGAAGAACGAGTGCGGCGCCAGGTTGTCGACCCCGTCACGCCCGAGCGTCGACACCCATGCGATCGGCCGGGGCACCACCAGGGCTGTGAGAAGGGCGTAGAACTCCCGGGCGGTCATCCGGTCCGGGGCGAACGACTCGCGCAGCCCGCTGCCGTCCGTGGCTCGGCCTGGCCGGTGAGTTTTCACGGTCAGCGCCAGCTGACGGGGTTGCGGTAGCTGGTGACGCGATCCAGTCGGCGCCAGCGGGCCCGGGGGTGCCGGTCGCCGTGGGCGAAACGGGGCTGGGCCACGCGGCGGGCCGCGGCCGCGCGGGCCATGAGCACGACGGTGAGCGCGGCGAGCTCGTCGTCGGTGGCCTCGCCCTTGACGATCTGGACCGTCGGCACGGTGGCGGAGGTCATCGCTGCCTTCCTCGGTGCTGGGTGGATGTTCGGTGGTCAGGGGATCAGGCGGCTACTGGGGTGGGTTGCCGTGTTTGCGCGCGGGGAGGTCGGCGTGCTTGGTGCGGAGCATCCGCAGGGCGCGGACGAGGACTTCGCGGGTGGCGGCGGGGTCGATGACGTCGTCGACCAGGCCGCGTTCGGCGGCGTAGTAGGGGTGCATCAGCTCGTCCTTGTAGCGCTGCACCATCTCGACGCGCTTGGCCTCGGGGTCGTCGGCGGCGGCGATGTCACGACGGAAGATCACGTTGGCGGCGCCCTCCGCGCCCATCACCGCGATCTCGTTGGTCGGCCACGCGAACGCCAGGTCCGCGCCCACCGAGCGGGAGTCCATCACGATGTACGCGCCGCCGTAGGCCTTGCGCAGCACCACCGAGATCCGCGGCACCGTCGCGTTGCAGTACGCGTACAGCAGCTTGGCGCCGTGGCGGATGATGCCGCCGTGCTCCTGGTCCACGCCTGGCAGGAAGCCCGGCACGTCCAGCAGTGTCACGAGCGGGATGTTGAACGCGTCGCACAGCTGCACGAACCGTGCGGCCTTTTCCGACGCGTGGATGTCCAGCACCCCGGCCAGGGACCGCGGCTGGTTCGCGACGATGCCCACGACCTGCCCGTCCATCCGGGTCAGCGCGCAGATCACGTTGGTGGCCCAGCGCTCATGGATCTCCATGAACTGGCCGTCGTCGGCCAGCTCCTCGATCACCTTGCGCATGTCGTACGGGCGGTTGCCGTCCGTCGGCACCAGGTCGAGCAGCGCCTCGCAGCGGCGGTCGGCCGGGTCCCCGGACATCTCCACCGGCGGGGTCTCCCGGTTGTTCTGTGGCAGCATCGACAGCAGGAACCGGACCTCGTCCAGGCACGCGCGCTCGTCGTCGTAGGCGAAGTGCGCCACGCCCGAGACCTCGGCGTGCACGTCCGCGCCGCCGAGCCCGTTCTGCGAGATCTGCTCACCGGTGACGGCCTTGACCACGTCCGGGCCGGTGATGAACATCTGCGAGGTCTCGCGGACCATGAAGACGAAGTCCGTCAACGCCGGGGAGTAGGCGGCACCGCCCGCACACGGGCCCAGCATCACCGAGATCTGCGGGATCACCCCCGAGGCACGGGTGTTGCGCTGGAAGATCCCACCGTACCCGGCCAGCGCCGTGACGCCCTCCTGGATACGCGCACCCGCCCCGTCGTTCAACGACACCAGCGGCGCACCCGCCGCGATGGCCATGTCCATGATCTTGTGGATCTTCTGCGCGTGGGCCTCGCCCAGGGCGCCGCCGAAGATCCGGAAGTCGTGGGCGTAGACGAAGACCGTCCGGCCGTGGACGGCGCCCCAGCCGGTGATGACGCCGTCGGTGTAGGGCTTCTTGGCCTCCAGTCCGAAGCCGGTTGCCCGGTGCCGGCGCAGCGGCTCCACCTCGTTGAAGGAACCCTCGTCCAGCAGCAGGCCGATCCGCTCACGTGCGGTCAGCTTCCCCTTCGCGTGTTGCGCCTCGGTCGCCGCCTCACTCGGCCCTGCCAGAACCTTCCTTCGCAGTTCGCCGAGCTCTGCTGTTCTCGCATCGGCTCCGCGAACAGCGATCGGTCCGTCGAGTAGGGACGTCATGACACTCCGTATCTACGTGGGGCCGATGGGAAAGGGCAGCGCCGGCCGGTCCCTGCTGGAGACGGGGCTCCCAGGGCCCGGCCGGCGCTCGCGGGTCCGTGCCGCGGGGGAGTTCGGCACGGCCCGGGTCAGTGCGCCTACGGCGCTCGTCGATCCGGCACTCAGCACCGGCGCCGGCAAAGGATCAGGTACGACGGGCGGGACGCTCAGGCGGACTTCCGGTCGCCCGGGTATCCGCCGAGCTCCTCGTTCGCGTTGATGGAGAGGTTCTCGGCCATCAGAACGTCACGCTGGAGGTGCCACAACCGCGGCGACGGCTCGACACCGAGTTCCCGTCGCAACGACGTGCGCACTCTGCTGTATGCGGAGAGCGCCTGGTCTCGTCGGCCGGAGCGGTGCAGGGCGAGGATGTACTGAGCGTGGATGTGTTCATGAAGCGGATGCTGAGCTGTGAGCGCGCTCAGTTCACTCACGACGCTGCGGTGCCGTCCAAGGCGCAGTTCGGCCTCGATACGTCCCTCGATCGCGCCGATGTGCAGCTCTTCCAGGCGAGCCGCTTCGATGGCGAGGAGCGGGCCGGGTGACACGTCGGTGAACGGGCCGCCACGCCAGAGACTCTCCGCCATGCGGTACGCGTCGACTGCGCCCTGGAAGTCACGGGCAGCGACGAGCCGGTGACCGTTCTGCACGTGCTCCCCGAAGATACGGGCGTCCAACCCGCCGTCGGCGAGCCGGATCTGGTAGCCCCCGTCACGAGTGACAAGGACCTGCTTTCCGTCCACGCCGGCGTCACTGATTCGTTTACGCAGGGCGAGCACATAGGTCTGGAGTGCGGTCACTGCGCTCTTGGGCGGGGTCTCCTCCCAGATCTCTTCGATGAGCTGGTCGTTGGAGATCATCCCCGCGGACAGCGCAAGCAGAGCCAGGACCCTGCGCTGCTTGAGAGCGGTCGGATGTACGGAGATCTTGCCTATACGGGCGCTCAGTGTGCCAAGTACCTTGACGTGCAACTGACTTTCCCCCCCGGGTCAGAGTGCGAACGATCAAGCGGTTATTGTCATGCTCCTGCTCTTGTCTGGCATGGGTGTTTTACCGGTTGCATGCCGGCGGGGTGACGCCGACGGCACGCAACCGGTCGGCCGGCTAAGCCGACTGCTTGTTCCGTCCGATGAAGCCGACGGACAGCAGCAGACCGAGCAGCAGCGCAGCTGTGGCGATGATCAGTGCGGTGCGGCTCCCGTCCGTGGAGCTGGCGGCGGCGTGCAGCACCGAGCCGAGTACCGAGACCCCGATGACGGCACCGGTCTGGCGTGCGGAGTTCAGCACGCCAGACGCGATGCCGACCTGCTCCTTCGGTGTGGCCGAAACCGTCGCCGTCACCAGGGAGGGAATCGCGAAGGACACGCCGAAGCCGAAGACCAGCAGGCCGAACCCGATCAGCAGGGTGTGCGCGGTTCCCGTGCCCGTGATGCCGACCGCGAGAACGGCCGCACCCACCGTCAGGAGTCCGAAGCCCAGAACGGACGGCTTCCGCGGTCCGGACCGCGCGACCAGTCGGCCCGTGTAGATGGGGTTGAAGGCCGTCGGCAGGGTGAGCGGCAGGAAGGCGCAGCCTGCCAGCAGGGCAGAAAGGCCACGCGCCTGCTGGAAGTAGAGGGACATGACGAACAGCAGCCCGGAGAGGCCGAAGTTGACGAGCAGGCCGTTGAGCACACTGGCCGAGAAGGTGGCGTTGCGGAAGAGCAGCAGCGGGAGCATGGGACCACGCGGCCCGGCCGGTCGGCGTTCCACGACCAGGAAGACGGCCCCGGCCACCAGGGCGACGGCGAGCGCCGCCAGCACGGGCATCGAGCTCCAGCCGAGATTCTCGCTCTGGATCACGCCGAACGTGAGCCCGGCAAGCGCCAGCACCGCGCTGATCTGGCCGGGCAGGTCCACCCCACGGCTGGTGTTCACCTTGGTCTCGGGCGCGTGGGCGCGTGCGATGAGCACGCTGACCAGCGCCACGGGCACGTTGATGGCGAAGATGCTGCGCCAGCCGAGGGCGTCGGTGAGCACACCGCCGAGGACCGGGCCGGCGGCCAGCGCCGCACCGGTGATGGCCGCCCAGGAGCCGAGTGCGCGAGCGCGCTGAGCCGGGTCGGTGAAGGTGGTGGCGATGACGGCCATGGAGGAAGGCAGCAGCGCGGCACCCGCGATGCCGAGCAGGGCGCGCATGGTGATCAACACGCCGAGGTTCGGCGAGAAGACCGTGATCAGCGACGCGAGCAGGAAGGCCCAGGTGCCGACGACGAAGACCCGTCGCCCGCCGAAACGGTCGGACAGCGCACCCATGGTGAGCAGCAGTGCGGCGAACGTCAGGGTGTAGCCGTTGACCACCCACTGCAGCCCGGACAGTCCGCCTCCGATGTCGCTGCGGATGGCGGGCAGCGCGACATTCACCACACTGGTGTCGAGGAGAACCATGAAGTAGCCGAGCGAGAGGCCGATGAGCAGCAGCCGTCGGCGTGCGGGGTTCTCGGAGAGCGTCTCACTGGAGACGCCGGAGGCCTGCGTAGTTGGCGCAGACATGACACACCTTTCATGAAGCGGAAACGGCCGGGTACAAGAGTGGTGGCCGTCAGAGAGGTTGGAACTCAAGCTTGACAAGAGCGGAAGCCGATCGGAAACGGGAGCTTCCGATGGCATCATCGGGAGAACCGATGCCAACGCCGGGGGGACAGCATCATGCAGCTGCGGCAGCTCAGTACATTCCGCACCGTGGCCGACGCTTTGAACGTCACTCGCGCCGCTGAGCGGCTGAACTACGCACAGTCGAGTGTGACCGAACAGATCAAGGCACTGGAACAGGATCTGGGTGTGCACCTGTTCGAGCGATCCAACCGCGGTCTGCGGCTCACCCCGGCGGGGCGCCGCCTGGTCGACTACGCCGAGAGAATGCTCTCCCTCGCCGAGGAGGCCAGGGCGGCCGTCACCGAGGTCGGCAGTCCCGGAGGTGAGTTGCTGATCGGGGCGCCGGAAACGCTCTGCGTCTACCGGCTCCCCTCGCTGCTCACCCGCTTCCGTGAGGAATGCCCGAAGGTGCACGTGGTGCTGCGCCCCGGGAACCGGGAGGAGTGCCGCAGCGGGGTGCGTGAAGGAGCCCTGGACCTCTGTTTCACTTTTGGTGCGCCCCCGGACCACCCGGACCTGGAGAGCATGCCGCTTCTGCCGGAACCGGTCGTCGTCGTGGCCCCCAAGGGCCACCCGCTGACACGACGGGAGTCGGTCACCAGCTCCGATCTCGCCGGCGTCGACTTCCTGGTGACGGAGTCCGGTTGCAGCTACCGGCTGATGTTCGAGGAGGCACTCGGGTCCGCACCGGGGCCCCGCCCTCGGGTTGCGGCGGAGCTCACCAGCATCGGCGCCCTGCGGACGTGTGTCGCGGCCGGCATGGGCTGTGCGTTGCTGCCGCAGATCGCCGTGGCCGCGGATCTGGCCCGGGGGGCCGTCGGCCTGGTCCCGTGGCGAGGGCTTCAGTACGAGGCTCTGATCCACGCGACCTGGAGGCGCAACGGGCAGCAGGCCCCAGGGCTGCTGCCCTTTCTCGACGCCACCAGGACGTTGCTGGGCCGGCAGAGCACCACGCGCCAGGATCAGGGGTGAGGCACGGGCCACACACCTCTGATCACTTCTCGACCAGAAGCAGGCGGTCCTCGTCCAAGGTGACCAGGCGTCCCTGGTAGCCCGCGGTCAGAGCCGCGAACCAGATCGCGGGCCTGGCACCCACCTGCGCCCGCTGGATCTCCAAGGGTCCGTCCGTGGTCACCTCGACGTAGTCGCCGGCACGGCGGACGGTCATGTCCTGGTTCTCGGCGGCCTCCACGAAGGCGCCGAACTCGGGGATGTCGAGCACGTACAGGGTGGTCATCGGTTCTGCTCCTCGGTGTGGGCTCGGGACAGCTCTCCCTTGCGGCGCCACATCTCCTCCACGGTCGGCTTCCCGTTCCGGGTGACATCGGACAGGGCGCGCAGGGTGAGTTCGGCGTCCCGGGCGTCGATGGGCGCGAACGGGCGCAGCGGGCGGGTGATCTCCAGCTGGATCCCGTTGGGGTCGTCGAAGTAGATGGACTCCAGCAGCTCGTGCGCGAGGGGCGGCGTGACCCGCACACCGTGCGCCTTGAGCCGGGCCCGCCAGTCGAGCAGCTCCTGTTCGGTGTCGACGTGCAGCGCCAGATGCCGGGACCTGTGCATCAGGTCACCGGGCTGCTCCTCCTCGGGAAGGCCGAAGTAGTAGAAGAAGGCCAGGTGATCGCCCGTACCGAGGGCGAAGAAGAAGTGGACGAAGTCGGGGAAGGTCTCGCTCACCCAGCCGGTGGCGGTGATCGCGTGAACCAGGGGAAGACCCAGCACGTCACGGTAGAACCGCACGGTCTCTTCGGGCTTCCAGGTCACCCAGGCGAGGTGGTCCACGCCCTTCAGGCGGAGCGCTGCCAGCTCCGGCGGCAGCACAACCTCAGGGACTTGGTCGGTCATGGATCGACTCCTTGATCGATGGACAGGTCGGCTCGGTCCGTCAGGCGATACGGCCGAGGGGAGGTTCCGCGGTGGGCTGTGGGACGGCGAACAGGTCCAGCAGCCGCTTGCGGTCGACTTTGCCGACCGCCGTCAGCGGCAGCGTCGGCGCGAGCCGCAGTTCGTCCGGGTGCTTGAAGGCCGCGACTCCGCGTTCCTCGAAGTGCGCCCGGATACGCGCCAGCGTCGGTTCCGAGCCGGGTACGGGAACGACGCACACCCCCACGCACTCCCCGAGGACGGGGTGGGGCAAGGCCACAGCGGCCGCGTCGGCGACCTCGGGCACACGGCGGACGAGGTCTTCCACCTCGTCGATCGCGATCTTCTCGCCGCCCCGGTTGACCTGGTCCTTGATCCGCCCCTCGACCACCAGGTTGCCACTCGGGTGGCGGCGCACCAGGTCACCGGAGCGATACCAGCCGTCCGGCGTGTAGGCGCGGACATTGTGCTCCGGCGCGCGGAAGTAGCCCCTCGGCGTGTAGGGGCCTCGCGTCAGCAGCTCCCCGGTCTCTCCCTCCTCGACGGGCCGGCCGTCGGGGCCGACGATCAGGAGCTCGTCCGCTTCGGAGATCGGTCGACCCTGGGTGGTACTGATCACGAACGGCGGGTCGGTCAGCCGGGTGTAGTTGAGCAGACCCTCTGCCATCCCGAACACCTGCTGAAGGGTGCAGCCCAACGTCGGGGCGAGCCTCTGCGCCAGATCGGCCGGCAGCACCGACCCCCCGACCTGCAGCACGCGCAGGCTCTCCAGATCCGGGCCGGCGGCATCAGCGGCACCGAGCCAGGTCCGGGCAACGGCCGGGACCACGGAGGTGACCGTGACCCGTTCCCGAGCCAGTTCCGGGAAGGCGATCGCAGCACGCGGCGACGGGCACATCACGACCCGGCCACCGACGGACAGGGCGCCGAGCACTCCCGGACAGCCCAGCGCAAAGTTGTGGGCCACCGGCAGCACCGCGAGGTAGACGGTCTCCGGGGAGAAGCCGCAGATCTCGCTGCTGCGACGGACGTTGTACTCGTAGTCGTTGTGGGTCCGCGCGATGATCTTCGGCAGGCCGGTCGTCCCACCGGAGAGCAGGAAGAACGCGACCTCCTCGGGCTCCGGGGCCAACGCGTCGAGCCGGGAACGCCGTTCCGCGGCGCCGGACACCGGGCTGAGCATCGCCGACAGATCCAGATGCCCGGGATCCGGCTCGCCACCGAGCACCAGCACCGGGCAGCTCCGCCGGCGTTCCGCGGCGATCCGTGCGGCCAGCGACTGGTGGTCGAAGCCACGCAGTGTGTCCGGTACCACGATCGCCGCGACGTCCGCGAGGTCCGCCAGATGAGCCAGTTCGTGCTCCCGGTGCGCCGGCAGTGCCAGCAGCGGCGCCACCCCGATCCGCTGGCAGGCCAGGAACAGGCCGAGGAACTCCCAGCAGTTGGGCAGCTGCACCAACAGGTTGTCACCGTTCTTCAGCCCGAGCCCGAGCAGGCGCTCCGCCAACGAATCCGTCCGTTCGGCGAATTCGCGGTAGCTGAGCCGGATCGCGCCGTCCACCACGGCGGTGCGGTGCCCGTAGCGGTCCGCCCAGTCCCACACCCAACTTCCCAGCGGTCGCCGTCGCCACAGTCCCGAGGCGACGTACCGGTCGGCGGCCTCCCGAGGCCAGCCGACCACGCCGGTGCGCATCATCTTCTCCCCTCCCTTGTGGGTGCCGCCCGGCCCGCAGCTCGTGCGAGCCGGGCGGCGCCATGGGTCCAGTCGTTCGGCAGGCCGGTCGTTCAGCCCGCCGGGGCCGTAGGACGGTGGTCGCAGCGGGTCAGCCGACGAGCGGCTCGACCAGCTCCGGCTCCTGTCCCTGCGTCTCCTCGGTGCCCGCGGCCTGGAGCAGCTCGAACAGGAACTCGCCGATGGCAGCCACCGTGGGGCGGTCCCAGAGCAGGGTGCTCGGCAGCGAGAGCCGGAAGATCTTCTCCAGCCGGCGCCGGATCACCACGGTCATCACCGAGTCCAGGCCCATCTCCATGAGCGGGCGGCGGACGTCGAAGGTGTCCGGATCGAACTTCAGCTCCCCGGCCACCTGAGCGCGGACCTCGTCCACCAGGTAGCCGCGCAGCTCCTCGGGAGCCAGCGCCGCCCACTCGGTCTCCGCCTGACCGAGCGTGTCGGTGTCGGGGACGGCCAGCTCGGCCAGGAGCCGAGGCCGCTCCGCTCCGGGCTCCGGCGGGAGGATCCGCATGGCCGCCGCGTAGGGCAGGTCGTACCGGGAGATGAACTCCCAGCTCCGGAAGGCCTCGGCGGCCGAGATGTCCGCGGTGCCGCGGGCGGCCAGCTCGATGTCGATCAGCTCGGAGGAGGTCGACATCCCCAACCCGCGCCAGGAGGTCCAGGCAACGCTCAGCGTGCGGTCGCCGAGGGCCGCGCGGTGCCAGGCCAGTGCGTCCAGGAAGGCGTTGGCCGAGCCGTAGCTGGCCTGGCCGGGCAGGCCGAGAAGCTGGCCGCAGGAAGAGAAGAGGACCATGAAGTCGAGGGCGCCGACGGGGAAGAGCTCGTGCAGGGCCAGGGCGCCCGCGGCCTTGGGTTGCAGCACGGTGGCCAACGACGCCTCGTCGACGTCGAGCGCCATCCGGTTGTCGAGCACACCGGCCGCGTGCACGACGCCGCGGATCGGGGGAAGCCCCAGCGCCTCCGGGTCGAGCGCCGCCGCGAGGGCCGCGCGGTCGGCGACGTCGACGGCGACGGTACGCACCGTGACGCCCAGGCCCTCCAGCATCTGCACCGCGTCGACCCGCTGACGTGTCGCGGGATCCGGGACCGTGTTCCACTGCGAGCGCGGCGGCAGAGCCGTCCGGCCCGCCAGCACGAGGCGTCGGGCGCCTCGGCCCGCCAGCCAGGTGGCCACCTCCAGACCCAGCACACCGAGACCACCGGTGATCAGGTAGGTGCCGTCGGCACGGCACTCCAGGGCGGCTCGCTCCGGTTCACGCTCGACCGCGACCAGCCTCGGCACCTCGCGCTGGGCCCCGCGCAGGGAGACGACCTCCTCACCGGATCGTCGTCCGGCGTCCTCGCGGACCAGTCCGACCAGGGCCGCCAGCTCTTCGTCGGTCGGACGGGAGGAGAGGTCGACCACCCCCGCGAACAGATCCGGGTGCTCACCGGCCAGCACCCGGCCGAGACCCCACAGCACAGAGTCGCCCAGCGCTTCCTGCCGCAGGCTCTCCCGGACACCGCGCGTCACCGCACGCACGATCGGACGTTCGCCGGGCTGCTGCCGGGCCAGCCGCTGAACCGTACGGGTCAGCAACCAGGAGGCGGAGACCCCGGCCGTGGCGGGCCCGTGCTCGCGGTCGGGAACGACGAGGACCGCGGTCTCGGGGCCGACCGTCCCGAGCTGCTCGGGGTCGGCGGCCGCCCGCCACGCGACGCCTGCCCGCGCGAAGCCCTCGCCGATCAGCTGTGCGGCCTCCGGGTCGCCCAGCAGCACCACTTCGGCCAGCGGCCCAAGGTCTGCGGACCAGTCCCCCGCCTGCCAGGACAGCTCGCTCACCAGGCGGCGCGGGCTCGCGGTCGCGCCCGGGTCGCCGTCGAGGACGCCGTATCGCAGCCCGCCGAAGCGGGCGACGACCTCGCCATCGGAATCGGCGATCAGCACGTCCACGGTGTCCGCCGCCGCCAGACCGTCGACGCAGCGCGCGTGCAGGACGACCTCCGCCGGGCAGTCCCCGAGCAGAGCGACCTCGTGCATGTGGGCCGGCATCCGCAGGATCGGGCTGCCCGGGAAGGTCACCGAGGCGATGGAGAGGGCGGCGTCGAGGACGCTGGCCCAGGAAGGCGGCGCGGAGCCGTCCGGTGCGGCACTGACGACGGCGGCCAACTCACCCTCGCCCCGCCGCATTTCGCGCACCTGCCAGGGGAAGCCCATGGCGGCCACGCCGATGTCGGCGAGTCGGTCGATCACGTACTCCTCCGGCAGCGCCTCCGGGCAGCGCGAGCGGATCTCGCCCAGCTCCAGCCGGCGCGCTCCCACCTGGGTGGCCGGGGAGACCACCGCGGTCGTGTGGGTGAGCCAGGCGCCGTCAGAGTCGGCATCCTCGGCGCCGACGATGCGCGAGGCGATGCGCAGCGCGCCCTCCTGGAGCACCACCTGCACCTCACGCGGGGTGCTGACGGCCACCGGCACACGCAGGTTGACCTCGGTGAGACCGGGGAAGGCGGCTCCGTCCGCGGCGGCGGTGAAGAACGTGTTCAGCAGGACCGTCGCCGGGATGATCTCGACGCCCTGGACCGGGTGGTCGCCGGGGTAGGGACGGCAGCTTTCGTCCAGGTAGGTCTGCCAGAGCCGCGACGGGGTGGGACCGTTGACGGTGACCCTGCGGCCGAGCAGGGTGTGGCTCAGCGGGTCGTGCTGTCCGCCGCCGAGCTGGGCCGCCGGCGCGGAGCCGTACCAGAACGGCCGGTGCTGCCAGGCACGGACCGGCAGGTCGACCAGCGTGCCGCGGACGGTCGCGGACCAGTCGACCGGGACGCCGTGGCTGAACAGGACGGCGGCGTTGGCCAGCAGGGTGTCGAGCTCCGGCTTGTTCCGGCGCAGCGTGTGCGCGACGACGACGTCGTCGATGCCGGCCTCACCCAGGGTCTCCACGATCGAGTGCGCGACCACGGGGTGAGCGGAGACCTCCAGGAAGGCGCGGTGGCCGTCTTCGGCGGCCGCCTGGACGGCGCTGCCGAAGCGGACCGGGTTGCGCAGGTTGGCGGCCCAGTAGTCGCCGTCGCGCGGGGCGCTGCTGCGCGGGTCGGCGAGGGCGGTGCTGTAGACGGGGATCACGGGCTCGTTCAGCCGCAGGTCGTCGGCCGCGCGTCGCAGTTCGTCGAGGAGCGGGTCCATGTGGTCGCTGTGGAAGGCGACATCGGAGGCGACCCTGCGGACGGTCAGGCCCTGCGCCTCCCAGCCGACGGCGACCGCTGCCACGGTGTCCACGCCCCCGGCGGCCACGGTGGAGCCCGGGGAGGCGGCGATGGCGGCGCTGATGTCCGCCCGGCCGGTCAGGCGCTCAACGACCTCGTCGAAGGGCAGGTTCACCATGACCATCGCGCCTTTGCCCGCGACCCGGCGCAGCAGTGCGGAGCGCCGGCAGATCAGCCGGGAGCCGTCGAGCAGGCTCAGGATGCCGGCCTCGACCGCGGCGGCGAGCTCGCCGACCGAGTGGCCGATCACGGCGGAGGGCCGCAGGCCGCGCGAACGCCACACGGCGGAGAGCGCCACCTGCATCGCGAAGATCATCGGCTGGATCCGGTCCACCTCGACGAGATCGCCGTCGACCAGCACCTGGCGGGGTGAGAAACCGATCTCCTCCAGGAAGACCGGCCCGATCTCGTCGAGCACGGCGGCGAACACCGGCTCACGATCCAGGAGTTCGCGGCCCATACCGATCCACTGGGCGCCATGGCCGGAGAAGACCCAGACCGCGTCGCCGACCGCGGGAAGGACGGCACCCGTCTCGACCCCGTCCCCGGGGCGCTGCTCGGCCAGGGCGGTGAGCCGCTCCACGGCCTGCTCCTGGTCGGCCGCCACGACGACGGCCCGGGACTGGACGTGGTCGCGGTGCACCGACAGCGTGGACGCGACGTCCGCCAAGGGCGTGCCTGCGCCGGGTCCGGTCAGCCACTCGGCCAGGCGTCCGGCCTGGGCGCGCACGCCCGACTCGGTGGCCGCGGACAGCGGGAGGAGCAGCGTGCCCGAGGTACCGCCGCCGGCCTGCTGACGGGCTGCCGGGGCGGGGGCCTCCTCAAGGATGAGGTGGCTGATCGTGCCGCCGTAACCGTAGCCGGAGACACCGGCTCGGCGCGGGTGGTCGGTGGCCGGCCAGGGGGTGGGTTCGGTGACCACCTTCAGCCCCGCCTCGTCCCACGGGATGGCCGGGTTGGGGGTGGTGAAGTAGTCGGCCTGCGGCGGGATCTCGCCGTGGTGCAGCGCGAGCACGGCCTTGATCAGCCCGGCCACGCCCGCGCCGGCCTCCAGATGCCCGATGTTGGGTTTGACGGAGCCCACCAGGCAGGGCCGGTCGGCCGGACGCGGGCCGAAGACCTGGGCCATGGCCCCGACCTCGATCGGGTCACCGGCCCGGGTGCCGGTTCCGTGCGCCTCGACGTAGTCGACGGTGGCGGGGTCGATGCCGCAGGACCGGTAGGCCTGGCGCAGCAGGTGCGCCTGGGCCTCCTCGCTGGGCGCCATGATGCCGTTGGTGCGGCCGTCCTGGTTGACCGCGCTGCCGCGGATGACCGCGAGGACCCGGTCGCCGTCGCGCTGCGCGTCGGAAAGGCGCTTGAGTACGACGACGCCGGCGCCCTCACCACGGCCGTAGCCGTCGGCAGAGGCGTCGAAGGACTTGCTGCGCCCGTCCGGTGAGACCGCGCCGGCCGCGTCCAGGACCATGGTCAGCCCGGGGCCGGCCATGATGTTCACACCGCCCGCCAGCGCCACCGGGCACTCGCCGGAGCGCAAGGCCTGGCATGCCAGGTGGAGTGCGACCAGCGACGCGGAGCAGGCGGTGTCCACGGCCAGGCTCGATCCGCGCAGGTCGAGCGTGTAGGAGACGCGGTTGGCCACCGCGCAGAAGGCCGCGCCGATCCCCGTCCACGCCTCGATCCGCGGCAGGTCCTCCAGCATCCGACGCCCGTAGTCGTCGGAACCGACGCCGATGAAGACGCCCGCGTCACCGCCGGCCAGCGAGCGCGGCCGTATCCCGGCGTGCTCAAGCGCCTCCCAGGCGACCTCCAGCACGATGCGCTGCTGGGGATCCATCAGCTCTGCCTCACGGGGCAGGATGCCGAAGAAGTCGGCGTCGAAGCCCGCGATGTCGTCCAGGAAGCCGCCGCTGCGGGTCACCTTGCGCAGAGCCGCGGCGTTCTGAGGGCCGGCCTCCTCGTAGGACTCCCAGCGCTCCTGCGGCACGTCCCCGATGCCGTCACGGCGCTCCATCAGGAGTCGCCAGTAGTCCTCGGGCGAGTCGACGCCACCGGCGAACCGGCAGCCCATGCCGACGACGGCGATGGGTTCCGGCGTTCTTCGAACGAAGTGCGTCGACTCGGTCTCGTTCGACGGGCGCTGCGCCTCGTCGGGCTCGTGGGAAACAGTCATCTGGGCAATCTCCACTCGATAGGGCTTGACCACGGTGGTGAGCGGTGAGGTGAGAAAGGACCGGGTACGTCAGCAGGGCGAGAGCGCCAGAGGCCAGGACGCGACGGCGTCCACGCGCCCTGCGACGAGCGCTGTGTGCAGACGGGCGGGCCAGTTGTCGGCCGCATGCCCCGGGGCGTCGAGGGCCCAGCCTCCGACGGCGTCGATGATCAGGGGGAGTCCGGACTCGGTTCGAAGGCGGTCGGCCAGTTCCAGGACCACCGTCCAGTGGTCTTCTCCGGCCGAGGTGGCCGACTGCGTCGAGGTGTCGCGCTCCGGCAGGCGCAGGTGGATGCCGACTGCGCCTGCCGCTGCCGCTGCCGACGCGCAGGCGGACAACTGGTCGGCCTGCTGTCGGGCCGGACGGCCGTCGGGGCACCGGAGGCCGATGAGCAGCTGTCGGCCGGCTTCCCGCGTGGGCAGCGCGGCGCAGGCGCGGGCGAAGGTGTCCGGCGTCGGTTCGTCGAGGAGCAGGGCCAGTAGCGGCATTTCCAGGAGCCGGTACTGTGGCTGTGCCCGGACCTCTTCGCAGTCCACGACCGCGCCGAGCAGCGCACCGGCGAGCCCGGCCTCGCGGACGGCCCTGCGCCATTGCCTGCTCTCCCCGGAGGCCGGCCCGACCCCCGTACCGCTCCGGGTGGGGTGCTGTCGGGCGGCGCCGCTCCAGTCGGCGAGAACGAGGCTGTGCCCTGCCAGCGCCTGAGCCACGCAGGTGTCCGACTGGCTGAGCGACGGAGGAACCACGCTGAGCATCCGATTGCGGAGAATCGTTTCACCAAGCTGCAGGGGGAATGCCAGCGCGTGTGGTGTGCGGCCCTTGGACGCCGACGTGTCAGACCCGGCCGCTGCGACGCCGGGTGACGTGGCCTCGGCGACGAAGGCCGACTCCGCTGCGGCGATCCGCTCGGGGTGCCGGCGTCGTAGTCCTGCCAAGCTGATCGCCGGTGTACGAGTCAGGAAGTGGAATCCGAACCTCTCCGGGTCCCGGTCGACCCGCTGCGCGAAGGTCTCCCACCAGCGCATGCTGGGAGCCGCCCAGCCCTGGGTGCGGGCCACCTCCGGTCGACGGGCCTCCTCGTACGACTTGAAGGCCGGGGCCAGATCGGCGGCCGTGACGGTTCGCGGGCCGCCCGGGCCGCCCCACTCTCCCAGGGCATCGGCCAGACCGATCGCGTCCTCCATCGCGAGCTTCGTTCCCGAGCCGACGGAGAAGTGAGCGGTGTGCGCGGCATCGCCGAGGAGCACCAGGTTGTCGTGCCACCAGACCCGATTATGGACCACTCGAAAATTGGCCCAGCGGCTGTTGTTCACAAGCAGCGGGTGTCCCTTGAGATGGTCGGCGAAGACCTCCTCCATCAATTGCTGAGAATACTCGTCGCTCTGTTCCGGGGAATTCGCCCGCTCCGTGGAGACATCCATTCCAGCGGCACGCCAGGCCTGCTCGTCGGTTTCCACGATGAAGGTGCTGAGGCCGTCGGCGAAGGGGTAGGTATGGGCCGCGAAGACTCCGAATGCGGTCTTCACGAACGGGAATGTCACTCGCTGCATCGGGGCTGTGGTGCCGTACCAGATGAACTTGGCAGAGCCCTGCTCCACCTTTGTCCCGAACACTTCCTTGCGGGCGTCCCTCGTGGCCGAACCAACCCCGTCGGCGGCCACGACGAGCTGGTGTTCGGCACAGAGTTCCGCCGCGTTCGCCTCAGTGCGGAAGTCGAGCTGTGCGCCGCTGGCCAGGGCCTGCTCCTGCAAGATGTCCAGCAGAACACGCCGCGCGATGGCCGTGAAGCCGTACCCGCCGTACCGGAGCTCCCGCCCGCCGACGCGAACCTCCATGTCGCGCCAGGAACGGCTGGCCGCAACGATTCGATCGTGCGTCTCAGGGTCCGCCGCGTGCAAGGCCGACATTGTCCGATCGGAGAAGACGATCCCGAATCCGAACGTCGCCCCCACAGGGTTGCGCTCACGTACATGGACCCGCGCCGCTATTCCCCGCATCAGCAGGAGCCGGGCCAGGAAAAGTCCACCGGGCCCTCCGCCGATCACGCCGACATCAAGCATTATTTCCAACTCCAGGCCACTGGACGAACAGTCACTCGATTTGTCGCTGGATTTGAGTGTCACGTAGACGGATCAAGCCACACTCAAGTGAGGATCAAGCGCCCTTCCAGGTAGCATTCCGTTCACAATCCGGACTCATAGACGGCGCGACTGGTCGGTTGCCGACCAGAAACTCGCCCTTGCCCGCCGCGGCGCCGGCGACCTCACCCAGGCCCTGCGCTTCATCGACATCGCCCGCAACAGCGGGACCACCGACTCACCGATGCAACGCGTGCGACTGGACACCGCTCATGGCCACATCCTGCTCTCCGATGCGGCGACCCGGGATGACGGACTGATGCTCGTCCTCTTTCTCTTTGGCCAACCGCTGTCCCGGATCGTCAAGCTCCACATCGACCAATTACGCGATCGCCCTGATGGACTTCACGTCACCTTCGGGGCGGACTGGCTGAACGTGCCGGAACCCGCAGCATCCGTGATCCGTGTTCACCTGGCAGCCCGTCCGGGACTCGACACCGCCGCCAACCCCACGTCCCGGCTGCTGTTCCCCGGTTTCATGCCGGGCCGCCCGATGCACGTCTACGCCGCAGCGAACATCCTCCGCACGATCGGCATCCGACCCCTGGCTGCCCGCTCACGCACCTGGCTCCAGATGGTCCGCGAGGCCCCGCCTTCCGTCCTCGCCGACACCCTGGGCATCAACGCCTCCACCGCAACGCGCTACGCGGAGCGAGCCGGCACCGACTACCTCGCCTACGCGCTTGAGTGTTGTGCTTGGCGAGCGAGCTGATCTCGTCTCCTACACGCAAGCTCTCGCCGCCCGAATCGACCGATACGCCGCAGCCCGACCCACGCGGGGGCACGGCCCATGAGCACACAAGGCTCACGCGTCGGGGTGTCGCTGAGGCTCCGCGTCAGGACGGGGCGAGGACGCAGAACTCGTGGCCCTCTGGGTCGGCCAGGCACGTCCACGGGACGTCGCCCTGGCCGACGCCGAGGTCAGTGGCGCCGAGGGCCCGCAGCCGGGCCACCTCCGCTGCTTTGTCGTCACCGGGGTACGGCAGCAGGTCGAGATGGACGCGGTCCGGCACGGTCTTCACGTCGGGCGTGCGGAGGAATTCGAGATACGGGCCGGCACCCTTGGCGGAGCGCAACACCGCCTGATCGTCGCTCACCTCGTGCAGGGTCCAGTCCATCGCCTCGTCCCAGAACCGGGCCATGGCCCGCGGATCCGTGCAGTCGATCACCACCGCGGCGATCGGCCCGGTGTCCCGGTAGATCTCGCGAGGTTCCAGCACGCAGAACTCGTTGCCCTCGGGGTCGGCGAGGACCGTCCACGGCACCTCTCCCTGGCCCACGTCGGCGGGCGTCGCACCGAGAGACTTCAGGCGCGCGACCAGTTCCGCCTGATGGGCCGCGGAGGTGGTGGCGAGATCGAGGTGTATACGGTTCTTTGCCGATGTCCTGGGTTCCGGGACGGGGACGACGTCGATGCCGACGAAGACCGGGTCCGGCCAGACGAGGCCGCCGGCGGGTCCGACGTAGGTGGTCACGCCAGGGCTGTAAGCACTCCAGCCGAGCGCCTCCGCCCAGAACCTGCCGACTGCCGAGGGATCAAGAGCCTTTATGTTCACCATGACAGGTCGCAGTGCCATGCCGGCGATCCTATGCGCCCGCTCTGCAACGACATCCGCACCGTCGCCGAACAGAGATCGACTCGCTCATCAAGCTTGCCGACGAAGACTCAGCCTCGCCAAGTGAACTGCTCACTCGCCAGATGAAGTGCTGAGTCACAACTCACCCCAGACGAATAGCCGTCCTTACCACCTTCCTGCGATGGGCCCTGGACGTGCTGGCACCCGGCCCCGGTCCGCCCCTACCTCCTCGCGGTCGAGCGGGAGCAGGAGCGGGCACGGCAGTACCGGCGCCGTGTCGCTCTGGTCCTGGCCGCCGACTTCGGGATCGACCTCGACCGGCACGTCGTCGGCGCGGAGGCGGTGGCCTGATGGACGCGACCCCTGAGCGCCCCGAGGCGGAGCCGACGCCGCGGCGGCCGGTGCGGATGTGCGTCCGCTGCAACGGCACCACCGACCAGCCGGTCGCCGTCTCCGAGGTGCACGCCGACACCGGGCCCGGCTTCAACGTGTACGCGTGCCCGGACTGTGCGACGCACTACCCGCCCCAGCCGGACGTGCTCATCCTGCTGCCCGGCTCCCGCCGTGCAGAGGTGAGCGATCAACGCCCAACCCCTCCGTAGGGGAATCCGCCGTCCCGCACCCGGTTGATCGCCGACTCCACCGCCGCCACCCGGTCCGCCAGCAGCCCCAAGGCGGCCACCGCACGCGTCACCGGGTCGTCCTCGGGCCCGCCGAGCGTGCGGGCGCGGACGTGGGCCGTCTTCACCTCGGCCCAGCGGGCGGCCTGACCGGCGTCCAGGGTGCCGCGCAGCTCGGCCAGTTTCAGCAGGTTGGCCTCGGCGCCCGTGGTGAGGGTCTGGGCCTCGGCGGTGTAGTGGTCGTGGACGACGGCCTCGCGTTCGGCGGTGTTCATGACCGGGCGCAGGCGTTGGGCGATCTTGTTCATGTCGCGGTAGGAGCCCTGGAGCCGGAACGGGGGTTCCGTGCGGGCGGCCTCCGACTGGGCGGCGGAGGCGATGTAGGCCGCGTTGACCTTCAGCACCGTCTCGCGGACCGCCACCACATGCCCCAACACGGCCAGCACACGGTCCCGTTCGGCCCTCGGCATCGGCTGGGTCAGTCGGTCGGCGCGGGCTGTGGGGTCGGCGGTGGCCAGCCGGACCAGTAGGTCCAGGTCGGCGCGGTCGCGGGCGGCGAGCGGGGCGAGGACCGGGTTGGCGGTGAGGGCGTTCTCGACGAAGCTGAGCGCGAAGACGTCCTCCTTGCCGGTGAGGACGTCGCCGAGGTTCCACACGTCGGCCCGGTTGGCGAGCATGTCGGGGATGCGGAACCGCTCGCCGGACTCGGTGTAGGGGTTGCCGGCCATGCACACCGCGAACCGCTTGCCGCGCAGGTCGTAGGTGCGCGGCTCGCCCTCCCACACGCCGTCCACCCGGCGGGTCGCGTCGCACAGCGGGATGAACTTCTGCAGCAGCTCGGGCGAGGTGTGCTGGATGTCGTCCAGGTACAGGAGCGTGTTGTTGCCGGCCGCCAGCGCGAAGTTGATCTTCTCGATCTCGTGCCGGGCGGTGGCGTTCGGGGCGTCGGCCGGGTCCAGCGAGGTGACGGTGTGGCCCAGCGCCGGGCCGCTGACCTTGACCAGCATCAGGCCGAGCCGGTCGGCGACGTACTCCATGAGGGTCGTCTTGCCGTAGCCGGGCGGGGAGATGAGGAGGAGCAGGCCGCCGGTGTCGGTGCGCTTGGACGCGCCGGTGGTGCCGAGCTGGCGGGCCAGGCTGTCGCCGAGCAGGGGGAGGTACACCTCGTCCACCAGCCGGTTGCGGACGAACGCCGACATCACCCGGGGGCGGTGGTCGTCCAGGCGGAGCCGGTCGCGTTCGGCCGCCACCAGGGTCGTACGGCGGTGCTGGTAGGCGCGGAAGGCGGGGACCTCCTCGGCCGCGAAACGGGCGGTGCGGGACAGGAACTCGTCCAGGCGGAGGGGCAGTTGACCGCGGTCGATGCGAGGGTGGGTGCCGAGCAGGCCCTCCGCCGTCGCCGTGAGCCGGGCGTCACCGTCGTAACGGGGGAGCCCGGGGCACAGCTCGGCCGCGACCGCCTCCGCCAGCTCCCCCGGCCCTGCCTCGGTGCCGGTGGCGCTGACGTACGCGCCGAGCCAGGCCGCGACCACCTGCCGGCGCGCGCCGAGATCGGCGAGGTCCGCCAGCTCGTCGCCGTAACTCCCGCCTGCGTGGCGGAACTTCTCCAGCAGGGCGCGGGCGGTTGCGCCGAGGACGAAGCCCTCGGGGCCGGACGTCAGCTCCTCGAAGAGGTACGCGGCGGCCGGACCGCCCTCCAGAGACGGATCCCAGTCCTCGACGGCGGCGGCCAGCTCCCGCTCCAGCTCGCCGACCGCCGGTACGGCACCGAAGGCGTCCCGGGCGCGGGCCAGCAACACCGCCCGCCGGGTCCAGGCGGCACGGGCCTCCTCCGTGGTGCCGTGCACCCAGAACAGCTGGGCGGCGGCACGGGCGGCGGGCTCGTGGCGCAGGGTCCCGGCGCCCTCGTACAGCGGCAGCAGGGCCGTCAGGACGAGGGTCGCGTCATGGTCGTGGACCCCGCGCTCGTATCCCTCGTCGTACGACTCCTGCGCCGCCCGGCGGACCAGGCCGGGCAGGTCGTCGGCGGCGGCGAGGGCGGCCGGGCCGTGCTCGGCGAGCAGGCGGGCGGCCAGGTGCTCGGCGCGGTAGACGTCGGGGGACTCGGAGGGCAGATGGCGCTCCCAGTAGGGGCGGTACGCGGCGAAGTCCGGGTCGGTGACCGGGGCGCGGTAGTCCGTGCCGGTCACCGCGAAGGCGAGGGCGTCGCCGTGCGGCACGAGGGTGAGGTCGAGCGGCTGGGTGTTCACGGCGAAGCGGTGGCCGCCGAGCAGCAGGGTGCGGCCGTCGTCGGCGTACAGGTCCGTGCGGTCGCGCAGGGCGCGGACCGCCTCCTGCCGGGCGGTCTTCAGGCGCCCGTCCAGCTCCTCGGCGCGCACGCTGTCACCGAGGGCGCGCAGGTCGTCGGCGGTGCGGCGGACCTTGGCGACCAGCGGGTCGGAGGCGAAGTACGTGGTCACCGCGTCCGTGTCGGCCAGGGTGGCCGCCCGGCGGCCGATCGTCTCCAGCATGCGCCCCGCCGAGACGGCGAGCTGCTCGGCGCGGCGGGCGCGGGCGTCGGCGAGGGACTGCTTGCGGGCGGCGAAGGCCTCGTAGATCTCGGTGCGCCGGCTGTCGAGTTCGGCGAGGAAGTCGTCGAACTCGGCAAAGCGTCCGTCCAGATCCTCCAACCGGCCGAGTACAGAGGTGAGTTGGTCGTCGCATTCCTCCGGGGTGCCGGAGGCGGCGAGCGCGGCGGTGACGGCCTGGGCGAGCAGGGCGGTCTCGGCGGCGAACTCGGCCCGCCCTTCGTGGTCCTGAAGGGTGCGGCGACGGGCGTCGAGGGTGGCGCGGGCCCGGTTGACCCCGCCCAGCACATCGGCGATCCGTTCCAGCACGGCCGTACGGACGGTGGCGTCGGCGATGTCGAGTCCGGTGACCACCTCGGTGACCGTGCGCAAGCCCTCGGCGAGGTCGTCGAGGCGGGCGGCGACGGGCGCGGCACCGGCGACGGTCTCGATGGCCGCCGCGTCCGCGACCAGCCGCTCGACCTCCTCCCGCTGCCCGGTGAAGGCGTCCTCGCGGGCCAGGAACGTCACCGCGCGCCGCCCGAACGCGGCGAGGTCGCCCTCGGCGGCGTTCGCCAGCTCCTCCAGCCGGCCGGCATCGACGTACCGCAGCTCCCGCAGGGTGAGCAGATGCCCGTGCGCGTGCCGGAGTTCGGTGAGCCCCCGCACCCAGGCGGCGGCCTCGCGCGGCGCCTCGCCGCGCAGCCGCCGTACGACGGCGGCGATCCGCTCGGCCGCCTCCTCCAGCGCCTCGGCGGCCTGCCGGGTCAGCTCCCGCACGGTCTCGAACTCGCCCAGCACCTGCTCGGCGGTGACCCGTACCTCCTCCAACGGGTCGGCCAGATCGCCGAGTTCGGGGTCGGCGAGCCAGTGGTGGGTGTCGGCGGCCCGTACGCACGCGGCGGCCAGCGTGCGATAGCCCTCACCGGTCTCGATGCCGTCGGCGACGAGCCCGGCGACGGACAGACAGTCGGCGAGCCCGCGCACGAGATCGGCGTTGCCGACCCTGGCCAGGGCGCCGGTGCCGGTGCGCAGGGCGGCCGCGTGGGTGTCGGAGACGTACGGCGAGGTCCACCACTGGAGCGGGTGGGTGTGCGCCGGCTCGTCGCCGCCGGCCCGCAGCACGGCCAGCGCGCCGTCCTCGAACAGCGCCCAGCCCCGGCACTGCAGCGGGGCCGCGACCTCCTTGCGCAGGGTGTTGTACGGCATCAGCAACGTGCGGCCCTCGGCGCGGGAGCGGAACGCGTACAGCACGTCCTCACCGTTCGGCGCGCGCACCTCCCGCTCGAACTCCAGGCCGCTGATGTCGAGTTCGTACGTCTTGTGCCCGCCACCGGCCAGGCAGTAGCCGCCGGGGAAGACGATGCCCTGCTCCTCGGGCAGCCGCCGGCAGGCCTGGCCGATCCCGTCGAGCCGGACGACGCTCCGGGTCAGCGTGTCGAAGACCAGATACCGGTCGGCGTCCTCCTTGTACGGCCGGATCCGCAGCAGCACCAGCGGGCCGGCCTGGGCATGCGCGACGGCGGCGTCGGCGAGGGACTGGAGGGGCTCCAGCACGGGCTCGGTGTGCAGTGCCTCGCCGTCCGTGGTGCGTACGGTGAGGGAGCCGCCGATGGTGGTGACCCCGAGCCCGCCGGGTACGGCCACGTAGGGGTCGCGGCCGAGGACGTGGTCCTCGCGGGTGGTCTCGGTCCAGGTGACGTCCTGGCCGGGCGGGAAGACGTCGTCGCGGTCGCCGCGCGCGTCCAGGAACGCCACGCGGCCGTCGTCGCCGACGCTCCAGCGCAGGGCGCGCACGTCGTCGGCCTTCTCGCCGGTGCGGAACACCGCCAGCAGCCGGCCGTCGACCCGGCGCAGCCGCAGCAGCCGGGCCTGCCGGTAGTAGCGGTGCAGCGCGGTGAACTCCCGCACGAACGCCGGGTCGTCGAGGAGTCCGGGTACGGCGGTCTCGGGCAGCGGGGTGCCGTCCCGGTCGTAGAGCGTGAGTACGTCGGCGACGGCGACGTCGGTTCCGTCGGTGGTGTTGCCGGTCCCGCCGGTCCCGCCGAAGAGGAGGGTGTCGCCGACGGCCACGATGTCGCAGGGCACGCACGGGTGGCCGGTGCCGAGCCGGGCGGTGGCTGACAGCTCGACCCGGGCCGACCCGAACTCCTCGGCCCGCCGTCCGTTGAGCGCCTCGGCCCTGCGGGCCAGCTCAGCCGCGTGTCCGGCCAGCCGGTCGCGCAGCACCTCGTAGGTGCCGGCATCGACCTGCGGTGCCTCAGCGGTGGCCATGGGGTGTGCCTTTCTTTGTGGGACCGGGGGAGCCGTTGAGCTGGGGGTCGTATGCCGGGTGCGGGTGGGTGGGTGGCTGGTCGCGCCCACGCGGCGGAGCCGCATAGAGGACACAGCCCCGCGCCCCTGGGGAGTTGCCGTGCCGTCGACCTGCGAGGCGCCGCCGCTGAGGCGGCGCCCACCCCCGCCGGCCTCAGTTCAGCGCGCTCCCGTTCAGCGCGGTCAGCGGGGTGTCCTGCAGGCCCAGTTCGCTTGCCCGGTCGAGGAGCTGCTGGAGCTGTCCCGCCTCGGGACCGCCGCCCTTGATCTGCTTCATCAGCAGGGCCGACACCGTCAGGTTCCGCACATCCGCCGAGCCCAGCGAGCCGAGGACGCGGCTCAGGTCCTCCGTGAAGCTGCCCGAGCCGTCCAGCCAGGGCTTCGCCAGGGCCTGGGCGGTGCGGGAGTTGTCGACGAAGCCGTCCACGCCCTTGCCGAGCGAGATGGAGGACACCAGCCGGTCGAAGAAGACGGACTCCCCGCCGACGATGTCGATGTCGGCGTTCTCCAGGCCGGTCGCCAGCACCGTCGCCTGGGCCTCGGCGACGTGCCGCTGCGTCTCCAGCCCGAACAGCCGGATCTCCTTCTCCGCCTGGAGCCGGAGCCGGTACTCCTCGTGCCCGCGCGAGGCGTCGTCCAGAGCGGCCATGGCGGCGGCCTTCTCGGTGAGACCCGCGGCCTCGGCCTTCAGCTTCTCGCCGATCGCGACGGCCTCCGCGAGCGCCCTCGCCTTGGCACCCTCCGCCTCGGCGAGGCTCTGCGCCCGCGCGCCTTCCGCCTCAGCCTTCAGCCGCGCCTCGACAGCCTCCGCCGCCGCCCGCGCACCCTCGGCCTCCGCAAGCCCCTTCGCCCGAGCGCCCTCCGCCTCGGCCTTCAGCCGCGCCTCGACAGCCTCCGCCGCCGCCCGCGCACCCTCGGCCTCCGCAAGCCCCTTCGCCCGCGCACCTTCCGCCTCGGCCTTCAGCCGCGCCTCGACAGCCTCCGCCGCCGCCCGCGCACCTTCCGCCTCCGCAAGCCCCTTCGCCCGCGCGCCCTCCGCCTCGGCGAGGGCCTTGGCCTGGGTGCCCTCGGCCTCAGCCTTCAGCCGGGCCTCCGTGGCCTCCGCCTCCGCGCGGCCGGCCTTGACGGTGACCTCGGCCTCCTTGTCGCGGACCTGGACGGCGGCCAGACCTTCGGCGGCGGCCTCGGCCTGGACGCCCTCGGCGAGCCGCAGCTTGGCGCGGGCGTCGAGGTCGGCGGTCTTCAACCGGGCTTCGGCGAGGGTGAGTTCCTCGGCCGCGCGGTGTGTCGCCGCCTGCTCCGCCGCCTCCGCCGCCTTGATGTCCTTGACCAGCTTCTCCTGCGCCTCGGCCTCGGCGGCGATGACGAGCGCCTGCCGCTCGCGCTCGGCCTCCTCGACCACGCGCAGCTTCTTGATGGACTCCTCCTGCTCGGCGACCGTACGGTCCACCGCGACCCGCTCCCGGATGACCTCGGCGATGTCCCGCTTCTCCGCCTCGACCTCCTTCTCGGCGGCGATCCTCGTCAGCTGGGTCTCCCGCTCCCGCGCGATGACTTCGAGCAGCCGGTCCTTCTCGACGCGCTCGCTCTCGACGGCGATGACCCGCTCCCGGTTCTTCGCGGCGACGGCGATCTCCCGGGCCTGGTTCTCCCGCTGGACGCCCAGCTGCTCCTCGGTCCGCAGGAAGGCGCCCTGCGCACGCAGCCGCTCCTCCTCCACCACGCGGGCGGTCTCGGCCTCCTCGCGGGCACGGGAGGTCTCGATCTCCCGCTTCTGCTTGATCTCGGCGTCCGCCTGCCGCCGCTCCAGCTCCAGGATGGCCTCGCGGGCGTCGACGTTCTGCCGGGTGATCTCCTTCTGCTCCGTGCGCTGCGCCTCGTTGGTGCGCACGTGCTCGATCGCCGTCAGTTCGGTGATCTTGCGGATGCCCTGCGCGTCGAGGACGTTGGCCGGGTCGAGCTGGGTGAGCGGGGTCTGCTCCAGGTAGTCGATCGCGGCGTCCTCAAGGTGGTAGCCGTTGAGGTCGATGCCGATCAACTCGATGATGTGGTACCGGAGTTCCTCGCGCTTGGTGTAGAGGTCGGTGAAGTCCATCTGCTTGCCGACGGTCTTCAGCGCCTCGGAGAACTTCGCGTGGAACAGCTCCTGCAGCGTGTCCTGGTGGCTGGCGCGCTCGGTGCCGACGGTCTGGGCGACCTTGATGACGTCCGGGACGGTCTTGTTGACCTTCACGAAGAACAGGATCCGGATGTCGGCGCGGATGTTGTCCCGGCAGATCAGACCGTCCCGCCCCGAGCGGCTGATCTCGATGGTCTTCACCGAGATGTCCATGACCTCGGCCTTGTGCAGGATCGGCAGCACGACCTGGCCGGTGAAGGACACGTCCACCTGGCGCGTCTTCGACACGATCAGGGCCTGGCTCTGGTCCACCTTGCGGTACAGCCGGGAGAACGCGAGCACCGCGAGCACCACGACGACGAGACAGACGGCGACGAGCACGCCGAGGGCTTCCATGGCAACGTCCTTGCGTCAGACGATGAGTTACGGAGCCCCCCGAGGCCGCGGTGCCGGACCCCCCGTTGTGGTGCCCGGCACCGCGGCCCTCCGTAGTGCTCCCCGTGGGACATGGTGCGAGACGAGCACACGCCCGCGCATTGCCGGTTTCCGGCAACGTTGACTAGGGTCTTGATGCCGGACAGACGCTAAGAAAACGTCACCGGAGCGTCAAGATCGCAAAGCGGCGAGGCGCGGGGGAACGGGGACACGGGGGGTCGGGACAGCGTGCCGGAACGTCGGGGGACACAGCACGGAACACCGCACGAGGGTTCGGGGTCGTACGAGCACTACCTGGACGGCCTGCCCCGGGCGCTGGCCGACGTCGCGGCCACCGGGCGGCGGCTGACCCGGGAGGAGCTGAAGACCCGCCGCACCCTGGGCGAACAGGCCGCCGAGGACGGACACGGGCTGCGCGCCCTGGTCGTCGCCCACCTCGCCGCCGCCCGCGCCGCCTGGCCGGCCGGACCCGGCTCGACGGAGAGCACGCTGGCCGCGCTGGCCGCCGTGGAGCAGGCGGTCGACGCGTTCGCCGAGGGCTACGAGCGCGCCCAGCGGCTCACCGTACGCCGGGAGGAGGCGGCCCGCCGGGAGTTCATCGACGACCTGCTGTACGGCCGCAGCGACCTGGGCCGGCTCGCCGAGCGCGCCGAACGCTTCGGCCTGCACCTGTCCCGGGCGCACGCGGTGGCCGTGGCGGAAGGCCCGAGCGCCTACGTCGAGGGCGGCCCGACCGCCCGCCGGGTGGCCGCGGCGGTGCTGGCCCGCTACGACTCCCGCAACATCCTCCTCACCACCAAGAACGGCCGCCTCCTGTGCATCGCCCCCGGCGACGAGGACGAGATCCTCATCCACTTCGCCCAGCAGGCGTACGCGGCGACGGACGGCGGCCGCGTCGCCATCGGCCGCCCGCAACCGGGCCCGGGCGGGGTCGTCCAGTCCTACGAGGAGGCCCTGGCCGCCCTGGAGATGGCCGAGCGCCTGAACCTCTCGGGCCCGGTGCTGCGCGCCGCCGACCTCCTGATCTACCCGGTCCTGACCCGCGACCGCCAGGCGATGGCCGACCTGGTCTCTCACACCCTGGGCCCCCTGACGGCGGCGCGCGGCGGCGCCGGCCCCCTGCTGGAGACCCTGACGGCCTACTTCGACGCGGGCTGCGTGGCCGCCGAGGCGGCCCGCCGCCTCAACCTGAGCGTGCGCGCCCTCACCTACCGTCTGGAACGCATCCACCACCTCACCACCGCCGACCCGGCCGACCCGGCCCACCGCTACATGCTCCAGACGGCGGTCATCGGAGCCCGCCTGCTGGACTGGCCGAACCGGCCGTTGTGAGCAGGCACCGGAGCCGTAGGGGTGCTGCCTACCGGGCTCCGCGCCTGATCCGGTCCCGTCGGCGCAGGAAGAGCAGGCCGCCGGCCACGGCGCTGACGCCGGCCGCGGCGGTCCAGCCGATGACGTCGGAGGAACCGGTGTCGGCGAGGTCGTGGCCCGAGCGGGCCGGGGTGGGGGAGGCCGCCGTTCCCTGCGGCCGGGCGCCGGAACCGGACGCCGCTGTCGAGGCGGCCGGGCTCGGCGGGGCGCTCGGGTCGGCCGCCTTGTCCCGTGTGTACGCCAGGGTGCCGAAGCCCAGCTGGTCGTAGCCGCCGCTGTTGGGGCCGTAGTCTCCGCCGCCGCCCTCGGGGGAGGTCCTGGCGGCGATGCGGGTGAGGTGGGTGGCGGTCAGGCCGCGGCGCTTGGTGTAGTGGTTGGCGATCATGGCCCAGATCGGCCGTTGCATGGCGGGGTCGGCGGTGGCCACCCGGGAGGCGGTCTCCGAGCCGGACCAGACGCCGGGGGCGCCCTTCGCCCGGGTGTTGGGGGTGTACTCCACGGTGCCGCCCAGGCTCCACTTGGCCACGTACTGGGCGCCCTTGAGGAAGCGGTTGTCGTCGTAGCCGTAGAGGTCGATGCCCTGGTTCCACGCCATTTCGCAGACGGTGCCCATGAGGCCGACGCCGAGCAGGGCGTGCCCCTGGTCGCGGCCGGCCTCGACCCACTCCGCGAGGCCGTCGCCGTACACGACGGGGATGGCGTGCTGGACGGAGCCCATGCCGACGCCGTGCTTGAAGTAGTCGACGGCGTGCTCGACCTTGGCCCGGTCGTCGCAGAAGATGCCGGTGGCGAGGACGCAGGCCATGGCCGTCAGGTCCCAGTTGGGCCAGTAGTTGGTGTCGACGGCGCCGTTGTGGTGGGTGAGAAAGTCCTCGCTGAGCGGGGAGAAGACGTCTCGGAGCAGTTTCCGGGCGGCGGGCAGGTCGAAGCCGGGGTGGTCGCGGACGAGTTCGGCGGCGTTGGCGAACTGGTAGCCGTACAACCCGGCGGCGAGGAATCTGTCGGCGCTGCCGGCGAGGCTGGTGAGGGTGTGGGACCAGGCGTTGAGGATGGCGACGGCGGTGTCGGCGTGCGCGCTGTCGCCGCCGACGTGCCAGCGCAGGGCGTTCTGGTAGGCGGCGTGGATGTCGTTGTAGAGGATCTGGTAGTTCTGCGGGCTGCCCGCGCCCCGGTACACGGTGGCCTGCGGGTTGGCCTTCCAGCCGCTCTGCGCGTGCCGGTTGGCGGTCAGCCTGGCGTATCCGGCGGTCCAGGGCGAGGCGCCCGCCTTCACCTTGGCCGCCATACGGTCCAGGTCGGTACGGGTGTGGAGGAGCCCGGGGTGGGCGAAGCCGCCCGCGGCGGCCGCGGGGGTGGTGGTGAGAGCGGTCGCCCCGAGGGCGGTCGTGCCGATGACGGTCGCCGCGGATGCGGTTCCCGCGGCTTTGAGGAGGGCGCGGCGGCTGGGCCGGGTGGTCGCGTGCATGGTGCGGAGACGCGGGTGAGGGGGCGTGGATAACAGAAATCCGCCGTCATGCCACTGGGAAAGTACTTGCATTCATGGAAAGTAATGTCCATCCTGACAGGGAAGACGCCGTACGAACCCGGGGCGGTCCGACCAACCACCCCGTCCTCAGCGGAGGTTGACGTATGAACAGCACGGGGGAACCGATGGACGAGCCGATGGATGCCGGGCGGGCGCGGGACGCGCTCGGTGCGGTGTGTGCCGCGCGGGCCGCGGCGCGGGAGGCCGGGGGGCGGGAGCGGCCCCGGGGGTACGTCATCGGCCAGGGACTGACCTTCGCGGCAGGCTTCACCGCGCTCGGGCTGGCCAACCTGTTGCCGCAGTACGGGGCATGGCTGACGCTCGCCGGGCTGGCCTGCGTGGTCGGCTTCTTCGCACTGATCTGGGCCGGCGCCCACCACGGCGGCGTGACCCGCTGGTTCAGCCGGGACGGCGGGCCCCGGCGATCGGCCTGGGAGCTCTGGGTGGCACCCCTCGCCGCGATCGCCGTCGGCGCGCTGGCCGCCGTCCCGTACGGCACGACGGGCTGGCTCATCGGCTTCGGCGTGGCCACCGGCGCGGAACACGTGCTGCGCGGACTCCGGCAGCACCAGGGCGGCACCGCATGACCGGGCCCGGGTCCCGGGGCGACACGCCTCCCGCCCTCGACCGCGAGCTGCACCACCCCACGCGACTGGCCCTCGCCGCCTATCTCTCGGCGTGCGGCGAGGCGGAGTTCGCCGTACTGCGGGACTACTGCCAGGTGTCCGACTCCACGCTGAGCAAGACCCTCTCCGCGCTGGAGAAGACCGGCTATGTCAGCGTCCGCAAGGGCTACCTGGGCAAGCGTCCGCGCACCTGGGCCTCGCTCACCTTCACCGGCCGCCGGGCACTGAACCGGCACCTTGCGGCGCTGGAGGAGATCGCGGCCACCGCCAGACGGGCGGCCGGCGGCTGCGCCAAGGACCCGTCGGACAGCGGGAGTTGAACAGAGTTATGTGCGGTTCACCGTCCGTACCGGTGTCGACTCCCCCGGCTCCGGCGGCTCCATGGTCTCCGCCCGCAGCAGCAGGATGTCACCGACGAACAGGTCGTACACGACGATCCCGACCACACCGCCGATCAGCGGACCGACGATCGGGATCCACCAGTAGGAGCTGAACGAGCCGGACACGCTGCCCGGGAAGGCCAGGCTCTTCCAGCCCTCGATCCAGGTCAGCAGGCGGGGCCCGAAGTCGCGGGCCGGGTTGATGGCGTACCCAGCGTTCGCGCCGTAGGACATGCCGATCGCGGCGACGACGAAGCCCACGACGAGGGGGGCGAGGTTGGACTTGACGGCCTGGTTGCGTACGTCGAGGACGGCGGCGATCAGCATGAGCAGGAACGCCGTACCGACGATCTGGTCGATCAGCGGCCCCCAGACGCCGCCGTGGAAGTACGCGGCGGGGAAGGTCGCGAAGATGGAGAAGGTGGCGTTCGTGCGGCCGTTCACCTTCGGGCCGGCTGCCGCCCGGTCGTAGGCGTGGATGGCGTCGTGGTAGACGAGGTAGACCAGCGCCGCCCCGGCGAAGGCGCCGAGGACCTGGGAGAACCAGTACGGCACGACCTTCGCCCAGGCGAAGCCGCGGCGCACGGCCATGGCGAGGGTGACCGCCGGGTTCAGATGAGCGCCGCTGACCCCGCCGCCCACGTAGACGCCGAAGGTGACGGCCAGCGCCCAGCCCCACGTGATCAGCAGCCAGTCCCCGGCCGCGAGGAAGATCGTGGTGGGCGTGGCGGCGCGGCCGGAACCGGGCAGCGCGGCGACCGCCATCGCGACCACACCGCAGCCGAAGGAGATGAGCACGAAGGTCCCGAGGAACTCGGCGAGGCACTCACCGAGCAGCCCACGCCGGCCGCGCAACCGGGACGGCTTGATGATCGCGGGGATTTCCACAGCCATTCCAGGCCCCCTTGGGAAGAGAGCAATTCCGGCCAACGTCACCATATTGGACTAGAAGCCCCCACCCCGCAGGTTGCCGGTGCCCTGTCAGCGGCTGTCCAGGTCGTCGGCGAAGTGCCGGAACCCGTGCCGCTCCCGGTGCATGCCCCACAGCACCCCGGCCAGCACCTCCGGATCCTTGCGGGCGTGCCCGGGGGTGATGGCGCCCGGAATCACCAGCTGCGCCACGTGGATCCCCTCCCCGGCGAGGCGTTCGTGCAGCAGACGGCCGTACGCGCTCTCGGCCGCGAAGGCGATCGAGGTGCCGGCCCGCTCGGGGTGGGGCACGGCGGCGGTCCCGCCGTTGACGAAGAGGATCGTGCCGCGCCCGAGCCGCCGCATCCCCGGCAGCACGGCCTGTACGGCGGCGACGGCCCCGTACACGGAGAACTCGACGGGCCCGATCAGATCCCGGTGCCGGGTCTCCAGCACGGGCCGCATGAAGTCCCGGTGCGGCACCGGGCTGTACTGCAGCACCTCGACGGTCCCCAGCTCCCGGCCCGCCCGCTCCAGCGCCCCGGTCAGCTCCTCCGGCCGGCGCACGTCGGCGACGAACCCGCCGGCCCGCACCCCGCTCTCCGCCAGCTCCTCCACCAGCCGGTCGAGCCGCTCCCGGTCCCGCGCGACGAGCCCGACGGCGAACCCCTCCCGCCCGAACCGCCGGGCGACGGCGACCCCCAGCCCAGGCCCGGCACCCACGATGACGACGCTGCTGCTCATGCCGGCCATCCGTACCGCACATCGCGCCGCCCCACACGCCCGGCCGGCCCCCGGTGCGCACGGGGCGTGGGACCGGGAGTCAGACGGTCGCTTCCGGCTGGGCCGGGCTCAGGTAGTGCAGGGTGGTGCGGGCCGCGTGCGGGGCGAGCAGGCTCTGGAGTTCGTCGGCCGCCGTCTTCAGCAGGTCGCCGTCACGGTCGGCACACAGGGTCTCCAGGACGAAGGTGACGTGGGCGGAGTCGTCGGTGACGCGGGTGCGGTGGGCGTCGCGGTGGTTCCAGTGGCGGGTCAGGACGCCGGCCGTGTCGGCGTAGATGATCTCGCCGGGCTTGGGCGTCTCGACGGTGCCGGGCTCGCCGAGCGGGGTGAAGGACTCGGTGCCGTCCGCGTGCCGGATGTCGACGTCGCCCTTCACCTGGTCCAGGTCGAAGGCGCCGGCGGGCAGGGCATGGCGGACGGACACGGCGTTGTAGGAGTCGACGGCCGGGCTGATGCGCGGCAGGCTCCCCTTCTTGGCGAGCCGGCGGCCGAGCGCGTCGACGCTGGGGCGGATCCGGCGCGGGTTGGTGCCGAAGGAACGGTAGGCGGTGTGCCAGGCCTCGATGCGGGGGTCGCTCTCGTCGGCGGGCGCCCAGCTGCCCTCGGCGAGGCGCTGCTCCAGCTCGGCCACCGCGTCTGCGGTGTGCGGCCAGGGCTCGTGACCGCGCACGCCGGTGGCGGTGACCAGGGCGATCAGGGTGTCGGGGAAGGCGTCCGCGACGGCGGAGGCGAGGCGGAAGGCGGGCATCGCGGGGCCTTTCGTGCCATACCATTCAAGGGGCATACCAACAGAGCGACCACACCGTACAACAGAACGACCATCCGGTGCCAATCGAACGACCGAGCGGTACAGTGCAATGATCAGGAAGGATGGTGATCAGGTGGCCGAGACAGCCGCGGCCCTGCGGACGGTGGCGCACAACGTCCGGTCGGCCCGGGTCCGCGCGGGCCTGTCCCTGGAGGAGCTCGGCCGGCGCGCCCAGGTCAGCAAGGGTGCCCTCGTGGCGCTGGAGAAGGCGCAGGGCAACCCCAACCTGGCCACCCTGGTCCGGCTGGCCGACACGCTCGGCATCTCCGTGTCCGCCCTGATGCAGGGGCCGCACGAAGACCGGGTCCGCGTCGTGGCCGCCGACTCCGTGGACCCGCTGTGGACCGGTGAGCTGGGCAGCGAAGCCCGGCTGATGCTCACGACCTCCGGCCCGGCCCCGGTCGAGGTCTGGCGCTGGCGGCTGGAACCGGGCGAGGAGTACCCGAGCCATCCCCACCAGGCCGGCGTCGTGGAGACGCTCAGCGTCACCGCCGGCCGCATGACCCTGGTGGTCGACGGCACCGAACACCCCCTGGAAGCCGGCCAGACCGCCACCTTCGACGCCGACACCCCGCACACCTACCGCGGCACCGGCACCGAGACCTGCCACCTGATCATGACGGTCCAGCTGCCACCCGGCCCGGCGGCCTGACGGGCACAGCGCCCGTACGGCGCTCACGCCATGGCCCGTACGGCGCTCACGCCATCCAGAAGAAGACCGCCGTCATGCGCTTCTCCTCCAGGGTGCTGCCGAAGTAACCCGTCGCGCTGTGCACGAGGTTGGCGTTGTAGAGGAGCAGGCGGTTGTACTTGTGCGGGACGCGGACGTCCTCCTCGAAGTGGTCGCCCGGGACGAAGCGCGTGCCCAGGGCCTCGACGAGGTTGTTGTGCGGGGCCTGGACGATGTTGCCGCCGAGCCGGCCGCCGGGCAGGGACTGGCGGTAGAAGGCGGTGCCGCAGTCCTTGGGCACACCGGGGTTGAGATAGAGCACGGCCGCGTACCGGCACAGCGCGCGGGAGTCCGTGTGCGGGCGGGGCTCGCTCTCGCCCTCGCCGACCACCTGGACGCAGTTGTGGTTCAGGGTCCCACCGCCGGGCGCCTGCTGCACCCACAGCTCCTTCGCCCCGGTCGCCCGCTTCACCAGCCGCTCGATCACGGCGAGTTCACCCGGCTCCAGTCCGGGCATGGCCCGCAGCCCCGGCCAGGTCTCGGACGTGTACGGATACCCCTGCACCCAGTCGTCCTTCGCCAGGCACCGCTCCCGTACGGCGTCGACGTCGGGCAGGGCGTCGTCGAAGACCCAGTAGTCGCGGCCCTTGGTGGGCTTGCGGTAGGGCAGGACGGGCAGTGCGGCGGGCATCCTGGGGGACGGCTGTGGGGGCAGTTGTGGGGGCATGCGGCGAATCTATGGCAGCGTTTCCCCTCCCCTCTCCCAGCAAAAGGTCAACGTCTCCCGGGAGTTGGTCAACTCTTCTTTACCTGTTGCGCAGAGACGAACGGCTTCCGCATCCGTACTGCTGTGTGTACGAACCGCCCCGCGCCGTCGGTGGGCGGCTCCCCGACCGGGCAGGAGGCATGGTGCGCTTTTCGCGGAACGCGACGGGAACTCTCTTCGTGGGCGGTGCCATGGCCGTGACCCTCGCGGCGCTGGCCTACCCGGGCATGCTCGGTCTGAGCAAGGTCGCCACCGCCCAGGACCGCGTCATCGCCAACACCCAGTGGGGACCGCTCACCGAACAGGACCGGGACTTCGTGGTGAAGGTGCGGGCGGCCGGCCTGTGGGAGTACCCGGTCGGCCAGATGGGGCTCCAGAAGGGCACCACACCGGCGGTCAAGACGGCCAGCCAGCATCTGGTCGACGGGCACGCGGCGCTGGACACCACGTGCCGCAAGATCGCCCCGATGCTCAACATCACGCTGCCCAACATCGCGAGCCCGCAACAGGAGGGCTTCGTCAGGCAGCTGCAGGCGGACAGCGGGAAGAAGTTCGACAGCGACTTCGCCAACATCCTGCGGATGACGCACGGTTCGATCTTCAACACCATCGCGAAGATCCGGTCCACGACGAAGAACACACTGGTCCGGGCCCTCGCCGACCAGGCCAACAACACCGTGCTCGACCACATCACGGTGATGGAGAAGACCGGTTTCGTCGACTTCGACCAGACGATCTTCCAGCAGACGACCCCACCGAAGCTCCCCAACTCCGACCTGACCCCGCCCCCGCCCCCGGCAGGCCAGCCCGAGGTGGTCCTGACCCCGCCGCCGAACGCCACGTCGACTCCCGTGGACATCAACGGGATCGCGGGCGGCGGGGCCGGCGCGGGAGCCTCTCCGGGAGTGAGTCCCGCGCCGACGGCGGGCTAGGAACTCATGCCAGCCAGATCGTGGTGTCCGGGGGCAGCAGCCCACCGCCGGACAGCGGGACACTGGACAGCAGCACCTCGCCCGGGGGCAGCGGTACGGGGCCTGCGCCGAGGTTGGTGATGCAGCGCCAGCCCGGGGACCGGCTGAAGTCCAGCACCGCGGCCCCGCTGTCGGCGGACCACCTCAACTCCTCCCCCTCCAGCAGCTTGCGCCGTAGCCGCAGGGCCATGCGGTAGAGCTCCAGCGTCGAGCCCTCGGTCCCCGCCTGTGCCTCGACGGCGTACCACGCGAAGGACGGCGGCTGCGGGAGCCAGCCGGGGCCGGCGCCGAAGCCGTACGACGGTCCGGTCGTCGTCCACGGCAGCGGGACCCGGCATCCGTCGCGGCCCTTGCGGGTGTGGCCGGTCTGCTCCCAGATGGGGTCCTGGAGGGCGCCGGCGGGCAGGTCGGCGACCTCGGGCAGGCCCAGTTCCTCGCCCTGGTAGAGGTACGCCGAACCGGGCAGGGCCAGCATCAGCAGGGTCGCCGCGCGGGCCCGGCGCAACCCGGCGGCGGGGTCGAGGGCGGGTTCGGTGCCGTCGGACAGCAGCCAGGCCCCCGGGTCCGTGCCGGGCGGGAGCATCAGGCGGGAGGCATGGCGGACGACGTCGTGGTTGGACAGCACCCAGGTGGCGGAGGCACCGGCGGACCGGGCGCCGAGCAGGGCCGCGGTGATCAGCTCACGCAGCTCGTCCGCGTCCCAGCCTGCCTCCAGATACTCGAAGTTGAAGGCCTGGCCCAGTTCGTCCGGGCGGGCGTACCGCGCCCTGCGGGCACCCGGGACCCAGGCCTCGGCGACGGCGGTGCGCGGCGGGGCGTACGTGTCGAAGAGGGTGCGCCAGTCGCGGTAGATCTCGTGGACCTCGTCACGGTCCCAGTACGGGTGGCTGCCCGGCGCGACCCGCAGCAGGGACTCCTCACCGGTCGCGCCGATGTCCCCGATGTCCCGCAGCGGTTCGGCGAGGTCCTTGGCGAGGCCGTGGGCGACGTCGACACGGAAGCCGTCGACGCCCCGGTCGGACCAGAAGCGCAGGGTGGTGCGGAAGTCGGCGCGGACCTCCTCGTTGTCCCAGTTCAGGTCGGGCTGCTCGGGGGCGAACAGGTGCAGGTACCACGCGCCGTCGGGCGTCCGCCGCCAGGCGCTGCCGCCGAACACGGACTGCCAGTCCGTGGGCGGGAGTTCACCGTGCGCGCCCCGGCCGGAGCGGAAGACGTAACGGTCACGGGCGGCCGAGCCGGGCTCCGCCCGCAGCGCCTCCTGGAACCAGGGATGCAGATGCGAGGTGTGGTTCGGGACGATGTCGACGACGACCTTCAGACCGAGCCGGTGCGCCTCGGTCACGAGGGCGTCGAAGTCGTCCAGCGTGCCGAGGCGGGGGTCGACGTCCCGGTGGTCGGCGATGTCGTAGCCGCCGTCGGCGAGTTCGGAGAGGTAGAAGGGGCTCAGCCACAGCGCGTCGACACCGAGTGCGGCGAGGTGGTCCAGCCGCTCGGTGATGCCCCGCAGATCGCCGAGGCCGTCACCGTCGGCGTCGGCGAAACTGCGGGGGTAGACCTGGTAGACGACGGCCTGCCGCCACCAGTCCGGGCTCCTGGAGGAGAGGTCTGCCATACGGACTCCCTGGGGAAGGACACCGTGAAGAATCTGTCCATCCGGCCAGGAGAGCGAACCTCCGGCCCGACCAGGGCGCCTAGGGCAGAACCATGGCCGGCATCGCACGGCCGTAGAGCTCGTCGAGCCCGATCAACAGCACTCCGCCTCGCTCGGCTTCGGCCCTGAGGGCGTCGCTGAAGCCGGCGGCGCTGAAGCACGCCAGTCCGCACCGCGTCGTGTCCATGCCTCGCCCGGCAAGGAGGTCCCTGGCCCGCATCAGCCGCTCCAGGTGACTCATCCCCATCACGGTGCCCCACTTCGCCTCGCCGAGCACGGTGACCGCAGGCCTACGCGAGCCGGATCCGGGTTCGACCACGGCCACGTCGATCTGAATCTGCCGACGCTCCTTCGGGTCGGTGACCACCCCGCCGCCGACCTCGCCGAGTGATGTGCTGAGCAAGGAGCGCCCTGGTCCGAGCACGTACTCGCGGCACACAGCCTCGAAGTGCGGTCCGGCCACCTGCGCCGCGAAGCGCTCCGCCGATCTGGCCCACACCTCCGCGGCCTGGCCGCTTTCCAGTCGCGCCCAGGCCGGACGCATGACGGCCTCATAGAAGTTGATCAGCGGCTCCGTGATGCGGTACTGCGACTTTCCGGCCCGGAAGATGTCCGGCTCCCGTGCCAGCAAGTGGCTGTCTTCCAGGACGTTCAGCGGGTGCGAGATGTCGACGGACTTACGGCCGATGTAGCCGGCGATACCACCGCGGGTCCTGTTGCCCTGCGCCACAGCCGCGAGCACCGAGTGGTAGAGCGCGGTGTCACGGATGTCGGCCTCCTCGGCGAGCAGGTATCGCGCCTCCCGGAAGAGAGGGCTGAACGGCGACAGGACCGTACGGCACACCCAGTCGTCGAAGTCGTGCATACCTGCGGGGATGTCATCCGCCAGGAACTGGCGACGGTACGCGGGGGTGCCTCCGACTACGGCGTGCAGCCGAGCGGCGAGCGCCGGCGTATCGGCGACACTCCAGAAATCCGCCGCAGCCCGATACCCGAAGGGGCGTACGACGAGTTCGAGCTGAGCCCGGCCGCGCAGGGGAGCAGTACTGGCCAGCAGCCCGCCCATGACGGACATCGCCGAACCGCACAGAAGGAGCCGCATGCGGCTCTCCTCAACCTGGAAGCGGTCGATCAGACGCTGAATGAGCGAGGGCAGTTCCGGGGCCACCTTGACCAGATACGGAAACTCGTCGATGACGACGAGGAAGGGGCGCTCCGGTCGCGTCCCGCCCGTCGTCCCGTTCTCGGGCGAGGCCAGGCCGAAGAGATAGGAGATCGCGTCGTCCCAGGTGTGGAAGGAGAACGCCACGGGCGAACCGCTGTACTCGGCAAGAGCGGCACTGAACTGACGAAGGGATTCCGCCTCCGTCCCGGCGGTGGCCCCGAAATAGAAGCCACCGCACTGCTCGACGAGGGCTCGCAGGAGATAGGTCTTCCCCATGCGCCGCCTGCCGCTGACGATGCCGAGCATGGCGTGCGGCAAGGGCCGGTTCACGAAGGCGGCGAGCGCGTCCCACTCACCGCCACGATCGAAGACGCGAGTCGGCTTCTCCGGTCTGGTGTCAGGTCGCACGGCGGAGTTCCCCTACCTTTAGAAGTACACCCCTAAGTACTATACCCCTAACAGTCACGCCGCTCGCTCCGTGATCAACCATGCAGGAAGCCACCGATCGCAAGGCCGAGTGTGGCCACCCCGAGGAAGGCCGTTCCGCCCGCAGCGAGCGCTCGCGTCACTCGATCTCCGGTGGAGCGCCCGCTCTGTGCCACCCAGAAAACACAAGCCACCACGCCGGCGACGACGGCCGCACCGAGCAACACGACCGCCACCCATACCAGCTTGAGCCCCCCGCTTTCCCCACCCATGGACCCTCACCCTCCCTGGAGGACGGCCGGCCGTCGCGACCGGTCACCGTCAGGGACGGGAGCGTAGCCCAGCATCACAACACTCTCCAAGTTTTATGACTCTCCCAATGATAAAGTCGTCTCGGAACACGCCGAGCGACTGGGAAGGGGCACATGCCCGCCGAGAACGACCTGGCCGGCGACCTGCTGCGACTCACCGCCCGAATCGAGGCGGACCTGCGCACGCGCCTGCCCGCCGACCCGGCCGATCAGAAGCTGCGCGACGAGTACGAGACCGCCAGGCTCGTCGGACTGGCATCGGCGACGTGGGAGGTCTGGCGGGACGCCTGGGTCTCCCAGGTGGCAAGCGCATGGGTGCTCGCGACCGTGCTGATCCGGTTCTGCGAGGACAACGAACTGCTGGACGTTTCCTTCGCCCGCTCCCGGGCGGTCACCAGTGACCTCGTGGTCCACGCCGTCGATCGGCTCCGCGCGCATCCCGTCGCGGCGACGGTGTTCAGCCCGGCCAGTCATCCCCTGTGGCACATGACCCTCAGTGATGACGCCTGCCAAGAGCTGCTCTCCTTCTGGCGCCGTCGGACCTCTGACGGGGCTCTGCTGCATGACTTCACCGACGCCTCACGCTCCACGGAGTTCCTGGCCGATCTCCACTCCGCGCTCAATGAGCGGGCGCGCAGGTCGTACGGCCAGGTCCGCACCCCTGCGTTCGTCGTCGATCTCATCCACGACCTTGTGCTGGAACCGGCTCTGGCCGAACGCGCATCCGACGCAGAAGGCCTCTCGGCCCTCCGATTGCTCGACCCGGCGTGCGGCTCGGGCGCATTCCTGCTCGACGCCTACGAGCGGCTGTTCCGACGTTGGTCCGAGATCAGGCCGGAAATGAGCCCGTGGCAGCGGGCGGCACGCGCCCTGCGATCGGTCCACGGCTGTGACATCGACCCGTGTGCCGTGAGCACGACCAGGTTCCGTCTGTTGATGGCCGCCATGAACAGCACGGGGGCGCGGCGACTCGACGAGGTCCCCGACCTGCCGCTGGTCGTCGCGACCGGCGACGCCCTTCTGTACGGCCGCTCCGCCCGCCCGGGTCCGGCGCCCGCCGGACAGTCGGTCCCCTCCGAATTCGACGAGTACAGCGCACGGCACGGGCTACTGCACCCCGCGTCCTACGACGTGGTGTCCACCAATCCGCCCTACGTCTCCGTCGCGGACAAGGCTCTTGCCGCGACGTACCGCGACCTCTACGAGAGCTGCACCGGAGCCTACGCGCTGCCAGTCCCTTTCACGGAGCTCGCTTTCGAACTCGTACGGGCGGACGAACCAGCGGGCCGCGTCGGTCTCCTGACCTCCAACGCCTTCATGAAGCGCGAGTTCGGACGGAACCTCGTCGAACGCGTCCTGTCCAGAGTGGAGATCACCCACGTCATCGACATGTCCGGGGCGTACATCCCCGGTCACGGAACCCCGACCGCGGTCCTCGTGGGCCTGGGCCGGGTGCCGGATCCCGGTTCGCCCGTCCACCTGGTCGTGGGCCGTCGAGGCGAACCCGCGCTACCGGAGCGGCCCGAGGACGGACTCGTCTGGCGGTCGCTTCGGGACCTGGCCTTCACAGCCGGGTCAGCGAACCAGTGGGCGGAGTCCTACCTTGAGGACCGCGAGCAACTGAGCGTCTTCCCCTGGAGCCTCACGCCATCAGGGGCACGCGAGGTGCTGCACCGGATGGAGAGGGGCGAACGGCTGGGCGACCACGTCGTACGCATCGGGTACGCCGCCAACACTGGTTCCGACGACCTCTTCTGCGCCACCGCCCGTACCTTCCGGCGGTACGGAGCCGAGGAGTCCGCCACCGTGCCCGTGCTGACCGGCTCCGAAGTACGGGATTGGTCGGCGATCCCAGAGTCCATGGCATTCTTTCCCCGTACGGACCATCGCTTCGAACCCATCGTCGATCTACGACAGTTTCCGGGACACCACCGGCGTCTGTGGCCGTACCGGACCGTGCTGTCGAAGCGGAAGGGCGCGAAGAAGACCTCGCCCTGGTACGACTGGCACCACATCGCGTCCACCGGGGACGCGCATCCGTGGTCCCTCGTGTTTCCCTGGGTGGCCACCCACCCGCACTTCAGCCTGCTCCGGGATTCTGCAGTCCCTCTGAACTCGGCACCAGTGATCAAGCTGCCGAAAAGTGCCTCGGCAGAATCCCACCTCGGCCTCCTGGGTGCCCTTAACAGCTCAGCCGCGAGTTTCTGGCTCAAGCAGATGAGCCAGAGCAAGGGGCAGTCGCGCGTGGATCAGCTGCGGGGCGCCGAGGCAGATGGGGAGGCCTGGGCGAAGATCTACGAGTTCACCTCGACACGGCTCCTCGACCTTCCGCTTCCCACCGAGTTCCCCCTCGCCGAGGCCAGCGAGCTGGACCGCCTGGCGGCCGAGTCACAGCGCGTCCTGCACGAGCTCGCCGACCCGGACACCCAGATCACCTCCGCGCTCCTCGACTCCGCCCATGACCGCTGGCAGTCCCTCAGATCGCGGATGATCGCCATTCAGGAGGAGCTCGACTGGACGGCGTACGCCCACTACGGTCTGCTGCCCGACCATGAGGAACTGACGGTCCCCCTGGATGACATACCCGCCCTTGACGTGGGGGAGCGGTCCTTCGAGATCCTGCTTGCCCGCCGCGTCGCAGGAGGCGAGGCGGACACGCGATGGTTCGCACGCCACGCGGCAATGCCGGTGACCGAACTCCCCCGGCACTGGCCGTCGGCGTACCGGGACGTGGTGCAACGCCGGATGAACGCCATCGAGAAGAACATCTCGCTGGCCGTACTGGAACAGCCCGAGTACAAGCGCCGCTGGGTCGCCGAACCATGGGAACTCAGGATCGCCTCCCTGCTCCGGCAACGCCTGCTCGACCACTGTGAGGCACCTCATCTGTGGTACGAGACATCCCCGGAGGGGAGCCGGTGGCCCGTACTCCGGACGGTACGCGAATTGGTCGCGATGCTGAGCCGCAATGCCGACTTCACCACGCTGGCGGCGGCCTACGCCCCTTCCAGGTCCATGGCCGACGTGCTGATGGAGTTGCTCGCCGACGAGCACGTACCCCAGGCTGCGTCCCTCCGGTACAAGCCCTCAGGCCTCGCCAAGCGACGTGTCTGGCAAGGCGTGTGGGAGGCTCAACGCCGCGAGGACCAAGCGAGGCTTGTGCACGCCGAACGGGGCCACTCGATCCCGGTCCCGCCGCGATACGCGTCTACCGACTTCCTCAGACCCTCGTACTGGAGGCACAGGGGCAAATTCGACGTACCGGGCGAGCGTTTCGTTTCGTTCCCGTCATCGGCCTCACCCTTGTCCCTGTCCACGCCGATCGGTTGGGCGGGCTGGACCGCCGGTGAGCGAGCCACCGTGGTACTCGGCCTCCTCGAAGCCGAGCACCACGCCCATGCACAGCGCCCGGAGTCTTCCATGCCGTTGTTCGGAGCACTCGCGGAACTGCTCCCTTGGGTCACAGAACCCATGGGGGACTCGCTTCGACGCGCGTACGACGAAAACCTCTCCCGGATGGGCCTGTCCGCTGCGGACGTGGATGCCTGGCGTCCCCCCGCCCCGCGGCGAGGCAGGCCCCGCAAGGCCGTCTAGGAGGACGGCGTCCGGGAGGCCGCCTCCACCGTCTCCAGGTACAGCTTCACGTACCGCTCCACGTCCACCTCCAACGCCACGTCCACCAGGGCCCGTTCGCGACTGCCCTCGTGGATCTCGTACTCGCCGGCGCGGGGCCGGCGGTCGACCACCGTCTGGCCGCGGGTCGGGCCGGCGTCCAGGGAGACCTCGACCGGCAGCAGGCGGGTGGTGAGGCCGCCGGGGTCGGCCACCGCGCACACCGCGCCCGCGTCGCCGAGCCCGCCCGCCTCCTCCGCCTCCGGCTCCTCACCGATCGCGGTCGGCCGGTGCGCGAGGAGGTCGCCGGCCAGCCGGGTGCCGGGGTCGGCGCTCGCGCGCAGCCGGTGCACGTCCGGGGTGTCCACGACGACCTGCATGAAGACGTCGAGCCCGTACATCGTGATCGGCACCCCGGCCGTGAGCAGGATCGCCGCCGCCTCCGGGTCGTGCCAGACGTTGAACTCGGCGACCGGCGTGGCGTTCCCGCTGCCCACGGCCCCGCCCATGAAGACGATCCGCTCGATGTTGCGGGTCACCTCCGGGTGGGTGCGCAGGAGCAGGGCGATGTTCGTCAGGGGCGCGGTCGGGATGAGCGTGACCGGGCGCGGGGAGGCGAGGATCTCGCGGCGCAGCAGGGCTACGGCGTCCAGCTCGGACGCCGTCCGCTTCGGCGCGGGCAGGCCCAGGTCGCCCATGCCGTCGGCGCCGTGCACATGCTGGGCCGAGCGGGCCGGCTCGATCAGCGGGCGGGCGGCGCCCCGGCCCACCGGGATGTCGGGGGCGCCCGCCTGCTCCAGCACGGTCAGGGTGTTGCGGACCACGCCGTCGACGTCCGTGTTCCCGGCCACGCAGGTCACCGCGCGCAGGTCGATCCCGGGGTGGCGTACGGCGAAGAGCAGGGCGAGGGCGTCGTCGACACCCGTGTCGCAGTCGATGATCACGGGAATGGGCTGACCGGTCACAGCGGACTCCTTCCGTCGAATCGACCCTAGATCACACCGGTCGGTCCCACAGAGCGATTCCGCGTCGGGCGACCCGGTCCGCGATCCGGCGCAGCAGCTCCGGCACCGGCAGCTCCCCGGGCCGCCGGCCGTCCCGCAGCCGTACGGCGGCCCGGCCCTCCGCCGCCTCCCGGGCACCGATGACCACCTGGTACGGCACCAGCCGCGCGGCCCGGATCCGGGCGCCCAGGGAGCCGTCCTCGGGCCCGGCGAGCTCGGCCCGCAGGCCCCGCTCCACGGCTTCGCGGACGACGGCCGCCGCCTGCTCGACCTGCTCCTCGCTCACCGGCAGAACGACCACCTGCACCGGCGCCAGCCAGGCCGGGAAGGCGCCCCGGTGGGCCTCGATGAGATGGGCGACGGCCCGCTCGACGCTGCCGATGATGCTGCGGTGCACCATCACCGGCCGGTGTTTCGCGCCGTCGGCACCGATGTAGTGCAGATCGAAGCGGGCCGGCTGGTGGAAGTCGATCTGCACGGTGGACAGGGTGGACTCGCGACCGGCCGGATCCGCGATCTGTACGTCGATCTTGGGCCCGTAGAAGGCCGCCTCGCCCTCCGCCTCCTCGTAGTCGATGCCGGACTCCTCCAGCACCTCCCGCAGCAGCGCGGTCGCCCGCCGCCACAGTTCCGGGTCGGCGACGTACTTGCCGCCCTCCCCGGGCAGCGACAGCCGGTGCCGTACGGCCTCGATGCCGAGGTCGGCGTAGGCACGGGCGATCAGCTCCAGCGCGCCCCGCGCCTCCTGCACCGCCTGCTCCAGGGTGCAGAAGATGTGGGCGTCGTTGAGCTGGATGGCGCGGACACGGGTCAGCCCGCCGAGGACACCGGACAGTTCGGCGCGGTACATGCTTCCCAACTCGGCGATACGGAGCGGCAGTTCACGGTAACTGTGGGAGCGGGAGCGATAGATCAGGGCGTGATGGGGGCAGAGACTGGGCCGCAGCACGATCTCTTCCGATTCCTCCGCCCCGAGCCGCATGGCCGGATACATGTCGTCCCGGTAATGCCCCCAGTGCCCGGAGATCTCGTAGAGCTCCCGCTTGCCGAGCGCGGGCGAGTACACGTGCCGGTACCCGGCCCGGCGTTCGGCCTCGCGGATGTACTCCTCCAGGGTGTGCCGGAGGACCGCGCCGTCCGGCAGCCAGTACGGCAGCCCGGCCCCCATCAGCGGGTCGGTGTCGAACAGACCGAGCTCGCGGCCGAGGCGGCGGTGGTCGGGAAGCTCGAGGATCGAGTCGTTCACGGTGGGTTCCTCTCGCGAAGGGGGCGAGGGGGCGAGGCACCGGGACGCGGGAACGCCGAAGCCCCGGGGCACTCGCCCCAGGGCTTCGATGCTGGTCAGGTGTCAGCGCGCCGGGACGGTCTCCGGCGTCGTCGTGCTACGAGGGCACTGCTGGGCGCGCTGCATACGGCGACCGTAGCAACCCCCTCAGCCGCGGGGCGACGCATTTTCCCCGAGCCCCTCACCCGGCCCCTCACCCGTACGGCCCGGAGCGCTGGTGAGGCGGGCGGGGCGGTGATCCCGTGAGAACAGGCACCCACCGCACCGGCCCGCAGTCGACCCGCAGTCCAGGAGGCAGCCCGATGCCGTCGAAGACCCCGATGCCGTCGAAGACCTCGCTGGCCGCACTGACCTCGCTGATCGACGCGATACGCTCCCGCCGCCGGCTCCAGCTGACCCTCATAGCCCTCGGTCTCATCGCGATGGGCGGCTGCGCGGCCCTCGGCCTGAAGCACCCGGCGACCGCGCCGCAGCCCCTCCCCACGATCGACAAGCCGACCCCGATACCGCGGGCCTCCGGCCGGGCGAACGGTGCCACGCTCACCGACGAGCAGGCGCAGGCCGCCCTCCTCACCCAGACGGACCTCGGCGCCCCCTGGACGGCGACCCGCGGGGCGGCCACCTGGCGGGACGGCATGCTGAAGGCGACCAGCACGGCGGCGGAGTGCGGGCGCCTGATGGAGACGCTCTACACCGACGCCCTCCTCGGCGGCCCTCCCCGCGCCACGATCAGCCTGGACGACGCCGACACCGACGCCCAGTTCCGCTACCAGATCGGCGCCCGCCGCCCCGCCGACGTCGACGCGGACCTCGCCTGGCTGAAGACGCTGCCGGTGCAGTGCGCCCGCTTCACGGCCAAGACCGACAACGGCCTGGTGGAGGACGTCCGGGTCAACGAGGCCCCCCTGCCGAATGTCGGTGACGCCCGCCAGGGCCTGCACATCACCATCGCCACCACGACGTCCGACGGCCGGGACCACCTCCTCACCCTGGACCTGGCCGCCGTCCGCGTCGGCCAGGACGCCTTCGCCTTCACCAACGCCGGCCTGGGGAACGTACCGAACGACGCGACCCAGGCCGCCGTCCAGGTGGGGGCGCTGCGGCTGGCGGATGTGCGGAGGCAGGGCAGGGCGCAGGTCTGACCCTGGCCGTCGGAGTTCCGGCTTCGCTTCAGCGAGGCGCTCGGCGGACGACCAGGTCGAGCCCGGCTCAGGCCGGCGAGGTGGCCGCTCCGCCGAAGTGGCGGGCGAAGAAGCGGACCGCGCTGTCGGCCTCGAACCGGGGCAGTTCCTTGTGCTTGCCCGTGTTGACGTGCAGGGTCTTCTCCTTCGAGGCGAAGGCGTCGAACAGCGCGAGGCCGGCCTCGCGCGGGATGTGCTCGTCGTCCCACTGCATGTCGAACTCGATCGGGATGGTGATCCGCTCGGCCTGCTCGGCCAGGACGTCGGGCCAGTGCAGGCCGAAGACCGCGGCCGTGATCCTGGGTTCGACCGCCACCAGCGGCACCCCGATCGCGGTACCCATGTTGATGCCCCAGAAGCCGACCGGCCCGTCGGTGCCGATCTCCGGGAGCTCCTGGAGGGCGTCCAGGGCCGCCTGCCACTCGGGTACGGCCTGCTCGGCCAGGTGGGCGTTGTAGCGGACGACGATCGGGCCTTCCGGCTCGCCCGCCGCCCGCGCCCGGTACAGCTCGGCGATCTCTTCCTCGTCGTGCGCCGTGCGCGGCCGGTCGCCGTGACCGGGCGCGTCGAGGACGGCGACGTGGAAGCCGCAGCCCGTCACGAGGAGCTGGGCCCGGCCCGACATCGCCGGATGCTTCTTGTGGTTGCCGCCGCCGTGTCCCATCAGGACGAGGGGTGCGCGACCGGCGCCGGAGGCCGGCGACCAGAGGACTCCGGGGACGTCGCCCACGGTGAAGTCACGCTCGGTCATGCCGTTCGACGACGACTCGGCGGTGAACTGCAGAGAGTGCCGGGAGTGCAGAGAGTGCATGGTGTTGCCTTTCGGGAGTGCCTTGTTGGCGAGGCGCTCCCGGCGACACCTATGTCGTTCGCCCGGCCGTGACGGGAAGGGGGAGCACCCACATCGATACAGCGTTCATGGGTCTCACCTCCTCGGTCGCGTCACGGACGGCTGAAAGCTATCAGCTCGGTGATCATCCCTCCACCCTTTTCCCGCTCTCCTCACAACGGCGGCTGCGCCGGTGCCGGGCCCAGGGTCGTCGTGCCCGGAGCCGTACGGTGGCCGAGGCCGGTGCGGTAGGCGTCCAGGGCCGCCTCGGTGCGGCCCGTGCGGCGGAGCAGGTCGCCCAGGAGGCGGCACAGGTCGGCCAGGTCGCCGGCCGCGCCCGCGCGTTCCAGGAGGCTGAGGGCGCGGACGTAGTGCTCCTCGGCGGCCTCGGTGTCGCGGGCATCCTCGGCGATGATGCCGAGGAGACGGTGGGCCGCGGCGGAGTGCACCGCGCCACGTTCGGAGGAGAAGTCGCCGAGGACCTCCTGGAGCAGGATCGCGGCCTCCTCCGACTTGCCCCGGCGGTGCAGGACGTCCGCCAGTTCCACCGCCGCCTGGCTGCGGTACAGGGCCGCCCGGGTCTCCGAGAGCATCGTGTGCGCCTGGCGCAACTCCGCCTCCGCGCGCTCCAGTTCGCCGTTCTGGGCGCAGACGTAGCCGCGCATCCAGTGGCAGTTGGCCAGCTCGGTGCGCAGCCGGAGGCGGCGGTACAGATCGGCCGCCTTCGCCAGGGAGGCATCGGCCTCGGCGAGGCGGCCCTCGGCGAGCAGGGTACGGGCGACCGAGCGGTGCATCCGGGCGATCAGCGCCTGGTCACCGGCCTGCGGGGCGAGCGCGAGGGCGAACTCGGCGGCCTGGGCGGCGCGGGCGTGCGCGCCCATGTCCATGTACGGGCCGATGACGCTGGCGTAGAGCAGCAGCAGGGCGTCGGGGTCGTGCAGTCCGCCGCGGTTCAGCTCGTCGAGGGTGGACTCCAGCAGGTAGACGGCGTAACGGAGTTCACCGGCCAGGTAGTGCGAGACCGCGCGGCCGCGGACGGCCGGCACCCGCACCGGCAGCGACTCGTCGGCCAGGCCGCGCTCGGCCCGCTCGAAGAACTCCCGCGCCTCCTCCAACTCCCCTGTCTCCAGGGCGCATTCACCCAGGCCCAGCAGCGCGGTCGTCCGCTCGTGGCCCAGCCCGTGCGCCTCGGCCTCCGCGAGCAGCGACGCGTACTGTACGGCGGCCTCCTCGGCTCTGCCGTCGGCGAGCACCCGCTGGGCCTCGGTGAGCCGCAGGCGCAGGTCGGTGGCGAGGTGGGCGGGGCGGCCGACGGCCAGTTCCTCGTAGGCCACGCCGAGCCGGCCGGCGATGTGCCGCAGCGCCTCGTCGGAGGCCCGCACCCGGCCCGCCTCCAGGGTGGAGATGTACGCGGGCGTGTAGGCGGGCTCGGCCAACTGCCGCTGGGTCAGTCCGCGTTCGGTGCGCAGTTGCTGCACGCGCCGCCCGATGATCGTCGGATCGTCCCGTTCCCGCATCCGCCGTTTCCCCCCAACTCCCCTGGCACCCCTTGCCGTTCGACCCTGGCAGCCCTAGGTTAAACGGCGGATTAAGCGTGCTTAATACGTTGCTGTTGTGTTCGTCGTTGTCGTGTTGCGAGGTCGCCGTGCAAGGACGTACGCCCACCCCCTACGGACGTCCCACCACCAGGTATGCCCGGAGCGTCGCCGCGGCAGTGCTGGCCGTGGCGGCACTGGTCACAGCGGCGAACGCGGTCCCGGCCCACGCGGACCCGGCCCCGTCCGGCCGGAGCGGTACACAACAGGCGGCAGCGGCACCCGCACGCCCGTGAAAAAAACCGGGCTCAGAACCCGGGCTCAGAACTCGGCGGTGTCCAGGTCGAAGCCCAGGGGAGCGGGCAGCGGGACGGTCTGGCCGAGCTTGTACTTGGGTGACTTGGCGTAGTCGTCGCCTGAGGGCTCGGAGTAGACGATGACCTCGGCCTCCTCGCGGTCGATGAGGAGGTAGACGGGGATGCCGGCGCGGGCGTAGCCGTGGATCTTCTTGTGGCGGTCGCGGTCGCCGGTGCTCTTGGAGGTGACCTCGGCGACGAGGAGCACGCCGGCCGGGTCGTGCCACTCCTCGTGGTCGTCGAAAGTACCCTTCGCCGCGATCACCAGATCGGGCTCGACGTGACCGGTGTCGGATGAGCCGGGGACGTTGAGGCCAATGCCGGTGTAGTTGCGCAACGATCGATCATGGCGCCGCTCCGCCACCTGGTCGATGACCTCCGACACAATCTCCTCGTGCTCCCCGTTGGCCGGTGGCGTCACGCAGATCTCCCCCTCGATCAACTCCACGCGCCAGCCCCTGGGAGCCGTCGCACTGAAGAGCTCGAAGACCTGTTCCACGCTCGCCCCCTCGTAGGTGGGCTCGCCGCCGTCGGCGTCACTGTCGCCGTCGGGATCGTCGTACGGGCCGTGAATGGCCTCGCCCTGGTACCCGGGCATGATGATCGGCTCCGCCTCAGCCGTCGCCATGACAGACCTCCCTCGCTCAGCGCGACCCTCTCAGCGTAGACGGGAAGCGCGGACATCGAACCTGGAGCCATCCACTCGAACGAGTGTGCTGTTACGTTTCCGCGCCTCCGAGGTGAACCCCACCGACGGGTGTGCGACGGCACAGCGACGGGCGGATGAATGATGCCGCGGATGCGGGCCGGGCAATTGATCGGCCCCGGGGGACGGGTGTCCGAACAACTCCTCGGTGGCCAATCTCGGTGTCAGACGCCGGGCACATGCTGCCGGCGCACAACCAGGAGAACGTTCATGAAGCTGACGAGGCTGAAGAAGATGAGCTCGACGAAGCGCGCGTGGATGGCGGGGCTGACACTGGCGCTGGCCCCGATGGTGGTGATGGCCTCCCCCGGCGTCGCCTCGGCGAGCAGCCAGGAATGCCTGGGGAATTCGTCCACCCCCGCGAACGCCGATATCGCCGGCAACTGGTCGACCCAGCACCAGACGCGGTCGGTGACCGTGCAGCAGGCGCGCAACACCTGGCAGGACTGGGTGTGGCGGGGTGACCTGAACCACCTCACGTACCAGTGCCCCTGGAACGTTCCCAGCTGCACCTACGCGTGGTCGAAGTCGAAGACGACGGGCTGGAAGTGGTCGGTCGGCCTCAACGTCAAGGTCCCGAGCGCGTTCAGCAAGGCGGTGAGCGAGCTCGCCGCACTCACCGCCGGGTACGAGCGCAACGGCTCCACCACCACCTCGTTCACCTGGCAGATCACCATGAAGCCGGGGCAGAAGGCCGCGCCGATCCAGGTCGTGGAGCGCCGCTGGACGCAGGGCGTCTACGTCGGCGTCTACCACTCCACCGGCAAGTCCTGCCTGCCGACCACGACCGACATCAAGGCCAGGCCGCACGAGTACGTCTGGTCCCCGAACGAGCGGTGGGGTCGCTGGACGACCAACGTGGCCGTCAGCGACTACGGGACCTACCACGTCTGGTGACCCCGCCGGCTACCGAACCAACCCGATGAAACAGGAATTGATCCCATGATGGTGCGTCGTCTCTCCCGTTCCGCCGCCGGTTCGGTCGCGGTGCTCGCATGCGGTCTGCTGACCGCATGCGGCCCCACCACCCACTCCACGGCCTCGGCCGGCGGTGGCTCCACCGCTCCCGTCGCCGGCACCGCCTCGCCCGGTGCGGTGAAGACGCTGCCACCGTCCCGCCTGTGCACCGTCCTGACCGAGGACGTGGCCAAGCGGGTCGTCACAGACGCCCGGTTCACGGCCCAGGTCGGCCCCGACAAGGGTGCCGCCCCGGACGTCTGCAGCTACGCCGGCGCCGACGGGAGGTCGATGCTGTCGCTCACCCCGGCCTCCCGCACTTACGACGCCGAGTTGTCCGCCGCCCACGGCCTGCGCGCGAACCCGGCCCCGGCCGGGATGAGCGACGTGCGGATCGACCCGGTGAGCGGCCTGGGCCGGCAGGCCTTCAGGGAGTCCGCCCATCAGTCACAGGAGCAGCAGCAGATCACCTTCGTCGTGTGGAACGCGGGCGCCCGGACCTGGGTGCTGACCTACGCGACCGCGGCGCCCGGCTCGACCGCGCCGACGGCCGTGCCGGACGACAAGGCGGTCCAGCTGGCCCGGTCCCTCACCGCGAAACTGCCCACCGGCCGGTGATCACGCGCCCGGTCCGCAGACCGGACGGTACGGCGCGTCCGGCACGTACGTCCGCCACTGCTCCCGCGTCAGTCCCGTGCCCCCGGCCCGTGCGCACACCCGCGCAAGGGCCCGGCCGGGATCGACGACGTAACCCTGGAGCGGGACGTGCGCGCTGCCCGCATACAGGGTCGTGCCGTCGGGGCTGAAGGCCACCGAGTCGATCTCCTCGCCCGGTGTGGTCAGTTCGCCGCCCAGGCGCTGCTGGGTGGCCACGTCCCACAGCTGGAGGCCGCCCGTGTTGCCGGCGACCGCGAGGGTGTGGCCGTCGGGGCTGAAGGCGAGGGCGCTGACGCCCTCCGGGTCGATGCCGAGGGGGCGGGGGAAGACGTTGCGCAGGATGCCCAGGCGGCGCCCGAGCCGTCCGTCCCACAGGGCGACCCGGCCCGTCTGGTCGCCGGCCGCGAACAGGGAGCCGTCGGCGGCGAACGCCAGCGCGCCGACCTCGTCGCCCTGCACCAGGTCGTGCGCGGCGGCCCGGCCGGAGGGCAGCCGGGCGAGGCGGCCGTCGCCGACCAGCAGGGAGCCGTCCGGGCGGACGGCCAGGTGGCCGGCGGTCACGCCGGTGAGCACGGTCGTACGACGCTTACGGCCGGTGTCCCACACCTCGTCCGCCGCGTCGCCCGTGTCGGTGTTGCGGGCGGCGACCAGGGTGCGGCCCCGCGGACCGAGCACCATGCCGATGACCGCGCCGCCGGGCAGGTCCAGCGAGGTCACGGCCCGTGCGCGCGGCACGTCCCAGACCGTGAACGGCTGGTGCACCGCATCCCGGCCGGGCGCCGAGACCCCGTAGACGAACCGGGTGCCGTCGGGGCTGAACGCCTGAAGGGGCAGGGTGTCGCCGGGCACCACGGGCAGGGCGGGGTCGGCCGAGACGGGCACGGGTACGGGTACGGGAGGCAGGGTGCGCAGGACGTGGTCGTCCGCGGTCGCCTTCAGGCGGAACACGTAGTGGTCGCCGGTGCGCTGCGCGGTGGCGTAGGTGCGGCCGTCGGGGCTGAGCGTGACGTCGTCCAGCGCGCCGGGACTCCAGGCGGAGGTGACGGCCGGCCCCAGGTCGAGGGTGTGGACGGTGCCGCCCTCCAGGTAGCGCAGGGTGCGGCCGTCCGGGTCCCAGTGCAGGCCACCGTAGAGGTACTGGTTGTTCAGCGAGTGCCGCAGGACGGGCTCCTCGGCGGACGTGAGCCGCCACAGCCGGATCTCCCCGCGGTCGGCCGTCGCGATGAAGGCGCCGTCCGGGCTGAAGGACATGTACTGCGCGGTGGAGGCGTGCAGATCGGCGATCTGCCTGCCGGTCGTGGTGTCCCAGACGAGCACTCGGCTGCCGTCGGTGGCGGCCAGCCGGCCGGCGCCCAGCGCGAGGAGGGCGGTGTCCGCGTCGCAGACACGTTTCTGCTGCCAGGCGCCGGGCAGGGCGCGGCGGGTGGCGGTGTCCCACAGCTGCGGGGCCTGTCCGGCGGGGCAGACGGCGGCCCGGCGGCCGTCCGCGCTCAGCGCGGTCACGGCCACGTTCGGGGCCCGGGTCTCGAACCGCACCCGGCCGTCCGTGACCGAGCGGAGCCGTACCCGGTCCCCCTCGGCGACCAGCACCGCGCGTCCGTCGCCGGAGAAGTGCGGGTCGTCGCTCTGCAACGGCGTGGCGCCGCCGGTCCAGCGGCCGGTGGCCGTGTCCCACAGCCGCATTCCGCCGTCGACGGCTACGGCGACCACCCGGCCGTCCGCGCCGACGTCGGTGGCGGTGCCCGACGACAGCCGGCCCGTGCCGATGCGGCGGTGGGCGGTCACGTCCCAGGTGCTCCAGGTGGTCCCGCTGGAACTGAGCAGGATGCGACCGCCGTGGGCGAGGGCGCGCCGGGGGCCGTCGCCGGGCGCGGGGTCGGTGAAGGTGTCCGTCTCCGGCTGGGCGAGGGAGCCGAGCAGGCCCTGGCGGCTCTCGGGCAGCTCGGCGATGCGCCAGGCGGCCGCGCCGAGCAGCAGCGCGGTGCGGGGGTCGGTGGTGCGCAGCGCGTCGGCGACGTCGGCGACCCGGCGGGCCGCGTCCTGGGTACGCCGGCGCTGGTTCTCGTCGGCGGCGCGGCAGACCGCGAAGGTCGTCACTAGGGCCACGGCCAGGACGGCGGACAGTGACACGGTCAGGATCCGGTGTCTGCGCACGATACGGGAGGCAGCCCGGTACTCCGCCTCGCGGGCGTCCAGGGCGGCGGTGAGGAAGGCCCGCTCGGGCACGGTGAGCGCGGGGTCGTCGCGGTGGTCGGGGAAGAGTTCCTCGGCGCGGGCCAGGCGCGTGCCCCGGTACAGGGCGCCCGGGTCGCGGTCGTGCTCCACCCAGGTACGGGCCGCGTCCGCGAGCATCCGGTGGTGGCGCAGCCGCTCCCGGTCCTCCTCGATCCAGTCGTGCAGCCGGGGCCAGCAGGTGATGAGCGCCTCGTGGGCGAGCTGGACGCCGTCCTCGTCGGCGGTCAGCAGCCGGGCGCCGGTCAGCCGCTCCACCACGGCTGGCGCGTCCGGGTCCGCCCATGTGTCCAGTTCGGCGCGGGTGAGGGGGCGGCGGGTGTCGGGGGTGCCTTGGCCCGGTTCGACCATCCGCAGCAGCAGATGCCGGGCGGCGCGGGCCTGGCCCGGCGACAGACCGCCGTAGACCTCCTCGGCGGTCGCCGCGATGGCGCCGCGCACCCCGCCGGCCGCCTCGTATCCGGCGAGGGTGAGCATGCGGCCCTTGCGGCGGCGCCAGGTCTCCAGGAGGACGTGCGAGAGCATCGGCAGGCCGCCGGGCTCGTCCAGCACCTCGTCCACCAGCCGGGAGGTCAGCGTCCGCTCCACGAGACACCCGGCCGCCTGGGCGGGTCCGACCACCGCCTCGCGCAGCTCGTCCGCGCTCATCGGGCCGAGCAGCAGTGCCGCGCCGCTCAGGGCGTCCGCCAGGCCCCGGTGCTCGGCGCAGCGGGCGAAGAAGTCGGCGCGTACGGCGACCAGCACGCGCAGCCGGACGGCCGGGTCGCGGGCGGCGAGCAGCAGGTCGAGGAAACGGGCGCGCTCGCGCGGATCGCGGCAGAGGGTGAAGACCTCCTCGAACTGGTCCACCACGACCCAGCTCTCCGGCTCGTCCCCGGCCGGGGCGAGGAGGTGGCCGTAGGTCGTGGCGGGCGTCGGCCCCGGGGTGAGGATCCGCAGGCGGGCGGGATGGCCGCGCGCCGCGATCTCCTCCCGCAGCCGCGGGATCAGCCCGGCCCGCAGCAGGGACGACTTGCCGCTGCCGGAGGGACCGAACAGCACCGCGAACCGGTTCTCGCACACCAGTTCCCCGACCTCCGCGACCACCCGGTCCCGGCCGAAGAACAGGTGCCGGTCGCCCGGCTCGAACCGGGCGAGCCCGCGATAGGGGGCGGGCGTGTCCCCGGCGCCCTCGGCGGGGGCCCGGTCCGTTTCCTGCCCGGCCTCCTTCCAGCGCAGCTGCCACTCCTCCGGATCGCCCCCGCAGGCGCGGACATACTCCTGGACGACGGAGAGGGAGGGCAGCCGTTCACCGGCAGCGGCCTGGGACAGCGTGGTCGCCGAGAAACCCGCCGCCTTCGCCATCGTCCGGTACGAGGGATTCCCGGCGGCCTTACGCAGTTCCCTCAGCTCATGGGCGAACCGCTGCACGGGACCGGCCGCCGGGTTCAAGGGTCTCTCGGGACGCCCCATGCGCTCGTAGCCCTCTCGTTCACCTTGTTGAAAGTGACAGCAGTAAAGACATCAGGACGGACCATACGGTTCCGCGGGAGACGGCCGGGTTGACCACAGGTGGCGTACGGGTTGCCAGGGGCGGTCGTGGGGATCGGTTGCGCCGGCTGCGGCCCGATCCGCTCCGCGCCGCCCCCCGGCGGGGCTCCCCCTCCCCCCAGGTTCGACGAAAAGCCGCCCTGCGTTTCGCGGAAAGCCCTTTCCCCCGGACTCCCGGCTTGCCAGTCTCGGTCTCCGCACCACACATGTCATGTCCGGTACGAGCAGACCGTCGACTGGAGCCCCCCATGCCCCGAGCCATCAGCAGCAGAAGGCCCTTGCGCCTCGGCAGAGTTGCCGCCGTCACCGGCAGCGCCGCCGCGCTCACCGTCGCCCTGTCGGGCAGCGCCTCGGCGGGCGTGCTGCAGAACCTGCCCGAGAACGCGACCACGTTCCAGAAGTACTTCGAGCCCGTGTACGACTACGACACCGACAGCTGCTACCCGGCCGCCGCGATCGACCCCAGCGGCACCCTCAACGGCGGCCTCAAGCCCACCGGTTCGATCACCGGCCAGTGCCGCAGCGGCCACCTCGGCCACGCCAACACCTACTCGCGGGCCAAGTGCAACAACGGCTGGTGCGGGATCATCTACGCCAGCTACTGGGAGAAGGACGAGGCCTCCCCGGGCATCGGCCACCGCCACGACTGGGAGTGCATGGTCGTCTGGGTCAAGCAGGGCGCGGACACCCCCTCGTACCTGTCGGCCTCCCGGCACGGCAGCTTCAGCACGCACCCGATCGCCGACGTCCCGATGGACGGTCAGCGTGTCGAGGCCGTCTACCACAAGGACGGCGCGTCCACCCACGCCTTCCGCTTCGCCAAGTGGGGCGAGACCCCGGAGAACGACATCGGCGCCTGGCACCAGGAGAACCTGCTGACCTGGGACAACATGGCCGCCAACCTGCGCGGCATCCTGAACGCCTCCGACTGGGGCAACGCCAACTTCCCGCTCCAGGACTCGAAGTTCGCCGACCATCTGAACAAGGCGAAGCCGAGCGGGATCACATTCGACCCGTACGCCTGACGCCCTGCGCCGGGCGGCCTACGCTGCGACCATGACCTCCTCCGCCGCCCGCACCGCCCTGGACCTGACCGCCGACCTCCCGGTGCCGGGCCTGGAGGACCTGTACCGGGATCTGCACCGGCACCCCGAGCTGTCCCTGCGCGAGCACCGCACCGCGGGCACGCTGGCCGGGCGGCTCAAGGGGGCCGGGTTCGAGACCGCCGAGGGGGTCGGCGGGACCGGGGTCGTGGGGCGGCTGCGCAACGGGGACGGGCCGGCCGTGCTGCTGCGGGCCGACATGGACGCCCTGCCGGTGCGGGAGGAGAGCGGGCTGCCGTACGCCTCCGAGGCGGACGGCGTGATGCACGCCTGCGGGCACGATCTGCACGTCACCTGGCTGACCGGCGCCGCCGAGGCGCTGGCCGTCGGGCGGGACACCTGGCGCGGCACCCTGCTGGTGGTGGGCCAGCCCGCCGAGGAGACCGGGCAGGGCGCGCAGCGGATGGTGACGGACGGCCTGTACGAACGCTTCGGCCGCCCGGACGTCCTGCTCGGCCAGCACGCCGCCCCCGGCCCGGCGGGCCTGTACCCGCACGCGCCCGGCCTGATCATGTCGGCGGCGACGGACGTGGACATCGTCGTCCACGGCCGGGGCGGACACGGCTCGCGCCCGGAGGCCACGGTGGACCCGGTGGTGACGGCCGCCTATCTCGTCACCCGCCTGCAGACGGTGGTCTCCCGGGAGATCGCCGCCGGTGAGTCCGCCGTGCTGACCGTGGGCCGGATCGAGGCGGGCACCCGGCACAACATCATCCCGTCCGAGGCGCGCGTCTCCCTCAACCTGCGCAGCCAGTCGGAGGCGGTACGGCAGCGGATGCTGGCCGCGATCGAGCGCATCGCGCGCGGCGAGTGCCTGGCCGCCGGCTGCCCGCGCGAGCCCGAGGTCACGGTCGGCAACGCCTTCCCGGTGACCGTGAACGACGCGGCCACCGACACCGCCGTGGCCGCCGTGCACGGCGAGGTGTTCGGCGCGGGCACGGTGTTCGACCCGGGCCCGGCGATGGGCAGCGAGGACTTCCCCCAACTGGCCCTCGACGGCGCCATCCCGTACTCGTACTGGTTCGTGACCACCACCCCCGCCGAGGTCTGGGAACAGGCCCCCGGCGAGACCCTCCCGGAGAAGTTCGCGGCCGTGCCGAGCAACCACAGCCCGCACTTCGCACCCGATCTGTCCACGATCGCCCCGGGTGTCCGCACACTCGTCTCGGGGGCCCTTGCACTGTTGTCAGTGGCATGACCTAGTCTTCGCTCACTCGCCACACGAGGCACACACGGCAGGCACAGGGGACTCATATCACCGTGGCCGTGCCCGAGTTGCGGCCCACTCTCTTCTTCGAGTCATGCGACTCATTCGATCCGGGGGGTTCGAATCAGCGTGCGCAAGCGCTCTCTCACGGCTGCCACCACCCTGGCGGTCCTCATCGGCTCGGCGGCCCTCGCCGCGCCCTCGGCATTCGCCGACTCCAGCAGCGTCCTGCCGGTCAAGAAGACCGGCGACCTCGTGGTCGACGGCGCTCACCAGCAGGTCTTCATCAGCGATCCGGCGAACGGCAAGATCGTCGTCACCGACTACACCGGCAAGGTCCTCAAGGAACTGCCCTCGCTGCCGGGCGTCACCGGCCTCGAACTGTCCGCCGACTCCGGCACGTTGTACGCGGCCGTGCGGGACGCGAACCAGATCGCGGTCATCGACACCGCCACCGACACACCCGGCACACCGTTCACGGTGGGCGACCGCCCGGTCAGCGTCGCCGTCGCGGGAGGCCGGCTGTGGTTCGGCTACGGCGCGACAGGCAACGGCGACATCGGCTCCGTCGACCTCGTCGGCGAGCAGCACCAGGTCACCCTCGACCAGGCCAGGGGCTGGTACGGCGGCCCGATCCTGGACGCGGCTCCCGGCTCCACCACCCTGCTGGCCGGGGAGCCGGGCCTGAGCCCCAGCGCGGTCGCCTCCTACGACGTCTCGACGGGCACGCCCACCCGCCTGGCGAGCGCCGAGGTCGGCTCCAACCTGCGCGACCTGGCCGTCACACCGGACGGCAAGGACGTCATCACGGCGAGCGGAGCGCCGTACAAGCACCCGGTGTTCAAGACCGCCGACATGACCCCGGACGGCAGCTACGCCAGCGACACCTACCCGAACGCGGTGGCCATCGCCCCGGACGGCACGGTCGCGGCGGGCGTCGACGGCTGGTACAACCCGGACATCTTCGTCTACAAGCCGGGCGGCACCACCCCGCTGCGCACCTACGACTTCCCCAACACCGGCAGCACCAGCGGCGCCGACGAACTCGCCGACTCCGCCCTCGCCTGGGCACCCGACTCCTCCCGCCTGTTCGCGGTGTCGTACAACAGCAACGGCGTCTACTCACTGCGGGTGTTCACCTCGCCCGCCAAGGCGGCCACCACGCTGACCGTCGACGCCCCGGCCACCGCCGCCCGCGCCAAGCAGCTCACCGTCACGGGCAAGGTGACCTCGTCGGTCCCGCTGCCGACCGGCACGCGACTGACCGTCACCCGCACCGACGTGGAGTCCCCCAGGGGCAAGGCCCTGACCCCGGTCGCGGTCAGGGCGGACGGCACGTTCTCCTTCACCGACACCCCGCCGGCGGGCGGCAAGGTGACGTACACGGTGTCGTACGCGGGCGACGCGGACCACGCGGCGGCCTCCGCCTCGGACTCGGTGTCCGTCTCCCGCGCGAAGACGACGCTGACGCTCGACAACAACCGCAAGGTGTACGACTACGGCAAGGCCGTGAAGTTCACCGCCCACCTCGGGACGACGTACAAGAACCGCACGGTGGAGATCTGGGCCGACCCCTACGGCGGTGACAAGCCCGACAGGCTGGTGAAGTCCGGCAAGGTCGACTCCCACGGCAACCTCTCGGTCACCCTGAACCTGTGGCGAGACGCCACGGTCACCGCGAAGTTCGCGGGCGACGCGCGCTACCAGCCGGCCTCGGCCAGGGTCACGGTCGGCGCCCGGGTGAGCATCTCCACGTCGGTGGGCAACCAGTACAAGTCGGCGTACGCCTGGGGCCAGACGTACTCCTACTTCCACACGAACAAGAACCCGCTGATCACGACGAAGATGCCGTACTACCCGGGCCGGGCGCAGAAGTTCGAGTTCCAGGTGTACTACCAGGGCACCTGGTACCCGGGCGACCCCGCGTACTTCAAGCTCGGCAGCGACGGCGTCTCCCGGGTGCAGATCACCGGCGACCACAGCAAGGACGTCGGCTGGCGCTTCCGCATCCGCTCGTCGTACATCGACGGCTCCTCCGGCGACATCGTGAACTCCACGACGAACGGCCCGTGGAAGTACTTCACGTTCACCAGGTGAGCGGGTAACTACCGGGCTGCCGCCTGGAGTTGGCGCAGCTGCCGCCGGACGTTCTCCAGCGCGCCCTCCCGGCGGCCCGGCACCCGCAGCCGCAACTCCGCGAGTGCGGGCCCGAGTTCGCGGGCCCGCGCCGTGTCCCTGATCCGGCCCCACTGGTGGTGTGCCCGGTCCACGGCCGCCTCCACGGCAGGCGCGTCCACCGCCTGCCCGGCGGCCAGCCGCACCCCGGCCACCGCGAGCCAGGCCCGGCAGCTCCCCACCGCGTCCCCCGCGAACATCGCCAGATCGGCCCGCACCTCGGCCCAGTGCAGGGCCGCGTCGGAGGCGGGGCCATGAGCGCGCACAGCAGCGGCCTCGTGCCGAGCGGCCAGCGCATCGGCGTCACCATGGCGCCCGGCTCGGACGGCGGCGCTGATCGCGGCGTGGGGGTCGTGCGCAAGGGTGTGGGGGGCGTGTCCCATGGCGTCGGGGGCGTGCTCGGTGCCGGGCGGGGTTGTTGCGTGGCCTTCCGGCCGGCCGGGACGGGTGGCCGGGTGGGCGAACGGGGGTCTGGAGGCGGAGCCCCCGGCGGCGAGCACCAGGTCCCGGCCCGCGCCGGCCTCGGCGATCCGGGCCAGCGCCTGCTCGTGCAGCGCGGGAAGCGGGGGCCGGTGCCCGCTGCGCAGCAGCGTCGCCACCGCCTTCATGTACGCCGGCTCGCCCGGCCCGCGCCGCCCGGACGCCGGGGCGACACGGCCGTACACCGCCGCGTTGGGCCCGGAGCCGAGGCCCCGCTCGGCGACGTGACTCCATGCCTCCGCCTCCGCGTGCAGATCCACGAGGAGCGCGGTGTCCGCGGCGGAGCGCAGCCGCAGTTCCTCGCGGATCCAGTGCCAGGGCAGTGCGGTGTAGCGGACGGTGGCCGCGGTGGTGCGGGCCAGCGCGAGATGCGGCAGCCGCTGCTTGCGGTCCAGCTGGAGCTGACCGGCGATGTACACGGTCAGCGGTCCCGGAGCGGCCGCCGCGGCACGCAGCCGGGTCAGTACGGCCTGCGGTTCCAGCGGGTCGGCGAGTTCGACCACGTTGGCGGTCTCGGTGCCGGACAGTACGGCCGGGGCGACCGCGGCCAGCACCGGCAGCACGCCGGCCGCGTCCACCAGGCGCCCCCTGCCCAGCGGCGAGGCCGCGAGCAGCAGCACGGTTCCGGGCATCGTCCCTCCCCCAGTTCTCCGAGTCCCTCCAGCCAGCACCGTAACCGCTGCGGCTGCAAACGCGCGCCTCAGGACCGCAAACGTCCCTGTTCGGCCCCTTCGCCCGCCCTCTCGTCCAGCCGCCGTACGGCGAACACGGTGGTGTCGTCGCCGAGCCGCCCCGCGCTGTGCCGCAGCACGGCGTCACGGACCGTGCGCACCAGGCGCTGGGGCTCGGTGCGGTCCGGGTCCGGGGCGGCGCCGACCACGCGGGCGAGGTCCCGGAGCAGCGGATAGAAGACGCCGGACCCGTCCCGCGCCTCGGTCACCCCGTCGGTGACCAGCAGCAGCGTCTCGTCGGCGGCCAGCGGCACCCGGTGCACGGGCGGCAGCCCCGCCGCGAGATCGCCGAGCCCGAGCGGCAGTCCGTCACCGCTGGGCAGCTCCCGCACGCCGTGCGGCCCGACGGCGAGCGGGGCCTCGTGCCCGAAGTTGACGGTCTCGATCATGTCCGGGGCGTCCTCGGGAAAGCCGATCAGCACGGCGGTGGCGAACCGGTCGCCGTCGTCCCGGCCGAGCGCGGTGGTGTGCCGGCGGTGCCGCAGCATCCGGATCTCCAGGCGTTCGGCGACGGTCGCGAGGTCCTTCTCGTGGTAACCGGCCTCACGGAAGGTGCCGAGCAGCGCGGCGGCGGCCTCCACCGCGCCGAGCCCCTTGCCCTGCACATCGCCGACGAGGACCCGGGTGCCGTGCGGGCCCGGCTGGATGTCGTAGAAGTCGCCGCCGACCTGGGCATCGACATCGGCGGCCAGATACACGCCCGCGTGCTCCAGCCCGGCCCAGCGCGCCGGCAGCGGGCGCAGCACGGTACGCCGGGTGGTCTCCGCGATGTCCATGATGCGCAGCGTCTGCCGCTCCCTGCGCACGCGCACGGCCGCGGCCAGCGTGGCGAGGACGCCGCCGAGGGCGACCAGGACGAAGTCCCCGAGACCGGCCCGGTACTCGCCCGGCCAGGCATGGTCGACGGCGAAGTACGTCACCACCGCGAGCACGGCGAAGGCCCCCGTCGTCCACACCCCGCAGATCGCGGCGGCCGTGCCGGGGACCAGGACGATCCAGGAGATGATCCGGAACCGTACGCCGGTGTTGAGGTCCACCAGCACGATGCCGACGAGCAGCAGCAGCGACGGCACCCAGACGAAGCTCCGGCCGCGCATGCGCAGCATGCACCCAGCGAAACACGCCGGACAACCACCCGCATCCGGACCCTCTCACCTCTCCCTCCTCGCTTCCCCCTTTCCCTCCTCGCCTTCTCCTTCGCTTCCCTCTGCCGGCCGACTTGCCGGGCGGCGGCCCCAGGTGTGCTCTGGAAGGCGGGGGCGAGGAGAGAGAGGAGCACTCTCATGACTCAGGCGGCACCGGCACCGGCACTCCGCACAACGTCCCGCCCACCCGACATCTTCGACGAGCGCACCCACCGCATCGGCCGCATCGCCGTCCCGGTCGTGCTCGGCCTGGTCTACGGCTACTGGGTCGCGGCCAACAACCGCGCAGGCGGCGCCATCACCGGCTGGAACCTGCTGCTCGGGTTCGCCAGCGCACTGGTCTTCGCGGTGGCGTGCGTGGCCCTGCTGACACTGGCCCCGCGGATGCCGCGGGAACTGCACGCGCTGCTGTGGACAGCCTTCGTGGGCTGCGCGTTCGGGTTCATGTACAGCATGACCGGCGAGGCGATCTGGCGGTCGGTCGGAATGGCGGTGGCGGTGGCGGTGGTGACGTTCATCGCGTTCTTCTACCGCTACTACACGCGGGAGGACGCGTTCGGCCGCCGTATCCGCTGAGCACGCCGCGGGCCGGCGCACGCGTGGGCCCCGGCCGACTCCTTGACCGGGGCCCACGCGCTCCCCTGGTTCCCTCTTCCCACACCGGCCCCATGGGCCGGTTTCCGTCTCCCCAGCACCAGGAAACACCCGTTCGGGTGAACCCTCCACCGGAGGGCCGAATCCGGCTCGCGCCCGCGCCCGGACGACCGTTGCCTGGAAGGGTGTCTCCACGCCTGCCCGCACGTCTCAGGAGCGCCCTGTCGGCCGCGCTGATCGCCCTGTCCTGCCTCCTCGTGCCGTTCGGCGCGCTGGCGGCCTGGGCGGCGTACGGGCTCGTGGACACGGGCCGGTACGTCACCACGATGGCTCCGCTCGCCGCCGACCCCGACGTACGGGACGCCGTCGCGGCCACGGTCGGCGACGGCATCCTGCGCGCGGTGGACCAGCATCTGGACGTCCGCCCGGCTGGGGGTACCCCCTCTGGGGGAGGCTCCATGCGCCCGTTCGTGCAGGACGCGGTGCGCTCCTTCACCCAGACCGAGGCCTTCCGGCTGGCCTGGGACACCGGCAACCGGGTCACCCACGACGCGGTCCTGCGGGCCCTGCGCGGCGAGCAGGACGTGACCGCCGGGCAGCCGGTCACCGTGGACCTCGCCTCGGTCACGGACACGGTCAAGCGCCGGCTCGCCGAGGACCACGTACCGCTCGCCGCGCGCATCCCGGTGGAACACACGCCGGTGGCCGTACTGCCCGGCGACGAACTGGCCGCGTTCCGCAAGGGGTTCCATGTACTGGAGGTCGCCGGCTTCTGGCTGCCGGTCGCGGCAGTGGCCTTCGCCGCGACCGGCATCGCCCTGGCCGTCCACCGCCGCCGCGCCATCACGGCGACGGCCCTGGGCACGGCGCTGGGCGGCGCCCTGCTGACCGTCGCCCTGTACGTGGGCCGCACCCTGACCCTGGCCGACCTCCCGTCCGACGTCCCCCACCCCGCCGCCGCCGCGGTCTACGACGCCCTCACCTCCACCCTGCGCTGGACGTCCTGGCTCCTGCTGGCCCTGGGCCTGACGGCGGCACTCACGACCTGGCTGACCCGCAACGTACGCAGACGGCAGCCACCGAAGGCGTAGCGGGGGCGGAAGGGAAGAACGGCAGACGGCGCCGAGCCGGAACGGAGACCGCGCCGGGGGCGGAACGGAGACCGCGCCGGGGGCGGAACGGAGACTGCGCCGGGCCGGTACGGAGGCGGCGCCAGGCCGGTACGGAACCCGGCCCGGGGCGGAACGGAAACGGCGCCGGGGCGGAACGGAAACGGCGCCGGATAATGGGCGCATGCCCCGAGAGTTCCCCATCGGCCTCACCCCTCCCGACTGGCTGGTGCGGAACCTCCAAGCCCACCAGGCACCCGTCAACCGGCCCGCCGCGGCCCGCGCCGCGATCGCCCTGACCCTGCCCCTGGTGATCGGTCTCGCGTCCGGTCACCCGGCGTACGGCGCCCTCGCCTCCATGGGCGCCCTGTCCGGCGTCATCGGCGACACCGCCGACGCGTACCGCATGCGCATCCTCAACATCGCCGTCCCGCAACTCTTCGGCGCGGTGGGCATCACGCTGGGCGTGCTGGTGTACGGCCACGGCTGGCAGGCGGTGGCCGCGGTGACCGGGGTCGCCCTGCTCTCCGGCATGATCTCGACGATCGGCGCGGTGGCCTCGGTCTCCGGCCTGCTCCTGCTTCTGAACTGCGTGGTGGGCGCGGGCCTGCCGATGCCCCACCCCTGGTGGCTGGCCCCGGCCCTGCTGACCGGCGGCGGCCTGCTGGTCCTCCTCCTCGCCCTGCTCGCCTGGCCGTTGCGCTCGGGCGTCCCGGAGCGCGCGGCGGTGGCGGCGACGTACCGCACGGTCGCCGCACTCCTCGCCGTCTCGGGCACGGACCGCACGGAGGAGTACGAGGACGCCCGCCGGAACGTCACCCAGTCCATCAACCAGTCGTACGACCTGATCCTGGCCCGGCGCGCCCGCCACCACGGCCGCAGCCCCGAACTCACCCGCCTGCTGGCCCAGTTGAACGCGATCACCCCCGTGGTGGAGGCGGCCCCCGCGGCCCACTGGGCGGCCCGCCCCCTCCCTCCGCAGATCCCGGAGGCGATCGGCCGGCTGGCCCGGGCGGTGGAGGCGGGCTCCCCGGGCCCGACCGCCCTGTCCCTGCCCCTCCCGGAGACGGAGACGGCCCGCGCGGTGGACCACGCCCTGCGCCACACGGCCGAGGTGGTGGCAGCACCGGACGTGGACCCGAGAGGAATCGACGACCGCCTGGGCCGCCCGGCAACCCTGGGCATCCGCACGGCACGAGCGGCCCGCAACGTGGTGCTGTCCGCCAACTCCTGGCGCTACGGCCTGCGCCTGGCGCTCTGCATCGGCATCGCCCAGGCCCTGGTCTCCCTGATCCCGGTCCCGCGCTCGTACTGGGTGGCCCTGACGATCACCTTCGTCCTGAAGCCCGACTTCGGCTCGGTCTTCTCCCGCGCCCTGCTGCGCGCACTGGGCACGGTGGCGGGCCTGGCGATCGCGGCGGTGGTCCTGGCGGAAGTCCCGCTCGGCTGGTGGGACGTACCGGCGATGCTGCTCCTGGCCCCGCTGATCCCGGCGCTGACCCCGCGGGGCTACGGCTACCAGACGGCAGCGATCACCCCGGTGATCCTGCTCCTGTCGGACATCCTGAACCACCAGGGCACGGCCCTGCTGCTCCCGCGCCTCACGGACTCCCTCCTGGGCTGCGCGATCGCGCTGACGGCGGGCTATCTCCTCTGGCCGGAGAGCTGGCGCACCCGGGTGGGCGACCGCCTGGCGGACGCGGTGGCGGACACGGCGCAGTACGTGGAGGCGGCGTTCACCTCGGGCACGGCGACCGACCCGGCGGCCCGGGCACGCATGCGGCGCCGCTTGTACCGCGACCTGTCGGTCATCCGTACGGAGTTCCAGCGGGCCCTGACCGAACCGCCGCCGACCGGCCGCCGTGCCGCAGCGTGGTGGCCGCTGGTCGTCGCCGTGGAACGCATCGTGGACGCGACGACGGCGGCCCGGGTCCGCGTGAAGCACGGCGCGCCGACACCGTCCGCGGCCGAGGTCACGCAGATCGCACTGCAGCTCAGGGAGCTGTCGGAGGGTGTGCGCAACGCGGAAACGTTGATCCCGGTTCGCACGGATCTCACCGGCCCGCCGGGCAGCGTTCTGGAACCTCTACGCCAAGAGGTGGCCGCGGCCCGGTCGATCGCTTCCCCCCACTGAGCCCTTCGCTAACCTTACGTGTCCGTCCTGGCCAGGGATCGACGGGATCAACTCACGCGAAGGGTTGCGCACATGGGCATTCTCACTCTCCTGCGGAACGCATTCGGCCGCTCCCGCAAGGGACGAGCCGCCGAGGCAGAGGGTGCGACCCGCGTCCCGCCCACCGCCGAACCCCCGGCCCAGGCGGCTCCGGAAGCTCCGGAAACCCCGGCCCAGGCGACCCCCGAAGCACAGGCCGCGGCGGCCTCCGAAACTCCGGCCCCGACCCCCACGGTCCCGGAACCCCGCCGCGAGGCCCACGACCTGGTGGCAGCGGCCTTCGACAACGTCCAGGTCCCCTTCCCGTCCCAGCCGGAGAACCGGGAAGCGTCCGAGCCCGTCACTGCCCGGGCGAAGGCCGAGGAGCCCGTCAAGGAGCAGCCCGAGAACGGCACGCCGGCGGAGGCCGAGGGTGCGGCCGAGGAGCCGACCCCCGAGAAGACCGAGGCCACGGCCGAGCCGGTCATCCAGCCGGAGGCCGAGGAGCCGACCGAGACCGCAACCGAGCCGAAGGCCGAGGAGCCGACCGAGACCGCGACCGAGCCGGAGGCCGCGAGCGAGGAGCCGCAGGCCGAGGCCGGCGCCGAGGCGACCGTCCAGGCGGAGGCCGAGGAGCCGACCGAGGCCGGGGAAGCCGTCGCGGAGAAGGTTGAGGAGACTGCCGAGCCGGAGGTCCAGGGCAGCGTCGAGGCGGAGGTGGAGGAGAAGTCCGAGCCCACAGCCACCGACACCACCCCGGCCACGGGAGCGGAGCCCGAGCAGACCGAGACCGACACCCCGGAGCCGGTCGTGGCAGCGGAGCCGGTGGCTGACGCCACTGCCCAGGAACCGATCGCGGTGGCGGCAACCGAACCGGAGCAGGTGACGGAGCCCGCGACCGAGCCCACCGAATCGGAGCCGCAGCCCAAGCCTCAGGCGGAGACCGAGCCCCAGTCGGACTCGGAGCCGGAGCCGGCATCGGAAGCGTCCGCCACGGAGGCGACCGACCCGAAGCCGGAGTCGGAACCGGCCCTCCCGAAGGCAACCGACCCGACCACGGCTTCGAACCCCGCAACCCCCGAGGCAACCGCACCGACCGACGAGGCTCCCACCCCGGCCGCAGAAGCCACCGCACCCACCGACGAACCCACCGCCCCGGCCGCAGAAGCCACCGCACCCACGGACGAACCCGACGTCGCCGCCGAAGAAACCGCCACCCCCGCCGACGAACCGGTCACCCCCGCCGCAGAAACCACCGCGCCCACCACCGAAGCCCCCGCCGAACCCGCCGCACCATCCGAAGCCCCCATCCCCCCGCAAGCCGCCGACGGCGAGGACGCCGCGCAGGGGCCACTCGCAGCCGACGACGAAAGCAGCACGGGTGGTGCGGGTGGGAACACCACCGCCGAAGGCGAAGCCGACGCGGAAGCCACACCCACCAAAGCGCCGCAGGCAACCCGTGGGAACACCACCGCCGAAGGCGAAGCCGACGCGGAAGCCACACCCACCAAAGCGCCGCAGGCAACCCGTGGGAACACCACCGCCGAAGGCGAAGCCGAGGCGCAAGCCACACCCACCAAAGCGCCGCAGGCAACCGGCACTCCCCTGCCCGCCGCCCCCCTGCCCCCCACCCTCACCACCGCCCACACCGCCGCCACAGCCGCCCTCGCCAAGGCCGACCTCACCGGCACCCGAGCGAAGCTCTACCTCGTGCTGGACCGCTCCGCGAGCATGCGCCCGTACTACAAGGACGGCTCGGCCCAGGCTCTCGCCGACCAGACCCTCGCCCTCGCCGCGCACCTGGACCCCGGGGACACCACGGTCCACGTCGTCTTCTTCTCGACGGAGGTCGACGGCACCACCGACCTCACCCTCACCCCGGACCACGAGACGAAGATCGACGACGTCCACGCCGGCCTGGGCCGCATGGGCCGTACCAGCTACCACGCCGCCGTGGACGCCGTACTCACCCACTACGACAAGCACACCACCGGCACCGACACGCCCGCCCTCGTCGTGTTCCAGACCGACGGCGCCCCTGACGCGAAGACCCCCGCCACCCAGGCCCTCACCGAGGCCGCCAAGACCCACCCCGCCGTCTTCTTCTCCTTCGTCGCCTTCGGAGAGCACGACAACAAGGCCTTCGACTACCTCCGCAAGCTGAAGACCCCCAACACGGCCTTCTTCCACGCGGGCCCCGCCCCCCGCGAGCTGACGGACACCGAGCTCTACGCGGGCGTCCTCGCCACCTGGCGCCCGTAACGGGCCGTAACCCTACGTAACACCCCAGGCCGCCCCCTTCCCGAACCAGTCCCACCCAGCAAAACGGGAAGCGGGCGGCCCACCCCTGTCGGCTACGATTTCAAGGTTCGAAACCGCAGAAAAAGCAGCAACCGCAGCGACCTGGGAGCAGCCACGATGGCTCGACACCTCATCACCAGCGCCCTTCCGTACATCAACGGGATCAAGCACCTGGGCAACATGGTGGGGTCCATGCTCCCGGCGGACGTGTACTCCCGGTACCTCCGCCAGACCGGCCACGACGTCCTCTACATCTGCGCCACCGACGAGCACGGCACCCCCGCCGAGCTGGCCGCCAAGGAGCAGGGCCTGCCGGTCGCCGAGTTCTGCGCCCAGGCGCACGACGCGCAGAAGGCGGTCTACGACGGCTTCGCGCTGTCCTTCGACTACTTCGGCCGCAGCTCAAGCCCCGAGAACCGCGAGATCACCCAGCACTTCGCCCGCAAGCTGAACGAGAACGGCTTCATCGAGGAGCGCGCGATCCGGCAGGTCTACAGCCCCGCCGACGGCCGCTTCCTCCCCGACCGCTACGTCGAGGGCACCTGCCCCCACTGCGGTTACGACAAGGCCCGCGGCGACCAGTGCGAGAACTGCACGCGGGTCCTCGACCCCACCGACCTGATCAACCCGCGCTCGGCGATCTCCGGCAGCACGGACCTCGAAGTGCGCGAGACCAAGCACCTCTTCCTCCTCCAGTCCAAGCTGGAGAACGAGGTCCGCGAGTGGGTCGCCCGGCACGACAGGGACTGGCCGCAGCTGGCCTCCTCCATCGCCCACAAGTGGCTGACCGAGGGCCTGCACGACCGCGCGATCACCCGTGACCTGGACTGGGGCGTCCCGGTCCCGGCCGACACCTGGCCGGAGCTGGCCGCCGAGGGCAAGGTCTTCTACGTCTGGTTCGACGCCCCGATCGAGTACATCGGCGCGACGAAGGAATGGGCCGACCAGGACCCGGAGAACCGGGACTGGAAGTCCTGGTGGTACGAGGCGGACTCCGGCGAGAACCCCGTCCGGTACACCGAGTTCATGGCCAAGGACAACGTCCCCTTCCACACGGTGATGTTCCCGGCCACGGAACTCGGCATCCGCGAGCCCTGGAAGATGGTCGACTACGTCAAGGCCTTCAACTGGCTGACGTACTACGGCGGAAAGTTCTCCACCTCGCAGAAGCGGGGCGTCTTCACCGACCAGGCCCTGGAGATCCTGCCCGCCGACTACTGGCGCTACTTCCTCATCGCCAACGCGCCCGAGTCCGACGACTCCTCCTTCACGTGGGAGCACTTCACGGCCACGGTCAACAAGGACCTCGCCGACACACTCGGCAACTTCGTCAACCGCGTGCTGTCCTTCTCCAAGAAGCGCTTCGGCGACGAGGTCCCGGCCGGCGGCACCCCCGGCGAGGCCGAGACGAAGCTGGGCGAGCAGATCGCCGAGCTCCTCGCCGAGTACGAGGGCCACATGGAGACCCTGCAGTTCCGCAAGGCGGCCGCCGCCCTGCGCGCCCTGTGGTCGGCGGGCAACTCCTACCTGGAGGAGAAGGCCCCCTGGCTGGAGATCAAGACCGACAAGGACGCGGCCGCCCTGACGCTGCGTACGGCGATGAACCTGATCCACCTGTACGCGGTGGTCTCCGAGCCGCTGATCCCGGCCAGCGCCCAGGCGATGCGCGAGGCCTTCGCCCTGCCTGACGACACCGCCTCCTGGGTCACGGCGGACGAGGCGAAGTCCTTGGCCTTCGTCCCCTCCGGCACCGCCTTCACCGTCCCTCCGGTCCTCTTCGCCAAGCTGACGGACGAGGACCTGGCGGCGTACAAGGAGCGCTTCGGCGGCGACGAGGGCTGACCGAGCAGTAACCACCCCACAGCGGAGAGGGCGCCGAGTTTCAGCACTCGGCGCCCTCTCGCGCACGCATGCGCCAGGGTCCTACTTCAGAACACCCGCGCCGGTCGTCGTCGCCAGCTCCGTCGGCAGGTTCTTCGCGCTCGTCTCCAGCCCCGCCGTGAGCGTCGGGGTCCAGTTCACGGTCGTCTTGATCTTCTTGGAGTTCGACGCGTTGTACGCGGCGACCAGGTCGGTGGCGGTGCCGTTGACGAGGTTGCCGCTGCCCGCGATCGAGCCGGTGCCGTCGCCGCTGAGCAGCTTGGCGATCTTGCTGCCGGCCGGCACCTTCCAGTAGTTGGCCTGGGCCACGACCTGGGCCTTGGCGCGGGAGTTGATGCTGTAGAGCGGGGCGTACCCGTCGACGGTCGTCGTGTCGTACAGGTTGTTGTAGACGTGGATCTGGCCGATCCGGGCGAGCGGGGCGCGCTGGACGATGCCCTTCCACACGTTGTGGTGGATCGAGACGCGCAGCTTGCCGGTGCTGTCCTTGTCGCTGCTGCCGATCAGCATCGTCTTGTCGTGGTCGGTGAACCGGTTGTGCTCGACGGTGACCAGGTCCGAGCCGTTGGTGATGTCCAGGTCGCCGTCGTGGACCTGGTACTGGCGGCCGTAGTGGTTCGGAGTGGCGCTGTCGAAGTGCGGGGCGTCGGTGAACGTGTTGTGGTCCGCCCAGACATGGGTCGCGCCGCGCAGGGTGACCGCGTCGTACTGCGAGTTCCAGTTGCCCTTGTCGCCGTCCGTCGGGTCCCACTGCGGGAAGCAGTCCTCGGTGGCGGAGAAGGTCAGGTTGCGGATGATGACGTTGTCGACGCCCTTCACCGTGAGGTCGCCGCCGGTGATACCGGCGCTGGTGCCGGGCACGCCCACGATGGTGGTGTTGGCCGGCACCTTGAGGACGACGTTCTTCGCCTGCTTCTGCTGGGCCGCGGCGCGGGCCTTCTCCTGGGTGCCGGAAGGCAGCTTGGAGCGGCCGTACGTCGACGGGTCGTACGCCTTCAGGTAGGCCGACAGCGAGTAGCCGGTCCCGGCCGCGTAGTCGGCACAGGTCAGCTTCTTGCCGCTGTCGTCGGTGTTGGCGTCGATCGTGCCCTTGACCTTGATGATCCGGGGCGTGGTGTCGGTGGCCGAGCCGAGCGCCTTCACCAGTTGGGCGCGGGTGGAGACGGTGAAGGTGTGCGCGGAGTCGGCCTTCGCGCCGCCGGTGGTCCCGGTGCCGGAGGCGGCCCAGCCGTCCTTGGCGGCGAGGGTCTGGTGGTACAGGTCGACGGCACCGGCGTTGGCGTTCATCACGAACACTCCGGCGCCGGCACCCGCGGCCACGACTGCGGCGGACACGGCGAGGGTGCGCCGCTTGCGGAGGGACCGGCGGTGGGAGGGAGCTGCCACGGGGGAGTCCTTAAAGGGTTGCTGAACGTGCCTTACGACTCGTCAGTAGCCGCCGCGCCGGAAGGAGTTGCCGTCCGTGGAGAAATTTTCCTGGCAGAGTGTCCGTCTCATGAACCTCCCCGAACACCGGCACCGGCTGCTCGCCGACGTCGTCACCGCGGGCGGCCCGTACGGTCTCGTCCTCGCCGGCGGCTACGCCCTCGAAGCGCACGGCCTGCTGCGCCGGCCGCACGCGAACCTCGACTTCGCCACGGAGAGCGCCGAGGACCTGGGGGTGATCGCCGGTGCCGTGGCCGCCGTACTGGAGGCGCGGGGGCGACAGGTGCGCGCCGACGCCGTGAGCGTGTTCACGGCGCAGCTGACGGTCACCGACCCGGCGAGCGGCAAGCCGTGTGCGCTGGCGCTGCACAAGGAGGCGTTCTGGCAGCCGCCGGCCCTCACCGAGTACGGCCCCACGCTGTCCCTGGAGGACGCCGTCGGTACGAAGATCCGCGCGCTGTACGACCGGGGCGCGGCCGTCGACCTCATCGACGCGCGGGCCGCCGCCGCCCGGTTCCCGCTGCCCGGTCTGGAGGAGCTGGGCCGCCGGCATGCCCACGACCCCTTCGATCTGCCCACCCTCCAGTCCCGGCTGACCGGCACGGACTTCTACGCCGACCGGGATTTCCTGCGCTACGGCCTGGACGAGGACGAGGTCGTCGCCCTGCGCGCCTGGGCCCAGCACTGGTCCGACGACATCGCCGAACGGCTGCTGGAGGAGGGTGCGTCCCCCGACGAGGAGTTCCCCGACGAGGAGTTCCCCGGCACCGAGGACGGGGAGCCCGGAGACGGCTGAGGCCCGGAAAGCCCCTTCTCGGGGTTCCGGGCCTCGGCCGCACACACTGCTTACTTCGGCTGCGGCTTCCTGATGTTCAGGTGCAGCTCGCGCAGGCGGAGCTCGTCCAGCTCGGTCGGGGCGCCCATCATCAGGTCCTGGGCGTTGCCGTTGAGCGGGAACGAGATCGTCTCGCGGATGTTGGGCTCGTCCGCGAGGAGCATGACGATGCGGTCCACACCGGGCGCGATACCGCCGTGCGGCGGGGCACCGAAGCGGAACGCGCGCAGCATGCCCGCGAACTTCTCCTCGACGGTCTCACGGTCGTAACCGGCGATCTCGAAGGCCTTGAGCATGATGTCCGGCTCGTGGTTCCGGATCGCGCCGGAGGACAGCTCGACGCCGTTGCAGACGATGTCGTACTGCCAGCCCAGGATGTCCAGCGGGTCCTGGGTCTGCAGGGCCTCCAGACCGCCCTGCGGCATGGAGAAGGGGTTGTGCGAGAAGTCGATCGCGCCGGTCTCCTCGTCCTTCTCGTACATCGGGAAGTCGACGATCCAGCAGAACCGGAAGACGCCCTCCTCGAAGTGCCCGGCACGCTTGGCGGCCTCGACCCGCACCGCGCCCATGATCTTCGAGACTTCGTCGAACTCGCCCGCGCCGAAGAACACCGCGTGGCCGGGGGCCAGGGAGAGGCGCTTGGTCAGCTCGGCGACGTTCTCCTCGGTGAGGAACTTCGCGATCGGGCCGGTCAGCGCGCCGTCCTCGCCGACGCGGACCCAGGCCAGGCCCCTGGCGCCGAGCGAGATCGCGAACTCGCCGAGCTGGTCGAAGAACTTGCGCGGCTGGTCCTGGACCGCCGGCACCGCCAGCGCGCGCACGTGCTTGCCGGCGAACGCCTTGAACTCCGAGCCCTCGAAGACATCGGTGATGTCCACCAGCTCCAGCTTGGCGCGCAGGTCCGGCTTGTCGGAGCCGTACTTCAGCATCGCCTCGCGGAACGGGATGCGCGGGAAGGGGGAGGTGACGTGGCGGCCGTTGCCGAACTCCTCGAAGAGCTCGGTCATGAGCTTCTCGATCGGCTGGAAGACGTCCTCCTGCTCGACGAAGCTCATCTCGACGTCGAGCTGGTAGAACTCGCCCGGCGAGCGGTCGGCGCGGGCGTCCTCGTCACGGAAGCAGGGCGCGATCTGGAAGTAGCGGTCGAAGCCGGAGATCATCAGCAGCTGCTTGAACTGCTGCGGGGCCTGCGGCAGGGCGTAGAACTTGCCGGGGTGCACGCGGGAGGGGACCACGTAGTCACGGGCGCCCTCGGGGGAGGTGGCGGACAGGATCGGCGTCGCCATCTCGTTGAAGCCCATCGCCGCCATCTTCTGCCGCATCGCGGAGATCACGGCCGTACGCAGCATGACGTTGCGGTGCATGCGCTCCCGGCGCAGGTCCAGGAAGCGGTACTCCAGGCGCCGCTCCTCGTTGACCCCGTCCTCGGCGTTGATCGTGAAGGGCAGCGGGGCGGCCGCGCCGAGCAGCTCGACCTCGGCCACCTCGACCTCGATCTCACCGGTGGGCAGGTCCGGGTTCACGTTCTCGGTTCCACGTGAAACAACGCGGCCGTCGACGCGGACCGTGGACTCCTTGGAGATCTTGTCCAGGGCCTCGTACGCAGGCGTGCCCGGACGGGCGACCAGCTGCGTGATGCCGTAGTGGTCGCGCAGATCGATGAAGAGGATGCCGCCCAGGTCGCGCCGATTGTGCAGCCAGCCACTCAGCCGGACGTCGGTGCCGACGTCAGAAGCGCGGAGCTGGCCGCAGGTGTGGGACCTGTACCGATGCATCGTCGTTCATCCAGTCTTTGCGAATCGGGTGTCGCCCGGCGGATAGGGCCTAGGCCATCCCAAGGGTACCGGGCACCCCAAGATCGGCTCCCCACCCTTTTTGCCTGCCCCGCGCTGGAGGATCCTCCGACTCTCCGGAGGGCAGGATCCTCACGTTTCTACGGTGGCAGCCCTCGATGAGATCTTCCTAAAGTGGGGCAATGCGTACAAGCGAGCCGCTTCCGGCCATCGGGGACGTCCTCGCCGCCCTCGCGACCGGGCTGTGGCACTGGGACACGGCCGCCGGCCTGGTCACCGTCGACGCGGAGGCGGCGCGGCTCCTCGGCCTGCCCGCGGAGCCGGTCACGCTCACCGAGGTCGAGGCCCGGGCCCGGCTGCACCCCGTCGACTGGAACGAGATCACCGGGGTGATCCCGCTGGCGGTGGACAAGGGCACGCTCGCCGAGGTGCGCATCCGGATCATGGACGAGCAGGGCAACGTCCTGCGGGTCGTCCGCAGCCGGTCGAAGCCGTCGTACGACCCCGAGCGGCAGGCGTACGAGCTGATCGGCACCCTCCAGGAGGTCACCGAGCCGACCCCGGGCACGCCGGCCGGACGCAGCGCGGTCACCGGGGACTGGCGCCGCTCGCGCGAGGCGTTCCTGCTGGACGCGGGCCGGGCGCTGGCGGAGGCCCGGTCCACGGCGGAGGTGCTGCGAGTGGCGTACGGCCTGTCGATGCCGGGCTTCTCGCCGGACGGGCTCGTGGTGTTCGGCGCCGAGGGCGACCGGCTGACGATCATCGGCCAGCACGGGCACGAACCCGGCGACATGAACCCCTTCTCGAACATGCCGCTGACCACCGACTACCCGGCCGCCGAGGTCGCCCGCACCGGACGCGCCGTCTACCTCTCCTCGCCGGAGGAGTACAAGGAGCGCTACCCGGTCACCTGGCCGCTGGCCCGGCCCTTCGGCCGACGGTCCTGGGCCTTCCTGCCGCTGACGGTCGCCGGGCGCACGATGGGCGCCTGGATGGCCGCCTTCGCCTACCCGGTGGCGTTCACGCCCGACGAGCGCGCGGTCCTCACCACGGTCGCCCGGATGCTCGCCCAGGCCCTGACCCGGGCCGTCGCCGCCGAGTCCGAGCGGGAGCTGACGGAGGGCCTCCAGCGCTCCATGCTGCCCTCGCTCGGCCCCGACATCCCGGGCATGCGGATGGCCGCCCGGTACATCCCGACCGGCGGCGGACTCCAGGTCGGCGGCGACTGGTACGACATGATCGCACTGCCCTCCGGCCGCTTCGCGCTGGTCGTCGGGGACGTCCAGGGCCATGACGTACGCGCGGCGGGCCTCATGGGCCAGCTGCGCATCGCCCTGCGCGCCTATGCCTCCGAGGGCCACCGCCCGGACGCCGTGCTCGCCCGGGCCTCCCGTTTCCTGCACGGCATCACGCACGACGTCCGGAACGGCGAGACGGCCGACGGGCCGGCGGACGAGCCGTCCGACCTGCGCTTCGCGACCTGCGTGTACGCGGAGGTCGACCCCGCGACCGGGATGCTGGAGATCGCCCGCGCCGGGCACCCGGACCCGGCGATCCGGATGGCCGACGGCACGGTGATGATGCGGCCGACGGCGGGCGGGCTGCCGCTGGGCATCGACCCGGACGCCGACTATCCGACGACCCGGTTCGCCCTCGGGCCCGGCGAGACGATGACCCTGTGCACCGACGGGCTGATCGAGACCGGCGGGCACGACATGGAGAGCGGCTGGGGGCGGCTGCGGGCGATCCTGGAGGAGCACGAGGACGATCCCGACCTGGAGTCGCTGGCCGACGCACTGGTGCAGGGCGTGCACGGACCGTCCTCGCACCACACCACCGGCCCGCTGGCCGACCGCCGCGAGGACGACATCGCGCTGGTGCTGCTGAGCCGGCCGCTGGACGGCACGGTACGGCCGGCGGTCCGGCGCACACTGCTGTCGGTGGCCCAGGACGAGCCGGACCGGATCTCCGAGGCCCGCCAGCACCTGCGCGAGCTGCTGCACGACTGGGTCTCGCCGGAGCAGACCGACGCGGCGGTGCTGCTGGTCTCGGAGATGGTCACCAACGTCCTCGTCCACACCGACGCCGACGCGCTGCTGCTGGCCGAGGCCATCGGCGAGCTGGGTACGCGCCGGCTCCGGGTCGAGGTCACCGACGCGGGCGACGACCTCCCGCACCGGCGACGGCCCGGCGAGCTGGCCTCCTCCGGGCGCGGTCTGATGCTGATCGAGCTGCTCGCCGACGCCTGGGGAGTGGACCCGCGGGGCGAGGGCAAGAGCATCTGGTTCGAGCTCTACGAGTCGGGGGACGCGTCGGAGGCCGAGTCGGGGGACGGGTTTGAGGCCGAGTCGGGGGACGGGTTTGAGGCCGAGTCGGGGGACGCGTCGGCGGGGGCCGCGTAACGGGCCCGTACCTCCTGTACGACCCCGAAGGCGGCGGCCGTCAGCGGTACGGCGAGCAGCATGCCGAGGATCCCGGCGACGGACGCCCCGGCGGTGATGGCGAGCATGACGACCGCCGGATGCATCTGCACGGTGCGGCTCTGGATGACCGGCTGGAGCACATGCCCCTCCAGCACCTGCACGGCGAGCACGACACCGAGCGCCCACAGCGCGATGACGAAGCCACGGTCGGCGAGGGCGACCAGGACGGCCACCGCGCCGGAGATGAAAGCGCCGAGATAGGGGATGTAGGCGCCGACGAAGACCAGCGAGCCGAGCCCGATCGCGCCGGGCACTCGGAGGATCAGCAGCCCGATGGTGATGCAGAGGGCGTCGATGAGCGCGATGAGCGTGGTGCCCCGCATGAACCCCTCCACCGCCTCGAAGGCCCGCCGGCAGACGGCCTCCAGGGTGTCGGCGGTGTCGCCGGGCGCGACGGCGCGCAGCATCTCGACGGCTCGGTGGGAGTCGCGCAGAAAGAAGAAGACGAGCAGCAGGGCCAGTACGGCCATGGCGACGCTCTCGGCGGCGACGCTGACCCCGCTGATCACATTGGACACGGCCGTCCCGCCGAACTTGCCCAGCAGCTGACGGGAGTTGGCGGCGAGATTGTCGAGCCCGGTCCCGGCGGCCCCGAAGTGCCGGGAGACCCCCTTGGCGGCATCGCGCAGCGAGGCGATGATCTGGTCGCCGGTGTCGATGAGCGCGGCGACGACGATGTAGACGGCACCGCCGACGACGGCCACGACGGCGACGCAGGTCAGCCCGGCCGCGATCGACGGCTGCACCCCCGCCCGCACCAGCTGCCGGTACAACGGCCCGAGCAACGCGGTCCCGAGCAGCGCGAGCAGCACCGGCGTGACGGCCGTACGGAACTCCCCGCACAACCGCACCCCCACCCACCCCACCCCGGCGACGAGCAACAGCACGACACACCAGGCGCCGAGCCGGCGAACGGGGTCGGGGAGCAGCTGCACGGGTCCAGCGGATCACGCCCGCCGACGGGTGTCCCGCCGTGCGGGGCCGGGTGGGTGAGGCCCGCCCGGCCCCCACCCGGCCCCGTCGTCGCCGTCAGCCCTGCGGACCGCTCTCGGTCATGCCGTGCACCGCGGGAACGGTGCCCAGCCTGCCCTTCTGGAAGTCCTCGAAGGCCTGCTGGAGTTCCTCGCGGGTGTTCATGACGAACGGGCCGTAGTGGGCCATGGGCTCACGGATCGGCTGTCCGCCGAGGAGGACGACCTCCAGGTCCGGGGTGTGGCTGTCCTGCCGCTCGTCCGCGCGGACGGTCAGCGAGGACCCGGCGCCGAACACCGCGGTCTGGCCGAGGTGCACCGGCCGACGGTCCGTACCGACACTGCCGCGGCCCGCGAGGACGTAGGCCAGGCCGTTGAAGTCCTCCCGCCAGGGCAGGGTGATCTCCGCGCCCGGGGCGAGGGTCGCGTGGATCATCGTGATCGGCGTGTGCGTGATGCCGGGACCCTGGTGGCCGTCCAGCTCACCCGCGATGACCCGCAGCAGCGCGCCGCCGTCGGGCGAGGTGAGCAGCTGCACCTGGCCACCCCGGATGTCCTGGTACCTCGGGGCCATCATCTTGTCCTTGGCGGGCAGGTTCACCCACAGCTGGAGGCCGTGGAAGAGACCGCCGGACACGACGAGGGACTCCGGCGGGGCCTCGATGTGCAGCAGTCCCGAGCCCGCGGTCATCCACTGGGTGTCGCCGTTGGTGATGGTGCCGCCACCGCCGTTGCTGTCCTGGTGGTCGAATATGCCGTCGATGATGTAGGTGACGGTCTCGAAGCCACGATGCGGATGCCACGGGGTGCCCTTGGGCTCGCCCGGCGCGTACTCCACCTCTCCCATCTGATCCATCATGATGAACGGGTCGAGGTGGCGGTAGTTGATCCCGGCGAACGCCCGGCGCACCGGGAAACCCTCGCCCTCGAAGCCGCTCGGCGCGGTCGTGACGGCCAGCACGGGGCGGGCCACGGCGTCAGCCGGCGCGGTCACGCGGGGGAGCGTCAACGGGTTCTCGACGGTCACTGCAGGCATGGTCGGTACCTCCTTGTGGGCCCACTTTAGTTGAGCGTTGAACTTTCTGCCACCCGTAACAGAGAGAGCCCGGAGGGAATTCCCTCCGGGCCCGGGGTCGCGTGGAACACGCCGGCTCAGCCGCCGTACATCCGGCGCATCGCGAAGTCGACCATCTGCTCGACCGCCTTCGCGTCGAACACCATCCGGTGCTCGCCCTCCATGTCCAGGACGAAGCCGTAGCCGGTCGGAAGGAGATCGATGACCTCCGCCCCCGTGATCACGAAGTACTTGGACTCCTTGCCCGCGTACCGGCGCAGCTCCTTGAGCGAGGTGAACATCGGGATCACCGGCTGCTGGGTGTTGTGCAGGGCGAGGAAGCCGGGGGTGTCGCCGCGCGGGCAGTACACCTTCGACGTGGCGAAGATCTGCTGGAAGTCCTCGGCGGACATCTGCCCGGTGGTGAAGGCGCGCACCGCGTCCGCGAGGGAGGGCGGGGACGGCTCCGGGTAGAGCGGCGGCTGCTGACCGTACCCGCCGACACCGCCCGGCATCTGCTGCTGCGGCGGGGCGTACTGCTGCTGAGCAGCGCCGCCGTCCATGGGCTGGCCGTATCCGTACATGGGCGCAAGCGTACCGAGCGAGGGCGTCCGGATGGGTGACGGCAGATTTATATAGCAATCGCTAGGGAATCTTGCTACGGTTTCTTTAGTGACCACTACAGATTCACTACGGAGAGCGCACTCGGGGGCACGTCATGTCCGGCACCGGTTCCGGTTCACCCTCTCGGGATACTCACTGGGCGGCGCGGTGGCGCTCCGGCCGGCCGCGCGGCATCCGGAGCGGGTGACCTCGCTGGTGCCGACCGCGCCCTTCGCCCGCGCGGACGCGCAGGTGCGGCTGACCGCGCGGGTGTGGCGGGAGCTTGTCGAGGCGGGCGATCCCGGCCGGCCGGGTCAGTTCCTGCTCGCGCATCGCCTGAGCCCCGCCGCGCTGGAGGCACTGGACCCGGCGGCGCTGGGGACTGCCGCGAAGGAGACCGGGGCGGGGTTGCCGGCGGGGACAGCGGAGCTGGTGGAGCCGGTGGAGCGGCTGGACGTGACCGCGGACCTCGCCCGGATCACCGCACCCATCCTGGTGGCCTCGCCGGCCGGGCCCCGGGTGCCCTGGCCGGCGGGCGGCGCTGCCGGCGAGCGGGGCCGAGTAGACCCTTCTCACACTCGGAGCCATAGGGGTTGCGTCTTATTACCGACGGGTAGCATCATCGTAGCTACTTGTTGGTACGTGAACTTAGGTTGCGAGGAGACAGTGCCTCGCCGATCCCTCTACGGAGCCGTCGCCATGGGGCACTACAAGTCGAATCTCCGCGACATCGAGTTCAACCTCTTCGAGGTACTGGGGCGCGACAAGGTGTACGGCACCGGCCCGTTCGAGGAGATGGACGTCGACACCGCCAAGAGCGTCCTGGAGGAGCTGACCCGCCTCTCCGAGAACGAGCTGGCCGAGTCCTTCGCCGACGCCGACCGCAACCCGCCGGTCTTCGACCCGGAGACCAACACCGCGCCCGTCCCGGCATCCTTCAAGAAGAGCTACCAGGCCTTCATGGACTCCGAGTACTGGCGGCTCGGCCTGCCCGAGGAGATCGGCGGCACCACCTCGCCGCGCTCCCTGATCTGGGCCTACGCCGAGCTGATCCTGGGCGCCAACCCGGCCGTGTGGATGTACTCCTCGGGCCCGGCCTTCGCCGGCATCCTCTTCGAGGAGGGCAACGAGGTCCAGAAGCACATCGCCAAGATCGCCGTGGAGAAGCAGTGGGGCTCCACGATGGTGCTCACCGAGCCCGACGCGGGCTCCGACGTGGGCGCCGGCCGCACCAAGGCGGTCCAGCAGGAGGACGGCTCCTGGCACATCGAGGGCGTGAAGCGCTTCATCACCTCCGGTGAGCATGACATGTCGGAGAACATCCTCCACTACGTCCTCGCCCGCCCCGAGGGCGCCGGCCCCGGCACCAAGGGCCTGTCCCTGTTCCTCGTGCCGAAGTACACCTTCGACTTCGAGACCGGCGAGCTGGGCGAGCGCAACGGCGTCTACGCCACCAACGTCGAGCACAAGATGGGCCTGAAGGCCTCCAACACCTGCGAGATGACCTTCGGCGACCAGCACCCCGCCAAGGGCTGGCTCATCGGCGACAAGCACGACGGCATCCGCCAGATGTTCCGCATCATCGAGTTCGCCCGCATGATGGTCGGCACGAAGGCGATCTCCACGCTGTCCACGGGCTACCTGAACGCGCTGGAGTACGCCAAGGAGCGCGTCCAGGGTCCCGACCTGGCGAACTTCATGGACAAGAGCGCGCCCAAGGTCACCATCACCCACCACCCGGACGTGCGCCGCTCGCTGATCACGCAGAAGGCGTACGCGGAGGGCATGCGCGCCCTGGTGCTGTACACCGCCTCGGTCCAGGACGCGATCCAGGTCAAGGAGGCGAACGGCGAGGACGCCTCCGCCGAGCACGCGCTGAACGACCTGCTGCTGCCCATCGTCAAGGGCTACGGCTCCGAGAAGGGCTACGAGCAGCTCGCCCAGTCGCTGCAGACCTTCGGCGGCTCCGGCTTCCTGCAGGAGTACCCGATCGAGCAGTACATCCGGGACTCCAAGATCGACACCCTGTACGAGGGCACCACGGCGATCCAGGGCCAGGACTTCTTCTTCCGGAAGATCGTCCGCAACCAGGGCGCCGCGCTGAACGCCCTCGCCGAGGACATCAAGAAGTTCCTGGCGCTCGGCACCGGCGGCGAGGAGCTGGCCGGCGCCCGTGAGCACCTGGCCAAGGCCGCCGTGGAGCTGGAGGCGATCGTCGGCCTCATGCTGACCGACCTCGCGGCCACCGAGCAGGACACCAAGAACATCTACAAGGTGGGCCTGAACACCACCCGCCTGCTCATGGCCTCCGGTGACGTCGTCGTCGGCTACCTGCTGCTCAAGGGCGCCGCGATCGCCGCCGAGAAGCTGGCCACCGCCTCGGCGAAGGACCAGGCCTTCTACACCGGCAAGATCGCCGCGGCGAAGTTCTTCGCGGCGAACGTCCTGCCGGGCGTCACCCTGGCCCGCAAGGTCGCCGGGAATGTCGAGCTGGACCTGATGGAGCTGGACGAGGCCGCGTTCTAGTCCCGTCGATTCGGTCCCACGGGCTCGCTCCCATACCGGGAGCGAGCCCGTGCACGTCGTTAAGGTGAACCCCATGAGCGCACCAGCCCGCTTCGACCGCGGCCACACCGACGACCTGATGTCCTTCCTGGCGGCCGGAGCGTCGCCGTACCACGCGGTGGCCACCACCGCGGAGCGGCTGGAGAAGGCGGGCTTCCGGCAGGTCGCGGAGACGGACGCCTGGGAGGGGACGAGCGGCGGCAAGTACGTGCTGCGCGGCGGTGCGATCGTCGCCTGGTACGTCCCCGAGGGCGGCGAACCGCACACCCCCTTCCACATCATCGGCGCCCACACCGACTCCCCCAACCTGCGCATCAAGCCGCGGCCGGACACCGGGGCACACGGCTGGCGCCAGGTCGCCGTCGAGATCTACGGCGGCCCGCTGATGAACTCCTGGCTGGACCGCGACCTGGGCCTGGCCGGCCGCCTCACCCTGCGCGACGGCTCCTCGGTCCTGGTGAACGTGGACCGCCCGCTGCTGCGCGTGCCCCAACTCGCCATCCACCTGGACCGCTCGGTCTCCACGGAGGGCCTCAAGCTCGACAAGCAGCGGCACCTCCAGCCCGTGTGGGGCCTCGGCGACGACGTGCGCGAAGGGGACCTGATCGCCTTCCTGGAGCAGGAGGCGGGCCTGGCGGCCGGTTCCGTGGCGGGCTGGGACCTGATGGTGCACCCCGTGGAACCGCCGGCCTACCTCGGCCGGGACCGCGAGCTGCTCGCCGGGCCGCGCATGGACAACCTGCTGTCGGTGCACGCGGGCGCGGCCGCCCTGGCCGCCGTCGCGACCTCCGGCGCCCCGCTCACCCGTATCCCCGTGCTGGCCGCGTTCGACCACGAGGAGAACGGCTCCCAGTCGGACACCGGCGCCGACGGCCCGCTGCTCGGATCGGTCCTAGAGCGCTCGGTCTACGCGCGCGGCGGCTCCTACGAGGACCGGGCCCGCGCCTTCGCCGGCACGGTCTGTCTGTCCTCCGACACGGGCCACGCCGTCCACCCCAACTACGCCGAGCGCCACGACCCCACCCATCACCCCCGGGTCAACGGCGGCCCCATCCTCAAGGTCAACGTCAACAACCGCTACGCCACGGACGGTTCGGGCCGCGCCATCTTCGCCGCTGCCTGCGAGAAGGCGAACGTCCCCTTCCAGTCGTTCGTCTCCAACAACTCCATGCCGTGCGGCACCACGATCGGCCCGATCACCGCGGCCCGGCACGGCATCCGCACGGTCGACATCGGCGTGGCGATCCTGTCGATGCACAGCGCCCGCGAACTGTGCGGCGCCGACGACCCGTTCCTGCTGGCGAACGCCCTCACGGCCTTCCTGGAGGGCTAGTTCGCGAACCGCCGGGTACCCGGCCGGCACCGGAGATTCCGGAACCGGAAAGGGAGGCGAATTCCCATGGGGCTCGGCGGATGCATCATCCTCCTCGCCGCGGGAGCCATCCTGACGTTCGCGACCGACTGGCACATGAAGGGCGTCAACCTCCCGGTCGTCGGGCTGATCCTGATGGCCGTGGGACTGATCGGCGTCGTGACGTTCACAGGGATCGCGCGGCGCCGGCGGGTCGTGGTCCCGCCGACGACACCGGTGGTGGAGGAGGAAGCCCACCGCCACCACCATGTCGACGGCTACCACGACGGCTACGGCGTCTGACGGCAACGCCCGGCTACTGCTCGTCCATCCCGGCCAGGACGAGCGGCAGCCGCTCCGCCCCGCCCGCTATGAGCCGGACCGGAACACCCCAGTCCTGCTGATGGACATGGCAGGCGGGGTACTCGTTGGCCACATCGTCGTCGCAGCTCGCCGCCATCGCCGAGACGTGCAACACCCCTTCGGGCACGGCGGGGTTCAGCTCCAGCTCACGCCCTAGGTCCGTGTCCGCGCCCTCCCCCTTGAGCAGCAGCTCGGGCGGGGTCGAGGAGACCAGCAGGCGCGTCGAGGGGCCGTACCGCGTGTCCAGCTTCTGGCCCGCCGGGGCCTGGAAGATCACGTCCAGGCGGAGGCGGCCGGGGGCCACCTCGGTCGCCGCGCGCTGGGTACGGTGGGCGACCGACTCCACCCGCACCGCCTCCTCCGGCAGCCGCAGCCGGGTCAGCCGGTGCCGGGCCGACTCCACGACCACGATGTCCGCGCCGACGAGCACGGCGTCGCTGGGCTCGCGCAGATCGGTGGCGAGCGTGGTGACCTCACCGGTCGCGGGGTCGTAGCGGCGCAGGGCGTGGTTGTAGGTGTCGGCGACCGCGACCGAGCCGTCCGGCAGCGCGGTGACGCCCAGCGGGTGCTGGAACAGGGCCTGCCCGGCGGCACCGTCCCGGTGGCCGAAGTCGAACAGGCCGGTGCCGACGGCGGTGTGGACGTGCCCGTCCGGGTCCACCCAGCGCAGGGCGCTCGTCTCGGAGTCGGCCAGCCACAGCCGGCCGGCGGTGGCCGCGAGGCCGGAGGGCTGGGCGAACCAGGCCTCGGCGCCAGGGCCGTCCACCAGGCCCTCGTTGGTGGTGCCCGCCGCCACGGACACGGTCGCGCCGGCCGGATCGTACGTCCACAGCTGGTGCACCCCGGCCATGGCGATCCACACCCGGCCGCCGAAGACCGCCACGTCCCACGGCGAGGACAGGTCCACCTCGCGGGCCGGGCCCGAGGTGGGGGAGCCCTGCCACCACTGCCGGCCGGTGCCGGCCAGGGTGGTCACCGCGCCCGTGGCGAGGTCCAGGCGGCGCAGCGCGTGGTTGACGGTGTCGGCCACGACCACCGAGCCGTCGTCGAGGAGCGCGAGACCCTGCGGCTCGTTGAAGGACGCCTCCTCGGGGCCGCCGTCCGTGAAACCGCGCGCACCGGAGCCGATGCGCCGTACGACGGTCTCCGCGTCCTCGGCCAGCTCCACCAGCTGGTGCCGGGTGGTGTCGCTGACCAGGAAGTTCCCGGACGGAAGAAGCAGGACCTTGCCCGGGAAGCGCAGGGTCGTCGGCTCCGGCTCCGGCGGCACGTACGGGCCGTCGCCGCGGCGCAGGGTGCCCTTCGCCGCGTGCTCCGCCTCCAGCTCCTCGACCAGCCGCTCGATGGCGTGCGCATGGCCCTCGCCCGCGTGCTGGGCGACGACGTAGCCCTCGGGGTCGATGACGACCAGCGTCGGCCACGCGCGCACCGCGTACTGCTTCCAGGTGGCCAGCTCCGGGTCGTCCAGCACCGGGTGCTCCACGCCGTACCGCTCGACCGCGTCCACGACCGCCTGGTGCTCCGCCTCGTGCACGAACTTCGGGGAGTGCACACCGATGACCACCACCGTGTCCCGGTGTCTCTCCTCCAACTCGCGCAACTCATCCAGGACATGCAGGCAATTCACGCAACAAAATGTCCAAAAATCAACAATTACGATGCGTCCTCGAAGCTCGGCGAGACCGAGCTCCTTGTCACCCGTGTTGATCCAGCCGCCCTTGCCGGTCAGTTCGGGCGCGCGAACGCGTGCGTGCTTTGCCATGATCCAGGCCAACCACACCTGTGTCCCAGCTATTCCTCGTGGCTTTCACCTGCCCAGAGGATCCGAAGCCGTTTCTCGGGATCGAACCGTCGCCCCCTGCCCGGAGCCCTGGTCACCCATACCCTTTCCACTGCGGCGAAGAGGAGACCTCGTCTTCCCTGTACCTCGCTCCCCTCCCACTGCGCCACAAGCGTCGGATTCCTGCTCAGAAATGCATCGGCCACCGCTTCCTCGACACGGACGGCCATCGCCCTGGCTCCTGGGCAGGTGTGTCCCAGCCGCACGCCCTGACACACGTACGAGGTGCCGTTCTTGCTCATGCGTGTACCACAGCCGTCGACGGCACAGAACAGCAGTCCGGTGAGGAGATGAGCAGCCCTGCGGACCGGACGCCTGAGACCATCGCCCCGGAGCCGGGTCCTGGATTCCAGCGCAGCGACGATCCACTGCTGTTCCTCCACCGTGACGATTCCCTCACCCACGATGACAGGGCAACCGGTGTGCGGATCCCGGTACGGGCGGACGACGCTGGTGTACTTCCGGAAGCAACGCTCCTCGTCCCAGACAGTCTCCGTTTCCGGAAGGAGGCCTGCGAAGGCCGGGGCCCTGAGGAGCTGGGACAACGAACCCACTTGCCACAAACCGCCTCTGGATGCGGCGACCTCGTGCTCGTTCAGCAACCGCGCGATCCTTACGAGGGACTGCCCCGCAAGTGCCTCATCGGCGATCAGACGTGCGTACACCGAGGTCTCGGGGTCCGGCGTCAATCGTCCGGAGCCGGGGTCGATACGCAGCCCGTAGGGCGGCTGCCCACCGATCCACCTACCTCGGCCACGCAGGTACTGCTTGGCGTGACGAATGCGTTCACCTTGCGTCTCAGCCTCGGTACGTGCCCACTCGGACAGCGAGGCCATGGCCAGCCGGTCCCCGGAATTCGTCGAATCCAGCCTGTTCATGACAGAGACCAACCGTCCGCCGACCTTGTCGAACTCGCACAGGAGCGGTCCGACTTCGGCGGTCCCTTTTCGGCTCAGGCGATCCAGCTTCCAGACGATCAAGGTCCGTACGGCACCCGACGTAACCGCGTTCCTGGCCGCGTCGAATCCCTTCCGCGTCACATGCTTGTAGCCAGATCTGCCTCGGTCTACATGTACCTGACGAACCAACAGGCCATGCTGCTCGGCCCAGGCCCGGCAATCGGCCTCCTGCCGCTCGATCGCCGTCTTCCCTTCCCGGTCCAGTGACAGCCGTAGGTAGAGATCGGCATGGGTGTCCGCCTGCTGCACATCCCCTCCCAGAGTTGCTCACTCTGTGAACGAACAGCAGAGTCAAAGGTAATGAACTTGGCGCATGCCTACGTCAGGGCGTGGCCGGTGGTGACGTCCACGTAGTCGGGCACCTCCTCGTGCCGGTCGCCGACCGAGAGGGTGTTGGTGGGCTCGAAGAGGAGTACTTCGGCGCGCCGGGGGGCGGACGGCTTGTGCCAGGTGCCGCGCGGGACGGTGAACAACGATCCCTTGGTCAGCACGACCGTGCGCTCCCCGGCCGGCTCGCGCAGACCGATGTGCACCTCGCCGTCGAGGACCAGGAAGAACTCGTCGGTGTCCTCGTGCACGTGCCAGACGTGCTCGCCCTCGAACTTGGCGAGACGGACGTCGTAGTCGTTGACGGCGGCGACGATGCGGGGGCTCCAGCACTCGTCGAAGGAGGCGAGGGCCTTGTCCAGGGGGACGGGCTGCGTGGGTTCCGTGGGTTCCATGGGTTCATCGTCGGGGGCGGCGGGACGGCCGACGAGTGCTAGGAATAGCACATGCCGCAAGGATCCTCGCACCGTGTCGTGCTGGTGGTCGACGAGAACTCCAACCCCTTCGAGATGAGCTGCGCCATCGAGATCTTCGGGCTGCCCCGGCCCGAACTCGGCCGGGAGCTGTACGACTTCCAGCTGTGCGCGGCCGACCCGCTGACCCGGATGCGGGACGGTTTCTTCACGCTCACCGGGGTGGCCGGGCTGGAGGCCGCCGAGGATGCCGACACGCTGATCGTGCCGAACCGGCCCGACACCGAGGTCCCGCGCGCGGAGCGCGTACTGGACGTCGTACGCCGGGCACACGCGCGTGGTGCCCGGCTCGTCGGGTTCTGCTCCGGCGCGTTCACGATCGCGGAAGCCGGGCTGCTGGACGGGCGCCGGGCGGCCTGCCACTGGATGTGGGAGCAGTCCTTCCGCACCCGCTTCCCGGCGGTACGACTGGAGCCGGACGTGCTCTTCGTGGACGACGGCGACATCCTCACCGCCTCCGGCAGCGCCTCGGCGCTCGACCTGGGCCTGCACATCGTGCGCCGGGACCACGGCGCGGAGATCGCCAACCACGTCTCCCGGCGCCTGGTCTTCGCCGCTCACCGGGACGGCGACCAGCGGCAGTTCGTCGAGCGCCCGCTGCCGCACGTGCCCGACGAGTCGCTCGGCCCGCTGCTGGCCTGGGCGCAGGAACGGCTGGACGAACCGCTGACCGTGGCCGACCTGGCGGCCCGCGCGCTCGTCAGCCCCGCCACCCTGCACCGCCGCTTCCGTGCCCAGCTGGGCACGACCCCGCTGGCCTGGCTCACCGGCGAGCGCGTGGCGCTGGCCTGCCGGCTGATCGAGCGCGGCGAGGAGCGCCTGGACGTCGTCGCGGCCCGCAGCGGCCTCGGTACGGCGGCCAACCTGCGGGCCCGCCTGCGCCGCGAGACGGGCCTGAGCCCATCGGCGTACCGCAGACGCTTCGGACCGGCGAGCCGGTGATGGCGGGCAGGCGGCGGGGAACGGTACCCGCATGAGATTCCACGTACGCGACCGGCTCCTCGGCATCGGTGAGGACTACTGGATCGAGGACGAGCACGGCCGCAAGGTGTACCTCGTCGACGGCAAGGCGATGCGGCTGCGGGACACCTTCGAGCTGAAGGACACCCATGGCCGCGTCCTGATCGACATCCACCAGAAGATGTTCGCCCTGCGCGACACGATGGTGATCGAGCGGGACGGCGAGGGCCTGGCCAGGATCAAGCGCAAGCGGCTGTCCCTGCTGCGCAACCACTACCGGGTCACCATGGCGGACGGCATCGAGCTGGACGTCAGTGGAAAGATCCTGGACCGCGAGTTCGTCGTCGAGTACGACGGCGAACTCCTCGCGGTCGTCTCCCGCCGCTGGCTGCACCTGCGCGAGACCTACGGCGTCGACGTCGTGCGGGAGGACACGGACCCGGCGCTGCTGATCGCGGTGGCGGTGTGCGTGATCCACTTGGCGGAGAAGGAGCGGGAGGAGGACTGAAGGCGGGCTGAAGGCGGACTACCGGGGCGGTCGCAGGCCGAGCACCCGGTCCTTCAGGACCGGGAACTGCTCGCGGGTGGCCGCCGCCTTCGCCGGGTCGAAGTCGACCGTGAGGACCTCCTCGTCCGGGCCCGCCTCGGCGAGCACCTCGCCCCACGGATCCACCACGATCGAGTGACCCGCCTGCGGAACCCCCGCGTGGGTCCCGGCCGTTCCACAGGCGAGCACGAACGCCTGGTTCTCCACCGCCCGCGCCTGAGCCAGCAGCGTCCAGTGCGCCCGCCGCCGCTCGGGCCAGCCCGCGGGGAGTACGAAGGTCTCGGCGCCGGCGTCGACCAGTGCGCGGAAGAGCTCGGGGAAACGGAGGTCGTAGCAGGTGGCCAGGCCCAGCGTGGTCTCGGGCAGCCGGACCGTCACCAGCGCCTGCCCGGCGCCCATCAGCACGGCCTCACCCTTGTCGAAGCCGAAGCGGTGGATCTTGCGGTAGGCGGCGGCCAACTCGCCGGAGGGAGAGAAGACGAGAGAGGTGTTGTAGACGGGCCCGTCCGGGTCTCGCTCGGGGATCGATCCGGCGTGCAGCCACACCCCGGCGTCACTCGCGGCCTTGGCCATGACCTCGTACGTCGGCCCGTCGAGCGGCTCGGCCTCGCGGGTGAAGTCCTCGTAGGCGAAGGCACCGGTGGTCCACAGCTCGGGCAGGACGACGAGATCGGACCCGGCCTGCCGGCGGACCAGCGCGGCCGCCCGGTGCCGCCGGGAGTCGACCGATTCGTCCTCGTTCACGGCGATCTGGATCAGCGAGGCGCGCACACTACCACCGTCCTGGCATTCGAGTCGTCCACACAGGCCTACGATCGTCACACGAAAGCACTGCCGGGGTGCCTGAAGGCAGCGTAACTTAGCCACTCAGACACCCGCCGCCGTGCCGCCGCCGCCCGCTGGCAACGCCGCCGCAACCTGCCCGTGTACCGACCGCCGAGGGGTCCCGTTCCGTGAGTCTGCATCCCACCCTCCAGCCCTACGCCGACGCCTGGACGCACTCCATCGACGCGATATCCGAGATGGTCCAGTCGCTCGTCGAGGGCGAGTGGAACCGGCGGACCCCCTGCCCGGGTTGGTCGGTGCGCGACGTCGTGTCCCACGTGATCGGCATGGACTGCGAGATGCTCGGCGACCCGCGCCCGATCCACTCCCTGCCGCGTGACCTCTTCCACGTCCGGACCGAGCACCAGCGGTACATGGAGATGCAGGTGGACAGCCGCCGGCATCACACCGGGCCGGAGATGACGGCCGAGCTGGAGTACACGGTCATCCGCCGCAACCGCCAGCTGCGCAACGAGTCCCGCGACCCCGACACCACGGTGCGCGGGCCGCTCGGCAAGGACATCACTCTGGAAGAGGCCTACCGCACCCGGGCGTTCGACGTCTGGGTGCACGAACAGGACCTGCGCACCGCCCTGGGCCGCCCCGGCAACCTCGACTCACCGGGCGCGCACGTGGCCCGCGATGTCCTCCTCGAAGCACTCCCCAAGGTGGTGGCGAAGGACGCCGGCGCCCCGCGCAGCTCGGCGATCGTCTTCGACGTGCACGGCCCGGTGGAGTTCCTGCGCACGATCCGCGTCGACATCCAGGGCCGCGGCACCCTCGAAACAGCCCCGGCCCTCGGCCCCGCCGCCACCCTCACCCTCGACTGGGAAACCTACGTCCGCCTGTCCTGCGGTCGCATCACCCCGGAAGCAGCCACAGACCGAGTGAAAACAGAGGGCGACCCGGAACTGACGGCCGCGATCCTGCGGAACTTCGCGGTGACGCCGTAACAGGCGGGGCTTCGCGCTGACGCCGTACCGGGCGGAACTTCGCGGTGAGTCCACAGCGGGTGGGGCTTGGCGTAGACGCCGTAGCCGGCGGGCTTGGCGTGATGCCGCAGCCTACGGGCTCGACGGTGACGCCGTAGCGCGTGGAGCTTGGCGGAGACGCTGTAGCGGGTGGGGCTTCGCGGAGATGTCGTAGCGCGTGGGCTGGGTGGAGACGCCATAGCGGACGGGCTGGGCGGTGACCGTAACGGATGGGTTTGGCGGAGACGCTGTAGCTGTGGGGCCTCGCGGAGACGTCATAACGGATGGGCCGGGTGGAGACGCTGTAGCGCGTGGGGCGTCGCGGAGACGCTGTAGCGCGTGGGGCCTGCCGGAGATTCAGTAGCGCGTGAGCTGGGTGGTGACGCCGTAACGGGTGGGCTGGGTGGTGACGCCGTGGGCGATGCCGTGACGGGCAGCCGCCGACGGCGGGCACCACAGCAGGTCGTCCAGCCTCTCGACCAACTGGAAACGGGCGGTGCGCGGGTGGGAGAACACGGCTACGCCGCAGGCACGTGCACCGTCTCCACCCGGCTCGCGACAAGCCGCTCACGCTCACGCCGAGCAGCCCGCCCACGGAGCCGCAGGATCTGGCTAACCCCCAGCGCCTGCAACACGAACACCGCGGAGAACGCCACGCCGTAATCGTCACCGGTGGCATCCAGCAGCACCCCGACCGCGAACAACGTCGTCATCGAGGCGATGAACCCACCCATGTTGGTGATCCCCGACGCCGTCCCCTGCCGCTCGGGCGGGTTGGCCGGCCGAGCGAAATCGAAGCCGAGCATCGACGCCGGCCCACACGCCCCGAGCACCGCACACAGCACCACCAACAGCCACATCGGCGCATGCGCGCCGGGATACACCAGCGTCCCGGCCCACAGCAGCGCCGTCGCCCCCACCGTCCCCAACGCCAGCGGCAGCCGCGCCGCATGGTGCCGGGCGACGATCTGCCCGTAGACGAGCCCGATCACCATGTTGGCCAGCACGACCAGCGTCAGCAGCTCACCGGCCGTGGCCCGGCTCAGCCCCTGCGCCTGCACCAGGAACGGCATGCCCCACAGCAGCAGGAACACCATCGCCGGGAACTGAGTGGTGAAGTGCACCCACAGCCCCAGCCGCGTCCCCGGCTCCCGCCAGGCCGCCGCGATCTGCCGCCGCACATACGCCGCACCCTGATGCGGCGACGGCTCCGGCTCGTACCCCTCGGGATGGTCCTGCAGGAACAGCAGCGTCAGCACCAGCACCACGACCCCCGCGAGCGCGCTGCCCGCGAACGCCGGGGTCCAGCCGATGCCGTGGAGCAGCCGGGCGATGACCAGGGTGGAGACCAGGTTGCCCGCCATGCCGGCCAGCCCCGCGAGCTGCGCGACCAGCGGCCCGCGCCGGGCCGGGAACCAGCGGGTGCCGAGCCGCAGCACGCTGATGAAGGTCATCGCGTCCCCGCAGCCCAGCAGCGCCCGGGAGGCGAGTGCGGTGCCGTACGACGGCGAGAAGGCGAAGCCGAGCTGCCCGGCCGTGAACAGCACGGCGCCGATGCTCAGTACCTTCTTCGTGCCGAGCCGGTCGACCAGCAGCCCGACGGGTATCTGCATGCCGGCGTAGACCAGCAGCTGGAGTATGGAGAACGTGGACAGCGCGGAGGCGTTGACGTGGAAGCGGTCGGCCGCGTCCAGGCCCGCGACGCCCAGTGACGTACGGAAGATGACGGCGACGAAGTAGACGGCGACGCCTATGGACCACACGGTGACGGCGCGTCGGCCGCCCGGCGGGTCACCCGGGAGGGTGGCCTTGCTGCTGGTGGCGCTCATCGCACCTCACCCCGCGCGAGATGCGAGAACCAGCTCACATGCCGGTGCACGACCCCGACGGCCGCGTCCGCGTCCCCGGCGCGCAGCGCGTCCAGGATCTCCTCGTGCTCGGCGAGCGTCTTGGCGATCCGGTCCGGGTGCGAGTGCATGATGGCGACGCCCATCCGCAGCTGGCGGTCGCGCAGCTGGTCGTAGAGCCGGGACAGGATCTCGTTGCCGCCGCTGCGCACGATCTCGGCGTGAAAGGCCCGGTCGGTCACCGCGGCCGCGGCCAGATCACCGGCGGCGGCCTGCGCCTTCTGCCGCTCCAGCAGCTCGGCCAGCCGCTCCAGCAGGCCCGGCGGCGCGGGTACGGCCTTGCGCGCCGCGTGCTCCTCGACCAGCAGCCGGGTCTCCACGACGTCGGCGATCTCCTGCGCGGAGACGGGCAGCACGAGGGCGCCCTTCTTCGGGTAGAGCCGGATCAGGCCCTCGACCTCCAGCCGCAGCAACGCCTCGCGCACCGGCGTGCGCGAGACCCCGACGGCCTCGGCCAGCTCACCCTCGGTGAGCAGGGTCCCGCCCTCGTAACGACGGTCGAGAACACCCTGCTTGACGTGTGTGTAGACGCGGTCGGCCGCGGGAGGCTGCTTCATCGACCGGGTCTCCGGCTGGTTCGTCGGCTGCTTCATGGGGCGGTTCATCGGTGGGGCGGGCTGCTGGACGGCCGTGTTCATGCCCACAGGATAGATACAACACGTACGCATGCGGGGGAGGCGTCCATCATGCGGACGTGACCGAAATCACCGGCGCCAACCGCACAACCATCTGTGCTACTTACGTGTCACACCTATGCGGCCCCCTGCTCTTGCCATCTCAACTCGGCCGCATTTCTGGGGCATTCAAGACAATCGGGGTATCTCACTTTGATTACCGGCATTCACGGCACCCGCAGGACCCGCATCCGCAGAGGCGCCGCCGTCGCCGTCACCTCCGGCGCACTGCTCGCGACCGGTGCCCTCACCGCGGTTCCCGCGCAGGCCGTCACGGCGCCCTCGATCGTGGCCAAGGGTGGCTACGTCATGAACAACGCGAACGGCGCGACGCTGTACAACAAGACAGCGGACACGCGTCGCTCCACCGGATCCACCACCAAGATCATGACCGCCAAGGTCGTGCTCGCGCAGTCGAACCTCAACCTCGACAAGCAGGTGACGATCCAGAAGATCTACAGCGACTACGTCGTCAAGAACAACGCCTCCCAGGCGCACCTGATCGTCGGCGACAAGGTCACCGTCCGCCAGCTGCTGTACGGCCTGATGCTGCCGTCCGGCTGCGACGCCGCCTACGCACTCGCCGACACCTACGGCTCCGGCACCACCCGCGACGCGCGCGTGAAGAACTTCATCGGCAAGATGAACGCCGCCGCCAGCAGCCTGGGCCTGAAGAACACCCACTTCGACTCGTTCGACGGCATCGGCAACGGCAACAACTACTCGACGCCGCGCGACCTGACGAAGATCGCCAGCAGCGCGATGAAGAACGCCACCTTCCGCGCGATCGTCAAGACCAAGGCGTACACCGCCAAGACGGTCACCAAGACGGGCAGCATCCGCACGATGCAGACGTGGACCAACACCAACACGCTGCTCTCCAGCTACAGCGGCACCATCGGCGTGAAGACCGGCTCCGGCCCCGAGGCCGGTGCGTGCCTCGTCTTCGCCGCCACCCGCAACGGCAAGACGGTCATCGGCACCGTCCTGGCCTCCACCACGTACGCACAGCGCGCCACGGACGCCACGAAGCTCCTCAACTACAGTTTCGCCCGGCTCGGCTGACGCCACCTCAGACACCCACGGGCCCGTCGCGACGAGCGGCGGGCCCGTTCTGCTGCCCGGAACCCCGTCAGGCCCCCATCAGGGAGGCGTTGAACGCATCGCCAGATGAAGCGAATGGTGCTAGCGTCATTGGCACCATGCTGCTGCGTCTGGACAAGACCGACACCCGCCCCCTGCACGAGCAGGTCGCGGCGGCGATCCGGCGGGCCGTCGCCGAGGGCGAGTGCCGCGCCGGCGACCGCCTGCCCTCGGCCCGCGATCTCTCCGAGGCCCTGGACATCAACGTCAACACGGTCCTGCGCGGCCTGCGCGAACTGCGGGACGAAGGCCTGCTGGAGTTCCGCCGGGGCCGCGGGATCACCGTCGCCGAGGGGGCCGCCCGGCGCTCAGGACTGCAGATCAGGGTGCGGGAGCTGGTCGCGGAGGCATCCCGGCTCGGCTACAGCCGCACCGACCTCATCGACATGATCCGGGGGACGACACCATGACGGACGGGGACGATCTGAAAGGCGGCCGGAGCCGGGCCGCGGGCTGGGGGACCGCGGGGTGGATCGCGGCCGTCACCGCCCTCCTCGCCGGCCTGCCCTGGGCCGCGCACAGCCGGCTGCCGGACCGGCTGGCCACCCACTGGAGCGGCGGCGCCGCCCCTGACGGCTCGATGCCGCTGTGGGCGGACACCCTGTTCCCGGCCGGGGTCTGGCTGCTGCTCGCCCTCGTGGTGTCCGTGCCCCGGCGCCGCTCCTGGACAACGACGACCGTGCGCCCCTGGCGGGCGATGACCCTGGCCCCCACGGGTGTGGTCCTCGTCGGCGCGCAGGCGTCCATCGTCCGGGCGAACCTCGACCACACCGACTGGCACCAGGCCCGCCAGCCGGCCTGGGTCATCGTGCTGATCCTGGCCCTCACGGCGGCCGCGCTGGCCGCCGCCTGGCGCATGACCGTCCGCGCCACCTCCACCTCCCCTATCCCCGCATCTCCCGAGCTGGACCTAACCGAGGGCCAGCGACTGGTGTGGTTCTCGTACGCGGCCAACCCCTGGCTGCAAGTGCTGTCGGCGGCCACCGGACTGATCGCCGCCGGCGCCCTGGTGGCCCTGGCCGTCGGCCTGGCCGACCCCGCCGTCCTGTGGCCGGTGGGCGTGGCCTGCGGTGCCACCGCCCTCGCCGGTGCTCTCTTCTCCTCTCTCCGGGCGAAGGTGTCGGAAGCGGGCCTGGAGGTGGCGTTCGGCCCGCTCGGCTGGCCCGCCCGCCACTGGTCCCCGGCCGCCATCGAGTCCGCCCACGCCGAACAGCGGCTGCCCTCCCAGGTCGGCGGCTGGGGCTACCGCCTCAGCGGCCTCGGCACGACGGTCATGCTCCGCGCCGGCGACTGCCTGGTCGTACGCCCCCGGGGCCGCCGTAGCGACTTCGCGTTCAGCGTGGACGACGCCGAGCGGGGTGCGGCCCTGCTGAACGCACTCCGCCGGCGGAGCTGAACCGGCCGCCGGTCCGGCACAGCGCGGCCCTGACCGGAGGGCGGGGTCAGCGGCCGTTCTTCGCCGGGAGCCGGTCGTAGGTCGTGAAGGTGTACGAGGCGTCGTACGACATCAGGTTCCCCTCGGCCGCCGGCAGGCCCAGCCGGCGGTTGAGGGCTCCGGTGAGCGGTCCGCAGTGTCCGGCGGCCGGAGCGGTGAAGGTGTCGTCGTACGCCGAGAACTCGATCACCGGAGGGTCCTCGGATATCCACGTGGAGGGCCCCGAGCGCTTCAGCTGGAAGTCGACGGGCTCGTCGGCCCCGATGGTGCAGCCAGGCGGCAGCAGCGGGCTCAGGAGCCGGAAGCGGAGGCTGAACTGACCGGTGTAGAAGTCGGACCGGCCCCCGTACTCCGGCTGTATCGCCAGCCCCAGGGCGGTCGCATGGTCGCCCGCGGGGGTGCCGGTCAGGCCTCCCGGTACGGCGGTCGGGGAGCTGTGCATCGCACCCCACACCTGCCCCTTGCCGCCGTCCGGCAACGGCCCCTCGGCGTGCGTCATGGTGATCGGGGCGAGGGTCACCGTGATCTTGCCCATGGTCAGCTTCGGTGCCGCAGTGTGCACTTCGCATCTCCACCGCGCCGGGTCGACCCCCTCGGGCAGGGCTGGGCAGTCGCTGAAGTCGGTCGCGGAAGGGGCCACGGAAGAGGGCACGGAAGGAGCCGCCGGAGGGGCGGGGGCGGCGGCCGGCGCGGAGTAGGCCACACCCGACGCACCCACCGCCGCCGTACCGGCGAGGAGGGCGACGCCGGCGACACCCGCGACGCGGCGGACGAGGGAAGAACCGGGACGAGCAGCAGCGGATTTCGTCATGCCATCAGCGTGCCGCCCGGCACCACACCACCACCATCGGTGACATCCCCAACAGCACCCTGACCGCCCCCTGATGCAACGTCAGGGTCCCGTTCTCAAGGGAGCGTCCGGTGTCAGCCGAGACCCGGCAGCCGCCGCAGCTCGCCGACCTTCAGCACCCGGGCCAGCACCACATAGACGAGGGCCAGGGCGAGCGTCCCGGCCGTGGTCGCCAGGATCGCACCCGCCGTACCGTGTCCGAGAGCCCCGGCACAGCCCCGGGCCGCCGCCCAGCCCGCCACCGCGCCCCCGGCGCCGGCGCACAGCAGCTTGGCGTACGTGCCGCGCAGGGAGCCGTCGTCGAGACGGCCGCCCGTGCGGCGGGCCAGCAGCCGGGAAGTGAGAGCGAGACCGACGAAGTAGGAGAGGGTGTAGGCGCCGGCCATGCCGGTGACCGCCCAGCGCGCGGGCAGCAGCAGATGGCAGGCGGTGGCGAGGGCGATGTTGACGACCGCGATCCACACGGCCATGAAGAACGGCGTACGGGTGTCCTCGAAGGCGTAGAAGCCACGCAGCAGCAGGTACTGCGCGGAGAAGGGGATCAGTCCGAGCCCGAAAGCCTGGAGCATATGGCCGAGCGGCTGCGCGGTGGCCGGGTCGGCGGCGCCATGGGCGAAGAGGAGGGTGGCGATGTCCGGGCCGAGCACGGTGAACAGGAAGGCGGCCGGGACGACCACGACCCCGCTGACCCGCAGCGCCCGGGACAGATCGGCGCGCAGGTCGGCGATCCGCCCCTCGGCCGCCGCCTTGCTCATGCGCGGCAGCAGGGCCGTGACCAGGGACACGGTGACGATGGACTGGGGCAGCATCCAGATGGTCTGCGCGTAGCTGTACGCCGTGTAGCCGACGCCCGCGTTCGGCAGCTGCTGGTCTGCGGCGTTGGCGTAGTTGGTGACGACGGTGAGGGCGACCAGGTTGGTCAGCACGAACAGCAGCGTCCACTTGGCCGCGTGGATCCCGGAGCCGAGCCCCGCGCCGCGCCAGTCGAACCGGGGCCGGAACCGGAAACCGGCGGCACGCGCGAAGGGAACCAGGGCGAGGGCCTGGACGGCGATCCCGAGGGTCGTACCGACACCGAGCCAGCGGACCTGGGTATCGGTGACGTCGGCGATGGAGCTCGGGCCGCTCATCATCCCGAGATAGACGCCGAACATCGCCACGAGCACCACGTTGTTGAGCACCGGCGTCCACATCATCGCGCCGAACTTCTCGCGGGCGTTGAGTACCTGGCCGTAGATGGCGAACAGGCCGTAGAAGAAGATCTGCGGGAGCAGGAACCGGGCGAAGACGACGGTCAGCCGGAACGCGTCATGTTCCTTGGGCGTGTCCCGGAGGTACAGGCTCACGATCTCCGGCGCCGACCACACCGCGAGCGCCGTCCCGACGGCCAGCACGCTGACGACGAGGGTCATGAGCCGCTGCTCGTAGGCCCGCCCGCCATCGGCGTGCGTGGCACGCGCGCGTACCAGCTGCGGCACCAGCACGGCGTTCAGCGCACCGCCGATCAGCAGGGTGTACAGGCTGGTCGGCACCGTGTTGGCAGTGTTGTACGTGGAGGCGAACTGCGCCGTCCCGAGCGCCGCTCCTTGCAGCACCTGCCGGATCAGCCCACTGGCCCGCGAGACGACGGTCCCGCCGGCCATCAGCACAGATGCCCGCCCGACACCCGCCTCGGCTTTGGGCTTCGCATGGCGGGCTGCTGCCTTCTCCCCCGTAACCATGTCGTAAATCTACGGCAGTTCTACGGGAACGCCTGGAGCTGCCCATTCGGCCGCCTGGCACCGACCGGCGCCGTACTCACCCAGTGGCTGGCGGGCGCGGGTCGCCGAGCGGCTTGTCACGCCACGTGCCGACTACGGCCCTCCGCCTGAGGAAGTCGAAATGCCTCGCCGCGACGATGAGTTGTCACGGCTGCTGAAGCGACTGGCCCCAGCCCGCCCCTACGTCCGCTCGGACGGCTGTCGATGACAACCGGCGGCGTGAGGCCACCAGTTCATCGCACTGATCCAGGTCGATGAGGACTGACTCCCCGTTCCGGTGTCTGCCGTTTTAGGCAAGCTTCACCCTCAATCGTGAAGTTCCCGCTTTCCGTTGGCATATTCGGTTTGCCCCGCTCTACGTTCCGGAGCGGAGGTGGTTCAGGTGATCGAACCCAGCAAGCAGTCCGACTCGTCCCGTCGGCATGAGGCGATCGATGTCAGCGACTTCGTGTACGCGGCGACAGGGGCGCGTGTCCGTCGACTGACGATGCCGGACGGGACCCACTGGTTTCCGGCGGTGGATGTGTGCACGGAACTCGGATACACCACGCCCAAGAAGGCTCTCCTCGATCACGTCCCGGAGGCGCATCGAGAGAATCTTGAGACCGTGACTGGAAGTCACGGTCTCAGCATTCCCGCAGGTAGGGAGTGGCGCCGAGACCTGAATGTCATCTCTCTCCAAGGTCTCATCCTCCTCGTCAACGCCTGCACCAAGCCCGCCTGCGCCCCCTTCAAGCAGTGGGTCGCCGAGGTGATCGAGACGGTCCAGCGGGAGGGTTCCTACACCTTGGAAGAGGCTGAGGTGCAGCCCGCCGATCCGGGTGCTCCTATCGCCTACGCCATGCCGGAACAGGTGGCGGAAGCCATCGTCCGGCTGGAGACGCACAACCTTCAGCTGGACGAGGAGCTCGCGAACGGACAGCGCGAATCGATCGCACTGCAAAGGGAGATGCTGACCGTCCAGAGGGACACTCTGACCGTCCAGAAGGACACTCTGACCCTCCAGAGGGACAGCCTGGCCCTCCAGAAGGAAAGTCTGGGCCTCCAGAGGGACACTCTGGCCACGCAGAAGGCCACCCTCGCCGTGCAACAGGCCATGGTCCGGGCCATGGAACGCATCGCGGACCGGATCGACGCCCTCGTCCTCGACGGTCGGAGGCCCGGTGGCCACCTCACGGCGCCGCGCACCACGGAATCCGTCCTGGCCGACTGGCGGCAGCGGCTGTCCGTGACGGAGGACGTGTGGACGGTCGCCGTCGTGATCGCCCCCGTCCTCGTCGAAAAGGGCGAGCTGCGCGAGCCACTCGAATCCATCGCGGCCCGTACGGGTCTCTCGGTGCGGCGCGTCAACGAGTGTCTGCGGCTGCTGCGCCGGCACGCCTGTATCCGCTCCCGGGGCGGGGCCGAGGACGGTGCGCCGGTGTACGTGCTGAACCAGTGAGCGTCTGAAGAGACAGAGAGGGCGGCCGCAAGACGAAGTTGCGGCCGCCCTCTCGTGGCTCCGAAGCCTAGCGACTCAGCGCCCTCATGCCCAGGTGATCAGCCTCTTCGGCTGCTCCAGGATCGCCGCCACGTCGGCCAGCACCTTGGAGCCCAGCTCGCCGTCCACCAAGCGGTGGTCGAAGCTCAGGGCCAGCGTCGTCACCTGGCGCGGCTTGACCTTGCCCTTGTGGACCCACGGCTGGAGCTTGATCGCGCCGACCGCGAGGATCGCCGACTCGCCGGGGTTGAGAATCGGCGTGCCGGTGTCGACGCCGAAGACGCCGACGTTGGTGATCGTCACCGTGCCACCCTGCATCGCGGCCGGGGACGTCTTGCCCTCGCGGGCCGTCGCCACCAGCTCGCCCAGGGCCTCGGCCAGTTGCGGGAGCGTCTTGCCGTGCGCGTCCTTGATGTTCGGCACGATCAGCCCGCGGGGGGTGGCCGCCGCGATACCCAGGTTGACGTAGTGCTTCTGCACGATCTCCTGGTTGGCCTCGTCCCAGGACGCGTTGATGTCCGGGTTGCGCTTGATGGCGACCAGCAGGGCCTTGGCGATCAGCAGCAGCGGGTTCACGCGCAGGCCCTGGAACTCCTTGTCCTGCTTGAGCTCCTCGACCAGCTTCATCGTGCGGGTCACGTCGACCGCCACGAACTCCGTGACGTGCGGCGCCGTGAAGGCGGAGCCGACCATCGCCGCCGCCGTGGCCTTGCGGACGCCCTTGACCGGGATACGGGTCTCGCGCGCGGTGTCGTACGACGCCACGGGCGCCGGGATCACGGGCGCGGCGGTGGGGGCCGCGGCGGTCGGAACCGTCACCGGCTCGGCCTGCTTCGGCGTGGCCGCCGCATGGACGTCCTCGCGCGTGATGATGCCGTCGGGGCCGGACGGGGTGATCGTGTCCAGGTCGACGCCGAGGTCCTTGGCCAGCTTGCGCACCGGCGGCTTGGCCAGCGGGCGGGGCTTCTCGGCGACGGGGGCGTGGCCGTTCAGCTCGGACTGGATCGCCTGGGCCGGTGCCGGAACGCTCACCTCGGGGCCCTTGCGGGGGCGGCGCTTGGTGGCCGACGTCGCCACTCCGTAGCCGACCAGGACCGGCTTGCGGCCCTCCGGCTCGGGCTCCTGCGCCGGTGCCTCGGCGGGCGCGGCAGGCTCGGCCTTCACCGGCTCCGGCGCGCCGCCCGCCACGTCCACCGCGATGATGGCCGTGCCCACGTCGACCGTGGTGCCCTCGGGGAAGTGCAGGGCGCGGACCACGCCGTCGTACGGGATGGGGAGTTCCACCGCCGCCTTGGCGGTCTCCACCTCGCACACCACCTGGCCGTCGGTGACCGAGTCGCCCGGCTGGACGTACCACTTGAGGATCTCGGCCTCGGTGAGTCCCTCGCCGACGTCCGGCATCTTGAACTCGCGTACGGACGTTTCCGTCATCGTCGTCACGACCCTCTCCTCAGTACGCCAGCGAGCGGTCGACGGCGTCGAGCACGCGGTCCAGGTCCGGCAGGTACTCCTCCTCCAGGCGGGCCGGGGGGTAGGGGGCGTGGTAGCCGCCGACCCGCAGGACCGGAGCCTCCAGGTGGTAGAAGCAGCGCTCGGTGATCCGGGCGGCGATCTCCGCGCCGGAGCCGAAGAACACCGGCGCCTCGTGGACCACGACCAGACGGCGGGTCTTCTCCACCGAGGCCTGGATGGCGTCGAAGTCGAGGGGCGACACCGAGCGCAGGTCCAGGACCTCCAGGGACTTGCCCTCCTCGGCCGCCGCGTTCGCGACCTCCTGGCACAGCTTCACCATCGGGCCGTAGGCGGCCAGGGTCAGGTCGGTGCCCTCGCGGACCACCTGCGCCTTGTGCAGGGGCGCCGGGATCGCCTCGAAGTCGACCTCGGACTTGTCCCAGTAGCGGCGCTTGGGCTCGAAGTAGATCACCGGGTCGTCGCTCTGGATGGCCTGCTGCATCATCCAGTACGCGTCCGACGCGTTGGAGGGGCTGACGATCTTCAGGCCCGCCACGTGCGCGAAGAGCGCCTCGGGGGACTCGGAGTGATGCTCGACCGCGCCGATGCCGCCGCCGTAGGGGATGCGGACGACGACCGGCATCTTGACCTTGCCCAGCGAGCGCGCGTGCATCTTCGCGAGCTGGGTGACGATCTGGTCGTAGGCCGGGAAGACGAAGCCGTCGAACTGGATCTCCACCACCGGGCGGTAGCCGCGCAGCGCGAGACCGATCGCCGCGCCCACGATGCCGGACTCCGCCAGCGGGGTGTCGATGACGCGGCTCTCGCCGAAGTCCTTCTGCAGGCCGTCCGTCACGCGGAACACGCCGCCGAGCTTGCCGACGTCCTCGCCCATGACCAGGACCTTGGGGTCGGTCTCCAGGGCACGGCGCAGCGACTCGTTGATGGCCTTCGCCATCGCCATCTTCTCGGCCATCTCAGCGACCCCCTTCAGCTGCGTCAGCGAACGACGCCTGATAGGCGGCGAACTGCGCTCGCTCCTCGTCGACGAGCGCGTGCCCGTCCGCGTACACGTTCTCGAAGATGGCGAAGTGGTCCGGGTCGGGCATGGCGCGGACCGCTTCGCGCACTCGTTTGCCCAACGCCTCGGACTCGGCCTCAAGTTCCGCGAAGAATCCCTCGTCCGCGTGGTTTGAGGCCTCCAGGTACCGGCGAAGGCGCAGGATCGGGTCCTTCGCCTCCCAGGCGACGCGCTCGTCGTCGGCCCGGTAGCGGGTGGGGTCGTCGGAGGTGGTGTGGGCGCCCATGCGGTAGGTGTACGCCTCCACCAGGGTGGGGCCATCGCCGCTGCGGGCGCGCTCCAGCGCCCACTTGGTCACCGCGAGGCAGGCCAGTACGTCGTTGCCGTCGACGCGGACGCCGGGGAAGCCGAAGCCCTGGGCGCGCTGGTAGAGCGGCACGCGGGTCTGCTTCTCGGTCGGCTCGGAGATCGCCCATTGGTTGTTCTGGCAGAAGAACACCACGGGGGCGTTGTAGACCGCGGAGAAGGTGAACGATTCGGCTACGTCGCCCTGGCTGGAGGCGCCGTCGCCGAAGTAGGCGATGACCGCGCTGTCCGCGCCGTCCTTGGTGATGCCCATCGCGTAGCCGGTGGCGTGCAGCGTCTGGGAGCCGATGACGATCGTGTACAGGTGGAAGTTGTTCCCGTTCGGGTCCCAGCCGCCGTTGTTCACGCCGCGGAACATGCCGAGCAGGTTGGTCGGGTCGACCCCGCGGCACCAGGCGACGCCGTGCTCACGGTAGGTCGGGAAGACGTAGTCGTCGTCGCGCAGGGCCCGGCCGGAGCCGATCTGGGCGGCCTCCTGGCCCAGCAGGGAGGCCCACAGGCCCAGCTCGCCCTGGCGCTGCAGGGCGGTGGCCTCGGCGTCGAAGCGGCGGGTGAGCACCATGTCGCGGTACAGGCCGCGCAGGTCTTCGGGGGTGATGCCGGCGACGTAGGCGTCGTACTCGGCGTTCTTGACCCGCTTGCCCTCGGGCGTCAGGAGCTGTACGAGCTCGGGCTCGGTGCTCTTCTTCGCGCGCGGGGCGGTGGTGCGGGTGGTGCGCTTGCTGCCGGTGGTGCCGGCCTTGCCTGCGGCGCTGCGTCGCGGCTGGCGCGCGGCACTGCTGTCCACGGTCACGTGTGCTCCTCCGTCGTTCCGGCCCCCGGGGTTGCCGGTAGGCCAGTGCGGCTCACCTGTTTCGACCACCGGGCACGGGGTGGGTGCCACTCGGCCGGGAACAGGCGTGACAGGTGCCCCGGCGAGCGCCCTGCAACCATCACGTTACCCAGAGGTCCACATTTCTGTGAAACCTCATCTGACCTGCGACTTTGCTTGGATTTCCAAGTAAATCCGAGGGGATGCGGAAGCGTGCTGGTCACAGCCTCGCGAAAGGCCGGAGCAAGCGCACGTTATCCCGCGCACCCAGGTCACGGGAAGAGTTTGCCGGGAGACCGAGCCCGTGCGCGAAGACGGAAAAATCATGGTGCAAAGGACTCTCGGATAAAGCCTGACCGAAAGCGATCGCTGACGACAGTTTCTGACAAGCCCCAGCTCACAGGGGCTTTTCGTGCCCTAGCATCTGCGGCGTGCCGCGCTCATGTGTACCCCCCTTCGTGACCCATGCGCCCCCTCTGGGCGACTTGCTCCGCCTGTACTCCGCCGGTACCGCGCTCACCTGTGAACCGGTCGTGCAAGGCCTGCTCAATCGCGGTTACCGGCTGTGCACCACCCGCGGCAGCTATTTCCTCAAGCACCATTTCGATCCCGACACCGCCGACCCGGCCGCCATCGAGCGCCGCCACCGGGCCACCCAGCGCCTGGCCGACCTCGGCGTCCCCGTCCCCGTGCCGCTCGCGCACCGCGAGGGCCGTACGGTCGCCGTCGTCGGCGGCCACGCCTACGCCCTGCATCCCTGGATCGACGGCAGACACCGGCACGGCGGCCAGCTCACGCGCGCGGAGAGCGCACGCCTGGGAGCCGTCCTGGGCGCCGTACACGCCTGTCTGGAGCGTGTGATGCCCCCCAAGGGGCGCACGCGCCCGGCCACGAGCCCCCATCCCGTGGAGAGCGCCGACCCGGCCGACACCTTCGACCTCATCGACGACCTGCTCCGCCACGTCCGGCGCCACCGCCCCGCCGACGCCTTCGACGAGCTGGCCCGGCACCGGCTCCTGGAGCGCCGCACCCTGCTGGAGCAGCACGCCGACCGGCGCCCTCCGCGCGGTGGCCCGGTGGGCTGGGTGCACGGGGACTTCCACCCGTTCAACCTGCTCTACAAGGACGACATGCCCGCGGCCATCGTCGACTGGGACCGGCTCGGCGTGCAGCCCCGCGCGGAGGAGGCCGTACGCGCTGCGGTGATCTTCTTCGTGCGCCCCGCCGGCGCCCTGGACCTGCCGAAAGTACGCGCCTACGCGCGCGCGTACCGGCGCGCGGCCCGCGCCACGCCCTCGGAGCTGGCGGCGGCCGTGCACCGGGTGTGGTGGGAGCGGCTGAACGACTTCTGGATGCTGCGCTGGCACTACGAACGCCGTGACACGCGCGCGGACTGCCAGTTCCCGGCCGCGTCGGCGCTCGTGGTGTGGTGGACGCGCGAGTACGAGGCCGTCTGCGACGCGTTCACCGGCTGATCGGGCCGGCTCTCCCGCCCCGCGATCCGGTACGGCTCAGCGGGACGCCCTCCCGGGCGCCGCAGGCGTCTTTCAACCGGTGGGAGCGCCCGCGGTGCCGGCCGTCAGACCACCCGTGTCCGTGCCGGTCGTCCCGCCCGTGTCCGTGCCGCCGTTGGTGGTGCTGCCGTCGGTGCTGGTGCCGCCGTTGCCGGTGGAACCGGTGGTGCCGGTGCCGCCGTTGCCGGTCGTGCCGCCCGTGTCGGTACCCCCGGTGGTGGTGCCGCCGGTGCTCGTGGACTGCGACGGCGAGGTCTGCGGGTCTGTCGGCTGGTCGGACGGGGTGGTCTGGGACTGCGTCGGCGTGTACGACGGGGTGTAGCCGGAGCCGCCCGAGGTCGAGCCCGAGCCGTTGTCCGTGCCGGGATCCGTGGGCTGGTCGGTGGTGGTGTCCGACGCGCTCGGGGAGCCCGTGTCGTCCGTCGCGGACGCCGAGGGCGTCGTCGACGACGTGGTGTCGCTGCCGGTGCTGCCGCCGCCGCCCGAGCCGCTGTTCAGCGCGAACGCGACGCCCGCCGCGATCGCGATCACCGCGAGGACGGCGACGATCCACAGCTTGCCGCGGCCGCTGCCCTTGTTGCCGTGCCCCTCGAAGCCGCCGTCGTCACCGCCGCCGTAACCGGACGGCAGGATCGGCTGGGGGATCTGCGCGGTGCCGGAGCCGAAGTCGCCGGGGTGCTGCATCGCGGTCGTCCCCGCGAAGCCGCCCGCCGGGGTGTGCCGGCCGTCGTGCGACTCCACCGGGCCGGTGTTCCAGGTGCCGGTGTGACCGCCCGCCTCGTAGAGCATCTGCAGGCCGTACTGGATCAGCCCCCGCATCTCCTCGGCCGTCTGGAACCGGTCGTCCGGCTCCTTGGCGAGCGAGCGCATGACCAGCCCGTCCAGCTCCGGCGGGCAGCCCCCGTCGCCGACCTGCGACGGCGGCACCGGCATGTCCTGGACGTGCTGGTAGACCACCGACAGCGGGGTCTCGCCGGTGAACGGAGGCCTGAGCGCGAGCAGTTCGTACAGCAGGCAGCCGGTCGCGTACAGGTCGGAGCGGTGGTCGACGGCCTTGCCGAGCGCCTGCTCCGGGGAGAGGTACTGCGGCGTGCCCATGACCATGCCGGTCTGTGTCATCGTCGTGGAGGCGCCGTGCAGGGCGCGGGCGATGCCGAAGTCCATCACCTTGACGGCACCGCTGTGGGTGATGATCACATTCGCGGGCTTGATGTCACGGTGCACGATGCCATGCTGATGCGAGTAGGCAAGCGCTTCCAGCACGCCCGAGACGATGATCAGGGCCTGCTCGGGACCCGGCGCCTCGGCGTTCATCAGCAGGTCACGGATGGTGCGGCCCTCGACCAGCTCCATCACGATGTACGGCACGGACTGGCCGCCCACGAAGTCCTCGCCGGAGTCGTACACGGCGACGATCGCGTGGTGGTTGAGGCCGGCGACCGACTGGGCCTCACGCGTGAAGCGGGCCTTGGAGACCGGGTCCTCGGCGAGGTCCGCGCGCAGCAGCTTGACCGCGACGGTCCGGCCCAGCCGGACGTCCTCGGCCGCGAAGACCTCGGCCATGCCACCCCGGCCCAGCCGGTGGGTCAGCCGGTAGCGGCCGTCGCCGACGAGCCCGCCGTTGCCCCACATCTCCGGCGCGTCCGACATGCCGCCGCCAGTCGCCTCGGGGTCGGACGGGCCCTGGGCGCGCTGCGTCTGTGCCATCAGTCCTCGCCGTCGTTTCTGCCCGCGGTGCGCGCGGTGTTGTCACGGTCTCCGTCGGCCACGCTACAGCCTCCGTGGGGGCCGCCGGTCCGGAACGGGAACCGGGACCAGCCATGAGCGTGACCGGCCATGAAACCTTTAGCACGCGCTGTCGTGCAAATTCTGTGTGCCGGTCGTAGGCCCCCTGTAACGCTTGCGCGACGCTTCTTGCGCGTACGGTCACGGAACGGGCACCGAGCTTGACGTGTCAGTGCCCTCGGGCAGACTTGGCCGGGAATGACACATTCGATCAAGGCCCATGCGATGAGCGAAGGCGTCGGACGGCCGGTGGGGGACGGGGAGAGATGAGCCAGGACGGCGCACACGGCCGGTATGCGGGGCAGGCCCTCGCGGGCGGCCGCTACCAGCTGCGGGACCTGCTCGGCGAGGGCGGCATGGCCTCGGTGCACCTGGCCTACGACGCCGTGCTCGACCGCCAGGTCGCGATCAAGACACTCCACACCGAGCTGGGCCGGGAGCAGGCCTTCCGCGAGCGCTTCCGCCGCGAGGCCCAGGCCGTGGCCAAGCTCACGCACACCAACATCGTCTCGGTCTTCGACACCGGCGAGGACGATCTCGGCGGCACGGCGATGCCGTACATCGTCATGGAGTACATCGAGGGCCGCCCGCTGGGCTCGGTCCTCGACGCGGACGTCCGGCAGTACGGCGCCATGCCCGCCGACAAGGCGCTGAAGGTCACCGCCGACGTGCTGGCGGCGCTGGAGATCAGCCACGAGATGGGGCTGGTCCACCGCGACATCAAGCCGGGCAACGTGATGGTGACCAAGCGCGGCGTGGTCAAGGTCATGGACTTCGGCATCGCCCGCGCCATGCAGTCCGGGGTCACCTCGATGACCCAGACCGGCATGGTCGTCGGCACCCCGCAGTACCTCTCGCCCGAGCAGGCCCTCGGCCGCGGCGTCGACGCCCGCTCCGACCTCTACTCGGTCGGCATCATGCTGTTCCAGCTGGTCACCGGACGGCTGCCGTTCGACGCGGACTCGCCGCTGGCGATCGCCTACGCGCATGTGCAGGAGGAGCCGGTCGCGCCCTCCTCGATCAACCGTTCGCTGCCGCCCGCGGTGGACGCGCTGGTCGCCCGCGCGCTGAAGAAGAACCCGAACGAGCGCTTCCCGACCGCCGAGGCCATGCGCGACGAGTGCCTGCGCGTCGCCGCCTCCCTCCAGGCTGACGCACCGAGCATCGTGCCGGGCGCCGGGCCCACGCAGAGCGGCGCGGGCGTCGGCTCCGCGGTGTTCCCGCCGGTGGGCCAGACCGGCCAGGCGGCCCCCGGCCCGGTGCAGACGCCGTACCAGCCGGGCCCGTACGGCGCGCCGCAGACGCCCGCCCCGGCCTACGGCTACCCGCAGCAGGGCGGCTACCAGACGCAGCCCCCGGCGGGCTACGCCCCGCAGGCCGCACCGGCGCCGACCCCGCCGCCGTACGCGGTCTCGGCCCAGACGGCCACGCAGACGCCCGGCTCCGGGTCCGGCAGCAAGAGCAACAAGCCGGTGATCATCGGCTCGATCGCGGTGTCCCTGGTCGCGGTCGTCGGCCTGATCGTCGCGCTGACCATGAGCAACAGCGGAGGGAGCGACAACGGCGGCAGCGGCGGCGCGAGTGCCTCGGCGTCCGCCTCGCACCAGTCGGGCTACCGCGGCCCGGACACCACCCGTGTCATCGACAAGACCAAGTGCACCGAGCCGGTGGAGTCGGGCACGGACCCGAAGAAGGTCGAGCTGCCCGACTTCCGGTACAAGGACATCGGCTCCGTGAAGGCCTGCTTCCAGGCCGCGAACTGGACGTACGAGATCAAGCACGTGCCCGACAACACCTGGGGTGACGGCACGGTGATGGACCAGTTCCCCTCTGCGGGCTCGGACATCGACCCGAAGAACTCGGGCACCATCGAGCTGAGCGTCTCGACGGGCAACCCCTCCTGAGAGACGGGCGCGTCAAGCACCAGGCGAGGCCCGGCACATCGCGTGCCGGGCCTCGGTCGTCACAGATGAAGCTTTACAGGCAGGGCTTTACAGGTACGGTCCGCCCGAGCGGCCGCCGGTGTGCGAGTCGTCGCCCTCATGTCCCGTCACGCCCGGCGGGAGCGCGCGGCGCATCTGCTCCAGCTGGGCCCGCGCGGCCATCTGCTGGGCGAAGAGCGTCGTCTGGATCCCGTGGAACAGGCCTTCGAGCCAGCCCACCAACTGCGCCTGCGCGATCCGCAGTTCCGCGTCGCTCGGGGTCACGCCGTCGGTGAACGGCAGGGAGAGCCGCTCCAGTTCCTCGACCAGCTCCGGCGCCAGGCCGTCCTCCAGCTCCTTCACCGAGCTGCGGTGGATCTCCTTGAGCCGGGCCCGGCTCGCCTCGTCCAGGGGAGCCGCGCGCACCTCCTCCAGGAGCTGCTTGATCATGCTGCCGATCCGCATGACCTTGGCCGGCTGCTCCACCTGCTCCGTCACCGGGATCTCGCGGGAGTCCTCGTCCCCGGTGCCGCCGAGGGCCATTCCGTCCTGACCCACGACGAGGATCTGGGGATTCTCCCGCGACCGTTCGTTCCTCGGCATCTCCATACCGTCATTCTCTCGCACCCGTACACCTCATCACCGTGGTGCCCCCTCCTGGGGCTGATCCACCGTTTGGACCCGACGGAGCATTATGAAATGCCCTGTTTGTCAATGAATGTGAGGCTTATTCCCGTTGGTCATCCATCAATCGGGGCATCCGGGCTCCGGGAGGTCACGACGTGACTCCATGGCTGCGACTCGCACGTCGCTCCGTACGACTGCTGCCGGCCCTCTCGGTGGCGGCCCTGCCGGCGTACGGCGCCGTCACCGCGTACGCCCCAGCCGCTCGGGCCGCCGAGCCCGGCCCCGGGATCTCGGCCGGCCCCAGCCCCGGCCACGCGGGCGTCTGGGGCCATGCGGACGGCTCGTACCGCCCGGACCGCACCGGTCACGGTGACCGTGGCTCCCCCGACTCCGGTCCCTCGGCCCTCCCCATGCCCTCCGACTCCGCCTCCGCGTCGTACCGCCCCTTGGAGGCCGACTCCGCGTCGGGCTCGTACCGCCCGCTGGCCGTCGAACCCAGCCGGGCGGGCAGCCTGGCCGGTGAGGGGCGGATGCGGCCGGGGCGGCCGGACGGGCCCGCGGCCGAGGTGGAGGGCAACGACAACCCCGTCCCCACCCGGGCGCCCGGCTCCGGCCGCCCGCAGGAGCCGGAGACCGCGGACTTGCCCGCCTCGGGCCTCCCGAGCCCGACCGCGGTCCCGACAGCGATCCCGACGGCGGTACCGACAGCGGTCCCGACGGCGGTCCCGACGGCGGTACCGACGGCCCCGACCGCCACGGATGACACCCGTCTCCCCGCCGGGCAGCCCCCGCAGCGGCCGCCCGCCCAGAACGCCGTCCAGCGGGGCGAGAGCGCGGGCGAACCGGTCCTGCGGATCCTCCCGCTGGGCAGCGGCCTGGTCCTCATCGGCCTCGGGCTGGGCCTGGCCTTCCTGGGGCTGCGCCTCCGCAGAAACTGACCGCCTCCCCTGGCACCGCTGCCAGGCCGCCGCGGCTGCCCGAGCTGCTACGAGCAGGGCCTGGACCAGGGCGGCACGCGTCCCGGAGCACCGCGACACCCTGCCGACGCCGGCCGGCGGCCCCCGCCCCGGCCCGCACGGAGTGCCGATCGAGCCCGCGAGCCGAACCGCCGTGTCACGGCGCCACCAGCAGCACCTTGCCGACATGGCCGCTGGCCTCGACCACCCGGTGTGCCTCGGCGGCCTCCGGCATGGGCAGCTCACGGTCCACGACCGGGCGGACATGCCCAGAGGCGAGCAGGGGCCACACATGTTCGCGTACGGCGGCCACGATGGCCGCCTTCTCGCTCAGCGGACGCGCCCGGAGCGAGGTCGCGCTGACCGCGGCCCGCTTGCTGAGCAGGGTGCCGATGTTCAGCTCGCCCTTCGCCCCGCCCTGCAGGCCGATGATCGCGAGACGTCCGCTGACCGCGAGGGCCTGGACGTTGCGGTCCAGGTACTTGGCGCCCATGTTGTCGAGGATGACATCGGCACCGGCACCATCCGTGGCCTGCTTGATCTCGGCGACGAAGTCCTGCTCGCGGTAGTTGATCAGGATGTCCGCGCCGAGCTCGGCACAGCGCTCCAGCTTCTCCTTCGTCCCGGCCGTCACCGCGACCTTGGCGCCGACGGCCTTGGCGAGCTGGATCGCCATGGTGCCGATGCCGCTGGAGCCGCCGTGCACCAGCAGCGTCTCGCCGGGCCGCAGGTGGGCGACCATGAACACGTTGGACCAGACCGTGCAGACCACCTCGGGCAGCGCGGCCGCCCGCGTGAGGTCGACGCCCTCGGGCACGGGCAGCAGCTGCCCGGCCGGTACGACGACCTTCTGGGCGTAACCGCCGCCCGCGAGCAGCGCGCACACCAGGTCGCCGACGGCCCAGCCGGAGACCCCGGGGCCGAGCGCGGCGATCCTGCCGGAGCACTCCAGGCCGGGGTAGAAGGAGGCGCCGGGCGGCGGGTTGTAGAAGCCCTGCCGCTGCAGGATGTCGGCACGGTTGACGGCGCTGGCCACCACCTCGACCAGCACCTCGCCCTCACCGGGCACCGGGTCGGGAACCTCCGCCCACACCAGCGCCTCGGGACCACCAGGTTCGGGAATCGTGATCGCATGCATGCCCGTGACGCTACTCCCCGCGGGTCCGCACTCCCGGGCAGACTCCCCAGGGGTGCGCCGCTCTCCGGGCCGGGCCGGCACAGTTCGTGGCCTCGGCGGGCCGGTCAGTCGTGGAGCAGCGGCGCCGGATGTCCGGGGTGACGTGGTTGCCGGGGGACGCGCGGACGATCGTGATGAGCCGGTCGGTCAGCTGGAGGGTGCCGACGGCCGGGTCGTCGTAGCCGAGCACCCGGTGTCCGCGGACGACGCTCACCACGAGGTCTGCGGTCTCGCGCGGCCGCTCGCCGGCCTCGCCGCGGACCACCGGCCCTTCGACGAGGTCCAGCCCGCTGCCCAGCTGGATCAGGTCCTCCATCACCATGCCGGCGGCGGGGCTGAGCACGGACAGGCCGAGCAGCCTGCCGGCCGCACTGGCGCTGGTGATGACCGCGTCGGCGCCGGACTGCTTGAGCAGCGGGGCGTTCTCCTCCTCGCGCACGGCGGCCACGATCTTCGCGTTTTGGTTGAGCTGGCGGGCCGTCAGCGTGACAAGGACAGCGGTGTCGTCGCGCTGCGGCGCCACGATGATCTGCCGGGCCTTGTGCAGCTCGGCCCGCTTGAGCACATCACTGCGGGTGGCGTCGCCTATGACGCCTGCGTAGCCCTCGGCGGTCGCCGCGTCGACGGCCTTGGCGCTGGGGTCGATCACGACCACCTGCTCCTTCTTCAGCCCGGTCGCACACACGGTCTGGATCGCCGACCGCCCCTTGGTGCCGAAGCCGATGACGACGGTGTGGTCGCGCAAAGTGGACCTCCATCTGCACCCGATGGGTCACCAGATGATCGCCCGCCTGGCGGGCGATGGCGTCATGGCCCGGAAGTTTCACGTGAAACACACCCCGATCCCGGCGCTCGCCCACGGCAGGTCCAGCAGCTCCGCCTCCACACCCGGCCGTGCCCCGCCGGGCGGTACGACGGCCAGCGCGTCGGCGGCGGCGACCCCGCGGAGCATGGCCGGGCCGTTGTAGTGCAGCGGTACGGCATGATCGCCGCGCAGCACCACGGGCACGAGCCGGGTGTCGTACGGGTGCCCCTGGATCGCCTCCGTGAGCGGCAGCGCGTACGGCTCGGGGGCCGGGTGGGCAGCGAGGGTGCGCAGCAGCGGTTCCGCGAGCGTGAGCAGGCCGGACACGGCCGCGAGGGGGTTGCCGGGCAGGCCGACGAGGTGCTGGTCGTCCTTGGTGCGGGCGAGCAGCATGGGGTGGCCGGGGCGCACCTTGACGCCGTCGACGAGGAGTTCGGCGCCGATGCGCTCCAGGATCGGGTGGACATGGTCGCGGGGTCCTGCGGCGGTGCCGCCGGTGGTGACGATCAGGTCGGCGTCGGAGCCGGTGACCGCCCGGTACAGGGCCTCGGCGTCGTCGCCGATCCGGCGTACCGCGACGACGTCGGCGCCGAGCGCGCGCAACCAGGGCGGCAGCAGGGGGCCGAGCGCGTCCCGGATCAGCCCGTCGTGGGGCAGCCCGTCGGTCAGCAACTCGTCGCCCAGGACCAGCACTTCGACCCGGGGACGGGGTACGGCGGTGACGGTGTCGTATCCGGCCGCCGCGGCGAGGCCGAGGACAGCGGGGGTGACCAGGGTGCCGACGGGCAGCAACTGGTCGCCGGTGCGGCACTCCTGGCCGCGCGGGCGGATGTCCTGGCCGTGCGCCAGGTCGCGGGCCGCGTGCAGGCGGCCTTGCGTGTCGGTCCGGCCGTGCTCGCTGCGCAGCACCGCGGTGGTGTCGGCGGGGATGCGGGCGCCGGTCGCGATGCGCACGGCCTCGCCGTCGGTGAGCGGCTCGGGCTGGGCGTGCCCGGCGAGCACGCCGTCGTCCCGCACCTGCCAGGGGCCCGGTCCGGCGACGGCCCAGCCATCCATCGCGGAGGTGTCGAAGGAGGGCAGGTCGGTGAGGGCGTCGAGGGGGGCGGCCAAGACGAGGCCGAGGGCCTCGCCGAGTGGCACGGAGACGGGGGTGCGGCGGGGGCGGGTGCGCGCGGCGCGGGCGGCGGTCTCACGGGCCTGGTGCCAGGGGGTGGCCCGGTGCCGTTCGCCGGTCGGTTCAGGCGCCGGAGCGGGCATCTGGCCCGCGCTGTCGCCCCTGGGCTCTCTCACGAGGGCAAGGGCCTCCTCCAGGTCGAGGTCGTCGCTGTCCTGCGCGGGCGCCCCGGCCCGGGTTCCGGGGGCGGTCATCCGGCGTCCGGGGTGCTCGGGCCGCCGCCGCGCGTGTTCCCGCCCCCGTCCTTCGCTTCGTTCTCTTCCTCCCACCGCAGCGCCAGCGCGGCGGCCTTGCGGGCGGCCTCGGCGACGGCCTCGGGACCGCCCTCGCCCTGGGCCGCGGCGTACCCGACGAGGAAGGTGGTCAGCGGCGCGGCGGGGCGGGCCACGCCGTGCGCGGCGTCCCGGGCCAGGTCGAGCAGGACGCCGGTGTCGACGTCGAGGTCGATGCCCAGTTCGTCCTTGACTGCGGAGATCCATTCATCCAACACGTGCCCATGCTCCCTGATGCGTGCCCTGGCGTCGGCGATGTCGTCCCAGGTGTCGCAGTCGAAGGACGCGAGCGGGTCCGGGACACGGGTGAGGCAGAGGGCGCCGGTGAGCCGACGCAGAGGCAGCCCGGTCAGGCCGTCGCCACCGGCCGCGAGGGCGGCCAGTGCGCGGCGGAGCGCGTCGGTGCGGTACGCGGCCACGAGCGGCTGGTCGCGGCCGTCGGCGTCGGTGAGCAGCGCGCCGTCGGCGCCGCTGGCGCGCAGGGCGGCCAACAGGCGGTGAAGGGTGGCCGGTTCTAGGAAGGGCAGGTCGGCGGAGAGCACGACGGCCTGCTCGGCGGTGGTCAGGCGCAGGCCGGCCTCCAGCGCGGCGACCGGTCCGGCGCCGGGCGGTTCCTCGCGCGCCCACAGCACCGGCCGCGCGACGGGGCGCGGGCCGGCCACGACGACCGTCGTACGGGCGCCCGCGCAGGCCGTGAGCACCCGGTCGAGCAGCGCCCGGCCGCCGACCCGCACCCCGGGCTTGTCGACCCCGCCGAGCCGCCGCGCGGCACCGCCGGCCAGCACGACGGCGTCGTACGGCGCGGGCGCGTGGGGGACGGCGGGGGCGTTGTCGCTCATCCCCCGAGTATGTCCCGCGCCGGCCCGCTTGTATGCGCCGGGCGGATGCCCCGGACGGCGCCTCGCGGGTGCCGCGGGGCGCCGCCTTCGTCTCTGCCGCGGGGCCCTTCGTCCGGGCCCCGCCGAGGTCACAGCGTGCGCAGAAGCACCGCCGGCTGTTCCACGCAGTCCGCCACGTACCGCAGGAAGCCGCCCGCCGTGCCGCCGTCGCACACCCGGTGGTCGAAGGTGAGCGACAGCTGGACGACCTGACGCACCGCCAGCTCACCCTCGTGCACCCAGGGTTTGGGGGCGATGCGGCCGACGCCGAGCATGGCCGCCTCGGGGTGGTTGATGATCGGGGTGGAGCCGTCGACGCCGAAGACCCCGTAGTTGTTCAACGTGAAGGTCCCGCCCGTGAGTTCCCCGGGCGTCAGCGTGCCGGTGCGGGCGGCCTCGGTGAGCCGGGCGAATTCGGCGGTGAGCGACTCGGCGTCGCGCGTGTGGGCGTCCCGCACGACCGGCACGACCAGCCCGCGCTCGGTCTGCGCGGCGAAGCCGAGGTGCACCTGGCCGAGCCGGACGATCTCGCGGGCCCCGGTGTCGACGAAGGAGTTCAGCTCGGGGAACCGGGCGAGCGCGGCGGTGCAGATCCGGGCGAGCAGCGCCAACAGGGAGATCTTCGGTCCCCCGGCGGCGTTCATGGCGGCACGCGCGCGCATGAGTTCCGTCGCGTCGGCGTCGACCCAGCAGGTGGCGTCCGGGATCTCCCGGCGGCTGCGGGACAGCTTGTCGGCGACGGCGCCGCGGACGCCCTTGAGCGGGACGCGGACGGCGGCGGCCTCGGCGGGCGGTGCGGCGGACCCAGGGGACGAGGGGAGCGCGACGGGGGCCGGTGCGACCGTTTCCGGGGCCGTGCCGAGGCGCGCGGCCCTGGCGCGCAGGGCGCCCTCGACGTCGGCCCGCAGGATCAGTCCGTCGGGGCCGGAGCCGGACAGCTCCCGCAGGTCGACGTCGTTGTCCCGGGCGAGTTTGCGCACCAGCGGGGAGATCACCGGGACCGGTCCGTTCGCGGGCGCCGGTGCCGGAACGGCCACGCGCGCGGGGAGCGTCGTCGTCGCTTCGGCTGCCTTGGCCCGGCCGTTGCGGGCCGCCGTGGCGCCCGTGGCCGCGTTGGCCGCGTTGGCCGCGTTGGCCGCATCGGCAGCATCGGCCGCCGTGCCCGCGCCGGCCGCCGTCGTGGCCCGCACCCGGCGCCGCCGGGCCGGCGCTTCGGAGGTGCCGTAGCCGACCAGGACGTTGCCGGAGCCCTCCGAGTGGGCCGCCGGATCCCCCACGGCCACCGTCAGCAGCGGCGCTCCGACGGGCAGTTCGGTGCCCTCCTCGCCGAAGCGGGCGGTGATCACGCCGCCGTAGGGGCAGGGCACCTCGACCATGGCCTTGGCCGTCTCGACCTCGACGACCGGCTGGTCGACGGCGACCACGTCACCGACCTCGACCAGCCAGCGGACGATCTCCGCCTCGGTGAGCCCCTCGCCGAGGTCGGGGAGCTTGAACTCCAGCACCTGTGCCATCAGCTCTCGGCCTCCCACTGCAGCCGGGCCACGGCGTCCAGGATGCGGTCGACGCCGGGCAGGTGGTGCCGCTCCAGCATGGGCGGCGGGTAGGGGAGGTCGAAGCCGGCCACGCGCAGCACCGGTGCCTCCAGGTGGTGGAAGCAGCGCTCGGTGATCCGGGCCGCGATCTCGCCGCCCGGTCCGCCGAACCCGGTGGACTCGTGGACGACGACGGCGCGTCCGGTGCGCCGGACGGCCGCGCAGACCGTCTCGTCGTCGAACGGCACCAGGGAGCGCAGGTCGACGACCTCCAGGTCCCAGCCCTCCGCCTGGGCGGCCTCGGCGGCCTCCAGGCAGACGGGCAGGGACGGGCCGTAGGTGACGAGGGTGGCGCTGCGGCCCGCGCGGCGCACCACCGCGCGCCCGATGGGCTCGACGTCCGTGGGGTGCTCGGGGTTCCAGGAGTCCTTCGACCAGTACAGCCGCTTGGGCTCCAGGAAGACCACCGGGTCGTCGGAGGCGATGGCCCGGCGCAGCAGGCCGTAGGCGTCGGCGACGGTCGCGGGCGTGACGACGTGCAGGCCCGGGGTGGCCATGTAGTAGGCCTCGGAGGAGTCGCTGTGGTGCTCGACGCCGCCGATGCCGCCGCCGTAGGGGACGCGGACGGTGATGGGCAGCGGCATACGTCCGCGCGTGCGGTTGCGCATCCGGGAGACATGGCTGATGAGCTGCTCGAACGCCGGGTAGGCGAAGGCGTCGAACTGCATCTCCACCACCGGGCGCAGGCCGTACATGGCCATGCCGACGGCGGTGCCGAGGATCCCGGCCTCCGCGAGCGGGGTGTCGGTGCAGCGGTCCTCGCCGAACTCCTTGGCGAGGCCGTCGGTGACCCGGAAGACACCGCCGAGGGTGCCGACGTCCTCGCCCATGACGTGCACGGTGGGGTCGGCGGCCATCGCGTCGCGCAGCGCGCGCGTGAGGGCCTGCGCCATGGTGGCGGGCTTGACGGCGACGGTGGTCATCGGGCGCCGCCTTCCTGCTCGCCGTGGTGCTCCTGCTCGGCGTCCAGTTCGGCCTGGAGCAGGGCGCGCTGCTCGCGCAGCTGGGCCGTCGTCTGCGCGTAGACGTGGTCGAAGAGGTCCATGGGGTTCAGTTCGGGGTCCTGGTTCATGCGTTCGCGCAAGGAGGCGGCCATGTCCTCGGCGTCCTGGCGGGCGGCCGCGATGGCGGCCTCGTCGATCAGTCCGCGCGCGGTCAGCTCCGCTTCCAGCAGCTCGATCGGGTCGTGTGCGCGCCAGGCCGCGACCTCGGCGTCGCCGCGGTAGCGGGTGGCGTCGTCGGCGTTGGTGTGGGCGTCGACGCGGTACGTCACCGCCTCCACCAGGGTCGGGCCGCCCCCCGCGCGCGCGTGCCGTACGGCGGCGCTGAGGACCTCGTGCACGGCCGCGGCGTCGTTGCCGTCGACCAGCCGGCCCGGCATGCCGTACCCGACGGCCTTGTGGGCCAGGGAGGGCGCGGCGGTCTGCTTGGCGAGCGGGACGGAGATGGCGAAGCCGTTGTTCTGCACGAGGAAGACGACCGGGGCCTGCCAGACGGCGGCGAAGTTCAGCGCCTCGTGGAAGTCGCCCTCGCTGGTGCCGCCGTCGCCGACCAGGGCGAGCGCGACCACGTCGTCGCCCTTGAGGCGGGCGGCGTGCGCGAGACCGACGGCGTGCGGCAGCTGGGTGGCCAGCGGGGTGGACAGGGGGGCTACGCGGTGGGCGTGCGGGTCGTAGCCGGAGTGCCAGTCGCCGCGCAGCAGCGTGAGCGCCTCGACGGGATCCACACCGCGCGCGACGACGGCGAGCGTGTCGCGGTAGCTGGGGAAGAGCCAGTCCCGCTCTTCCAGAGCCAGGGCGGCGGCGACCTGGCAGGCCTCCTGGCCTGCGCTGGAGGGGTAGACGGCGAGGCGGCCCTGCTTGGTGAGCGCGGTGGCCTGCGTGTTGTAGCGGCGGCCACGCACCAGCTGGGCGTGAAGCCGGCGCAGCAGGTCCGGGTCGGCCTTGGCGGCCGCCTCGGTGCCGAGGACGCGGTAGGGCTCGGCGTCGGGCAGCAGCGGCGCGGGGTCCATGCGGGGCTGCCAGGCGGGCGGCGGGGATGGCCGGTACGCGCCCCGCTGCTCCATGACCGTCATGACGGCACCTCCTCGTGGGAGCGGCTACGGGAGGCGCGTCGGCTGTGACCCGCCTCACCTACCGATTGTTCGGTCGTCGGCACATTTTGGCTACAGGCACCTCCAGGCTGTGGACAAACGGTTCTCCACAGCCTGGAATGAACGCAGGACGTCCACGGCGAGGGAGCGGGGGGACATGGCAGCTGAACAATTGGCCGACGGACCGCAGGACGGCGTCCCGCTGCCGCCCCCGCGTCCGCTCGACGCGATCGATCAGGACATCCTGAGAATCCTGCAGGCGGACGGCCGGGCCTCGATACGGTCGGTCGCGGAACGTGTCCACGTCTCGCGCGCCAACGCGTACGCGCGCATCAACCGGCTCGTCGAGGACGGGGTGATCCGCGGCTTCGGCGCGCGCGTGGACCACGAGCGGGCGGGGCACGGCACCTCGGCGTACATCACGCTGAAGATCGTCCAGAACACCTGGCGCACGGTCCGCGAGCAGCTCAGGCAGCTGCCCGGTGCCTCCCACATCGCCCTCGTGGGCGGCGACTTCGATGTGCTGCTGCTGGTGCACACGCCCGACAACAGGGCGCTGCGCGAGCTGGTGCTCACCCGGCTCCAGGCGATCCCCGAGGTGCTCAGCACGCGCACGCTGCTGGTGTTCGAGGAGGAGGACCTGGAGCCGGAGGCGTAAAGGGGTGGGCCGGAGGCGCACAGGGGTGCGCTGGACGCGTGATCTTCGATGCCCTGTGTCAGTCCTGACGCAGGCCGGAGAAGACGAGCCGGACCACCGCGTCGGCCACCTCGCGGTCGCCGGCCCCGCTCGGGTCCGGCCGGTACCACTCCACGATCGAGTTGATCATCCCGAAGACCAGCCGGGTGGCCAGGCGGACCTCGACATCGCCGCGTACGTCGCCGTCGGCGGCCGCTGCCTTCAGCAGTTCGGCGACCCGGTGGTCGAAGTCGCGCCGCCGCTCCAGCGCCCAGCGCTCGGTCTCGGTGTTGCCGCGCACACGCAGCAGCAGCGTGACGTACGGCAGCTCGCCTATCAGGACCTCGACCATGCGGCGCACGACGTGCTCCAGCCGGTCGGCGGGCCGCCCCACGCGCGCGTGCTCCTCGTCCAGGATGGCGAACAGACCGTCCAGGGCACGGCTGACGGCCCGGCGAAGCAGCTCCTCCTTGCCGCTGACGTGGTGGTAGATCGAGGACTTGGAGATCCCGGCCGCCTTGGACAGGTGCTCCATGGAGGTGCCGTCGTAACCGCGCTCGTTGAAGACCCGCACGGCGACGGACAGGAGCGTCTCCGGGGTGTACGTGTCGCGTCTGGCCGTGGTCATGAGGCGCCCTCCCGCTTGTCGACGGCGTATGCGTGGCGGTAGAGCGCGAGCGAGGGCGCGTAGCGTCCGGACGGGTCGCGCTCGTGCATCTCGTCCAGGACGTCGATCGCGAAGTCACGGCCGAGCCTGCGGTCCCATTCGAACGGGCCGAGCGGGTAGTTGACCCCGAGGCGCATGGCCGTGTCGATGTCCTCCTCGGTGGCCACGCCCTTGGCGACGGCGTCGTGGGCGAGGTCGATGATCCGGGCGACGGTGCGCGCGACGATCATGCCGGGGATGTCGCCGATGACGCTGACGTCCTTGCCGAGCGCCTGGAACAGGCCGGTGGCCTCGGTGAGGGTCCGCGGCGAGGTGTCGTGGCCGGCGGACAGGGCGATGCGGGTGGCCGTGCGGTAGTCGAGGGCGAGGTCGAAGTAGACGACGTCCCGGAACTCCACAGAGGTCTGACCGTCGGCGAGGACCAGCTGGCCGCCGCCGGGCAGCACCAGGCGCGTGCCGTTGTCCTCGTCCTCCTCGCGGACCTGGATGCCCGCCTCCCGGATCAGCGCGAGCAGTTCGGCGGCGGGGCCGAGGTCGCCCTCGGCGACGACGTACGCGGGCGGCTGCTCCTTGTCGGCGGTGTGCGGTTCGGCCCGCTCGGCGCCCTCGGCGTAGTCGTACCAGCCGTGCCCGCTCTTGCGGCCGAGGCGGCCGGACTCCACCAGCCTGCGCTGCGCGAGGGAGGGCGTGAAGCGCACGTCCTGGAAGAAGGACTGCCACACCGAGTGCGTCACCGACTCGTTGACGTCCTGTCCGATCAGGTCGGTCAGCTCGAAGGCGCCCATCTTGAAGCCGCCGGAACCGCGCAGCACCGCGTCGATGGTGGCCGGGTCGGCCGCCTGGGCCTCGTAGACGGCGAACGCCTCGGCGTAGAACGGCCGGGCGATCCGGTTGACGATGAAGCCCGGGGTGTCCGCGCAGGCCACCGGGGTCTTGCCCCAGGCGCGGGCGGTCTCGTACGCGCGCGTGGCCGACGTGACGTCGGTGGCGAACCCGGAGACGACCTCGACGAGCGGCAGCAGCGGGGCCGGGTTGAAGAAGTGCAGGCCGACGAAGCGGCCGGGATGGCGCAGGGCGCCGCCGATGGCCGTCACCGACAGCGAGGAGGTGTTGGTGGCGAGCAGGCAGTCCTCGGCGACGATGTCCTCCAGTTCGCCGAAGAGCTGCTGTTTGACGTCCAGCCGCTCCAGGACTGCCTCCACGACCAGCGCACAGTCGGCCAGCTCGGTGAGGCTGTCCACGGGCTTCAGACGGTCGTGGGCGGCGTCCCGCTGGGCGGCGCCGAGCTTGCCCTTGGCGACGAGCCGGTCGAGGCGGGCGCCGATCTCTTCGGCCGCGTCCCGTGCGCGCCCGGCGACGGCGTCGTAGAGCCGCACCGGGTGGCCGGCGACCAGCGCGACCTGGGCGATGCCCTGGCCCATGGTGCCGGTGCCGACGACGGCCACGGGGCTGCTGAGGTCGAGTGCTGTCATGTGCGCGATCCTCCCGCACGGGGTTTTCCACAGATGCGGCGGTCCCCCTTGTCCCGACCGATCGTTCGGTTACTCTAGCTCTGACCGTCTCATCCCGCTGCTCTTTCTGCCAGGCCGTGAACTCGACGAAGAGTTCCCCAGACGAGGAGTTGGTCCCGCATGGCCGCCGAACTGTCCGTGCCCGATCTGATCGCGAAGCACCGGCCCACTCTGGACCAGGCGCTGGAAGCGATCCGTACGCGCGCGTACTGGTCCCCGCACCCCGAGCACCCGAAGGCCTACGGCGAGAACGGCAGCCTGGACGCGGCGGCCGGCAAGGCCGCGTTCGACGCCGTGCTGAACACCCGCCTGGACCTCGGCCAGCCCGGCACGGACGACTGGACGGGCGGCGAGGTCTCGCCGTACGGCATCGAGCTGGGCGTTACGTACCCGCACGCGGACGCGGACGTGCTGCTGCCCGCGTTGAAGGCCGGTCAGCGCGCCTGGCGGGACGCCGGCCCGGAGACGCGCGCGGTGGTCTGTCTGGAGATCCTCAAGCGGATCAGCGACCGGACGCACGAGTTCGCGCACGCCGTCATGCACACCAGCGGCCAGGCCTTCATGATGGCGTTCCAGGCGGGCGGCCCGCACGCCCAGGACCGCGGCCTGGAGGCGGTGGCCTACGCGTACGCGGAGCAGGTCCGCACACCGGACGCGGCCGAGTGGACCAAGCCCCAGGGCAAGAAGGACCCGCTGGCCCTCACCAAGCGGTTCACGCCGGTCCCGCGCGGCATCGCCCTGCTCATCGGCTGCAACACCTTCCCGACCTGGAACGGCTTCCCGGGTCTGTTCGCCTCCCTCGCCACCGGCAACGCGGTCCTGGTCAAGCCCCACCCGCGCGCGGTGCTGCCGCTCGCTCTCACCGTCCAGGTCGCCCGGGACGTGCTGGCCGGAGCCGGCTTCGACCCGAACCTGGTGGCGCTGGCCGCCGAGCGCCCCGGCGAGGGCATCGCCAAGACCCTGGCCACCCGCCCCGAGATCCGGATCATCGACTACACCGGCTCGACGTCCTTCGGCGACTGGCTGGAGGCCAACGCCCGCCAGGCGCAGGTCTACACGGAGAAGGCCGGCGTCAACACGGTGCTCGTGCACTCCACGGACGACTACAAGGGCATGCTGGCCAACCTGGCGTTCTCGCTGTCGCTGTACAGCGGCCAGATGTGCACCACCCCGCAGAACCTGCTCGTCCCCCGCGACGGCATCCGCACCGACGCGGGCTCCAAGACCTTCGACGAGTTCACCGCCGACCTCGCCCGCGCGGTCGACGGCCTCCTCGGCGACGACGCGCGCGCGAACGCCCTGCTGGGCGCGATCGTCAACCCGGACGTCAAGGCCCGCCTGGAAGCCGCGGCCGGCCTCGGCGAAGTGGCCCTCGCCTCCCGGGAGATCACCAACCCCGACTTCCCGGACGCGGTCGTGCGCACCCCCGTCATCGTCAAGCTGGACGGCGCGCGGAAATACTGGGAGGGGGCCGACGACCAGGCCGCCTACATGAGCGAGTGCTTCGGCCCCGTCTCCTTCGCCGTCGCGGTCGACTCGGCCGCCGACGCCGTGGAGCTGCTGCGCCGTACGGTCCGCGAGAAGGGCGCGATGACGGTCGGCGCCTACACCACCGACCCCGAGGTCGAGCGGGCCGTCGAGGAGGCCTGCCTGGAGGAGGCGGCCCAGCTGTCCCTCAACCTGACCGGCGGGGTGTACGTCAACCAGACCGCCGCCTTCTCCGACTTCCACGGCTCGGGCGGCAACCCGGCGGCGAACGCGGCCCTCACCGACGGCGCGTTCGTGGCCAGCCGGTTCCGGGTCGTCGAGGTGCGCCGGGAGGCCTAGGAAGAAGCCCGGGAGTCCGTGGATGCGCCCCCGGTGACGCTCCAGTGGTACAGCGTCATCGCCACGCTGGTGGCCAGGTTGTAGCTGGAGACCTGGGGGCGCATCGGCAGGGACAGCAGATGGTCGGCACGCGCGCGCAGTGCGACGGACAGTCCGCTGCGCTCGGAACCGAAGGCGAGGACGGCGTCGTCCGGCAGCTTCACGCCCCGGATGTCGTCACCCTCTGGATCCAGCGCGAACACCGGCCCCGGGGGCAGCTCGTCGACGCCGAGGCGCTCCACGGCGGTCGCGAAGTGCAGCCCGGCGCCGCCGCGCACCACGGTGGGGTGCCACGGGTCGAGCGTGCCCGTGGTGACCACCCCGGTCGCCCCGAAACCGGCGGCCAGCCGGATCACGGCACCGGCGTTGCCGAGGTTGCGGGGGTTGTCCAGGACCACGACGGGCGCGGTGCGCGGGGTACGGGCGAGCGTGCGCAGATTGGCCTCGCGGGACGGCCGTACGGCGAGCGCGGCCACCCCGGTCGGGTGGGGCCGCGGCACGAGCGAGGCGTACGTCTGCGCGGGCACCTCGATGAGCAGCGCGTCCAGCGCGTCCCGCACGTCCCCGGCCAGCTCTCCGGCCAGCGCGAGCGCGGCCGCCCGGTCGGTGGTGACCGCCACCGGTACCTCGGCCCCGAAGCGCAGCGCATGCTTCAGGGCATGGAAGCCGTCGAGCAGCACAGCACTGCCGGCGTGCTCGCGCCAGCGGGTCAGCGGGTCGGTCATGCGATGAACCCTACGCGGCCCCCACGGCCCCCTACACGGCCCCGACGCCCCTACACGGCCTCCACCCGGCCCTTGGCGACGTGCTCGTCCTCCTCCGCTGAGCGCGGTGCGGGCACCGTACGCACCCCGCGCCGCACGACCCGCACACGCGCGCGTGCCGCCAGCGCGCCCAGCCGGCGCAGGAAGGACGTCGGCAGGAAGACCGCGTCCGCGGTGATCATCGCCAGCGAGAAGAACGGCAGACCGAGGACGACCGCGATCACCGAGTGCTCGATCATCAGCAGCACCAGCAGGACGTTCTTGACCCGCCGGTTGAACAGGGTGAACGGAAAGGCGACCTGCACCATGACCGTCCCGTAGGCCACGACCATCATGATCGTGCCGCTGGAGGACATGAGATCGGCGAGACCGGGCCACGGCGAGAAGTAGTCCAGGTGGAGCGGGTAGTAGACGGCCGTGCCGTCCTGCCAGCGCGAGCCCTGGATCTTGTACCAGCCCGCTGTCGCGTAGATCAGGCACGCCTCCGCCATGATCACGACCAGGGCACCGTTGTGCAGGATGTTGGCGACGACGTCCAGCAGGATCTTCGGGTCCCGCGCCTTCGCCCAGCGATCCACGGCCCACCACAGGGCGAGTCCCACCAGGGCCGTCCACAGCAGCGCGGGGATCAGCCAGCCGTTGTCGAACCGGCCGGTGACCGTCGCGAGCACGAGCGCCAGGCCCAGCACCGCCCACAGGACCGGTCCGACCAGGTCGGCGGGAACCCGCTCCCCACGCGCGCGTGCCGCCTCTGCCCGCTCCGCCCGCCGCGCGTCCAGCGACCACACCTGACCGCAGCGCGTGAACACGAGATAGAAGGACATCAGGTGCAGGACGTTGTCGCCGCCGTCGCCGACGAAGACACTGCGGTTCTGCAGCGACAGCACGCCCACCATGAACAGCACGGACGCCGTCCGGGTCCGCCAGCCGAGCAGCAGCGCGGCGCTGGCGAGGAGCGCCAGCAGATAGAAGCACTCGAACCAGAGCTGCGTGTCGGACCAGAGCAGGGCCGTGAAGGCGTGATTGTCGGCGGTCAGCTCCCTGGCGAGGTTCCAGCCCCACGGCCCGGTGGGGCCGTACAGCTCCTGCCGGTGCGGGAACTCGCGCAGCAGGAACAGCAGCCAGGTCCCGGCGAACCCGATGCGGATCACGGCGCTCTGGTACGGCCCGAGCGCGGACCCGGTGACCCGGGCGATCCCACGCGAGAGAGTCAGGGAGAGACGGTTCACCGCACACCCCCGGCGGCCTCGTCGGCGGTCACGGTCCACCAGGGCAGCAGGCGGTAGACAGGCTGGTCGGACACGCGCTCAGGGCTCCACTTCGGCGGCTGCACATTGGTCGTGCTGGAGCGGACCTGCACCCGCTGTATGACGCCCAGCTTGTCCGGCGGATCGTTCCGGTACAGCCGCATCACCACGATCCGGCGCAGGTACTGCTCGGACAGGGAGCCCCGCATGCCCACGGGCCGGTTGTCGACGCCGTGCGTGGCAGTGAAGAAGTCCCAGGCCCGGCGCAGCTCGTTCTGCTGCGTGTGGCTGGGCGCCAGGTTGCCGTCGATGGCGGCGCCGTCCTGGGCGGACAGATCGATCCACCCGGTGGTGCGCAGCTCTCCGTCCTTCGTCCGCGCCTCGGCGCGCACCTGGACGGCGATGTTCTGCTGCAGCGGGTTCGGGGCGAACAGCTTCCAGTTCTGCTCGAACTCCGGGTACACCCACTCCTCGACCGCCTTGCCGTGCTGCTTCGTCACCGTGTTCGCCGGGGCGAGGCTGAGGAACACCATCAGCAGATGCACACAGGCGGCCACCCCGACCACGGCGAGCGCCAGCGCCGCGCCGACCTGGTAGCGGGGGGAGAGGGCGGCCACACCGGTACGGGGCTCGGCGGGCGGCGACGCGGGGACGTCAGGCCGACCGGCCGTGCCCGGCCGGTCGGGGTCCTCAGGTCCGGCAGCCATGCCTGTCCGGTCGGGATCCTCAGGCCCGGCAGCCATGCCCGGCCGGGGGGAGGCGTCCGGGGCCGTCCGGGCCGACGCACCGCGACCGTCACCCCGGTCGTTCCCTTCCCGGTCGCCGGCGTCGTGGGCCGAAGGTTCGTCCGGGAGACGCGCCCCGGCCGGCCCGCCGGGGCCCGACCGGGCCCCCGGGTCCTCGTCGTACGCGTCCATGTCCGTCCCGTCCCCCGTCTCGGCTCGGTCGTCTCGGTTCCGTCGTTCGGTTCCGTGGCCGGCACGGCGGCCGGCTCGGTGCGGCGGCACCCTTGCCCAGCGCCACACGATTCACCCACGCCACTGTGCGGCGTCCGCACGGAACGGTACTCAGAGCCGGCCACCGGGCGCAGCCCCGGGTACGGGCCGACCTCGTGGTCCTCACCACGCCGCAGGGCACCGGAATCCGGCCGTACCCGGCCGTACCGGCCTCCGCCGGGGTTGTCCACAGGCCGGCGCCCGAGTTTTCCACAGCGGTTGACACCCACATCGGCCCGGCACACCATTGATGTCGCACGGACCGAACGATCGGTCGGGACAGAGCCCACCGCAGAGCCCGAGGTCAGGGGGACCGCAATGGCCACAGCAGCCGCCGCGCAGCGCACGGCCCGCACGGAGGCGGACGGCACGCCGGACACCGTCGACACGACGGCCTACCAGCGCGCCTTCGACGCGGCCGTGGCCGCCGACGAGCGCATCGAACCACGCGACTGGATGCCCGACGCCTACCGCGCGACCCTGGTCCGGCAGATCGCCCAGCACGCGCACTCCGAGATCATCGGCATGCAGCCGGAGGCCAACTGGATCACCCGCGCCCCCAGCCTGCGCCGCAAGGCCATCCTGATGGCCAAGGTCCAGGACGAGGCCGGCCACGGGCTGTACCTGTACAGCGCGGCCGAGACCCTCGGCACCAGCCGCGAGGAGCTGCTCGACAAGCTGCACAGCGGCCGCCAGAAGTACTCCTCCATCTTCAACTACCCGACCCTGACCTGGGCCGATGTCGGCGCGATCGGCTGGCTGGTGGACGGCGCCGCGATCACCAACCAGGTCCCGCTGTGCCGCTGCTCCTACGGCCCGTACGCGCGCGCCATGGTGCGGATCTGCAAGGAGGAGTCCTTCCACCAGCGCCAGGGCTACGAACTGCTGCTGGCCCTCAGCAAGGGCACCGCGGAACAGCACGCGATGGCGCAGGACGCGGTGAACCGCTGGTGGTGGCCCTCCTTGATGATGTTTGGCCCGCCCGACGACGAGTCCCAGCACTCCGCACAGTCCATGGAGTGGAAGATCAAGCGCCACTCCAACGACGAGCTGCGCCAGCGCTTCGTCGACATCTGCGTCCCCCAGGCCGAATCCCTGAGCCTCGCCCTCCCCGACCCTGACCTGCGGTGGAACGAGGAGCGGGGGCACTACGACTTCGGCCCGATCGACTGGACGGAGTTCTGGGACGTCCTCAAGGGCAACGGCCCGTGCAACGAGCAGCGGATCACCCAGCGCAGACGCGCCCACGACGAGGGCGCCTGGGTACGGGAAGCGGCGGCGGCCTACGCGGCCAAGCACAGCACCGGACATGCCGACACCACCGGCGAGACCGGCCACGAGACAGAAGCGGAGCGAGCATGAGCACCACCGACTGGCCCCTGTGGGAGGTCTTCGTGCGCTCCCGGCGCGGCCTCTCCCACACCCACGCCGGCAGCCTGCACGCCCCGGACGCCGAGCTGGCCCTGCGCAACGCCCGCGACCTGTACACCCGGCGCGGCGAAGGCGTCTCCATCTGGGTCGTCCCGGCCGCCGCGATCACCGCGTCCTCGCCGGACGAGAAGGACCCGTTCTTCGAACCGGCCGCCGACAAGCCCTACCGCCACCCGACCTTCTACGAGATCCCGGAAGGGGTGAAGCACCTGTGACCGCCACCCCCGCCACCGTCGCGGTGACCGCCGCGCTCGCCCTCGGCGACGACGCCCTGGTGCTCTCCCACCGGCTGGGGGAGTGGGCCGGCCACGCCCCCGTACTGGAGGAGGAGGTCGCCCTCGCCAACATCGCCCTCGACCTCCTCGGCCAGGCCCGGGTGCTGCTGTCACTGGCCGGCGACGAGGACGAACTGGCCTACCTGCGCGAGGAGCGGTCCTTCCGCAACCTCCAGCTGGTGGAACAGCCGGGTGGCGACTTCGCGCACACCATCGCCCGCCAGCTGTACTTCTCCACCTACCAACACCTGCTCTACGCCGAACTCGCCGCCGGGGACGGAGCGTTCGCCCCCCTCGCCGCGAAGGCCGTGAAGGAGGTGGCCTACCACCGAGACCACGCGGAGCAGTGGACCCTCAGACTGGGCGACGGCACGGAGACGAGCCACGAGCGGATGCGGCGGGCGTGCGACGCGCTGTGGCGGTTCACCGGCGAGATGTTCCAGCCGGTGGAAGGCCTGGACACCGTCGACTGGCCGGAGCTGGAGGCCCGGTGGCTCCAGTCCGTCACCGACGTCCTCGGCCGGGCCACGCTCCCCCTCCCCGAAGGACCGCGCACCGGCGCCTGGTCGGCGGGCGCCGGCCGGCAGGGCCTGCACACCGAGCCGTTCGGGCGGATGCTCGCCGAGATGCAGCATCTGCACCGCAGCCACCCGGGGGCGACATGGTGACCGCCACCGCCCTGGAAGCGGAACTGCTGGAGCTGGCCGGCTCGGTGCCCGACCCCGAACTGCCCGTGCTCACCCTGCGGGAGCTGGGCGTCCTGCGCGCGGTGCACGTCGAGGACGGCGACACGGTCGAGGTCGACCTGACCCCCACCTACACCGGCTGCCCCGCCATCGAGGCGATGACCCTCGACATCGAGCGGATCCTGCGCGCCCACGGCATGCGCGAGGTCACGGTCCGCACGGTCCTCGCACCCGCCTGGTCCACCGACGACATCACCCCCGAAGGCCGCCGCAAACTCCGGGAGTTCGGCATAGCTCCCCCGCGAGTGCGCGCCGGCTCCGGCCCGGTGCCGCTCGCCCTCGGCCCGACCCGCACGGTCGCGGCGGAGCGCGCCGAGGATCCGGACCCGGTCCGCTGCCCGCACTGCGGCTCCGCCGAGACGGAGCTGCTGAGCAGGTTCTCCTCCACCGCCTGCAAGGCGCTGCGCCGCTGTCTGTCCTGCCGTGAACCGTTCGACCACTTCAAGGAGTTGTGATGGCACGCTTCCACCCGCTCCAGGTGGCCGCGGTCGACCGGATCACCGACGACGCCGTCGCCCTCACCTTCATCGTCCCGCCCGCACTGCACGAGGAGTACCGGCACGCACCCGGCCAGCACCTCGCGCTGCGCCGGTGCGTCGACGGCACGGAGGTCCGGCGCACGTACTCGATCTGCTCCCCCGCCCCCGACCCGGCCGGCGCGGGTCCGGACACCCTGCGGGTCGGCGTGCGGATGGTGGAGGGCGGCGCCTTCTCGGCCTACGCACTGAAGGAGATCAACGTCGGCGACGAGCTGGACGTGATGACCCCGGCCGGCCGCTTCACCCTGGACCCGGCGCCGGGGCTGTACGCGGCGATCGTCGGCGGCAGCGGCATCACCCCGGTGCTGTCCATCGTCTCCACGCTGCTGGCCCGCGAGCCGGCGGCCCGGTTCTGCCTGATACGCGGTGACCGTACGGCGGCCTCGACGATGTTCCTGGAGGAGGTCGCCGACCTGAAGGACCGCTACCCGGAGCGCTTCCAGCTGGTGACCGTCCTCTCCCGGGAGGAGCAGCAGGCGGGCCTGCCGTCCGGCCGGCTCGACCGGGACCGTCTGACCGGACTGCTGCCCGCGCTGCTGCCGGTCGACCAGGTCGCGGGGTGGTTCCTGTGCGGGCCGTACGGACTGGTGCAGGGCGCGGAGCAGGCGCTGCGCAAGCTCGACGTGGACCGCTCCCGCATCCACCAGGAGATCTTCCACGTGGACGCCGGCTCGCCCCCGCCCGCCCCGGCCCAGGCCCCGGCGCACAGCACGGTCACCGCCCGTCTCGACGGCCGCGGGGGCAGCTGGCCGGTGCGCGACGGGGAGACCCTGCTGGAGACGGTCCTGCGCAACCGCCCGGACGCCCCCTACGCCTGCAAAGGCGGAGTCTGCGGCACCTGCCGTGCCTTCCTGGTCTCCGGCGAGGTCCGCATGGACCGCAACTTCGCCCTGGAGACGGAGGAGACGGAGGCCGGCTATGTCCTGGCCTGCCAGTCGCATCCGCTGACGGAACAGGTGGAACTGGACTTCGACCGCTGAAGTGCTGCACGAGAGAAACTGCACGAGAGGAGCTGCACGACAGAAGAACACCAGCCCCCGTTCCCTTCCCCGTTCCCTTCTCCTAGAACCTGTTCTATCTTGACGCTCCGTCAGATACCGCACCGTCGGAGGGACAGGCCGTGGACTTCACCTTCACCGAGGAGCAGCGGGCGGCGGACGAGGCGGCGCGCGGGGTGTTCGCGGGCGTCGTGGCGGACGCGGTGCCCAGCCCGGCGCTCACCACCGGCGCCGTGGCCGAGGGCTTCGACCGGGAGCTGTGGGCCCGGCTCGCCGAGGCGGACCTGCTGAGTCTGCTGCTCGACGAGGCGCACGGCGGCTCAGGCCTGGACGCGATCGCGCTGTGCCTGGTGCTGCGCGAGTCCGCGAAGGTGCTCGCCCGGGTGCCGCTGCTGGAGCACACCGCGGCCGCCGCGGCCGTACAGGCCTACGGCGGGCCGGAGTTGGCCGAGCGGGTGCTGGCCGAGGCCGGGCGGGGCGAGCTGGTGCTGACCGTGGCGGCGAGCGGCCGCACCGGCCACGACCCGGCCGAACTGGCCGTCGGCGCACGGCGGGACGGGTCGGCGTGGGTGCTGGACGGGGTGCAGACGGCGGTGCCGTGGGCGTACGACGCGGATCTGGTCGTCGTACCGGCGCAGGGCGAAGGGACGACCGTGCTGGCGCTGGTGCCGCGCGAGCGGGACGGGGTGGTCCTCGCCGAGCAGGTGTCCACCAGCGGGGAGCGGCTGGCCGAGCTGCGGCTGGCGTCGGTCCGGGTGGACGCGGGCGAGGTCATCGAGGCCGACGGCGCCTGGGAGTGGCTGCACGCGCTGCTCGCCACCGGCACCTGTGCGCTGGCGCTCGGGCTGGGCGAGCGGGTGCTGCGGATGACCGCCGAATACACCGGCAAGCGGGAGCAGTTCGGGTATCCGATCGCGACCTTCCAGGCGGTGGCCGTACAGGCAGCGGACCGGTACATCGATCTGCGCGCCATGGAGGCCACCCTCTGGCAGGCCGCCTGGCGGATCTCCTCGGGGGCGCAGGGGGCGCTGCCCGCCGCCGGGGACGTGGCGGTGGCGAAGATCTGGGCGGCCGAGGGCGTGCGCCGGGTGGTGCAGACGGCACAGCATCTGCACGGCGGGTTCGGCGCCGACACCGACTATCCGCTGCACCGGTACCACGCCTGGGCCAAGCACCTGGAGCTGGCGCTCGGCCCGGCGGCGGCGTACGAGGAGCGGCTGGGGGATCTGCTGGCGGCCCACCCGCTGGGCTGACCGCACGCCCCGAGCAGAAGGGGGAGACAGCAGGGGGAAGCTACACGACCTGGCCGGGCTTGCCCTCGTCCGTGATCACCGGGCGGCCCGCGGCCTCCCAGAGCTGCATGCCGCCCGCGACGTTCACCGCGTCGATGCCCTGCTGGACCAGATACGCGGTGACCTGGGCCGAGCGGCCGCCGGAGCGGCAGATGACGTGGACGCGGCCGTCCTGCGGGGCCGCCTCGGTCAGCTCGCCGAAGCGGGCCACGAAGTCGCTCATGGGGATGTGCAGCGCCCGCTCGGCGTGGCCCTCCTGCCACTCGTCGTCCTCGCGGACGTCCAGCAGGAAGTCGCCGTCCTTGAGGTCCGTGACCTCGACCGTGGGCACACCAGCTCCGAAGTTCATGTCCCCGACGCTACCCGAAGGCCCCGGCCTCGACCGAGGTCCCGACCGCGGGCGGCTCAGCCCTGCCCCAGCAGGCCGGCCAGTTCGGCCTCCCGCTGGGCGATGTCGGCGCGCAGCCGGCCGGCGATCTCCTCAAGCAGCCCGTCGGGGTCGTCCGGGGCGAGCCGGAGCATGCCGGCGATCGCGCCTTCCTCCAGCTCACGGGCGACGAGGGTGAGCAGTTCCTTGCGCTGGGCGAGCCACTCCAGGCGGGCGTAGAGCTCCTCGGCGGCGCTCGGCCGCCGCTCCGGCGGCACCGGGCCCGCCGCCCACTCCTCGGCGAGTTCCCTGAGCAGGGCCTCGTCGCCGCGGGCGTAGGCGGCGTTGACGCGAGTGAGGAACTCCTCACGCCGCTGCTGCTCCTCTTCCTCCTGCGCGAGGTCGGGGTGGGCCTTGCGGGCCAGCTCGCGGTAGAGCTTGCGGGCCTCCTCACTGGGGCGCACCCGCTCCGGGGGCCGTACGGCCTGGTCGGTGAGCATGGCGGCGGCCTCCGGGAACAGGCCGTGGCCGTCCATCCAGCCGTGCAGCAGTTCCTCCACGCCGGGAATCGGCAGCACCTGGGCGCGGGCCTCCGCGGCGCGGCGGATGTCCTCCGGGTCGCCGGTGCGGGCGGCCTTCGCCTCGGCGATCTCGGCGTCCAGCTCCTCGATGCGGGCGTAGAGCGGGCCGAGTCGCTGTTCGTGCAGGCGGGAGAAGTTCTCGACCTCGACGCGGAAGGTCTCCACGGCGATCTCGTACTCGATCAACGCCTGCTCGGCGGCCCGTACGGCCTGCTCAAGCCGTTCCTCGGGCCGCGGCGCCTGTGACTGATCGGCTTCCGGGGTCGTCATCCGACCAGGGTAGGGGGTGTGGCTGCGGCAGCTCGCCGTAGGGCCGGGGGTCGTCCAGCCGCACGCCCACTCACCGAGCAGAGAGGCACCCTCGTCGAGGCGGAGCCGCGCATCCGCACAACCCCACGCCCCGCATCCACACAACCCCACGCCCCGGCGCACGCGGCGCCCGAGCCCCCTCACACCCCAGCCTCACCCCCCAGCCTCACACCCCCAGCTCGGCCGCGATCCTCCCCGTCCGCACCCCGGCCACCAGTTCGGCGTGGTCCTTCTCCGTGCGGTCGGCGTAGGCGACGGCGAAGGCGGCTATCGCCTCGTCCAGTTCCGTGTTCTTGCCGCAGTACCCGGCGATCAGCCGCGGGTCGGCGCTGTGGGAGTGGGCGCGGGCCAGCAGGGCGCCGGTCATGCGGCCGTAGTCGTCGATCTGGTCGGCGGCGAGGGCGGCGGGGTCGACGCTGCCCTTGCGGTTGCGGAACTGCCGTACCTGGAAGGGGCGCCCGTCGACGGTCGTCCAGCCGAGCAGGGTGTCGCTGACGACCTGCATGTGCTTCTGGCCGAGGACCACCCGGCGCCCCTCGTGCTCCACCGCCGGCGTCTCGAAACCGGCCGTGGCCAGGTGCGGGACGAGCGCGGAGGGGCGGGCCTCCTTCACCTGGAGCACCAGCGGCTGCTCGCGGTGGTCGAGGAGCAGGACGACGTAGGACCGGGTGCCGACGCTGCCGGTGCCGACCACCCGGAAGGCCACGTCGTGCACGGCGTGCCGGGCGAGCAGCGGGTGCCGGTCCTCGCCGAGAGTGTGGACGTACGGCTCCAGGGACGCGGCGACCGCTGCGGCCTCCTCGTCCGGGATCCGGCGCAGGACGGGAGCCGCGTCCACGAAACGGCGCCCGCCGTCCTCGACCACCTCCGTCGACCTCGCCGCGAAGCGCCCGCTGGTGTTGGCCCGCGCCTTCTCCGAGACCCGCTGCAGGGTGCCGAGCAGATCGTGGGCGTCGGTGTGGGAGACCAGTTCCTCGTCGGCGATGGCGTTCCACGCGTCCAGCACGGGCAGCCTGGCCAGGAGTCGCATGGTGCGCCGGTAGGCGCCGACCGTGTCCCGCGCCGCCGCCCGGCAGGTGTCCTCGTCGGCGCCGGCCTCGCGCCCGGCGAGCACCAGGGAGGCGGCGAGCCGCTTCAGATCCCACTCCCAGGGGCCGCGCACGGTCTCGTCGAAGTCGTTGAGGTCGATGACGAGGTCACCGCGGGCGTCGCCGTACAGGCCGAAGTTGGCCGCGTGGGCGTCTCCGCATATCTGGGTGCCGATCCTGGTCATCGGGGTGCGGGCCAGGTCGTAGGCCATGAGTCCGGCCGAGCCGCGCAGGAAGGCGAACGGGGTCGCCGCCATCCGTCCGACGCGGATGGGGGTCAGCTCCGGGATCCGGCCGGCGTTGGACTCGGCGACCGCGCTCACCGCGTCGGGGCGGGAGGCGTCCACGTCGAGCGTGCGGTGCGCGGCACGCGGCACAGCGACGCGCAGCGCCTTGCCCTCCTCCTTGGGCGAGCCCTGCCGCGGCCACTCGGCGAACCCCCGCACCTGCGGCAGCCGCCGACCGCCCCCGGCCACACCAGTCACATCAGTCACTGTGTCCCCACCGGCCTCGGTCACCATGACCGCCCTCCCCCGAACACCGAACGCCGTACGCCGTGTACCCCGGCGTCGGACAACCGTCCGCACGAACATCAACTCGTGCAGACCGTACAACTCGGCCCGCCACGGCGAGCACCCCTGGGAGAGAGCTTCCTCACACGACGCACATAAAAGAGGACAGCCGTACATACGACTACGGGCCCACCGTTTTCACGATGGGCCCGTAGCCTCTGTGCGCGAGGGGGGAGTTGAACCCCCACGCCCTTGCGGGCACTGGAACCTGAATCCAGCGCGTCTGCCTATTCCGCCACCCGCGCATTGGGTGTGTCTTCCGGTTCCTTCCCTTTCGGGCTGGCCCCTTCCGACACCCAGAACATTAGCACGTCGTACGGGGTGGGTTCACATCCCTTACCTGCCCCCCGCCGCCCACCACCCGCCGCCGTCCGAGCCGCACCCCGCGCCCCATCCCTCCCACGAGCCTCCCGCGTATCAGCGAGACCCGGTTCACGTATCAACCTCGTACCGGTGACAGGCATCTCCCCAGGAGACGGGACCGGCCCACAGCCGGGTGCGGGACACTGGAGTTCGCCCGCCTCTACGATCCATGTCAGGAACCGGCTGATCGCCGGGCGCGTAGATACGATCAGTGAGCGGAGCGAGCAGTCCGCAGCAGTACAGAGCACGGCAACGCAGACGGCAGGGACGGAGGAGGTGCCCCATGGGAGTCCTGAAGAAGTTCGAGCAGCGTCTCGAAGGCCTGGTGAACGGCACCTTCGCGAAGGTCTTCAAGTCCGAGGTCCAGCCCGTGGAGATCGCCGGCGCGCTCCAGCGTGAGTGCGACAACAACGCGACGATCTGGAACCGCGACCGGACCGTCGTACCCAACGACTTCATCGTGGAGCTGAGCGCGCCGGACCACGAGCGCCTCAGCCCCTACTCCGGGCAGCTCGGCGACGAGCTGGCCGGCATGGTGCGCGACTACGCCAAGCAGCAGCGTTACACCTTCATGGGACCGATCAAGGTCAACCTGGAGAAGGCCGACGACCTCGACACCGGTCTGTACCGGGTGCGCAGCCGCACCCTCGCCTCCTCCAGCAGCCAGCAGGCACCACAGGGCGGCCCCGGTGGCCCCGGCGGCTTCGGCGGTGCGCCCGCCATGCCCGCCGGCGCGCCCCCGATGCCGTCCGCGCCGCCGCCCGGCGCGCGCCCCGGCGGTTACGGCTACCCGCAGCCCGCCGGGCAGCGGCCCCCGGCCGCCCCCGCGAGCGGCGGGCGCACCCGCTACTGGATCGAGATCAACGGCAACCGCCACCAGATCTCCCGCCCGACCCTGGTGCTGGGCCGCAGCACCGACGCCGACGTGCGGATCGACGACCCCGGCGTCTCGCGCCGGCACTGCGAGATCCGGACCGGAACGCCCTCGACGATCCAGGATCTCGGCTCCACGAACGGCATCGTGGTGGACGGGCAGCACACCACCCGCGCTACGCTCCGCGACGGCTCGCGGATCGTCGTGGGCAGCACCACCGTTATCTATAGGCAAGCCGAAGGGTGAAGCGGGGGCAATGTCAGAGCTGACCCTCACGGTCATGCGGCTGGGTTTCCTGGCCGTACTGTGGCTGTTCGTGATCGTGGCCGTGCAGGTCATCCGGAGCGACCTGTTCGGTACGCGCGTCACCCAGCGCGGATCGCGTAGGGAGGCCGGCCGCCAGCAGCAGGCGCCCCGGCAGCAGGCCGCCGCGCCCCCACCGCAGCGCGGCCGGCAGGCCGGACAGCAGAGCGGCGGCCGGCGCGGGCGCGGCGCCCCCGCCAAGCTGGTCGTGACGGAAGGCACACTGACCGGCACCACCGTCGCACTGCAGGGCCAGACGATCACCCTGGGCCGGGCGCACGACTCCACGATCGTGCTGGACGACGACTACGCCTCCAGCCGCCATGCCAGGATCTACCCGGACCGCGACGGCCAGTGGATCGTCGAGGACCTGGGCTCCACCAACGGCACCTACCTGGACCGGTCCCGGCTGACGACCCCTACGCCGATCCCGCTGGGCGCGCCGATCCGCATCGGCAAGACCGTCATCGAGCTGCGGAAGTAGTGCTACGTCATGAGTGAGCGCGAGCGGAGCGAGCACGCAGCGGCAGGCCGCCACCCGGCCGCCGGCGCGCTCCCGACCGGAGGGTGGGCAGTGTGGCTCGACACGACCGGCTGTACCCGGAGCCGACGGGCGAGGTGCGCATGAGTCTGTCACTGCGCTTCGCCGCCGGATCGCACAAGGGCATGATCCGCGAGGGCAACGAGGACTCCGGTTACGCCGGTCCGCGGCTGCTCGCGATCGCCGACGGCATGGGCGGCCAGGCGGCCGGCGAGGTCGCCTCCTCCGAGGTCATCTCCACCCTGGTCACGCTCGACGACGACGTGCCCGGCTCCGACATCCTCACCTCGCTCGGCGCGGCCGTGCAGCGCGCCAACGACCAGCTGCGCGCCATGGTCGAGGAGGACCCCCAGCTCGAAGGCATGGGGACCACGCTCACCGCGCTGCTGTGGACCGGTCAGCGGCTCGGGCTCGTCCACGTCGGCGACTCGCGCGCCTACCTGCTGCGGGACGGCGTGCTCACGCAGATCACCCAGGACCACACCTGGGTGCAGCGGCTCGTGGACGAGGGCCGGATCACCGAGGAAGAGGCCACCACCCACCCGCAGCGCTCCCTGCTGATGCGCGCCCTCGGCAGCAGCGAGCACGTCGAACCGGACCTGTCGATCCGCGAGGTGCGGGCCGGCGACCGCTATCTGATCTGCTCCGACGGCCTGTCCGGCGTCGTCTCCCACCAGACGATGGAGGAGACCCTCGCCAGCTACCAGGGCCCGCAGGAGACCGTGCAGGAGCTGATCCAGCTCGCGCTGCGCGGCGGCGGTCCCGACAACATCACGGTCATCGTCGCGGACGTGCTCGACCTGGACACCGGCGACACCATGGCGGGCCAGCTGTCCGACCAGCCGGTCGTGGTCGGCGCGGTCGCCGAGAACCAGCATCATCTGCACGACAACGGCATCATGCAGACCCCGGCCGGCCGCGCCTCGCACCTGGGCCGGCAGGGACACGGGCACGGCGGCGGCGAGTTCGGCCCGCCCGGCTCCGGCGACACCACCGGGTACATCCCGGCGGGCGGTTTCGGCGACTACACCGACGACGACTTCACCAAGCCGCGCAAGAGCCGCAAGTGGCTGAAGGGCTCCCTGTACGGCGCCCTCGCGCTCGCCGTCATCGGCGGCGGCCTCTACGGCGGCTACCGCTGGACGCAGACGCAGTACTACGTCGGTGCCAAGGACGAGCACGTGGCGCTGTACCGCGGCATCAGCCAGGACCTGGCCTGGGTGTCCTTGTCGAAGGTGGAGAAGGACCACCCCGAGATCGAACTCAAGTACCTGCCGCAGTACCAGCAGAAGCAGGTCAGGAACACGATCGCGGCGGGCGGGCTGCAGCAGGCCGAGACGAAGATCCAGGCGCTGTCGGTGCAGGCCTCGGCGTGCAAGAAGCAGGCGGAGCGCACGACCGCCGCGTCGCCGGGCAAGGCGAGGACGGGGCAGACCGGAGGGACCACGGGAACCACCCGCACCGCCCTCACGTCCAAGGCGACACCGACACCGAACCCATCCGGATCGGCGTCCGCTACGAAGACCCCGTCGAAGTCCCCGTCCGCGACCGCCACTCCCAACCCCGGCCCGAGCCTCTCCGAGGATGAGCAGAAGGTCGTCGATCAGTGCGGCAAGCAGTAGCCCCGCCGCGAGAGGCCCTGTCACACGATGAGCAGTACGACTAACCCGCCGACGCATCACACGTCCACGATCGGCGCGATCGGCGCGCCGAGCCGCCGCAACACCGAGCTGGCCCTGCTGGTCTTCGCCGTGGCCATCCCGGTGTTCGCCTACGCCAACGTGGGCCTGGCCCTCGACGGCAAGGTGCCCGCCGGTCTGCTGAGCTACGGCCTCGGCCTCGGCCTGCTGGCCGGCGTCGCCCATCTCGTCGTACGGAAGTTCGCGCCGTACGCCGACCCGCTGCTGCTGCCGCTGGCCACCCTGCTCAACGGGCTCGGCCTGGTCTGCATCTGGCGCCTGGACCAGTCCAAGCTGCTCCAGCAGCTCCACGTCAGCGGCGGCAAGGCCACCAACCAGCTGCTGTACACGGCGATGGGCATCGCGCTGTTCGTCGCGGTGCTGATCTTCCTCAAGGACCACCGCACGCTCCAGCGCTACACCTACATCTCCATGGTGGTCGCGCTGGTCCTGCTGCTGCTCCCGCTGGTCCCGGGCCTGGGCGCCGACGTGTACGGCGCCAAGATCTGGATCCACGTCGGCAGCTTCACCATCCAGCCCGGTGAGTTCGCCAAGATCGTGCTGGCGGTGTTCTTCGCGGGCTATCTGATGGTCAAGCGGGACGCGCTGGCCCTCGCCAGCCGCCGTTTCATGGGGCTGTACCTGCCGCGCGGCCGTGACCTCGGCCCGATCCTCGTCGTCTGGGCGATGTCGATCCTGATCCTGGTCTTCGAGACCGACCTCGGTACGTCGCTGCTGTTCTTCGGCATGTTCGTGATCATGCTGTACGTCGCCACCGAGCGGACCAGCTGGATCGTCTTCGGTCTGCTGATGTCCGCGGTCGGCGCCGTCGGCGTGGCGAGCTTCGAGTCGCACATCCAGACCCGCGTGCAGGCCTGGCTCAACCCGTTCCACGAGTACCAGCTGAGCCGTCAGGTCACCCACGACGGCATCATCCACTCCGACCAGCTCCAGCAGGCCCTGTGGGCGTTCGGCTCCGGCGGCACCCTGGGCACCGGCTGGGGCCAGGGCCACTCCGAGCTGATCCGGTTCGCCGCCAACTCCGACTTCATCTTCGCCACCTTCGGCGAGGAGCTGGGCCTCGCGGGCATCATGGCGATCCTGCTGATCTACGGCCTGATCGCCGAGCGCGGCATCCGAACCGCCCTCGCCGCCCGCGACCCGTTCGGCAAGCTCCTGGCCATCGGCCTGTCCGGTGGCTTCGCGCTCCAGGTCTTCGTCGTGGCCGGCGGTGTGATGGGTCTCATCCCGCTGACCGGTATGACCATGCCGTTCCTCGCGTACGGCGGTTCGTCCGTGATCGCGAACTGGGCGCTGATCGGCATCCTGATCCGGATCAGCGACACCGCCCGCCGCCCGGCGCCCGCCCCCGCCGCCAACCCCGACGCCGAGATGACCCAGGTGGTCCGCCCGTCATGAACAAGCCCCTGCGCCGGATCGCGATCTTCTGCGGCCTCCTCGTGCTGGCCCTGCTGCTCCGCGACAACTGGCTCCAGTACGTCCAGGCCGACTCGCTGCGCACCGCCCCCGACAACCGCCGGGTCGCCATCGAGCGGTACGCGACCCCGCGCGGCGACATCATCGTCGACGGCAACCCGATAACCGGCTCCGTCGAGGCCAAGCACGGCGACTTCAAGTACAAGCGGACCTACAAGGACGGGGCCATGTGGGCCCCGGTGACCGGCTACTCGTCGCAGGCGTTCGGCAGCACCCAGCTGGAGAGCATCGACGACGGCATCCTCAGCGGCACCGACGACCGGCTGTTCTTCCGCAACACCCTGGACATGATCACGGGCAAGCAGAAGCAGGGCGGCAACGTCGTCACCACGCTGAACCAGGCCGCGCAGAAGGCGGCGTTCGACGGGCTGAAGGCGCAGGGCGGCAAGGGCGCGGTCGTCGCGCTGGAGCCGTCCACCGGCAAGATCCTGGCACTGGCCTCCTACCCGTCGTACGACCCGTCGACCTTCGCGGGCAACTCCACGGACGTGGACTCCAAGAACTGGACCAAGCTCCAGAAGACCAACGACCCGGCCGACCCGATGCTGAACCGGGCGCTGCGCGAGACCTACCCGCCGGGCTCCACCTTCAAGGTGGTCACGGCGGCGGCCGCGCTGGAGAACGGGCTGTACACCTCGGCCGACACGCCCACGAACTCGCCGCTGCCGTGGATCATGCCGGGCACCACGACCCCACTGAAGAACGAGGGCAACATCCCCTGCAAGAACGCCACCCTGCGGGCCGCCCTCCAGTACTCCTGCAACAGCGTCTTCGGCAAGATCGGCTCCGACCTCGGCAACGCCAAGATGCTGGCGGAGGCGAAGAAGTTCGGCTTCGACTCCCCGCAGGACACGCCGGTCCGCGCCTACCCCTCGGTGTTCTCCGACAAGATGAACCAGTCGCAGACCGCACTGTCCTCCATCGGCCAGTTCAACACCGCCGCGACCCCGCTGCAGATGGCCATGGTCGCCTCGGCGGTCGCCAACGACGGCAAGCTGATGAAGCCGTACATGGTGGACAAGCTCCAGTCCTCCAACCTGGACACGCTCACGCAGACCCAGCCGGAGGAGCTGAGCCGCCCGCTGACCTCGCAGAACGCGCAGATCCTGCAGGACATGATGAAGACGGTGGTCGAGCAGGGCACCGGCACGAACGCCAAGATCGACGGCGTCACCGTCGGCGGCAAGACCGGTACCGCGCAGCACGGTGTGGCGAACAGCGCCAACCCGTACGCGTGGTTCATCTCCTTCGCCAAGCTGCCCGACGGCAGCTCGCCGGTGGCCGTGGCCGTGGTGGTCGAGGACGAGAGCGCCAACCGCGACGACATCTCCGGTGGCGGTCTCGCCGCACCGATCGCCAAGAGCGTCATGCAGGCGGTCATCAACTCCAAGAAGTGACCTCGCCCACCCCGGGAGGTGACGCCCGTCACGTCACCTTCACATCGTTGCACGTTGCGATACCGGTCCTGTATCGGGTTGCGGGCTTGGCCAGGTCATACAAAGCGAGCCGGGTACGGTAGGCCCGGACGGCAGCCTCCGGCCGCACACGACGGTGCGGGGCCGGGACCGACGGAGAGGGCTGGTAGGTAGCTATGGAAGAGCCGCGTCGCCTCGGCGGCCGGTACGAACTGGGCCAGGTGCTCGGTCGTGGTGGCATGGCGGAGGTCTACCTCGCGCACGACACCCGGCTCGGCCGCACCGTGGCGGTGAAGACGCTGCGCGCGGACCTCGCGCGTGATCCGTCCTTCCAGGCCCGGTTCCGCCGGGAGGCCCAGTCGGCCGCCTCGCTCAACCATCCCGCGATCGTCGCGGTCTACGACACGGGCGAGGACTACATCGACGGGGTCTCCATCCCGTACATCGTGATGGAGTACGTCGACGGTTCGACCCTGCGTGAACTTCTTCACAGCGGCCGCAAGCTCCTGCCCGAGCGCGCGATGGAGATGACCATCGGCATCCTCCAGGGCCTGGAGTACGCCCACCGCAGCGGCATCGTGCACCGCGACATCAAGCCGGCGAACGTCATGCTGACGCGCAACGGCCAGGTCAAGGTGATGGACTTCGGCATCGCCCGCGCCATGGGCGACGCCGGCATGACGATGACGCAGACGGCGGCGGTCATCGGCACGGCCCAGTACCTCTCGCCGGAGCAGGCGAAGGGCGAGCAGGTCGACGCACGCTCCGACCTGTACTCGACCGGCTGTCTGCTGTACGAGCTGCTCACGGTCCGGCCGCCCTTCGTGGGCGACTCCCCGGTGGCCGTGGCGTACCAGCACGTACGGGAAGAGCCGCAGCCGCCCTCGCTCTTCGACCCCGAGATCACCCCCGAGATGGACGCGATCGTCCTGAAGGCGCTGGTCAAGGACCCGAACTACCGCTACCAGTCGGCCGACGAGATGCGCGCCGACATCGAGGCCTGCCTGGACGGCCAGCCGGTCGGGGCGACGGCCGCGCTGGGCGCGGTGGGTTACGGCGGCTACCCCGACGACCAGCCGACGACGGCCCTGCGCCAGGACGCCGGCCCCGCCGGGGCGACCACGATGCTCCCGCCGATGAACCCGGACGACGGCAGCTACGGCTACGACGACTCCCCGGGCCGTCGGCGCCAGCAGCCGAAGAAGTCCCACACCTCCACGATCCTCCTGGTGGTCGCCGGTGTGCTGGTCCTGATCGGCGCGATCCTGATCGGCAAGTGGGCGTTCAGCGGAAACAGCGCCAACCAGTCCTTCGACGCCCCGAACTTCGTCGGCCACACCTACGCCGACGCCCAGAAGATGGCGGTCAACTCCGACCTGAAACTGGCCGCGCCCACCCGCAAGCCCTGCGACAACCAGCCGAAGGGCTCGGTCTGCTCCCAGGACCCGGCGGCGGGCTCGCAGGTGAAGAAGAACGACACGATCACGCTGGTGGTGTCGACCGGCGCGCCGAAGGTGGCGGTGCCCAGCGTCCTCGGCAAGAGCTTCGACGACGCCAAGTCGCTGCTGGAGGGCGACCAGTACAAGTTCAACGTGGTCCGCAAGGACGAGGTCTCCTCGGAGCAGCCCGGCACGGTCCTGGACCAGGACCCGAAGCTGGGCCAGGAGGTCCAGAAGGGCTCCACGATCACCCTCACCGTCGCCAAGGCGGAGGAGAAGGTGACCATCCCGGGCAACCTCGTGGGCCAGACCTGCGACGCCGCGAAGGCCGAGCTGACCCAGCTGGGCCTGGCGCCGACCTGCAACGACGTGCCCGTGACCGACCAGACCCAGGACGGCAAGGTCCAGCGGACCAACCCGGGGGCGAACGAGCAGGTCGTCAAGAACACCAACGTGGTGATCAGCGTCGGCAAGTTCCAGGGCGGCCAGACACAGGGCCAGGTGCCGAACGTCTTCGGCAAGACCCTGAAGGAAGCCCAGCAGATCCTGCAGCAGGCCGGCTTCACGCAGATCCAGGTCAACGGCCCGACCGACGACAAGGCACGGGTCCTCAACCAGACCCCGCCCGCGGGCACCCAGGGCGACCCGGCCACGACCCAGATCGTCCTGACCACCCAGGACTTCGGCGGCGGCGGCAACGGCAACAACGGCGGGACGAACGTCTTCGGCGGCACTTTCGGCTGATGCCCCGCACCACGGGAAGGGCCCTCGGATCACCTGGATCCGAGGGCCCTCTCGCTGTCGCCGTCGTGTCACCAGACCGGCGAACTGATTTCCGTCCCTATCAGTGGCCCGCAAAGCGTGGGCTGACCCCTTGGATTCAGCCCTTCTGGGCATTCGGCACCGGGGTGGAAGGAGCACGTTCCCGGCCGCGGGTCCGTTTGTGACGCGCGCGGGGTGCTCTCATCCCGTACACCATCGGCCCAGGCAGAGCCAAGCAGACGCGGACCATGGCGGCACAGGATGGGAGTTGGGGATAGTGGTGGCTCAGGCAAGCAACGCAAAGCCGCGGATGTCTGCCTAAGCTGCTGCCACCCTTGCCCCGTCAGCCGAGTTCGTATGCCCCGATCCGCCACGTCGGATCACAGACGTCATTGTGAGGCAGACACACAGGGACCGGGGCATCGACATCACGGCACGCACCTCTGACGGGCGTACGGTAGCCGTCCAGTGCAAGAATCACGCTGGCCGTCGATCCGTCCCCAGCGCCGACATGCAGAGGTTCGCCGGCGCCGCACGGGCCGTCGATCGCGTGGACGTCGCTCTCTTCGTCGCCACATGCAACTTCAGTAACGAAGCTCAGGCAATCGCCGACCTGAGCGGAGTCATCACCGTGAACCGCGACGAACTGGAGGCATGGAGCGCAGGGGCTCACCTCAAGGCGCTGCGATAGTCGCACCGAAGAGGCCCGAAGCCGCAAGAGCAAGTTGCGGCTTCGGGCCTTCGCCATGCTAAGTGACAGACCCCCTGCAAGGAGATCTGTCAGCGCAGCTCCGCCGGCAACGTCCGCTTGCTGTCCACCTTCTGCACCCGGACCAGCTCGCCCCACACCACGTACCGGTACTCCGAGGTGTACACCGGGGTGCACGTCGTCAGGGTGATGTAGTGGCCCGGCTTGGTCTTGCCGGACTCCTTCGGGATCTGGGAGATGACCTTGACGTTGTACTTCGAGGTCTCGGGGAGGATCGAGTAGACCTTGTAGACGTACCAGTCGTCCCGGGTCTCGAAGACGATCGGGTCGCCGTTCTTCAGCTTGTCGATGTTGTGGAACTTGGCGCCGTGGCCGTCGCGGTGGGCGGCGAGGGTGAAGTTGCCGTCCTTGCCGGTCATGGGGAGCGCGGCCTTGACCGGGTCGGTGTAGTAGCCGGCCACGCCGTCGTTGAGGACGTCCGTGCCCGTGCCCTTCTCGACCAGCACCACGCCGTTCTTCATCGCGGGCACGTGCAGGAAGCCGATGCCGTCCTTGGTGTCCAGCGCGCCCGGCCCGGGGTCCTTCTCCTGCGCCCAGTGCCGGCGGACCTTTTCTGCCTCTTTGTTCGCCTTGCGGTCCGCTATCACGTTCGTCCACCACAGGGAGTAGACGACGAAGAGCGCGAGCAACAGGCCCACGGTGATGAGGATTTCGCCGAAGACACTGATCGCCATCGCGATCCGGCCAGGGCGCCGGCGGCGCGCCACCGGCGCCGGCTCGGACGCGTCCGTGTGTTCTTCGGTGTCGTCGGCGGTCGCTGCCACTGTCTTCCTCTGCCCCTGTGTGATGAGCCCTACTCGATGAGCGCGTCCGGCTTGCCCTCGCTGCGCGGGCGTTCCTGGACCATCTTGCCCCAGACGATCAACCGGTACTTGCTGGTGAACTCCGGCGTGCAGGTGGTCAGGGTGATGTAGCGGCCGGGCTGGGTGAAACCGGAGCCCTTCGGGATCGGGTCCAGCACGCTGGTGTTGGACGGCGAGGTCACCGGGAGCGTCGACGTCACCTTGTACACGTAGTACGTGTCCTGCGTCTCGACCACGACCGCGTCGCCGGGCACCAGCTTGTTGATGTACCGGAACGGTTCGCCATGGGTGTTGCGGTGCGCCGCGAGCCCGAAGTTGCCGGTCTTGGCATCGGGCATCGCCGTCTTCAGCGGGGCCTCGCCGTAGTGCCCGACCATGCCTTTGTCGAGCACCTTGGCGTTGCTGACGCCCTCCGCGATCGGCGCCACCACGTCCAGCTTGGGTATGTGCAGGATCGCGAAGCCCTGCCCCGGCGCGAAGACACCCGGACTGCGCTTGCCGCTGGCCCAGTCGTCCTGGAGCTGGTGCGTCTCGCTGCCCGCCTGCGCGTGCGCACGGACGTTGGTCCACCACAGCTGGTAGGTGACGAACAGCAGCATCAGCACGCCGGTGGTGATGAACACCTCGCCGATCGCCCGGCTCGCGACCGTGGCCGGGCTGGGCCTGCGCAGCCGCGCCTGCCGCCGGGCCTCCACCCGGGACAGCGGCCGGCCGGACTCCGGCGCCGTGGCGGGCGCGATCGTCTCCCGGCTCCCGCCGTGCCGCCCGCCACCACGGCGCTTGGCGGCCTTTCTGCGGGCCGCACGGCCGCCGGCCGCGTCTCCGGTGGCGGAGGGGGCTGAAGAGCCCTCAGAACCGCGTACGGGCCCGCTCTCCGGGCCCGACAGCGGCTCAGGGGACGGGGCCGGGACCCGCAGCGCCATCGTCTTGTCGTCGAGGGGTGGCCGATACGGCTCCTCGTACTCCTCGTACTCCGCGTACTCCACGTCGTACGACCACGCGGCGGACTCCACGTCCCCCTGCCCGAGCGCACCGGAAGCCTCGTACGACTGATCCCCGTACGAGGCATCGGTCTCGCGCTCCGGGCGCAGCGCGGTCACGCCGTGGCCCTGCCCACCACCGGGGCGAGCCCCGCCGACCTCGCCACGGCACCCTCGTCGCCGCACTCCACCAGCCAGTTGGCCAGCATCCGGTGCCCGTGCTCGGTCAGCACCGACTCGGGATGGAACTGCACGCCCTCGACCGGGAGTTCACGGTGGCGCAGGCCCATGATGATGCCGTCGTGCGTCCGGGCGGTCACCTCCAGCTCGGCCGGAACCGTGGCCGGCTCGGCCGCCAGCGAGTGGTAGCGGGTCGCCGTGAAGGGCGAGGGCAGGCCCGCGAAGACGCCCTTGCCCTCGTGCTCGACCAGCGAGGTCTTGCCGTGCAGCAGCTCGGGCGCCCGGTCCACCACCCCGCCGTACGCCACCTGCATCGACTGCATACCGAGGCAGACGCCGAAGACGGGGACGCCGGTGGCCGCGCAGTGGCGCACCATCTCCACGCACACGCCCGCCTGCTCCGGCGTTCCCGGGCCGGGCGAGAGCAGCACGCCGTCGAAACCGTCCTGGGCGTGCGAGGTCGAGACCTCGTCGTTGCGCAGTACCTCGCACTCGGCACCCAGCTGATACAGGTACTGCACGAGGTTGAAGACGAAGCTGTCGTAGTTGTCGACGACGAGAATCCGCGCACTCACTGGTTGTCCACCGTCACATCGTTGAAGGGCAGCAGCGGTTCGGCCCACGGAAAGACGTACTGGAAGAGGACGTAGATCACGGCCAGAATCAGTACGAGCGAGATGAGCGCCTTCGCCCACGCGTTCCCCGGCAGATGCCGCCAGATCCAGCCGTACATGCTGTTCCTTGCCGTCCCTTCCGTATCCCCACGGCACCAGACACACGCCGTACGCCACCAGACTAACGGCGCAGCGCCTCCGGTTCGCCTGTGTCCACAGGCTGGGTGGAATCCAGGTGCGCCCAGACGATCAGCCGGTGGCTGTGCCCCCATTCGGGATCGCACGTGGTCAGGGTCAGATACCGGCCCGGACGCGCGTACCCGGACGTGCCCGGCACAGGGTCGATGACGTGGACGTCCGTCGGCACGGTTTTGTAGGGGCCTTTGTCGATCCGATACGTGAACCAGGTCGTCCCGTCCGTGAGGACCACCGCGTCACCCGGCCGCAGCTTCGGGAAGTCCAGGAACGGATCGCCGTAGGTGCGCCGGTGGCCGGCCACCGCGAAATTGCCCTCCTGACCGAGCCGCGCCGTGCCCTGGTAGTGGGCGAGCCCCTTGGCCAGCACATCCCGGCCGGTGCCCTCCAGGACGGGCTTGTTCCACGTGAAACCGAACCGCGGGATGTACATGATCGCGAAGGCCTTGCCGTAGTGGTACGGCGCCGGGTCCCCCACGGTCACCGTCTTCGTCGTCACGCCCGGCGTGTCGGCGGCCTGCTGCACGCTCCCCTTCGACCACTGCCGGTGCAGTTGGTCGATCTGGTCGTTCATGGCGCCGTCGGCCCGCACACCGGTCCAGAACAGGATGTAGGCGACGAAGAGCACGATCAGGGCGCCGACGGTGATGCACAGTTCGCTGAAGGTCCTGAGGATCACACGCACCGGCGCCTCCGGTCACGGACGGCTGACGGATGGCTACTGCACGGGCTTCGCGTAGTGCAGATCCACTGTGCCCGAGTAACCGGGAAGAGTCACCGTCCCGTCGTCGGTGACTTTCCAGCCGAGGCCATAGACGTTGACGTACACCATGTAGGTCTGGATCGCCTTGCTGTCCGCGAGCGCCTGCTGGAGCTTCCCGGAGTCGCCGATCGCCGTGATCTTGTACGGCGGTGAGTAGACGCGGCCCTGGAGGATCAGGGTGTTGCCGACGCAGCGCACGGCGCTGGTGGAGATCAGCCGCTGGTCCATGACCTTGATGCCCTTCGCGCCGCCCTGCCACAGGGCGTTCACCACGGCCTGGAGGTCCTGCTGGTGGATGACCAGGTAGTCGGGCTGGGGCGGGGGGTAGCCGGGGAGCTTGGCAGTGGCGTTGGGCGGGGCGTCATTGAGGGTGACGGTGACGCCGTGGCCGGTGAGCGGCTGGGTGCCGGCGCTCGACTCCAGCCCGGTGAGCGTGCGGTCCTGGGCCTTGCTGGTGCCGCCGTCGCTCTTGGCGAGGGACTCGACGTTCCCGCGCAGGGCCGCGTTGGACTCGTCCAGATCCTTGTTCTTGCGGCTGCGCTGCTGGATCAGGTCGGACAGCTTCAGCAGGGAGCCGTCCTGGCGGATGTCGGTGCCCTTGGCCGTGTTGAAGCTGGTGAAGAAGATCAGCCCGGCGAGGGCGAAGACGGCGGCCGTCAGAATCCGCACCGGGCGCAGACGAAGTCGGCGGCCAGTGCCGGAACCCGTTGATCCCGTCCCGGGGGAGTCGGCAGAATTGCTCAACGTACCCTTATCTCCTTCGGCGCCACGGAAGCACTACGCTAACGGACGCGCCAGACCCAGTTACCTGCGCGGCCACGCAGCGCATCGACAGGAGAGACCCTCGTGCCGAAGTCACGTATCCGCAAGAAGGCCGACTTCACGCCGCCGCCGGCGAAGCAGGCGCAGGCGATCAAGCTGAACAGTCGCGCCTGGGTCGCACCCGTCATGCTGGCCATGTTCATCATCGGCCTGGCCTGGATCGTCGTTTTCTACGTGACCGACGGCTCGCTGCCCATCGACGCGCTGGACAACTGGAACATCGTGGTCGGCTTCGGCTTCATCGCCGCCGGCTTCGGTGTCTCCACGCAGTGGAAGTAGCTCTCCCCAGGGCTATCCACTGAGTTATCCACAGGGGTTATCCACATGGGGAAAAGAAAGACGATCTGTGGATAACCCATCGAGTGTTGACGCCGGTGTGACTGCCCAACCGGTTCCCATACACCTGTTCGCCCCCTGTCTGACCTGGGAAAACACATCCGAGCGACAGGGGGCACAGCTGTGCCCGCACGCGGTGCACAAGATCCGGCACACGCTGTGGACAACGGTTCGGCAGCGGGGTCGCCGACAGGCCCCGATCAGGTGAGCTGAGCGGTCCTGACCAGCGTGAGCACCACCACGACGGCGAGGACGGCGGCACAGGCGCCGTACTGGATCAGCGTCCGCTTCTCGCGCGGGGCGTGGATCATCGCGTAGCCGACGGCGACACCGGCGACCAAGCCGCCGATGTGGGCCTGCCAGGCGATGTTCGCCCAGGTGAAGGTGATGATGAGGTTGATCACCAGCAGGCCGAGGATCGGCCGCAGGTCGTAGTTGAGGCGGCGCATCAGCACGCCGGTCGCGCCGAAGAGGCCGAAGATCGCTCCGGAGACGCCGAGGGAGGGCTGGAGAGGATCGGCGAGCAGGTAGGTGAGCGCACTGCCGGCCAGGCCCGAGACGAAGTAGAGGGAGAGATAGCGGGCCCGCCCGAGGGCCGCTTCGAGGGGGCCGCCGATCCACCACAGGCTGAGCATGTTGAACAGGATGTGGGTGATGTTGCCGTGCAGGAACATCGCGGTCAGCAGGCGGTAGTACTGCCCCTCGGCGATGCCTTGGAGGGGGCCGTACTGGACGTACGAGGCCCGCCCGATCAGCTCGAAGTGCTCGGTGAAGGTGTTGCCGACGGCCTGCTGCGCCAGGAACACGGCGATGTTGATACCGATCAGCACCTTGGTGAGCAACCGCGGGTCGGCCGTCATGGTGCCGCCGGCGATCGTGCGCGGCGTGGCCGCGGCCGGGGCGTGCCCGGTGCCGGAGCCTGCGCGCACGCACTCGGGGCACTGGAAGCCGACCGAGGCGCTGATCATGCACTCGGGGCAGATGGGGCGTTCGCAGCGGGTGCAGCGCACGCCGGTCTCGCGGTCCGGGTGGCGGTAGCACACGGGCACGCTGTGGGCGGCGCCCTGCGCGCTGCCTTCGGCCTGGTCCATCGGTTCCCCTTGCTCGTCGTGGGCCCGCCCCCCGGGCGTGCCCCGCCCCGCTCATCGTTGGTACGGACGAGCGGGGCGATTGGTTCCCTCAGGGGCCGGGGTGGGTGATCAGCCCTCGCGCGTCTCGATGACGACCGACTCGATGACGACGTCGGTGGCCGGACGGTCGTTGCGGCCGGTCTTCACGGCCGCGATCTCCTGCACGACCGCCTGGCTGGCCTTGTCGGTGACCTCGCCGAAGATGGTGTGCTTGCGGTTCAGCCACGTCGTCGGGGAGACGGTGATGAAGAACTGCGAGCCGTTGGTGCCCGGGCCGGCGTTGGCCATGGCCAGCAGGAACGGGCGGTCGAAGGACTTCTCCGGGTGGAATTCGTCCCGGAACTGGTAGCCGGGGCCGCCTATGCCGGTGCCCAGCGGGTCGCCGCCCTGGATCATGAAGCCGCTGATGACACGGTGGAAGATCGTGCCGTCGTAGAGCTTGTCCTTGCTGACGGCGCCGGTGCCCGGGTGCTTCCACTCGCGCTCGCCGCGGGCGAGCTCGACGAAGTTCTTGACCGTCTCGGGCGCGTGGTTCGGGAAGAGCTCGACCACGATGTCACCGTGGTTGGTCTTCAGGGTGGCGTACAGCTGCTCGGCCACGATCTGCCTTCCGTTGTCTTTCTGTGACGCCCCCGATCCTCGCACGGCGGTGCCGGTACGTCGCCGCCCGGCCAGGGACTTCCGCGACTTCGGCCGGGAAGGCCGCGCTCGGCACCGATCCGTGGCAGGGTCGACGGCAGGCCCGGCTTGCCCGTTATCCCCCATCGAAGGGGAATCAGCACCCATATGCCCGCCCTCGCGTGCCGCGCAGGTCTCCTGCGGGCATGATCCGTAAAAGGGTGGAAAGTCGAATGACCGTACGCCACCGAGGAGGAGGAACCCGTGACCCGCATCGACAGCGTGCGCGCCGCGACCGGCTCGGCGAAGGACAGCGTGCTGCACGCCGCGGAAGTGGTGGCGCCCTACGCCGACACGGCCAAGGAGCGTGCCGCGCTCTACGCGCACGAAGCACGCGTACGGCTGGCGCCCGTGATGTCGCAGGCCGCCGATCAGGCCCGCGTGCAGTACGACGCCCGGCTCGCCCCACGTCTGGAGCAGGCCCGTACGCATGTGCCGCCGAAGGTGGACCTCGCTGCCCACGAGGCCGCCGCCCGCACCCGCAAGGCGGCCCGGCAGGCCGCCGAGTACTCGCGTCCGAAGATCGAGCAGGCCATGGCCGCGGCCGTGCCGGTCCGTGATGAGGCAGCCGCCCGCGGAGCCGCCGCCCTGGTGGCATTGCGCGGGCAGGTCTCGGCCGAGGACATCCAGAAACTGGCCCGCAAGAACGGGCGTCGTTGCCGGGGCGCCCGCGCCGTCAAGGGGCTGGCCGTGCTGGCCCTGCTGGCCGGCGGTGCCTTCGCGGCCTGGAAGTGGTGGGACAAGCAGGCCAACCCCGACTGGCTGGTCGAACCGCCCGCCGCGACGGAGGTGCCCACGTCGGGTGGCGGCACGGTTCTGGACCCGGAGGTCCAGGCGAAGCAGGCGGAGGAGGACACTGGCGGCGAGGACCGCGAGTAACGCTCATCTGACGAACGGGCGTGTGGGGCGACGAGTGACAACTCGCCGCCCCACACGCCCGTTTCACGTGAAACCACGGCGGCCGGCGGTGCGGGGGATCTCCAGGTCCAGCAGGAGCTCACGCATGGCGGGAACGGTCCAGCGTGAGAACGGTGGCCGGCAACCACGAAGCTCAGCACATCAGTTCCTCGCGCCGTTCAGGTTCACGTACGGCGGATGAAATCTGCGCCACTACGTGATCTTTTGTGGGAACGTCAAACTGTCTCGGAATTCGAGATGCACACATCCTCTGTCTATCACGTGCCATGACTGGCGCCCGCCGCGAAAAACCCTGGAACACAGGTGAAGGCGAGCGCAATGATGAGATCACTTCGAAACTCACCCACCGGGTGGCGCCCAAAGTACCGGGCGAAGAATTCGAAACCTTTCTGGAGGGAATTCATCATGGCGAACGAGTTCGAGAACGTCGAGTCCGCCTTCGAAGTGATCGTCGATGACGAATACGCCAAGTCGCAGACCTGCCTCATACCCCCGAGCGCCTGATCGCGCCCGGGGTCGGCGTTGAGCGCCTGGCGGGTGCTCAACGCCGACCCCGGCCTCTGCGCCGACGCGGTTGTCCGGCACCCAGACAGTTGGAGGATTCGCCAGTGCACCGCAAGGTTCTCTGCCAAGTAGTCGGATACGGGCCTGCGGCACTCGGAATTCCTGTCGCCGCCGACCGCATGGGCGTACTGACGTCTCTGCTGGACGGGGGCATCGCCTTCCTGGACCGCGCCGAGAGTTCCACCGCGCTCGGCAATTCCAGATTTCCCTACGTCATCGACGCGAATTCAAAAGGTGAGGATTTCATCGCCGGCATACGCGTCGGGGGAGTCTTCGGGGAAACCCTCGACAGCGGTGCCGGGCGGACACTGAGGGACCTGCGCGATCGGCGGGTGTCGCTGTCGCTCATCGGCGCGTTCATGAACGACCTGGCCGAGACGATGGAGCGGACCGCTCCGGGGAGTGTGCGCTACGGCGCCGATGTCGCGGGTCTACGCCGCGAGTCCGACGGTACCTGGACCAGCGTCGCGCGGGACGGATCGCCACTGGTCACATCGGACTGCGTGGTGCTGGCCACCGGTGGGCACGAGGACATCCGTGCGACCGCCGCTCGGCACGGTGTTCCTGCCGAGCGGATGGTCGGCTCCGCTCAGCTGCTGCGCGGGGACTTCGACGCGGTGGCCGAGGTACTGCGCAAGGACGGCACTGCCGTCATCCTGGGCGGCTCGCACAGCGGGTTCGCCACCGCAGAGCTGCTTCTCAAGCGGTTCGGCGACAGCATTTCCCGCAACGGGCTGGCCCTGATCCACCGTGGTCTCGCCCTGTCGTACGAGAACCTGGGCGAAGCACGGTCGGCGCGGGCCGATCACGCTCAGCGGCACGAAGTGTGTCCCGAGTCCGGGAAGGTGAATCGCTTCCACGGGCTGCGGGCCGGGCCGCGGGCCCTGTGCCTGCGCGCGTTGCGGGGCCATGAACCGCGGCTGCGGCTCTACGAGAGCGGTTCTCCCTCCGCGTACGGGTTGCTCGCACGGGCGGACCTGCTCGTCCACGCGACGGGCTACCGGCCCCGGCACGTTCCTCTCTTCGGCCACGACGGGAGGCCCATCTGGCTCGGCGTCCGCGCGGGAGCGGTGGATGACCGGTGCCGGCTCGTCGACACCCGGCACAAGCCCGTACCCGGGGTGTTCGGCCTCGGTCTGGGGTACGCGCAGTCCGATGCGTGGGGGCGTCGCCGTGTCGGTGTCAACACCTTCCACGGCCCGGACTCCGAGCACATCGTCTCCCAGGTGCTGCACACGACCAGCCTCTCCGCTGCCGTAGGGACGACCTGACCCGGACCCGAGATCCTGCGCCGGGCAGCCACCTGTTCTTCCGCCTACACCTCACCAGCGCTTCCAGCCGGCGGCCTGTCTTCCCGGGGCCGCGAGGAGCAACCGTCGGACACGACGGTCGTGCCGAGCGGCTCGTCCGTGAGGGCGCCGGTGAGAACCGCGTGGGGGACCCGGCCGTCGACGATGCGTGCGCTGCGGACTCCGCCGCGCAGGGCCCTGAGGCAGCCCTCCGCTTTGGGCAGCATGCCCGAGGTGAGGCGGGGAAGCAGCGCTTCGAGCTCGGCCGCGGTCAGCCTGCTGACGATCTCGTCGTCATGGGGCCAGTCCGCGTAGAGACCCTTCACATCGGTGACCATGAGGAGGTCTCGGGCGCCGAGGCCCGCGGCGATCGCGGCTGCGGCCGTGTCGGCGTTGACGTTGTGGACAAGCCCGTCCTCGGCGCTGCGCGCCACCGGGGAGACGACGGGGATGAAGCCCTGGCCGAGCAGGGCCTCCAGCAAAGCGGTGTCCACCTTGACGATCTCGCCGACGCGGCCGATGTCAACGGGTTCTCCGCCCGCCTCCGGACGATGCCGTACCGCGGTGATGGTGTCGGCGTCCTCGCCGGAGATTCCGACCGCCAGCGGTCCGTCCCGGTTGATCAACCCGACCAGCTCCCGCTGCACTTGGCCCACAAGGACCATGCGGACGACGTCCATCGCACCAGGCGTGGTGACGCGCAGCCCCGCCCTGAACTCGTTGGCGAGACCTCGCCGGGCAAGCTCGGCGCTGATCTGCGGGCCGCCACCGTGCACGACGAGCGGCCGCAGGCCCTCGTCCCTGGCCCGGACGACATCGCGGGCGATGGCGGCCTTGAGCTCGTTGTCGACCAGGGCGCTGCCGCCGAGCTTGATGACGGTGATCGGGCCGCGGCCGCCGGCGCTGCGTGCCGCGGGCCTGGCCGGACGGCCGTGGACCGCCAGTTGGGGCTCAGACATCAGTGACGGGCCCCATCGGGATGGTCCACGGGAAGCGTGACCGCAGGAGCGGTGCGCGAGTACAGCACTCCCTCGCTCCAGATCCGGTCGACCCTGCCCCAGGCCATCGCGGACGCAACATCCGGGAAGAACCCACTGCCGTTGAGGTTGGCGCTGGTGTTGCACAGCACCGGAACTCCGCTGAGCCGGTGGTACTCGTTGAGTACCTCGGCGAGGACCGGGTCGTCTTCCTGAGCGACCGTCTGGAGCCGGGCTGTCCCGTCCAGGTGGATCACCGCGGGGATCTTCTCGGTCCAGCTCTCCCGTACCTGGTGATCGAAGAGCATGTACGGGTCGGGAGTACCGGGTTCGAAGATCTCCGGGGCCTGCTCGACCAGGCACAAGGGGGCGACCGGCCGGTAGGACTCGCGGCCCTTGATCCTGTTCAGCTCCGCCTTCATCGCCGCCGACGTCGGTGCGGCGATGATGCTCCGGGCACCGAGCGCACGCGGCCCCAGTTCCGCCCTGCCGTTGAGCAGGACGACGGGCTCCCCGCTCTCGTGCAGCAACCGCGCCAGCTGCGCGGGGTCGCAGGAGGCCGAGGTCCAGCCGTCCGGGATCTCCTCGGTGGGGGTCAGGGCGGGTCCGAGCCGCGCGTGCCACTCGATGGCGCCGAGCCCGGTGTGCCGCGCGGCGGCGAGCACGGCGCCGCCGATGGCGGAGCCGGAGTCGTTGGGGAACGGAGGCACCCAGACCTCGCTGAACAGCGGGGCACTGCGCAGTGCACTGTTCCACTTGATGTTGAGAGCACAGCCCCCGACGAAGCACAGGTTCCAGGGCCCGTCGCCCTTCCACGCCCGGATCTTGGCGGCGATGCGTTCCAGCAGCAGCTCGCCGAGGAAGGTGTGCACGCTGGCGAGCACGTCCTCGTCACTGATCCCGGAGGGCGCCACCCGCTCCCGCACCTCGTCGTAGAAGCGGTGCAGCGGCGGCATGGACCGCTCGAAGAGGCTTCCGAACCCGCCGACCGTACGGCGGTACTCGACGGCCTCGGGGCTGTCGCTCTCGAAAACCTTGTGGAAGGTTTCACGCAGGATGACCAGGACTTCCTCCCGCGCCCGCCCGAGTGCGATGTACGCCATGAGCTTTCCGGCGATCGTCAGGTCGTCCACGTTCGCCGACTGCTCGGTCCGCCGGAACGGCCCGAAGTGGTGGCCCGCCGTCGCGTAGGCGTGTCCGATCATGGGGAACAGCTCTCCGCCGTTCTCCACCCGGCCCGCTTCCACCCAGTACAGCCGCGGGAACAGTCCGCCGTCCCAGACCAGTACGAACGCCGGCTCCTGGCGCGAAGCGAAGGGGCTCGAAGCGTACGCGCTCGCCAGGTGTCCGGCGGCGTGCGGGTAGCTGGTGTATACGCAGACCTCGCCGTTGATCTTGAGGTTCCCGGTGAAACTGGGGCTGAGCAGGTCGGGGAACACCTTCGACTCGCGGTAGGGGCCGACGACCAGCGAGACGGGCGTACCGTGATCGGACAGCTCCAGTCGGCCGAGGTCGTCACCGTCCCATCCGTCCACGACCCACTCGTCGACGTCCTCGACCTTGTATCCGAAATCACCGAGAATCCGCGGGACTATGTCCAGATCCGATATCTCGCTGTAGCGCCGGCCGTTGGCGATCTTCTCGATCTCGACACTGAAGACCAATGTGTCGTCGTCGAGCAGAGCCACCGCACCGTCATGAGTGAGCTTGAGCCCGCAAATAATCATCGAAACTCCCTATCCTGTGACTCTGCTCTCAGCCGAGAACGAGAACTCTCCGATATATCGATGAGCCTTGGCGTTGCGTGAACCGGCCCCGCCAGTCTTCGGTCTCCCCGAGCGGTTCAACCTCGCGGAAGCCGTGGCGCACGAACCAGTCACCCGCGTATTTGGACGAGGCCAGAAGTGCTGAGAAGCCGAGCTGCGAACCGATGTCGGCGGCGCGTTCGACAAGAGCGCTGCCTATGCCTCTCCCCTGGTTTCCGCTGGAGATACAGAGGTTGTATATGAGCAGTTCGTCGTGGAGCGGTGTCAGTCCCACGCAACCGGCGACTGTCGTATCGCTGCGCACGACAAGGAACTCATGGACCTTCTTCGCGATCTCTCCGAGCGTTCTGGGGAGCAGCAGGTCCTGACTGGCGAAGGAGGCGGACATCTCCTCGATGAGCGGGCAGTCCGCGAGCCGGGCGCGGTGGATCGAAAAGCCGCTGAGCAGTCCTCCTTCGCCAGGAGGGCGATCCATCTCCTCCGCTTTCATCGGCTGGGCCCACTCGCGGGGAACCCGAGAGCGAGGTTCTGGTCCGTGGGCATGATCTCGATCATGTTGACGTTGACGTGCGGCGGCCTGGAGAGGCACCAGCTGACCGCCTGGGCGACGTCATCTGCCGACAGGGGGACGACGCCGTCGTAAAGCCGGTCCGCCCGGTCGGCGTCGCCGTCGAAGCGCACCAGCGCGAACTCCGTCTTCGCCATCCCCGGCGCGACGCAGCTCACCCGCACCCCGGTCCCATGCAGGTCGGCGCACATGTTCAGGGTCAGCTGATGGACGAACGCCTTGGTGGCGCCGTAGACGTTGCCGCCGAGGTACGGGTAGGTGGCGGCGATCGAGCCCACGTTCACGATGTGTCCGGCACCGCGGGCCACGAGACGAGGCAGGATGAGATCGGTGACGTTGAGAAGGCCGAGAATGTTCGTGTCGACCATCTCCCGCCAGAGGCTCCGGTCGCCGGATTGAATGGGCTCCAGGCCCTTCGACAGGCCAGCGTTGTTGACCAGTGCCGACACGTTCCGGTATTCCTCCGGCAGTTCCTCGAAGGCCTTCGCGAGAGCGTCGGCATTCCGCACGTCCGCCACCAGCGGCCAGATCTTCAACTGCGGGTCATGACTGGCCAGAGACTCCAGGCGGTCCGCTCTGCGTGCGACAGCGACAACGGGGTGGCCCTCTTCGGCCAGCACCTGCGCGGTCCTCGCGCCGAACCCCGACGAAGCGCCTGTCACAACGACGGCACCACGGCTCTCATGCGTCATCGTGCTGTTCTCCCCTGCACCATCAAATGCGCCATCAGATCCGATGAGACTTCGGTGCGGGTGGCGGAGACACCAAAACGCCTCCGCCACCGGCAGTTTCGGGCTCGGTATGCCTCAGCGGGCCGGCTTCACGGCCTCCACGAGCAGGTGGTAGCCGAGGTGGTTGAACGGCGGAACGTCGCTGAGCTTCAGCTCCAGCGAGCGGACCGTGCCGGCCACCCCGCTGTCGCGCAGCACCTCGTCCGCCAGCCAGGCGGAGATGGTGGAATTGCCCCGCAGATGCGTCACCACCATGCCAGCGGTGGCAAAGAGGGCGTTCAGGTCCTGCGGGCTGAAGCTGTACCAGGGCGCGACGTACTCCTCGCCGCTCCGCGTCTGGGTGAAGCGCAGCTCCTTGCTCTCCACGTCGGTGATGTCCACCGCCGCGAAGCGGTCGCCCTGGAAGAACTGCTCGATCAGCGAGTTCTTCACCCCGATGAGCATGCGCCCACCGGGACGGAGCACACGGGCCGCCTCGGCGAAGACCTTCTCCCGGTCGTCGACCGGAATGTGCATGAGCGCGAGCATGCTCGTCACGACGTCGAAGGAACCGTCCTCGAACGGAAGGTTCGCCATGTCGCCCTCGTTCAGCGAAGCCTGGAGGTTCTCCTTGTCGAGCTTCTCCTGCAGGACATCGAGCATCGCCCGGGAGATGTCCAGGCCGCTCACCTCCGCACCGAGCGCGGCCATCGGAACCGTGAACCGGCCGGTACCGCATCCCATGTCGAGGACCCGCTGGCCCGGCCGCACCTTGCTGAAGATGAAGTCCCGCTCCGCCTGGGTGAACATGTCGTCCGCGGGGCCCGCGCCGGGGATCCGCTCGTCGTACTCGGCCGCCACCTGCTGGTAGACGGAACGGACCGTCGCCTTCTGGGCCGCGGCGACGGAGCCGTTCAGGTCGGCACCGGCGATCTCGCTCTTCTCCGAAACCTGGCTGGACATATGAATCTCCTCTTTCGTTCGTTCTTGCTATCCGAGTGCATGTGAAATTCCGGTCATTCTTCGCCGACCACTACGGGTTCCGGCGTCAGACCGAAGTCAGGGGTTTCAGATCCGCTGCACCTGACGCGCGATGTGCTGAAGCAGCGGTTGGGGTCTGCTCTGGGGGAATTCGTGGTTCCCGAGGAGTTCCACGGTTTGCGCGGAGCTCGTGGCGTAGTCCGCCCAGGAGCCCGCGGGCACGTCGTCGGCGTCGCCGTAGTAGGCGACGGCCGCACTGGCGACCGGCGACGCGGGCGGAACGTACCCGTCGAGCATCGCCAGGTCCACGAGCATCGCCTCAAGACCGAGTTCGACGAGTTCATCGAAGAGCTCTCCCGGATCCACCCCCGTCGCCCTGACCAGCCCGCGTATCTCCGCCCGCAGTTCCGCCTCCTCGATGTCGCGGCGCGGCATCGGCTGTGCCGGTGCCGGCGGCGCGCAGGCCGCGGTCAGCAACAGGTCCACGTCCTTCCTGCGTGCCGCCACCTCCAACGCGAGCAGCGCACCGAGGCTGTGCCCGAAGAACACCGGCCGCTGGATCCGCGCCGCGGCCAGCGCGTCGCCGACCTCGTCGGCGGCCGCGGAGAGGGTCCGGCAGGGCTCGTCCCGGTATCTGCTCCCCCTTCCGGGGAGGCAGACGGCGTGCACCCGCCACATGGCCGGAAGCAGGCCCTTCCAGGAGTGGAAGTACGTCGGGCCGCAGCCCGCGCCGGGAACGACCACCAGGTCGAGGGCAGGTTCGGGCGCATCCTGCAAGCAGACCAGCGCCGGATGCCGAGTTGCCGGGTTCATCGGGCGTCCTCCGCGGGCTGCGGCAGACACGCTGCGAGCTGCTGAGGGGTCTTGTGGCGGAACACGTCCCGGATCGAGAGGTTCAGTCCCAGCTCACGCAGATCCCGTACGGACATGGCGGCGGTGAGGGAGTCACCGCCCGCGGCGAAGAAGTCGTCGTCCCTGCCGAGGGCGGCGACGCCCAGCCTGGAGCCCATCACCCGGGCGATCACGTCGGCGTGATCACCGGCCGGTGCGCCGGGGGCCTCGGCGGAGAGCGGAACGTACGCCCGCAGTGAATCGGGCAGCGCGGAGAGGCTCACCTTCCCGCTCACCGACCGCGTGAGGTCGGTGAGGTAGACGAACTCACGCGGGACCATGAAGTCGGGGAGCCGGCCGGCGAGGCTGTCCCGCAGCACCGAGGTGAGCTTGCGTTCCATCCACGGTGCCAGCAGCCGGATCGCCGGGACCGAGGCCCGCCCGGAGCGGGTGAGCGGATCGCTTGCCGTGAAGTGGCCGAGCCGGCCCGGCGGGGAGAAGGAGACGTCCATGGTTCCGTAGGCATCGCCCTGGCCCCATCCGATTCTGGTCGTCCAGCCGTAGCGTTCACCGAGGGCCCACAGCGCCTCGGGGTCGATCCCCCGCAAGTCGGCCGGCCGTTCTTCGCCGGCGACGGTGAACCCGTACGCGTCCCGCAGTCGCAGCGCCTCCTCAAGCCGGGCATTGGGCACGCGGCGGTATCCGAAGGGCTCTTCCTCGGCGGCGAGTCGTGCCTCGATCTGCCGAAGACCCGGAACTTTGGTCTCCCACGCGGTTGCGCCGGGTTCGTTCGCGCAGCCGACGTGGAGGATCGCGTCGTACCGGAACAGGGTCATCTCGTTGGGCGAGGTGCCACGGCGCGGTGCGATCTCGACCCCGGTGATTCTCGGGAGGCGGTCGAGCAGCGAAACGAAATACCGGGGGTCGATGCTCAGCTCCCCGTCGGCCTGGATCGCCTGGGCGACCTGGTCCGCGAGTTGCACATCCGGGTCGGCGCCGCTCCTCAGGAACTGCCGGAGGCTGAAGAACGCTTCGAGCAGCGCCCCGTTCCGCAGGTCGCCCAGGAAGATGTGTCCGCCCGCCGTCAGTCGGGACAGGGCCTCCTCGATGACCTGCTCCAGGTACATCAGGGAAGGGAAGTACTGGGCCACCGAGTTGATCACCACGGTGTCGTACTCGCCCTCCACCAGCCCCGCGGCGCCGAGCGCTTCGGCCCGTCCGACCACCAGCTGCGGCGGCCTGGGGTCGCTCGCCCGCACCTCATCGGCTATGCGGTTCAGCAGTTCGACGGAGGGTTCGGAGAAGTCCGTCGCCACGTACACCGACAGGTCGGCCCGTTCGCAGAGGGGACGTACGAGCAGTCCGGTTCCCGCTCCGATCTCCAGAAGACGGCCGGGTTCCAGCCCCACGATGCGGTCGATCGTGGTGGAGACCCATTCCCGCATCTGCGGTGCCGGGATGTCCTGGTCGGTGAAACTGTCGGTCCAGCCCTTGATCGCCGCATCCGCGTCCTGCGCCGCGGACTTGACGGTCTCGTGCGTGTTCTCGAACACCGACAGCCACGAGTCGACGAACGCCGCGCGTTCCGCGGGCATGTCGATCCGCTGGTCGGGAACGACGTACGCGATGAGGCGGGGCCGGCCGTGCTGATCGGGCCGGGCCGCCACCGCGACGTCCCGCACACAGGGGTGCCCCAGCAGCGCCGACTCGATCTCACCGGGCTCGATCCGGTACCCCCGGATCTTCACCTGCTGGTCCGCACGTCCCAGGAACTCCACGTCCCCGTCCACGGTGAACCGGCCCAGATCACCCGTCCGGTACATCCGCGCACCGGGCTCGTCACCATAGGGATTCGGCACGAACCGCTCAGCCGTCTGCGCCGGATCACCCACATATCCCACCGCCAGCTGCGGCCCCGACAGGTACAGCTCACCCACCACGCCCGGCGGCACCAGCTCACCCCGCGCGTCCAGGATGAGCACCTGCGTGTTGGCCAACGGCCGCCCGATCACCGGCACCGTCCCCTCGGCGATCACCGCTTGCACGGACGCGACGGTGAACTCGGTGGGGCCGTACAGGTTGACCGCCAGCACTCCGGGATCGGAACCGAGCCGCGACCACAGCGACGGCCGCACCGCCTCCCCGCCCAGCAGTATCAGTGAGGGACGGTGTTCGCCGTCCAGGAGACCGAACTCGACGAGCTGTTCCGCGAAGGACGGCGGAACGTTGAGCACGTCGATCGTGTGCTGCCGGGTGAACTCGACGAGCGCCTCGGCGTCGGTGCGGGTCTCCTCGCCCACGATGGTCAGTTCATGTCCCGCGATCAGCCACAGCAGTTGGTCCCAGGCCGCGTCGAAGGCGAAGGACGCGGTGTGCGCGACACGCAGTCGCCGGCCGTCCGGGACGGGCCGCGCGCTGTGGGTGGCGAGCAGGTTCGCCAGCGCATCGTGCGAGACGAGGACGCCCTTGGGTACGCCGGTCGATCCGGAGGTGAACGCCAGGTAGGCGGGATCCGACGGCGAAGGGCCGGGCGGTGGGGTGACATCGAGGTCGTCGGCTGGACCGGGGAAGGCGATCGTGGTCGTGCTCTCCAGCCGGGGGTCCGGGGCGTCGGCGACCGACCGGCGTGCGCCGGCCAGGGCCAGCATCGCCTCCACCCGCTCCCGCGGGTGTGCCGGGTCGAGCGGCAGCGCGACCGCGCCGGACGACATGATGCCGAGCAGCCCGACGACCAGCTCCGCCGTTCGTCGTGTGGACAACGCGACGACGTCGCCGGGGACCGTTCCGTCCTGGCGGAGGCGAGCGGCGAGCCGGTCCATGGCCTGCTCCAGCTCGGCCAGGCTCCAGGCCCGGTCCTCGTCCACCAGCGCGATCTGGTCCGGACATGCCCGCACCCGGGCCCGCAGGGCGTCGATGACGGTACCGGCCGTGACCGGTACGCGGACACCGCGGCCGTACTCCCGCAGCAGCCTGTGCGCCGCGGCGTCCGACAGCAGGGGAAGCTCGGACACCTGCCGGCCCGCGTCCCGGACGACCTCGTGCAGGAGCGTCTGGAAACACTCGGCCAGATGCCTGATGCTCGCGGGCTCGAAGAGGTCGGCGTCATAGCCGAGCTCGCCCTGCAGGCCGCCGCCGTGGCGCGTGAGGTCGAGCGAGAGGTCGAACCGACTGCTGGCGACATCCACGTGGTACTGGCTGACGGAAATTCCGTCGAGTCTCAGATCGGCGGCCGCTTCTCCTTCGAGCAGCTGACAGGTGACCTGCACCAGCGGATTGATCCCGAGGGTGCGAGCGGGGTTCAGCGCTTCGACCAGCCGGTCGAACGGCACGTCCTGGTGGGCGTAGGCCGACAGGATGGCCTGGCGGACCCGGGAAAGGAGTTGCTCGAAGGTGGGATCGTCACGGAGGTCCCCACGGACCGGGAGGGTGTTGACGAAGAAGCCGATCAGCCCTTCGAGTTCCGCGCGGGTCCGGCCCGCGACGGGGACGCCCACCAGCAGATCGCGCTGTCCGCTCCACCGGGACACGAGGACCTGGAAGGCGGCCAGGAGGACGTTGAACAGGGTGTTGCGGTGGCGGAGTCCGAGTTCGGCCAGCGCCTCGGTCATGTCAGGCGGGACGGTGAAGCGGACGGTGCCGCCCTTGCCCGTGCGCACGGGCGGGCGCGAGTGGTCCAGGGGCAGTTCGAGGGTGACCGGCGCCCCGGTCAGTTCGTCCACGTAGTGCCGCAGCTGCCCGGCGAGTTCCGTCTGGCGCTGCGGGTCCCGCTCCCAGGCGGCGAAGTCCAGGTACTGGATGCGCGGCCTGGGCAGATCCGAAACGCGCCCCTCGGCGTGGGCCCGGTACAGCTCGGAGATCTCCGAGAGGATGACCTTGACCGACCATCCGTCGCAGGCGATGTGATGGATGCCGAAGACCAGCAGGTGCTCCTGTGGCGCGAGTTTCACGACGGCTGCCTCGAAGACCGGGCCGCGGGACAGGTCGTACTCCCGCGCTCGGACGTCGAGAACGAATGCACGGGCCCGTTCCGCCGCCTGCTCGGCGGCCAGAGCGCTGAGGTCCAGGACGGCGATGTCGGGCCGCCAGTCGCGGTCGACGGTCTGGAGCGGGAAACGGTCGCCTGCCCTGTAGGTGGTCTGGAGCACCTCGTGCCGGACCACCATGGCCGTGATCGCCTTGGACATGGCGGCGATGTCGAGCGGGCCGTCGAGCCGGAAGGCTTCGACCATGTTGTACGTCGCGCTCTCCGGCGCGGCCTGCTGGACGAACCAGAGGCGCTGCTGCGCGAAGGACATGATGTCCGACGCACGCTCCGGCAGTACCGGAATCGATTCCTCCGACGCCGGCCCGCTCTGGACGAGAGCGGCGAGTCCGGCCACCGTGGGGTTCTCGAACAGCTCCTGGAGCGAGACCTTCGTGCCCATGACCGTGAGGATCCGGGTCGCGAGGCGTACCGCGGCGAGCGAATGGCCGCCGAGGTGGAAGAAATCGTCCCGGCTTCCGACGTTCTCCACGCCCAGGACCTCGGCGAAGAGTTCGGCGATGACCTGCTCCGCGCCGGGCCGTGGGGCGACGTAATCGACGTGGAAGGATTCTTCGCCGGGTTCGGGTAGATCGGCGGCGGAAACCTTTCCGCTCACGTTGTGCGGAATTTCCGGCACCTGGACGAAAGCGCTGGGAACCATGTAGTCGGGAAGGAGCCCGGCCGAGTAGTCGCGCAGTTCCGAGGAGGTGACAGCTGTGGTCACGACGTACGCGATGAGGCGGGGCCGGCCGTGCTGATCGGGCCGGGCCGCCACCGCGACGTCCCGCACACAGGGGTGCCCCAGCAGCGCCGACTCGATCTCACCGGGCTCGATCCGGTACCCCCGGATCTTCACCTGCTGGTCCGCACGTCCCAGGAACTCCACGTCCCCGTCCACGGTGAACCGGCCCAGATCACCCGTCCGGTACATCCGCGCACCGGGCTCGTCACCATAGGGATTCGGCACGAACCGCTCAGCCGTCTGCGCCGGATCACCCACATATCCCACCGCCAGCTGCGGCCCCGACAGGTACAGCTCACCCACCACGCCCGGCGGCACCAGCTCACCCCGCGCGTCCAGGATGAGCACCTGCGTGTTGGCCAACGGCCGCCCGATCACCGGCACCGTCCCCTCGGCGATCGTCTTGCCCAGGGCGTCCACAGTGAACTCGGTGGGACCGTACAGGTTGACCGCAAGCACTCCGGGATCGGAACCGAGCCGCGACCACAGCGACGGCCGCACCGCCTCCCCGCCCAGGACCATCAGTGAGGGACGGTGTCCGCCGTCCAGGAGACCGAACTCGACGAGCTGCTCAAGCTGGGACGGCGTCGACTCCAGTACGTCGATGCGCTCCTGGCGAAGGAACGCGAGCAGCATCTGCGTGTCCCGGCAGGTCTCGTCGTCCACGACCAGCAGCCGGTGCCCGTTGACCATCCACAGCAACTGGTCCCAGCTCGCGTCGAAGGAGACGGAGAGGGTGTGCGCCACCCGCAGCCGGACGTCCCCGGCAAAGTGGGCCATGGCCGCGAAGTGGGAGTTCCGGTGTGAACAGAACAGGTTCGCCAAGGAGTCGTGCCTGATCAGCACCCCCTTGGGGAGCCCGGTCGAACCCGAGGTGAAGACGATGTAGGCGAGGTCCGAGGGCTGCGGAAGCGCGAGGTCCAACGGCTGGGCGAGAGGTGCCAGACCGTTCAGGTCAAGGCGTGGCACCTCGGATGCGATCGCCTCGGGACCGACCCCGGAGTCGACCACGAGCAGCCTGACCCCGGCCGCTTCGGTCATGTGGCGGAACCGCTCGGGTGAGGGTCTGGCGTCCAGCGGTACCAGCACGGCGCCGGCCCTGATGATTCCCAGCATGCCGATGAAGAGACGCCCCGACCGCCCGGCCATGAGGCCCACGCAGTCACCTCGGCCGACGCCCCGGCGGCCGAGTTCAGCGGCGACCGCGTCGACAGCACCGCTCAGTTCGCTGAACGTCCACTGGCGATCCGCGTCCTCAAGCGCGATCTCCTGCGGCTGTGCGGCTACCTGCTCGTGGAAGAAGCCGAGAACGGTGGCACCGTCGGGAACGGCGACCGAGGGTCCGCACCCGTACTGGTCGAGCACCACACGCTCGGTCCCGGGGCGCAGCAGGGGCAGCTCCGAGACGCGTGCCGAGTCGGATGCGGCGAACGCCGTCAGCAGGGTGAGGAAGTAGTCCGCGAACCTGGAGACGGTTTCCGCCTCGAACAGGTCGGCGCTGTAGTTGAAGGAGCCGCGCAGGCCCTGTTCGTCGTGGACCATGTCGAGCGAGAGGTCGAAGAACGTCGTCTGCTGCGGCGTCAGGACCTTCTCGGCCCTGGCTCCGTCCAGCAGCAGTTCCCCGGAGAACTCGGAGTCCAGGAGCTGGAACATCACCTGCACCAGCGGGTTGACACCGGAGACGCGATCCGGGTTCAGGGCTTCGACGATCTGTTCGAACGGAAGCTCGCCGTGTTCCTGGCCGGCGAGAACGTTCTCCCTGGTCCGCGTGACGAACTCACGGACGGTTGGGTTGTTGCGCAGGTCCCCGCGGATCGCCAGCGTGTTGACGAACATGCCGATGAGGGATTGCGTGCCCTCCTGGGTGCGCCCGCTCAGCGGGATGCCCACCACCAGGTCCTGTGCACCGGTCAGCCGGGACAGAAAGGTCTGGAAGGAGGCGAGAAGCACCATGAACAGGGAGGATTTGCAGCTGCTGCCGAGCGCCTGCAGGCCCTTGACGACGGCTTCCGGCACGGTGAACTCGCAGGTGCCCGACGCGGGGAAGAGAGCCGTTGTGCGCGCCTTGTCCGCCGGTAGTTGGAGCAGGGCCGGCACACCCGAGAGATGGCCGGTCCAGTAGTCGAGGTACTCGGCCGTGCGCTCGGCGTCGAGGAGTTCACGCTCCCAGACGGCGAAATCGGCATACTGCAGGTCCGGTTCGGCCAGCCCGGCGGGCGTTCCGCCCCGTTCGGCGCGGTACAGCTCGGACAGCTCGGACAGCAGCAGGCCCATGGACCAGCCGTCGCAGGCGATGTGGTGGGCCGACACGACCAGGACGTGGTCCTGCGGGGCGAGACGGCCGAGCCGGAGGCGGAGCATGGGGCCGGTTGCGAGGTCGAAGGGCTCGTCGACCACCTGGTCCACGAACTCCCTGACCGCGCCTTCGCCGTCCTGGGCGAAATCCTTCTCCTTGTCGCTCAGTACGAGCACGCCGGAGGACTCGCAGTCGGCGGGCGCGTCCTCGACCACCTGGAGCAGCACGCCCGCCGCCTCGACGAAACGGGTGCGGAAGGAATCGTGCCGGGCTACCAGCGCGTCCACGGCACGGGAGAGCGCCTCGAAGTCCAGCGGCCCCGACACCCGGAAGGCCTCTGTCAGGTTGTACGCGGTCCCCTCGGGCTCCATCCCCTGGAGGAACCAGATCCGCTGTTGGGCGGACGACATGGGGAAACTGTTTTCTGGCATCTCAGGCACAACCTGGTCCGTTCACTGGTCGGTGGAGCGATGCGAGAGATCGGGGGAAACGTCCTGCCACGTTTCCCGGATGTGGTCCAGACAGCCGGCCTTGTTTCCGGAGAACTCGGTCCTGTGCCAGCCGTGCGGGAGCTGCTTCGAATCGGGCCAGATTGACATTTGGTTCAGCTGGTTGACGACCACCACGAATTGACCGTTCTCGTCATCGAACATCGCGAGCTCCCGAGCCTTTCGACTTTCCCAGTGCGGGACGGTTCTTGGTCTTTCTGGTCAGCCGACCGGTGAGGGATTCCACCGAGGGGAAGTCGAAGAGCTCCCGCACAGTGAGCTCATATCCCATTTCCGATCGCACCCGAAGGACCAGTCTGGTGGCCAGGAGTGAATGCCCACCAAGGTCGAAGAAGTCGTCTGTGACGCCCACTTCGTCAATCCCGAGGACGTCGGCGAAAAGCTCGCGGAGCGCTTCCTCCTTGGCCGACCGATCGGCCTGCCCGTCCGGTGCCGCCAGAGCGCTTCCGGCCGCCTCACCGACGGCGTCCCGGAGACCCGACCCGGAGCCGGCCCGCTCGAAGTGACCGATGTCGATGTCCCCGATCGGCAGTCCGGGCTCGGCCATCGCCCTCTCGATCATCCTGACCAGGCATTCGGCCAGGCTTTCCACGGTTCGCCGGTCGAAGAGGTCCGTGGCGTACTCGATACCGCAGTCCAGGCCGTACTGCGCACCGTCCGACACCGGCGGCTCGGTGACGGTGACCAGCAGATCGAACCGGGCGACGTCGAGTCGCCAGTCCAGGGCCGTGACGTCCAGACCGGGCATACGCATGTCCGCTACAGCGTTGTTCTGGAAAGCCAGTACGACCTGGCAGAGCGGGTGGCGGGCAAGTGAGCGGGGCGGATTGAGCGCCTCGACCAGGTTCTCGAAGGGGAGATCCTCGTTCGCGAATGCGCTGAGGTCGAACTCCCGTACCCGGGCGACCAGTTCCTTGAACGTGGGGTCTCCCGACGTATCGGTCCGCAGAACCAGCGTGTTGACGAAGAACCCCACGAGGTCGTCGAGCGACTCGTCGAAACGGCCTGCGACCGGGCTTCCGATCGGAATGTCGGTCCCACTGCCCAATCTGGTGAGAAGAGCGGCGAGCGCGGCCTGGAAAACCATGAACACGCTCACCCCGGCGGTGGCGGCGAATTCCGTCATCCGACGGTGGATTTCCGCCTCCAGCCGGAAGTCGATGACTTCGCCGCGGAAACTCGCATGTGCCGGACGGGCGTAGTCGCACGGGAGATCCAGTTGGTCGGGGATGCCCGCCAACGCCGTCGTCCAGAAATCAAGTTGCCGCGTGTACACGCTCTCCGGCTCGTCGGTCCCGCCCAGTGTCTCCCGCTGCCACAGCGAGAAGTCCGCGTACTGCACGGGAAGGGGTGCCGGCGAAGTGGCCGGGCCCTGGGTCCGTGCGGTGTACGCCCGGGCCAGATCCCGGGCGAGGGGGGCCATGGACCAGCCGTCACACGCGATGTGGTGCAGGACCAGCAGCAGGACGTGCTCATCGGGGCCGAGTCGCAGGAGACGTGCACGCAGCGGAGGCTCGGACGAGACGTCGAAGCCCCGGTTCTCGAACTCGGCCTGGAGCTTTGGCACATCGCTGTGCGTGCACTCGACGACATCCGCCTCGACACCGGCCTCGGCCGCCGCGAGCACCCGCTGATACGGTTCCCCGCCGCTCTCCGGAAAGACCGTACGCAGGCTTTCGTGGCGGCTCACCACGTCGCCGATGGCCGCCCACAGGGCCGTGCGGTCCAGCGGCCCCCGCAGGCGCAGCGGGAACGGGATGTTGTACGTCGCGCTGGGGCCCTCCAGCTGGTTGAGGAACCACATCCTGCGCTGGGCGAAAGAGAGCGGTACGCGGTCCGGGCGGGCGGCCGGGACCAGGTCACGGCGTACGACCCGTCGCTCACCGAGTTGGGCCACGAGGTCTTCGAGGACCGGGTGGTCGAAGACGCTGCGCACGGTCAGTTCGCGGTTCAGCAGCGTCCGTACACGCGCCACCAGGCGCATGGCGAGCAGGGAGTTCCCGCCCAGGTCGAAGAAGTCGTTCCCCAGGGCCGCGTCCGGCACTTCCAGGACCTCCGCGACCAGGCCGCACAGCGCCTTCTCCTCGGGGCTGCGAGGAGCACGCCCCTTGGCGGCGGCCTGGAAGGCGGGAACGGGCAACGCCTCCTTGTCCACCTTGCCGTTCGGTTTCATCGGCAGGGCGTCCAGCACCACGACGGCGTTCGGCGTCATGTAGTCCGGAAGCCATCGGCCGGCGAACTCCCTGAGCTCGCGCGACCAGTCGTCCCGGTCCGCCGAGCAGACCACGTAGGCGACCAGGCGGTCCTGGTGCGCGAGCACGACCGCCTGGGCCACCCCTGGGTGGGTGTGCAGAACCCCTTCGATCTCCCCTGGTTCGATCCTGCGCCCGCGGATCTTCACCTGGTCGTCCTTGCGGCCGAGGATCACCAGCCGTCCGTCGGGCAGCAGCCGGCCGAGATCCCCGGTCCGGTACCGGACCCCCGCCGGATGCCGGAAGAAACGCCGCGCGGTCAGCTCGGGATCGCCCAGGTAGCCTTCGGCCAGCCCCGTACCCCGGATGCTGACCTCCCCCGGCTCTCCCGCCGGTACGTCGTTGCCCTCGTCGTCCAGTACGAGGATCTCCGCGCCCGGGATCGCCCGACCGACCGTGACATCGGCACCCGCGAGGAGTTCGGTGCCGGCGCACCACACGGCCGCCTCCGTAGGGCCGTAGGAGTTGTACAGGCGGGTACCCGGCTGGAGCCGGTAGTGCTCGGAGACCAGCGGTGCCGGGCACTGTTCACCGGCGACCAGCATCACGTCCGGGCCCGTCGAAGGTTCCGGCAGCCTGCGCAGCGCGGTGAGGTAGTGCGACGGAGTCATCGAGGTGTGTGAGATCCGGGTCCGGCCGCTGAGCACGGCGTCGACGGCTCGCATCACGCCGTCCAGCGACTCGGGCGCCAACTCCAGGGTGCCGCCCGACGCGAGGGTCCACCAGATGGTGCCGAGCGAGGCGTCGAAGGACATGGGCCAGAGCATGAGGAAGCGTCGGACCGGGTCCTCGTAGTGCCGCAGCCTGGCCAGTGTGGTGCTGGTGATGGCCCGGTGGGAGACGACGACACCCTTCGGCTCGCCGGTGGAGCCCGAGGTGAAGATGATGTACGCGACGTCGGCGGGGCGGGGCCGGCGGGGCGGGCGGACCCCGCTTCGCCGGGAGACGGCGACCGGCAGGCGTAGCGCGGTGACCGGGTCCGGCGACCGCAGCCCTTCGGGCGTGCTCAGTACGGCGACGGCCGACGTCCGCTCGGCGAGAAGACGCAGCCGGTTCGGCGGGGTCTGCGGATCGACGGGGACGTACACGGCACCGGCCTTCAGCACGGCCAGGTGGGCCACCAGGGCTGCGGCACTGCGACCGAAGGAGCACAGCACGGACTCGCCAGGCTCCACGCCCCGCGCGATGAGGTCCGCGGCCAGCGCGTTCGCTTCGCCGTCCAGCTCCCCGTACGTCAGCTCGGCGTCCTCGGCGGCGACCGCGCAACGATCCGGATGGAGATCCGTCCGGTACTCGAACAAGGCGGTCAGCGTGTTTTCGATATCGGCTGACGGCGCTTCGGCACCCAAGTACATAATGGTTCACATCCGTTTCTTCACTGAGGTGCCAGACAGCGTCGTCATTCCGATCAGGCATGGCTTAATTGCCAATGAAAGCCATTGGATTCTTTGACTCAGGCTCGGTTGAGCACTCGGTCGATCATTGCTCCGAGAAGTGATCCGTGTCGAGCGCATGGAGGGTTCATCATTCTGCAGGCTCCGCTTCCGGTAACACCGGGGACGCTCCCCTCGGCAATCTCGCCCGGTAGATTCGGGCCGCATCGGGAAGCCGATACCGACGGGAGAATCACATATGACAGAGCCGTCCACACTTCATGAGCGATTTCGCGAGGTCGCGACCAGATGGCCGGACCGGTGCGCGGTGTCCGCGGGCAGTGATGCGGTGACCTACGGCCGGCTCGGCGGGCTCGCCGACGAACTATCCGACGTCCTCACCGCGGAACTGAGTCCCGCCGAGGGGCTCGTCGCCCTCAGGATCGGCCGGAGCGTGCGGGCTCCCGCGGCGATCCTGGGCGTCCTGCAGTCCGGCCGGGGCTACGTTCCGGTCGACCCGGACTACCCGGCCGCCCGTCAGCAGCACATCCTCCGCGACTCGGGGAGCGCCCTCGTCGTCACCGACAGCGGTGTCGCCGACGACGAGGTCCCGGTCGCCTCGGTCGGACCCTTCGTGATCGCCCGCAGGCCAGCCGCCCCGGACCGGGCCCGGGTGCCGGCCGGCACCGCGTACGTCATCTACACGTCGGGATCCACCGGGACACCCAAGGGCTGTCTGGTCGGGCACGAGCACGTACTCGGGCTCTTCGACGCGGCCGGGCAGGTCTTCGATTTCGGCCCGGACGACGTGTGGACCGTCTTTCACAGCTACAGCTTCGACTTCAGCGTCTGGGAGCTGTGGGGCGCGCTGCTGCACGGCGGCCGCGCCGTGATGGTCGGTCCCGCGGTTGCGGCCGACCCCGCGGCGTTCAAGACGCTGCTGGCCGAGGAATCCGTCAGTGTCCTCAATCAGGTCCCGTCGGTCTTCGGACTGCTGACCCAGGAGCTCGAACTCGCGCCCGTGGAGCTGCCGCGGCTGCGTCATGTGATTTTCGGCGGTGAGGCGCTCCACGCGGACGACATCGGGCACTGGAACGCGGTCGCCGCCGCCCCGCGGGCGAGGCTCACGAACATGTACGGGATCACGGAGACCACCGTGCATGTGACGTACTGCGAGCTGACGGGCGAACTGCTGGACGAAGCACCGGCGGGGACCACGCCCATCGGACGCGCCCTGCCCCATCTTGAGGTGACACTCGTGGACGACGACGGCGTTCCCGTACCCGACGGCGAACCGGGCGAGATATGGGTCAGCGGCGCCGGTGTGAGCCATGGATATCTCAACCGTGACGCGTTGACCGCCGAGAAGTTCGTCACCGACGGCGGCAGAAGGTTCTACCGCAGTGGCGACCAGGCTGTCCGAAGGCCCGACGGGATGCTCTATTACGTCGGAAGGAAGGACCAGCAGGTGAAACTGCGCGGCTTCCGCATCGAGCTCGGCGAGATCGAAGCGGCCCTGCGGGCCATGCCCGGCATCGGCTCGGCCGCCTGCGGGGTGGAGGAGAACCGCCACGGGGACAGGGTCCTCGTGGCCTATGTGGTACCAGCCGTGGGCACGCCTGCGAGCAGCAAGGACATACGCGACGCGCTGGCAGCCGCCCTGCCGGCCCATCTGCGGCCGCAGCGCATCAAGTACCTCACGGAACTGCCGATCACCCCGCACGGGAAGCTCGACCGCACGGCTCTGCGCACCGCCGTCACCGCCTGACGCGGTACGCGGCCCCGGCTCCTGGTCCGGGGCCGCACATCAGGCCTGAACCTCGCGGTGCAGCCGGTCGGCCGCGAACGCGAGCGAGAAGGGCAGGGACCGGTCCAGGAAGTGCAGGTCGTGCCCTCCTTCGCGCTCGTGGTACTCGAAGTCGATACCCGATTCCTCGATCTTCAGCGCCATGTGCCGGTTCATACCGATGATCCGGGCATAATCCTGCAACCCGACGTCGAAATACAGGGACAGATCGGGGACGACCGCCTGCAGATCAATCATCCTGAAGGGGTCGTAGCGCAGCCGTACCAGGCTTCCCGGCGGTCCCCAGACCCGCTCGTGGGCCGCTGTCGAGGGAATGGCGGAATCCCGGTTCTGCCGTACCTCTGAATAGGGGTCGCCCACTCTGAGTGGCGCTTCGAAGGCTCCGGCATGACTGATGACCGTGGAGAACAGACCCGGGTGCCTCAAGGCCTGCATCAGGGCAGTGGCCCCTCCCATGGAGAACCCGCCGATGGCCCTGCGCCCGCTTCTCGTGTATGCACCGAAATTCTCATCGACAAAGGACACCACCTCGCCGATGAGATAGTCCTCGTATCTCAGTCCTTTGTGGTCGTTGATGAACCACCGACGGCCGCTCTCCGGAATCACGACCATGAGATCCAGGCCCGCGAGGTGCTCGACCAGGCGAGTGCGCTGCAGCCAGGTCAGTCGGTTTCCGCCGAAGCCGTGCAGCAGGAACAGCACGGGAAGCGCAGAATTCGTCGCATTCGCCTGTGCAGGCCTGAGCACGCTGACCCGTTTGTCGCAGCCGAGTGCACGGCTCGGCCATTCCCACGTTTCCACCTCGTGCGACAAGAGCTTATATTTCTCTATGAGCCGGTACACGCCGTCACCGTCTCTGTTTCCGGGCCGAACCGGGGCGTACCCGGCTCATGGTGATCCGGCTCTCCGCAAGAGCGGTCAGGGCCATGCGGTCGATCTTTCCGGTGGAGGTGTACTCCAGGACCGGCAGAATCTCGATCAGGTCCGGGACCATATAGGCGGGCAGTGACTGACGGCAGTGGCGGCGCATGCCCCGCTCGTCCGTCACGGCGCCGGACGGCGAGGTGACGAAGGCGGCGAGGCGCGTATCGCCGGACGCCGCATCACCGACGGCCACGCATACGGCCTGGTCGACCGCGGGCAAGGACTCCAGGGCCGCCTCGATCTCCCCCAGCTCGACACGGTAGCCCTTGATCTTGACCAGGCTGTCGTTGCGGCCGATGAAGACATACCGCCCGTCGCTGGTGCGGCGCACGATGTCACCGGTGCGGTAGAAGCTCCCGTCGGGCTGATCGACGATCCGGCTCGCTGTCTTCGCCGGGTCGTTCCAATAGCCCTGCATGACCGATTCGCCGGAGATGCAGAGCTCTCCGGTCATTTCCCCGTCGTCGGGCAGCCTGGTCCGGTCTCCCTCAAGCAGGATCGCTCTGGCATAAGGGCACGGCTGTCCGATGGGCGGCGCCGCGCCGGCGGCCGCGCCGAAGTCCTCGTCCTCGACACGGTGAAAGGTGCAGACGTTCGTCTCGGTCGGGCCGTACAGGTTGTAAAGGGCGGTCACCGTGGGCACCTTGTCCCGCAGCGCTCTCAGTTGGCGCGTGGGATAGGCCTCACCGGCGAAGGACACGACTCTCAACCGGGACGCCGCGAGGAACTCGGCGTTGTCCGCCTCGACCATTCTGCGCAACGCGCTCGGTACCGAGTACCAGATCGAGATCTTCTCGTCGGCGACGAACCGGTTCAGGGCCGCGCCGAGGCCTTGCCAGCTCTCCGGAACCAGCGACACGCACGCACCCGCAGCCACGGCCACGAAGACATCGAGGATGGACAGGTCGAAGTGGAGCGGGGCATGACTGGCCAGCACGTCCACGGACGTCACATCGAACTCGCTCCTCGCCCAGTCGACGAACGCGCGGGCGTTCCCGTGTGACAGGGTCACGCCCTTGGGCGTGCCGGTCGAGCCCGACGTGTACAGGATGTAGGCCACATCGTCGGGGTCCGGCCCCGCGAGGGTGCGCGGTGTCCGCGTACCGCGGGCGAGCGCATCGGCCCAGGATGCCACGGAGAGATCGTCCGGTGTCTGCCCGGGATCCTCGCCGACGACGAGAACGGAGAGCGAGGACAGCACGTCGGGCCTGGCCGCACGGAGCGTCTCGACTCTGTCCATGGTCGTGATCAGCCACGTCATACCGCAATCGGCGATGATGGTGGCCGCCCGCCGGACGGGCGCGGTCGGATCGACCGGCACATAGGCCCCGCCGCTCCGGAGCACCGCGTGGATGGCGGCCACCGCTTCGATCGACTTGTTCAGCCAGATCCCCACGCGCATGGTTCCGCCCTGGCCGCGGCCGGCCAGGGTGCCCGCCACCAGATCGCTGATCTCGTCCAGTTCGGCATAGCTGATCTGCCGGCTCTTTTCCTTGACGGCGATCTTGTCGGGGGTGTCCCGCACGGATTTTCTCAGGAGGTCCACCAGGGTTCCGGCGGCTGTTGAAGGTGACCGCTCCATGAACCGCTTCACCTCATTCCGAGCTTCGCCGCTATGACAGATCTCTGCATGTCCGAGGTCCCTGAGGAAATTCTGGTGCCGAGTGCGTCCCGGAGCCGTTCCTCGATCCCGGCTTCTTCCGTGTATCCGTAGCCGCCGAAGATCTGCATGGCGCCCTCGAACGTGGCGACCGCGGCCTCGCTGATGGCGAGCTTCACCATCTCCGGGTAACAGGACTCTTCGTTGTCCGCCAGTTCCCAGGCGGCCCGGTAGGTGAGGTTCCGGGCTGCTTCCAGCCTCAGCCGCAGGTCGACGATCCGGTTCGTCACCGACTGGAAGGAGGAGATCCGGCGCCGGAACTGCCGCCGTGAGCGGGTCCGCTGCACACACTCTTCGAGCTGCGCCTCGATCGCGCCCAGCAAAGGGGCGAGCAGGAGGGTTCGTTCCCACGCCATCACCGAGGCGAAGATCTTCGACCCCTGCCTTTCCGCACCCAGCCGCCGGCTCTCGTCCACGACGCAGTCGTCGAGGACGACCTGGCCCCACCGGCACGAGCGGAGCCCCATCTTCTGGTACTCGGCCTCGACCCTCAGCCCGGGATGGTCCCGCTCGACCAGGAACGCCGTCACTCCCGTGAACCCGAACTGCTTCCCGAGCGTTGCGTAGACGAGGAACACATCGGCCTGCGGCGCGTTCGTCACGAACCTCTTGCGTCCCGAAAGCCGATACGTCGTTCCGTCCTTGACGGCGGCTGCCTCCATGGCGAGCGCGTCGGAACCGGCCTCGGTCTCGGTGATGGCGTGCGCGCCGGTCAGCTTCCCGCTCGCCAGGCCCGGCAGGTACGTCGCCTTCTGCTGCGGCGTACCGAACTTCACGATCGGGTGCTGTACGGCCCACATGTGAGCGCCGGCCGAGACAAGCAGCCCGATGTCCCGGCAGCCGTATCCGAGCCCTTCGAGGGCGAAGGCACAGGTGAGCGGGGAGTGGCCCAGACCGCCATAGTCGACAGGCACCGGCAGCGCCATGACCTGGCCGGCAGCGAGCGCCTCCCAGTCCGCTCCGCCCTCGCCCGGCTGCCCGGGAGCGAGCGAACCGCCGTGCTCGCGGAGGCGGTTGTACAGCGCGAGCTGCTCCGCGGACCACTCAAGATTCACTGCCGTGCCCCCGCTCGTCCCGCGCCCTGGTGAGCTTCTCGATGGCCTGGTCGACTTCGAGCTCCGTCGCCGAGTCGTCGCCGAGAAGGCCGTTCATGTACTTCTCGTAGGCGCCGAGATCCATGAGTCCATGGCCGCTCAGATTGAACAGAATCGTCTCTGTCGAACCGCTCTCGCGGGCCCGTACGGCCCGGTCGATGGCGTGCTTGATGGCGTGGGCGGACTCCGGTGCCGGGATGATCTGTTCGGCGCGGGCGAACGTCACACCCGCCTCGAAGATCTCGTTCTGCGCGTACGCGACGGCCTCAACCAGGTTCTCGTGGTACATCCAGCTGATCACGGGAGCCGCGCCGTGGTATCGCAGCCCTCCGGCGTGGATGGGCGACGGCATGAAGTCGTTCCCCAGCGTGTACATCTTGGACATCGGGGTGTTGCCCAGGGCGTCGTGGTGGTCCCAGGTGTAGACACCCCGCGTCAGTTTCGGACAGGACTTCGGCTCGACCGCGACCAGCCGAGTCTTCCGGCCCGTCTCGACCGACGCGCGGTAGAACGGGAACGCGAGGCCGGCGAAGTTGCTCCCGGCACCGATCGCCCCGATCACGGTGTCCGGGAATTCGCCTCTCTCCGCCATCTGGACGAGCGCTTCCTCACCGATGACTGTCTGGTGCAGCAGCACGTGGTTGTCGCCGCTTCCCGCGGAGTAGCGGACGCCGTCCCCTTCGTTGGCGTACTCATGCGCCTCGGAACTGGCCACCGACAGGCTCCCCGGGCAGTCGGGGTCCTCCAGAAGAATCGTTCGCCCGGCCTCGGTGTGGACGCTGGGGCTGGGGATGACCTTCGCGCCATTGAGTTCCATCATCAATCGGCGGTAGGGCTTCTGTTCGTAACTGCACTTCACCATGTAGACGGTGCAGTCCATGCCGTACGACTTGCACGCCATCGCCAGCGCCGTGCCCCACTGCCCGGCGCCGGTCCCGGTCACCAGCTCGCGTATCCCGGCCTTCTTGTAGTAATAGGCCTGGGCAATAGCCGAGTTCAGCTTGTGGCTACCGGAAGGGCTGACCCCCTCGTATTTGTAGTAGATCTTGGCAGGGGTACCGAGCGCCTTCTCCAGCTTCCGGGCGCGCACCAGAGGCGTCGGCCGCCAGCGCTCGTACTCCGCCCGCACTTCGTCCGGAATCGCAATGAACGACTCTTTGCTCACGCTCTGCCGGTAGATCGAGAGAGGAAGCTGCGGCTGAACTCCGTGCCGCCCCGCCCGCTGGGCCGGCCTCCGCTCCTGGGGGATATATCCCGCCAGATCAGCGATCACGTTGTACCAGTGCGTCGGAACTCCGCTCCGAACTGCGTCTTCACTCACTGCCACTCCTCCTTGCCGGGCCGGCTCGCCATCGGAATCACTGTCGGTCGGGTCAGGCCACCTGTGCGGCCACCAGCCGGACCAGGCTTCCCACGTCGACGAGGTCGACCTGCATGAGTGCCTCGTCGTTGATCTCACAGGAGAGATCAGTTTCGAGCCGCGTGATGAGTTCAAGGAGACTCAGCGAATCCAGGCCGATCGTGGACGAGTACAGAGGGACTTCGTCCGCTATGTCCTCCGGAGACAGCTCAAGGTCGAGAATATCGATGAGCTGGCGCCTGACCTGCATCGAAACTACGGAATCCGCCACGGGGCCCCCTCAGGGACAATGGGCGTCGGAATCTGCTCCGACGCGAAACGGTCAAATTCGGCGGGCAGTGAGAAAGTGCTTGCCCCCTGCCTGTATTCGGCAGCCCTCGCGAACTACCCGCAAGAAACCGCCAGCTTCCGATGCTGCACCCGGACCGTTCACTCGCACCAGCGCGCAAAGGGTTCCGGATCATGCAACTGCGTGATCCTGATCTGCCCAATTCCTGCGGGTACCGTTCGTCTCAGGCGCGCGCCACTGACGAGTCTTCCTGCACGATTGTTTTCTCCTTGCCCCGGACAAAAAGGAAAGCCGCCCCGGCGAGAACGAGTGCGGGTGCCGCGGCCAGGGCGAAGCTGGTGTGGAGCGGCAGGTTGGAGATGGCGAAGCCGATGGTCGCGGCTCCGGTGGTGTTGCCGGCGTTCACCGCCGTGTTCACCCAGGTCCCGGCCCGCACCCGGGCCTGCGGTGCCGCGGACTGGTTGGCGACGAGGTACGCGGCCGACAGTCCAGGGGATATACAGACCCCCGTGCAGAGCGCCATCAGCGCCAGCACCACGAGGTTCGGTGACAGTCCGGCCAGCCCGATGCCGATGGCCGGCCCGGCCACCAGTATCGGCAGCTGCTTGCGAGACGAGAGCTTCCAGTTCACCGCGCCGTAGGCCAGACCGCCGAGCGCGCTGCCTGCCGACAGGGCCGCGCTGCACCAGGCCACCGCGGCCCCCTGGTGGTGGAACCTGGCGAACGCCACCATCAGCAGGCTGACGGTGCCCAGGCAGAGACCGATACCGAGGGCGGCCAGGACCGGCTGGACGATCGCGCGTCCGACTCGCCCCGCCTCACCGCGCTCCTTGGCGTTGTGCGTCGCGGACCGCACCACGGGCGAGGTGACCAGTGCGGTCGTGCCGCAGGCCACCAGCGTCGCCGAAAGGAGCAGCCCGGCCGACGGTACGGCGACCGTGGCCACCAGCCCGGCGAGGAGCGGGCCGGCCAGGAACAAGACCTCTTCGGCCACGGTGTCGAGACTGAAGGCGCGGCGCAGCAGGTCCGGGGATTCGGGGATGAGTTCGTTCCACAGCGCCCGCATCGTCGGACCGAGAGGTGGTGCGCAGGATCCCGCGGCACCGGCGACCCCGATGATCAGTGCGACGGACACACCGTGCCACCAGGTGGTGGCGCCGAGCATGGCGAGCAGGAGCGCGAAGACGAGCGCCATCGGCAGCAGCGCACGTCGCAGGCCGTGACGGTCGATCAGCCTGGCCCGCAACGGGGCGAGCAGGGTGGCCCCGGCGGCGAAGAGGGCCTCGGCGCCGCCGGCGACCGCGTACGACCGGCCGCTGCCGGTCAGCGCGAGCATGAGGGAGAGCGGGGTGATGCCGTAACAGAGTCTGCCCACCAGCGCCGCCCCGAACGTGCGGGTCGCATGGGGGGTACGCAGGACGTCGACGTACGAAGGCGTACGCAGTTGCATCGCGAATGTTCCTTGTCCAGAGTATGCGGTCAGGCCACTTGGGCGGTGTCGGACGGGAGCCCCCCGGCCGGCCGGCGATGCCCGTGCTGGGCCCCCCAGCCACGGTCGACAGCGGGCTCCGGATACATCTCCCTGCCGCGGCCGGCCGCCTCCTCCTGCGCGATGAGGTACCCCAGGTGCGTGCGGTTCCGTGCGCCGAGTCGCTGCATGATCTTGGAAATGTGGCTGCGGCACGTGCGCTCACTGATCGCAAGGCGCCGTGCGATTGCTCCGTCCTTTTCCTCGGTCATCATCAATTTCATGATCGAATTCTGAATGTCGGACACGACCGATCCCTCGATACGCGTCCGATAGGACGAGGTCATCGGCTGGGCGAGACTCCAGATCGCCTCGAACACGTCGACCAGGAACGCGACGACGGCAGGATATTTGATCATGATCGCCCCGGCCTCTTCGGAGCCGCCGGCAATGAAGGCGGTGTGCCGGTCGAAGACCATCAGGCGTCGGGAGAGACAGTCCAAGGTCCTGACCTCGGCGCCGATCGCGGTCAGTGATTCCGCATGTTTCTGAGTGTTCCCGCAGAAGCGTGCGCTGTGCTGGTAGATCGCGCGCATGCTGACGCCGCGTTTGAGCATGGCGCTGTCGCGCGGATAGGCCTGTTCAAGGATCGCCCGAGGTCGCGGCCCGCCGGGCTGAACCACCAGGACCTCGAATTTGCATGCGCCGGCCGCCTCCGCGATCCGTGTGTTCACCGCATCGGGATCGGCGATGGCGACTATCTGCCCGCTCTTGCAGTCGGCGGACAGGGCTTCGTTGAACACTCGCAGGCTCCGCAGTTCGGACTGGGTCCTGGTCACGTCGCGCACCACGCGGTCCAGGGATTCCAGAAGCCGGCCGAAGGCCTTTTCCTCTGCGACGTCTGCGCTCACTGCGGTGACGAAGTCCGGATCGGTCTCGGCGTAGGTGACAAGACCGACATCGCGCAGCTGGTCGAGCGTGGCGACGGCAGTCTCCCGATCCGAGCCGAGCAGCGCGAGAACGTTCGGATGTGACAGATCGCCCTCGGTGATGAGTTGCCGGTAGGTGCGAACTGCGTTCGAATCAGGCGTATTCATGCTTGATCACCCTTCAGGTGCAGGCGCATTGTCAGGGCCGTACGGCGTTCAACTCGTCGAAAACCGACCGGAGGATCACCGAGACGTGGCGGGCGCTCCGCAGGCCCGAACGCGGCAGCAGACCGCCGGTGTCCAGCGCCCGCGCCATCTCCTGGTAGACCGCGCGGCGCAACTGGGGGGTGGGCGGGGCCGGGTGGTCCTCGATCCGGCCGGCAGCCTCGGTGGTGACGGCGCTGTCGGCCACCACGATGCGCCGGTCCGTACCCAGGATCTCCAGCCGCTGGGACCTGACGGTGCTCTCGGCGGTGACCACGAAGCTGAGGACGGCACCCTCCCTGAACTCGACCAGGCCGGCGATCCGCGAGTCGATACCAGGTACGAGCTCTCGGCTGCCGCCCAGCCGCAGGTTCACGGGCTCACCGAGCAACTGGCAGGCCAGATCGAGGTAGTCCACGGCCAGATGCGCGGCGACACCGCCGAGCGACTCGGCCGGGTCATGGCGCCAGCCCGCCCACCGGTAGTGCGCGCTGGGCCGGTACCGGGACACCTGGAGCACACCTGTGGCGCCCTTCCCCCAGTCCCAGCCGAGCACGTGCTCGGGGAGCCTGAGCCGTTCCTGGAGCATCACGCCGATCGGACGGCCCAGTCGGCGGCCGAGCGCCACGATCCGGTCGATCTCGGCGGGCGAGGAAGCCGGGGGCTTCTCCAGGAGCACCGCCTTCCCCGCACGCACGGCCTCCTCCGCGAGGGCGGCCCGGTTCCCTGGAGGCACGCACAAGGCGACGAGATCCACCGACGGGTCGTCGAGCAGGCCGGCCCAGTCCGCCGAGCGGGGCAGGCCGTCGGTGTCCACGGACCCGTCCCGCTCCAGGACAGTCGCGACCCGTGCGAACGGGACACCGTCCAGGGCCGCGGCATGCTGTCGGCCCGCCACCCCGAAACCGACGATGGCCACACCGAGTGTCATGGCGCCCCTACTCCACTTGTCTGCTCCGCCGCGATACCCGCGGACAGGCCCGCGCCGACGATCTCTCCCGAATGCTCGTCCATCAGCGGAACCGCACCGGGCGCCCGCACCTCGTCGTACGGGTCGGCGGGCAGGGCGTCCAGCGTGCGCCCCGACACGCGCGGGATGTCGTCGCTGACGGGCCGAGCTGCGCGAGAGCCCCACCGCGCCGTCGCCGGGTCGAAGCGTTCCGCCGGCTCGCGGACGATCCCCCGGATGTTCCCTCTGCCGTGCCGGACCAGCACCCGCGCCCCTGTGGTCAGCGGCTGTCCAGAGAAACCGCAGACCCTGTCCCCGGTTTCCGGGCCAGGACCGGGAACCGTGGCGATGCCCGCGGGCAAGGCCCCGCGCGAGAGGCCGAGTCCGTCGTCGGGACGGACGACCACCGAGCGGCCATGCCCCGCGACCGCCGGCTCCCGGCCTGCTGCCTCGATCACCCTGATCCGGCAGCGAGCCCCCGAGGCAAGCACCACGGTCCCGTCTCCGCAGAGGGCCGGCTCCCCCGGGTTCATCGCGGGCGTGGCGCCGCGCGCTCGCGCCGCCGTGTGCGGCGCGACTGGCAGTGGATACGCGGCAGCGGGCAACTGCGTCATGGTCAGTTCGGCGATCGCGGTGTTCGTCATGCCAGTTGCTTCCTTGGGAGGAGGCGTTCCGCCGCTCGGTGAGCGTCGGGGGACGAGAGACGAGTCGGCTACCACCAGCCGTTGCTGTCCGGCTCGGTGCTCTTCGCGGATGCGCCGGTCCCGGGAGCCTGGCCGTCGGCCATCTGGACCGTGCGGGTGCCAGCGGCGTTGGTGACGCAGGGAGTCGTGGCGGTGAGGCCGACGAGCGCGGCCGCGGTGATACAGACGGAGAGCGCGCGATTTCCGAATTTGGACATGGCTGTTCCCCCGGTGAATTGGTCGGATTCGAACTGGCGGGCGTCGCTCCGCCTCGTTGCTTCGCTATCGTTTCGCCACCATCGCTCCAGGACCAGGCTTTCTGGATGCGGCCATCTGCCATGACGGGTAGTGGACAGAGCGGCCCGCATCTCACATGCTGAGACAGTCAGGAAGGCGCTGAACCAGGGTTGTCCAGGGCTGGTCCGACACACCCCTGGCCGCAAGGAACGGCTATGGCGGGACTGGCCGACGGCCCGGTCGGCACGGGCGGTGGCTTCCTGTTCTCCCGTTCGACGCGGGCCTCGAAACAGAGATTCGGGGCCGTGCGGGCCAAGCGCCCCAAGACCGTCGCGGACTGCGACGCCTGTCCGGGATCCAGGCGAGTTCGGTCCGGCCGCGTTCGGGGCGTTGGGGAGCGACCAGGCCGGCTTCGAGCGGCGGCACCTTTATCGGCCCGCCGGACTTCCGCGTTTCTCCTGGTCAACTGCCTGGCTGTGGCGAGAGCGGGGTGGCCGGGGTGTTGAGGACGCCGAGCTCGGCGACCTTCAGCGCGGCCTGGAAGCGGGTCTCCACGCCCAGCCGGTCGAGGAACGCGGCGATCGTACGGCTCAGCGTGCGAGCCGATACCCCCAGTTGCCGTGCGATGCTCTCGTCCTTCATGCCCGCCGCGAGCATGCGCACGATGAGCTGCTCCTGGGCGGTGATCTCGATCTCCGAGTGCGACTTCTGCGAGCGCGGCTCAAACGGCGTGGCGTTGTGCCAGCAGAAGTCGAACAGCGACTGAAGCGAGCGGACCAGTTCGGTACCCCGAATAGCGAATGCGCCCTGCGAACTGTCCTGCGGGTCGATGGGAAGGAGCGCCAGGCTGTCGTCGAAGAGCAGCATGCGCAGCGGGAGATGGGCGGCCAGCCGGACTTCCATTCCGAGCTGAGAGGCCGATTCCAGATACTCTCCCATATGGGGCACTTCGGCGATGTGCTGGGCATAGAGCGTGCGGACCTTGATGCCCCTGCTCATCACTTCCGAGTCGCGCAGCAGCATGTCGTCCATGAGATCCACGGGCGGAATTCCGCCGGGATGCATAGTGCATTCACGGGATTTGACGAGGCTCACCGCATCATCCAGGAACGCATTGGCCTGACTGACGCTGCGCAGTGTTTCGACTTCGATGACGTCCCGCCCGTACGCGCGTAGATTCATGAAGTCACCCATGATGGCCCTGATGGAATCACGCGTGCGCGCCAGCTTTTCCTTGTGCCGGGCCACCTGCCGTTCCTCGGCTGCGAACAGCCGGTAAAGCGCCGCATCTGGATCAATGGCGACATACCCGCCGGGCGTCTCCGTCGATGGAACGAGAAGGCCGATTCTTTCCAGACTTTCGAGCGTCGACTCCACTTCCGCCGTGGAAATCCCCGCGGCGGCCGCCAGGTCTTCTGCCAGCCACGACGGATTCTCGTGTATCAGCCGATAGAGGACCTGTGCCAGTGAGCGATCCGAGGGTCCCGGCCCTCCCGTACCCCTCTTGCCGCGATGCGACACATTCCCCCCAGCCTTCAGCCCGGCAGTCGAACCCGCTTGCTGTGCGCAGGAAGCAAGTTCGCGTCTCTGCACGCCGAGACAGCGCCGCATCCCCGAGACGCACCATACCTCCGTCTCCCTTATCGAGCCAGTGATCTCGGCCTTGCCGGGCAATGGGGCAGGGGGGTGACGCCTTGCCTTTTCAGCACGCTGAGTGGCGGGCCAGACGGGTGTTTTTTCAGGACTTGGAGCGGCTGGTCAGTTCGTCCCGAACCGCCTCGGCCGCCTTCGTGGCGCTGACATAGGACCGCTCCAGCACATTGTTGTGCCACGCTTCCACACCTACGGTCCGCTCATGGGCGAGAGTCGCGGCGATGACGCTGCGTGAGAGCGCCGAGCCGACAAGAGCGGGCAATTTGGAACGCTGCGGGCCCGTCACCTCAAGGGTGAGCCGGTGAAATCGGCTCGGGATCTCGCGGAGGACATTCAGCATGCCGCGGGTGTCGAGGCGGCCTGCCGCTCGGATCTGGAATCCCGGCACCGAAGCCTCTTCGCCCAGCAGCCCCGTCAATTCGGCCACGAGTGAACTCAGCAGAATTTCCTGAGAGTTGGGGGCCCGGTCGATGCCGAGCATCTGCTTGGCCTGGTCCACTCCGAAGGGCCCCGACTCCTGGCGCACCCCGTCGACGACGGTGACGGTGCGGAACGAGGCCTCGGAACCGTACTCCCACACCGCCGTCACCTCCAGGGGAAGCACGGCGGAGTGCGTGACGACGCGGGACACCGGGGGCGCGGGCTCCCAGGTCATGGGCCGGCCCCCGGCCGTGATGGCGTCGAACGGGGAGGCGTCCAGAAAGACACGATGGTTCGGGCTGAACGCCGTCGTGAGGTGGTTGATCGAACAGACGGTCTCGGCAGGGGCGACGCACTCCACGTCGGACCGCCAGCGGATATTCTCCAGCGGCTGCCCGGCGGCCGGGCGGCCTTCGTCGTCCAGCGGGAGGTCTGCACTCACGACGACGCTCAACCCGCCCAGGTTCACACCGCGGGCGGTGAAGCCGTTGACCTGCGTGACCAGTACGCATGACGCCATGGCGGCGAGCGCCGTCTCATACGGTGAGGGATCGGGCGACGCCCCTGCCTCGGCCGCCGACCTGTGAACGAGCCGGAAGTCGCGGGCCAGCCGCGTGGTGCCGCAGCGGGCCGTCAGGGTGCGGCTCGCCACCGTGCCGGGCCGCGCCGGACCGGCCGGAGCTTCGACCGCGAAGTCGGCCACCGCCTCCTCCGGCCTCTCCCGAATCTCGTGGACCATCTCCGACACCCCGGTGATGTTCAGACCGTTGCGCATGAGCGAAGCTCCTTAGAGTGCTGAGAGGGCCTGATCGAAGTCCGTGATGAGGTCCTGCGCGTCCTCGATGCCGATGGACAACCGCACCAGGCCGGGTTCGATACCCACTTCCCCGCGCTGCCGCTCGGTCAGGAAGCTGTGGGACGTGTTGAACGGCAAGCTGATCAGGGACTCGACGCCACCGAGGCTGGTCGCCACCACGGGCAGGTGCAGATGGTCGAGGAGTTTCAGCGCCGCTTCGTCACCGCCCGCCAGTTCGAAGGCGATCACGCCACCCCATCCGTCCGGACACATCTCGGCGAGCCAGGGGTACGGGTAATCGGCCCGTGAGGGATGGTGGACCTTGCGTACGCGCTGATGACCTGCGAGGAATTCGCTGACAGTCACGGCGTTCTCGTGGTGCCGCCGCATCCGAAGCGCCAGGGTCTTCAATCCGCGCTCCAGCAGGAAGCACATCGTCGCGTCCAGCGAGCCGCCGAACTTCAGCATCTGGCTCCAGATCCGGTCGACGTACTTACGCGGACCGGACGCGACGCCGGCGGTGACATCGCTGTGGCCGTTGAGATATTTCGTCGCGCTGTGGATCACGACGTTCGCGCCGTACTCCAGGGGCCGCAGGAAAATGGGCGAAAGAAAAGTGTTGTCGACCACGAGAAGGATGTTCCGCTCCCGGGCCAGCTCACCGAGCTCGGCCAGGGGGGCAGCCTTCAACAGCGGGTTGGTCAGGGTCTCGAAGAACAGGACCTGGGTCTCGTCGCGTACGGCCGACCGGATGGACTCCATGTCGGTGGGATCAGCGAAGGTCACCTCCCGCCCGAGCTGGTGCATGTCCTCGCGCAGCAGGTTGTAGGTTCCGCCGTAGACATCGCGGGAACTGACGATGTGACCACCGCGGTTGGTGAGGGCCAGCAGCGTGGTCGTGATCGCCGCCATGCCCGAGGAGAAGACCAGGGCGCTCTCGGCGTTCTCCAGGGAGGCGATCTTCTCCTGGACGGCCCACTGGTTGGGACTGCCGTAGCGCCCGTAGATCGGTACGTCCCGGATGTCGCCCTGGTCGAAGGCCTGATACGTGTCCTCGGTGAACGTGAACGTGCTGCTCTGGAAGACAGGCGTGCCGACGGCCCCGGTGATCGGGTCCTCGTACGTCCCCGCGTGCACGCTGCGCGTGCTCTGACCGGCGCCGTCGACCACGCGCTGCTGGGGCAGCCGCGGGCCGGGGACCCGGCCGCGCTGGAGGCTGTTCAGCCAGGGGCGGTTCTGCCCCGCGCCCGGTGTGCTTCCGTGTGACCTGGTCACTGCGTCGTCCTCTCTCGGCCTTCGGTCTGGTGATCTGCGCCTTCGGCCTGGTGATCTGCGGCCCGGTATGCGCGTACGTCTCGCCCGGCCAGCGTGGCCAGGCACACGACGAGTTGGGTTGCGCCCGCGGCGAACAGCGTGAACCGGACGCTGGTGGCGGCCGCCACGGGACCCGCGAGTGCCAGCCCCACCGGCTGCGCGGCATAGGAACCGAACCATTCGTATGCGCTGACCCGTGACAGCTTGTCGCCGGGGATTTCCTTTTGGAGAGTCGTTTCCCAGAGCGGGTTGAAGAACATCAGGGCCATGCCCCCGAGGAATGCCGCGGCCCCGGCGATCACCGCGGAATCGGTGGCGGACATCACCAGGGGCGGCGCGGCGAACAGGGTGAGCGACAGCACTCCGGTGCGCAGTGGGTGACGGACGCGCAGCCAGAGCGCGGATGCGCTTCCGGTCACGGCACCGAGGCCGAACGCGGCAAGTATCGCGCCCCATGCGCCGGGACTGCCCAGCTCGCGCTTGCTCAGCACCGGTCCGAGCACGGTGAAGACCGCGTACATCATATTGGTGAGCGAGGCCATGAGGATGACAGACCACACCCAGGTGCGGGACCGGAACTCCCGCCAGCCGAGCTTGAGTTCGACCAGCATGTTGCGGGCGTCCGTCGGCCTGGCCGGTGTCGGAGGCAGGTGTATCCGGGCCAGGCAGAACGCGCTGACGGCGAAGGTCGCCGCGTCGGCCGCGATGGCCCAGCCGCTGCCGACCGTGACGATGAGGAGTGTGGACAGCAGCGGACCCGTGATCATCGCCGCCGAATGGGTCATGCTCCGCAGGGCGTTGGCGGAGTGCCGGCGCTCGGCGTCCACCACCTGCCCCACCAGCCCGGTGACGGCCGGGGTGAACAGGGCACTCGCGGTGCCGTGCACGGCCTGCAGGGCCATCAGCTGCCAGATCCGGGCGTCGCCGGACAGTACGAGCGCCGCGGTGATGCCTTGGCTCACCACCCGTACCGCATCGGCGCCGAACATGACCCGGTGACGTGGCCACCGGTCGGCGACGACCCCGCCGAGCAGCATGAACAGCACGACGGGAATGGTGCGAGCGGCAAGCACGAGTCCGATGTCACCCGGCGATCCCGTGCGGTCCAAGATGGCGAACGCGAGGGCGGGCGCGACCATGAAATCGCCCAGAGCCGACCCGAGTTGGGCGACGAAGAAGAGCCGGAAGGCCGGCAGGCGCAGTACGTCGAACCGGGACACAGCGCGATTCAGCTGCCCTGCGCGCTTGTCCCGGCGTGCACCGGGGCCGTGTCCACCTGGTTGAGTACGTTCCATCGTCCGATCACCTGCTCCTCCCCCTGTCCGTACACGGTGACACTGTCGATCTGCGCGGTGAGCGCGCAGATGTGCGGAGGGAGCAGACGGCCGCCCAAGGTGTCTGACCCGCAGAGCAGTTGGCGCTCTCCGGGCTGCTGCCAGGGGTACGGATGGGAGTCGAGCAGCGCGTCCGCGTCTCCCGCACCGTCCGTCACGACGGACACGGCGACATCGTCCCTGGAGCAGACGCCGATGGAGGCCATTCCGGCATCCTGGAGGGCATAGGCACCCGCGCAGATCTCGGTGACACCGGCGGTCGCCATCGCCCCGTCCGCCGTGGGGGTGCCGCCCACGGCCACGACAGGGCACGACAGCCCGGACCGGCGGAGCAGTTCGGCGTTCCGTACGGCGAATGCCGCGGCGTCACGCCCGATCTCGTTCCGTCTCTCGCCCGAGCCAGCGGAGAGCAGGGCCTGATAGCAGGTCACACCGTCGAGCCTCAGCGAGGGTTCGGCCTCGACGGCACCGGCCATCTCCAGGACCTGCGCCTCGGAGGTCGTGGTGACGTCGACGCCGGTTCCGAGCTGGATGCGGATCCCGAGGACGCTGCCGGCCTTCGTGGCTGCCGCAGCAAGACCCTCGACCGCGGTGACGCTGTCGACGTGGACGGACAGGTGGCATTCCCTGGCCAGTTCGGCGATGAGTTCCCACCGCCACGGTTCGGACCAGGGGTGGACGATCACCACATCGGTCACACCCGCTGCCACGTACCGCCTGGCCTGGGACACCTGGGTCAATGCGATGCCAACGGCACCGGCGGCCAGCTGACGCCGGGCGATCTCCACCGTCCGGTGCCCCTTCACATGGGACCGGACGCTCACCCCGGAATGCGCGGCGACACGTTCATGGAAGTGCCGGATGTTGCGATCGACGACCCCGAGATCGATGAGCACCCGAACCCCGTCCGTCCGATTCCCGCTCACTGCCCTCTCCCATCCCAGCTGTCCCCGAAGAACGAGAAATCCGGTTCCGCGCCCGCGAGCATGGCTCGCTGCCTCGATGACTCCTCCGGCGTGGGTACGCCGACCCCGGTCACCCCGCACAGGATTTCCCGACGCCAGTCCAGACCCAGCAGCTCCTCCACAGCGGCGTCACGCGTGGCGGCGGTGAAGAAGACGCCGAGGTCGAGCGCAGTGCCGACCAGATAGGCGGTCTGACTGAAATGCCCGAGCTCCATGAAGAGCGTCCGGTAGGTGCGACCCGTCCGGTACTTCCAAGCGACCCGGTCCAACACCGATGTGTAGAAGAAAACGACTCCGGCGCCGTGCAGATAGGTCTGGTCGCCGCACCATTCGACGACCCGGTCGGGATCGACCGGCCCAGGAACCAAGGATTCGAGTACGTGCTCGGTGGAGTGATAGTGGTAGACCCCCGAAGGAACTCCCTCCACATTGAGCACGACTGGATAGACCTCCAGCGAGTGCCTGGCGCCGCCCGAAGGGCTGGCCTTGAGCATCGCGGGCACCATTCCGGGCCGCTTCACCTGGTGCTGCGGTGCCGCCACCCAGTGCAGAAGGGTGGCGAGCTGCGCCTCGGTGACGGGGCTTTCCCTGTCGAACCGACGAGTGGTGCGCCGTGCGCGCAGCACCGAGTCGAGCCCTCGTTCCGCAAGGCGATCGTTCTGCGGAGCGGAGAGCCGAATTCTCGGTGCTTCCGGATACTCCTTGGTCTCAGGGGGCTGCGGGCGCTCCTCCAGCTCGCTGATGAGCCGCGCGGAGTCCTCGGCGGCGGAGAGGAACTTCTCGTCACACGTCGTACGGGACGAAAGGTGAAAGTAGGTGGCCGCGGTACCCCATTCCGACCATGCGCCCAGGGACCTCACGAGGCGATCCTCAGGGGACTCTTCCGCGATGAGGATCCGAGCGGCGTGGAGCTGATGGACGAGTCGCAATTCCGGATCTGCCCCGGAATCATCGGATTCTGCCACTTCGGTCCAGTCGGCGAAACGCGCCAGAAGCCGCTGCGCACCCGGGCTCAAAGCGAGCTGACGGTGCAGGACGGGATCGTCGCACACCATTTGACCGTTTCTCCATGTGAAGACACACAGAGGTGATATGCGAAGTCGCATCAATCGCGCCAGATGGTCGTGGGAACGAGGCGGGTCTGCTCAACCCCGTCATAACTCGTCATGCTGATTCCAATCTGAAAGACTCGGCGAGCAACCAGCCACTCCTCCGTGTAGCTCCCTCATCTTTTCCCCGGCAGGGCACCGAATCCAGGGATGTCTGCGGCAGCCACTGGTCATGGCGCGTGAACGACACCGGCTCCGCCCTTCCCACATGATGAGACAGGTCCGCGTACCGCAGGCCAGCAGGCCGGTCTCGCGATCCGGCCGCACAGCACTCCGGGCCCGCCAGCCGCGCGGGCGATCACCTGGACATGCGGAGGCCGAGGCGTCATCGGCACCTGGCAGAGACCGGGCCCAGGGGACCGCCGGGGGAGCGGCGGCGGATCGTCGGTCGCCGGTACGCACGAAAATGCCCTCTGAAACCGCGTTTCCGCAGGTCAGAGGGCATTTACCGGGTGGAGCCTAGGGGAGTCGAACCCCTGACATCCGCCATGCAAAGACGGCGCTCTACCAACTGAGCTAAGGCCCCAGAAGGGAACGACCGGCCGGAAGGAACCTTGTCCGGCAGGCGTCGCTGACCAGAGTACCGGGTCACCCCCCATATCCCGCAAAAAGATTGGGGGTCCCCGCGGATGACCACTCTCCGTAAGATGCTCGGCGTGGTTCGCTACAGCGAACCGCGGTATTCAGGGGAAGCGATGGGGAGACGCAATGGACGCCGCACAGCAGGAAGCCACCGCCAGAGCGCGGGAGCTGCAGCGGAACTGGTACGGGGAGCCGTTGGGGGCGCTCTTCCGTAAGCTCATCGAGGATCTGGGACTCAATCAGGCCCGTCTCGCGGCGGTCCTCGGGCTGTCCGCTCCGATGCTCTCGCAGCTGATGAGCGGCCAGCGGGCCAAGATCGGCAATCCCGCCGTGGTCCAGCGGGTGCAGCTGCTGCAGGAGCTGGCGGCCCAGGTCGCGGACGGCAGCGTCAGCGCCGCCGAGGCGAGCGAGCGCATGGAAGAGATCAAGAAGTCGCAGGGGGGCTCCGTGCTCAGCAACACCACCCACACCACCAGCGGTTCGGGTGCGCCGACCGTCAAGCGGGTGGTCCGCGAGATCCAGTCGCTGCTGCGCTCGGTGGCCGCCGCGGGCGACATCATCGACGCCGCGGACAGCCTCGCCCCGGCCCATCCCGAACTGGCGGAGTTCCTCCGTGTCTACGGCGCCGGCCGCACCTCCGACGCCGTCGCCCACTACCAGTCCCACCAGAGCTGACCCCACGGGGCAGCACGGGGGCCGGTAGCGGTACGGGGGAGAGCCGGGGGCAGAGTGACAGCGGGGGCTGGGGGGTAGCGAGGGGGAGTAGGGGTAGTCAGGGGCTTGGCGGTCGGGGGGCACGCGGAGCTCGGGGGAGGAGCGGCGCACAGCCATGGGTGAGGTCTTCGCCGGCCGGTACGAGCTGGCCGACCCGATCGGACGCGGTGGCGTGGGCGCCGTATGGCGTGCCTGGGACCACCGCCGGCGCCGTTATGTGGCCGCGAAGGTCCTCCAGCAGCGCGACGCTCACTCCCTGCTGCGGTTCGTGCGCGAGCAGGCCCTGCGGATCGACCACCCCCATGTCCTCGCCCCGGCCAGCTGGGCCGCCGACGACGACAAGGTGCTGTTCACCATGGACCTGGTCGCCGGCGGTTCGCTGGTCCACCTCGTCGGCGACTACGGCCCCCTGCCGCCGGCGTACGTGTGCACGCTGCTCGACCAGTTGCTGTCCGGTCTCGCCGCCGTCCATGCGGAAGGCGTCATCCACCGGGACATCAAGCCCGCCAACCTCCTCCTCGAAGCCACCGGCACCGGCCGGCCCCGGCTGCGGTTGTCCGACTTCGGCATCGCCATGCGGCTCGGCGAACCCCGGCTGACGGAGACCAACCTCGTGGTGGGGACGCCTGGTTACCTCGCCCCCGAGCAGCTGCTCGGCGCCGAACCCGACTTCCCGGCCGACCTGTTCGCCGTGGGCCTGGTCGCCCTCTACCTCCTCGAAGGCGCCAAGCCGGACGCCAAGGCGCTGGTGGAGTACTTCGCCGAACACGGCACGCCCGGCCCGCCCAAGGGTGTCCCCGAACCGCTCTGGCAGGTCGTCGCCGGCCTGCTCCAGCCCGACCCGGCCGCCCGGTTCCGTACCGCCACGGGTGCCCGCAAGGCGCTCGCCTCCGCCGTGGAACTCCTGCCGGAGCCCGATCTCGACGACGAGCTGATCGAGATCTTCGACCAACTCGGCCCGCTTCCCTCGGGGTTCGGTCCTGACGGCCCCCTCACCCTGGCCTCCGGGGTGGCCAGGGAACTGCTCCCGGACACGGACACCGCCTCTGCGGCCGGTCCTGCCAGTCCTGCAGATACGGCCGGTGCAGCGGGGGATCACGGCCATGTCCGTGGTGATGCGCCCACCGGCACCGGATCCCTCTCGGACACCGGGAGCTTCCGTCTGCCGCCACCCCTGGAGTCCCCGACCCCAACCCCGACCCCGACTCCGACGCCACTCCCCGCCCCGGCTCCGGCTCCGGCCCCCGACCCCCCGTACGTGTCCCCCCACACCCCCCTCCACGGACCGGCGGATCCGCTCCCTCCCCCTCCGCCCCTGCCTCCCCAGCCCCGGCTCCAGCCCCAGCCGGCCCCCTGGGCTGCCGAGCCGTCCGTCACCGCGTCGTACACCGCCCGGAACCCGCAGCCGGCACCCCCGCCGCAGCCGGTCCCGTCCCCGCCCCGGCCGGTCCCGTCCGCCCCCGGGCACGGTCGGCGCGGGCGTCGGGCGCGGCGGGAGCGGCGGCCGGGGCCGCCGGCCAAGGCCGTGATACCGATCCTGCTGCTGGCGCTGGCCTGCTACGCGGTGGGCTTCTGGGCCCTGGCCCGGGTCTGAGGCCGGCGGGCCGCCAGCGTCCACGCGCCGAGCCCCAGCAGGAGCAGCGTGCCCAGGCCGATGCCACCGCCCGCGACCAGCTTCATCACCGGATCACCCGCGCCCCCGGTGCCCTCCGCTCCCGCCGCACCTGTGCCGCCCCCGGCGAGCGCGGCCGCCCGGTCCTGGTCCGTGACCGTGAAGACGTCCGCGGGCACGGGCCGGCCGGCGTACTCCGGCCCCGCGTGAGCCTGCCCGGTCACCCGGACCCGCAGCGTCACGGGGAACGGCCCCTGCCCGAACGTGCCGGTCAGCCGCTCGCTGAGGTGCAGGACCAGGTAGTAGTCGCCGGCGAACCGCACGGAGGTCACCGCGGCGGGGACGGCGTAGCGGTTGGCGTACTCCACCGGTGGGACGGGGGCGAGCACGGCGGACTTCCCGGTGCCGGTGTAGCCGAGCGCGGTGTCCTCGACGTAGCCGCGGACGGGGTTGTGCAGGGAGAGCTCCAGGGCGCCGCCGACATAGCCGTGGCCCGTGGAACCGCCGAGCTCGGCGGAGGCGTGCAGTTGCCGGCCCCAGTCGAGCGGCACCTTGTAGAACCGGGTCTCGCCGGGCGTCAGTTCGGTGCGCCACACGCCCTGGCCCAGCGGGCGGGCGGAGGCGAAACCGGTGCCGCCGGAGCGTTCCACCGGCGCCCCGCCGAGCGGCTCGGGTGTGGCGGAGTCCCAGGTCTCCGGCGCCGTGGTGGCCCCGGCGTGTGCCGGGCGGGGTTCGGTGGCGGGCGCGAGCTCCAGGTCCCAGGGCCCGGCGGAGGAGACGCCCCCGGTGGTGAGTCGCTGGACGGTCACGTAGTACGTCCCGCCGCCCTGGCACACCGAGTGGCCGGGCTCGCGCTGCCCGAGCGCGGTGACCGGGCGGGGGCTGAGTCCGGCGCCGAAGCGGGCGTCGGCGTAGGAGCAGCGGGTGCCGCGCGCGTCCTGGACCGTGACGCTGATGCCGTCGGTGCTGGTGACGGTCGCGTTCGCGGGGGGTACGGCGGTGACGGGGACGTACGCCGTGTCGGCGGCCGCGAGCCGCAGGCGGTAGTAGAGGGTGCCGTCGCCCGGCAGGGAGCTGCGGTAGACGCGGCCGGCCGCCAGCCGTCCGGCGTCGGCGGGGGCCTGCCCGCCGACGACCACGGACGCGCCGGGCGCGAAGGCGTACGGCGTGTCGCCGGCGGCGGCCGCCGTGGCGCCGGGCAGCGTGACCAGGGCGCACAGCCCCGGCAGCAGCAGAGTCGGCCACCACACCGTTCGTCGCCTGAGCCTGAGCCGTAGCCTGAGCCTCAGCCTGAGCCTCGACGTCAGCCATCGCCCCCGCACGTGCCGGCCTCCCCAGTCGTCGCCCGCCGTGTTGTCACCGCCGTACCGGACCGTTGCCCATCCTGCCCCGTGCGTCCCTGCGCCATCCGGGGAACGCGTGCGGCCGTCCGAAAAGCCCGGCACCGCCCAGCGGGAGGCGTACGACGGCGCGTCGGCCCGCAGGAGCGCTTACCCCGTCCCGCGCGCCCCCGCAAACGCAGAACCCCGGCCGCTTCGGCGACCGGGGTCTGTTCAGATTCTGGTATCGGCACTCACGAACCCGTGGGCACGGAGTCAGTCGCCTCCGTCCACAGGTCCTGCTCGGCGCGATCCGCCTGGATCTGGCGGTACACGAGGAGCCCGCCGATGGCGGCCAGTGCGACCAGGAGCAGCTTCTTCACCGCGCGACCTCGTCTTTCCTTGACGTAGGGGACCTCTGGCGCCCGACTATACACACCGGCCGATATCAATCGGTGACCTGCGTCCCGGCCCAACTCCCGCCTCCTGGAGCTCGATAGGGCACGTCCGGGGCAGGTCCGCGGCCGATCCGATCGGAGGGTGATCACACCTCCACGGGCGGTTACTTCACTCCTCTCCGCCGTCCCTCACCAGGCTTTGGGGGTTTTCGGAACCGCTTGCCGCCATCCGGGTGGTGTTCATCGGAACATCGACGCGCCACGGGCGTCGGTCCCCCACTTCGCGATCCGCATACACATCATGAGGAAAGTACGCAAATCGCCCAACCCGAAAGTGAGGGGCCATGACCCAGAACAAGGTCATGAAGCTGTGGACCGCCATCGTCACCGCCTTCCTCGCGCTGTGCACGGCGCTCGGACTCGTCACCGCCACCACCGCCACGACCGCGGCGGCCGCGCCCCTGACCGAGACCACCGGCACCGGCAGCGCGCAGCGGACCGTCCCGACGAACCCGGCGGCACACCACTGGCTCTGGTCCCACGCCAGCGCCCTGCCCCCCACGATGAAGCAGCGGATCCGAGCCGAGGCCCACGGCAAGACCCCCAGCTGCCGGCACCGGCCCCTCGACACGACGGAAGCGGAGAGCACGGCCGCCTTCGACCACCCCTCGGCGGGCGCCCTCGACTGCTGAGCAGGCCCCTTCAGCAGCACCGCAGCCGTCTCGACGAACCAGGCGACTTGCGTACCCATCCGTTCAGTCGACACGGAACGACCCCCGGCCGGACCCGGCCGGGGGTCTCGCGTTGTCGCCACTCCTCGCCTGGGAGGATGGACGACGAACGCCAGCACCCCAGAACGACTCCCCCACGAGACACACGAGACAAAGGTGGTGAGCCTGTCGTGATCCGGCGCGTCACCGTCGTCACCGCTGTCCACGGCCCGTCCGCGCCGTTCCTGCCGGACGCCTACGCGTCGCTGAGCGAGCAGTGGCTCCCCGACGGCTGGGAGTGGGAGTGGGTGATCCAGCAGGACGGCACGACGGACGAGGTGCGCCCCTACGTCCCCGACGACCCGCGCGTGAGTTTCCGGCAGGGCCGGCCGGGCGGTCCCGGGGTCGCCCGGACGATCGCGCTGGCGCATGCCGAGGGCGTGTACGTCAGGGTGCTGGACGCCGACGACCGGCTCACCCCGGGCGCGCTCGCCCGTGACGTGGCCGTACTGGAGGCCGACCGCACCATCGGCTGGACCACCTCCCGGGTCCTCGACCTGCTGCCCGACGGCTCCACGGCCGGCTTTCCCGGCGATCCGGACGACGGGCCGCTCGAACGCGGTGTCGTGCTCGACCACTGGAGCCGCAGCGACTTCCGCGCGCCGGTCCACCCGGCGACCCTGTGCGTCCGCCGGGACCTGCTGATCGCCCTGGGCGGCTGGATGGCCCTGCCGGCCTCCGAGGACACGGGCCTGCTGCTGGCGCTGAACGCCGTGAGCCGCGGCTGGTTCTCGGCCGAGGTCGGCCTGCTGTACCGCAAGTGGGAGGGGCAGGCGACCGGCCAGGCCTCCCACGTCGAACCCGCCGAACGCGCGGCCCGGATGGCGGTGGCGGAGGCCAGGGCGCGGGAACTGGCCGACCTGGGCTGGGCCTATCCGCCCGCGCTGCCGGGCCCGGACGCCTCCTGAGGCCTGCTCCGTAGACCTACTCCGCCTCCGTAGACCTACTCCGTCGCTCCGCCGAGCACGATCGCCTGCGACGGGCACTTCTCGGCCGCCTCCCGCACCTCAGGGTCGTCGCCGGACTCCGCACGGCCGGGCCGTACGACGCCGTACCCGTCCTCGAACGCGAACACGGCCGGCGCCCGGTGCGCGCACTCGGCGGAGCCGTAGCACAGGGCGCGGTCGACGGAGACCTTCATGCGTCCTCCAGTCGTCGGTGATGACGTCGACTTCCAGGACGTCACTGCCCCACGAAGCGCGCGCCGAACCGGACCCGCCCGTCGCCCTCGTCCTAGCGCTGCCCGCCCGCGGCCGAGAGCCAGCGGGCCACCCGGCGGACCGTGGGCTCGTCCAGCAGGTCGGCCATCGCCCGGACCGCCTCGTCGTCCTCGGGGCTCAGGTCGTACAGCCCCGCCGTGCCCAGCGCGGCCATCAGCACCTGGTGACGGCGGTCCGTCATGCGTTCCGCGAGCTTGGCCGGTGCGGCGGCGGGTCCGGGCCCGTCGGCCGGGGCGGCGGGCGCCTTGGCGGACGGGGCGTCGTAGAGGCGCCAGGCGCCGTCGCCGGGCCCCCACAGCGCGACCGTGGCCTCCTCGCCGCGCGCTCGCACGGTCCTGGTCATGTCCGCGACGGCGTAGAGCACGGGAGCCCGGTCCGGGGACTCGGCGGCCACCGTCCAGGAATCCTGTGCGGGCTGGTGGAACAGCGCGACCCAGCGCGGGGCGCCGTGCGGGCACGGGGGCCGCTTCTCCGCCTTCTCCATGACACTCACCCCTTCGGGGACAGCCGGCCGGGGCGGTACCGTATCTGATGGTGCGTCAGATATCCAGGGCCCTGCCCGCGCGGCGGGCTCGGTCCGGGCGGAACGGCCGGATGAATCCGGACGGAACGGCCGACTGGATCCGGACGGAACGGCCGGATGAGTCCGGGCGGAACGGCCGGATGAGTCCGGGCGGAATGAAGGCGTCCGAGCGAAAAGTGAAGGATGAGTCTTGTAGGAGACCGGTATGAGTCCGCCGCCCGTCCGGCACCGGTCCCTCCCCTCGTGGGGACCGGTGCCGAACGGTGCGGGGCTGCCAACCCGTGACGCGTCGGCTCGTCACGGGTCGCGGAAGGGGAGCCGGTTCCTGGAGTGGTCGCGGGATCACGCGACGGCCTCGCTGCCGCTCCCTGCCTGCTGCGGGGCCCGCTCGCGGGTCCCCGGTGGAAGTTGACCGAGATCTTTCGGCAACGCGGTCGGTCGGTTCGCCTACCAGGCCCGTGGCCTGTCCGGACGGTGTGTGACGGATCCGCTACCGGGTCCGGATCCTGCCATCTGTTGCCGTCGGCGAGGAGGTTCCGGTCTCCGGTCCGGTGCTTATTCGCAGGTCAGGCGTATAAGGTGAGTTTTCCGGTCCGGACGTCCAGATGCGGGGGGAAAGAAAACGGGAGGGGCCTTGAGTTCCGACTCAGGGGCACGCACAGCTTTCGCCGAGCGTCTCGCGCTGCTGTACAAGGAGGCCGGAAATCCTCCCCTCAAGAGCGTCGCCGAGGCGGTCGTACGGCTGCAGCGGGTCGACGAGCGCGGCCGGCCCGTACGGGTGTCCGCGCAGCGCATCAGCGACTGGCGCCGGGCCAGAAACGTTCCGGCACAGTTCGCCGCCCTCGCCGCGGTGCTGCACATCCTGATACCGGAGGCGCGCCGGCTGCGCCCCGCCCCGGTCTCCACCGGCCTGTACGAGCTCGCGCACTGGCAGCGGCTGTGGGAGCGCGCGCTGGCCGACCCGGTCGGCGACCGCCCCGCACCCCCCGACGAGGAGAGCCGGCAGCCACCCGCCCAGGCCCCAACCGTCGCCGGCGGCGTATGCCCCTACCGGGGTCTGGCCCCTTACCGGCAGGAGGACGCCCGCTGGTTCTTCGGCCGTGAGCGCAGCACGAGCGCGCTCGTCGACCAGCTGCGGGCCACGGAGCGCACCGGCGGTCTGGTGATGCTGGTGGGCGCCTCGGGCGCGGGCAAGTCCTCCCTCCTCAACGCCGGTCTGGTGCCCGCCGTCCGCGACGGCGCCCTGGCGGCGGACCGGCCCGGGCGAGCGCAGCGAGATGGGGGTCCCTCCGGACGAAGTCTGGGGGAGGGACTGGTGCTCCAGCTGGTGCCGGGCGCCGATCCGCTGGGCGAGCTGGTCCGCCGGGTCCCCGAGCTGGCCCCGGTCGCCGCCGACGCGCGCGAGGCCGAGCGGGCGGCGACCCGGAACCCGGCCGTGCCCGGGTCCGACGCCCCCCGGATCGCCCGGGCGGCGCGCGAGGCGGTCTCGGCGTGGGCGCACCGCGAGACGACCGGGGAACCCACCGACGGCCCGTCCCCGGACATCCGGCCCTCCGACAGCCACCCCGTCGACAACCGAACCATCGACAGCCGAACCATCGACAGCCGACCCGTCGACAACCGACCCTCCGACAGCCGAACGATCGGCAGCCGCCCCTGCGACAACCGACCCCCAGACAACCGCCCCTCCTACAACCGACCCATCGGCAGCATCGACAGCAGGCCCCTCGGCTCCCGCCCGGTCGTCATCGTCGACCAGTTCGAAGAAGCCTTCACCCTCTGCCCCGACGAGGCGGACCGCCGTACCTTCATCCAGCTGCTGCACGCCGTCTGCACCCCGCCGGCCGGCGCGGACGGCCCCGCCCCGGTCGTCGTCGTGCTCGGCATCCGCGCCGACTTCTACGAGCAGTGCCTCGGCTACCCGGAGCTCGCCGACGCCCTCCAGCACCGGCACATGGTGCTCGGCCCGCTGACCAGCGCCGAACTGCGCGAGGCGGTGACCGGCCCGGCCAAGGCGGTCGGCCTGGAGCTGGAGCCGGGGCTCGCCGAGCTGATCGTCCGCGAGGTGAGCGCCGACGGCCCGCGCGGAGCGCACGACGCGGGCGTGCTCCCGCTGCTGTCCCACGCCCTGCTCGCCACCTGGCAGCGCCGCAAGGCCGGGAAGCTGACGCTGGCCGGCTACCGCGCGGCCGGCGGGATCCAGGGCGCCGTCGCGGCGACCGCCGAGCGCGCCTGGTCCGGGCTCGACCCCGCGGCCCGTACGGCGGCCCGGCTGCTCCTGCTGCGCCTGGTCCGCCTCGGCGAGGACACCCACGCCACCCGCCGGCGCGGCACCCGGCGCCAGCTCGCGGCGGAGTCGGCGGACCCCGGCAAGACGGAGGAGTCCCTCGAAGCCCTCGTCCGGGCCCGGCTGGTGACGCTGGACGCCGACACCGTGGAGATCACCCACGAGGCGCTGCTGCACGCCTGGCCCCGGCTGCGGCACTGGATCGACGACAACCGCAACGACCATCTGCTGCGCCAGCGGCTGGAGGAGGACGGCCGGGCCTGGGAGGACTCGGGCCGGGACAGCTCGCTGCTCTACCGGGGCTCCCGGCTGGAGCAGGCCCGCGGCTGGGCCAGGTCGGCCGGCGACACCTTCCTGACCCGCAGCGCGGTGGAGTTCCTGGCCGCCTCGGTCCGGCTGCGCCGGCGCTCGGTGTGGCTGAGCCGGGCCGCGGTGGCCGCGCTGGTGGTGCTCTCCCTCGTGGCCGGCGGGTCGGCGGTGATCGCCCGGCAGCAGCGGGACGACGCCGTCTTCGAGCAGGTCCTCGCCGAGGCCGACCGGGTCCAGAACACCGATCCGTCCCTGTCCGCCCAGCTCGACCTGGTCGCGCACCGGCTGCGCCCCAAGGACGAGGGGACGTACAGCAGGCTGATCTCGATCGTGAACGCGCCGCTGGCCACCCCGCTGACCGGCCACACCGGCGCCGTCTACCTCACCTCGTTCAGCCCCGACGGCAAGACCCTGGCCACGGCCAGCTACGACCGCACGGTCCGGCTGTGGAACGTGGCCGACCCCAGCCGCCCGAAGCCGCTGGGCAAGCCGCTGACCGGGCACACCAGCTGGGTGAGCAGCGCGGTCTTCAGCCCGGACGGGCACACCCTGGCCAGCGCCGGCGACGACGGCACGGTCCGGCTGTGGAACGTGGCCGACCCCGCCCGTCCGATGTCCCTGGGCGCACCCCTGACCGGGCACAAGGGCACGATCTATCTGATCGCCTTCAGCCCGGACGGCCGTACGCTGGCCTCCGCCGGCGAGGACCACACCGTACGGCTGTGGGACGTGGCCGACCCGCGCCGGCCGCGGCAGATCGGCGCCCTCACCGGCCACTCCGCCGCCGTACGCTGCGTGGCGTTCAGCCCCGACGGGCGCACCCTCGCGGCGAGCGGTGACGACGACACGATCCTGCTGTGGAACGTGTCCGACCCACGGCACGCCAAGCGCTACGACACGGCGCTGAAGGGCCACACCGACCTCGTGCACTCGGTCGCGTTCAGCCCCGACGGGCACACTCTCGCCTCCGGCAGCGCGGACGACACGATCCGCCTGTGGGACGTCACCGACCCCGCCCGCGCCGCCGCGCTCGGCTCCCCGCTCGCCGGACACACCGGCCCGATCTGGTCGGTGGCCTTCAGCCCGGACGGCAGCCGGCTCGCCGCCGCGAGCGCGGACAGCACCGCCAGCCTGTGGAACGTGACCGACCGGACGTCCCCCTCCCAGATCGGGGAGCCGCTCGCGGGCAGCAGCGGGGAGATGTACGCCCTGGGGTTCAGCCCCGACGGCAAGACCCTCGCCACCGGCAGCGGTGACAGCAAGGTGCGCCTGTGGTCACTGCCGACGTCGGACATCATCGGCCGCACCGGCGCGTTCCGGCCGGACGGACGGGTGCTGGCCACGGCGGCGCGGGACGGCAGGCTCCGGCTGTGGAACGTGACGCGGCCCGGCCGGCCGGTGCTGCTGGGCAAGCCGTTCATGCAGGGCGACGCCGGCCATCGTTCGCTGCGGTTCTCCCCCGACGGCCGCGTTCTCGCCGTCCTCACCTACGACCACACGGTGTATCTGTGGAACGTCAGCGATCCGTCCCACCCGGTCGTCACCGGATCGCCCATCGCCCTGCGGACGCGCTTCGCGGGGCCGGCCACGCTCGCCTTCAGCCCGAACGGGCACGTTCTGGCCACCGCCTACGACGACACCACCATCCAGCTGTGGGACGTCACCGACCCCGCGCACCCCGCCGCGCTCGGCAGACCGCTGGCGGGCCACCGAGGCTATGTCAACGCGATCTCCTTCAGCCCTGACGGCCGCACCCTCGCCTCCGGCAGCGCGGACAGCACGGTCCGGCTCTGGAACGTCGCCGACCCGGCCCACGCGACCGCGCTGGCCCGGCTCAAGCACTCCGGCCCCGTCAACGCGCTCGCCTTCAGCCCGGACGGGCACGTTCTGGCCAGCGGCAGCGACGACGACACGGTCCGGCTGTGGGACGTCACCGACCCCGCCTCGGCGACCGCGCTGGGCGCGCCGCTCACCGGCCACACCGAGGCGGTCAAGCTGCTGACGTTCACCCCGAACGGGCACGTTCTGGCCAGCGGCGGCAACGACAACACCGTCCGGCTGTGGAATGTCACCCACCCGTCCTCGGCGGTCCCCATCGGCCAGTCGATGAATTCCAACGCCAAGTCGGGCACGTTCCTGTCCTTCAGCCCCAGGGGCAACGTCCTGGGCGTCTCCAGCGGCACGGACACGGCCCGCCTGTGGAACCTGGACGACGACGCGGCGATCGACTACCTCTGCGGGGTCACCCGTAAGGTCCTGACCCCGCAGAAGTGGCACGAGTACCTCCCCCGCCTCTCCTACGACCCCCCGTGCGGTCGCTGATCGGCCAACCTGCCTGATTCCCGCCCGACTTGCCCCCGCAATCCGCTCAACCTTGTTACCCTTGGCCATAACCCGATCGCTGGTGCATCCCCCGTCGCCAGCGGTCGGGCCTTTTTGGCGCTCACAGGGTCTCAGGGGTTCTCACTTCTCAGGGCTTCTCACTGAGATCGTCGGCCGAGGACACAGAACTCGTTGCCTTCAGGGTCTGCCATGACCACCCACGACTGGTCCCCCTGACCGACATCGACACGCTGTGCGCCGAGCGCCTCAAGGCGAGCCACCTCGGCGTCCTGATCATCCGGCACGAAGTCGAGATGCAGACGGCTCTTGGCCTTCTTGGGCTCGTCGAGGAGGACGAACTCCAGCCCTGGCAGGCGATCCGGCTCCGGGCGTATCGCGAACTCCACATCGGAGGTGTGGACCACAACCCAGCCGAGAGCCTCGGCCCACCACTGCCCCAGGGCCGCCGGATCCGCCGAGTGAACAATTACATGCTGCCATTTCAAGGTCATCAGCCGAACCTAGGGTCACCGGGGCTTCGAGAACAGGCGGCGGTTGATGTCAGCCGTAGAGCCGCTCTACAGCACCCGTCCTACTCCTCCGGGTCCCACGCGCGGAGCAGGTCGAACAAACCGGCGTCTCCCTCGATCTGCAGGGAGTCCGCCGGGATACGGTCGTACACGAAGAGGACCAGCTCACTGGCCGTGCCGCGAACGGAGACGCCGGCCGCGTCCGGGCCCTCGTCGGCAGCGGCGACAGGCGGCGTGCCGGGCGCGGGGATACGGGTGCAGCGTGCGCCGTCGCCGTCGACCGTGAGGCGCCAGGAGTGGCCCTCGGTGGCGTGGAAGTCGAAGGCAGTGGGCTTGTGCGGCCAGGCACTCGTCGTGGCGACGCAGGTGGACAGGAACTCCTCGACACCGTCGAGTGCCACCTCGTCCGGCAGCGGCTCCGGGGCACCCACAGTGACCTGGGCGTCGTAGGTGTGCACCGCGATCTGCTGGAGCTGGTGCCGGGCGACGGCGCCACAGGTCTGCGGCGACTGGGACGCACCCCACCACGTCCAGCAACCGCGATCCGGGCCGGCCTCCCGCAATGCGTCCAGCAGTTGCTCGGTGGACTCCGCCAACCAGGCCGCCAGGGCCTCGCGCTCCCGAGGCGCAGCCGGGGCGCCCTCTGGTACGGACTTGGCCGGAGCAGGCCCTGCGGCGACGGTGGCGGCCCAGGCACGGCGCCCCTCGCCGATGTGCTGCGCCAGATCGAACAGCGTCCACTCCGGGCAGGTCGGCACCTGCACGTCGAGGCTGGGCGCGGAGGCGACCGCGGCGCGGAAGGCGCTCGACCGTTCGTCGATCAGTCGCAACAGAACGGGGAACGCAAGTGTCGTTGTCACATGGACTCTCTATCACCGTGTTCCGACAATCGGACAGTGATTTTCACAGCCGAGGCGACGAGCGCGCGGCACGGGCCGGGCACCCTCAGATGACGCCGTGTCCACGTTCTGAAACGATCAGTGAGTCACGCAACGCCGCACCGGCAAGGCCTCATCAGCCGCTCTTACCGTGCCCGAATTGAGGCTTCCGATCGACTCGCGGGTCTGGCTCCGACAGGAACCACAACTGTCCTTGCTGACAGGGCTTACTCAGCGGGCGACGCGGTGCGCCGCACGATCTGGCCGATGTCTGCGCCGCTCGCCCAACTCGAAACGCCACCCGGGGAAGGCCGTTTGGTACGGCGACACCGCCACAGCCACCGCCGCCACCGCACAGGGCGCCCCAACCTACGTCACCCCTTCTCAGTGCAAGCAGGGCGGCGAAACGGCCGATCTGGCGGACAACACCCGCAAGGGCGGTACGTACGACGGGCAGAAGATCGACTAAATCTCACAAGGCGCCCCGCAGCCACGCGCCGCGGGGCGCTCCCGCGCGAGCGTAGCCGGGAGGGTCGCAGGGACTGTGCCGACCCGTCGGGCACGCTCCCAAGGGCCGTACGTGAGTGACCTGACCTGCTGGCTGATCATGAAGCCCTGCTCCGGATAGATCAGCAGTCGCTGTAGCGCCCACAGGCGGTGCTCCCCCTGCCGGAGTTCTGCGCCCGCGCCCTGGAAGAGCGCCGGGAACTGCAGGAGCTGGAACGGAAGATCGCCGGTGAGCACTGGTCGCAGGAGCCGGACCATGACCTGATCTTCTCCTCGGAGCACGGCGTCCTGATCGATCCGGTCGGCTTCTCCCGGACCTTCGATCGGCTCGTGAAGCGCGCCGGCGTCCGCCGCATCACGGTCCGGCTCGCCCGGCACACCTGCGGCCCCCTGCTCGCCTGCCTGAAGGTGCATCCCAAGGTCGCTCAGGCGATCCTCCGGCACAGCCGGATCAGCATGACCATGGACGTCTACACGCACGTGGTCGGCGACAGTGAGCGGGAAGCAGTCTCGATGCTCGCCGAACTCCTCGAAGACCCGCTCATCGGCTAATCGCCATTGTTGGTGTCAACCACTGGTATCAAAAGACCCCCGGACCAATGATCCGGGGGTCTTTTCGCTGGTGGGGCTAACAGGATTTGAACCTGTGGCCTCATCCTTATCAGGGATGCGCTCTAACCAACTGAGCTATAGCCCCGCCGCGCTTTGCGGTGTGTGTCCCGCGCGCTGACTCCTGAAGATTAGCGCACGACCACGTCAGACCCAAAATCGGTTGTCGGGGGCCCGTCACTCGTCCTCGGCGAGGGTCAGCTCGATGCCGCCCACGAAGCCCGCTGAGAGGTTGTAGATGAACGCGCCGAGCGTCGCGAGCGCCGTGGCCAGGACCACATCGATGACCGCGATGATCGTCGTGAACGTCAGGACGTGAGGGAGGGACAGGAACGACTGCAGGTCGAAGCCGTTCGCCTCGTTCGACCCGGTCGCCTCCGAGATCGTGCCGCCCACCGTCGAGAACACGCCCATCGCGTCCAGGACCATCCACAGCACCGCCGAGGCGACGACCGTGCAGATGCCGAGCGCGATCGAGAGCAGGAAGCTGACCTTCATCACCGACCACGGATCGGCCTTGGCCACCCGCAGCCGCGCCTTACGGGTCCGCGGCGTCGTCCGCACCCCCGTGCGCGGCCGGCGTACGGCACCCTCGGGCGCCTGCGCCGGATAGGCCTGCGGCGGGTGGTACGGCCCGGCGGGCTGCTCGGGGCGCCGTTCACCGGGCAGCGGCGAGGACGCCTGCGCCTCACCGGCCGGGGCCGGGCCTCGGGTGTCCGTCACTGTTCCCCCCTGGGATGCAGACGAACCGGCGGAGTCCTGCTCGGACACCTTCACCGGCTTGAGGTTGGTCGTGTGCGGGTCACTGGCGCCGCCCGCACGCCCCCCGTGCGCGGCGGAGCCACGGCCGCCGCCGTCCGCTTCCGTACCCGTGGAGGTACCGGCCGATCCGGCGCCCGTGGCTCCGCTCACGATGACTCTCTCCTCGTGCTACTCGGCCGAGGGCGCCTCACCCTCGTCCGTGCCGGCGGCCTGCGCCCCCTCGGCGGTCTCGTCGATGGCATCCTCGCCGTCGACCTCCTCCGCCTCGCGCCCGGCCTCGGCGTTACGTGCGATGCCGACCACGGCATCGCGCTTGCCCAGGTTGATCAGTTGGACGCCCATGGTGTCACGGCCCGTCTCCCTGACCTCGTTGACTCGCGTACGAATCACACCGCCCGAGAGCGTGATCGCGAGGATCTCATCGGTCTCCTCGACGACCAGCGCACCGACGAGCGAACCGCGGTCCTCCACGATCTTGGCGGCCTTGATACCAAGGCCACCGCGGCCCTGGACGCGGTACTCGTCGACGGCGGTCCGCTTCGCGTACCCACCGTCCGTGGCGGTGAACACGAACGTACCGGGTCGAACGACATTCATCGAGAGAAGCTCATCGCCCTCACGGAAACTCATGCCCTTGACACCGGAGGTGGCACGGCCCATCGGACGCAGCGAGTCGTCGGTGGCGGTGAACCGGATCGACTGTGCCTTCTTGCTGATCAGAAGGAGATCGTCGTCGGCCGAGACCAGCTCCGCACCGATCAGCTCGTCGTCCGAACCGTCCTCGCGCTCCCGCAGGTTGATCGCGATCACGCCGCCGGAGCGAGGCGAATCGTAATCCTTCAGAGGCGTCTTCTTGACCAAGCCGGACTTGGTGGCGAGCACCAGGTACGGCGCCGCCTCGTAGTCCCGGATGGCGAGGATCTCGGCGATCGCCTCGTCCGGCTGGAAGGCGAGCAGGTTCGCCACGTGCTGGCCGCGCGCGTCCCGGCCGGCCTCGGGCAGTTCGTACGCCTTCGCCCGGTACACCCGGCCCTTGTTGGTGAAGAACAGCAGCCAGTGGTGCGTGGTGGAGACGAAGAAGTGGTCGACGATGTCGTCTTCCTTCAGCTTCGTGCCGCGCACGCCCTTGCCGCCGCGCTTCTGCGCCCGGTAGTCGTCCGTCTTCGTCCGCTTGACGTAGCCGCCGCGCGAGACGGTGACGACGATGTCCTCCTCGGCGATCAGGTCCTCGATGGACATGTCACCGTCGTAGGGCACCAGCATGGTCTTGCGGTCGTCGCCGTACTTCTCGACGATCGCGGCCAGTTCCTCGCTGACGATCCCGCGCTGACGGACCGGCGAGGCCAGGATCTGGTTGTACTCGTTGATCTTCGCCTGGAGTTCGTCGTGCTCCTGGACGATCTTCTGCCGCTCCAGGGCCGCCAGGCGCCGCAGCTGCATCTCCAGGATCGCGTTCGCCTGGATCTCGTCGATCTCCAGCAGGCCCATCAGGCCCGTGCGCGCGATCTCGACGGTCTCACTGCGCCGGATCAGCGCGATGACCTCGTCGATGGCGTCCAGGGCCTTCAGCAGACCGCGCAGGATGTGCGCCCGCTCCTCGGCCTTGCGCAGCCGGAAGCGCGTCCGGCGGACGATGACCTCGATCTGGTGCGTCACCCAATGCCGGATGAACGCGTCCAGGGAGAGGGTGCGCGGCACGCCGTCGACCAGCGCCAGCATGTTCGCGCCGAAGTTCGTCTGCAGGTCGGTGTGCTTGTACAGGTTGTTCAGCACGACCTTGGCGACCGCGTCCCGCTTCAGGACGATGACGAGGCGCTGGCCGGTACGGGACGACGTCTCGTCACGGACGTCCGCGATGCCGCCGATCTTGCCGTCCTTGACCAGGTCGGCAATCTTCTGCGCAAGGTTGTCCGGGTTGACCTGGTACGGCAGTTCGGTGACCACCAGGCACTGGCGGTTCTGGATCTCCTCGACCTCGACCACCGCGCGCATCGTGATCGAGCCGCGCCCGGTGCGGTACGCCTCCTCGATGCCCTTGCGGCCCACCACCAGGGCGCCGGTCGGGAAGTCCGGGCCCTTGATGCGCTCGATCAGCGCGTCCAGCAGCTCCTCGTGCGAGGCCTCGGGGTTCTCCAGGTACCACTGGGCGCCGGCCGCGACCTCGCGCAGGTTGTGCGGCGGGATGTTGGTCGCCATGCCGACCGCGATACCGGCGGAACCGTTGATCAGCAGGTTCGGGAAGCGGGAGGGCAGGACGGTCGGCTCCTGGGAGCGGCCGTCGTAGTTGTCCGTGAAGTCGACGGTCTCCTCGTCGATGTCGCGGACCATCTCCATCGACAGCGGCGCCATCTTGCACTCGGTGTAGCGCATGGCGGCCGCCGGGTCGTTGCCCGGAGAGCCGAAGTTGCCGTTGGAGTCCACCAGCGGCATCCGCATCGACCACGGCTGCGCGAGGCGCACCAGCGCGTCGTAGATCGAACTGTCGCCGTGCGGGTGGTAGTTGCCCATGACGTCACCGACGACACGGGCGCACTTGTAGAAACCGCGCTCGGGGCGGTAGCCGCCGTCGTACATCGCGTACAGCACGCGCCGGTGGACGGGCTTGAGACCGTCGCGGACGTCGGGCAGCGCGCGGGACACGATGACGGACATCGCGTAGTCCAGGTACGAGCGCTGCATCTCCGTCTCAAGCCCGACGGGCTCGATGCGCATCGCGAGTTCGCCGCCCTCTTCGGGCGTCGCGGGAGTGTTCTCGTCGGCCATTGCTGGTGAAGATCCTTCCTGGTGCGGTCAGCTGAGACCGACTCAGATGTCGAGGAAGCGGACGTCCTTGGCGTTGCGCTGGATGAACTGGCGGCGGGCCTCGACGTCCTCACCCATCAGGACCGAGAACAGATCGTCGGCCTGGGCGGCGTCGTCGAGGGTGACCTGGCCGAGAACCCGGTGCTCCTGGTCCATCGTGGTCACCCGCAGCTCCTCGGCGTTCATCTCGCCGAGACCCTTGAAGCGCTGGATCGAGTCCTCGCGGACCCGCTTGCCGCGCTGACGGCCCATCTCCAGCAGCGCGTCCCGCTCACGGTCGGAGTACGCGTACTCGACGTCGTCCCGGCCCCACTTGATCTTGTACAGCGGGGGGCGGGACAGGAACACGTGCCCGGCCTCGACCAGCGGCCGCATGAAGCGGAACAGGAAGGTCAGCAGCAGGGTGTTGATGTGCTGGCCGTCGACGTCGGCGTCCGCCATCAGGATGATCTTGTGGTAGCGGAGCTTCTCGATGTCGAAGTCCTCGTGCACACCCGTGCCGAAGGCCGAGATCAGCGCCTGGATCTCCTGGTTCTGCAGGATCTTGTCGATCCTGGCCTTCTCCACGTTGAGGATCTTGCCGCGGATCGGGAGGATCGCCTGGTACTGCGGGTTCCGGCCGGACTTGGCCGAGCCGCCGGCGGAGTCACCCTCGACGATGAAGATCTCGCACTTGGTGGGGTCGTTCGACTGGCAGTCGGACAGCTTGCCCGGCAGCGACGCCGACTCCAGCAGGCCCTTGCGCCGGGTCAGGTCCCGCGCCTTGCGGGCCGCCACGCGCGCGGTGGCCGCCTGGATGCCCTTGCGGACGATGTCCGCCGCCTCGACCGGGTTGCGGTCCAGCCAGTCGTTCAGGTGCTCGTAGACCGCCTTCTGCACGAAGGTCTTGGCCTCCGTGTTGCCCAGCTTGGTCTTCGTCTGGCCCTCGAACTGCGGCTCGCTCAGCTTCACCGAGATGATCGCCGTCAGACCCTCGCGGATGTCGTCACCCGTGAGGTTGTCGTCCTTCTCGCGCAGCAGCTTCTTGTCCCGCGCGTACTTGTTGATCAGCGACGTCAGCGCGGCCCGGAAGCCCTCTTCGTGCGTACCGCCCTCGTGGGTGTGGATGATGTTCGCGAACGAGTACACACCCTCGCTGTAGCCGCTGTTCCACTGCATCGCGACCTCAAGGGACAGGCTCTTGTCCTTGTCCTCCGCCTCCAGGTCGATGACGGTGTTGTGCACCGCCTCTCCCTTGCGGGAGTTGAGGTACTTCACGAAGTCGACGATGCCGCCCTCGTAGTGGTACGTGACCGACTTGACCTCGGCCTTCTCGTCGGCGCCCGCCTCGTCCGCCCCGCTGGTGGCCTTCGCCGACTCACGCTCGTCGGTGAGCTTGATCGTCAGGCCCTTGTTGAGGAACGCCATCTCCTGGAAACGCCGGGACAGCGTCTCGAAGGAGTACTCGGTGGTCTCGAAGATGTCGGGATCGGCCCAGAAGGTGACCGAGGTGCCGGTCTCGGCCGTCTCCTCGTGCCGGTCGAGCGGGGCCGTCGGGACGCCGAGCTTGTAGTCCTGCGTCCAGCGGTGACCGTCGGTCCTGATCTCGACGGCGACCTTCGTGGACAGGGCGTTCACGACGGAGACACCGACACCGTGCAGACCGCCGGAGACCGCGTAACCGCCGCCGCCGAACTTGCCGCCCGCGTGCAGCACGGTCAGCACGACCTCCACGGCCGGCTTGCCCTCGGACGGCACGATGCCCACCGGGATGCCACGGCCGTTGTCGACCACGCGGACCCCGCCGTCGGCGAGGATCGTCACGTCGATGGTGTCCGCGTAACCGGCCAGCGCCTCGTCGACCGAGTTGTCGACGACCTCGTACACCAGGTGGTGCAGACCGCGCTCACCGGTGGAGCCGATGTACATACCGGGTCGCTTGCGGACCGCGTCCAGCCCTTCGAGCACGGTGATGGCGCTGGCGTCGTACGACCCCGAGGCGGTGGCCTCGGCGTTCACGCCGGCGTCGGTGGACGGGATGTTCTCGTTGGGGTTGCCGGAATCGGCCACGAAGCGCCCTTTCTGGCACAGCACGAGCCGGGCTCCTGGGGGTACCCCCCTGTGGGGGAGGGTTGCCGGAGCGGCTGCGGCATGTTGCGTTGGTAAGCCTTGATCAGCGTTGCTCAGCTTTTCCCGGGCGGTCCCCACGTTGGGGCGGGATTGGCTTCCAGTCTACCGGTAGCGCTGACATCGATGGGGGTTTGCCGGTACCTGAGTCCCCATGTGCCGCCCTCAACCGGTCTCGGCCGGGTCCCGATATACGGAAGGGGGCTCCAAGCGGCTCACAGCGGCACTCAGCGCTTCGGGCCGTCAACCCTTGGCTACTCACGGGTTGATGCGGGTCGGATGCGCGTCGAACCGCCCGGCACACGCGCGCGTGACGGCACGACGGCACCGCCACAGGGCCCGCCGACGTGAGGTACGTCACCCGTACGTATCGCCGGGCCCGGTGCTCCCCGGAGCCCGCAGCGGCCCGTAGCGGCGGGCCGGACCACCCGGATTGAGCACTTTGATCATCCGCACGGTGCCGTGCCCCAGATCCTCGTTCAGCCGGGCGACCAGCGCGGGCGCGAGATGACGCAGCTGGGTCGCCCAGGCCGTGGAGTCGCACGCCACGATCAGCACGCGCTCGTCCTCGTCGTAGCGCTGCGGCACACAGTGCTTGGCCAGGTCCTCACCGACGATCTGCGGCCAGCGGCCCATCACCCCGCCCACCGCCGCCGGCGTCTCCCAGCCCCGCTCGGTCAGCAGCCGGTTGATCGCGGCCCCCAGCGCCATCGGGTCCCGGCCGTCGGCGCGCGCACCCGAGCGCAGCCCGCCGCGCCGGGCCTGCTTCTTCTGCCGCACCGCGTCCCCACGCGCGCGTGCCTGCTCCTTCGCCGCACGCAACGCCACGCGCGCGAGGTCGACACCGGAGGGCTCGTCCTTCTTCGCGCCCTCGGGGGTGGGTCCGTCGCTGCCGCCGGTGCTCATACGCGCTCCACCGTCCCACCGGACACCGCGTACCGGACGCCGGTCAGCACCTCCGGTACGTCGTCGTCCACCGCCGCCGTGACCAGCACCTGCTCGCCGGGCGCGACCAGCTCGGCCAGCCGCTCCCGGCGGCGCGCGTCCAGCTCGGCGAAGACGTCGTCCAGCACCAGCACCGGCTCGTTGCCCTCGGCCCGCAGCAGGTCGTAGGAGGCCAGCCGCAGCGCCAGGGCGTACGACCAGGACTCACCGTGCGAGGCGTACCCCTTGGCAGGCAGCTGACCGAGCCTGAGGACGAGATCGTCCCGATGCGGCCCCACCAGGGTCACCCCGCGCTCGATCTCCTGCTTGCGGGCGTCCGCCAGCGCCGCCATCAGCTGGGCGTAGAGCTCCTCGCGCGCGTGCGCGTCACCGGGCGCGGACGGCTTGTAGTCGAGGGTGATCGGACCACCCCCGGGGGCCAGCTGCTCGTACGCCTTGTCCGCGAGCGGCTCCAGCGCCGCGACGAGATCGAGCCGCTGGGCCAGCAACTCGGCACCCGCGCGCGCGAGATGCTGATCCCACACATCGAGGGTGGACAGGTCCATGGACCGCCCGCCGTGCCGCCGGGCCAGCGCAGCGGTCTTCAGCAGCGTGTTGCGCTGCTTGAGCACCCGCTCGTAGTCGGACCGCACACCCGCCATCCTCGGCGACCGCGCGGTGATCAGCTCGTCGAGAAACCGCCGCCGCTCACCCGGATCCCCCTTCACCAGGGCGAGATCCTCGGGCGCGAACAGGACCGTACGGACGATGCCGAGGATGTCACGGGGTCTGACCTGCGAGGACCGGTTGATCCGGGCACGGTTGGCCTTGCCGGGGTTCAGCTCCAGCTCGATCAGCTGCTGCCGCTCGCCCTGCCGGACCTGCGCCCGGATGACGGCCCGCTCGGCACCCATGCGGACGAGGGGCGCATCGGAGGCGACCCGGTGACTGCCCAGGGTCGCGAGATACCCGACCGCCTCCACCAGATTGGTCTTGCCCTGCCCGTTGGGACCGACGAAGGCGGTGACGCCCGGGTCGAGCGGAACCTCGGCCCGGGCGTACGAGCGGAAGTCGGCCAGCGAAAGATGCGTGACGTGCATGGTCGTTTCGCCGGCTCCCTGTGTCTCTCCGGCCTGCCGAAGGCCTACTTCTTCTCTACGGCGTGCCCGCCGAACTGGTTGCGCAGCGCGGCGATCATCTTCATCTGCGGCGAGTCCTCCTGGCGGGAGGCGAACCGCGCGAACAGCGACGCGGTGATCGCGGGCAGCGGCACCGCGTTGTCGATCGCGGCCTCCACAGTCCAGCGTCCCTCACCGGAGTCCTGTGCATAACCGCGCAGGCCCTCCAGGTGCTCGTCCTCGTCGAGCGCGTTGACGGCGAGGTCGAGCAGCCAGGACCGGATCACGGTGCCCTCCTGCCAGGAGCGGAAGACCTCACGGACGTCCGTGACGGAGTCGACCTTCTCCAGCAGCTCCCAGCCCTCGGCGTAGGCCTGCATCATCGCGTACTCGATGCCGTTGTGGACCATCTTCGCGAAATGGCCCGCGCCGACCTTGCCGGCGTGCACCGACCCGAAGTCGCCCTCGGGCTTGAGCGCGTCGAAGACCGGCTGCACCCTGGCGACGTGCTCGGCGTCACCGCCGTACATCAGCGCGTAGCCGTTCTCCAGGCCCCAGACGCCGCCGGAGACACCGCAGTCGACGAAGCCTATGCCCTTGGCCGCCAGCTCCTCGGCGTGCTTCTCGTCGTCGGTCCAGCGGGAGTTGCCGCCGTCCACGACCACGTCGCCCGGCTCCAGCAGCTCGGCGAGCTGGTCGATGGTCGACTGGGTGGGCTCGCCGGCCGGGACCATCACCCAGACCACGCGCGGCCCGCTGAGCTTGCCCACAAGCTCTTCCAGGCTGTGGACATCCGCGAGGTCCGCGTTGCGGTCGTATCCGATGACGGTGTGGCCCGCGCGGCGGATCCGCTCGCGCATGTTGCCGCCCATCTTGCCGAGGCCGACGAGACCGAGCTCCATCAGTTGGTTCCTTAGGTTGCTGTGTGGCATGAGGGGCACCTGCGTACCCGGTCCGAGCCTAGCCCCGACCCGTCCTGCACAGCTGTGGGCATACGCGCTCATACGTATGGCCTGACCTGCGGAATCGCCACCGACCGGCTGATGCTGACGCCGGTGCCGGGCACCCACAGGGGCACCCGGCACTGTGGACGACGGTCAGCCGCTCAGCCGGACCGGCATGATCAGGTACTTGTACGCGTCGTCGGCCTCGGCATCCACCGCCGGCTTCCCGCTGAGCAGCGCAGGCTTCGTGGACGTCGTGAACGACAGCTGGGCCACCGGGGAGTCGATCGCGCTCAGGCCGTCCAGCAGGAACGTCGGGTTGAAGGCGATCGAGATGTCGTCGCCGTCCAGCTGCGCGTCGACCCTTTCCACAGCCTGTGCGTCGTCGCTGGAGCCGGCCTCCAGGATCAGCACGCCCTTCTCGAAGCTCAGCCGCACCGGGGTGTTGCGCTCGGCGACCAGCGCCACACGCTTCACGGCCTCCACGAAGGGGGCCGTCTCGATCACGGCGACGGAGTTGAACTCGGTCGGGAACAGCGTGCGGTACTTCGGCAGGTCGCCTTCGAGCAGACGCGTGGTCGTACGACGCCCGGCGCCCTCGAAACCGATCAGGCCCTCGCCCGCGCCCGAACCGGACAGCGCCAGCGTGACGCTGTCACCGGCACCGAGCGACTTGGCGGTGTCCAGGAGCGTCTTGGCCGGGACCAGGGCGACCGCGGAGGCGTCCGGGTTCTCCGGCTTCCACAGGAACTCGCGGACCGCGAAGCGGTAGCGGTCGGTGGAGGCCAGGGTGACCGTCTCGCCCTCGATCTCGATGCGCACACCGGTGAGCACGGGCAGCGTGTCGTCACGGCCGGCGGCGATGGCCACCTGGGACACGGCGGCCGCGAAGACCTCGCCGGGGACGGTGCCGGTGGCGTTCGGCATCTGCGGCAGCGCCGGGTACTCCTCCACCGGCAGGGTGTGCAGGGTGAACCGCGAGGATCCACAGACCACGGTCGCCCGTACACCGTCTGTGGAAATCTCCACCGGCCGGTTGGGCAGGGCGCGGGAGATGTCGGCGAGCAGCCGGCCGGAGACGAGGACGGTGCCCTCCTCCTCGACCTCGGCCTCCACGGACACCCGGGCCGAGACCTCGTAGTCGAAGCTCGACAGGCTCAGCTGGCCGTCCTCGGCCTTGAGGAGGAGGCCGGCGAGGACAGGCGCCGGCGGACGGGCCGGGAGGCTGCGTGCCGCCCACGCCACTGCCTCCGCGAGTACGTCGCGTTCCACCCGGATCTTCACCGTAAGCCGCCTCCTGCTGCTGTTGCTTCTGAGTCCTCCGACTCGGTGTCACCGCCCACTGCTCAGGGAAGGACACCGGGGACCAGTCTGACGCACCGCACTGACAGTAGGTGCCCGTCGGGGTCAAGTCGGTCCGGGCGGCAGCCGAGGGCGAGACAGCGAGTTGTGCACAGCCCCCGCTTCAAAGCGATTGCCGAGCTCTCTCTAGTTGGGAGTAGTAGTAGGGCCTGTGGATACCGTGGATAACCACGTTTGCCCAGCTCAGCGCAGGAATTTTGTCCACTGGGCCTGTGGGTGGAGCCGGTGGACAACCGGGCTGGTCTGTGGAGAACAGAAAGTTCTGCACACCTCGCCCACAGCAGGAGGGCAGTTCTCCCCAGCTGTGTCCCCAGGTTTACCCACGTTTCCCACACCCCAAGCCGGCACCTTCGTGTGACGCCTTTCACTCGACGCGGTGATCGGGTGCGTCGGGTTGCCGAACAGTGGACAGCCATGTGGAGAAGCCGGGGATCACTGGGGACAACCGCCGCCGACCTGTGGGTCGTCGGTGGAAAACTCCCTGCACAGCCTGTGGATCTTCCCTCCGTCCACAGCCTGTGGAGATCCTTCGTCCACGATTCCACAGGCACCTGAGCTGGGCGAATCCTCCATGAACAGGTTCCCTGTGGACACCGTTCGGGACAACTTCACAGTCCCCAGCATGTGGACGGAAGAAAGTCACCGAATCTGTGGAGAGTGGCCGTAACCAGGCAGGAATTCGAACAGCTGGTGGCAGGTGAGTGACCGGTGTAGCTGCGGGCAGTCGTGCCGCTGGGGCCGGCATGCCAGGGGGGCCGGCATGCCAGGGGGGCCGGCATGCCAGGGGGGCCGGCATGCCAGAGGGCGCCCCCGGGATGCGGATCCCGAAGGCGCCCTCAGCGTCGGCCTAGGCCCGGCGCAGCCGCCGTCACGCGTTCTTGATGCGGTTCGTCAGCTCGGTGACCTGGTTGTAGATCGACCGCCGCTCGGCCATCAGCGCACGGATCTTGCGGTCGGCGTGCATGACGGTCGTATGGTCCCGCCCCCCGAACTGAGCCCCGATCTTCGGCAGCGACAGATCCGTCAGCTCCCGGCACAGATACATGGCGATCTGCCGCGCGGTGACCAGCGCGCGCCCGCGCGAGGTGCCGCACAGGTCGTCCACGGTCAGCCCGAAGTAGTCCGCGGTCGCCGCCATGATCGCCGTGGCCGTGATCTCCGGGGCGGAGTCCTCGCCGCCCGGGATCAGGTCCTTCAGGACGATCTCGGTCAGGCCCAGGTCCACCGGCTGCCGGTTGAGCGAGGCGAACGCCGTCACCCGGATCAGCGCGCCCTCCAGCTCGCGGATGTTCCGCGAGATCCGCGAGGCGATGAACTCCAGCACCTCCGGCGGGGCGTTGAGCTGCTCCTGCACCGCCTTCTTGCGCAGGATCGCGATGCGCGTCTCCAGCTCCGGCGGCTGGACGTCGGTGATCAGACCCCACTCGAAACGGTTCCGCAGCCGGTCCTCCAGCGTGACCAACTGCTTGGGCGGCCGGTCGGAGGACAGCACGATCTGCTTGTTGGCGTTGTGGAGCGTGTTGAAGGTGTGGAAGAACTCCTCCTGCGTCGACTCCTTGTCCGCGAGGAACTGGATGTCGTCGACGAGCAGGATGTCCATCTCGCGGTAGCGCTTGCGGAAGCTGTCGCCCTTGCCGTCGCGGATGGAGTTGATGAACTCGTTGGTGAACTCCTCCGAGCTCACGTACCGCACGCGCGTGCCGGGGTAGAGGCTGCGCGCGTAGTGCCCGATCGCGTGCAGCAGATGCGTCTTGCCGAGCCCCGACTCCCCGTAGATGAACAGGGGGTTGTACGCCTTCGCCGGCGCCTCGGCGACGGCCACCGCGGCCGCGTGCGCGAACCGGTTGGAGGCGCCGATGACGAACGTGTCGAAGAGGTACTTCGGGTTCAGCCGTGCCGTCGGCTCACCCGTCCCGCCCGCCGGCGCCGGCTGCGCGGCCGATGCACCGGGCGCGGACACGTCCGGCCGGCCGGGACCACCGCGGTGCGCCGGGCCGCCGCCCGCGGGCTGCTCGGGCAGCTCCCGTCGGACAGGGTCGCGCTGGTCGTACTCGGTCCGGGACGGGTCGTACCCGGAACGGCCGGAGGCGTAGTCCCCGCGGGGGCCCTCGTAGTCGCCGCGCTGCTGCTCGTACGACGGCCGGTCCATACCCTGCGCGCGGTAGTCCTGGGACGGCGAGCCGTAGGAGTCGGGTCCGGGGCCGTAGGCGTCCTGGGACGACGGCGAGGCGTACGGGTCGCGCTCGGGGAAGCCGAGCCGCGGCTGCTGCCAGCTGTACTCGTCCTGCGCGGGCCGCGGCCAGGTACCCGGTTCGCGGCGCTGGTACTCGGAAGGGTAGGCCGGGCGGACGACGGGGAGCTGATCGGCGCGGGACTGCGGCCCGTCGGCCGGCGGCTGTTCGGCGCCGCGGTGGCGGCCATACCCCTCGTACGGCTGCTCCTCGTACGCCCGCTCCTCGTACGAGCGTTCCTCGTACGACGGGCCGGACGGCAGCTCGGGCTCCTCGTAGCGCGGCCTGGGCGGCTGCTGCACCGGCGCGGGGGCCGGCGGCTCGCCCGCGGAGTCGTCCACGGTGATCGCGATGCGGATGGGCCTGCCGCACTCGCGGCTCAGCGTCTCGCTGACGATCGGCGCGAGACGGCCCTCCAGTACGTTCTTCGCAAATTCGTTCGGCACGGCGAGCAGAGCAGTGTCCGCGACCAGCGCGAGCGGCTGGCAGCGCCGGATCCAGTGCTCGTCCTTCGCCTCGACACCCTGTCCGCGGCCCTCGCCGAGGAGCTGCTCCAGTACTCGCGGCCACACTGCGGCAAGATCGGCAGGTACGTCAGCCACAGGGCACGCTCTCTCACAGGTCCCACGAACGTGTGACGCGGGACGGGTCGGGGGGTACTTCGGGTGTTCGGAACGAATGGGAGTTCAGCCACGGTAGTCAGCGCGGCGGGTACGGTTCAAGTTGTTGTCCCCAGCCTGTGGATAGTGTCTCTCCGTGACCCTCGGTTTGACCGGATGGCGCAGCCCCGCGTACCGTAACCAGGTCGAGTTGTCGATGGCTGCTGCCGCCTGCCTCCGATGGGCACAGATCACTCCAGGTGATCGGGAAGCGGTGCACTCGGGCGTGACGCGAGCTACTCGTGGGCGCACGGTGACAGCCAGGACGGCACCCGCCACCACCGATTTGATTTCTGGAGCCCCCGAGTGAGCAAGCGCACCTTCCAGCCGAACAACCGTCGTCGCGCGAAGACCCACGGCTTCCGGCTGCGTATGCGCACCCGTGCCGGCCGCGCGATTCTCGCGTCCCGCCGTAGCAAGGGTCGCGCCCGCCTGTCCGCCTGATCCCGGTCAGGTCATGACGTCGTGCTGCCCACCGAGAACCGGCTGAGGCGGCGCGAGGACTTCGCGACCGCGGTACGGCGAGGACGCCGGGCAGGCCGCCCGACTCTCGTCGTCCACCTTCGTAGCGGTGCCACGGACCCGCACGCGCCTGGGGAGAGCGCTCCCCCGACGCGTGCGGGTTTCGTCGTGAGCAAGGCTGTGGGTGGTGCGGTCGTGCGCAACACAGTGAAGCGCAGACTGCGTCATCTGATGCGTGACCGAGTCGCCCTTTTTCCCCCCGGTAGCCTGGTAGTCGTACGAGCGCTGCCCGGATCGGGCGACGCAGACCATGCACAGCTGGCCCGAGACCTGGATGCCGCCCTGGAGCGGCTGCTGGGAGGGGGCGCGCGATGAAGTACCCGCTGCTGGCTCTGATCAAGCTGTACCAGTGGACGATCAGTCCATTGCTGGGGCCGGTGTGCAAGTACTACCCGTCGTGCTCCCACTACGGCTACACGGCCATCGACCGGCACGGTGCGATCAAGGGAACGGCACTCACCGCCTGGCGCATCCTCCGGTGCAATCCGTGGTCGCTGGGCGGTGTGGACCATGTTCCGCCGCGCAAGCGTCCACGGTGGCACGAAATGCTGCGCAGCGCTTGGAGCGCACGCAAGGGCGGGCCCTCCGCCGCCGAACCGGCCACCGAAGCGAGGCCCGGAAGTTCTTCTTCCGAGCTTCCTCCGAGCCCGGCCGCAGAGACCTCGTCCCATGCCCAAGGAGCATGATTAGTGGACACGATTGCCAGCCTCTTCAGCTTCATCACAACACCCGTTTCATGGGTCATCGTCCAGTTCCACAAGATGTACGGCGCGATCTTCGGCGCCGACACCGGGTGGGCCTGGGGCCTGTCCATCGTGTCCCTGGTGATCCTGATCCGCATCTGCCTGATCCCGCTCTTCGTGAAGCAGATCAAGTCGACGCGCGCGATGCAGACGCTCCAGCCGGAGATGAAGAAGATCCAGGAGCGCTACAAGAACGACAAGCAGCGTCAGTCCGAAGAGATGATGAAGCTGTACAAGGAGACGGGCACCAACCCGCTCTCCTCGTGCCTTCCCATCCTGGCGCAGTCCCCGTTCTTCTTCGCCCTGTACCACGTGCTCAACGGCATCGCGACGGGCAAGACGATCGGCGTCATCAACGAGCCGCTGCTCGCCAGCGCCCGTAAGGCGCACATCTTCGGTGCCCCGCTCGCCGCGAAGTTCATGGACAGCTCGGACAAGGTCTCGGCGCTGGGCGCCACGCTGACGGACGTCCGGGTCGTGACGGCGATCATGATCGTCCTGATGTCGTTCTCGCAGTTCTACACGCAGCGCCAGCTGATGACGAAGAACGTCGACACCACGGTGAAGACGCCGTTCATGCAGCAGCAGAAGATGCTGATGTACGTCTTCCCGGTGATGTTCGCCGTCTTCGGTATCAACTTCCCGGTCGGTGTCCTCGTCTACTGGCTGACGACGAACGTGTGGACCATGGGCCAGCAGATGTACGTCATCCGCAACAACCCGACCCCGGGTTCCAAGGCTCAGGCCGCCTACCTGGAGCGCCTGACCAAGCACGTCACGCACGCCGGCAAGGTCAGCCGCCGCAGCGAGAAGACCATCGTCAAGGCGATCGTCGCCAAGGGCCGCGACCGCAACGAGTTCGAGCGCAAGTTCATCAACTCGCTGAACAAGGCCGGTCTGGCCGCCCAGGCCGACGGAAACGTGGTCAAGAGCACAACCCAGGCCGCGGCGCAGACCGAGGACGGCGCCGCCGTCACCGCGACCGGCACCGCGACTGCTGCCAAGCGCCAGCAGCCCAAGCGCCAGTCCAAGGCCCAGCGTCAGTCCGGCGGGGCCAAGCCGGCCGGTGAGTCCCCCGCGCCGGAGTCGTCCGACGAGCCGCAGGACGCCAAGCCCTCCGCTGCCCAGCAGCCCTCGAAGCCCGGCTCCGGCACCCGTAGCAGGGCCCAGTCCGGCCAGCGCAAGGGTGGCCCGCAGCGGCCCAAGTCCCCGTCCAAGAAGTAAGAAGGAGCCCATCCCGTGACGGAAGGCACCACCTCCGCCGCTGCCGAGGGTGCAGACACCCTCACCCGCCTGGAGCAGGAGGGTGAGATCGCGGCGGACTACCTGGAGGGTCTGCTCGACATCGCCGACCTCGACGGCGACATCGACATGGACGTCGAGGCCGACCGCGCCTCCGTGTCGATCATCAGCGACACCGGCAGCCGCGACCTGCAGAAGCTGGTCGGCCGGGACGGCGAGGTGCTGGAGGCACTGCAGGAGCTGACGCGCCTGGCCGTGCACCGGGAGACCGGCGACCGCAGCCGGCTCATGCTGGACATCGCGGGATACCGGGCCAAGAAGCGGTCCGAGCTGTCCGAGCTGGGCGCCAAGGCCGCCGCCGAGGTGAAGAGCACCGGCGAGGCCGTCAAGCTCAAGCCGATGACCCCGTTCGAGCGCAAGGTCGTGCATGACGCGGTCAAGGCCGCGGGACTGCGCAGCGAGTCCGAGGGCGAGGAGCCGCAGCGGTTCGTCGTCGTGCTGCCCGCCTGATCGGTCCCCACGTTTCACCGGCCCCGTCTGCCCGCAGGCGGGGCCGAACTTTGTCAGCCTGGTAGTTGTGGTGGCCGGTGCGTGAAGTGCCGGCGCTGTACGGAAGGACGGTCCCCGTGACGGAGGCAGCGGAGCTTCCCCCCGCGCCCGAAGAGGCGCGGGAAGTATTTGGTGATCGCTTCGCCGATGCGGTCCGCTACGCGGAGCTGCTCGCCGAGGCGGGCGTGCAGCGCGGTCTGATCGGCCCGCGTGAAGTGCCCCGCCTGTGGGAGCGGCACATCCTCAACTGCGCGGTGCTCTCGGAGGCTGTTCCCGAGGGCGTGACGGTCTGTGACGTCGGCTCGGGTGCCGGACTGCCGGGCATTCCGCTGGCCCTGGTCCGCGAGGACTTGAACATCACCCTGCTGGAGCCCCTGCTGCGGCGTACCAACTTCCTCACCGAAGTCGTCGAGCTCCTCGGCCTGGACCATGTCACGGTCGTGCGAGGCCGCGCCGAGGAGGTCCTGGGCACGCTGCCGCCGGTCCATGTGGTGACCGCCAGGGCCGTGGCCCCGCTGGACCGTCTGGCCGCCTGGGGCATTCCGCTGCTGCGGCCCTACGGCGAGATGCTCGCCCTCAAGGGAGACACCGCGGAGGAGGAACTGAAGGCCGCGGCCACGGCTCTCAGTAAGCTCGGCGCGGTGGAGACGTCCATCCTGCAGGTGGGCGAGGGCATCGTGGAGCCGCTGTCGACCGTGGTCCGGGTCGAGGTGGGCGAGAGCCCGGGTGGTGTGCGGTTCGCGGCGAAGCGGGCGAAGGCGGCGCGGACGGGCCGGGCGCGCCGACGTCGCTGATCCGTCCTGACGAGAAGACGTACTCCACACAAGCTGCCAAACGTACGCAGGACGGAGTGTCGCAGAGGTCCGGTCGCAGTGGCTGTGCATCGTGTTTCACGTGAAACGTCGCTCACTGCTGCACGGCATTATCAGTCGTGGCCGCGCTGCGGCCGAACCTCGCGACCGCAAGCCCCTGGGTTCCCTGGGAGGGGATCCCGCCTCCCGGGGCACTCCGTCCCTCTCCCGGGGCACGGAGTTGTCCACAGAGGTGGATTTCTCCACAGAAGACCAGACCTCACTGGTTCACGACCCCGAAGACATGGGAGGCTCTGTTCATTGCGAGCCTGAAGTCGAGGAGAGTGAATCCTTGCGGTCCGACGCCAACATCGCGGGACCGATGACCGATCCGGTCCCCGGTCCCCGTACCGAGTCGATGGGGGCGGATGTTTCACGTGAAACACCGCCTCCGATGGACGACACTCCGATCGGTCGTGCGGCCCAACTGGCGGTAGAGGCTCTGGGCCGCGCCGGCGAAGGTCTGCCGCGACCGGAGCAGACGCGAGTCATCGTGGTCGCCAACCAGAAGGGCGGCGTGGGCAAGACGACGACGACCGTCAACCTTGCCGCTTCGCTGGCACTGCACGGCGGGCGCGTCCTGGTGATCGACCTCGACCCCCAGGGCAACGCGTCCACCGCCCTCGGGATCGACCACCACGCCGAAGTCCCTTCCATCTACGACGTGTTGGTGGAGAGCAAGCCGCTCGCCGAGGTCGTCCAGCCCGTCCAGGACGTCGAAGGTCTCTTCTGCGCTCCCGCCACCATCGATCTCGCCGGTGCGGAGATCGAGTTGGTGTCGCTCGTGGCCCGGGAGAGCCGGCTCCAGCGGGCGATCCAAGCGTATGAGCAGCCGCTGGACTACATCCTCATCGACTGCCCTCCCTCCCTCGGCCTGTTGACCGTCAATGCACTGGTGGCGGGCCAGGAGGTCCTCATCCCGATCCAGTGCGAGTACTACGCGCTGGAGGGCCTGGGCCAGCTCCTGCGCAATGTCGACCTGGTGCGGGGGCACCTCAACCCCACGCTGCATGTGTCGACCATCCTGCTCACCATGTACGACGGCCGGACGCGTCTCGCCTCCCAGGTCGCGGAAGAGGTGCGCACCCACTTCGGCGACGAGGTGCTGCGGACGAGCATTCCCCGCTCGGTCCGCATCTCCGAGGCGCCGAGTTACGGGCAGACGGTGCTGACCTACGATCCTGGATCGAGCGGTGCCCTCTCCTATCTTGAGGCGGCCCGAGAAATCGCGCTGAAGGGTATCGGCATCAGCTACGACGCGAGCCAGGCCCATATCGGCGCCCAGAACGACCCGAGCATGGTGGAGGGGATCCAGTGAGCGAGCGACGGAGGGGGCTGGGACGTGGTCTCGGCGCACTGATCCCCGCTGCCCCGACCGAGAAGAACCCGGCGCCTGCCGCGCTGGGGGGCGGAGCCTCCGCCTCCCCGGCGGCCGTCCCGGTACTGACGACCGACCGTGGAGTGGCCGCGGCGAAGGTGGCCACGCTGCCGCCTGTCACGCAGGAAACCGTTGAGGAGCCCCCGGCCGCCCCGGCCGTGGAGACGCCGGCTCCTCCGATGGGCGCGCACTTCGCTGAGATCCCCCTCGACGCCATCTCGCCCAACCCCCGTCAGCCGCGTGATGTCTTCGACGAGGACGCGCTGCAGGAACTGGTCATCTCCATCAAGGAGGTCGGTCTCCTTCAGCCCGTCGTCGTACGGCAGCTGGGGCCCACCCGCTATGAGCTGATCATGGGCGAGCGTCGTTGGCGGGCCTGCCGTGAGGCCGGCCTGGAGGCCATCCCGGCAATCGTCCGGGCCACGGAGGACGAGAAACTCCTCCTGGACGCGCTGCTGGAGAACCTGCACCGCGCGCAGCTGAACCCACTGGAAGAGGCGGCCGCCTACGACCAGCTGCTGAAGGACTTCAACTGCACGCACGACCAGCTGGCCGACCGGATCGGGCGTTCCCGTCCTCAGGTCTCCAACACGCTGCGGCTGCTGAAGCTCTCGCCTACGGTCCAGAAGCGGGTCGCCGCCGGGGTCCTCTCTGCCGGTCACGCCCGGGCGCTGCTGTCGGTGACGGATCCTGAGGAGCAGGACCGGCTGGCGCACCGCATCGTGGCCGAGGGGCTGTCGGTGCGTGCCGTCGAGGAGATCGTGACCCTCATGGGGTCGCGGCCCCAGACGCCCCAGCGCTCCAAAGGCCCGCGTGCCGGCTCCCGGCTCTCCCCGGCGCTGAACGAACTGGCGACCCGTCTGTCGGACCGGTTCGAGACCCGGGTGAAGGTCGACCTCGGCCAGAAGAAGGGCAAGATCACCGTCGAGTTCGCCTCCGTCGACGACCTGCAGCGCATCCTGAGCACCCTCGCGCCGGGCGAGGGTCCGGTGCTCCAGCACGAGTTCCAGGACAGCGCGGCGGAGGACCAGGACGACTGATCCCGTCCGATCCTCTCGGGCGTACAGGACGCGGGCCGTGTCCGGTGTGTACCGGAACACGGCCCGCTCTTTGCTTTGAGTCTGTATCGAGTGAATCGCTTCGTGGATACGATGCGAAAAGGTATGGCGCATCCACCGGACAGCAGCTGCATCTGCGAGTGGGGAGACGGGAGCCATGCGATCGATGAGCCGCACCGGACTGGTGAGCGCGGGTCTGAGCCTCGGAGTGGTCGGCGGATTCGTCGGCAGCCTGCTCAGGGAACGAAGCGCTCTGACAGCCGCGCGCGATGCGGCAGGCGAAGGAAGCGAGGAACAGCCTTCATGGGGCGTCGGCTCGTGCCGCTCACGCTGGACAACCTTCAGGACCTTCCCCCACGCTGCCGCTCGTGTGTCTTCTGGGAGCTCGACCCCGTCAGAGGAGAAGCAGCGGTAAAGGCGGGCACCTCCGCGCTGGAGAAGGAGGCCTGGATCTCCGCGGTCCTGCTGGACTGGGGGTCGTGCGGCCGGGTGGTCTACGTCGATGACGTGCCGGTGGGGTACGTGCTCTACGCCCCTCCCGCCTATGTCCCGCGCTCGACGGCCTTTCCCACCAGCCCGGTCTCGCCGGACGCCGTTCAGCTGATGACGGCCTTCGTCATGCCCAGCCATCAGGGGCAGGGACTGGGCCGGGTGCTGGTGCAGACGGTCGCCAAGGATCTGCTGCGCCGCGGGTTCAAGGCGATCGAGGCCTTCGGCGACGCCCGCTGGAAGGAGCCCGCCTGCCTGCTGCCGGCGGACCATCTGCTGGCTGTGGGCTTCAAGACGGTACGGCAGCATCCGACGCACCCCCGGCTGCGGCTGGAGCTGCGCTCGACGCTCTCCTGGAAGGAAGACGTGGAGATGGCACTCGACCGGCTGCTGGGAGCGGTCCAGAAGGAACCGGCACTGAGGCCGCTGTAGCCGTCAGCGGTAGGACATAAGCGAATGGGCCAACCCCTGGAGGTTGGCCCATTCGTGTTTCACGTGAAACGTCACTCGGCGATGAAGTCCTCAAGGTCACGGACGATCGCGGCCTTGGGCTTGGCGCCGACGATGGTCTTGGCGACCTCACCACCCTGGTAGACGTTCAGGGTGGGGATGGACATGACGCCGTACTTCGCGGCCGTGTCCGGGTTCTCGTCGATGTTGAGCTTGACGATCTCGATCTTGTCGCCGTACTCCTGGGCGATGGCCTCCAGGGACGGGGCGATCTGACGGCACGGACCGCACCAGGCGGCCCAGAAGTCCACCAGGACGGGCTTGTCGCTCTTGAGGACGTCCTCGTCGAAGGAGGCGTCGGTTACTGCCTTGAGGGCCACAGCGGGCTCCTTACCTTGATCGTAGGGTGGGGCGTGGAAGAGAAGGTCAGACGGCGGCGGTCTTCTCGGGCTCCGCCTGTTCCTCGTCCGCGAGGGCGGACAGGAAGCGCTCGGCGTCCAGGGCGGCGGAGCAGCCGGTGCCGGACGCGGTGATCGCCTGGCGGTAGGTGTGGTCGACCACGTCACCGGCGGCGAAGACACCGGTGAGGTTGGTGCGGGTGGACGGCGAGGCCACCTTCAGGTAACCCTCCTCGTCCAGGTCCAGCTGGCCCTTGAACAGCTCGGTGCGCGGGTCGTGGCCGATCGCGATGAACAGACCCGTCACGGGCAGCTCGGACAGCTCGCCGGTCTTGACGTTGCGCAGCTTCAGACCGGAGAGCTTCTGCTCGCCCTGGATCTCGGCGACCTCGCTGTCCCAGACAAACTTGATCTTCGGGTCGTTGAAGGCACGCTCCTGCATCGCCTTGGAGGCGCGCAGCGTGTCCCGGCGGTGGACGATCGTCACGGACTTGGCGAAGCGCGAGAGGAAGGTGGCCTCCTCCATCGCGGTGTCACCGCCGCCGATCACGGCGATGTCGTGGTCCTTGAAGAAGAACCCGTCACAGGTGGCGCACCAGGAGACACCGCGACCGGAGAGGGTGTCCTCGTTCGGCAGGCCGAGCTTGCGGTGCTGGGAGCCGGTGGTGACGATGACGGCCTTCGCCTTGTGCACCGTGCCCGCGGTGTCGGTGACGGTCTTGATCTCACCGGTCAGATCGACGGAGACGACGTCGTCGGGGATGAGCTCGGCGCCGAAGCGCTCGGCCTGCGCCCGCATGTTGTCCATCAGCTCGGGGCCCATGATGCCGTCACGGAAGCCCGGGAAGTTCTCCACCTCGGTGGTGTTCATCAGCGCGCCACCGGCGGTGACGGCACCCTCGAACACCAGGGGCTTCAGCGACGCGCGCGCGGTGTAGAGCGCCGCCGTGTAGCCTGCGGGCCCGGAGCCGATGATGATCACGTTACGGACGTCGCTCACGGCTTGATTCCTCGTCTCTGGTCTGCGTCAGTCGACCGGTGGGAGTGCCTTTCGGAACTCTCACCCCACCCAACGGATCCTACGGGGCGCGCATTCCCGGTGTGTCCGGGCACACGCATACCGGGTAGGGGTGATGGACAGACCGCTCCGGCGGACTCAGCGCCGGGCGAAAGAGTGCTTCAGAAGCACAGTCCCGGCCGTGCCGGACTGTTGCCGGATGCAGGCCGCGTCGACGACGTAGGCCGTGACGCGTGTGCTGTCGTCCGGGTCCGGCAGGACGACCAGGTAAGCGCTCTTTCCGCCGTAGTTGCCTGCCTTCGCCGCCAGAGCCTGATCGCTCCGGGGGATCGCCAGCCGGACACAGTCCGGAACGGAGACCTCCGTCTGAAGCAGGGTGTTCGCGCTCTCGGTGCCCATAGGAGTGCTCCGGTCGCTGGTGATCCCGGACCGCGGGTGCTGACTGTTGTAGCCCGGCTGCGATGCCTTCTTCGCAGCGAGCAGATCGTGCACCTGGTGCTGGACGCTGGCGCCGGAGAACGCGCTGATGGACGGGCTCGGCGTGCTGTGAGCCGTTGTGGTGGAGCTGCCGCCGGTGAGCGTCTGGATCACCAGAGAGCCGGCTCCCAGGACGGCGGCGGTGAGCACCGTTCCCAGGACGACGTTCCTGCGGCGCCGACCGCGTCCGTTCTTCTTCCGGCCGGGGCCGGTCGTCGCCTGCGGGCGGCCGGCGGGGCGATCGGTGGGATGGTCGGCGGGGCGATCGGCGGAGGTCGATGTTTCACGTGAAACGTGCCCCTCGGCGGCGAGGGCGGCATCGATACGGGCGGCCACGTCGGCCGGCATGGGTTCCGCTTCCGGCACGGAGCCCAGCAGCCCGCGGGTCTCCTCCAGGGCGGCACGGACGTCCGCACATGGCTCGCACGTCTCCAGGTGGCGGCGTATGTCCGTGCTGCGGTCCGGGGGGAGAAGGCCTTCGGTGAGGTCGGAGATCTCCTCGACGTCCGGGTGCCCGGCCGTGTCGGTCGTGGAAGTCACGCTCGCCCACCTCCGCCCTTCACTACGGCTGAATCGCTCGGTCCCGTGTCCGTGGGGCTCTGCTGCGGAGTCCCCGTTGCCGGTGGGACGGCTGTCCCCTCCACCCGGTTCCGTCCCGGCCCGGGTTCCTTTTCGCCTGCGCCGACGCCCCCGCTGCCTTCGGGCCGTAGATGGGTGAGCAGCGGCAGGAGTCTCGCTCTGCCCCGGGCGCACCGGCTCTTCACCGTCCCCGTGGGCACATCGAGGATCCGGGCGGCCTCGGCCACGGGATACCCCTGCATGTCCACCAGGACCAGAGCGGCCCGCTGCTCCTGCGGCAGCGTGCCGAGTGCCTTGAGCAGCTGGCGGTGCACATCGTTGCGCTCGGCCGGCGCCGAGGCCGACTCGTGCGGCTCCAGCAGCTGCTCCAGCCGCTCCGTGTCGTCGACCGGCGAGGTCTTCCGAGAGGCCACCTTGCGGGCCCGGTCCAGGCAGGCGTTCACCGTGATCCGGTGCAGCCACGTCGTGACCGCCGACTGCCCACGGAAGGTGTGGGCGGCCCGGTACGCCGACACCAGGGCGTCCTGAACCGCGTCCGCGGCCTCCTCACGGTCGCCCAGCGTCCGCAGAGCGACCGCCCAGAGCCGATCCCGATGCCGTCGCACTATCTCGCCGAAGGCGTCGGGGTCGCCCTCCACGTGGCGGGTGAGCAGCTCCTTGTCGCTCACCCCGTCGTATCCGGCGCCCTCCGCCATCTGCCCCTCCGCTCGGGTGAGACGTCAGCCCGCGAACTGCACTTCGCCGATGGCCTGCTTGTAGCCGGCCCCGGCGTACGAGGACGCGTCCGCACCCGAGTACGGCACAGCGGTCAGCCACACGAGGACATACTGAGTCTTCGCCGACTTGCTGACCTTCACCGTGGCGGTGGTGCCGGTGGTCGTGGTTTTGCCGATCTGGTGCATCGAGTCCAGGGACGCCGGTGCCAGCGAGTCGGCCGCGTACAGCTCGACCGTTGTGTGGTCGCCGGGGTAGCGAAGGCTGATGGTGGCCGTGCTGAGGGTCTTGGCCGAGCCCAGGTCGTAGACGATGCCGACACCCGGCTTGTAGGGCGCGATCGCGGGACCTTCGTTGAAGGTCTTGGTACGCCAGTACGTCGAGGCGTTCCCGTCGTACGTCTTGGCCACATCGCCGGGGTGCTGGGGGTCTCCCTTGGCGACGAACTCCTGGCTGCCCTTGATGCTGATGGGCGTCGGCTTCGGCTTGGCGGCGCCCTTGTCCCCGTCGTCGGTCTGCTGGCTCTTGTTGGTGTCGTCGGACTTGCCGCCCTGGTCCATCAGGGCGTCTGCCAACTGCCAGCTGCCCAGGCCGAGGGCGGCGATGAGGAGGGCCGACACCGCCCACTTCAGGGCCTTGCCGGTGCGGCTCTGCAGCGGGGGCGGCGGGGGTGCGATCGGCTGGGTGACACCGGGGTGCGCCGCCGGGCGGCCGTACGTGCCCTGCTGGTAGGACGTGCGCTGGTAGTCCGGCGGGGCCGTGAACGCCGGCTCCGGCGGGCGGATGCGGGGCATCTCGCCGATCGCCTTCACCAGCTCCTCCGGCGTGGTGCACGGAGCCTCGTGCCGGGACGCGGTGGCCCCGTCGTTGGCGAGCGCACGCATGGACAGTTCGGACAGGCCCCTGTGGACACCGGCGCGCACCTGGTCCGGCGCGATGAGGCCGACGCCCTTGGGCAGGCCGGACAGGCCGTACGCGTCGCTCTCGTACGGCCAGCGCTGGGTCAGCGCCGCGTACAGCAGGGCACCGATCGCCTCGGTGTCCGTGCGCTGCGGGGTGTCGGAGCTGATGCCGCGCAGCGCGGCGTTCACGGCGAGGCCGCGGATGCGCCACTGGCCGGTCGAGGTGCGCAGTACAGCGTTGGGGTTCAGCCGCAGATGGGCGAGGCCCTCGCGGTGCGCGGCGGCCATGGCGGAGGCGATCTGACTGACCATCTGGTAGGCGTCGTGCGGCTCCAGCGGGGTGGCCGCGAGCAGCGCGGTCAGCTCGGTGGCGTCGGGCAGCCACTCGTGCACGACGTAGACGAGGTCGTTCTCCTCGACGGCGTCCAGGACCTGGACGAAGCGCGGGTCGCCGAGCAGGGCGGAGGAGCGGGCGGCAGCCAGGACGGAACGGGCCCGTGTGTGGTCCGCGGGCAGGATGTGGACACCGACGGCACGGCGGAGTTTCTCGTCGACCGCACGCCAACTGCTGAATCCGTCCAGACGGGTGACGCACTCCTCCAGTCGGTAGCGTCTGGCGAGCTTGTGACCGCTGTGCAGGTCGGGGGACGACGTCTTCTCTCCAGGACCGTCGATCGAGCTGCTCCCCTGCGCCTTGTCGCTGCCCTTGTCCCGCTCCGGGTTCATGGCCACCCCGTCGGCCGTGGACTGGTCCGCCTTGGCGGTCAGCGGCTGCTCACCGCTGTTGCCTGCCACGTCGACGGCAGCCGTGCTCCGTTCCGCCACCGTCGTCCCTGCCTCCCCATCCGTTGCACGCTGTCCGACGCCGAAACCAATTGTGCCCACAGTCCGCCGCTATGCACGACACACGGCGGCGGACGAAGGTTGTGCGGCTGCCCCCGCCTCAGCGCCCCAGCCGCCCGCGCACCATGCCCACGAGCGAATTGAGTTCGTCGATCCGCATACGGCGGGCGGCGACGAAGAAGACGCCGAGCAGGGCGGCACCGCCGACGAGCAGCGCGGCGAAGGAGCCGACGACGCCCTGACCGAGGGTGTGCCCGATGCCGTAGCAGGCCGCGCCGCTGAGCAGGGCCGCCGGTACCGAGGCGATGCACAGCCGTGCGTACGTCCGCAGCACCCGGGCCCCGTCAAGGTCGCCGCCCAGCCGCTTGCGCAGCCTGCGCCAGGCGACGCCCACACCGATCGCGTAGGCCAGGCCGTACACGGCGGCCATGCCGGCGACCGCCCAGCGGGCGGGCAGCACGAAGTAGCACAGCGCCGAGGCGCCCGCGTTGACGACGGCGACGATGACCGTGTTGTAGAAGGGGGTGCGGGTGTCCTCGTAGGCGTAGAAGGCGCGCAGGACGACGTACTGCACCGAGTAGGGGATCAGGCCGAGGCCGAAGGCCATCAGCATGTAGCCCATGTTGGTGGCCGCGTCGGTGCCCGAGGAGCCGAAGATCAGCGTGCACATCGGGATGCCGAGCGACAGGAAGCCGAAGGCGATCGGGACGATGGCGACCGCGGTGGTCCGCAGGCCCTGCGAAATGTCGTCGCGGACCGCGCCCGCGTCGCCCTCGGCCGCCGAGCGGGAGATGCGCGGCAGCAGGGCGGCCATCAGGGACACCGTGATGATGGCCTGCGGCAGGCCCCAGATCAGCTGGGCGTTGGCGTACGCGGCGAAGCCGGTGCCCGAGACGCCGGAGTCCTTGCCGGACGCCGTGGACAGCTGGGTGACGATCATGGCGCCGGCCTGGTTGGCCAGCACGAACAGGACCGTCCACTTGGCGAGCATCGCGGCCTTGCCCAGGCCGTGGCCCCGCCAGTCGAACCGCAGCCGGATCCGGAAGCCCGTCTCGCGCAGGTACGGGATCATCGCCAGCGCCTGGACGACCAGACCGAGCAGCACACCGATCCCGAGCAGCCGCTGGGCCTCCGCCGGGATGTTCGTGACCGTCATGTGGGAGTGGGAGGCGGTGCCGTAGACCCAGATGAACATGCCGAGCGTCACGATGATGACGATGTTGTTCAGCACCGGGGTCCACATCATCGCGCCGAACTTTCCGCGCGCGTTGAGGATCTGACCCATCACCACATGGATGCCCATGAAGAAGATCGAGGGCAGGAAGTAGCGGGTGAAGGTGACCGCGACGTCGTTGGCCGCAGGGTTGGAGGCGACCGGGTTGGACAGCAGGCGCACCAGCAGCGGCGCCCCCAGCATCGCGAGACCGGTCAGCGCGGCCAGCGCCACCATCACCAGCGTCAGCAGCCGGTTGGCGAACGCCTCGCCGCCGTCCTCGTCCTCCTTCATCGCCCGCACCAGCTGCGGCACGAAGACGGAGTTCAGGCCGCCGCCGACGGTGAGGATGTAGATCATCGTCGGCAGCTGGTAGGCGACCTGGAAGGAGTCGCCGAGGAAGTAGAGGCCGAGTGCGGAGACGATCAGCGCGGAGCGGACGAAGCCGGTGAGGCGGGAGACCATCGTGCCCGCCGCCATCACCGCGCTGGACTTCAGCAGCCCGGCGGCCTTGCCGCCCTTCTTCGCCGGCGCGGCGGGAGCGGACTGGGCCGCGGAGGCGGTGGCGACGGCCGGCGCGGCGGCGGTCACTGCTTCGGTCTCGGGGGCACCGTGCGGCCCGGCGGGATCCGGAACCACGGAAGGGGAGGGCATCGGGGGCTGCGCCGGGTTTCCGGGCGCAGCCGGATAGCCGGCCCCGGCATACGGTGCGCCCTGCTGCTGGCCCTGGCCGTACGCCTGCGGGTACTGGCCGGCCGGGCCGTATCCGCTGCCCGGCGCGGCGGCCGGGCCGGAGAATGACCGGGGATCGGCGGGCATGTGCCCGCCGCCCTGCTGCTGGTCCTTGAAGAGATGCGCGAAGGCGTCCGGCTCGTGGTACTCCTCACCGGAGTGCGTGACCAGGTCGTCCACGCCCACGAACCGGGTCGTGCGCGGGTCGTCGCCGTACGGCAGATACGGGTTCGCGCCCTCCGGCTCCGGCGCGGGGGTCTGCGCCCACACCCGCGGGTCGGGGGCGTACGGCGACTGGGCGGGCGGGGCGTACATCTGCTGCTGGTCGTAGCTGCCCGGCGGGGGCGGCGGGTGCGCGGCACGGTCGTACAGCGCCTCGGCGACCGGGTCCTGAGCGGTCAGGTCCTGTGCCCGGTAGGGATCCTGGTCGTAGGCGTCCTGGAGGTACATGTCCGCCGCGTGCTGCGGCGGTACCTGCTGACCGGGCTCCGGCGGCGGCTCGGGGTAGCCCGAGCCGGCCGCGCCCTGGCCGCGATCACCGTCGTACGGCGCGTTCATGCTTACCCCACCTCATCGTCCCGGGCCCACCGGCCACGACATCGCTCAACGGTCCACTCTCTCACCCGTCCCGGACGGGTCGGCGTTTTCCTGTGCGGTGTCCAGCGGGGGGTCACTCGGCTGCTCAGGGTCGTCTGCCCCGGCGGGGGCGCCGGAATCCTCGGGTTCCTGCGGGAGACGATCCGAGGGCTCGTCGGGGTTCCCGGGCTCGTCGGTGTCCTCCCCCGCGGCGTCCGGGCCGTCCTCCTCGGCCTGGCGGGCGGCCGCCCGTTTGCGCTGGGTGTACATCCGGAAGCCGGCGAGGACAAGGAGGAGCACGCCGCCGCCGATGACCAGCATCACAGTGGGCGTGACCTCGGTGACCTTCACGTCGAAGCTGACGGCGTCGCCGTACTCCTGGCCGTCCTCGGTGTACAGCTGCGCGACGACCGTGACCCGGCCGTTGGCGTTGGCCGAGGTAGCGAACTTCACGGACTGGCTGTGCCCACCGGAGATCTCCACCGGCTGCTCGGAGTAGGCCTTGCCGCCGATCTTCAGACGCGTCGGATTGGACGAGGTGAGGCGCAGGATCAGATGGCCGACGGGCTGGACGAGGTTGTTCTGGACGGTCACCGGGATGGTGGCGCTGCGTCCGGAGAGCTTGGTCTCCGACTTGTCGATCAGCTTGACCTGGGCGGCCAGTTCGTCGAGCCAGCCCTCCACGCCGTCGCGGTAGCTGCCCGCGTTCCCGCTCCTGCCGCGCCACGACGTGGACATCTCACGGTTTATGGCCCGCCCGAACGGCGTGACGACGCGGGAGCGGTCGGTGAGGACCACCTGGAAGTTGTCGAGCTTGTCCTGGGTGCGCGCGATCTGCTGGAACGCCGTCACCGGCAGCTCCTGCTTGCGCAGAGCGGAAGGGTAGGACTGGATCGACGGGATCTGCGTGGTGGCGTTCGGGTCCGGCTTGTCCTTGGCCGCCGCGGTCAGGTCCTGGGACTGCGACCAGTTCGCACCCTCCAGCGCCTTCAGCGCTGCAGCCATCACCTGGGCCTGGCTCGCCGTAGGAATCCGCTGCGGGGCGACGACGATGCTGCGCTGCTTGTCCGTCTGCGCGTTCACCTCAAGGCTCTGCGCCAGGAACTCCTGCACCGCGAGCGTAGAGGTGTCCGCCTTGGTCAGGTCGCCCTCGAAGGCCGTGGAGAGCCGGTCGTCGGCGACCACCGCAGTGATGCCGCCACCTACCGGGCGGGCGGCGGAGGGCGTGTACGTCAGCCCGGCGGTCTCCTGGAGGCTGTCGCTGCGAGCGATTACGCGGTCGGCTCCGGCGGAGGTCGCGACCTTCATGATCGAGGGGTCCACGGCGCCTTCCACCGGCCAGGCGAAGTCCGTGGTCGGTGTGACGTGAAGCACGGTCTTGACGGTGGTGGCGGCGACGTCGGTGGCGTCCTTGAGGTGGCTGAGCGAGCCGGTGACGCTGGTGCCGTTGTGCGCGAGGGATGCCAGGTCCGGGTCGGCGAACGGCAGCGCGACGACCTCCTTGCCCGCCACCGCGTCCTGCAGGTTCGCCAGCCACTGCTTGGCGAGGGCCTGGTGCTCCTTGGGGCCGGGTGTGGTGGTGCCGTTGTCCCCCGGCAGCCGGTAGTTGCCGGTCGCCATCGCGTCCACCGAGGCCAGCAGGTCCGGGTCGATCACCCAGGTGACGTCGAGGTCCTTGCCGAGATCGACCATCTGGGTCAGCCGGCCGCCCGGGGCCAGCTCCTTGGCCAGGTCGTCGTTGCCGAACACCGGCGTCTGCAGCTCACCGGCACCTGTCTTGGCCGTCATGTGGACCGTGGAGATCAGCGGCCACAGGAACGTCGTCTTCGTCTTGGTGTCGGCCTCGGACGGCTGCCACGGCAGGAACGTCCGCTGGATGCCGAGCATCTGGGGCCAGGGCTGGGCGGCGGTCTGGCCGGACAGGGAGGCGTCGAACTCGTAGACCCCGTCCGAGCCCAGGTCGAGCTTGTCCACGGGGACGGAGATGCTGAAGTGCTCGGCGACGCCCGGGGCCAGCGAGGAGAACTTCTCCACGTACTTCCCGCCGACCTCGGACCCGGTAGCGCTCTGCACGTCGTCGGAGTGCTGGGCCACGTTGTCGATCGCCGAGCGGGTGGTCAGTTGGGGCCCCACCAGCAGGCCCACGTGGGCGGCGGTGACGGGTTGCTTGCCGTTGTTGGTCACCGTCCCGGAGACGGTCAGCGTGTCGCCGTCCGTGGGGGCGTTGGGGGTCAGCGTGTCCAGGGCGACGGACACCGTGTCCGAGGAGGCGGCCTGAGCGGGCGCGGCGGCGGGCAGCTGCAGCAGACCGGCCAGCAGGGGCGCCCCGGCGAGCAGCGTTCCGGTGCGCCGCAGCCAGCGGCGGGCAGGGGAGGCACTGGTTGCCTGGAAGTCAGCCGCCTCGGCCACGCGCTCGCCCGTCCCTCGTCGTCAGTGGTCGTCGGAATGTGCGTCCACGCATGGTAACGAGGCGCGCTGAGGGGAAGTGCCGCGGTCTCCACCACAAGATCGAAGAATTCCGGCGACGTGTCCTCTATATCCAGTATCGAGGGGAGAGCTTCCGTACACCGTAAAGGCAGCCCTTGCGCGGGTATGCAGAGAGCTGTCCTCGGCCTCTTTCACCGGGCCGTCCCGCGATCTTCACCGGGCCGCCCCTGGAAGAAATCGAGGACACCCCTGGTCGCCGGGGCACGTACCCTTTTCTGTTGTGCCGAACCCCAACGAAGACACTCCCTCTGCCCTGAGCCAGGTGCAGCAGCGCGCGGTCGCCGAGCTGCTGCGGGTGGCCCCGGTCGCCGATGATCTCGCCCGTCGATTCCAGGAGGCGGGATTCTCCCTCGCCCTGGTCGGCGGATCGGTGCGTGACGCGCTGCTCGGCCGGCTCGGCAACGACCTGGACTTCACCACCGACGCCCGCCCCGAGGACGTACTGAAGATCGTCCGTCCCTGGGCGGACGCTGTCTGGGAGGTCGGGATCGCCTTCGGTACGGTCGGCGCACAGAAGGACGGCTACCAGATCGAGGTGACCACGTACCGGTCGGAGGCGTACGACCGCACCTCGCGCAAGCCCGAGGTGTCGTACGGCGACTCCATCGAGGACGACCTGGTCCGCCGGGACTTCACGGTCAACGCGATGGCCGTGGCACTGCCGGAGAAGGAGTTCATCGACCCGCACGGCGGCCTGGAGGATCTCGCGGCCCGGGTGCTGCGTACGCCGGGCACCCCCGACGAGTCGTTCTCGGACGATCCGCTGCGGATGATGCGGGCCGCCCGGTTCGCAGCCCAGCTGGACTTCGCGGTAGCCCCCGAGGTCGTCGCCGCGATGACGGAGATGGCCGGACGCATCGAGATCGTCTCCGCCGAGCGGGTCCGTGACGAGCTGAACAAGCTGCTTCTCTCCGCGTACCCCCGCAAGGGCCTGTCCCTGTTCGTACAGACCGGGCTCGCCGATCATGTGCTGCCCGAGCTTCCGGCGCTGCGCCTGGAGCGGGACGAGCACCACCGGCACAAGGACGTCTACGAGCACACGCTGATCGTCCTGGAGCAGGCGATCGCGCTGGAGCAGCACGGCCCCGATCTCACGCTCCGGCTGGCCGCGCTGCTGCACGACATCGGCAAGCCGCGCACACGCCGCTTCGAGAAGGACGGCCGGGTCTCCTTCCACCACCACGAGGTGGTCGGCGCCAAGATGACCAAGAAGCGCATGACCGCCCTGAAGTACTCCAACGAACTGGTGAAGGACGTCTCGCGGCTGGTCGAGCTCCACCTGCGCTTCCACGGCTACGGCACCGGGGAGTGGACGGACTCGGCGGTCCGCCGCTACGTCCGGGACGGGGGCCCGCTGCTGGACCGTCTGCACAAGCTGACGCGCTCGGATTGCACCACGCGGAACAAGCGGAAGGCGGCCGCGCTGTCCCGGGCCTACGACGGCCTGGAGGAGCGCATCGCCCAGCTCCAGAAGCAGGAGGAGCTGGACGCGATCCGCCCGGACCTGGACGGCAACCAGATCATGGAGATCCTGGGCGTCGGCCCCGGCCCCGCCGTCGGGAAGGCGTACAAGCACATGCTGGAGCTGCGTCTGGACAACGGGCCGATGGAGCACGAAGCGGCGGTGGCGGCGCTCAAGGAATGGTGGGCCGAGCAGAGCTGATCTCTGCCGAAGCGGGACGGCGATGTTTCACGTGAAACATCGCCCATCGGTGCCGCGCGGTCGGGTCGGCTGTTTCACGTGAAACATCGCGCCAAGGCCGCGGCGACCCCGCCATAGATCAGGGCGACCAGGATCACCAGAAGCGCCGAGCGGCCGTCCGGTGGAAGCATCAGGGCGGCCACTCCCGCTGCGCCGACGAATGCCACGTTGAAGAGCACGTCGTACACGGAGAAGATCCGGCCGCGGAAGGCGTCGTCGACGGAAGCCTGGACGATCGTGTCGGTGGCGATCTTGGCGCCCTGGGTGATCAGGCCCAGTACGAAGGCCGCGACCAGGAGCGGTCCGATGGCGAAGGGGAGGCCGAGAGCGGGTTCCAGTACGGCGGCCGCAGCGGAGCATGACACGATCCAGCGACCGGGACCGAGCCGTCCCGCCGCCCCGGGCGTGACCACGGCCGCGGCGAAGAATCCCGCCCCCGAGACCGCGAGCGCCAGCCCGAGCAGCCGGAGCCCGTCTTCGGGGCTGCTGGAGAGGGCGTACCGGCACAGCATGAGCAGCAGGACAAGGAGCGCGCCGTAGCAGAAGCGCATCAGCGTCATCGCGGTCAGCGCCCAGGCCGCTTGCCTGCGTCGCGGTGCCGCCAGGTGCCGTACGGCCGCAACCAGATCCCGTGCCGTCTCGGCCAGCGCGCTGCGCAGCCGTGGCCGTGCCGGTTGCCGGTCGGGGCCGAGAAGCGCCCGTGGCAGGCTCAGGGAGGCCAGGCCCGCGCTGAGATAGAGGAACGCACCCAGCAGGACCACCGCGGCAGCGGAGCCCGACGCCACCAGTCGTACGGCGAAGGCCAGGCCGCCGCCGGCGGTCGCGGCGAGAGTGCCGGCCGTTGGGGACAGAGAGTTGGCCAGCACCAGGCGTTCGGCGTCGACCACGCGGGGCAGGGACGCGGACAGGCCGGCGAGGATGAAGCGGTTGACGGCCGTGACGCACAGGGCGGAGACGTAGAAGAGCCAGTCCGGGACATGGCTGACCATCAGTACCGCCGTGATCGCGGCCAGCGCGGCGCGCAGCAGATTGCCGTGGACGAAGACCTGCCGGCGCCGCCAACGGTCCAGCAGGACGCCGGCGAAGGGGCCGACCAGAGAGTAGGGGAGCAGCAGCACGGCCATCGCCGAGGCGATCGCTGCGGCCGTGGTCTGTTTCTCCGGGGAGAAGACGACGTACGCGGCGAGCGCGACCTGGTAGACGCCATCGGCGCCCTGGGACAGCAGACGGACGCAGAGCAGGCGTCGGAAGTACCGAAGACGGAGCAGGACGCGCAGGTCACGCACGACGGGCATGCGCCCCAGCCTCACATATGCGGAAGGTCCCCGGGTCGGGAAACCCGGGGACCTTCACAGCCCTGGCAGGAGCGTTTGCGTGCGAGCGGTCGCTTCGGCGCTTTAGCGCTCGACCTCGCCGCGGATGAACTTCTCGACGTTCTCGCGGGCCTCGTCGTCGAAGTACTGCACCGGCGGGGACTTCATGAAGTACGAGGACGCCGACAGGATCGGGCCGCCGATGCCGCGGTCCTTGGCGATCTTCGCGGCGCGCAGGGCGTCGATGATGACACCCGCGGAGTTCGGGGAGTCCCAGACCTCCAGCTTGTACTCAAGGTTCAGCGGGACGTCACCGAAGGCGCGGCCCTCAAGGCGGACGTACGCCCACTTGCGGTCGTCCAGCCAGGCCACGTAGTCGGACGGGCCGATGTGGACGTTCTTCTCGCCGAGGTCCCGGTCGGGGATCTGGGAGGTGACGGCCTGCGTCTTGGAGATCTTCTTGGACTCCAGGCGCTCGCGCTCCAGCATGTTCTTGAAGTCCATGTTGCCGCCGACGTTCAGCTGCATCGTGCGGTCCAGGATGACGCCGCGGTCCTCGAACAGCTTCGCCATGACGCGGTGCGTGATGGTGGCGCCGACCTGGGACTTGATGTCGTCACCGACGATCGGCACACCGGCCTCGGTGAACTTGTCCGCCCACTCCTTGGTGCCGGCGATGAAGACCGGGAGGGCGTTGACGAAGGCGACCTTGGCGTCGATGGCGCACTGGGCGTAGAACTTCGCCGCGTCCTCGGAGCCCACGGGCAGGTAGCAGACCAGGACGTCGACCTGCTTGTCCTTCAGGATCTGGACGATGTCGACCGGCTCGGCGTCCGACTCCTCGATGGTCTGGCGGTAGTACTTGCCGAGGCCGTCGAGGGTGTGGCCGCGCTGGACCGTGACACCGGTGCTGGGCACGTCGCAGATCTTGATGGTGTTGTTCTCGGAGGCGCCGATCGCGTCCGCGAGATCGAGGCCGACCTTCTTGGCGTCGACGTCGAACGCGGCGACGAACTCGATGTCGCGCACGTGGTAGTCACCGAACTGCACGTGCATCAGGCCGGGGACCTTGGACGCCGGGTCGGCGTCCTTGTAGTACTCGACTCCCTGCACCAGCGACGCGGCGCAGTTGCCCACGCCGACGATGGCTACGCGAACCGAACCCATTCCGGTTGCTCCCTGTGTGTACGAGTGAGGCCCTGACTGGGACTCACGTGGCGGTGTCGCCGGGCGTATCCGTCCGGGGGGTTTCCCCGGTACGGGGCAGGCCGCCCGTCGATCCAGTGGTGGTGTCCTGTTGAGCGGACCCCCCGGACGCGGAACCCCTCAGGTCCCGCCCGGCCCGCTCGCTCTCGATGAGCTCGTTCAGCCAGCGCACTTCGCGCTCCACGGACTCCATCCCGTGGCGCTGGAGCTCAAGTGTGTAGTCGTCGAGGCGCTCACGCGTGCGTGCCAGCGAGGCACGCATCTTCTCCAGGCGCTCCTCCAGGCGGCTGCGCCGGCCCTCCAGCACGCGCATGCGCACATCGCGCGACGTCTGCCCGAAGAAGGCGAACCGCGCGGCGAAGTGCTCGTCCTCGTACGCGTCGGGGCCGGTCTGCGAGAGCAGTTCCTCGAAGTGCTCCTTGCCCTCCGCGGTCAGTCGGTAGACGATCTTGGCGCGGCGCCCGGCGAGCGGAGCGGCGAGGGCGTCCTCGTGGGTGTTGCCCGGTTCCTCGATCAACCAGCCGCTCGTGACCAGCGTCTTGAGGCAGGGATACAGGGTCCCGTAGCTGAACGCACGGAACACCCCCAGGGACGTGTTGAGGCGCTTGCGCAGCTCATAGCCGTGCATCGGGGACTCGCGCAGCAGGCCGAGCACGGCGAACTCAAGGATGCCGGAACGTCGGCTCATCGTCGCCTCCTCTCGGTCCCGCAGTCGCTCCCGCGGGTCTCGCCGTGCCTCTCAGCGTCTTTATCTCGCGCTGATGTATCGACTCGATACATCACGACGATAGAACGGCCTTCCGCAGGCGACAAGAGGGACGACGGTGAACGGGATCACATCACCGATTCATACGATGCAAGTTGCCTGTTTTGGGGTGAACTTCGGGGCTCGGCGGGTTTTGGCGATGCGTAGTCTGTGCGGCATGCACATCGCCGGGAACCGAGTGACGTCTGGGGAGCGTCATCGTCCCCGGTGCAGTACGGGTGAATGCAGGACCGACCACATCCGTACTCCGGGGGGACCGGAAACCAGCCGCCGTTCCAGGCGCGCACGGGTGCGCCTGCCCGAGGAGTAATCGTTCGATGAGCGAGCACCGTCGCAAACCGCCGCAGCCGCAGGGAGGCGGACGTGCCGCGGCCCGACGTGGCCAGTCCGGCTCGTCCTCCGGCCGCCGTGCGGCGCCGCGTGGCGCCACCGGATCTTCTTCCGACTCCTATGGGTCCAGTTCCTATGGGTCGGACAGTGCTCCGGGAGGTGAGGAGCGTCCCTACGGCAGCCGTGCCGAGGCCCGCCGGGCGGCGCAGAGAGGCGGCCGCCGCAGGGGCGGCGACAACATGGGCTCAGGGGCCCGGCGTGGCGGTCCGGGCGGTCCCGGCGGCCCCGGGCGCGGCAGGGGCCGCGCGACGACCGCACCCGGCAAGAAGAGATTCATCGACTATCCCCGGTACGGGAAGTACGGCTGGCGTCGCTGGATGCCGTCCTGGAAGCTCGTGACAGGCATGTTCATCGGCTTCATCGGAAGCCTGGTGGCGGTGGCGGGCATCGGTTACGCGATGGTCTCGATCCCCAACGAGAACGACGCGGCCAAGTCGCAGAACAACGTCTATTACTGGTCCGACGGCACACAGATGGTGGCCACGGGCACCGGCGTCAACCGGCAGAACATCGGCATCGACCAGATCCCCGCGGCGATGCAGTGGGCCGTGATCTCGGCCGAGAACAAGAGCTTCTACCAGGACTCGGGTGTCGACCCCCAGGGGCTTCTGCGTGCCGTGGTCAACATGGCGCGGGGCGGTCAGACTCAGGGCGGTTCGACGATCACCCAGCAGTTCGTGAAGAACACGTACCTCAGCCAGGAACAGACCGTCACCCGTAAGTTCAAGGAGATGTTCATCTCCATCAAGGTGGGGACGAAGCTCAAGAAGCAGCAGATCCTGCAGGGCTACCTGAACACCTCCTACTTCGGCCGGGGTGCCTACGGCATTCAGGCGGCGGCGCAGACGTACTACGGCAAGGACGCGAAGGACCTCACGCCGAGCGAGTGCGCGGTGCTCGCGGCGCTGCTCAAGGGCCCGACGTACTTCGATCCGGCCGGCAATCCGGACTTCGACAAGTCGGCGACCCAGCAGGCCAACACGAAGCGTTCGCAGGACCGCTGGGGGTGGATCCTCCAGCAGATGCACAACGACCACCACCTCACGGACGCCCAGTACCAGGAGGCCATCAAGCAGTACCCCATGCCCGAGGGCCGGAAGGCGACCAAGGGCATGACGGGCCAGATCAGCTACCTGGTGGACACGGCGAAGAAGTACGTCCTCGCGCACTCGGACATCACCGAGACGCAGTTCGACCAGGGCGGCTACCAGATCAGGACGACCTTCCAGAAGGACAAGGTCAACGCGCTGGCCGCGGCCGTGAAGAAGGTCCAGAAGGACCGCCTCGACCCGAAACACCGTGACCTGGACAAGTACGTCCAGTTCGGCGCGGCGTCGGTGGTTCCCAAGGACGGCGCGATCGTCGCTCTCTACGGCGGTGACGGCTACGAGAACGGCCACTTCACGAACAACGCCGACACCGCCGGTGTCCCGGTCGGTTCGACGTGGAAGCCGTTCGTCCTCGCTGCGGCCATGCAGTACGGGACCTACAAGACAGAGCCGGAGGGCCTTTCCCCGCTGAGCAAGTACAACGGCGACGACCACCTCAAGGTGTTCAAGCCCGATGGATCGTACTACCTCAATAAGGACAATTCGCCCTTCTATCAGAACAACGAGAGCAAATACAAGTGGGGGTACATCACCCTCCGCAAGGCGATGGAGCAGTCCATCAACACGCCGTTCGTGCAGCTCGGTGTGGATGTGGGACTGACGAAGGTCCGGGACGTCGCCAAGGCGTCCGGAATCCTCGGTGACAGCTTCTCGACGCTCAACCCGTCCTTCGCCATCGGCACCTCGACCCCGAGCGCGATCCGTATGGCCGACGCGTACGCGACGTTCGCCGCCTCCGGCCAGCACGCGGACCCGTATTCGGTGACCTCCGTGAAGAAGGACGGTCAGGAAGTGCAGGGCTTCACCAAGCCGAAGGTCACCCCGGCGATGGACGAGAACGTGGCGAACAACGTCACGGACGTCCTGCAGAACGTGATCCAGAACGGTACGGGTGAGAACGCCAAGGCCCTGGGCCGTACGGCGGCGGGCAAGACCGGTACCACCGACAGCAACAAGTCGGCCTGGTTCGTCGGCTACACCCAGCAGCTGTCCACCTCGGTGGCGATGTTCCGTGAGAACCCGAAGGACCATGAGCTGCTGTCCATGAACGGCACGGCCGGCGTGGCGTCGATCCACGGTGGTGACATCCCGACGTCGGTGTGGACCGAGTACATGAAGGCCGCGCTGAAGAACGCCAACGACCAGGGCTTCCCGCAGGCCACGGACATCGGCAAGGTCCAGGACGAGGCGGGCGCTCCGACCCCGACCCCGACCCCGAGCATCACCCAGAGCCCGACGCAGAGCGCGTCGCCGAGCCCGTCGCCCAGTGCGGCGTCCCCGTCCCCCTCACCGTCGGCGAGTGACACCTGCCAGTGGAACTGGGGCAACCCCTGCAACGGCAACGGCGGCAACACCAACGGTGGCACGAATACGGGTGGCACCACCGGAGGAACCTCTCCGACGCCCACTGCGACGGACACGACCGGCAGCGGCGGCACCCGAGGCAACGGCAACGGAGGTATCTTCGCGGGCCAGACCGGCGGTTAGCAGCTGAGCCCGCCCGGTTGGCGTCCCTTTAGCCCACTGCGGGTGTTTCACGTGAAACAAGGGCCGCCGCACCCCACGGGGTGTGGCGGCCCTCGGCATTTTCTTAGGCACGTACGGCAGGATGTGCCCCATGCCCAGTGCAGAGATGACGCCCGCGAGCGTGCACGAGCCCGAGCCCGTGCGGCCCGCCGCGGCAGAACCGGTGCAGCCGACCAGGGAGGACAAGATCGCCGCGGCCGGCAGTGAGCTGATCGGCGGCCCCATCGGACGGCGTGCCCTGCTCGGTATGTCCTGGTGGACACCCGTACGGGTCGTCGTGCTCGTGGCGATCGGCATGTTCGCCCTCGGCATGGTCCAGAAGGCGCCCTGCTACAACAGCGCCTGGTTCTTCGGCGCGAGCTCCCAGTACACGAAGGCCTGCTATTCGGACATCCCGCACCTTTACCAGGGGCGTGGGTTCGCCGATCACCTCGTGCCGTACTTCGACAGGCTTCCGGACGACATGTCCGGTGGCATGGGGTACCTCGAATACCCGGTACTGACCGGTGTGTTCATGGAGGTGGCCTCCTGGCTGACCCCGCACAGCGGCACCATCCAGCACCAGGAGCAGTGGTACTGGTTCGTCAACGCCGGAATGCTGCTGGTGTGCGCGGTCGTCATCGCCGTCTGCGTGGCCCGCACCCAGCGCCGGCGTCCCTGGGACGGCCTCCTCGTCGCCCTGTCGCCGGCTTTGCTGCTGACCGCGACCGTCAACTGGGACCTGCTGGCGGTGGCGCTCACGGCCGCCGCCATGCTGATGTGGTCCCGGTGCCGCCCCGTGGCCTTCGGTGTCCTCCTGGGCCTGGCCACGGCCGCCAAGCTCTACCCCGTCTTCCTGCTCGGCCCCCTGTTCGTGCTGTGCTGGCGGGCCGGCAAGTGGCGGGAGTTCGTCCAGGCCACGCTCAGCACAGTGATCGCCTGGGTCGTGGTGAACCTGCCGGTGATGCTGTTCGCCTTCCACGGCTGGGCGAAGTTCTACACGTTCAGCCAGGAACGGGGCGTCGACTTCGGCTCCTTCTGGCTGATCTGGGCGCAGAACACCACCAACCCGCCCTCCACCGGCTTCGTGAACACCGCCGCCACAGTGCTGGTCCTGCTGTGCTGCCTCGGCATCGCCGCGCTGACGTTCACCGCCCCGCGCCGGCCGCGCTTCGCACAGCTGGCCTTCCTGGTGGTGGCGGCCTTCATCGTCACCAACAAGGTCTACTCCCCGCAGTACGTCCTGTGGCTGGTGCCGCTCGCGGTCCTCGCCCGGCCCAAGTGGCGCGACTTCCTGATCTGGCAGGCGTGCGAGGTGGCGTACTTCCTGGGTATCTGGATGTACCTCGCGTACACGACCAGCGGGGACGCCCACAAGGGGCTGCCGACGCAGGGCTACCACTGGGCGATTGTGCTGCACCTGGCGGGCACGCTGTACCTGTGCGCCGTCGTCGTACGCGACATCCTCATGCCGGAGCGGGACGTGGTGCGCCGCTCCGGCGACGACGACCCCTCGGGCGGGGTGCTCGACGGAGCGGAGGACGTCTTCGTGCTCGGTGCGGCGGCCTACCAGCCGCGCCACGCCGCCCACTTCGAGGGGCCACAGGTGGACTGGGGCAGGCCGCTGCCGCCCTCTCCCGAGGACCGTTCGCTCTGAGCGAACGGCCTTTCAGGAGCCCATGAAGAAGGCCGTACCCGGAGCATCCGGGTACGGCCTTCTCGCTGTCTTGACGCTCCCTCTGAAAGGGGCGTGGGCGTCCTGGACCGGGCTCAGCGGTCCACGATGCGGTCGAACTGGGTCGTGGTGTGCCGCAGATGGGCCACCAGCTCGTCGCCGACCTTCGGCTCCGGGGCGTCCGAGGGCACGAAGAGGATCGACACCTGCATGTGCGGCGGCTCGGCGAACCAGCGCTGCTTGCCGCCCCAGACGAACGGAGAAAGGTTCCGGTTGACCGTGGCGAGGCCGGCCCGTGCGACGCCCTTGGCACGCGGCATGACGCCGTGCAGGGCCTTCGGGGCCTCCAGGCCCACCCCGTGCGACGTTCCGCCCGCCACGACCACCAGGTAGCCGTCCGAGGCCGCCTTCTGCTGCCGGTAGCCGAACCGGTCGCCCTTCGCCACGCGCGTGACGTCCAGGACGGCACCGCGGTACTCGGTGGCCTCGTGGTCCCCCAGCCACAGCCGCGTGCCGATGCGGGCGCGGAACCGGGTCTGCGGGAACTGCTGCTGGAGCCGGATGAGATCGTCCGCCTTGAGATGGCTGACGAACATCGTGTGCAGCGGCAGCCGGGCCGCGCGCAGCCGGTCCATCCAGCCGATGACCTCCTCGACGGCGTCCGAGCCGTCGGTGCGGTCCAGCGGCAGATGGATGGCGAATCCTTCCAGCCGGACGTTCTCTATGGCCTGGTGCAGCTGGGGCAGGTCCTGCTCGCTGATGCCGTGCCGCTTCATCGAGGACATCACCTCGATGACGACACGGGCGCCGACGAGGCCGTACACGCCGTCCACCGACGACACCGAGCGCACCACCCGGTCGGGCAGCGGTACGGGCTCCTCACCGCGCCGGTACGGCGTCAGCACCAGCAGGTCACCGCTGAAGAAGTCCTTGATGCGCGCGGCCTCGTAGGTCGTGCCGACAGCGAGCAGGTCCGCGCCCAGCCGCGTGGCCTCCTCCGACAGGCGCTCGTGCCCGAAGCCGTAGCCGTTGCCCTTGCAGACCGGGACGAGTCCCGGGAACTGCTCCTGCACGTGCTTGTGGTGCGCACGCCAGCGCGCGGTGTCGACGTAGAGCGTGAGCGCCATGGCCGGACCCGGGACCTTTCTCGTGACTGCGGTGCAGCGGGGGTGTCAGAGCTGTGAAGGCTATGGAATCAAACGCCCACGGCTCAACGGCGCGACATGTAGATGTCGAGCGCCTTGTGGAGCAGCTTGTTCAGCGGGAAGTCCCACTCGCCGAGGTACTCGGCGGCCTGGCCGCCCGTGCCGACCTTGAACTGGATCAGGCCGAACAGGTGGTCCGTCTCGTCCAGCGAGTCGGAGATGCCACGCAGGTCGTAGACGGTGGCACCGAGCGCGTAGGCGTCGCGCAGCATCGTCCACTGCATCGCGTTGGAGGGCCGGACCTCACGGCCGATGTTGTCCGAGGCGCCGTAGGAGTACCAGACGTGCCCGCCGACGATCAGCATCGTCGCGGCGGACAGGTTCACGCCGTTGTGCCGGGCGAAGTACAGCCGCATCCGGTTGGGGTCCTCGGTGTTGAGGGCCGTCCACATGCGCTGGAAGTACGACAACGGGCGCGGTCGGAAGTGGTCACGCACAGCCGTGATCTCGTACAGCCGCTGCCACTCGGCCAGGTCCTGGTAGCCGCCCTGGACGACCTCGACACCGGCCTTCTCGGCCTTCTTGATGTTGCGGCGCCACAGCTGGTTGAAGTTCTTGTGGACCTCTTCCAGGGAGCGGTTCGCCAGCGGCACCTGGAAGACATAGCGAGGCTGCACGTCGCCGAAGCCGGCGCCGCCGTCCTCGCCCTGCTGCCAGCCCATACGGCGCAGCTTGTCGGCCACCTCGAAGGCGCGCGGCTCGATGAAGTCGGCCTCCATGTCACGCAGCCGCTTGACGTCCTGGTCCTGGATGCCCTTCTTGATGGTCTCCGCGCTCCAGCGGCGGATGATCACCGGCGGGCCCATCTTCACCGAGAACGCGCCCTGCTGCTTCAGGTGCGCCAGCATCGGCTGGATCCAGTCGTCCAGATTTGGCGCGAACCAGTTGATGACCGGACCCTCGGGGAGGTAGGCGAGGTAGCGCTTGATCTTGGGCAGCTGGCGGTAGAGGACCAGGCCCGCGCCGACCATTTCGCCGGTGCGCTCGTCGAACCAGCCGAGGTTCTCCGAGCGCCACTCCGCCTTGACGTCGGCCCAGGCCGGGACCTGCATGTGGCTCGCCGCCGGCAGGCTCTGGATGTAGGCCAGATGCTGCTCGCGGCTGATGGTCCTCAGGGTCAGGCTCATTCGGGGCGCTCCTCGGGCTGGTGTGTCCCCATGGGTACAGGGGCTCCGGCTCTCGCGCCGAAGCCTACTGCGCCGTGCGCGCGCCCCGACTGGGCATACGGGCCTTAATCCCGGCCGGATGGGCGACCGGGACGGTCCGGGGGGTTCGAAACGGCGTCCGACGGGCGCCGTTCGTCGCTCAGCTGCCGATGAGTCCGCCGAAAAGTCCGCCGTGTGCCATGCCGATCAGGAAACCGACCCCCGCGGCGCCGAGCCCCAGGATCAGACCGAAGCGCTCGCGTGTCGTCACCGAGATCCACTGTCCGTAGATGCCGACGCCCAGTCCCACCAGGCCCGTCCACGAGGTCAGCAGGTGGAGACCGTGGAAGAAGGACGTGATGAAGGACAGCAGGCCGAGGACGAGCGTGATCGCCATCAGCGCGTCCTGCAGCGGACGGGTCTTGCCGTCCGTGGCGAAGAGGGAACCGGCGACGGTGGGATGCATTGCCTGTGCCATGGGCACCTCCTGCGGAAGGCGGCGCATAGTAGCGCCGTACACACCCGACGTGTACAGAGTGACGGCCTTCCCCGCCGGATTTCAACCGGAAGCGGGTGTGCGGGTAGTCTGTACCGTCTGCACCGGTGTCTGCTCACCCCTGCCCAGGTCACCCTGCGGGAGCCCGCGACGGCCCCCGATTGTCGGTGGTGGCCGATACCGTTGCGTACGCATCACAACCCTCCTGCCACGGAACGACCGTGGCCGCTGAGTCCAAAGGAGGTGGGTTCCACATGCGTCACTACGAGGTGATGGTCATCCTCGACCCCGATCTGGAGGAGCGCGCTGTCGCCCCCCTGATCGAGAACTTCCTCTCCGTCGTCCGTGAGGGCAACGGCAAGGTGGAGAAGGTCGACACCTGGGGCCGTCGTCGTCTCTCGTACGAGATCAAGAAGAAGCCCGAGGGCATCTACTCGGTCATCGACCTGCAGGCCGAGCCTGCGGTCGTCAAGGAGCTCGACCGCCAGATGAACCTGAACGAGTCGGTCCTCCGGACCAAGGTCCTCCGCCCCGAGACCCACTGAGCCCTTCCGCTCAGCTGATCTCGGGATTCGAGTAGCAAGCAAGCAGCCAGAGCAGCAAACCCGCCGAGAGGTTCCCCCATGGCAGGCGAGACCGTCATCACGGTCATCGGCAATCTTGTCGACGACCCCGAGCTGCGCTTCACCCCGTCCGGTGCGGCGGTCGCGAAGTTCCGCGTCGCGTCCACTCCCCGCACCTTCGACCGCCAGACGAACGAGTGGAAGGACGGCGAGAGCCTCTTCCTGACCTGCTCGGTCTGGCGGCAGGCGGCGGAGAACGTCGCCGAGTCGCTCCAGCGAGGCATGCGCGTGATCGTGCAGGGCCGGCTGAAGCAGCGGTCCTACGAGGACCGTGACGGCGTCAAGCGCACGGTCTACGAGCTGGACGTCGAGGAAGTCGGCCCCAGCCTGCGCAACGCCACGGCCAAGGTCACCAAGACCGCCGCCGGTGGCGGTCGCGGCGGCCAGGGCGGTTACGGCGGCGGTGGCGGCCAGGGTGGCGGCGGCTGGGGCGGTGGCCCCGGTGGCGGCCAGCAGGGCGGCGGCGCTCCGGCCGACGACCCGTGGGCGACCGGCGCTCCCGCCGGTGGCAACCAGGGTGGCGGCGGCTGGGGCGGCGGCTCCGGCGGCGGTGGCGGCTACTCGGACGAGCCCCCCTTCTAAGGGCTCGCATCCACACTTCTTGATCACACAGGAGAAACATCATGGCGAAGCCGCCTGTGCGCAAGCCGAAGAAGAAGGTCTGCGCTTTCTGCAAGGACAAGGTCACGTACGTGGACTACAAGGACACGAACATGCTGCGGAAGTTCATTTCCGACCGCGGCAAGATCCGTGCCCGCCGCGTGACCGGCAACTGCACGCAGCACCAGCGTGACGTCGCCACGGCCGTGAAGAACAGCCGTGAGATGGCGCTGCTGCCCTACACGTCCACCGCGCGCTAAGGGAAGGGTGACCGACTCATGAAGATCATCCTCACCCACGAGGTCTCCGGCCTCGGTGCCGCGGGCGACGTCGTCGACGTCAAGGACGGTTACGCTCGCAACTACCTGATCCCGCGGAACTTCGCGATCCGTTGGACCAAGGGTGGCGAGAAGGACGTCGAGCAGATCCGCCGCGCCCGCAAGATCCACGAGATCCAGACGATCGAGCAGGCCAACCAGGTCAAGGCCCAGCTTGAGGGCGTCAAGGTCCGCCTGGCCGTCCGCTCCGGCGACTCCGGCCGTCTCTTCGGTTCCGTCACCCCGGCCGACATCGCGTCCGCGATCAAGGCTTCCGGTGGCCCCGAGGTCGACAAGCGCCGCATCGAGCTGACCGCTCCGATCAAGACCCTGGGCGCCCACGAGACGTCCGTGCGTCTGCACCCCGAGGTTGCCGCCAAGGTCAACATCGAGGTCGTCGCGGCGTAACGCTGCGCTCGGCTTGAACAGCTGAGAGAGGGGCCGCCCTTTGTGGGGCGGCCCCTCTTCGCATGCGGTGTCGGAATTACGGCGCGCAGATGCGGGATGTTTCACGTGAAACCGCAGTGATGTGGCCCCGCTGTTCTGTTCAGCGGGTCGCGCCTGTGACGATCCAGCGGCCCGAGCGGGCCCGCAGCCACAGGGTCAGCATGCGGATCGTCATCATGAGCGTCATCGCCGCCCACAGCGCCGTGAGTCCGCCACCGAGCGTAGGCACCAGCAGGGCCACCGGGGCGAACACGGCCAGGGTGACGACCATGGCTCCGGCCAGATACGGCCCGTCGCCCGCACCCATCAGGACCCCGTCCAGGACGAAGACGATCCCGCAGACGGGCTGCGACAGCGCCACCATCAGCAGTGCAGGCAGCGCCGTGTCCTTGACCACGGAGTCGCTGGTGAACAGCGGAAGGAAGAGCGGGCGGGCGGACACCACGAGCAGACCCAGTACGACACCGGTGGCGATGCCCCACTGCACCATGCGGCGGCACGCCTCACGTGCACCCTGGGGGTCGTCCGCGCCGAGATAGCGGCCGATGATCGCCTGCCCAGCGATCGCTATCGCGTCGAGGGCGAAGGCCAGCAGACTCCACAGGGACAGGACGATCTGATGCGCGGCGATCTCGGCGTCACCCAGATGTGCCGCGACCGCCGTGGCGATCATGAGGATCGCCCGGAGGGACAGGGTGCGGACCAGGAGGGGAACGCCTGCCTGGGCCGAGGCCCGGATCCCGGCGGAGTCCGGGCGCAGGGAGGTGCCGTGCCGGCGAGCCCCGCGGACGACGACGGTCAGATAGACGACCGCCATGCCGAGCTGGGCGATGACGGTTCCCCAGGCCGAACCGGCGATGCCGAGGCCGGCGCCGTAGACGAGCCCCGCGTTCAGGGCCCCGTTGGCGACGAAGCCCGCGATGGCGACGTACAGCGGGGTCCTGGTGTCCTGCAGTCCGCGGAGCACTCCCGTGGCGGCAAGGACGATGAGCATGGCCGGGATGCCCAGCGAGGAGATGCGCAGATACGTCGTGGCGTACGGAGCCGCAGTCGTGGAGGCGCCGAGAAGGTCCACGATGCCGGGGGCCAGGGGAAGGACCACCGCAATGACGCCGGTGCCGAGCAGGAGCGCCAGCCAGATGCCGTCCATGCCTTGGCGGATGGCCGCCCGTAGATCTCCCGCGCCGACCCGCCGGGCCACGGCGGCCGTGGTCGCGTAGGCGAGGAAGACGAAGACGCTCACAGCGGTGGTGAGGAGGGCGGAGGCGACGGCGAGACCGGCGAGCTGAGCGGTACCGAGATGGCCGACGATCGCACTGTCGGCCATGACGAAGAGAGGCTCGGCGACGAGTGCGCCGAAGGCCGGGACGGCCAGCGCGACGATCTCTCGGTCGTGCCGCCGGCGGGTGGCCCTGGGTATCGCGGGAGCCTGTGTCATGAGCACTAATCTAATCGTCCACAGGTAAGTGCTGCAAATGGCGACTGTCCCTTACTTGCCCTCGCGGAGCGTGTCCCTTCGTGTGGCGTTCGAAGCGATCTTGGTCCGACCGGGGAAGTTTTTCTTCTGCACAGCCGGTGGACGGTAAATGTGCAGGTCAGAGTCGCCTGCCGGGTGGGATGGAGGGCTTGTTCACAAGGCTGTCCACCGGGTCGTGCACAGGTTTCGGTGAGTTCTCCACAGCATCGGGGCCGTCGTCCACATGGCCTGTGGATAACCAGATTGGCTGACGGTGCCGACGGGCCTACCGTGGACCGGCGCCCGCTCCTTTCCTCGGCCCGGGGAGTGTCCTTTCCGCGGCCTTGGAAGCGTCATAAATCCGACGCGTCCGAACCGGAGGTGGGCCTCTCATTTGTCAGTGTCGTGCCGTACAACAGAGGGCACGGCGAGGTCCGCCGTGCGGACGGGAGGAGGTGGCTCGGTGAGCATTTCCGAGCCCTTGGACGATCCGTGGGCCGACAGCGGACCCAGTGATCGTCTGCCCGCCTCCCGTCGGCGCGGCGACGGCGGCCGGGGTCGTGGCGAACAGCACGACCGGGGCCGGGAGAACGGCGACTGGGACGGCGGCGGATCCTCCTTCGAGCGGGTGCCGCCGCAGGACCTGGACGCCGAGCAGTCGGTGCTGGGCGGCATGCTGCTGTCCAAGGACGCCATCGCCGACGTCGTTGAGATCCTCAAGGGCCACGACTTCTACAAGCCCGCGCACGAGACGATCTACCAGGCGATCCTGGACGTCTACGCCAAGGGTGAGCCGGCCGACCCGATCACCATCGCTGCCGAACTCACCAAGCGTGGCGAGATCAACAAGGTCGGCGGCGCGTCGTACCTGCACACCCTGGTCCAGACGGTGCCGACGGCGGCGAACGCCGAGTACTACGCGGAGATCGTTCACGAGCGTGCCGTCCTGCGCCGCCTGGTCGAGGCCGGCACTCGTATCACGCAGATGGGATACGCGGCCGACGACGACGTCGATGAGATCGTCAACCGCGCCCAGGCCGAGATCTATGCCGTCACCGAGCAGCGCACCAGCGAGGACTATCTGCCGCTCGGCGACATCATGGAGGGCGCTCTCGACGAGATCGAGGCGATCGGCTCGCGGAGCGGCGAGATGACCGGTGTGCCGACCGGGTTCACTGACTTCGACTCGCTGACGAACGGCCTGCATCCGGGCCAGATGATCGTCATCGCGGCCCGTCCCGCCATGGGTAAGTCGACGCTCGCGCTGGACTTCGCGCGGGCCGCCTCGATCAAGCACAACCTGCCCAGCGTCATCTTTTCGCTCGAAATGGGCCGCAACGAGATCGCGATGCGTCTGCTGTCCGCCGAGGCCCGCGTCGCGCTGCACCACATGCGGTCCGGCACGATGACCGACGAGGACTGGACGCGCCTGGCCCGGCGCATGCCGGACGTCTCGGCGGCACCCCTCTACATCGACGACTCCCCGAACCTGTCGATGATGGAGATCCGCGCCAAGTGCCGGCGCCTGAAGCAGCGCAACGACCTGAAGCTGGTCGTCATCGACTACCTCCAGCTGATGCAGTCCGGCGGTTCCAAGCGCGCCGAGAGCCGTCAGCAGGAGGTCTCGGACATGTCCCGTAACCTCAAGTTGCTCGCCAAGGAGCTGGAGATCCCGGTCATCGCGCTGTCCCAGCTGAACCGTGGTCCGGAGCAGCGCACCGACAAGAAGCCGATGGTCTCCGACCTGCGTGAGTCCGGCTCCATCGAGCAGGACGCCGACATGGTCATCCTGCTGCACCGCGAGGACGCCTACGAGAAGGAGTCCCCGCGCGCGGGCGAGGCCGACCTGATCGTGGCCAAGCACCGAAACGGCCCGACGGCCACGATCACGGTCGCCTTCCAGGGCCACTACTCCCGCTTCGTGGACATGGCCCAGACCTGATCCTGGGGCACGTAGGTGCTCAGGCTCCGTGTCATCTTCTCCGCTGTCGTGGCATGCCGATGGCAGTCCTGATGCTCTGCTCACATCCGTCACGGGCACGCACTCGACGAGCAGGTCGACGATGTCGCGCCAGGCTCGCTGCGCGTGCTGCGGGTGATAGCCGACGCCGGGGCGCAGCGGGCATGATCGAGTCCTCGGAACCGACCCCGGCCCACACGGGGCGAGGGATGCGCGCCGCCTCGCCCGGTCGGCCCGCCGCTCCTGCACCCACCACCGGGGCTCAGGCGCTGCGGGCCCGCGCCGCTGCAACGGGCCGGCATCTGCTCAGGGTCGCCCCAGTAGCGCCCGCCGTGGAGTCGAAGCCCGGCGCCACGTATCCCCGTTCGGCCAGGGCATCGGCTTGGCGGCGCTCGATGGCGCTGAGCCCCAGCCCCTCGGGCCCGACCAGGACTGCGGGCCGGCGGTCGGCACCGGCGGGGAGCGTGAGGTGCCAGATCATCGTCAGGCCGTCGGCCGGGTATTCGACCGTACGCGTGGTGACCGTCGCCATGAGACTGGACCGTCGTGATGGGCGAGCCCGGGCGGGGCCGGTCTTCACCGTCGGCAGAGCAGCGTGCGGTACGGCCTCGTATTGGAGGGCGTGTTCGTGGGCCGGATGCGGTGGTCGGGGAGAGGGAAGACGGGTAATGGATTCGACGCCCGCAGGTCCGACCGGATGGACTGGGCCCATGACGACATCTCAGGAAGACCTGCTCCCTGCCACCCGACGTGCTCTGCTGCACCGCATCGCTGTCGCGCAGACCGAGGGGAGAGCGCCGTCGCTGGTCGCGGCCGTTGTACGGGGCGGACGAGCGGTGTGGCACGGGGCGCGGACGTCGGTGGACGGGCATGGTCCGGACGAGACTGTGCAGTACCGGATCGGGTCCATCACCAAGACGTTCACCGCCGTGTTGGTGATGCGGCTGCGGGACGAGGGCCTGCTCGATCTGGGCGATCCGCTGGAGAAGCATCTGCCGGACACCGGGGCCGGCGAGGCGACGATCGCCGAACTGCTTGCGCACACGGCCGGGTTGGCCGCCGAGTCGCCCGCACCCTGGTGGGAGAGGACCCCCGGCTCCCTGCGCCCCGAGCTGAACGATGTGCTCGGCGAGCGCCCCCTGCTGCATCCTGTCGGCCGCCGGCACCACTACTCCAACCCCGGTTACACCGTGCTGGGCGCACTGGTGGAGAAGCTGCGCGGCGCCCCCTGGGAGGAGGTGCTGCGCAGCGAGATCCTCGGACCGCTCGCGCTGCACCGTACGAGCGCACAGCCGCAGTCCCCGCATGCGGGCGGCTGGGCCGTGCACCCCTGGGCGGACGCGCTGCTGCCCGAGCCGCTGGAGGACCTGGGCCTGATGGCGCCCGCCGGGCAGCTGTGGTCGACCACAGGGGACCTCGCGCGGTTCGCCGCGTTTCTGGCAGCGGGGGACGACCGTGTCCTGAGCGCGGAGTCGGTTCGCGAGATGCGGACCCCGGTGGCGCCCGCCGAGGCGGCGGACGTGCTGGACGGGGTCTCGTACGGCCTCGGCATGCAGCTCCAGCGCCGCGACGGCCGGCTCCTCGTCGGCCACTCCGGCTCACTCCCGGGCTTCCTTGCGAACCTTGTCATCAGCGTGGAGGACGACGTGGCCGCGGTGGTGCTCGCGAACTGTACGAGCGGGCCGCTGGTGGGAGTGGTGGGCGCCGACCTTGTCCGTATCGTGGCCGAGGCGGAACCGCGGATCCCCGAGCCCTGGCGGCCGCTGCGCGAGGTTGCCCCGGCGGTTCTGGAGCTTGCGGGGCAGTGGTACTGGGGGACCCATGCCTACGGCCTGCGGGTGACTGCCGACGGCCTGCTCGCCCTGGGCCCGCTGACCGGCAACGGCCGGCGAGCCCGCTTCCGTTCGAACGGTGACGGCACCTGGACGGGCCTGGAGGGTTACTACGCCGGCGAACTGCTGCGGCCCGTACAGCGCCCGGACGGGACCGTGAGCCACCTCGACCTCGGGTCGTTCGTGTTCACGCGGCAGCCCTACGACACGGAGGCGCCGGTACCCGGCGGAGTGGACCCCGACGGGTGGCGGGGTATCGGCTAGGTCCGAGACGGCTGGGGTGTGTTTCACGTGAAACACACCCCAGCCTGCTTCCGTCGTCGCTGCCCTCAGAGCTTCAGCTTGAAGCCCTCGTGGGAGGCGTTGAAGCCCAGCCTTGCGTAGAAGCGGTGGGCGTCGGTGCGCGTCTTGTCGGACGTCAGCTGCACCATCACACACCCGAGCTGCCGGGACGTGTCGATCGCCCACTGGATCAGCAGGCTGCCCAGCCCGCTGCCCCGCTCGTCGGCGTGGATGCGCACAGCCTCGATGAGCGCGCGGGTCGCCCCCTTGTGGGAGAGGCCGGGGATGATCGTGAGCTGGAGGGTGCCGATCACGCGGTCTTCGCGTGCTGCGACGACCAGGTGCTGGTTCGAATCGGCCGCCAGGCGCTCCAGCGCGGCCCGGTACGGGGTCAGGTCGTGGGGTGACTCGCGCTGTGCACCGAGCGGATCGTCGGCGAGCATCGCGACGATCGCCGGAAGGTCGTCGGCGGTCGCGTGGCGTATCTCAAGATCTCCCATGCCCGCACCCTATGCGGGCACGTTGAGTGTCTCTACAACCCTGACCAGCGGGGCCAGTTCGGGGTTTCTGGAGGCGTCGTCCAGGGCCTCGCGCAGGGCGGCGTCGTTGGTGGGCCGGGCCTCTTCCAGCAGGCGCAGGCCCACCTCGGTGACGTTGGTGTAGATGCCACGCCGGTCGGTGGGGCACAGGTAGCGCTCCAGCAGACCGCGGTCCTCCAGCCGGGTCACCAGACGGGTGGTGGCGCTCTGGCTGAGTACGACCGCGTCGGCGACCTGCTTCATCTGCAGATGGCCGCCCTCGCCGTCGTGCTGTCGGCTCAGCACGTCCAGCAGGGAGTACTCGCGCACGCTCAGATCGTGCTTCGTCTGCAGGGCGCGCTCGATGTGCGCCTCGATCCTTCCGTGCAGCGCAGAGAGGGCGCACCAGCCCTGGGCGAGAGCAGTGAGTGCGGGGTCCGTCGCTGTCATTGGCGTTTTCCTCCGTCCCGGAGCGGCTGGCCTCAAGGATAGAGCAGCATCGCAATAGCCCGTGATTGCCTTTAGCCCGCGTCTGCAACTATTGTGGACGCACGCAAAGCGCTCCTGCAATCGTTGGGAAGGTTCACCCCTCATGCCTCTCGCGCTTCTGGCCCTCGCGATCGGGGCCTTCGGAATCGGAACGACCGAGTTCGTGATCATGGGACTCCTGCCCGAGGTCGCGGGCGACTTCGGGGTCTCCATCCCCACGGCGGGCCTGCTCGTGACCGGCTACGCGCTCGGCGTGGTCGCCGGCGCCCCGCTGATGACCGTGCTCGGCACCAAGGTCGCCCGCAAGCGGATGCTGATGCTGCTCATGGGCCTCTTCATCGCCGGAAACCTGCTTTCGGCGGTGGCGCCGGCCTTCGCGGTCATGCTGATCGGGCGCGTGATCGCCTCACTCGCCCACGGTGCCTTCTTCGGCATCGGTTCGGTCGTCGCGGCCGAGCTGGTGGCGCCCCAGAAGAAGGCAGGCGCCATCGCCATGATGTTCACCGGCCTGACCGTCGCCAATGTCGTCGGCGTTCCGCTGGGCACGCTCGTCGGCCAGCACGTCGGCTGGCGCGTCACCTTCGGCATCGTCGCCGCGCTCGGGGTCGTCGGCCTGGCCGGCATCGCGAAGCTGGTGCCCGAGCTGCCGAAGGCGGAGGGTGTGCACCTGCGGCATGAACTGGCCGCCTTCAAGAACGCCCAGGTCCTGCTCGCCATGGCGATGACCGTCCTCGGCTTCGGCGGTGTCTTCGCGGCCATCACCTACATCGCGCCGATGATGACCCACATCACGGGCTTCGCCGACGGCTCGGTGACCTGGCTGCTGGTCCTGTTCGGCCTCGGCATGGTCGGTGGCAACCTCGTCGGCGGGAAGTTCGCCGACCGCGCCCTGATGCCGATGCTGTACGTCTCCCTGGGCGCCCTGGCGGTCGTCCTGGCCCTTTTCACACTCACCGCTCACAACAAGATCGCGGCGGCGGTGACCATCGCCCTGATCGGCGCCCTCGGGTTCGCCACGGTCCCGCCGCTGCAGAAGCGCGTCCTCGACCAGGCACACGGCGCACCGACGCTCGCGTCGGCCGTGAACATCGGCGCCTTCAACCTGGGCAACGCTCTGTCCGCCTGGCTCGGCGGCCTCGTGATCGGGGCCGGTTACGGCTACACGGCCCCCAACTGGGTCGGTGCCGCTCTTGCCGCGGCCGCCCTGGTCCTCGCCGTCCTGTCCTCGGCCATGGAGCGCCGCGACGGCACACGGAGCACAGTGATCGCCTCCGGGACGCCCGCGGGGCAGCAGGCCCCGGTCCACCACTGAGCGCCTCGGACCACGGCCTCAGCGATCCCAGCCTCAAGTCCCCACCACGCCAGTGACCTTCGCAACACCCAAGGAGAATCGCTCCATGAGCACCACCGCTGTCGCCCCGCTGTCCATCGAGGACGCCGAACTGCTGGTCGCCACGGCCCGCCGCGCGGCCGAGGAGGCCGGAGTGACCGTCAGCGTCTCCGTCCTGGACGCCGGTGGCCATCTGCTCGCCTTCCGCCGGGACGACCGGGCCGTGCTGATCTCCGGCGAGACCAGCACCCGTAAGGCCTACACCGCGCTTCAGCTGAACACGCCCACCGCCGACCTGGGCGACGCCGTCCAGCCGGGCGGCCTCTTCCACACCCTGCCCACGGCCCTCGACCGTCCCCTGCTGTTCATCGCCGGGGGTGTGCCGGTGCAGCGGGACGGCCGGCTGATCGGCGCCATCGGCGTAGGCGGCGGTGCGCCAGAGCAGGACCACGGCTTTGCCACGGCGGCTGTGCGGGCGCTCGCCTGATCACATGGCCGCAGGCTCTGTCCCGGATGGACGGACGCCGGCCCCGCCACATCGGCGGCGGGGCCGGCGTCCGGCTTACTTCGGCTTACTTCGGCGGGGGAACCTCAGCCCGCCGCCACCGTCAGCGGGGCGAACCGCCGGGTCCAGTCCCCCGGAAGATCGGGGATGCCGTACGTCATCACGGAGTTGAACGCCACGGAGGCCAGCCCTCGTGCCTTCGCCCAGGCCAGCAGTTCCTCATGACGTACGTCGATGTCGGTGCGCAGCGGGCGGTCCGTATGGGCCGCCAGCGAGGCGATGAGGGCCTTGGCGGTCTCCGTGTCCCGGGCGATCAGTGGGCCGACGACATGGGTGTCCATGTTCGGCCATGCGGCCGTGTAGCCGATGATCCGGCCGTCCTCCTCGGCCACCCGCAGCTGGTCGGCGAAAGCCGGCAGCCGGGTGATGAGAGGGGTGCGGTCGGTGCCGAACACCTCCTCGTCCAGACGCAGGATCGAGGGGAGGTCCTCCGCGGTGGCGGCGCGGGTGAGCACGCCGGATTCCGGCCCGCCAGGGGTGAAGTGGCCCGTCAGCATCTCCGCCCGGCCGGTCACCTTGAAGCCCAGTTCCTCGTACAGGGGACGGCCGTACGGCGTGGCGTGCAGAGTCAGCGGAGTGGGCTCCATGCTCGACACGACGTGACGCATCAAGCGGCGCCCCACGCCCTGACGGGCATGGCGTTCGGCGACCAGGACCATGCCGATCGCGCCGAGGTCCGGACGGCCCCATGTGCCGTACTCCGTGACGACACATGCGGCGACGAGACCGCCCTGTGGGTCGTCGATGCCGAAGCCCTTTCCGGCCGTGAGGAGGAAGCTCCACTTGTGTTCCTCGCGTGGCCACCCCCGGTCCTCGGACAAGTCGGCGCAGGCGGTGAGATCGCGAAGCGTCAGACGGCGGATGGGCAGAGCGGCGAGGGAAGGAGTCGGCACGCAGGTCAGGCTGGCCGACGGGCACCCCTGGCGTCCAGCCGTTTCGGGGGAGACGTACGTGCTTTTGGCCATGATGTGGGCCATGCACAGCCTGTGGACAGCCTCGGAGTGTTTCACGTGAAACATCGGCGGCCGGTTAGCCTCGGGCCATGGCGAGACTTCATCTCTTCGATCTCGATGGCACGTTGCTGCATGGCACCACTGCCCCGGTGGAGATTTCCCGCCAGTTGGGGCGGGAGGCCGAGACCGTGGCGTTGGACCGGGCGATCGCGGCGGGGCGGATCGGGCCGCCGGAGTACGCGGCGCAGGTGTACGACCTGTGGGGTGACCTGACCGAGGAGCATGTCCGTGCCGCGTTCGAAGCGGCGCCCTGGCTGGCCCGGATCCGCGAGGTCTGGGCGGAGATCAGAAGCGCGGGCGAGTATTGCGCTGTGGTGTCCCTCTCGCCGTCCTTCTTCGTGGAGCGTCTGCTCGACTGGGGCGCTCACGCGGCCCACGGATCGAGATTCCCCGCCGTGCCGTTCACCGAGCCGGTCGACCCGGCCGGGGTGCTCAGCTCGGCGACCAAGGTGACCATCGCGGACCGGCTGTGCGCGGAGTTCGGCGTGGCGCGGGCGGACTGCGTGGCGTACGGCGATTCGTCGTCGGACAAGGATCTGTTTGCTGTCGTACCGATTTCCGTAGCGGTCAACGCGGACGCCCACCTGGCCGGACTCGCGACCCACTCCTACACGGGACGGGATCTGTGGGAAGCCTATGAATTGGTTGTAGGCGCCCGCTAGTTGACGGACGTCACAGTTCGTCTCCTTGCCCGATTCGTGAGGAAGGCAGGGGGGACTTGTGTGCACGGCGTCGGCCGGTAGGGTCGACTCCGGTTCACGTCCGGGACGGAGTGCGTGCATTCCGTGCGGGCCGAGAGCAGGGTATGCAGCCTAACGGGACGCGGAGATCGAACACAGGCGTTTCCGGGTACGCGACCGCGGCATCCCACTGGGATGGGACGCTGCGCGGTGAGTGCTACGGCTGGCCGCCCGCCGGGGGAAAGCATGCATCTTCCCAGGGAGGTGCGCAGACCGACCGAAAGACGTTCGAGGCGAGGGCACACCATGGACGCTCCGACCACCACGTCGGGGGAGAACGGCACGCCGGGCGGTGGCGGCTGGTTCACGCCGCGCAAGGTGTCATCGACCCCGCCGCCGGACGGCGATCAGGAGACGCCCGGCGGCACCGGCGGAAACGCATTCGCCCGGCGGCCGGTCGACGCTCCCGCCCCGCCGCCGAGGGACGCTCAGCGTGTACCGGTGCAGCGGTCGGCGCCGGCCGTCGAGGAAGGGTCCCCGGACGCCATCCTCATCCGTCGCACGATGGCCGAGATAGGCCCGATCGCCGACAAGGTCACCTCCTACTTCTACGCGCTGCTCTTCGTCCGCCACCCCGACCTGCGCAGCCTCTTCCCGGCCGCGATGGACACCCAGCGGGACCGTCTGCTGAAGGCACTGCTGACGGCGGCCGAGCACCTGGACAACACGGCGGTTCTCGTCGACTACCTGCAGAACCTCGGCCGCGGCCACCGCAAGTACGGGACACGCGCAGAGCACTACCCCGCCGTGGGGGAATGCCTGATCGGCGCGTTGAGCAGGTACGCCACCGGCACCTGGAGCCCCGAGACCGAGGCCGCCTGGGTGCGGGCGTACACGACGATCTCCCAGGTCATGATCGACGCGGCCGCGGCAGACGAACTGCGTTCCCCGCCCTGGTGGCACGCCGAGATCGTCACGCACGACCTCAGGACTCCCGAGGTCGCGATCCTCACCGTCCGCCCGAACCAGCCCTACCCCTTTCTGGCGGGCCAGTACACGAGCGTAGAGACTCCCTGGTGGCCGCGGGTGTGGCGGCACTACTCCTTCGCCTCGGCGCCCCGCTCGGACGGTCTGCTGACCTTCCATGTGAAGGCCGTGCCGGCCGGCTGGGTCTCCAACGCCCTGGTGCATCGCGCCCGGCCCGGAGACGTCATACGCCTCGGCCCGCCGGTCGGCTCGATGACCGTGGACCACACGACCGACAGCGGACTGCTCTGTCTGGGCGGCGGCACCGGCATAGCACCCATCAAGGCCTTGGTCGAGGATGTCGCCGAGCGAGGGGCACGCCGCCCGGTCGAGGTCTTCTACGGCGCCCGTACCGACCACGACCTGTACGAAATCGACAGCCTGCTCAGGCTCCAGCAGAGCCACCCGTGGCTCGCGGTCCGGGCGATCATCGACCAACTGGCCCATCTCCAGCTCCCCGACGCCATAAGGGAGTACGGCCCCTGGAGCGAGTACGACGCCTATCTCTCGGGCCCGCCCGGAATGATCCGCAGTGGTGTCGACGCGCTGCGGGACAGCGGCATTCCGTCGAGCCGCATACGGCACGACTCCGTGGAGGAACTGCTCGTCGTCGGGGACTGACCGCGCTATCCGAGGTCGGGAGCGTGCATGGCCCGTACGCCCTCGATGTTGCCGTCCAGGTAGTGGCGCAGCGACAGCGGGACGAGGTGGACGGAGGCGATGCCGACGCGGGTGAAGGGGACGCGGACGATCTCGTACTCACCGGCGGGCTCGTCCACCTCGGGGCCGTGCCGCAGGGACGGATCCATGGATTCCAGGCGGCAGACGAAGAAGTGCTGCACTTTCACGCCGGTCGCGCCGCCGTCCTCGCCGATGTGCTCCACCGTGTCCACGAAGCAGGGCACGACATCGGTGATCTTGGCGCCGAGTTCCTCGTACACCTCGCGATGCAGGGCGTCCACGACGGTCGAATCCCGGGGCTCGACTCCGCCACCGGGAGTGACCCAGTAGGGATCGACACCGGGCTTGGTGCGCTTGATCAGGATCAGGTCGTCACCGTCCAGGAGAACGGCACGGGCGGTGCGCTTGACCACGGGTCGGACGGTCATGGGAGAAATGTGGCCCCGATGGTTCCACGTGAAACATCGCAATACGCCATCGTGTGACCGCGCTGCGTGAACCCCTGGCGGGCAGGTCAGCCCCAGGACGCGGCCGCCCGCAGAAGCCACTCATGGGCCCGTGCCACATGGGACATGGCGAGGGTGCCCGTGCGCACCACCAGGAAGTACGTGCGCAGGGGCGGTACAGCCGGGTCGTGCAGTGTCACGATCGTGCCCTGGGCGAGGGCCGGGGCGCACAGATAGCGGGGCAGCACCGCCAGTCCGGCACCGGCGATCGCGCAGGCGAGCACGGCCCGTAGATCCGGGACGACGATCGTGCCCGAGGCGGCCGGGCGGGAGTCGAAGACGGAGGCCCAGTAGTGCGAGACGAGGGGCAGTGACTCGTGGACCTCGACCAAGGGCAGATCCTCCAGCGCCGGCGCGCCCTTCAGACGGAGCTCCTCCGCGCCGATCCGCTCCACCCAGCGAGGAGCGGCGACCAGCACGTGTTCCTCATCGCAGAGCGGAGTCGCGGTGAGCAGCGCACCACGCGGCCGGGCCGTACTGATGGCCAGATCATGGTGTCCGGCGGCCAGGCCCTCCAGCGTCTCCTCGGCCGTGCCGAACGAGGCACGCAGAGCGAATCCCTGGCCGTCGTCGCCGGTCAGCTCCGTGAGGGCGGGCAGGGCACGTTCGGCGGTGAACTCGGGTGGCCCGGCGAGATGCAGGGTTCTCAGCGAGGAGTCGTCGTCCAGGCCGCTCTCGGCTATCTCCACCAGAGCGTCGAGGTGGGGTGCGGCCTTGTGCGCGAGTTCGTCGCCGATGGTCGTCGGGGTCACTCCGCGCGCCTGCCGCAGGAAGAGCGGCTTGCCCAACTGGCGTTCCAGCGTGCGGATCTGCGAGGTCACGGCGGGCTGGGAGAGACCGAGCAGCGCCGCGGCGCGGGTGAAGGAGCCGGCCCGGTGCACGGTGACGAAGGTGCGCAGCAAGGCCAGATCCACGGTTTCCCCTCCCCTGTCCCTGCCCTTCTGCGGCGCCAGGCAGGCCCCCACTATAAATATGTCGATAGGTCGCTGTCGCTAGCGTGATTGGACACTGACACAGAGTCAACTAGCCTTGTTCGCGCGGTTCTTCGCGCGCAGAACCGAAGACGGTCCGAGCCACGAGGGGGGAGGCTCGGACCGTCGCCGTGTCACCGGGTGCGGTGTCTCACCCGGCGGACCCGGCCGACTCGTCCAGCGCGCGCAGCACGTCCGCGATCAGGTCCTCTGGGTCCTCGGCGCCGACGGACATCCGGATGAAGCCCTCCGGAACGTCGTCCCCGCCCCAGCGGCGCCGCCGCTCGGCCGTCGAGCGCACACCGCCGAAGCTGGTCGCGTCCTCCACCAGCCGCAGGGCTTCGAGGAAACGCTCGGCACGCGCGCGCGTGGGCAGCGTGAAGGAGACCACGCAGCCGTAGCGGCGCATCTGTCGCGAGGCGGTCTTGTGCGCGGGGTCGTCGGGCAGCCCCGGGTAGCGCAGAGCGGACACCTCGGGCCGCTGCCGCAGGGCCTCGGCGACGGCGAGGGCGGTGGCGTTCTGCCGGTCCACGCGCAACTGGAGCGTGGCGATGGAGCGGTGCGCGAGCCAGGCCTCCATGGGCCCGGAGATCGCCCCGACGATCTTGCGCCAGCGGCGTACGGCGGCCATGGCCTCGGCGTTCCGCCCCGCGACGTAGCCCAGAAGGATGTCTCCGTGTCCAGTGAGCTGCTTGGTGCCGCTGGCCACCGAGAAGTCGGCGCCCAGTTCCAGCGGGCGCTGCCCGAGCGGGGTGGCGAGGGTGTTGTCGACGGCCACCAGGGTGCCCTGCGCGTGGGACGCCGCCACCAGCCGCCGGATGTCGCACACGTCCAGCCCGGGGTTCGACGGGGACTCGATCCACAGCAGCCGGGCGCCGTCGAGGACCTCCAGCTGGCCATCCCCGCCGGTGGGCGCCGTGCGCACCTCGATGCCGTATGCCTCCAGCTGGGCGCGGACCAGCGGCAGCACCTGGTAGCCGTCGGAGGGCAGCACGACCGCGTCCCCGGCGCGCAGCTGGGAGAAGAGCACGGACGAGATCGCGGCCATGCCGGAGGCGAAGACCAGCGTCTCGACGTCGTTCCGCCCGGGCGCCTCCAGCTCGCCGACGGCCCGCTCCAGCAGTGTCCACGTGGGGTTCTCGTCACGGCCGTACAGATACGGGCCCGTCGCCTCGCCGGGCAGGTGGAAGTGCGCCGCGAACACCGGGCCGGGCAGGGTCGGCTCGTGCTTGACCGGCTCGGGCAGTCCCGCGCGTACCGCCCGCGTGCCGTCGCCGGACTGCCGCGCCTCGCCAGTGGCGTCGCTCATGCGGCCCGCCCTTCCAGGTGCTCCTGTACGGCGGCGAGCAGCCCGGTGCTCGCCGCCTCCACCAGCGCAAGGCACTCCTCGAAGCCGTCGCGGTGGCCGTAGTACGGATCCGGTACGTCGACGTCGTCGTCCGCCGCAGGGTCGTAGGAGCGCATCAGGCGGATCTTGCGGGCGTCCTCCTCGGTGGGGGCGAGGCGGCGCAGGGCCTTGAGGTGGCCGGTGTCGAGCGCGATGACGAGGTCGAGACGGGCGAACCACGATGGCTGGAACTGCCGTGCGACGTGCTCGCTGTCGTAGCCGTGCTCCTCAAGCACCGAGACGGTACGCGGGTCGGCGGGCTCGCCCTCGTGCCAGCCGCCGGTCCCGGCGCTGTCGACCTCCACCCGGTCCTCCAGCCCCGCCTCCGCCACGCGCGCGCGGAAGACGGATTCGGCCATCGGGGAGCGGCAGATGTTGCCGGTGCACACGAAGCAGACGCGGTAGGTCATGGCGTGTTCAGTCCTCGTCCGGAAGGATCATGTGCAGCGCCCAGGAGACGACGGAGACGATCAGACCGCCGAGGACGGCTGTCCAGAAGCCCTCCACGTGGAAGCTCAGCGAGAGCTTGCCGCACACCCACGACGTCAGCAGCAGCATCAGCGCGTTCACGACCAGGGTGATCAGGCCCAGCGTGAGGATGAACAGCGGGAAGGTGAGCACCTTCACGATCGGCTTGACCAGCGAGTTGACCAGGCCGAAGATCAGCGCGACCACGATCAGCGTGCCGGCCTTCTTGGCCGTGCTGGTACCGGTCAGGGTGATCTTGTCGAGCAGCCATACGGCGACCGCGACGGCGCCTGCGTTGGCGATCGTCTTGACTACGAAATTCTTCATGTGTCTGATCGTGGCAGACCGGATCGGAACCGAGCAGTGAGGCGAGGGCAACAGCGCGATGAAGGCATTCCGGCTGGATGAACTGGAGGCGGAGCGCGCCGCCAACGAGGGGGCCTACCTGCAGTTCCTGCGGGAGCGGAACATGTCGGTCGGGCTGTACGCGCTCAACGCGGGCGAGCACGACCCGCAGAAGCCGCACAATCAGGACGAGGTGTACTTCGTGGTGAGCGGCCGGGCGTCGATCACCGTCGGCTCGGAGACGACCGAGGTGGCACGGGGCAGTGTCGTGTACGTGCCGGCCGGGGTCGCTCACAGGTTCCACCACATCAGCGAGGATCTGAGGGTTCTCGTCGTCTTCTCTCCGCCCGAGGCGTGAGGCCGGACCCCAGGGTTCCCTAGGGGAAGGGTCAGGGCAGGACAAGGGGCGCAAGGCCCCCGTGAGGCCCCCTCACGGCTCTAGCATCGAATGCGGAACATCAAGGACGTACGAGAACCCGAGTCGTACGACGACTCCGACGACGAAAAGGAAAAGGCGATGCGAGAGATCTTCGCGGGACTTCCGTGGTGGGTGAAGTGGGTCGCGGTGCCGGTCATCGCCCTGGTCGTGTTCGGCGGTCTGATAGCGACCGTCGTCGGGTTCGTCATCGGACTGCTGTTCAAGGCGCTGGTCTTCGTCGCACTGGTCGGCGGACTGATCTACATCGTGCGCAAGTTCATGTCGAACTCCTCGTCGCGCAGCGACTGGTGACGGAACGCGGGACTGGTGAGCGAACCACGCGATCACCGGTCCCGGCCAGGGGTGACCTATTCCCTCGGGGGAGGGAAGTTTCCCCGCGAGGCCGTCTGCGCGCGGTGGCGGGCGGTTAAAGTCCGGAACTCCCCACGGGGTCCGGCCCCGTGGGCGGCGCAGACCCCTCCGTGCTCTTCCCCGGCACGGGCTGCCCATCGCGCTTCGGAGTGACCCTTGGCCACGGTTGACACCGCACCGGCGGAATCCCACGCACCCCCCACCGCGCCGCGCTCCTGCGCGCCTCCCCCGCGGCACCCACCTTCCACGGCTGTGGCCGTGCCCGGTCAACCGCACTCGGCGGACGTCTCCGGCCAGCCGCACCCCCCGGCCCTGCTCGTCCAGCCGCACTCCGTGACCTCTCCCGAACCGGCGGCCGCCGCGACGCTCATCGGATCCGTGCAGCGCGCCATGCGCCTGCTGGAGACGGTCGCCGCGCATGTCTACGGCGCCCCCGCCAAGCAGCTGGCCCGCGAGACCGGCCTCGCCCTGCCGACGGCCTACCACCTGCTGCGCACCCTGGTCCACGAGGGCTATCTGCGCCGTGAGAAAGGGCTGTTCTTCCTCGGTGACGCGGCCGAGCGGCTGAGCAGCAGCGGAGCACAGCAGAAACGTCGCAGCGCGGTGGCGGACACGCTGGCGCACTGGCGCGATTCCATCGGTGTGCCGGTGTACTACGCGATGTACCGGGACGGCGAGATCGAGGTCATGTGCGTCTCCGACAGTCCGGAGGCCCCCGCGGTCGAGGAGTGGGCCGACTTCCGGGCGACCGGCCACGCGCACGCCATCGGGCAGTGCCTGCTCTCTCAGCTGGACGAGGATGCCCGCCGCGACCATCTCGCCCGCTATCCGGTGCAGCCCATCACGCCGTACACAGTCCGGGACAACGACGCCCTGCTGCGGCGGCTGGCCCGGATGCGGCGCATGGAGCCGGTGGTGGAGCGTCAGGAGTACGCGCTGGGGACGGTCTGCGCGGCGGTCCCGATCACCGTGGGCACCACCGTGGCCACGATGGCCATGTCGCTCCCGCTCCACCAGGCCGACCGGCTGCTGCCCGCGGCGCATCGGCTGCAGACGGAGATCGGGCGGCATCTGGGCACGCTCACCCTCTCTATCAGTATCTGAAAACTTACTCCTTGTGATCTGCTGTGTACGTTCAGCAAGATTTGACCACGCTTAGAGGGATCAATCCCAGCCAGTCGATGTCCTATGACGGGGTAGACGATGCGCGAGTCCGTACAGGCAGAAGTCATGATGAGCTTTCTCGTCTCGGAGGAGCTCTCCTTCCGCATTCCGGTGGAGTTGCGCTACGAGACCAGTGATCCCTATGCCGTGCGACTGACCTTTCATCTGCCCGGTGACGCCCCGGTGACCTGGGCCTTCGGGCGCGAGCTGATGATCGACGGGGTCGGCAGGCCGTGCGGGGAAGGGGATGTGCACATCGCCCCCGCCGACTCCGAGGTGCTCGGCGAAGTGCTGATCAGGCTTCAGGTCGGCACCGACCAGGCACTGTTCCGCTCGTCGGCGCCGCCGCTCGTGGCCTTTCTGGACCGTACGGACAAGCTGGTGCCGCTCGGCCAGGAAGGGGCGCTGGCCGACTTCGACGCGCATCTGGAAGAGGCGCTGGATCGCATCCTGGCCGAGGAACAGAGCGCCGGCTGAAGCGTTACGGCAGGGGGCGCCGGGTGCTCCGCGTGATGCGTGGGACTGCGCAGGAACGCTTCTGCGGAGGACGACGAGCGCAGGACGGCGAGCGCAGGACGGCGAGCGGAGGTTGCCGACAGCGCCCCAGCCGCACGGCTACCGGCGCCTCAACCTCACCGCTCCCGGCGTCACCCAGCCTCACCGCTTCCGGCGTCGCCCTCGCCCGCCCCGGGCCGGGGCGGGCGAGGGGCCGCTGCGGGCCGGGGCGTCCGGGCCGGGCCGGTCGGCCGCGACGACGAGCGCGGCGAGCGCGGTGGTGACCGGGACCGAGGCGACGAGGCCGATCGAGCCCACCAGCGTGCGCACGATCTCCTCGGCGACCAGTTCGCTGTTGGCGACGGTGCTCACGCCGCTCTGCGCGATCGAGAAGAGCAGCAGCAGCGGCAGCGCGGCGCCGGCGTAGGCGAGGACGAGCGTGTTGACCACGGAGGCGATGTGATCGCGGCCGATGCGGATGCCCGCCCGGTACAGTCCGCGCCGGCCCATCGTCGGGTTGGCCTCGTGCAGTTCCCAGACGGCCGACGTCTGGGTCACGGTCACGTCGTCCAGGACGCCGAGGGAGCCGATGATGACGCCGGCGAGCAGCAGCCCGCTCATGTCGAGCTTCGGGTAGAGGCCGTGGATCAGGCCGGTCTGGTCGTCGGTGTTGCCGGTGAGCGCGGCCCAGCCGATGAACTGTGAGCCGAGGATGCCGATCAGTGCCAGCGAGACCAGCGTGCCGAGCACGGCCACCGATGTCCGGGCGGACAGGCCGTGGCACATGTACAGGGCGATCAGCATGATGGCGCTCGATCCGACCACCGCCACCAGCAGCGGGTTGGAGCCCTGAAGGATCGCCGGCAGGATGAACTGGTTCAGCACCAGGAAGCTGACCGCCAGTGCGACGAGCGCCATGACACCGCGCAGCCGGCCCACCACCACGACGGCGAGCGCGAAGATCCCGGCCAGCAGACCCATCGGGAGGCGGCGATTGACGTCGGCGACCGAGTACTGCAGGTCCTTGGGCGCGGAGGGCTCGTAGGCGACCACGACCTTCTCGCCTTGGTGCAGTTGCCGGGGCTGGTCCGGCTGCACGATCTCGGTGAAGGTACGGCCCTTGTCCTTGCCGGTGTCGATGCGGACCGTCGCCGTGTGGCAGGTGCCGCTCGCCTCCTGCTGCGCCGAACTGCCCTCGGCGGTGGACGTGTCCCCAGTGGGCGTCTCGCCCGAGGCGTTCACCGCCTTGCAGCTGACCTGGACGACCTGGGTGACCGTGGCCTGCTGGGTCTGCTGGTCGAAGCCGACGCCAGTGCGCTTGTGGGGCGGCGTCCCGCCCGGCCACAGCACCACGAGCCCCACCACGACAGCCGCCGTGAACGGAATCAGGATCGCCGCGATGACCTTACGCAGATGCCGGGAGACCGGAGCGGCAGGTCCGTGGCTGTGACTGTGCCCATGCGAGTGGCCGTGCCCTGGCCCGTGGCCGTGCCCCTGTTCGGGGCTGTGCCTCTGCTCGGGGCTGTGCCCCTGCTCGTGGATGTGGTCGTGGCTGTGCCCGACGCCCGGCGCCGAGGCGTCCTGGTGGCGCGGCTCGGGCGGCTGATACGGGTACTGCTCCATCCTGGTCACCGCCCGATCATCGCAAGAACGGACGGGGCCCACTGTTCAGCACGCCACATATGACGCTAGCGTGGAGGCACCTTTGCACACGCGGGAGCTCGGAGCACCGGGCTGAGAGGGCGCTGACCTCCGTATTCGCGATGTTTCACGTGGAACGAAGCCTGTTCCACGGGAAGCGCCGACAGACGGAAACCGCTGCGTCGACCGCCGAACCTGTTACCGGGTAATGCCGGCGTAGGGAGTAGGTCTCATGACCAACAAGGACGCACGCACGCCTGTCTCCGTCCAGGGCGAGAAGTCCCAGGAGGCCGGGAAGTCCATCGGCTGGCACAAGGCGTATGTCGAGGGTTCGCGCCCCGACCTGCGTGTGCCGGTCCGCCAGGTGCACCTCACCAACGGGCAGTCGGTCACGCTGTACGACACATCCGGCCCGTACACCGATCCGCTCGTCGACACCGATGTCCGCAGGGGCCTGGCGCCGCTGCGGGAGAACTGGATCATCGCCCGCGGCGACACCGAGGAGTACGCGGGCCGTCCCGTCCGTCCCGAGGACGATGGGATCAAGCACACCTCGCCGCGCGGCGGGCTGCGCAATCTGGACGCGGTCTTCCCGGGACGCCCGCGCCAGCCGCGCCGTGGCCGCAGCGGTGAGGCGGTCACGCAGCTCGCGTACGCCCGCCGGGGCGAGATCACCCCGGAGATGGAGTACGTGGCCGTCCGGGAGAACGTTTCGCCCGAGGTGGTCCGCGAGGAGATCGCGGCGGGCCGCGCCGTACTGCCGGCCAACGTCAACCACCCGGAGATCGAGCCGATGATCATCGGCAAGCGGTTCCTGGTGAAGGTCAACGCCAACATCGGGAACTCCGCGGTGACCTCCTCCATCGAGGAGGAGGTGGAGAAGATGACCTGGGCGACCCGTTGGGGCGCCGACACGGTCATGGACCTGTCGACCGGCCGCAACATCCACACGACCCGCGAGTGGGTGCTGCGCAACTCCCCTGTCCCCATCGGCACGGTGCCGCTCTACCAGGCCCTGGAGAAGGTCGACGGCCGGGCCGAGGAGCTGACCTGGGAGATCTACAAGGACACGGTCATCGAGCAGGCCGAGCAGGGCGTGGACTACATGACCGTCCACGCGGGCGTGCGCCTGCCGTACGTGCCGCTCACCGCCAACCGCAAGACCGGCATCGTCTCGCGCGGCGGCTCGATCATGGCCGCGTGGTGCCTGGCGCACCACAAGGAGTCGTTCCTGTACGAGAACTTCGAGGAGCTGTGCGAGATCCTCGCCGCCTACGACGTCACGTACTCGCTGGGCGACGGCCTTCGGCCGGGTTCGATCGCGGACGCCAACGACGAGGCACAGTTCGCGGAATTGCGAACTCTTGGGGAACTCAACCGGATCGCCAAGCGTTTCAATGTTCAGACCATGATCGAGGGCCCGGGACACGTCCCGATGCACAAGATCAAGGAGAACATCGACCTTCAGCAGGAGATCTGCGATGAAGCTCCGTTCTATACGCTCGGCCCGCTGACCACGGACATCGCGCCGGCGTACGACCACATCACCTCCGGCATCGGTGCCGCGATGATCGCCTGGTGGGGCACGGCGATGCTCTGCTACGTCACGCCCAAGGAGCACCTGGGTCTGCCCAACCGGGACGACGTCAAGACCGGCGTCATCACCTACAAGATCGCCGCCCACGCGGCCGATCTCGCCAAGGGGCACCCGGGCGCGCAGGAGTGGGACGACGCGCTGTCCGACGCCCGCTTCGAGTTCCGGTGGGAGGACCAGTTCAACCTCGCGCTGGACCCGGACACGGCACGGGAGTTCCACGACGAGACCCTGCCGGCCGAGCCCGCCAAGACGGCTCACTTCTGCTCCATGTGCGGGCCGAAGTTCTGCTCGATGAAGATCTCGCAGGACATCCGCCGCGAACACGGCGGCAGCCGGGCCGAGATCGAGGAGGGCATGGCCCAGAAGTCGAAGGAGTTCGCCGAGGCGGGCAACCGGGTGTACCTGCCGATCGCGGACTGAGCCGGCGTACGGCGGTCCCTGCCACCGAACGGCCTGAGCCGGCCGGGGCATGGACCGCCCGCCCGCCGATGGGCGACGATTCCCACGCCACTTGGAGGATCCGGATCTGCTGGTCCTCCGCCTTCTGGGTCAGGAGCGATGTGCGTGGGCGGATTTTTGCGGTGCAATCTCTTCCGCGGTGTTGATCATCGGCAGGTTTACGAGGCGCTGTCCGAGTTCTGGGAGGGCGAGGGCCATTGGCTCGCGCCTGCCGATCCGAAGCAGACCGACGTCTACACCCTGCACGAGGAGCACAACGGCTGGACCGTGCTCGACTGGACGCCGGGCTGGGAATGGGACCTGCGGCGCCGCGCGCAGCTCCATGTCTCCCGCGTGTACGACTGCCCTGGACTCCTGACCTTCATGTACGACGGGGACTACTGGGGGTACGAGCTCTTCCACCACGGCGGCGCGGTGGATCAGTTCGTCCAGTGGACCGACGCGGAACAGCGCTTCTTCGACGACCTCCCGGTGCACGGACGTCCCGAGCTGCTGGTGGCGCAGTTTCCGGAACTGAAGCTGGACCTGGAGCATGTGCGGGGCTACCTGACCCCCTACAGCGCCGACGATCCGGCGTACGAGGACTTCTGGTGGGACGACGACGATCCCAGGAACCGTCCGGTCCGCGAGGGCGATCGCTGGGGCCGACTGGAGGCCGAAGCGCTCTTCGACTTCTGGCGCTACCTGGGAGTGAGATCCCCGAGCGGGACCGGTCTGTATCCGCCGGACTGGCGCCGGTTCACCACCGAACCGCAGGAGAGCTGACGGCTCCCTGGGCCACGCCCCGTTGTCAGTGGCGGGCGTTACGCTGCGTAGCGGCGGGGCAATCCATGGGGTGTCGAGGGGGGCTTGTGATGGCTGACGACGGACGCACCGCGCTGGTGTCGTACGCGAAGGGGTGGGATCTGTCCTCGCGCAGTGCCCTGGAACCGCTCTCGCGGTCCGAGGCAGAGGCGCGGGACCGGGCGGACGAGCCGTATGTGATGGTCCATCGGGTGCCGGGGCGCACCGTACCTGTGGAGGTGCACCTGGTGGCCTGGGGCGATCATTACGTGGGTGTGTGGGCGTACGACGAGCGGGGCCGCCGTACTCAGGAGCTGGACTGGCGGCTGCTCGAACCGGGGCGCCTGCTCCTGCGCCGCCGCGCGCAGTGGCGCTACGACTCCCTGGACCAGGCCGAGTTCGCGAAGGACGTCTGGCGCACGAGGACGGACCTCGGACCGGACGGCAGGGGGAGAACGGCATGCGAGCCGCAGGGTGCCCTGGGCCCGTCGCGGCACGGGCGCGCGGAGGTACCGGAAGTGGACCGTCGGCGGGACCGGGCGGAGTTCGGCGTAGGTGGTGTCGGGAGCCCGCTCCTGTCCGAGCCGTCCCTGCGCGGCCGGCACGCGGACGGCCCGGAGGCCACCCCGGAGGCTTCCCCTGCGGACGGCGCCGCAGCGGCTCCGTTCCCCTGGCTGCCGCCGCGCCCGGCCGCTCCGCCGCACCTGAGCGAGTTGTTCCGGCCTGGCACGCGCGTGGCGACGAAGGACCAGCCGGAGATGACCGTGCACGCCGTGCGGGAGATCGCCGTGCTGCGGGTGCCCAGCGGCAGACTCGCCGTCGCCTGCCCGCTGACGACGGACGACGGCAGGCAACGCGAGCTGCGGGAGCGCATTCCGCCGGGCGCCTACCCGCTGCAGGAGGCCGTCCTCAGCTACGAGCTGGAGTACGCGGGCGAGGTGTTCCCGGTGGAGGAGGGGGCCGCCGTACGGCTTCTGATCGACGAGGAACCGGCGGCCACCTGGGAGCTGGCGCTCGCCGAGGGTGAGGACGCCAGGCTGCTGCGGGACGACGAGGCCTACGGTTTCCCCACCGATGCCGCCCTGGGCAGCTTTGCCGACGCCGCCGCCTGGTCCGTGCTCGCGGACAAGTACCGGCGCTACAGCATGGAGGGAGAGGAAGACGCCGGGGAGCCGATCGCCGACAGCAGCTATGTACGCACGTCGGACAGTGCGACCGGCGGCGACCTCATCCACTTCCCCACCGGTGGGGACGGGGTGTGGCCGGTGTGGCTGGGTCGTTCGGCCGCCGGGAAGCCGGTCGCGATCGCGGTCGCGTGCGTGTACCTCCCGGACCTCAGAATCCTCGGAGCAGTGCGATGAGCTCGACCGGGATGTGGGTGGTCGGTGCCGTACCCGACCGGGCCGCGGTGTCGCTGCCGGACGAGTTCGTCCATCTGGTCGCGGAGGGAGCCTTCCGCAGGCCGGAGGGCTTCGCGGAGACACTGGCCTGGTGGAGCGAGGGCTGTGCCGGCGAGCCCTTCTTCGCACGGGACGGGAGCGATCCGGCGGTTCTGCTGCCCACCGCTGCGGGGAGACGGTTCGCGGATTTCGTCCATGGCGCCAATCCGGAGACCGCCGCGACGGAGGCGATACGGGACGCGAGCCTGGAGCTGATGCCGGCAGAGGGATCCGCCGGGGTGTTCTGCGCGGTCGCCCGCAAGGCGAGTCCGGTTGCCGCGCTGTACTACGGTCTGGGAGCCGAGGCGGCCGGGCTTCTGCCGGGCTGGTTCGGCGACTTCCTGCTCCCCGCCGACGATGTGCGCGCCGCCTTGCCCGACGCCGAGCGGGCTCTGCGGATCGACGGTGAGCGGCGTGCGGTGGTGCTGGGCCGGATCGGTGACTGGATGACTGGGATGGGTGACGCACCCGGGTTCGCCGCGGAGGAGCTGCTGGACGGTCCGCTGGAGGTGCTGCGCCATGCGGCCGAGGCGGGTCTGGGCGTCGCCGCGTTCAGCCGGTGGTACTGAACGGCACACACCGCAGGTGAACCCGGAACCCGGGTACGGCGAACTCGCCACCCCGGGGCACCCGGGCCGCAGGCTGCCGCGCGGTCACTCCGGCTGGTGCTCAGGGCCGCCGAAGTCCGGGCTGGTGTAGTCCGGGCTGGTGAAGCTCGGGCGGCCGGAGCCGGTGCCGTCGTCGGGGCTGCTGAAGCCGGGGCGGCCGTAGCCCAGGCGTGGCATCCGGCCGGGCGGGGCGGGCGGGGTCGTGCGCAGGCGCGCGGGGGCAGGGCCGGGCTCGGCGAGCGCCTCCCGCAGAAACGGCAGGATGCCGCGCTCCAGCAGGGCGCTGCGCCAGGCCTCTCTGGCCCTGTCCAGCTCCTGGTGCGCCGCGTTCAGCGCCTGGGCCTGCTCCGAGTTGCTGTTGCGCAGGGCGGTGAGAAGCAGTCCGACGGCGGCGACCAGGATCGCGGCCACGGTCACGGCGCCGAAGACCCAGCCGGCGGTGAGCATGGTCTCGGCGAAGGTCTGGCCGGGATTCAGCGTCTTCAGGATGTAGCCGATGAGCAGGAATATCGCCGCGGCCGTGCCGGACAGGACGGGAGCCAGCACGGCGACGACCGCGACGGCGCCCGCGCCGGTGTTCTCGGCCGTCGCGTCGCCGATGGTGGTGGCGAGCTCCGCCTCGGCCGGACCCGGGTCCGCGGAAGCGGAATCGCCCGGGGCCGCCGCGGGGGCCATCGCCGGGTGGCGCAGTTCCTCGCGGACCGTGACGTAGTGCTCGTACTCGGCCGCGGCGGCCGCCGTGATCAGGGCGGTGGCGTTGAGCGCCATGGTGCGCAGCTGTTCGGGGTTGAGCCGCTGTCCGACAGCGGCCAGTTCCGGACGGTGTGGTGCGGAGCGCAGCGCCTCATCGAGGAGCCGCTCGAATTCCTGGCGGTCCTCGCTCTGAAGGTGCTGCGGAACGCTGTTCATGTGCATCCCCCGATGCTCCGTAGGGCTGGGGCTCGCACGCCGGCGAGCCGTCGGGCAGAAACGGAGGGGAGCCTGCTACGGATAAGCCGATGGTAGAGCCGTGACGGCGCGCGGTGACAGGGGGTTGCGGAAATTGCGTTGCGGCCTGGGCGTACGCCGACGCGAGGACGCCTTCCCGGGGAACGGTCAGTTATCCAGCGGCAGTTGCCGGACCAGCAGCTTTCCGGCCATGGTCACTCCGCCGTCCATGGCGATGGCGAGCCCGTCGGCGTACACGTGCGGCCCCTCCACGACCGGGCCGCTGCCCTCCTCGCCGTCCTCGGAGCCGACCTCGCCGAGGAGATAGGGAATCGGGCTGTGGCCGTGAACGATCCGGGTGCCGCCGTACGTATCGAGAAGGGAACGGACGGCGTCTGCACCCCCCTCGTCGCGGAAGGAGAAGCGCTTGGTGAACTTGCGGAACAGGTCCCAGCACTCGTCCGCGTCGTTGCGGGTGAGGGTCTCGCGGACGGTGTCGTTGACCGCCTCGATGGAGTCGCCGTAGTCGAGATAGGCGGTGGTGTCCGAGTGCACGAGGAGATAGCCGTCGACGAGTTCGACGGCGTCGAGGCGGGCCATCCACTGCAGATGGTGGTCCTGGAGGCGGTCCATGTCGGTCTTCTGGCCGCCGTTGAGCAGCCAGGCCGCCTGGAAGGTGGCGGTGCCCGCACCGGAGTTGACGGGGGTGTCGCCGAACCGCTTGGCGCCGAGCAGCAGCAGCTCGTGGTTGCCCATGAGCGCCTTGCAGTAGCCGCCGGCCGCGGCGGCCTCGGCGGACAGCCGCATCACCAGGTCGATGACGCCGATGCCGTCGGGCCCGCGGTCGGTGAAGTCGCCGAGGAACCACAGCCGGGCGGTGCCCGCGCACCACTGGCCCGAGGCGTCGATCAGCCCCTGCTCCCGCAGTGCGGTCACCAGTTCGTCGAGGTATCCGTGGACGTCTCCGACGACGAACAGCGGTCCGGGGCCGGTCGCGGGCTGCGGTACCGGGGGAGCGGGCGCGGGCTCGACGGGGACCTGGACCGTGTCGGCCCGGGTGATGACCGGCAGGTCGCGCTGGGTGGGCGTGTAGTCCTCGGGGTACGCCTCGTCGGCGGGCGGCACGGTGTCGCCCGGATGGGCGGTGCGGACGTACGGACCGGTCTCATGGACGTATGCGGGCACCCGGAAGTCGCGCAGCGTCGCCGTCCGCTCCACCTCGGGTCCCTGACCGGCCCCCTGAGTCATCAGACCCCTCCACCATCGCGCCGCAGCTGCACCGCTTGTGACTGCCTGGTCGCAGCGGTCCGCGGTGTCGTGGGCCCATCATAGGAATGCGCGTCTCGCCGTGTGATGACCCAGGGGTGGTGAATCGGAACAACACTCCAGTTCACCGCGGCTTTCGCCCGGTTTGGGCAGGTGTTCGGCCCGCTTCGGGCCGACCGGACCCCTGCCGACCGGTCGTCGGCCCGCCGGGTCCCTGCCTTCGGCCGCCGGGAGTACGGGGCGCGCGCCCCGCTCTTACGGCCGCCCACTCCCCCGCGCTGCCGTCGCTACGACGTCACATCTCGTCCGGTGTCCGCGGCGGGCTGACCGTCGTGCGCGGAGGGCGCCGCTGGGAGGAGGTGCGCACGATCAGCTCGGTCGGTATGACCTGCTCGACCGGCTGGTCCGACTCGACGCCCTCGATGGCGTCGATGAGGAGCTGGACCACCGCGGTACCGATGCGGCGGGGCTTCAGGGAGAGCGTGGTGATGGGCGGCTCGGTGCTCGCGTACACCGTGGACTCGCTGCAGCACACCAGCAGCAGGTCGTCCGGGACGCGCAGCCCGTAGCGGCGGGCGGCGGCGAGCAGGTCGGTGCCGTTGGGGTCGAACAGGCCGTAGACCGCGTCGGGCCGGTCGGGGCGGGCGAGCAGCCGATCCGCGGCGACGGCGCCCGCGCACGGGTCGTGCGCCGGGTAGGCCTCGTAGACCGGGTCCTGGCCGACCCGCTCGCACCAGCGCAGATAGGCCGTGGTGGACAGATGGGTGTACGTGTCCGTCGAGGTGCCCGTGAGCAGGCCGATGCGGCGGGCGCCGGCGGCGGCGAGATGGTCGAGGATGCCGAGTACGGCGGCCTCGTGGTCGTTGTCGACCCAGGCGGTGACCGGCAGCGCGCCCGCCGGGCGGCCGTCGGAGACGACCGGCAGTCCCTGCCGGACCAGCTCGCTGACCACCGGGTCCTGGTCGGAGGGGTCGATGACAACGGTGCCGTCGAGCGCGACGTTGGACCACACGTCGTGGCGGGAGGTCGCGGGCAGGATGACGAGGGCGTAGCCGCGGGCGAGCGCGGCCGAGGTGGCCGCCCGGGCCATCTCCGCGAAGTAGGCGAACTCCGTGAAGGTGAAAGGTTCATCCCCGTACGTCGTCACGGTCAGGCCGATCAGACCCGACTTGCCGGTACGGAGGGTGCGGGCGGCGGCCGAGGGGCGGTATCCGAGCCGGTCGGCGACCTCGCGGACATGGCGCCGGGTGGCGTCCGGGAGCCGGCCCTTGCCGTTGAGGGCGTCGGAGACGGTCGTGATGGAGACTCCGGCGGCGGCGGCCACGTCTCTGATGCCCGCCCGGCCCGGCCGGCTGCCTCGACGTGAGGTTTCCGCGCGGCTCACCTGGTGCTTCCCTGCTGCTGTCATGGCGAGCCGATAGTAGGGCTCATGCGGTGGGGTAGTGCGGACGCATATGCACGCGTTGACAGGCACGTTTCTGCATGGTCATACGACGTCAACTACCTTAGAAATGCAGGTAGTTGAACGATCCTGCGGCAGGACGTGACGTAGTGACGCGTATGGACCTGCCAAGTACCCGATGTTTCGAAGAGGTCTCAACTCACCTGCACGGGGGATGCGCGCCACGGCGTGAGCCACCGGCGCATAGATATATGTATGGCGCGCCCCCTGAAACGTACGCCTTCGTACGGGGATGCCCCCGATGCCGCTGACGGGAGACGAGGTTCTCCGGTTGTCGTCCCCGCACCTGTACGCACCGGAGCCGAATCCTCATAAGGTGAGCAGTATTGGAAGCCGGCGGCGTCGACGGTCCGCCGGTGGTCGCGAGGAGGACTGCGGTGAGCGAGACGAGCCCGAAGCTGCGCGCCGAGCTGGAGGGTATTCCCACCTACAAGCCGGGCAAGCCTGCCGCGGCCGGCGGGCCGGTCGCCTACAAGCTGTCCTCCAACGAGAACCCGTACCCCCCACTGCCCGGCGTGATGGAGAGCGTGACGGCGGCCGCCGCCGACTTCAACCGCTACCCGGACATGGCCTGCACCGGGCTGATGAACGAGCTGTCGGAGCGCTTCGGAGTCCCGCTCTCCCACCTGGCCACCGGCACCGGCTCGGTGGGCGTCGCCCAGCAGCTCGTCCAGGCCACCAGCGGACCCGGCGACGAGGTGATCTACGCCTGGCGCTCCTTCGAGGCGTACCCGATCATCACGCAGATCAGCGGCGCCCGGTCGGTGCAGGTGCCGCTCACGCCCGGTGATGTGCACGACCTGGACGCCATGGCGGACGCGATCACCGACCGGACGCGGCTGATCTTCGTCTGCAACCCCAACAACCCGACCGGCACGGTGGTGCGGCGGGCCGAGCTGGAGCGGTTCCTCGACCGGGTGCCCGGCGATGTGCTGGTGGTGCTGGACGAGGCCTACCGGGAGTTCATCCGCGACCCCGAGGTGCCCGACGGTGTCGAGCTGTACCGGGACCGGCCCAACGTCTGCGTCCTGCGGACCTTCTCCAAGGCCTACGGGCTCGCCGGGCTGCGCGTCGGTTTCGCGATCGCCCATGAGCCGGTTGCGGCGGCGCTGCGCAAGACCGCGGTGCCGTTCGGGGTGAGCCAGCTGGCGCAGGAGGCGGCGATCGCCTCCCTGCGGGCGGAGGACGAGCTGCTGGGCCGGGTCGGCTCGCTGGTGTGCGAGCGCACACGCGTGGTCGACGCGCTGCGTGCCCAGGGCTGGACGGTGCCGGAGACACAGGCCAACTTCGTCTGGCTGCGGCTGGGGGAGCGTACGGTCGCGTTCGCGCAGGCCTGTGAGCAGCACGGAGTGGTGGTCCGGCCGTTCCCGGGCGAGGGTGTGCGGGTGACGGTCGGCGAGACCGAGGCGAACGACATCTTCCTGAAGGTGACGGAGGCGTTCCGCAAGGAGCTGTAGTTCCGCTCCGGCTCTACTCGTCGATCAGTTCCACTCGGATGGGGTCGCCGTCCCGTACGGTCGCCAGGATGGCGGCGTCCCCGTCCACGCTCCCGAGGACGTTGCACGGGCTCGCGAGGCGGCACTCCTCGCCTCGCGAGATCGGCGTGGGGCCGTAGGGGAGGGCGAGTGCGTCGCCGTCCGTCCAGAAGGCCACGGTGCCTGGCTCCACGACCTGCCGTGCGTCCGTTTCACGTGAAACAGAGACACCTGTGTCGAAATAGACCTCCTCGCCCCAGGTGTGGGCGCTGGAGGTAAGCGGCAGCGCCTTGGCGAGGGCCTGCACGGTCGGTGTGTCTGCGTCGAGGGTCGCGGTGGCGTTTCCCGCGGGCCAGGAGATCCGTATCTGCATGGCGCGCAATTCAACAAGATGTTGAAGTCGCTGCCAAGGTCTTGACGTCGTGGCACTAGGGCCACCCCGCCCTGCCGGGCCGAAAATCAGTGCGTCATAATGGCTTGTGAATGTGAACGCGTTCACAAGCGCGTCCCGGTTGCTCCCATGATGTGCGCGACAAAAGGGGCAAACCGCCGCTCACCGCGGCGAAGTAAGGAGCTGACGACGTGGACTTGGCTTTGGCGCCGGAGACACTGGCGCGCTGGCAGTTCGGCATCACCACCGTCTACCACTTCCTGTTCGTCCCGCTGACGATCTCCCTGGCCGCCCTCACGGCCGGGCTCCAGACAGCCTGGGTACGCACGGAGAAGGAGAAGTACCTCAAGGCGACCAAGTTCTGGGGCAAGCTCTTTCTGATCAACATCGCCATGGGCGTGGTCACCGGCATCGTGCAGGAGTTCCAGTTCGGCATGAACTGGTCCGACTACTCGCGCTTCGTCGGTGACATCTTCGGGGCCCCGCTCGCCTTCGAGGCGCTGATCGCGTTCTTCTTCGAGTCCACCTTCATCGGCCTGTGGATCTTCGGCTGGGACAAGCTGCCCAAGAAGATCCACCTGGCCTGCATATGGATGGTCTCGATCGGCACGATCCTGTCGGCCTACTTCATCCTCGCGGCCAACTCCTGGATGCAGCACCCGGTCGGCTACAAGATCGACAGGGCCAGGCACCGCGCCGAGCTGACCGACTTCTGGGCCGTGCTGACCCAGAACACCGCGCTCAGTCAGGCCTTTCACACCCTGGCGGCGTCCTTCCTCACCGGTGGCGCCTTCATGGTCGGCATCGCCGCCTTCCACCTGGCCCGCAAGAAGCACATCCGAGTGATGAAGACCTCGCTGCGGCTGGGCCTGGTCACCGTGGTCATCGCCGGTCTGCTCACCGCGATCAGTGGCGACACCCTCGGCAAGGTCATGTACAAGCAGCAGCCGATGAAGATGGCCTCCGCCGAAGCGCTGTGGGACGGCCAGAAGCCGGCGCCCTTCTCGATCTTCGCCTACGGCGATGTGGAGAAGGGCCACAACACCGTGGCGATAGAGATCCCCGGTCTGCTGTCCTTCCTGGCCGACGACAACTTCACCTCGTACGTCCCCGGCATCAACGACGTCAACAAGGCCGAGCAGCAGAAGTTCGGGCCCGGTGACTACCGGCCCAACATCCCGGTCGCCTTCTGGGGCTTCCGCTGGATGATCGGCTTCGGGATGGCCTCCTTCGCGATCGGTCTGGCCGGACTGTGGCTGACCCGCAAGAAGTTCCTGCTGCCCAAGCATCTGCGGGTCGGTGAGGACGAGGTGCCGCATCTGGTGCTGTTCAAGAACAAGGCGCTCAGCCCGAAGCTGTCGCCCTGGTACTGGCGCATCGCGACTTGGACCCTGGCCTTCCCGCTGATCGCCAACTCCTGGGGCTGGATCTTCACCGAGACGGGCCGCCAGCCCTGGGTCGTCTACGGCGTCCTCCGGACCCGCGACGCGGTCTCCCCCGGGGTCTCCCAGGCCGAGGTCCTCACCTCGATGATCGTCTTTACGGCGCTGTACGCGATCCTCGCGGTGGTCGAGGTCAAGCTGCTCGCGAAGTACGTCAAGGCCGGCCCGCCCGAGCTGACCGAGGCGGACCTCAACCCGCCCACGAAGATCGGCGGCGACACCCGTGACGCCGACAAGCCGATGGCCTTCTCTTACTAGGCCGGGGGAACAGTCATGCATCTTCACGACGTCTGGTTCGTCCTCATCGCCGTCCTGTGGACCGGCTACTTCTTCCTGGAGGGCTTCGACTTCGGAGTCGGCATCCTCACCAAGCTGCTGGCCCGGGACCGGCCGGAACGGCGGGTGCTGATCAACACCATCGGCCCCGTCTGGGACGGCAACGAGGTGTGGCTGCTCACCGCGGGCGGCGCGACCTTCGCGGCCTTCCCGGAGTGGTACGCCACCCTCTTCTCCGGCTTCTATCTGCCCCTGCTGGTCATCCTGGTCTGCCTGATCGTCCGGGGCGTCGCCTTCGAGTACCGGGCGAAGCGGCCCGAGGAGAACTGGCAGCGCAACTGGGAGCACGCGATCTTCTGGACCTCGCTGATCCCGGCGTTCCTGTGGGGCGTGGCCTTCGGGAACATCGTGCGGGGAGTGAAGATCGACCAGCACTTCGAGTACGTCGGCACCGTCTGGGACCTGCTCAACCCCTACGCCCTGCTCGGCGGTCTGGTCACGCTCACGCTCTTCACCTTCCACGGGGCGGTGTTCACCGCGCTCAAGACCGTGGGGGACATCCGGGTGCGGGCACGGAAGCTGGCTCTGCGGGTCGGTCTCGTCACGGCCGTGGCGGCGCTCGCGTTCCTGCTGTGGACGCAGGCCGACACCGGCAACGGCAGGAGCCTGGTGGCCCTGATCGTGGCGGGCGCCGCGCTGGTCGCCGCGCTGGTGGCCAACCAGGCCGGGCGTGAGGGATGGTCGTTCGCCCTGTCCGGCCTCACCATCGTGGCCGCCGTGGCGATGCTCTTCCTGTCGCTCTTCCCCAACGTCATGCCGTCCACCCTGAACGGGGACTGGAGCCTGACGGTCACCAACGCCTCGTCGAGCCCGTACACCCTGAAGATCATGACCTGGTGTGCGGGGATCGCCACCCCGATCGTCCTGCTCTACCAGGGCTGGACCTACTGGGTGTTCCGCAAGCGGATCGGTACGCAGCACCTCGCCGCCGATATCGCGCACTGAGTCCGCCGAGGGTGTGTTTCACGTGAAACACACCCTCTGGACCGAAGGGCACGTTTCACGTGAAACCAATCGATCCACGTCTGCTGCGCTACGCCCGCGCCACCCGGTTCTTCCTCGTGGCAGTCGTCGGCCTGGGGGCCGTCGGCGCGGGGCTGGTCATTGCCCAGGCGATGCTCGTCGCCGAGGTCGTCGTCGGTGCCTTCCAGCACGGGCAGTCCGTTGCTGAGCTGCGTACTCCCCTGCTGCTGTTGGTGGCCGTCGCCGGCGGCCGGGCGATGGTCTCCTGGCTCACGGAACTGGCCGCTCACCGGGCGAGCGCGGCGGTGAAGTCCGAGCTGCGCGGACGGCTCCTGGACCGGGCGGCGGCGCTCGGTCCAGGGTGGCTGAGCGGTCAGCGGACCGGTTCGCTGGTCACCCTGGCCACGCGGGGTGTGGACGCCCTGGACGACTACTTCTCGCGCTATCTGCCGCAGTTGGGGCTTGCGGTGGTCGTGCCGGTGGCGGTGCTGGCGCGGATCGTCACCGAGGACTGGGTCTCGGCGGCGATCATTGTCGGCACCCTGCCGCTCATCCCGCTCTTCATGGTGCTGATCGGCTGGGCCACCCAGTCCCGGACGGACCGTCAGTGGCAGCTGCTGTCCCGGTTGTCCGGTCACTTCCTGGACGTGGTTGCGGGCCTGCCCACGCTGAAGGTGTTCGGCCGGGCCAAGGCGCAGGCCGAGTCCATCCGCCGGATCACCGGTGAGTACCGGCAGGCGACCATGCGGACCCTGCGGATCGCCTTCCTCTCCTCGTTCGCGCTGGAGCTGCTCTCCACGCTGTCGGTGGCGCTGGTCGCGGTGACGATCGGCATGCGGCTCGTCCACGGGGACATGGATCTGTACATCGGCCTCGTGATCCTGGTGCTGGCGCCTGAGGCCTACCTTCCGTTGCGTCAGGTCGGTGCGCAGTATCACGCGGCGGCGGAGGGGCTGGCCGCCGCAGAGGAGATCTTCGCGGTGCTGGAGACGCCGGTGCCGGCGTCCGGTGCCGGAACGGTGCCCGCGGGTGCGGTGGCCTTCGAGGGAGTGACCGTCCGCTATCCCGGCCGCTCCGCCGATGCCGTGACCGATGTGTCCTTCACCGTGGAGCCCGGCGAGACGGTCGCGCTGGTGGGACCGAGCGGGGTGGGCAAGTCGACGCTGCTGAACGTGCTGCTGGGGTTTGTGGAGCCCACCGCGGGGCGAGTGCGGGTCGGCGGTGCGGACCTGGCAGGGCTGGACCTGGAGGAGTGGCGGTCCCGGATCGCCTGGGTGCCGCAGCGGCCGCATCTGTATGCCGGGACCATCGCGGAGAACGTACGACTGGCCCGGCCCGGCGCGGACGACGGTGCCGTACGGCGGGCGCTGCGGGACGCGGGGGCGCTGGAGTTCGTGGACGCGTTGCCCGAGGGCGTCGATACCGTGCTCGGCGAGTACGGAGCCGGGTTGTCGGCGGGGCAGCGGCAGCGGCTGGCGTTGGCGCGGGCGTTTCTTGCCGATCGGCCTGTGCTGTTGCTGGATGAGCCGACGGCTGCGCTGGACGGGGTGACCGAGGGGGAGGTCGTTGCCGCGGTGCGGAGGCTTGCTGTCGGTCGTACGGTGCTGCTTGTTGTGCATCGGCCGGCGTTGCTCGACGTCGCGGATCGAGTGGTGCGCCTGAAGGACAGTCACACACCCAGGGGGCTCCGCTCCCTGGGCCCCCGCCCCCTGGACCCCCGCCCTCGCCCACCGGTCACCCAGCTTGACGGGCTGGAGAGTGGGTCGGCGGGCTCGGGCAGTGGCTCTGGAGGGCAGGCGCACGTTTCTGGGCGGAGCCGGAGTGTGCTTGCTCGGGTGCGGGGGCTTGGCGGGGCTTGGCGGGGGCGGCTCGGGGTTGCTCTGGTGCTCGGGGGGTTGGCGCTGGGCTGTGCTGTCGGGCTGATGGCGACGTCCGGGTGGCTCATCTCGCGGGCCTCGCAGCAGCCGCCTGTGCTGTATCTGATGGTGGCCGTGACTGCCACGCGGGCCTTCGGGATCGGACGGGCCGTCTTCCGGTATGCCGAGCGGCTGGTGTCGCACGACGCGGTGCTGCGGATGCTGGCGGACACCCGGGTTGCCGTCTATCGGCGGCTGGAGCGTCTCGCGCCCGCCGGGCTGCGCAGCGCGCGCCGCGGTGATCTGCTCACCCGGCTGGTCGCGGACGTGGACGCGTTCCAGGACTACTGGCTGCGCTGGCTGCTGCCCGCATCGGTCGCCGTCGTTGTCTCCGCCGCCTCCGTCGGCTTCACGGCCTGGTTGCTGCCCGAGGCCGGAGCCGCCCTCGCCGTGGGCCTCGTGGCGGCCGGTGTCGGTGTCCCGCTCGTCACCGCGGCCGTGGCCCGGCGGGCCGAGCGGCGTCTGGCGCCGGCCCGGGGCGTGCTCGCCACCCGCGTCACCGACCTCCTCACCGGCACCGCGGAGCTGACCGTCGCCGGTGCGCTGCCCGCCCGTAAGGACGCGGCCCGGCGCGCCGACGGCACGCTCACGCGGATCGCCTCGCGTGCCGCCGTGGCCACCGCGCTCGGTGACGGGCTGACCGCGCTGATCTCCGGGCTGACCGTGACGGCCGCGGCACTGTCCGGCGCTCAGGCGGTGGCCGCGGGCCGGCTCAGCGGCGTGGCGATGGCCGTGGTCGTCCTCACTCCCCTGGCGGCCTTCGAAGCCGTACTGGGCATGCCGCTCGCCGTGCGCCACCGGCAGCGGGTGCGGCGGAGCGCGGAGCGGGTGTACGAGGTGCTGGACGCCCCGGAGCCGGTACGCGAGCCGGAACGGCCGCGGCAGGCGCCCGCCTCGCCGTTCCCGCTGGTGCTCAAGGGACTCGGCGCACGGTACGAGGGGCAGCGGCGAGAGGCGCTGGCCCAGTTCGATCTCACGCTGGCGGAGGGGCGGCGGATCGCCGTGGTCGGGGCCTCCGGCGCCGGCAAGACGACCCTCGCCCAGGTGCTGCTGCGCTTCCTCGACCCGGAAGAGGGCACGTACACGCTCGCCGGTGTCGACGCGTACGCGTTGGCCGGTGACGATGTACGGCGGCTGGTCGGGCTGTGTGCGCAGGACGCGCATCTCTTCGACAGCTCGGTGCGTGAGAACCTCCTGCTGGCCAGGAAGGGCGCCACCGAGGCCGAGCTGCGCCGGGCGCTGGCCCGGGCCCGGCTGCTGGACTGGGTGGACGGGCTGCCCGACGGCCTGGACACGCTCGTCGGCGAGCACGGGGCACGTCTGTCCGGTGGTCAGCGGCAGCGGCTCGCGCTGGCCCGCGCGCTGCTGGCCGACTTCCCCGTCCTGGTCCTCGACGAGCCCGCCGAGCATCTGGACCTGCCGACTGCGGACGCGCTCACGGCCGACCTGCTGGCCGCCACGGAGGGCCGTACGACGCTGCTGATCACCCACCGGCTGGCGGGGCTGGACGCGGTGGACGAGGTGATCGTGCTCGATGCGGGCCGTGTGGTGCAGCGGGGTGCGTATGCGGAACTCGTCGCGGTGGAGGGGCCGCTGCGGGCGATGGCGCTGCGGGAGGAGGAGGCGGAAGCGCTGGTGGGGGCGGAGGCGCCCCACTGAGCCGCATAGGCCCGCTGAGCTCCAGCGGGGTGCTAGAAGCGTTCCGCGAGCAGTTCCTCGATGACGACCGCCACCCCGTCCTCGTTGTTGGCGACCGTACGGCCCGACGCGGCGGCGATGACGTCCGGGTGTGCGTTGCCCATCGCGTACGACCGGCCGGCCCAGGTCAGCATCTCCAGGTCGTTGGGCATGTCTCCGAAGGCGACGACCTCCTCGTGCGAGATGCCGCGTTCGGCACAGCACAGGGCGAGCGTGCTGGCCTTGGAGACCTCGGGGCCGCTCAGTTCCAGCAGGGCGCTGGGGCTGGAGCGGGTGACGTTGGCGCGGTCGGCGATCGCGACCCGGGCGAGGGTGAGGAAGGCGTCCGGGTCGAGGTCCGGGTGGTAGGCCAGGATCTTGAGCACGGGCTGGTCGGCGTCCGGTCCGTCGGGGGCGAGGAGCCGCTCGGCGGGCAGGAGGTTGTCCGGTATCTCCATGTGCAGCTTGGGATAGTCGGGTTCCTGGTGGAATCCGTAGGTCTGCTCCACCGCGAACACCGTGCCGGGCGCCGCCGTGCGCAGCCGTCGTACGGCGTCCAGGGCGCCCGCGCGGGCCAGTTCCCGCACCTTGACGAAGCGGTGGGCGCCGGGGCCGCCGTGCAGATCGACCACGGCGGCGCCGTTGCCGCAGATCGCCAGGCCGTGGCCGTGGACGTGGTCGCTGACGACGTCCATCCAGCGGGCCGGGCGGCCGGTGACGAAGAAGACCTCGATGCCCGCTTCCTCGGCGGCGGCGAGCGCGGCGACGGTCCGCGGGGAGACCGATTTGTCGTCGCGCAGCAGGGTGCCGTCGAGGTCGGTGGCGATCAGCCGCGGGGGCACGGCGGCGGCAGGGGTCCCGGGCTGTCTGGTCGCTGAGATCACCGGCCCATTCTCGCGCATATGCCCGCACGCCCGTGCGGGACTCCGCGCAGATGAGACGCAGATGACGTTCCGCAGGCCGGACGGTCCCCGGCGTCAGCCCAGTTGGGCGAGGCCCTCCATGGCGATCTGCTCGAAGACCTTCTCGTCCGCGGCGAAGTCGGAGTCCGGGATGGGCCAGTGGATCACGATCTCGGTGAAGCCCAGGTCCCGGTGCCGGCCGGCGAAGTCCACGAAGGCGTCCAGGGACCCCAGCGGTCTGCCGCGGTCCGGGGTGAAGCCGGTGAGCAGGATCTTGTCCAGCTCGGCCGCGTCCCGCCCGACGGCCGCGCAGGCCTCGGACAGCTTGCCGAGCTGGCCGCGCAGGGCCTCGACGGACTGCTCCGGGGTGCCCGTCTCGTACAGCTTCGGGTCGCCCGTGGTGACCCACGCCTGCCCGTGCCGCGCGGCGAGCTTGAGGCCGCGCGGGCCGGTGGCCGCCACCGCGAACGGCAGCCGGGGACGCTGGACGCAGCCCGGGATGTTCCGCGCCTCGTCCGCCGAGTAGAACCGGCCCTCGTACGACACCGCGTCCTCGGTGAGCAGCCGGTCGAGCAGCGGTACGAACTCGGCGAAGCGGTCGGCGCGTTCGCGCGGGCTCCACGGCTCCTGGCCGAGCGCGGTGGCGTCGAAGCCGGTGCCGCCGGCGCCGATGCCGAGGGTGATCCGGCCGCCGGAGATGTCGTCGAGGGAGATCAGCTCCTTGGCGAGGGTCACCGGGTGCCGGAAGTTCGGCGAGGTCACCAGCGTGCCGAGGCGGAGGCGCTCGGTGACGCCGGCGGCGGCGGTCAGCGTCGGGACCGCGCCGAACCACGGGCCGTCACGGAAGCTGCGCCAGGACAGGTGGTCGTAGGTGTACGCGGTGTGGAAGCCGAGCTGCTCGGCCCGGGTCCAGGCGGAACGGCCGCCTTCGCTCCAGCGGCGGTGGGGCAGGATCACGGTGCTCAGACGCAGGCTCATGCGGTCGAGGGTAAGCGGACCCACCGACAGCGGACGAAACGGTCACCGAATGTTCCGGCTCAGCCACGGACTGAGCAGGATCATCGGCACGTGTTCGATGTGCGTGCGGTCGCCGGGCAGCGGGACGACCAGGCGGTAGCCGGGCGGGAAGCGGCGCGCCTTGACGTGGGCGAGGCCGTCGAAGACGGAACGGAGGAAGGCCGGCACGTCGTCGCGCGCGATGTCGGGGCACTCGACGCCCTCGACGGTGATCAGCGCGTCGTCGTCCGGGTAGAGCCGCACGCTCACCCGGGGCAGGCCGCCGAACTCGACGTACGCCTCGTGCGGCAGGGAGCCGTCCGGGTCCATGGTCGTCCCGATGCCCGCGGCGCTGCGCCGGGAGGTCTGGTCGGCACCGATGTCGTCGGTCACCTCGATCTCGCGCGCGCAGCGGGCGGCGAGGTCGCGCAGGGCGTTGACGGCGGCCTGGGTGGTCGGCAGATGCTCGGGCGAGTGGTCCATACCACTGATCATGGCATCGCGGTCACGGCACCGCCGCTCACCGGGGTCCGGGAAACCGCAGGTAGCGCGGCGGTACGGCCTGCGTCAGCCAGACCCCGTTGGCGCTGACGCGGAACACATGGCCGTCCCGGTGCATGGCGCCCGCGTCCACGGCGAGCACCACGGGGCGGCCGCGGCGGGCGCCGACCCGGGTGGCGGTCTCGCGGTCGGCGGAGAGGTGCACGTCGTGCCGGTTCATGGGCCTGAGCCCCTGTGCGCGGATCGCGTCCAGGTTGCGCGCGACGGTCCCGTGATAGAGGTACGGCGGTGGGGTCACCGGGGGCAGTCCGAGGTCGACCTCGATGCTGTGGCCCTGGCTGGCGCGGATTCTGCCGCCCTCGATCGCGAAGCGCTGTTTGTCGTTGGCGGCCACTACATGGTCCAGCTCCTCGCGCGTGAACGGGAAGCCGTGGGCGGCGGCCGCGGCGATCAGGGCGTCGATCTCCACCCAGCCGGCCGGGTCCGGGGCGAGCCCGATCCGCTCCGGCTGGTGACGCAGGTGCCGGGAGAGGTACTTCGACACCTTCACGGTGCGTCTGTCGTCGATGGGTCTTTCGTTCATGTGTCCAGCGTGCGCGCGAGACGCTGATCACGCAGGTTTTTTTGTTCGCAGGTTTGATCCACAACCAAGTGAGGTTATCCACAGGGGAATTGGCGAATCTGTGGACAAGTGACGTGCTACTTAGGGTGATTCGCGAAGTTTCTTGTCCGCAAAGGACCCTGTGGACAGCCGGTCCAACGTCCGTGCCCTGACCTCTCGTTCGGCAGCCAGTGCGATGAACTCGGAAACATGCCCGGGGCCAACAAGCCTTTCCACAGCGGCGATCACCCCCGCGGGCAAGGCCACGGAACGAGTGGCCACCGGATCATCAGCCCGCTTCTCCGCCACCAGATGTGTGCGCAAGTGCCGGGTGGCCAAGGTGCGCATGGCGCGCGCGAGTTCGGCCTCCAGCGTCTGCTGCGCAAGGGGCCGCAGCCGGCGCACGAGGGAGGCCGCTTCCGCCGCGTGCGCGTCCGTGCGGTGACCGGGATCGTCCAGGTAGCGCGCGAAGACGTACTCGGTGGTGAACTCCAGGAAACGGGCGGCGATGTGCTCGACCCGGCCCCTCAACTCCCGTAGATGGCCCGAGATCGCGGACAGCGGGACTCCGGCCGCGTGCAACTCGACGGCCACGGACAGCTCTTGGGGGCTCGGCACCAGGAACGTGTCCGGGTCGCCGTCGATCCGCTCCAGCACGCCCAGCTCGACCGCCTCCGCCACGGCGTCGTCGGACGTGCCGCCGAAGCGGGCGTCGAGTTCGGCGCGCGTGACGCGATCGGGGCGTTCGTCCGTCCAGGGGCCGTCGACCTCGGTGACCAGGCCCAGCACCCCGCCCAGGCCCCGGCCGGTGTCCCAGGCCTCCAGCAGCTCCTTGATCGAGGCCAGGGTGTAGCCGCGGTCGAGGAGGTGGGCGATCTGGTGAAGCCGGGTGACGTGCGCCTCGGAGTAGACGTTGGCCCGCCCCCGGCGCTCGGGCCGGGGGAGCAGACCGCGGTCCTGGTAGGCGCGGATGGTCCGTACCGTCGTCGCGGTGTGGTGCGCGAGGTCCTCGATGCGGTACGTCCGCGCGGGCGGCGCTCCGGTCATGTCACAGCCTCGGCTCCACGCGCGCGATGCGCCGCAACGCCCCCGGCAGGAAACGGGACATGAGGTGGGCGCCGCGAGCCTCCGGGGTGACCGGGACGACCGCCTTGTCGCGGCTCACCGCGTCCAGGATCGCCGAGGCCACCTTCTCCGGCGGGTAGTTGCGCATGCCGTACAGCCGGGCCGAGTTCTTCTGGCGGCGGCGCTCCTCCGCCTCGTCGACGCCGGCGAAGCGGGCCGTGGAGGTGATGTTCGTGTTGACGAACCCGGGGCAGATCGCGCTCACCCCGATGTCCTGCCCGGCGAGTTCGGCGCGCAGGCACTCGGAGAGCATCAGCACCGCCGCCTTGGAGGTGCTGTAGGCCGACAGCGCGCGGGAGGGCTGGTAGGCCGCCGCGGAGGCGACGTTGACGATGTGGCCGCCCTGGCCGCGCTCGCTCATCCGCGCGCCGAAGAGCCGGCAGCCGTGGATCACGCCCCACAGGTTCACGTCCAGGACCTTGCGCCAGTCGTCCGTCGTCGTGGCGAAGAAGGAGCCGGACAGGCCGATGCCCGCGTTGTTGACCAGCACGTCCAGCACGCCGTACGCGCGGTGCACCTTCTCGGCGAGCTTCTCCATCGCCTGCTCGTCGGAGACGTCGGCGGTCTCCGCCCAGGCCTCGGGTGCGCCGATCAGCCGGGACAGCTCGGCGGTGCGGGCGGCGGCCTCGGCGTCGCGGTCGACGGCGACCACGCGCGCGCCGGCCTCCGCGAAGGCGAACGCCGTGGCCCGGCCGATACCGCTGCCCGCGCCGGTGACCAGCACCAACTGCCCGCCGAACCGGGCGGCGTGACGGCCGGTGGCCTTCGGCTCGGGACGGCCGCCGTCGACGGACATGATGAACTCCTCGATCCAGGAGGCGACGTGGTCGGGCCGGGTGCGCGGGACCCAGTGCCGGGCCGGGAGTGTGCGGCGGGTCAGCTGGGGCACCCACCGCTCCAGGTCGTCGTAGAGCCGCTCGGAGAGGAATGCGTCCGCCTGGGGCGTGATGAGCTGCACGGGCGCGTGTGCGTACGCGTCGGCGCGGGGCCTGGTCAGCCGGGCGCGGACGTTGTCCCGGTACAGCCAGGCGCCGTGCGCCGCATCGGAGGGGAGGGACGCGGTCGGGTAGTCGCCGCCGGGGACCTTCTCGACCCGCTCCAGGATGCCCGGCCAGCGCTTGCCGAGCGGGCCGCGCCAGGCCAGCTCGGGCAGGGCGGGCGTGTGCAGCAGGTACACGTACCAGGACTTGGCGCCCTGGCCGAGCAGCTGGCCCACCCGGCGGGGCGTCGGACGCTTCACGCGCGCGTTGATCCAGTGCCCGAAGTGGTCCAGGGACGGGCCGGAGATCGAGGTGAAGGAGGCGATACGGCCCTCCGTGCGGCTCACCGTGACGAACTCCCACGACTGCACCGAGCCCCAGTCGTGCCCGACCAGGTGCACCGGCCGGTCCGGGCTGACGGCGTCCAGCACGGCCAGGAAGTCGTCGGTGAGCTTGGCGAGGGTGAATCCGCCGCGCAGCGGTTTCGGTGCCGTCGAGCGGCCGTGGCCGCGGACGTCGTACAGCACCACGTGGAAGCGGCCGGCGAGGCGGACGGCGACCTCGGACCAGACCTCCTTGCTGTCCGGGTAGCCGTGCACCAGCACCACCGTCGGCGCTTCCGGATCGCCCAGCTCGGCCACGCACAGCTCGACCCCGCCGGTGGCTATGCGGCGCTCCCGCGCCCCTTCCAGCGTCACTTCTCCTCCGCCCAGCGCCGCACGTGCGGCAGATCGTCGTCCAGCCAGAACGCGCTCTGTTCGGGGTCCTTGGAGTCGGTGACCACGAGGATCTCCTCGAACTTCGCGCCCGTACCCCGGAAGCCGAGGTGGGGTTCGACCGCCCACAGGCCCGGCCGCGGCGGGTGGTCGGAGAAGCGGTACGGCGACCACAGGGGCGACCAGCCCTCGCGGTGGCCGTGCAGCGCGTCGGCGGCCAGACCCTTCAGGGACTGCGTGCCGAACCCGAACAGGTGCGGCGAGAAACGGCGCTGCTTCACCCGGTCCACCTTGTGGGCGATCACCCCGAACGGGTACGCGCGGTGCCGGTTGGCGTAGCCCTGGCGGACCATGAGCCGGTCCACGTCCTCGTAGATCTCGCGCAGCGGGCGCCGCTCGCGCACCTCGCGCAGGATCAGTTCGCGGTGTGCCTCCAGGTCGGCCAGCAGCCGGTCCTGCACCGGGTTCACCCCGAGGGAGCCCGAGTAGCCGATGTCCGCCGTGTATCCCTCGTAGACCGGCGCCATGTCCAGGATGAACGGCATCCCGGGCGCCAGGGCGCGGTCGGTCGGGAAGAACTGCAGGGGTATGCGGAAGTTCACGAACGCGGTGCGGTCGCCGAACCAGGCGAAGGGCAGATGGAACCAGTCCCGCACCCCGCGCTCGCGCAGCCACTCGCGCTGCATCCGCGCCGCCTCGCACTCGGTCACGCCCGGCTCCAGCCGCGCCGCGACCGCCTCCGCGCACTCGTAGGCGAGGCGCTGCACCCGCCTGAACCCCCGCAGCTCCACGGAGAGTTCGCTGCTCACTGCCGTCGTCATGCCGCCCCGTCCCGTCGTGCCGCCGATTCGTCCCATCGGCTGCGGTACGCGTCCGTAACTTGACACTGGTGAATGTGACAGTTGTTAGAGGCGGCGTCAATAGGAGGGATGTCAGGCTGTGGAAAACCCGCGGTAACCCTTGGGTGGGGCATCCCTTAGGGTCCCGTAATACCTGGGTCTGACGCCAAGACGGCTCTGAGGTCTGACGACCGGCGTGGCCTGAATCACTACGGTCGAAGGCGTGACTGTGATCGCGACCGAAAGCCTGAGCAAGCGGTTCCCCCGGGTGACCGCTCTCGACCGGCTGTCCGTGGACATCGGAGCCGGTGTGACCGGACTCGTCGGAGCCAACGGCGCCGGCAAGTCCACCCTGATCAAGATCCTGCTGGGGCTGTCCCCCGCCACGGAGGGCCGTGCCGAGGTGCTCGGCCTGGACGTCGCCACCAAGGGCGGCACCATCCGCGAGCGCGTCGGGTACATGCCGGAGCACGACTGTCTGCCACCGGACGTCTCGGCCACCGAGTTCGTCGTCCACATGGCGCGCATGTCCGGCCTGCCGCCGACCGCCGCTCGCGAGCGCACCGCGGACACCCTGCGCCACGTCGGCCTGTACGAGGAGCGCTACCGCCCCATCGGCGGCTACTCGACCGGCATGAAGCAGCGGGTGAAGCTCGCCCAGGCGCTGGTGCACGACCCGCAGCTGGTCTTCCTGGACGAGCCGACCAACGGCCTCGACCCGGTCGGCCGGGACGACATGCTCGGCCTGATCCGCCGCATCCACACCGACTTCGGCATCTCGGTCCTGGTCACCTCCCACCTGCTGGGCGAGCTGGAGCGTACCTGCGACCACGTCGTCGTCATCGACGGCGGCAAGCTCCTGCGCTCCAGCTCCACCACCGACTTCACCCAGACCACGACCACCCTCGCGATCGAGGTCACCGACAGCGAGACCCACCCCGACGGCACCCGCGCGGTCCGCGAGGCGCTCCACGCGCGCGGGGTCGACACCCAGGGCGAAGGCGCGGGACTCCCCGGCGCGGGACACATCCTGTTGCTGACCGCCGAGGGCGAGGAGATCTACGACCTCGTCCGGGACGTCGTCGCCGACCTCGGCCTCGGCCTGGTGCGCATGGAGCAGCGCCGGCACCACATCTCGGAGGTCTTCCGGGACAGCGACGAGCAGCGCAAGGAGGCGGCCGTCCATGGCGGTTGAGCACCCCCTGGCCGCCCCCGCCGGCGACCAGACCCGCATCCACGACATCGGCTACCGCGGCTACGACGGCCCCCGCCTCGGCCGCGCCTACGCCCGCCGCTCGCTGTACGCGCAGTCCCTGCGCGGCGCCTACGGACTCGGCCGCTCGGCCAAGTCCAAGGTGCTGCCGATGCTGCTGTTCGCGGTGATGTGCGTGCCCGCCGCCATCATGGTGGCCGTCGCGGTCTTCACCAAGGCGCACGAACTGCCGGTCGCCTACACCCGCTACGCGATCCTGCTGCAGGCCGTGATCAGCCTGTACGTCGCCTCCCAGGCGCCCCAGTCCGTCTCCCGCGACCTGCGCTTCAAGACCGTACCGCTGTACTTCTCGCGGCCCATCGAGACCGCCGACTACGTCCGCGCCAAGTTCGCGGCACTCGCCTCGGCGATCTTCATCCTCACCGGCGCCCCCCTGCTCGTGATGTACGTGGGCGCGCTGCTGGCCAAGCTGGGCTTCGCCCACCAGACGAAGGAATTCGCCGAGGGACTGGTCTCCGTGGCGCTGCTCTCCCTGCTGTTCGCCGGCATCGGCCTCGTCATCGCCGCCGTCACTCCGCGCCGGGGCTTCGGCATCGCCGCTGTGATCGCCGTCATGATCATCTCCTACGGCGCCGTCTCCACGCTCCAGGCCATCTCCGACGTGCACAACCACGCGAGCGCCATTCCGTGGATCGGCCTGTTCTCACCGGTCACCCTCATCGACGGCGTCCAGGCGGCCTTCCTGGGCGCGACCGCCCGCAACCCCGGAGGCGTCAGCCCGTCGGCCGGACAGGGCGTGGTCTACGTCCTGGTCGTGCTCGCCCTGATCGCCGGCAGCTACGGCCTGCTGATGCGCCGCTACAAGAAGGTGGGACTGTGACCACGCTCGTCATCGACCACGTCTCCCGCTGGTTCGGCAACGTGGTCGCCGTCAACGACATCACCATGACCATCGGACCCGGCGTCACCGGCCTGCTCGGCCCCAACGGCGCCGGAAAGTCCACCCTGATCAACATGATGGGTGGCTTCCTCGCCCCCTCCACCGGCACCGTCACCCTCGACGGACAGCAGGTGTGGCGCAACGAGCAGATCTACCGGCACATCGGCATCGTCCCCGAGCGCGAGGCGATGTACGACTTCCTCACCGGCCGCGAGTTCGTCGTCGCCAACGCCGAGTTGCACGGCCTGGGCGACAAGGCGGCCCAACGGGCGCTCGCCACGGTCGAGATGGAGTATGCGCAGGACCGCAAGATCGCCACGTACTCCAAGGGCATGCGCCAGCGCGTGAAGATGGCGAGCGCCCTCGTCCACGAGCCCTCGCTGCTCCTGCTGGACGAGCCGTTCAACGGCATGGACCCGCGTCAGCGCATGCAACTGATGGACCTGCTGCGGAAGATGGGCGACGAGGGCCGCACGGTGCTGTTCTCCTCGCACATCCTCGAAGAGGTCGAGCAACTCGCCCGGCACATCGAGGTCGTCGTCGCCGGCAGGCACGCGGCCAGCGGCGACTTCCGCAAGATCCGCCGCCTGATGACCGACCGCCCGCACCGCTACCTGGTGCGTTCCAGTGACGACCGCGCCCTCGCGGCCGCGCTGATCGCCGACCCCTCGACGGCCGGCATCGAGGTCGACCACAGCGAGGGCGCGCTGCGCGTCCAGGCCGTCGACTTCGGCCGCTTCACCGCCCTGCTGCCGAAGGTCGCCCGGGACCACGGCATCCGGCTCCTCACGGTCTCGCCGTCCGACGAGTCCCTGGAGTCCGTCTTTTCGTACCTGGTCGCGGCGTAGGAGGCCGAAGATGTACGACCCCACCGTCGCCCGGCTCACCTACCGGGCCCTGCTCGGCCGTCGCCGGGCCCTCATCCTCGGCGCGCTGCCGCTGCTCCTGATCGTGCTCTCGGTGGCCGTGCGGGCCCTGACCGGAGCCGACGACCAGACCGCGTCCGACGTCCTCGGCGGCTTCGCCATCGCCACGATGGTGCCGATCATCGGCGTCATCGCGGGCACGGGCGCGATCGGCCCCGAGATCGACGACGGCTCCGTCGTCTACCTGCTGTCCAAACCGCTGAAGCGGCCCGCGATCATCTTCACCAAGCTGATCGTCGCCATCGCCGTGACCATGGTCTTCTCGGCGGTGCCGACCCTGATCGCGGGCCTGATCCTCAACGGCAACGGCCAGCAGATCGCCGTCGCCTACACGGTCGCCGCGCTGGTCTCCTCCATCGCCTACTCGGCGCTGTTCCTGCTGCTGGGCACGGTCTCCCGGCACGCGGTGGTCTTCGGACTGGTCTACGCGCTGGTCTGGGAGGCGCTGTTCGGCTCCCTGGTGCCCGGCGCGCGCACGCTCAGCGTCCAGCAGTGGTCGCTGGCCGTCGCCCACAAGGTGGCCGGCGGGGACCTCGTGACCTCCTACGTGGGCCTGCCGACGGCCACCGTGCTGCTGGTGGTCGTCACGGTGCTGGCGACCTGGTACGCCGGCCAGAAGCTGCGGGCACTGAAGCTCACGGGCGAGGAGTAGGCCTCCGGCCGCTTGACGGGGGCTTCACACCGGGCCGGGCACACTGGACAAAGCAGGACGTAGGGCTAGGAGGTCGTCGATGGCAGAGGAGATACCCGCACACGACGGGCACGGGCGCCTTGAGGGCGACGTCCGGGACGGGCTGGACGGGCTCGTCCTGGACGAGGAGTTCATCCGGGGCGCCGAGACCTCCGAGCCGTCGGCGCGGGCCCGTATGCTCGCCGCCCGCTGGCGCGCCGAGGAGCCCGAGCCGCAGCCGTGGCGCTCCGACGAGCCGCCGGCGGGCTGGTTCTTCAGCAAGGCGCGGCGACGCAGGTGGCGTCGGCGATAGGGCGGAGCGCCGCGTAATTCGGTGGCGTCCAACTCGGCGGCGGGGCAGAGTGGTTGCAGCCCATCCGCCGGGAATGTCCCGGCGCCGCGATCCGGGAGTGGAGGTGGGCGATGTCCATGCACGGCAGTACGCCCAGCTCCCGACAGGGCGGTCCGAGGCCGGCTCCGGTGTAGTTACCCCGCCGTGGAGCCACAGGAACCGCCCGGGGCGGCCTCTTCGAGCACGTGAGCGCTGCGCTCGCGTGGGCCGCCCACCCGGAGGATTGGCCGAGTGGTAAGGCACCGGCTTGCTAAGCCGTGGTCGGGGGACAACCCCGCGCACGTTCGATCCGTGCATCCTCCGCAGAAGAAGCAGAAGACACCGCAGGCTCAGCCCAGCAACCGCTCCAGCGCCACCGCGATGCCGTCCTCCTCGTTGGAGGCGGTCACTTCGTCGGCCACCTCGCGGAGCGCCTCGTGGGCGTTGGCCATCGCCACACCCCGGGAGGACCAGGCGAACATCGGGATGTCGTTGGGCATGTCGCCGAAGGCGATCGTGTCGGCCGCCTTGAGACCCAGGCGGCGGGCCGCCAGAGACAGCCCCGTCGCCTTGGACAGGCCGAGCGGGAGCAGTTCCACGATGCCCTCGCCCGCCATGGCCACAGTGACGAAGCCGCCGGCCGCGCGCTGGGCCGCCTGCGCCAACTCGTCGTCGGACAGCGTCGGATGCTGTATGTAGATCTTGTTCAGCGGCGCCGTCCACAGGTCGGACGCGTCCGTGAAGGGGGTGGCGGGGAGCCTGCCCGTGACCGCGTACCCCGGACCCACCAGCACCTCGCCGTCCAGGCCGTCCCGGCTGGCCGCGAGATACAGCGGGCCCACCTCGGCCTCGATCTTGGCCAGGGCCACGCCCGCCAGCTGACGGTCCAGGGTGACCGAGGTCAGCAGGCGGTGCGCGCCGGCGTCGTAGACCTGTGCGCCCTGGCCGCAGACGGCGAGGCCGTCGTAGCCGAGGTCGTCCAGGATGTGCCGGGTCCACGGGACCGCGCGGCCGGTGACGACGATGTGCGCGGCGCCCGCCGCGGTGGCCGCGGCGAGCGCGTCACGCGTGCGCTGCGAGACCGACTCGTCGGAGCGCAGGAGCGTTCCGTCGAGGTCGGTGGCGATCAGTCGGTACGGGAAACCGGTCACTTGGCGACCGGCTCCAGAACCTCCCGGCCGCCCAGGTACGGGCGCAGCACCTCGGGGACCCGGACGGAGCCGTCGGCCAGCTGGTGGTTCTCCAGGATCGCCACGATCGTCCGCGGTACGGCGCACAGCGTGCCGTTGAGCGTGGCGAGCGGCCTGACCTGCTTGCCGTCACGCATCCGGATCGACAGGCGCCGGGACTGGAACTCGGTGCAGTCCGAGGTCGAGGTCAGCTCGCGGTACTTGCCCTGGGTCGGGATCCACGCCTCGCAGTCGAACTTGCGGGCGGCCGAGGAGCCGAGGTCGGCGGTGGCGACGTCGATCACGCGGAACGGCAGCTCCAGCGAGGTCAGCCACTGCTTCTCCCACTCCAGCAGACGCCGGTGCTCGTTCTGGGAGTCCTCGGGGTCGACGTACGAGAACATCTCGACCTTGTCGAACTGGTGCACCCGGAAGATGCCCCGGGTGTCCTTGCCGTGCGAGCCGGCCTCGCGGCGGAAGCACGGGGAGAAGCCCGCGTAGCGCAGCGGCAGCCGGTCGGCGTCGATGATCTCGTCCATGTGATAGGACGCGAGGGCGACCTCGGAGGTGCCGACCAGGTACAGGTCGTCCTTGTCGAGGTGGTAGACGTCCTGGGCCGCCTGGCCGAGGAAGCCGGTGCCCGCCATGGACTGCGGGCGCACCAGCGCCGGGGTGAGCATCGGCGTGAAGCCGGCCGCGGTGGCCTGGGCCATCGCCGCGTTCACCAGGGCCAGCTCCAGCAGGGCGCCGACGCCGGTGAGGAAGTAGAAGCGGGAGCCGGAGACCTTGGCGCCGCGCTCGACGTCGATCGCGCCGAGCAGCTGGCCGAGCTCCAGGTGGTCCTTGGGCGCGAAGCCCTCGGCACCGAAGTCCCGGATCGTGCCGTGCGTCTCCAGCGTGACGAAGTCCTCCTCGCCGCCGACGGGCACGTCGGGGTGGACGAGGTTGCCGAGCTGGAGCAGCAGCTCCTGGGTCTCGGCGTCGGCCGCGTCGCGCTCGGCGTCGGCGGCCTTGACGTCGGCCTTCAGCTGCTCGGCGCGCTTCAGCAGCTCGGCCTTCTCGTCGCCGGTTGCCTTGGGGATCTGCTTGCCGAGCTGCTTCTGCTCGGCGCGCAGCTCGTCGAAGCGGACGCCGGAGGACCTGCGCCGCTCGTCGGCAGACAGGAGGGAGTCGACGAGGGCGACATCCTCTCCACGGGCGCGCTGGGACGCGCGCACACGGTCGGGGTCCTCACGAAGCAGGCGAAGGTCAATCACAAGGTCAAGGCTACCGGTGCGGGCTCGCCGCTCACGAATCACTATTCGGCGGAGTTCCGATCAGCCACTATTTCGATGCTTACGTTCCGTTATGCGTAAATTGCGGAACGTGTGAGTACGCGCCAGAAGCGCGTCAAGCGAAAGTGTCTCATTCCCTGGGACGGAGCAGGCCCCTGGTGCCCGGTTGACCGGATTTCCTTGTGGAGAACGGGACTTCGCGGCCTCACTGTCCACAGGAATCCACACCCTCCGGAGAGTTATCCACAGGCTGTGTGGAAGATCTGTGGACTTCGGAATTGATCACTCCGGAACTGTGCGGCGAACTGAAGAATTCCCAGGGCAAACCTGGGTGACACCCACTTTCGGGTGGAAAGCGGTCGCCCCAAAAGATGAATCAAAGGAAACGAGTGGACGAAGGGTGAGGTGCGGCCCGGTGGCGGCATCGGGGGCATGAGGGGCGATTTGTCGACCGACTCACGCACCCTTGTCGACTTGTCCCCAGGTCGAGAAGCGGACCTGTGGATAACTCCTGTGGATAACGATGATATGCAGGTAGGACTGGCTAGAATCGGCCGTCCTGGCAGCGCGCCACCCAGTCCGCCGCCGCCACGAACTCCTCGTCCGACGTCCCCTGCCGGGTCGCCGGGGCCTCGGCCGGCGTGATGTCCGCGCGCGGGTAGGAGCCGAGGAAGCGCACCTGGAGACAGATCCGCTTCAGCCCTGTCAGCGCCTCCGCCATCCGCCGGTCGGAGATATGGCCCTCGGCGTCGATGCAGAAGCAGTAGTTGCCGATCCCGGCGCCGGTCGGCCGGGACTGCAGCAGCATGAGGTTGATGCCGCGCGAGGCGAACTCGCCGAGCAGGTCGCGCAGGCCGCCGGGGTGGTCGTCGCGCTGCCACAGCACCACGGAGGTCTTGTCGGCGCCGGTCGGTGCGGCGGGCCGGGCGGGGCGGCCGACCAGCACGAACCGGGTCTGCGCGGTCTCCGGGAAGTCGTGGATCCCGGTCTCCAGGGCCTCAAGGCCGTACCGGGAGGCGGCGAACTCACCGGCGAAGGCGGCGTCGTAGCGGCCCTCCTGCACCAGACGGGCGGCGTCCGCGTTGGAGGCGGCCGACTCCCAGGCGGCGTCGGGGAGGTTGTTCCGCAGCCAGTTCCGCACCTGTGACTGGGCGGCCGGGTGGGCGGAGACCGTCTTGATGTCCGTGAGCTTCGTGCCGGGCCGGACCAGCAGCGCGAAGGTGATCGACAGCAGCACCTCGCGGTAGATGGTCAGCGGCTCGCCCGCGACCAGCTCGTCCAGCGTGGTGGTGATCCCGCCCTCGACGGAGTTCTCGATCGGCACGAACGCGGCCTCGGCCTCGCCCGCCCGCACCGCGTCCAGCGCGGACTGCACCGACACGTACGGGATCAGCTCCCGGGTGGCCGATTCCGGGAGCGTCCGCAGGGCGACTTCGGTGAAGGTGCCCTCGGGGCCGAGATACGCATAGCTCGCTGGCATGTCCCTCACCCTAATGGCCGCAGGCTGCCTCGGCGCGGGTGTCTCATGAGATCCACTCGACCGAGTGGTTTGAACCAGGAAAGCAGCAGAAAGGCTGGATTTTCTCTTCCGGCGCCGGATTCAGCGCTCTGGTTCGCGCCGGATCAGCCCTCCAGCAGCCGCTGCCCCACGTACTCGCCCTTCGCCGCCCCGCCCGGCACCGCGAACAGTGCGCTCGCCTCGTGCCGGATGAACTGCGACAGCGCGTCGCCCCGGTCGAGCTTGCGCTGCACCGGTACGAAGCCGCGCAGCGGGTCCGCCTGCCAGCAGACGAAGAGGAGACCGGCATCGGGCGTGCCGTCCGCCTCGAAGCCGTCGTGGTAGGAGAACGGGCGCCGCAGCATGGCGGCGCCGCCGTTCTTGTCGGGCCGGGTGATCCGGGCGTGCGCGTTGAGCGGGACGACGTACTGGCCCTTGGCGTCGGCCTTCTCCAGGTCCATCGGCGTCGTCTCGTCGCCCCCGGACAGCGGCGCCCCGTTGGACTTCCGCCGCCCGATGACCGCCTCCTGGGCCGCCACCGACAGCTTCTCCCAGTCGTCCAGGAGCATGCGGATGCGGCGTACGACGGCGTAGGAGCCGTTCGCCATCCAGGCGGGCTCGCCCGAGGCGGGTACGAAGATGCGCTGGTCGAAGTCGGAGTCGGTGGGCTTCGGATTGCGGGTGCCGTCGAGCTGGCCCATGAGGTTGCGGGCCGTCATGGGGTGCGCGGTGGCGCCCGGGGTGCGGTTGAAGCCGTTCATCTGCCAGCGCAGCCGGGCCGCGCCGCCCGCGTCCTTCTGGATCGCGCGCAGGGCGTGGAAGGCGACCAGGGCGTCGTTCGCACCGATCTGCACCCACAGGTCGCCGTCGCTGCGTGCCTTGTCCAGCTGGTCGGAGGAGAAGTCCGGCAGCGGGTCCAGCGCGCTCGGCCGCTGCTTCTCCAGGCCCGTCCTGCCGAAGAAGCCGTGCCCGAAGCCGAAGGTGATCGTCAGCGCGGAGGGGCCCGCGTCACGGGCCACGTCGGTGTCGTCGTGCGGCGCGGCCTCGCCGGCCATCAGCCGTTCGGCCGTTGTCGACCAGCGGCGCAGCAGGGCCGCGGCCTCCTTGCGCCCGGCGCCCGCCGCCAGGTCGAAGGCGACGAGATGGCCGCGCGCCTGGAGGCCCTCGGTGATGCCGGGCTGATGTTTCCCGTGAAACATCGCCCGCTCGGAGCCCACCGAGGACAGCGGGGTGGCCGGGGCGGGCGCGGCGGCGTAGCCCACGGCACCGCCTGCCGCGCCGAGCACGAGCCCGGTGGCGCCCGCGGTGCCGAGCAGGGCGCGCCGGGAGACGCCCCGGCCCCCGGCGGACGTCGGCTCCTCCGCCGCCTCGGGGGAGGTTCGGGTCTGGGGGATGGACTGGTCGGGCATGGGTCGTTCAGCCGATCTGCGCGTTCTTGGAGACGGTCACCTGGTCGATGTCGGAGGTCCGCACGGTGACGGCGATCTTCCAGTCGCCGGCCATGGGAATCTGCACTCCGCTCGCCGACCAGTGGCCGGTCGTGATGTGGTCGGGGGTCACGGGAAGCGGGCCGATCTTCTTCGCCTCCAGGGTGAAGGCGACCTTCACCTCGGGTATGTCGTAGGGCTTCCCGCCGGGCGTCTGGACGTAGACGTGCATCTCGTTGGCGCCCACGCCCGCGGGGTCGAGGTCGACGCTGACGACCCCCTTGCCGTTGGTGCCGCCGGTGTCGAAGGGCATGTCCAGGGTCAGCGCGCCGTTCGTGGGCGCCGTGGCCGGACCGGAGGACGAGGTGGCGGCCTTGGCTTCCAGCTCGGTGCGGCCCGGCTCGGTCTGGGTGAGCGCGGTGGTGACGGCGAGGAGGACGACCGCGACACCGGCCTCGGCGAGCACCGAGCGGCGCAGCCCGAAGCGGTGGGGGTCGCCGTCGCGCATCCGCTTGCGCCGGGCGGTGTCCATCGCGGCCCGCTGCCGGGCGAGCTGCGCGGCCCGCCGGGAGTCGCCGGTGCCGGGCGCGGGTTGCGCCGCTGCGTCGGATGCGCCCTCCGGTACGGCACCGGACGCGGTCTCCGATGCGGCAGGCGACGTGACCTTCTCGCGTTCCTCCACTGTGGCCGGGACCGTGTCGGCACCGACGGCGAGCCGTCGCGTCCACCGCCGTGACATCGACGCGATGGCGACCAGCACAGCCACCAGCCCGATCTTGACCAGCAGCAGCTGTCCGTACCGGGTGTCGGTGAAGGCCGACCAGGAGCCGAGCTGGCGCCAGGACTGGTAGGTGCCGGTTCCGGCGAGCACGACGACGGACCCGAAGGCCAGCCGGGAGAAGCGGCGCACGGCGGCGGCTTCCACCGGTGTCTCGGCGGGCGCCCGGTACAGGGCGACCAGGAGGGTGGTGAGCCCGCCCAGCCAGGTGGCGACGGCGAGCAGATGGACGACGTCGACGGGCATGGCGATGCCCGGCTGGAGCCCGACCGAGGCGTGCTCGGCCATGGCCCAGCTGGTCGCGAGCCCGGCCGCGACGACCCCTCCGCCGATCGCCAGCCCGAAGGTCAGATCACGCTTCTCCTGGCCCTCCTCGCGCTTGGTGTAGGCGCCGAAGAGGACGGTGACGAACAGTGCGGCGGCGGCGAGCAGCAGCAGCCGGGAGACCAGGGTCGCGCCCGTCTTGGTCTGCAGCACCTGCCCGAGCAGCCCGAGGTCGAAGACGTCGCCGAACGTCCCCGAGGTGGTGTACGAGCCGCGCAGGAGCAGCAGCCACAGGGTGGCCGCGGCGAGCGTGAGCCAGCCGCCGACGATCAGTCGCTGGACGGCCTGTACGCCCGCGCCGCGCTGCCAGCAGGCGAGCACGAAGGCCGCGCCGCCGGCGAGCACGATGAAGCCGGCGTACGACGCGTACCGCCCGAGTGCGTAGAGCATGCCCACGGTGCCGCCGCCCGCGGTCGGCCCGGTGCCGGAGACGACCGTCGGCGAGGGCGTCCCGATGGAGAAGGTGTAGGCGCCGGAGACGGGGTGGCTGTCGGCCGAGACGACCTGGTAGGTGACCGTGTAGGTGCCCTTGCCCAGGCCGCTCTTGAGCTGGATGCCGTAGGTCGTCCCGCTCAGGTCGGCGGGCTTGCCGGTCTGGACCGGCTTGCCCCGGGGATCGAGGACGCGCAGGGAGTCGTCGTTCATCGCCACCTTCTCGGAGAAGGTGAGCGCCACCTGGCTGGGTGCCTGCTTGACCACCACCCCCTGCGCGGGATCGCTGCCGGTCAGCGCGGCGTGCGCGGAGGCCGGGGCGGCGCCCGCGAGCAGCGCGCCGGCGACGGCGAGGAGCAGCAGCACCAGGGTGCGCAGGCTGCCCCTGCGTCGCCTGGGGGTGATGGTTCGCGTCACGGTGGTGGGTCCCTCCCTCAGTGGCCGGTCGACGGGTTGTACGTCGCGGACTTCACCGGCATCTCGACGGTGAGGGGCCCGGACGCGGCGAACGTGAGCTTCACGGTGACCGTCTGGCCCTGCTTCGGCTGTCGCTTCAGCTTCTCGAACATCAGATGGTTGCCGCCGCTTTTGAACACGAGTTGACCGTGGGCGGGCACGGCGAAGGAGGCCTGCTCCCGCATGGCACCGCCGGTGGTGCTGTGCATGGTGATCTGGCCGGCGTCATCGCTGGTCACCGAGGTCAGCTCGTCCTTCGCGCCGCCCTTGTTGGTGATCGTCAGGAAGCCGGCGGCCATGTCGGCGGAGACCGGCTGGGGTATGTACGCCCCGCTCACCGACAGTTCGGCCCCGGCGCTCGCGGACCCGGAGTCCGAGCAGCCGGCGAGGGCCAGGGTGCCGGTGAGGGCGGCGGCGGTCAGGACGGCCCGGCGCCTCACGGGGTGCCTCACGGGTTGGCCCCCTTGACGATCTTGGGCAGGCCCTTGGTGTAGTCGTCGACCGTGGCGTCCTCGCCGTAGAGGACGTAACCGCCGTTCGTCTTCGGCGAGAAGGCGATGACCTGGGTGCCGTGGACGGAGACGAGCTTGCCGTTCTTGTCCTTCGACGTCGGCTCCACGGAGATGCCGAGCGAGCGGGCGCCGGCCTGGATCGTGGCGAAGTCCCCGGTCAGGCCGATGAACTGCGGGTCGATGCCCTTGAGCCACTTGCCCAGCTCGGTGGGGGTGTCGCGGCCGGGGTCGGTGGTGACGAACACGACCCGCAGGTCGTCCTGCTCGGCCTGGGGCAGCGCCTTCTTGGCGACGGCGATGTTGCTCATCGTCGTCGGGCAGATGTCGGGGCAGTGCGTGTAGCCGAAGTAGACGAGGGTCGGATGGCCCTGGGTCTCCTTGCGGAGGTCGTACTTCTGGCCGTGCGTGTCGGTGAGGACCAGGTCCGGCTTGGCGAAGGGCTGGTCGAGCACGGTGGCGGCCTTGCCCGAGTCGGACTCCTGGGAGACCACGGTGACCGGCGACTTGCTGTCGTCGCCGCTGCCGCAGGCGGAGAGGGTCAGGGTGGCGGCAGCGAGCAGCGAGGCCGCGGCGAACGTCTTCTTGCGCATAGAAAAATGTCCCAGATGTGAGAACTCCGGTGCGCACCGGGGCCGTACGGGCGACCCCGGTGCGCGCTCCGGAAGGAGGGGGCTAGGCGGTACGGCGGCGGCCCGCGAAGACGCCGTAGGCGACGCCAGCGACGCCGGCGACGATGCCGATGATGCCGAGGACGCGCGCGGTGGTGTCGGTGTCGTGCCCGTCGGAACCGGCGGCGGAGGCCGCGGTCTCGGTCGTGCCGGCGGTCTTGTCGGCGGTGTCCTTGGCGTCCGCCGCGCCGCCGTGTGCGTCGGCCGCGGCGGACAGCTGCAGCACGGGCGCCGGGTTCTCCGGCTCGTCCTGGCCCGCCTGCGGCACCTCGATCCAGCGCACGACCTCCTTGTCGGAGTACGTCTGGAGCGCCTTGAACACCAGCTGGTCGGCGTTGTCGGGCAGAGCGCCGATGGAGAGCGGGAACTTCTGGAAGTAGCCGGGCTGGATGCCCTTGCCGTCGGCCGCGGTCCAGGTGACCTTGGTGACGGCCTCGTCGATCTTCTGGCCGTGCACGATCAGCGGCTTGTCCAGCTTGGACTTGGTGACCTGCACGTTCCAGCCGGCCATGGGCTCGGGCATGGCCGAGGCGAGCGGGTGGTCGGCCGGGAAGGTCACCTCGACCTTGGTGGTCGAGGCGCTGTCGCGCTCGTTGGGGACCTTGAAGTCGACGACCGCGTAGCCGCCCTTGGCCGCGGTGCCCTCCGGCTGCACGGAGACGTGCGCGAAGGCGGGGACGGACAGCGTCAGGACGGCGGTGCCGGCGACGGCAGCGGCGGCGGTGACCCGAGAGGCGATACGAGAAGCCTGCATGGCAGGAGCACTCCACTGGTGAGAGTTCCGGTGATGTCGAGAGGTACGCGTGCGCGTGCCGGCGCCGCTCGGGGCGGATCGGCAGGGGTCCCCCGGTCGAGCGAAGTCGAGAGTGGGGGAGGGTGCGCACGCGCGCGTGCCGCGCGACGGCGGCCTCTCCACCGGGTCTTGACCGGGAGGGAGTGCTCGCGTCGCGTCAGGCGGCGAGGAGGAAGGCGGCGGCGGGCGGACCGCGCCGGATCACCGTGTGCTGGAGTGCGGTGGTGTGCGGGGCGGGCGCGTCGTCCGGGGCGCCGCACCGGGCGCGCGGGCCCCGCTCGGCGGCGGGCAGCAGCCCGGCGCACAGGGCGTACGTCAGCGCGAGAGCAGCGCGCAGGGAGCGTACGAGGGCTCCTTCTGCGACGCCCTCCGCGACTCCGTGCGCCGACAGTTCGATCAGCCGCAGCAGAGCCAGGTCGCCGCGGCGCAGCAGCCAGCCGGCGGCGACGGCCGCGAGGACGTGGCCGAGCAGCATCGGCAGCGAGGGCAGCAGCCCCGCGGAGGGGCCGGTGGCGTCGGCCGCGTGGGACAGAACGCCCCGGCCGGCGACGGGTCGGCCCGCGCGGTCGATGAGATGCGCGTCGAGCAGCAGATGGAAGGCGTGCCCGGGGGTGAGCCCGGTGGCGCTCGTCCCGCACAGCAGCCGCGCGGCCTGCTCGACGAGCGCGGTGTCGCTGAGCGACGAACCCGTGGCGCCCGTGGCACCCGTGGTGCCGATGGCGTTCATCGACCCCATCGCCATGCCGCCGGAGGCCATCGCGGCCCCGTGCCCGCCCAGCGCGAACAGCGCGTGCAGGGCGGTCTGGCCGAGCGCGAGCAGCGCGGCGATGCCGGGCAGCGAGCGAGCCCGCCCGGCGAGCGGCACCACGACCACCAGACAACCGAGGAACCCGGCGCCGAGCGTCCACAGCGGCACGCCCACGCAGGACGCCAGGGTGTGCCCGCACGCGGCCAGCACGACACAGACCGCGGCGAACACCGCGGCCCGCAGAGTCCGCAGCCCGGCTCCGGGCCGCGCCGTGCGCGCGTGGGGGGCAGTCATGGCGGCCTCATCATCGCACTGCGCTCACCGACGCCCTACGGCAGGGCGCGGAAAGCGGGACCGCGGGGGGAGGCGGAAGCCGGGCGGAGGATTGCTACGGCCGGGCTCGGGAGCGGGTCTTGGGAGGGGTGGAGGTGTCCCTCATACACCGATTCCTCCCGTGGCGCATCGGCTGTATGGGCGGCGTCACGTCAAGAGTGTGCTTACGGCCGTGTATGGGCGGCAATACGTAACGGTATGTCGAGCCGCGGCCAGGAGGCTGGAGCATGAGCATCTGGTGGTCACTCCATCTGCGCCGCGAGGCAGCGAGCGTGCCGCTCGCCCGCCGGCTGCTGATCGGCACGATGGAGACGGCGGGCGTCGACCCCGAGATCTCCTACGACCTGTCCGTCGCCCTGACCGAGGCCTGCGCGAACGCGGTCGAGCACGGCGGGAACCCCGCCCGCGAAGGCGCCGTGGAGGCGTACCGGGTGACGGCCTACCTCGACGGCGAGAAGTGCCGTATCGAAGTGGCCGATTCGGGGCCCGGATTCACCCGCGTCCAGGACATCCGCCCCGCGCGCGTGGACGCCGAGAGCGGCCGCGGCCTCTGTCTGATCCGGGAACTGGCCGATCACGTCCACATCGGTGCCAAGCCCGGCCGGGGCGGCGGGACGGTGGTCAGCTTCGACAAGATCCTCAAGTGGACGAAGGACCCCTCGCTGCTCACCGCCTGACGGCGCCTTCAGACCTCCAGCACCTTCGCCAGCGCCTCCAGCGCCTCCGGATAGGCCCGCTCCCGAGGCGTGCCGTAGCCCACGACCAGCCCCTGGGGGCGGCCGGCCGGGACGCCCGGGGTGTGCCAGTGGTCGCTCAGGGCGCCCAGGGCGAGACCCTCCGCCTGCGCGCGGGCCAGCACCTCCGCCTCGTCGGGCACGTCGATCAGCGCGTGCAGCCCGGCCGCGATCCCGTGCACGCTCCGGCCCGCCCCCAGCCGGTCCAGCAACTGGTCCCGGCGGCGCCGGTAACGCAGCCGGCACGCGCGTACGTGGCGGTCGTAGGCGTGGCTGTCGATCAGCTCGGCGAGCGCGAGCTGGCCGATGGTCTCGGTGTGGTGGTCGCTGTGCAGCTTTGCGTCGGCGACCGGGTCGACCAGGTGCGGCGGCAGCACCATCCAGCCGAGCCGCAGCCCCGGGCCGAGTGTCTTGGAGGCGGTGCCCAGGTAGATCACCTGGCCCGGTGCCATGCCCTGCAGCGCGCCGACCGGCTGGCGGTCGTAGCGGAACTCGCCGTCGTAGTCGTCCTCGACGATCAGTCCGCCACGCGCGCGTGCCCAGTCGCCGAGCGCCCGGCGCCGTTCGGGATGCAGGGTCACCCCGGTCGGGTACTGGTGTGCCGGGGTGACCACCACCGCGGCCGCGTCGCCGAGTTCCCCGGGGCGTACCCCGCGCGCGTCGACCGGCACCGGGCGCACCGTGCCGCCGTTGTGCCGGACCACCTCCCGGTGGAACGGCAGACCGGGGTCCTCCATGGCGATGACGGCGCCGTCGAGCACGCGCGTGAGGAGCGCGAGGCCCTGGACGTACCCGGAGGTGACGACGATCCGCTCCGGGGGCGCGATGACCCCGCGGGCCCGGCCCAGATAGCCCGACAGGGCCGTACGCAGTTCGATGCGGCCGCGCGGGTCGCCGTAGTCGTACGCCAGGGAGGGCGCCGTCGCTATGGCGCGGCGCAGCGCGCGCAGCCAGGCGGCCGCCGGGAACGCGCCGACGTCCGGGCTGCCGGGGCGCAGATCGAAACGCGGCGCACGCGCGTGTGCGGCGGTCCGCGGGCCTGCGGCGTCCAGGGCGGGCGGTAGCGCGGCGACCCGCGTGCCCGAGCCCTGCCGGGCCGTCAGATAGCCCTCCGCGACCAGCTGGTCGTACGCCGCCTTCGCCGTGCCCCGGGAGACGCCGAGGTCGGCCGCGAGCCGCCGGGTGGCGGGCAGCCGGGTCCCGGGCGCGAGCCGCCCGTCCCGGACGGCGGCCCTGAGCGCTCGCTCCAGCCCGATCCGCCGGCCGTCCCCCGTGTCGGTCTCCAGATGCAGGTCCACCCCCGCACCGGACCAGAAGTCGTCCATGAAAGCCCTCCCCCTAGGCATGCCAATGGCCGGGCACTCCCCGGTACCCGGCCATTGAAACGCAGATCAGCCCTTCAGCGCGGCCATCCACGCCTCGACCTCGTCGGACCGGCGCGGCAGTCCGGCCGAAAGGTTCCTGTTGCCGTCCTCCGTCACGAGGATGTCGTCCTCGATCCGGACGCCGATGCCCCGGTACTCCTCCGGCACCGTCAGGTCGTCGGCCTGGAAGTACAGCCCCGGCTCGACGGTGAGGACCATGCCCGGCTCCAGGGTGCCGTCGACGTACGTCTCGGTCCGCGCGGCGGCGCAGTCGTGGACGTCCATGCCGAGCATGTGGCCGGTGCCGTGCAGGGTCCAGCGGCGCTGCAGGCCCAGCTCCAGGACGCGCTCGACCGGGCCCTCGACCAGGCCCCACTCGACCAGCTTCTCGGCGAGCACGCGCTGGGCGGCGTCGTGGAAGTCGCGGTACTTGGCGCCCGGCTTCACGGCCGCGATACCGGCCTCCTGGGCCTCGTACACGGCGTCGTAGATCTTCTTCTGGATCTCGCTGTACGTGCCGTTGACCGGCAGCGTGCGCGTGACGTCGGCGGTGTAGAGGGTGTGGGTCTCCACGCCCGCGTCCAGCAGGAGCAGGTCGCCGGAGCGGACCGGGCCGTCGTTGCGGACCCAGTGCAGGGTGCAGGCGTGCGGGCCGGCGGCGCAGATGGAGCCGTAGCCGACGTCGTTGCCCTCCACGCGCGCGCGGAGGAAGAACGTGCCCTCGATGTAGCGCTCGGAGGTCGCCTCGGCCTTGTCGAGGACCTTCACCACGTCCTCGAAGCCGCGGACCGTCGAGTCGACGGCCTTCTGCAGCTCGCCGATCTCGAACTCGTCCTTGACGAGGCGGGCCTCGGACAGGAAGACGCGCAGTTCCTCGTCGCGCTCGGCGGTGACCTTGTCGGTGAGCGCGGCCTCGACGCCGGCGTCGTAGCCGCGCACCACGCGCACCGGGCCGGTGGCCTCGCGGAGCTTGTCGGCCAGCTCGCGCACGTCGGCGGCCGGGATGCCGTACAGCGCCTCGGACTCGGTGAGGGAGTGGCGGCGGCCGACCCACAGCTCGCCCTGGCCGGAGAGCCAGAACTCGCCGTTCTCGCGGTTGGAGCGGGGCAGGAGGTAGATCGTCTCCTCGTGGCCGCCGTCCTTCGGCTCCAGGACCAGGACGCCGTCCTCGGTCTGGTTGCCGGTGAGGTACGCGTACTCCACGGAGGAGCGGAAGGAGTACTCCGTGTCGTTCGAGCGGGTCTTCAGGTTGCCCGCCGGGATCACCAGGCGCTCGCCCGGGAAGCGGGCGGAGAGCGCGGCGCGGCGGCGCGCGGTCTCGGCGGCCTGCGCGATCGGCTTCAGGTCACGCAGCTCGGTGTCGGCCCAGCCGGACTGCATGTTCTCGGCCAGCTCGTCGGAGACGCCCGGGTACAGGCCGTTCTTCCGCTGCTTGATGGGCTCCTCGGACTCAGTTTCCGGGGTCTCCGGGTTGAGCTCGTCGGCCACGTGTTCCTCCTCGGTACGGCGTGTGATCTCCCCCGGCGGCCCGCGCTGCTCGCGATCGTGTCCGAGCGGGGGGCCTCCATCATCGTACGGTCGTACCAGGAGCGGGCCAGGGTCGCATGACCTGTTATGCCCGGTCATGCATTCCGGATGCGCACCGAATGCTCAGTCGAAGCGGGCCGCCAGCAGCACCACGTCCTCCTCGCTGTCAGCCGTCTCCGGGCCGTCCGGCAGGACGGTGCGCAGGACGTGGTCGGCGATGGCGTCGGGGTCCTGGCGCAGCGCGCGCGGGATGCTCGCGGCGGCCGCGTGGAGGCGGGCGAAGGCGCGGTCCATGGGGTCGCCGGTACGGTGCAGCAGCCCGTCGGTGTAGAGCAGGACCGTCTCCCCGGCCTCGGCCTGGATCTCCACGCTGGGCGCCTCCCAGCAGGCGAGCATGCCGAGGGGGGCGGAGACGGAGGTCTCGGCGAACTCGGTGCGCCGCTCACCGATCAGCAGCGGCGGGCTGTGGCCGGCGCCGGCCAGGGTGATCTTGCGCAGGGCGGGCTCGCAGTAGGCGAACAGGGCGGTGGCCGAGCGGGCGGGCTCGGTGAGCCGCAGCAGCAGCTCCAGGTCGGACAGGACGGCGACCGGGTCCTCGCCCTCCATCACGGCGTACGCGCGCAGAGAGGCGCGCAGCCGGCCCATGGCGGCCACGGCACTCGGGCCGGAGCCGGTGACCGAGCCGACGGACAGGCCGAGGGCGGCGTCGGGCAGCGGCAGCGCGTCGTACCAGTCGCCGCCGCCGCGCGGGCCGGTGCGGTGCCGGGCGGCGAGCTGCACGCCGGCCACGCGGGGCAGCCGGGAGGGCAGCAGCTCCTCGGTGATGGTCGCCACGCGTGCGCGTGCGCGTTCCACCTCCACCAGCCGGGCGAGGTGCTCGGTGGCGTGGCGGACGTAGAGGCCGGCGAGATGGCGCCGGCGCTCGTCGGGCTCGGCCGGTTCGTCGTAGAGCCAGACGGCGGCGCCGAGGCGGCCGGCCGAGTCGCCGGCGAGGGGGAGGGCGTAGCTGGCGGCGTAGCCGAGGCGGGCGGCCACCTCGCGGTGCCGGGGGTCGAGGCCGTCCTCGGCGAACAGGTCGGGGTGGGCGATCTCGGTGCCCGCGCCGGTGTCGTACGGCAGGGCGCCGCGCGGGACGGTCTCGATGTGGCCGAGGTCGGCGCGGCCGAGGCCGAGGCCGAGGGTGGTGCGCGGGCCGAGTCCGTCGGCGGGCTCCAGGACGACGAGGCCGCGGCGGGCGCCGACGAGGGCGGCTCCGGCGCACAGCAGCTCGTGCAGCGCGGGGTCGAGCGCGTTCGTGCGGGACAGGCGCTCGGTGAGTTCGTGGAGGGTCGTGAGGTCCGAGACCCAGCCGGCCAGCCGGTCCTGCAGGAGGGTGCCGGGGGCGGGCCCGGTCGGCGCGGGGACGGAAGCGGCGTCCGGGGAGGCTGTGGCGCCCGGGGCGGGGGGAGTGGGCGCGACAGTGTGTGCGGGCGTCGGAACCGGTGGATCGATTCCGGCCACTTTCGGAGGGTGCGGGGCGTTCATGGTGTCCGGCCTTCAGACCGGTGCGTATTGCTGGAAAGCATCGCAAACCCCCATGTCATTCTGCGCCGCTAGCAGTGTCTCCACATGTACACGCACTCGTGAGGGGATGTCCAGCATTGTCCTGCTGGGATTCCTGGTGTCCATGGGCCGGACGAGGTTTTTCCCGAACCCCTTGCCTTACTGCCAAGTTGGCTGAAAACTGCCTCAGGTATCGGTTCATTGCGGTCGACTGGCCTTGCTCCACGGAGCGTCACAGCGGTCGTGATGGGTACGTACTCGGTGAAGGCCAGGGGTGGTTGGGGGCCACCCGGAACCTGGCGACGGACCCGGGCGTCATAGCCACCGACGGCCGAGCCCCATCCTCCCTGGCGGAGGCGGAGAGAAATACGCGCGACGGCAAAACGCCATACTTCGCCACCCCCGCACCGCACCCGTGCTTCTGACCGACGCGCTACGGACGCGGACGCGGCCCATGCTCGACCCCTTGGGGATCCCCCTGCCGTGCGCGGGGGTGTGATGCGCCAAAAGGTACGCACAGTGAAGTGATCGACACATGGTGTGATGTGGACCCACGGTGTTGCCAGCGGTGCAACGGAAAGGAACGAGCGCTCATGCGCGAGATCCTCGGAAGGCGACGCGGGCTCCTGTCCAGGCGGAACGGCGGGAAGCCCAGGCGGAACGACGAGAGGTCTGAGCTGATCGGCGCGGCCCTGACCTTCGCGACCGAGTGGCAGTGGCCCGTACTCCCGGGCGTGGCCCCGGACCCGCAGGGGCGGGCCCGCTGCGCCTGCCCCGACCCCGAGTGCACGGTGCCCGGAGCGCACCCCTTCGACCCCGGCCTCCTCGCGGCCACCACCGACGCGCGCATGGTGCGCTGGTGGTGGACCAACCGGCCGAGCGCGCCCATCGTCCTCGCCACCGGCGGCAAGGCGCCCTGCGCCGTCAGCCTGCCGGCGCTCGCCGCCTCCCGCGCCCTGGCCCTGCTCGACCGGCGCGGCATGCGCCTCGGCCCGGTGATCGCCGCGCCGCACCGCTGGGCGCTGCTGGTGCAGCCGTACTCCATGGAGCAGTTGGGCGAACTGCTCTACGCCAAGGACTTCGTCCCAGGCTCCCTGCGGTTCCACGGCGAGGGCGGCTATCTCGCCCTGCCCCCGTCCGAGACCGGCCAGGGCGCCGTCCGCTGGGAGCGGGCCCCGCTGCCGGGCTCGGCCGCGCCCTGGGTGCCCGATGTGGAGGCCGTGGTGGACGCCGTGGTCGACGCCCTCACTCGTACGGGTGTGAGCGCGCCCGAGTTGTAGGGGTGTCCGGCGCGGGCGGGGCGGGCGGGCCCGCCCGCTCGTTATCTTCCGCTCATGCTGCCAATCTCCGGTGGACATGGCCGTCGGCTCCCCGGGCGACGACGGCGTCCCGGACACCGTTCGCCCCGGCTGCTCGCCCTCATGGGCGTCGTGACGGCCGCGGCCGTGCTGCCGCTGGCCGTGGCGTCCGCCCGGCAGGGGGGCGAGGCGGCCCGGCACACGGTGGCCGAAAAGCCGCGGGCCGCCGTACGGGCCCCGGGACGGGCCTTCGGGCACAACCCGGGACGGGCCTTCGGGCACGAGGGCGCCGTACGGCTCTCAAGGGACGGTGACGCAAAGATGCCGTCGCCCGGTGCCTCTCCCCGGGTGCTCGGGCTCGGCCTGGCCGCCGCCGCCCGCTGCGGCCCCGCGCTCACCTCTCCCGACGGCATCGAGGCGCAGACCTGTGTGCTGACCCAGGGCGCGGACACCTGGGCGCGCACCTACTACCGCAACACCTCCGGCGAGCCGCTGGACGCCGTGCTGAGCCTGATGGGTCCGGGTGGCCGCACCACGCAGCTGGGCTGTGTCACGGGCACCGACGACGAGCCCGCCACCTGCGAGACACCACGTGAGCCCAGCCGGGGCGGACCGGACGCCTACACGGCCGTCAGCGAGTTCGCGAAGCACGGGTCCGACGGCGCCCTGCTGCTGCGCTCGGGCAGTGATCCGACGGACGCCTCGGGCAACTCCGTGGATCCGCAAGGCAGTTGACCATCGCTTCCGGAACGGCCGGGCGCATGCGGACATGGAAAGACCCGGTTGCTGGCGACGGGGGATGCACCAGCAACCGGGATACAGGAACCGTAACAAGAGATCGGCGGTTCGCAAATTCCGGCTCGGGCATTCGGCCACCGATTTTCCTGTGACAACGGGGAGTTGTGACAGGAGTCACCTGCTGTGGGGGTCCGCGTCACGGCTGACCGACCGGTCAGGCGTGACGCGCGCGCGGAGCGCGTCAGCTGAGCGTGACCTGCCGGTTGGTCAGCCCGCCGCGGGCCCGGCGCTCGTCCGCCGTGAGCGGTTCGGTCGCGGCGAGGGCGGTCGCGAGCCGCTCGGCGAACTCGGCGGCAGGCTTCTCCACGTCCTCGGCCGACATGCCGCTCGGCAGGTCCCAGACCGGCACCGTAAGCCCGTGAGCTCGGAAGGAGCCCACGAGCCGGGTCCCCTCGGCCAGGCTGGAACGGCCCGCCGCGTGCAGCCGCGCGAGAGCGTCCAGAAGCTGCTCCTCCGGGTGCGGCATCACCCAGCGCAGGTGGTTCTTCTCCGGGGTCTGGCACCAGTACGCCGCGTCCACACCGGCCAGCCGCGCCGTCGGGATGGCGGCGGCGTTGGCCCGCTCCAGGGAGGCGGTCACCTCCGGGGTGGCGTTCTCCGCGTCCGGCACCCAGAACTCGAAGCCGCTGTGCACCACCGGCTCGAACGGTGCCTTGGGGTCGAGCAGGTCCTGCAGCCGGGGCCCGCCGGCCGGGGCGCGGCGGCCCTGGACCGGCGTGCCGGGCTCGGCCTCCAGCGCGCGCTGGAGGGTGTCGGCGAGATCGCGGCTGATGTCACCGGACGCCGTGTCGTTCTGCAGGCCGATCAGGACCGAGCCGTCGTCGCGGCGCAGCGCCGGCCAGGCCATCGGCAGCACCGTGGCGAGCGTGACCGACGGAACGCCCTCGGGCAGGCCGTCCTTGAGGGTCAGCTCCACCGTCGCGGCCGGCACCAGCTCGCGCAGCGCCACCCAGTCGCCCTCGCCCGTCAGTCCCTCGAACGGGCGGTGCACCAGCTCGGTCACCGCGTGCGCGGCGGCCCGGCCGTGACACGCCTTGTAGCGCCGGCCGCTGCCGCACGGGCAGGGCTCGCGAGCGCCGACAACCGGGATCTCTCCGTCCGTGATCGGTGGCTTGGCCTTCGTCTGGGGTCGCTTCTTGGCCATCGTGGGTGTCTCCCGGTTACGGCGCTTCTCGTACGGGCGCGAGCCTAGCCGTTTTGGCCATCACCGACGGGAACCTGTGGACAACGCACGCGCGCTCGACGCCAGCCGTGTGAACCTGTGGACGACCAGGGGCGTCCCGACGTTCAGTCCAGGTCCTCGAAGGCGTTCGCGAAATCCAGGCCGGCCATGTCGGCCATGTCCACGTCGGCGAGCGCGGGGGGCGTGACGCGCGTAGCGAAAGCGTCGCGGCGACCCCCGGCATCGGGATCGTGGACGTCCTCGTGGACCACCACCCAGACCGTCACCTCGCCCCGGGCGTCGTCCCGGACGCCCCAGTCGTCGGCGAGGGCCGTGATGATGTTCAGCCCGCGGCCGCCGTGCGCGGTCACCGACGGGGTGGCCGGAGCCGGGCGGGTCGGACCGCCGCCGTCCGTCACCTCCACGACGAGCCGCCCACGCGGATCGACCCGCCACGCGGCGCGTACGTCACCGTCCCCGGCCAGCGCATCACCCAGGGGCCGCCCGTGTTTGCAGGCGTTGCTCAACAGTTCGGAAAGGATCAGTACGGCATCGTCGATGACCGTTTCCGGCACGCCACCGCTGCGCAGTTGCGCGCGCATCCGGTGCCTCGCCTTCCCCACGCCCGCAGGGCCATGGGGTACGGCCATGCTCGACGACGTGGGCACCTCCTGTGCCACCACCAACGCCACCCCCGAGACCTCCTTTGCCCCACGCCACGGTGTGGATGCCCCCTGGACCTGTACCGGAAACCGGCCAATCCTCTTCCGGTGACGCATTCGCAACATCCCTCTACGGAGCGAACGCGCCGGAGCACTCCCTGTGACGAAGGCTTCCTTGTTCGGTCGTCGTGTGGCTGAATTCCGTCCTTGCGGTTCGGGATCGGAGGATTCAGCAGACGCACAGCCCGGTCAAGGGATCGGACCGGCTCTTTACCGGCCTCTTGAGGTCACATGCGGCTCAGCTGTTCCAGCACCGCGCGCGGGCGGTTGGTGATGATCGCGTCGATGCCCAGTTCCACACAGAGTTCGACGTCCTCGGGCTCGTTCACCGTCCAGACGTGCACCTGATGGCCGTTCCGTTTCAGCCGCTCCACGTACCCGGGCTGGTTGCGCACGATGCGGATCGAGGGGCCCGCGATCCGCACGCCCGCGGGCAGCCGTCCGTCGCGCAGCCGCGGGGTGAGGAACTGCACCAGATAGACCGTCGGCAGCGTCGGCGCGGCGGCACGCACGCGATGCAGCGACCGCGCCGAGAAACTCATGATCCGTACCGGGGACTCGGCGGCCGAGGCCGGCGCGTCCAGCCCGAACCGCTTCAGCAGCGTCAGCAGCCGCTCCTCGACCTGGCCGGCCCAGCGTGTCGGATGCTTGGTCTCGATGGCCAGCTCCACCCGCCGCCCGGCGTCCGAGACCAGCTCCAGCAGCCGCTCCAGGGTGAGCACGGAGGTCTCCTCGCGGTCCTCCGGGCGGTGCTCCCAGTCGGGCTCCTCGTTGTCGGAGGCCCGCCCGCGCCAGGCCTCGCGCGTCTTCCAGGAGCCGAAGTCGAGGGCGGCGAGATCGGACAGTTCCAGGGCCGAGACGGCGCCGCGGCCGTTGGAGGTGCGGTTCACCCGGCGGTCGTGGACGCAGACCAGATGGCCGTCGGCGGTGAGCCGTACGTCGCACTCAAGGGCGTCGGCGCCGTCCTCGATCGCCTTCCGGTAGGCGGCCAGCGTGTGCTCGGGTGCGTCTTCGGAGGCACCTCGGTGAGCGACGACGTGGATGGAGCGCAGTGGTGCGTGGGTCACCGCGTCATGGTGCCACCGTCCGGAGGCGCACGGGGCGCCATGCGCATACTCAATGCCCGGTTATGTAACTTTTGCCGAAAAAACCCCTTGTAAAGAATGGCCATGGACCCACAGCGACCGCTTATGGTGCTCTGACGGCTTGTGGGAAAAGCTGACTCCATACAAGCGGAACAGCGAAGAAAGACTGACCACAGCACCACGCAGAGCTGCCGAGCGTGAATGAGTGCGACCGACAACAACAGCCGTGGATCGAGGAGAAGAGCTGTGAGCACCGAGAACGAGGGCAACGAGGTACCCCCGGCCCCGTCCGCACCTCCCGTGCCGGTGGCCTCTCCCGACGCTTCCCCGCAGGGCCCCGCCCCCGACGGGAACGCGCCGACCACACCCCTCCCGCCGGTACCCGAAGCCGCACCCGCCGCCCCGGCGGCCGAAGCGGGCCCGGCCCATCCCTCCGGCCCGGTCCTCGACGGCTCCTGGCCGCCCCCGCAGCCGACCGGCCCGCCCCACGGCGCGGGCGCGCCCTACGGCGACGGGTCGCCGTACGGCGAGAGCGGCGCGGGCGGTTACGGCGGCCCGGCCGGCCCGAGTGGCCCCGGCGGCCCCGGTGGCCCCGTCTGGGGAGCGTCGTACCAGCAGCCCGCCCCCAAGCCCCGCGGGCGCGGCGGTCTGGTCGCCGCGGTGCTGGTGGCCGCACTGGTCGCGGGCGGCATCGGCGGCGGCATCGGCTACACCCTGGCCAAGAACCACGACGACAGCGGCTCCACCACCGTCTCCTCCTCCGACAGCGGCGCCACCCAGGTCAAGCGCGCGCCCGGCACGATCGCCAGCGTGGCCGCCAAGTCGCTGCCCAGCACGGTCACCATCGAGGCCCAGGGCACCAACGGCGACGGCGGCACGGGCACCGGCTTCGTCTTCGACACCCAGGGCCACATCATCACCAACAACCACGTGGTGGCCGACGCCCTGAACGGCGGCAAGCTGACCGCGACGTTCCCCAACGGCCGCAAGTACGACGCCGAGGTCATCGGCCACGCCCAGGGCTACGACGTGGCCGTCGTCAAGCTCAAGAACCCGCCGTCGGACCTCAAGCCCCTGCCGCTCGGCGACTCCGACAAGGTGGCCGTCGGCGACGAGACGATCGCCATCGGCGCCCCCTTCGGCCTGTCCAACACGGTGACGACCGGCATCATCAGCGCCAAGAACCGCCCGGTGGCCTCCAGCGACGGCAGCTCCACCAGCAAGGCGTCGTACATGAGCGCCCTGCAGACCGACGCGCCGATCAACCCGGGCAACTCCGGCGGCCCGCTGCTGGACGCCTCCGGCGCGGTCATCGGTATCAACTCCGCGATCCAGTCGACCAACAGCGGCGGCGGTTTCGGCGGCTCCGGGCAGTCCGGCTCGATCGGCCTCGGCTTCGCCATCCCGATCGACCAGGCCAAGTACGTCGCCCAGCAGCTGATCCGGACCGGCAAGCCGGTGTACGCCAAGATCGGTGCCTCCGTCTCGCTGGAGGAGTCCGGCGACGGCGCGAAGATCACCGACCAGGGCGCGGCCGGCTCCGCCTCCGTCGAGTCGGGCGGTCCGGCCGACAAGGCGGGCCTCAAGCCCGGCGACGTGATCACCAAGCTCGACGACATGGTGATCGACAGCGGCCCGACCCTGATCGGCGAGATCTGGACCCACAAGCCCGGCGACAAGGTGACGATCACCTACAAGCGGGGCGGCCAGGAACACACCACGGACCTGACCCTGGGCTCCCGCGTGGGCGACAGCTGACACCTCCGACGCACAGCACACGCGCGCAACGGCGCCTTTCCCGACAGAGGGGCGCCTGCGTCCCCGCAGCCCCACCTCGGGCCCGCGACGCATCCCGATCCCCGGACCCGGCCCACACCACCCGCCGAACGTCCGATCCCGGTACGCTGTACCCGCTCCGTCCCTGGTGGACGGGGACGAGGTGGGTTGCCCGAGCGGCCTAAGGGAACGGTCTTGAAAACCGTCGTGGCGCGAGTCACCGTGGGTTCAAATCCCACACCCACCGCAGCAGTTGGCCAAGGGGCGTCTCCCGTTCAGGGGGCGCCCCTGCTGCGTTGCCACGGCCGGAGGCCCGTCATGCGGGCCGCCGAGGCGATCGTCGCGCGGGCCTCGTGTTCGGTCAGGCCGGTGGTGCGGGCCGCCTCGGTCAGGGGATCGGCCAGGGTGGGGCCGAGGCCGTTCTCGTAGGCGCGGCAGGCCGCCCAGAACAGGCGGGTGTTGCGCTGGCCCTCGTGGGCGGAGAGGACGAACTGGACCAGGCCGCGGCCGTGGTCGCCGGGGGCGGCCGGGGCCGGGTGCACCCTGCACCCGGCCGGGGCCGGGTGCAGGGTGCGGGGCGGGGGCAGCAGGAGGCGCAGGAGGGCCGGCGGGCAGGGGGCCGGGGCGAGGTGGGCGGTGCCGGGGGCCGCCGTGTAGACGCCGTGGTCGGTGCGGGAGCCGGGGCCCACGAGGTAGCCGCCGGCGCCCCGGATGTCGATGCCGGGGGCGAGGCGGCCGGCCGAGTTCGGTACGACGACGTCCGGCGGGCCGGTGAGCCAGAGATGACGGCCGCCGCTCGGGGTCCGGACGACGACCGTCTCCGGGATGGTGAACAGATGGCGCAGGGCCAGTTCGCGCAGGGCGGCCGAGGAGTCCGTGCCGCACTTGGTGTCCAGGTCGACGCCGATCAGGTGGTACGGGGGCAGCCCGCAGGCGATGCCGTAGCCGGTGGCCCAGGGCGCCGCGGCGAAGAGCTCGCGGATGCGGACGGGGTCGGTCGAGGCGTCGTACACGCCGTGGCCGAAGCGGCCGCAGGCGCCGTGGCAGCGCGGTCCGGCCGGGTCGGGGTCGTCGCGGTGGGGGGAGCGCAGGGCCGGGAGCTTCGTCCGGGACAGGGGGATGACGGCCAGGCCGCGTTCGGCGGCTGACAGCGCGTGTGCGAGGGCCAGCGTCGTGGCCTGCCGGTCGGTGGTGGCCATGGATCCATGTTCGTACGCACGTTCGAAAAAAGGAAGGGGGCGCTTTCGGTGCGCCGGGGGTGGTGGAGCAGGGGTGGATGTCCGGCGGAACGATTCACCTCTTGCGTCGCTTGAGAGGTGAAAGTCCCTTCTCGTGCCTCCTGAGGTGAGAGATGGCAAAAGGTGGCGATAAGGGTTTATCGACTTGTCATCACGCTTGCGTGCGAATCGGGGCTTCCGGGCTGGTTCGCCGGGGATTCGGTGGGCAACTCTTGATGCGCGACGTCGTACACGAAGTCGAGGCGGTCGGCCAACTGCCTTGATACAAGCCGTAGTTCACGTACTTCCGGCCCTCGGGCCGGCTTCTGGAGGAACAAGATGGCAAGCATCCGTACCGCCCGCGTTGTCGCCGCCGTCGCCGCTCTCCCGCTCGCAGCCGCCTTGTTCGGCGGGGTCGCCGCCGCGGACAACGGTGCGATCGCGGGCCACGGATCGAACGCCGGCGTGGCCAGCGTCGTCGGCAGCGGTGTCGGTGGCAACAACTACGGGAACTCGTCCACCACGCAGCAGAACGCCGTCGGCAGCGGCGCCACGAACCAGAGCAACACCTCCCAGGTCAACGACTCCTGGGGCACCGCCGTCCAGCAGGGCAACGGGAACCTGGCCATCCACTTCACCGAGCTGTGGTGAGCCCGGGGCGAGGCCCCTCCCGGTGAGGGCCCTCGTGGGGTGTGCTTCGGGGTCGTAACACGTCGCGCGGTGGCACTTCGGTGCCGCCGCGTCGGCGTTTTCCGGTCGGCCGGCCATATGGCACCGGTCCGAGGGCGTCGAGTTGCCGACCTTGACACCGATCCATATCTGACGGACAGTCAGAAACCGTGAAGGATCCGGAAGCCGATGAACTGGGCATGCGGCTCAAGGTGTACGAGGGGCAGCCGGCCGCCGTCGCCGGTGTGGGCAAGGACCCGGTGAACCTGCCCATGATCCGCCACTGGTGCGAGGCGATGGGCGACACCAACCCGGCGTACGAGGGCCCGGACGCCATCGCCCCGCCCACCATGCTCCAGGCGTGGACCATGGGCGGCCTGTCGGGACACACGGGGCGCACGGGCGCGTACGACGAGCTGCTCACCCTGCTCGACGAGGCGGGTTGCACCTCGGTGGTCGCGACCGACTGCGAGCAGGAGTATCTGCGCCCGCTGCGGCCCGGTGACGAGGTCGCCTTCGACACGGTGATCGAGGCCGTGTCGGACCGGAAGACGACGAAGCTGGGCACAGGCTACTTCGTGACGACCCGCACGGACGTCCGGGCGGCGGGCGAGCTGGTGGGTACGCACCGCTTCCGCATTCTCAAGTACGCCCCCGCGCGCCGCACACCGCCCGCTGCGCGCCCCCGGCGGCCCCGTCCGGTGGTCAACCGGGACAACGCCGGGTTCTGGGACGGCGTGGCCGGGCACCGGCTGCTGATCCAGCGGTGCACGGACTGCGGCACCCTGCGGCACCCCTGGCTGCCGGGCTGCAACGCGTGCGGCTGTCTGGAGTGGGACACGGTCGAGGCGAGCGGCGCGGGCACGGTCTATTCGTACGTGGTCATGCACCATCCGCCCTTCCCGGCCTTCACCGAGCCCGAGTCCGGGTCCGAGTCCGCGTCCGCGTCCGGGTCCGAGCCCGGGTCCGACCGGACGGCGGGCGCGGCGGGGCCCTATGCCGTCGGGCTCGTCGAACTGGCCGAGGGCGTGCGGATGGTGAGCAACGTGGTCGGGGTGCCGTACGACAAGGTGCGCATCGGGCTGCCGGTCCGGGTGGAGTTCCGCAGGTACGAGGACGACGAGGGCGCGCTGGTCCTGCCGGTGTTCCGGGTCGTCGAGGGCGAGGGCGAGGGCGGGAGCGGACATGGACGTCATGGGGAGTGAGGCGGAGGCGCGGGTGCGGGTGGGGGCCGCGGTGCCGCCGCTGGAGATCCCGGTCACCCGCACGCTGATCGTGGCCGGGGCCATCGCGTCCCGCGACTACCAGGACGTGCACCACGACGCGGAGCTGGCCCGGCGGAAGGGCTCGCCGGACGTCTTCATGAACATCCTGACGACGAACGGACTGGTCGGCAGATATCTCACGGATCACTTCGGGCCGACTGCGGTGCTCCGCAAGGTCGCCATCCGGCTGGGGGTTCCTAACCACCCGGGGGACACGATGGTGTTGACGGGCCGGATCGAGGAGGTCGTCGAAGAGCCCGACGGCGACACGATGACCGTGACCGTGCGGGTCGTCGGCGCCAACGGCATCGGCCGGCATGTGACCGGGACGGCGACGGTCACCGTCCCCCGTGGGGGCGCGTCATGAGCCCGCGGACCCGGGACACCCTGGGCGGCCGCGCGGCGATCGCCGGGATCGGGGCCACCGAGTTCTCCAAGGACTCCGGGCGCAGTGAGCTGCGGCTGGCCGTGGAGGCGGTGCGGGCCGCGCTGGACGACGCGGGGCTGGCGCCGGCCGACGTGGACGGGATGGTGACGTTCACGATGGACACGAGCCCGGAGATCACCGTGGCCCAGGCCTGCGGGATGGGCGAGCTGTCCTTCTTCTCCCGGGTCCACTACGGCGGCGGCGCGGCCTGCGCCACGGTCCTGCAGGCGGCGCTCGCGGTGGCGACGGGCGTGGCGGAGGTGGTGGTCTGCTACCGCGCCTTCAACGAGCGGTCGGGCCGCAGATTCGGCGCGGGCGTCCAGCACCGGGAGCCGTCGGCGGAGGGTGCCGCGCTCGGCTGGGTGCTGCCGTTCGGGCTGCTCACCCCGGCCTCCTGGGTGGCGATGGCGGCCCAGCGGTATCTGCACGCGTACGGGCTGACGCCGGAGGTGTTCGGGCATGTGGCCGTGGTGGACCGCAAACACGCGGCGACCAACCCGGCGGCGTACTTCCACGGCCGCCCGATCACCCTCGCCGAGCATGCCGCGTCCCGCTGGATCGTGGAACCGCTGCGGCTGCTGGACTGCTGCCAGGAGACCGACGGCGGGCAGGCGGTCGTCGTCACCTCGGTGGAGCGGGCCCGGGATCTGCGGCATCCCCCGGCCGTGATCGCGGCGGCCGCGCAGGGTGCCGGGCGGGCGCAGGAGCAGATGACCAGCTTCTACCGGGACGACCTGACCGGTCTGCCCGAGATGGGCGTGGTGGCGCGCCGGCTGTGGCGGACCGGCGGTCTCGGCCCGGCCGACATCGACGTGGCGATCCTGTACGACCACTTCACGCCGTTCGTGCTGATGCAGCTGGAGGAGTTCGGGTTCTGCGGGAAGGGGGAGGCGGCCGGTTTGGTCGCCGAGGAGCGGCTGCCGCTCAACACGCACGGGGGTCAGCTGGGGGAGGCGTATCTGCACGGGATGAACGGGATGGCGGAGGCGGTACGCCAGCTGCGGGGCACGGCGGTGAACCAGATAGCGGGGGCGTCCCGGACCCTGGTGACGGCCGGCACCGGGGTGCCGACATCGGGACTGCTCCTGACGGCGGACGGCTGAGGCCCCGCCCCCGCGCCCTCCACTCAGGGTCGACCCTCAGTCGAGGTGTATGTGTACTCCACCTGGAGGAGGTGGAGCCTGCCCCACCCCTACAACCTGAGGGGGACGTCGCTTCGGGACCTGCGGGCGATCCCCCGGGCGGGTCCCGCTCCTAGCGTGGAGCCATGACCACACCCGTCTGCACCAGCGCCTCGGCCGCCGCCGCACCAGCGGGACAGACCCTTCCCCACGCCCGTGTGCGGCCGAGCGGCACGGCCCCCGCCTACCCGTCGTTCGCGTCGTACGTCAGGGCCCGCCAGCCGGTCCTGCTGCGTACCGCGCGCTCACTGACCGCGAACCCGAGCGACGCCGAGGACCTGCTGCAGACCGCGCTGGCCAAGACCTATGTGGCCTGGGACCGGATCGAGGACCAGCGTGCGCTGGACGGCTATGTGCGCCGGGCGCTGCTGAACACCCGGACCTCGCAGTGGCGCAAGCGCAAGGTGGACGAGTTCTCCTGCGACGAGCTGCCCGAGCCGGAGCCGGTGCCCGGCGACGACGACCCGGCCGAGCGGCAGGCGCTGCACGACGCCGTGTGGCGGGCGATCATGAAGCTGCCGGCGCGGCAGCGGGCGATGGTCGTCCTGCGGTACTACGAGGACCTCAGCGAGGCCCAGACCGCCGAGGTGCTCGGTGTGTCGGTGGGCACGGTGAAGTCGGCGGTGTCGCGCGCCCTCGGCAAGCTCCGCGACGACCCCGAGCTGGGCCTGGTCCGCTAGGACCTCTCTTTCGGATCTTGCCGAGTCGGCAGGGAGGCGCCGTCGCCTGAAATCGGCCTGATCCGAAAGAAAGGCCCTGGCGATCGGACCCTCCCGGTCGAGTTCCCGGCGGCTCGGTGACGTACCCCCTAGTGACATACCGCGCGGTATGTGAGCAGAATCTGCCCAACCCTTTCTGCCGCACTGGGCAACGCCGCCCCGGGAGGACCGCCGTGCTGAGCACCATGCAGGACGTACCGCTGACCGTGACCCGCATCCTCGTGCACGGGGTCCTGGTGCACGGGCGGTCCCAGATCACCACCTGGACGGGAGAGGCGGAACCGCAGCGGCGCAGTTTCGCCGAGGCGGGGGTGCGTGCCGTACAGCTGGCGAACGCCCTGCGGGACGAACTCGGCGTCCGGGGCGACGACAGGGTCGCCACTTTGATGTGGAACAACGCCGAGCATGTGGAGGCCTACTTCGCGGTCCCGTCCATGGGTGCGGTGCTGCACACGCTCAATCTGCGGCTGCCCGCCGAGCAGCTGGTGTGGATCGTCAACCACGCCGCCGACAAGGTCGTCATCGTCAACGGCTCGCTGATCCCGCTGCTCGCGCCGCTGCTGCCCCAGCTGCCGACCGTCGAGCACATCGTCGTCTCCGGCCCGGGTGACCGCTCCCCGCTCGCCGGTGCCACGGCGCGCGTGCACGAGTACGAGGAGCTGATCGCCGGCCGGCCGACGACGTACGACTGGCCGGAGCTGGACGAGCGCCAGGCCGCCGCCATGTGCTACACCTCCGGCACCACGGGCGACCCCAAGGGCGTGGTGTACAGCCACCGTTCGATCTACCTGCACTCCATGCAGGTCAACATGAGCCAGTCGATGGGCCTGACCGACCAGGACACCTCGCTGGTCGTGGTGCCCCAGTTCCATGTCAACGCCTGGGGCCTGCCCCACGCCACCTTCATGACCGGCGTGAACCTGCTGATGCCGGACCGTTTCCTCCAGCCCGCGCCGCTCGCCGAGATGATCGAGCGGGAGCGGCCGACGCACGCCGCCGCCGTGCCCACCATCTGGCAGGGCCTGCTCGCCGAGCTGACCGCCAAGCCCCGCGACGTCTCCTCCCTCACCCAGGTCACCATCGGCGGCTCCGCCTGCCCGCCCTCCCTCATGACGGCCTTCGACAAGCTCGGCATGCGCGTCTGCCACGCCTGGGGCATGACGGAGACCTCTCCGCTCGGCACGGTCTCCCGCCCGCCGGCCCACGCGGTCGGCACCGAGGAGGAGTTCGCCTACCGCCTCACCCAGGGCCGCTTCCCGGCCGGCGTCGAGGCCCGGCTCACCGGCCCCGGTGGCGAACGCCTGCCCTGGGACGGCGAGTCGGCGGGCGAGCTGGAGGTGCGGGGCCCCTGGATCGCGGGCGCCTACTACAACGGCCCGGACGCCGAACCGCTGCGCCCCGCCGACAAGTTCAGCGCCGACGGCTGGCTGAAGACCGGTGACGTCGGCACCATCTCCCCCGAGGGCTACCTCACCCTCACCGACCGCGCCAAGGACGTCATCAAGTCCGGCGGCGAGTGGATCTCCTCGGTGGAGCTGGAGAACGCGCTGATGTCCCACCCGGAGGTCGCCGAGGCCGCGGTGGTCGCCGTGCCCGACGACAAGTGGGGCGAGCGCCCGCTGGCCACCGTCGTCCTCAAGGAGGGCGCGACCGCCGACTTCACGACCCTGCGCACCTTCCTCGCCGAGGAGGCCCACATCGCCAGGTGGCAGCTCCCCGAGCGCTGGACGATCGTGGCGGCGGTGCCGAAGACGAGTGTGGGCAAGTTCGACAAGAAGGTGCTGCGCAGGCAGTACGCGTCCGGCGAGCTGGACATCACCCACATCTGACCGCGGCGCCGGTGCCGTACGCCGGGCAGACCCAGCCACACCTGCCCGGGGTCCCTGGCATCTGACCGCGGCGGTGCTGTCGTATGCCGGGCGGGCCGAGTCACCCCTGTCCGGCGGTGCCGTCGTATGCCGGGCGGGGGGCGGCTGCCTTGCCCGGCGTCATCCCGCGCCACCGCCACCGCCACCGCCACCGCCACCGCCACCGCCACTGCCACCGCCGCCCCCGGCTCGGCGTCCCCGTCCTACCGTCGCCGCATCGTCGCGCCCCACCCCAGCACCAGCCACACCCCCGCCACCGCGCACACCCCGGGCCAGCCCCAGTGGCCGAAGGCGGGGCCTGCGGCGGCCGAGGCGAGGGCGCCGCCGGCGAAGCCGGAGACGACGTAGGCGGTGTTGGCGGCGGCCGGGCTGGCGGTCGTGGTCAGGGCCAGGGTCTGGTTGGCCACGTGCGAGGCGACTAGTGCGGCATGGATCGTGACCGCAGCGGCGAACAGCGCCACGAGGACATGCCCGCCGAGCCAGAACAGCGGCACGGACACGGCGGCCAGCAGATACGCACCGCCCACGACCCGCGCGGCACCGAAACGGTCCACCAGACCGCCCGCCACCGGGGCCACCGCGGTGGAGGTCAGACCGAAGAGGCCGAAGAGCCCGGCGGTCGCGGTCGACAGGCCGTAGGACGGGCCGGTCAGCAGCAGCGTGAGCGATGTCCACAGCGCGCTCCACGCACCGAACATCCCCGCCTGGCGCAGGCACGCCCGCCACAGCTCGGGCGAGCGGCGCAGCAGCCCCGGTATCTCGGCGATCCCGGCGAACAGCCCGCCCTCCCGGGCACGCCGCTCCGCGGGCAGGACGAGGGCGGTGGCGAGGCCGAGCGCGAGGGTCAGTACGGCGGACCCGGCGAACACCCAGCGCCAGCCGAACGCCTGCCCGGCCAGCCCGCCGACCACGCGGGCGGCCACGATCCCGGTGAACAGCCCGGCGATGACGGCCGCGACATGCCGGGCGCGCCGCTCGGCGGGGGCGCGCTCGGCGACCAGCGGGACCAGCAGCTGCGGTACGACGGTCGCGGCGGCGGCCGCGAACACGGCGGCGGCGAGGGCGGCCGTGCCCGGCGACACGGCCGCGCCGATCAGCGCCACCGCGGTGGCCACGGACAGCGCGGCGACGAGCGGGCGCCGGTTGACGCGGTCGCCGAGCGGGGCGAAGAAGAGCAGCCCGGCCGCGTAGCCGAACTGGGCTACCGAGGCGATCCAGGTCACGGCCGAGGGGACCGTGCCGAAGTCGTGGGCGATCAGGGGGAGCAGCGGGGCCGCGAGATAGATGTTGGCGGCCGTGACGGCAGTGCAGACGGCGATGAGCAGCAGGAACAGCCCGCCGGAGCGGACGGGCGCCGGGCTCTGGCGGTCATCCGCCCGGCGTACTGCCCGGTGTAGTGCCCGGTGTACCCGGACCTGCTGGGCCGGGCGGGTGCTGGTCACTGACGGCATGAGCGGTGGCACTCCTCGAAGCCTGGGGGTGTGGGGCAGCCAATGGGCCACACAGTCAACCAACTGGTTGGTTGACTGCCCTCAACAGCCTGCACCCCCCTCCCATTCCCGTCAACCAAACAGTTGGTTACCCAGTGCCAGCTCGGCCCTACCCTGTCCCCATGGCAGCAGTGAGGGATCCCGAGGCCACCAAGGCCCGCATCTTCGACGCGGCGGTCACCGAGTTCGCCCGGCACGGCATCGCGGGCGCCCGGATCGACCGCATCGCCGCCGAGGCCAAGGCCAACAAGCAGCTGATCTACGCCTACTACGGCAACAAGGCGGAGCTGTTCACCCACGTCCTCAGCCGGTCCATGACCGACCTGGCGGCGTCCGTCCCGGTCGACCCGGACGACGTCGACGGCTGGGTCGACCGCCTGCTCGACTACCACGCCACCCACCCCGAGTTCCTCCGCCTGCTGTTCTGGGAGGGCCTCGAATACGGCACCGCCGAGCTGCCCGACGAGCCGGTCCGCCAGGACCACTACGCCCGCAAGGTCGCCGCCCTCACCGACGGCCAGGCCCGGGGCGTGATCACCGACGCGATCCCGGCCGGCGACCTGCTGCTCCTGATCACCGCCGTGGTCAACTGGATGGCCGTGGTCCCGCAGATGCGCCGCATCGTCACGGGCGCCCAGGACACCGACCGCGACCGCCTGCGGGCCTCCATCAAGGAGGCGGCCCGCAGGATCGTCGCGCGGTAGGACCCCTGCGGGCGGTCAGTTGGTGCCGATGCGCGCCAGCAGATCCACGATCCGGCTCTGCACCTCGCCGCTCGTGGACCGCTCCGCGAGGAACAGCACCGTCTCGCCCGAGGCCAGCCGGGGCAGGTCGGCCTGGTCGACGGCGGCGGTGTAGACGACCAGCGGGGTGCGGTTGAGCAGGCCGTTCGCGCGCAGCCAGTCGATGATCCCGGTGTTCCCGGCCTGCCGCCGGTGCTGCATCAGGTCCATCACCACGAGGTTCGGCCGGAACTGCCCCGCCAGCGTCACCGCGTCGTTGTCGCTCGCGGCCCGCGCCACCTGCATCCCGCGCCGCTCCAGCGTCGCCGTCAGCGCCAGCGCGATCTCCGCGTGCTCCTCGATCAGCAGGACCCGCGGCGGGTGCTGCTCGCTGTCGCGCGGCGCCAGCGCCTTCAGCAGGACGGCCGGATCGGCGCCGTACGCCGCCTCGCGCGTCGCCTGCCCGAGCCCGGCCGTGACCAGCACCGGCACCTCGGCGGCCACGGCGGCCTGACGCAGCGACTGCAGTGCGGTCCGCGTGATGGGCCCGGTCAGCGGGTCCACGAACAGGGCGGCGGGGAAGGCCGCGATCTGCGCGTCGACCTCCTCACGGGAGTGCACGATCACCGGCCGGTAGCCACGGTCGCTCAGCGCCTGCTGGGTCGTCACGTCCGGCGCGGGCCACACCAGCAGCCGACGCGGGTTGTCCAGCGGCTCCGGGGGCAGCTCGTCGTCCATCGGCTGCGGACGCGGCGGGTCCGCGACCTCCACGGCCCCGCCGGGACCGTCCAGCGGCTCGGGCCCCTCGGCGGCGTCGGCGTCCGGGGCGCCTATGGCGTACGACCGCCCGGCACCCTCGGTGCCCGGCGTGGCCGGGGCGAGCCGGGGCTGTCCGCCGAGCGACGGCTGCGGCACAGGCGCCTGCGGCACGGGCGACTGGGGGAGGGGCGACTGCGCCACGGCCGGCTGCGCGGGCGCCGCCTCGGCCGCCGGGTGCGGCCGGGCCGCCTGCTCCGTAGACGGCGACGGCGACGGCTGCGGCTCCGGGCGGGTGGCCGGGTCGGGGGGCGTGCCCAGCTTGCGCCGGCGGCCGGAACCGCCGGGCGCGTGCGGCGGCGGTGTCGCCGTCGACTGCTGCGCCTGCGCGGCCTGGCGCGCGAACGGCACGCCCTGCCCGAGCGTACGGACGCTGATCGCCCGCCCCTGCGTGGAGTTCGGGTCGACCGCGACCCCCTCGGCGGGCAGCCCCTGAGGGGCCCGCGCCGCGGGGAGTACGGGGGCGGCGGGGGCTACGGGAGGTACGGGTACGGGGGTGCCCGCACCGGAGGTGTCGTCGGCACCGGGCCACTGCTGCGGAACGGTGGCCACGGGCGCACCTGCGCCGCTCACGGGCGCGGCCTGGGCGGCGCTCTGCGCGGCCGGGGGCGCCTGGACGGCCTGGGACGCCGGTACGGTTTGGGACGCCGGTGCGGCCTGGGCGGGTGCCGCCAGCTGTCCGGTACCGGCCTCGGCGGGCAGCGGCTGCGCGGCCGGGGTGCCGCCGGGCGGGGTCGCGCCGACGGGGGTCGCGGTGGGCGCCGCCGGGAGCGGCTGGGCCTGGGCGGGCAGCGTCTGACCGGGAGCGACCGGCTGACCAGGGACGACCGGCTGACCAGGGACGACTGGCTGTCCTGGCACGACCGGCTGGCCCGGGGCCGGCCGGTGCGCGGTGCCCTGCGCTGGGGCGGCGGGCTGGGCGCCGGGTTGCGCACCGGGCGAGGGCTGGGCCGCCGGGGTCGTCGGCGCCGCCGGGGGACCGGCCTGGACGGGGATGCCCTGCCCGGCCGTACTCTGCGCCGGGATCCCGGCAACCGGCGTGCCCTGACCGGGCGTCGGCGCCCCCGCCGGGTTCGGTACGGGCTGCCCGGGAGCGGCCGGTGCCGCCTGAGCGGGCGTCACCTGCCCCGCGGCGGGCTGCGGCTGAACCGGCACCGGCTGCGCGGCCACAGCCGCCTGCGCCGGCGGGGCCACGGCACGGCGGCGCCGACCGGTCGGTGCACTGGTGGGATGCGGCTGCGGCGGGGTGTGGTCCGCGTCCTGGCCGAGCGGTACGGCGTCGTGCCGACCCTCGTCACCAGGTGCACCACCAGGTACAGCACCGGGTACGCCACCGGATGCGCCCTCCACGGGCGGCGCAAGCTGCGCGGGCACCGGCACCGGCCCGGAGGCCTGCGGCGGTGCCTGGCTCGCCGAGTCCGCGGACCCGGGCGAGCGGTCGGCCTCGGCCGGCGGCAGCGCGAAGACCGTACGCGGGGCGGCCGCCTCCTGCGCCGCGGCACGCTCCGCCGCGGCGGCCAGCGCACGCCGGCGCCGCCCGGTCGGCTGATCACCATCCTCCGCGCCCGCAGCGGCCTCGCCGCCGCCCACGGGCAGGGCGGGCGGCAGGGCGGGCTGGCCCGCACCGGCGTCGGGCCGGACGGGCACGCCCTGCGGCGGCACCGCGGCGCCGAGCCCCGTGCCGGCAGCGGCCGTCCCCGCGGCATGCTCGGCCGCGGTCACCACGGCGCCCTCGCTCACGCCCTCGCCGGCACCGGCGCCGACGTCGGCGGGCCGCCCACGGCGCCGCCCGGTGCCGGACGCGGGCTGCTCGCCCTCGGCCGGGACCACGGCGGTCTCCTCGGCGGGCGCGGCGGCACGCCGGCGGCGCCGGCCGGTCGGCACGGGCGCCTCCGTCTCACCGGTCTCACCCGCGCCGGGCACGTCACTTTCCAGGAAGGCGTCCGTGGAGGCCCGCCGAGCCCGCCGCCGCCCGCCGACCGCATCCTCACCGTCGACGGATTCCTGCAGGGCCGGGGCCTGTACGGCCGGGGCCTGCGCAGCCGGTGCGGGCGCGGTGACCGCTCCCGCACCACCCCCGAGCGGTACCTCCAGCACATACGCGCTGCCGCTCATGCCCGGCACCTCATGCGTCTGCAGGACCCCGCCATGAGCCCGCACGATCCCGCGCACGATCGGCTCGTGCACCGGGTCTCCCCCGGCGTACGGCCCGCGCACCTCGATCCGTACGACCTCACCGCGCTGCGCGGCGGCGACCACGACCGTGTTGTCCAGGTAGCCGCCCGCGGAGACGGGCGAGTTGCCGGTGGCGTCGACACCGGCAACGTCCGCGACGAGGTGGGCCAGCGCGGTGGCGAGCCGCTGCGGGTCGACCTCGGCCTCGATGGGCGGCGCGTGCACGGCGAACTGCACCCGCCCGGGGCCGATCAGCTCGACGGCGCCGTCCACACCGGCGGCGACGACGGCGTCCAGCATCACCTTCGTACGGGTGATGTCCTCGGCGCCGGCGTCCAGCCGCTGATAGCCGAGGACGTTGTCGATCAGGGACGTGATCCGCGCGTACCCGGCGGAAAGATGGTGGAGCACCTGATTGGCCTCGGGCCACAGCTGACCGGCGTCGTCCGCCGCCAGCGCGGACAGCTCGCGCCGCAGCTCGTCCAGCGGTCCGCGCAGGGAGGACCCGAGCAGGGTGAGCAGCTGTTCGTGCCGCGCGGAGAGGGCCTCGTACCGGTCCTTCTCGCGCTCGGCGAGCGCGGCGTACCGCTCCTCGCCGGCCGCCACCGCCTCGGCGTGCTTCTCCCGCAGCTCCTCGACCTCGGCGCCGTGCTTCTCCCGCAGGTCCTCGACCTCGGTGACGTGCTGCTGGCGCAGCGCGGTCAGATCGGAGGCGTGCTCCTCGGAGAGCCGCTCCACCTCTTCGGCATGCGCCTTCTCCTGTGCTTCCTTCTCCTCGGCCAGGGCCTCGTAGGGCCTCCGGTCGGTGAAGGTCATCACGGCGCCGACGAGCTGGTCCCCGTCGCGCACCGGAGCGGTGGTGAGGTCGACGGAGACTTTTTGCTCCCCCTTGGACCACAGCACCTGCCCGCGCACCCGGTGCTTGCGCCCGGAGCGCAGGGTGTCGGCGAGCGGCGACTCCTCGTACGGGAAGGGCGAGCCGTCGGCGCGCGAGTGCAGCACGAGGGTGTGCAGCTCCTTGCCGCCGAGCTCACCGGCCCGGTATCCCAGTATCTGGGCGGCGGCCGGGTTGACGAGCACGATCCGCCCGTCGGTGTCGGTGCCGACGACGCCCTCGGCCGCGGCCCGCAGGATCATCTCGGTCTGCCGCTGCGAGCGGGCGAGCTCGGCCTCGGTGTCCACGGTCCCGGACAGGTCCCGTACGACGATCATCAGCAGCTCGTCGCCGGTGTAGCCGTAACCGTCGTACGCCTGCTGCCCGTTCTCCAGGTTGGTGCTGGTGACCTCGACGGGGAACGAGGACCCGTCGGTCCGCCGCGCGATCATCCGCTGGGGCTTGGTCCGCCCGCGGGGGTCCATGTGATCGGGCCGCCGCATGGACCCGGGGATCAGCCGCGAGTCGAACTCGGGCAGCAGATCGAGCAGCCCACGCCCCACCAGAGCCGTACCGGGCGCCTCGAATGCCTCAAGCGCGATGGTGTTGGCGTTGACGACGGTTCCGTTGGCGTTGACCAGGACCAACGCGTCCGGCAGCGCGTCGAGTATGGCTGCGAGGCGAGCAGCGCCTCGGGATGGCCTGCTGCTCACGAGACGCCTTCCTCCCTGTTACCGCACCTTGCCGACCGCTCGGGCCATCTTGCCAACCGGCCCGCGACGTGTCACGCGAGGGAGTCTAAAGGCACGCGTTGCGCTTGCGGCGCCGGATGAGAGGGAGGTCCCACGAGGAAGTGACACCGAACTCGTGACCGACCACTGCCCAAGGGCCCCGGCCCCGGCTCGGTCCCGCTTCGGCTCCGGCTCGGTCTCGCTTCGGCTCCGGCTTCGGCTCCGCAAGACTTTCGCGGGACCTTTACGGGCGAGGCGATTCAGCCAAGCTCGGCAGCAACGGCACCATCCGGTCCCACCGCCCGATCTCGCACCCGTTGCTGCGGTCGTAGCCGGCGTCGACGGGCCGCCCGGCCCAGGTACCGGTGACATGGGCGGTGGCCGGCCCGCCGTAGATCATCGTGCAGTCGGACCCGGGCGCCACCGGAGCGAAGAGATCCCGCCCCCACTGCGTCTGCCCGTCCACCGCCCGGCAGGCCCCGGCCGGATCCGGATGACTGCCGCCGGCCGGATGACAGAACAGCTCGTACGTCCCGTCCTTCCCGGGCCCGGCGTGCTCCACGACGACGGTGAGGTGATCACCGGCCCGGTCCTCGGGCCGTGCGGGCGGGGGCATGGCGGGCGCCGCGACGGCGGGTACGGCGGCGAGGGAGACCAGGACGGAGGCGGCGGCGCCCACCGGCCCCGGCCGAGAGAGAAAGACCATGCCCTGACCAACGCCCCCACCCGCCGGACGTTGCGCCCCGCCCGTATCGGCCCGTACCCGCCGGGACCCGCCCGTACCCGCCGGGACCCACCCGTACCCGCCGGGACCCACCCGTACCCGCCGGGACCTACCCGGCCCCGCTGGGCGCCTCGCCGAGCGGAAGCCCTTTGCCCTGCGGCCCTGGTGCCTAGTACCGTAGAGGCCGATTGGTGACAGGGCACTCGGCTGTGTCATCATCTGCACGCACCACTCGCGCGCTCGCGTGAGCGGTTGTGCTGGAGGCGTCGCCTAGTCCGGTCTATGGCGCCGCACTGCTAATGCGGTTTGGGCCTTAAAGCCCATCGAGGGTTCAAATCCCTCCGCCTCCGCACCGATCCCGAAGCCCCGGTCCCCAGGACCGGGGCTTCGGTGTTTCCGCCCCGTGTGGCCCCTCCGGCCCCTGCGAGCGTTTCCGCAGGTCAGGCGGGGTGCGGGAATCGGATTTCACATGACGGCGGCAGTCATGTAATGTTCTTCCTGTCGCCGGGACGGGGCCGAAAGGAACCGAAGCGGAGACAAGAACAAAAGAACAAGCACTCGTAGCTTAACGGATAGAGCATCTGACTACGGATCAGAAGGTTGCAGGTTCGAATCCTGCCGAGTGCACATAGATCAGAGGCCCTGTGGAGTGATCCACGGGGCCTCTGGCTTTTGCTTTGACGGCAGTGTTTGACGGCAACCGCCTCAGGGGGCGGGCGCGGGGCCGATCAGGGGGTCAGGTGGATCATGGGACTCACCCGGGCGGAGCTGAGTACTCCTACTCATGCGCCCGCCTCGCCCGCATGAGCAAGGTGGCGCGTATGAACTTACCCGTCGCCCCGCCGGCCTTCGACGCGACCACCGGTCCGGGACAGCACCGTCATGCCCACCGGGGCGCCGACATCGGAGCCGGGTGCGGTCTGGTGTTCCTGGAGCTGATCGCCTTGGCGGTGATCTTTGGACTCTGGTTCCTGTCCGGGTTCAACCTCGACCCGGGCAAGACCGTCACGACGGACTCGTTGTGGAACTACCTGGCCGCCGCTGGCGGGGTTGGGGTCCTCGCCATCGTGGCGGCCGCGATCGCGGCGCGGGCCGGGGCCGCCGTAACGGTTGTCATCCAGGCCATCATGGCCGCTCTGATCTGCGTCATCGTCTTCGGTGGGGCTGCGGCGCAGTCCCACCAGGATCGGTTATGCCGTGACATACCGTCAGCCGCGGACTGCAAGGGCAGCCACTAGACGGCCACGAGGACACCGCTCATGCCGTTGTCACCATCCGGCCCGTTGCCGTCAGCTCGCAGGGGATCCCCGACGCGGTCGAAGGCGGAGCGCTGGGAATCGAGCCGTACGAAGGTGTAGATGTCCATGGTCACGCGGATCGAGCTGTGGCCCGGGACTTCCATGATCATGCGGGCGTCGGCGCCCCGTTCATGGAGCAGGGACGCGCAGGTGTGGCGCAGGTGGTGGAAGCGGACCTTACGGACTGCGGCGCGGCCACACAGGGCCTCGGAGGACCGGTTCGGATTGCGCGGCTCTATGGGGGTCCCGTTCTTCGTGGTGAAGACGAGGCCCTGACCGGTTCCCCTCCCATTGGTACCGGCGGCCTTCCGGTCGGCTACCTGCTGGGCGCGCTGCGCACGGAGCGCGGTCACCCACTCGGCCGGCAGGGCCACGGGCGGGCCGTGCGCTGCGTCTTCGGCGCGACGATCAGCAGCTCGCCGCCGCTTTTCAGAGTTTCTTTACTGGATCAAGGCGGCCAGCCTGCGTCGCGCGCGCCGGCGGCCAAGGGCCGCCGCCGCTCCATGTCTCCGCCACCGCTCCGGCGGCCCCCACCGTCTCAGCGCGCAGCACGGCCAAGGCGGACGGCTAGACCAGGAAGCAACCCGACCGCTCCGAGCACCAGGACCAGGCCGACACCCACCAAGCACGACCGCGTCACTCAACCGGCCTCTGCTCCAGTCCACATGGCGGCCAGCACCGGCACGACCAAGCGCACGACGCCGAACAGTCCTGTACGGCCGATGGTCGGATCCCGACAAGATCCGTGGCGCCGCCCTCGCGGACAGGGCGAAGTCGATCCCAAGTCCGTCGAGCGATAGGTGAATTCGGGACGTACGCCGCGTCGTGCCACGGCAATGCCGGCTGTGGAAACACTAGGAGAAGACGTGCATGCTCTATGGCCATCGCTCAGGCAAGCTCGCCCGGCCCGTGCTGTCAGCCCGGAACTGGTGGCGCTCTACGACCAGCGGGCGAACTCCCCGTCTCCACGTTCGTGGACCTGCTGATCCAGACTCGCGAGCACGTCGACGTGCTGGTCCACGCCGCCGTCTTCCTGCATGAGGCGTACCCGCGGCTCAACGAGCTGTTGCAAGAGCGAGCTGCCGACGGGTGTGCGGTCCGTATCGCGGTCGGCGACCCGGACAGCGCGAATGTCCAACAGCGCGGCAGCGAAGAGAGGTTCGGCCACGGGATCGAGTCCCGTGGCCGACTCGCCCTCATGCACTATCGCCCTCTTGCCGGGGTACCTGGCATCGAGGTATGGACCCATGTCACCACGCTCTACAACTCGATCTATCGTGCGGACGACCAGGCACTGGTCAATGCCCGTGTCTGGGGCGTGAACGCCTACTGTGCGCCCGTCTGGCATCTTCGGCGCAGCGGAGCGGGCGGCACGGTCGACACCTACGCCAGCAGCTTCGACGCGGTGTGGGAGACCGCGACACCGGTAAGCGAAGCAGGGTGACCATGGCACGGACCGAGTACTACGACGACCCGGCGGCACCGGAGCCGACCAGCTTGGTGGTCGCCGCGTCCGCCGTAATTACCGACGACGAAGGCCGCGTGCTCCTTCAGCGCCGACGGGACAACGATCTTTGGGCGCTCCCCGGCGGCGGCATGGAGATGACCGACTCACTTCCGGGAACGGCCGTCCGAGAGGTGAAGGAGGAAACGGGTCTGGACGTAGAGATCACCGGGCTCGTGGGCACGTACACCGACCCGCGCCACATCATCGCCTACTCGGACGGTGAGGTGCGCAGACAGTTCAACGTCTGCTTCACCGCCCGGGTGGTCGGCGGCCGACTCGCGATCTCGGAAGAGTCCACGGAACTGCGGTTCGTCCAGCTGGAGGAAATCGATCAACTGCCGATGCACCACACGCAGCGGCTCCGGATCCGTCACTTCCTGGAGCACCGTGATCGGCCTTATCTCGGCTGACCTCCCAGAGCCGGGCCCGGCCCGCTGAAAAGCCCCCTCCTTGCAGTGGTACCGCAGGTAGGGGGCTTCCTGAGTGTGGTTACTTCTTCTTGCCTTGGGTCTCGTGGTGGCCCGGCTCGTGGTGGCACGGACCCGGGTCGATGACAGTGAGGTCGTTGGCGGTAGCGGTGCCGTCGCCGCCTCCGCTGACGGTGGCGGTGTTCGTGACGGTCTGTGCGGGGGTGTTGCGGGGGACGCGGACCCTCAGGGTGATGGGCGGGTAGCTGCTCCCGGCGGCGAGGACGTCGCTGCGGGTGCAGGTGAGGGTGGACAGCGTGCAGCGCCAGCCGGAGCCGGTGATGCCGGCGGCGGCGAGTTGTGACGGGAGGCTGTCGTGGACGGTGACTGTGCTGCCGTCGGTTGCGGTGGTTCCGCTGTTGCCGACGGTGATGGTGTAGGTGCCCGGCCGGCCTGGGGAGAAGTTCCCGGTGTGGGTCTTGGCGATGGTCAAGATGGGCGGCGTGGTGTAGGAGAAGGTCACCTGACCGTTGTGGTTCGCGGTCCCGATCGGCGAGAGCGAATAGGCCGTCCCGGTGCCCGATGGGGTGGCGAAGCTGCTGCCCCCGCCACCGGCGCCGCCACCGGAGGCCGTCCCAGCGCCCCCGCCCCCGCCCCCGGCGAAGTAGCCGCCTCCGCCGCCTCCGCCGCCCCCGGAGTCACCACAGCCGGCGCCACCCCCGCCGCCCCCGACGCCGACCGCGGTACCCGAGAAGGAGCCCCCATTGCCGCCGGGACTGGAGAAGCAGCCTGCACCGAATCCTCCGCCGGCTCCGACGGTGCTGGTCGTGGTACTACCGCCTCCGCCACCTAGGCCTGGATTGGCACCAGTCCCCATTGTGCCGTCGGTGGCGTCGTTCGTCCCACCGTTGCCCCCGTTGCCGCCGACAACGGTGGGACCGCCGAACAAGGCGGTCCCGGTGCCGCCCGCGGCGCCACCGCCGCCCGCGACGACCAGCAGCGCGCTGCCGTCACTGACGCTGGACGCCCCGCCCCCGCCAGGACCGCCCCCTGAACCGAAGGCGCCGTTCCCGCCGTTGTTGCCACCGTTGAACCCCCCGGCGCCCCCACCGACGGTGCGGGGGTTGCAGCCATGGCCGCCAGTGCCGCCGACGTTGACGGTGTAGGTGGTTGCGACGGCGGTGGGCGGCAGCGTGGTGACGACCCGCGCCCCCGTACCACCGGTCCCGGTGGAACAAGCGGTGCCGGTGTTGTCGCCGCCGCCGGCGCCGTCCGCAGTGATCGTCACCGTCGCCCCCGCAGGGACCATGACGGTCTGCGGCGCGCCGGTGAAGGTGAACGTCTGCGTCACCGGAGCCGCCGCCCGCATCCCCGTTGAAGCGGCAGCCACGGCCGGGGCCAGGGCGACCGCCAGCACGGCCACCCCCGCCGTACAGCCCCGCACCCACGCCCATGACCATGGCCGAAGCCCGCTCTTCTCGGGCCCCGGACCGCGATGTGCCTCACTCTGTTTTCTCTCGCGCCTGACCACCGGCACCTCCGCCTCACGCATAAGGACGGCTTGCCTCAGCCGCTCCGATGGCGCCGAAAGCAAGCCGCTGTCATTCAGTGTGACCGCGCGTCAGCTTATGCACTGACGGGACACTTATTGCGATATGACACGTTTTGCCCGACCCGGCTTGCGACGAGTGGCACTCAGGAGTTAAGCGCGTATGACGCCACCTGCGCATTGCCGCCAAGGTCGGCGGAACGGCTTTGGTCGGGAGCTGCTTTGGGGTGAGTGATCACGGCCCCGTAAGCTTCCGGCGCGTCGGACAGCCTGTGGACCTGCAGGCCCGGCCGGGGCCGGGCCGCGCGCGGTGAGCGGAGCGAGCCGCGTTGAACCAGTAGAGAAAGTTGTAACTCTCAGCCGGGCTGGGCCTGAAGTCCTGTGCACTCTGTGAGTCGGCGCTAGTCGGTGCCGCCGTTCAGCGCTGACGGCAACGACGGCACACAGGGACCGTCGATCACGATCATCAGTGGTTACCCGGGGGGAACGCGGAGCCCCCGCCCAACCGCCTGCCCGATCCTGCGGATCAGAAGGTTGCAGGTTCGAATCCTGCCGAGTGCACATAGATCAGAGGCCCCGGTGAGATCCGGGGCCTCTGGCATGTCAGGGCTGCCCGGCGGTGGGTGCCACGGCTGCGGTCAGCAGGCGGTTGGCCAGTGGGGTCGGGGTGCCGAAGTCGAGGCTCAGGTTGGAGACCGAGTAGATGCCGCGCAGGGACAGGTCGCGGGTCGCGAACATGCCGTTGGCGTAGCCGAAGTCGTGGCCGGTCTTGCCCCAGAGCACGCCCCCGTCGGGCAGCGGGGTGGACATCAGGGCGGCGCCGAAGCAGGCCACCTTGTGGCAGCTGGTGCCGATGAACGGGACGAGCTTGCCGTCCTTGTCCTTCGGCAGGGTGAACATCTCGTCGAGCTGCGCGGCGGGCAGCAGGCGGCCCTGGAACAGAGCGGTGATGAAGCGGTCCAGGTCGGCCGGGGTGGAGATCATGTTGGACGGGTCACCGCCCTGCTCGCTGACGTCGACCGCCCTGCCGTGGCTGTCGGTCATGTATCCGTGGAGGTAGGGCCGGGGCATCACGGGATCGTCCTCGGGCACCGAGGTCTGCCGTAGTCGCAGCGGCTTCAGGATGCGTTCCGTGACCTCCTGCTTGAACGAGTGGCCGGTGATCTGTTCGATGAGTCTGCCCGCGATCCGGAAACCGAGGGAGTTGTACTCCTGCTCCGTTCCGGGCGCGAAGTGCGGGCCGGGCCAGGGGCGGTCGGCGGGGCGCAGGGTGGTGCTGATGATGTCGTCGAAGGTGCGGTACTCGTAGCGGTTGGCGATCGTCGCGTCGGTGCTCGGTGCGGGTTTGCCCTCGTCCACGTCCGGAAGCCCGCTGGTGTAGTTGATGAGCTCGCGGACGGTGATCGGCTGGAAGGTGTCCGGGAGCAGACCGGGCATGTACTCCTGGACGGTCCGGTCGAGGTCGATGCGGCGCTCGGCGGCGAGTTGCAGCACGACGGTGGTCTCGAAGACTTTCGAGATGCTGCCGATGTGGAAGTGCGCGTTCGCCGGGATCTTCCGCCCGGTCTGGCTGTCGACCGTCGACCCCTGCCACAACTGGCCCGGTTCGCCGACCCGGGCGATCGCGCCGGAGGTGTTGTCGGCCGGCCGGGTCTCGATGGCGGCCTGGAGCGCGGGCGGGTCCAGTGACGGGAAGGCGCGTGTGGCGCCGGGGCGAGCATCACTCGCGGCGAGGGCCTGCGCGCCCGGACCGGCGCCGAGGCCGATGCCGATGAGAGCAGAACCTACGAGGCCGAGGGTGACGGCGCGGCGAGCCAGCGGCTTCATATGAGACTCCGTGAGATTCGTTGTGCCGGTCGGTCTGTGTCCACACGTCGATCCTGCTCGGCCACCGACCGCCCGGGCATCGGGACCAACCCTGATCCGACCCCGAGCTCACCCCGAGCGCGCCCTGGGTCACGTCCCCTGGGATGCCTTCGGTAGATCCGCCGTCAGCCTTTCGGCGCACCGGGCAGAGGTCAGCACTCCTCTTCCGGGTCGTTCCGGTTCAGCTTCTCCAAGTACTCGTGCGCCAGGTCCGTGGCCCTGGTGAACCAGTCGGTGACGACCGCCAGTTCCTCGGGGGAGTAGTCGGAGAACAGGTCTGTCAGCCGTTTGTAGTGGCCCGCGTACACCGCCTCGACGCGCGTGACGGCCTCTGGTACGGCGGCCACGCGGACCCGGCGGCGGTCGGCGGGGTCGGGGCGGCGGGTGACGTAACCGGCGCGTTCGAGGCGGTTGAGGATGCCGGTCACGGCCCCGGTGGTGACGTGCGCCCGGGCGGCCAGGTCGCCGGCGGTCAGCAGGTCGGCGCCGGCCTCCAGGACGAAGGCGAAGCAGGTCAGGTCGGTGACGTTCAGGCCCAGCCGGCGGGCCAGCTCCTGCTGTCCGATCAGGTGGGCGGCGATGAGGTGGTCCATCGCCGACAGCGCCTGGGCCGGGGTGGCGGGCGGTCGCGGCGTGCCGTGCATCTTTCGGAATCCCTTAGCTCGTGAGATATTCGGGATGTAACTTCTTAGTTCGTGAGAGAGTTTGTGGCTCGTCTCTGGAGGCGGCTATGAGTCTGTACGACGAGGGTCACACGATCGCCGGCTGGACCGGCTTCGGCATCGCGACCGTGGGTGGAGCGGTGATGGGGCTTGGGGTGTGCACGGCCTCGCTGCCGGTGGTCGGGGGCGGGTCGGGTGTGGTTGCCGTCAGTGTTCTCGTGACCTGGTTTCTGCATCTGTCCGGCTGGGGGAAGCCGCCGGGGGTGCGGCCTCGGGGGGAGTGGGGGATGTGGGTGCGGGATGTACGGGCACGGGAGGGGCATCCGGGGTGCGTGAGCTGTCGGTTGGCGGGGCGGGGGCGGAGGGCTTCTGGGGTGGTTCCTGCTGAATCGATACCTCTGTCCACTATCGAGTGAACGTACGTTCTGCGCACGGCAGTTGGTCGGCGTCGCCTCTAGCTTCCGGAGTGGAGGTGATGCTCGATGTACGAGCAGAACGAGACTCCGCCGGAGCAGTCGGCGGGGAAGAAGCAAGACGCGATCGACGTCAACGACTTTGTCTTCGCGGCCACCGGGGCACGGGTGCGGAGGCTGACCACGCCGGAGGGGGAGCACTGGTTCCCGGCGGCGGATGTAGCGGCCCAACTGGGGTACGCAAACACGCGGCAAGCCTTGTTGTGGCATGTTGCACCAGATTGCAAGCAGTCCCTCGGCGATCTTGCACGAAGCGTCTATACAGCAGACGCTTTGCGCAAAATTGCAGGTCACGGGCTCAAAAAGTCTATGCGGATGGTGAATCTCGGTGGGCTGATCGCCCTCGTCAACGGCTGCACCAAGCCCGAATGCGCCCCCTTCAAGGCCTGGGTCAGCGAGGTCATCGAGACCATCCAGCGCGACGGTTCCTACTCCCTCGACCCCGCCCCCGTGCAACCCGCCCCCGACGGCCGCACCGCCTACCTCATGCCCCAGGAGGTCGCCGACGTGATCATCCGGCTGGAGGAGCGGAACATCCAGGCGGACGAGGCGCTGGCGGTCGCGCAGGTCGAGCGGCTTGAGCAGATGCGCCATACCAATGAACAACTGGGCCGTACCAATGAACAACTCGGCCGTACCAACGACGTCCTCGGCCGTATCGCCGACACCCTCGACCTCATCGCTGACCGGCTGCGCCCTTCCACCCCGGGGCCGACCCCGCCGACGATGACCCCCCAGCAGCTCCTCGCCACCTGGCGGGCCAAGAACCTGGTCGTCACCGACGACGTGCACGCCGTCGCCGCCTATCTCGCCCCGGCGCTGCTGCGCGGCCCGGTGCACTGCCGGCTGGAGGACGTCGCGGACCGTACCGGGCTCACCCTCGACCGGGTCCATGACTGCGTGCGCATGCTGATCAAGCGGGGCTGCATGCGGCAGAGGGGGCTCGCGGAGGGAGGAATGCCGGTGTACGTGCTGCCGTAGCGCGCACGATGCAAACAGGCCCGAAGTCGCAAAACCAAGTTGCGGCTTCGGGCCTTCGTGCACGTTACCCCGCCAATCGCTCTCAGCCCAGTGTCAGACCCACGTCCTACCCTCAAGAGTGATGGCACACGAATGGAAATGCACCGGACTGCGCTGGTCGTCGGACGGTCCCGTGCTGGTGTGGGACGGCGGGCGGAGGAGTGCGCTGCCCTGGGGGAAGCGGGTCGCGTTCGCCGTGCATGAGGGGGGTGTGCGCCGGTGTGTGGGGGCGCGGGGGAATGGATGTCCGGTACGGGCCGACGTATCAAGAAGAAGCACGGGTGCCCGGTGCGAGGAGTGTGCGCGGCTGGACCGGGCGCATTCCGTGGCCGCCGACACGATCGCCGACGATCCGCGGCCGTACCGGGTGTATCTGGCGTGGTTCGGGCCCGGCATGGTCAAGGTCGGGATCACCGCCGTCGAGCGAGGCAGTGCGCGGTTGCTGGAGCAGGGTGCCGTCTGTTTCAGCTGGCTCGGTACCGGTCCGCTGATGGCCGCCCGGCGCACGGAGGAGCTGTTGCGGGCCGCGCTGAAGGTGCCGGACCGGATTCCGTACGCCGAGAAGCGGGCGGTGCGGTCGGCGCTGCCGACGGGAGAAGAGGAACGGGCCGTGGAGGTGCGGGAGTTGCATGCCAGGGCCCTGGGGCTGCCCGCCTGGCCGGAGTCTCTTCAGCTGGCCGAGTGCCGGGTCGTCGATCACGTCACCGTGTTCGGGCTCGACCGGGCGCCCGTCGCGTTCGGCGAGGTCGTCGAGCTGGCTCCCGGAGGTGCGGTGAGCGGGGAGCTGGTTGCCGCCGCCGGGCCCGATCTTCATCTCGCGGTGGAGGGGCGCGGGGTCGTCGTGCTCGACACCCGGTTGATGGCCGGGTGGGAGCTGGTGCCGTCCGACGTCCCTGGCGGCCGGCTCACCTTTCCCGTACGGGAGTTCCGGAGCGAGCAGGAAGGGTTGTTCTGACACGACCGTAAAGAAACGGATCCCGGACAGATCCCCTTCGGCAAGGGCCTCGACGTCCAACAGGTCTGTCGCCGAAGGTTGTTTTACGGCTTCCGCACGGGAGTAGGTCCTTCCCAGGCGCCGCCTGAGAGCCGCCTGTGAGTTTCTCAGGGAAATCACAGATTGCGGAAAGCTTCTTCTCAGAGGACCCCGACATGGTGTCCACCATGACCACGACCTCGCCCCAGGGGCGCACCGAACTGCTGAGGCCGGACGGGAGCCCCGTCCGAGTGCTTGTGGTGGACGACGAGCTGTCGATCACCGAACTGCTGAGCATGGCCCTTCGTTACGAGGGCTGGCAGATCAGGAGTGCGGGGGACGGGCAGGGCGCGATACAGACCGCTCGGGAGTTCCGGCCCGACGCCGTCGTCCTGGACATGATGCTGCCCGACATGGACGGGCTCACCGTGCTCGGCCGGCTGCGGCGGGAACTGCCCGACGTGCCTGTGCTGTTCCTGACCGCGAAGGACGCCGTCGAGGACCGTATCGCCGGGCTCACCGCGGGCGGGGACGACTACGTCACCAAGCCGTTCAGCCTGGAGGAGGTCGTGGCCCGGCTGCGGGGGCTCATCCGGCGCTCCGGGGCCGCCGACCGGCGGTCCGACTCCGTGCTCGTCGTCGGGGATCTCACCCTCGACGAGGACAGCCACGAGGTGTCGCGGGCCGGGGAGAACATTCACCTCACCGCCACCGAGTTCGAGCTGCTGCGCTTCCTCATGCGCAATCCGCGGCGCGTGCTCAGCAAGGCGCAGATCCTGGACCGCGTGTGGTCGTACGACTTCGGCGGGCAGGCCAATGTCGTCGAGCTGTACATCTCCTATCTGCGGCGGAAGATCGACGCGGGCCGCGAGCCGATGATCCACACGCGGCGCGGGGCCGGTTATCTGATCAAGCCCGCTGTCTCATGAGCGGGCGGCGGCGAACGAGTCCGCAGCGGCAGCAGAAGCGGCAGAAGCGACGAACAGGACAGCCGCGCACCCTGCGGACCCGGCTCGTCGTCGCGTCGGTGGTGCTGATCGCCGTGGTCTGCGCGGTGATCGGCACGGTCACCACGCTCGCGCTGCGCCAGCATCTGTACCAGCAGCTGGATGGCAAGGTGAAGGACATCGGCCAGCGCGCGGTCGGTCATCCGCAGCTTCCGGGTGCCGACGCGAACCTGGGCGGTCCGGGCGGCCCGGGCTCCTCACCGGCGGACGACGCCACGCCGAGCGAGAAGGTCGTCAACCTGCTCACCAAGGGGCCGACGCAGGCGAAGACCATCGCCGCGTACGTGCAGAACGGCTCGATCGTGAGCGCGGCCGTCTCCGAGCAGCAGAACTACACCACCGGCTTCTTCAAGCAGATGAAGGCCGACAGCCTGAACACGGTGCAGAAGAGTGTCCTGAACTCGGTGGCCAAGGACGGCAATTCGCACACCGTCGAGATCCCCGGACTCGGAGACTATCTCGTCAAGTACGTGACCAGTCATGACGGCAGTGACGCTCTCTACATCGCCCTGCCGACCAAGGACGTCGACGACAACATCAACGCCCTGATCCTCATCGAGATCAGCGTCACCGTGGCCGGTCTCGTGGCCGCCGGTATCGCCGGGTACGTGCTGGTCGGCGTCGCCACCCGCCCCCTGCGCAAGGTCGCCAATACCGCCACCCGGGTCTCCGAACTCCCGCTGCACACCGGCGAGGTGAACCTCAGCGAGCGGGTCCCGGAGTCCGAGTGCGACCCGCTCACGGAGGTCGGGCAGGTCGGTGCCGCGCTCAATCGCATGCTCGATCATGTGCACGGCGCGCTGCACGCCCGCCAGCAGAGCGAGATGCGGGTACGGCAGTTCGTCGCCGACGCCAGCCATGAGCTGCGTACACCCCTCGCGTCCATTCGCGGGTACGCGGAACTCACGAGACGCGGACGCGAACAGGTGGGCCCCGACACCCGGCACGCCCTCGGCCGGATCGAGTCCGAGGCGGGGCGGATGACCCTCCTCGTCGAGGATCTGCTCCTGCTCGCCCGGCTCGATGCCGGGCGGCCGTTGCAGTTCGAGCAGACCGATCTCATCCCGCTGGTCGTGGACACCGTCAGCGACTCCCGCGCGGCCGGCATGGACCACAACTGGCGCCTCGATCTGCCCGACGAGCCTGCCCTCGTCTCCGCCGACGCGGCCCGGGTCCAGCAGGTGCTCGTCAATCTGCTCGGCAACGCCCGCAAGCACACGCCACCGGGGACGACCGTCACCGCGCGCGTGCAGCGGCGCGGGCCGTGGATGTGCGTCGACGTCGAGGACAACGGGCAGGGAATTCCCCCCGAGTTGCTGCCGCACGTCTTCGAGCGGTTCGCGCGCGGCGACTCGGCGCGCTCACGCTCCACCGGGTCCACCGGGCTCGGGCTCGCCATCGTGCAGGCCGTCGCGACCGCGCACGGCGGTGCCGTGACCGTCGACAGCGTGCCGGGGCGGACGGTGTTCACCGTGCATCTGCCCGCGCTCGCCCCCGCCGCTCCCCAGCCGGCCCCCGAAACGGACTGGCAATCGCACTCACAGGCACAGCACAGTGCCACCACATGGGTGCAACAGGGGGCTTGAGTTGAGTCGGTCCCATGCGAACCGACTCTTCTCCCGGCACTCTGCCGGCGCGGGAGCACCTCCCGGCCGGAGACGCCGGTACGCCTGTCCTGGACGTAGTGATCCCCGTCTACAACGAGGAGAAGGACCTCCAGCCGTGCGTCCGCAGACTGCACGAGCACCTCACCCGCACCTTCCCGTACGCGTTCCGCATCACCATCGCGGACAACGCGTCCACGGACACCACCCCGCAGGTGGCCGCGCGGCTGGAGCAGGAGATCCCCGAGGTCACCAACTTCCGCCTGGAGCAGAAGGGCCGGGGGCGGGCCCTCAGGACCGTCTGGTCCGCCTCCGAGGCGCCGATCCTCGCCTACATGGACGTCGATCTGTCCACCGACCTCAACGCCCTGCTGCCGCTGGTGGCGCCGCTCATCTCCGGCCACTCGGACCTCGCCATCGGCTCCCGGCTCGCCCGCTCCTCGCGGGTCGTGCGCGGTCCCAAGCGGGAGTTCATCAGCCGGGCCTACAACCTGATCCTGCGCGGCTCGCTCCAGGCCCGCTTCTCCGACGCGCAGTGCGGCTTCAAGGCCATCCGGCGTGATGTGGCGCAGGTGCTGCTGCCGCTGGTGGAGGACACCGGGTGGTTCTTCGACACCGAGATGCTGGTGCTCGCCGAGCGGGCGGGACTCAGGATCCACGAGGTGCCGGTCGACTGGGTCGACGACCCCGACTCCACCGTGCACATCGTGAAGACCGCGACCGACGACCTCAAGGGCGTCTGGCGGGTCGGCAAGGCCCTGGCCACCGGTTCGCTGCCGCTGGACCGCCTCACCCGGCCCTTCGGTGACGACCCGCGCGACCGCGACATCCAGGACGTGCCCAAGGGCCTGGCCCGTCAGCTCGTCGGCTTCTGTGTGGTCGGCGGGCTGTCCACCCTCTTCTACCTGGTTCTCTACAGCCTCTTCCGGCAGTTCTCCGGCTCCCAGGTCGCCAACGCGCTCGCCCTGCTGGTCTCCGCGATCGCCAACACGGCCGCCAACCGCCGGCTCACCTTCGGAGTGCGCGGCCGGGGCGGCGCTGTCCGGCATCAGGCGCAGGGCCTGGTCGTCTTCGGCATCGGTCTGGCCCTGACCAGCGGCTCCCTGGCCGCCCTGAACGCGGCCAGCTCCAGCCCGGCGCACTCCACCGAACTGGCGGTGCTCATCGCGGCCAACCTCGCCGCGACCGTGCTGCGCTTCCTGCTCTTCCGCGCCTGGGTCTTCCCGGACCGCGACGACTCCGGCACCGGCACCGGCAGCGGTGCGGATGCCGGTACGGGTCCGACCTCGACGTACGGCACGGGTACGACCCCGCCGTACGGCACGACCGCCCCGTACGCCCCGCTGCCCCAGCGCCCGGTGCCGAACCCGTCGTACGACCCGTACGACCCGTACGAGCCGCACCGGACGGACGCCACCATGCGGTTGCAGCCGGTGCGCCCGTACGACACCGACCTGGGGGATCCCCGATGACCATCGACCAGCAGAGCAGCAGCGGTAGCGGTACGGCCGTGTGGGGGCCGCCTCCCACGGCTCCCCCGCAGGCCCCCGAAGCCCCCGAAGCCGGTGCGTCCAAGCAGCCGTACCTGCGCAGACTGTGGCGCGGGCGGCCCGAGGACCCGCGCTGGGCGCGCCCGGCCCTCTTCGGCCTGCTGGCCGCCACCTTCGTCCTCTACCTGTACAACCTCAGCGCCTCCGGGTACGCCAACTCCTTCTACTCGGCGGCCGTGCAGGCGGGCAGCACGTCCTGGAAGGCGTTCTTCTTCGGTTCGCTGGACGCGGGCAACGCGATCACCGTGGACAAGCCGTCGGCCTTCCTGTGGCCGATGGAGCTGTCGGTCCGGATCTTCGGCCTGAACTCGTGGGCGATCCTGACGCCCGAGGTCCTCATGGGCGTCGGCACCGTGGCGGTCGTCTACGCGGCCGTACGGCGCCGGTTCAGCCCGGTGTCCGGTCTGATCGCGGGTGCGGTCCTCGCGCTCACCCCGGTCGCGGCGCTGATGTTCCGGTTCAACAACCCGGACGCGATGCTGGCCCTGCTGATGGCGCTGGCCTGCTACTTCGTCGTACGGGCGGTGGAGGACGGCCGGACCAGGTGGCTGGTGTGGGCGGGGGTGGCGATCGGCTTCGCCTTCCTCGCCAAGACGCTCCAGGCCTTCCTGATCCTGCCGCCGCTGGCGATCGTCTATGCCGTCTGCGGCCCCGTGAAGCTGAGGAAGCGGCTGGGCCAGCTGGCCGCCGCCACCCTCGCCCTCGTCGTGGCCGGCGGCTGGTGGGTCGCGATCGTCGAGCTGTGGCCGGCCTCCTCCCGCCCCTACATCGGCGGTTCGCAGAACAACAGCTTCCTGGAGCTGACCTTCGGCTACAACGGCCTCGGCCGGATCAACGGCGACGAGACCGGCAGTGTCGGCGGCGGGGGCGGCGCGGGCGGCTCCGGCCGCTGGGGCGCCACCGGCTGGGACCGGATGTTCAACTCCGAGATCGGCAGCCAGATCTCCTGGCTGCTGCCGGCCGCGCTGATCCTGCTGGTGGCCGGTCTCGTGGCCACCCGCAAGCTCAAGCGGACGTCCGTCACCCGGGCCTCGTTCCTGGTGTGGGGCGGCTCGCTACTGATCACCATGGTGGTCTTCAGCTACATGGCGGGCATCTTCCACCAGTACTACACCGTGGCCCTCGCCCCCTACCTCGCGGCCGTGACCGGCATGGGCGCCGGGCTGCTGTGGGAGAAGCGGCGGGAGCTGTGGGCGTCGATCACGCTCGCGGCCGCCGTGGTCGCCGCGGCGGCCTGGGGTTACGTCCTGCTCAACCGCACCTCCAGCTACCTCCCCTGGCTGAAGTGGCTGGTCCTGATCGGCGGTCTGGCGGCCGCGCTGGGCCTGGTCTTCGCCGGCCGGATCTCCCGGCAGCCGGCCCTCGGGGCGGCGGCGGTGGGCCTGGTGGCCGTGCTCGCCGGTCCTACGGCGTACACCCTCAGCACGGTCGACTCCGCGCACACCGGTTCCATCCCGACGGCCGGTCCGGCGGGCGCGAGCATGATGGGCTTCGGCGGCGGCCGGGGTCCCGGTGGTGGCAACGGCGGTATGCAGGGCGGCTTCGGCGGCGGTGGCATGCCGGGCCGGCAGAGCCAGCAGGGCCAGGGTCAGCAGAACGGCAACGGCTTCCCGGGCGGGGGCATGCCGGGCCAGAACCAGCAACAGGGCAACGGCAGCACGCAGGGCAACGGCAGCACGCAGGGCCAGGGTCAGAACGGCAACGGCTTCCCCGGCGCCGGCCGGATGGGCGAGGGCGGCATGGGCGGCGGCATGGGTGGCGCGGGCGGCCTGCTGAACGGCGCGAACGTCTCCTCCGCCGCCAAGACCCTGCTGGAGAAGGACGCCTCGAAGTACACCTGGGTCGCCGCGTCCATCGGCTCCCAGAACGCCGCCAGCTACCAGCTCGCCACCGGTGACCCGGTGATGGCGATCGGCGGCTTCAACGGCACCGACCCGTCCCCGACGCTGGCCCAGTTCAAGAAGTACGTGGCAGAAGGAAAGATCCACTACTTCATCGCCGGCGGCGGCATGGGCGGTGGCATGGGAGGCAGCAGCAACGGCACCTCCTCGCAGATCAGCTCGTGGGTCCAGAGCACCTTCAAGAAGGTGACGGTCGGTTCGGCCACCTTCTACGACCTCACGCAGAAGAGCAGCTGACAGAAGAGCAGCTGACGGGAGGGCGGCCGACAGGAGGGCGGCCGACAGCCCGACATCGCGTTGTACACCGTATAGCGACCGCTATACGGTGTACAGCATGTCCACCTCCCAAGGCCATCCCCAGCGCTGGCTGATCCTCGGCGTCATCTGCCTGGCCCAGTTCACCGTGCTGCTCGACAACACCGTCCTGAACGTGGCCATCCCCTCCCTCACCCGCGAACTGCACGCGGCCACCTCGGACATCCAGTGGATGATCAACGCCTACTCCCTGGTGCAGTCCGGTCTGCTGCTCACCGCGGGCAGTGCCGCCGACCGCTACGGCCGCAAGAAGATGCTGGTGGCCGGGCTCGCCCTGTTCGGCATCGGCTCGCTCCTCGCCGGACTCGCCCACTCCATCGGTCAGTTGATCGCCGCGCGGGCGGGGATGGGCATCGGCGGCGCGCTGCTGCTGACCACCACGCTGGCCGTGGCGATGCAGATCTTCACGCCCGAGGAGCAGCCGAAGGCGATCGGCGTCTGGAGCGCGGTCAACGCACTCGGCTTCGCGGGCGGGCCGCTGATCGGCGGGTTCGTGCTCAACCACTTCTGGTGGGGCGCGATCTTCCTGGTCAACATCCCCGTCGCGGCCCTGGGCCTGGTCGCGGTGCCGGCCCTCGTACCGGAGTCCAGGAGCCCGCAGGGCGACCGTCCGGACCTGCTCGGCGCGGTGCTGTCGACCATCGGCATGGCCGCGCTCGTCTTCGCGATCATCTCCGGGCCCCGGCACGGCTGGACCTCGGCGCGGGTGCTGGGCACGGGGGCCGGCGCGGTGGTGGTGCTCGGTGCCTTCGCCCGGTGGGAGAGCAGGGTCGCGGAGCCGATGCTCGATCCGCACTTCTTCCGGGACCGGCGGTTCACCGGGGCGGTCACGGGGGCGGTGCTCCTGACCTTCGGGATGGGCGGGGCGTTGTTCCTGCTGACGCAGCACCTTCAGTTCGTGCTCGGGTACGGGCCGCTGGAGGCCGGCCTGCGGACCGCTCCGCTGGCGCTGACCGTCGTCGCGCTCAACTTCACCGGGCTGTCGGCGAAGTGGTCCACGCGGATGGGTACGCCGGTGTCCATCGCGTCGGGGATGGTGCTGATGGCGGCGGGGCTGGTGGCCATCGCCGAGCTCGCCTCCGGCGGATATGCCGGGACACTGCTCGGGCTGCTGCTCATCGGGGCGGGGTGTGCGGTGGCGAATCCGGCGATGGCCCACGCCGTCCTGAGCGCGATTCCTCCGGAGAAGGCGGGGGTGGGGGCCGGGATCAACGGCACGCTCGCCGAGTTGGGCAACGGTCTCGGGGTGGCCGTGCTGGGTGCGGTCCTCAGCTCTTCCGTCGCGTCGGGGGAGTCGTTGTCCGCCGGCCTGGGCGCCGGTCAGCTGGTGGGGGCGGTCGCCGTGCTGGTCGGGGGGTTTGTGGCGGCGGGGCTGCTGCGGCGGGCGGAGCGGGTGATCGCCTGAGAGCTCCCTCGCGCCCTTAAGGTTGGACCACTTGGCCGGATCTGTACAAAGGAGGCGCCGATGGCGGAGCAGAATGCGCGGTCGGCGCGGGCCAGTGTGTGGCTGGAGCAGAAGGCTCCCCGCAGTGGGCGCGGCGGGCAGCCCTCCGGGCTCGACCGGAAGCGGATCACCGACGCGTCCGTACGCCTCCTGGACGCCGACGGGCTGGCCAAGTTCTCGATGCGGCGGCTGGCCGGGGAGCTGAACGTCACCGCGATGTCCCTGTACTGGTACGTCGACACCAAGGACGATCTGCTCGAACTCGCCCTGGACGCCGCCAACGGCGAGATGCGGCTGCCCGACGCGGACGACGAGCGGGCGGACTGGCGGGAGCAGTTGCGGGCGCTGGCGGCGGAGTACCGGGGGCTGCTGGTGCGCCATCCCTGGCTGTCCCCGCTGGCCGGGCGCTACCTCAACATCGGCCCGAACTCCCTCGCCTTCTCCCGCACTGTGCAGCGCGTCATCCGCCGCACCGGGCTGCCGGCGCCCCGCCTGATGGGGGCCATCTCGGCGGTGTTCCAGTTCGTGTACGGCTTCGGCACCCTCGAAGCCCAGTTCATGTCCCGGATCGCGGACTCCGGGCTGACCCCGGAGGACTACTACGGGCAGGCCATGGCCTCGGCGCAGCAGGACGCCGAGGCCGCGGGCTATCTCCAGGAGTCCAGGGACATCATGGACGCCCGCGGCGGAGACACGGTCGCCGAGATGATGGACCGGGACTTCGACTTCGCCCTGGACCTGCTGATCGCCGGCATCGAGGCGATGGTCGACCGAGGCTGACCTCCGCTACTCCCCGGCCACCAGCCGCGCCGGAAACCCCCCGGTGGCCACCGGCCCCCACCGCTCCGGCGTGACCCGGATGATCGACTTGCCCTGCTTGATCATCGCCTCGCGATACTCGTCCCAGTCGGGGTGTTCGCCGGCGATGTTGCGGTAGTACTCGACCAGGGGTTCCACGGAGTCGGGGGCGTCGATGACCTCGGCCGTGCCGTCGATCTGGACCCAGGGGCCGTTCCAGTCGTCGCTCAGGACGAGCAGGCTGACCCGGCTGTCGCGCTTGGCGTTGCGGGTCTTGGCGCGTTCGGGGTAGGTGGAGACGACGATCCGGCCCGAGTCGTCGACCCCGCAGGTCAGCGGGGAGGCCTGCGGCCCGCCGTCGGTGCGGCGGGTGATCAGCAGGGCGCGGTGCCGGGGCCGTACGAAGTCCAGCAGTTCGGCGAGCGATACACGGGTGTTGGTCGCGATGTTCGGTGCCATGGCAAGGCAGCCTAGGGGCAATTCCCGCCCCCGTGGCTGACCCTGCTGTGCCTACGTCCGCGTCTATGCCTGGGGCAGGGAGTCGCCCTGGACCGCCTGGATGTCCAGCTCGACCTTCAGCGTCGTACCGATCGCCGCGATGCCCGCCTGGAGGACCTGGTTGTAGTTCATCGCGAAGTCCTCGCGGTGCAGCTCGGCCGTCGCGCGGAACGCGGCCCGCGTGCCGCCCCACGGGTCGGCGCCGGTGCCGAGGTAGGCCAGGTCCAGGTCGACCGGCCGTACGACACCGTGCATCGACAGCTCGCCGTGGACCGTCCAGCGGTCCGAGCCGGCCTGCGTCAGGCCCGTGGAGCGGTAGGTGATCTCCGGGTGCCGCTCCACGTCCAGGAAGTCCCCGGACTTCAGGTGCGTGTCGCGCATGCCGTTGCCCGTGTCGATGGACGCGGCCTTGATCACCGCCTCCACGCGGGACTTGGTGACGTCGTCCGGCGCGATCTCGACCGTGCCGCCGAACTCCGTGAACCGGCCGTGCACGCTGGAGATGCCCAGGTGCTGGGCGACCGCGGCGACGGAGGAGTGCACCGGGTCGATCGTCCAGGGGCCGGGCGGCGGCAGTTCGGTGCCGCCCTGCCGGGCCAGTGTCACCGTGCCGACCTCGGCCCGGCCGCTCGCGGTGACGATCGCGGAGGAGGCCACGGGCGCGTACCCGACGGCGGTCACGATCACCGTGTACGCCCCCGGCACGAGCTCGGTGGTGTCCCGTACGGCTCCCTCGGCATCCGTCTCGGCGCGCAGCACCTGCGTACCGGTCATGTCGGTCACCGTGACGACCGCGTGCGACACGGCCCACCCGTCACGCGTGCGGATCTTCGCGGTCAGTCCCATCCCGTTTTTCTCCCTGCAAGGAACTACAAATACTTACAAATTGGCCCTACGGAACCGGCCCGTGGCGCACACACGACGGTATGCGTGCCACGGGCCGGGAGTGAACTACTCGCCGGGGTGGGCGAGTTCGATCGCGTGGCCGTCGACTCCGGTGCCGGCGAGGGTCAGCGCGGTGGCCACCGGCGGGTAGCCGGTCGCGATGACGGTGTACTCGCCGCTGTCCAGGTCGGTGAAGGCGTACGCGCCGTCCGTACCGGTGGTGGCGGTGCCGACCACGTTGCCCGCCTGGTCGACGAGGGTCACACGGGCGTCGGCCAGCGGGCCGTGCGGGGCCCGGACGACGCCCTGGAGCCGGGCGCCGGCGTCCAGGTCGATCTCGATCCGGGTGACCCCGGTGGCGCCGATCTCGACCGGCAGCGCGCGCGGCCGGAACCCGGTCGCGTTGACGGCCAGGGTGACCGTGCCGGGCACCAGGTCGGTGAGGGCGAACTCGCCCTGCTCGCCGGTGGCGGCGGTGGCCAGCAGATCACCGCGGACGTCGGTGACGATCACCATGGCGTCCTTGACCGGCAGCGCGCTGCCCGCGGCCCGGACCACACCGGTCAGCCCGCTGGTGCCGCTGAGCAGGATGTCGTACGACAGCGGCTCCTCGCCCACCACGACGGTGGAGGCCTGCGGCTGGTAGCCGTCGGCGGAGGCGATGAGGACGTAACTGCCCGTGCCGGGGGCGTCGACGGAGTAGGAGCCGTCGGCCTGGGCGACCGCGCGGCCCAGCTGGCGGCCGGACAGCGAGATCAGGGTGACCGCGGCCTGCGCGACCGGGGCGCTCTCGGCGCCGCGGACGAAGCCGTGCACCGGGGTGCCGCCGCCGGCGCCCGAGCCGGGCTCGGTGATCGTCGCGACCGCCGTCATCACCTGGGTGGCGGTGGCGGTGGCGGTCGTCTCGGCGGAGGTGTCCGCCACGACGGGCTGGGCCCAGCTGGGCACCTTCTCGGGCGCGGGTTCCTGCACAGCGTTCTCCCTGACGGTCTCTACGGCGGCGGCCGCCGCGGGCGCCGCCCCGGTCTTCTCCTGCGCGGCCTGGGCCAGCGCGCCGGACGTGCGCAGCGGGACCTCCTTGATGAACAGCACCGTGATGAACGCGATCAGCGCGAACGGGGCCGCGTAGAGGAAGACGTCCGCGATGCCGTGGCCGTAGGCGCCCTCCAGCCAGTTGCGCACCGGGGCCGGCAGCGCGTTCATGTCGGGCAGGTTGCCGCTGCCGACGGCGTGGGCCGCGGCCTGCTGCGCCTTCGGGCTCAGCTCGGTGATGGTGTCCTTGGCGTGGTGGGTGATCCGCTCCGACATGACCGAGCCGAGCACGCCGACGCCGACCGCACCGCCGAGGGAGCGGAAGAAGCTCACCACGGAGGAGGCGGAGCCCAGGTCCTGCGGGGCGACCTGGTTCTGCGTGGACAGCACCAGGTTCTGCATCATCGTGCCGACGCCGATGCCGAGCAGCGCCATGTAGATCGACAGCTCCCAGTACGGGGTGTCGTAGCGCATCAGGCCGAGCAGGGCGAGGCCCGCCGTGAGGGAGACAGCGCCGCCGACCAGCCAGCCCTTCCAGCGGCCGGTGCTGGTGATGAAGCGGCCGGAGACCATGGACGCGACGAACAGGCCGCCGATCATCGGGATGGTCATGACGCCGGACATCGTCGGCGACTTGTCGCGGGCCAGCTGGAAGTACTGCGAGAAGAACACGGTGCCCGAGTACATGCCGACACCGACGAACAGCGAGGCCAGCGAGGCCAGCGTGATGGTGCGGTTGCGGAACAGGCGCAGCGGGATGATCGGCTCGGCGGCCTTGGTCTCGGTGAGCACGAACAGCAGCGCGAGCACGATCGTGCCGCCCACCATCGTGTACGTCTGCCAGGACAGCCAGTCGTACTTGTCGTTGGCGAAGGTGACCCAGATCAGCAGCAGCGAGGCGGCGGCGGTGATGAAGAAGGCGCCGGTCCAGTCGACCTTGACCTTCCGCTTGGCGACCGGCAGGTGCAGCGTCTTCTGCAGCACGACCAGCGCGATCAGCGCGAAGGGGATACCGACGAAGAGGCAGTAGCGCCAGCCGAGCCAGGAGGTGTCGGTGATGACACCGCCGAGCAGCGGGCCGCCGACGGTGGCGACGGCGAAGGTGGCGCCGGTGTAGCCGGAGTACCGGCCGCGCTCGCGCGGGGAGATCATCGCGGCCATGATGACCTGCACCAGGGCGGACAGACCGCCGGCGCCGAGGCCCTGGATGACACGCGCGCTGATCAGCATCGCCGGGTTCTGCGCGAGACCGGCGACGACCGAGCCGATGACGTAGATGACCAGGGATATCTGGACGAGGGCCTTCTTGCTGACCAGGTCGGCGAGCTTGCCCCACAGCGGCACGGAGGCGGTCATGGAGAGCAGTGCCGCCGTGACGACCCAGGTGTACGCGGACTGGCCGCCGCCGAGGTCCTTGATGATCGTCGGCAGTGCGTTGGTGACGATCGTCGAGGAGAGGATGGCGGCGAACAGGCCCAGCAGCAGGCCGGACAGCGCCTCCATGATCTGCCGGTGTGTCATGGGGGCGTGCTCCGCGGCGGAGCCTCCCCCGTGCTTGGCGTGAGCCCGCACACCGGCTGGTGTGGTGGTTGCCATGGGCTTCCTTCTCTTACGTGCTTGCGGGTGTACGGGTGGTCTCTTCGAATGCGGGCGTGGTCTCCGTGGCCACGGGGGCGGGGAGCCGGACCGGGGCGGACCGGCAGCCGCCGAACGAGTCGCGCAGGCGGGTCATCAGCCGGATGAGCTGGCCGACCTCGTCGTCGGTCCAGTCGGCGAGCCGCTCGGCGAGCAGATGCGTGGTCCGCCGGGACAGCTCGTCGAGCTGCGCGAGCCCCGAGGGCGTCAGCCGCAGGATCCGCGAGCGCTTGTCCGCCGGATCCGGCAGCCGCTCGATCCAGCCGCGCGCGGCGACGTGCGCGACATGCCGGCTGGTGACCGACATGTCCACGGCGAGCAGCTCCGCGAGCTTGCTCATGCGCATGTCGCCGTGGCGCCCCAGCAGGGTCAGCACGGCGGCCGAGCCGGCCGGGCAGTCGGGCGGCAGGATCCGCCCCAGGTCCCGTTTCACGGCTCCGACGGCACTGAGCTGACGCGCCAGCTCTTCGAACTGCGTCCGCTCGGCCATCACACCTCCCGTATTCGTTGCTTGGGGCAACCATAGCGGTGATTGGTTGCTGCAGGCAAATAGATCAGGGGGGTCGGCGGCGCAAAAACTTGGCAAAGGCATGTATTGCGATCGTAAATGTGCAGGTGGCTGCGGGTGAGGTGCCCCTGTCTGTCCTGGTGGCCCCGCACTTGGGTCGGTCACCTGGATTCGCTAGTGTCTCGGGCCATGGCTAACACCCAGGGCCCCCAGGGCAACTACGACCCCGCCGGCAGCACCCAGATGTTCCGCGCGTTCGTCGACGAGGCCCCCCAGGGGCGCCAGGCGCAGGCGGCGGCCGCCTCCTCCTCCGGTCCCCGCATCGGCCTGATCATCGGCGTCATCGTGGCGATCGCCGTGGTGGCGGGCGTGGCCTGGCTGGCGCTGAAGTAGGACCTGCTTCTGGGAACTGCTTCCAGGACCTGTTTCAGGATCACTTCCACCGGACGGACACGTCCCGCGTCTCGATGTGCATGCCGAGCGGCACACGCCAGGCGTCGACGCACACCGTCCAGGTGGGTTTCACCTGTGCGCCCGGCCCGATCGGCCCCGGCAGGTCCGCGGTCGAGTCGACCGTGCCCCAGTCGATGCCGAGCAGGCCGATGATGTGCGTCCCGAACGTCACCGACCCCGAACGCACCGCCGTACCACCCGAGTTGTGGAAACCGACGGTGACCTTCTGGCACCAGCGCTGGTCCGTGGCGGCCGTCTCCGGCTTGCCCCAGCTGAGGTCGGCGGGCCCGACGGGTGTGCCGCTGCCGGAAGTTGGGTCCGGCGTGCCGCTGCCGGGAGTCGGGGCGGGTGAACCGGGTCCGGATGGCGCGGGTGTCGTACGACCGTCCGCGCTGCCGGAGGGGCTGGGTGTGCCCAGGAGCGGTGGGGTCTGCTCCGGGCTGCCCGGCAGGGGTGAGTCGCTGCTGCTCGGCCGGGCCGAACTGGGTGTGGGCGCCGGAGAGTTGCCGCCCTTCGCGCCGTCGAGCGGCACGAAGGACACCGAGCCGGTCGGGCCGGCCGCGGCCGCACCGCTGCTCTGCGGACCGCCCGCCGCGCCGGCCGCGACGTAACCGCGGCCCGGGCCCTGGCCCCCGCATGCGGCCACCACCCCGCCCAGGACGACGACGACCGCCGACGCTGCCGTAACGGCGCCTCGGCGGCCACGTGTCCATGTCGTCGTACGAAGCATCCGGTCATGGTGACTGACGCTTCGTCAGATAGGAACCCTCCGGGTGTCGTTCGTCGCTCAGTCCGAGATCAGGCCTTCCCGCAACTGCGCCAGCGTCCGGGTCAGCAGCCGGGAGACGTGCATCTGGGAGATGCCGACCTCCTCACCGATCTGGGACTGGGTCATGTTGGCGAAGAAGCGGAGCATGATGATCCGGCGTTCGCGGGGCGGGAGTTTGGCCAGGAGGGGCTTGAGGGACTCGCGGTACTCCACGCCCTCCAGGGCCGTGTCCTCGTAGCCGAGGCGGTCGGCCAGGGAGCCCTCGCCGCCGTCGTCCTCGGGGGCCGGGGAGTCGAGGGAGGAGGCGGTGTAGGCGTTGCCGACCGCGAGGCCGTCGACCACGTCCTCCTCGGAGACGCCGAGCACGGCGGCCAGCTCCGTCACCGTCGGGGAGCGGTCCAGCTTCTGGGAGAGCTCGTCGCTGGCCTTGGTGAGGGCCAGGCGCAGCTCCTGGAGGCGGCGCGGCACACGGACCGACCACGAGGTGTCCCGGAAGAAGCGCTTGATCTCCCCGACCACCGTCGGCATCGCGAACGTCGGGAACTCCACACCCCGTTCGCAGTCGAAGCGGTCGATCGCCTTGATCAGGCCGATGGTGCCGACCTGGACGATGTCCTCCATCGGCTCGTTGCGCGAGCGGAAGCGCGCGGCCGCGTAGCGGACCAGCGGCAGGTTCAGCTCGATCAGGGTGTCCCGGACGTAGGCCCGCTCGGGGCTGTCCTCGCCGAGGGCGGCGAGACGCAGGAACAGTGAACGGGACAGGGTGCGGGTGTCGATGTCCCCCGAGGCCGGCAGGGCCGGCGCCTGGGCGGACGGGGACGGCACGGCGTCGAGGGCCGTGACGGCCTCGATTCCGTCGAGGACGTCGAGAGCGTCGAGCTCCTTGGGCGCTGCCGCGCTCGGCGCGGGCGTCAGCACCTTCGAGCTGCCCTGGTCTGCGGACATGCCACCCCCTTTGGGTCGCGGGACGGTCGCGGCGGCGCCGACGTGTCGTGCGACGCAGCCTTCACCTGAATACCGGAGCCGGAGGCCCGGCAAACGCGTCTCCCGCAGAATGTCACATGTCGGCAACACGCTGTAGTGACATGTCGACATGAAAGATCCGAATCGGCCCTGGAGGGAAGGGGTCTGACGCGTTGTCGGAGCCCAACTGTCGGCATCCGCGCAGGTGAGGGATTCGCTCGGGACGGTTACCGCTCGCTCGGGTATGCGATGCAGAACCGCTTGAGGCGTGCTTCCGTGCGCCCGCCGTGCTCCATGCGGGGGGTGGCCGTGCTTCCCGAAAGCGGGCTTATGCGTCGCTTCCCGAGAGGGGGCCTAAGCGTCGATGCGGTTCGCGGAGCGCAGCCGCTGGAAGCTGCGGGCGAGGAGACGCGAGACGTGCATCTGGGAGACGCCGAGTTCCGCGCTGATCTGTGACTGGGTGAGATTGCTGTAGTAGCGCAGAAGCAGGATGCGCTGTTCGCGCTCGGGGAGTTGGACGAGCAGGTGCCGGACCAGGTCGCGGTGTTCCACGCCGTCGAGGGCCGGATCCTCGTAGCCGATGCGGTCCAGCAGGCCGGGCAGTCCGTCGCCCTCCTGCGCGGCCTCCAGGGAGGTGGCGTGGTACGACCGTCCCGCCTCGATGCAGCTCAGCACCTCGTCCTCGCTGATCCGCAGCCGCTCGGCGATCTCGGCGGTGGACGGCTGGCGCCCGAAGGCCGTGGTCAGGTCCTCGGTCGCGCTGTTGACCTGCACCCACAGCTCGTGCAGCCGGCGCGGTACGTGGACCGTGCGGACGTTGTCCCGGAAGTAGCGCTTGATCTCGCCGACGACGGTCGGCATCGCGAAGGTCGGGAACTGCACGCCCCGGTCGGGGTCGAACCGGTCGATGGCGTTGATCAGGCCGATGGTGCCGACCTGGACGACGTCCTCCATCGGCTCGTTGCGGGAGCGGAACCGGGCGGCCGCGTAGCGCACGAGCGGGAGGTTCGCCTCGATCAGCGCCCCGCGCACCCGGTTGTGCTCCGGGGTGCCCGGGGTGAGCTCCTTCAGCTCGGCGAAGAGCACCTGGGTGAGGGCGCGGGTGTCGGCGCTGCGCCGCTTCTCGGGGGCCACGGGAGCGGGGGTGGCGGGAGCGGGGTCGGCGGCCACCTCCTCCTGAGGCAGCTCCTGGGGCAGCGCGGTACTGGCCGACACGGTCAACGCCACCTCTTCGTCGCTCAATCATCCGCGGTCAGTCATCCGTCAAAAGCGGTCATAGCATCACAAGACATGTGCACTGTGTGCAAGCACCGCATAACGCCGTGTTGTGTTCAAACTTCCACAAGTTGGGGGCGTGACGGCCGGGCAACGCACGAAAGCCCTCCGCCGTTCCGGCGGAGGGCTCGGACGAAGAGGGGCTCAGAACTCGTAGTCGGCGATCACCCACGTGGCGAACTCGCGCCACAGCGCGACGCCCGCCTGGTGCGCCGGGTGCTCCAGGTAGCGCTTGAGGGCGTCGGGGTCCTCGACCGCAGAGTTGATCGCGAAGTCGTAGGCGATCGGCCGGTCGCTGATGTTCCAGCCGCACTCCCAGAAGCGCAGCTCCTCGATCTGCCCGCCCAGCGCCTCGAAGGCCGCCACGCCGGCCACGACGCGCGGATCGTCCCGCTCGACGCCCTCGTTGAGCTTGAAGAGGACCAGATGGCGGATCATGGGGCGTACCTCAGTTCTTTCCTCCGTTGGCGACCCAGGTCATGAAGTCGCCTATGGCCTTCGCGGCGCTCGATATGCCTTCGAAGCCTATCTGGACGTAGCTGGCCGCCTTGGCCGGGTCCGTGATGATCACGTAGAGCACGAAGACCACGAGCGCGTACACAGCGATCTTCTTGGCGTTCACCGCCACCGAATCCTCCCCTGTGCTGTGTGCCCAGTGGGCCCCTGCTGACGGCCGCGAGTGTAACCTTCACGCCCCTTTCAGGGACCAACGGCCTGCCTCCCGAGGCCCTTTGCTCGTACGACGAGAAGGGCCCCGTCGTGCGACGGGGCCCTTCTTCGAGCGGTAGCGGAGGGATTTGAACCCTCGGTGACTTGCGCCACACTCGCTTTCGAGGCGAGCTCCTTCGGCCGCTCGGACACGCTACCGAGGGAGACCTTACAGCACAGTGGGGCATGGTCTGAAATCGGATTCGGCAGCTCTGTGAGCGGCCCCGCCGGCGGTCGGTCAGCGGTCGGTCAGCGGCCCGTCAGCGGTCGCGGAAGAACTCCGTGAGGAGCAGGGCGCACTCCGCCGCCAGGACGCCCTCGACGACCTCGGGCCGGTGGTTGAGCCGGCGGTCGCGGATCACGTCCCACAGGGAGCCCGCCGCGCCCGCCTTGTCGTCCCGGGCGCCGTAGACGACCCGGTCGACGCGGGACTGGACGAGGGCGCCCGCGCACATCGTGCACGGCTCCAGGGTGACGACGAGCGTGCAGCCGGTCAGCCGCCACTCCCCGAGCCGTGCCGCGGCCCGCCGGATCGCGAGCACCTCGGCGTGGGCCGTGGGATCGCCGGTGGCCTCGCGCTCGTTGTGCCCGGCGCCGAGCACCGTCGTACCGTCCGGGGACAGCACGACGGCGCCGACGGGGACGTCCCCGCCCCGGACGGCCTGCTCGGCCTCGTCCAGGGCGAGCCGCATCGCGGCCCGCCAGCGGTCGCGTACCGGATCTGCCGGGTGCACGGTGGCCCGCGTGTCCCGCGAGGCGGTCAGCGGACGCCCTCCAGGACGTCCGTGCAGCCCAGGACCTCGGCGATCTCGCTCAGCGCGTCCCCGTCCAGGGCGCGCAGCTCCTTGCCGCTGATGCCCAGGTCGGCGAGGAGTTCGCTGTCGCCCACGGGGCCGTGCGAGACCGCGTCGTCGGCGCCGCCGCCGTCCTCCTCGTCGTCGGACTCGCCGTCCTCCGTGCCGTCGAGGTCCAGGGCGTCCAGGTCGGGGCCGTCGTCCGAGCCGGGCTCCCGGCCGAGCAGCTCGTCGGTCAGCAGCAGCTCGCCGTACGCGCTGCGCTGGGCCGCGGCCGCGTCCGAGACGTAGATGCGCGGGTCGTCTTCACCGTCGATACGGACGATGCCGAACCACGCTTCCTCCTGCTCGATGAGAACGAGCACCGTGTCATCGTCGACAGCGTTCTCCCGGGCCAGGTCGGCCAGATCCGACAGGCTCTCCACATTGTCGAGCTCTGTGTCGCTCGCTTCCCACCCGTCTTCGGTGCGCGCGAGCAGTGCGGCGAAGTACACCGTGACTCTCCCACTGGTCATAGGTGTGCCGGTTGGGGGTCCCCCCGGCGGAGGTATGTGGGCGGGAAGAACCTGGGCTCCGAGCCCCGCCCACTCGGAATCGTGGCAGAAACAAGGCGTTCAGGGGACGTCTTCGGCTCCCTGTGTCTTGCAGCCGCCCTGCGGATCGTACGCGGCTTTTCCAAGCTCGCACGCACGCCCACCGCGCAAACACCGCCGCGGACATGGATCTTCCGCACCGAGAATTTTCTTACCGTGCCTGGCTCCAGGGGGGGCTTCCTTCCCACAGGTCGGACCACCAGCGGAGTACTGGTGGACTACCAGCGGAGTACTGGCGGACCACGGACGGCCTACCAGCGGAACGTCCGCATACGCATCGCATGGCGCAGTCGCGCCGCCTTGGCGCGCCGCGGCTGGACCCGGGCGCGCAGCTCGCGCGCCTCGGCGAGATCACGCAGGAACTGGGCGCGCCGCCGCCGACGCTCGGCGTCCGTCTCGGGCGCACGGGAGTCGCGGGACGCTGCCATGCCGGTGCCGGGTGTCACCGCTGTGTCGGTGTCGCGTGTCGCCGCTGTGCCGGTTGCGCGGGATGCCTCCGTGCCGGTGCCGCGGGATGCCGCCGTGCCGGATCCGCGAGACGCCGCCCTGCCGGAACCGCGAGACGCCGCCCTGCCGGAGCCGCGTATCGCGGGCTCGTCCGGGTCCGCGGTGCCGTCGGGCGCGTCTTCGGGATGTTCAGGAAGGTCAGGCACGTCACACCACCCCAGCCCAGTTCCGTCCCTCCCACTTTCCCCCGGACGGGCGGTTTGACGCCAGCACCGGGGGGTGCGGGGCGCAGGTACCGTTATGGGCATGCGTCTCCACGTCGTCGACCACCCCCTGGTCGCCCACAAGCTCACCACGCTGCGCGACCAGCGCACCGACTCCGCGACCTTCCGCCGCCTCGCCGACGAGCTGGTCACCCTGCTCGCCTACGAGGCCACGCGGGACGTGCGCACCGAGGCCGTCGACATCCGGACGCCGGTCGCGCAGACCACCGGCGTCAAGCTGGCCCGCCCGCGCCCGCTGGTCGTGCCGATCCTGCGCGCCGGTCTCGGCATGCTGGACGGCATGGTCCGGCTGCTGCCGACCGCCGAGGTGGGCTTCCTGGGCATGATCCGCAACGAGGAGACCCTCCAGGCCTCCACGTACGCCTCGCGCATGCCGGAGGACCTCTCGGGCCGCCAGGTGTACGTCCTGGACCCGATGCTGGCCACGGGCGGCACACTGGTCGCGGCGATCCAGGAGCTGATCAAGCGCGGTGCGGACGATGTGACGGCCGTGGTCCTGCTGGCCGCGCCGGAGGGCGTCGAGGTCATGGAGCGTGAGCTCGCGGGTACGCCGGTGACGGTCGTCACGGCGGCCGTCGACGACCACCTCAACGAGCACGGGTACATCGTGCCGGGGCTGGGAGACGCCGGGGATCGGCTGTACGGGGCCGCTGAGTAGCCCTTAGGGGGCGGCGCCTGTCAGCACCCCGGACCGGCTGTACGGGGCCGCTGGTCAGCCCTTACGAGGCGCCTGTCAGCACCCCTTCTTCGGAGAAGCCGTCGGCTGTGGGTCCGTCAGGGCCGTCAGTGCCTGCTGGGCGTCCGCCGGCTTCGTCAGGCCCTTGAAGGCGTCGCCCAGGATGAGGTCGAGGTCGGCGCCCTTGCGGCCCGCGTCGGTGCGGCGTTCGGCGTCCGCCAGCTGGGTGCCGAGCACCGCCACCGAGGTGTTCTGGGCGTCGGCGGGGCCGAGCAGTATCCCGGTCCCCTTGACCTTCTTGTCGAACTCCCCGGGCGCGTTGCCCACGTCGCCGATCCGGAAGCCGCGCTTCTTCAGTTCGTCGGCGGTGGCCTTGGCGAGGCCGGTGCGCGCGGTGGCGTTGTAGACGTTCACCGTGATCTGGCCCGGCTTGGGCAGAGTCTTCACCTGGGCGGCCGGGGTCGCCGTGGCCGCGGTGCCCGCCTTGGCACGGCAGTCGGTCTTCGAACCGGCCGCCGAGGTCTTCTTGCCGCCGCCGGTGAAGACGTCGATGAGCTGCAGCGTCCCCCAGCCGATCAGGCCGAGCGCGCAGACGGACGCCACCACGGCGGCGACGAGCCTGCCGCGGCGGCGCGGCGGGCGCATCCGAGGGTATTTGTCCCCCGTGATCCGGTACTGGCCGCCCATGCCCCGGGGTGTCAGCATGCTCATGGGCGCAGCGTAGTGCGCCTGAGCGGCGATGCCTATTAGATGATCAGTCGATGCCGCTCAGTGGAACCCGAAAGGGTCAACGGCCGTGCCGTGCCGGGTCAGTCGAGTTCGAGCACGCGCGCGTGCAGCACCTGGCGCTGCTGGAGGGCGGCGCGGACCGCGCGGTGCAGGCCGTCCTCCAGGTAGAGATCGCCCTGCCACTTCACGACGTGCGCGAAGAGGTCGCCGTAGAACGTCGAGTCCTCCGCCAGCAGGGTCTCCAGATCGAGCTGCTGCTTGGTGGTCACGAGCTGATCGAGGCGGACCGGGCGCGGCGCGACGTCCGCCCACTGCCGGGTGCTTTCCCGGCCGTGGTCGGGGTACGGCCGGCCGTTTCCGATGCGCTTGAAGATCACACGGAAAGCCTACCGGTCAAGACCTTCCGGGCGCAGCCATGGCGGCGTAGTGCGCGGCCGGAAAAGATCTCGCAAACCACGCAAATGGGGTAGTACGGGGCGCGCCGCATCACCCATTCCCTGTTCGGCGCGGCCCGGCGGAGGCGGCGGGCCCGGCGGCAGGCCTGGCGAGCGGTGGTCCGGGCGGCCTGGTGGGTTCGCCTCCGCCGGGGGCGTTCAGCGGTCCCGTTCGTCGGGCCGCCGCTGCGGTTCCGGGTGGCGCTCGTCCGGCTTGGGGGCCGTGGCGCGCCTGGCCTCCGCGCGCAGCAGGGCGCGCAGGACGGCGTACGGATCCTGGGGCATGACGGTGCTCCTTGCTTGCGTCGAGCCGGCTGACCTTGCGTGGGGACGCGGGTCAGTCAGCAGCGCAGGACCACCGTGCGGAGCAGGGGAGCGGCGTACGGCGCCGCCGGGCACGCGCGGATGCCGGGCCGGGCGGGTGCCGGGCCGGGGAGGGGCGCGGGGCGCTCGGGTACGTCGGCCTTGTGGACCGCGCGGGCGGGGGGCCGTACGAGCGCGTCGGGGACGTCGGCGCCATCGGTGCCGTCGTGTTCGAAGGTCCCGGCCGCCACGCCGGACGCGGGGGCCGCCAGGGCCTGCGCCTGGGCGGCCGGCACCCACAGGGCGAGGAGCAGGACGAGCACCCGCAGCCAGGTGCGGCTCCGAAGCCAGGCGCGGCTCCGAGGCCGGTCATGGCTGCGGGGGCGGCGCGGGGTCCTGCTCATGACGGGTGTCTCCCCGGGGCGGACGGCAGGTGCAGCACAGGGGGCCGGAGTTCCGCCCGCTCGGCGTAGGTGGCGTGCATGGTGTTGACGCAGGCGGCGGTTGGGGCGGCGGCCAAGGGTGGGGACGGCGGTTGGGGCGGCGGTCCAGGGCCGGGGCGGCGGTCCACGGCCATGGCGGCGGTCCAGGGTGGGGACGGCGGTCGGGGCGGGTCAGACGGTCTTCGGGATCTGCTTGGCCCGGCCGCGGATGCTGAAGGCGGTGACGATCTCCACGATGCCCACCACGAGCAGCCAGATGCCGCCGACGAGGGTCAGCACGGCGACCGACCTGAACGGCGAGTCGATCAGCACGATGCCGGCGATGAAGGTGAGGATCCCGAGGCAGATCTGCCAGCCGCGGGCGGGCATCCGGGGGTCGGAGGCGGCGGCCAGGGTCTGGGTGATGCCGCGGATCAGCCAGCCGATGCCGATCCACAGGGCGAGCAACAGGATCGACTGGAAGGGCCCGCGGAAGCAGAACAGGCCCAGCAGGATCGACAGGGCGCCGCTGATGAAGGCCAGCACGCGCAGCGAGGTCGTCATGTGCGTGCCGAAGGCGGAGGCCAGCTGGAAGATGCCGCTGATGAGGAGGTAGAGGCCGAAGAGGACGCCCGCCGCGAGCAGGGAGGCGCCCGGCCAGACCAGGACCAGGATCCCCAGGATCAGCGAGGCGATCCCGGTGCCCAGGACCACCTGCCAGGCGGCCCGGGACAGGGCGTGCAGGGGGCCCTCGAACGGCGGCTCCGGCTCGTGCTCGCGCCGGCCGCCCCGGGCCTGGGCCGCGTGGACGCTCCGGTCGTCGTACTGAGGGCCCGGGTTGGGGCCGCTGCTCGGTACCTCGGTCATGCTTCATGCTGTGAGCGGGCGGCCGGGTCCTGCCATCGGGGGAGGGCCGGTCGGGTGACGGCACCCCGCACCCGGGTCCGAGGCGTTCCGCGTGCCCTGTTCCCCGAAGGTCTTCATTTCCCGGAGATCTTGGCCGACTTGGCCGACTTGGCCGCGGCCTTCATTTCCTGCTTGTGCGCCCGCACCTTGTCCAGCGACTCGGGCCCGGTGATGTCGGCGACCGAGCGGAAGGACCGCGCCTCGCCGTACGCGCCCGCGGCCTCCCGCCAGCCCTGGGGCGTGACGCCGAGCTGTTTGCCGAGCAGCGCGAGGAAGATCTGGGCCTTCTGCTTGCCGAACCCGGGCAGGTCCTCCAGCCGTTTCAGCAGTTCGGCACCGGTCGGGACACCCCGCCAGACCGCCTCGGCGTCCCCGTCGTGGTGCTCGACGAGGTACTGGCACAGCTGCTGGATCCGCTTGGCCATCGAGCCCGGGTAGCGGTGCACGGCCGGCTTCTCGGCGAGCAGCGCGGCGAAGGCCTCCGGGTCCATCGCCGCGATCTCGTGCGGGTCGAGGTCTCCGCCGGCCCCGGCGCCGAGCCGGTCGGCGATGGTGCGGGGGCCCTTGAAGGCCCACTCCATCGGCACCTGCTGGTCGAGCAGCATGCCCACCAGCGCGGCGAGCGGGGAGCGCCCGAGCAGCGCGTCGGCCTCCGGGTCCTGGGCGAGATGCAGGGTGACGTCCATGCGTCGATGATCGCCCGCCCGCGCGCGGGACGCAGCCGGGGTGCAACGGGACACCTTGTCGCGAGGTCTCCTCCACCTCTCGCGTACGATCCCTCCACAGAGCTGAAACTTAGGCAAGGCTAACCTAAAGTGAAGGGGATTCCGGGTGACCACCGAGACCTACCGTGACGCCTGGGGCATCCCCCACCTGCGCGCCTCCAGCGCCGCTGAACTCGCGTACGCCCAGGGTCGGGTGACCGCGCTGGACCGCGCCTGGCAACTGGAGGTGGAACGCCACCGGGCCCAGGGCAGCTCGGCGTCCTTCCTCGGTGCCGCCGCCGTGTCCTGGGACGTCCTGGCCCGCCGGGCCCGCCTGGACGACACGGCCCGCCGCTGCTTCGCCGCGCTGGACCGCCGGGACCCCGAGACGGCCGACTGGGTCCGCCGTTACGTCGACGGCGTCAACGCGGGCCTGCCGGAGGGCGCCCGCCGCACCCCCGAGTTCGCCCGCGCCGGCCTCACCCCCGGCCGCTGGGAGCCCTGGACTCCGCTGGGCGTCTGGCTCGCGGCACACCTCCTCTTCGCCGGTTTCCCCGCCAAACTCTGGCGCGAGCAGGCGATACGGCACCTCGGGCCCGACGCGGTCGGCCTGTTCGCCACCGACGGGCCCGGCACGGCCGGCAGCAACGGCTGGCTGCTCTCCGGCGCCCGTACGGCGACCGGTCACGCCCTGATCGCGGGCGACCCGCACCGCTTCATCGAGGACCCCGGCGTCTACCAGCAGATCCGCCTCTCCTGCCCCGAGTTCGACGTCATCGGCCTGGCCGTCCCCGGCGTCCCCGGCATCGCCCACTTCGGCCACACGGGCTCCGTCGCCTGGGCCATCACCAACGCCATGGCCGACTACCAGGACCTCTACCGAGAACGCCTGCGCCGCACCGGCGCCGGCATCGAGGCCCTGGGCCCGGACGGCCACTGGCACCGCGCCACCCGCCACACGGAGACCGTGCACATCGCGGGCGAACCCTCCCTGGAGATCGAGGTGATCGAAACGGCCCGGGGCCCCGTGATAGCCGGCGGCCCGGAGGGCCTGGAGGCGGGGCTCACTCCGGGAGGGCCGTACGGGGCGCAGGCCGCGGAATCGCCGTACGACGCGGAAAGCACCGAGCCGCTGGGCGGAGGGGTGACGGCCGAGCCACTCGGGGGAGGCGAGACCGACGAGCCACTGCATGAGGCGGAGGTCGCTGAGCTGCTCTACGTCTCACAGGCCGCCGAGCCGCCGTCCGACGCGGGGTTGGCCGAGCCGCCATACGTCCCGCAAGCCGCCGGGCCGCCGTACGCCCCGGAGGCCGCCGGGCCGCCGTACGACACGAACTCCGCCGAGCCGCCGTACGCCGCGGAGGCCGCCGAACCACCGTCCGACGCGAAGTCCGCCGTATCGCCGCACGCTCCGCAAGCCACCGAGCCGCTCTACGAAACGAAGTCCGCCGAAGCGCCGTACGACCCGCGAGCCGCCGACGGCGAAGGCGCCCGACCGGGGCTGCCACCCGCACCCGACGGCGAAACCGTCACCGTTGGTGCGGGTGGGAACGGAATCCTCGCCGAAGGCGGAGCCGAGGCGCTGGCCCTGCGCTATCCACCCCGGGTCACCGCGGACCTCGGCTTCAGTGCCCTCCTCCCCCTCCTCAGGGCCCGCACGGTCCAGGACATCGACCGCGCCCTGGACCACTGGGCCGAACCCGTCAACGTGGTCCAAGCGGCCGACACCGCCGGAGGCACCCTGCACCGCACAGCCGGCCGCGTCCCCCTGCGCGCCGAGGCCAACCTCCGCCACCCGGTCCCCGCCTGGGAACCCGGCCACGAGTGGCACGGCACGCACCGGACGCTGTACGCCGACCCCGAACCGCCCGACGGCATCGCGGTCATGGCCAACCAGCGCACCCTCGCCGCCCCCCTCGGCATCGAGTTCGCCCCACCCCACCGCGCCGACCGCATCCGCGCCCTCCTCGACACCCGCCGCACCTGGACCGCCGACGCCCTGCCCGCGATCCACACCGACACCCACCTCGGCTCCGCCGGCCCCCTGCTGGACCACCTCGCCGCCCTCGACGACCTCACCCCCGACGCCGCCCGCCTGCGCGACCGCCTCCTCGTGTGGGACCGCCGTATGGACGCCGGCAGCGCCGACGCGGCGGCCTACTCCGCGGTGCGCGGCGCGGTCGTACGCCACCTCGCGGCGCATCCGGTGTTCGCCCCGCTCGCCGAGCCCCCCGCCTACCCGGAGGTGCTGCTCCCCTGGCTGGCCCTCGTCCCGCGCATCGGCTACGCCCTCGAACACCTGCTGCGGGCCGAGAAGTTGTACGGCATCGACCGCCCCGCCGCCGTCCGCGCGGCCCTGGAGGAGGTGGCCGCCGCGCCCCCGTCCGGCACCTGGTCCGACACCCACCGCCTGGCCCCCTGGCGCGCGCTGCCGGGAGAGCCGTACGACGAACCCGGCCTGGCCGGCGACCACGACTGCGTGCTGTGCACCTCCGCCGTCCCCGGCCTGACCGACCGCGCGGCCCGCGGCCCCGCCGCCCGCTACGTCTGGGACCTGGCCGACCGCGAGAACAGCCGCTGGGTGGTCCCCTTCGGCGCGGACGGCGCCCCCGGCTCACCCCACCACCGCGACCAACTCCCCTTGTGGCTCAGGGGAGATCTGGCCCCGGTCGTCACCGACTGGACCCTGCTGACCCCGCTGGAACGTACCGAGGAAACCCCATGACCGACCTCTTCGAACAGCACACCGACCCCTTCGGCACCGTCCGCATCCGCCCCCTCGACCCGGCGTCCGACGCGGGCGTGATCCATAACTGGGTCAGCGAGGAACGCGCCGCCTTCTGGGGCATGACCGGCCTCACCCGGGACCAGGTCGCCGACATCTACGCCCACATGGCCGGCCTCGACACCCACCACGCCCACCTCGTCACCCTGGACGGCACCCCGGCCGCCCTGTTCCAGACGTACGAGCCGGCCGCCGACCGGGTCGGCGAGTGCTACGACGTGCTCCCGGGCGACCTCGGCGTCCACGTCCTGCTCGCCCCCGCCGGCCCGGCCGGCCCGCGCCCCGGCTGGTCCTCGGCGCTGCTGACCGCGATGGCGACGTACGCGCTGCGCATCCTCGACCGGCGCCGGCTCGTGGTCGACCCGGACGTCCGCAACACCAGGGCGATCGCCCGCTTCGAGCGCGAGGGCTTCGTCCGCGGCCCTGCGGTCGTCCTGCCCGAGGTGGACCTCCCCGATGTGTACCTGCCGGAGAAGCACGCCCAACTCGCCTTCCTGGACCGGTCCGTGGCCTTCCCCGGCGACTAGCCTTCTCTCCGTGCCGCCGACACCGGAAGACCCGACACCGGAAAAGCTGATCGCCCACTACGCCCTCGTACCCATCCCCCGCGAAGGCGGCCTGTACCGGCGGACCTGGACGGGGCCCGCGCGCCCGGACGGACGTCCCGCGGGGACCGCCATCGTCGCCCTGCTCACCGCCGACGACTACTGCGCCCTGCACCGCCTGCCCACCGACGAGATCTGGCACTTCTACCTCGGAGACCCGCTCCACCTGCTGCTCCTCGCCCCCGACGGCACCACCCGCACCGCCGTCCTCGGCCCCGCACCGCTGTCCGGCCAGCACGTCCAGCTGACCGTGCCCGCCCGCACCTGGATGGGCGCGCGGGTCGCTCCGGGCGGCGCGTGGACGCTCTTCGGCACCACGATGGCCCCCGGATTCACCGAAGCGGACTACGAACACGGCGACCCGGCCACCCTGACGGCGCGTTACCCGTCCGAAGCCGTCCGCATCACGGAACTGTCCCGCCCATGAACGCGAACCTTCTCGACGGACAGACCGCCCTGGTGACCGGCGCGGGCGGCGGCATCGGCCGCGCCATCGCCCTGCGCTTCGCGGAGCAGGGTGCGGCGGTGGCCCTGCACTGCCGTACGGCGGTGGACGCGGCCGGTGAAGTGGCGGCCCGGATCCGGGAGTCGGGCTGCGCGGCCGTCGTCCTGCGGGCGGACCTGACGGACGAGGACGCCTGTCACCGCCTGGTCCACGAGACGGCCGACTGGTCCGGCGGCCGCCTCACCGCCCTCGTCAACAACGCGGCCGTACAGCCGGTCCAGCCCCTGCCCGGGATGGCGGCGGCCGAGTGGCGTGAGGTCGTCGACACCGACCTCACCAGCGTCTTCGCCTGCACCCAGGCCGCGGCCGATCACATGCGGGCACACGGCGGCGGCACGATCACTCACATCGCCTCCATCGAGGCCGCCCGGCCGGCTCCCGGCCACGCCCACTACAGCGCGGCCAAGGCGGCGGTGGTGATGCACGCGCGCGCGGCGGCTCTGGAGTACGGCCCCGACGGCATCCGCGTCAACACGGTCTCGCCCGGTCTGATCGCCCGCGAGGGGCTGGCGGAGGCCTGGCCGGACGGCGTACGCCGCTGGCTCGCCGCCGCCCCCACCGGCCGCCTGGGCCGCCCCGAGGACGTGGCCGACGCCTGCGTGTTCCTGGCCTCGCCGCTCGCGAGCTGGATCACCGGGCACGACCTGGTCGTGGACGGCGGCATCTCGGCCCGCCCGACGTGGTGAGCAAGTCGGCGGATCTCTGCGTACCTGTACAGAGGCCTGACGAAGGCACAGGGAGGGGACGAGGTGCTGCCGTACGACCACCACCGATGGGCACGACGCCTGACCCTGCTCTGCGCGGGCCTCTTCCTCCTCCTGCTCGGCACCGCCTCCCCGGCGTCGGCCCACGCGGCCCTGCGCACGACCGACCCCACCGACGGAACCATCCTGCGCACGGCCCCCCGGCAGGTGACCCTGACCTTCACCGAGTCGGTCAGCCTGCTCACCGACTCCTTCCGCGTCTACGACCCCACCAACCACCGCGTGCACACGGGCGCGGCCGGCCACACCCCCGGCCGCTCGGACACCGCCCGCGTCTCCCTGCCCGCCCGGCTCGCCACCGGCACCTACACGGTCGCCTGGCGGGTGGTGTCGGCGGACAGCCACCCGGTGTCCGGCGCGCTGACGTTCTCCGTCGGTGAACGGACCGCGACCACGGCGACCGGCGCCGCCGGCGACACGGAGAACCCGGCAACGGCGGCCCTGTACAACATCGCGCGCTACCTCGCCTACCTCTCCCTGGCCCTGCTGCTGGGCACGGCCGCGTTCGTCGCGTACTGCCGCCCTCCGCAGGCGGCCCCGCTGCGCACCCCGGCCGTGACGGCGGCCTGGACCCTGATCGCGTCGACGCTGGCCCTGTTCGCCCTGCGCGCCCCGTACGAGGAGGGCACGGCACCGGCCCGCGCCCTCTCCCTGACCTCCCTCGCCCGTACGGCGACGACCCGCCCCGGCGAACTCCTGCTGGCCCGTCTGGCGTTGCTGCTGCTGGCCGCGGCCACGGTCGCCCTCCTGCGGGCTCGCCGCAGAAGACTCCCACGCCGCGCGACGCTCGCCGTGGCCGCGACGGTGTCCGTCCCCCTGTCCCTGACCTGGTCGGCCGCCGAACACGCCTCGGCGGGCAGCCAGGTTCCGCTGGCGATCACCTCCGCCACCCTCCATCTGCTCGCCATGGGCGCCTGGCTGGGCGGCCTGGCCGCGCTCCTGCGGACCCTGTCCCGCAACCCCTCCCTGCCCCTGTCGGTCCCGGCCCGCTTCTCCCGCCTGGCCCTCACCTCGGTGACGGTCCTGGCGGTGACCGGCGTCTACCAGTCCTGGCGGGGCCTGGGCTCCTGGCAGGCCCTGACGGACACGACGTACGGCCGTACCCTGCTGGTCAAACTGGCCACGGTGGCCGCGCTCCTGCTGGCGGCGGCCTGCTCCCGCAGCTGGATCGCCCGCGCGACCCGGTCCCGGGCACAGACGCACACGACGACCCCGGCCCCGGCCCGCATCCCGGAACCGGCGACGGGCCCCCCGCTCCCGGAGGAACCCCCGAAGCCGCCCGCACCCGCGCCCCTCCCCCTTTCCCTCCTGCGCCGCTCGGTGCTGGCGGAGGCGGCCGTGGCGATGGTGGTCCTGGCCGTGACGACGCTCCTGACGAGCACGGTGCCCGGCCGCACGGCCACCGAGACGGCGGAACCGGGCGGACCGGTGGCCGGCATTCCGACGGCCTCGGTGACGACGATCCCCTTCGACACCGGCACCCCGGGCGGCCACGGCACGCTCCAGGTCACCCTGGACCCGGGCCGGGTGGGCCGGTCCTCCGTCCAGGCCGTGGTCTACGGCCCCGACGGCGGCCTGTCCACGGTCCCCGAACTCCGCATCACCCTCACCCTCGCCGCTCAGCGCATAGGCCCCCTGGACACCAGGGTCACCGACCGGGGCGGCTACTGGGCCACCGACTCCTTCACCCTCCCGATCCCGGGGACCTGGACGATGAAGGCGACGGTACGGATCTCGGACGTGGACCAGGTGACGGTGTCGGCGCCGGTGCGGGTGGCGCGGTAGGTCACGGGCCGGACCATGCCGTCGATCTCCTCGGCGGAGATCATGCCCCGCTCGCTCCATACGGCGAGGACGGGACGGCCGATGCCCGGCCACGCGTCCCAGGAGGAGCGGCGGGACTGGCCGGCCAGGACGGCCCGGTGCAGGGCGAGTTGTGCGGCCACGGCCACGACATCGGTAACCGGCGCTGTGCGAACGGGCCCGCGTACGCCCTGGTCAGGACGCACGCGGGCCCGTTGTCCGGGTGGGATCGGTGTCCCGCCGGAGTACCGGTCAGCTCAGCCGGTAGCCGTTGTAGCCGTATCCGATCTTGACGCGGGAGGCCAGCGGGTGGGAGACGTCGCCCGTGCCCTGGTACAGCCACAGGTTGCCGCTGCTGTCGCGGGCGATCAGGTCGGAGTGACCGTTGCCGGTCATGTCCCCGTTCATCACGTACGCGGTGTAGTGGAAGCCCCAGCCGATCTTCACGCGGGACGCCAGCGGGTGCGACGGGTCGCCGGTGCCCTTGTACAGCCACAGGTTCCCGGAGGAGTCCTGGGCGAGCAGGTCGAGCTTGCCGTCGCCGGTGAAGTCGCCCTTGCCGAAGATGTTGGCGCCGTACGTGTTCCAGCCGTAGCCGAGCTTGACGCGCGAGCCGAAGGTGCCGTGGCCGGTGCCCGGGTAGAGCCAGAAGTTGCCGCTGGAGTCGACGGTCAGCAGGTCCTGGTGGCCGTCACCGGTGACGTCGCCGGGCGCGAGCATGACCTTCATGGCGTTCCAGCCGGAGCCGATCCTGGTGACGTCGGCGTTGCCGGTGGACAGGTTGAGGTGCTGCCAGTACAGGGTGCCGTCGGTGGTGCGCACCAGCAGGTCGGCGTAGCCGTCGCGGTCGAGGTCGGCCTGGCGCACCAGGTTGACCCCGCTCCAGTCGCCGAGCGGGATCCGGGTCCCGAAGGAGGTGCCGCGCGAGTCGTACTCGTAGCCCTGGCCGTTGGAGGCGATCGCGAACATGTCCGCGCGGCCGTCACCGCTCAAGTCGGTGTCGTCGATGCGCGGTTCGGTCGCCCCGACGTACCTGCTCAGCTTCGTGAAGACGCTGTACGAGCCCTGGGCCACACAGTCCTGCACGCCCCACGACACGACACCGACGACACGTCCGCCCACGACCAGCGGGCCGCCGGAGTCGCCGTTGCAGCTGGCGACGGTTCCGCTGTCGGAGCCGCTGGCCGGCGCTCCGACGCAGGTCATGGCGCCCGCGACGAAGTCGCTGCCGTAGTAGGCCGAGCAGGTCGAGTCGGCGTTCACCGGCACGGTGGCCTTCTGCAGGGTCTGCGAGATGTCCTGGTTGGTGGAGCTGGTGCGCCCCCAGCCGTAGATCTGCGCCTGGGTGCCCGCCTTGTACGACGTGGTGTCGTCGGAGGTGGTGATGGGCAGGGGCTTGGCGCTGATCGGGTTGGGCAGGGTCAGCACGGCGACGTCGTTGACGGCGGTGCCGGCCGAGGTGATCTTGAACGAAGAATCGTTCCACTGACGCCAGACGCCCGTCACCGTGCCGCCGTGGAAGTCGGTGGTGTTGGTCGACGGGTCGGTGGTCGGCAACTGGCTGGTGCCGTAGATGATCGCGCCGTTGTTGTGCCAGTCGTAGCCCGAGACGCAGTGTGCGGCGGTGAGGATCTTCGTGGGCGACACGACGGTGCCGCCGCAGAAGAAGCCGACATCGTCACTGGTGTCGGAGGTGCCCTTGTCGTCGTAGTACCACAGCTGCACCATCCACGGGGCCGTGGAGATGCTGGTGGTCGTACCGCCGATGATGTGCGGGGCGACGGTGCCGGAAGCCGACGGCTGCGGGTCCTGACCGGTGGCGGTGCCGGACGGTGCGCCCGCGCGCGCGGCGGGCCGCAGTGTTGCAGGGGTGTTGGCGGCCGGCGCGGTGAGCGCGCCGTGCACGCGGGCGGTGAGCTGCGACGCGCTGATGCCGCCGTGGCCCTGGACGCCGATGTCTGTCGGCAGCGGCGTCGCGTGGGCGGGCGCCATGACCAACGCGCCGGCACCGCCGAGGAACAGCGTGGCGGCGGAGCGTACGGCTATCCGGCCCCGGCGACCGTGCTTCTTGCCTCTGTGGGCAGAGGACACTCAAGTCTCCTGTGGTGAAGATGCTGGAGGGGGGTGGCATCGAACAGAGGCGGCCGATGCTACTTCCGTCTCACTGATTTTCACCAGACTCATACGCTACAGAAACTTGACGTTTCCGCCGCCGTCGGATCGCGAACGGGCCTGAGATGAAGAAGAGTTGCTGCGGGAGAGGGGGCGCCGGCCTACGTGTGACCGTGCAGCTTGGCGTCAGCGACGGTCCGCGGCGCGGATGGGGATGCTGTCGCTGACGTGGTCGCCGGAGTGTGTGCACAGGCTGTGGATCGCGCAAGGGATCCCGGCAGGTCCTGCGTGCCGACGCCGATCCCGTGCGGTAGACGGCGGGGGTGATGCCGTAGGTGCGGGTGAACCACCGGGTGAGATGGGCCCGGTCCGCGAAGCCGGCCTCGGCTCGTCGGCGGCGACTGGTGCACCGGACGCCTGGAACCGGGCTGCACCCGCCGCGATCCCACCGCTGCCACCGTCTACTTCGCCGAGGCCGGCCTGCACGGATCGTTCCGGGGACTGCCGGACTGAGGTCGCCAGGCGTTGCGTCGGATCCGGCGAGGTCAGAGGAAGGCGGCGAGCCCGTCGAGGAAGCGGTCCACGTCGTCGGTGGTGTTGTAGGGGGCCAGGCCAGCGCGCAGGGCGGGCTCTTCGAGCTTGAGCGCGGTGAACGGTTCGTAGGCGTAGAACGACCCGGCGGGTGCCACCACGTCGCGCGCGGCCAGATGTGCCTGGGCCTCGCGTGCGTCGCGGCCTTCGATGGACATCAGGAGCGTCGGGGTGCGGTCCGGGGCCTTCGAGCGCAGGTTGATGGCGCCGCCCAGAGACTCCAGACCCTCCTGCAGCCGTGCGCGCAGCGTCAGTTCGTGCTCGTGCATGGAGCCCAGGGAGCGGTTCAGGCGCTCCCTGCGCGAGGCCCCCGTGCCCGGGTCCAGCTCGGCGAGGAAGTCGACGGCGGCGGTGGCGCCCGCCAGCACCTCGTACGGCAGTGTGCCGAACTCGAAGCGTTCGGGGACGGAGTCGGGGGACGGCAGGAGCTTGTCCGGGCGCAGGGTTTCGAGGAACTCGGGCGCTGCCGCGAGCACCCCGCAGTGCGGTCCGAGGAACTTGTACGGCGAGCAGACGAAGAGGTCCGCCCCGAGGGCGGGCACGTCCACGAGGTGGTGCGCGGCGTAGTGGACCCCGTCCACGTACACCAGCGCGCCCGCCTCGTGGGCCCGGTCGGCGATCCGGCGTACGGGTGGCTTGGTACCCAGCACGTTGGAGGCCGCCGTGACCGCGACCAGCCGGGTCCGGGACGAGAGGGCCCGCTCGTACGAGTCGAGGTCCAGCTCTGTCGTCTCCGGGTCGATCTCGATCCAGCGGACCGTCACGCCGGCCCGCTCGGCAGCCTGGACCCAGGGGCGGACGTTGGCGTCGTGGTCGAGGCGGCTGAGGACGATCTCGTCGCCCGCGTTCCAGCCCTTGGCCAGGTGGCGGGAGAAGTCGTACGTCAGCTGCGTGGCGCTGCGCCCGTGGACGATGCCGTTCGCGGGCACGTTCAGCAGGTCGGCATAGGCGGCGCGGAAGTCCGCGACGGCGCGCTCGGCGTTGAGCTCGGACGGGCTGACGGTTCCCCGGTTGGACAGGGGTCCGGTGAGTGTCGCGGCGATGGCGTCGGCGACGGGGCGGGGAGTCTGTGTTCCGCCCGGGCCGTCGAAGAAGGCGAGGCCGGTGGCGAGGGAGGGGAAGTGGGCCCGCAGGGCGGTGAGGTCGATGGCCATGGTCTCGGCTTTCTGTCGGGCGGAGTGCCTGGCGTCGCGGTGCCTTTACTCTGGCGCCCACCCCGGAACACGTAAAGCGATGGATCCCGAAGAGAAAGTTCATGAACCGTGAAGTCTCAGCCGGATCTGAAGCTCCTGGCCACCTTCCTGGCCGTCGTGCGCCACGGCTCGATGGCCGAGGCCGCGGCAGAACTCGGATACGTGCCCTCGGCTGTGTCCCAGCACATCGCCGCGCTGGAACGCGACATGGGCGTCGAACTGATCGTCCGCCGCCCCGGCAGCCGGCTGATCCTCACCGCAGCCGGCCGTTCCCTCGCCCAGGCGACCGAGACGCTCTTCGACGCGACCGCGCGGTTCCAGGACACCGCCCACGGCATCGCCCACCGCGAGATCGCCGAGTTGCGCGTCGGGATCTACCCCAGCGCGATGACCTACCTGCTCCCTCAGGTCCTGTCCACGCTCAGGGCTCGCCGCCCGGGCCCCCGGATCCGGCTCGTCGTCGTGGAGACGGACGAGGGCGTGCCGAGGGTGAGGTCGGGGGACATCGACCTGCTCGTCGCCTACCGCTACCTGCCCGAGGACCCGCCGGTCCCGTCCGAGGCGCTGACCATCACCGTCCTGGGTCGCGAACCGCTGGTCCTGGTGACGGGTGCCGAGCCGGGGCGCCCACGCCCGGTGGAGCTGGCCGAATGCCTGGAACGGGAGTGGGTCTCGGGCTACGCGCACAACCCCGACCGGCGTCTGCTGCTCCGCTGGGCCGGAGAGCTCGGGATCGCGCCGCAGGTGACACTGGAGACGGAGGACCTGCACAGCATGCTCGCCATGATCCGGGCCGGTCTCGCGGTGGGCCTGATCCCGGCCACGCTCCTCGGCGCGGTGCACGATGCCGGAGTCGAGCGGGTGGTCCTGCCACCCGGAGCCGCACCGCTCCACCGGGAGATCCTCGCCGTCAGCAGACCCGGCGCGCGTCCCCCGATCGTCGACGAGCTGGTCACGCTCCTGGCTGACGCCGTAGAGGGCGCGTAGTCGTCGGACGGTTTCAAGGTCCGGTGACCACAACCAGACCACAACCAGAACGGCGACCACGCACAACGATGGCCCCGACCGGATTCCGGTCGGGGCCATCGTTCGCCCTGGCGGGCTGAGGCGGAGGATACGAGATTCGAACTCGTGAGGGGTTGCCCCCAACACGCTTTCCAAGCGTGCGCCCTAGGCCTCTAGGCGAATCCTCCGCCGGAAACATTACATGACCGAGGGGAGTGCTCGCGAACCCGTTCCCGCAGGCCCGGATCGGGAGGGGGCGTGGTGCGTGATCGGGTACTGGGCGGGGGCCGGGATCGGGTACTGTGGGCGCAGCCCCTCACGCGGCGCTATCTGACTGAACTCCCCCAGGGCCGGAAGGCAGCAAGGGTAGGTCGGCTCTGGCGGGTGCGTGGGGGGCCCTTCTTTTTCCCGGGTTGTCAGTGGGCGCCTATAACCTCGTATGCGTGTCGTCTCTCGCGCTGTACCGCCGCTATCGCCCGGAGACCTTTGCCGAGGTCATCGGGCAGGAGCATGTCACCGACCCGCTGCAGCAGGCGCTGCGGAACAACCGGGTCAATCACGCGTACCTGTTCAGCGGTCCGCGCGGCTGCGGCAAGACGACCAGCGCGCGCATCCTCGCCCGCTGTCTGAACTGTGAGCAAGGTCCCACGCCGACCCCCTGCGGCGAGTGCCAGTCCTGCCGGGACCTCGCCCGCAACGGTCCGGGATCCATCGACGTCATCGAGATCGACGCCGCTTCCCACGGTGGTGTGGACGACGCCCGTGAGCTGCGGGAGAAGGCCTTCTTCGGCCCCGCGAGCAGCCGCTACAAGATCTACATCATCGACGAGGCCCACATGGTCACGTCGGCCGGCTTCAACGCGCTGCTGAAGGTCGTCGAGGAGCCGCCGGAGCACCTCAAGTTCATCTTCGCCACCACCGAGCCCGAGAAGGTCATCGGGACGATCCGGTCGCGGACGCACCACTACCCCTTCCGGCTCGTCCCGCCGGGGACCCTGCGGGACTACCTCGCCGAGGTGTGCGGGCGGGAGGACATCCCCGTCGAGGAGGGTGTGCTGCCGCTCGTCGTGCGCGCCGGTGCCGGTTCCGTGCGTGACTCCATGTCCGTCATGGACCAGCTCCTCGCCGGTGCGGGTGCGGACGGTGTGACGTATGCCATGGCCACCTCCCTCCTCGGGTACACCGACGGCTCGCTCCTCGACTCCGTCGTCGAGGCCTTCGCCACCGGTGACGGCGCCGCCGCCTTCGAGGTGGTGGACCGCGTCATCGAGGGCGGCAACGACCCGCGCCGCTTCGTCGCCGATCTGCTGGAGCGGCTGCGGGATCTCGTGATCCTCGCCGCTGTCCCCGACGCGGTGGACAAGGGGCTCTTCGACGCTCCCGCCGACGTCCTGGAGCGCATGCAGGCCCAGGCGTCCACGTTCGGCGCCGCCGAGCTGAGCCGCGCCGCCGACCTGGTCAACGAGGGCCTGACGGAGATGCGCGGCGCCACCTCGCCCCGCCTCCAGCTGGAACTCATCTGCGCGCGCGTGCTGCTCCCCGCCGCCTACGGCGACGAGCGCTCCGTGATGGCCCGCCTCGACCGCCTGGAGCGTGGCGTCAACTTCTCCGGCGGCGGTGGCGCGCCCGCCATGGGGTACGTCCCCGGGCCCGAGGCCCACGGCCAGGGCGGCGGTGCGCCGGTTCCGCCCGGTGGCGGTCCCGCCGCGGCTCGGGCTGCCGTCCGCGCGACGGGCGCTCCGGCCGGCGCCCCCGCTCCGGCCGCCGGTACCCCCGCTCCGGCCGCGTCCGGTGCGTCGTACGGCGCTGCCCCGGTCGCGCCCGTCCACGGTGGCGCTGCCGCTCCGGCCGCCCCGCAGCCCGCCCCGGCTCCCGAGCCCGCTCCCGCGGCCACCCCTGCCTCTGCCCCCGCCCCTGCCCCCGTCCCGCAGCCCGCCGCCGCCCAGGCCCAGCCCACGGCCGCCCCCGGCGCCTGGCCCACCGCCGCTCCCGCCGGCAGCGGCCGGCGCCCTGCCGGGGCATGGCCCACGGCCGCCCCGGCGGGCGGACAGCAGGGCAACGCCCCGGGCCGCGGCCCCGCTCAGCCACAGCACCAGCCGGGTCCGGCCCCCACGGCCCCCGCCCCCGCGTCCGCCTCCGCCCCGACGGCCCCAGCCGCCCTCGCTCCGGTCGCCACCGCGCCCCCCGCCCCGGCCGGCGGCCTCGACCCCCGCGCGCTCTGGCCGAACATCCTGGAGGCGGTCAAGAACCGCCGCCGCTTCACCTGGATCCTGCTCAGCCAGAACGCCCAGGTGACCGGCTTCGACGGCACGACGCTCCAGCTCGGCTTCGTCAACGCCGGCGCCCGTGACAACTTCGCGGGCAGCGGCAGCGAGGACGTGCTGCGGGCGGCGCTGGCCGAGCAGTTCAACGTGCAGTGGAAGATCGAGGCGGTCATCGACCCGTCCGGCGGCTCCGCGCCCCCGGCGACGGGCGGCGCCCAGGGCTACGGCGGTGGCTACGGCGGCGCTCCCGCCGGAGGCGCGGGCGGTGGCTACGGCGCCCCGGCCGCACCCCGTCCCGCGGCTCCCCAGGCGGCCCCGCAGGCACCGGTGTCCGCGCAGCCCGGCCCCGCGTCCGCCACGGCGGCACCCGCCCCGGCCCCCCGGCCCGTCTCCGCCCCCGAGCCGCCGCCCGTCGCCCCCGAGGACGACATCCCCGAGGACGACGACCCCGACCTGGACGAGTCGGCCCTCTCCGGGCACGAGCTGATCGTGCGGGAGCTGGGCGCGACGGTGGTGGAGGAGTTCTCGAACGAGTGACGAGGGCCCCGTCGGCCTCATCGGCCTCATCGTCCCGGCCGGCGGCAAACGCCCTCCTCTTCGGAGGAAGGCCTTCGGAGGAAGGGCCTCGGAGGAAGACCTTTGGAGGAAAGCCCAACAAACCCGGCCCCCGACCTTCGGCAACCTTGCCATTAGGCTGACCCCGTGAAGGTCCTCGTCATCGGCAGCGGCGCCCGCGAACACGCCCTGTGCCGCTCCCTGTCCCTCGACCCCGCCGTCACGGCGCTCCACTGCGCCCCCGGCAACGCCGGCATCGCCGAGGTCGCCGAGCTGCACCCGGTCGACGCGCTCGACGGCAAGGCGGTGGCCGAGCTGGCCACGGGCCTCGGCGCCGAGCTGGTCGTCGTCGGCCCGGAGGCCCCGCTGGTCGCCGGGGTCGCCGACGCCGTCCGCGAGGCGGGCATCCCCGTCTTCGGCCCGTCCAAGGAGGCCGCGCAGCTGGAGGGGTCCAAGGCCTTCGCCAAGGACGTCATGGCGGCGGCCGGGGTACCGACCGCCCGCTCCTACGTCTGCACGACCGCCGAGGAGATCGCCGAGGCCCTCGACGCCTTCGGCGCGCCCTATGTCGTCAAGGACGACGGCCTCGCCGCCGGCAAGGGCGTCGTCGTCACCGAGGACCTCGACACGGCCAAGGCGCACGCCGCCGGCTGCGAGCGGGTGGTCATCGAGGAGTTCCTCGACGGCCCCGAGGTGTCCCTCTTCGCCATCACCGACGGCGAGACGGTCCTGCCGCTCCAGCCCGCCCAGGACTTCAAGCGCGCCCTGGACGGCGACGAGGGTCCGAACACCGGCGGCATGGGCGCGTACTCGCCGCTGCCGTGGGCCGACCCGAAGCTGGTCGACGAGGTGCTGGAGACGGTGCTGCAGCCGACCGTGGACGAGCTGCGCCGCCGCGGCACGCCGTTCTCCGGCCTGCTCTACGCCGGTCTGGCGATCACCGGCCGCGGGGTCCGGGTCATCGAGTTCAACGCCCGTTTCGGCGACCCCGAGACCCAGGTCGTGCTGGCCCGTCTGCGGACCCCGCTGGCCGGGATCCTGCACGCCGCCGCCACCGGCACCCTCGCCGATCTGCCGCCCCTGCGCTGGAGCGAGGACGCGGCCGTCACGGTCGTCGTCGCCTCGCACAACTACCCCGGCACCCCCCGCACCGGCGACCCGATCACCGGTCTGGACGAGGTGGCCGCCGAGGACGCCCCGCACGCGTACGTGCTGCATGCCGGGACCAGGCAGGACGGTGACGCCGTCGTCAGCGCGGGCGGGCGAGTGCTGTCCGTCACGGCCACCGGCACGGACCTGACCGAGGCGCGCGAGCGGGCGTACCGGGCGGTGGGCCGGATCCGGCTGGACGGCTCCCAGCACCGCACCGACATCGCCGCGAAGGCGGCGCGGGACGCGCAGGCGACCGCCTGACCTGCCCGCTCCTGATGCAGGCCCCGGATCCAACGATCCGGGGCCTGATCCTTGCTGTCTGTCACCCACCTCTGACCAAAGCCATTCCATCGAGTGAGCAATCGCCCATATGGATGACGCGGACCGGGGCCCCAACTAGGGTGCCGCGCAAGCCTTCCGGACGTTCCGGCACTTGGCCCACCGACATTGCGATGTCAGTGGCGGGTGCCACAGTGGGGGAGTGAGCACCACCAGGCAAGCACGGCAACGGCAGCGAGGGGGTGAGGTCGGCACGTGAGCGGAATCGGTGTGGAGGCGGGCGCGCAGGCCGCGCGCTCCCGGGCGCTGGCCGTCCTGCGGGTCCGGGGCCGGGCGCTGGCCGCGGCCCTGCTGCCCGCGGGCGTCGCGGTGATCCTGCTGGTCGGCGGCTCCACGGGCCATCTCGTCGGTCCTGGCTGGGACGCCGCCCGGATCGCGGTGAGCGCGCTCGCCCTGCTGGTGCTGCCGGCCGCCGCCGCCGTCGCCCTGGTCGTGGCCCGCGCCCGTCCCGCCACGACGCCCACGGTGCCGGTCCCGGAGGAGTCCGCCCCGGACCTGTACCGGATGGTGCGCGACCTCGCCGACCGGCTGGACGTCCCGGCCCCCTCGGCCGTGGCGCTCACCCCGGACTGCGACAGCTGGCTGGAGGACCGTACGCACGCGGCCCACGGCCCCCCGGCCCGCTCGGCGCCCGACGAGATAGCGGGACCCCACGGCTCCCCGGCCCACCGTCGTACGCCGGTCGCGCCGGTCCTCGTGATCGGCTCCCCGTTCCTGTGGTGGATGCGCGTGGGCGAACTGCGCGCCGTCCTCGCCCCGGTCGTCGCCGGTACGGGCCCTTCGGCGCACCCCGACATAGCGGCCGCGCGGCGGTTCGTGCGCGGGCTGGACGCGGCGCTCGCGGTCGCCTCGGCGCCCGGCCGCGGCCCGCTGGCCAGGATGGCGTGTGCGGCGCTCGGCTGGGTGGCCGGGCTGCTGCTGCGCGGCTGCCGGGAGCACGCGACGCAGATGGAGCGCGGGGTCGCGGCGGCCGCGGCCGAGCGGGCCCAGGCGGTCGACTACGGCCTGAGGATCGTGGCCCAGGAGCAGGTCGGCCTCGCCTACGCCGGCTGGGACCGGCTGCTGACCCGGGTCGCGCTGCCGGCCTGGCGCATGGGCCGCTGGCCGTCCCGGCTGGACGCGGGCGTGGTCGCGGCGCTCACCGAGCTGTCCCGGCGCGACCGGCTGGCCGAGGGCTTCGCCTCCCGGCTCGGCGAGCGTCCGGCCTGCGATCTGCTGGAGGAGCCCGGCGCGGTGGACGAGGCCACCTCGCTGCTCGCCGCCCGTCTCTTCCACGGCGGCCCCGCCGAGCCCGGCCCCGACTGGGCGCCGGTGGACTGGCGGGCGTATCCGGAAGAGGTCGTGGACCGCACCTGGCGCGCCGAGGCGGCCCGGCTGCACCGCGTCCTGGACTCCCTGGGCGTGCGCCCCGCCGTCGACCCCATGGCCCCCGACCCCGGCGGCCCCACCCTGGCCCGCGTCCTGGACCACCTCGCCGAGCCGTCCGCCGTCATGCCGCACCAGTCCCCCAGCGCGGCCGAGGAGGCGCCCCTTGAGGGCATGTACGAGGACGACGAGGACACGGACCCCGGCACCGAGCGCAGCGCCGCCCTCGCCGCCGGCCTGAGCGCCGAGCTGGCCCGCGAGGAGGCCGGCGCCCCGAGAGGCGCGACCAGCGCGGGCCGGGGCCCCGAGAGCGCCCTGTGGGACGACGGCTGTCTGCCCCTCTTCCCGCTGCAGCCCCCGCGCACCGGCCGCGATCTGCTCGCCGACCACGTCACGGCGATGGTGTGCTGCGCCGCCGTCGACACCGCCGGCGCGGTCCCCGCCCTGGACTGGCTGGACGGTCCGTCCCTGCTGCTGGACGGCGAGCGGGCCTGCGACCTGGCGCCCAGAGTGCTCAGCCTGATCGAGGAGGGGGACCCGGGCCCGCTGCGCGACTGGCTGGCCACTACCGGGATACGCCCCGAGAAGCCCGTACGACTCGTCTGACGAATGTCATATGAACGGAAGCCCTGACTTCCACTTCAGGTCAATTCGCAACGACTAGTGACCGAGCGCGTGCGTTATGTGATGTGCTGGGTGCGACCACGCATCTGGCAAAGGCGTGCGACATACGACAGCACGGCCGAGCACGGTGAGCACAGCAGATACCACCGAGCACAGCAGATGTCATCGATACAGCGTGTACCACCGAGCACATCGAGTACCACCGAGCACGACGAGCACCACCGAGCACATCGAGTACCACCGAGCACGGCGAGCACCACCGAGACAGGGACGACACGGGGGACCTGAGGGAGGGGAGCGATCATGGCCTCGGAGCACATCCGCCGCTGGGAATCCGGAGCACTCGCGCACGCCGTCACGGACCCCTTCGGCCAGGGCCCGGTGCCCTGGCTGCGCGGCAGTGAGACCTACTTCGACGACACCGGCCACGTCGTGCCCTGGTACGTCGACCCGAGCCCGCAGCAGCCCACCGGCGTGCGCCCCGCCCCAGGCTCCACTCCCGGCCCCGCCCCCCGGGTGCCCGGCCCCCGCTCGGCCGACGACGTGCACCGCCAGATCAAGGGCTTCACCTCCACCGGCGCGGTCGCCCCCGGCGAGGCGATCGACTTCCGCGTCACGGTCGACCCGCCGCAGGAGTTCAGCGTCGACATCTACCGGATCGGCCACTACGGCGGCGACGGCGCGAAGAAGATCACCACCAGCCCCCGGCTGTCCGGCATCGTCCAGCCCGCGCCGCTGACCGCCGACCGCACGGTCTCCTGCCACCACTGGTGGCTCTCCTGGCGGCTGCAGGTGCCCGCCCACTGGCACATCGGCGCCTACGTGGCCGTCCTCACCACCGTCGACGGCTACCGCTCCCACGTGCCCTTCACGGTCCGCGACGACCACCCCGCCGACCTGCTCCTGCTGCTGCCGGACATCACCTGGCAGGCGTACAACCTCTACCCGGAGGACGGCCGCACCGGCGCCAGTCTCTACCACGCCTGGGACGAGCGGGGCCGACTGCTCGGCGAGGCCGACGCGGCGACCACGGTCTCCTTCGACCGGCCGTACGCGGGCGCGGGCCTCCCGCTCCACGTCGGCCACGCCTACGACTTCATCCGCTGGGCCGAGCGCTACGGCTACGACCTCGCCTACGCCGACGCCCGCGATCTGCACGCGGGCCGCGTCGACCCCACCCGCTACCGGGGCCTGGTCTTCCCCGGCCACGACGAGTACTGGTCGGTGCCGATGCGCCGGGCCGTCGAGGACGCCCGCGACCGGGGCACCTCACTGGTCTTCCTGTCCGCCAACACCATGTACTGGCAGGTCGAGTTGGGCCCGTCCCCGGCCGGCGACCCGGACCGGCTGCTGACCTGCCGCAAGCGCAAGGGCCCCGGAAGGCCGGTGCTGTGGCGGGAGGTCGACCGGCCCGAGCAGCAGCTCGTCGGCATCCAGTACGCGGGCCGGGTGCCCGAGCCCGCCCCGCTGATCGTCCGCAACGCCGGCCACTGGCTGTGGGAGGCGACCGGCGCGCACGAGGGCGACGCGATCGACGGCCTGGTCGCCGGCGAGGCCGACCGCTACTTCCCGCGCACCCCGCTGCCCGAGCACGACGAGCGCATCCTGCTCGCCCACTCCCCCTACATCGACACCGCCGGTGCCCTGCGCCACCAGGAGACCTCCCTGTACCGCGCCCCGTCCGGCGCCTGGGTCTTCGCCTCCGGCACCTTCGCCTGGTCCCCGGCCCTGGACCGCCCCGAGCATGTGGACCCCCGCATCCAGCGCACCACGGCGAATCTCCTGGACCGCATCTGCAAACGCGACTGATCCCCAGGAACGGACCCTGCGAGGAACGGACTGGTCACCGAGGAACGGACCGATCACCGGGGAACGGACCGATCACCGGGGAAGGACTGATCACCGAGGAACGACACGACCCCCTGGCCGAAACCGATCGCCCCCATAAGGGAGAATCGAGGCACTTGGACAGAACCACGGGGAGGAACCGTGTCCGGATTCGTAGAAAAGCCCGAGCCGATTCAGGTTCCGGGCCTGGTGCACCTGCACACCGGAAAGGTGCGCGAGCTGTACCAGAACGAGGCGGGCGACCTCGTGATGGTCGCCAGCGACCGCATGTCCGCCTACGACTGGGTGCTGCCCACGGAGATCCCCGACAAGGGCCGCGTCCTCACCCAGCTCTCCCTGTGGTGGTTCGACCAGCTCCGTGATCTCGCCCCGAACCACGTCATCAGCACCGACGTGCCCGAGGGCGCCCCGGAGGACTGGGCGGGCCGCACCCTGATCTGCAAGTCCCTGCGGATGATCCCGGTCGAGTGCGTGGCCCGCGGCTACCTCACCGGCTCGGGCCTGCTGGAGTACAGCGAGTCCCGTACGGTCTGCGGCCTCGCCCTCCCCGAGGGGCTCGTCGACGGCTCGGAGCTGCCCGCCCCGATCTTCACCCCGGCCACCAAGGCCGAGGTCGGCGAGCACGACGAGAACGTCTCCTACGAGGAGGTCGCCCGCCAGGTCGGCGCCGACACCGCAGCCCAGCTGCGCCAGGCCACCCTCGCGGTGTACTCCCGCGCCCGGGACATCGCCCGCGACCGGGGCATCATCCTGGCCGACACCAAGTTCGAGTTCGGTTTCGACGGCGACACCCTCGTCCTCGCCGACGAGGTCCTCACCCCGGACTCCTCCCGCTTCTGGCCGGCCGACCAGTGGGAGCCGGGCCGTGCGCAGCCGTCGTACGACAAGCAGTTCGTGCGGGACTGGCTGACCTCGGCGGCCTCCGGCTGGGACCGGAAGAGCGAGCAGCCCCCGCCGCCGCTGCCGGAGGAGGTCGTCCAGCAGACCCGGCAGAAGTACGTGGAGGCGTACGAGCGCCTGACCGGGCTGAGCTGGGCGTAACGCAAAAGGCCCCCGGGGAACCGGGGGCCTTGCTGGAGCGGACGACGAGGCTCGAACTCGCGACCTCAACCTTGGCAAGGTTGCGCTCTACCAACTGAGCTACGTCCGCACTGCGCCGTGGCGCGAGAGCAACTATACCCAACCTCGCTCGCGTGCGAGACGCACCGCCGCATGAAGGTTCTCGGCGCCGGGCTTCGTGACGGCCGTGGAGAGGTGTTCCGGATGGTCCCCGGGGCTGGCGCGGCCCGCTCGGGGATCTCCGCGACCGGCGTCTCCGTCGGCCGTCGGCTCCAGCCTCTCGGCCTCCCGCGCGGTCGGCGGGGAGGCCCCGGCGGAGATCGCGTCAGCGGTCAATTCCGGGTCTGCGCAGCGGTTTTCCGGTATGCACGGTACGGATGATCTCGGCGAGCCGCTGGGCGCCGACAGTCTTCCGGACGACCCCGCGCACACCGGCCGCGCGTGCCTGCTTCGGATGACCGGGGCGGCCGTGGCCGGTGACGATCAGCACCTGGCAGCAGGGAAGTCCGACGCGCAAAGATGTGGCGACCTTCACATCGCCGGCGTCTGGATCAGATACACATGCCAGAGATGTATGGATATGAAAAAACCCCGGTCGCGATGACCGGGGTTTTCCCGTGGAGCGGACGACGAGGCTCGAACTCGCGACCTCAACCTTGGCAAGGTTGCGCTCTACCAACTGAGCTACGTCCGCACTGCTCCCGACCGGCTCCCACCGATCGGTGCGAGCACCAGCCTACCTGATCCACAAGGGTGGTTGTGACCGGTGCCAGAGCGGGTGACAGGAATCGCACACTGCGCCTTCCCCCTGGAAGGGGGATGTTCTGCTACTGAACTACACCCGCACGGTCCTCGGGGTTTCGGCTTTTCGGCCTTGCCCCTCGGCGTGCTCCAGACATTAGCTGATCAGCAGGGGGGTTGCGCAAGTCGGTGCCCCGAAGTCCCCGCGGGCGGCCCGCCCGGGGCCAAGTGCACGGCCCTCAGGGCCCGCTGACGGACCCTGAGGGCTGCCCCTTCGCGGGCTCACTGCGCGGCGCTGAAGGCCTCGTAGACCTTCTTGGGGATGCGTCCGCGGGCCGGTACGTCCATCTTGTTGGCCTGGGCCCAGGCGCGGACGGCCGCCGGGTCGGGGGCGACCTCCGTCTGCTTGTACGCCTTCCCGGACCGCGACCGCTTGCGGCCGGCCTCGACATAGGGCGCGAGCGCCTTACGCAGTTTCTTGGCGTTGGATGCGTTGAGGTCGATCTCGTACGACTTGCCGTCGAGTCCGAAGGCGATCGTTTCCGCCGCTTCCGAGCCGTCGATGTCGTCAAAGAGAGTGACCACGACCTTTTGCGCCACGAATATCGGTCCCTTCGTGCGGCACGTCGATACAGCTCAACGCCGCCGACATGCCGAGTATCGGCTATTGCCAATTCATTTGTACAGTGCCCGGCAATGCAAAGTGAAGCCCGACTAAATCCGTCTGCGTGTCCCAGTGCAATAGGCGGACCGGGCGGACTGTGGAACTTTCCCAGAACTTTTCGCGACGACGCGGCTTCGACACCCGATCGTGATGCGCCTCACGTAGTTTCCTCCAACTCTACTCGCGTAGAAATTTTGTGCGGGTAGTCTGAAGGAACCTGCTCAGCACCACACACCGGGAGTGCCAGTGGCACGCGTCGTAGTCGACGTCATGCTCAAGCCGGAGATCCTCGACCCCCAGGGCCAGGCGGTCCAGCGTGCGCTGCCGCGCCTGGGTTTCGACGGGATCTCGGACGTCCGCCAGGGAAAGCGTTTCGAACTGGAAGTTGACGGGCCGGTCGACGAGGCCGCGCTCGCCCGCATCCACGATCTTGCGGAATCCTTCCTCGCCAACACCGTGATCGAGGACTTCACCGTCAAGGTGGAAGAGGCCGCGGAAGTCGCGGAGGCGGCGAAGTGACCGCTCGTATTGGCGTCGTCACTTTCCCCGGGAGCCTGGACGACCGGGACACGCAGCGCGCGATCCGCCTCGCGGGCGCCGAGCCGGTCGCCCTGTGGCACAAGGACAAGGACCTCAAGCAGGTCGACGCCGTGGTGCTGCCCGGCGGTTTCTCCTACGGCGACTATCTGCGGGCCGGTGCCATCTCCCGGTTCTCGCCGGTGATGGAGTCCGTGATCGAGCAGGCGAAGGCCGGCCTGCCGGTCCTCGGCATCTGCAACGGCTTCCAGGTCCTCACCGAGGCCCACCTCCTCCCGGGCGCGATGCTCGGCAACGACCACCTCCACTTCATCTGCCGCGACCAGAAGCTGCGGGTGGAGAACGCGGAGACCTCCTGGACCGGCGACTACCGCCAGGGCCAGGAGATCCACATCCCGCTGAAGAACATGGACGGCCGGTACGTCGCCGACGAGTACACCCTCGACAAGCTGGAGGCGGAGGGCCGGGTCGTCTTCCGATACCTCGACTTCAACCCCAACGGCTCGCTGCGGGACATCGCCGGCATCACCAACGAGGCCGGGAACGTCGTAGGCCTCATGCCGCACCCGGAGCACGCCGTCGAGCCGCTGATCGGCACCGGCCGCACCGACGGCCTCCCCTTCTTCACCTCGATCCTCAAGAAGCTGGTCAACGCATGAGCCGGACGCCTCTGGACACGGTCGAGCACGCGGCCGCGACCCCCGACGTCGAGCTGCCCTGGGCCGAACTCGGCCTGAAGAAGGACGAGTACGAGCGGGTGGTGGAGATCCTCGGCCGCCGCCCGACCGGCGCCGAGCTCGCCATGTACTCGGTCATGTGGTCCGAGCACTGCTCGTACAAGTCCTCCAAGGTCCACCTGCGCCAGTTCGGCGAGAAGGCCCCGCAGAGCGACGCGCTGCTCGTCGGCATCGGCGAGAACGCGGGCGTGGTGGACGTCGGCCAGGGCTACGCGGTCACCTTCAAGGTCGAGTCGCACAACCACCCCTCCTACGTCGAGCCCTACCAGGGCGCGGCCACGGGTGTCGGCGGCATCGTCCGCGACATCATCGCGATGGGTGCCAGGCCGGTGGCTGTGGTCGACCCCCTGCGCTTCGGTGCGGCGGACCACCCGGACACCAAGCGGGTGCTCCCGGGCGTCGTCGCGGGCATCGGCGGCTACGGCAACTGCCTGGGCCTGCCCAACATCGGCGGCGAGGTCGTCTTCGACGCCTGCTACCAGGGCAACCCGCTGGTCAACGCGGGCGCCATCGGCGTCATGCGGCACGAGGACATCCACCTCGCCAAGGCCTCCGGCGCGGGCAACAAGGTCATCCTCTACGGCGCCCGGACCGGCGGCGACGGCATCGGCGGTGCCTCGATCCTGGCCTCCGAGACCTTCGACGACGCCAAGCCCTCCAAGCGCCCGGCCGTCCAGGTCGGCGACCCCTTCCAGGAGAAGCTCCTCATCGAGTGCACCCTGGAGGCCTTCCAGGAGAAGCTCGTCGTCGGCATCCAGGACCTGGGTGCGGCGGGCCTGTCCTGCGCCACGTCCGAGCTGGCGTCCAACGGCTCCGGCGGCATGACCGTGACCCTGGACGACGTACCCCTGCGCGACTCGACGCTCTCCCCCGAGGAGATCCTCATGAGCGAGTCGCAGGAGCGCATGTGCGCGGTGGTCGAGCCGGAGAAGGTCGACCGGTTCCTGGAGATCTGCGAGAAGTGGGACGTCATCGCCACCGTCATCGGTGAGGTGACCGACGGGGACCGCCTGGAGATCTTCTGGCACGGCGAGAAGATCGTGGACGTCGACCCGCGCACGGTCGCCCACGAGGGCCCGACCTACGAGCGCCCCTACGCCCGCCCGGACTGGCAGGACGCCCTCCAGGCCGACGACGCGAACAAGCTCCCGCGCCCGCAGACCTCGGAGGAGCTCCGGGCCCAGGTCCTGCAGCTGGTCGCGTCTCCCAACCAGGCCTCCAAGAAGTGGATCACGCAGCAGTACGACCACTTCGTGCAGGGCAACACGGTGCTGGCCCAGCCCGAGGACTCGGGCATGATCCGCATCGACGAGGCGAGCGGTCTCGGTGTCGCCATCGCGACGGACGGCAACGGGCGCTACGCCAAGCTCGACCCGTACGCGGGCGCGCAGCTGGCGCTGGCGGAGGCGTACCGGAACGTGGCGACGACGGGCGCGAAGCCGCTGGCCGTCTCCGACTGCCTGAACTTCGGCTCGCCCGAGGACCCGGCGGTGATGTGGCAGTTCGCGGAGGCCGTGCGCGGTCTGGCGGACGCCTGCCAGCAGCTCGGCACGCCCGTGACCGGCGGCAACGTCTCGCTCTACAACCAGACGGGCGAGGCGGCCATCCACCCGACCCCGGTGGTCGCGGTGCTGGGCGTGATCGACGATGTCGCGCGCCGCACGCCGGTCGCCTTCCAGGAGGAGGGCCAGCTGATCTACCTCCTCGGCGACACGCGTGAGGAGTTCGGCGGCTCGGCGTGGTCCCAGGTGATCCACGACCACCTCGGCGGTCTGCCCCCGAAGGTCGACCTGGAGCGCGAGCGCCTGCTGGGCGAGATCCTGATCTCCGCCTCCCGCGACGGCATGATCGACTCCGCGCACGACCTGTCCGACGGCGGTCTGATCCAGGCCGTGGTCGAGTCGGTGCTGCTCGGCGGCAAGGGCGCGCGTCTGGTCGTACCCGACGGCCTGGACGCCTTCACCTTCCTGTTCTCCGAGTCGGCCGGCCGCGCGATCGTCGCCGTGCCGCGCTCGGAGGAGGTCCGCTTCAACGACATGTGCGCCGCCCGGGGCCTCCCGGTCAGCCGCGTCGGTGTCGTGGACGGCGAAGGGGTGGAGATCCAGGGCGAGTTCACGCTCACGCCGGAAGAGCTGCGGAAGGCTCACGAGGAGACCATCCCGGCGCTGCTGGCGTAGGCACACCCGCTGAGGGCCCCGTCCGGTGTTTCCGGGCGGGGCCTTTCGCGCTCATACGGCTGTCATGCGGCCACGGGTTCCTCGACGGACTCCGTCCGCGGCCGGAGCCGGGGCAGCCGGAGCGCGAGCAGCGCGGACAGTGCCATGAACCCGGCCCCGCACAGGAACACCGTGTCCATCGCGGAGACGTACGCCGTCACGCCCGCCACGCGGTCCGCTCCGCGCAGGGCGGCGAGGGAGCCGACGTCGCCGGGGCCGTCGTAGAGGCGGGCCAGGAGCGTGCCGAAGAAGGCGGCGCCCAGCGCCATGCCGAGGGTCTGGAAGAAGCGGATCGAGGTCGTGGCCACGCCGAGCTGGTGCGGCGGGGACGCGCGCTGCACCAGCTGGATCAGCTGGCCCAGGAGCTGGCCGAAGCCCAGGCCGATCAGGAGCAGGGCCGCCCGCACCTGCCACAGGGAGGTGTGGGTGCCGGTGCCGGCCAGCAGCAGGAAGGCGGCCGTGCTCAGCACGGACCCGCTGAGCACGAACGTCCGCTCGGACCAGCCGCGTTCGGTGAGCCGTCCGGTGGCCGCGCCGACCGCCATGATGCCCGCCGCCATCGGGATCAGATACAGACCGGCGGAGGAGCTGGTGATGCCGCGGGCGAGCTGGAGGTAGACCAGCACGTAGTAGATCGCGCCGGTCATGGCCGCGCCCAGCAGACCCTGGAGCGCGAAGCCCAGGCGCAGCTCGGGGATGCGGAACAGTGCGGGCGGCAGGATGGGCGCGGCGGCGGTGAACTGGCGGCGCAGGAAGAGCCCGAGTGCGCCGGCCGCGATGAGGGCCGCGCCGACGACCTGCGGGGACGCCCAGGCGTACTGCTTGCCGCCCCACTCGGTGACCAGCAGCAGCGAGGTGGAGAACACGGCGGCGAGCGCGGCGCCGGCGAAGTCGATCGCGCGGCTGCCGGCGGCGGGGCGGGGGAGCCTCAGGACGACCACGGCGGTGGCGAGCGCGGCGATGCCGAGCGGCAGGTTGACGTAGAACGCCCAGCGCCAGCTCGCGTGGTCGGCGAGGAAGCCGCCGAGCCAGGGGCCCACGGCGATGCCGCCGCCCGCGACGATCCCGCCGGTGCCGGCGCCCTTGTTCCGCTGCTCGCCGGGCCCCATGAGCTGGGCGATGACGACCATCGTCACGCTCATCAACCCGCCCGCGCCGAGGCCCTGTACGGCCCGGGAGGCGATCAGCCAGTCCATCGAGGGGGCCGCGCCGCACAGCGCCGAACCGGTGAGGAAGGCGCCGAGGGAGCCGAGGAAGACGGGCCCCGCACCGAGGACGTCGCACAGCCTGCCGTAGAGCGGGAGCATCGCGGCGGAGGCCAGCGAGAAGGCGCTCACCAGCCAGGGGATCGCGGCCACGCCGTGCTCGGGGTCGAGGTCCCTGACGATCGGGACGGTCACGGCGGACACGATCTGGGTGTCCAGGACGGCCAGGACGATCGTGATCAGACAGACGGCCAGGGCGATCTTGCGCCGGGTGTCGGTCAGCTGGGTGTCGGGCATGGGGCCACCATGCCCCTCAAGCGTGGACTCAGTCAATCTTTTATCTGAGATGAAATTTGATCCTGGCCAAAACATCGCCTTGGTACGGTGCCCTCATGGCGGGTGAGGCGATGGGGCTGCGGGAGCGCAAGAAGCAGCAGACGGCGCTGCGGATCTACCGGACCGCGATCGGGCTGTTCGCGGAGAAGGGCTTCGACGCGGTGTCCGTGCAGGAGATCGCCGACGCGGCCGAGGTGTCGAAGATGACCGTCTTCAATTACTTCGGCACCAAGGAGGACCTGGTCTTCAAGCCCATGGAGAAGCACTTCTCCGACCCCGCCCGTGCCGTGCGCGACCGCGCCCCGGGCGAGTCGGCGGTGGCCGCCGTACGCCGGCAGTTCCTGGAGCTGGTCGAGGCGCGCGACCCCTCGGTCGGGCTGAATCCCGAGCCGTTCGCCCGCCGGATCCGCGAGGTGGTCATGGCCACCCCGGTCCTGAGGGACCGCGCGTACGTCGCCTCCGAGCGCGGCGCACGGGAGCTGGCCGACGTGCTCGCCGAGGAGACCGGCGACCCGACCCTGGCTCTGATCGCCGCCGCCACGCTCAACGTCACCCGCACCGCGCTCGTGGAGGAGCACCACCGCCGCCTCGACGCCGGTGAGACCCCCGAGCAGGTCGCCGCCGACGCCGCCGAACGCGCGCGGCGCGCCTTCGACTTGGTGGAAAACGGCCTGAAGGACTACGCCGTCAAGGCATAGGCTCACCGCCATGCCTCCCGCCAAGAAGCGCGCCCGGACCTACGACCCCGTCAAGACCCGAGCCGCGGTCCTCGCCCAGTTCGGCAACGTCCGGGAAGCCGTCCGCGGCCTCACCGCGGAGCAGCTCGCCCTGCCCACCCGGCTCGGCGAGTGGACCGTACGGGACCTGGTCGCGCACATCGGCATGGCCCTCACCGCGATCCACCGGGCGCTCGCCCTGCCCGAGCCGCCGAAGGCGGACTCCGCCCCGCTCGACTGGCCCTTCGCCACCTCGGCCAATGCCGCCGCCATCGACGAGTTCACCCGGAACATCGCCGCCGAACACGCCGACCTCGACACCTACCTCGCGGACATCGAGCAGTCCCTGGGCGCCCTGCTCGCGGAGCACTCCGGTACCCGGATCCTGCAGACGAGCGCCGGCGCGATGTCCCTGGACGACTACCTGATCACCCGGACCGTCGAACTCGTCGTCCACACCGACGACCTCGCGGCCGCCGTCCCCGGCCTGGACATCCCGTACGACCGTCAGGCCCTGGCCGCCGCGACCCGGCTGCTCGCCGACGCCCTCGCCGTGAAGGCGCCCGGCGGCTCCACCGAGGTGCGGGTGCCGCCGTACGCCGTGGTGCAGTGCGTCGAGGGGCCCCGGCACACCCGCGGCACCCCGCCGAACGTCGTGGAGACCGATCCGCTGACCTGGATCCGGCTCGCCACGGGGCGCGTGAGCTGGAAGGAAGCTGTCGAGGAGGCCGAGGTGAGCGCGAGCGGGGAGCGGGCGGACCTCGGCGCTCTGCTGCCGCTGATGTCGTGACCCGGGGGCGGCGGAACCGGTCGTACCGGCGGGCCGTCGAATCCCCATGAACCGGTACAAGCAACGCATGATCCCGTCGGCCGCCGCCGCCCTCGTCGTCCTCACGGTGGCCTGCGGCACCGGGAAGGCGGACAGTGGTCCGGTGAGCTCCCCGCAGCCCGTGACGCAGCCCGTGACCGGCGTCGACTGGCGAGTCGACGGCCTGACCGTCGGCGGTACGACCCGGCACGCACCCGCCACCGCCCGGCTGCGCATCGACACGTCCGGCGGGGCGGAGGGCAAGGCGGCGGGCAACCTCGGCTGCAACCAGTTCAGCGCCCGCGCGACCGTGCACGGCGACCGGATCACCCTCGGCGACCTGCGCACGACCCGGATGGCCTGCGCCCCCGACCGCATGGACTTCGAGCGCGCCCTGGCCAGTGCGCTGACCACCGGCACGCTCGTCGCGAAGACCGATGACGGGAAGCTGACGCTCACCGACGGCAACGGTGACATCGTCCACCTCAGCCGTAACGCCTCCGGATGATGTGCGACACCTCACTCGTGCATACGGCAAAGACGCCCGCGATCGCCTCCTGGCGGTCTCCGATCGACCGCCCTGAAGCCCGTCTCACGTCGCTGACCTGCGTAAATGGAGAAAGCGACAAGGTGATCCGCACACCCTGATCCGTTACGGGCGCGTATCCCCAATTCGGACCAGTGGTCGACCTCGCCTACACTCGGTGGCGTGCCACGTGGTGACGGTCGACTCAATCACGATCTGCTTCCCGGCGAGAAGGGCCCCCAGGACGCTTGCGGCGTCTTCGGCGTCTGGGCTCCGGGTGAAGAGGTCGCAAAGCTCACGTACTTCGGGCTCTACGCCCTCCAGCACCGGGGTCAGGAATCCGCGGGAATCGCGGTCAGCAACGGCTCCCAGATCCTCGTCTTCAAGGACATGGGCCTGGTCTCCCAGGTCTTCGACGAGACCTCGCTCGGTTCGCTCCAGGGTCATATCGCGGTCGGACACGCCCGCTACTCGACCACCGGCGCCTCCGTGTGGGAGAACGCCCAGCCGACGTTCCGCGCCACCGCGCACGGCTCGATCGCGCTCGGCCACAACGGCAACCTGGTCAACACGGCGCAGCTCGCCGAGATGGTCGCCGACCTCCCGAACGACAACAACAGCCGCTCCACCCGGGTCGCGGCCACCAACGACACCGACCTGCTGACGGCGCTGCTCGCCGCCCAGGTCGACGAGGACGGCAAGCCGCTGACCATCGAGGAGGCCGCGCACGCGGTGCTCCCGAAGGTGCGGGGCGCGTTCTCCCTCGTCTTCATGGACGAGCACACCCTCTACGCCGCCCGCGACCCGCAGGGCATCCGCCCGCTGGTCCTCGGCCGCCTGGAGCGCGGCTGGGTGGTCGCCTCCGAGACCGCCGCCCTGGACATCACCGGCGCGAGCTTCGTGCGGGAGATCGAGCCGGGCGAGTTCGTCGCCATCGACGAGAACGGTCTGCGCGCCTCCCGATTCGCGGAAGCGAAGCCCAAGGGCTGTGTCTTCGAGTACGTGTACCTGGCCCGCCCGGACACCGACATCGCCGGCCGGAACGTCTACCTCTCCCGCGTGGAGATGGGCCGCCGGCTCGCCAAGGAAGCCCCGGTCGAGGCCGATCTGGTCATAGCGACCCCGGAATCCGGCACCCCGGCCGCCATCGGCTACGCGGAGGCCTCCGGCATCCCCTTCGGCGCGGGTCTCGTGAAGAACGCCTACGTCGGCCGCACCTTCATCCAGCCCTCGCAGACCATCCGGCAGCTGGGCATCCGCCTGAAGCTGAACCCGCTGAAGGAAGTCATCAAGGGCAAGCGCCTGGTCGTCGTCGACGACTCGATCGTGCGCGGCAACACCCAGCGCGCCCTGGTCCGCATGCTCCGCGAGGCCGGCGCGGCGGAAGTCCACATCCGGATTTCCTCTCCCCCCGTGAAGTGGCCCTGCTTCTTCGGCATCGACTTCGCCACGCGCGCGGAGCTGATCGCCAACGGCATGACCATCGAGGAGATCGGCACCAGCCTGGGCGCCGACTCGCTCGCGTACATCTCCATCGACGGCATGATCGAGGCGACCACCATCGCCAAGCCGAACCTGTGCCGCGCCTGCTTCGACGGCGAGTACCCGATGGCGCTGCCGGACCCCGAGCTGCTCGGCAAGCAGCTCCTGGAGACCGAGCTGGCGGCCGGTCCCGCCGCCACGGCCGCGGCCGACGCGATCCGTCGCCCGTAACACCCTGCAGTACGACACGAAAGCTCTCACAGTCATGTCTGAGACAACTGGTGCCAGCTACGCAGCGGCGGGCGTCGACATCGAGGCGGGCGACCGCGCGGTCGAGCTGATGAAGGAGTGGGTGAAGAAGACCCAGCGCCCCGAGGTCCTCGGCGGCCTCGGCGGCTTCGCCGGCCTCTTCGACGCCTCCGCCCTCAAGCGCTACGAGCGCCCGCTGCTCGCCTCCGCCACGGACGGCGTCGGCACGAAGGTCGACATCGCCCGCCGGCTGGGCGTCTACGACACCATCGGCCACGACCTCGTCGCCATGGTCATGGACGACATCGTGGTGTGCGGTGCCGAGCCGCTGTTCATGACGGACTACATCTGCGTCGGCAAGGTCCACCCCGAGCGTGTCGCGGCCATCGTGAAGGGCATCGCGGAGGGCTGTGTGCTCGCCGGGTGCGCCCTGGTGGGCGGCGAGACGGCCGAGCACCCGGGTCTGCTGGGCGAGGACGACTTCGACGTCGCCGGCGCCGGTACGGGCGTCGTGGAGGCCGACCGGCTGCTCGGCGCGGATCGCATCCGTAAGGGTGACGCGGTGATCGCCATGGCGTCCTCCGGGCTCCACTCCAACGGGTACTCCCTGGTCCGCCACGTCCTGCTGGACCGCGCCGGCCTGGCCCTGGAGACGGAGGTGGCCGAGCTCGGCCGTACCCTCGGCGAGGAGCTGCTGGAGCCCACCAAGATCTACTCGCTGGACTGCCTGGCACTGACCCGCACCACCGACGTGCACGCCTACTCGCACATCACGGGCGGCGGCCTCGCGGCCAACCTGGCCCGTGTCATCCCGGACGAGCTGCACGCCACGGTCGACCGCTCCACCTGGACCCCGGGCGCGATCTTCGACCTGGTCGGGAAGACCGGGAACGTCGAGCGCCTGGAGCTGGAGAAGACCCTCAACATGGGCGTCGGCATGATGGCGATCGTCCCCGCGGAGTCCACCGAGGTGGCCCTCGCGACCCTGGCCGACCGTGGGGTCGACGCCTGGGTGGCGGGCGAGATCACCGAGCGGGGCGAGAAGACGACCGGCGCCGAGCTGGTCGGGACGTATTCAAGCTGAAGGCGCCGCGCGCTGAACCTGCGGGTAGCACAGAACCCGGTCGGTGGCAGTGCCACCGACCGGGCAGGTGCTGAGTACTAGGTCAAGCGCCGCGACGGTGCTGTGAGGGACCCTCGTCCTCGTCCTCGTCGTCGTCCTCGTAGAGGTCGGCGTACCGAGAGTAAAGATCGTCCTCGTCGTTCTCATCGTCCTCAAACGGCTCGCCGTTCGGCGGCTGGCTCGAAGTCGATGCGCCCAGTTCACTGGCCAGACGTGACAGGTCAGTCCCACCGCTGTTGTACTTCAGCTGGCGGGCGACCTTTGTCTGCTTGGCCTTGGCCCGGCCGCGCCCCATGGCTCGACCCCCTCGGTGACGGGGCTCGACGGCCCCAGAGTCTGACACGCGTTCATGATCCGGAACGGACCCTCCGCAGAGAGGCCGGTCCGTAGGGCTTCCACGGTACCTGAGCCCGCGCCCATACGGTACGTCGCCCGCACCACGCGCGTGTGCACAGGACCTTCGAGGCGCCCTGTCCTCGCTGGTCAGTGGCGATTTTAACCACTTATCGGGGAACGACCCGCCGGTGGAAGTGAGAGTTCTCTCCAAGTTCCCGCCGACGGGTACCGCTCATGTGTGCGATCGGCTCACTGTGCCGTACGGCTCGCGCGGGCCTCGGCCATCCGCTGCTCGGCGATCCGGTCGGCCGCGGCGGCCGGCGGAATCCCGTCCTCCTTCGCACGTGCGAAGATTGCGAGCGTGGTGTCGAAGATCTTCGCCGCCTTCGCCCTGCACCGGTCGAAGTCGAAGCCGTGCAGCTCGTCGGCGACCTGGATGACCCCGCCGGCGTTCACCACGTAGTCCGGCGCGTAGAGGATCCCGCGGTCGGCGAGGTCCTTCTCCACACCCGGGTGCGCGAGCTGGTTGTTGGCCGCGCCGCACACCACCTTCGCGGTCAGCACCGGGACGGAGGCGTCGTTCAGGGCGCCACCGAGCGCGCAGGGCGCATAGATGTCGAGCCCCTCGACGCGGATCAGCGCCTCGGTGTCGGCGACGGCCGTCACGCCCGCCGGGTACTGATCGAGGATCCGCTGGACGACGTCCGTGCGCACGTCCGTGATCACGACCTCGGCGCCCTCGTCCCGCAGGTGCTTGACCAGGTGGTGGCCGACCTTGCCGACGCCGGCGATGCCGACCTTGCGGCCGCGCAGCGAGGGGTCGCCCCACAGATGCTGGGCGGAGGCGCGCATGCCCTGGTAGACGCCGAACGCGGTGAGCACGGAGGAGTCGCCGGCGCCGCCGTTCTCGGGGGAGCGGCCGGTGGTCCAGCGGCACTCGCGGGCCACGACGTCCATGTCGGCGACGTACGTGCCGACGTCGCAGGCGGTGACGTAGCGCCCGCCGAGCGAGGCGACCATACGGCCGTAGGCGAGGAGCAGCTCCTCGGTCTTGTCGCGCTCCGGGTCGCCGATGATGACGGCCTTGCCTCCGCCGTGGTCCAGCCCGGCCATGGCGTTCTTGTACGACATCCCGCGCGCGAGGTTGAGGGCGTCGGCGACGGCCGCGGCCTCGGTGGCGTACGGGTAGAAGCGCGTGCCGCCGAGGGCGGGGCCCAGGGCGGTGGAGTGGATGGCGATCACGGCCTTGAGGCCGCTGGCGCGGTCCTGGCAGAGCACGACCTGCTCATGGCCGCCCTGGTCCGAGTGGAACAGGGTGTGCAGGACCTCGGCTGACGCGCCGGTTACGTCGGTCACTGTGGTGACTCCTGTGCAAGTAGCGGCGAGTGGGGCGGAACCCCGTACGGGTGGCGGGGTGCCGTGCCCTGAGCGTAGAGCCTCGGCAGAACCACCGTCCGTGCAGTGTTCAGGATCACTCTCGCGGGCCGCTCGCGCACGTATGTCCGTGGGACGATTTGCAGTGGTTTTGCAGCGGTTTTCGAGCCGGGCCCGGTGGGGAGGGAGCAGGCGTGCCGAAGGTGTCCTCCGTGGTCGTCCCCTATGCCGCGTACCTGCGCGTGTACGAGCCGCTGGGTGCCTTCGCGGAGCCGGAGCGCAGCCACTGGGCCCGCTACGCCCGCCGCCCCGACCGCCCCTCCTACCAGGACGAACTGCGCCGCTCCCTCGCCGACTTGCTGCCCACCCCGCCGGTCGCCGTACCGGTGCACGAGAGCGGCGACGCCTTCGTGGCGGAGGTCGACGGTGTGGTCTGCGTGTGCCCCTGGCGGACCCGGCTGCGCGGCTGGCAGGCGCTGGAGGAGCTGGCGGACGAGCTGCCCGCGCCGGTGCTGGACGCGGTGCTGCCGCCGGTGGTGCGCCGCCAGGCGGCTCAGGACTACGAGCGCTGGCTCGCCCGCAATCCCGACGCCCGCCCGTGGATCCGCACGGCGACCTGGCAGGTGCCGCTGAACTGGTTCGTGCTGGTCTCCGACGAGGAGCGGCGCTACGAGAAGGGGACCGCCGAGGTGCCCCCGCTGCTGCGCTACCGCACGCCGATGGTGCAGGCCCGGCGCCGGGTGGCGCGGGCGCTGCGCACGCTGAAGGACACCGTCGAGGAGGGCCCGCTGATCGACGGTCTGGTGGACGTCGGCCGCTGGCTGGAGGAGTTCCATCCGCGCTCGCTGGTGGAGCTGGACTACGGCGGCCTGGTGCACGTGCTGCCGGCCGGCGAGCTGGAGGGCGATCACTCGGCGGCGGACGTGGCCGCCGGCATCGAGGCGCTGCGCCGCGGCGACGGGACGGCGGCAGGGGAGGCGTACGGGCGCCTGGTGGAGCGCTGGCGGTCGGTACGGGACCGGCGCTCGGCCAACTGACCCTGTGGGCCGAGTGACGTACGTCACAGCTGATACGGCGTCGGACAGCGTACGGTCAACCGCACTTCACCTACTGATGGGACGTTGGCCCCGATCCGGGCGTATGTCTCAAGCGTGACGGAAGCGTGATGGACCGCACGTACAGGGCCCTTGCGCCTCTTGCCCCTCCTCATGCCAAAATAGGACAAGGAGTCCGGGGAGGGCTCCGTTCGCCCAACTGTGCTCCATTGTGGGCGGAATCTCAGCATTGCACGCTTTGGGGGGTCTGGTGACTCCTGATCGTCCTGTGACTGATCGTCACAGTGGCGTGACTGTCCGCTATGGCATGGTCCATCGGCTTCCGTCGCTGATGAACACCTGGGAGGGCAATTCCATCGGTTTGGCCGACGCGGCTGGACAGATGGTGTAGTTGTAGTGCCGAGGACAAGCCGTTCGTCCTATAACCGACTCGACTCGCGTCCGCCATTTCGGGCAACGCGGGTCAAGGTGCAGAATTTAGAGGAAAGAACCGAGAAGGTTCGGTTCTCCCGAGGAGGCCGCTCATGACCGCTCGCACCCCTGATGCCGAGCCGCTGCTGACCCCGGCTGAGGTCGCCACCATGTTCCGTGTCGACCCCAAGACGGTCACGCGGTGGGCGAAGGCCGGCAAGCTCACGTCCATCCGCACGCTCGGCGGGCACCGCCGCTACCGCGAGGCCGAGGTTCGCGCTCTGCTCGCGGGCATCCCGCAGCAGCGCAGCGAGGCCTGAACAACCGCATAACCGGGCAAACCGGCTGGTCCCCCCATCAGTCGAGGTGCCCGAAACACTAGCTCCAAGCGACGCGGGACCTGCCCCAACAGGCCCCACGCCCAAGCCGAACAGACCGTTGTTCAGAAGTTGTCGGCAGCGACACAGGGTGCGTCGTAGATCGCGCTGGACTCCGCCGGGTCCAGCGCGATCTTTTTGTGCGCCGGCCGGGTGCGGGGCGGCCTGTGAGCGGCCTTGTCGGAGTCTGGGGAGGGCTGTCGGAACGACTGTGCGTGACCTCGGGGTGCGGTGCAATTGCACATATTAAATTGACCACTTGTATGACGGTGGTAAGTACCGCCCTTTCAAAAACTCATGCGGTGACTCCCGTCACACGCCTGGGCGGTTGTTGCCGACAGCCTGTGTGCGCTAGTGGAGCGTCAGGTTCCAGCGTCCCACGTGCGGTGCGGAGTTGGGGCCGCCGTCGGTCACGCCGGCCGAGGAGTTTCGTCTCCGGCGCCGTCGTCATCCGTGTCCGGCGTCCGTGGGCCGGCGTCCATCGCCAGCCGCAGCAGGTGATGGCAGACGGCGCAGTGGCGAGTGAGGTGCCGGTAGGACGAGGCGGCCGCCAGATGCGCCCTCAACAGCGCCCGCGTCTCATGCCTGACCGTTGCCCCCATACCCCACCTCCAGAGACCCGGCGAAAGCAGGCCCTGCCTTCTGCCTACCGACCGAATGTGACGCCGTCAAGGGAACCGGGGGGTCTGGGGCAGGGCGGTGGGGCCGAGGGACCCCAGGGGGGCCTGGAGGGGGCCGAGAGGAGGCCTGGAAGGGGGGAGGGCTCTTTCGGGGCCGCCGACGGCAAAGGGGGCGCTCCAGTGGCCACATCGGGAGGGCCTTCACGGGGGCTGGGCGAAACGGAATGCCGAAGTGCCCAGCATCCGGCTCCGCCGCGGGCGCGGCCTCCGTCTTGAGGGGGTGGTGGGGGCGGTGGTGTGGTGCATGCGATGAGGCCCGCTTCCCTTGCGGGGTGCGGGCCTCAGTCTCGGTGCGGTCCTGACGGGATTTGCCGTGTCTGATTGCGGCTGCGCCGCGGGCGCGGCCTCCGTCTTGAGGGGGTGGTGGGGGCGGTGGTGTGGTGCACGCGATGAGGCCCGCTCCCCTTGCGGGGTGCGGGCCTCACTTTCGATGCGGTCCTGACGGGATTTGAACCCGCGGCCTCCACCTTGACAGGGTGGCGAGCACTCCAAACTGCTCCACAGGACCAGGTTTCGCGGCGCTTGGCTTGGTGCGTTGCGCTGCGAGATGAGACTGTACAGGAGGTGGGGCCGCCTGGTCGAACTCACCCCCTGTGCACGCGTGATTACGGCACAGCGGCGTCGATCGCCTTCACGATCCGCTTGTCGGAGACGGGGTAGGCCGTGCCGAGGGCGTGGGCGAAGTAGCTGACCCTCAGCTCCTCGATCATCCAGCGGATGTCCAGGACCGCCTGGGGGACCGGACGGCCCTTCGGGAGCTGTTCCAGGAGCCAGGCGTACTCGTCCCGCATCTCGTGGACCTTCTCCATGCGTGTGGTGTCCCGCTGGACGTTCGTCGGCATCTGCTGGAGCCTGCGGTCCGCCGCCACCAGGTAGCGCATCAGGTCGGGCAGGCGGCGTATGCCGGCCCACGTCACGAAGCCGGGCTTCACGAGGGCGTCCAACTGCCCCCGGACGTCCGTCAGGTTCGCCAGCAGCGCGGGGCTGCGGGTGGCCTTCAGACGGCGTTCACAGGCCTGCCAGGCGGCCAGCACCTGCTGCACCTGGGCGACCGTACGGACCGTCGTGTCCACGATCTCGGCGCGGACCTTGTCGTACAGCTTCCGGTACGACTCCTCGTCCCACACCGGCCCGCCGAAGTCCGCGATCAGCTTGTCGGCCGCCGCCATCGCGCAGTCGTCGAACAACGCCTGGACGGAGCCGTGCGGATTCGCCGAGAGCGCCAGCTTCTGGGCATTGGTCAGCTTCTCGGACGCGAACTTCGCCGGGTTCACCGGGATGTTGCGCAGGATCAGCCGCCGGGTGCCCTGCCACATGGCTTCCGCCTGCTCGGCCTCCGTGTCGAAGAGCCGGACCGAGACCGTGTCGCCGTCGTCCACCAGCGCCGGGTACGCCTTCACCGGCTGGCCGGCCCGCCGCGTCTCGAAGACGCGCGTCAGCGCGCCGATCGTCCAGTCGGTCAGCCCCTTGCGCTCCAGCGACTCCCCGCCCTCGCGGGACGCGGTCGCCGCGGCCGCCTGGGACAGGGCCTGCCTGGCCTTCGGCTTCAGCCTGAGCTTCAGCGCCTCCAGATCCTTGTCCTCGGCCAGCTTCCGCCGCCGTTCGTCCACGATCCGGAAGGTGATCTTGAGGTGGTCGGGGACCTTCGACCAGTCGAAGTCCTCCGCCTCGAAGGGGACACCGACCATCCGCTTCAGCTCGCGCGCCATCGTCACCGGCAGCGGCTCCTGCAGGGGCACCGCCTTCTCCAGGAACGCCTTCGCGTAGTTCGGCGCGGGGACGTAGTGACGGCGGACGGGCTTGGGGAGGGAGCGGATCAGCTCCGTGACCACCTCCTCGCGCAGGCCCGGGATCTGCCAGTCGAAGCCCTCGTCCGTGACCTGGTTGAGCACCTGGAGCGGGATGTGGACCGTCACGCCGTCCGCGTCCGCGCCCGGCTCGAACTGGTACGTCACCCGGAACTTCAGCTGACCCTGCCGCCAGGAGTCCGGATAGTCGGCCTTGGTGACCGCCTCCGCCGACTCCCGGATGAGCATCTCCCGCTCGAAGTCCAGGAAGTCGGGCTGCTCGTGCCGCTTCCGCTTCCACCAGGAGTCGAAGTGGGCGCCCGACACCACATGGTCGGGGACGCGCTGGTCGTAGAAGTCGAAGAGCGTGTCGTCGTCGACCACGATGTCCCGGCGCCGCGCCCGGTGCTCCAGCTCCTCGACCTCGCTGAGGAGCCTGCGGTTGTCGGCGAAGAACTTGTGGTGCGTGCGCCAGTCGCCCTCGACCAGCGCGTTGCGGATGAACAGCTCGCGGCTCGTCCCGGGGTCGATCCGGCCGTAGTTCACCTTCCGCTGGGCGACGATCGGGACGCCGTACAGCGTGACCTTCTCGTACGCCATCACGGCCGCCTGGTCCTTCTCCCAGTGCGGTTCGCTGTACGTCCGCTTCAGGAGGTGCTCGGCGAGCGGCTCGACCCACTCCGGCTCGATCTTGGCGTTGACCCGCGCCCACAGCCGCGAGGTCTCCACCAGCTCGGCCGACATCACGAACTTCGGCTGCTTCTTGAACAGCGCCGAGCCCGGGAAGATCGCGAACTTGGCGTTGCGGGCGCCCAGGTACTCGTTCTTGTTGCCGTCCTTCACGTCCTTCATCCCGATGTGGGAGAGGAGGCCGGAGAGGAGGGAGATGTGGATGCGGTCGCTGGGGGCGTCCTCCTCGGCGAGGTGGATGCCCATCTGCTTGGCGACCGTGCGCAGCTGGAGGTAGATGTCCTGCCATTCGCGGATGCGCAGGAAGTTCAGGTACTCCTGCTTGCACATCCGCCGGAAGGACGACGAACCCCGCTCCCTCTGCTGCTCGCGGACGTACCGCCACAGGTTGAGGTAGGCGAGGAAGTCGCTGGTCTCGTCCTTGAAGCGGGCGTGCTGCTGGTCGGCCTGGGTCTGCTTGTCGGCCGGGCGTTCGCGCGGGTCCTGGATGGACAGCGCGGCGGCGATGACCATGACCTCGCGGACACAGCCGTTCTTGTCGGCCTCCAGGACCATGCGGGCCAGCCGCGGGTCGACCGGCAGCTGGGCCAGCTTGCGGCCGGTGTCGGTGAGCCGCTTGCGCGGGTCCTTCTGCGCCGGGTCCAGCGCGCCCAGCTCCTGCAGCAGCTGCACGCCGTCGCGGATGTTGCGGTGGTCCGGCGGGTCGATGAAGGGGAACTTCTCGATCTCGCCGAGGCCGGCCGCGGTCATCTGGAGGATGACGGAGGCCAGGTTCGTACGGAGGATCTCCGCGTCCGTGAACTCCGGGCGGGCGAGGAAGTCGTCCTCGCTGTAGAGGCGGATGCAGATGCCGTCGGACGTACGGCCGCAGCGGCCCTTGCGCTGGTTGGCGCTGGCCTGCGAGACCGGCTCGATGGGCAGCCGCTGGACCTTGGTGCGGTGGCTGTAGCGGCTGATCCGGGCGAAGCCGGGGTCGATGACGTACTTGATGCCGGGGACCGTGAGGGACGTCTCGGCGACGTTCGTCGCCAGAACGATCCTGCGTCCGGTGTGCGGCTGGAAGACCCGGTGCTGCTCGGCGTGCGACAGCCGGGCGTAGAGGGGCAGGATCTCGGTGAACCTGTACCTCTTCTTCTCCAGTGCGTCGGCGGTGTCCCGGATCTCCCGCTCACCGGAGAGGAAGACGAGGATGTCGCCCTGGCCCTCGGCCTGGAGTTCCTCGACCGCGTCGCAGATCGCGGTGATCTGGTCCCGGTCGGCGTCCTCGGCGTCCTCTTCGAGGAGGGGCCGGTAGCGCACCTCCACCGGATACGTCCGGCCGCTGACCTCGATGATCGGCGCGTCCCCGAAGTGCCGGGAGAAGCGCTCGGGGTCGATGGTCGCGGAGGTGATGACGACCTTCAGGTCCGGCCGCTTCGGCAGCAGCTGGGCCAGATAGCCGAGCAGGAAGTCGATGTTGAGGGACCGCTCGTGGGCCTCGTCGATGATGATCGTGTCGTAGGCGCGCAGCTCGCGGTCGGTCTGGATCTCGGCGAGCAGGATGCCGTCCGTCATCAGCTTGATGAACGTGGCGTCCGGGTTCACCTGGTCGGTGAAGCGGACCTTCCAGCCGACGGCCTCGCCGAGCGGCGTCCGCAGCTCCTCCGCCACCCGCTCGGCGACGGTCCGGGCGGCGATACGGCGGGGCTGCGTGTGCCCGATCATGCCGCGCACGCCCCGGCCCAGCTCCATACAGATCTTCGGGATCTGCGTGGTCTTGCCGGACCCGGTCTCACCCGCGACGATGACGACCTGGTGATCGCGGATGGCCTCGGCGATCTCGGCCTTCTTCTGGCTGACGGGCAGCTGCTCGGGGTACGACACGGCGGGCACGCGGACGCGCCGTTCGGCCATGCGGGCCTCGGCCTTGCCGACCTCGGCCTCGATCTCGGCGAGGACGGCGGCGCGGGCCTCCGGCTTACGGATCTTGCGCGCGCCCTCAAGCCGCCGACCGAGCCGGTGCGCGTCACGCAGCGACAGCTCGGTCAGACGGGGGGCGAGGGTGCCGAGGGCGGGGGCGGGATGCGTAGACATACGCGGTCCAGGATCTCACCTCGGGGAAATGAGTGGCGAACGCTTTTGCGCGCGCGGCTCACCACCCCGCCCCCCGTCCGGCCGTGGGTGCCGGCCGCTACTCCGTGCGCCAGTCGGTGAGCAGCACCGGGCGGTCGGTGAGCCGCTGCAGGCCGCTGCCGTCGGTGGCGTTCATCACGTAGGTGGCGTTGTCGCCGGTGAAGTCGTCGTGGCCCTCGAAGGCGATCTTCGTGCCGTCGGGGGAGTAGACGGCGTTCTGGTCGGAGGACAGCGGGGTCGTCCAGCCGCTGTTCAGGTCGGTGACCGCACCGGTGGCCACGTCGACGGAGTGCACGCCGTACTGGGTCGTGTAGGCGAGCCGGGTGCCGTCCGGGGACCAGTCGGCGGGCGATGCCCACACGTCGTGGCTCGTGGTGAGCTCGCGTGCTTCCAGGGTGGTGGTGTCCATGACGTAGACGTCGGTGCCGTACTGCCAGGAGCCGTCCGCGGCCTGGTACTCGGTGGTCTGCAGGAAGGCGAGGGAGCGGCCGTCGGGCGAGAAGGTGCCGCGCATGCCGACGGCGAGCGTCTGCTCGCCGGTGCCGTCGGTGTTCACCCACTCCAGGCCGCGCGGGCTGTCGAAGACGATCCGCTGTCCGTCGGGCGACCAGTGGGGGTGGGCGACGTATGGCGCGTTGTTCGTCTCGGGCTGGATGCCCGCGACCAGGACGTGCGGATTGCTGCCGTCGGCTCCGGCGACCATCAGGTCCTGGGCGTAGGCGCAGCCCCCCTCCGGCTGGGGGATGCAGGTGCTTTCGGGGTGGATGTACGCCACCTGGGAGCCGTCGGGGGACACGACGCCGTCCGTGGCGCCCTGGGCGTAGACGGTGGTGACGGTTCCGGCGACGGGATTGAGGGCGACCATGTTCGGGGTGCCCGTGCTGTAGTCGGTGGCGGTGAGCAGGCCCGGGCCGTGGCTTCCGTCCGCCACGGCGGTGCCGGCCAGCGGCAGTGCGGTCGCGATCGCCAGCGTGACGGTCAACACCCCGTGTCTGAAACGCACGTGAGTTCCCTCCCTGGAAACCGGGACCGGCGTGCCCGGCCCCCGGTGCAGGAGCGCGCGCTGACCGGGAAACGTCACGCGCCGGAGGCGGGCCCCGTCCCACCCGAGGGGGCCGCGGAACCGGCGGCACGGCCTGCGGCGGGTCCCAGGGCGAGCGACTTGGCGGTGTTGGAGACGGCCTTGATGCCCAGGTAGGCGGTGGTCATGCTGCTCACGGCGGTGAACGCGGCGGTGAGGATGCCGACGATCACGGACTTGTCCCCGTCGAGCCGCCACACGCCGATGATCGCGACGATGACGATCGCGAGATTGCTGGCGATGACCGCGAGCAGCCCGTACCGCGCCCGGGTCTTCTCCAGCTGGGTGTCCGCTGTCACGGCGGCGGCCTGGTCCTGGTTCATCTCCCCGTCCCCCTGTGCAGCAGCTGTGCGACCCGTGCGTCCACCTGAGCGCGGTCGTACCCGCGCCGGACGATGTCGAAGACCGGCGGTGTCTCGGGTGCCGTACCTGCGGTCAGCCGGGTCAGATAGGCGTCCACCTGGGCACGGTCGTAACCGCGCCGAGCGATGTCGAAACCCTGGAAACCCTGGAAGTCGTCCGCCATGCCTGCCCTCCCCCGCTACGACGAAGGCCCCGTTCATCGAACGGGGCCTTCTGGTTGTGGCTGGGGCCGGGGTCGAACCGGCGACCTATCGCTTTTCAGGCGATCGCTCGTACCAACTGAGCTACCCAGCCACGGTGTTTCACGTGAAACACCAGCGGTCCTGACGGGATTTGAACCCGCGGCCTCCACCTTGACAGGGTGGCGAGCACTCCAAACTGCTCCACAGGACCAAGCTTGTGCGTGCAACAGTGTCGCACACGGTTTTGCGTGCCCCCAACGGGATTCGAACCCGTGCTACCGCCTTGAAAGGGCGGCGTCCTAGGCCGCTAGACGATGAGGGCTATCGGCCCGCCTGGGCGCTTCTCAGCGCGTCGGGGACGTGAGAAGCATATGGGATGGCGAGGGGTATCGCCAAAACGGTTTACGGCGAGGGGGCGGAAGCCGAGGGAGAAGTGGGCGGGGTGGGGGCGGCGCCGGGCTTGACCGGGGTGGCCAGATGGCGGCTGACCTCGGCCGTCGTCTCGCCCAGCCCGCCCAGCCTGATCGCGTCCCAGGCCTGGAGGCGGCGGCTGTCCCGGTCGAAGTAGAGGATCGAGGCCTCGATCGGGGCGGGGTACTTGCCCTCCACCGCGCGCAGCCCGCTTCCGCCCGTGGAGCCCTCCATGCGGAGCCGGGTGCCGTAGGGCAGGATCTCGTCCCCCTCGTGGTGCAGATGGCCGCAGAGCACCAGCGGCACCTCGCCGTCCGTCTCGCGCGCCGCGGCCGGTTCGTGGGCGACGGCGACGTCCACCGGGGTGTGCCGGGCCTTCTGATCGCGCAGGGCACTGGCCAGCCGGTCGCCGGCCAGCTGCTCGGCCGCGTCGCCGCCCGGCACCGCCGAACGGTCGGGGGTGAACTGCGGATCCCCGATGCCCGCGAACCGCAGGCCCGCGACCGTCTGCGCCCGGCCGTCGTCCAGGACGTGTACGTTCTTCATCCGCTCCAGATAGCGCTGGGTGATCCGCGAATCGTGGTTGCCGCGCACCCACACGTACGGCACGCCCAGGCCCCTGACCGGGTCCAGGAAGCCGTTCTCGGCCGCTATCCCGTGGTCCATGGTGTCGCCGGAGTCGACGATCACGTTCACCTTGTACTGCTCCACCAGCGAGGCGATGATCTTCCAGCTCGCCGGGTTGAGATGGATGTCCGACACGTGCAGGACCCGGATGGTGGAGGGGTCCGGCTGGTAGGCCGGGAGCGTGGAGGTGACGTCGTAGAGCTTCGTCACATTCGTCACCAGACGGGCCAGCTCCTTCTGGTAGACGTCGAACTCGGTGACGATGCTGCGCGCGTTGCCGACCACGGACGGCGCCGACGACAGCAGCCCCGAGTACTTCGGCTCCAGCACCGACTTCGGGTTCCAGGTGGCGTACGCCGACGCGCCCGAGGCGGCGAGCAGCGCCAGGGCCAGTCCGCCGGCCGCGAGGGCCCGGCGCGGGCGGCGGTAGACGGCGAGGCCGAGGGTGGTGGCGCCCACGACGACCGCGACGCAGGAGCGCACCGCCAGGTCCAGCGTGCCGTGCTCGACGTCCCGGGCCACCTCGTTCTGCAGGCCGGAGAGCCGCTCGGGGTGGTCGACCAGGGCCTGGGAGCGCACCGGGTCGAGCTGGTCGACGTCGACGTCCAGGCGGACCGGGGCCTCATGGCTGTCCAGGGTGAGCGCGCCCAGCGGCGAGATGTTGATCTTCGTGCCGCCGGTGAGGGAGGGGCGCAGCGCCATCGTCGTGTTCATCGGGCCGACCGGGGTCCGTACGTTCCCGACGATCAGCAGGCCCAGCCAGGCGCCGACGAGGACGACGGCCGTGAGCCCGAGAGCGCTCAGCCAGGGGCGGGCGCCGGCTTCCGGGGCGGGGAGCGCGCGGGGCCTTCGGCGGGCGCCGGCTTCCGGGGTGCGGAGGGTGCGGGGCCTTCCGCCGGTGGGGCGTGCCGGGGTGCGGAGGGTACGGATGGGGCGCAGGCGTACGCGGTTCGTCAGCGTGCGCAGGGCTGCGACCGTGCGGCGGGCGGCGACGGGGACGCGGACCATTGGTCCCGTATGCCCACGTACGGACGCGGATATGCGGCGCCGCACCGCAGTCGTACGAGCCGCTCGTACGAAGCCGTCGTACCGGACAATGACCCTGTGCCGGAGATGACGCGTCAGGAGTTCGAGGAGCTGGTCGCCGAGGCGCTCGACCGGATCCCGCCGGAGCTGACGCGGCTCATGGACAACGTGGCGGTGTTCGTGGAGGACGAGCCCCCACCTACGACCCCGAGCTGCTCGGCCTGTACGAGGGCACCCCGCTGACCGACCGGCGCGAGTGGCACGCGGGCGTGCTGCCGGACCGGATCACCGTCTACCGGGGTCCGACGCTCAGGATGTGCGAGACCCGCGAGGACGTGGTCGTGGAGACCGAGGTGACGGTGGTGCACGGTACCCCGTTGTACATCTTTTCGAGGACGCTTCAGTCGATCGGGTGATGGCCGCAGGGCTTGTTATCACCGCCGTGCGAGGCGACGCGGGCATGCCCGGCGGGGAGGGTGTTCCGGGCGGCGGGGCGTCAGCCCCAGCCCAGTTCGTGGAGCCGTGCGTCCTCGATGCCGAAGTGGTGAGCCACCTCATGGATGACGGTCACGGCCACCTCGTGGACCACGTCCTCCGGTGTCTCGCAGAAGCGCAACGTGGGGCCCATGTAGATCGTGATCCGGTCCGGCAGCACTCCCGCGTACCACTCGCCACGCTCCGTGAGCGGTGTCCCCTCGTAGAGGCCGAGCAGCTCCGGGTCGTCGGCGGTCGGCTCGTCCTCCACGAAGACAGCCACGTTGTCCATGACCCGGGTCAGGTCCGGCGGGATCTGGTCCAGGGCCTGGCTGACGAGTTCTTCGAACGCTTCGCGGGTCATCTCCAGCACATGGCCATTGTCGGGGACGGCCGACTGAATCCGGGTACGCAAATGCCCCGCCCGCGTGCCACGGGGGCGTGTGCACAGAGCAGCCGGCTCGCTGAGTTTTGATTCGCCACCCTCAGCGAGCCGGGGCTGGCGGGGGCTCCACTTCTCATGGATGCCCCTTGAGCAAGCGGGGTCAGGGAACCTGCCCGGTCCGACAGCAGACGGGACAGTCGGAGCTGTCGGACCCTCCGCAGTGCACCACACCGCACGCTGATCAGTGCAGTACCCGCAGATGTCCCCGTAGTTCCACAGGGTCCAAGGGGGATGGCTTACTCATCACTTCGGCATCGACGACGCCCGGCTGCACACGCTCGGCTACGGCTGAGCGGCGAGCGCGTGCGCCGCCGGGCGCGGATGCGCGACGGCTGGGCGCGGATGCGCGACGGCTGGGCGCCGATGCGGGCGGGGCGCCGATGCGGGCGGGGCGCGTGTCCTCTTGCGGGCGGGGGGAGTTGGGGAGGTTGACTCTCTTCCTTGCCCTCGGAGGTGGCCGCCGTGCGCCCCTTGTACGTACCCGTCCGGCTCGCCGTCACCGTGCTGGCCGTCGCCACGGCGGCCGGCTGTGTGAACGTGGGTGACGACGCCGGCCGGGCCCGGCCCTCCCACTCGGCGGACCGGCACGGCGGCGAGGCGCCGGACGGCGGCCCGGTGGACAGCGTCGGCGGCCGGCAGCACGGCGGCTCCGCGGGCGACGGCAAGCACGGCAACGGCGGCAAGGCGAAGCCCGGCGAGTCGCCCAGTGCGTCGGCGGCCCCGTCCGCCGCGGGCAGCGCGTCCGCGCCCCCCGTCCGGCCCGGCAAGCCCGGTAAGCCGCAGCAGACCCCCGACCCCGGGGGCCCGCCGCCGACCGCGGCCCCGTCCACCCCGCCGGCCACCTCCGAGCCGCCCGCACCCCCGGCCTCCACCCCGCCGCCCCCGCCCCCCTCGGAGTCCCCGACGCCCGAGCCGTCCTCCTCGGCGCACGAGGGCACGGGACCCCAGCTGGTCCAGCGCGAGCCGGCCCCTGAGGCGGGTGCACCGGCGTGAGCGGCCGAGCCGAACCGGCGCCGACCTGCGGCGATGAGGCTCGGTTTGCCTTCAGGGGTGTTGGGTGCGTATGGTGGCAGATCGTTTGATCCCATTTGCCCGGCGCCACCACAGAGCGCGCCGTGTGGCGCGTACTCTCCTTTGCCGTGGCGGACCGCATTGAGGCGGTCGTGAGCGAATCACGGAGTTGACGGGCGCGTGCCGAAGAGACTCCGGAAGGTTTCGCATTCGCATGTCCGTGTCCAGTACTGACCAGTTCGTCGTGTCCGAGAACGAGCTCGCCGAGCTCGACCAGGAAATCGTCGACGCGACGACCGAGGTCACCGAGGCCGCAGAGGCCGCTGACACCACCCCCCAGTCCCCCCAGATCACCTTCGCCGACCTCGGCCTGCCCGAGGGCATCGTGCGCAAGCTCGCACAGAACGGCGTGACGACCCCCTTCCCGATCCAGGCCGCGACCATCCCGGACGCCCTGACCGGCAAGGACATCCTCGGCCGCGGCCGCACCGGCTCCGGCAAGACCCTCTCCTTCGGTCTGCCGACCCTGGCCACGCTGGCCGGCGGCCGCACCCAGAAGCACAAGCCCCGCGCGGTCATCCTCACCCCGACCCGCGAGCTGGCCATGCAGGTCGCCGACGCCCTCCAGCCGTACGGCGACGTCCTCGGCCTGAAGATGAAGGTCGTCTGCGGCGGCACCTCCATGGGCAACCAGATCTACGCCCTGGAGCGCGGCGTCGACATCCTCGTCGCCACGCCCGGCCGGCTGCGCGACATCATCAACCGTGGCGCCTGCTCCCTGGAGGACGTGCAGATCGCCGTCCTGGACGAGGCCGACCAGATGTCCGACCTGGGCTTCCTGCCCGAGGTCACCGAGCTGCTCGACCAGGTCCCGGCGGGCGGCCAGCGCATGCTCTTCTCCGCCACGATGGAGAACGAGATCCAGACCCTCGTCGACCGCTACCTGAACAGCCCCGTCTCGCACGAGGTGGACGCGGCCCAGGGCGCGGTGACGACCATGTCGCACCACATCCTCATCGTGAAGCCCAAGGACAAGGCGCCGGTCACCGCCGCGATCGCCTCCCGCAAGGGCCGCACGATCATCTTCGTCCGCACCCAGCTGGGCGCCGACCGCGTCGCCGAGCAGCTGCGCGAGGCCGGCGTGAAGGCCGACGCGCTGCACGGCGGCATGACCCAGGGCGCCCGTACCCGCACCCTGGCCGACTTCAAGGACGGCTACGTCAACGTCCTGGTCGCCACCGACGTCGCCGCCCGAGGCATCCACGTCGACGGCATCGACCTGGTCCTGAACGTGGACCCGGCCGGCGACCACAAGGACTACCTGCACCGCGCCGGCCGTACGGCCCGCGCCGGGCGCACCGGTACGGTCGTCTCGCTGTCCCTGCCGCACCAGCGGCGCCAGATCTTCCGCCTGATGGAGGACGCCGGCGTCGACGCCGCGCGCCACATCATCCAGGGGGCCGGCGCCTTCGACCCGGAGGTCGCCGAGATCACCGGCGCCCGCTCCATGACCGAGGTCCAGGCCGAGTCCGCGAACAACGCCGCCCAGCAGGCCGAGCGCGAGGTCGCCCAGCTCACCAAGCAGCTGGAGCGTGCCCAGCGCCGCGCGGCCGAGCTGCGCGAGGAGTCCGACCGGCTGGTCGCCCGGGTCGCCCGCGAGCGCGGCGAGGACCCCGAGGCCGCGGTGGCCGAGGCCCAGGCGACGGCCGCGGAGGAGCTGGCGGTGGCCGAGGCCAAGGCCGCAGCCGCCGCCGCGCAGCAGGCCGAGCGGGCCGAGCGCGACGAGCGTCCGGCGGCTTCGGCGCCGTACGAGCGCCGGGAGCGGCGGGGCTTCGACCGCGACCGTGGTGAGCGCGGCGAGCGGGGCGGCTTCGAGCGCCGTGAGGACCGTCGCCCCTTCGACCGGGACCGTGACCGGGGCGGTGACCGTGGTGGCCGTACCTTCGAGCGCCGCGAGGACCGGGGTGGCTTCGAGCGCCGCGACGACCGTCGTGACGACCGTGGTGGCCGTGGCTTCGAGCGCCGCGACGACCGCCGTGACGACCGCCGTCCGTTCGACCGCGACCGGGGCGGCGACCGTCCGTTCAACCGCGACCGCCGTGACGACCGTGGCGGCCGTGGCTTCGAGCGCCGCGACGACCGTCGTTCCTTCGACCGCGACCGCGACCGTGACCGGAGCTTCGACCGTGACCGTGACCGGGGCTTCGACCGTGACCGTGGGGGCGACCGCGGTGGCCGTTCCTTCGAGCGCCGTGACGACCGTGGCGGCTTCCGCCGGGACGAGCGCGGTGGCCACGGGCACCGGGGCAGCGACCGTCCGTTCAACCGCGACCGCCGCGACGACCGCCCGGGCTTCCGCTCCGGCGGCCACGACCGCCCCTTCGGCCGTCGTGACGACCACCGCGGCACCGGCTCGTTCGGCCGCCGCGAGGACAAGCCGCGCTGGAAGCGCAACGGCTGACGCCGAGTGACCTGAGAAGGGCCCGTACGACCACGACGTCGTACGGGCCCTTTTTGGCCATCCGTTGCCACCGAGTGACGCATGTCATGCCCTCGGCGAGGGAATCGCTGGGGGCATGACAGATGACGCGAGAGTGAGCGGACCGCAGGGCCTCACGGACGAGGAACGGCTGGCCCAGCTCGGCTACACCCAGGTCCTCGCCCGCCGGATGTCGGCGTTCTCGAACTACGCCGTCTCCTTCACGATCATCTCGGTGCTGTCGGGCTGTCTGACGCTGTACCTCTTCGGCATGACCACCGGTGGCCCCGCGGTGATCACCTGGGGCTGGGTCGCGGTCGGCTTGATGACGCTGTTCGTGGGCCTGTCGATGGCCGAGATCTGCTCGGCGTACCCGACCTCGGCGGGCCTGTACTTCTGGGCCCACCGCCTCGCACCGCCGCGCTCGGCGGCGGCCTGGGCGTGGTTCACGGGCTGGTTCAACGTGCTGGGCCAGGTCGCGGTGACCGCGGGCGTCGACTTCGGCGCGGCCTCCTTCCTCGGCGCGTACCTGGACCTCCAGTTCGACTTCAACGTGACCCCGGGCCGCACGGTCCTGCTCTTCGCCGCGATCCTCGTCCTGCACGGCCTGCTGAACACCTTCGGCGTGCGGATCGTCGCCTTCCTGAACGACGTGAGCGTGTGGTGGCACGTGCTCGGCGTCGCCGTGATCGTCGGCGCGCTCGCCCTCGTCCCGGACCACCACCAGTCGGCGTCGTTCGTGTTCACGAAGTTCGTCAACGAGACGGGCTGGGGCAGCGGCCCGTACGTCGTCCTGCTGGGCCTGCTGATGGCCCAGTACACCTTCACCGGCTACGACGCCTCCGCGCACATGACGGAGGAGACCCACGACGCGGCGACGGCCGGCCCGAAGGGCATCGTCCGCTCGATCTGGACGTCCTGGATCGCCGGCTTCGTCCTCCTGCTGGGCTTCACGTTCGCGATCCAGTCGTACGACAAGGAGCTGGCGTCCCCCACGGGCGCGCCTCCCGCCCAGATCCTCCTGGACGCGCTGGGCGCGACGACGGGCAAGCTGCTGCTCCTGGTCGTCATCGGGGCCCAGCTCTTCTGCGGGATGGCCTCGGTGACCGCCAACAGCCGCATGATCTACGCCTTCTCGCGTGACGGCGCGCTGCCCTTCTCGCGCGTCTGGCACACGGTCAGCCCGCGCACCCGCACCCCCGTGGCGGCGGTCTGGCTGGCCGCGCTCGGCGCCCTCGTCCTCGGCCTGCCCTACCTGATCAACTCGACGGCGTACGCGGCGGTGACGTCGATCGCGGTGATCGGCCTGTACATCGCGTACGTCATCCCGACCTTCCTCCGCGTTCGCAAGGGTGCCGCCTTCGCCCGCGGGCCGTGGCACCTGGGCCGCTGGTCGGGGCCGATCGGAGTCGTCTCGGTGGGGTGGGTGCTGACGATCACGATCCTCTTCATGCTCCCGCAGGTCTCCCCGGTCACCTGGAAGACGTTCAACTACGCCCCCGTCGCCGTCCTCGCCGTCCTGGGCTTCGCGGCGGCCTGGTGGCTCGCCTCGGCCCGCCACTGGTTTCTCACCGAGGACCGGGCCGCCGCTCCCAACCTGGTCGAAAAGTGACACACTTCCCCGTGACGCGGCCGGTCCGGCAATACCCGATCGGAGACACGGCCGCGTCCGGCTATGCTCGGACAGGCAACATCGCCTGGGCCCTTAGCTCAATTGGCAGAGCAGTGGACTTTTAATCCATTGGTTGTGGGTTCGAGTCCCACAGGGCCTACGGCTGGTAGGCGGGGGATATGGCCCCTGACCTGCTATGCAGCGTCCGAGCCGGCGTCAGCTGGCTCGGACGCTGCTTCGTTTCCGGGCTCCTGCGTGAGCGATGCGTGAGCGGGAAGCGCGGCCACCTGCGGCGGTTTTGTGTGAGACCGCCCTCAGCGGATACCCGGCGGGCGTGAGGTACGGCAGTGTGCCCCACGAGTGGGCCGTCTGCCCCGGATGTCTCCATGAGCCTCGGCAGGCGGTGCGCTCCTTACGGGCCTTACGGGTGAGCCCGTCCGGTGCTGCGGGTCGAGTCGGCCGGCGGCGTACGGTGGAGATACCGAGGGCATCACGCACTCCGGCCGTCCTGCCGGGTCGTCCTCGGCGAGAGACGAACCCCGGGCCGTCCGAGCGGCGGTGCGGAGACGGTGTTGGTGGGGTGCGTCTTCGGGTTTCCGGTGAGTCCCGTCAGCCGGTCCGAGCAGGGGTTGCAGGAGAGCGTCCAACGGCTCACCGGCTGTGCCCGGTTCCTGCTCCTCACCCAGGTCGTGGCGCACCAGCACCCACAGCGCCGCGACATCGGCCGCCGTCTGCAACAGCGTCTGCTGGCCGATGAGCGCACCGAGCTCGGAGTGGCCTCGCTGATTCCGGCCGACCGGGCCGGACAAGCCGCCTACGACTCGTGGGGCTGGCGGAACCACGGGGAGATGGTCGGGCTGCCCGGTCGGGGTGCTCCTTGCGTGTTGACCCTGTTCCGGGGAAGCGGGCCGTCGCTTCCAGCGCCTCAGGCCGCCCGTCCAGGCCGGGCGTAGCCTTGAAGACACCGAGAGCATGTCGGGCGCATGATCAGGACAGCGCCGTTCCCGGCGAGTGGCGAACGAGGGCAGCTCCAGGCCGCCCGGACGGGATCGCACGATGGACTCCCCCACACCGCCCGCAGGAGACCGGCCGCCGAGTGACGCGCACACGTACAGGATGCCGCTGGCACGGCTGAGGCTCACGCCGGAGGCCAGCCACGGCCCGCTGGACGGAGCGTGGTGGCCGCGTTGCGACGCCCTGGAACTGGAGCTGCCCGCGCTCGTGGGCTCGCTCGACCCCGGCCGTGGCACGGTCACCCGCGTCACGGTGGGCGCTGCGGCCTGGCCTGACGCGCCACTGACCGTGTCGGCGCCGGACCACGTGATCGAGGTCGTCCTGAGCGACGCCGCCGCCGAGGAGCATGCCATCACCCTGGACTGCGGCACCCTGGGGCGCTGGGAGCTGCTGGTCGTCCCGCCCGACGAGCCGGCCGGAACCGCCGAACGCCTGCTGACCGCCGCCGCCGATCCGTGGAATCCGCTGTCGGCTCAGCGCACCTTGGCACATGTCGAGGACGGCTTCGGCCGGGAGGGCGCAGGGGAACAGCACGGCCCATGATGGAGTGATGGGACGGGTAGTCCTTTCGCCGGTCGACCCCGCCGCCGGTGTCCGTGTGGATCACGGTGGGTGAGCTGATGACGGCCGAACCGGGCACGGACCGCTCCGAGAGCTTCGGGGAAGCGCTTCTGGGGGCGGTTCTCGACCGGGCGCACGAGCTCCCGCCCCACCTCATCGGACCGCTGGTCGCCGACGTGGTGGAGCGGCTCGGCGGCCGCCGTCCGCAGGTGCTGCTCCAGGACTACGGCCAGTTGCTGCTCGTACCTCTGCGCGGTGAGGGCCTCACGGGCGGGGATCCGCAGGACATCGACGCTTCCATCGCGGGCCGGTGCTTTCTCGATGCCCAGCCCGTCGAGATGCCCGAGGACGACGGCGTACGGGTCCACCTGCCGCTGCTGGACGGCGGCGACCAGGTGGGCGTCATGGCCGTGACGCTGGACCGGGTCGATGACGACGACCGGCGGCTGCTGGCCAGGCTCTCCGGCCTGGTTGCCGACCTGCTGGTGACCAAGCACGGCTACTCCGACCTGTTCTTCTCCACCCGCCGCGGTGAGCCGATGAGCGTCGCCGCCGAGATCCAGTGGTCCCTGCTGCCGCCTCTGGCCATGGTCATGCCGCGGGTCGCCGTGGCCGGGATCCTGGAGCCCGCCTACGACGTGGCGGGGGACAGCTTCGACTACGCGCTCAACGGTGACATCCTCCACGTGGCCATGATCGACGCGATGGGGCACGGCCTGGGAGCGGCCACCATGGCCACCGTGGCCATCGGCGCCTACCGTCACGCCCGCCGCCTCGGTACCGGCCTGTCGGAGATCTACGCCGCCATGGACGCAGCCGTGGCACACCAGTTCGGCCCGGACCATTTCGTCACCGCCCAGATGATGCGGCTGGACACGACCACGGGGCGGGTGCACCTGGTCAATGCGGGACACCCGCCACCGATACTCGTGCGCGATCACCGCGTCGCGCGTCGGCTGGTTGCCCCCACGACCCTCCCGGTCGGCATGGGCGGGCCGGCGCCGGAGGTCACCGAGCTGGGCTTGGAGCGCGGAGACCGCGTCCTCTGCTTCACCGACGGGCTGATCGAGGAACACGCGGTTGGTGAAGAGCAGTTTGGGGAGGACCAGCTGATCGACTGGGTGAACCGGCTGGAGAGGACCGGTCGCGGGGTCCGGGCGGTGGCGCGCTCCCTGTCGCACACCCTCAAGCGGGCGCGGGGCGGACACACGACGGACGACGCGACGCTGCTCCTCGTGGAGTGGCGCGGCTGACCGCACCACCGGCCACGACAGGGGTCAGCCGGACGGCCTCTGCCCGCTTCCCGTGTCGATGAGGATCTGCTCCGCCTCACTGACGTTGCCGGCCAGGACGGCCTGTGCCATCGCCGCGCGGGCGGCCTCGGGCGGCGTGTCCGGTGGGACCACCAGCAGCGAGAAGAGGTCCCGGTCGCCCCGGGTGATCAGGACCGTGTCGTCACCCACCGGGAAGGAGTCCACGTGTACCACGTGGTCGCCGACGACGATCCGGGTCGGGAGCCCGTCCCAGGCCGTGGCATCCAGCCCGACGCGGGTCAGGGGGCCCAGGTGCTCGGTGAGGGCGCTCAGCAGCGCGGGCAGCTCGGCACCGATGTCGCGCGACCGTGGCCACCACGCCCCGTCGAGGACGCCTTCGCGCGATGCCGTCGTCTCCAGCCGGAGCAGTGCACTCCCCGGCCGCACGGCATGGTGCACACCGCTCGGCAGGTGCCTGGAACCAGGGGATGTGTCGGAGCCGGTCATGGAGGACCACCTGTCCGGGATCCGGTGCGAACACGGGATCCGCCTCGCTTCTGACCACGCTACTCCCCATCACCGCGAGCATCGGCGTCGCCGGGAATCGCCGGGACGCCCGCATACAGCGAGGGGAAGCCGCATGAGGGGCTGCGCGGCGGGGCACCCGGGCGGCGGAGGCTGTGAGCGAGGCCGCAAGGCCGACTGCCTGTCGGCATCAGCAGCCTCGGATACCAGCCTGAGAGCGCCAGCCATGACGACACTCCGTGAACGCAAGACCTACCGCAAGGCCGTCCTCCGGCAACTCTACGGAGCCATGGAACGCAACCGACCTGAGGTCAGCGGGGCGGCACTGCGCGAGGTGCTCCGGCTGCCCGACGACGACCTGTCCGCAGCCTGCGCCTACCTGGCCGACGAGGGCCTGATCACCGTCGAGTGGACGTCGCACAAGACGCCCGCCACCGTCTCACTGTCCCATGAGGGCATCCGTTACATGGAGGAGGAAGAGGAGTGGGGTGATCCCAGGCCGAGTGAGTGACACGGCTCCACGCCCGGTCGCTGCCTTTCGGGCCGGGACTTCAATCCCCGTGTGATGCCTGGGCGGATGTGCCGGTGGCCTGCGGATCGAACGCTGCCGGGGCGGACGGTTCGGCGGCTGCCGGACGAGACCGCGGGATCAGCTTCGCTGCCTTCTCAGCGATTTCGCGGTCGAGCTCCGGGAGCAGGCTCGTGTACGTGTCCGAGGTCAGCGTGATGGTGGAGTGCCGGAGGGTCTCCTTCACCGTGTGGATGTCGCCGCCGCCTCCGTGCGTGAGCGTCGCGGCCACGTGGCGCAGGTCCCGCAGGGTGATGGGGGGCAGGTCGGTCGTGGCGAGGATACGGCGGAAGGTCTCCGACACCGTCTCGGGGTGGAGCCAGGAGCCGTCCTCCTTCGTGAAGACCTTGCCCGTGTCCTGCCAGGCGCCGCCCCAGTCCGCACGCTCCTTGTCCTGGCGGGCCTTGTGGTCGCGCAGCACGGCGATGTTCATGCTGTCGAGCGCGATCGTGTTCGCGCTGCCGTCTGTCTTCGGCTCGGACTCGTAGGGGTCCCAGCCGTCGACCACGATCTCCTTGGCCGGAGTGATGAGGCCGGCGCCGAGGTCGATCTCGTGCCAGTCCTGGCCGACCGCCTCGCCGCGACGGAGGCCGCGGGTGCCCATCAGGTGGAAGATCGCGTACAGCCGGTCACCCTCGGCGGCGTCCAGGAAGGCGCCGAACTGCTGCGGGGTCCAGACCATGACCGCGCCGGGGATCTCGCCCGTCTCGCGCCAGCGTCGGACCCGCTCCTCGGTCCAGAGGAGGGGCTTGGGGCGCCTGCCGGACTCCAGCTCGACGTGGGAGGCCGCGTTGAAGGTGATGAGCTGCTGGGCGATCGCGGAATTCAGCGCCGCGCGCAGGGTGCGGCGGATCGCCTGCCGGGTGGCCGGGCCGGTGATCTTTCGGAACGGCTTCATCTCCGCCAGCTTGGCCCGCTCGGCCGCGAGCAGCTTTCGCTCGGCCCCTACGGGTCGCCCGGGTTTGCTCGGCTTGCAGCGGGCGATCTGCTCGCGGCGGGCCTCGTTCTCGGCCGCGATCACCTCGTTCTCGTCGGCGATCGCGTCGAACATCTCCACCAGGTGGCCGACGTTGAGCCGGTCGAGGCGCACGTGGCCGATGCGCGGCTTCAGGTGGACGCGGATGTGGGAGGCGTAACCGTTCAGCGTGGTCTTGCGGCGCTTCTTCGCGGCGAACCACTGGTCGAGCCACTCGCCGACGGTGAGGCTGCCACGGAGGGCCAGGCCCGCACGCAGACGGCGTTGGGTCTCCTCGATGGCCGGCAGTGGGGCCTTCTCGGCCGCGACCTCCGCCAGCATGGCGGCGAGGCGCTGGAGGCTGTCGGGGTCGTCCTTGTCCGCGAGGGCCAGCAGGGAGCGGACGTGGTCGAGTTCCGACTGGGCGTCCTTGAGGGACTCGTAGCCGGCGCGGCTGAAGGAGCGACGGGTGCCGTCCTCGCGGGGCGGCAGCTCCTGGCGTATGGAGTAGTAACCGTGCTTGCGGCTCCTGCGCTTCGGGCAGGAGAAGCCGAGTTCCTTACCGGTCTTCGGGTCGCGGCAGGAGCAGCGGCGGTAGGTGGAGCCCTTCAAAGGCGTTCCTCCGGGGTGGCCTCGGTATCGGGTTCTGGCTGGTCGACATCGCCCAGCGCGGGTGGCAGGTCAGGTGGGGTGGCCCCCTCCTGGCGGAGGTCGCGACGGAGGTAACGGAGCCTGTACTTCGCCGAGATGGCCTGGTCGGCGTAATTGGCCCGCTGGCGCTCGGCCTCTTCCCGCTCGGCGCGGCTGGTGGCCGTCTTGGCCGCGAACCGAGCCCGTCCTTCCTCTTCGAGCGCGGCCAGAGCGGTGCGGACGAGGCCGGCGTGAAGCTCGAAGTCCGGGACCAGGCCCGCGTCGTAGCCGGGCACCTCCTCCTCACCGGTGAAGCGGCGCAGGGCGTCCCAGGTGGGCACGAGGTGCTGGAACGGCAGTTCCTGGGTCTGCTCGACGTAGCCGACCGGGAAGATCAGGCAGACCGGGTACGTCTCCAGGGCGGCGGCCAGGGCCATCACGTCCACGAGGGGAAGGTTGGCCCGGCGGCCGGACTCCATGTTGGCGATCACGTTGCGCGGGATGGGATGTCCGAGCTGTTCGCACCGGTCCGCCAGGTCCTGTGCGCTCCACCCCATCTCCTTCCTTCTGCGCCGGACTTCGCCGGCGACGTTGGCCTTGATCCGGTCCGCCCACTCGGGGACGTCGTCCTCGTCACTTCCATCATCGAAGCCGCGTTGTGTCATAAAGACACATTAGCTTGGCCATCCTGGTTGGTAGACGCCTGGAGCCGGACGTGATGACTGCGTTCGCCGAGGGCTGCATGGAAAGGGGTGCACTGCATGCGCGATGACGCGATGGCCGGAGACTCGAAGGGCTCGAAGGGGATGAGTCGGGAGGAGGTACTCGCCCTCCCGGTGGCGGTTGACCTGGACACGAGCAATCGAGCGCTGGGGCTCGGCCGGAGCAAGGGCTATGAGCTGGCGAAGCGAGGCGCCTACCCGTGCAAGGTGCTGCGCCTGGGCAACGCCTACCGGGTGGTGACCGCGGACTTGTGGGAGCTGCTGGGTCTGGCGGCGTGAAGGGGCGGAAGTGTAGTAGGCAGTTCTGCGTTGAGCTGACACAGAATCGCTGGACTGTTGCAGGGGGTGGACGTACTGTCCGTGTTCCCTCGGAGGACCGAGCGAGTGTCCCGACTCGGGACACAGCGCGTGTTCAGTGTCTGAACGCAGCGAACCTCCGGCGCGGCAACGCCGGAGGCTCTCGAATCCCCGTCGCCCGTCTCCAACGAACGATCCGCGCCGCTGGGCCTGCATGCCCGGCGGCGCAGAAGAGGAGTCACCTGGTGCAACCCGAGAACCCCGCGTCCTATTCCACCCCCGTATCCCCTGCCACCGCATGGCCGTCGGTCGCGGTGCCGGGCAAGCCCGACCAGGGCGAACCTGAGCCGACTGCGCCGGTCGATGCGGTCGAGACTCCGGCACCGGATCCGGAGCCGACCGTCGGCTCGGTGCTGCTGGACGAACTGCGTGCGCAGATAGCGAAGTTCGTGATCCTGCCCTCGCCGGAGGCGCTGGACGCGGTGACGCTGTGGGTGGCGGCGACGCACTTGCAGCCGGCCTGGCAGCACGCGCCGCGGCTGGCGGTGGTGGGGCCGGCGAAGCGGTGTGGCAAGTCGCGGCTGCTGGACGTGCTGACCGAGACGGTCCACGAACCGATGCTCACCATCAACACCACACCGGCTGCGGTCTTCCGGTCGATCACCGAGGAGCCGCCCACGCTCCTGGTGGACGAGGCGGACACCATCTTCGGCACGCCGAAGATGGCAGAGAAGAACGAGGAGATGCGCGGCGTGCTCAACGCCGGCCACCAACGCAACCGCTACGTCACGCGGGTGGTCGGCAACGACCACACCCCGCACCGGTTCGCCACCTTCGCCATGGCGGCGCTGGCGGGGATCGGTGACCTGCCCGACACGATCATGGATCGGGCTGTGGTGATCCGTATGCGCCGCCGGGCGGAGGGCGAGCGCGTCAAGCCCTTCCGCTCCCGACGCGACATCCCCGCTCTGCACGACCTGCGCGACCGGATCGCTGCATGGGCAAGGCCGCTGCTGGATGAGGCAGCGGACCTGGAGCCGGACATGCCGGTGGAGGACCGGGCCGCCGACACCTGGGAGCCGTTGGTCATCATCGCGGACCTGGCCGCCGGATCCTGGCCCCGTCGCGCCCGAGAAGCGTGCGCACGGATGGTCGCCGCAGAGGTCGAGGCAGAGGAGGACCGGCCCGGGGGAGCCCGAATCCTCGCCGACATCCGCAGGGTGTTCGTAGCCCAGCGCGAGCCCGACAGCCTTACCACGGACGAACTACTCCACCAGCTCCGGCAGGATGCCGAGAGCCCCTGGGCGGAGTGGGGACGCAATGGGCTGAACGCCAAGGACCTGGCAGCGATGCTCCGGGAGTTCGATATCAGGCCCGGCAACGTTCGCCTCCCCGATGGAACCCAGCGCAAGGGCTACATGCGCAACAAGTTCCTCGACCCCTGGCGGCGCTACTGCCCCACTGCCCACCCAGTGGACACCAAGCCTGCCACCCCCAGCGCAGACTGACCCCCGCATCCCCCGGTGGGCGTCCCTGCCGTACCTGCCGTGATCCCGCAGGTCAAAAGGCTGCAGGCAAGACGGCAACCGGCGACAAGACGGCAACACGATCATGGTGAACCGCTGCCGCCGGGAGGACGCAGCCCGGATCCGTCTTGCGCCGTCCCACGCGTCCTCGCCGTATCACCGCAGGTCACAGCCTCGCCGAGCGGGACGGCACAACGTGGCAGTGCCGTCCCGCCCGGCCGGGGACACGACGAGACGCCGCCGGCAGGCCGCCCGCCGTCAGGTCGCGCCGCACACGCGGAAGAGCCCAACGGCCGCCGGTACGGCACATCCACGCCCCTGCCGTACCGGCCCTGACCTGCGCTTGCAACGGCCAAGACGGCAAGACGGATCACACCGCCAAACCCCAGGAGCCCCCGCTTGACCCTTCCCACCCTCACAACGACACCCACTCGTCGGGGGCACCGCCCCGACGGAGGACGGCTGTCGATGACCAAGAAGGACATCGAGCGGTACACGCTCGGTGCGGCCGGAGTCGTCATCGTCGCCCTCACCATCAGCGGATTCTGGCTGTCGTACGCACACCTCGCCGAGGTCGCTGGTCAGCACGGGCTGCGCAGCTCCACCACCCGACGCTGGGCCTGGCCGGCGACCCTGGACGCCTTCATCGTCGCGGGCGAACTGCTCATGCTCCGCGCGGGCCTGCGCAGGGTGACCGACAGGTGGGCGATCGCCCTGACGGCCACCGGATCGGTCGGCTCCATCGCGCTCAACGTTGCCGGAGTCAACGGAACCGGCAGCGCAGGCACCGTTCCGCTGCTCGACTACGTGGTCGCCGCGGTCCCCCCGACCGCAGCCCTGCTGGCCTTCGGTGTCCTGATGCGGCAGATCCACCAGCTCGTCGACCAGCCTGCGGGCCATCCGGAACCCGCACCGGCTCCGGTGCCAGAACCACCGGCCACCGCCCCCGCCACGCTCGCCGAGCCACCGGCCGAGCCCGCCCAGCCGACCGTGCCACCGACCGCCGTTGCCGAGAACAGGCCGCGCGGTGGCCGTCCGCCCAGCGCCACGCTCGAGGAACTCGTGGAGATCGGCCGGATGGCCCTCGCCGAGCACGGCACGCTCACCCGGTCACTGCTCCGGAATGCCGTCAAGGCCAAGGGCCTGACGATCAGCAGCGAGCGGCAGACCGACGTGATGACCACCCTCCGGTCCGAAATCGAAGCCGCCGCCGAGACCGGTCCGGACAGCGGCTGACCGGAATCTCACGGGGTGACCGGAACCCCTTCCGGTCACCCCGGCCAGTCGGCCACCGGTCTCACTCGCCACCCGCTTATCCACATCTGTGGACGAGGCGGCGACTGCCTCCCTCTGCCGCCCCCTCCTGCGGAATTGCCCGCCTTCCCCGCCCATCCCGGAGCACCGCCCGTGACGCACGATCCGCACCACCCCAAAGACACCCCCGACGAGCCGATACCGCTGACGAAGTCCCCTACGCTGATGAACCGTCTGCGGCGTGCGTTCGGACGGGGTGCCCCCGGCGGAGCCAGTAGTACCCCGAGTCCGACTCCAGGCCGGACTTCGGGGATCTCCGCCCCGGGGGTGGCGGAGACGGCCCAGCGCCAGGGGGCGCAGGACCAGGAGGCCGTGGCCGAGGGCGGCCCCGACCCGGACACACTCCATGCCGTCCAGCGCGAGATCCTCCGCCTCGTACGTCAAGACGCTGCCACCGCCGGCGAGCCCTCCGTGAAGAGTGTCCAGCCGACGATCCGCCGCTTCACCGGCGAAAAGCGTGATGCACGCGTCGGTCCCTTGCGTTTCCTCGATGCGGAGCGTGCCCGCCTCCAGGACGTAGCCGCCGAGCACGGCTACAAGGGCGACTCCGGGTTCGCCGCCGACGTGGTCATGGCCTTCATCACCGGACGGTTCACCGCCAACCTGCCCTTGTCCGAGGACCGCCGCCGCACCCACCACTTTCGCGCCCAGGTCCTGCGCCAGCTCGACCGGATCGGCGTCAACGTCAACCAGATCGCACGCGCCCTCAACAGCGACCACACCCCACCCAACCTCCGCCAGCACCTGACCGAACTCCAGCAACTGCTGGAGCTGATCGCCGAAGCCCTGCGCCAGCCCGCCGAGCCGGCCGAGCCGGAAAAAGAGGAACTGCCCGCGTGATTGCCGCCATCAAACCGGCCGGGTCCAGCACCCGCGGCCTGCTCGCCTACCTCTACGGGCCCGGCCGCCACGACGAACACCTCGACCCGCACATCGTGGCGGGGTTCGCCATGCTCGGCATGCCCGACCCCGGCCGCGATGAGAGTGCCACCCTCACCGAACTGGCCCGCTACCTCGACGAACCCGTGCGGCTGCGCAACAACGAGTTCGGAAAGAAGGTCACCGACCACGTCTGGCACTGCCCCGTCCGCGCCGCCCCCGAGGACCGCTACCTCTCCGACGCCGAGTGGGGTGACATCGCCCAGCGCATCATCGAGGCCGCCGGCATCGCCCAAGTCGGCGACGACCTGGCCTGCCGTTGGATCGCTGTACGCCACGCCGACGACCACATCCACATCCTCGCCACCACCGTCCGCGAGGACGGCCGCCGCCCCAAACTCCACGACAGCGGCCTGCGCGTCGGCGACACCTGCCGCGAGATCGAGAAGGACTACGGGCTCCGCCAGCTGAAGAAGGGTGACCGCACCGGCGCCCGCCGGCCTGCCCAGGGCGAGATGCACAAGGCCGAACGCCTCGGCTGGGAACAGACCAGCCCCGAGTGGCTCCAGGACCGCATCCGCGCCGCCATCCCCCACGTGACCAACGCCGAGGAACTCATCGCCTACCTTGAAGCTGGCGGCATCGAGGTCAAGGCCCGGCGCGGCCCGTCAGGAGACCTCCTCGGCTACGCCGCCGGCCGCCCCGGCGACGTCAACGAGGCCGGCGAGCAGATCTACCACCCCGGAAGCAAAATCTCCCCCGACCTCTCCCTGCCCAAGATCAAGGCCCGCCTCGAATCCGGCCGGCCCGAAGAACACCCCACCGCCCGCCGCAACCACCCCAGCACCCCCTGGCAGCAGGCCACCGACGCCCTCGACACCCTCCACACCGGCCTCGCCGACGACACTCACGCCCAGGCCCACATCGCAGCCCTCGGCGAGCTGCTCGAAGCCACCGCCCAGAAGGCCCCCGACAACCTGCGCGGCGAACTCCAGGCCGCCTCCAAGGCGTTCGCCCGAGCCCAGCGCTCCCAGATCCGCGCCGAAGACCGCGCCGCCCACGCCCTGCGCAGCGCGGCACGCGACATCGTCCACACCGCCACCGGCCCCGACGGCAGCGCGCTGGCCGCCCTGCTCGCGGCTCTCGTCTGGGCCACCATCGTCGCCCGGCGCTGGCACGAAGCGAAGAACCACGCCCACCAGGCCGACGCTGCCCGCCAGGCCGTCCAGCACCTCCAGATAGCCGCAGATCGCGCCGTCGCCCCGATGCTCACCGATCTCGCAGCCCGACCGCCCAGGGAGGAAGCCCGCCATGTTCTTGTGAACGACGTACGGGCAGCCATCCCCCACCACGCCGAACGAATCCTCGCCGACCCGGCCTGGCCCGCGCTCGCCACCGTCCTCGCCGACGCCGAAGCCCGTGGTCACCAACCCCACCAGCTCCTCAAGCAGGCCGCCGCCCAACGCGAGCTGACCTCCGCCCGTCAGCCCGCCCGCGTCCTGATCACCCGCATCCAGCACACCGGCCGAAACCCGGCTCCCAACCGCCGTGCCGAAGCCGCCCGTCGGCGCTCGACCATCGCAGCTTCGACGCCCACTCAGCAGAATGGGAGCCCCCAGCTCTCGGTGGTGGTGGTGACCCTCGCCGAACAGCAGCATCGAAAGCGCCGGTAGGCGGCGTGCGGTTTCGCCGTGCGACCCGCGCTTCTGCGACTGAGAGTTGGTGCGTTCAAGCCAACGTCACACCGAACCGACCCCGGGCCCTTGACGACCCTCGCCCCCTTCGGAAGCGTCGCACGCAAGAACGCGCAACCGACTTGATCTGGGAGGGCATCGTGGACCTACAGTTCATCGGGATCGACCCCAACACCGGGGGCGAGGGGTCGCCGACGGTGTGGGTGGAAGAGGAGACGGCTGACCTGGTCCTCCAGGGCGTCAAGGCCGAGGAAGCGCTGGAGGCACTGGTCAGCGGTACGGAGTGGGTCGCCGGTCACGCGGTGGGGATCCCCGCCCACGAGACGGTGATCCGCATTCCGGCCCGCATGGTGCCGATTCTGAGGGAGGCGTGCGATGTCGCAGAGCGGCGTGCCGAGCTTCGCTGAGCTGCTGGCCGGTACCCGCCGCAGCGCGGTGCACCTGGAGATGCGCGACGCGTACGGCGTCGGTGACGAGGCGCAGGAGTTCGAGGAGTTCAAGCGCACCGGCCACGTCGATCTCGATCCGACGGCGCGGTGGTGGCCTGGCTGGCTGGGCATGGTGCGGGAGGCTGTCGGCCGTGGCGTGGTGATGCGTCGAGCCAGGATCGTCTCCGAGCCCGTGACGGACTACATCCGCTGGGAACACGCCGCCACCCCGCTGAACGTCGAGGCGGGTGAACTGGTGCGCTGGCTGCCCCGCCGTCGGGCCGTGGACATCGCCCTGCCGGGAGCCGACTTCTGGCTGTTCGACGACCGCCTGGTGCAGTTCAACATCTTCACCGGGGACGGCGATTGGGCCGATCCACCCAAGGAATTCAGCGAGGACCCCGCCGTGGTCAAGCTGTGCTCCGACGCTTTCGAGGCCGTGTGGGAGCGTGCCGTCGACCACGAGAAGTACGCCGTCTGACCCCCGCTCCGGCCCATGCCCGCCTCTCCCTCGTCCAGCGCTCAGGCCGCCCGTGAAGCGCTCGCCGTGCGCCTGACGCACCTTCGCAAGGACGCCGGCCTCACCGGGAAGGAACTCTCCGCCCGGTGCGGCTGGCACCCCGCGAAAACCACCCGCATCCAAAAAGCCGAGGTACAGCCCACCGACGTGGACATCCGCGCCTGGTGCGCTGCCTGTGGCGCCGCTGACCAGGCCGACGACCTGATCGCCACGGCCCGCGCCGTCGACTCGATGTACGTGGAGTGGCGCAGGAGCCACCGGATGGGCATGCGCAAGACCCAGGAGCACTTCTACGGCCTCTACGCGCAGACCGGCGTCACACGCGCGTACGTCTCCAACGTCGTACCCGGCTTCTTCCAGACCCCCGCGTACGCCACAGCCCTGATGGAAGCCATCACCGACTTCCAGGGAACCCCCAACGACGTCTCGGAGGCCGTCGCGGCCCGCGTCGCCCGGAGCCGGTTCCTGTACGAGGGCGGACACCGGTTCATCGTGCTCATGGAGGAGTGCGTCCTGCGCTACCGCGTGGGCGACGCCGAGACGATGGCCGGACAGCTGAGGCATCTGCTGGCCGTGATGCCGCTCCCTTCCGTCTCCCTGGGCGTCATCCCCTTCACCGTGCAGAGGACCATGTGGCCGCTGGAGGCGTTCTACCTCCATGACGGCACACGCAGCGTCGTGGAAACCCTCACGGCCGAGGTCAACGTGGTGCAACCGCGCGAACTTGCCGACTATCGCAAGGCGTTCGGTGAGCTGACGAAGATGGCTGTCCACGGCAACGCCGCCCGCGCTCTGATCAACGCGGCGATCGACTCCCTCGGATGACATTGCGCAATTCCCCGCAATTTCGTTGAGGCAAAACTCCGGCTCTCCGTACGGTCGTTGACGTCGCCGGGCAGGCCAGGCTCCCCTCGGCGGCAGTGGAGGAGAGTCCCGCTCGCACCCCCTGTTGCGGGTGGGACGTCCAGCCCCGAGGAGACGACCCCGTGAGCGTCATGACCAGACCCACCACAGTCGGACCGGCCGGTTACACCGAAACCCTCCCCTGCGAGCCCGAGATGGCCCGCCGTGCCCGGCGGCTCGTCTCGGCCGCGCTGAACACCTGGGGCATAGGCGAGATGGCCGGTGCGGGCACACTGATCGTCTCCGAGCTGGTGGGCAACGCAGTCCGCCACACCCCGTGCCGTCTGATTCGGGTGTCCGTCCGACGCGTCACGAACGATCTCGTACGGATCGGCGTCACCGACAAATCCCACGCCCTGCCGAAAATGGGTCCGGCCGCCGGCGGCGATGAAACCGGGCGTGGCCTCGTACTGATCGACGCGCTGTCACACCGCTGGGGCTATGACCGAAAGCGCTGGGGCAAAACCGTCTGGGCGGAGCTGGCAGTCCCGCCATGCTGACCTTGCGACTGCTGCCAGAAGACGAGCTGGCGGGCGTCGCCGATCCGGAGCGATGCGTGGAGCTGGCTGTACCCCGGCGCACGCAGGGCAGGATCACCGTCCGCACCCTGCGCCTGACACCCGCCGACCTCGTGCGGCTGCGCACGGAAACCGATCTGGCGCTGGCAGATATCCGTACCGAAGTCATGCGCGCCGAGGCCGCGTGGCACGAACGACTCGCGCAGTGGCACGCCGACGGGCGAGCCGCCGTCGAGGCCACCCGGCCGGACACGGCGCTGCTCTCGCTCGTCCTGGAGGGCCTGCGGGCCTCCCTGTAGTACCCACAGACCCCGCCCGGTGTACCGAAGGACAGCCCCGGGCGGTACGGCGTCCTCTCGTCTCCCCCCAGGTGGGCGGGCGCCGCTCCAGACCGCTGACTGCAACCGGCACAGCGGATCTGCCCAAAACCTCTCGCTCTGACTGAGCGGGAGGAAGCCGAGAGAAACAGGAGTGCACGATGCCCGAGAACGTCGTCATGGAGCCCGCCGAGGACGGGCTGATCGTCTCCCGGAAGTCCATCGCCGCCGCCCGCTCCCGTGCGGAGCAGCCGTCCGACGGCGGCTCGACCGGCGTCTCCGACACCAACGACTGAGCGGAGCCGACAGAAGTGACCGCCTTCTCGAAGGTGGTCGAACGCCTCGGTGGGGACTTCCCCACCGGGGCCTTCGGCCGCACCTACCGCATCTGGCGCAGCGTCGCCGACTTCTCCTCCGTCCTGACATGGGGCGACCTCAACACCGTCATCGGCCGGGGCCGCCTTGAACCGCCTCGCCTCCGCCTTCACCGCGACGGGGAACTCATCCCGTGGCAGCGCTACGCCACCGCCGTCACCACCCGCAGGAACGTGGTGTGGCAGCGCATCCAGCCCTCGCGGCTGCACGGCCAGCTCCTCGACGGTGCCTCACTGGTCCTGGACGCCGTGGATGAACTCCACCAGCCCGCCGAATGCCTGGCACAGGCCCTCGAAGCGGTCTTCCGGGGCCGCGTTCAGATCAACGTGTACGCCTCCTGGACCGCGACGGAGGGCTTCGGAACCCACTGGGACGATCACGACGTCATCGTGGTCCAACTCGAAGGAGCCAAGCGGTGGCGCCTGTACGGGCCGACCCGGACCAACCCGCTCCACCGTGACACCGAAGCCCCACAGCCTCCGGCAGACGAGCCCATCGAGGAGATCATCCTGCGCGCCGGCGACATGCTCTACCTGCCCCGGGGCTGGTGGCACGCGGTGGCGGCCACCGAGGGCCGATCCCTGCACCTGACGTGCGGACTCCAGACCACGACCGGCGCAGATCCGCTGGGCTGGCTCTCGGACCGGCTGCGGACCTCGGAAACCGTACGCGCGCACCTGCCCGTCTTCGCCCCGCCGCAGGAACAGGCCGCCTACCTCGAACTCCTCCGCAAGGAAGTCACGGACGCCCTCCACGACGGTGCGATCGCAGACTTCCTCACCGCCAGGGACGGCATCGAACCGGGCCGCCCCATGCCGTCACTGCCCTTCCTCGACGCCGTACCGGCGCGCGACGACCTGCATGTCCGGCTCACCACAGCCCGAGCCCAGCTCACCGACAACCATCAGGACCAGGTCGTGCTCCTCGCCGGCGGCGAAGAGTGGACGTTCGCCCCGCCCGTACGCGCTGTGCTGTCCCCGCTCCTCGACGGCGCCTCGGCGCCGCTGGGGCACCTCGCGGAAACGAGCGGCCTCACGGTCGGACAAGTCGCCGGGCTCGTGACGGAACTGGTCCACGCAAACGTCGCGGTGGTGAGCGAGCCGTGAGCCCCGACCTCGCACTGGGAACGTACCGGTGCCGGGACATCCCGCAGGCGGCCGTCGCCGCGGTCGCCTGCGGGGCATCCTGGATCGACACCGCCCCCAACTACCACCACGGCCGTGCCCAGGCCGAGCTTCAGCCGGTGCTCGCCGGGAACCGGGACCTGCGTGTGTCGACGAAGGTCGGATTCTTCACCCCCGACATTGCGGCAGCCGCCAGCGACGCGGGCGTCGTCACACCGGCCGAAGCCGCTTCCGGCCACTGCCTCACACACCGCTACGTCGCCTGGCAGAGCCACCACAACCGCGCCGAGCTGGGCCGCGTGCCGGACATCGTCTTCGTCCACAACCCCGAACAAGCCGGCCGCCCTCACGACGCCATCACCAGCGCCTTCACCGCCCTCGAAGCCGAGGCCCGCGCCGGACGGATCGGAGGCTACGGCGTCGCCACCTGGACCGGCTTCGACGGCGCGTTCAGCGTCGCCGACCTCCTCAAAATCGCCACCCACTGCGGAGGCCGCGGCCATCATCTGTCCGCCATCCAGCTCCCCGTCTCACTGGTCATGCTCAAACCGGTCGCCCAGGCCCTGGAGGGCACCGGCCCCCTGGCTGAGGCAACCGCAGCCGGCCTGGACACGTTCATTTCCGCCCCCCTGCATGGCGGAGAACTCCCCACCATGGTCACGGACGAACTCGCCCAACTCATCGACCCAGGCACCACCCCGGCCGAGGCCGCCCTGCGTGTCACCGCGTACACCCCAGGGGTGAATCACGTCCTCCTGGGGTCCGGGAACGCGCAACACTGGGAGGCCGCCCAGCGCGTCCTTGCTTTACCTCCGCTCCCGGACAAGACCCTGCACGAGGTGATCGATGTTCTCGGCGCCTGACGACGCCACCGCCCAGCGCATGCGTAACGCCAGGATCTCTGCGTGCACCGCTCTCGCCTTGACCGACCTCGCCGAGGGACCCATCTGGGGCTACGCCGGCCGGACCCTCTCCGGCGCCGTGACCAGCGCGCAAGGCACCGGCTGGCTCCGCGTCGTCGCGGAGCACCCCGACAAGGCGCACGGGAAACTCTGGGACGGCCCGAAGACCGCCCAGGAACTGCTTCCTCCCGCGATCCCCCGCCCTGTCCTCCACGACGTCCACGACTGGCAGGCCGCCGGCTGGGCGTACCGAGCCGAGCTGTATCAGCACACGGACGCCACCGTCATCTCCCGCTCACCGGTCCTCGAACACGACCCGGCCCTCCCCAAGACATGGTGGACGAAGCTGCGGACCGCACTCGACTGCCTTGCCGAAGTCCCCACCGAACGCATCGCCGTACGCGAGGAGTACATCCGCCGGGCCATCCCCGAATACACAGGCTGCGATATCGGTCAGATCGAGTGGTCCACAGCCCATGGCGATTTCCACTGGTCAAACCTCGCCGGTCCCGACCTCACCATCCTGGACTGGGAAGGCTGGGGACAAGCCCCGGTCGGCTTCGACGCCGCCCAGTTCTACCTCTACTCCCTCCACACCCCGCCAAGGCCGCCCGTGTCCGCCAGACCCTCGGCCACATCCTCGACACCCCAGCCGCACGCGTGGCAGAACTGACCATCTGCGCCCGGGTTCTCCAGGCTGCCGACCGCACGCCGTTCTACAAGGAACTTGCGGGCCCGGTGAAGGAGTACGTGGACGCGACATACGAGAGGACGAGGTGAGAGCGGTCGAATCCATGACCCTCCTCGTTGCCGCAGTCATCGTCCACGACAAGGCCACCAACCGCGTCGTCCTCCTCCAACGCAGCCAGAACGCCAAGTTCGCACAGGGCATGTGGGACCTCCCCGTCGGCAAAAGCGAACCCGGCGAGCCCATCACAGAGACCGCCGTACGCGAGCTGTACGAGGAAACCGGCCTAACCGTGAAGCCGCACTCCCTGAAGGTCGCCCACATCATCCACGGTGCCTGGGGTGTCGAAGCCCCCAATGGCTTCCTCACCGTCGTCTTCGCCGCCCACGAATGGACGGGCGAGCCCGAGAACCGAGAACCGAGCAAGCACACCCAGGTCTGCTGGGTCAGCGCTGAGGCTATCCCGGAGGCGTTCGTAGAAACCACGGCGAGCGCCCTCCGCCGATATCTCACGGGTGGTCCGGAGATCTCCCTTGACGGCTGGCGGTAGCTGCCCTGATCGGTCGTAAATCAGGGCAGATGCTGGCGCAGGTCGGCTCTCGACTGTGGCCACGTGCAGGCCGAAGGCTCCGTCCATCGATGCGACGGACGGGGCTTTGGCTTCGAGGCACGGTTCCGGTAGCCGATCGAGAGGGGCTTCACCTGGTGGCCGTGGTCGCCGCTGCAGCAGCGCTCACATCGGTACTGAACGTACTGGTCAGCGGGCCCTTTTGCGTGAGCGATGCGTGAGCGGACGGTGCGGCACGAGCCGACATGGGACAGACTGGCGATCATTCCGGATGTGCCCTGACCAGGCGTTACCGGACGCCGAGGCAGCACCCGGAACCACCCGGCAAGCCTTGGCCAGGACTTTTAATCCATTGGTTGTGGGTTCGAGTCCCACAGGGCCTACGGCTGCAGGGGAGGGATCACCCCCTCTGACCTGCTACGCAGCGCCCGGGTCGGCTTCGGTCGGCTCGGGCGCTGTCGTGTTTTCGGGCTCGTGCGTGTGCGGGAGCTCTCGTGGCCTGCGGAACGTGCTTGGGCGCCGGTTCGGCGGATACCCGTAGGTATGGGGTCAGGCAGAGTACCCCACGAGTGGGCCGTCTGCCGTGGATGTCTTCATTGACTCGTTCGGCAGGCGGTCCGCCCGGCTCGGACGAAAGGGCGGTGGCAGCCGGATCGTCGGTGAGCGCGGATTCTGGGCTCGGCGCGCGGAGCGGGCCGGTACGTGGTGCCCTGGGGAAGGAGTGACACCAGCCTTCAGGTGACCCGTCGACGCGACCAGGAGGCACGCATGGCTCACCAAGAGCTGTCCCGGCGCCCCGCCATGATCGTCGCCGCAGGTGCCGTGGCCCTGGCCACCATCCTCGCTCTCGCCCTGGGTACGGCCTCCGGCCAGGCGCGCGGCACCGACTGGAACGCCGTGGGCCGCGCGATCGGCCGGCCCCTGACCACCGAGGCCCAGGACGTGCACACCGCCGAGTGGCTGCGCACCGACCTGCACGTGGTCAATGCCCAGGTGACCGAGAACCCGGCCATGGAACTGAACGCCGAGGCGTCCTTCCATCCCGCCGGCGGCGGCCGGGCGCTGATGATCGGGGAAGTCACCCTCACCGGCAGCGAGGTGGGTGCGGTCGCCGACCGCCTCCAGCGGGGCGGCGTGGAGGTCACCGCGCTGCACAAGCATCTCCAGGACGAGACCCCGCCGCTGTGGTGGATGCACTACTGGGCCCTGGGCGACCCCGTGGCCATCGCCCGCACCGTGCACTCCGCTCTCGCCACCACCCACATCCCGCTCGGCCAGAAAGCGGTCGGCGAGCGTCCCGTCGCGCTCGACACCGGCGCGCTCGACCGGATCATCGGCACGAAGGGCGACAACGAGAACGGCGTGCTCCAGTACCACGTCCCGGTCTCCCGGCCGGTCACCGACACCCGCGCCGGCATCACGCTGCCGTACCTGATGGAGACCTCGACGCTGCTGATGTTCCAGCCGCTCGGCGGTGGCCGGGCGGCGGTCAACGGCGACTTCACCATGACCGCCGACCAGGTCAACCCCGTGATCAAGGCCCTGCGCTCGCACGGCCTGACGGTCATCGAGCTGCACAACCACCTGCTCTACGAGCAGCCGCGCCTGTTCTACCTGCACTTCTGGAAGACGGGCGACGCCACCACGCTCGCCCGCGACCTGCGCGCGGGCCTGGACCAGCTCCACGCACCTCGCAGTGTCTAGGCCCGTCCATAGGCCCGCAGGAATGCCGCCACCCCGCCGCTGACCAGACGGTCCGTCTCCGCCGGGGGCAGGGGCAGGACGCCGTAGTGGGTGGACTGGACGATCGTGTGCGAGGTCAGGGCCATGAAGTGGGCGGCGGTCATGGCCGCATCGCCGTGCGGGTCGAGCAGGCCGGCGTCCGCGAGGTGGGCCATCGCCTCGGCGACCGCCCGGCCGACCGGCTCCGGGCCGGCCTCGTGCCAGGCCTTGAGGACGTCCGGCGGTACGTGGTCGGCCTCGGCGTGGATGTGCCGGACCAGGGCGAAGTGGTTCGGGTAGTCGGTCATCAGGCCCACGAACGCGCGGGCCAGCGCGACCAGGTCGCGTTCCAGGTCGTCGGCGTGCGGCGGCCGCTCCGGGTCCAGCACCGCGTGCAGCCGGGCCAGTTGGGCGTCGCGGACCTCGCTGGACGTCCAGGTCACCACGGTCTGGAAGAGCTGCGCCTTGCCGCCGGGGAAGTGGTTGTAGAGCGTGCGCGTGGAGACGCCGGCCTCGGCGGCGAGCGCGTCGACCGAGGCGCGTGCGTAGCCCTCGCGGCCGAAGACCGTGCAGGCCGCGCCCGCGATGGCGATCTGCTTCTCCAGCTTGCGTGGTGAGACCTCGCGCTGTGCCCGTTCCATCCGGGACGCGTTCGTTTCGCTCACACCCGCCTCCTTGCCTCCCGTGGTGCCAGCCACTCTAGCTGAATTACAACGGGCGTTGTCATTTCTACAACGGCCGTTGTACCTTGCTGGGCAGAAGGCCGCGCCGAGCGGCCGGCCGCCAGGAGAATTGGGGGACACCTGTGTCTGTCACCAGCAACGAACACCACGACAAGCCGCTCCGCGTCGCCGTCGTCGTCGGCAGCGTCCGGGAGGGCCGGCAGGGCCGGGCCGTGGCGGACTGGTTCCTCGGGGCCGCCGCCGACGACCCCGGCCTCGACCTCGACGTCATCGACCTCGCCGAGGTGGACCTGCCGCTCGTACTGCCCGGCTGGGGCGGCGCGCCGGACCCCGAGACCGCCGCCGTGCTGGCGGGCGTCTCGCCGCGGCTCGCCGCCGCCGACGCGTTCGTCGTCGTCACGCCGGAGTACAACCACAGCTTCCCGGCGTCCCTGAAGAACTTCATCGACTGGCACCACGCCCAGTGGCAGGCCAAGCCGGTCGGCTTCGTGTCGTACGGCGGTCTCGGCGGCGGGCTGCGCGCGGTCGAGCAACTGCGGCTGGTCTTCGCCGAGTTGCACGCGACGACCGTGCGCGACTCGGTCAGCCTGCACGGGCCCTGGTCCGGCCTCGGCGCGGACGGCACCCCGCGCGACGCCGACGTCTGCACCGGCGCCGCCAAGGGCATGCTCGGCCAACTCGCCTGGTGGGGACGGGCGTTGCGGGCCGCCCGCGCCGAACGTCCGTACGCGGGCTGAGGGGGGCGGAGATGAGCGGCACCACCCGGGTCGCGGCACCGGCGGGCCTCGTACCACCGGGCCCGGCCACCGTGCTGCGGCGCACGCTCGCCGTGACCGTCATCGGCTCGATGATGGCCGTGCTCGACATGACGATCGTGAACGTCGCGATGCGCTCGCTGTCGGAGTCCTTCGGTGCCCCGCTGGAGACCATCCAGTGGACCGCCACCGCGTACACGCTCGCGCTCGCCGCCGTCATCCCGGTCGCCGCCTGGGCGATGGCCCGGATCGGCGCCCGGCGCACGTACATGACCGCGCTGGTCCTGTTCACGCTCGGCTCCCTGCTCGCCGCGTGCGCCTGGGACGCGGGCAGCCTCATCGCCTTCCGCGCGGTGCAGGGGCTGGGCGGCGGGCTGCTCCAGCCGGTCGGGATGACGATGGTGATGCGGGTCGCCGACCGGCGCCGGCTCGGCCGCGCGATGGCCGTGGGCGGGCTGCCCATCCTGGTCGGGCCGGTGGTCGGCCCGGTGCTGGGCGGCTGGCTGGTCGACGCCGCGTCCTGGCACTGGATCTTCCTGGTGAACCTGCCGGTGGGCCTGCTCGCCCTGGCACTCGCGGTACGACTGCTGCCGCGCGACACACCGGACGCGGGGACGCGCGCCGCCGCCCGCCTGGACGTCCCCGGCCTGCTGATGCTCTCGCCGGGCCTCGCCCTGCTCCTCTACGGCCTCGCGCGCGGCGGCGAACGCGGCGACTTCACCGCCCCCGGCGCCCTGCTGCCCACCCTCGCGGGAGCCGCCCTGACGGCCGCCTTCGTCCGCCGGGCGCTGACCGTGCGCGAACCGCTGCTGGACCTACGGCTCCTGCGCGACCGTACCTTCGCCGCGGGCGTCACCACCCTCGCCCTGTTCACCTGCGGTTACTTCGGCTCGATGCTGCTCGGCCCGCTGTACTGGCAGCAGCAGCGGGGGCTGAGCGCGACGGCCGCCGGGCTGCTGGGCGCTCCGACGGGACTCGTCGTCGGTACGGCGATGCAGTTCGCGGCGCGCCGGGTCGACCAGGTGTCCCCGCGCCGGCTGATCCCGGCCGGTGTCGCGCTGGCCGCCCTCGGGATGGCGCTGCTGGCCTGGCAGGCGGGCGTGCCCGGGGTGGCGGCCTGGCGGTTCGTCGCCTCGGCCATGGTGATGGGCGCCGGTGTCGGCACGGTGCTGATGCCGACGATGACGACCGCGACCCGGGAGCTGCCCGTGGACCGGATGCCGGCGGCGAGCACCGCGCTCAGCATCAACTCCCAGCTGGCGGCGTCGGTGGGCACGGCGGTGCTCTCGGTGGTCCTGGGCGCGGCGGGCCAGGACCCGGCGGGCTTCCGCGTCACCTACGCGGTGGCCGCGGCCCTGCTGTCCCTGTCGCTCCTCCCGGCCCTGCGCCTTCCGGGCCGTCGCCGGCCGTGACGTCAGCCCGCGTTGCGCTCCACGAGGTCCGTCAGCTCCGCCAGCGGCAGCGTGTGCTGGGTCTGGAGGACCTTCGCGCGCAGGTAGCGGACGTTGTGGGCCGTGGTGAAGACGCCGGTCGGCACCCGGTCCCGGACGGCGAGGCCCAGGGTGCGCAACTGCTCGGCCTTGTCGGGGTTGTTGGACAGCAGGTCCAGCTCCCCGATGCCGAGGGCGGCGAGCATCTGCGCGGCGGCGGTGTAGTCGCGGGCGTCCTCCGGCAGGCCGAGCGCGGCGTTCGCCTCGTAGGTGTCGAGGCCCTGGTCCTGCAGCGCGTACGCGTCGAGCTTGTTGTAGAGGCCGATGCCGCGGCCCTCCTGGCGGAGGTAGAGCAGCACCCCGCCGTGCTCGGCGATGCGCTCGACGGCCTCGCGCAGCTGCGGGCCGCAGTCGCAGCGGGCCGAGCCGAAGACGTCACCGGTGAGGCACTCGGAGTGCAGCCGTACCAGCGGGACGGAGCCCGGGGCCGGATCGCCGAGGACTACGGCGACGTGTTCCTGGCCGTCGGCCAGGCCGTGAAAGGTGACGAGTTCGGTGTCGACGCTGTAGCCGTCGTGGAAGCGCAGCGGTACCCGGACACGGGAGCGCGGCGTGGCGGCGGGGGTGTCGGACATGCGGGTCCCTCCGGGGCGGGCTGGTGCTTCAGTTTTGAAGCAGTGAGACGAGGAGACCCTACCCCTGCTTAAAAGTTAAAGCAATTGGTTTCCGTGGGATCCGGCTCAGGGTGCGGGCGGCCGGGACGACGAGCACGACGACCGGCGCCGCCACGGCACATCCCCCGCCCCGGACCCGGCCTCGGGGTTCTCGTCCTGCAGCCCCCGCGCGACCCCGGTGAAGATCTCCTCCAGCTGCCCCACCTGCTCGGGCGTGAGCCGGTCGAAGAGGATGCCGCGCACGGTCTCCACATGCCCGGGCGCCGCCTGCTCCAGCACCGCCATCCCCTCGTCCGTCAGCACGGCGATGCTGCTGCGCTTGTCCCAGCGGCAGTCCTCCCGCCGCACCAGCCCGTCCCGCTCAAGGCGGGTCACCGCATAGGTGAGCCGACTGCGCGTGATCTTCAGCGACTCGGCGAGATCGGTCATGCGCAGCCGCCGCTCCGGCGCCTCGGAGAGATTGGCCAGCACGGAGTAGAACAGGTGGGGCATGCCGGCCTCGTGCTGGAGCTGCCGGTCGATCGCGTCCTCCAGGAGGTGGGTCGCGGCGATGTAGGCGCGCCAGGCGCGCTGCTCCTCGGGGCTGAGCCAGCGGGTCGTCATGCAGCCAGTGTAGGTTTGTTTCAAACTTGAACCAAGAGGCCCAGTTCACAGGGAGACCCGCCGATGTCGTACCCGTATGTACTGCTGTCCGCCGCCGTCTCCCTCGACGGCTACCTGGACGACACCGGCCCCGAGCGCCTGCTGCTGTCCAGCCCGGCCGACTTCGACCGGGTCGACGCCGTGCGGGCCGCGTCCGACGCCATCCTCGTCGGCGCCGGCACGATCCGCGCCGACAACCCGCGGCTGCTGGTCAACTCCGCCGAGCGCCGGGCGGCCCGCGTCGCGGCGGGCAGGCCGGAGTATCCGCTGAAGGTGACGGTCACCGCCTCCGGCGACCTCGACCCGGCCGCGCAGTTCTGGCACACCGGCGGCGAGAAGATCGTCTATACGACCGACTCGGGCGCCGAGCGCGCCGCCCGCCTCCTCGGCGACACCGCCGAGGTCGTCCCGCTCGGCCCCGGCCTCGACTGGCGGGCCCTGCTGGAGCACCTGCGCGTGGTGCGCGGAGTGCGGCGCCTGATGGTCGAGGGCGGCGGCACCGTCCACACCCAGCTGCTCCAGCAGGGCCTCGCCGACGAACTCCAGCTGGTCCTCGCGCCCCTCCTCGTCGGCGACCCGGCGGCGCCGAGGCTGTTCGGCCCCGGGGCCTACCAGGCCGGCCGCCTGCGCCTGGTCGAGACCCGCCGTATCGAGGACGTCGTCCTCATGCGCTACGAGCCCACCGCCCCCGGCACCGGCCCCGTCCCCTCCGCCGCCGACCGCCACTGGCTGCGCACCGCCTGCGAACTCGCCGCCCTGTGCCCGCCCTCCGAGACGGCGTTCAGCGTCGGCGCGGTGGTGGTCGCGGCCGACGGCACGGAGCTGGCGCGCGGCCACTCGCGCGAGGGCGACGACCCCGTGGTCCACGCGGAGGAGGCCGCGCTGGCCAAGATCGCCCCGGCCGACCCCCGGCTGGCCGGCGCCACGGTGTACAGCAGCCTGGAGCCCTGTGCCCGGCGCGCGTCCCGGCCCGCGCCGTGCGCCGAGCTGATCCTGCGGGCGGGGGTGCGGCGGGTGGTGACGGCCTGGCGTGAGCCGGACACTTTCGTGGAAGCCGCGGACGGGAGCGGGGTGCTGGTGACGGCGGGCGCCGAAGTGGTCGTACTGCCGGAGTACGAGGAGCAGGCGAAGGCGCCGAACCGGCACTTGGCCGGATAACACTCAGGGCCCGGAATCCACTGGATTCCGGGCCCTGAGCCTTCAGTAGCGGGGACAGGATTTGAACCTGCGACCTCTGGGTTATGAGCCCAGCGAGCTACCGAGCTGCTCCACCCCGCGTCGTTGTGACTCCAGAGTACCCCATGTGCAGGACTGTTCGCACACCGGTTGATCGCGGAGGCGTCGCGCGGTGTCATCCGCTCGGGTCAGCCGAGGTCGCCCGGACGGCCCGGGGCGGCCAGTCTGGACCGTACGTCGGACACGTGGGAGACGAGCGGTGGGCCCTGGAGAGGTGGAGGAGGAGCGGACGTATGCCTGGGCGGGGGGACGGCTGCCCGGTGACCCCGTGCCCGACCCGGGCCTCGGCGACGAGACCGCGCCGCCGCGCCCGCGCCGCCTCACCCCCCGCTCACTGGCCCGCGCCCTGCCCGCGCTGCTGATCGCCGGCGGGGTGCTGTACGGCCTGCTCACCCCGAGGGAGTTCACCGCCGTACCGTTCTTCACGGCCGCCCCGCTGATCGCCGCGCCCCTGTCCTCGCTGCGCACCACCGTGCTGACCGGTGCCGCGGCCGTCGTCGCGATGTACGCGGTGCGCTCCCGGGGCGGCGAGCACTCGGCCGCGGGTGTCGTCACGGACGTCGTCACCGTGGCCTCGGTCGCTCTGCTGGCCGTCGCCATCAACCGGGTCGTCCGGCTCGGTGACCGGCGGCTCGCCTCCGCCCGGGAGATCGCCGAGGCCGCCCAGCGGGCCGTACTGCCGGAGCCCGCCGCGCGGATCGGCGGCTTCGAGATCGCCGCCTGCTACGAGGCGGCCCGGCAGGACGCGTTCATCGGCGGCGACCTGTACGCGGTGCAGGACAGCCCGTACGGCGTCCGGCTGATCGTCGGGGACGTGCGCGGCAAGGGCATGGGTGCGGTCGCCGCCGTCGCCGTGGTGATCGGCGCGTTCCGGGAGGCCGCCGAGCGGGAGGACACGCTGGAGGCGGTGGCGCAGCGGTTGGAGCGGGCGCTGGCCCGCGAGGGCACCCGGCGCGAGGCCGTCGACGCCTTCGAGGGCTTCACCACCGCCGTCCTCGCCGAACTCCCGCACGGCGACGGGCTGGTACGGGTCCTCAGCCGCGGCCATCCGCCCCCGCTGCTGCTGTACGCCGACGGCACCCTGCGCACCCTGGCCGCCCCCGAGCCCGCGCTGCCGCTCGGCATGGGCGACCTCGGAATATGGCCCGACGAGGTCATGGAGGAGCGCTTCCCGGACGGGGCGACCCTGCTGCTGTACACCGACGGGCTGTCCGAGGCCCGGGACGCCCTCGGCCGGTTCTACGACCCCGAACGGCGGCTCGCCGGGCGGGCCTATCCCGGTCCCGCGGCGCTGCTCGGGACGCTCGCCGACGAGGTGCGCCGGCACTCCGGCGGGATGACGGACGACATGGCGCTGCTTGCCGTACGGCATCCCGGGCTCTCACCCACGGTGACCGGACGACCGCCGTCCGCATAACATCTGAGACACCATCAAAAACGCCGAGACTCCTGAATGGCGGTCAACTCGCCCGGTTTGCCGTGGAATCACGGGGTAAGTCCGGTCCGGAAAGCGTTAATGATCAAGTCGAACGGCTTGGAAAGTGACTCGCAGGTCTATTAACGTTCGATAACGCAGCGCGGTCGTCCCAGCCGCCACAAGAGGCGGCTCCGTGCGCACGCGCCGAATCCCGCAAGGGAGCCGGGGAACCACCACCCTGGGGTGAATCACGCGTACACCGGTCGGTATACGCGCGTAGGAGACCTTCCCGCTCCGAACCCGTCAGCTAACCCGGTAGGCGACGGAAGGAAAGGAGTACGCCCGCGTGGCGTCCAACCGGCCTGCCCCCGAAGCCCCGTTCATACCGGCGTCCGACGAGTCCGAGAGCTTCGGCTACGGCTCCTACCGCGCCGACGAGGGCCCCTGGGAGGAGTGGAACCCCACCGAGGACTCCGTCGACCGGGTCCGGGGCCGGCACCGCGTCGCCAAGCAGCGCGGCGGCTTCGCCCGCAGCTCCACCGTCCTCGGCGTCGGCGTCATGGCCGCGGTCGGCGCGGGCGGCATGGCCAGCGCCCACACCGGCAAGTCCCCGGTCTCCATCTCCCTGCCCGACTCCGTCACCCACCTCTTCGAGGGCGGCGGCTCCTCCTCGGCGCCGAAGGCCACCGGCACCGGGCTCTCGGGCGTCGGCGTGAGCGCCGACAGCACCAAGAGCGGCGGCGCCGGCGAGGCCCTGCGCAACCGCATCATGGCCCAGGCCGAGCAGCAGCAGAGCAAGGCCGACAGCAAGGCCACCGCCGCCGCGCTCGCCGCCACCGAGAAGCAGACCGCCGACGCGGCCGCCAAGGCGGAGAAGGACGCTGCCGCCCAGGCCGCCGCCGCCAAGGACAAGGCGGTGGCCGACGCGAAGCAGGTGGCCGAGGCCGCGCGGCTGGCCGAGCTGGCCAAGCAGTACACGCTGCCCGTCGTGTCGTACACGATCACCGGCACCTTCGGTCAGCCCGGCGCGATGTGGTCCTCCGGCTACCACACCGGCCTCGACTTCGCCGCCCCCACCGGCACCCTGATCAAGGCCGTCCACGGCGGCACGATCACCGAGGCCGGCTGGGCCGGCGCCTACGGCTACCGCACCATCCTGACCCTGGACGACGGCACCGAGCTGTGGTTCTGCCACCAGTCCTCGATCAACGTCTCGGTCGGCCAGAAGGTCTCCACCGGCGACGTCATCGGCCGGGTCGGCGCCACCGGCAACGTCACCGGCCCGCACCTGCACCTGGAGGTCCACCCGAACGGCCAGGCCACCGCCATCGACCCGGCGCCGTGGCTGCGCGACAAGGGCCTCAACCCCTGAACCGGACCATGGCATTCGTGTGAACTCGGCGCCGGCGGTGGAATGCGATCATCCTCCGCCGGTGTTGATGCAGAGCATGACTTCCTTGCGCACACTCGGTTCCTCCGACCTCCAGGTCTTCCCCCTCTCCCTGGGCGGGAACGTCTTCGGCTGGACCGCCGACGAGGAGACCTCCTTCGCCGTCCTCGACGCCTACGCGGCGGCGGGCGGCAACTTCATCGACACCGCCGACTCCTACTCCGCCTGGGTCGAGGGCAACCAGGGCGGCGAGTCCGAGACGATCATCGGCAAGTGGGTCAAGGCCCGCGGCAACCGCTCCGACGTCGTCATCGCCACCAAGGTCAGCCAGCACCCGCAGTTCCAGGGCCTGTCCGCCGCCAACATCAAGGCCGCCGCCGACGCCTCCCTGAGCCGCCTGGGCACCGACTACATCGACCTCTACTACACCCACTTCGACAAGCCCGAGGTCCCGGTCGAGGAGATCATCGGCGCCCTCGACGAGCTCGTGAAGGCGGGCAAGGTCCGGCACATCGCCGCCTCCAACATCAGCGCCGAGCGCCTTCAGGCCTCCCTCGACTTCTCCGACCGCGAGGGCCTGGCCCGCTACGTCGCCCTCCAGCCGCACTACAACCTCGTCTCCCGCGACACCTACGAGGGCGAGCTGCAGGACCTGGCCGCCAAGGAGAACCTCTCCGCGGTGCCGTACTTCTCCCTCGCCTCGGGCTTCCTGACCGGCAAGTACCGCCCCGGTACCAAGGTCGACAGCGCCCGCGCCGAAGGGGCCCAGAAGCACGCCGAGTCCGAGCGCGGCCAGAAGGTCCTCGCCGCCCTGGACGAGATCGCCGCCGCCCACGAGGCCCCCGTCGCCACGGTCGCCCTGGCCTGGCTCGCGGCCCAGCCGACGGTCACGGCCCCGATCGCCTCGGCCCGCACGGTCGACCAGCTCCCCGCGCTGCTGGGCGTGGCGGACCTGAGGCTGACGGAGGAGGAGGTCGCGCAGCTGACCGCGGCGTCGGCCTGATGCCCGTCCGGCGGTGCCGGACCCACCGCGGCCCGAAGGTCTACGACCGGTACGGGTTGTACGCGTCGTGCGCGCTGGGCGTGTTCTGCGCGTTGCGCGTGGGGAAGGGCACCGCCGGATACCCGTACCCGTATCCGTATCCGTACTGCGGCTGAGCCCAGTACACCGGAGCCGGAGCAGCCGCACGCGCCGCGTACTCCAGAGCCGGCCGCGCCACGTCCCTGCGCCGCCACAGCTCGTCCAGCAAGTCCCGCTCCCGTACGACGAAGTCGCCCCCGGCCTTCCCCTGGCGCCCCCGGCGCCGCAGCAGGGCGAGCTGCGTGGCGGTGGCCTCGTACCGCGCCACCTCGCGCGCCGCCGGCTTCCCGCCGTGGTGCCGGGCGAAGTCCCGCGCCGCCCGCCGCGCCCGCATCGACCCCAGCGCGAACGGCTCGGCCGGCCCCAGCCACCCGGCCAACACATACACGGGCAGCTCCTCGCGCACGGTCCGCAGCTCCCGCTGCCGCGTCCAGACGGCCAGCCAGGTCAGCAGCCCGAACACGGGCACCATGAAGCAGCCGTAGACGGCGAAGAACCCGAACTCGCCGAACGTGGAGGAGCCGTTCCACAAGGCGTGCATGCTCATCGCGAGCAGCAGCCCGCAGACCGGCAGCAGCACGCGGCGTGCGCGCCGCCGCTGCGCCGCGAACGCGGAGAGCCCGAAGCCGAGGCCGGTCATGGTGGTGAACAGGGGGTGCGCGAACGGCGACATCACGATGCGCACGAAGAAGGTGGCGGCGGTGACGGAGGCGATGCCGCTGTCGCCGGAGAGCTGGTCCGCCCCGAAGGCCGTACCGAGGTAGAGGATGTTCTCGGTGAACGCGAACCCGGTGGCGGTGATGCCCGCGATCACCACCCCGTCGACGATCCCGGTGAAGTCACGTCTGCGGAAGAGGAAGACGAGCAGTACGGCGGCGGCCTTGGCGGACTCCTCGACGATCGGCGCTATCACGGTGGCGCCGAGGGTGTCGGCACTGGCCGGGTCGGCGGTCGCGGTGGCTATCCACCTGGTCGCGAAGCTGTTGGCGACGATGGCTATCAGTGCCGCCGCGCAGGCACCCCAGGCGAACGCGAAGACCAGGTTCCGCCAGGGGCCCGGCGCCACCCGGTCCAGCCAGCGGAACGCGGCGATGAGCCACGGCACGGGCAGCACGGCCAGCCCGAGCCCGACCAGGAACCCCTCGGTACCGGTCTGCCGGCGCACCAGCGCGAGGATCACCAGCCCGGACAGGGCCAGCAGCGTGATCAGCGCCCCGTACCGCACCCAGCCGCGCTGCCACCAGTGCGGATGGCGGAGCACCGCGCCGTCGGGACGCGGGGGATACGCCGGATACGGAGTACTGATCGGACTGGTGGCCACGGCATCGACCCTAACGGTGGCGGGACGAGGGGCTGGAGCGGATTACCGGACCGGCTGCCCGGCTTGATCAAGAAATGCCGGACGGCCGGCCGATCACGGTTGAACTATTCGTGATCAGTGCCGAACTACGCATGATCACGGCTGGACGACGCGTGATCACGGATGCGATACGCGCCGGAACAGCAGGTCGTTCACCACATGTCCCTTGTCCAGTCCCTGCCCCTCGAAACGGGTCAGCGGCCGGAACTCGGGGCGCGGTGCGTAGCCGCCGTCCGCCTGGGTGTTCTCGAAGTCGGGATGCACGCTGAGCACGTCGAGCATCTGCTCGGCGTACGGCTCCCAGTCGGTCGCGCAGTGCAGCAGCGCGCCGGGCTTCAGCCGGATCGCGGCGAGCGTCAGGAACTCGGGCTGGATGAGCCGCCGCTTGTGGTGCCGCTTCTTGGGCCAGGGGTCCGGGAAGTACACCCGCAGTCCGTCCAGCGAGTCGGGTGCGAGCATCTCCCTGAGCAGGATGATCGCGTCCCCGTTGCCGACCCGGACGTTCGTCAGTCCGTCGCGGTCGGCGAGGCCCAGCAGATTCCCCTGCCCCGGGGTGTGCACGTCGACGGCGAGGACATTGGTGTCCGGGTCCCCGGCGGCCATCTGCGCGGTGGCCTCCCCCATGCCGAAGCCGATCTCCAGCACGACGGGGCGGTCGTTCCCGAACAGCTCACGCAGGTCGATGACCCGCTGCCCGTCGATGTCGAGCCCCCACACGGGCCACAGCCGCTGCAGCGCATCGGCCTGCCCCGCCGTCACCCGGCTGCGCCGGGGCTGAAAACTCCGGATCCGCCGCTCGAAGTGCGACCCGGCGGGATCGGCCTTGGGCCCGTCCGGAAACCGCGGCTCCCCCTTGGCCCGGGTGTGCCGGATGGACACACCGGGTGCGTGGGGCGCCGCCGGGGCGGGGACATCGGGGGTATTGAGGGAGTCAGCCACAGTGCGACCAATTTTACGGCCCACCACCACCGGACAGACCGAGCGCTACAGCCGGCCGAGCAGATCAAGAACCCGGCGCCCGACTTCCCGCCCGATCGGCAGCGAAGCCGTCGCCGCGGGCGAGGGTGCGTTCAGTACGTGCACGGCCCGCTCTCCCTCCCGGATGAGGAAGTCGTCCACCAGCGTCCCGTCCCGCAGTACCGCCTGCGCCCGCACCCCGGCAGGGGCCCGTACCAGGTCGTCCGACTCCACCCCGGGCAGCAGCCTGCGCACCGCCTCCAGGAACGCCCCCTTCGACAGCGAGCGGTGCAGCTCACCCGCGCCGTATCTCCAGTGCTGCCGGGCGATCGCCCACGACCCCGGCCACGTCAGGGTCCCGGCCAGCTCCCGGGGCCGTACGACCCTCCAGCCGTACCCCTCCCGGGCCATCGCCGGCACCGCGTTCGGCCCGATGTGCACGCCTCCGTCGATCCCGCGCGTGAGATGCACACCGAGGAACGGGAAGGCGGGATCCGGCACCGGATACACCAGCCCCCGCACCAGCTCCGGCCGCGCCAGCTCGTAGTACTCCCCGCGGAACGGCACGATCCGCACCCCGGGCTCGTCCCCGGTCAGCCGGGCCACCTCGTCGCAGTACAGCCCGGCGCAGTTCACCAGCACGCGCGCCCGCACGATCTCCCCGCCCGAGGTCAGCACGGCGACCCCGAGCTCGGGGCGCCGGTCGACCCGGACGACCCGCGCCCCGTACCGGATCTCGGCCCCCGAGGCCCGCGCCAGCTGCCGGGCGACCCCCACGAAGTCGCACACACCCGTCGTACCGACGTGTATGGCGGCGAGCCCGCGCACCTCCGGCTCGTACTCACCGATCTGCGCGGCGCCCAGCTCCCGGACGGGAATCCCGTTCTCCCGGCCGCGCTGCACGAGCGCGTGCAGCCGGGGCAGCTCCTCGCGCTCGGTGGCGACGATCAGCTTGCCGGTGACGGCGTGCGCGATGCCGTACTCGGCGCAGAACTTCACCATCTCGGCCGCGCCCCGCACCGCGTACCGCGCCTTGAGCGAGCCCGGACGGTAGTAGATCCCGCTGTGGATCACCCCGCTGTTGCGCCCCGTCTGGTGCCGGGCCGGGCCCGGCTCCTTCTCCAGCACGGTCACGCGCGTCCCCGGCGCGGCGCGCGTGATCGCATACGCCGTCGACAGCCCGACGATCCCCCCGCCGACCACGAGCACATCACAGTCGTACGCACCGACCGGCACCTGCACCACCTCCCACCTCGATAGTGCACTGCGCCACTGACAACGCCTTCAAACGCGCCGGGCGTCCGGTGTTCGCGGCTCAGGCGGGGGCCATCAGCAGCGGCCGGGCCCGCTCCCGCAGCTCCACCACCCGGGGCTCGTCCCCGTACGGCTCCAGCCGGTGCAGCAGATCCTTCACGTACTCGGTGGTCCGGGCCGAGGAGATCCGCCCGGCCACCTCCACGGCCCGCACCCCCTGCTCGCAGGCCGCGTCGAGATTCCCGGACTCCAGCTCGGCGACGGCGGAGACGACCAGCCGCAGCCCGTGCGACCGCACGAACTCCTCCGTCGGCTTCGACAGGGCCTGTTCCGTGAACCTCCGTACCTGCCGGGGCGCCTTCAGATCCCGATAGCACTCGGCCGCATCTGCCGCGAACCGGTCATACCCATAAAAACCAAGCCACGTCGGATCGTTGTCCCCCTCCCGGGACCGCTCCAGCCATCCCTCGGCCGCCTTCAGCGCCGCGCCCGCCGCCTGTGCGTCTCCCGCGCGCGCGTGGGCCCGTGCCTCGACCAGCCGGAAGAAACTCATCGTCCGCGCGGTGGCCAGCCCCCGGTTGCGCTCCAGGGCGGCCTGCGCCAGGTCGACGCCCTCGTCCCCGAATCCCCGGTACGTCGCCTGCAGCGACATGGACGCGAGCACGTAGCCCCCCAGCGGGACGTCCGCCGCCGCGCGCGCGAGCCGCAGCGCCTGGATGTAGTACCGCTGCGCCGCCTCCTGCTGGCCCGTGTCGAAGGCCATCCACCCGGCGAGCCGGGTCAGTTCGGCGGACGCCCCGAACAGGGCGCGGCCCACTTCGTCGGAGTAGCAGCCGAGCAGCAGCGGTGCCGCCTCCACCCGCAGGCACTCCGGGACCATCGACGAACGCCAGTCCCCGCCCCCGTACTTGGAGTCCCAGCGCCGGGCGTCCTCGGCGGCCTCCCGCAGCTTCTGCACATCGCTGTGGCCGACTTTGATCGGTGCCCCGGAGCCTTCGGCGGAGCCGGCCTCGCGCGCGACCGAGCTGTCGGCGGGGGTTATCAGCCACCGTGAGGCAGGCGTTGCGTATGCGCTCACCGCGAACGATCCGGCGAGCGACTGCCAGATGCCGCCGGAGCCGGCCCGGCGTCCGGCGAGGTCGAGACGGTACAGCTCCGTCGCCGACTTCACCGCCTGTCCGACGTCTCTGGGGAAGGCGAGGCCCACTTCGGGCGCGGGATCCGCGTCCGCCAGGCCGATCTCGTGGAGCGGCACCGGGCGGCCGAGCTTCTGGCCGATCGCGGCGGCGATGAGGTGCGGCGCGGCACCCTGCGGCACCATGCCTTTCGACACCCAGCGCGCCACCGACGTCTTGTCGTAGCGAAGAGTCAACCCGCGTTGGGCGCCAAGGTCGTTGACGCGCCGTGCGAGTCCTGCGTTGCTGATTCCCGCGAGGGCGAGAACGGCGCCGAGCTTTTCGTTCGGCCCGCGTTGCTCCCTGGACATGCGCCACCCCTCGACACAGACGGCTGCCGCGCTGGCATAACCACGCGGCATTCGTAAACCCAGCGTAGTTCGCCGCATCCCAAGCGTTAAGGGGCATTGTTCCGGATGGCGGGATTGTGGTCCGTACGGAAGTACGGTCCTGTACGCACCGTGCACGGCCCGTCGCCGCGTGCCCCCGTGCGTGTGGCCGTGCGCCCGTCCGTGCGCTCTTCTCCGGCCATCGGGGGAGCGGTTCCATGGCTCTTGCGTGGGTCGGCCCGCTGTACTGGATCCAGTGGGCTGGGGGACACCGCCACCTTCATCCCCGCGGGTGGCGGACCGGTCCGGGAGGCGATGCCCGCCTCCCGGACTGTGCGCGTGTCCGCGCCGCCGCGCGCTCCGCAGGCCTGTACGGAGCGTGCTCAATTCCGCCTTCGCTCTGTGTATTTGGCTGAAAATCGACCCAGCCCGTGGCGGCGTACATCCGTTCCGACCATGCAACTTGAGGGCGCGAAGGGCGTTTTGGGGGAGCGTACAGGGGGCGCATTCGACCAGAACTCATCACCCCCGGTTCTCGCCCCTTCCGCGGACCCCGCTCGAACTCCACGCGCGTTTCCCTCGATCGAAGCCGGTGCCGCCGCCCCTCCACAGCGCGTCCTTCATGGCAGCATGGGGACCGGTTCCTGCGGTGCACTGGTTGTCCACAGCCTGTGGAGGCGTCGATGCGGTGGTTGGTGGGTTGGAGCAGCACCGCCCCGCGCGTCGCCGGGATCGGCTCCGCGGGCGCCACCGGTGACGACGGCGAGACCCTGCACCCCGTCGGCTCCCAGCTCCTGTGGGGCGACCCCGACCCGCTGTGGGCCGTCGGCGACTGGCGCCCGGACGAGGTGCGCGTGGTCAAGGCCGACGCGGACAACCGCATCGCCGTCCTCGGTATCTGCGGCGCCTCCGACGAGGAACTGCGGCGTGCGCTGTTCACCGCGCGCGGGGGCGCACTGCGCCATCTGACCGCCTGGCCCGGCAGCTACACGGCCGTCGTCCAGGTCGGCCGGCGCATCACCGTCTGCGGCGACCTCGCGGGCGCCCGCCCGGTCTTCCACACCCCCTGGGCCGGCGGCACCGCCTACGCCACCGCCGCGCTGCCCCTCGCCGACCTCATCGAGGCCAACCTCGACTTCGGCCACCTCGCCGCCCTGCTCGCCGCCCCCGACGTACCCGCCGCGCTGCGCGACACCACCCCGTACGAGGGCGTACGCCGGGTTCCGCCGGGGCACGCGCTCGTGCTGCGCGCCGGAGCGCGCGAGATCGCCGGGTACGAGCCCGTCGCCTCCCTCGCGGTGGCCGCGCCCGCCGCCGACCCCGACCACGCCGTGGACGCCGTACGGGACGCCCTCGTGGAAGCGGTACGCGCGCGCCTGTCGGCACCCCGGCACGTACCCGACCTCGACCCCGGGCCGGTGCCCGGCATGGGCCCGGCCGAGCGGCGGGCCCGGCGCGGGATGCCCGCGCCGGGCATCGGCGCCGACCTCTCCGGCGGGCCCGCCTCCGGCACCCTCGCCCTGCTGGCCGCCGGACTGCCCGGCCGCCCCGGCACGCTGCTCGGCCACCGCACGGGCGCGGGCGAACGGCTCCTCGCCGTCACCTTCAACGACCTGGCCGTGGGCGGCCGCGAGGCCGAACTCGAACGCGCGGGAGCCCTGGCCGCCAACCCCCGCCTGCACCACGTGGTCGTCACCGGCGCCGAGGAGACCCTGCCGTACGCCGACCTCGACGGCCCCCTCACCGACGAACCGGGCCCCTCCCTGGTCACGGCCGCCCGGCACCGCGCCCGCCTCGCCTCCGGCAGCGCCGACCACTTCACCGGGCACGGCGCCCGCCAGGTCCTCGACGCCCACCCCGCCCGCCTCGCCGACCTCCTCATGGACCGCAAACGCCGCCATCTGGTCCGTCCGGTCGCCGCCCTCGCCAAGGCTGACGGCTCGGTGATGGTCCCCGCGCGCGTGTACGGCGCGGCCCGGCGCCTCGCCCGCACGCCCTACCGGACCGGCCTGGAGGAGCTGGCCGAGCGGCTGATGCGGCGCCGTTTCGACGAGCCCAAGGGGGCGGTCGGCGCGTCCCTGGCCGCGCTGACCTGGGCCAGACCCGGGCCGGCCGCCCGCTGGCTGACGGGGGAGGCACTGGCCGAAGTATCGGTTCTGCTCCAGGCGGAGGCGGACCGCTCCGGCACCGGCGCCCAGCGCCCCGGCGAACACCGCGCGCGTGCCGCGCTCGCCCGCAGCGCCGCCGACCTGCGCGTCCTGGAACAGGCCGCCGAGATCCGCTCCCAGCGCCTGCACGCGCCCTTCCTCGACAACCAGGTCGTCCGAGCCTGCCGCGCCCTCCCCGAGGCCCTGCGCGTCCAGCCAGGCGCCCGCGCGGCCATCCTCCGTACGGTCCTGGAGGGCGCCGGTGTCACCGGCCTCCCCGCCGGCTGGGGCGCCCCGTCCCACGCCTCCTCGGCCGCGGCCACACGCGCGGGCCTGCGCGGAGCGGCCGACCCCCTGCTGGACCTCTTCACCACCCCGCTGCTCGCCGACGCGGGCCTGGTGGAGGCCCGTGTGGTCCGCAAGGCCCTCCGCGCGGCAGCGGCAGGCGAACCCCTCCCCCTGGACGGCCTGGCCGACCTGATCTCCCTGGAACTCTGGCTCCACCGCCTGCTCGCCCGCCGCGGAACGTGCTGGACGGGAACCCCGGCACGCGCGCGTGCGGTGCCTTCCGGCATCCAGCCGAGAAGGGGAGCTTTGGCCTCGGGCGCCTGATCACGCGTACCGGGTGCCGATGGCCACAGCTGAGCCAAACCCCGTCGCCCCGCCCTGAGCCCCCCGCGACAATAACCAGATGCGGTACAGAATCCTGGGCGTAACCCAAGCAGAAGACGACCAGGGCACCCCCGTACCCCTCGGCGGCCGGCGCCTCCGCACGCTCCTCACCGCCCTCGCCCTCCGCCCCGCCCGCACCACCACCCCCGAGACCCTGATCGACGAGATCTGGGCGGACGACCCGCCCCAGGACGCCCCCGCCGCCCTCCAGGCCCTCGTCGGCCGTCTCCGCCGTACCCTCGGCCGCCACACCATCGCCTCCACCCCGGGCGGCTACCGGCTCGAAGCGACCGAGGACGACATCGACCTGTACGTCTTCGAGCGCCTCGCCCACACCGGCACCAAGGCCCTCGCCGCCGGCGACCCGGCCACCGCCCACCGCACTCTCACCGAAGCCCTCGCCCTCTGGCACGGCCCCGCCCTCGCCGACCTCCCCGACCGCACCGCGGCCACCCGCCCGGAGGCCCTGCGCCTGGAGGCGACGCGCGCGCGGGCCGCCGCCGCGCTCGACCTCGGCTGCGCCCAGGACCTCGTACCGGAGCTGAGGGAACTCACCACGGCCCAGCCGCTGGACGAGCCCCTGCACGCCCTCCTCATCCGCGCCCTGCGCGACAGCGGCCGCCCCGCCGACGCCCTCGCCGCCTACGAGTCAGCCCGCCGCGCCCTCGCCGACACCCTCGGCACCGACCCGGGACCGGAACTCCAGGACCTGCACGCGTCGTTGCTCACACAGCGGGAACCGCGCCCGCCGAGGCTCACCCCCGCCCCCGCCCAACCCCCCGAGCGCACCGGCAACCTCCGGCCCCGGCTGACGAGTTTCGTCGGGCGGGAACCGGAGCTCGAAGCCATTCGTTCCGACATGCACAGGGCCCGCCTGGTCACGCTCACCGGACCGGGCGGTTCGGGAAAGACCCGCCTCGCCGAGGAAGCCGCCGCAGGGCTGCCGCAGGCATGGCTGGTCGAGCTGGCCCCGCTCGACCACCCCGAGGCGGTGCCCGGCGCGGTGGTCAGCGCCCTCGGTCTGCGCGAGACCGTGCTGCTGACCAACGAACTGGCGACCCCGCAGGCCGACCCTGTCGCCCTGCTGATCGAGTACTGCGCCCCGCGCAGCCAACTCCTGATCCTTGACAACTGCGAGCATGTCATCGGCGCGGCAGCCGACCTCGCCGAGACCCTCCTCACCCGCTGCCCCGGGCTCACGATCCTCGCGACCAGCCGTGAACCTCTGGGCGTCCCCGGTGAGTCGGTACGCCCGGTCGAGCCCCTCGTCCCGGAGCAGGCGCACCGCCTCTTCGCCGAGCGCGCGAAGGCCGTCCGTCCCGACGCCGGCGCGGCGCTCGCCGACACCGAGGCCGTGGCGGAGATCTGCCGCCGCCTGGACGGGCTGCCGCTCGCCATCGAGCTGGCCGCGGCCCGGCTCAGGCTGCTGACCCCACGGCAGATCGCCGACCGGCTCGACGACCGCTTCCGCCTGCTCACCTCCGGAAGCCGCACGGTCCTGCCCCGCCAGCAGACCCTGCGCGCGGTCGTCGACTGGTCCTGGGACCTGCTGGACGAGCGCGAGCGCACCGTGCTGTGCGAGGTGTCCGTGTTCGCCGGCGGCTGGGACCTCGCAGCGGCCGAGGCCGTGTGCACCGGCCCGGCGGCCGACCTGATCGGCGCCCTGGTCGACAAGTCCCTCGTGGTCTCCGCCCCGGACCCCACCGGGGGCATGCGCTACCGCATGCTGGAGACCATCCACGAGTACGCCGGCGAGCGCGCGGCCGAGGTTCCCGGACTGCGCGCCGCGGCGGAGCGCCGGCACCGCGCGTGGGTGCGGGCGCTGGTCGAGGAGGCCGAGCCGCTGCTGCGGTCCGCGGCCCAACTGCCGTGGATCTCCCGGCTGGAGTCCGAACTGGACAACATCCGGGCGGCACTGGACCGCGCGGTGCGCGCCGGCGACGAGGCGGAGGCGGGCGCGATCGTCCTCGCCATCGGCTGGTTCTGGTGGCTGCGCAACCACCGCCAGGAGGCGGTCGCCTGGGTCCGCCTGGTCCTGCGCCTGGGCGTGGCCCTGGACAGCCTGCCCGCGTCCGGCATGCCGGACAGCCTGCGCACCGGCGGCGGTCTGGCGGCACTGGTCGAGGAGGCCGATCCGATCGGGGCCTTCCTCGCCTCCCCGGTCGGCGAGGCCGGGCATCCGCTGCGGGAGCTGCGGATGGACCTGCGGATGCTCGACCTGTTCCTGACCTCCGAGTCGAGCGCCGATCACCTCTCCGCCGACTCCCGGGCCCCGCAGTACATCGCGCGCGTGCGGGCCGCATACGAGCACGGCGGCCCCCAGGCGGCCCGGCTCCCGGGCATCGTCTGGCCGCTGACCGCCTGGTATCTGGACGGCTCGTCGGACATCGGCCCCGACATGGCCGCAGCCGTCGCCAACTGCCGCAGATACGGCGGCGACTGGGAGGTCGGGGTCGCCCTGATGTACCGCACGCACGTGGTCGTCGACTCCCCGGGCAACCTGCGGGGCGTGGACGAGGACCTGGCCGAGCTGCGCACGCTCAGCCGGCGCGTCGGGGACCGCTGGATGCGGGCGCAGGTGTGCAGCGCGGCCGGCGAGGCGGCCATGGCACGCGGCCGCTTCGAGGACGCCGGCGGCGAGTACGAGGAGGCGCTGCGCCTCGCCTACGAGGTCGGCGCCTATGCCGAGTCGCCGTTCCTGATGGCGCGGCTCGCCGAGATCGCCTACCGCTCCGGCGATCCGGTCTCCGCGCTGGCCGCCCTGGACGAGGTGGGGGTGGCCGCCGAGCGGTACGCGGTGCACGAGGCGGCCGCCTTCGTGCTGCTGATGCGCGCCCAGATCGCCGTGCAGGAGGGGCGGACGGCCCGCGCCCGCGAGCTGTACGAGGAGACCCGCGCGGTGGCGCGCGGCGGGACCCCGCCCCCGCAGTTCGGGGCGGTTCTGCGGATGGTCGAGGCGCTCGTCGTCGCCGACGAGTCGGGTCCCGCGCGCGGGCTGCCGATCCTCGCCGAGGCGCTGCGCGAGGCCGTGGCCCAGCGGTGCGCCGAGTCGATCACGGCGGGGCTGGTGGACACCGCGGCCTGGCTTCTGGCCCGGAGCGGTGACCTGGCGTGCGCGATCCGGCTGTACGCCGCCGCGGACTGCTGGCGCGACGGCAACCCCCGCTCCCAACCGGAGCGCGACCAGGCCGCCCGCGTGCACGCGGACGCCCGCGCGGCCCTGCCGGACGGCCGTTACGCGGCCGAGCGCGCGCGAGGCGCGTCCCTCGGCGTGGCCGAGGTACTGCGCGAGCTGGAGGCCCGGGAGACGGCTACCGGCAGGTGAACCGGGACTCCGCCCAGTCCGCGAGAGCGGCCTCGTCGAAGGCGTTGCTGTGCGGCTCCACCACGAGCCGTACGGTCTTGCGCCCGGTCAGGTCGACATGGACGGGGACGGCCCGGTCGTGTCCCTTGACCATCCTCGACCGCCACAGCCGTACCCCGTCGGCGTAGACGGAGAACGACACCTTGCCGAGGCCGAGCGTCATGTCGTCCACCCCGGCCTGCGCGTCGAAGGCGACGCACTGACGGTTCAGGGCGATCGTGACGGAGGACTCGCCGTGCACGGTCACCCCGTGCGCGTACTCCTTGCCGTCGATCGACATGCCGTAGCGCTGCCACACCCAGCTGCTCGCGCCGAGCTGGATCTCGGGCTTGGTGCCGTCGCCGTCGACGTCGTAGTTCAGCTCGCTCACCTGGTAGACGGTGAGCGCCGGCGGCGGAGTGGGCGTCGGGGTGGGGGTCGGCGTCGGCTTCGGCGAAGGGGTCGGCTGCGGCGAAGGGGTCGGCGTCGGCGTGGGCTTGGGGGCCGGCGTGGGGGTGGGTTTCGGAGTGGGGGTGGGCGTCGGGGTCGGGACCGGGGCCGGCTCGACGGCGGGCACCACCGGCGGCGGGGTCGACTGGCGCTTCGACGGGGTCGGCCGCGGTGCCGGAGGCTGTACGGCCGGTGCGGACGGGGCCGGCTTGGCGATCTCCCTGGTCGGCGGATGGCTGTCGTTGATCAGGGCGAACGCCACCGCGGCGGCGGCCACCGCGACGACACCGGCCGCGATCCCTGCCTTCACCGGCGCCGCGAACCCCTCCGCCGCCGCGGCACCCCCCGCGCCGCTCGCCCCGGACGACCCCGTGGCCGTGGCCGCGGCCGCCGCACCGACGGCCCCGGCCCCCGCGCTGCCGGCGATGATGCCGAGCGCCTTGGCGTACCCGGCGGCCCCGAACCAGCCGATGACCGCGACCGGCACGACACCGGGGATACCGCTGGCGACCTCTTCGATCTGCGCGGCGGCCAGCCGGCACTTGGCGCACTCCTCCAGATGCTTGCGCAGGCCCCGCTCGGCACGGATGCGCAGCTTGCGGCGGGCGTAGCTGCCGAGCTGGTCGGCGTACCGGGCGCACTCCTCGTCACCGGCGAGGGAGGCGCTGACATGGGCCTGGAGGTAGGCCTGCTTGAGCCCCTCGCGCGCGCGGCTGGCGAGCACCCGGGTGCCGTTGGCGTCCAGCCCGAACAGCACGGCCACGTCGCTCGGGGACTCGTCCTCCACCTCGGTGTGCCACAGCACGGCCTGCCAGCGCTCGGGCAGCGAACGGAAGGCCTGCATCGCCATGGACTGCTCGGCCTCGTGCATGGCGCGCACGTCGGCGCCCAGGTCCAGGCCCGCTCCGAAGGAGCCGATGGACGCGGCGTCGTCGGACACCTCGGACGACCGTGAGGCCTGCTGGGTGAAGACGGCGAAGTCGTCGACGAGCTGCTCGCGCCGCGCGGACTTGATCCAGTTCGCGGCGACGCGTCGTACAGAAGTGAGCAGATAGGCCCGTACGGCGTGCTCGGGCCCGGCCCCGCCCCGCACGGCCTGCAGCATCCGGGCGAAGACCTCGGCGGTGAGGTCGTCGGCGGTGTGCCCGTCCCGGCAACAGGTGCGCGCGTACCGCCGTACGGCATCGGCGTGCCGCCGGTACAGCTCCTCGTAGGCGGAGTCGTCGCCCCCGCGCATCCGCTCGATCAGCTCGGCGTCGCCGGGCGGCATCTTCCGGGGCGGCAGCACACTGCCCTCGCGCTGCGCCGGCACGCTCTCCTCGGCCCGCCTGCCGGAGGAGGCCGCGCGCCCGCCCTGGCTCGGCACCTGGGGCGGGGTCACCCCGGTGGCCTCCGCACCCGCGTCGTCACCGCGTGACCCGTCCGACCCAGCCCAATCCGTCACCGGCTCAGAGTGCCACATGCCCTTTGTGCAAGGACCCCCGCTCACCGCATCCCACTCATCCGAGGGCTGCGGTCATCACAGGCGGCCGGGACATCACTCGAACGAGTGCGTCCCGAGCCGCATGCAAGGCGCCTGCCCGCACCGCCCATGAACCGTCACGGGCAGTGCGGGAGGCAGAACGGCGCATTACGCGGGACGCGACCGCAACCCCTCCAGCAGGATGTCCAGCAACCGCGCCGACGCCGCCGCCTGCTGCGCAGCATCCGGCAGGGACGGCGCCGCCGTGGCGATCACGAGCAGCACGTCCCCCACGGACACATCCGCCCGCAGCTCACCCGCGGCGCGGGCCCGCTCGACGAGCTGCCCGACCACATCGAGCAGTTCCCCGACCCCGCTGTCGTCGCCGGCCCCGGCGGACTCCCCGGGCACCAGCCGCAGTTCACCGTTGCCCGGCTGCACCCGCTGCTGCGGCACCCGAGGCTCTTCGGCGGCAGCCCCGGACGCACCCCCCTCGGCCAGACCGGCGGTGCCGACGAGCACCTGCGGCGGCAGCAGCCGCCCCGCCCCCGACGCCACCGACGTCCGCAGGAACCGGGACAGCGCCGACCACGGCTCGTCCTCCTGACCGAGCGCGGTGCGCGCCTGCTCGGTCAGCCGCGCGGTCTCCTCCTCGGCTATCCGCCGGACCAGTACGTCCTTGCTGGGAAAGCGCCGGTACACCGTGCCGACACCGACCCGCGCGCGCCGCGCCACGTCCTCCATCGGCGCGCCGTACCCCAGCTCGCCGAAGACCTCACGCGCGGCACGCAGCACGTGCTCCAGATTGCGCTGTGCGTCCACGCGCAGCGGTGTCGTACGCGCCCCGTCCGCGCGTCCGTTGCCGACCGCCGCGCTCACCGCCCCGCCGCCGGGTCCGACGGCGGCTGCGGATGACCAATGATGCGTGTCCTGAACATGCATGTGTTTCCCCCGGTAAATGACGTCTCCCCCCGGAGACTCCCCGCCACTGAATCCGGAGTGCGCGGAACTGACTTCGATCTCGACCGGGTCCGCCCGTCGCGAGCCCCGATCGACCACATTCCCTACACCCCGTCGACACACGAACATAGTTGAGCGAGAGTCAATTCAGAAGGGGCAGGTTCCGCACGGAGCGCCCCTCGATCGGAGTACGGGGCACATACACCCTGATTCCCCACCTTCGCACACTGTGACCCGCACCCGCTGACCTGCCCCCTTTCGTCCGCTCCGAGGACCGCGCCCGGCCCTGCGCACACCCGCTCGCCGGTCACACAAATTGCCGGGGCTGTGGACAAACAACAGCGCCGGGTGCGTCATGGGATGGTGAAGGAACGTGCGCGCATTCTGGTTGTCGGCGGCGGCTACGTCGGGATGTACACGGCCCTGCGTCTCCAGCGGAAGCTGAAGGCCGAGCTCAGGCGGGGTGAGGTCGAGATCACCGTCGTCACGCCCGACTCCTACATGACGTACCAGCCGTTCCTGCCCGAGGCGGCCGCCGGTTCGATCTCCCCTCGCCATGTCGTCGTACCGCTGCGCCGCGTCCTGGACCGGTGCCATGTCGTCATCGGCGAGGTGACCTCGATCGACCACGCGGTGCGCACCGCCGCCGTCACCACCCTCGCCACCGCCGAGGAGGGAAAACCGGCCGAACTCCTCGGTTACGACGAGCTCGTGCTGGCCCCCGGCTCGATCTCCCGCACGCTGCCCGTCCCCGGCCTCGCCGAGCACGGCATCGGATTCAAGACCGTCGAAGAGGCCATCGCGCTGCGCAACCACGTCATCGAGCAGATGGACATCGCCTCCTCCACCCGCGACCCCGCGATCCGCGACGCCGCCCTGACCTTCGTCTTCGTCGGCGGCGGCTACGCGGGCGTCGAGGCGCTCGCCGAACTGGAGGACATGGCCCGCTACGCCGCGCGCTACTACCACAACGTCCGCCCCGAGGACATGAAATGGATCCTCGTGGAGGCCTCCGACCGCATCCTGCCCGAGGTCGGCGCGGAGATGGGCCGCTACACCGTCACCCAGCTGCGCCGCCGCAACATCCAGGTGCTGCTGGAGACCCGCCTGGACTCCTGCGCCGACCGCGTCGCCGTCCTCAGCGACGGCCAGCGCTTCCCGACCCGTACGGTCGTGTGGACCGCCGGCGTCAAACCGCACCCCCTGCTCGCCGCCACCGACCTGCCGCTGACCGACCGCGGCCGGCTGAAATGCACCGCCCAGCTCACCGTCGACGGCACGGAACACGCCTGGGGGGCCGGCGACGCGGCCGCCATCCCCGACGTCACCGCCGCCGAACCGGGCACCCTGACCGCCCCCAACGCCCAGCACGCCCTCCGCCAGGCCCGCACCCTCGGCGACAACATCGCCCACGCGCTGCGCGGCGAACCCCTGGAGACGTACGCCCACCAGTACGCCGGCTCGGTCGCCTCCCTCGGCTTCCACAAGGGCGTCGCCCAGGTCTACGGGCGCAAGCTGAAGGGCTACCCTGCCTGGTTCATGCACCGCGTCTACCACCTCAGCAGGGTGCCCACCGTCAACCGAAAGGCCCGCGTGCTGGCGGAATGGACCCTCGCCGGGCTCTTCAAACGGGAGATCGTCTCCCTCGGTTCACTCGAACATCCCCGAGCGGAGTTCGAACTCGCGGCCGGTGGAAAGCCTCCTCACAGCCCCTCGGACGACCCGAAGGGGTCGTCCTGACCGGACCCAGGAACTCCACGGCCCGCTCCGGCGTCTGACGGATGTCGCCGCGGCCCGCCCCAGCAAGACCCTGTGTCCCCGCCAAGACCCTGCCAGACTGCCCCACGTCCGCGGACGGGCCACCCGCCCGCCACAGCACCCACGAGGCCTTCCCCACAGTGAACTTCACGCGCTGGAGCGCCCGGCTCCCCGGAACGCAGCGCCGCGCCGCCGCGCGGACCGAGACCCCGGTCTCCCCGGACCGGCGGGGAGAAGGCTCCGTGCCCGCGGCCCGCGCCGAGCCGCCCGCCGACGGCACACCCCCGGTGCCCGCCGTCGACGAACTGCCCGCGCGCGACGTCCTCGACCGCGTCCCGGCCCTGGTCGCCCTGGTCCACGGCCCCGACCACCGCATCGCCTACGTCAACGACGCCTACACGGCGGCCTTCGGCGTACGGCCGATGGGCGCACCCGCCCGCGAGGCCCTGCCCGAACTCGCCGAACTGGGCCTGCTCCCGCTCCTCGACCAGGTGCTGCGCAGCGGCAAGCCCCGCACCCTGAAGTCCCGCAAGGCCGTCGACGGCCGGTCGTACACCTTCACCTGCACCCCCGTCGCCGAGGACGGCGACCGCGACGGCGGCGTGCTGGTCTTCGCGACGGACGTCACCGACCACGCGGAAGCCGCCGAGCGCCTGCGGGCGAGCGAGCGCCGCCAGCGCGAAACGGCCGTCACCCTCCAGCGCTCCCTCCTCCCCCAGGAGCTGGAACAGCCCGACGACCTGCGCATCGCCGCCACCTACCAGCCCGGCGGCACGGAAGCGGCGGTCGGCGGCGACTGGTACGACGTCATCACCCTCGGCGGCGGCCGCACCGCCCTGGTCATCGGCGACGTCATGGGCCGGGGCGTGCGCGCGGCGGCGGTCATGGGCCAGCTGAGGACGGCCGTGCGCGCGTACGCCCGCCTGGACCTCCCCCCGCACGAGGTCCTGCAACTGCTCGACGGCCTGGCCATAGAGATCGACGCCAACCAGATCGCCACCTGCGTCTACGCCGTCCACGACCCCAACGAGGGCCGGCTGGTCTACGCCTCCGCCGGCCACCTCCCGATCCTGGTCCGCGACGAGAACGGCACGGTCTCCCGCGCCGACGAACCCACCGGCCCGCCACTCGGCACCGGCGGCTGGATGCACGCGTCGGGCTCGATCGCCCTGGGCCCCGGCTCCACGGCGGTCCTCTACACGGACGGCCTGGTCGAGCGCCGCGACGAGGACCTGGACGAGGGCATCGCGTCCCTCGAACGCGCCCTCGCGGGTGCCACAGGCACCCCCCAGGTGATCTGCGACCGCCTGGTCCGCTCGGCAGGCGTCACCGCCGACCACGACGACGACGTCGCCGTCCTGGTCCTCCAGCATCCCGCCCGTACGGGCCCCGACGGCGACCTCTTCCGCAACGCGGCCCTGGAACTCCTCGGCGGCGTGGAGGCGGCCCCACGCGCGCGTGCGTTCGCCTCCGGCGTCCTGACGAGCTGGCGCTTCCCCGCCGAACTCCAGGACCTCGGCGTCCTCGCCGCCAGCGAACTGGTCGCCAACAGCCTCCAGCACGGCACCCCACCGATGCGCCTGCGCCTGCGCCGCACCGACCGCCGTCTGATCATCGAGGTCACCGACGGCGACGACCACCTCCCCCGCCGCCGCCGCGCGGAGCCGGCCGACGAGTCCGGCCGGGGCATCGCCATCGTGGCGACCATCGCGTCCAACTGGGGTTCACGGCGGACACCGGGCGGGGGGAAGGCGGTGTGGTGCGAGTTCGTCCTGCAGAAGGGCTAGCGTCCTGGCCGCGGGAAGTCGTGCCGGGTGCCTGACGACTACGCGGCCAGGGACTGCGCGGGTGCCTCACCCCGGGCAACCACGCGGCTGGTGCGCAGCCACGGCCGGTCCTGCACCGCCGTGAGCCGCCGGCCGAGCCGCAGCGCCAGCACCGTGATGCCCAGCGAGAACAGCAGGAACGTCACGATGTACGGCGCGGGCAGCGAGGCGCCCATGGGACCGCCCACCGCCGGACCGACGGCCAGCGCAAGCTGCTTGACCAGGGCGAACGCCGAGTTGTACTGCCCGGCCATGCCCTCCGGCGCCAGATCGGCGACCAGCGGCGCGACGGTCGGGGACAGCATCGCCTCACCGAGCCCGAACAGCGCGTACGTCGAGACGAACGCGGCCGTCGCCATCTCCTGGCTGCCGTGCCCGAGCCCCGCGTACCCGGCGGCGACCCACGCCACCGCCCAGATGAGACCCACCCCGGCGATCACCCGCGACCGCCGGCGCCGCTCGACGAACTTCAGCACGGCGAACTGGGCGACCACGATCATCAGCGTGTTCGCGGCCAGTGCCGTACCGAGCGCGGAGGTCGATATCCCGGCCGCCTCGACGCCGTACGCGCTCAGCCCGGACTCGAACTGGCCGTAGCAGGCGAAGAACAGCACGAAGCCCAGCACGCACAGCTGCACCATGGCCCGGTTGCCGAGCAGCTGCTTCCAGCTGCCTTTCGCCGACTCCGCGGGCAGGTCCGCCAGCCGCGGCGCGTGCGGCATCCGCACCGTCGCCATCACCACGACCAGCAGCAGGAACATCGCCGCCTCGATCGCGAACAGCAGCGTGAACGAGGACACCTGCGTGGTGTCGACGAGATGGCCGCCGATGAGTCCGCCGACACCGAGCCCCAGGTTCTGCAGGAAGAACTGCGTCGCGAACGCACGCGAGCGCGTGTCCGCCGTCGAGCAGTCCACGATCATCGTGGCCAGCGCCGGCTGCATCACGGCCTGCCCGGCCCCGAGCGCCGCGGCCGACAGCAGTACGGCGGTGGCGTTGCCCGCGAGCCCCAGGCTCAGGGCGCCGAGCGCGGCGGTGACCAGGGCGGCGAGCAGGACCGGCAGCGGGCCGCGCCGCACGATCGCCCGGCCGGCGAACGGCAGCACGATCAGCGCGGCCACGGCGAAGACGGCGAGGACGAGCCCCGCCGTCACGGCACCCAGCCCCCGCACCTGCGCCACATAGACGTACAGGTAGGGGACGGTGAAACCGAGCCCGAACGCGCTGAGTGCGTTGCCCACGTGGATCCGGCGCATCGCTGCGCCCATCGCCCTGGTCACGTTCACCTCTCTCACTACTGAGATCTGAAGGAGTTAGATCTGAAGACTTCAAAGCTAAAGTTCGAAGCTAAAGAGTACACAGTCAAGGACTTCAAAGCAAAGGGAGTGCGTGCGATACTGCGGCCATGGCCGACACCCCCGGCGTCACGGAGCCGACCCTCGAAGAACAGATCGCCGCCTACCAGCGCGAGTTCCAGGACCTCGACCCCCAGGTCGAGAAGATCGTCTCGGCCCTGTCCCGGCTCAACCGCCGCATGAACGTCGCCTACGGCCGCCAGACCTCCGCCCTCGGCATCAGCAACGCCGAGTGGGAGGTCCTCAAGGCCCTGGTCCTCTCCGGCGTCCCGTACCGCATGGGCCCCAGCGACCTCGCCAAGCGCCTCGGCCTCACACCGGCCGCGATGACCCACCGGATCGACCGCATGGTCGCCGAGGGGCTCGTCACCCGGGAGCGGGACGAGTCCAACCGCGTCCGGGTGATCGTCGAGCTGACCCCCGAGGGCCGCGAGAAGTGGCTGGAGGCGATGCGCCTCGCCACGGTCTTCGAGGAGGACCTGCTCCAGGACCTCACCCCCGCGGAGCGCGCGGTACTGGGAGAGGTCCTCACCCGCCTCCTGCGCAGGGTGGAGTACGCCCAGCCGGACGCCGGCGGCCGCCTCACCGACCTGGATTAAAGATCTTGACAGCGGCTGTTGACACCGCCCTGCCCGATCCGTAAAGTTCTTCGAGTTGCCACGGAGCCGTAACGCTTCTGCGGCAACACTCTCGCCACGCGAGTGGCACCCCAAACCACCAGCACGATCTCCCGGACGGGTTGATTTCGGCGTGCCCGAATTCAATTCGAATAGGGACTCGGCGGCCCGATTGGGAATCGTCGAAGAGATCCGCTAAGGTTTGGGACGTCGGAACGGCCCAACGGACCGGGAAGACAAACCCCCTGACTGGGAGTCAGACACCGAAAGGATCTGATAGAGTCAGAACCGCCGGAAAGGGAAACGCGAGAGCGAGAACCTGGAAAGCACCGAGGAAATCGGATCGAGAAAAGATCTGATAGAGTCGGAAACACCGAAGGGAAGCCCGGAGGAAAGCCCGAGAGGGTGAGTACAAAGGAAGCGACCGTTCCTTGAGAACTCAACAGCGTGCCAAAAATCAACGCCAGATATGTTGATACCCCGTCTCCAGCATCTGCTGGGGCGAGGTTCCTTTGAAATAACACAGCGAGGACGCTGTGTGCGAGAGGATCATTCCTCCTCTTGCACCGCTCTCGTGGTGTTCATCCCGATCACGGGAAAACATTCACGGAGAGTTTGATCCTGGCTCAGGACGAACGCTGGCGGCGTGCTTAACACATGCAAGTCGAACGATGAAGCCCTTCGGGGTGGATTAGTGGCGAACGGGTGAGTAACACGTGGGCAATCTGCCCTTCACTCTGGGACAAGCCCTGGAAACGGGGTCTAATACCGGATACGAGGTTCGGAGGCATCTCCGATCCTGGAAAGCTCCGGCGGTGAAGGATGAGCCCGCGGCCTATCAGCTTGTTGGTGAGGTAATGGCTCACCAAGGCGACGACGGGTAGCCGGCCTGAGAGGGCGACCGGCCACACTGGGACTGAGACACGGCCCAGACTCCTACGGGAGGCAGCAGTGGGGAATATTGCACAATGGGCGAAAGCCTGATGCAGCGACGCCGCGTGAGGGATGACGGCCTTCGGGTTGTAAACCTCTTTCAGCAGGGAAGAAGCGCAAGTGACGGTACCTGCAGAAGAAGCGCCGGCTAACTACGTGCCAGCAGCCGCGGTAATACGTAGGGCGCAAGCGTTGTCCGGAATTATTGGGCGTAAAGAGCTCGTAGGCGGCTTGTCACGTCGATTGTGAAAGCCCGAGGCTTAACCTCGGGTCTGCAGTCGATACGGGCTAGCTAGAGTGTGGTAGGGGAGATCGGAATTCCTGGTGTAGCGGTGAAATGCGCAGATATCAGGAGGAACACCGGTGGCGAAGGCGGATCTCTGGGCCATTACTGACGCTGAGGAGCGAAAGCGTGGGGAGCGAACAGGATTAGATACCCTGGTAGTCCACGCCGTAAACGGTGGGAACTAGGTGTTGGCGACATTCCACGTCGTCGGTGCCGCAGCTAACGCATTAAGTTCCCCGCCTGGGGAGTACGGCCGCAAGGCTAAAACTCAAAGGAATTGACGGGGGCCCGCACAAGCGGCGGAGCATGTGGCTTAATTCGACGCAACGCGAAGAACCTTACCAAGGCTTGACATACACCGGAAAGCATTAGAGATAGTGCCCCCCTTGTGGTCGGTGTACAGGTGGTGCATGGCTGTCGTCAGCTCGTGTCGTGAGATGTTGGGTTAAGTCCCGCAACGAGCGCAACCCTTGTTCTGTGTTGCCAGCATGCCCTTCGGGGTGATGGGGACTCACAGGAGACCGCCGGGGTCAACTCGGAGGAAGGTGGGGACGACGTCAAGTCATCATGCCCCTTATGTCTTGGGCTGCACACGTGCTACAATGGCCGGTACAAAGAGCTGCGATACCGTGAGGTGGAGCGAATCTCAAAAAGCCGGTCTCAGTTCGGATTGGGGTCTGCAACTCGACCCCATGAAGTCGGAGTCGCTAGTAATCGCAGATCAGCATTGCTGCGGTGAATACGTTCCCGGGCCTTGTACACACCGCCCGTCACGTCACGAAAGTTGGTAACACCCGAAGCCGGTGGCCCAACCCCTTGTGGGAGGGAGCTGTCGAAGGTGGGACTAGCGATTGGGACGAAGTCGTAACAAGGTAGCCGTACCGGAAGGTGCGGCTGGATCACCTCCTTTCTAAGGAGCACTTCTTACCGGGTTCGCTCGGTCAGAGGCCAGTACATCGGCGAACGTCCGGTGCTGGTTGCTCATGGGTGGAACGTTGATTATTCGGCCGGATGTCACGGGTCGGAGGCTGCTAGTACTGCTCGCAAGAGCGTGGAACGCATGATCTCCGGACGGGGTCCGGCCGGGCACGCTGTTGGGTGTCTGAGGGAACGAACTTTCCTCAGTCGCCGGCCCCAGTAAACTCACTGGCTTGCTAGTGGGGTGATGGGTGGCTGGTCGTTGTTTGAGAACTGCACAGTGGACGCGAGCATCTGTGGCCAAGTTTTTAAGGGCGCACGGTGGATGCCTTGGCACCAGGAACCGATGAAGGACGTGGGAGGCCGCGATAGTCCCCGGGGAGTCGTCAACCAGGCTTTGATCCGGGGGTTTCCGAATGGGGAAACCCGGCAGTCGTCATGGGCTGTCACCCTTGCCTGAACACATAGGGCAAGTGGAGGGAACGAGGGGAAGTGAAACATCTCAGTACCCTCAGGAAGAGAAAACAACCGTGATTCCGGGAGTAGTGGCGAGCGAAACCGGATGAGGCCAAACCGTATGCGTGTGAGACCCGGCAGGGGTTGCGCATGCGGGGTTGTGGGATCTCTCTTCCACGGTCTGCCGGCCGTGGGACGAGTCAGAAACCGTTGATGTAGGCGAAGGACATGCGAAAGGTCCGGCGTAGAGGGTAAGACCCCCGTAGTCGAAACGTCAGCGGCTCGTTTGAGAGACACCCAAGTAGCACGGGGCCCGAGAAATCCCGTGTGAATCTGGCGGGACCACCCGCTAAGCCTAAATATTCCCTGGTGACCGATAGCGGATAGTACCGTGAGGGAATGGTGAAAAGTACCCCGGGAGGGGAGTGAAATAGTACCTGAAACCGTGTGCCTACAAGCCGTGGGAGCGTCGGAATGTGCTTGCACATTCTCGTGACTGCGTGCCTTTTGAAGAATGAGCCTGCGAGTTTGCGGTGTGTTGCGAGGTTAACCCGGGTGGGGAAGCCGTAGCGAAAGCGAGTCCGAACAGGGCGATTTTAGTAGCACGCTCAAGACCCGAAGCGGAGTGATCTAGCCATGGGCAGGTTGAAGCGGAGGTAAGACTTCGTGGAGGACCGAACCCACCAGGGTTGAAAACCTGGGGGATGACCTGTGGTTAGGGGTGAAAGGCCAATCAAACTCCGTGATAGCTGGTTCTCCCCGAAATGCATTTAGGTGCAGCGTCGTGTGTTTCTTGCCGGAGGTAGAGCACTGGATAGGCGATGGGCCCTACCGGGTTACTGACCTTAGCCAAACTCCGAATGCCGGTAAGTGAGAGCGCGGCAGTGAGACTGTGGGGGATAAGCTCCATGGTCGAGAGGGAAACAGCCCAGAGCATCGACTAAGGCCCCTAAGCGTACGCTAAGTGGGAAAGGATGTGGAGTCGCACAGACAACCAGGAGGTTGGCTTAGAAGCAGCCACCCTTGAAAGAGTGCGTAATAGCTCACTGGTCTAGTGATTCCGCGCCGACAATGTAGCGGGGCTCAAGCGTACCGCCGAAGTCGTGTCATTGCAGCATATAGCCCCAACGGGTGCTGTGATGGGTAGGGGAGCGTCGTCTGCCGGGTGAAGCAGCACCGGAAGGTAGTTGTGGACGGTTGACGAGTGAGAATGCAGGCATGAGTAGCGATTCACACGTGAGAAACGTGTGCGCCGATTGACTAAGGGTTCCTGGGTCAAGCTGATCTGCCCAGGGTAAGTCGGGACCTAAGGCGAGGCCGACAGGCGTAGTCGATGGATAACCGGTTGATATTCCGGTACCCGCTGTGAAGCGTCAAACATCGAATCCAGTGATGCTAAGCCCGTGAAGCCGCCTGCCCCCAGCTTTGCTGTGGGTGGGAGTGGTGGAGCCGGTGACCCGAGCTGGTAGTAGGTGAGTGATGGGGTGACGCAGGAAGGTAGTCCATCCCGGGCGGTGGTTGTCCCGGGGTAAGGGTGTAGGCCGCAAGGTAGGCAAATCCGCCTTGCATACGGCTGAGACCTGATGCCGAGCCGATTGTGGTGAAGTGGATGATCCTATGCTGTCGAGAAAAGCCTCTAGCGAGTTTCATGGCGGCCCGTACCCTAAACCGACTCAGGTGGTCAGGTAGAGAATACCGAGGCGTTCGGGTGAACTATGGTTAAGGAACTCGGCAAAATGCCCCCGTAACTTCGGGAGAAGGGGGGCCACGCCTGGTGATCCGATTTACTCGGTGAGCTGGGGGTGGCCGCAGAGACCAGCGAGAAGCGACTGTTTACTAAAAACACAGGTCCGTGCGAAGCCGTAAGGCGATGTATACGGACTGACGCCTGCCCGGTGCTGGAACGTTAAGGGGACCGGTTAGCTCACTTTCGGGTGGGCGAAGCTGAGAACTTAAGCGCCAGTAAACGGCGGTGGTAACTATAACCATCCTAAGGTAGCGAAATTCCTTGTCGGGTAAGTTCCGACCTGCACGAATGGCGTAACGACTTCTCGACTGTCTCAACCATAGGCCCGGTGAAATTGCACTACGAGTAAAGATGCTCGTTTCGCGCAGCAGGACGGAAAGACCCCGGGACCTTTACTACAGTTTGATATTGGTGTTCGGTTCGGCTTGTGTAGGATAGCTGGGAGACTTTGAAGCAGGCACGCCAGTGTTTGTGGAGTCGTCGTTGAAATACCAGTCTGGTCGTGCTGGATGTCTAACCTGGGTCCGTGATCCGGATCAGGGACAGTGTCTGATGGGTAGTTTAACTGGGGCGGTTGCCTCCTAAAGGGTAACGGAGGCGCCCAAAGGTTCCCTCAGCCTGGTTGGCAATCAGGTGTTGAGTGTAAGTGCACAAGGGAGCTTGACTGTGAGACCGACGGGTCGAGCAGGGACGAAAGTCGGGACTAGTGATCCGGCGGTGGCTTGTGGAAGCGCCGTCGCTCAACGGATAAAAGGTACCCCGGGGATAACAGGCTGATCTTCCCCAAGAGTCCATATCGACGGGATGGTTTGGCACCTCGATGTCGGCTCGTCGCATCCTGGGGCTGGAGTCGGTCCCAAGGGTTGGGCTGTTCGCCCATTAAAGCGGTACGCGAGCTGGGTTTAGAACGTCGTGAGACAGTTCGGTCCCTATCCGCTGTGCGCGTAGGAGTCTTGAGAAGGGCTGTCCCTAGTACGAGAGGACCGGGACGGACGAACCTCTGGTGTGCCAGTTGTTCTGCCAAGGGCATGGCTGGTTGGCTACGTTCGGGAGGGATAACCGCTGAAAGCATCTAAGCGGGAAGCCTGCTTCGAGATGAGGACTCCCACCCACTTGATGGGGTAAGGCTCCCAGTAGACGACTGGGTTGATAGGCCGGATCTGGAAGCCAGGTAACTGGTGGAGGTGACCGGTACTAATAGGCCGAGGGCTTGTCCTCAGTTGCTCGCGTCCACTGTGTTGGTTCTGAAACCACGAACAGCCCCATGTGCCACACATGGTTCGGTTGTCAGTTTCATAGTGTTTCGGTGGTCATAGCGTGAGGGAAACGCCCGGTTACATTCCGAACCCGGAAGCTAAGCCTCACAGCGCCGATGGTACTGCAGGGGGGACCCTGTGGGAGAGTAGGACGCCGCCGAACAATTCTTGGGAAAGGCCCACGCCGGATGGCGTGGGCCTTTCTGCGTTTCAGGATCCTTTTCAGGATCTTTTTCAGAAGGTCACTTCGGCGGTCTCGACCGTTCCGCCCTGGCGGCCGGGTGCGTGCTGGTTGCTCCAGTAGAGGTTCGTGTGGGCGATGACCTGCTCGGGGGCCGGCGCGCCGTACTCGGTGAGGTCCTCCGTCGTGTGGGCGTCGGCGACCAGCGTCGCGTCGTAGCCCCGTACGAGGGCGCCGTGCAGGGTCGAGCGGATGCAGCAGTCGGTCTGGGCGCCCGTGACGATGAGGCGGCCCACGCTCCGCTCGGCCAGGACGGACTCCAGGTCGGTGTCCTCGAAGGAGTCCGGGTAGCTCTTGGCGACCAGGGGTTCCGCATCAACGCGCTTCAGCTCAGGGACGTACTCCCACGCGGGGGTGCCCGGCACCAGGCCCTCGTCCTGGTGCTGCACCCAGATCACGGGTACGTCCGCCGCGCGGGCCCTGTCGATGAGACTGCCGATGTTGGCGATGACCTTCTCGCGGTTCGGTGAGTTCGGCACCACCACGCCGTTCTGTACGTCGATGACCAGCAGTGCGGTGTGCGGTCGTTGAGGGAGTGTTGTCATGGCGACCACAATATGAGATGCCACTGACAAAGGGGGCGCACTACGGTGACGGCATGACCACCAGCCATGACTACGTCATCCGTGCCATACGACCGGACGACTGGCCCCGAGTGAAGCAGCTGCGGCTCGACGCGTTGCGGGATCCGGTCGCGGGCATCGCGTTTCTGGAGACCTACGAGGACGCTGTCGGCAGGCCCGACGCGTTCTACCAGGAGCGGGCCGCGCGGTCGGCCGAGGAGAACAGCGGGGCCCGGCAGTTCATCGCGGAGGCGGCTGACAGGGAGTGGGTCGGCACGGTGACCGTGCTCATCGAGGAGGCCGGGACGAAGGACTGGGCGGGGCATGCCGTCGAGCGCCGGCAAGGGCATGTGGTCGGGGTGTACGTCCGGCCCGAGCATCGCGGGAACGGGCTGATCAAGGCCCTGTTCGACGCCGGTGTGGAGTGGGCGTGGCAGCGGGGTGCCGAGCGGGTGCGGCTGCTTGTGCACGAGGACAACGGCCGGGCTCAGGGGGCGTACCGGAAGGTGGGGTTCGTGCCGAGCGGGGTGATCGTGTCGCTCGCCCAGAACGAGGCCGAGAACGAGGCCGAGAACGAGGTGGAGTTCGTGCTGGAGCGGCGGCCCCTGGACCGGTAGTTCTCAGGCCGGTAGTTCTCAGGCCGGCAGTTCTCAAACCGGTAGTTCTCGGTGCGGCCAGCGGGAGCGGGCCTGTTCGCGGGAGCGGAGCAGGGCGAGGGTGGGCAGGCCCTGGTCGTGTCCGGTGGCGAGCAGGTCCGGGAGCTGGGGGAGCGGGGCGACGGCGGCGATGTCGTCGAGGACCAGGGTGAATGGTGGGTCGAGCCGACCGGAGGATGACCGTTCGGCCATGCGCCGGCCACGCTCGACCACGCTTGAGACGAGGGCCGTCAGGAGGGGCATCGCGCCGGGGGCGCTCCTGGGGTCCTCGATGGATTCGCCGACCACATAAAGCGTGCCCCCTTCGTGGACGAAGGAATCCAAGGCGAGCGCATCAGTTCGGTTGGGAGTGCAGGCCTCGCGGATGTTGACCGTGGAGAGGGCGGCGAGGGCCCGGCTGGTCAACTCCTGGGCGATGTCCCGGCGTTCGGGGTGTGCGGTGAGGGCGGCCTCCAGTTCGCCCGCGGCGCCGGGGGCGGCCTTGGGGTGGGTGCGGAGGGTGCGTACGGCGTCCTGGATCTGGGTGCCCTGGGCCCAGCGGTGGACGTGGCGGATGGTCCTGGTCTCCAGGGCGGCGGCGTGCAGGTAGCTGCGCAGGAGTGTTATCGCCGTGTCCGCCACCGCCTGGTCGATCTTGGCTGTGGGCTGGACCGGGGCGAGGAGGGCCGTCGCCCTGTGCAGCGCCGTTTGTTTGTCTTCGCAGCCGGCCGTGGGGGACCAGTGGAGGCGGGCCGGGGTGTCGCAGAGGTGGGTGGGGTCGTAGAGGAGGGTGGGGCCGAGCTTGGCTCTCGCGTCTTTCGTCTCTGCCCAGAGGGTGGGGTTCGAGGTGACGACGAGGGCGGGGCCTTCCGCTTCGCGTACGGCGTGGGTCGCGGTTGTCTGGCGGGTTTCCCTGGGGGCGATGTGGAGCTTGTCCCACCTGCCCATGCGTTCACCGTCGGCCGCGAGGCCGGACAACGGGGCTGCCGGGACCGCCTCCTGAAAGGTCTCCGTCGGCTCCGGCTGCCGCTCCCGCTCCGGCTCCGGCTCCCGCTCCGGGTCCCGCTTCCGCTCCGGCTCTCGCTCCGGAGGCGACCACTGCGGCTGGGGCTCCCCGCGTGACTCCGGTACCACGTGGCTCGGCGGCCGCTGCTCTGCCACGGCCGCCTTGCCCCGCGCCCGCCCCGCCCGCCAGCGCGCCACCGCGCCCATCACGAACACGGTGAGCACGAACAGGATCATCAGCTGGCCGAGGAACAGTCCCCAGAACAGGCCCCAGCCGGAGAGCTGGTTCGCGGGGGTGTCGGGCCAGGCGCCGGTGATGTCGTGGGGCCGGGCGATGAGGTGACGCATGGCCAGCGGGGTGCGGGTGAAGGTGACGGCGGTGGGCCAGGTGCCCTTGGCGAAGAGGGCTGCCAGGCCCGTGGCCGTCCACACCAGCAGGGTGATGCCGAGGAGGAACGCGAGTATGCCGATCAGGAGGCCGTCGGGGATGCCGCCCTGGCCCTCCCGCCGGTCCGTGCGGCGGTCGTCCGGTCTCACGCCTGTGCCCTTTCCTCTGCTCTGCTCCGCTACGCCACCGTCGACTCGGAGTCGCCCAGGTGCTGTTCCACGAAGGCCGCCGCCCGCTGTTCGGCCTCCCGTTCGGCGGCGCGCAGCGCCTCGTCGGCGACGAGGTCGCTGGAGGACTCGGTCATCGCGCGGTCGGTGAAGACCAGAGGGCGTTCCGTCTCGGTGACCAGGTGTTTGACCACCTGGACGTTGCCGTTGACGTCCCATACGGCGATGCCGGGGGTGAGGGTGGGGATGATCTCCACCGCCCAGCGGGGGAGACCGAGGACCCGGCCCGTGGCCCTCGCCTCGTCGGCCTTCTGGGCGTAGATCGTCCTGGTGGAGGCCATTTTCAGGATCGCGGCCGCCTCCTTCGCGGCCGCGCCGTCGACCACGTCGGACAGGTGGTGGACGACCGCGACGAAGGACAGGCCGAGCCGTCGGCCGAACTTCAGCAGGCGCTGGAACAGCTGGGCAACGAAGGGGCTGTTGATGATGTGCCAGGCCTCCTCGACCAGGAAGATGCGCTTCTTCCGGTCGGGGCGGATCCAGGTGTGCTCCAGCCATACGCCGACGATCGCCATGAGGATGGGCATGGCGATGGAGTTGCGGTCGATGTGGGACAGGTCGAAGACGATGAGGGGGGCGTCGAGGTCGATGCCGACCGTCGTGGGGCCGTCGAACATGCCGCGCAGGTCACCGTCGACCAGGCGGTCCAGCACCAGGGCCACGTCCAGGCCCCACGCCCGTACGTCGTCTATGGCGACGTTCATCGCCTCCGCCGACTCCGGCTCGGGGTGCCGTAGCTGTTCCACGATGTCGGTGAGGACCGGCTGGCGGTCCAGGATCGTCTCGTTGACGTAGGAGTGGGCGACCTTCAGGGCGAAGCCTGAGCGTTCGTCCAGGCCGTGGCCCATCGCGACTTCGATGATCGTGCGGAGCAGTGCGAGCTGGCCTGTCGTCGTGATCGACGGGTCGAGGGGGTTGAGGCGGATGCCGTGGTTCAGGGCGGCCGTCGGGTCGAGCCGGATGGGTGTTATCCCCAGCTCCTCCGCGATGAGGTTCCATTCGCCGACGCCGTCCTCGCCCTGGGCGTCGAGGACGACGACCTGGCGGTCCTTGAAGCGCAGCTGTCGTAGGACGTAGGTCTTCTCCAGGGCCGACTTGCCGTTGCCGGACTCGCCGAGGACGAGCCAGTGGGGGGCCGGGAGCTGCTGGCCGTAGAGCTGGAAGGGGTCGTAGATGTAGCCCTTGCCGGAGTACACCTCGCGGCCGATGATGACGCCCGAGTCGCCGAGGCCGGGGGCGGCCGTGGGCAGGTAGACGGCCTGGGCCTGGCCCGTGGAGGTGCGGACCGGGAGACGGGTCGTCTCGACCTTTCCGAAGAGGAAGGACGTGAAGGCGTCGGTGAGGACGGACAGCGGATCCCGCATCGGTGAATCAGCCCCTACCTTCGGATGCCGGTGGCGAAGGGAAGTGTGTTCACGAAGGCGCGGTGGTGCTCTCGGTCGCACCACTCCAGCTTGAGGTACGACTTGCCGGCGGAGGCCCTTATCGTGCGCTTGTCGCGGGCGAGGGCCTCGGGGGTGCGGGCGGAGACGGTGATGTAGCCGACGAGGTTGACGCCGGCGGCGCCGCTGGCGAGGTCTTCGCCGCGCTGGTCGAGGCGGTTGTGGGCGGCGACGTCCCGAGGGTCGACGGTCCGGTTCATCTTGGCGGCGCGGGATGCCTCGGCCTCGTCGTTGGTCTTCTCGGTCAGCATGCGTTCGATGGCGATCTCGGTGGGTTCGAGGTCCATCGTGACGGCGACCGTGCGGATGACGTCCGGGGTGTGGACGAGGAGGGGGGCCAGGAAGTTGACGCCCACCGGGGTCATCGGCCACTCCTTCACCCAGGCGGTGGCGTGGCACCAGGGGGCGCGGGTGCTGGACTCGCGGGTCTTGGCCTGGAGGTAGGTGGGCTCCATGGCGTCGAGCTCGGCCGGCCAGGCGTTGCGCTGGGTCATCGCCTGGATGTGGTCGATGGGGTGGTCGGGGTCGTACATGGAGTGGATCAGCGAGGCGAGCCGGCCCTGGCCGAGCGGCTGGCGGACGCGGATGTCGGCCTCCTGCAGGCGCGAGCAGATGTCGGTCAGCTCGCGGGCCATGACGACGGCGAGGCCGGCGTCGCGGTCCAGTTTGCGGCCGGACTGCGGGCGGGCGGCGCGGGCCATGGCCTGGGCCTCGGCGGCCAGTTCGCGGGTGTAGTGCATGCAGGCGACGAGGTAGGCGCGGTGCTGCTCGCTGCTGGTGGAGACCATGGACTGGAGCTGGTCGTAGGAGCGGGCCAGCCAGTCCGGGGCGCGGTCGTCGCCGCGCAGAGCGACGTCCTTGGCGTGCGCGTCGGGGTCGGCGGGGAGCGTGCGGGCGAGCATCTGGAGGCGGGTGACGAAGCCGTCGCCGTTGGCCACGTGCTTGAGGAGGGTGCCGAAGCGGTCGACCAAGGCTTCCTGGTCCTCGGAGTCGCGCAGGCCGACGCCGGGGCCCTCGATCTCGATGGCGGCGGTGACGGTCTTGCGGTCGGCGTGCAGCAGTACGGCGATCTCGTCGGGCCCGAAGGGGGCGGCGAGCCAGCTGATGCGGCCGATGCCGGGCGGCGGCCCGATCTCGACCTCGCGGCCGTCGATGCGGGTGCCGGCCTCCATGGCGGTGGAGCGGTAGAGGGCGTTGCCGCCCTTGACGGTGCGCTTGTAGCTGCGGTTGATCTCGAACCACTTGTAGAAGGTGCGGCGCTTGTACGGCACGTAGACCGCGGCGAGCGCGAGCAGCGGGAAGCCCGTGAGCAGCACGATCCGCAGGGGGAGGACCGGGACGAGGAGGCCGCACATCATGCCGAGGAACGCGCCCGCGACGATCAGCGCGATCTCGCCGGACTCGCGGTTCCGGCCGACGATCGCGTTGGGCCGGGCGCGGCCGATGAGATACGTACGGCGGGGCGTGACCGGATGGGACAGGTGGGACTCGGTCGTCAACGCCCTTCACCTCCTGAGCGGTTGTTGCGGGCGTTGCTGGCGTGCGGGGTGTTGGCCGGGCTGGGCGCGCGGGGCGCGGGCGTGGCGGAGGGGACTGCTCCGCCGCCGCCGGAGGGGCGGCTGCTGTGGGCGGCGACTCCGCCGGAGGCGGGGTTGGCCGGGCGGGGGGTGCTGCTGCTGGTGCCGCCGCCGCTTCCGTTGTTGTCGGCGCGGGAGCTGTGGGTCTTGATGCCCTGGGCGACGAGGGTGGCGGGGGAGCTGATGACGGCGGCGGCCTTGCTCTCGGCGCCCTGCATGATGCGGTTGTTGCGGCCGTTCGCGATCTCGTCGCCGAAGCCGGGGACGAAGCGGTAGATCATCGCGCTGGCGAAGATGGCGAGCAGGATGATGGCGAGGCCGGAGACGACGGCGGAGAAGGAGTCGGGACCGTTGCCGCTCGACAGCGCGCCGGCGAGGCCGAGGACGATCACGATGACCGGTTTGACGAGGATGACCGCGATCATGATGCCCGCCCAGCGCCGTACGTGCCCCCACAGGTTCTTGTCGACGAGGCCGGCGTAGACGACGGTGCCGAGGAGGGCGCCGACGTAGAGGAGGGCGGCGCGGATGACCAGCTCCAGCCAGAGGACGCCGGCGGCGAGGATGCTGACCAGGGAGACGACGATCAGCATGATGGGGCCGCCGCCGATGTTGTTGCCCTTGGCGAGGGCGCCGGAGAAGGTGCCGAAGAAGGTGTCGGCCTGGTCGCCGGTGGCTTTCGCCAGGACGTCGGTGACGCCGTCGGTGGCTGATACGACGGTGTAGAGGATCAGGGGGGTGAAGGCGGAGGCGAGGACGGTGAGCCAGAGGAAGCCGATGGCCTCGGAGATGGCGGTGGTCAGCGGGACGCCGCGGACGGCTCGTTTGGCCACGGCCAGGAGCCACAGCAGGAGCGTGAGGATCGTGGAGGCGGCGAAGACGATGGCGTACTGCTGAAGGAACTTCTCGTTGGTGAAGTCGACGTTGGCGGTCTCCTTCACGGCTTTGCTGAGCTTGTCGATGGTCCAGGAGGCGGCTTCGGCGCAGCCTTTGGCGAGGGAGGAGAGGGGGTCCTGGGTGGAGGTGTCCGGGACGGTGGGGGTGCCGGATCCGCTGGTGGTGTTGCCGCGTTCGCAGTACTTCCTGGCCTCGCCGGAGATGATGCCGCAGTTGTACTTCGGCGACGGTGTGGGTGACGGGCCGCCCGAGGCAGCGGGTGTGGGCGTGGGCGCGGCGACGGCGCGCGTGGCCAGCAGTACGGCCGTGGTCTGTACGGCCGCCACGATTCCGGCGAGCTTCAGCACACGTTGCGGGCTACCGGGCATACGTGAACCCTCCGTACTGTTCGATGGCCTTGCTGATCTCGTCGGAGGTGGCGGCCTTGTCGTCACCGGGTACCGGCGCGGGGCCGTCCTTCTGGCTGTCGGAGGCGATCTTCCAGTCGCCGCCGGCCCACTGCAGGTCGAACGTCCAGGTCTTCCAGGACGAGGTGACGGGGTCGGTGGAGGAGCTGCCGGCCATGCCGATGAGGCCGACGTACCAGACCGTCACCTCGGCGCCGCCGTCCGTGTAGTTCCGCACGGTCGTGCCGACCGGGACCACCCGGGAGACGAATGTGCTGCCCTTGGGCGGGTTGCCGTTCGCGTCGAGGCCCATCTTGGCGAGGAAGTCGACCGAGTACGCCTGGTCCATCGCGCCCTGGAGCCGGTCCGCCGCCTGCGCGGTGTAGAGCAGTTGCAGCAGTCTGTGGCGGCTGTCCTTGTTGAACATGCCCGTGGAGCCCAGCGCCACCGCGTAGTTCGAGGCCGCCGACTGCGCGCCCTGCTCGGTGTGCGCGAATCCCGTCGGTACGCCGCTGGACTTGGTCTGCACCGGCTCGGTTCCGCTGGCCGCCGTCGGGGAGGCCGCCGGCGGCTTGTCACCCTTTCCGGAGGCGCTGTCGGCGGACGAATGGTCACCCCGATTGGCGAACGCGATCGCTGCGATCAGCAGGACCACCACGCCCACCACCGTCACCAGGCTGCGGGAGGAGGAGCGGGTGGGGCGGCGGGGGGCGCCGCCGTAGGGGTCGTTCTCGGGGAGGCGGGTGCGGGTGTGGCCCGTGGCCGTGGTGTCGGCGTAGTCGGGGTAGGGCCTCTCGTCGCCGGGATTCATGCCGTGTGCGCCCCCTCACCCTCGTAGACATACGACGGTAGCCGTGCTGGTTCCCGCGCGGGCGCGGTGTGGTGACTCGACATCAGGGAAACGCAACCTCAGCAGGGGGACAGAAGAAGCGGGCTAGACCGCCATGCCGTACACGATCGTGAACAGGGTGCCGAGGGAGCCGATGATGAAGACTCCGGTGAGGCCGGCGATGATGAGGCCCTTGCCCTGTTCCGCGCTGAAGGTGTCGCGGAGGGCCGTGGCGCCGATGCGCTGTTTGGCCGCACCCCAGACGGCGATGCCGAGGCACAGGAGGATGGCCACCGCCATCACCACCTCGATCATCACCTTCGCCTCGTTGCCCAGGCTGCCGAAGGGGCCCCAGTTCGGGGCGATCCCGCCGATGATGGTGTTGATGTCTCCCTTGTCGGCCGCAAAGAGCATGTAAGTCACCGCCCCTGGTGGGTAGTTCCGCGTGGCCTCCGCGGTGTGCGGAGGCAGGTCTCATTGTCGCCGACAACTTCGCGGTCGTATGTCGACTTGACGTCATTGACTGGCGGGTTTCGTACGAATACCTCGTACGGTCACTCTGTGTATCACGGCAGGTCACGCCGGGCAATGAGATACGACCGGAACCTGTCGTGTGGTTCCGTCGTTGTCCTCCTTTACGACCTGGCGCGCTTTCTGACGGCCGGTCGGGTGAGGCGTCGGGATGATGTTCTCATGAGGGACGGGCGGAAAATGGACACGGGCCCCGGCGGCGGGTGCCGCCGGGGCCCATCACCTGCAAGGTTGACGCTCGGTCAGTCGGTTGTCAGCCGGTGAAGGCCGCCGTGCCCTCCGGGGTGCCCCAGCCGGTCGGGCCGTCGTAGCCGGATCCGGCGGTGCACAGGTAGCTGGGGGAGCAGCTGCCGTTGTTGCCGCTGGTGACGTCGTTCAGTGCGGAGGTGCCGGCCGCGGTGTACGGGAACTTGGCCGGGTAGCTGCTGCTGGACGGGGTGCCGGCGAGGGCGTAGACCGAGGCGATGATGGGCGAGCTGGCGCTGGTGCCGCCGAAGGTGTACCAGCCGGCCGTCACTCCGTAGGAGTCGTAGACGGAGACGCCGGTTGCCGGGTCGGCGACGGCGGCCACGTCGGAGATCGTGCGCTTGGTGCAGCCGGTGTCGGTCTGCCAGGTCGGCTTGGCGTCGTACGAGGAGCAGCCGGAGCCGGTTCCCTCCGTGCTGCTCGTCTTCCAGACCGACTCCGTCCAGCCGCGGGAGTTGGACGAGGTCGACAGGGCCGTGCCGCCGACCGCCGTCACGTACTTCGAGGCGGCCGGGTATTCGGCGCCGTAGGCGCTGTCACCTGCGGAGACGGTGATCGCGACGCCCGGGTGGTTGAAGTAGGAGGAGTCGTAGGAGGTGTCCGAGGACGATTCCGAGCCGCCGTAGCTGTTGGAGACGTACTTCGCGCCCAGGGTGACCGCCTCGTTGACCGCCTTGCCGAGGTTGGCCATCGTCGCGGACGTGGCCTCGACGAGGAGGATGTTGCAGTTCGGGCAGACGGCGGAGGCCATGTCGAGGTCGAGGGACTCTTCCTCGGCCCAGCCGCTGTCGGCGGAGGGCAGGGAGGTGGTGGAGCCGGTCTGGCTGACCTTCTTGAAGCAGCCGTTGGAGGTGGTGCAGGAGGGCAGGCCGTAGTACGAGCGGTACTTCGCCAGGTCGGCCGCGGCGTTCGGGTCGTCGTAGGCGTCCACGATCGCGATGGTCTCGCCGGAGCCCTTGGAGGCGGCGGCGGAGGTGAGGCCGTAGGCCGACTGGAGGTCGGAGGGGCCGTAGCCGGAGGGGGTGGAGGCGTCGGCGGCCTTCGGGGTGATGCCGTCTCTCGCGGCCCGCTGCTTCTGGAAGGCGGTGAGGCCGCCGGTCACCCGGAAGGAGTCGCAGGCGAGTTCGCCCTGGTGCTTGGGGGTGGCACAGGGGGTCGCGGTCCAGGTCGCCGTCGGCGAGGGTGCCGCCGCGTTCGCGTGGGCCGCGGTGCCGAGGCCGGCGAGGGCGAGTGCCGCGGTCGCCGTGAAGGCGGTGCCGAGGCGGCGCCACCGTGGGGGAGTCGTACGCATGTGAGCAGCTCCTGATGTCCGGTGGGGGTGGGAACAGGGCTGTGCGGGTGCGTGCGGCGATACGACGATCACTGTGGCTTGTTGAGTACGCGACAACAAGGGATCCCTGGAATCCTGGCGTCCGCCTTACCGAAGGATTCCGTTCGCTTGGTTCAACACACAGGTGTCTCAAGGGAGTTGGACAGGGAAAACGGGCCACGGCCGGCTGCCGTGGCCCGTCCTCCTTTCCGTGCCGCCGAGGGGACCCCACGTCCCCCTCCAACTGGCGGCTCCCCGTGACCCGACGGGGTGGATCAAGTGGTGGATCAAGTGGTGGAACCAGGGGTGGATCAGGTGGTGCTCAGCTCGCGCTGAAGGCGCTCGTGCCCTGCGGGGTGCCCCAGCCGGTCGGGCCGTCGTAGCCCGTCTCGGCGTTGCAGAAGTAGTCCGTGTCGCAGGTGCCGTTGCTGCCGCTCGTCACGTCGTTGAGGGCGGAGGTGCCGGCCGCGTTGTACGGGTACTGCGCCGGGTAGTCGCTGCTGCCCGGGGTGCCGGCGAGGGCGTAGACCGAGGCGATGATCGGCGAGGAGGCGCTGGTGCCGCCGTAGGTGTTCCAGCCACTCGCCTGGTAGGTGTCGTAGACCGAGACGCCGGTGGCGGGGTCGGCCACGGCGGACACGTCGCCGATCATGCGCGTCGAGCAGCCGCTGTCGGTCTGCCAGCTGGGCTTGGGGTCGTAGGCGGAGCAGCCGGAGCCGGTGCCCTCGGTGCTGGAGGTGCTCCAGACGGACTCGGTCCAGCCGCGGCTGCTGGAGTCCGCCGACAGGGAGGTGCCGCCGACGGCGGTCACGTACTGGGAGGCGGCCGGGTACTCGGCGCCGTAGGCGCTGTCGCCCGCGCTCGCGGTGATGGCGACACCCGGGTGGTTGTAGTACGAGGCGTCGTACGAGGTGTCGGAGGAGGACTCCGAGCCGCCGTAGCTGTTGGAGACGAACTTGGCGCCCAGCTTGACGGCCTCGTTCACGGCGGTGCCCAGGTTGGCGTCGGACGCCGACTTGGCCTCGACGAGGAGGATGTTGCAGTTCGGGCAGGTCGCGCTGACCATGTCGAGGTCGAGGGACTCCTCACCGGCCCAGCCGCTGTCGGCGGTGGGCAGCGAGGTGGTGGAGCCGGTCTGGCTGACCTTCTTGAAGCAGCCGTTGGACGTGGTGCAGGACGGCAGGCCGTAGTACGAGCGGTACGTCGCGAGGTCGGCCGCGGCGTTCGGGTCGTCGTAGGCGTCCACGATGGCGACGGTCTCGCCGGAACCGTTGGAGGCGGCGGCGGAGGTGAGGCCGTAGGCCGACTGGATGTCCGAGGGGCCGTATCCGGTGGGGGAGGCGGACGCGGCGTTCGGCTGCACGGTCTTGGGCGCGATGCCCTTCAGGGCCGCCTGCTTCTCCATGAAGGCGGTGGTACCGCCGGTCACGCGCAGCGCGTTGCAGGCCGCGAAGCCCTTCTTCGGGGTCGCGGCGCAGGCCTTCTCGTAGCGCACGTGGGCCTTGGCGACCTGGGCGGCGATGGTCTTCGCGCTCACCTTGTGGGGGGCGGTGGCGGTGTCCGCGTCGGCCTGGGCCGCGGTGCCGAGGCCGGCGAGGGCGAGCGCGGCGGTGGCCACGGCTGCCGTGCCGAACCGGCGCCATCTGCCGGATATGTGGGGGGAGTTGGGGGTGGACGTACGCAAGGTACAGCCTCCTGAAAGTGGGTGACAGAGGCCTGCGGGTGTGGGGGTCCACCGGTGGGTGACCGGTGGGGGCGGCGGCCCGGGACCGACCTTCGCTTGTTGAGTACGCGACAACAAGGGGCTTGCGGAATCCTGACTACCGCGTTACTGAAGGCGGTCGAGGGATTGCTGATCAATGGCCGTGTGCTGGCCGTGTGCTGGGGGTGGCTTGACCTGGGGCACAGAGCGGGCACAGAGCGGGCCTACGCGCGTAACTGATGTGGGGCTGACGCGTGTTACCGCGGCCGGAGGCCGTTCAGCAGTAGGTGGACGTGTTCGTCCAGGCCGTTGATCGACTCCTCGGCGGGGAGTGCGCCGTGGGCGATGAGGGTGGCGAGGCCGTGCAGGCTCGCGGCGGCGGCCATGGTGATCCGCTCGGGGTCGCCCGCGACGATCTGCCCTTGCTCCTGGGCCTTCGCGATCATCCGCGTGATGGAGCCGAGGGAGTGTTCGACGGCCGAAGCGAGCAGGTCGGAGCTGTCGGGGTCGTGCTTGCGGGTGAACATCAGCTCCAGCAGCTCGGGGTTCGCCATGGCGAAACCGAGGTAGGCGCGGGCGAGGGCGGTCAGGCGTCCCTCGAAGTCGAGGCCGGGGCTTTCGACGGCGGTGTCCAGGGCCCGGTTGAGGCGCTCGTACCCGTCGAGGGCGAGGGCGTCGAGCAGGGCCTGCTTGTCCTTGAAGTGCCGCCCCGGGGCGGCGTGGCTCACGCCGGCGTCACGGGCCAGCTCGCGCAGCGAGAGTGCGCCGACCCCCTTCTCGCGCAGGGTGCGCTCGGCGCTCTTGAGCAGGGCGGTGCGCAGGTCTCCGTGGTGATAGGGGCGGCTGGTGGGCTGGCGCGGCATGCGGACCATCGTATCGCGATGTTGTCATTGACATCTTTGTTGGCGATGCCTACATTCGGGGCATGGCTGATACGAAGAAGTGGAACGTGACCGACCTCCCCGACTGCACCGGCCGTACGGCCGTGATCACCGGCGCCAACAGCGGCCTCGGCCTCGTCACCGCCGAGGCGCTGGCGCGGGCCGGGGCGCATGTGGTGTTCGCCGTACGGGATCTGGCACGCGGCGGGGCTGCGGCGGCACGGGTGGGCGGCAGCACGGAGGTGCGCCGGCTGGACCTGGCGGACCTGGACTCGGTGCGGGAGTTCGCGGACGGCTGGGACCGCCCGCTGGACCTGCTGATCAACAACGCGGGCGTGATGATGCTGCCGGAGCAGCGGACGAAGCAGGGCTTCGAGATGCAGTTCGGCACGAATCACCTCGGGCACTTCGCGCTGACCAACCTGCTCCTGCCGTATGTGACGGACCGGGTGGTGACGGTCGCCTCCGGCGCCCACCGCTTCGGCGACGGAGTGATCAGCTTCGAGGACGTGAACCTGCGCGGCCGCTACACCCCGGTCCGCGCCTACGGTCAGTCCAAGCTGGCGAACCTCCTGTTCACCCTGGAACTCCAGCGCCGCCTCACCGAGGCCGGCTCCCCGGTCCGGGCCCTGGCCGCCCATCCCGGCTACGCGGCCACCAACCTGACGAGCCACCACGGCAACGCCCTGATGAGGGGCGTCATGGCGGTCACCGACAAGCTGCTCGCCCAGAGCGACAGGGCCGGCGCCCTGCCCACGCTGTTCGCCGCGAGCCAGGACCTGCCCGGCGCGGCCTACGTCGGCCCGGACGGCCTGGGTGAGTGGCGCGGCGCGCCGACCCTGGTCAGCCGTAGCGCTGCGGCCAGCGACCCGGAGGCGGCCCGGCGGCTGTGGACGCTGTCGGAGGAGCTGACCGGGGTGGCGTGGGGGCTGAAGCCGGTGGGGTGACGGGCCCGGTCCGACCAGCCTGGTCGCGTCACTGAGGGTCGGTCAGAGATCGAGCACCGCGCGAAGGGCCTGGTCGACCCGGGCGACCTCGTCTTTGATCTGCTTGGACATCGCCCTTGTTCACCATCGCAGTTCTGAAGGACGCATCGGCGTCTGGAGAGAGGGCCGGCTGCGCCCGGCTATTTCTTGCCCTTCTCGTCGTTCCCCTTGAAGCAGACGACGAACGACCCTCCTGGGCCCATCTGGGTGAGCGATCCGGTCGTGCCTGGGACGTCGGAGCACGAGAAAGTATCGACGACTCCGTTCTTGTCCATCTTCAGAACCTTGTAGTCGGCGTGCGGGTCAGTGCAGTCGAGCTTCTTGGCCTTCGCTGCCTTGTCCGTCCCGATGTTCTGGAAGCAGTCACCAGCCTTGAGCGTCGCGGACTGGTCCTTCGTGTCGTGCGGGCCCAAGGTCACGAACGCCACCAGGCCCGCGATGACAAGGAGCACACCGAGCAAGATCAGGCGGTTGCGTCGTATCTGCTCCGGGGTGTACGAGGCGTTCATGCCGCCGTGGGGCTGTATGTGGGACACGGGCAGTTCCTCAGGCAGTGGGACGTGCGAAGGCGTCCACGAATCTAACCCACCCGCAGGTACTCGCCGTTCGTCAACTGTGCGTAGCTCACAAGGTCGGTGAAGGCTTCGACAGAGGCCGCGCGAAGTGGTCGAACTCGCCTGCCTGTACGCCGAGTACGAAGGCGTTCCACTTGTGGCGGGTGGTTGTGACGACGGTGTCCGCGGAGCGGAGGCGGAGGGGGGTGTCGTCGTTGTCGGTCTGGGTGGTGGGCGCCGGTTCCTTCTTGAGGGTGGTGAGGAGGGCGGCGAAGGTGGCGGGGGTGGTGGTGAGGATCGCGCCGGTGGGGTCGGAGGATTCGGTGAGGTGGATGGTGCCCGGGGTGGCGGCTATGTGTATGCAGGACTCGCCTTCGCCGCAGTACGACGACTTCTGCCAGATCATGCTTACCTCTCAGAGGGACTGGATGATGCTGTGAATGAGGGCTCGTGACTCCAACTCGATGAGGCTGAGGCTCATCAGGCGGTCAAGCACCTTGCGGTACTTGTCGAGCTGGGCCTCGGCGTCCAGCAGGGCGATGCCGTGCGACTGGTCGAGCTGGACGGTGTCGAGCTGGGGCACGGGTCCGTGGACGTAGTAGATGGGCTGGCCCGCTCCGGGGTATCCACCGGCGTCGAACGGGATGACATGGAGCGAGATGTTCGGGTGTTCGCTCATCTTGAGGAGATGCTTGAGCTGCTGCTTTGCCACCTGACGTCCGCCGAACCGCATATGCAGGGCGGCTTCGTGGATGATCGCCTTGTACGGGACCGGGCCGCGACGGAACAGAACGGCCTGGCGCTTGATGCGGAACGAGGCGCGGTGCTCCAGTTCGGGCGGTGACAACTCGGGCACCACCTGGTGAAACACCTCGCGGGCGTGGTCCAGGGTCTGGAGCAGGCCGGGGATGCCTGACGTGTGGGCCGTGCGCAGTGCGGTGCCGTGGTGTTCGAGTTCGGCAAGGTCCAGCAGTCTCGACGGCAGGATGTCGCGGTACTCCTCCCACCAGCCGCGCCTGCGTTCACCGGTCATCCCGGCGATCGCCTCGACCAGGGCCTTGTCCGAGCAGTCGTATTGGGCGGCCATGCTGCGTACCCGTTCCGCGCTCACGGCGAGGCGCCCCGTCTCCATGTTGCTGACCTGCACCGCCTCGGTCGTGCGCAGTCCCGGGCGCGATCTCGCCGTCACGGCGGCGCACTGCGTGGCCCGCGCCGAAGACGGCGGTCTGCTCTTCGTGCCGGGCTACCGGGACGGGAAGGCGCCGTACGGGGTGTGGAAGGTGGGCAAGCGGTACCTGCCCGACGGGTGGGCCAAGGACCAGGACGAGGACAGCGACCTCGCCTTCGCCGTCGTCCAGGATCTGAACGGGCGGAAGCTGGAGGCCGTGGTCGGGGGCAACCGTTTCACGGCGGGTACGGAGACCGGTGCCACCGCCGTGACCGTCGTCGGCTACCCATCCTCCCGTGAGGTGCCGATCCGGTGCATCAACAAACCGACCGTGCACAGCCGCACCCAGCAGCACATCGACGTTCAGCGCGTCGCGCAATGCCGTTCAGAGGTCGAGCACCGCGCGAAGGGCCTGGTCGACCCGGGCGACCGCGTCCGGGCCGATGTTTCCCAGGTAGGTGCCGTCGTCGAAGCGGGTTGTCTTGAGCTGGGTGAGATTGAGCGCCACGGCGACTGCTTCGACAGGGGCGTTCAGGTGCACGGACATGATGGTGTCGGGATAAGCGCCGGGCGGGTGCAGCACGATGGCGAGGCAGGCGCCGAACGTCTCGTCCAGGCTGTCGAGGCTGACGACGCACACGGTGCGTTCACCTTGGGCACTCTTGATCTGCCAGATGTCGCCCTTGTTCACCACACGTCACCCTCGCCGTCCAGCTCAGGACGGTAACCGGCTGCGACCAACTGCTTGGCCGCGTCCAGCGTGATCTGCCGCCGGATGAGACGGTCTATGAACGCGGAGACGTTGCCCTCAGGGGCGTGAGTGCGAACGTAACCAGCGGATTCATCCGAGAGTGAGACGGTCATCTTCGTGGTCATACCGGGATCCTACCCGAGTCATACCAATGCAGGCAGGTCAGTCCGCAAACCCAGTAGGGATGAGTACGACGACTCATGCCGTTGTGCGATCCCCGCCGCACGATTCTGTGCATGACACAGGAATGTCGCCGCACCAGCCCGCACCGGAAGATCGCCGCCGTGTCGGCCGTCCTGCTGGCCGTGGCCGCGGTTGCCGGCTGCACGCGGCTGTGGGACGGGGAGCCGTACCCCGTCGCGGATCCGGTGGCCACGGCGACGCGATTGGACGGTTACACACAGGCTGTGTACGACGCTCTGGATCTGCCTGACGCAGAACTGGAGCCCGGCGGCAGCCCGGAGGCCGATGGTTACGGCTGCTCCTACCGGGGGCTGCGTCACCTCGACGAGGAGTTGAGTGACTCTCCCGGGAGCCCTCCGGGCGTGGTCGATGTGAGCAGCGGGTGGGCGCTGAAGGGGGTCTCCCGCGCGGAGGCGGTTTCCGCGATGCAACGGGCGCGTGCGGAACTGACGCGGCAGGGCTGGAAGGTCGCCGGTTATGAGAACTCCCGCTCTTGGCTCCGGCTGAGCTTGAAGCCCGTGAACGGCGAGGACACCGTGTCCGTGGAGGCGTACCCCGGCGACCGCCTCCAGGTCGCCGCGTATGCCGAATGCGCCCGATATCCCTCAGGTACACAGATGAACGAACTCGGCGAGCCGGTGCTGCCGCCTCAGGTGGCGCCGGTTCAGCTGCGCAGGTGAGGTCGCCCTGCTCACGCGAAAGTGAGGTGACTCACGACCACCCGTCAGATCTTTACTCGGTCTTGATGCGGCTTGCAATCGTGAAGCGCAGACCGTGACTAAGGTCGAACATCCAGGCGATCAGTAGAGGGGGAAGACGTCAAGTCATGGGCGACAGCGGCAAGATACTCGATATCAAGATCGCGGACCTCAAGGCGACAGCGCCCCACTTCGAGCATGAAAGCGTTGCTCTCGCTCACGCCCTGACCAAGCTGAAGCACGGCTTGGAGGCGGCCGGGGCACCGTGGGGTGACGACGAGCAGGGCCAGAAGTTCCACAAGATGTACGGCCCGCACGTGACGCAGATCGAGCACGCCACCAAGATCCTTGTCGACGGCTTGGCCAGCATTCGCGAGGCCATGGTCGACATGGCGGATGGCCACATCGACAACGAAGAGCTGGTCCGGAGCATGTTCAGCCGGATCCATGTCGACCATGGCGGTAAGGGCGCGCACCAGTGAGCGTCGCGGACAAGGCTCGCAAGATCGTCCAGGAGATGACCGGCATGTGGTGGCCGGCTGCGGACGAGGGCGGGCTTCGGCATGCCGCGAAGACGTGGCGGGACTTCGCCGACGACGTCGACGATGTCACGGCCGGTGCCAACAAGGCGGCCCGCACCATCATCGAGCACAACAAGGGCGAGGCCATCTCCGCCTTCGACGACCCGTTCTGGCGCCGCTACTACTACGACAAACGCGGTTGGCTGAAGGACCTCGCCGACGCTGCCCGCGACATGGCCAAGTCGCTGGATGCGTATGCGGACTTCATCCACGGGGTGAAGAAGAAGCTGGAGCACGAGCTGGAGATCGCCGGTGCCACGCTCGTGGTCGGCGGGGTCCTCTCCGTCGTCACCTTCAGCCTTTCCGAGGATGCCGCTGTTGCTGTGGCGGCCGGGATCGCGGACACCGCCGCCAGCCTCGGCGTGGCGGTGTCGGAGGAGATCGCGGCCATCGCTACTACGACCTTGGCGACCGCGGCGTTCGCCGGCGTCGAATCCGTAGCCGTGAACCTCGCCGTTACCCAGCCCCTGTCCATCGCGCTCGGCGAGCAGAAGGGCGGGCTCAACATCGACGAGGCCCGCAGCGCGGGCGTGGACGGTGCCATCACCGGCGGGCTCCTGGGAGGGGCCGGTGCAACGGTCCAGGCCATCAACAGAGCAGGTGGCATCACGGAACTGCTCGGAGGTGTCCGGCTGCCTTCCGTCGGTCCCGCGCTGGCGCTACCTGGGGGTGCGGTAGCTCCCACCCTCGACGACCTCGGCCTGCTGATCAAGGGCGATGGCGAACCAAACGCCTGGCCGCGCAGCAAACGCAAGGGGGCGGTCAATCCGAAGTACTGGTCCGACCTCGCGGGCGACGAAGGCAAGGGCACGGCCAAGTCGTCGCCCCATACGCTGGCGAAGCATGTCGAGGTGACCACCCAAGATCTACGAGCCCGACTTCGCGCCAACCCGAGGCTCAAAACGGCCTCCCGATATATCGACGAGGAGTCGGCCCAGAAGTTCACCGACGCCGTGCTTTTGCGGCGCCAAAAGCAGGTCGACGCTTGGCTGAACGGTCCGAAGAAGTCACCCAAGGAAGCCTTCGTGGTAGAAGACCTGGGCGAAAACACCGGCTTGAGCATGAGCCGGTACAACTTCCGCAATGGCCTTCCGTCAGAATGGGTCAAGGGCGCGACGGTGGTCCTCAAGCGTGACCCGACTGCTCCTCTGGGCTACCGAGTCCTGACTTCCTACCCTTCCTAGAACCAGCCAGGGACACATGACCGCGCTCTCAGACGATCGCTTCCATGAACTGAGCCGACTCCTCAGCGCCTACGAATCGACCGGTGAGGTCTTCGACGACACCCTGGAGGCCCCAGGTCGTGCTCTGAACTCGTACCTGCGGACGGCGGCACGCACCCCTGACCGAGCGGCAGCCGCGGTGCGCGAGATCGACGACCTGCTTGAAGTCGGCCTCTTCAGCGACGAGATCGCCGGCGATGTCGACCTCCTGCCGCACATCGAACCTCCCCGAGGAGCGAGCGTCGAGGACTGTCTCAGGGTCGTTCGCCACCACCTGAGTCGATACCTCACCGCCCCTCCGGCGCCCGATCCCACCATCCGTCCGCAGACCTCATGGGAATGGAGGGAGAGGTTCCCGGCACTCGCGCATTTCCTCGGAGCGTACTTCTATCAGGACAGTCTGGAGATCGAGTACCACTCGCATGCGGAAGCGATGGACGACTACCTGACTGGCGAACTGAACGAGGACTTGGAACAAGCCGCATCCGAAGCCACGGAATTCCTGACCCTGAACCCGTCAGAGGACGAGCTCGGCGAAGCGGCATCAGTACTCGGTCTCAGGGAACCCCCGCCTGACGGCATCTCTCTGCGCCGGTGGCTCACCGACATCCAAGGAATCATCAGGCACCACTTGCGCACGCACCCATGAGTTACAAAAACCACCGTGGAGCCGTGGTGGTGACAGGATCTGGCGTGCCTGACGGTTTCCTTTGATTGCGCCTCAGGGCGTGGCCACGAAGTGGTCGAACTCGCCTGCCTGTACGCCGAGTACGAAGGCGTTCCACTTGTGGCGGGTGGTTGTGACGACGGTGTCCGCGGAGCGGAGGCGGAGGGGGGTGTCGTCGTTGTCGGTCTGGGTGGTGGGCGCCGGTTCCTTCTTGAGGGTGGTGAGGAGGGCGCCGAAGGCGGCGGGGGTGGTGGTGAGGATCGCGCCGGTGGGGTCGGAGGATTCGGTGAGGTGGATGGTGTGGGGGGTGGCGGCGACGTGTATGCAGGAGTCGCCCTCGGAGCAGTAGGACGACTTCTGCCAGTTCTGTGGGTTCATAAGTCTTCCTTCACAGCTCTCGCATCAGGTTGTGGACAAGGTCTCGGGTCTTCTCCGGGGCGAGGGCTACGGCATCGATCCGCTCGAAGAGGGTCCGGTACTTGTGCAACTGGGCCTCGGCGTCGAGGAACGCGAGACCGTGTGCTTGGTCCAGGTGGACGGTGTCCAGCTGCGGCACTGCGCCGTATGCGTAAAAGATCGACTGCCCGGATCCCGGGTAGGCGCCGGCCTCGAAGGTGATGGCCCGCAGTGTGATGTGGTCACGGTCGCTCATGTCGAGCAGGTGCTGCAGCTGGTGCCGGGTAACCGTCGGGCCGCCGACCTGCATACGGAGGGCCGCCTCGTGGACGATCGCCTCGTACGGGGTGGGGTCGTCCTCGTCGTAGAGGATCGCCTGCCGCTTGATGCGGAACGAGAGGCGGTGCTCGATGTCGGGCGGCGAGAGTTCGGTGACCGCCTGGCGGAAGATTTCGAGTGCGTACTCGCGTGTCTGGAGCAGCCCGGGGATACGGGCCGTGGTGCTGGCGCGCAACGACTGAGCGTGGTGCTCCAGTTCGGCCAGGTCGAGGAGCGCGTTCGGAAGCACTTCGCGGTACTGCTCCCACCAGCCGCGTTTGCGTTCGGAAGTCATGGCCGCGAGTGCTTCGACGAGGGGCTTGTCGGAGCAGTCGTAGTGGCAGGCGATGGTGTGCATCCGGTCGGGGCTCACACCGACGCGACCGGCCTCCATGTTGCTGACCTGCGCCTGCTTGATGCCCAGGAGTTGACCGGCCTCGGTGGAACTCAAGCCCGCTCGCTCGCGCAGTTTCCGCAGCTCCGCGCCAAAGCGCAACTGGCGACCCGTTGGGTTCCTCACGGATTGCCGCCTCCTTGCTGTCACTCACACGGGTGGTAGGTGAAGGAGATATCCGGTTTTCGGTGAAGACCTTCACTCCGTGTCGCTACCTTACAACTGGGCCCCCGCCCAGAAGTGCCCCGCTCGACGGAGCGGCGTGGTCACTGGGCATTCGAAACAACCGCACCTCAACCCCCCATCCCGAACGGAGACTTCGATGCCCACCGTATCCAAGCCCTGGGCCTACACCCTCCACCTCCCGCACGATCCACGCGCACCGGGGATCGCTCGCGCAACCCTCCGTACCGTCCTCGCCGCGCACGACCTCTCCCCGCTCACCCCCACCGCTGAACTCGTAGCCGCCGAACTGCTCGCCAACGCGCATCTGCAGACCGCCGGCCCCTACGCCCTCCGGCTCCTCGGCAGGGAATCGGGGAAGGTGACGGTGGCCGTCTGGGACACCGACCCCCGCGTCCCGCCCGGCTTCGCCCCTGACACCGACGCCGGCGCCGTACCCCTGCCAGTACCGGAGGGTGACGCCGAAAACGGGCGCGGCCTGCACCTCGTGCGGACCTGCGCCGACTCCTGGGGCGTGTCCGTGCTGCGCCATCTCGGGGCGTCCTGGGGCGGGAAGCTGCTGTGGGCGGACTGTCAGAGCGGTGACGTACCGTAGTCGTGTCTGATCAAAGCGTGAAGGAGAGGTTCATGGCGGCGGTGCGTGTGCGTGAGGCGGGCGCTTTACGGGGGGCCGACCAGTACCGTAGGTACGAAGCCGAGCGGGACGTCGGACCTCCCACCGAACCCGCTCATTCGGCCGGTGATGCCACCGAGGCGGAAGGACGGAGGCAGCGAGCCATGTCCGTGTCGTCCGGCACTTGGAACGGCCCGCCTCCCCGGCCGGGGAACCTGCGCCAGATCGCGGAGAAGATCGAGGAAGCGACGGGTCTGCGGGTGCAGATCGTGGGAGGGAAGCTCGTGATGTCCCCGACTCCGCGTGGCAAGCACGCGGGCGTGGTGAAGCGGTTGCGGCGGCAGCTGGAAGGCGCGTCCCTCCCCGATGGGCTGGACGTGTACGAGGTGTCGTCCATCGCCCTCCCCGACGACCCGGACGACTATGTGACGCCGGATCTGGTCGTTCTGCCCCTGGAGTGGGAGGAGGACGACGACTGGCTGGCCGCCCCCGAGGATGCCGCGCTCGCCGTCGAAGTCATCTCCTCCTCCGAGAAGTCCCGGGACATTCGCGACAAGGCCGACTGGTACGCCGTGGCCCGCGTTCCCGCGCTGCTCGTCATCGACCCGCGCAAGGCCACCTGGGCCCTGCACACCCGGCCCGACAACGGCGCCTACCGGGATGTACTGACGGGTAAGTTCGGGGAGTCGCTGCCGCTGCCCGAGCCGCTACGAGGGGACGTCGCGACCGGCGACTTCCCCGTATACGGCGATCCCCAACGGCCAAGCGGAGGTTTCACAGGAAATTCTCAGTGAAGTCGGAGCACCTTTCTCACATTCGCGGGGCAGAGTGGTGGCTGATGAAGCGCACCACACGCATCTGGGTCCACACACGCCCCGCATTGCTCGGGGTGGTGGTGATGCTTGCGCTGACCTCGGCGTCCGTGGCGGTCGCCGATGAGCCGTCGGGCCCCCTCGGGGTGACCGCCGAGGCCCAGGCGGACCGGCACACGGAGCGGATCGGCGCGCTCTTCGGCGCGGACCGGGCCAACGATCTCAAGGGCGGTCACTACTGCACCGCCTCGGTCGTGCACAGTCCCGGGCGCGATCTCATCGTCACGGCGGCGCACTGCGTGGCCGGTGCCGAAGACGGCGGTCTGCTCTTCGTGCCGGGCTACCGGGACGGGAAGGCGCCGTACGGGGTGTGGAAGGTGGGCAAGCGGTACCTGTCCGACGGGTGGGCCAAGGATCAGGACGAGGACAGCGACGTGGCCTTCGCCGTCGTCCAGGACCTGAACGGGCGGAAGCTGGAGGCCGTGGTCGGGGGCAACCGTTTCACGGCGGGCACGGAGACCGGTGCCACCGCCGTGACCGTCGTCGGCTACCCATCCTCCCGTGAGGTGCCGATCCGCTGCATCAACAAACCGACGGTGCACAGCCGCACCCAGCAGCGCATCGACTGCCCGGCCTTCAGCACCGGCACCAGCGGCAGTCCCTGGATCAACGGCGACGGCCAGGTCGTCGGTGTGATCGGCGGGCATGAGGAGGGCGGCGACACGGACGACGTGTCGTACAGCGTGGTGCTGGGGAGCGAGGCGGCGGAGCTGTACAAGGATGCGACGAGCGGTCGCTGACCCCCGTACGGCCAACCGCTGACCGAAAACTGATCTTCATGGCAGGGTGTGTCCGTGGACGCACTCAAGCCTCAGGACCCGTCGCACATAGGCACCCACACCCTGCTCGCCCGGCTCGGGGCGGGTGGGATGGGGCAGGTGTATCTCGGGCGCTCGCCCGGCGGCCGGCTGGTCGCCATCAAGGTGATCCGGGACGAGATCACCGAGCATCCCGAGGCGCTGGCCCGATTCCGGCGTGAGGTGGAGACGGCGCGGGCGGTGCGGAGTGCCTATACGGCCAACCTGATCGACGCCTCGTTGGACAGCGCACCGTACTGGCTGGCCACGGAGTACGTCACCGGCCCGACCCTCGCCCAGGCGGTCGCCGAACGGGGGCCGCTGCCCGTCGAGACCTGCCGCAGCCTCTTCGCCGCCCTTGCCGAGGGCCTCGCGGCCGTCCACGAGTACGGGGTGACGCATCGGGATCTGAAGCCGCAGAACGTCATTCTCGCAGCTCAGGGACCCCAGCTCATCGACTTCGGCATCGCCCGCACGGCGGACCAGGCCGCCCTCACCGACGCCGGGTTCGCGCCCGGCACGCCCGGCTTCACGGCGCCCGAGGTGCTGATGCGCAACCAGGTCGGCCCGGCCGCCGACGTGTTCGCCCTGGGCGCCACCCTCGCCTACGCGGCGACCGGCCGACCGCCCTTCGGCTCCGGCGACCCGAACGGCGTCAGCTACCGCGCCGTCCACGAGCCCATCGACCTCGCGGGCGTCGAACCGGACCTGGCCGCCCTGATCGAGGCGTGCGCGGCCAAGGACCCCGCCGCCCGGCCGGGACTCGCGGAGGTGATCGCCCGGTGCGGGGTGCGGTCCGCACTCGTGGAGGACCCGTTCTACGCCGGCCTCGCCGCGCTGGGCGAGGCCGCGCCGCAGACCCCGCCGACGCCGACGCCGACGCCGACGCCGATTCCGCAGCCGGTGGCGTCGCCCATAGGGCCGCACGACCTGCCCACGGTGGGGCCCGCGTACGGCGGTCACGGCTACACGCCCACCCAGCTGGGCCAGCCCGCCCGCCGTCGGAGCAAGCGGTGGATGGTCGCCGTGGCGGTGGGACTCGTGGTGGGGATCGGAGCGGCCACCGCGGTGGTGCTCGCCCAGGAGGGTGACGGCAAGGACACCGCTGGGGGCCGGGCTTCCGCGAGCGCGTCGGGCAAGGCGTCCAGCCCGCAGGCGACGGCGTCCAAGACGGCCACCGGCACGGGCGGCGCGCCCGCCTACGCGGCGGACAACATCGACCGCCAGTACTGGAAGTCGTCGACGGGAGAGTGCCAGCTGCCGAACGCGGAGTCGGCGCCCAAAGATTTCTTGTCCTCCATGGCCGACCCCGACGACCCCGGCAACAGGGCGGAGCGCCCGGTCTTCGGCCACAAGGTGCGGATCGGGTTCTGGCACAACAGCTACTCCGGGCACCCCGGGATCCACGGCCCGTACTACGTGACCGTCAGCGTGAAACCGCCGCACGGCATCGACCCGAGCACCGGGAAGCCTGTCGTCGGAGTGCTCTCGCAGAGCGCGACGCTGGGCTACACCAGCAAGCCCATCGACCTCTACGGCGGTGACGCGTCCGCCTGGACGTACCTCACCTACCCGGACGACTTCCGTTCCTGGATGGACGGGAAGAAGTCCTTGCCCGCCATCCCGGTCGGCAACGATCCCGGCGACTGGACGGTGCAGTGGTTCCACATCCGCACGCCCAGCGACTACACCGCCATCATGTGCCAGGGCTTCACTGTGAAATGACGCCACATCACGCAAAAAGAGCCTTGAACCGCTCGCGCATGGGGGAAAGTTGAACCGTGCGGAAGGTATGGGTGATCGGTGGGGCGGCCGTCGGACTCTTCATGGGCTTCGTCATGCTGCTCGTCGTGGGGGTCTACGTCGTCGGCGGGAACCTCATGGGCGGGGTCGCCTCGGCGGGCCGGGGGCTGTCCAAGGGGGCCGTACCGGCTGCTTACCAGGGGCTCGTGCAGAAGTGGGGCAACCTGTGCCCGCAGCTGACTCCGGCGCTGCTCGCCGCGCAGCTGTACCAGGAGAGCGGCTGGAATCCGAAAATCGTCAGCTCGGCCAACGCGCAGGGCATCGCGCAGTTCATCCCCGGCACGTGGGCCATCTACGGCATCGACGCCAACGGGGACGGCAAGCGCGACGTCTGGGACCCCAACGACGCGATTCCGTCGGCGGCTTCGTACGACTGCCAGCTGGCGAAGGACGTGAAGAACGTGCCGGGCAACGTCTCCGACAACATGCTCGCCGCCTACAACGCCGGTGCCTACCGGGTGATAAAGGCCGGCGGGGTGCCGGGTATCAGCGAGACCCAGGACTACGTTCAGCGGATCAACAGCCTGGCCAAGAGCTTCGCCGCTCCCGTCGGCCGGATCGACCCCACCCAACAAGCCGCCGGTGCCATCGACTTCGCGCAGAAGAAGCTGGGGACGCCCTATCTGTGGGGTGGGGAGGGGACCGCTGAGCAGGGTGGGCGGTTCGACTGTTCGGGGTTGACGCAGGCCGCGTACGCGACTGTCGGGATCACGTTGCCGCGGGTGGCCAACGATCAGTACAACGCCGGGCCGCATCCGTCCCGGGACCAGCTGCTCCCCGGTGACCTCGTGTTCTTCTCGACCGACCTCAGTGACTCACGGGCCATCCACCACGTGGGGATCTATGTGGGGGGCGGGTACATGATCGACGCGCCGAGGACCGGGGCCGTGATCCGGTTCGATCCCATCGACAGCCCTGATTACTTCGGCGCCACCCGCGTCACCGAAGATGGCGCAAAAGCGCTCCCCACGGCGGTGTGAGACGGTGTCAACCGAGCGTGAACCACCCCCCTGAGCTGCGGTGATGAGTCTCTCTTCGATAACGTCTGAGTGATCATTCAGTGGAGAGTGGAACGTATTGATGAGGGGTGTGCGTTCCTTTTGACGTAGCCGAGCGGACGTCGATGCGGGCAGTACGGCAGTGCAGCGGAAGCGGATCTACGACCACGGGGGTGGAAGCGGCGCACATGAGGTGCGTCCGGTAGACGACGAAGGGGCCACAGCACCATGGCTGTACTCGCCGAATCCGGATCGAACCCCGACGTCGGCCTGCTCTACGACATCAACGGTCTCGCCAAGGGCGCTCCGCACTGGTTCGACCGGATCATGGAGTTCGTCGGTGAGTACGGGCTGCTGGTCGCGATGGTGCTGCTGGTGGTGTGGTGCTGGTGGTCCGTGCGGCGGCGCGGCGGCGAGAACGCCGCGTCCTCCGTCGCCGCGCTGGTCTGGGCCCCGCTGGCCGCTGGGATCGCCGTACTCGTCAACATCCCCATCCGGGGGTTCGTGCAGCGGCCTCGGCCCTTCGTCGATCACCAGGGGCTCGACGTCCTCGTCTCCGGCAAGACCGACTTCTCCTTCGTCAGCGACCACGCCACCATCACCATGGCCCTCGGGGTGGGTTTGTTCGTCGCCCATCGCCGCTTCGGCATCGCCGGGATCGGGCTCGCGTTGTTCGAGGGGTTCTGCCGGGTCTACATGGGCGTGCACTACCCGACGGACGTCATCGGCGGCTTCGCCCTCGGCACGGCGGTCGCCCTGCTGCTCTCCCCGGCGGCGATGGCCCTGCTCACCCCGCTGATGCGCGCGGTGGAGCGGTCCCGCCGGGCCGGGTGGATCGTGCGCCGCCGGTCCGCGGTGGGCGGGCAGCAGGACGCCTTGCTGCCCGGCGCCCGTACGGCCGTGGAGAACGAGGAGCGGGACCTGGCGGCGTAGCAGCCACGTCCCGTTCGATCGACCTACAGCCCCTGCGCGTACGAGAAGAAGCGCTGCGGGTCGTACTGTTTCTTCACCTTGCCCAGCCTCGTCGCCGCGTCCCCGTAGTACGCCGTGCGCCAGTCGCTCAGCGTCGGGTCCGTGTAGTTCTGGTACGCCGCGCCCGAGGCGTACGGCCGCATCGCCGCGTGGGCCGACGACAGCCACGACTGGGCCGTAGCGCCGGAGGCGCCCGCGCCCCAGGACGTGAAGTACTGCGCCAGCATGCGCGAGCGGCGGTGGACGAAGGCCGTGGCCGTCGGCGACACACGGTTCACCGCGCCGCCGAGGGCCGTGAAGGCGATGCTGCCCGCGCCGCCCCGTACCGCGGCGATCTGGCGAAGGACCGTCTGGATGCCCGCCGGCGACAGCGAGCGGTCGAAGAAGTCGGAGCGGGCCGCGTACGTGTCCCGGCCGAGCCTGCCCTGCGGGGAGCGGCCGGGGGTGGAGCCGGGCAGGTGGCACTGGGCGTCGGTGGAGAAGGAGGTGCAGCCCGCGTAGGTCTCCATCGCCTCCTCGTAGCCCTTGCGGTGCAGGGCGACCGAGGTGGCGTTCGCACCGGCCTGGTGGGCGAGGCGGTCCACCGCGTTCTGGAGTTCGCCGTACGTTCCCATCGAGAAGCAGGCGACCGAGATCGACGGGGTGCGGCCGGGGGAGCAGTCCAGGTGGAGGGCGGACCAGATCTCGTCGGGCTGGGCCGGGCCCCACTCCTGCCAGGCCTTCAGCACCGCCGCCGCCTTCGACCAGGGCCAGGTCAGGTACGCCGTCACCGCCTGCGGCGCCGCATGCGTCCTGAACTGCAGCTCGGTGACGACGCCGAAGTTGCCGTTGCCCGCGCCGCGCAGGGCCCAGAAGAGGTCGGAGTGATCCTTCGCGTTCGCCGTCACCTGGGTGCCGTCCGCCGTGATCAGCGTCGCCTGGGTGAGGTTGTCGCAGGTCAGGCCGTAGGCGCGGGAGGCGACGCCGTGGCCGCCGCCGAGGACCAGGCCGGAGACGCCGACGGACGGGCAGGAGCCGGCGGGTATGGTCACGCCCTTGGCCGCCAGTGCCCGGTAGACGTCGATCAGCTTGGAGCCGGCGCCGACGACCGCCTGGCCGCCGCTGACCCGGATGCGGTTCAGCTTGGAGACGTCGAGGATGAGGCGGTTGTCGCCGGAGGAGTAGCCGGCGTAGGAGTGGCCGCCGTTGCGTATCGACACCTTCAGGTGGTGTGCCTGGGCGTAGGCGAGGGTGGTGCGTATGTCGTCGGCGTGGGCGACGTAGGCCACCGCGGCGGGCTTCAGGCCGTCGAAGCGGGTGTTGTAGAGCTGGTGCGCCGTCCTCCAGGCCGCGTCGCCGGGGCGGACCAGGGTGCCGTCCAGGTCATGGGCGAGGTCGGTCCAGGTGGCGGCGGCGCCGGCACTGGCCGACTTTATGGACATAAGAGACGATGTGCCTGTGTTCGCCGTCGTGGCCGATGTGCCCGCGCCGCCGCTGCAGCCCGACAGTGCGGTCGCGGCGAGCGCGGCCGTTCCGCCCGCGATGAACGTACGTCGTTCCATGACCATGGTCCTTGGTCGCCTTTCCCCGGATCCCCCAGACCCCCTCGGGCCTTCCTGGGGTGAGACGGCGCCTCGGGCGTAAAAGTTCGCGACGGTTCGCACCCGGGGAAACGAACGCCGAAGACGCGTGGGCGTAACCCAGCCGTCGCCGGCGGTCGGAACCTGCGCGTGCTCTCCCCGTGAGCATTCCGTGACCTCACCACGCCGACGGCAGGGGTTCACCCCCCGTTCACTTCCGGCCATCGGCGGCTTCACCTGTTCTGCCTAATTTCGGCCGTACCCGGTGCGGAGTGCGGCCATAAGGGTGCCGCTCCCGCATCTGTCGACTGACTTCGCACGCCGCCGACCGCGGCGGCTCCTGGAAGGAACTCCCGAAAGTGAAGCTTCAGCGCACGAACCGGCTGCGCGCCGTCTCTCTCGGTGCGATCGCCGTCTCCAGCGCCCTGGCCCTGACGGCGTGCGGCTCCGACAACACCAGCACTGGGAGCACGGCGTCCGGTGGTCCCTCGACGTCCACCAACGCCTCCGCCATCAAGTGTGACGGCGCCAAGGGCCAGCTGCTGTCCGACGGCTCCTCCGCGCAGAAGAACGCGATCCAGGCCTGGGTCAAGAACTTCTCGCAGGCCTGTGGCGTGCAGATCAACTACAAGGCCGGCGGTTCCGGCGCCGGTGTCACCGCGTTCACGCAGGGCCAGATCCCGTGGGCCGGTTCCGACTCCGCGCTGAAGCCCGACGCCGTCGCCGCCTCCAAGAAGGTCTGCTCCAGCGGCGGCCAGGGCATCGACCTGCCGATGCTCGGCGGCCCGATCGCCGTCGGTTACAACGTGAACGGCGTGGACAACCTGGTCCTGGACGCCCCGACCATCGCCAAGATCTTCGACGGCAAGATCACCAACTGGAACGACCCGGCGATCGCCGCGCTGAACAAGGGCGCCAAGCTCCCCGACCTGAAGATCCAGGCCTTCCACCGCTCGGACGACTCCGGCACCACGGACAACTTCACCAAGTACCTGAAGGCCGCCACCCCGGAGAACTGGAAGTACTCGGGCGGCAAGACCTGGCAGGCCCAGGGCGGTCAGTCCGCCGCCCAGTCCTCCGGTGTGGCCCAGCAGGTCAAGCAGACCAACGGCGCCATCGGCTACTTCGAGCTGTCCTACGTCGGTGACGGCATCAAGGCGGCCAGCGTCAACACCGGTGCCTCCGCGCCGGTCGCCCCGAGCAGCGACAGCGCCACCAAGGCCATCGCGGACGCCAAGGTCGTCGGCACCGGCCAGGACCTGTCCCTGAAGCTGAACTACAACACCAAGGCTGACGGTGCCTACCCGATCACCCTGGTGACGTACGAGATCGTCTGCGACAAGGGCAACAAGCCCGACACCCTGCCCACCGTCAAGTCCTTCCTCAACTACATCGCGTCCGAGGACGGCCAGAAGATCCTCAGCGGCATCAGCTACGCGCCGATGCCCGACGAGATCATCAGCAAGGTCCGCACCACCATCGCCGGCCTGAGCTGACCTGATCCGTGAGTGCGGTCCGGTGCCTGTACGGGCCGGGCCGCACCGTCCGGTGCACCGCCGCCATGAGCCGCGTCACCCACCCGGTGAACGGCTCCGCAGACCGGAGAACCTGATGGACATATCGACCAAGAAGACAACTGACGCACCTCCCCCCACCCCCCAGCCCGCCGATGCCGGGCACAGGCGCGCTCCGCGCGGCGCGACCCGCCCCGGTGACCGCATCTTCCTCGGCCTGTCCCGCGGCTCGGGCATCCTGCTGCTGGTGATCATGGCCGCGATCGCGGTCTTCCTCAGCTACCGCGCGTCCCTCGCGATCAGCAAGGACCACGGGAACTTCCTGACCACCTTCGAGTGGAACACCAACGTCATCCCGCCGTCCTTCGGCATCGCCGTCCTGGCCTTCGGCACCGTGGTCTCCTCGGTCATCGCCATGGCCCTGGCCGTGCCGGTCGCGGTCGCGATCGCGCTGTTCCTCACCCACTACGCCCCGCGCAAGCTGAGCGGTCCCGTCGCCTATGTGGTCGACCTGCTCGCTGCCGTGCCGTCCATCGTCTACGGCCTGTGGGGCGCCCTGATCCTCGTACCGCACCTGAACGGCCTGTTCGGCTGGCTGAACGACTACCTCGGCTGGACCGGGATCTTCTCCTGGCAGGGCGGTGCCCCCCGCTCCCTGCTCACCGTCGGCATCCTGCTCGCGATCATGATCCTGCCGATCATCACCAACGTGAGCCGTGAGGTCTTCCGCCAGGTCCCGCAGATGCACGAGGAGGCCGCGCTGGCCCTCGGTGCCACGCGCTGGGAAGTGATCCGCATGGCGGTCCTCCCCTTCGGCCGCTCCGGCGTGATCTCGGCCTCCATGCTGGGCCTCGGCCGCGCCCTCGGCGAGACGATGGCCGTCGCCACCGTGCTCTCGCCGACCTTCGACATCCAGACCAGCTTGCTCGACCCGGGCGGCGGCACCTTCGCCCAGAACATCGCCAGCAAGTTCGGCGAGGCGACGCAGGACGGCCGGGACGCGCTCATCGCCTCCGGTCTCATCCTGTTCGTCATCACCCTGCTGGTCAACGGCGCGGCCCGCGCGATCATCGCCCGCCGCAAGGAGTACTCGGGGGCCAACGCATGAGCACCGCTCTTGTCACCGACAAGCTGCCCAACAGCCTGCGCAGCGCACGTCTGCCGAAGTGGTCGCCCTGGGCGATCGCCGCCGGCTCCGTCGCGGTCGCCGTGGGCATCGGCCTGGGCGCCGGACTGAGCAGCAAGGTCCAGTGGGGTCTGATCGCCGCGATCCTGTTCGTCGTCGGCACCTTCGTCATCTCGACGGTGGTCGAGGGCAAGCGGCAGGCCAAGGACCGCATCGCCACCTCCCTGGTCTGGGTGGCCTTCCTGATCGCGCTCGTTCCGCTGATCTCGCTGATCTGGACCACCGTCAAGCGCGGTGTGAAGGTCCTCGACCCCTACTTCCTCACCCACTCGATGGGCATCGTCGCCGACACCGACCCGGGCGGCGGCATCTACCACGCCATCATCGGCAGCCTGGAGCAGGTCGGCCTGGCCACCCTGATCGGCGCCCCGATCGGTGTCCTCACGGCGGTCTACCTGGTCGAGTACGGCCGTGGCGGCCTCGCCCGCGCGGTCACCTTCTTCGTCGACGTGATGACCGGTATCCCGTCCGTCGTCGCGGGTCTGTTCATCCTCAGCCTCATGCTGATGTTCAACATGGAGCCCTTCGGCTTCGCCGGCTCGCTGGCCCTGGCGATCCTGATGATGCCGGTCGTCGTCCGCTCCACGGAGGAGATGCTCAAGCTCGTACCGAACGAGCTGCGCGAGGCGTCCCTGGCGCTCGGCGTGCCCAAGTGGCGCACCATCCTGAAGGTGGTCCTGCCGACCTCGATCGGCGGCATCACCACGGGCATCATGCTGGCGATCGCCCGTATCGCGGGCGAGACCGCGCCGATCCTGCTGCTGGTGTGGGGCAACTCCTTCATCAACAACAACCCGTTCTCGGGCGCGCAGCAGGCTCTGCCGCTGTACATCTACCAGCAGTACGCGAACAGCTCGGGTTCACCGGCGGCCTACGACCGCGCCTGGGCGGCTTCGCTCACGCTGATCGCCTTCGTGATGATCCTCAACCTGGTGGCCCGCGGCATCGCCCGCTGGAAGGCCCCGAAGACCGGTCGCTGACGCGGCCATACAGCGACCGAGCTTGAATTTCTGGAAGTGAAGTAGATATGGCCAAGCGAATCGACGTAAGCGGACTGACCGCCTACTACGGCTCCCACAAGGCGATCGAGGACATCTCGATGACCGTCGAGCCGCGTTCGGTGACGGCGTTCATCGGCCCCTCCGGCTGCGGCAAGTCGACGTTCCTGCGCACGCTGAACCGCATGCACGAGGTCACCCCCGGTGGCCGCGTCGAGGGAAAGGTGCTGCTGGACGACGAGGACCTGTACGGCGCGGGCGTCGACCCGGTGTCCGTCCGCCGCGAGGTCGGCATGGTCTTCCAGCGCCCGAACCCCTTCCCCACGATGTCGATCTTCGACAACGTGGCGGCGGGTCTGCGTCTGAACGGCAGCTTCAAGAAGTCGGAACTCAGCGACATCGTCGAGAAGTCCCTGAAGGGCGCGAACCTCTGGAACGAGGTCAAGGACCGCCTGAACAAGCCCGGCTCGGGCCTGTCGGGTGGCCAGCAGCAGCGTCTGTGCATCGCGCGGGCGATCGCGGTCGAGCCGAAGGTCCTGCTGATGGACGAACCGTGCTCCGCCCTGGACCCGATCTCGACCCTCGCCATCGAGGACCTGATCGGCGAGCTGAAGGAGCGCTTCACGATCGTCATCGTGACGCACAACATGCAGCAGGCCGCGCGCGTCTCGGACCGTACGGCGTTCTTCAACCTGGCGGCCGTGGGCCAGCCGGGCCGCCTGATCGAGATCGACGACACCGAGCGGATCTTCTCCAACCCGTCGGTCCAGGCGACGGAGGACTACATCTCCGGCCGCTTCGGCTAGGCCGGTACCGGACCCCTCGCGGTGCTGCATGGCGGTGCCACCGCGAGGACGCAAGAGGGCCCGCCCCTGGCTCCCGGGGGCGGGCCCATTGCGTTCGGGTGCGTTCGGCTCCGGTGCCGTGACCGGGGGCTTCGTAGAAAGGCGAACGCCCACTCGACTGGGGCGGCTTTTCGGCCGACCGGGTCGAGTGGGCGGGTGGCCAGGGGCAGGGTTACAGCGCCACCAGCTTGACGATCCCGAACGCCAGCGCAGCGACCAGTGCCGCCGCCGGCATCGTGATGAACCAGCCCAGCACGATGTTCTTGGCCACGCCCCAGCGCACGGCGTTCACGCGCTTCGTCGCGCCCACGCCCATGATCGCCGAGGTGATGACGTGGGTCGTGGAGATCGGCGCCTTGAAGAGGAACGCGGTGCCGAACATGATCGAGGCGCCGGTCGCCTCCGCGGCGAAGCCCTGCGGGGGGTCCAGCTCGATGATCTTGCGGCCCAGGGTGCGCATGATGCGCCAGCCGCCCGCGTACGTGCCCAGCGACAGCATCACCGCAGAGACGATCTTCACCCACACCGGGATCGGATCGCCGAACGTCTCGTGGCCGGAAATCACCAGGGCCATGACGACCACACCCATGGTCTTCTGGGCGTCCTGGAGGCCGTGGCCCAGGGCCATGCCTGCCGCCGAGACCGTCTGCGCCATGCGGAAGCCCCGCTTGGCCTTGTGCGGGTTGGCGCGGCGGAACAGCCACATGATGGCCAGCATGACCAGGTAGCCGACGATCAGGCCGACCACCGGGGACAGGAACATCGGGATGATGACCTTGTCCACCACGCCGTTCCAGTGGACGCCGGTGCCGCCCGCCAGGGCCGCGCCCACCAGGCCGCCGAACAGGGCGTGGGAGGACGAGGACGGCAGGCCGTAGTACCAGGTGATCAGGTTCCAGGTGATGGCGCCGAGGAGGGCCGCGAAGAGGATGCCCATCCCCGTCGAGCCGGACGGGGTCTCGATCAAGCCTTCGCTGACCGTCTTGGCGACGCCCGAGCCCAGGAAGGCGCCCGCCAGGTTCATCACCGCGGCCATCGCCAGCGCCGCCCGCGGCGTCAGCGCGCGGGTCGACACCGACGTGGCGATCGCGTTCGCCGAGTCGTGGAAGCCGTTCGTGTACGTGAAGAAGAGCGCGACCAGGATGGTCACGATGAGGGCGAAGGTGTCCATCGACGCCTCAGGACTCCTTGACGGCGATGGTCTCCACCGTGTTCGCCACGTGCTCGAACGCGTCCGCCGCCTCTTCCAGGACGTCCACGATCTGCTTGAGCTTGAGCACCTCGATCGCGTCGTACTTGCCGTTGAAGAGCTGGGCCAGCAGCTTGCGGTGGATCTGGTCCGCCTGGTTCTCCAGACGGTTCACCTCGATCCAGTACTCGGTCAGGTTGTCCATCGTGCGGAGGTTCGGCATGGCCTCCGCCGTGAGCTCCGCCGCCCGCGCCAGTACCTCGATCTGCTGCTCGACGCCCTTCGGCAGTTCCTCGATGTTGTAGAGGACCACCAGGTCGACGGCTTCCTCCATGAAGTCCATGATGTCGTCGAGGGACCCGGCGAGGGAGTAGATGTCCTCGCGGTCGAACGGCGTGATGAACGAGGAGTTCAGCTGGTGGAAGATCGCGTGCGTGGCGTCGTCACCCGCGTGTTCCGCGGCCCGCATACGCTCTGCGATCTCGGCCCGGGCAGGTGCGTCCGCCCCGAGCAGTTCCATCAGGAGTTTCGAGCCGGTGACGATGTTGTCCGCGGATGCGGCGAACATGTCGTAGAAGCTCGTCTCCCTGGGGGTCAGACGAAAGCGCACAAGGGGTCCTCAGGGTGCATCGGTTTCGGTCAGGCTGATGCTAGGCGCATCATCCGGCCACGGCTATCGGGCCGCATCCCAGTGTCGCCCATCAGGCAGAGTGATCAGCACGGGGGCGTACCAAGGGCCCCATACCCAGCAAAATTCGTTACCATATACCCAGTAGGGGTATGTTCCGGCTCGCCCCTGGATGGAGGCCTGTGATGACGACGACCGAGGCCGGCGCCACGCACGGCTATCACCAGCAGAAGGACGAGCACCTCAAGCGGCTGCGCCGCATCGAGGGGCAGATCCGCGGGCTGCAGCGGATGGTCGACGAGGACACGTACTGCATCGACATACTCACCCAGGTCTCCGCCTCCACCAAGGCCCTGCAGTCCTTCGCGCTCCAGCTGCTGGAGGAGCATCTGCGGCACTGTGTGGCCGACGCGGCCCTCAAGGGCGGTGACGAAATCGACACCAAGGTGGACGAGGCGACGAAGGCGATCGGCCGCCTCCTGCGCTCCTAGACCCCCACAGGATCTAGCCCTCGCGTTCCTCGGCGACCCGCAGCACCTCGTCGATGCTCTCCAGGCTGAGCCGGTCCTCGGCGGCCGAGGCCGCGATGATCAGCTCTCCGCACAGCTCGATCTCGGCGAGGGCCTCGTGGTCCTGAACCGCCGTGCCGCCGACCGGAGCCACCCGCCTCACCTCTTCCCTGCCGTCACCGACTTCCTAGAGTAGGCAGCGCTCTACACACCGCGCATGGCACGGACGGGCTACTTACGGGGTGGCCCGGAATGAGCCACGGCCTAGTGCTCGTCCTCCGCGATCCGGCCCGCGTAGATGTCCTGCGGACGCGGCAGCCGCACGTCGGCCGGGGCGCCGAAGCCGTACAGCAGGGTGGTCGAGGCGACCGCGACCGGGGTCTTCTGCCGGCCGTTGACGAAGCTGAAGCGCTGTCTGAGCTTGCGGATCCGGCCCTGGTCGTCGAGATAGGCGTCGAACGGGACCTCGGCCGTGGCGAACCCTTTCGCCGCCGCCTCCAGAGGCGCCCGGTTCGCGGCGGAGGCGCCGCGGGCCGCGTCGGCCAGGTCCGCCGTCCCCCGGTAGTGCCGTACGGGGGTGCCGCCGACCTCGGTCCGGCCGACGTAGACGGCCGTACGGGTCCCGCGCAGCACCTCGGCCGCCGTGTACGGATCGGTCGCGCCGCCGGTGACCAGATTGCCGTCGGACACCGTCGCGGTGTCCACCCGCACCCACTTGTCGGCGGGCACACCCGCACCCCGGTTCTTCATGAACAGGGCGCCGGGGGCGAGGAGTTCGGTGATCGGCTGGTGCTCGGCGGTGCCGGCGGGGTCCTCGGGCAGGACGACGGTGAGCCGGCCGAGCCGGTGCCGGTAGTCGTAGACGCCCTTGCCGCGGATGGTGACCCGGGTGCCGCCGGTGGCCATCTCCATGGACGTGGTGGCCTTGGAACTGCCCGCGCCGTCCAGGGTGTCGGCGGCCCGCCGCAGCACGGCGACCGGATCGCCCGCCCCCTTGACGTCGTCGGCGACGGCCCGGCTGTTCGAACAGCCCGTGGCACCCGCCGCTCCGAGGCCGAGCAGGATGCCGACCGCGACGGCCGTTCTGCCCGCGTGCCCGTGCTGCCGCCGGTCCCGCCGTTCCCGCCGATCCATCGCCTGTACCCCCAGCCGGTACGTCCGTCACGGGCCCCCTGTCGTTCCGGTTAACGACGGGTAGGGGGTGCCGTCACGCGCCACGGCGGGCGCATGGCAGACCGGCCGCGCACTCCGGGATCGGTTCGGCCGCACGCTGGGTACCGTTGTCAGCGTGGCGCAGCAGGAGGGGCCGGAGCGACTCCGGCAGGGGCAGGACCACTTCACGACGACGGCGGAGCAGGGCCGGTTCTGTGTGGCCCGGTGCAGTTGCGGCTGGAGAGGCCCGGCCCGCCGCGCGCGCAGCCAGGCCCGTACGGACGCGGAGGCTCACACGGCCAGTCCGTGAAGGGCGTCTGCCACCAGGTCACGGTCGCGGGGCTGGGTGAGGCGGCCGCGGGCGGCGTCGGGGGAGAGCCACAGGATCCGGTCCACCTCGTTGCTCGGTGTGAAGTGGCCGGAAACCGCCTGTGCCGCCCAGTAACGCACCTGCTTCGGGCGGCCGTTGGCCAGATAACGCACCGTCGGCAGCTCGGCGCCGGGCTCGGCCGTGTACCCCGTCTCCTCCGCGACCTCGCGCAGCGCCCCGGCGAGCGGGTCCTCACCCCGTTTGAGCTTGCCCTTGGGGTGGGACCAGTCGTCGTACTTCGGCCGGTGGACCAGGCAGATCTCCAGGTCGCCGGCGACCGGCGAGTGCCGCCACAGCACACAGCCGGCCGCCCGCACCACCAACGTGTCGCTCACACCGCCTCCTCGGGAGAACTCAGGGTGCGCTGACGGTCTGCTTCTGCCAGGCCTGCTGGAACGCGAACCTGGCCGCCTCCACCTCGTGCCGCTGGTCGGCGTGGAGCACCCCGAGCGCGTACGCCGTCGCCGGGGCGATGCGCGGGGTGCGGGCCGCCTGCGCCGCCGCGGCCGCCGCCTCCGAGGCGTCCCGGTGCCGGTTCAGCGCCTGCCCCGCCGCCAACAGCCGTACGTCGACCGGGGCGTTGCCGCCGTTCAGCACCTCCTGGGCGTACCGGTGCAGGCGCAGCAGCAGCCGGACCTGGTGCCAGGGGCCGTCCTGGGGGTGCGGGGACGGATCCGGGGACAGGCCGTGGACCAGGGCCTCCGCGTTGTACGGGTGGCCCGCGGTGACCAGGGGGAGCGCGCCGACGGCGGCTGTCAGCCGCTCCTCCGCGGCGGCTGCCAGGGGGCGCAGGTCGGTGCTCGGGGCGGTGCGGGTGAGGGGGACGTCGCTGGCCAGCAGGGCGACCTTGTCGGCGACGGCGTGGAAGCGGGAGGAGCCGAGGGCTTGGAGCGCCGTGGAGTGAGCTCGGGTCCGGGCGAGGGTGAGCTGGCGGTCGAGCAGGGCGCCTGCTTTGGCTGCGCCTACTGTGAGGTTGCCGCGCTCTGGGGTGGGCGTCACGTTGGCAGGGCCACTGGCGTTGGCGGGGCCACTGGCGTTGCCAGGTGCTTCCCCCACGCTCGGCTTCGCTCGCGCGGGGGGACCCCCATCGCCCACCCGTGCCGCAGCAGCGCCCGCGGCCATGACGTCCACCGTCTGGGCCGGGAGCGCCGCCGCCCCCGACAGCCGGTGCAGTGCCAGCAGCAGCCGTTCCAGGCGGGCCTCGCAGGCGTGCTCCAGGCCCAGCGTGCCGGAGAGCCAGGCCAGTTCGGGCCGCATCTCCTCGGACCAGTCGGCGTCGAGGAGGGGACGGAAGGTGTGCAGGCTGCCGCTGATGCGGCGGGCCGAGCGGCGCAGCAGCCGTGCGGCGTCGACGGACTCCTCCGCGCCGTGCGCCTGACTGCTTCCGGTCTCCCGGTGCAGGCGCAGGGCGCGGAGGAACTCCGTGGCCTGGGCGCGGAGATACCTCGCGAGGGCGTCCCCTGTCGCCGCGCCGTCGGCCGTGGGGTCCGTCGGGTCAAGGTGTTGCTGTGCCACGCCGGCGCCTCCGGGCGTCTATGAGCATCTCCTGGACGTTGCGCAGGGGCTGTCCGTCCCCGTCGGTCGCGTGCCGGGTCCACTCGCCGTCGGGGCCGAGGTGCCAGGAGGCCGTCGTGTCGGACATGCCGGTGTCGAGCAGCCGGTTCAGGGCCGCCCGGTGGGCCGGGTCGACGACGCGGACCAGGGCCTCTATCCGCCGGTCGAGGTTGCGGTGCATCATGTCGGCGCTGCCGATCCACACCTCGGGCTCACCGCCGTTGCCGAAGGCGAACACCCGCGAGTGTTCGAGGAACCGGCCGAGTATGGAACGGACCCGGATGTTCTCCGACAGACCCGGGACGCCGGGGCGGATCGCGCAGATGCCGCGCACCCAGATGTCGACCGGCACGCCCGCCTGCGAGGCCCGGTAGAGGGCGTCGATGACGGCCTCGTCGACCATCGAGTTGACCTTGATGCGGATGAACGCCTGGCGGCCCGCGCGGTGGTGCTGGGCCTCCTTGTCGATCCGCGCGACCAGGCCGTCCCGCAGCGACTTGGGGGCGACCAGCAGGCGCCGGTAGGTCTCGCGGCGGGAGTAGCCGGACAGCCGGTTGAACAGGTCGGACAGGTCCGCGCCGACCTGCGGGTCGGCCGTGAGCAGGCCCAGGTCCTCGTACAGGCGGGCGGTCTTCGGGTGGTAGTTGCCGGTGCCGACGTGGCTGTAGCGGCGCAGGGTCTCGCCCTCCTGGCGGACCACCAGGGACAGCTTGCAGTGCGTCTTCAGGCCGACCAGGCCGTAGACGACGTGGCAGCCGGCCTCCTCCAGCTTCTTCGCCCACTTGATGTTGGCGTGCTCGTCGAAGCGGGCCTTGATCTCGACCAGGACGAGGACCTGCTTGCCGGCCTCGGCGGCGTCGATGAGCGCGTTGACGATCGGGGAGTCGCCGGAGGTCCGGTACAGGGTCTGCTTGATCGCGAGGACGTCCGGGTCGTCGGCGGCCTGCTCGATGAAGGCCTGCACGGACGTGGAGAAGGAGTCGTACGGGTGGTGCAGGAGCACGTCCCGCTGGCGCAGGGCGGCGAAGATGTCCGGCGCCGACGCGGACTCGACCTCGGCGAGGTCACGGTGGGTGCCCGCGACGTACTTCGGGTACTTCAGCTCCGGCCGGTCCAGGCCGTGGATGCGGAACAGGCCGGTGAGATCCAGGGGGCCGGGGAGCGGATAGACCTCCGCCTCGGAGATCTTCAGCTCGCGCACCAGCAGGTCGAGCACCTCACGGTCGATGGACTCCTCGACCTCCAGGCGCACCGGCGGCCCGAAGCGGCGCCGCATGAGCTCCTTCTCCAGGGCCTGGAGCAGGTTCTCGGCGTCGTCCTCCTCGACCTCCAGGTCCTCGTTGCGGGTGAGCCGGAAGGCGTGGTGCTCCAGCACCTCCATGCCCGGGAACAGCTCTTCGAGGTGTGCGGCGATGACGTCCTCGACCGGGACGTACCGGCCGGGGCTGCTCTCCAGGAAGCGGGACAGCAGCGGCGGCACCTTCACGCGCGCGAAGTGCTTGTGGCCGCTGACCGGGTTGCGTACGACGACCGCGAGGTTGAGTGAGAGACCCGAGATGTACGGGAACGGGTGCGCGGGGTCGACGGCGAGCGGGGTCAGCACCGGGAAGATCCGGTGCCGGAAGAGGGTGAACAGGCTGGCCTGTTCCTTCTCGGTCAGCTCGTTCCAGCGGACGAGATGTATGCCCTCCTCCGCCAGCGCGGGGGCGACGTCCTCGTGGTAGCAGGCGGCGTGCCGGGCCATGAGCTCGCGCGAGCGGGCCCAGATCATCTCCAGCACCTCGCGCGGCTGGAGCCCGGAGGCGGACCGGGTCGCCACACCGGTGGCGATACGGCGCTTCAGACCGGCCACCCGGACCATGAAGAACTCGTCCAGGTTGCTGGCGAAGATCGCGAGGAAGTTCGCGCGCTCCAGCAGCGGCGTGTTCGGGTCCTCGGCCAGCTCCAGGACGCGCTCGTTGAAGGCCAGCCAGCTGCGCTCCCGGTCGAGGAAGCGGCCCGCGGGCAGGGGAGTGCCGTCGCCCGGTGTCTCCTCGTACGCGTCCAGGTCCGCGTCGAGGTCGGGCGCCAGGTCGGACGTGACCGCGGCGACCGTACGCGGCCGGTGCGCGGCGATGGAGCCCACGGGGGGCTGCTTGTGCTGTACCTCTGCCTGGGTGTCTGACTGGCTCATAAACCCATTCTTCCGCGTCACGGGCGACACGGGCGCGTCGGAACGTGCGGGCGGGAGCGACACGGCCCCGTTCGGCGCGGTCCCCTCGGGGGGCGGCGAAGGCTCTGGCACGGCGGGCTTCATTGGCCGAGCGTCGCAAGCCCGGCTGAATCAATGGTTACGGAGACATGACGTGCGGGATAGCGGGGGGCGGCTCAAGTGCTACGGCACATGCCGCCCCAGGACCGCATACGCACCGGCAACGGCAAGGGCGCTCAGCACGAGCACCATCCCGGTCGCCGCCAGATGCAGCTCCCAGAACCCCGGCAGGGCATTCCGCAGCGGTTTCCACACCTCCCGCAGATACACCCGTACCACCAGCGTCACCCCGAGCGCCACGGCCAGCGCGGGCAGCACACGGCGCACGGCCAGCGCGCCGAACGCCCCCACGGCCAGCGCGAACAGCGTCAGCGCCGGCAGCAGCGGGCCGCGCGGGATGAACACGCGGTCCCAGGTCCAGTCGGTGACGAGGACGTCCTGGCCGGCGCTCCAGACCCGGCCGAAGGCCACGGCGAGGGCGGCGGCGCCGGCGAGCAGCGGGACGGCGGCCGTCATCAGCGTCGCCGTCAGCCAGCGGGCCGGGGACACGGACTGCGTCCAGGCCAGCTTCGCCGTACCGGACTCCAGCTCGCGCCCGATCAGCGCCGCTCCCGCCCAGGCGGCCACGGCACAGGGGGCGTAGGAGAGGACCTCGCCGAGGAAGTTCACGAGGTTATTGGTGTCGGTGAAGGCGGCGTACGTGCACCAGCCTGCGCGCTCACACACCCGGTCCCGCGGCACCGCCGAGACGTGGACCCAGAGCAACGCGCCCACGCAGAGGACGACGAACGCGGTCCAGACGAGCAGCGCGGGGCGGTGCACCCGCAGTACGCCGGGGTGCAGTCGGGGAACAGTGGCGGTGCTCATACGGCGGCCTTCCCGGTCGGGGCGGTCGTGACAGGTCCCGTCAGCCGGCGCAGCACCAGGAAGCAGGCGAGGACGAGCAGCCCGGTGACGGCCAGGATCAGCGCGCTGGTGGTGAGCTGGAGCGGCCAGTAGTGGGAGGCGGGGTGGTAGGTGCTGTAGTAGCCGGTGGCTTTCGCGAGGACCGCGTGGCAGCTCGCGTCGGAGGAGCAGTAGGGGTCCGGCAGATGGGCGCCGGTCCGGGTCACCAGGCCCTGCTCCACGGTGATGCCCGAGCCGGGGTAGCCCTGCTTGAGGGAGGCGGTCGAGGTGACCGTCGGCCACAGGTGCGGCATCAGCTGCTGGGCGAGGCCCCAGACGCCCGAGATGAACACCACGCCCAGGACCAGCGCGGGCAGAGCACGCCGGAACAGCAGGCCCGCCAGCGCACCGGCCGCGAGCCCGGCGAGGGCCAGCGCGGTGGTGGTGGGGCCGTTGGCGTGGAAGGTGAAGACGTCGTACCAGGTCTTGACCGTGTCGATACGGCCCTGGCCCGCGGCCCAGGCGAGGTGGTGCAGCCAGAACAGCGGGCCCGTGCCGGCGGCGACGACGAGCGCCGGGACGGCGAGGCGGACCGCGAGCCAGCGGGCCGGGGAGGTGCTCTGGGTCCAGGCCAGCCGGGCGGTGCCGGTCTCCAGCTCGCGGCCGGTGAGCGCGGCACCGGCCCAGGCGGCCACCAGGAAGGGCAGCACGTCCAGGGCGGTGGTGGCGTAGTTGTACCAGTCCTTGTAGCGCAGGATCGCGTCCTGGTCGTAGTGGCACGGGCCGCGGAAGTCGCAGGCGTCGTACTGCCGCCACCCCTCGGCGGCCGCGTCGGCGAGCGGTCCGGCCAGCGCGATCAGCACGACGGCGAGGACGACGGCCAGGCCCGCCCAGCCGTACAGCGCGGGCCGGTGCAGGCGCAGTACCCAGCGGATCAGGCGCGGCTTCCCGGCGGCCCGTGCCTGGGCGACCGGTGCGGTGGTGGCGGTCACGCGGCACGCTCCTCGGTGACGGCTACGGCGGTGGTGAGGGCGGGGGCCTGGGGATTGCGCAGGTGGGCGAGGACCAGCTCCTCCAGGGAGGGCACCGAGGCGCGCCAGTCGCCGGTGAGCGGGCCGGCCGGGCGGATCAGCGCGGTGAGCTGACGGCCGGTGGTGCGGGACTCGACCACGGTGTGCGCGCCGAGACCGGCGTCGGCCGCTCCCGTGACCCGGCGGTGGGCGGCGCGCAGGTCGTCGATGTCCCCGGCCAGCCGGATCCGGCCGTCGCCGACCAGCAGCAGATGGTCGCAGGAGTCCTCCAGCTCGGCGACCACGTGCGAGGACATCACGATCGTGGTGCCGTACTGGGCCGCGTCCGCCATCAGCGTGCCCATCAGCTCGTGCCGGGCCAGCGGGTCGAGGTCGGCCATCGGCTCGTCCAGGAGCAGCAGTTCGGGCCGCTTGCCGAGGGCGAGGGCGAGCGCGACCCGGGTGCGCTGCCCGCCGGAGAGGGAACGGATCCGGGCCTTCGGGTCGAGGTCGCCCCCCTTCACGACGTTTTCGGCGACGGCCGCGTCCCAGCGTTCGGGGTTGAGGTCGGCGCCCATGAGGAGGGTCTCGGCGACCGTGAGCTGTGGGTAGAGCGGCTTGTCCTGGGCGACGAAGCCGACCCGGGGGCGGGCCTCGGCCGGGGTGGTGCCGAGCACGGTGAGCCGGCCTTCGGTGGGCGGGAGCAGTCCGGCGGCGAGCGCGAGCAGCGTCGACTTGCCGGCGCCGTTGGGGCCGACGACGGCGCACACCCGGCCAGTGGGCAGCCGGAAGCCGCACTCCCGCAGCGCCCAGCCCCGGCCGCCCCGCCGGCCGAACCGTTTCCCCAGTGCGTCGGCCCTCAGCGCCGTGTCGGTCATGACGGGTCTCCCTGCGAGTGCGTGTCGAGGTGCGTGTCGTCTGCGTCTGCGTCTGCGGTGAAGTGCTGGTCGAGTACGGCGGTGAAGAGCGCGGCCACGTCGTCGCGGTCCAGCCCCGCCTCGCGGGCCTTGCCGGCCCAGGCCTCCAGCTCGGCGCGGAGCGGGGTGTCGGCCGTCGCGGTGCCGAGCGAGCGCCGTACGAAGGTGCCGAGCCCGCGCCGGGCCTCCACCAGTCCCTCGCGTTCCAGCTCCCGGTACGCCTTCAGGACGGTGTTCGGGTTGATCGCGGTGGCCTCCACGACCTCGCGGGCCGTGGGCAGCCGGTCGCCCGGTTCCAGCAGGCCCATGCGCAGGGCCTGTTTGGTCTGCTGGACGATCTGGACGTAGGTGGCGACCCCGCTGTGCCGGTCGATGCGGTACTCGACCACGTCCCCCACCACCCTTTCACTAATTGAGTAGTGAAAGGGTGGTGTAAGCCCGGTCCGGAAGTCAAGCGGGGTTCCGTGAACCGATCGGGGGGTCCGGTCCGATGAGGAGACGTGAGCGAGAAGAGAAGCGACGGGGAGCTGCTGCGGGCCATCGCGGCGGACGGGGACCGGCGCGCCTTCGAGGAGCTGTACCGGCGGTACGCGCCGTGGCTGACCGCGCGCCTGCGCGGCCGGTGTGCCGACGCCGGGGTCGTCGACGACGTCGTGCAGGAGACGTTCCTCGCGATCTGGCGGGGCAAGGCCCGCTACCGCGAGGACGGCGATGTCGCCGGGTGGCTGTGGCGGATCGGCGCGCGCCGGCTGGTCGACGCGCTGCGCGGCGACGGGGCGCGCGGGCGGCTGCGGCAGGCACTGGCCCGGCTGCGGCACCGGGACGAGGCGTCCGCCGAGGAACGCGTCCTCGCGGGCGTGGAACACGGGGACCTCGCCGGCGCGCTGGTCCGCCTCTCGCCGGAACTGCGGGCAGTGCTCCAGGCGACGGTCATCGACGGCCTGACCACCCGCGAGGCGGCCGTCCTGCTCGGCATACCGCCGGGCACGGTCAAGACCCGGGCCCTGCGAGCCCGGAAGCAACTGCGGGAGGCACTGGCGTGAGCGGGGTCTTGAGGGGGTCCCTGAGCGGGGTTTCGAGCGGAGGGGGTTTGCGGTGTGCCCCGCGGGGCGGCAGTCGGGCGGGAGGCGCGGGCGCGGTCGGGTTTCCGGGTGGGACGGGCTCGCGGGCCGTCCTCCGGAGTCGTGGCCGACGGGCGGGAGGTGCGGGCATGGCCGGGTTTCTGGGCGGAGGGGGTTCGCGGGGTGTTCTGCGGGGGCCTGGTGGGTGGGGAGCCGGTGGCGTGGCCCGGTTCCGGGGCGGACGGGGTTTGCGGGCCGTCCTCCGGGGGCCTGGTGGGTGGGGAGCCGGTGGCGTGGCCCGGTTTCTGGGCGGAGGGGGTTCGCGGGGTGTTCTGCGGGGCTCTGGCAGGCGGGAGGTGGCGGTATGAGCTGGCATGTCGGTGAGGACGAGTTGCGGGCCTATGCGCGGGGGGAGTTGGTGCCGCCGTTGGTGTGGTCCGCCGATGCCCATCTGACCGGGTGCGCCGAGTGCCGGGCGCGGCTCGCGGAGGTCTGGGACGCCGGTGCGCTGGACGCGGCCTGGGAGCGGCTGGATGCCGAGCTGGACGCGCCGCGGCCGGGCCCCTTCGAACGGCTGCTGGTGCGGCTCGGGGTGGCGGACCACACCGCGCGGCTGCTGGCGGCCACGCCCGTACTGCGCCGCTCCTGGCTGACGGCGGTCACGCTGCTGCTGGTGATGTCGGTGCTGACGGCCCACGGCGCCCACTCGGACACGGTCTTCCTGGCCCTGGCCCCGCTGCTGCCGCTCGCCGGCGTCGCCCTGTCGTACGGGCCCGCGCTCGACCCGACGTACGAGATGGCGGTCGTCGCACCCGTGCACGGCTTCCGGCTGCTGATGATCCGTACGGTCGCCGTGCTCGCCGCCGCGCTCGGGCTGTCCGGTCTCGCCACGTTCGCGCTGCCCGGGTACGGCCTCGGCGCGCTCGGCTGGCTGCTGCCCGCTCTCGCGCTCACCGCGACCGGGCTCGCGCTGACGCCCCGGTTCGGACCGGTCCTGGCGCCCTCCGTGGTCGGCGGGGCCTGGGTCGTACTGCTGCTGCTGGCCCGCGCGCAGCAGGGCGGCGGCGACCGGGTGCTCGTCCCGTTCACCGCGGCCGGGCAGGGCGTGGCGGCGGGGGTCGCGGCGCTCGCCGCCGGGCTGCTCTTCGCCGTGCGCGACCGCTTCGACCGGTCCCACCGCTCCCACCGGTCCCACGGAGGCGCCGTATGACCCCCTCCGTCCCACCGACCGACTCACAAGCCGACCCACAGGAGTGCCGTATGACCGTCACCGTCTCCGCCTCCGGGCTCGCCCTGCGCTACGGCGCCACCCGTGCCCTCGACGACGTGTCGGTGCGGCTGAGCCGGGGCGTGACCGGGCTGCTCGGGCCCAACGGCGCCGGGAAGACGACCCTGTTGCGGGTGCTCGCCACCGCCGTGCCCGCCGACGCCGGTGCGTTCACCGTGCTCGGCCACGACCCGGGCACCGCGCGCGGCCGCCAGGAGGTGCGGCGGGCGCTGGGCTATCTGCCGCAGACGCCCGGTTTCCATCCCGACTTCACCCCCTTCGAGTTCGTGGACTACGTGGCGATCCTCAAGGAGCTGACCGACCGCGCGGCCCGGCACCGGGAGGTACGGCGGGTACTGGACGAGGTCGGTCTGGCCGAGGTGCGCGGCAAGCGGATCAAGAAGCTGTCCGGCGGTATGCGGCAGCGGGTCGCGCTCGCCGCAGCCCTCGTCGGCGACCCCGGCTTTGTGGTGCTGGACGAGCCGACCGTCGGCCTCGACCCCGAACAGCGCATGCGCTTCCGGGAGTTGATCGCCCAGGCCGGAGAAGGCCGCACGGTGCTGCTGTCCACCCACCAGACCGAGGACGTGGCGATGCTCTGTCACCGCGTGCTGGTCATGTCCGGCGGCCGTATCCGCTTCGACGGCACCCCCGCCGAGCTGGCCGCGCGGGCCGCCGGCCGGGTATGGAGCAGTACCGCACGCGACCCCGGAGCCAAGGCCGGCTGGCGCACCGGCACCGGCGGCTTCCGCAATGTGGGCGAACCGCCCGAGGGCGCCGAGCTGCTCGAACCCACCCTGGAGGACGGCTATCTGCTCACCCTGGACGCCGATCGCGAAGACCGTACGGAGGTGACGGCGTGACCGCGGCCCTCACGCACACCGAGCAGCCGGCCCCCGCTGCCGCACCCGCCGGCACCGGGGCCGGGAGATCCTGGGCGGCCGTGTTCACGCTCGCCGGCTTCGAGGCCCGCCGGCTGCTGCTGCGCGTCCCGATGCTCCTCGCCCTCTCCCTCTACGTCACCTGGATCGGGTGGCGAACGCTCCGGCCCTCCGACGACTACCCCGTCCTGCAGGACGCCGACCGCGCCACCCAGAGCGGCCCGCTGCTCGTCGGTCTCGCGGTGCTGCTGTGCGTCAACCAGGCCGCGCTGCGCTCCCGGCGCCGGGACACCGAACGTCACTTCGCCGTGCTGGCGCTGAGCCCCTGGCGCCGTACGGTCGCGCACGCGCTGTCCGTGGTGCCGCTCGGGCTGTTCACCGCCGTGGCCGTGACGGTCCAGTTCACCTGGGAGGCGGTCAAGTCCGGTGCGGTGGGCCGCGGTTCGCCGGCCGAGCTGCTGACCGGGCCGTTGACGGTGCTGCTGTTCGGGGCGGTCGGGGTGCTGCTCGCCCGGCTGGCGTCCTCGGCCGTCGCGGCGCCGCTGCTGGTCGTGGTGTTCCTGCTGCTGTTCGTCGCGGGCGCGTTCCCGTTCGCCGGGCGGGAGACCGGGGCGGCGTGGCTGATGCCCGTGGTCACCACGTCCGGTGTCCACCCGGTCCCCTCCGGTCTGCTGGGCCGCCCCGCCGCCTGGCACGCGCTCTACCTCGCCGGGCTGGCCCTGACGGTGGTCCTGCTCGCGGTGCTGGTCGCGGGCGGCCGGAGCCGGACCGTACAGGTCGCGTTCGCCGGTGCGCTGACGCTGGCCGTGCTGGGCGGGGTCGTACAGACCGGCGGGGTCACGGCGGCGACGACGGCGGCCCGTGCCCGCGCCTCGCTCACCCCGGAGAAGGACCAGACGTGCGTCCGGCGCGGGCCGACGCAGTACTGCGCCTTCCCCGAGTGGATGCCCCGCGTCGGGGACTGGGCGCGGATCGCGGACCAGGTGCGGGCCCTCGCGGGCGGCGGGGCGCAGGGCCGGGAACTGCTCGTACGGCAGCGGGTGGAGGCGCGGTACGGCCTCGACGACGACGCGGCGCTCGCTCCGTCCACGCGGCCCGGTCAGGTGACCGTCGGCACGTCCTGGGGCGGCAACCGGGTGCCGGAGTTCTCCACCGCCGTGGCCGGCGTGCTGGTCGCCGGTGACGAGAAGGCGGCGGGTGAGCTGTGCGACGGCCGGATGGTCACGGTGATGTGGTTGTCCCTCGGCCGGCAGCCGGACCCCGAGGGCGCGCTGCGCCACGTCCGCCTCGACGACAGCCTCACCGGTTCCGCGATCGTCCTCTCCCGCACCGAGCCCCTGACCATGACGGCCGGCCAGACCAAGGTCGTGCGCGCGCTCCTGCACCGGCCGTTCTACGGCGTCGTCGCCCGGGTGAAGGCCCACTGGGCCGAGCTGACGACTCCGGGAGTCACGACGGCTCGGGTGGCTGAGCTGCTGGGTGTGCCTGGTTCCGTGGGGGCGGACCGGTGCGGGGAGTGAGCCGGGCATCCGGCCTCCGGCCGGGTCAGGGTTCCCACCCGCACCACCCGGATGACCATCGTCGTCGGGCGCGGGTCGTCGTGGCGCTGGTCGTCCCCGTCTGGCGCACCCTGCCCTGGTGGACGCTCGGGGCCGCCGGTGCGGTGGGGGTGTTGCCGCTCGTGCTCGTCCGGGTGCTCGGATCCGGTCCCGGGCCGGTGGAGGCGCTCTGGATGGTGCGGGCCGCCGGGCTTGCGCTTGCCCTGGGGTTCGGCTTTCTCCTGGACGACCCCGCGCGGCACACCACCGCCCCGGTCCCGGCCCGGCGGGCGGTGCGCAGCCTGCTGCGGGCCGGGCTCGTGGGGCCCGTCGTGGGCGTGTGGTGGGCGGTCGTGCTGTTGCTCGTGCCCGGGGCGGTCCGGCCCCCCGTCGGTGGCGTCACGCTGGAGGCCGGTACCGCCTGTGTGCTCGCGCTCGCCGGGGCCGCGGTCGCCGTGCGGCGCAGCGACGACCCGGAGCCCGGGTGGGGCGTCGCCGGCGCCCTGCTCGGTGTCGCCGTACTCGCGCCGCTGTCGCTGCCCGCCCGCTGGGCGTTCTTCGTGACGCCCGCCGATCCGAGGTGGGCCGGCGGACACGAGCGGTGGGCGTGGGTGCTGGCGGGCGCGGCGGTCGTATGGGCGGGGTCGCTGGGCGAGCCGGCGCCCCGGCGGGCGGGACGGCCGGCGCTCAGGTCTCCGTGCGGTACATGAGGTCCGTCTCGTACGTGGTGAACCCCAGCCGCTCGTACACCGACACCGCCGCCAGGTTGTCGGCGTCGACGTAGAGCATCGCCGTCGGCAGACCCTGGGCGGCGAGGTGGCGCAGGCCGATCGTGGTGAGGGCCTTGCCGAGGCCGCCGCCCTGCTCGCCGGGGCGCACCCCGAGGACGTACACCTCGCCCAGCCCCTCCTCGGCGTGCACCTTCGTCCAGTGGAAGCCGACCAGTTCCCCGTCCCGTTCGGCGAGGAAGAACCCGGCCGGGTCGAACCACGGCTCGGCCTTGCGGTCGTCGAGGTCCCGCTGGGTCAGCGAACCCTGTTCGGGGTGGTGGGCGAAGGCGGCCGCGTTGACCGCGAGCCAGGCCGAGTCGTCCTTGCCGGGCACGAAGGCGCGCACGGTCACGCCCTCCGGCAGCTTCGGGTCGGGCAGCTCCAGGTCGCTCAACGCCCGCCGCATCTGGCGCAGTTCGCGGAACAGGGTCAGGCCGAGGACCTGGGCGAGATGCCGGGCGGCGGGATGTCCGCCGTGCGCCCACACCCGCAGCCGCTTGCCGGAGGCGCCGAGCAGGGCGGAGCCGAGCGCCCGGCCGTGCCCGTGTCCGCGGTGCGCGGGGTGGACGACCAGCTCGGCGGCCGGCGCCTCCACCGGGTCGGTGTCCTCCAGCTGGGCGTAGCCCACGAGTTCGCCGTCGACGGTCAGCAGCAGATGCGAGACGCCCTCCCGGGCACCCCCGCGCAACTGCAGCCGCCCCTGCTCGGACACCGGCTGCTGCCCGTCGGTCCGGGCCGCCTCGCCCAGCAGTTCGCCCACGGCCTCGGCCTGCTCGGGGCTGAGCGCGGAGTAGGTCTCGATGGATCGGGCGGGGAAGGCCCGTACGGTGTCGTCGCTGCTCATGCGTACGAGGGTACGGGGCGGGCGGCGCCGGAGCGGTGCGCCGGCCCCCGATAAAACCTGTGTGAATGCCGCCGCGGTTCCGCAATATCCCTGTGAATTGCGCACAGGGGTATTTCATTGAGGTCTCATCGGAATCGGCTTTTTCCGGCTCGCGAATCCCGTAATGTTTTCCATGTCGAAAGCGAACGACGCGAAAGGAAACGCAGATGAGCTTCCGGAAGATCGCCCCCGTCAAGAAGCGGCACTGCAAGCCGGGCAAGCCTGGTCAGGAGCGCAGGCCGGCGCCGAAGAAGCCCGAGCCCAAGCGCCCGGTCGGCCACAAGTAATCCCTGGAAATCACAGGAATCACAGGAAATCATAGGAACCAGGAAGGGGAATTCCATGTCTTTCCACAAGCTCGCCCCGGTCAAGAAGCACCACAAGCCCGCCCCGGAGCACAAGAAGCCGGCGCCGAAGAAGCCCGCGCCGAGGCGTCGCCCGATCGGCGACAAGCACTGAGCCAGGTTGTCGTGAGGCGGGGTCACCGGTTACTGCGTGGTCGTACCGGTGGCCCCGCCTCGGCCTGTGTCCACAGCTGTGGAAAGAGAAGGAAGGGCAGTCGATGCTGAGGGAGTCCCGCGAGGCCTTCCGCCGGTTCTGGCCGCTGACCCGCGGCGACCGCAAGTGGCTCGGGGCGATCGTGGCGTGCGTGGTCGTGGCCGCGCTCGCCGAGACCGCCGCGATCCTGCTGTTCGGCCAGCTCACCGACCATGCCCTGAAGGCCGGTTCGCTCGCCGCCTTCTGGGGGCCGGCCGGTGCCTGGCTCGGCGTGGCCGCGCTCGCCGCACTCGTCGGCTATCTGGGCAACTCGCTGGCCACCTGGACGGCGGAGAGATTCGTCCTGCGGCTGCGCGCGGCCGTCTTCCGGCACGTCCAGGACCTGCCCCCGCACTTCTTCCAGCGGCACCGGCAGGGTGACCTGGTCGAACGGCTCACCGGAGACGTCGAGTCCATCGAGCAGCTCGTGGTCTCCGGCGTCGTAGGAACCGTGTCGGCCGGATTCTCGGCCGTCTTCTACGCCACCGCCGCCTTCTGGCTGCGCTGGGACCTGGCGCTGGCCACCTTCGTCCTCGCGCCCCTCTTCCTCCTCGCCGCCCGCCGCTTCTCCGGCCGTATCGCCGAGGCGTCCCGGGACGGCCGGGTCGCGGACGGCGCGATCACGTCGGTGGTGGAGGAGTCGCTCGGCAACGTCGTCCTGACGCAGGCGTACAACCGGCAGTGCGACGAGGAGCGGCGGCTCGACCGCGAGGCCCGCGCCTGGCTGCGCGCGAGCGTGCGCGGGGCGCGGCTGAGCGAGATGTACGAGCAGTGCGTCGAGGTCGTCGAGACGCTGTGCGTGCTCACGGTCATCGGCTTCGGCGTGTGGGAGATCTCCGCCGGCCGGATGACCCTCGGCCAACTCCTCACGTTCGCCGCGTTCCTGGGCTACCTCTACCCGCCGGTCCGCAACCTCGGCCGGCTCGGCCTCACGGTCACCGCGGCCACCGCCGGCGCCCGCCGCATCGGCGAGATCCTCGACGCGGAACCGGCCGTCACCGACCCCACCACCCCGGTCCCGGCCTGGCCGGTCCACGGCAGGCTCGCCTTCCACCGGGTCTCCTTCCGCTACCCGGGCGCCCGCCGAGCCTCCCTGCGGAACATCGAACTCACCGCGCAGCCCGGCGAGTTGATCGTGATCACCGGCCCGAGCGGCGCCGGCAAGTCCACGCTCGCCGCCCTCCTCACCCGCTTCTACGACCCCTCGGCCGGCGCGATCACCCTGGACGGCGTGCCCCTCACCGACGTACCCCTGCGCTTCCTGCGCGAACAGATCACCCTGCTGCCCCAGCGGACGCTGATCCTGAACGGCACGGTCCGCGAGAACATCGTCTGCGGCCGCCCCGGCGCGAGCGCGGACGAGATCGAGCGGGCGGCCCGGAACGCGGCGGCCCACGACTTCATCACCGCGCTCCCCGACGGCTACGACACCCACATCGCCCCCGGCACCGCCGCCCTCTCCGGCGGCCAGCTCCAGCGCATCGCCATCGCCCGCGCGATGCTGCGCACCTCCCCGGTCCTGGTCCTGGACGAGCCGACGGCCGGCCTGGACGCGGTGGCGGCCCGCCAGGTGGTGCAGCCCCTGCGCCGCCTGATGTCCGGCCGTACGACGATCATGATCACCCACGACCTGTCCCTCGCCCCCGACGCCGACCGCATCCTGGTCGTCGATCGCGGCCGGCTGGTGGAGACGGGAACGCACACGGAACTCATCGCCCGCGACGGCGCGTACGCCCGCCTGGCGGCCCCGCTGCCGGAGACGGCGACCGGGGCGTCATCACCGGAGGACACGATGATCCTCAGGTGGTGACCACCGGCTCAGCTCCGCTTGGGCCCGGTGATGGCCTCACCGATGACGAATCCCTTGGCGGGGCCTTCCGGGATGGTGACCTCGGTGCCGTAGGGGACGCGGTGGATGTCCTCCCAGTCGGCCTTGTCGGGACGGGGGCCGGTGAAGAGGGTGACGGTGCCCTGCTCGTCGTAGTCGTCGATGAGTACGTAGACGGGGATGCCGGCACGGGCGTACTCACGGCATTTGCGGACGCGGTCGCGCTCCAGGTTCCGGTGGCCGGGCGAGGTGACTTCGAAGACCACCCGTACGCTCGCGGTCGTCAGACCTAGACCATCGTCGGTCACGTAGCGCTCAGGGTCTCTGGCGACGACAAACAAGTCCGGCACCCACGCGCTTCGCTCATGGATGATGTTCGTGTCGTTTCGGGCGGCGAAGTCACCGCCCTTCAGGAAGTCGCCCAGCGCCTCCTTGAGGAGAAAGACGATTTGGCTGTGGGCATAGCGACCGGTGGGCGACACCTCGATGGCTCCCTCGATGATCTCCGCGTGGTAGCCCTCGGGGAGATCCATGGCCTTCCATGCCTGCCACAGGACCTCATCCAGGTCGATTGCGTTCGGTGTTTCGGACTGCGCCTGGGACATGGCCTGCGGCCTCTCATGTGCGAGAGTGGTCAAGGTGGCACCTCCTCTTCAAGTGTGGGCTGGGTGTGCTCTGGGCACAAGCAACGCGATCACGGTAGGAGTGGCGGTGCATATGACCGGGGAAAATGACCTTCACTCACCCGTTCGAGCGACAGCTGAAACGGTCAGCCGCCGCCACGCACACGCGTGCCGCGACTGACCGCGACGCGGAGCACCTCCTCCAGCGACTCGGCGGCCCGCGTCAGCGCGAAACGCACCGCGCGTTCCCCCGCCGCCCGGTCCGAGAGGACGGCCCTCGCTCAAGACCCCGGCGTCCCGCCCGCTGGTCCTCTCGACCGTCTCCTGGGCCGTGTTCGTGGAAGGGATCAAGGATGGGACGGGCGTGCACACGTTCGGGTGACGTCCCGCCGAGGCCAAGGCCCTCCCCGAAGAGGCGTCGAAGATTCGTCACAGGACCCTGAGGACGCACCGGCGAGTGACCGACGCCATCGAGCCGCCAGCGCGCGCCCTGCCGAAGCCGGAGTGACCCGGTCTACGGGGTCTCCGGGGGCGGCGTCGGCGCGCCCGGCAGACGTACGGTCGCCACTGTGCCGCCGCCCTCCGCGGGCGTCAGGGTGACTTCGCCGCCCGCCTGCTTCACCGTACGGGCCACGATGGACAGACCCAGGCCCGAACCCGGCAACGCACGCGCACTCGGTGAGCGCCAGAAGCGGTCGAAGACGTGCGGGAGTTCGTCCTCGGGGATGCCGGGGCCGTGATCGCGGACGGTCAGCACCCCGCCGGTCAGCCGCACCTCGACCGTGCCGGCGCCGGGGCTGAACTTCACCGCGTTGTCGAGGATGTTGACCACCGCCCGCTCCAGGGCGGAAGGCTCGGCGCGGACGTACCAGGGCTCCAGGTCCGCCGTGATCGTCAGCTCCGGCCCGCGCAGGCGGGCGCGGCGCAGGGCGGCCTCCACGGTGTCCAGCAGCGGTACCACCTGGAGCCGCTCCCCGCGCTGGCCCTCCGAGCGGGACAGTTCCTGCAAGTCGCCGATCAACGAGGCCAGTTCGGTCATCTGGGCCTTCACCGAGGCCAGCAGCGCCTTGCGGTCCGCCGGCGGGAGCGGGCGGCCGGTCTCCTCGCTGCGGGTGAGCAGCTCGATGTTCGTCCGCAACGACGTCAGGGGCGTACGGAGCTCATGGCCGGCGTCGGCGATCAGCTGCTGCTGGAGGTCGCGGGAGCTGGCCAGGGAGGCGGTCATCGAGTTGAAGGACCGGGAGAGGCGGGCGATCTCGTCCTCGCTGTCGTCCTCCACCGGGATCCGGATGGTCAGGTCCTCGGTCCGGGCCACGTGCTCCACGGCCTCGGTCAGCTTGTCCACCGGGCGCAGGCCCGCACGGGCCACGGCCAGGCCGGCGGCGCCCGCGCCGAGTACTCCTATGCCGGAGACGAGGAGGAGGATGAGGGCCAGGTCGTTGAGGGTCTTCTCGGTGTTCCTGAGCGGGATGGCGACCATGACGCCGACGTTGGGGCCGGGTCCCCCGCTCGACGTCGAGGTGGGCAGCAGCGGGCGGGTGAGCACGCGCAGCTCGTTGCCCTGCGCGTCCACCCCGTTGCGGAAGTAGATCTTGCGGGTGTCCAGGTCCTTGATCTCGGACTTGTCGGCCTCGGTGACCTTGATCGCGCCTGAGGCGCCCCCGATGAGACAGACCTTGCCGTCCTCGGTGACCACCTGGGAGTACCGGTCCTGCAGGAGTTGGTTGGTCGCCGGCGCGTTGCTGCAGTTGTCGAGCGTGTACTGCAGCTGGCCGAACTGCGAGGTGCCGCGCAGCGACTTCTGCAGATCGCCGTCCAGCTGGTCGTACAGCTTCCCCTGCACGATGAACCAGCACGTCACCGACACCGCAGCCACCGCGAACGCCACCGCCGCCGCGACCAGCATGGCCAGCCGGGCGCGGATGGGAAGGGAGCGGTACCGGCGGAGCAGCTTCCTCACTCGGCGCCGCCCTGGCGGAGCACGTAGCCGACGCCCCGGACCGTGTGCACCAGGCGCGGCTCGCCGCCCGCCTCGGTCTTGCGGCGCAGGTACATGACGTAGACGTCGAGGGAGTTGGACGAGGGCTCGAAGTCGAAGCCCCACACCGCCTTCAGGATCTGCTCCCGGGTGAGGACCTGGCGCGGGTGCGCCATGAACATCTCCAGGAGAGTGAACTCGGTGCGGGTCAGCTCCACCTGCCGGCCGCCCCGGGTGACCTCACGGGTCGCGAGGTCCATGCGCAGGTCGGCGAAGGTGAGCGCCTCGTCCTCCTGGACGTCGGGCAGCGCGGCGGCCGCGTAGGAGCTGCGGCGCAGCAGGGCGCGGATGCGGGCGAAGAGCTCGTCCAGTTCGAAGGGCTTGACCAGGTAGTCGTCGGCACCCGCGTCCAGTCCGGTCACCCGGTCGCCGACCGTGTCCCGGGCGGTGAGCATGAGGATCGGTGTCGTGTCGCCGGCGCCCCGGATGCGGCGGGCCGCGGTCAGGCCGTCCATGCGCGGCATCTGGATGTCGAGGACGACCAGGTCGGGCTTGTAGGAGGTGGCCTTCTCCAGCGCGTCCGCGCCGTCGACGGCCACCTCCGTGTCGTACCCGTCGAACGCGAGGCTGCGCTGGAGCGCCTCGCGTACCGCCGGCTCGTCGTCGACGATCAGGATGCGCTGGGGGTCACGGTCGCCTTCGGCGGGGCTCATCGCTCGCGGTTCCTCGGGGTGCGGTGTGTGGGTGTGCGGGACTTTCCCGGCTGTGTGCGGGACTTTCCCGGCTGTCTCTCAGCCTGCCACGCTCAGGCCCGCACCGCGGTCAGGCGGTTCAGCGGGACCTTGCGGCGGTGGGTGCGGACGGCGGGGGTGCGCAGGCCCATCAGCTGGGGCTGGGGGACCGGCCGGGTGACGACCTCGGGGGCGCGGGGCTTCGGGATCGGCAGGTGCAGATCGCGGGCGACCGAGAGTGCGATGGTGATGTCGGCGGGGTCGTGGCCGGTCATCGTGATCTGGTGCGAGATGTGCGTGATCATGACGTACTCCCTGCTGACGGGTGAAGCGCCTTACTGGAGAGGGGTTAGCCGGTGGCGCCGGACCGCAGCTTGGCCAGGTCCGACTTGACGGTGTTGATCGGGATCGCGAAGCCGAGGCCGATGCTGCCCGCGTCGGAGGACGACGAGGACTGCTGACTCGACGAGTACATCGCGGAGTTGATGCCGATGATGTTGCCGCTCGCGTCGATCAGCGCGCCGCCGGAGTTGCCGGGGTTGAGGGACGCGTCGGTCTGGATGGCCTTGTACGTCGTCGTGGACGAACCGGTGTCGCCGTTGAACTGCCGGCCGCCGAACTGGAACGGCCAGTTGCCGTCGCCGTTCTGGTTCTGGCCCTGGTTCTCGTCCGTGGAGACGGTCACGTCCCGGTTGAGGGCGGAGACGATGCCGCTGGTGACGGTGCCGGTCAGGCCCTCGGGGGAGCCGATCGCGACGACCGTGTCACCGACCTGGACGCCCGACGAGTTGCCGAGCGAGGCCGTCTTCAGACCCGAGGCGCCCTGGAGCTTGATCAGGGCCAGGTCCTTGGAGCTGTCGGTGCCGACGACCTGGGCGGTGTAGCTCTTGCCGTCGCTGGTGCGCACCTTGATCGACTGCGCGCCGGAGATGACGTGGTTGTTGGTGACGATCTCGCCGTTCGACGTGATGATCACGCCGGAGCCGGTGGAGGAGCCACTGCTCAGGGTCGCGTTGATCTCGACGACGCTCGGGCTGACGGCGGCCGCGATCGCGGCGACATCGCCCCGCTTGCTTGAGGGCACCACAGTGGTGGTCGTGCCGCTGGAGGCGACCGTGGTCTTGCCGGTCAGCTCCTGGAAGGCGTACGCCGTGCCGCCGCCGACGGCCGCCGCGACGATCGCGACCGCCGCGAGCAGGGTGACCGGCCCACGGTTGCGCTTCCTGCGCGGCGCGGGCTCCGGAGCCACGCCGGCCGCCGCGCCCGTCGGGGGCTGGTACGACGGCGGGGGCGGCCACTCGGGGTTCACAGGAGCGGAGTAGTGGTCCTGCTGCGGGTCGTTGCCCAGGCTCTCGGTCATGTGAAACAGAGTCCCCCGCGAACGTGAGAGCTTCCTGAGTGCTTGCTGAGAAGCCCGGCAGAACCTCGTTTGCCCCATATAAAGACGGGCGCCGGAGGCACAAGCGGGCGCCGGAGGCACAAGCGGGCGCCGGAGGCACAGGCGGGCGGCGGAGGCACAGGCGGGCGCCGGGGTCAGCCGCAGCCGCAGGACTTCCGCACCACCAGCCGGGACGGGAACGTCTTCAGCCGCTCCCGCCGGGAGCCCGCCACCCTCAGCCCGTCGTCCAGGACCAGGTCGACCGCCGCCCGGGCCATCGCCGAGCGGTCGGAGGCGACCGTGGTCAGCGCCGGGTCGGCGAGCGCGGCCTCCTTGATGTCGTCGAAGCCCGCCACCGCCAGCTCGCCGGGCACGTCGATGCGCAGCTCGCGCGCGGCCCGCAGCAGGCCGATCGCCTGGTCGTCGGTGGAGCAGAAGATCGCGGGCGGCCGGTCCGGCCCGGACAGCACCTCCAGGGCGACCCGGTAGGCGTCGTAGCGGTTGTACGGCGCCTCGAACAGCCGGCCCTCGGTGCTCAGGCCCGCCTCGGCCATGGCCCGCTTCCAGCCCTCGACGTGGTCGGAGACCGGGTCGCCGACGGCCGGCGTCTGCGCCGTACCGCCCATACAGGCGACGTACTCGTAGCCGTGCTCCAGCAGGTGGCGTACGGCGAGCTGGGCGCCGCCGAGGTCGTCGGTGACGACGGCGACGTCGTCGATGGCCTCGGGCCGCTCGTGCAGCAGCACCACCCGGGCGTCCCAGGCGTCGATCTCGGCGGCGGCGAGATCGTTCAGGGCGTGACTCACCAGAATCAGTCCGGACACACGCATGCCCAGAAAGGCGCGCAGATAGTGGACCTCGCGTTCGCCGATGTAATCGGTGTTGCCGACCAGGACCATCTTGCCGCGCTCGGAGGCGGCCTGCTCGACCGCGTGCGCCATCTCGCCGAAGAACGGCTGACGGGCGTCCGGGATGATCAGGCCTATGAGGTCGGTGCGGCGCGAGGCCATGGCCTGGGCGACCCGGTCGGGCCGGTACCCCAGTTCCTTGATCGCAGCGAGGACACGCTCGCGCGTGGCCGGGGCGACCGGCCGGGGTCCGTTGTTGATGACATAGCTGACCACGGCGGTGGACGTTCCCGCCAGCCGCGCCACATCATCACGAGTCACCTTGGCCACGCGCGGAGTCTACGCGGATGGACCCGCTCTGGGCAGGGCGTATCAGCGCGTGGACGGTGAAGCGATGTGCGGAAGCAATGCCCCGTCCGAGCGCTGGTCACACCTGCCCGGCGCGAGTTACGCGTCCGCGTGGACCTCGGCGTCGTCCAGGACGCCGGATACGACGGTGGATGCGTCCGCATCCTCCGCCTTTGCCCGGCCCGCCTTGGCCTTGGCCTCCTCGGCGGCCTTCTCCGCGGCCCGGTCCACCTTCTCGGGTGTAACGAATCGATAACCGACGTTCCGCACGGTGCCGATCAGCGACTCGTGCTCCGGGCCGAGCTTGGCGCGCAGCCGTCGTACGTGCACGTCGACCGTGCGGGTGCCGCCGAAGTAGTCGTAGCCCCACACCTCCTGCAGCAGCTGGGCGCGGGTGAAGACGCGGCCCGGGTGCTGGGCGAGGTACTTCAGCAGCTCGAACTCCTTGAAGGTGAGGTCGAGCACCCGCCCCTTGAGCTTGGCGGAGTACGTCGCCTCGTCCACCGACAGATCGCCGTTGCGGATCTCCATCGGGGAGTCGTCGTTGACGATCTGCTGTCGCCCCATGGCGAGTCGCAGCCGTGCCTCCACCTCCGCGGGGCCGGCGGTGTCGAGGAGTACGTCGTCGATCCCCCAGTCGGCGGTGACGGCGGCGAGACCGCCCTCGGTGACGACGAGGAGCAGCGGACAGCCGGGTCCGGTGGACCGCAGCAGCTGGCACAGGCTGCGCACCTGCGGAAGGTCGCGGCGGCCGTCGACGAGGATGACGTCGGCGCCCGGGGTGTCGACCAGGGCGGGCCCCTCGGCGGGGGCCACCCGCACGTTGTGCAGAAGCAGGCCGAGGGCGGGCAGCACCTCCGTCGACGGCTGGAGGGCATTGGTCAGCAGCAGCAGAGAACTCATACGTCTGGTTCCTCCTCGGTCCCTGCGAGGACGTCGTGCGGACGGGCACTGCTCTGCGATCCCGAAGGCCCCGTACACAGCCACGGTCACCTGGGGTTTCCCGTTTCGTATACAACGCTTCCGAAAGCACAAAAGGACCCGGGGGCTACGCTGCCCGAGTCCTCTGCCCAGCAGAATAGCCCACATGAGGAACCGTTCGGCAGGTCAAGTGGCGCATTCCACCGTTCGTCCGCATCCCGAGACAGGCAGACAGGGGCCTATCCGGACGTTTCTGTGCAGCGCCGACGGAATTCCGGTCGATTCCGTATACGATCCGGGCCCCGCCGTATACGAAACCCCGCCGGACACCCACCGTTCGGCCTCCCGTTCCCCGGTGTTCGTGATCGCCCACGGCTTCACCGGGGACGTGGACCGGCCGCACGTACGAAGGGTGGCGGGTGTTCTGCGTGGTTACGGCGCGGTCGTCACCTTCTCCTTCCGGGGCCACGGACGCTCCGGCGGCCGCTCCACGGTCGGCGACAAGGAGGTGCTGGACCTCGCCGCCGCCGTCGACTGGGCCCGCCGTCTCGGGCACGCGCGCGTGGTGACCGTCGGCTTCTCCATGGGCGGCTCGGTCGTCCTGCGGCACGCGGCCCTGCACCCGGGCACGGCCGACGCGGTGGTCGCGGTCAGCGCCCCCGCCCGCTGGTACTACCGGGGCACCGCCCCCATGCGCCGGCTGCACTGGCTGGTCACCCGCCCCGAGGGCCGCCTGGTCGGCCGTTACGGCCTGCGCACCCGCATCCACCACCGCGACTGGGACCCGGTCCCGCTCTCCCCGGTGGAATCGGTCCCCAGGATCGCCCCGACCCCCCTCCTCATCGTGCACGGCGACCGGGACGGCTATTTCCCCCTCGACCACCCCCGGATGCTCGCCGAGGCGGCCGGTGACCACGCGGAACTCTGGATCGAGCCCGGCATGGGCCACGCCGAACACGCGGCGGACGACGCCCTGCTGACCCGGATCGCGGACTGGGCTGTCGGCACGGCGGGCTAGCCTGACACCATCTGTATCTGTCGTCTTTGTATTTCCCTTGCCGTCGATTGAGGAACGAGATGCCCAAGGTCACGGTGCGCTACTGGGCCGCCGCCAAGGCCGCGTCCGGCGTCGCCGAGGAGCCGTACGACGCGGACACGCTGGCCGACGCGCTGGCCGCCGTGCGCGCGCGACACCCCGGTGAGCTCACGCGCGTGCTGCAGCGATGCTCCTTCCTCATCGACGGTGACCCCGTCGGGACCCGCGCACATGAGACGGTACGGCTGGCCGAGGGCGGCACGGTCGAGGTGCTCCCGCCGTTCGCAGGAGGGTGAGATGAGCAACCAGCCGTATCAGGGTCCCTACGACGGCCAGGACCCGTACCAGCAGCAACAACAGCAACAGCAGTGGCCCGGCTACGACCAGTACGGCCGGCAGCCCGGCCACGACCCCCATGACCCCCAGCCGACCCAGCAGTGGCAGGGCCAGACCTGGGAGACCCAGACGCACGCGCCGGTGCAGACGCCGCCGCAGACGTACGAGGCGCAGCAGCAGGCCTATCAGCAGCAGCCCCATCAGCAGTACCAGCAGCAGCCGTATCAGCAGCAGTACGCGGAGCCCTACGCCCAGCCGTACGCCGCCCAGCCGTACGCCGCCGACCCGTACCCGCAGCCCACGCAGGCACCCGAAGCCGCGCCGGAGCCGACACGGGCGCCGGAACCGGGACCGGAGCCGGCGGCCGAAGCCGCGCCGGAGTACGGCCCCGCGACGCTCGCCGGGAACGCCCGGATCACCGATGCCCAGCGGGCGCGCCTGGAGGGCCGTTCGCCGGTCATCGAGCCCGGGATGCAGCCGGCGCTGCTGACCGCGGTGCTGGGTCTGCTGCTGGCCGCGACGGCGCCGATCGGCTCGTACGCGCTGGTCGTCCCGCTGGTGCTGCTCCAGGCGGTGACGGCGGCGGGCTGGTTCCGGCTCAACGGCATGTGGCCGGCCCGGCAGGGCATCGCGCTGGCCTTCGCGGGCGGCCTGACGGCCGACGTGGCGGTCCTGGCCGCGGGCCGCGACAACGCCCCCGCCGCGATCCTCGGCCCCCTCGGCGTCTGGGTCCTTCTCTCCCTGGTCCTCCAGCTCCGCTCGCACGCCTCGCCGGACGAGCGGATGTACGGCCTGATGGCCACGGTCGTCTCGGCGTCCCTGTCGGTCCTGGCCACGGGGTATCTGGGCGCGAGCGGGCACGCGGTGACGGTCGGCGCGGCAGCGGTCGCGGTGGCCGTCCTGGCCCGCGCCCTGCCCCTGCCGACCCCGGCCTCGGTCGTCGTCGCCCTGCTGGCCGCAGCCGGTACGGGCATCGCGATGGGCGGCATGACGGGCTTCGGCAGCAAGGGCGCGCTGCTGGGCGCGGCGGCCGGAGCCTGCGCCCTGATCGGCCACCGGGTCGCGAGCTACGACTACCCGTCCCGCTTCGTCCACTTCACCGCGGGCGTGGCGCTGCCGCTGTCGGCGGCGGCACCGGTGGTGTGGGTACTGGGGCGGGCGCTGGGCTAGGGCCGTCCCGAGCGGCCGATCCAGGACGGCCCACGGTCGGTGTCGTAACCGGTCTTCAGTTGCACGAACATGATCCTTTTTGGCGTGCGCGCAGTCTGGAATGTCGCTGGTCAGCACCGGTCGAGGTCCACACCGCCCGTCAGCAGGGTGCCGAGGGCGGTGCGTTCGTGTCTGACCGCGCGGCCGGCGCGGACCGTGTCGATCAGGCCCGCGGCGCGCAGGGTGGCCGCGTGGGTGGAGGCCGCGCCGAGGCTGATGCCGAGGTGACCGGCCAGTTCGCTGGTGCTCAGCGGATAGCCGAGGAGGCGCAGGGTGTGCGCCCGGGTGTTGCCGAGGACCGGGGCGAGCACGTCCTCGCCCGCGGCGGCGGGCATCAGCGGCATGCCGGGACCGGCCGGGTAGACCATCAGCAGCGGATCCTGCGCCTTGTCGGCGACCAGCGGCGCACAGGTCCAGTGGAAGGTGGGCAGCAGCAGCAGGCCACGGCCGGCGGACGCCACCTGCCGCCGGTAGGGCGCGTCGATCTCCCAGACGCCGTCGACCAACCGGGAGCCCGCACAGAGACGGGTCAGCGCGCCGACGACCCCGTGCTCGGCCGTGTTGAGGGCGTAGCGGGCGTACTCGGCGGAGTGCAGTGCCGTCACCCGGGGCCAGCTCGCACCGAGTACGGCCTGGTAGGCGTCCTGGAGGCTCTGGCAGAGCTGTTCCCGGGTGGCGGGGTCGCCCTGGGCCAGATCCCGGAGCCAGCGGGGCACCGGCTCCTGCCCCTCCCGCTGTGCCCACATCTCTTCGAGGCAGGCGCGCACCTGGCTGGTGGGCATGGTCCGCACCGCGTCCAGGCCGCTCGGCAGGTCGGGGCTGACCGGGTCCAGGAAGGCCGGGCCCCGGTACGGGGTGAGCAGGTCCCACAGCGGGCGGGTGGTGACGGGCAGCCGCTGCCGTAACTCGCGCCGCCACCGGCCGAACGTCTGCTCCGAGTCCTGGCGCCGCAGCATCATCAGCGAGAGCTTGAGTTCGACCAGCGGTGCCGGCTGCGGTGCGAACCGGATCAGCGCGAGGTCCTGTCCGGACAACTCGATGCGCAGCATGCCCAACCCCCCCGTTGGCAAGCCTTTTGGTCAGCGCAGAAAGGATGGCCCCGCCACCGCGCCCGCGCCAGGCTGAGTTCGCGCCACTCACAGGCGCCGGACAGGGAGGGGCACCACATGAGGATCAGATTCGGACGCCGGGCGGCGATGGCCGTGACGGCCGCGGCGCTGAGCGTCGGTGCGATCGTCACGACGGCGGGGACCGCCTCGGCCGCCGACGCCGTCCAGCTCACCACCAGCCACTGGGTCGGCATCTACGCGGACGCGAACACGAACTCCAAGATCGGGTGGCCTGACCTCGCTCCGGGTGACTGGATCTACGCCAACTGCTGGAAGGTCGGCCAGTCCATCGGCAGCTACGGCGACACCTGGTACCAGGTGAGCTACGTGGACTACGAGGACGGCTACGGCTGGCGGTACGTCGGTACCGGCTACACCTTCGCCGGCTACGTCGACAACAACGCCCACACCGTCAACCGGGATCCCAACATCCCGCAGTGCTGAACAAGCCGAAGGGCCGCACCCCCCACGGCGTCCAACCCCGGGGGTGCGGCCCTTCAGCTCGTCACTCAGCCGTCACTGAGCCCTCGGCTCGCTCAGACCGCGATGGCGACCTCAGCCAGCCCGCCCTTCTCCGCCACGACAACCGTGCGGTCGGCGGAGCCGCCCGGCACCAGCGCGCGCACGGTCCACGTGCCCTCGGCCGCGTAGAACCGGAACTGGCCGGTCGCCGAGGTCGGGACCTCGGCCGTGAACTCGCCGGTCGAGTCCAGCAGACGGACGTAGCCCGTCACCGGCTCGCCGTCGCGGGTCACCTGACCCTGGATCGTGGTCTCACCGGGCTTGATCGTCGAGGCGTCCGGGCCGCCGGCCTTCGCTCCGCACATGCTGTTTCTCCTGAGGGGTGGGATGTCTTACTTGCCGGAGCCGAGCTCGATCGGCACGCCGACGAGGGAGCCGTACTCGGTCCAGGAGCCGTCGTAGTTCTTGACGTTCTGGACGCCGAGCAGCTCGTGCAGCACGAACCAGGTCAGGGCCGAGCGCTCACCGATGCGGCAGTAGGCGATCGTGTCCTTGGCGAGGTCGACGTTCTCGTCGGCGTAGAGCTCCTTGAGCTCCTCGTCCGACTTGAAGGTGCCGTCGTCGTTGGCGTTCTTGGACCACGGGATGTTCTTGGCGCTGGGCACGTGGCCGGGGCGCTGCGACTGCTCCTGCGGCAGGTGGGCCGGGGCGAGCAGCTTGCCGCTGAACTCGTCGGGGGAGCGCACGTCGACCAGGTTGTGGCTGCCGATCGCGGCGACGACGTCGTCACGGAAGGCGCGGATCGAGGCGTCCTGCGGCTTGGCCTTGTACTCCGTCTTGGCGCGCTCGGGGACCTCGTCGCCGGGGACCAGCTCGCGGGCGTCCAGCTCCCACTTCTTGCGGCCGCCGTCGAGCAGCTTGACGTTCTCGTGGCCGTACAGCTTGAAGTACCAGTAGGCGTACGACGCGAACCAGTTGTTGTTGCCGCCGTAGAGGATCACCAGCGTGTCGTTGGCGATGCCCTTCTCCGACAGCAGCTTCTCGAAGCCGGCCTGGTCGACGAAGTCGCGGCGGACCGGGTCCTGGAGGTCCTTGGTCCAGTCGATGCGGATCGCGTTCTTGATGTGGTTCTTCTCGTAGGCGGACGTGTCCTCGTCCACCTCCACGAGGGCGATGTTCGGGTTGTCCAGGTTCGCCTGGACCCAGTCGGCGTCTACGAGGACGTCGCTGCGGCTCATGCTCTTTCTCCTCCGGGGCAGTCGCGGCGGGGCGTGCAGAAGTGGCGGGGGTGCGCGCTCGACGGTGCGGGCGGCGCACGGGTGCCCTTACCAGCAGGGCGGCTGAGGGATGCGGAAGCGCTCGGCTTCCACTCAGAAGGGGCGACAGAGCATGGCGGCAACGCGGCACAGGTCCACTGCCCGCCGCTTGGTGAGATCCGCCTGTCGCCTCATGGCCCCGATCGTAGGGACGTACGGCCGGGCGTGTCACCGGTGTGTCATATGACGAGACGCGATCGTCCGAATGATGGGACGTGCATCGCGCCCGGGGCAGGCTCGCGCGGCCTCCGGGCGCCCGTGTGGGTGATGGCATCTACGGTACGGACGTCACCGTCTCGCCAGTCGGACGAGGGGGCGTCCACCGCGAGTGTCCCTACCCCGCCAGCTTGACGTCCGAACCCTTGACCAGGATCTCCACACCGTTCGGCGCGGCCTGCACCTTGTCCAGCTTGATGCCGCCGGGCAGCTGGTTGATGGCCTGCTGGAAGTCGGTGATCTGGCGGACGCGGTTCTCGGCGACGGAGATGGCGGCCAGCTTGGGCAGGGAGTCGGCGTGGACCTCGACCTTGTTGTCCACGACGGTCACCGAGCTGAGCACGGACGTCGTCTGGTCGACCGGGATGGACAGGAACGAGCCCGTCACATGGACCGCGACCTTGATCTTGCCGTTGCCGCCGTCGGACAGACCCACGACCCGGGCCTGGAGCCCCGGGGCGACCTCGGTCGGCTCGGACTTGGCGGTCTTCAGCAGCTCGGCGTAGGAGATGGTCGCGGTACCGGTGGCGCTGTCGGCGGTGGCGGAGCTGTAGTCGCCGGAGAAGGAGACGCCCTTCATGTCGGCCTTCAGATCGTCGATCCGGATCGTCTTGCCGGCGGTCCCCGTGGTGGCGTTGTAGTTCTTGATCCCCACCTCGACGTCGTCCAGCGACCCGCCCGCGACCTGCGTGAGGAACGGGAACCCCTTGATGCTGACGTCGGGCGTCGAGGCCAGGTTCTCCGTCGACTTCAGCTTGTCGGCGGCCTGCCCCTCGGCGAAGTGCACGGCGACCCGGTCCGCGATCACGAACAGCCCGCCCAGGATGACGACGAGGATCAGGATTATTCGCAGGGCGCGCATGTGGTGGTTCCCCCGGGGTCGGTGGCGTTCTTCTGCCATGCGGTACGGCGACGGCGTACGCCACGGTAACCCGGCGGGGCGGGGCGCCGGGGGGATTGTGGATCACCTGTGACAGGGGCCGGGTGGGACCGGCGGCTACCGGGCCCGCGGTTACCGGGCTCGTGTGACGGTCAGCAACACCGGTGTACGGACCCCCAGTCCGGCCGCGAGGTCGGCCATGGTCTCGGCCGGCCGGCCGACCGCGTCGCACGACCACTCGGCAAGGTCTCCGCGCAGCAGTACGCCATGGAGCGCCGGGCCGTTCCAGAAGACAAGGACAGCCCCCAGAGCGTTCTTACGCGGCACGTCAGCGCATTTCCCTCACGTTTCGCCGATGCCGCGAACCTAGATCGCGGCCACCACGGTGAGGAGACGCCGACGGAGTGGAGGGGGCGCAGGAGGGGTCCGGCCGCATGCTCCGAATTACGCTTGATGTATGTACACGCGGCGGCGTCACATCTACTTCGCCATGATGGGGACGTGCATCGGGCTCTTCGTCCTGGCCTGGGCAGTCGTCCGCATCTGGTCGATCCCCGCGGCCGTCGCCCTGTGCATCGTGGCCATGCTGATCCCTCCGGTCGCCGCGATGATCGCCAACCGGCGGGGGCCGGAGGACCGCTGGTGGGACGATCCGTCCGGCGACCCGCAGTCCGACGAGTGGTGGGACGAGCTGGACGGCAAGAAGCCCCCCAGGCGGTGAGCGGTCCGCCGGCAGTGCCGCGATACGCCGCCGGTCGGCGGCTGCGGGTCCGCCGCGGCTGGTCGCGCGGTTCCTCGCGTCCCTCCGGGGCGCTGCCGAACCGCACCGGACTTCGCCGAACCCGCTTGGACGCCCCGTCCCGCTCCCGGCGGCTCACCCCTCATGGGCCGGTGAGCGCGCCCTGAGCGGTGGCCAGTGCGGCGAGTACGTCCCGGGCGGCCGCGCGGACTGCGGCCTCGGCCGGCCCGGCGGGGGGGCGGTGGCAGGGCGGCGGACGGGTCCGCCTCGATCCCGGCGGCGAGGGTGCCGAGCATCGCGTGCAGCTCGCGCCGCAGCAGTTCGGTGAACAGCCGCTCCTTCGTCTTGAGGGCAGGCGGTTGCTGCGGATCGTCCGTCGCGGTGCCGTAGCCTCGGGCCGTGGCCAGGACATGGGCGGATTCGTGGGAAGCGGAATGGTCGGGCGAGGGGTGCGCCAAATGCGCGCAGGGCAGGCCGGACGAGGACGAGTGGGGCGTCCGCTGGTACGCCGGTGAGTTCGCCGACGCGTATCTGCTGAAGCGGCCCGCGAGCCCGGGGTACAGCGTGGTGGTGTTCCGGGGCCGGCACGTACCCGATCCCGCGCTGTTCACCGACGCGGAGGTCACCGGCTACTGGTCGGCGGTCCGGACGGTCGGCGCCGCGATCCATCGCGTTTACGCGCCCGCACAGATCAACTACCAGTGCATGAACAACTCCGTGGCGCACGTGCATACCCACGTGCTGCCGCGCTACCTGGATGACCCGGGCCCACGCACCATGCTCCCGGACCAGGCATTCGCCACCGCCCGCTCACTCGATCCGGCCGAGCTGCTGGCGCAGCTCGCCCACCTGCAGGCGGCGCTGCGGTAGCGTCCGGCAAGCACGTCGCCGACGAGCCACTCCGCAAGGCCGCGAACAGGGCGAACGTCGCTTGATGCGGCACTAGTAGACGAGGGCCTGGGCGCCGTCCGCCAGCGCCTCCTGGACGAAGACCTGCGCACCCGCGATCCGCACGCCCTCGATGACGTCCTTCTCGGTGATCTCGCGCCGGGCCGCACACTGCGTGCACAGCGTGATGCGCCCGGCGGCCAGGATCGCCTCGACCAGATCCGGCAGCGGAGCGGCGTGCGGCAGCTCGAACTCCGCCGCCCGCCCCGGCAGCGCGAACCAGGACGACTCCCCGGTCAGCCACAGCGAGACCTCGACGCCGCTGGCCACGGCCACCGCCGCCACGGTGAACGCCTGCGAACAGCGCTCGGGCGCGTCGGCCCCGGCCGTCACCTTGATCACGAGCTTCTTGGTCATGAGGGAAGCGTAGCCGCGACGACGACGGTGACGACCAGGGTGACCACGCAGAGGATGGTGAGCGCGCCGCTGACGAGGGCTCCGTCGACGGAGCGGGTGCGCCGGTGCCGGTTCTCGTTCCGGTGCCGGGCGCGGGGCCGGGGCTGGTGGTCGGGGTGGAAGGGCGGCAGGGCGTAGGCGGGCGGGGTGTCGTGTTCGGCCGTCCGTAAGGTCCACCCCTCGTCCCGCCACCGCTTGCACTCCTCGTACGGCAGTCCGCTCATGCCCTGTGCTCCTGTCGCTGGTGCTGCCGCAGCAACACGTTGGCGTCCGTCTCCGCGCTCCGGTCGTACGCCACCCGCGCCGACTCCCGCCGCTCGGCGAGCGTCAGGCACGCCGCGCATCCCGGGACGGGGCGGGGCGGCCGGCTCAGGTCCTCGGGGTCCGGCGGCAGCGCCTGCGCGCGCTCGTTGGCGGCCCGGACGTCGGCACGGAGGCGTACGGGGTCGTACAGCGGGGTGGCCGGATCCGTTCCCATAGGCTTTGCTCCTTTCCTCAATATCTATACGGAATGCGACAGTTGCACTACTCTGCGTGCACCTGGGCTGGTATTGAGGATGGCCCAGTGCGGAGGCGGAATCGAGCGGAATGGCCGTTAGTGCCGGATCGGCCGTCTAAATTCCACAAGTTCGACAGTCGGGGAGGGCGCGGTGCCGCAGCGCAGGGCGATCACAGGTCGTAGCCAGGAGCCGAGGGCTCGTTTCGCCGAGGAGTTGCGGTTACTGCGCGCGATGAAGGGCGTGAGCTTGCGGGCGCTGGCGGATGCGGTGGGCTGGGACGCGTCGCTGTTCGGGAAGATGGAGAAGGGGCAGACGCTCGGGGGACCGGAGGTCGTAGAGGCGCTGGATCTGTACTACGGCACGGGCGACAAGTTGCTCACGCTGTGGGAGTTGGCGATGGCCGACCAGACGCAGTTCAGGGAGCGGTATCGGCGGTACATGCTGCTTGAGGCCGAGGCGGTGAGTATGTGGCAGTACTCGCCGGGCATCATGCCTGGCCTGCTGCAAACTCCCGAGTACGCCACCGAGTTGCTCCAGCAGGGCGGGCTGACGGGTGCTGAGCTGGAGAAGCAGGTGGCAGCCCGTATGGGACGCCGGGAACTGCTGCTGGCGGAGGGCGGGCCGCAGTTCCGCGCGATCCTCTCCGAGGCGGTGTTGCGCACCCCGCTCCGTGATCCGGAGGCGTGGCGGGTGCAATTGCGCCATCTTCTGGAGATGGGGGAGCGCCCCAATGTCATCGTCCAGGTGCTGCCGTCGGCGAAGGGGCTGCATGGGCTGACGGACACCGACACCATGTTCCTGCAAGGCCCCGCAGGGACCGTCGCCTGGGTGGAAACGGGCTACTCAGGCGAACTGGTCCAAGAAAGTACGGCTGTCCAGCGGCTCCAGCTTCGATACGATCGAGTACGCGATTTGGCCCTAACCCCGGACGAATCGCGGGAGTTCATCAAGCGGATGCTGGAGGAAGCGCCATGCGAGCCATCGACCTGAGCAACGTGACGTGGCGCAAGAGCAGCTACAGCAACCAGGACGGCGGCGCCTGCGTCGAGGTCTCCGACGATCTCCTGGCCGCGGCCGACTGGCGCAAGAGCAGCTACAGCAACCAGGACGGCGGCAACTGCCTGGAGATCGCCGACAACCTCCCCGCCAAGGGCCTCGTCCCCGTCCGCGACAGCAAGGACACCACCCGCACCCCCCTCCTCTTCGGCGCCCCCGCCTGGAAGGCTTTCGTCGACGGCGTCAAGGGCTGAGCGCCCGGACAGCGCACCTCATACGGAGAGCCAGGCCCCGGCCGCGTAAGCTGGGGCCCGGCTCTGTCGTATGCCCACCCTCGCTCAAGGAGCACCCGTGGAGATCTTCTTCGAAACCCTGCTGGTCCTGGTCTGCGTCGGCGTGCTCGCCTTCGCCGGTCTGGCCGTGAAGAAGCTGTACCAGGGCCAGCGCTGAACCTCGTCTAGGAAAGCTTGCCGATCATGATCGAGATCCCGTCCGACCTGCACAAGGGCCTCGTCCCGCTCGCCTTCCTGCTCGGCAACTGGGCCGGCGCGGGCGTGCACGACTTCCCCGGCTCGGAGAAGTGCAACTTCGGGCAGGAGGTCACCTTCAGCCACGACGGCCGGGACTTCCTGGAGTACCGCTCCCACACCTGGGTGCTGGACAACGACGGCAACAAGGTCCGCCCCCTGGAGTCGGAGCACGGCTTCTGGCGGATCGACGCCGACCGCAAGGTCGAGGTCACGATGACCCGCGACGACGGTGTCATCGAGATCTGGTACGGCGAGCTGGCCGACAAGAAGCCGCAGATCGATCTCGTCACGGACGCCGTCGCCCGCACGGCCGCCGCCCGGCCGTACAGCGGTGGCAAGCGGCTCTACGGCTACGTCAAGAGCGACCTGATGTGGGTCGGCGAGAAGCAGACCCCCGAGGTCGAGCTGCGCCCCTACATGTCGGCCCACCTGAAGAAGGTCGTCACGCCGGAGGAAGTCGAGCGCTGGGCCAAGGCCCTCCCGCAGGACATGCCCGACGACGGCATCGCCTTCTTCAAGTAGTCCTAGACTCGTCGGTGTGGTGAGCACCGACTGGAAGAGTGACCTCAGGCAGCGAGGCTACCGGCTGACGCCGCAGCGGCAGCTTGTGCTCGAAGCCGTGGACAACCTTGAGCACGCGACCCCCGACGCCATCCTCACGGAAGTGAAGAAGACGGCGTCGGGGGTCAACATTTCCACGGTGTACCGGACGCTGGAGCTCCTGGAGGAGCTCGGTCTGGTCAGCCACGCCCATCTGGGGCACGGTGCGCCCACCTACCACCTCGCCGACCGGCATCATCATCTGCACCTGGTGTGCCGGGACTGCGAGAGGGTGATCGAGGCCGATGTGGACGTGGCCACGGAGTTCACCGCCAAGCTGCGGGCGCAGTTCGGGTTCGACACCGACATGAAGCACTTCGCGATCTTCGGCCGGTGCAAGGACTGTTCGCTGAAAGGATCATCGGAGAGTTCGACTACCGCGTCGTAGGGTGGCCGTATGAAGAGCCCTCTGCTGTCCCTGCCCGGCGCCGTTCCCGCCGAGGGCGTGGACGAAGGTGTCGCCGCGCACTACGGCGATCTGTTCCGGGAGCAGCGCGCCCTCGCCGACGGCACCGGATTCGTCGACCTGTCCCATCGCGGTGTCATCACCGTCACCGGCGACGACCGGCTGAGCTGGCTGCATCTGCTCCTCACCCAGCACGTCAGCGAGCTGCCGGTCGGCGAGGCCACCGAGGCGCTGATCCTCTCCGCGCACGGCCACATCGAGCACGCGTTGTACCTGGTCGACGACGGTACGACCGTGTGGGCGCATGTGGAGCCGGGGACGCGGGAGGCGCTCGTCGCCTACCTGGAGTCGATGAAGTTCTTCTACCGGGTCGAGGTCGCCGACCGGACGGACGACTTCGCCGTCGTCCACCTTCCCGCCGGGTCCATCGGGGAGGTGCCGGACGGGGTCGTCGTACGGGAGACCCCGTACGGGCGTGATCTGTTCCTGCCGCGCGCCGACCTGGAGTCCTTCGCCGAGTCGCACGGGCCCGCCGCCGGGATCCTCGCCTACGAGGCGCTGCGCGTCGAGCACCACCGGCCCCGGCTCGGCTTCGAGACCGACCACCGGACCATCCCGCACGAGCTGGGCTGGATCGGTACGGCCGTGCATCTGCAGAAGGGCTGCTACCGGGGGCAGGAGACCGTGGCCCGGGTGCAGAACCTGGGCAAGCCGCCGCGCCGGCTGGTCTTCCTCCACCTGGACGGGAGTGACGTCCATCTGCCGGTGCCGGGGACCGAGATCCGGCTCGCGGACGAGGGGCCCGACGGACGCAAGATCGGGTTCGTGACCACGTCCGTCCGGCACCATGAGCTGGGGCCGGTGGCGCTGGCGCTGGTCAAGCGGAACGTGCCCCTCGACGCGCGGCTGGTCGCCGGGGACACCGCCGCCGCGCAGGAAGTCGTCGTCGAGCCGTAGGACGCCGTCAGGGAGGGGAGGATTCACATCTCCAGCAGCACCGTGAACGGGCCGTCGTTCGTCAGTGACACCTTCATCTGTGCGCCGAACCGGCCCGTCGCCACCGTCGCGCCGAGGGCGCGCAGCTGGGAGACCACCTCGTCCACCAGGGGCTCGGCGACATCGCCGGGGGCCGCCGCGTTCCAGGTGGGGCGGCGGCCCTTGCGGGCGTCGCCGTAGAGCGTGAACTGGCTGATGACCAGCAGGGGGGCGTCGATGTCGCTGCAGGACTTCTCGTCCTGGAGCATCCGGATCGACCACAGCTTGCGGGCGAGCTGGGCCGCCTTCTCCTTGGTGTCCTCATGGGTCACCCCGACGAGGACGCACAGCCCCTCGCCCTCGATCGCGCCCACCGTCTCGCCGTCCACGACGACACTGGCGCCGTCCACCCGCTGTACCACCGCTCGCATGCGGACCATCATGCCGGGTGCCCGGCGCCCGCTCACAGCGGGTCCATTATCAATCCCTTACCGCCCATGTGCGGCCGTTCGGGGGCACTCGGTCACATAGCGGTCGCTCGGGGTGGCACGATGCTTCCAGGCGCCGGTCGAGGGGACGGTCAGGAGCACCATGAGCACACCGAGTACCAGCGGTCGGCTGGGGACCCAAGGGGTCCAGGCACAGCCGCCGGAGACGGCGTACCGGCCGCCCGCCCAGCGTGCCGAGGCCTTGCAGGGTCCCGCGCTGCCCGGGGAGCCCTGTGAGCACGATCTGGCCCGGCTCAGTCTGCCCGAGCTGCGCACCCTGCGCCGGGACGCCCAGCGCGACGAGGCCGACCTCAGCTATGTGCGGCGGCTGCTCCAGGGCCGGATCGACATCCTGCGCGCGGAGCTCACCCGGCGCGGCCGGGCCGCCGTGCCGGCGCCGGCGGACGGCTCCGTGGTGGACCGGCTGCCGGAGATCCTGCAGGACGCCCCGGCCCAGTACCGCTCCTCCGCCCGCCATGTCACGCTCGGCACCCCGCACAACGAGGAGTTCCGGCAGCTGGCCGCCGACATGCTCGGCGAGGTCGAGCTGAGCGATCTCGTGGCCCGCACCGATCTCGAACTGGCCAGTGCGATGGGCCGGTTGGTGCGGTATGAGCAGGAGGTCTCCCGGCGCCGGCAGCGGCTCCAGGGGACCACCGACGAGTGCAGCGCGGAGATCGCCCGCCGGTACCGGGTCGGCGAGGCCCAGGTGGACGATCTGCTGAGCTGAAAAGGGGGCGACGGCCGGAAGGCCGTGTGCTTATCGTGAGGCGATGAGCGACCTGGACGTACGCACCATCGGTGAGGACGAGCGCGAGAACTGGCTGCGGGCCGTGAACACCGGCTTCCTGAGCCCGCCCACCCCGGGCGAGGACCAGCTGGAGCTCAGCCGCCGGACGGACGCCGAGGGCTCGTCCCGGCGGCTCGGCGCCTTCGACGGTGACCGGTGCGTGGGGACGCTGCGCTCCTTCCCGCAGCAACTCACCGCGGTCGGCGGTGCGTTCGTCCCCGCTGACGCCGTCTCCGGCGTCACCGTCAGCCCCACCCACCGGCGCCGGGGCCTGCTCACCCGCATGCTGGGCCGGGACCTCGCGGCGGCGAAGGAGCGCGGTGACGTCGTCGCCACGCTGATCGCCGCCGAGTACCCGATCTACGGCCGCTACGGCTTCGGCCCGGCGAGCTGGGCCGCCCAGTGGGCCGTCGAGGTGCCCCGGGCCGGTCTCGACGCGCGCTGGGCCGGTCCCGCGGGTGGGGGTCCCTCCCGCGCGAGCGAAGCCGAGCGTGGGGGAGGCCGGATCGATCTGATCGACGGCGCCGAGGTACGCAAGCTCGGCCCCGAGCTGCATGAGCGGTTCCGGGCCGGGCAGCCCGGCGCGGTCAGCCGTATCCCGGCGTGGTGGGACCTGGCCACCGGCGTCCTGCGCTCCGGCCCGGACTGGAAGGAGCCCTTCCACGCCGTCTACCGCGCGGCCTCCGGCGAGGTCGAGGGCCTGGTGTCGTACAAGGCCGAGCACGTCTGGCAGGGCAACCAGCCGGAGGACGCCCTCACCGTGAACTGGCTGCTCGCCACCACCCCGGCGGCCGAGCGCGCCCTGTGGCACTACCTGTGCTCGATCGACTGGGTGGCCAGGGTGACCAGCGGCCGGCGCGCCCCGGACGACCTGCTGCCCCACCTCCTGCCCGACCCCCGCGCGGCCCGCGTCACCGAGCACACGGACTGGCTGTGGGTGCGGATCCTGGACGTCGTACGGGCCCTGGAGGCGCGGACGTACGAGACGGCCGGTGCGGTGGTTCTTGAGGTCGTCGACAAGGACGGATACGGCGGGGGGCGGTTCCGGCTGGAGGCCTCGGCGGAGGGCGCGTCCTGTACGGGCACGTCCGCGACCGCCGATCTCACCCTCGACATCGGGGAGTTGGGGTCCGTATGGCTCGGCGGGGAGTCGCTGACGCGGCTCGTGGCGCTGGGCCGGGTGCGGGAAGAACGAGAGGGTGCCGCCCGCAAGGCCGACGCCCTGTTCCGCTCGCCCAGGCTCCCGTGGTGCCCGGACCTTTTTTGATGCCGGGTGTGCAGTTGTGGCTGCTGCCGACCAACTGCCCGAAGTTGGCGCAAAGTTGTACCGTTCGAGTGTGATGTCGGAAGGTTCGTTCGTGCCGGGGCCGGCCGCCCTGCCGCAGCCCACGCTCGTCGGTCTGGCCCCTCGCATGACGGAGGCGTTCCAGGCACCGCACGTGACGCTCGACGCCCTGTGTCTGACCTCGGTCTCGCTGACCCTCGCGATCGGCGAGCCGCTCCGCCTGATCCACGCCGGACGGCTCAAACCGGCCAGGATCGACGTCAGGGTGCTGCTGCCCAGCCACGACATCGACCTCGCCTTCCCGGCGCCGGTCACCGAGGACGGCGGGCTGCTGCACCGGCGCTGGCTGGCCCAGCGCAACGCCCAGGGCATGGTGCTGGCGCAGAACCTGTGGGCCCTGCGGAGCACGCACGGCATCGACGTGCACGTCTCCTTCCGCGCCCTGCCGTTCACCCCGCCGGTCAAGCTGTATCTGCTGAACGGCTCCGAGGCGCTGTTCGCGTACTACACGCTCCTGCGGCGCGAGCGGGAGATCGAGCACGAGCTTCTGGAGCTGTACGACGCCGACGGCACCCGCTCGATGCTGTTCGCCTTCGAGGCGCGGGCCGGGGTCCGGGACGCGGTGTTCGTGGAGCGGTCGCAGAAGTGGTTCGACGCGCTGTGGGAGACGATCAGTTCGGACCTGCCCCTGGGAGGCGGACGGCCGTGAACGGCAGCGGAAGACACACGGCCCAGGGGGTCGCCGACACTCTGCGTGAACGCATCCGCACGGGTGCCCTGCGCCCCGGCGAGCGGCTGCCGACGCAGACCGAGCTGGCCGAGGAGTTCGGGGTCGTGCGGGGTGCCGTGCGCCAGGCGCTGCGCATCCTCCAGCAGGAGGGCCTGCTCAGCAACGTCGGCAAGGGGAGCCCGCCACGGGCCGCCGAGCCGCGGCCGGCCAGTGAGGTCCTGCGGCCGGCCAGTGAGGTCCTGCGGCCGGCCAGTGAGGTCCCGCAGCCGACCATGGTGGCGCTCGCGCCCCGGCTGATCGAGGCGTTCGCGGCGCCGCACGTGCGCATCGAGGCCGTCTGCCTGACCGCTCAGAGCCTGATCCCGGCGCTCGGCGAGCCGCTGCGGCTGATCCACGAGGGACGGCTGCGGCCGGACCGGATCGACGCCCGGATCATGCTGCCCAGCCGGGACATCAACCTCGCCTTCCCGGTCTCGGTCGACGCCGGGAGCGCGGAGGACGACACCGTGCACCAGCGGTGGCTGGCCATGCGCAACGCCGTGGGGCAGGTGCTCCGGTACAACCTCCAGTCGCTGCGCGGCACCCACGACATCGACGTCCAGGTCACCTTCCGGGAGCTGCCGTTCACCCCGCCGGTCAAGCTGTACCTGCTCAACGGGGTGGAGGCGCTGTTCGCGCACTACATGATCACGCGGCGCGAGGAGCCCACCGACAGCGGCACGCTGGAGATGTACGACACCCTCGGCTTGGAGTCCCTGCTGTTCTCCTTCGAGCAGCGGGCCGGACAGCGGGACGCGGCGTTCGTGGAGCAGTCGCAGAAGTGGTTCGACGCCCTCTGGGAAACCATCACGACGGACCTGACACTCTCCTAGTGACTTCTGATGCGCATTCTGATGTGACCTCTGATGCGAGCGAGATCGAAAAGCTTCGGGAACTGATCACACCGGCCCGCTGTGTGTTGTGGGCCTTCGACGGACCGATCTGCCGGCTGTTCGCGCGGCACACGGCGGAACGCGTGGCAGCCGAGCTGCTGGACTGGCTGGCCGGGCGCGGGCTGCACGATCTGCTCAGCGACGTCGAGCGCGACTCGCTGGACCCGCATGTGGTGCTGCGTGCCGTGCACCGCCGGTACCCCGGCAGTGACCTCGTGGCCGAGCTGGAGGAACGCCTCACCCAGGAGGAACTGCGCGCCGCCGGTTCCGCGATGCCCACCGTCTACGCCGACCCCCTGATACGCACCTGGACCGCGGTCGGATCCCGGCTGGCCATCACCACCGACAACTCGCCCAAGGTGGTCCGCGCCTATCTGAACGACCGTGGCCTGACGTCCTGCTTCGCCCCCCATATCTACGGCCGCACGACCGACCTGCACCTCCTCAAGCCCGACCCGCACTGCCTGAACCGGGCCCTGTCCGCGATGGGTTCCGCCCCCGAGGCGGCCCTGACGATCGGCGGCTCATCCGCCGATCTCGCCGCCGCGCACGACGCGGGCGTGCCGTTTCTCGGCTACGCGCGCAACGCGCACAAGGAGCGGCTCCTGCGGGCCGCGGGCGCCGGACTGGTCGTACAGTCGCTGGAACCGCTCCTGATGCTCCTCAGGACATAGGCCGGGTGTTCGCGGCCGGTTCCGGGGCAGGCTGGCAGGGTACGGCGGGTGACCGGTTCGAGGAGCGGGTGGAACGGCATGGCTGGTACGTACGAGGACGCCGAGGAGGCGTGGCAGCTCCTGACCGACGGGACCGGCCCGGCCTGCGTGCTGTTCGACTTCGACGGGCCGCTGTGCCGGTTGTTCCCGTACGACAGCTCGCTGCCGCTCGCGGACGCCCTGCGGGAGACCGTGGCCGCCGAGGGCCTGCTGGACGTGCTCTCCCCGGCCGAGCGGAGCGACAAGGACCCGCACGTGGTGCTGCGCGCCGTCCACCGCGCCCGGCGGCAGCGGGACGTCGGCGACCTGGTGGCGCGAATGGAGCAGCAGGTCACCGTCGGCGAGCGGAGAGCCGCCCGGACCGCGCTGCCCACTCCTGGCGCGGCCGAGTTGATCGAGTGGCTGACCGGGCGCGGCACCCGGCTGGCCGTCGTCACGAACAACGCGGCGGCCGCGGCGGAGGACTACCTGCGCGCGAAAGGGCTGTGGGAGAGTTTCGCGGTCGTTCACGGCCGCGAAGCCGACCCCGACCTGATGAAGCCGCACCCCGACGTGCTCGACCGCGCCCTGAAGGACCTGCGCCTGCCGCCGGACGAGGCAGTGATGATCGGTGACACCCCGACGGACTTCATGGCGGCCGAGCAGGCGGGCGTCCGGTTCCTCGGCATCGGACGCAATACCGGGAAGCGGCAGCTGATGCGCGATGCCGGGGCCAAGATCGTGCTGGCGTCGTACGCGCCCCTGCTCGCCCGGATCCCGCGCTGAACCGGACCGGTGCGACCCTCTTCCTGAGCGGACCCGGCACCGGGCACCATGAACGGCACGATTCCAACGCGCCTGCCAGTAGGGGGATTTGGTGGCGGAGAGCACGTTGAGGAGCAGGGTGGCGGCCGGCTGGGCGCGGGCCGAGGGCACGGTGTCGAAGGTCGTGCTGCTGGCCGTGTTCGGCCTGAACCTGGTGGCCCAGTTCGTGAAGCCGCTGGGCGACGCCCTGCAGGGCAACGTCTACATCGGCGGGGCGCTGCTCAGCCTGGTGGGCTTCCTGCTCTACAGCGAGGTGCAGCGGCTGAACTCGGCCCACGAGACCCAGCGGGAGACCACGGCGGAGCTGCGGGACACCATCCGGGTCCTGAGCGGGCAGGTGGCCCTGCTCGGCGAGGCCCAGCGGTCGGCGGCCGGGGCGCCGATCACCCAGAACCAGGTGCTGGCGGAGTTCCACAGCGCGCTGCGGGACAAGGAGCGGGTCGAGTTCCGCGTCATGTGCTTCACCGGGGAGACCGTCGTCACCAGCCTCAAGGAGTCCCTCCAGGCCCTGCCCGCCTACGCGGGGCGCGAGGTGACCGTGCGGTTCCTCGTCCCGGACTTCCTGCGGGAGATGGACGTGCCGGGGCAGGTGGTCGACGGCCAGGCGTGTGACTCGCCCGAGTTCCGCGCCCGCCTGGACGACCAGGTCCGCCGCTACGAGCGGGACCTGAAGCAGGCCAAGGTCCGGATGCGCGACCGCGGACAGGGAAACCTGTCGGTCGAGTTCCAGGTGCTGCACTTCACGCCGGGCGAGAAGCTGTATCTGATCGACGACAGCTTCATGGCCGAGGGCGCGTACGACAAGGCCGTGCTGTGGCCCGACGAGAACGGCAGGCAGGTGCTCGACCTCCTCGGGAACGAGGTGATGCTGACCGGCTGGCGCTGGGAGGACGGACAGCGGGCGCGGGACACCATCAGCCGCAAACGGGAGTACTTCGACACCCTCTGGAACCAGGCCCGTGCCCTGACCGCACCCGCCTCGGCGACTCCGGCGCCCCCGGCTGCCCCGGCAACCCCGGTCCCGGCTCCCCAGAGCGGTGACTGACCCGGCATAGGCTCGGCCTCATGGGTGAGATGGGCCTGCGTGAGCGCAAGAAGCAGCGGATGTACCAGGACGTGTCGGACATCGCCGTACGGCTGTTCCTGGAGCGGGGCTTCGACGCGGTGTCCGTGGCGGAGGTCGCCGCCGCGGCCGGGATCTCCAAGCCGACTCTCTTCCGGTACTTCCCGGCCAAGGAGGACCTGGTCCTGCACCGGATCGCCGACCACGAGACGGAGGCCGCGCGGGTGGTCGCCGGTGCGGCCGACCCGGTGGACGTGCTGCGCCGGCACTTCCTCGCCGGGCTGGAGCGCCGCGACCCGGTCACCGGCCTGAACGACCACCCGGCCGTCCTCGCCTTCCACACCCTGCTCTACGGCACCCCGTCCCTGGTCGCACGGGCGTACCGGCACCAGGAGCGGTCGGAGGCGGCCCTCGCCGAGGCGCTCGGCGGGGACCTGGACGCCCGGCTCGCCGCCGGGCAGATCATCGCCGTGCAGCGGATCCTCGCGCTGGAGAACTTCCGGCGGATCGCGGCGGGGGAGCCGGTCGAGGGGGTGGCGCCGGACGCCGTACGGGCCGCCGAGCGGGCGTTCGCGCGGCTGGCGAAGTGTCTGCCGCGCCTGGATGTCGATGAATGAGACCGGGTTAAAAATGTAACTCGGTAACGCTATGGCGGTACGCTGGCGTCATGACGTCACTCGATCCCGCCCTCACCGACCCCGCCCTCACCGAAACCCTCCACGCCGAGCGCGCCCACCACGACCGCTGCCGTGCCGCCCTCACCGCGATGATCGAGGGCGCCGCCGAGCAGGTCGTCATCGGCGAGGACGTCTCCGCCTCCGGGGCCGACGCCGAGGTGCTCGGACACCGGCTGCGCAGCCAGGCCAAGGAGCTGCGCGAACTCCCGCCCGGCCCGCTGTTCTTCGGCCGCCTGGACTTCGCCGACGACGACCCCGGGCACGGCGGCATGGACTACCACGTGGGCCGCCTCCGCATCACCGAGGACCCGGCCGCCCCGCCCCTTGTGATCGACTGGCGGGCCCCCGTCTCCCGCGCCTTCTACCAGGCGAGCGCCCGCGATCCCCAGGGTGTGGAGATACGGCGCCGGTTCGGCTGGGCGCCCGGCGGCAGCGGCGACTCCGCCGACCTCACCGGGCTGGAGGACGAGTACCTGGGCCGGGGCGATTCCCGGACCAGCGACATCGTCGCCCGCGAGATCGAGCGGCCCCGGGTCGGCCCCATGCGGGACATCGCCGCCACCATCCAGCCCGAACAGGACGACCTGGTCCGCGCCGCCCTCACCGACTCGGTGTGCGTCCAGGGCGCCCCCGGCACCGGCAAGACCGCCGTGGGCCTGCACCGCGCCGCCTACCTCCTCTACACCCACCCCAAACGGCTCCAGCGCGCCGGCCTGCTGATCCTCGGCCCCAACCGCACGTTCCTCTCCTACATCGCCGAGGTGCTGCCGTCCCTGGGGGAGTCAGGGGTCCGGCAGGCCACCCTGCCGGAGGAGATCGCCCACCAGCCGGTCAAGGGCACCGACCCCGTGGCCACCGCCACCGTCAAGCACGATGCCCGCATGGCCGAGGTGCTGCGCCGGGCGCTGTACGCGCGCGTGAGCACCGAGGGGATCGCCGACCTCGCCGTACCGGACGGCTCGTACCGCTGGCGGGTGTCCGCCGCCGAGCTGGCCGGCATCGTCGCGGAGGTGCGCGCCGAGGAGCCGCCGTACGCCATCGGGCGGGAGCGGGTGCGCACCCGGGTGGTACGGCGGCTGCGCGAGCAGGCCGAGCGGCGCTCCGGGGTGCTGCCGGCCGCCTGGGTGCGCCGCATCGAACGGGCCCGGCCGCTGACCGCCCACCTGGACGCGGTGTGGCCGAAGGCCCGCCCGGAGGAGGTGCTCGCCGAACTCCTCACGGACGCACGGGCGTTGGCGCGGGCGGCGGACGGCCTCCTGGACCCGGACGAGCAGGCGGCACTGGTGTGGCCCCGCCCGCCGCGCTCGTACAAGTCGGCCCGCTGGTCGGCGGCGGATCTGGTGCTCCTGGACGAGTTGTCGGGGCTGATCGAGCACCCCGAGGGCTATGGGCACATCGTGGTGGACGAGGCGCAGGACCTGTCGCCCATGGAGTGCCGGGCGATCGCCCGCCGGGCCGCCTTCGGCTCGCTGACCGTCCTCGGCGACCTCGCCCAGGGCACCACCCCGTGGGCCGCCCGCGACTGGCCGGCCCAGCTGCGCCACCTTGGCAAACCGGACGCGACGGTGGTGCCGCTGACGACCGGCTTCCGGGTACCGGCGGCCGTCGTCGCCCTGGCCAACAGGCTGCTGGCGGGCCTGGACGTGTCGGTCCCGGCCGCCCGGTCCCTGCGCACCGACGGGGAGGTGAGGCTCCGGCCGACGACGGACGTGCCGGGCACGACGGTCACGGCGGTCCGCGAGGCGCTGGCCCGGGAGGGCTCGGTGGGTGTGGTCGCGGCGGACGCGGACACGGTGGACGTGGCGGCGGCCCTGACGGCGGCCGGGATCGCCACGTCCGGCCCGGACACACTGGGCGCCCGGGTGACCGTCGTACCGGCGAGCATGGTCAAGGGCCTGGAGTACGACCACGTGGTGGCCGTGGAACCGGCGGCGGTCGCGGAGGCGGAGGAGCGGGGCGCGCACCGGCTGTACGTCGTCCTGACCCGGGCGGTGTCCCGGCTGGACGTGATCCACTCCCGCCCGCTGCCGTTCTGACGGCGATAGCGTGCGGGCATGACCGACACCGAAGCCGAAGCCTTTGCCGGAATCCCGACGACCACCTTCGCCGACCTGCTCGGCCGTGCACACGTCATGGACATCGGGATACGGCCGCTGTGGGGACCCGTACCGCGCGTCGCCGGACCGGCGTTCACCGTCAGCTGCCCGCCCGGCGACAACCTCATGCTGCACGCCGCCATCCACCGCGCCCCGTCCGGTTCGGTGATCGTGGTCGAGTCCGGGGACCTCGACTTCGCGCTGGCCGGCGGCAACGTGTGCGCGGTCGCGCAGCGCAACGGCGTGGCCGCCTTCGTCGCCGACGGTCTCATCCGCGACCTCGGCGAGGTCCGCGAGCTGGGCTTCCCCGTCTTCGCCCGGGGGATCATCCCGATCCCGGGCGCGAAGAAGGCGGTACGACCGCTGAACCAGCCCGTGCGCTGCGGGGGTGTCCGGGTGGAGTCGGGGGACGTGGTCGTGGCGGACGAGGAGGGCGTGGTGGTCGTACCGGCGGCACGGGCGGAGGAAGTCCTGCGGGCGGCGCGGGCGAAGCTCGCGAAGGAGGCCGAGGAGACCTTGGACGACTGGGAGAAGGCTCATCGGGCGCGGATCGACGAGCTGTTGGCGGCCGGTGGGTTCGAGGGCTGAGGGGGGTGGGGCAGGCCGGGGGAGCCGACGGCACCGCGACTCCCCAGGGGCGCGGGGAACTGCGCGGCTACGGAGCACCCGCACCCGGCAGCGAACCGAGAGCCCAACGGCGCTGAACCGCTCCCTCACGCCCCCACGTACTCGGCCAAGTGCTCCCCGGTCAAAGTCGACTTCGCGGCGACCAGCTCGGCCGGTGTCCCCTCGAAGACCACCCGCCCCCCGTCGTGCCCGGCCCCGGGCCCGAGGTCGATGATCCAGTCCGCGTGGGCCATGACGGCCTGGTGGTGCTCGACCACGATGACGGACTTGCCGGAGTCGACCAGGTGGTCGAGCAGGCCCAACAGGTGCTCGACGTCGGCCAGATGGAGACCCGTGGTCGGCTCGTCCAGGACGTACACGCCCCCCTTGTCGGCCATGTGCGTGGCCAGCTTCAGCCGCTGCCGCTCGCCGCCCGACAGGGTGGTCAGGGGCTGGCCGAGGGTGAGGTAGCCGAGGCCGACGTCGGCCATCCGCCGGAGGATCCTGTGGGCGGCCGGGATGTGCGCCTCGCCGGTCCCGAAGAACTCCTCGGCCTCGGTCACCGACATCGCCAGCACCTCCGCGATGTCCCGCCCGCCGAGTGTGTACTCCAGCACCGACGCCTCGAACCGCTTGCCCTCGCACTCCTCGCAGGTCGTGGCGACCCCGGCCATCATCGCCAGGTCGGTGTAGACGACCCCGGCGCCGTTGCAGGTGGGGCAGGCGCCCTCGGAGTTGGCGCTGAACAGGGCCGGCTTGACGCCGTTGGCCTTGGCGAAGGCCTTGCGGACGGGCTCCAGCAGCCCGGTGTACGTCGCCGGATTGCTGCGCCGGGAGCCGCGGATCGGGGTCTGGTCGATGGAGACGACGTCCGCGCCCTTGGGCACGGAGCCGTGCACGAGCGAGCTCTTGCCGGAGCCCGCGACACCGGTGACCACGCACAGCACGCCGAGCGGGATGTCGACGTCCACGTCCTGGAGGTTGTGTGTCGTCGCCCCGCGGATCTCCAGGGCGCCGGTCGGCTTGCGCACGGCCTCCTTCACCGCCGCCCGGTCGTCCAGGTGGCGGCCGGTGAGGGTGCCGCTGCCCCGCAGCGCCTCGACGGTGCCCTCGAAACAGACCGTGCCGCCCGCCGTGCCGGCGCCGGGGCCGAGGTCCACGACGTGGTCGGCGATCGCGATGACCTCCGGCTTGTGCTCCACGACCAGCACCGTGTTGCCCTTGTCGCGCAGCCGCAGCAGCAGGTCGTTCATCCGCCGGATGTCGTGCGGGTGCAGCCCGGTGGTGGGCTCGTCGAAGACGTACGTGACGTCGGTGAGCGAGGAGCCGAGGTGGCGGATCATCTTCACGCGCTGGGCCTCGCCGCCCGACAGCGTGCCCGCCGGCCGGTCCAGCGAGAGATAGCCGAGGCCGATCTCCACGAACGAGTCCAGGGTGTGCCGCAGCGAGCCGAGCAGCGGCGCCACCGACGGCTCGTCCAGCCCCTGCACCCACTGCGCCAGGTCGCTGATCTGCATCGCGCACGCGTCGGCGATGCTGACCCCCGCGATCTTCGAGGACCGGGCCGCCTCGGTGAGCCGGGTGCCCTCGCACGCGGGGCAGACCGTGAAGGTGACCGCGCGGTCCACGAAGGCCCGGATGTGCGGCTGCATGCCCTCCTTGTCCTTGGCGAGCATCGACTTCTGGATCCGCGGGATCAGACCTTCGTACGTCATGTTGATGCCCGCGATCTTCATGCGGGTCGGCTCGCGGTACAGGAAGTCCTGCAGCTCCCTCTTGGTGTACTTCCGGATCGGCTTGTCGGGGTCGACCAGGCCGGACTCGGTGTAGAGGCGGTAGTTCCAGCCGCCGGACTTGTAGCCGGGGATCGTCAGCGCGCCCTCGTTCAGGGACAGGGAGTCGTCGTAGAGCTGGGTGACGTCGAGGTCGGAGACCGTGCCCCGGCCCTCGCAGCGCGGGCACATGCCGCCGGTGATGCTGAAGCTGCGCCGCTCCTTCACCTGCTGCCCGCCGCGCTCGACGGTCACCGCGCCGGCGCCGCTGATCGAGGCCACGTTGAAGGAGAACGCCTTGGGCGAGCCGATGTGCGGGGTGCCGAGCCGGCTGAAGAGGATGCGCAGCATGGCGTTGGCGTCGGTGGCGGTGCCGACGGTGGACCTCGGGTCGGCGCCCATCCGCTGCTGGTCGACGGTGATCACGGTCGTCAGCCCGTCGAGGACGTCGACCTCGGGACGCGCCAGGTTGGGCATGAACCCCTGCACGAAGGCGGGGTACGTCTCGTTGATCAGCCGCTGCGACTCGGCGGCGATCGTGTCGAACACCAGGGAGCTCTTGCCCGAGCCGGAGACGCCGGTGAAGACCGTCAGCCGGCGCTTGGGCAGCTCGACGTCGACGTCCTTTAGGTTGTTCTCACGGGCACCGTGCACTCGGATCAGGTCATGGCTGTCGGCGGCGTGCGCTGCGGTGAGGTCCATGCCGGCCAACCTAACGCCGCCCGCCCGGCCGGCGCTTCTCGAATCCTGACCACATCCGCAGGGGCTACGCCGGTCCCGAGGTGTCGGCGGCCAGCGAGACGGCGAGCGCACCCAGCACCGTGCCCATCAGCCGGCGCTGCACCTTCAGCCAGGAGGGGCGGCGGGCGAGGAAGACCGCGATGGTGCCGGCGGCGAGCACGATGGCCGTGTTCACCGCGATGCTCACCACGATCTGCACGGAGCCCAGCACCAGCCCCTGGAGCAGGACATGGCCCCGGCCCGGATCGATGAACTGCGGGATGAGGGAGACGTACATGACGGCGATCTTCGGGTTGAGCAGATTCGTCGTCAGGCCCATCGTGAACAGCCTGCGCGGCGAGTCGTGCGGCACGTCCTGCGGGGCGAAGACCGAGATGCCGCCCGGCTTCAGGGCGCTCCAGGCGAGATACGCGAGATAGGCGGCGCCGGCCAGCTTCACCGCGACGTACAGCTCGGGTACGGCGGTGAAGACGACGGACAGGCCCAGGTTCGCGGCGAGCAGGTATGTCAGGAAGCCCAGGGCCACGCCGCCCAGGGAGATCATCCCGGCGCGCCTGCCCTGGGTGATGCTGCGCGAGACGAGATAGATCATGTTCGGGCCGGGGGTGAGCACCATGCCGAGTGCCACCACGCTCACGCCGAACACTTCGCTTGGCTCGATCATGCGGGGAGCGTAGGTCAGTTCAATAGCTCAGTGCAATCAAAAGATTGCTCTCGGTGCAATTCTGTGGTGAGGTGGCTGACCGTGACCGACTACCTGAGCGTCGCCGACGCCGTGGCCGAGGAGATCCGCTCCGGCGCCCTGCGCCCCGGCGACCGGCTGCCCCCGCAGCGCGCGTTCGCGAAACGGCACGGCATCGCCAACTCCACCGCCACGCGCGTGTACCGCGAACTGGCCCGCCGCGGCCTGACCGTGGGCGAGGTCGGACGCGGTACGTACGTCCGCGCGGCGCAGGACGAGACCGCTCCCGCGCTCACCGAACCGGCGGCCGGCGGCCGGATCGACCTGGAGCTGAACTACCCGGCCGTACCCGGACAGAGCGCACTGCTCGCCGAGGGGCTCGGCGGCCTGCTGCGCCCCGACGCCCTCGCGCACGCCCTGCGCCCGGTCGGCGCCGCCGGCCTGCCCGCCGTCCAGGAGTCCGCCGCCGGCCTCCTCGCCCGCGGCGGCTGGCGCCCCGACCCTGCGCGGGTGCTGTTCGCGGCGGGCGGCCGGCAGGCCCTCTCCGCCGCCGTCACCGCCCTGGTGCCGCCGGGCGGCCGCCTCGGGGTGGAGGAGCTCACGTACCCGGTGATCAAGGCGGTGGCGGCCCGGCTCGGCATCACCCTCGTCCCGCTGCCCATGGACGAGGACGGCCTGGTCCCGCAGGCGCTGGCCGAGGCCCACGCGGCCGCCCCGCTGCACGCCCTCTACGTCCAGCCGAGGCTGCACAACCCGCTCTCGCTCACCATGCCCGAGCGGCGGATCGAGGAGCTGGCCGAGGTGCTGCTGAGCCTCGGACTGCCCGCCGTGGAGGACGCGATCTGGGCGTTCCTGCGCGACGAACTCCCGCCGCTCGCCGCGTACGCCCCCGAGCGGACCGTCCTGATCGACAGCCTCTCCAAGCGCATCGCCCCCGGCCTGACCCTGGGCTTCGCGGTCGCCCCGCCCGCCCTGACGGCCTCGGTCGCCGCCGCCCTGCGCGCGGGCGGCTGGGCCCCGATGCGCTTCGCCCTGGAGGCCGCCCACCGCTGGCAGCAGGACGGCACGGTACGGAAGCTGGTCGCCGCCAAGCAGCGGGAGGCGACGGTACGGCAGGAGCTCGCGGCCCGGTGCCTCGCCGGGTTCCCGGTGCGCGGCGAGCCGCGCTCCTACCACTGCTGGTGGCACCTCCCGCGCCCCTGGCGGGCGGACACCTTCGTCGCCGCCGCCGCGCGGCACGGCATCGGGGTCGTACCCGCCGCCGCGTTCACCGTCGACGCCGGCCACGCCCCGAACGCCGTCCGCCTGGGCCTGGCCACACCCCCGCCGGACGTCCTCGCCCAGGCGCTCACCACCCTCGCCGGCCTGGCCCGCTCGGCCCCGGAGGACCTCGTCACGGACTGACGCGAGCCCGGGTGTCACATCCGCGCACCGGCCGGTGTCTTCATGCCGAACCACCGGACAGGCCACACGACTTAGACCTTCGTACGGGGAGAAGACGATGACGGTGCGCATTCCGAAGGCAGAAATTCCCGCCGGGCTGCGGCAGGCGGTGCTGGAACAGCTCGGCTCGGTGCCCGAGCCCTTCGAAGTGCTGTGGAACCACCCGAAGCTCGCCGAGGCCAACCAGGAGTTCTCGGCGGCGATCGGTTCGCTGGACGAGGCCGACGCGAGCCTCAAGACCTTCGCGCACATGGCGGTCGCGGCCCAGGTCGGCTGCTGCTGGTGCCTCGACATCAACTACTTCCACGCGCTGAACCAGAACCTGGACCTGGCCAAGGCGAGCCAGGTGCCGCGCTGGCGGGTGTCGGACGTGTTCACCCCGCTGGAGCGGGACGTGCTGGAGTACGCGGAGGCCATGACGAACACCCCGTCGACCGTCACCGACGAGCTCTCGGCGCGGCTGCTCGACCGGCTCGGCCCGGCGGCCCTGGTCGAACTCACCGTGTTCATCGGCTTCGCCAACCTGGCGACCCGGTGCAACACGGCGCACGGCATCACCTCGCAGGGCTACTCCGACGCCTGCTCGATCCCCCTGGCGCCGAAGGCATGACCGAGGACCCGTTCGTCGCCCACCGCAGCCTGCTCTTCACGGTCGCCTACGAGATCCTCGGCTCGGCCGCCGACGCCGAGGACGTGCTCCAGGAGTCCTGACTGCGCTGGGCCGGCGTCGACCGGGCCAGGGTCCGCGACCCGCGGTCGTACCTCGTCCGGACGGTCACCCGCCAGTCGCTCAACCGCCTGCGCAGCCTGTCGCGCAGGCGCGCGGAGTACGTCGGCGAGTGGCTGCCCGAACCGCTGCTCACCAGCCCCGATGTCGCCGAGGACGTCGAGCTCGCGGAGAGCGTCTCGATGGCGATGCTGACCGTGCCGGAGACCCTCGGGCCGACCTGGCGGCACCTCCCACGCCCTTAACCCCGCTGGAGACGACGCCGGTGTGGCTGACCAGGCTGGACGAACCGTCGGAACTGTCCCGGTAGTTCCGCGGGTGCAGTGCGCTCAGCTCAGACGGGCTCGCAGGAGGCAGAATTCGTTGCCTTCGGGGTCGGCCAGGACGTGCCAGGGCTCGTCGCCGTTCTGGCCGATGTCGGCCGGGCGCGCCCCGAGCTTCAGGAGGCGTTCCAGTTCGGCGGCCTGATCGCGGTCGGTGGCGTTGACGTCGAAGTGCAGCCGCAGCGGGCCCGCCTTGGGCTCGGTGGCGGGGACGAAGACCAGAGTCGGCTGCAGTCCGCCGAACCCCTCCCGTGGCCCGATCTCCACCGCGCCGCCGTCGTCGGGGTCGAGCACGATGAAGTCCAGCACCTCGCACCAGAACGCCGCCAGCCGCTGCGGATCCTGGCAGGGAATGATCAGTTCGGAAATACGGCACGCCATGATCGGCACCCTACGAGGCGGCGACCGCAGGCAGCCAGTCCTTAATCGGCCCACCCGTGCGACACACTTTTGCAAGCGGATGCTTGCAATTGTTAGCAGGGGTGGGGCAAGGTGGAGGCATGGCATCGCTGAACGTCGGCAACCTCGGTGAGTACCTGCGCGAACAGCGGCGGAACGCCCAGCTGTCGCTGCGGCAGCTCGCCGATGCCGCCGGGGTGTCCAATCCGTACCTGAGCCAGATCGAGCGCGGGCTGCGCAAGCCCAGCGCGGAGGTGCTCCAGCAGGTCGCCAAGGCCCTGCGCATCTCCGCCGAGACGTTGTACGTCCGCGCCGGGATCCTCGACGCGGAGCGGGACCTGGACGAAGTGGAGACCCGGGCGGTCATCCTCGCCGATCCCTCGCTCAACGAGCGGCAGAAGCAGGTGCTGCTCCAGATCTACGAGTCCTTCCGCAAGGAGAACGGACTCGGGGTCGGCGAGCCCGCCGGGGCCGAGGACGGCGATGCCGATGTCGATATCGATGCCGGTCCGCGGCGGACGGCCGGATAACCGGACCAGGGCGCCGGCCGCCCCACCGCGGACCACACCAACCTCAGCCGAACGCGAATCCGGGAGGACCTGAACACCATGGCCATCACCGACGACCTGCGCAAGACCCTCAGCGACCCGACTCCGCTCTACTTCGCCGCCGGCACCGCCGACCTCGCCTACCAGCAGGCCAAGAAGGTGCCCGCCCTGGTCGAGCAGCTGCGCGCCGAGGCACCGGCCCGCATCGAGGCCGTGCGCAACACCGACCCCAAGGCCGTGCAGGAGAAGGCCGCCGCCCGCGCCAAGGAGGCGCAGGAGACCCTCCAGACGAAGGTCAACGAGTTCCTCGGCACCCTCGACGTGGACCTGAAGAAGCTCGGCGAGCAGGCCCAGGACCTCGCCCTGCGCGGCGTCGGCGTCGCCGCCGAGTACGCCGTCAAGGCCCGCGAGACCTACGAGAAGGTCGCCGAGCACGGCGAGCAGACCGTGAAGCACTGGCGCGGCGAGGCCGCCGAGGGCATCGAGGAACTGGCCGTCGCCGTCGAGGGCGAGCCCGAGCCGGCCGGGGCCAAGGACGAGCCGAAGCCCGCCGAGGCCACGTCCGAGCCCGCCGCGGACAAGAAGCCGGCCGCCCGGAAGGCCCCGGCCCCGCGCAAGAGCACCACGGCGAAGAAGACCACGCCGCCGGCGAAGTGAGCGCGGGCGACGCGACGACAGCGATACCGGGCCGGGCACCTTCGGGGTGTCCGGCCCGTTGTATGGGTACGGTGGCTGTACGGACGAGTCGACTCGGGTGGTGGGTACTGTGCTGATGACTGCAGTCGGCGGAGTGATGTGGCTGATCTTCACGGCCATGCTGGCGTTCGCCATCGTGGCGTTCGTGATGGCCGCGATCTTCCGCGAGGACGCCTACCGCGCCGCGGACAAGCAGAACAAGGGCTTCTGGCTGATCATCCTGGGCGTGGCGGTGGGCGTGAACCTCTTCGTGCCCATGCTGTTCCTCCAGCTCGCGGGTCTGGTCGCCACGATCGTCTTCTTCGTCGACGTCCGCCCGGCCCTTCAGCAGGTCTCCGGCGGGCGGGGCGGCCGGGGCGGCTTCCGCCGCCGGGGCAGGGGAAGCAGCAGCGACGGCCCGTACGGTCCGTACAACGGGGGCCGCTGAAAATTGCGCCCCTGGAGTCAGCCATCAGCCGTCAGCTGTCAGCCATCAGCGGACAGTTGATGGCTGACAGCTGACCGAGGGGCGCGGGCGGGACTTCGCCTACGACGTCCTGTCCAGCAACACCACAGCCACGTCGTCCGTCAGCTCGCCCCCATTGAGCTCACGGACCTCGGTGACCGCGGCCCGCAACAGCGCCTCTCCCCGCAGCCCCTCGGAGAGCTGCCGGCGGATCATCGACACCATCCCGTCCTGCCCCAGACGCTCACCGCCCGCACCGACCCGGCCCTCGATCAGCCCGTCGGTGTAGAGCATCAGACTCCACTCGGCCCCGAGCTCCACCTGCATCCGCGGCCACCGGGCCCCGGGCAGCAGCCCGAGCGCGGGCCCGTTGTTGTCGTACGGCAGCAGTCGCGCGTCCCGCCCGGGACGGGCGAGCAGCGGCGCCGGGTGCCCGGCCAGGCACAGGCCCGCACTCCGCCCGTCCGGCGCGATGTCCACCGTGCACAGCGTCGCGAAGATCTCCTCGTCGGCGCGCTCGTGCTCCAGCACCTGCTGCAGCGTGCCCAGCAGCTCGTCCCCGCACAGCCCGGCCAGCGTCAGCGCACGCCAGGCGATGCGCAGCTCCACGCCGAGCGCGGCCTCGTCCGGGCCGTGGCCGCAGACGTCACCGATCATGGCGTGCACCGTGCCGTCGGGTGTGCGGACGGCGTCGTAGAAGTCGCCGCCGAGCAGGGCCCGCGAGCGGCCGGGGCGGTAGCGGGCGGCGAAGCGCAGCGAGGAGCCGTCCAGCAGGGGCGTGGGCAGCAGCCCGCGCTCCAGCCGGCGGTTCTCCTGCGCGCGCAGCCGGCCCTCGGCCAGCCGCCGCTCGGCGGTGTCGGAACGTTTCCGCTCCACCGCGTACCGGATGGCGCGGCTGAGCAGCCGGCCGTCCAGCTCGTCCCGGAAGAGATAGTCCTGGGCGCCCACGCGCACGGCCTCGGCGCCGCGCTCGGCGTCGGCGGAGGCGGTCAGCGCGAGCACGGCGTGCCGGGGCGCGAGCCGGAGCACGTGCTTGAGCACGGCCAGCTCGTCGTCGGCGTCGCTGCCGCCCGGCGCGGGCAGGGCGAGGTCCAGCAGGATGCAGTGGACGTCGTCGGTGAGCAGCCGCTCGGCCTCGGTGAGGTTGCGGGCGGTGCGCACCCGGATCGGCTTGCCGGACGCGTCCAGCAGTTCGGGCACGATCGGCGAGCCGGCCGGATCGTCCTCGATCAGCAGCAGGGTGAGCGTGGTGCCGGTGCCGCTCGTGGGCGTGGCGTCGCGGTGGGCCAGCTGGGCCTCTTCCTTGAGGGGGCCGCCGACTGTGGAGGCGGCCTCAGCCTGACCACTCTCCGCGGCCGGGATCGCTCTCTGCCGCGGTATGGGTACGGGCATCGTCTTGGGTTCCTTCCCTCCCCCCGAGGGCATGGGCGGCGCCGAGGGTCTCGAAGCCACCGACGGGTGACCATAGCGGCATTGCCCGTCCCGATGGAATGGTGTGAGCCGCGTCGCTCCCGCGCAGGCCGCCGTCATATGCCGCGTTCCGTACCGCAGTTGGACAGGGCGCCGGACCACCCGGAATGACGAAGCTCACGTCCTGCCGGGGTTTGGGCGCGAGTGGGCGTGCGGTGGGTCACGTGACCCGTGTCACCGCACACCCCTCCGTGAGGGCTATGCGTCGGGCCGTACGACCCCCAGGATCGGCATCGAGCCGGCGCCCGCGATCGTCACGTTCCGGCCCGGGCGCGGGGCCTGGATGATCGCGCCGTCGCCGATGTAGAGGGCGACATGGCTGGCGTCGGTGAAGTAGAGGATGAGGTCGCCGGGCCGCATGTCCTTGATGTCGATGTGCTTGAGCTGCTGCCACTGCTCCTGCGAGGTGCGCGGGATGGGGTGGCCGGCCGCCGCCCAGGCCTGGGAGGTCAGGCCCGAGCAGTCGTACGACTCCGGGCCCTCGGCGCCCCAGACGTACGGCTTGCCGAGCTGGGCGGTGGCGAACGCGACGGCCTTCTTGCCCTGCTCGGACGCCTTGCCGTTGATCTCCTTGAGGATGCCGGTGTCCAGCCAGGAGGTCTGCGCCTGCAGCGCGGCCTGGTCCTCCAGCTGCCGCAGCCGCTCCTGGTCCCGCTTCGCCAGCTCGGACTCCAGCTTCTTGGCGGCGGAGATCTGCTGCTCGATCTTCTTCTTGGCGGCGGCCTTCGCCTTGCGCTCGGTGTCCAGCTTCTGCCACTGCTCGGCGGCGTCGTCGGCGTACGCCTGCAAGTCGTTCTGGGTGCGGGTCAGTTCGCCGATCAGGTCCCTCGTCGCCCGCTGGCCCTGGAGCACCAGCCCGGCGCCGTCCAGGACCTGGGCCGGGTCGTCGCTGAGCAGGAACTGGGCGGTGGGCGGGATGCCTCCGGTGCGGTACTGCTCGCGGGCCGCCGCGCCCGCCTGGTCCTTGAGCCGGTCGAGCTTCTCCTGCCCCTCGACGATCTTCTTCGCCAGCGCGACGATCTCGGCGGACTGTTTCTTGGCCTTCTCCTCGGCCGCGTTGTAGGCGTCGGTGGCGACGGCCGCGTCGTGATACAGCCCGTCGAGCTTCTCGCGGACCTTCTCAAGGTCCTTGCTGGGCGCGGGAGTTGAGGACGGCGAAGGGGAGGGGGCCGGGGAAGGGGACGTACTCGGTGTCGGTACCGGGGCGGCGAAGGCCGCGCCGGGTGCCGCCAGCGCGGTCACCGCGCAGACCACGGTCACGGCGGCCGTCAGGATGCCGCGCTTGCCCCAGCCCATCACCCGTACCCCCAAACTGATTTACCGTCAGTAACTTACCGTATCTGGGGGATCGTGCCACGTCACGGCGCAAAGCGACAGAGGCAGGTGTTTCTCTCCTGTTCCCCCCTCACCGGCCCCGGTATGACGATCTCCCCGCCGGTGTGACGAACGACGCGCAGAGATCGTTCCTGCGCGGTCAGCGGTCAGCGGTCAGCGGTCAGCGGTCAGCGGTCAGCGGTCAGCGGTCAGCGGTCAGCGGTCAGCGGTCAGCGGTCAGCGGTCAGCGGTCAGCGGTCAGCGGTCAGCGGTCAGCGGCCGCGCGGCGCCAACGCCTCCCACGCCACCGTCACTTCGCCCTGCCGCCAGCGGGCCGGGGAGTCCGTCACCGGCCAGTCGGCCGTCAGGTCCCGTACCGCGCGCAGCCAGCGCTGGCGGGCGCCGTAGGAGGCGTAGGGTGCGGCGGCGGCCCAGGCCCGGTCGAAGTCGCGCAGGAAGGCGTGCACCGGCTCACCGGGTACGTTGCGGTGGATCAGCGCCTTCGGCAGCCGCTCGGCGAGGTCGGACGGCTGCTCCAGCGAGCCCAGCCGCGTCGCGAAGGTCACGGTCCGCGGCCCCTCCGGGCCGAGCGCGACCCACACATGCCGCCGGCCGATCTCGTCGCACGTCCCCTCGACCAGCAGCCCGCCGCGCGAACCGGCGCCGGCCGGGGCGAGCCGCGCGCGCAGCCGCTCCCAGACGGCGGCGACCTGGTCCTCGTCGTACTGGCGCAGCACATTGGCGGCCCGCACGAGCACCGGGCGCCCCGGGACGGGGATCTCGAACCCGCCGTGCCGGAAGACGAGCCCCTCCCGCGCGTACGGCTCGGCCGCCGCGACCCGCTCCGGCTCGATCTCGACACCGACCACACGCGCGCGCGGCGCGGCGGTCCGCAGCCGGCCGAGCAGCTCGACGGCGGTCCAGGGCGCGGCGCCGTATCCGAGGTCGACCGCCAGCGGATCCTCGGCGCGACGCAGCTCGGCCCCGTGCGTGGCGGCGATCCAACGGTCCATGCGCCGCAGCCGATTGGGATTGGTCGTCCCGCGCGTCACCGTTCCCACGATGGGGGTCCCCCCGCGAAGCCGAGAGTGGGGGAGGGTCGCTGCGCGGGCTGTCATGCCTACGAGGGTAAGGGGGCGGGTACGGCGTCGGCCGGGCTGGAGGTGGGTGCGGCGCCGACCGGGCCGGACGTGGTGGTTGGCCGGGCCGGGCGTGGTGGTTGCCGGGCCGGGCGTGGTGGTGGCGGTCGGCCGACCGGTGGCGACGGCGGTGCCGGTCGGCGGGCCGAGCGCCGGCGTCGGCTGGAGGGGCTTGTCGGGCCCGGCCTGGAGTGGTCGGGCCTGGTGTCGGGGTCGGCGGGAGTGGTCTGCCGGGTCGGATGGCGGGGCCGGCTGTCGTGGCTTGTCGGCCCGGCCTGGAATGGTCGGGCCCGGTGCATGGGTCGGTGGGATCGGCCTGCCGGGCTGGATGGCCGGGCCCGTTGTCGTGGCCTGCCGGGCTCGGCCTGGAATGGTCGGGCCCAGTGCCGGAGTCGCCGGGAAGCGGTTCGCCGGGCCCGGCGCCGGAGGCGGCGGGAAGCCGCTCCCCGGGCCGGGCGCCGCAGTCAGTCGGAGCGGCTTGCCCAGCCGGATGCCGGGCTCAGCCGGCGCGGTGTGCCGTGCGGCGGCGCAGGGCTGTGACGATGCCGGCGCCCGCGAGGACCAGCGCCGCTGCCGCGCCGGCGATCAGCGGGGTGTTGCCGGAGGCGCCGGTCGAGGCGAGGTGCGTACCGCCGCCCGCGGGTGACGGGGCGCTGCTCGCCACGGGAGAGGCGGCCGTGCCACCGCCGCTGTGCACCGGGGCCGGGGTGGCGGACGGCGCCGAGGACGCGGGAGCGGTGGGGGCCGAGGACGCGGGGGCGGTCGGCGTCGGGGAGGCCGAGGAGGAGCCGGCGGGGGCGCAGGTGAAGTTGTCCGGTACGACCACCGGGGGCTTGAGGTCCTCGTCGACGCTGTCGCCCGCCTTGACGTGGATCACGAAGGTCTGTCCGGCGTGCCAGGTCAGGGGATGCAGGTCGACGCTGACGCCCTGCGCGGTCGGGTGCTGGATCGTCTGCGTGTCGAGGTCCCGCTCCCCGCCGGGCATGCTCAGCTCAATTTTCAGGGTGAGCGTGGCCGGCGTGCCGGAGGGGTCCTTGTCGGTGACCCGGACGACCGGCTTGCCCGAGCTGTCGCAGGCGGGGGCGGCGGAGAAGTCGGCGATGCTGCAGGCGAGCGCGGTCTGGGCGGCGGCGACGGAGAGCGCGGCCGCGGCGGCTGACGTGCCGACGACACGAGCCGCCCTGGTGAGGTGACGGGAACGGAACACGCTGGTCCTCGGGGTTCGGTGAGGGGGGGTGACATCCGACGAGGAAGCGTGTACCGGGGCTGGCCGTGTCCTGTCAAAGGTTGTATCGGCGCAGGTCAAGGCTGGTCCAAGGGTCTCCTCTTGGTGGGTCAAGTACCCCCACCCCTGCCCCCGAACGGTTGATCGACCCCGGGTCATGATTGAGTAAAGCCGCTTGATCGGGAAATGGCGGGACGCCCGGCCGCTGTTGACTCCCTCGGAGGCCGAGCCCGGACCTCCGTCCGGCATGCCCGCAGTAAGGAGGAACGCCACGGTGAGCCACTACGTCAGCAGGCTCGGGCGACGCTCCCCGGCCGCCTCCCCCCGGCTCCGGCTGCACCGCCGACCCCGCCGGGTCGCCATGCTCTCCGTGCACACGTCCCCGCTCCACCAGCCCGGCACCGGCGACGCCGGCGGCATGAACGTCTACATCGTGGAGCTGGCCCAGCGCCTCGCCGCGCAGGGCATCGAGGTCGAGATCTTCACCCGCGCCACCTCCGGCGGCCTCGCCCCCACCGTCCAGCTGGCCCCGGGCGTCCTCGTGCGCCATGTCGACGCGGGGCCGTACGAAGGCCTCGCCAAGGAGGACCTGCCCGCCCAGCTGTGCGCCTTCACACACGGCGTGATGCAGGCCTGGGCCGGCCACCGCCCCGGCTACTACGACCTCGTCCACTCCCACTACTGGCTCTCCGGCCACGTCGGCTGGCTCGCCGCCCAGCGCTGGGGCGTGCCCCTGGTGCACGCCATGCACACCATGGCCAAGGTCAAGAACGCCAACCTGGCCGACGGCGACACGCCCGAGCCCGCCGCCCGCGTCATCGGTGAGACCCAGATCGTGGCCGCCGCCGACCGGCTCATCGCCAACACGGACGAGGAGGCCGACGAGCTGGTCCGGCACTACGCGGCCGACCCCGCCAAGGTCGCCGTGGTCCACCCCGGCGTGAACCTCGACCGCTTCCGCCCGGCCGACGGCCGCGCCGCCGCCCGCCTCCGCCTGGGCCTGCCCCAGGACGCCCTGATCCCGCTCTTCGCGGGCCGCATACAGCCCCTGAAGGCCCCGGACGTCCTGCTGCGTGCCGTGGCGGTGCTGCTGGACGAGCGCCCCGAGCTGCGCTCGCGCATCCTCGTCCCGGTCGTCGGCGGCCCGAGCGGCAGCGGCCTCGCCAAGCCGGAGGGCCTGCAGAAGCTCGCCGCACGGCTCGGCATCGCGGACGTCGTACGGTTCCGGCCGCCGGTCGGCCAGGAACAGCTCGCGGACTGGTTCCGGGCCGCGTCCGTGCTGGTCATGCCGTCGTACAGCGAGTCGTTCGGGCTGGTCGCCATAGAGGCGCAGGCGGCCGGTACGCCGGTGCTGGCGGCGTCCGTCGGCGGTCTCCCGGTGGCCGTGCGCGACGGCGAGACCGGCTTCCTCGTGGCGGGCCACAACCCGGCCGACTACGCGCGCGTGCTGCACCGGTTCGCCGACGAGCCGTCCCTCGCGACGAGCATGGGGCAGGCCGCCGCTCGCCACGCCCAGTCCTTCGGCTGGGACACGGCGGCCGCCGCCACCGCCGAGGTCTACATGGCCGCGACCCAGTCCCACCGCCGTCGCGTACGCTCCCCCCATGGGTGATGTGGAGAAGGCGGGGCAGATCCTCGAAGGTGCCCTCAAGGACGCCGAACTGGAGTGGGAGAGCCCCGAGCCCGGGAACTACGTGGTCAAACTCCCCGGCACCCGCAAGCTGTCCACGACGGTCTCCTTCCTGGTGGGCCGTCACTCGCTGTCCCTGAACGCCTTCGTCGTCCGCCACCCCGACGAGAACGAGCCCGGCGTCCACCGCTGGCTCCTGGAGCGCAACCTCAAGCTGTACGGCGTCAGTTACGCCGTGGACCGCCTCGGCGACATCTACGTCACCGCCCGCCTCCCCCTCGCCTCCGTCACCCCCGACGAGATCGACCGCCTCCTCGGCCAGGTCCTGGAAGCGGCCGACGGCGCCTTCAACACCCTGCTGGAGCTGGGCTTCGCCTCTTCCATCCGCAAGGAGTACGCCTGGCGGGTGTCCCGGGGCGAGTCCACGCGCAACCTGGACGCGTTCCGCCATCTGATCGAGCGCCCGGCCGACTGACGGTCGCTACGACGACCGGCGCGAACTGACCCGGTAGCGCCCCGGAGTGACCCCGACCAGCTTCTTGAAGTGCCGGGTGAGATGGGCCTGGTCGCAGAAGCCGGTCGCCGCCGCCACCTCGCCCGGCGCCTGCCCGTCCAGCAGCAGCCGCCGGGCCCGCCCGACCCGCCGTGACATGAGGTACTGGTGCGGTGCGATGCCGTAAGCGGCGCTGAACGCCCGTACCAGATGGGCGGGGTGGGCGTGCAGCAGCCGCGCGGCCTCCTCCAGCCGCATCCCGTCGACGACCCGGGCGTCCAGCAGCTCGCGCAGCCGTCCGGCGAGGAGCGGATCGCTCCGGTGCGCGGACGTACCGCCCCGGCCCCGCAGATGGTCCCGCAACCGCTCCCCGACGAGGGTCAGCCGGCTCTCCGCCTCCAGCTCGTCGCCGGGCCGGGCGAGGGCGGAGTGCAGCTGCCCGACGCGCCGCCGCAGCAGGGGGTCGACGAGATCGGGCCGGTCGACGGCGGGGCCGATGAGGTCGGCACCGAGCCGGCTGGTGTCGAGGTACAGCACCCGCTTGCGGAAGCCCTGCGGGGTGGCGGGGGAGCCGTTGTGCGGGACGTGCGGCGGCAGCAGGGTCACGGTGCCGAGCGGGGTTCCGTGCTCGTGCCGGTCCAGCTCGTACCGTACGGCCCCGTCGTCCACGATGAGCAGCGTCCAGACGTCATGGACGTGCATCGGATAGGCGTACTCGGTGAATCGGGCGTGGAAGACCTCCACGACACCCGGGACCCGTGGGCGCCAGGCGGAGACGTCCGGCTGAGCTGCGGCCACGCAAAGAACGTACAAGACCGCCCGCCCGGCGGCGCGGCAGTCTCAGTCCATGAACACCGAACCGATCCGCTTCGACACGAAGATCGCCGTACTGCTCCGCGAGGACCTGGAGCCCTGGCAGCGCCTCAATGTGACCGCGTTCCTGGTCAGCGGCCTGGGCAGCGAGATCGAGGAGGTGATCGGGGAGCCGTACGAGGACGCGGACGGGGTGTCGTACCTGCCGATGTTCCGCCAGCCGGTCCTGGTCTTCGAGGGTACGAAGGAGACCCTGAAGGCGGCCCACACAAGGGTGTTGAACCGCGCCCTGCCCCGCGCGGTCTTCACGGCGGACCTCTTCACGACGGGCAACGACCGCGACAACCGCGCGGCGGTACGGGCCGTGCCGACGGCCGAGCTGGACCTCGTGGGGCTGGCGGTGTACGGCCCCCGGAACGGGGTGGACAAGGTGCTGAAGGGGGCCCGGATGCACCCGTGAGGTGACCCGCGCCCCCTGGCACGTCGCGGTCAGTGCTGGAACTGGCCCGGCTGGTAGTCGCCGGCGGGCATCCGGACGATGACGTTCAGGCGGTTGTACGCGTTGATGAGCGCGACCAGCGTCATCAGGCCGAAGAGCTGGTTCTCGTCGTAGTGCTTGGCGGCGTTCGCCCACACGTCGTCCGGGACACCACCGGCCGCGTCGGCGATCCGGGTGCCCTCCTCCACCAGCTCCAGGGCGGCCCGCTCGGCCTCGGAGAACACCTTGGCCTCCCGCCACACCGCGACGAGGTGCAGCCGCTGCTCGGTCTCACCGGCGGCGCGCGCGTCCTTGGTGTGCATGTCGGTGCAGAACCCGCAGCCGTTGATCTGGCTGGCCCGGATCTTCACCAGTTCCTGAGTGGCGGCGGGGAGCCCGGACTCCACGACCACCTGGCCCACCGCGTTCAGGTGCTTGATCGCCCGGCCGGCGAGCGGGTTGCCGAAGAGGTTCAGACGCGGTTCCATGATCTACTCCTGTGTCCTCGGTGCTGACTACACCCGTCTGACGCCGGGGGATGCCGGGATGTGACATGGCGAGAGGCGATGTGACGGCAGTCACGCGTGGAGCGCTGCGCTCGGCGCCGCTCAGTCACGCCGGGCGGAGAACAGGCGCGCCACCACGGCCAGCACCAGCCCGGCCGCGAGGAGATAGAGGCCGAGACGTCCTTCGGACACTGCCGGTGACCACACCCGCCAGGCCGACGGGCTGTAGCTGTCGGCTGCCAGGTAGGACCCGTAGGAGGAAGAGGAGAGCGTAAGAGGCGTACCGGTCCGGCTGCGTATCCACAGCAGAGCGCCTATGACGGCGCAGGTCGCGGATACGGCATACAGGGCTGTGGTGCAGCGCGAGGCGGGTCTGCTCACGGGTTCTTCCTCACCTTGGTCAGATCAGCGGTGGGCGGGACGTCCAGGTGTGCCGTACGCAACCCCGGCCAGGCAAACGGGTGTATCACGCACGCCTCGGGGACGAGCCTCTCCCTGTCCGTCTGCCGTGCCGCCGAAGCTACGAACGACCCGCTTCGAACGCAGGATGAGGAGACGATGATGCAGAGGACGGCGTCTGGGCGCGCACGAAGACGGCGCGCTCGCCTGTGGGGAGGGCTGCTGGCCCTGAGCGCCGCCGCCCTGGGATTCGGCGGGCCGTCCGCGGCCGCGCAGGCCGGCCAGGACGTCAAGATCTCCGACCACCAGTACGTCCGCGATGACGGGGGCAGCGACCCGACGATCGCCGCGTGCTCGGTCAACAAGCGCCAGCAGAACGAGCCGACGACCACGGTCGCGCCCCACAACCGGCAGCTGCTGACCGCCGGCGCCAATGACTACTGCGCGGCGGCGACGACCGGAGGGTCGGCCTGGGCCGGGTTCTACTACTCCGCCGACGGCGGGCAGTCGTGGACCGACAGCCTGCTGCCCGGCTACCCGACGGACACCTCGGCCGAGGGCCAGGCCTCGCCGATGTACCAGATGCACGAGAACCAGGCCGGCGACCCCGTCCAGGCCTGGGACAACAACGGGCACCTGTACTACGCGACCATCGCGGACAACCTCACGAGCAATCCCAACGCGTCGCTCTTCGTCTCGCGCTACGACTGGACCTCCGGCCCGAAGCCCAACCACCGATACACCACGCTCGTCGCCCGGTCCACCCCGGTCCAGGACTTCCGCGGACTCTTCCAGGACAAGCCTGCGCTGGAGGTCGACCGCGGTGCCGACAGCCCGAACGCCGGCAACATCTACGTCTGCTGGACCCGCTTCACCGGCCCGAACTCCCCGAACGCCGTGTATGTGGCCCGCTCGACCGACCAGGGCCGCACGTTCACCACGAACAGGGTCACCAATTCCGTGACCGCGTCCGACATCTGCGACGTCACGGTCACCCGCAACGGCAGCGTCTACGTCAGCTGGCACCAGCTGGCGGCGAACGGCCTGGGCAACAGCTCCATCGGCTGGGTGAAGTCGACCGACGGCGGGCGCTCGTTCACCAGGCCGAGGGTCGCCACGTCCTACGTCGGCTGGCAGGCGCTGGACCAGACAGTGTTGCCCGGCACCGATCCCCGTGACTGCGGTGACGGCCCCCTCGCCTGCCAGTCCGGCTATACGTTCGCCCGCGTAGGCAGCCAGGTCCGCCTGGCCGCCGACCCCACCTCCGCCGGTAACCCCGACGAGGTCTTCCTGGTCTACGACGGCACGGTGCCCGGTTCGCAGACACCGACCGGGACGACGTACGGAACCGTCGGCAGGGGAACCGGAAGCCAGGACGCGCTCTACTTCATGCGGACAGGTGACGGCGGCGCGACCTGGAGCAGCCCGCAGCGCATCGACCCGCAGGCGAAGGGCCACCAGTTCCTCCCCGACATCGCCGCCGACTCGGGCCGGCTGCACGTCGTCTGGCAGGACAGCCGGGACGACACCGCGAGCGGGCCGGGAGGCGGGGACTTCCGTACGGTGCCGGTCTCCAACCGCTGGGTGAGCGACAACCCGCCGGGTTCCGTGTCGACCGGAACAGGCCTGGACACCTACTACGCGACCTCGTCGGACTCCGGAGGGAGCTGGGCGGTCAACAAGGTGTCCACCCAGTCGACCATGCCGCAGTACGAGCAGTTCACCGACGCCGACGAGCCGTTCTTCGGCGACTACAACTACATCGCCGCGTCGGGTCCGACCGCGTTCCTGGCCTGGACCGACCAGCGCGACACCGTCCCCGGCACCGACCCGAGGTACCCGGCGGCCGAGGGGACGGACGGGTTCGATGTGCACCAGTGCCGTACCCAGAACCCGGACGGCACCTGGGGACCGGACACCTGCCTTGACGCGGGCGGGCGGAACCAGAACATCTACGGGGCAGTGGTGGGCTGAGCCGACCGTGAAAATGCCCCTGACCTGCGCCGGAAACGCAGGTCAGGGGCATGATCGAAAAGGTTACTTCTTCTTGCCCTGGTTCTTGACCGCCTCGATCGCCGCCGCGGCCGCCTCGGGGTCGAGGTACGTGCCGCCGGGGGTGACCGGCTTGAAGTTCTCGTCCAGCTCGTAGGAGAGCGGGATGCCCGTCGGGATGTTCAGGCCCGCGATGTCGGCGTCGGAGATGCCGTCCAGGTGCTTGACCAGGGCGCGCAGGCTGTTGCCGTGGGCGGCGACGAGGACCGTGCGGCCGGCCAGGAGGTCGGGGACGATGCCGTCGTACCAGTAGGGGAGCATCCGGACGACGACGTCCTTCAGGCACTCCGTGGCCGGGCGCAGCTCCGGCGGGATGGAGGCGTAGCGCGGGTCGTGCGCCTGGGAGAACTCGGAGTCGTCCGCGAGCGGCGGGGGCGGGGTGTCGTACGAGCGGCGCCAGAGCATGAACTGCTCTTCGCCGAACTCGGCCAGCGTCGCCGCCTTGTCCTTGCCCTGCAGGGCGCCGTAGTGGCGCTCGTTCAGGCGCCAGCTGCGGTGGACCGGGATCCAGTGGCGGTCGGCGGCCTCCAGGGCCAGCTGCGCGGTGCGGATCGCGCGCTTCTGGAGGGACGTGTGGACCACGTCGGGGAGAAGGTCGGCGTCCTTCAGGAGCTCGCCACCGCGGACTGCCTCCTTCTCGCCCTTCTCGTTGAGGTTGACGTCCACCCAGCCGGTGAACAGGTTCTTCGCGTTCCACTCGCTCTCGCCGTGGCGGAGGAGGATCAGCTTGTACGGTGCGTCGGCCATGGGAAAGAGCGTAATCCACCCGTTCGGGGCGCCGCCCGGGTCGGCCGATGGGTGGACAGTTGACGGCATCTGTTAATCCAGTGGCCGGCGGCATCCCCCTGTTTGTAAGTTGTGCCTACCGCTTGAGCCGCTTACAACGCCCCACGCCGAGGCGTCGTACACCCATGGGGGGATCCGCCATGTCCGCCGCCCGTCTCCGACGTGCCGCCCGGGAGACCGTCTCCGGGCTCCCCCGTGAGTTCTGGTGGCTGTGGACCAGCACCCTGGTCAACCGGCTCGGCGCCTTCGTGGCCACCTTCATGGCCCTCTACCTCACCCTCGACCGCGGCTACTCCGCCTCGTACGCCGGTCTCGTCGCCTCGCTGCACGGGCTCGGCGGGGTCGTCTCCTCGCTGGGCGGCGGGGTGATGGCCGACCGGCTGGGCAGGCGGCCGACCCTGCTGATCGCGCAGTCCGCGACGGCCGCCTCGGTCGCGCTGCTCGGCTTCATGACCGACCCGGCCGCCATCGCCGCCGTCGCCTTCCTCGTGGGCATGGCCTCCAACGCCTCGCGCCCGGCCGTGCAGGCGATGATGGCCGACATCGTCCGTCCCGAGGACCGCCTCCGCGCCTTCTCCCTGAACTACTGGGCCATCAACCTCGGGTTCGCCGTCTCCTCCATGGCCGCCGGGTTCATCGCCGAGTTCAGCTATCTCGCCGGGTTCCTGATCGAGGCCGGGATGACGGCCGGCTGCGCGCTCGTCGTCTTCCTGAAGGTGCCCGAGTCCCGCCCCGCGCTCACGGCCAAGCAGGCGGAGGACGAGGTCAGCCTCAAGGCCGTGCTGCGCGACGGGCGCTACATGGCCGTCGTCGGCCTGTCCTTCCTGGTCGCCCTGATCTTCCAGCAGGGGTCCGTCGGACTGCCGGTGGCCATGGGGGAGGCCGGGTTCTCGCCCGCCGACTACGGCCTCGCCATCGCGGTCAACGGCATCCTGATCGTCGCCCTGCAGATCCCGGTCACCCGGTTCATCGAGCACCGCGACCCGCGCACCCTGCTGATCGTCTCCTCGGTGCTCGCCGGCTACGGCTTCGGTCTCACGGCCTTCGCGGGCTCGGTCGGCGTCTTCATGGTCACCGTGTGCGTCTGGACCCTCGCCGAGATCGTCAACGCGCCCACCCAGACCGGCCTCGTCGTCCGCCTGTCCCCGGTGCACGGCCGCGGCCGCTACCAGGGCGTCTACACCCTGTCCTGGTCGGTCGCCGCCCTGGTCGCCCCGCTGATGTCCGGCGCGGTCATCGACCGGTGGGGTGCGCAGTGGCTGTGGGGGATGTGCGCGGTGGTGGGGACGGTCGCCGGGCTGGGGTACGGGGTGCTCATGCGGAGGCTGCCGACCGAGCGGCCGGCGGCCGAGCGGAGCGGCGCGCGTGCCGCCGGATCGGCGTCGACCATTTAATTCCAGTGGCCGACCATCTCATTAATTCCAGTGGCCGACCATCTCATTCCAGTATTCACGGAATGTAATTGCACGCATATTCATAAGTCTTCGCCGCTGCGTCAACAGGCACTCGAAAACTCCCCTTTCGAGCCACCTGGATCCCTCGAACGCCCCAAACCCCGCTTCCGGGAGCCGTCGTTAGCTCACCGTGACGCGATTGGACTGGTGCACTGCCGAAGATAATCCGACGACGCTCCACTGGGGTGATGAGGTGGACCGCACGTCGTGCTCGGACCTGCTTGTCGATTTTCTGAAGAGACTCAGCGCAATGGAAAATGAATACTGGCGGGCCATGGCGGATCTGTACGGGGCGTCCTGAGGCTGGGCCCGGAGGTTTATCGATGGACAGGATTCATCACGACACAGGCTGCTACGACGCGGGCCGCTACGACGCGGGCCGTTACGACGACGCGGGCCGCTACGACTCCGGTCTCTACGACGACGCCTGGAGCGTGCCGGACGCGGGCATGGCGCCGAACGACTGGGACCCGGTCGAGGAACTGGCCCAGATGCTGGCCGCGCCGACCGTCGCCATCCCCGTTCCCGACCCGCCGACCGTGCCGGCCCCGCGCCGGAGCAGCCGGCGGCGGGTCCGCCAGGAATCCCATCTGCTCGACGGCGGCCGTCGTATCACCCACATCACGCTGCTGATCGTGGCGGTCTCGCTGTGTGCGGTGTGCATGCTGGCATGGTCCGTCTGCTATTCGTACGGCCAATTGTGCGTGATCGCCTCGTCGGTGCTGCCGGCGAGTCTCGCGAAATGCTGGCCGCTGACGGTGTACGGGCCCTGGTTCGTGGCGGCGCTCTCCGTCCTGCGGGCCACCGCACAACGCCGGGGTGCGCGGCGATCCTGGGGCGTGGTGCTGGCGGCCTCCGCGATGGCCGTGGCGCTGTGCGTCAGTCACTCGTCGCACGCGCTGCTCTCGTTAGTGATCTTCGGAATTCCGCCGGTCACCGCTCTGGTGTGTTTCTGGGAACTGGTCGGCCAGATCTCGACCAGGAGCCGGGCCCGGCACGCCACATATACCGATCCGCCGAATTCCCTGCCGTGACGACCGAGCCCCCTGTCCGGCGGTTCTCCGCGGGACAGGGGGCTCGGTGCGGTCAGGCCGGCAGCGCGCCTCAGAGGGAGACGCTGACGCTGGCGTGGCCGTACTGGCCGAGGAGGCCGAGGGCCTCGCCCTTGACGCCGTCGAGCTGGGACAGCACCTCGGTGCTGCTGAGGGTCGTGGTGCCGAGGGTGGCGTTCGCCTCGGGGCTCAGGCCGCCGGAGACGTTGTCGAGCTCGGCGTCGGAGATCTCGACGGTCTGAACCTGGTGAGCGGAGTTCATGGGGAAACTGCCCTTCGCATGGATGGTCCACAAGGGGGAGCGGCCCGGCTGGGGACAGACGACGGGCCGCGGCCGCAGGTACGCGCCAGCCTTTTCAGGTCACCTTGGCGCGATCCCGGCGGCCCGAGCGATCAAACCACGGAGCGCGCCGGGCATCCAGTCAACCGCCGCTCCCACCTGCCCAGTTGGCAGCCCTGTTCGACATATCGGTGCACGCGTGGTCACGCGTTGAGGGCAGTTTCTCCACACATCCTTGCCACACAGGCGGGTCACAGCTCTTGTTGTGGCCATGCCGATCGGGACAACTCCGTACGAACGGAACCCGGAAGCCCACAGTTGCGTGCGCACTGTGCAGATTCGGTTCACGGACCCGACGGCGCACACGACAAAGGGCCGGTGTGAAACGAGTTCACACCGGCCCCGGGTGTCGCGGGTGTTTCGTCAGCCGCACTGGCAGGGGTTGCCCTGCTGGCACCCGCAGCCGCAGCCCGAGCCGCAGCCGCACGCGCCGAACAGCGGAAGGCTCCTGGTCTCGGCGGGCTGGTCGCTCTGGCGCTCCTGGGTGGGGTCGGGCGTGGTGCTGGGGGATTCGGCCATGGGTCCCTCCTGGATGCTGGGGCAGCGGTGCCCTCGCCCATTTCATGCCCGCTCCCCAGGGCGCATCAACGGCGCATGGAGGCGCCCACGCCCCCCACGGCCCGGCCCCGGCGGGGTTACGCGCCCTCGACGCCCGTCACCGGCTGGATGTCCGGCTGGAGCTCGTCCGCGTGCTCGCCCGTGACCAGATAGACGACGCGCTTGGCGACCGCGACCGCGTGGTCGGCGTACCGCTCGTAGTAGCGGCCGAGGAGCGTGACGTCCACCGCCGTCTCGATGCCGTGCTTCCAGCGCTCGTCGATCAGGTGCTGGAAGAGCGTGCGGTGCAGCAGGTCCATCTCGTCGTCGTCCTGCTCCAGCTGGAGCGCGAGATCGACGTCCTTCGTGATGATCACCTCGGCCGCCTTCGCCATCAGGCGCTGCGCGAGCTGGCCCATCTCCAGGATCGTGGCGTGCAGGTCGTTCGGGACCGCGCGCTCGGGGAAGCGCAGCCGGGCCAGCTTCGCCACGTGCTGGGCCAGGTCGCCGGAGCGCTCCAGGTCGGCGGACATGCGCAGGCTGGTGACGACGATGCGGAGGTCGGTCGCCACCGGCTGCTGCCGCGCCAGCAGGGCTATGGCCCGCGCCTCCAGGTCGTGCTGGAGCTCGTCGACCTTCTGGTCCGCCTCGATGACACTCTCGGCCAGCTTCAGGTCGGCGTCCAGGATGGCGGTCGTGGCGCGCCCGATCGCCGACCCGACCAGCCGGGCCATCTCCACCAGACCGTCGCCGATCGAGTCAAGTTCCTCGTGGTACGCGTCCCGCATCAGGGTTCCCTCTCATAGGTGTGCTTGGTCCCCACGCTCCCACGTTCTGCCCCACACGCGTCCGTTTCTGCCACCCCAAATGAACCAATACTGGCTCCAAGGTGAACTCTGGGCGACGAGTGTTCGAGGACGCACGATGACGGCTGTGGTCATGTCGTACCCCCTGCTTAACCTGGATGCATGGACGTGAACGCGGCGGTCGCCGCAGCGGCAGCGATCGCCGGGGTGCTCACCGGCGTCATCGCCATGCTGGCGTTCCGCTGGAGCGAACGCGACCAGAAGCGACCGACCAGGACTTCCTTGCACACCGATCCCGTACTCCCGCCCGGCGTGGACACCGTGCTGTCCGTGCTCCGCTCCTCGGCCGTCGTCCTCGACGAGGCCGACGCCGTGGTCAAGGCCAGCTCCGCCGCCTACGCCCTCGGGCTGGTCCGCGGCGGCAAGCTCTCCGTCGAGCCCATGCTCCAGATGGCGCGGGACACCCGGAGAGACGGCGAGATACGCCAGGTCGAGCTGGATCTGCCCCGCCGCGGCACCGGACGCGGCGAGGCCCTCGCCGTCTCCGCGCGCGTGGCCCCGCTCGGCTCCCGTCTGGTCCTGCTGCTGGTCGAGGACCTGACCGAGGCCCGCCGGATCGAGGCGGTACGACGCGACTTCGTGGCGAACGTCAGCCATGAGCTGAAGACGCCCGTCGGCGCGCTGTCCCTCCTCTCCGAGGCGGTCATGGACGCCTCCGACGACCCCGAGGCCGTGCAGCGCTTCGCGGGCCGCATGCAGATCGAGGCGACCCGGCTGACCAACCTGGTCCAGGAGCTCATCGACCTCTCCCGCGTGCAGAACGACGATCCGCTGGAGGACGCCGAGCCCGTCCGCGTGGACGAGCTGGTCGCCGAGGCCATGGACCGCTGCCGCCACCAGGCCGGTACGAAGCAGATCATCATGTCCGCCGGGGGCACGGCCGACCTGCACGTCTGGGGGAACCGCGGCCAGCTGGCCGCCGCCCTCGGCAACCTCGTCGAGAACGCCGTGAACTACTCCCCGGCCCGCACCCGCGTCGGCATAGCCGCCCGCCGGGTCAACGCACCCGGCGGGGACATGATCGAGCTGGCCGTCACGGACCAGGGCATCGGCATCTCCGACAAGGACAAGGAGCGCATCTTCGAGCGCTTCTACCGCGTCGACCCGGCCCGCTCCCGGGCCACCGGAGGCACCGGTCTGGGTCTCGCGATCGTCAAGCACGTGGTCGCCTCGCACGGCGGGGAGGTCACGGTCTGGAGCGCCGAAGGCCAGGGCTCCACGTTCACCCTCAGGCTGCCGGAGGCGGGCGCGGCCCGCGACCGCGCATCGCAGCACCCCGACCCCGACCTCGATGACGAGGCCGGCGGCTCCACCGCGTCATCCCCGTACGAACCGCTTCCCGCCCCGGAGGTCCTTCCGTGACCCGAGTGCTCGTCGTCGAGGACGAGGAGTCCTTCTCCGACGCCCTGTCGTACATGCTCCGCAAGGAGGGCTTCGAGGTCGCCGTCGCGGCCACCGGGCCCGACGGACTCGACGAGTTCGAGCGCAACGGCGCCGACCTCGTCCTCCTCGACCTGATGCTGCCGGGTCTGCCCGGTACGGAGGTGTGCCGACAGCTGCGCGGCCGCTCCAACGTCCCCGTGATCATGGTGACCGCGAAGGACAGCGAGATCGACAAGGTCGTGGGCCTCGAAATAGGAGCCGACGACTACGTCACCAAGCCCTTCTCCTCCCGCGAGCTGGTCGCCCGCATCCGCGCGGTGCTCCGCCGCCGCGGCGAGCCGGAGGAGGTCACCCCGGCCGCGCTGGAGGCGGGCCCGGTCCGCATGGACGTCGACCGCCACGTGGTGACGGTGGCCGGCTCCAAGGTCGACCTCCCGCTCAAGGAGTTCGACCTCCTGGAGATGCTGCTGCGCAACGCGGGCCGCGTCCTGACCCGCATGCAGCTGATCGACCGCGTCTGGGGCGCCGACTACGTGGGCGACACCAAGACCCTCGACGTCCACGTCAAGCGCCTCCGCGCCAAGATCGAACCGGACCCGGGCGCGCCGCGGTATCTGGTGACGGTCCGGGGCCTGGGCTACAAGTTCGAGCCGTAGACCGGGCTCGCCTCGGTTGCCGGACGGAGTCCGGCTCAGCACTTCGAAGCCTGCGGAGCAGTGCGAGGGGTGCGTCGAGGATGGTGCTCGAACCGGACCCGGGCGCGCCGCGGTACCTGGTGACGGTCCGGGGCCTGGGCTACAAGTTCGAGCCGTAGACCGGGCTCGCCTCGGTTGCCGGACGGAGTCCGGCTCAGCACTTCGAAGCCTGCGGAGCAGTGCGAGGGGTGCGTCGAGGATGGTGCTCGAACCGGACCCGGGCGCGCCGCGGTATCTGGTGACGGTCCGGGGCCTGGGCTACAAGTTCGAGCCGTAGACCGGGCTCGCCTCGGTTGCCGGACGGAGTCCGGCTCAGCACTTCGAAGCCTGCGGAGCAGTGCGAGGGGTGCGTCGAGGATGGTGCTCGAACCGGACCCGGGCGCGCCGCGGTACCTGGTGACGGTCCGGGGCCTGGGCTACAAGTTCGAGCCCTAAACCGGGCTCCGAGTCCGAGCCGTAAGGCGTACGGCGGTCGTACGACTCGCGGCACCCACGACGAAGGGCGGCGCCCCCGCAGGGGTGCCGCCCTCGTGTGTACGTCGGTCAGTGACCGGTGGTCGACTGGGACGCCGAGTCGGTCGGGGTGGCGCCGGTGGACGCGGACTCGCTCGCGCCCGCCGACGGGGTCGCCTTGCCGCCCTTGCCCTTGCCCTTCGCCGGCTTGCCGCTGGCGGAAGCGGACGCGCCCGGGGCGCCGGACGGGCTCGCCGGAGCGGACGGGATCGTGCTCGGGCCCCACTTGTCGAAGTAGCTGGTGGCCGGGACCACGAAGGCGTCCAGGCTCACGGCGCCGGTCTTGCTGAGGGTGAAGGTGAGCTTCTGGACGTTGCCGTCCTGGACCGCCTCACGGCCGCTGGGCAGCTCGGCGGAGGCGTTGCCCTTGCCGCCGAGGAGCAGGGAGCCGTGCGCCGGGACGGTCAGGCTCTGGCCCTTGGGTGCGGTCAGCGTGACCGACCCGCTCGTGCCCGGGAGGGAGATGGACTGGAGGGTCTCGTCCGAGGAGCCCTGGTTGAACAGGGTCGCGGAGATCACGGCCGGCCCGGTGGACTGCAGGTCCGGCTGGGTGATGATCAGGGCGTTCTGGACCTTGATGTTGCCGACGGCGGTCGCCGCGTTGTCCGGCTTGATTCCCAGGGTCTGTGAGTCGTTGCCGGCGCCGCAGGCGGCGAGCGAGGCGATCGAGAAGACGATGGCGGAGGCGGCGAGGGCGCCGCGTCGAAGGCTGCTGCTCACGGCGGCGGCAACTCCTTGAACGCGCGGGCGGCTCCCCTTATAAAGCCACCCTAAGTGTCTGTCAGCGGGCTTAGGTTACCGAGCCGTTCCCACGCCACCGCACCCGACCCTCCCCAAGAGGCCGCCTTGGCCTCCGGCTGGGGGTACTGCGGGCCTCTCGTCACTCCAGTCACAAGTGACTCTTGAGTCACTTTGGCGAGGCGCTCGTCCGCCATTCGCATAACCGCGCGCAAAATTTCCGTGAAGGAATGTGCGCCCCTTCGATGACGTCTTCGATGACGCCTTCGATGACCGTCTTCGAGGACCGTCCCCGATATTGATCACCGGGCACCCCTCCGCGCGTCGTTGATCAATTCCGGATTCGTGACGCGTCCGGCTCCGCACCGGTCCCCGCACGCCGAACGGAGTAGCGGAAGTCGCACGCTTGGAACAGGACAAATCGGGATGTTAGGCCACTTGGAGAGGGCGCTCGGTGTGTGTAACGTACGCGTTTCACCCCGCCTGAAGAGCCCCTCCGACCTGCGAATACCCGCTTCCGCAGGCCCTTCGAAGCACGTTCCTGTCGCTGTTGTCAAGCCCCGAGATATGCCCTGACCTGCGAAAACGCCATTCAGAAGACGCCGTATCCGTGTTACCCTGGATAGCCACGGAAGGGGTACCTGTCACATGACGTTCAAGGTTGGCGACACCGTGGTCTATCCCCATCACGGGGCCGCGCTGATCGAGGCCATCGAAACTCGCCAGATCAAAGGCGTGGACAAGACCTACTTGGTGCTGAAGGTTGCCCAGGGTGACCTGACGGTACGTGTGCCAGCGGACAATGCTGAGTTCGTGGGCGTGCGTGATGTGGTCGGTCAGGACGGGCTGGACCGGGTCTTCGAGGTGCTGCGCGCGCCGTACGCCGAGGAGCCCACGAACTGGTCGCGTCGCTACAAGGCAAACCTGGAGAAGCTCGCCTCCGGTGATGTCATCAAGGTCGCGGAAGTCGTGCGTGACCTGTGGCGTCGTGAGCGCGAGCGCGGACTGTCCGCCGGTGAGAAGCGCATGCTCGCCAAGGCCCGCCAGATCCTGGTGAGCGAGCTGGCTCTCGCGGAGAACACGAACGAGGACAAGGCCGAGGCCCTGCTCGACGAGGTGCTCGCCTCCTGACACGCGCCGTGGGCGGCGACCTCTCGCTGCCGGCACGCTCAGCACAGTGAAATGCCGCGGTGCCCGATGACACTGACCCTGTCGCCGGGCGCTGCGGCATGTTCGTCCTCGCGGGTCGTCCCCGCAGGCGGGTCTGTGTCGGGGAACCGGTGGATCCTGGTGAATCCAGTGAATCCCCGGCCGCTGGATCCTTGGTGGACCCTCGGTCGATCAGCGGACGCGCCCCCCGATACTTGATGTGCCGGGCCCGGGCAGCTGACCTCGACCAGGGTCACGGAAGGGTCCGGTCAAGGGCGTCGCGCCCGGCACTCCTCCAGGCCATACCCACCTAGGTCGAGCACACAAACCTGACAGGAACCGATGTCTGACGAATCGCGCCCCTCACCTGCGCAGACCCCCGTCGCAGCCGTGATTCCCGCCGCCGGCCGGGGCGTACGCCTCGGTCCGGGCGCCCCCAAGGCGCTGCGCGCGCTGAACGGCACGCCCATGCTCATCCACGCGGTCCGCGCGCTCGCCGCGTCCCGCCATGTCTCCCTGGTGGTCGTCGTCGCCCCGTCCGACGGCGCCGCCGAGGTCAAGTCACTGCTCGACGTGCACGCGCTGCCGGACCGCACGGACTTCCTGGTCGTCCCGGGCGGCGACACCCGCCAGGAGTCGGTCAAGCTCGGCCTGGACGCCCTGCCTCCCGAGTACGGCATCGTCCTCGTGCACGACGCGGCCCGCCCGCTCGTCCCGGTCGACACGGTCGACGCGGTCATCGAGGCCGTCCGCGAGGGCGCGCCGGCCGTCGTCCCGGCGCTGCCGCTGGCCGACACGGTCAAGGAGGTCGAGCCCGCGGCCGTCGCCGGCGAGCCGGAACCGGTCGTCGCCACGCCCGAGCGGGCCCGCCTGCGCGCCGTGCAGACGCCGCAGGGCTTCGACCGTACGACCCTGATCCGCGCGCACGAGACCGTCACCGGCGATGTGACGGACGACGCGAGCATGGTCGAGCAGCTCGGCCTGCCGGTCGTGACCGTCCCCGGTCACGAGGAGGCCTTCAAGGTCACCCGCCCCCTCGACCTGGTCCTCGCCGAGGCGGTCCTGGCCCGCAGGAGGCTCAACGATGGCTTCTGAGGCCGGCTTCGTGCTGCCCCTGCCGCAGGTCGGCATCGGCACCGACATCCACGCCTTCGAGGAGGGTCGCGAGCTGTGGTGCGCGGGCCTGAAGTGGGAGGGGGAAGGCCCCGGGCTGGCCGGCCACTCCGACGCCGACGTCGTCGCCCACGCGGCCTGCAACGCCCTCTTCTCCGCCGCCGGGCTCGGTGACCTGGGGCAGCACTTCGGCACCGGCCGGCCCGAGTGGTCGGGCGCGCCCGGAGTCACGCTGCTCACCGAGGCCGCCCGGATCGTCCGCGCGGCGGGCTTCACCATCGGCAATATCGCCGTCCAGGTGATCGGCCCCCGCCCGAAGATCGGCAAGCGGCGCACCGAGGCCCAGAAGGTCCTCTCCGAGGCGGCCGGCGCCCCCGTCTCCGTCTCCGGCGCGACGACGGACGGCCTCGGCTTTCCCGGCCGCGACGAGGGCCTGATGGCGATCGCGACGGCACTGGTGGTGCGGACGGCGGGCTGATGGCTGCGCCGGTGATGGGGATGGTGGGCTGACGGCTGCGCCGGTGGTGCGGACGGCGGGCTGACGACTGCGCCGGTGGTGCGGAGGGGCTGCTGACGGTGGCGCTCGCGATGCGCGTGTGCCGAGAGCGTGCGAGGGTACCCGGAGAGTCATCGTTGACCGAGGAGGTACCCATGCCCGCCACCCTGCCCGACCGGCTCAAGTCCCTGCTCGACGGCCCCGTCTTCATCGTGGTGGGCACGATCCAGCCCGACGGCCGCCCGCAGATGTCCCCGGTGTGGGTGAAGCGGGACGGCGACCAGATCCTGTTCTCCACGACCGTCGACCGCCGCAAGAAGAAGAACCTCGACCGCGACCCCCGGGTGAGCGTCATCGTCCAGGACCCCGAGATGCCCTACGTCTACGGCGAGGTCCGGGGCACCGCGGAGTTCACCACCCAGGGCGCCAGGGACCTGATCGACGAACTGTCGATGAAGTACACCGGCAAGAAGTACGCCGAGTTCAACCCCGACTCCGTGAACGACGCCGCGCGGGTGATCGTCAAGATCACTCCCGAGAAGGTCGTGGGAATGTTCTGAGCCGGAATGTTCTGAGCCAAGAGGCGCAAGGCACCGCTCCGCGCCCACTACCCTGGAGTGGTGACTATTCGCCTGTACGACACCAGCGCCCGGCAGATCCGTGACTTCGCCCCGCTCAAGCCGGGTTGTGTCTCGATCTACCTGTGTGGCGCCACCGTGCAGGCCGCACCGCACATCGGGCACATCCGGTCGGGGCTCAACTTCGACATCATGCGCCGGTGGTTCACGTACCGCGGCTATGACGTGACGTTCATCCGGAACGTCACGGACATCGACGACAAGATCATCGCCAAGGCCCATGAGCAGGGCCGCCCCTGGTGGTCGATCGGGTACGAGAACGAGCGTGCCTTCAACGAGGGCTACGCCGCCCTCGGCTGCCTGCCGCCGACGTACGAGCCGCGCGCCACCGGCCACATCACCGAGATGGTCGAGATGATGCAGCGCCTCATCGAGCGCGGCCACGCCTACGCGGCGGACGGCAACGTCTACTTCGACGTACGGTCCTTCCCGCAGTACCTGGAGCTGTCCCGGCAGGAGCTGGACAATCTGCGCCAGCCGTCCGGCGAGGGCGAGACCGGCAAGCGGGACGAGCGGGACTTCGCGATGTGGAAGTCCGCCAAGCCGGGCGAGCCGACCTGGCCGACCCCGTGGGGAGAGGGCCGTCCCGGCTGGCACCTGGAGTGCTCGGCCATGGCGCACAAGTACCTGGGCACCGCCTTCGACATCCACGGCGGCGGCCTCGACCTGATCTTCCCGCACCACGAGAACGAGATCGCCCAGGCCAAGGCCTACGGCGACGACTTCGCCCGGTACTGGGTGCACAACGCCTGGGTCACCATGGCCGGCGACAAGATGTCCAAGTCGCTCGGCAACAGCGTCCTGGTCAGCGAGATGGTCAAGCAGTGGCGGCCGATCGTGCTCCGCTACTACCTGGGCACCCCGCACTACCGCTCGATGATCGAGTACAGCGAGGAGTCCCTGCGCGAGGCCGAGTCGGCGTTCGCGCGGATCGAGGGCTTCGTGCAGCGGGTCATCGAGCTGGCCGGGGCCGTCGAGCCGGCCGCCGAGGTCCCGCCGGCCTTCGCCGAGGCGATGGACGACGACCTGGGTGTCCCGCAGGCCCTCGCGATCGTGCACACCACGGTCCGGCAGGGCAACAGCGCGCTGGCCGCCGACGACAAGGAAGCCGCCGTCGCCCGGCTCGCCGAGGTGCGGGCCATGCTCGGTGTCCTCGGCCTCGACCCGCTGGACGAGCAGTGGGCGGGCGAGTCCGACCAGGGCGAAGACCTGCACGGCGTGGTCGACAGCCTCGTCCGGCTGGTGCTGGACCAGCGCGAGTCCGCCCGCGCCCGCAAGGACTGGTCGACCGCCGACGCCATCCGCGACCAGCTCGCCCAGTCCGGCCTCGCCATCGAGGACAGCCCGCAGGGCCCGCGCTGGAGCCTCAAGCCCTAGCCCCGGACCAGAAGATCAAGTGTGCCGCCCGGCCCTCCGGGCGGCACACTGCATAAGACGTACGTACGACGCTCAACACGAAGCTCAACGGAGACGAGTAACTCATGGCCGCGAACAACCGCCGCATGTCCGGCAAGAAGGGCGCGCAGGTCGGCAGCGGTGGCCAGCGGCGCCGGGGCCTGGAGGGCAAGGGCCCGACCCCGCCCGCCGAGATGCGCAAGGGGCACGCCAAGCAGCGCGCCGCCGCCGCGAAGGCCCGCCGCGCACAGGGGCGTCCGCAAGCGCGCCGCGGCAGCGGCAAGTCGGCGTCCGAGCTGGTCGTCGGCCGTAACCCGGTCGTCGAGGCGCTCCGCGAGGGCGTTCCCGCCTCGACGCTCTACGTCCAGCAGTTCATCGACAACGACGAGCGCGTCCGCGAGGCCCTCCAGCTCGCCGCCGAGCGCGGCGGCATCAACCTGATGGAGGCCCCGCGCCCCGAGCTGGACCGCATGACCAACGGCCTCAACCACCAGGGCCTCGTCCTGCAGGTCCCGCCGTACGAGTACGCGCACCCCGAGGACCTGCTCGACGCGGCGGCCGACGAGGGCGAGGACCCGCTGGTCGTCGCGCTCGACGGGGTCACCGACCCGCGCAACCTCGGCGCCGTCGTCCGCTCCGTCTCCGCCTTCGGCGGCCACGGTGTCGTCGTACCCGAGCGCCGCTCGGCCGGCATGACCGCCGGTGCCTGGAAGACCTCCGCCGGCGCGGCCGCCCGTACCCCGGTCGCCCGCGCCACCAACCTCACCCGCGTCCTGGAGTCGTACAAGAAGGCCGGCGTCACGGTCGTCGGGCTGGCGGCGGACGGCGAGGTCGAACTGGGCGAGCTCCAGGCACTGGACGGCCCGGTCGTGATCGTGGTCGGCAGCGAGGGCAAGGGCCTGTCCCGCCTGGTCGGCGAAACCTGCGACTTCCGTGTGCGCATCCCGATGCCGGGTGGCGCGGAGTCGCTGAACGCCGGTGTGGCGGCGGGCATCGTCCTCTACGAGGCGGCGCGTCGGCGCGGCTGACGGCACGGCGCGCCGACGGGACTGAACATCCGTCCGGAACTTCACCCTTGCGGGGTAATTCTGGTGCTCCTGTGGTGTTCGAGACGACTTTGACGGGGTCCGGACACATCCGCCCGGTCAAAGCAGTGTCCTAACTCCACGTCACTCGGTTAGATGAGTGTGGACACCAGAACACCCCGCACACCCACGGGGGGACGCTCGTCGGGATTCAGCTCGGGATTCGCTTCCGGGCCCGACGAGGCTCCCGCGCTGAGCATGGTGAAGGTGCCGAGCGATCCGGCGCAGGTCATCGTCAATCACGCCAGCTTCCGCGTGCAGCTGGGCGCGTCGGCGAAGCGCTCCCAATCCTCGCGGATCGCCCGGCATCTGAGCGCCGCCCAGGACACCGCCCGGATGCCCGTCGGGGGCCCGGCGGGCCGGGCGGGCGCCGCCGCCCGCCGCCGCCCCGTCGTGTGGAGCGGCAAGTCCGCCCCCGACGACACCGGCGCGCACCGGCTCCTCCAGGCCGTGCGGGGCAGCGTCCGCCAGGCCGACGAGACCGAGCCCGGCGCCACCCAGGTCATCCCGCGCGTCGGCACCGGCTACGGCGACGCCTACGACGACCTGGACCAGACGGTCGAGACCCCCGTCGTGGGCCACCAGCGCACCGCCCCCGAGGCCGCCGACGGCACCCGTCTGCTGCCGCACATGCGCTCGACGACCGGCGCCTACGACGAACCCCCGTACGCGGAAACGGACTTCGAGCCCCACGACCGCTACGACGACTACGACGATCACGACCGCTACGACCGCTACGACGATCACGACCGCCACGACGACTACGCGGAAGCAGCCGCCCAGGACGACACCCCGCGCCCCGCCCGCCACCAGGGCGACGACCCGGCCCGGCACGCCTACTACCCCGGCCGCCGGATGAACCTGGGCGTCGTCCTCCTCCCCCTGCGCATCTTCCTCGGCTTCATCTCCATCTACGCCGGCATGGGCAAGCTGTGCGACCCCGTCTACTTCGACGGCGGCAAGCGCGGCTCCATGGTCAAGTGGCTCAACACCCTGCACCCGTGGGACGTGGCCGAGCCGCTGCGCCAGACCGCCCTGCACCACCCGGTCGGCGCCGGCCTGGTCATCGCCTTCCTCCAGGTGGTCGTCGGCGTCCTCACGATCCTCGGCTGCTGGCAGCGCGTGGCCGCGGTCGTCGGCGCCCTGCTCTCCGCCGCCCTGATCGTCACGGTCAGCTGGAAGACGGTCCCCGCCTACGACGCCCCCGACATCATCTACCTCGCCGCCTGGTCCCCGCTGATCATCGCCGGCGCCCCCGTCTACTCCGTGGACGGCCGCCTCGCCGCCGGCGCCTGGCGCCGCCTCGGCCCCCGCTCCGACATCTGGGAGCTGCGCCGCTACGTCCTGCGCCGCGGCGCGCTGATCACGGCCATCACGGTCGGCGTCACCCTGCTCGTCGGCTCCCTGCTGGGCGGCGCCGTACGCGACTCCAGCCGCGTGGTCGTCCCCGGCCCCGGCGAGGCCCCCCGCAACAACCTCCCCGGCTCCCCGCTCCCGCAGGGACCGGGCACGCGGCACCGCACCAGCCCGTCGGCCTCCACAGCCCCCACAGGCGGCGCCACGGCCGGCGCGAGCCCGTCCGGCGCGGCGACGACCCCGGGCGCCACGCACACGGCGGGCGGTACGACGACGACCCCGAGCGAGACCCAGGGCACCACGGGCCAGATCCCGCCCCGCCACTCCTCCCCGGCAGGCGGCACCCCGAGCACCACCGCGGGCCCGACGAGCACCGGCGGCACCTCGACCGGGGGCAGCTCCCCGTCGGGCGGCACGACCAGCTCCGGCGGCGCTTCGTCCTCCGGCCAGCCGGGCCTGGTGGGCGGCCTGCTGGGCTGACGGAACGAGCCAGGAGAGAGACAGCAGAGGGCCCCGTACCAGGGAAGGTACGGGGCCCTCTGACCGTCAACGACCCAACGCCGCAAGCTCCTTGGCCGCCTCCGTCAGATCCTTCGCGGTGTCGATGGCCCGCCAGTACGCCCCCTGCGGAATAGGGAACCCGAAGAGCCGCTCCTCCCGGGCCAGCCGGGGAAACGTGGTCCGCTCATGGTCGCCCCGCTCGGGGAGCAGCTCGGCGAACTCGGGCGAGAAGACGTACACACCGGCGTTGATCTCGAACGTCGACGGCGGCGCCTCGATGAAGTCGGTGACGTGCCCGAACCCGTCGGTCCGCACCGCACCCCAGGGAATACGGGGCCGGGCCAGAGCCAGCGTCGCGACAGCGTCCCGCTCAGTGTGGAAGTCGGCCATGTCCCGCAGGGAGAAGCGGGTCCAGATGTCGCCGTTGGTGGCGTACCACGGCTGGCCGGGGCGGGGGAGATGCGCGGCGGCGTACCGGAGGCCGCCGCCGCGGCCGAGGGGCTCGGTCTCCACGACGGTGGTGACGGAGACCGGCAGGTCGGCGGAGTCCAGCCACTTCTGCAGGACCTCGGCGAGGTGGCCGCAGGAGACCACCACGTCCGTCACGCCTTCCTCGGCGAGCCAGGTCAGCTGATGGCCGATGATCGGGGTGCCCGTGCCGGGGATCTCGACCATCGGCTTGGGCCGGTCATCGGTGTACGGACGCAGCCGGGAGCCCTGGCCACCGGCCAGGATCACGGCTTGGGTGGGGCGCGACGCGGCGCTGGGATGGGTCATGCCCGCACTGTACGCGGCGCCCTGCCCGGAGCGGGCCGACAGCAACGCACTGCCTCTGGCCCCTGCCCGGGGCGGCCGACAGACGACGTGCTGCTTACGGCTCCTGTCCGGGGCGGCCGGCAGCGACGCGCTGTTTACGGTTTACGGCCCCTGCCCGGAGCCGGCCGACAGCGACGCGCTGCCTACGGCCCTTGCCCGGGGCGGCCGGCAGGGACGCGATGCCGACCGGCCTCCCGGGGGCTCAGCGCGCCGCGGCGAGCACACCCGAGGCGAACGACGTGTCGCACACCGGACGGGCGAAGGACTGGGCGCGCGAGGCGCCGTACATGCGCACCGCGGCCTGGCCCAGCGCGCGGGCGATGGACGAGCAGTGCCGCGCCAGCGACGGGTGGCCGTTGACGGCCTGCTGGAGGTGGGTGAGGACCACGCCCGGGTTCCGGTCCTGGAGCTCGCCCATCAGCCGCTCGCGGAGCACGTCCTCGGGGGCGTGCGCGACGGCCTTGGGAACCTCCGCCGTGGAGACGTCCGAGGCGGCCAGCACCGAGCTGGAGGGGCTCCCGGTCCAGTTGACCCGGGTGACCGCGAGGGTCCCGGAGAGCACCAGGACGACGGGCAGGACGAGGGCGAGAGTGCGGCCGATCCGGCGGGCAGGGCCGCCCCGGTGGCCGCGTCGCGTCTGAAGGATGGTGGAGTGCTTCACGCGTGTGAGGGTAGCGTCCGGTAACGATGTGGCGACATTGAGTCACTCGTATGGGGGATGAGGTCGCGCCGTTTTCTGGGTAGAGGGTTGACGCCCTCCGCCCGAATTGATCACTGTGCCGGGGTATTTCCGGAGCGGCCCGGCGCTACAGACGACGCGAAAGGGGCCCTGCGGCACTCCGCAGGACCCCTTTCGTCAACGCACGCGCAAACGCGCAGCTCAGTCCGCTCAGTCGGAGAGACGCTCACCCGTGGACGTGGAGAACACGTGGGTCTCGCCCGGCCGCGGCACGACGTGCAGCGTGGCGCCCTTCTCCGGGACGGAACGGCTGCTGACACGGACGACGAGGTCCTTCTTCTCGCCGCCGACCTCGACGGTGCCGTAGACGTAGCCGTCGGCGCCGGTCTCCTCGACCACGTTCACCGAGACGGCGAGGCCGGCCGGGGCGTCGGCACTGTCCTTGCTCAGGGAGGCCGCCGCGCCGCCGCCCAGCTCGACCACGTCGAAGTGCTCGGGGCGCACGCCCACGGTCACGGTCTTGTCGCCCTTGTCGGTGGCGGCCTTCAGGGCCTCCCGGTTGACGGGGACGACACTGTTGCCGAACTTCACGCCGCCGTCGGCGATCGGGACCTCGATCAGGTTCATGGCCGGGGAGCCGATGAAGCCGGCGACGAAGAGGTTCGCGGGCTTGTCGTACATGTTCCGCGGCGAGTCCACCTGCTGGAGCAGACCGTCCTTGAGCACGGCCACCCGGTCGCCCATCGTCATGGCCTCGACCTGGTCGTGGGTGACGTAGACGGTGGTGATGCCGAGGCGGCGCTGGAGCGAGGCGATCTGCGTACGGGTCGAGACGCGGAGCTTGGCGTCCAGGTTGGACAGCGGCTCGTCCATGAGGAAGACCTGCGGCTCACGGACGATCGCGCGGCCCATCGCGACACGCTGGCGCTGACCGCCGGAGAGCGCCTTCGGCTTGCGGTCCAGGTACTCGGTGAGGTCGAGGATCTTCGCAGCCTCCTCGACCTTCTGCCGGATCTCCGCCTTGTTGACGCCCGCGATCTTCAGGGCGAAGCCCATGTTGTCGGCGACCGTCATGTGCGGGTAGAGGGCGTAGTTCTGGAACACCATGGCGATGTCCCGGTCCTTGGGCGGCAGGTGCGTGACGTCGCGGTCACCGATGCGGATGGCGCCGCCGTTGACGTCCTCCAGGCCCGCGAGCATCCGCAGCGAGGTGGACTTTCCGCAACCCGACGGGCCGACCAGGACGAGAAACTCGCCGTCCTCGATCGCGATGTCGAGACCATCGACGGCGGGCTTGGTGGAACCCGGGTAGATCCGGGTCGCCTTGTCGAACGTGACAGTGGCCATGGCTCAGAGGCCCCCTTCTACCGGCAGGAACGTGCCGGACGATCCGTTGTAGGAAGGTGGTTGGTGTAGCCCACACAGGTGAACCGAGTGAACTGGATCAGGACGGTACCTGGCGTTCACTCGTCTGTCAGTACCCATGCCACTGTGAACTTCGCGGAAATTTTCGAGCGGAGGTAGAGCAACGCACTTGTGACCTTGCCTGAGGGCTTCCTGCTTCACTGCCCACCGCCGACCACACACAGCCCTGCTGAACTGCGCCTGACCGGTCTTACACGGACTCCACAGGCATTCCGGCCGACGGCCCGTCGGTCCGTACCGCATCAGCCGCCTACGCGGCGGCCAGCAACCGCACCCCCTCGTCCCGGAGGTTCACGGCCGCATTCACATCCCGGTCATGCAGCGCACCGCACTCGGCACACGTCCACTGCCTGACGGATACATCCATCCTCGGCCCCATGGCATGACAGGCCGAACAACGCCGAGTCGACGGAAAGAACCGGTCGACGACCACCAGCTTCCGCCCGTACCACTCGCACTTGTACCGCAGCAGCCGCAGCAGCTCGCCCCACGCGGCGTCGGTGATCGCCTGGTTCAGCCTCGCCTTATGCTTCCGGCCTTTCCCGCGTGCCGCACGTGTCAGGTTCACGACGGACAGATCCTCCACCACGAGCACTTGGTTCTCGCGCACGAGGCGGGTGGTCAACTGGTCCAGCATGTCCCTGCGCACGTCCCTGATCAGCGCATACAGACGCCCGATCTTCTGCCTGACCTTCCCCCGGTTCTTCGACCCCTTCACCTTCCTGTGCAGCTCCCGCTGCAACCGCGCCAGCTTCTCCGCGTACCGCTTCAGCAACCGCGGATGATCGAACTTCGAGCCGTCATCCAGAGTGACCAGAGACGCCAGCCCCACATCCAGCCCGACCGCCTTCGGCTCCCGCGTCCCCGGCACGAACACGGCAGGCAACCGTGCTATTCGCTCCTCCACCAGCGTCGACACGAAATACCGGCCCGCCCGATCCCGCGTCACCGACAACCGCACCGGAACCACACCCGCGGGCAAAGCCCTCGACCAACGGATGTCCAACGGCTCCGACTGCTTGGCCAGCGTGATCAACCCCGTACCGGGCCGCTCCGGATCCTCGACCCACCTGAAGCCCGTACGCACATACGTCGCCGAATCCCGCGACCGCCCCTTCTCCTTCCGCTTCGGATACCTCGCCTGCCCCTTGAAAAGCCGGCCGTACGCCTGATCCAGATGCCGAAGCGACTGCTGAAGCACCGTCGACGACACCTCCCCCAACCACGCCGTCTCCTCAGCCCGCTTCCAACCGGTCAGAGCCCGGCACGTCTCCGCGAACCCCACATTCACCCGATGCCGCTCCCAGGCCTCCGAGCGCAGCGCCAGCCCCTCGTTGTAGACCCACCGGCACGCGCCGAACGTCCGCTCCAGCTGTTCGGCCTGCTCCTCGGTCGGATAGAAGCGAAACCGGTAGAGACGGTGGTGTGACTCGGGGTCCTTGGCGTGGGACCGCAGCCGGGCCGCCTTGCGTGTGTGGTGCTTACGGCGGTCGCCGATGCCGAGGACCTCGCGCTTGATGCGCTCGGCCTCCTCACCCCTCACCGCCTCCGGCTTCGGTTTCTCCGCGAGCTTCCCCATGGACCCCTCCCCGACGATCCGATCTTCGGAACAGCACGTCAGACCGATCAACGAACGGGTGCACGGATGGTTACGCTCAGTTTTGAGGTCGTGTGGAGTGCGGAACTTCGTGGCCTGGGGAATCCGGCTCTGTGTACAGTGGTGCCGCCTTCGCGTACGGCGTTGTAGTGCGCGGTGCCTCCTTAGCTCAGTTGGCCAGAGCAAGGTCCTTGTAAGACCGAGGTCGTCGGTTCGAATCCGACAGGGGGCTCTTCGAATGCCGCGCCGCCCTGGGGTTTCTCCCCAGGGCGGCGCTCTGCTTGGCCTTTTTATTGGCTCGGCCGCGTGGACGAGGGTGGCCGTGCGAGGGCCTGGACCGTGTCCGAGTCGAGCGCGGTGGTGCGGATACTGGCGTCGGTCCTGAGGGCGCCCTCGTACACCTCCCGCCTGGTCGGTGCTGTCGTGGACGACAAGTAGCGCGGACACACCTCCACCAACCGCGGTTCACTCGCTCATCGCGGCAGCCTCACAAGACCTGCATTGACATGGCCTTGACCACCGTAAGAGGGCGGCCGCATGGTGAAACCACCTGGCCCGTAGCTGACCTGACATGGCATCTGTCAATGCTGTTTTTCGTCATGTGGCCCTTCCGCACCGCCCGAAACCGCACGGAGGCTTGATGCAGTGCAGCGAGATACCCTCCGGATCCCTGGTGATCCACCGCCACCAACCGAGACGCCGGGTGCGGAGGATGGCAGCTGCCCTCACCGCGATGCTCACACTCGCCGTCACCGCCCTCTCCATAGGCCTGGCCACCGGGGTCCAGGCCGCCCCTCTCTCGTCCGCGCCGCGCGCGTCCGCCTCCGCGGGTACGGCGGATTTCGGCTGTTTCCATCCCGTGCGGGCGGGGCGAGCCCGCTGTTTCGGGGTCTTGAAAGCCCACCGCACCACCTCGGGCCGCATGTCACCGTTCACCTCCGGATCCCCGACCACGGTGGGGTACGTGCCGTCTGATCTGCGTTCCGCCTACAAGCTGGGCGGTACCTCGGGGGCCGGTCGCACGGTGGCGATCGTCGACGCCATGGACGATCCGAACGCCGAGTCCGACCTGGCCGCTTACCGCAGCGCCTACGGTCTGCCGTCGTGCACGACCGCCAACGGCTGTTTCCGCAAGGTGAATCAGCGCGGCCAGGCGTCGCCGCTGCCCTCCGGTGACTACGGATGGGCCGAGGAGATCAGTCTCGACCTCGACATGGTCTCGGCGACCTGCCCCGACTGCCACATCCTGCTGGTCGAGGCGGGCTCGGCGAACGTCCCGGATCTCATGACGGCCGAGGACACCGCTGCCGCCACACCGGGCGTCGTCTCTGTCTCCAACAGCTGGGGTGGGTCCGAGGACAACACCGTCACCTCCTTCGACTCGCACTTCGACCACCCCGGCGTCGCGATCACGGCGAGTTCGGGTGACTCCGGTTACGGCGTCTCCTGGCCGGCCTCCTCCCCGTACGTCACCGCTGTGGGCGGCACCTCGCTGAGCAAGGCGTCCAACTCGCGCGGCTGGACCGAGACCGCCTGGAGCGGGGCGGGCTCGGGCTGCTCGGCGTACGAGGCCAAGCCGTCCTGGCAGCACGACTCCGGATGTGCCAAGCGCAGCGTCGCCGATGTGGCCGCGGTCGCCGACCCCAACACGGGGGTGGCGGTCTATGACACGTACAGCAGCTGTGGCGGTGGGGTGTTGTGCGACACCGAGCTTCAGCTCGGTCTCGCGCAGGGTGCCGACGGATGGGTGGAGGTCGGGGGGACCAGCGTCTCGTCGCCGATCATCGCGAGTGTCTATGCGCTGGCGGGAAACACCGCTCAGGTCGTCGACGGCTCGTATCCGTACGGCCACGCGTCGGCGCTCAACGACGTCACTTCGGGCAGCAACGGTTCCTGCGGCAGTAGTTACCTGTGCACGGCGGGTCCGGGATACGACGGGCCGACCGGTCTCGGCACGCCCATCGGCATCGGCGCCTTCTGACGGCGGCGCCATCCGGACGGAAGGGGGCTGGGTCCGCGTCGCACTTGTTGCGGCGCGGGCCCAGCCCCCTTTCTCGCCTCAATGATTGAAAATGATTGTCGTTATGCTACGGTCGGCGCATCTCTTCTTGACCGTTCCTTTACCGGAGGGTTCTGTGCGCCTGTCCGTCCGCCGGCTGCTCCCCCCGAGCGCGCTCACCATCGCCTCGGTCGTTCTGACCGGCTGCTTTTCCTCGGCGGAAGCCGGCCGGGCCGGGCCCGAGGGAGGACGCATACGTGTCGCGATGATGCAGCCGCCCCGCTCGGGCCTGTCCCCCTTGTCCGACGACGCGTTCAAGCTCTCGCGCTGGTCCGCCGCCGAGACCCTGGTGAAGCTCGACGCGGACGGCGACGCGCGGCCCGCGCTCGCGACCGGCTGGACGCAGCACAGCCGGAGCTGGACCTTCACCGTCCGGGACGGCGTCACCTTCCACGACGGAACCAGGCTCACCGCCGAGGCGATCGTCAACTCCCTCACCAGGGCGGCCACGGCGTCCCCGAAACCCCGCATTCTCGACGGTGTCGACCTGACCGCGAAGGCCGACGGGAACAGGGTGGTCGTCACCACCCCCGTCGAGGACCCGCTCCTGCCCCAGCGCCTGAGCTCTCCCCAGCTCTCGATCCTCGCGGCGAAGGCATACCGGGGAAAGACCGTCGACCCGGTCGGCGCGGGCACGGGTCCGTTCGAGCTGACGAAGGTCGACGGCACGTTGTCGGCGTCCCTCGACCGCTACGACGGTTACTGGGGCGGCCGGGCCAAGGCGGCCGGCATCGATGTGAGGTTCGTGCCGGACGGCACGGCCCGCGCCGCCGCCCTGCGCAGCGGCGAGGCCGACATCGTCGAGGCGGTGCCGGTGTCGCAGGCCGCGGTGCTCGATCAGGAGCTGATCACCGAGGTCCCGATGCCGCGCACCAACACCCTCTACCTGAACACGGGGAACGGCGTCTTCAAGGACGCGTCGCTGCGGGCAGCGGCCCGTGCGGCCATCGACGCGGAGTCGATCGTCGAGGGCGTGTACGAGGGCCGCGCCGATGTGGCCGAGGGGCTGCTGGGGCCCGCGCTGCCCTGGGCCGCCGACCTGCGGGCGCCGGTCCGGCGCGGCAAGGCCGGTGACCCGTCCGGGAAGACGATCACCATCGGCACGTTCACCGACCGGGCGGAGCTGCCCGAGGTGGCGGCCACCGTGCAGCAACAGCTCCAGAAGGCCGGCTTCGAGGTGAAGCTCGACGTCCGCCAGTACGCGAACATCGAGTCCGACGCGCTCGCGGGCGCGTTCGACGCCTTCATCCTCTCCCGGGCGACCGTCCTCGACTCCGGTGACCCGGCCGCGTACCTCTACAGCGACTTCGCCTCCGACGGATCCTTCAACATCTCCCAGCTGTCCGACACCGCGGTGGACCGGGCCCTGCACAAGGCGGCCGAGGCCGCTGCCGGGGACCGGCGCCGGAAGGCCGTGTCGGCGGCCGAGGCCGCCGTGCTCAGCACGGACGCGGCGGTGCCCCTGCTCCACGAGCGCGTGATCCAGGGTGATGCGGCGGGAGTCGTCGGTGCGGTGCATGACCCGCGTGAGCGTGAACTCGTCACCAGGGACACCTACGTCAAGTGAGCGCTGTCATGAAGGGGTTGGCCGGCCCGGCCGCGTCGGCCCGCCTCGTCTGTCTCGGTGCGGTGCTGACCGCCGTCGGCCTGCTGCCCTGGCTCTCGGGCAGGGATCCGGCGCTGACCGTGCTGCGTGCCCGCTCGGCCGAGCAGGAGGGGACGGCGGAGGCGCTGGCCGCGATCCGAGCGGATCTCGGCCTGGACGCGGGGCCCCTCGCAGTCCTGGGACGGTGGGTTTCCGGGCTGCTCCGCGGCGACCTCGGCACCTCGTGGGTGTCGGGCACGGACGTGCTTCCGTCCGTCGTCTCCGGCCTTCGGGTCTCGCTCGGGCTCATGGGTGCCGCGTTCGCCGTGGCCGTGCTGCTGGCCTGCGCGCTGGTCGCACCTGTGCTCGTCCGCGGGCGTGAGTCGGCCGGCGCGATCGCCGCGATGCTGGCCTCCCTCCCCGAGTTCCTGCTGGCCACGGTCGCCTTGCTGGTGTGCGGGGTGTGGCTGGGCCGGCTGCCGACCTCCGGCTGGCAGGGTCCCGCGTACGTGGTGCTGCCCGCGTTCGCGCTCGGCGTTCCCGCGGGCGGGCTGCTGGGCCGCCTGGTCGCGGAAGCGCTGCCCGCCGTGCTGGACGAGCGGTGGGCGGAGCTGTGGCGGGGGGCCGGAGTCAGTCGTGCCCGGGTCGCGGCGGCCGCCCTCCGGCGCGTCCTTCCGCCTCTCGTTCCGCAGTTCGGCATGGCGGCCGTCGGTCTGACGGGAGGCGCGGTGGCTGTGGAGACGGTGTTCGCGGTGCCCGGTATCGGACGTACGGCGCTCGGCGCAGCCACGTCACAGGATCTGCCGTTGCTCCAGGGGTGCGTGCTCGCCCTGCTGGCGCTGGGCCTTGCCGCGGGCGCTCTGGCAGCGATCGTACGGCGCCGGCTGCTCGGCCCCGTCCTGCGCGACGCCGGCCTGACCCTGCCCGCGCCCCGCTCGGCCCGCACTCACCCGGTGATCCCGTTGACGCTCGCCGCCGTACTGTCGGCCGCCATCGGCTGGGGCCTGCTCCGCGACCCGTACACGGTGGACGCCAAGGCCCGGCTTCTGCCGCCGGATCGGGCCCACCCGCTCGGCACGGACGGCCTGGGCCGTGACGTCCTGGCCCGCCTCGGTCACGGCGCGGCCGCCACGGTGGGCACCGCGGCAGCGGTGTGCGCCCTCAGCCTGCTGGTCGCCCTCGTGCTCGGCTTCCTGCCGGGCATCGCGGCCGGCGCGGCGGACATCGCGAACGCGCTGCCGCCGGTGATCGTCGGGATCCTGGTTGCCGCCGCGGCCGGGCCCGGCACCGGCGGCGCCGCGCTCGCCGTAGCACTGATTTCGTGGCCGCCGCTCGCCGCGCATGCATCGGCCCTGGTGCAGGAGGTCCGTGCGTCGGCGTTCCTGACCGCCCAGCGGGCCATCGGAGCGAGCCGGTGGTGGATCCTGACCCGTCACGTCCTGCCCTCGGTCGCGGCCCCGGTCACCCGCCATGCGCTCCTGCGTCTGCCGGGCATCGCGCTGGCCCTGGCCTCGCTGGGTTTTCTGGGTCTGGGTGCGCAGCCGCCCACGCCCGAGTGGGGATTGCTGCTGGAGGAATCCCGCGCGTACGTGGAGCGCGCCCCGTGGGCGGCGCTGGCCCCGGCGGTCGCACTGGCTCTGCTGGCGGGCCTCGCGGTGTCGGCGGCGTCCTGGTCGGCAGGGCGCGCGGTGCCCGGACGGATCAGGCTCTGCCACTCCTCACGCTGCCGACTCGCCCGATTTCGCCGCGCGCCACGCCGGTTGACCGCCCTGCCCACCGCCGCGATACGAAAGGAGCCCTTCTGTGAGAACGCCGAACGTGCCGCTGTCCGCGAACACCCCCGGATCACCGAATCCGCCGGCCGCTGACGCGGCTCTCTCGGTACGCGATCTGCGGATCGCCTTCGCCGGAGCCGAGGCCGTGCGCGGCCTGTCCTTCGACGTGCGGCCACGCGAAGTGCTCGCCCTCGTCGGCGAGTCCGGCGCGGGCAAGTCCCTGACGGCGCGGGCGCTGCTGGGGATGACGCCACGAGGTGCGACGACGACGGGGAGCATCCGGTTGCACGGGGAGACGGATCCGGCCGCTCAGCGCGGCCGCCGCATCTCCCTGATACCGCAGGACGCCCTCTCCGCCCTCTCTCCCGTGCACCCCGTGGGCGATCAACTCGCCGCCGCCGTACGGTCGGTGCGCCGCGTGACGCGGAGCAAGGCCCGCGCGCTCGCCGTCGCCGCCCTCGACCGGGTGGGGATCCCCGACGCCGCACGCCGGGCGCGCGCGTATCCGCACGAGTACTCCGGCGGCATGCGGCAGCGGGCCGTCATCGCGATGGCCACGGTCAACGAGCCCGACGTCGTCGTCGCCGACGAGCCGACGACCGCGCTGGACGCGGGCCACCGGGACCAGGTACTGCGGGTGCTCGGCGAGCAGCGGGCAGCGGTCGGGGCCGCGCTCGTCCTCGTCACCCACGACATGGACGTCGTACGCGAGCACGCCGACCGCATCCTGGTCCTCTACGCCGGACGCCTGGCCGAACTGGGCCCGGCACGTGAGGTGCTGGCCCGCCCGCGCGCCCCGTACACGGCGGGCCTGCTGGCCTCCCTTCCCCAGTACGTGCCCCCCGGCCGCCGTCGGCTGCCCGTCCTCCCCGGCACCCCGCCCACCCCGAGCGCCCTGCCTCCGGGCTGCGCGTTCGCCCCGCGCTGTCCCCTCGCGGCGGCTGTCTGCCACCGCGTGGAGCCGGTGCCGCAGCCGGTGGAGGGCCGGCTGGTCTCCTGCCACCGCTGGGCGGACGTCCCCCACCCGGCATCCGACGTCTTCCGGGAGCCGACCCGCGCATGAGTGTCCCGCTGCTCGACGTCCGCGACCTCGTCGTCCGCTACGGCACGGTCACCGCCGTCGATCGTGTCTCGTTCTCGCTCGACGCGGGCGAGACCCTGGCCCTGAACGGGCCGTCGGGCTGCGGCAAGTCCTCCACAGCTCTGGCCGTCCTCCAGCTGCGCCGCCCCGACAGCGGCCGGGTACGCCTTGAGGGACAAGAGCTGACGGGTCTGTCGGACGACGAGCTGCGGCCCCTGCGCCCGCGCATGCAGCCCGTCTTCCAGGACCCGTACGGCTCCCTCAGTCCCCGTCACCGTATCCGCGACGCGGTGGCCGAGCCGCTGAAGGTGCAGGGCCGCTGGGGCCCTGACGGCCCGGCCCGGGTGGCCGAGCTGCTCGACCTCGTCGGTCTCGGCCCGTCGTACGGCGACCGCCGCCCGCACGAGCTCTCCGGCGGCCAGTGCCAGCGCGCGGGAATCGCCCGCGCCCTCGCCTCCGAGCCCCGGCTGCTGGTCCTCGACGAACCGGTGTCGGCACTCGACCCGTCGGTGCGCGCCGGCGTCCTGAACCTGCTCTCCGACCTCCGGGACGAACTGGGCCTGGGCTGCCTGTTCATCTGCCACGACGAGGCGGTCGTACGGCACTTCGCGGACCGGGTGGTCCGGATGCGGGACGGGCGGATCGTCACCGATGAGGGCTGAGCATCGAGGCCACGCGGAGACGCTCGGCGCCGGGCGTTCGCGCGGGAGCCCTCTGTCCGCGGACTTCTCGCGGGCAGAGGGCTCCTTGGTGAGGTGTGGCCGGCCGGTCAGCCGATGGTCGCGATGCCGTCGGTGGTGACGGTCGGGCGGCCCGAGGTGCCGACCACGACGATCTTCAGGGTGTGCTTGGCGGAGCCGGACCAGGTCTTGGTCCAGATCGCCTGGCGGTAGAGGGTGGTGGAGGACTTCAGGTCCACCGTGGAGACCTTGGTGCCGTCGACGTAGATGTACGCCTGGCCCGAGGTGGAGGCGCGCGAGACGATCCAGGCCACCGAGCGTCCGGTGAAGGTCCAGCTGATCGAGGCCCCGGCGGACGAGGAGCTGTAGGAGTAGCCGCCCAGGTAGGAGGTGCTGCTCTTGTGGGTCCAGCTGCCGGTGCGGGTGGTGGAGGTCTCCTGGATGATGTTCGGCGTCCGGTAGACGGAGGCGCCGCCGGTGTTTCCGGCCACGTCGTACGCCTTCAGGGCGAACAGGTCCGAGGCGCCGGGCTTGGCCCAGGTGTTCCAGGAGGTCACGGTCGGGCCGAAGGTGGCCGAGGCCGGCGCGGTCGCCATGACCTTGGCCAGCGCCGCGTTGTCGGCGGCCTTCCACGTCACCGTGACGGGGACCGACGAGGAGTACACCGTGCCGGTGCGCACCTGCACGCCGGGAGCGGTCGGGAAGGTGGGCGCGGTGGTGTCACCGACCAGGGTGACCGGGCCGGACAGTGTGGTGGCGCCGCGGACGTGGGTGGCGCGTACCTGGACGGTGTGGCTGCCGGCGGCGACCGAGACCGAGGCGGAGCGGGCGGAGCCGGAGGTGTGCGCCACGGCCTTGCCGTCGACCAGGACGTCGAAGCCGGAGATCACCGCGGACGGCGTGGCGGTCGTCCAGCTCACCGTGGCCGCGCCCTTGGTGTAGTAGCTCGTCCCGGACTTGGCCGCCCCGCCGGACATCCCGGTGACGGAGACCGCGCCGACCGGGCCGGCGGCGTACGAGCGGACCGTGCCCAGGGCGTTGTAGAGCTGGTTGCCGGGGCAGTCGGTGGCGAAGCCGTTACGGTGCCCGGAGATGACGTTGAAGCTGTAGTTCTGGCCCAGGGTGAAGCCGGAGCTGTTGGAGGATCCCTCGGGCAGGGTCGCGGTGCCGGTGCTCGGGTCCACTCCGGTCATGCCGAACTTCCAGGCTGCGATCCGGGCGATGGAGCCCAGCATCGCCTGGCTCGGCGTGGCTCCGGGGAAGGTGCTGGCCGTGGAGTCGCCGCCGCTGAGGTCGGTGTACGTGCCGATGGCGGCCACGCCCATGCTGTTGGTGTTGAACCCGTAGGTCTGGGCGCCCACGACCGGCAGCGCCATTCCGCCGAAGCGGCCCTCGAAGATCGTGCCGCACTTGTCGACGAGGAAGTTGTAGCCGAGGTCGCGCCAGCCCTGGCTGAGGTGCGCGGCGTAGAGGCTGCGCACGATCGCCGGGGAGTCCGTGCAGGAGTAGGTGTTGGTGGTGTCCGTGTGGTGGACGAACATGACCTTCACGGCGGAGCCGTACGAGGGGTAGCCGGTGTCCCGGGCGCACTCGTCGGCGCCCCAGCCGGCCCGGGTGACCACGGTGGGCGGTGCCACCGTCGAGGTGGTCGCGGCCGGCATCGGGTCCGGTGGGGTCGGCGACGAGGACGGGGTGGGGCTGGCGGAGGAGGTCGTGCAGGACGGGTACGCGTCGGACATCGACGGGAGCTGGCTGGGCCAGGGCGTCGGGGAGGTGCTCGGCGAGGCGGAGTCGGATGCGGATGCGGAGGCGGAGGTCCCGGTGGACGGCGTGCCGGACGCGGAGTCCGTGGCGGTGGGGGTGTCCGTGGTGGTGGGGGTGTCCGTGGGTGAGGCGGAGTCCGTCGCGGTGTCGGTCGGGGAGACGCTGTCGGTCGGGGAGACGCTGTCCGTCGGGGACACGCTGTCCGTCGGCGTCGCGCTGTCGGTGGCGGTCGCGTCCATGGCGTAGGCCGCCGGGGCCATGCCGGAGTCCGGCGTCCCGCTGGTGGCGGGCTTGCCCGGGTCGACCAGGTCCACTCGCAGTCCGGCGGGCAGCGCCTTGCCCGCGCCGGTCGCGCGGACCTGGATTCCGTTCGACGGCCCCGACCACATGGGTGACATTCCGCCGCGCACACCGGGACGGTTCAGTTCGGCGGCGTCGGGGATGTCGTCCGGCTGCTGCATCTTCAGCCACGGTGTCCAGTGGCCGCTGTCGGCGGAGCGGGTCCGTACCTCGACCGTGCCGCGCAGTGTGGCGTGCGCGCCGTTCCAGGTGACGCCCACCATGCTGAACGGAGCCGTGGACTGGGCCCCCAGCGTCTTGAGCGACGCGCTGTTCCCGGTGAGGGACAGCGAGTGGACATGTGTCTTGATCGGTCCCGGCGCGGCCGACGCGTTGCCATGGTTCGGCGAACCGGCCATGGCGACGGTCGCCACCGCCACGCCGCCGCCGGCGACGACCGCCCCCAGCGCCACCCATGTGCGCTTCTTCAGACCGGCTCGACGGCGACCGCGCCGAACTCTGTGTTCAGTTCTCATGCCCCACCCGGAAGACCTGTTGTCGTTGTCATCAGCAGTCATTGCGGGGGCACAGCTGTCACAGGAGTCCCCTGGAATACCAGCGCACCAGAACGTTTAAGCGTCACATACGCCGCTGGCCCGGGGTTTCCCCCCGGGCCAGCGGTGTTTTCAGAGCAGGTATGTCACGGCACGTACGACTGGGTGCCGCTCGCCCACAGGGCGCCGCCCTTGCCGGGGCCGCCGGTGCTCTTGTAGACGACGAAGTTGCCGTCGTTCTGCATCAGGGCGTACGCGCCGGAGTTGCCGTAGGTGTGGGTGGACCACAGGGCGGTGCCGCCGCTGGAGTAGACGACCAGGTTGCCGTCGGTCTGCATGTACGCGTAGGCGCCGGCGTGGCCGTAGGTGTTGCTGGTCCAGATCGCCTTGCCGTCACGCTTGCGGTACATGACGAAGTTGCCGTCCGGCTGCATCACCAGGCGGGTGTACTTGCCCTGGACCCACGAGCCGCCCTTGAGCTTCTGCCCGGAGCCGATCGTCGCCGAGCGCATGTAGGTGCCGTCGGACCACAGGGCGCTGCCGCTGCTGGAGTAGACGACCAGGTTGCCGTCGTCCTGGACCAGGAAGGAGGCGCCGGAGTTGCCGTAGGTGTGGGTGGACCACAGGGCGGTGCCGCTGCTGGAGTAGACGACCAGGTTGCCGTCGGTCTGCATGTAGGCGTAGGCGCCGGAGTGGCCGGAGGTGTTGCTGGCCCAGATCGCCGGGCCGCTGCCGCTGGCGCCGTTCGTCTTCAGGTAGGCGACGAGGTTGCCGTCGCTGCCCATCGTCAGCGTGATGTTCGCGCTGCTCAGCTTCTGGCCGGAGGTGAGCTTCTGGCCGGGCTGGAGGGAGTTGACGGAGTTCGCGCCGGCGGCGAAGGCGGCGGTCCCGTTGGGCGTGCCGAGGCCGGTCGGGCCGTCGTAGCCGGTGCCGGCGGTGCACAGGTAGCTCGGGGAGCAGCTGCCGTTGCTGCCCGTGGTCACGTCGTTCAGGGCCGACTTGTGGCCGTAGGCGTACGTGGACGGGTAGCTGTTCGCGGACGGGGTGCCGGCGAGGGCGTAGGTGCCCGCGATGATGGGCGCGGAGGCGCTGGTGCCGCCGTAGACGTTCCAGCCGCCGGAGCCGCCGTAGGTGTCGTAGACGGCGACGCCGGTGGCCGGGTCGGCGACCGCGGAGACGTCCGCGACCGTGCGGTGGCTGCAGCCGCTGTCCGTCTGCCAGGTCGGCTTGGCCTCGTCGGCGGAGCAGCCGGAGCCGGTGCCCTCGGTGCTGCTGGTGGACCACACGGACTCGGTCCAGCCGCGGGTGTTGCTGGTGCGGCTGAGCGAGGTGCCGCCGACCGCGGTGACGTACGGGGAGGACGCGGGGTACTCGGCGCCGTAGCCGCCGTCGCCCGCGCTGACCGTGACGGCGACGCCGGGGTGGTTGAAGTACTGGACGTCGGCGGTGGTCTCGCTCGGGTCCTCGGTGCCGCCGAAGGAGTTGGAGACGTACTTGGCGCCGAGGGCGACGGCCTCGTTCTCGGCCGTGCCGATGTCCGTCATGCTGGGCGAGGAGGCCTCGACCAGCGTGATGTGGCACTGCGGGCAGACCGCGCTGACCATGTCGAGGTCGAGCGAGATCTCGCCGGCCCAGCCCGCGTCCGCGGTCGGGTACGACGTGCCGCCGGTCTGGTTCACCTTGTGGAAGCAGCCGTTGGCGGTGGTGCAGGCCGGGAGGTTGTACTGGGACCGGTAGGCGGCCAGGTCGGACTCGGCGTTCGGGTCGTCGTAGGCGTCGACGATGAAGACGGTCTTGCCCGCGCCGGCGGTGGCGGACGGCAGGTTGTAGGCGCTCTGCAGGTCCGAGGGGCCGTAGCCGTTCGGGGTCGTGTTCGGGCTGACCGTCAGGTGCCGGACGATGTCCGTGCGGGCCTCGGCCAGGCACGCCATCTGACCCGGCGTGGTCGGGTGGGAACACAGGTGCTTGACGTGGGCCGCCCCGTTGGCCGACGGCGCGGCGGAGGCGGTCGCGGTGAGCCATCCGGTGGACAGCGCGGTGGATATGAGTGCCGTGGTGGACAGCAGAGCGGCGGTGGATGCCGCCCGGTGTCTCCCTGAGAGCAAGGAAGTGCCCTTCTGGTGTGGTGGTGCGATGAGGACAGACCGAGTGGTCTGGCCATGACAGCCGTATGACAGTCGTGATGTTCAGTCGAATGCTGCCGATGCATGTCAACCAGGGACAATGAGAGAAAGGTAAATCCTTGATCAGATTTACTTGACGGGGTTTAGACCCGCAGTCGCCGCCCGATCTCCAGCCGGCGGTCCTCGACCGGCCGGCCGTCCGCCACGTCCCACAGAGCGTTCTGCAGCAGCCGGCCCAGCGTCCAGGCGCGGGCCCGCTCCCGGTCGAGGCCCAGGACGTCGGTCATCGCGTCGAAGCGCCAGGCGACCTCGGCCGCCTCGAACCGGTTGACCAGGGCCGGCCACAGCTCGAAGCCGGGGTCGCCGGCCAGCGGCTTGGGGTCGATGGCGAGCCAGTCGGCGCGGTCGGCGGCCAGCACGTTCTCGAAGTGCAGGTCCCAGTGCAGCAGCCGGTCCCCGGGCTCGGCGACGACCTCGCGCACGGCGGCCGCGCAGTCGGCGACCATGCGGCGGGCCTCGGGATCGGGGACGCGCTCCAGCGCCCACGGGGTCCGCTCCAGCATGGCCTCGGCGAGGTCACCGAGCCGGCGCATGCCCGGCGGCGCGGGGAAGGAGGTCAGACGGGCGAGCAGCCGGGCGATGACCTGGACGGCCGCGTGCGTGTCGGCCACCGAGGAGAGCATCCGGGACGTGTCCAGCCGCTCCAGCAGCAGGGTCCCGGTCTCCGGGTCGTGGTCGAGGAGCCGTACGGCCCCGTCGCCGTCCCAGACCCGCAGCGCGACCGGCTCGCCTTCGTTCTCCTCGTCCCGCAGCTGGAGCTTGAGCACGGCCCGGGTGCCGTCGGCAGCCAGGACGACCGGCAGGACCAGCGCGCTGACACCGTTCATGGCGGGCCCGTCGAGCCGCAGCCCCCAGCGGTTCAGGAAGTCTGCCGTGAGCTCCGGCAGGGCGGCGACGAAGGCCCGCCCCGCCGCGCCGTTGTACGTCGCCTGCGCCTCGGCCAGTTCGGCGGGAATGTCGATCACGGACCGGACGATACTGGCGTGCGTGAATCGGCTCATGCGAATCAGACGGGGCCTGAGGAGGGCGCGGGAGCGAGTCCGGGCGTGGATCCGCAGCGCGCCCGGCACCTATGTGTGGCTGGTGGTCCTGTTCGTCACGACCGTCGCGCTGCACCACATGTCGCCGGACTTCGAGCAGCACTTCCTGCGGCAGCGGTCGACCAACATCCACGAGCTGTCGCGCAACCCGGTGCGGGTGCTGGTGGCGAGCGCGATGTGGATCGACAGCGGCAAATGGATCCCGTACGCCTTCCTCTACACGGTGTTCCACGCGCCGGCCGAGCGGTGGCTGGGCACGGCCCGCTGGCTCGCGGTGTGCGCGCTGGCGCACGTCCTCGCGACGCTGATCAGCGAGGGCGCCCTGCTGAAGGCGATCCGCGACGGCATCGCCCCGCACTCGGCGGTCAACACCCTGGACATCGGGGTGAGTTACGCGCTGGCCGGGGTCATCGCGGTCCTCACCTACCGCATCGCGCCGCCCTGGCGGTACGCGTACCTCCTGGCGGTGCTGATCATCTTCAGCCTGCCGCTGACCGCGGGCCGGACCTTCACCGATCTCGGTCATTTCGTCTCGGTGCTGATCGGGCTGGCCTGCTATCCACTGGTCAGAGGGCGCGGAAAAGCATGGAATCCGAAGGAGACACTGGCCGCCATGAGGGATTAACGTCCCGCCATGAGCAGCTCGGCAAGCAGAGTCGGCCATGGTGTCGTCAATGGCGGGATCTCCTTCTGGTACGCGGACGACGGCCTCCCGGCGGCGGTGCGCGAGCCGTTGTCCGGTGACGCCTCGGCCGACATCGTGATCGTCGGCGGCGGATACACAGGCCTGTGGACGGCGTACTACCTCAAGAAGGCGGCGCCGTTCTTGAGGATCACCGTCCTGGAGCAGAAGTTCTGCGGCTACGGCGCCTCGGGCCGCAACGGCGGCTGGCTGTACAACGGCATCGCGGGCCGCGACCGGTACGCCCGGCTGCACGGCCGGGAGGCCGCCGTACGCCTCCAGAAGGCCATGAACGACACCGTCGCCGAGGTGATCGCGGTGGCGGCGGCGGAGGGCATCGAGGCGGACATCCACCGGGGCGGAGTCCTGGAAGTGGCCACCACGCCGGCCCAGTTGACCCGGCTGAAGGCCTTCCACGAGCACGAGCTGTCGTACGGCGAGAAGGACCGGGAGCTGTACGGCGCCCGGGAGACGGCCGAGCGGATCCGGGTCGCGGACGCGGTCGGCTCGACGTGGACCCCGCACGGGGCGCGCCTGCACCCGGTGAAGCTGGTGAAGGGCCTGGCCGCGGCGGTCGAAGCCCTCGGGGTGACGATCCACGAGTCGACGCCGGTGACGGAGATCCGCCCCAAGCACGCGGTGACCCCGTACGGCACGGTCCGCGCGCCGTACATCCTGCGCTGCACGGAGGGCTTCACGGCGTCCCTGAAGGGCCAGAAGCGCACCTGGCTCCCCATGAACTCCTCGATGATCGCGACCGAGCCGCTGACCGAGGAGCAGTGGGCGGCGGTCGGCTGGGAGGGCCGCGAGACCCTGGGCGACATGGCGCACGCGTACATGTACGCGCAGCGCACGGCCGACGGCCGGATCGCACTGGGCGGGCGCGGAATCCCGTACCGCTTCGGCTCGCGCACGGACAACGACGGCCGCACCCAGCAGGCGACGACAGAGGCGTTGACGGAGATCCTGACCCGCTTCTTCCCGTCCCTGACCGGGGTACGGGTGCAGCATGCCTGGTCGGGCGTCCTGGGCGTCCCCCGCGACTGGTGCGCGACGGTGTCGCTGGACCGCTCGACGGGCCTCGGCTGGGCGGGCGGCTACGTGGGCTCCGGCGTCGCGACGACCAACCTGGCCGCCCGCACCCTGCGCGACCTGGTCCAGCAGGACTCCGGTCAGGCCGGCCGCACCGACCTCACGGACCTGCCCTGGGTGCAGCACAAGGTCCGCAAGTGGGAACCGGAACCCTTCCGCTGGCTGGGCGTCCACGGCATGTACGCCACGTACCGGGCCGCCGACGAACGCGAACGCCTCCGGCCCGGTGCGGAGTCCTCGCGGTTGGCGAAGCTCGCGGACCGGGTGGCGGGGCGGCACTGAGCGCCGCCGGGTTAGCCTCGGCTCATGATTCGCGCCGCGACCCCCGCCGACGTCCCCGTCATCCACGCCCTGATCCGTGAACTCGCCGAGTACGAGAAGGCGTTGGAGGAGGCGCGGGCGAGTGAGGAGCAGCTGCGGGAGGCGCTGTTCGGGGAGCGGCCGGCCGCGTTCGCGCACATGGCGGTGGACGACGGGAGCGGCGAGCCGGTCGGCTTCGCGCTGTGGTTCCTGAACTTCTCCACCTGGCGCGGGGTGCACGGCATCTACCTGGAGGACCTGTACGTCCGCCCGGCCGCCCGCGGCGCCGGCCACGGCCGCGCCCTGCTGGCCGAGCTGGCGCGGATCTGCGTGGAGCGAGGCTACGGCCGCCTGGAGTGGTCGGTGCTGAACTGGAACGCGCCCGCGATCGGCTTCTACGAGTCCCTGGGCGCCCGCCCGCAGGACGAGTGGACGGTGTACCGGCTGACGGAGGGGGCGCTGGCCGAGCTGGGGGCGCAGGAGTAGGCGCGGGCCGGCCCCCACCGGGCGCCTTGCGTGCGGGATGTTCGGCCGCCGCGGAGCTCGCCGTCACGCGCTCCAGTAGGCCTTGACACGGTGCGCCTGCGCCTGTCCCTGGCGGTGGCCCGCCACGGCTGCGTCCTCGCGCGTTGCGGGATCCATGGAGTTGTCGCCGAAGGCACGGCGGGACTCTTCGTCCGGTTCGATGACGAGCGCCCGCTCCAGCACCGCCTCTTCCCGTGCGATCGGTCCCTGGAGGTTGGGCGTCGGCCGCAGGACGACCACACGGCGCACATCGTCGACGAGGTCGCAGTGGGTCGCGCTGGCCACGCCCGCATCGACGTACTGCTCCCCTGCGGCCTCGACCACGGGCCACACCCCCGGGACGGCGCTTGAGGCCCGCAGCGCCGTGGTCAGGGGTATCCCGTCCTCTGTCCGGGCGTGGTCAGCTTCCGGTACGCCTCCTTCAAGCAGCCTTTCCCTGCCCGGCGCAGCAGCGTCGCGGCCGTCGCCCCCGCAGAGGTGCCCACCGTGATGTCGGCGTCAGCAAGGGACACACCGGTCTCCTGCACAGCATGGAGAAACCGATCAACCACGCCATGCCGGCAGCACCACCACCGCCCACGGACGGGGGCAGGCGCGCGAAACCATCGGGGACGACTTCGCCGACTTCACCGAATCGCGGGAGCGGCAACGCTGGAAGAGCTCACCGGGTACGGCACTGCACTGGCTGCATGCGCAGGCACCTCCGTGTGCGAGGATCCCTGGCCGTGATCTCCGTTGAGCAAGTGATCAACCGGGCCGGAGACGAAGGCGTGATGCCTTTGCTCACCCTGGACGAGTTCTTCGCCGGCAACGACGACGAGGGATGCATCGCACCGAACCAGTGGGGCTACGGCCGTCCTCCTCTCGCGGATCTGGCCGAACGCCTGCGCGTCATCGAGCAGCGCGCGGGCGTTGCGTGGGTGCGGGTTCAACTGCACCCGGAGACACTGGAGATGGAGGAACTCACCGCAGAGGCCATCGCCATCTGCGCCACGGCGGACGAGGCCACCTGCGCCGCGTGGATCGAAGGGTTCGAGGCCAGTGGGGTGATCCCGGATCTGGTGGACGACTACCAGGACATCCCGGACGTACCGCACGGTGCGGCTGTGTGGTCCGTGGTGTGGGATTAGGGCCGACGGCAGCCGAGCTCAGCGCACCGACTCCCGCGCCGGTGTCCCCGTCCGTGCCGCGTGCTTCGGGGCCTTCGCCGTGACCAGCACGGCGGCGGTCAGGGCGGCCAGGAGCATCACCCCGGCTGCCACCCAGATCGCGACCGTGTAGCCGTGGACCACGCCCGCCGGGACCACCGTGGGCTTTGCCGCGGGGCTGTGCAGGTGGGCGGTGATGTAGGCGGCGGCGCTGCTGGTGGCGATGGTGTTGAGCAGGGCCGTACCGATCGAACCACCCACCTGCTGGCAGGTGTTCACCGTCGCGGAGGTGACCCCCGAGTCGCGTGGGGCCACGCCTGCCGTCGCCGTGGCGAAGATCGGCATGAAGGTCAGGCCCATACCCAGGCCCATCAGGAGCAGCGCGGGCAGGATTTCGCCGGCGTAGGAGGAGTGGGGGGTCATCCGGGTCAGCAGAAGGAGGCCGGAGCTGGCCAGCAGGGTGCCCGGGACCATGAGGGTGCGGGGCGGCACGTGGTGCAGCAGGCGTGCGGAGATCTGGGTGGAGGCGGTGACGATCGCGGCGGTCAGGGGGAGGAAGGCGAGGCCCGCCTTGAGGGGCGAGTAGCCGAGGATGACCTGGAGGTAGTAGGTCATGAACAGGAACAGGCCGAACATGCCGACGACCGCGAGCATCATCGTCAGGAAGCAGCCCGCGCGGGTGCGGTCGCGCAGGATGTGCAGGGGGAGCAGGGGGCTCGGCGCCTTTGTCTGCCAGAAGATGAAGAGTGTGAGCAGGAGGATTCCGGCTGCGAGGAGGGACAGGACCAGGGGGGCGGTCCAGCCGCGCGGCTGCGCCTCGCTGCATCCGTAGACGATCGCCACCAGCCCGCCGCAGCCCAGCAGCACGCCGGGGATGTCGAGGCGGGCCTCGCGGTGGCCGGGGCGGTCGTGGAGAAGGGTGACGGCGCCCAGGACCGCGACGACGGCGATGGGGACGTTGACGTACAGGCACCAGCGCCAGTTCAGGTACTCGGTGAGCACTCCGCCCACGATGAACCCGATCGCCGAACCGCTGCCCGCGAGCGCGCCGTACACCCCGAAGGCCTTGCCGCGTTCGCGCGGGCCGGTGAACGTCGTGGTCAGCAGGGACAGTGCGGAGGGCGCGAGGACGGCGGCGCAGACGCCCTGGAGCGCGCGGGCGCCGAAGAGCATGCCGGAGCTGGTGGAGGCGCCGCCGAGCGCGGAGACGGCGGCGAAGCCGACGAGCCCGATGACGAAGGTGCGTTTACGGCCGACGAGGTCGGCGATCCGGCCGCCGAGCAGGAGCAGCCCGCCGAAGCCGAGGGAGTAGGCGGTGATCACCCACTGCCGGTTGCCGTCGGAGATGTGCAGGGCGTGCTGGGCTGAGGGGAGCGCGATGTTCACGATCGTCGCGTCCAGGACCACCATCAGCTGGGCGAGCGCGATGACGACCAGGGCCCACCAGCGGTGCGCGTCGGCTCCGCCGTCCGGGGCCGTCCCGGGAGCCCCTGCTTCACCCGTTCGGCCGATACTCACCCCGTCAGAAGACCATGAATCGGGGCGTATCGCATCCGGGCCGGTCTTCTGGGTGTTTTCCCTGGTCAGGGCGATTGTCAGTGGCGGGGTGCAGCATGGGGGGCATGGCGAGGAGAGCGACGGGTGAGGGCGGGAGCCGGGCGAGCGGGAGCCAAGGGAGCCGGGTGAAGGGCGCGCGGCGGCCGGAGCTGCGGCTGCCGCCGCTGACCCCGTGGGCCGAGGGCGAGCTGGAGCCGGACGGGGACTACGACGGGCTGGAGTTCCGGGACGCGGACCTGAGCGGGCAGGACGGCACGGGCGCCCGGTTCATGGACTGCGCGCTGACGGCCTGCGGACTGGACGGTACGGCGCTGGGCCGGGCCAGAGTGCTGGACTCGGTGCTGACCGGTCCGCGCGGGGTCGGCACGCATCTCGCCGAGTCCACGTTCCGGGATGTCGAGCTGATCGACGCGCGCCTCGGCGGCACCCAGCTGCACGGCGCAGTGCTGGAGCGGGTCGTGATCCGCGGCGGCAAGATCGACTATCTCAATCTGCGCGAGGCCAGACTCAAGGACGTCGTCTTCGAGTCCTGCGTCCTGGTCGAGCCGGACTTCGCGGGCGCGAGCCTGGAGCGGGTGGAGTTCGTCGACTGCGCGCTGAAGGGAGCCGACTTCGGCAGCGCGACGCTGAAGGACGTCGACCTGCGTGGCGCCGCTCCGCTGGAGATCGTCCGCGGCCTGGACCGGCTGTCCGGGGCGGTGATCAGCACCGGGCAACTGCTGGATCTGGCACCGGTGCTGGCCGTGGAGCTGGGGATCAGAGTGGCGGACTGACAGCCGGCTTTCGAGGTCAGGGCACGCGGGGGAAGCGGGCCTGGAGGGTCCAGATCGCCGGGTTCTCCGCCAGGTCCTCGTGGAGGTCGGTGAGGTCGGCGATCAGATCGTGCAGGAAGTCGCGGGCCTCGCGGCGCAGTTCGGTGTGCGAGAAGGTGAGCGGCGCCTCCTCGGCCGGCATCCAGTCGGCCTCGACGTCCACCCAGCCGAAGCGGCGCTCGAACAGCATCCGGTCGGTGGACTCGGTGAAGTCCAGCTCCGCCTGCTGCGGCCGGGCGGCGCGCGAGCCCATCGGATCCCGGTCCAGCTGCTCCACGATGTCGCACAGCGCCCACGCGAAGTCCAACACCGGCACCCATCCCCAGGCTGTGGACAGCTCCCGGTCGGTCTTGGTGTCCGCGAGGTAGACGTCGCCGCAGAACAGGTCGTGGCGCAGCGCGTGGACGTCCGCGCGACGGTAGTCGGTCTGCGGCGGGTCGGGGAAGCGGTTGGAGAGGGCGTAGCCGATGTCGAGCACGCACCGATGGTGTCACGAGGCGCGGAGAGTCCCAGCGCGCCTCTGGATTCCGGGCCCCATAACTCTCGATCCCGACCCCCGAGACTCTTGATCCCGACCCCCGAGACTCTTGATACGGGGGGCCCGCAACTCTTGATCCCGGCCCCCCTAACTCTTGATTTCGGCTCCCCATAAGTAAGACCGGCGCCCCCTAGGATCGCCCTCGTGCCCCGATCCGTACGCCTCGCCGTGGCCGCCCCGACCATCGCGGCCCTGCTCACGTTCAGCCTCGCCCTCACCGGCACGGCGTGCGACGGCGGTGTGCACGGCACCCCGGGCGGCTCCGGCGTACACGACCCGTACTTCCCGAAGGCCGGCAACGGTGGCTATCACGTGGAGCACTACGCCCTCACCCTCGACTACACCCCGTCCGGCCACCGGCTCACCGGTACGGCGGTGATCACCGCCCGCGCCACCCAGGACCTGTCCGCCTTCGACCTCGACCTCGACGGGCTGCACGTCGACGCGGTCACCGTCGAGGGCAAGGACGCGCTGTTCAGCCGGGCCGGGCAGGAGCTGACCGTCCGCCCGCACGACGACCTGAACGCGGGCGAGACGTTCCGCACGACCGTCCGCTACTCGGGCGTCCCGCACACCCTCACCGACCCCGACGGCTCCAAGGAGGGCTGGCTGCCCACCGCCGACGGCGCGCTCGGGCTCGGCGAACCGGTCGGCTCGATGGCGTGGTACCCGGGCAATCACCACCCCTCCGACAAGGCGACCTACGACATCACCGTCACCGTCCCCCAGGGCCTCCAGGCCGTCTCCAACGGCGTGCTGACCGGGCAGAGCACCCACGGCGGCCGGACGACCTTCCACTGGCACACCGCCCAGCCGATGGCGAGCTACGTGACCACGGTCGCCATCGGCCACTTCACCCTCGCCCGCACCACCGGCCCGCACGGGCTGCCGATCCTCACCGCCGTCGACCCGGACGTGGCGAAGGACAGTGCGGACGTGCTGGCCCAGCTGCCCGACATCATCAAGTGGGAGGAGGGCGTCTTCGGCCCGTTCCCCTTCTCCTCCGCCGGTGCGATCGTCGCCGCGCCGGGCTCCTCCGGGTACGCCCTGGAGACCCAGGACCGGCCCACCTTTCCCGGCGCCCCGGACGTCGGCACGGTCGTGCACGAACTCTCCCACCAGTGGTACGGCAACTGCGTCACCCCCAAGTCCTGGCAGGACATGTGGCTCAACGAGGGCTTCGCCACCTACGCCCAGTGGCTGTGGCAGGAGGACCACGGCGGTGACAGCGCCCAGAAGATCTTCACCGACCTCTACGACGGAGACGACGACTCGATCTGGGCCTACCCGCCCGCGAAGCCGTCCGGCGCCGCCCACATCTCCGACAGCCCCGTCTACGAGCGCGGCGCGATGGTCCTGCACAAGATCCGCCAGAAGATCGGCGACAAGGCCTTCTTCGCCTTCCTGCGCAGCTGGCCCGCCGACCACCGCTACGGCTACGCCGACACCGCCGACTTCACCGCCTACGTGGAGAAACGGTTCCCGGACCAGGACTTCACCGAGATCTGGAAGGACTGGCTGTACGGCGACGGCAAACCGTCCCACGCCTGAACGACCGGCACCGGGGCGGGCAACGTATCGCCGGGGACGGCACACGTCTTCGCCTTTTTCCGTCCAGGACGGTCTTCTGTCCAGGGCAGTTTTCCGTCCAGGACGGCAAAAGCCCCGGGCAGCGGGCCGTGGCCGGCCGCCACCCGGGGTTCCGCGCTCAGCGCGGCGGACTGTCAGACGTTGACGCCGAAGTCCTGGGCGATACCGACCAGGCCCGAGGCGTAACCCTGGCCGACCGCGCGGAACTTCCACTCCGCGCCGTTGCGGTACAGCTCGCCGAAGACCATCGCGGTCTCGGTCGCGGCGTCCTCCGAGAGGTCGTAGCGGGCGATCTCGGCGCCGCCGGCCTGGTTCACGATGCGGATGTAGGCGTTGCGGACCTGGCCGAAGTTCTGGCCGCGGTTCTCGGCGTCGTAGATGGAGACCGGGAAGACGACCTTGTCGATGTCGGCCGGGAGGGCGGCCAGGTTGACGTTGATCGCCTCGTCGTCGCCCTCGCCCTGGCCGGTGCGGTTGTCACCGGTGTGGACGATGGTGTTGTCCGGCGTCTGCTTGTTGTTGAAGAAGACGAAGTGGGCGTCCGAGTAGACCTTGCCCTGCGCGTTGACCGCGATGGCGGAGGCGTCCAGGTCGAAGTCCGTGCCGGTGGTGGTGCGGACGTCCCAGCCGAGGCCCACGGTGACGGCGGTCAGGCCCGGAGCCTCCTTGGTGAGCGAGACGTTGCCACCCTTGGACAGGCTTACAGCCATTCTGGGAGTCCCTTCCCTTGGTTCGGTACGGCGGAAAACCTACAGCCATCCCTAAGAACGCCCAGCGACCCCGGGAAGGTTCCGGCTTCCTTTACTTTCTTTACCCGGGTTATTTCGAGTGACGTGGACCGGTCACCCGCGCGACCATGGTGGACATGTCCGGTCCCTACGTCATCCGTGGCTCCGTCTCGCTGCCCGAGGCCGAGCTGATGTGGCGTTTCTCCCGCTCGTCGGGGCCCGGCGGACAGCACGTCAACACCAGTGACTCGCAGGTGGAGCTGCGCTTCGACCTGGCCCGCACCGAGGCGCTCCCGCCGGTGTGGAAGGAACGGGCGTTGCAGCGGCTGGCCGGCCGGCTCGTCGACGGAGTCGTCACCGTCCGTTCCTCCGAGCACCGTTCCCAGTGGCGCAACCGCGAGGCCGCCGCCGTACGCCTCGCCGCGCTCCTCGCGGAGGCCAGCGCGCCCCCGCCCAGGCCCCGCAGGCCCACCCGTATCCCGCGCGGCATCAACGAACGCCGGCTGCGGGAGAAGAAGCAGCGCTCCGACACCAAGCGCGGCCGCTCCGGGCGCGACTGGCAGTAGGCCGCGCAGGGCGGAGAGCGGGCCGCCCGTCACACTTCCGGGACGCCGTACGTCGGTGTCGTGGAGACACCGACACCGACGTACGGCGACCGAGAGGCCGGAGCACCGATGAACGAGCACGACACGCACCCCGACCAGCACCGCGACCACCCCCACGGCCACGACGACGTCCTCGCCGAGCGGTTCGAGGCGTACCGGGGGCATCTGCGGGCCGTCGCCTACCGGATGCTGGGCTCGGCCGCGGAGGCCGAGGACGCCGTGCAGGAGGCCTGGTTCCGGCTGAACCGGTCCGACACGAGCGCGGTGGACAACCTCGGGGGCTGGCTGACGACCGTCGTCGGCCGGGTCTGCCTCGACATGCTCCGCTCCCGCCGCACCCGGGGCGAACAGCCCCTGGACACCTGGCAGCCGGCGGTCTCCGCCGGGCCGGACCCCGCGCAGGACGCCCTGCTCGCCGACTCGGTCGGCACGGCCCTGCTCGTCGTCCTCGACCAGCTCACCCCGGCCGAGCGGCTGGCGTTCGTGCTGCACGACCTGTTCGGGGTGCCGTTCGAGGAGGTCGGCGGGATCCTCGGGCGCACCCCGGCGGCGGCGCGGCAGCTGGCCAGCCGGGGGCGGCGGCGGGTGCGGGGCGCGGACGCGCCGGAGACCGACCTGGTACGGCAGCGGGCGGTGGTCGACGCCTTCCTGGCGGCGGCACGGGACGGCGACTTCGACGGCCTGCTCGCCGTCCTCGACCCGGACGTGCTGGCCCGCGGCGAGGCCGGTACGACCATCGGGGCGCGGGGGGTCGCCTCCGGCGCGAAGAACTTCGCCCACCTGGCCGCCACGTCCCGCCCGGTTCTGGTGGACGGCGCCACGGGCCTGGTCCGGTACGCCGAGGGCCGCCTGGAACGCGTCCTGACCTTCACCTTCGTCGCCGACCGCATCGCCACGATCGACATCGTGACCGACCCGGCCCGCCTGGCGGAGCTGAGCATCGAGCCGGCGTAGCGGACCTCTCGGGCGTGGTGCCGGTGCTCAGCCCACCTGCCGGTACCGCCCCCGGAAGTACAACAGGGGCCCGCCCTCGGCGCTGGGCACGCGCGCGGTGAGGACGCGGCCGATGACCAGGGTGTGGTCGCCGGCCGGTACGCGTTGCTCGGTGCGGCACTCCAGGGTGGCCAGCGCGCCGCCGACCAGGGGTGCGCCGCTCACCTCGCCGCGGACGTAGGGGATGTCCTCGAAGAGCAGACGGTCGCTGATGCGGCCCTTCATCGCGAAGCGGCCGGCGACATGGCGCTGGCTCTCGGCGAGGACCGAGACCGCCCACAGGGGCTGTTCGGCCAGCAGGTCGTCCATGCGGGAGCCCTCGCGCAGGCTGACGAGGACCAGCGGCGGGTCGAGCGAGACCGACAGGAAGGCGGTGGCGGTCATGCCGACGTCCTCCCCGCCCGGCGCGTCCGGGTCGTCCGGGTCGAGCGGCGGTTCCTGCGCGGTCACCAGGACCACGCCCGCGGCCAGCCGGGACATCGCGGCCCGGAACTCGTCGTTGCTCACCCCCTCAGCATGCCCGGAAGCGGTGAGGGCGGTGGGGGAGGCAGTCTTCAGCACGCCCGAAACGCTAATCTCCGCCCTGCGCGCCCCGCATCGGGCCTCCGCCCGAGCCGGGTCCTAGGTCCAATGGACCAATTGTGCGCACGCTCACAAAGCTTGCGTTCAGTAAACGCACGTGTGAAATGCAGAAACTCCACTCAATTGTTCATGTTCCCCTGTGACTTGAGTCACAAGGGGCAAGAATTGTTGACCCTGTGTACCGAGCGGGCAGCGCGCTGTGATTCAGTGGCTGGGAAGCTGGCGGAAGCTGAGAGAACCCTTGATTCGCTGCGAGGTCGCGGGGGAGGGCGAGCATGGAGACCGAGTCGGAGCCGTATGTCCGCCTTGCCTCCCTGCGGCAGCTGCACCAGGTCATGGCCGACATGAACACGGCACGCAGCCTCGCGGACACCCTGCAGTCCGTGGCCGACGGCGCCGTACAGGCCCTCGGGTACGAGATGGCGTGCGTGAACCTCGTCCGCCAGGACGGCGACCTCGTCGTCGCCGCGTTCTCCGGCAACTCCGCCGCCGAGGCCCTGATCACCGGCCGGGTCGGCTCCCGCGAGTCCTGGGACCGGCGGCTGAACATGGGCGAGCACTGGGGCGACCTGGTCTTCATCCCGCACACCGAGGGCTGGGTGCTGGACGACGACGACGTCCCCCAGTGGTACACGGACGGGCCCGCGCCCCGCTTCGAGGACGAGTGGCACCCGTCGGACCGCCTCTTCGCGCCCATGTACACCCCGGGCGTGCAGGGCGGCTCCTGCGGCGAGCTCGTCGGCGTGATCTCCGTCGACCGGCCACGCAACGGCCGCCTGCCGGGCGCGTGGGGCCGCGAGGCCCTGCAGATGTACGCCTTCCAGGCCGCCATCGCGATCAGCAACGCCCGCCTGCGCGCCAACATGCAGCGCGCCCTGGTCCGTCTGGAGCGCGAGCAGCAGGCCCTGCGCGCCAGCGAGGAATCCTTCCGGCAGGCCTTCGAGTACGCCCCCTCCGGCATGGCCATCGCCGAGATGGGCGGCGACCAGCACGGCCGGATCCTGCGGACGAACGACGCCCTGTGCCGCCTCCTCGGCCGCCCCGCCTCCGCGATGCGCCGCTACTCCTTCTCCGACCTCGTCCACCCCGAGGACATCGGCACCCTGCTGCGTACGTCCGCCGAGGGGGGCCGGGCCGAGCTGCGCCTGGGCCGCCGGGACGGCACGTACGTCTGGGTCTCGCTGCGCAACTCGGTCGTCGCGGACGCCGCCGACGGCCCCCGCTTCCTGCTCACCCACGTCGAGGACATAGAGGAGCGCAAGCGCCGCGAGCTGCAACTCGCCCACCGCGCCTCCCACGACTCGCTCACCGGCCTGCCGAACTCCGCCGAGTTGCGCTCCCGCCTGTCGGCCCGGCTGTGCCGGCGCCCCGCCGAGCCCGGCGCCCTGGACTCCCTCGACGCGGCTTACGGCCACCCGGTCTTCGACAGCCCCGCCGGCCACGGCTTCGACTTCCGGCCGGGCACGGAGGGGTACGACGCCTTCGACCACCATGTGCACACCGCCGCCCCCGAGGAGGGCCGCGACGACGGCACCAAGGGCCTCGCGGTGCTCTTCTGCGACCTCGACGGCTTCAAGTCGATCAACGACCGGTTCGGGCACAACGCGGGCGACGCGGTCCTGATCGAGGTGGCCCGGCGCCTGTCGCGCGGGGTCCGGGACGGCGACACGGTCGCCCGCCTCGGCGGCGACGAGTTCGTCATCCTCGCCGACGGCCTCGGCCGGGCCGACGCCCAGGACCTCGCCGTACGGCTGCGCAACGAGATCATCCAGCCGATCCGGGCCGAGGGCCGGGCCGTGCGGGTGGGCGCAAGCTTCGGCATCGGGTGGGCACACTGCGGCATGACTGCGGACGAAGTGTTGAAGTCTGCCGACGAGCGGATGTACGTAGAGAAACGATCTCGTCCCAAACAGCACCGGCGCGCGGGATGAGCCGCAGGTCAGCGAGTTGATGCAGGCCGAGTGACCTGTTTGGCTCAGCCGGAGCGGGTAGGCTCGCTACTCCACACCCTTATTCGCATCCGCCCGCACCTGCTGAGGAGTACACGAGCGATGACGCCCGGCGACAACGGCGCGAGCACGCCCGAGGACGACGACCCGTTCGGCTATCTGTACGCCGACGGCCAGGCCAGAGGAGCCCAGCCGCCGTCCGGCGGTTACGGCTACCCGAACTCGGTCAGCAGGGTGCGTGCCGTCGGCGAGCGCCAGTACGGCCAGCAGGCCCCGTACGGCCAACAGCCCACGTACGGCCAGGGCGTGCCCCACCAGCAGGGCGGCTACGGCCAGCCCAGCGCCCACTACCAGGCCCCCGAGACCCTCCCCGGCGGCGCCCCGACGAGCCGTCAGCCGGTCCCGCCCCCGCCCGCCCGGCGCGGCCCCAACACCAAGGGCCTGCTGATCGGTGCGATCGCGGTCGTCGCGGCGGTCGTCATCGGCATCAGCGTGGCGATGCTGAACGGCAACTCGGACGAGAACAAGGCGGGCAACCAGGCCAGCAACGCCCCGACCCAGTCGCAGAGCACCCAGCCGAGCCCGTCGGGGAGCGCCTCGGCGGCGAGCGGGCAGTTGAAGACCGACGCGGGTGCCCTCCAGCTGGCGGGCGGTGCGGCGAAGGCCTCGGACGTCAAGGGCGCCCAGACCTCCGACGGTTCCTATGTGGGCGGGCTGAACCAGGTCGGCGCCTCGATCACCTGGACCGTCAACAACGTCCCCTCGGACGGCATCTACACCCTGTTCGCTCACTTCAGCGTGCCCGGCCAGGACCAGCAGATGACGGTCAGCATCAATGGCAAGCCGTTCGCCACGGGGCTGCCGCTGAAGAACTACGCGCACGCCAAGGACGGCGACCTCGTCAACGGCTGGACGACGACCTACGTGTGGCCCACCCTCAACAAGGGCGCCAACACGATCTCCATCTCCTGCCAGCCCGGTGACAAGTGCAACGCGCTGATCGACCAGCTTTGGCTCCAGCAGGGCCAGCACACGCGCAACGGCTAGGCCACACCGACCCCGCCGCTCACCGTCACCCGCCCCAGCAGCTCCTCGTACGCCGCCCGGTCGAACTCGCCCGCCGCCGGGGCCCGTACGGTGGCCGCCGACAAGGCCACCGCGCGGGCGAGCCGGTCCGGCCAGGGGAGGTGTTCCACCAGGCCCGACAGCAGGGCGGCGACGGCCGAGTCGCCCGCGCCGGTCGGGTTGCCGTGGACCGGGGCGGGCGGGGCTGCCCGCCAGCGGCCCTCGGGGGTGACCGCGAGCAGGCCCTGCGCACCCAGCGAGGCGACGACCGCGTGGGCGCCGCGCCTCCGGGCGTCCTGGGTGGCGCGCAGCGGCTCGTGGGAGCCGGTCAGTTCGGCCAGTTCGTCGGCGTTCGGCTTGATGAGGTCCGGGCGGGCGGCGACCCCGCGGCGCAGCGGTTCGCCGCTGGTGTCCAGCAGGACGGGGACATCCTGCGCGCGGGCGGCGCGCACGAGGTTCGCGTACGCGCCCACCGGTACACCCGGGGGCAGGCTGCCGCACAGGGCCACCGCCGAGACACCGGGCAGCAGTTCCTCGTAACGGTCCAGGAAGGCGCCCCACGCGGCCGGCTCGATCTGCGGGCCCGGCTCGTTCAGCTGGGTGGTGTCGCCGGACAGTTCGTCCACGACGGCGATCGTGCGCCGGGTCGCGCCGGCGACGGGGAGCAGAGCGTCCGTCAGCAGGGGGATGCCGGTGAGGTGGGCGCGTACCTCCCGGCCGGTCGCGCCGCCCGCGAAGCCCGTCACCGTCACCTCGTGCCCCAGCGCGGCCAGCACCCGGGCCACGTTGACGCCCTTGCCGCCCGGCCGCTCGACGACCTCCGCGACCCGGTGCGAGGCGTGCGGCCGCAGCGACCGTACGCGGTACGTGATGTCGAGAGCGGTGTTCAGCGTGACCGTGAGGATCACCCGGGCCGACCTCCCTCGATGTTCCTGCGCCTGGCTTCGGTTTCCGGGGGCACGATCATGCCAAAGAGACGGCGGCCGGCCCAGTCACGGGCAGGCCACCGTCACCGGAGAAGTGGGACGGATCAGGCCAGTTGGGGCGCTACGACCCACTCGCCGCGCCGCATGACCCCCTTCAGATCGAAGTCCGCGTCGAGTATGACGAGATCGGCGTCCTTGCCGGGCTCCAGCGAGCCGATGCGGTCGGACAGGCCGAGCAGGCGGGCCGGGTTGACGGACAGGGCCGTCACCGCGTCCTCGACCGACAGCCGGTCGACGGTCACCGCCCGCTTGAACGCCCGGTCCAGGGTCAGCGTGGAGCCCGCGATCGAACCGCCCTCCACCAGCCGGGCGACCCCCTCGCTGACCTCGACCTCCAGCGGGCCGAGCATGTAGCGGCCGTCGCCGATGCCGGCCGCGTCCATCGCGTCCGTGATGAACGCGACCCGGTCCGCGCCCGCGTGATGGAACGCCAGCTCCAGCGCGGCCGGGTGCAGATGCGTACCGTCGTTGATCAGCTCCACCGTGACCCGCTCGTCCTCCAGCAGGGCCGTGATCGGGCCGGGGGAGCGGTGGCCCAGCGGGGGCATCGCGTTGAAGAGGTGGGTGGCGACCGTGGCGCCCGCGTCGATCGCCTCCACCGTCTGCTCGTACGTCGCGTCCGTGTGCCCGATCGCCGCGATCACGCCGTGCTCGGCGAGCAGCCGTACGGAGTCGATGCCGCCCGGCAGCTCGGTGGCCAGGGTGACCATCGTCGCCCTGCCGCGCGCGGCGTCGATCAGCTTGCGGACCTCGGCCGGGTCCGGGTCGCGCAGCAGCGCCTCGGAGTGCGCGCCCTTGCGGCACGGGGAGATGAACGGCCCCTCGAAGTGGATGCCGGCGATCTCCCCCTGCTCGGCCAGCTCGCTCAGCAGTCCGGCCTGTGTCGCCAGCAGATCCATCTCGTCGGTGACGGTGGAGGCGACGAGGGTGGTGGTGCCGTGGGCGCGGTGGGTGCGGATGGCCTTGAGGATGTCGTCCGGGGTGCCGGAGAAGGAGGCTCCGCCGCCGCCGTGGTTGTGGATGTCGACGAAGCCGGGCACCAGCCAGCAGCCGGTGAGGTCGATCACCTCGGCGTTGGCTGGGGCCGTGCCGGCGATGCGCTTGCCGTCCACGACCAGCCGGCCGTTCTTCACCGTTCCCGTAGGAAGCACCACGTTTGCGCCGGTGAGCACCTGCGGGTTCGTCGTGGCTGGTCGCTCCCCCAAGTTCTCGGCTTCGCTCGGACAGGGGGGACCCCCATCGCGGCGGAGCCGCATATCAATACCGCCCCGCGCCCCTGACGGGTCGCTGTCCCGCTTGGTTGCCATCAGGTGCTTACCTCCGGAGTCGTAGGGATGGTGGCCGTCAGCAGGTCCTGCGCGAGCAGCCCCGCGCCCAGGCAGCCCGCCGTGTCGCCGAGGGCGGCGGGGACGATGGCCGGGAGTTTCTGGAAGGTGACCCGGCGCCGGACGGCGTCGCGCAGCGGCGAGAACAACACTTCCCCCGACTCGGCGAGACCGCCACCGATGATCAGCGTGCGCGGGTCCAGCAGGGTGAGTGCGGTGACCAGGCCGTCGGCGAGCGCGTCCACCGCCTGCTGCCAGACCCGGACGGCGTTCGGGTCACCGGACGCAACCGCTTTCGCGCAGTCCGCCGCGTCCGCCTCCGGGTCCCCGCAGGCCGCCGCCCAGGCCTCGCTGACGGCGGACGCGGAGGCGTACCGCTCCAGACAGCCGTGCTGCCCGCAGGGGCAGGGCGCGCCGGACGGCCGTACGACGATGTGGCCGATCTCGCCCGCGAAGCCGTGCGCGCCCGCCTCCACCCGGCCGTCGATGCCGATGGCGCCGGCGATCCCGGTGCCGAGCGGCACGAACAGGAACCGGTCGGCGCCCTTGCCCGCGCCGATCCGGCCCTCGGCGAGGCCGCCGGTGCGCACGTCGTGGCCGAGGGCGACGGGGATGCCGAGGCGCTCGGTGAGCAGGGCGCGCAGGGGTACGTCCCGCCAGCCGAGGTTGGCCGCGTAGGCGGCGATGCCCCGCTCCTCGTCGACGATGCCGGGGACGGCGATGCCGGCGGCGCGCGCGGGTGTGCCGTAGTGCTCGGCGCCGTACGCGTGCAGCTCGGCGGCGAAGTCGAGGATCGTCGCGACCACCGCGTCCGGTCCGCGCTCGCGGCCGGTGGCGCGGCGGGCGCGGTGGAGCAGTGCGCCGTCGTCGCCGACGAGGGCGGCCTTCATCCCGGTACCGCCCACGTCCAGGGCGATGACATGTCTCACCACGGCCCTAGTGTGGCCCTCGGACCCGGGAGAGGTCTAGTCCACTCACGTGGTGTAGACCTTATGTGTCCACATATTGAACGGTCAGACAGCAGGGTTGGGGCGTTGAGGGTGCGTCGGGGTACGGCAGGAACGATTGCGGTTGCGGTTGCCATGGGCATGACAGTGCTCCTGGGGGGCTGCGGGACCACGGGGTCGTCCGGCGTGACCTTGAGACTCGTCGCCGCCGACTACGGCGACTCCGCCGCCAACAGCTCCAAGAAGTACTGGGACGGCGTCGTCGAGGCGTACGAGGCCCAGCACTCCGGGGTCAAGGTCGAGGTCAGCGTCTACTCCTGGAACGACGTCGACGCCAAGGTCAAGAAGATGGTCGCCGCCGGGAAGGCGCCCGACATGGCGCAGATCGGCGCCTACGCCGACTACGCGGCCGCAGGCAAGCTCTACCCGGCCTCCGACCTGCTCTCCATCCGCACCCAGGCCGACCTCCTGTCCCAGCTGGCCGACGCGGGCCAGTGGAACCACACCCAGTACGGCATCCCCTTCGCCGCCTCCACACGTGTGCTCTTCTACAACAAGACGCTGTTCGCCAAGGCCGGCATCACCCCGCCCACCACCTGGGACCAGCTGGCCACCGACGCCCAGGCGCTCAAGGACAAGACCGGCGTGAAGTACCCCTTCGCGCTGCCGCTCGGGCCCGAGGAGGCGCAGGCGGAGACGATGCAGTGGCTGCTGAGCGGCGCCGCCGCGGGCACGGGCGGCAACGGCTACACCGATGACGTCGGCACGTACACGATCGACTCCGCCCAGAACGTCGACACCTTCACCTGGCTCAAGGACGACCTGGTCGACAAGGGGCTGACCGGTCCGGTCGCGCCGGGCAGGCTCAACCGTGCGGACGCCTTCGCGGCCTTCGCCGACGGACAGGTCGGCATGCTCAACGGGCATCCGACGCTGATCCAGCAGGCCGAGAAGAAGGGCGTGCAGTTCGGCATGGTGCCGATGCCGGGGCGCACGGGCACGGCGCGGGCCGCGATGGGCGTCACCGACTGGATGATGGCGTTCAAGCAGAACGGCCACGCCCAGCAGATCAGCGACTTCCTCAACTTCGTGTACGCGGAGAAGAACGTCCTGGCCTTCTCCCGCGACTACGGCCTCCTGCCGGTCACCGGCTCCGCGTCGACGGCGATGAGCGAGTCCTACGCGGCCCCCGACAAGGCCCTGCACCCCTTCCTGGACCAGTTGCCCACCTCCGAGCTGTATCCGGTCGGCAAGACCTCCTGGGCGGCGGTCGCGGCGGCCGTGAAGCAGAACATCGGCCAGGCCGTCGCCCCCGGCGGCGACCCCTCCGGCGTCCTCACCCGCCTCCAGGCCACGGCCACGGCGGCGGACAGCAGCGCCGCGAGCTGAGTTACCGTGACTCCATGGAACTGGCGGAACTGGGCACCCGGGAGAAGGCGGTCCTCGCCCTGGAACGCCGGAGCTTCGCGGGACCCGGCGCCAAGGAAAGAGCGATCCGCGAGGAACTCGGCCTGGCCCCGGTCCGCTACTACCAGCTCCTGAACGCCCTCCTGGACGACGAGCGAGCCCTGGCCCACGACCCGGTCACGGTGAACCGCCTGCGCAGGGTGAGAGAGTCGCACCGCGAGAACCGCTGACTTCCGCCCACCCGCCCGCCCACCCGACTCGGTCGGCCGAGGGGCTCACCCTCCAACCGACCGGGAGTGCGGCCGGCTGGGTTCCTTTTCAGCCCACCGAGTCGGGATGGGGGTCCCCCCGCGCGAGCGAAGCCGAGCGTGGGGGAGGGTGGGGTCCAGGGGCGGAGTCCCAGGAGTGACGGCGACCCGCGCTGGATAGTGTCGGTCCATGGACCTTATGCCGACCCCGGTCACCCGACCCGGCCGGGACGGACTCGCCGCCCTGCTCGCGCAGCCCCGCACCGCGGTCGTCGGTCTGGACTTCGACGGCACGCTGGCCCCCATCGTCGCCGACCCCGAACAGGCCCGCGCCCACCCCGACGCCGTACCGGCGCTCGCCCGGCTCGCGCCCAAGGTCGCCTCCATCGCCGTGATCACCGGCCGCCCCGCCGGCGTCGCCGTCCGCTACGGCGGCTTCGCCGGCGTCCCCGGCCTGGACCACCTCACCGTCCTCGGCCACTACGGCGCCGAACGCTGGGACGCCGCCACCGGCACCGTCACCGCCCCCGCCCCGCACCCCGGTGTCGCCGCCGTCCGCGCGGAGCTGCCGGGCGTGCTGGAACGCGCCGGTGCCTGGCCCGGCACCTGGATCGAGGAGAAGGGGCGGGCGGTGGCCGTCCACACCCGCCGCGCCGCCGACCCCGAGGCCGCCTTCGAGGCCCTGCGCGGCCCCCTCACCGACCTCGCCGCCCGCCACGGCCTGATCGTCGAACCCGGCCGCATGGTCCTGGAACTGCGCCCGCCCGGCATGGACAAGGGCGTCGCCCTCGGAAAGCACGTCCGCGCCACCGGCGCGACCAGCGTCCTCTACGCCGGCGACGACCTCGGTGACCTCCCCGCCTACGCCGCCGTCGAGAAACTCCGCTCCGACGGCATCCCCGGCCTCCTGGTGTGCAGCGGCAGCACGGAGGTCACGGAACTGGCCGAACGGGCGGACGTGGTGGTCGACGGCCCGGCCGGGGTCGTGGACCTGCTCCGCGCCCTCGCCGATCAGCTGGACTGAGGTTCCCCGAGTTCCTGGAGCGCCTCCAGCTGCTCCAGGAACCACTGGGCCGGGGGAAGCGCGGTGGCCGCCGCGGCCAGCCCCTTGGTGCGGTCCGCCCGCTCCTCCGGCCGGAGCGACAGCGCCTCGTGCAGGGCCCGCGCGGTCTCCAGCACGTCGTAGGGGTTCACCCCGAACGCGTCGGTCCGCAGCTCCTCGTACGCACCGGCCTCCCGGGACAGCACCAGCGCGCACCCCTGGTCGGAGACGACCGGGATCTCCTTGGCGACCAGGTTCATGCCGTCCCGGATGGGGTTGACCAGCGCCACGTCGGCCAGCCGGTACGCGGCGAGCGAGCGCGCGAAGTCGTCCTTCACATGCAGCACCACCGGGGTCCAACCGGCCGTCCCGTAGCGGGAGTTGATCGCCTCCGCCACCCGCTGCACCTCGGCGGTGTAGTCCCGGTACACGGCGAGGTCCTGCCGGGACGGGTACGCGAACGCCACATGGACGACCCGCTCACGCCACTCGGGGCGCTCGTCCAGCAGCTGCCGGTACGCCAGCAGCCCGCGCACGATGTTCTTCGACAGCTCGGTGCGGTCCACGCGGACGACGGTCCTGCGGCCCTCGCCGATCTCCTCACGCAGCGCCGCCATCCGCTCCTCGACATCCGGCCGGTGCGACCGCTCGCGCAGGAAGTCCGCGTCCGCGCCGAGCCCGTGCACCCCGATCGCCGTGCCCACGAGGGCGTCGGGGCCCAGGACCGTCTCACAGCACGCCTCGAACGCCTCCGCCCAGCGCCAGGTCAGGAAGGCCGCCCGGTCCGCGCCCAGCATGCCCCTCAGCAGCGCGGCCGCGATGTCGTCGGGCAGGAGGCGGAAGTAGTCCGGCGGGGCCCACGGGGTGTGCGAGAAGTGGCCGATCCGCAGGTCCGGGCGGAGCTCTCGGAGCAACCCGGGCACCAGGCACAGGTGGTAGTCCTGCACCAGCACCGCCGCCCCCTCGCCCGCCTCCTCGGCCAGCGCCTCGGCGAACGCCCGGTTGTACGTCTCGTACGACGCCCACTGGCGCCGGAACTCCGCGTCGAAGACCGGCTCCAGCGGGGTCTGGTACAGCATGTGGTGCACGAACCAGAGCACCGAGTTGGCGATCCCGTTGTACGCGTCGGCGTGCACGGCCGCGTCGATGTCCAGCATCCGCACCCGCTGACCGCCGGTGTCCTCACCCGGCAGCAGCCCGCCGTCCGCCCGCCGTACGGCCTCCCGGTCGCCGTCGCCGAGCGCCGCGCACACCCATACGGCGTTCGCCTCCGGCCCGATGGCCGACAGCCCCGAGACCAGCCCGCCGCCGCCCCGTTTGGCGTGCAGCGAGCCGTTCTCGTCAGCCGTGTACGAAACCGGGCCGCGGTTGGACGCGACCAGCACCTCAGCACCACCGGTGGAAGCCATGGTCCGAACCTAGCCCGGCCCGGAAACGCTCAAACGTACGGCCACGCCCGACGCCCCTGCCGTATACGACGGCCCGGCGAAGTCAGGCCACCCGGCGCTCGGCGTACTCCGCGATCTCCACCATCGGCGGCCGTTCCTCGGTGTCGACCGAGTACGTGCGCGGCTCGAAGCCGTCCTCGCCCCGCTCGAACTGGGTCAGGGAGGGCCGGACCAGATGGCCCCGGGCCAGCCGCAGCTGGGCGGTGCGGTAGATCGCGGCGGCCATCCGGCCGAGCGCCTGCCCGTCCTGGTGCCGGTGCTTGCGCACGCCCACGTCCACCTGGGCGAGGGCGTCGAGGCCCACCAGGTGCAGCGCGTCCACCAGCATGCCCAGCTCCACGCCGTAGCCGACGGGGAAGGGAAGCTGTTCCAGCAGGCTGCGCCGGGCCGCGTACTCGCCGCCCAGCGGCTGGACGAAGCCGGCCAGCTGGGGCCAGTGCATGTTCAGCAGCGGGCGGGCCATCAGCTCGGTGACCCGGCCGCCCTGCCCGGCGGTCTTGCCGGAGGCGAGCGAATCGAACTCTGTCGCGAGCGGGCGGTCGTACATGCCCTTGACCAGGGCGATCTCGGGGTCGGTGAGCAGCGGTCCGACGACGCCCGAGACGAAGTCGGCGGAGAAGTCCCGCAGGTCGGCGTCGATGAAGCAGACGATGTCCCCATGGGTCACGAGCAGGGAGCGCCAGAGAACCTCGCCCTTGCCCGGGACGGCCGGGATGCGGGGCAGGATCGCGTCGCGGTGGACGACGCGGGCGCCCGCGGCGGCGGCGACCTCGGAGGTGCGGTCGGTGGAGCCGGAGTCCACGACGACGATCTCGTCGACGAGCGGGACGCGCTCCATCAGGTCGTGCCGGATGACCGTGACGATGTCGCCGACGGTCTCCTCCTCGTTGAGCGCGGGCAGCACGACACTGATCGTCTGGCCCGTGCGCTGCTTGGCGGTCAGTATCCGGTGGAGCGGGCGATCGGTCGCGGACCAGGAGCGGGTGGCCAGCCAGCGCTCGACTTCTTCCAGCACGCTCTGCGGCTCCTCACTGTTCGTGATCACAGGTGGTGATGGTGTGATCCATCTCGCGGTTCGGACGACTATCTCAACTGTCCTGGCCTTCGGTTACAGTCTTGAACAACGCCGGTGACCATCGCATGTCGCTGGTCGCGCGCGTGCACAACCGCTCATACAACCGCATACCGCTCATCCAGAGGGGCAGAGGGACACGGCCCGATGAAGCCCCGGCAACCCTCCAGCCGGTTCTTGTCACGTTGACGTGGCGAGGCTCCCGACTAGGGAAGGTGCCAAATCCGTCTCACGGCGAGATGCGTCGTGAGGAAGATGAGGAGAAAGGGCCTCGCCTCCATGGCTGTGCAGACAGTTGCAAGCACCTCCACTCCCACCGTAGACCTCGGTCCGGCCGCGGCCCTGAGCTGTCGCGAGTGCGGTCACCGTGTCCCGCTCGGCCCGGTCTTCGCGTGCGAGGAGTGTTTCGGCCCGCTGGAGATCGCCTACGACTTCTCCGCCTACGACACCGAAGAGCTGCGCAGGCGGATCGAGGCCGGCCCGGCGAACATCTGGCGGTACGCGCCCCTGCTGCCCGTCCCGGCCGACGTCGCCGACAAGCCGAACATCAACCCCGGCTGGACCAAGCTCGTCAAGGCCGACAACCTCGCCCGTGAACTCGGCGTCACCGGCGGCCTGTTCGTCAAGGACGACTCCGGCAACCCGACGCACTCCTTCAAGGACCGGGTCGTCGCGCAGGCCCTGGAGGCCGCCCGCGCCTTCGGCTTCACCACCCTGTCCTGTTCCTCCACGGGCAACCTGGCCGGTGCCGTCGGCGCCGCCGCCGCCCGCGCCGGCTTCCGCTCCTGCGTGTTCATCCCGCACGACCTGGAGCAGGGCAAGGTCGTCATGGCCGCGGTCTACGGCGGCGAGCTGGTCGGCATCGAGGGCAACTACGACGACGTCAACCGCTTCTGCTCCGAACTGATCGGCGACCCGGCCGGCGAGGGCTGGGGCTTCGTCAACGTCAACCTGCGGCCGTACTACGCCGAGGGCTCCAAGACGCTGGCGTACGAGATCTGCGAGCAGCTCGGCTGGCGGCTGCCGGACCAGATCGTGATCCCGATCGCCTCCGGCTCCCAGCTGACGAAGATCGACAAGGGTCTGCAGGAGCTGATCAAGCTCGGGCTGGTCGAGGACCGGCCGTACAAGATCTTCGGCGCGCAGGCCGAGGGCTGCTCGCCGGTGTCGACGGCGTTCAAGGCCGGGCATGACGTGGTCCGCCCGCAGAAGCCGAACACCATCGCCAAGTCCCTCGCCATCGGCAACCCGGCCGACGGGCCGTACGTCCTGGACATCGCGCGCCGTACGGGTGGTGCGGTGGAGGACGTGACCGACGAGCAGGTGGTGGACGCGATCAAGCTGCTGGCCCGCACCGAGGGCATCTTCGCCGAGACGGCGGGTGGCGTGACGGTCGGCGTGACGCGCAAGCTGATCGAGAACGGCGTCCTCGACCCGTCGCTCACCACGGTCGTCCTCAACACCGGCGACGGCCTCAAGACCCTCGACGCGGTGGCCGGCACGGGGCTCACCGCCACCATCCGTCCGACCCTGGACTCCTTCCGAGAGGCTGGCCTCGCATGAGCGTGACCGTTCGCATCCCCACCATCCTGCGCACCTACACCGGCGGTCAGGCCGAGGTCGCCGCCGAGGGCGGGACCCTCGCCGAGGTCATCGCGGACCTGGAGAAGAACCACACCGGCATCGCCGCCCGTGTCCTGGACGACCAGGGCAAGCTGCGCCGGTTCGTGAACGTCTACGTCAACGACGACGACGTGCGCTTCGAGCAGGGCCTGGAGACCGCGACGCCCGACGGCGCGGGTGTCTCCATCATTCCCGCGGTAGCGGGTGGATGCTGACCGAATGACCGGTCATTACCTTCGGTAATCCGGGTTACGGATTGTTCATCGAATGGCCTCCTCCGTGAGAGAAACGGAGGGGGCCATTCTGCGTGATTGAGCGCGGTACAGTTGGGGAACCCGCTCCGCACCCGAGGGTCGCGGCTCCCGGATTTCACGCCGCACACCCGATAAGAAGTAGCCAAAGTATGCGGGTTTTATGCGGCTTTCGTACCTCTTTGTACGGCCCGACTTGCCCTGGAATCGGCCGAACTCTAGGCAGATTCCGGACCGGGGGCGTCCAGATTTCTCGTCCGATTGACCTGTTGCAGACGGCAGTTGGACAGATACATTCAGCCGCGGTCGACGCGTTCCGGCGCACGCCCCCGACCAATGGGGGGTGAGGTCTGACCCGGATCCGCGAAGTGTGGATCTGTGCAAGGGCCAGTAATAGGGGAGTTAGGCATGGCTCAGGGCACCGTCAAGTGGTTCAACGCGGAGAAGGGGTACGGCTTCATCGCGGTCGACGGTGGTGCGGACGTCTTCGTCCACTACAGCGCCATCCAGATGGACGGCTACCGCACCCTGGAAGAGGGCCAGCGGGTGGAGTTCGAGATCTCGCAGGGCCAGAAGGGCCCGCAGGCCGACATGGTTCGCCTCAGCGCCTGAACGTTTCTTGTCCGAAGGGCCCGCGCCTCGCAAGAGGTGCGGGCCCTTCGGCGTGGCCCCGTGACCCGGTGCCCCCGGGCCCCCTCGCGCCCCTGCCGAAGACCGAGAGGCGCTTGCACTCGCCACCCCCGAGTGCTAATCATTGGCGTTAGCACTCTGAAGGTGAGAGTGACAAAGAAGGACCGGGTCGGTGAGGCCCGTAGGCCACGTGGGGCAAGGAACCACAGGCCGGCGAGCCGTCCGTCGCGGGCGCGGGCGCGGTCCGAAGGAATCACCCCCAGTCCTGGAGGGACCACTTCACATGGCCAAGATCATCGCGTTCGACGAGGAGGCGCGGCGCGGCCTTGAGCGCGGTATGAACCAGCTCGCCGACGCCGTCAAGGTCACCCTCGGCCCCAAGGGCCGTAACGTCGTCCTTGAGAAGAAGTGGGGCGCCCCCACGATCACCAACGATGGTGTGTCCATCGCCAAGGAGATCGAGCTGGAGGACCCGTACGAGAAGATCGGCGCCGAGCTGGTCAAGGAAGTCGCGAAGAAGACGGACGACGTCGCCGGTGACGGCACGACGACCGCGACCGTCCTGGCCCAGGCCCTGGTCAAGGAAGGCCTCCGCAACGTCGCCGCCGGCGCCAACCCGATGGCTCTGAAGCGCGGTATCGAGAAGGCCGTCGAGGCCGTCTCCGCCGCCCTGCTGGAGCAGGCGAAGGACGTCGAGACCAAGGAGCAGATCGCCTCCACCGCGTCCATCTCCGCCGCCGACACCCAGATCGGCGAGCTGATCGCCGAGGCCATGGACAAGGTCGGCAAGGAAGGCGTCATCACCGTCGAGGAGAGCAACACCTTCGGTCTGGAGCTGGAGCTCACCGAGGGCATGCGCTTCGACAAGGGCTACATCTCCGCCTACTTCGCGACCGACATGGAGCGCATGGAGGCGGTGCTGGAGGACCCGTACATCCTCATCGCCAACTCCAAGATCTCCTCGGTCAAGGACCTGCTCCCGCTGCTGGAGAAGGTCATGCAGTCCGGCAAGGCGCTGCTGATCATCGCCGAGGACGTCGAGGGCGAGGCCCTGTCGACCCTGGTCGTCAACAAGATCCGTGGCACCTTCAAGTCCGTCGCCGTCAAGGCCCCGGGCTTCGGCGACCGCCGCAAGGCGATGCTGAACGACATCGCGATCCTCACCGGTGGCGAGGTCATCTCCGAGGAGGTCGGTCTCAAGCTGGAGAACACCTCCCTGGACCTGCTGGGCCGCGCCCGCAAGGTCGTCATCACCAAGGACGAGACCACCATCGTCGACGGTGCCGGCTCCTCCGAGCAGGTCGCGGGCCGGGTCAACCAGATCCGCGCCGAGATCGAGCAGTCGGACTCCGACTACGACCGCGAGAAGCTCCAGGAGCGTCTGGCGAAGCTGGCCGGCGGCGTGGCCGTCATCAAGGCCGGTGCCGCCACCGAGGTGGAGCTCAAGGAGCGCAAGCACCGCATCGAGGACGCCGTCCGCAACGCCAAGGCGGCCGTCGAGGAGGGCATCGTCGCCGGTGGTGGCGTGGCCCTGCTGCAGACCACCAACGTCTTCGAGAAGCTGGAGCTGGAGGGTGACGAGGCGACCGGCGCCCAGGCCGTGAAGCTCGCCCTTGAGGCCCCGCTGAAGCAGATCGCCGTCAACGCCGGCCTCGAAGGCGGCGTGGTGGTCGAGAAGGTCCGCAACCTCACCCCGGGCCACGGCCTGAACGCCGCGACCGGTGAGTACGTCGACCTGGTCGCCGAGGGCATCATCGACCCGGCGAAGGTGACCCGTTCCGCGCTGCAGAACGCCGCCTCCATCGCCGCGCTGTTCCTCACCACCGAGGCCGTCATCGCCGACAAGCCGGAGAAGGCCGCCGCGCCGGCCGGCGGCGGCATGCCGGGCGGTGACATGGACTTCTGATCCCGCTGCGGATCACCTGTCCTTTTCCGAGGGCGGCACTTCCTGTCTGCGACAGGGGGTGCCGCCCTCGGGCGTATCCACGGTCTTCTCCCGCGCGCTTCCTACTGGAGCGCGGCGAGTTCGCCCAGAAGCCGGGCGGCCGGTGCCGGGTCGGTCAGCCACTTCAGGTGGCTGCCCGCCAGGGTGCGGACGTCGTACGGGTTGTCCGGCGTCAGCGCGTTGCCCTCGCGGATGAGCCGGTCCTGCAGGGCGAGCGGCAGGCTTGCGTCGTCGGCCAGGCGTACGAAGGTCTTCGGGATGCGGCCCCAGGTCGCGGCCTGCGCCCGGTCGGCGGAGGTGCCGGTGTCCAGGTTCTCGTCGGGCTGGAAGGTGTTCAGGAAGGCCAGGAGCTCGTCCTCGGTGCCGTCGGCGAGGAAGGCCGCCCGGAACGCCGCGAGGGCGGCCGGATCGGCGGTGCGGAAGTTGACGCGCAGCAGGCCGAGCCGGGCCGGGTCCCCCGCCAGGGCCAGGGCCAGGGAGGCGGGGTCGACCGTGGCCATCTCCGGCTCGGCGTAGTAGTCGTTGGCGTCGAGGTCGACCGGGCACCAGGCCGAGACGTAGACGATGCGGTCGATCAGTTCCGGTCGTGCGTTGGCCGCGGCGGTGGCCGTGATGCCGCCGCGGCTGTGCGAGACGAGGATCACCGGCCCGTTCCGCTTGGCCCGCTCCAGGATCCCGATCAGATGCGCGGCGTTGTCGGCGAGCGTGACGCCCTTGATCGAGCCGGGGGTGCCGGCGAGCTCCTCGGGGTCCTGCGGCGCCTGGTAGGCGCGCGGATAGGTCGCCGCGAATCCGTGGCCGGGCAGGTCGACGGCCACCGAACGGTGCCCGAGGAGGCCGAGTTCGGCCTGGAGGGGCGCGAAGGAGAAGGAGTTCGCGAAGGCTCCGTGCACCAGTACGAAGGTCGGTTGCATCTGATCTCGCTTTCTGGAATGTGGGCCGGCGCATAGATGTTACTTACTTAAGGCGCTGCAATAATGCGTGCTCACATACCGACTGGTTAACCGACAGACCGCCACTCACGAGGAGCCCCCACGTGACCACCCCCGCCCCCGCCTCCCGCGCGGCCCAGCTGCTGTCCCGCCCGATCACGCTCAACGGCCTCACCGTGCCGAACCGGATCGTGATGGCGCCGATGACCCGGATGTTCTCTCCCGGCGGCATCCCCGGCGACGACGTGCGCTCGTACTACGCGCGCCGTGCTGCCGCCGGCGTCGGCCTGATCGTCACCGAGGGCACGTACGTGGGCCACGAGTCGGCCGGGAACAGTGGTCGCGTGCCGCGGTTCCACGGGGAGGAGCAGCTCGCCGGGTGGGCGAAGGTCGCCGAGGACGTGCACGCGGCGGGCGGCACCATCGTCCCGCAGCTGTGGCACATCGGCATGGTCCGCAAGGACGGCGAGGCCCCCTTCCCGGACGCCCCCGCGATGGGCCCGTCCGGCCTGGTCGCCGCGGACGCCGAGCCGACCGGCAAGGCGATGACGCAGGCGGACCTGGACGACGTCGTCGCCGCGTTCGCCAAGGCCGCCGCGGATGCCGAGCGCATAGGCTTCGACGGCGTGGAGCTCCACGGCGCCCACGGCTACCTCCTCGACCAGTTCCTGTGGGAGGGCACCAACCGCCGTACCGACGCCTACGGTGGTGACGCGGTCGCCCGCACCAAGTTCGCCGCGGAGATCGTCGCGGCGGTCCGCGAGGCCGTCTCGGCCGAGTTCCCGATCATCTTCCGCTACTCGCAGTGGAAGCAGCAGGACTACACCGCCCGCCTCGCCGAGACCCCCGAGGAGCTGGACGCGATCCTCACCCCGCTCGCCGCGGCCGGTGTCGACGTCTTCCACGCCTCCACCCGCCGCTACTGGCTGCCGGAGTTCGACGGCTCGGACCTGAACCTGGCCGGCTGGACGAAGAAGATCACCGGCAAGCAGGTCATCACGGTCGGCTCGGTCGGCCTCGACGGCGAGTTCCTGGCCGCCTTCCAGGGCCAGGGCTCCGAGGTCAAGAGCATCGACAACCTCCTCGACCGGCTGGAGGCCGAGGAGTTCGACATGGTCGCCGTCGGCCGCGCGCTGCTCCAGGACCCGCAGTGGGCCGCCAAGGTGCTCGCCGACCGCTTCGACGAGCTGCAGCCGTACGACGCCGCCGCGGTGAAGACCCTCAGCTGACCTTCCGCCGTGGGCACTTGTCGTCGTCCTCGTGCGTTCCTCTGATGACCAGTGAGGAGCGAGCATGACGACGAGCCAGTCCCAGGCCCTGGAAGGCGATGTCCCGGACATCGACGGTCCCGTGGTGCGCACCGCCTCCGGCGCGGTGCGCGGCCTGCGCGAGCAGGGACTGTCGGTGTTCCGGGGCATCCCGTTCGCCGCACCCCCGGTCGGCCCGGACCGCTTCCAGGCCCCGCGTCCGCCCCTGCCCTGGGACGGCATACGCGAGGCGTACGCGTTCGGCCCGCCGCCCCCGCAGGAAACCGGCTTCCTCGGCCGCACGGCCCAGGTGCCGTTCCCCACGGGCGACGAGTGGCTGACCGTCAACGTCTGGACCCCGGACCCGGACCCGTCGGCCGCCCGCCCGGTGCTGGTGTGGATCCACGGCGGGGCGTTCAAGCTGGGCCACGGCGGCCAGCCGGGTCACGACGCCCGGCACCTCGCCCGCGCCGGCGACGCCGTGGTCGTCACCCTCAACTACCGCCTGGGCATGGAGGGCTTCGCCCTGTGGACCGGCGCCCCCGCCAACCGGGGCCTGCTGGACCAGGTGGCGGCCCTGGAGTGGGTCCAGGAGAACATCGCCGGATTCGGCGGCGACCCGGCCCGGGTCACCGTGTTCGGCGAGTCGGCGGGCGCGGGCTCCATCGCCGCGCTGCTGGCCATGCCACGAGCGCGCGGCCTGTTCCGGCGCGCGATCGCCCAGAGCGTGCCTGGCACCTTCTTCTCCGCCGAGCTGGCCGCCGACATCGCCGGCGACCTGGCCGCCGAGGCGGGCCGTACGCCCACCGCGGCCGACCTGAGCGAGGTGGACCCGCAGCACCTCACCCAGGCGGGCCAGACGCTGGGCGCCAAGATGCCGGCGTACACCGCCCGTTGGGGCCAGGCGGCCCCGACCGCCGTCCCCTTCTCCCCGGTGGTCGACGGCGACGTACTGCCCACGACGCCGTGGGAGGCGCTGGCGGCGGGCGCGGCTCGCGACATCGACCTCCTCGTCGGGCACAACCGCGACGAGTTCCGGCTCTTCCTGGTCATGGCCGGCCTGCCCGGCAGGATCACGGACGAACGGGCGGCGCAGACCCTGCGGTTGTACGCGCCGGGCGGGGAGGCGGGTGCGACGGCGTACCGCTCGGCCTTCCCCGGCGCCGGGCCGGAGGGTCTCTTCGAACGCGTCCAGACCGACTGGCTGTTCGCGATACCGAGCCTGCGCCTGGCCGAGGCCCAGCTCGCGGGCGGCGGCCGCGCCCATGTCTACGAGCTGACCTGGCCGGCCCCCGACGGCACCGGCACGCTCGGCGCCTGCCACGCCCTGGACATCCCCCTGCTCTTCGGCACGTACGGCGCCGACCTGGGCCCGCTGCTCTTCCCCGGCGGCAAGCCCACCCCGGAGGCGGAGCGGCTCACCGCGTTCCTCCAGCACGCCTGGCCGGCCTTCGCCCGCACCGGCGACCCGGGCTGGCCGGCGTACGACACCGACAGCCGCCCGGTGCAGATCCTGGACGCCGAGCCGCACGTGGGGCCGTATCCGGAGGAAGGGAGCCGGCGCATCTGGGAGGGGTACGCGTTCGGTGCCCTGCCGCTGCTATAGGTTGCCCATCGGCTCGATGTCGACGCGCACGGGCGTGCCCCACACGCGCAGCACCTCGTAGTCGGTGAACTCGTGCACGAGCCGGTAGGCCATGGCGGGCCGGGACGAGCGTCGCTGGGCGGCGAGATACGCCTCGGCCTCACGCCGGTCCCGCCGGGGCGTGCCGCACAGCTGCCACTCCTGCCCGTTCCAGGCCTCGGGCAGCCAGCGCTGCTGCGGCTGCGGCCGGTCGGCACGGACGCCGTAGCGGGAGGGCGCGGTAGCGGCGGGGGCGGCTTCGGCCCTGCCCCCGCTCTGGTACTCCGACCGGCGGGCAGCCCGGCGCCGGGTCTCGCAGAGCAGACACAGATCGGGCGCGCTCTCGTCCACGGGGCCCTGCGGGTGCTCGGGGCACCGGGTGGCGGGCGCGCCGGCGGCGACACTCTCGTCCAGCAGATCGAGCGCCCGGCGCAGATCGGCCTTGATCTCGTGCAGCCGGGAGTCCGGGGTGTCCCCGGTCAGGGCCTCCCCGTGCTCCCCGACGAGCCGCAGGGCCCGTCCGAGGGCGGTGAGCTGGGCGTGGTTCATGTGTCAGTCCGCGTGGTCCTTGAGTTCCTCGGTGTCCAGTGTGAAGCCGACGGGGTCGGGCAGCGGCACTGGGGATCCCCAAGGGTACGAGAGTGTCCGTTGGTAGCGGCCTTCCTTCGGCTCGCTGAAGACCGTGAGGGTCTGGTCGTCGCGGTCGATGGAGGTAGACGGGGATACCGGCTTCGGCGCAGCCCTTGGGTTTGGCGATGCGGGCGCGTTGGTTGGTGTCGTGGTCGCGGGTAGTGATCTGGCACCGGAGGATGAACAGGCGCAGCAGCCATGCATGGATGCAGGAGTGCTTGCCGTCCTGTCGGGCCTTGACCTCTAGTCTCCACCCATTCCTTGAAAAGGCGCTCGGAGCTGGGGCTCGGGGCTTGAGCTTCGGGCGGTCAATCGGGAGAGGCGTCACTGTTGAGCAGACTGATCGAGGCCCTGCACCGCTTCAACGCCGCTCACCCCTGGGACCACAACGCCCACTATCACCGCTGGCTGCTACGGCAGTTGCCGCGCCGGTTCGGCCGTGCGCTGGACGTGGGGTGCGGCAGCGGGGACCTGGTGCGGCTGCTCGCCGGGCGCGCGGAGTCGGTCGTCGGGGTGGACGCGGACGAGGAGATTCTGCGGCGGGCACGGGAAGCGACCCCCGCCGACGGTCCCGTCACCTACACCCGCGCCTCCGCCCCCCAAAACCTTCCCGTCGGCCCCTACGACGTCATCGCCTGCGTCGCCGTGCTCCACCACCTCCCGTTCGCCGAGACCCTGGCCCGGTTCCGGGAGGAGCTGGCGCCCGGCGGCACCCTGGTGGTCGTCGGCTGTGCCCGGCTGGAGGGCGCCCTCGACCAGGCGATCGGGCTGACGGCCATACCGCTCAACCTGCTCATGGGGTGGGTGAAGAACCGGGGTCGGGCCACGGCGCACCGGCCCGTTTCCATGACCGCCCCCGTCCGGGATCCGGAGATGACCCGCACCGAGATCGGCCGTGAGGCCCGCCGGATCCTGCCCGGCGCCCGGCTCCGCCGCCGGCTCTTCTGGCGCTACACCTTGGTCTGGCGGGCGCCTCGTCAGTGACGGATGAGGCTTCCCTCGCCGCAGGTGGGCCCGGCGAAGTGCAGCGGCAGCGGGGAGACGGCGTTGGCGACGGGCAGCACGGCGAGGTCTTCGGCGCACCGCGCGGTGCCGGTCGTCGTCCAGTGGCCGGAGTCCTCGGCGTGGGCGGGGGCGGCCAGGGCGGCGGCGGAGATCGTGAGGGCGGCGGTGGCCAGGAGCTTCATCTTCGTCATGCCGGGGGAACGACCGCCCGGGGCGGGGTGTTACGCGGGTGCAGCCGGTCGGGGGGCCGCGCCCGCGCCCCTGTTGCCCCGAGCGTGCGGCTCAGCGGGGCGCGTGGGCCAGCGCGGCACGCAGATGGCCGCCGGACTCCTCCAGAAGGCGGGCGGCCGTGGGGCCGTCGACGTCGGCGAGGAGGGCGAGGATCGCGCTCTTCACCTCGCCGCCCGACGCGGCCAGCGCCCGCTCGATCTCCTCGTCGCCCGCCCCTGTGGCCAGGGCGACGATCCGGCGGGAGCGGGCCCGGAGTTTGTCGTTCGACGCGCGGACGTCGACCATCAGGTTTCCGTAGGTCTTGCCCAGCCGGATCATCGTGATCGTCGAGATCATGTTCAGGACGAGTTTCTGCGCCGTGCCCGCCTTCAGGCGCGTGGAGCCGGTGATCAGCTCGGGGCCCACGACCACCTCGATGCCGTGTTCCGCGGCGGCGGCCAGCGCGCTGTGTTCGTTGCAGGCCAGGCCGATGGTGAGGGCCCCCACCGCGCGGGCGTGCTCGACGGCGCCGATCGCGTACGGGGTGCGGCCCGAGGCGGAGATGCCGACCACGGTGTCGTCGGTGGTGAGCTTCAGCGCGTCCAGGTCCTGCCGGGCCAGCTCCTCGGAGTCCTCCGCGCCCTCCACCGAGGTCACCATGGCCGAGGGGCCGCCCGCGATCAGGCCGACGACCTGGGCGGGATCGGTGTTGAAGGTGGGCGGGCACTCGGAGGCGTCCAGCACGCCCAGCCGGCCGGCGGTACCGGCACCGGCGTAGATCAGCCGGCCGCCGTTCGCCATGCGTGCGGCGACGGCGTCGATGGCGGCGGCGATCCGGGGCAGCTGGGCCGCCACGGCCGCGGGGACGCCGGCGTCCTCGCCGTTCATCAGGCGGGCGATGTCGAGGGTGGGCAGACGGTCGATGTCGGCGAGGTCGGGACGAAAGGCCTCGGTGGTCAGGGAGGCCAACTGGCGGCGCAGGTCGGGGGAGGTCATGAGGGGGGCGGCTCTCTCAGGTCTCTCAGGTTCGGGTTCGCGTGCTGGTGCTCACCTGGGGCTGGTGCGATGCCGGTGCGCCAGCGCCTCGTACGACGCGGCCAGCGCGGGCGCCGCCGTCTCGTACGTCCGCTGGGCCACTCCCACGAACAGGCAGTCCACCACGAGCAGTTGACTCGTCCGCGAGGACATCGCGGCGGGCCGCAGCTCGCTCTCCCGTGAGGTGGACGTGGTCAGTACGTGGTCGGCGTACTGGGTGACCGGCGAGTCGGGCCGGCCGGTGACGGCCACGGTCGTCGCCCCGTGCTCGAAGGCGACCCGCAGCGGCTCGATGACGTCCCCCGTCGAGCCGGAGTGGGTGATCGCGATCGCCACGTCGCCCGAGCGGAGCTGCACCGCGTTGGTCACCGCGAGGTGCGGGTCGCTGTGGGCGTGGGCTATGAGGCCGATGCGGAGCAGCTTCTGGGTGAGGTCCTGGGCGACCAGCCCGGACGCCCCGATGCCGTAGACGTCGGTGCGGCGGGCGCCGGCCAGCGCGGTGACGGCGGCGCCGAGCTGCGCGATGTCGAGTCCGGCGGCGGTGTCGGCGAGGGTCTGCTGCTCCTCGTAGGCGAGTTTCGCGACGACGTCGGCGATGGGATCGTCCACCGCGATGTCGGTCGTGATGGCGGGCGCCCGGCCCGACTGCTGCTGTGCGGCCAGCCCGGCGAGGGCGAGCCGCAGGTCCCGGTAGCCGGGGTAGCCGAGGAGACGGGCGGTGCGCACCACCGTGGCCTCGCTGGTGCCGGTGAGTTCGGCGAGGCCCGTGACCGTGAGGGCGGCGCAGCCGGCCGGGTCGTTCGCGACGGCCTCGGCGACGCGCAGCATGGACCGGGTCATGGAAGGGGCGAGGGTGCGCACCTTCGCGGCGAGCGAGCCGCCCGGACTTCCGAAAATTTCCTTCACGTCCTGGGTCACAGATGAAAGCTATTTTCGGTTCGGTATGGCGGTCAAGAGTGCGCACAATGGGTTCCATGGAGTCCCTCGATCCCGTCAGCCCCCTTGAGCAGGCCCTGCACGCCGCCCGCGCGCTGGTGCTGGCCGATCTGATCGCGGGCGAGGTCGCCCACGCGGACGTCGTCTCGCTGGTCGAGGACTCCGTCGCGGAGCGCCGCTGGTGGGTCGAGCAGTGGCCGGACGGCATGGCCTACCTCGCCGGGCTGGTCGCCCAGGACGTGCAGGACGCGCTGCTGGAGCGGTACGGCCGCTGGCCGCTGTGCCCGGTGTGCGGCTCGGGCGACCCGCACGCCCTCGACGTGGAGCCGGAACTGGGCCCCGATCCGCACTGGGTCTGTCACAAGGCGGGCGTGAAGGTCGCGGCGGTGGGCCTGCTGGGCTCGGCCACCGGCGGGACGACCTCCTCGTGACCCTGTACCTCGACCCGCCCGCCTGGCCGGGACACGGGCGCCTCTGGTCGCACCTGATCAGCGATGTGTCGTACGACGAACTCCACGCGTTCGCCGAGAAGCTGGAGGTGCCGAGGCGGGCCTTCGACGGCGACCACTACGACATTCCGGCGCACCGGTACGCGGACGTGGTGGCCGCCGGGGCGGTGGAGGTCAGCAGCCGCGACGTGGTGCGGCTGCTGCACGCCTCCGGACTGCGGCGCAGGAAGGGCCCTCAGCCCCGGCGGACGTAGAGCTGGAGCCCGTCAGGCCCGGCGGACGTAGAGCCTCAGGCCTGGCGGACGTAGAGCAGCAGGCCCGGCGGACGTAGAGCCTCAGGCCTGGCGGACGTAGAGCAGCAGTCCGTCCTCCACGCCGTGCCCGGCGTGTGCGATGCGCTCCTCCTCCACGGTCGCGCGGGTGAAGCCGGCCCGGGACACCACGCGCTGCGAGGGGACGTTGGCGTGCTCGACGGTCGCGATGACCATGCGGACGTCGTCCCGGGCCAGCGCCCAGTCGGCCAGCGTGCGCAGGGCCTCCGTCGCGTACCCCTGGCCCCGGGCGCCCTCGGCGAGGTCGTAGCCGACCTCCACCCAGCCCTCCTCGTCGGGGGCGCCGTGGAAGCCGATGCCGCCGATCGCGCGGCCGTCCTCGTGCCGGACGAGGGCGAAGACCCCGAACTCCGGTCGGTGCACACCCGCTTCGTACGCCTTCACCAGCATGCCGGCGGCGTCCCGGGTGCCCTCGTACGGGCCGCCCTCGATCCAGTCCAGGCCGCCGTCGCCGCCGAGCCGCAGATCGCGGGCGGCGGCCGGGCGCAGGCCGGTGAGGGTGATGCGGTCGGCGGGGATGACGAGGTTGTTGCGCCAGCGCCAGTCGGTGACCGGGGCGCGGCCGGGCAGCTCGCCGCGCCCGGTGGCCCACAGCAGGGTCGGCCAGGGCTCGGGGCCGGGCTTGACCTGCGGGAAGAGCCAGGCGAGGACGGATTCGGCGAGGTCGGCCGGGGGTTCGTAGGGGAGGCCGAGGCCCTGGGTGATGTCGTAGGTGTGCAGCAGTGTCTCCACGACGCCCATCGCCGCGAAGCCCTCGCGGTCGGCGCTGCGGAACGGGAAGGGGTGGAAGGCGCGGGCGCCGGGCGGGGTGGTGCGGAGGGTGGCGGTGAGCAGGCCGCCGGCCGTCTCGATCACCTGTAGGAGGCCGGTGTTGTCCGTGCCCTCGTCCAGGGTGATGTCGAAGGGGACGTAGGCGTCCTGGGCGCCGCTCGCCAACTGGCCGGCGTAGGCGACGAGAGCGCCCGCGATGTGCTCGGCCGTCCTCCAACAGCTCCACTCCAGCCCCCCGGCCGTGACCTCCGTCCAGTCCCGGTCCGCAGCCGGCCGCAGCGCCGCCACGCATCCGGTGACGGCCCTGTTCACATCTTCCCCGTTGATCGTTCGCATGAGGCGCACTCTAGGGAAGGCGCGGGCTCAGGTCGACAGCAATTCCAGCTCCGAGGCGAGGTTGTAGCGGGCGGTGGCCTCCCAGTGCTCCTGGCCGTACGGGGTGCGGAACAGCCTTGGCAGTCCGAGGAGTTGGCGCAGAATCGCCGAACGGCCCTCCCGGAAGGCGTCGTTCGGCACGAAGTGGTACTCCTCGCGCACCTCGGCGGTGTAGGTGGCGTACGCCGACGGGGGCGCGGCCAGGATCGCGAGGTCCGCGTCGCACAGCACCTGGCCGTCGCGGTCGTCGTCGGCCGGGTCGTGCGTGACGGTGAGCCGGACCAGCCGGGCCACCTCGGCGGTCTTGTCCCGCGAGACCCCGGCCTCGGGGAGGGCGCGCTCGGCGAGGCGGGCGGAGCGCTCCTCGTTCGTCGACCGTTCCGGCAGGTACACGGCGTCGTGGAACCAGGCGGCCAGGCGTACGACGTCCGGGTCGTCCGCGTACTCCGCGAGCACGTCGATGCGGTCGAGGACCGCCGTGAGGTGCTCAAGGGTGTGGTAACGGCGCTGCGGTTCCTGCCAGCGGCGCAGCAGGGCATCGGCGTACCGGTACGGGTCCGGGGCGCAGGAGTCGTCGTCACGTGCCGCGAGCAGGGCATGCAGCCAGCGGGAACGCAGGGCGTCGAGGTCGGCCATGGGCACATTGTGGCGTGCTGTCGGCCGCGGGAGGGGGTAGGGCGTACCCTTGAATTGGACTAGACCTCTACACCTGTCCCTGGACCTGTAGCCGCGATGAATGGGGTGCCATGAGCAAGCGTGCAGTCCTGGAGGTGATCGCGCTCGACGTCGAGGACGCGGTCGCCGCCCAGGCCGGAGGCGCGGATCGCCTGGAGCTGGTCACCGAGATGGCGGCCGACGGGCTCACCCCCGCGCCGGCCACCGTCGCCGGCATCCGGGCGGCCGTCGACATCGACCTGCGCGTGATGCTGCGGCTGACGGACGGTTTTGCGGCCGGAGCCGCCGGGGACCTGGAGCGGCTGGTCCGGGTGGCGAGCGAGCTGCGGGACGCGGGCGCCGACCAGTTCGTGCTCGGGTTCCTCGACGCGGACGGCGGGGTGGACCTGGCGGCGGTGGAGCGGGTGGCCTGCGCGCTGGACGGCTGCGCGTGGACCTTCCACCGCGCGATCGACCGCGCCGCCGACCGCGAGGCCCTGCGCAAGCAGCTCGCCGACCTGCCCGGCCTGGACACCTACCTCACGGCGGGCGCCGCAGGCGGGGTGGACGAGGGGCTGCCGACGCTGCTCGCGGAGGCGGGGCGCCGGGGCGAGCCCGGGTACGGCCAGACGGTCCTGGTGGGCGGCGGGCTGCGCCTGGAGCACGTACGCCCCCTGCGCACGGCAGGGATCGACGCCTTCCACATCGGCGGCGCCGCTCGCCCCGCGGGTTGGGCCGGGCCGGTTTCCGAGGAGGCTGTGCGGGAATGGCGGAGGGTGCTGGACGGGGAATAGCGCCGCTCCGGTTCTGGACTTACGCCCGGTGCGGCGCCGTCGTGGTGGCTCGCTCCCCCACGTTCTCGGCTTCGCTCGAACAGGGGGGACCCCCATCGCGGCGGAGCCGCATATCGGACACAGCCCCGCGCCCCTTCGGGGCGCTTCCCTCACGCAGTCGCGAGGACGACCAGGACGAAGAGGAACACCACGCCGAAGCCCGAGAGCGGGAGCAGGCCGAACATTCCGGCCGGGCGGCGGAACACCGGGAGGCCCGGGTCCAGGCCGGGGCCGAGTGCGGCCGTCGGGGCGGGCAGCTTGCGGATCTTGGACAGGGCGAAGAGGTTGATCAGCAGCGTGATGGGCGTGATGATCATCGACATCGGACCCCACCAGCCCTTCGCCAGCGTGTCCGACTGCATCTTGCGGAAGACGGCGAGCGCGCAGGACTGGCAGAAGGTGCCCTTGCGCCACAGGTTCCGCATCACGATCAGCATGCCCTGGTGGCCCCGGATCGTCACCCGCGTGGCGGGCCCGGCTCCGCACACCTCGCACCCGGGGCCGGCGGGCGCCTGCTGATACGGGGCGGGCCGGCTGTGGTCGACGGGCGCCTGCTGGTACGGAGCCTGGGGCTGGCCGTAGCCGCCGGGCGCCTGCTGGGGCGGATACGGCGCGGGCGCCTGCTGATACGCCCCGGGGGCCGGCTGCTGGTAGGCCCCGGGTGCCTGCGCGTAGGGCCCGGGCGCCTGCGCGTACGGCCCAGGCGCCTGCTGCGCGTAGGGACCCGGCTGCTGCGGGTACGCCCCGGGGGTCTGCTGGTATCCGGGATGCGGGGACGGCGGTGTGCTCAACGGAGGCCTTTCCAAAGGGGGACGCGACAGACCTGACACAACGGCACCGCAGCCTACTCATCCGCACCGACAGCCCCGCCGTCGGCTCACCCCAGCTGTGCGGGCAGCGGCGCCGAGTGCGTGACGATCAGGCCCGACACCGCTCGGGTCAGCGCCACGTACAGCCGCCGCAGCCCCGTCCGCTCGTCCGGCTCCCCGTCCACCACCGCCTGCGGTTCGTCCAGGGCGACGTAGTCGTACTCAAGGCCCTTGGCGAGGGAGGCCGGGACCAGGGTGAGGCGGGTCTCGCGGGTGGTCTCCTCGCCGGGGGCGAGATACGTGATCCCCGCCGCCGTCAGGGCCTCGGCCAGGGCCGGGATGCGGGCGTCGGCGGCGATCAGGCCCGTCGAGCCCTCGTTGCCCAGCAACTCCTCGCAGGCCGCGACGACGTCGGCGGTCCCGGTGGCCGTACGGACCTCGAAGAAGCCGGGGTTCTCCCGGACGGAGGCGACCGGGGTGAGACCGGGGGCGATGTGGGGGAGCAGCCGGGAGGCGTAACGGATGACGTCCGTCGGCACGCGGAAACCCGCCGTCAGTTCCTCGATCACACCGTCCCGCTTGCCCAGGTGGGCCAGCGCCTCGTCCCAGCTCCGGGTCGCCCACGGGGTCGTGCCCTGGGCCAGGTCGCCGAGGACGGTGGCGCTGCCGGTGGTGCAGCGGCGGCCGACCGAGCGGTACTGCATGGGGGACAGGTCCTGCGCCTCGTCCAGGACGACATGGCCGAGCGAGTGCGTGCGCTGGATCAGGTCCGTCGCCTCGTCGATCAGCACCGCGTCCGCCGACGACCACCTGGCCGACTTCACGCTGCGCACCGGCTTGGCCCACAGGATCGTCTTCTGCTCGTCCTCGTCGAGGATCCCCGCGGCGTGCTCGGCGAGGAAGTCCGCGTCCGTCAGCAGGCGCAGCACCAGTTTCGCCGGGTCCACGGCCGGCCAGACCGCCTTCACGGCCGCCTTGACCGCGCTGTTGCGGGCCACCGCGTCCTGCACCCGGTCGTCCGGCGCCTCCCCGGCCCGCTCCATCTGTACCAGCACCGCGTGCGCGATCCGCTGCGGCAGGGCCTCGCGGGCGGCGCCGTACCGGATGTCCCGCTCCAGCAACTCCCGTACGACGTCCTCCAGTTCGTACGCCGGTACCCGCCAGCGCCGCGACCCGCGCACGACCACGACCGGCTCCGTCGGCATGCTCACGTGCGCGTACAGCGCCCGGCGCAGCACCTCGGCCATCCGGGCGTCGCCCTTGACCACGGCCGCGGCCGCCTCGTCCGTGCCGCGCACCTCCACATGCGCCACCAGGTCGTCCACGGTGGCCTGCTGCACCGCCAACTCGCCCAGGGCGGGCAGGACTTGCTCGATGTAGTGCAGGAAGGACCGGTTCGGCCCGATGACGAGCGTGCCGGTGCGGGCCAGCCGCTCCCGGTGGGCGTAGAGCAGATACGCGACCCGGTGCAGACCCACGGCGGTCTTCCCGGTGCCGGGCCCTCCCTGCACACAGACGGTCCCGCCCAGCCCGCTGCGGACGATCTCGTCCTGCTCGGGCTGGATGGTGGCGACGATGTCCCGCATGGGGCCGACGCGCGGCCGCTCGATCTCCTGCTGGAGCAGCTTGCTGGCCTTCGCGGACTCCTCCGGGTCGGACAGGTGCTCGTCCTCGTACGCCGTGAGGTCGCCGCCGGTGTAGCCGAAGCGGCGGCGCAGCCCGACGTCCATCGGGTCCTTCTTGGACGCCCGGTAGAACGGCTGGGAGACCGGGGCACGCCAGTCGATGACCATCGGGTCCCCGTCGGCGTCGTGCACATGCCGGCGCCCGATGTAGAACTGCTCTCCCTCCGCGCCCTCGGCCTGGTCCGCCTTCGGGGCGTGCAGATAGTCGAGCCGCCCGAAGAACAGCGGGGTGTCGCTCAGGTCGGCCAGCGCCTTGATCCGCTCGTCGATCTGGCGGGACAGCACCTGGGCGTTCACCCAGTTCGCGGCGACGTCCTTGATGTCCAGCGCCTCCACGTCCTCACGCATGGCGCGCAGCGCGGCACGGGAGGCGGACAGATGGGCGCGCTCCCGGGCGAGGGGGTCGTCGAGCGGGGCAGCGAGCGGGGCGTCGAGCGGCTCTGGGGCGGGCGTGGACAAGGGGGTGCCTCCGGTAGACCTGCTGGGGTGGCTACGACGATGCCGCACGGTTTCCGACCGGGCGACGGCGCTCCGCGGAAGGGAGGCGGGCAAGAGCGGAGATTCTAGGGGAGGGGATGGGGAGGGGGCCAATGAATTTCCCGGCCCCTAGGGGACACGTGATCCCTGGAGTAGGGGGCGGAGTCCACCCGCGGGCCTAGTCCGGGGCATCCGGAATTGGCCCCGGAGACCGATGCGGGTCTTATGCCCGGAGAGCCACCATGGAGACATGAGCGCAGCATCCATCTCCCCGGCCCCCGCCCGACCCCCGGCCGGCGCCACAGCCACGGACGGCCCCCATCACCATCCGATCGGCAACGCCCTGCGCGCCCTCAAGGTGTTCGCGGAAGCGGCGATCAGCGTCGTGATCTTCGGCGAGTACGGCGAGGAAGCGGGCATACGCCGCAAGTGACCCGGCTCAGCTCTCCGCAAGGATCTCGTCGGCGTCCACGATGCGGTAGGCATAGCCCTGCTCGGCCAGGAAGCGCTGCCGGTGGGCGGCGAAGTCCTGGTCGAGGGTGTCGCGGGCGACCACCGAGTAGAAGTGGGCCTGGTGGCCGTCGGCCTTCGGGCGCAGCACGCGGCCCAGGCGCTGGGCCTCCTCCTGGCGCGAGCCGAAGGTGCCGGACACCTGGATGGCGACCGTCGCCTCGGGCAGGTCGATGGAGAAGTTCGCGACCTTCGACACCACCAGCACACTGATCTCGCCCTCGCGGAACGCGTCGAAGAGCTTCTCGCGCTGCGCGTTGGACGTCTCGCCCTTGATCACCGGGGCGTTCAAGTGCTCGCCCAGTTCGTCGAGTTGGTCGATGTACTGGCCGATGACGAGGATCTGCTGGCCGGCGAAGCGGCGCACGATCGCCTCCGTCACCTTCCGCTTGGTGTCCGTCGTCGCGCAGAAGCGGTACTTCTCCTCCGTCTCGGCGGTGGCGTACGCGAGCCGCTCGGAGTCGGTCAGGTTCACCCGCACCTCGACGCAGTCGGCGGGCGCGATGTACCCCTGCGCCTCGATCTCCTTCCAGGGCGCGTCGAACCGCTTGGGCCCGATGAGGGAGAAGACGTCCGACTCGCGCCCGTCCTCACGGACCAGCGTCGCCGTCAGCCCCAGCCGCCGGCGCGCCTGGAGATCGGCGGTGAACTTGAAGACGGGAGCCGGCAGCAGATGCACCTCGTCGTAGACGATCAGCCCCCAGTCCCGGGAGTCGAACAGCTCCAGGTGCGGATAGACACCCTTCCGCTTCGTCGTCAGCACCTGGTACGTGGCGATGGTGACCGGCCGGATCTCCTTCCTCGTCCCGCTGTACTCGCCGATCTCGTCCTCGGTCAGCGAGGTCCGCTTCACCAGCTCGTGCTTCCACTGCCGCGCCGAGACGGTGTTGGTGACGAGGATGAGGGTGGTCGACTTGGCCTGCGCCATGGACCCGGCGCCGACCAGGGTCTTTCCGGCACCGCACGGCAGCACCACGACCCCGCTGCCGCCGTGCCAGAAGTTCTCCACGGCCTGCTTCTGGTACGGCCTGAGCGCCCAGCCGTCCTCCAGCAGCTCGATCGGGTGCGCCTCACCGTCGACGTACCCGGCGAGGTCCTCGGCCGGCCAGCCCAGCTTCAGCAGCACCTGCTTGATCTGCCCGCGCTCCGAGGGGTGCACGACGACGGTGTCGGGGTCGATCCGGGCGCCCACCAGCGGAATGATCCGCTTGGACCGCAGCACCTCCTCCAGCACCGGCCGGTCGGTGGTGGTGAGCACGAGTCCGTGCGCCGGGTGCTTGGACAGGGTCAGCCGGCCGTAGCGGTCCATCGTGTCGGCGATGTCGACCAGCAGCGCGTGCGGCACCGGATACCGGCTGTACTGCACCAGCGCGTCCACGACCTGCTCGGCGTCGTGCCCGGCCGCCCGCGCGTTCCACAGCCCGAGCGGCGTGACCCGGTAGGTGTGGATGTGCTCCGGCGCCCGCTCCAGCTCGGCGAACGGCGCGATGGCCCGCCGGCAGTCGTCGGCCCGCTCGTGGTCGACTTCCAGGAGCAGGGTCTTGTCGGACTGTACGATCAGCGGTCCGTTCACGAGCGGCACACACCCTTTCCTCAACGGCCAAACGTCCAGTGTGCCGCATTCGCCGCGGAACCGGGTGAGCCGCAGGTCAGTCCTCCGCCAGCTCCGCCACCCCCGTGATCCGGTGCAGCGGATACGTCCGGACCTCGTCCGCCGTGTGGTCGTACGCCGTGACGAAGCCGCCCTCGACGCGGACCGGGGCGATGACGCGCTGGCTGGCGGAGCCCTCGGCGTTGACGTAGCCGATCCAGAGGGAGCCGCCGGTCAGGACGGCGGCCTGCATGGTGGCCAGGGTCTCGGCGGCGGAGGTGCGGGGGAGTTCGCCGCCCGCCGGCGTGGCCCCGGCCCCGGCGGACTCGCCGACGGGCTTGCGCGGGGTGGTCGCGGCCAGGTCGCCGGCCCGGATCGCGCGGATCGCCGCCGTCAGGAGCGTGGCGTCGGGCGGCGGCGGGCCGTCCGGGACCGGCTCGGGTGCGGTGCGCGGCGGGGTGCGGTGGGCGTGGGCGCGGGCGATCAGGACATCGCCCTCGGCGGACTCGGCGGCCGGCGCGAACCCCATCGCGCGCAGGCCCTCCAGCAGCGTCGCCGGGTCGGACTGGGCGGCCAGCACGGTCGGGGCCAGCCGGCGCAGCCGCAGGGCGGCGGCGCGCTTGTCGGCCAGGATCTCGTTCAGCAGGGCGTCGTCGTCGCAGCGGACGTACGCCGAGGCCGCCCCCACCCGCAGCCGGCCGTGCTTGCGGGCCACGTCGTCGATCAGATACGCGAGCGGCTGCGGGACCGGCGTACGGGAGTGCTCGGTGAGGAAGGCGTGCAGGTCGGCGGCGCTGCGGCCGGCGTCCAGGGCACGGCGGACCGAGCCCGGTGTGAAGCGGTAGACCGTCGCGCCGCCCTTGGACTCGACGTCCGCGAGCACGCCCAGCGTGTCGGCGAGCGGCCGCCGCAGCGGGCCCGGCGCCACCGCCGTCAGGTCGGCCTGGAGCAGCACGTGGTCCAGGGGTTCGGGCAGCAGCGGGGCCAGGATCCGGGCGGCCGCCGCGGTCGCCGTCGTCTGCTCAAGGGGGGAGAGGGAAGCGGGGGTGTGGTGGTGATGGACCGGGAGTTTGGCGCCCGGACCGGAGCCGTCCCGCGGGGGTACGGCGGCGGGGGCCGGTGCGCCCAGCAGGGCGCGGGCGTGCGCCGACAGCGCGCCCCGGCCGGTGATCCCCAGCTGTTCCGCCTCCGCCAGGGTCCAGCGGGCCAGCCGGGAGCGCAGGTCCTCCGCGCCGTCCGGCTGCCGGCCGCGCAGGGGCCGTTCCCAGCGCAGCCGGGCCAGGACCGACTCGGTGTCCGCCGCCGTGCCCGTGGGGAGCCCGGCGAGCAGGGTCAGCACCCGGTGCCGTACCTCGGGCGCGGCCGAGCGGTCCAGGCCAGGCCCGAGCGCGGAGAGCGTGCGGTCCTTGGCGTCCCGCCCGCCGACCAGCCCCGGCGTCCGGGTGGCCGCCAGCCAGGCCTCCGCCAGCCGGCCCCAGCGTTCGGCGGCGGGCCGCTCCAGCCACTCGTCGTAGGCGGGCGTGGCCGCGTACCGCTCGTCGGCCTCGCCGTCGGAGGCGATCAGACCGGCCGCGTACGCCAGCTCCACCCAGAACGCGGCGACCGGCTCCGCCACGTCCAGCGCGACGGCGGTCCGCTTCAGGTCCCGCACGCTCAGCCCGCCGGCCCGCAGCACGGCCGGGCCGCCCTCGTCCCAGTCCTTCAGCAGCTCCTCGACGGTGGCGAGCGCGGTGTACGCCTGCCCGGCCGCCGTCGCGTCGACCACCTGCGGGTTGTGGGCGGCGGCCGGCTCCACGGCGGGCGGCAGCGGCTCGGGCGTGCGGTGCGCGAGGCCCTCGCGCAGATGCAGGGCCACCTCGCGGGGCAGGACGACCGTGCCGGGGGCGGTCGGCAGCAGCAGGCCCCGGTCGAGCAGCCAGCGCAGATGCGCGGCCGGCTCCGGGGTGACCTGCCCGTACGGCGGCCCCCAGACCAGCCGGGCGAGCACCTCCTGCGACCCGGCCGGGGCGCCGGCGAGCAGCTTGGCCATCTTCCCGCGGTGGGTGAACAGCGCCGTGAGCGCGGCCACGGCGGACACCGCGTCGTGCGTCGACGGCAGCCCGGCGGTCGTCACGATCTCCTGGACCCGGCCCGGCGACATGCCCGAGGTCGCCTCCTGCACGCTCGGGCCGAGCCCGGTCGGGGAGGGGTGCTGCGCGGACGGGGCGAGGAGCTCCCGGGCGGTGCGCACGAGCCGCAGCCGCTCGTCGTCGCCCCAGACCAGCGCCTGCTCGCGCAGGGTGCCGAGGGCACGCGGCAGCGCGCCGCCGACCGTCGCGTCCCGGGCGTCGCCCGCCATCAGCCCGAGCAGGGTGTCGTACGACGCCGGGTCCGGGGCCACGGCCAGCGCCTCCGCGGTCTGCAGCGCGAACCGGTCCAGCCGCTCCAGCGCGCGCAGCACCGAGGCGCGGGTGCCGGCCCGGGTGGCGAGCTGGGTGAGGTCGGTCGGGACGGGCGTGATGAGGTCGGGCCGGCTGCGCAGGAGCGCGGACAGGGAGGCGTCGTCCCTGGCGCGCAGCGCTTCCGCGAGGGAACGGGGAGCTGGTCGGGCCGCTTGGCTCATCTGACCCACGGTAGCGGGTGCGCCGGTTCCAGCCGAGTGAGTCGGGTGGACGGTGACCAAGCGGTACCGTCCTCACCGTGGGGATCGAGAGCGACCAGGTCGTCTACGAGTACCTGAGCCGTGTCGGGGACATCGCTCAGCAGCGGCAGCTGCCGTCGTCCACGCGGATGCGGCTCGTGACGGAGCTGCGCAACGAGATCGACCGGCACCGGGCCAAGGTGACGGTGGACAGTCCGGCCGCCGTACGCCGCATCCTGGACCGGCTCGGCACCCCCGACGAGGTCGTGGCGGCCGCGGGCGGCACATCCGGCCCCGGCCCCGGACGTTTCCCGCAGCCCCCGGCGGCCGCGGTGCCGGTACAGCCCGAGGCTGGCGACACCGACGGGAAGGCCGAGGGGAAGAAGGACCGGCCGAAGGGCCTGCGCCGGGCCGTACCCCGCCCCCGCTCCGCCGGTTCCGAGCCCGCGGCACCGTCCGCGCCGCGCGACGCGCCCGCCCCGCCCCATCTCGCCTCCGCGCACGAACTCGGCGACAGCGCCACGCATCCCGACTGGTGGCAGCTCGGCGGCGCTCCCCGCGGCGGCCCGGACACCGATTCCGTGCCGGGGTTCGTCGGGGGTGTGGAGATCCCGGACCTGCTCCGCCGGCCGCCGAAGGAGACGGAGGGGACGGAGAAGGCCGCCGCGCAGGAGGCGACGGACGAGGCGCCGGACACCGCGGAGGAGGCCGCTCCCAGCGGGCGTCGCCGGATGCTGCCCCTGCGCCCCGCCGCCGGCTGGACCAACCCCTTCCTGCTGCTGGCCGCCGCCGCGCTGGTCGCCGGCGCGGTGCTCGGCAACTGGTTCGCGCTCCTGCTCGGCTGGGCCATCGCCTACGGCTCCCGCCGGCTGACCGCCGCGGAGACCAAGACGGCGGTGCTGATCCTGCCGGGTACGGCGGTGGCGGCGGGGCTGGTGTGGCTGTGGGGGCGGGACAACGGGCGCTGGGGGCAGCCGATCGCTCAGGGGCACATGGGGGACGCGGTCGCGGGGACGTGGCCGTGGGTGGTGCGGGGGGCGGCGGTGGCGTCGGCTCTGTACCTGGTGTGGCGGTCGCAGCGGCGGAGGTGACACCGCACCGCACCGGCAGACGACAGCCACCCGGCACAATGACCCATATGACTCTCACCGTCGGCTTCGACCTCGACATGACCCTCATCGACTCACGGCCGGGCATTCGCGCCTGCTACCTGGCGCTGTCGGAGCGGACCGGGACGTACATCGACGCCGATCTGGCGGTGACGCGGCTGGGGCCGCCGCTGGCGGAGGAGTTGGTCAACTGGTTCCCCGAGGAGCAGATCCCCGCGATGGCGGACCTGTACCGGGAGATGTACCCGACGATCGCGATCGCGGCGACCCCCGCCATGGAGGGAGCGCGGGAAGCGATAGCGGCCGTACGGGCGGCCGGCGGGCGGACCATGGTCGTCACGGCGAAGTACGAGCCCAACGCCAAGCTGCACCTGGCGCACCTCGGCATCGAACCCGACGTGGTCGTGGGCGACCTGTGGGCCGAGCAGAAGGCGCGGGCGCTGCGCGAGTACGGCGCGGGCGTGTACGTCGGTGACCATGTCGGGGACGTGCGCGGGGCGCGTACGGCGGGCGCGCTGTCCGTCGCCGTGGCCACCGGGCCGTGCCCGGCCGACGATCTGCACGCGGCCGGGGCGGACGTCGTGCTGGACGACCTGTCCGCGTTCCCGGGCTGGCTCGACGGCTACCGTTCGGCGGCGGCCGCCCGCGCCTGACGCCGGCCGGCCGTCACCGACCGCAGCACACCGGCGGCGGCGAGCAGGAAACCGACGCCCATGAGCATGCTCAGCAGGTACATGTACGTCGGAAAAGGCTTGTCGCCGAGGAACAGCGGGGCCACCGTGACCAGAGTGGCCAGCGCCCCGAGGAAGAAGACGACGGCACCGGCGCGGATCAGCCGGTCACCGGGCTCGGTGGAATTCGTTTGGGTTTTGTCACGCACCGGACCAGGGTAGTTCCCAGCCACGGTGAACAACCGGGGGACGTCTTGTCACCCGCCCGAAGACCATTAGCCTTGGTAGCGCTTGGTAGCGGCGGGTCATGGTCGACCCGCTGTAGTGCTATCAAGAGCCGTTTCCGAAGTAGTTTTCCCGACGAGACACGAGGACGAGGACAGACGTGCCTACCGGCAAGGTCAAGTGGTTCAACAGCGAGAAGGGCTTCGGCTTTCTCTCCCGCGACGACGGCGGTGACGTCTTCGTCCATTCCTCGGTTCTCCCCGCCGGAGTCGACGTACTCAAGCCGGGACAGCGCGTGGAGTTCGGCGTCGTCGCCGGTCAGCGCGGTGACCAGGCGCTCTCCGTGACCGTGCTGGACCCGACGCCGTCGGTCGCGGCCGCCCAGCGCAAGAAGCCGGACGAGCTGGCCTCGATCGTGCAGGACCTGACGACCCTTCTCGAAAACATCACCCCGATGCTGGAGAAGGGCCGCTACCCGGACAAGGCGTCCGGCAAGAAGATCGCCGGCCTGCTCCGCGCGGTCGCCGACCAGCTGGACGTCTGAGGACCGTCAGCGAAACACGAGCACATCCGGGCCGAGGGGCGGCACCAGCCCCTCGGCCGTCGCGCGTGCGCCCGGATTGCCTCACGGAAACGCGAGCGCCTCGGGCGGGAGGGCGGGCAGTAGTCCCTCGGCCGCAGCGCGCGTCAGCAGGCCGCGGATCGCCGCGGCGCCTTTGTCTGCCGTCCTTGCGTCGCTTCGCGGGCTGCGGACGGCTGCGCCGGACTCTGTCCGGCGGCTGTCGGTGTCGTACGGGTCAGGGAAACGCGAGTGCCTCGGGCGGGAGGGCGGGCAGTAGTCCCTCGGCCGTAGCGCGTGTGAGCAGGCCGCGGATCGCCGCGGCGCCTTTGTCTGCCGTCCTTGCGTCGCTTCGCGGGCTGCGGACGGCTGCGCCGGACTCTGTCCGGCGGCTGTCGGTGTCGTACGGGTCAGGGAAACGCGAGTGCCTCGGGCGGGAGGGCAGGCAGTAGTCCCTCGGCCGCAGCACGCGTCAGCAGGCCGCGGATCGCCGCGTAGCCGTCCTCGCCGAGGTCGGCGGTGAACTCGTTGACGTACAGGCCGATGTGCTGGTCCGCGACGGCCGGGTCCATCTCCTGGGCGTGGGCCATGACGTACGGCCGGGAGGCCTCGGGGTCGTCCCAGGCGGCCCGTACCGAGGTGCGGATGGAATCCGCGAGCCGGGTCAGCGTGTCCGCGCCCAGCGCGCGCTTGGCGATGATCGCGCCCAGCGGGATCGGCAGCCCCGTGGTCCGCTCCCAGTGCTCGCCCATGTCGGCGAGCTTGTGCAGACCGTAGTTCTGGTACGTGAAGCGGGCCTCGTGGATGACCAGTCCGGCGTCCACCTTGCCGTCCCGCACGGCCGGCATGATCTCGTGGAACGGCAGGACGACGATCTCGCCGACCCCGCCGGGGAGGGTGTCGGCCGCCCAGAGCCGGAAGAGGAGATACGCCGTCGACTTCTCGCTGGGCACGGCGACCGTACGGCCCGTCAGGTCCGCCCCCGCCTCCCGCGTGAGGACGAGCGGGCCGCAGCCCCGGCCCAGCGCGCCGCCGCACGGCAGCAGGGCGTACTCGCCGAGGACGTACGGCAGGACGGCGTACGACACCTTGAGCACGTCGAACTCGCCGCGCTCGGCCATGCCGTTGGTGATGTCGATGTCGGCGAACGTCACGTCCAGCGCGGGCGCCCCGGGCACGCGGCCGTGGGCGAGGGCGTCGAAGACGAAGGTGTCGTTCGGGCAGGGGGAGTACGCGATCCGCAGGGTCTGCTGCTGCTCACTGGTCGTCATGTCGGTTCCAACTCTCCAATGCGGGCGCGAGCTTCCCGAACGCCTCGGTGAGGGCGGTCAGGGCGTCGCCGATGCGCCAGGCGGCGCGGTCGCGCGGGCCGACCGGGTTGGAGACCGCGCGGACCTCCAGGACGGCCGTCCCGTGCGCGTCGGCCGCCTCCGCCACCCCGAAGCCCTCCATGCCCTCGGCGAGCGCCTGCGGGTGCCGGGCGCGCAGTTCGGCGGCGCGGGCGGCGGTGCCGGTGACGGTGGAGACGGTGAGGATGGTGCCGGCCGGGGCGCCGGTGGCCTGGCAGGCAACCCGTACGAGTGATCTCGGCGGGTAGTGGTGGACGGTTCCGAAGCCCAGGTCGGTGACCGGCAGGAAGCCGTCGGCGGTTTCGGCGCCCAGGTCGGCGACGGTGATCCGACGGGCGACGACGAGCGAGCCGACGGGCGCCTCGGGCTGGAAGCCCCCGCCGATCCCGGCCGAGACGACGAGGTCGTACGGGGTACCGGCGAGCCGGGCCGCGGTGAGTGCGGCGGAGACGGAGGCGGCGGCGCGGGCCGGGCCGACACCCGCGTCGAGCAGATCCCAGACGCCGGCCGTACGTGTCGTACGCGTCAGTCCCACACCCGGCTGCCAGATCTGCTCCACCGGCGAGTCCGGTGAGTCCTGCGAGTCCGGCGAGGAAAACGCCCGTGCCACCGCGTCCCGTTCGGCGGGGACCGCGGTGGCTACGAGGATGCGTGCGGAAGGCGTGGTCAGGAGGCCTTCTTCAGCTTGAAGGACCACAGTCCCTTGCCCGGAGTGGTGCCGCCCATCTGGATGGAGACCGTGTTGGTGTCGCCCTCGGTGCCGTACTGGGCGTTGAAGAACGCGCTGCCCGGGATGGTGCGGTACGTCTTCTTGCTGACGTCGGTGAACTGACGGCCGTTCACCAGCAGGACCCAGCCCTCGTCCGCGATCTTCGGGTCGACGCCGAAGCGGACGGTGGCGTCCGTGTCCACGGTGATCGACTTGACGTCGTTCACCTTCTTGGCGCACTTCGCCAGCGTCTTGGCGTCCAGCGTGTTGCCGTCGTTGTAGCACAGGGCCTCGGAGTTGACCGAGCTCTCGCCGACGGTGATCGTCGCGACGGGCGTCGGCTTCTCGCAGGCGGAGAGCAGAAGCAGTCCGGCGGAAACGGCGCCGGCGGCGGCGACGGCGCGGCGGCGTCGCACAGCGGATTGCAGCGTGGTCATGGCCGAAGGCTATCGGGCGCCCGGAGCCGTCCGCCCACGTGGGGTACGGCGTGCCCGGTTCGTTACGCCAGCCGTGCCTGTGTTCGGGAAACCGTGTCCGGTTCGTTACGCCCCGGCAGGTCAGTCGACGCGGGCGCGGGGGCGGCCGCCGTGCCGGGCCGAGGCGAGCAGTCCCTTCACGGTGGTCAGCCAGCCGGCGGCGACGAACGCGGCGCCGATGAAGAGCCCGACGGTGCCGTCGAGCGGCAGCACGATGCCGACCGCGCCGCCGAACACCCAGGCCATCTGCAGCAGGGTCTCGGAGCGGGCGAACGCCGAGGTGCGCACCTGCTCGGGCACGTCCCGCTGGATCAGCGCGTCCAGGGCCAGTTTGGCCAGCGCCTGGGCGAACCCGGCGACCGCGGCGAGGCAGGCCACCAGGAACGCGCCGAAGAAGACGGCCGCCACGACCGCCGTACCGAGGACCACGGCGACGACGGTCACGATGATGATCTCCGGGGCGCGCGATCTCAGCCAGGCCCCCACGGCCGTACCGAGGGCGTTGCCCGCGCCGGCGGCCACGCCGACTATCCCCAGCGAGACCGCCGCGCTCTCGCCGGTCAGCGGGTGCTCACGGAGCAGGAAGGCCAGGAAGAAGATCAGGAAGCCGGAGAGGCAGCGCAGGGCGGCGTTGGCGCCGAGCGCGTGCGTGACGGCGGGGCCGACGGTCCGCAGCCCCGGCCGCTTGATCTGCTCCCGCTTGAGCGGCCCGTGCAGATGCTGCTCGTCGGCGGCGAGCAGCGCCCGGTCCTCGCCCTTGGCCGAGTCGACCTTGGGCGGCAGGGTGAACGACAGGAACGTTCCCGCGACGAAGATCACGAAGGCGCCGTAGAGCGGCCAGGGATCCCCGATGGTGTGCAGCCCTGCCGCGAGCGGCGCGGCGGCGCCGGTGGCCAGCAGACCGGCGAGGGTGACCCGGGAGTTGGCCTTCACGAGCGAGAAGCGGGGCGGCAGCAGCCGCGGTACGACGGCGCTGCGGACCACGCCGTAGGCCTTCGACGCGACCAGTACACCCAGCGCGGCGGGGTACAGCTCCAGGCTGCCGCTCGCCACGGCGCCCGAGATGATCAGCGCGAGCAGGGCACGGGCCAGCATGGCCGCGGCCATCGCGGCGCGCCGGCCGTGCGGCAGCCGGTCGAGGAGGGGGCCGATGACGGGGGCGAGGACGGTGAAGGGCGCCATGGTGATGGCGAGATACAGCGCGACGCGGCCCCGGGCCTCGGCGGTCGGCACGGAGAAGAAGACGGTGGAGGCGAGCGCCACGGTGATCATGACATCGCCGGCGCCGTTCACCGCGTGCAGCTCGATCAGCTTGCCCAGCCCCGACTCGCCCGCGCCATGGGCGTGCGTCGCCTTCCGGATCCCGCGGGCCGCCCCGGTGACCGGAAAGTGCAGGGCGCGACCGACGGAGCGGACGGCACCGCCCACGCGTCCCGCACCGCCGCTCCGACCACTCGCCTTGTCCGCGGCTGTCACGACGTTCATAGTGCCCCGAGAAGAGGGTGGATAGTGCGAGGCCGGGCGAGTCGGGTGTGCGGGGCGGCGGTGCGGGATGCACGGGCGGGTGTGTGGGCGGGTGGGAAAAACCCACGAATCCTGTTCGGTGTAGCGTGCGTATCTCAGCCATAACGCAGAATGGATGGCAGAGGTGCGCCCAGCGCGCGGATGCAGACGTCGATGCGGTCCCCCGGTCCGCTCCGTCGGCCAACCCGCCGGAGGCAGCCGCACTCGTGAGACGGCGTAGGAGAGAAGCGATACCTGTGAGCGCAGCGACAACGCGAAGCCGCACCCCCGACCGTCTGTGCGCCGAGGCGGTCGATCTCGCCCGCGCCGCCGCCGAGGAGGCAGCCGCGCCCGGCGTGGTGGGTGAGCACGTCGGCCTGGTGTCGGAGGGCGACCGCGTTGTCACGCACCTCTTCGAGTGCAAGGAACTGGGCTACCGGGGCTGGCGCTGGGCGGCGACGGTGGTCCGCGCCTCCCGCGCCAAGATCGTGACCCTCGACGAGGTGGTCCTCCTCCCCGGCCCCGACGCCCTCCTCGCCCCCGAGTGGGTCCCGTGGAGCGAGCGCCTGCGCCCCGGCGACCTCGGCCCCGGCGACCTCCTGCCCACCGACCAGGAGGACCTGCGCCTGGAGCCGGGCTACACGGCCGAGGAGGAGCCGCCGCCGCACTCGGTGGTCTCCCACGAGATGGAAGAACTGGCGGACGCGGAGGACGCCGAGGTCACCCCCGGCACCCCGGCCGTCCAGCCCACCGTCCCCTCCCGCGGCTCGATCGCCGCGGTCGCCGAGGAACTGGGCATGCGTCGCGCCCGCGTCCTGTCCCGCTACGGCCTGCACAGCGCGGCCGACCGCTGGGAGGAGGCGTACGGCCCGAAGACGGCGATGGCTCAGGCGGCCCCTGCCACGTGCGTGACCTGCGGTTTCCTCAACCCGATCGGCGGCTCGCTGGGCCAGGCCTTCGGCGTGTGCGCCAACGAGTTCTCCCCGGCCGACGGCCGCGTGGTCTCCCTCGCCTACGGCTGCGGGGCGCACTCGGAGGCCGCGGTCATGCCGAAGCCCCCGCAGGTGGCGCCGCCGGTCATCGACGAGACGAAGGTCGACGCCTTCCCGCTGCGTCCCGCCCGCGACTCGGGCTCGGTGCCGGAGCCGGCCGACGAGGAGACGGCGGAGCTGGGCCACTCCTGAGCCGGGGCCGGGGTCGGCTGCGAGACTGAGCAGGTGATCATCAGACTCGCCGGGCGGCGGGACCTGCCCGGCTTTCTCCGGCTGGCGGCACAGGTGGAGCACTGGTTCGGCCCGATGGTGGACGACCCCGGCTTCACCGGTGCCGTCGAGAAACACATCCGCCGCTCCACGGCACTGGTCGCACAGACCGGGGAGGGCTACGGCGAGGACTCTGGTACGGACCTGCTCGGCGCCCTGCTCTTCGGCGGTACGGCACCCGTCCACAAGGTGCACTGGCTGGTGGTCTCGGAACAGTCCCGGCGCACGGGGGTCGGCCGCGCCCTGCTGACCGACGCCACCCGCAGATGGGTCCACGCCCCGGCCTCCCTGGAGGTCGTCACGTTCGGCAAGGACCACCCCGGCGCGGCACGGAGCGGCGCCCGAGCCTTCTACGAACACCTGGGCTTCACCCCCTCCGCCCCAGCACCCCCTGGCCCGGAGGGCGGCTCCCGCCAGCGCTACCACCGAGCCTTTCCCTGACCGGCCGAGTCCGGCGGACGGGCGAAGGCCAGGGTTCGCCCCGGCCCGCTGTACCTTCGTCCCGACGTCGACGAGGAGTGTGAACGTGAGCAGCAAGTACGTGCGGCCGGCGGCCGAGGGTGCCGATCCGTTCGGGACGGCCCGGCTGCGGCGCGGTGTGCTCGACGCCTGGGCCACCAGCCCCGCCCGCTTCCGGGAGGACGCCAACGCCGAGGAGGACCTGGTCCTGGGCGGTTACCGGGACCGGCTCGTCATCGAGCTGGCCCAGAACGCCGCCGACGCCGCCGCGCGGGCCCACACCCCGGGCCGGCTGCGGCTCACCCTCCGCGACGGCGTCCTCGTCGCCGCCAACACCGGCGCCCCCCTGGACGCCGCCGGCGTCGAGTCGCTGTCCACGCTGCGCGCCTCCGCCAAACGGGACACCGAGGGCACCCAGGGGGCCGTGGGCCGGTTCGGCGTCGGGTTCGCCGCCGTACTCGCGGTGACGGACGAGCCCGCGATCGTGGGGCGGCACGGCGGTGTCCGCTGGTCCCTCGCCGAGGTCCGGGAGCTGGCCGCCGACATCGCCCGGCACAGCCCCGGACTCGGGGACGAGGTGCGCAGAAGGGACGGGCACGTTCCCCTCCTCCGGCTGCCGTTCGCCGCCGAGGGCACCGCCCCGGAGCCGTACGACACCGCCGTCATCCTGCCCCTGCGGGACGCGGCCGCCGCCGATCTCGCCGAGCGGCTCCTGGACGCCGTGGACGACGCCCTGCTCCTCGCCCTGCCCGGGCTGGCGGAGGTCGTCATCGAGGCCGGCGGGGACGCCCCGCGCGTCCTGCGCCGCCGTACCGGTGCCGCCGACGACGGCGGCACCGTCGTAGTCGTCGAGGACTCCCGCACGGGGACCACGCGCTGGCGCACGGCCGCGGCGCACGGGCCGCTCACCGCCGAACTGCTCGCCGACCGGCCCGTCGAGGAGCGGCTGCGTCCGCACTGGTCCGTGACCTGGGCCGTACCCGAGGACGAGGACGGGCGGCCCGCACGGCCGCGCACCGCGCCCGTCGTGCACGCGCCCACCCCCAGCGACGAGCCCCTCGGCGTCCCGGCCCTGCTGATCGCCTCCTTCCCCCTCGACACCACCCGCCGGCACACCGCCCCCGGCCCCCTCACCGACTTCCTGGTACAGCGCGCGGCCGACACGTACACCGAACTCCTCGCCGGCTGGCGGCCGGTGACGGACGGGATCATCGACCTCGTGCCCGGCCCGCTGGGCAAGGGCGAGCTGGACGGCGCGCTGCGGCAGGCCGTGCTGGAGCGCCTGCCCCGGCTCGCCTTCCTGCCGCCCGCCGTCCAGCCCGGGGAGGACGACGAGCTGCCCGAGGCGCTGCGGCCCCGGGACGCGGAGATCGTGGAAGGCGCCGGGGCCCAGACCGTCCGGGTGCTCGCCGAGGTGCTGCCCACCCTGCTGCCCGCCGGCCTCGAACGCCGGGCCGAGCTGCGCGGCCTCGGCGTCGCCCGGCTCTCCCTCGCCGACGCCGTCGACCGCCTCGCCGGCCTGGAGAAGGACCCCGACTGGTGGTGGCGGCTCTACGACAGCCTCGCCGGGGTCGACCCGGATCGGCTGTCCGGCCTTCCCGTGCCGCTGGCCGACGGCCGGACCACCATCGGCCCCCGCCAGGTCCTCCTCCCCACCCCGGACGCGGCCCTGATCCACCCGGACGTCCTCGGCCGGCTCGGGCTGAAGGTCGCCCACGAGGACGCCGCGCACCCGCTGCTGGAGAAGCTGGGCGCCCTGCCCGCCACCCCGCGCGCGGTGCTCACCACCCCGCAGGTGCGGGCCGCCGTCGCCGCCTCGCTGGAGGACGAGGGCATCGGCTGGGAGGAGGACGCGCCCGACGCCGAGGAACTCGCCGACACGGTTCTGGCGCTGGTGCGTGACGCGGGGCTGGAGCCCGGTGACGAGCCCTGGCTGGGCGCCCTCGCACTGCCCGACGAGGACGGCGAACTCGCGCCCGCCGGTGAGCTGGTCCTCCCGGGCAGCCCCTTCGCCCGTGTCATCCGCGACGGCGAACTGGCCGCCGTGGACCAGGACATGGCCGACAAGTGGGGCGAGCAGCCGCTCACCGCCTGCGGGGTGCTCGCCGGCTTCGCGCTGGTCCGCGCCACCGATGTCGTCCTCGACCCCGACGAACTGGAGCCCCGGGAGGGCGACTTCGCCGAGCCCGACGACGCCGGACTGCTGGATGCCGTCGACGTGTGGTGCGAGGACATCCTCGACCGCTTCCCGGACAGCCCCGTACCGCCGGTCGCCACCGAGCTGATCGCCGTACGCGACCTGGACCTCGTGGACGACGACCACTGGCCCGAGGCACTCGCCCTGCTCGCCCAGCGGCCGCTGCGCGACGCCCTCACCCAGCCGGTCCGCGTCCTGCTGCCCGACGGCACCCACGAGGTCGTGCGGCCGTACACCGCGTGGTGGCTGCGCGGCCACCCGGTCATCGACGGCCGCCGCCCGGCCGGTCTCCTGGCAGCCGGCGGCGACCCGCTGCTGCACGGCCTGTACGACGAGGCCGACGCGACCGGGTTCGAGGACGAGCAGGTGCTGCGCGCCCTCGGGGTGCGCACCTCGGTCGCGGCCCTGCTGGACGAGCCCGGCGGCGCCGCCGAGCTGCTGGACCGCCTGGCCGATCCCGACCGGCCGGTGACGTCAGCCCAACTGCACGGCCTGTACGGCGCGTTGGCCGACCTGGACCCCGAGCAGGTGACCCTGCCGGACGAGCTGCGGGCCGTGGTCGACGGCCGGGTGACGGTCGTGGACGCCGCCGACGCCGTCGTGGTCGACTCGCCCGACCTGCTGCCCTTCACCTCCGGTGTCCCGCTGCTGCCGGTCCGGCCCGCCCGGGCCGCCGAGCTGGCGGAACTGTTCCAGGTGCGGCGGCTGAGCGAGTCCGTCACCGGCGAGGTCCACTCGGAGGGCACCGAGCACGACGTACCGGAGTCGGTGCGGGTCCTGCTCGGACCGCGTACGCCGCAGACGTACGTCGAGCACGAGGAGTTGGTCGTGGACGCCGTGGAGATCGACTGGCGCCTCACCGACGACGGCGTGCTGCACGCGGCCACCCTGGAGGGCGTCGCGGCCGGCCTGGCCTGGGCGGCCGGCCAGTGGCCCCGCCGCTTCGAGGTGGCCGCCCTGTTGGAGGACCCGTCCAGGACGGAGGAACTGGCCCGGGACCGCTGGTTCGACTGAGGGTCCATCCCCCCCGCCCCCCTGCCGGCCCGACTCGGTTCGCTGAGGCACCCGTCCCCCTGGAGGGGGCTCCCCGCAGCAGCGCATCGAGTCAGGCGAGGCAGACGAGCGGAGCTGGTCAGGGCTCAGCGGGCCACCTTTGGTTCGGTCGCCGATGGCACAGCTGACGTGACCCGTCCCGCCGGCGTCTTGCGGGACACCGACGGGACGGGGTTCTGGGGGCGCGGCCCTGACCCTGCGGTCGCCATGGGGCCCCTTCTGCCGGGGCGGATGCCGGGGCTACTCGGAGTCGTCTGCCATCGCGTGCAACCCGGCCGCGATCAGCCGGGCCAAGGCAGACCAGGAGCTGCGAGTACGCACAGTGCACGGCGCGGACAGCACCCGGACGGTACTCACCTTCAAAGGCGCCGCAGTCGACCAGGAGTCCGGATCGAAACCGGAGCACGAAACCCGCGTCCAGGACACCGAAGCGGCCCATGCGATCCTCCGAGGTCTCGGGCACGTGCCCGTCATCGCCTTCGAGAAGCGGTGCCGCAACTACGAGTTCGAAGCCTACGGCCGACGCATGCTCGCCACACTCGTACGTGTACCCGAGATCGACGGGACATTCCTTGAGGTGGAGACCCTCGTGGACGAGGCGGACTTGGCTGCAGCCCTGGAGGATGTTCGGGCAGTGCTCGCAGATCTCGGGCTTGGCCCGGAGGACCTGACGCGGGAGACGTGCACCGGGGCCGTTGCAGCGCAGCGTCGATGACACTGCGCGCCCGTCTCCCGGCCTCGGCGGGTCGACGGCCTCAGACGGGTGGCGGCATGAGCGGCGGGGAGACGCCTGGGAGGCCGGACCCCACGACGCTGTGACTGAGCGCCGTAGTGGGCCGCCCCCTCGGCGGGCCCTGCCTGTTCATCGGTTACGCCATGATCAGGTAATCCCCGCCCCAAATCTGGCCGGAAATCATTCTTGTCGTACAACCAGCCCCCGGGGTCGCGGATCTGATCACGCGAGTCAACCGACTCCACGATCTCTTCTCCCTTCAGGGGAACGCACATGCGCATTCGTGCCACCGTGGCCGCCGTCACCGGCGCCCTGGCCCTTACCGCCCTCGCAGTTCCGGCCGCGCAGGCCGCGCCGAACTCGGGCACCCCGTACACGCTGAACGTCAGCTTCTCGAACGTCTCGATCGCCAAGGCGGTCAAGGTCGGAACGACCAGCGAGGTCAGCGTCTCGTACGCGTACACGCTGACGCACGGCTCCACCGTGAACATCGCCGCGAAGGACTTCTACACGGGCGCCTTCCTCTACCACGGCACCTACGGCACCACGGCCCCCAGGCTGTACGGCGACAACCCGGCGACCTGCACCGCCACCTCGTCGACGACGGCCACCTGCAAGGGCTCCGTCGACATCCACCCGGCCGACGGCGACCTGCAGAACGCCTGGGCCGGCAGCTGGAGCGTGGGCGGCGTGGCCATCGCCTTCAACGGCCAGAGCCAGAGCAACCCCGACATGAGCAAGGTCGGCTTCAAGGAGCAGGGCGGCCTCGGCACCACCCTGGTCCAGCGCAACTCCAAGCTGACGACCAGCGTGAGCTCGACGTCCGTCTACAAGGGCAAGAGCGTCACCGTGTCGGGCAAGCTCTCCCGCGCCAACTGGCAGGACCACCTCTACCACGGCTTCTCCGGTGTGCCGGTCAAGCTCCAGTTCCGCAAGGCCGGCACCAGCACGTACACCACGATCAAGACGGTGTACACCGACTCGTACGGCAACCTGAAGACCACGGCCACCGTGAACTACAGCGGCTACTGGCGCTACTCCTTCGGCGGCTACTCGACCACCCCGGCGGTCAGCGCCACGGGCGTGTACGTCGGCGCGAAGTAAGGAACTCGAAAAACGCTCGGCTGGGGCTTCCCGGCCGAGCGTTGCCGGGATCAGGGGGTTCCGGGGATGGGGCCGAAGTGGGACGGGTCCCTGAACTCGCCCTGGTCCTCGTGCCGGAGCAGCGGGCCGCCGATGACGAAGCCGCGCATGCGGTCCTCGCCCACGACGTGCAGATGAGCGGATGCGGGGACGGACATGCCGTAAAGGGATTCCAGCCGCTCCCTCTCCTCTTCAGTGCCCTCTCGGATCACGAGGCCGCGGTAGAGCGGCTTCAGCAAAAGCCCTCGGACTTCGTCGACGTACAGGTCGATACGGGGACTGTCCCGGCCCAGCGGGGACCGCAGCAGAAGCCGGTCACCGTGCGCAGCCGTGTAGTGCCACACCTGGAACGTGCGCTCCGACCGGAAGAGTTCGGTCATCTCTCTCCGCGTCTCTCCGTGTTTCCTCGTGCCTTCTGGATCTTCCACAGACGGCGTCCAGGCCCGGCGCGATGCCGGGCCTGGACGTACAGCGGTTCTGCTCAAGTGATCTCAAGCGGTCTCGGGCATGGGGAGGAAACCGGACGGGGCGTCGTCGTCCGCGTACATCTCACGGCACTGGAGCGGCCCGCCGGCGATGAAACCCGTCATGCGCTCCTCCCCGATCACATGGAGCAGTTCTCCTCGTCCGAAGACCTCCGGACCCAGGACCGAAACCACGTGGTCCCTCTCCTCGGCCGTTCCCTCACGGATCACGAGCCCCTGGTAGGAGGGGCGCAGCAGCATTCCGCTCACACCGCCCACGTGCAGGTCGATGCGCGCGTCCGACTCCGTCGGGCGGGAACTGCGCAGCAGCACCCGCTGGTGGTGGGCGACGGTGTACTGCCACACCGTGAAGGTCCGGTCGGACCGGAAGGTTTCGACCATATTCCTGTCACCTGTTACTTCTTCTGTTACTTCTTCGCCGGGGGTTTCGGCGGGTCGATCTTGACCTCTTTACCGTCATCGCCGTAGAACTTCACGTTCTCCCAGTCGAGGTTCCCCACCCGGTAGTGGTATTCGAGCTGGGCCATCTCCCACTCCGTGGCCCCCCAGTTGTTTCCCTGTCCGGCCTCCACAGCCGCGTCGAACTTCTGCTGGTACGTGCCGTTGACGGGCCGGAATCCCTTCAGGCTCACCGCGATCTTCTGATTGTCGCGCATCGCGGCGCTGACCCTGTTCATCCACTCGGTGTACGGGACGTTGCCCGGGAGCTTGCCGATCTCCTTGTCCAGTTCGGGATCCATCAGGTTGTACCCGTCGAGGCTCTTGGTGTCCTCGTCGATGTGCTCCTTCAGACCGAGCACCAGGACCTTGCACGCGGAATTGTGGACCAGCAGCGGGGTCTGGCCGGCCAGCACGTAGAACGTGTGCAGCCCCTCCACCGTGAGGCTGTAGGTGACGGCCTGCCGGTCGAAGGCGTGGTTGGCGACGACGGTCGCCGTCGCACCGCTGTCCGTGCGCAGACTGTCGCCCGGCACCAGCTCGGCGGCGGGCATCCAGGCGCGGAGGTTGACGCTCCAGAACGGGTGGTCGTAGGTGGCCGTGATCTTGCTCAGGCCGCCGGTCGGGCCCCGGATGGTCACCGCGGCGAAGTGCTTGTCGTCCTTGGTGACGATGTGCCGGGTGACATGCCGCGCCCCGGTCTCGCCGGTGAGCGGATCGGTGGCCCGGACCAGGTCCCCGGGCTGGAGCTTCTCGATCGGCTTGTGGCTGCCGTCCGCCATGAGGACACGGGTGCCGGCCAGGAAGCACTCACCGCAGCCGTGTTCGAGCCTCATCAGCATCTTGTAGGCCGTGCCCATCATGCGGAACTTGGTCGAGACCGCCATGTCGCGGCCGAGCTGCCAGCACGCCTCCAGGTCGCCCTTCTCGGCGCAGTTCTGCATCTGGTCCAGCGAGCCGAGGCCGGTGACGGTCCCGACGAACCAGGTGAAGTTGTCGACCAGGATCTCCAGTTCCGGGGTCTTGGACAGTACGTCGCAGTAGACCTCGTTGTGCTGGCACCAGCGTCCCGGGTTCTTGACGGCGTCGCAGCCGACGATGCCGCACCGGTACAGCTCCTCGGCCCGTGAGCCCGGGTTCTTCTCCGCGGCCTCCTTCTTGGCCACGGCCTCACGCCGGCGTGTCTCCTCCTCCTCGCGGTACTTCTTGACCGCGACGGTGAACGCGTCCTTCGCCGCCTTCAGGGCTTCGGCCGCGCTCTTGCCGGCCCGGTCCGCGGAGGCCTTCGCCTCGGCGGCAGCCGCCCACGCGGAACCGGCGGAGTTCTGGGCCAGTTCGGCCGACACGGTGGCGTCGCTGGCCGAGACCGCCGCGTCGTGCGCCGACTGGTTCGCCCGGTCGGCCGCGGCACGCGCGGTCCGCGCCGACTCCGCCGCCTGCTGTGCCGAGGCCTCGGCGTCCTTGGCGTGCTGTTCGGCTTCCTTGGCGTAATCACCCGCCTGGCGAGCGGAGTCCTTCGCCTTCGCCGCCCACTTGTCCGCGTCCGTGGACGCCCTGCGGGCATGCGCCGCGGTGATCTGTGCGTTCGCCGCGTTCTGCTGGGCCTTCGCCGCGACCTCGGACGCCTGCGCCACGAGTTGCTGGACCTGCTGCTGGTGCGTGAGGGACAGCATGTCCTTGCGCTGGGCGGTGTACTGGCCGGACTCGGTGAACTGGTGCAGCAGGTAGGAGGGGCCCTCCAGCGCGATGCGCGCCGCGGACTTCACCTCCGGAGTGCCGCTGTCGGCCAGCTGGGCGGCCTTCACCCGGTCGTCCTCGACCTGGGCCTTCGCGAGGCCGTCGGTGAGGAACGCCCGGTACGAGTCGGTGGTCCCGGCGTCCAGCGCCTTGCGGGCCCTCTCCTTGACGATGGGACCGCCGGTGTCGGCGGCCTGCGCCACCGCCACCCGGAACGCCTCGCTGCCCGCCGTGTACTGGCCCTCGTGCAGGAACGCGCTCACGGTGGCGGCGTCGCCCTTGAGCGCCTGTTCGGCGCCGTCGCGCACCTCCTTGACGGCGCTCTCCTCGGCCAGTCGCTCGACGTCCGTCCGGTCGTCCTGCTGCTGGGCCTCGGTGCGGCCGCTGCGCACGTAGGCGACGACACCCGCGGTGTCCGCACCCAGTGCCGTCTGGGCGGCGGCGCGCATCCAGGGCTTGCCGTCCTTCGCATCGGCCATGGCGAGCTGCCGGCCGAGCCGCGCGATCTCGTCGTCGCCGGTACCGCTCTGAGCCTTCTGGGCGAGGTCGTCCGCGGTGCGGCGGCGCTGTTCGGCGTCGTCCGCGTCCTTCTTGCGGGCGGCCTCGTCGGCCTCTTCCTCGGCCTTGAGATTGCGGGCGTTCTCGATGCCGGCGTTGGTGCGGGCGAGCAGTTCCGCGCTCTCCACCTGGCGGGCGAGCGTGTACACGGTCTGCGCCTGCTGGGCGGCCTTGGAGGCGGTGTTCGCCGCGTCGGTGGCCGCGTTGGCGTGCTCGGTGGAGCGCTGGGCCGCGGCGTTCGCCTCACCGGCGTGCTTGGCGGCCTCGTTCGCCGCGTTCGCCGCGTTGATGGCGTGCGCGGCGGCCGACCGTGCCGCGTCGCGGGCGTCGCCGGCGGCCGTGGCGGCCTTGCGGGCGAGCGACTCGGCGTCGCCGGCGGCCCGGCTTGCCTCGGCGGCCTGTCGGTGCGCCCGGGCTGCGGCGGCCCGGGCGTTCGCCGCGGCGGCGCTGCCCTCTCCGGCGTACTGGCCGGCTTGTACGGCGGCGTCGGCGGCCGCGGCGGCGTTGGCACCCGCGTCCGCCGCGGAGGCGGCGGCGTCACCGGCGGCCGTGGCGGCCTTCACGGCCTGGTCGGCGGCGTCGGCTGCCTTGTTGGCGCCCGCGGCAGCCGCGTTCGCCTGCTGGGCGGCCTTCTTGGCCGCGTCCGCCTGGCTCGCGTCGGTCGCGGCCGCCGCGGCGGCGCTGCGCGCGTTCGCGGCGGCGTTGGCGGCACCGACCGCGGCGGATGCCGCCTGGGCGGCGGCGGCCGCGGCCACGCGGGCCGACCTGTTGGCGGCGTCGGCCGCGGCGATGGCCCGCTGTGCGGCGCTCGCGGCTCCGGACGCGGCGCTCGCCGCCCGGTTGGCGGCGCGTGCGGCATCGGCCGAGTCCTGCTTGGTGGCCGCGGCCTCCTTCGCGGCCTTCTGAGCGGCCTCCTTGGCCTGCTGCGAGGCCTCGATCGCTTCCTTGGCGGCGGCCTGGGCGGCCTTCGTCTCCTTGGCGGCGACCTTGCCGGCCTGCTCCGCCTGGTCCGCCAACTCGGCGACGCTGGCGTACTCCTCGTCACGGCTGCGCGCCACGAACTGGCCGACGTCCAGGAATTCGCGGACGTCGTCGATCGTTCCGTTCAGCGCGAGACGTCCGGCGGCCTTCACCTGCGGCCCGCCGGCGGCGACGATCTGGGTCGCCAGGACGCGGTCGTCCTGCTCCTGTGCCTCGGTCCGGCCCGAGTCCAGGAACTTCTCCATGTCCTCGGGCGTGCCGTTGAGGGCCGCGCGGCCGCGCGCCTGGACCTCCGGGCCGCCCGCGTCGATGGCACGGGCGACGAGGACCCGCTCGTCCTGCTGGAAGGCGCCCTGCCACCCGTTCTTCAGGAACTGGGCCAGACCGCTCTCCGGACCGTTCAGCGCCTGGCGTACCGCGTCGAGGGTGTTCTCCCCGCCCAGGTCGCCGATCTGGGCCGCCGCGACCCGGTAGTCCTGTGTCTGACGGTCCCCGTACGTCGTGAGGAACGTGGCGATGTCGTCGTCGCTGCCGACGAGAGCGGCCTCGGCCGCCTCCTTGACCTCGCTGCCGCCGGTGGCCCAGATCTCCACCACCTGTTGCCGGGCGGTCGGGTGGTACGGCTCCACCGTGCCGTCCGGGGTGCCGCCCGGAGTGCCGTCGGCGGCCGCGGGGTACGCGGTGAGCAGACCGGCCAGGACCGCCGTCGCCGCCGCCCACGACACGCTGGTGAGGATGGCTCTTCGTTTTCGCGCGGGCGGGCGCTGTTTCCTACCCATGGGGCTCCTTGCTCGTTCGGAAGAGTGTGTGTTTTCCGGTCCGTTGAGGGCCGGAGGCCGGGTGGGGGGGCGAACGGCAGAGCGGGCGCGGTCACGGACGGGACCGCATGCGGGCAGCCCTCAGGCACGTCCGGGGCCGGATCGGGACGGGACGTGAGTGGCGACGGCGCCGTCAGTACGGACGTGAGGCGTCCCCGCGCCGTGGGCGCAGCTCGGCAACCGCGGTGCCGGCGACCGGGGTACCGGCAGCCGTGGGCCTCTTCATCTGTGTCCTCTTCCCCCCTCGTGCACCTGTCGCAGGGGGTACCGCGCGACCGCGGCGAATTCCGGCAGGACCCGGTCCGAACTGGTCAGTGATCGGACCGAGTTGCCGACGGCAGGCGCCCCCCCTGCGCAGCAGGCATTACGTGCCGCACACCGTAGTCGGACGACCAAGGGTCCACCAACGCGAGGCAATGTGGCCCATCTCATGGCCTTTGCGTGCAACCTTCAAGGCGATATTTACATCTTATTTGGATTTCCTCGGGGCTGGTCCGACCGCGGGCTTATGCGGTATTGACGGGCGGTCAGGCTTTGGCTAGCGTTTGCTTGCCTTTGCCTCCGTCTGACCAGCGGTGGCATCCGGCCAGGGGATTTCAACGGGGGGTTTTCCGGCGCTCGCCTGACTTCTTCGGCGTATTCCCAGGCTTTTCGTTCATCGCATTCCGAGCGATATCCCCTTTCCTGAGGATCCGTTACTGAAAGGACTCCTGCGTGCCTTTCCGCGCCCGAAAAATCATGGTGTCCGCGGTCGTGGCCGGCTTCGCCACGCTGGCGGGGGTGTCCGTCGCCGCCGCCGACGACCCGCCCACGCCCCCGCCCGCCTCGGCTCCGCCCGTCGCTGTCGAGGACTACGGCTATCCCCAGGCCGACCGCATCCTGGCGGAGAAGGGGATCAAGCTGAAGAAGGGGGACGGCCACATCCTCCTCGCCGACTGTGACCTGGCCGCCCAGCAGATCCGCGTGCAGACCGTCAAGGACGAGTCCGTCGGCCGCCAGGGCACCTACTGCTTCAAGGCCCTCGGCAAGAGCGGCCGCCTCACGCTCGAACTTCCCCGTGTCTTCGCGGTGGAGGCCCCCGACCACCCGGTCAGCGCGGACCTGACGGCCAATGGCGAGACCACGACCGTCAACGTGCCCCAGGGCGGCTTCGAATCCGTCGGAGAAGGCACCGCCGGCGGAGCCAGGTCGGTGCTCGTCGAACTGCGCGTCACCGGCTGACCAGCCACTGCCCGATGTCCGTGCGCGCTGCGTGCACGGATCCGACATGCCTGCTGCGTCCGCAGAACAGGCCTTGTGATTCGAGGAAGACGTGACACAGCCCCGTACACGCGGGAAGCGCACCGTGTCGGTGGCCGGGGTCCTGACGGCGGGCCTCACCACCGGACTGCTGCTGGCACCCCCGGCCCAGTCCGTCGTCGGCGACCAGGTCGCCGACAGCGCCGACCAGTACACGCTCAAGGTGCACATCAACGTCGGCCGTGACGACGAACGCGCCTGCTCCGGCACCCTGGTCGACGCCCAGTGGGTGCTCACCGCCGCCAGTTGCTTCGCCACCGACCCCCAGCAGGCAGGCCAGGTCCCCGCCGGGGCGCCGGCGCACACCACCGTGGTGACCGTCGACGGGAACGGGCCCGACGCGACGGAGACCGTCAAGCAGAAGGTGGTGGAGCTGGTCCCGCACCCCGACCGCGACCTGGTCATGGCGCGGATCGACAACGCGGCCACCATCGACAACCCGCTGGACGGGCCGTTCCCCGGCATCACCGCGGCCGTGGTGGGCAGCACCGCTCCCGCCGTGCGGGACCAGCTCAGGGCCGTCGGGTACGGGCGCACCAAGGAAGAGTGGGTTCCCGGACGGGCGCACACCGGGTCCTTCGGTGTGGACGCCGTGGACGCCTCGACCCTGGCGATCTCCCCCGGCTCCGGCGGCGGCGCCCTGTGCCCGGGAGACGCCGGCGGCCCGGTGCTCGACGGCCGGGGCAGGCTGGTGGCGGTGGTCGCCCGCTCCTGGAGCGGTGGCTGCTTCGGCTCCACGGAGACGCGCACCGGGGCCGTCGCGACCCGGGTCGACGACATCGCCGGATGGATCCAGCAGGTACGCCTGAAGACCCGCAAGGAGTACGTCGGCGACGCCGTCACGGCAGCCGACTTCAACGGCGACGGGCGCACGGACATCGCGGCGGTCCTGGCCAACGGCACGGCGCACGTCTTCACCAGCCGTCCCGACGGCACGCTGGAGTACGGCAGTTACCTGAACTCCCTGGGCCGCTCCGGTGTGAAGGAACTCGTCGCAGGCGACTTCCAGGCGGGAACCGGGCTCGAAGCGATCACCGTGGAGGACGGCGGGGATCTCTTCCTGGCCTCGAAGCACTCCATCACCCCGACGTTGTGGACGCGGGCCAAGCTGTGGAACGACGCCGCCTGGAAGGACGGCCTGCCCGTCGCCACCCTGCACAGCACGACCCCGGGACACGACACCCCGCTGTTCCAGTGGCCCGACGGCTCCCTCTACACGTACAAGAGGGACGGCGACGGCAACCTGGTGAACCAGAAGAAGTCGATGTCGCCGGACAAGACCTGGAAGAACAAGCACATCGCCACCGGCGACTTCAACGGCGACGGACGTGACGACATCGCCGCCGTCGCCTCGGACGGTTCCCTGAGCCTCTACCTGGCCAAGGCCGACGGCACCTTCGACAAGGGCCGTTCGATGTGGCCCGACAAGTCCTGGGGCAGCATGCGCCGGGTGCTCGGCGGCGACTTCAACGGCGACGGCAAGGCCGACCTCGCCGTGCTGACCGCCGGTGGCGACCTGCGCCTGTACGCCGGTGACGGCAAGGGCGGGCTCGCGGCCGGCCGGACCATGTGGCCCTCGGTCTGAACCATCAGTCCGGAAAGCGGCGGTCGACCCACTTCCAAAGGAACTCCAGGGCGGCCGCCGCCACCACCGCCACCCCCACCGCCGTCCACGGCATCGTCATCCCCACCAGCTTCAGCGCGAAGAACTTCTGCAGAGTGGGGACGGCGAGGACGAACAGGAAGGCCACGCCCATCGCGGCCACCAGGGTGACCCGCCACCAGGTGTACGGGCGGGCGATGATCGCCAGGATCCACATGGAGATCAGGAACAGCGTCAGCGTGGCCGCGCTGGTCCCGGCGTCCAACCGGTCGTGCGCGGAGTAGTAGTGACGGGCGATCAGGTACGTCACGAAGGTCGCCACCCCGCACACCACGCCGCCCGGGATCGAGTACCGCATCACCCGTCGTACGAAATGGGGTTTCGCCCGCTCCGTGTTGGGGGCGAGGGCCAGGAAGAAGGCCGGGACGCCGATGGTGAGGGTGGACAGGAGAGTCAAGTGCCGTGGCAGGAAGGGGTATTCGACCTGCCAGCACACCACCAGCACCGCCAGCAGCACCGAGTAGACGGTCTTCACCAGGAACAGCGTCGCCACGCGCGTGATGTTGCCGATCACCCGGCGCCCCTCGGCGACGACCGACGGCAGGCTCGCGAAGCTGTTGTTCAGCAGCACGATCTGCGCCACCGCCCGCGTCGCCTCCGAGCCCGAGCCCATGGCGACGCCGATGTCGGCGTCCTTCAGCGCGAGCACGTCGTTCACGCCGTCGCCGGTCATCGCGACCGTGTGCCCGTGGGACTGGAGCGCACCGACCATGTCCCGCTTCTGCTGCGGGGTGACCCGGCCGAAGACGGTCCCGGAGTCCAAAGCCCGCGCCATCCCCGCCGGGTCGCCGGGCAGCCGCCGCGCGTCCACCGCCGTACCCTCCAGGCCCAGCTTGGCCGCGACCGCGCCGACCGAGACCGCGTTGTCCCCGGAGATGACCTTGGCGCGGACGTTCTGCTCGGCGAAGTAGCGCAGGGTGTCGGCGGCGTCCGGCCGCAGCCGCTGCTCCAGGACGACCAGGGCGGTGGGGTGGGCGCCGTGCGCCGGCTCGGGGTCGTCCAGATCGCGTCTCGCGCGGGCCAGCAGCAGCACGCGCAGCCCCTTCTCGTTGAGCAGCTCGGTGTCGGCCAGGGCCGGGTCGCCGTCGGCGAGCAGCACGTCCGGGGCGCCCAGCAGCCAGGTGCTGGTCTCGCCGTCGCCCTCGCTGAACGCGGCCCCGCTGTACTTGCGGGCCGAGGAGAACGGCAGCGACTCCACGCAGCGCCACTCGTCGCTGTCGGGGTAGGCGTCGATGATCGCCTGGAGGGAGGCGTTGGGGCGCGGGTCGGACTCGCCGAGCGCGCCGAGCACTTTGCGGACGTACGTCTCGTCGTAGCCGTCGAGGGTGCGCAGCTCGGTGACGTCCATGCCGCCCTCGGTGAGCGTGCCGGTCTTGTCCAGGCAGACGGTGTCGACGCGGGCCAGCCCCTCGATGGCCGGGAGTTCCTGGACGAGGCACTGCTTGCGGCCCAGCCGGATGACGCCGATCGCGAAGGCGACGGAGGTGAGCAGTACCAGCCCCTCGGGGACCATGGGGACGATGCCGCCGACGGTGCGGGCCACGGCGTCCTTGAAGCCGTTGCTCTTGACGACGAGCTGGGTGATGACGAGCCCGACGGCCGCCGGGACCATCATCCAGGTGACGTACTTGAGGATCGTGGAGATGCCGGTGCGCAGCTCGGAGTGGACCAGGGTGAAGCGGGAGGCCTCCTCGGCGAGCTGGGCGGCGTAGGCCTCGCGGCCGACCTTGGTGGCCTGGAAGGCGCCGCCGCCCGCGACCACGAAGCTGCCGGACATGACCGGGTCGCCGGGGCGTTTGACGACGGGGTCGGCCTCGCCGGTGAGCAGCGACTCGTCGATCTCCAGCCCGTCGGCCTCCGCGCACGCCCCGTCCACGACGATCTTGTCCCCGGGCCCGATCTCGATCAGGTCGCCGAGGACGATCTCATGGGTGGCGACCTCGACGGCCGTCCCGTCCCTGCGAACGGTCGGCCGGGCCTCGCCGATCACCGCGAGCGAGTCGAGGGTCTGTTTGGCCCGCCACTCCTGGATGATGCCGATGCCGGTGTTGGCGAGGATCACGAAGCCGAACAGGCTGTCCTGGATCGGCGCGACGAACAGCATGATCAGCCAGAGCACGCCGATGATCGCGTTGAACCGGGTGAAGACGTTGGCCCGGACGATCTCCCCGAGCGAACGGCTGCTGCGCACGGGGACGTCGTTGACCTCACCGCGCGAGCGCCGCTCCGCCACCTCGGCACCGGTCAGCCCGGCCGACCCGGTCATCGGAAGGGCCACCGGATGCACCGGATCGAGTTCGGCACCCGCGTCTATGTGGGTCATGTAATCGACGGTACGGCTACTTCGCCGTCGTCGCCTTCAGCGCCGCTGCCCGCTTGATCGCGGCGTCGCGCTTCCTGACGTACCAGATCCCGATCAGCCCCAGCCCGCCTCCGGCCAGGCAGGTCCACAGCCACCACAGGTGACCGTGGGAGTGGAACCAGCCGTAGAACGGCAGCTGGACCAGGAAGAGCACGAACCACACGATCGTGCCGCCGGTGATGGTGGCGACCACGGGGCCCTCCAGGGGCTCCGGCGCCTCGTGCTTCGGGGTCCACTTCGCCATGGGCACAGCTTAAGCGCCGCCCCTTTCTGAGCGCTTTCTACGGCGGTCTACGCGCGGAGATAGCGATCTAGTACTCATACGTTCATACTGAAACCGTTTGTCTTTGTCCACTTCTGCTCGTATGAAACTCCAACGAGGCTCGGGGGAACCCCGTAGGAGATGAGGTCACGCATGTCCACCTCGGCACCCGCCAAGGCCCCCACCCCCGAGAAGCCGGGCGGTGCGCCCCGGAACGGGCTCGACCGCTACTTCAGGATCTCCGAGCGCGGCAGCTCCGTCGCCCGGGAGATCCGGGGCGGTTTCGCCACCTTCTTTGCGATGGCGTACATCATCGTGCTGAACCCGATCATCCTCAGCAGCGCGAAGGACATGTACGGGCACCACCTGGACAACGGTCAGCTGGTGACGGCGACCGCGCTGACGGCCGCGTTCACCACGCTCCTCATGGGCGTCATCGGCAATGTGCCGATCGCGCTCGCGGCCGGCCTCGGGGTGAACTCGGTCGTCGCGCTCCAGCTCGCGCCCCGGATGTCCTGGCCCGACGCCATGGGCATGGTCGTGCTGGCCGGTTTCGTGGTCATGCTGCTGGTCGCCACCGGTCTGCGTGAGCGCGTGATGAACGCCGTGCCGTTCGGGCTGCGCAAGGCGATCTCGATCGGTATCGGCCTGTTCATCATGCTGATCGGCCTGGTCGACTCCGGCTTCGTCACCCGCATGCCCGACATCGCCCAGACCACCGTCCCGGTCCAGCTCGGCACCGGCGGTCACCTGCACGGCTGGCCGGTGCTGGTCTTCATCCTCGGTGTGCTGCTGACCTTCGCGCTGATCGTCCGCAAGACGCCGGGCGCGATCCTGATCTCGATCGTCGGCATGACCGTCCTCGCGGTGATCCTCAACGCGGTCACCACGATCCCGTCCTGGGGCCTGACCGTCCCGAAGTGGCCCGGCAACCCGGTCTCCACCCCCGACTTCGGCCTGATCGGCCACGTCAGCCTGTTCGGCGGCTTCCACAAGGTCGGCGTGCTGACCGGCATCCTGTTCGTCTTCACGGTCCTGCTGTCGTGCTTCTTCGACGCGATGGGCACGATCATGGGCGTCAGCGACGAGGCCAAGCTGACCGACGCCGAGGGCTACATGCCCGGCATCAACAAGGTCCTCTTCGTCGACGGCCTCGCGGTCGCGGCGGGCGGTGCCAGCTCCTCCTCGGCCACCACCGCGTTCGTGGAGTCCACGGCCGGTGTCGGCGAGGGCGCCCGCACGGGCCTCGCGAACGTCGTCACGGGCGGTCTCTTCGCCGTCGCGCTGTTCCTCACCCCGGTCGCCACGATGGTCCCGTCCCAGGCGGCCACCCCGGCGCTGGTCGCGGTCGGCTTCCTGATCCTGTCGAACTCGATCAAGGAGATCGACTGGGCGGACTACACGATCGCCATCCCGGCCTTCGTGACGATGCTGATGATGCCGTTCACCTACTCGATCACCAACGGCATCGGCATGGGCTTCATCACCTTCACGGTGCTGCGCCTGGCCGCCGGCCGGGGTCGGGAGATCCCGGTGCCGATGTACCTCGTCTCGGCGGTCTTCGCCTTCTACTACCTGATGCCGGCCCTGGGCCTCACGTGATCGGCCGGGGCTCGGAGACCCCGTAGAACTTCTCCGTCTCCTCGACGGCGGCCTGGAACCGCTCGTCGAAGTCATCGCGAATGAGCGTCCGGACGACATAGTCCTGGACGCTCATTCCTCTTTTCGCCGCGTGGTGCCGGAGCCGTTCGAGCAGCTCCCCGTCTATCCGCAGGCTGAGCACACTGGTCCCCATGCGTACGAGGGTCGCCACATCCGACCGGCCGGCGGGTCGCTTTCCGCAATCGGCTCACCCGTATGGGTGAGCGAAGGGTTCAGTGGCCAGGCTCACGGGCATGGCTCCAGCGGGACGCTAGTCTTTAGCGAGAGTAATGAGTTACTCTAAAGAACATGCCGGATCTGGACCTCTCCCACGGTGACGACGCTGCCGCCGTGAACGCCCTCCGCTCCGCCGTGATGCGGCTGAGCCGTCGGCTCAAGCATCAGCGGGTCGACGAGTCGCTGAGCCCGACCGAGATGTCGGTGCTCGGCACCCTCTCCCGCTGCGGCTCGGCCACCCCGGGCGAGCTCGCCCGCAAGGAGCACGTCCAGCCGCCGTCGATGACCCGCATCGTCGCGCTGCTCGAAGCCAAGGGGCTGGTCCGGCTGGAGCCGCACCCCGAGGACCGGCGCCAGAAGGTCGTCACCCAGACCGAACAGGCCGAGGCGATGCTCGAAGAGAGCCGCCGCAAGCGCAACGCGTTCCTGGCCGGCCTGGCCGAGGGCCTCGACGAGGACGAGTGGGCCAAGCTGCGCGCCGCCGCCCCCGTGCTGGAGAAGCTCGCACATCTGTAAGAAACCGTCGCAAGGAGGCGAACCGTTTTGAGTACGGGACCCGGAGTAGATTCCGCCCCCGCACCGACCACCCACAACTCTCGTAAGTCCTCGATGTTCAGCTCGCTGAGGATCAGGAACTACCGCCTCTTCTTCCTCGGCCAGGTCGTCTCCAACACCGGTACCTGGATGCAGCGCATCGCCCAGGACTGGCTCGTCCTCAGCCTCACCGGCTCCTCCGCCGCCGTAGGCATCACGACGGCCCTGCAGTTCCTGCCGATGCTCCTCTTCGGCCTCTACGGCGGTGTCCTGGTCGACCGCCTGCCCAAGCGCCCCACGCTGCTGGTCACCCAGGCGTCGATGGCCGTGACGGGCCTGGCGCTCGCCGCGCTGACCCTTTCCGGACAGGTCCAGGTCTGGCACGTGTACCTCGCCGCGTTCGCCGTCGGCCTCGCGACCGTGGTGGACAACCCGGCCCGCCAGTCCTTCGTCTCCGAGATGGTCGGCCCCGAGCAACTGCAGAACGCGGTCAGCCTGAACTCGGCGAACTTCCAGTCCGCCCGGCTGATCGGCCCGGCCGTCGCCGGCCTGATGATCACCGGCGTGGGCACCGGCTGGGCGTTCCTCGCCAACGGCCTGTCCTTCGCCGCCCCCATCACCGGCCTGCTGCTGATGCGCGCCCGCGAGCTGCATGTCGTCGAGCGCACCCCGCGCGGCAAGGGCCAGCTCCGCGAAGGTCTCCAGTACGTGGCCGGCCGCCCGGAGCTGATCTGGCCGATCGTGCTGGTCGGCTTCATCGGCACCTTCGGCTTCAACTTCCCGGTCTGGCTGACGGCCTACGCCCAGCACATCTTCCACGCCGGCGCCGGTGCCTACAGCCTCTTCAACACCCTGATGGCCGTCGGCTCGCTGGTCGGCGCCCTGCTGGCCGCCCGGCGCGGCACGGCCCGGCTGCGCGTCCTGATCGCCGCCGCGGTGGCCTTCGGCGCGCTGGAGATCGTGGCCGCGCTGGCACCGTCGTACTGGCTGTTCGCGCTGCTCATGGTCCCGATCGGGATCTTCGGCCTCACGGTGAACGTCACGGCGAACACCGCCGTCCAGATGGCCACCGACCCGGCCATGCGCGGCCGGGTGATGGCCCTGTTCATGATGGTCTTCATGGGTGGTACGCCGCTGGGCGCGCCGGTCGTCGGCTGGATCACCGACACCTACGGCGCCCGGGTCGGCTTCGCCCTCGGCGGCATCGTCTCGGCCGCCGCGGCCGGTGCGATCGGTCTGATCCTGGTCCGCATCGGCGGGCTGCGTCTGACGGTGGGCTGGCATCGGGGCCACCCTCAGGTCCGCTTCGTCCCGAGAGAGCGGGAGGAACTGGCGACGGCGGCGTAGGCCTGTGGCGTAAGGCCCCTTGGCGTAGGGCCGTACGGATGCGTGTCTGCGTGTCGATCGCGGGTGCGATTGTCCCATATGAGATGACTTCTGACGATATGTCCTCTCGGAAATCGTATGGGACAGGAGCATCCACATGGCATCACAGACATCGACCCCCAGACCCCGCTCCCGCGTACGGCTGCTGACGGCGGTCGCGCTGACCCTGGGCACGGTCGGCGCGCTCGCCGCCGCCGGGCCGTCCGGGGCCGTGGGCGGGCCGCCGGTCGGCGACCACGGCTTCCGGGAGCGCGACCTCGTCTCCGACCTCGCGAACCGAGCGGAGCTGCAGGACAAGAACCTGCAGAACCCCTGGGGGCTGGTGCGCACGACGGACGGTTCGATCAGGGTCTCCAACAACGCGACCAATACGTCCACGGTGTACTCGGGCGCCCGGGACGACCGGCCGGTCGTCGTCGGCTCGCCCGTCGTGCAGCTCCCCGACAACGCCGACCCGACCGGGGTCGTACGCAACGACACCGACGACTTCCGCTTCAGCTCCACCTCCACCGGAAAGACCCACCCCGCGCGGTTCATCTGGGCCGGGGAGAACGGCGGCCTCTTCGCCTTCAACCCCCGGGTCCTCCCGACGCAGGCCGTCCAGGTCGCCCAGGAGGACGACGCGGTCTTCAAGGGCCTGACCCTCGTGGACAGCGAGAAGAGGGAGACGAAGCAGCACGGGCACCGGCAGCCGCGCATCCTCGTCGCGAACTTCCGTGACGCCCGCATCGACGTCTTCGGCACCGACTTCAAGCTGATCCCGCAGCCCGCAGGGGCGTTCCAGGACCCGAACATCCCGGGGGGCTTCGCGCCGTTCGACGTCAAGAACATCGGTGACAGGATCTTCGTCACCTACGCCAAGCAGGACGAGAAGAAGCACGACGACGTCGCCGGACCGGGCAACGGCTTCATCAACGTGTTCAGCACCAAGGGCAAGCTGCTCCAGCGCTTCGCCAGCGGGGGCATGAAGTCGCCGCTCAACTCGCCCTGGGGCCTGGAGGTGGCGCCCAAGAAGTTCGGGAAGTTCGGCGGCGACCTCCTCGTCGGCAACTTCGGCGACGGCCTCATCCACGCGTTCGACCTGCGGACCGGCCGCTTCGAGGGCACCCTGGACAACCCCGCCGGGCAGCCGATCGTGATCAACGGCCTGTGGGGACTGCAACGGGGCACCGCCAAGTCCGGCGGCGAGGACAGCGTCTGGTTCGCCGCGGGCATCAACGACGAGCAGGACGGGCTGCTCGGCACCCTGCGCGCCGAGCGCTGATCCGCCGGCCTTTCCCGCACCCGGGAGTGCTCGCCCGGCGGTCACACCCGCCGGGCGAGCACCTGCCCCGGCCAGTCGCCGTTCGTGCCGGAGGTGTAGGTCTCGGTCGGCGTGAAGCCGTTGGCCCGGTAATAGGCCACGAGCTTGCCGTCGCCGCCCGCGTAGCAGTCCACGCGCAGCAGCCCGACCCCGGCCCGCCGGGTCTCCTCGGCCGCGTGCGTGAGCAGCGCGGCACCGGCACCCCGCCCCTTGAAACGGCGGTCGGAGGCGAGCCAGTGGATGTACCGCTCGGGCTCACCGGGCGGCGGAAGGTGGGACAGATAGTCGCCGGGCGCGTCACTGAGCGTGAGCGTGGCGGCCGGTACGCCGTCGACCTCGGCGATGTACGTACGGCCCTTGCCCATGTACCCGGCGACCGAGTCCGCGACCCTCGGGTTCTCCGACATCGGCTCGCTTCCCCACTGGCCGCTGCGGCCCTGCGCGACCAGCCACTCCACACAGCTGTCGAGCATGCCGAGTATCACGGGAAGATCGTCGGGTCCGCCGTCACGAATGATGATCGTCATGAACGCCATCATGCCCACCGGGTCTGCGAAGGTGAAGACATGAGACTCTTCGCCGCGGTGCTCCCTCCGGACCACGTCGTCCATGAACTCGCCGCCGAGATCGCCAAGTTGAAGAGGCTGCCCGGTTCGGAGGGGCTGCGCTGGACCAACCGGCCGGGCTGGCACTTCACCCTCGCTTTCTACGGCGAGGTCGCCGACGACCTCGTACCCGACCTGTCGGACCGCCTGTCCCGGGTGGCCCGCCGCACGGACCCCTTCGACCTGGCCCTCTCCGGCGGCGGCCAGTTCGGGCACGGCAAGGCCTTGTGGACGGGCGCCTACGGCGGGGTGGAGGCGATGCGGCTGCTGGCCGAGCGGGCGGAGGCGGCGGCACGCAAGGCGGGGCTGCCGATGGGGGAGCACCGGCGGTACAAGGCGCACCTGACCGTGGCGCGGAGCCGGGACTCGGTGGACGTACGGCCCTTCGTCGATCTGCTCCGGGGTTTCACCAGCACGACCTGGACGGTGAGCGAGCTGGCGCTGGTGCGCAGCAACCTGCCACGGTCCGGGGTGCCGGGCGAGCAGCCGCGCTATGAGGTGGTCGCCCGCTGGGCACTGGGCGCCGGCCGCTAGGCTCGATGGCGTGGACCCGAAAACCCGGAACCGGATCATGGCCGGTGTGCTTGTGCTGATGTTTGTGGTGGTGGCTGTTTCGGCGGCTGTCAGGTAGGAGCGGCGGGGAACTGCGGCCGGTTCTTCGGCTGCGGGCCGTCGGTGGCCGGTCGCGCAGTTCCCCGCGCCCCTTGGGGCGCTGCCCCTCACGGGGCTGCCAGGAGAATCCGTCCTACCAGGCGAAGGCCTCCGGCGACGGCCCCGGGCCGGGGAACACCTCGTCCAGGCCCGCCAGCAGCTCCTCGCTCAGCTTCAGCTCGACGGCACGCAGCGCCGACTCCAGCTGCTCAGCGGTACGCGGGCCGACGATCGGGCCGGTCACGCCGGGGCGGGTGAGCAGCCAGGCCAGGGCCACCTCGCCGGGCTCCAGGCCGTGCTTGTCGACCAGGTCCTCGTACGCCTGGACCCGGGCGCGGGCGGCGGGGTCGTTCAGGGTCTCGGCGGCGCGTCCGGAGGCACGGCGGCCGCCCTGGACCTCCTTCTTGATGATCCCGCCCAGCAGACCCCCGTGCAGCGGGGACCAGGGGATGACCCCGAGGCCGTACTCCTGCGCGGCCGGGATGACCTCCATCTCGGCGCGGCGCTCGAAGAGGTTGTACAGGCACTGCTCGCTGACCAGCCCGATGGTGCCGCCCCGGCGCGCGGCGGCCTCGTTGGCCTGGGCGATCTTGTAGCCGGGGAAGTTGGAGGAGCCGACGTAGAGGATCTTGCCCTGCTGGACCAGGGCGTCGATCGCCTGCCAGATCTCCTCGAACGGGGTGTCCCGGTCGATGTGATGGAACTGGTAGAGATCGATGTGGTCGGTCTGCAGCCGCTTCAGGCTGGCGTCCACGGCCCGCCGGATGTTCAGCGCGGAGAGCTTGTCGTGGTTGGGCCAGGCCGGCTGCCCGTCGGGCGCCATGTTGGCGTAGACCTTGGTGGCGAGGACGACCTTGTCGCGCCGCCCGCCGCCCTGGGCGAACCAGTTGCCGATGATGCTCTCGGTGCGCCCCTTGTTCTCACCCCAGCCGTACACGTTGGCGGTGTCGAAGAAGTTGATGCCCGCGTCCAGCGCCGCGTCCATGATCGCGTGGCTGTCGGCCTCCTCGGTCTGCGGACCGAAGTTCATGGTCCCGAGCACGAGCCGGCTGACCTTGAGTCCCGTACGTCCTAGCTGCGTGTACTCCATGGTTCCCTAGCCAACGGCTTGAAGTGCGCTCGAAGCAAGCGCCTTTGGGGCGTGGCATAGGGTTTCGCCGAGTCGATTGTCCCCAGGGAGCCCCCGTGTCCGCTCGTGCCGCCCGGCTTCGTGCCACCGTCCCCGCGCTGCTGCCCCTGTCGGAGGCCGGCTTGCCGGAGCTGCTCGGGCGACCGGGCCGGCGGCTGCTCGCCCAGCGCACCGACGACGCGCTCGTGGTCCAGCCCCTGGACGACGCCTTCGCACCGGCGGGGGAGCGGGTGCGGCTGCCCGCGCCCTGGCCGAGACGGCGCGGGACGTGGGCGGTGGCACCGGACGCGAGCCTGGCCGTGTTCGCCGGGGTGCACGCCCTCCGCGCGGTGGAGCCGTCGGGCGCGGTCCGCTGGGAGATCCGGCACGGCTGCTGGTACGGCGCCTGCCGGGAGATGCACGCGTCGTACGAGGAGTACGGCGACAGCGAGGACCACCGTTACCCGGAGGGCGGTTCGGCCGGGTTCTCGGTGGACGGCAAGCTGGTCTGGGCGCATGTGCGCGGGCCGTTGTCCACGGGGGAGTTGAGCCCGGACACGATCGACGAGTGGCTGCTGCTGGACGCCGGGGACGGGCGGGTGCTCGCGCGGGCCGACGCCCAGGCGGCGGCAGCCGGCAGCTTCCACCTTGCGCACCCGACCGACCCGTGGCAGATGGGGCTGAGCATCGGGGAGGGGCAGGACGGGGCGCCGTTGCGCTGGGGCCGCTGGGACGGGGAGAGGCTCGCCGTCGAGTACGTCGAGGGTGACCTGGCCCTGATGAGCGTCAGTCCCTCGGGGGAGCGGCTGATGACCGTGACCCACGACCAGGACGCCCTGGCCGTCCGCGACCCGAGCGGTGCCGTGGTGGAGGGCCTGGAGTGGGACGCCGAGTCGTCTCTCCCCCGGCATCCGGACGCCGAACCCGACAACGACGAGGCGCTTCCCTACTGGGACTGGGCGGGCGGCTTCCTGGACGAGACGACGTTGATCGGATCGACCGTGGAGGGTGATGAGGAGTGGGGGGAGGGGCGGCACTGGATCGTCGAGACGGAGGGTGCGCGTACGCCGGTGCAGATCAGCTATCCAGCTCCGGTCGGTTCCCGTCCGCCGGTCGCTTTGGAGGGCGGGGGGTGGGTGACGGCGGCGGAGTCGGGGGATGCGCTGTACGTGTGGGAGCTGGGCTAGTCGCGGGGGAAGTCGTCGGTTTTGAGGACGAGGTCGACGACGGTTCCGGTGAGGTCGATGTCGGTGCCGAAGTCGAATGTATCCCTTTTCTCGTAGTCGCCGTCCTGGGGGTCGGTGTAGACGTAGCACCGCCCCACATAGGGGTCGGCGACGATGTAGACGGGGACCTCGGCCTCGGCGTAGGCGATCTTCTTCGGGCCGTAGTCGTTGGGGCCCATGCCCTTGGAGATGACCTCGGCGACGAATTCGACGTCTTGGTAGCGCCAGCGGCCTTTCTCCTTCTTCGCCGAGTCCTTCAGCTTGGCGACATCCGGGCAGAAGGCGTTCTCATGGCCGGGGAAGTCGATGCGGACGTCCGAGAACACCTTCACGCGCATCCCGAACCTGTCCTCGATGGCCCGAACAATCCAGCGGATAATCTCCCAATGCGTGTCCCGCTGCGGCGTCATATGGACGTTGCCCCCGACGATCTCGACCCTGAATCCTTCGGGGACGGGCATACGCTCAAGCCGCTCGAACCACTCGTCCAAGCGCTTGGTGTTGGCGTCGGCGTCGGCCATCTCGATCCTGTCTTCAAGGACGGTCATCGTGGCGCTCCTCCCCGGCCGCCCCACGGACGGGTGCAGCCGCGCGGTTCAACGATACGCACAGTGACCGGGATACGCCGTAAATCGGTCAATCCGTTCCAGCCACGTACGCCTGTCCGACCCCCCACGCCTCCCACATCGCCCCCGCGAACGCCCCCGCGATCCGGTGTTCCCCGCTCGCGTTGGGATGTGTGCCGTCATAAGTGTCGACGTGGATGTCGTACCCCTCCGGAGTCGAGGCCAGCAGCAGCGGCGACCGGGGTTCGTCCAGGTCGGCGACCGTCTTGCCGAGCAGGACGTTGAAGAGGTCCACCTGGGCGGCGAAGTCGGTGTCCTGCTCGGCCCGTATGTTCGGTATCACCGGCAGCAGGACCATGCGGATGCGCGGGTCGGCCTCCCTGGCCCCCGCGATGAAGGCACGCACGTTCTCCGCCGTCTGCTCGGCGTTCGTGTAGAAGCCGAGGTCGATCAGGCCGAGGGAGACCAGCAGCACGTCCGCGCGGTGGGCGCGCACCGCCTCCCCGATCAGCGGAGCCATGTGCAGCCAGCCCTCGCCCCAGCCCGCCAGGTGCCGGCGGGGGAACTCGGGTTCGGCGTAGGCGTACGACACCGGGGCCTCGGCCGTCTTGTCGTACAGCTCCTCGCGCGGACCGACGAACGTGAACGGGCCGCCGTACGTCTCGCACAGGTGCCGCCACAGCCGGTGACGCCACGTGTGCTCGCCCGCGCTCCCGATCGTCATGGAGTCACCTACGGGCATGAATCTGAGCATCCGCTCATGATGGACGATCACGCATGCCCATGGAGTGTGAGGCCCACCACGTCCGCCGAACGCCCGGAGGGAATGGCAGGCTTGGGGTCATGCGTCGATCGTTCGCCGTCCTCGCCGGGGTCCTGCTCGTGGGCGCGTCGGCCGTGCCCGCTTCCGCCGCCGACGGCACGGCCCGCGCCGGCGACCAGGGTTTCACCCTCAAGGACCCTCGCATCGCCGAGTCCAGCGGCCTCGCCGCCTCCCACCTGCACCCCGGCATCTACTGGACGCACAACGACAGCGGCGACGGCCCGTACATCTACGGCGTCGACAGCAGGACCGGAAAGACGGTCGCCCGCGTCACCCTGCGCGGCATCGGCGCCCCGCGCGACGACGAGGCCATCTCCATCGGGCCGGACAACCAGATCTACCTCGGCGACATCGGCGACAACTTCGGCGGCAAGTGGCCGTACGTCTGGATCTACCGGCTGCCCGAGCCGAAGGTGCTGAAGGACGAGACGGTCACCGCCACGCAGTACGTCGTGAAGTACGAGAACGGGCCCCGGGACGCCGAGTCGCTGGTCGTCCACCCGAAGACCGGGCGCGTCTACATCATCGACAAGAAGGAGGACGGCGGGCACCTGTACGAGGGCCCGGCCACCCTCTCCACCTCCGGCGCGAACATCTTCAGGCCCATCGCCGCCGTCGACCTGTGGGCCACGGACGCCGCCTTCTCGCCGGACGGACGGCAGCTGGCCGTGCGTGGCTACTTCGGCGGCATCTCCTACGCCTGGAACGGCGGCCGGATCAAGCGCGAGGGCCAGCTCGACGTGCCGTTGCAGAGGCAGGGCGAGGGCGTCAGCTATTCCCTCGACGGGACCAAGCTGCTGTACAGCTCCGAGGGCGCCGACAGCGAGGTCGTGGCAGAGGACGCTCCCGGCCGACCCTCGTCCGACTCCCCTGCGGGGAAGGGGAGTTCCGGGCCGGACGGCGGTGGCGGTTCGGGCGGCGGGAGCTACAAGGTCGGTGCCGTGATCGTCGCTGCCGGGGCGGCCGCCCTCTTCGGCCTGCGGCGGCTGCGGCGCCGGAGCTGAACCGTCACTGGTCCGGCCGGTCGAATCGATCCGTGGGCTCCGCCCACTTCCCGGGAGGCTGCTCCTGCACGGGTCGTACCTCGTAGTGCAAGGTCTCCGCGCGCATCACCTTGTGCGTGAGGGGCACCAGCACCCCGTGCATGAACGGGTACTTGTGCCGCAGCAGTTGCGCCGCGTGCCGGTCCTCCGGACTGCCGTGCTCCAGCAGCCGGGCCCGTGCATGGATCTCCGGCCCGGTGGGGGCGCCGCGCAGGGTGGAGGGGGCCAGCTCCACCTCGGCGTTGCTGCGCAGGCGTTTGACCTTCGAGGTGGTGCCCGGGGTGCGGAAGTAGGCGTGGTCCCCCTCGACGGCGATGTTCACAGGGGTGCCGACGCCGGTGCCGTCCCGCTTGTGGGTCGTGAGCAGGGCGGCGTACTGCTTGACGAAGGGGGCGAGCGCGGGGCTCGGGCGTGGACTGGCCATGTCTCCATGGAGACACCGGTCGGCTCCTTCCTCAAGTCCAGAACGCGCACCGACGCAGCTCTTGACGTGGGCATGATCTATCTGTTTGCTGGGGATACGCGGTGCGTGGGAGCGCTCCCACTCGCCCTGGGCCGCGCCTCCCGAGAGGAAAGGCACATGTTCCACAGCTTGCGAAGAGCGCTGTGTGCTGCCGCCGCCGCGCTCCTCCTTCCCCTGGCCGGTGCCCATACGGCGCACGCGGCCACCACTCCCGCAGCCGCAGCCACTCCCGCAGCCGCACCTGGCGCCGGCTACTGGCACACCAGCGGACGGCAGATTCTGGACGCGGCCGGGCAGCCGGTGCGGATCGCCGGGGTCAACTGGTTCGGCTTCGAGACCAGCAACCAGGTGGTCCACGGCCTGTGGTCCCGGGACTACCGCAGCATGATCGACCAGATGAGATCGCTGGGCTACAACACCATCCGGCTGCCCTACAGCGACGACATCCTCAAGCCCGGCGCGGTCCCCAACAGCATCGACTTCTCGGGAGGCAAGAACGCCGACCTCCAGGGCCTGACGTCCCTCCAGGTCCTGGACAAGATCGTGGCGTACGCGGGCCAGGACGGCCTGAAGGTGATCCTGGACCGCCACCGCCCGGACGCGGGCGGCCAGTCGGCGCTCTGGTACACGTCCTCGGTCCCCGAGTCGACGTGGATGACCGACCTCAAAGCGTTGGCCACCCGTTACCTGGGCCAGGACACGGTGATCGGTATCGACCTGCACAACGAGCCGCACGATCCGGCCTGCTGGGGCTGCGGGGACACGTCGGTCGACTGGCGCCTCGCCGCCGAGCGCGCCGGAAACGCCGTCCTGTCGGTCAACCCGAACCTGCTGATCTTCGTCGAGGGCGTGCAGTCGTACAACGGCGTGTCGGGCTGGTGGGGTGGCAACCTGATGGGGGTGGCGCAGTACCCGGTACGACTCGACGTCCCCGGCCGCCTCGTCTACTCGGCCCACGACTACGCCACCAGCGTGGCCCAGCAGAGCTGGTTCAGCGATCCGTCCTTCCCGGCCAACATGCCGGGCATCTGGGACACGTACTGGGGCTACATCTTCAAGCAGAACATCGCGCCGGTGTGGCTGGGCGAGTTCGGTACGACACTGCAGCCGACAGTGGACCAGAAGTGGCTGTCGGCACTGGTGAGTTACCTCCGCCCGACCTCGACGTACGGTGCCGACAGCTTCCAGTGGACCTTCTGGTCCTGGAACCCCGACTCCGGTGACACGGGCGGCATCCTGAAGGACGACTGGGTGACGGTGGACACGGTGAAGGACGGGTATCTGACGAGCATCAAGGCACCGTTGTTCCCGGGAAGCGGGAGTGGCGGGAGCGGCGGTGGCGGCGGCGGGGGTACGGCGGCTTCCTGCTCGGCCTCGTACGCGGTGAGCAGCGACTGGGGAAGCGGCTTCAACGCCGACGTGACGGTGACGAACACCGGTTCCACGGCGCTGACGTCCTGGAAGGTGACGTGGACGTGGAGCGGGGCTCAGAAGGTCACCAACATGTGGAACGCGTCGTACACGCAGAGCGGGGCCACGGTCACGGCGGTGAACGCGGCGCAGAACGGCACGGTGCCGGCGGGCAGTTCGGTGAGCTTCGGCTTCGGGGGCGCGCCGGGTGGCGGGGGCGTACCGCGTGTGAGCTGTACGGCGCAGTGACGGTCTGAGCGCGCGTCCGCGGGGGTGGGGCCGGTGACGGGCGGGACCGCGTGCGCGTGCGACGGCCGCGGTCCCGCCCGCAGGGCCCGGAACTCCGGGCCCTGCTCCGTCACTTCACGCACCCCGGCGCCGGGAAGGCCGTCGTGCTCGCGGGGTGGCCGCCGCCCTCCATGTTGGTGAGGAGCTTGGGGGCGGGCCCGTAGGGGTTCACGATGCGGGCGAGGAAGCCGGCGCTCTTCGGCAGTGAGGGGTGCGCGCGGTTGACGACACCGGCGAAGCGCGTGCCGTCGCCCGCGTCCTTGAAGAACGCCTCCGGTCCCTTGGGGCCGTTGCTCAGCACGGCGACGGTGCCGGCGCCGATGAACTGCTCCTGGATGAGGGTGCAGCCCCGTGCGTCAGGGGTGCCGACCCTGGGGAGCGGGAAGGTGTGCGTGCCGCCCTTGGCGGAGGTCACCTTGAGCGCGGGAGCGGAGCCGCCGGCCCCCACCAGGCGCAGGGTGAGGCCGCGTTCCTGGTCCGTGCCGTGGCCGCGGTCGAGCTTGGTCAGGACGCGCTCCATGTAGGCGTCGCCCTGCCGCCAGTGCGGCTGCACCGCGCGGATCCACGCCTCGGGGCCGCCGGCACGGGGGTCGTTGCGCAGGACGGCGACCATGTCCTGGCCGATAGCGACGGCCTTGCCCGCGTAGCGTGCGGACGGGCCGGCGGCGGCATGGGAGGTGGTGGCGGCCGAGGCGGTCGCCACCGGCAGCAGGGCGGTGGCGCCGACGGCGCTCAGGAGCACCGAGGCGGTCAGCAGAGAACGGCGGCGGCGTGCGAACACGGATGACATGGAGGAGCTCCTCGAAGCGACGACCGGAGACACCGGAAGGAAAGGGTCTGCATGCCGCTCGTCACCGGTCCGGCGCTTCGGCGTCACTGTTCGGTGGCGAGGCGCGTCGTGGCCGGTGAGACGGGGGGTGGCGACGGAACGACGATATGCGATCGAATGGCCCATTCCAGTGCCAGAATTGTCACCGAAAATCGACAGGAACCGGAATCTTGATCTCCATGGGCCGTGTCCGCTGCACGGTCCGTCGTCGTGCACCAGGGCTACGACCCGCACCACGACCCGGCCTACGTCACCGTCTGCGACCCGCTGCCCGCCGACGGGCGCACCTACGAGTACCGGGCGCGTACGTACGACGTGGCCGGGAACTACTCGCCGTACAGCGCGGTCCGGGCCATGCCGGTGCCGGTGCCGGTGCCGGTGCCGGTGCTACGCAAAGGGCGCCCGGCGATTGCTCGCCGGGCGCCCTTCACCGTCGTACTCGCCGAGAGGCTAGAGCTTCTCGATCACGAAGTCGACGCACTTCGTCAGCGCCTCGACGTCCGCCGGGTCGATCGCCGGGAACATCGCGATGCGCAGCTGGTTGCGGCCGAGCTTGCGGTACGGCTCGGTGTCCACGATGCCGTTGGCGCGCAGCACCTTGGCGACAGCGGCCGCGTCGATCTCGTCGGAGAAGTCGATCGTGCCGATGACCTGCGAGCGCTTGGCCGGGTCGGTGACGAACGGGGTGGCGTACTTGGACTCCTCCGCCCAGGTGTAGAGGCGGGTCGAGGAGTCCTTCGTGCGGGCCGTGGAGAAGGCGAGGCCGCCCTGGCCGTTGAGCCACTCCAGCTGCTCGTTCAGGAGGAAGAGCGTGGCGAGGGCCGGGGTGTTGTACGTCTGGTTCTTGCGGGAGTTGTCGATCGCCGTGGGGAGCGAGAAGAACTCCGGGATGTGGCGGCCGGACGCGTGGACGCGCTCCGCGCGCTCGATCGCGGCCGGGGAGAAGATACCGATCCACAGGCCGCCGTCGGAGGCGAAGGACTTCTGCGGGGCGAAGTAGTAGACGTCCGTCTCCGACACGTCGACCGGGAGGCCGCCGGCGCCGGACGTGGCGTCCACGAGGACCAGCGCGCCCTCGTCGGCCCCTTCGACCCGCTTGATCGGCATGGCGACGCCGGTCGAGGTCTCGTTGTGGGTGAAGGCGTAGACGTCGACGCCCGCCTCGGCCTGCGCCTCTGGGTGGGTGCCGGGGTCGGTGGCGATGACGGTGGGCTCGGCCAGCCAGGGGGCGAGCTTGGCCGCCTTGGCGAACTTGGAGGAGAACTCGCCGAAGCTGAGGTGCTGGGACTTGTTCTCGATCAGACCGTGGGTGGCGATGTCCCAGAAGGCGGTGGAGCCGCCGTTGCCGAGGACCACCTCGTAGCCCTCGGGCAGGGAGAACAGCTCGGAGATGCCCTCGCGGACCTTGCCGACAAGGTTCTTGACGGGCGCCTGGCGGTGGGAGGTGCCCAGCAGGGACGTACCGGTGGCGGCGAGGGCGTCCAGCGCCTCGGTGCGCACCTTGGAGGGGCCCGCGCCGAAACGTCCGTCGGCGGGCTTGATGTCTGCGGGAATCTGGATGTCGGCCACGAGTCGGAGGGTATCGGTGGGCGAAACCGGGCGGAAACCATGTCCGTCCGATGAGACGAGATCTCCGGGTAGTGGACCTGTGAACTCGTACGACTGTTTGTACGACGATATGGGCGGGACTGTGGAAAACTCGCGGTGACTGTGCGTGAGCGGATGCATCCTGGACGCATGACGGATCTCAGGGGTCGTGCGAGTCGTGCGGGTCGTGCAACGGATCTTTCCGGTCTCGAAGCGGAGCTGCGCAGAGCCGTCCGGGGCGAGGTCGGTTTCGATGTCACCTCCCGGGCGCTGGTCACCATGGACGCGTCCAATTACCGGCGTGTCCCGCTCGGCGTCGTGGCCCCGTCAGACGCCGACGACGTGGCCGCCGTGCTGGAGGTGTGCCGGGCGCGCGGGGTTCCGGTGGTGGCGCGCGGCGGGGGTACGTCGATCGCCGGGCAGGCGACGGGCACGGGTGTGGTACTGGACTTCACCCGGCACATGAACGGCCTGATCTCCATCGACCCCGCCACCCGTACGGCCGTGGTCCAGCCGGGCCTCGTCCTCGACCGGCTCCAGGAGGCTGCCGCCCCGCACGGGCTGCGGTTCGGCCCCGATCCCTCCACGCACAGCAGATGCACGCTCGGCGGGATGATCGGCAACAACTCGTGCGGCTCCCACTCGGTCGCCTGGGGGACCACCGCGGACAGTGTGCGGGAGCTGTCCGTCCTCACCGCGCGCGGGCGGCGGCTGCGGCTGGGGCAGGACTGGGCCGGGGCGCCCGAGGGCCTGCGGGAGCTGGCGGAGGGCGAGCTGGCCCGGCTGCGCACCGGTTTCCCGGAGCTGCCCCGCCGGATCTCGGGGTACGCGCTGGACGCGCTGCTGCCCGAGAAGGGCGCCGACGTGGCCCGCTCCTTCTGCGGCTCGGAGGGCACGCTCGGCATCCTGACCGAGGCGGTCGTACGGCTGGTGGAGGCACCCCGCGCGCGTGCGCTGGCCGTGCTGGGGTATGGCGACGAGAGCGCGGCCGCCGAGGCCGCCGCCGGACTTCTGCCCCTCGGCCCGCTGACCGTGGAGGGCATGGCGGCCGACCTGGTGCGCTCACCCGCCGGGCTGCCGAAGGGGGGTGCCTGGCTGTTCGTGGAGACCGGCGGGGAGTCGGCGGGGGAGGCACGCGCGCGTGCGGAGGAGATCGTCCGCGCGGCCGACGTGGTGGACGCGATCGTGGTGACCGACCCCGCCGCCCAGCGGACGCTGTGGCGGATCCGCGAGGACGCGAGCGGTACGGCCACCCGGATGCCCGACGGCTCCGAGGCCTGGCCCGGCTGGGAGGACTGCGCGGTGCCACCCGCCCGGCTCGGCGCCTATCTGCGCGACTTCCGCGCCCTGCTGTCCGCGCACGGGCTGCGCGGCACGCCGTACGGCCACTTCGGCGACGGCTGCATCCACGTCCGCATCGACTTCGACCTGCTCACCGAGGCCGGCGTCGGCCGCTTCCGTCGCTTCTCCGAGGAACTGGCCGACCTTGTGGTGGCACACGGCGGCTCACTGTCCGGGGAGCACGGGGACGGGCAGGCCCGCGCCGAGCTGCTGCCGCGCATGTACGGCGCCGAGACGGTCCGGCTCTTCGAGCGGGCCAAGGCCCTCTGGGATCCCGACGACCTGCTCAACCCCGGCATGCTGGTCCGCCCGGCCCCGCTGGACACCAACCTCCGCTTCTCCGCGCTCCCGGCGAACCCCGTGGACGTGGTTTTCGGCTACCCGGCCGACGGCGGCGACTTCCGCGCGGCCGTCCGCCGCTGCGTCGGCGTGGCGAAATGCCGTACGACGACGGTGACCGGCCCGGCCGTCATGTGCCCGTCCTTCCGGGCGACCGGCGAGGAGGAGCACTCCACGCGCGGCCGGGCCCGGCTGCTGCACGAGATGCTGGCGGGCGAACTGGTCACCGACGGCTGGCGCTCCACGGAGGTCCGTGACGCCCTCGACCTGTGCCTGTCCTGCAAGGGCTGCCGCTCGGACTGCCCGGTCGGCGTCGACATGGCCACCTACAAGGCGGAGTTCCTGCACCACCACTACGCCGGCCGCCGCCGCCCCGCCGCACACCACACCATGGGCCGCCTGCCCGAGTGGCTGAGCTGCACCGCCCGCACCCACACGGCCCCGCTCCTCAACGCACTCGCCTCCCTGCGACCGCTCGCCGCCCTCGGCAAACGCCTCGCCGGGATCGCGCCGGAACGGGAGATCCCCCGGCTGGCGACACGAACGTTCACGGCGTGGTGGCGCGGACGGGAACCCGTCGAGGCAACCGGACAGGAACCCGCCGGGGCAACCGGACGGGGACCTGCCGTGGCGCCCGGATGGGGACCTGCCGGGGCAACCGGATGGGGACCTGCCGGGGCAACCGGACGGGGACCTGCCGAGGCGCCCGGACGGGAACCCGCCGGGGCAACCGGATGGGGACCTGCCGGGGCGCCCGGATGGGGACCTGCCGGGGCAACCGGATGGGGACCTGCCGAGGCGCCCGGACGGGTACCTGCCGAGGCGCCCGGACGGGAACCCGCCCAGGCAACCGGGGACCTGGTCGTGCTGTGGCCGGACACCTTCACCGAGCATCTCTCCCCGTCCGTCGGCCAGGCGGCAGTCCGGGTGCTGGAGGCCGCCGGACTGCGTGTGACCCTGCCGCCGACGCTGCTGCCGCGCGGCGGAGCGCTCGGCACCGGGCGGCCGAGGCCCGCCACCGCACTCCTCACCGCCCGCCGGGCCCGGGTCTGCTGCGGCCTGACCTACGTCTCCACCGGCCAACTGGACCGCGCCCGCGCGGTGTTGCGCCGCACGCTGGACCTGATGGAGCCGGTGCTGCGGGCGCGGGTCCCGGTCGTCGTCCTGGAACCGAGCTGCGCGGCGGCCCTGCGCAGCGACCTGCCCGAGCTGCTGCCCGACGACCCCCGCGCGGCCGAACTGTCCGCGGCCGTCCTCACCTTCGCCGAGACCCTGGAGCGGCACGCCCCGCACTGGACCCCGCCCGCCGTCAACCGCCCGGTCGCCGGCCAGACCCACTGCCACCAGCACGCGGTGCTCGGCGACACCCCCGACCGCCGCCTGCGCGAGGCCGCGGGCCTCACCGGCGAACTGAGCGGCGGCTGCTGCGGCCTCGCGGGCAACTTCGGCTTTGAGAAAGGCCACTTCGAGGTGTCGAAGGCCTGCGCGGAGGACCAGCTCCTGCCCTCGGTCCGGAAAGCGCCCGAGGAGACGCTGATCCTGGCCGACGGCTTCTCCTGCCGCACCCAGCTGGAGCAGCTGGCCGGGGTGCGGGGACGGCATCTGGCGGAGGTGCTGGCGCAGGCGCTGGAGAAGGAAGCCGAGGAATCGAAGTGACCGAGGAATACGGAAGGCTGGCCGTACTGTCCGATATCCACGGCGTACTGCCCGCTCTGGAAGCGGTCCTGGCGGAGCCCGACGTGGCCGCGGCCGACCGGATCGTCCTCACCGGTGACATCGCGGCGGGCCCGCAGCCGGCCGAGGTGCTGGACCTGCTGCGGGAGCAGGGTGAGCGGGTGCTGTGGCTCGGCGGGAACGCGGACCGGGAGCTGGTGGAGTACCGGCGCGGCGAGCGCACGGAGATACCCGACCCCATAGGCCCGTTCGCGGCCGGGGCGCTGCGGGAGGACCAGGTCGACCTCCTCGCCGCCCTGCCGAAGACGCTCACGCTGCGCGTCCGCGGCCTCGGCACGGTCCTGTTCTGCCACGCCACCCCGCGCGACGACGAGGAGCTGGTGCTGGTGGACTCCCGCCCCGGCCGCTGGGCCGAGGTGTTCACCGGCCTCGCCCCCGGTATCGGCACGGTCGTCTGCGGTCACACCCACATGCCCTACGTCCGCCTCGCCCACGGCCGCCTCGTGGTCAACCCGGGCAGCGTCGGCATGCCCTACGGCCGCCCCGGCGCCCACTGGTGCCTCCTCGGCCCCGGCACCGACCTACGGGTGACGCCGTACGACATCCCGGCGGCAGCCGCCCGGCTCACCGCGGAGTGCGCCTACCCGGACATCGCCGAGTGGGCCGACTACTACCTGCACGCCCGGCCGACGGACACGGAGGTGCTGGCCGCATGGGGAGCTGACGCCGGATCATAAGCCCGCTCTCAGGTTCATAAGAGAACTCTCAGGTTCGCACGGGTCTCTCAGGAACCACCAAGGAATCCCAAGGTATTCACAGCGCCCCTTTGCCGACTTTGCTGTTCGGGGTCGTGGGCGGCGTGTAGGTTCTTCGGTGTCGGGAGCCGGACGCGGAATTCTCGAAACACAGAACTGAGAAACACCAGAACTGCGAAACACTAGGAGTAGGAAATGGGCTTCAACAAGCTTGTCCCGCTGCCCCCCAAGCCCAAGTCGAAGCAGCTCCCCCCGCCGCCGCACCCCAAGCCGAAGCCGCGCCCGAAGCACGCGCCGAAGCCGCTGCCCAAGCCGTTCCCCGGCCGGGACCAGTGATCCGAGGCTGAGCGGAAAGGGGCCGATGGTGCACCGTCGGCCCCTTTTTCTTCCGTTCTTTTTCGTTCGGGAAGGTGATTCCGGAAGGGGAATGCGATGAGCGACGTGAATGATGCGGGTGACGAGTTCGAGTACGAGACCCCCACCATTCCCGCCCGGACGGCATTCCGCCGTTTCTGGCCGCTGACCAAGGGGCTCAGAAAATGGCTGCTCGTCGTCTGGCTGTGCACGGTGCTCGCCGCGCTCGCCGAGACCGAGGCCATCCTGCTGTTCGGCGACCTCACCGACCACGCCCTGGAGAAGGGCTCGCTGACCGCGTTCTGGGCGTCGGCCCTGAAGTGGCTGGGCATCGCCGTCGTCGGCGCGCTCGTCGCGTACGCCGGCAACTCCCTGGCCGCGTGGGCCACCGAACGCTTCGTGATGCGGCTGCGCGAGCATGTCTTCGACCACGTCCAGCAACTGCCGCCGCACTTCTTCCAGCGCCACCGCCAGGGCGATCTGCTCGCCCGGCTGACCAGCGACGTCGAGGCCATCGAGACGATGGTGGTCTCCGGCCTGATCGGCGCCGCCTCGGCCGCGTTCTCCGCCCTCTTCTACGCCGCCGCCGCGTTCTGGCTGCGCTGGGACCTCGCCGCCGCCACCTTCGTCCTCGCGCCTCTGTTCTGGCTGGCCGCGCGCCGCTTCTCCGGTTCCATCAAGGACGTCTCCCGCGAGGGCCGGGTCGCCGACGGCGCGATCACCTCCGTGGTCGAGGAGTCCCTCGGCAACATCGTGCTCACCCAGGCCTACGACCGCCGGGACGCCGAACGCCGTCGGCTGAGCGAGGAGGCGAACGCCTGGTTCCGCGCCTCGGTCCGCTCCACCCGGCTCAACGAGGCCTACGAGCAGCTCGTGCAGGTCATCGAGACGGTGTGCGTGCTCGCGGTGATCGGCATCGGCGCCTGGGAGATCTCCACCGGCCGGATGACCCTCGGCCAGCTCCTCGCCTTCGCCGCCTTCCTCGGCTACCTCTACCCGCCCGTGCGCGGCCTCGCCCAGCTCGGCCTCACCGTCACCGCCGCGACGGCCGGCGCCGAGCGGCTCATCGAGATCCTGGACGTCAGCCCCTCGGTCACCGACCCGAGCCGCCCTGCGCACACCGGACGCCCGGACGGAACGGTCGAGGTCCGCGATGTCGCCTTCACCTACCCGGGCGCCGAGAGAACCGCCCTCGAAGGCCTCTCCTTCACGGTCAGCCCCGGCGACCTGGTGATCGTCACCGGCCCGAGCGGCGCCGGAAAGTCCACGGTCTCCAAACTCCTGCTCCGCTTCTACGACCCCGACGCCGGCGAGGTCCTGCTGGACGGCGTCCCCCTCCGGGACTTCCCCCTGGCCCGCCTCCGCGAGTACGTCACCCTGCTCCCGCAGGAGACCCTCGTCCTGCACGACACGGTCCGCGCCAACATCGCCTGCGGCCGCCCCGGCGCCAGCGACCAGGCCATCGAGGAGGCGGCCAGAGCGGCCGACGCCCACGACTTCATCGTCCGCCTCCCCGACGGCTACGACACCCGGGTCGACCCCAACTCGGCCCGCCTGTCCGGCGGCCAGCTCCAGCGCCTGGCCATCGCCCGCGCCATCCTGCGCGACGCCCCCGTCCTGGTCCTGGACGAGCCGACGACCGGCCTGGACGCGATGGCCGCGCGCAGGGTCGTCAAGCCCCTGCGCCGCCTGATGGCGGGCCGTACGACGATCATGATCACCCACGACCTCAACCTCGCCCCTGACGCCGACCGCATCCTGGTCGTGGACCGGGGCCGCGTCGTCGAAACCGGCCGCCACGAGGAACTCCTGGCCAGGGGCGGCGCCTATGCCCGCCTCCACCGCTCGCAGAACAACGCGGTGATGGACACGGGCGAACTGCGCATGCCGCTGTGGGAGGAGGCGTCGGCACAGCCGCAGCCGCAGGCGTACGACCATGCCGCCCACGTCCCGGCACAGACATGGGTGGCGCCCCAGCCGGCCTACGAGCCCTACGGCACTGTGCCGTCGTACCTCCCCGACGGCCGCCCCCTGTTCCGAGGCGAGGAGGTCTGGCGGCAAGGCATCTGATCCCCGGTGCCGCAGCAGGGCGTCCCACCATCCGGGACAGCCCCTTAAAGGGTTCACGCTCCTGTCGAAGTCTATTACCCTGGACCTGGTAGTACATCGCGATGGACGTACTCGATCAAGCCCAGGACTGCCCGTGACCACCGCCCCCAGCACCCCCAGTACCTCTGGTACCTCCGGCACCGCCATGCCTGCCCCGGCGGCCCCAGCCGGGGCACCCCGCCGTTTCGGCTCACTCGGCCCGGTCGGCCTGGTGCTGGCCGGCGGCATCTCGGTCCAGTTCGGCGGTGCGCTCGCGGTGACGCTGATGCCGAGGGCGGGCGCGCTGGGTGTCGTCACCCTGCGCCTGCTGGCGGCGGCGATCGTCCTCCTCGTGGTCTGCCGTCCCCGGCTGCGCGGCCACTCGCGTGCCGACTGGGGCACGGTGCTCGCGTTCGGCATCGCCATGGGCGCGATGAACGGCCTCTTCTACGAGGCGGTCGCCCGCATCCCGCTGGGCCCGGCGGTCACCCTTGAGGTCCTCGGCCCGCTCACCCTGTCCGTCCTGGCCTCCCGGCGGGCGATCAACGCGGTGTGGGCGGGCCTGGCCCTGCTCGGCGTGTTCCTGCTGGGCGGCGGCGGCTTCAGCGACCTGGACCCCATCGGTGTCGGATTCGCCCTGGGTGCCGGCGCCATGTGGGCGGTCTACATCCTTTTCAGCGCCCGTACGGGCCGCCGCTTCCCCCAGGCGGACGGCCTGGCCCTCGCCATGGCGGTGGCGGCACTCCTCTTCCTCCCCCTGGGCATCACCTCGGCGGGCACTCGCCTGCTGAACCCCACCACCGTCGCCCTCGGTTCGGCGGTGGCCCTGCTCTCCTCGGTCCTGCCCTACACCCTCGAACTCCTGGCCCTGCGCCGCCTCCCCGCCTCCACCTTCGCGATCCTGATGAGCCTGGAACCGGCGATCGCGGCAACAGCGGGCTTCCTGATCCTCGGCCAGTCCCTGTCGTGGACGGAGACAGCCGCCATCACTCTGGTCATCGCGGCCAGCATCGGTGCGGTGCGGACTCAGGTGGGGCGGGGCAAGGCCCGCGTGGAGCCGACACCGGAGGTCTGACGCCATGGGCCGCTCATGCGGCCCGTCGAGTCCCGTCGAGTGAGGTGCCGAGTGAGGCACCGCCTTGCCCGGCCGCTCGCCACAAATTCATGCAAGCATGCTTGATTGTTTATGCCTCCGCTGCCATGCTCGCCCCATGTCCGAGCCGACGCCCGTCTTCGACGACCTGCGTGAGGAAAGCGACCAACTCGACGGCATCGCCGCCGGGTTGAGCGAGGAACAGTGGGCGGGGAGCACCCCCGCGCCGCGCTGGACCGTCGCCCATCAGATCGCCCACCTGCACTGGACGGACCGGGCCGCGCTGCTCGCCGTCACGGATCAGGGCGGCTTCCGTGAGCTGGCCGAGAAGGCGCTCGCGGCGCCCGGCACCTTCGTGGACGAGGGCGCCGACGAGGGCGCCCGGCTCCGGCCCGCCGAGCTGCTCGCCCGATGGCGGGAGGGGCGCGCCGCACTCCAGGAGGCCCTGCGCGCGGCACCCACCGGCACGCGCTTTCCCTGGTTCGGTCCACCCATGTCGGCCGCCTCCATGGCCACCGGCCGCCTTATGGAGACCTGGGCCCACGGCCAGGACGTCGCCGACGCGCTCGGTGTGGTGCGCACACCCACGGACCGGCTCCGGCATGTGGTCCGCATCGGGGTGCGGGCCCGCGACTTCGCCCACACCGTCCACGGCCTCACCCCGCCCGCCGAGGAGTTCCGCGTCGAACTGACGGCACCCTCCGGCGCGTCGTGGACCTACGGCCCCGAAGCCGCCCCCCAGCGCGTCACCGGCCCCGCCCTCGACTTCTGCCTCCTCGTCACCCAACGCGCCCACCGCGCCGACCTCGCCCTGACCGCCACGGGCCCGGACGCCGACCGCTGGCTCGACATCGCCCAGGCCTTCGCGGGCCCGCCCGGCGCCGGCCGCCCGCCGAAGGGGGCCGCGCGGTGAGCGCCCCGCACACCCCGCCCACCCCACGCACCCCGCCCACCCCGCACCCCCTGCGCATAGGCAACTTCTCCGGCTTCTACGGCGACCGCTTCGACGCCCTGCGCGAGATGCTCACCGGCGGCGAACTCGACGTCCTCACCGGCGACTACCTCGCCGAGCTCACCATGCTGATCCTCGCCCGCGACCGGCTGAAGGACCCCTCCGCCGGCTACGCCCGCACCTTCCTGCGCCAGCTGGAGGACTGCCTCGGGCTCGCCCACGAGCGGCACGTCAAGATCGTCACCAACGCCGGCGGGCTGAATCCGGCCGGACTCGCCACCGCCGTACGGGAGCTGGCGGAACGGCTCGGCATCCCGGTCCGTGTCGCGCACGTCGAGGGCGACGACCTCGCCGCCGCCCTCCCCCAAGCTCTCGACTTCGCTCGACCAGGGGGGACCCCCATCGGCACCCTCGCCGCCCACGCCTACCTCGGCGGCTTCGGCATCGCCGCATGCCTGCGGGCCGGCGCGGACATCGTCGTCACCGGGCGGGTGACGGACGCGGCCCTGGTCACCGGGCCCGCCGCCGCGCACTTCGGCTGGCAGCCGGGGGAGTACGACCGACTCGCGGGTGCCGTCGTCGCCGGACATGTGCTGGAGTGCGGCACCCAGGCCACCGGCGGCAACTACGCCTTCTTCCAGGAGGGGGACGTACGCCGGCCCGGGTTCCCGCTCGCCGAGGTCCACGCCGACGGCAGCAGCGTCGTCACCAAGCACCCCGGCACCGGCGGCCTGGTCGACGTCGGCACGGTCACCGCGCAGCTGCTGTACGAGACGGGTGGCGGCCGGTACGCCGGGCCCGACGTCACCGCCCGCCTGGACACCGTACGGCTGAGCCAGGACGGGCCGGACCGGGTGCGCATCGAGGGGGTGCGCGGCGAGGCGCCGCCGCCGACGCTCAAGGTCGGGCTCAACCGGCTCGGCGGCTTCCGCAACGAGGTCGGCTTCGTCCTCACCGGACTCGACATCGAGGCCAAGGCCGAACTCGTGCGGGCCCAGTTGGCCGACGCCCTGGCCAAGTCACCGCCCGCCGAGGCCCGTTGGGAGCTGGTGCGGACCGACCGGGCCGACGCCGGCACCGAGGAGACCGCCAGCGCCCTGCTGCGGCTCGTCGTACGGGACCCGGACGAACGGGTCGTCGGGCGGGCGCTGGGCGCGGCCGCCGTGGAGCTGGCGCTGGCCAGCTACCCGGGCTTCCATGTGCTCTCGCCACCCGGGAAGGGCTTCCCTTACGGGGTCTTCGAGGATGTGTACGTCCCCCATGGCGCCGTAGACCACATGGCGGTCCTCTCCGACGGACGCCGTATCCCTGTGGCGCCGCCCCAGGACACCCAGCCCCTGGCTCCCGTACCGGAACCGGCCCTCCCGGACCCGCTCCCCGCCGGACCGACCCGGCGCGCACCCCTCGGGCTGGTCGCCGGGGCCCGCAGCGGGGACAAGGGCGGGAACGCCAACGTCGGCGTCTGGGCCCGTACCGACGACGCCTGGCGGTGGCTCGCGCACGAACTGACCGCCGACCGGTTCCGGCGGCTGATCCCCGAGAGCGCGGAGCTGCCCGTCACCCGGCATCTGCTGCCGAACCTCCGCGCGGTCAACTTCGTCGTCGAGGGCATCCTCGGCGCCGGCGTCGCCGCGCAGGCCCGCTTCGACCCGCAGGCCAAGGCCCTCGGCGAATGGCTGCGCTCCCGCCACCTGGACATCCCGGAGGCCTTGCTGTGACCACCCTGACCTCGGCCCTGGACCCTGGCAGCCCCGACCACCGCGCCCACCGCGAGGCCATGCTCGCCAAGCTCGCCGAACTCGACGCCGAGCACGCCAAGGCGCTCGCCGGCGGAGGCGAGAAGTATGTCCGACGGCACCGCGAGCGCGGCAAGTTGCTCGCCCGGGAGCGGATCGAGCTGCTCCTCGACCCCGACACGCCCTTCCTGGAGCTGTCCCCGCTGGCCGGCTGGGGGAGCGACTATGCGGTCGGCGCCTCGCTCGTCACCGGGATCGGGGTGGTCGAGGGCGTGGAGTGCCTGATCACCGCCAACGACCCGACCGTGCGCGGCGGCGCGAGCAACCCCTGGAGCCTGAAGAAGGCCCTGCGCGCCAACGACATCGCGCTCGCCAACCGGCTGCCCTGCATCAGCCTGGTCGAGTCGGGCGGGGCCGACCTGCCGTCGCAGAAGGAGATCTTCATCCCCGGCGGCGCCATCTTCCGCGACCTCACCCGGCTGTCCGCCGCCGGCATCCCGACCATCGCGGTCGTCTTCGGCAACTCCACCGCCGGCGGCGCCTACGTCCCCGGCATGTCCGACCACGTGATCATGGTCAAGGAGCGGGCGAAGGTGTTCCTCGGCGGGCCGCCGCTGGTGAAGATGGCCACCGGCGAGGAGAGCGACGACGAGTCCCTCGGCGGCGCCGAGATGCACGCGCGCGTGTCGGGCCTCGCCGACCACTTCGCCGTCGACGAGCCGGACGCGCTGCGCCAGGCCCGCCGCGTGGTCGCCCGCCTCAACCACCGCAAGGCCCATCCCGATCCCCCCTTCGCAGAGCCACCCAAATACGACAACGAGGAGCTGCTCGGGATCGTTCCCAGCGACCTCAAGACCCCCTTCGACCCGCGCGAGGTCATCGCCCGGATCGTGGACGCCTCCGACTTCGACGAGTTCAAGCCGCTGTACGGGACCAGTCTGGTGACCGGCTGGGCAGACCTGCACGGCTATCCGGTGGGCATCCTCGCGAACGCCCAAGGGGTCCTCTTCAGCGCCGAGTCGCAGAAGGCCGCCCAGTTCATCCAGCTCGCCAACCAGCGTGACATCCCGCTGCTCTTCCTGCACAACACCACCGGCTACATGGTCGGCAGGGAGTACGAGCAGGGCGGGATCATCAAGCACGGCGCGATGATGATCAACGCCGTCAGCAACAGCCGGGTCCCGCACCTGTCCGTGCTGATGGGCGCGTCGTACGGCGCCGGGCACTACGGCATGTGCGGGCGCGCCTACGACCCCCGCTTCCTGTTCGCCTGGCCCAGCGCCAAGTCCGCCGTCATGGGCCCGCAGCAGCTGGCGGGCGTGCTGTCGATCGTCGCCCGGCAGTCGGCGGCGGCGAAGGGGCAGCCGTACGACGAGGACGCGGACGCGGCGCTGCGCGCCATGGTGGAGCAGCAGATCGAGTCCGAGTCGCTGCCGATGTTCCTGTCCGGGCGGCTGTACGACGACGGCGTCATCGACCCGCGCGACACCCGCACCGTCCTCGGCCTGTGCCTGTCCGCGATCCACACCGCGCCCTACGAGGGCGCACGCGGCGGCTTCGGCGTCTTCCGGATGTGAGGCATCACGTGATTACGACACTGCTCGTCGCCAACCGGGGCGAGATCGCCTGCCGGATCGTCCGCACCTGCCGTGAGGCGGGGATCCGGACGGTCGCCGTGCATTCGGACGCCGACGAAAACGCCCTCCACGCGCGCGTGGCCGACACGGCGGTACGGCTGCCGGGCGCGGCGCCCGCCGAGACGTATCTGCGCGGCGACCTGATCGTGAAGGCCGCGCTGGCCACCGGCGCGGACGCCGTGCACCCCGGCTACGGCTTCCTCTCCGAGAACGCAGACTTCGCGCGCGCGGTCCTCGACGCCGGCCTGACCTGGATCGGCCCGTCCCCCGAGGCCATCGAGGCGATGGCGTCCAAGACGCGGGCGAAGGAGCTGATGGGGCTCGCGCCCCTCGACGCGGCCGACGTCACGCAGGCCGATCTGCCGGTCCTGGTGAAGGCGGCCGCGGGCGGCGGCGGGCGTGGGATGCGGATCGTGCGCCGCCTGGAGGAGCTGAGCACCGCACTGGAGGGCGCGCGCGCCGAGGCCGCGAGCGCCTTCGGTGACGGCGAGGTCTTCGTGGAGCCGTACCTGGAGCACGGCCGCCATGTCGAGGTGCAGATCCTCGCCGACACCCACGGCACCGTCTGGCCACTCGGCACGCGCGACTGCTCGCTCCAGCGCCGGCACCAGAAGGTCATCGAGGAGGCCCCGGCGCCCGGCCTCTCCGAGGGGCTCGCGGAGGAGTTGCGCACGCTGGCCGTACGCGCCGCGCGCTCCGTGTCGTACGTGGGCGCGGGCACCGTCGAGTTCCTCGTCGCCGACGGCCGCGCGCACTTCCTGGAGATGAACACCCGCCTCCAGGTCGAACACCCGGTGACGGAGGAGGTGTTCGGCCTCGACCTGGTCGCCGAGCAACTCCGCATCGCCGAGGGCCGGGCACTGCCGAAAGACCCCCCACGCGCGCGTGGGCACGCGATCGAGGCCCGCCTGTACGCCGAGGACCCCGCGCGCGACTGGACCCCGCAGACCGGCACCCTGCACCGGCTCGCCGTACCGGCCGGCGTCCGCCTGGACACCGGCTACAGCGACGGCGACACCATCGGCGTGCACTACGACCCGATGCTCGCCAAGGTCGTCGCCCACGCCCCCACGCGCGCGGAGGCGCTCCGCAAACTCGCGGGCGCCCTCGACAGCGCCGTGATCCACGGCCCCGCCACCAACCGTGACCTGCTGGTCCGCTCCCTGCGCCACGAGGAGTTCACCGGCGCCCGCATGGACACCGGCTTCTACGCCCGCCACCTCGCCGCCCTCACCTCACCCGCCCCCGACCCGTACGCCCCCCTGGCGGCCGCCCTGGCCGACGCCCACGGCCGCTCCCGCTTCGGCGGCTGGCGCAATCTGCCCTCGCGGCCGCAGGTCAAGCGGTACGAGATGGCGGGCGAGGAGCACGAGGTCCACTACACGCACACGCGTGACGGCCTCACAGCGGAGGGCGTGCGGATCGTGCACGCGGGCGCGCGCGTGGTCGTCCTCGAAGTGGACGGCGTCCAACGCCGGTTCGAGGTCTCCGCGTACGGCAACCAGGTCCATGTCAACGCCACCCGTCTCACCGCCCTCCCCCGCTTCGCCGACCCCACGGCCCACCTGGCCCCAGGCTCCCTGCTCGCCCCCATGCCGGGCACGGTCGTCCGCATCGCCGAGGGCCTGACGGAAGGGGCGCCCGTCCAGGCCGGACAGCCGCTGATCTGGCTGGAAGCGATGAAGATGCAGCACCAGATCTCGGCACCGGCGGCGGGCACGCTGACCGCCCTCCCGGTGACCGCCGGACAGCAAGTGGAGCCAGGAACGCTGCTGGCCGTAGTCGAGGAACCCTCTTCCTAGGAGCCCCATGACGTCCGTCGCCGCATCCGAAGAACACAAGGCCCTACGTGCCGCGGTAGCCGCCCTCGGCACGCGTTACGGCCGCGACTACCTCGCCCGCACGGTCGCCGAAGGCAAACCCCCCGCCGAACTCTGGTCCGACGCCGGCAAACTCGGCTACCTCGGCGTCAACCTCCCGGAGCAGTACGGCGGCGGGGGCGGCGGCATCACCGAACTCTCCATCGTCCTGGAGGAGCTGGGCGCCGCAGGCTCCCCCCTCCTCATGCTCGTCGTCTCCCCGGCCATCTGCGGCACCGTGATCGCCCGCTTCGGCACCGAGGCCCAGAAACAGGCGTGGCTCCCCGGAATCGCCGACGGCACCCGTCTCATGGCCTTCGGCATCACCGAACCCGACGCCGGCTCCAACAGCCACCGCATCACCACCACGGCCCGCCGCGACGGCACCGACTGGCTCCTCACCGGCCGCAAGGTCTTCATCTCCGGTGTCGACATGGCCGACGCCGTCCTGATCGTCGGCCGCACCGAGGACGCCCGTACCGGACGTCTCAAGCCCTGCCTGTTCATCGTCCCGACGGACGCCGAAGGCTTCCACAAGCGCCCGATCGACATGGAACTGAACGCGGCGGAGAAGCAGTTCGAGCTGGTCCTGGACGACGTACGACTGCCCGCCGAGGCGCTCGTCGGCGACGAGGACGCGGGCCTCCTGCAGCTGTTCGCGGGCCTCAACCCCGAGCGGATCATGACGGCCGCCTTCGCGATCGGCATGGGCCGGTACGCCCTCGCAAAGGCCGTCGAGTACGCCCGCGACCGCACCGTCTGGAAGACCCCCATCGGCGCCCACCAGGCCATCGCCCATCCCCTGGCACAGGCGCACATCGACCTGGAACTGGCCCGGCTGATGATGCAGAAGGCGGCCCGTCTCTACGACGCCGGCGACGACATGGGCGCGGGCGAGGCCGCCAACATGGCCAAGTACGCGGCCGGTGAGGCCTGTGTGAAGGCCGTCGACCAGGCCGTGCACACCCTCGGCGGCAACGGCCTCACGCGCGAGTTCGGCCTCGCCTCGCTGATAACGGCCGCGCGCGTGGCTCGTATCGCCCCGGTGAGCCGGGAGATGATTCTCAACTACGTCTCCCATCAGACGCTCGGTCTGCCCAAGTCGTACTGAACCGGGTCGTACTGAGCCGCCGCATCCGCCTGGAGGAACCGTGTTCCGCAGCGAGTACGCAGACGTCCCGCCCGTAGAACTCCCCATCCACGAGGCCGTCCTGGGCCACGCGGCCCGCTTCGGCGAGCAGCCAGCCCTGATCGACGGCACGGACGGCACCACGCTCACGTACGCGCAGCTGGACCGGTTCCACCGGCGCATCGCCGCCGGTCTCGCCGACGCGGGCGTCCGCAAGGGCGATGTCCTCGCCCTGCACAGCCCCAACACGATCGCGTTCCCGACCGCCTTCTACGCGGCCACGCGCGCGGGTGCCTCCGTCACCACGGTGCACCCGCTCGCCACGCCCGAGGAGTTCGCCAAACAGCTCCGCGACAGCGGCGCCCGCTGGATCGTCACCATCTCACCGCTGCTGGGCACGGCCCGCCGGGCCGCCGAACTCTCGGGCGGCATACGGGAGATCTTCGTCTGCGACAGCGCGAGCGGGCACCGGTCCCTGATCGACATGCTCGCGTCCACCGCCCCCGAGCCCCGGCCCGGCATAGACCCGGCCGAGGACGTAGCGGCGCTGCCGTACTCCTCAGGTACCACCGGCATCCCCAAGGGCGTGATGCTCACCCACCGGCAGATCGCCACCAACCTCGCCCAGCTGGAGCCCGCCGTCCCGGCCACCCCCGGCGACCGCATCCTCGCCGTCCTGCCGTTCTTCCACATCTACGGCCTCACCGCCCTGATGAACGCGCCGCTGCGCAAGGGCGCCACGGTCGTCGTGCTGCCCCGCTTCGAGCTGGAGACATTCCTCGCGGCCGTCCAGAACCACCGCATCACCGGCCTGTACGTCGCCCCGCCGATCGTCCTCGCCCTCGCCAAGCACCCCGCGGTCGCCGACTACGACCTGTCCTCGCTGAAGTACGTCATCAGCGCCGCCGCCCCGCTGGACGCGCACCTCGCGCGCGCGTGCGCCGAGCGGCTCGGCCTGCCCCCGATCGGCCAGGCCTACGGCATGACGGAACTGTCACCGGGTTCGCACGTCGTCCCGCTCGCCCGGCTGCACGACGCGCCCGCCGGCACGGTCGGCCGCCTCATCGCCGGCACCGAGATGCGGATCGTCTCCCTGGACGACCCCGGCAAGGACCTCGGCACCGGCGAGGCGGGCGAGATCCTGATCCGCGGCCCCCAGGTGATGCGGGGCTACCTCGGCCGCCCCGACGCCACCACCGCCATGATCGACACCGACGGCTGGCTGCACACCGGAGACGTCGGGCACGTCGACGCCGACGGCTGGCTGTACGTCGTGGACCGGGTGAAGGAGCTGATCAAGTACAAGGGCTTCCAGGTGGCCCCCGCCGAACTGGAGGCGCTGCTCCTGACCCACCCCGGCATCGCCGACGCCGCCGTCATCGGCTCCTACAACGACGACGGCAACGAGATCCCGCACGCCTTCGTCGTCCGCCGGGCCGAGGCCGCCGAGGAGCTGACGGAGAACGAGATCATGCTGTACGTCGCCGAACGGGTCGCGCCCTACAAGCGCGTCCGCCGGATCACCTTCATCGACACCGTCCCGCGCGCGGCCTCCGGCAAGATCCTGCGCCGCGAGCTCAGGGACCTCAGGGAGCACCCGTGAGCTCACCGATCGGCCGCACGCGCGCGCGTGGCGTCGAGACCCTCAGCCTCGACGCCACCGGCACCCGCAACGCGCTCTCCGCCGCCCTCGTCTCCGGCCTCGCGAGCGCGCTGGCCGACTGCGCCGCGGACGAGGACGTACGGGCCGTCGTCCTCACCCACACCGGAAACACCTTCAGCGCGGGCGCCGACCTGCGCGACCCGCCGCACCCCGACGCGCTGGTGGGCCTGCTCCGGCAGATCGTCGAGCTGCCCAGACCGGTCGTCGCCCGGGTCACCGGCCACGTCCGCGCGGGCGGCCTCGGCCTGCTCGCGGCCTGCGACATCGCCGCCGCGTCCCGCACGGCCACCTTCGCCTTCACCGAGGTCCGCATCGGGGTCGCCCCCGCGGTGATCTCCCTGCCGGTGATCCCGCGCACCGACCCCCGCGCTCTGGCCCGCTACTACCTCACCGGCGAACGCTTCGACCCGGCCGAGGCCGTACGCCTGGGCCTGCTGACCACGACGGCGGACGACGTGGACGAGGCACTTGCCCCGATCCTCGACGGCCTGCGCCGCTCCTCGCCGCACGCCCTGGCCGAGACGAAACGGCTGCTCACGGCTAGGGTGCTGGAGACATTCGACCGGGACGCGGCGGAGCTGACCGGGCTCTCGGCCCGGCTGTTCGCCTCCGGCCCGGCCCGGGAGGGGATGACGGCCTTCCTGGAGAAGCGGGACGCGGCGTGGGTGGTGTGACCGGATGAGCATGACGGCGGAGCAGAACCCCGCGCCCAGGGAACGCGACCGCGCGCCCAAACAGGACCGCAGCCGGGCCACCCGGCAGCGGCTCCTGGAGGCGGCCGTGGCCTGCCTGGCCGAGCACGGCTGGGCGGGCTCCACCGTCGCTGTTGTCGCCGAACGCGCCGGCGTCTCCCGGGGCGCCGCCCAGCACCACTTCCCGACCCGCGAGGACCTGTTCACCGCGGCCGTCGAGTACGTCGCCGAGGAGCGCTCCACCGCGCTGCGGGACCTCTTCCCGGACGGCCCCGCCGACCGCCGGGCCGTCGTCGCGGCGCTCGTCGGCCTCTACACCGGCCCGCTCTTCCGCGCCGCCCTGCACCTGTGGGTCGCCGCCTCCAACGAGGACCAGCTCCGCGCGCGCGTGACCGAACTGGAGGCCCGCGTCGGCCGTGAGAGCCACCGCATCGCCGTGGAACTCCTCGGCGCCGACGAGTCCCGCCCCGGCGTCCGCGAGACCGTCCAGGGCCTGCTCGACATGGCCCGCGGCCTCGGCCTCGCCAACCTCCTCACCGACGACACCGCCCGCCGCGAACGGGTCGTCGCCCAGTGGGCCGAACTGCTGGAACAGGCGCTCGGCTGAGCCGTTGTCAGTGGCGGCGGCTACGGTTCTGGCATGGGGGACACGTTTCAGACGATCGTCGATCTCGACGCCACCGCCGCCGAGGCGCCGCGCCTCGCCGGGCGCGTGCTCGACCTGCTCGTGGCGGAGGGCATCGTGCTGGCCGAGCGCGCCGACCGCTCCTTCGGACACCACCTGCCCGGCCCGCGCTGGGACCGCGCGGTCGATCCGGGGGACGCCCGCTGGAAGCCGACCGACGGCCTGACCGTGATCACCGGGCGCACGGTCTTCCACGGCGGCCAGGGCGAGGCCGACTGGGCCCGCTGCCCGCGCTGTACGGCCACGATCCGCCTGTACACCGAGGAGTACGACCGGATCGACGCGGCCTGGGAGCCGTACGGGAGGGCGATGGACCGCTGGGACGAGACCGGCGAGGCCGACGTCGACTGCCCCGCCTGCGCCACCGCCGTCCCCCTGCCCGAGTGGACCTGGGCCTGGGACTACTTCGCCTTCGGACACCTGGGTTTCGAGTTCTGGAACTGGCCGGAGTTCACCGAGGAGTTCGGCACGCTGATAGCCGACGCGCTGGACGGACACCGTACGGTGCGCGTGTGGGGAAAGTTCTGAGCCAGTGAGGCGGGCCACACCCGTATCCGGCGCGGCGCAGTACCCTTGCCGCATGCTTCCGATGCTCGTCCGCCGCCGCCACGTGGACTACGTGCGCGTCACGAGCATGGGCTGTCGGCGCCACTCCGCCTGACCAGCCCCTTCTCCTCTCTTCTTTCCCTTCGTGGCACCCGGGGCCGCCTCACCCTCGGCGGCTGCCCATGCCCCCGTACACCCTGCGGACGCACCCATGACCTCGCTCACCGTGACGGCGACTCCGTCGTACGACCAGCTCCCGATCATCGACCTGTCGGCCGTCGACCGCGGCCCCCAGGCCCGTGCCCTGCTCCACGCCCAGCTGCACAGTGCCGCCCACGACGTCGGCTTCTTCCAGCTCGTCGGGCACGGCGTGACCCGGGCCGAGACCGACGCGCTGCTCACCGCCATGCGCGCCTTCTTCGCCCTCCCCGAGGCCGACCGGCTCGCCCTCGACAACGTGAACTCCCCGCACTTCCGCGGCTACACCCGCACCGGCGACGAGCGCACCGCCGGCGCCCGCGACTGGCGCGACCAGCTCGACATCGGCGCCGAACGCCCCGCCCGCGTCCCCGGCCCCGACGAGCCGCCGTACTGGTGGCTCCAGGGCCCCAACCAGTGGCCGGCCACCCTGCCCGAGCTGCGCACGGCGGCCCTGGCCTGGATCGACCGGCTGAGCGCGGTCGCCGACCGCCTCCTGCGTGAACTGCTGACGGCGATCGGCGCCCCGGCCGACTTCTACGCCCCGGTCTTCGGCGCGCACGCCCACCCGCACCTCAAGCTCGTCCGCTACCCCGGCAGCGCGGGCGACGGCACCGACCAGGGCGTCGGCGCCCACAAGGACTACGGCTTCCTGACCCTGCTCCTGCAGGACACGGTCGGCGGCCTCCAAGTCCAGCGCGAAGACGGCCTCTTCCACGACGTCCCGCCGGTCGAGGGCGCCTTCGTGGTCAACCTCGGCGAACTCCTGGAAGTGGCGACCAACGGCTACCTCCTGGCCACCAACCACCGCGTGGTCAGCCCGCCCGGAGCGACGGAACGCTTCTCGGTCCCGTTCTTCTACAACCCCCGACTGGACGCCCGCATAGACCCGTTGCCGTTCCCGCACGCCGCGCAGGCCCCGGGCGTCACGACGGATCCGTCGAACCCGTTGTACGCCGAGTACGGCTACAACGAGTTGAAGGGCAAGCTGAGGGCACATCCGCTGGTGGCGGAGCGGCACCACGGCCACCTGTTGACACCGGCGGCGTGAACTCCCCAGGGGCGCGGGGCCGCATCGATGTGCGGCTCCGCCGCGATGGGGGTACCTCCCTGCTCGAACGAAGTCGAGAGTTTGGGGGAGCGACCAGCCACCATGGCGCCGCAGTCGCCCGCGCTCCTCAGACACCCCTCTCAGTGGGCGATATCCGCAAACCCCTCCACGTCCCGCGGACGACGCGGACCGGGCCCCACATACCGCGCAGAAGGCCGCACCAGCCGCCCCGTCCGCTTCTGCTCAAGAATGTGTGCCGACCACCCAGCAGTCCGCGCGCACGTGAACATCGACGTGAACATGTGGGCCGGCACCTCAGCGAAGTCCAGCATGATCGCGGCCCAGAACTCGACGTTGGTCGCCAGCACACGATCCGGCCGCCGATTGTGCAGCTCCTCCAGCGCGGCCTTCTCCAGCGCCTCCGCGATCTCGAACCGCGGCGCCCCCAACTCCCGCGCCGTACGCCGCAGTACGCGCGCCCGCGGATCCTCGGCCCGGTACACCCGGTGCCCGAACCCCATCAACCGCTCACCGCGGTCCAGCGCCTGCTTGACGTACGCCTCCGCGTCCCCGGTTCGCTCGATCTCCTCGATCATCCCGAGCACCCGCGACGGCGCACCCCCGTGCAGCGGCCCGGACATCGCGCCGACGGCACCGGAGAGCGCGGCGGCGACATCCGCGCCGGTCGAGGCGATCACGCGCGCGGTGAACGTCGACGCGTTCATGCCGTGCTCGGCCGCGGAGGTCCAGTACGCGTCGACGGCCGCGACATGCTTCGGGTCCGGCTCGCCCCGCCAGCGGATCATGAACCGCTCGACCACGGACTGCGCCTTGTCGATCTCCCGCTGCGGCACCATCGGCAGCGACTGCCCGCGCGCGGACTGGGCGACGTACGACAGCGCCATCACGGCGGCCCGCGCGAGATCGTCCCGCGCCTGCCGCTCGTCGATGTCGAGCAGCGGCTTCAGCCCCCACACCGGGGCGAGCATGGCGAGCGCCGACTGCACGTCGACCCGGATGTCACCGGAGTGCACCGGGATCGGGAACGGCTCGGCGGGCGGCAGACCGGGATTGAAGGCGCCGTCGACCAGCAGCCCCCACACGTTCCCGAACGAGACGTGTCCGACCAGGTCCTCGATGTCGACGCCCCGGTAGCGCAGGGCGCCGCCCTCCTTGTCCGGTTCGGCGATCTCCGTCTCGAACGCGACGACTCCTTCGAGTCCGGGTACAAAATCGGACATCAGGCGGCTCCTCGTGATGTGTCGGGCGGTGTCACCCCGGTAATGCCCGGATCGGCGGGCCGTCACCCAACCGCGGCGGAAGCAGCACGATATCCCTCAGTGCCAGGTATCGGGAGCCTGAGCGGCACTGAGTGCCATGTCTGTTCGAGGAAGCCTCGACGGCGCGTACGGCAAGATGACCGCGTGACCGATCGCGAACCGTTCCTGGACCGCCGGGACCGCCTGGATTCCCTGGACCCCGCCCTCGATCCCGCCGCCATGCGCAAGCAGTACCAGGCCGAGGGCCTCGCCGAGCAGGACCTCGCCACCCACCCCATGGACCAGTTCACCCGCTGGTTCGAGGACGCCGCCCGCGCGGCCCTGCACGGCACCGTCTACGAACCCAACGCGATGGTCGTCTCCACGGCGGACGCGGCGGGCCACCCCAGCTCACGCACGGTCCTGATGAAGCAGTACGACACCGACGGCTTCGTCTTCTACACCAACTACGACTCCCGCAAGGCCCGCGATCTCGCGGAGAACGCGCACGTTTCCCTGCTCTTCCCCTGGCACCCGCTCGCCCGCCAGGTCATCGTCACCGGCACCGCCCGGCGCACCGGCCGCGACGAGACCGCCGCCTACTTCCGCACCCGCCCGCACGGCTCCCAGCTGGGCGCCTGGGCCAGCGCGCAGTCCTCGGTGATCGCCTCGCGCGCCGAACTGGACACCGCCTACGCCGCGCTGGAGGCCCGCTATCCCGAGGACGAACAGGTCCCGGTCCCCCCGCACTGGGGCGGCTTCCGCGTCACCCCCGAGACGATCGAGTTCTGGCAGGGCCGCGCGAACCGCCTGCACGACCGCCTGCGGTACGTCGCCCAGCCGGACGGCAGGTGGCGGGTGGAGCGCCTGAGCCCCTGACCCCTGCCGGAAACGCAGACGACCCGCGGGCTGGGTTCCTCAAGGAGGAGCCGGCCGGACGTACCGGCAGCCCGCGGGTCGGGTGACTGCTTGGGATTGGCCGGCTGTGCGCTCGTATCGCGCACTGGTCCGGCACCGCACAGAGCGTGGTGACGGGCCGCTAGCCCGCAGCCACCTCACGCGTCCGGTATTCATACATTTGCCGAACCACCTCCCTTCTCGTGTGCTCCACACCTTAAGAAGTGACCGGCAGCCGCTCAACCCCTTTTTTCGCTACCGTCCCGAGCATGACAAACCTCCGCATCGTCCCCGTCGACGGCGACGACATGCTCGACCAGTGGCGGCACGTTCACAACGTGATCGTCCCGCCCGCCGCCATGTCCCTGGAGGACGCCCGGGAGCGCCAGGAGCGGTACCGGCTGCGGAACGCCTACCTCGGGGACGTGCTCGTCGGCTGCTCCACCGTGCGCCCGCCGGCCGGGGAGGACAGCGCGGCGACCGTCATCGCGCGCGTGCTGCCGGATTTCCGGGGGCGGGGATTCGGGACGGCCCTGTACGAGGACGGGCTCGCCCACGCGCGCGTGCTGGGGGCGAGCGTGATCGAGACCTGCGTGCTGGCGGCGAACGAGGACGGGCTGCGATTCGCCGCGCGGCGGGGATTTGCGGAGATCGATCGGTATGTGCTCGACGGGGAGCACGACGAGTGGGTGGATCTGCGGTGGAGCGGGGATTGATTCCCGGGAAGTTGCGGGAACAGGGTGTGGGCTGTGTCACGTTCCAGTTGAATGAAGGCCAGTGAGCGAACCGCGCGCCGTACCGGCGCCGACACAGCCTGCAGGGGGTCCAGGTGAGTGCTTCGCGGCGGAGTGGGACCACCGACGAACTGGGACCGGACGAGCCGGGCGAGCCCGGTGAGTCCGGGGGCTCCGATCTGCTCGCCGCGCTCCTCGACGGCATGGACGCGGCGCTGTGCGCCTTCGACGCCGACGGGGTCGTCACGCACTGGAACCGGGAGGCCGAGCGGATCCTCGGCTGGACGGCCGCCGAGGCCGTCGGACGGCACGGCTTCGCCGGCTGGGCGGTGCGCAGCGCCGACGCCGAGGAGGTCCAGTCCCGGCTGATGTCGGCCATGCACGCGCCGGGCCGGCAGGTGCACGAGTTCGCGCTGGTCACGAAGGACGGCGGCCGGGTGCTCGTGCGCACGCAGTCCGCCGCCGTACGCGGTCCCGACGGCAAGCCCGCCGGGCTGTACTGCGCGTTCAGCGAGGTGCACGCGCAGATCGATCTGGAGCGGTCGATCGCGCTGAGCGAGGCACTGTTCGAGGACGCGGCCTGGGGCGTCGTCCTCATCGACGCCGACCTGCGACCCGCCGTCGTCAACGCGCACGCGGCCCGCGCACTCGGCATCGGCCGTACATCGGCGCTCGGCAGACCCCTCGGCGAGCTGCTCGCGCAGGGCGTGGAGGAGCTGGAGGCCGCGCTCACGCACGTCCTGGCCGAGGGCGCGCCGCCCGCGCCCGCCGAGATGTGGGTGGCCCTGCGCACCCCCGAGGGCGAGAAGCGACGCTGCTGGCGCAGCGGCTTCGTACGGCTGGCCTCGCCGCTCGCGGAGGAACCGGTGCCGCTCGGCGTGGGCTGGCTGTTCCAGGACGTCACCGAGGCCAAGCAGGGCGAGCAGGAGGCGTCCCTGCTGCGCTTCCGCACGAACCAGCTGCACCGCGCGGCCCGCGCCGCCGCCGAGTGCGAGGACCCGGCCGAGGCGGCCACCGTCCACCTGGACTTCGCGCTCGCCGGCTTCGCCGACCATGCCCTGCTCGACCGCGTGGCCGCGCCACCGCGCGCGGGCGGGCACGAGAACGGGCGCGAGAACGGACGCGAGAACGGGACGGGAAGCACCGTACGGCTGGTACGGATCGCCGCGACGCCCGCCGGGACGCCGGGGCCGAGCCTGCTCACCGGCGCGGCCGGGCTGCCCGTGTGCTACGCGGCCGGTCACCCGGCGGTGCAGTGCGTGGAGCGCGCCGGCAGTGTCCGCGCGGACGCCGGCTCGGTCCCGGCGGAGCTGGCCCGGCAGTGGGCGCTGGCCCGGCAGTGGCCCGACGACGCGGTCCACGCCCTGTGCGCGGTACTGCGCAGCCGGGGCCGGACACTCGGCGTGGTGACCTTCCTGCGCGGCCCCGCCCGTACCCGCTTCGAACGGTCCGACACGGCCTACGCCGAGGACGTGGCGGCGCGCATAGCGGCAGCGCTGGACCTGGCGGAGGAGGCTCGCGGCGCATAGCGGGCTGAGCCCTGCGGGGGCTCAGTGCCGGTAGAAGATCCGCTCGCCGTACTCCCGCATCACCCGGCTGTTCCACTCGTGGCCGCCGTCGACGTTGCCGGAGCGCAGGAGTGGGGGCTCGATGCCGCGTTCGGCCAGGGTGGCGGCGGTGGTCGCCATCACGGCCTGCATGAGGGCGGTGGTGACCACGGTGGAGGCGGGGGCGAAGGGGGCCGGGATGGTGTCGAGGGTGAGTTCCGCGTCGCCGACGGCGATCTTCGAGTCGAGGACGATGTCGCAGTGGTCCTTCAGGAAGGTGCCCGAGGAGTGCCGGGACCGGGTCTCCGAGGCGTACGCGACCGACGTCACGCCGATGACCCGCACGCCCAGGGCGCGGGCACCCTGGGCCATCTCGACGGGCAGGGCGTTGCGGCCGGACAGGGAGATGATCACCAGGGCGTCGCCGGCGCGGACCGGGGAGGCGCCGAGGACGGCGCTCGCGAGGCCGTCGACGCGTTCGAGGGCGGAGCCGAGCGTCGCCGGGGTGACGTCGACGCCGACGACACCCGGCACGGCGAGCAGGTTCATCAGGGCGAGCCCACCCGCGCGGTAGACGACGTCCTGCGCGGCCAGCGAGGAGTGTCCGGCGCCGAAGGCGAACAGGCGGCCGCCGGCCGCGACGGTGTCGGCGAGCAGGGTGCCGGCCGCCCGGATCGACTCGGCCTCCTCCTCGCGGACCCGCCGCAGCAGGTTGATGGCGGCGTCGAAGAACAGGTCGGCAGGCGTGCCGTCGCTCATGCGGTGCCCCTTCGCAGCGTCTGTGTCGCGGATCACCGTGCGGTCTGGACCAGTGCGGTGTCAATACGGCCGAGGGGGGCGCCCCGGAGAGGGTTCGGTGCCCACGTTTTCCCGGCGCCCCCCGCTTGTCAGTGGGATCCGGCAGAATTGGTGGCAGGGCCAGCGCACGCGCCGGACTTACGGCAGAGGTATCCGGCAGAGGTAATCGAGGGGCACGTATGTCCGGACTGATCGACACCACGGAGATGTATCTCCGCACCATCCTCGAACTCGAAGAGGAAGGCGTCGTGCCCATGCGAGCCCGCATCGCGGAGCGGCTCGACCAGAGCGGGCCGACGGTGAGCCAGACGGTGGCGCGCATGGAGCGCGACGGCCTGGTCTCCGTGGCCAGCGACCGCCACCTGGAGCTGACGGACGAGGGCAGAAGGCTCGCCACGCGCGTGATGCGCAAGCACCGCCTGGCCGAGTGCCTCCTCGTCGACGTGATCGGCCTGGAGTGGGAGCAGGTGCACGCGGAGGCCTGCCGCTGGGAGCACGTGATGAGCGAGGCCGTGGAGCGCCGCGTGCTGGAGCTGCTGCGGCACCCCACCGAGTCGCCGTACGGCAATCCGATCCCGGGCCTGGAGGAGCTCGGTGAGAAGGACGGCGCCATCCCGTTCCTGGACGAGGGCATGGTCTCGCTGGCCGACCTCGACCCGGGCGCGGACGGCAAGACGGTCGTCGTCCGCCGGATCGGCGAGCCGATCCAGACCGACGCCCAGCTGATGTACACGCTGCGGCGCGCGGGCGTGCAGCCCGGCTCCGTGGTGAGCGTGACCGAGTCGGCCGGCGGTGTGCTGGTCGGCAGCGGTGGCGAGGCGGCCGAGCTGGAGGCGGACATCGCCTCCCACGTGTTCGTCGCCAAGCGCTGAACGGCGAGGGCCCCGGCGCCTTACGACGCCGGGGCCTGTCCTCCCCTGTGCTGACCCGGAGCCCCGAGCTCCCAGGGTCATCCCCCTCGGACCGTTTTTCCCCGAGCGGTCCGCCTCCCGCCTGAAAGATCCCCTGGGTGACAGCGATCATTCCTGGACGGGTGTCACTCGAATGAGGGGTGTTGTCCGCAGAGACGGATTTTTCGAATGGATATTCGATAATCTGCGGCGGCAGAGCAAGTACCACCACGAGCACGACCACGAGCACGACAGCGACAGCAGCGAGTACGAGCGAGTACGGCAGTACACCGGTACGAGGCAGGCGGAGCTGGGGGGTGCCAGGCCCATGGCGCGGCGTATGGACGTGACGGGAGCGGGTGGCGTGCGCCTGGCCGCCTGGGAGTTCGCCGACCCGCCCAAGGCGGACCCGGACCCGGCGGACGACCGGGCGGAGGCGGAGCCCCGCGCTCCGGGCGTGCTGTTACTTCACGGGCTGATGGGCCGCGCCTCGCACTGGGCGCCGACCGCCCGCTGGCTCGCCGCCCGGTATCGCGCCGTCGCGCTCGACCAGCGCGGGCACGGCCAGAGCGGCAAGTCCGCGCAGGCCGCCTTCACCCGCGAGGCGTACGTCGAGGACGCCGAGGCTGCCCTCGAACAGCTCGGCCTCGCCCCCGCCGTCCTCATCGGCCACGCCATGGGCGCGCTGACCGCCTGGCAGCTCGCCGCCAAGCGCCCCGACCTGGTGCGGGGCCTGATCATCTGCGACATGCGGGCCTCCGCGCTCGGCGCGGCCTCGCAGCGCGAGTGGGCCGACTGGTTCCACTCCTGGCCCGTCCCCTTCGCGACCCTCGCCGACGTCCGCAAGTGGTTCGGCGAGGACGACCCCTGGGCGGAGCGCCCGAACCCCGCCCGCGGCGCCTTCTACGCCGAGGTCATGCACGAGTCCGCCGACGGCTGGCGCCCCGTCTTCGAGCCCGAGCAGATGCTGAGCTCCCGCGAGACCTGGGTGTACGACGCGCACTGGGAGGAACTGGCCCAGGTGCGGTGCCCCACGCTGGTCGTACGGGGCCTGGACGGCGAACTGGGCCGGGCGGAGGCGCAGGAGATGGTGCGGGTGCTGCCGCGGGGGGAGTATGCGGAGGTGGCGGACGCGGGGCACCTCGCCCACTATGACCGGCCGGTGGCTTGGCGGGCGGCCGTCTCGCCGTTTCTCGACAGCTTGCTCGGGGAATGAGCGGCTGCTCGTCTGCCGGGTGCTTCGTCGTTGCCGGGTGCGGGTGAATGGTGGTTGCTCGCGCCCACGCGGTGGCTCCGCCACGTGGGCGCGACAAGCCACGAACGACCCGCACCCGCCGACGAAACCGCACCAGGCAGACGAACGGCGAACCCGCTATCGATCCCGGCCGCACGCATACGCCAACGGCGAGATCAGCTCCTCCGCATCCGGCAGCCACCGATTCGCGGGCGTGGGCCGGCAGGCCCACTGCACGGCGCCACGGGATCCGAACCGAGTCGGCGGAGCGGCGACGTACGCACCCTCGCCCAGCGCGACCAGGTCCAGTGACGACAGCGTCCAGCCCAGCTTCCGTACCAGCTCGGGCACCTTCACCGACGCCCCCGGCAGCACGAAGAAGTGCATACGGCGGTCGGGAGCCAGCGTCACCGGCCCCAGCGTCAGCTCCATCCGCTGCATCCGGGCCAGCGCCAGGAACCCCGCGGTCTCCGGGACGGACAGCGCGTCGAAGGTCCGCCCCGTCGGCAGCAGGATCGACGCGGTCGGCTGCTTCTGCCACATCCGGCGCGCGACGGTCGCACTGCCGGTCGCCTGGGTCGCCCAGTCGGGGCGCGCGGGGTGCGCACCCGGCGCAGAGCAGGAGGCGTCGCCGCACGAGCAGCGCTGCATCCCGTCGACGGCTTCCAGCCACGTCCCCGGGAACACGTCCCAGTGCCGCTCCTCGGCGTACCGTACGGCGGTCTCCAGCAGCGATTCCCCGCGCTGCTGCGGAATCTGACCGGCAATCTGACTGTTCTCGGCGCCCGCGATCGTCTCTTCCACGCCCCTCTCAACTCCCGCACTCACCTGGAGTTACGGCCGTAGCGCGCGCGGGGGTGGAGCATCGATTCCGCAGCCGGGGCGCATGGGTGCACGTCCGGGGGCGCGTGGGAGGAAGCAGGGTGTGAGGTGGGTAGCCAGGAAGGGGGCTGGCATCCGCCGTTACCCCGGCAAACCGCACATGTCGCGCATTGACGGTATGTCAGCTGGGCAGTGATCTTCCCGAGCGGAACATCTCACTCCAGGGGATCGCAACCAGGGGATCGCACCACAGGGGGTAATACATGGCCGCAAGGCCTCTCGTGGCGAGGCAGCCGAACGAACGGCTGCAGGCTCTCATTCAGGAAGCGGGGTGCTCGAACGCCGGGCTGGCCCGGCGGGTCAACATGTGCGGCGCCGAACACGGCCTCGACCTGCGCTACGACAAGACGTCCGTGGCCCGCTGGCTGCGCGGCCAGCAGCCGCGGGGCCGGGCCCCGGCCATCATCGCGGAGGCGCTCGGGCGCAAGCTCGGCCGTACGGTCACGATCGACGAGATCGGCATGGCCAACGGCAAGAACCTCGCCTCGGGAGTCGGTCTCCAGTTCTCGCCGACGGTACTGGGGGCCATCGAGCAGGTCTGCGAGCTGTGGCGCAGCGACGTGGGGCGCCGGGACTTCCTGTCCGGCTCCTCCGTCGCCGCCTCCGCCCTCGTCGAGCCCAGCCGCGACTGGCTGATCTCGGCCCCCGACGCCCAGGTGGCCCGGCAGGCGGGCCCGCGCGTGGGCCAGGCCGACGTGGCGGCCGTACGGTCCATGACGCAGGCGCTGACCGACCTGGACCACCAGTACGGCAGCGGGCATGTCCGCCCGGTCGTCGTGCACTACCTCAACAGCGTCGTCTCCGGGCTGCTCGCGGGCTCGTACCGGGAGTCGGTCGGGCGTGAACTGTTCGCCGCCGTCGCCCGGTTGACGGAGCTGGCGGGCTACATGGCCGTCGACACCGGCCAACCGGGCCTGGCCCAGCGGTACTACATCCAGTCGCTGCGGCTCGCCCAGGCCGCCGGGGACCGCGGTTACGGCGGCTATGTGCTGGCCGCGTCCATGAGCCACCTCGCCGCACAGCTCGGAAACCCGCGCGAGATCTCCCAGTTGGCGCGGGCGGCGCAGGAAGGGGCGCGCGGGCATGTGACCCCGCGCGTGGAGGCGATGTTCCACGCGGCCGAGGCGCGCGGGCACGCCCTGCTCGGTGACGTACGCGCCGCACAGGCGGCCACCGGGCGGGCGGTCACGGCGATGGAGCAGGCGGACGACGCCGCCGGGGACGACCCGGTGTGGATCGCGCACTTCGACGAGGCCTATCTGGCCGACGAGTTGGCGCACTGCCACCGTGACCTGGGACAGCCCGAGCAGGCGGCCCGGTACGCCGAGCAGTCGCTGGCCGGGCATCCGGAGTCCCGGGCCCGCAGGCGCGCCATCGGCTATGTGCTGCTCGCCACCGCCCAGGTGCAGCAGCGTGAGATCGAACAGGCCTGCACCTCGGGTCTGAGGGCGGTGGAACTGCTGGAGACGCTCCGCTCCAACCGGGGCGCCGAGTATCTGGAGGATCTCCAGCAGCGGCTGGAACCTTTCCGGGAGGAGGCGGTGGTACGGGAGTTCGGGGCACGCCTCGACCTCCAGCAGGCCGCGTGAACACCGGCCCCGCGGCGCACCTCGCGCACCGCGGGGCGGTTTGTTATCACCGTCACAGGGGACGAGATCGGGCCATGAGCTGCATAGCACCCGGCTCGGGGGACCCGGTAGCGTGAGCCGACGATTCACAAGGTCCCCCATAAGTAGGAGTCCCGGTGACGCAGAGTGGACAACGCGAGGAGCCCTCGGCGCAGCCCGCGCGTGAAGGCATCGTGCTGCCCTCCGACGGAGGCGAGCCCGTGCTGCCGGGCATGACCAGCGCGCCCGCTCCCGCAGCCCCGGCCGGCGGGCAGGCCTGGGGCGGCTCCTGGGGGCCCGAGCGGCAGCCGTCCCAGCCGGGCCAGGGCTGGCCCCCGGCACCGGCCCAGCAGTGGGACGCCCCGGCCGGGCAGCCGCCCGCGGTGAACCCCGGCCCGCTGCCCCCGGAGGGCGCCCCGGCCCCGTCGTACGGCGGCCACCCGCCCGCCTACGCCCCCGGCGGCCAGACCCCGGGCTACGGCACCGACGGCCACGGCGGGGCGTACGGCGCACCCGAGCCGTACCAGCAGCAGTCGCAGCAGCCCCACCAGCCGCAGCAGCAGCCCCACCAACCGCAGCCGCAGTTCCCGCAGGCTTCCGCGCCCGCCGCCGCGCCGCATGCGCACCCCGGCGCGCTGCCCCCGGCGGCCGACGGCGCGACCCAGTACCTCCCGCCGGTCCCGGCCGCCCCCGCGCCCGCCGACGAAGGCGCGACCCAGTACCTGCCGCCGGTCCCGGCCGGGCCGGCCGAGGCCGCGACGCAGTACATCGCGCCGGTGGCGCCCGCCGCGCTGCCGGCCGAGTCGGGCGGCGAGGAGACCCGCTACCTGGGCATCACACCCCAGCAGCCGGCCCCCGCGGCCGCACCGGTGACGTCGGACTCCGAGGCCACCCAGTACATACCGCCGTACACCGCCCAGGCGCAGGGTGGGGACCGGCAGCCGCCGGCCGAGTTCGACAACCTCTTCCGCAGCGGCCCGGCGGGCGGCGACGGCCCGGCCGGGTCCACCCAGCAGCTGCCGCGCGTCCAGCAGCCGGAGGCCTACCCCGGCCCGGCGCAGCCGTACGGCCAGGCGCAGGCGTATGCCCCGGCGCAGCAGGCGTACGGCGCGCAGCAGCCGGCGTACGACCCGGCGCACGACGACGACCGGCCCCGGCGGCGCTCGAAGGTGCCGCTGATCGCGGGCATCGGCATCGGCATCGTCGTCATCGGCGTGGGCGCCGGCGCGCTCCTCAGCGACGGCGGGAGCAAGACCGACAACAGCAAGACGGTCGCCGCCGCCTCCCCGGCCGCGACCCAGGGCTCCTCCGGGGCCGCCGACCCCGCCCGGCAGCAGGCGGTCGAGCTGGACAAGCTGCTCGCCGACAGCGGCAACAGCCGCGCCTCGGCGATCAAGGCGGTGGCCGACATCAAGAGCTGCGACAACCTCGACGGTGCCGCCACCGACCTGCGCGACGCGGCCACACAGCGCAATGATCTCGTCACCCGGCTCGGCAAGCTGTCCGTCGACAAGCTGCCGGACAACGGCGCGCTCACCGACTCCCTGACCAAGGCCTGGCAGGCCTCCGCCGCGGCCGACAACCACTACGCGGCCTGGGCCGACCAGGTCAAGGGTGGCGGCAAGGGCTGTCACAAGGGCCATGCCCGCGTCACCGGACAGGCTGCGGCCGGCGACCGAGCGAGTGGTACCGCCAGCGCGCAGAAGGCGAAGGCGGCCGGGCTGTGGAACGCGATCGCGCAGAAGTACGGCCTGACCCAGCGCCAGTCCACCCAGCTGTGATCTGACCGCCGCCGGCGCCCACCGGGGTGCCGGCGGCGTCACCCCGGGGCCGGCACGGCACGGACGCTGTCACGGCACGGGCGCTGTCACGGCACGGGCGCCGTCACGGCACGGACGCCGTCACTGCACGTCGGCGTTCTCCAGGGTCTGCGTCATGTCGGCGGTCCCGTTCGTGCCGCCGATGCCCTTGCGGGCCGCGACCAGCTGGCCGTTCTGCACGACCTGGAGGGTGACGCTCGCGTTGACCAGGCGCGGGAAGCCGACGGAGGCGAGCTTGCCCTCGTAGGGCCAGCTCAGGGGAGGGGTGAGGCCGCCGGTGGAGACGTGCAGGCCGCCGCTGAGGGTGCGGCGCACGGAGTCGGCGGTCACGTCGCCCGAGCCGATCTTCTCCAGCACGGCCTTCAGCACGGTGTAGGCGATCCAGGTGGTCTGTACCCCGGCGTCCGCGGGGTCGATGCGGTTGTCGCCGAAGGCCTCCTCGTTGATGACCTTCTTCATCTGGTCCCAGCGCGCGTCGCTCGCCGGCGGGTACCAGCCGGTGATGTACGACCCCTCGTACGGGCTGGACGCCCCGCCCGTGGCGTTGATCACGGTCTGGTCGACGTTGCCGAGGACGGTTCCCAGCCGCACCTCCGGGTACTGCTCGCGGGCCCTGCGGAAGGAGTCCATGAAGGTGTCCGTGAGGTCCCCGAGCGCGGGCACCACGCAGCCCTTGCGGGCGTTGTTCCTGGTCGCGTCGCGCAGGGCCTGGCCGGACTGGGAGCTGTACTCGGTGGCGGTGTCGGGGGCCAGCACGTCGTCCGCGTTCGCGTGCCCGCCCGCCTTCAGGCCGGAGTTCAGCAGCGGGGGCAGTTGGTCGCCGGTGATGTTGTCGGGGCGGACGAGGGAGACGTTTCCGCAGGTGGCGGCAAGGGCCTTGCCGAGGCCGGCGAGGAGGGCGGGCTGGCCGCCGTTGACCGGGTACGACATCTGGCCGGTGAACTCGCCGCTGGTGACGCCGTAGCCGCCTATGTAGGGGATGCCGGCGCCCTCCAGCGGGGAGAGGTAGGAGTCGCTGAACTGGCTGTAGGAGCCGACCACCGCGACGACGTTCTCGTCGGCGGCCTGGCGGGCGCACTGGGCGGCGGCCACGCTGTCGTTGTGGTCGTTGCAGGTCAGGATCTCCAGCTTGCGGCCGTTGATCCCGCCGTGGTCGTTGATCCACTTGCCGTAGGCGCGGGCCATCGCGGGCATGCCGGGCTTGTTGGTGGCGCTCGTGTTCTCCGGCGCCCAGGTCATGACCTTGATCGGGTCATCCCCGGAGCCCCCCGTGGTACCGGGGATGACCCCGCATCCGGCGGTGAGCGACGCACAGAGAGCCACAGCGCCCAGAGACAGGGCACCGGCTCTGACGGGCCGGGAGAATGGGCGGGGGAAGGTGCTGCGCGTACGTCGCCTGCCGGTCATGTGCGCCCACGATTCCCTCACACCGCTAACCCAGGAGTGACCCTCGGTCAATGAAAGGTGACGCGGAGGTGAATTACAGGGGCCGGTGAGGTCCGTGTGGTGAGGAACGTACGATCGATGACCGTGCAAGGTTCGGAGAACTCTTCCCGTCGCGGCCGTCGCTCCTCCACCATGGGCGGCATGCCTCTAAGCGACATGCCGTGGTGGCGCTGGCGCAGCAATGTGCGCTCGGCGCTGCACATGCTCTCCGACCCGGTGTTCCAGCGGGACGTCTGGCTGGCCGGCGTGGACGGGTACGGTGACGTCACCGACGCCGTGTACCGGCTGGTGGAGGACACCTGGCTGGACAACTGGTCCGCCGAGAAGTACGTCGGCACGATCTTCCGGGACTCGCAGGAGGCGGCGCTCGTCGACACCGCCGTGCTGCGGGTGCTGCGGATCATGCACCAGGTCGGCCCGGACGCGCCGGTCGCCGCGTACCTCGACCATCAGGGCTGGCCGGAGGCGGTGCGGGCGGCGCGGGACGCGCACGTGCGGATGTCGGTGAGCGACGGGGAGGACCCGGAGACGCCGCCGAAGACGCTGGAAGTGCTGCGGATCATGACGAGGACCGCTTAGCGGGACGCGTGACGCGGCAGGACCCGTGACGGGGCAGGATCCGTGACGCAGCAGGATCCGTGACGGGGTAGGACCCATGAGGCGTGTCCCGTCCTGCGGGACGACCATCCACGGCGGGGCGGCCGTATGGGAACCTGTAGTGCATGAATGAGCAGTCCGCGCCCGCCGCAGCACCGGCAGCCCAGTACGTCCTCACCCTCTCCTGCCCGGACAAGCAGGGCATCGTGCACGCCGTGTCCAGCTACCTCTTCATGACCGGCTGCAACATCGAGGACAGCCAGCAGTTCGGCGACCACGACACCGGTCTGTTCTTCATGCGCGTCCACTTCTCGGCCGAGGAGCCGGTGACGGTGGAGAAGCTGCGGGCGAGCTTCGCGGCGATCGGCGACTCCTTCCACATGGACTGGCAGATCAACCGGGCCGACGCGAAGATGCGCATCCTGCTCATGGTCAGCAAGTTCGGGCACTGCCTGAACGACCTGCTGTTCCGGGCCCGGATCGGCGCGCTGCCCGTGGAGATCGTGGGCGTGGTGTCCAATCACACGGACTTCCAGGAACTGGTGGGTTCGTACAACATCCCCTTCCACCACATCCCCGTGACGAAGGACTCGAAGGCGGAGGCCGAGAGCCGGCTGCTGGAGATCGTCCGCGAGGAGAACGTCGAACTGGTCGTCCTCGCCCGCTACATGCAGGTCATCTCGGACGACCTGTGCAAGCAGCTCAGCGGCCGGATCATCAACATCCACCACTCCTTCCTGCCGAGCTTCAAGGGCGCCAAGCCGTACCACCAGGCGCACGCGCGCGGCGTGAAGCTGATCGGCGCCACGGCGCACTACGTCACCGCCGACCTCGACGAGGGCCCGATCATCGAGCAGGAGGTCGAGCGGGTGGCCCACGATGTGACCCCCGACCAGCTGGTGGCCATCGGGCGCGATGTGGAGTGCCAGGCGCTGGCGCGGGCCGTGAAGTGGCACGCCGAGCGGCGGATTCTGCTCAACGGGCGGCGGACGGTCGTTTTCGGCTGAGAGCTCGGGGCGGTCGCCGGGTGCTCGTCGGGCGCTCGTCGGGCGGTCACTCGGAGATCGTGAAGTACTCCGCGAACGCGGGGACGATCTCCGCCTCGCCGATCACACCGTCGCCGTCCGCGTCGAGGGCGGCGGCGGTCGACGCGGCCAGGGCGTCCGGTACGTGAAGGACCCGCAGGACGCGCGCGGTGTCGGCGACGCTGATCCGGCCGTCGGCGTCCGTGTCCGCCACGGCCAGCGCCGCGTGCAGGAACGGGCGGGCGATCTCGGCGAAGCGGGCGGGGTTGTCGCGCAGGCGCTTGACCGCGCCGGTGACGAACTCCTCGCGGGTGATGCGCTGGTCCCCGTCACGGTCCGCGATGCCGGCCATGCCCTGCCAGAACGCCTCCGCTCCGGCGTACAGCGCCTGGCCCTTGTCCGAGCGGGCGGGCACGGTGAACTCGGCGAGGAGCGCCTTGGCGGCCGTACTGAAGTCCTCGCGGTCGATCCAGCCGTTGCCGTCCTGGTCGAAGCCGGCGAACCGGGCGGCGATCCTGCGCTCGTACTCGGTGCTGACCATGTCTGTTCGGGCCGCCTTACCTGTGCGTGGGTCGATCTCGCACGGAGCGTACGACGCGGGTGGCCGCGAGGTGGCGGAAAACAGGCGGTTGTGCCAAGACCGGGGGAATCCTGGGACAGACGTGTGGACTTGTCGCGAAGATCGCGGAACGGCGAGTCGGTGAACGACGGGTCGGCGGAACGACGGGTCGGTGGAACGGCGGGTTTCAGGCGGACAGGGGGTCCGCCTCGTCGGACATGGCGGCGTCGAGGTCGGGGCGGACGTCGAACAGGCGGCGGACGCCGAGCGCGCCGAGGACCCGGTTGACGTGCGAGCCGTCGACAACGCCTCCTTCCGGCAGGATCAGCCGGAGCCGGCCCTGGCAGGAGCGGAGCAGCCGACGGGCGGCGATGAGGACGCCGACCCCGCTGGAGTCGCAGAAGAACACCTCGGAGAGGTCCACGACGAGGCTGTGGTGCCCCTCGGCGACGACGTCGTGCACCCGCTGGCGCAGCACCGGCGAGGTCATCAGGTCCAGTTCCCCGGAGACGCGCAGGACAGCCCACTCGCCCCGTTCGACGCCGGTCACGTTGAATGCCACGGCTATGCCCCTCCGCTCGCCGGAACTCTCGAACTCTCGGAATCGCGGGAACCGCCTGGAAACGGAAGCGATTCCTTCGCTTGCTTCCGCGCGGCTGCCCAGCGGCCGTTCCCTGAAACGTCGTGCAACAAACCGGACGTGATCGACAAGGGGCTTGTTTCGGTCACTATCGATCGCATTCGATCAAGGATGTGTCAGAGATGCCCGCGCTCCGTGTGAAGGTTGTGTGAAGAGGGCACTATCACCTGCGACGCCTCGGAGGGCGCGCATTGGCACAAAGGGGCGTGCGCTGTCAGAGGTGCCGACTACATTCGGGAGGACGGTGCAGAGACGCTGGACGGGCCGGAGCACGGGTGAGGGGAGGGGACCGCATGGCCAAGAAGGACGTACCGCCCCGCTGGGACCGCAAGATGCAGCAGCGGCTCGCCCGCGGTGAGGCGGCCGCCCTGGGCGAGCTGTACGACAGATTCGCCTCGCTCGTGCACAGCCTCGCCCACCGCGTCCTCGGCGACGAGAAGGCCGCCGACACCCTCACGCGCGAGGTCTTCGCGCATGTCTGGGAGCACCCCGAGGGCTACGACCCCAAGCAAGGCCCGCTGCGTTCCTGGGTGGCCGGCGTGACCCACCGGCTCGCCGTGCAGCGGCTGCGCGACAGCGGGACCGCCGCGCTGCCCCACGGGGCCGGCGGTGCCACGGGGGAAACGGCGGAGCTGGAGCGCACGGTGCGGCGCGCCTCGGTCGCCGCCCGCGCCGACTTCATCGTCCACTCCATGCCCGCCCCGCTGCGCGCCGCGCTCGAACTGGCCTACTTCCAGCGCCGCGACTACCGCCAGACCGCCGCCGACCTCGGCGTCACCGAGGACGAGGCCCGCCGCCGGCTCCGCCTCGGCCTGCAGCTGCTCTCCACCGCCCACGACGCCGGAGCGCCTCCGGAACACGGGGGTGCGGTGTGAGCGAGGCCGACCGGTTCGAGGCACACGACGAGCACGAGGGAGATGGGGGAGGAGAGGGGTACGGAGGACACGAGGGGGATGGCGATGACCGCGGTCCGAGTGGTCCGGGCGTGCCCGGCGGCCCCGGCGGCCCCGGCGGTCCCGTCGGGAACGGGCACTCTGGTGAGGGCGATGGCGGCGGCTCCGGGCAGGTGCCGTCCGGTTCCGGTACGCCCGAGCCGGACCGGCCGCGCATACCGACGCCCCGTGCCTCCGTGGAGGACGGCGGTCGCCTGCTGCCCGGCCTCGCCGATCTGGGAGAGGCGGTGCCCGTGCCGCTCGACCTGCCGCACGACGTCCTGAAGTCGCTGCTCGGGGCCTGGGCGCTGGCCGCCTGCTCGGCGGCGGAGACCGCGGCCGTCGAGGACCACCTGGGCTCCTGCGGGGCTTGCGCCGACGAGGCCCGCCGGCTGCGCGAGGCCGTCGGCCTGCTGCACCAGCCGGAGAGCCTCGACCTGGACCCGGGGCTGCGCACCCGCGTCCTGGAGGCCTGCCTGGACCGCCGGCCGCCGCGCATCCCGCTGCCGGCCTGGGCGGCGCCGTACGACGCCGAGGCCGCGCGGCTGGACGCCCTGCTGCAGGACTTCGGGGACGCCGAGTGGCACTCGCCGGTACGGCTGCGCTGGTTCGAGGGCGACGAGCCGACGAGCCGTCGTACGACCGTGGCCGGTGTGATCGCCCACCTGCTGTCGGTGGACGGGCTGATCGCGCTCACGCTCGGCCTGGAGGACCCGCTGGCCGAGATCACCGGCATGCAGGGCATCGATGCGGAGGGCCCGGCGGAACGCTCGGAAGCCTTCTGGCGGACCTCCCACTTCCCGCCGACCCGCTCGGTGCGCGGGCCCTGGCGGGAGCAGAGCCACAGCCTGGTCCGCACGGTGGCCTTCACCGGCAGCCACGCGGGCGGACTCCCGGTGTCGTACGGCGACTTCTCGCTTCCGCTGCACGACGCGATGCTGGACCGGGCCTTCGAGTGCTGGGTGCATGCCGAGGACATTGCGGAGGCGGTCGACTATCCCTACGAGCCGCCCGCGCCGCGCCACCTGAACAAGATGATCGACCTCGCGGCCCGCATGCTCCCGACCGCGCTCGCCGAGCGGCGCCGCACGGGCCGCTCCGCGCCGGGCGGGACCCCGCACCTGGTCGCGGCGGGCGCGCCCGGCCGCAGCCTGCGCCTGGAGATCGAGGGCGCGGCGGGCGGTGAGTGGCTGATCCCGCTGGACTCCCCGGCGGCGGTGGGCTCGGCGGAATTCGAGGTGGCTCATGTCGCCCTGGACGGCGTGGAGTTCTGCCGCCTGGCCGCCGGACACATCCCACCGGAGGAGGCGGCAGCGGGCCAGGTCGGCGACCGGCAGGCGATCAGGGACGTGCTGTTCGCGACGGCGGGGTTGAGCCGGATGTGACCGTGCTCTCGGCGATCACGCCGACGCACTCACCGAGTGCCATGTGCAAGGGGGGTACGAAGGCGGCGAGTTCGGCGTCGGAGGCGTTGTCCGCGTCCAGTACGGCGCCCACGACGGCGAGCAGGGTGGCAGCTGACGTGAGTGCGTGAGCGTCGGCGAGTGCGTCGAGGCAGCCACCGGGCCGCGTGACCGCGTAGGTCTCCTTGCCGGTGGCCGGGTCGACGCCGAGGCTGCGCAGGCGCGACGCGCTCATACGGCGACCTCGCACGGGACGGCGTAGTCCTGGCCCATGGTCGCCAGTACGGCTGCCCGGCGCCGTTCGCGTTGCAGGCGCCGTCGGTCGAGTTCCTCGCGTTCGCGTTCCCACAGGGTGACGTAGGGCCGGACGAGGGGCTGGCCGTCGGCGAGGACGACGGGCAGGGGCGGCTTGACGGGCCTGGGCGGCAGGGGCGCAGGTCGACTCCAGTTCAGTCGGCTCAGGCCCTGGCGAGGAAGTAGCCGCTTCCCGCCGGGGCCGATCGCTTTCGTGGGAGCAGGCTAGCGTAGATAACCGTGGATAACTACGGATGCGCGGAAAGCCATGGTCACCCAGGCTGAAGGTCATGGACCTTGATCGCACGCGCCCACTCTGGCGGCAGATCGCAGGGGAGATCATCCGGCGCATCAAGGACGGCACGTATCCTCCGGGCAGCCGCGTGCCGTCCACTCTGGAGATCGCCCAGGAGTTCGGCGTGGTGAACGCGACCGCGGCGAAGGCCATGAGGCATGTGCGAGAGCAGGGCTGGACTCGTGGCGAGGTCGGCCTGGGGACTTTCGTCGCCGACCCTCTGCCACCCGCAGCCGAAGAAACGCCGGCCTCCTGAACGCAGCTTCATCGGGCCGGGCCGAGTACCTCGTCGGCGCTGCGCGGCTCTGTGCGTGACTGCTGGTTGAGCTTGTGGCGCGCGATGGAGGAGTGCCGGTAGACCTCTTTGCGGGCCCGCATGATGTTGCCCAGGGGGGCGTGCTCGGCGGTGACCCGCCAGGGAGTGAAGGACAGTGAGTCCATCTTCTCCAGGTTTTCCGGGCCGGAGATGTCCTGCTGCGGCAGCCGTAGCTTGGCCACGGTGACGGGCGGCGAGAGCTTCTCGGGCCACTCCACGGTGGTGTCCTCCACCGGCATGCGCTCCAGGTCGGTGCAGAGCTGGACCTGGATGTCGAAGGCGTAGGGCCGCTCCTGCAACTCGGCCTCCAACGCCGGTCGGAAGACCTCCGCCGCCGAGGTCGGGTCGATGTCCCGCCGGACCACCGCGGCGGCGGAGGGCGGGTCGGGGGTGATGCGCACCTTGGCGATGTAGTCCCCGTGCCGGACCGCACCCATCGTCCAGTAGCTCGACAGCAGTACGTTTGCCGGAGCGGTCTTCGACAGACGCAGGAAGGCCAGGAACTCGTCCCACGCCCAGTTGTCCTGGTCCAGCGTTCCCTTTCCGGTCACGAACTCGGTGAAGAAGCGATGTGCTCCGGGCCGGCCCTGCGAGAAGTAGGCCGGCGCGTCGAGGAACAGCTCCTGGATGAACAGGTAGTGCTCGACCGTGTTGCAGAAGAAGATCGGTCCGTTGATGTTGGCGTAGTCGAAGGTGCCCGTGTCCGGTTCGTCTTCCAGCAGGGTCGGACCGGGGATGTCGAACATCTTCAGCGCCAGTCCGGTGGCGGCGCCCAGTCGCGCGTCGGCTCCGGCGTGGGGCGAGCCGTTGGAGAAGCGGATGAGCGCGTCGTGGGTTCCCGGGGTCGCGTAGATCCCCTGGGCGTACTCGGCGGGGAGCCCGTCCAGGATCTCCACTTGCCCCCGGACCAGCCCGTAGCCCTTGGCATGGGCGTCGCGGAGGGCCCGTCCGGTGCCACCGGCCTCGACCGACTCGGTGATGTATTTCTCGGTCTTTGCGATCACCGTCTGCAGGCTCTCGTCGAAGTGCGGATCGTCGTCTTCGATGTCCGGTGTGTAGCGGACGAACTGTGCTGCCATGACTCCGACCTCTCCTCTCAGAGACCGTGATCGCACCTCAGCGGCTTGGAACTGCCCTCAGCCCTCCAGTTCGGCGAGCCAGCGCAAGGCGCGCAGACCCGGTACGAAGCAGTACTCGCCGCCTCGGGTGACCACGAAGCTGGGCAGGTTCTGCAGGCGACGCCGGACCGGCTTCTCCGGGATGGTGACGGTGCCGGTTCCGCCGTGATGCCCGGCCACCGGGTCCTGCTCGCCGGGATAGCCGATGAAGTTGCCGTCGTTGACCCATTCGGCCTTGATGAACTCGAACTGCCTTTCCAGGTGGGCTCCGAGGAAGACCCCGACCAGGCCGCGGTCGGCGCCGTCGTCCTCCAGCACGCCCTCGGGCAGCGGCGGGCCGTAGGTGGTGCCGCGGCGGATGAGACGGTGCATGCGTGCGTCGCCGATGATGGTGGAATCACGGGGGTTGGTGCGCCGGATGTGCGCACTGGCGGGGCACCGGTACCCCCGGTCGTCGTTCTCCCGGTACAGGAAGTTGTTGACGCGCTGCGGGTCGGCCGCCAGCTCCGGATCGTCATGCTCCGGCGTCAGCGTCAGCGGCGCCCCGCTGGGCCAGCGCCCGACCATCTTCGCCGCCAGACGTGCCTCCTCCTCTGCGCTGGAGCTGTTCGCGCGCAGGTAACGGCGCCAGGCCGCCACGTTGGTGTGGATCTTGCGGACGGCTGCGTAGGTGCCGTTGCGCCCCAGCACCTCGGGTTCGGGCATGGGCGGGAGGCTGCCGGTTTCGTCGGGGTAGCCGAGGATGAACTCGCCGGCCTTGATGGGAGCTTCCTGCGGGTTGGAGCCCGGCAGTCCGACACCCTCGATGTTCGGATGGCTGATGCCGTCACGGAACCCGAAGGTGGTGCGGCCGGTCGGGAGCTGACGGACCTCCTGCTGCCAGATCACCTGGACACCGGGGGTGTCCTCGTAGGCGACACGAGCCCGCTTCAGCTCCCTGTCCAGCTGCGCCGCATCGGAGGAGAGGGCGCTCAACGCGATGTGGACATCACCCGTTCCGAACGGTGCCTCCCAGTGGGCCGGCGCACTCTCGCCCACGTCTCCGATCAGCTCCGCCCGGGCGGCCATGCCCGCACGGAACGCCTGCGGAAAGCTGTCCAGCGACTCCTGCGGCACCCCCAGGGCCCTCAGTCCCTGGTAGGTGAACGCCACAGCCACCCAGGCTTCCCCGCTCCGGTCCGCGTCGGGCAGACCACCCGAGGTCACCGGGAGCAGCCGGCGCAGCAGGGCGCGCCCGGCGTGACGGTCGTCGACGCGCAGGAAGATGAACTTTCCCTCGTACGGGACGGGCCGTGGACGCAGGGCCCCGCTCTGGACGTCGTCGATCTCGACACGCACACCGGTCGCGCCGCTGCTGTCCGCAGGTTTCATGATCGCTTGTGCCTCCACATCGTCCGGGCTCTAGGCCGAGGCTTCCTCCAGCAGCTTCTGGAAGGCAGGCGTGGCCACCAACTCCGCGTTGGCCGGGTTCTCCAGCGCCGCGCGGAACTCGGCGGTGTCCAGCACCTCCTGGAACGCTTCGTCCACGCGCTGGTCCTTGTAGATCTGCTGAACGGTCAGATCGGGATAGGCGCTGACGAAGACCCCCGCGGGCGCCTGGTGGGCGACGAACCAGTCCTTCACCCCTGGATCCTTGACGCCGGGGAACCCCACGCTGTGCGAGAAGACCTTGTCGAAGCGCTCCCCGACCACTGTCTTGGCGAAGTCGTCGATGTAGGTGTCCCAAGAGCCGTCGAAGACGCTGGCGAACATGAACCGGGTGTCGTTGTCGAAGATCACATGCCGTGCGTCATGCAGGGTGCCGATCTGGCGCACCGCCGCGTGGACCCTCTCGTCATCCGCCGTGTCGGCCATCGCGGCGAGATCCTCACGCAACGCGTCCGCATGGCCCGGCTTGATCTCGGTGAAGACGGTGAACTCGCTGCAGACCCCATCCGACTTGCCTGGCCGCTCGGGGTGCGCTGACCGGCCTGCACCTGTCGTCGCAGTCATCGTGAAACCCTCCTGCCACGGATCGGTGCGAGGGTCGCCCAGCACCCGAACATGGGACGCCATCGCCCTCACATGCCCATGCTCACCGCGGATGCGGCGCCTCGCATCCTCAGCCCCGGCCGATGCGGTCGCCCGGGACGGCATCGGAGCGGGCGGTGCAGGCCAGGCCAGGAGCCCTCGCGTCCCGAGAAGCTCCCGAGGACAGATCCGGCCAGGCACAGGAAGATGGAAGCGGTGGGACGTGCCAAGTACGCCGCCGTCGCCACACCCGCTCCACTGGATCGCCACCCGGAGGCAACCATGGGCGCAGTCCTCGGTGACGTGCTGGGTTTCGCGGCGGCCGTCGCGGTCAGTCCGCTCCCGATCATCGCCGTCATCCTCATACTCGCCACGCCCCGAGGGCGGCTCAACGGCGTCCTCTTCACCGTCGGCTGGATCCTGGGACTCGCGGTACTGGGCGCGGTGATGCTGGCGATCGCCTCCCCGGCCGGCGCCTCCGCCCACAAGCATCCGGCCACCTGGGTGGGAGCGCTCAAGCTCGCTCTGGGCGTGATCCTCGTCCTCTTCGGCGCCCGGCAGTGGCGCCGACGCCCCAGGGATTCCTCGCAGGCCCAGCTGCCGAAGTGGATGGGCGCGATCGACCGCCTCACGCCGGTCAAGGTGTTCGCACTCGGGCTGGCCTTGGCCGCGCTCAACGCCAAGAACGCACCGCTGACGATCGCCGCGGGCGCCGCGATCGGCTCAGCAGGACTGCCGGTCGGGCAGCAGATCGCATCGCTGGCCATCTTCGTCCTGATCGCCACCCTTGGTCTGCTGGCCCCGCTGGGAGTTTTCCTCCTCGGGGGAGAGCGCGCCAAGACCACGCTCGCCAACTGGAAAGAGTGGGCAGCTCAGCACAATGTCGCTGTGATGGCCGTCCTGTTCTTCGTGCTCGGGGTGAAGCTGCTCGGAGACGGCATCTCCATCCTCACCTCCGGCTGAGAAAGATCGAGCAGACGAAGCGACCGAGTGGATGGCAATGTAATAGTCAGTCGGCAATCTCTGACCATACGGTCGCCTGAGCCATTACACCCGTGCTGAAGCTGTCGCTCGTCGATGTGATGGTCAGGACAGCGATGCGCCCGGCCTGCGTCTTGAGGCAGATCACTGTGCCCTTCTGAACTTCGACCATCCAGACGCCCTGAGTCGAGATCAGGTCAGAACATGCCTGCCGAGTCGGCATTTTCTGCCCCTGCCACACCGCGAGGTTGACTGCCGAGCTGTCTTTCGTGGGTCCTGGGCGGATCAATGAGTCCAAGTACGACATCCGCCGAAAGGTCGTCCCTCTTCGGTGGGTTGTAGTCCAGCTGCGGACCGGACTCGACCTTGCCAACTGAACGGAACCGCAAATACCGAGCGAAGTACCGCCACATCGCCAACCACCTCAACACGGAGATCTCTACGGCTGCGTGGTCCCCGGACCATCTACCCTTCTCCGACAGCTTTCAAGGCACGCTCGACCTGCTGCTTCGAGTGCTGTTGGCTGCGGTGAATGGCCTTGGGGCAGAAGCGGAACAGGACAGCGATACTGTCCAGAACTGACGATCACCGTTGACACCTGCTCGGTGATCGCGGTCCCTGCGTGTGGTGCTCACGCTTTCCCGTCGTCGCTTTCCCGGTCGCCGTCGGCGAGGTGCTCGCCCTGGCGAACGGGCGCGTGGGCTCCGCAGGGTCGGAAGCGGGCGAGGTATGCCGGGCTTGGGCCGCGGCGCTCGGTCAGGTGGAGGCCGGCGGCGTCGGCGAGCCGGTGCAGCCGGCCGAAGGGGATCCAGTGCCGGTCGAAGAACTCGCCGATCACCAGCCGCCCGCCTGGTGCCAGCACCCGTGCCGCCTCGCGCAGTACCCGATCCGGCTCGGGGATCTCGCCGAGCGCGGTCACGGCATATACGGCGTCGAATGTCCCGTCGGCGTAGGGCAGTTCACGTGCGTCCGAGCGGGTGGGCCTGATCGTCGCCAGGCCGTCGCGCTCGGCGCGGCACATCACGTGGTCGAGCATCTCCTGCTGGATGTCGAGCACATCGAGCCGTCCCTCCGGCCCGAGCTGCGGGGCGACGTGCAGCGACTGCAGGCCCGTCCCCGGGCCGATCTCCAGGATCCGCTCCCCCGGCCGCGGTTGCAGTACGGCATCCATCCGGTCGGCTGTCAGGAACGGCAACGGCACGTCGAGCAGGCCGCGTTGGGCGTACGGATAGGGCGCCGTGTCGCCCAGCCACCAGGCGGCGGCCAACGCGGCGCCCGCGCCGGCGGCGACCGCCCAGCGGGTCCGGGCCGGGATCGGGGCGACGGCGGCGGTGGTGATGCGGTGCATGGTGTTCTCCGGTGGATCGATTCGGTTCGTGATCGTTGTTCGTGGTAGGCGGTCGGGCGGTCGGCGTCACGTGTGCCGGCCCAGCGCCCGCAGCGCCAGCCGGCCGCACAGCGCGGCGAGCGGCAGCTCGGCGCCGAGCGCCATGGCGACCGCGGTGGCGAAGTCGCCGCCCGGGGCCGCGGTCGTGGTGTCGAACCAGGCGTCCACCACAAGCAGCGTCGCGGTCGCGGCGGCTGCCAGGGCGTGCCGCCGGTCGCCGCGGGCGGCGAGGAGGCCGGTGGCGATCAGGCCGAGCGCCTCCAGCGCGTCGAGCCCGACCCAGGCAACCGGCCAGTGCGCCGCGGTCGCGGTGGCCGGCAGGCCGGTGGCCAGCACGTACAGCCACGGCAGCAGGCCGAGCCCGCAGGCGACCAGCAGCCCCCCGGCCCGCCGCATGCCCCGCGCCGGGCGCGGCTCCTCCACCTCTTCGTGGAGCGGGATGACCTCGGCGCGGTCGAAGCCCTCGGCACCGGCCACTTTCTCATCACACAAGGTCAGTTGACGCATCGTCTTCCCCCGCTCCCCGCCGGCTCTCCCCTTCACGTGCTCCACCCTCCGCCGCACACCAGGGCGCCGTCAGTCACGCAGGGTTCCGACCCGGGGTGGAGAAAAGTGCACCCCCGAACCGGGCGGGAGCGTCATGGCACGGGGATGGCCTGCGGCTTTACCGTTTGACGCATGCAACTCACGACGTGGCTGCAGCTGGTACTGGGCCGGCCGTTCCGCAGGGCGGGACACCGGACCGCGCTCGTCGCCGCCGGCCTGCCGCTCCACCTCGCCGTGGTGCCACTGTGGCTCTGGCTGCTCGGCACGATGGCGGCGTTGGTGCGCGCGCCCGGCGCGGTAGCCGTGACTCCGCTGCCCGTGCTGCTCACGCTCGTGGTGACACCCCTGCTGACCGTCGGGCAGCGGCGGCGTTACCGGGCGCTCGTCGGCAAGGACCTCCCGCGCCCCGCCGTACCCGGGCCCGGACGCAACTGGACGTCGGCGGTGCGCCGGCTGACCACGCGGGCCTTGTGGCGGCAGGTCTGCTACCACGCCGTGGCGGGTCCGCTGCTCGCCGTCCTGGACCTCGCCGTCCTCGCCGTCTGGGCCGCCGCTCTCGTGGCCGCCTCCATCTACGTGTGGATCTGGGCGCTGCCCCCTCAGTGGCGGGTCACCGACCTCGGGTACACCACGCAGGCCGTGTACATCACCGCCGGCGGTCTCGCCCTGCTGTTCCTCGGGCCCCGGCTGACCGGCGCTCTGGTGCGGCTGGAGGCCCGGGCGGCCGAGGTCCTGCTCGGCCCCAGCCGCACGGAGAAGCTGGCCCGCCGGGTCGCCGACCTCGCCGAGAGCCGGGCCGGCGTGCTCGACGCCGCCGACGCGGAGCGGCGGCGGATCGAGCGCGACCTGCACGACGGCGTGCAGCAGCGCCTCGTCTCACTCGCCGTCAACCTGGGCCTGGCCAGGTCCACCCTCGGCGACCTGCCGGAGGACGCCCGCAAGGTGATCGACGAGGCGCACCGCGAGGCGAAGGAGGCGATCGCCGAGCTGAACAACCTGGTGCGCGGTCTGCATCCGGCCGTCCTTGAGGACCGCGGCCTCGACGCCGCGCTGTCCGGGGTCGCCGCCCGCCTCCCGATCCCGGTGCGCGTGGCGGTGGACCTGCCGCAGCGCCCCTCACCCACGGTCGAGGCCGTCGCGTACTTCGTGGTCTCCGAAGCCCTGACGAACGTGGTCAAACACGCCCAGGCGACCCAGGCGGACGTGACCGTGGAGCGGATCGGGGAGACACTGCTGGTGGTCGTCGCGGACGACGGCGCGGGCGGCGCGGATCTCGCGGCGGCCGGCGGTGGCACCGGGCTCGCCGGGCTCGCCAAGCGCGTCGCGTCCGTCGACGGCACGTTCTCCTGCCGCAGCCCCGCCGGGGGCCCGACCGTCATCACCGTGGAGCTGCCGTGCGCGCCGTGATCGCCGAGGATTCCCTCTTGCTGCGCATCGGCGTGGTCAAGGTGCTGGAGGCGGCCGGCTTCGAGATGTGCGCGCAAGTCGCCGACGCAGAAGGGCTGCTGGCGGCCGTCGAGGAGCACCGGCCCGACATCGCCGTGGTCGACGTGCGCATGCCGCCCGGCTTCACCGACGAGGGAGTGCGCGCCGCGCTGGTGATCCGCCGCCAGTACCCGCGTACCGCCGTGCTCCTGCTGTCGCAGTACGTGGAGGAGCGGTACGCCGCCGATCTGCTCGCCACCAACACCTCGGGCGTCGGCTATCTGCTCAAGCAACGGGTCGCCGACGTCGAGGAGTTCGCCGAGGCGGTACGCCGGGTGGCGGCCGGCGGCACCGCGCTCGACCCGCAGGTCGTCGCGCAGCTGCTGGTGCGCCGGCACAGCGATCCGCTCGACCGGCTGACACCGCGCGAGCGGGAGGTGCTGGAGCTGATGGCGGGCGGCCGGTCCAACTCCGGCATCGCCGCCGAGCTGGTCGTGAGCGAGAGCGCGGTCGCCAAGCACATCAACAGCATCTTCACCAAGCTCGACCTGCCCAAGGCCGACGCCGACCACCGCCGCGTCCTGGCGGTGCTGCGCTTCCTGGGCGTTGCGACCGCATAGTGCGCGATCACGCCCGCATGCCCAGTCGACAACGGTGCTGATCGCCATGTGGTGGGGAATGCGGCGCCTTCGGACACGTGCTCTTCACCAGGCTTTGCCGCGGTGGGCGTCGAAGGCGGTGGCCGTGGTGCGCAGGGCCACGGCATGGGTGGGGCCGGTCAGCGCTGGTGTATTCGCAGTCTTCGAGGGTTGGGCGGGGTGGCTCGGGCTGGTCGGCCGATGTCCGGAGCAGACGTGATGTCAGGGCGGTCGTCGCGTCAGCGCCTTCGTCCCGGGTTCGGCGGCGCCGGTGCGGGGGATTCGGCCGGAGGTGGGGAGGATTGGCCGGGAGCGGCCGAGACCGTCTGCGGGCTGCGCCTTCGGGCGGCGAGAACGCGCTGCTCGGCGAGGTCCGCGCTCGTGGCGCCGCTGCGCAGCATGCTGGTGGCTTCGGCCAGCGCGGTGCGGGCGGCGGTGAGGTGGGTGGCGATCCGGTTCCGGGCGAAGTCGGCGTTGGCACGCGGGTTGGCGTAGGCCGAGGTGAAGTGGTCGATGAAGAGCTGATCGGCGTGGGCGCCGCCGAGGGCGTTGATCGCGCCGCCAGCGGCGGCGACGGTGTGGGCGAGGTCCGTCGCGGTACGGGCGTGAGCTTTGCGGGCAGCCGGAGCGCCGGCGGCCGTAGCCACACGGACGGCGCGCGCGACAGACCTGGCGCCCTGGCGCAGATCATCCCCAGGCCCATGACGGTCAGCGGGTGGAAGTCGTGGTCTGCCGCCAGGTCGTCTCCCTCGGCTGCCCGTACGCAGGCCGGACCGTGACCGTGCACGTGGCGGAATCCACCCTCACGGTCGAGCTGGACGGCCAGGACCGCGTCATACAGCGCACCACCGGCGTCCCCGTCCGCCACGTGAAGGCGAACAAGCCCCACAAGGTTCCCGATGGAGTCCAGTACTCCATCTGTAGATCGCGATCAGGGTCAGTCAGTGGTCGAGGTCGAACGTGAAGCGCCTTGTGTTCGTAGCGATCGTGTCGGCGTGGACCGTGCCACGAGCCCGGTCGAATTTTCCGGTGCCCCCGGTGATCCCGTTGTCGAACGAAGGGGGAGGGCCCGGATTGAGGAAGCCGAAGACCATCCCCTGCACGGAGAGCTGGCCGCCCGGGAGGTTGTAGGTCACGACGCACTCCTCCTCTCCGCCGTTGTCGACCCGGGTGGTGGTGCAGGTGCCGCCGGTGTCGCCGACCTGCTTGTCGTTCTGGTCGAAGAGGATCGAGCGGAAGACGGCCCGATCGCCCTGGGCGGGGCTGCCGCCGGGGTTGACGGGGAAGCGGGTCTCCTGCGCGAGCCGGCCGATGAGCTTGAAGACCTTGTCTCCGCCCTTGGCATGAGCGGAATCGGTGTCCGTCGCGGCGGCGCCCGCCACAGGGGCGCAGGCGAGAAGCGTGACCAGCGCAGTGGCCGTGCCGAGACAGGCTGCTCTGATGGGGCGCATCGTGTGGCTCCTGAGGTTGATATTCACCGATGGGCAGGTGATGTATTCATAACCTCGGCTCTGCCGCTGCCCGGAACGTCCCGGTGCGACTCACCGGCAGATCCGATCGATCGGACCAACCCGGGACGAGAGACGGCCCGCCCGACCGGACGAGTCACGCGGGCGGGTTGGCTGAGCTGCCATGAAGTCGCGGTGGGTGACCATGGAGCGGAAACCGGCGGAGGTCATGCTCTTTGAGGACGCCGGCGTAAGGCTTCCGTGCGTCGGCGTGGGCCTCGGACCCCCACGGACGAGATGGATTGCCTGAGCGGCCTAAGGGAACGGCCTTGAAAACCGCTCCCGCAGCTTGTACTTCAGCACCTTCCGCAGCGTCTCGTTCCTCGGCAGCGCGGCCACCACCTCCAGCCGCTCCGGCAGCTTGTGCACGGAGAGGCCGGCAGCCCGCAGGTATGTGACGACCTCCGGCAAGGTCAACTCGTCGGCATCCGGCGGCTGCTCCACCACCGCGCAGACCAGCTCGCCCCGGTCCGCGTCCGGCAGGCCGATGACCGCCGCGTCCGCGACCAGCGGATGCGCGGCGAGCAGGTCCTCGATCTCCTTGGCGGAGATGTTCTCCCCCTTGCGGATGATGACGTCCTTCAGGCGGCCGGTGAGGACCAGGTGGCCCGAGTCCGTCAGACGCCCCAGGTCGCCGGTGCGCAGAAAGCCCTCGGCGTCGAAGGCGGCCGCCGTCTGGGCGGGGTCCAGATAGCCCTGGCAGACGGCCTCGCCGCGCAGCCGTATCTCGCCGTCGACGATCCGGATCTCCATGCCCGACGGCGGCCGGCCCTCGGTCGTCGCCAGGTTCTCCGGGGTGTCCTCGGGGTCGCCCATGGTGATCATCGGGACCTCGGTCATGCCGTACCCGTGCGTCAGCTGTACGCCCATCTCGCGGACGACCGCGTGATGGAGCTCGGGTGGCTTGGGGGCGCCGCCGCCCGCGAGCAGGCGCAGGGACGGGATCAGCCTCGTTCCCGGCGGCTGCTTGCGCTGCTCGGCCAGGAACATCGAGTAGAACGCCGTCGAGCCGCCGGCCATCGTCACCCCGTGCCGCCGGTACTCCGCGAGCGCGTCCGGCAGCGCGAAGTGCTCGAACAGCACCGCAGGGAAGCCGTACAGGAGCAGCATCACCAGATAATCCGGGCCGCCTATGTGGGCGTACGGGAAGGCGATCGAGCCGACGTCGTCCGGCGTGAGGCGCAGGGCGTGCGCCAGGCAGGAGCCGCCCGCGATCAGGGAACGGTCGGTGTGCAGTACGCCCTTGGGGTCGGAGGTGGTGCCCGAGGTCCAGTAGATCCAGCGGACCGAGGTGCCCTCGGAGGGGGGAGCGGGGAGCGTCGACGGGTCTCCCTCCGGCAAGGAGTCGTCGTACGCCTCGAAGATCCCCTTCGCGCCGAGCCGTCGTGCCATCTCCGTGTGGTCGTGGCCCCGCCACACGCCCGGGACCGCGAAGAACTCCGCCTTCGACTCGCGCAGCGCGAAGCCGGCCTCCCGGTCCCGGTAGAAGGGGATGACCGGGGACTGTACGGCGCCCAGGCGGGCCAGCGCGAGGGACAGCAGAACGGTCTCGATACGGGTGGGCAGCTGCCAGGCGACCACCGTGCCGGGGCGGACCCCTATGGCGTACAGGCCTGCCGCGACCCGTTCCGAGCGCGTGCGCAGGTCGCCGAAGGTCAGGCTGCGGTCGCCCTGGAGCAGTACCGGGCGGTCGGGGGTGAGGGCGGCGCGGCGGGCCACCAGGTCCCACAGCGTGGGTGCGGAACTCAGGGCGTGCGGGGTCTCGTTCACGGGTGCCCCCAGAGCGGACTTGGCTGACGTACCGTCAGATGTCATATTGCTATCTGACGGACCATCAGGAAAGTAGGGGACTCATGGCTACCGAAATGGCGACCGAACTGCCCCGCATCGTCAGCGTCGACGACCATGTGATCGAGCCCGCCCACCTCTTCGAGACCTGGCTGCCGGCCAGGTACCGGGACCGGGGGCCCAAGCCGCTGACCGCCGGGATCGGCGAACTGGCCTACGTCGGCGGGAAGTACCAGATCACCATGGACCCGGCGGGGCAGCCGACGGACTGGTGGATCTACGAGGACCTGAAGTTCCCGTACAAGCGCAACATCGCCGCCGTCGGGTTCGACCGGGACGAGATGACCCTCGAAGGGATCACGCGGGAGCAGATGCGGCGCGGGTGCTGGGATCCCAAGGCCCGACTGGAGGACATGGACCTCAATCACGTCGAGGCCAGCCTCTGCTTCCCCACCTTCCCGCGTTTCTGCGGGCAGACCTTCGCCGAGGCGCACGACAAGGAGGTCGCCCTCGCCTGCGTCCGCGCCTACAACGACTGGATGGTGGAGGAATGGTGCGGGGACAGCGGGGGGCGGCTGATCCCGCTGTGTCTCATTCCGTTGTGGGACGTGGAGCTGGCCGTCGCCGAGATCCGGCGCAATGCCGGGCGCGGGGTGCGGGCCGTGACCTTCTCCGAGATCCCGACCCACCTCGGGCTGCCGTCCATCCACTCCGGCTACTGGGACCCGTTCTTCGCCGTCTGCCAGGAGACGGGCACGGTCGTCAACATGCACATCGGCAGCAGCTCGCAGATGCCGGCCGCCTCCCCCGACGCCCCGCCCGCCGTCCAGGCCTCGCTCAGCTTCAACAACGCGATGGCCTCGATGATGGACTACCTCTTCAGCGGGGTCCTGGTCCGCTTCCCGCGCCTCACCCTCGCCTACTCCGAGGGGCAGATGGGGTGGGTGCCGTACGCCCTGGAGCGTGCCGACGACGTGTGGGAGGAGCACCGGGCCTGGGGCGGAGTCAGGGATCTGATTCCCGAGCCGCCGTCGACGTACTACTACCGGCAGATCTTCTGCTGCTTCTTCCGCGACCGGCACGGGGTCGCCTCGATCGACGTCGTCGGCCGCGACAACGCCACCTTCGAGACCGACTACCCGCACGTCGACTCGACCTTCCCGCACACCAAGGAGGTCGCCCTCGACCACGTGAAGGGCCTGGACGAGGAGACGGTCTACAAGCTGATGCGGGGGAACGCCATCCGCATGCTCGGACTGGATCTGGACCGGTAGTGGACCTGTCGTACACGCCCGAGGAGGAGGAGTTCCGGGCCCGGCTGCGGGAGTGGCTCGCCAAGGTGCTGCCCACCCTCCCGGACCGGCCCGCGCCCGAGGACTGGCCGGGCCGCCGCGCCTACGACCTCGGCTGGCAGCGGATGCTCCACGACGCCGGGTACGCCGACGTCCACTGGGATGCCTCGCCGACCACCCGCCTCATCTTCCTGGAGGAGACGGAGGAGGCCGGCGCGCCGTACGTGGGGGCGAACTTCGTGGGGCTGCTGCACGCCGGTCCGACGATCGCCGCCGAGGGTACGGCGGAGCAGCGGGCGCGCTGGCTGCCGCCGATCCTGCGCGGCGAGGAGGTGTGGTGCCAGGGGTTCAGCGAACCGGGTGCCGGCTCCGATCTCGCCGCACTGCGCACGCGCGCGCGGAGGGAGGGCGACGACTATGTGGTGAGCGGGTCCAAGATCTGGACCTCGCACGCGGAGGTCGCCGACTGGTGCGAACTGCTCGTCCGCACCGACCCGGACGCGCCCAGGCGCCGGGGCATCAGCTGGCTCGCGATGCCCATGGACGCCGAGGGGATCACCGTACGGCCGCTGCGTACGCTCGCCGGGTCGGCGGAGTTCGCCGAGGTGTTCCTGGACGAGGTCCGGGTGCCGGTGGCCAACCGGGTGGGCGCGGAGCACGACGGCTGGCGCGTGACCATGGTGACCCTGTCCTTCGAGCGGGGCACGGCCTTCGTCGGCGAGGTGCTGGCCTGTCGCCGGGTGCTCGGCCAACTGGCGTGCGCGGCACGGGAGAACGGCCGCTGGGACGACCCCGTACTGCGCCGTCGCCTCGGCCGGCTGGAGGCGGAGTTCCGGGCGCTGTGGCGGCTGACCCAGTGGAACGTGAGCGCGGCGGAGGTGAGCGGGGGTGGCGTGCCGGGTGTGGGCGGCTCCCTCTTCAAGCTCCGCTACTCGCACGCCCGCCAGGACCTGTACGACGCGGCGGCGGACGTACTCGGCCCGGACCGCCTCGACCTGGACCGGCCCTGGGTCCTGGACCGGCTGTCGTCCCTCTCCTACACCATCGCCGCCGGCACCTCCCAGATCCAGCGCACGATCGTGGCCGAGCGGATGCTCGGGCTGCCGAGGGGGAGATGAGCGTGCGATTTCAACTCACCGATGATCAGCACGCGTTGCGGGCGGGCGTACGGCAGTTGCTGGAGCGGCGGTTCGGGCATGAGGCGTTGCGGGCGGCCGTGGACGCTCCGGGCCGGCTCGACCGGGGGCTGTGGCGGGCCCTCGGCGAGGCGGGCTTCTTCGCTCTGCGGCTGCCGGAGGCGCGGGGCGGGGTCGGGCTGGGGCTGCCGGAGGCGGTCCTGGTCTTCGAGGAGGCGGGTCGGGCGCTGTTGCCGGGACCCCTGGTCGCCACCCACCTCGCGGCCGGGAGCGTGCCGGGTGCGGCGACCGGGGAGACGGTCGTCGCGGCCGTGGACGGGGAGCTGGTGGAGTGGCTGGACGGCGCGGACGCCGTACTCGGAGACACCTCGGGCGCCGTACCCCTGCGTTCGCTGGACCCGCTGACGCCACTGCACCGCGTTCCCGTCGCCGGTGTCACGGACCCCGTCGGCAGTCTGCTCACCGCAGCCGAACAACTGGGCACGGCTGGGCGTGTGTGCGAGCTGGCCGCGCAACACGCCCGGACTCGGGAGCAGTTCGGGCGGCCGGTCGGGGCGTTTCAGGCGGTGCAGCATCTCTGTGCCGACCTGCTGGTGCGGGCCGAGATCGCGCGCGTGGCGGTCTACGCGGCGGCCGTCACCGCCGACCCGGCCGACATCGCCGCCGCCCGGCTGCTCGCCGACGAGGCCGCCGTACGCGGCGCGCGCGACTGCCTGCAGGTGCACGGCGGCATGGGCTTCACCTGGGAGGCGGACGTCCATCTGCATCTGAAACGGGCCTGGGTGCGGGCCCAGCGTGGCGATGGGGACACACAGAGTGAGGAACTCCTCGCCGCGCGACTGGCCGGCTGACCGGCCGACAGCGCCCTGGACTGCGACTCCCTGCAAGCCATGGCCCAAGATGTCGCGGATCGTGGCAAACCGATATCACGGAGCGTTGATACCTGGTTGTGTCCTATGCGTGACTCGTCACGGCCTGGAGTCAGGGGTCCGCTCCGGTACCTTGTGTGGGATGCGAGTGGCTGTGAGCGCGAGCCGGGCCGGTGAACCCCCTGGGGTGGCGCCGGGTGGCGCGGTGCGCGGCGCTCCTCGCAGGGCGGATGCCGTCGCGGACACCGCTTCGGACCCCGCCTGTTCGACTCCCTGGCACGAGCGTCGCACAGTATGCCGCACGCGTACTCCTTCGCGCTGGAATATGCCCGAAGCGCTTGTTGGGGTGACTGTACGTCAACCATGCTGTCTCATAAGGGAATCACGGTCCGTGATCCCTGCTCTGGCCGTTGTTCTGGCCATGCAGAAAATGGCTACGATCGTGGCCCTCGTCGTGATCGTCGTCGTGGCTTTCGCCGTGGCGGCAGCGTTGTGCGGGGTCATGTGTCCGCCGGTTCGGATGGTGTGAGCGGTGCAGGTGCTTCAAGTGCAGCTGGAGATCCGGCCCGACCCCGCGGAGGTGGGGCGGGCGAGGAGGTGGGCCCGCTCGCGGTTCGCCGGGCTCGGCATAGCGGCCGACGAGCCGCTGGCCGAGACCCTGATCCTGCTCGTCTCCGAGCTGGTGACCAACGCGGTGGTGCACACGGGCTGCCCGGCCGTGCTGCGGCTGTCCCTGCCGGGTGCGCAGAGCGGGGCCGACCCCTCGGCCACCGTGCGGGTGGAGGTGGCCGACACCAGCTCCCGCGCCCCCGTGCCGCGTTGCGCCCGGGGTGATGCCACCGGTGGCCGGGGCCTGGCGCTCGTGGACTGCCTGGCCGATCGCTGGGGCTGGAGCCCGGAAGGCGCCGGCAAGAGCATCTGGTGCGAATTGGACCGCTGTTCACAGTCCCAGGAGGAGACGCCCCGGCAGGGCGCGGAACTGGCGTACGGGGGCGGACTGTCCGCGTACGAGGGCCTGGCCTTCGAGGCGGTGTAGGTTCCGGCGCGGCGGTGCGCCGGGGGTGCATCCGTGCGCGGGGTCCGTGAATTGGGCGTACGTAACAAATCCCCGTACCGGCGTTGACGTCACGTGGGCACCTGAACACGCTGGTGGGCGTCGATTCGCCGCGAGGGGACGACGAGGGCATGGGTGACGGCGGCCCTCGTCGAGTGTGGGTCGCATCGGATGGCGGCGTGCGCGCACGGCCGTGGGGGAGACGCGCCGGTGGGGGGAGGCGCGCCGCCATCCGGTTCCAGTTCCGGTTCCAGCTCAGGCTCCAGCTCCAGCTCCGGTTCTAGCTCAGGCCCCAGCTCCGGTTCCAGCTCGGGCTTCACCGCGGGCCTTGGGCTACAGGATCGCCACCGGTGCCACCGGTGAACCCGTCGCCCCGACGAACGGCTCCGGCATCGCCGACAGCAGAAACGCGTACCGCCCCTCTTCTCCACAGGCTGTGGACAACTCTTCCAGATTCCAGTTCTGACCCTGGAGCATCCCCATCTCCACCAGGTCCAGCGCATGCACGGGCAGCCACAGATTGTCGATCTCGGGCGGAAATATCTCAAACGTGAGCGTGTCGTTGGCGACGGCGGCCACATCGCGCGCGTGGAACCACTCCGGCGTGCGGACGGACAGCCCCGGCGACGGATAGCCGTACCCGTGCTTGTCCCCGGCCAGATACACCTGCACCTGCCCGGTCCGTACGAGCACGATGTCACCGGCACGCACGCGCGTACCCGCGAGTTCCTCGGCCGCGTCCAGATCCTCCGGCGTGACCGCGTGACCGCCCTCCAGCCGGTCCACGCCACGCGCGCGTGCCACGTCCAGCAGCACCCCGCGCGAGACGATGTGCCGCGCCTTGTCGATCCCGCCGAACCCGGCCCCGCTGTGCGCGGTGACCGAGTGCGCAGGGCGGCCGTTGTAGAGCTTCCCGGAGTGCGAGACATGGGTCAGCGCGTCCCAGTGGGTGCCGGCCTGCAGGCCCATCGTCACCGCGTCGTCGCTGCACGCGACCGTGCCGGGCCCGAACAGCTCCTGGTTGATCTGCACCATGGCGTGCAGGGGATTGACCCGTCCCGGGATCATCCCGGTCTGCACACCGTCCTCACGCAGCGGCAGCGCGAGCGGGACACGGCGGCCGGTGCGGACGCGGGCGGCGGCCTCGCGCACGACCTCGCCGGTGATGAGGTTCAGGGTCCCGATCTCGTCGTCCGCCCCCCAGCGCCCCCAGTTGTTCACGCGCCCCGCGATCTCGTGGAACTCCTCCGGCAGTGCCATCCGGTGCCTCCCCGGGGGTTGTGTCCGTGCGTCCGACGGGCCATAAAATCTAACGGACCGTCAGAAACCGCGGGAAGGGGCCGGACGTGGGGAACTTCTTGGCAGACAAGGTGGTCGCCGTGACCGGAGCCGGGCGCGGGATCGGACGGGCGGTCGCCCTGGCGGCGGCGGCCGAGGGAGCGAAGGTCGTCGTCAACGACTACGGCGTCGCCGCCGACGGGACGGCACCGACGAGCGAGGTCGCCGAAGCGGTCGTCAAGGAGATCGAGGCGGCGGGCGGCGAGGCGGTCGCCGTCGCCGACGACATCTCCACGATGGCGGGCGGACAGCGGGTGGTGGACACCGCCGTGTCCTCCTACGGCCGGCTCGACGGAGTCGTCTGCGTGGCCGGGATCCTGCGCGAACGCATGCTGTTCAACATGACCGAGGACGAGTGGGACCCCGTCGTCGCCACCCACCTCAAGGGCACGTTCACCGTCTTCCGGGCGGCCTCCGCCGTGATGCGCGGGCAGCGCTCGGGCACCCTGATCGGCTTCACCAGCGGCAACCACCAGGGCTCGGTCTCCCAGGCCAACTACAGTGCGGCGAAGGGCGGCATCATCTCACTGGTCCGCAGCGCGGCGCTGGGCCTGCACAAGTACGGGGTCACCGCGAACGCCGTCGCCCCCGTGGCCCGTACGCGGATGTCGGCGAACGTGCCCATGCAGCTGGCCGAGATCGGCGAGCCGGAGGACGTGGCCGCGCTCGTGGTGTATCTGCTGTCCGACGGGGCTGCCGCGCAGGGCATCACCGGACAGGTGTACACGGTCGCGGGGCCGAAGATCGCGGTGTGGGCCCAGCCGAGGGAACTCCGTGCGGTTTACGGGGAGAGGCCTTGGACGCCGCAGCGGATCGCGGAGTCTCTGCCGGGGTCGGTGGGGGTGGATCCGATGCCGATGCTGTCCCAGCTTGTGGCGATGGAAGAGGCGGCGCGGGCGGGAGACCGGCCGAACGCATGACCAACTGAGGCGGTCCACATGGATTTCGGGTTCAGCGTAGAAGATGACGCGTTTCGCCTGGAGGCTCGCTCCTGGCTGGCCTCTCACGTCAACTCGGCAGACAGCAAACGCACATGGGAGCACACCCTCGGCGCCGCCGGCTGGATCGGGCTCGGCTGGCCCGAATCGGGATACGGGAACCGGACCGCGACCCTCACCCAGCAGGTCGCCTGGGCCGAGGAGTACGCGCGGTCGGGGGCGCCGCCCCGGTCCGGGCACATCGGGGAGAACCTGCTCGCTCCCACCCTCATCGCACACGGCACCGACGAGCAGAAGAAGCGGTTTCTGCCGCCGGTCGCCGCCGGTGAGGAGCTCTGGTGCCAGGGGTACAGCGAGCCCGGTGCCGGGTCTGATCTGGCCGGGATCCGGACCGTGGCCGTGCGGGACGGGGAGCGGTACCGGATCAGCGGGCAGAAGATCTGGACCTCGCTCGCGCACGAGGCCGACTGGTGCTTCGTGCTGGCCCGGACCGAGCCGGATTCCCGCCGGCATCACGGACTGAGCTTTCTGCTCGTGCCCATGGACCAGCCGGGCCGTATCGAGGTGCGGCCGATCCGGCAGATGACCGGCACCAGTGACTTCAACGAGGTCTTCTTCGACGGGGCACACGCGCGCGTGGCGCATGTCGTCGGCGGCGAAGGGCAGGGCTGGCGGGTCGCCATGAGTCTGCTCGGGTTCGAGCGGGGGGTGTCGACGCTCGCCCAGCAGATCGGGTTCGCCGAGGAGCTGGGGCGGGTGGTGCGGGCCGCCGTGGCGACCGGCGCCGCCGGCGATCCCGTCGTACGCGCGCTGCTCGTACGGCAGTGGGCCGAGCTGCGGACCATGCGCTGGAACGCCCTGCGCACCCTCGGCGGCTCCGAGGATCCGGGCGCGCCCAGTGTGGCCAAGCTGCTGTGGGCCGGGTGGCACCAGCGGCTGGGCGAGCTCGCGGTGCGGGTGCGGGGCGCGGCCGCCTCCGTGGGCCCGGCGGACTGGTCGCCTGCGGCGCCGTACGAACTGGACGCGGACCAGCACCTGTTCCTCTTCTCCCGCGCCGACACGATCTACGGCGGCTCGGACCAGGTACAGCGCACGATCATCGCCGAGCGCGTGCTCGGTCTGCCCAGAGAGCCCAAGGGGGCCGTGTGATGCGTGGAGTGGTGTTCGACGGCAAGCGGGTGCGGGTGGTCGACGATCTCGCGGTGCGGGAGCCGGGGGCGGGGGAGGTGCGCGTCGCCATCGCCGCGGCCGGGCTGTGCCACAGCGACCTGTCCGTGGTGGACGGCACCATTCCCTTCCCCGTGCCGGTGGTGCTGGGGCACGAGGGGGCCGGGGTCGTGGAAGCGGTCGGGGCGGGGGTCGGCCATGTCGCGCCCGGCGACCATGTGGCCCTGTCCACGCTCGCCAACTGCGGCACCTGCGCGGAGTGCGACCGGGGCCGGCCGACCATGTGCCGGCAGGCCATCGGCCGCCCAGGGAAGCCGTTCACCCGGGGTGCGGAGCCGGTGTACCAGTTCGCCGCCAACTCCGCCTTCGCGGAACGCACGATCGTCAAGGCCGTACAGGCGGTACGGATCCCGAAGGATCTCCCGTTCCCGTCCGCCGCGCTGATCGGGTGCGGGGTGCTCACCGGGGTGGGCGCGGTGCTGAACCGGGCTCGGGTGGGGCAGGGGGAGAGCGTCGTCGTCATCGGGACCGGCGGGATCGGGCTGAACGTCATCCAGGGCGCGCGCATCGCGGGGGCCCTGCGCATCGTCGCCGTGGACGCCAATCCGGGCAAGGAGGAGATGGCCCGGCAGTTCGGCGCGACCGACTTCCTGACCTCGGCGGAGGGCGTGACGGACATCCTGCCCACGGGCGCCGACCACGTCTTCGAGTGCGTGGGCCGGGTGGAGCTGATCCGGCAGGCGATCGACCTCCTCGGCCGGCACGGCCAGGCGATCCTCCTCGGTGTCCCGCCGGTCACGGCCGAGGCGTCCTTCCTCGTCTCCTCCCTGTACCTGGACAAGTCCGTCCTGGGCTGCCGCTACGGCTCCTCGCGCCCCCAGCGGGACATCGCCCTGTACGCCGAGCTGTACCGCCAAGGGCGGCTCCTGCTCGACGAGTTGGTGACGGCCGTGTATCCCGTGGAGGACTTCGAGAAGGCGCGGGCGGACGCGGAGGCGGGGCGGGTGGCGCGGGCGGTCCTGGCATTCTGAGTCTTTCGTCCGCGGGCGTCAGACCGCCGAGGTGACCGTCGCCCGGAAAGTGCGCCGATAGGCCGTCGGGGTCACGCCCAGGGCCTGCTGGAGGTGCTGGCGCATCGACTGGGCCGTGCCGAAGCCGGACTCGCGGGCGACCTGGTCGATGGACAGGTCGGTGGTCTCCAGCAGATGGCGGGCGCGTTCGACGCGCTGCTGGGTGAGCCACTGGCCGGGGCTGATGCCGACCTCCTCACGGAAGCGGCGGGTGAAGGTGCGTACCGACATGGACTCCTGTCCGGCCATGTCGCGCAGCTGGATCGGCTCGTGCAGCCGGCCGAGCGCCCAGGCGCGTGCGGCGGTCGTGGTCGCCACCTGCGGGTCGGGGACGGGGCGTTCGATGTACTGGGCCTGGCCGCCGTCGCGGTGCGGTGGTACGACCGTGCGCCGGGCCACGTCGTTGGCGACGGCCGTGCCGAAGTCGCGGCGCACCATGTGCAGGCACAGGTCGATCCCGGCGGCCACCCCGGCCGAGGTCAGCACGTCGCCGTCGTCGATGAACAGCACGTCCGCGTCCACCTCGATCCGCGGGAACAGCCGCTGGAAGCGCTCGGCGTCGGCCCAGTGCGTGGTCGCCGGGCGGCCGTCCAGGTAGCCGGCGGCGGCGAGGACGTAGACGCCGGTGCAGATGGAGGCGAGGCGGGTGCCGGGGCGGATGCGGGCGAGGGCGGCGGCGAGGTCGTCGGTCAGCCGGCCCTCCTCGAAGACAGGTCCCAGTTCGTACGACGCCGGGACGATCACCGTGTCGGCCTCGGCCAGCGCCTCCGGGCCGTGGGTGACGTGGATGGCGAAGTCGGCGTCGGTCTCGACCGGGCCCGGGGGCCGTACCGAGCACGTCACGACCTCGTAGAGCGGCCGGCCCCGCTCGTCCTCGGGGCGGCCGAAGATGCGGTGCGGGATGCCCAGCTCGAAGGGGAGCAGGCCGTCCAGGGCGAGGACGACGACGCGATGCGGACGGACAGCCTCAGGATCCTCGGTGACAGCAGCCATGGCCCGATCCTAGCGAATGCTGTCCTTCGGGCCACTCGATGCGCGGAACAGCAGACCGGATGCTCTATGACGTGACTCAGACAAGCCCAGCCGCAGCCTCAGCCGAAGCCCCCGCCCAGGCCGCTCCGCCCGCCCGGCACCACCGTGTGCACCGCGCCTGGTTCGTCGCCGCCGTCACGTTCGTCACGATCATCGGCGCGGCCGCCTTCCGTTCCCTGCCCGGTCTGCTGATCGACCCCTTGCACCAGGAGTTCGGCTGGTCGCGCGGCACGATCGGCGCGGCCGTCTCCATCAACCTCGCGCTCTACGGCCTCACGGCCCCCTTCGCCGCCGCGCTGATGGACCGGTTCGGCATCCGCCGGGTGGTCGCCGTCGCACTGGTCGTGATCGCCGCCGGGTCCGGCCTGACCGTGTGGATGACGGCGGCCTGGCAGCTGTGGCTGTGCTGGGGCCTGCTGGTGGGGCTCGGCTCCGGCTCGATGGCGCTCGCCTTCGCGGCGACGGTGACCAACCGCTGGTTCGCCGAGCGGCGCGGCCTGGTCAGCGGCATCCTCACCGCCGCGTCCGCCTCCGGCCAGCTGATCTTCCTGCCGCTGCTCTCCTGGCTGTCCGAGCACCACGGCTGGCGCCCGGCGGCCGTGACCGTGTCCCTGGCGGCCCTCGCCGTCGTGCCCTTCGTCTGGATCCTGCTGCGCGACCACCCGGCGGACATCGGCGTGGCGCCGTACGGGGCGAAGGAGTTCATACCCAAGCCGGCGCCGGTCACCGGCGCGGCCCGCCGCACGCTGAAGGTGCTGTCCACCTCCGTCCGCACCGGCACCTTCTGGCTGCTCGCCGGCACCTTCGCGATCTGCGGCGCCTCCACCAACGGTCTGATCCAGACCCACTTCGTGCCCGCCGAGCACGACCACGGCATGCCGGTCACCACGGCGGCCTCGCTGCTCGCGGTCGTCGGCGTGTTCGACGTGGCCGGCACGATCGCCTCCGGCTGGTTCACCGACCGCTTCGAACCGCGCCGCCTGCTCGCGGTCTACTACGCCCTGCGCGGCCTGTCCCTCCTCTTCCTCCCCATGCTGCTGGGCCCGTCGGTGCACCCGCCGATGCTGTTCTTCATCGTCTTCTACGGCCTCGACTGGGTGGCCACCGTCCCGCCCACCCTGGCCCTGTGCCGGGAGCAGTTCGGTGACGACAGCGCCATCGTCTTCGGCTGGGTCCTCGCCTCCCACCAGATCGGCGCGGCCCTCGTCGCCTACCTCGGCGGCGTCGCCCGCGACGTCTTCGGCTCCTACGACCTCGTCTGGTACGCCTCCGGCGCCCTGTGCGCGGCGGCGGCCCTGATGTCCCTGGTGATCCGCCGCCACCCGGCCCCGGCGACGCCCGTCCTCGCAGTACCCTGAACCCACGCTCAGGAAAGGGAAGTTGATGACACTCGGCATGGTCCTCGGTGACGCGTTCCTCGTGCCCGCACACGTAGGAACCCCCTCCCGAGGAGCATGCCGTGCCCCTGGTCCGCTGGACCGAGAACGACCCCCTGTCCGCCCGCTGGCACTCTGAGAGCGAACTCCCGCCGCCCCGCCGGCTGATCGTCGCCGACGACCGCGTCCGCGCCGCCACCGCCCACCGCCTCACCGCCGAGGGCACGGCCCTGCTGTGGCGCGGCGACTACCACGGCGCCCGACAGCTGCTGAGCGCCCTGGCCCGCCGTATCGACCGCAAGGCCCCACAGCCCCCGGACCGGGGGGCCTCGGAGGCCTCGGGAGCCTCGGCGGCCTCGGCGGCCGAGAGCTTCCACCTCCTGCGCCGCTTCCGCGCCCACCGGGCCCGGATCCTGGGCCGGCTGCTGGTCCTGCTGGAAGCCGACCACAGCCTCGCCCTGCGCCGCGCCCCGGACGTCCGCCAGGCCTGTGCCGACGCCTACGGCCCGCCCGCCGGCCCCACCCTCGTACCGCTCCGGGAGCTGCTGGGCGTGCTCGGCGCCCGGCAGTGGCGCGAGAAGGGCGTCGACGTACCGGCCCTCGGCGCCCGGATCCACCCGCACTACGGCGTCTTCGCCCCCGTGCGTGGCGAGTACGTCGACCTGGTCGCGCGGGCAGCCCTGCCCGAGGGCCGTACCGCCTTCGATCTCGGCACCGGCACCGGTGTGCTGGCCGCCGTGCTGGCCCGGCGCGGTCTCACCCACGTCACCGCGACCGACCTCAGCCCCCGCGCCCGCGCCTGCGCCCGGGACAACCTCGGCCGCCTGGGCCTCACGGACCGGGTCACGGTCACCGGCCCGGAGCTGTATCCGCCCGGCCGGGCGTCGCTGATCGTCTGCAACCCGCCCTGGCTCCCGGCCCGCCCCGCCTCCCCCCTCGACCAGGGCGTGTACGACCCCGGCGGCGCGATGCTGCACGCCTTCCTGGCCGGACTCCCCGCCCACCTGGAACCCGGCGGCGAGGCCTGGCTGATCCTCTCCGACCTGGCCGAACACCTGGGTCTGCGCACCCGGGGCGAGCTGCTCGCGGCGATCGGGAAGGCGGGCCTGAAGGTGCTGGACCGTACGGACACCCGCCCCCGTCACCCGCGTGCGAACGACCCGCGCGACCCGCTGCACGCGGCCCGCGCGGCCGAGGTGACGTCGTTGTGGCGGTTGGCAGCCGGGTGATTCCTAGGGGCCGAGCCCGGCGAACCGCCCCCGGTGGAACAGCAGCGGTTCGCCGTCCCCGGCCGCCCCCAGGGCCGCCACCCGACCCACGACGATGAGATGGTCGCCCCCGGTGTGCACGGCGTGGACGGTGCAGTCGATCCAGGCGACCGCGCCGTCCAGCCGCGGTGCCCCGGAGACGGGCGCCGCGTCGTACGCCACCCCCGCGAACTTGTCCGCGCCGCTCACCGCGAAGGCCCGGCACAGCTCGCCCTGGCCGGCGCCGAGCACGTTGACGCAGAAGACGCCGGCGCGGGCGATGCGCGGCCAGGTGGTGGACGTACGGCCCACCAGGAAGCAGACCAGGGGCGGTTCGAGGGAGAGGGAGGAGAAGGACTGGCAGGCGAACCCGGCGGGGCCCGGCTCGTCCGCGCCGGCCGGGGCGGTGATGACCGTGACCCCGGTCGCGAAGTGCCCCAGCACCCGCCGGAACTCGCCCGGCTCCACCGACGCCCGCTCGTCCTCCCGGACGCACCGCAACTCCGGCCGCGGCAATGGCTCCACGGCCCTCGGCCTCAGATACCGGACTGCGGCGGCCGCCGCCCCTGCGTGTCCCATCACGCCCTCCATTGAAGCTGACAGTCTGTCAGATGGGAAGCCTGCCGGAGTGCCCCGTACCGACGGCTCATAGGGTGCGATCATGGGGTGGGAGAACGTACGCGACGAGGGCCGGGCCGCGGACCGGGCGCTGCGCAGTGAGGTGGCCGCGGCGATCCCGGTGAACGCGGCGCAGTTGCCCGCGGCCGGGCTGCTGTGGCTCCTCCGGAGCGTCACCCAGGACCAGTACGGCGCGGGCACCGGCGGTGCCCTCGGGCCGGCGCTCCTGCTGATCTTCGCGCCGCTGCTGCTCCCGCTGCTGGGCCTGTTCGCCTCGCTCGTGCTGACGCTGCCCGCGGCCCTGCTCGCCCGGCCGGCGCTCCGCCGGTACGGCGGTCCCGAGCGGGCCTGGCGGCTCGCCGGAGCGGTGGCCACGGCCGTCGGCTGGGGCGCGGTGACGGCGGCGCTGTGGCACTGGCCGTTCGCCACCACGGCCGCGGTCCTCACCGGCCTCGGCGTGCTGCCGGCGCTCGCCCTCCCCTACGTCCGCGCGCGTACGTGGTCGCAGTGGGGCCTGTGGTGGCGCTCGGCACTCGCCTGCGCCGGCCTCTTCGCCCTGGCCCTCGGCGGCGGGCTCGGGGCCATCGCGGCCGGCCTGATCAAGCAGTACGAGCCGCCGAAGCTGACCACCGCCCAGCTGGCCGGGGTCTGGCACGGCCCGAGCGGGGCCGTGCTGCGGCTGTACCCGAGCGGGCGCGCCGAGGCCACCAGGCTGCCGGCCGAGCCGTCCGGGGACGAAGGGCCCCCGACGGACGTCGTCCTGTGCGACGGCCCCGGCCGCTGGGAGCCCGGCCCGGCCCCGGACGGCACCCAGCGCGACGGCGTGCTGCTGAAGCTCGACCGCTCCTGCGGCGAGGACACCCACTGGTCGATCAGCGGTACCGAGCACGACCCCGAACTGTTCGTGCTCTTCGGCGATCCGGACGCGGGCACGCTGTGGACGCTGAAGCGGAAGACCTGACTCACCGCCCCCGGAACTCCGGGCTGCGGCGTTCCGCGAACGCCCGCAGGCCCTCCCTGGCGTCCGCCGTCGTCATGTTCATCTCCTGCGCCGCGGCCTCGGCGGCGAAGGCGGCCGAACGGTCGGTGTCCAGAGAGGTGTTCACCAGCTGCTTGGTCAGGGCCAGGGCCCGGGTCGGGCCGGAAGCCAGGCGGGTCGCCCATTCCCGTGCCGTCTTCGCCAGCTCCCCGTCCGGCACCACCCGGTTGACCAGCCCCAGCCGTTCCGCCTCCGCCGCCGGAACCGCGTCCCCGAAGAACATCAGCTCCTTGGCCCGCTGGGGGCCCAGCAGCCGGGGCAGCAGATAGGCGCCTGCGCCGTCCGGTACGAGTCCACGTCGTACGAACACCTCTATGAAGCGGGCGGATTCAGCGGCCAGCACCAGGTCGCAGGCGAGCGCGAGATGCGCGCCGAGCCCGGCCGCCGTACCGTTCACGGCGGCGATCACCGGCTTCTCGCAGTCCAGCACGGCCGCGATCAGCCGCTGAGCGCCGAGCCGGAGGGTGCGGGCCACATCACCGGCGACGCGCTCACCGGCTCCCGAACCGCCACCCCGCAGGTCCGCGCCCGCACAGAAGCCGCGTCCGGTGCCGGTCAGCACCACCGCCCGGGTCTCCGGGTCCGCCGAGGCCTCCGCCAGCAGCTCGATCAGCCGGTCCCGCAGCGCGGGCGTGAGGGCGCCCAGCGCCTCGGGCCGGTCGAGGGTGAGGTACGAGACGTGCTCCCGGACCTCGTGGCGGATCCCGCTCACCGGCACACCACCAGCGCGTCCAGTGCCACCGCGCCCTGCCCCCGGGGCAGGACCAGCAGCGGGTTGATGTCCAGCTCGGCGATCTGGTCGCCGAGTTCCAGTGCCATGCGCTGGACCCGCAGAACCACCTCCACCAGCGCGTCGCGGTCGGCCGGCGGGCGGCCCCGGACGCCGTCCAGCAGGGGATGGCCGCGGAGTTCGGCGAGCATGGCGTGGGCCTGGTCCTCGCCGAACGGCGGGACGCGGACCGCCGTGTCGTGCAGGACCTCGACCAGCACCCCGCCCAGGCCCACCGTCACCGTCGGGCCGAACAGGTCGTCGTGCGTCGCGCCCACGACCATCTCCACGCCCTGCTCGACCATCTGGCACACCAGGATCCCGTCCAGCGAGACCCCCTCGTAGCGGGCGATGTCCATCAACTCGCGGTAGCCGTCACGGACTTGGCTGGCTGACGTCAGGCCGACCTTCACCAGACCCAGTTCGGTCTTGTGGGCGATCCGGGCACCCGAGGCCTTCATCACCACCGGGTAGCCGATCTGGGCCGCGGCCCGTACGGCCGCCGCCGCGCTGGTCACCAGCTGCTCCCGCGGGACCCGGATGCCGTAGGCGCGCAGGAGCTGTTTCGCCGCGTGCTCGCTCAGCTGCCGGCCCGGACGCATCAGCGCCTGCGCCTTGCGGAAGGAGGGCGAGGGCAGGCGCGGGGCCTCGTCGAAGGGGGAGCGGTAGTCGCGCACGAAGCGGTGGTGGTCCAGCCAGGCGCGGACGGCCGTCAGACAGTTGCCGACCGTGCGGAAGGTCGCCACGCGCGAGGAGCCCAGCAGGGTCTCCCGGTACGCCGGCTCGGTGCCGACCGGGGAGCCCCACACCACGCACACCAGCTTGTCCGTCTCCTCGGCCGCCGCGACCAGGTCCGCCACCAGCTTGTCGCTGAGCGGCGGGAACGGGCCGGTGACCGGGCAGATCAGGACCCCGACCGCCGGGTCGGCGAGCACCGCGTCGATGATCTTCCGGCCGCGCGCGTCGCCGACCGGGTGTCCGCCGTTGTCGACCGGGTTGGCCACGCTCAGGTACTCCGGGATCCACTGGTGCAGCTCGGCCTGCCGCTCGTCCGACAGCCGCGGCAGGCGCAGCCCCAGGCCGGCCGCCAGGTCGGCGACGTGCGCGCCGGTGCCGCCGGAGATCGAGTAGACCGCCACGCCGTCCGCCAGGGGAGCCCGCGCCCGCGCCAGCAGGGCCGCGGTGTCCTGGAGTTCGTCGAGCCCGTCGACGCGTACGACGCCGTACTGGCGCATCGCCGCGTCCACCACCGCGTCGGCGCCGGTGAGCTTGCCGGTGTGCGAGGCGGCCGTACGGGCCCCGGTCTCGGTGCGGCCCACCTTCACCGCGACCACCGGCACCTTGCGGCGGGCGGCGCGGTCGGCGGCCAGCAGAAAGGCGCGGCCGTCCTTCAGGCCCTCCACATAGGCGGCGATGGCGCCGACCTCGGGCTGTTCGGCGAAGTACGAGATGAAGTCGGCCGTCTCCAGGTCGGCCTCGTTGCCGGTGGGCGCCCAGTGGGAGAGGCGGATGCCCAGCTCCTGGAGGGAGAAGACCGGGCGGCCCTGGTGGCCGGACTGGGTGATCAGCGCGATCGCCGGGCCGTCCAGGTCCTCCCGGAAGCGCTCGAAGGCGTTCAGGTTGGTGTTCGGGCCGAGCAGGCGCAGGCCCGAGCGGCGTACGGCGTCCGCGAGCCGTTCCTGGGCCTCGGCACCCGCCTCGCCGGTCTCGGCGAAACCGGCGGCGAAGGCGACCGCGAACTTCACCTTCGCGTCGGCCAGCTCCTCGATCACCGGCAGTGGGTCGGCCACCAGCAGGACGGCCAGGTCGACCTGGCCGGGCGGCAGTTCGGCGACCGAGGCGGCGCACGGGATGCCGAACACGGACGGCCGGGTCGGGTGCACCGGATGCACCCGCGCCCCCACCCGCTCGGCCCAGGCCAGCAGCTGCCGGGTGATCCCGGTGTTCGGCCGGCCCTCGGTGTCCGAGGCGCCGATCACGGCGACGGACTCGGGCCGGAAGAAGCGGGCGAGGTCGGGTACGTCCGCGTACAGCGGGCGCCCGCTGACGTCGAGGTCGTCGACCCGGTCGTGGACGACGGGGCCGGGCCGCTGCTCGCCGCAGGCGACGACCCGGGCCCGGCGGGAGTCGGTGGTGAGGGTGCCGTGGGTTGATCCAAGCATCGGTCCGCCCGCTCCTGTGAGACAGCACAAGTAAACTGACGCAGTGTCAGATTACTGAACTGACGCAATGTCAGGAACTGGTCGGACGTTCAAAGTTACCGACGGGTGCGCACCCCTGTCATCGCAGATGCCTGGCCACCGCCTGCGCGATCCTCCCGGCGTCCAGCGCCATCTCCCGGAACATGCCGCTGATCGGATTGGTGAAACCGGTGAAGTACAGGCCGGGCGCCTGCGCGGGCGCCCGGCCGCCGTGCACCACGGGTCTGCCGCGGCCGTCCAGCACCCCGAGATGCCCGACCAGCCCCTCCAGTGCCCGCGTGTACCCGGTCGCCGCGATCACCGCGTCCGTCTCGATGCGGCTGCCGTCGGCGAGGACCACCTTCCCGTCCTCGAAGGACTCGACGGCGGCCACGATCTCCACCCGGCCCGTGCGCACGGCGTCGATCAGGCCGACGTCCTGCACCGGGATCGCGCCCTGCCGCACCCTGCTGTACAGGCCGGTGTCCGGGCGCGGCAGCCCGTGGGCCGTGAGGTCCGGCACGGTCGCCTTCGCGAACGGTCCGGCCAGCCGGTCCACGAGGCCCGCCGGCAGCCGTCGTACCAGGACGCCTGTGTACTGGGCGGCCCAGCCGAGCGTCGAGCGGCGCAGGATGTGCGGGGCGGTGCGCACGGCCAGCCGCACCCGCGCCGCCCCGCCCTCCACCAGGTCGACGGCGATCTCCGCGCCGGTGTTGCCGATCCCGACGACCAGCACGTCCCGGCCCGCGTACGGCGTGGCGTCGCGGTAGCGGCCGGCGTGCAGCAGCTGACCGGTGTAGTCGTCGCGGCCCGGCCAGTCGGGCAGCAGCGGGGTGTGGTTGTAGCCGGTGGCGACGACCACCGCGCTGCCGGTCAGCTCGCGCCCGCCGGAGGCGTGCAGCAGCCAGCCGGTGCCGTCCTGGGCGCGCTCGACGCGGAAGACCTCCACGCCGGTGACGATCTCCAGCTCGTGGTGCTCGGCGTACTTCTCCAGATAGCGCACGACGTCGTCCCGGCGGACCCAGCGCCCGAACTTCCGGGGGATCTTCAGGCCCGGCAGCGCGGACAGCCGTCGGGTGGTGTGCAGCCGGAGGCGGTCGTAGTGGCCCCGCCACGAGGCGCCCACCCGGTCCGCCTTCTCCAGGACCACCGCCCGTATGCCCCGCGCCCGCAGCGCGTACGCGGCGGCCAGACCGCCCGGCCCGGCGCCGATGACGTAGACCGGGCGGTCGGCGGGCGTGGCGGAGAGCTGTGCGGAAGCGGAACGGGAGTCGGCCATGCTCGGAGCGTAATCACCCACCCGGTTGATGGGTCTCGGTCAAGACCGGAATTGGTTGCGGATTGATCACGTGTGTGGAGAAGTGTGCGCGACAGGTGACGTAGCCCACGCGGATGGGGTGTTCCCGGGGACGGTCCACTCGTAGGCGCCGTCGGCGTGCGGGCGGGCCTGGCCGGTGGTCTTTACGGCACATCTGACGTACCGTCAGATCCATGGACTCCATAGGGCTGGACGGCGTTCACTGGCTGGCGGTGCTGCGGATCGGGCTCGGGCTGTGGTGGCTGGAGAGCTGGCGGCACAAGGACAAGAAGGCCTGGTTCGAGCGGGGCAGCGGCATCGCGTGGGCGGCGGAGATCGCGGAGAAGCACCGCTGGGCGCCGGTGCGCAGCGGCTTCGAGGCGACGGTGAAGCCGCATCCGAAGCTGATGGCGTACATCGTCGCCTACGCCGAACTCTCCCTCGGCCTCGGCCTGATCCTGGGCTTCCTGACCCCGGTCGCGCTGATCGGCGGCCTGCTGCTGAACGCCGTCTACTTCGTGCTGATGATCCACGACTGGGCGGAGCAGGGGCAGAACTCGATGATGGCGCTGATCTCGCTCGTCGCCTTCTTCGGCATGGCCTGGCAGAGCTGGTCGCTGGACGCCTGGCTGGGGTGGTTCTGATGCGGGCCGTGCGGTACGACGTACCGGAGACCGACGCCTTCACGCGCCCGTACTGGGAGGCGGCCGCGGAAGGGCGGCTGCTCATCCGCCGCTGCGGGGCCTGCGGCCGGGCCCACCACTATCCGCGCGAGTTCTGCCCGCACTGCTGGAGCGAGGACGTGACCTGGGAGGAGGCGAGCGGCCGGGCCACGCTCTACACCTGGTCCACGGTCCACCGCAACGACCTGCCGCCCTTCGGCGAGCGCACCCCGTACATCGCCGCGGTGGTCGATCTGGCGGAGGGGCCGCGGATGATGACGGAGCTCGTGCACTGCGCGCAGGGCGCGCCGGCGGCGGGGATGGCGCTGCGGGTGACGTACCGGGACGGAAATCCGGTGTTCGAGCCCGGCGGCTGAGCCCGATCATCGGTACGCATGAGCCCCGAGAACTGGTATCTCACCGACGACCTCGACGAGTTCCTCGCCCGCGCGGGCGACTTCCTGAGCTCCCGCCCGGCGTTGCACACGGTGCCGCTGAGCGTGACGGAGGCGCTGCGGCGCCGCGGACCGCACGCCTTCGGTGCCGGGGATCCCGTCTTCGGCATCCTGGACGACGGCACGGTCCGCGCGGTCCTGGTCCACACCCCGCCCTTCCACCTCCACGTCACCGCGCTCACCCCCGGGGAGGCCGACGCGCTCGCCGCCCGGCTGGCCGAGCAGGCCCATCCGGTCCCCGGGCTCTCCGGCCCGCGCGAGACGGCGGAGGCCTTCGCGGCGGCCTGGCAGCGGCGCAGCGGTACGGCGGGCACGCTCACCCTGCGCCAACGGCTGTACCGTCTGGACGAGTTGACCGCCCCCGAGCCCCGGCCCGAGGGGCGGGCGCGGATCGCCGGGCCCGCCGACCGCGAGCTGCTGATCCGCTGGAAGCTCGCGTTCGACGGGGACACCGGCCACGGCCCCGGCCAGGACCCGGCCGAGTGGGCCGACGCCCGCATCGCCTACGGCGGCATCACCCTCTGGGAGACCCCGGACGGCACCCCGGTCTCCTTGGCCGGCGTGACCCCGGAAACCGCGGGCCAGGTCCGCGTCGCCCCGGTCTACACCCCGGCCGAGCTGCGCGGCCGGGGCTACGCGGGCGCGGTCACGGCGGAGGTGAGCCGGGCCGCGCGGGAGGCGGGCACCGCGGAGATCCTGCTCTTCACCGACCTGGCGAACCCGACGAGCAACGGCCTGTACCAGCGCATCGGCTACCGGCCGGTGGCGGACTTCGCGGTGTGGAGGTTCGGGGACTGAGGGGAGCCGCAGCCGCAGGGATACGGCACTCACGGAGTCAGGACGTCACTCACGGAGTCAGGACGTCGTTGTGCGCGGGCCGGGACGGCGTCTAAGGCCAGAGCAGTGTCCTGCTCCAGCCGAACTCCGTGCTCCGGTACTCCAGCCGTACGTGCCGCCGGTCCGGATCCCCCTGGAAGAACTCCACCGTCTCGGGACGCAGCCGATACAGGGTCCAGGTCGGGGACGGCTCGGCCGGGTTCAGGCGGGCCCGGTCCCAGGCCGCCTCCGACGCCCGCCGCAACTCCTCGACCGAGGACAGCTCCTCGCTCTGCCGACCGGTGAGCGCCGCGGCCAGCGCGCCCGTCGAGCGGGCGTGCAGATCCGCCTGGCTCTCCGCCGAGGGCGCCGCCGTCACCGGCCCGCGCACCCGCACCTGACGGCCCAGCATCGGCCAGTAGAAGGCCAGGGCCGCGTACGGGCGGGCGGCCAGGGCGCGGCCCTTGCGGCTGGTGCGGTGCGTGGCGAAGGCCCAGGCGTCCGGGTCGGCGCCGTGCAGCATCACGATCCGTACGTCGGGCCGCCCCTGGTCGTCCACCGTGGCCAGCGACATCGTGTGCGGCTCCGGCTGCCCGGCCGCCACCGCGTCCGCGAACCAGCTGGTGAACAGCGGGAGCGGGGTCGGCGGGGCCGTGTCCGGGTCGAAGGGTCGTAGCTCGGTCGCCTCAGGGGCCCAGACCCGCAGGGACCGAAGCAGCTCGTGGAGATCGTGCTGTGCCATGGGGTGAGTATCGCCCCGGGTCCACCGCGATCACCCCACTCACCGCCCTCACTCCCGCCCCAGTACCACCGTCCCCGACGAGCAGAACCAGCCCCCGGTCCCGGAGGCGACCCCCAGCCGGGGTACGCCCCCGTCCCGGCCGCGCACTTGCCGCTCCCCGGCCTCGCCGCGCAGCTGCCGTACCGCCTCCACCAGCAGGAACAGCCCTCGCATACCGGGGTGTTGGGCCGACAGGCCGCCCCCGTCCGTGTTCACCGGCAGCTCCCCGCCGCGCACCAGCAGCCGGCCCTTCTCCACGAACGCCCCACCCTCGCCCTTCCCGCAGAAGCCCAGGTCCTCCAGGGTCACCAGGGTCATGTAGGTGAAGGCGTCGTAGATCTCCGCGAAGTCCATCTCCGCCGCCCGCACCCCGGCCCGCTCGAAGGCGAGGCGGCCGCTGACCGCCGCCGGGGAGACCGTGAAGTCCGGCCACTCGGACATCGCCGCGTGTGAGGTGTGCTCGCCGGTGCCGAGGATCCAGACGGGGGCCGTACGGCAGTCCCGCACGTACTCCTCGGCCGCCAGCAGCACCGCCGCGCCGCCGTCCGAGCGGATACAGCAGTGCAGCTTGGTGAAGGGGTCGGCGATCATCGGGCCGGACAGGACGTCGTCGACCGTGATCGGGTCGCGGAACATGGCGTCCGGGTTGAGGGCCGCGTTCGCCCGCGCCTGCACGGCGACCTCCGCCAACTGCTCGACGGTCGTGCCGTGCTCGATCATGTGGCGGCGGGCGGCCATCGCGTACTTGGCGATCAGGGTGTGGCCGTAGGGGACCTCGAACTGGAGGGGGCCGCGCGCGCCGAAGGAGAGGGTGCCGGTCCTGCGGCCCGCCTTGATGTCGGCGCGAGCCGTGGAGCCGTAGACGAGGAGCACGGCATTGGCGTGCCCCGCCGCGATCGCGTCCGCCGCGTGCGCCGCCATCACCTCCCAGGCCGAGCCGCCGACCGAGGTGGAGTCCACCCAGGTCGGACGCAGGCCCAGATACTCGGCGACCTCGACCGGGGCCAGCGTGCCGAGGCCGGCGGAGGCGAGGCCGTCGACCAGCGTGCGGTCCAGTCCGGCGTCCGCGAGGGCACGGCGGGCCGCCTGCGCGTGCAGGGTGTACGGCGTCGTGTCGGCCACGCGTCCGCAGTCCGACAGCGCCACTCCGACCACGGCGACTTTCCGGCTCCCGGGCGTCATACGGTCCTCCGTCCCCTGTGCATCTCGCTCCGCCGCTTCTAATATGACGGTCCGTCAGATCCGGAGGGAAGAGGCAGGAAGAGGCAGGGCAGAGCCATGGACACGCGTCTCACCGCCGAGCAGGACGAAATCCGCCGTACCCTGCGCGAACTCCTCCGCAAGCGCTGCGGCCCCGAGGAACTGCGCGCCGCCCTCGCCGTCCCCGCCGGACACGACCCCGCCCTCTGGACCGCCCTCGCCGGCCGGCTCGGCCTGCCGGGTCTCGCCCTGCCCGAGCGGTACGGCGGGGTCGGCTGCTCGGTCACCGAACTGGCCCTCGCCTGCGAGGAGGTGGGGCGGGCGCTCTCCCCCTCCCCGCTGCTCGCCACCTCCGTGCTGGTGGCACCCCTCGTGCTCACCCTCGGAACGGAGGCCCAGCGCGCCGCACTGCTGCCCCGGCTCGCCGCCGGCACCCTCACCGCCGCGCTCGCCGTACCGGGAACCGACCTCGCCACCGCGCTCGCCCTGACCGGCGGGAACGAGGGGTACGTCGCCGGTGGCGGGCGGGCCGGGGGTGTCCAGGCCCGGCGTACGGCGGACGGCTGGCTGCTGTACGGGCAGGCCGAGCAGGTGCTGGACGGCCACAGCGCCGGGCTGCTGCTCGCCGCCGCCCACACCGGGGGCTTCGCCCGCTCCCGGACCCGGCTGTACCTGGTGCCGGGCGACGCGGCGGGCCTCGCGCGCACCCGGCAGACCGCGCTCGACGCCACCCGCCCGCAGGCGCGCGTCCAACTGCGGGACGTCCGCGCCGAGTTGCTGGGAGAGGAGGAGGCGGAGGTGCTGCCCGCGCTGGCCGTGCTCGGGGACTCCGTGGCCGCGGTGCTCGCCTGCGAGGCGGTCGGGGCGGCCGGGCGGGTGCTGGAGCGGACCGTGGAGTACGTCGGGCAGCGCGAGCAGTTCGGGCGGCCTGTCGGCTCCTTCCAGGCGGTGAAGCACCGGTTGGCCGAGGTGTATGTGGCGGTGCAGGGGGCGAGGTCGGCCGCGTACTACTCCGCGTGGGCGTCGGCGTCCGCCTCGGCTTCGCCTTCGGCGTCCGAGCCGTTCCCACCGGCACCGCCCGTGCAGCTCTCGTTGCCGGGTGCGGGTGGCCCCCGTGGGGCGTCCTCGCCGTCGGCGGATTACGGTCCGGCTGGTCCGTCCGGGCCGTCCGGTTCATCACGGCCGTCCGGTCCGACGCCGACGGCGCTCGCCCAGGCCCGGGAGGCCGGAGCCGCTGGGCTCGCCCGGGCCCGGGAGGCCGGAGCCGGTGAGCTCGCCCACGCCCCGGAAGCTGGAGCCGCTGGGCCGGTCCTTGGCCGCGCCCCGGAAGCCGGAGTCGGTCGGTTGGCTCTCGCTCAGGCGCTGGAGGCGCTACGGTTGGCCGCTGGTGAGGGGATCCAGTTGCACGGCGGGATCGGGTTCACCTGGGAGCATGACGCTCACCTGTACTTCAAACGGGCGGCCGGGGACGAGTTGCTGTTCGGGCCACCGCACCGGCTCCGGGACCGGGCCGCCGAGACCGCGGGGCTGTTCGGGCACGGGGAGGTGGCGGTGTGATCGGCGTCCGGCTGGTGCAGAAGGTGTCCTCGACGCGCGGGTTCGCGAAGGTCGCCCCGCATGTGATCCCGGCACTGGACCGGGCCGTCCACCGGCTCACCCGGGGCAGGGTGCTGCTCAGCGCCCAGATGCTGCCCGGGGTGATCCTCACGTCGACAGGCGCCCGCAGCGGACAGCTCCGCCGGACCCCGCTCGCGTGCATGCCCGAGGAGGACGGCAAGAGCTGGGTGCTGATCGGCTCCAACTTCGGGCGGACCGGCCACCCGGCCTGGACCCACAATCTGCTCGCCCACCCGGACGCCTCGATCAGCTGGAAGGGGCGGGACATCCCGGTCACCGCCCGGCTGCTGACGGGGGAGGAGCGGGCGGAGGCCTGGCGGGCGGCCCTGGCGTTCTGGCCGCCGTACGCCGCGTACCAGGAACGGGTGACGAGGGAGATCCGCCTGTTCCGGCTCACTCCGACCCCCTAGGGGCGCCCGAACCTACAGCGTGGCCAAGCGCTCCGCCAGGAGCACCGCCCCGATTCCCAGCATCGCCGCCCCCGACGTACGCGTCACCGTCCGAGCCGCCGCAGGCCGCGCGGCGAGCAGGGTGCGCGCCAGTACGCCGACCGTGAGGTACACCGCCGCGCAGCACGCCATGTGGAGCAGGCCGAGGGCCGCCGTCTGCACGGGGACGGGCAGGTGGGTGCCGCGCAGGGTGAGGAACTGGGGGAGGACGGAGAGGTAGAGCAGCAGGCCCTTGGGGTTCAGGCCGCTGATCGTCGCGCCCCGCAGGAACAGCCGTCCCGCTCCGGCCTTCGGGGCCTCGTCCGCACCCGGCACGGCAGGCCGCCGCAGCACTCCCCACCCCAGCCACAGCAGATACCCGGCGCCTGCGACCGTCAGCGCGGTCAGCAGCCTGGGCGAGCCCGCGACCAGGACCGCGAGGCCCGCCGTCGCCAGGACCGTGTGCAGGGCGTACCCGCAGACCAGCCCCGCCACCGCGCGCGGTGCCGAGCGGCCGCGCAGGGTGGCGGCGATGACGTACGCCCAGTCGGCGCCCGGCACGCACACCAGCAGCAGGTCCACGGCGAGGAAGGAGAAGAGCAGTCCCGAGTCCATGCTGGGGACATTAGGCGTGAATGGCCCGAAAGTGTTCCCGAAATTTGCCGGGAACCAGAAACTTCGGGGGAAGATCTGCCCTATGGATGACGTGGACCGGAAAATCCTTGCCGAGCTGCAGCAGGACGGGCGGCTGACCGTGACCGAGCTGGCCGCGCGGGTGCGGCTGAGTGTCTCGCCGTGTCACCGGCGGCTGCGCGAGCTGGAGCGCTCCGGTGCCATCGAGGGGTACCGGGCGGTGGTGGACCCGGCCGCGCTCGGGCTGAACTTCGAGGCGCTGGTCTTCGTGTCCATGCGGCAGGAGGACCGGGACACGGTCGCCGAGTTCGAGCGGGCGGTCAGTGAGCTGGAGCACGTCCTCGACGCCCAGCGGCTGTTCGGCGAGCCCGACTATCTGCTCCGGATCGCCACCGCCGACCTCGCCGCCTTCCAGCGGCTGTACGACGACCGGCTCGCGACCCTGCCGGGTGTGCAGCGGCTGACGTCGACGCTGGTGATGAAGCACGTCGTACGGGACCGGCCACTGCCCGCGTAGCACGGCAGGCGGCAGCTCACCTCGGTGAACCACCGCCTGCCAGACAGGACTTGGTGAGAAAAGGGGTCCGGGCTACTTCGCCGGCTTCTTGCCGGTGACGCCCAGGTGCACCAATAGGGCGAGGTTCGGCTTCAGTTCGGCCTGCTTCACACCCCAGGACTGGAAGCCCTTCTGGTGGGCCGCCACCGCCGCGAGCATCGCGACCAGCGAGCCGGCCACCGCCGCCGGGTTCACGTCCTTGTCGACCCTGCCCTTGGCCTGGAGTTCGGCGATGGAGTCCGAGAGGGAGTTGTTCACCGAGTTCAGGATCTTCATCCGGATCTTGTAGAACCGTTTGTCCCCTTCGGCGGCGCCGAGGTCGACCACGCGCAGGATCGCGTCGTTCTTGCGCCAGAACTCCAGGAACCCCTCGACGAGTTCCTGCGCGGTCTGCCAGCCGGACTTGCCGGCCCAGGAGCGGCCCGCCAGGAGCTCGGTCAACCCGGCTCCCTCGGCGGCCATTTGCTCGGCGATCTCCAGGACGGCGCCTTCGACGTCCGGGAAGTACTGGTAGAAGGTCGCGGGCGAAGTGCCCGCCTTCCGGGCGACATCGATGACCTTGACGTCCCGGTACGGGGAGGAGCTGAGCATCTCGCTGAGGCAGTCGAGCAGCTTCTGCCGGGTCGCCTGCCCACGCCGGCCGGCCACGCGGCCGTCGACGGTACGCACTTGTCCTGTCATGCCGTCAGCTTACCGAGGGGTGATCGGAGCGCGATTCGGCCGACTGCAAATGGGGTGCACGGGGGCTCTGAGGGTGGTGTGCCTGGTCTGCGGGGTGCGCGCGGCCCGGTTACTTTGGCGACATGGCCGAAAACAGGGCATCCGGGAATGAAGAGACCCAAGAGGTCGGGGAGACCTACGGGGAGGGTGTGCCCTGCTGGGTGGACGCCCAGCTGCCCGACGTCGAGGCGGGCAAGCGGTTCTACGGTGAGCTCTTCGGGTGGACCTTCGAGGAGGCGTACGGCTCCTCGGTGTGGGCCCGGCTGGACGGGGAGCCGGTCGCCGCGCTGGCGCACAAGACCGACGGCCGGATGCCCACCGTCTGGACGGTGTACTTCGCCACCCCGGACGCCGAGGCGCTCACCCGGCGGATCACGGCGGCCGGCGGACAGCTCGTGATGGCGCCCACCGCGCTGGACGACCTGGGCACGGCCGCGCTCGCCGCCGACCCCGAGGGGGCGGTGTTCGGCCTGTGGCAGCCCGGCCGGCACCGCGGTTTCGGCCGCCGGCGCGCACCCGGCACCTTCGTCTGGGCCCAGCTGTACACCCGCGACATCGCCACCGCCAACACCTTCTACGGTGGCCTCTTCCACGAGGCCCTCTTCGGCCCCGGTGCGGCGCCCGACTTCGGGCGCTCCGACGTCATCGAGGTCTTCCCGGCCGAGATGCCCCCGCACTTCCTCGCCCACTTCCGGGTCACCGAGCTCGACGACGCCCGCGGGGCCGTGCAGCGGCTCGGCGGCCGGGTGCAGGCGCCACCCTTCGAGACCTCGTACGGATGGGTGGCCGTCGTCACCGACAATCAGGGGGCGTCGTTCGCACTGCTCCAGCGGTGATCCGTCCGCTTTGATGGGATTAAGCGGAAGACACCCCGATTTTTCACCGGGTTCGCAACCAGCCGCCCGGCCAGGAAGAATCAGGGTGCGTGCCGCCATGGCGGTGCGGTGGTGGGACGCTGCACGGCGGTCGCGTACATATGGGGTGGCGCGACCAGTACGGGGAGGTGGCAGGCAAGTGGATCAGCTGACGCAGCACGATCCGCGGCGGATCGGGCCGTTCGAGGTGCTGGGCCGGCTGGGCGCCGGCGGCATGGGGCTGGTCTATCTCGCGCGCTCGGCGTCCGGCCGGCGCGTGGCGATCAAGACGGTGCGCACCGAGCTGGCCGAGGACCAGCTCTTCCGCGTCCGCTTCACCCGCGAGGTGGAAGCGGCCCGCGCGGTCTCCGGCTTCTACACGGCGGCCGTGGTCGACGCCGACCCCCGCGCCCCCGTCCCGTGGCTGGCCACCGCCTACGTCCCCGCGCCCTCCCTCGAAGAGATAGTGAACGACTGCGGGCCGCTGCCGGCCCAGGCCGTGCGCTGGCTCGCGGCGGGCGTCGCCGAGGCCCTCCAGTCCATCCACGGTGCGGGCCTCGTCCACCGGGACCTGAAGCCCTCCAACGTGCTCGTGGTCGAGGACGGCCCCCGGGTGATCGACTTCGGCATCGCGTCGGGCGTCTCGAACACGCGCCTGACCATGACCAACGTCGCCGTCGGCACCCCCGCCTACATGTCCCCCGAGCAGGCCAAGGACTCCCGCAGCGTCACCGGCGCCAGCGATGTCTTCTCCCTCGGCTCCATGCTGGTCTTCGCGGCCACCGGCCACCCGCCCTTCCACGGCGCCAACCCGGTCGAGACCGTCTTCATGCTGCTGCGCGAGGGCCCGGACCTCACCGGCCTCCCCGACGAGCTGCGCCCGCTCATCGAGGTCTGCATGCAGATGGAGGCGTCGGCCCGCCCCTCCCCGGCCGACCTCCAGGCCCAGCTGGCACCCCACCTCTTCGGCTCCGGCTCCGACGACAGCGGCACCGCCTCCGCCTGGCTGCCCGAGAAGGCCGTCGCCCTCATCGAGTCTCGCCGCGGCGGCGGCCGCCCCACCGCCAAGCCGGCCCCGGCCGGCACCGGCGGCCGGGGCAGTGCCGGCCGCTCGACGGTCCCCCCGCCGCCCCCGTACGACCCCCCGGTCCCGCCTGTTCCTGTCGGCGCCCCCGACACCGGGCCGGTCCGGCTGGCCGGCGCCCCGGTGCCCATCGGCCCCGGTCCGCGCGTCGCCGACGCCCGCGCCGCCGCCGTCAAGGCGCCCCCGCCGGAGGCCGGCCTGGTCGCCAGCTGGTCCCGCCCGCGCCCCGGCCTGGCCGGCGCCGACCCCGCCGTACCGCCGGTGCCGCCCCAGCCGCCGGAGACCGCGGCCGGCTGGCGCCCCTGGCGTTTCCGCATGTCGAACGACGTCTGGGGCACCCCTGCCGTCGCCGGCGACCTGGTCTACGTCACCTCCTTCGAGGTGCACGCCCTGGACGTGGCCACCGGCCGGCGCCGCTTCAAGACGCGGGACGTCGCCTGGTCCATGGCGGTGGCGGACGGCCGTATCCACGCCTCGGACGGCCCGACCCTGTTCGCCCTGGACGCCCGCGAGGGCACCGACCTGTGGCGACTGTCGACGGACGCCTGGGTGTACTCCCTCAAGGCCGACCACGGCACGGTCGTCACCGGCACCCGGGGCGGCGGCGCCCAGGCCTGGGAGGCCGCGACCGGACAGAAGCTGTGGGAGATCAGCGGCTGCCAGACCGACTTCGAGTCCCCCGAAGCGGGCCCGCTCGTCCACGACGGCACGGTCTACGTCTGGCAGGACGCCCGGCTGCGCGCCCTGGAGGCCCGCACCGGCGAGGAACGCTGGTCGTACCCGGTCGGCGACGCGGCCTCCTGCGGCGGCGTCCCGGTCCGCCTCACCCCGGCGCCCGACGGCTACGTCTACGTCTCCGCCGGCACCCGCGTCCTCGCGATCGAGGCGGCGAGCGGCATGGTCCGCTGGCACTTCGAGGCCCCGGCGGTCTTCCTCTCCCCACCCGCCTTCACCCCGGGCCCGGCGGTCACCGGCGGCGGGGTCTACCTGGCGGACTACCTGGGCACGGTCTACGCCCTCGACGCCACCGACGGCCGCGACCGCTGGCGCATCGCGACCGAGGCCCGCTCCTCCATCGACCCGGTCCTGGTCGCCGCCGGCCATGTCCACGTGGGCAGCGGCAAGGCCCTGTACACCCTGGACGCCGTCACCGGCACGCCCAAGTGGCGCTTCCAGGCGGGCGGCGACGTCGTGGGCGCACCCGCGGTGGCCGAGGGCCGCATCCACTTCGGCTCCACGGACCACCTGCTCTACACCCTGAAGGCCGACGACGGCCGCCTGCGCTGGAAGCTGGCGACCGGCGGCGAGATCACCGGCTCCCCGGTGGTCCAGGACGGCGTGGTGTACGCCTGCAGCAAGGACCGGTGTGTGTACGCGCTGGACGCGGAGAAGGGCACGGGCACGGCACGGACGGCGTGAGAGGTGTGCCGAGGAGGCCGGGGGGAGGCGTGACGGCCGTCGTACCGGTGTGTCACGGAAGGGCTCCGGACGGCGGCCGTCGCAGGCCCGACGCTACCCCCGGCGCCGGACACCCGCCACCAGGTGACCCGCCCGCCCTGCGTACTACGAGGCGCAGGCCGGCGGATCAGTGCCGGTGCTCGCCGCGGGCGGCCACGGTCCCAGCGGCGGCCCGGCCACGGGGAGCCGTGCCGCTCGCTGCTGATGTTCACCGCCTCGTGCGGGCGGCCCGGGCAGTGGTCGGCTGCCGCAGCCGGCAGTGCCGCGGCGCCCACGACGGCGGCAGTCCCGAAAGTGAGCAACAGCCCCTACGCCGATCGGGCCATCGGCAGCAAGCCCTGCCTAGCGCACCCGGAACCCGCCCCTGGGCCGCCCGGCGAACAGCTCCGCCTGCCGCTCGGCCGGCAGATTGCCGAGGGTGACGAGGTGCGGCGCCTGCGCGAACGCCTGGGCCAGGCCCGCCTCCCTGGCCGCCCACAACGCCCGCACGGTCCCCTGCACCCCCGCCGGCGGATACCCGGCGATGACACCGGCACAGCGCACGGCGGCGTCCAACGCCCCGCCCTCCTCGGTGACTTCGCAGACCAGCCCGACCTCGTGGGCCCGCCGGGCGGAGATCCGCTCGGCGGTGCCCATCAGCATCATCCGGGCCGCCTCCCCGTACGGCATCCGAGCGGCCATCAGCATCGACTCGTACGCGCTGACCATCCCGTAGGCGGTGTGCGGGTCGAAGAACTCGGCGGTCGTGTCGGCGACGACGAACTCGGCCTCCCCCAGCAGATAGAAGGCGCCGCCGCAGGCCATCCCGCGCACGGCGGCCACGACGGGCTTCCACAGGCCGTTCGCCTTGGGCCCGATGGCCAGCAACGGATCGTCCTGCATATACGGCGACGAGGGCTGCGGCACGACGACGTCCCGGTCGATCCCGGTGCAGAACGCCCGCTCCCCGCTCCCAGTGAGCACGACCGCCCGCACCGAGTCGTCGAACCTCAACGCCCGCCAGACACCGGAGAGTTCGCGAGCCATGTCCAGGTCGATGGCGTTGAGCCGGTGCGGCCGGTCGAGGGTGACGACGGCGACCCCGCTGTCCTTGTCGGCGTCGACCCGCACGCTGCTCACGCGAGCACCCACTGCGGCAGCCCGCCCTCGGGAAAGACGACACGCACCCGAGCCCCGATCCGGACCCTCTCCGGATCCAGGGAGTCGAGAGAGGCCCCGGCACGGCTGACGAGATTGCCCACGAGCCGGATGCGCGGCGTCTCCTCCAGTTCCACCATGACGACGTTGTACGGCGCCTGCGCCGCGTAATCGGGCAGGAGCGGCGGATGCGGCACGACGTACGACCACACGCGTCCGCGTCCGCTGGTGAGCCGCCACTCAGCTGCGAAGCTCTGGCAGTGCGGGCAGCAGGGCCGGGGCGGAAACCGGAGTTCACCGCAGTCGGCGCAGGCCTGGACGCGCAGTTCGCCCTGGGCGGCGTACTCCCAGAAGGGCGCGCCGTCGGTGTCGGTGACGGGAGTCAGCATCGTCAACTCCTCAGCAGGAGAGCGGAGGTGGGAACGCCTTCACCGGCGGTGACCAGACAGGTGGCGGCACCGGGCACCTGGGCCGTACTGGTCCCACGCAGCTGCTTCACCCCTTCGTTGATGAGGTTGAAGCCATGGACATAGGCCTCGGAGAGCCCGCCGCCGGAGGTGTTGAGGGGCAGCCGTCCGCCGATCTCCAGGGCCCCCTGTTCGGTGAACGCCCCGCCCTCTCCTCTCCCGCAGAAGCCGTATCCCTCCAGCGACAGCGGAACGAGGGCGGTGAAGGCGTCGTAGATCTGCGCCACGTCGACATCGTCCGCGGTGAAGTCGGCGTGCTTCCACAGCTGCCGGGCCGCGGTCCAGGCGGGGCCGGTGAGCGGGTCGTCGTTCCAGTAGTTGACCATGCCGTGGTGCTGGGCGGGCAGCCCCTGGGCGACGGAGTGGACGTAGACGGGCTTCTTGGCACAGTCCCGGGCGCGTTCCTTGGACACGAGGACACAGGCGAGTGCCCCATCCGTCTCCAGGCAGTTGTCGAAGAGACAGAGCGGCTCGCTGATCCACCGGGAGGTCATGTACATCTCGCGGGTCAGCGGCCGTTCGTACATCACGGCGGCCGGGTTCTGGTTGGCGCGGTTACGGCAGGCGAGGGCGACGTTGAAGAGATGATCCCGGGTCGCCCCGTACTCGTGCATGTACCGCCGGGCCAGCATGGCGATCTCATCAGCGGGCCGCAGCAGCCCGAAGGGCCGGGTCCACTGGGCGGGCGTGGGCAGCTGAACGGTGGTGTTGGTCCAGGGCCGGGGCCCGCTGCCGCGCTTCCGTGACCGCCAGGCGACCCCGACGGAAGCCTGCCCCGAGGCGATGGCGCCGGCGAGATGCGCGACGGTGGCACAGGACCCGCCGCCGCCGTAGGGGACTTTGCTGAAGAAGGTGAGATCCCCGAACCCGACGGCCTTGGCGAGCTCGACCTCGTCGGTCTCCTCCATGGTGTAGGAGGCGAGCCCGTCGACCTCGCCGGGTGCGATCCCCGCGTCGTCGAGCGCGGCGAGCACGGCCCGACAGGCAAGCGTCTTCTCATCCTCCGGAAGGCGCTTGGCGAACGCGGTCTGCCCGATCCCGACGATGGCGGTGGCGTCCTTCAACCCGGCGACAGTCATGGGTGGTCCCCCTCCCAGATTCCTGACAGTGCGTCAGATTACAGCTAATCTGACGGACAGTCAGCAAGCTGTCCTGGGAGGTTGGCTATGGGCGACACATGGAACACCATCCCGGAGCTGGTGCGATGGTCGGCCGAGCGGTACGCGGACACCGAGGCCGTGGTCGACGGCCGCACGAGAATCACGTACGCCGAACTCGGCACCCGGGTGGAACGCTCGGCGGCCGCCTGCCTGGCGAGCGGTGTGGAGGTGGGCGACCGGGTGGCGGTCTGGGCCCCCAACTCCCTGGACTGGATCGTCGCGGCGCTCGGCGCGGTGAGCGCGGGCGCGGTCCTGGTCCCGCTCAACACCCGCTTCAAGGGCACGGAGGCGGCGGACGTACTGCGCCGCAGCGGGGCGAGGCTGCTGTTCGTGACGGGCACGTTCCTGGGCACGTCGTACGTGGCGTCGCTGCGCAGGGCGGCGGGGGAGGGGGTACCGGCGGACGGCGCCCGTGGCCCCCTCCCCGGCCTTCCGGCGCTGGAGGAGGTGGTGGTCCTGTCGGAGGACGCACCGCCGGAGTTCCGGACGTGGAAGGAGTACGTGGCGGGAGGGGAGGGGGTTAAGGGGGAGCAAGTGCGGGTGAGGGAGCGTGGGATTGGTGGTGATGATCTGTCGGACATCATCTACACGTCGGGTACGACGGGCCGCCCCAAGGGCGCGATGATCACGCACGAGCAGACGCTGCGGGCGTACGACATCTGGGCTGAGCTGGCGGGATTGCGGGTCGGCGACCGCTACTTGATCATCAACCCCTTCTTCCACACCTTCGGCTACAAGGCGGGGGTGATCGCCTGCCTGATGCGCGGGGCGACGATGGTCCCGCAGCCGGTGTTCAACGTGGAGACGGCGCTGGCGAACATCGCGGCGGAACGCATCTCTGTCCTGCCCGGCCCTCCCACGCTCCACCAGTCGCTGCTGGACCACCCGTCCCGGGACGCGTATGACCTGTCGGCGCTGCGCCTGGTGGTGACGGGAGCGGCGGTGGTGCCGTTGACGTTGGTGGAACGCCTGCGGGGCGAACTGGGCGTGGAGACGGTCCTCACGGCGTACGGCCTGTCGGAGGCGAGCGGGGTCGTCACGATGTGCCGGCGCGACGACCCGCCGCCGCTGATCTCATCGACGTCCGGCCGGGCGATCCCGGGGACGGAGGTGAGGGTGGTGGGCGCCGCGGGCGCCCCGGTGGTGCCGGGGGTGCCGGGCGAGGTACTGGTCCGAGGCTTCAACGTCATGCGCGGCTACTACGAGGATGATGAGGCGACGGCATCGGTGATCACTCCGGACGGCTGGTTGCGTACGGGTGACGTAGGCGTCCTGGACGACTCGGGCAACCTGCGCATCACGGACCGCATCAAGGACATGTTCATCGTCGGCGGCTTCAACGCCTACCCGGCGGAGATAGAGCAGTCGCTCGCCCTCCACCCGGATGTCCGGGAGGCGGCGGTGATCGGCGTACCGGATGCGCGGCTGGGGGAAGTCGCCAAGGCCTTCGTGGTCCGCCACCCCGGCTCGGTCCTGACCTCGGACGACCTGATCGCCTGGTCCCGCCGCGAGATGGCGAACTACAAAGTGCCGAGGGCGGTGGAGTTCGTGGGGGAGCTGCCGAGGAATGCGAGCGGGAAGGTGGTGAAGGGGGTTTTGCGGGGGAGGGGGCGGGGTGAGGGGTGAGGGGATTCTCGGTGAGGGGTGAGGGGTGAGGGGTGAGGGGTGAATTGCGATGAGGGAGCTGTGAGGTTGCCGTGGGGGCCGCCCGCTTCTCGGCATTGTCGTGCTTCCACGAGGCGAGTCAAGGGCGCTCCCGTTCCGCTGCGCTCCACTCCCGCGTCGGCTCCGCCGATGGCCCTCCGGGCCACCCTTGACTCGCCTCGCTCCAGCACGGGGAAGAAGCGAGCGGGCAGCCCGGGGAAAGTGGCCGGCTCAGCCCCGCTGGGCCCTTGGGTCGGCTGCGTTCGTGTCGTCGGCTGGGGGTGCGCGGAGGGTGGGCGGGGGCACGCCGGGCGGGTTCGGCGGCTTCGGGGAGGGGGCGGGCTCGGTGAGGGAGGGCCGGTACGGGAACCTCAGGAGGCCCAGCCTGGAACCGCATCGAGTCCCAAGAGAGTCCCAGAAGTACCAGAAGTACCAGAAGTACCAGAAGTACCACGTAGGAACCCCAGAAACCCCGTGAGTCCCAGGAGCCCCGTGGACAAGGTCAGTTGGATGATTTGGGCGGGCTGGAGGGGGTGGGTTGGGTGGGCAGTGAGAGGGGGATGACCCAAAGCTTCCACTCGGGATCGGTCTCGGCCTCCAGCGTCGTGTATCCATCCCGCACCAAGCCCCAGCAGCCCCGGCCGAGCCCCACCCCGCCCCGTCGGCCCCCACCCCCACCCCCCTCAGCCGGCTCCCACTCCCCCGTCATCCGCGATGTCGCCGGTCACGTCCGTCCGGCATGCCACCTCTGCTCCCCCAGTGCCCCGCCCCCTGCGCCAGCTCTCCCTCCACTCTCCCTCCGCTCCTCCCCCTCCCGCGCGGCTTGCCGCCTACTCTGCCCGCAAGCCGCCACCGCACCCCACGCCTCCACCCACGCACCGCGTCCCCTCCGCGCCGGTCCACGGCTCGGCCGACGGTGGAGGTCAACGCCGGTCGGGACCCCGTCTTTCCGGGCCGCTCGCTTCTTCCCCGTGCTGGAGCGAGGCGAGTCAAGGGTGGCCCGGAGGGCCATCGGCGGAGCCGACGCGGGAGTGGAGCGCAGCGGAACGGGAGCGCCCTTGACTCGCCTCGTGGAAGCACGACAATGCCGAGAAGCGGGCGGCCCCCACGGTCACTTGGAGTCAGCGGTCAGGTCGGCCAGGGCGGCCCTGATCTCCTCGACCACATGCGCAGGGCGGTGGAAGACATCCTCGGCGCTGAAGCGGAGGAGGCCGCGGATCTCGGGGCACCGCAGGAGCTGGTTGAAGCGGGCGATGTCCTGGCGGTGGGCCTCACGAGTGCCGTGGTAGGCGTAGCCCTCGATCTCCACGGCCAGCCCTGCCGCCCGGAACAGGAAGTCGACGATGCGGCGGCTGCCGTCCGGTGTACGCAGCTCGACTTGGCTCTCGGGATGGAGACCGGCGTCGTACATGCGCAGCCGGGCCACGGTCTCCGCCGGGGAACCGGCGAGCGGATCGCACAGCCCCAGCCAACCCCGGGCGCGGACTCCTCCCTGAGCCTTCCCCATCGACTGGAGTGCGGCGGCGATTTCCTCCTGCTCGGTGAGCGGTGCGCGGCGGACGTGTCCGACCCGGCGGTACGTCAGGGCCGACTCCACGGCGACGAGCGCCTCGTCCCTCGGGCCCCGCCGGAGCAGGTCGGCAAGCGTGCGGGGCGGGACGGTGAGCCGTAACCCCTGTCGTTCCACCACCTCCGTCCTGCTGAGCGGCATTCGGTGGACGTGTACGTCACTGGCCAGGCGCCGGATGGCGAGCTGCGGGTCGATGAACTCAAGGGGGGCCTTACTGCGGTTGCCGAGCAGCTCGATCTTCCAAAGGGCTGCCGCTGAACCATGGCTCACGATCAGCCGGGGTTCGCGGAGCAACACGGCCCGCAGCCGCGTCAGCAGGTCCGGGTCCCGTCCCGGTTCCGCCCAGGCACCCTGCCGAAGCTGGGTCCAGCCCTCTGCCCGCAGCGCACGCGTGAGACCCCGCCGAGGCCAGCCGGCCTCAACGGCATGTGAGGTGAGGAGGACGCCCCTGTCCGCCAACGCCCTCAGGTCCCTTCGCTCCACCAGGGCAAGATCGCAGAAATCCCCAATTGCCGCTTGTCCTGTGGATAACCGGGCGAGGTCAGCCCTTCAGAGACCCGAGGAAGGCGCTCCAGGCGACGGGCCTGAAGAGGAGTACCGGACCGTCCTGGGCCTTCTTCGAGTCGCGGACGGGGATCACCAGGCGGGGGTGGGCGTCGGAGACTTCGATGCACTCGCCGCCGCTTCCGTTGCTGTAGCTGCTCTTGCGCCACGGGAGGTCGGCTACTTCGACGCACTCTCCGCCGGTGCCATTGCTGTAGCTGCTCTTGCGCCACACGGCTGTGCTCAGGTCAATCCCGGTGCTTGCCATCTCGGTAGTCCTCTGCCGCAGCCTCGATGATCGCAAGGGACGCCTCAGGCGGCAGTGCGGCGGCCCTGAGCAGATCGTACGACTCGCGGTACTGCTTCACGAGCGCCGGATCGTCGATGAGTTGGCCGCTGTGGAGGGACTCGGTGTACACCACCGGAGGCGCGTCCGGGAAGGTCATGAACCTGGTCATGCCCATCATGAACGGATGGACGCCGGTGGTTTGCGGGACGATCTGCAGAATGGAGTGCGTGCTCCTCACCACCTGCGCGATGTGCTGCAGCAGTTCCTTCATCCGCTCATCGGGCAGCGCCGGTCGCCGGATCAGCGACTCCTCCAGGACCGCCCAGAACTTGGGCGGGTTCTCCGAGCCGAAGATCTTGGCTCGTTCCATGCGGGCGTTGACCTTCTCCTCGACCTCTTCGTCCGAGGCTCGGGGCATGGCGGCTCGTACGATCGCGCGGGCGTAGGCCGCTGTCTGGAGCAGCCCCGGCACCAGCATCGGCGCCCAGTCCTCGATCGTCTCCGCATGCTGCTCCATCTCCGCCACATCCGCGAAGTACTCCGCATGTCCCGACTGCCGTGCCCGGCGCGCATCTTCACAACGCCGCTCGAAAAACCCGTCCGTCCTCAGCACCTTGTCGACGTGCCGGGCCAGATCCAGGGGCATGCGCCGCTCGGCCCGTTCGATCTGGCTCAGGAACGGGACGCCCCGGAAGCTTCCTTCCGCCAGTTGCTCCAGCGTCAGCCCCGCCAGCTCCCGTCGATAGCGCAACTCGGCTCCGTAGAAGGAAGGGACGTTGGCCGATGCGTCAGGATCCTTGCGTGGGGGCACAACTCATCACCGCCGTTTGCCTGTTGCGCTGCGTAGCCGAAACCTCTTCAAAAGGTACCGGCGCCAGCGGCACCGTGTGACTGTTTCGTCACAGAGAGCACAGGAAGGCGTACGCAACCGTGTCGTCCTCGAACTCCGCCCATGACATGACCCTCTGCGTGGATGACCTGCGCGCAGCCCTTTCCGCCCACGGCATCACCCTGCCGTCCCTCCAGGTGGACCTGCTGGGCCTGGCGGGCACGTACCGGCCCCCGGCCGGCCTGGTCGCGCTCGGCAACTGCAATGCCGCTACGGCGCGCAGGCTGGCGGCGGTGCTGCGCGGCTCCGGTGCGTCATCGAGCCCGCCGCCGCTGGACGTGGAGCTTCCCGCGGTACCGAAGGCGCTCCAGGGGCTTCGCCGTACCGTTCGCCGCTACCTGGACGCGCCCTGCGCCGAAGTCCAGCTCTGCGTCACCGAACTCGTCACCAACGTGATCCGGCATGTGGGGGAGGGAACCCCGGTCCGTGTGCGTGTGGCCCGGACGGCCGGCGATCGCATCCGCATCGAGGTGACGGACCCGGCCGGGCAAGCTCTCCCCGTGTCCGCGTCTGGCTCGCTCGATGATGAGGAGGGACGCGGTCTCGCGCTGCTGGAGGCGGTGGCGCTGAGGTGGGGCGTGGAGCAGGGGGTGGCGGGCAAGACGGTGTGGTGCGAGTTGGGCGATGTCAAAGGTTCCCGCCACGGATTGACCTGAACCTGCCGATGACACACCTCGGCCGCGACGGCTCCCCCTCGGCGCCGTCGCGGCCGGTCCCCCGTGCGGGAGGTGGCTCAGCTGGGGTCGGACGTGATGTGGACGTTGTCCGTGGTCACCGTGTCGGAGCCCGTGGCAGGCGCGTCGGTGATGTGGACGTTGTCCGTGGTGACCGTGCCCGTGCCCTTGGCCGGAGCGTCGGTGATGTGGACGTTGTCAGGGCTCACCGCGGCGGGCGCGTCGGTGATGTGGACGTTGTCCGGGCTGACGGTCTGCTCGTCCTTCGTGGTGTCGCTCATGGTGCTTCCTCCCCATTGGCGCTGTACTCGTCATGTCCGGTCCGTCCGGTCGTTCCCCCGATCGACGACCGGACGGACCCGGGATCGCCCAACCCTAGATCGTTCGCACGGGCGATCTCACAGCCGGTCCGTCTGCCCCCCGACGCGACGGATCGACAGGACGAGACTGCCGTGCGGCGATAAACGAACGATGAACGTCCGCGCCGGCTCAGGCCGCCGCGGTCGGCGCCAGCAGCGCACGGACGGTCTCGGCCTCCGGCGACTGGAGCGACTCGTAGATGGACAAGGCCTCCTGCCAGCACACCTGGGCCCGTCCGGACTGCCCGATGCCGGCGAGCGCCCGGCCGAGCACGGTGAGGACGTTCCCGCGCCGCCATTCGCCGCCGATCCCACGGAGCACGGTCAGCGCGGCCTCGGCGCTGACCGAGGCCTGGGCGTGCCGACCGGCCGTCAGATCCAGTTCGGCGAGCCGGAACAGTGTCATCCCCTCCCACAACCGCTGACGGCTCTCCCGGAAGACCGCCAGCGCCTCGTGCAGCCGCTCGGCGGCCTCGGCGGGCAGGCCGTTCTGGGTGAGGGCCATCCCCAGGGCGTAGCGCCCGTTGGCGGTCTTCACGGCGTGCCCCAGGCCCTCGTACATGTCGACGCCCTGCTGGGCCAGTTCGACGGCGCTCTGCGGACGTCCCGTGACGACGTGGATGCGGGACAGGTTGCACAGGACGCTGGCTTCCCCGGCGCGGTCGCCGCAGTCCCGGAAGTCCGCGAGAGCTTGCTTGAGGTGTTCTTCGGCGTCGGCGTAGCGGCGCTGGTAGAAGGCCATGGCGCCACGGATGTTCGCCGCCCAGCAGCGGGCCAGGGGATCGCAGGAGGGATCCCCCAGGAGCAGCGACTCCCGGGCCGACTCGTCCGCCTCGGTGAAACGCCCCGACAGCTGGTGGGCGTTGGCCAGGACGACCGCGGCCCGCACCTGGGCCCGCTTGTCCCCGCATGCCCGTGCCGCGTTGCGGAGGGCGAGTGCGGCGGCGTCGTACTCCCGTGAGTTGGCGCCGGACTCGGTCAGGTCGACGGCGGTCCACAGCAGGTCGATGGCGCGCGGCAGGGTCCCCGGGCCCGTGAACTGGCGCACACACGCGAGCAGGGACACGGCCTCCGCGTACAGCCAGTCCTGGGCGTGCCGCCGGTCCTCGAATCTCAGCCCCGGATACTCGGTCGGCTGCAGATGGTCCACGACCCGATCCCCCGGCCGCTCCATCGCATACACCTGCGCCGCCGTCCCCAGATAAAAGTCCAGCAGCCTCGACATCGCCGCCTCCCGCTCACCCGGCGGCTGCTCGTCCCTCTCCGCGCAAGCCCGCGCGTACAGCCGGACCAGGTCATGGAAGCGGTACCGTCCAGGCGCCGCCGACTCCAGCAGGGACGTGTCCACCAGGGACTCCAGCAGGTCCTCGGTGTCCTCCACGGGCAGATCGAGGACCGCCGCCGCAGCCGCCAGCGAGATGTCCGGGCCGTCGGCCAGTCCCAGCAACCGGAACGCCCGGGCCTGGGCCGGCTCCAGCTGCCCGTACCCGAGCTCGAAGGTCGCCTTCACCGCCAGGTCACCGGCCTGGAGCTCGTCCAGCCGGCGGCGCTCGTCCGCCAGCTTGGCCGCCAGGACCGAGACCGTCCACGTGCGGCGGGCCGCCAGGCGGGAGGCGGCGATGCGGATCGCCAGCGGGAGGAAGCCGCACGCCGCCACCACGTCCAGCGCGGCCTCCCGCTCCGCCGCCACCCGCTCCTCGCCCACGATCCTCGTGAACAGCGCCAGCGCCTCGTCCGGGGACATCACGTCCAGGTCCACCAGGTGGGCGCCCGCCAGATCCACCATGCGGACGCGGGACGTCACCAGGGCCGCGCAGCCCTCCGTGCCCGGCAGGAGCGGGCGTACCTGGGCCGCGTCCTTCGCGTTGTCCAGCAGGACCAGGACCCGGCGGCCGTCCAGCACCGAGCGGTACAGGGCCGCGCGCTCCTCCAGGGAGTCCGGGATCGCCGAGTCCGCCGTGCCCAGAGCCCGCAGAAAGGAGCCCAGTACCGTCTCCGGTTCCGCCGGACGTGGGCCCGCGCCCTGGAGGTCGACGTACAGCTGGCCGTCCGGGAAGGCACCCCGCGCCCGGTGGGCCACATGCACCGCCAGGGTCGTCTTGCCCACCCCGCCGATGCCCGCCAGCGCCGACACCGCCATCACGCGGCCCCCGCAGTCCCGGGACTCCGATGCCGACGCCAGCACCTCGCTCAGCTCGGCCACGAAGGACGACCGCCCCGTGAAGTCCGGGACCGACGCCGGGAGCTGGGCCGGGCGCACCGGTACGACGGCCGGTTCCGTGGCGGGTGACGACGGTTCCGCCAGCGCCGGGTCCGCCTGCAAAATCCTTTGCTGCAACTCCCGCAGTCCCGCCCGCGGGTCCACGCCCAGCTCCTCCGACAGCAGGCGGCGGGTGTCGGCGTAGACCGCCAGGGCCTCCGCCTGCCGGCCGCTGCGGTACAGGGCGAGCATCAGCAGCTCGCGCAGGCGCTCCCGGAGGGGGTGGGCCGCGGTCAGCGCCGTCAGCTCCGAGACAGCCTCCGCGTGGCAGCCCTGCTCCAGGTCCATGTCCAGGCGGGATTCGAGGAGGCCCAGGCGCCACTCCTCCAGGCGGACCCGCTGGGTCTCGGCGTACGGGCCGGGGACGCCGGCCAGCGGTTCGCCGTCCCACCTGCCCAGGGCCTCGTTCAGCAGCTCGCGGGACCGGCACAGATCGCCGGCCGCCCGCGCCTTCTCCGCCTGCGCCGCCAGCTCCTGGGCCTCGGCCAGGTCCAGGGCGCCCTCGCCGAGGCCCCGGATCGCATAGCCGCCGGACTCGCTGACCAGCACGCCGGGGTCGAGGATCTTCCGCAGGCGCGAGGCGTACGTACGCACGGCCGCCAGCGCCTGCGACGGGGGCTCGTCGCCCCAGAGCGCGTCGATGAGCTCCGCCGCCGTCGCCGTACGGCCCGCGCGCAGCAGCAGGGCGGCCAGCAGGGCGCGCTGCTGCGGGGAGCCCGTGCTCAGCGGCTCGGTGCCGCGCCAGGCCCGCACCGGACCGAGCACGCCGAACCGCAGCGCCTCCGGCTCCGTGACGGTCACGGATCCGGGACGCCGCTGCTCAGGCACTCGCGGCCCACCGTCCATGCGTTCGTCCCCCTCGGCATCACGAACAACCCCGTCAGTTTGCCTTGTTCCGGGCGGTTGCGTCAGCCGTGGGAGACGCCGATCACAGACCGGCACACCTGAGCACACAAGGCCCTCACACGGTCTTCGCACACGTTCGCACAGAGGGGACCGGAACGGATCACGACCCCGATAGCTGACGGACCGTCAGATCGGCGCTACCGTGAGGCCCATGGAGACCACACAGTTCCCGCTGATCATCTCCGTCGACGACCACACCGTGGAGCCCGCCACCGTCTGGCAGGAGCGGCTGCCGAAGAAGTACCTGGACGTCGGGCCTCGTATCGTGCGCGCGCCGCTGAAGGAGATGACCTTCCTCGGCGGACGGTTCAAGCCCGTCATGGGCCGGCCGGGCAGTGACGACGGGCCCGTCGGCGACTGGTGGGTCTACGAAGACCTCCGGCGGCCCCTCACCCGTCTCGACACCGCCGTCGGGTACGACAGGGACGAGGTCAGGCTCGAAGTCATCACGTACGAGCAGATGCGGGCCGGGTCGTACGACGTGCCCGCCCGGCTCGCCGACATGGACGTCAACCACGTCCAGTCGGCCGTCTGCTTCCCCACCTTCCCCCGCTTCTGCGGGCAGACCTTCACCGAGGCCGCCGACAAGGAGCTCGGCCTGCTGTGCGTGCGCGCCTACAACGACTGGATGGTGGAGGAGTGGTGCGGCCCGGACGCGCACGGGCGGCTCATACCGCTCACCCTCATACCCCTGTGGGACGCCCGCCTCGCCGCCGAGGAGGTCCGGCGCAACGCGGCCCGCGGGGTGCGGGCCGTCGCCTTCTCCGAGATGCCCCCGCACCTGGGCCTGCCGTCCGTCCACGGCGACGACTGGGACCCCTTCTTCGCCGCGTGCGACGAGACCGGCACGGTCATCGCCATGCACATCGGCTCCAGCAGCCGTATGCCCTCCACCTCCGCCGACGCCCCGCCCGCCGTCGGCTCCACCATCACCTTCGCCAACTGCTGCTTCTCGATGGTGGACTGGCTGATGAGCGGCAAGTTCGAGCGCTTCCCGAACCTCAAGGTCATGTACGCGGAAGGGCAGATCGGGTGGATCCCGTACATCCTTGAGCGCGCCGATGTGGTGTGGGAGGAGAACCGGGGGTGGGGCGGGGTCGCCGGCAAGGTCACCCGACCGCCGTCCGAGACCTTCGCCGGGCACGTCTACGGCTGCTTCTTCGACGACGCCTTCGGGCTGCGCAATCTGGACTCCATCGGCGTCGGCAACGTCCTGTACGAGACGGACTACCCGCACTCCGACTCCACCTGGCCCAAGTCCCGCGAGGTCGGCGAGGCGCAGATGGGGCATCTGCCGGCCGATGTGGTCGAGCGGATCGTGCGCGGCAACGCCATCGAGCTGCTGGGGCTCACCCCCGAAGGACTCTGGCGGTGAGTGCCCCGGCCCTGGCCTACGGCATCCAGCTTCCCGTCCAGTCCCAGAGCACCCTCTACACCGAGCGCTGGGAGACGGAAGCCGGGCCGGAGGATCTGGTGGCGGTGGCGCGGGCCGTGGACCGGGCCGGGTTCGCGTACCTCGCCGTCTGCGATCATGTGGCCATTCCGCGCCGGCTGGCCCCGGCCATGAGCACGGTCTGGTACGACCCCGTCGCCACCCTCGCCCACCTCGCCGCCGTGACCGAGCGGGTGCGCCTGCTCAGCCATGTGGCCGTCGTGGGGCTCCGGCATCCGCTCCTCACCGCCAAGCAGTACGCCACCCTCGATCACCTCTCCGGCGGGCGGCTGATCCTCGGGGTGGGCGCCGGGCATGTGCGGGAGGAGTTCGAGGCGGTCGGGGCCGACTTCGAGCGGCGGGGAGCCGTGCTGGACGAGAGCATCGACGCCCTGCGCGCCGCCCTCGGGCCGGAGGAGTTCCCCGAGCACCACGGCAAGCTCTACGACTTCGCCGGCCTCGGCCAGCGGCCCCGGCCCGCCCAGCCGCACGTCCCGCTCTGGGTGGGCGGCTCCTCGCCCGCCGCCGTACGCCGGGCCGCGCTGAAGGGCGACGGCTGGCTGCCGCAGGGGGACCCACGGGAGCGGCTGCCCGCGCAGATCGACCGGATACGGCGCCTGCGCGCGGATCGGGGGCCGGTGGGGCCGTTCACGGTCGGGGCCGTCACCGAGCCGCTGTACGTCGGGCGGGCCGGCTGGGAGGTCGGGCGGCGGACCCTGACCGGGGCGCCGGAGGAGATCGCCGCGTCGCTGCGGGCGTACCGGGCGATGGGCGTGGATCAGATCCAGGTGCGGTTCCGCAGCCGGAGCCGTAGCGAACTCATCGAGCAGATCGAAGCGTTCGGGGCGGAGGTCGCGCCCCGGTTGAGCTGAGGAGTGCGCATGGGCAAGCTGGACGGGCGGGTCGTCATCGTCACCGGGGCGGCGCGCGGGCAGGGCGAGCAGGAGGCGCGGCTGTTCGCGGCCGAGGGCGCGAAAGTCGTCGTGGCGGATGTGCTGGACGAGCAGGGGGAGGCGCTGGCCGGTGAGCTGGGGGCGCTGTACGTCCACCTGGACGTGAGCCGGGAGGCGGACTGGGTGGCCGCGGTGGCGGCCGTGAAGCAGGCGTACGGCGGGGTCGACGGGCTGGTCAACAACGCGGGGATCCTGCGCTTCAACGCCCTCGTGGACACCCCGCTGGACGAGTTCATGCAGGTCGTGCAGGTGAACCAGGTCGGCTGCTTCCTCGGGATCAGGACCGTGGCGCCGGAGCTGTCCGACGGGGGCACCATCGTCAACACCGCCTCGTACACGGCGCTGACCGGGATGGCGGCGGTCGGGACGTACGCGGCGACCAAGCACGCGATCCTCGGCCTCACGCGGGTCGCCGCCCTGGAGCTGGCGCCCCGGGGGATTCGGGTCAACGCCATGTGTCCGGGCGCGGTCGACACGGCGATGTCCAACCCGTCCCGGCTGGATCCGGACGCGGACCCGGCGGAGATGACCAGGGCCCTCGACGAGCTCTACCGCAAGCTCGTGCCGCTCGGGCGGATCGGGCGGGCGGAGGAGGTCGCCCGGCTGGCGCTGTTCCTCACCTGCGACGACTCCTCGTACATCACCGGGCAGCCGTTCGTCATCGACGGGGGCTGGCTGGCGGGGGTCAGCGTCATCTGACTGTCCGTCAGCTATTGACGAATCTGACGAAGCGTCAGAAAGTCTTAGGAACTCGCAGGACTCGCAGTGATCACCTGGACTGGGACGGTGAACCGCCGTGGAATTCGGGCTCTTTGTACAGGGATACGTGGGCAAGCGCGCCGAGACCGACCCGCTCGCCGAGCACAAGGCACTGATGGAGGAGACCGAGTACGTCATCCAGGCGGACAAGTCCGGCTTCAAGTACGCCTGGGCCTCCGAGCACCACTTCCTGGAGGAGTACTCGCACCTGTCCGCCAACGACGTGTTCCTGGGCTACCTGGCGCACGCGACCGACCGCATCCACCTGGGCTCGGGCATCTTCAACCCGCTCGCCCAGGTCAACCACCCGGTCAAGGTCGCCGAGAAGGTCGCCATGCTGGACCACCTCAGCGAGGGCCGCTTCGAGTTCGGCAGCGGGCGGGGTGCAGGGTCGCACGAGATCCTCGGGTTCATACCGGGTGTGACCGACATGAACTACACGAAGGAGATCTGGGAGGAGACGATCGCCGAGTTCCCGAAGATGTGGCTCCAGGACGAGTACGCGGGCTTCCAGGGCAAGCACTGGCAGCTCCCGCCGAGGAAGGTCCTGCCGAAGCCCTACGGGAAGTCCCACCCGGCGATGTGGTACGCGGCCGGGTCGCCGGCGTCGTACGCCATGGCCGCGAAGAAGGGGCTCGGCGTGCTCGGCTTCAGCATCCAGAAGGTCTCCGACATGGAGTGGGTGCTGGAGCAGTACAAGACGGCGGTCGTGAACGCGGAACCCGTCGGGGACTTCGTCAACGACAACGTGATGGTGACGACGACCGCGATCTGCGCGCCGACGCACGACGAGGCGATCCGGATCGCGGTGGGCGGCGGGCTGCACTATCTGCCCTCGCTGGTCTTCCGCTACCACGACACGTTCCCCCGCCCGGAGGGCTTCCCGGTCTGGCCGGAGACGCTGCCCGAGTACACCCCGGAGTTCGTGGAGCTGCTCGTCGAGGAGGAGCTGCTGATCTGCGGGGACCCGGACGAGGTGCTGCGCCAGTGCAAGCGGTGGGAGCAGGCGGGCGCCGACCAGCTGAGCTTCGGGCTGCCGGTGGGCGTGCCGAAGGAGGAGACGCTGCAGACGATCCGGCTGATCGGGGAGCATGTGATTCCGAAGATCGACACGGATCCGGTGCATCGGACGTCGCGATTCCGCCAGGCCGTCTGAGGGGGCCCCGGGCATGCTGGACCACCTCGTCAAGGGCGCCACCGTCGTGGACGGGACGGGTGCACCCGCGTACACCGCCGACGTCGGCATCCGGGACGGCCGTATCGCCGCCGTCGGCAAGGTCACCGAGGACAGCCGCACCACCGAAGACGCACACGGCCTCGTCCTCGCCCCCGGCTTCGTCGACCCCCACACCCACTACGACGCCCAGCTCTTCTGGGATCCGTACGCCACGCCCTCCCTCAACCACGGGGTGACGACCGTCGCCGCCGGGAACTGCGGGTTCACCCTCGCGCCCCTGAACCCCGCCCGCCCCGAGGACGCCGACTACACGCGCCGCATGATGTCCAAGGTCGAGGGGATGTCCCTGGTCGCGCTGGAGGAGGGGGCGCCCTGGAACTGGAGCTCCTTCGGGGAGTATCTGGACGCCCTCGACGGGCGGATCGCCGTCAACGCCGGTTTCATGGTTGGGCATTGCGCGCTGCGCCGGTACGTGATGGGGCCGGAGGCCGTCGGCGGGCAGCCCGACGAGGAGCAACTCACCGAGATCGTACGGCTGTTGCACGAGGCCATGGACGCCGGTGCCTGGGGCCTGTCCACCACCCAGTCCAGCACCCACTCCGACGGCGACGGACAGCCGGTCGCCTCTCGGCATGCCCGGCCCGCCGAACTGCTCGCCCTGGCCGAGGCGGTCGGGCAGCACGAGGGGACGCAGGTCGAAGCGATCGTCGCCGGGTGCCTGGACCAGTTCAGCGACGACGAGATCGACCTGCTGGTGGAGATGAGCGCGGTCGCCGGGCGGCCGCTCAACTGGAACGTGCTCACCGTCGACGCGGCCGTCCCGGAGCGGGTGCCCCGGCAGCTGAGCGCGAGCGAGCGGGCCCGGAAGGCCGGCGGCCGGGTGGTGGCGCTCACCATGCCGATCCTCACCCCGATGAACATGTCCCTCGGCACCTTCTGCGCCCTCAACCTCATCCCCGGCTGGGGACCGGTCCTCGGGCTGCCGGTGCCGGAGCGGATCGCCCGGCTGCGGGACCCGGCCGTGCGGGCGGAGCTGCTGCGCCGGGCCCGGTCCAAGGAGGCGGGCGTCTTCCGGCGGCTGGCGAACTTCGGGCGGTACGTCATCGGGGACACCTACAGCGCCGCCAACCAGGGGCTCACCGGCCGGGTCGTACGGGACATCGCGGCCGAACGCGGCCAGGACCCCTTCACCTGCCTCGTGGAGATCTGCGCCAACGACGAGCTGCGTACGGTGCTGTGGCCCATGCCGACCGACAACGACCCCGGCTCCTGGGCGCTGCGCGCGGAGACCTGGCGGCACGAGGACGTGCTGCTCGGCGGGTCCGACGCCGGGGCGCACCTGGACCGGATGTGCGGGGCGCCGTACACCACCCGGTTCCTCGGGGACTGTCTGCGCGGGCGGAAGCTGGTCGGGCTGGAGCAGGCCGTGAAGATGCTCACCGACGATCCGGCGCGGCTCTTCGGCCTGCGGGAGCGGGGCCGGATCCGGGAGGGCTGGCACGCGGACCTGGTCCTCTTCGACCCGGAGCGGATCGACGCCGGGCATGCCCGGCTGGTGCACGACCTGCCGGGGGACAGTCCCCGCCTGGACTCGGCGGCGATCGGGGTGCGGGCCGTGTGGGTCAACGGGGTCGAGGCGATCCGGGACGACAGGGTCAGCGGGGCCGTACCGGGGAAGGTGCTGCGCTCGGGGCGGGACACGCGGACGGTGAGCACCCGGTGAGGGCGGAGCGGCTGTTCGTCGGTGGGCGGTGGGTGGAGCCGGACGGTGGGCACTATCCGGTGACCGACCCGGCCACCGAGGAGACCGTCGGCCGGGCGCCGGAGGCCTCGCCGGACCAGGCGCGGGCGGCGTGCGCGGCGGCCCGGGAGGCGTTCGGGGTGTGGTCGCGGACCCGGCCGGAGGAGCGGGCGGCGGTGCTGGCGCGGGCGGCGGGGATCATCCGCGACCGGCTGGGGCCGTACGCCGAGCTGGCCAGGGCGGAGACCGGGGCGACCACCGCGACCGCGCGGGCGATGCAGGTCGGGGTGGCCGCCGCCCGGTTCCGCCGGTACGCGAGCGTGGAGCCCGCCGAGTGGCCGGTCGCCCCGCAGATCAACGAGGCCGGGCCGATGGGCAGGGCGGGCGTGATGGGCGCCCTGGCGGTACGGCAGCCCGTCGGCGTCGTCGCCTGCATCACGTCCTACAACAACCCGTGGGCCAACCCGGCGGGCAAGATCGCCCCGGCGCTGGCCATGGGCAACACGGTGGTGGTGAAACCGGCCCCGCAGGATCCGCTGTCCGTCTACCGGATGGCCGAGGCGCTGGAGGAGGCCGGGGTGCCGCCGGGCGTGGTGAACGTGGTCTCGGGGCGGGACGTCGGCGTGGGCGAGGCGGTCGTCGCCAGCGCGGACGTGGACATGGTGAGCTTCACCGGGTCCACGGCCGTCGGCCGGCGTATCGCCGAGGTGTGCGGGCGGGACATGAAACGCCAGCTGATGGAGCTGGGCGGCAAGGGGGCTGCGCTCGTCTTCGACGACGCCGACCTGGCCTCCGCCGTCGCCGGCATCGGCACGACCTTCTCCTTCTACAGCGGGCAGATCTGCACGGCACCGACGCGGGTGCTGGCGCAGCGGGCCGTGTACGACCGCCTGGTCGAGCAACTGGCCAGATACGCCCGCCGGTTGAAGGTCGGCGATCCGTCCGCCCCGGACACGGTGGTCGGGCCGGTGATCTCGGCGGAGCACCGGGCGCGGGTCGAGTCGTACGTCGAACTGGGCCGCAAGGAGGGCGCGACGGTCGTCACCGGCGGTGAACGTCCGCCGCTGGAGCGGGGGTTCTACGTCGCCCCGACCCTGCTCGCCGACTGCGCCAACGACATGCGGGTGGCCCGGGAGGAGATCTTCGGGCCGGTCGTCGTGGTCGTCCCCTTCGACGACGAGGAGGAAGGGATCGCCCTCGCCGACGACTCCGACTACGGCCTGATCGACTACGTCTGGTCTGCCGACGTGGCCAGGGCCTTCCGGGTGGCCCGGCGGCTGCGCGCGGGCGGGGTCGGCATCAACACGGTGGGGCGGAACATGGAGGCCCCGTTCGGCGGGTTCAAGAGGAGCGGGGTGGGCCGGGACGTGGGCTCGTACGCCCTGCACGCCTACAGCGAGGTGCAGGCCATCGTGTGGCCGGGGTGAGGGGCCGGCCCTCCTCGGCCCGCTCAGCCCTCAGCTCCCAGTCCCAGCCCTCAGCTCCCGGTCCCCGGTCCCCAGCCCTCAGCTCCCGGTCCCCGGTCCCCGGTCCCCGGTCCTCAGCCCTCAGTCCTCCAGATCCACCCGCACCGTCAGCAGATCCGTGCCGAACGCCCGTACCGCCGCGCTGTTGAAGCGGGGCAGGGCACGCAAGCGGGTCACGGGGTCGTCGTCGGGGAGGAGGTGGGCGGTGCCGTGATGCCAGCGGCCGGCGATGCGGACACGGACGCGGGGGTCGGCCTGGATGTTGCGGACGTACTGCGACTTGTGGCCGAACTCGGAGACCAGCCAGAAGGACCCGCCGACCCGGCGGCCGCCGACCGGGGTCTGCCGGGGCAGGCCCGAGGTGCGGCCGGTGGTCTCCAGGAGGATCTGGAACGGCAGCCGCCGGTTGAGCGGATTGGCGAGGTGCCGCTGGAAGGCGGTCACGAGGCGGTGCTTGAGGTCGCTGCTGCCTGACATGTCTGTCGCTCTCCTGGTCTCCTGACACACCGGAAGGGGGATGGTGTGTCGGCCCCGTGCGGGGCGTGTGATGCCTGGACGTTCCTACAACTGCCGCGTGTTAGCCTCCCCTGCGGTCGTGAGCTACGCAACGGGGGAGCGGGATGGGCGGGTCGTCGGACGGCTACACGGTGAGGTCCGGCATGTCCGGACAGGCGAACGAGCTGGACGGGGCCGGCGACGACGCCGGGCACATACACCAGGCCATCCAGCCCACCATGTGTTACACGGAGGACGCCCTCGGCGGCCCCGAGGCCGGTGCGGCGTTCAACGCCTTCGCCGCCGCCTGGGTGGACGACGCGGCCACCCTGGAGTCGGCGCTGCACGAACTCGCCGGCAAGGTCCGCCTCGCCAAGGGCGCCTACGCGGGCGGCGACCACGCGGTGGCGACGCGCGCCGCGGCCGTGACCACCGACGCGGCCGGCCTCGGCAACGGGGTCACCACCATGCCGACACCGGCCGGAAGCTCCTACGTCACCACCATGCCGACCCCGGTCGGAAACGCGTACGTCACCACCATGCCGACGCCCGCCACCGGCCCGGACCCCACCACCATGCCGGCGCCCGACGGCGGCGGCCCCGTCACCACCATGCCCGTGCACGCCGACCGCCCGTCGGCCCTCACCACGTACTGAGGGCGGGGCGATGACCGGACTTCTGGGCCTCCCGGACCCCTTCGGTGCCCTCGGCACCCCGGCCGGCCGCCGTGACTGGCTGGCCGACCTCGCCGTGAGCATTCCCAAGGCCGCGGACAAGAACGACCTGCTGGACCAGATCGACAACGCCCTGTTCGTCTCCGCGCCCGTCGGTGACACGGCCACCCTCGAAGCGCTGGGCAAGCGCTACCGGGGCCAGGTCGACAAGGCCGGTGAGCTGCACGACCGTACGGACAAGGTGGCGAAGAAGGGCCTGCCGGAGGTCTGGGTCGGCGACACCAGCGTCCTCGCCTCCGACGGCGTGGCCGCCGCAGCCCGCGCCGCGACCAAGATGGCCGACGCCTTCCAGGGCGGCGCCAGGGCACTGCACGCGCTGGCCGACGCGCTCGGCACCGCGCAGCGGCAGGACGCCGACGGGCGCGCCAAGATGGCGCAGGCCAAGCAGCGGCTCGGCCCGAAGGACAGCGTCTTCAACCTCGGTGACGTGTTCGAGAGCGACGCGGAGAAGAAGGCGACCCTCGACGCGGGGCGGGCCCTGGCCACCGACGGGGTCGACCTCATGCACAAGGCGGCCGTCACCGCCGACGACGCCGTACGCGCCGCCGCTCGCGACCTGAACAAGTGGGCGGCCGAGGCCCGCGCAGGCAAGATGCACACCGGCCGGCTTTCCGCGGTGGACCGGCTGATGCTCGCCGACACCAGCGGCAAGGACGGCGCGGCCGACCTCAACGAGATCCTCACCGCGAACGACCTGGAACGCTCCGGCCGGGCCATGGACCAGCTCTCGCCCGCCGACCGGGCCCGGATGGATCAGCTCCTCGCGGGCGCCAAGACGCCGCAGGAGAAGGCGTACCTGATGAAGGCCCTCGCCGCGGGCCACAGCGTCGACGACATCCAGACCTTCGACGGCAAGATCCACGGCAAGGACCCGGCCTGGCTGCAACGGCATCTCACCCCGATCGTCACCGACGGCGACAGCCTCAAGGACGAGGGGACGAACCCGATCAGCGGTGCCAACATGAACACCCAGCTCCAGGACTTCCAGGGCCAGAACTGGGCACAGGGCGGCGACGGCCAGGAGGGCACCTGTGTCGCCTCCTCCACGGTCACCGCACGCGCCCTGGTCGACCCCGTCTACGCCCTCTCCCTCACCGGCGGACCCAGCGGCCAGGAGGACTCCGCGGAGGCCTTCCGGCAGCGCCTGATCGCCGAACAGCACCGGGTGCACGAGGAGGGGCACGGCGGCGCCAACTGGAACGGCATGGGCCTGCAGGGCAAGACCGAGGTCGTCAACAAGGAGATCAGCCCGGAGACCGGCAGCACGTACGAGATGCACGAGGTTCCGGACGCGAACGCCCGGCGCGATGTCCTGCCGGACATCGAGAAGGCGGTGGCGGACGGCAAGCCGGTGCCCATCGGCGTCCAGGGCCACGACGAGAAGGGCAACCGGGTCGGGCACGCCATGATGATCATCGGCCAGGAGGGTGACAAGCTGGAGATCTACAACCCGTGGGGCAAGACCACCTGGGTCAGCGAGAACGACTTCGTCAACGGAGGCATGGCGAAGGCCAGCGACAACGAGCTGCCCGACGCCTACGAGGTCCACCTGCCCCAGGACTGACGGAAACCAGCGATGACTTCACGTGCACCTCTCCTCGCCCCGGCCGCCCTCCTCTGCCTGCTCGCCCTCACCGGCTGCGGCACGAGCGGCGGGACCGGAACCCCGAGCTCATCGGCGACCCCCAGCGCCTCGGCGACTCCCGCCACCCCCGCGTACGGCACCGAGCACCGGACCCTCGCCGTCGCGCCGGGCGAGCGGTTCTCGCTCACCGTGCCGGCGGCTCCGACCCTGGGCCAGAACTGGTACCTCGCCAAGCCGGGACCGGACGCCACCGTGCTGAAGTACCAGGGCAAACGGGCGGACTACGGCAGCGCCGGCAAGGACGTCGACGGCAGCACCGACGGCACCCAGTCCTTCGGCTTCACCGCCCTGGCGAAGGGCACGGCGACGGTACGGCTGCTGTACTGCCCCATGGACGCGTGTACGGGCAAGCCCTCCGCGTCCCCGTCGCCGTACCCCACCCTGACCGCCCGCCCGCGCGCCCAGGCCGGCTACTACGTCTTCACGATCACCGTCCGCTGAATCAGTGACCGGAACCGAGGCCCTCATGCCCCCAGCACCCGACAGCGACAGCCGCAGCGACGACGAGGTCCTGGCCGCCACCGACGTCGCCATGCTGCTGCGCTACGGCCTGACCCAGGACGCCTTGCGCACCGCGCTGTTCGGTGACGGCGCCGTGGCGGCCGCCGTCACCCTCGACCGGCTCGGTGTGCTGCCGCGCTCGCTGACGTTCCTCGCCGAGATCGTCCGGTCAGGCGGCCTGGCCTACGCGGCCGGGCTGCCCGAGCCGCTGCCGGCCCCGGAGCCGGCCGAGCGCTTGCGCGACTGGCTGACCGGCGCCGCGCAGACCGCCACCACCCCCGAGGCCGAGATCCGCGCCGCCCGCTGGCTGGACGCGGTCGCCGAGATCATCGCCCTGCGGCGGTCCGTCCGTCGCTGACCGCACCGGCCGCCCCGAGGAAGACCGGGTTGGTGAACGCGGCCAGCGCCCCCGGCACCGGCCCGGCCGCCGTCTCGTGCCGCACCTCGGCCCGCACGTACGCCGCGTAGGAGGGCGTCGTACGCCACTCGACCGTGCCCGTGCCCGCCACCGGCAGCGGATCGCTGGTGAACAGCACCCCCTGGTCGGTGACGAACCGCACCGAGCAGCGCGGCGCGCCCGAGACCTCCAGCCGTACGGTCACCGGGGTGTCGGCGGCCACCGCCAGCCGCTCCCCGATGCCCGCCTGCTGCCCGCGCCCGCCCGTCGCCGTGAAGGCGAGGGTGACGTTCTTCGACTCGGCGATGTACGAGCGTCCGGCGCGGATGCCCTCCTGGATCGCCTCCCGGGTCAGGTCGTCGGCGAGGACGACCGTCTGGGGGCTGCCGACCGCGTCCGGGTCGCGGTGGGCGTCGCTGTTGCCCATCGCCGGGAGCCAGGCCCGCCCCTGCCGCACGGAGGCGACCAGCTGGTTGTCCCAGTCGGCCAGGGTCACCTCGTCGTCCGGGGTGTACGGGCCGTTCCACACCTCCACGGCGTCCGCCTCGCCGAAGCCGAACTTCCAGCCGCAGCCGACACAGGTGGCGTGCGGATGGGCGGGGACCACCAGGCCGCCCGCCCGCCGGATGTCCCGCGCGAAGCGGGCCCAGCGGTTGTCCCGGGCCCGGTACCGCCAGTCCACGAACGTGCCGGGCTCGGTGCCGAGCGCCACCACGTGCCCGTTGCGGGTGGTGACCTCCTCGCCGAGCATGATCAGCAGGTCGTCGCCCGCCTGGTCCGCCCAGTGGGGGTGGGCGGAGTGGGTGTTGTGGTCCGAGGAGTTGATGAAGTCCAGGCCCGCCGCCCGCGCGAGAGCCGCGATCTCGGCCGGGGTGCGGCGGCCGTCGGAGTACCAGGAGTGCAGGTGGCAGTCGCCCCGGTACCAGTCCCGGCCCCGCCCCTTGGCCCGGGACGGCGGATACACGGGCCTCGGGGTCTCGCCGGGGTCGCCGTAGGTCAGCGTGATGGTCAGCTCGTACATCAGCCCCTGCGGCGCCACCGTGTAGGGGCCCAGCACGACGTACCAGGTGCCCTCCCGCATCGGGCCGGGGATGTACCCGGGGGTCGCGTCGTCGGCCCGCACGAAGAACTCGGTGCGCGCCCCGCCCGACCAGCCCCGGAAGCCCCGGCCGCCCAGCTCGGTGCCGTGGTCGTCGAAGAGGCCGATGTCGAGGGCGTTGCCGGGGGTCCCGGCCGGGACGGACGGCTTGTCGTAGGTGTAGGAGACCCTGAGCTCCCGTACCCCGGCGGGCACTTCGACCGGGACGTACACGAAGTCGGGGGAGCCGGGCGGCAGCGTCCCGCGCACCGTCCGCGTCTGCTGTCCCTGCCCGTCCGCCGCTGCGAAGCTCACGCTTCCCAACGTAAGGGCAGCGGCGGCGCCCGTCACGAACAGCGCGCGTCTGCCGATGCCGTGAGTGTGCTCGGGAGCGTGCTCGTGAGTGTGCTCGTGCGTGTCGTCACACATGGTGGTCACTCTTCCGTCCGGGTGTGAACTCCCGTGAAAGGGAAGGCGATTGACGAGCGGGAGTTGATGGACGGAAGGGTAATGCCGACTGGTCGGTATGGACAGGCGGGTCTCGGCTCGGTAGAGATGGGACATGCGTATCGCCGTCACCATCTTCCTCACCGATGAGACCGTCACGCCGGTCCGGCTCGCCCGCGAGCTGGAACAGCGCGGCTACGCCGGCCTCTACCTGCCCGAGCACACCCACATCCCGGTCGAGCGGACCACCCCGTACCCGGCGGGCGGCGAGCTGCCGCGCGAGTACGGCCGCACGCTGGACCCCTTCGTGGCCCTGGGCCAGGCCGCGGCCGTCACCGAGCGGCTCGGCCTCGGCACCGGTATCACGCTGGTGGCCCAGCACGACCCCATCGCCCTCGCCAAGCAGATCGCCACCCTCGACCACCTCTCCGGCGGCCGCTTCACCCTCGGCCTCGGCTACGGCTGGAACGTGGAGGAGGCCGCCGACCACGGCGTGCGGTGGCGTACGCGCCGGGAGCTGGTCCGGGACCGGATGCGGCTGATGCAGGCACTGTGGGCCGGGGAACCCACCGCCTACGAGGGTGAGTTCGGCGCGGTCCGGGCCAGTGACGCCCACCCCAAGCCGGCGCAGAAGCCGCGCGGCCCGGTCACCGGCCCGCGCACGCTCGTCGGCGGGACGGCCGGGCCGAAGCTGTTCGCGCACATCGCCGAGTACGCCGACGGCTGGCTGCCGATCGGCGGGCGGGGCCTCACCGAGTCCCTGCCGGCGCTGCGCACGGCCTGGGCGGACGCGGGCCGCGACCCGGCCGCCCTCCAGGTCGTCCCGTACGCGGTCCTGCCGACCCCCGGCAAGCTCGCCCACTACGCCGAGCTGGGCATCGAGGAGGTGGTGCTCCAGCTGCCGTCGGCGGGGGAGGCCGAGGTGCTGCGGGCGTTGGACGGCTACGGCAGCTTCCTGTAGGCCGGGCGGCGCCGTTGGCCCTGATCACGTCGAACGTATGGTGGAGGGATGACGACTTCCGCGACCTCCGGAACCGGCCCCACCGAGAACTCCATGCGTCGCGCCCTCAAACGCGCCCGGGACGGCGTCGCCCTCGACGTGGCCGAGGCGGCGGTGCTGCTGCAGGCCCGCGGCGAGGCCCTCACCGACCTCGCCGCGTCGGCCGCCCGGGTGCGCGACGCGGGCCTCGAACAGGCGGGCCGGCCCGGTGTCATCACGTACTCGAAGAGCGTCTTCATCCCTCTCACCCGGCTGTGCCGGGACAAATGCCACTACTGCACCTTCGCCACCGTCCCCGGCAAGCTGCGCCGCGCCGGGCACGGGATGTTCATGTCCCCGGACGAGGTGCTGGACATCGCCCGCAAGGGTGCCTCGCTCGGCTGCAAGGAAGCCCTCATCACCCTCGGCGACAAGCCGGAGGACCGCTGGCCGGAGGCGCGCGAGTGGCTCGACGCGCACGGCTACGACGACACCATCGCCTACGTCCGCGCCATCTCCATCCGCATCCTGGAGGAGACCGGCCTGCTGCCCCACCTCAACCCGGGCGTCATGACCTGGACGGACTTCCAGCGCCTGAAGCCCGTCGCCGCGTCGATGGGCATGATGCTGGAGACGACCGCACAGCGGCTCTGGTCCGAGCCCGGCGGCCCCCACTACGGCTCCCCGGACAAGGAACCGGCCGTACGGCTGCGGGTGCTGGAGGACGCGGGCCGCTCGTCCGTGCCCTTCACCTCCGGGCTCCTCATCGGCATCGGTGAGACGTACGAGGAGCGCGCCGAGTCCCTCTTCGCACTCCGCAAGATCTCCCGGGCCTACCACGGCATCCAGGAACTGATCATCCAGAACTTCCGCGCCAAGCCGGACACGGCGATGCGCGGCATGCCGGACGCCGAACTGGACGACCTGGTCGCCACGGTGGCCGTCGCCCGGCACCTCATGGGCCCGTCCGCCTGCCTCCAGGCCCCGCCGAACCTGGTGGACAGCGAGTACGAGCGGCTGATCGGCGCCGGCATCGACGACTGGGGCGGGGTCTCGCCCCTGACGATCGACCACGTCAACCCCGAGCGTCCCTGGCCCCAGATCGAGGAACTGGCCGCGAAGTCGGCAGCGGCCGGCTTCTCCTTGCGCGAACGCCTCTGCGTCTACCCGGAGTTCGTGGGCCGCGGCGAGCCCTGGCTGGACCCGCGGCTGCGCCCGCACGTGAGCGCGCTCGCCGACCCGGAGACGGGGCTCGCGCGCGAGGACGCGGTGGTCGAGGGCAGGCCCTGGCAGGAGCCGGAGGAGGCCTTCGTACCGACCGGCCGCACGGACCTGCACCGCACGATCGACACCGAGGGCCGTACGAGCGACCGCCGGGACGACTTCGATGAGGTCTACGGCGACTGGGAGGCGCTGCGGGAGGCGGCCGCCCCGGGGATGGCGCCGGAGCGCATCGACACCGACGTACGGCAGGCGCTGCGCACGGCGGCGGACGATCCGACGAAGCTGACGGACGCCGAGGCGCTGGCCCTGCTGCACGCGGACGGCCCGGCGCTGGACGCGCTGTGCCGGGTGGCCGACGACGTGCGCAGGTCGGCGGTCGGTGACGACGTCACGTACATCGTCACCCGGAACATCAACTTCACCAACGTCTGCTACACCGGCTGCCGCTTCTGCGCCTTCGCGCAGCGCAGGACGGACGCCGACGCGTACACGCTGTCCCTGGAGCAGGTGGCCGACCGCGCCCAGCAGGCCTGGGACGTGGGCGCGGTCGAGGTGTGCATGCAGGGCGGGATCCACCCCGACCTGCCGGGCACGGCGTACTTCGACATCGCACGGGCCGTGAAGTCCCGCGTCCCCGGGATGCACGTGCACGCCTTCTCGCCGATGGAGGTGGTGAACGGCGCCACCCGCACCGGCATGTCGATCCGCGAGTGGCTGACGGCGGCCAAGGAGGCGGGCCTGGACTCGATCCCCGGCACCGCCGCCGAGATCCTGGACGACGAGGTCCGCTGGGTGCTGACCAAGGGCAAGCTGCCGACGGCGACGTGGATCGAGGTGATCACGACGGCCCACGAGCTGGGCATCCGCTCCTCCTCGACGATGATGTACGGCCACGTCGACCAGCCGCGCCACTGGCTGGGCCATCTGCGCACCCTGGCCCGGATCCAGCGGGAGACGGGCGGCTTCACGGAGTTCGTCACGCTGCCCTTCATCCACACGAACGCCCCGGTCTACCTGGCGGGCATCTCCCGTCCGGGCCCGACGACGCGGGACAACCGGGCGGTGACGTCAATGGCGCGCCTGCTCCTGCACCCCTGGATCCCGAACATCCAGACCAGCTGGGTGAAGCTGGGCGCGGAGGGGGCGGCGGAGATGCTCCGCTCCGGTGCGAACGACCTCGGTGGCACGCTGATGGAGGAGACGATCTCCCGGATGGCGGGCTCGTCGTACGGCTCGTACAAGTCGATCCGCGACCTGGTGGCCGTCGCCGAGGCCGCCGGCCGCCCGGCGAGGCCGCGCACCACGTTCTACGGCGAGGTGCCCGAGGAGCGGCAGCGGGCGGCCGAGGCCTCCGACGGCCACCTGCCCGACCTGCTGCCGGTCCTGGATTGAGGTAAGAGACCGAGAAGAGACTGAGTACGATGATCCGACCCCGAACCATCTAGACGGGGCCCTGTAGCGGAGGAGATGCGTACCCGTGGCTGCCCGACTGCCCTCCTGGGCCTGGGTCACCGGTCTGACGGCTGGGGCGACCGCGGCCGTCGTCGCCCTCGCCGTACAGGCGAACCACGGGCCGCACCCGACGGCCGCCGTGGCCGACGGCAAGCCGTCGGCCACGGCGAGCCCGCACGCCTCCGCCACGCCCCACGCCTCGGCCCCGCCCGCGCCGCCGGCCGCGTCGGGCGAGGGCCGCCGGATCGTGTACTCGCTCGGCGAGAAGCGGGTGTGGCTGGTCGACGCGACCGGCAAGGCGAACCGCACCTTCCCGGTGTGGCCGGGCACGGTGAGCCCGCAGCCCGGCCGTTACTCGGTCACCCTGCGCATCCAGTCCCTCAAGGGCTCGGACGGCGTGGAGATCGAGCACGTCATGTACTTCACCAAGGTGTCCGGCGTGAACATCGCCTTCTCCAACGCCCTGGACGGCTCCTCACCGCCGCCGGCGGACGGCAAGAAGCTGGGCGGCATCCGCATGCCGAAGCCGGACGGCGCCGCCCTGTGGTCGTTCGGCGATCAGGGGACGTCGGTGACGGTCGTCAGCTAGCGGCTTCCGGTTCCGGGCGGGCGGGCAGCAGGTTGACGACGAGGGCGACCCCGGTGAGCACGATGATCCGGGTCGCCGCCTCCAGCCCGTTCCAGGTCTTCGACTGCCACATCGAGAACCACTCACCGCCGATCGCGATGAATCCGGCACCGAAGAGGAGCAGCAGCATCAGCAGCCCGTAGGTGGAGATGCGCCGGGCGAGACCGGTGTGGCGCCGAGCCCAGAGCCAGGTCCCCCAGATCAGCACGAGCGCCGCCACGGTCTCCCACACGATGATGAGGACGTACGCGGTGTCCTGGAGCCCCTTGCTGGTGATGGCCCGCCACATCAGGTCATGGTCATGGAACGTCGTGTCCATCGCCAGCACATGCCGCACGAACTGCTGGTTGGTCCCGAAGTCGGTGATGTTCCCGAGCGCGACGAGGGCGATGTAGAGGGCGAGTATGCCGGTGAGGACTCCGGCGGCCAGACTGAGGCTGGAATGACGGGAGTTACCTGTGGGGGTGGTGGTCATGGCTGGATTCTCCCCCGGCGGGAGCCGGGTCAGCACGTGACCATTGCGCCAGAATGAAGAGGCGGGCGGCGGGAAAGGCGGCTACTCGGTGTCCCTGGGATGACGGGTGGACGCGTAGACGAGATGAACTGTGCGGCGCGCTTCGTCGACGAGGTAGCGCACGCGACCGCCCGCTGTCACCTCGTACTCCCACTGGGGGTAGTCCCGGCCGCCGAGATTGCCCGTGCCCAGACGGCCGCGCAGCCGGTGCTGGCGGTCGGGATCCGATCGGGACAGAGGGTCACTGCGTAACGCCTCGAAACAGCGCCGTGTGTTTCCCGGTGCCTCTGCGCCCAACTCGCCCCAGCCCTTCGCTGCTTCGTTCGTCGCGAAGCGCAGGTGCCATTCCTGGCCCACCGGCGGCGGGGCCACGTCGTCGCCACGCTTCGGGCTCACGGCGCGGTCACCTCACCGTGGTCCTCGTCCGGCAGCCGCCGGGTGAGTTGCGCGGTGAGTTCGGGATCGGCGAGAACGCGTGCCGTCGCGCGCCATTCGACGACCACTCGGTGGAGATTGGCGTGGACGTCCAACTGAGCCGCGTCGTATGTGGCGTCGATGAGCTCGGCCACGAACTGCTTCAGCTCCTCCGCCGACAGATGACGGACCCATGGGAAGACCGAGGGGAGCGCGCGGAGTATGGCCCGCTCACCGGCGTCGCTGCGGACGAGGGCGGCGAGCAGGCGGGCCGTGATGTCCGCCGTCTCCTCGCGCTGCTGGTCATGGCGCGCTGTCGTCAGGTAAAGATCCTCGCCGTCCCGGCGCGTGATGTGTACACGCTGAGCCTGGTCGAGTGTCTCGGCGACACGCTTCGAATTCTTCGAGAGCTCGGAGAATGCGACCGTGGGAGTGGACATGGTCCGACCGTACTTCGGAATGTATTCCGAAGTCAATCTGTGTGCGACTGTCCGAGTGCTCGTGTCTCTGTCAGACTTCTGACGGACGGGACGGGGGTGGGTTGGATGAGGCCGACGCGGCCGTCGATGCAGGAGCTGATCGGACGGCGAAGGAGGGCGGGCTTTGTCGGCCGCAGCGATGAACGGGCGGCGTTTCGGGTCAATTTGGACCTGTCCGCCGAGGATGAACGCCACCGTTTCCTCTTCCACGTCCACGGTAACGCGGGCGTCGGAAAGACCTTCCTGTTAAGGGAGTTGGAACAGACGGCGCGGGAACGCGGGGCGCTGACGGCGTACGTGGACGAGGGCGTGGGGAACGTGCCGGAGGCGATGGCGGTCATCAGCCGTGAATGCGCCCGGCAGGGAACGGAGTTCAAGAAGCTCGACCGCGCGCTGGCCTCGTACCGGGAGCGCCGGCATGAGGCGGAGGCGGTGGCCGCCGGGCTGGACGCCGCGCAGGACGGTCCCTCACCGGTGACGGCCACGGTGGCGCGGGCGGGGCTTGCGGGCCTTGGGCTCATACCCGGCGCGGGCCCGTTCGTGGGCGCGGTCGATCCTGCCCAACTCGCTCAGTACGCCGACCGGTTGCGACGAGGGCTCAGCGCGAGGTTCAGCAGCCAGGACGACGTACAGCTGGTGCTGTCCCCCGAGCGGGCACTGACGCCCAAGCTGCTGGACGAGCTGACGGACGTGGCGTGCGCCGTACCGTGGATCATCCTGTTCTTCGACACGTACGAGCGGACTGGGCCGTTCCTTGACGGCTGGCTGCACGACCTGATGACCACCGACGATTACGGCGCCCTGCCCGCCAACGTGGTCGTGGTCACCGCGGGCCAACATCCCTTCGACAGGGCCCGCTGGGGCGGCTTCGCGGACTTCATGACCGAGATACCGCTCGGGCCGTTCACGGAGGCGGAGGCGCGGGGGCTGCTGGCGGATCGCGGTGTGGTGGCCGAGCCGGTGGTGGCGGAGGTCCTGCGGCTGACCGGGGGACTGCCGCTGCTGGTGTCGACCCTGGCCGAGCAGCACCCCGCCGACCTGGACGACATCGGCGACCCCAGCGCGACGGCGGTCGAGCGTTTCCTGAAGTGGGAGCAGGACTCCGACCGCCGGTCGGTGGCCCTCGCCTGCGCGCTGCCCCGGGGGCTGGACATGGATGTGTTCCGGGCGGTCGTCAACTGCCCGGAGGAGGAAGCGGACGCGCTCTTCGGCTGGCTGCGGAGGCTGCCCTTCGTCGTCGACCGAGGGGACCGGCTTCGTTATCACGACCTGGTGCGCGAGCAGATGCTGCGGCTGCTGCACCGACGGTCCTCGCGTGGCTGGACGGAGCGGCACACGGCACTCGTCGCGGTCTTCGGCCGCTGGCGTGAGGAGGCAGCCGACGGCGTCCGCCCCGATGAACTGTGGGAGCACGAGACATGGCGGTCGCTGCGCCTGGAGGAGACATATCACCGGCTCTGCGCCCGGCCGCGCGCGGAGCTGTCCGGGGCGCTGAGGGGCGTGGTCGAGGCCTGTTGGTGGGAGCTGGTGGACGGCCGCCGCTGGGCCCGCATGCTGGAGGAGGCGGGGGCGGCGGCGGACGACGCGGTTCTGCGGGACTGGGGCCGACGGCTGCGGGACGAGCTGGCGGACGATCAGCAAGGAGTGATCAAGGCCGTAGATCTGCTTCTGTCCCGGTCGGGGCTCGATGTCTCCGGGCGAGCGCTGGCCCGCGCGCTGCGGGGAAGACAGCTGAGGCGGAGCGGGGAGTACCGGCAGGCACTGGCCGAGTACGACCAGGCCGTCGCACTTGGCGAGCGGGCTTCGCTGTCCGACGCGGACCAGGTACGCCTGTACTTCGGTCGCGGAGTCACCCGCCGACTGCTGGGTGACCTCCCGGCCGCGATGGCCGATCTGGACCGGGCGGAGGCTCTGTCTCCCGACGATGTGGACATTCTTCGCGCGCGTGGCGAGACCCATCGGCGTGCCGATCGGTTCGAGGAGGCCGTTGCCGAGTTCGACCGCGCTCTCGCCCTGGTCCCGACCGACACCATCTCTCTCGCGGGGAGAGCGCTCTGTCGGCAAGAGCTGGGACGCCAGGACGAGGCGCTCGCCGACTTCGATCGTGTAGTGGACCTCGCAGGCTACTACTGGGCGCTGGTTGGCCGGGCGCTGATACGTAGCGAGCGCCAGGAGTGGGACGAGGCTATCGCAGATCTGGACCGGGCTGCCTCCCTCGCGCCGGAGGAGGACTGGGTGGCGTACCAGCGAGGTGATGCCTATCGGCTGGCCGGCCGGTACGAGGATGCGATCACCGAGTTGGGCCGTGCCGTCCAGCTGAAACCGGACTACGCGGGGGCCCTGGCCAGCCGTGGGGCGGCCGCCCATGAGCTGGGTCGGTACGAGGATGCATTAGCCGACTTTGATCGCGCTCTCGAACTGGAACCCGACTATGCGTGGGCCCTGGGGCATCGGGCTGGCTGCAAGCTCCAACTGGACGATGAGGAAGGAATGTTCGCGGATCTCCGGCGGGCCATCGAGGCGGATCCAGACCTCGCCTGGATTCACATCGAGCTGGGCGAGGCGTATTGGCGTACTCATCAATACCGGGAGGCCCTGCCCTTCCTCCACCGTGCGCTGGAACTGGAACCCGACAGCGACTGGGCACTCGGGCTCCTGGGCGCCACCCACCGTGGCTTGAGGGACTATCCGGAAGCCCTCCAGTACTTGGACCGGGCGGTGGCCCTGAACCCCGAATACGGCCGGGCACTGAGCCAGCGTGCCATGGCCGCCATGGCAGTCGGCCGCACGGAGCTGGCCCTGGCCGACCTGGACCGGTGCATCGCCCTGGAGCCGCACGTGGACTGGGCCTGGCAGCAGGCCGTGGACCTGCTGATGCGGTGCGGTCGATGGCCCGAGGCCCTGGAACGGCTGGCCGAGGCGGACCGCCTGGGGCTTCCCGAGGAAGTTCTGGAGGAACAGCGCGCGGAAGCGTACCGGCACGCTCGTCAGTGGGCGGCGGCCAGACGAGAGGGGGAGCGGATACGACAGCGGGATCCGTTGGAGGGCACCTTCCAACTCGCCTTGTCCGCCGGCGGGTCCAACGGTTCGATTGAGGCACGGCCACTATGGCAGGAGGTCGAGCGATTGCTGTCGTCGGCCGACCTGGAAGATCCGGCCCGCGTCTTCGTTCAGTGCGTCGTGGGCTGTGCCCGGGACGATTGGCCCGTCGCCGACGCGGCGCTGACCCGCCTGCTGGCCGACGAACAGGACTGGGACGACCTGGCTTGGCTCGCAGCCCTGCTCGCCGAGCTGATGGCCGCCCCAGGAGCGGACCGCGCCCGCATGGCGCCCCGGCTGGCAGCGGTGGAGGCGGCCCGGGACGCCGTCCAGGCGCGTTATGCGGAGTGAGCGGCGAAGTCCAGGAACTCGGTCCAGGTGGTGTCGCTGACGGCGAGTCGGGCGCCATCCTTGTTCTTGGAGTCGCGGATGTGGATGGTGACGGGGGTTATGGCTACTTCGACGCAGTCGGGGCCGTCGTTGCTGCTGTAGCTGCTCTTGAACCACATCAGCGTCGAGGTCATGTCTCTTCTCCCAGCACTTGCTTGATGAAGGCTTGCGACTCCCGAGGGGAGAGAGCCTGCGAGCGGATCATTCCATAGCGCATCTCCAGGATCTGTACTTCCCGGGGATCACTCACCAGGCGACTGTGCAACTGGACCTCCAAGTGCCCCAGGGTCTTGCCGTTCTGGAGTTTCAGCAACCGGAAGGGACCGGCCATGCCCGCATGTTCCTCGTCGCGGTCAGTGGGCATCACCTGGATCTCGATGTGCCTCAATTGCCCGATCTCCAACAGGTGTTCGAGCTGCTTGCGCAACACCATTTTGCCCCCGATGGGGCGCCGTAGCGTCACCTCTTCCTGGACAAACGTGATCAGCGGTCGAGGCGTCCGATCGAAGACAGTCTTTCGAGCCATGCGCGCTGCGACGAGGCGGTCGATCTCCTCCTCGGCGTAAGCGGGCCGTCGCATCGCGTACAGGGCTTGGGCATACTCCGTGGTCTGCAACAGGCCGTGGATGTGATGGTTCGAGTAGGCCCCCATCTCGATGGCCTCGTCCTCCAGCTTGGCCAGATCCCGAACGTTCTTCGGGTACTGAGCCTTCTCCACGTCCTCCTTCATTGCAGACAACTTCCCGCCCGCGCCCAGCACTTCATCGGCGCCGTCCAGAAAGTCGGGCTTGGGAGACCTCCGCCCGCGCTCCACGGACGAGACCATCTCCTCGCTGTACCGGATCCGCTTTCCCAGCTCTGCCTGCTTCAGCCCGGCGGCCTCCCGCCAGACCTTGATCTGCCGTCCGACCGCCTTGAGTACGGCCTCGGCCTCCTCGTCCTCCACGTTGCCCCCTTGCGACGTACGAGCCGTACGACCACGCCAACCGCCCGGACAGTCACGTTGCGTACTGTGGTCGTCACTGTTCAGAGTAGGGACAGGTGGCCACGCTGGGTGACATGAATCAGAAGAATCACCTCGGAATCCAGCTCTCGGCGACCCGAAGAGGCGCCCGCCTGGCCCGGCTCCTCACCGAGCGCCAACTGGACGAGTGGGGCGTGCCGTTCGAGGAGGCGACGCAGGTGGTGGCGGAGCTGGCGTCCAACGCCGTACTGCACGGACGCGCACGAGGCAGGGACTTCCGCCTGGCTCTGGCCCTGCACGACGACGGCACCCTCCGCATCGAGGTGACCGACGCCCGGGGCGACCGGGTCCCGTTGCTCCACGACCCGGTGACCGAGGACTCGGAAGGCGGCCGGGGTTTACGGATCGTGGCGTCGTACGCGGACCGCTGGGGCGTGAAAGAGGGGGCGGCCGGAACCAAGATCGTCTGGGCGGAACTCGTGCCGGGTCGTGGTGGGCCGTGACCCGGTGCCGCCCGACGCCAAAGACCAAAGAATCTGGGAAAGAACCAACCCAACCCACCCCGCCGCCCCCGTCGCTCACCCTCCGGAGTGAATATGCCCAACGCAACTGGCGCGGCGGGGCAGTTGTGGTGCAGCGTCGGCAACGGCAACAAGTCCAGACATGCATCGGCCCTCGCCGGGACTGGCATCCCAGTGCGAGGGCCTGATCACCGAGGAAGAAGCGCTTCCCGATGACGTACAAGCAGCGTAACGCGCGCCCGCCCGCGAAGTCCTCCCGTTCCCATTACGGCGTCACCCATGTGAAGGAACGCCTGGACGGAAACTTCACCGTGATCAGCAACGAGCTGCTCCAGCACCCGGAGCTGTCCTCGTTGGCGAAGGGCATCGGAAGCTACATCCAGTCGCTGCCTGAAGGCACCCCGGTCGGCATCAAGGCACTGGCCGAGCAACTGCCCGAAGGAGAGACCAGCATCGCCTCCGCCCTGCGTGAGCTGGAGAAGTACGGGTGGCACTGGCGCGACAGGGAGCGGCTTGAGTCGGGCCAGGTGGTGACCCGGACGTACTCGTACAACAGGCCGCGTCACGCGATGGTCGAGGCCGCACGGGGTCCCGAGCCGGCCGCCGCCTCCACCCCCGTGCCCGCCCCGGCGAAGGCCCCGGTGCCCGCGCCGTCGGGCAAGGCCGCCGAACTGCTCGCCGGGCTCCGTGCCTACGACTCCCGCCTGATTCTCAGCGAGCGGGACGTACAACGCCTGGCGCCACTCGTCACCAGGTGGCTGGAGCGGGGCGTACCGCCCGCGGGCGTCGTACGCGCGCTCGCCACAGGCCTGCCCAAGGGGCGGATCAAGCACCCGGCGGCCTTCCTGGCCTACCGCCTCACCGCCCAACTGCCTCCCCAGCTGCCGACCCGGCCCCCGGTCCCGCGCGACCTGCCCGCAGCGTCGTCCTCACGCCCGGATCCACTTCAGACCTGCGACGGCTGCGACCGGGCCTTCCGGTCGGCACAACCCGGACGCTGCCGTGACTGCCGGGCGCCGTCCGAGAGAGCGGCTTGACCGGCCGTAACCTTTCGAGAGAAGAGCATTTCGCGATGACCTACCAGTACAAGCCGCTGGTCTACCGGTACCGGCCCACCCCCAAGGCAGTGCGCGCCTTCTCGGGTCACGAGGACCTCGCCCTGCATCCGGGCTTGTCCGGCATGGCCATCGGCCTCGGCGTCCACATCCGCTCCCTGCCCGAAGGCACCCCCATCAGCGTCAGGACACTGGTGGAACAGCTCCCGGAAAGCGAGTTCGAGATCGCCGCCGCCCTCCAGGAACTGCGGGACCACGGCTTCCTGCCCAAGGCCTGACGGCCCGTGCCCGAGCTGACACCGGATGCGCTGCGGGCAGCGGTCGCTCGCCTTGCTCCGAGGAGGACCCCGGCCCTCACCCAGCACCTCTTCGAGGCCGCGACGAACGCCCAGCGGGCCCGGAGCCTCGCCCCGCTGCGTGCCTTCGTGCACAGCTGGGCCGTGTTCGTCGCCATCGAACGGCACCCGGTACGCGCGGCCCGGCTGAGGGAGTTGGAGCGGATTGTGGATGCGGGGGAGGAGGACCCGGCGGCGGCCATCGCCGAGATCCGAGCGATTCGGGAGGCGGCCGAGGCGGAAGCCGGCCTCTGACGCCCTGTCCTCAGCGCCCCACCGCCTCCCCCGTCACCACCGGCCGCACCTTCGTCAGCATCAGGTCCAGGAACTGGTCCGGGTGCCGGAATGACGCGAAGTGGCTGGCGTTCCGGATCAGGGCGAAGTCCTTCACGGGGGCGGTGACCGCCTCGTAGTAGCGCTGGGCCGGTTCCGGTGGGGTGAGGACGTCGCTGTCGCCCTGGAAGAGGAAGAAGGGGAGGCGGAAGGCGGTGCCCTCGGCGTACTCGTCGATCGTCATGGCCTGGGGGCCGAGCTGCTCGGAGAAGGTCATGCCCTTCAGGTACGCGCGCAGGTCGCGGAGGGTGTGGAGCGGGGAGAACCAGAGGGAGCGGATCACGACCGTCTTCATCGTGTCGTAGGTCAGAGGGTCGGTCGTGACGACCGTCTTGGCGTACAGCGACCACTGCTCGGCGGTCCAGGCCGCGCGGTCCGGGCCCATCGCCGCCACCTTCGCCCGCTCCTTCTTCTTCCCCGCCTTCTCCAGCCGGGCCAGCAGCGCCTCGTAGGCGGAGGAGTCCCGGCTGCCGCCGATGATGTTCTGGTCGGTGCCCACGTACGCCGAGTACAGCTCGGGGTGGTTGCGGGCCAGCCGCAGGCCGGTGACCGAGCCGAAGCTGTTGGCGACCAGCAGCACCTTGTCGACGCCGAGGCGGGCGCGGATGTGGGCCGTGACCTCCAGGGCGTCGGCGTAGAGGCGGTCCAGGGTCATCTCGGCCTGGCCCTCGGGGCCGGTCCCCGCGAAGGTCCTGCCCGCGCCGCGCATGTCCCAGCGGACGATCGTGAAGTGCTGCTCCCAGGCCCTGGTGCGCGGGATGAAGATCAGGTTGGACGCGCCGGGGCCGCCGTGCAGCTCCAGGATCACGGGGTTCGAGCGGTCCTCGCCGCGGATCGAGATCCACTGGTCGATGCCGCCGATCCGGACGTACGACGCCTCGTCGATGCCGTTCGGCGTCCGGATCTCCAGCTTCTTCGCGTTCGCCCGGCGCTTGAGGGCGCGGTAGGTCAGCAGCATGGGTGTTCCCCCTAAACTGTTTATGTCGTCAGCTGTTCTCTGGCGTTTACGGTATATACAGTTGTCTGGCCGAGTCAACGGACTTCGCCAAGCCGAGTGGGAGGGACCTCGTGACCGGACGGAACGCCGGACGGAACGCCGGACGGAACAAGGAGCAGCAGGACGGGCCCCGCGATCCGCGAACGACCCTCGCGCTGCTGTGGGGCGAGCAGGAGAAGCCCACGCGCGGGCCCAAGCCGAAGCTGTCGCCGGAGCGCATCGCCGCGGCCGCCGCCGAACTCGCCGACGCGGAAGGGCTGGACGCCGTCTCCATGAGCAGGGTGGCGGCCGGCTTCGGTGTCTCCGCGATGGCCCTGTACCGGTACGTCCCCGGCAAGACCGAACTCGTCGCGCTGATGGTGGAGTCCGTGCTGGCCGACGCCCCGGAGCTCGCGGGGGTCCGGGACGGGGACTGGCGGTCGGCCGTACGGGCGTGGACCCGGCAGTGCGCGCACGTCTATGCCGCTCACCCCTGGCTGCTCGGCGCCATCGCGATGCGCCGCCGGCTCATGGGCCCCTGTGAGCTGCGCTGGCTGGACACCGCGCTCGCCGCCCTGGAGCCCACGGGCCTCGGCGCGGCCCAGCGTCACCAGGTCTTCCTGCTGCTCATCGGACTCGTCCGCAACCTCGCCCAGCAGCGCGGCGACTACGACGCCGAGGAGGACGCGGAGTGGGACCGGCTCAGCGGCGAACTGCTCGCCCGGCACGCCGACCGCTTCCCGGCCCTCACCAAGGCGATCGCGGAAGGTGTCTTCGACCCGGCCGGTATCGATCCGCTCGACTTCGGGCTGGACCGGATCCTCGACGGCGTCGAAGCGCTGGTGGCTGGGCGGGAATGACCCATGGGGGCGGGTTTGCCCCCGTGAACGGAACGTTCCCCGTCGATTACAGTGCCTAGCGTCGTACGGGCGGACGGTGCCGTGAGGAGGTCTCGGTGGGTACGACATCCGGTGCCGTCTGGGGACGAGCCGAGCAGCAGGACTTCCGTAGCAGGGTGCGCGGCACCCTGCTCGGGGTGGCCGTGGGCGACGCGCTGGGCGGGCCCGCCGATCCGCTGTCCCTGGAGGAGATCCGGGCCGCCTACGGCCCCGAGGGCCTGCTGGACCTCGCCTTCGGGCACGGCCGGCGCGGCACGGTCACGCACCACACCCAGCTCACCCTCTTCACGGTGGACGGGCTGATACGTGCCCAGGTACGCCGGGACACCGGCGCCTGGCATCCGCCGACCGACGTGCACCGGGCGTATCTGCGCTGGGCGGCGACCCAGCGGGACTGGGGGCCCGACGAGCGCCGTAAGGACGACGGCTGGCTGGCGCGCGAGGAGTGGCTGTACGCCCGCCGGGAGCCCAGCCGGGCCCTGCTCATCGGGTTCGGCGACGAGACGATGGGCACGCTGGAGACGCCCAAGAGCCCAGGCGAGCTGGGGCCGGAGGCGGTCGCGCGCTCGGCGCCGTTCGGGCTGCTGGTCGGCTGGGAGCCGCAGCTCGTCGCGCAGCTGGCGGTGGAGTGCGCGGCGCAGAGCCACGGGCACCCGATCGCCTACCTGTCGGCGGGCGCGTACGCCGTGATCGTGCACGCGCTGGCCCGGGGTGAGAGCCTCGACGGCGCCGTCCAGCGCGCCCTCGGCCTGCTCTCCGCCCGCCCCGGGTACCAGCCCGTCGCGGACGCCCTTCAGCACGCCCTGGGTGCCGTACGCCAGGGCATCCCGAGCCCGACGCGGGTGGAGGAGCTGGCCGGGGACGGTACGGCGGACGGGCTGCTGGCGGCGTCGGTGTACTGCGCGCTGGTGGGGGAGGACGTGCGGCACGGGCTGTGTCTGGCGGTGAACCAGGGCGGGCCCTCGGCGGCGGCGGGCGCCCTGACCGGCGGTCTGCTCGGCGCCCTCCACGGCGAAACGGCCCTCCCGCCGGCCTGGCTGACCGAACTGGAGGGCCGCCCGACCCTCCTGGAACTGGCCGACGACTTCGCGATGGAGATGACCCAGGGCCCGGCCCTGCACGGCCCGGCGGGGTCGTCGCCGGGGTGGCTGGCGCGGTATCCGCGGTAGTCGTCCCAATTCCCTGGCGGGCAAAGGGGTTTACTCGGCTTCGTACACACGGAAGAGGGTTCGTCCGGCTCCGTCGGTCACTCGGTGTCCTCACGCCGATACATTGGGAAGCGGAACCAGGAGATCGAGTTCCGTTCCCAGCTCTCGTCCCACCCTCGGGCCCGACACGCCTAGTCCGCCGCCGGTGCCCCGATCACGTCGTCCCCGGCGACCGCGGGCACCGGCACCGCCGCCACTCCGCCCCCGTCCGAGTTGACCTTCTCGATGACCGCGAGGCGCTCCGGGGTGTCCTCGGGCTTCACGTAGCCGATGGCGATGTACAGGACCAACGACACCGCCAGTGGGACCGAGACCTGGTACTGGAGGGGGACTCCGCCGGAGACGTTCCAGTTGATGGGGTAGTTGACCAGCCAGAAGGCGAGCAGGCCGGCCGCCCAGCTGGTGAGGGCCGCGGTGGGGCCGGAGCGGCGGAAGGGGCGGAGCAGGCCCAGCATCATCGGGATGGCGATCGGGCCCATCAGGCCGGCCACCCACTTGATGACGACCGTGATGATGTCCTTGAACGCGGGGGAGTTGACCTGCGTCGCCACCGCCATCGACAGACCGAGGAAGACCACCGTCGTCACCCGGGCCGCGATCAGACCCGTCCGCTCCGACCACGCCCGCGCCCGCTGCGACAGCACCGGCGCCACGTCACGGGTGAAGACCGCCGCGATGGCGTTGGCGTCGGAGGAGCACATCGCCATGGTGTGGGAGAAGAAGCCGACGATGACCAGGCCCAACAGTCCGTGCGGCAGGAGCTGTTCGGTCATCAGGCCGTAGGAGTCGGAGCCGTCCGGCTTCTGGGCGTGGACCAGGAGCGGGGACATCCACATCGGGAAGAACAGGACCACCGGCCAGATCAGCCACAGGGCCGCCGACAGCCGGGCGCCGCGCTCGGCCTCGTACGCGCTGCCCGTGGCCATGTAGCGCTGGGCCTGGTTGAGCATGCCGCCGTTGTACTCGAAGAGCTTGATGAAGAGGAAGGCCAGGAGGAAGACCGTGCTGTAGGGGCCGACGAGCGGCTTGCCGTGGCCGTGCAGGGCCGGCTGGTTCCAGGCGTCGAAGAAGCCGATGTGCTTGTCGTTCAGTTTCAGGACGACCGCCACGAACATGGAGACACCGGCCAGCAACTGGATCACGAACTGGCCGAGTTCGGTCAGCGCGTCCGCCCACAGGCCGCCGATCGTGCAGTACACGGCCGTGATCGCGCCGGTGATGAGGATGCCCTGGTTCAGGGAGACCCCGGTGAACACCGACAGCAGGGTGGCGATGGCCGCCCACTTGGCGCCCACGTCCACGATCTTCAGCAGCATGCCGGACCAGGCGAGCGCCTGCTGGGTGCGGAGGTTGTAACGGTTCTTCAGGTACTCCAGCGGGGAGGCCACATGGAGCCGGGAGCGCAGCCGGTTGATGCGCGGTGCGAACAGCTTCGACCCGATGGCGATGCCCAGCGCGATGGGGAAGGACCAGGTGACGAAGGAGGTGACCCCGTAGGTGTAGGCGATACCCGCGTACCCGGTGAACATGACCGCGCTGTAGCCCGACATGTGGTGCGAGATGCCGGACAGCCACCAGGGCATCTTGCCGCCGGCCGTGAAGAAGTCGGAGACGTTGTCCACGCGCTTGTGTGACCAGACGCCGATCGCGACCATCACACCGAAGTAGCCGATGAGCACGGCCCAGTCGAGACTGTTCATGGGCTCGATCGTGGGTGTGATCGCATGGACACGACAAGCAAGCGGCGGGTCAAGTCACGGTAAAATCGTTCTGCTTGGTGACCATCGTTCAGTGACATGAACTGCGAGACGACCTGCGATGTGGACAGCGATATGGACGCGACGTGACCCGCTATCGCATCAGCTCCCCCGCGTTGACCAGCAGCGACTGCCCCGTGATCGCCCGCGCCCGGTCCGAGGCCAGGAATGCCACCGCGTCCGCCACATCCCCGTCCGTCGCCAGGTCCGGCAGTGCCATCCGCTCGGTCAGCCGCCCCAGCACCTCCGCCTCCGGCACCCCCTCCGTCTGCGCGGTGAACCGTACGTACGCCTGCACCGGCGGCCCCCACATCCAGCCCGGCAGCACGGTGTTGACCCGGATCCGGTGCGGCCCGAGCTCTCGTGCCAGCGAGTACATCGCGCTCGTCAGCGCCCCCTTCGACGCGGCGTACGCCGCCTGCCGCACCTGCGAGGGCGCCGCGACCGCCGACTGGGTCCCGATGAAGACGACGGACCCGCCCCCGCCCGCCCGCAGCGCCGGCAGGCACGCGCGCGTCATCCGCAGTGTCCCGAGCAGGTTCACGTCGATGACCGACTGCCAGGTCGCGAAGTCCGCGTCCTCGACCCCGCCGAAGTAGGAGTCCCAGGCGGCCACGTGCACCACCGCGTCGATCCCGCCGAACCGCTCCCGCGCCAGCGCGGCCAGCGCCGCGCACTGCCCCTCGTCGGTGATGTCCGTGGCCCGGTACGCCGTGTGCGCGCCGGCCGGATCGATCTCCGCCGCGCTCTTGGCGAGGTTCGCCCCGGTGCGCGCGCCCAGGACGGCGTTCCCGCCGTCCCGTACGACGGCCGCGGCGACCTGATGACCCAGCCCGGCGCCGACTCCCGATACGACCACTGTCTTGCCTGCGAGCAGGGACATCGGTGCCTCCCGCGGTCTGGCGCTTTATCTGACGGAGCGTCAGAGTATGGGCCACGGCAGGAAAGGGGAACCGCATGAGCGAAGAGACCCGCAGTGAGGTGTACGCCGAACTGGCAGCCCTGGGCCCCTACGGCGTCCGCCCCGGCCACGCCCTGATCACCATGGTCGAGCCGCGCCCTGGGCACGAGTACGCTTACAACCGCTGGTACGAGGACGACCACTACTACGCCGGCGCGATGGCCATGCCCTGGATGTACGCGGGACGGCGCTGGGTGGCGACACGGGAGCTGCAACTGCTCCGCTACCCCGAGAAGTCGGCGATCGCCCAGCCCGTCACCGCCGGCTGCTACCTCTCCACGTACTGGATCACCGCCGGCCGCTACGACGACCACATGAGGTGGACCGTCGCCATCAACAAGCGCCTCAACCGTGACGCCCGCGTCTACCACGACCGCACCCACGTGTTCACGGCCTTCCAGGACCACGAGACGACGGTCTACCGCGACGGCGCCGCCGGACCGCGGGACTTCCACGCCCTCGACCATCCCTACGCCGGCCTGGTCCTGGAGGTCGTCGACGCCCATGAGCCCGAGCAGCGCCCGCGGCTCCTGGAGTGGCTGCGCACCCGTCACCTCCCGCGCCGCCTCGCCGGCTCCCCGGCCGCGATGGTGACGCTCTTCCGCCCCACCCCCCTGCCCGGCGACCGCATGACCTACGTCAAGCAGGTCGAGGGCACGGACACCCGCCTGACCCTCCTGTGGTTCCTGGAGGCCGAGCCGGGGGAGTGCTGGGCGGAGCATTTCAGGGGGCTGGACGACCAGGTGACCGAGTCGGGCCTGGGCCGGGTCGAGCTCATGGCCCCCTTCATCCCGACGGTGCCGGGCACGGACCGGTACGTCGACCGGCTCCGCTGAACGTCACCGCTGAGCCGCTCCGCTGAACGTCACCGCGTCTTGAGCTCGTCCGGACACGGCGTACCCCGGGGCAGCTGGTACGGCGCCGCCAGCCGGTAGGTCCCCGCCTTCGGTGCCAGCAGCATCGTCCATTTGTCGCCCTTGGCGTCCTGCGGTGTCTCCATCAGACACCCGTTGACGTTGGTGTACGACTTCGGTGTGCCCTCGGGCCGGTGCTTGGAGGCCTCCGTCTCCTGCGGGGGCTTCACGCTCTTGCCGTGCGCGTCGACGATGCTCAGCCACGGCGAGTACGGGATCTTGATCAGGATCCGCCCGGCCCTGCGCACCTCCAGCGTCATCTCGCCTTGCTCGGCCCGGTCCACCACCGCGTTCGGCTCGGCGAGCGGCGCCGGATCCGTCACCTTGAACAGCTGCCAGTTGGCGTCGCCCCAGATCTGCGTCAGATACGGCATCCCACGCTGCAGCAGCGCGCGCTCCCGCTCGCCGCCGTCCCCGTCCGGGTTGTCCTTCGGCAGCACCACGAAGTGCACGGCCCACCGCTGGAGCCACTCGTGATAGTTCGCCGAGTTGAGCGTGTCGTCGTAGAAGAGCGGATTGCGCTCCATGTCGGCCTGCCGGTTCCAGCCCCGCGCCAGGTTGACGTACGGCGCGAGCGCGGACGCCTCGCGGTGCGAACGTGCCGGGACGACCTCCACCCGGCCCTTCTCGGCGCCGACCTTCTGCAGCTGGTTCACCAGCGGCGCCAGCTCCCGCGCCCAGGACGCGGCCGGGGTCGTGTGGATGATGTCGTCGACCGACTTGAAGCCGATCCAGCCGAGGAAGCCCAGGAACGCCAGCACGGTCAGATACCACTTGCGCGACTTCGGCACCTGGAACGGCAGCGCCGCGATCAGCGTGGCACCCCCGATCAGCATCGGCAGCCGCGAGATGTTCGACCCGATCTGCGAGCTGATCAGCCACACCAGCACCACGGAGAGGCTGTAGACGCCGGCCGTCAGCCGTACGGTCCTCCACTGCTTCGGCACCAGGAACAGGCACAACAGGCCGTACAGCAGCGGCATGACCACCGAGCCGAACGTCATCGGCTGGGTGCCGGAGAAGGGGAAGAGGAAGTACGACGCGGCGACCACCGCCGTCGGGGCGAGCCCCAGCGCCCACGCGCCCGGCCGCCGCTTCTGCAGGAACAGCGCGACCGCGACGAAACCGACGAACAGCCCCGAGACCGGCGAGGCCATGGTGGACAGCCCGGCCAGCGGGGCGGCCACCGCGGCCTTCGCCCAGCGTTTGTGCCGCCACTTGCGCGGCCAGCAGAACACGGCCGCGACCGCGCCGAGCGCGAACATCGTGCCGAGCCCGAAGGTCACCCGGCCCGACACCGCGTTGGCGAGGAACGCGACGACCCCGGCGAGCGAGGCCCACAGCGGGTTCTTCACCACCCGGCTGCGGATCAGGACCAGGGTCAGCAGGCCCGCCGACACGGTCCCGGCGATCATCATCGTCGTACGGACACCGAGGACGGCCATCAGATACGGCGAGACGACGCTGTACGACACCGGGTGCATGCCGCCGTACCAGGCGAGGTTGTACGCCGAGTCCGGGTGCCGGCCGACGAACTCCGCCCAGGCGTCCTGCGCCGCGAGATCGCCACCACTGTTCGCGAACGTGAAGAACCAGACGATGTGCAGGACACCCGCGAGCGCGGTGACCGACAGCACGGGGTGCCGGAGCATGCGCTGCCGCAGGGGTTCGAGGGCGACGAGGAGACGCGCGACCCGGCCGGTGGGGCTCGTAGGGCCGTTCGGGTCAGCCTTGGACAGGCGTATTCGCGGGCCGGACCCCGGCCCGGCTCCCGGGGCGGTTCCCGGGCCCGGATCGGCGTCGTCGGCGCGTGTCGGCTCCGCTGTGGCCACCTGAAGGCACTCCCCGTGTCCCGTCTTCTGTTCTCGGCCGCGTTCCCCCGAGGGTTCCTCGGTGTTCCCGGCCGCTTCTCGTCCAGTTCGCCGCCCTGTCCCGTGACCGGCGACCTGCCCCGATTCGTGACGCTAGCACGCACCCCGCCACGGGGCTCCCGGGTGGGGCGCCGTAGCGGGGTGCGTGGGGCCGGGCGAGGGGGTGAGGTCAGCCCAGACGGGTGAGCTTCGCGCCGAAACCGGGCTCGGTCAGATCCTTCTGCAGGGCGACGGGGATCTCCACCGCTCCGCCCGAGCCGTCACCCACCGTGAGCTTGGCCACGGTGGTGCCCGCCTTCGCGGTGTTCGGCACGGTGGCGGAGGTGAAGGACAGCTTCACCTCCAGACCGGACCAGCCGACCGCGGAGACGTCCTTGGTGACCACGACCGGGGTGTGCCCGCCGAGCTGGTCGTCCACGTAGCCGACCACGTCACCCTTCTTGAGGATCTTCGCCGAGGTCAGCGCGTCCTGGGCGGCGAGCAGCGCGGTCTTGCTGACCGCGTTGACCGTTTCGATGATCGACGGCTTGTGCTGACCCAGGATCGCGCCGACGATCGTCACCGTCTGCCCGCCGACCGTCTTGCGGGAGGCGAAGAGCAGGTTGCCGCCGGCCGCGGTGGTGCTGCCGGTCTTGATGCCGATCGCGCCGATGAGGTACGGCAGCTCGTTCACGTTGGGCCAGTTGCGGCCGGAGGGGTCCGTCCAGCTCGCCGCGCTGGTGATGGCGACCAGGGCGGGGACCCGCACGACCGCGCGACCGAGCTTCACCTGGTCCTCGGCCGTGGAGACGGTGGACGCCGTCAGCCCCGAGGGGTCGGTGTACGTCGTGTTCGTCATCCCCAGCTCCGTGGCGGTGGCGTTCATCTTCTTCACGAACGCCGCCTCCGAGCCCGCGTCCCAGCGCGCGAGCAGCCGGGCGATGTTGTTGGCGGAGGGGATCATGACGGCCGACAGGGCCTGCTTCTCGGTGAGGTAGTCGCCGGCCTTGACGGTGTTGAGGGTGGACTCGCCGCCGCTCTTGTCGTAGCCGCCCTCCTTCTGCGCCTGCGCGTCCACCTTGATCTTCGGGCCTTCTTCGCCCGGCTTCAGCGGGTGGTCGCGCAGGATGATGTACGCGGTCATGGTCTTGGCGACCGAGCCGATCGCCACCGGCGTCTGCTTGCCGAAGTGGCCCATCGTGCCGATGCCGTCACCGTCCATCCAGCCCTGGCCCTCGCTCGGCCAGGGCAGGTTCACCTGGCCGCCCTGGAAGGTGTAGCTGCCCTTGGCGGTGAGCGCGAGGGCGGGGGACGGCAGCGGGCGCAGCGCCTGTACGACGACGAAGACGATCGCCAGCAGCAGCACCAGCGGGGTCCAGATCTTGACCCGGCGCACGAGCGTACGGACCGGGGTCTCCGGGGGCGGCGGCGTGTTCGTCAGCTCCGCCAGCAGGTCCAGCGGGGGCTTGGGCGGGAGCGGCTGCTGAGTGGTGCGCTCGGGGCCGACCTGGGGGACGGGCGTGGTGACGTCGGCCTTCGGCTCCTTCGGTCCCTTCGGCTCCTTCGGTCCCTTCAGATCCGGCAGATCCGGCTTCAGCGCGACGAACTTGCTGGTCCGCTCGGGGTCGGAGCCGAGTTTGAGCATGGTCGTCGGCTGGTCGACCTCGGGCTGCTTGCGGGGGGCCTTGAAAACGGCGGTCGGCTGATCGATGGCCTGCGGCGCGTCGGCGTCGGCGTCGGGGGTCTTGGCCTCGGCTTCGCCTTCGGCGTCCGCGTTCCCACCCGCACGGGTTGCCTGCGGCGCGTCGGGGGCGTTCGCCTCGGCTTCGTCTTCGGCGTCCGTGTTCCCACCCGCGCCACCCGTGCGGGTCTCGTCGTTGCCTGCGGGTGGCCCCTGTGGGGCGTCCTCACCGTCGGCGGCTTCCGGCTTGTCGCCTGCCGGCTTGTCGCTCTGTTCGGACGCCTCGGCTGCGCCGTCGTCGCCCTCGGTCCGCTCGGACTTCGCCTCAGCCTCGTCCTCTTCCGTGTCAGGCTCGGCGTCCGCGTCAGCCTCGGCCTTCTCGCGCGCGTCAGCCTTGGCGTCGGCCTTCTCCTCCTCGTCGGCGGTCTCCTCGGCTGTGGTCGCCGTAGCCTCCGTGGCGGTGTCCGCCTCAGTGGCACCGTCGGATTCGGTCGTCGCGTCCCCGGTGTTCTCCTCGGCCGGGTCGGCCGCTGGCTTCGCGGCCGCAACCGTTCCGGCCCCGGCGTCGGCCTCGGGCGCGTCAGCGTCCCGTACCCAGGCCGACACCGCTTCCTGCAGAGCGGCATCCTCGGACTCGGCCTCGGCCTTGGCGGTGGCCGGGACCGTCAGGACCTTCGTCGCCGTGTCCACCCCACCGGCATCCGCGGAATCCTTTTCCCTGGAGACCGCGAGACGCGGATCGCGGGCCTCGGGAACCGAACCCCCGCTCCCCGGCGTCGGTTCCGCCGACGACTCGCGCTGCTTCGACCTGTCGGGGGACTCGCCCGCCACCGATGCCTCCTCCTGCGCCGCACGTTCATCCGCGCGCTCTGTCCGAACCATGTACCAGTGTCCTGTGTGAGGGCTTGGCCCCTGGGCTAGACGAGAACGACATACCTACCGGTTCCCTCACGAACCGGTCACGCACCCTCGACAGACCAATGTGAGAGGGGTCACCCTGTCATTCATCCACGCGGGGAGGCATGGATGGGCAGGAGCCGCAGAACACTTCCGGAGGAGCTTCTGCTGCTGGCGTTGGACCCGGCCACGGGTACCACCGCGCAGCCGCAGTCGCTCGACCTCGGTCTGGCCGGTGCACAGCTAGTGGAGCTGGCGCTGGCCGGACGGATAGCCCCAGACGGGGATCGTATCGCCGTGGTAGCCCCACGGCCGACTGGAGATCCGACATTGGACTGCGCGTTGGAGTTGCTGCGAAGGCGTGGCGCTCCCGTGCGTGCCGTCCATTGGATCGGCGGGCCCCGGCTGGGGCTCCGTCAGACGTATCTCTCGCATCTGGAGCGGTGCGGCATGGTCGCCGCCGTACCGGGCCAGATGTGCGGGGTGCTGCCGACGACGCGCTACCAGGCGACGGACACCGCCATCAGCCGGGAGATCAGGGCCCGGCTGGACTCCGCGATCCGCACCGGCGTACCGCCGGACCCGCGGACCGCGGCGCTCGCCGCCCTGGCGCACGCCGTCGGACTGGGCAAGCACCTGTATCCGGGCAACGAGGGACGCTCCTCCCGTTCCCGGCTGCGGGACTTGATCCGGCACGATCCGATGGGCGGGCTCGTCGCGCACGCCGTGATGGACGTGCAGAACGGTGCGGTCGCACAGCCGCGCCGCGGACCTGCCGCCACCGCCGCACGGCAGGGTGCGGCCGGTGCCAGGACCGCGGCGGAACCCGCTCGTGGGGTTCCGATGCAGCCGCGCCACGGTTCCATGGCACGTGCCGTGGTCCACTGAGCTGTACCGGGCCGTACCGGCCGTACGGGCACTGTGAGCCGTACGAGCCGTAACTCCGGTCCCCCAGACCCGGTTCGGGAGCCGCTGGTCAGAGCGGGGCGGTGAGATCTTCGTGGTCTCGCCGTCCCGCTCGACTGCGTCCATGCCGCCGGCCGCGGCACCCCAACGGGTGGCGGACGGTGGCGAACTGACGTGCACGCGCCGCATATCCTTCGTTTCCCAGCGGTAGAAAGCACCTTGGTGGCAGTCTGCTCAGCAGCAGATACGGAAAGTGTTAAGGAAACAGGCAGGCAGCCGGAGGTGCACGTCCCGTGGCGTCCAATGTCAATCCCACCGTCAGGCGACGCCGGCTGGGCCAGGAGCTGCGCAGGCTCCGCGAGCTCAAGGGCATGACGGCCGAGGAAGTTGCGGAGCGGCTGCTCGTTTCGCAGTCGAAGATCAGCCGGCTGGAGAACGGCCGGAGAAGCATCAGTCAGCGCGATGTGCGTGACCTGTGCGGGGTGTACGAGGTCGAGGACCAGCGGATCGTCGACTCGCTGATGGAGATGGCCCGGGATTCCCGGCAGCAGGGATGGTGGCACACGTTCGGGGACATCCCGTACAGCGTCTACATCGGCCTGGAGACCGACGCCGAGTCGCTGCGGGTGTACGAACCCCAACTGGTGACCGGTCTGTTGCAGACCCGCGCCTACGCGGAGGCCCTCGTCCAGGGCGCGTTGCCGGAGACCTCGCCGGCCGACATCGAGAAGCGCGTGCAGGTGCGGATGCGCCGACAGGAACGTATCACCGCCGAGAACAACCCGCTTCGGCTGTGGGTGGTGCTCGACGAGGCGGCACTGAAGCGCGTCGTCGGCGGCAAGCTGGTGATGCGTGAGCAGCTGGAGCATCTGATCGAGATGTCCCAGCTGCCCCATGTCACCGTGCAGGTGCTGCCGTTCGAGGTGGGCGCGCATCCGGGGCTCAACGGGCAGTACGCGATCCTGGAGTTCACCGACGCGGCCGACTCCAGCGTGGTCTACCTGGAGGGCGTCACCAGCGACCTGTACCTGGAGAAGGCGCCGGACGTGCAGAAGTACGCCGTGATGTACGAGCACTTGCGGGCACAGTCCCTCAATGTGGAGCAATCCCGGCAATACATTGCGGACGTGGCGAAGACGTACGCGGACTGAGCCGTCGCCACGTCGTAGAGACGGAAGGCGCCGGATCGTACACCGTGGTCCACTCCAATGGAAGGCTCGCCTGGAATATGCCATCCGGTCGAGTGAACGACTACTCCAGCGGGGTCAGTTGCCCGGTAGCGTCGATCACGCCAATCAGCCGAGAAGGTTGGCGTGAAAACGCACCACCGCATCACCGCAACTCGCAACTGCAACTCGCAACAGGAGTGGACATGGCACTGATTCAGGGCGCTTCGGAGACGTGGATGAAGTCCTCCTACTCGGCGGGCAACGGCGCCTGCGTGGAGGTCAAGCTGCCCGCCGACGCCGCACTCGCGGTCCGCGACTCGAAGAACGTCGAGGGCCCGGTCCTGGCCTTCCCCACCGACGCCTGGAACGCCTTCGTGGCCTCGGTCAAGGCCTAGGGGGCTCTCCCTGACCCTTGTCCATAGAGCCCACCGACGAACACAACTGCACAGCACCACCTCCCCAAGAGCCCTCTCGACCGGTCGCCGTCCTTGCCGAGAGGGCTCGGTGCTGTCCAGTGACAGCCGACAGGGCCTAGGGGAGGACCGGGAAGGCGATGTCACACACCGGGTCCTGCGGCCCCGCCGCGTCCCAGTCGGCGAAGTAGATCTCCCGGCACGGCCCGGCCGCCGTCAGCCCTCGCCCGCTCATCCACTGCTCCACCGCCTCGAAGGCGGCCAGGATCTGCGGATGCGCGACCTGCGCCTTGGTGATCCGGGTGAAGGCCAGCCGCGCCGCCGGCTCCCTGCGCACCCTGGTCTCCCAGGCCCGCCCGGCCCGCTCGGCCCAGGCCCGCGCCGCCGCCTCGTCGGCCACCGGCACGCAGGCCTCGGCCGGCCCGTCGCTCTCCATCGAGACCTCGGCGTGGTAGACCACGAACGGCGCCCCGGTCACACCGCCGCACTCCCGCGCGCCGCTCGTCAGCCGCTCCAGCGACCCGCCGATCCACGTCGGCAGCTCGTCCGCCAGTGTGTGCCGCGACTCGGTGATCACCAGCTGCGCCGGTACGTCCACCGTCTCCACCACGAACTTCCCGTACATCTCGGAGCTCCTCCCCGACAGCCGTCCACGGAGGTACTCGGCGAGCGTCCGCTGCCCGGCCACCCGGTGCTCCACGTCCGCCCAATAGGCGCCCAGCCGCTCGGCGGCCTCGTCGCCGCCCTCCGCCCCGACCACGTCGGCGATCCGGGCGAGCGGCATGTCCAGCTGGCGCAGCAGGGCCACCAGACGGGCGCGTTCGACCTGGTCGGCGCGGTAGTAGCGGTAGCCGCTGGCCTCGTCGACATGGGCCGGGGCCAGCAGGCCGAGCCGGTCGTACAGCCGCAGAGCCTTGGCCGACAGGCGGGCCCGGGCGGCGAACGCGCCGATGGTGAGCAGGTCGTCGTCCATACCGGCATCCTCCGTCACCGGACGCCGTTCGCCCGGTGACCGGGACGCTCGCCCTTGCCCCAGGGGCAAGGTCAACCCGCTAGGGCCTGTCCGGCGGATCCTGTCGGAGACGCGTCGGCCGGATGGAGCCGCGCATTTCCTCCGACCTGATCCGCCGGGCAGGCCTTAGCCCAGCTGGGCCTCGATGGCCGTCACGACCGCGTCGGACTCCGGCTCGGTCTGCGGCGAGAAGCGGGCGACGACGGTGCCGTCGCGGCCGATCAGGAACTTCTCGAAGTTCCAGCGGATGTCCCCGCTGTGCCCCTCGGCGTCCGCGAACTCGACGAGCCGCTCGTACAGCGGGTGCCGGCCCTCGCCGTTCACCTCCACCTTCTCGGTCAGCGGGAAGGTCACGCCGTACGTCGCCGAGCAGAACTCCGCGATCTCCTCGGCGCTGCCGGGCTCCTGCCCGAGGAACTGGTTGCAGGGCACGCCGAGAACGGTGAAGCCCTGCGCCGCGTAACGCTCCTGGAGCTTCTCCAGTCCCGTGTACTGGGGGGTGAGGCCGCACTTGGAGGCCACGTTCACGATGAGGACGGCCTGGCCGGCGTACCGCGACAGGTCGGCGGGGCCGCCGGTGAGGGCGTCGATCTCGACATTCAGGGGGCTGTGGTCAGCAGTCGTCATGCCCGGATACTAGGCGGGCGGGATGACGGCCCGGCCACCCGCCGCCTCCATCAGGACATCTCCCGCCGCCGTCCGCCCGTACAGCACCGAGCGCCCCGCCCGTCGGCGCTCCACCAGGCCTGCCTCCCGCAGCACCTTCAGATGGCGGCCCACCGAGCCCAGGCCCTGTCCCGTCAGTGCCGTCAGCTGGGTCGTGCTCAGAGGGGAGCCGAGGAGGATCAGGACCGCGGCGCGGGACGGGCCCAGCAGCGCGCCGAGGCCGGCCGGGACGACTCGGTCGCCGGGGTCGGCGAGGACGCCGGCGCACGGGTAGACCGCCGCGTAGCGGATCCCGTCCTCCCAGGCCACCCACCCCGCCCGCTGCACGGTCACCGGCACGAACAGCAGCTCGGCGCCGGAGATCTCGCGGGGCGGGTACTCGTGCAGATTGATCTGGAGGCGGTTCTCGCCGAGCCAGCGCGTCCGGCCCGGCCGCAGGGCGTCCAGGACGCTCACCCAGCCGCCCCGGCTCACCTGCGCCGTTCGCGCGACCACGTCCGCCTCCAGCACGCGCCGACGCCGCTCCCAGTACGGCTGTACCGTCTCCTCCCACACCCACTCCAGCAGTACGGCCGCCCGCTCGGGCAGATCGTCCCGGTCCAGCGTCGCGGGGAGCGGACCGGCGAGGGCGGTGCGCAGATGGGCGCGGGCCGCGTCGGGGGCGGTCGCGCGGACCCGGGCGACCTCGTCGGCGAACGGCTCGTCGCCGCGCGGGGTGGGCGTCAGGAAGTCGGCGATCCAGTCCCGGCCGAGCCCGGCCCGTACCAGCAGCCCGGTCACCGGGTCCGCCGCCAACAGCTCCCGGTAGCCGGGCAGATGGCGGCTCAGCCACGCCTGCTCACCGGGATGCGCCGCGTCACCGGCGTGCAGCAGCTTCAGGGACGCGAAGGTCTCGGCGAGCGGCGAGACGACGAACCGGCTGAGGGCGAGCGTGTCCGCGTTCAGCTGCCACCAACCCACCCCGGGTACCCCCTCACGGCCGTACGACCTTTCGCGCCTCGGCGAAACAGTAACGGCACCGGCCCGGCCCGCCGGAGACTCCAGGCCATGCCCTCCTACCGCTCGCTGTTCCGCACCCCGGAGTTCACCCCGCTCTTCCTCGCCACGGCCGCGCAGACCGCCGCGCAGACCGTCGGTGGACTGGCCCTCGGCACGCTCGTGTACCGGGCCACCGGCTCCCCGCTGCTGTCGGCGGTGAGCATGTTCGGCCCGTCCCTCGCGCAGGTGCTGGGCGCGACGGTCCTGCTCTCCGGTGCCGACCGGCTGCCGCCGCGTACGGCCCTGTCCGCGATCGCGCTGGCCTTCGCGGCCGGTACGGCGGTGCAGGCGCTGCCCGGCCTGCCGGTGGCCGCGGTCTTCGCCGTCGTCCTCGTCCTGGGCCTCGTGGCATCGCTCGGCGGCGGGGTCCGCTGGGGCCTGCTGAACGAGATCCTGACCAAGGACGGCTATCTGCCGGGGCGTTCGCTGTTCAACATGGTGAACGGGCTCATGCAGGTCGCCGGCTTCGCCACCGGCGGTGCCCTGCTCGCCGCGCTGTCCCCACGGGTCTGCCTCCTGCTGTCGGCGGCCCTGTATTTGTCGGCGGCGCTGGTACTGCGCCTGGGCCTGTCCGCCCGCCCGCCGCGCACCGCGGGCCGCCCCTCCGCGGCGGCGACCCGCCGGATCAACGCCCTGCTGTGGTCGTCCCGTGCCCGCCGGCTGACCTATCTGGGCCTGTGGCTGCCCAACGGCCTGGTCGTCGGCTGCGAGTCGCTCTACGTGTCGTACGCCCCGCACGCGGCCGGCACCCTGTTCGCCTGCGGGGCGCTCGGCATGTTCGCGGGTGACGTGACGATCGGCCGTGTACTGCCGCCCGCGGTACGGCGCCGGCTGGCCACGCCCCTGCTGCTGTTGCTGGCGACGCCGTACCTGCTGTTCGCCGCGCACCCGCCACTGCCGTTGGCGATGGTGTGCGTGACGCTCGCGTCGGCCGGTTTCGGTGCGAGCCTGGTCCAGCAGGAGCGGCTGATGGAACTGACGCCGGACGAACTCGCCGGGCAGGCCCTGGGGTTGCACTCGGCGGGGATGCTGACGCTGCAGGGCGTGAGCGCGACGCTGGCCGGGACGGTGGCCCAGTTCACCTCGCCCGCCGCGGGGATGACGGTGATGGCGGCGGGCTCGGTGCTGGTGACGCTGACGCTGGCTACGGCCGGTCGTCGTGCTCCTGAGCCGGGCCGGCAGCCGGAGCCGCTGAGGACGGAGGCCTGTTGAGATCGGAGTCGATCTTCTGCACGGCCCGGTCGAAGTAGCGCAGCAGCTCGACGGGGAAGGGCATCACGAGGGTGGAGTTCTTCTCGGCGGCGACCTCGACGACGGTCTGGAGGAGCCGCAGCTGCATGGCCTCGGGCGTGTCGGCCATGATCCGCGACGCGTTGGCGAGCTGCTGCGCGGCCTGGAACTCACCGTCGGCGGTGATGACCCGGGCCCGCCGCTCCCGCTCGGCCTCGGCCTGCCGCGACATGGACCGCTTCAGCGACTCGGGCAGCTGGACGTCCTTGATCTCGACGCGGTCGATGTGGATGCCCCACGCGGCGGCGGGGCTGTCGATCATCAGGGCGAGCCCTTCGTGCAACCGCTCCCGGTCACTCAGCAGGTCGTCCAGGTCGCTCTTGCCGATGATGGACCGCAGGGAGGACTGGGCGACCTGCCCGACGGCGAAGACGTAGTCCTGCACCTCGATGGCGGCCCGCACCGGGTCGATCACCCGGAAGTAGACGACCGCGTCGACCTTCACCGACACGTTGTCCCTGGTGATGCCCTCCTGCGTGGGCACGGGCATCGTCACGACCTGCACGTTCACCTTGCGCATCCGGTCGGCGAACGGGATCAGGAAGGTGATCCCGGGCTGCCGGCTCCCCGGCAGCGCCTTCCCCCACCGGAACACCACCCCGCGCTCCACCTGGTTGACGACCCGCATCCCGCTCTTCAGCACGAGCAGCACCAGCAACCCCACGACGACGACCGCTACCACGGTGGCTCCCACGGCAGTCCCTCCCTCGCATCCGGTACGGACAAGGACACTCCCCGAGGGCCGAACGGATGCGGCTGCCGCGTCATGACTACGTCAAAATCGGGGCGGGGCCGGGGCGTTGATTCAACTGCGCCCCTACCGCTCCGGGTCCCAGCCCACGAGCTGGTCGAAGAGACGCCGGTCGCCGTCGAGTTTCGGCGAGTCCAGCGGAATACGGCAGTAGAGGGCGAGGACCAGCTCATGGGCCGTGCCTCGGGCGGAGGCGGCGGCCGCGTCCGGCTCCTGGTCGGCGGAGGTGGCGGAGGTGGCAGCGGGCATGGTGCCGGGTGCGGGCAGGCGGGCGGCCCGTGCGCCGTCGCCGGAGAGCCAGTTGCGCCAGGGGCGGCCCTCGGCGGTGTGGTGGTCGACGGCAGCGGGCTCGTGCAGGACGACCGTCGTGGTGCAGAAGGTGGACAGGAACTCCTCGACCCCGTCGAGTGCCACCTCGTCCGGCAGCGGCCGCGGGGCGCCCACGGCGAGCTGGGCGTCGTAGGTGTGCACCGTCATTTCGTGGGCGATCGCCGCGCCGAAGGCGGTCGACCGCTCGTCGATCAGCCGCAGCAGATCGGGGAACTCCAGAGTCTTTTCCGCTCCGTGTGTCTGTCACCGTGCTCCGCCGACCGGCACGCGGTTTTCGCAACCGCCGTAGCCGCCACACGGTCACCCGTCGACCGCGCCCGCCCGCCGCTTGCCATCCCGTGGGCCCCGGAGCACTGTGGATATTGTCCGAGGCAAGAGATCAGAGACCACCATGCGCACCAGGGGCAGGCGGAACACTCGCCGCATCACCGGTGCTCGCTTCGACGCGTCCGCCGCGGTGGGCGTGCTGGACCGGGACGGCTGCATCACCCACTGGAGCAGGGGCGCGCAGGAACTGCTCGGATACGCCCCTGTCGAGATCATCGGCAGGCCGGTGGACGACCTGCTGACGGCCGAGGGAATGCTGCGGCACCGCGACGGCCTCCCGCTGCACGCGCAGGTCCACCTGTGCCCGCTGCAGGACACCGATCAGGACTGCGGCTTCCTGCTCCTGCTGACGGCCCTGCCCGAGGCCGCGACGGGCACACCCCGGGATGCCCTGCTCCAGCAGTGGATATTCGAGCAGCAGCCGCTCGCCGTCGCCATTTGCGACCTCGACGCACGTCTGCTGCGCGGAAACCAGCCGATGCTCCGGGTGGGGGGCTTTTCCGAGCAGGGGGCCCGCGGCCGGCGCCTGACCGAGATTCTCCAGGGCAACGCGATCGAGGAAGTGGAGCGGCGGGTCCTTCGCGTGGCCCGGACCGGGAAAGCGGAAGCGGCGGAGCCCATCGTCAGGCTCCCCGGGGAAGCCAAGGCTCACGCCTGGGCCATGGACGTCTTCCCGCTCAAGGACGCGGGCGGCTCGGTGCGTGCGGTGGGCGTCGCGGCCTCCGACTTCTCCCAGCAGTACGACTCCAGGGAGCGCATCGCCCTGATCAGCGAGGCCAGGACCCGCGTGGGCACGAGCCTGGACCTCGTGGGAATCGCACGGGAATTCGCGGAACTCGCGGTCCCTCGCTTCGCCGACTTCGTCAGTGTGGACCTTCTGGAGCCTGTCTTCCAGGGTGAGCTGCCCGCGCCCGTCCTGCCCCGGGGTGTCACCGTCCTGCGCCGGGCGGCCTACCAGTGGGCCGCCGGGCAGGCGCTCGCCGCGATGATCAGCGCTACGGACGTGCACACCCATCCGTGGTCGTCGCCGCTCGCGCGGTGTCTGGCCGAGGGCCGGGCCATTCGGCACAGCACCAAGGATCCGGAGATCATCCGCTGGCTGGCCGAGGATCCCGTTCAGGCGTCGCTCGCGGAGGCGTTCGGCCCCCACTCCCTCATCGCCGTGCCGATCCGCGCCCAGGGCGTTCCCCTCGGGGTGGCCCTGTTCGTCAGGTACGAGGCGTCGCACGAAGACGCCTTCGGCCCGGACTGTACGGCGATCAGCGAGGACCTCGTCGACCGGCTCGCGATCTGTCTGGACAACGCACGCCGGTTCACGCGGGAACGCGGCATCGCGCTCGCACTGCAGCGGGCCCTGCTGCCCCGGGGGTCGGTCGAGCACCCCGCGGTGGAGACGGCCGCCCGGTACCTGCCCGCGGGCTGCGGCGCCCAGGCGGGCGGTGACTGGTTCGACGTGGTTCCCCTGCCCGGAGCACGAGTCGGCCTGGTGGTCGGGGACGTCGTCGGCCACGGCATCAACGCCTCTGCGACCATGGGCCGCCTGCGCACCGCCGTACGTACCCTCGCCGACATCGATCTGCCGCCCGAGGAACTCCTCACTCACCTCGACGACATCATCAGCCACACAGCGGGTGAGCAAGGTGGCGAGCCCGCCGGTGACATCCCCGGCGACATCGGTGCCACCTGTCTGTACGCCGTCTACGACCCGGTCTCCGGCACCTGCTCCCTGGCCCGCGCCGGCCACCCCGCCCCCGTGCTGATCCACCCGGACGGCACCAGCAGCGTCATCGACCTGCCCTGTGGCCCTCCGCTGGGACTCGGCAGTCTGCCGTTCGAGTCGGCGGACGTCATCGTGCCCGAAGGGGGCCTGCTGGCCTTGTTCACCGACGGTCTCCTCACCAGCGGGGATCGCGACGTCGACGAAGGGTTCTCCGACCTGTGCAGCGCCCTCGGCCGGCCGGCCACCACACTTGAGGCTCTGTGCGACACGGTCCTGGACACCCTGTGCCCCGAACCGCACGCCGACGACGTCACCCTGCTCCTGGCCCGCCCCCGCGTGTTCGGGGAGGACCGCCTCGCCAGCTGGGACCTGCCCGGCAATCCCGCGGTCGTCGCCGACGCGCGCCGGCTCGCGGCGGAGCAGATCGCCCTGTGGGGACTGGCGGAGGCCGCGTTCGTCACGCAACTGGTGGTGAGCGAGCTGGTCACCAACGCGATGCGGCATGCCGGAGGGCCGATCCGGCTGCGGCTCATCAAGGGCGAGACGCTGATCTGCGAGGTCAGCGACGGAAGCAGCGTCAGTCCTCATCTGCGCCGGGCCCGGGTGTTCGACGAGGGCGGCCGCGGCCTGTTCATGGTCGCCCAGTTCACTCAGCGCTGGGGCACCCGCTACACCCGCACCGGCAAGACCATCTGGGCCGAGCAGGTGCTGCACATGCCCTAGGCACGGCAGTCATCCCCCGACCCGTCGGCCGCCGTATCCCCTGTTCCCTGTCCATAATGGAAAAGCGGCAGCTTGGAGCACTCGTGATGCCGGATCCTATGCAGGCCGGGGAGCCGATGGCCGCGGTCGGGCAGGCCGCGGCATGGTGGAATCTGCTGCCCGTCGCCTTGATCGTCTCCGACGGCACCGGACGGATCACGCAGTGGGCGAAGGCCGCCCCCGAGCTGCTCGGCTACACCGCCCGTGAGGTCATCGGCCGTCACCTCACCGACCTCGCCCTCCCCGACCATCGCCCGGAGGCCCGCGCCGTGCACGAGGCGGTCGCCTCCGGACGCAGTGTGACCGGGCACTTCCCGATGCGGCGCAAGAACGGCTCCACCATCGGGATGGAGGTGTGGGGATGCCCCGTGGCAGCACAGGGCGGCGAGGGGTGGGACGTACTGCTCCTGGCCGCCGACGCCCGTGAAGCACGTCAGTCCCGCGAAGTCGGCGGCCTGCTGGACGCGCTGTTCGCCCGCTCGCCGGTGGGGCTGGCGGTCTTCGACACCGAGCTGCGGTTCCAGCAGGTCAATCGCGCCCTGGAGGCGATGAACGGGCTGCCCGCCGCGGCGCACATAGGGCACCGGCCGTCGGAGGTGCTTCCCGGGGTCAACAGCGAGCAGATGGAAGCGGCGATGCGACGGGTGCTGGTCACCGGTGACCCCGTGGTGAACTTCCGCCGCATCGGCCGTACGCCCTCCGACCCCGACCACGAGCGCGTGTGGTCCTGCTCCTACTTCCGCCTGGAGGACGCGGACGGCGAACCGCTGGGGATCAACGCCTCGATCATCGATGTCACCGCCCAGGAGAAGAACGAGCGGGAGGCCGCCGCCGGCCGTCAGCGCCTGGCACTGCTCAACGAAGCCACGCTGCGGGTCGGCACCACCCTCGATGCGGCCCGGACGGGACAGGAGCTGGCCGACATCGCCGTGCCCCGCCTCGCCGACATCGTCACCGTCGACGTCCTGGCCGACCTCACCGAGGTCACCGAGCCGATGACCAGCCTGTGGGGCGGCGCCACCCTGCGCCGCATCGGCAAGGCCCCCGCCCGAGGTCATCCGGCCGCCGACATCCTCACCCCCGTCGGCCGCACCTTGCACTTCCCCGTGAACGCGCCGTACGCGCAGGCCGTCATCGACCGCCGCCCCTTCCTGCTGCGCCGCATCGACGCCCGTGCCGTCGCCCAGGCCGCCCGCTACTCCTCGATTCCCGAACAGCTCCGGTCCATGGGCGTGACGTCGATGATGATGGTGCCCCTCACGGCCCGCGGCCTGGTCCTCGGCGTCGCCACCTTCCTGCGGGACGGCGACCGGCCCGCCTTCGACGCCGCCGACCTCGCGCTCGTCGGCGATCTGGCCGCCCACGCCGCCGTCTGCATCGACAACGCCCGGCTGTACCACCGCGAGCACGACGTCGCGCTCACCTTGAAGCGCAGCATGCTTCCCAGGCTCCCGAAACCCCCGGCAGGCATCGAGGTCGCCCACCGCTACCGGCCCGCCTCCGACGTCCACGAGGTCGGAGGGGACTGGTTCGACGTCGCCACCCTCGGCCCGGGCAAGGGCGCCCTGGTCATCGGCGACGTGATGGGCCACGGCATCCAGGCCGCCGCGATCATGGGGCAGATGCGCACCACCGTGCGCGCCTTCACGCACCTCGACCTGCCCCCCGATCAGCTCCTGCACCACCTCGACGACGCACTGCAGGAACTCGACAGCCCCCTCCTGGCCACCTGCCTGTACGGGATCTGTGACTGCACGGCCGGCCGCTGCCGGCTCGGGCGCGCCGGCCACCCCCCGCCCGTCCTCGTGACACCCGACGGCACAGCCCGCCTGCTCGACCTGCCCGCCGGTGCGCCGCTGGGCATCGGCGGTATCCCCTTCGCCACCACCGAGATCGTCCTGGATCCGGGCAGCATCATCGTCTTCTACACCGACGGCCTCATCGAAACCCGCGGGGCCGATCTGGACGAGCGACTGGACGAACTCGTCTGCCTGCTCACCGGCGCGCACAACGACCTCGACCAGTTGTGCGACACCCTCATGGACCGCTTCGCCCCCACCCCGGCCGAGGACGACATCACCATCCTTGCCGCCCGCATCACCACCCCCACGGCCTGACAGCCGGCTGCTGTTCCGGTCTTCGTTCGTCAGCCGCCTCGGGCAGTGGCAATCTGGAACGGTGGAGGCCGGGCACGGCTTGGCTGGTGTGCGGCAGCAGTGGCAGTCGAGTCACGTGCTGCTGGTGATCCCGATCGTGCTCATCGTGGTGATCACCATGGTGGACCAATTGGTCCCGGCCGACATCCATCTCGGCCCGCTGCTGGTCATCGCCCCCGCGATCACCGCCTCGTTCGCCGGTCCCTGGCTGACCGGGCTGATCGGGTTCCTGACCGTGGCGGCGCAGGCGTACATCGGCTGGCACTTCGGCGTGCTGTCCTCGCGCAACGTGATGGTGCAGATCCTCGCCCTGGCAGTGCTGTCAGCCATGATCGTGTTCTTCTGCGTGGTGCGGGACAGATACCGACGCCAGCTGGCCCAGGTGCGGTCGGTCGCGGAGGCCGCACAGCACGTCCTGCTGTGGCCGCTGCCGGAGCGGATCGGCGCCCTGCGGATCGCCTGCCTGTACCTGGCCGCCGAGGACGAGGCGCAGATCGGCGGTGATCTCTACGCGGCCACCCGCGTCATCGGCGGTGTGCGCATCATGATCGGCGATGTGCGGGGCAAAGGGCTGTCCGCCATCGGCGAGGCCGCCCTCCTGCTCGGAGCCTTCCGCGAAGCCGCCCACCGGCACACCTCCCTGCCCGATCTGGCCGCTGCCCTGGAACAGAGCGTCACCCGCTACCTGGCCGACTTCGAGCCGGCCGAGGAGACCGGCGAACGTTTCGCCACCACTTTGCTGCTGGAACTCCCCGACGACGACCCCATCACCCGGATCGTCAGCTGCGGGCACCCCCCGCCCCTGGTCCTCAGCCCCAACAGCGCCCTCACCGTCCCCAGCCTGCACCCCGCGCCACCGCTGGGGGTCGGCGAGCTCGGGCCGGAGGAATACAAGATCGATGTGCTCACCTTCGAGCCCGGCGACACGCTCCTGCTCTACACCGACGGCGTCATCGAAGCCCGCGACGCCAACGGAGACTTCTACCCCTTCGAGACCCGGGCCGCCCAGTGGAGCGACGCCGGCCCGGAGTCACTGCTGCACCACATCCAGCGCGACCTGCTCGCCCACACCCGCGGACGCCTCGACGACGACGCGGCTCTCGTCGCCCTCCGCCGCGAACCCGACATCCACCGACACCGCCATCACGGGCGCGTCACCCACGCGAGCAGGTTCGGCGGACACGCATGACCCCAGCGGCTGGAGTACTTCCACAGCCCGAGCGTGCTCGCCGCCCCGCATGGGGCTCAGTCCCGCTGGAGCAGGACCGTGGTGTCCGGGGGCAGGAAACCGCCCGCGCCCAGCGGCCCTGAAGGGAGGAGGGGGGTACAGGTGTCGGGGGGCGGGACCGGTCGGCCGGAGAGGTTGACCGCACAGAGCAGGCCGTCGCCCCGTTCGAAGAGCAGCGTGCCGTCCGGGCTGTCCAGCCAGCGGAAATGGTCACCCCGCAGGCCGGGATGGGTACGGCGCAGGCGCAGGGCGGCGCGGTAGAGCCGGAGCATCGAGTGGGGGTCGGCCTGGTTGGCTTCGGCGGTGTAGGACTTCCAGTCCTCGGGCTGGGGCAGCCAGGGGGTGGCTCCGGTCGTGCTGAAGCCGAAGGGTGGGGTGTCGCCGGTCCAGGGGAGGGGGACGCGGCAGCCGTCGCGGCCGCGGACGGTGTGGCCGGAGCGTTCCCAGGTGGGGTCCTGGAGGAGGGCTTCCGGGATGTCCTCGACCTCGTAGAGGCCCAGTTCCTCGCCCTGGTAGATGTACGCGCCTCCCGGCAGGGCCAGCATGAGCAGGGCCGCGGCTCGGGCGCGGCGGGTGCCGAGAGCGAGGTCGGTGGGGTGGCCCTGGTCACGCATGGGGGTGGTGACGCCGGTGTGGGCACGTCCGTAGCGGGTGACGTGGCGGGTCTCGTCGTGGTTGGACAGGACCCAGGTGGCGGGGGCGCCGACGGTGGCCAGGTCGGTGATCGTGCGGTCGATGACCGTTCTCAACTTGTCCGCCTCCAGGGGGCACTTGAGGAAGTCGAAGTTGAAGGCCGTGTGGAGCTCGTCGGGGCGGAGGTAGTCGGGCAGGCGGCCGGGGCGTACGTGGGCCTCGGCGACGAACACGCGGCGGTCCTCGTAACCGTCCGCGATGGCTCGCCAGCTGCGGAAGATGTCGTGGATGCCGTCGCGGTCCCAGTGGGGGTGGTTCTCCTGGCCCTCGCGGGCGAGGACGGAGAACTCCGTGAGGCCGAGGTCGGGGAGGGCCAGGTCCTTGATCATTCCGTGGGCGACGTCGATGCGGAAGCCGTCGACTCCCAGGTCGAACCAGAACCGCAGGATCGACTCGAACTCGGCTCTGACCTCGGGGTTGTCCCAGTTGAGGTCGGGCTGTTCGGGGGCGAAGAGGTGGAGGTACCACTGGCCGTCGTCGGTGCGGGTCCAGGTGGGGCCGCCGAAGGCCGCATGCCAGTCGTTGGGGGGCAGGGAGCCGTCCTCGCCTTTGCCGTCGCGGAAGACGAACCGGTCCCGTTCCGGGGATCCGGGCCGGGCGGCCAGTGCCTGCTGGAACCAGGCGTGCTGGTCGGAGGTGTGGTTGGGGACGATGTCCAGGATGACGCGGATGCCGAGCTCGTGGGCTTCGGTGATCAGCTGCTCGGCCTGGTCGAGGGTGCCGTAGGCGGGGTGGATGTCGCGGTAGTCGGAGACGTCGTAGCCGCCGTCGGCCAGCGGGGACGGGTACCACGGGTTGATCCAGATCGCGTCGACGCCGAGGTAGGCCAGGTACGGCAGGCGGGAGCGGAGGCCGGCGATGTCGCCGGTGCCGTCGCCGTCACCGTCGGCGAAGCTGCGTATGTAGACCTGGTAGATGACCGCGGAGCGCCACCAGTCGGCGTCGGAGGAGTTCAATGTGCTCATATCGCGCTCGGTCCTGACTGTCTGAAGAAAAAGGTGGGGGTGGTGGTCAGCCCTTGACCGAGCCCTGGAGCAGCGCCTTGGCGAAGTGGCGTTGCAGGAACAGGAACACGAGGATCGTGGGGGCCATGATGAGGAGGGCGCCGGCGTTCAGCAGGACCTGGTCGGTGCTGTATTTGGTGGTGAACGCCTGCAACGCGCCCGCCATCGTGCGCTTGTCGGGGTCGTCGATCAGCACCAGGGCCAGCAGGAACTGGTTCCAGGTGGACAGGAACATCAGCAGCGCCAGGGAGGCGATGGCGGGGCGGGCCAGGGGCAGGTGGATGTGGAACAGGGCACGCCAGGGGCCGGCGCCGTCCATGCTCGCCGCCTCGGACAACTCCTTCGGTACGCCGGCGAAGTGCGCCCGCATCCAGAACACCGCGAACGGCATGTTCAGCCCGATGAGCGGAAGGATCAGCGCCCACTGGCTGCCCAGCAGGCCCATGGTCCTGGACTGTTCGTAGAGGGGGACGATCACGATCTCGTACGGCAGGGTCAGGGTGAGGACCAGCACCGTGTAGAAGACGCGGCCCAGCGGGATCTCCAGGACGGTGATCGCGTACGCGGCCATCGTCGAGATCAGGACGGCGACCGGGACGACGCCGAGCACGATGAGCGTGCTGGACTTCAGCAGCACCGTGATGTTGGCGACGTTCCAGGCGTCGACGAAGTTGTGCCAGTGGGGATGCGTCGGCCAGCTCAGGCCGGAGGGGAAGGTTCCCTGCGGGGCGAGGGCCGCGCTGACCATGCTCAGCAGGGGGACGACCGAGTAGAGCGCGGCTGCGGCGATCAGTACGAGTCCGGGGGCGCGGCGGCGAAGTGACGGTGCGGACATGATCACTTCTCCCGGAACAGGCGCTGGAGCGGGGCGACGACGGCGATCACGATCAGCGTCAGTACGACGGCCAGTGCGGAGGCCGCGCCGAGTCGGCTGTCGTTGAAGGCCAGGTTGTAGACGGCGACTCCGGGGACCATGGTCTGGGTGCCGGGGCCGCCCTGGGTGGAGAGGTAGACGACGTCGAAGCTGGCGAGCGCGGCGATGATCGTGATGGTGACGCAGACGCCGATCTCGCTCCGCAGGCCGGGCAGGGTGACGGTCAGGAACTGGCGTATGGGTCCCGCGCCGTCGATGCGCGCCGCCTCGTACAGGCTGTTGTCGATCTTTCCGATGCCGGCCAGGAGCAGCATCGTGCACAGGCCGGTGGACAGCCAGGTGCCGATGAAGCCGACCGCGGTCAGGGACCAGGTGAAGTCGGCCAGCCAGGGGCGGGCCAGGGAGCCGAGGCCGATGGCGCGGAGGAGCTGGTTGACCACGCCGTTGTCGGAGTACATCCACGTCCAGGCCACGCCCGCGGCGGCGCCGGGGATGATCTGCGGCAGGAAGAGCAGGGTGCGGGCCAGGGCGCCGGTGAAGCGGCCCTGCAACTGCCGTAGTACGGAGGCGGTGATCAGGGCCAGGGTGACCGGCAGGACGGTGAAGAACAGGATCAGGTAGCAGGCGTGGAGCAGGGAGGCGAGCTGCTCGTGGTCGGTGAAGACCGCCTGGTAGTTCTTCAGGCCCACCCAGGTGGAGGCGCCGACGCCGTCCCAGTCGTAGAAGGAGTACTGGATCGACATCAGGACCGGGCGGAAGTTGAAGACGCTGTAGAAGGCGAGGGCGGGGAGGGCGAAGAGCCAGCCGGCCCATCGCCGGGCCCGGAGCCGGCGGCGGCTGCGGGCGGCGGCGCCCTCCCTCGTCGGTCGGGTCGAGGACATGGTGCTCAGCTGCTCTTGACGGCGTCGGCGTAGGTGGACTGGAGGGCCTTGACCATCGCGGCCGGTTCGACCTTGCCGGAGACCAGCAGCTGGAGCTGCTGGGTCAGCTTGGTGCCCACCGCGGGGGCGGCGTTCTGGATCCAGCTGTCGAAGCCGTTGTCGGCGGCGATGGTGGCGTAGCCGGTCTGGATCTGGTCGGTCGCGGTGCCGGACAGGGACGGCTCGGCCGGGGCGGACGTGCCGGAGGTCAGGGCCGCGTATCCGTTGGCGACGGCGACCTTCGCGGCGGCCGGCGTGGTGAGGAAGTCCAGGAACAGGCCGGCGGCGTCCTTGTTCTTCGAGCGGGCGGCGATGGAGAAGGCGAGGGTGTTGCTGGTCATGCCCGCGTACGTGCCCCCCTTCTCGGCCGGGGGCATCGGGAACACGCCGTACTTGCCCTTGAAGTTCTTGTCGATGGTCTGCGTGATCCAGCTGCCCTGGAAGAGGAACAGGCCCTTGCCGCCGGTGAACTGGCCGTACGACGCCTCCTGGTTGAGGGAGTTGACGTCGGAGGCGAAGTAGCCCGCCTTGATCCACTTCTGGAGGGTCTGGGTGGCCTCGACGGCCGCCGGGGTGTCCAGGGTGGCGCCCGGCTTGTGGTGCACGATGTCGCTGAGCTTCTGGGCGCCCATGTGGTCGCCGAGGAGCAGGTTGTAGAGGTGGCCGATCAGACCGTCCTGGTTGGAGGCGACGATCGGGGTGATGCCGGACGCCTTCGCCTTGGCCATGACCGCTTCGAGGCCGGCGATGCTCGTGGGCACGGTCGTCATGCCGGCCTTGGCAGCCAGCTCCTTGTTGTAGAAGACGCCGACGAGGGGGCCGGCCGAGCCGCCCGCTTCGTAGAGCGAGCCGGAGCCGATCACGCCGTTGGACACCCTGCCGGGGGCGAGCGCGGAGGCGGGGACCTTCGCGCTCCAGCCGTACGCCTTGTCGTAGGCGTCCAGGTTGGTGAGCAGGTTGTCCTTCACGCCGCCGAGGAGGTCGTACGGCTGCACGATGTCGGGCGTGGAGTCGGAGGCCAGCAGCCTCGGCAGCACGGTGTTGTAGTTGGTGTCCGCCTCGACGCGCAGCTTGACCTTGATCTTCGGGTACGTGGCGTGGAAGGCGTCCGCCAGGCCCTGCTCGTACGTCTCCAGGCCCGCTGCGGAGAACAGGGTCAGGGTCGCCGGGGTGTTGCCGACGGCCGTGCTGACGGCGGTCGGGGTCGCGTTCGCCGAGGTGCCGGAGCCCGAGTCCGAGCCGGGTGCGCTGCACGCGGCCAGGGTGGCCAGTGCGGATGCGGCGGCGACGCCGGCCAGCGGGGCACGCAGGCGGCTGCCCGCGGTTCTGGCGGGGGAGGTGGGGTGCTGCTCAGGCATGATGCCTCCTCGCATCCATGCGGCTGCCGCTCACGGTCGGCAGACAGAGATCGGTGTGCTTCTCGGACCAGGCCGCGGGGAGTGCGAAGCGGGTTTCGGAAGCGTTTCCGTTGCCGAAAGACTGAGGTGGTCGACCACGTCTGTCAAGTAACGAAAGCGCAACATGCGTGTGACGTGCTGAAACGATCAGATGGCGGTACGGGTTGGCGGTCGAGGCTGGCGAACCCCTTCGGAAATCCTTCCGGGAATTTTGGAAGCGTTTCCGAATCTCTCGCATGTGGGTTAGCCTTCCCGCATGGCGCAGAGCTCCCAGAAGATCAACATGGCGGACGTGGCCCGTGCGGCCGGTGTCTCGATGGCCACCGCCTCGCGCGCGCTCAACAACGAGAGCGGTGTCGCCGAGGCCACCCGCCGCCGTGTCCTCGCGGTCGCCGAGGAGCTCTCCTACGTCGTCTCCCCCGAGGCGTCCCGCTTGGCCGGCGGCGACACCGGGCGGGTCGCGGTGGTCGTGCCGCACATCTCCCGCTGGTTCTTCGCGGCGCTGCTGGAGGGGCTGGAGTCGGTGCTGCGGGCCGCGGACCTGGACGTACTCCTGTACCACGTGGGCGGCATCGAGGACCGCCACGACTTCTTCCACCGCCTGCCGGCCCGCCGCAAGGTCGACGCCGTGGTCGTCCTGGCCTTCCCGGTCGGCGAGGAGGAACAGCGGCGGCTGGAACTGATGGGCGTCACGGTCATCGCGGCCGGCGGCCAGCACGCGCCGTATCCGAACGTCTCCATCGACGACGAGACCGCCGGCCGCCAGGCCATGGACCACCTGCTCTTCCTGGGCCACCGACGCATCGCCATGATCGCCGCCGTCGACCCCGACCAGCCCGGCGAACTGCAACCCTCCGCCCGCTCCCACGCCTACTACGCCGCCCTGCGCGACGCGGGCATCCCCCTCGACGAACGACTCGTCGTCACCGTCGACTGGGGCGGCGACCAAGGTGCCGACGCCATGGCCAAGCTCCTCAGCCAGCCGGAGCCGCCCACCGCGGTCTACGCCCATTCCGACGAAGTCGCTCTCGGCGCGATCCGTACGCTGCGCCGGGCCGGCCTGCGCATCCCGGACGACATGTCCGTCATCGGCATCGACGACCACCCGGTCGCCGAGCTGACCGACCTGACGACGGTGCGGCAGCCGGTGCGGGAGCAGGGCGAACTGGCCGGACACATGCTCCTGAAGATCCTGCGAGGCGAAGACACCGACCATGACGTCGTCGTGCCGACCCAGCTTGTCATCCGCGGAAGTACGGCACCGCCGCGCTCCGCGTGACGGGGCCCGGCGAGCGCCTCGAAGGCGCCAGATGATCCAGATCGGCACCGGCCCCACCGCTCCCAGGCCTCTGCTCGGCCCGTCCGTCGGTGGCCGGTGCTGTCCGGCCGGCGTGGTCGTGGCCATGCTCGGTCCCGTCCGCGGGGGTCGGCACCTCGCCTCAAATAGCCCGATATCGCGTTCCCTGTCGGCGCGTGGGTCAGATCTGGCCGAGGTCGATCTCCACCGGGAAGGGGGCCGCCACCTTGAGGACGCCGGTGAACACGTCTCCGTCCCGGTAGGTCTTCGTCGCGGGGTCGAGAACGTAGGTGTACACGAGAGGTACGCCTGTCGCGGCCTGCTCGATCCGCCAGTAGAAGCCGATACCTGCCTTGGCGTACTGGTCGACCTTCACGATCCGGTCGGTGGTCTCCGAGCCTGGCGACACCACCTCCGCGACCAGCAGCACGTGCTCAGGGCGGGTGGGAGTGATGTCGATCGTGTCTGCGCGGTACACGACGACGTCCGGGCGCAGGCCGGCGCCGGAGATCCGGGTCATCTGGTGAAGCTCGGCGCGCAGTTGGTCGCGGCCCGCGTCGGTGATCCGCACGGTGCGGTGGCGTTCCTGGGAGCCGGCTGCCTCGTCCGCAGGCTGGATCAGCCCGCGTCCCTCCAGTCGGGACAGCGCGCCGTAGAGACTGCCGGGACCGAGTCTGCGGCCGGTGAGCTCTTCGATCGCGGTGTTGATGGCGTATCCGTGCAGTGGGCCGTCCGCGAGGACGGTGAGCACGAGCATCTGGGCGTCGTTGCTGTGCATGAGCCTCCTTCCTCCGATCCGCATACTACGAGCCGCGATACTACTTGTCGCGTAGTACGAGATGCGTACCATGGCGGGCCATGGAACACATGAAGGAGAACGGCCGGGCTTCCTCGGTCGTGGTGTGGGCGAGCCTCGGCGCGGCTGGTGTGTTCGAGGCGTGGACGGTGCTGGAGACCCAGGACAAGACGGTCAGGGCGGCAAGCCCGTGGCAGGACGACCCGTACGACGTGATGGTGTCCCTGGCTCAGTTTGCGGTGCCGATGCTCGCCCTGGTGATCGCGTTACGCCTGCTCGTGTGGCGCGCGCCGGGCGGCGCGGACCGGGTGCGGCAGACGGTGCGTGCGGCGGGGGCGATGGTCACGCTGATCGGGCTCACGGTGGTGTCCGAGTGGGCCGCGGCCATCGCCAGGAAACCTGCCTCGTTCTCGGGGACATGGACATCGGTGCTGATCGGCGGGCTGGTCGTCAACTCCGTACTCACCGTGGTGGTCGCAGTGTCGCTCGTGCGAGGCCACCGACGGCACGGCTCGGCCGACCCATGGCGGCATGACTGGCTCGGCGACGCCGTCTTCCTCTGCCGACGGATACCCGTACTGCGGCGCGGGGTCGGTCCGGACGCTGCGGTCTGGGTGCGCCGTCGCGCGATGACGGTGTTCGTCACGCTGAGCACGCTGGCCGCGGCGGCCCTCACCAGTGCGCAGGCCATCGGCGAGGGCTGGACGGATCCGCTGCTCATCGCCTGGTTCCTGATCGTCGCAGCGACCTCCAACCTCGCGTTCTGTGTGATCAGCAACGCGGTCGCCGGATTCGTCGCACGGCTGCCGCGCACCCGGCCCCGCCGTATCGCTGAGGCATCGGCCGTCGCCGGATGTGTCGCGATCAGTGCGGCGACGGCGTTCCGTGACGCACTGTGGCCGATGTTCGGGACGGGTTCGCTGACGTCCGTACCGGCCTTGGCCGCCCTCACGCTCGGCGCCGGTCTGGTCACGTCCCTGGTCACGGCCGCGCTCCTGCTCGTCTGCTTCCCGTACGGCTCCTCCGGCTTGCGCCGCCGATTCGGCGTGGCCGCCACTCACCTTCGACGACCGGACAAGCACCGGTGAAAGGCGTGACGATGCAACCGTCCACACCGCACGACCGAGCAACACCGACGATCTGCGCCCGTGAGCTGTCCGAACGGTACGGACGCAGGCATGCTGTCAGTCGGCTCGCCTTCACCGTGGAAGCCGGCCAGATCTGCGCGCTGCTCGGCCCGAACGGGGCGGGCAAGACCTCCACGATGCGGATGCTGGTCGGCCTGTCATCCCCGGACACCGGCAGCGCGAGCATCCTGGGCGAGCCGGTCAGCCTGGGCGCGGGAGTGCTGCGCAGGGTCGGCGTGCTCATCGACGGCCCGGCGTTCGTGCCACACCTCACCGGCCGGGCCAACCTGCGGCTCCTGTGGTCGGCGACAGGGCAGGCATGGCCGCCCCCGCGCTGGACGACGCCCTGGACCTCGCCGGGCTCGGCGAGGCGCTCGACCGTAAGGTCAAGGGCTATTCGATGGGTATGAAGCAGCGCCTGATGCCGGCCCAGGCTCTGATGCGGAAGCCGGACGTGCTGATCCTGGACGAGCCGGCCAACGGACTGGACCCCGGCGAAGTCCGGGCCCTGCGCGAGCACCTGGGGGAACTGGCCCGGCGCGGGGCCGCCGTACTCGTCTCCAGCCACCAGCTCGCCGAGGTGCAGCAACTGGCCACGCCCGTCCGTAGGACCCGGCGGATCTCACCGAGCGCGGCCAGGGGATCGGCGACGTGCTGCAGGACCCGGTCGGTGCGGGCGCGGTCGGCGGTGTGGTCGGGCATCGGCAGGTCGTGGATGTCCGCGTGCCGGACGTCCACCACGGCCTCACCAGCGGTGCGAGCCCACCGAACCGCAGCCGTAGGCGCCGAGGGAGTGATCAGCTGACGTGGAGGGTGATGGAGGCGGTGTGGAGGGTACCTGCGGTCTGGAATTGCAGGAACAGCCGCCAATTGCCGGAGGCGGGCAGATCGGCCATGAAGTCCAGGGTGGGCCCGCCGTGTCCGCCGGTGACCTTGTTCTGCGGGTGCAGGTGGGCGAACGCCAGGTCGCCTTGGCGGAAGGCGGTCAGGTGGGCGTAGGTGTCCAGGTAGGGCTGCAGGTCGGTGACCGGCATGCTGCTCTTGCGGACTGTCACCGTCAACGGGCTTGTCGTGCCGGCCTTCAGGTGGCCGCGCACGGTGAGGGCGTAGCCGTCGACGGTGGTTGAGGACGAGGGCGCCGGCAGGGCGGTGGTGGAGGCGGGGCCGGGGACGGTGACGGTGCGGCTGAGGACGAGATCCTGTCCCTTGCCCGGACCGTCGGCCGGGGTGAACTGGGTGAACAGGCGCCACATGCCGGGCTCAAGGGCGCTCAGCCGTGCCGTCCAGGTGCCGCCTGCGGCCATGGTGGGGTGGACGTGCTGGAATCCGGTCAGGTCCGAGCGGATCGCGTAGAAGTGCAGCTGTTTGGTCTGGTTGACGGCGAAGTCGGTGAGCGGCCTGCCGCCGGGTGCGGTGATGGTGAACCGGTAGGTGGCCGTGGTGCCGGACGGGAGGGTGGTGGTGTGGGAGGCGAGGGTGTAGCCGTCCTGCTGGGCGGCCAGACCGTTCCCGGCGGGCATGCCGCTCATGCTGGGCATGGACATGGACGGGTGCCGGCCCTGGGCGGGCGTGGACGCTGAAGGCGGTGTGGCGGCGGGGCTCGGGGCATGGGAGCCGCCGCACGCGGCGAGCGCGAGGGGCAGAACCCCGGCGATGCCTGCGGCGAGGACAGTGCGGGCCGTGGCCAAAAGCACGGAAAGCATGGGGTGACCTCCTCCCTGCCAGCGTCTCCCCGCCGGGTGGCATGGGCCACCGCGGTGCGGCGGGCGGGTGGGGGGATGTCTCCTCGACGAGAGGCCCTGCCCTTGCTCCGGTGGGTGTCCGGAGATCTCTCACTGCCCTGGCCCAGCTCGCGCCCGTCCCGGGGCGACTGCCCGAGCTATGCGTTCCAACGCCCGGTCCGTCCACTCCGCCACCGCTTCGAATGTGGCGCTCAGTTGCCGACCGATTACGATACGTATGTGATCGGACTGCGGATCAAGGGGAAGGCCGTCGGGCGTTCAGGCCGCGTCGGCCTGCTGCTCGGTCTCGTCGTGATCATCGTCGTCCACCTCGCGGGCACGGTTCACGGTGCTTCCTTTGAGGAGTCGCACCTGGACGCCGTCCAGGCTGTAGGTGCGTACCACAGTGCGGATGGCGGCCACGGCGCATCAGACGCCCCGACCCCAGAGCACGACCACAAGACCGGCGGGCACATCGATCACGCCGCAGACCGGCCACGCTCTGTCTCCGCCGATGACGTCGTCGTCGAACCCGCCGCCGCCGGGCCGGCTCTGATCCCGGCTGCCACAACGGGGCCCTTCGGCACAGGCGCCACCGCTCCAGGCGACCCGCCAGGCGGCAAGGGCTCCCCGGACGGCCGGTTCACCCTCGCGCTCCACTGCATCTGGCGGCAGTAGGCACCGCCCACACCCTCCGACCCCGGCTCACACGCCGGCCGGAGGCGTGCCCGCGTGCCCCCTCGAACCGCCATCACCGCGCCCTGCGACCGTGCAGGGCGCGAAGGAGCCGTACGCCCATGCACATCTCCCTGCTCGAACAGCTGGAGCCGCCCGAACCCCTCGGCGCCCACGCTCCGCTGCCCCGCATCGCCCGTCGGCCGGCCCAGCTCGTCGGCAACACTCCGGTCTTGTGGATCGACCAGCCCTTCGCCCCGCCCGGCCGCGGCTTTTACGCCAAGCTGGAGGGCACCAACCCCGGCGGCATCAAGGACCGCCCCGGACTGCACATGGTCCGCGAGGCCCGGCGGCGCGGCGACCTCGCCCCCGGCGCGCCGATCGTCGAGTCCTCCAGCGGCACCCTCGGTCTGGGGCTGGCCCTGGCCGGACTGACGTACGGTCACCCGGTCACCGTCGTCACCGACCTCGGCATGGAACCCGCGATGGTCCGCCTGCTCAACGCCCTCGGTGCGCACGTCGACCAGGTCGCCGCCCCGCATCCGGAGGGCGGCTGGCAGGAGTCCCGCCGCGAGCGCGTCGCCGAACTCCTCGCCCGTACCCCGGGTGCGTACTGCCCGGACCAGTACCACAACCCCGACAACGTCGCGGCCTACCGCCCGCTGGCCGCCGAGCTGATCGCCCAGCTCGGGCGCGTCGATGTGCTGGTGGCCGCCGTCGGCACAGGCGGTCATTCCGCCGGCACGGCGTCCGTGCTGCGCGAGTCCTTTCCCGGCCTGACCCTCATCGGGGTGGACTCGGTCGGCTCGACGATCTTCGGCCAGCCCGCCGTGCCGCGGCTGATGCGCGGCCTGGGCTCCAGCATCCACCCCGAGAACGTCGACTACGACGCCTTCGCCGAGGTCCACTGGGTCGCCCCGCACGAAGCGGTCTGGGCCTGCCGCCAACTGGCCCGCCGGCACTATGCCTCCGGCGGCTGGAGCGTCGGCGCGGTCGCCCTGGTCGCCGGGTGGGCCGCGCGGACGTATCCGCCGGGTACGCGGATCGCCGCGATCTTCCCCGACGGTCCGTATCGCTACCTGGAGACCGTCTACAACGACGCCTGGTGCCGCGAGCACCAACTCCACACTGGGAATCAGCCGTGGGAGCCCGACGAGATCACCGCCCCGGACGAATGCGTGGTGACCGGCTGGACCCGGTGCAGCCGGGTCCGCGATCCGCTGGGGCGCGAGCGGGTGAAGGCGGTGGTCGTCCGATGAAGGGACTGCGGGCCCAGGTGGCCTCCTTCGACCGCCCGGCACGGCTGTTGATGGTGAACCAGTTCGCCATCAACCTCGGCTTCTACATGCTGATGCCCTACCTCGCCGACCACCTCGCCCACGGCTTGGGCCTGGCCGCCTGGACGGTGGGCCTGGTGCTCGGCATCCGCAACCTCTCCCAACAGGGCATGTTCCTTGTCGGCGGCACCCTCGCCGACCGGTACGGCTGCAAGCCGATGATCCTGACCGGGTGCGCCCTGCGGACGGTGGCCTTCGGGCTGCTCGCGGTGGCGGAGAGCCTGCCGGTACTGGTCGTGGCATCGGCGCTGACCGGCCTGGCGGGCGCGCTGTTCAACCCGGCTGTGCGCGCCTACCTGGCCGCCGAGGCGGGCGAGGAACGACGCGTCGAAGCATTCGCCGCCTTCAACGTCTTCTACCAGGCAGGCGTCCTCATCGGCCCGCTCGCCGGACTCGCTCTGCTGACCTGGGACTTCGGGGCGGTGTGCGCTGTCGCGGCGCTGATCTTCGGCGCCCTGGCCGTTCTCCAGGTCCGCGCCCTTCCATCCCGCCCGCCGCAGGGGCGCGGCAATGAGCCGGCCTGGCGCGCGGTGACCGCCGACTGGCGCACCGTCGCCGCCAACCGGCCGTTCCTCCTCTTCGCCGCCGCGATGACCGGCTCGTACGTCCTGGCTTTCCAGGTCTACCTTGCCCTCCCGCTGCGGGCCCGGGAACTCTTCGGTGACCGCAGCGGGCTCGTGACGGGTGCCATCTTCGCCGTCTCGGCGCTGGCCGCGCTGTCGGGACAGCTGAAGCTGACGGCGTGGGCCAAAAGGACACTGTCCGGTCCGTGGGCCATCGCGTACGGGCTGGTGGTGATGGGGGTGGCGTTCCTGCCGCTGCTGCCGGGACCGTACGGCGGCGCCCTCGGCACGGCGTGCGGGGTCCTCGGTCTCACTCTGTGCGCGGCTTTGCTGGCCTGGGGCGGGGCGCTGCTCTACCCGTTCGAGATGGACACCGTCGTACGGCTCTCCGGGGACCGGCTCGTGGCGACGTACTACGGCGCCTACAACACCGCTTCCGGCATCGCGATCTCGCTCGGCAACCTGGCCGTCGGGGCACTCTTCGACACGGGAGCGCGCTGGCTGCCGTGGACCGTCCTGGCGGCCACCGGGTTCATGTGCGCGGGACTGGTGGCGTGGCTGCACCGGGCCGGGTACCTCGCGGTGCCCAGCCCGGTCCCGGTGCCGGGGTGACGCGGTAGGCGGTCAGAAGTGGGCCGCGTGCAGCGGGTCGTGACGGTGGCCGTGGCTGTGCCGCCGGCCGGTCCCGACCCGCGTGGCACTGGCGAGATGGGGGTGGTCGCCGTCGAGGTCGGCGTGTTCGTGCTCGACGACGACCACCGGCTCTCGTTCCCGCTGCCCCGACGGCGACCGCCACAGCCGGAGGGCCACCAGGGAGGCGGCCGGTGCGATCACGCCCAGCGCGACCACGGCCGCCTCCAGTCCACGTCCACCATCCAGCCAGTGATCGTGACTGCCGACCAGGACGTTCTGCTCGGCTTCCATACGAAATTCTTCGGCGCCGAGGAGATCTTCCGGGTGCCGACCGAAGGCCCGGCCTTCTATCTCGGCTTGCGCATCGGCGACACCGACCTCGGGCTGGTGGCCAAGGCGAACCCGGGGACTGGGGCGGGGTCACGGATCCCGCTCAGCATCGGTGTCGACGACGTCGACGAGACGCTCGGCCGGGTGGCGGCGCTGGGCGGCTCGGTCCGCGGCGGCCCCAACGACATGCCGTGGGGACAGCGCGTCGCCCACATCCAGGACCCCGACGGCAACCCGGTGAACCTCACTCAGCCGATCCCGGCCCGGTGACGCTGTTCCGGGGCATGCGCTGATCGTGGGCTACCTGCGGTAGAGATCAATTGCCGATGCCCTGGTCGATGACGTGCAGCTCGATGCGGCGCTCGCGCAGGTCGGCGCCGAGGGGCACTCGGTGCAGCACGGAGCGGGAGAGCCGGTCGAGCCGGGTGACCTTCAATGTGTCACCCTCGCGCAGCAGTTGGAGGGACAAGGTCGAGCTTTGGGCGGGACGCCTTCGCGCCGCTCGCGGTGTCGACGTGGAAGTTGTCGCAGTCGACACCGGCCCGCAGCAGGGCGTCGACTCCCTCGCATGCCCGACAACCGAGCGGTACCGGCCCACTCATTGTTCTTGACGCACAGCGCGGTGCCCACAAACGGAATCTGAGCACCCTCTCTTCATGCCCGCAGATATTGGCACGGCTCACCCGAACCTGTCTCTCACGTTCTTGACCTCGACACGGTTCACGTGAGGCTTCAAGTCTACAGCCATTCGCTATGGTGAATTCATTCATGTGCTATCTCGCCGTAAGGGGGCCGGTCAGGTGAAGAGTCGCAGACCGTGCAATGCTGCGGCCGAGCTGGAGCGCGTATTTCCAGATCGGATTCGAGTGTCAGTGTTCGGAATTGCGATTTTTACACTTGCCATCATCGGTCATATGTGGACCGTTTGGGCCAAAGACGTATGGTGGCTTATCGACACAGAGGTGTATCGCGCCGGGGCGGAACGGGTCACGGCATCATTGCCGCTTTACGATCATAGCGTTTATGATGGGCTGCAGTTCACGTATTCCCCGTTCGCCGCACTGTGTTTCGTGCCGCTCACGCTTTTCTCGATGGATTCCCTGCGCTTCCTGGTGACATGTGTGAATCTTGCTGCGCCGCTGGTGGTGGTGTGGATGGCGTGGGGCTTCTTGGGGTACAGGCCCAACCACGGCCGGCTTGCCATGACGTTCCTCGTCGGAGGTTTCGCTCTCTGGCTCGAACCGGTGCGGACCACTGTAGTGCTCGGGCAGGTCAACCTACTGCTCTTGATCCTCATCATGATGGATTGTGCGCCCCGTGGCTCTCACAGGGCGCGAGGAGTGGGGGTCGGTATCGCAGCCGCTATCAAGCTCACACCGTGTATCTTCGTTGTCTACTTTGTGGTGACACGCCGATTCAAAGCCGCCCTCGTATCCGTGCTGACAATTCTGGCCACGATCATGATCGGCTTCTTTGTTATTCCTGGAGATTCGGCAAAATACTGGGGAGGGCTGTTTCTTGACTCAAGTCGCATCGGTGCAGTCACCAATGTGGGAAATCAGTCTATTGCCGGACTGTTGTCCCGTCAGATGCATGTTCTTAATCCGCCGACACTACTTTGGATGGCCCTCTCGGGGCTGACCGTAGTTATTGCCCTGACCTTCGCTGCCCTGGCTCACCGGTGCGGTGAGGAACTGCTGGCGATCAGCATTGTGGGCATCTCCAGCTGTCTCGCATCTCCGCTTTCCTGGAGCCACCATTGGGTCTGGGTGATCCTGCTCCTGGTGATCGGGGTCCATCACGTCCAAGGGCATCGACGGTGGGCCGCCCTCTCTGTAGCGGCCTTCGTCATGCTGTTCTTCTCATGGATCGTCGGAAAGTCCAAACTCCCGGACAGGACGCCTCCGATGGGAATCATCCAACGAACCTCCCAAGCTGAATGGAGCATGCTGGTCTGCAATAATCTCTATGTGTGGATCGCAGTTATCGTCTATGCAGCGACCTTCTGGTACCTCAGTAGGATTGCTGCAAAGGACTTTCAGCCGGATCCACCGGTCGGCGACCGGAACGGGGAGTGCCTGGCACAGTGAGGTGCCTGCCGAGCTGGGATGGGAGGATTTTCTACTTGCCGAGTCGGGATGCCATCGGCGAGGGCCAGGGTCTGAGTGCCGTCGTTGACGTCGGCGACGGACCGGTGCCCTCGCCCCCCTTCTCGCGCGGATGTGGGACGCATCCACGCAGGCCCGCGACGAGTCCAGCGCGTCGGCCGCGTACAACTCGGCGAGCAGGAGACGGTGCAACCGGTCGAAGGCGTCGGCCTCGTGTCACCGGCCCAGCCGGCGCCAGCAGGTCTGACCGGAGCCGAACCCCAGCTCCAGCGGCAGTAGTTGGCCGCTCACATCGTTGTAGAGCACGTACAGGATGTACTTCAGGCACAGCCGGTCGTCCACGATCCACGGCCGGTTGCCCACACCTCACGAACGGCGGAATCGTCGTACTGGTCACGCTCGACCAGGGCACCGCAACAAGATCGTGTCACGAGCTCTGAGGGTGTTTCGTCTGGATCACCGTGCGGACCGGAGCAAGCGGCGCGTGAGACTGCTGCGGTTGAGTGACAAGGAGTACGGCCCCCGAGGATGTTCACGATGTGAGGAGTTGATCTCTCTTAACTTCTTCTGAGATCGATGTGTCGCCCAGCAGGTGGTCGCCTGCGTCCGCCGGCCATGGGGGTCATCGGATGAAACTTCGTCCCTGGGTTGCAGCGCTGCTGGCGGGCGCGGCTATCGCCCTCGTGTCTCCGTCGGCCGGCGTCGCTGCGCAGGTGTCTGCACGGCACGCGTCCGGCTCCCTGTGGCTCCACGAAGGGGACGGGCACCACGGTCACCACAGTCCCTGGCGTGACTGCCACAGCCAGCGCCGTGTCGTGCTCATCGACAACAACCTGAGGGCAATTCTGACCGATGGCCGGCGTGGGCCCGAGGCTGTCGTTCTTCAAGGGGCTTCGGGATCCTCGTCCTCGTCGCCGGCGGCTCCGTGGGACAGCTTTACTGTCTTGACGTATATGGACGTGAATTATCCCACCCAGACCGACAACCAGTATGAGTTTGCGATCACTGACTTCTTCCGGGTGCACCCGCTCTTCGTGGTGAAAGCCTTCGACCGTCACGAGCGAACCTTTCCCTTCCCGGCCGCCCACTGCGTCAACGACCAGGAGGACGGTGACCGCGGGGACGGTACTCGTCCGCATGGTGGTACAACTGCTGACGGGAGCGGCTCGTCCGGCTCCCCGTTCCCCCAGAAGGGGGACCACCATCAAAACGGCCCGGGTGAGCAGGGGACTCTCGCCCCCGAGGCCACCATTTCCCCTGTTCCGCGTGATGGCGCGGCTGCCGGCTGGAGCGCCGGCCTTCTGAACGCGAAGCACATCGTGATCGCGGCCGGCGGTTTGCTGATGGTTCTAGGAATGCTCGCCAGGGCTTGGCTTCGCCGACGCCGTTCTGCCTCGTGACACTCGGCCGGAAGATGAGCCGGCAGCACCTTTGGTCCCTGACATGACGTCACATCAGGAGCCTGATGTACTGCCACCTCAGTCATACCCATTGACGAACGACCGACCTCCCGGGAGGCGGCCGGGCCCCAACGCAGGGCCGCCGAAGGCGCATCCGTGCAGCTCCCGTCCAGCGGCCCACGCAGTGGTTGCGTCCTGGGAAGTGGTGTACGGGTTCGACCTGATCCGGGGGTTTGCTCCCGCGTCGGGGTGACGCCCGCATAGATGAACGGCCACCGGCTGATCTTCGAGATGTCGAGTCACGAAGGAGATCAGCACGATGACCGCACCCGACAGTCTGCCCCTGCACGCCCTCGCGGAGGACAACCTCGCAGCGGCGAGTCCCGATCTGCTGCGCGCGATGGTCAAGACGTTCGCGGACGCGCTCATGTCCGCCGAGGCCGATGCCCTCTGCAATGCTGAATACGGGCAGGTCAGCGACGAGCGAGTCAACCATCGCAACGGGTATCGCCTTCGCGAGTGGGACACCCGCGCGGGCACCGTCGAACTCGCCGTTCCCAAGCTGCGTCAGGGCAGTTACTTCCCGCACTGGCTGCTGGAGCGTCGCCGCCGGGCTGAGCAGGCCCTCATCAGCGTGGTCGCCACCGCCTATCTGCTCGGCGTCTCCACCCGCCGAGTGGAGAAGCTCGCCGAGAGCCTGGGCGTCACCCAGCTGTCGAAGTCCCAGGTCAGCGCCATGGCCAAGCATCTCGACGAACAGGTCGCCGCGTTCCGCAACCGGCCCCTGGACGCCGGCCCCTACGCGTTCGTCTGGGTGGACGCGCTCACGCAGAAGGTTCGCGAGGGCGGCCGCATCATCAACGTCCACGCGCTGATCGCGGTCGGCGTCAACGCCGATGGGCACCGTGAGATTCTCGGCCTGGACGTGGCCACTGCCGAGGACGGCGCCGGCTGGCTGGCCTTCCTGCGCTCCCTGATCGCCCGCGGCCTATCGGGCGTCCAACTGGTCATCTCAGACGCGCACATGGGCCTGGTCAACGCGATCGGGGCCACCCTGCCCGGCGCGAGCTGGCAGCGATGTCGTACTCACTACGCCCGCGCGTTGCTGAGCCAGGTGCCCAAGTCGGCCCAGCCGTGGGTGGCCACGCTGCTGCGGACCGTCTTCGAACAACCCGACATCGATGCAGTCCAGTCCCAGATGCGGCACGTCCTGGACGCATTGGAGGCCAAGTTCCCCAAGGCGGCAGCCCACTTGGACGCCGCTCAGGGCGATGTGCTGGCGTTCACCGCGTTCCCGCGCGAGATCTGGCGGCAGATCTGGTCGAACAATCCGCAGGAACGGCTCAACAAGGAGATCCGCCGCCGCACCGACGTGGTCGGCATCTTCCCCGACCGCACCGCCCTGATCCGCCTGGTCGGCGCGGTGCTGGCCGAGCAGAACGACGAGTGGACCGAAGCCCGCCGCTACATGGGACTCGACCTGCTGGCCAAGGCCCGCCTCCACCCGATCGAGTCAGAAACCGACGACACAGTCATCCCGACGGAACTCACCGCATAGCCTCAAAGAAGAGATCACCGAGTGGCCGTCGATACACCACTCCCGCGGACGTGACCCACGCAGTCGTCGGGAAGGCGAAGACGTAGTCCCGTAGCTGTTGTGCGGCTTGTAGAGGACTCGCTGTGTAGTCTGCGTGGCTATCGTCCGGTACGGGCCGGCCGACTCCGGTGTGGAGATCGGGGCGAGAGCCGAGCAGGTCTTCTTCCCTCGGCAGTATCTGCGGTTCGACCGCCACCGGTGGGTGCGCACCACCGCTGCCACTGGTCGCCGGAGGTCTTTGAGCGGGACTGGTCAGGAGGAACTGCTGCTTCCGGCCGTGGTCGGCGTGGCCGAGGGGGCTGGGGGCGGCTGAGCGGTTGGGCCTGGCTGCGCGGCTGAGTGTGGCCGAGGAACTATTGCTTCCGGCGGAGGCCGATGTGCCTGAGGGGCTGGGCGTGTCCGAGGGGCTCGGGCGGGGGTCGTGGGGGCACAGCCAATCAGGGTTTTTGAATCCGAAGCTCAGGCCCCACTCCCTGTCGCAGCCGCCCCAGTATGTCCCCACCCAGCCGCAGTAGGGCCCGCCGTAGCTGAAACAGGGGGGCGCTGATTCCTGAGGGTCCGGATTCGTGAAGGGGGGCTGGGGCGATGCGGCTTTGCTCCGCGAGATGCCGTGGCCGCTGACCATGCGGACCTGCGTGGCATTGGAACTCTGGGACAGCCAGTCCGTGAAGAAGAGAGGCAGGCCGATGACTGAGGCGGAAGCCGCCACCGTTGCAGCAGCGAGAGCACAGCGGACCAGGCGCATGACTGTTCCTCTCGGCTTTGTGGTCTGTCGCAGGTGTGGACGAACTCCGTGCACGGGTGCCGCCGCTGTACGCGCTGGAGCTGAACGTATGGTTTGGAGACCACCCCAACAACCAGCGAACCGCCGGTCAGGTGGCCTTGCTCCGGTTTTTCACTCGAAGAGTCTCGCCTCGATCTCCTGCCATGTGACACCGACTGCATCTTTCGCGCGATGCCTACTCAGCTCCCGACCACAGCGGCGCCGTCTGGCGCAAGTCGCCGCACAGCGCCGGCGAAGGCCACCGGGGCCGTGGTCGCGGACCTCGATGCGGACATGGTCCCCGTCAGGGCGGGCGGTCACTTCGGTTCCTCGTGCGCCTGGAGAAGGACACCACCGCAGCAACCGCCAAGGAATCACACCGAGTTCTGCGCTCGGCACTGTCCTCCGCCTGCCGCGAGGAACTGATCACACGCAACGTCGCCAGGCTCGTTGAGCCGCCCCGTACGGACACACCCGAGCTGCACCCCTGGACCCTGGACGAGACGCTCGACTTCCTGGCCGCCTCCCGCAAGGACCCGCTCTACGCAGCATTCGTGCTCGCCATCGCCATGGGCCTCCGTCGTGGGGAGATCGTCGGCCTTCGCTGGTCGGACGTCGACCTCGACAACCGCGTCCTGTACGTCCGCCACCAGGTCCAGCGCCGCCGTGGCGTCCTGTACGACGACGACCCCAAGAACCGCCGTCGCCGTGCCGTCCCGCTGCCCGCCCTCTGCATCGCGCCCCTGCGCTGGCAGCGCATGCGGCAGGCGGCCGCCCGAGCCAAGGCGGGGGAGAAGTGGCAGGAGTCGGACTACGTCTTCGCCACCCGGAACGGTCGGCCCGTCGAGCCGCGCAACCTCTACCGCTCGTTCACCCGAGTCGCCGAGTCCGCCGGCCTCCGCGTCATCCGCCTGCACGACGCCCGCCACGGCACCGCCACCCTCCTCACGACGGCCGGAGTCGCGCCCCGCCTCGTGATGGAGATCCTCGGGCACTCCCAGATCAGCACCACCATCGACGTCTACACCCACGTCGTCCAGGACACCCAGCGTGAGGCCATGAGCCACATGGACCGGCTGCTCAGGAGGCGTCCCGGTCGTCAGTGACCGCGCTGTGACCGCGCTCGTTGATGTCAGCTGTAGATGCCAGAGGGGCCTCATCTCCCAAAATTGGTATGTGAGCCCCCTCTGAACTGGTGCCCCCGGCAGAATTCGAACCTGCGACACCCGCTTTAGGAGTTTTCCCTGGGCAGGGCTGTGACCTGCGGAAACGTCGACTACGTGGCGTCTGGCCCAGGAAAACACCTCTCCGTGGTTCTCGCGTCTTCACGGGACTTCCCGTCCCCGTGTGTGCTGAATCCGTTCCGGCGAGGACTGATGGCGAGGCTGCCAGGGGTCCTTCTCGGCATGGTGCGGGTCAGCTGGCCGTGCACGCCTGGCCGGTTACCACGATGGGGTGAATCCAGTAGGTAAGCGGCAACCGCACGCCATCTTCACATGTCCCACATCTTGCTTTCGACAGCAGACATCTTGGGGGGACCCGTGAGTAACCAGCAGCCGCAGCATCCCGGATGGGCCGGCCCGCAGCAGCCCTACGGCCAGGCCCCTCACGGCCAGCAGCCGTACGGGCAGCCGCCGTTTCAGCCGCAGTCGCCGAGAAAGGGACCCGGCGCCGGGAAGGTCATCGGTCTCGGCTGTCTCGGCCTCGTCGGCGTGGCCGTCGTCCTCGGCATCGCCGCCGCGGCCGTCAGCGGCAGCGGCTCGAACGACTCCAGCAGCAGCGCCTCGAAGTCCACGACCGGCAACAAGACGGCCGCCGGTGCCAAGGACGACAGCAAGAAGGCCGGCGCCCCGAAGACCGTCGTCTTCAAAGTCTGGGGGACCGCCCCGGCCGGAGCGCTTGGCGGTCTCGACATCAACTACGGCTCCGACAACGACACCCGCAAGGGCGTTTTCAAGAACGGCAAGTTCGAGGCCACCCTGCCCCTCAAGAAGGGGGCGATGTACTACACGCTGAACGCCCAGCTGCAGGGTTCAGGGGACGTCAACTGCAGCGTGACCGTGGATGGGCAAACGAAGTCCGGGCACGCGTCGGGCGGCTACAACATCTGCGATGCCCAGCTCAGCAGCGACTTCACCGGCGGCTGGCAGTAAGAGGGGCCCGGATTCCCGGCCGCCCGTCCTCGAACCGAACAACTGCCCATGTCCCACAGCGAGATCTTCGCCTGGCGCCTACGCCGCTCCGCCTTCCACTTCACCTGAGGCCCGCAGTGCGGCATGACCATGGGCACTCCGTGCAGCCTCGAAGAACAAGACGGACAGGCCCGCGACGTCACGTGCCGGCGCGGGGTGTGGCCCCCTGCCGTGGTGCGGGGGGAAGGTGCGTACACTGACGCGACTTGAGCGGACTGGGTACCGGCCGCCGGCGTGCTCCCCCTCCCCCCACCATGGCCGGCGTTGAGCGCCCGGTGCGCTCCCTTCATGGGGAGGAACGGGTGACTCGACACCCTCACAGACGCGGCCGTCTGCTGGCCGCGGCCACCGCGACCGTGCTCGCGACAACCTTGGCTGCTCCCGTCGCCTGGGCGGACACCGCCGCACCAGGACCGGTCACCGCGCCGATCACCCTGCCGGCCGAGACCGTTCCGGCCTCCGTCGACCCGGGCCAGGTGGTCGACGTCTCCTCTACCGGTGTCCTGCACGGCAGTTACGGGAACAGCTACGCCTGGACCGACTTCGCCTCCGGGACCACCACGCAGCTGGCGTTCCCCTCCGGCGGCGGGAACGCCCGGTACGCCGGCAACGGGCTGGTGGCGTTCTACGCCAACGGGGCCGGCGGCACTCCGCTGGTGTTCCAAAGCCTTTCCGACGGCAGCCGCCGGACGGCCTGCGACTGCTACGTATACGGCGCCTTCGCCGGAAAGGCCCTGGTGTCCGACTACGGGAGGGGGCTGGCACTCGCCTCGCCGGACGGCACCCTCACCCCGGTCACCGCGCCGGCCGACGCCGTGTTCAGCAGCTCGGTTTGGGGCGGCGGGGACAACGATCACATGATGATCGGCTACGAACAGGATGGCGCCCAACACTATTTGTGGATCAACGTTGATGGCAGCACCTCCGTGATCGACGCGTCCTCGCTGCCGGGAACGGGACGGTTCGCTGTCGGCGACGGCAAGCTCGTTTTCCTGAACGCCGCCGGCGACGTCCGGGTCTTCGACGCAGGCGACGTCACGGCGCCCCCGGTGTCCGTCACCCTGAGTCTGCCCGGTTCGTCCCGCCCGGTCGGCGTGGTGGGGGACAACCTCATCGTGTCTACGTACGGAGGGGACTCCGGCTTCACGTTGTCGGCACTCCCGCTGAACGGGGGGCCCGGCCAGTCCCTGGGCACCGGTTACCCGGTCACCGCCGCACCGTTCACCGACCCGGAGTCCCCGGACGGCAAGGTCGTGGTCGCGCAGCCATCGGCGTCCGGCGCCACCCTGCGTGTGCTGACCGCCGCCTCCGACGGCTCCGTGGACTCGACCGCCCTCGCGGACTTCCCGACGGCCACCTGGCGGCCGGACGCCCTCGCGCTGGCGAACGGGGAACTGACCGTCGCCTACACCAGTCCGTACACCCCGGGCAGTTCCCGGATGCAGCACACCGAACTGCCCGTCGACGCCGCGGGGACCACAGGCTCGACCACCTCGCTGGCCACCTATCTGCCGCAGGGTGACGCACTGTTCGCGTCCGCCGACGGCTCGCCGGTCGTGGTGGACGCGGCGGACGGCGACATCCGTGCGGGCGCCGGGTCCATGACCCCCACCGGCCTGTCCGACCTGAGCGACGTCCAGGTGGCCGGTTCGACGGAGGCGTTCAGCGGCCTGACACCGGCGGGGACGCGGGTCATCCAGATCGGTACGGGCGCCAACACGCGCCAGTTGCCCTTCAAGACGTTCGCACTGTCCGCGACCACCCTGTGGACCCAGACCGCGCCGGGCACGGTCACTGGCGTCGACCTGAGCACCTCGCCCAGCACCGCCCCCGCGCCCGGCACGTTCACCGTTGCGGACTGCCCGCTGTCGGTACTGCGGGCGAACGGCCCGTGGATCTACTGGGCCTGTGCCACGGCCGACGGCGGCGCCGGGGTCTACAACACAGCGACCCGCACGTCGGTGCCCGTGCCGTGGACCACCGACGGGGACACCGCACTCGGCGACGGGTTCGTGGCGACCGTCTCCGGCCACGTCCTAAGCGTCACCGACGTCACCAGCGGTACGGCACAGACCCGCAAGGTCGCCGACCTGACCGACCCCGTGCTGGGACAGGGCTGGACCGTCGATCCGTACGGCGGCGGGATCGCGTACGCGGGCAGCGACGGCACGGTGCACGTGGTGCCCAGCGGGGTGTCGCCGTCCGACGTGGCCCTGTACGGCCAGACGACAACCGGCGTCAGGAGCGCCGGTACGGCGTGGCAGGGCACATGGCAGGTCACCCGCCCGATCGCCTCCTGGACGCTGACCGTGACGAGCTTGGCCACCGGCAGGGTCGTCAGCACCGTCACCGGCGGTCCGGCCCGCGCGCAGTTCACCGCGCAATGGGACGGCACCGAGCCGGGCATCACCCGGCCCTCGATCGGGCCCTACACGTGGAAGATCACCGCACGGCCGGCCGACGGCCAGGGGCCGGACGCCACCACCACGGGTACGACCCTGCTGCCCGGCGGCGCACCGGCGTTCCACGACTTCCAGTCGGCGAACGGCCTGCAAGACACCTTCGGCGACATCCTGGTCCGCACCTCGGCGACCACCTTCTCCTACAAGGACAGCACCGGAAACGGCTCCTTCATCCCGCTCAAAGACAAGTCGACGTGGCCCGCCGGCACCACGGTGGTGCCGTTCGGTCCTCTGCGCGACCGGAAGGCCAACGACGTGCTCGTGCGCACGCCGTCCGGTGATCTGCGCGTGTACTCGATCCTGTACAACGGCAACGCCTACACCGACCTGGGCACCGGCTGGAACCAGTTCAAGTGGCTCGGCCACGCCGGGGACGTCAACGGGGACGGGTACCCGGACCTGCTGGCGTGGAGCGCGTCGAACGGCAACCTGTACCTGTACCCGGGCAACGCCCAGGGCCGGTTCGGGGCGCGGAAGCTGCTGCGCACCGGCCTGGCGTACACCAAGCTGATCGCGGTCGGGGACGTCACCGGTGACGGGGTGGGAGACCTGCTGGCGTACGACCACCAGGGGAACCTGTGGCTCATGGCCGGCAACGGCAAGGGCGACTATGCAGCGCGCAAGGAGATCTTCGCCGACTGGGGACAGGGATACAACACGATCATCGGCGTGGGCGACGTGACCGGTGACGGCCAGGCAGACCTGCTGGAACGCGACTCCGCCGGAAACGTCTGGGTCAACCCGGGCCGCGGCAACGGCACGTTCGGCGCCCGGATCAAGGCCGGCGCCGGCTGGCAGAACTACTTGAATCTCTACTGACGGCCACACGATGCGGGGTCGGAGGGCTACCCTCCGACCCCGCGCCATGTGGCCTGGATGTGGCCTGGTCGTCGGCCGCCGCAAGGGTTGTTCGGTGATCTACGCGCTCCACGACAACCACGTTGCCGAACCCCTCGACTGGGGAACGTGTTCGGTTGTGATCAAGGGGGGCTCCTGTGAGGTCCTTGATCCAGATCATCGAGGCGCGAAGATGGAGGCCGGTGAGGTAGCTCCCCGGGGTCTTGTCATGCTCGGCCACTCCTCGACCACCGGTACGGCTGACACGTACACGATCCTCCTGCCCGAGGCCGGCCTCGCCATCACCGAGGCCGCAGCCCGACTCGTACCGCGCGCCCCATACCGAGGCCGAAGCGGCGGAGGGGAACGTGCCGGACGGTGCTGATCCGTCCGGAGAAATATCGGGGCCTGGCACTCCGTCCGCTCACGCAAACGGCCCCGGACGAGACGTCCGAGGCCGAACAGGACCCCTCCCTGGGGAAGAAACTCCAGGTCAGAGCGGTAATACGTGGTGCCCCCGGCAGGATTCGAACCTGCGACACCCGCTTTAGGAGTTCGATCTACACCCGCCCCTGGGGCCGTCGACGGCTGGTCCGACGGTCGTGCGGGGGTGCTGCTGTATGCCGCCGTCCGGCCTCGTTGATGTCAGCCGTGGATGTCAGAAGTCGCGCTCTGACCGGCGGCTATCGGTTGATCGGAATCTCATAGACGATCTCGCAGTGAGCGGCGGGCACCACGATGTCCGCCGTCTCCACGGGCCGCCCTTGGTCGCTGTAGTACGTCCGCCGGATGTGCGTGACGAGCGCGGCCTTCTGGATGCCGAGTATCGACGCCTCCTCCGCAGTCGCCTGCCTCGGCTCGGGCTGTTCCACGGCGTGGCTGACGGTGACGCCGATCGCGGCCATGCGGTTCACGACACCCGCCCCGGCGTGCGGCCCTCCCTCGGGGAGCACTACGAGTGTGCCGGCGGTGAGGTCGTACGGCTCCCAACTCGTCGACAGTTGGACGGGCCTGCCGTCGGCCAGGAACTCGTACGTCGTCCGGACGCACAGGTCGCCCTCGGCGATGCCGAGCCGCGCCGCGATGTCCGCCGGAGCCGGCACCTTGGCCTCGGTCCGGCTCTCCCAATCCCCTTGCCTGCCTACGGCCTTCATGTCCGCGCGGAACGGCGATCCGCTGGGCTGTTCCCGGGCCGACGACCGGACCACTCGGACCCGTTGCCGGGGCTCGGCGACGTACGTGCCCGATCCGGCCCGCCCTTCCAGCACGCCTTGGGAGATCAGCAGCTCCTGCGCCCGGCGGACCACGTTCTCGCCTACGCCGCACTCCTGGCCGATCTGGGCGCGGGAGGGCAGGCGGTCTCCCGGCTCCCATACGTGCTCCGCGATCCGCCGCCGGAGCTCGTCGGCGATGCGGAGATAGGGCGGCTGCTCAGGCATATGGAAAATCTAGTCCACTAGCCCTAATCTAGTTAACTAGCTTCACTGAAAGTGATCGCCGGTTGACGGAGGCTGCCCTGTGCCCGCTTCGGGAGTTACTGCGGCGGCCATCGCTGCCCGGCTGTCCGCCGTCGGGCTTCCCGCGTGCGTGGAGGAGCACGACCGGTACGCGTCGGTCGAAGCGGAGGTGCCGGACTCGCTCTCCGCCGATTTATGGCGGGAGGTCCTGGAAGCGGTGGCGGAAGCCGATCGGTTTGGTCTCGTCGCCACCAGCCTGAACGACCGCACCCTCTGGGCGGTCGTACGTAAAGCGGTCCCCACGACGGGCGATGTCGGGGGACCAGCCATCAGCGATAGGAGCTGAGTAGCGTGCTCAACCGTATCCGTCGTGCCATCTCGCTCACCAGAGCGCGATACTTCCCCAACGGCAGGCATCGGCGCGCCTTAACGCCCTCTCGACGACTGGCCGCCCCCGCCTACCCTGCGTCCGCTGACGTGTCAACGGTCATCCTGAGCCGGACTTCCGACACCGCGAACCACCGTCACCCGCTTGTGGGGGAAGAAAACGCGCTCGTCCGCCCGTACGTGCTGGCTTGGGAGGAACGAGTACGGCCGCGCGCGGTGGCCGCCGCTCCCCATCTGCCGGCTGAAGCCTGGTCGGCCCTGGCGGGGGCCCGCTGATGCCTCCTCGCCAACAGCTTCACGTCACCGACGCCTCGGCCATCCCCTACCAGTCGACCGCGTGCCATGTCGGAACACACCCTCTTTGCGTGGAGTCCTCCCCGGTCTCTGCACCGATCGACCTGCCGGTCGTCTATGAGACGTGCGCGTGCCCGTGTCACTCGGTGTCCAACTGGTCCACGCCCGCGGAGGAGGAGCGGTGAACGGCAGGGCACCCGGCGGCGCGTTGGTATCCACCATCGAGGTCTCCGCGACCACCGTGCAGCGTGGCGACGTCATCCAACTCGGCGGCCGGGCCTACCAGGTGACAGACCTCTTCCAACTCCCTCAAGGTGCCAAGCAACTCCTCTTCAAGTCAGGCGAGTTGTTGACCATACACGGGCGAACCCGGCTCACCGCCGTTCGCGTGCTGAGAAGGCGGTGAACCGGTCCATGCCTTCACGCCATCACGACATCGCCGATGATCTCCGGCACCAGATCACGACCGGCCTCATCAAACCTGGCGAACGCCTGCCGTCCGAAGCTAGCCTCGCCGACCGCTACAAGGTCAGCACCGTGACATTGCGGAGTGCCCTCGCGGTGCTCCAGGGTGAAGGCCTCGTCGAGAAGATCCACGGCAAAGGCAACTTCGTTCGTCGCCCAGGCCGCAAGATCGTTTACGTCGGCGGATGGGGCACGCTGGACCCGTGGACCGCCGCTGAAGCGGCTCTGCGTGTCACCGTTCGCACCAACACGGTTCAGGCAGACAGTCATCTGACGACGTTGCTCAAGGTGCCGACGGGCAGTCCACTCGCCGAGTTCTTCTGCATCAGTCACGAGGAAGATTCACCGCGCGGACTGGCCCGCATCTACATCCCACGCGACCTGGTCCCGGCCGGAGTGCTGGACGACGAACCCTCCTGGCAGGAGACCGCACTACGACTCGCCGTTCTGGGCTCGTCGCCGGCAACCGTCCGGGAGACGGTATGCGCCCGCACACCAACACTGGACGAAGCATCGGCCCTCCGGACCGGCTCCTCCAAGGCGGTCCTCGCGATTACGCGCGTCGCGACCGACACCACCGGGCGAGTCGTCGAGGCCGCGCTTCTGGCGTTCCCAGGGGATCGCGTCGACGCGGTCTTCACCACCCACCACGTGACCGATGAGAGGCAGACGCAGGGATGACGGCACCGAACGAACTACGACTCCTCCCGTGGTCGGGGCCAGAAGGCAAGCCCTGCTACCTGAAAACCGACGACAAGCACGGCTACATGTCCCGCCTGGCGGACAACATCGAAGCGGTACAACTGGGAACGGCAGCCGAGCTGTTGGAGCATGCGTTGGACGCCCTTGACGACCACGACCAGGGCCCGGAGGACCTGCGACGGTTGGGCAAGGAACTGACCGGGGCATTGCGAGACGTGCTGCGCGTTGCGACCAGCCGGGGTCACCTCCTGGCGGTGAGCGACCCTCATCGCCTCTAGGGGACAGTTGCGTTAGCGGCCACGGTCTGTTCAACGCGGCGCAGTCTGCTGATCGGCCGGCTGGCTGCCCAGCGTGACAGAAGAAGCCCGCGACTCTGAGCCACCTGGTCCGAGCGGTTCCTAACTCGCTCGGACCAGGTGCGTTCAGGCATGTCAGCCTGCTGAGCAGCAACGCTTCTTGATTTTCCTCCTCTAATGAGGGAGGATTTCCGGAAATCACACTTCGTGGTCAGGGGCTGAACATGGCAGTCATGCACGTTGAGGATTCACGCGGTCGGAGCCGCCTCGCGGACCTGGGGCTCTCGACCGAAACCATCGAGAACGTGCTGCGGCGCGCTGAGGCGGAACGCAACTTCTGTACGCCCCTCGACCCCGTCTCGCTGCCCGGCAACATCTTCTGGGGGCGAACCATCCGCTTCCTGCGCGAGGCGTACATCCGCAAGGGATGGCGGAGCGTGAGCCCCAGCAACGTTTCGCTCCTGCTGTCACCGGACGAGGACTTCGCGATCACTGCCTCCAGCGGCAACAAAAGCACCGGCTACGCCGCGCTCACTCCGGCGACCCGGTATGCGAAGGGCACTGCCGTCATCCGACGGGTTGAGACCAACCGGCAGCTGGTGTTCCCTGGCTATGAGACTGCCCTGGAGCCTCAGGGGGTCGGAGAAGGGATACCCACCTGGTTCCTCCTGTACCAGCACGTGAACACCCTGACGGGGACGAGGCTTCACTACGAGCTGTCACTGCCAACGAACCCGGGGAGCCGTGGCAAGATCGACAGCTGGCACGAACGGATCATCTTCCCTTACATCGACTTCGAGGGCTTCAATCCCTTTCCGAACGACGACGACGGCGAAGGCGGCATCGACATTCCGATCGAGCGTCTGGGCTGATCGTCCAACCCACAACCCATTGGCACTTCCATGACCACCGCATCCCGCCTCGTCCTGGCGCGCAAGCGCCGCGGGCTCACCGTCACCCGTCTCGCCCAGATGGTCGGACTCACCGCCCGGAGGCTGTCCGACTACGAGAACGGCCGGGCCTACCCACCCCCGGCCTCTCTGACGGCCCTCGCTGAGGCGCTGGAGTTTCCGGAGTCCTTCTTCGCCGCCGAGGAAGTCGCTGACCTGTCCGTGGAGTCGGTCAGCTTTAGGGCGCTGAGCAAGATGACAGCCTCGCAACGGGATATCTCCCTCAGCGGTGGTCGCCTCGCACGGATCCTGCAGGACTGGATCGGCGCCCGTTTCAGGCTGCCGGCGCCGGAGCTTCCGTCGCTTACGTCGTTCAGCCGTCTCGGCAGCGACGACGAACCAGTGTTCCCGGGCGAGGCTGGCGCCGAGAACTGCCCTGCCGAGCGGGCGGCCGAACTGGTGCGCACGCGTTGGGGATTGGGTGTTTCTCCGATCCCCAACATGGTTCATCTACTTGAAGCGCACGGCGTACGGGTGTTCTCGCTGTCGCGTGACTGCCCGGAAGTGGATGCCTTCTCCTTCTGGGATCGGGGCATCCCCTTCGTGCTGCTGAACACTGGGAAGACCGCCGAGCGAGGACGCTTCGACGCCGCACACGAGCTGGGGCACCTGGTGCTGCATGGCGAGGAACAGGTCCCCCACGGCCCTCAGGCCGAAGGGGAAGCTCACCGCTTTGCGGCGGCCCTGCTCATGCCGGCAGCAGACGTACTCGCGCACGCACCTCGTAACGCGACCACCTCTTGGATCCTCCAGGCGAAGAGACGCTGGAAGGTCGCTGCTATGGCGCTTGCCCACCGCCTCCACGAACTCAACCTCACCACTGAGTGGCAGTACCGCACTCACTGCGTTGAGCTCAGTCGCATGGGCTACCGGAAAGCGGAGCCCCAGAGCACGCTGACGCGGGAGACGTCCCAGGTGCTGGGCAAGGTCTTCGCCGCTCTTCGAACAGAAGGCACCCCGCCGGCAGACGTCGCGCGTGACCTTGACCTGCGTCCCGCAGACCTCAACGACCTGATCTTCGGTCTTGTGGTCACTGCTCAGGAGGGCGGCCGAGGCAGTGCTCGCGCGACTGCACCTGGCAGGCCGCATCTATCCGTCGTGCGATGAGCCCCGCCTTTGCGGCTACGGAGGAACGTTCCATCGGACAACAGTGGTGCGGTTCACACTTGTTCCCCGTGAGTTCCCCACAGGTTCTGGCACGGGAATGGCACGCCTCTTGCCCCCGTCTCCTACGAACACCGGAAGCTGACTCTTGGACGTCTGCGCCTCAGCCGACGAACGTCAACCACGACGGCGGGTGTGTCGAACGATCAGGCGCGCGTGTGTCAGAGCAAGCTTCACCGGGCCTCAGCCGCGCTGTCCGATGACGTCCGTCAGGGCAAGCTGTGCCGGCAGAAGTGCGGTAGCGGACCATTGGGCGATGACCTCTTCGTCCCGAAGCAACTTGGGCGGGGGCTCGGCCTTGGGATCGTGGCCCGCTGAGCTGCTGTGATGGTCCGTAGGCGTACGTGATTGTCCGCCATCGTTCGTCGGCGTTGTCACGCAGTTAGACACTCACTCGTTGCCGTTTCTCGCCGAAGCGTGGGTATCGTCGTGGGCACGCCATCGGGTCTTCAGCTACTCGGCTGTCCCCTCTGGCACGGCAGCGTTAGCTGGCCCCGGGGGTGCCTGGGAACGCTCTAGGCGCCGCTGCCGGGCACGTGCCACGCGAGCTGGGGACTGAAACAGGTCGTTCAGCACCTCATCCATGAGCGTCAAGATTTCTTCGGCCGCCTCGTGATCAACTGGGGTTAGATCGCCATGGGCTGCCTCGTTACCACCGAAGCGCACTTCGTGGGCTGCTTCCTTGACGTGCCCGCGCAGTAGCCCCAGTTCGTGAAGCTCATCAATCTTCGCGATCAGGCTCCCTTTGGTGACCCCCCTTTCCTTCGCGGATGCCTCGACCACGGCCCGCGCGAGTGTGACAGCAGCTCGGTCGGCCTTGATCGTCAGGCAATCGTGTGCTTCAACCGCGAGCGACTCGATGGCTGGGGGAACATCCGGGAACGTCCTATTGGACATCGCGGGAGGAAGCCATCGTGGCTCCCCGGCTTCGGGGTGGTTCCAGAGATCAGAGGGAGCCTCGTCCCAATCGTTCGTGGGCTGGAAGTCTGTCCATCCGTGAGCGAGTACCAGCCGATGGCAGTTGGCACACTGGTAGGTCTCGAACCCCACGTTGAGATGGCTGTTGTGATCGGGGACCACCTCAGCTCTGCCGACAGGCCTCATGTGAGCCAACCGTCCACACCATCCGCATGTCGTGCTCGCCATGGTCGGAGACTAGTGCGAAGCGCCACGCCAAGCATGGGGTTTCGACCGCACTACGCTCCGACCCGACCAAGCTGCAGAGCTGCCCCGTGCTGGCAGCGTCGAGGCCCTCAGCTTGGGAAGCTGGGGTTCTCTGAGCGTGGGAGTGCTGCTGAGCTGCGGCGGGGGCGAGTCGAGGCTTGGTAGGCAGTTCGTTGACTCCCGGATGTTCCCCGTGGGTCTCAGCACGATCTGGCATGCGTCTGGCACGCGGCTTGTCACCGACGGCAGCAACTCGCCGCTCCTCTGCCTCAGGAAGCCAGGCAGGCGCACTCAACTGAGACTGTCACTCAGCCCCCCTCTTCTATTACGCTATGTGTTCGCGCGTCGGTGGCGCCGATTAGGGGGAGCAGCAAGAGACATGAACCGCCGCCCGTTCTTCGCATATCTCGATGAGGCGTGGACTCGCCTGTTTCATGGGCGAGGACGGTCAGAAATACCCGACATCATCAATTGGGCAGACATAAACGCCTCCTGGTTTGATGTCCGCAAAAATGTTGTGACCGCACTCCGAAGCGGCCAAGTCGGCCCCGACTATGTCGAGGTTCTAGATCTCCCCAAAAATCCTGTCGCCGTTCGACCGATTGCACGCCTGACAGTACATGATCGCCTCGTTTACGATACGCTCGTCTTCTCCATTGCCGAGCTGGTTGAGGCTCAGCTTCGCGAGAGCGTTTACAGTGCAAGATGGGGTGACAACGGTAAGTCTTTCTGGTCGCCTGTTAACTCGTGGGTTTCCATGCAAAAACACGGCGTGCAGCTGGTGACGGAAACCCCGTTTCAGCTAGCTCGGACCGATGTCGTTTCATTTTACGAGCATATCGACATCGATACACTGGCAATCGATATCCAATCCACTGGCGCATCCCCTCGGGTGACCGAAAGCCTAATTACCTATCTCCGAATGTTCCAGTCTTCGAGCCATGCTTGGGGAATACCGCAGGGGCCCGACTCTTCAGCAATTTTGGCCAATCTTTATCTCTTGCCCGTGGATGAGTTCGTTCACAGGTCAGATTTCGAGTACCTGCGCTACTCGGACGACATGATGATATTCGACACAGAGAGGGAGTCTCTCCGGGACGCCTTGCTTGAAATAAATGCCATTCTCCGCTCGCGTCGCCTCTCTATGTCTATGACTAAAACCAGCATCCATGACGAGGCGAACGCACTTTCACAACTTGAGGACCTAGAAAAGGACGCGATCAATTATGGGCTAAAGATCGGAGAAATCGGAGCCGACGAAAGGCTCTATAAACTCTTTCTCGAAGCAATCGCAGGGAAGCAATTAGATCGAGATGTTAAGTTCGCCCTCTTCCGTATGGGAAACTTGAAGGATGATCGCGCCCTCCCCTGGGCCCTGCGACATCTCAAGGAAAGTCACCATTTGGTGGTTGAGATAATCAGATATCTTGAGTGCTTCCCTGAGCGCTTGCATGCAGTTACCAGGGCCTACGTATCCACGATGCGGCAGGCCGCCGATCGCAAGTACGACAGCCTGGAACAGCGCATACTCCAGGCCGCTACGCGCCAGAGAATCAACTCACCCGACATCCGAGATGCAGCCTGGGCGATACTTCAGAACAAGAATAAGTCGAGCCTCCCTCGCGAGTTTGCTGCCCGATACCTCGGAAGGGTAAGTACGATTGCTGACGGGCAGCTCCTACGCCGCGAGTACGAGCACGAATCCGACGTAAACGTTCGACGTGCGCTGCTTGTCGCAATGTACGAAGCCCATTCAGTCTCCCGCCCGCTACTTGAGAGACTGGCCCAATCTAATTCCAGACTAGTGTGGGTGAGTCGTTACCTCCTCGGCGACCCCGTAGTGCCCCTACCTCGCTAGGAGAATTCTTTGCTGCGGCTTACTGTCTACGCACTCCTGGCGATTTCGTCAGGAGTAGCCAGCTTTTTTATCACTAACTCCACCCTTGTCAATATGACGGCTGGTCTCAGTGTCGGCCTGTTCGTACCAGTGGTTGACGAGATAGCGCAGAACTGGGGCAACATTAGACACCTTTGGTATTCACTGCGCTATCGCAACCGTTCTATCCGTGTCTCGACCTCGTACCTGTTCAAAATCTACGTTGACGGAAAGTACCTGCTGATCCGGGGATCGCGGTACCGCACTCAGTTCCAGCCAGTGGGCGGGGTGCATAAGGTTTCGCCCCAAGGGAACGCTACGCTTTCTGCCATGGGGGTAACGGATGATGACCTGATCCCTCTTGATTCCGTGAGCTATGGCGATCTACGCGTACGAGTTCCAGGGAAGAAGATATTTCAGTTTTTCCGGTGGTTCAACTCTCGGCAAGGTCGCGAGGATTCTCCATGGCGAGAGTTCCAAGAAGAATTGCTTGCCACTGGAATTCTGCCGCTAGATAAATTCCCGCATATTATGCATAATTATCTCGGGCGAGAGGTGGATCGGATTCGCTACAGTCCGTGGGCTGAATCGCTGGAGATTCTTGTGGCGGACGTTTATGAGCTTGTGCCGAATCAAGAACAAGAGGACGCATTTCGTCAGCTGGCTGCCACTGGCCATCCGGACATCGTGTGGGTCTCCTCGCAACAGATCAAACGTCGCGGTGCCGTCGCGGGACAGCCTCAGACCATTGAGATCTCGGCACACAGTCAACGGATCCTGTGACGAGGTCGGCGGAGCGGGTTTGGGGTGGCGCTGATTTGGCGCGAGTGATCATGGCCCCGTAAGCTTCCGGCGAGTCGGGCAGTCTGTGGACCTGCCCGGTAAAGCACGACGTTGGGGCCATGATCTTCGAGGCTCGCGCCAAAGTGGCTCCGTAAAGCCGTGGAGCTGACCGCTCCAGCCACGACGTATCCCCTCTCTGGCATCAGGTGGCTGCATGCTTTGAGCGCGGCACGGGCGCCGGCCGGGCTGGAGCGGGGCGGAGACAGGAGCGCAGGCCCGGCCGGGGGCCGGGCCGCGCGCGGTGAGCGGAGCGAGCCGCCTTGATGAAGGAGAGAAGGTTTTATCCCGCTGGGATGAGGCGCTTGCCGTCGTGGCTGCGTACGTGGGGGCCGTTGCCGTCCAAGGCGTCCAAGAGCCGGACTGCGAAGACCTCGGCCATGCGCTCGCTGACCTCCTCGGGCGTGAGCCAGGAGACGGCCGTGGACTCACTTGAGGTGCGCTCGGTGCCTCCGGAAGGCTTGCAGCGGAAGACCAGGGCCACGATGCCGCGGGTCACGTTCTTGTAGACGCCGGTCAGTTCGTCTACCTCGACGTGGATGCCTGTTTCCTCCAGGACCTCGCGGGCTACGCCGGCCTCGGGGGTCTCGTTGAGTTCGAGGATGCCCCCGGGAAGTTCCCAGGTGCCATTGTCAGCTCGGCGGATCGCCAGGAGGCGGCCGTCCTCGCGCACCACTACTCCGGCCACGGATACGGAGTGCAGGGGGGAGGGTGTCGCTTCCTGTGCTTGACTCATGTAGAGGAGCATAGGAGGCAGAGAAGGACTATGGGAACTGCGGCTGGAGGGGTCGGATCCGGGCCTCGGTACGTGCAGATCGCGGACGAGATCGTGCAGCAGATCCGGGCGGGGGTTCTCAAGCCTGGTGACATGGTGCCGAGTGAGTCTGAGCTGGTGGATCGCTATGGCGTGTCCGGCGGGACGATTCGTAAGGCCATGGTCGAGGTGCGGGCGAGTGGGCTGGTCGAGACCCGGCACGGCAAGGGCTCGATCGTGAAGAGCCGGCCTCCGGTGCGGCACCGCTCCTCTGATCGCTTCCGGCGCTCGCTCCGGCAGGGTGGGCAGGCGGCTTACCTCGCGGAGTCCGCGCAGTCCGGTGCGGCTGCCAAGGTCAGCGTGCTCTACATCGGGCCCATGGAGGCGCCCGAGGATGCCGCCCAGCGGCTCGGCGTCCCGGTCGGTACGCAGGTGCTGGCTCGCCGGCGCCTCTACTTCCGTAACGGCACCCCGGTCGAGACGGCGACGTCGTACCTGCCCTGGGACGTCGTGAAGGAGATCCCGGAGCTGTTCTCCGAGAACCCCGGCGGCGGTGGCATCTACGCCCGACTCGAAGACCACGGGCACGAGTTCGCGGAGTTCGTCGAGACGTTGCAGGCGCGGCCGGCCTCGAAGGCGGAGGCCTCGGAACTGGCGCTGAGTCCGGGTGCGCCGGTGGTTCATCTGATCCGTGAGGCCCGTACGACCGAGGGTCTCGTGGCCGAGGTGTGCGACACGCTCATGGCCGCTGACCAGTTCGTTTTCGAGTACAGGATCCCTGCCGCCGACTGACGCCCGCTCAACTTCCTGCAACCCGTCGCGAGTTCTTCTTCGCGGCGGGTTGACTCATGTACAGGAGTGAGGCACTCTTCTTCATGTCACTCATGTACATGAGTGGCGGAGTTCAACATCTATAGAGGAGTGATCTTTGTGCGTCAGATTCCCGTCGACACTGCCGGTGCGGTCGTGATGGTCGCCAAGTCCCCGCAGGTCAAGGTGCGTGACCGTCGTACCGGCGAGATCGCCACCGACACGGAGACCGGGGCGAAGCTGATGACGGTGGACGTGATGTTCGCGGCGAACGAGGAGGTGGAGATCCTGTCCATCACCGTCCCGGAGCCCGGGATCACCGGCGAGCTGGCCATGGGCACGCCGGTCGCGCTCACCGGTCTGATCGCCCGGCCGTGGGAGAACGACTTCAACGGTCAGAAGCGGCACGGCATCGCGTTCCGCGCGGTTGCGGTGACCTCGCTCGCCGCCGCCGCCGCAGGGCCCAAGGCGGCCTGATCATGACCAGTTTCACGGTCGTCCTGGTGCTGGTCGCCGTCGCCGTGGGTCTCCTGCGGTGGCGGCGCCCCGCCTGGTACTGGTTGACCTTTGGGGTCACGCTGGCCGTGGTGCGGGTGCTGGTCCGGTACGGCTCCGTCATGGACGCGTGCGGGTTAACCGTGCCGCCCGCGCGGTGGCGGCTCGCTCTCGCCCGTGCCACCAACCGACCGATACCGGAGCCCCGTTCCCCGCGCATCCTGCGGCTGCGGCCGACTCGTACCGGCCTGGTCCTACGGCTCAAGCTCCGTCCCGGACAGGACGCCTTCGACATCGCCGCCGCCTCGGACCGGCTCCGGCACTCGTTCTCCATGTACGGCGTGACCTCGCGGGAGCTGCGCTCCGGCGTCGTAGAGGTGCGAATGACCGGCTACGACGTGCTCAAGCGGGTGCAGATGCCGACCGAGACCGACACCCGGCCGATGCGGGTACCGGTCGCCCTGCGACAGGACGGCTCGGTCCACTACCGCGACTACCGGGCGATACCCCACGCGCTCACCCTCGGCGCCACGGAGTCCGGCAAGTCCGTCTACCAGCGCAATCTGGTTGCCGGACTCGCGCCCATGGACGTCGCCCTCATCGGCATCGACTGCAAGCAGGGGGTTGAACTGTTCCCGCTGGCCCGCCGGTTCTCCGCACTGGCCGACGATCCCGACACCGCCGCCGAGGTGCTCGACGCGCTCGTGGTCCGGATGGAGCGCACCTATCAGGTTATCCGGGCTCAGCAGCGGATCACCGCCGACGTGCCGGACGCGGAGATCGCCGCCGATATCTGGGACCTGCCCGATCACCTGCGCCCGGTCCCGGTCGTGGTCCTGGTCGATGAGGTCGCTGAACTCGCCTTGTACGCGAGCAAGGAGGAGGAGAAGCGCCGGGACCGCATCATCACCGCCCTGGTCCGCCTCGCCCAGCTCGGCCGCGCAGCCGGCATCTACCTCGAAATCTGCGGCCAGCGCTTCGGCTCCGAACTCGGCAAGGGCATCACCATGCTCCGCGCCCAGCTCACCGGCCGCACCGCCCACCGCGTCAACGACGAGTCATCCGCCAACATGGCCTTCGGCGACATCGCCCCGGACGCCGTCCTCGCAGCCATCCAGATCCCGGCCGAGATGCGGGGGCTCGCCATCTCGGGCGACTCCTCCGGAGGGTGGCACCGCATCCGTGCTCCGCACACCTCGCTCCGCCAGGCCGTGAACATCTGCAACCGGCACGCCGACCGGACCCCGGACCTGCCCGAGCTGGCCCCGTTCCGGCCTGCCCTCTCCGCCTCGGCCGCAGCTCCCGTGCCGCTGGCCAAGGTTTCCTCAGCCACCGGCTGATCTCTCTCGGACACCCCCGGTCGGCGCGACTGCCTTCGCGCCAGGTCCCTACCCCCGCCATGCCCAAAGAACGGAGAACCCGTCGTGTGCCCGAACTGCGAGGACTTCGCCCGGACCGTGCTCCTGCTTGGTCAACTTGCCTTGTACGCCGACATGGTTGGCGCCGACCTCGACTTCGTGGAAGCTGTCGGCGCGTCCCTCGCCGTCTCGCTTCCCGAGCCGCCGCTCGGCACGTTCCCGTCCGGCTACGACCCCGACGGCGGCCCCGCCTATCCCGGTGACTCCTGATGGGTGCCCGTCACGGCCTCCGTGTCGACGCGGTCCTGGTTCAGGCCGTCATCGCTGGTGCCCTGTCCTTCGCCCACCTGCACGATCTCGCCTCCGCTGCCGGACAGAACGGCTGGAAGGCGTGGGCCTACCCGGTCAGTGTCGACCTGCTCATGGTCGCGGCTTGGCGGCGGCTGCGCAGTGAGGGACCGTCCCGGCTGGCCTGGTGCTGGTTCGTTGTCGCGCTGTTCGCGTCGCTCGGCGCCAACGTCGCCACGGCAGGGTTCCTCGACCTGGCCGACCCGCCCGCCCTGCTCCGCCTCGGCATCGCAGGATGGCCCGCGCTCGCCTTCCTCGGCGGAACGCTCCTTGCGCACTCGTCGGCTGCGGAGTCGGGGCCCGTTCCGCCGGCACCCGTCGCGGACGCGGAGGAGTCCGTGCCTCCGGCCGAGCAGCCGGTCCCGGACGCCGAACGCGCGTCGGTCACGGGAGCTGTACCCGAGCCAGGCCCAGCCCTCGCTTCTCCGGACCAGGCTCCCGCCCCGGCCCCTGCCACTGCTCCTGCGGTCCCCGCCGTTCTGCTCGACCACGCCCGCAAGGTCGCCGACGAGTACCGCATCCGCACCGGATCTCCGATCGACACGGACACCCTGCGCTCCCGCCTCGGCGTCCCGCCCCACCTCGCCGACGCCATCGCCGCCCACCTGACCTGACCAGCAAGAGAGGTAGACCGATGACCCCTGACCCGGCCGACCTGACCGCCTCCGACTACCTCGACGGCGCCCGCGAGATGGCCGCCGCCAACCGGCCCTTCCTCGCCCACCTGCTTGCCGAGGAAGCCGCCCAGCGCACCGCAGACCCGGCCACCGCCGCCGGTATCCGCGCCAGCTTCCCCGCCCCGACCACGACCCGAGAGGAGACCGACTGACATGCCCGCCCGCGACCACTTCCACTCCGTCATGCACATCGGCCCGGTGCAGATCGGCACGCACCGCGACCGCCACGGCCAGACCAAGCACGCCGCCGTGTGCACCTCCGACGGCTGCGGCTGGTCCTCCGACTACTCCAGCCAGTCCGCCGCCCAGCTCGCCGCCCGCACCCACCGCTGCCGCATCCGCTAGGAGGTCACCGCCATGCAGGTCCCGCTCTGGTTCGCGCTGCTCGTCGTCGGCTACCTCGGCGTCAAGCTCATCCGCCCACCCGCCTGGCTCATCGCCGTACTCCTGCTCGGCGGCTTCCTCCTCGCCCACAGCGTCCTCGCCCCGGCCATCAACGCCCTCGTCAAGTAGCCCGCCCGCGAGAGGAGATCACCCATGTTCCGCCCGAAGATCCCCACCATGCCGATGCCGACGGGCCTCAGCACCCCGCCCGCCTTCGTCGAGCCGACCAACGTCACCCGGCACGCAGAGACCCCGCCGGCCGCCCCGCCGACTCCGACGCCGTCCCGGCCCACGGTCCAGCTCACCCCTGGCACCGCCCTCGCCCTCGTCGGCGGCGGCACGGCCGTCGTCCTGGTCCTCGGCGCCGTCCTGGTCTCCCTGCTCCTGGCGGTCGCCATCACCGGCGCATCGGTCGCCGTCTGCGCGGTCGTCCTGCGCTCCCTGCTCGCCTCCGACGCCAAGCGCCGCTGACCGGCACCCGGGCGGCCTCGATACCGCCAAGCATCCGCCGCCCGGGAGCCGTCCCTGCCCGATCTCGCAACCGGAAGGAACCCCAAGCATGGCCCACCGCGCCTCACCCGCGACACCTAGTGCGCCCATGCCCGACACATTGCTCGACCCGATCACCCTCGGGGACGTGCTCCGGGTGGCCTCGGCCTCCGACTACGCCCGCTGGGAAGACCAGATCCGCCGCACCGGTGGCTGCTCCGACCCTATCCACCTCACCGGCTGGGTCCTCCACAAGGACAAGACCAGCGGCGAGACCCTGCACCACTACTCCACCGAGAACGAGCCGGGCGGACGCCTCCGCCTCGCCTGCGGCAACCGTCGCGCCTCCCGCTGCCCGTCCTGCGCCTGGACCTACTCGGGCGACACCTACCACCTGATCCGCGCCGGCCTGGCCGGTGACGACCGCCGCGACATCCCCGCCACCGTCCGCGATCACCCGCGCGTCTTCGCCACCCTCACGGCCCCCTCGTTCGGCCCGGTCCACAACCGCCCCGATCACGGCGCCTGCCGCTGCGGCACCCCGCATGCGCCCGACGCCCCGGAGCTGGGCACCGCCCTCGACCCGGACAGCTACGACTACGCGGGCGCCGTGCTGTTCAACAACCACGCCGGACAACTCTGGCAGCGCTTCACCACCCGACTCCGCCGCGAACTCGCCGCCCGCGCCAGCCTGCCTCGCCGGGAACTGGCCGAACACCTTCGCGTCTCGTACGGCAAGGTCGCCGAGTTCCAGAAGCGCGGGGCCCTGCATTTCCACGCCGTCGTACGCCTCGACGGCCCGGAGGGGCCCGGGACACCCCCGCCCGCGTGGGCCACGGTCGACCTACTCACGGACGCGCTACGTGCCGCCGCAGCGCACTCGTACACGTCCGTCTCGGTCCCGGCTGCCGGTGACGAGCCCGCCCGTACCTTCCGCTGGGGCCGACAGCTCGACGTCCGCCCGGTCAAGGCCTTCGGTGACGACTCCGACATCACCGAACAGGCCGTCGCCTCGTACGTGGCCAAGTACGCCACCAAGGCCGCCGAGAACACTGGCACCCTCGACCGCCGCATCGGTGAACTCTCCGAACTCGACCGCCACCAGGTCCCCGACCACGCCCGACGGCTCATCACCGCATGCCGCGACCTGGACAGCCTGTACCCGGACCGGCGCCTCTGGGCCTGGGCACACATGCTCGGCTTCCGCGGGCACTTCTCGTCCAAGTCGCGCACCTACTCCACCACCCTCGGCGCCCTCCGCCAGGAACGCGCCGACTACCGCGCCGCGCAGGAGGCATCCGCCCTCGGCCTCGACGACCGCGAGCCGGACACCGTCCTCGTCCTGGCGGACTGGCAGTACGCCGGCCACGGCCACACCCCGGGCGAAGCCGCCCTCGCCACGACCATCGCCCGCGATCTCCAACTCAACCGCGAGACCGCCCGCGATGCCCTGACCGACCAGCTCGCTCGCGAAGGAGCCGCAGCATGACCACCGTCACCGCCGAACTCCTGACCGTGCCGGAAGTCATGACTCGGCTGAAGCTCGGACGCTCCAAGGTCTACGACCTCATCCGGTCGCACCGCCTCGTCTCGATCAAGATTGACGGCGCCCGGCGGATCCCCATTGACGCGGTCCGGGACTTCGTCCTCGGCCAGATGGAGGAGGCTGCCTGATGGCCAGTCAGCGCAAGCGCAACCCGAACGGCGCCGGCACCATCACCAAGCGCAAGGACGGCCGCTTTCAGTGCGCGGTCTACGTGCTCCAGCCGGACGGCACCCGCGCCCGCAAGTTCGCCTACGGCAAGACCTGGGCGGAGTGCGACGCCAAACGCCGTGAACTGCTCGACAAGGTGGACCAGGGCGTGCCCGTGCCCACCAAGTCAGCCAAGCTCTCGGAGTGGCTGCCGTACTGGCTGGACAACGTCATCAAGCCCCGTCGGAAGCTCAGCACCTTCGACAAGTACGAGGCACACGTCCGCCTCTACCTGGTGCCGCTCCTCGGGGCCAAGCGACTCGAATCACTCGGCGTCGCCGACGTCCGCCGGTTCCTCGTGCGCCTGGAGAAGGACACCACCGCCGCAACCGCCAAGGAATCACACCGAGTTCTGCGCTCCGCTCTGTCCTCCGCGTGCCGCGAAGAACTGATCACGCGCAACGTGGCCAAGCTCGTTGAGCCGCCCCGCACGGACACACCCGAGCTTCACCCCTGGACTCTGGACGAGACGCTCGACTTCCTTGCCGCCTCCCGCAAGGACCCGCTCTACGCGGCCTTCGTGCTCGCCATCGCCATGGGCCTCCGTCGGGGAGAGATCGTCGGCCTCCGCTGGTCGGACGTCGACCTCGACAGCCGCGTCCTCTACGTCCGTCATCAGGTCCAGCGTCGCCGTGGCGTCCTGTACGACGACGACCCCAAGAGCCGCCGTCGCCGTGCCGTCCCGCTGCCCGCCCTCTGCATCGCGCCCCTGCGCTGGCAGCGCATGCGGCAGGCAGCCTCCCGTGCCAAGGCGGGGGAGAAGTGGCAGGGGTCGGACTACGTCTTCGCCACCCGGACCGGTCGGCCCGTCGAGCCGCGCAACCTCTACCGCTCCTTCACCCGCGTCGCCGAGTCCGCCGGCCTCCGCGTCATTCGCCTCCACGACGCCCGTCACGGCACCGCCACACTCCTCACGGCGGCCGGAGTCGCGCCCCGCGTCGTGATGGAGATCCTCGGCCACTCCCAGATCAGCATCACCATGGACGTCTACACCCACGTCGTCCAGGACACCCAGCGCGAGGCCATGAGCCACATGGACCGGCTGCTGCGGAGGCGCCCCGGTCGTCAGTGACCGCCCCCGTTGATGTCAGAAGTAGATGTCAAAGGGCCCTCACCTACGGAAATCCGTACGTGAGGGCCCTTTGGCCTGGTGCCCCCGGCAGGATTCGAACCTGCGACACCCGCTTTAGGAGAGCGGTGCTCTATCCCCTGAGCTACGAAGGCGTGGTACTCGATCCACAGAGTACCGGATGGTGACCTGGGGGGTGGTCGGGTTGTCAGGTTGGGGGGATGGGGGTGAAGCGGGAGGCGGTGTGGAGGTCGGTCTGGATGTGGGCGGCGGTGGTGTGGAGGGCGGGGAGGACGTCGGTCACGCAGGACTCCAGGGTGCGGCGGGCCGCGTGGGTGGCCACGCACACCGCGGCGACCGCTCGGCCCGCGCGGTCCCGTACCGGTACGGCGATGGAGCGCAGGCCCGACTCCAGTTCCTCGTCGGCGAGGGCGTAGCCCTGCGCGCGGATCTCCGGGAAGGCGGGGGAGTTGTCGGCCAGGAGGACGCGGCCGAGGGAGGTCGCGGTGGCGGGGAGGCGGGCGCCGACCGTGATGTGGACCGTGAGGACGCGGCTCGTGCCCGCTCCGGCCGTGTACTGGATCTCCGTGCCGTCTTCCGTCAGAAGCGCCATCGCCGTCGGTTCGTGCAGGCGGGCCGCCAGCGCGCGCAGGTGGGGTTCGGCCAGGTGGGGGAGTGTCGTACGGGAGAGGGGCGGGAAGCCGAGGTCGAGGACGCGGGGGGTGAGGGTGAAGGTGCGGTCCGGGTGCGCGCGTACCAGGCCCAGGTGTTCGTGTGTGAGGAGTGCGCGGCGGGCCGTGGCCCGGGACAGGCCCGTCGCCCGAGACACCTCCGTGAGCGGCAGGGCTGAGCGGCCCGCGCCGAACGCGGTCAGTACGGTCAGGCCGCGGGCCAGTGACTCCACGAAGTCCCGGCCCAGTTCGTGCTTCGACGCCGTCGTCCAGGTTGCCAGGCCTGACGGTGGTGGGCCCGGCTCGGGCGGCGGTGCCGTGCGCAGGTCCGCCTCCATCGCCGCCACCGCCGTACGCAGGCGGGGCAGGAGGCTGGTGCGCAGGTCGGCCGCCGAGTGCCGGCTGGTGTGGCTGACCACGCTCGCCACGCACACCGGTCGGCCGGTGGCCGGGTCCCGTACCGGTACGGAGACCGCGACCAGCCCCGGTTCGATCAGCTGGTCGTCCAGCGCCCAGCCGTCCCGGCGGGCCCGTTCCACCCGCTCCGTGAAAGCGGCCTCGTCGTCTCCGGCTGTCTGCTGGGGCGGTACGGCGGGGAAGGCCGTACCCTGCGGGTCCGCGGCCCGGCGTGCGCGCCAGCGTGCCCAGTCCGGCTCGGTCCAGCCGGTCGCGAACAGCGGTCCGGGCGCGGTGCGTTCGACGGGGAGGAGGTCGCCGATGCGGAAGCTCACCGACAGCGCGCGGCGGCGGGTGGCCTGGTGGATGAAGCGGATGCCGTCGAGGTCGGCGACCGCGAGGGACACCGACTCGTCCAGTTCGTCGGCGAGGGCGTCGGCGTGCGCGCCGAGCAGGGCGGGCAGGCGCAGGGCGGCCAGATAGGCGTTGCCCAGCTCCATCACGCGGGGAGCCAGTACGACGTCCCGGGCGTCCAGGCGGACGTAGCCCATGCGGGCCAGGGTCGCGGTGATCCGGTCGACCGTGGACCGGGCGAGCCCGGTGGCCCGCTCCAGCGCGCTCGGGCTCAGCGTGCCGCCCGCCTCGGTCAGCCGCCGCAGCACCCCCACCCCACGCATCAGCGGCCCGACCGCTTCCCCGGGTGGGCCGGTCACCTCGACAGAGCCCTCGGCAGCGGCGGCGGCAGCGCCTTCGGCGTCCAGTGCGGGGTTCGCGGGCATCAGCTCTCCGGTACGGCATTCGGGCACGCCTACGGTAAACCGTGCCCGCCTCCCGCTCGCCGCCTCCGACGCAACCCCCGCCCGCCGGACTCCCCTCCCCCACCTGCTCCTAGCCCCGAGTGACTCGCACTCGGTAGTTCCCCTCCTCGTCCTTCTCCACTACCTGCACGCTGATCCCGTGCGCGGGGTCCTTGAAGGTTTCGCCGGGGGAGAAGGGAGCGTCGGAGAGTTCTGCCTGGACGTTGGGGCTGTGGGTGCAGCCGCCGCTGTTGCGGTGGGCGTCGTAGACCGTGATCGGCCCACGGCCGGTGTCGACCGTCGCGTCGACCTTGTAGACAAGGACGCCCGGGTGGCAGATCGCCTCGTCGTTGCCGCCGGGGGTGCGCACCTCCAGCGCGTACGAGCTGTGGCCGTCGACCGGCACGATCACCAGTTTCCCGCCCCCCGTCGTGTGCAGCGGCGTCAGCAGGTAATCGGCGCTGCCCGGAGTCGTCGCGCAGCCCACCTGGGAGCCGTCCAGCCAGCCCAGTTTCCACTTGTGCCAGCCGAGCAGATCGTTGTCGGCCCCCCAGTCCTCGCTCATGATGTCCCAGTGCCCGACCGCGCCCCCGCCCTCCTGCGTGTACAGGTCGGGCAGGCCGAAGGTGTGGCCGTTCTCGTGGGGCAGGACGCGGTAGCCGGTGTGCGCGTACGAGCCGGAGCCGTCGTCCTGGCGGGAGTAGACGAAGGACGCGTTGGAGATGGGGACGCCGTCGGCGACCGGGGCGTCGCCGTTGCCGGCGAAGGTCACCGACAGCACCGTGTCCAGCGCGGACGGGCCGGCGTTCGGGCTGACCAGGACGTTGAGGATGTCGTACGAGCGGAAGTCCACATGCGGGTCGGCCGCGGCCACGATGTCCCGCACCAGCTGCCGGTACCCGGGGTCGAAGGGTGCGCCGCGCTCTATGCCGTACGCCCGGAAGGGTTTCGGCATCCGCAGCCAGCTCGTGATCGGCGTCCCCGGCCGGTAGTCCAGGCGGCCGTACGACGCCTTACGGAACCACTCCTGGGTCTGCGGGAAGAACTCGTGGAAGCGGTCCATCGCGCTGCCCTGGCCCGGCGCGTCGGAGAAGTCGACCATCAGGGTCAGGGCGTGCACCGTGCCTGTGGAGCGGGCGTAGCCCTGCGGAGTGGGGACGCCCTCGGTCATCTGCACGTCGGGACCGCCGTGGATCATGCAGGGCGCGAGGGCGGTGGAGCGGGCCAGACCGATGGGCCCGGCGGTGGTGGGCGCCGGCAGATGCCCGGTCCCGGCCGAGGTGCTGACCGCGAGGGTCAGCGCAGTCACCGCGGCGAGAGCGGCCACCCGGCGCGGGCGTATGCGCCGGCGCGCGCGGCCGTTTCCTCGGACCGTGTCGCCGTCCCCGTGGTGTGCGTGGCCGTCCCCGTAGTGTGCGTGGCCGTTTCCTCGATCCGTGTGGCCGTCCCCGTGGTGTGCGTGGCCGTTTCCTCGGCCCGTGTGGCCGTCCCCGTGGTGTGCGTGGCCGTTTCCTCGGCCCGTGTGGTCGCCCCCTCGCCCCGTGTGGCTGTCCCCTCGGCCCGTGCCGGGCGGGTCGTCGTCGGTACGGCCCTCGTTGCCAGTACGGCCCCCGCCGCCCGTGTGGCCCCCGCCGGTCCGGCCCTCGCCGGTACGACCCCCATCTGCACGGCCTTCGCCGCGGCGCCCCCCGTCTGCACGGCCCTCGCTGCCGTGCCCCCCGTCTGCACGGCCCTCGCTGCCACGGCCCCCGCCGGCGGCGCGTCCGGGGCAGAAGTACTTCTGGCGCTCGTCGGGCACGCGCTCGTGAGAGAGGCGTATGCGGCGGCGGGGTGGCTGCGGCTGCATGCATGGACCTCTCGCTCCACGGCAGCCGCCGTTCTCCGGCTGCACCCTTGCGCTCACCCTGTGTCGACGGGGGCGAGGGGCGCGCGCTGGAGGAGACCGATCGTGGGAAAGCCGGTCCGCACGGGGGTGAATCCTGACCGGAGACGCATGGATGCCGGTGTGGCCCAGGTCACAGTGATTCTTTTCGTGGGCGGGAAATAACCGGGGACCCTCTCCCCGTTTAGCCCTGTGTCCGAGCGAAACGGGGACTGCTTCCCCGGATCGTGATCACCGCCCCCGAGTCCCGGCCGCCGTCGGGATCGCCGGGCCCATCGCTTGTGAGGAGTACGCCGTGCCGACCGCGACCACCCCGGTAGCATCGCGCAAGGTCCCGCGGCCCCGGGCCGACGCCCTGCGCAACCGGGAGCGGATCGTCGCCGCCGCCCGGGAGATGCTCGTCGAGGACGGCCCGCATGTGTCCCTGGACGAGATCGCCCGCCGGGCCGGCGTCGGCAACGCCACGGTGTACCGCAACTTCCCCGACCGCGAGGCCCTCGTCCGCGAGGTGGTCTGCTCCGTCATGGACCGTACGGCCGAGGCGGCCGAGGTGGCCCTCGCCGAGACCGGGGACGCCTTCGCGGCGCTGGAGCGGTTCGTGCACGCCTCCGCCGACGAGCGGATAAGCGCGCTGTGCCCGATGATCGCCAGCACCTTCGACCGGCACCATCCCGACCTGGAGGCCTCCCGCGAGCGCCTGGAGCGGCTCGTCGAGGAGGTCATGGGCCGGGCCAAGGCGGCCGGGCAGCTCCGGCCGGACGTCGGCGTCGGCGATGTGATGATCGCGGTGGCGCAGCTGAGCAGGCCCCCGGCCGGCACGGACTGCCTGCGCAGCGACCGGTTCGTCCACCGTCATCTCCAGCTGTTCCTCGACGGCCTGCGGGCACCCGCCCGCTCCGCCCTGCCGGGTACGGCCGTGACCATCGAGGAGCTGCGCCAGGCCTGACCGATACCGATCAGCGCACGCCCTGACCGATTAGTTCGGCCCACCGCCTCAGTCCACGCTTCAGCTCACGCCTCAGTACGCGTCTCAGTACGCGCCTCAGTCCACCTGCACAACCCGTCCGCCCCGTCCGCCCTGTCCGTGCCGTTCCGCCCCGGCCGTCACCGTCGACGAGCCGCGCCCTCGGCTTCCCCTCGGCTTCCCGATTTTTCGCTCTTTTTCCGTCACGAAAGTTCCGAAGTGGGTACTCCCATGTCCGAAACAGCCTCCAAGGCTTCTGGCGTCCTCGACCCGCGCGGTGACGCCAACCGCTGGAAGGCGCTCGTCTTCATCGCGCTCGCCCAGCTGATGGTCGTCCTCGACGCCACCATCGTGAACATCGCCCTGCCCCACGCCCAGACCGACCTCGGCATATCCGACGGCAACCGGCAGTGGGTCGTCACGGCCTACGCCCTCGCCTTCGGCAGTCTGCTGCTCTTCGGCGGCCGTATCGCCGACAAGTGGGGCCGCAAGCGCGCCTTCGTCACCGGTCTCGTCGGCTTCGCCCTCGCCTCCGCGCTGGGCGGCGCCGCCACCAGCGGCCCGATGATGTTCGGCGCCCGCGCCCTCCAGGGCGTCTTCGGTGCCCTGCTCGCCCCGGCCGCGCTCTCCCTGCTCGCGGTGATGTTCACCGACGCCAGGGAGCGTGCCAAGGCGTTCGGCATCTACGGCGCCATCGCCGGCGGCGGCGGTGCCGTCGGCCTGATCCTCGGCGGCTTCCTCACCGAGTACCTGAACTGGCGCTGGACCTTCTTCGTGAACGTCCCGTTCGCGGTCGTCGCCGCGGCCGGTGCCTACTTCGTCATCCGTGAGCCCGAGGGCGGCCGCAACCGCAATCCGCTCGACATCCCGGGCGTCCTGCTGTCCACGCTCGGCCTGGTCGCGCTCGTGTACGGCTTCACGCGTGCCGAGTCCGACGGCTGGGGCGACTCCGTGACCGTCGCGATGTTCGTGGCGTCCGCGGTCCTGCTGCTCGCGTTCGTGGTCGTCGAGTCCCGGGTCAAGGCCCCGCTGCTGCCGCTGCGCGTGGTGACCGACCGCAACCGCGGCGGCATCTACCTCTCCCTCGGCCTCGCGATCATCGGCATGTTCGGCCTGTTCCTCTTCCTGACCTACTACCTGCAGGTCGTGAAGGGCTACTCGCCGGTCAAGACCGGTTTCGCGTTCCTGCCGATGGTGGCCGGCATGATCACCGGCTCCACCCAGATCGGCACCCGCCTGATGACCCGGATCCCGGCCCGCTTCCTGATGGGCCCCGGCTTCCTGGTCGCCGCGCTCGGCATGCTGATCCTGACCCAGCTGAAGACCGACACCTCGTACCTGACCCAGCTGCTGCCGGCGATGGTGCTGCTCGGCCTCGGCATGGGTACGGCGTTCATGCCGGCGATGTCCCTGGCCACCCAGGGCGTCCAGCCCCGGGACGCCGGTGTCGCCTCCGCGATGGTCAACACCTCGCAGCAGGTGGGCGGCGCGATCGGCACCGCCCTGCTGAACACCATCGCCTCCTCGGCGACCACGTCGTACATCAAGGACCACATCGCCGGCGCCGCCGCCAAGCCGCAGCAGGAGCTGGTGAAGCTCCAGGGCATGGTGCACGGCTACAGCACCGCGATCTGGCTCGCCGTCGGCATCCTGGCGCTGGCCTCCCTGATCGCCTTCACCTTCGTCAACGCCGGCCGTCCGAGCGTCACCCCGGTGGCCTCCGGCGAGGGCGCCGAGGACGAGGTCAGGGTCCCGGTGGTGGCCCACTGAGCACCCGTAGAGTGATTTAGCGGAGCCAGGGCAGGTCCGCACCCGCTTCCTCGGGCTGAAGGCCCTCGGCGACGATCTCCATGATCTCGCCGAGGGCCTTCTGCTGTTCCGGGGTGAGCCGGTCGAACAGCGCCTGCCGTACGGCGTCCACATGGCCCGGCGCGGTGCGCTGCAGCACCTCCAGGCCCCCGTCGGTGAGGACCGCGAACTGGCCGCGCTTGTCGGAGGGGCAGTCCTCGCGGCGCACCCATCCGTTCTTCTCCAGCCGCGCGATCGCGTGCGACAGCCGGGAGCGGGTGATCTTCGCCTTCATCGCCAGCTCGGTCATCCGCAGCCGCCGGCGCGGTGCCTCGGCGAGGCCGACGAGCAGGCCGTAGTAGATGTGCGGCATGCCCGCGTCACGCTGGAGCTGCCGGTCGAGGTGGTCCTCCAGCAGGGTGGTGGCGTGCAGGTACGCACGCCAGACGCGCTGTTCCTCGTCGGTGAGCCAGCGGTGCCGTGCGGCGGCGGAGTCGGATGCCGTGTTCATGGCTTCCACTGTACGAGCTGTCTCCTTGAAACTTGAACAAGTCGGGCGTACGCTCTCGAAGCAGATAGCTTGAGAGTTAAAGCATTCCTTCGAAGCATCTGTAGTCGAAGCAGCTGCACTCGATGCAGCTGCATTCGATACATCTGCAGTCGAAGCGTCTGTATCTCTGAACGTCCGTCTCGATGATGGGGAGTCGCCGCCATGTCCGCCGTATCGCAGGAGCGCGCCTCGGAGGGGCGTATGCCCGCCCTCTATCTCAGCCACGGCGCCCCTCCCCTCGCCGACGACCCCATCTGGCCCGGTGAGCTCGCCGCCTGGTCCGCCGGCCTGCCCCGCCCCAAGGCGATCCTCATGGTCTCCGCCCACTGGGAGGAGGCCCCGCTCGCCCTGGGTGCCGTACAGCCGGTCCCGCTCGTCTACGACTTCTGGGGCTTCCCCGAGCACTACTACCAGGTCCAGTACGCTGCCCCAGGCGCCCCCGAGCTCGCCGAATCCGTGCGCAAGCTGCTGCGCGCCCCCGGCATCCCGGTCCAGGACATCCCCGACCGCGGTCTGGACCACGGCGCCTACGTCCCCCTCGTCGAGATGTTCCCGGCCGCCGACATCCCCGTCCTGCAGATATCCATGCCCACCCTCGACCCGGTCCGCCTGATGGACATCGGCCGCAAGCTCGCCCCGCTGCGCGACGAGGGCGTGCTGATCGTCGGTTCCGGCTTCTTCACCCACAACCTCGCCGCCCTGCGGTACGCGGGCAGCGGCGTGCCCAGCTGGTCCTCCGAGTTCGACGACTGGGGCCGGCGCGCCCTGGAGACCCGCGACTGGGACGCCCTGCTCGACTTCCTGGACAAGGCCCCGGCCGGCCGCTACGCCCACCCGCGCACCGAACACTTCGCCCCGCTCTTCGTCACCATGGGCGCGGCCGAGGCGGGCGGCGAGCTGGACGCGCAGAAGTCCGTGATCGACGGGTTCTGGATGGGCATGGCGAAGCGGTCGGTGCAGTTCGGCTGAGCTTTGCCCGGTAAGGGTGGGATGTGAGATGGCCTGGTATTTGCTGTGATTCCGGTCGCGTGGCAACCATCGCCGGGTGCGGGCCGTCTTTCGGGTGGGAGAGCGGTCAAAGGCGGCGCTCTTCCGGAGCTCGCCCGATGCTCTTCAGAAGCGGCCTGACCTGCGCCTCTGTACGTTTCGGCGGCCCCTGTCTCACCGTGCGGCGGGACAGGGTACTGCATGATCAGAAAAATTGAGGGGCGGGTTGGGAATTCTGTCCGGATTCCAGTCGTTGTTTCCATCGGACGCAGGGCATCCGAGGAGAGTTCCCCCACAGGCCACAGTCCCCGGAGTGCTGAGCGTCCACCAGGACCACCCGCCAGCCCACCATCGCAAGGGAGCACGCATGGCAACCCGTGCCGTCGCCCGTCGTCAGTCCGCCTCCGGCGAGACGGCCGACTCGGCAAGCAGTGTTCGCGCACACGCCGGCGAGATCGCCGACCGTGACCTGGTCGGGATGTACCTCGACGAGATCGCGCGCACACCGCTGCTCGACGCGGCCAAGGAGGTCGAGCTGTCCCAGACCATCGAGGCGGGTGTGTTCGCGCGGCAGGTTCTCGACGGCGAGGAGGAGTCCGCCACGGACGCCAGCCGCGAGGAGCTGGAGGCGCTCGTAGCCGCCGGTGAGCGGGCCAAGGACGTCTTCATCCGCTCCAACCTCCGCCTGGTCGTCGCCGTCGCCCGGCGCTACCCCCGCAGCGGCCTGCCCCTGCTGGACCTGATCCAGGAGGGCAACGCCGGCCTGGTGCGCGCGGTCGAGAAGTTCGACTACCGCAAGGGCTTCAAGTTCTCGACGTACGCCACCTGGTGGATCCGCCAGGCCATCACCCGCTCCATCGCCGACCAGTCCCGCACGATCCGGCTCCCCGTCCACCTCGTGGAGGAGCTGGGGCGCATCCGCCGCGTCCAGCGCGAGTTCAACCGCGAGAACGGCCGCGACCCGGAGCCCGCGGAGATCGCGAAGGAGCTGGGCGCGACGCCGGAGCGCGTCATCGACGTCCTCGACTGGGCCCGCGACCCGGTGTCGCTGAACATGTCGGTGGACGACGAGGGCGAGACCCAGTTCGGCGACCTGCTGGAGGACACCTCGGCGGTCGGCCCCGAGCAGTCCGTCATGAGCCTGCTGCGCAGCGAGGAACTGGACGACCTGATCGGCCGCCTGGACCAGCGCACGGCCTCCATCATCAAGATGCGGTACGGCATCGAGGACGGCCGCGAGCGCACCCTGACCGAGGTCGGCAAGGAGCACGGGCTGACCCGCGAGCGCATCCGCCAGATCGAGAAGCACGCACTGCTGGAGCTGAAGAAGCTGGCACGCGACACCGGGTTCGACGCGGTGGCGTAACGGACGTAGGACGTACGGGGGTGGGCTTGGGTAGCAGGGGCGGACACCGTCGTTGCCCTGCCCCTGCCCCTGCCCCTGCCGTTTGCTGTGGCTGTGGGCGCGGTTGAGCGCGTTGTGCCCGGCTGAGCGTGGTGTGCGTGGTTGTGGGCGTGCGATGCTCGGGACCGCGCACGCCGGTGGCGAAAGACGGCGCAAACATGGCGTGGTCCTGTCGCTTCAAAGCCCGGGCCCGAGGGAACAACCCTTGCGGGCCCCGCACCGAGCCCCCGGGAACCGCGACCGCACTCCCCACCGCAGCTGACACACACCACACAGCACGGCACACCACACAGCACGGCACGTGACACACCACGGCACGTGACACACCACCGATCCGACCGCATCAACGCACCGTACGGCGACCTACGCACCGCCGGCCGTCCCCACGCGAACCACGTCCCGACGCACCATCCCCCCCGGCGCCGGGACCTCCCGAAGCCGGGCTCCGGCACCCATCCCCCCTGGGTGCCGGGGCCCGGCTCTCCTGTCTGCGGTTCGGCGCAACGCCCTGACTTTGTACGCCCGTTGGGTGCTCACGCGGCCGACGTATGGGCGCGCAGCGCGGTGACCGTCCAGTCGATCAGGGGCGTCAGAGGGTCGGGGGCCGGCCAGCCGTTGATCAAGGCCAGCAGCTGGAAGTAACGGTCCCAGCGGGGATCGCGCGCGGACTCCAGCCGGCGGAGCAGCCAGGCGGCGGGATCGGCGTACGGTCGGTGGCCGGGGGCGGTGTTCTCTCGGTGGCCGGGCGCCGGTGCATACCGGGTGAGGAGGGCCGTGACGACGGGTTCCGCCTGCGGGGCCTCGGGGGCGGTACCGGCCGCCATGGTGGGCCCGGCCAGCTCGCGGGCGACGGCGACAACATCCGGGCGCGGTGGCTGAGCGGTGCCTTGCGTATAAGCGTGGACCAGTCGCCGTACGGCCGAGCGAAACGCATCGTCGAGGACCAGTTCGGCCAACTCCAGCCAGGCCGCGAGCTGTTCCTCGCTGGGCTCGGCGGGCAACTCGGGAGTCATGGAACGCCGGACCGCGGCTTGAGGGGTGTCGGTGTCTTCGAAGACGGCGTCCAGGAAGCCGTCGATGAGCCGTCGCCGCTCGGTCTCGGACAAGGTCGCCAACCGGTGCATGAATTCTGCCTCCTGGAGGGTGGGTGCGCGCCCGGCCACGGCGGACAGCACCGCCCGGCGCAGGCGCAGCACGCTGATCTGCACGTCCAGTGCGGCTGCCTGCTCAGCGGCGATCCGGCCGAGTGTGAACGGCCGGTCCAGGACCTGCCGGATCACCTCCAGACCGAGCCCCAGCTCGCGCAGCGCCCGTACGAGGGCCAGCCGGGTCAGGGCGTCCGGGTCGTAGCGGCGGTAGCCGGCCGCGGTGCGGTCCGCGGGAACGACCAGTCCACGGTCTGAGTAGAGGCGGATCGTCTTGACCGACAGGCCGGTACGCCGGGCCAGTTCACCGATCGAATACAGGGTGCCGTCGTGCATGAGCCCACCTTCTGGTCTCCTGCTGGGGGAGACTCAAGTCTGCGGTGAGGCGGGGGATTGCGGGGACGGGGCGTACCCGAGGGCAGGGCATGCTGGAACGGCGGTCCACCCCGTACCTGAACCCCGGGGTGAACCGCGCGGATGGCAGATTCTGCCACATGGGCATAGCCTGCCGGAATGAGCACCACCCCCAGCGCCGCCCACCAGCAGTTTTCCCCCTCCGCCCCGGTTTCGCTGACCGAACGGCGAAAGGCCGAGACCAGGATGGAGATCGCCCGGGCAGCGGGTGCGCTGTTCGTCAGGCAGGGCCTGCGGGCAACCCGCGCCGAGGACATCGCTCAGGCCGCGGGCATCGCACCGCGCACCTTCTACCGCTACTTCGCCACCAAGGAGGAAGCCGTCGCCCCGCTCTACGCCGCGGGCGCCCAGCGCTGGGCGGAAGCGGTCCGCGCGGCCCCGGCCCACCTCAGCGTCCCCGAGGCCCTGGAACACGCCGTCCACCAGACCCTCATCCCCGGGCTCGGCGTCTCGTCGGCGTCCTGGGAGTGGGTCCGCACCCTGATCCGCCTGGCCGACACCAGCCCCGCCCTCCGCAAGGTCTGGGCCGAGGTGTGCCAGACGTCGGAGACGACCTTGGTGGAGATCCTCGCGGCGCGAGGCGAAGACCGCCCGACGCGGTACGAGGGCCGCGAGGCTTCGGGCGAGGGCCGCGCGTCACGGGGAGACGGAAGCGAGGCTTCGAGCGTGGGCCGCGCGTCACGGGGCGAGGACCTGACGGCGCGCCCGACGCCCACCGGGTCGGACCGGACGCCCACCGGGTCGGACCGGACGCCCACTGGATCGGATCGGGCGCCCGCCGGGTCGGATCGGGCGTCCGCCGAATTGGACCCGATGCCCGCCGGGTCCGCCCCGCCTCCCGCCGGCCCCACCTCGCTCACGCCTGACCTCCGCTTCACCGCGGCCGTCGCCGGCGCCGCCGTCCGCGTGGCCGTGGAGTCCTGGGCCGCCACCGCTGCCCCGCCCACCGGCCCCGAGGGACCGGCCGCCCTGGCACTGCGCAACCTCGGGGCGCTGAAGGGGTTCGACTGGGGCGGGGAGGGCTAGGGGGTGTCGTTTGGATCATCCCGGCGTCGCGGGCCCTGGCACGGCTCGGCAGAAAGCAGGTCTGACGGAACGTGGGCGCTCCCGGTCGGGTCAGCCCCTTTCGGACGACTGCTCAGGCGACTGCTCGGACGACCGCACACCCCCCGCCCGGCTCAACCGTCCGCCCAACTCCCGTACACACTGCGCCAGTTCTCCAGGGCCCCGTACGGTGAACTCGACCCCGGCCATCGCGAGCCGTACCGCCAGCCACTCCACGGGATCGCCGGAGGTGCCCCGTAGGACGCAACCGCCCTCCCCGTCGTCCTCCGGCACCCCGAACCACGCCGGGACCCGCGAGGCGACCTGCTCGGCCGGCGCGGCGAAGCGCACGGCGAACTCGTACGTCTCCTGTCGCCGGTTGATGGACCGTCGTAGGTACTCGGCCGCGTCCCCCGTCGGCAACTCCCGCGGCGCGAACCGCACGCCGGTCGCGAACGGCTCGCTCACCCGGTCCACCCGGAACGTACGCCAGTCGGCGCGGTCGAGGTCGTAGGCGACCAGGTACCACCTCCGTCCCGTCGACACCAGCCGGTGCGGCTCGGTCAGCCGACGTGACTCACCTCCCTCCTTGTCGCGGTAGGCGAACCGCAGCCGCTCGTGCCCCGCCACCGTCGAGGCCATCACGGTCAGCGTCTCCGGCGCGATGCTCGCACCGTCCCCACTGGTCAGCGGCGTGGTCGCGGCCTGCAGGGTGGACACCCGGTGCCGCAGCCGGGCCGGCAGCACCTGCTCCAGCTTGGCCAGGGCCCGTACCGACGCCTCGTCCACGCCCGCCACCGCGTGCCCGGCACCGGCCCGCAGCCCCACCGCGATCGCCACCGCCTCCTCGTCGTCCAGCACCAGCGGCGGCATCGCCTTGCCCGCGACCAGCCGGTATCCGCCGTCCGCGCCCTTCGTGGCCTGCACCGGATAGCCCAGCTCGCGCAGCCGGTCGATGTCCCGTCGCACGGTACGGCGGGACACCCCGAGCCGGTCGGCCAGCTCACCGCCGGGCCACTCGCGCGGGGTCTGGAGAAGCGACAGCAACTGCAACAGCCGGGCGGGCGTGTCGGTAGTCATGTCTACGAGAATGCCGCACGACTAGGACAAGATCTGACCTAATGGGGCCCTAGCTTTGCGGACATGACCTCCACGGAACAGACCCACACCCCTCGGCCGGCCCCGGCCGACCGACGCCGCTGGTTCGCGCTGGCCATCGTCATGACCGCGGCCTTCATGGACCTGGTGGACGTGACGATCGTCAACATCGCCATCCCGTCCATCCAGCGGAGCGCACACGCCTCCGTCAGCCAGATCCAGTGGATAACCGCCGGCTACGCCCTCGCCTTCGCCGCAGCCCTCATCACCGGCGGGCGGCTCGGCGACATCCACGGCCGCAGGCGGCTGTTCCTGATCGGTATCGGCGGCTTCACGCTCGCCTCGGCCCTGTGCGGCTTCGCCGTGAACCCGGAGATGCTGGTCGCCTCCCGCATCCTGCAGGGCGGTATGGCGGCCATGATGGTGCCGCAGGTGCTGTCGATCGTGCACGCCACCTTCCCGGCCCACGAACGCGGCAAGGTATTCGGTCTGTTCGGCGCGATCGTCGGCCTCGGTGCGGTCTCCGGGCCGCTGCTCGGCGCACTCCTGACGGAGTGGAACCTGTTCGGCCTCGAATGGCGGCCCATCTTCCTCATCAACCTCCCCGTCGGTATCGCGGCCTTCCTCCTCGGCCGTCGCTTCATCACCGAGTCCAAGGCCCCCAAGGCCCTGAAGCTGGACCTCGTCGGCGTCGCCCTGGTCTCGCTGGTCCTGCTGATGCTGCTCTACCCGCTCACCCGCGGCCGGGAGCTGGGCTGGCCGCTGTGGGGGTACCTCTGCATGGTCGGTGCGCTCGTCGTCTTCGCCGCGCTGGTGTCGTACGAAAAACGGAAGGCGGCCCGGGACGGTTCCCCGCTCATCGAGTTGTCCCTCTTCCGGGTGAAAAGTTTCGCAGCGGGCATCGCCGTGCAGACCGTCTTCGGTGTCGCGCTCGGCATCTTCTTCCTGGTCTGGACGCTGTACATGCAGATCGGCCTGGGCTGGAGCCCGCTGCGGGCCGGGCTGACCGGCGTGCCGTTCTCGATCGCGGTGTCCGTGGCGGCCGGGATGTCGGTGCAGAAGCTGGTTCCGCGCTTCGGCCGCAAGGTCCTCCAGGCGGGCGCCCTGGTGATGGGCGCGGGCGTGCTGATCTACCTGGGGGAGGCCCACCGCTACGGCCTTTCCATCGCTTCCTGGCAGATGGCCCTGCCGCTGGTCGTGATGGGTGCCGGGATGGGGCTGATCGTCGCCCCGCTGACCGACGCGGTGCTCTCGGAGGTGCCGCGCGAGCACGCCGGTTCCGCGTCCGGGCTGATCAACACCGTGCAGCAGATGGGCAACGCGCTCGGACTGGGACTCGTGTCGGTGGTCTTCTTCGGGGAGATCGGCGACCGGCTGGCTCCGGCCCAGGTCGGCCCGGCCTTCGTGCACGCCTTCCAGCACGCGCTGTGGTGGGTCGCCGGGATCATGGGCGCGATCTTCCTGCTGATGTCCGCCCTGCCGAAGCGCCCGGCACAGCATGTGGAGGGCACGACGGACGAGCCGGCGGCGCCGGTGACGGAGCGGGAGCCGGAACTGGTTTCCTGACCAGGCACGACGACCCGTGGGCCGGCACAACGGCCCGCACGACGAGGGCCCGGCACCGGTCAGGTGCCGGGCCCTGATGCTGACCGGAAGCCCGTTCATGCCCGATTAAAGTCTGAACCTGTTTACATTCCGGAAAACCGGGCGTAGCCTCCGCTGTGAAACCACACGTTCGGGCATCAGTCGGAAGCGAACGGACATCAAGGCGGAGGCGAGGACATGTACGCACCGGAACGGCAGCAGGAGATCCTCCGGCTCGCCCGTGACGGCGGCCGGGTGGACGTGCTGTCGCTCGCCGAGGAGTTCCAGGTCACGGCGGAAACGATCCGCCGCGATCTGAAGGCCCTCGACCGCGCCGGCCTGGTCCGCCGGGTCCACGGCGGCGCCATCCCGGTCGGCCGCCTCGACTTCGAACCGGACCTCGCCGAACGCGAGGGCACGTCCGCCGACGAGAAGGACCGCATCGCCAAGGCGGCCGTCCCGGAACTGCCGAGCGAGGGCACGCTGATCCTCGACGCCGGTACGACGGTGGCGCGGCTGGCAGCCGCCATCCCGCTGGAGTCCTCGCTGACCGTCGTCACGCACAGCCTGCCGATCGCGGCCCGCCTCGCGGACCACCCCGGCATCCAGCTCCACCTCATCGGGGGGCGCGTACGGCACCGTACGCGCGCCGCTGTGGACGCCTGGGCGCTGCGCGCGTACGGCGAGATCCGGGCCGACGTGCTGTTCGTGGCGGCCAACGGCTTCTCCGCCGAGCACGGTCTGACCACCCCCGACCTCGCCGAGGCCGCGGTGAAGCGGGCCGCGGTCGCCGCCGCCCGCCGCGTGGTGCTGCTGGCCGACTCCTCCAAGTACGGCCAGGAGCACTTCGCCCGCTTCGGCGACCTGAGCGACGTGGACCTGCTGATCACCGACAGCGGGTTGAGCCCCGAAGACTCCGCCGCCATCGAGCGCGGCGGCACGGAAGTAGTGCGCGCATGATCCTCACCGTCACCCCCAACCCGTCCCTCGACCGCACCTACGAGGTCCCCACCCTGGAGCGCGGCGAGGTCATCCGCGCCACCGGCGAGCGCATGGACCCGGGCGGCAAGGGCGTGAACGTCTCGCGCGCCGTCGCGGCCGCCGGGCGGCGTACGGTCGCCGTCCTGCCCCTGGGGGGTGCGCCGGGGGCGCTCGTCGCCGATCTGCTCCACGCGCAGGGCATCGAGGTCGCGCCGGTCCCGGTCGCCGGAGCCACCCGCTCCAACATCGCGCTCGCGGAGGCGGACGGGGTGCTCACGAAGATCAACGCGCCGGGGCCGGAGCTGTCTGCGGAGGAACAGGAACTCCTCCTGGACACGGTGCGAGCCCAGTCGCACGACGCCGACTGGATCGCATGCTGCGGCAGCCTGCCCCGGGGGCTCGCGCCCTCGTGGTACGCCGACGTGGTCACGCGGGCGCACGCCGGGGGCGCGCGTATCGCCTTGGACACCTCGGGGCACGCGCTGCTGGAAGCGCTGCGCGCGCGGCCCGACGTGGTGAAGCCGAACGCCGAGGAGCTCGCGGAAGCCGTCGGGCGCCCCCTGGCGACCGTGGGCGACGCGTTGAAGGCGGCCGAGGAGTTGCGCGGCATGGGCGCGCGCGCCGTGCTCGCGAGCCTGGGCGCCGACGGTCAGCTCCTCGTGGAGGACACGGGCGCCTGGTTCGGCCGCGCGCGTGTGGACACCGTCCGTAGTAACGTCGGCGCCGGCGACTCCTCCCTCGCCGGCTTCCTGATCGCCGGCGGCAGCGGCCCCGAGGCCCTCGCCTCCGCCGTCGCCCACGGCGCCGCCGCTGTCCAGCTCCCGGGCAGCGTGATGCCGACCCCGGCCGACCTGGACCCGACGGCGGTGGCCGTCACGGCCGAGATCCCGCTCGACCGCGAACTCACGGAGCCGGTGTCATGACCGCGCTCGCGCTCCGTGGCCAACGCCCCGGCACCCGGCGGCTGGGCGCACGCCCCCGCCCCACCGCGCCGGGCGTACCCACACGACCGGACCGGAAGCGGCGGGACTCCCCGTTACTCGCCGCGACCACCGGGCGGCACCACCGGCCGAGCCACGGTGCCGCTCCCGGGAGGCGGGGTTTCCCCGGCCCCGCCTCCCACTCGACACCACGCCCCCACAGCACTCCCGTCCCCCTCCCCGCCCACCCCTCCCCCCGGGCGATACGCGTGCATAGGAGCCCGCGATGAGCGACATGATCACCGCGGACCTGGTCGACCTCGACCTGTCCGCCGACACCAAGGAAGCGGCGGCGCGCGCCCTCGCCGAGCGCATGGTGACCCAGGGCCGGGTGACCGACCTGGAGGGCTTCCTCGCCGACGTGGCCGCCCGCGAGGCCCAGATGCCGACCGGCCTCGACGGCGGCATCGGCATCCCGCACTGCCGCAGCGCCCACGTCACCGAGCCGACCCTCGCCTTCGGCCGCAGCACCGCGGGCATCGACTTCGGCGCCCCGGACGGCCCGGCCGACCTGATCTTCCTGATCGCGGCCCCCGCCGGTGCCGACGACGCCCACCTCACGATCCTCTCCTCCCTGGCCCGTCAGCTGATGAACGCCGAGTTCACCTCGGCCCTGCGGGCAGTCGCCGACGCGGGGACCGCGGCGGCGCTGATCCGGGGCGACGAGGCGCCGTCGGCGTCGCGCGCAGAGGCGGAGCCTGCGGGGGAGGGCGCGACGCGCGCCGCCGAAGGCGCCGTGAGCGCCCCCAAGAACACCGCTGCGACGCCGGTGGCGGCCTCCGCCGGCGCCGCAGCGGTCACCACAGCGGCGCAGACGAAGACGCAGGACGCGCCCGCCCCGGCGCAGACGACTCCTGCGGGCGCCGGCTCCGACGCGGACTCCGGCGAACGCCCCTTCCGTATCGTCGCCGTCACCTCCTGCCCGACCGGTATCGCGCACACCTACATGGCGGCCGAGTCCCTGGAGAACGCGGGCCGTGCTGCGGGCGTCGAGCTGGTCGTCGAGACGCAGGGCTCGGCCGGCTTCACCCGGCTCGACCCCGCGGTGATCGCGGCGGCGGACGGCGTGATCTTCGCGCACGACGTCCCCGTACGCGACAAGGACCGCTTCGCGGGCAAGCCGACCGTCGACGTCGGCGTAAAGGCGGGCATCAACCGCCCCGCCGAACTCATCAGCGAGGTGCGCGGGAAGGCGGCGCGCGGCGAGGCGAGCGCCCCGGCGCACGCGTCGGGCAGCACGCCGGTCGAGCGCGCCGGCGACTCCACCGAGGGGTACGGCACCAAGCTCCGCAAGTGGCTGATGTCCGGCGTCAGCTACATGGTCCCGTTCGTCGCCGCGGGCGGCCTGCTCATCGCCCTCGGGTTCGCGATCGGCGGCTACAAGATCAACAAGGCGCCGTCGGTGATGGACCACTTCGTGTGGACCCAGACCGACAGCTGGGGCGCCCTGCTGTTCCAGATCGGCGTCGTCTCCTTCGGCTTCCTGGTCCCGGTCCTGGCCGGCTACATCGCCTACGGCATGGCCGACCGGCCCGGCCTGGTCCCGGGTTTCGTGGGCGGCGCGATCTCGGTGACCATCAACGCGGGCTTCCTCGGTGGCCTGGCCGCCGGTCTCATCGCCGGTGGTGTGGTGCTGGCGATCCAGAGGGTGCAGATCCCCCCGGCGCTGCGCGGCATCATGCCGGTGGTGGTGATCCCGCTGATCTCCTCGGCGATCGTCGGATTCCTGATGTTCGTCGTGATCGGCAAGCCCATCGCCTCCGCCCAGAAGGGCCTCACCGACTGGCTGAACAGCCTCACCGGCACCAACGCCATCCTGCTCGGCGCCCTGCTCGGCCTGATGATGTGCTTCGACCTGGGCGGCCCGGTCAACAAGGTCGCCTACACCTTCGCCACCGCCGGCATCGCGGTCTCCAACCCCAGCGACTCCGCGATGAAGATCATGGCCGCGGTGATGGCGGCCGGCATGGTCCCGCCGCTGGCGATGGCCCTGGCCACCACCGTGCGCGGCAAGCTCTTCACCCAGACCGAGCGCGAGAACGGCAAGGCCGCCTGGGTCCTGGGCGCCTCCTTCATCTCCGAAGGCGCGATCCCGTTCGCGGCGGCGGACCCGCTGCGGGTCATCCCCTCGTCGATGGTCGGCGGAGCGCTCACCGGCGCCCTGTCCATGGCTTTCGGCGCCACCCTGCGCGCCCCGCACGGCGGCATCTTCGTGGTCCCGCTGATCGGCAACCCGTTCCTCTACCTGATCGCCATCGCGGCCGGCGTCTGCGCCACCACGGCCCTGGTCGTCCTCCTCAAGGGCATGCGCAAGCAGACCCCCGAGCCCACGGCCGGCGACCCCGCGGCCGACCCGGCCACGGCCCCGAAGGAGACCAAGCAGCCGGTGGCGGCCTGACCTCCGCGCCACCCCACGCCGCATCTTGTCCCTTTAGTTCGCTGTGAGTTGTTCACGGCACCTGCGAGATACGTCACGGTCCGGGACCAAAGTCCCGGACCGTGGTGTGTACTGGGACGCATGCCTGAGCACGTCCCGACTCTCCAGCTGATCGGCGTGGCCGTCCTCGCTGTGGCGGCCGTCGTCTGGGCCGTCGTCCTGCTGCGCCTGCTGGGCCGCACCGGCCTTCAGGCCCCCACCCGCCGCACCACGGCCCTGCTCCCGGCCCTGCCGCGCCAGCCCCGGGTCGGGCCCCCGCTGGAATCCGTCGAGCTGACCCCCGCGGAACAGGACGCGTTCGCGGGCCTGGTACGGCAACTCGCCGACGGCTGACGGCAGAAGAGCGCTCCGGCTTTCGGTAGAAGAGCGCTCGGGCTTACGGCAGAAGAGCGCTCCGGTGCCCGGGAACCGGGCCACGCCCCTCGCATCGGGCGTGCACCTCGCACGCCCGTGCGCGCTACCCCTGCCGAGCGGCGCGCCGCTCCATGGCGTCCCGGGCGGCGTCCTCCGACATGTAGACCTCGCACATGTGCCGCCCGTCGGGCGTCGCCGTGTGCTCGACCTCCCACAGGGAGACCTCGCTCGCGTCCGGCAGCAGGAACGCGTGCTCGTACAGCGCGTAGCTCAATCCCACCCGCCCGGCCCGCCCGGGGTGCCCGAAGGCCTGGGTGATCTCGTGCGCGGTCGCCGTCGCCAGCAGCGCCGCCGTCTCCGCGCCGGGCCGGTCCGGGTTCTCCGCACGGCGCAGAAGCCGGCGCGCGTGGTCCGCCGAGTCGTCGGAGGCGAACACATGCCGGGGCTCGGGGATCGCCCACAGCCGCATCAGCGCGGGCAGCTCGAACTCCGGCGCGTCCGGCGGCAGCCCGAGCCGCGCGGTGGCTGCCTGCAGCTCCTCCTCCTCGACGTACACCTCGTGCTCCGGGGCTTCGCCCGGCGCGGGGTTGTGCACGAGCTCCCACAGCGTGACCGCCGAACCGTCGGCGAGCAGCCAGGTGTGCCGGTACGTCTCCCGGTGCCGCCCTGCGCTGTGATACGCGGAGTGCAGCGAACTGTCGTGTGCCAGCGCACAGTCGAGCTGCCTTATCACCTCGTCGGGCAGTTCGAAGGAGTTCAGGGCACGGCCGAGGAGCCGCGCGAGATGCTCCTCCGGAGACTCGGGCGACTCGGCTGGTTCGTACGCTGCTGTCTCGTACGGAACGCTCAAGGCATCTCCCGGCGTTGCTGCATGTCACCTTGTGGGTGCATACCGTAGCCCCTCTGTCGGACATCATGTCCGGGAACCGAGAAAACGTACGCCGGGAAAACGCGCGGGCCGCGCGAGAAGTTCCCGCGCGGCCCCACATGGCGTCAAAAGTCGCCGTCAGACGGCGCTTCCGGCGGTCCAGGCGCTCCACGACATGTTCCAGCCGTTCAGCCCGTTGTCCGGGGCGACGGTCGTGTCGGGGGAGTTCTTCACGATCACGACGTCCCCGACGAGCGAGTTGTCGTAGAACCACTTGGCCGTCGTGTCGCCCTGCGCGCCCTGCACGTCCGCCATGCCGACGCAGCCGTGGCTGGTGCCCTCGCGGCCGAAGGGCGGGTTGCCCTTGTTGTACCAGTAGTTGCCATGGATGAACGTGCCCGACTCCGTCAGGCGCATCGCGTGCGGCACGTCCGGGATGTCGTACTCGCCGCCCAGGCCGACCGTCTGGCTGTTCATGCGGGTCTGCGTGAACTTCTCGGAGATCACCATCTGCCCGTTGTACGTCGTGTGCTGGGGGCTGCCCGTGGAGACCGGCACCGTCTTGATCGTCTGGCCGTCCCGTACGACCGTCATCGTCTGCGTGTTGGCGTCGACGGTGGACACCTGTGCCCGCCCGACGGTGAAGGAGACGGTCTTCTTCTGCACCCCGTAGACGCCGTTCGCCCCCTGGACCCCGTCCAGGTCGATCTTCATCGTGACCTTGGAGCCGGCCTTCCAGTACTCCTGCGGCCGGAAGTCCAGCCGCTGGTCACCGAACCAGTGCCCGACCACCTGCTGGCCACTGCTGGAGTTGACCGTGATGTGCGACTGCACGGCCTTCTTGTCGGTGATCGCCTTGTCGAAGGTGAACGACACCGGCATGCCCACCCCGACCGTGCTGCCGTCGTCCGGCGTGTAGGTGCCGATGAAACTGTTCGCCGAGGTGACGGTGGTGAAGATGGAGTTGGCCGCCGCGGTGCGCCCGTTCGCGTCCTTCGCGGTCGCGTCTATCTCGTACTTCGTCCCGCGCTCCAGCCGCTCATTCGGCTTCCAGCTGCTGCCGTCCGCCGACATCGCCCCGGCCACGGCCTGCCCGGACCCCGCCACGCTCATCTTCACGTCGGTCAGCCTGCCGCCGCTGACCGTCACACCGGTCGCGTTGATGGACGCGCCGGTCGACCCGTCCTTCGCCGAGATCACGATCTTCGCCGTCGACGTCTTGGGGGAGTCCTTCCCGCCCTTGTCGTCGTTGGTGGCGTTGGCGTTGCCGCCGCACGCGGTCAGGGTGAGGGCGCCGACCATCAGGGCGGCACAGGCCCCCAGTGCGCGCCGCGCTGCAATGTCCGGCGTTGTCACGGGCTGCTCCAGGTTCATGTGATGTGCGTGATCCGTTCCAGTGCGTGAAGAAAGAGTGCACCGGCGCCCGCGAAGGTTCCCGCCAACTCCCCTGAACGCCATCACGTGACAGAACCGCGACAATCCAGCCCCACCAAGCCCCCGTGCGCGAGAGCGTGAGCGTCTCCCGCCCCTGCGCCGCGCCTACCGTCCCCCGTACAACTCCCCGTACGAAGGCCACACTCCGCCCGGCCCGTCGACCGACTCGGCGGCGCGCACCCCCCGCACGATCGCGCGTGTCACGAGATCCGCGCCGGCGGCCAGGATGTCGTTGAGCGCCAAGGGGTGCCCGTCCAGCGGGCGCGCACCGGTCGCGAGCGCGAACACCGTGTCCCCGTCGTGCATGAGGTGCACCGGCCGTACGGCGCGCGCGATCCCGTCGTGCGCCGTCCCGGCCAGCTTCTGCGCCTGTGCCTTGGAGAGGTCCGCATCGGTCGCGACCACCGCGAGCGTCGTGTTGAGCGGGGGCGGCGCGTTCCTGGCAGCCGTTTCGTCGAGCCTGCGGCGCGCCGCAACAAGCACGCGCTCCTCCGGATACTCCACCCGCCCCTGCAGCAACAACTCCCCGTACAGCGCTCCCGTGTCCTGATCCACCACGGCCCCCGCGGCGTTCACGACCGCCAGCGCGGCCACGGTGATCCCCGAATCGAGCACCGCGCTCGCGGTGCCCACCCCACCCTTGATCCGTCCCGCCACGGCGCCCGTGCCGGCCCCCACACACCCCTCGGGCACCCGCGCGCCCGGCGCACTCGCCGCCGCGGCCTCCACCGCGGAGCGTCCCATCGCCGCGTCGGGCCGCGCGCGGAAGGCCCCTCCGCGCCCCAGGTCGAAGAGACACGCGGTGGGTACCACCGGTACGACGTGCGCCGGATCCGGCCCCACCCGCACCCCGCGTCCCCGCTCCTCCAGCCAGGCCATCACTCCGGATGCCGCGTCGAGCCCGTACGCGCTGCCCCCGGTCAGCGCGATCGCGTCGACCCGCTGCACCACGTTGCGCGGGTCGAGTGCGTCGGTCTCCTTGGTGCCGGGGCCGCCGCCGCGTACGTCCACGGCGGCGACGGCGCCGCCCTCCGGAGCGAGGACGACCGTGGTGCCGGTGAGCCAGCCGTCCCCGCGGCGGGTGGCGTGTCCCACCCGCACCCCGGCGACGTCCGTCAATGCGTCAACTGTCATGAGGGCAAGTCTGGCCCGCCCAGGCCACCGCCGAGGGTTCAGTCGGCGGACGCGGCGGCACTCACCGCACGCTCTCTGCCGACCATGCGCGCCGTCAGCGTCACTCCGGTCGCGACCGCGGCCGCGGACACGAGTCCCGCCGCGAGAACCGCCTCGTGGCCCAGGAAGGTGCAACAGATCACCAGCAGCGCCGTGACCGGCAGTACCAGTTGCTGGGTGATGCCGACCTTGAAGTGCCGCGCATGCAGGCCCCAGACGGTCAGCAGGTACAGCGCCGTGGGCAGGGTCACGGCAGCCGAGGCGGACAGTGTGGAGATGTGGGTCTTGCCGACCGCCTGTTCCACGGCCACCTCCAGGCCAGCGCCGATCGCCGCGGCCGAGGCGAAGATCAGGTAGTGGCCGTAACCCCAGAGGAACGCTTGTCCGTTGGAGCGCAGATGGCCGTGGATGGGCACCACGAAGTAGATCCACCATGCGGAGAAGACGATCAGGAGACCGCCCGCCGCGATCGGCAGCAGCTCGCCCAGCGCGGAGTGCTCGTCCACGGCCGACTTCACGGCGACCGTCGCCGCGGAGATCGTCTCGCCGAGCACGATGATGGTGAACAGGCCGTACCGCTCGGCGATGTGATGCGGATGCCAGGAGGTCTCGTAGCTCTTCTCGGCGTACAGCGGCACGCACATCTCGACGATCGCCATCACGAGGAAGACCCAGGGCCGGGCAGGACCGGGAAGCAGCACCAGGCCGAGCCAGCCGACCAGGCACAGCAGCACGCCGGTCGCGTACCGCAGCGCCATGGTTCTCTCCGCGCCCGAAGCCGATCTCGCGGCTCTCAGCCACTGTGCGGCCATCGCCAGCCGCATGATCAGGTAGCCGAGCCAGACCACCAGATAGTCGTGATGCTGGAAGGCCCGGGAAATGCCGGCGGCCAGCACCAGGACGCCGGCGATCTGCACCAGGGTGACGACCCGGTAGAGGGCGTCGTCGTTGTCGTACGCCGAGGCGAACCAGGTGAAGTTCATCCAGGCCCACCAGATGGCGAAGAACTGCATGGCGTAGTTGAGAATTCCGTCGCCCGCATGCCCTCCGGCCACGGCGTGCACCAGCTGGACGCCGGCCTGCGCGATCGCCACGACGAAGCACAGGTCGAAGAAGAGCTCTAGCGGGGAGGAGACCCGGTGCACTTCGTCGCGCCCGCGCGCGGTGAGCCGGCGCAGGAGCCCGGGGGACTGGGGTGCGCCCGACGAGGCGGGCGCCGGAGCGGAACTCGACGTCATGCCTCCCAGGACAGCAGAAAACCGGCCCAAAATCTTGTGCACAGATTCACAAGCTGGCGAGGGTCCATAGACCTGACCGAAACCCAGGTCGGATGGTGCGGGCGGTGCGGATCACGACGGCCACGCCTGCGGAAGAACCGGCAGCCGGGAGCGGGGCCGTACTCTTGACGCATGAGCACCGCCCCGGAATCCGAGCCTCGCGACCCGAAGCCCGCACTGGTCTTCGACGACCCGCTGGACCAGCAGTCCTCGGACGACACCGACCGCGGGTGGGGCGAGCGCGCGGAGGGTGACAGCGCGGCCGACCTGAAGCGCTTCCTCGACGAGAAGCCGCCCCACCACATCTGAGCCGCCGGCGGTAGCGCCGTCAGCGCTCGTCGTGTCCCGAGCCACGCTGCGCGACCAGCGCATCGCGGATCTCCTTGAGCACTTCCAGCTCGGTCACCTCGATGACCTCCTTCGTGCCCTCCCGCGCGGCCTTCTGCGCCACCTGCCGGGCCAGGTACTTCGACATCGGCAGAACCATCAGGAAGTACACGACCGCCGCGGTGATCACGAAGGTCAGCGTGGCACCGAGGACGGAGCCCCACAGGATCGGCACACCGCTCTTGACCGTGCCGTCCGCGGCCACCTGGCACGGGGCCTTCAGGCAGGAGCTGTAGTGATCCAGGTTCTGCGTACCGATCGCTCCGACCAGCGGGTTGATGACCCCCTTGACCACCGAGTTCACGATGTTCGTGAAGGCCGCGCCGACGACCACCGCGACTGCCAGATCGACGACGTTGCCGCGCATGAGGAAGGCCTTGAAGCCCTGCCAGACGCTCGGTTTCTTCTTCGCGCTCACCTAGGGGACTCTCCTCGTATGCACTGGGTGTGGAACGAAACGCTCCGCAACCTACGGCACGGTGAGGCCATTGTGTCCAATTCCGTAGCTTGATCCAGCGACTTGACAGCAAGCCGCCGAGAAACCGTCCGAGTCGGTTCAGCACAGCGTCACCGCCAGGCGTGCTGTCGCGCTCGCACCCACGAGCCGGGCCGCTGCGGAACGTGGCACCGACAGCACCACCAGCGCCCCGCTCTCGGCCCCGCCCTCCAGAGGCTCGGGCACCTTGGTCACTCGCACGCCGCGCGCGAGCACCTTCGCAACGCCACCGGCCGACGGGTCCTCGGCTGCGATGACGTCGACGCGGTCGCCGGGCCGCAGCAGCCGGACCGTGGCCGCGTCGGCGATCCGCACCGGCGCCGTCACCACGTCCACGGGTGCGTGCCGTCGTACGGGTGCGATGACCGGGTGCCCGCGGGCCTGCTCCGGGCGGTGCGGTTCGGTCGCCGTGCGAGGTCCCGTGGCCACGAGGGCGGCCGCGGTCACCGCGAGGCCGGCGGCGATGGCCCGACGGCGGTGCCGTACGAGCCGCTGCAGCTGATACCGCCCGCCGTGCACGTACACCGGAGGGAACTGCGGGATCTCACAGGTGGCGGGAGCGTCCGTGCCCAGCGGGCGCGGGAGCCGGACGGGAGGCTGGAGCGAGGGAGGGGCTGGTGGTGGAGAGGGCCGGGAGCGTGCAGAAGGCGGACGTGAGACAGGCGCCGGCGAAGCAGGAGAAGCGGGGGGAGGTGAGTAGGGAATCCGGGACGACGAGGACCAGGACATGGGAAACCACCGCCTGCGACGAGGAATTCGGGTTGCGATGCCACGATGAGGGATCGCGCCGAATTCCGTCGGAGACGGTGGATGGCGGAGGCATTGTGGATAACTCGGCCACCCGAACGGGGAGTTCCGCCCGGTTGTCCACAGACGGTGCCTGAAGCGGCAGGTGCCCTACGGCAGTTCGAAGCCCGGATCCATCCCGCCGAGCGCGTTCACGCACAGGCAGTCCCGTGCCGCGGTCTCCGGCAGGGCCGCCACCGCGTCGAACAGCACCCCGCGCAACCGGTCCACGTTGGCGGCGAACACCTGCAGCACCTCCTCGTGCGAGACGCCCTCGCCGGTCTCGGCGCCCGCGTCGAGGTCGGTGACCAGGGTCAGCGAGGTGTAGCACAGCTCCAGTTCCCGGGCGAGCGCCGCTTCCGGGTGACCCGTCATGCCCACGACCGACCAGCCCTGCGCCTGGTGCCACAACGATTCGGCGCGGGTCGAGAAGCGCGGCCCCTCGACCACGACCAGAGTGCCGCCGTCCACCGGCTCCCAGTCCCGGCCGCGGGCAGCCTTCAGCGCTGCGCTCCGTCCGGTGGGGCAGTACGGGTCGGCCATGGAGACATGCACGACGTTCGGCACCGTGCCATCGGGCAGCGGCAGTCCGTCGAAGTACGTCTGCGCCCTGGACTTCGTACGGTCCACCAGCTGGTCCGGCACGAGCAGCGTGCCGGGGCCGTACTCGGGGCGCAGCCCGCCCACCGCGCAGGGGCCCAGGACCTGCCGGACACCGACGGAGCGCAGCGCCCACAGGTTGGCGCGGTAGTTGATGCGGTGCGGCGGAAGGTGGTGGCCGCGGCCGTGCCGGGGCAGGAAGGCGACCCGTCGGCCGGCGATCTCGCCGAGGAAGAGGGAGTCGCTGGGCGGCCCGTAGGGGGTGTCCACCTGGACCTCGGTCACGTCGTCGAGGAACGAGTAGAAGCCCGAGCCACCGATCACACCGATCTCTGCGTTCGCCATGACCAGCACACTAGCTGGCGGGGGAACGGCGGGGGAGCCGGTGTCCGCGAGCGCCGAAAGCCCTGCCGTCGTGCGACGACAGGGCCCAGTGCCGGAGGGTGTCAGGCGGCGGAGCTGCTCGTGGAGCTCGACGACGAGGACGAGGACGACGAGGAGGACTTCGAGTCGGACGAAGACGTGCCTGCCGACGAGCCGGCCGGCTTCGACGCCGGGGTGCTGCTCGACGTGGAGCCGCGGGAGTCGTTGCGGTAGAACCCGGAGCCCTTGAAGACGATGCCGACTGCGGAGAACACCTTCTTCAGGCGGCCACCGCAGCTGGGGCACTCGGTCAGGGCGTCATCGGTGAACTTCTGCACCGCCTCAAGGCCCTCGCCGCACTCGGTGCACTGGTACTGGTAGGTCGGCACTGTCTTCCTCCTGGCACTCTCACTCGATGAGTGCTAACGACGATCCATAGTGACGTATTCCCGGGGATCAGTCCACCGTCACCGGCACGCGGTGACCGACGCCACGTGCGACGGTCAGGTTCCGCTGCGGCGCGACCAGCCGTGCTCGCAGCGTCACCAGGGTCGCCAGCGCGAGCAGCGTGCCGCCCGCGGGCACCAGGAATCCCGCGCCGTTCCACAGCCGGTCCTCCAGCTGGCCCGCGATGGTGACCGCGGCCGCCTGCCCGAGCGCCACCGCACCGGTCAGCCAGGTGAAGGCCTCGGTGCGGGCGCCGGCCGGGACCAGCGCCTCGACCAGCGTGTAGCCGGTGATCAACGCCGGTGCGATGCACATGCCGACCAGCAGGCCGAGCCCCGCGAGCAGCAGGACCGAGTGTGCCGTCCACAGGGCGGACGCGATGACCGCGAGCGCCGTGTAGCCGACGACCAGTCGGTGCTGGGGGGCGGCCTTCCATGCGATCGCGCCGCAGACGATGCCGGACAGCATGTTTCCGGCGGCGAAGACGCCGTACAGGACGCCGTTCAGGCCGGGCTCGCCGATCGATTCGGTGAAGGCGGCCAGCGACACCTGCATGCCGCCGAAGACGGATCCGATGCCCAGGAAGGTCACGACCAGTACGCGCACGCCCGGCACCCGCAAGGCGGACGCGTGCTGCACGCGCGCGTGCCCGTACCCGGCGGTCGCCGGGGGCTGCGTGCTCTTCTGCGCGGCGAACAGCAGACCGCCGACGAGCGTCAGCGCGCCCTCCGTGATGAGACCCGCCGCCGGCGTCACACCGGTGCACAGCGCGGTTGCCAGCAGAGGACCGAAGACGAAGGTCAGCTCGTCCGTGACCGACTCGAAAGCGGCCGCGGTGGTCATCAGGGGGGAGCCCTGCAGCTTCACGCCCCAGCGGGCCCGCACCATCGGGCCGACCTGTGGCACCGAGGCGCCGGTGGGGACGGCCGCCAGGAAGAGCGCCCACAGCGGCGCGTGCGCCAGCGCGAGTGCCGTCAGGGACAGGCCCGACAGCGTGTGCACGAGGACGCCGGGGATCAGCACGGCGCGCTGTCCGTAGCGGTCGGCGAGGCGTCCGCTGTAGGGCGCGAACAGCGCCATGGACACACCGGTCGCGGCCGCGGCGGCCCCTGCGGCGCCGTACGAGCCGGTGGTGTGCTGCACCAGCAGCACGATGGAGATGGTGAGCATCGCGAACGGCTGGCGTGCCGCGAAGCCGGGGAGCAGGAACGTCCAGGCGCCGCGGGTGCGCAGCAGCTGTCCGTATCCGGGGCGGGATGGCGCCGGCGAGTTCTCCGCCGACTCGGTGGTGACCGTGGACTCCACGGCCCGTGCCTTTCTTCGCCTGGTAGCGCGCCCGTGCGGGGGCGCCGAGAGCTGTCCTCTTGCGCGGAACTGCGGTAGATACCGGTGCCACTGCGGAGGGCGTGCCGGCCGCCATACGGTCGCGCCAGCTCTGCATCAGACAGAGTTGGTTCGATCAGGGTGCCTTCATCCTACAGGGATCAAGGGCTTGTGCACCTGTGAAAACGAGCACGGCCGGGCCTCTTCACCTGTGATTGGCGCGCGTGTGAATCGTGCGAAACGCACCCGTAACGCGTGCCCCGCGCGTGCTGTGTACTTACCGCCCGGCACCCATGCCGTTCGCGCCGAGCCACCCCGCCAGCTTGCCGCCATGGGCGACCGCGCGCAGGCGTCGTTCTGCCGCGTCGCGGACCGGGTCGGTGGCCACGACCAGCAGCTCGTCGCCCCGGCGCAGCACTGTCGTCGGCAGCGGAACGAACGATTTTTCATCGCGTACGACGAGGGTGACGGCGGCCCCGGTCGGCAGTCGTAGCTCGTTGACCTCCACGCCGTGCATCCGGGAGCCCTCGGGGATCGCGACGGAGAGCAGGTGGCCGCGGAGCCGCTCCAGGGGGGCGGACTCGATGCCGAGGTCGGAGGCCTCACCCTTCTCACCCAGGCGCAGCATGCGCGCCAGCCAGGGCAGGGTCGGCCCCTGGACGAGGGTGTAGACCACGACCAGCACGAAGACGATGTTGAAGATGCGGCGGCTGCCGGTGACGCCGTTCACCATCGGGATGGTGGCCAGGATGATGGGCACGGCACCGCGCAGTCCCGCCCATGACATCAGCGTCTGCTCCTGCCACGGCACCCGGAACGGCGCGAGGCTGAGGACCACGCTCAGCGGGCGGGCCACCATGGTCAGGACCAGTCCGATGACCAGGGCGGGCCAGACGTCGTCGCCCAGCTCGTGCGGGGTGACCAGCAGGCCGAGCAGGACGAACATGCCGATCTGGGCGATCCAGCCGAGCCCCTCGGCGAAGCCGCGTGTGGCGGGCCAGTGCGGGAGCTTGGCGTTGCCGAGCATCATCGAGGCCAGGTAGACGGCCAGGAAGCCGCTGCCGTGCCCGAGGGCGCCGGCGGCGTACGCCGTGACGGCGATGGCCAGCACGGCGATCGGGTAGAGGCCGGAGGCGGGCAGGGCCACGCGCCTGAGCCCCCAGGAGCCGATCCAGCCCACCGCGAGTCCTATGGCCGCGCCGATGGCCAGCTCCAGGAGTATCTCGCCCAGCAGGACGTACCAGTGCTCGACGGGTCCGGCCGTGGAGAAGGCGACGACGAGGATGACCACAGGGGCGTCGTTGAAGCCGGACTCCGCCTCCAGCGTGCCCGTCACGCGCGCGGGGAGGGGGATTCTGCGCAGTACGGAGAAGACCGCCGCCGCGTCCGTCGACGACACCACCGCGCCGATGATCAGCGCCTGCCGCCACTCCAGCCCGACCAGATAGTGCGCGCCCGCCGCGGTGACGCCCACGCTGACGGCGACTCCGGCGGTCGCGAGGACGGAGGCGGACGCCAGGACCGGGCGGACCTCCTTCCACTTCGTGCCGAGGCCGCCCTCGGCGAGGATCACGACCAGGGCCGCGTACCCGATGACCTGGGTCAGTGCGGCGCTGTTGAAGTGGATGTGCCCGATGCCGTCCTGGCCCATGAGGACGCCGATCCCCAGGTACACGAGCAGGCTGGGGAGCCCGCTGCGGGAGGAGATCCGGACGGCCGCGACGGCGACGAGCAGGACCAGGGAGCAGACGAGCAGGAGCTGGTTGAGGTGGTGAACAGTCAGCGGCGGTTCCCTTCCCTGGCTCGCGCGCGGGGCGCGCGACACATGTACACAAGATCCAAGGCTGCGGTACACCGCACCAAGTACTTCGTTACCTTACCTAACTCTTGACGCTTTCTTGACGCTCGGCCGGGCAAGATCGAACGTTCGTACACGCTGGTTCCCCACTCCGCGTCAAGTGGGACAGGGCCCTGCGCCTATGGTTGCTCCAGCGCTCATTCAAAGTCACAGCCCGACCTGCCGCTCGCGTTAGGACAGCAAGGACAGCGATGCCCCCGAATACCACCGCCACAACGGGTGACAAGCCCGCCAAGTCCGGCAGGAAGAAGGGGCGCAAAGCCCGACTTATCGTGCTCGTGCTGGTCCTGGCCATCATCGGTGGCATCGCCTACGGGGCCTACTGGTCGATCAGCACCGTCCGCGCCTCCTTCCCGCAGACCAAGGGAACGATCACGCTCCAGGGCCTGTCCGGGCCGGTCGACGTGAAGCGGGACGGCAACGGCATCCCGCAGATCTACGCGTCCTCCGACGAGGACCTGTTCATGGCGCAGGGCTTCGTCCAGGCGCAGGACCGGTTCTACGAGATGGACGTGCGCCGGCACATGACCTCCGGGCGCCTGTCGGAGATGTTCGGCAAGAGCCAGGTCAAGAACGACGAGTTCCTGCGCACCCTCGGCTGGGACCGGATCGCCAAGCAGGAGTACGACACCAAGCTGTCGGCCGCCACGAAGAGGTACCTCGACGCGTACGCCAAGGGAGTCAACGCCTACCTGCAGGGCAAGGACGGCAAGGACATCTCTCTGGAGTACGCGGCGCTGAGCTTCACCAACGACTACACGCCGCAGCCGTGGACCCCGGTCGACTCCATCTCCTGGCTGAAGGCGATGGCCTGGGACCTGCGCGGCAACATGCAGGACGAGATCGACCGCGCGCTGATGACGAGCCGGCTCGGCCCGCAGCAGATCCAGGACCTCTACCCGGAGTACCCCTACGGCCGTAACAAGCCGATAGTGCAGGAAGGTCAGTACAGCGAGCTGTCCAAGACCTTCCGGCAGAGCGGTGCGACGGGCAGCTCCCAGAGCACCGGCACCACGGGTGCGACGGGCACGTCCGGTACGACCGGCGGCGCCAAGGGCGCCTCTGGCGGCACGACGGGTACGACCGGCTCCTCCACCTCGGGGGCGACCGGATCGGCGCTCACGAGCCAGCTGGGGGGCCTCTACAACGTCCTGGACAACGTCCCGACCGCCGTCGGTGTGAACGGCCAGGGCATCGGCTCCAACTCCTGGGTCGTCTCCGGGCGCTACACCATCACCGGCAAGCCCCTGCTCGCCAACGACCCGCACCTGTCGGCGTCGCTGCCGTCCGTCTGGTACCAGATGGGCCTGCACTGCCGCACCGTCTCCAGCAGCTGCCCGTACGACGTCACCGGCTACACCTTTGCCGGCATGCCCGGTGTGATCATCGGTCACAACGCGAACATCGCCTGGGGCATGACCAACTCCGGCGTCGACGTCACCGACCTCTACCTGGAGAAGGTGACCGCCAACGGCTACCTGTACGACGGCAAGGTCCGGCCCTTCAAGACCCGCGAGGAGACCATCAAGGTCGCCGGCGGCTCGGCCAAGACGATCGTCGTCCGCCAGACCCAGGACGGGATGCCGCTGCTGTCCGACCGCGACGACGAACTCGTCCAGGTCGGCAAGAAGGCCACGGTCAACACCGCCGCACCCGACCGCGGTGACGGCTACGGCGTCGCCCTGAGGTGGACCGCGCTCGACCCGGGCACCTCGATGGACGCCGTCTTCGCCCTCGACAAGGCGTCCGGCTGGAGTGAGTTCCGCCAGGCCGCCGCCCAGTTCGACGTGCCCTCGCAGAACCTGGTCTACGCCGACACCGACGGCCACATCGGCTACACGCTGCCCGGCAAGATCCCCACGCGCTCCTCGGTGGACGACGGCTCCGTCCCGGCGCCGGGATGGCAGTCGAAGTACCGCTGGACCGGCTTCATCAAGCAGGACGAACTGCCCTACGAGTTCGACCCCGCGCGCGGGTACATCGTCACCGCCAACCAGGCCGTGGTCGACAAGGCCGCGTACCCGTACACGCTCACCGCCGACTGGGGCTACGGCACGCGCAGCCAGCGCATCACCGACCTGATCGAGTCCAAGATCAAGGACGGCGGCAAGATCTCCACCGACGACATGCGGCAGATGCAGCTGGACAACAGCAGCGAGATCGCCAAGCTCCTGGTGCCGAAGCTGCTGAAGATCAACCTGGACGACAAGAACGTCCGCCAGGCGCAGAAGCTGCTGGAGGGCTGGGACTACACCCAGGAATCCGACTCGGCGGCGGCCGCGTACTTCAACGCCGTCTGGCGCAACATCCTCAAGCTCGCCTTCGGCAACAAGCTCCCCAAGGAGCTGCGCGTCAAGGGACAGTGCCTGTGGGTCGACAAGATCGACAGCACCGGTCCGGTCGACGACAACACCAAGGTGCGCGAGTGCGGCCAGCGCGACGCCGACCAGGCGCAGCCGGACGGCGGCGACCGCTGGTTCGAGGTCGTGCGCAACCTGATGGACAAGCCGGACAGCGACTGGTGGAAGACCCCCAAGTCCGGCACCCGTCCCGCCGCGACCACCATGGACCAGCTCTTCGCCCGCGCCATGATCGACGCCCGCTGGGAGCTGACCGCCAAGCTCGGCAAGGACATCGACACCTGGAGCTGGGGCCGCCTGCACCGCCTGTTCCTGAAGAACCAGACGCTCGGCACCGACGGCCCCAAGGTCCTGCAGTACATCCTCAACCGCGGCCCCTGGAAGCTCAGCGGTGGCGAGGCCACGGTCAACGCGACCGGCTGGAACGCCGCCGGCGGCTACGGCGTCGTCTGGGTGCCGTCGATGCGGATGGTCGTCAACCTCGCCGATCTCGACAAGTCCAAGTGGATCAACCTGAGCGGCGCCTCCGGGCACGCCTTCAGCGCGCACTACACGGACCAGACGAGCAAGTGGGCCAAGGGCGAGCTGCTGCCCTGGTCGTTCTCGGCAGGCGCGGTCGACAAGAGCACCAGCGACACGCTCGTCCTCAAGCCGTGAGCGACTGACGGCACGGGCGCCCGAACGGCCCTCCACGCGCACGCGTGGAGGGCCGTTCTCCGTGTCGTGTCAGGCGCTCGGGAAGTGGCGCACGCCGCAGGGGGTCACCACCGCGTGCACCGGCTTGTCGTGCGCCTCGGCCGGGACGCGTGCGACGACCTCCGCGTCGTAGAGCAGCACCACGAGCCGAGGGTGTGCGCCCGCGCGCTCCAGGCGGGCCAGCACACGGTCGTACGACCCTCCGCCGCGCCCCAGGCGCATCCCGCGCGCGTCCACCGCGAGCCCGGGCAGGAGCACCACGTCGGCGGCCGTGACGGCCTCCGGGCCGAGGCGTGCGCCGGCGGGCTCGAAGAGCGCCATCTTCCCGCCGTGTTGGATCCGCGCGAGGGAGTCCGGGCCCGCGTACTCGCCCCAGTCCAGGTCGTTGTCGGGCAGGAGCGCGGGGAGCAGGACCCGCACGCCCCGCGCGCGCAGCGCGTCCAGCAGCGCCCGCGTGCCGGGCTCGCTCCCCACGGAGACGTACGCCGCCACCGTGCGCGCATGCGCCAGCTCGGGCAGTTCCAGGGCGCGCTCCGCCAGCTTGCGCGCCGTAGTGTCGACGTCATCGGCAGTCAACCCGTTCCTCACCGTGAGGAACTCCCGCCGCAACATTCGCTTGTCAGGCTCGCTCGTGCGTCCGTCGTGTTCCACAGGTCGTTCTCGCACCCTTCTCGATTGTTCAATACAGTCATAAAGGGTCAATCAGCCGGAGCCGCAGATTCCCGGCAAAGGCACCGGTTAAGGTGGCGGGCATGACTCAGTCGCACCCCAGGATCAGCAAGGCTGTCATTCCCGCGGCAGGGCTCGGCACCCGGTTCCTGCCGGCCACCAAGGCCACTCCCAAGGAGATGCTGCCGGTCGTCGACAAGCCTGCGATCCAGTACGTGGTCGAGGAGGCCGTGTCGGCAGGGCTCGATGACGTGCTCATGGTTACCGGACGCAACAAGCGCCCCCTTGAGGACCACTTCGACCGCAACTACGAGCTTGAGTCGGCGCTGGAGAAGAAGCGCGACGCCGAACGGCTCGCGAAGGTGCGGGAGTCCAGCGATCTGGCGACCATGCACTATGTCCGCCAGGGCGACCCCCGGGGCCTCGGCCACGCCGTTCTGTGCGCCGCTCCGCACGTCGGCCACGAGCCCTTCGCCGTCCTCCTCGGTGACGACCTGATCGACCCGCGCGACCCGCTGCTGCAGCGCATGATCGAGATCCAGGAGCGGCACGGCGGCAGTGTGATCGCCCTGATGGAGGTCGCGCCCGAGCAGATCCACCTCTATGGCTGCGCGGCCGTGGAGCCGACGGTCGACGGTGACGTGGTGAAGGTGACCGGACTGGTGGAGAAGCCGGATCCGGCGGACGCCCCCTCGAACTACGCGGTCATCGGCCGCTACGTTCTCGACCCGCACATCTTCGGCATACTCCGCCGGACCGAGCCGGGCCGCGGCGGCGAGATCCAGCTCACCGACGCCCTCCAGCAGCTCGCGCAGGACGAGAAGGTCGGCGGCCCGGTGCACGGCGTCGTCTTCAAGGGCCGCCGCTACGACACCGGCGACCGTGGCGACTATCTGCGTGCCATTGTCAGACTCGCGTGCGAACGTGAAGACCTGGGCCCGGACTTCCGGACCTGGCTTCGCAGTTACGTAGCCGAGGAGATGCAGCAATCTTGAGCAGCGCCGCGACCCGCCCCGCCGGCCCGGACCACCTGTGGTCGGTGGACGAGCACCTGGAGGACATCCTCTCGACCGTCCGCCCCCTCGAACCCATCGAGCTGCAACTGCTCGACGCCCAGGGCTGTGTCCTGGTCGACGACGTGACGGTGCCGGTGTCCCTGCCGCCGTTCGACAACAGCTCCATGGACGGGTACGCGGTACGGGTCGCGGACGTCGCGGATGCCGGTGAGGAGTTCCCGGCCGTCCTGGACGTCGTGGGGGACGTCGCGGCAGGTGCGGCCGAGCCGGTCCGGGTCGGCCCGGGGCAGGCCGCCCGGATCATGACCGGCGCCCCGCTGCCGCCCGGCGCCGAGGCCGTCGTGCCCGTCGAGTGGACCGACGGCGGGCTCGGCGAGGGACCGGTGAGCGGCATGCGCGCGCGCAGTCTGGCCCCCGAGGGGGCCGAGGGGCAGGTGCGCGTGCACCGCCCCGTCGAGGCACGCGCGCACGTGCGTGCCAAGGGCAGCGACGTGAAGGCCGGCGACCGCGCCCTGGAGGCCGGCACGATCCTCGGTCCGCCGCAGATCGCGCTCCTCGCCGCGATCGGCCGGGGCACGGTACGCGTGCGCCCGCGCCCGCGCGTGGTCGTCATGTCCACCGGCAGCGAACTCGTCCAGCCCGGCGAGAACCTGGCCGACGGCCAGATCTACGACTCCAACAGCTTCGCCCTCACCGCCGCCGCCCGGGACGCCGGCGCGATCGCCTACCGGGTGGGTGCCGTCGCCGACGACGCCGACACCCTCCGTTCGACCATCGAGGACCAGCTCGTCCGCGCCGACCTGATGGTCACCACGGGCGGGGTGAGCGTGGGGGCGTACGACGTCGTCAAGGAGGCGCTGTCGTACGCCGGCGACGAGGACGAGGCGGGCAGCGGCGTGGAGTTCCGCAAGCTCGCCATGCAGCCCGGCAAGCCGCAGGGCTTCGGCTCCATCGGCCCCGACCACACGCCGCTGCTGGCCCTGCCCGGCAACCCGGTGTCGTCGTACGTCTCCTTCGAGCTGTTCGTCCGCCCCGCCATCCGTGCCCTGATGGGCCTCACGGACCTGCACCGGCCCCGTACCCGGGCCGCCCTGAAGGCGGACAAGGCGCTGCGCTCGCCCAAGGGACGCCGGCAGTTCCTGCGGGGCGCGTACGCCGACGGTGAGGTGACCCCCGTGGGCGGCTCCGGCTCGCACCTGATCGCGGCGCTGGCGCACGCCGACGCCCTGATCGTCGTCCCCGAGGACGTGGAGTCCGTCGAGCCCGGCGACGAGGTGGAGGTCGTGCTGCTCGGCTGACGCACGCGCGCGTGTGTGCGTGCCGCGGGGCCCACGGGGGTCCTGGCCCGGTGCGTGAGCCGGCTTGGCGGTAGCGTGGCGCGCACAACAGGCCCGTGCACCGCACCGCGACGGGCCCGGACCGGGAGCGGCACACAGCATGACTGAGTCTTTCCGGGGGGAGACCCCCGGACCCCCTGCGCAGGACGGCCTGACGCACATCGACGAGGCGGGCGCCGCCCGCATGGTCGACGTGTCCGGGAAGGACGTGACCGCGCGCACCGCCCGCGCCAGCGGCCGGGTCCTCGTCTCACCCCGCGTGGTCGAGCTGCTGCGTGGCGAGGGGGTACCCAAGGGGGACGCCCTCGCCACCGCGCGGATCGCGGGGATCATGGGTGCCAAGCGCACCCCGGACCTGATCCCGCTGTGCCACCCGTTGTCGGTGTCCGGTGTGAAACTGGACCTGTCGGTCGCGGACGACGCCGTGGAGATCCAGGCCGTCGTGAAGACGACGGACCGCACGGGCGTCGAGATGGAGGCCCTCACCGCCGTGACGGTCGCCGCGCTCACCGTGATCGACATGGTGAAGGCGGTCGACAAGGGAGCGGTCATCACGGACGTACGGGTGGAGGAGAAGACGGGCGGCAAGTCGGGCGACTGGAGCCGGGCATGACATTCGACGCATCGGCCGGGGGCGCGCTGCTCGCGCAGTACAGCGCCCTGGTCGTCACCGCCTCCAACAGGGCTGCCGCCGGGGTCTACGAGGACAAGGGCGGCCCGCTGGTCGCCGACGGCCTCAAGAGCTTCGGCTTCGCGGTGGACGGACCTCAGGTCGTCCCGGACGGGGACCCCGTGGAGGCGGCCCTGCGCGCGGGGGTCGACGCCGGGTACGACGCCATCGTCACCACCGGCGGCACCGGCGTCTCGCCGACCGACCGCACACCCGAGGCGACCCGCGCGGTGATCGACTACGAGGTGCCGGGCATCGCGGAGGCCATCCGGGCATTCGGCCGGGAGAAGGTTCCGACCGCCGTGCTGTCCCGGGGGCTGGCCGGGGTGGCGGGCCGGACCCTGATCGTCAATCTGCCGGGCTCCACGGGAGGGGTGAAGGACGGCCTCGCCGTACTGGAGCCGCTGCTGGTCCACGCCGTCGACCAGATCCGCGGCGGCGACCACCCCAGACCCACTGGCGGGGGTGCGAGCTGAACAGCCCTTCCTGGCCTGTCGTGCTGGCGGACGGCGATGTCGTCCTCCGGCCGATAAAGCTGCGCGACCAGCGGGCGTGGCGCGAGGTGAACCGGCGCAACCGGGACTGGCTGCGCCCCTGGGAGGCGACCATCCCACCGCCCACGCCGAGCGGGCCGGTCGTGCACCGGCCGACCTATCGCCAGATGGTCCGGCACCTGCGGTCGGAGGCCAACGCGGGCCGGATGCTGCCGTTCGCCATCGAGTACCAGGGGCGGCTCGTCGGGCAGTTGACGGTCGCGGGGATCACCTGGGGGTCGATGTGCTCGGGGCATGTCGGCTACTGGGTGGACGAGGCGGTGGCCGGGCGCGGAGTGATGCCCACGGCCGTCGCGCTCGTGGTGGACCACTGTTTCCGTACCGTCGGGCTGCACCGCATCGAGGTCTGCATTCGCCCCGAGAACCGGCCCAGCCGCCGGGTCGTGGAGAAACTCGGATTCCGTGAGGAGGGGCTCCGGCCGCGCTATCTGCACATCGACGGTGCCTGGCGCGACCATCTGGTCTTCGCGCTCACCGCGGAAGAGGTGCCCGACGGGTTGCTCGCGCGCTGGCAGCGGGCACGCTCTCAGCGGGATCCGTCGCGGAATCCTCCCGCCCAGGCCCCGGGAAATTGAATACATGTTCGAAATTGATCGGATGCTGACCGTCTCGGGGCATTGAATTCGCGGGTTGGGTGGTCCTCTGATCGCATCGACCGCAAAAAATGCTGGAAATATCAGCCAGATCGTGCGACACACCGGCCCAATTGGCGGATGGCCTCACGCAAACCCCTCTACCGTGTGAAGCGTGAGCAGCAGCGGCCTCATCTACGCAGTCATTGTCGGGGCCTGGGCCGCCTACTTGGTGCCGATGTGGCTCCGTAGGCAGGACGAGCTGAACGAGGCCCGTCCGACGGAACGCTTCAGCACCGCCATCCGGCTGCTGTCCGGACGGGCGGGTATGGAGCGCCGATACGCCAGGGACCTGCGGGCACGCTCCGCCCAGGAGGGGGAGCCGGACGCCGGCGATCCGGACGCCGTCACCGACTCGGTGGACGTCCGGGCCTTCGCCATGCCTCCGACCCGCCGTCAGGTGCACGCGGACACCGGGCCCGAGGCACCCGGGAGAGTGGAGTCGGCACGCGAACAGGCAGCCGTGCCGGCGCCCAAGTCCGGGTCCGTGCCGGCGCAGAAGCGAGTGCCGTCCGCGCGGGATGTGTCCGCGGCGCAGACGGCCGCGGCGCGTGCCAGGCGTACGAAGGTCCTCGCGCGCCGCCGGCGCACCACGGTGGTGCTCTTCTTCGCCTTCACGCTGGGCGCGATCGTCGCCGCTGTCGGGGGACTCGCCTTCCTGTGGGTGCCCGCCGTGCCGGCCGTCCTGCTCAGCGGGTACATCGCGTACCTGCGCTCCCAGGAGCGGCGTCGCTTCGCCTACCAGATGGACCGCCGGCGTGCCGAGGTCGCGGCGCAGCGGCTGCGGGAGCGGGAGCGCCAGCCGCGTCGGCGGGCGCCTCTCGATGCGAGCGCCGGCGCGGACGAACCGGAGGAGGCTCCGGAGGCCGGGACGGACACCGGTCTCTCGGCGCTCGCTGCGGACCGGCGGGCCCTGGTCGAGCAGACCGACCACGCCGAGTGGGTCGACCAGCAGCGTGAGCGGCAGCGCCGGCCCGGCGGGGACAGCTGGGACCCGGTGCCCGTGCCCCTGCCGACCTATGTGACGGCGCCGGTCGCGCCGCGGGCCACGTCCGACGTGGATCTGGGGGCGCCCGACACGTGGAGCTCGGCGCGTTCCAGTTCGGTCGCGCCGGAGCACGAGGCGGCCCATGCGCCGGAGGGCGAAGCGGACGAGGAGGTGTCCGCGGCGGAGGGCAAGCAGGCGGGTGGGCGCAGTGACGCGCTCCCCCACGCCCGAAAGCTCCCCCACTCTCGGCTTCGCTCAAGCGGGAGGGACCCCCAGCGCGAGGGGACCCCCGGCGCGGCCTCCGCGCGCCGGGCGCGCGAGCGCGGACGCACGCCCCTGTTCGATCAGTACGAGGACGGCGACCGCCCGCGCGCGGCCAACGAGTGACGGCCGTCACGCCGCTGGAAGCCCGCCTCTGACCAGTCAGGGAGCGGATTTCCAAGCACCCCGATGGGGATGCTAGAGTTTCACTCGTTGCAAGGGCCTGTGGCGCAGTCCGGTAGCGCACCTCGTTCGCATCGAGGGGGCCAGGGGTTCAAATCCCCTCAGGTCCACGCAGCATGAAGCCCCAGTCGGCAAGCCGACTGGGGCTTCAGCTCGTTCACAGCCTCTTGGCGAAGCAGCGGCTCTCCTCGTGATGGCGGTAGTAGCCGAACTTGGCGCACGGCTCGTAGCCGCAGGAGGTGTACAGGGCGATGGCCTCCGGCTGCTTGGTGCCGGTCTCCAGGACCATGCGGCGCCGGCCGGCCGCGCGGGCGTCCTCCTCCAGGGCCGCCAGGATCCGGCGGGCCAGGCCCCGGCCGCGCATCTCGGCTATGACGAACATGCGCTTCAGCTCGGCGTCGCCGTCCTCGTTGCCCTCCTCGTTGCGGTCCTGGCTGCGCCAGCCGCCGGTGGCCACGGGGCGGTCGAACTCGTCGTACGCGATCAGGTAGACGCCGCCCGGCGGGGTGAAGTCCGCCGTGTCGAGGACGGTGGCGTCGCCGTCGTCGCCGTAGCGCTCGGCGTACTCGGCCTGGACCTCGTCGTTGAGTTTGACGGCGTCGGGGTGATCGAAGCGAACGGGACGTATATTCATGCCGGGCATCGTACTTCTATGCAGCCGCTGGGGCGGACAGGTGGGCGGACTCGGACCAGTGTGCCGGTATCGTGCCCTGGTGCTGACTGTGACCTCGGACCATGTGCCGTGAAGCCGAGGTCCGCCGTGAGGTCGAGGAGAGTGCTTTGCTGACGGTGACCTCGGTGAACGTGAACGGGTTGCGGGCCGCCGCCAGGAAGGGCTTCGTGGAGTGGCTCGCCCGGACGGACGCGGACGTCGTCTGCCTGCAGGAGGTGCGCGCCGAGCCGCACCAGCTGCCCGACGAGGTCCGGGAGCCCGACGGCTGGCACGTCGTGCACGCCCCGGCCGCCGCCAAGGGCCGCGCGGGCGTCTCCCTCTACACGCGGCGCGAGCCGGACCGCGTCCGGGTCGGCTTCGGTTCGGCCGAGTTCGACGGCAGCGGGCGCTACGTCGAGGCCGACCTGCCCGGCGTCACGGTCGCCTCCCTCTATCTGCCCTCCGGCGAGGTCGGCACCGAGCGGCAGGACGAGAAGATCCGCTTCATGGACGCGTTCCTCGTCCATCTCAAGGAGCTGCGCGCGCGTGCCGCCGCCGACGGGCGCGAGGTCGTCGTCTGCGGCGACTGGAACATCGCCCACCAGCAGGCCGACCTCAAGAACTGGCGCGGCAACACCAAGAACTCCGGCTTCCTGCCCGAGGAGCGCGAGTGGCTCGGCCGGGTGTTCGCCGCCGAGGAGGGCGGTTACGTCGACGTCGTGCGCGCCCTGCATCCCGAGGCCGAGGGGCCGTACACCTGGTGGTCGTACCGGGGGCGGGCCTTCGACAACGACTCGGGGTGGCGCATCGATTACCACGTCGCCACGCCCGGACTCGCCGGCAAGGCCGTCAAGGGGTTCGTGGAGCGCGCGGCCACGCACGCCGAGCGCTGGTCCGACCATGCGCCGGTGACCGTCGTCTACGACATCTGATTCCGCTTGCTGATCCGCCGGTCCAGCGCCAGCGACAGTTCCGCCTCCACCACGCTGCGGGCCAGCGGGCGCAGGCGGTGGAGGTCTTCCTCGGGGGCGTGGCGCAGGATCAGCGTGGTGAAGAGTTCTGCGAGGGCATCGGCGTGTTCGCGGACGCGCGCGCCGGCCGCGAGGACCTCGCCGAGCGGGATGCCCTCGCGGACCAGGGCGGAGGAGACGTCCAGCAGGCGGCGGCTGATGTGGACGATCTCGTCGCCGTCGGTGCCCAGGTAGCCCAGTTCCATGGCGGCGGCGAGGTTCTCGGGGGTGACCTCGCCCTCGAAGCGGGCGGCGAGTTCCTCGGGGGTGAGGCGGACCGGTTCCTCCTCGGTGGGGGTGCCGACGCCGAGCAGGTCGGCGACGTTCCGGCCCTGGTCGAGGGCCTCCGCGAGTTCCGCGATGCCGTTCAGTGTGTGGCCGCGCTCCAGCAGGGCCGCGATGGTGCGCAGGCGCGCCAGGTGGTGGTCGTCGTACCAGGCGATACGGCCCTCGCGCCGGGGCGGCGGGATCAGTTTGCGCTCCCGGTAGAAGCGCAGGGTGCGCACGGTGATGCCGGCGAGCCGGGCCAGCTCCTCCATGCGGTACTCGCGCCCTGCCCGCGGCCGTGCCTCCGGGTGTTCTGCGTCCTCTGCCACGCCCGCAGCCTATGTTGTACCGCGGGTAACTTTCCTTTCCCGGCCCCTACCGCTCGGTACGGAGCTGCTCTACAGTCCCATTGCGCCAGTGTTCACTGGCAGAGTCGAAGGCGATGCGTGGAGGCTTCGGGATGGCCGAGCACGAACATGTACGGGTGGCGGTGATCGGGTCCGGGTTCGGCGGGCTGGGGGCCGCCGTGCGGCTGCGCCGCGAGGGGATCACCGACTTCGTCGTCCTGGAGCGCGCCGACAGCGTCGGTGGCACCTGGCGGGACAACAGCTACCCCGGGTGCGCCTGTGACGTGCCCTCCCACCTCTACTCCTTCTCCTTCGCGCCCAACCCCGACTGGCCGCGCACCTTCTCCGGGCAGCAGCACATCCGGGCGTACCTGGAGCACGTCACCGATGTCTTCGGGCTGCGCCCGCACATCCGGTTCGACTCCGAGGTCAAGCTGATGAGCTGGGACACCGGGAACCTGCGGTGGACCATCGAGACCACGCGCGGCACGCTCACCGCCGACGTCGTCGTCTCCGCCACCGGGCCGCTGTCCGACCCGAAGATCCCCGAGATCCCGGGCCTCGCGTCCTTCCCCGGCAAGGTGTTCCACTCCGCCCGCTGGGACCACGACTACGACCTGGGCGGCAAGCGTGTCGCCGTGGTCGGCACCGGTGCCTCCGCCATCCAGATCGTGCCCGCGATCCAGCCGCAGGCCGGCCGGCTCACCCTCTTCCAGCGCACGCCGCCGTGGGTGATGCCCCGCGTGGACCGCGCCATCAGCGGCGTCGAACGCCGCCTGCACCGGTTGCTCCCCTTCACGACCCAGGCGCGGCGCGGGCTGCTGTGGGGCATCCGGGAGCTGCAGGTCCAGGCGTTCACCAAGCATCCCGACGAACTCGGCCTGGTCGAACAGCTCGCCAAGCGCAACATGGCCCGCGCCATCAAGGACCCGGCCCTGCGCGCCAAGCTCACCCCCGACTACCGCATCGGCTGCAAGCGGATCCTGCTGTCCAGTGCGTACTACCCGGCGCTGGCCAGGCCGAATGTGGACGTCGTCGCCAGTGGGCTGAGCGAGATCCGCGGCTCGACGCTCGTCGCGGCCGACGGCACCGAGGCCGAGGCCGACGCGATCGTCTTCGGTACCGGCTTCCACGTCACGGACATGCCGATCGCCGAGCGGGTGGTCGGCGCGGAGGGCATCACGCTCGCCGAGTCCTGGAAGAACGGCATGCAGGCGCTGCGCGGCGCCGCCGCGGCTGGGTTCCCGAACTTCATGACGATCATCGGGCCCAACACCGGCCTGGGGAACTCCTCCATGATCCTCATGATCGAGTCCCAGCTGAACTACATGGCCGACTATCTCCGTCAGCTCGACGTCCTCGGCGGCCGCACCGCCCTGGATGCCCGGCCCGCCGCCGTCGAGTCCTGGAACCACAGGGTCCAGGAGCGCATGAAGCGGACCGTGTGGAACACCGGCGGCTGCACCAGCTGGTACCTGGACGCCGGCGGCCGCAACACCACCATCTGGCCCGGTACGACGTCCGAGTTCCGCAGCGCGACCCGGCGGGTGGACCTGGGGGAGTACGAGGTCCTCCGGAAGACCGACAGCACGTCGGCCGGTACGGCCGTGCGGACGACGGTGGCCGCCGCGCCGCGGAGCGAGGGTGCCGCATGAGCCGGTCCGCCCCCGCCCCCGTTGCCGACGGCCGCTACACCCCGCCCGCTCCCTCCCGTGAACTCACCGTCGTCTCCGCCGACGGCGCGCGGCTGCACGTCGAGGTGCACGGGCCCGAGAACGCGCCCCCTGTCGTCCTCTCCCACGGGTGGACCTGCTCGACCGCCTTCTGGGCGGCGCAGATACGGGACCTGGCGGCCGACCACCGGGTGATCGCGTACGACCAGCGGGGGCACGGGCGCAGTCCCGCGAGCTCCGCGTGCACCACTCGCGCGCTGGCGGACGATCTCGAAGCGGTGCTCGCGGAGACGCTCGCACCCGGTGAGAAGGCGCTGATCGTCGGCCACTCCATGGGCGGCATGACCGTCATGGCCGCGGCCTCGCGCCCCCGCTTCCGGGACCACGCCGGTGCCGTCCTGCTGTGCAGCACGGGCAGTTCGCGGCTGGTCGCTCAGGCGCGGGTGGTGCCGATGCGCGCCGGGCGGGTGCGCACCTGGATCACAGAACGCATCATCGGTTCGCGCGCCCCGCTCGGGCCGGTCACGCCGGTCGCGAAGAGCATCCTCAAGTACGCCACCATGGGCGCCGGTTCCGCCCCGCACATGGTGGAGGCCTGCGCGCGGATCGTGCACGCCTGCCCACGCGGCGTACGGCACGCGTGGGCCGGTGTGCTCGCGGCGCTCGATCTCGACCACGGCGTACGGGAGTTGCACGCGCCCACCGCCGTGGTGCACGGCGCGTCCGACCGGCTCACACCCCCTGTGCACGCCCGCGCGCTGGTCGCCGCGCTGCCGCAGTGCGTCGGTCTCACCGAGCTGACCGGCGTCGGGCACATGTCCCCGATCGAGGCTCCCGACCTGGTGACCGGCCGGATCCGGGAACTCGTCACCACGTACGTCACCGAACACGGTTCCACCCCGGCGCAGATCAAGGAGGGCGCATGAGCAGGGTCAGCCTCGAAGGGCAGGTCGCGGTCGTCACCGGAGCGGCGCGCGGCGTCGGTGAGCTGCTGGCGCGCAAGCTCTCGGCGCGCGGCGCGCAGGTCGCGCTGGTCGGACTGGAGGAGGAGGCCCTCAAGGAGGTGTCCGGGCGGCTGCACAGCGACAGCGCGTACTGGTACGCCGACGTCACCGACCACGAGGCGATGAGCCGGGTCGCGCGGGAGGTGAAGGAGCGGTTCGGGAAGGTGGACATCGTGGTCGCCAACGCCGGTGTGGCGACGGGCGGTCCGTTCATCGACTCCGATCCGCAGGCGTGGCGGCGGGTGATCGAGGTGAACCTGATCGGGTCGGCGGTCACCGCGCGGGCGTTCCTGCCGGTGCTGGTCGAGAGCCGGGGTTATCTGCTGCAGATCGCCTCGCTCGCCGCGATCACCCCCGCGCCGATGATGACGGCGTACTGCGCCTCCAAGTCGGGCGTGGAGGCGTACGCGCACAGTCTGCGCGCCGAGGTCGGCTACCAGGGCGTGCGCGTCGGCGTGGGTTACCTGTCGTGGACCGACACCGACATGGTGCGCGGCGCCGACCGGGACGACGTCATGCGGGAGCTGCGGCAGCGGCTGCCGTGGCCGTCGAACAAGACGTACCCGCTGGGCCCCGCCGTGGACCGGATCGTGGCCGGGATCGAGCGCCGCTCGGCGCACGTGTACGGGCAGTGGTGGCTGCGCGGGATGCAGGGCGTGCGCGGATATCTGCCGGCGCTCATCGGAACCGTCGGGCAGCGCGAGATGCAGCGGTTCGCGCCCCGCCTGCAGGGGATGCGCTCGGGGCTCGTGGGCGCGGGCGGGGCGGCCGACGAAGCGGCGCGCGCTACGCAGCGTAACTGATCCACATGCGCTCCGTCGCGCCCCGTGTGAATCTGGTCGAGGCCCCACCAAGGGGCCGATTTCCCCACTCACTCACCACAGGAGTGAACCCACATGGGTATGAAGGACCAGACGCAGGGCAAGGCCAACGAGATGAAGCAGCAGGCCAAGCAGGGCAAGCAGGCCGGGCAGCAGCGCGGTCAGCAGGGTCAGCAGCAGCGCGGCCGGCAGGGCCAGCAGCCGCAGGGCGAGCGTGGCCGCCAGCCGCACGAGAACCTGCGCGACATCGAGGACACGGAGCGCGAGATGCAGGACCGGTTCAACCGGGACTACGACGCGTAACCACTGCGCTCGGCTTTGACCGATCGGCGTGGGGCGCCCTTCCTTGTGGAGGGCGCCCTGCGCTGGGTTTGCCCTGGCGACCGGCAGGTGCTCTGACGACCGGCAGGTGCTCTGACGGCCGGCAGTAGTTGCCCTGACTACCGGCCCCTCGGGGGGAGTTTCGGACGGGCCCTGTTCGGGGCGTCGCTGTAGTCCGGGGGAATGGCCGCGGGAGCGGACTCCAGGAGCTCCAGGGCCAGTTGGATGGCGTCGTCCATCTGGGCGTGGCGGCCCTCGGCCCAGTCCAGGGGGGTGCGCATGATCTCCAGGTCGGGGGCGACGCCGTGGTTCTCCACGGACCAGCCGTAGGCGTCGAACCAGGCCGCGTTCATCGGGACCGTGATGACCGTGCCGTCGCCGAGGCGGTGGCGGCCGGTCATGCCGACCACTCCGCCCCAGGTGCGCTGGCCGACGACCGGCCCGAGCTGCAGCAGCTTGAAGGCGGCCGTGATCATGTCGCCGTCCGACGACGTCGCTTCGTCGGCCAGGGCGACCACCGGGCCGCGGGGCGCGTTCGAGGTGTACGACACCGGTTGCGCGTCCCTCGTCAGGTCCCAGCCGAGGATCGTCCGGGTCAGTTTCTCGATGACGAGTTCGCTGATGTGCCCGCCCGCGTTGCCGCGCACGTCCACGATCAGCGCGGGCCGGGACACCTCCATGCGCAGGTCGCGGTTGAACTGGGCCCAGCCGGAGCCGCCCATGTCGGGGATGTGCAGGTAGCCGCACTTGCCGCCGCTCAGCTCCCGTACCACCTCGCGGCGCTTGGCGACCCAGTGCTGGTAGCGCAGCGGCCGGTCGTCGACGAGCGGGACGACCGCGACCCGCCGGGGCCGGCCCGCCTCGCCCTCCGCCGGGGTGAACGTCAGCTCCACGGTCGTCCCCCCGGAGCCGGCGAGCAGCGGATACGGCCCGGTCACCGGGTCGACCGGGCGGCCGTCGACGTGGGTCAGCACGGCGCCCTCGCGGATGCCCGTGCCGGCCAGCGGTGAGCGGGCCCGGGAGTCGGAGGAGTCGCCGGGCAGGATGCGCCGGACGGTCCAGCCGGCGTCACGGTGGACGAAGTCGGCGCCGAGGAGGCCCTGCCGGCGCTGGTAGTGCGGCGGGCCCTCGTTGCGGCGGGCCGCCGTGACGTAGGCGTGCGAGGTGCCCAGTTCGCCGAGGACCTCCCGCAGCAGATCCGCGAACTCGTCGGGGGAGGCGACCCGTTCGACCAGCGGGCGGTACTGGCCGAGCACCGCGTCCCAGTCGATGCCGCACATGCCCGGATCCCAGAAGTAGCCGCGGATGATGCGCCCCGCCTCCTCGTAGGCCTGGCGCCATTCGGCGGGCGGGTCGACCTCGTGCAGGATGCGCCGCAGATCGATCCAGACGGTCGTGTCGCCGTCGCCCATCTCCGTGGACGGCACCGCCCGCAGCTCGCCCTCGTCCACGACGACCAGCCGGGTGCCGTCGCCACTCACCGCGAACCAGTCCAGATGGTCGACCAGTTCGGACTTCTTCGCCTTGGTGATGTTGAAGTACTCCAGGGTCGGCCGACCACTGACGTCGGCCGGGTTGGCGAAGGTCTCGCCGAGCGCGCCGGAGATCGGCCAGCGCAGCCAGATCAGGCCGCCGCCCGCGACCGGGTACAGCGCGGAGTACTTGGAGGCGATGACCGGGAACGGGGTGACCCTGTTCTCCAGGCCCTCCACCTCCACGGTCACCGTGCCGGCCTCGCCGGTCTCCTCGTCCTCGGCCGGGTCCAGCCCACCGGCCGCCGGGCGGCCCTCGGGGGTCAGGGCGAAGGGGGAGGGGGTCGCCGAGCTCAGCGGGACGAGGTACGGGCGGCAGCCGAGCGGGAACGAGAGGTCGCCGGTGTGGACGTCGTACACCGGGTCGAAGCCGCGCCAGGAGAGGAAGGCGAGGTAGCGGCCGTCGCGGGTGAAGACGGGGTTCTCGTCCTCGAAACGGCCGTTGGTCACGTCCACGATCAGCCGGTCCTGGATGCGGGCCAGTTTGATCTGGCGCAGGGAACGGCCGATGCCCGGGTGGGACCAGGTGAGCCAGGCGCCGTCCGGCGAGAAGGCGAGGTCACGGACGGGGCCATTGATGGAGCGGATCAGCTCGGTCACCTGCTCGCCGACAACGGCAACATCGGTGACACCAGTGACACCAGTGGCACCAGTTACAGAATCAGAGTCACCTGACTCACCGGCTTCCCCCGACTCACCGGCTTCCCTCGGCTCACCTGACTCACCGGCTTCCCCCGGCTCACCGCCGACGTCTGCCGTTTCCGGCTCCTCCGCCACATCGATCAGCAGCAGCCGTCCGTCGTGCGACGCGATGGCGAGCCGTTCGCCGAGCGGGTCGGAGACCAGCTCCAGGACCCGCCCCAGTGCCCCGGAGGCGAGCCGGCGCGGGGCGCGGTCGCCGGACGCGCGGGGGAGCTGGGCGATCTCGACGGCGTCCTCGCCCTCCGCGTCGGTGACGTACGCGACCTGCCCGGTCGTGCCCAGCATCTCCGGCAGCCGCACCCGGACCCCGGGCGTGTCGGTGATCGTACGGGCGGGGCCGTCGCGGTGGGTGAGCCAGTACAGGCTGCCGCGTACGACGACGGCGCTGGCCCGGCCGGTCTCGTCCACGGAGATGCCGTCGACGTTCTGCGCGGCCGGCACCTGATAGCGGCGGCGCCCGGTGGCCGGCCCGGCGAGCCGGACGTCGAGCTTGCGCGGCACGCCGCCCGGGGAGAAGTCGTCCACCAGCCACAGGTCGCCCGCGCACTGGTAGACCACGCGGGTGCCGTCGGTGGAGGCGTGCCGGGCGTAGAAGGCGTCGTGGTCGGTGTGCCGGCGCAGGTCGGTGCCGTCGTACGCGCAGGAGTAGAGGTTGCCGACACCCTCGTGGTCGGAGAGGAAGGCGACGCGGCCGGCGACGAACATGGGGCAGGCCAGATGGCCGCCGATGTCCGGCACGAGCTGCTGCCCGTGCAGCCAGAGGCGGCCCATGGCGCCGCCGCGGTAGCGCTTCCAGGAGGCCGGTTCGTGCGGCGGGGTGCCGGTGAGCAGGAGGGTCTTGTGCCCGTCGGCGACGTCGGCGACCTGGATGTCGGTGACCGGGCCCCAGGGCAGCCGCGCGCCGGGACCGCCGTCGGTGGGGACCTTGTAGGCCCAGGTGAAATAGGAGAAGGGCTGGCCGTGGGAGGCCACGGCCAGGATGTCCCCTTCCGGGGTCCAGCCGCAGACCTGCGTGTCGGAGCTGCCCCAGTACGTCAGCTGCCGTGCGGGGCCGCCGCCGTCGACGCCGACGAGGTGGATCTCGGGGTCGAGGCTGCGCCACGTCGTGTACGCGATGTGGCGGCCGTCGGGCGAGAAGCGCGGGTGGCCGGTCTTGGTGCGGTCCGCCGTGAGGCGCCAGGCGCGGCCCGGGGAGTCGAGGGGGGCCAGCCAGAGGTCGTCCTCGGCCACGAAGCACAGGAGGTCGCCGCAGAGGTGGGGAAGGCGCAGATAGCTCACCTACTCATGCTTTTCCGGTCAAAGGGCACGAGCAACTTGTGTGGCTTATGGAAACCGAACAACCGTGACCCAACCCACGTACGAAACGGTTTCGTTTCGCATGCTCTCAGGGTATGTTCATGGTGTACGAAACAGGAGGCCGTCGGAGCCGGAAGGTGAGTGGCATGACCGAGGTCGTCGCAACGGGGCGTCGCAGTCGGATCACGCCCGAGCGCGAGGCCGAGCTGTACGAGGCCGTGCTCGACCTGCTCCGGGAAGTCGGCTACGACGCCCTCACCATGGACGCCGTGGCCGCGCGCACCAAGTCCAGCAAGGCGACGCTCTACCGCCAGTGGGGCGGCAAGGCCGAGCTGGTCGCGAAGGCGGTGCGGCACAACAAGCCGGGCGGTATCGGCCTCGACGACATCGACACCGGGTCGCTCAAGGGCGACCTGCACGCTCTCACCCTGCGCTCGGACGACTGCGAGATGGAGCAGAACTCCGCCCTGATGCGGGGTCTGGCCATGGCGGTGCACAGCAACCCGGACCTCCTGCGGGCGTTCCGGGACCATCTGATCGAGCCGGAGTTGGCGTCGTTCCGCCGTGTGGTGCAGCGGGCCGTCGACCGGGGTGAGGTCAAGGCGGACAACCCGGCGATCGAGTTCATGATGCACATGATGCTCGGAGGGTTCGCCGCCCGCACCATGATCGACGAACTGCCGCCGACGCAGGCTTTCCTCATGTCGTACATCGACGCCGTGGTCCTCCCCGCCCTCGGCGTTTCCACCGACTGATCTCTCTCCCCAGCAAGCCCACCATCTGACGTCACCGCTCACGTCGTCGGGCTGACCACCCCTGCCCTGATCAACCCAACGACCTGACCGGGAGTACGCCTCCATGGCCACGTTCCTGTACCGACTCGGCCGTCTCGCCTTCCGGCGACGGCACTTCGTCGCCCTCATATGGGTGGCGCTGCTGGTCCTCGCCGGGGTGGGCGCCGCCTCCGCGCCGGCCGCCGGCAGCACCTCCTTCTCGATTCCCGGTACCGAGGCCCAGAAGGCCTTCGACCTGCTGGAACAGCGCTTCCCCGGGATGAGCGCCGACGGCGCCACCGCGCGGGTCGTCTTCAAGGCGCCGACCGGCGAGAAGATGACCGACGCCGGCAACAAGTCGGCCGTCGAGAAGACCGTCAAGGAGCTGAAGAGCGGCTCCGAGGTCGTCTCCGTCGCCGACCCCTACGCCGGGCACGCCGTCAGCAAGAACGGCCAGGTCGCCTACGCCTCGGTGAAGTACAAGGTCTCCGGCATGGAGCTGAAGGACTCCTCCAAGGACGCCCTGAAGGGGGCCGCCCAGCATGCGCGTGACGCCGGGCTGACCGTCGAGGTCGGCGGTGACGCGCTGACCGCGGCCCCGTCGACCGGCTCCAGCGAGATCATCGGCGTGGTGATCGCCGCTGTCGTCCTGGTCATCACCTTCGGCTCGCTGCTCGCCGCCGGGTTCCCGCTGCTCACCGCGATCGTCGGCGTCGGCATCGGCGTCTCCACGATCACCGCGCTCGCCAGCGCCCTGAACCTGGGCTCCACGACCTCCACCCTGGCCTCGATGATCGGCCTTGCCGTCGGCATCGACTACGCCCTCTTCATCGTCTCCCGCTACCGCGCCGAACTGGCCGAGGGCCGCGAGCGCGAGGAAGCGGCCGGACGCGCCGTCGGCACGGCCGGCTCGGCGGTGGTCTTCGCGGGCCTGACCGTCGTCATCGCCCTGGTCGGCCTGTCGGTCGTCAACATCCCGATGCTGACCAAGATGGGCATCGCGGCGGCGGGCACGGTCGCCATCGCCGTCCTGATCGCGCTGACGCTGATCCCGGCGCTGCTCGGCTACGCGGGCCGCAGGATCAAGCCGACGGGCGAGAAGAGCAAGCTGCTCGGCGGCGGCCGTCCGCCCAAGAACCCGGGCCGCCCCAACATGGGCACCCGCTGGGCGAGCTTCGTCGTACGGCGCCCGGTGGCGGTCCTCCTGCTCGGTGTGATCGGCCTCGGCGCGGCGGCGGTCCCGGCCGCCTCGCTCCAGCTCGGCCTCCCGGACGACGGCGCCCAGCCGACCTCCACCACCCAGCGCCGCGCCTACGACCTGCTCTCCGAGGGCTTCGGACCGGGCTTCAACGGCCCGCTGATGATCGTCGTCGACGCCAAGGACAGCCATGACCCCAAGGCGGCCTTCACCAAGGTCGGCGACGAGATCAAGGGCATGAAGGACGTCGTCACGGTCACCCCGGCCGTGGCCAACAAGGCCGGTGACACCGCGACCATCACGGTCGTGCCGAACTCCAAGCCGTCCGCCAAGTCCACCGAGGACCTGGTGCACGCCATCCGCGACAAGGGCGCGGACATCAAGCGGCAGACCGACTCCAAGGTCCTGGTCACCGGCTCCACCGCGATGAACATCGACTTCTCGCAGAAGCTGAACGACGCGCTGCTGCCGTACCTGGCGCTGGTCGTGGGCCTGGCCTTCCTCCTCCTGATCGTGGTCTTCCGCTCGATCCTCGTCCCGCTGAAGGCGGCCCTCGGCTTCCTGCTCAGTGTGACGGCGGCCCTGGGCGCCGTGGTCGCGGTCTTCCAGTGGGGCTGGCTGTCCGGCCTGTTCAACGTCGAGGAGACCGGCCCGGTCATGTCGATGATGCCGATCTTCATGGTGGGCGTCGTCTTCGGCCTCGCGATGGACTACGAGGTCTTCCTCGTGACCCGGATGCGGGAGGCGTTCGTCCACGGCGAGAAGCCGACCCAGGCCGTGGTGACCGGCTTCCGGCACGGAGCGCGGGTCGTGACCGCCGCGGCCGTCATCATGATGGCCGTCTTCTCCGGCTTCATCGGCTCCAGCGAGTCGATGATCAAGATGATCGGCTTCGGCCTCGCGATCGCCGTCTTCTTCGACGCGTTCATCGTCCGCATGACGATCGTCCCGGCGGTGCTCGCCCTGCTCGGCAAGCGGGCCTGGTGGCTGCCCAAGTGGCTCGACCGCGCGCTGCCCAACGTCGACGTCGAGGGCGAGGGCCTGCGCAGGCTGTCCTCGGCGGACGGCAAGGACGCCGATCCGGACGAGGAGAAGGAGCTGGTACGCGCGTGACGTACCGCTTCTAGTCCAGAAGGACTACAAGGGCCGGCCGGTGAGGGATCCGTGGGGACGGGGCACCCTCACCGGCTTCTTTCTGCGCCCGTGAAAACCCCATGAGCGCGACCGGAACGATGCCGTAGCGTGCCCGCATGACGACGACCGCCACTGACACCGGAGCCTCCGGAGCCAACCCCCGGTTCGCCGAAGCGATGCGGGCGCTCGGCCTGGCCGACGTCCTCGCGCGGACCCGGCGGTTCCCGGAGGCCACCCGGACCGCCGCCGAGGCCGCCGCCGCGATCGGATGCGAGCTGAGCCAGATCTGCAAGTCGCTGGTCTTCGCCGCCGACGGCGTCCCGGTGCTCGTCCTGATGGACGGCGCCTCGCGCGTGGACGTGGAGCGGGTGCGCGAGGAACTGGGCGCGGGGAAGGTCACCCGGGCCGACGCCGGTGTCGTACGCGAGACCACCGGGTACGCCATCGGCGGCGTCCCGCCCTTCGGGCACCGCACGCGCACGCGTGTCCTCGCCGACCGCTCGCTGCTCGCGCACGACATGGTCTGGGCGGCGGCCGGAACGCCGTACACCGTCTTCCCGATCGAGCCGGCGGCGCTCGTGACCCATGCCGGCGCCGCCGTGGTGGACGTGCGCGAGCGAAGCGCGTGACGGCGCTCGTCACGGCCGCCGTCCTGTGCGCCGCCGTGACCCACGCCGGCTGGAACGCCATCGCGACCGGATCATCGACAAGCTCGTCGGGTTCACCCTGACCTCCGGGGGCGGGTGCTGATCGGGCTCGCCGTGGCGCCGTACACAGCGCTCCCGGCCGGGCCGGCCTGGCGGTACCTGCTGGTCTCGGCGGTCGTGCGGCCGTGTTCGCGCACGAGGTGCCCGGCGGCTGGGCGCCGGCCGGGATCGCCGTGTCCTGCGTGGGGCTCACCGGCGTCAGCCTGTGGGGGCTGCACGGAAGCCGGCCGCACTGGGCGGCGATCGGCGCGGCCCTGGCGACCGGGCTGACGATCGCCGCGTACACGGTGATCGACGGCCTCGGCGTACGCGCCGCGCACTCCCCGCTCGGGTACATCGCCTGGCTCATGGCCGTCCAGGGCGTCGTGCATTCGCCCCGCGCCGAATCTCTGGCCCTCGACCTTCCGATCTGCTGGGCTCGGCCTCATGGATACCGCTGCTGCCGACCGTCCTCCGGCGACCTACGACCGCATCGGCATGGGATACAGCGACATTCGACGTCCTGATCCCCGACTGCACGCTTTCATCGGCCAGGCGTTGGAAGGAGCTCGGACCGTTGTCAATGTGGGCGCCGGCACCGGTTCCTATGAGCCGGCGGGCGCCGACGTGACAGCTGTCGATCCCTCTCGGGTCATGCTCGACCAACACCCTGGGACGACGAAGGTGAAGGCCCGAGCGGAAGCCTTGCCGTTCGCGGACGCCTCCTTCGACGCGGCCATGGCCATCATGACCGTCCATCACTGGCCTGACCTCTACCGCGGACTCGGCGAACTGCGCCGCGTCGCCCGCAGACAGCTCGTCTTCACATGGGACCCGGCACACCAGCCGGAGTTGTGGCTGCTGGAGGAGTACCTGCCGGAGATCCGTGAGATGGAGCATGCCCGCTTCACGCCCCTGAGCGAGGTTGTCGACGCACTCGACGCGCACACCGTGCTGCCCTTCCCCGTCCCGCACGACTTCACCGACGGCTTCCAGATCGCTTACTGGCGCCGACCGGAGTTCTACCTCGACCCGGTCATCCGGCAGGCCAGCTCTACCTTCGCCCAGCTACCGCCCTCCGTCGTAGATGCGGCGATCGCCAGGCTCCGCGCCGACCTCGACTCCGGTACCTGGCACCGCCGGCACGCGGACCTGCTGTGTGAGCAGGCCATGGACTATGGATACCGGCTGCTCATCGCAGGCACGTAGCCGCGTCGGCCCTCAACTTCACGTCCATGAGGCCGGCCGGGCCTCTTGGCACTCGGATCGGTTTGGCTCATCCGACTACCAAGAGGCCCTGAAGGCAGGCGTTCAAGTCCACGCAGAGGAAGCAGTGTCCTCAGCGGTCGGGACGCCCTCCGTCATCGGTCAGTCGGTGGCGAGGGTCTCAGTGATCCGAGCCAGGGTGGCCGGGGCGGTGCTGGACAGGTTGGTGAACAGGTTGGCCGTGACCGACCCTCCTGCGGAAACGGTCCACAGGTCGGGTATGCCGTCGCTGTCGGCGTCGGCGGCCAGGTTCTTCCACAGGTCGAGTTCGCCGGTGGACTTCTTCCACAGGAACATCGCGGTGCTGCTTCCGCCGCCCGTGGTGGGCAGTTGCGTCGTGGCGATGGTCCAGTTGTTCCAGTCCGCGGTCCCGTCGCCGTCGCCCACGAGGGTGTCGCCTTGGCATGAGGTGGCCGGGGAGGTGCTCAAGTCGGTCGGAGCCGCTGGCGGATTGTCCTGGAGGCTCGCAGGGGCCCCGACGGACTCCGCCCCGGTCACGGCGGCAGTCCGCCGATGGACTCCCCATGTGGCCGTCGGCCTGATCGATCTCGGTGAAACCGACATTCGGCCAGGGGGATGACGTCGATCATCGTCGGCGCCGTGATCGGGTCGATGCTGCACGCCGGGTAGGGGTGTGGTGGGTGTTGGGTGGTGGGTGGTCACGAATGATCAGTTCGAACCCACGACGTGAGAGGCAGGGCCGTTCATGACCGACAAACCGACCGTCAGCGTGCTGGGCACCGGCATCATGGGGGCCGCCATGGCCCGCAACCTGTGCCGGGCCGGGCTGGAGGTGCGCGTCTGGAACCGGACACGGGAGAAGGCCGAGCCGCTCGCCGCCGACGGCGCCCGGGTCACCGGCACGCCCGCCGAGGCCGTCGAGGGCGCCGACGTCGTCCTGACGATGCTCTACGACGGGGCGACCGCACTGGAGGCCATGCGCGACGCCGCCCCGGCACTGCGCCCCGGCACGGTGTGGGCGCAGTGCACCACCGCGGGGATCGGCCTGCTCACCGACCTGGCCGCCTTCGCCCGCGAACACGGACTCGTCTTCTACGACGCCCCCGTCCTCGGTACCCGCCAGCCCGCCGAGGCCGGTCAGCTGACCGTGCTGGCCGCCGGGCCCGAGGAGGGGCGGTCAGCGGTCACGCCCGTCTTCGACGCGGTCGGCGCGAAGACCGTGTGGACCGGGGACGACGGTGCGGCGGGCAGCGCCAGCCGGCTGAAGCTGGTCGCCAACAGCTGGGTGCTGGCCACCACCGCCGCGGCCGGTGAGGTCCTCGCCCTCTCCCAGGCCCTCGGCGTGGATCCGCAGGGCTTCTTCGACCTCATCGAGGGCGGCCCGCTCGACATGGGCTACCTGCGGGCCAAGGCCGCACTGGTGCTCGACGGCAAGCTGTCCCCGCCGTCGTTCGCGGTGGCCACCGCCGTGAAGGACGCCCGGCTGATCGTGGCGGCGGGCGAGCACGGTGGCGTACGGCTCGACGTGGCCGCCGCGACCGCCGAACGGCTCGCCCGCGCCGCCGCCCAGGGCCACGCGGACGAGGACATGGCCGCCGCGTACTTCGCCAGCTTCGAGGAGAAGAGCGGGGAGGGCGCATAGGGCGCGTCGCGTTGTCGACATGACGGGCCGGGGTGCTGGGGCGCACCCTGGAAGCAGCGGTTCTCGGAGGTGATCGTCATGATGCACACAGCTGTGGGATGGCATGTCGAGCTGGAGTTCACGGAGGATGATCAGCACACGCGCGCTGCGGCGCTGGTGCGTTTGCCCGACGGCACCGAGGTACGGGCGCACGGCCACGCCACCCGGCACCGCGTCGACCCCAACCAGCCCCGGGTCGGCGAGGAGATCGCCGGTGCACGTGCCCTCAACGAACTGGCCATGCAACTGCTGACCAAGGCTCATGGGGAGATCGACGCGGAGTCCGGGCGGACCTCGCATCCGATCAATGTGTGACACCGATTGGGCGCGCGCCCCGGCGTGAAGTCCTGGGCGTGCGCCCTATGCGAGTGCCGTGCGCAGCGCTCGAACCAGGGCCTGGGCCCTCGGGTCCGCCGTCACGCTCTTCCTGAAGCCGTTGGTGACGTAGCCGAAGGAGATGCCGGTCTCCGGGTCGGCGAAGGCGAGGGCGCCGCCCCGGCCCGGGTGGCCGAAGGAGCCGGGGGAGAGGAGCGGGGACGCGGCGCCGTGGAGCATGTAGCCGAGGCCGAACCGGGTGCCCACCACCAGGACCCGGTCCTGGCCTCCCGACTGCTCGGCGCGGGCCAGCTCCGTCGTCTCCGGGGTGAACAGACGCGTGCCGCCGTCCACCTCGCCGATGAGCGAGGCGTAGAAGCGGGCCAGCCCGTCGGCGGTGGCGATGCCGTTGGAGGCGGGCAGGGCGGCCGCGCGGTAGGCGGGGTCGTTCTCGTCGGGCAGTGGGGTGATCGCGGCGAACGCGCGCCGGGTCAGGGAGTCCGGGTCGGCGTAGGCCTCGGCCACCGCGCGCTTGGGGCGCGTCTTCAGGGCGCCCGCGGCCTCGGGCGCCTCGACCGGTCCGACGCGGCCCACGCGCGCGTGCTCCGACTCCGGCAGGCCGAGCCACAGATTCGCGCCGACGGGTGCGGCGATCTCGTCCGCGATCCATGCGCCGACCGGACGGCCGGTGACCCGCCGGAGCAGTTCGCCGGTGAGCCAGCTGTAGGTCTGGGCGTGGTAGCCGTGGTCCGTGCCCGGCTCCCATACCGGTGCCTGCGCGGCGACGGCCGCGGCGCCCAGGTCGGGGTCGGCGGCCTCGGCGGGGGTCAGCGGGCGGTCCAGCACGGGTACGCCCGCGCGGTGGGCGAGCAGGTGCCGGACGAGGGTGTGCTCCTTGCCCGCCGCCTTGTACTCGGGCCAGTACGTGCCGACCGGGGCGTCCAGGTCCAGCTCACCGCGCTGGTGCAGGAGCAGCAGCGCGGCGGCGGCGACGCCCTTGGTGGCGGAACGCACGATCTGTGCGGTGCCGCGCTCCCAGGGGCCCTCGCCGGCCGTGCCGTCGACGTCCTTCGCGCCTGCCCACAGGTCGACGACCCGGTGCCCGTCGCGGTACACCGCGACGGCCGCGCCGCGTTCCCCGAGCAGCGCGAAGTTCGCGGCGAACGCCTCCCTGACCGGCTCGAAGCCCTCGGCCACAGTGCCGTTCACGTCCACGTCCGCCGTCCTTTCCCACACCGTCCCATCGCCTGCGACAGTGCGTGCAACACCGGCCGTGCGCCTGTGATTCCTTGGTGGGATCAGCCCAGCAGAATCGTTACGTCGATGTTGCCGCGCGTCGCGTTGGAGTAGGGGCAGACCTCGTGCGCCGCGTCCACCAGCTCGGCCGCCAGGTCGGCGTCCAGGACCGGCAGGGAGACGCTGAGGGCGACCGCGAGGCCGTAGCCGCGCTGCTTGTTCGGGCCGATGCCGACCTTCGCGGCCACCGTGGAGCCGGTCAGGTCGTAGCCCGCGCGGTTGCCCACCAGGATCAGCGCGTTGTGGAAGCAGGAGCTGTAACCGGCCGCGAACAGCTGCTCCGGGTTGGTGCCGTTGCCGTCGCCGCCCAGCTCCGGAGGCATCGCGACCTGCAGCGCGAGCCGGCCGTCCTGGCTGGTGACAAAGCCGTCCCGGCCGCCGTGGGCGGTGGCCTCGGCGACGTACATGATCTTCGTCGGACGGGTGTCGACGGCGGAGTCCTCGGTCATGGCCGGCCTTCCACAGAACAAGTGGCGCACAAATACATCGTGCACAAGGTACTGGCCGGTAGGTCAGTGAACGCGGGCAGGGGTGGGCAACCGTGGGTAACGCGAGCTCAGTGGCCTCGGCGCCGGACGGCCGCGGTGTCGGCGCGCTCGGTGAGCTGCCACAACTCGGAGCGCAACCGCGCCACCTCCTGGGCGCTGAGCCCCGTCGTGGTGAGCAGTGCGCCGGGCACGCGCGCTGCGCGTTCCCTGAGTTCCTCCGCGCGCTCGGTGCACGCGATGAGCACGGAGCGCTCGTCGTCCGCCGCGCGCTCCCTGCGCACCAGGCCCGCCCCCTCCAGCCGTTTCAGCAACGGCGAGACGGTCCCGTAGTCCAGGCGCAGGGCGCGCGCCAGGTCCTTCACGCTGGTCTCGCCGTGCTCCCAGAGGACCAGCAGCACGAGGTACTGGGGGTAGGTGAGCCCGAGGTCGTCCAGAAGTGGACGGTACGCGGCGGTCACGGCGCGCTGTGCCGCGTACAGCGCGAAGCACAGCTGGTCGTCCAGCAGCAGCGACCCGGCGGCCTCTTCGTCGTCACGGTCGTCTTGAGGCGTCACGCGCCCCATTCTCACGGACGCGCCCGCGGATCGAACCCGAACGGCAGCTCCAGTCGGTGAGCCCGCATCAGGTCCTCGTCGCAGAGGAGCCCGGCGGTCGGGCCGTCGGCTGCGATCACGCCGTCGCTGAGGATCAGGGAACGGGGGCACAGTTCCAGGGCGTAGGGCAGGTCGTGGGTGACCATGAGGACCGTGACGTCCAGGGAACGCAGGATGTCGGCGAGTTCACGGCGGGAGGCGGGGTCGAGGTTGGAGGAGGGCTCGTCCAGGACGAGGATCTCCGGTTCCATCGCGAGCACGGTGGCCACGGCGACCCGGCGGCGCTGGCCGAAGGACAGGTGGTGCGGCGGGCGGTCGGCGAAGTCCCGCATGCCGACGCGCTCCAGGGCGTGCCGTACCCGTTCCTCCAGGGCCGCGCCCTTGAGGCCGGCGGCGGCCGGGCCGAAGGCCACGTCCTCGCGCACGGTCGGCATGAAGAGCTGGTCGTCCGGGTCCTGGAAGACGATGCCGACCTTCTGCCGGACGGCGGCCAGGTGCTGGGTGCCGACCGGCAGCCCTGCGACCGTGACCGTGCCGGTGCCGCCGCTCAGGATGCCGTTGAGGTGCAGGACCAGGGTGGTCTTGCCGGCGCCGTTCGGGCCGAGCAGCGCGACGCGTTCACCGCGCGCGATGGTGAAGTCGACGCCGAACAGCGCCTGGTGGCCGTCGGGGTAGGCGAAGGCCAGTCCGGCCACTTCCAACGAAGGTGTCACAGGATCCATCCCGACAGGCAGACGACGAGGGCGGTGCAGGGGAGCGTGAGGGCGTACCGCCACTGCGCACCGGACGCGGTCACCTCGTCGATGACCGGCATCGCACCGGCATAGCCGCGGCTCACCATGGCCAGGTGCACACGCTCCCCGCGCTCGTAGGAGCGGATGAACAGCGCGCCGGCGGACTTGGCGAGCACGCCCCAGTGCCGCACGCCCCTCGCTTCACCACCACGTGACTCGCGTGCGACGCGCATCCGGCGCATCTCGTCGGTGATGACGTCGCCGTAGCGGATCATGAAGGACACGATCTGGACCAGCAGAGGCGGGAGCCTCAGGCGCTGGAGCCCGAGCAGCAGCGCGCGCAGTTCGGTGGTGGCGGCCAGCAGCACGGAGACGGCGACGCCGAGCGTGCCCTTGGCGAGCACGTTCCAGGCGCCCCAGAGTCCGTTCAGGCTGAGCGAGAGGCCCAGCGCGTGCACCCGCTCGCCCTCCGCGACGAACGGCATGAGCACCGCGAACGCCACGAACGGCACCTCGATCAGCAGCCGTCGGAGCAGGAAACCGGCGGGCACGCGCGCGAGATGCGCGACAGACGCGAGCAGGACGGCGTACAGCGCGAACGCCCACATCGCCTCGCGCGGGGTGGACACCACGACCACGATGAACAGGAAGGCGGCGGCGAGCTTGGTGTGCGGCGGCAGGGTGTGCACGGGGGAGTGCCCGTGCCGGTAGAGGCGATGGGTGTGTCCGGCGCCCACGTCACCACCCCGTGTTCACGGGCGAGACCGTGGAGTCGCGGGCGCCCGGCGTCGGCGTGGTGCGCCGGCGCACCGCCCAGAACACCGCGCTGCCCGCCACGATCGTGACCCCGACGCCGATCACACCCGCGAGGCCGCCGGAGAGCCGCGCGTCGGAGATGTTCTTGACGCCGTAGTCGGCGAGCGGGGAGCCGGCCGTCGTGTGCTTCTCGGTCTTCTGGTCGATCCCCTTGTCGTGCGCGACCTTCTCCAGGCCGTCGGGGTTCGAGGAGGCGTAGAAGCTGACGAAACCGGCGAGCACGAGGGAGGTGACCAGGCCGGTCACCCACAGCGCGCGCCGGGAGGTGCGCGCCGCCACAGGCGCCGTGAGCGCCGCGGGGGCGGGAGCGTCCACGAGCGCGCCGATGGGGGCACCTCCCGCGCGAGTGGAGCCGAGCGTGGGGGAGCGCAACGTGAGCCGCTGCCGCAGGCCGCGCGCGCCGTGCACCAGGTCGGGGCGCACCGCGATGACGGCGCTCACGGTGAGCGCGGTGATGACCGCCTCGCCGATACCGATCAGCACGTGGACGCCGATCATCGCGGTCGCCACCTTGCCGAGGGAGACGTCCGTGGTGCCGCCGATCGCGTAGATCAGCGTGAAGGCGACGGCGGCGGCCGGCACGGAGACCAGCGCGGCGACGAAGGAGGCGATGGTCACCGAGTGCCGCCTGCGGGGCAGGACGGCGAGCAGGGCACGGAAGACGGCGTACGACGCGACGGTGGTGACGATCGCCATGTCGGTGATGTTCACGCCGAGCGCGGTGAGCCCGCCGTCCGCGAACAGCACGCCCTGCATGAGCAGTACGACCGACACGCACAGCACGCCGGTGTACGGGCCGACGAGGATCGCGGCGAGCGCTCCGCCGAGCAGATGACCGCTGGTTCCGGCCGCCACGGGGAAGTTGAGCATTTGGACGGCGAAGATGAACGCCGCCACCAGACCGGCCAGCGGTGCCGCTCTTTCTCCCCCACGCTCGGCTTCGCTCGCGCGGGAGGTGCCCCCCAGTTCACGTCGGGCGCCGCGCAGGCTCACCGCGAGGGCGCCGGCGGCGACCACTGCGGTGACGGCGGAGGTCGGGGCATCGATGAATCCGTCAGGTACATGCACGATGTCGATTTTAGAGGCTTGTTGCGAAGAGTTTGCAAGAACCAGCCACTCGCGAAAACGAGGGCCGATCGATCCGCTAGCCGTGCGTGAGATCGGCCGCCCCGAAAGGCGCAAACCGGAAAATATGGCACATTAGAGGAGGAAGCGGATGGAGAGCTTCCGGTAATGGTCACTCAGCGTGAGAGGGCGGTCCGATGTCTGTGGTCGAACAGTACGCCCGCGCCCACATCGTCACGGACGAGGAGGACCCGGGGGCCGTACCGGTGGTGCTGCGGTACGACCCCGACAGTGATCCACGATCGGTGCGGGTGGACCTGCCCGGCGCCCATGAGTGGACCTTCTCGCGCGCGCTGCTGGAGCGAGGACTGCGGGTCCCGGCCGAGAGCGGCGACGTACGCGTGTGGCCGTGCGGGCGCGTGCAGGCCGTTGTCGAGTTCCACTCTGACAACGGTGTCGAGGTGGTCCAGTTCGAGTCGAAGACGCTGCTCAGATTTCTGCGCCGCACCTACACCGCGGAGCCCGTGCGGGGCTGACCGGCCGGGGCCGGTCAGCCGCCCATCTTCAGCAGAGCCGCCACGATCGGTCCGGCGGTGTCGCCGCCGTGGCCGCCCGCCTGGACCACGCCCGCGGCGGCCAGATCGCCCTTGTAGGCGGTGAACCAGCCGTTGGGCTTCTTCTGCCCGTCGACCTCGGCGGAGCCGGTCTTGGCGCCGTAGTCCCCGCTCATGCCCGCCATCGCCTTGGCCGCCGTGCCGTAGTCCGCGGTGAACCGCATGACGTCCTTCAGCTGGGACTGGGTCTGCGCCGACAGGGTGCGCGTGGCCTTCGCCAGCGTGCGGTTGTCCACCGAGGGCGCCACCAGGTACGGCTGGTGGAAGGCGCCCGCCTCGACCGTCGCCGCCACCGACGCCATGTTCAGCGGGTTCATCCGCACCCCGCCCTGCCCGATCAGCGAGGCGCCCATCTGCGCGCCGCTCTGCACCGGCACGGAGCCGTCGAACGACGGCACGCCGATGGCCCAGTTGTCCATGCCGAGGCCGTAGACCTGCTGAGCCTCCTTGGTCAGGTCGTCGTCGGACAGCTTCGGCGCGAAGTCGATGAAGGCGTTGTTGCAGGAGGCGCCGAAGCTCTGCTTGAACGTGCCCTGCTTGATCTCGGAGTCGGCGTCGTTGTGGAACGTCCAGCCGGCGAGCTTGTACGTCTTGGGGCAGGGGTGGGAGGCGTCCGGGGTGATGAGCTTCTTCTCGAACAGCATCGTCGACGTCACGATCTTCATCGTGGAGCCGGGCGCGAGGGAGCCCTGGAAGGCGACGTTGAAGCCGTGCCCGTTGTTGGCGACCGCGAGGATCTCGCCCGTGGACGGCCGCAGCACCACCACCGACGCCTGCGACTTCTTGGCCACCTGCTGCTCGGCGGCCGCTTCCAGGGTCGGGTCGAGCGTCGTCTTCACCGTGCCCGGCGTGCCCTGGCTCAGCTCCACCAGTGTCTTGTCGGGCAGCTGGGCCTTCTGCGAGGCCTTGCCGCGCACCACGCGCAGCTCGATGCCCGCCTTGCCGCCGGCCGTCTTGCCGTACTTCTCGCGCAGCCCGTCCAGCACCGTGCCCAGCGAGGGGTACTTGGCGGCCGTCAGCTCGCCGCCGTCGCGGTCCAGGGCCTTGACGGGCGGGGTGCCGGACTCGCCGGTGACGAGCGTGTCGCCGTCCTGCAGGTCCGGGTGGACGATCGAGGAGTGCCAGTCGACCAGCGGCACGCCGTCGCTCGCCCGCCTCACCACGGTGAGCGAACTGCCGTACGCCAGCGGCTTGCTGAGCTTGTCGTACGACACCGTCGCCTTGACGGAGAACGGCACCTTCGCGCCCGTGGCCGCACCCGGGGTGAGCGTGACGCCCTTCAGGTGGGCGTCCTTGGCGAGGCCGGAGAGCAGCGTGGTCGCGGCCGGGGCGTCGTCCGTGGCGGCGGCCGCCTCGGAGACCCGGCCCTGCTGCCAGGCCGTCAGGAAGCGGGTGGACGCCGTGCGGATCTCGGCGGCGCTGAGCGGACCGGTCTTGACCGCCTTGTGGTCAGCCCCTGCGGACGCGCGCTCGTCGGCCGACGCCCCACCGCCGGTCAGCGCATAGACGGCGAACCCGGAGCCGGCGACAACCACGGCGATCATCCCGCCGACCACAGCGGGTCGTGTCGTCCTGCGTCGCTCGGCGACGCGCCTTCTGTTGCCCACAGCCTCAGTTCCTCCGTGACTTCCCCAGGGTCCCCGCCGCCCCTTCACACTCCCCAACGACGGCAATCACCTTAAAGTCCCCACCTTTGCGGGTGACGTCAGCCTGCATTCCGTAGCACGGTTGCGACAATCGGGCCGACCGCGTCGATGCCGTGCCCGCCGTCCTCGGGCATCCCGGTGCCGAACGACCGTTGTTCCGCTGATCGGTGCATGCTGAACTGGCTCACGTATGGACGCGACAGAAGGGGCGGGCACATGACCGCGGTCCTCAGCACGGGGTGGGACAGCGTCCGGCAGCGGGCCACGCTGAGCGCCCAAGCGGCCGGGGCCGCCGCCCCGGTGGAGCGGCTGACCGCGCTCGGGCGGGCCGAGCTGCTCGGCCGGCTGCGCTGGGAGGTCCTCCAGGGCGGCACGCTGTTCCTGACCTACCCCCAACTGCTCGACGGAGCCGCCTTCGCCGCGCTCCGGCCCGCCGCGCTGCTCGACGAGCTGGCGATACGGGCGATCGGCGGGGGTGGCGTCCTGCCGATCCGGGTGAACTCCCGCAACGCGGACCTGGCCGGGCAGCTGATCGCGATGCTCTCGACCGGTTTCCTCTTCTCCTCCCTGCCGATCCCCGACGAACAGTGCCTGCGACTCCAGCGGGAGCTGGCCGTCCGCGCGGACAGCGAGGCCGCCGCCGCGGCCCTCGCCGCGGAGGGGCCGGTCGGCCTGGCGGACCGGTTGCTGGCGGCGACCGGTGTCCTCGACACCCCGCTACGGCGGCGCACGGTCGCCCGGTGGGGCGACTGGCTGGAGGCCGCCGAGCACGGCCTGCTGGAGGTCAGCCCCCTGACGCCGGCCGACTACGCGACCGCTTACGCGCTGCTTCCCCCGCCACGCCCCGAGGATGCGGCCAGTGCCGAGGGCAGGGCCGTGCTCGCCTCCTGGACCGGCGGGGAGTTCGACGTGAACGGCCTGCCCAGCCGCAGCCGCCTGTACGAAAGCCTCGACCCCCTGCTGCGCTCCGGCGACCCCAACGCGCAAGCGGACGCACGGACGCTGCGCGAGTCCTTCGACGAGACGTACTACCGAGCCATCGCGGTGAGCGAAGGCTGCCTGCTCGGGCTGGCTTCGCCGCGACGCGGCGTCCGGCGCCGGGAGGCGGCGGCGCTCGTGGAGCAGACACCGATCGTGATCTTTCCGACCCGGTTCGAGCTGCGGCTCGGCCTGATGAGCGGTGAGCAATGGCAGCGGTACACGGATGACGCGGCCGACGCCTTGGCCAACTGGTGGCACCGGCGTGACCTGGCCGCCCTGCAGGAGGTGGGCGACCTGCTCGCAGGGCGTACGAAGGAGCCACCGGCCGCCGGTGTGGACGAGGTGTCGGTGAGCCGACTCCAGCGGTTCGTGCACAGTGCTCACGGGGTCACCGCTCAGATGGCCGCGGGCGGCGGGATCAGCCTGGCGACCAGCCTGCTCGGCCAGGGCACGTCCGGGGCGTTCGCGGCCGGCGCGGGCGGAGCGCTCACACCGGTCGTCGTGGCGGCCGTAGCGGCCGGTGTGACCCGGCTGACCGACTTCCGGGGGCGGTACGACGTGATAGAGCTTCCTGGAGTGATACCAGGAGGGCCCCATGGACACTGAGGCGCCGCGCACGCACACCCACAAGGCCTACACCGACGCCGACGGCGGGCGGTGGTGCGAGGTCTACCTCGACACCTACCGCTCGCCGTCCGGCGCCGAGACCGTCCAGCACCGCGTCCGGGTGGGGGGCGGCCGTACGGGAGTCGTGGTGCTGGCACGGCGGGGTGACGACATTCTGCTCGTCCGCCAGTGGCGACCGGCCATCGGCCGGTGGGCCTGGGAACTGCCGCGCGGCTTCGGCGAGACGGATCCTGTCTCGGACGCGCTGCGCGAACTGGCCGAGGAGACGGGACTGGTGGGCTCCGCGGCGGCCGCGGTGGCGTTCCTGGACGTCGACTCCGGCATGCTGGAGAACGAGGTCGCCGTCGTCGAGGTCTCGGTTCCGGGCGACGCCCCGCTGCGCCCCGGCTCGTCCGGCGACGGCGAGGTCGCCGCGGCACGCTGGTGGAGTCCGGGCGAGATCGCGACGGCGATCCGCGCGGGAGAACTGCGGGACGGCTTCACCCTTGCCGCGCTCGGGGCATCCAGCGCGGCCCGCGGCCTCTGACGACCGGTGACGCACGACGAGGGCGCGGCCGAGTGCCGCGCCCTCGTCGTGCGTCCGCCCGGCTACACCCAGGTGTCCAGCCACATCCGCGCCCGCCACTGGTCGATCGGGATCGCCGTGCCCGTGTACAGGGGCCAGAAGTAGATGAAGTTCCAGGCGATCAGCAGCACCAGGACGCCGGCCGTCGACGCGCCGGCCAGGCGGCGGATGTCGCTGGAGCCCGGTGGGCCGATGATCGCGCCGATCAGCATCGCCACCGCCAGACACAGGAACGGCAGGAAGACGACCGCGTAGAACAGGAAGATCGTCCGCTCCTGGTACATGAACCAGGGGAGGTAGCCCGCCGCGATGCCGCAGGCGATCGCACCGGCCCGCCAGTCGCGGCGGAACGCCCAGCGCCACAGCACGTACAGGATCGCGAAGCAGGCCGCCCACCACAGCAGCGGTGTGCCGATCGCCAGCACCTCCCGGGCGCACTTCTGGCCCGCGTTCGCCGGGCAGCCGTCCACGCCGGGGTTCGGGGACTCGTAGAAGTACGACACCGGGCGGCCCAGCACGATCCAGCTCCACGGGTTGGACTGGTAGGTGTGCGGGGACGTCAGCCCGACGTGGAACTCGTACACCTCGTGCTCGTAGTGCCACAGGCTGCGCAGCCAGTCCGGCAGGAACGTCCAGCTGCCGCCCTTGCCGTCGGTGGCCGCCCAGTTGCGGAAGTAGCCGCCCGTGCCGTCGGCCGGGGAGAGGATCCAGCCGAGCCAGGACAGCAGGTAGACGGCGATGGCCACCGGAACGGTCGTAAGCAAGGCGAGGCCGGTGTCGTACTTGAGAGCTGCGGCATACGGGTGACGGGCACCGGCCGTCTTCCGGGCGCCGACGTCCCACAGAACCGCCATCACACAGAACGCGGCCAGGATGTACAGCCCGTTCCACTTGGTGCCGATGGCCAGACCCAGCATCAACCCCGTCGCCCAGCGCCAGGGGCGCAGGCCGAAGCGGAACGTGTCGGCCACGCGCGCGTCCGGGCGCGCCCGCCCGTCGCGGTCCACCGGCAGGGCCGCGGCCAGCCTCGCCCGTGCCCGGTCCCGGTCGAGGACCAGGCAGCCGAACGCGGCCACCACGAAGAACATCAGCACGCCGTCCAGCAGCGACGTCCGGCTCATCACGAAGTGCAGGCCGTCCACCGCCATCAGCGCGCCCGCCAGGCAGCCGAGGAACGTCGAGCGGAAGATCCGGCGCCCGATCCGGCACAGCAGCAGCACCGACAGCGTGCCCAGCAGCGCGGTCATGAACCGCCAGCCGAACGGGTTGAACCCGAAGACCATCTCGCCGAGCCCGATGACGTACTTGCCGACCGGCGGATGCACGACGTACGACGCGTCCGTCGGGATGACGAGATGGCCGTGCGTCCGCAGGACCAGGTCGTTGGCGTTCTTGTCCCAGTTGACCTCGAAACCGCGGTGGACGAGCGCCCACGCGTCCTTGGCGTAGTACGTCTCGTCGAATATCACCGCGCGCGGGCTGCCCAGGTTCCAGAACCGCATCAGGCCCGCCATCAGCGTGACCAGCAGCGGACCGCCCCAGCCCGACCAGCGCACGATCCGCTCGGCGAGGACCGGCGGCACACCGAGCGCCTGCCACAGCCGCGGGCTCGGCTCGGCGTACGGGGGCACCAGCCGGTCCCGTACATCGCCCGACGGCGCGTCCTCGGCCGGTACGTACCCGAATCGGCGCAGCCGCTGCTGCCACGCCGGCCGCTCGTCGTGCGGCGCCTGGCCCTGCCGGAGGTCCATGGAGGACGCGGTACTGGTCACCCGCGCCATGGTAGGGAACCGATCTGTGCGAGTCCCGTGCATGTGCGGTACCGGTCGGGAAGCGGTCACTCCGCCGCGTCCGCGAGGGCGGGCCCGTGGCCGTGGGGGCGGGCCGCGCGGTGGCCCGGGGCTGGGAGGATGGGGGTGTGACTGGAACCCTTGTCCTCGCAGGTACCCCCATCGGCGACATCGCGGACGCGCCGCCCCGGCTTGCCGAGGAGCTGGCCGGCGCCGACATCGTCGCCGCCGAGGACACGCGGCGGCTGCGCCGGCTCACCCAGGCGCTCGGCGTCCTGCCCAAGGGGCGTGTCGTGTCGTACTTCGAGGGCAACGAGTCCGCCCGCACACCGGAGCTGGTCGAGGAGCTGCTCGGCGGCGCGCGCGTGCTGCTCGTGACCGACGCCGGCATGCCGTCCGTCTCCGACCCTGGCTACCGGCTGGTCGCGGCGGCCGTCGAGAAGGACATCCGGGTCACCGCGGTGCCCGGCCCGTCCGCCGTGCTCACCGCGCTCGCCCTGTCCGGGCTGCCCGTCGACCGCTTCTGCTTCGAGGGCTTCCTGCCGCGCAAGGCGGGCGAACGGCTGTCCCGGCTGCGCGAGGTCGCCGGCGAGCGGCGCACCCTCGTCTACTTCGAGGCCCCCCACCGGCTCGACGACACCCTCGCCGCCATGGCCGAGGTCTTCGGCACGGACCGGCGGGCCGCCGTCTGCCGTGAGCTGACCAAGACGTACGAGGAGGTCCGGCGCGGTCCGCTGGACGAGCTGGCGCGCTGGGCCGCGGAGGGGGTGCGCGGGGAGATCACCGTCGTGGTCGAAGGGGCGCCCGAGGCCGGGCCCGAGGAACTCGACGCGGAGGAGCTCGTGCGGCGGGTGCGGGTGCGGGAGGAGGCCGGGGAGCGGCGCAAGGAGGCGATCGCGGCGGTGGCCGTGGAGGCGGGGGTGCCGAAGCGGGTGGTGTTCGATGCCGTCGTCGCCGCCAAGCGCGCCGGCGGCGGCGCCGGGGGCGGTGCCGAAAACCCCCTCTGAGCAGGGCTGTTCTCGGGTGAGCGGACGGGCCATGGGACGGCAAAAGGCTGTCGCCGATGGCAAAGCGAAACGGGACCGAACGGGTCATCTTCGGCAAGGAACCGCCAAATCGCCTCCAACACTCGACAGCCCTGCTGCGCCCGCGCCGGTGAAGGCGTCCACTGGTCGAAGGGACGCACAACCGTCCCTCCGACCAGCGGATCAGAGGAGCTGGCATGAGCGAGATCGCAGGGCAGACCGGCCTCCGTGGTACGGCCACAGCCGTCGTTCACGAGTCGTATTCGTTCGCCTGCATGCGCTGCGGGCACGGCTGGGAGCAGTCGTACGAGATAGAGCACCACACGGACGCCGATGGGCACGAGTTCGTGCTGTACGTGGCGGACGGCCAGGTCGTGCCGTCGCCGCTGAGCCGGCCCAGCTGCCACAACTGCGACGGTCACGTCGTGCGGATCATGCGCGCGGGACAGGTCTCGTCGGTGTGCGGCGAGGCGCACCGGGACCACAGCGTGCCGCCGGCGGGCCCGGTCGAGGTGCCCGGGGCGCCCGCGGTGCCCGCCGAGCCCCGGGAGCCGCACCACTGGCATCTGTCCGACCTCCTGCACCCGTTCCAGCGCAAGGCCGGCTGAGCCGGGCTCCGGACGCTGACGGCATGCCCCTTTCGTAGGATCGGGGCATGCCTTCGAACGCCGGCCAGAGCTCCAGGGACGACAAGACCGACAAGACCGACAAGAACAGCGCCCCGCCGCTTCCGGCACCCCTCCAGGTGCCCGTCGCCGATTCCCACACCCACCTCGACATGCAGTCGGGCACGGTCGAGGAGGGCCTCGCCAAGGCCGCGTCGGTGGGTGTGACGACCGTCGTCCAGGTCGGCTGCGACATCAAGGGCTCGCGCTGGGCCGCCGAGACCGCGGCGGCGTACGACAGCGTCCACGCCACCGTCGCCCTGCACCCCAACGAGGCCCCGCGCATCGTGCACGGCGACCCCGACGGCTGGTCGCGGCAGGGCGCCCGGGAGCCGGGCGGTGACGCGGCGCTGGACGAGGCCCTGGCCGAGATCGACCGGCTGGCCGGGCTGCCGCAGGTCAAGGGCGTCGGCGAGACGGGCCTGGACTACTTCCGCACCGGCCCCGAGGGCAAGGCGGCCCAGGAGCGGTCCTTCCGCGCCCACATCGAGATCGCCAAGCGGCACGGCAAGGCGCTCGTCATCCACGACCGTGACGCCCACGCCGACGTGCTGCGCGTGCTGAAGGAGGAGGGCGCCCCCGAGCGCACCGTCTTCCACTGCTACTCCGGCGACGCCGCCATGGCGGAGATCTGCGCGCGCGAGGGCTACTTCATGTCCTTCGCAGGCAACGTCACCTTCAAGAACGCCCAGAACCTGCGCGACGCGCTCGCCGTCGCCCCCCTGGAGCTGGTCCTCGTGGAGACCGACGCGCCCTTCCTGACCCCGGCGCCCTACCGGGGCCGGCCCAACGCGCCCTATCTGATCCCGGTCACGGTGCGCGCGATGGCCGCCGTGCGCGGCATAGACGAGGACGCGCTGGCGACCGCCCTGGCCGCCAACACCGCCCGCGCCTTCGACTACTGAGCACACGCGCGCGTACGGGCAACAGTACGTAGTCGCGTCGCTTTGGAGAGTGACGGCCGCTCCGCTAGGTTCTGGGGGCCCGATCCGGACCCCTCTGGCACCCCTGGAGCGTGTCGGCGTGAGCAAGTCGCAGTACGAGACGTTCGAGACACACGAGCCCTACGCGTCGTACCACCATGACGTCCCCGCCCCGCCGTACGGCCCCGACGGGTCCGTACACAGCGCGGAGACCCTGCCGTACGGGCTCTACGAGGACACCTACCGGCCCGCCTACGAGGCGCAGGCGTACTTCGTGGCCGAGCCGGTGCTGCCCCGGCAGGGCGCGGGCGCCGGTGTCGCGCACGCCGGGAGCGTGCTGGAAGAAGAGGCGAGCGAGGCGGAGGTGGCCGCCGGAGTGAGTGGGCGGGGTGCGCGCCGGCGCAGGGCGCGCTGCGCCGAGCGCCCCGAGTCCGCCGTGCGCCGTCTGCTGCCGCAGGCGCTGGTCGTGGCCTTCCTGGCCGGCGGCACCACCGCGTTCATCGCCAACGACAAGGCGATCGAGCTGACTGTCGACGGCAAGCAGCGCACCCTGCACACCTTCGCCGGAGACGTGCGCGAGCTGCTCGCCGACGAGGGCGTGCGCGTGGGGGCGCATGACATGGTCGCGCCCGCCCCCGATACGGCGCTCGCCAGCGGCGACGCCGTCGCCGTGCACTACGGGCGCCCCGTCCGGCTCACCCTGGACGGCGAACGGCGCGAGGTGTGGACGACGGCGCACACGGTGGAAGGAGCGCTGGACGAGCTGGGAGTGCGCGCCGAGGGCGCGTATCTGTCCGCCTCACGCTCCCAGACCATCGGACGCGCCGGGCTCGCGCTCGACGTGCGCACCGAGCGCGCCGTCACCGTCATGGCGGACGGCCGGACCCGCACCGTCCGCACCAACGCGGCCACCGTCCGCGAGGCCGTCGAGGAGGCCGGCGTCACCCTGCGCGGCGAGGACGCCACCTCCGTCCCGCCGGACAGCTTCCCGCGCGACGGGCAGACGATCACCGTGCTGCGGGTCAGCGGCAGCCGGGAGGTCCGCGAGGAGCAGATCCCGTTCGAGGTCCGGCGCACCGAGGACCCCACCCTCTTCACGGGCACCGAGGTCATCACTCAGCCCGGCGTGCCAGGCCTGCGGCGCGACACCTACGTGCTGCGCACCGTCAACGGGGTCCGCGGGAAGCCGCGCCGGGAGGCCTCCGAGGTGGTGCGCAAGCCGAAACCGCAGATCGTCAGGGTCGGCACCAGGAAGCGGCCCACCTCCGTGGCCGGCGCCGACCACCTGAACTGGCGGGGTCTCGCCGCCTGCGAGTCCGGCGGCCGCCCGGACGCGGTCGACCCCTCGGGGACCTACGGCGGCCTCTACCAGTTCGACACCCACACCTGGCACAGCCTCGGCGGCAGCGGACGCCCCCAGGAGGCACCGGCCGAGGAACAGACGTTCCGCGCGAAGAAGCTGTACGTGCGGCGGGGGGCGACACCGTGGCCGCACTGCGGGGCGCGGCTGCGCGGCTGAAGGCCGGCGGCTGCGGGGAATCGCCGTCGGGCTGCGGACGGTCGGGCCGCTGGGGGCATCCCCTGCTCGAAGAGCTTGGGGGAGGCACGACGCCGGCGCCGGCCGGCGATCCGCCCCCGGCTCCCCCCAGGACCCGGCACCTGGCAATCCGGTCGGGCAGACCCCCGTACCCTTGTCCCGTGAGCAGCCCCACCCCCGACGCCCTCCTCGGTCCCGCCGACATCCGCGAGCTGGCGGCCGCGCTCGGTGTCCGTCCCACCAAGCAGCGCGGCCAGAACTTCGTGATCGACGCCAACACGGTCCGCCGTATCGTGCGCACCGCCGAGGTCCGCCCCGATGACGTCGTCGTGGAGGTCGGGCCGGGGCTCGGGTCTCTCACGCTGGCGCTGCTGGAGGCCGCCGACCGGGTCACCGCCGTCGAGATCGACGATGTGCTGGCCGCAGCGCTGCCCGCCACCGTCGGCGCGCGCATGCCGGAGCGTGCCGAGCGGTTCGCGCTGGTCCACTCCGACGCCATGCACGTCACCGAACTGCCCGGCCCGGCCCCGACGGCCCTGGTGGCGAACCTGCCGTACAACGTCGCCGTGCCCGTGCTGCTGCACATGCTCGACACGTTCCCGAGCATCGAGCGCACCCTGGTCATGGTGCAGTCCGAGGTCGCCGACCGGCTCGCCGCCGCGCCCGGCAACAAGGTGTACGGCGTGCCGTCGGTGAAGGCCAACTGGTACGCCGAGGTGAAGCGGGCCGGGGCGATCGGCCGCAATGTCTTCTGGCCCGCGCCGAACGTCGACAGCGGGCTGGTCTCACTGGTCCGGCGGGCCGAGCCGATCAAGACCACGGCCTCCAAGAGAGAGGTCTTCGCGGTCGTCGACGCGGCCTTCGCGCAGCGCCGCAAGACCCTGCGGGCGGCGCTCGCCGGCTGGGCCGGGTCCGCCGCTGCCGCCGAGGCCGCCCTGGTCGCGGCCGGGGTCTCGCCGCAGGCGCGCGGGGAGTCGCTGACGGTGGAGGAGTTCGCGCGGATCGCCGAGCACAAGGACGCGATCACCCGGCACGAGGAGAGCGGCACGTGAGCGTCACGGTACGGGTGCCGGCCAAGGTCAACGTCCAGCTCGCGGTCGGCGCCGCGCGCCCCGACGGGTTCCACGACCTCGCCAACGTCTTCCTCGCCGTCGGCCTGTACGACGAGGTCACCGTCACCCCGGCCGACGAGCTGCGGATCACCTGCGCCGGCCCGGACGCCGGCGAGGTCCCTCTGGACCGCACCAACCTCGCCGCGCGCGCCGCGATCGCGCTGGCCGCGCGCCGGGGGATCGAACCGGCCGTGCACATCCACATCGACAAGGACATCCCGGTCGCCGGCGGCATGGCGGGCGGCAGCGCGGACGGCGCGGGCGCGCTGCTCGCCTGCAACACGCTGTGGGGGGCGGGGGCTTCGCGGGCCGAACTGCTCGCGATCTGCGCGGAGTTGGGCAGTGACGTCCCGTTCAGCCTGGTCGGGGGTGTCGCGCTCGGTGTCGGACGGGGCGAGCAGCTGACCGCCCTGGAGACCGGCGGCACCTTCCACTGGGTCTTCGCGATGGCCGAGCGGGGGCTGTCGACGCCGGCCGTCTTCCGTGAGTTCGACCGGCTGGCTCAGGGGCGGGAGATCCCGGAGCCGGTGGCTTCGGCGGAGCTGCTGGAGGCGCTCGCGAAGGGGGACGTGGAGGCGCTGGCGGCGGCCGTGTCCAATGACCTTCAGCCTGCGGCGCTGTCCCTGTTCCCGGAGCTGGCGGACACGCTGGAGGCCGGGCGGGGGGCGGGTGCGCTTACCGCGCTGGTCTCGGGCTCCGGGCCTACGACGGCGTTCCTCGCGCGTGATGCCGAGTCGGCGGAGAAGGTCTCCCAGGCCCTGCGGGCGTCGGGGACGTGCCGGGCCGTGCGGATGGCGGTGGGGCCGGTGGCGGGGGCGACGGTTCTCTAGGGCCTCAGAGTTCGTCGATCGCCGTCAGGTCGATGTCGATGGGGTAGGGCTTGTTGACTTCGATCCGGTCGCGGTGGGTGCCATTGGGTGCGTATGTGTTCGCGAGCGGGTCGAGTGTGTAGGTGTGGACGACAGGTCTGCCGTCCTCCTCCATCTCGACCCGCCAGAAGTCAGGGATCCCCCCAGCGGCGTACTTCAGGGGCTTGGTGGTGCGGTCCCGGCACTCGGAGCCCGGGTGGACGACTTCCACGCCGAGGATGACGTCTTTGGCCTGGTAGCACATCTGGTCCAGTCCGGTGACCGCCTCGGTCCGGATCACGCTCACGTCCGGTTCGAGCCCGTTGCGTTCGTCGAGGATGACGGTCATCTGCCTACTGACGTGGAACTCGGCCGGGCACCCGGCCCGGAGGCCGCTCACCAGCAGGTCGACAGCGACGGAGTGGAAGACGGTCTGCGGACCCGGGACAACCAGCTCGCCGTCGATCAGCTCGACGTGCCGAGGCAAACCGGGCAGCGTCAGCAAGTCGTCCACGGTGTAGCCGCCTGGTGGGGTGCTTCCTCGCATGGAAGCGATCATGCGGCACCCGCGCAGCAGTCGCCGCCATACCGCCCGTACACCATCACAAAGAGTGACCGCCCCCTCACCGCTCCCCCTCACCCCCCGCTGCCCTACGCTAGAAGGCTGACCGACCCCCGCGCACAGGAGTGAAATGGCCGTCAATCTGGTCAATGTCGAGAACGTCAGCAAGGTGTACGGCACCCGTGCCCTGCTGGACGGCGTCTCGCTCGGTGTGTCGGAGGGGGACCGGATCGGGGTCGTCGGGCGCAACGGCGACGGCAAGACCACCCTCATCCGGATGCTCGCCAAGCTGGAGGAGGCCGACACCGGGCGTGTCACGCACTCCGGCGGGCTGCGGCTCGGTGTGCTCACCCAGCACGACTCCCTGGACCCCGCCGCCACCGTCCGGCACGAGGTCATCGGTGACATGGCCGACCACGAGTGGGCCGGGAACGCCAAGGTCAGGGATGTGCTGACCGGGCTCTTCGGCGGGCTCGACCTGCCGGGCTTCCCCAAGGGGCTCGACACCGTCATCGGACCGCTCTCGGGTGGTGAGCGGCGCCGGATCGCGCTCGCCAAGCTGCTCATCGAGGAGCAGGACCTGATCGTCCTCGACGAGCCCACCAACCACCTCGACGTCGAGGGCATCGCCTGGCTGGCGCGGCATCTGCAGAACCGGCGTTCGGCGCTGGTGTGCGTGACCCACGACCGGTGGTTCCTCGACCAGGTCTGCACCCGCATGTGGGACGTGCAGCGCGGCGACGTCTACGAGTACGAGGGCGGCTACTCCGACTACGTCTTCGCGCGCGCGGAGCGCGAGCGGATCGCCGCCACGGAGGAGACCAAGCGGCAGAACCTGGTCCGCAAGGAGCTGGCCTGGCTGCGGCGCGGGGCGCCCGCGCGTACGTCCAAGCCGCGCTTCCGGATCGAGGCCGCCAACGAGCTGATCGCGGACGTGCCGCCGCCCCGGGACAGCTCGGAGCTCATGAAGTTCGCCTCCTCCCGGCTCGGCAAGACCGTCTTCGACCTTGAGGACATCACCGTGCAGGCCGGGCCGAAGGTGCTCCTCAAGCACGTCACCTGGCAGCTCGGCCCCGGCGACCGGATCGGCCTCGTCGGTGTCAACGGCGCCGGCAAGACCTCGCTGCTGCGCGCCATGGCCGCCGCCGCGCGCAGCGAGGGCGAGGAGCAGCCGGCCGGTGGCCGGATCGCCGTCGGCAAGACCGTCAAACTCGCCTACCTCTCCCAGGAGGTCGCCGAACTCGACCCCACCTGGCGGGTCCTGGAGGCCGTGCAGCGGGTACGCGAGCGCGTCGACCTCGGCAAGGGGCGTGAGATGACCGCCGGTCAGCTGTGCGAGACGTTCGGCTTCAACAAGGAGAAGCAGTGGACGCCGGTCGGCGACCTGTCCGGTGGTGAGCGCCGGCGGCTCCAGCTGCTGCGCCTCCTCATGGACGAGCCCAACGTCCTCTTCCTGGATGAGCCCACCAACGACCTCGACATCGAGACCCTCACCCAGCTGGAGGACGTCCTCGACGGCTGGCCCGGCTCGATGATCGTCATCTCCCACGACCGGTTCTTCGTCGAGCGCACCACCGACCGCGTCTTCGCCCTCCTCGGCGACGGCACCCTGCGGATGCTGCCGCGCGGCATCGACGAGTACCTGGAGCGACGGCAGCGGATGGAGGAGGCGGTCGCCGCCCAGGCCGCCGCCGCGGCACCCAAGCCCGCCACCACGGAGAAGAGCGCCGCCGACCAGCGCGCCGCCAAGAAGGAACTCCAGAAGATCGAGCGCCAGTTGGACAAGGTCTCCGAGAAGGAGTCCCGGCTGCACGCCCAAATCGCCGAGAACGCCACCGACTTCGCCAAGGTCGCGGAACTGGATGCCGAGTTGCGCGATCTGGCCGGGGAGCGCGAGGAACTGGAGCTGCGCTGGCTGGAGCTGGCGGAGGACGCGTAGCGCGCGGAGCGCGGAGTGGGGCGCGCGCGGGCGTGAATCAGCCAGGTGCGTGCGCCGCGTGAAGGGGGCGTGAAGGCGCGTAACGGCGGCATCACGGGCCGGTTCTCCCTTGGGAACAGGGGCGGATCCGTGCCCGTGCGCTGTCAGAGGCGGGTGATAGAAAGGGCCGTCTGAGAACTGTCTGAGTAACGACCCAGGGTCCGTCAAGAACCTCAGGGCGTGGCTAAAAATCAGTGAACGAGGGGGAAGAGCGCTGATGACCCAGCCGCCCAACCAGCCGCCGCACGGCGGATTCGGAGCGCCGCAGGACCAGCCGCCACCGGGCGGCGGTTTCGGCGCCCCGCAGACGCCACCGGCCCAGGGCGGTTTCGGCGCCCCGAGCGCCCCGCAGTCCCCGCCGGGCGCCCCGCACGGCACGCCTCCGCCGCCGGCCCAGCCGCCCGCGGCCCCGCCGCAGCCGCCGGCCGCCCCGCAGCCCGGTTACGGCTACCCCCAGCAGCCCGGCCCGTACGGCGCCCCGGCCGCCCCCGGCGCGCAGAACCCGTACAACGCCCCCGTCGCGCCCGGCACTCCGGGCCCCTACGGCTACCCGCAGCAGCCGCAGCAGCCGGGCCCCTACGGAGCCGCGCCGCAGCCCGGTTACGGCTACCCGCAGCAGCAGCCGTACCCGGGCGCGCCCGGTGCCGTGCCGCAGGCCGGTGCCGGCAAGAAGAGGACGGCGCTGATCGTCGGTGCCGCGGTGGCCGCGCTGGCCGTCATCGGCGGCACCGTGTACGCGGTCACCAGTGGCGGCGACGGCAAGAAGAAGCCCGTCGCCCAGCAGAGCGACGACCCCAAGCACTCCGCCTCCGCCTCGCCGAGCGCGGCCGGCGGCGACGACCCGGACAACCTGAACGCGAACCGCAAGGCGGGCGAGGCGAAGGTGCTCTGGTACCACTCGGCGCCGGACGCCCCGGGCTCCGGCGCGGACGCGCCCGGCATGTGGGTCACGGACAAGGTCGTGGCGAAGGCGGCGTACAAGCAGGTCTTCGCCTACGGCACCGGCGACGGCAAGGCCGCTTGGGGGCCGATCTCCTTCCCGCAGAAGATCTGCGCGGTCACCCCGCAGAAGTCGGCCGACGACAAGGTCGTCGTGGCGTACATGAGCGGTGTCAGTGACCGCGCCAAGTGCAACCAGCTCCAGCAGATCGACCTCGCCACCGGCCAGAAGGGCTGGAGCGGCCAGGTCGCCGACGGCGGGCTGTTCGACAGCGCGCTCAACGTCGAGCTGACGGTGAGCGGCAAGACGCTGCTGGTGGCCCGTTCGGAGTCGGGCACGGCGTACGACATCGACAGCGGCAAGAAGCTGTACGACAAGCAGAAGTACGGGTCGGCCTGTTTCCCGGCCGCGTACGCGGGCAGTGCGAGCCGGCTGATCCAGGTGGCGTCCTGCGGCGCCGGCGGGGACAACGAGCACGACGAGATCCAGGAGCTCGACCCGGCCACCGGCAAGGTCAAGTGGACCCAGGCGGTGAAGAAGGGCTGGCAGGTCAGCCGGACCTTCTCGGTCGACCCGCTGGTGGTCTACCTGACCAACCAGGACAAGAAGGCCTGGAACATCTCCACGTTCACCAAGGACGGCAAGTTCCGCTCGGAGGTCAAGGTCGACGAGAAGTTCGGCCCCCGCTGCGGCTGGCAGATCCTCGAACGCGACCTCCAGGGCTGCCAGGGCGTCGTCGCGGACGCGGACACGCTCTACCTGCCGACGGACACCACCAGCAGCGCCAACGAGATCGTCGCGATCGGCCTCGCCGACGGCAAGGCGAAGTGGCGGGCCAAGTCCCCGGCGGACGAGCCGATGTACCCGATGAAGGAAGACGGCGGCAAGCTCGTCGCGTACGTGCAGCCGTCGTACGACTCGGGCGGCCAGGTGGTCGCGCTGCCGGTCACCGGCTCCTCGCACGCGCCCGCCAAGCTGCTGCAGAACCCGTCGGGCACGGCCGAGATCGAGGACACCTTCTACGACGGCGTCATCGACTGGTCCGACGGGCGGTTCTTCATCTCCGCCGGCCGGCTGTCCGGCAGCGACCAGGCGAAGGAGAAGCTGATCATGGCCTTCGGCAACTGAGCCGCAGCCCGCGCCTTCTCCCCTCCCTGTCCGTCGTTCGTCGTCGTCCGCCCCTGTCCCCGTGCCGTCCGGCCCGCCCGGCCGTCCGAGCCCGACCGAGGTACCCGTTGTCATGACCCAGCCGCCCCCTCCGCCGCCCAACCAGCCCCCGCAGCAGGGCGGTTTCGGCCCCCCGAGCCCGCCCCCGGGCGCGCCGCAGGACCAGCAGCCGCCGTCCGCCCCGCCGACGCCCCCCGCCCCGCCGGCCCAGCAGCCACAGCCGCCCCAGCAGCCGCAGCCGGGTTACGGCTACCCGCAGGCCGCCCCGCCTCCGCAGCCCGGTTACGGCTACCCGCAGGCCGCGCCGCCCCAGCCCGGTTACGGCTACCCCGGCGCGCAGCCGAGCCCGTACGGCCAGCAGCCGGCCGCGCCCTACGGCGCACCCGGGCCGCAGAACCCGTACGCGCAGCCGACGGCGCCCCTGCAGGGTGTGCAGCCGGGTTACGGCTATCCGGGCCAGCCCCCGACCGTGCCGATGCAGCCGCAGGGCGGGCCGGGCGGCGGCGGGCGGAAGAACACCACGCTGTTCATCGTGGTCGCGGCGGTCGTCGCGATCGCGCTGATCGTGGCCGGCGGCATCTGGTACGCCTCGTCCTCCGGGGGCGACGGAAAGAAGCAGGACACCGCCTCGTCCAGCGGTGGCACCGGCGGCAAGAACGGCAGCGGCGGCACCGGGACCACGGGCGGCGGCGGCAAGGAGAAGGTGCCGGGCAACCCCGCGGCCAACGTGCTGTTCGAAGTGCCGTTGCCCACCGCGGACGACACGGTCAGCACCGCGGGTTCGTGGCTGACGAGCAAGGTGTACGCCAAGAGCGGCGTCGGCGAGATCGTCGGCTACGACCCGGCCAAGGGCACCAAGCTGTGGACGATCAAGCTGCCCGGCCCGGTCTGCGCGGCCAGCCAGCACGTGACGTCCGACGACAAGACCGCGATCGTGTACCAGCCGAAGTGGGACACGAAGAAGAGCTTCGGCGGGTGCACGCAGATCGCCGCGATCGATCTCGACGCGGGCAAGAAGCTGTGGACGAAGACGGTCAACTCCGGTGACACCCTGGTCAATTACCAGAATGTGACGGTCGCTCAGCGCACCGTCGCGGTCGGCGACACCAGTGGTGGTGCCGCCTTCGACCTCGACTCGGGCAAGGCGCTGTGGCTGCCGAAGTCGGGCGACAGCTGTTACGACGCGGGGTACGGCGGCGGCACCAGCCTGGTCGCGGTGCGCCATTGCGGAGACTCGCAGAACGACCAGATCAGCATCCAGACCCTCGATCCGAAGACCGGGAAGGTGATCTCCGAGTACCGGATGGACTCGGGTATCCAGTACGCGGCCATCGTCTCCACCGACCCGCTGGTGGTGGCCGCCGACGTCAACGCGGACGACGGCAGCGGCGTCTCGGACTACTTCTCCATCGACGGCAAGACCGGCAAACTGCTCGCGCACATCTCCGCGCCGGCCAAGACCTACGGCGGGCGCTGCGACGGCATCACCCGCATCGAGTACTGCAAGCAGATCGTCGCAGGCAACGGCAAGCTGTACCTGGCGACCGAGGAACACGACGGCAACGGCGGCGCGTTCAGCAAGACCAACGAGATCGTGGCCTTCGACCTGAACACCGGCAAGCCGACCGGCCAGCGCGTCGAGGCCGGTGAGGGCTACCTGCTGACCCCGCTGCGCATGGACGGCGGCAACCTGATCGCCTACAACCGCCCGCCCTACGACAAGGGCGGCCAGATCGTCAGCATCGACGGCGGGTCCTTCACGATGACCAAGCTGCTGGAGAACCCGACCACACCGGCCGCACGGCAGGTGGAGGGCACCATGCTGCCGGACTACGCGGAGATCCTCTTCGGCGACGGCCGGCTGTACATGGCGCAGGTCTTCGCCCAGCGGAAGGGCACCTCGTCGTACGGCAAGCAGGACCTGGTGATCGCGTACGGCACGAACGGCTGACCGCCGCGCGTCGGCGCCGTAGCGACTCTCGCCCGAATGGGTGACATACCAAGAAGTGCCCCGGATTTCATCGATCCGGGGCACTTCTCATCAAGAGGGGCAGCAATACGTCGAACAAGCGTGTAGCTTCCGGGGGCATGAAGGGCGAGGTGCCGGGGGGCCCTCTGTCCTTGCGGACCGGTGGACGTCCATAGTGGGGCGTCCATGGGGGGGACTGGGGGGTTGCTCTATGGGAGTACGGCTCATGGTCATCGACGACCATCGCCTGCTCGCGGAGGCGTTGGCGTCGGCGCTCAAGCTGCGCGGGCACCGGGTGCTCGCCGCCGCGGCACCGGCCGCGGGCGCGGCGGACCTGGTGATCGCGCGGGCGCCGGAGGTGTGCCTGCTGGGTACGGCGGCACCGGCCGAGCCGGGGGCCTTCGACCCGGTGGTGAAGATCAAGCGGGAGCGGCCGCAGGTGGCGGTGCTGGTGCTCGGCCCTGTGCCGTCGCCGCGGGGCATCGCGGCGGCGTTCGCGGCGGGGGCGTCCGGGTACGTCCGGCACGACGAGCGGATCGAGGGCGTCGAGCGGGCCATCATGAAGGCGCGGGCCGGGGAGGCCGCGGTGGCTCCGCAGCTGCTCCAGGGCGCGTTCGGCGAGCTGCTCAACCCGGCCGCCGAACCCGACGACGAGGCACAGCGGCTGCTGGAGATGCTCACGCCGCGGGAGGTGGAGGTTCTGGTCCGGGTGGCCGACGGCGAGGACACCCGGCTGATCGCGGCCGGCATGGGCATCGCGCCCAGCACCGCGCGGACGCATGTGCAGCGCGTGCTGATGAAACTGGGCGTCGGGTCGCGGTTGGAGGCGGCGGCGTTGGCTGCACGGACGGGGCTGCTTGACCGGGCCGGGCCCTTGAACTCCGATCTGGAGTAGGCGCCCGGTGCTGCGGCTGGGCGAGGGGGCGCTGCTCGCTGAGAGGTGCCGCTGCGCCCACCCGTGCCGCCCTGGGGGTACCCCCTGCTCGAAGAGCTTGGGGGAGGCACGACTGCCCGCAGCTCAAGCGCCCCGAAGGGGCGCGGGGAACTGCGCGAGCGACCACGACGGACCGGCAGCCGGGGAACGGCCCGCACCCCTACGGCGCGACCGTCCCCCGGCCGACGGTCACTCCTCCGGCAACCCCTCCGGAGGAAGCGGCGGCGGAGTGGGGCGGAGCTTCAGCCAGGCCAGGAAGAAGATGCCCAGCAGGAGCATGCCGATGCCGGTCCAGAGGTTGATGTTGACGCCCTGGGCCTTGTCGATGGCGGACCGGGAGTCGGTGATGCCGGTGATCGTGACGATGACGCCGTAGAGCACGAACAGGCCGCCGATGATGCGGCGCAGGTCGAAGATGCGGGCCGCGGTCGCGGACTTGGTCTCCAGCTCGGTGACCTCGCGCGCGACCCCCTCCTCGGTCCAGTGCTCGTGACGGTCGGGGTGGTGCTCGGAGTGTCCGGAATTTTCGCTCATGGTTTCCTCGGTCCTCCGCGTCAGAACGAGAACGGGATGTAGCAGGCGGCGGCCAGGACGACCGCGCCCCAGCCCAGCAGGGCGGGCTTGCGGTACCAGGCCTCGTCACCGGGTGCCGGCGCTTCCGCCATGCCGGGGGAGCGGGTGCCGTAGACCAGGCCCTGGAGTTCCGTCGCCGGCTTCGGCTTGGTGAACAGGGACACCGCGACCATCACGACCGCGCCGGCGACGAAGCCCGCGATCGCGGAGACGAAGTTGGCGCCCTGGTCGGAGGGGATCGAGATGATGCCCTTCTTGTAGAGCACGAAGTAGTTCACCATCGCCGTGACGGTGCCGGCGAGCAGGCCCCAGAAGCCGGACTTGGCGGACGCGCGCCTCCAGAACATGCCGACGATGAAGACGACGAACATCGGCACGTTGAAGAAGGAGAACAGCGTCTGCAGGTAGCTCATGATGTTCGAGAACGAGGACGCCAGGAACGCCGTACCGACCGAGGCGGCCACGCCGATCGCGGTGATCAGACGGCCGAAGCGGACGTAGTACGCGTCCTCGCGGCCGGGCATCACGTACTTGGCCCAGATGTCGTTCGTGAACACGGTGTTGAAGGACGACACGTTGGCCGCCATGCCGGCCATGAAGGCGGCGAGCAGACCGGTGACCGCGATGCCGAGCACGCCGTTGGGCAGCAGCTCCTGCATCAGGTACGGGATGGCGTCGTTGTACTGGTAGCCGGATCCGGCCGAGCCGAAGTGCGGGACGACCGCGGCGGCGACCAGGCCCGGGATCATCACCAGGAAGACGATGAAGATCTTCGGGTAGGCGGCGATCAGCGGCGTGCGCTGACCCGCGGAGAGGTTCTTGGCGGACAGGGCGCGCTGCACCTCGGCGAAGTTCGTCGTCCAGTAGCCGAAGGAGAGCACGAAGCCGAGGCCGAGGACGATGGTCAGCCAGTTCGCGCCGAGCGGGTTGGCGCTGCCGATGCCGGTGCCGCCCCACGCCGTGGTGAAGTTCGCGCCGTGGGTCTCGGTGAGCTTGTGGGTCAGCCCGCCCCAGCCGCCGACCTTCTTCAGGCCGAGGATGGTGATCGGGATGAGGGCGGCGAGGATCACGAAGAACTGGAGCACCTCGTTGTAGATCGCCGAGGAGAGACCGCCGAGGGTGATGTACGCGAGGACGAACGCGCCGGCGACGACGATGGCGACCCACTGCGGCCAGCCCAGCAGCGCCTCGACGACGATCGCGAGGGCGTAGAGGTTGACGCCGGCGATCAGGATCGCGGCGAACGCGAACAGGATCGAACTGAGCAGGTGGGCGGCCCGGTCGAAGCGCAGCAGCAGGAACTCGGGGACCGAGCGGACCTTGCTGCCGTAGTAGAACGGCATCATCACCAGGCCGAGGAAGACCATGGCGGGGATGGCGCCGATCCAGTACCAGTGCACGGTGTAGGCGCCGTACTGGGCGCTGTTCGCGGCCATGCCCAGGATCTCGGTGGCCGCCAGGTTCGCGGAGATGAAGGCGAGGCCGGTGATCCAGGCGGGCAGCGAGCGTCCCGAGAGGAAGAAGTCGAGGCTGGTCTTGACCGAGCGGCGGGCGGCGAAGCCGATACCGAGTACGACGACGAAGTAGATCGCCAGGATCGTGTAGTCCAGCCAGTTGGTGGGGAGCCGTAGCCCCGCCGCCAGGTAGGTGGGTCCGTTTGTGGGGGTTTGCATGAGAACTCGCTTCGTTGCGCGAACTGATCCAGAGCGGAACCTACGCCTCCGCGTTTAGTTATTGAACACTTCTGTTGGTGTTCTTTGTTTGATTGTGATGAAGCTAGGTGTTGTCGGGTTGTGGTCTGTTATGTTTGATTGTGTTGAGTGATTGGGTGCGGGTGCAGTAGAAGGACGTAGAGGAGTCCGGCGTTGAAGAAGACCTCGACACGGCTGGCCGACGGTCGTGAGCTGATCTACTACGACCTTCGGGACGACACCGTGCGGGACGCCGTGGACCGCCGTCCGCTGGACCGCACGGTCACCACCTCCGAGATCCGCCGGGACGAGCTGCTCGGCGACGCGATCGCGGTCGCCTCGCACCGCCAGGGCCGTACGTACCACCCGCCGGCCGACGAGTGCCCGCTGTGCCCGACGCAGGGCGACCGGCTGAGCGAGATCCCGGACTCGTCGTACGACGTCGTCGTCTTCGAGAACCGCTTCCCCTCCCTCGCCGGCGACTCCGGCCGCTGCGAGGTCGTCTGCTTCACCTCCGACCACGACGCCTCCTTCGCCGACCTCACCGAGGAGCAGGCACGCCTGGTGCTGGACGCGTGGACGGACCGCACCTCGGAGCTGTCCCACCTGCCTGCCGTCGAGCAGGTCTTCTGCTTCGAGAACCGGGGCGCGGAGATCGGCGTGACCCTCGGCCACCCGCACGGGCAGATCTACGCCTACCCCTTCACCACCCCGCGCACCGCGCTGATGCTCCGCTCGCTCGCCGCACACAAGGAGGCGACCGGCGGGGAGAACCTGTTCGACGCGGTCCTGGAGCGGGAACTGGCCGGTGAGCGCGTCGTCCTGGAGAGTGAGCACTGGGCCGCCTTCGTGCCGTACGCGGCGCACTGGCCGTACGAGGTGCACCTGTACCCCAAGCGTCGCGTGCCCGACCTGCTCGCGCTCGACGAGGCGGCTCGCACAGAGTTCCCCCAGGTCTATCTGGAACTCTTGAGGCGCTTCGACCGGATCTTCGGCGAGGGTGAGCCTCCGACGCCGTACATCGCGGCCTGGCACCAGGCCCCGTTCGGCGCGCTGGCGGAGTTCGACGGTGTGACGCGGGACGACTTCGCGCTCCACCTTGAGCTTTTCACCATCCGCCGCACTTCCGGCAAGCTGAAGTTTCTCGCGGGTTCCGAGTCCGGCATGAGCGTGTTCATCAACGACGTGCCGCCGGAGCGCGCGGCCGAGCGACTGCGAGAGGTAGCGAGTTCATGAAGTACCTGGTGACGGGCGGGGCGGGTTACGTCGGCAGCGTGGTCGCCCAGCACCTGCTGGAGGCCGGCCACGAGGTCACGGTCCTCGACAACCTCTCCACCGGCTTCCGCGCGGGCGTCCCGGCCGGGGCGGCCTTCGTCGAGGGCGACATCCGCGACGCCGCCAAGTGGCTCGACCCCTCCTACGACGGCGTGCTGCACTTCGCCGCGTCCTCGCAGGTCGGCGAGTCGGTGGTGAAGCCCGAGAAGTACTGGGACAACAACGTCGGCGGCTCCATGGCCCTGCTCGGCGCCATGCGCGAGGCGGGCGTGCGCCGGCTCGTCTTCTCCTCCACGGCGGCGACGTACGGCGAGCCGGAGCAGGTCCCGATCGTGGAGAGCGCCCCGACGAAGCCGACCAGCCCCTACGGCGCGACCAAGCTGGCCGTCGACCACATGATCACCAGCGAGGCGCACGCGCACGGCCTCTCGGCGGTGTCGCTGCGCTACTTCAACGTGGCCGGCGCCTACGGCACGTACGGCGAGCGCCACGACCCCGAGTCGCACCTGATCCCGCTGGTCCTCCAGGTCGCCCAGGGCCGCCGCGACGCCATCTCGGTCTACGGCGACGACTACGCCACCCCCGACGGCACCTGCGTGCGCGACTACATCCACGTCGCGGACCTGGCCGAGGCCCACCTGCTGGCCCTGACGGCCGCGCAGCCGGGCGAGCACCTGATCTGCAACCTCGGCAACGGCAACGGTTTCTCCGTCCGCGAGGTCATCGAGACCGTCCGGCAGGTCACCGGCCACCCGATCCCCGAGGTGGTCGCCCCCCGCCGAGGCGGCGACCCGGCGGTCCTGGTCGCCTCGGCGGACACGGCCCGCGAGAAACTGGGCTGGAACCCGTCCCGCGAGGACCTCGCGGGGATCGTCGCGGACGCCTGGCAGTTCGCGCAGCACATCGCAAAGGAGCAGTAGTGGGGGCAGCACAGCAGGTCGCGCAGCGCTTCACCGAGCTGTACGGCGCCGCGCCGGAGGGGGTCTGGGCGGCGCCGGGCCGGGTGAACCTGATCGGCGAGCACACCGACTACAACGACGGCTTCGTGATGCCGTTCGCGCTGCCGCACCAGGCGGTCGCGGCGGTCTCGCGCCGGGACGACGGCGTGCTGCGCCTGCACTCGGACGACATCGAGGGCGGCGTGGCGGAACTGCGCCTGGACGCCCTGGCACCCGGCAGCGACGAGGACTGGACGGCGTACCCGGCAGGCGTGGTCTGGGCGCTGCGCGAGGCGGGCCACGCGATCACCGGCGCGGACGTCCACTTGTCCTCGACGGTCCCGACGGGCGCGGGCCTGTCCTCCTCGGCGGCCCTGGAGGTGGTGATCGCGCTCGCCCTGGGCGACCTCTACGACCTCGGCCTCCAGCGCTGGCAGCTGGCCCGCCTGTGCCAGCGCGCCGAGAACGTCTACGTCGGCGCGCCCACCGGCATCATGGACCAGACGGCGTCGGCCTGCTGCGAGCAGGGCCACGCCCTCTTCCTGGACACCCGTGACCTGTCCCAGCAGCAGATCCCCTTCGACCTCGCGGCCGAGGGCCTGCGCCTGCTGGTGGTCGACACCCAGGTCAAGCACGCGCACAGCGGCGGCGAGTACGGCAAGCGCCGGGCCGGCTGCGAGAAGGGCGCGGCCCTGCTCGGCGTCGACGCCCTGCGGGACATCCCCTACGCCGAGCTGGACGCGGCGCTGGAGCGGCTGGGGGACGAGGAGGAGGTCCGCCGCCTGGTCCGGCACGTGGTGACGGAGGACGAGCGGGTCGAGCGGGTCGTGGGCCTGCTGAGGGCGGGCGACACCCGCGCCATCGGCCCGGTCCTCACCGAGGGCCACGCCTCCCTGCGCGACGACTTCCGCATCTCCTGCGCCGAGCTGGACCTGGTCGTCGACACGGCCCTCGCCTCCGGCGCCCTGGGCGCCCGCATGACCGGCGGCGGCTTCGGCGGCTCGGCGATCGTCCTGACCGAGGCCACCGAGGTGGACACCCTGACGAAGGCCATCGAGGAAGCCTTCGCCACGGCCCGCTTCACGGCCCCCCGCGTCTTCGAGGCGGTGCCCTCGCCGGGGGCGCGGCGACTGGTCTGACGTCCGCGGTCCGCGGTGCGGTGGCGCCGGGTGTCAGGACCCGGCGCCGCCTGCGAAGCGGACCGGCGACACGAGGGCGATGCGGATCAGGCCGGGTTCCGGTGGCGGGGCGTCGTAGACGTACGTGACCGTGAGAGCCGGACGGCCGGCCGTGGCTTCGAGGCGTGTCGTGTAGAGCTTCATCCCGCCGACGGCGCTGCGTGCCTGACGGCCGAGCGTCGGGCTCTTCTCCAGCTCGGCACGCAGAGCTTCGACGGCTTCGAGAGCCCCGTGTCCGATGGCTCGGCAGCGGGAGAGGGCCTCGTGCGTGATCTCGGCGACGACCGGCTGCCGGGCCTCGGTCAACGCTGGTGTCCTCGGGCGGCCCGGATCTCGGCGGCCGCCGTGGCGACGGCGGCGTCGAAGCCGGGATCCTGCCGGGCGATGATCCGGCCGCGGAACTCTTCGACCAGCCGGACGACGCCGCTGAGATCGGCGGGATCGGCATGGTTGATCTCGCGGGCCAGCTCGGCCTCGAAGTCATCGGCGTCGCCGGGGAAGCCGTAGCCCAGGGTGAGGGCGGCGCGGAGTTCACCGATGGTGCGCATGGCGGGCAGGCGGGGCGTGCCGGAGTCTGCCGGATCTGCGGTCATGGCGGTCAGGGCTCCCTTCGCGGTGTCGGACTCACCGTACCGGTAGCCGCTTCACCAACGTGTACTCCGTGATCCCCGGCGGATAGTCCGGGATCACGCACACCACCTCGTAGCCCTGCTTCTCGTAGAAGCGCGGGGCCTGGAAGTCCCAGGTCTCCAGGCGGGCGGCGGTGCAGGCGCGGTCGGTGCGGGCGAGGTGTTCCGCCTTCGCCAGCAGGTGGGAACCCAGACCCGTGCCGCGGTGGGCGGCGTCGACCCACAGGTAGGTGACGTGCAGCCAGGTCGTCCAGGTGTGGCCGACCAGGCCGCCCGCAAGGCCGCCGGCCTCGTCCAGCGCCCAGACGTGGAGCGGGACCTCGCGCGCGCCGGGTGTGCCGCGCAGGGCCGCCAGCACCGGGGACGCCGCCGTGTTGGTGTCCCGCAGCCGCGAGCGGAGCAGATCACGTCGGCCTTTGTCGACTTCCGTCTCGATACGAAACATGCGGCACACCATAAACGCGCCAGAGCGCCACTTTTGTAAATCTCCTTCCGCTGCGTGCCCGCATCCGTACTCTGAGGAGCAGCACCGGTGGGGGCCGGTGCCGATCAGGGGGCGAGACATGCGGGTACGGCGCCCGCGGTGGGGGTAGCAGTCTCCGCGACGGCGGCGGCCGTGCGGCGCGCGTCCTTCCCGTGGGTGTCGTACCCGTGGGCGTTTCCCAACCTTTTTGGTATCCCCTGCTCCGAACGGAGCCTGGGGAAGGGGGTTTCGTGGTTCGTATCCGAGTCCTGGTCGTGGACGACCACCGCATCTTCGCCGAGTCGCTCGCCGCCGCCCTGGCCGCCGAGCCGGACGTCGACGTCTTCGCCGCCGGCAGCGGTCCCGCCGCGCTGCGCTGCCTGGAGCGCGCCGCCGGGGAGGGCCGCCGCTACGACGTCCTGCTGGTCGACGCCGACCTGGGCGGCACCGTGCCCGGCGGCCGCCCGGCCGTGCCCGTGCAGGAGGGCAACGCGGAGGGGCTCGTCGACGGGATCTCGCTGGTCGCGGGCGTGCGTGCCGCCCAGCCCGGCGTGCGGACGGTCGTACTCGCCGAGAAGGACGACCCCCGGCGGGCGGCGCTCGCGCTGCAGGCCGGGGCCTCGGGATGGGTCGCCAAGGACTGCTCGCTGTCCCGGCTGCTGACGGTGATCCGGGGCGTGCTGCGCGACGAGACCCATCTGCCGCCCGCCCTGCTCACCGGCGTGCTGAAGGAGCTGACGGCCGCGCGCCGGCACCGCACCGAGAGCGAGCGGCTGGTGGAGTCCCTCACCCCGCGCGAGCGGGAGGTGCTGCGCTGCATGGTCGCCGGGCTGGGCCGCAAGGCCGTCGCCGAGCGGCTGTTCCTCTCCCCGCACACCGTGCGCACCCACATGCAGAACGTCCTCGGCAAGCTGGGCGTCCACTCCACGCTGGCCGCCGTGGCGCTCGCCCGGCGCGCGGGCGTCGGCCCGGCCGAGCTAGCCGGGGATGTTGTCGAACGGGGCGGTCAGCTGGCGTAGCAGCCCGGCGAGCTCGGCACGCTGGGCACGCGACAGCTCGCCGAGGATCGCCCGCTCCTGCTCCAGCAGCCCGGCGAGCGCCTGGTCGGCGCGGTCCCGGCCGGTCTCGGTCAGCCGGACCAGCACGCCCCGCCGGTCGCTCGGATCGGGCAGCCGCTCCACCAGGCCCTTCTTGGCCAGCCGGTCGATGCGGTTGGTCATCGTGCCCGACGTGACCAGGGTCTGGGTCAGCAGCTGGCCGGGGGAGAGCTGATATGGCGTGCCCGCGCGCCGCAGCGCGGTCAGCACGTCGAACTCCCAGGGCTCCAGCTGGTGCTCGGAAAAGGCGAGCCGGCGTGCGCGGTCCAGGTGCCGGGCCAGCCTGCTCACCCGGCTGAGCACTTCCAGCGGCTCCACGTCGAGGTCCGGGCGCTCCCGGCGCCACGCTGCGACCAGCCGATCGACCTCGTCCTCCATGGAGATCAGTGTAGTGGTTGTGTCGACGTGAAGTCTCTTGATCTCAAGTCTCTTGACATCGAGATAAATCGGGGAGGACAGTGGAGACATGACGAACGCGAACTCCCACCCCGTCTGGGACCCCGGGCAGTACCTGCGCCACGCCGGTCACCGGGCCCGCCCCTTCGCCGACCTCCTCGCCCGCGTCCCCGCCCTCCCCACGGCGGCACCCCGCATCGCGGACCTCGGCTGCGGTCCCGGCAACGTCACCGTCCTGCTCACCGAACGCTGGCCGGCCGCGCACGTCACCGGCTACGACAACTCCCCCGAGATGCTCGACAAGGCCCACACCGACCACGACGGCCCCACCCCCGGGGGCGGCCGGCTGGACTTCTCCCACGCCGACGCGCGCACCTGGACGCCCGAGCAGCCGTACGACCTGATCGTCTCCAACGCCACCCTCCAGTGGGTGCCGGGCCACGCCGACCGCTTCGCCGACTGGATCGCCGGTCTCAAGCCGGGCGGCGCCCTCGCCTTCCAGGTGCCCGACAACATCGACGCCCCGCTGCACGCCCTGATGCGCGACCTCGCCGGCACGCCCCGCTGGAAGGGCCGGCTCGCCGACGTCCTGCGCCGCACCGACTCCGTGCACACCCCCGGCGCCTATCTGGACCGCCTCGCCCGCCTCGGCTGCGCGGCCGACGTGTGGCAGACGACGTACCACCACGTCCTCCAGGGCGAGGACCCGGTCCTGGACTGGGTGAAGGGCACCGGGCTGCGGCCCGCCCTGACCGCGCTCGCCGACGACCCCGAGGCACGCGACGCGTTCCTCACCGAGTACCGGGACCTGCTGCGGCAGGCCTACCCGAGCGCGCCGTACGGCACGGTCATGCCGTTCCGCCGGCTGTTCGCCGTCGCCGTGAAGGAGGGCTGAGCGTGCTCACCGCGATCGACCATGTGCAGCTGGCCGCCCCACCCGGGTCGGAGGACGCGTTGCGGGCGTACTACGCCGGCGTCCTCGGCATGACCGAGATCCCCAAGCCGCCCGTGCTGGCCGCGCGCGGAGGCTGCTGGTTCCAGGCCGGATCCGTCCAGCTCCACCTGGGCACAGAGGAAGACTTCCGGCCCGCGAAGAAGGCCCACCCCGGGCTCAGGGTGACGGGCATCGAGGCGTTCGCGGCCCGGCTCGAATCCCTCGGTGCCCCGGTGACCTGGGACGACAACCTTCCCGGCCACCGCCGCTGCTACTCCGAGGACCCGGTCGGCAACCGCCTGGAATTCCTGGAGCCGATGGGCTGAGCCGCCGTTTGCCCGGCCCCCGTCATGGTTACCCGTCGCGATGACCCAGAAGTCCCGCCAGGTCAGGAGGACGGACGGTGGCACGAGAACAGAAGGCCAAGGCCAAGAAGGAACAGATCAAGGGAAAGGCCAAGGAGGTCGGCGGGCGCGCCGTGCGCGATCTGCCGATGGAGGCCGAGGGCCGCGCCGAGAAGGCCAAGGGTGACGTCCGTCAGGCGAAGGAGAAGGGCAAGGACGCCTTCAAGCCCTGAGGCAAGCCCTGAGGCAAGCCCTGAGGCAAGCCCTGAGGCAAGCCCTGAGGCAAGCGCTGAGCGAATCGCGCTGAGCCCATCGCAGAGTCAAGCACCGCACCGGTCGGCGGTTCACGCCTTCCGGTGCCCGATCAACCGCGGCTTCTGCTCCAGCCCGTCCAGCCCGTGCCAGGCCAGGTTCACCAGGTGGGCCGCCACCTCCGCCTTCTTCGGGCGGCGCACGTCCAGCCACCACTGGCCGGTCAGGGCGACCATCCCGACCAGGGCCTGGGCATACAGCGGGGCGAGCTTCGGGTCGAAGCCGCGGGACTTGAACTCGCGGCCCAGGATGTCCTCCACCTGCGTGGCGATGTCCGAGATCAGCGAGGCGAAGGAGCCCGTCGACTGCGGGATGGGGGAGTCCCGGACCAGGATCCGGAAACCGTCCGTGTACTCCTCGATGTAGTCCAGCAACGCGAACGCCGCCTGCTCGCACAGCTCGCGCGGGTGCCCGGCGGTCAGCGAGCTGGTCACCATGTCCAGCAGGCGCCGCATCTCCCGGTCCACCACCACCGCGTACAGCCCCTCCTTGCCACCGAAGTGCTCGTACACCACCGGCTTGGACACCCCGGCCTTCGCCGCGATCTCCTCCACCGACGTGCCCTCGAAGCCCTTCGCCGCGAAGAGGGTGCGACCGATCTCCAGCAGCTGCTGGCGGCGCTCGGCGCCGGTCATCCGGGTCCGGCGGGTCCGCCGCTGCTTGTCGTTGCTGGAGGTGCTGCTGGAGTCGGTCGCCACGGCGTCAATCATGCCGCCTTCGCGGGCTCCCTCCGGCGCTGGGAGCCGTCATCACCGGTGTTCCGGCGCGAATCGATACGCGAGCGTGACGGCCAGCGCACGTCGTACGCCCAGCCGAACTTCTCGAAGATCCGGATGAAACGGGCCGAGGAGTCGATCTGGCCGCGCATCACCCCGTGCCGCGCCGAGGTCGGGTCGGCGTGGTGCAGGTTGTGCCACGACTCCCCGCAGGACAGCACCGCCAGCCACCACACGTTGCCCGAACGGTCCCGCGACTTGAACGGCCGCTTGCCCACCGCGTGGCAGATCGAGTTGATCGACCACGTCACATGGTGCAACAGCGCCACCCGGACGAGTGAACCCCAGAAGAACCCGGTGAACGCGCCCCACCAGGACATCGTCGCCAGCCCGCCGATCACCGGAGGCAGGGCCAGGGACACCGCCGTCCACAGCACGAACTGCCGGGAGATCGCCCGGATCGCCGGGTCCTTGATCAGATCCGGCGCGTACTTCTCCTGCGGGGTCTGCTCCTCGTCGAACATCCACCCGATGTGGGCCCACCACAGGCCCTTCATCAGCGCCGGGACACTCTCCCCGAACCGCCACGGAGAGTGCGGGTCGCCCTCCGCGTCGGAGAACTTGTGATGCCTGCGGTGATCGGCCACCCAGCGCACCAGCGGGCCCTCCACGGCCAGCGAACCCATGATCGCCAGCGCGATCCTGAGCGGCCGCTTGGCCTTGAACGAACCGTGCGTGAAGTACCGGTGGAAACCGATCGTGATGCCGTGGCACCCCAGGAAGTAGAAGAAGACCAGCAGGCCCAGATCGAGCCAGCTCACCCCCCAGCCCCAGGCCAGCGGCACGGCCGCCACCAGTGCCAGGAACGGCACGACGATGAACAGGAGCAGGGTGATCTGCTCGATCGAGCGCTTCTGCTCGCCGCCCAGCGTGGCGGAGGGAGTGGGAGTGTCGGTGGCCTTGCCTGCTTCTTCGATCACATCGGAACTCGAAGTCATGCGCGTCCCCTGTGGGGTCGAGGGTCGGGGCGGATTCGCCGGGCCGCCGGGACCGGCGGGAGCGGACGGTACGTCCCTACGGTTCCGTAACCTACGGCGACGTAAGTATGGCAGCGTGTCGCGCCCCGGCAAGAGCCCGACAGCCTGCGCGTCCGAGCGGACACCTATCCTTGGACTCGGTCGGACAGCGCGGTCCGCTGAAGTTTCCTTCCCGGACGCTCCGGCCCGTATGCGGCTCCCGCCGCGCGGCAGACCGCCGGGTTCCCTTCCAGACGAGCTTCAACACTGCAAGGAGCCGCACCTGTGAGCAGTGCCGACGACCAGACCACCACGACCGGCAGCGAGCTGCGCGCCGACATCCGCCGACTGGGTGATCTCCTGGGCGAGACCCTCGTACGGCAGGAAGGCCCCGAGCTCCTCGACCTGGTGGAGAAGGTCCGCCGCCTCACCCGAGAAGACGGCGAGGCCGCCGCCGAACTGCTGCGCGGCACCGAACTGCAGACCGCCGCCAAGCTGGTCCGCGCCTTCTCCACCTACTTCCACCTCGCCAACATCACCGAACAGGTGCACCGCGGCCGCGAACTGCGCGCCCGCCGCGCCGCCGAGGGCGGCCTGCTCGCCCGCACCGCCGACCGGCTCAAGGACGCCGACCCCGAACACCTGCGCCAGACGGTCCAGCACCTCAACGTCCGCCCGGTGTTCACAGCGCACCCCACCGAGGCCGCGCGCCGCTCCGTCCTCAACAAGCTCCGGCGCATCGCAGCCCTCCTGGACACCCCCGTCCTCGACTCCGACCGCCGCCGCCACGACGTCCGCCTCGCCGAGAACATCGACCTCGTCTGGCAGACCGACGAACTGCGCGTCGTACGCCCCGAACCCGCCGACGAGGCCCGCAACGCCATCTACTACCTGGACGAGCTGCACGCCGACGCCGTCGGCGACGTCCTGGAAGACCTCACCGCCGAACTGGAACGCGTCGGCGTCAAGCTCCCCGACGACACCCGGCCCCTCACCTTCGGCACCTGGATCGGCGGCGACCGCGACGGCAACCCCAACGTCACCCCCCAGGTCACCTGGGACGTCCTCATCCTCCAGCACGAACACGGCATCAACGACGCCCTGGAGATGATCGACGAACTGCGCGGCCTGCTCTCCAACTCCATCCGCTACGCCGGCGCCACCCAGGAACTCCTGGACTCCCTCGACGCCGACCTGGAGCGCCTCCCCGAGATCAGCCCCCGCTACAAGCGCCTCAACGCCGAGGAGCCCTACCGGCTCAAGGCCACCTGCATCCGGCAGAAGCTGGAGAACACCAAGCAGCGCCTCGCCAAGGGCACCCCGCACCAGGACGGCCGCGACTACCTCGGCACCGGCGAACTGCTCAGCGACCTCCGACTCATCCAGACCTCACTGCGCGAACACCGCGGCGGACTCCTCGCCGACGGCCGCCTCGGCCGCGTCATCCGCACCCTCGCCGCCTTCGGCCTCCAGCTCGCCACCATGGACGTCCGCGAACACGCCGACGCCCACCACCACGCCCTCGGCCAGCTCTTCGACCGCCTCGGCGAGGAGTCCTGGCGCTACACCGACATGCCCCGCGACTACCGCGCCAAGCTCCTCGCCAAGGAACTGCGCTCTCGCCGCCCCCTCGCCCCCACCCCGGCCCCCGTCGACGCCGCCGGCGCCAAGACCCTCGGCGTCTTCGAAACCGTCAAGCGCGCCCTGGAAGTCTTCGGCCCCGAGGTCATCGAGTCCTACATCATCTCCATGTGCCAGGGCGCCGACGACGTCTTCGCCGCCGCCGTCCTCGCCCGCGAAGCCGGCCTCATCGACCTCCACGCCGGCTGGGCCAAGATCGGCATCGTGCCCCTGCTGGAGACCACGGACGAACTCAAGGCCGCCGACACCATCCTGGAGGACATGCTCTCCGACCCGTCCTACCGGCGCCTGGTCGCACTGCGCGGCGACGTCCAGGAGGTCATGCTCGGCTACTCCGACTCCTCCAAGTTCGGCGGCATCACCACCAGCCAGTGGGAGATCCACCGCGCCCAGCGCCGCCTGCGCGACGTCGCGCATCGGTACGGGGTGCGGCTGAGGCTGTTCCACGGCCGCGGCGGCACCGTCGGCCGCGGCGGCGGCCCCTCCCACGACGCCATCCTCGCCCAGCCCTGGGGCACCCTGGAAGGCGAGATCAAGGTCACCGAACAGGGCGAGGTCATCTCCGACAAGTACCTCATCCCCTCCCTCGCCCGGGAGAACCTCGAACTCACCGTCGCCGCCACCCTCCAGGCCTCCGCCCTGCACACCGCCCCCCGCCAGTCCGACGAAGCCCTGGCCCGCTGGGACGCCGCCATGGACGTCGTCAGCGACGCCGCGCACGCCGCCTACCGCCGCCTGGTCGAGGACCCGGACCTCCCCGCCTACTTCTTCGCCTCCACCCCCGTCGACCAGCTCGCCGACCTCCACCTCGGCTCACGCCCCTCACGGCGCCCCGACTCCGGCGCCGGACTCGACGGCCTGCGCGCCATCCCATGGGTCTTCGGCTGGACCCAGTCCCGGCAGATCGTCCCCGGCTGGTTCGGCGTCGGCTCCGGCCTCAAGGCCCTGCGCGAGGCCGGCCTCGACACCGTGCTCGACGAGATGCACGAACAGTGGCACTTCTTCCAGAACTTCATCTCCAACGTCGAGATGACCCTCGCGAAGACCGACCTGCGCATCGCCCAGCACTACGTCGACACCCTCGTCCCCGACGACCTCAAGCACGTCTTCGACACCATCAGGGCCGAACACGAACTGACCGTCCGCGAAGTCCTGCGGGTCACCGGCGAACAAGAACTCCTGGACGCCCAGCCCGCCCTGCGACAGACCTTCACCATCCGCGACGCCTACCTGGACCCGATCTCCTACCTCCAGGTCACCCTGCTCAAGCGCCAGCGCGACGCGGCCGCCACCGGCGCCGAAGCCGACCCGCTGCTCTCCCGCGCCCTGCTCCTCACCGTCAACGGCGTGGCAGCAGGCCTGCGCAACACCGGCTGACCAGCCACGAAAAAAGGTGCCCCCGAGGTCGCACGACCCCGGGGGCACCCTCACGTCCACACCTCACTGCACCGCCACGAACGCCGCCGTCAGCAACCCCACACCCGACAGCCCCAGCACCCACGCCACCCGCGTCAGCCGCATCCCGCCCGCGACCACCACCGAGGCCAGCAACAGCGCCCCACCGAGCGGCACCCACGCATACAGGATCCCCGCCGGCCCCGACCGCACCGCCTCCGACGTACCCGGCTTCAGGACGACGTCATACGTCTGCCCCTTGCGCACCGCGACAGACTCCGGCAGCTCCACACGCGCGCGTGCCCGCGCCCCCGCCGACACCGGCGTGAACGGCCCCGCACACGTACTCCCCGAACAGCCGGTCACCCGGACCGTACCGGCCTCCCGCCCCTTCGCCAGCATCACGTGCTGCGCCGTCCCCCAGGAACCCCACACCCCGGCGAACAGAATCAACGCGGCGACCGCGCCCATCGCCGCGAGCCGCCCGAAGCGCAACGCGGACACGGACACCTGACGAGCGGAACCCTTACGGGCAGTGCTGGAGGTGGCAGGCATGGCCGGGATCATTGGCCATACCCGCACGGGCGGTCAACCTCACTGTCCGCCGTACAAGCACATGTCAGGAGTTGTACGCGCTCTTTGCCCGCTCCAGCCCCTCCGACACCAGACACTCCACCGAGTCCGCCGCCCGGTCCACGAAGTAATCCAGCTCCTTGCGCTCCGCCGACGAGAAATCCTTCAGCACGAAATCCGCCACCTGCATCCGCCCCGGCGGCCGCCCGATCCCGAACCGCACCCGGTGATAGTCCGCCCCCATCGCCTTCGTCATCGACTTCAGCCCGTTGTGCCCGTTGTCCCCGCCACCCAGCTTCAACCGCAGCACCCCGTAGTCGATGTCCAACTCGTCATGGACCGCGACCACATTCGCCACCGGCACCTTGTAGAAGTCCTTCAGCGCGTTCACCGGACCCCCCGACAGATTCATGAACGACATCGGCTTCACCAACACCACCCGACGGCTCCCCGGCCCCGCCGGACCGATCCGCCCCTCCAACACCTGCGCCTGCGCCTTGCCCGCCCGCTTGAACTTCCCCCCGATCCGCTCCGCGAGCAGGTCCACCACCATGAACCCGACGTTGTGCCGGTTCATGGCGTACTCCGGCCCGGGATTGCCGAGCCCGACGATCAGCCAGGGATCAGTGCTGGCAGGGGTGGTCACGTCCATGTCTCCTTGATACGCGCCAGCCGCCGCTCCCCGGAAGGAAGCAGCGGCTGACCGGATTGCCGACTGACAGCGAGGATCAGGCCTCGGCGGCCTCTTCGCCCTCGGCGGCGGCCTCGCCCTCGGTCTCCTCGGCCTGCGCCTGCAGAACCTGCAGCACGACCGCGTCCTCCTCGACGGCCAGGGTCACGCCGTTCGGCAGCGTGATGTCCTTGGCGTGGACGGACGCACCGGCCGCCAGGCCCTCCACGGAAACCGTCACAGCCTCGGGGATGTGCGTGGCCTCGGCCTCGACCGGCAGCGTGTTCAGGACGTGCTCCAGCAGGTTGCCACCCGGGGCCAGCTCGCCCTCGGTGTGCACCGGAACCTCGACCGTGACCTTCTCGCCCCGCTTGACCAGCAGCAGGTCGACGTGCTCCAGGAAGCCCTTCAGCGGGTCACGCTGCACAGCCTTCGGGATCGCCAGCTCGTTGGTCTTGCCGTCGATGTCCAGGGAGATCAGGACGTTCGGCGTACGCAGCGCCAGCAGCAGGTCATGACCCGGCAGAGTCAGGTGCAGCGGCTCGGAGCCGTGGCCGTACAGAACACCCGGAACCTTGCTGTCACGGCGGATGCGACGGGCCGCACCCTTGCCGAACTCGGTGCGGGTCTCGGCGGTGAGCTTCACCTCGGACATACTGATCACTCCTCGTAGAGGCGGAAACGGACGGGGTCACCCGGCCACGAACGGCCTGCTACGAAGAGCGCGTCGATAACGGACCGCCGTACACACGCGTACGGCCTCCCTCGCCGAGCAACTTCGTCAGTCTACTCGGCAAGGAAGGCCGCACCCAAAAGGATCTTCAGCTAGCCCCGAAGGCCGGCCTGCAGAAACCTCACTGCTCGTCGAAGAGGCTGGTCACAGAACCATCCTCAAAGACCTCACGCACCGCACTCGCAATCGTCGGAGCGATCGACAGCACCTTGATCTTGTCCAGATCCACCGCCAGCTCACCCGGCGTCGGCAGCGTGTTCGTGAACACGAACTCACTCACCCGCGAGTTCTTCAACCGGTCCGCCGCCGGACCCGACAGCACACCGTGCGTGGCCGTGACGATCACGTCCTCGGCGCCATGCGCGAACAGCGCGTCCGCAGCCGCACAGATCGTGCCACCCGTGTCGATCATGTCGTCCACCAGCACACACACGCGACCCTTGACCTCACCCACGACCTCGTGGACGGTCACCTGGTTCGCCACGTCCTTGTCACGCCGCTTGTGCACGATCGCCAACGGCGCACCCAGCCGGTCACACCAACGGTCCGCCACCCGCACCCGGCCCGCGTCCGGCGACACGACCGTCAACTTGTCCCGGTCCACCTTCTCGCCCACATAGTCCGCCAACAGCGGCAACGCGAACAGATGATCCACCGGACCATCGAAGAAGCCCTGGATCTGGTCGGTGTGCAGATCCACGGTCAGGATGCGATCCGCACCCGCCGTCTTCATCAGATCCGCGATCAGACGCGCCGAAATCGGTTCACGACCCCGGTGCTTCTTGTCCTGCCGCGCGTAACCGTAGAACGGCACGATCACCGTGATGGAGCGAGCCGACGCACGCTTCAGCGCGTCCAGCATGATCAACTGCTCCATGATCCACTGGTTGATCGGAGCCGTGTGGCTCTGGATCACGAAACAGTCCGCACCACGCGCCGACTCCTGATACCGAACATAGATCTCGCCATTGGCGAAGTCGAAGGCCTTCGTCGGGACGACCCCGACACCCAGCTGGTGGGCGACCTCCTCGGCAAGCTCGGGGTGGGCGCGGCCGGAGAAGAACATCAACTTCTTCTCGCCGGTCGTCTTGATCCCGGTCACAGCACAGTCTCCTCAGAGGTTGTCTCATCCAGCCGGCTGCTCGTACGGCCTCCCGTCGGGCATGAAAGGCCGAACCAGCTGGTAGGGATGCGGGTGCACGCGTGCGGATGTGCACTTATCACGGTACGCCGTGTTTGGCGCACACGATTCCGGTCAGTCCTCGCTCTCGCCCCGCCGGGACGCCACCTCGGCCGCCTTCGCCGCCGCGCTCCCCGGCCGCTTCCGAGCCACCCAACCCTCGATATTCCGCTGCTGACCACGGGCCACGGCCAGCGAACCGGGCGGCACATCCTTCGTGATCACAGACCCGGCAGCGGTGTAAGCACCGTCCCCGACCGTGACAGGAGCCACAAACATGTTGTCCGAACCCGTCCGGCAATGCGACCCGACCGTGGTGTGGTGCTTGTCCTGACCGTCATAGTTCACGAACACACTGGCCGCACCGATGTTGGTGTACTCACCGATCGTCGCGTCACCGACATACGAGAGATGCGGCACCTTCGTGCCCTCCCCGATCGACGCGTTCTTCGTCTCGACGTACGTACCGATCTTGCCCTTGGCACCGAGCCGGGTACCAGGCCGCAGATAGGCGTACGGCCCGACGGACGCCCCCGGACCGACGTGAGCCGAGTCGGACACCGTGTTGTCCACCCGCGCCCCCGCCTCGACCCGCGTGTCCCTCAGCCGGCTGTTCGGCCCGACCTCGGCACCCTCGCCGATGTGCGTGGCACCGATGAGCTGCGTCCCCGGATGCACGATCGCGTCCCGCTCGAAGGTGACGGTCACATCCACCCAAGTGGTGGCCGGGTCGATGACCGTGACTCCGTCCAGCATCGCCTGAGTGAGGAGCCGGTCGTTGAGAATCCGCCGCGCCTCGGAGAGCTGCACCCGGTTGTTGATCCCGGCGATCTCCCGGTGATCGCCGGCCACGGAGGCACCGACACGATGCCCGGCCTCCCGCAGAATCCCCAGCACGTCAGTCAGGTACTCCTCCCCCTGACTGTTGTCCGTCCGCACCTTCTTCAGCGCGTCCGCCAGCAGCTGCCCGTCGAACGCGAACACCCCGCTGTTGATCTCCCGGATCGACCGCTGCGCGTCGGTGGCGTCCTTGTGCTCGACGATCGCGGTCACGGCACCGGTCACTTCGTCGCGGACGATACGACCGTACCCGGTGGCGTCCGGCACCTCGGCGGTCAGCACGGTCACGGCATTGCCATCGGTGGCGTGGGTCTCGGCGAGCCGCTGCAGAGTGTCGGCGGTGAGCAGGGGCGTGTCCCCGCAGACGACCACGACAGTCCCGTCCACGGCCCCGCCCAGCTCCTCCAGACCCATCCGCACGGCGTGCCCGGTCCCGTTCTGCTCGGCCTGCACGGCGGTGCGTACGCCGGGGTCGATCTCGTTCAGGTGGGCGGCGACCTGCTCGCGCGCGTGTCCTACGACGACCACGAGGTTCTGGGGGTCCAACTCACGGGCGGCGGCCAGCACATGGCCCACGAGGGAACGGCCGCAGATCTGGTGCAGGACCTTCGGTGTGGCCGACTTCATACGGGTGCCCTCACCCGCTGCGAGAACGACGACGGCGGCGGGGCGAATGGCGCTCACGGGGTTGCCCTTCGGCTGGGGGTGAGTGGGGATACAGCCGCAGGATACCGGGGTGTTTCCGGGGGGACATGAGAGCGGGCCCTGGACGGTGAGGTCACGTACCGGTCAGGGCCCGAAATTAGGTCTTGTGTGCCGTGGCTCCCCCGCAAGGATTCGAACCTTGTCCTGCTAGATCCAAAATCTAGTGTGCTGCCTGTTACACCACGGGGGAACGGCGCTTCAGACCTTACCCGAGACGAGCCTCGGCCTGGGCCACGATTCTGGCCCACCAGCCCTCGATGCGGTTGTACAAGTGGGCGCTTCTGGCTACGCCGATGACAAGGCAGCCGTGGTAGTCGTCTCCGGTGTTCTTGCGGACGGTCTTCGGGTTGTGCTTTTTCAACGTCGGCTTGGCGAAGACTGACGGGTCCACGTCGGCGACGGCCGCCCAGAAGCGGTGCGCGGCGTCCACGTCCGCCGACTCGTGGATGAGCAGTCTGAAGTTCAGCCGCTCCCGGTCCACATCCAACAGATCGAGCCAAGCGAGGTACGTCCGGATCACCCCTGGGTCGCTGTTGACGAAGATCGCGCGCTCGCGGCGGTCGTAGGGCTTGCTCTTCGAGCCCTCGGCCCAGTAGAGCGCCACTCCGGCCGCGAAGAGCTCGCGGTCCGTCAGGTCGCCGATGTCCTTGTGGGCTGCCAGCCTCGTCTCTTTGCGCTTCTCGTTCTCGGCCGCGCGGCGCCTTGCCAGGCCTTCTTGCATGAGTGCTCGCTGTTCTTCCGGTGTGTAGCGAGGCTCCGGCCTCGGCAGATCCCGGACCCACAGTGACACCGAACTGCGCGAGCAGCCCAGCTCCGCCTCGATCTGGTCGTAGGTCCAGCCCTGGAGTCGTAGGTCCCGGGCCTTCGCCCGCAGGTCGTCCTTCGCGTTCGGGCGCTTCGTCCACTCCGGTGGCGGTTCCCCCTTCACCAGCTGATTGAGGATGTCGTTGTTGAAGATCTTCAGCTCGTCCCGGATCTGCCGGAGGCTGTAGCCCGCCCGCCGCAAGGCCACCGCCCGCTCCCGCAGCCCCTCGAAGTCGGCATATTTGCCAGGTGCATGTGTCATACGCATACCGTCCGGGCGGAATGATCCATTCCGGGGTCGAACGGGACCGGTTCACCTGTTCGAGGGATATCGGTCCGTTTCGAGGTCGTTCGATCACGGAGTGTGGTGGGTCGCGGGTGGGGAAAGTCGCCGGAAATGGCGGACCGGTCGCCCGTAGGCTGGTTGCATGACCGTGACGGGGGAAGAGACCACCAGGGGCGTGACCGGCCCGTGGTGGTGGGCCAGGTGGCGTAGTGCGGTGCTCGACGGGAGTCTCGCGCTGGTGTCGGCCCTGGAGTGTGGCGCGGAGGGGATTCCGTTCGCGCGGGACGCGGGGATACCGGTGTCCTTGGGGGTCGTGTTCGGGCTGATCGCCGGTTCGGTGCTGTTGGTGCGGCGGAAGTGGCCGATCGCTGTCGTGCTGGTCTCCATTGCGATCACGCCGGCCGAGATGGGTTTCCTGATGGGGATCGTCGGCCTGTACACGCTGGCGTCGTGTGAGCTGCCGCGGCGGGTCATCGGTGCGCTGGCGGGGATGTCGTTGCTGGGCACGATGATCGTGACGTTCGTGCGGGTGCGGCAGAGCATGGCGCGTGGTGATCTGACGCTGGGTGACTGGTTCGTGCCGTTCGCGGCGGTGACGACGTCGTTGGGGCTGACGGCTCCGCCGTTGTTGCTGGGTCTGTATGTGGGGGCGCGGCGGCGGTTGATGGAGAGCTTGCGGGAGCGGGCGGACAGTCTGGAGCGGGAGCTTCAGTTGCTGGCGGAGCGGGCTGAGGAGCGGGCCGAGTGGGCGCGTAATGAGGAGCGGACGCGGATCGCGCGGGAGATGCATGACGTGGTCGCGCATCGGGTGTCGTTGATGGTGGTGCATGCCGCTGCTTTGCAGGCTGTTGCCCGGAAGGATCCGGAGAAGGCGGTGCGGAATGCGGCGTTGGTGGGGGATATGGGGCGGCAGGCGTTGACCGAGTTGCGGGAGATGCTCGGGGTGTTGCGGGCTGGTGAGGATGTGGGTGGTCGGCGGGGTGGGGGGGTGCCGTTGGCGGCGGTGCGGGAGGCGGCTGCTGCGGCGGCGTCCCGGGTGGTGGACGAGGTGGGTTCTGGTGAGGGGCCGTGTCTGTCGGAGTTGGATGAGTTGATCGGGCAGTCGGCGGCGGCGGGGATGGTTGTGGATCTGTCGGTGGTGGGGGAGGTGCGGTCGTATGCGGCGGTGATCGAGCAGACGGCGTATCGGGTGGTGCAGGAGGCGTTGACGAACGTGCACAAGCATGCGGCGGGTGCGAAGACGCATGTGCGGCTTGCGCATCGGGTGTCGGAGATCGCGATGCAGGTGGAGAACGAGGCGCCGCCGGAGCCGGGTTCGGCGGGGGCGGTGGGGTTGCCGTCGGGGGGTAATGGTCTGGTGGGGATGCGGGAGCGGGTGGTGGGGTTGGGTGGGGTGTTTGTGTCGGGGCCGACGGATGCGGGGGGTTTTCGGGTGTCGGCGGTGATTCCGGCGGCGTAGGTCCGGGTTGTTCGGGGGTGGGTCAGCCGGCGGTGAGGCGTACGGGTTCGATGCCGGTGATGAGGGTGGTGAGGGCGTGGTCGATGTCGGGGCCGATGTACCAGTCGCCGGTGTGGTCGAGGGCGTAGATGCGGCCTTCGGTGTCGATGGCGAGGGCGGTGGTGGTGTCGGTCTCGGTGCCGAGGGGGCAGAGTTCGGTGCCGAGGGCGCGGCCGAGGTCGCTGAGGGTGCGGGCGAGGTGGCGGCCGTGGAGGGGGTCGAGGTGGAGGGTGGCGGGGGCGATCTGGCGGCCGGGTCCGCCGGGGGTGATGTGGAGTCCGCCGAATTCGGCCCAGGCTTCGACGGCGGCGGGGAAGACGGTGTGGCGGTGGCCGGCGGGTGAGGTGTGTTCGCGTAGGGCGTCGGCCCAGATCTCGGCCTGCTTTATGTCCCAGCGTCCGGGTTGCCAGCCGGCGGCGCGTAGGGCGGCGTCGACGGGGACGGGGAAGCGTGTGGTGGTGGCGCGGTCGGGGTGCATCTGCCCTTCGTTCGTCGTGCTGGCGTGGTCGTTCTGGGGGTGACGGTGGTGGTCAGCCGTCGGTTGCCGTGGGGTCGACGATGTGGACGCCGAAGTGGGCGCTGAGGGCGGTGCAGGCGCGGCAGGGGGTGGCGAAGCTGCCGTGGAGGGGGTCGCCGTCCTCGCGTATGCGGCGGGCGGTGAGTTTGGCGTGTTTGAGGGCTTTGCGGGCTTCGCCGTTGGTCATGGGTTTGCGGGCGGCGCGTTTGCTGCGGGTGGCGTCGGCGGCGGTGATGTGCCGGGAGATGAGGATGGTTTCGGCGCAGCGGCCGGTGAAGCGGTCGCGTTGGGCGCTGGTGAGGGTGTCGAGGAAGTCTTGGACGAGGTGGTGGAGGGTGGGGGGTGTGTCGCCGCGGGCGGCGGTGCCGGTGAGGGTGGCGCCGCGGACGGAGAGGGCGGCGGCGATGGTGGGCAGGATGCCGTCGCGGCGGTGGCGGAGGGTGGGGGTGGGGGGTGTGTCGGTGCCGCTCCAGTCGATGCGGGGGTCGCCGGAGCGCACGTCGGTACCTCCGTGGTGCAAGGTATTCATGATCGTTTTCCCCTCCCCGGGCGTCCCCCGAAGGACACAGGGTGCCAAATGCCGTGGCTTGTGCGGAAGCTGGGGCGGTGCGACACGCCAGGGTCGGGGCTGGTCGTGACGGTGGGGTGACGGCTGGTCACGGAGGTGGAGGGGGTGGGGTGGTTGTTGGGTGGTGTGGTGGAGGCGGAGGGGGGTTTGCGGGGGGTGTGGCGGTGGCTGGGGGTGGATTTTCCGGGGTTGTGGCGGAAGCGGAGGGGTGGTTTCTCCGGGGATGCGGTGGGCCGGTGACCGGGGTGCGTGTACCGCATAGGCTGTCGGCATCCGCGATCGACACCGCCGCTTAAGGGCCAGCGCTTAAGGGCCAGAGAGAACGCCGCAGGGGGCAACCGTCATGACGACAGGTCGGCTCGGGCAGCAAGCCGCGCCGCCGAACGCGGCCTATGCCGGGCAGGTCGTGCATTTCCCGGATCCGGTCCGGGCGGCGCGTCACCCGAGAGGGGTACGGGTCGACGAGCGGGGTTACCCGGATTTCTCGCCGTACGCGCGCGTGGCGGTGGAGATTGCCGAGCCGCCGGACGGGTTCGGGGTCGACGAGTTGCGGTTGACGGACTTCGTGTCGGCGAATGCGGCTCTGGCGGCGGCGGAGCACGAGTTGTGGGACACGGTGCCGGATGTGGCGACGCCGCATGGCTGGACGTGGCATCACGTGGCGGGCACGCGGCGGTTGGAGTTGGTTCCGGTCGAGGTGAAGGCGTTGTTGCGGCATCACGGGGGGATCGCGACGGCGCCGGTGGATCATGGCAAGCGGGGGACGCGGCCGTTGCAGGAGACGCGGCCGGCGCATTTCGGGCTGCCGAAGTCGGGTGTGGCGGTGACGGAGTCGCAGGTGCAGGGGGTCGAGGAGGATCTCGGCTACCGGCTTCCGGGTGCGTATCGCTCGTTCCTGAAGGCGGCGGGCGGTTGTGCGCCGGTGGGTACGGCGCTGGATGCCGAGCTGGGTCTGCTGGTGGACCAGCCGTTCTTCACGGTGCGGGACGAGGCGGCGGTCAATGACCTGGTGTACGTCAACAAGTGTCTGCGCGACCATCTGACGAAGGACTACCTGGGTGTCGCGTTCGTGCAGGGTGGTCTGCTCGCGGTGAAGGTGAAGGGTGAGCGGCCGGGTTCGGTGTGGTTCTGCGCGTACGACGATGTGCGGGACGTGGATCCGTCGTGGTCGCCTGCGGAGCGGGTGGAGCGTCTGCTGGTGTCGGCGGGTGAGGATTTCGACGCGTTCCTGTCGCGGTTGGCGGGCAGTCCGCCGGAGTTGGAGACGGTGGCGAATCTGATGGTCGACGGTGGCTTCGCCCGTGTCGTGCCGGTGTCGTCCGGTTCGGCGTCGTCCGGTCCGATGTCGTCCGGTCCGGTGGGGGAGTGAGCTTCAGGCGATGGTGACTTACGCGCAGGCGCAGGAGCGCGCCGAGGAGTGGATCAACGGCGATGTGCCGGCGTACCAGCATCGTGAGGTGCGGGTGCGGGAGTTCGAGCTGGGTTTCGTGGTGTGGGGCGAGGACCGGGCGGAGGGTCCGCGTTCGGACGCGGGTGCGCAGCGGCTCGTCATCGCGCGGGACAGCGGGGAGGCGACGCTGTGGCCGGCGTTGCCGGTGGGTGAGGTGATCCGCCGGTTCGAGGAGGAGTACGGCGGTCCTGACGGCCCGCAGGACGCGTCTCCGGCACCGGCGCCCGCCCGGGTCGACCTGAACCAGACGTCCTTCCTGCTGACTCCTCCGGAGTGGCTGCAGGAGGCGGCGGACAAGCTGGGCATCGGGGAGCGGCGGCCGCAGGGGCTGCAGGGGTCGGCGGGGTCGGAGGGTGAGTCCGGTGCGGGCGCGGGCGCGAGTGCGGGTGTTGGCGCCGGGGGTGTGAACTCCGGTGCGGGCGCTGGTGTCGGTGCGGGAGGCGTGAGTTCTGGTGCGGGCGCCGGTGCCGGCGCGGTGGCTTCGTCCGGCGCGGGTGCGGTGGGTTCGGGTGCCGGTGGCGGTGGGCTTGCGGAGACGCAGGCCGGGGTGCCGGCGGGGGGGCCAGGTGTGCCCGGCGTGCCCGGGGCGCCCGCTTCCGGGGACGCGCGTCCGGTGGGTGTTCCGGCGGCGGATGTGCCGGTGGGCGCCACGCCGTGGGCTGGTACGGACACGAACGCGGACTCCGGCGACGACGACCGTTCCGTGCCGTTGCCCGCGACGGTGTTCGCGCCCCCGCTGAGCGATCCCGACGAGGCTCCCCGGCCGCCGGTGTCCACGCCGGAGGCGAAGACGGCGCTGATGTCGGGAGGCAGCCAGCTGCCGCCGACGGCGGTCGCACCGGCGCTGGACGCGTCCCAGCTGCCGGGTGTGCAGGGCGGTCAGTCCGCCCCGGGTGGCGCGCCGGGGGCACCCGGTGTCGCGTACGCGCCGGGCGCGCCTGGGGCACTCGGGGCGCCTGCGGCTCCTGCCGCGCCGGGCATGCCGGGTGTGCCGCCGGGCAGCACGCCTCCGCCTGCGCCGGCGGGTGTACCCCCGTACGGCTATCCGCAGGCGCCGGGCGCTCCTGGCACGCCTCCGGCGGGCGTACCCGGCTACCCGTCGGCGTCCGGCGCTCCGCTCCCGCCGCCCGCCACGCCGGGCGCGCCGGGCGTGCAGGGTGTGCCGCCGGGCAGCGCGCCTCCGCCTTCGTCGCCGGGTGTACCCCCGTACGGCTATCCGCAGGCGCCGGGCGCTCCTGGCACGCCTCCGGCGGGCGTACCCGGCTACCCGTCGGCGTCCGGCGCCCCTCTCCCGCCCCCCGCCACGCCGGGCGCGCCGGGCGTGCCGCCGGGCAGCGCGCCTCCGCCCGCGCCTCCGGGCGCCCCTTCGTACGGCTATCCGCAGGGGGCTCCGGGGTACGGCTACCCGCAGGCGCCGGGCGGTGCGCCGAACGCGCCGCAGGCTCCGGCGGACCCGGGTACGTCCGGGCGGCCGCTCGCGTCGAACGCCGGGGACATCGCGGACGCCGCGACGAGCAAGGCGGCACCGCCACCGAAGAGGGCGCGCGGTGGGGCGGGTGCGCCGCCTCCGCCGCCGGGTGCCCCTGGTACGCCGGGCGCGCGGCCGGGTGGTGCGACGCCGCCGCCCGCGCCGGGTGCGTCGGCGGGCGCGTACGTGCCGACGCAGCTCGCGTCGGCGCTCGGGCCGGAGGGGCTTGCGGGGCCGGGCGTTCCGGGTGCACCTGGTGCGCCGGCCGGCCCGGGGAGTGCGGGCGGGGCGCAGGCGCCGGGTGCTCCGGGCGCCCCCAATCCGCCTGCCGCGCCTCCGGGGAACGTGCACCAGGCGGCCACGATGCTTGCCGATCCCAGTCAGTTGGGCGGGGGCGCCCCCCAGCCGCCGGGCGCCCCGGGCTTTCCGGGTACGCCGGGCGCGCAGTCCGGTCCGGGCGCCCCGGGCATGCCTCCCGTACCCGGGGCCCCCGCGGTTCCGGGCGCTCCGGGCATGCCTCCCGCGCCTGGCGCGCCGCAGCCTCCGGGTGCCCCTGGGGCTCCCGGGGCGCCGGGTGGTGGCCGGGGTGCCGTGCACCATGCGGAGACCATGCTGGCCGCGCCGCCGGTGGCGGGCCCGGGCGCGCCTCCTCCGCCGCCCGCCCCGGGCGCACTCGGTGCTCCGGGCGCTCCCGGTATGCCTCCGGGTGCTCCGCAGCCGATGCCGCCGGGCGCGCCTGCGCCGGGGCAGCCGGCGTACGGGTATCCGCAGCAGGGGCAGCCGACGGTGGGCCCTGGCTATCAGGCGGTGCTGCGCTATCGCGCGCAGGACGGCTCGGAGCAGCAGCTGATCCGGCGTTCGGCGCCGGGTACGCCGCACCCGGAGTGGCAGATCTTCCATGAGCTGCGGGCGATGAACGTGCCGCCGGACCAGGTGCTGGAGCTGCACACGGAGCTGGAGTCGTGCGAGCTGCCGGGTGCCTACTGCGCGCGGATGATCCGGGAGCAGTGGCCGCAGGCGCGGATCGCGAGTATCGCGCCGTACGGCACGGACCATGCGAGCCGGCAGCAGGGGATGCAGCAGTTGCTGGCGCACCAGGGCGAGTTGCACCAGGTGGCGGACGGGCCAGCGCGGCCCGCGCCGGTGCGTGCGCCGTTGCCGCCGGTGCAGGCCGCGCCGCCCGTGCCGCCGGAGGGCATCGCGCAGGAGCTGGCGGCGGCGTTCGGGCCGGGGGTCTTCCGGTTCGAGCAGCAGGCGGTGTCGCGGCAGGGAGTGCCGCCGGTCGTGGCGCACACGCTGGTCGTGGCCGGCCTGCCGGTGGACATGGGCCCGTTCTTCTGGGCGCAGGCCCAGCCGGGCCGTCCGGTGCCGACGCTGGCGGAGCTGGCGGCCGAGCGCGGGGTGCAGCCGGCGGCGGACGCGGGCTCGTACCTGGTGATGGGCACCGACTTCGGCAAGGCGATCTGTGTGCAGTACGGCACGGCGAACATCGTGGCCGTCCCCGTGGAGGCGGGGCCGGGCGGTGCTCCGGTGCCGCCGCAGTTCGTGAACACCGGGCTGCCGGAGTTCGCGCGCTGCCTGGCGCTGCTCGGCCGGATGTGGCGGCTGAGGTTCGGGCTGAACCAGGAGCAGGCGGGCCGTTGGACCGTCGACTTCCAGGCGCAGCTGGCCGCGCTGGACCCGGCGGCGCTCGGTTCGCCCGAGAGCTGGTGGTCGGTGCTGCTGGAGCAGATGTGGGACGGGCTGCTGTAGCGCGCGCCGCCCGGGTGCGAGCGCTTCATGCCCTTCACGCGCGTGCGTGAAGGGCATGATGGTCGGGTGGACTTCGAGTCGTACCGGGGTGAACTGCTCGCCTACTGCTACCGCATGCTGGGCTCGTTCCACGAGGCCGAGGACCTGACACAGGAGACGATGCTGCGGGCCTGGAAGGCCCGCGGCCGGTACGACCCGGCTCGCGCGTCCGTGCGGACCTGGCTGTACCGCATTGCGGCCAACGCCTGTCTGAACGCCCTGGAGAGCCGTGCGCGCCGCCCCTTGCCGTCCGGGCTGGGGGCGCCCTCCGACGATCCCGGGGCGCCGCTGACGCCGGCGCTCGACGTGCCCTGGCTGGAGCCGTTCCCGGAGGCGCGGTTCGACGTGGAGGCGCGCGGGGATCTGCGGCTGGCGCTGGTGGCGGCGCTGCAGTGGCTGCCGGCGCGGCAGCGGGCCGTGCTGGTGCTGCGCGAGGTGCTGGAGTTCTCGGCCGCCGAGGTCGCCGAGCAGCTGGGCATGTCGGTGGCGGCCGTGAACAGCGCGTTGCAGCGGGCGCGCGCTGCCCTCGCGCGCGGGGGCGTGATCGGGGAGGTCGGCGAGCCGGACGATCCCGGGGTGCGGGCGGTGGTGCTTCGTTACGTGCGCGCTTTCGAGGCGGCCGATGTGCCGGCGCTGGTACGGCTGCTCACCGAGGACGTGGTCCTGGAGATGCCGCCGGTGCCGCTGTGGTACCGGGGCCGGCGGGACTACGGCCTGTTCATGGAGCGGGTGTTCGCGCTGCGCGGGACGGGCTGGCGTGTGGAGCGTACGGCGGCCAACGGCCAACCGGCGCTCGCGGCGTACGTGCCGGAGTCCGGCGGCGGCCACCGTCGGCACACCGTCCAGGTGCTGACGGTCGCCGGCGGCCGGGTCGCGCGCAATGTGGTGTTCGCAGACCCGCGCGTACTGTCCGCGTTCGCGTCCCCTGCCCCTGCGGCCGGCGCACTCTGAACTGGTCTCCCCTGGAGTGATGAGTCCGGGCGGTGTCACCGGTAGGTACCGGTGAGCAACCGAGAGAAGGGACCGTTGCCGTGCGTGTCGTCGTCACCGAGTTCATCACCCTGGAAAGTGTCGTGTCCGGCCCGGACGGGAGTCCGCCGGCCGGGTCGGAGTGTCTGTCGGCCGAACGGGTGGGGGCTGCTGTCCTCACGCGGTACGGGAGGGCGGCACGATGACCGCGCGTTTCCTCGCCCTGTACGAGTCCCCGGCCGACCCCGAGGCGTTCGACCGGCACTACCGGGAGGTGCATATCCCGCTCGGCCGTCGGCTGCCCGGACTGAGCCGCTACACGCTGGGCCGGGAGACGGTGGCGGTGCGCGGAGGCGGGCCGTACCACCTGGTCGCCGCGCTGGAGTGGGACTCCCTGGACGATCTGCGCGCGGCGTTCGCCTCCCCGGAGGGGCGTGCGACGGCTGAGGACGCGGCGCGTCTGGCGGAGCTCGCGCCCGTTCGCAGCGTGATCATCACTGGTGAGGAGGAGGTGCTGTAGCCGCCGTACCCGCCACACCGATCGCGAAGTGCAGGAGTTCATACGTGACGTGACTGCGGAGTGTCGCGTTATGAACGCTTACGCCCGATCCATCAAGATGTGCGCGAAATCATCCCGTCGTGTATGTCGTGAATGTCCGGTGGAGAGGGGTCCCCAGGGTGAGCAGTGCATCGATGCCGCCGCACGGCTTCGTGACCGTTCGGGGGCGCGGCTACCGCCCCGATCAGGTGGACGCCTTCATGCGGGCGCTGTCGCATGACCGGGACGCCGCGTGGGAGCGCGCCGCGCGGCTGACCGTGCTCGCCCGGGACATGGAGGCGGAGGCCGTGCGGATGCGCGAGGTCGTCGCCCAGCTCGCACCACAGGAGTACGAGACGCTCGGGGAGCCTGCGCGGCGCTTGTTCCAGCTCGTGCAGGAAGAGGCGGCGGATCTCCGTGAGCGCACGCGGCGCGAAGCGCGCGAGCAGGTCGCGCAGGCCGAGGCGCGCGCCGAGAGCTTGCGTCGGGAGGCGTGCGAAGCCGCGGACGCGCTCGGCGCGGAAGCCGACGAACGCGCCCGTCAGTGCCTTCTCGCAGCGCGCGCCGAGGCCGACGACATCCGCATCGGCGCCCGGCGCGAAGTGAAAGAAGGGCGCACAGAGGCGCTCGCGGCGTTGCGCGAAGTACGGCAGCGCACCACCGGCATGCTCTCCGAGCATTCCCGGGAGCATGCCGAGCGGTGGGCCGAGTTCGAGCGTGAGGAGGCCGAGCGGGCCGCCGCGCTGGACGCCCGGCACGCCGAGCGGGTGAGCAGGGCCGAGACGGCGCTGTCCGAGGCCAAGCGGGCTTTCGGGGAGGCCGAGGAGGCGGCGCGGCGCATCCAGGAGGAGGCACGCGCGCGTGCCGTCGAGATCATCGCCGGCGCGCGCGTGCGCGAGGAGCACATCGCCCGCGAGACGGAACGGGTGCTGCGCGAGCACGGGGAGACCTGGGACGACGTACGGGCGCAGATGGATCACGTCCGCAGCAGCCTGATCTCGCTGACGGGCAGGGCGGCCCTGGAGTAGCGTCCGGGCCGCCCGGTACGCCCCTCAACTCCCCATGCGCACCACCCCCGCCAGGATCCACCCCTCCACCGCCTCGTACTGGCGCCGCTGTTGCTCCGCCTTCGCCCGGCCGGAGGCCAGCGTGCCGAGCCAGCCGAAGAGGAAACCGGCCGGGATGGAGACGATGCCGGTCGTGGTGAACGGGAACCAGTTGAAGTCGGCGTGCGGGAAGGCCGCGAGGGGTGAGCCGGAGACCAGATTGGTGCCCGGCATGAGCAGCAGCACGGTCAGCGTGCCCCCGATCAGCGTGGCCAGCAGCCCGCCGCGGGTGTAACGGCGCCAGAAGAGGCCGTAGACCAGGGCGGGCGCGATGGCCGAGGCGCCCAGGCAGAAGGAGAGCGTCACCAGGGGCTGCAGGCTGTGGTGCTGCACCAGCGTGGCGAGCAGGATCGTCGGCACGCCTATGGCGAGCGCCGACACGCGCGCGAGGGCCATCTCGCGCCGGGGCGGCATCTCCCGCATGTGCGCGGCGAAGACGTCGTGGGCGAGGGAGTTGGCGCAGGCGAGGATCATCCCGGCCACCGAGGCGAGCAGGGTCAGGAAGATCGCGGTGGTGACCATGGTGAACAGGAGGGTCTGCGCGGTCGACACGTCCGCGCCGAACGCCGCCCGGGAGCCCAGCAGATACGCGGTGTTGCCCTGGGGATCGGCGCCGGCGATCGCCGTACGACCGACCAGGGCGGTGGCCCCGACGCCGACGACCGTGATGACCAGGACGAACACGGCGGCGATCGACACGGCCCAGGACATCGAGCGGCGCACCTGGCGGGCGCTGGAGGCGGTGTACATGCGCATGGTGACGTGCGGCAGACAGCCGCCGCCGAGCACGACGGTCAGCTCGGAGGCGATCATGTCGAGACGGGACCGGGCCGACGTGCCGAACTCCAGGCCGGAATGCAGGAACGCGGGCCCGGCGCCGCTCTGCCGCGCGGCGGCGGAGAACAGGGCGCCCGGGTCCCAGTCGAAGCGGTGCAGGATCAGAACGGCGACCACGGTGCCCGAACCGACCAGCATCACGATCTTCAGGATCTGGATGAGGGCGGTGCCCTTCATGCCGCCGATCGCCGCGTAGGCGATCATCAGGGCGCCCAGTCCGACGACGCACGCCGTCTTCAGCGACTCGTCGGAGAAGCCCAGGATGAACGCCATCAACTGGCCGGTCCCGGCGAGCTGGACCAGCATCAGCGGCAGCAGCGCGGCGATCGTCACCGCGCACGCCGTGATGCGCACACCGCGGCCCGGCAGCCGGCGGGCGAGCACGTCGCCCATGGTGAACCGGCCCGCGTTGCGCAGCGGTTCGGCCAGCAGGAACATCAGCAGCATCAGCGACAGCGCCGTACTGAGGGCGAGGACGATCCCGTCGTAGCCGCACAGGGCGATCACGCCGCCGGTGCCGAGGACGGTGGCGGCGGAGATGTAGTCGCCGGCGATGGCGAGGCCGTTGCGCAGCGGGGACAGGGAGCCGTAGCCGGTGTAGAACGCGTCGAGGTCGTCGCGGTCGGGGCCGGTCATCACGCACAGCAGCAGGGTCACCGTGGCGACGGTGGAGAAGGCGACCAGGGACATGGACTGGGCTCCGGCGCTGAATCCGGTGGAGCCCCAGACGGCCGGCGAGGCGGCGGCGGTCATCGCAGCGCTCCGCGCCGGGCGTCCAGTTCGGCCTCCGCGCGGATGCGGTCCGCGAGCGGATCGACGTGCACGCGCGCGGTGTGCTCGTACAGGGCGATCGCGAGCCAGGTGACGGGGAGCTGGAGCAGGGCGAGCAGCAGGCCGGCCGGGACACCGTCGGCGACCGTGCGCGTCATGACGCCGGGCGCGCACGCGGACAGGACGAGGAACAGGGTGAAGTAGCCGAGCGCGGTGAGTGTGGCGATGCGCCGCTGCCGGCGGTAGGCGCCGCGCAGGACGCGCAGATCGCCGTGGTGGCCGACGGGTTCGCGGGGCGGGCGGCGGTGGGTGCGCGGCGGTTCGGGCGGCGGGGGCTGCCAGGGGTAGGTGAGATGCGGGGGATGCGGCGGGTCGTAGGTCATCCCGGGGCTCCTTGCGTGGCTCGGGTCCGTGGCGGCGGACCGCAGGGAGGTGGGGGGTGGGCGGAGCCACGCACGCTACTCGCGGGTACCGGGGCCGCGCTGCGTTTTCACCGAACTGGCCGGTCGGTATGCGCTTACTACGTCAAAACGCCGCCCCGCCCGGGGTGTTACCCGCGTTAACCAGGCCTTTTGTGCACCCCGGCCCGCTCCACTCGCGGCACGCGCGCGCGTGCTCACTCGCTCCGCACCGGGAAGCGGCGCGGAGCCAGCAGGAGCAGCACCAGGAAGGCCAGGGCCGCCGCGCCGGCCGCGCCGAGGTACACCGCGTGCACCGCGCCGGCGATCGCGCGCCGCGTCGCCTCAGGGGCCGTACCGGCGTCCAACGCGCGCGTGACGGAGTCCAGGTCGCCCGCGCCGCCGAGGCGCGCCGCCAGCACCCCGTTGGCGACCGCGCCGAACAGCGAGGCGCCCAGGGTCTGTCCGGTCTGCCGGCAGAACAGCACCGACGCGGTCGTGGTGCCCCGCTCCGACCAGCCCACCGTCGACTGCACGCCGACGATCAGCGGCAGCTGGAACAGGCCCAGCGCGCCGCCCAGCAGCAGCATCAGCAGCGTCGGCTGCCACCACGACCCCGGATACGGCAGGAACGGGAACGCGAACAGGATCAGCGCCGCGAGACCGATGCCGAGCAGCGCGGTGTCGCGGAAGCCGATGCGCCGGTAGACGTGCTGGCTGAGCGCCGCCGACACCGGCCAGCTCAGCGTCCACACCGACAGCACGAAACCGGCGGCCACGGGCGCGAGTCCGAGCACCGACTGGGCGTACGTCGGCAGGAACACGCTCGGCGCCACCATCAGCAGCCCGAGCGCGCCGAGCGCCAGATTGACGGCCGCGATCGTCCGGCGCCGCCACACCCACCCCGGGATGATCGGCTGCGCCGCCCGCCGCTCCACCCACACCACCACCCCGGCCAACGCCAGGCCCGTGGCGAACAGCGCCAGGGACGGCGCCGACAGCCACGGCCAGGCGACCCCGCCCTGCACCAGCGCGGTCAGCAGCACCCCGCCGGCCGCGAACACCGCGAGCGCGCCGGCCCAGTCCACGCGCGCGCGTGCCGTGTCGTTCCCGGGGTTCTCCGGCAGCTCCCGTGCGGGCTCGTGCAGATGACGGACGACCAGCCACAGCGCGGCGGCCCCGATCGGCAGGTTGACCAGGAAGATCCAGCGCCAGTCGGCGTACGCGGCGAGCACTCCGCCGAGCCCCGGCCCGGCGACCGCCGACACCGCCCACACCGTGGACAGCTTCGACTGGATCTTGGGGCGTTCCTCCAGCGTGTACAGATCGGCGGCCAAGGTCTGCACGGTGCCCTGCAACGCGCCGCCGCCCAGGCCCTGGACGACCCGGAACGCGATCAGCGCCGCCATGTTCCAGGCCGCCGCGCACAGCAGCGAACCCAGCAGGAACACGGCCGCGCCCACCACCAGCACCGGCTTGCGGCCGAAGGTGTCGGACAGCTTGCCGTAGACGGGCAGCGAGACGGTCACGGCGAGCAGATAGCCGGAGAACAGCCAGGAGAAGACGGAGAATCCGCCGAGGTCGCCGACGATCTGCGGTACGGCCGTGGAGACGATGGTGGAGTCGAGCGCCGCCAGTGCCATCGCCAGCATCAGCGCGGCGACGACCGCTCCGCGCCGCCGGGTGTCCTGCCGCCGGTCGGCGCCGCCGCGTATCGCGGGTGTCGTACTCCCCACCGCACATCCCTCCCCATGCTTCCCGGAACTCCCGGGCTCCGGGCTTCCGGACTCCCCGGCTCCCTGCCGGAACCTACCCCGTGCCCCTTGCAGCTATCTGCGCCCCGAAAGCCTGCCACGAGCAGCGGCACTTGGCCCGCCCGTCGCCCGACCACCACCCCTCGACGGCGCGCTTCGCGCGGCACCTTCTGGATTGCGACGGGAGGGTGGAGGCTCGGGGCGTCGAAGGGTGGAGGCGACCCCGAGGCGGGCTCCGCCCCGGGGTGGAGGACCCCTAGGGGTGTCTCCGTACCAGGTCCCGGGGCGGGTTCGTTCCGGCGGAGGAGGAGACCGCCCCGGGGTGGTCCTTAACCTGGCTTTACGCCGCTGGGGGGCGGCTACCGCACCGCAGGGGGTGGGGTTTTCCCCAGGGCAAGACGGGGCTTCGCACCAGCGCGCGACACCCCCGCCGACCGCCAGACTCATCGACACCGGACCAGGCGCCACCGCGGCGCACCGGGCACCACCCATCGACCTGTCAACCGACATAGGAGACATACCGTGACATCGGCTGTGACCATTCCCAGGCACGGGGGCACTGGAGGGACTACGGCCGTTGCCGCGCGGGCGCGGCAGGTCGTGAAGGCCTACGGGTCGGGGGAGACCCGTGTCGTCGCCCTCGACCAGGTCGACGTGGACATCGCCCGCGGCCAGTTCACCGCGATCATGGGCCCCTCGGGGTCCGGCAAGTCCACCCTGATGCACTGCCTCGCCGGCCTCGACACCGTCACCTCCGGGCAGATCTACCTGGACGAGACCGAGATCACCGGCCTGAAGGACAAGAAGCTCACCCAGCTGCGCCGGGACCGGATCGGCTTCATCTTCCAGGCGTTCAACCTGCTGCCGACGCTGAACGCGCTGGAGAACATCACGCTGCCCATGGACATTGCGGGCCGCAAGCCCGACAAGGCGTGGCTGGACCGCGTGGTGGAGACCGTCGGTCTCGCCGGGCGGCTCAAGCACCGGCCGACCCAGCTCTCCGGCGGACAGCAGCAGCGTGTCGCCGTGGCCCGCGCGCTCGCCGCCCGCCCGGAGATCATCTTCGGGGACGAGCCGACCGGAAACCTCGACTCGCGCGCGGGGGCGGAGGTTCTCGGCTTCCTGCGCCGCTCGGTGGACGAACTCGGCCAGACCATCGTGATGGTCACGCACGACCCGGTGGCCGCCTCCTACGCGGACCGCGTGCTGTACCTCGCCGACGGCCGGATCGTCGACGAGATGTACCAGCCGACGGCCGATCAGGTCCTGGACCGCATGAAAGACTTCGACGCCCGGGGGCGTACGTCATGACCGTCCTGAAGACCTCGATGCGCAACTTCTTCGCGCACAAGGGCCGGATGGCGCTGTCGGCGGTCGCGGTCCTGCTGTCGGTGGCGTTCGTGTGCGGCACGCTGGTGTTCACCGACACCATGAACACCACGTTCGACAAGCTGTTCCAGGCCACGTCGTCGGACGTGACGGTCAGCGCGAAGGGCTCCTCCGACACCGGCGAGACGGTCTCCCGCACCGGCAAGCCGCCGGTGATGCCCGCCTCCGTGGTCGGCACGGTCCGCGGCACCAAGGGCGTCCGGTCCGCCGAGGGCACGGTGTTCTCCACCTCGGTCACCGTGATCGACGCCAAGAAGGACAAACTCTCGCCGAGCAGCGGCGCCCCGACCATCGTGGGCAGCTGGAACGGCAACGACGCCCGCACCATGAAGGTCACCTCCGGTACGACGCCGAAGGGCCCGGACCAGGTCATGGTCGACGAGGACACCGCCGACAAGCACCACCTGAAGATCGGTGACGACATCGGCATCATCTCGGTCGTCGGCACCCACCACGCGCGCGTGTCCGGCATCGCCGCCTTCAAGGTCACCAACCCCGGCGCGGCCATCTTCTACCTCGACACCACGACCGCCCAGCAGACCCTGGTCGGACAGACCGGCGTGTACACCAACGTCAACGTCACCGCCGCGCACGGGGTGACCGACGACCAGCTGAAGAAGGACGTCACGGCCGCCCTCGGCCACGGCTACAAGGTGCAGACCGCCAAGGAGGTCGCCGACGCCAACCAGAAGAGCGTCGAGAGCTTCCTGAACGTCATGAAGTACGCGATGCTCGGCTTCGCCGGGATCGCCTTCCTCGTCGGCATCTTCCTGATCATCAACACCTTCTCCATGCTGGTCGCCCAGCGCACCCGCGAGATCGGCCTGATGCGTGCCATCGGCTCGTCCCGCAAACAGGTCAACCGGTCCGTGCTGGTCGAGGCCCTGCTGCTCGGCGTCCTCGGCTCCGTCCTCGGTGTCGGCGCGGGCGTCGGCATCGCGGTCGGCCTGATGAAACTCATGGGCAGCATGGGCATGCACCTGTCGACCGACGACCTGACGATCGCCTGGACGACCCCCGTCGTGGGCCTGCTGCTCGGCGTGATCGTCACCGTCCTCGCCGCCTACCTGCCCGCCCGGCGCGCCGGCAAGATCTCCCCGATGGCCGCTCTGCGCGACGCGGGCGCCCCGGCCGACGCCAGGGCCGGCGCGGTCCGGGCCGTGCTCGGCCTGCTGCTCACCGGCGCCGGCGGCTGGAGCCTGTACGTCGCCGCCACCGCCGACAAGGCCAAGGCCGGCTCCGGCTGGCTGGGCCTGGGGGTGGTCCTCACACTGATCGGGTTCGTGGTCATCGGCCCGCTGCTCGCGGGCGGCCTGGTCCGCGTCCTCGGCGCGGTCCTGCTGCGGATCTTCGGTCCGGTCGGGCGGATGGCCGAGCGCAACGCGCTGCGCAACCCGCGCCGCACCGGCGCCACCGGCGCGGCCCTGATGATCGGCCTGGCCCTGGTGGCCTGCCTGTCGGTGGTCGGCTCCTCCATGGTCGCCTCCGCCACCGACCAGCTCGACAAGACCGTCGGCACGGACTTCATCATCCAGGCGGACAACGGCCAGCGTGTCGTACCGCAGGCGGTCCGGCTCATCAAGGACAACCCGGCGCTCGCACGGGTCACCGAGTACAAGCCGACCCAGGCCGACTTCACCACGCCGGACGGTCAGACGCTCAAGGACACCGACATCACCGCGGCCGACCCGACCTACGCGACCGACCTGCGCAAGAAGACCGTCGCCGGGAACCTCAAGGACGCCTACCTGCCCGACTCGATGTCCGTCCACGAGAAGTTCGCCAAGGCCCACGGCATCCACCTCGGTTCGAAGATCACCGTGGCGTTCAAGGACGGCGCCACCGCCCACCTCACGGTCCGGGCGATCACCAGCAGCGACGACGTGATCGACCAGGGCGCCAAGTACACGTCGATCACCACACTCGCGAAGTACGTCCCGGCCGCGAAGATGCCGCTCGACGAGCTGGTCTTCGCCACCGCCGAGGACGGACAGCAGGCCGCCGCGTACAAGGCCCTGAAGTCGGCCCTGCACGACGACTACCCGCAGCTCACCGTGCGTGACCAGACCGACTACAAGAAGGCGCTGAAGGACCAGATCGGCCAGCTGCTGAACATGATCTACGGTCTGCTGGCGCTCGCGATCATCGTGGCGGTCCTGGGCGTGGTCAACACCCTGGCCCTGTCGGTGGTCGAGCGGACCCGGGAGATCGGCCTCATGCGGGCCATCGGACTCTCCCGCCGCCAGCTGCGCCGCATGATCCGCCTGGAGTCCGTGGTGATCGCCCTCTTCGGCGCCCTGCTCGGCCTCGGCCTGGGCATGGGCTGGGGCGCGACCGCTCAGAAACTCCTCGCGCTGCAGGGCCTGAAGATCCTGGAGATCCCCTGGCCGACGATCATCACGGTCTTCGTCGGCTCGGCCTTCGTGGGCCTGTTCGCCGCCCTGATCCCGGCGTTCCGGGCAGGCCGGATGAACGTGCTGAACGCGATCGCGACGGATTAGCGGCGCAAGCCTGGCCGACGGCTCCTGTACGGGGCGTGCGGCCGACGACCACCGCATACGGGGGTTGCGGGGGAAAGGCCCGGTGCCGGGGAGTCCTGGGGGACTTCCCGGCACCGGGTTTCTCGGCTGCTGCACTTCTTGGCCGACAGTTTCGGGATGCGGGTCCCCCTGCGAGCGCAGCCGAGCGTGGGGAGGGTGGACATGGGCCGGGGGTTCAGGGGGCGGAGCCCCCTGGAAGGCCCGCTGCGGCACCGGGCACCGGAGAGCGGAGTTGTCCACAGGCTCCGATGCGAGCCCCGACGGAGTCGTACGCTGGACACCCCCGGCCGTTCACCCGCGCCGGGCGCCTTGCGTTGCCCACCCCTCGGACGGAAAGCCCACATGAGCCTGCACGGTCTGCTCGACGCCGTCGTCAAGGACCCCGCCCTCGCGGAAGCGACCAAGGCGGCCGGGGACGGCAACCGCATGCACATCGACCTGGTCGGCCCCCCGGCGGCCCGCCCCTTCGCGGTCGCCGCCCTCGCCCGCGAGACCGGCCGCCCCGTGCTCGCGGTGACCGCGACCGGCCGCGAGGCCGAGGACCTGGCCGCGGCCCTGCGCTCCCTGCTGCCCCCCGAGGGCGTGGCGGAGTACCCCTCCTGGGAGACCCTCCCGCACGAGCGGCTCAGCCCGCGCAGCGACACCGTCGGCCGGCGCCTCGCCGTCCTGCGCCGCCTCGCTCACCCGAGCCCCGACGACCCCGAGACCGGCCCGGTCTCCGTCGTCGTCGCCCCCGTGCGCTCCGTGCTCCAACCGCAGGTCAAGGGCCTCGGCGACCTGGAACCGGTGTCCCTGAAGACCGGGCAGACGGCTGACCTGAACGACGTCGTGGAGGCCCTCGCGGCCGCCGCCTACGCGCGCGTGGAGCTCGTCGAGAAGCGCGGCGAGTTCGCCGTGCGCGGCGGCATCCTCGACGTGTTCCCGCCCACCGAGGAACACCCGCTGCGTGTGGAGTTCTGGGGCGACGACGTCGAGGAGATCCGCTACTTCAAGGTCGCCGACCAGCGCTCCCTCGAAGTCGCCGAGCACGGCCTGTGGGCCCCGCCGTGCCGCGAGCTGCTGCTCACCGACGACGTCCGCGCACGCGCGCGTGCCCTCGCCGAGGAGCACCCTGAGCTGGGCGAACTCCTGAACAAGATCGCCGAGGGCATCGCGGTCGAGGGCATGGAGTCCCTCGCCCCGGTCCTGGTCGACGACATGGAGCTGCTGCTCGACGTCCTGCCCAAGGGCGCCATGGCCGTCGTCTGCGACCCGGAGCGGGTCCGCACGCGCGCGGCCGACCTCGTGGCCACCTCCCAGGAGTTCCTCCAGGCCTCCTGGGCGGCCACCGCCGGCGGCGGCGAGGCCCCGATCGACGTCGGCGCGGCCTCCCTGTGGTCCATCGCCGACATCCGCGACCGCGCGCGCGAGCTGGACATGATGTGGTGGTCCGTCTCGCCGTTCGCCGCTGACACGACGGGCGACGCGGACACCCTCAAGCTCGGCATGCACGCGCCCGAGAGCTACCGCGGCGACACCGCGCGGGCGCTCGCCGACACCAAGGGCTGGCTCGCCGACGGCTGGCGCGCGGTGTTCGTCACCGAGGGCCATGGCCCGGCCGCCCGCACGGTGGAGGTGCTCGGCGGCGAGGGCATCGCCGCCCGCCTCGACGCCGACCTGGTCGAACCGACCCCCTCGGTGGTGCACGTCTCCTGCGGCTCGATCGAGTACGGCTTCGTGGACCCGGGTCTGAAGCTCGCCGTGCTCACCGAGACCGACCTGTCCGGCCAGCGCACCGCGGGCCGCGAGGGCGCGCGGATGCCGGCCCGCCGCCGCAAGACCATCGACCCGCTCAGCCTGGAGTCCGGCGACTACATCGTCCATGAACAGCACGGCGTCGGCCGCTACATCGAGATGGTGCAGCGCACCGTCCAGGGCGCCACCCGTGAGTACCTGGTCGTGGAGTACGCGCCCGCCAAGCGCGGCCAGCCCGGCGACCGGCTGTACATCCCGACCGACCAGCTGGAGCAGATCACCAAGTACGTCGGCGGCGAGGCACCCACCCTGCACCGCCTGGGCGGCGCGGACTGGACGAAGACCAAGGCACGCGCGAAGAAGGCCGTCAAGGAGATCGCCGCCGACCTGATCAAGCTCTACAGCGCGCGCATGGCGGCCCCCGGACACACCTTCGGCCCGGACACCCCCTGGCAGCGCGAGCTGGAGGACGCCTTCCCGTACGCGGAGACCCCGGACCAGCTCACCACCATCGCCGAGGTCAAGGAGGACATGGAGAAGTCGGTCCCCATGGACCGCCTGATCTGCGGCGACGTCGGCTACGGCAAGACCGAGATCGCGGTGCGGGCCGCCTTCAAGGCCGTACAGGACGGCAAGCAGGTCGCCGTCCTCGTGCCGACGACGCTGCTGGTGCAGCAGCACTTCGGGACGTTCTCCGAGCGGTACGGCCAGTTCCCGGTCAACGTCAGGGCCCTGTCCCGCTTCCAGACCGACACCGAGGCGAAGGCCGTCCTGGAGGGCCTGAAGGACGGCGCGGTGGACGTCGTCATTGGTACCCACCGGCTGTTCTCCTCCGAGACCAGGTTCAAGGACCTCGGCCTGGTCATCGTGGACGAGGAGCAGCGCTTCGGCGTCGAGCACAAGGAGCAGCTGAAGAAGCTCCGCGCCAACGTCGACGTGCTGACCATGTCGGCCACGCCCATCCCGCGCACCCTGGAGATGGCGGTCACCGGCATCCGCGAGATGTCCACGATCACCACGCCCCCGGAGGAGCGCCACCCGGTACTCACCTTCGTCGGACCGTACGAGGAGCGGCAGATCGGCGCCGCCATCCGGCGTGAACTGCTGCGCGAGGGCCAGGTCTTCTACATCCACAACCGGGTCGAGTCCATCGACAGAGCCGCGGCCCGACTCCGCGAGATCGTCCCCGAGGCACGCATCGCCACCGCGCACGGCCAGATGTCGGAGCAGGCGCTGGAGCAGGTCGTCGTCGACTTCTGGGAGAAGAGGTTCGACGTGCTCGTCTCGACCACGATCGTCGAGTCCGGCATCGACATCTCCAACGCCAACACGCTCATCGTGGAGCGTGGTGACACCTTCGGGCTGTCCCAGCTGCACCAGCTGCGCGGCCGCGTCGGCCGAGGGCGTGAGCGCGGATACGCGTACTTCCTGTACCCGCCGGAGAAGCCGCTCACCGAGACCGCGCACGAGCGGCTCGCCACCATCGCCCAGCACACCGAGATGGGCGCCGGCATGTACGTGGCGATGAAGGACCTGGAGATCCGCGGCGCCGGCAACCTGCTCGGCGGCGAGCAGTCCGGCCACATCGCGGGCGTCGGCTTCGACCTGTACGTCCGCATGGTCGGCGAGGCGGTCGCCGACTACCGGCGACAGCTGGAGACCGGCGAGATCGAGGAGGAGACGCCGCTCGAAGTCAAGATCGAGCTGCCCGTCGACGCGCACGTCCCGCACGACTACGCCCCCGGCGAGCGCCTGCGTCTGCAGGCCTACCGCGCCATCGCCTCCGCCAACTCCGAGGAGGACATCAAGGCCGTCCGCGAGGAACTCACCGACCGCTACGGCAAGCTGCCCGAGCCGGTGGAGAACCTGCTGCTGGTGGCCGGGCTGCGGATGCTCGCGCGCGCGTGCGGCGTCGGCGAGATCGTCCTGCAGGGCACCAACATCCGCTTCGCGCCGGTCGAGTTGCGCGAGTCGCAGGAGCTGCGGGTCAAGCGCCTGTACCCGGGCACGGTCATCAAGCCGGCCGTGCACCAGATCCTGGTCCCGCGCCCGAAGACCGCGAAGGTCGGCGGCAAGCCGCTGGTCGGCCGCGAACTGCTGGGCTGGGTCGGCGAGTTCCTCGCCTCGATCCTGGGGTCGTAGGAGCCGGAGGGGGGCATGAGGATCGGAGAGCTGGCGGCGGCGACCGGGGCGTCGCCGCGCGCCCTGCGCCACTACGAACAGGCCGGCCTGATCGCCTCCGAGCGGGCCGCCAACGGCTATCGCGCGTACGACGCCGGTACGGCCGTCCGCGTCCGCAACATCCGCCGGCTGCTGGCGGCCGGGCTCACCCTGGACGACGTACAGGTGTTCCTGCCCTGCCTGGACGGTGACGTCACCGCCGCTCCCGCCTCCGCCCGGGGGATACGGGTCGCCCGGGACCGGCTGGCGGTCCTCGACGCCCGCATAGCGGCCCAGACAGCGATACGCGACCGGCTCGCGACCGCCTTGCGGGACGCCGGCGACGGGACACCCTGACAGGCGGCAGCGGTGGCCGGGGGCGCCGATGGTCCACTCTCCACCGCCCGTCTTCCCACCGTCGGCCGCTCAGGCGACCACCGCCCCGCCGTCCACCGGCAGGACGACCCCCGTGACGAACGAGGCCTGAGGTGCGGCCAGCCGGGTGACCGCCCAGGCGACCTCCTCGGGGCGGCCGATCCGGCCGAGCGGGGTGTGGGCGAGCTGCCACGCGCGGATCGCCTCGCGCCGCTCCGGGGTGTGGCCGGTGTGCTCGGCGATCGGAGTGTCGATCGCGCCGGGAGCCACGGCGACGACCCGGATACCGAGCGGGGCCAGTTCGACCGCCCAGCTGCGGGTTAGCGTCTCCAGTGCCGCCTTCCCCGCCGCGTACAGCGCGTTGCCGGGCCAGGCGCGCTGGCCCACCGAGGTCGTCACGTTCACCACCACACCGCGGGCGGCCTCCAGCGCCGGCAGCGCGGCCTGGGTGAGCAGGACCGGAGCCAGGAGGTTGGTCTCCAGCAGCGGTCGTACCGAGGTAGGGGTGTAGGTGCGCAGGGAGTCGGTGGTGACCACCCCCGCGTTGTTGACCAGCACGTCGATCCGGCCGTACCGCTCCAGTGCGGCCCGTACGACGGTCTCCGGGCCGTCCTCCGCGGTCAGGTCGGCGGGCAGCGGGGTGATGCCGGGGTGCCCGTCCGCGGTCTCGGCCAAAGGCTCGGCGCGGCGGCCGACGGCGACGACCCGGGCGCCCTCGGCGGCGAACGCGCGCGCGGTGGCCCGGCCGATGCCGGTGCCGGCGCCGGTGACGAGGACGGTACGGGGCTGCTGGGCGCTGTCGATGTTCATGCGGGGATCGTCGGACCCTGACACCGGCGTCAAGGTCAAGCCGCCGGGGGCGCGGAGTGACCGGGCGCACAGGTTCCGCCGTCACGCTCCCCCCGACGGGCTCCGCATGCCCCAACTGGGCCACGGATTGCCCCGAAACGCCCCTTCGGGTCCCATCTGCAGTCGGCCGCAGGGCGGTTAACGTAAGGGAAGGAACGATTCCGCCTGTGACCGAGGGGGACCAGGCCGAGCGAGGGGGACGTACCGTGACGCGTCTGAGGGGCGGGGCGATCACCGCGATGGTGCTGCTGGCGGCCGTGACCGGCTGCAGCAAGGACAAGACCACAGGGGCCTCCGGGCCCGAGCAGTCCGGCGGCGGGGGCGCGGTCATGGCCGCCGTCGACTCGCTGACCGTCAAGGGGCGGGCCCCGCAGACCGGTTACTCCCGTGCCCGGTTCGGCACGGCCTGGGCGGACACCGACTCCAACTCCTGCGACACCCGCGACGACATACTCAAGCGCGATCTGAAGGACGTGAAGTTCACCGGCGGCACCTGCCGGGTCACCTACGGCCTGCTCGAACCCGACCCCTACTCCGGCAAGGAGATCACCTACCGGCGCGGCGCCAGCCAGGTCGACATCGACCACGTCGTCCCGCTCTCCGACGCCTGGCAGAAGGGCGCCAAGTACTGGGACGCCGGCAAGCGCATAGCGCTGGCCAACGACCCCCTCAACCTCATCGCGGTCGACGCGAGCACCAACCGCGGCAAGGGCGACGGCGACGCGGCCACCTGGCTCCCGCCGAACGGGGCGTACCGCTGCACCTATGTCGCCACCCAGGTCGCCGTGAAGAAGAAGTACGGCCTGTGGGTCACCGCAGCCGAGAAGGCCGCGATGAAGAAGGTCCTCGCCGGCTGCCCGAACCAGAAGCTCCCCGCCGGCGGCAACCCGACCGAGGCACCGCAGCGCTTCAAGGCGCGGTGAATCGGCGCGAACAAGAGCGAGCCGGCGCGAACAAACCGGTACGCGCCCCGGGCGGCCGGCACCTACCGTGGGTGTCATGAACGTCCAGGTGAGCAGCATCGCCGAGCGGCCCGACCGGCTGCGCGCGGTGTTCGAGATGGCCGACACATGGCCCGAGTTCGTGACCAACGACCCCGTGGGCGGCGCGTGCTACGGCCGTATCCCCGCCGAACTGCCCGAGTACGTGCTGTTCGCCGAGGACCAGCACGGCGAGATCGTCGCCCACGCCTTCAGCGTGCCCTTCGCTCTCGACGCCGACGGCCGGGGCGCGCTGCCTGCGCGCGGCTGGGACGAGGTCCTGCTCTGGGCCTTCGCCGACCTGCGCCGCGGCACCCGCCCGGACACGGTCAGCGCCATCTCCGTCACCATCGCCCCGCACGCCCAGGGTCGCGGCCTGTCCGCCGTCATGCTCGCGGCGATGCGGGACAACGCGCGCGCCCACGGCTTCCGCGAGGTCGTCGCCCCCGTCCGCCCCAGCGCAAAGCACCGCGAACCGCGCACTCCGATCACCGAGTACGCCCACCGTGTGCGGCCCGACGGGCTGCCGGAGGACCCGTGGCTGCGCGTCCACGCGCGCGCGGGCGCGCGCATCGACTCGATCGCCCCCGCCTCCATGACGGTGGGCGCCCCGCTGGCGGACTGGCGCCGCTGGACGGGGCTGCCGTTCGACACCACGGGGGACGTCGAGGTGCCCGGCGCCCTGGTACCGGTGCGCTGCGAGGCGGAGCGCGGGTACGGCGTGTACGTCGAGCCGAACGTGTGGATGCGGCACGCGCTCTGAGGCGCGCACGCGTGAGCCGCGACCCGGAGGCCGCGGCTCACGCGCGGTTGGTACACGGACGGGGACGCGCCCCTTGGATCAGGCCGTCTTGAGGTCCTTCAGGGAGCCCAGGATCCGCGTCGTCACCGTCCGTGCGGACGCGGCGCCGTTGTCGCTGCCCGCCGTGGACAGCACGGTGACCACCGAGGTGCCGGAACGGACCGCGATGAGCGTGGTGCCGTTCTGCCAGGCGCCGCTGGTCAGGGTCATCGTGTAGGCCTCGTCGCCGAGTCCGGACACGGACCGGCCCGCGAGCTTCACCTTGGCGTGGGCATCGGTGTCCGTGAACACGGCGCACTCGGCGGCGACGGACCGCAGATCCTTCATCACCGCGGCCGCCGACGTGCCCTGGAACTCGTCGATCTCCTGGGCCACTTCCTCGGTCTTGTCCTTGTTCGCGTAGTCGTTCTGCGCGAACGACACGCCGCCCTTGAGGCCGGTCACCTGGATCCAGGACGTGCCCTCCAGCCGGGTGCAGTCCGGCGTGCCGGCGCTCTTGCCGGACTGCGGGAGGAGCTGGCCGCCGCTGTCCGCGGTGCCGTCCGCCTCGGGGGTGAGCCCGGCCGGGAAGGCCGACGCGGGCGCCAGCGCCTTCTTCAGCCGCGTACCGGTGACGAGACCGGCGTTCACGTCCTTCGCCTTGGCCGGCGCGGCGCTCGCCGTGGTGCCGGCGGACGCGTCGGAGGAACCGGAGGAGCAGGCGGTGAGGGCCAGCGGGAGTGCCGCGACGGCAAGCAGCGTGGCTACACGGGACGAGTGGCGCATGACGATCCTTCAGAGGATGGGTGGAACAGGGAGAACAGAGAATGGAGCGTGTGAACGGCGTGCGGTGTTACCGGCGGGTCCCGGTCAGGAGGCCTTCTTCCAGTCGCCGCAGCCGGTGGTCTTGAAGTAGGCGTCGCCGGGGGCGATGGTCACGACGGCGGTGCCGGTGACGTTGTCGTTGGCGATGACCGAGTCCGTGCCGTGCTCGGCGTCCTTGGTGCGCTCCCAGTAGCAGGAGTCGTCCTTGTTGCCGGTCGACCGGTAGGTGCCGGGCGCGATGTCCGTGCCGACCTTGAACATCCCCCCGTTGCCCTTCATCGAGGAGGCGGGCGTGCCCTTCGCCTTCGGGTCGACGGCCTCCCAGTCCGCGCAGCCAGTGGACTTGAAGATCTTGTCGGTGGCCTTGATCGTCACGTAACTCGTGCCGGAGACGTTGTCGTTGGCCAGCAGCGAGTCCGTGTTGCCGGTGGCGTCCTTGGCGCGCTCCCAGTAGCACATGTCGTCGGTGTTGCCGGTGGTGCGGTACGTGCCCGGCTTCACGTCGGAGCCGACCTGGAAGTCGCCGTCGCCGGCGATCGCGGCCTTCTTCGGGGCCGCCGTGCCGTCCCCCGAGCCCTTCTCGCCCTTCTTGCCGCCGGGCTGGTGCTCGGCGGAGGCGGACGAGTCCTTGCCGCTCGCGCCGGAACCGTCGCTGCTCTTGCCGTTGCTTCCGGCGTTCGCGGACACGGCACCGATGACGACGACGCCCACGACGGCACCCAGCGCGATCTTGGCCCTCATGCCCATGGCGAATTCCCTCCCCAACGTGGCGGCCTCCCCCTCCGGCGGCCGCTCGTTCGCTGGGTCAATAAGAGCAGAGCCTGTGAACCGAGTCAACATGGTTCACAATGCTGGTCGCGTACACGGCCGTGAATGCATCGCTTCCGTGTACGCCGGTATGCTCGGCGCACACACGGGACGAGGGGAGCGGGGCCGTGCAGGAGAACGCGACAGAGGTGACCGCGGCCGGTATCGCCCGGCTCGCCGGAGTGGGCCGCGCCGCCGTCAGCAACTGGCGCCGTCGGCACGCCGATTTCCCCAAGCCGGTCGGCGGCACCGAGACCAGCCCGTCCTTCGCGCTCGCCGAGGTCGAGGCCTGGCTGCGCAAGCAGGGCAAACTCGCCGAGGTGCCCCTGCGGGAACGCGTCTGGCAACAACTCGTCGGCCACCCCGAGGGTCCGCTGACCGCCCTGGTGCACACCGGCTGCGCCCTGTTGCTGATCCACGAGCGCCCCACGGTCTGGCTCGACGCGAGCGCGGGCTCCGACGCCCGCCTGGCCGCAGTGCTGACCGGCGCACTGGAGCAGGTGCTGACCTCGCGCTTCGGTGGGGCGCCGGAGTGGGGAGCGCACGAGGGCGGGCGCGGGGGCACGGGCGCGAGCGCCGCGACGGCTGTGAACTCGGTGGGCGCCGGTTCGGGCGTGAACACCTCGGGTGACGCGCCGGGTGTGAACACCTCGTGGGAGGCGCGGGATGCGGACACTGCGCCGGCCGCCTCCGGCGTGAACGCGCCTTCCGCGGCGCCCGCTGCGGACGCGGCAACCACAGGCCGCGGTGCGAACGTGGCAACCACAGGCCCCGGTGCGCACGCGGCGGCCGTACCCGATGGTGTGAACCCCGCACTCACCCAGCCCGCTGTGAACCCTTCACGAGCGGGGCAGCCTGTGAACACCCCGCCGACGGTTCACAGCGCGCCGGCCCCGCAAGCCCCACACGCGACCCCCACCCCAAGCCCCACCCCCACCCCCGCCTCCGCGCACCCAACCCCCGCCCCCACGCACCCAACCCCCGCCCTGCACCCCCCCACCGGCCCCCAGCTCCTCTCCTCCGTCCCCCTCCTCCGGGGCGCCGCGGAGCTGGCCGCCGAGGTGGGGGCGCGGCAGGCCTTCGAGTTCCTGGTGGGGCGGCACCTGGACGCCAACCCCCGCCAGTACACGCTCACCCCGGCCGACCTGGCCGGACTCATGGCCGACCTCGCCGGTCCCGCCCGTACCGTCCTGGACCCGGCCTGCGGCACCGGTGCACTGCTGCGCGCCGTGGACGCCCGCCCCGACCAGGAGCTGTACGCCCAGGACGGCGTCCCCGAGCTGGCCGCGCTGACCGCCCTGAGGCTCGCGCTGCACTCCCGCGCCGGCGTGCGCGGTGCCGCCGGGGACACCCTGCGCGCCGACGCCTACCCGGAGCTGCGCGCCGACGCGGTGCTGTGCCACCCGCCGTTCAACGAGCGGAACTGGGGTCACGACGAGCTCGCCTACGACCCCCGCTGGGAGTACGGCTTCCCGGCCCGCACCGAGTCCGAACTGGCCTGGGTGCAGCACGCGCTGGCCCGGCTGGCCGACGGTGGCGCGGCCGTGCTGCTGATGCCGCCGGCCGCCGCGTCCCGCCGCTCCGGGCGCCGGATCCGCGCCGACCTGCTGCGCCGCGGGGCGCTCAGGGCCGTGGTCGCGCTGCCGGTCGGAGCGGCGCCGCCGTACAACATCCCGCTGCACGTGTGGGTGCTGCGCCGGCCCGAGCGGACGCCCGCGGCGCCCGAGGTGCTGCTCGTGGACACGGGCAGGTTCGCGAGCGAGGGGCGCGGCGGTCCGGACTGGGCGGCGGTGCGCGAGGCCGTCCTGGACGCCTGGCGGGACTTCGAGCGCGCCGGGCGGCTGGCGGAGCGGCCGGGGCTCGCGCGGTCCGTGCCGGTCATCGAACTCCTCGACGACGACGTCGACCTCGCACCCGCCCGCCATCTGCCGCCGGCCGCAGTGGCCGACGGCGCGGAGCAGCTCACGGCGGTCCGCGAGCGCCTCGGCGCGACCCTGCGCCTGACCGCCGACCTCACGCCGCCCCCGGCCGCCGCCGCGTCGGGCGCGCGCTGGCCGCTCACCACCGTCGGTGAACTCGCGCGTGGGGGCGCGCTGGTGATGCGCACGGGCGGAAACGGCGGCCACGCGCGCGTGCCCGTGCTCACCGACCACGACGTCCTCGCCGGAACGGCACCCTCCGGGGCGCTTCCGGAGAGCGAGGAGGAGGCCGTGCTGACCGAGCCGGGCGATGTCGTCGTACCGGTGCTCGGCGGGGGCTCGGTGGCGCGCGTGATCGACAAGACGACGGAGGGCGCCGCCCTGGGGCGCAACCTCGTGCTTCTGCGCCCCGATCGCACGGCGCTCGACCCATGGTTCCTCGCCGGCTTCCTGCGCGGTACCGCCAACAATCGGCAGGCCAGCAGCTACGCCTCCACCGCGACCCGGCTGGACGTGCGCCGTCTGCAACTGCCCCGGCTCCCGTTGGACGAACAACGGCGCTACGGCGCCCGCTTCCGCGCACTCGACGAGTTCGAGCGGGCGCTGCGCCATGCGAGCCGGCTCGGGGAGCACCTCGTGCGCGGGATGTACGACGGGCTGACGGACGGGACGGTGGCACCGGACTGAGGGCCCGGCGCACGGCAACGGTTCGGTACACCCGGAACCGGCTGTCCGTGGCGGCCTATACGCTCGGACTCAGCACACACGTCCGCACGCATCAGGCCTCCAGGAGCAGCCATGCAAGGCCACGGCTACGCGCCGCCTCCGCCGCAGCCACCCTCGACCTGGGTGCTGGTCCTGTGGCGCGTGATCTTCGTGGCAGTGGCGCTTCTCAGCATCGGATTCCTGGCGTGGGTGGCGCCGCTGCGCGCGGCGATCGTGTCCCGCAGGCCCGCCGAGTGGTGGTTCTTCGGTGGATCCGTGGTGGTCCTCGGCATCTGCTTCGCACTCTTCAGCACCGACCACACCGACGACTTCAGCTCGCCGAACGGCAACCTGGGCATGAGCATGCTGCTGCTGAACGCCGTCGCCTGCACCGGCTACTACCTCTACGCGGACATACGCCACTTCCACCGACTCCGTCAGGCCTACGCCGGGCAGGTGCCGTCGGTGCCGGGCTACGGATACCCGCGGCCCGCGTCGCCGTTCACCGTGACCACCGCTCCGAGCAGGCCGAGCACGCCGCAACTCCCCTACGCCCTGCCCCCGATGCCGCACACCCCCGCGCCCCAGCCGCACGTCCCCGCACCCCCCCAGCGCCCGGCGCCCTCCCACATCGAACAGGTGCGTGCCGAACTGGACGAGCTGAGCGACTACCTGCGCCAGCACGACGGCCGGCACGACGGCGGGCACGGCAGCCACGAGGGCGGAAGGTGAGCGTGGCGACAGGACGTGTCGTCGCCGGCCGGTACGAACTGTCCACGCTCATCGGGCAGGGCGGCATGGGCCAGGTGTGGACGGCGTACGACCGGCGGCTGGACCGGCGCGTGGCGGTGAAGCTGCTGCGCCCCGACAAGGTGGCGGGCCACGAAGCGGACGAGCTGCGCCGCCGGTTCCTGCGCGAGTGCCGGGTGACCGCACAGGTCGATCACCCCGGTCTGGTCACCGTGCACGACGCGGGCAGCGAGGGCGAGGAGCTGTTCCTCGTCATGCAGTACGTCGACGGCGCCGACCTGTCCGACCATCTCGCCGAGCACGACCCGTACCCGTGGCAGTGGGCGGTCGCGGTGGCCGCGCAACTGTGCGCCGTGCTGAGCGCCGTGCACGCCGTGCCGATCGTCCACCGCGACCTCAAGCCGCGCAACGTGATGGTGAAGCAGGACGGCACGGTCACCGTGCTCGACCTGGGCGTGGCCTCGGTCATGGACACCGACACCACCCGCCTGACCCACACCGGCTCCCCCATCGGCTCGCCCGCCTACATGGCGCCGGAGCAGGCGATGGGCGGCGCGGTCGGCCCGTACACCGACCTGTACGCGCTCGGTGTGCTGCTGCACGAACTGCTCAGCGGCGACGTCCCGTTCGCCGGCTCCACGGCGCTCGGCGTGCTGCACCGGCACCTGTACGAGCCCCCGCAGCCCGTGCGCCGTATCCGCCCCGAGGTCCCCGAGGCGCTGGAGACGCTCGTCCTGCGGCTGCTCGCCAAGGACCCGCAGCACCGGCCGGCCTCCGCGCAGGAGGTGTACGAGGACCTGGCGCAGCTCCTGCCCGCGCGCGGGACGCCCACCGGGGCGCCCCTGGACCCCACACGCCCCTTCCTGCGCCCGCACGCCCCTTGGCCGGACCGCGCGCGGACCCCCGCGCCCCGGCCCGCCCCCGTCGCACCCGCGCCGCCTGCGGCCGGGAAGCCCGACGTCGCCGCGGCCGTGGACGAGGTCAAGCGGCTGCTGGGGGAGGGGCGCATCACCCAGGCCGTGGACATCCTGGGCGCGATCCTGCCCGCCGCCGCCGAACAGCACGGCGAGCACTCCCCGGTCGTACGCACCCTGCGCAAGCAGTACGCGGCCACGCTCATGGACGACGGCCAGTACCGGCGCGCGCTGCCCGAACTGCGCCGGCTCGCCGCCGAACGCGCCGCCGAGGCCGGCCAGGCCGACCCGCAGTCCCTGCGCTACCGCTACGAGGCCGCGCAGTGCCTGGAGCAGTTGGGCGATCCGGCGGCGGCGCTCGCCGAGTACCGCGCGCTGCTGCCGTACTACGAGAACCAGTACGTCTCCGGCGACCCGCAGCTCGCCCACGAGGTCCGCCGGCGCATCGGCCATCTCCTGCTCGCCCTCGGCGACCGGCCGGCCGCCCACGACACGCTCGCGCGGCTGCTGATGGACGTCGAGCGGCTGCACGGCCCCGGCCATCCGATGGCCCTGGAGATCCGGCGCACGCTCCAGTGGCTGGGCCAGGTGCGCGGCTGACGGGAGCAGTTGATACCTTGCGCTTCGCTCTGCCAGGTGAGGCAGAGGCGACATACGCAAGGGGTGGGCTCATGGCCGGGCATCGGCAGTCGAAGAAGCGCAGATACATCACCTGGGCGGTGGCGGGTGCCGCCGTGGTCACCGGAGCCGGAATCGCCGCGCAGACCTCCATGGCCGCCACCACGTGGCCGGCGCAGAAGACGTTCACGGGGCGCGCGTTCGACACCTGCACCGCGCCCTCGCTGTCCGCGATGAAGGCCTGGCACACCGGCTTCTACGGAGCCGCCGCCGTCTACGTGGGCGGTAAGAACCGCGGCTGCGCCCAGCCCAACCTCACCGCCTCCTGGGTGAAGTCGGTCAGCTCGATCGGCTGGAAGCTCATCCCGATCTACGTCGGCGCACAGCCGCCCTGCCAGTCCGGCTCCAACCCGGAGAAGCTGACCGCGTCCACGGCCGCCTCCCTCGGCACCCAGGACGCCGCCGACGCCGTCGCCAAGGCCTCCGCGCTCGGCATGAAGGCGGGCAGCCCGGTCTACCTCGACATGGAGCCGTACGACATCACGAACAAGGCGTGCAACGACGCCGTGCTGACGTATGTGCGCGCCTTCGACAAGGGGCTGCGGGCGAAGACGTACCGCACCGGCTACTACGGCTTCAGCAGCTCCAGCGCCAAGGCCATCGCGACCGCCACGGACAAGACGGATCTGCCGGGCAACCTCTGGTACGCGCTGTGGGACAAGCAGAACACCACGACCACGGACTGGCCGTGGGGCGCGACCCAGTTCACCAACCACAGCCGCGGCCATCAGTACCTGGTCAACAGCAAGGAGACGTTCGGCGGCGTCACGCTCACCGTCGACCGGGACGCCTGGGACGCGCCGGTGGCCATCACCGGCTGAGTCCGCAGTGGCGGGAGCGGCGGGCGTGACGGTGCCCGAAGCGCGCGTGAATCGTTGGTCGAATGGGTTGGCCCCGGCTCTCCTACTGCCTACCATCGATCACCGCAAGAACTTTGTGCACCGTCGCACAATCTCCCCTTGGAGGTTTCCTTGCACCGCCGCCGTCGCACCGCGCTCGTCCTCACCGCCGCGATCGCCGCCGCGGCACCCCTCCTGACCGCCTGCGGAAACGATGCACATCCGGGCGCCGCGGCCGTCGTCGGCGGGCAGCGGATCACCGTCGGCCAGCTGGAGAGCCGGGTCAACGAGGTTCGCAGGGCACAGCGGGCCGCGGTGCCGGACGAGGCCCAGTACCAGCAGGTCCTCGCCTCCACCAGCAGCCTCACCCGCGACACCCTGCACAACATGGTCCTCGACCAGGTGCTGCAGCGGGCGGCGCAGGACGAGAGCATCTCGGTGACCCGCAACGAGGTCGAGCAGATGCGGGCCGGCCTGGAACAGCAGGCGGGGGGCGCCAAGGCCCTGGAGACGGCCTGGCTCCAGAAGTACGGCATCGCCCCGGCCCGCCTCGACGACAACCTCCGGCTCCAGCTGGAGGCGCAGAAGCTGGCGGCGAAGCTCGGCACCGACACCAGCCAGCCCGCGTTCTGGAAGGCGCTGTCCACGGCCTCCCAGGAACTCCACATCGACCTCAACCCGCGCTACGGCACCTGGGACGTGCAGAAGAGCAGCCGGGTGGACGCGAAGACACCGTGGGTGCGGGAGGTCACGACCAGCGCGGCGGGCGGAGCGCCGGCGATCGCGTAGCAGGCGATCGCGTAGCGAGGGCCGGAATGCGGCGCCGGGGCGGGTGCCGGAACGCGGCGCCGGGGCGGGTGCCGGAACGGTACGGCAGACCGCCTCGGGCGCAGGCCTCGGTCATACGATCACAGAATCTCCCTGGCCTGTGGATAACCAAATCCGCTCTCTCCCGCCGTGGGTTACGTTCGGATCGTGAACGCATCCAGCTCCGACCTCGCCCCCGCGGCCGACCCCGGCCGTATCGTCCTGCTCACCACCAGCCACCGCGTCGCCCCCGGCCTGCTGTCCTGGCCCGCCTGGCAGGCCCTGCACGCCGCCGACGCCGTGCTGTGCGCGGACGGCGCGCATCCGCAGCTGCCGTATCTGCGCGAGGCCGGCATAACGGTGGCCGAGGCGGCCCCCACCGCACAGGAGCTGGTGGACGCCTGCGCCGACGGGCGGACGGTGGTGGTCGTGGCCACGGCCGAGGGCGAGCCCGCGCTCACCGACGGCCTGGCCCGGCTGGCCGGCTCCGGCCGGATCACCATGCCGGAGCTGGAGCTGCTGCCCGCCTCCTACGACCTGCCCGGCGCCCGCCTGCTGGACCTGGTGCAGGTCATGGACCGGATCCGGGCCGAGTGCCCCTGGTCCTCCCGGCAGACGCACGAGGGCCTCGCCAAGTACGGCATCGAGGAGGCCTACGAGCTGGTCGAGGCGATCGAGGCCGGTGACCGGGAGGAGCTGCGCGAGGAGCTGGGCGACGTCCTCCTCCAGGTCGTCTTCCACTCCCGGATCGCCGAGGAGCACCCGGACACACCGTTCTCGGTCGACGACGTGGCGGGCGGCATCGTCGCCAAGCTCATCCACCGCCATCCGCACGTCTTCGGCGACGAGAAGGCCGAGACCCCGGAGGACGTCAAGGAGCACTGGCTGCGCACCAAGGCCGAGGAGAAGCGCCGCACCTCGGTCACGGAGGGCGTCCCGCTCGGCCAGCCCGGCCTGGCCCTCGCCGCCAAACTCACCTCCCGCGCCCGCACGGCCGGCCTGGAGGTCCCGCTGCCCCAGGGACAGGGCATCGGCTACGAACTCCTCGCGCTGGCCGCCCGCGCCGACGCGGAGGGCGTGGACCCGGAGGCGGCCCTGCGGGCGGCGGCGCGGGCGTACCGGGACGCGATACGGCAGGCGGAGGGAGTGGCACCCGAGGCGATACGCGCGGCCGACGTGGACCACCAGGACGCGGAGGCCCACCCGGATCCGGATACCGTCGAGGGGTGACCGACCAGCACGATCCCTCGACCGCCCCCGCCTCCCTGGCCTCGGCCGCCGACCCTGCAGCAGCGTCCGCCGAGGGCTCAGCCGCCGACTCCGCCGAGGGCCGCAACGCCCCCTCGGCGGCAGCTTCCGCCGACGGCTCAGTCGAGGGCTCCACCGCCGATGCAGCCTCCACCGCCGACCCGGCCGCCGCCTCCGCCGAGGGCCCCGCGGCCGAGGGGGCTGCGGCCGAGGGGGCTGCGGCCGAGGGCTCAGCCGCAGCCCACGCCGAAGGCGCTGCCTCCGCCCCCGAGCTGTTCACCTGGGAGTTCGCGGCCGATCCGTACCCGGCCTACGCCTGGCTGCGGGAGCACGCGCCGGTGCACCGGACGCGGTTGCCCAGTGGGGTCGAGGCCTGGCTGGTCACCCGGTACGGCGATGCCAAGCAGGCCCTCGCCGACCAGCGGCTGAGCAAGAACCCGGCGCATCACGACGAGCCTGCGCACGCCAAGGGGAAGACCGGTATCCCCGGCGAGCGCAAGGCCGAGTTGATGACGCATCTGCTGAACATCGACCCGCCGGACCACACCCGGCTGCGTCGGCTGGTCAGCAAGGCGTTCACGCCCCGGCGCGTGGCCGAGTTCGCGCCCCAGGTGCAGGAGCTGACCGACCGGCTCATCGACCAGTTCGCGGAAAGGGGCTCGGCCGACCTCATCCACGAGTTCGCCTTCCCGCTGCCCATCTACGCCATCTGCGACATGCTCGGCGTCCCGCGCGAGGACCAGGACGACTTCCGGGACTGGGCGGGGATGATGATCCGGCACGGCGGAGGGCCCAGGGGAGGTGTCGCGCGGTCCGTCAAGAAGATGCGCGGCTACCTCGCCGAGCTGATCCACAAGAAGCGCGAGGCGCTGCCCGCCGAGCCCGCGCCCGGCGAGGACCTGATCTCCGGTCTCATCCGTGCCTCCGACCACGGTGAGCACCTCACGGAGAACGAGGCCGCCGCGATGGCGTTCATCCTGCTGTTCGCCGGTTTCGAGACGACCGTGAACCTGATCGGCAACGGCACCTACGCGCTGCTCACCCACCCCGAGCAGCGCCGGCGGCTGCAGGACTCCCTGGCACGCGGGGAGCGGGACCTGCTGGAGACCGGGGTCGAGGAACTCCTGCGCTACGACGGCCCGGTGGAGCTGGCCACCTGGCGGTTCGCCACCGAGCCGCTCACCGTCGGGGGGCAGGACATCGCGCCCGGCGACCCGGTGCTCGTGGTGCTCGCCGCGGCCGACCGGGACCCGGAGCGGTTCGCCGACCCGGATGCGCTGGACCTCTCCCGCCGGGACAACCAGCACCTCGGCTACGGCCACGGCATCCACTACTGCCTCGGCGCGCCGCTCGCCCGCCTGGAGGGGCAGAGCGCGCTCGCCACGCTGCTCACCCGGCTGCCCGATCTGCGCCTCGCCGCCGATCCGGCCGACCTGCGCCGGCGCGGCGGGCTCATCATGCGGGGCCTGCGCACACTGCCCGTGGAGTTCACGCCGGCCGGCCGGTAGCGCGGGCTGCGCGGGAGCCGGCGGCCGTCAGTAGTCCAGTCCCGCGAACCAGTCGCCACGGCCGCCCGGCGTCAGGTCGAGGAGGTGCCAGACGGGGTTGAGGAGGTCGAGGCCGCGCTGGTCGATGTCCTCGGCCATACGGGGGTGGGCGGAGTAGAAGTGGCGGACCGTGCCGTCCGGGTCCCGGGTGAAGACGGAGACGGTGGAGTCCTGCACCCCGTCCTCGTCCTCGCTGCCCAGGTCGTACTTGAAGGTGCTGTCCCCGGCGCTCAGCAGACGCAGCCGGGACCAGTCGCGGCTGCGGGCGTGCTGCCGCAGGACGGGCGGGTCGGCGGCAGCGACGACGACGAGGTCGGCGTTCCGGGCGACGTGGTGGGCGACGCCGTTGAAGCCGTCGATCCACAGGGTGCACATCGGGCACGGGTCGGTCTGCCGTTTGCCGTACATGAGGTGGTAGACGATCAACGGCCGGCCGGGGCCGGTGAACAGTTCGCTCAGCCTGACCTCGCGGACGGGGGTGTCGCCGGCATGGAGGTCGGCGGGGCCTTCGAGAAAGACGTAGTCGTCGACGCCGGCGCCCTGCGGAAGCGCCCTGCGCAGGGCCGCGACCTTCTCGCGGTGACGCATGAGCTCGATCTCGGCGTGGCGGAGTTCCTCGCGGGCGGCGAGGTAGTCCGCGGACTCACCGGGCAGCCGGGTGTGCAGCACCATCGTCTCCTCCTGGGTGGGAAGCCCCCCGGGGCCATGTCGAGTCCATGGTCGCGGCCGCCTCGCGCGCCGGGCGTGAGGCGCCGCCGTTCCCGACGGGTGACGAAGACGGGTGACAAAGCGGACGGAACCGGAGCGTCGGGCGTGGCGTGAGGACGCGTGAGGAAGAGATGACGAACCTTCAACTCTGTGATCTTCACGTGATCTGCGCGGCATTAACTTGTGACTAGTGATCGTCTGCCGATACGTTCACCCATCAGCGTGGCGACAGGCATCACCCGCCGCGCCGGCCCTGCTGTCGCACGAAAGGTTTCCGCATGCTCACCGGGAACGGTCGTCACCGTCGCCCCCGTCAGGCTCCGGCCCTCCTCGTCGCAGCCGGAGTGACCGGCTCCGCCATCGCCATCCCGCTGCTCGGCGCCGCGAGCGCCAGCGCCGCCGACGGCACCACGTGGGACAAGGTCGCCGAGTGCGAGAGTGGAGGTTCCTGGAGCGCGGACACCGGCAACGGGTACTACGGCGGCCTGCAGATATCGCAGGACGACTGGGACAAGTACGGCGGCACGCAGTACGCCACGAGCGCCGACCAGGCCAGCCGCTCCCAGCAGATCGCCGTCGCCGAGAAGATCCTCGCCGACCAGGGCACCAAGCCGTGGACCATGTGCGCGCTGACCGCCGGGCTGACCTCCAACTCGGGTTCGGTCGACGTCGACACGGGCGTCGGGGGCTCCGGCAGCAGCGCGGGGTCGGGCGGCGGCTCCGGATCGGCCGACAGCTCCGACTCGTCCGGTCTGTCGGATTCATCCTCTTCTGGTGCCGGTTCCGGCTCCGGCTCGGGGTCCCAGTCCGGTTCGAAGTCCGGCTCCGGTACGGACTCTTCGCCGGGTTCCAGCACCTCGACGGCCCCGGTGCAGGGCGGCGGGGCCGGCAAGGCGCAGGGTGCGGGCGGTGGCTCCACCGAGAGTGGCAGCCCCAAGTCGGACAAGACCGACAAGGCGGGTACATCCGGTTCCTCGGGTTCGACCGGTTCCGCCGGTTCCAGCGGCTCCCCTGCTGGCGGGAACTCGCCGGGGAGTGACAGCTCGCCCGCGACCACCCCCGGGACCGACGAGTCGGACAATTCCCAGCAGAGTGTCGGTTCTTGGAGTCTCGTCGACACCGGAGCCCTCAGCAGTGGCGGACGTCACCGTGGCGACAGTGCGGACGAAAGCCTCACAAACGGTCAGAATGGCCAGCCCTCCGGCCGTCACGCGAACCCCCAGCCGGACACCTACACCGTCCACGAGGGTGACACCCTCGCCTCCATCGCCGACTCCCTTGGCGTCCACGGCGGATGGCATGCGCTCTACGACGACAACAAGAGCGTCGTCGGCGCCGACCCGAACCACATCACCGCCGGTCAGACCCTGGAAGTGCGTCACGAAACGGACGCGTAGCAGGGGGATTTGACGCCCTGATTGATAGCTAAATGTCCGGTTTGGCGAAAGTGTGGGATGAGTCTCAGAAGCCCTGATCGTCTTTGAAATTCCGTCGATCCCGTGTCTACGGTCAGGACCGCTCGTCACCACGAGCCCCGGCAGCCGCAACGCCGAATCCTGCCAGCGGTCGTCCGGGAACAGTCGTCGCGTCATGCGCCGTAGGCAGGAGCGGGGGACCCAAGGTAGGCGCCGGAACCGGCAGTTGAGGCTGCCGGCACCGGCTTGGGGTGAAGCCGCAGGCCCGCGACAGCGGGCGTGCGACCGGGCAACTCAACCGGCCCGAACCCGACAGCTCACCTCGCAGGCGTCGGTGAGGGGATCGATCCATGCTGTTTTCCGGCAAGGGCAAGCACCGTCGCCCGTCCAAGGCCGTCCGTGTCGTCGCGCTCGCCGGTGTCACCGGTGCCGCTGTCGCCGCCCCGCTGATGGCGGCCGGCAACGCCTCCGCCGCCACCGCCTCCGAGTGGGACGCGGTCGCCCAGTGCGAGTCGGGCGGCAACTGGTCCATCAACACCGGCAACGGCTTCTACGGCGGCCTGCAGTTCACCAACTCCACCTGGGCCGCGTACGGCGGCACCGCCTACGCCGCGCGCGCCGACCTCGCCACCAAGGCGCAGCAGATAGCCGTCGCCGAGAAGGTCCTCGCGGGCCAGGGCAAGGGCGCCTGGCCGGTCTGCGGCACGGGCCTGTCCTCCGCCGCGTACAACGGCTCCGCCCCCACCACCTCGTCGAAGACGACCGCGCCGAGCACGAGCAGCGGCACCGCCACCCGCTCCACCGACCAGCAGGCCGCCACCCGCTCCACCACGCGCACCGCGCCCTCGGCGAGCAAGACCGTCACCACCCCGACCGGCAAGACGGTCAAGAAGGGCGACGGCGAGTACAAGGTCGTCAAGGGTGACACCCTCAGCGCCATCGCCGAGAAGCACCACGTCGCCGGCGGCTGGCAGAAGCTGTTCAAGCTGAACAAGGACATCGTCCAGGACGCGGACCTCATCTACCCGGGTCAGCAGCTGCACCTGAAGTGACATCCGGCTCCGGCCGGACGCACAGTGCTCTCACAACCCCTCCCCCCACACTGAAGCCCCCGTGAGGGCCACCCCCGTCCCCACGGGCTCCCCGCCCCGGCGCGTGTTCCCCCGTACGCGCCGGGGCGGGGTTTTCATGTCCGCTCCTGTTTCCCCTCCCGTTTCCCCGTTCTTCACCCCCACCCCCCTTTGTTCCGCTCATGAACAATGAGTACCGTCTGCATGTCCCTCCCCGTCCACGGGGCGGTCGGTCGGTGGCCGACAGCCCCGGGACGGTTAGGCTCTAGTCGCAAGGCACAGCCGTAAGGCAGACAGCCCCGCACTTCCAGCGTCACATCCAAGAAGGAGATGCTCGTGCCGTCCATCGACGTCGTCGTAGCCCGGGAAATCCTGGACTCCCGAGGCAACCCCACGGTCGAGGTCGAGGTCGGCCTCGACGACGGCAGCACGGGTCGTGCCGCCGTCCCGTCCGGCGCCTCGACCGGTGCCTTCGAGGCCATCGAGCTGCGCGACGGTGACCCGAACCGCTACCAGGGCAAGGGTGTCGAGAAGGCCGTCCTCGCCGTCATCGAGCAGATCGGCCCGGAGCTGGTCGGCTACGACGCCACCGAGCAGCGCCTGATCGACCAGGCCATGTTCGACCTGGACGCCACCGACAACAAGGGCTCCCTCGGCGCCAACGCCATCCTCGGCGTCTCCCTCGCCGTCGCCCACGCCGCCTCCGAGGCCAGCGACCTGCCGCTGTTCCGCTACCTGGGCGGCCCGAACGCGCACCTGCTGCCGGTGCCGATGATGAACATCCTGAACGGCGGCTCGCACGCCGACTCCAACGTGGACATCCAGGAGTTCATGATCGCCCCGATCGGCGCGGAGTCCTTCTCCGAGGCCCTGCGCTGGGGTGCCGAGGTCTACCACACGCTGAAGAAGGTCCTGAAGAGCAAGGGCCTGGCCACCGGCCTCGGCGACGAGGGCGGCTTCGCCCCGAACCTGGAGTCCAACCGCGCCGCGCTCGACCTCATCCTTGAGGCCATCAAGGAGGCCGGTTACATCCCCGGCCAGCAGATCGCCCTCGCGCTCGACGTCGCCGCCTCCGAGTTCTACAAGGACGGCAAGTACCTCTTCGAGGGCAAGGAGCGCTCCGCCGCCGAGATGACGGAGTACTACGAGGAGCTCGTCGAGGCCTACCCGCTCGTCTCCATCGAGGACCCGCTGTTCGAGGACGACTGGGCCGGCTGGAAGGTCATCACCGACAAGCTCGGCGACAAGGTCCAGCTCGTCGGCGACGACCTGTTCGTCACCAACCCCGAGCGCCTCGCCCGCGGCATCGAGGAGGGCACCGCCAACGCCCTGCTGGTCAAGGTCAACCAGATCGGTTCGCTGACCGAGACCCTGGACGCCGTCGAGCTGGCCCAGCGCAACGGCTTCAAGTGCATGATGTCGCACCGCTCCGGCGAGACCGAGGACGTCACCATCGCCGACCTCGCCGTCGCCACCAACTGCGGCCAGATCAAGACCGGCGCCCCGGCCCGCTCCGAGCGCGTCGCCAAGTACAACCAGCTGCTGCGCATCGAGGAGATCCTCGACGACGCCGCGGTGTACGCCGGCCGTAGCGCCTTCCCCCGCTTCAAGGGCTGAGCCAACCTGGCGTAAGGCTTAGCCAGTCGTACGTACGTCCCCGTACCCGGTCCCGTACCGTGTCCGGGGACGTACGCGCGTGTGTACGGGACCAACGGGATGGACGGGAGGCGGGGATCATGGCCGTGAAGGACCGGGACCGGTTCTCCACCGCGACCCGGCTGCGGCTGCTCGGCGAGCAGACGGCGGCCCGGGTCTACCGCTCCCAGACCAAGCGACAGGCCCGCCGCTCCCGGCTCACCGGCCGCGCGGCCCTTCTCGCGCTGGTGCTGTGCTCGATCATCGTCGCGCTCGCCTATCCGATGCGCCAGTACGTCTCCCAGCGCGCGCAGATCTCCGACCTCCAGCGGCAGCAGGAGCAGGCCCGTGAGCGCGTGGAGCAGCTGCGCGACCTCAAGGCACGCTGGCAGGACGACGCCTACGCCGAGCAGCAGATCCGGCGCCGGCTGCACTATGTGATGCCGGGGGAGACCGGGTACGTGATCGTCGAGCCGGGCGCCGCCCGGCAGTCCCGCGCCGATCTGAGGGCCGCCCAGCGTCCCTGGTACGCCAACGTCTGGGACGGAATCGACAAGTCCGACGCCTCGGACCAGTGAACCGACAGAAAGCCGATCTGAAAGCAGTCATGGAAACGCCTCCGCCGCCCACCCCGCGCACCGAGCCCACCGCCGCGGACGTAGCGGCCTTCAAGCAGCAGCTCGGCCGTCCGCCGCGGGGTCTGCGGGCCATCGCGCACCGCTGCCCCTGCGGTCAGCCGGACGTCGTGGAGACGGCGCCGCGGCTGCCCGACGGCACGCCCTTCCCGACGCTGTACTACCTGACGTGCCCGAAGGCGTCCTCCGCCATCGGCACGCTGGAGGCGAACGGCGTGATGAAGGAGATGACGGAGCGGCTGGGGACCGACCCGGAGCTGGCCGCCGCCTACCGGGCCGCGCACGAGGACTACATCCGGCGCCGGGACGAGATCGAGGAGCTGACGGGCTTCCCGAGCGCGGGCGGCATGCCGGACCGGGTCAAGTGCCTGCACGTCCTGGTGGCCCACTCGCTGGCCGCGGGGCCGGGCGTGAACCCGCTCGGCGACGAGGCCCTGGCGATGCTGCCGGAGTGGTGGCGCAAGGGCGCGTGCGTGACGCTCGGCGAAGGCACCGAGCCGCTCCCCACCGAGGAGGACGAGAAGTGACCCGCGTCGCCGCCATCGACTGCGGCACCAACTCCATCCGGCTGCTCGTCGCCGACGCCGACCCCACGACTGGTGAACTGGTCGATCTGGACCGCCGGATGACGATCGTGCGGCTCGGCCAGGGCGTCGACCGCACCGGGCGGCTCGCGCCGGAGGCGCTGGAGCGGACCTTCGCCGCGTGCCGCGAGTACGCCGCGATCATCAAGGAGCACGGCGCAGAGAAGCTCCGCTTCGTCGCCACCTCCGCCTCCCGGGACGCCGAGAACCGCGACGAGTTCGTGCGGGGCGTGCTGGACATCCTCGGGGTCGAGCCGGAGGTGATCACGGGCGACCAGGAGGCCGAGTTCTCCTTCACCGGCGCCACGAAGGAGCTGACCGGCCGGGCCGACCTCACCCAGCCGTATCTCGTCGTGGACATCGGCGGCGGCTCCACGGAGTTCGTCGTGGGGAACGAACACGTCCGGGCCGCGCGGTCCGTGGACGTCGGCTGTGTGCGGATGACCGAGCGGCATCTGGTGCACGGCGGCGAGGTCTCCGACCCGCCCACCGAGGAGCAGATCGCGGCCATAAGGGCCGACGTCGAGGCCGCCCTGGACCTCGCGGAGCAGACGGTGCCGCTGCGCGAGGCGCACACGCTGGTGGGCCTCGCCGGGTCCGTCACCACCGTCTCGGCCATCGCCCAGGAGCTGCCCGAGTACGACTCCGCGCGCATCCACCACTCCCGGGTCTCGCACGACCGCGTCCGCGAGATCACCGAGTGGCTGCTGCGCTCCACGCACGCCGAGCGCGCCGCGGTGCCGTCCCTGCATCCGGGCCGGGTCGACGTCATCGCCGCGGGCGCCCTCGTCCTGCTCGCGATCATGGAACGCATCGGTGCCGAGGAGGTCGTGGTGAGCGAGCACGACATCCTGGACGGGATCGCCTGGTCCCTCGCATGAGCCTCGCAGGGGGCGTGAGGGTCTCTTTCCCGCCCCTTTGCTACTCACCAGTAGCCTCCGTTGAGCAGGTTGGATAACGTGTGAGCGGGCTGTTCGAGGGTTCCGGTGACACGCCGTCGGAAAAGTTCGTGAAGTTCTTCACAAGGAAATCGGTCCCGGCGGGGGATCAGAAGCCTCCGCTTGGCCCTTTCGGGGGCTCAGCGGGCCCTTGAGCGTGCTCAGCCGAGTGGTGCGAGGGTGTTCCGGGAGGGTGTTCGCGGGGGCTCTCCCGGGCGCCTCACGCGACGGCCGCCGGGGCAGAGAGGCAGCTCACGCGGCCTTGACAACGGGTCAGACCGCCCGTGGGTTCCCCTTCTCCGGCATGACCTGCGTCACGCGGGTCGCGGAGTTTAGCACAGGCCCTGTAGGACCTTGTGAAGGGGCGCACGAGCACCGCTCAAGGGGCGGGTGGATACTCGATGCCATGAGCACCACGGAGCGTCCCAGGATCCTCGTAGTAGGCGGTGGGTACGTAGGCCTGTACGCAGCTCGGCGCATCCTCAAGAAGATGCGCTTCGGAGAGGCGACCGTCACGGTCGTCGACCCCCGGTCGTACATGACCTACCAGCCCTTCCTCCCCGAAGCCGCCGCCGGCAGCATCTCCCCTCGCCACGTCGTCGTCCCGCTGCGACGCGTGCTGCCGAAGGCGGAGGTCCTCACCGGCCGGGTCACCACCATCGACCAGGACCGCAAGGTCGCCACGATCGCCCCGCTGGTGGGCGAGGCGTACGAGCTGCCCTTCGACTACCTCGTCATCGCCATGGGCGCGGTCTCCCGCACCTTCCCGATCCCCGGCCTCGCCGAGCAGGGCATCGGCATGAAGGGCATCGAGGAGTCCATCGGCCTGCGCAACCACGTCCTGGAGCAGCTGGACAAGGCCGACTCCACGACCGACGAGGAGATCCGCCGCAAGGCGCTCACCTTCGTCTTCATCGGCGGTGGCTTCGCGGGCGCGGAGACCATCGGCGAGGTCGAGGACATGGCCCGGGACGCGGCCAAGTACTACAAGAACGTGTCCCGCGAGGACATGCGCTTCATCCTGGTCGACGCCGCCGACAAGATCCTCCCCGAGGTGGGTCCCAAGCTCGGCCAGTACGGCAAGGAGCACCTGGAGAGCCGGGGCGTGGAGATCTACCTCTCCACCTCGATGGACTCCTGCGTCGACGGCCACGTGGTGCTGAAGAACGGCCTGGAGGTCGACTCCAACACCATCGTGTGGACCGCCGGCGTCAAGCCGAACCCGGCCCTCGCCCGCTTCGGTCTGCCCCTCGGCCCGCGCGGCCACGTCGACTGCGAGCCGACCCTCCAGGTCAAGGGCACGGACTACATCTGGGCCGCCGGTGACAACGCACAGGTCCCGGACCTCGTCGGCCGCAAGGCGGGCAACGAGAACGCCTGGTGCCCGCCCAACGCCCAGCACGCGCTGCGCCAGGCCCGGGTCCTCGGCGACAACGTGGTCTCCGGTATGCGGGGCTTCCCGCAGAAGGAGTACGAGCACGCCAACAAGGGTGCGGTCGCCGGTCTCGGCCTGCACAAGGGCGTGGCGATGATCGTCATGGGCAAGATGAAGATCAAGCTCAAGGGCCGCCTCGCCTGGTACATGCACCGTGGCTACCACGGTCTGGCGATGCCGACCTGGAACCGCAAGATCCGCGTCTTCGCCGACTGGACCCTGAGCATGTTCCTCAAGCGCGAGGTCGTCTCCCTCGGCGCCATGGAGAACCCCCGCGAGGAGTTCTACGAGGCCGCCAAGCCGGCGCCGGTCGCCGCCGCGAAGACCGAGGAGAAGGCCAAGGCCTCCTGACCTCCGACGGTCGCTGAACCGACCGGAAGACCTCCCGCCATCCGTGGTGCGGGAGGTCTTCCGGCGTTTTCGGGGGTGATCGGGGGTACTTGGTAGGCCGATTGCGGGATTACGGGGAGTGGCCGACGTCGTTTACGTGGTAACCGGCATCCGGGATCTCGTCTTGGAGGTGTGCCATGGCGGACGCCGCGTCGCGGCTGAGGAGTCTTGCCGAGCAGGTACTGGGAACACCGCTGCCGCTCCGGCTGCGGGCCTGGGACGGATCGCAGGCCGGGCCGCCGGACGCGCCGGCGCTGGTCGTGCGCAACCGCCGCGCCCTGCGCCGGATGCTGTTCAAACCGGGTGAACTCGGCCTCGCCCGCGCCTGGGTCGCCGGTGACCTGGACATCGAGGGCGACCTGTACACCGCCCTCGACGCGATGGCGGCCCTGGTGTGGGAGCGCGGGGAGGACTCCAGGACCCTCCTCCAGGCCCTGCGCGACCCGGACGTACGCGCCGCCGCCCGCGACCTGCTCAAGCTCGTCGGCCTCCCGTTCCCGCCCGCCCCGCCGCGCGAGGAGGTGCGCAGGCCCCGCAGGCATCTGCACAGCCGGCACACCGACAAGCGGGCCATCAGCCACCACTACGACGTCGGCAACGACTTCTACGAGCTCGTCCTGGGCCCGTCCATGGTGTACTCCTGCGCATACTGGGAGGACGGCGGCTCGCTTGAGTCCGCCCAGCGCGACAAGCTCGAACTCATCTGCGCCAAGCTCGGCCTGAAGGAGGGTCAGCGGCTGCTGGACGTCGGCTGCGGCTGGGGCTCGATGGCCATCCACGCGGCCCGCGAGCACGGCGTGAGCGTCGTCGGGATCACCCTTTCCCAGGAACAGGCCGCCTACGCCCGTAAGCGGGTCGCCGACGAGGGACTGGCCGACCGGGTGGAGATCCGCGTCCAGGACTACCGGGACGTGACGGACGGGCCCTTCGACGCCATCTCCTCCATCGGCATGGCCGAACACGTCGGCGCCGAACGCTATCTGGAGTACGCCAACCAGCTGTACACGCTGCTCAAGCCGGGCGGACGGCTGCTCAACCACCAGATCGCCCGCCGTCCGCAGCGCGACGAATCGGCGTACGAGGTGGACGCGTTCATCGACGCCTACGTCTTCCCCGACGGTGAGCTCGCACCCGTAGGCACCACGGTCACCCAGCTGGAGCGCGCCGGGTTCGAGGTGCGGGACGTGGAGTCGATCCGCGAGCACTACGCCCGCACCCTGCGGCAGTGGGTCGCCAACCTGGAGGCGGACTGGGCCCGCGCGGTCCGGCTCACCAGCCCCGGCCGGGCCCGTGTCTGGCGGCTGTACATGGCCGCCTGCGCGCTGGCCTTCGAACGCAACCGCATCGGCGTCAACCAGGTCCTGGCCGTCCGCACTCCGGAGTCGGGTTCTTCCGGGCTGCGGCTGCGCACCCGCACCTGGCACGCCTGACACGGCGAGGGGCCCCGCTCCGGTGACGGAACGGGGCCCCTCGCACTGCCGTACGGCTACTCGGCCTTGATCGCCGTCAGCATGTTGAGCCTGGCCGCGCGCCGGGCCGGCCACAGGGCGGCCAGGACGCCGACCGCGCCCGCCAGCAGCAGGAAGACCGCCATCCGGCCCCAGGGCAGGACCAGTTCGTACGTCGGCATCTTCGTGCCCAGCAGCTGCCCGGCCGCCCAGCCGAAGAACACGCCCAGGCCGACGCCGAGCACGCCGCCGAACAGGGAGATCACCAGGGATTCCAGCCGGACCATCCGCTTGACCGCCTTGCGGTCCAGGCCGATCGCGCGGAGCATGCCGATCTCCTGGGAGCGCTCGAAGACCGACATGGCCAGGGTGTTGATGACTCCGAGGACCGCGACGATCACCGCCATGCCGAGCAGGCCGTAGAGCATGTTCAGCATCGTCGTGAAGATCTTCGCGATGGCGTTGGAGATGTCCTGCTTGTCCTGGACCCTGATGGCAGGGTTGGAGTCGAGAGCCTTGACGAGCCTGTCCTTGGTGGCGCTGGAGGCGCCGCCCGCGGTCTTGACCATGACGTCGCTGTCGGTCGGGTGGGGCAGGTGCGGAGTGAGGGCCTTGTTGTCGACCAGGATCTCCTTGAACATCTCGTTGCCCTTGTAGACACCGGCGACCGTCAGCTTCTGCCGCTTGCCGTCCTCGTAGCGCACGGTGAAGACCGACCCGGCCTTCCAGCCGTGCGACTTGGCGGTGTCCTCGTCCACGGTGACCCGGGAGCCGCTCACCTCGAAGGTGCCCTGCTCCATCTCCAGATGGGTCAGTGCGCCGATCGCGGAGCCGTTGACGCCGGTCAGCACCTCGTTGGAGCCGTCGATCCGGGAGACGGCACGGCGCAGGGGGCTGCTGTCGGTCACGCCGTCGGTCGCGGCGATCTTCTTCGCCACGTCAGGGGAGAGCGGGTCGCCGTTGGTCATCGAGACGACGTAGTCCGCACGCAGCGACGAACTGGCCATCTTGTCGATCGCTGTCTGCAGGCTGCCCGCCATCACCGTCATGCCGGTGATCAGGGTCAGGCCGATCATCAGCGCGGAGGCGGTGGCCGCCGTACGGCGCGGGTTGCGCACCGAGTTCTGCCGGGCCAGCTTGCCCGAGACACCGAAGACACGCAGCACCGGGGCGGCGGCCGCGATCAGCGGCCGGGACAGCAGCGGGGTCAGGATGAACACGCCGATGATGAGCAGCACGGCGCCGATGCCCATCGGAGCCTGGGCGGAGTCGGCGCTCATCGTCGTGGCCGCGAGGACCACCGCGATGCCGGCCCCCGCGAACAGCGCGCCGAACGTGTTGCGCAGCACCAGCGACTTGGTGGTGGCCTTGGCGTGCACGCTGCTCATCGCCGCCACCGGCGGGATCTTCGCAGCCCGGCGGGCGGGCAGCCAGGCGGCCAGCATGGTGATGAGGATGCCGACCGCGAGGGCGGACATGACGGTCCCGGGGGTGATCACCAGCGGCCCGTCGGGCACGCTCGCGCCGAAGGAGCCGAGCAGCGAACGCAGTCCGGCGCCGATGCCGACACCCGCGGCGAGCCCGGCCACACCGGCGACCGCGCCGACCGCGAACGCCTCGATCAGCACCGAGCGGGTGACCTGGCGGCGGGAGGCGCCGACCGCGCGCAGCAGGGCCAGTTCGCGGGTGCGCTGGGCGACCAGCATGGTGAAGGTGTTGGCGATGATGAACGTGCCGACGAACAGCGCGATACCGGCGAACACCAGCAGGGCCTGCTTCAGGCCGCTCATGGAGGCGGCGATCTGCTTCGCCTGGTCGTCGGCGAGCTGCTTGCCGGTGGTGGTCTCCACCAGATGCGCGGGCAGGGCCTTGTCCAGCTCGGCCTTCAGCGCGGACTGGCTGGTGCCGGCCGCGGCCTTGACGTCGATCTCGTCGTACGTGCCCGCCTTGTCGAACAGCTTCTGCGCGGTCGGCGTGTCGAACAGGGCGAGGCTGCCGCCGGCGGAGACGTTGCCGTCGTCGGTGGTGAAGATGCCGGCCAGGGTCGGGGTGAGGACAGGGCCGTTCACGGACAGGCGCACGGTGTCGCCGACCCGGTAGCCGGCGCGCTCGGCGGTCCTGGAGTCGAGCAGGACCTCACCCGCACCGCGCGGGGCGTGACCGCTCACCAGCGGGTAGCGGGCGTCCTTGGTGCTCCAGTAATTGCCGCCGTTGGACTGCCAGTCGCCGCCGACCAGCTTGCCGTCCTTGTCGGCGACGGCGGTGAAGCCGCTGACGACACCGGTCGCGGAGGCGGCGCCGGGGACCTTCGCGGCCTTGTCCAGGACCCCCTGGGTCAGATCGGACAGCTTGCCGACCTGGTCGCCCTTGGAGTCCTGGTACTTGGGCTGTACGGCGACGTCGACCTGGTCGAAGCCCTTGGCGGAGCTCTTCTGGTAGGCGTCGGAGACGGTGTTGGTGAAGACGAGCGTCCCGGACACGAACGCCACGCCGAGCATGACGGCGAGCACGGTCATCAGGAGCCGGGCCTTGTGCGCGAGGACGTTGCGCAGGGCGGTGCGGAACATCAGGAGGTCCGGCCCTTCGCGTCGAACTGCTTCATTGTGTCGAGGACGGCGTCGGCGGTGGGGCCGTGGATCTCGTCCACGATCCGGCCGTCGGCCAGGAAGACCACGCGGTCCGCGTAGGCGGCGGCGACCGGGTCGTGGGTCACCATGACGACGGTCTGGCCCAGTTCGCGCACGGAGTTGCGCAGGAAGCCCAGCACCTCGGCGCCGGAGCGCGAGTCGAGGTTTCCGGTCGGCTCGTCGCCGAAGATGATGTCCGGCTTGGAGGCGAGGGCGCGGGCGACCGCCACGCGCTGCTGCTGGCCGCCGGAGAGCTGGGAGGGCCGGTGGCTGAGCCGCCTGGACAGCCCGACCATCTGGATGACCTGATCCAGCCACTGCTTGTCGGCCTTCCGGCCCGCGATGTCCATCGGAAGGGTGATGTTCTCCAGGGCGGTCAGTGTCGGCAGCAGGTTGAAGGCCTGGAAGATGAAGCCGATCTTGTCCCGGCGGAGCTTGGTGAGCTGCTTGTCCTTCAGGGAGCCCAGCTCGGTGTCACCGATCCTGACGGACCCCGAGGAGAAGGTGTCCAGGCCGGCCACGCAGTGCATCAGCGTGGACTTGCCGGAACCGGACGGGCCCATGATCGCGGTGAACTCGGCCTGCCGGAAGTCGACCGAGACCCGGTCCAGGGCGACCACCCGGGTCTCACCCTGTCCGTAGATCTTCGACAGCTCCGTGGCGCGTGCGGCCACGGCGGTGGTCCGGCCGGCGGTGGGTGTGGTGGTCACGGGAGGGTGCTCCTGTCGGGGGGTGACGTGTGTTCCTGGGGACCGCTCCATCGTCTCGGCGGGAAGGGCGCGTGAAGTCAGTCGCTGTTCCGGTTCCGGAGGGCGACTCGGGTCGGACGGGAGACCGCCGTGTCATACCTGGGGAGGACCGCCGACCCTGAGGGCCGGGCGGTGAAGACCATGTCGAACGTTGTCGAACGATGTCGAGAACAGGTGGAACGCCCTCGTTCAGACGGTGAAATTCCGTCATTTCACGTACACGCGTGCCCACCTCGCGTCACGCTGTCTGGCAAGTGCGGATGGCGCGTTCCGCGGGCTGATGCACCCTCAGACGTCAATAAAATAAGACAACATCGGTCCACCCTTCCGCTGTTCGGGGGATGGGTCCCGATAGGCTCGGTTCCTCGACGCGGAGCCCATGGCCTGCCCGGATGGTGGAATGCAGACACGGCGAGCTTAAACCTCGCTGCCCCTTCGCGGGCGTGCCGGTTCAAGTCCGGCTCCGGGCACCACCGCGCCCCTCGTTCACCCATTGACATCGGCTACGGCCCGGCGGAGACTCATCGCTCGAAAGTTGGTGAAGAAAATTTCACCAGACGAACAGCAGGCAATATTACGGAAGGGGCGGAGACCGATGCGCACCACCGTCGGGATCATCGGAGCGGGTCCGGCCGGGCTGCTGCTCGCGCGGCTGCTGCACCGCGCCGGCATCGACTCGGTCGTCCTGGAGGCCCACGACCGCGCCTACGTCGAACACCGCCAGCGCGCCGGGATCCTGGAGCAGGGGACCGTGGACGTGCTGCGCGCGGCGGGCGCCGGGGAGCGGATGGACCGGGAGGGGCTGCGCCACGACGGCATCGAGCTGCGCTTCGACCGCACCCGCCACCGTGTGGACTTCCCCGGCCTCACCGGCGGACGGTCCGTGATGGTGTACGCCCAGACCGAGGTGTGCAAGGACCTCATCGCCCTCCAGCTGAAGGAGGGCGGACCGCTGCTGTTCGAGGCGGAGGCGCTCGCCGTCGAGGGCGCCGAGAGCGACAGCCCGCGGGTGCGGTTCCGCCGCGAGGGGCGCGAGGAGGTGCTGGAGTGTCAGTACGTCGTCGGGTGTGACGGCTTCTGGGGTGTCTCGCGCAAGGCGGTGCCCGAGTCCCTCTCCCGGGTGCACGAGCGGACGTACCCCTATGCCTGGCTCGGCATCCTCGCCGACGTCGCGCCCTCGCACGACGAACTCGTCTACGCCCGCCACGACCGCGGCTTCGCCCTGCTGTCGATGCGTTCGCCGTCCGTCTCCCGTCTCTACCTCCAGGTGCCGGCCGGCGCGGAGGCGGGGGAGTGGACCGACGAGGAGATCTGGTCGGAACTCGACCGGCGCTTCGAGACGGACGACGGCTGGCGGCTGGAGCGCGGGCCGATCACCCAGAAGTCGGTCACGCCCATGCGCTCCTTCGTCCACGAACCGATGCGCCACGGCCGGCTCTTCCTCGCCGGCGACGCGGCCCACATCGTCCCGCCGACCGGCGCCAAGGGCCTGAACCTCGCCGTCGGCGACGTCGTCACCTTCGCCCGTGCGCTCGTCCACGAGCGGGAGACCGGCTCCCCGGACCTCCTCGACGCCTACTCGGCGACCTGTCTGCGCCGGGTGTGGCAGGCCGAGCGGTTCTCCTACGACATGACGACCCTGCTGCACCCCGCCCCCGACGCCACCCCCTTCGACGCCCGCCTCCAGGTGGCCCGGCTGGAGCGGATCGCCTCCTCGCGCGCGGCCGAGACCGATCTGGCCGAGGCGTACACGGGGTTCCCGTTCGGGTAGGTCGGCCGTTCGAGCGATTTTCTCTCGGTTCGGTAGCAGCTTCGTCATGGAACGCGATCACCCATGGCCGGGAATCGCCCGCACGCGTAGCGTGTTGGGCAGCACGGCAGGGGAAAGATCCTCCTCAAGTATCATGGTCGACCCTTTGCCAATCCATTACTCTTTGAGCCAAGGCTGCGCACGGCAGCCATGGAGGAGTGAAATGAGGAGCAGCAACCCGGTCTTCTCGCGACGGGGGTTCAGCCGCGACAACGGCTACGCCGGCTTCAACACCGCACCGCAGGCCGGGTACGCACAGGGCAACCCGTACGCGCAGAACCCGTATGCGCAGAACCCGTACGCGCAAGCGGACCTCCAGTACGGCGCGCCGCCCCAGGCACCGGTCACCACCGACCGGATGACGATGGACGACGTCGTCGTCCGCTCGGCCATGACGCTCGGCACGGTCGCCCTCGGCGCCGTCCTCGCCTGGGCGCTGCTGCCGGTCTCGGCGACGAGCTACGGCCTGGCCGTCGGCTCCGCGCTGGTCGCGTTCGTCCTGGCGATGGTCCAGAGCTTCAAGCGCACCCCGTCGCCCGCCCTGATCCTGGGCTACGCCGCGTTCGAGGGCGTCTTCCTCGGCGTCATCAGCGAGATGTACAACAGCCGCTGGAGCGGCGCCCCGTTCCAGGCGGTGCTCGGCACCATGGCGGTCGCCGGCGCGACCCTGCTCGTCTACAAGGCGGGCTGGATCCGCGTCACCGCCCGCTACGCCCGGATGGGCCTCGCCATCGCGATGGCCTTCATGGTCGTCATGGCGGTCAACCTGCTGCTGGTCGTCTTCGGCGTCGCCGAGAACGGCGGCCTGCGCAGCTTCGGCCCGCTCGGCGCCCTGGTCGGCATCGTCGCCATTCTCATCGGCGCGTTCTTCCTCACGCTGGACTTCAAGCAGATCGAGGACGGCATCGCCTACGGCGCCCCGCGGAACGAGTCCTGGCTCGCCGCGTTCGGTCTCACCATGACCCTGGTGTGGATCTACGTCGAGATGCTGCGGCTGGTGGCCATCTTCACCAACAACGACTAGCGGGCACGCTCGCCGGCCGGCAGCCGGCCGAAAGAGTCCGCTGAGCGAAGGGCCCCGGGTTCCGACCCGGGGCCCTTTTCGCGTCTCAGAGCAGCTTGCGGGCCGCCCTCCTCAAGTCGTACTCGTGCACGATCGCCTTCGCGTGGCCGTACGCGAGGTCGTACTCGTGCCTGAGCCAGCTGACCTTCTCCTCGAAGCGGAACAGTGCGGGGCCTTCTTCTACGGTGCGCAGCCAGTCGGAGACTTCACGACCGGTGCAGTGGGGGATGCGGGCGAGCAGATTGCGATGGGTCTCCTCGGAGAAGAGCTGGGACATCGGCGCCTCCGAACGCAAAGGGGATGTAAGCCGGTCCTTCACGTCACCGTGCCTGAGCGTTCGCGTATTGGCAACAGTCCGGCACGTTACGCTCGGCGCGTGGTTGATACGACGCCCTTGACGCAAGCAGTGGATCACTTCGCCGACCGGCTGCGCGCGGCGCCGCAGAGCAGACTTCAGCGGGGGGCCGCGGCCGAGGCGCTGGCGCTGGCCCGGGAGTTGACCCGGTGGGCTCAGCGCGTCGAGGAGCCCGGGGCCGAGCCCCGGGAGATGCCGGACGCGGGGATGTTCGCCGCCGCTGATCAGATCCTCGTGGCCGCACACGATTTGGAGGTGGTGCTGCGGAGCGAGGAGCAGGTCGCCGAAGCGGTGCGGCTGGTGGAGGAGGCGCGGCAGCGGGCCGGCGTCTGAGGAACCCCCTACAGGGACGCTATGACCCGGTCCGCCAGTATGTAGACCATCTCCTCGCCGAACGCGAAGGTGAGGGTGTAGGCGCCGGAGATGCCCGAGCCGCCGAGGAGGTACGGGGTCTCGCCCGACGCCACCGCCGCGGCCAGGCGTTCGGCGGTCTCGCGGTGGCCCGGGGTCATGCACAGGGTGGTGCCGTCGGCGAAGACGTAGACGTCGAGGGTGCCGAGCGGGCCCGGACGGACGTCGGCCAGTTCGACACGGTCGGCGGCGAGCTGCTCCAGCGTGGTCACCGTACGCTCGTGGTCGTTCACGGCCGGCGACTGCACCGGGACGAAGTCGGGGTGCGAGGGGTGCCGACGGCGGGCCGCGGCCAGTTCCGGGGACTCCCCGGCGAACTCGTCGGCCTCGGTGGTCGGCTCGGACACCGGCTCCAGGCCGGCGAAGTCGCTCTGCCGGGGCAGGAAGATCTCGGTGTCGGACAGGCCGAGCAGAGAGGGCGCGTCGGAGGCGTCACGGGCCTCCTGCGCGGCCCAGAAGGCACGCGCTTCGGCCAGCTCACGCTCCCGCTCCTCGGCGAGCGCCTCGGCCACGGCCGCGCGTATCTGGTCGGCGTCGGCGTGGGTGCGGGCGCTGGGCAGCAGGGCGCGGGTGGTGGCCGCCTGGTCCTCGGCGAGCTGGCGCTGCAGCTCGGTGAGCTGACGGCGCAGCTTCACGACGGTGCGCAGGACGGCGACGCCCACGGCGCCGGTGGCGGCCGTGGTGAGCAGCAGGGCGATGGGCATGGCGCTCACTGACGTACTCCCGGTTCAAAGTCGACCCCCGACTTCCTACATCAGCTTGAAGGGTGGACTATCCAGCTGTCAGTGCGTAACGTCACGAAACGGACAGGTCTTTGGTCTCGTGGATTCTTCGAGCGGCGCGCTGACCTGCGTTGACCTGCACTGTTGTGGTGCGCGAGCGAGATAGGTCACATCCTGGGGGAGATTGGATCACGAAAAGGCCCAGAACCGTGGAGATTCCTGGGTTCTGGGCCGATTCGCGACGTGACGTGCCTGTCCCGCTACGGACGGTGTGTCAGCTGAGGCGCTCGATGACCATCGCCATGCCCTGGCCGCCGCCGACGCACATCGTCTCCAGGCCGAACTGCTTGTCGTGGAACTGCAGGGAGTTGATGAGCGTGCCGGTGATGCGGGCGCCGGTCATGCCGAAGGGGTGGCCCACGGCGATGGCGCCGCCGTTGACGTTCAGCTTGTCGAGGTCGATGCCGAGGTCGCGGTAGGAGGGGATCACCTGGGCGGCGAAGGCCTCGTTGATCTCGACCAGGTCGATGTCGTCGATGGTGAGGCCCGCGCGCCGCAGCGCCTGGTTGCTGGCCTCGACCGGGCCGAGGCCCATGATCTCGGGGGACAGGCCCGAGACGCCGGTGGACACGATGCGGGCGAGCGGGGTCAGGCCCAGCTCGCGGGCCTTGGTGTCGGACATGATGACGACGGCGGCGGCGCCGTCGTTGAGCGGGCAGCAGTTGCCGGCGGTGACGAGGCCGTCCGGGCGGAACACCGGCTTCAGGCCCGCCACGCCCTCCAGGGTGACGCCGGCGCGCGGGCCGTCGTCCTTGCTGACGACGGTGCCGTCGGGAAGGGTGACCGGGGTGATCTCGCGCTCCCAGAAGCCGTTCTTGATGGCTTCCTCGGCGAGGTTCTGCGAGCGGACGCCGAACTCGTCCATCTCCTGGCGGGTGATGCCCTTGGCGCGGGCCAGGTTCTCGGCGGTCTGGCCCATCGCGATGTACGGGTCGGGCAGCAGGCCGTCCTCGCGCGGGTCGTGCCAGGTCGTGCCCTCCTGCTGGGCGACGGCCTCGGTGCGGGCCTGCGCCTCGGCGAAGAGCGGGTTGTAGGTGCCCGGCATGTCGGAGCTGCCGTGGGCGTAGCGGGAAACCATCTCCACACCGGCCGAGATGAAGACGTCGCCCTCACCGGCCTTGATGGCGTGCAGGGCCATGCGGGAGGTCTGGAGGGAGGAGGAGCAGTAGCGGGTGATCGTGCAGCCGGGCAGGTGGTCCATGCCCATCTGCACGGCGACGATACGGCCGAGGTTGTGGCCCTGCTCGCCGCCGGGGAGGCCGCAGCCGAGCATCAGGTCGTCGATGTCCCGGGGGTCCAGCTCGGGGACCTTGGCGAGCGCGGCCTGGATGATCGTGGCGGTCAGGTCGTCGGGGCGCAGGTCCTTCAGGGAGCCCTTGACGGCGCGGCCGATGGGGGAGCGGGCGGTCGAGACGATGACGGCTTCGGGCATCACGGCTCCAGTGGACTGTGTGTGCTTTTCGGGCAGGGCCGCTTGGGAAGTTACCGCTCCGTATGGTCCAGGTCACGGGTGCGGTGGTGTGACACTGGCCGCAATTTACTAAGCGCTTGCTTGGGCCTCCCGCGCGGCAGAGGTTCAGACCGACGGAGTCGCCGGCTCGGCTTCCGGCACCCGGCGCCGGCGCCGGCGCTTGAGCAGTGCCCACGGTCCCCGCGGCCCCGTCGGCATCGCCGCGGTGACCTCCGTGCCTGCCTCCGAGGCGGCCTCCGCCGCGGCCCGGGCCACGGGCAGGAAGCCCTCGCGCCGCATCACGTCCGGCCGTTCCTCCTCCGCCGGCCACAGGCCCAGGGCCGCGCAGACCGTCGGCAGCACCGCCATCGCCGCTGTCGCGTAGCCCTCCGCCGAGGGGTGGTAGTTGTCGGGGCCGAAGAGTTCCCGGGGGTTCGCCTCGAACTCCGGGCCCAGCAGGTCGCCCAGGGACACCGTGCGGCCGCCCTGCTCCACCGCCCCGATCGTCTGGGCCGCCGCCAGCTGGCGGGACGCCCGCCGGGCCAGCCAGCGCAACGGCTGCTGCACCGGCTCGATCGTGCCGAGGTCGGGGCAGGTGCCGACCACCACCTCCGCGCCGGCCGTGCGCAGCCGTCGTACCGCCGACGACAGGTGCCGTACCGAACGGGTCGGCGGCATCCGGTGCGTCACGTCGTTCGCGCCGATCATGATCACGCAGATGTCCGGGACGGGAGCGGCGGCCGACAGCACCAGCGCCACCTGGCGGTCCAGGTCGTCCGACTGGGCTCCGGGCAGTGCGACGTTACGGAGCTCCACCGGGCGTTCCGCCACCGCCGCCAGCCCCGACGCCAGCAGCGCCCCCGGGGTCTGGCCCGCCCGGTGCACGCCCTGCCCGGCCGCCGTCGAGTCGCCGAGCATGACCAGACGCAGGGGCGGTTCGCCGGGCACGGCGTAGGTGAGGCCGTACATGCCGTCGGCGACCGGGACCCGGCCGCCGCTGCCGTTGCCCACATGGCGCCGGGCCAGCCGTACCTCCGCCAGCAGCAGACCGACGGCGGCCGCTCCGGCCAGGCCGACCCCGCCACCGCCGTACGCCGCTCCGGCCGCGATGCGCCGGGCCACCCGCGCCCTCGACATGTTCGTCATGCGTCGCCGCCACCTCCCTCGTAGCCGTACATCCACTCCTTGCCCCGTACAGCCCGTGCGCCAATCTCGACGGGGAGTGAACGGCCACCACGTCCCACTCGTGGGCCGTAGGCTGACTTGACCACTACGACCACTGCTTTTGTGCACAGCAACCGGAGACAACGGTGCAATTCCACGACTCGATGATCAGCCTCGTCGGCAACACCCCGCTGGTGCGGCTCAACAACGTGACCAAGGGCATCCAGGCGACCGTCCTTGCCAAGGTCGAGTACTTCAACCCCGGCGGCTCCGTGAAGGACCGCATCGCCCTGCGCATGATCGAGGCCGCCGAGCAGAGCGGGGAGCTGAAGCCGGGCGGCACCATTGTGGAGCCGACCAGCGGGAACACCGGCGTGGGGCTCGCGATCGTCGCTCAGCAGAAGGGGTACAAGTGCATCTTCGTGTGCCCCGACAAGGTGAGCACCGACAAGATCAACGTGCTGCGCGCGTACGGCGCGGAGGTCGTGGTCTGCCCGACCGCCGTGGATCCCGAGCACCCCGACTCGTACTACAACGTCTCCGACCGGCTCGTCCGCGAGACCCCGGGCGCCTGGAAGCCGGACCAGTACTCCAACCCCAACAACCCGCTCTCCCACTATCACTCGACCGGCCCCGAGCTGTGGGAGCAGACGGAGGGGAAGATCACCCACTTCGTGGCGGGCGTGGGCACGGGCGGGACGATCTCCGGCACCGGCCGGTATCTGAAGGACGCCAGCGACGGCAAGGTCAAGGTCATCGGCGCCGACCCGGAGGGCTCCGTCTACTCCGGCGGCTCCGGGCGGCCGTATCTCGTCGAGGGCGTGGGTGAGGACTTCTGGCCGACCGCCTACGACCGCACCGTCGCCGACGAGATCGTCGCCGTCTCCGACAAGGACTCCTTCCAGATGACCCGCCGCCTGGCCAAGGAGGAGGGCCTGCTGGTGGGCGGCTCCTGCGGGATGGCCGTCGTGGCCGCGCTGCGGGTCGCCGAGCGGCTCGGCCCGGACGACGTGGTGGTCGTGCTGCTGCCGGACAGCGGGCGCGGATACCTCTCGAAGATCTTCAACGACGAGTGGATGGCCGACTACGGCTTCCTGGAGGACGAGGGCCCGAGCGCCCGCGTCGCCGACGTCCTGAACCACAAGGCGGGCGGCACCATCCCCTCCCTGGTGCACATGCACCCCGAGGAGACCGTCGGCCAGGCCATCGAGGTGCTGCGCGAGTACGGCGTCTCGCAGATGCCGGTCGTCAAGCCGGGTGCCGGTCACCCCGACGTGATGGCCGCCGAGGTCGTCGGCTCGGTCGTGGAACGGGAGCTGCTGGACGCCCTGTTCTCCAAGCGCGCCTCCCTGGAGGACCCGCTGGAGAAGCACATGTCCGCCCCGCTGCCCCAGGTCGGCTCCGGCGAGCCCGTCGGCGACCTGATGTCCGTGCTCGGCTCGGCCGACGCGGCGATCGTCCTCGTCGAGGGCAAGCCGACCGGCGTGGTCAGCCGGCAGGACCTGCTGGCGTTCCTCGCCAAGGGCGGCAAGCAGTAGCCGAACGGGGGGTGAACTGCCGGTTTCGGTGCCGCACTTGCGGGTGGTCCGCCGGTCGGGCGGTCTTCGCGGAAGTGGTACGAGCGTGTCACGTCCACGCAGCACACGCTTAACACGGGTCCGGCACATTAGTGGGTGTCGGCAGGGCGGGAGCGGCTCCCCGCCCCGGCCGACGCCGAACGGCGCCAAGGACCTCCGGAGCGGCTCCCGGACCTCCATGGACGCCACGGACGCGCAGCCCGGCCCTGACCCGGCCCGCGTCCCTCGCGGGGACCGCCGTCGTCCCGCCCCCCGGCAACGGGGGTGCGGCGGTCCCCGCGAAAGCTTTCTGCACGGTCGTGAGCTTTCTGGACGGCCGTCAGCCTTCTGAACCCTCGTCAGCCTTCTAGACGGTCGTCCAACTCCCCAGCAGCGCCAGCCGCTCCGCCGTCTCCGACCCCTTCTCCGGGGTGTACACCACGATCGTCTGTTCCGGGTCGTGTCCGACCGTCAGCGTCTCGTACGGCAGGGTCAGCAGGCCCGCCACCGGGTGCCGGACCTTCTTCACGCCGTACGCGCACTCCCTGACCTCGTGGTCCGCCCACAGCCGGCGGAAGTCCTCGCTCTTCAGGGAGAGTTCGCCGACCAGCGCGCACAGCTCGGGGTCGTCGGCGTACTTCCCGGCGGCCAGCCGCAGGTTGGCCACCGTCGTCGCGGCCACCGCGGACCACTCGGGGTACAGGTCACGGGCGGCCGGGTTCAGGAAGACCTGCCGGGGCATGTTCCGCTCGGCCGGGGACATACGGCTGAAGCCGTTCACCGCGTCGCCGAGCGCGTTCCACGCGAGCACGTCCATCCGGCGGCCCAGCACGAACGCCGGGCTGTGCTCCATGCCGTCGAGCAGCGTCTGCACGCCGGGGCGCACGCGGGGCGCGGGCTGCCGCCGGGGCTGTCCGCCCTGGCGCCGGTGCTGCGGGCGGGCCACCGTCCGCAGATGGGCGTGCTCGGTCTCGTCCAGCCGCAGCACCCGGGCGATCGCGTCCAGCACCGCGTCACTGACGCTCGGCCCGCGCCCCTGCTCCAGCCGGATGTAGTAGTCGACGCTCACGCCCGCGAGCTGGGCCACCTCCTCGCGGCGCAGGCCCGGTACGCGGCGCCGCCCGTGGCCGGGCAGCCCCACCTCCTCGGGCTGGATCCGTGCACGTCGTGAGCGCAGGAAGTCGCCGACTTCCCCTTCCAGCCAGTCCCCGTCCATGGGATCGATCGTAGGGGAGAGGCCGCGGCCGAACCTGGTACTGGCAGACCCAGGAAAAGCGCATCCCTGGGTACGGCCGCCGGATCCGGCGAGGGTGGTGTCAGCCGCCGGGGAGCAGCCCCGGCGCCCGCATCCAGGGGGAACACCCATGTCGTACCCGAACCTGTCCGGCCGCACCGCTGTCGTCACCGGCGCCGCCAGCGGCATCGGCGAGGCGCTCGCGGTGCAGCTCGCCGCCGAGGGCGCCCGGGTGGCGCTGCTGGCCCGGCGCGCCGACCGGCTTCAGGCGCTGGTGGAGAAGATCCGGGCCGACGGGGGCGAGGCGCTCGTCGTGGCCGCCGACGTCACCGACGACGCGTCCGTGGCGGCCGCCCGCGACCTGGTGCACCAGACGTTCGGCGCCGTTGACCTGGTCGTGAACAACGCCGGCGTCATGCTCCCGAACCCGGTCGCCGACGGCCGCATCGACGAGTGGCAGCGGATGCTCGACACCAACGTCACCGGAGTGCTGCGGGTCATCCGTGCCTTCGGCGCCGACCTGGTGGGCGCGGCCGGCGAGGGGCGCACCGCCGACCTGGTGAACATCTCCTCCATCGGCGCCCACATCCCCTTCCCCAACTACGCGGTGTACGGCGCCACGAAGGCCGCCGTCACCTATCTCTCGCAGTCCCTGCGCACCGAGTTCGGGCCGCGGGACGTGCGGGTGACGAACATCGAGCCGGGGCTGACGCAGACCGAGCTGGCCGCGCATGTCGACAGCGCGGAGCTGTCCGGGCAGCTGGACGGCTTGTTCGAGGCGATCGGCAGCCTGTCGGCGGCGGAGGTCGCGGACGTCGTCGCCTACGCCACCAGCCGGCCCCGGCACGTCAACCTCCGCCAGATCATGGTGCTGCCGACCCGGCAGGCGTGAGGCCGGGGGCGTGGGGCCGGGGGCGTGGGGCCGCGCGGGTCAGTCGTCGTCGCGGGAGCGGGCGCGGCGGCCGGAGAACAGCTCGGGGTTGTACCGGACCGCCTGGGCGAAGTTGACGCCGACGATGCCGAGCCAGGCGGCCACCGTCCCGGCCGTCCCCGCGACGCCGCCGGCGACGGCGGTCAGCGGGATCGCCAGGACCAGCGAGACGATCGCGAGCCCGAAGCGCTCCGGCCAGGTGTCGGCGCTCTTCGGGCGCCGGGCGCCGCGCGCGCTCGCCATCTGCTGCTCGGCCAGGTGCCGCCGTACCCGGCGGTCCACCGCGTCGTCGATGCGCTGCTCGACCTTCTCCAGGAAGGAGTCCAGCAGCGCGGCGTCGTAGTCCTCGCCCAGGTCACGGCGTGCCCGCACCGTGGCGTCGAGGTCCTTGCGCAGGTCCACGTCCCGCGGGTCCAGAGTGTTCATGCCGTTCAGGTTAGGAAGCGGCCGCCTGGGGCGCACTGGGGATAGCCCCCCTGTCCCGGCTCAGGGCAGAAGGCTGACGACCCCCGTGCCGAGGTCGAACCGGCCCGCCTCCACCCCGGCGGAGCCGAACGCCGGGTCGGCGCGGATCACGTCCCGCACCCACGCGGTGTGCGCCCGCATCGTGTGCTCGGCCCAGTCCCCGTCCAGGCCCCGGGTGCGCCGGGCGGCGGGCGCGATCTCCGCCACCAGCAGCTCCAGATGCCCCGGTACGGCCGCCCCGGTGCGCAGATGCTCCAGCGTGGCGGCGACCGCCCCGCACCGCTCGTGCCCGAGCACCAGCACCAGCGGGATGCCGAGTTCCTGGACGCCGTACTGGACGGAGCCGAGCACGGCCTCGTCCAGCACCTGGCCGACCGTGCTGAGGCACAGCAGGTCCCCGAGGCCCTGGTCGAAGACCAGCTCCGGCGGCACCCGGGAGTCGACACAGCCGACGATCACCGCGCACGGCCGCGGTCGGGCGGGGCCGCCGTGCGGGCGCCGGGGGCGGCCGGCGGCGTAGCGCGCGTTGCCGGCGAGGAGCTCGCCGAGCACGGCGGCCGGAGTGGACGGCGTGGCGGGGTGGAGCGTGGGCGCGGCCATAACTGCTCACGGTACGCAGGGGAGGCGTCACGCTCGGTCGCCGTTTAATGACATTTGGCCGATTCTTCGGCAGATCATCGCCCCGCTGATACCGCCCCTTGGCCGGTGGTGGCGGCACCGGATCGTGAGACGTCTCTTGCCCGGCTGTATAGGCTCATGCAGAGTTCTTGGTGGGTGAATAGCAGGGGTGAGGGGAGTTCGGGCGTGATGTCGTCTCGCGTCGTGGCCGCGCCGCAGTCCGTGCCGTCCCCGCGCGCCGCGACGGTCGTCCTCGACGGCTCCGGGCTCGGCGTCGAGGACGTCGTACGCCTCGCCGACGGGACCGCGCGACCGGTCCCCGCGGCCGGGGCGCTGCGACGGGTGGAGGAGTCCTGGAACGCGGCCCGGCGGATCGCCGCCACCGGGCGCGTCTACGGCCGCTCCACCGGCGTGGGCGCCAATCGGAACGTGGACGTGCCCGCCGAGGCGGTCGCCGGACACGGCCTGCGCCTGCTGCGCAGCCACGCCGGGGCGATCGGGGAGGAACTGCCCGCCCGGCAGGTGCGCGCCACCCTCGCCGTGCGCGCCAACCAGCTGCTGGCCGGCGGCGCCGGGCTCAGACCCGGCGTGGTCACCGCCCTGTGCGAGGCGCTGGAGACCGGCGCCCATCCGGCCGTCAACGAGTTCGGCTCCGTCGGCACCGGCGACATCGCGGCCCTCGCCCAGGTCGGCCTCGCGCTCGCCGGGGAACACCCCTGGCACGGCCCGGGCGCCCCCGCGCCGCTGCCCCTCGACAACAACGACGCCCTCGCCCTGATCAGCAGCAACGCCCTCACCCTCGGCCAGTCCGCGCTCGCCCTGGACGAACTGCGCGGGCTGATCGGCGCCACCCAGGTCGTCGCGGCCCTGTCCCTGCTCGCCGTCGACGGCTCCCACGAGGCCTACGCCGCCCCCGTGCACGCCGCCCGCCCGCACCGAGGCAGCGTCGAGGTGGCCCGGCGGATGCGGGAGCTGATCGGCGCCGCCGACCGGCCCACCCCGCCGCCGGGGCCTCTCTGTCGGGTCAGGCCGGCTTCGGGCGACGGTGCCTCTCGCGTGACCCCGGCAAGATCCGAAAGAGAGGCCCCGGGCCGGATCCAGGACCCGTACGGCTTCCGGTGCCTGCCTCAGATCCACGGCCCCGCGCTCGACGCGGCCGACGCCCTGGAGCAGATCCTGACGGTGGAGATGAACGCGGCCGCCGAGAACCCGCTCATCGCCCCCGAGGACCTCGCCGCCTACCACCACGGCGGCTTCTACGCCGCCCAACTCGCCCTGGCCCTGGACCACTTCAGGCTCGCCCTCATGCAGGTGGCCCGGCTGTCGACGTCCCGCCTGTCCACGCTCAACGAGCCCGCCTACACCCGGCTGCGGCCCTTCCTCGCCGACCACGAGCCGGCCTCCTCCGGCGTGATGATCCTGGAGTACGCGGCCGGCGCCGCCCTCGGCGAGCTGCGGGCCTTCTCCGCGCCCGCCTCGCTCGGCCACGCTGTACTCTCCCGGGGCGTCGAGGAACAGGCGAGCTTCGCCTCGCTCGCCGCGCGGCAGACCCTGCGCGCGTGCGGTGCGTACCGCCTGGTGGCCGGCTGCGAACTCGTCGCCGCCGTCCGTGCGCTGCGCCAGCGCGACCTGCGGCCCGACCCGGGGCTGCCGGCCGGCCGGGCCTTCGCGCTCGCCGAGTCGGTCCTCGACCCCGACCCGGCCGACCGGCCGCTCACCAAGGACGTGACGGAGGCGGCCGCACTGCTCGACCGGTTCACGGACATCTGGAGGGGGAGCGCGTCATGAGTGTGGACAGGGTTACCGGTGCGGATTCCGCGGAAGGCGCCGCGTCCGGCGGTGCGACCGACAGCCCCGCGGGCCGGCTGCAGGCGCTCTTCGAGGGTCACCGGCTCACCCCGACCCAGCGCCGGATCGCGCACAGCATGGTCCGGCGGGCCGCCGACGTGCCCTTCCTGTCCAGCGTGGAGCTGGCCGAGCTGGCGGGCGTCAGCCAGCCCTCCGTCACCCGCTTCGCGGTCGCCCTCGGCTTCGACGGCTACCCGGCGCTGCGCAGGCACCTGCGCGAGGTCGTCCCCGTCGAACCGGCCGCCGAGGCGGGCGTGTTCAACGAGTACCAGCAGGCCGTCGAGGCCGAGATCGAGAACCTCAGGCACCTCGCCGAACTCCTCGCCGACCCGCGTCCGGTGCAGCGGGCCGGCCGGATCCTCGCCGCCTCCCGCCCGCTGCCGGTGCTCGGCCTGCGGGCCGCCGCCTCCCAGGCGTACGGCTTCTCGTACTTCGCCGCCAAGGTCCACCCGGACGTCCGGCTGCTCGACGAGGGCGGCACGATGATCCAGGACCGCATCGACGCCGCCGTCCGCGCGGGCGCCTCCGCCCTGCTGTGCTTCGCGCTGCCCCGGCACCCCCGCGAGGTCGTGGACACCCTCGCCTACGCCCAGGACGTCGGGCTGACCACGGTCACGGTCGCCGACTCCGCGTTCGCGCCGGTCGCCAAGCACTCCGACCTGCTGCTGCCCGCCGCCGTCGGCACCGGCCTCGCCTTCGACACCGCGTGCGCCCCGATGCTGCTCGGCCGGGTGCTGCTGGAGGCGCTCTGTGACGACCTGCCCGACGCCCAGGCCCGCCTGGAGGAGTTCGACACGAAGGCGGCGGCGCGCGGGCTGTTCGTGGAATGACCTCCTTCCGGGCGCCCTCCTTCCGGGCGCGCTCTCAGACTCGTCTCACGTTCTGCCCCTAGCTTCTGCGGGAGACAACAGGCGCTGGATGGACACGTGACACGGGAGGCAGACGTGGCGCGCGGAGGGCAGGGACTGGCCCGGGTGGCCGTCGTCGTACGGGCCGGGGCCGCACCGCTGTGGTGGTTCGGGGTGGCCGCGGCCGGGGTCGGCGTGCTGCCGCCCGGGGTGACCGGCCGCCGGATCGGGGTGCTGGCCGGGGCCGCACTGTTTCTCGTCGCGGCGGCCGGCGTACCACTGGCACGGCGGAAGCGGTACGACGCCCTCGCCCGCGGGGCCGCCCGCGCGGGCAAGTTCGACGTGCTGCAGGACCGGGCGGTGACCGTGCGCGCCTGGCGCCGGGGCCACCGGTGGTGGCTGCTGGCGGCCTTCGCCGCGGCCCTCGGCTCCGCCTTCGCCGTCCCCGCCGCCGGCGGCATGCTGCTCGCCGGGCTCGGCACCGGGCTGCGGCTGAAGGCGGCCCGGATCGGGCGGCGCGAGCGGGCGGAGCAGACCCTGCTGTGGGTGCGCGTCGACTGGCTCGGCCGACGCGGCGGGAGCCCGGTGGGCAAGGCCGTGAAGGGGTGGCGCGGTACGGGTGTCGCGGCCGGCGACGCGGCCCCGGGCGGGGCCCGCCGCCGTACCGCCGCGCTGGTCTAGGGCCCGCGACGCCGGGATGATCCAAACGACACCCCCTAGATCTCCAGCTCCTGCTCGATCTTCTTCAGCTGGTGCCGTGCCATCGCCAGGTTGGCCCGGGAGGTGTCCAGGACCAGGTAGAGGAACAGGCCGTTGCCGCCGCGGCTCTTGAGCAGGCGGACCAGGTGGTACTGGTCCGTCAGCGTGATCAGGATGTCCTCGATCTCGCTCTTGAGCCCCAGCATCTCCATCGTGCGCATCTTGGCGCGGATCACGTCGGTGTTGCCGGCGGCGGCCACGTTCAGGTCGAAGGTCTTGCTGCCGCCCATCGTGCCCAGCGCCATCCCGCTGGTGTAGTCGACGAGCGCGACGCCGGTGGCGCCCTCGATGGAGGTGAGCGCTTCTTTCAGTGCGGTTTCGGTGTTCGCCACGGTGAGTCCTCTCGAATCGTTCAACTGTCGGTCGCGGTGCGCATGTCGGCGCCCGCGGTGCGGGTCGTACGGGTACGGGCCGGTGGCGCGGGGCTGACGGCGCCCAGCGTCCTTCGGGGCGGGACGGCGGCCCGGGCGGCGGCCTCGGCGGCGTCGAGCAGCTCCCCGATCCGGGCGCCGGCCCGGCGGCCCTCCAGGTGCAGCCGCCCGACGTTGACCCGGCCCTCGGCGAGCAGGGTCAGTACGGCGGTGCGGCCCGCGGCGTAGGTGGCGACGTAGCCGCCCTCGCCGCGCACCAGCAGCTCGCGGAAGCCGCCGTGCCCGGTGGCGTCGCTGACCCGTACGGCCACGCCGAGCGCGGCGGCGGTCAGCGCGGCCAGGCCCTCCGGGTCCACCCCCGGGGTGTCGTGGGCGACGACGAGCCCGTCGACGCCGGCCGCCAGGGCGCCGGTGAGCTGCGGCACCCGGGTCCGCAGCCGGCGCAGCTCCTCCAGGACGGCCTGGAGGTCCTCCTCGGACACGATCAGCTCTCTCCTCTCGGCGGGGCGGTGCCGTTCAAAGCGCCTCCAGCGCATCCCTGAGCCTCTTCAGCAGCGCGATGTCGGGGTCGGTGACCGGGGGTGGGTACGGCAGGGAGGCCGGGGCCGCGGGCGGCACCGGTGCGAGGTGGCCGGCCGCCGCGAGCCGGCGCACGTCGACCAGCGTGTGGAAGGCCTGCCGGCCCAGGTTCCGGGCGATCCCGGTGGCCGTGCGGACGCCGTCCACGCGGTCCAGGACCACCCGCTGCCGGGACGTGACCGGCGCGGGCGCCGCCGGGTCGGCCCGGATCAGCGGGGCGCTGTCGGTGGCCGGGTCGGGCCACAGCCGGTGCAGCAGCAGCCGGCGGCGCAGCGTCTCGCGTTCCAGCGCGACGACCGGAACCGAAGGCAGCGGGCCGAGCCGGGGGGTGTTGTCGTAGCGGAAGCGGCCCGGGGTGCTGCTCGGCGCCAGCGCGAAGTACCCGGCGTCGTACAGCGCGTCCAGATGGCACAGCTCCAGCGCGCCTGTGGTCAACAGCCCCGACTCCAGCAGGAGTTCGGCGGCCTGCGGCGGGTCAGCGGTGCGCGCGGCGGCCCGCTGCCAGGCAGCGGCCGCGAGGGTGCCGTGGGCCGTGAGGAGCACGCCGAGGCCCGGGGAGCAGGGGCTCTCGGCGTGCACCACCCGGCCCTCGGCCAGGTACAGGGTGCCGTGCTCGCGCACCAGGACGCCGGTGGCCCGCTCCTCGGCCAGCCGGGTCAGCATCGGCGACAGGGCCCGGCCGGCCGTCTTGTCCCGCACCGGCAGCGGAGGTATGTGCGTCACGGTCATCCCAGCACCAGCCGGGCGGCCATCTCGCCGAGCCGGATCCGGGCGAGCGCGAGGTTGCCGTCCTCGCGGCCGAGCCACAGATGCAGGAACACACTGCTGTCGAAGGACGTGTCCACGAACCGCAGCAGGTGGTAGCTGTCGCGGTTGCTGACGATCACGTCCTCGACGGGTGGCCGCCCGTCGTCCGTGCCGGCCGCGAACGCGCCGTGCTCGGCGGCCATCCGGGCCAGTTCGGCGGCCTCGGCGGCGGTCGTCTCGTGATCGCCGCCGGGCGCCTCCCCTACCGTGCCGAGCGCCAGTCCGCTCGTCCAGTCCACGAGCGCGGCGCCCCGCGCACCGGGCAACCGCATCGCTTCCAGCAGGCACTCGTCGATTCCGGGCACCGTGGCTCCCCTCCCGCCTGGGACTCCGGCTGAGTGACGCCGACACTACGCACCGTGCGCGCCGCCGGGGGAGGCCTTTGGCATTTTCCAGTGGAACATGCGTCCGGCGTACTAGTGTGGGTCAACTGGCGTCTGTGCCGGGGGAGTTGATCATGTTGTGCGCGGGGAGGGGGCGTGCGTCAACGGCTCCCGGGCGCCCGCAGGGTGGTGAGTGCGTCCACGTGCGCCCCTCCGGACTCCGCCACCACCTCGGCCATGGTCTGCGGCTCCCGTACGACCGCGAAGGCGACACCTCCCGCACCGTCCGGCGCGAAGCCGTAGATGCCGGGCCGGGCCAGGGAGTTGTAGGCGTAGTGGTGGGCGAAGTAGTACGCGCCCGTGTCCAGCGCCGCCGCGTAGTCGCCCTGCTCCAGCGCGGGCAGCGCGCGCCCCTCGGCGAGCAGGTCGCCCGAGAAACAGGCCGGCCCGGCCACGTCCTGCACCACGTCCGGCCCCTGCTTGGGGCGCCCCTTGGCGTCGTACCCGGCGATCCTGAGCGGCCACGCCTCGGGCACGTACACCGTGCGCGTCGCCACCTGCACGCCCGCGTGCGTCACCGCGATCCGCCGCCCGCCCGCGTACTTGGCGTACTCCACCCGCGCCACCACCGTCCCGTGCCGGGCCATGAGCGAGCGCCCGAACTCGGTCACCAGCCCGTACCGCCCGTCGAACAGCCCCGGCACCTGCTCGGCCAGCACGCGCGCGTACTGCGCGTACGTCGGCGCCGCCACCTCGGAGGCGAAGTCCACCGAGAGCCCCCCGCCGATGTCGAGCGTGTCGATCTGCCGCCGCCCGGCCCGCGCGTTGACCTCCTCCGCGAGCGCGTACGTCTCCGCCACGCCCCGCGCCAGCAGCGGCAGCGGGATGCCCTGTGAGCCGGTGTGCGCGTGCAGCCGGGTCAGCCACGGCCGCTCCAGGAACACCCGGACGACCCACTCGCGCGCCCCCTCGTCCCGCAGCGCCACCCCGAACTTCGAGGTCGCCGTCGCCGTGGACGTGGCCCCGATGGTCCCGCCGCCGATCTGCGGGTTGACCCTGAGACCCAGCGGGGAGCGGGTGGACGTCTGCCGGACGAGGGCGTCCAGCCGGTCCAGCTCCTGCGGGTTGTCGGCGTTCACGGCGATGCCCAGCGCCAGCGCCTCGCGCAGCTCGGCCGGGGTCTTCGCGGGCGCGTCCAGCACCGTCCGCTCCGCCGGCACCCCGGCCGCCCGCGCCAGCGCCAGCTCGCCCGGGCTCGCGACCTCCGCGCCGAGACCCGCCTCGCCCAGCAGCCGCAGCACCGGCACCAGCGGGGTCGCCTTCACCGCGAAGGCGTGCAGCACCGGGGTGCCGGGCGCCACCACCGCGTCGAACGCCGCCCGCAGGGCCGCCGCCGACCGCCGGATCCCGGTCACGTCCAGCAGCCCCACCACGGCCGCGTCCGGCCCGAGCAGCCCCTGCTCCACGGCGGCGCGCACCGCCTCGTCCCGCCGGGCGGCGCGGTCCTGGGCCTCGGCCTGGATGTCCCGCTCCACAGCGTCTCCCCTCGTCTCCGCCTCAGGTACCTGTCCAGCCAAACACCGGCGGCGCGCGAACGGGGGGCCTCCGATGTATTGACTAGTTCTATTCAGACCTACAGGATGTGAATAGACGTAGTAACAGGAGGAGGCAGACGATGTCGGGACCCCGCCCCGTACGAGCGCCGCGCGGCACGGAACTGAGCGCCCTGGGATGGCAGCAGGAAGCCGCCCTGCGGATGCTGCAGAACAACCTCGACCCCGAGGTGGCCGAGCACCCGGACAAGCTCGTGGTCTACGGCGGCACCGGCAAGGCCGCCCGTGACTGGCGCTCCTTCGACGCCATGGTCCGCACGCTGAAGACCCTCAAGCAGGACGAGACCATGCTGGTCCAGTCCGGCCGCCCGGTCGGCGTCATGCAGACCCACGAGTGGGCCCCGCGCGTCCTCATCGCCAACTCCAACCTGGTCGGCGACTGGGCCAACTGGGAGGAGTTCCGCCGCCTGGAGGCCCTCGGCCTGACCATGTACGGCCAGATGACCGCCGGTTCCTGGATCTACATCGGCACCCAGGGCATCCTCCAGGGCACCTACGAGACCTTCGCCGCCGTCGCCGCGAAGAAGTTCAACGGCACCCTCGCCGGGACGATCACCCTCACCGCCGGCCTCGGCGGCATGGGCGGCGCCCAGCCGCTCGCCGTGACGATGAACGACGGCGTCGCCCTCTGCATCGACTGCGACCCGCGCGCCATCGAGCGCCGCATCGAGCACCGCTACCTGGACGTGAAGGCGGACTCGCTGGACCACGCGCTCCAGCTGGCGGTCGAGGCCCGTGACGCCCGCCGTCCGCTGTCGATCGGCGTCCTCGGCAACGCGGCCGACCTGGTCCCGCAGCTGCTCGCGATGAACGCCCCCATCGACATCGTCACCGACCAGACCTCCGCCCACGACCCGCTGTCCTACCTGCCGGTGGGCATGGCCTTCGAGGACATGGCCGACGCCGCCGCCAAGGACCCGGCCGGCTTCACCACGCGTGCGCGTGAGTCCATGGCGAAGCACGTCGAGGCCATGGTCGGCTTCATGGACGCCGGCGCCGAGGTCTTCGACTACGGCAACTCCATCCGCGGCGAGGCCCAGCTGGCCGGCTACGACAGGGCGTTCGCCTTCCCCGGCTTCGTCCCCGCGTACATCCGCCCGCTCTTCTGCGAGGGCAAGGGCCCCTTCCGCTGGGCCGCGCTGTCCGGCGACCCCGCCGACATCGCCAAGACCGACAAGGCGATCCTGGAGCTGTTCCCCGAGAACGAGTCCCTGGCCCGCTGGATCAAGATGGCCGGCGAGCGCGTCCACTTCCAGGGCCTGCCCGCGCGCATCTGCTGGCTCGGCTACGGCGAGCGCGACAAGGCCGGCGAGCGCTTCAACGACATGGTCGCCTCCGGTGAGCTGGCCGCTCCGCTGGCGATCGGCCGCGACCACCTGGACTGCGGTTCCGTCGCCTCCCCGTACCGCGAGACCGAGGCCATGCTCGACGGCTCCGACGCGATCGCCGACTGGCCGCTGCTGAACGCCATGGTGAACGTGGCCTCCGGTGCGTCGTGGGTGTCCATCCACCACGGTGGCGGTGTGGGCATGGGCCGCTCCATCCACGCCGGGCAGGTGACGGTGGCCGACGGCACCAAGCTGGGCGGCGAGAAGATCCGCCGCGTGCTCACCAACGACCCGGGCATGGGCGTCATCCGGCACGTGGACGCCGGGTACGACATCGCGGAGTCCGTTGCTCAGGAGCGCGGGGTCCGGGTGCCGATGCGTGAGGGTGACCAGGCGTGACCCAGCGCTCCGCCGAGCTGAGCGGCAACGGTCCGGTGGGGGCTGAGTCCCCGTCGCCGTCTGCCGCTTCGGCCACCCCTTCCTTCCAGGAGATGTGGCGCGAGCTGCTCCCCATCGGGCGGCACCCCGACTCCAAGGGATACCGGCGCTACGCCTGGACCGGGGCCGACACCGAGTGCCGGGCCTGGTTCAAGGAGCAGGCCGAGGCGCGTGGGCTGGCCTACGAGGTCGACCGGAACGGGAATCAGTGGGCCTGGGCCGGGGACCCGGCCGCCGGGGACGCCGTCGTCACCGGGTCACATCTGGACTCGGTGCCGGACGGCGGCGCCTTCGACGGGCCCCTCGGGGTCGTGTCCTCCTTCGCCGCCCTGGACGAACTGCGCGGGAGGGGAGCGCGGTTCACCAAGCCCCTGGCCATCGTCAACTTCGGGGACGAGGAAGGGGCCCGCTTCGGGCTCGCCTGCGTCGGCTCCCGGCTCACCTCCGGGCAGCTGACCGTCGAGCAGGCACACCGGCTGACCGACGGGGACGGGGTCACGCTGCCGCGGGCCATGGAGGCCGCCGGATACGACCCCGACGCCCTCGGGGCCGACCCCGAGCGGCTGGCCCGGATCGGCGCCTTCGTCGAGCTGCACGTCGAACAGGGCCGCGCGCTGGACCTGTCCGGCGACCGGGTCGGCATCGCCAGCGCCATCTGGCCGCACGGGCGCTGGCGGTTCGACTTCCGGGGCGAGGCGAACCACGCCGGCACCACCCGGCTGGTGGACCGGCGCGACCCGATGCTGTCGTACGCCGAGACCGTGCTCGCCGCCCGCCGCGAGGCCCGGCTCGCCGGGGCCGTCGCCACCTTCGGCAAGATCGCGGTGGAGCCCAACGGGGTCAACGCGATCCCCTCCCTCGTGCGCGGCTGGCTCGACTCCCGCGCCGCCGACCAGGACACCCTGGACACCGTCGTCGGCGGCATCGAGAAGGCCGCGCGGGAGTACGCCGACGCCCACGGCATCGATCTCGACGTCGTACGGGAGTCCTTCACGCCCGTCGTCGAGTTCGACCACGCCCTGCGCGACGAACTCGGCCGCATCCTGGGCAAGGAAACCGGTACGGACACCGGCCTGACCGTGCCCGTCCTCGGGACCGGCGCCGGACACGACGCCGGGATCCTCGCCGGGAGCATCCCGACCGCCATGCTGTTCGTGCGCAACCCCACCGGTGTCTCGCACTCCCCGGCCGAGTTCGCCGCCGAGGACGACTGCCTGGCCGGGGTGCGCGCACTCGCCGACGTACTGGAAGGGCTGGCCTGCAGGTGACCAAGGCGACCTACTGGTTGGAACACGCCTGGCTCGGCACCACCGTCGAGCCGGGCGTGGCCCTCGACGTGAACGACGGCCGGATCAGCGCCGTCCGCACCGGCGTCCCGACTCCGCCGCCCGGCGCCGAGATCCTGTGCGGCCTCACACTGCCCGGCCTGGCGAACGCCCACAGCCACGCCTTCCACCGGGCGCTGCGCGGCACGGTCCAGGTCGGCTCCGGCACCTTCTGGACCTGGCGCGAGGTGATGTACTCCGTCGCCGACCACCTGACCCCGGAGACGTACCACGCCCTCGCCCGCGCGGTGTACGCCGAGATGGCCCTCGCCGGCATCACGGCCGTCGGCGAGTTCCACTACGTGCACCACGCACCCGGCGGCACCCCCTACGCCGACCCCAACGCCATGGGCGAGGCGCTGATCGACGCGGCCGCCGAAGCCGGTATCCGCATCACCCTCCTCGACACCTGTTACCTGTCCTCCGGCTTCGGCGAGCCGCCCAACACCCACCAGCTGCGCTTCTCCGACGGCAGTGCGGAGGCCTGGGCCGCACGCTGTGCAGTTCTCAAGGAGCGGGATCACGCACGGATCGGGGCGGCGATCCACTCCGTACGGGCCGTGCCCGCCGACCAGTTGGCGACCGTGGCCCGGTGGGCCGAGGAGCGGCGGGCCCCGCTGCATGTCCACCTGTCGGAGCAGACCGCCGAGAACGACGCCTGCCAGGCCGCCCACGGCTGCACGCCCACCCGGCTGCTCGCCGACCACGGCGTCCTCGGGCCGCGCACCACCGGGGTGCACAACACCCACCTCACGGACGAGGACATCGCCCTGCTCGGCGGCTCGGGCACCGGCACCTGCATGTGCCCGACGACCGAGCGGGACCTGGCCGACGGCATCGGACCGGCCGTCGCCCTCCAGCGGGCCGGCTCCCCGCTCTCCCTCGGCTCCGACAGCCACGCCGTCATCGACCTGCTCGAAGAGGCGCGCGCGATGGAGCTGAACGAGCGGCTGCGCACCCGCACCCGGGGCCACTGGACGGCGAACGCCCTGCTCAGGGCGGCCACCGCCGACGGCCACGCGGCCCTCGGCTGGGACGAGGCCGGCACCCTGGAGGCGGGCGCGCTCGCCGACTTCACGACGATCGCCCTCGACTCGGTCAGGACAGCGGGCCCGCTGCCCCGGCTGGGCGCCGAGACGGCCGTATTCGCGGCGAGCGCGGCGGACGTACGGCACACGGTCGTGGGCGGCCGGCACGTCGTACGCGACGGGGCGCACACCCTCGTACCGGACGTGCCGCACGCTCTCGCGCGGGCGGTCGAAGCCCTCCGCGCCTGACGACCACCCATGAGGACACCATGAGCAGCAGCACCGTCATCACCAACATCGCCACGCTGGTCACCAACGACCCCTCCCTCGGTGACAACTCCCCTCTCGGTCTGATCCAGGACGCGGCCGTCGTCATCGACGGCGACCGCATCGCGTGGACCGGTGAATCCAGCAAAGCACCCGCCACTGACAACCGGGTCGACGCGGGCGGCCGGGCGGTGCTGCCGGGCTTCGTGGACTCGCACTCGCACCTGGTCTTCGCCGGTGACCGCACGCAGGAGTTCAACGCCCGGATGTCCGGCCGCTCCTACACGGCGGGCGGCATCCGCACCACGGTCGCGGCCACCCGGGCCGCGACCGACGCGGAGCTGGAGCGGAACCTCACCCACTACCTGGCGGAGGCCCTGCGCCAGGGCACCACCACCTTCGAGACGAAGTCGGGCTACGGCCTCACGGTCGAGGACGAGTCCCGCGCCCTGCGCATCGCCGCACGGCACACCGACGAAGTGACGTACCTCGGCGCGCACATCGTCTCCCCCGACTACGCCGACGACCCGGCGGCCTATGTCGCCCTGGTGACCGGCGAGATGCTGGACGCCTGCGCGCCGCACGCCCGCTGGATCGACGTGTTCTGCGAGAAGGGCGCCTTCGACGGCGACCAGGCCCGCGCGATCCTCACCGCCGGCCAGGCGAAGGGCCTGCACCCCCGCATCCACGCCAACCAGCTCTCCTACGGCCCCGGCGTCCAGCTCGCCGTCGAACTCGACGCGGCCAGCGCCGACCACTGCACCCACCTCACGGACGCGGACGTCGACGCCCTGGCGAACAGCGGCACGGTCGCCACCCTCCTGCCGGGCGCGGAGTTCTCCACCCGAGCGGAGTGGCCGGACGCCCGCCGGCTGCTGGACGCGGGCGTGACGGTGGCCCTCTCCACGGACTGCAACCCGGGCTCCTCCTTCACCTCCTCCGTCCCCTTCTGCATCGCCCTGGCCGTCCGCGACATGCACATGACCCCCGACGAGGCGGTCTGGTCCGCCACGGCCGGCGGCGCCGCAGCCCTCCGCCGCACCGACATCGGCCACCTGACCCCGGGCGCCTACGCCGACCTGACCCTCCTGGACGCCCCGAGCCACGTCCACCTGGCCTACCGGCCGGGGGTGCCGCTGGTGAGCGGGGTGTGGCGGAGGGGGGTGCGGGTGGTGTGACGGGCGGTCAGCGTCCGTTCAGCGCACCCTGACGGTCTCGGCCGGCCCGACCATCTGCAGACGGAGCTTCTTCGAGCCGAAGTCCGCCTCGTAGAGCGCGCCGCGGAACTGCAGCGTGCCACGGTGCTTTGCCTGCACCCAGGTGTCGACCGCGCCACCGAGGCCAATGCCTCCGTGCGCGCACTTCACCGTACGCCAGGCCCCTTTGCCCTGCCGCTGCTGCACACAGAACTTCTGAAGGACATCGCTGTCGTTCGCGGCGTCCCCCTTCACGTGGACGCGCCCGCCCACCTTCACGGTGTGCGGGCTCACCTTGAAGTCATAGCTGACCTTCGCGGAGGCCGTCACCGCACTCAGCCCGAGTGCCGCTATACCGGCTGCTGCAACGACGGCTGCTCGTGCAGCACGCCGGTTGAGAAAACCCATCGTTTGTCTCCCCCTTCTCGGAACCGATCGCAACCTGTCAGAAGGGGAAGGCGGGAGCGCCGTTGCCCCGCAATTGGTCATTTTTTTCGGCGGCATGCGCGCCGCGGCCGTCAGCTTGCCCCCGCCCGCCACCGCTGCTCCCGCCCCCCGTCCAGCGGTTCCAGGGACACCCCGTACCGCCCGTCCGGGGTCACCGCCGTGTCGACGGCGATGTCCGGGCGGATCGTGCCGTCGGGGGCGACCGTGAAGCGGAGGTTCTCGCCGTTGCTGCCGTAGACCGAGTCGCAGCCCCAGATGCCCACGCCCCGGTCGGTCGCACCCCGGCTGTCCAGGCAGAACGAGTCGTCGGCTGCCGAGCGGAGGACGCCGAGGTAGGTGTCCAGGCGCCAGCGCTGGGTCGGGGAGTCGGAGCAGGGGGCCGTGATGACGTCGTTGCCCTGCTCCAGATTGCCGTCGCGGATGTCCAGGCAGCGGCCCGTGGCGAGGTTCACCACCTGGGCGAAGGAGGGTCCCGGGGGCGAGGGCGAGGGCGAGGGCGAGGGGGTGGGAGTGGGCGTGGGGGTGGGCGTCACGGGGTGCGGTGTGTGCGGGTGCGGTGAAGTCCGGGTGGGGGATGGGGAGTCGGGGGAGGGCGACGGGGAAGGGGACGGGGGCGGGGTCACCGAGATCGTTGCCGTCACCGTCACCGGGGGTGGCGTCGGGGCCGCCGCCACTGGTTCTTCGCCCCTCTTACGGCTGCCCGGTACGAGGAGCAGGACCAGCAGCGGGCTCAGGAACACGGCCAGAGCGGCCGAGGTCAGCAGGACGCGGCGGGTCGGTCGCCACGCCGCTTGTGCGGCAGGCGGGTTGGGAGTGGGCTCAGCCGTACGCAGGTACGCCGGGCCGTTCCACGGCAGCAGGCCCTCCGCCAGGGTCTGCCGGGGCGAGTCCCACAGGGCCCGCAGGTCCTCGAACGCGGTCGTGCAGTGCGGGCAGTGCGCCATATGGGTGTCGAGGTCGGTGCTGCGGCGCGGGCTGTCCGGTCGTACCGCCTCCTCGATCAGCCGGCGGAAGTCGGCGCAGCGCGGGTCGTCGGAGGCGGCGAGGCGATGGCGCAGGCACGCCTGGGACAGGGCCGTGAGCGCCTGCGGGGTGCCGTACGCCACGTCGGTGCGGCTCAGACCGAGGAAGGCGGCGGTGCGTTCCTGCGGTTCCTGCTCCAGTACGCCGTACCAGATCAGGCCCTGAGTACGGGAGGGCAGCGAGCGGAACGCCGGGAGGAGGGGCGGGGTGGGACCCTCGGGCCGGCCCGACGCGTTCAGGACGAGCAACAGGCCGGGGTCGACGCCCGCGGAGCGCTCGTCGTGGGCCCAGGACGTGGCCAGGGCGGCAGTCAGCAGGAGGAGGCGGTGGCGCAGCGGGACCGCGGGGTCGACACCGCGGGTCGTCTCACGGGCCACCGTGGTGAAGGTCTCGGCGGCCAGCCGGCGGGCGGCGGACTCGCCCGCGGCACACAGCCGGGCATAGGCCAGGACCGCCGGATGGTGGCGCCGGCGCAGCTCCTGGAGGGCCGGGTACGCCGTGGGGGCGGGGGCGCGGAGGAGTTCGGTGAGGCGGGTGTCCGGGGTGCTCTCGTGCACCCCGTCCGCTGCATCCGCTCCGTCCATCCCGGCACCGCGGGTCCCGGCACCATCCGCTCCGGCCCCGTCCGCCCCGTCTGCCCCGTCTGCCCCGTCCCCCTGAGCCATCGCCCGCCCTCCTCTGACATACCGGCCAGTTTGGTGGGCTCATGGTGGTGGAGGGGGACGAGTGCGAAAAGAGGTTTCCGCGGGTAACTGCATAACGGTTGGAACCCGAGGTCACTCCTCCAGTGTCAGCCCCCTGCGCAGGCGCACCAGGGTCCGGGACAGCAGCCGGGACACGTGCATCTGGGAGATGCCGAGTTCCTCGCCGATCTCGGACTGGGTCATGTTCGCCACGAACCGCAGGGAGAGGATCTTCCGGTCCCGGGGCGGGAGTTCGGCGATCAGCGGCTTGAGGGACTCGACGTACTCGATGCCCTCCAGGCCGTGGTCCTCGTACCCGATGCGGTCCGCCAGCGCGCCCTCGGTCTCGTCCTCCTCGGGCTGGGCGTCCAGCGAGGAGGCGGTGTAGGCGTTCGAGGCGGCCATGCCCTCGACGACCTCGTCCTCGCTCAGGCCGAGCCGCTCGGCCAGTTCCGCGACCGTGGGGGAGCGGTCCAGCTTCTGGGCCAGTTCGTCCCCGGCCTTGGCCAGGTCCAGGCGCAGTTCCTGAAGCCTGCGCGGGACGCGCACGGACCAGGACGTGTCGCGGAAGAAACGCTTGATCTCGCCGATGATCGTCGGCATCGCGAAGGTGGGGAACTCCACCCCGCGCGAGAGCTCGAAGCGGTCGATCGCCTTGATCAGGCCGATCGTGCCGACCTGGATGATGTCCTCCATCGGCTCGCTGCGGGAGCGGAAGCGTGCGGCGGAGAACTTGACGAGCGCGAGGTTCAGCTCGACGAGGGTGTTGCGGACGTACGCGTACTCGTGCGTCCCTTCCTCCAGCGTCGTGAGGCGCTCGAAGAGGGTCTTGGACAGGGCCCGCGCGTCGACCGGGCCGATCTCGTCGTACGGGGGGATCTCCGGGAGTCCCTCGAAGGCGTCGAGGGGTTCGATGGGATGATCCAGCTGGTCCGGTGGGGGTGTCGACGTCGCGTTCGGGGTAGGCGATGCGTCGAGCCGGGGTGACATGGTGTCCTCCATCGTTCTCGGCATATGGCTGCCGAAGCCGTGCGTGCACTGCGGTGTGCGGCGCCTCCAAAGCCGACGTGGGCCTGTCCCGGCCCGGTGGGGTCATGTGTGTCCTACTAGCCCTACCGGCTTCCCTCGATCGATCGCAAGTGCGTTCTGTTCAGGTATGTCCGATTATGTGAGGTTGTTCGGGTGTCGGAGTGCGTGAGGAAGGCGTAATGTTCGAGGGCATCAGCGGCCACGACCTCGGGAGAGAGAACGGCATGGACCACGGGATGGTCGGCAGCGCACAGTCGGGCCGGCTTCTGGTGGAGGTCCGGGAAGAGGGCTCCAGCGCCGTCGTGCAACCGGCGGGTGAGCTCGATCACCACACCGCCGATCTGCTGCGCGAGCCCCTCGACGACCTTCTGGCCAAGGGCTTCTCGCGTCTTGTCGTGGACTGCACACGCCTGGAGTTCTGCGACTCCACGGGTCTGAACGTCCTGCTCGGCGCCCGGTTGAAGGCCGAGGCCGCCGGTGGCGGGGTCCATCTGGCGGGGATGCAGCCGGTGGTGGCCCGCGTGTTCGAGATCACGGGGGCCGAGGCGGTCTTCACCGTGCACGACTCCGTGGCGGCCGCCCTGGCGCCCGGCGCCGGCTGAGCCCGCCGACCTCGTCCTTCCTGTTCCTCCCGGTTTCCCCTGGTCCCTCGGCCTCCTCGCATGCCGTCCTGGCGCGGCAACCGCTTCCGGTGCGCCGGGCCCGGCCCGGGGCCGAAATCGGGGGTGTCCCGCCGAATCGGCCGGGCAGGAGAGGGCAGGGGAGGCGGCGGGAGGCGAGAACGGGCAGAAACAAGCAGAAGCGGGCAGGTGGAGACCGGTCGATGCCGACCGGAGCCGGCCCTTGAGACGTGAACTGGCGGATCGGTGAGGTGAAGCGCTGATGAGCACCACCCGGCCTTGCTCGCCGGGCGACCGCGGCCCGGAGTCCAGCGGCGCTTCCGGGGCGTCCGAGGAGGGTACGCCGGAGGGCGCGCCAGAGGGCGCGCCCACGGAGGCGGCCACGCCGGCCGAGTCCACGGAGGCGGCCACGCCGGCCGAGTCCACGGAGGCGGCCATGCCGGCCGGGTCAGAGGGAGCGACCGCGCCCGCTGAGTCCGCGGGGACGACCGCGCCGAGCGGGTCGAAGGGGGCGACCGCGCCGGCCAAGTCCGCGGGGACGACCGCGCCCGCCGAGTCCACGGAGGCAGCAGCGACGTCTGCGGCTGCGGGGGGAGCCTCCCGGCGCGCGCCGGCGGAGGGCGTCGCGCCGTCCGGGTCTGCCGGCGGAGCGGACGGTGTGCAGGACACTGCCGGCGGAGCGGACGGTGTGCAGGACACTGCCGGCGGAGCGGACGGTGTGCAGGACACCGCCGGCGGGCGGCGGATCCGCAGGATCCGGCTGGAGGGCGAGAGCGGGGTCGTTCCGCTCGCCCGTGACTTCACGCGCCAGGCGCTGTACGCGTGGGGCTGGATGCCCGCCGCCACCGCCGACCAGCGGGCTGCCGCCGAGGACGTGCTGCTCGTCGTGTCCGAACTGGTCACCAACGCCTGCCTGCACGCCGAGGGCCCCGACGAACTCGTCCTCGCCTGCGACGACAAGGTGATCCGGCTGGAGGTCTCCGACCGCGGCACCGGCCAGCCGGCCCCGCGCACCCCGCACCGCGCCGGCCGCCCCGGCGGTCACGGCATGTTCATCGTGCAGCGGCTGTGCCTGGACTGGGGTGTCGTCCGGGTGGCGGGGCGGCCGGGGAAGACGGTGTGGGCCGAACTCGGCACTCCGCTGTGAGGCCGGTTGGCGCGGTCGGGGTCCTGTAGGTCCTTGGCCGCGGGCGCGTTGCGGTTGCTCGCTCCCCCAAGTTCTCGGCTTCGCTCGAACAGGGGGGACCCCGTCGCGGCGGAGCCGCATATCGATACAGCCCCGCGCCCCCTTCGGGGCGTTTGCATCGTCACCAATCCTCCCCCGCACCGTCTCTTCCTTCCTCACGCGCCCCGGCGTACCTTGACGGCTCATCTGATGAACCGTCAGGAATGGGGTGGACCGACCGTGTCGTACCCGAAACGAACCGCCGCGCTCGCGTCCGCCGCGGCCCTGGCCGGCTCGGTGGTGCTGCTGGCGGCGCCGGTGGCCCACGCCGATGTCGTCGACGTCAACTACCAATGCAAGACACCGATCGGGATCAAGAGCGCCGTCTCGCCCATCAACGTGACGGGCGTCAAGAGCGGCAGCGGCTACACGATCACCCTGTCCTGGCAGAAGGGTGTCTCCTCCAGCCCGGTCGAACTGGGCAAGGGGGCGATGAGCCCGAGCGCCACCGTCAAGCTGGGCGGCGCGGACAGCGGCGCGCTTCCGGTCAGCGGTCCCCCCAACGCGGCCGCGATCCCCGCCAACACTCCCATCAAGATCAGTGACTTGACCGGCACCTACACGCCGAAGCACACCGGCAAGGTCACCTTCACGCCGGGCACGCTCATCATCAAGGCGCTCGATACGACGACGACGTGCACGCCGACCAACAACCCCGGGCCCGGCCTGACGCTCGACGTGACAGCGGCCGGCGGCTCGGCCTCGTCCTCCGGCGGCTCCTCGTCCAGCAACTCCTCGTCGTCCTCCGCCGCCGGACAGCTCCCGCAGACCGGCCCCGAGGACTCGGCGGTCGCCCTCGGCACGCTCGGCGCCACGGTGTTCCTCGCCGGCGCGGCCGGCACGCTGTGGCTGACCCGGCGCGGGCAGTCCGTACGCCGCTGACCCCGGCCCACGACGTGCGGTCACGCCGTACGCCGCCGAACCCCTGGCCACCGCTGGAGCCGCCCATGCCGTCCGCCGCCCGCGTCCTGCCCGTCGCCCTGTGCCTGCTGTCCGTCGTGCTGGGTACGGCACCCCATGCCGCTGCCGCGGCGGACACCGGCTGGTCTGTCGCGCCCGTGGGCGGTGGCCGGCCGTCGTTCTACGCCGAGGGCCCGCCCGGCACGGTCCTCCAGGACGCGGTGTCCGTCACCAACTCCGGGCGCGCACCGCTCGTCGTACGGCTCTCCGGCACCAGCCTGCGCACCGTGTTCGCCCGGCAGTCGCTGAGCATCCCCGCCCGCACCCGCGCCGAGGTGCCCTTCACGCTCACCGTGCCCGTCGGGGCCGCACCCGGCGTCCGCTCCGGCGCCGTCGTCGTACGGGACGCGCACGGGCGTACGGCGACCGTGCCGGTCCGGCTCCGCGTCGGCGGCCCGGCGCTCGCCGCGCTGACCGTCGAGCACCTCGCCGTACACGCCGACAGCATCACGTACGACCTGGTCAACCGGGGTACGACCGTCCTCGTACCGAGGCTCGCGGTGCGCGCGGACGGCGTGCTCGGCCGGGTGCTGGACCGCGCCCCGCGCACCCTCCCGGTCCGGCTGCGCCCCGGTGCGCGCGTGCGGCTCAGCGAGCCCTGGCCGGACCGGCCCGCGCTGGACGCCGTCGACGTGACGCTGACGGTCACCGCACCGGGCGGAGCGCACGACACGGCGACCGCGTCGGCCCGGTTCGTGCCGTGGGCGTCGGCGGCGGAGGCGGGCGGCGCGGCGCTGGCGGCGGCGGGCGCGGTGCTCGCCCTACGCCGGCGGCGGGGTCGTACACCGCACGACGTCTCGCCGGGGCCGGCCGAAACCCCGTGTTCCGGCGCGGAATTGACGGGGGGCGTGTCGAGGTGAGGCTTCCGCGGCTGTCCGTGTGCGCGACCGTGCTCGCGCTGCTCCTGCTTCCCCTCGCCCTCCCCCTGGCCGCCCCGGCGAACGCGGCGGACGGCCCCGCGGTGAACCTGTCCGCGACCCAGGCCGGCACCGGTGGCTCGGTCACCGTCAGCGGGACCGGCTGGCGGCCGCGCACGCTGCTGATGCTGCTGGTGTGCGGCCGGGCCACACCCGCCCGGGGTGTGATCGGCGGCACCAACTCCTGTGCCAACGGCGACGGCAGGGCCGTGACCACCGACGCCCAGGGTGCCTTCAGCAAGAAGGTCCCGGTCGCCGAACCGCCCGTGCCCTGCCCCTGCGTGGTCCACGTGGCCACCGTCACCGGGGCGCAGGCGGAGGCGGACGCCGTGCTGGAGGTCGCCGGGCATCCGGTCGCCCCGCTGCCCGCCGAACAGTCCGGCGGGCGCCTCGCGATCCTGTCCGACACCCGGCTGACCGGTTCGAGCGGGCTGCTGACCTGGTTCGGGGCGCCGCCGAGCCGCAGCCTGGTCCTCACCATCGGCAACACCGGCACGAGCACGATCAAGGACCCGGTGTTCCAGGTCGGCTCCGCGCACGGCGTGTTCGCCCCGCAGTGGGACGACCGGCAGTGGCACGGCACCCTGGCGCCCGGCAGGAAGGCGCAGGTCGACCTGCCGGTCGAGCTGTCGGCCGGGGCCCACGGGGACTACACCGTGTCCCTGAAGTACGACGGCAAGGTGCTCGCCGAGCAGCCGTGGGGCGTGGCCCGGCCCTGGGGCGTGACCCTCTTCTGGATCCTGCTCTGCCTGGTCGTGCCGGCCGCGCTGTTCCGTATCGGCATGGCCGTCGTGGACCGGGTCCGGCCGCGCCGTCCGGGTGCCGCCCGCCTCACCGGCCCCCTGCGCCTGCCCCGGCTGCCCCGCCCCCGCGGCCGTACCCCCGAACCGCCCCCCTCGACCCCGACCCTGCCGTGGTTCACCCCGGACTCCGTCCCGGGCGGCCCGGCCGGCCGGCTCTCCGCACCGCACACCGACAGCCCGACGAGTCCCACGACTCCCACCACGAAAGGACCGACGTGAGCATCCGAAGGAGAGGTACGGCCGCGGGCGCCGCGCTGGCGCTGAGCGGTGCGGGCGTCCTGCTGGGCCTCGGCGCGACCCCGGCTCAGGCGGCCGAGGTGGCGTACGCCACCCACTGTGTGCCGCCCGCGGGGATCAGTCCCGTCGACGGCACCACGAAGGTCGAGATCGACGCGCCCGCCACCGCGAAGGTCGGCGACACGGTCGACGTCGTCTGGAAGTTCGTGCAGGCCGCGTCCAAGAATCCGGACATCATCGACCTGCCCGCGAACTCGGTCCAGCCGTCCGGGGTGCTGAAGGCGGCCGGCGCGCAGATCGCCGACATCGCGATGCAGGGGACACGCACGAACCCCGCGATCCCCAAGGGCGGCGACATGGTGCTGTCCGACATGAAGGGCAACCTGAAGCTGACGACGGCCGGCGAGGTGACGCTGACGCCGGACGCGTACACGGTCAACGCGATGTCCACCGACACCAAGTGCACACCCAAGGAGACCGTCCAGAAGGCGGCGACGATCCAGGTGACGGGCGGCGGCGGAACGTCCGGTACGACACCGACCCCCACCCCGTCGGCGACCCCGACCCGGTCGGCCACCCCCACCGCCTCGGCCACGGCCACCGGCGGCAGCGGCGGTCAGAGCGACTTCACGGGCAAGGAGGTGCAGATCCCGTACGCCTGCAAGACCCCGATCGGCGACAAGAACGCGACCTCGCCGGTGCAGATCAACGCGAAGAAGAGCGGCGGGGACTTCGGCCTCACCGTGCAGTTCAAGAAGTCCGTGATGAACAGCCCCGCCGACATCCCGGCGAACTCCGTGAAGCCGTCCATGGAGGTGGTGCTGGGCGGCGCCGACAAGGGCACGGTGCATGTGGAGGGGCCCACCAACGCCCAGCCCATCAAGTCCGGCGACCCGATCACCATCCCGGACCTCACCGGCACCTACAAGCCCGGCGCGAGCGGCTCCTCGACGCTGTCTCCCGGCGTGCTGACGGTCAAGGCGCTCGGTACGACCACGACGTGCACACCGACGAAGACGGAGGTCTCCCTCACCCTGGACACCAGCGGGCAGCCGGGCGGTGCCTCGGGCGGCACGTCCACCTCCGGCGGCTCGACCGGCACCAGCGGCACCAGCGGCTCCGGCGGCCTCGCCGACACCGGCGCGAGCGACCACGGCGCCCTGAAGGCCCTGGGCCTGGTGGCCGGCACGGCGATCCTGCTGGGCGGCGCGGTGTTCACGTTCATGCCAGGCCGCAAGACACGCTGACGCGCCCGTGACGCGAAGAGGGCCGCCGCACCCCAGGGATGCAGCGGCCCTCTGTCGGCCAAGTCCGAACGACTAGTGAACGTCGCCCATCAGCTTGTTGACCTTCTTGCGGTACATCCACACCGCGACACCGGCGACCACGGCGAGGACGGCCTCCAGGGCGACGAAGCCCTGCTTGTCGAGGTTGACGCCGCCGATGGCCGGGTTCGACACCAGCGCGGTGATCGAGTCGCCCGCGGTGACCGCGAGGAACCAGACGCCCATCATCTGGGAGGCGTACTTCTTCGGCGCCATCTTCGTCGTCACGGACAGACCCACCGGAGACAGCGTCAGCTCACCGACGGTCTGGACGAAGTAGATCGCGACCAGCCACATCGCCGCTGCCTTGTGACCGCCGTCGGCGATCGAGAGCGGGGCGAGGAAGAGGAAGAAGGACGCGCCGATCAGCACCAGGCCGGAGGCGAACTTCACGATCGTGCTCGGCTCCTTGCCGCGCCGGTTCAGCCACAGCCACAGCCAGGCGAAGACGGGCGCCAGCGCCATGATCATGACCGGGTTGACCGACTGGTACCAGGAGACCGGGAAGTTCCAGCCGAGGATCGAGTTCTTGGCGCTGCTGTCGGCGAACAGCGACAGGGTCGAACCGCCCTGGTCGTAGATCATCCAGAAGACGGCGGCGGCGACGAAGAACCAGATGTACGCCGACACCTTCGACTTCTCGTCCGCGGCCAGGTCCTTGTCCCGGCGGATGCGGGCGATGACCAGGATCGGCACGATCAGGCCGATGAGGGTGAGCGGGATCAGCGCCCAGTTCAGGGTGAAGTGGCCGGTGCCGCCGACGACGCCGTAGAACACGGCGGCGATGGCGAGCCAGATCAGGCCCTTGCGCAGGGTGGCGGACTTCTCCGCGGGGGTCAGCGGGGTCGGGACCTCGCTGCTCTTCGCGCTCAGGTGGCGGCCGCCGAGCAGGTACTGGGCCAGACCCAGCGCCATGCCGAGCGCGGCCAGCGCGAAGCCCAGGTGCCAGTTGACGTTCTCACCGACGGTACCGATGACCAGCGGCGCGGCGAAGGCGCCGAGGTTGATGCCGATGTAGAAGAGGGTGAAGCCACCGTCCCGGCGCGGGTCGTCCGGGCCCTTGTAGAGGTGGCCGACCATCGTGGAGATGTTGGCCTTCAGCAGACCCGAGCCGATGGCGACGAGACCCAGGCCGACGAAGAAGCTCGCGGCGACGGGCAGGGCCAGGCACAGGTGGCCGAGCATGATGATGATGCCCGCGACGGCGACCGTCTTGCGGGGGCCGAGGAATCGGTCCGCGACCCAGCCGCCCGGCAGGGCGAGCAGGTACACGAGCGACACGTACACCGAGTAGATCGCGGTCGCCGTGCCCGCGCTCAGGTGCAGGCCGCCCGGGGCCACCAGGTACAGCGGGAGCAGGGCCCTCATGCCGTAGTAGGAGAACCGCTCCCACATCTCGGTCATGAAGAGAGTGGCCAGGCCGCGGGGGTGGCCGAAGAAGGTCTTCTCGGAGCCGGGGGTGCCCGGACGGACCGAGTCCTTCGTCAGGCTGGACGCCATGGTCGTTCCTTGCTGGTCGGGACGCGCGTAGAGCGCTGCGCGCCCGGTGGGGTGCGGCCGGCACCGGCGGGGTCGGCCGTCCACCCCCACGCCCGAGGGGAGTCCGCATCCGGATCACGGAGCGGGGGACGGCGACCACCGGGATCCACGCCCCGACGCGACGATGCGTCCGGAGCCCGGCCAGAGGTCATTCCTTTCAAGGCTGATCTTGATCAGCCCGCACACAAAAGAGACCTTCAGCGTCAGATGCCCGCCAAAGGTCCCCTGGTGTACTACAGGCGTTCACGTCACTGTACGGCAGGACACTGCCGGATATGGAAGGACTTGAGACGCGGATCACAGGTGTCGGGGGAACCGCAGGACCGGTTTCGAAGGTCTCCCCTACGATCGCATCTCCAGACCGATGGTTCATACCAGCAGTACAGCAAGGTAAGAGTTCCTGGAGGCGATCACACCCCAGCAGTGTGTGCGGGCGGTCTACCATCACTCCATGACCCGTGTACTGCTCGCCGAGGACGATGCGTCCATCTCGGAGCCACTGGCCCGCGCCCTGCGCCGCGAAGGTTACGAGGTCGAGGTGCGCGAGGACGGACCCACCGCGCTCGACGCCGGTATGCAGGGCGGCGTCGATCTGGTCGTACTGGACCTGGGACTGCCCGGCATGGACGGCCTGGAGGTCGCCCGCCGGCTGCGGGCCGACGGCCACACCGTGCCGATCCTCATCCTGACCGCGCGGGCCGACGAGGTGGACACCGTCGTCGGTCTGGACGCGGGCGCCGACGACTACGTCACCAAGCCCTTCCGGCTCGCCGAACTGCTCGCCCGGGTGCGGGCCCTGCTGCGTCGCGGTGCCGCCGAGCCCCAGCAGCCGCCGGCCACCCACGGCGTGCGGATCGACGTCGAGTCGCACCGCGCGTGGATGGGTGACGAGGAACTCCAGCTCACCGCCAAGGAGTTCGACCTGCTGCGGGTCCTGGTGCGGGACGCCGGCCGGGTCGTGACGCGCGACCAGCTGATGCGCGAGGTCTGGGACACCACCTGGTGGTCGTCCACCAAGACCCTCGACATGCACATCTCCTGGCTGCGCAAGAAGCTCGGCGACGACGCGGCGAACCCCCGCTACATCGCCACCGTACGAGGCGTGGGCTTCCGCTTCGAAAAGAGCTGAGCCCCTCCCGGGGGCCAGCGATCACCGCAGGTAACAGAACATGCGCCGACGTCTCATCCAGTCCACCCTCGCCGTCGTCCTCGTGGTGATCGCCGTCTTCGGGGTCTCCCTGGTGATCGTCGAGACCCGGACGATCAGCAACAGCGCGCAGGAGCGGGTGGACTCCGAGGCGCTCCGGCTCGCCAGCATCGTGGACAGCCGGATCCTGGCCGCGGAGAACGTCAACGCGAGCGCGTTGCGCAACCCGGTCAGCAAGGACCAGTACGCGGTCATCCGCCTGCCCGGACAGGCGCCGATCGAGATCGGCACCAAGCCGCAGGGTGATGTGATCCACGCCACCCAGCAGGGCGAGGAGGGCGAGACGGTCACCGTGCAGGAGCCGCGCTCCGCGGTCACCCGGGAGGTCGGCCGGACCCTGCTGATCATCGGGCTGGTGGCGCTGCTCGCGGTGGTCGCCGCCGTCCTGCTCGCCATCCGGCAGGCCAACAAGCTCTCCAGCCCGCTGACCGACCTCGCCGAGACCGCCGAGCGCCTCGGCTCCGGCGACCCGCGCCCGCGGCACAAGCGGTACGGCGTCCCCGAGCTGGACCGGGTCGCCGATGTGCTGGACGCCTCCGCCGAGCGGATCGGGCGGATGCTGACGGCCGAGCGGCGCCTGGCCGCCGACGCCTCCCACCAGCTGCGCACCCCCCTCACGGCCCTGTCGATGCGCCTTGAGGAAATCACCCTCACGGATGACCCGGACATCGTGAAGGAAGAGGCGAACGTCGCGCTGACCCAGGTCGAGCGGCTCACGGACGTGGTCGAGCGGCTGCTGACGAACTCCCGCGACCCGCGCACCGGCTCCGCCGTCACCTTCGACCTGGACGAGGTCATCCAGCAGCAGCTCGCCGAGTGGCGGCCCGCCTACCGCAGCGCCGGCCGGGCCATCGTCAGCTCGGGCAAGCGGCATCTGCAGGCCGTCGGTACGCCGGGCGCGGTCGCGCAGGTGCTGGCCGCGCTGATCGAGAACTCGCTCATGCACGGTGGCGGCACGGTCGCGCTGCGTACCCGGGTCACCGGCAACCAGGCCGTGGTCGAGGTCACCGACGAGGGTCCCGGCGTCCCGGCCGACCTCGGCGCGCGCATCTTCGAGCGCACGATCAGCGGCCGCAACTCCACGGGCATCGGCCTGGCCGTCGCCCGCGACCTCGCGGAGGCCGACGGCGGCCGCCTGGAGCTCCTCCAGGCCCAGCCCCCGGTCTTCGGACTGTTCCTGTCCCGCACCCCACCGGCCCGGAAAACGGCGGAGGACCGGCCGACGGTCCGTTGAGATCCGTGCGGCCGGTCCTGCCGGTGGTGCGACTACGGAACGCGCTGCGTCTTGGGCTCGGGCTCGGTCGTGCGAGGCCTGCTGGACTCGGCCACCAGGATCGACTCCGCCTCCTGCGCCGGCTGCACACGGAACACCCAGGTGCGGTACGACCAGAACCGGAACAGGGTCGCGACACCGATACCCACGAACTTGGAGACGTTGCTCTGCAGCGGACTGTCCCAGCCGAAGCCGTAGGTCGCCAGGTAGAGCACGCCGTTCTCGATCACGAGGCCGATGGCGCTGAAGAACAGGAACAGGGTCAGTTCCTTGGTGCGGCCGCTCTTCTCGCGGTCCCGGTACGTCCAGTACCGGAAACCGACGTAATTGAAGGCGATGGCGACCACGGTGGCGATGATGCTCGCGCGTACCACTTGCAGGTGGGAGGCGTTGCGCACCAGGTTGAAGACGCCGAGATTGACAAAGATGCCCGCGACGCCGACGGTGCCGAACTTGGCCACCTCGCGCACGAGTCGTTGCAGCCCCGAGGAACGAGGTTCCATGACTGGGCAGCTCCCGTCGGTAGGTTTCGTCAGCCCGCCCATGCTAACCACCCGAATCGCCCTATGCCTGTGGAGGGGGCCACAGCTCGGCAACAGTCCGGAAAGAGGCCGGGAAGCCGGCGGTAAGAGGCCGTACGAGGGACGCGATCCGGCTGCCTCGGCGTGGCCGATACGCTATAGGCGTGACGTTCCCGGTAGTCGGCATGGTCGGCGGGGGGCAGCTCGCGCGTATGACGCACGAGGCGGGCATCCCGTTGGGCATCAGGTTCAAGCTTCTCAGTGACACCCCTCAGGATTCCGCGGCGCAGGTCGTGAGCGATGTCGTCATCGGCGACTACCGCGATCTGGACACGCTGCGTGACTTCGCGCGCGGGTGCGATGTGATCACTTTCGATCACGAACACGTGCCCACCGAGCACCTCAGGGCCCTGGAGGCGGACGGCATCCCCGTGCGCCCGGGGCCCGACGCGCTGGTGCACGCCCAGGACAAGGGGGTGATGCGCGCGAAGCTCGACGCGATCGGCGTCCCGTGCCCGCGGCACCGCATCGTCGCCGACCCGGAGGACGTCGTCCGGTTCGCGGCGGAGGGCGACGGCTTCCCGGTCGTCCTGAAGACCGTCCGCGGCGGCTACGACGGCAAGGGCGTCTGGGTCGTGGAGTCCGCGGAGGAGGCCATGGACCCGTTCCGGGCCGGCGTCCCGGTCCTCGCCGAGGAGAAGGTCGACTACGTCCGCGAGCTGGCCGCCAATGTCGTACGGTCCCCGCACGGCCAGGCCGTCGCCTACCCGGTGGTCGAGTCCCGGCAGGTGAACGGCGTCTGCGACACCGTGATCGCGCCCGCCCCCGACCTGCCCGAGGCCCTCGCCCTGCAGGCGGAGGAGATGGCGCTGCGGATCGCGAAGGAACTCGGCGTCGTCGGGCATCTCGCCGTCGAGCTGTTCCAGACCCGCGACGGCCGTGTCCTCGTCAACGAGCTCGCGATGCGCCCGCACAACTCCGGCCACTGGTCCCAGGACGGCGCGATCACCAGCCAGTTCGCCAACCACGTCCGCGCGATCCTCGACCTCCCGCTCGGCGACCCCCGCCCGCGCGTGAAGTGGACGGTCATGGTCAACGTCCTGGGCGGCGACTACCCGGACATGTACTCCGCGTACTTGCACTGCATGGCCCGCGACCCCAAGCTCAAGATCCACATGTATGGCAAGGACGTGAAGCCCGGCCGCAAGGTCGGACACGTCAACACCTACGGCGATGACCTGGACGACGTGCTGGAGCGCGCCCGTCACGCAGCCGGATACCTGAGAGGCACCATCACCGAATGAGTACCGCTGCCGGCCCCGCCGTGGGCATCGTCATGGGGTCGGACTCCGACTGGCCCGTCATGGAGGCCGCCGCCAAGGCGCTGGACGAGTTCGAGATCGCCTACGAGGTCGACGTCGTCTCCGCGCACCGCATGCCCCGCGAGATGATCACGTACGGCGAGCAGGCCGCCGACCGCGGTCTGAAGGTCATCATCGCCGGTGCGGGCGGCGCCGCCCACCTGCCCGGCATGCTCGCCTCGGTCACGCCCCTGCCGGTCATCGGCGTGCCCGTGCCGCTGAAGTACCTGGACGGCATGGACTCGCTGCTGTCCATCGTGCAGATGCCGGCCGGTGTCCCGGTCGCCACCGTCTCCGTCGCCGGTGCCCGTAACGCGGGTCTTCTCGCGGCCCGGATCCTGGCCACGCACGACGAGGACCTGCTGCACAAGATGCGCGACTTCCAGCAGGACCTCAACGATCAGGCCACGGAGAAGGGCAAGCGGCTGCGTGCCAAGGTCGAGGGGTCGAGCGGGTTCGGCTTCGGGAAGTAACAGGCAATGACCTCAACTGACGAAGCACGGTCCCTGCTGCGCGAGTTCCCGGTCGTCGACGGCCACAACGACCTGCCGTGGGCGCTGCGCGAACAGGTCCGCTACGACCTCGCCGCCCGCGACATCGCCGTACACCAGAACGAGCACCTGCACACTGACATCCCGCGGCTGCGCGAGGGCGGTGTCGGTGCGCAGTACTGGTCGGTGTACGTGCGCTCGGACCTGCCCGGGGCGGCGGTGGCGACGCTCGAACAGATCGACTGCGTACGGCAGTTGATCGCCCGGCACCCCACCGATCTGCAGGCCGCGCGGACCGCCGCCGACATGGAGGCGGCGCGCGCGGACGGCCGTATCGCCTCCCTCATGGGCGCGGAGGGCGGGCACTCGATCGAGAACTCCCTCGGCACCCTGCGCGGTCTGTACGAGCTGGGCGTGCGCTACATGACGCTCACCCACAACGACAACAACGACTGGGCGGACTCCGCGACCGACGAGCCCAAGGTCGGCGGTCTGTCGGCGTTCGGCCGCGAGGTCGTCCGGGAGATGAACCGCCTCGGCATGCTCGTCGACCTGTCCCATGTGGCGACCACGACGATGCGGGCCGCGCTGGACACCTCGTCCGCGCCGGTGATCTTCTCGCACTCCTCCGCGCGGGCCGTGTGCGACCACCCGCGCAACATCCCCGACGACGTCCTGGAGCGGCTGCCCGCCAACGGCGGCATGGCGATGGTGACGTTCGTGCCGAAGTTCGTGCTCCAGGCGGCCGTGGACTGGACGCTGGCGGCCGACGAGAACATGCGCGCCCACGGGCTGCACCACCTCGACACCAGCCCGAGGGCGATGGAGATCCACCGCGCCTTCGAGGAGCGCCACCCGCGCCCCATCGCCACGGTGGCCACGGTCGCGGACCACCTGGACCACATGCGCGAGGTGGCCGGCATCGACCACCTGGGCATCGGCGGCGACTACGACGGCACCGCGTTCACCCCGGACGGCCTGAACGACGTCTCCGGCTACCCGAACCTGCTCGCCGAGCTGCTGGAGCGCGGCTGGTCCAAGGCCGATCTGGCCAAGCTGACCTGGAAGAACGCGGTGCGGGTGCTGGGCGCGGCGGAGGACGTGGCCCGCCAGATTCAGGCGACGCGCGCGCCCTCCAACGCCACGATCGAGTCGCTCGACGGCGACGCCTGACCGTCCAGGGCGGGGTAGTCGTTGTACCCGGCGGCCCCGCCCACGTACATGAAGTACCGGTCCCGGACCGGGTTGAGGGGTGCGCCGGTGCGCAGCCGCTCGACCAGGTCCGGGTTGGCGAGGAAGGGCCGGCCGAGGGCGACCAGGTCGGCGCCGGCGGCCAGCATCGCGCGGGCGGCCCGGGTGACGGCCTCGGTGGTGAGGTCGGTCAGGTCCGGGTTGCCGATCAGGACACCGGGCCAGTCGGCGCGGATCCGCCGGTACCAGCCGGCCTCCGGGTCGGAGCGCACCAGGTGCAGATAGGCGAGGTCCAGCCCCTTCAGCCGGTCCAGGAGGGCCGCGTAGAGGTCGCCGGTGTCGTCCTCGCGGACGCCGTTGACGGTGGAGGCGGGGGAGATCCGGATGCCCACCCGGTCCGCGCCGATCGCGTCGGCCACCGCCTCGGTCACCTCGGCCGCGAACCGCACCCGCCGCTCCACCGAGCCGCCGTAGGCGTCGGTGCGGAGGTTGGTGTTGTCCGCGAGGAACTGGTGCAGCAGCATCCCGTTGGCCGAGTGCACCTCCACGCCCTCGAAGCCCGCGTCGACGGCCCGGCGCGCGGCGGCGGCGAAGTCGGCGACCGTGGCGCGGATGTCGTCCGCCGTCATCTCCCGGGGTACGGCAGCCGGCCGGTGGCCGCCGCGCGTGAAGATCGTCTCCGGCAGCGGTACGGCGGAGGGGGCGAGCGGGGTCAGTCCGGTGGTCGCCGGGTGGCTCACCCGGCCGCCGTGCTGGAGCTGGAGGAACATCCGCCCGCCGCCCGCCCGGACCGCGTCGGTGACCCGCCGCCAGCCCTCTTGATGCCGGTCGGTGTGGATCGCGGTGATGTCCGGGTACGTCTGCCCGACCGGGTTCGGCGTCGAGCCCTCGGCGATGATCAGCCCGGCGGAGGCCCGCTGGGCGTAGTGCGTGACCATCAGGTCGGTGGGGGTGCCGTCGGCCGCCGCGCGGTTGCGGGTGAGCGGCGCCATCACGAGGTGGTGGGGGAGGGCCAGCCGGCCGAGCCGGGCGGGGGCGAGGAAGTCCGTGGAGTCCGTTGTCTGCGTCATGCCGGCACGGTAGAACTTGACACCGATGTGAGATTCAAGCCCTCTTCCGGCGGAGGCGGACATGCGGATCGGCGAACTGGCCCGGCGCACCGGGGTGAGCGAGCGATCGCTGCGCTACTACGAGACCCAGGGGCTGCTCCGCGCCGGGCGCACCCCCGGCGGCCATCGCGACTACCCCGAGCCGGCCGTCGACCGGGTCATCAGGATCCAGGAACTGTACGCGGCCGGGCTGCACAGCGAGAAGATCCGGCAGCTGCTGCCCTGCATGCGCGACCAGGACGGCGGGCCCTCCGCGATCGCCACGCCGAAGCTGGTCGCCGACCTGAGCGCCGAGCGGGACCGCATCGACCGCATGATCGCCGACCTGGTGCGCTCCCGGGAGACGCTCGACGAGGTGATCCGGGCGGCACGGGATTCCTGACGGGCCGGGCGGGGTGGTCCGGGCGGCCCGCGACACCTGACCTGCCGTACCCCCGAACGCCCCACTCACCAGGAAGCCTCCCCGCCCTCCGTGCGACCGTGGCCACTACGCCCCACCACGACGTAGCTCACGACGACGTACGGAGCCCGCCATGGCCGACCTCCAGCACGACATCTCCACGACCAGCGAGGTCGGCGTGGACGGCGGCCTGCCGGACGACCCCTTCGGCAAGGAGCCGCACACTTCCGACGGCGGACTCCTGGCCCAGGCCCACGCCCTGCTCGCCGATCACCCGGTCGCCGACGGCTACAGCGGCCTGCCCTGGGCGCTGCGCCATCTGCCCTGGTACGACCTGGAGCTGGGCGAGGCCGCCGTCGACACCGATGTGCCCCGGATGCGCGAGGGACATGTGGGGGTGCTGTTCTGGTCGCTGCACCTGCCCGAGGACGCCGACGGACGGCGGGCGACGGCGGCGACCCTGGAGCAGCTGGACCAGGTCCGCGCGGTGATCGAGACGCATCCGGAGGGGCTGCGTCTGGTGCGTACCGCCGGGCAGATCATCGACGCCCGCAACTGCGGCCGGGTCGCCGTGGTGCCGGGCCCCGCGCACGCCGCCGCGCTCGACGACTCCCTCGGCATCCTGCGCATCCTGCACGCCCTCGGCCTGCGCGTCCTCACCCTGTCGGGGACGGCGTGGGCGGGCGCGGACGGGCTGTCGCGCTTCGGCGAGGAGGTGGTCCGCGAGCTCAACCGGCTCGGTGTGCTGGCCGACGTCTCCGGTGCCTCCGCCGCCACCGCCGAACGCGCTCTCGCCCTGTCCAAGACACCCGTGCTGTGCACCCGCTCCGCCGCCCGCGCGCTGCGCCCGCACCCGGCCAACCTGCCCGACGAGCTGCTCGCGGCGCTGGGCGAGGCGAAGGGGCTGTGCATGGTGCCGCTGACCGCCGAGCAGACCGGGCCGACGGTCCGGGACGTCGCCGACCACCTCGACCACGTCCGCGAGGTGGCCGGCCCGGAGTGCGTCGGCCTGTCCGGCACCTACGACTCCGGCGCCGTCCACCCCCGCGACCTCGCCGACGCCTCCCGCTACCCCCACCTGATCGCCGAACTCCTCCGCCGCGGCTGGTCCGAGGCCGAGCTGTCCCTGCTGACCTGGGGCAACGTCCAACGGGTGCTGCGCAGCGCGGACTTCACGGCCCGCGCGGCCCAGCACCGCAGGGAGGCGCCGCACGCGAGGATCACGGAGCTGGACAACTCCTGACCGGTCCCAGGGCGCGTGCGACACCGGGAGTTCACCGGCCAGGTATGTGTCCGGTGGGGCAGAATGCGGAAAGACGCCGGTTCGGCCGACTGAGCCTCGGCCGAACCGGCGTCACCCGGTGGTCTACGCGGTCGGCCGGCCCATCGCGCGGTACGTCCAGCCCGCGCGGCGCCACAGCTCCGGGTCGAGGGCGTTGCGGCCGTCCAGGACCAGCCGGGTCGACGCGACCTTGCCGAGCGCCACCGGGTCCAGCTCGCGGAACTCGCGCCACTCGGTCAGATGCAGCACGGCGTCGGCGCCTCGCACGGCCTCCAGCGCCGAGCGGGCGTAGCCGAGGGTCGGGAAGACCTTGCGGGCGTTGTCCATGCCCTTCGGGTCGTACACGGTCACCTGGCCGCCCTGGAGGTGGATCTGGCCGGCCACGTTCAGCGCGGGCGAGTCACGGACGTCGTCCGAGTCGGGCTTGAAGGTGGCGCCGAGCACCGCGACCCGCTTGCCGAGGAAGGAACCGCCGCCCAGCGCCTCCCGGGCCATCTCGACCATCTGACCGCGCCGGCGCATGTTGATGGAGTCGATCTCGCGCAGGAAGGTCAGCGCCTGGTCGGCGCCCAGCTCACCGGCGCGGGCCATGAACGCCCGGATGTCCTTGGGCAGACACCCGCCGCCGAAGCCGATCCCGGCGCGCAGGAACTTCCGCCCGATCCGGTCGTCGTACCCGATGGCCTCGGCGAGCTGCACCACGTCACCGCCGGCGGCCTCGCACACCTCGGCCATCGCGTTGATGAAGGAGATCTTGGTCGCGAGGAAGGAGTTCGCCGCCGTCTTCACCAGCTCCGCGGTCGGGAAGTCGGTCACGACGAACGGCGTGCCCTCGCCGACCGGGGTCGCGTACACCTCGCGCAGCAGCTTCTCGGCGCGCTCGCCGCGCACGCCCACCACGATCCGGTCCGGGTGCAGGGTGTCCTCGACGGCGAAGCCCTCGCGCAGGAACTCCGGATTCCAGGCCAGCTCCGCCTCCGCGCCCGCCGGGGCGTTCTCGGCCAGGTAAGCGGCCAGCCGCTCGGCCGAGCCGACGGGCACGGTCGACTTGCCGACGACCAGGGCCGGACGGTGCAGATGCGGGGCGAGAGAGGCGATGGCGGAGTCGACGTACGACATGTCGCAGGCGTACTCGCCGTGCTTCTGCGGCGTGTTGACGCACACGAAGTGGACGTCACCGAAGTCCCCGATCTCGGCCCAGTCCGTGGTGAACCGCAGCCGCCCGGTCGCCCCCTCGAACCCCGCGACATGCTTGCGCAGCAGCTCTTCCAGCCCCGGCTCGTACATCGGGGTCTCGCCGCGCTCCAGCATGGCGATCTTCTCGGGGACGACGTCGAGCCCGAGCACCTCGAAGCCGAGTTCGGCCATGGCCGCGGCGTGCGTGGCGCCGAGGTAGCCGGTGCCGATCACGGTGATCTTCAGGCTCATGGGATGCGCTCCAGCTCGGACTCGGGTACGTCGGTGATGCGGCCCCTGAGCATAGTCGGGCGCCTCGCCGGGCAGCTTCACCGCTGTCGTGTAGCTCACGTAGGCGTCATGCGGACGGACCTCTAAAATTTGAGTTACTTAACGGTAATTAGCGTCAGTATCACTGCGTCTTTGGAGCGTGAGAGACCGTGGCCGGATCGGCTGACTTCGACCTGTACCGCCCGTCCGAGGAGCACGACATGCTCCGCGACGCCGTCCGCTCCCTGGTCGAGGCGAAGATCGCGCCGTACGCCGCGGCGGTGGACGAGGAGGCCCGCTTCCCGCAGGAGGCCCTCGACGCCCTCGTCGCCAACGACCTGCACGCCGTGCACGTCCCCGAGGAGTACGGCGGCGCCGGCGCCGACGCGCTCGCCACGGTCATCGTGATCGAGGAGGTGGCCCGCGCCTGCGTGTCCTCCTCCCTCATCCCGGCCGTGAACAAGCTCGGCTCCCTCCCGGTGATCCTCTCCGGCGGCGAGGAGCTGAAGAAGAAGTACCTGACCCCGCTCGCCAAGGGCGACGCGATGTTCTCGTACTGCCTCTCCGAGCCGGAGGCGGGCTCGGACGCGGGCGGCATGAAGACCAAGGCCGTGCGCGACGGCGACCACTGGGTCCTCAACGGCGTCAAGCGCTGGATCACCAACGCGGGCGTGTCGGAGTACTACACGGTCATGGCGGTGACGGACCCGGAGAAGCGCACCAAGGGCATCTCGGCGTTCGTCGTCGAGAAGTCGGACGAGGGCGTCTCCTTCGGCGCCCCGGAGAAGAAGCTCGGCATCAAGGGCTCCCCGACCCGCGAGGTCTACTTCGACAACGTCCGCATCCCCGCCGACCGCATGATCGGCGCCGAGGGCACCGGCTTCGCCACCGCCATGAAGACCCTGGACCACACCCGCATCACCATCGCCGCCCAGGCGCTCGGTGTCGCGCAGGGCGCCTTCGACTACGCCAAGGGCTACGTCCAGGAGCGCAAGCAGTTCGGCAAGGCGATCGCCGACTTCCAGGGCATCCAGTTCATGCTCGCCGACATGTCCATGAAGATCTCGGCGGCCCGCGCCCTCACCTACCAGGCCGCCGCCGCCTCCGAGCGCGGCGACGCCGACCTCACCTACCTGGGCGCCGCCGCCAAGTGCTTCGCCTCGGACGTGGCCATGGAGGTCACGACGGACGCCGTCCAGCTGCTCGGCGGGTACGGGTACACGCGGGACTATCCGGTGGAGCGGATGATGCGCGACGCCAAGATCACCCAGATATACGAGGGCACGAACCAGGTCCAGCGGATCGTGATGGCCCGCAACCTGCCGTAACGGCACGGGAGTTCACGGCTCTCAGAAAGGCGCCCTCCGGGGCGCCTTTCGGCTCTGAGGGACACCGGTCGGAGCCGTCTCATGCCTGGCCGTGCGCCATCAGAGCCGCGTGAGGCAGCACCAGCGCGCCGTCGGGGCCGGTGAACTCCGCGCACAGCAGGTCGAAGTGTCCCTTGATTTCCGCGATGACGGCAGAAGCCTGACTCGTCACGATCTGCCCGATGGTCGCCACTCCGGCGGCCGGTCCGCTCCACCATTCCTCGCGCGTCGTCCGGTGGTCCCAGGCCAGGGTGTCGCAGGCGGCATTCCGCAGTCCGGCCTCGCCCAGCAGCGCGGCAAGGCCCTGCTCGGTGCGTGGGAAGTCGTCTTCGGGAGCGAGAGCCGGCAGATGAGCGGGGCGGGTGACGCCTGCCGCCTGGACGGCCCTGCCGAGGAGGGCCTGCCCGGCGGCCGGGGGCACCGCCCAGATCGTCACCGCTATGAGACCACCGGGGCGCGTCACCCGGCGCAGCTCTTTCAGGGCTTCCCGGGGCTGTCCGACGTGGTTGAGGACGAAGTTGCCGATCACGGCGTCGAACTCGTCGTCGGCGAACGGAAGCCGGGGGAGCGCGGCAAGCCGCACGTGGGCATCCGGGACCGCCTGCGCGGCTCGGGCGACCATGCCCGGATCGGCGTCCACCGCTGTGACGTTCGCTCCTCGCTCACACGCGGCTGCCGCGACAGTGCCGGTGCCCGTTCCCACATCGAGGACCCGGGCTCCCTCTCGAACTCCGGCAGCTCGGAGAAGGCCGGGCACGGCATACGCACAGAGCTTGGCGAAACTCGCGGCATAGGCGTCGGCCTGCCCTGCCCACGCCCGCCGCTCGGACCGATCGAACACCGTCTGCGCCATTCTGGACCCCTCCCGCGACAACCATGCTGACGCAAGCTTGATCAATCATGGCCTGGCCGGGCCGCACCTGCCGACCGGTCGGTCACATGCGGGCCGGGCCCCGGGGACATAGGACGGAAGCACACGGGGACCCGTCGAGCGTCCCCCTTCCCCCCAGGAGGAGCCATGGCCCAGCCCACGATGACACCCATGACCCAGCAGATGCAGGACTGCGTCGACGCCTGCATGACCGCGCACAGCATGTGCGAGGAGACCATGAGTTCCTGCATGCAGATGGGCGGTCAGGCCCAGATGCAGATCATGCGCGCGCTCATGGACTGCTCCGAGACCACTCGGATGTGCGCCGACATGATGATGCGCCGCTCGCCGATGTCGGGCGAGATGTGCGCGATGTGCGCCACGGCGTGCGACATGTGCGTCGAGGCGTGTATGCGGATGCCGGACGACCCGCAGATGAAGCGGTGCGCGGACGCGTGTCGCCGCGCGTCCGAGATGTGCCGCGCCATGGCGGGCGCCGGCATGTGAGACACGGAGCGGCCTGAAAGGCGGCCGAGGGCACCCGCACGGAAACGGGTGCCCTCGGCCTTCGTGCGACGATCGGCTCAGTTGCCGGAGACGGTGACCTTCTGGTCGTTGTTCAGCTCGTCCACCAGGGTCTTGACCTTCGCCTTGTCCCAGACGAGGTTGCCGCCGACGGAACCGGAGATCGGCATGTTCAGCGACGTGCCGCCGCCGCCCTGGACGCCCTTCATCGCCCAGAACATCGAGGCCAGGTCCCACAGGGACATGTCCTTGTCGACGATCAGGGAGTCCAGACCCGCGCCCATCACCGGGTAGAACGTGAAGGGGTTCAGGATCGTCGACGGGGTGGCCACCTGGTGGGCCAGCGCCGACAGGAACTTCTGCTGGTTCTTGGTGCGCTGCAGGTCGGACGCGGCGAAGGCGTGCCGGGTGCGGACGAAGGCGAGGGCCTGCGCGCCGTTCAGTGTCTGCTTGCCCGCCTTGAAGTTCGCGCCGGACCACTTGTCCGAGAAGCCCTTGTCGATGTTGATCTCGACGCCGCCGACCGCGTCCACGATGTTCGCGAAGCCCTGGAAGCCGATCTCCACGTAGTGGTCGATGTGCAGACCGGTGTTGGCCTCGATCGTGCGCACCAGCAGCGTCGGTCCGTCCTCGGCGTAGGTCGCGTTGAGCTTCTCCTGCCGGCCCGTGGCGGGGTAGACCTTCCCGGACGTCGAGCCCTTGTATGACGGCACGGTCACGTTCGAGTCGCGGGGCAGCGAGACCAGCGTGTCGCCGTTGTCGCCGACGTGCAGGATCATCATCGAGTCCGTGCGCTTGCCCTCGGCGGAGCCGGTGTGCAGCTTCTTCTCGTCTGCCTTGGACATGCCCTCGCGGCTGTCCGAGCCGACGATCAGGTAGTTCGTGCCCGAGCCCGACGCCGGGCGGTCGATCACCTGGGACAGGTCGACCTCGCGGCGCAGCTTGGAGTCGGCCCAGAAGTAGGTCGCGACCGAGGTGATGACGATCACGCTCGCCAGCGTGATCGCGGTCCACTTGATCCGCCGCCGCCAGTTCGGACGCGGCCGGTACCGGTCGAGCTCCGGGTCCGGGTCGTTGTCGTTGGGTACGAAGCCGCCGCCCCGCCGGCCGCCGCCGTAGACCTGCCCGGTGTTGTAGCCGCTGTCGTAGCCGGCTCCCTCGTCGTGTCCCTGCCCGTCCACGTACGACGGCTGCTGCGGGACACCGGCCCCGTACGGCGGCGCCGCCGGGCCGGGGTCGCCGTACGCCGAGCGCTGCCCGGGCGGTACCGCCGGGCCGCGTCGCACCTGACGCATCACCTGGGCGCCGTCCGGCTGCGCGCCGGCACTCCCGCGTCCGTAGCGGGGTCCGCGGTTGTCGTCGGACCATCCCTCGGGCCAGTCATTCATGCGCCCCAGTGTGCAGGGCGCCGCCATGTGGCTTACAAGGGATGTCGGAAAATCAGGGCGGCGCTGTTGCGAAGCTGACACAAATTCCGCGAAAGTCACATCGGCATAAGGTGGAGGGCATGACAGACCAGGCCACGGGCGCGGAACCGGACATGGAAGTGGACATTCCGGGTAAGCCGACGTCCGCCTCGCGCACCACCCTCAGCCACATCATGACCCACAACGACACCAACCTCCTCGGCACGGTGCACGGCGGGGTGATCATGAAGCTGGTCGACGACGCGGCGGGCGCGGTGGCCGGCCGCCACTCCGGCGGTCCCGCCGTCACCGCGTCCATGGACGAGATGGCCTTCCTGGAGCCGGTCCGCGTCGGCGATCTGGTCCATGTGAAGGCCCAGGTGAACTGGACCGGCCGCACCTCCATGGAGGTCGGTGTGCGCGTCCTCGCCGAACGCTGGAACGAGTCCGCCCCGCCCACCCAGGTCGGCTCGGCCTACCTGGTCTTCGCGGCCGTCGACGCCGACGGCAAGCCACGCCGCGTCCCGCCGGTGCTCCCGGAGACCGACCGGGACCGGCGGCGGTATCAGGAGGCGCAGATCCGCCGTACTCACCGGCTGGCGCGGCGGCGGGCGATCAGGGAGCTGCGGGAGCAGAGGGCGGCCGAAGGGTTCGAGGACTAGCACTCCAGCCGACTGGCACCCCGGTCACCGGGCGGCCGGTCCTCTCGGGGTGCTAACACACCACCTCGTTGCCGCGCACCGGCGTCGGCTGGGGCTGGCCCGGATCCTCGAACCGAACCCTGTGCACGTCCTTGAAGTCCGCCCCGGCCGTCACCCTCAGCAGCTGCCCCTGGCCGGGAACGGGCCGCAGCTCGGACCCGGGCAGCGCGGCGGCCAGCGCACGCGCGGACTTGTCGAACCGGGGGTCGTAGGAGATCACGGTGTGCGGCACATGAGATGCGGCCGTCGTCGGCCGGTGCGTCGTCGCGAACCCCGTCCCCGCCAGCGCGGCGTCCACCCGCTTGGCCAGCCCGGAGGTCCCCGTGCCGTTCTCCACCTGGACGCGGACCTGCCCCGGATCCACCTCCACCGGGGTCGCCGGGGCCGGCGGGGCCGGCGCGGGGCCGGTGTGATGCTGGGGCGAGGGCTGGTCCTTGGTGAGCGGTTTGTCGTCGCGCAGGGACGTGAACAGCTGGTCCGCCTTCGCCGGGTCCCACTTCAGGGTCGAGCCGAGGCCCTTGACCTCGTAGTTCAGCTGCCCGATGGGCACCGTGGTGAACTCGGACGAGGAGGGTGAGAAGTCCCGCATGGCCCGGCCGAGGTCGAGCAGCTCGTCGGTGCCGAAGCCCTCGTCGGCGCGGACCGAACCGAGCACCGCCCGGGTCACGTCCCGGAACCGCATCGGGTTCAGCAGCACCCCGGAGGAGGCGGTCTTCTCGATCAGCGCGGCCAGGAACCTCTGCTGCCGCTTCATCCGCCCCAGGTCGCTCGTGCCGTCGACGTGCCGGGCGCGTACGTACTGCAGCGCCTGCCCGCCCGTGAGGGTGTGCGTGCCGGGTGTGAGGTCGAGGCCGCTGTACGCGTCCTTCAGCGGGTTCGGCGTGCAGATCTTCACTCCGCCGAGGACGTCCACGGTCTTCATGAAGCTCCTGAAGTCGACCTCCAGATAGTGGTCGATCTTCACATGGGTCATGTTCTCGACCGTGCGGATGGTCAGTTGGGGGCCGCCCTCGGCGTACGCGGCGTTCAGCCTGATGGCGTGTGCCGGGTGCTGCTGCCCGGTGGCCGGGTCGGTCCGCGCGGGTACCTCGGCGTAGGAGTCACGCGGCAGGCTCACCACGGTGGCCCGCTCCCGGTTCTCCGAGATGTGCACGATCATCATCGTGTCCGTGCAGTGACAGGCCGCCCCGCCCAGCCGGAACGCGCGCCGCTCCTGCTCGGTGATCCGGTCGCGGCCGTCGGTGCCGACCAGCAGCACGTTCATGCCGTGACCCGCCCGGGGCCGGTTCTTCATGTCCTTGAACGCGTCGACCCGGGCGATGCCCGCGTCCAGGCTGCTGATCACCGCGTGCCCGATCCCGGCCGAGGCGAGCACCACCACGGACAGGGTGGACACCGCCCGCATGGCCCAGCGCGGCCGACGCGGTCCGCGAACGGAGCGCACGGGCCGCTCGGGCGGGCGCGGCACACGGCGGGGCGGCTGTGGTCGGCGCTGCGGACGCGCGGGGGACCGGGGCGGGCTGGCCAAGGGGGACACCTCCGGACGAGGCCGTACGTGGGATCCGTGAGCACGGTAGGCCGATACGATCTCCAGCCCGGTCCCACACCCCGGTGGCGCGCACCGGTGTCCCCCGTTCGCGGTAACGTGAGGCCCCTATGAACGCCAAGCCCGACGTGCGACTCCCCGCTGTTTCCGTGATCATGCCCGTCCTCAACGAGGAGCGGCATCTGCGCGGAGCCGTCCAAGCGATCCTCGCGCAGGAGTACGCCGGCGAGATGGAGGTCGTGATCGCCCTCGGTCCGTCCACGGACCGCACGGACGAGATCGCCGCCGAGCTGGTGAACGAAACTGCGTCCAACGAAAGCAAGCGCGTCCACACCGTCCCGAACCCCACCGGCCGCACGCCCGCGGCGCTGAACGCGGCGATCAAGGCCTCCCGGCACCCGATCGTGGTCCGCGTCGACGGCCACGGCATGCTCTCGCCGAACTACATCGCCACCGCCGTCCGCCTCCTGGAGGAGACCGGCGCGCAGAACGTCGGCGGCATCATGCACGCCGAGGGCGAGAACGCCTGGGAGCACGCGGTCGCGGCCGCCATGACCTCGAAGATCGGGGTCGGCAACGCCGCCTTCCACACGGGAGGGGAAGCCGGACCCGCCGAGACCGTCTATCTCGGTGTCTTCCGGCGCGAGGCGCTGGAGCAGCAGGGCGGCTACAACGAGGAGTTCATCCGCGCCCAGGACTGGGAGCTGAACTTCCGCATCCGCGAGGCGGGCGGGCTGATCTGGTTCTCGCCCGAGCTGAAGGTGTCGTACCGGCCCCGGCCGAGTGTGAAGGCGCTGGCCAAGCAGTACAAGGACTACGGCCGCTGGCGGCACGTCGTCGCCCGCTACCACTCCGGCTCCATCAACCTGCGCTACCTCGCCCCGCCGGCCGCGGTGTGCGCGATAGCGGCCGGGATCGTCGTCGGCGCTCTGGTGAGCCCCGTGGGCTTCGTGATCCCCGTCGGCTACCTCGCGGCGATCGCCGCCGGCTCCGTCCCGGCGGGCAAGGGCCTGCCGCTGACGGCCCGGCTGCAGATCCCGGTGGCCCTCGCCACCATGCACATGTCGTGGGGCTGGGGCTTTCTGACCAGCCCGAAGGCGCTGGCGAAGAAGGTCATCGCCTCCCGGCGGCCCGCGGTGCTCAGCTCGCACTGAACCCATCCGAGAAGGCCCCTCCCAGACCGCTGGGAGGGGCCTTCTCGGCTACTGCCCGCAGGGCTTCACCACCGGTAGGGCCCGTAGACGTCCATGCACTTCGACGTGTCCGCGCCGTTGACGGCGTCGGTGCCGTCCGGGATGTCCCCGGCCTTCGGCTTCGACTCCTTGGGATACGACGTGCCGGTGCGCCAGTCCGCGCCGACGACGACCGTGACACCGGACACGTCGGTCGACTGCTTCACCGAACTCGTCGGGATCCCGAGGGCCTTGGCGACGGCCTCGGCGTCGCCCTGCAGGTCCGCGCTCGGGTACTGCACGACCGTCTTGTCCACCGACTGCGCGCCCGAGGTGTCGGCCGCCGCCCTGGCGTAACCCGCCTGTACGAGGACGTCGCTGATCGCCGACGCCCGGTGCTGCACGGCGGCCTCGGTCGAGGTCTGCGTGCCGTTCTGCACCAGCACCCCGAGCCGGCCCGGCTCCGTCGAGGGCGTCTTGGCCGGGGCGGGCTTGGCCGAGACCTGCTTCGTACCGGAGTCGCTCGTGCCGCCGTTCTTGTCCAGCGGCACGTCGTCGCGGAGCATCTGCCACAGCTTGGCGGAGTTCGCGGCGTCCGGCACCACGTGGTTGCGGGGGTCCTGCGGATCCGGCAGGTTGGGCATCGTCACCGACGTGATGCGGTCGGACGGCACCGACTTCATCTCCATGCCCAGGTCGTACAGCTTCTTGACGGTGCCGATCTCCTCGGACACCTTCAGGGACTTGGTGGCCGCCTCGGCCAGGTTCATCAGGCGCCCGGTGTCGGTGAAGATGTTCTGCTGCCGCAGCGTGCGCATCATCGAGTTCAGGTACATGTGCTGGGCGCGGGCCCGCAGGGGGTCGCTGCCCCAGGCGTGCCGGGTGCGCAGCCACTGCAGTGCCTGCTCGCCCTTGACCTTGTGCGTGCCGGCCGTCATCTTCAGCCAGGAGCCGCCGGGCTGGGCCGGGGTGGGGTGGTCCCACACGTTCTGCTTCACACAGACGTCGACCCCGCCGATGGCGTCCGCCATCCGCACCACACCCGAGAAGTCGATCGTCATCCAGTGGTCGATGTAGACCCCGGTGAGGTTCTCCCAGGTGGACAGCGTGCAGCCGGCCCCGCCCCGGCCCAGGGTGGTGTTGATGATGTCGTTCGTCGCCGGGTACGACTTGCCGGTGTCGGGGTCCTTGCACGGGGGGATGTCGACACGGGTGTCCCGGGGGATGCTCACCATGGCGGCGCTCTTGCGGTCCGCGGAGAGGTGGATGAGCATCTGCACGTCCGCGTTCGGGGGGCCGCCGACGCTGGACTTGCTGCCGCCGAGCTTCAGGTTCTCGGCCGAGTTACGGCTGTCCGAGCCGATCAGCAGGATGTTCAGCGGCGTCTGCCCGGCGGCGTTCGGCGCGGTCTTCTGCGCCTTGCCGTCGCCGCTGCTGCGCGCGCCCTTGCGGATGTTGCCGTTGAGGTGCTCGTAGTACAGATAACCGGCGCCGGCCGTACCGAGTATGACCACCGCGAGCACTGTCGCCGACCAGCGCAGAGCGCGCCGTCTGCGCCGCGGCCGGTCGGTCTGCACGCCGCCTCCGCGTCGTCCTCCGCCATGCCGGCCGGAGCCCTCCGCCGCTTCCGAGGACCGCGGCGTGAGCGACATCGTGTCGTCCCCCGCGGGAGCCTCGCCCCGCATGTCTCCCCGCACGTCTCCCCGCGCGTCTCCCCGCACATCGCTCTGCGCCAAAGCTTCCTGCCCTCCCCACCCTCGCGCCATGAAACGGGCCCGTCCCGCGTCGGGTTAGACGCACGACGGGCCCGAAGGGTTACCTATGAGGCGCACTTGGCCTCGTTGGCCGTGGACGCCCCGTCGACCTTCGGTGCCTTCGCCGGAGCGGTGAGCGAGACGCCCGCGCCCTTGAAGTCCTTGCCCAGGGTCAGTGTCATCGCCGGCAGGCCCTGGGAGTTGATCACGCTCTTGCCGGGCTTGAGTGCCGAGCCGGGCAGCCCCATCAGCGCGGCCAGTTCCCGCGCCTGGGCGGCCTGGTCGGGGGCGTACTCCAGCGTGGTGTTCTTCAGTTCCGCCGGTGCGTTGCCCGCGTTCTCCGACTTCAGCACGCCCTTGGAGGTCTGCAGCCAGGACAGGGTCTGCTGCGCGCTGCCCCCTTCGGCACCGCCGTTGAGGATCCGCACCCGCACCTCGGACGGCGCGGACCTGGTGCCGTTGAGCAGCGCGGCCTGGGCGTCCTTCGCCTGCTTCTGCTTCTTCTTCACCTCGGTGAAGGAGACGTCGCTCTTGATGGCGTCGAAGACCTGAGGGGCGGCGGTCTGGTTGACGATGACCGTCTTGTGGACGACGCCGTCGGCCGGGTTGTCGACCACGGGCACGGTCACGAAGGAGATGTTCTTCGGCGGGACCTTCTTGATCTCCAGCGCCATGTCCTTGAGGGTGCTGATGCTGTCGATGCCGGTGTCGACGGTCAGCGCCTTGGTCGCCGCCTCCGCCAGGTCCAGCAGCTTCGAGGGGTTGGTGAGGGTGTCACTGGAGGACATCTCGCGCATCAGCGAGCCCAGGAACTGCTGCTGGACCTTGATGCGGTCCAGGTCGCCGTGGTTGCCGAAGCTGTGCCGGGTGCGCACGAAGGCCAGGGCCTGCTCGCCCGACACCCGTGACTTGCCCGCGGGCAGCTTCAGATGGGACTCCTTGTCGTTCACCGGGTGCGTGACGCACACCTCGACGCCGCCGACCGCGCTCGACAGGGTCTTCACCGCGTTGAAGTCGGCCATCATGAAGTGGTCCACGTGGATGCCGGTGACCTCCTCCACGGTGCGCATGGTGCAGCCCGGGTCGCGACCGTCCTGGCCGAGGCTGGTGTTGAAGCGCACGTTCTCCGTGCCGGGGATCACCTTGGTGCTGCCGTCGGGCTGCTTCGTCGGACAGTCCGGGACGTTGACGATGAGGTCGCGCGGGATGCTCATCGCGGTGGCGTTCGTCCGGTCCTTCGACACGTGCAGCAGGATGTCGGTGTCCGCGTGCCCGACGCTGCCCTTGTCGCCGTAGCCCTCGTTGCCCTTGCCGGTGCGCTTGTCGGTGCCGATGACCAGCAGGTTGAAGGCCTCGTCCTTGCTGAAGCCCTTGGAGCCCGCGTCACCGACGTCGGTCGAGCTGATGTTGCCCTCAAGGTGCTTGAGGTACAGATAGCCGGCGGTGCCGACGGCGACCAGCACGAACGCCGTGCCGCCTGCCGTCCACGCCAGTATTTTCTTCGCTTTCGACTTCTTCTTCGCCGGCCGCCGCGCCGCCCGCCGCCCCTGCGGGGCCTCCGGCTCGCCGCCGCGGCGCCGGGCCGAGCGCGGCGGCGGTACGTTCCCGGCGCGCACCGTGCTCATCTCCCGGGTCTCGCCGGGTTTGGAGTCATCCAGCCGGCGCGGCGCACCGGTGCCGCCCCGGGAGGCGGGTCTGCGGGGGCCCGGGACCGACGACTGCGGTGCGGAAGTGCTCAGTCGCAGTTCGTATTCGCCGGTGTTCGGATTGAGTACCCACTGGTCGGCGGGGTCGATGTTGTCCGCCCGCCCACGGCCTTGCGCGTCCACGGTTGTCCGAATCCTCCGTCGGGGCCACGCGGCGCCTTCCCCCTCAAAGGCGCTCGGGTCTCGGTGAATCGGTGCACGACCCCCACAGGGACCTCGCGGCGAGGTGCACCGGGTCGCTCACACTATCCGCCCAGTTCAGCGTCGAGCGACGCCGGTGACAAATTCCGCCCCCCTACAACTGGGCAATCCCCCTCATTTTCTGAACGGAAGTCCGGCGCGCCGAGGTGCGCCTCACGCGCAGTCGTGCTCGGCGGCGGTAGTGCCGCGGAAGGTCGGTGCGGGGGAAGGGGCACCCCCCGTCCCATTTGTCACCACCACGGGCTGATCGGCCCGCAGCCGCGCGAACAGCTTCTCGGCCTCCGGCTCCACGAGTTGGTCACGATTGGTGTCGTAGACGTACGACTCCCTCGGCACCGTCAGGAACTGCACCCGTTCGATGGGGATCGTGCGCAGCCCGCGCACCAACTGGTACAAGCCGCGCAAACTGGCCAGTTCCGGATCGGCGGTCAGCGAGGAGGTCGCCGCGTCCAGCACCGGGTACAGCTTCCCCGGGTTCAGCAGGACGTCACCGCTCTGCATCTTGTTGACGAGCGCGCCGAGGAACCGCTGCTGGCGCTCCATCCGCTCGGTGTCGCTGCCGTCGCCGAGCGACTTGCGGGCCCGCACATACCCGAGCGCCTGCTCCCCGTTCAGCATGACCTTCCCCGCGGGCAGCTTCAGCCGGGCGGCCTTGTCGTCGATGGGCTCCTTCAGACAGACCTGCACCCCGTCGACGGCGTCCACCATCTTCTTGAACCCGCGGAAGTCCACGACCACGTGATGGTCGACGCGGATGCCGGTCAGCTTCTCGACGGTTCGGATCGAGCACGCCGAACCGCCCACCGAGAAGGCGCTGTTGAACATCGCGAACACCGGCTCGCTCCGGCTCCCGTCCGCCCGCATACACGCGGGGATGTCCACCATCAGATCCCTGGGCAACGACACGGCGGTGGCGCTGCGCCGGTTCGCGGCCAGATGCAGCAGGATCGTCGTGTCCGACCGCTCGCTGCCCAGATCCCGCCCGTACTCCGCGTTCCCGTCGCCGGCCCGGGTGTCGGACCCGATCAGCAGGATGTTCTGCGCGCCCCGCACCAGCGCGGTGGGCCGCTCGGCCTCGTACCGGGCGAGTTCCCGGGCGGCCGGGTCGTCCGCGGTGATGTTGGCACTGAGCTTGGCGTACAGCGCCCAGCCGGTCCCGCCGGCCACCACGACGACCCCGGCCAGCCCGAGCGCCACTCCCTGCGCCCACCGCCGCCGACGCCGCCGCACCAGCCCGTCCCCGGTGGCCGAGGCCCCGAGACCGGGACCGGGGGCCCTGTCTACGGTGTCGGTCACGGGCGGGGCACCCCCTCATCGGCGTACGAGCGGAACGTGCTGCTCCTACGACGATGGCGGGAGGAGGGGCGGGGGGCGCCCTCAGCTACTCCAAGTGGGTTACGACGGCGATCACCGCCGTACCGACGTCACCCGCTCGCTCTCGATCCGCTGGGCGAGAGCCTCCTCGTCCAGCCGGTCCAGATTCCGGCACAGCACCACGGATCCGCCGGAGGCGAGCGGCGAGAACAGCCCCGCGCTGAGCCCCTCCCACGTGTCGTACGGCAGCCCCGACAGCATCCGCGACCCGGGCCCCGTCAGCTCCAGCCCCGCCGCGTCGGCGACAGCCTTCTGCGTGACCTCGGCCCCGCTGAACTCCGCCCCGGCGACGATGAGCGCGGGCTCCTCCGGGTCCACCGGAGCGAACGGCGCGAACCGGTCCCCCTGCGCCGGCACTTCCACGGCGTAGTCGACGAACCCGTCCGGCGTCTGCGGAAACCGCCCGCCCAGCGGCCGTAGCGCGAGAGCGACCCGCTCTCCCCGGCACGCCCGCGCCGCGTCCAGCGCGTCCGGCCCGCTGACCACGACGTCGGCCACGGAGGGCTCCCCGCCCACATCGGCGACGGCCCCCACCGACGAACACGCCAGCAGCCACACCGCCGTCTGCCAGTGCGCCGGCAGCAGCAGCGCGACCCGGTCGCCGGGCTCGACGGCGAGGTCGCCCTGAAGGAGGTTCGCCGTCTTGGCCACCCAGTTGGCGAAGGTGGCCACGGACAGTTCGACGCGTTCGCCCGTGGCGTCGTCGTAGAAGGTCACCAGCGGGCGGCCGGGGTCCGCGGCGAGCGCGGAAGCCAGCAGGTCGGCAGGGGTGCGATCGGTGGCGTTCACCCGGAAAAGGGTACGTGCTGCCCTCCGTTGTGCGCCTGAACCGGCCTCGGGCAACAAGTACAGCTGCTCCCGGGCCCCCTCCGTCATTCGCGGTATCCACCGCTACCGCGTCACGAGCATGGGCCGGCGGGGCATCGGCTACAACGTCGTCGTCGACACGTGCGGAACTCTCTACGAGGGCCGGGCGGGTGGTGTGGCGGAGCCGGTCCGCGGGGAAGGACATATCTCACGTCGGGCGGTGGCAACCTCTCCCCGAAGGCAAGAGCGTACGACTGAATGTGATCTCCGGCCATCGGGGCGGATTTGCCACCGAGTGCCCCGGCAAGTCCCTTTATACGCGGCTCGGTTCGGCCCGTTCCGCCGCGGAGGATAAAGTTCACCCCTGTCGGCCGGGCGCGCCGGTCTCACACCGTCCTTTTACCGATCTCGTGGAAAACCGCGCGGTCGTCAAGGGCGCCGTCGCTACGGTCTGCATACACTGACCGGCCGAAACCGAAACGAGTGGTACGAGTAGTTCGACCGGTCCCGGCAGGAAGAAAGCAGAGACGACAGGTGACAGAAGCGATCCTCCTGGTCGGTGGCAAAGGCACCCGGCTGCGTCCGCTGACGGTGCACACACCCAAGCCCATGGTTCCGGCCGCCGGCGTGCCGTTCCTCACGCACCAGCTGGCGCGGGCCAAGGCGGCGGGCGTGGACCACATCGTCCTCGCCACCAGCTATCTGGCCGAGGTCTTCGAGCCGTACTTCGGCGACGGCTCCTCCCTCGGCCTGAGCATCGAGTACGTGACGGAGGAGGAGCCCCTCGGCACCGGCGGCGCGATCCGCAACGTCGCCTCGCGGCTGCACTCCGGTCCGGACGAGCCGGTCCTGATCTTCAACGGCGACATCCTGACCGGCCTCGACATCAAGGCCCTGGTCGACACCCACCAGTCCACGGGCGCGGACGTGTCCCTGCACCTGACGAAGGTGGCGGACCCGCGCGCCTTCGGTCTGGTCCCGACCGACGAGACGGGTCGTGTCCTGGCCTTCCTGGAGAAGCCGCAGACGCCCGAGGAGATCGTCACCGACCAGATCAACGCGGGGGCGTACGTCTTCCGCCGCTCGGTCATCGACACGATCCCGCTGGGCCGCCCGGTCTCGGTGGAACGCGAGACGTTCCCGGACCTCCTCGCCGCCGGCGCCCACCTCCAGGGCATGGTCGACTCCACGTACTGGCTGGACCTGGGCACCCCCGGGGCCTTCGTCCGCGGCTCGGCGGACCTGGTCCTGGGCCGCGCCCCGTCCCCCGCCGTCCCCGGCCGCTGCGGCGACAGCCTCGTCCTCCCCACGGCCACGGTGGCCCCCGACGCCAAGCTGACGGGCGGCACGGTGGTGGGCGAGGGCGCGTTCGTGGCCGAGGGCGCCCGCGTCTCCGGCTCCACGATCCTCCCGGGCGCCGTCATCGAAGCGGGCGCGGTCGTCACCGACTCCCTGATCGGCAGCAAGGCCCGCGTCGGCGAACGCTCCGTCCTCACCGGCACGGTCGTCGGCGACGGCGCGGTCGTCGGCCCCGACAACGAGCTCCGCGAGGGCGTACGGGTGTGGTGCGACGCCCACATCCCGGCGAAGGCGCTCCGCTTCTCGTCCGACCAGTAGCTCAGGGGAACCTGGGGGCCGCCCTTGGGGGCCGCGCCCCCAGCCCCCCGATTTTCCGCGGGGTCCGCCGCGTGCGTTGTCGTCTGCGGCCGCGCGGGGGCTGCTCGCGCAGTTCCCCGCGCCCCTTCGGGGGCTTCGCCCCCCAAACCCCCCGATTCCGTCGGGTCCCGCGGGCGCGCTGTCGTCTGCGGCCCGGCGGTCCGTGCTCGCGCAGTTCCCCGCGCCCCCTTGGGGGCGCTTGCGTAGCTGCGGGCAGTCGTGCCGCTGGGGCGATGGGGGTGCCCCCGGTCGAGCGAAGCCGAGACTGGGGGAGGGTGGGCGCTGGGGGTACCCCCTGCTCGAAGAGCTTGGGGGAGGCGCCTTGCCAGCGCCAGCGCCAGTAAGCGACGCAAGCCCCGCCCAGCCGCAGCACAGGTTGCCCGGTGAGCACCGGCCGGCCGGGCGTGCCGCAGCACAGGGCACGCTCAGAGCAACCCGATGTCCACCCGAGGCATCTTCGGGGCACGCCGAGCTGGCACATGACCGCTCAGCAGGATCAACCGAGCCGCACGATGCCGCTGCCCGGCATACGGCTCAAGCAAGCGCAGCATCTCCGTGTCGTCGGCATGCCGGTCCCCGGCCAGCGCCCACCCCACGATCCCCGGCAGATGCAGATCCCCGACGGTCACCTCGTCCGCCGCCCCATGACTGCGCTGCACCACCTCCGCCGACGTCCACGGCCCCACCCCCGGCACGACCTCCAACCGCGCCCGCGCCTCGACCGCCGGCATCCCCACCGCCTGCTCCAGCCGCGCAGCGACCCGTACGGCCCGCAGAATCGTGGAAGCCCGCTTGTCGTCGACCCCCGCCCGGTGCCACTCCCAGGAGGGAATCAGTGCCCACGTCCGCGCCGCCGGCATGACCCACATCGGCCGCTCGAACGCCCCGGCGGGCCCCGGCGCCGGCTCCCCGAACCTCCGCACGAGCAACCGCCAGGCCCGGTACGCCTCGTCGGTCGTGACCTTCTGCTCCAGCACCGACGGGATCAACGACTCCAGCACCAGCCCGGTCCGCGTCAGCCGCAGCCCCGGCCGCCGGTGCCGCGCCAGCGCCACCACCCGGTGCCGGGGCACGAACGCCTCCGGATCGTCGGCCGTGCCCAGCAGCTCGGGCAACTGGTCCAGCAGCCACTCGGCCCCCGGCCCCCAGGCCTCACCGCGCACCTCACCGCCGTACGCGCGCACCCGCAGCGTCCCCGGCCCGGCGGGCGTACGGCAGGCCCGCCACACGGAGCCGTCCGGTGTGGCCCGGAACGTGGGGTCGGCCGGCCCGCGCCGCAGCGGTCCGAGCACCAGCCCGAGATCGAGCGGCCCGTCCGGCACCCACCGCCGTACCCGCGCGGGCGCCGCCGCCTGCCGGGGTATCCCGGCGGCTGCCCCCGTCGGCACGCCGACATGGCCCCCGCGCACGGTCGTGCGGGTGGGCCGCTGAGGGAAACGTCCTGCCACGAGTGAGGTCCAGGGAGAGAAGAGAGAGACAGGGAGCTGAGGGATGCGTCCCTACGAGACTAGGCGCTCGCGGCGGAACGCATACGGCGAACTCACCGCACCTCGATGAACGCCCCCGCGTCCCGCTCCGGCCGAGGACGCGGTTCCTCCGCCGGATGCCCGACGGCCACCGCACCCATCGGCTCCCACTCCGCCGGCAGGTCCAGCACCTCGCGCACCACGTCCCGGCAGAACATCGTGGACGACACCCACGCCGACCCCAGCCGCTCCCCGGCCAGCGCGACAAGGAGGTTCTGCACGCCCGCGCCCGTCGCGACGACGAACATCTCCCGCTCGGCGCCGTCCCGCCGCGCGTCCCCGTAGTGGTGCGAGCCGTCCATGATCAGGCACGGCACGACCAGATACGGCGCGCCCCGCAGCACGTCGCCACGGCGCACCCGCTTCGCGATGGACTCCTCGCTCTTGCCGTCCCGGCGCAGATCGGCGATCCAGGCGTCCCGCATCGCGTCCAGCAGCCGGGTGCGGGACTCCGCCGACTCCAGCAGCACGAACCGCCACGGCGTGGTGTGGTGCGGCGCCGGTGCGGTCACCGCCGCCGCCACCGCGCGCCGTACCGCCCCGGGGTCCACCGGCTGGTCGGTGAAGGCCCGGACCGTACGCCGCTGGGTCACCGCCTCGCGGACCGCCTCGGAGGTGCCGAGCCGGAACATGTCGCTGTGCGGGTCGCGCACCAGCGCCCGCGCGCCCTCCTCCTGCTCCCCGCCGACGACATGGGGCAGCCCGCGCACCACGGCCACCGGCAGGCCCGTCGCCTTGCCCTTGACCAGGTCTCCCGCCGCGGCCAGTTCGTCCGCCGTGGCCACGATCGTCGCGCTGAGCGGATTGCCGTACGCGTCCGTGCCCCCGCGCAGATCGTCCAGCACGCGCACGCCGGCGGCGCCGATCGCCACGTCCGTGAGCCCCGAGCGCCAGGGCCGCCCGAAGGTGTCGGTGACGAGCACGCCCACGTCGACACCGAGAGCGGCGCGCAGGCCGTCGCGGATCGCGCGCGCGGACGCGTCCGGGTCCTCGGGCAGCAACAGCACCGTGCCCGCCGGGGTGTTGGAGGCGTCGACCCCGGCGGCGGCCATGACCAGGCCCTGCCGGTTCTCCACGATGCGCAGCGTGCCGCGCCGGGCCACCACCCGGACCGTCTCGGCGTCGATGGCGGCCTCCCGGTCGGCGGCCTCCATGATCCGGCCCTCGGCCTTGGAGACGATCTTGGAGGTGACGATCACCACGTCCCCGTCGGCCAGGCCCGGCTCGGTGGCGGCGATCAGCTTGGCGAGGTCGTCGCCCGGCTGCACCTCGGGGATGCCGGACAGAGCCCGGACCGTGTACTGCGGGTGCGCCGTGGGTTCCGGGCGGTCCTCGCTCACGCTCCCCGCACCTCCTCGGCCAGCGCCAGCGCCTCGCGCGCCATCTGCGCGGCCGCGTCGACGTCGGTCATCATCAGCGGTACGGCCCGGCAGCGGATGCCGTCCGCCTCGACCCGCTCGACCGCGCCCGCGTCCACGGTGTCGACCAGCCAGCCGTCCAGCAGGCCGGAGCCGTAGTGCTCGGCGACCGCGGCGGCCGTGGACTCCACGCCGACCGCGGCGAGCACCTTGTCCGCCATCCCGCGCACGGGCGCGTCCCCGACGATGGGGGACAGGCCCACCACCGGCACGCCCGCCTCCGCGATCGCCTCCCGGATGCCGGGCACGGCGAGGATGGTGCCGATGGACACGACCGGGTTGGACGGCGGGAAGAGGATGACGTCCGCCGCCGCGATGGCCTCCAGCACGCCGGGTGCCGGCTTGGCCTGCTCGGCGCCGACGGGCACGATCGCCTCAGCCGGGACCTCGGCGCGCAGCCGTACCCAGTACTCCTGGAAATGAACCGCCTTGCGCTCGCCGTCCACGTCTACGGCCACGTGGGTCTCCACGCGGTCGTCGGTCATCGGGATCAGCTTCACGCCCGGCTGCCAGCGGTCGCACAGCGCCTCGGTGACCGCGCTGAGCGGATAGCCCGCGCCGAGCATCTGCGTCCGCACGATGTGCGTGGCGAAGTCCCGGTCGCCGAGGCCGAACCACTCGGGTCCGACGCCGTAGGCCGCCAGCTCCTCCTTGAGCCGGAAGGTCTCGTCGGCCCGTCCCCAGCCCTGCTCCTCGTTGATGCCGTCGCCCAGCGTGTACATCACCGTGTCGAGGTCCGGGCAGACCTTCAGCCCGAAGAGGTGGATGTCGTCGCCGGTGTTGCCGATCACCGTGATCTCCGCGTCCGGCACGGCCCGCTTCAGACCGCGCAGGAAACGGGCACCGCCGATGCCGCCTGCCAGAACCACAATGCGCATGAGGGCAAGTGTTGCAGGCGGGTACGACAATGCGTCAGGCAGTCACCGGACGAGCTTCGCAGTGCGGTGAGGTGTGCATCGGCATCTGGGTCAGGCCCGGGTGGTACACGTGCAGGCTGACGGCCGGCTCCAGTGCGTCGTTGACGACCTCGTGGACGTACCCCGGTGCGAACACCCTCTGTGCGCCCGCCGCCAACGCGCGCGTGCCGCGTTCCGTGCGCTCGGTCAGGGTGCCCTCCAGGACGGTGAGGACACCGGAGGAGCGGCCGTGGTCGTGCAGCCCGCTGCCCTGACCCGGCACCCAGCTCAGCAGCCACACCTCGTAGCCGGGGCCCGTGCGCAGCCGGTGGTACCAGCGGGTCGTGGCGTCGTAGCGGACGAGATGGGCCCACTGGGAGCGGTCGGCGGCGATCGCGCGCGCGAGGCCCACGAACTCGGCCACCGTGACCGGGTGCTCGCGCGGCGGCTGGAGCAGGTGCGGGACTTCGAGGATGTCGCCGGCGATCTGGAGGTCGTTGTCGCTGTTCATGGGGTGCGGTGGTTCCTCAGTGAAAGAAGGCCAGAGGGAACGGAGAACGCGAACCGCGTCACGAGGGACACGGCTCACAGCTGGAGCGAGGTGTGGCTCAACAGCTGCAACAGCGACAACAGCTACAGCGGGACCGGGCAGCACCGAGGGACCCGGCGGTGCGGGTCGAGGTGAATGCCAAGTTCGCGAGCATGCCCACTAGGACAGCGGTTCACACCTGGGCTGTCAACTCGGAGCCCGGTATGTGGGACACGTTTCACCCCATCCGGTTCTTCTGTCAGGTGAAAGGTTTGCTCACCGAGATCATCGGACACATGCGGCACAACCGGGCATTCAAGCCTCGTGCAACTCGATCGAACGCGGAGCCGTCTTTCTCCGTACAGAGATCTGACGGAGGTCTGTACGGGCTCGGCCGACCCCGGGCCCTCGCCTGCGTGTCAAGGTTTATGGCGATTTGAACACTTTCCGCTCGGCCTTGGTTCCGCAGAGTGAATAACGGGCCCAATAGCAGATCTCGGCTTGACTCGCCCGGAGCAGCACACTTGTAATTTCACTCGTGTCGTTCAGCCGAAATCGGTAACGGCTGACGCACGGGGACGCGAAAGACAGACGAGGGGCGCACATGACCGAGCTGGTGCAGCAACTGCTGGTCGACGACGCGGACGAGGAACTCGGCTGGCAGGAGCGCGCGCTGTGCGCCCAGACCGACCCCGAGTCCTTCTTCCCCGAGAAGGGCGGCTCCACCAGAGAGGCGAAGAAGGTCTGCCTCGCCTGCGAGGTGCGCTCCGAGTGCCTTGAGTACGCCCTCGCCAACGACGAGCGCTTCGGCATCTGGGGCGGCCTGTCCGAGCGGGAGCGCCGCCGCCTGAAGAAGGCAGCCGTCTGAAAGGCTGCCGTCAGAAGAAGGGCGCCGTCCGACCGCACATCCACACCGAATCGTCACGAACGGCCCGTCGCCGGTGGGTTATCCACAGGCGGCGGGCCGTCGTCGCCCACCCGTCTCCCGACCACCGCCCCTCATCGAGGCGCTGCGCGCCGCCCCCATTGGACTGCCGATAGTGTGGTCGCTCGTCCGAGACGCCCCGCTGTCCCCGCACGGCACGGGTGTCCACCGCAGTCCATCGAACCGGGGCCCGTACCTCGATGTCCGTGCACAGCCACACGGCAGCCCAAGACCCTGCTGCCACACCTGAGTTCCCGCGCCACGTGGTGACCGCGGTCCTCGTCTCCCACGACGGTGCCCGCTGGCTGCCCGACGCCCTCGCCGGGCTGCTCGGCCAGGAGCGCCCCGTCCAGCACGCGGTCGCGGCCGACACCGGCAGTGCGGACGACTCCGCCCGGCTGCTCACCGAAGCCCTCGGCGACGGACACGTCCTGCACCTGGCCCGCCGCACCGGCTTCGGCCAGGCCGTCGAGGAGGCGAGCCGCACCGCCCCGGTCCTCACCCCGGAAGAGCTGCCGTACCTCAAGCGCCCCAGCGGCTGGGACCCGGTCACGCGCACCTGGCGCGACGACGCCTACGACCTGCCCGAACTGCCGCACGGCGAGCCCGTCCAGTGGCTCTGGCTGCTGCACGACGACTGCGCCCCCGAACCCGACGCCCTCGCCCAGCTGCTGCGGGTCGTCGAGAACGAACTGGAACTGGGCCGCGACGACGTCGCGGTCGTCGGCCCCAAGCTGCGCGGCTGGTACGACCGCCGGCAGCTGCTGGAGGTCGGTGTCTCCATCGCCAACTCCGGCCGCCGCTGGACCGGCCTGGACCGCCGCGAACAGGACCAGGGCCAGCACGACCACGTCCGCACCGTGCTGTCCGTGTCCAGCGCCGGCATGCTCATCCGGCGCGACGTCTTCGAACAGCTCGGCGGCTTCGACCGCAGACTGCCCCTGATGCGCGACGACGTCGATTTGTGCTGGCGCGCCCACAGCGCCGGCCACCGCGTCCTCGTCGCCCCCGACGCGGTCGTACGGCACGCCGAGGCCGCCTCCCGCGAGCGCCGCACCGTCGACTGCGCCGGCCGCACCGCCGCCTCCCCGCACAAGGTCGACAAGGCCGGCGCCGTCTACACCCTGCTCGTCAACATCCGCGGCGCCGCGCTGCCCTGGGTCCTGCTCCGGCTCGTCCTCGGCACCGTCCTCAGGACCGTCGCCTACCTCGTCGGCAAGGTCCCGGGCCAGGCCGTCGACGAGATCCGCGGCCTGCTCGGCACCCTGCTGCGCCCCGAGCGGATCATCGCCGCCCGGCGCCGCCGCGGCCCCTCGCGGATCGACAAGGGCGAGCTGCGCCAGCTCCTGCCGCCGCCCGGCGCCACCGTCCGGGCCACCGTCGAGCAGGTCGCGGGCAACTTCACCGGCGGCAGGGACAGCGACACCTCCTCGGCCGGCCGGCACGGCGGCGCCATGGAGTCCGGCCCCGGCGGCGACGACGCCGACTTCCTGCAGATCGAGCAGTTCGCCCGGCTCAAGCGCATCGCCCGCAACCCCGGCCCGGTGCTCTTCCTGGCCCTGCTGCTGATCTCCCTCGTCGCCTGCCGCGCCCTGCTCGGCGGCGGCGCGCTCGCGGGCGGCGCCCTGCTGCCCGCCCCGGACGGCGCCGGCGAGCTGTGGTCCCGCTTCACCGACGCGTGGCACCCGGTGGGCGCGGGCGGCACCCCGTCCGCGCCGCCCTACCTCGCGATCGTCGCGACCTTCGCCACACTCCTGTTCGGCTCGACCGGACTCGCGGTCACCGTCCTGCTGGTCGCCTCGGTGCCGCTCGCCGGGTTCACCGCCTACTTCGCGTCCCGGCCGCTCGTCACCTCCCGGCTGCTGCGCGCGTGGGCCGCCATCGCCTACGCCTTCCTGCCCGCCACCACCGGCGCCCTGGCCGGCGGCCGCATCGGCACCGCCGTCCTCGCCGTGCTGCTGCCGCTCATCGCGCGCGCGGGCATCGCCGCGAGCGGCCTCGCGAACCGCTCCGGCGCGCGCGGCAGTTGGCGCGCCACCTGGGCGTACGCGCTGCTGCTGACCATCACCACCGCCTTCACGCCGATCGTCTGGCCCATCGCGCTGCTCCTCGGCCTCGGCGTGCTCGCCCTGCGCCGCGGCGACCTCGTCGCCCACGCCCTGCGCTTCCTCGCCCAGCTCGGCACCCCGCTGCTGATCCTCGCCCCCTGGTCGCTGACCCTGCTCCCGACCGGCTTCTTCACGGAAGCCGGCCTGGACTACGGCCCCTCGACCGCCTCCGCGCTCGACCTGCTCGGCGCCAGCCCCGGCGGCGCGGGCACCGTGCACGGTCTGATGCTCCTCGGCATCGTCCTCGCCGCGCTCGCCGCCCTCCTGCGCTCCGAGCGCCAACTGGGCATCCGCACCGCCTGGGCCGTCGCCCTCGTCGCCCTCGTCTTCGCCGTCCTGTCCAACAAGTCCACCTGGGCCGGACCGGCCACCCTCGTCTACGGCATCGCCCTGCTGGCCGCCGCCACCCTCGGCGCCGACGGCGCACGCGCGCGCGTGGCCGAGCAGAGCTTCGGCTGGCGCCAGCCCGTCGCCGCCCTGGTCGCCTTCGCCTCGGCCGCGGGCCCGCTGCTCGTCGCCGCCGGCTGGATGCTCGGCGGCGCCGACGGCCCCCTGGAGCGCCGCGACCCCACCCAGGTGCCCGCGTTCGTCGCCGAGGACTCCACCACCGGCGACCGCGCGCGCACCCTGATCCTCGACAGCGACTCCACCGCGCGCGTGCGCTACACCCTGGTCCGCGGCTCGGGCGCCCGCATGGGCGACGCCGAACTCAGCGCCGCCGACGGCGCGAACACCCGGCTGGACAAGGTCGTCGCCAACCTCCTCGCCGGCTCCGGCGCCGACCAGGCGAACGAACTCGGCGGCTTCGCCGTGCGCTACGTCCTCGTCCACAAGGGCGCGCCCCGCGACTTCACGCGCGTCCTCGACGCCACGCCCGGCCTGAGCCGGCTCAGCCAGCAGGGCGGCAGCGCCCTGTGGCGCGTCGACCAGGAGGTCTCCCGCGCCACCATCGTCCCCGCCGGCGGCTCGGGCACGGCCCAGCCGGTCAGTGCGGGACCGGTGGAGATCCACACGACCGTCCCGTCCGGCGCGGACGGCCGCGTCCTGCGCCTCGCCGACACCGCCTCCGACGGCTGGACGGCCACCCTGGACGGCAAGCCGCTCACCCGCACCACGGTCGACGGCTGGGCCCAGGGCTTCCAGCTGCCCGCGAGCGGCGGCCGGCTCGACGTCACCTACGACGACCCGATCACCCACACCGCCTGGCTGTGGGCCCAGGGCGCACTCGCCGTCGTCCTGGTCGTCCTCGCCCTGCCCGGCCGCCGCCGCGACGTCGACGACGACCTGCCCGAGGCGGAGCCCCTCCCCGCTCAGGCCACGACGGGTGAGGGCCGCCGCGCCCGCCGCCTGCGCGCCCAGGCCGAGGAGCAGAGCGAGGAGCAGACGGGGGAGGAGTCCATGGCCGCCCCACCCCTGCCCGAGGAGCCCCCGGCGGCGGCCGTACCCCACCAGCAGCCCTATGGCGACTGGGACCAGTCCTCCTACACGAACACCGGATACGGCGGCTACGCGGCCGACCAGTTCCAGTCCGGCGCCCCGTACCAGACGCCCGCCTACGACCAGCAGGGCTACGCGCGGGACCCGTACCAGAACGGCCAGTACGACCCGTACGCCTACAGCGGTACGGCCGACCAGATGCCGTACGACCCGACGGCGTACCAGCAGCAGGGCTACGACCCGGCGTACGACCCCGCCCACCAGGGCTACGACCACGGCACCGGCAGTGAGCGCCCCGACGGGAGCCAGCAGTGAACCGCACGACCCTGTCCCTGATCGCCGGCACCGCCGCGCTGGCCGCCGTCACCGCGTTCGCCGCGTTCGACGGCCCGTCCGCGGCCGGGGCCTCCGCCCCCAAGGTGGCCGCCGACCTCCCGGTGCAGCGTACGAGCCTGCTGTGCCCGGCGCCGAGCATCTCGGACATCGCCGACACGTCGTACACCTCGTTCACACCCGTCACCCAGGGCGCCGCGAGCAGTGGCAAGGCCCAACTCCAGTCGGCGGCAGAGCAGTCGGCGGACGGCACGGACAACTCCCAGTCGAGCGGCTCCCAGACGGGCAAGGGCGCCAAGGGCTCGAAGGGAACGAAGGGGACGAAAGACTCCAAGGGTGGACAGAAGGCGTCGGGGGCGTCGGGCCAGCCGGTGCTCACCCCCAAGGCGCCCGGCACCCCCGCCACCGGCGACAGCTCCGGTGCCGACGCACCCGCGCTCATCGGCACCGCCGACGGGCAGTTCGCGCCCGGCTGGACCGTCCAGGAGACCACCGAGGTGGCCGCCGGCACCGGCCGCGGCCTCCAGGGCGTCACCTGCGGCCCCGCGGACACCGAGTTCTGGTTCCCGGGCGCCAGCACCGCCGCGAGCCGCACCGACTACGTCCATCTGACCAACCCCGACGACTCCGCCGCCGTCGTCGACATCGAGCTGTACGGCAAGGACGGCGCGATCAAGTCCCCGCTCGGCGAGAACCTCACGGTCCCGCCGCGCGCGAGCAAGCCGATCCTGCTCTCCACCCTCACCGACACACAGCAGCCCGACCTGACCGTGCACGTCAGCGTCCGCAGCGGCCGGGTCGGCGCGGCCGTACAGGCCCTGGACGGCAAGACGGGCGGCGACTGGCTGGCCGCGGCCGCCGACCCGGCTCCCAGCCTGGTCCTGCCCGGCATCCCGAAGGACGCCACCGACGTCCGGCTGATCGCCTTCACCCCCGGCGGCGACGACGCCGACCTCAAGGTCCGCCTGGCCTCGCCCGACGGCCTGATCACCCCGGCCGGCAACGAGACCCTGCACGTGAAGTCCGGCATGACGACAGCGGCCGACCTCGGCGCCGTGACCCGTGGCGAGGCGGGTTCCCTGGTGCTGACCCCCACCGACCGGTCGGTCCCGGTCGTGGCGGCGCTCCAGGTCGTCCGCGGCAAGGGCGACAAGCAGGAGACGGCCTTCATCCCGGCCACGGCCCCCGTCGGCACGCGCGCGACGGTGGCCTACAACAGCGGCACGGGCACCACCCTGGCCCTGACCGCGCCGACCGCCACGGCCACGGTCAAGGTCACCGCCTCGGCGGGCAGCGACGGCGGCACGGCGGCGACGAAGACGTACACGATCAAGTCCGGCACGACCCAGAACGTCGACGTCCCCGTCCCGTCCGGCCTCCAGGGCACCTACGCCCTCACCGTGGAAACCACCTCGGGCGGCCCGGTCTACGCATCCCGCACCCTGGCCGCCACCGAGGCCGGAGTCCCCGGCTTCACCATCCAGACCCTGGCGAACGACCGGGGAATGGTGGCGGTGCCGGAGACGACGGAGGACCTGGCGGTGTTGCAGAAGTAGGCAAGCGGGGCGACGGAGGACCTGGCGGTGTTGCAGAAGTAGGCAAGCGGGCTGGCGGGGGAGCGGGGGCGACGGCGCTTTCCGCCCGCCCCGCCGACCCCCTGCCGGCGTTCCCCGTCAGTCCTCCCCGTACCGGGGATCGACGGTCTCCGGAGTCAGCCCCAGCAGCTCGGCCACCTGCTCCACGACCACCTCGTGCACCAGCGCGGCCCGCTCGTCGCGCCCCTTGGTGCGGATCTCCACCGGCCGCCGGTACACGACCACGCGCGCCCGTTGCCCGTCCCGCGCGGACACGACCCCGCCCAGCGGCACGGCCTCGTCGCTCCACACCTGCTCGGCACGCGCGTCCAGCCGGGGCACCTCCAGCACGAGGAAATCGATGTCGGCCAGCTGCGGCCACCGCCGTTCGAGACGCTCCACGGAGTCCTGCACCAGGTCCGCGAACGCGTCGGCACGGCTGGCCGCGAGCGGCACCTGCGGCGGTGCGATCGGCCCCCGCATGCCCCGCCCGTGGCGATCACGGCGACGAGGCCCGGGGCCGGTGGCACGGGGCGGTACACGGTTGTCCATCACTGGTGAAGCGTAGTCCTCGCCCCCGCCCCCCGCCCGGCTCCACACGACAACGGCCCGGGACGACGGCCACCACCCGCCCCACGGGAAACCGCTCCCTGCCGCCGCCGGCCCATGACGCAGGCTGACCGTTCCAGCCAACGTCTGGCGCGTTTCCGTAACCCTCCAAGACCGCCGAACTCAAGGCAATTGACGGTGTTTGTACCGAGTCATGACCGGATCCCACCCCGCCCGGCGCTCACCGAGAACCCGTCCATGCAGGTCAACAGGGGCTCCCTGAAAGGGTATGTGGGGCGTTTCACAGCACGACACGGTGGAGTGACCTGGTGGAGAGTCGTCGCGGCCCGCTCAAGAGTGCGGTACCGTCCAACGTCGTGAGCCCTGTACGTCGCTGTTCGCGCACCGCCTGCGGCCGACCCGCCGTGGCGACGCTGACGTACGTCTACGCCGACTCGACCGCGGTCCTCGGCCCGCTCGCCACCTACGCCGAACCCCACTGCTACGACCTGTGTGCCGAGCACTCCGAGCGCCTCACCGCACCCCGCGGCTGGGAGGTCGTACGCCTCCTCGACGGCTCCGCTCCCGCGCGGCCCAGCGGGGACGACCTGGAAGCGCTTGCCAACGCCGTACGCGAGGCGGCCCGCCCCCAGGAGCGCGCGGCCGGGGCAGGCGGCGGGGCCCGCACGGCGGACCCCATGGAGGTGGCCCGCCGCGGTCATCTCCGGGTTCTGCGCTCCCCGGACAACTGAGCCGGCTCACCTCCCGCTACGGTCGTGGCTGGGTGTCCATCCGGTGTCCGTACACCTCCCCCTTACCCCCAACGGGTAGTTTGTGGGCACCCATAGGACTTTGAACTTTCAGGAGGGTTGGCCGTGGCTGCTGATCTGTCGCAGATCGTGAAGGCGTACGACGTGCGCGGAGTGGTCCCGGACCAGTGGGACGAGTCACTGGCCGGACTCTTCGGTGCCGCCTTCGCGGAGGTGACGGGAGCCTCGGCGATCGTCGTCGGCCACGACATGCGGCCCTCGTCCCCGGGCCTGTCCCGCGCCTTCGCGCGCGGCGCGGCGGACCGCGGTGTGGACGTCACCGAGATCGGCCTGTGCTCCACGGACCAGCTGTACTACGCCTCGGGCGCGCTGAACCTGCCCGGCGCCATGTTCACGGCCTCCCACAACCCGGCCCAGTACAACGGCATCAAGCTGTGCCGCGCGGGCGCCGCCCCGGTCGGCCAGGACACCGGCCTCGCGCAGATCCGCGAACTGGTCGAGGGCTGGCTGGAGTCGGGTGCCCCGGAGCCGGTCGCCGAGCCGGGAACCCTGTCCTCGCGCGAGACGTTGAACGACTACGCGGAGCACCTGCGCTCGCTCGTCGACCTGACCTCCATCCGCCCCCTGAAGGTCGTGGTCGACGCGGGCAACGGCATGGGCGGGCACACGGTCCCGTCCGTCTTCGAGGGCCTGCCCCTGACCCTCGTCCCGATGTACTTCGAGCTGGACGGCACCTTCCCGAACCACGAGGCCAACCCGCTCGACCCGGCCAACCTCGTGGACCTGCAGAAGCGGGTTCCCGAGGAGGGCGCCGACCTGGGCATCGCCTTCGACGGCGACGCCGACCGCTGCTTCGTCGTGGACGAGCACGGCGACCCGGTCTCCCCGTCCGCGATCACCGCGCTGGTCGCCGCGCGCGAGCTGGCCCGCAACGGCGGCACGGGCACGATCATCCACAACCTGATCACGTCCCGTACGGTCCCGGAGGTCGTGAAGGAGAACGGCGGCACCCCGGTCCGCACCCGGGTCGGCCACTCCTTCATCAAGGCCGAGATGGCGACGTCGGGCGCGATCTTCGGCGGCGAGCACTCCGCCCACTACTACTTCAAGGACTTCTGGAACGCCGACACGGGCATGCTGGCCGCCCTGCACGTCCTCGCGGCTCTCGGCGGCCAGGACGGCCCGCTGTCCTCCCTCGTCGCCCAGTACGACCGCTACGTCGGCTCCGGCGAGATCAACTCGACGGTCGCCGACCAGGCCGACCGCCTCGCCGCGATCCGCGCCGCGTACGAGAACCGCGCCGACGTCACCCTGGACGACCTCGACGGCCTCACGGTCGCCGCGGCCGACTGGTGGTTCAACGTCCGCCCCTCCAACACGGAGCCCCTCCTCCGCCTGAACGCCGAGGCGAAGGACGAGGCGACGATGACCAAGATCAGGGACGAGGCCCTGGCGATCATCAGGGCCTGACGGCCGGACTTCCGAGCAGCCGGATCCGGGGACAGGGGCTCAGCTCCTGAGCTCCCGGGTCCGGCGCTCGCCCTCGGGCCCTGTCGGGTGACGGCCGGGTCATCGAGCTGACGTGCCTGTGGCCCGGCTCAATCCGCTCGGCAGCGGTACGCTGACCAGCGGCCAAAGAAACCTCGCCCTCGAAGGGACACCACATGCCGCTCGAAGCCGGCCTCCTGGAGATCCTCGCCTGCCCGGCCTGCCACGCCCCCCTCAAGGAGCAGGACACCGAGCTGATCTGCACGAGCCAGGACTGCGGCCTCGCCTACCCCGTCCGCGACGGCATCCCGGTCCTCCTCGTGGACGAGGCCCGCCGCCCCGAGTGACGAGGCGCTCCACCTCGTAGACCCTTGTGGACCCGCGGAGGCCCGCACCGCCCTCGCAGGCCCTCGCAGACCAGGCGCCCACCGCATCACGAACCGGCGCCACCCCCTCGAAGGCTCCGCACAGGACCCCGGCGATCGGAGGCTGCCGCCCATGCTGGACGAATCGCTGCTCGACACCCCGGAGGGCCTCTCCGAGGCCGATCGCCGAGGCCTGCTGCGCGGCGCCGCCGAGGCCGGCGCCCGCGTCCGCACCGCCGCCCGGCACGCCGCCGAGGCCGGCATCGCCGACCTCAAACCCGACGGCCGCCCCCGCGCCGTCCTGATCGCAGGCCCCGGCGCCGCCGCCACCCACACCGCCGACCTCATCGGCGCGCTGGTCGGCGTCGGCAGCCCCGTCGTCCGCCTGGCCCCCACCGGCGTCGCCCCGGCCGCGGGCGCCCTGCGCTGGGAACTGCCGGGCTGGGCCGGTTCCGTGGACCTGCTCCTGATCGTCACCCCGGACGGCACCGAACCGAGCCTCTCCCTCCTCACCGACCAGGCCTACCGCCGTGGCGTCTCCGTCGTCGCCGTGGCCCCGGCCCGCACCCCGCTCGCCGAGGCGGTCACCGGCGCGCACGGCCTGTTCGTACCGATGGCGACGGCACCGTACGACCAGAGCGAACCGCTCGCCGCGTCCTCCCCGGGCGTCTTCTGGGCGCTGCTCACCCCGCTGCTCGCCCTGCTGGACCGCGTCGGCCTGCTCAGCGCCCCGCCGGAGGCGCTGGAGAAGGTCGCCGACCGGCTGGACCACATCGCCGAGCGCTGCGGCCCCGCCATCGTGACCTACAGCAACCCGGCCAAGACCCTCGCCGCCGAACTCGCCGACGCGCTCCCCGTGGTGTGGACGGAAGGCACCTCGGCCGGCCCCGCCGGGCACCGCTTCGCCGCCGCCCTCGCCGAGCTCGCCGGCCGCCCCGCGCTCGTCGCCGAACTCCCCGAGGCGCTCGCCGCGCACAGCGCCCTGCTGGCCGGCCCGCTGGCTGCCAGCGCCGACCCCGACGACTTCTTCCGCGACCGCGTGGAGGAGGCGCCCGCGCTGCACGCGCGCGTAGTGCTGCTCCGCGACCGCCCGAGTCAAGGCCTCACTGCCGCCCCCGCCGCCCGCGACCTGGCCCTCAGCCACGACACGCCGATCAGCGAACTCGAACCGGAGGAGGGCGGCGAACTGGAGACCCTCGCGGAACTGATCGCCGTCACGGATTTCGCCGCCGTTTACCTGGCGCTCGCTTCCGGGGCCTGATCTGGCTACGGGCCGGAACGGCCAGGCCCCCCGGCCGCCGACGGCGGCCCAGCAGCGTACGTACGACAGACAGAGAAGACACGGACACATGGACCGCCTCGACAACACCATCCGCCCCTACGCCTGGGGTTCCCCCACCGCCATCCCGCACCTCCTCGGCGTCGAGCCGACCGGTGAGCCGCAGGCGGAGATGTGGATGGGCGCGCACCCGGGCGCCCCCTCGCGCACCGCGCGCGGCAGCCTCGCCGAGGTCATCGACGCGAACCCGGAAGCCGAGCTGGGCAAGGCGGCCGTGACGAAGTTCGGCCCCCATCTGCCGTTCCTGCTCAAGATCCTCGCCGCCGGTGCACCTCTCTCCCTCCAGGTCCACCCGAACCTGGAGCAGGCCAAGGAGGGGTACGCCGACGAGGAGCGCCGTGGCATCCCGGTCGACGCCCCGCACCGCAACTACAAGGACGCCAACCACAAGCCCGAACTGATCTGCGCGCTCACCGAGTTCGACGGCCTGTGCGGCTTCCGCGACCCGGTCCGGGCCGCCGATCTGCTCGCCGGACTCGACGTCGACTCCCTCAAGCCGTACGTCGACCTGCTGCACGCCCACCCCGAGGACGCGGCCCTGCGCGAGGTCCTCACCGCGATCCTCAGCGCCGACCCGGAGGAGATGGCCCGCACGGTCGCCGAGGCCACCGCCGCCTGCGCCCGCCTCGGTGGCGACTACGCCCCCTACGCCGACCTTGCCCAGCACTACCCGGGCGACCCCGGCGTCATCGCGGCCATGCTGCTCAACCACGTCCGCCTGCAGCCCGGCGAGGCCCTCTTCCTCGGCGCCGGCATCCCGCACGCCTACCTGAACGGGCTCGGCGTCGAGATCATGGCCAACTCCGACAACGTCCTGCGCTGCGGCCTGACCCCCAAGCACGTCGATGTGCCCGAACTGCTGCGCGTCGTCCGCTTCGAGGCCGGCGACCCGGGTGTGCTGCGCCCCGAGGCCTCCGCGGACGGCGAGGAGGTCTACGAGACACCGATCGACGAGTTCCGCCTGTCCCGGTACGTCCTCCCCGAGGGCACCGCCGCCCACGACCTCACCCTCGACACCCCGCAGATCCTGCTGTGCACGGCCGGTGCCGTCCGCGCGGGCGAGCACGAGCTGCGCCCCGGCCAGTCGGTCTTCGTCCCGGCGGGCGAGCAGGCGGAGGTCTCCGGCGAGGGAACCGTCTTCCGTGCCACTGTGATCGTATGACCGGGGCTGTGGACAGCTGACGTGGCGAGGCCCGGCCGGGCTGCAAGAATGGCCCATCGGCAAAGGCCGGGCAAAGCCGGGCAGAGGCCTGGACGGCGTACACGTACGAAGGCGAAGGGACACGCGGACACATGAGCGCGTCAGGCGGTACGAAGGCGATCGTGGCGGCACTCGGCGCCAATCTCGCGATCGCGGCATCCAAGTTCGTGGCGTTCGCCTTCAGCGGCTCCTCCTCGATGCTCGCCGAGGGCGTCCACTCGCTCGCCGACTCCGGCAACCAGTTCCTGCTGCTGATCGGCGGCAAGAAGGCCCAGCGCGAGGCGACCCCGCAGCACCCCTTCGGCTACGGCCGCGAGCGCTTCATCTACGCCTTCCTGGTCTCGATCGTCCTGTTCTCCATCGGCGGCATGTTCGCCATCTACGAGGGCTACGAGAAGATCAGCCACCCGCACGCAGTGGAGAACTGGTACTGGCCGGTGGGCGTCCTCGTCTTCGCGGTCATCGCCGAGGGCTTCTCGTTCCGCACGGCCATCAAGGAGTCCAACGACCTGCGCGGCAAGCTGTCCTGGGGGCAGTTCATCCGCCACGCCAAGGCGCCCGAGCTGCCCGTCGTCCTGCTGGAGGACTTCGGCGCGCTCATCGGCCTGGTCCTCGCCCTGCTCGGCGTCGGCCTCGCGGTGGCCACCGGCGACGGCGTCTGGGACGGCGTCGGCACGGTCTGCATCGGTGTCCTGCTCGTCTGCATCGCCCTGGTCCTGGCCGCGGAGACCAAGTCCCTGCTGCTGGGCGAGGCCGCGGGTGTCGAGGAGGTCAAGAAGATCGAGACGGCGATCGTCGACGGCGACACCGTCACCGGCGTCATCCACATGCGCACGCTGCACCTCGGCCCCGAGGAACTGCTGATCGCTGCCAAGATCGCCGTCCAGCACGACGACACGGCCACCGAGGTCGCGAACGCCATCAACGCCGCCGAGGCCCGTGTCCGCGCCGCCGTCCCCATCGCCCGCGTCATCTACCTCGAACCGGACATCTACAGCGAGGCCGAGGCCGCCAAGGGCCCGGACCCGGAGGCGACCCCGGGCGGCCCGAACCCCCACGCCGTCGGCCACTGAGGCTCCGGCCGCGCCTTCGTCACCTCCCCATCGAGCGCGTCGGCCACCCCGCCGACGCACTCCCAGAAGATCCGGTCCCCCTGGTCGTACGTCGGCCGCATGCCACTGCCGCCCCGGTGGAGCCCCGTACACCGCCCGCGACCAGACGACCCGAAGCTGCGGAACTCCCTGCTCACACCGGTCCGCAAGCTCCCGCTCCACGGCCTTCACAGCCCTGCCGAAAGCCCTTCCGCCCCCACCCGGCCACCTCGAAATCGGCTCCCGACTGGCTAGAACCATGCGGAGGCGGACTGGGGGCGACCGGGTCCTCCGGTGTAGCTTGGGACGAAGCCAGACGTCGCTGCTGATGGCGGTCGGGCGGTCCCGCACGGACCGGCCGAGGGAGAGAGGGCCTCCGACGGACTGCGCTGCGCGTACGTGGGCATGCCTGTGTCCCTTTCTCGGGCACTCCTGTGTCCGCCGCCGCGCAGACCAGCCGTACCCACCCTCGACCCGATACCGAGGAGCAGCTCTCAATGACGACTGTCGAGAACCGACAGGACTTCAAGGTCGCCGACCTCTCGCTGGCCGAGTTCGGCCGCAAGGAGATCACCCTCGCCGAGCACGAGATGCCCGGTCTGATGGCGATCCGCAAGGAGTACGCCGACGCCCAGCCCCTCGCGGGCGCCCGTGTCACCGGCTCCCTGCACATGACCGTCCAGACCGCCGTGCTCATCGAGACCCTGGTCGCCCTGGGCGCCGAGGTCCGCTGGGCCTCCTGCAACATCTTCTCCACCCAGGACCACGCGGCCGCCGCCATCGCCGTCGGCCCGAACGGCACGCCCGACGACCCGCAGGGCGTTCCGGTCTTCGCCTGGAAGGGCGAGACCCTGGAGGAGTACTGGTGGTGCACCGAGCAGGCGCTGACCTGGCCGAACAGCCCCACCGGCGGCCCGAACATGATCCTCGACGACGGCGGCGACGCCACCCTCCTCGTCCACAAGGGCGTCGAGTACGAGAAGGCCGGCAAGGTCCCCGCCCTGGAGACCGCCGAGTCCGACGAGCACCGCGTCATCCTCCAGCTGCTGCACCGCACCCTGGGCGAGAACGCCCAGAAGTGGACCCAGCTGGCCTCCGAGATCCGTGGCGTGACGGAGGAGACCACGACGGGTGTCCACCGCCTGTACGAGATGCAGCGTGAGGGCTCCCTCCTCTTCCCCGCGATCAACGTGAACGACGCGGTGACGAAGTCGAAGTTCGACAACAAGTACGGCTGCCGGCACTCGCTGATCGACGGCATCAACCGGGCCACGGACGTCCTGATCGGCGGCAAGACCGCGGTCGTGTGCGGCTACGGCGACGTCGGCAAGGGCTGCGCGGAGTCCCTGCGCGGCCAGGGCGCCCGCGTGATCGTCACCGAGATCGACCCGATCTGCGCCCTGCAGGCGGCGATGGACGGCTACCAGGTCACCACGCTCGACGAGGTCATCGACAAGGCCGACATCTTCGTCACGACGACCGGCAACAAGGACATCATCATGGCCTCCGACATGGCCAAGATGAAGCACCAGGCGATCGTCGGGAACATCGGCCACTTCGACAACGAGATCGACATGGCCGGCCTTGCGAAGGTCCCGGGCATCGTCAAGGACGAGGTCAAGCCGCAGGTCCACACCTGGACCTTCCCGGACGGCAAGAAGATCATCGTGCTGTCCGAGGGCCGTCTGCTGAACCTGGGCAACGCCACCGGTCACCCGTCGTTCGTGATGTCCAACTCCTTCGCGGACCAGACGCTGGCCCAGATCGAGCTGTTCACCAAGCCGGACGAGTACCCGGTGGGCGTGTACACGCTGCCCAAGCACCTGGACGAGAAGGTGGCCCGCCTCCACCTGGACGCGCTGGGCGTGAAGCTCACCAAGCTGCGCCCGGAGCAGGCCGCGTACATCGGCGTCGAGGTCGACGGCCCGTTCAAGTCGGACCACTACCGCTACTGAGCCGACGGCTCCGTAGGAGTCCCGTCCGCCGGGGAGCGCGCCAGTGCACTGCCGCGCTCCCCGACAGCAGGTCCCCCGAGGCAGGCCCCCGCACCCCCGTGCCGGGGGCCTGCCCGTCTTTCCGGCCGCATTCGACCATTCGGCCGGCCCGGCCGAACGGTCGGCCGGCGCCACCCGGACCGTCACCCCGTCAAGCCCCAGGACCCCCATGCCCCGCGGCCGCTATTCGCTCCACGATCCGCACGATCACATCCCCTTCGCAGAAGAACACTTCCAATGCGCCCCCGGCCCGTCCGGCTGGCGCTACGTCTCCCGGCTGACCGACCCCGCCGGCGCCCACCGGGGCTCGGTCGACCTCGCCCTCGACGACCTCGGCCGCCCCATCCGCCTCGAACTGCACGCGGGAGGCTGGCAGGTGCGCGGCGCAGCCCTCGACGGCGTCACCTGGGTCCGCACCGACCCCACCGGAACCCATGCCACCGAAGGCAATGTGCGCGCCCACGCCTTCACCGGCACGTCCCCCGCGTTCCTCATCGCCACCGCCCGTCTCCTGCGCCTCACCCCCTTGTCCGCCGCGACCCGCGTACGGCTGGTCGCCTTCACGGATCCGGTCCTCGCCCCCCGCACCGTGGACCAGTCCTGGGCCTTGGTGAACAGCGAAGCACACGCCACTGACAACGGCCCCCTGACCGTGGACGAATACCAGGTCACAGCCCTGGACACGGGCGAACGGCACAGCGTCCACATCGCCGGCGACGTCGTCCTCTCCGCACCGGGGATCGAGCTGGAGGATCTCGACTCACCGCCGTCGACATTCGTCTGAAGCCGGAGAACCCGACCACCGGGAAACCGGGAGAGAGGCACGGACCAGTGCTACGCGGGCGGCGCGAACCCCGTGGACGGACGGTCGGCCGGCGCCTCGTCCCGCCCCGGAGCGGCCGACGGCATGACGGGAGCCTGCGACTGCGGAGCCGCTTGGGCCACCTGAGCCGCCTGATTCGGTTGAGGGGAAGCCTGCGACCAGGCCTCTGCAGCAGAGGGAACGGGCGGGGGCGGCTGATATCCGGCCGGCGCGGACGGTGCACCGGGACCGGCCTCCGCCGGGGCGAATCCAGCGACGCCGAACGCCTGCCGGGCCTCACGGGACTGCCGCTCGTGCACCACGGCCGCCAGGAAGGCGGCGGCCGGCACGTCCTGTGGCACCGAAGCGCCCGTCCGCGCCGCGAGGTCGGCCGCTAGCCGCTGCGCCATACCCACGGAAACCTGCGGATCGAGCTGCTGCATCCGCGTCAGGTACTGCCGTACGGCCAGCCACAGCCCGTCCGGCACGGCCGACAGGTCCAGCGCGGCGAAACGCCCGGCGAGCCACGGCGGCGGAGGCGGCACGAACCCGGCCTGGCCGGTGGGTATCCGCTCACGCACGACCAGCGTGCCCGCGAACACGTCGCCGAGCCGCCGGCCCCGCGCGGACACCAGCGAGGCGATGCAGGCGACCACGCCGAACGTCAGCAGGATCTCGACCACGCCGATCGCACCCCGCACCAGCGCATGCCGGAACCGGATCGGCCCGCCGTCGTCCCGCACCACCCGAAGCCCGAAGGCCAGCTTCCCCAGCGAACGCCCGTGACTGAGCGTCTCCACCGCGATCGGCCCGCCTACCAGCACCAGCAGAAACGTCGCGATCGACAGCGCCACCTGCGCGGCCTCGTCCAGGGAAGCCGTCGACATCACCAGCGCCACGGTGACGACGGTGTACGTGGTCACGGCCACCACCAGGTCGAACAACACGGCCAGCGCCCTGCTCGGCAGCTTCGCCGGCCGCAGTTCGAGCGCCACCGCCTCGCCCGTCACCAGCTCACTCACGCCCGCCGCCTTCCCTGATCTGCCCCCGGAACCGCAAGTCTGCCAAGCTGTGAGCGCATCGCGCCGCAGTACGACAAGCTGACAGCAAACGCGAGCATCCACGACGAGCGGACGAGCTGTCGACGACCAGCCGAGGAGCAGGCACACCCGATGGACCTGGACGTCTTCGTCGCCGCCCACCGTGCCGAATGGGACCGTCTCGACGCCCTGCTCCGCCGTCGGCGCCGCCTCAACGGGGCCGAGACCGACGAACTCGTCTCGCTCTACCAGCGCACCGCCACTCACCTCTCCCTCATCCAGTCCAGTGCCCCGGACCCGCAGCTGACGGGGCGGCTCAGCCAACTGGTGGCACGCGCGCGTAGCGCCGTCATCGGCACCCGCCGCGCCTCATGGAGTGACGTCACACGCTTCCTAGGCCAGGGCTTCCCGGCCGCGGTCTACCGCGCACGCCACTGGTGGGTCCCCACGGCGCTGGTCTCCACCGCCATCGCGATCCTCCTGGGCTGGTGGATCGGCGCTCATCCCGACGTGCAGTCGTCCATCGCCGCCCCCAGCCAACTGCGCGAGCTGACCCGCCCCGGCGGCGAGTACGAGACGTACTACTCCAGTCACCCCGCGGCCGCCTTCGCCGCCCAGGTGTGGACGAACAACGCCCAGGCAGCCGCGATGTGCCTGGTCCTGGGAGTCTTCCTGGGCCTGCCCGTCCTCTGGGTCCTCTTCGAGAACATGCTCAACCTGGGCGTCGGGTTCGGCCTGATGTCCTCCGCCGGCCGACTCGACACATTCCTCGGTCTGGTCCTCCCACACGGCTTGCTGGAATTGACCGCCGTCTTCGTCGCCGCGGGAACCGGCCTGCGCCTGGGCTGGACTCTCATAGACCCCGGCCCCCGCACCCGGCGCACCGCCCTCGCCGAGGAGGGCAGGGCAGCGGTCGGCATGGCGATCGGCCTGGCCCTGGTCCTGTTCGTCTCCGGCGCCATCGAAGGCTTCGTCACCCCCTCGGGCCTGCCCACCTGGGCCCGCATCGGCATCGGCGTGCTGGCCGAGCTGGCATTTCTGGCGTACGTCTATGTCCTCGGCGGCCGCGCGGTACGCGCCGGCGAGACAGGCGATCTCGAAGCGACGGACCGCAGCGCCACCGTCCCCACTGCCGCCTGATGTGCGTTCGACCCCTCTGAGCTGCTAATCTTCTCTTCGCCCCGCAGACCCGTTGACACGGGTGGTGTGGGGAGGTAGATTCAAACAGTTGCCTGGAGCTGGACAAGTTCGGCGGCGAAGGTTAGAATCTACGAGCTTCCACAGGGAACGTCGGAAACGACGCCTCCGAAGAAGCACCTCCCGATTACTCAGAATGAGCGGCCGGTCAGACCGGCCAAGAACTTCTGATAAAGTCGGAACCGCTGGAAAGGGAAACCGCGAGAAAACGCGGAGAACCTGGAAAGCGCCGAGGAAATCGGATCGAGAAAAGATCTGATAGAGTCGGAAACACCGAAGGGAAGCCCGGAGGAAAGCCCGAGAGGGTGAGTACAAAGGAAGCGACCGTTCCTTGAGAACTCAACAGCGTGCCAAAAATCAACGCCAGATATGTTGATACCCCGTCTCCAGCATCTGCTGGGGCGAGGTTCCTTTGAAATAACACAGCGAGGACGCTGTGTGCGAGAGGATCATTCCTCCTCTTGCACCGCTCTCGTGGTGTTCATCCCGATCACGGGAAAACATTCACGGAGAGTTTGATCCTGGCTCAGGACGAACGCTGGCGGCGTGCTTAACACATGCAAGTCGAACGATGAAGCCCTTCGGGGTGGATTAGTGGCGAACGGGTGAGTAACACGTGGGCAATCTGCCCTTCACTCTGGGACAAGCCCTGGAAACGGGGTCTAATACCGGATACGAGGTTCGGAGGCATCTCCGATCCTGGAAAGCTCCGGCGGTGAAGGATGAGCCCGCGGCCTATCAGCTTGTTGGTGAGGTAATGGCTCACCAAGGCGACGACGGGTAGCCGGCCTGAGAGGGCGACCGGCCACACTGGGACTGAGACACGGCCCAGACTCCTACGGGAGGCAGCAGTGGGGAATATTGCACAATGGGCGAAAGCCTGATGCAGCGACGCCGCGTGAGGGATGACGGCCTTCGGGTTGTAAACCTCTTTCAGCAGGGAAGAAGCGCAAGTGACGGTACCTGCAGAAGAAGCGCCGGCTAACTACGTGCCAGCAGCCGCGGTAATACGTAGGGCGCAAGCGTTGTCCGGAATTATTGGGCGTAAAGAGCTCGTAGGCGGCTTGTCACGTCGATTGTGAAAGCCCGAGGCTTAACCTCGGGTCTGCAGTCGATACGGGCTAGCTAGAGTGTGGTAGGGGAGATCGGAATTCCTGGTGTAGCGGTGAAATGCGCAGATATCAGGAGGAACACCGGTGGCGAAGGCGGATCTCTGGGCCATTACTGACGCTGAGGAGCGAAAGCGTGGGGAGCGAACAGGATTAGATACCCTGGTAGTCCACGCCGTAAACGGTGGGAACTAGGTGTTGGCGACATTCCACGTCGTCGGTGCCGCAGCTAACGCATTAAGTTCCCCGCCTGGGGAGTACGGCCGCAAGGCTAAAACTCAAAGGAATTGACGGGGGCCCGCACAAGCGGCGGAGCATGTGGCTTAATTCGACGCAACGCGAAGAACCTTACCAAGGCTTGACATACACCGGAAAGCATTAGAGATAGTGCCCCCCTTGTGGTCGGTGTACAGGTGGTGCATGGCTGTCGTCAGCTCGTGTCGTGAGATGTTGGGTTAAGTCCCGCAACGAGCGCAACCCTTGTTCTGTGTTGCCAGCATGCCCTTCGGGGTGATGGGGACTCACAGGAGACCGCCGGGGTCAACTCGGAGGAAGGTGGGGACGACGTCAAGTCATCATGCCCCTTATGTCTTGGGCTGCACACGTGCTACAATGGCCGGTACAAAGAGCTGCGATACCGTGAGGTGGAGCGAATCTCAAAAAGCCGGTCTCAGTTCGGATTGGGGTCTGCAACTCGACCCCATGAAGTCGGAGTCGCTAGTAATCGCAGATCAGCATTGCTGCGGTGAATACGTTCCCGGGCCTTGTACACACCGCCCGTCACGTCACGAAAGTTGGTAACACCCGAAGCCGGTGGCCCAACCCCTTGTGGGAGGGAGCTGTCGAAGGTGGGACTAGCGATTGGGACGAAGTCGTAACAAGGTAGCCGTACCGGAAGGTGCGGCTGGATCACCTCCTTTCTAAGGAGCACTTCTTACCGGGTTCGCTCGGTCAGAGGCCAGTACATCGGCGAACGTCCGGTGCTGGTTGCTCATGGGTGGAACGTTGATTATTCGGCCGGATGTCACGGGTCGGAGGCTGCTAGTACTGCTCGCAAGAGCGTGGAACGCATGATCTCCGGACGGGGTCCGGCCGGGCACGCTGTTGGGTGTCTGAGGGAACGAACTTTCCTCAGTCGCCGGCCCCAGTAAACTCACTGGCTTGCTAGTGGGGTGATGGGTGGCTGGTCGTTGTTTGAGAACTGCACAGTGGACGCGAGCATCTGTGGCCAAGTTTTTAAGGGCGCACGGTGGATGCCTTGGCACCAGGAACCGATGAAGGACGTGGGAGGCCGCGATAGTCCCCGGGGAGTCGTCAACCAGGCTTTGATCCGGGGGTTTCCGAATGGGGAAACCCGGCAGTCGTCATGGGCTGTCACCCTTGCCTGAACACATAGGGCAAGTGGAGGGAACGAGGGGAAGTGAAACATCTCAGTACCCTCAGGAAGAGAAAACAACCGTGATTCCGGGAGTAGTGGCGAGCGAAACCGGATGAGGCCAAACCGTATGCGTGTGAGACCCGGCAGGGGTTGCGCATGCGGGGTTGTGGGATCTCTCTTCCACGGTCTGCCGGCCGTGGGACGAGTCAGAAACCGTTGATGTAGGCGAAGGACATGCGAAAGGTCCGGCGTAGAGGGTAAGACCCCCGTAGTCGAAACGTCAGCGGCTCGTTTGAGAGACACCCAAGTAGCACGGGGCCCGAGAAATCCCGTGTGAATCTGGCGGGACCACCCGCTAAGCCTAAATATTCCCTGGTGACCGATAGCGGATAGTACCGTGAGGGAATGGTGAAAAGTACCCCGGGAGGGGAGTGAAATAGTACCTGAAACCGTGTGCCTACAAGCCGTGGGAGCGTCGGAATGTGCTTGCACATTCTCGTGACTGCGTGCCTTTTGAAGAATGAGCCTGCGAGTTTGCGGTGTGTTGCGAGGTTAACCCGGGTGGGGAAGCCGTAGCGAAAGCGAGTCCGAACAGGGCGATTTTAGTAGCACGCTCAAGACCCGAAGCGGAGTGATCTAGCCATGGGCAGGTTGAAGCGGAGGTAAGACTTCGTGGAGGACCGAACCCACCAGGGTTGAAAACCTGGGGGATGACCTGTGGTTAGGGGTGAAAGGCCAATCAAACTCCGTGATAGCTGGTTCTCCCCGAAATGCATTTAGGTGCAGCGTCGTGTGTTTCTTGCCGGAGGTAGAGCACTGGATAGGCGATGGGCCCTACCGGGTTACTGACCTTAGCCAAACTCCGAATGCCGGTAAGTGAGAGCGCGGCAGTGAGACTGTGGGGGATAAGCTCCATGGTCGAGAGGGAAACAGCCCAGAGCATCGACTAAGGCCCCTAAGCGTACGCTAAGTGGGAAAGGATGTGGAGTCGCACAGACAACCAGGAGGTTGGCTTAGAAGCAGCCACCCTTGAAAGAGTGCGTAATAGCTCACTGGTCTAGTGATTCCGCGCCGACAATGTAGCGGGGCTCAAGCGTACCGCCGAAGTCGTGTCATTGCAGCATATAGCCCCAACGGGTGCTGTGATGGGTAGGGGAGCGTCGTCTGCCGGGTGAAGCAGCACCGGAAGGTAGTTGTGGACGGTTGACGAGTGAGAATGCAGGCATGAGTAGCGATTCACACGTGAGAAACGTGTGCGCCGATTGACTAAGGGTTCCTGGGTCAAGCTGATCTGCCCAGGGTAAGTCGGGACCTAAGGCGAGGCCGACAGGCGTAGTCGATGGATAACCGGTTGATATTCCGGTACCCGCTGTGAAGCGTCAAACATCGAATCCAGTGATGCTAAGCCCGTGAAGCCGCCTGCCCCCAGCTTTGCTGTGGGTGGGAGTGGTGGAGCCGGTGACCCGAGCTGGTAGTAGGTGAGTGATGGGGTGACGCAGGAAGGTAGTCCATCCCGGGCGGTGGTTGTCCCGGGGTAAGGGTGTAGGCCGCAAGGTAGGCAAATCCGCCTTGCATACGGCTGAGACCTGATGCCGAGCCGATTGTGGTGAAGTGGATGATCCTATGCTGTCGAGAAAAGCCTCTAGCGAGTTTCATGGCGGCCCGTACCCTAAACCGACTCAGGTGGTCAGGTAGAGAATACCGAGGCGTTCGGGTGAACTATGGTTAAGGAACTCGGCAAAATGCCCCCGTAACTTCGGGAGAAGGGGGGCCACGCCTGGTGATCCGATTTACTCGGTGAGCTGGGGGTGGCCGCAGAGACCAGCGAGAAGCGACTGTTTACTAAAAACACAGGTCCGTGCGAAGCCGTAAGGCGATGTATACGGACTGACGCCTGCCCGGTGCTGGAACGTTAAGGGGACCGGTTAGCTCACTTTCGGGTGGGCGAAGCTGAGAACTTAAGCGCCAGTAAACGGCGGTGGTAACTATAACCATCCTAAGGTAGCGAAATTCCTTGTCGGGTAAGTTCCGACCTGCACGAATGGCGTAACGACTTCTCGACTGTCTCAACCATAGGCCCGGTGAAATTGCACTACGAGTAAAGATGCTCGTTTCGCGCAGCAGGACGGAAAGACCCCGGGACCTTTACTACAGTTTGATATTGGTGTTCGGTTCGGCTTGTGTAGGATAGCTGGGAGACTTTGAAGCAGGCACGCCAGTGTTTGTGGAGTCGTCGTTGAAATACCAGTCTGGTCGTGCTGGATGTCTAACCTGGGTCCGTGATCCGGATCAGGGACAGTGTCTGATGGGTAGTTTAACTGGGGCGGTTGCCTCCTAAAGGGTAACGGAGGCGCCCAAAGGTTCCCTCAGCCTGGTTGGCAATCAGGTGTTGAGTGTAAGTGCACAAGGGAGCTTGACTGTGAGACCGACGGGTCGAGCAGGGACGAAAGTCGGGACTAGTGATCCGGCGGTGGCTTGTGGAAGCGCCGTCGCTCAACGGATAAAAGGTACCCCGGGGATAACAGGCTGATCTTCCCCAAGAGTCCATATCGACGGGATGGTTTGGCACCTCGATGTCGGCTCGTCGCATCCTGGGGCTGGAGTCGGTCCCAAGGGTTGGGCTGTTCGCCCATTAAAGCGGTACGCGAGCTGGGTTTAGAACGTCGTGAGACAGTTCGGTCCCTATCCGCTGTGCGCGTAGGAGTCTTGAGAAGGGCTGTCCCTAGTACGAGAGGACCGGGACGGACGAACCTCTGGTGTGCCAGTTGTTCTGCCAAGGGCATGGCTGGTTGGCTACGTTCGGGAGGGATAACCGCTGAAAGCATCTAAGCGGGAAGCCTGCTTCGAGATGAGGACTCCCACCCACTTGATGGGGTAAGGCTCCCAGTAGACGACTGGGTTGATAGGCCGGATCTGGAAGCCAGGTAACTGGTGGAGGTGACCGGTACTAATAGGCCGAGGGCTTGTCCTCAGTTGCTCGCGTCCACTGTGTTGGTTCTGAAACCACGAACAGCCCCATGTGCCACACATGGTTCGGTTGTCAGTTTCATAGTGTTTCGGTGGTCATAGCGTGAGGGAAACGCCCGGTTACATTCCGAACCCGGAAGCTAAGCCTCACAGCGCCGATGGTACTGCAGGGGGGACCCTGTGGGAGAGTAGGACGCCGCCGAACAATTCTTGGGAAAGGCCCACGCCGGATGGCGTGGGCCTTTCTGCATTTCAGGGGGCTTTCTTTCTCATGCTCTGTGCCGACGGCGGAGCAGGCCCGTGTCAGAGCCGGCCCGCCGCCTTCAGAGCCAGGTAGGCGTCCGCCAAGGCAGGCGCCAGATCTTCCGGAGTCGCATCCACCACCGTCACCCCATGACGGCGAAGCTGTTCCGCGGTGTGTCGGCGCTCGCTCTGCGCCTGGGCCGCGGCCGCGGCCTCGTACACCGCCTCCGTGTTCCCCCGGGCCTCGGCCATGCGCGCGATGTGGGGGTCCGCCACCGAGGCAACCAGAACGGTGTGCCGTTGGGTGAGCTGCGGAAGCACCGGGAGCAGACCCTGTTCCACCGGGGCTGCGTCGAGTGTGGTGAGCAGGACGATCAGGGAACGGCGAGGTGCCGTACGGAGTGCTGTGGCGGTGAGACCGCGTGCGTCGGTTTCGACGAGCTCCGGTTCGAGCGGAGCCATCGCGTTCACCAGGGACGGCAGTACGTCTCCTGCCGAGGCGCCCTGGACGAGGGCACGTACGCGGCGGTCGTAGGCCAGGAGGGCCACGCGGTCGCCGGCCCGGGAGGCGAGGGCCGCGAGGAGCAGGGCGGCGTCCATGGAGGCGTCGAGGCGTGGGGCGTCGCCCACGCGGCCGGCTGAGGTCCGGCCGGTGTCGAGAACCAGCAGGATGTGCCGGTCGCGTTCGGGGCGCCAGGTGCGGACGGCGACGATGGACTGCCGGGCGGTGGCTCGCCAGTCGATCGAGCGCGTGTCGTCGCCGGGAACGTACTCGCGCAGGCTGTCGAACTCGGTTCCCTCGCCACGTGTCAGCACGCTGGTGCGGCCGTCGAGTTCACGCAATCGGGCGAGTTTCGACGGGAGATGCTTTCGGCTGGTGAACGGGGGCAGAACTCGTACAGTCCAGGGCACTTTGTGGGCGCCTTGGCGGGAGAACAGGCCGAGGGGTCCGTAGGAGCGGATCGTGACGCGATCCGCCTGACGGTCGCCACGGCGGGTCGGGCGCAGTCTGGTCGTCGCGCGCCTGCGTTCACCCGGAGGGATGATCAGACGGTGGCGGGAGGCCTCGATCTCCGTGCCGGGCTGCCAGCTGCTCGGCGGCCATGCGTCCCGCAGTTGTGCGCGCAGGGGGCGGCGGGTCGGGTTGGTGATCGTGAGCGTGACGTCGGCGGTCTCGCCGAGGCGTGTGGAGGTGTCGCCTGAGCGCGTCAGGGCGAGGCGTCGTACGGGGACGGCGAGTGCGAAGTCGCAGGCGCAGGCCAGGGCCAGGGGGGCGTTGACCGCGAGGATGCCCGTCCAGCCGGGTTCCAGGATGCCGACGGGGATGGAGCCGAGGGCCGCGAGGAGGGCGGCGCGTCCGGTGAGTGCCATCAGCGGGGGACCGGGACGTGGGCGAGGATGGCGTTGATGACGGAGTCGGCCGTCACGCCTTCCATCTCGGCCTCGGGGCGCAGTTGGACGCGGTGGCGCAGGGTGGGCAGCGCGAGTGCCTTCACGTCGTCGGGGATGACGTAGTCGCGGCCCGTGAGCCATGCCCACGCGCGTGAGGTGGCGAGGAGAGCAGTGGCACCGCGCGGGGAGACGCCGAGGGTGAGGGAGGGCGACTCGCGGGTGGCGCGGCAGAGGTCGACGACGTACGCGGTGATCTCGGGGGACACGGTCGTCTTGGCGACGGCGGCGCGGGCAGCTTCGAGGTCGGCGGAGCGGGCGACGGGGCGCACGCCGGCAGCGCGCAGGTCGCGCGGATTGAAGCCGGAGGCGTGGCGGGTGAGGACGTCGATCTCGTCCTGGCGCGAGGGCAGAGGGATCGTCAGTTTGAGCAGGAAGCGGTCCAGTTGGGCTTCCGGGAGGGGATAGGTGCCCTCGTACTCGACGGGGTTCTGTGTCGCGGCGACCAGGAACGGTTCGGGGAGCGGGCGGGGGGTGCCGTCGACCGTGACCTGGCGCTCCTCCATGGCTTCGAGGAGCGAGGACTGGGTCTTGGGCGGGGTGCGGTTGATCTCGTCGGCGAGGAGGAGGTTGGTGAAGACCGGGCCTTCCTGGAAGGAGAACTCGGCGGTGCGGGCGTCGTAGACGAGGGAGCCGGTGACGTCGCTCGGCATCAGGTCGGGGGTGAACTGGACGCGTTTGGTGTCGAGTTCGAGTGCGGAGGCGAGGGTGCGGACAAGCAGCGTTTTGGCGACTCCGGGGACTCCTTCGAGGAGGACGTGTCCGCGGCAGAGGAGGGCGACGACGAGGCCGGTCACGGCGGGGTCCTGGCCGACCACGGCTTTGGCGATCTCGGCGCGCAGGGCTTCCAGGGAGGCTCGGGCGGTGCCCGCGTCCCCGGGGGTCCCGGCGTTGTCAGTGGTCGGGTCCATCATGGACGGCGTACCTCTCTTTCGAGGGCGTCGAGTTGGTCGGTCAGTGCGATGAGGGCCGCGTCGTCGCCGGGCGGCGGTCCGAAGAGGAGGGAGTGCAGGGTCTGTCCGTTGCCGGCCAGGTGAGCGGACAGGGCGGGGAGCAGGGCCTCGGGCGTGTGCGCCTGGGTGACGGGGACGCCGACGAGGGGGGCGAGCCGGGTGCGGGTGGCGGAGCGAAGAGCGGCGGCGGCGCGGTCGCGGGCGTTGGCTTTGCGATAGAGGCGGGCGCGGCCTTCGGCGGTTTCGGAGGCGCGGATCGCGACGGGGAGTCGTTCGGGCACGAGGGGGCCGAAGCGGCGGGCCCGCCAGAAGGCGGCGAGGGCGGCTGCGATGAACAGCTGGAGTGTGCCCCAGAGCCAGCCCGAGGGAAGCAGGTCGAGGAAGTTCTTCTGGTCGCCGGTGGTGGCCGAGGTGTCGGCAAGTGAGGGGAGGTACCAGATCAAATGGGGGCGGGAGCCGAGGAGTTGGAGGGCGAGCGAGGCGTTGCCCTGCTTGTCGAGCCGGTTGTTGAAGAGGATGTCGGGCGCGCCGAGGATGATGGTGTCGCCGCCCCCGGATGCCGCGGGGACGCGCAGGAGGGTGGCCAGGCGGGCGCTGGGGTAGCAGGCGTCGGCGTCGAGGTGGGTGGTGGTGTAGCGGATGCCGCCGGTGTCGGCGCTGCCCGCGCGCCGGGCCTCGGGCAGGGCGCAGTGGGGGGAGAGGGTGCTGCGGCTGCTGGTGGCGGGGTCCGCGGTGACCCCGGGGGCGAGCCGTTCGACGGACCAGCTGTCGGCCGCGACCAGGACGGTGCGTCCTCCGGAGGCCGCGGTGGCCGTGTGCAGGCGGTCCTGCTGTCGGGTCGTCAGCAGGTCGGGGACGGCGACCAGGAGGGTGGTGTCCGGGCCGGCGGCGGCGCGTGCCTCGTCGAGTGTGGTGACCACGCGCGTGGAAACGCCCCGGTCGGCGAGGAGTTGGGCGATGGCGCGGCTGCCGTAGGGGTCGGCGGAGCGTGGGTCGAGTGCGCCGTGCCGGTCCGTGGAGCGTACGGCGGCCATGGCGACGGCTGCCGCGAGAAGCAGGACGACGGCGAGTGTGATGCCTCGCGTGCGGGTCCATATCTGCCGGGCGGTGGGCGCTGTGGAGGTGGCGGGCAGGGTGGCCTGGGCGGTCACTGGACGGCCTCTTGGCGGGTGTTGTGGGCTGTGCTGCTGCTGTCGGCGAGGACAGGCCTGGTGCGTTCCAGGTCGCGGTCGAGTTCGGCGATGCGCTGGTACGAATCCTGGCTCGCACTGCGCCCACCGTACGTGACGTCGTCGAACTCCCGTGCCGCGGCTGCGAGGCGGTCCGTGTGTGCGGGGAGGGTGCGGCCGGCTTCGGTGGCCGCCTCGTCGGCGGTGCGGCCGGGGCGGATGTCGAGCAGGGCTCGTTCCTCCAGAGAGCGGACGATGGCGCGCATGCGTTCCTGGACGGCCTGGTTCCAGTGGCCTTGGGCCGCGTGTGCCTCGCTGGCCGCGCGGTGTTCGGCGGCGCTGCGGGGGCGGTCGTCGAACAGGACCGCGGCGGAGGCGGGTTGGCGACGCGGGGTGCCCAGCCGCCACCACAGGGCGGCCAGGACGGCGACGACGACCAGGACCACCACGACCAGGCCGAGCGTGCCGCCGGGTGTCGCTGAGGCCGCCGAGTTGAGCAGCCGGTCGAGCCAGCGCCAGAACGCGTTCAGGGCGCGCTGGAACAGGCCGGGGTCGTTCTCGTGGTACATGCGCTTGGACAGCTCGCGCCGAGCCGCCTCCCGGGCGGGATCGCGCGGGAGGCGGACCGGCGGCTCGTTCCCCGAGCCTCCTGCTGCGCGGACGGCCGCGTCCGAGGCGCGCAGCAGGCCGTGTACGACTGTGCCGCCGATGCCGGACGGGGCCGTCGTGAGAACTCCCCCCGTGAGGCTCACCGCATCAGCTCCCCGGGACGGGACCGGGGGCGCCGGTGCTGTAGCCCTGGACACCGGCGGCGCGGGCCAGTTCGAGGTCGAGGGCCTCGCGGCGGATGCGCTGGTCGATGTAGAGGAGCACGGTGACGCCGGCGCTGATGGGGAGGGTGAGCGTGGAGCCGACCAGCGCCCCGATTCCGCGGATGATCAGGGTCGTCCAGCCGATGTGCCCGCCGTTGGCGCCGAGCAGGCCGTTCATGCCGTCACTGCTCGCGGCGGCGCCGATGAGGGTGAAGGGGATGGTGACGACCGCCGAGACGATGAGGGTGATGAGGACGGTGAGCAGCATGATGCCGAAGATGCGCCACCAGGAGCCGCGCACGAGCTTGGCCGAGCGCTTCAGGGAGGTGAGGATGCCCTGCCGCTCCAGCATCAGGGCGGGGGCGGCCAGGTAGTACCGGACCAGCAGCCACAGGCCGACGACGGTGCCGCCGAGGAAGCCCAGGGAGAGGAGGGCCAGTCCGGCGTTGTCGCTGCCGCCGGCGATCAGGATGAGCAGGCCGGGCAGTGCGCCGGCGACGATCACGCCTATGAAGATCAGGGCCAGCAGGATGAGCAGACCGAGCAGCTTCAGGATCTGCGGCCGGGCGTCGCGCCAGCTCTCCCGGGTGGTGACCGGTCGGCCGAGGACGGCCCGGCTGGTGATGGTGGTGAGCAGGGCGGTCGCGATGAGCATGGCGGCCGTGCGGATCACCGAGAGGATGCCGGTACCGATCATGGTGTCGCGCAGGGCGTGGAGTGCTTCGGAGGGGCTGGCGGCGTTGGGGTCGTTGAGCGCGGTCTGGACGGTGATGTCGTTCAGCACGAAGCCTTGCAGGAGGACCATGCTGACGTTCATGACCAGGGCGACGGTCAGCGAGATGCCGAGCACCGTGCGCCAGTAGGTGCGCATGGTGGAGACGGCGCCGTCGAGGATCTCGCCGACGCCGAGCGGGCGGAGGGGGATGACACCGGGCTTGGCCGCGGGCGGGGGGCCGCCCCAGCCGCCGCCCCAGGCTCCGTAGCCGCCAGGGGTGCCGTAGCCGCCGTAGCCCGGGGGCGGGCCCGCATAGCCTCCGGGAGGGCCCGTGTAGCCGCCTCCGTAGGCGCCGGGGCCCGGCGTGCCGGGCTGCTGGCCGCCCCAGCCGGGGCCGGGCGGTGGGGGTGGCGGGGTCTGGTGCGGGCCGGGGGTACCGGCGGGCGCGGACCACTGGCCGGGTGGCGGCTGCTCCGTGGACCACTTCGTGCCTGCGCCCTGCGGGTCGGTGCCCGGTTGCGGTGCCGGTTCGGTGCCGCCAGGGCGGTCGGCGGGCTCGGCGGGGCCGGACGCGCCGGGTTCCCGCCCGTCGGACGACGGGGCGGATCCGGGCGAGGCCCAGCCCGGAGTGTCTGTCATCGAAGCTCCTTCTCGGTGCCGATCCGCTGTCGCGGCGGCAGGTTGGCAGCCATCGTGCCATGGGGTGGTCGTCCAGGGAGCTGCCGCGGTGGGCGCCGGGCGCCTTCAATTGTCCGCCGGATCCGGGGCAGACTGACCGCATGGCTGATCAGCAGGCGCGAACCGACAGGGACAAGCGGCCGACCGGAATACCTGTGATCCGATGGGAGGAGCCACCCGAAGGGCCGGTACTGGTCCTTCTCGATCAGACACGGCTCCCGGCCGAGGAGGCCGAGCTGGTGTGTACGGACGCGCCGGCGCTGGTGGAGGCGATCCGTTCGCTGGCCGTGCGCGGGGCCCCGTTGCTGGGGATCGCCGGGGCGTACGGCGTCGCGCTCGCCGCCGTACGGGGCTTCGACGTGGCCGAGGCGGCGGGGGCGCTCGCCGGTGCCCGGCCCACGGCGGTGAATCTGGCCGTCGGTGTGCGCCGGGCCCAGGCCGCGCACGAGGCGGCGCTGGTGAAGACCGGCGATCCCGCCGCGGCGGCCGCGGCGGCGCTGGCCGCCGCACGGGCGCTGCACCGGGAGGACGCCGAGGCCAGCGCGCGGATGGCGGCGCATGGTCTGGCGCTGCTGGACGAGTTGCTGCCTGGTGGAGGACATCGGATCCTCACGCACTGCAACTCCGGTTCGCTGGTGTCGGGAGGGGAGGGCACGGCCTTCGCAGTGGCCCTCCGGGCGCATCGGGAGGGGCGGCTGCGGCGGCTGTGGGTGGACGAAACGCGTCCGTTGCTGCAAGGTGCTCGCCTGACGGCGTACGAAGCGGCCCGCAGCGGCATGGCGTACACCTTGCTCACCGACAACGCGGCAGGTTCCCTGTTCGCGGCGGGCGAGGTGGACGCGGTGCTGATCGGGGCGGATCGGATCGCGGCCGACGGTTCGGTGGCGAACAAGGTGGGGAGCTATCCGCTTGCTGTGCTGGCGCGGTACCACCATGTGCCGTTCATCGTGGTGGCGCCGATGACGACGATCGATCCGGACACCCCCGACGGGGCGTCCATCGAGGTCGAGCAGCGCCCCGGCTTTGAGGTGACCGAGGTCACAGCACCCCAGGTGCCGGTGACGGGAGCAGGAGGCGGGATTCCGGTGGCACCCCTGGGGACCCAGGCGTACAACCCGGCGTTCGATGTGACGCCGCCCGAGCTGGTGACGGCGATCGTCACTGAGGAGGGAGCCGTTTCACCCGTGACGGCCGCGGCTCTGGCGGAGCTGTGTGCGAGGTCACGCCAGGTAACGATTGGCTAATGGGATGATGTCGGCTCGACCGACGAGAACGGCCCCTCCACCTGCGACGATCCGCAGACGAAGGGGCCGTGACATCCAACGGCGACATCAACGAGGCGCAGGGTCCGACTGGGCCGCCTCCAGCTCCCGGATTCGAGCCGGTTGCCGAAGCAGGCGATCGAGCTGTCCCACGGCCTCGATCACGTCGGGGTCCAGCGCCTCAGCGTAGATGTCCATGGTGGTCGCGATCCGGCTATGCCGCAGGATCGCCTTCACGATCCTCGGATGCACCTTGAGGTGAACCAGGAGAGTGCCGCAGGACTTCCGCAGTCCCTTCGGGTTCATCTTGTCGAGGCCCTCGGCCGTGATCACGCGCTGCATGGTCAGGTACAGATTCGAGGCCAGGAGCGGGTAACCGGTCCGCGAGATGAAGACGTGTCCGTCGGGTTCCTCGAACCACGGCCGGCCGTTGCTGATCGCCCGCTCACGCAGCATGGCCGTACGCATCCGGGTCCAGCGCAGAGGAGCGAGCATGGGCCACGCGCCCCGGCCGTGCTCGGTTGCCGTCGGACTCGGCAGCCACGACCTGGGCGTGGCCGATGCAGCCGTCGACCTGTACAAGCGCGGCATGGCTCCACTGCTCGTGTTCACCGGAGCCACGAGCCCCACGACGCGGGAACGCATGCCGCGAGGTGAAGCCGTCCACTACCGAGAGCGGGCGCTTGAACTTGGCGTCCCCAGCTCAGCCGTGTTCGTGGAGCCGCGTGCCCGGAACACGGGTGAGAACATCCGCTTCTCCCGAGAGCTGTTGGAAAAGGCCGGCGTCGACGTGTCCTCCGTTCTGCTGATCAGCAAGCCGTACGAGGAGAGGCGGGCCTACGCCACCGCGCGCAAGCTGTGGCCTGACGTTGAGATCGTCAGCGCGTCCAGCCCGATGACGCTGGACGAATACGTCGACTCCATCGGCGACGCCCGTTTGGTGATCGACATGCTTGTGGGCGCGCTACAGCGACTTCTGATCTACCCGGAGCAGGGCTTCATGATCAGCCAGCCTGTACCGGATGACGTGCTTGAGGCGTACGAGCGGTTGTGCCGTGCGGGATTCACCAGCCGACTCCTCGCCACCAGCCTTCCGCCTGAGATCGTCAGGTCAGTCACGATCGGGTGAGTGCCGGTCGCCCTGTCCGAAGGGGCGCCATGATGATGCAGGGCAACGCATCTCCGAGGAAGGCGGCACGACATGGCCTACGGCTACATCGGCTCGATGAAGACCCAGCCCGGCAAGCGTGATGACGTGGTTGCGATCCTGCTCTCCGGAGCCGAGAGCCTCCGGGATCTCGGCTGCCGCAACTACGTGGTGAGCCTGGCCTGTGACGACCCGGACACGATCGTGGTCACGGAGGTCTGGGATTCGAAGGAACACCACGACGCTTCCCTGCGGTCGCCCGAGGCCAAGGAAGCGATAGCGACCGCCATGCCCATGCTCACTGGTGAGTTCACCAGTCGCGAACTGGTCGTCGTCGGCGGACTCGGCGCCTAACTGGCCCAGGTCCCGACATCCCGCGCCACCTGGTAGATGCGTGCCACCTGCTCAGCAGAGAGCGTCGGGGAGAGGCCCGAGAGGACCCGGTCTATCTGTTCAACCTCCAACACGAGGACCCGCGGGTTCGCGTTCTTGATCGTTAGCTTTGCCGCGTCCACTACCGAGATCACGGGACGGACAGGCACGTCACCGCCGCAGTGGCGAGAGAGGACCCGCGATACGCGGCGCGCTTCGGACTCGCTGATTGCGATGTGGCGGGTCGGGGCTCCGTTGACCGTGATGGCGGTGTCGCCGTACCAAACGGCCTTCCCTGGGTGTCGTTTCGAGTTGATGGAGAAGACGCCGACGGGGCCAATGGCGAGGTGGTCGATGTCTGCGCCGCTCGCCCACTGAACGGCATGCAGGGTGAACCAGCCGTGCCCCTTGAGCCTGTCGATCCTCCTGCCTGTGGCTCGCTCCCCGATGAGTCCGCCCGCCCAACTATGGATCTCCGAGCCCGGCATCCAACGGCCGATCAGCCTCAGCAGCGGGTTCGGCTGCAACTCACGGATCTTGCGGCGCACCGCGTCGCCCGGCCGGTTCCGCGCTAAGTCGTCTGGTACTGGCTGCACCCTGCACCCTGCCCCCTGCCTGTGCTTCGCTGCCAGATCACCACGGAGGCATGATCAGTGCCAAGGCTCGTATTGGCCATGAGCTGTTACCTCATCAAGTGCCCGCGCAAGCGCGGGCTGGCCCCTTGGGCCCTGGCCCCTCTGCGCCTTCGGCGCCGGGGCCGTGCCCTGGGGCCGCAGCGAACTACGGCCCATGAGTCGAGCACCGCAGAGTGCGGCTCCGGTCAGAACAGTGCCTCCGGGGGGGATCGGCCGGCACCGGGATGGAGGGGGCGCCGTTCCCGGCTGCGGGTCCGTAGGGGCGTGCGCGGGGTGCTCCCATCCCGTACACCGTCGACCCAGGCAGAGCCGAGCAGACGCGGCCCATGGCGTCCAGGTCGTTCGTACAGTGGCGCGCTCCACCTGGACGCCATGAACCACGCCTGCTCCACGGTGCGTGGGTCGACGGCGGACGGGATGGGAGCTGGGGTGAGTGGTGGGTAGCGGTGTGGGGGCCGGTGTCGACGAGCTGACATCCGTCACTGACATCAACGTCGGCGGACAGGGGCAGACAGTGACGGCCCGGTACGACTAAGGTCACCGGCCAGTGACCTCCCTCACCAGGGCACCTGTCACTGTTATGAGAATGGGATGATGTCGTTTATGAAGGGACGAGTCCTTGTCGTCGACGACGACACCGCACTGGCCGAGATGCTCGGCATCGTGCTGCGTGGTGAAGGTTTTGAGCCGTCTTTCGTAGCCGACGGCGACAAGGCGCTGGCCGCTTTCCGGGAGACCAAGCCTGATCTGGTGCTGCTCGACCTGATGCTGCCCGGGCGGGACGGCATCGAGGTGTGCAGGCTGATCCGGGCCGAGTCCGGGGTGCCGATCGTGATGCTCACGGCCAAGAGCGACACCGTCGATGTCGTCGTGGGCCTGGAGTCGGGCGCCGACGACTACATCGTCAAGCCGTTCAAGCCGAAGGAGCTGGTCGCCCGGATCCGGGCGCGGCTGCGGCGGTCGGAGGAGCCCGCGCCGGAGCAGCTCACCATCGGTGACCTGGTCATCGATGTGGCCGGACACTCGGTGAAGCGAGAAGGGCAGTCGATCGCGCTGACTCCGCTGGAGTTCGACCTGCTGGTCGCGCTCGCGCGCAAGCCGTGGCAGGTGTTCACGCGTGAGGTGCTGCTGGAGCAGGTGTGGGGGTACCGGCACGCGGCCGACACGCGGCTCGTCAATGTGCACGTCCAGCGGCTGCGTTCCAAGGTCGAGAAGGACCCGGAGCGGCCGGAGATCGTGGTGACCGTCCGTGGTGTCGGTTACAAGGCCGGACCGAGCTGACGTGTCCGGGGACAGCGCCGCTTCGGCCCCCGGCCGGTCCGGGGCCCGTCCGGGGCGGGCTGTCGGCGGGAGTGGCGGTGCGCGGTTGAGGCGTCTCTTCGAGGGCGGGCTGCTCCAGGGCGGGGTCCAGGGCAGCCCGGTCCTCAGGTTGTTCCTGCGCTGGGTGCGCCGTCCGCTGCTGCCGGTGATGCGGCTGTGGCGGCGCAACATCCAGCTCCGGGTCGTCGCCACGACGCTGCTGATGTCGCTGGGTGTCGTCCTGCTGCTGGGCTTCGTCGTGATCGGGCAGGTGCGCAACGGTCTGCTGGACGCGAAGGTGAGGGCCTCGCAGAGCCAGGCCACCGGCGGGTTCGCGGTGGCCAAGCAGAAGGCGGACGAGGCGGCGAGCGGGACCGCCACGGGGACGAACGCGGCGGCCGGCGCGGCTGACGGCACCTCGACCGCGGACGGGCGGCAGGCGCAGAACGTCATCCCGTGGATGAGCGATCTCGTGGAGTCGCTGTCCAGCGGCGGCGCGGGCGCCTTCGACGTGGTCACGCTGCCTGTCGGCGACGACAGTGGCGGCGGACGCAGCCCGCGCGGCTCCGGGAACGTCAACCCGACCTCCAGCGTGCCCGCGGACCTGCGCGAGCGGGTCAACAGCGGTACGACAGCCGCGCAGAGCTACACCCGGATCGTCTACTCCAACGGCAAGGAGTCGCAGCCGGCGCTGGTCATCGGCAAGCAGGTCAACGACCCCAACGGGCGACCGTACGAGCTGTACTACCTCTTCCCGCTCACGCAGGAGGAGAAGTCCCTGAGCCTGGTCAAGGGCACGCTCGCGACCGCTGGGCTGTTCGTCGTCGTGTTGCTCGGCGCCATCGCCTGGCTGGTGGTGCGCCAGGTCGTCACGCCGGTGCGGATGGCGGCCGGGATCGCCGAGCGGTTGTCCGCCGGGCGGCTGCAGGAGCGGATGAAGGTCACCGGCGAGGACGACATCGCGCGCCTGGGCGAAGCCTTCAACAAGATGGCGCAGAACCTCCAGGTGAAGATCCAGCAGCTGGAGGACCTGTCGCGGATGCAGCGCCGGTTCGTGTCGGATGTCTCGCACGAGCTGCGCACCCCGCTGACCACGGTCCGGATGGCGGCGGACGTCATCCATGAGGCGCGCGAGGACTTCGACCCGGTGACAGCGCGGTCGGCGGAGCTGCTCGCGGACCAGCTGGACCGGTTCGAGTCGCTGCTCGCGGACCTGCTGGAGATCAGCCGTTTCGACGCGGGCGCGGCGGCGCTGGAGGCCGAGCCGATAGACCTCAGGGAGGTCGTCCGGCGTGTGGTCAGCGGTGCCGAGCCGCTCGCCGAGCGCAAGGGCACGCACATACGCGTGCTCGGCGACCAGCAGCCCGTCGTCGCCGAGGCGGATGCCCGCCGGGTGGAGCGTGTGCTGCGCAACCTCGTGGTCAACGCCGTGGAGCATGGCGAGGGCAAGGATGTCATCGTCAAGCTCGCCGCGGCGGGCGGCGCGGTCGCCGTCGCGGTGCGTGACTTCGGCGTGGGGCTCAAGCCGGGCGAGGCGACGCGCGTCTTCAGCCGATTCTGGCGGGCGGACCCGGCACGCGCCCGTACCACCGGTGGTACGGGCCTGGGGCTGTCCATCGCCCTGGAGGACGCGCGGCTGCACGGCGGCTGGCTGCAGGCCTGGGGTGAGCCGGGCGGTGGCTCGCAGTTCCGGCTGACGCTGCCGAGGACCGCCGACGAGCCGCTGCGGGGTTCGCCGATACCGCTGGAGCCCAAGGACTCGCGTCGCAACCGCGGCGTCGACGAGGCCGGCCTGCCCCGCGGGGGCGAGGAGAAGCGGGCCACCGTTCCGGTGCAGCCGGGCGGCGCCCAGGTGCCCGCGCTGCCGCCACGCGCGCCGATCGCGCCGCGGCTGGCCGGTGTCACCCCGGCCGCCGACCCGGCCGCCCTGCCCGGCAACGGCAACGGCGCGCGCGTGGTGCCCCGGCCCGCCGGCGGCCCACGGCAACCGGACGACAGGGCCGCGGCAGGCCCGACGGCCGGCGCGGACGCGGCCCGGCCGGACGCGGCGGCACCACAGGACTCGACCGAGCCAGGGGAGGCATTTCGTGGGCGCTGACCGCAAGGGGGGCGCCCGGGGGCGACCCGGGCGCGCGGGGGCGTACGCCGCTTTGGGGGTCGTCCTGCTGGCGGGGTGCGCCTCGATGCCCGACAACGGCGATCTGCGGAACGTGGAGTCCACCCCGCGGCAGGACACCGGGGTACGGGTGTTCGCCATGCCGCCGGCCGAGGGCGCCGGGCCGGCCGAGATCATGCAGGGCTTCCTGGAGGCACTGACCAGCGACGACCCGGACTACGACACGGCCCGCAAGTACCTGACGGACGAGGCCGCGCGCGCGTGGCGGCCCGAGCGGTCGACCACGGTCCTCGCGAACGGGCCGAGCATCGAGCCCGACTGCCGCCCGATCGGGAAGCCGGATCCGACCAACGGCGTCACCTGTGTGCTGGCGGGCACCCAGGTCGCGACCGTGGACTCGCATCAGGCCTACCAGCCCCTGGGCGGCTCCTACAGCAAGAAGGTGCACCTCGCGCGGAGCGCCAAGACCGGGCAGTGGCGCATCGACGGGCTGCCGGACGGCGTCGTCATGGGCAAGTCGGACTTCCAGCGCAACTACACGTCGGTCGACAAGTACTACTTCGCCTCCGACACGACGGTCGGGGCGACGGGACAGCCGGTGGCGGTCGCCGACCCGGTGTTCGTGCGCAGCAAGGTCGACCCGATGACGCAGATGGTCCGCTCGCTGCTGGACGGTCCCACCAGCTGGCTCGGCCCGGTCGTCAGGTCCAGTTTTCCGACCGGTGCGGCCTTGCAGAAGGACGTGTCGGGGCTGGCGCCGGACGACCAGAACAAGTTGACGGTGCCGTTGAACCTCAAGGAGTCCCAGGTCGCGCCGAGCAGGTGCACCGAGATGGCGACGCAGGTGCTGTTCACGCTGCGGAACCTGGCGCCGACGCTGCAGTCGGTCGAGCTGGAGGGCGTCGGCGGCCACCGGCTGTGCGATCTGAGCGAGGAACGCGCCGAGTCCGCCGCCTGGCACGGGTCGGCCAAGAACCCCGAGTACCTGTACTTCCTCGACGGCAAGCACCGGTTGGTGCGGATGCCGACGGGGAGCACGGGCACCGGCGCGCTGCCGGTGCCGGGTGCGTTCGGTGAGGGCGACAAGGGCCTTGAATCGGTGGCGGTGTCGCGGGACGAGCACAGCGCGGCCGGGGTCGGCGATTCCGGCAAGTCGCTGTACGTGACGTCGCTGGCATCGGGCAGTTCGCTCGGGAACGCGCTGGTGACCAGCGCGGGCGCCACCCCGGCCGACCGGCTGACGACGCCGAGCTGGGACGCCCGCGGTGACCTGTGGGTGGCCGACCGCGACCAGCACGGTTCCCGGCTGTACGTCGTGGCGCAGGGCAGCGCCAAGGCGCAGCAGGTCGCGGTCCCGGATCTGGCCGGGCAGATCAAGGACGCCCGGGTGGCGGCCGACGGGGTACGGATCGCGCTGGTCGTGGAGAAGGACGGCAAGCAGTCCCTGCTCATCGGCCGGATCCAGCGCGACGACGGCACCGGGCAGGGCACCTCGGTGGTCGAACTGCGCTCCGCCGCACCGGATCTGGAGCAGGTCAGCGCTCTGTCGTGGGCTGGTGACAGCAGGTTGCTCGCGGTCGGCAGGGAGCAGGGCGGCGTGCTGCAGATGCGGTACGTCCAGGTCGACGGCTCCACGCTCGACGGTCCGGCGCCCGGCGCGCTCACCGGCGTCAAGGCGATCGCCGCGTCCGAGGACGAGCGGGTGCCGCTGGTGGCCTACTCGGAGGACGACGGGGTCGTACGGCTGCCGTCCGGGGCGCAGTGGCAGAAGGTGGACAAGGACGGAACGGCGCCGGTCTATCCGGGCTGAGCGGCGCGCCGCCGGTCGGCTTCCCCCTACTACCTGAGGCCGCATTCACTCGTGTGGGTTACTGGCGTTCTGTGGTTTCCCGACTTATCCACAGGGCGTTGTCCACAGGGGTGGCAGGGCGGCTCGGGGGTTGGCACAGTGGTGGGCATGCGGGGGTGGTGGCGAGACCTCACCGACCTGGTGCTGCCGGCCGACTGCGCGGGCTGCGGAGCGCCTCGTACGGTGCTCTGCCTGCGGTGCCGGGCCGCGCTGGACGGGCGCGGGCCGCGGCGGGTGCGGCCGGTGCCGGAGCCGGCCGGGCTGCCGGTGGTGTACGCGGCGGCTCCGTACGCGACGGAAGTACGGGAGTTGCTGCTCGCCCACAAGGAGCGGGGCGCGCTGCCCCTCGCGGGAGCGCTGGGCGCGGCCTTGGCGGGGGCCGTGCGGGCCGGACTCGGCGGGAGCGGCGCCGGGGTTGGTGTCGGTCCAGGCGCGGGAGGTGCTGAGGGCGGGCCGGGTGACGCCTGGGACAGCGGGACCGTGGTGCTCGTCCCCGTGCCCTCCGCCCGGTGGGCCGTGCGGGCGCGAGGGCACGACCCGGTGCGGCGGATGGCGCTCGCGGCGGCCGGTGAGCTGCGGCGCACCGGGACGCCGGCCCGGGTGGCGGCCGTGCTGCGCCAGCGGCGGCCGGTGGCCGACCAGGCCGGGCTCGACGCTCGACGCCGCCTGGAGAACCTCTCGGGCGCGCTGGAGGTGACGGCGGGCGGTGGCCGGCTGCTGATCGACGCCGGACGGATCGTGCTCGTCGACGACCTGATCACCACGGGCGCCAGCCTCGCCGAGGCGGCGCGGGCCCTGCGGGCGACGGCCCTGTCGCGTCCGGAGGAGGGACGCGGAGTGAGAACGTCCGTGTACGCGGACGTAACTCGGGAAGGAAGGGAAGAACGACGGAGCGGAACGCGGTTGGGCGACGGGAAGTGGGTGCATGGTGCACCGGAAAAGACGGTGTCGAAGGCCCTCGGGTACGCGTTCCGTGCGGCGGTGGTCGCCGCGCCTCGGGATTCTTTCGAAATAAACAGGAACTGACCACCGACCTGCATCGTTGCAGGTAGTGAGAGGGGAAATTCACCTGAACGGAGGTACGCCGCGGTAGAGGGTGACGACATCCGTCCGGGCGAGATATGTTCGGTTGTGAGGAAAGGCGCAGGCCACACCTCTCATATCCGAATGCCGTGGTGCGGGTTTTCCGCAATCGCCCGCGCCCATGGGGTGGAGATCTTGCCCATGGGGGAGAAGGAGGTGAAGTCACCGAGTCCGAGGTCCGGGGCTCACCGGACCTGGTGCAAAAAGGGAGATGCTCCGCCGACCGAGCGGAGCGATCCGGGAACGGAGTTCTGCGTGGACATCGTCGTCAAGGGCCGCAAGACCGAGGTGCCCGAGCGGTTCCGCAAGCACGTGGCCGAGAAGCTGAACCTGGAGAAGATCCAGAAGCTCGATGGCAAGGTGATCAGCCTCGACGTCGAGGTGTCCAAGGAGCCCAACCCCCGACAGGCCGACCGCTGTGACCGAGTGGAGATCACCCTCCGCTCCCGCGGTCCGGTGATCCGGGCGGAAGCGGCGGCCAGCGACCCGTACGCGGCACTCGACCTGGCGGCGGAGAAGCTGGACGCCCGGCTGCGCAAGCAGCACGACAAGCGTTTCTCACGGCGCGGCCCGCGCCGGATCTCGGCGGCCGAGGTCCCCGACCACGTCCCGGGCGTGGCGACGCTGAACGGCAACGGTCTGCCCGTCCACGAAGAAGAGGCGGACGGAGTACCGACGAAGAAGATCGGCTCGCTGGAGGTCAAGGGGGAGGGCCCCCTCGTCGTCCGCGAGAAGACCCACGTGGCCGCACCGATGACCCTCGACCAGGCCCTCTACGAGATGGAGCTGGTCGGGCACGACTTCTACCTTTTCGTCGACGCCGAGACGAAGCAGCCGAGTGTCGTCTACCGGCGCCACGCCTACGACTACGGCGTGATCCATCTCGACCAGGACCAGATGGTCGCTGAGGCACCCCCCGCGGCGGGGGGCACGCTGGGCGGCTGAGCCACCCGGAAGAAGCGGAACCGGTGCCCCTGGCGGCGCGTGTGCGCCCCCAGGGGCACCGGTGTGCGACCACTTCACGCCCCGCACGTCACCTCGGTGTCGCCCGGGCATGAAATCATGGCCGGACCGGCCCAACCGGTGGGCCGTTGCCTTGGGTTGGCGATGGCGCAGGACGACAGGCCACAGCCTTCAGGGGGAGGAACGATGGCGGACACCTTCGGACCGATGCGGGACGAAGACGCCGACGACGGTGTCATCGGCGAGGGTCCCGACGCGGGCTCTTCACGCGCGGAGCCGATCAGGGTCCTGGTCGTGGACGACCACGCCCTCTTCCGGCGCGGCCTGGAGATCGTGCTCGCGGCCGAGGAGGACATCCAGGTCATCGGCGAGGCCGGCGACGGCGCCGAGGCCGTGGAGAAGGCCGCCGACCTGCTGCCCGACATCGTGCTGATGGATGTCCGCATGCCCAAGCGGGGCGGGATCGAGGCCTGCACCTCCATCAAGGAGGTCGCCCCCAGCGCGAAGATCATCATGCTGACGATCAGCGACGAGGAGGCCGACCTCTACGACGCGATCAAGGCGGGCGCGACCGGATACCTCCTCAAGGAGATCTCCACGGACGAGGTGGCGACCGCCATTCGCGCGGTGGCCGACGGGCAGTCGCAGATCAGCCCGTCCATGGCGTCCAAGCTCCTCACCGAGTTCAAGTCGATGATCCAGCGCACCGACGAACGCCGGCTGGTGCCCGCGCCGAGGCTGACCGACCGGGAGCTGGAGGTCCTCAAGCTCGTCGCCACGGGGATGAACAACCGGGACATCGCCAAGGAACTGTTCATCTCCGAGAACACCGTGAAGAACCACGTCCGCAACATCCTGGAGAAACTCCAGCTGCACTCCAGGATGGAAGCCGTGGTCTATGCGATGCGGGAGAAGATCCTCGAAATCCGGTAGGGCAGGGGGTCAGCCGAGGGCGCGGGCGAGTTCCCTCACCAGGGGTTCGCGCAGTTCGGGTGCGTCCACGCGCTCGACGCGGACGTCCGTGCAGTCCACCCAGCCGGCCGCCTCGATCAGGGCCTGGGCGACCGCCGGGACCGCCTTCGCACCGTCCAGGGTGACCTGCTTGGCCACCAGCGTGCGGCCCTCACGGGCCGGGTCGACCCGTCCGACCAGCAGGCCGCCCGCCAGCACCGGCATGGCGAAATAGCCGTACACACGCTTCGGCTTGGGGACGTATGCCTCCAGGCGGTGGGTGAAGCCGAAGATCCGCTCTGTGCGCGCCCGCTCCCAGATCAGCGAGTCGAACGGCGACAGCAGCGTCGTACGGTGGCGGCCTCGCGGGGGTGCCGCGAGGGCTGCCGGGTCGGCCCAGGCGGGGCGGCCCCAGCCCTCGACCTCGACCGGGACCAGCCCCGAGTCGGCGATCACCGCGTCGACCTGCTCGCCCTTGAGACGGTGGTAGTCGGCGATGTCCGCGCGCGTGCCCACGCCCAGGGACTCACCGGCCAGCCGGACCAGCCGGCGCAGGCACTCGGTGTCGTCCAGCTCGTCGTGCAGCAGCGCGTCCGGGATCGCGCGCTCGGCGAGGTCGTACACCCGCTTCCAGCCGCGGCGCGCCACGCACACCACCTCGCCGTACATCAGCGCGCGCTCCACGGCGACCTTGGTGCCCGACCAGTCCCACCAGTCGCTCGTCCTCTTCGCGCCGCCCAGCTCCGTGGAGGTCAGCGGGCCCTCCGCGCGCAGCTGCTTGATGACCTGCTCGTAGGTGCCCTCGGGCAGCTCGTGGTTCCAGTGCGGGCGGTGCCGGTAGGCGCGGCGGCGGAACGCGAAGTGCGGCCACTCCTCGATCGGCAGGAGGCAGGCCGCGTGCGACCAGTACTCGAAGGCACGCGTGCCGCTCCAATAAGCGGCCTCGACCGTCTTGCGGCCGACCGCGCCGAGGCGGGCGTACGGCACGAGTTCGTGCGAGCGGGCGAGGACCGAGATCGTGTCGAGCTGGACCGCGCCGAGGTGGCGCAGCACCCCGCGGACACCGGCCCGCCGGTCGGGCGCGCCGAGGAAGCCCTGGGCCCGCAGGGCGATACGGCGGGCGTCGTCCGCGGTGAGGATGGTGGTCGGGCGCGGAAGGGTCGTCATGCCCCGGACCCTAGAGGCCGCCACTGACAGTCCGTCCTGAGCTGGGCGTTCGCCCGGCCCAGGTCAGTTTCGGGCGGGCAGGTACGGCGCCGTGGAGGGCAGGCCCAGGTCCGAGGGGAGCAGAGAGCCGACCCAGCAGTCCCGGCGCACCCCCTTGTTGTTGACCGCGGAGCGCAGGGTGCCTTCGATGGTGAAGCCCGCGCGTTCGGCGACCGCGCGGGAGGGGTGGTTGCCGACCTCGGCACGCCATTCGACCCGGTCGACGCCCACCTCGGTGAAGATCCACCGGCAGGCGGTGAGGGTGGCCTCGGTGACGTAGCCGCGCCCGCGGTGTTCCGCCGTCGCCCAGAAGCCGACCTCCGCCACGCCGAGCGAGCGCAAGGTGAGACTGAGCATGCCGGCGAGTTCCCCGTCCGGCAGGAAGACGCCGAAGGTGAACATCGAGCCCTGTGCCCAGCCGTCGGGGACCAGCTGCTCCGTGAAGCCACTCGCGTGTTCGGGCAGGTAAGGGGACGGGACGGTGGTCCAGCGCTGGATGCCCGGGTCCTGGGCGGCCTTGTAGACGGCCTGCGTGTCGTGCGGGCCGACCGTGCGCAGGATCAGACGGTCCGTGGTGAGTGTGACGGGTTCCATCGCCCGATTGTGCTGGGCGTCCCGCGCGCGGGCTATCGTTTTTCGCTATGCGTGAGCGGGCGATCACATTTCGCGCAATTCCTCGTGCCGGTGCGGCACTATCCGCGTGCCCCGTCCGTTGTCCTGGATGAAGCAGCCGTCGGGCCGCCAGGCCTCCCGGCCCAGCCGGGTCCTCGCATACGATGGCCGTTGCTCAGTACGTCAAATGGAAACCGACCGTCCCAGGCCCGACCGGCAAGGAGACAAACCCCCGTGTCCGTCCTCTCGAAGATCATGCGTGCAGGCGAAGGCAAGATCCTGCGCAAGCTGCACCGCATCGCGGACCAGGTCAACTCCATCGAAGAGGACTTCGTCGACCTCTCCGACGCCGAGCTGCGGGCCCTCACCGAGGAGTACAAGCAGCGGTACGCCGACGGTGAGAGCCTGGATGACCTGCTCCCCGAGGCGTTCGCCACCGTCCGCGAGGCCGCCAAGCGCGTCCTCGGCCAGCGGCACTACGACGTGCAGCTGATGGGCGGCGCCGCCCTCCACCTGGGCTACGTGGCCGAGATGAAGACCGGTGAGGGCAAGACCCTCGTCGGCACGCTACCCGCGTATCTGAACGCTCTGTCCGGCGACGGCGTCCACCTCATCACGGTGAACGACTACCTGGCCGAGCGCGACTCCGAGATGATGGGCCGCGTCCACAAGTTCCTGGGCCTGAGCGTCGGCTGCATCCTCGCCAACATGACGCCGGCCCAGCGCCGCGAGCAGTACGCGTGCGACATCACCTACGGCACGAACAACGAGTTCGGCTTCGACTACCTGCGCGACAACATGGCGTGGTCGAAGGACGAGCTGGTGCAGCGTGGCCACAACTTCGCCATCGTCGACGAGGTCGACTCCATCCTCGTCGACGAGGCCCGTACGCCGCTGATCATCTCCGGCCCGGCCGACCAGGCCACGAAGTGGTACGGCGACTTCGCCAAGCTGGTCCTGCGCCTGAAGAAGGGCGAGGCCGGCAACCCGCTCAAGGGCATGGAGGAGACCGGCGACTACGACGTCGACGAGAAGAAGCGCACGGTCGCCATCCACGAGGCCGGCGTCAGCAAGGTCGAGGACTGGCTGGGCATCGACAACCTCTACGAGTCGGTGAACACCCCGCTGGTCGGCTACCTGAACAACGCCATCAAGGCCAAGGAGCTGTTCAAGCGCGACAAGGACTACGTCGTCATCGACGGCGAGGTCATGATCGTCGACGAGCACACGGGCCGTATCCTCGCCGGCCGCCGCTACAACGAGGGCATGCACCAGGCGATCGAGGCGAAGGAAGGGGTGGACATCAAGGACGAGAACCAGACGCTCGCCACGATCACCCTGCAGAACTTCTTCCGCCTCTACGCCAAGCTCTCCGGCATGACCGGTACGGCGATGACCGAGGCCGCCGAGTTCCACCAGATCTACAAGCTCGGCGTGGTCCCGATCCCGACCAACAAGCCGATGATCCGCAAGGACCAGTCGGACCTGATCTACCGCACCGAGGTCGCCAAGTTCGAGGCGGTCGTCGACGACATCGCGGAGAAGCACGAGAAGGGCCAGCCGATCCTCGTCGGCACGACCTCCGTCGAGAAGTCGGAGTACCTCTCGCAGCAGCTCTCCAAGCGCGGCATCCAGCACGAGGTGCTCAACGCCAAGCACCACGAGCGCGAGGCGTCGATCGTCGCGCAGGCCGGCCGCAAGGGCGCGGTGACCGTGGCCACCAACATGGCCGGCCGTGGTACGGACATCAAGCTCGGCGGCAACCCCGAGGACCTCGCCGAGGCGGAGCTGCGTCAGCGCGGCCTCGACCCCGAGGAGCACATCGAGGAGTGGGCGCAGGCACTGCCCGCCGCCCTGGAGAAGGCCGAGCAGGCGGTCAAGGCCGAGAAGGACGAGGTCGAGGAGCTCGGCGGGCTGTACGTGCTGGGCACCGAACGGCACGAGTCGCGCCGTATCGACAACCAGCTGCGCGGTCGTTCCGGCCGCCAGGGCGACCCCGGCGAGTCCCGCTTCTACCTCTCCCTGGGCGACGACCTGATGCGTCTGTTCAAGGCCCAGATGGTCGAGCGCGTGATGGCCATGGCCAACGTGCCGGACGACGTGCCGATCGAGAACAAAATGGTCACGCGCGCGATCGCGTCCGCGCAGTCGCAGGTCGAGCAGCAGAACTTCGAGACCCGTAAGAACGTTCTGAAGTACGACGAGGTGCTCAACCGGCAGCGCGAGGTCATCTACGGCGAGCGCCGCCGGGTGCTGGAGGGCGAGGATCTGCACGAGCAGGTCCAGCACTTCATGGACGACACGATCGACGCGTACGTGAGCGCGGAGACCGCCGAGGGCTTCCCGGAGGACTGGGACCTGGACCGGCTGTGGGGTGCCTTCAAGCAGCTCTACCCGGTGAAGGTCGACATCGATGAGCTGGAGGAGGCCGCCGGTGACCGGGCCGGTCTGACCGCCGAGTTCATCTCCGAGTCCATCAAGGAAGACATCCACGAGCAGTACGCGGCCCGGGAGACGCAGCTCGGCTCCGAGATCATGCGTGAGCTGGAGCGCCGGGTCGTGCTGTCGGTCCTCGACCGCAAGTGGCGTGAGCACCTCTACGAGATGGACTACCTCCAGGAGGGCATCGGCCTGCGCGCGATGGCGCAGAAGGACCCGCTGGTCGAGTACCAGCGCGAGGGCTTCGACATGTTCACCGCGATGATGGAGGGCATCAAGGAGGAGTCCGTCGGCTATCTGTTCAACCTGGAGGTCCAGGTCGAGCAGCAGGTCGAGGAGGTCCCGGTCGAGGCTGAGCCGGCCGCCGAGGGTGTCCAGGAGACGGTGCCGGCACAGGCCGGGGCCCGTCCCGAGATCCGGGCGAAGGGGCTGGACGTTCCGCAGCGGCGGGATCTGCACTTCTCCGCGCCGACGGTGGACGGCGAGGGCGGCATCGTCGAGCGTGACCTGGAGGACGAGGAGCCGGTGCGTTCGGAGGCGGACGGGCTGACGCGGGCCGAGCGGCGGCGGCAGGCCAAGGGCGGGCGGCGCCGGAAGAAGTGACGGGCGTTCGGCTGCCGAGCTGAGCCGAGTGGGGCCGGGTTCCTTCGGGAGCCCGGCCCCCTTGCGTCATGCCGTCGGTCGGGAGCGGGCCGCGGCCTCTACCGCTGTGCAGCGCCAGCGGAGGTCCTGGCCCAGTTCCAGGCGGAAGGCCAGCGCGCGGAGCTGGTCGCCGGCGGCGATGCGGGCGAAGACCTCAAGGGCGCCGTCGCAGGGGACGTAGTAGCCGATGTCGTGGATGACCGGACGGGAGCCGCGGGTGCGCAGGGGGCTGCGTTCGGCGAGGCGGGTCAGGTCGTCGTAGGCGCGGCCGGCGGTGTGGCGGAGCATCCAGTGCACGGGGCGCTGACCGCTCAGGACGGCCACCAGACGGTCCGTGAAGAGATCCGTGGGCCGTAGCTGGGGCTGAGCGGCCGCAGCGGCTGTGCGGGGCCTCTCGGGCGTCCTGAGGGCGGCCGGGGTCATGGCCCGGCTGCTCCTCGTCGGCGGCTTGCGGGGCGGGGCGCCGGCCGGGCGGCGGGTGTCGTGGCGGGTCGGCGGGCGGTGGCGCGGGCGGGACTGGGCGGTACGGCTCATGACCTTGTTCATGGAGTCCCCGTTCGGCGGGCCCGGTTGATACCGGGCGGTAACTCGCTGGTGGGGATCTTGTACGGGGGTGGGGAGCCGGGTGGCAAGGGTGGCGGTACCGGCCGAGGAGGGGCGGAAAAGTTCGCTTATCCGAGGGACCCGGGGCACCCGGCAGCCCGGTATGCCGGGGGTGCCTCGGGTGAATTCGCGGCCTGGTGCTGACGGCTTCCGGGGTGCGGGCAGGGACTCGAAAGGGGACCCGCGCACGTATCCTGAAGGCCTTCGAGCCTTGCCCTTGATCAGGAAAGAGCGGCCAGCATGCGCGTCTACGTCCCCCTGACCCTCCCCGCGCTCGCCGAGGCGCACAAGACGGGTGAGCTGGGGAGCGGCCCCTTCGTCGCGTACGCCGTCACGCCCGCGTTGCGCGAGTGGTACCTCTCCGAGGACATCGAGGAGCTGGAGTACGCCGCGCTCAGCCGGGCCGCGCTGGCTTCGCTGCGACGGCTGGCGGCCGATCCGGGTGCGGTACGGCGCCGGGTCGTGGTCGCCGTGGACGTGCCCGACGGTGCGGCGAGCGTCGATCCGGACCGTGGGCTGGACCCGTCCGCGCTGGGCGAGGTGACCGTGACGTCGAGCGTGCCGCTCGCGAAGGCGGCCGCGGTGCATGTCGACGCCGATGACGCGGAGCAGGACGTGGCCGCGGCGGCGGAGGCGCTGGAGGCGGCCGACGGCGGGGACGACGACGCGCAGTTCGTCGTGGACGGGGCGGACGACCACGAGCTGCTGTGGTACGCCACGCAGGAGATTCCCAACCTGGTCGGTTCGGGCGCCTGACGCCTGCGCCGGCGTCCGGCCGGGTGATTGTCAGTGGGGGCGAGTACGGTCTTCGGCATGGGGATGCACGGAAGCGCGCACATCGTCTGGGACTGGAACGGGACGCTGTTCCACGACAATGACGCGATCATCGGGGCGACGAACGCGGCCTTCGCCGAGCTGGGGCTCGCGCCGATCACGCTGGAGGAGTACCGGGCGCTGTACTGCGTGCCGGTGCCGAAGTTCTATGAGCGGCTGCTCGGGCGGTTGCCGACCGAGGCCGAGTGGGAGCTGATGGACGGGGTGTTCCATCGGCACTATGCCGAGCAGCGGGAGCGGTGCGGGCTGACCGAGGGAGCTGCGGAGCTGCTCGCCGGGTGGCGCACCGCGGGGCACAGTCAGTCGCTGCTGAGCATGTACGGGCATGAGGAGCTGGTGCCGCTCGTGCGGGGGTTCGGCATCGAGGCGCACTTCCTGCGGGTCGACGGGCGTACGGGGCCGTCCGGGGGGAGCAAGGCCGAGCACATGGTGCGGCATCTGGAGGCGCTGGGGGAGGGCGTCGCGGCCGCGCGGACCGTGGTGATCGGGGACGCGGCGGATGACGCGGTCGCCGCGCGGGAGGTCGGGGCGCGGGCTGTGCTGTACACCGGGGGGTCGCACAGTCGGGCCAGCCTTGAGGCAGTGGGGGTGCCGGTGGTGGACACGCTGGTGGAGGCGGTGCGGGAGGCACAGCGAATAGCCGCGTAGCCGAGTGGGTGCCTTGTTCGGGTGCCGGGTGTCGCTCTTCGAGCAGGGGGTAACCCCAGCGCCCACCTGTGCCGCCCTGGGGGTACCCCCTGCTCGAAGAGCTTGGGGGAGGCACGACTGCCGCAGCTACGGGGGTGGGCGCCACCGTCAGCCACGACCGTCTGCCGGTCACCGCCCCCGCCCCGTCCTCACCCCACCGGCGCCGTCACCCGCAGTACCTTCAGGAATTCGCGCATCCACGCCGGGTGGTCCGGCCAGGCTCGGGAGGAGATCAGGGTGCCGTCGACGACCGCTTCGGCGTCCTGGAAGTCCGCACCGGCTGTCTGCATGTCCGGTTCGAGGGCGGGGTACGCCGTGACGCGGCGGCCGCGCAGGGTGTCGATCGCCGCAGTGAGCAGGGGGCCGTGGCAGATCTGGGCGACCGGCTTGTCGGCGTCGAAGAAGGCCTTGAGGATCTTGCGGAGTTCGGGATCGTTGCGCAGATACTCCGGTGCCCGGCCGCCGGGGATGACGAGGGCCACGTACTCGCCGGGGTCGACGTCGGCGAAGGCCAGGTCGGCGGGCCAGGTGTAGCCGGGCTTCTCGGTGTAGGTGTCGTAACCGGGCTCGAAGTCGTGGACGACGAAGCGCAGGGTCTTGCGGGAGGGGGCGGCGATATGGACCTCGTAGCCCTCCTCGCGCAGGCGCTGATACGGGTAGAGGACTTCCAGGGACTCCGCTGCGTCGCCGGTCACGATCAGGATCTTCGCGGGCATGTCGGTTCCTTCGGGCAGACAGACCTGACACTGACACCTACCCGGACGAGCCCCCCGCCTACCCGGACCGGATACGTCACCCACCCTCACCCCGCCGCTGTGCAGAACGTCAAACTTCGGCCCCCTGTTTTGTACACATACGGCTCATGACGGCCCCGGGGTGAGGAGCGATAGCCTTGTGGCGTGATCAGCGCGATATCTCGCGGGGACGATCGTGTCCCTGCCCTGCGCCCGGGTTGCACGGAACACCTCCGTGACCGGGCGGCGGTCGCTGGTCTTCGCGGGCGGGGCGGGGCCGCAGGAGCTCCCAGGACGCCGAGGGCAACCCTGGACACGGCTGTGCCGAGAGCAGCGTCACGTCCGACGGACGTGCCGACAATGGCCGAATTCCCCCCGCTCATCTCACCTCGCGGCATAGCGTCTGAACGGTCCGGACACCCCGGGCTGTGGCGTCGAGCCGGAGGGAAAGAGACCGTACTTCCTTCTACGTCACGCAACGGCGCGCGACAGGAGCCAGAGGACAATGCAGACCAAGCTGGACGAAGCCAAGGCCGAGCTGCTCGGAAGGGCTGCCCGGGTAGCTGAGAACAGCCCGGTCGGGGGGCACCTACCGACCGGGACCGCGGGCGAGGGCTCCCCGGACACCCCGGACAGCGAGTCCGTGCTCGCGTTCCTCCAGCGCTACTACCTGCACACCGCCCCGGAAGACCTCGCCGACCGCGACCCGGTCGACGTCTTCGGTGCCGCGGTCTCGCACTACCGGCTCGCCGAGAACCGCCCCCAGGGCACGGCGAACGTGCGGGTGCACACCCCGACCGTGGAGGAGAACGGGTGGACCTGCAGCCACACCGTGGTCGAGGTCGTCACCGACGACATGCCCTTCCTCGTCGACTCCGTCACCAATGAGCTGACCCGGCAGGGGCGGGGTATCCATGTCGTCATCCATCCGCAGTTCGTCGTCCGGCGGGACCTGACCGGCAAGCTGATCGAGGTCCTGGCCACCCCGCCCACCGGCGACCTCCCGCACGACGCGCACATCGAGTCCTGGATCCACGTCGAGATCGACCGCGAGACCGACCGCGCCGATCTGAAGCAGATCACCGCCGATCTGCTGCGCGTGCTGTCCGACGTCCGCGAGGCCGTCGAGGACTGGGAGAAGATGCGCAGCACGGCGACCCGGATCGCCGACGAGCTGCCGGACGAGGCCGCCCCGGGCGACCTGGTCACCGGCGAGGTCGAGGAGGCGCGTGAGCTGCTGCGCTGGCTGTCCGACGACCACTTCACCTTCCTCGGCTACCGCGAGTACCAGCTGCGCGACGACGACACCCTCGCCGCCGTGCCCGGCACCGGTCTCGGCATCCTGCGCTCCGACCCGCACCACGCCGAGGACGACCAGCACCCCGTCAGCCCCTCCTTCGAGCGGCTGCCCGCCGACGCCCGCGCCAAGGCCCGCGAGCACAAGCTGCTCGTGCTGACCAAGGCGAACAGCCGGGCCACCGTGCACCGGCCGTCGTACCTGGACTACATCGGCGTCAAGAAGTTCGACGGGCAGGGCAACGTCGTCGGGGAGCGGCGGTTCCTCGGACTGTTCTCCTCCGCCGCGTACACCGAGTCCGTGCGGCGTGTCCCCGTCATCCGCCGCAAGGTCGACGAGGTGCTGCAGCGCGCCGGGTTCTCGCCCAACAGCCACGACGGCCGTGACCTGCTGCAGATCCTGGAGACCTACCCGCGCGACGAGCTGTTCCAGACGCCCGTCGCCGAACTGCAGTCCATCGCCACGAGCGTTCTCTACCTCCAGGAGCGCCGCCGGCTGCGGCTGTACCTGCGCCAGGACGAGTACGGGCGCTACTACTCGGCGCTCGTCTACCTGCCGCGAGACCGCTACACCACCGGCGTCCGGCTGCGGATCATCGACATCCTGAAGGAGGAGCTCGGCGGCATCAGCGTCGACTTCACCGCCTGGAACACCGAGTCGATCCTGTCCCGGCTGCACTTCGTCGTCCGTGTCCCGCCGGGCACCGAGCTGCCCGAGCTGTCGGACGCCGACAAGGACCGCATCGAGGCCCGCCTGGTCGAGGCCGCCCGCTCCTGGGCCGACGCGTTCGCCGAGGCGCTGACCGCCGAGTGCGGTGAGGAGCGCGCGGCCGAGGTGCTGCGCCGCTACAACCACGCCTTCCCCGAGGGCTACAAGGCCGACCACACCCCGCGCGCCGCGGTCGCCGACCTGGTCCACCTGGAGCAGCTCAGCGAGGACAAGACCTTCAGCCTGAGCCTGTACGAGCCGGTGGGCGCGGGCCCCGAGGAGCGCCGGTTCAAGATCTACCAGAAGGGCGGCTCGGTCTCCCTCGCCCAGGTGCTGCCGGTGCTCAGCCGGCTCGGCGTCGAGGTCACCGACGAGCGGCCGTACGAGCTGCGCTGCGCGGACCGTACGACGGCGTGGATCTACGACTTCGGTCTGCGCGTGCCCCAGGCGGCGGGCGGCGGGGAGTACCTCGGCGACGACGCCCGTGACCGCTTCCAGGAGGCCTTCGCCGCCACCTGGACCGGCAAGGCGGAGAACGACGGCTTCAACGCGCTGGTGCTGAGCGCCGGGCTGTCCTGGCGGGAGGCGATGGTGCTGCGCGCCTACGCCAAGTACCTGCGGCAGGCCGGTTCGACCTTCTCCCAGGACTACATGGAGGACACCCTCCGCAACAACGTCCACACCACCCGCCTGCTCATCTCCCTCTTCGAGGCGCGGATGTCCCCGGACCGGCAGAAGGCCGGGCTGGAGATCACCGACGCGCTGCTGGAGGAGCTGGACGCGGCCCTGGACCAGGTGGCCAGCCTGGACGAGGACCGCATCCTCAGGTCCTTCCTGACCGTCATCAAGGCGACGCTGCGCACGAACTTCTTCCAGGAGACGATCGACGGCTCGCCGCACGACTACGTGTCCATGAAGTTCGACCCGCAGGCCATCCCGGACCTGCCCGCGCCGCGCCCGGCGTTCGAGATCTGGGTGTACTCGCCGCGGGTCGAGGGCGTGCACCTGCGCTTCGGCAAGGTCGCGCGCGGCGGCCTGCGCTGGTCCGACCGGCGTGAGGACTTCCGTACCGAGATCCTCGGCCTGGTCAAGGCGCAGATGGTGAAGAACACCGTCATCGTGCCGGTCGGCGCCAAGGGCGGCTTCGTCGCCAAGCAGCTGCCCGACCCGAGCGTGGACCGTGACGCGTGGCTGGCCGAGGGCGTCGCCAGCTACAAGACGTTCATCTCGGCGCTGCTCGACATCACCGACAACATGGTCGCCGGCCAGGTCGTGCCGCCGCAGGACGTGGTCCGGCACGACGGCGACGACACCTACCTGGTGGTCGCCGCCGACAAGGGCACCGCGACCTTCTCGGACATCGCCAACGGGGTCGCCGAGAAGTACAACTTCTGGCTCGGGGACGCCTTCGCCTCCGGAGGCTCGGCCGGTTACGACCACAAGGGCATGGGCATCACCGCACGCGGCGCCTGGGAGTCCGTCAAGCGGCACTTCCGTGAGCTGGGCGTGGACACGCAGAGCGAGGACTTCACAGTCGTCGGCATCGGTGACATGTCCGGTGACGTGTTCGGCAACGGCATGCTGCTCTCCGAGCACATCCGTCTGGTCGCCGCCTTCGACCACCGGCACATCTTCCTCGACCCCACCCCGGACGCGGCGACGTCGTACGCCGAGCGCCGCCGGCTGTTCGAGCTGCCCCGTTCCTCCTGGGCGGACTACAACACCGAGCTGCTGTCGGCGGGCGGCGGGATCTTCCCGCGCAGTGCCAAGTCGATCCCGGTCAACGCCCACATCCGCGAGGCCCTCGGCATCGAGGACAAGGTCACCAAGATGACCCCGGCCGACCTGATGAAGGCGATCCTGCACGCGCCGGTCGACCTGCTGTGGAACGGCGGTATCGGCACGTACGTGAAGTCGTCGGCGGAGTCCAACGCCGACGTCGGCGACAAGGCCAACGACGCCATCCGCGTCGACGGCAGCGCCCTGCGCGTCAAGGTCGTCGGCGAGGGCGGCAACCTGGGTCTGACCCAGCTCGGCCGGATCGAGTTCGCCATGCACGGCGGCAAGATCAACACCGACGCGATCGACAACAGCGCCGGTGTGGACACCTCCGACCACGAGGTGAACATCAAGATCCTGCTGAACGGCCTGGTCGCGGACGGCGACATGACCGTCAAGCAGCGCAACAAGATCCTCGCGGAGATGACCGACGAGGTCGGCGCGCTGGTGCTGCGCAACAACTACGCGCAGAACACCGCCCTGGCCAACGCGCTGTTCCAGGCCAAGGACATGCTCCACGCCCAGCAGCGGTTCCTGCGCCACCTGGTGCGCGAGGGGCATCTGGACCGGGCGCTGGAGTTCCTGCCCGCCGACCGCCAGATCCGTGAGCGCCTGACCCAGGGCCTGGGCCTGACCGGCCCGGAGACGGCCGTCGTGCTGGCGTACACGAAGATCACGGTCGCCGAGGAGCTGCTGGCGACCTCGCTGCCGGAGGACCCGTACCTGCGCAGCCTGCTGCACGCGTACTTCCCGACGGCGCTGCGCGAGCGCTTCACCGAGGCGATCGACAACCACCCGCTGCGCCGCGAGATCACCACGACCGTGCTGGTCAACGACACGGTCAACACGGGCGGTACGACGTATCTGCACCGTCTGCGCGAGGAGACCGGCGCCTCCCTGGAGGAGATCGTCCGGGCGCAGACCGCGGCCCGCGCGATCTTCTGCTCGGCACCGGTGTGGGACGCGGTGGAGGACCTGGACAACAAGGTCGACGCCGACGTCCAGACCCGGATCCGGCTGCACTCGCGCCGACTGGTCGAGCGCGGCACCCGCTGGCTGCTCAACAACCGGCCGCAGCCGCTCCAGCTCGCCGAGACCGTCGAGTTCTTCGCCGAGCGCGTCGAGCGGGTCTGGCAGGAGCTGCCGAAGCTGCTGCGCGGCGCGGACCTGGAGTGGTACCAGCACGTGTACGACGAGCTGTCCGCGGCCGGTGTCCCGGACGAGCTCGCCACGCGCGTGGCCGGGTTCTCCTCCGCCTTCCCGGCGCTCGACATCGTCTCGGTGGCCGACCGCACCGGCAAGGAGCCGCTCGACGTCGCCGAGGTCTACTACGACCTCGCCGACCGGCTGAACATCACCCAGCTGATGGACCGCATCATCGAGCTGCCCCGCGCCGACCGCTGGCAGTCCATGGCCCGCGCCTCCATCCGCGAGGACCTGTACGCGGCGCACTCGGCGCTCACCGCGGACGTCCTCGCGGCCGGCAACGGCACGTCGACGCCCGAGCAGCGCTTCAAGGCGTGGGAGCAGAAGAACGCGCCCATCCTGAGCCGGGCGCGCACCACCCTGGAGGAGATCCGCGGTTCGGAGACCTTCGACCTCGCCAACCTGTCGGTGGCGATGCGCACGATGCGGACGCTGCTGCGCACGCATTCGTAAGCCCGTGCGGCAGTGACCGCACCGATGACGCCCCGGGCACCCAGCGGCCCGGGGCGTCTCCCTGCTTGCCGACCCTCGGGGAACCTGGGCTAGGGTCGCAGGATGCAAGCTGCACCGTCTGACACCCAGCCCATGAGCCGGCCGGTGTCACCGCAGAACAACACCACCCGGCGGGCCGGCCGGGCGCTGCCGCAGGCCGCCGCCGTGCTCGTCGTGGTGTTGCTCCTCCTCGTGATCGTCCGGCTGCCGTGGGCGGGCGACCTCGGCATGCACGCGGCCACCGTCGAGCGGCTGCGCCACAACCTTCTGCATCCCGGCAATCCGCTGGTCGACGCGGACACGCCGAGCCCGTACTACTCGCCGTGGATGCTGGTGCTGGGCGTGGTCGCCAAGCTGACCGGCCTGTCGGTGTGGGTCGTGCTGCGCTTTGCCGCGGTCGTCGGACTGGGGCTGCTGATCACGGGGGTGTGGCGGTACGTCCGTACCCTCAGCGCCCATCGCGCGGCGCCCGCCCTCGCGCTGCTCAGCCTGGTCTTCCTCTGGGGCCCGGTGCTGTTCAACTGGTCCGGCTTCGTGGGCCTGAACTCCCTCGCGCTGACGGTGGCGTACCCCAGCGTGTTCGCGCTCGGTCTCACCTTCCACTTCTGGGCGTGGCTCACGCGCGCGATGCGTGAGCCCGAGCCGGCTTCGTGGGGGCGCTGGGCGGCGCTGGGCCTGCTGTGGGGGCTGATCCTGCTCTGCCACCAGTTCACCGGCGTCGTGGCGTCCCTGGGGGCGCTGGCGATGGTGATCGCGGCGCGGCCGGGCCGTGCGGTGCTGCTGCGGCTGGGTGCCGCGCTGGCGCTGGGCATGCTGCTGCTGGGCCTGTGGCCGTACTACGACTTCTTCTCGCTGTTCTCCGCGGGCGGGAACCTGGAGGCCATACACAAGCCGCTGTACGAGAACCTGGCCGAGCGCTTCGGGTTCGTCCTGCTGGGCGTCGCCGCGCTGGGCTTGCGCCTGCGCCGGGACCGCTGGGACCCGCTGGTGCTGTTCTTCGTCCTGGGCGCGCTGATGTTCGCCGCGGGCGGTCTGAGCGGCCACTACTCCTGGGGCCGCGCCATGCCCGCCGCGCTGATCCCGGCCCAGCTCGCTGCCGCGCTGGAGGCCGTGGCGGCGGGGCGGCGGGCAGTGCGGGCCGGCTGGGCGTGCGTGCTCGGCGTCGTGCTGGCCGCGGGGGCGTGGACGCAGGTCGGGACGCTCGGGTATGTGATCCCGAAGAGCGCGCTGCCGTCGGTCGTCGCGGACAAGTACCACACGCCGTGGGTGGGCTACCACTGGATCACGCCCTGGGTGAAGTACGGCGACGTGGTGATGGCCAGGACGACCCCGGCGCGGCAGATCCCGGCCTACGGGCCGTACACCGTGGCCCCCGGGTATCCGGACTTCTTCCTGAAGGACGAGAAGAGCCGGAACGCGGCGGTGGACCGGTACTTCGCCGCCGGGACGTCCGCTGCCGAGCGGCAGGGGATTGCGCGGGAGTACGGGGTGCGGTGGGTCGTGGGACCGAAGCGGCTGGCCGGCCCGGGTCTGCAGAAGGTGACCACGGGCCCGGCCCACCAGGTCCTGTTCCGCGTGGTGCGCTGAGCCACGTACGTCTGAATGCCGGAAGGGGCGCGGGGAAGTTCCCCGCGCCCCTTCCGGCACATCCGGCGCTAAGACGTCACCGCAGCACGCTCGACAGCAGCTTCGCCGCCTTGCGGATCTTCGGGCGGTCGACCTTCTGGACGACCGGGCGGATCACCTTGGCCGTGACCCCCACCGGGCGCCAGCGGATCTGCAGGCGGCCGGGGTTGCGGCCCTCCGGCTCTATCGTCACGTCGTGCGGGGTCGCGCCGGAGCGGTAGTCCACGCGGGCCGTCATCGTCGGGAAGTCCAACGGGGCCAGCAGGATGCCCGAGTGGGCCAGGCCCTGCTGCTGGAGGCGGATCTGGGGGTGCCGCAGGCCCTCGAAGCCCTGGAGGGGGAGCGGGGCGGCCGACAGATCCAGGCGGACCGTGCCCTCGAAGAGACCCGGGCTGACCGGGTCCAGACGGAACGGCACCGTCATCCTCTTGTTGCCGGGGGACAGCAGGAGGCTCGCGCGCTGCGGGCCCACCGGCAGGCGCAGGCCCGGGTCGTACGTGCGGATCGACAGGGTCAGAGTCGCGCCCTTGCCCCGCTCCAGCCCCGTGATCTCGTGCCGGAACTGTGCGCTCGGGAACGGCCGCGTGTCCAGCTCCAGGTCGGACAGGTCCAGTTCACGGCGGGCGCGGTCGGAGGAGGGGACCTCGGCGCCCCAGTAGGGAACGCCCGACGCGTCGGCCGTCACCTGGCGCGGTGCCACGCCGTTGCCGAGATCGCGCGCCGCGAGCTGGGCGTCGGCCAGGCGGCCGTCCCGCAGCAGCTCCAGCACGATCCGCTCCGGGCGCGGCAGCCGGGTGTACGCGCCGTCGGCCAGCGTCTCCAGGTACGGGTTCATGATCTCGGCGAAGGAGCGGATCCACTCCTCGTCGCGGTAGGGCAGGTCGCCGGCGTACAGGCTGAAGTCGTGCTTGAGGAACTTGAAGTCCTTGTCCTCGCGCAGCCCGGCGTGCTCGCTCCCCGCCAGGAAGTCGTCGATCATCCGGTGCACACGGATGCGGTCCTCGACATTGGAGATCTTGTGCCGCTGGTTGGAGATCGTGGCCGTGTCCGCGTCCGCGAACGGCTCGATGTACCAGAGGTACACCGGGTCCGGGATGATCGTGAACGCCTTCGCCAGACAGTACGACTGGATCGAGAACAGCTGGTCCTCGTAGTGGACCCCCTCCGGGAAGCGGAGGTTGTGGCGGTTCAGGAAGTCGGCGGTGTACATCCTGTTCGTCGACAGCGGCCAGAACAGCAGGTCCGGCTCCGACTCGATGTTCTCCACCGTGCGCCGCTCGGCGAACAGATGCGGCATCCAGGTGGTGCGGCGGCCGGTGTCCACCCGGAGGCGCTGGCAGGTGCCCATGGTGAAGTCCACCTCGCGCTCGCGGTGCGCGGCGAGCAGCACCTCCACCGCGTTGGCCGGGAGTTCGTCGTCGCTGTCGAGGAACATCAGATACGGCGCCCGGGCGATCTCGATGGCCCGGTTGCGCGGAGCGCTGCAGCCGCCGCTGTTCTCCGGCAGGCGGAGGTAGCGGATGCGCGCGTCCTGCGCCTCCAGCCGGCGCGCCACGGTGGGCGTGTCGTCGGTGGAGTGGTCGTCGCTGATGATGATCTCGATGTTCGCGTGCGTCTGCGCGCGCAGCGACTCCACGGCCCGGGGCAGGCGCTCCGCGTCGTTGAAGACGATGACCGTGACCGTGACGTCAGGGGTCGAGGTCGAGGTCGTGGTCATGCCGAGGCCTCCTCGGGGGTCGGGGCGGGGGTGCGTTCCTCAAGCGGGAGCACCGGGGGCAGGGACTCCTCCGGCTCGCCCAGGAACACTCGGCGTACGACCCGTTCGGCGGCGCGTCCGTCGTCGTACTCGCAGAACCGGCGGCGGAACGCGGCCCGTGCCTTCGCCGCGCTCTCGTCGCGCCAGGCGCCGGAGACGAAGATCTCCGTCAGCTCCTCCTGGGTGCGCGCGACCTGGCCGGGGTGCTCTTCCATCAGGTCGAAGTAGACGCCACGCGTGGTCCGGTACGTCTCCCAGTCGTCGGCGTAGACGACGATCGGGCGGTCCAGGTTGGCGTAGTCGAACATGATCGACGAGTAGTCCGTGACCAGCGCGTCGGCGGCCAGGCACAGCTCCTCGACGGGGTCGTAGGAGGAGACGTCGATGATCCGGCCGGAGCGGCGCAGGCCGGACAGGGGGGAGGCGGCGCCGCCGTAGAAGTAGTGGGCGCGTACCAGCAGGACCGTGTCCTCGCCGAGCCGGTCGGCGAGTTCGGCGAGGTCCAGGCGCGGGGTGAAGCCGGCCTCGTAGTCGCGGTGGGTCGGGGCGTACAGCACGGCCGTCTTGCCGGGGGCGATACCGAGGCGGCGGCGGGCGGCGCGCACGTCCTCGGCGGTGGCCGTGTAGAAGATGTCGTTGCGCGGGTAGCCGTAGTCCAGCGAGGTGTAGCGGGCCGGGTAGGCGCGCTCCCACATGCGGGTCGAGTGGCTGTTGGCGCTGACGCTGTAGTCCCACTTGTCGATGCGGGCCAGCAGGGCGTTGAAGTCCAGGCCCTTGGCGGCGGCCGGGTGCTCCATCTGGTCCAGGCCCATGCGCTTGAGCGGGGTGCCGTGGTGGGTCGACAGGTGGATCGCGTCGGGGCGCTTGACCACCGCGTTGGGGAAGTTGACGTTGTTCACCAGGTACTTGGCGGTCGCCAGGGTCTCCCAGTAGCGGCGGGTGCCCGGGACGACGTAGTCGGTGCCGGGCGGCAGCAGCGCCGTGTTGTTCTTCGCCACCACCCACACCGGGTGGATGTGCGGGGCCAGCTCCGCCATCTTGGCGGCGATCGCGGCCGGGTTGCAGGCCACGCCGCGCTCCCAGTAGGCGGCGAACACGGCCAGGTTCGGGTTGACCGGGCGGCTCAGGGCGCGCTGGTACTGCTGGTCGCGCAGCTTGGCGCCGAGCTCCTTCTTCCGCTCCTTCACGGCCTTCTTGGCGGCGCGGCGGGTGCGGTTGGCGGCCTGGAACGCGCGGTACTTGGTGTACGCGCCCTCCTCCAGCAGGGCGTGCCGTACGCCCTCCACGCCCGCGGGGCGCTCGTGGTTCTCGGGGCGCCAGCGGACCGCGGCGAGGGAGGCGCGGCGGAAGAACTCGCGCGCGACCGCGTCAGGCAGGTTCTCGCCGGCGAAGGTGCGCACCAGGTCGCGCATCATCAGGTCGTACAGCACCACGCGGGTGGCGCGGCGGTCCTTGGTGAGCGCGAGCAGCGACTCGTAGCGCTCGATGAGCGCGAAGCGGTCCTCGGGGGCGAGCGGCGGCAGGCTCTCGGGGCGCAGCTCGCGGTTCTCGTACGCCGCCTGGTTCAGGCAGGCGACGCGGCCGGCGTGCAGCAGGGTCGCGTGCGCGGCGTACGGCTCGTCGCCGGTGGTGAGCTGCTCCTCGTGCGCCCGCCAGAAGTCGGCGCGCAGCGCGCGGTTGCCGAGGATCGGGGTGAGGCGCACCAGGTCGGCGGCCTCGTTCAGGGGGAGGGCCTCGCGGCCGACGGCGGCGAGCAGGCGGCCGTCGCGGGAGGCGCGGGCGGCGGTCTGCCAGGTGGTGACGACGTGGTCGAAGAGGAGTACGTCGACAGGGGTGTCCGAGGCGTCGAGCTCGGCGGTGCGCTCGGCGATCTGACGCGGGGCGCCGGTCGGCAGGCCGTCCTTGGCGTGCACGAAGTGCAGCCAGCGGCCGGAGGCGCGGGCAGCGCCGGCCGCGCGGGCCTCGGCGTCGCCGGTGCCCTCCGGCAGGGGGACGACGATCGTCTCGGGGGCGTGGCCCTCGGCCGTCTCCCGCGCCCAGTCGCCGACGGCGGCGACGACGATCTCGGCGTCGAGGAGGGGGTGGGCTTCCACGGAGTCCAGCAGCTCTGTCAGGTGCCCCTGTGCGTTCGGTCCGTAGACGATGACGCTGAGTTGGGGCATCGCAGAGGACTCCTTAAAGTTATTGGTGTGGCCACTCTTCATAACATATGTTCACTCAGTGGACGAAAGCGATCATGCCACGTGGAGCAAGAGATGGCCCTAGGCAGGAAGACGAACTTCCGTGGCCTGGGGTTTCTTCCCGCGTAACTTTCCGGCCGCCTTCTTACCGGCGTTTCTTGCGTTGCGCTTACTGTATCGACCCGGCGAAGGGGGCCCTTCAGGCCGCCTTCTTCTTGTCGCCGGTGAAGGCCTCGTACTCCTTCATGACGTCCTCGGTCGGCCCGTCCATGCGCAGCTCGCCGCGCTCCAGCCAGATGGTCCGCTCGCAGGTGTCGCGGATCGACTTGTTGTTGTGGCTGACCAGGAAGACGGTGCCCGCCTTCTCGCGCAGCTCGCGGATCCGCTCCTCGGAGCGCATCTGGAACCTGCGGTCGCCGGTGGCCAGGGCCTCGTCGATCAGCAGGACGTCGTGGTCCTTCGCGGCGGCGATGGAGAAGCGCAGCCGGGCGGCCATGCCGGAGGAGTACGTCCGCATCGGAAGGGTGATGAAGTCACCCTTCTCGTTGATTCCGGAGAAGTCGACGATGTCCTGATAACGCTCCCTCACCTCCTCGCGGGACATGCCCATGGCGAGGCCGCCGAGCCAGACGTTGCGCTCGCCGGTGAGGTCGTTCATCAGGGCCGCGTTGACGCCGAGCAGGGAGGGCTGGCCGTTGGTGTAGATGTGACCGTTCTCCACCGGGAGCACGCCGGCGATCGCCTTGAGCAGGGTCGACTTGCCGGAGCCGTTGGTGCCGATCAGGCCGACCGCCTCGCCCTTGTAGGCGACGAACGAGACCTTCTTCACTGCGTGCACCCGGCGCACGCCCGCCGCCTTCTCGGCCTGCTTGCGGCGCAGGATGCGGTTGAGGGCGGCGGTGGCGGAGCCGCGGCCGGAGCCGGTGCCGTGGACGCGGTACACGATGTCGACGTTGTCGACGACGATGGTGGGGATCTTCTCGCCGCTCGCGAGGCGCTCGCGCCGCTCACGCATCAGGCGTTCGTCGGCGGTCTCTTCGACGGTCTCGGAGATCTCGGGGTTCTCGGGAGTCTGCTCAGCCACGGCCGTACTTCTCCTCTGCCTTCCAGAAGTAGATGAAGCCGCCGATGCCGACGACCAGGGCCCAGCCGATCGCCGTGGGCCACACGTGCGGGGGCAGCTGCTTGGCGTGGAAGCTCTTGATCAGAGCGAACCGCATGAGGTCGATGTAGACGGCGGCCGGGTTGGTCTCCAGCAGGACCGTGACGATGTGCGGCAGGTGGTCCTTCTTGGTGAGGCTGTGGATGCTCCACATCACACCGGACACGTACATCCAGGTGCGCAGCACGAACGGCATCAGCTGGGCGATGTCCGGGGTCTTGGCGCCCATCCGCGCCATGATCAGCGACATTCCCGCGTTGAACACGAACTGCAGGACCAGCGCGGGGATCACCAGCAGCCAGGAGAAGGAGATCGGCACGCCCAGGCTGAGCAGGATGACGACCAGTGCGGCCATCGAGAACAGCAGCTGCTGGAGCTGCTGGATGCAGAAGGAGATCGGCAGGGCGGCGCGCGGGAAGTGCAGGGCGCGGACCAGACCGAGGTTGCCGGAGATCGCCCGGGTGCCGACCTGGATCGAGCTCTGCGTGAACGTCCAGACGAACACGCCCGTGACCAGGAACGGGATGTAGTCCGGGACGCCCTTCTTGGTGCCGAGCAGGACACCGAAGATGAAGTAGTAGACCGCCGCGTTCAGCAGCGGGGTCATGACCTGCCAGATCTGGCCGAGCTTCGCCTCGCTGTACTGCGCGGTCAGCTTGGCGGTGGCGAAGGCGGTGATGAAGTGACGCCGGGCCCACAGCTGGCGGACGTACTGGGGCAGGGTCGGGCGGGCACCGCTGACCGACAGGCCGTGTCGGGCGGCCAGCGCCGAGAGATCGTCGTCCGGGACCTGGGTGGGGGGCGGTGTGTGGAGGACCTGGCTCACATCCGCTGCTTTCGCTCGGGGGAGGGGGGATGCCGCGTCCGGCTGGCCGCCGGGGCCGCGTCGAGTTCAGCCGTCCGACGTTTTCCTTACGCTTCTCTTCACGTTCTCTTACGTCGAGACGGAACCGTATCGTCGCAACGGTGAGAGTAGAACCAATCGACGTCGGAACGCAACCGTTTCGTCGTCACGCACCTATGCTGTGAGACATGACGACGAACGCCGACGAGATCCCGAAGCGTGAACGCCGCAGGGCGCCCGCGGGGGCCGCCGTGCTCCGGGAGGATGTGACCGAGGCCATCCGGGCTGCGGTCTTCGAGGAGCTCGCGGCGGTGGGCTACGCCCGCATGTCCATCGAGGGCATCGCGCGCCGCGCGGGCGTCGGCAAGACCGCGGTGTACCGCCGGTGGCGTTCCAAGCTGCACCTGGTCCTGGACGTCGTCTCGGCGATGGCGGTGCTGGGCCTCCCGGTACCGGACACGGGTTCGCTGGAGGGCGACCTCCGCCTGCTGTACGAGGTCACGTCCCGCGCCCTGCGCCACCCGGTCGCCTCCCAGATCATTCCCGACCTCCAGGCCGAGGCGGCCCGCAATCCCGAGATCGCCGAGGCCTTCCAGAAGGCCCTGCGGGACGGCCAGGAGGGCGTGGCCAGCAAGATCGTGGCAGCGGCGGAGGCACGGGGCGAGGTGCGGGCGGGCATCGACGGCGACCTCGCCCTGGACCTGATCTCGGGCCCCCTGTACTGGCGAGCGGTGGTCATTCGCTCCCCCAAGCTGCCGAAGGGGTACCTGGAGCAACTGGCCCGGGCTACGGCCGGGGCGCTGAAGGCGCTGTAGCGGGCTCGTCCGGGCCGAGAAGCCGCTCGGTCAGCCGGGCCAGGTCCCGCGCCCGCAGCACCCGCCCCGCGAACCCCGGCAGCGGCACGTGAAGGGGCTCGGTCCAGCGGGCCGGTATCGCGCCCAGGCCGTACACCGCGCCCGCCAGCGCCCCGGTGACCGCCGCCACCGTGTCCGTGTCACCGCCGAGATCGATCGCGGCGCGCACCGCCTCCTCGTACGAGCCCGTCGTCCGCAGCGCCCACACGGCCGAGCCCAGGCAGGGCCAGACCGCACCGTTGAACTCCGTCGCCTGATCCGGGTGCCAGCCGGGAGAGAGGACGACGGCGTAGCGCTGCCGGTGGGTGGGGTCCAGAGCGGACAGGGTGTCCGGTACGGCGGTGAGCGGGTCCGCACCCGTCAAGGCCACCCGGATCAGTTCGTGCAGGGCTGCCGTGCCCTCCCAGGCGGCCGGGTCACCGTGTGTGAGGGCGGAGAGGCGGCGGGCGGCGGTCATCGTCGTCTCGCGGCCGTGGCGGGCGAAGTGGACCGCGGAAGGGGCCGCTCGCATCAGGGCGCCGTTTCCCGCTGCCCGCTGGTTGAACCGGAAGTGCAGCGCCGCGGCCGTGTCCCAGGGGTCGCCGCTGGTCAGGACGGCTTCCGTCTGGAGGCCGATGTCCTTCGGGCCGGCCGCCGCCCAGCGCTGGAAGCGGTGGAAGACGTCCGGGAGGTTCAGGCCGCCGCACTCCACCAGGGACTCGGCGGTCAGGATCGCCATCTGGGTGTCGTCCGTAGCCTCGCCCGGGTCCCAGCCGCCGCCCCCGCACATCTCGGCGCCGTACCCAGGACAGGGGAAGCGGGCCGAGAAGGCGCCCTCGGGGCCGAACTCGAAGGGGGCTCCGAGGGCGTCGCCCACGGCGGAGCCGAGTACGGCGCCCAGGGCGCGCTCGGTGAGACGGGTCATACCCGGCAGGCTAGGCGCGGGCCGCCTCGGGGTGGTGGTGGACCCAGCCCTCCCAGGCCGACGTGATCATGTCGTGGACGTCGTACTTGGCCTGCCAGCCCAGCTCCGTGGCGATGCGGTCCGCCGACGCGACCACGCGCGCGGGGTCGCCGGGGCGGCGCGGGGTGACCGTCGGCGGGCGGTCGTAGCCGGTGACGGCGTTGATGCGGTCGATCATCTCGCGCACCGACACGCCCTCGCCGCGGCCGATGTTCACGGTCAGGTCCCGGCCGGGGGCCGAGCGCAGCGCGCGGGCGACGGCCACGTGGGCCTCGGCCAGGTCGACCACGTGGATGTAGTCGCGCACACAGGTGCCGTCGGGCGTGGCGTAGTCGTCGCCGAAGATGCGCGGCGCCGCGCCCTCGGTGAGCTTCTCGAAGACCATGGGGATGAGGTTGAACACGCCGGTGTCGGCGAGCTCCGGGGTGGCCGCGCCCGCCACGTTGAAGTAGCGCAGGGACGCGGTGGACAGGCCGGTCGCCTTGCCCGTCGCGCGGACCAGCCACTCGCCGGCCAGCTTCGTCTCGCCGTACGGGGACATCGGGACGCAGGGGGTCTCCTCCGTCACCAGGTCGACGTCCGGCATGCCGTAGACGGCCGCCGAGGAGGAGAACAGGAAGGACGGGACCTCGGCCGCCGTGACCGCCTCCAGGAGCGTGCGCAGGCCCTCCACGTTCTCCCGGTAGTAGTGCAGCGGGAGGTCCACCGACTCGCCCACCTGCTTCTTCGCCGCGAGGTGCACGACCCCGCTGATCTCGTGCTCGGCGAGGGTGCGGGCCAGCAGGTCCGCGTCCAGCGTGGACCCCTCCACCAGCGGGACCTCCGCCGGCACGCGCGCGACGATGCCCGTGGACAGGTCGTCGTAGACGACCGCGCGTTCGCCCGCCTCGGTCATCGCTCGTACGACGTGTGCCCCGATGTATCCGGCACCGCCGGTGATCAGCCAGGTCATTACGGCCGTCTCCTTGCTCAATCGGCCCGTGGAACCGCTCGGTGGAGCAGCGGGCGTGTCTCAGTGAAGCAGCAGGTGCGTGGCACCCGCGAAGCGGCAGGCGCGCGGCACGTGTACGACGGGTGTGCACAGGGGTACGCGCGCGCGTGCCGGCGGACTAGCGCAGCAGGCGCTTCAGGCGTCGGCGCGCCACCCGTACCGCACCGCCCACGCCGCTCGCGACCCGCACGGCCAGCGCGCCGGAGTGGGTCGCGTACGGCTGGACCAGCAGCACACCGTGCCGGGGGCTCGGGACGGCGCGCCGGCTCAGCCGGCCGGCGCCCGTCAGGGCGTGCGCCGTGACCTCCCGCTGCGTGCCGTCCGCGAAGCGCACGGTCAGCCGCAGATCCCAGGTGCCCGCGCCGAGCGCGGCCAGGTCGACGGGCACTGCGGCCGTCCAGCTCTCCGGCTGCGCGTTCCCGCTCGCACCGGAGGGCGTGAGGGGGACCGTCGTGCGCGCTCGCGCGTGCTTCTCGTCCTCGCGCGCCGTCCACACCACGTCCACCTCGCGCGGCCCCGCCTCGGCCACCCGGCCGTACAGCTCGTGCAGCCGCAGGTGCAGACGCGAGCCACGCGCGCGTGGCCGCAGTTGCGCGTCCACCGCGATCGGGAGGGCCTCGGTGGGGCGGGTCAGGAACGGTGCCAGGCCGACCTGGGGGAGGTCGGCCGACCAGACGGGGGCGCCGTCGGCGTCCCGCGCGTACGGCGGCAGCAGCCGCGCCGGGCGCGCGGCCAGCTCCCGCAGCCGGGGCAGGTCGCGCGGCTCGGGCGACTCCAGCACGACCCGCGCGACCACCCGGCCCGGGGCGCCCGGGTTCAGCTCCCAGTCGGCCGCGTCATAGCGCGCGAGGTACTCCTGGGTGTGCGTCCACCACGCGCGCCGGTAGTCCGCGGTGCGCAAGCCCAGCTCGCGCACATACATCCGCACGTCGTGGTCGAGGAACTTCGCCCGCGCCGCCCGCGCCAGCTCCTTCTGCCCGGCGCCCAGCAGGGTCTCGTACGCCAGCGCGCACGCCTCCGTGCGCGCCTGCCAGTTCCCGATGCGCTCCCGGTCCAGCGAGATCGACAGCCGTTCCGCGGACCGGCGCACGTGCCACACGTACACGCGGTCCGGGACGAGCGCCATGCGCGGGCCGGCGGCCAGCACGCGCGAGGTGAAGACGATGTCCTCGTAGTGGAAACGGCCCTCGGGGAAGCGGATGCCGTGCTCACGCAGGAAGTCGGTGCGGTACAGCTTGTTGACGCACAGCGTGTCGTGGACCAGCCGGAGGCGCTCGGCGGGGCGCGCGAGGACCGTGTGGGCCGTGTAGAGAGGCGCCTGCCAGGGCGTCTCGCGCCCCGAGGGCAGCTCCCGGCGCACGCACAGCCCGGCCGCGACCTCGGCGCGCGCGCCCGTGGCCGCCGTCAGCAGCGCGTCCACCGCACCGGGCGGCAGCACGTCGTCGCTGTCCAGGAACATCACATACGGCGCCGTCACCGCGTCGATGCCGTCGTTGCGCGGACTGCCGCAGCCGCCGCTGTTCTCCGTCCGGCGCAGGACCCGCAGCCGGGGCTCCTCGGCGGCCAGCCGCTCCAGCAGCTCGGCGCTGCCGTCGGAGGAGCGGTCGTCCACGGCGACGACCTCGGCGACCGCGGCCCCCTGCCCGAGGGCCGACCGCACGGCATCACCCACATGGGCGGCGTCGTTGTAGCCGATGACGACGACGGCCACCTGCGCCGGGCGCGCCTGCTCGGCGTCACCGGCGGCGTCGGCCGTGTCGGCTATGTCGCCCGCGGCCGGCGCATCGGGGGCGTCGGCTGCGGCGGGTGTGCTGTGCGGGTCAGGTCGCATGGGATCCACGGGGCCGGGAGCGTAGAAATTTTTGAATAGTACCTGGTCAAGAAAGGCTTACGGCTCGGTCCCGATGTCGATCGGAACCGGGACGGGGTTCCGGCTTCTGCACGCTCTGCACCACCGGTTCCTCCGCCCGCGCCGCCTGCCACAACCGGACGAACGACAGTACCGCAGCGGCGGCCAGGACTCCGTTGCGGGCCACCATCAGCAGACAACCGGTCCAGGTGCCGTCGACGACCTCGCCGTAGTTCATCGGGAACACCAGGGTGCTCAAGCCGGCCGCCGCCAGGATCAGCACCGCGACCGGGCGCTGGCTGGTGTGCCGTGACGTCAGGCACACGGCGGCCAGACCGATCAGCCAGATCATGTACTGCGGGCTGATGACCCGGCTGGTCACCGTGAACAGCAGCACCGCGCTCAGCGCCGCGTCGAACGGCGTCGCCTCGGTCCAGCGCCGCGCCCGCACCCGCCACACCACCAGCAGTCCGAAGCAGGCCGCCGTCAGCATCAGGCAGGCCAGGGCGACGGCGTGCACATGCGGGCCGACCAGCTCGACGGAGCCGTACTGCATGCGTGGCCGGCCGGACCAGCCGGCGTGCCGCGCGAGGTTCAGCGCGGTACCGGCCAGCGACTCGATCTGCACCCCGCGCCCGCCCTGCTGCCGCAGGAAGGACAGCGGGTTGCGGAACAGCACGGCGAGCAGGCCCAGCGCGACGGCCCCCGCGCCCGCCGCCCACCTCCACGCCCCGCGCGTCACCGGCCCCCGGGGCGTGCCCAGCAGCACCAGCGCAGGCCACACCTTCACCAGCGCGCCGAGCGCGGCGAGCGCCCCGCCCGCGCGCGGGGAGCGTGCCGTCGCGAGCAGGGAGAGTACGGCCAGGGCGGTCACCTGTACGTCGTACCGGACGAGCGGGAGCTGGAGCAGCAGCGGCAGACCGCCCGTCCACAGGGCCGCGCCGAGCAGGCTGCGCCCCGGCCGCGTGCCCGCGCGGATCAGCGCCGCCGCGACCAGCGCGTCCACGGCCAGGGTCAGCAGCCCGAACGCCTGGAAGTACGTCAGCCACGGCAGCAGGGCCGGGGCCAGCAGTACGGCGCCGGCGCCCGGCGGGTACTGCCACAGCGTGTCGTGCGCCGGGAAGGCGCCGTGCGCGAGGACGCCGTACCAGTGGCCGTACAGGTACCAGACCTCGCGGGCCACCGCGCCCCCGCCCAGCAGCGGGTGGCTGTCATGGGTGAGGAGCCACAGCATCAGAGCGCGGGTGGTCAGCCACGAGGCGGTGACCCAGAGGACCGGGCCGGTGTGGACACGGAGACGGTTCATCGCATGGGAGCGTAAGCGGCACAGAACGTGTATCCGCGCTGATACACCGTTATGACTGCAAAAGGGTTGTCTCATCACAAAAGATGCAGACATCGCGGCCGTACGTCCGTGTCTCCGGCCCGCGCCGGGACCGCTCAGCCGGTTCCGGCGAAGTCGGCTGCGGTTCGGCAGTGCCCCGAAGGGGCGCGGGGCTGTATCAATATGCGGCTCCGCCGCGTGGGCGCGCCCGGCCACGACGGGCCCGCAGACGACCGACGGCCCATTGCGGCACTTCCCGCGGAGCGCTTAGCTCGCGTCCCGTGCGGCCGCCGTCACCGCCGCCGCGTCCAGCGCGGTGGTGAGCTGGTCCAGGCGGTCGCGCAGGGCCGCGATCTCCGCCGGGTCGAAGCTGGTCGCCTCGACGATGCGGCGCGGTACCTCCAGGGCCCGCTCGCGCAGTGCCGTGCCCTCCTCGGTGAGGCGGACCTGGACCGAGCGCTCGTCCTGGGCGCTGCGCTCCCGGCGCACCAGGCCGGCCGCCTCCAGTCGCTTGACCAGCGGGGACAGCGTGCCGGAGTCGAGCCGCAGGTGTTCGCCGAGCTTCTTGACGGGCAGATCGCCCTGTTCCCACAGCACCAGCATCACCAGGTACTGCGGATACGTGAGCCCGAGGTCCTTGAGGACCACGCGGTAGACGCCGTTGAAGGCGCGGGACGCGGCGTGCAGGGAGAAGCAGATCTGGCGGTCCAGGCGGAGCCAGTCCGTGTCGACGGCGGTGCTGGTCGTGGCGGTCATGGCTCAAGGGTAGCTCTTGCGGGCCATTCGGTTGCGCACAACTTAATTGCGTGCTCTACTTGTGGTCGTGCGGCGGACAGGACAGGCCGCCGGAACACTCGATTTCTTAAAGGGATGGTCTTCATGGACGCGCTCTACACCGCCGTAGCCACCGCCACCCACGGCCGTGACGGTCGTGCCGTCTCCTCCGACGGCAAGATCGACCTCAAGCTGGCGCCGCCGGTGGAGCTGGGCGGCAACGGTGAGGGCACCAACCCCGAGCAGCTCTTCGCCGCCGGTTACGCCGCCTGCTTCGGCAGCGCCCTCGGCCTCGTCGGCCGGCAGGCGAAGGTCGACGTCAGCGACGCCGCGGTCACCGCCGAGGTCGGCATCGGCAAGCAGGGCGAGGGCTTCGGGCTGAAGGTGACGCTGCGCGTCGAGCTGCCCGACACCGTGGACCAGGAGACCGGCCGCAAGCTGGTCGAGACCGCCCACCAGGTCTGCCCCTACTCCAACGCCACCCGCGGCAACATCGAGGTCGACCTCGTCATCGAGTAGTCCGCCGCGAAAAAGTGCTCACCGGCGCTCGGTGACAGGAAGCCGGCCGGAGGGCTGCGGCACGGTGGTCAGCGGGGAGCGCGCCCCCGCCGCCGGCACCGGATGACGCTCCGCCAGCGGCACCACCGGCGCCGGCGCCTCCGCCGGCTCGCCCAGCACCACATGCCGTACGACCCGCTCGGCGGCACGCCCGTCGTCGTACGGGCAGAACCGCTCCCGGAACGCCGCCCGCAGCTGGGCCGAGCGTGAGCCGCGCCAGTGGCCGGTGGCGAAGATGTCGATCAGCTCGTCCTCGCTGCGCGCGACCGCGCCCGGCGGGGCGGCGCGCAGGTCGACGTAGGCGCCGCGGACCGCCTCGTACGCCGCCCAGTCCTCGGTGTGCACCACGATCGGCCGGTCCAGGCCCGCGTAGTCGAACATCAGCGACGCATAGTCGGTGAGCAGCACGTCCGAGGCCAGACACAGGGACTGCACGCTCGGATGGTCGCGGACGTCGATGATCCGGCCGCTCCCGGCAGCCGGGTCGTAGGGCGTGTGGGCCAGGATCACGAAGCGCGGGCCGAGGCGGCGCACGATCCGCTCCAGGTCCAGCAGCGGGTGCTGGGTGCGCCGGTGGTCGCGGTGGGCCGGCGCGTACAGGATCGCGACCGCGCCGCGCGGGACGCCCAGCGACTCGCGCAGCCGGGTCACGTCCGCCGAAGTCGCCCGCTGGAAGACGTCGTTGCGCGGGGCGCCGTACTCCAGCGTGCGGTACCGGCCCGGCAGGACCCGCTCCCAGACGAGCGTCGAGTGCCGGTTGCCGGACAGGACGTGGTCCCACTGGGCGGCGCCCCGCAGCAGCGCGGCGAAGTCGGTGTCCCGGGCCGCCGCCGGACGCTCCAGCAGGTCCAGGCCCATGTGCCCGAGCGGGGTGCCCTGCCCGGTCCTGATCACCACCTGCCCGCGCCGCTTGCGCAGCCGCGGCTCCAGTACGTCGTCGGTGACCAGGTACTTCGCGCGGGCCAGCGCCGTCCAGTAGGCGGCGCCACCGGGCCGGACGCGGCGCGGGCCGGGCGGCACCGCATGCTCGTGGCCGGGGCGGGTGATCCAGGCGGTGCGGATGTGCGGGGCGTGGGTGCGGAACGCCTCCTCCAGTGCGCCCGGGTCGCCGCCGTGCCCCTCGGCGGCGGTGAACACCGCACGGTCGGCACGCACCGGCAGCCGCAGCTGGACCTGGTAGTGCAGGCGCAACGCGCCGGAGCGCACGGCGCGGGCCAGCTTCACCGCCGCCTTCAGCGTGCGCCGGCGCACGGCCGAGGCGAGCTGGAGCGCGCGGAACGTGCGGCGCAGACCGAAGCGGACCAGGGCGTGGCCCGGCCGCATCCGGGTGCCGGGGACCCGGTGCCGCCGGTAGTGGGCGCGGGCCCGGCGCAGGAACTCGGCCCGGCTGCCGCGCGGCAGCCGGCCGCCCAGCGTGTACACCGCCGCGTAGTGGTCGACCATGCGGCGGAACAACTCCGTGCGCCACCGCGCCAGTTCGGGCCGCCCGGCGACGTACGCGAAGACCCGGTCGTACTGCTCGAAGAGATCGACGTGCCGGCGGCTGCCGGTGCCGGGGACGGTGCCGCTCTGCGGGCGCTGCCGGTGGTGCACGCACACCCGGTCCAGTGTCCCGATCGAGTCCGCCGCCATCAGCACCGGGAGGGTCCAGGGGGCGTCCGCGCAGGAGCCCGGCGGGAAGGTGAAGCCCTGCCGTGTGACGAACTCCCGCCGGCAGGCCGTGTTCCAGGCGGCCACCGGCATCCGCAGCAGCCCCGGCCGGTCCTCCAGCCGCAACGGCACCGGGCCCTGCTCGGTGAGCAGGCCGGCCGGCTGGTCGCGCACGGCCCGGCCGTCCCAGCACGTGCGCGCGGAGTCGTACACCAGGACGTCCGGCTCCCCGGCCTCCTTGATCCGGTCCGCGATCGCCCGCAGCGCGTCAGAGGTGAGCGTGTCGTCGCCGTCCAGGAAGACCAGGTAGTCACCGCTCGCCTCGGCCAGCCCCGCGTTGCGGGCACCGCCGAGCCCCCGGTTCTCCGCCAGGTGCACGGCCTTCACGCGCGCGTCCAGGGCCGCGTACTCGTCGACGATCGCGCCGCAGGAGTCCGGTGAGCAGTCGTCCACGGCGATCACTTCAAGATCGGGACACGACTGCGTGAGCACCGAGTCCAGGCACTCCGAGAGGTACGCCTGGACCTGGTACGCGGGGACGATGACACTGAACCGGGGCAAGGGGACATCCATGGGTCGTCGGTCGGCGCGGGGGTCTGACCGGCAACGGCCGATGGAGTGAATCGGTTACGGCGCGTACGGCATGTGGGGGACCCGGGAGACACGGCGAGGGGCAGGCCTGCTGCGGCCCACCCCCCGCACGACGGCGGCTACTTGACCGCGCCCGCCATCACGCCGGACACGAACTGCCGCTGGAACGCGAAGAACACGGCCAGCGGGATCACCATCGAGATGAACGCGCCGGGCGCCAGCACGTCGACGTTGTTGCCGAACTGCCGTACCTGCGTCTGCAGCGCGACCGTGATCGGCTGGGTGCCCGACTTGGTGAACACCAGCGCCACCAGCATGTCGTTCCACACCCACAGGAACTGGAAGATGCCGAGGCTCGCGATCGCCGGACCGCCGAGCGGCAGCACCACCCGCGCGAACAGCCGCAGTTCACCGGCGCCGTCGAGCCGGGCCGCCTCCAGCAGCTCGCGGGGGATCTCCGCGAAGAAGTTCCGCAGCAGGAACACCGCGAACGGCAGCCCGAAGCCGGTGTGGAAGAGGATCACCCCGAAGATGGTCCCGAACAGACCGATCTTCCCGAAGAGTTCGGCGATCGGGATCAGCGCCACCTGCACCGGCACCACCAGCAGACTCACCACGCCCAGGAACCACCAGTCCCGGCCCGGGAACTCCATCCACGCGAACGCGTAGCCCGCGAGCGAGCCGACCACGACGACCAGGATTGTCGCCGGGACCGTGATCAGGACGGTGTTCCAGAGGGAGTTGGTGATGTCGCTGTTCTCCAGTAGCTTCTGATAGCTGTCGAAGGTCAGCTGGGACGGCTTGGTGAACACCGTCCACCAGCCGCTCGCGCTCATGTCCTGCGGGGAGCGCAGCGAGGCCAGCAGCAGACCGATGGTCGGCACCAGCCAGAACAGACCGACGAGGACGAGGAAGACACGGACCAGGCCGCCGCTCAGCTTGTCCGTGACGCGTGCGCCGAGGGACTGCTTCGCCTGCACCGTCCGGGCGGGACCGGCATTCGAGATACTCCCGGCGGTCGCCGTCATCGCCGCACCTCCCGCTCCCGCCGCAGCCGACGAATGTTGAACGCCATCACTGGGATCACCAGCACCAGCAGCAGCACCGCGATCGCGCTCGCGACGCCCGGCTGGTCCTCCGCGAAGCCCTTGCGGTACAGCTCCAGGGCGAGCACGTTCGCGTCGGCCTGGGAGGAGCCCGGGGCGATGATGTAGACGAGGTCGAACACCTTCAGCACATTGATCATCAGGGTGACGGTGACGACCGCGAGGACCGGTGCCAGCAGCGGCACGGTGATCTTGCGGAACACCTGCCACTCGCTCGCGCCGTCCACCCGCGCGGCCTCCAGCAGCTCCCGGGGCACACCCGCGAGCCCGGCCGCGATCAGCACCATCGCGAAGCCGGCCCACATCCACACGTACGCCCCGATGATCGCCGGGGTGACCAGCGTCGGCCCGAGCCACGACACCCCGTTGTACGGCTCCCTGAAGTTGCTCGCCGGCAGTCGCAGCCGGGCCCCGTCGGCGGACGCGGGCAGGGTGAAGGTGCCGTCACCGGCCGCCTTGGTGGAGGCGACCACCGTGCCGTCCTTCACCGCCTCGATCCGCATCCCGGCGTACCCCTGCTCGGACGGATCGGGCACGCCGAGCCGTCCGACGCCCTTGCCGCGGGTGAAGTCCTGCCAGGTGGTGCCGGTGACCTTCCCCGGCTCCGGCTTGGCCGCCACGGCCTGCTTGGCGCCGTCCGGCATCTGGTCGGGCGCGACGCCGACCAGGGGGAGGGCGACCGGCTGTCCGGCGTGGACGGTGGCCTTGGTGACGAAGCCTCCGTTCTGCGCGACGAGCGGCGACTCACGGCCGGGGTGGGCCTTCGGGAACGCCGAGGACTGGGCGAAGGTGTCGTGCACGCCCACCCACACCGCGTTCGCGACGCCCTTGTGCGGATCCTGGTCGTACACCAGCCGGAAGATGATCCCGGCCGCCAGCATCGAGATCGCCATCGGCATGAAGACGACCAGCTTGAACGCCGTTCCCCAGCGCACCTTCTCGGTCAGCACCGCGAAGATCAGTCCGAGCGCGGTGGAGACCGTGGGCGCGAACACCACCCAGATGACGTTGTTCTTGAAGGCGGTGCGGATGCCGTCGTCCGTGAAGAGGGTCCGGTAGTTGTCGACTCCGGCGAAACCGTGGCCGGAGTTGCCCACGAAGCTGCGGACGAGCGAGTACCCGATCGGGTAGACCACGAGCGCGCCGAGCAGCACCAGGGCCGGCAGCAGGAACAGCGCTGCCACCGCCCTGCGGGTGCCGGTCACGCTCTGACGGCTCTTGCGACCGCGGGGTGCGGCGGGGCCCGGTGGGGCGCCCGCCGTCGCTGCCGACGCCATCGCCGGGTCAGCTCCCGCTTCCGTACGCCGCCGCCGCGTCCCTCTCCAGCTTCGCCTGGGTGCCCGCGACGTCCGACGGGTTGCGCAGGAAGTCCTGGAGATCCTTCCACTCGCCCTTGCCCGGGGTGCCGCCGAAGGCCTGCGGGGCCTGGTCGGACATGTCGAAGCGGAAGTCGTCACCGGACGCGATCAGCGCCTTGGCGATCTTCTGCTGCACCTCGTTCGGATACGCCGAGATCGGCACGCTCTTGTTCGGCGAGAGATAGCCGCCGAGCTTCGCCTGGATCGTCGCCGCGTCCGGGGAGGCGAGGAAGGTGACCAGGGCCTGGGCCGCCTTGGAGTCCTTGAGGATCACGGCCGCGTCGCCGCCGGAGACCACGGGCGCGTTCGCGCCGACGGCCGGGAACGGGAACACCTTCGCGTCCGTGCCCACCTTCGCCTTGGTCTCACCGATGTTGACCTGCACGAAGTCGCCCTCGTAGACCATCGCGGCCTTCGGCTGGTCGCCGCCGGTGAAGGTCTGGGTGACCGAGGCCGGGAACTCCGTCTGCAGCGCGCCGCTCTGCCCGCCCGCGAGATAGTCCTTCTTGCCCCAGATCTGCGCGAGCGTCTCCAGGGCCTGCCTGACCGACGGATCCGTCCACTTGATCTTGTGCTGCGTGAGCTGGTCGTACTTCTCCGGGCCGGCCTGGGACAGATACACGTTCTCGAACCAGTCCGTCAGCGGCCAGCCGTCCGCGCCCGGCACCGAGAACGGGGTGACACCGGAGTCGTACACCGCCTGCGCGCTGGTCAGCAGGTCCTTCCAGGTCTTCGGCTCCTTGGCGCCCGCGTTCTCGAAGACCTTGGCGTTGTACCAGATCAGCGACTTGTTGGCGGCCTTGTAGTAGACGCCGTACTGCTTGCCGTCGACCTTCCCGATGTCCTGCCAGCCCTGCGAGTAGTTCTTCTGCAACTCCGCCAGCGCCTCGGGGCCGAGCGGCTTGGCCCACTTCTGCCGCACCGCCTGCTTGATGGCACCGGGCTGCGGCAGCATCGCCACGTCCGGCGGCTGGCCGCCCGCGATCTTCGAACCGAGGAAGTTGATGATCGGGTCCTGGGCGGGTACGAAGGTGACCTTCGCGCCGGTCCGCTTCTCGAACTCGGCCAGCACCTGCTTGAAGTTCGCCTGCTCCTGGCCGGTCCAGACGGCGGCGATCTCCAGGGTGGTGCCGTTCAGTTTCGGCAGACTGACGGTGGAACTGGTGGGGGTACTGGCGGGGGTACCGCTGTCCGTTGTGTCCTTGCCGCTCTTGTTGTCGCTGCTGGAGCACGCGGAGAGCGCGAGGGCCCCCGTGAGCAGGGCGGCGAGTGTGGTGACGGTCCTGTGTGGCCGGATGGTGCTGCTGCTGTGAATGCGCATCACTTCCCCGTTCGTCGGCTGTCCCGTGCGCTCCGGTCTACGCCGGGCCGCTCAGGACGGGCAAGAGCCCCTGCGGCCTCTACGTGCCCATCGTGACCGGCTCGTGACCGTGAGTGTATGCGTACGGGTGCGGATCGACCTCGGATCGGCGGGGCGGGGCGGAGCAGAGGGGCCGTTCAGAGGAGGGACGGCACCCGTGCCGCCGACACCTCCCGGGCCGCCCGCTCCACCGCGCTCGCCAGCAGGGCCAGGTCGGTCGGACCGTTGCCCAGCTCCCGCACCGGCCGGCGGGCCGGCGGGTCGCCCATCCGTGCCCAGTCCAGCGGCACGACCGTCGGCCGCTGGGTCGCGGTCCGCGGGATACGGCCCGTCACCCGGCCCGCCTGGAAACCGGTGACCCGGCCGTCCGCGTACGCCAACTGTCCGCGCCCCGGAGCCGGTTCGTCCGGCCCGGACGCCGGGGCGACCAGCGCGACCCGCAGCGTGGCCCGGCGCGCGGGCTCCGTCTCCGCCGTACGACCCCCCGTCCCGGCCGCCGCCACCAGATGCACGCCGAGCCGCGCACCCTCCCGGGCCACCGCCTCCAGCGCCCGCATCACCGAGCCCGCGGCGGGCCGGCCGGGCGAGCCGAGCGCGGGCGTGACCAGCGCGTCCAGATCGTCGACGACCACCACGAGCCGGGGCAACGGCGGTATGGCCTCGGCCCGTTGACGCGCTGCGGCGCCCGGCCGCAGCCGAAGGGTGGAACTGGGCGGCGCCTCTATGTCCCCCGAGGAGGCGGAGGCAGAGGTGGCGGCGGAGGAGGACGTGCGCTGCGCGACGATACGGCCCGACAGCGCGCGTCCCGCATGCCACTCGGCGAAGTCCGACCGGCCCAGCAGCTCCGCGCGCCGCTTCAGCTCGGCGGCCAGCGACTGGGCGAACTCCCGCATCCGTACGGGGTCGTTGGCGATGAGGTGGGTGGTCACGTGCGGTATGTCGGTACACACCCGCAGCCCCTCACCGCGTCCGGCGCCCGTCCCGACCCCGTCCCGCCCGTCGATCAGCACGATGCCGAGCCGGTCCGGCCGCTCGGCGGCGGCCAGCGAGGCCACCACCGCCCGCAGCAGCTCCGTACGGCCGCTGCCGGCCGGTCCCTCGATCAGCAGATGGGGCCCGTCGGCCACCAGGTCGGCGGTGAGTGGCCCGCGCGGTCCGGCACCGAGCACCGCACGCGCCCGGCCGCCGAGCGCCTGGGTGTCGTCCGCCGCGTCCGCCCAGCGCGCCATCAGCGACGCCGGGGTGGCCCGGGCCAGCCCCAACTCGTCCAGCAGCCGGGCCGACTGGGGCAACGGCGTGGCCACGCGCGCGTGCGACCCGGCGACCGGGCCGTCCGGCCGCAGCGGCGCCAGCGCCCGCGCGAACCGCTCCGCCCAGGCGCCGGACACCGCGTCCACGCCCGCGAGTACACCGGGTCCGACGGGCCCGCTGGGCGCCACCCGCATCACATGCAGCCCGGTGGCGACATCCCCGCCGAGCAGCGCCACGGCACCGCAGTGCCGGAACGTCGGCGTCACCGCGCAGGCGGCCTCGTACGCCACCGCCACGGCGGAGCCGGCCGACGCGGTCTCGGTCTCGGCGAGAGACACGACATGCACCCCGACCCGCGGCCCGGCCACGGCGAGCCGCGCGAGAGCCTCCTGCAGGGCGGCTCCGCCGGGATCACCGTCCACGACGACGATCGTGTAGGGCCCGGTGAAGCCACCGGTGCCCGGGGCTTCGGCGGTGTCCTTGGCCCAGGAGGGGCGACGGGTGCGGGCCGAGTCGGCCGCGGGCTGGGGGATGCGTCCGGTGGGGCCGGTGGGGTCGGCCGGGGGGTGGTGGGGGGTGGCAGTGGAGTACGTGCCGTGGGTGGAGGCGGTCGGGGTAGTGGGGTGTCCGGCGGCGGTTCCCTGGGTGGGTGCGCCGGCCGAGGCATCCGGGGCGTGTCCGTGTGCGGGAGCGCCGGAGTGGCCGGATACCGCTCCCTGGGCGGGTGTGCCCGGGTGGCCGGAGGCTGTGGGCTGTGCGGGCAGCAGGCCGGGTGTGGAGTTGCCCGGCATACGGCGGTCGGCCGGGGCGTGGTCCGACAGGTCACGGGATCCGGCGGGTGAGCCGTGGGCGGACCGGCCCGGCGCGTCCGAGGACGACCCGGAGGCGGTGAAGCCTTGCGTCTCCGGCGCGGTGTCCCAGGCAGGGGCGGCAGGCGTGCCGGCCGCGGTGGGGCGGCTCGTGGTGCCGGGCGTGGCGGAGCCGCCCGGCACGGCTGCGGTGCCGGCTGCGGCGCGGGTGCCCGGGAGCGAGCCTTGGGCGAGGGCGTTCGGGAGGGTGCCGGGCGTGGCCGCGCTGGACGGTACGCCGGTGCCGGGCGCCGGGGTGCCGGTGGGGTGGGCCGTGGTTCTGGCCGTCGCCGCGTGGTCGTCCAGCCGGCGGAGCAGTTCCTCCGTGCGGGCCGCCGCCTGTTCGCGGTCGTAGGCCAGCAGCAGGCGGCAGTCCTGGCCGTGGCCGGGCCGGACATGGGGGAGCCAGCCCAGCCAGGACCACTCGGCGGTGCGCTCCGCCACCGGGCGGGAGCGGTCGGCGCTGATCAGCACGATCTCCAGCAGGTCGGGGGAGTGCAGCGCGGCGAGCTGGGCCAGCACCGCGCGGGCCAGCCCGGACAGCCGGGGGCGCGGGCCGGCCAGGCCCAGCGAGCCCGCCTCGCGCAGCGCCGCCGTCACCGGCACGGCGGGAACCAGACCCGAGCCGTCCGGCGCGCTCCGGTCGGCCGTGCCGAGTCGCACGGTCAGCGCCTCCGGGTGTCCCGGCCCGCGCTCCCACAGCCGGGGTCCGGGGCCCAGTGCCGTCAGCAGCAGGGCGGCGGGATCCGGCCAGGCCTCGGGCTGCGGCGGGGCACCGGCCGCCGGAACGGCACCGGGGGAGCGGGTCACCTGGGCGCCGTACGACTCCTCGCCGCCGGTCTGCTCCGACCGCCCGCCGGCCAGCCGTCGCGCCCACCTTCCGAGGCCGCGCCGCCGGGCACCCTGCGGCAGATCGCCGCCGACTCCGAACCGCCCCGCGTGCGTGTCCCCACTGGTACCGGCACCGGTACGAGATCCCGCACCGGACGCGCTCTCGATCCGCGGCGCCCCACCTTGCCCGGGCACGAGAGCCGACTCCGCCCGCTGATGCTCCTGACCCCCGTCGAAGCCACCCGCGGACGACCCTTGCCCCGCACCGAAGCCACCGGCACCAGCCGTCGTTCCACTCCCACGAGGGCCACCACCGGACACCCCACCGGCAGCCGCCGACGCTTGCCCCCGACCAGCGCCCCCGCCCCCCGACCGCGCACCCGCATCCGCCGAAGTCCCTCCACCCCGACCAGACCCACCGGCACCCGACAAGGCACCCGCACCCGCCGAACCAGGGCCACCCCCGGCCGACGCCCCACCGGCACCCGAAAGACCGCCCGCACCCGCCGAACCAGGCCCACCAGCACCCGACGCCGTATCGCCCCCCGCCGAAGCCGCTCGACCCCCACCAGGCCGCCCCGCACCCGACGCCCCACCGGCACCCGGCAAACCACCCGCACCCAGACCCGTACCAGCGCCCACACCTGCACCCAGACCCGTACCAGCGCCCACACCCACACCCGCCGCCGGCGCTTGCCCCCCACCGGGGCCGCCCGCACCACCCGGCGACGAAACCCGCACGGGTGGTGCGGGTGGGAAACCGGAGCCGGTCGAAGGCCGGTCCCCGGACCCCCCGGCCAGGCCGACCCGAACGCACCCCTCCCCGTCCGGCACCCCCCGCACCCGCGCCCCCGGCCCCCCGGCCGGCGTCACCCGCAGCGCGGACTCACCGATCCGCAGCAGCCCCCCGGCAGGGACCCGCACCGGCCGCTCCCCGACCCGCACGCCGTCGAGCGTCGTACCGTTCGTGGAGCCCAGGTCGGCGACCGAGACGCGGCCGTCGGTGCCGACCGTGACCGCGCAGTGCAGCCGGGAGACGTCGGGGTCGTCCAGCGGCACGTCCGCGTCGGCGGAGCGGCCCACGCTGATCCGGCCGCCGTGCAGCAGATGGACCCCGCCCGCGTCCGGCCCCGCGACGACGTGCAGCTGGGTCGGCGCGTCGTCCAGCTCGGGATGCGGCTCGGGGGCCGCGGGGGCGCCCAGGGAGAGCACGGCGCCGTCGATCAGCGGGGGCTCGCCGAGGGTGCAGCGGCGCGGGTCCAGACGGTCGGCGCCGGCGTAGAGGACGACGGCCGCGCCACCGGTGTCCCGGCCCTCCCCGGTGACCGCCCCGGCCAGCGCGGACGCGACCGCGGCCAGGTCCGTGCCCGTGGGCGCCGTGACCAGCACGTCGCGGCTCGCGGCGCGACCCCGCTGCGGGGACGGGCCCAGCGGGTCTACGACGGTCAGCCGGATCTGCATCCCCACCCCAACACGAGCACGTCGGCCAGTACTGGAGGCATCCTCGCACCTGCCACTGACACAGCGCCCGGCACCCGGTAACAAGTGATCTTGATTGGTCGGCTCTGCCCCCAAAAGTGCCTGACCACCGGTCCCCCGACGATCACTTGAGATCGGTCACGTCCGCTCTGCGGCAACCGACGAACCGACGGCAGCGTCTTTCTGTCGAACATGTGGTGCCCAGGAGGGCGGCACTACAGTGGGTCGGACAACCGGAACGACAACCGGAATGCAGGCAAGCAAGCATCAGCAAGCAGCAGGGAGCGCGTGACGTGCGGCCAGTCGGCAGCAAGTACCTGCTTGAGGAGCCGCTCGGACGCGGCGCCACAGGCACCGTCTGGCGTGCCCGCCAGCGTGAGACCGCGGGCGCCGAGGCGGCCGTGGCCGGCCAGCCCGGAGAGACGCTCGCGATCAAGGTCCTCAAGGAGGAGCTGGCGAGCGACCCGGACATCGTGATGCGCTTCCTGCGCGAGCGCTCCGTACTGCTCCGGCTCACCCACCCCAACATCGTCCGGGTCCGCGACCTGGTCGTCGAGGGCGATCTGCTGGCGCTGGTCATGGATCTCGTCGACGGCCCCGACCTGCACCGCTATCTGCGCGAGTACGGCCCGCTCACCCCGGTCGCCGCCGCCCTGATGACGGCCCAGATCGCCGACGCCCTCGCCGCGAGCCACGCCGACGGGGTCGTCCACCGCGACCTGAAGCCCGCCAACGTGCTGCTCGCGCAGTACAACGGCCAGATGCACCCGATGCTGACCGACTTCGGCATCGCCCGCCTCGCCGACTCCCCGGGCCTGACCCGCACCAGCGAGTTCGTCGGCACGCCGGCGTACGTGGCGCCGGAGTCCGCCGAGGGCCGCCCGCAGACCTCCGCGGTCGACATCTACGGCGCCGGCATCCTGCTGTACGAGCTGGTCACCGGCCGCCCGCCGTTCTCCGGCAGCACAGCCCTGGAAGTCCTGCACCAGCACCTGAGCGCCGAGCCGCGCCGCCCCTCCACCGTGCCGGACCCGCTGTGGACGGTCATAGAGCGCTGCCTGCGCAAGAACCCCGACGAGCGGCCGAGCGCCGAGAGCCTCGCGCGCGGGCTGCGCGTCGTCGCCGAGGGCATCGGCGTGCACGCGAACGCCGCGCAGATCGCCGCCGCCGAGGGCGTGGGCGCGCTGCTCGCCCCCGACCCGGCCCCGACGGCCGTACCGGGCGTGCCCGGCGCCGCCGACCCCACCCAGGTGCTGCCGACGAACGCGCCGCAGCCGTCGTACGACCCGAGCGCGGCGACGAGCGTGCTGCCGCACACCGGCGGCCCGGCCGGCGCCGCCGACCCCACCGCCGTACTGCCGAACACGGGCGCCGCCGACCCGACGGCGCTCCTGCCCAACACCGGCCCGCAGGGGCAGCAGCCCGAGCAGCCGCACCCCTGGCAGACCCAGCTGCGCGCGGCCCGCGACCGCAACGAGCAGACGCAGGTCCAGTACCTGGCCCCGGAGGACGACCCGCTGCGCCACCGCCCGCAGCGCCAGGTCGCCCGCCCCCAGCAGCAGCCGCGCCCGGCCCCGCAGCCCCGCACCCAGCAGCCGCAGCCGCGCGGCCGGCAGCAGGGCTACCAGCAGGGGTACGGCTACGCGCCGCAGCAGCAGCCCCAGCAGTACGCCCCGCCGCAGCAACCGCAACAGCCCCAGCAGCCGCAGCGTCCCGCGCGTGAGCCGCGCGAGCCGCGTGCGCCCCGGCAGCGCAGCGCCAACCCGATGAAGATTCCGGGGCTCGGCTGCCTGAAGGGCTGTCTGTTCACGCTCGTCATCCTGGTCGTGGCGAGCTGGCTGATCTACGAGCTGACCCCGCTGCACACCTGGATCGGCCAGGGCCGCAGCTACTGGCACGAGGTGAGCCACTGGGTCGGCCAGGTCAGCAGCTGGGTCAAGGATCTGGGCGGCTCCTCGGGCAACTGATCCCGGAACGCCCGTAACCGGACCGCGAGTTTGCGGATTTGTCGACATCTGACGGGTGATTTCCGTCTCCGCGGTGAAGGTTGGCTCGTCAGGCGCGTAGTTTTGTCGGCACCACGCGACAACGCGCGCCTGTAGGAGCAGTCTTGGCACGGAAGATCGGCAGCCGGTACACCGCGAACCAGATCCTGGGTCGGGGCAGCGCCGGCACGGTGTGGCTGGGCGAGGGGCCGGACGGGCCCGTCGCCATCAAGATGCTGCGCGAGGACCTCGCCTCCGACCAGGAGCTCGTCGGACGCTTCGTCCAGGAGCGCACCGCGCTGCTCGGCCTGGAGCATCCGCACATCGTCACCGTGCGCGACCTCGTGGTCGACGGCAACGACCTGGCCCTGGTCATGGACCTGGTGCGCGGCACCGATCTGCGCACCCGGCTGGACCGCGAGCGCCGGCTCGCCCCGGAGGCGGCCGTGGCGATCGTCGCCGACGTCGCCGACGCGCTCGCGGCGGCCCACGCGGCCGGTGTCGTCCACCGGGACGTCAAGCCCGAGAACGTGCTCCTCGACATGCAGGGCCCGCTCGGCCCCGGCGGCTCCCACCCGGCGCTGCTCACCGACTTCGGCGTCGCCAAGCTGATCGATTCGCCGAGACGGACGAAGGCCACGAAGATCATCGGCACCCCGGACTATCTGGCCCCGGAGATCGTCGAGGGCCTGCCCCCGCGCGCATCCGTCGACATCTACGCCCTCGCGACGGTCCTGTACGAGCTGCTGGCGGGCTTCACCCCGTTCGGCGGAGGCCACCCCGGCGCGGTCCTCCGCCGCCACGTCACGGAGACGGTCGTTCCCCTCCCCGGCATCCCCGAGGAGCTGTGGCAGCTGCTGGTGCAGTGCCTGGCCAAGGCGCCCGCCTCCCGGCTGCGCGCCTCGGAGCTGGCGGCGCGGCTGCGCGAGCAGCTGCCGTCGCTCACCGGGATGCCGCCGCTGGACGTGGACGAGCCGGACCAGACCGAGGAGCCCGCGCAGGAGCCGGCGGCCGAGCCCGCCGAGCCGGTACGGCGCCGGGGCGCGGTGTCGCTGGTTCCGGGCGCCAAGCCGGACTCCAACCGGGACACCCACACCTCGATGCGGGTGCCGGGGCCGGACGAGCTGGCGGGCGGCGCGCACGGCACCGCGCGCGCTCCCCGGGCCACCGGTGCGCCCCGGCCGGGCTCGGCGAGGCACCGGGCGGTGGTCCGGCGGCGCAGGGTGACTCTGGGAGTGGCCGGGGCGGTGCTGGCGGCCGTCGTGGGCGTCGGCGCGTACGTGGCGTCTTCCGGCGGCGACGACAAGCCGGCCCAGGACACCCACAGCACATCGGCACCCTGACCCACCCAGGGGGCTCCGCCCCCTGTACCCCCATTTCCCATCCGCCCACCCGTATCTGTCAGCCGAGAGGGCACCCTCCCAGCCTGGCCGAGCCGGGTGGGACGGTGGGCAAGCCGAGGGTCTGGGGGCGGAGCCCCCAGGGCGGTGACCGCAGTGCCGGGTGCTGCACGGGCCAGGTCGCTTGCAACAGCCGTTACGCTGGAACCGTGGCAGTCGTCGATGTATCCGAAGAGCTGAAGTCCCTCTCCTCGACCATGGAGTCGATCGAGGCCGTCCTGGACCTCGACAAGCTGAGGGCAGATATCGCCGTGCTTGAGGAGCAGGCGGCCGCGCCGTCCCTGTGGGACAACCCGGACGAGGCGCAGAAGATCACCAGCAGGCTCTCCCACCTCCAGGCCGAGGTCAGGAAGGCGGAGGCACTGCGCGGTCGGATCGATGATCTCGCCGTCCTCTTCGAGATGGCCGAGGAGGAGGACGACCCGGACACCCGTGCCGAGGCCGAGTCCGAGCTGGCCTCCGTCAAGAAGGCGCTGGACGAGATGGAGGTGCGTACCCTCCTGTCCGGCGAGTACGACTCCCGTGAGGCGCTCGTCAACATCCGCGCGGAGGCCGGCGGTGTCGACGCCGCCGACTTCGCCGAGAAGCTCCAGCGCATGTACCTGCGCTGGGCCGAGCAGCACGGCTACAAGACCGAGCTGATCGAGACGTCGTACGCCGAAGAGGCCGGCATCAAGTCGACCACCTTCGCCGTCCAGGCGCCGTACGCCTACGGCACCCTCTCCGTCGAGCAGGGCACGCACCGGCTCGTCCGCATTTCCCCCTACGACAACCAGGGCCGCCGCCAGACCTCCTTCGCGGGTGTCGAGGTGCTGCCGGTCGTCGAGCAGTCCGACCACGTCGAGATCGACGAGAGCGAGCTGCGGATCGACGTCTACCGGTCCTCCGGGCCCGGCGGTCAGGGCGTCAACACGACCGACTCCGCGGTCCGCATCACGCACCTCCCGACCGGCATCGTGGTCTCCTGCCAGAACGAGCGCTCGCAGATCCAGAACAAGGCCACGGCGATGAACGTCCTCCAGGCGAAGCTGCTGGAGCGGCGCCGCCAGGAGGAGCAGGCCAAGATGGACGCCCTCAAGGGCGACGGCGGCAACTCCTGGGGCAACCAGATGCGTTCGTACGTCCTGCACCCCTACCAGATGGTCAAGGACCTGCGCACCGAGTACGAGGTCGGCAACCCGGAGGCCGTGTTCAACGGTGAGATCGAAGGGTTCCTGGAGGCCGGTATTCGCTGGCGCAAGCAGCAGGAGAAGTAACTTTGTCGACATGACAACTGCCGCCCATGAGGCGGCAGTTGTCGTTATGTCTGGGTTTTACATCACAATTACAGCTGCCAAGCGCCCGCAAAAACACCCCCAATGGACAATGCGCCCGCAATGACCTTGACGTTGCTTTGAAAAATGGGAAGGGTTGCACGCGGCATGCGTACTTGCGGGGCGCATGTGAACCGGGGGAATGAGTTGACGCGGACTTCGTCACCGGCTGCCTCCCGTCGATCACGGCAACGCCCCACGCGCCGCCTCATTGACGAACAGCTACTGGGGGTAGCAACCATATGACGAAGAAGACGCGGATCCGGGTCGCGCGGATAGCCGCGGGCGCCGTGATCGCGGCCGGTGCGTCCCTGACGGCCGCCGGCGCGGCCTCCGCCCTGGACCTCAACGTCCAGGCGGGTCCGATCAGCCTGGGCGCGCACACGAACACCGACGACGGCGGCACCGACGGCGGCTGCCCGGTCGCCGTCTGCACCGACGGCGGCACGACCGACGGCGGCTCCACGACCGACGGTGGCTCCACCACGGACGGCGGTTCGACCACGACCGACGGTGGCTCCACCACGACCGGCGGCTCGACCACGACCGACGGTGGCTCCACCACGACCGGCGGCTCCAGCACCACCGATGGTGGCATCGGCGGCACCGTCACCATCGGTGGCACCTCTGACGGCGGCTCCACGACCACGACCGGTGGCACCACCGACGGCGGTTCGACCACGACCGGTGGCTCGACCACGACCGGTGGTTCGACCACGACCGGTGGTTCGACCACGACCGGTGGTTCGACCACGACCGGTGGCTCCACCACGACTGGTGGCTCGACCACGACTGGTGGCTCCTCCACGGACGGTGGCTCCAGCACCACCGGTGGCAACGGCAACTCCGGCGGTAACGGCAACTCCGGCGGTAACGGCAACTCCGGCGGTAACGGCACCGGCGGCTCCAGCACCTCGGGCGGCTCGGGCAGCACCGGCGGCTCCACCACCGGCGGCAACAACGACAACCCGCAGGGCGGCAGCGGCAAGACCACCCAGGACGCCGGTTCCTCGACCCTGACCGACACGGGCTCCTCCGACAACAACAACAAGGCCCAGGGCGGCGACAAGCAGCTCGCCGAGACCGGTGCCGGCCAGACCGCGTTCCTGGTCATCGGCGCCGCGACGATGATCGCCGGCGGCATCGGCTTCCGCGTGCTGCCGCGCCTGGTGAACGGCCGGGGCGGCGCCGCCGCCTGACCGTGACCCCACGGTCACGCAGCGCACGTACGCTGTGACACCGAGGGCCCGGAGCTTGGCGCTCCGGGCCCTCAGCCGTCTCTACGGCGTTCTCGCGGCCTGTCCGCCGCCGCGCCGCGCGCTATGCGGTCTGGTGCGCCAGCAGCGCCACCGCGGCGATCAGCACCGCCAGCAGCGCGATCAGCGCCATCGGGTTCACCCCGCCGAGGAAACCCTCGTGCTGCAGTCGCTCGCGGTTGGCACGGCACACCGGGCACCGGCCCTCGCTCACGGGCGCCGCACAGTTCGCGCACACCAACCGGTCGTACGTCATGCGCTCGCCCTCCTTGCACCGGCCATCACTACTAGAACGCTCACGGGAACGAGAACGTTCCCCCCACCACTGTGCCAGGTTCACGCAAGCCGTGCGCGGGGCCCCGGGAGAGCGGGACGGAGGCGGGGCGGAGGCGGTGAGGGAGGCGGAGACGGAAACAGCGCCCGGTACAAAAACGTACAAGTCTTGCCCAAGCTCTACCTGCGCCTGCACTTGCGCACCCGGTTCGCGTATGGTCACGCTCATCTACCCCCGGCGACCCGTGGTGCATCCGTGATCCGATTCGACAACGTCTCCAAGGTCTACCCCAAGCAGACCCGCCCCGCACTCAGGGATGTCTCCCTGGAGGTGGAGAAGGGCGAGTTCGTCTTCCTCGTGGGATCCTCCGGCTCCGGAAAGTCCACCTTCCTGCGGCTCATCCTCCGCGAGGAGCGGTGCAGCCACGGACAGGTGCACGTGCTGGGCAAGGACCTCGCGCGCCTCTCCAACTGGAAGGTGCCGCAGATGCGCCGCCAGCTGGGGACCGTCTTCCAGGACTTCCGGCTGCTGCCGAACAAGACCGTCGCGGAGAACGTGGCCTTCGCCCAGGAGGTCATCGGCAAGTCCCGCGGCGAGACCCGCAAGTCCGTGCCGCAGGTGCTCGACCTCGTCGGGCTCGGCGGCAAGGAAGACCGTATGCCCGGCGAGCTGTCCGGTGGTGAGCAGCAGCGCGTGGCCATCGCGCGGGCCTTCGTCAACCGGCCCAAGCTGCTCATCGCCGACGAGCCCACCGGCAACCTCGACCCGCAGACCTCCGTCGGCATCATGAAGCTGCTCGACCGCATCAACCGGACGGGCACCACGGTCATCATGGCGACGCACGACCAGAACATCGTGGACCAGATGCGCAAGCGCGTCATCGAGCTGGAGAAGGGCCGCCTCGTCCGCGACCAGGCCCGTGGCGTCTACGGCTACCAGCACTGACCACGTCCACGACCGAAAGGCTTGACCAGACGCCATGCGCGCCCAGTTCGTCCTGTCGGAGATCGGTGTCGGTCTCCGCCGCAATCTGACGATGACCTTCGCCGTCATCGTCTCCGTCGCCCTCTCCCTGGCCCTCTTCGGCGGCTCGCTGCTGATGAGCGATCAGGTGTCCACCATGAAGGGCTACTGGTACGACAAGGTCAACGTCTCGATCTTCCTGTGCAACAAGCACGATGCCGAGTCGGACGCCAACTGCGCCAAGGGCGCGGTCACCGATGACCAGAAGAAGCAGATCCTCGCCGACCTGCAGAAGATGCCGGTCGTCGAGAAGGTGTCGTACGAATCGCAGGACGAGGCCTACAAGCACTACAAGGAGCAGTTCGGCAACTCCCCGCTGGCCAGCTCGCTGACGCCGGACCAGATGCAGGAGTCGTACCGGATCAAGCTGAAGGACCCGCAGAAGTACCAGGTCATCGCGAGCGCCTTCAACGGGCGTGACGGCGTGCAGTCGGTGCAGGACCAGAAGGGCATCCTGGACAACCTGTTCCAGCTGCTGAACCTGATGAACCGCGGCGCGCTCGGTGTGATGGCGATGATGCTGATCGTCGCGCTGCTGCTGATCGTCAACACGGTGCGCGTCTCGGCGTTCAGCCGCCGGCGTGAGACCGGCATCATGCGCCTGGTCGGTGCATCGGGCTTCTACATCCAGGCGCCGTTCATCGCGGAGGCCGCGGTCGCCGGACTCATCGGCGGCGGTCTCGCCTGTGTGGCCCTGGTGGTCGGCCGGTACTTCACCATCGACCACGGCATGGACCTCGCCCACAAGCTGCAGCTCATCAACTTCGTCGGCTGGGACGCGGTGCTCACCAAGCTGCCGCTGATCCTCGCGACGAGCGTGCTGATGCCGGCGCTGGCGGCTTTCTTCGCCCTGCGCAAGTATCTGAAGGTGTGACGCATGCCAAGAGGGGCCGTACGGGCAACCGCCCGTGCGGCCCTTCGCGTTGTCCTAGACTCACCGCCATGTCAGGCCGAGAACTGTGCCGAGACCTGCTCTGTCCGCCCCGCCGCATCCGCCGCGGGGCCGCCCTGACATTGGTCTTCGCCGGCGTCCTGGTCGCCGGCGCCGCCACCGGCTCCTTCCCGGAGACCGGCCAGACCGGCCAGCCCACCCGGAAGGCCGCGTTCCGCCCGGCGGGCGAGGCCACCACCCCGCACGAGGACGTCCAGAAGGCCGCCGCCGACGCGATGGCCGACGGCAAGTCCCCGATGGAGGCCGCCGAGCGGGCCGTCAGCCGCAGCGGCGACCGCTGGGCCGCGGTGTACTCCGAGGGCGCGTACCAGGAGTTCCAGGACGCCCTCGACGGCAGGTACACCGGTGTCGGCCTGTGGGCGAGCCGCGAGCAGGACGGCCGGATCGAGGTGACCAGGGTCCAGCCCGACTCGCCCGCCGCCCAGGCCGGCATCCGCGAGGGCGACCGGCTGACCAGTGTCGACGGCAGCAAGGTCGACGGCCGCCCGGTCACCGACGTCGTCTCCTTACTGCGCGGCGACGCCGACGACGCGGCCGCCGGTACGACCGTCACGCTGGGCCTTCAGCGCGGCACGCGCGCGTGGACGCGGAAACTGCGCCGGGCCAGCCTGTCCACCGACTCGGTGACCGTGCGCAAGCTGCCCGGCGGGGTCACCGTCATCAAGATCGCCGCGTTCACCAAGGGCTCCGGCGACGCCGTCCGCGCGGCGGTGCGTGAGGTCCCGGCCGACGGCGGGATCATCCTCGACCTGCGGGGCAACTCCGGCGGCCTGGTCACCGAGGCCGTGGAGACCTCCTCCGCCTTCCTCGACGGCGGCCTGGTCGCCACGTACGACGTCGACGGCGCCCCGCGCTCCCTGCACGCCGACCCCGGCGGCGACACCGCCCGGCCCCTGGTCGCCCTGGTCGACGGCGGCACGATGAGCGCGGCCGAGATGCTCACCGGCGCCCTCCAGGACCGGGGCCGCGCGGTGGTGATCGGCTCCCGCACCTTCGGCAAGGGCTCCATCCAGATGCCGACCAGGCTGCCCGACGGCTCGGTGGCCGAGCTGACCGTCGGCCACTACCGCACCCCCTCCGGCCACGCGGTCGACGGCCAGGGCATCACCCCGGACCTGGAGGCGGGCCCGGGGGACGACGCCCTCCGGCGGGCCGAGACGGTCCTCACCGGCCTCGGTGCTTCCTCTTAGCCCCACTGGTGGCCTCACGTTAATCGGCTGTACGCACACCCCCTCCGTGGTGCGAAAATGGTCGGCACTATGGCTAAGGAAAAAGGGCGCAAGCTGATCGCGCAGAACAAGAAGGCGCGGCACGACTACCACATCCTCGACACCTACGAGGCCGGTCTGGTCCTCATGGGCACCGAGGTGAAGTCGCTGCGCCAGGGGCGGGCCTCGCTGGTCGACGGGTTCGTGCAGCTCGACGGCCACGAGGCGTGGCTGCACAACGTGCACGTCCCCGAGTACAGCCAGGGCACCTGGACCAACCACAGCGCCCGCCGCAAGCGCAAGCTGCTGCTGCACCGCGCGGAGATCGAGAAGCTGGAGTCCAAGTCCCAGGAGACGGGTCACACGATCGTGCCCCTCGCCCTGTACTTCAAGGACGGCCGCGCCAAGATCGAGATCGCGCTGGCGAAGGGCAAGAAGGAGTACGACAAGCGGCAGACCCTGCGGGAGAAGCAGGACCGGCGCGAGGCGGACCGGGCGATGTCGGCGGCCCGGCGCAGGCAGCGGGCCTAGCGGCGGCGGTGGGAATACGCTGGCACCGACCTGCGTTGTTACCGTACGATGGCATCGCACTCCACAGAGAGTGCACACGCACCCTCTCCGGAGGGTTTGAAAAATCAACATGGGGATGATCGGTTTCGACAGCGGCTGTCGAAGCAGGGGAAGCGTGTCGAGGAAGCGGCCATGATCTCGTAAACCACAGGCCGAAAAAAATAATCGCCAACACCAAGCGCGATTCCTTCGCCCTCGCTGCCTAAGTAGCGACTTGCGAAGTGTCAGCCCGGGGCTGTTCCCGACCCGGATCCTGGCATCAGCTAGGGAACTAAACCTTGATCCCGGTCACGGGGTGAAAAGGGAAACCAAACAGTGACTGAGCCTGTCGGCGACTTGTTCGCGTGATCGCCGGGGCTGAGAAAAGCGCAGCGAACTGCACACGGAGAAGCCCTGATTCCGCACCGTTGGACGCGGGTTCGATTCCCGCCATCTCCACCAATCCCTCCGGGGATACCCCATGTGGGCACAGGCCCCGTCGCTCCGCGCGGCGGGGCCTTTGTCATGCGCTACTTCACCGCCCCCGCCGCGATCCCCCGGGTGAGCGTCCGCTGGAAGACCAGGAAGAACACGACCGCGGGGAGCACGCCCAGCAGGGCGGCCGCGTTGGTCATGGTGGCGTCCATCAGCCGCTGGCCCTGGAGGACGCCGAGGGCGACGGAGACGGTCTGGTTGTCGTTGGAGACGAGCATGACCAGCGGCAGCAGGAACTCGTTCCAGGTCCAGATGAAGAAGAAGACCAGCAGCACCCCGAGGGTCGGGCGGCTGACCGGCACGACGATCCGCCACAGCACCTGCCATGTGCCGGCCCCGTCGATCCGGGCCGCCTCGATGATCTCCCGGGGGAACTGGCCGAGGACGGAGGAGAGCAGGTACGTGCCGAACGCGGAGTGGAGCACCGTGAACACGATGATCACGCTGAGCCGGGTGTCGTACAGGCCGGCCTGCTTGCTGAGGTAGTACAGCGGGTAGACCAGCGCCTCCTGCGGCAGCATGTTCGCGAGGACGAAGAAGGCCAGCACCCAGGTGCGGCCCCGGACCCGGCCGATGCCGATCGCGTAGGCGTTCAGCACCGACAGGACAGTGGCCAGGAGCGCCACCGAGCCGCTGATCAGCACGGAGTTGAGCAGCTTCTGCCCGTAGTCGACGCGCTGCCAGAAGTCCGTCAGCCCTTTGGTGTACAGGCCGTGGGGCAGGCTGAGCGGGCCGTGCTGGGAGTATTCGGCCGGGGACTTGACCGCGTTGACCACGACGATGGCGAACGGCACGATCATGAACAGGGCGGCGAGGCAGAGGGCGATCAGCACCGGGTAGCGGCGCAGGGCGGTCATGCCTCCTCCGCACGGCTCTGCAGCTTCAGGCCGATGAGGGCCAGGGCCAGGATGATCACGGTCAGCACGGTGGAGATCGCGGCGCCGTAGCCGACCTGGGTCTTCTCGAAGAACGTGGTGAAGGAGAAGTACGACGGAACGTCCGTCGCGCCGCCCGGACCGCCCTTGGTGAGCACATACACCGCGCCGAACACCTTCAGCGCGGCGATCGTGCACCAGGTCAGCACGACGTAGATCTCCGGCCGGATCCCCGGCAGCGTGATGTGCGCGAAGCGCCGCCACCAGCCGGCGCCGTCCAGCTCGGCCGCCTCGTACAGCTGCGGGTCGATCCGGCCGAGGCCCGCCATGAACACCACCAGCGGAAAACCGAGCTGCACCCAGACCAGCACGCCCATGACGGTGTACAGCGCGAGGTCCGGGTCGCCCAGCCAGTCCTGCTGCCAGGAACCCAGCCCGACGGCCTTCAGCAGTGCGTTCAGGGTGCCGTCGTCGGGGGCCAGGATCCAGCTCCAGACGATGCCGGCGACCGCGACCGGCAGCACCTGCGGAAGGTAGAAGCAGGCGCGCAGGATCGACGCCAGGCGGGTGCCGAAGTGCTTGCCGACATAGTCGGTCAGGGCGGCGGCCAGCACGAGTCCGAGAGCGGTCGGTACGACGGCCATGGCGACGACCATGAACAGGCTGTGCCGGAACGACGCCCAGAACTCGGAATCGTGCGCGAGCTGACGGTAGTTGGCGAGCCCGGACCAGTGCGGGCTGCCCACGCCCTGCCAGTCGGTGAAGCCGAGCCCGGTGTTCATCAGGAACGGCACTACGACGACGGCCAGGAAGGCGAGGGCGCCGGGGAGGAGGAACAGGGTGTAGGAGTCGCGGGGGGCCTTCATCGCTTGGGTACGCCCTGGTCGTACGCCTTCTGGAGATGGTCCAGGTAGGCGTCCGGTTTCTCGCTGCCGGTCAGCAGCCTCTGGGTCTCGGAGACGAGGGTGTCGTAGAAGCCGGGCACCGGCCAGTCGGGGTAGAAGGCGAGGCCGTCGCGGGCGGTGAGGGTGTTGAAGTTCGCGATCAGGGCCTTGGACTTGGGGTCGGCGATGGTGTCCGCGGCGGCGGCCACGGGGATGCCGCCCTTGTTGCCGAGCAGGGTCTGGATCTCCTTCGACAGGGTGATGTCGATGAAGTCGTAGGCGAGTTGCTTGTTCCTGGCGCCCTTGGGAACGACCCACAGATTGCCGCCGGAGCCGAGGGTGAGGTCGGAGCCGGGCCACAGGGTGGTGTCCCAGTCGAACTTCGCCTCGGTCTGGAAGCGGCCGTACCACCAGCTGCCGGAGAACAGGATCGGCGCCTTGCCCTGGATCCAGGACACGCCCGCGTCCTCGGCCTTGGCGCTGGTGGCGGTCTTGGCGAGGTAGCCCTTCTTCACCCAGTCGGCGAAGGTGGTCGCGGCGTAGGTCCAGGCGGCGTCGTGGAAGTCGGTCCTGCCCTTGTAGAGCTCGTAGGAGTCGACCCATGCGCGGTCGGCCTTGGACAGGGCGAGCTGGTAGAGGTACTGCTGGGCCATGTACTCGGCGCCCGAGTCGGCGAGCGGGGTCACGCCCTTGGCCACGAACTGATCCATGGCGGCGGTGAGTTGGTCGAAGGTCTTCGGCTCGGCGATGCCGTACTTCTTGAAGAGGTCCTTGTTGTAGAAGACCATCGTGTACTCGCCGTAGTCGGGCACGCCGTACCACGTGCCGGAGCCCATCACGCCGTTCGTGTCGTACATGCTGGTCGTCCGGACGCCCGCCGGGATCTTCTTGTCCCAGCCGCGCTTGGCGGCCTCCGCCGTCAGGTCGGTCAGCAGGCCCTGCTTGGAGAGCAGGCCGGCGGTCGCGTTGCCCTTGTTGTACTCCATGACGTCGGGGGCGTCGGAGGAGTTGAGGACCATCGGCGCGGTCTTCTGGATCTGCTCGAAGCCCTTCTCCTCGAACTTCACCTTCACGCCCGGGTGCTGGGCCTCGAACACCCTGATGGCCTCGTTCCAGGCCACGCCCATCGCGCTGTCGGGGCCCTCGTAGTGCCAGAGCCGGAGGGTCTTGCCGTCGCCGGAGCCGCTGCCCGAGCCGCCGCAGGAGGCCAGCAGCAGGGATCCGGCCACCACCACCGCGGCAGCCGCCGCCCGTCGCCTTCGTGCCGTCAACATCCAGTGCCTCCGGGGGAGTCGAATCCGTTGATTCGTGATGTCGAAGCGCTTCGACGCAGGACCGTAGGCGGGCGCTGGGCGGGGGTCAACAGATCTGTCAGGAATCGATGCAAGCGGTTCGACTGAGCCGCGTCGACGAGGCGTGGATGAGCAGCGCGAGCGTGGCCGCGGCGGCCGGGACGGCGAGGGCGGTGGCGGGGGAGAGGTGCTGGGCGGCCCAGCCGCCCGCCGCCGAGCCGCAGGCGATGCCGGTGAGCAGCCCGGTCACCACCAGGCTCATGCCCTCGTTGAGCCGGTCGGCGGGGGTGCGCCGCTGTACCAGGGTCATCGCCGTCACCATCGTCGGCGCGGTCGCCATGCCCGCGACCAGCAGCGCGCCGGCGAGCGCCGGCAGCGAACCGGCCACTCCGGCGGCCGCCCACGGCAGCGTCATCAGGACGGCCATCCCGGCCAGACAGTGGCCCAGCCGCACCCCGGCCGGCTTCCGCGCGCCGAACACCAGGCCCGCCCCGCAGGAGCCCGCAGCCTGGAGTGCGAGCACGGCGCCGGCTGCCGCGCGATGACCGTGCGCGTCGGCGTAGGCGATCGTGCCGACCTCCATCGAGCCGAACACCGCGCCGGTCGCGACGAAGCAGGCCAGCAGGGGCGGGATCCCCGGGCTGCGCAGCGGCGCCCTGGTGGAGCGGACGGCCCGCACCGGCGGCTCGGTGGCGCGCTGCGCGGTGAACAGCAGCATCCCGGCGAGCAGCAGCGCCGCCCCGGTGAGGGTGCCCGCCTCCGGGAAGAACGTGCCGGTCAGGAAGGACGCGAGCACCGGGCCGAGCATGAAGCACAGCTCGTCGGCGGCCTGCTCGAAGGAGTTGGCGGTGTGCAGCGCGCCCGGGTCGTCGCGCAGCAGATGGGCCCAGCGGGCGCGGGACAGCCCGCCGATGTTGGGGGTGGTCGCGGTCGCGGCGTAGGCGGCGAACAGGGTCCAGTCGGGGGCGTCGTAGCGCACGCACAGCAGCAGCGCGAGGCTGCCGAGCACGGAGACGAGCGTGGCCGGCACGGCGATCCGGGCCTGCCCGTACCGGTCGATCAGGCGGGCGATCCACGGCCCGGCGAGTCCGGTCGCCGCGAGCCCGGTCGCGGTGACGGCGCCGGCGAGGGCGTACGAGCCCCGGGACCCGGCGATCATCACGACGGCGCTCACGCTGAACATGCCCATGGGCAGCCGGGCGAGCAGATTGCCGCTGGTGAAGGCACGGGTACCGGGGAAGGAGAAGAGCCGGCGGTAGGCGTTCTGCCGCGCCGGTGCGGATATGAGAGGGGGCATGGATCCACCCTCGCCCGGAGGGGATCAAGGGGTCCAACACCTGCTCGGCGCCGATTCACGCACCCGTGTTGTAAATTCCCCGTCATGCCCGCCCTGCCCGCCGACATAGAGCCGAGACTCCTGCGCGCCTTCGTCGCCGTCGCCGAGGAACTGCACTTCACCCGGGCCGCCGCCCGGCTGTACGTCGCCCAGCAGGCGCTCAGCCGTGATGTACGGCGGCTGGAGCGGGAGTTGGGCGCCGAGCTGTTCCTGCGGTCCACCCGGCAGGTGACGCTGACGGCCGACGGCGAGCGCCTGCTGCCGTACGCCCGCCGGGTCCTCGCGGCGCAGGACGAGCTGTTGGCCGTCTTCAGGCAGGCCCGCCCGCTGCTGGTGGACCTCAACTCGCCGGGCCTGGTCACCGGCCGCCGGGTGCTGCACCGGGCCCGGGAACTCGCCCCCGACTGCGAGCTGATGGCCCGCTACGAGAGCGGTCTGACCGGGGCGGCCGAGCTCATTCTCGCCGGCCGGCTGGACGTCTCCTTCGGCCGGTTCGCCGGCCTGGACCCGGCACTGCGGTCGGGGCTCTCCCAGCAGCCGCTGCGCTATGAGCCGATGGCCGTGATCCTCCCCGAGGACCACCTCCTGGCCGCGCTGCCCGAGGCGCCGTTGCCGGTGTCCGCGCTGGCCGGGGAGACGGTGTACGCCGGTGCCGGCAACCCGCGCACCCCGGAGTGGACCGACCTGGCGTCCCGCCTCTTCGCGGAGCACGGCATCCGGCTCGCCCCGCCCCTGCCGCTGGCCGTCGGGGACGAGGAGTTCGAGCGGATCATGGGCAAGAACGGCCATCCGATCCTGGCCGTGGTCGACTTCCCGCCCCTGCCCCGCACGGTGCTGCGCCCGCTGGTGGACCCGGTCCCCCTCTCGCCCGTCTCCTTGGTCTGGCGCAAGGGGCTGGCCCACCCCGGCCTTGCCGCGCTGCGGCGGGCGGCGACGGAGATCTCCCGGGCGCAGGGGTGGCTGCGGCGGCCTGCGCAGGGGTGGCTTCCAGGGGTCGACAGCGAGGCGATGAGAGCGGGCGCCTGAGCCACCTCAGATGTTGCTCAAGCCTTCAAGGAAAGGGCTTCCTGGCACTCTGCCGGACTGTCATGATCTCGCCAGCAGGGCCGAGAAGCGCCTGTACATGGCCGAATCCCGCTCCCGGCTCCCTGCACCGAAACGAGGGGAAGACTTCCATGCTCAAGAACATCAAGCGTGCGCTCACGGTCGTCGGCACGGCCGGTGCCGCGGTCACGCTGGCGGCGACCTCCGCCTTCGCGTCGGGCGGCGTCCACTACCCGACCCAGACGCACCAGTCCACCTACAAGAAGTGCATCGACACCACGAGCGGGGGCAGCCGCTACAGCTCCACCTACGGCGGTTACGTCTTCGTCGCCGACTCCTTCGGTTCGGCTCCCGGTTGTGAATACTCGTACGTGGAAGTCGTCTACGTCGACAAGAGCGGCAACGAGCAGGTGAAGCGCGCCTCGGCCAAGGGAAGCCTCACCGACGGCCCGAACACGCACATCTTCCTCTACCCGAGCCAGTACAAGAAGGTGCTGGAGGTCATCGGTTCCAGCCGTGACTGGAGCGGCAACAGCTCGGGCGGGGTTTACCTGTACTTCTGACCGGCATTTCCGGCCGGTATTTCTGACCGGCGCCGAGAATGTTCCGGCGTGAAAAGGGGCTTCTGGTGGACGGTACCTGTCCACCAGAAGCCCCTGCTTTCCTATGTGCCGATCCGTCAGCCGTTGGCCCCGGCCGGGGTCGTGGTGGTCTTGAAGCCCTCCAGCTTGTTGGCCTGGATCGCGAAGTCGTTGGTGAACGTCTTGCTGAGGTCCACCGAACCCTTCACGTTGCCGACCAGCTGCTCCATCGCCAGCGCGGTCTTCGGGCCGCCGGCCGGCATGATGCCGTCCGGGAGGAACTGACCCTTGTCCTGGGTCAGGGCCTTGATGTAGTCGTCCTTGGTCACCAGCTGGTTCTGCACGAACGACTGCGGCAGCTTGTCGGCGATGTCGGCCGCGGTGTGCGTGTTGATCCAGTGCATGGTGGCGACGAGCGCGTCGACGACCTTCTGCGTCGCGTCCTTGTGCGAGTTCACCCACTCGCTGCGGGCGAGCACGCTGGCCCCCGGGAAGGCGCCGCCCAGCGCCGCCGTGGCACCCTCCGTGGTGGCCAGGTCGATCGCGGAGGTGCCGATGCCCTTCTTCTCGATCGCGGCGACCGTCGGCTGCGTCGTCATGACGCAGTCGATCTTGCCGTTCTGCAGGGAGGCGAGGGCGGTGGAACCCGCGCCGACCCCGATGCGGTGGAACTGGCCCACCGTGACGCCCTTCTTGGCGGCCATGAGCTGGGTGAGGACGTCGGTGCCCGAGCCCAGGTCGGTCACGCCGAGGGTCTTGCCCTTGAAGTCGGCGGCCGAGTGGACGCCCGATTTCGAGCTGCACATCTCGCGCTCGCCCGGGGCGCCGGAGAGCTGGACGACGTCGTCGACCGCCTTGCCCTTCGTCTGGAACTCGATCGTGTGGTTGTACCAGGCGCCCGCCATGTCGACCTGCCCCGAGATCATGGCATCCTCGGCGCCGATACCGCCGTTCTGCTCGGTGCTGAGCTCGACGTTGACGCCGTACTTCTTGTAGAAGCCGAGCTGCTGCGCGAGCTGGAAGGGCAGGTAGATCTGCTTGTCGATGCCGCCGACCATCAGCTTGACGGTCGGGGTGCCGCCGGAGCCGCTCGAACCGGAGCTGCCGGAGCTGCTGGAACACGCGGTGGCCGCGCCGAGGGACAGGACGGTGACGAGCGATGCGGTGAGGGCTCTCTTCAGCATGGCGGCTCTTTCCTTTCGGACATGCGAGGGGGACGCGAGGGGGACGCGGGGAGGGGAGGGGGGAGGGGGTGGTGAAAGGGGCGGGGATCAGAGGCTGTTGGCCTCGGACGGGGTCGGCGGGCGCCAGGACAGCAGCCGGTGTTCGAGCTTGCTGATCAGCCACTCCGCGCCGAGCACGATGACCGCGATGACGAGCATCGTGGCGAACACGCCGTTGGGGTCGAACTGGTCCTGCGCGGTCTTGATGACCAGACCGAGGCCCTTCTGCGCGCCGAGCACCTCGCCGACGAGCGCGCCGACGATGGCGAAGCCGAACGCGCTGTGCAGGCTGGCGATGATCCAGGTCAGCGCGGAGGGCACGATGACGTGCTGGGTGATCTGCAGCCTGGAGGCGCCGAGCACCTTGGCGTTGGCGAGGACGTTCCGGTCGACCTCGCGGACGCCCTGGAAGGCGTTGAAGAAGACGATGAAGAACACCAGCACGGCGGCGAGCAGGATCTTCGGCGTCAGACCGATACCGAAGGCGACGATGAAGATCGAGCCGAGGACGATGCGCGGGATCGCGTTGACGATCTTGATGTAGGGGCCGAGCACATCGGAGAGGAAGCGGCTCTGTCCGAGGGCGACGCCGAGAACGACGCCTGCGACGGTGCCGATGGCGAAGCCGACGAGCGCCTCCTGGATGGTGGTCCAGATGTTCGAGTAGAAGGAGCCGGTCTCGGTGCCGTTCTGGAAGAGCTCGATCAGCCGCTTCCAGATGCCCGACGGCTGTCCGAAGAAGAACTTGTCGACGATGCCCCACGTGGTGAAGGCCTGCCAGCCGCCGATGATGATGACCGCGAGGCCCACGCGGCCCGCCCACACCGAGGCGACGCGTCGCCGGACGGCCCGCTTGGCGGCGGCGGCCGCCGAGCTCTGCCCGCCGTCTTTGACCTGCGCGGCGGAAGCGGTGGTCGTGCTCATGCCTTCTCTCCTGCCGTGCGTGCGTACGCGCGCTCGACCTCTTCGCGCAGCGTGTCCCAGATCTGGTGCTGGAGTTCGATGAAGCGGGGCTGGAAGCGGATCTCCTGCACGGAGCCGCGGGGGCGGGGCAGGTCGATGTCGAAGACCGCCTTGACCGAACCGGGGCTGGAGGTCATCACGACGACCCGGTCGGCGAGCGCCACGGCCTCGTCGAGGTCGTGGGTGATGAAGATGACGGACGGCCGGATCTGCTCCCACAGGCCCAGCAGCTCGGTCGACATGATCGCCTTGGTCTGCACGTCCAGGGCGCCGAACGGCTCGTCCATGATCAGGATCTTGGGTTCGTTGATCAGCGCCGCGGCCATCGCCACGCGCTTGCGCATACCGCCGGAGAGCTGGTGCGGATAGCGGTCCTCGAACCCGGAGAGGCCGACCCGGCGCAGCCAGTCCCGGGCCGAGGCCTGCGCCTGCTGCTTGGGCACGCCACGGAAGATCGGGCCCATCAGCACATTGCCGAGGACGGTCTTCCAGGGCAGCAGCGCGTCGGCCTGGAACATGAAGCTGACGCCGTCGGTGATGCCGTCCACCTCGCGGCCGCCGACCTTCACCGAGCCCTCGCTGGGCCGGTCGAGCCCGGAGACCATGCTCAGGGTGGTCGACTTGCCGCAGCCGGTGGGTCCGACCACCGCGCAGAACTGGCCGGGCTCCACAGTGAACGACACGTCTTGCAGCGCCGTGAACACCTCACCGGCAGGGGTCATGAATCGCTTGGTGAGCCCGGAGATCTCGACGCGCGCATCCTCACGCGCTGCTGCGCCTGCGGTTGCCGTGCCGGTGATCGGGCTCTTCGCGACATCGTTTCGCGAAGCCATGGGGGGCCGTCTCCTTCCACGCCTTGAGGGGCGGGTTCCACACCTCGTCGGGTCGAGTTCCGCACCTCGTCGGGAGCGGGTGAAGGCAGACGCTAGAGGCCACCCGGTGTTACGTCGCTGTTTCCGAGGTATCCCGCGAAAGCCGCGTAAACCGGGGTTCTGCTCGTTCTGCTCAGTGAAACGGGGGTGGGCAGAATTCCGGCCATCGGGCACAATCGCGCCAACACGGGTCCGGCGTCAGGGCCGGCCCGGCACCGATCGGAACAGGGGCGAAGAGGCACCTGTGACTCCCATCCGCATACGGATCGGGCGCGGCGGAAAGGGGAGACTGTCCGCGCGGATCCTCGTCAGCCAGCTCGCCATCCTGGCGCTCACGGGCCTCATCGGCTTCGTCCTGTTCGCCTTCGCACAGCGCTCGGCGCTCGACCGCACCTACGAGGAGCGGGCCGTCGCCATCGCCAAGACGACGGCCGCCGACCCGCAGATCCGGCGGGCCATGCAGGACGACGGGGGAGGCGCCGTGGTGCAGGCCGTCGCCGAGCGCATCCGGCAGTCGTCGGGGGCGTCGTACGTCGTGGTCATCGACCTGAACGGAATCCGCCACTCGCACCCCATCCCGCGGCTGATCGGTTCGCCGGTGACCGAGCCGGTCGTGGCGCGGGACGGCCGGCCGCACGTCGGCACCGACCAGGGCGCCACCGGGCGGTCCGCCAACGGCAGGGTCCCGCTGTACGGGCCGACGGGCGAACTGGTCGGCGAGGTGTCGGTGGGCATGCCGGAGAACGACGTCCTCGGCGAGCTCTGGCGCGAGCTGCCCACCTTCGCCCTGTATACGGCGATCGCCACCGCAATCGGTTCGGTGGCCGCGTTCCTGCTGGCCGGGCGGCTGAAGCGGACCACGTTCGGGCTTGAGCTGGAGGAGATCGCCGGGCTGCTGCAGGACCGTGAGGCGATGCTGCACGGCATCCGCGAGGGCGTCATCGCCTTCAACCCGGACGGCAGGATCAGCGTGGTGAACGACGAGGCGCGCCGACTGCTCGGCCTCGGCACCGCGCTCGGCAGCACCCTCGACCAGGTCCTGCCCGACGGACGGCTGCGCCGGGCCCTGGACGGCACCCTGACCGGCACCGACATCAGCGTGCTGACCGACGAGCACTGCCTGGTCGTCAACCGGATGCCGGTGACCCTGCACGGGCGGGAGCTGGGCGCGGTGGTGACCGTCCGGGACCGCACCGAACTGGTCGGGCTCCTGCGGGAGCTGGACTCCGTACGCGGTCTGACGGACGCCCTTCGAGCACAGCAGCACGAGTTCACCAACCGGATGCACACGCTCGCCGGGCTGCTGGACATCGGGGCGTACGACGACGCGTACGAGGTGGCCGTGGAGTCAGCTGGCGCCGGGCAGGCGCTCACCGAGTCCGTGCGCAAGCGGATCGGCAACCCGCTGATGGTCGGTCTGGTCGTGGCCAAGACGACGGTGGCCGCCGAGCGCGGGGTGTGGGTCGAGCTGGACACCGGCTCGGCGCTGGGCGAGGACCCGCCGCATCTGCCCCGGCTGCTGACGATCGTCGGCAATCTGCTGGACAACGCGATCGACGCGGCGGGCGACGGACCGCCCCCGGCGGGCGGACGCGCGGTACGGCTCACGCTCACCGAGGACGAGCAGGCGACGACCGTACGGGTGGCCGACACCGGCCCCGGTGTCCCGCCCGGCGCCCGGGACTCGATCTTCGAGGACGGCTGGTCGACCCGCCCCGACCGGGGCACCGCCCGGCGCGGCCTGGGCCTGGCCCTGGTCCACCGCCTGGTGTCGCGGCACGGCGGCACGATCACCGTCAGCGAGGGGCCGGGCGCGGTCTTCACCGTACGACTGCCCCTGCCGGATCCTGTGACGACCGGGGGAAGGAAGACGCTGTCTGTGGGAGGAGGTGACCGCTGATGATCCGCACCCTGGTCGTGGACGACGACTTCCGGGTCAGCCACATCCACTGCGACTACGTGTCCCGGGTCCGGGGGTACGAGGTGGTGGGCGAGGCGGCGAGCGTGGCCGACGCTCTCCAGGCGGTGCACGACCTGCGCCCCGACCTGCTGCTGCTCGACATCTTCCTGCCCGACGGCAGCGGACTGGACGTGCTGCGCCGGCTCACCGGGGACGCGGGTGGCGCCCGCCCCGACGCCTTCGTGATCACGGCGGACCGGGACATCGCCTCGGTCCGCACCGCCATGAAGCTCGGCGCGGTCGGCTATCTGGTCAAGCCCTTCGGCGCCGCCGACCTGGCGGAACGGCTCACCGCGTACCGCGAGCTCCAGCACCGCGTCGACACCCTCGGGGAGACCACGGAGACCGAACAGGCCGATGTGGACGCCCTGTTCAGCGCGGTACGGCCGCCCGCCGTGCCCCGGGTCCCGGCCAAGGGGCACTCGGCGCCCACGCTCGCCCTGGTCCAGCAGACGCTGCGCACCGCCCACCGCGATCTGTCCGCCGCCGAGGCCGCCGAACTGACCGGGGTCTCCCGGGCCACGGCCCAGCGCTACCTCTCCTACCTCGTCAAGGAAGGAACGGTCCGCCTGATCCTGCGCTACGGGGCGACGGGCCGGCCGGAGCACCGGTACCGCATCGCGTCCTGAGGCGGTCCCGGCTCCCCTCACGGGTCCGCCTCCCCGTGAGTGAGAGCAAAGTTCCTTCCCGGTCACCCACAGCCACAGCGCGGAAACGCGCCCTCCCTACCTTCGGCCTCAGTCAGTCGTATAGCGGACCGCCGTATGACCTAGGCAGACCGAGCAGCCGGAGCCCCGTGGAGGCGTGATGACAGCCCCAGCCGTACCCCGTCGCAGTGGCCGCTGGATCGAGCAGTGGGATCCGGAGGACGAGGGATTCTGGAAGGCGACCGGTGAGAAGATCGCCCGCCGCAACCTGTGGTTCTCGGTGCTGTCGGAGCACATCGGCTTCTCGGTCTGGACCCTGTGGTCCGTCCTGGTCCTCTTCATGGGCCCGAAGTACGGCCTGACCCCCGCCGACAAGTTCCTGCTGACCTCGATGGTCACGCTGGTCGGCGCCGTGGTCCGGGTCCCGTACACCTTCGCGGTGGCGGTGTTCGGCGGCCGTAACTGGACGATCATCTCGGCGAGCCTGCTGCTGGTGCCGACGGTGGCCGCGTACGCGGTGATGAAGCCGGGCACGTCCTTCAACACGTTCCTGCTGATCGGTCTCCTCGCGGGCATCGGCGGCGGCAACTTCGCCTCCTCCATGACCAACATCAACGCCTTCTTCCCGCTGAAGAAGAAGGGCTGGGCGCTGGGCCTGAACGCGGGCGGCGGCAACATCGGCGTGCCGGTCATCCAGCTGGTGGCGCTGGCGATCATCGGCGCGAACGGCGGCCCGAGGCTGCTGCTGGGGATCTACATCCCGCTGATCGTGGTGGCCGCCGTACTGGCCTCGGTGTTCATGGACAACCTGTCGTCGGTGAAGAACGACACCGGCGCGGCGAAGGACGCGGCGAAGGACGCCCACACCTGGATCATGTCCTTCCTCTACATCGGCACGTTCGGCTCGTTCATCGGCTACAGCTTCGCCTTCGGCCAGGTGCTGACGAACCAGTTCGGCCGCACCCCGCTCCAGGCGGCGTACCTCACCTTCATCGGCCCGCTGCTCGGTTCGCTCATCCGCCCGGTCGGCGGCTGGCTGGCCGACCGCTACGGCGGTGCCCGCATCACGCTGTGGAACTACGTGGGCATGGCGGCGGCGACGGCGATCCTGGTCGTCGCGAGCATGCAGAAGTCCCTGCCGCTGTTCGTGAGCGTCTTCGTGGTGCTGTTCGTCCTGAGCGGTCTGGGCAACGGCTCGACGTACAAGATGATCCCCGGCATCTTCCAGACGAAGGCGCTGGCCAAGGGGCTGGAAGGGGAGGAGGCGGTGTCCTACGGCCGCCGCCTGTCCGGTGCCTCGATGGGCCTGATCGGCGCGGTGGGCGCGCTGGGCGGCGTCGGCATCAACATGGCCTTCCGCCAGTCCTTCCTCTCCTACGGCTCGGGGACGGGCGCGTTCGTCGCCTTCCTCGCCTTCTACGGCGTCTGCTTCGCGCTGACGTGGGCCGTATACCTTCGCCGTCCGGCGGGGCAGGCTGTAACGGAGGCGACTGCGGAGACAAAGCCGCAGCTCAGCTACGCGGAAGTGTGACGTAACACCGGTGCAATGAAGTCGAACCGAGCCTGTCACGCGCTGTTGACAGGCTCGGTATACCGGTCAGACGGGGCGTGCCGGTCAGCAAGGAGAGCCGAGCCATGTACGACGAAGAGCAGCACCCGGAGCACGGTCCGCTCGCGGGCTTCACCGTGGGCGTCACCGCCGCGCGCCGGGCCGAGGAGCTGGGCGCCCTGCTCCAGCGGCGCGGGGCCGCCGTGCTGCACGCGCCCGCCCTGCGGATCGTGCCGCTCGCCGACGACGGGGAGCTCCTCGCCTCGACGAAGGAGATCATCGACCAGGTCCCGGACGTGGTCGTGGCCACGACGGCCATCGGCTTCAGGGGCTGGGTGGAGGCGGCGGAGGGCTGGGGCCTGGGCGACCCGCTGCTCGACCGGCTCCGCGAGGCGGAACTGCTGGCGCGGGGCCCGAAGGTCAAGGGCGCGATTCGCGCCGCGGGCCTGACGGAGGAGTGGTCCCCGTCCTCGGAGTCCATGGCGGAGGTCCTGGACCGCCTGCTGGAGGAGGGCGTGGAGGGCCGCCGTATCGCGGTGCAACTGCACGGCGAGCCCCTGCCGGGCTTCGTCGAGTCACTCCGGGCCGGTGGAGCGGAGGTCCTCCCGGTGCCGGTGTACCGCTGGATGCCACCGGAGGACACGACCCCGCTGGACCGCCTGCTGGACGCGACGGTGGCACGCTCGGTGGACGCCCTGACCTTCACGAGCGCCCCGGCGGCAGCGTCGCTTCTGTCGCGGGCGGAGGACAGGCGCCTGCTGCCGGAGCTGCTCTCGGCCCTCTCCCACGACGTCCTGCCGGCCTGCGTGGGCCCGGTGACGGCACTGCCCTTGCAGGCGCACGGCCTGGACACGGTCCAACCGGAACGCTTCCGCCTGGGCCCGCTGGTGCAACTGCTCTGCCAGGAACTCCCGGGCAGGGCGAGGGCACTGCCGATCGCCGGACACCGGGTGGAGATCCGGGGCCACGCCGTCCTGGTCGACGGCGACCTCAAGCCGGTCCCCCCGGCGGGGATGTCTCTGCTGCGCGCTCTGGCCCGCCGCCCGGGGTGGGTGGTGCCGAGGTCGGACCTGCTGCGGGCGCTGCCGGGCGCGGGGCGAGATGAGCATGCGGTGGAGACGGCGATGGCTCGTCTCCGTACGGCTCTGGGGGCGCCGAAGCTGATCCAGACGGTGGTGAAGCGGGGGTATCGGCTGGCGTTGGATCCGGCGGCGGATGCGAAGTACGCGGACGCCTGAGCCGCTCGATTTCCACTTGGGCCTGCCAGTAGGTGAGCCAGTACTGGAGATGGCCGATCTTTCCGTCCTGGAGAGCGGCCCCCAGAGCTTGCTCCTTGTGCCGTTCCATTTCGCCCAGTCGGTATGGGGCGATGCGCGCCAGCGCGATGCGAACGGCCGCCGGAGTGAGCAGGGCTGTGCCATGGTCGTCATGCAAAGGCCTGCCGTGCCCCTTCGGCCCGCCGCGCGCCCACCTCGAACCACAGCAACTTCCCCGCGCCCCGGTCCAGCCGACTGTCGCCGATGCGGAGGCCACCCCAGCAGTCCGCGTATTCCTGTACGAGCCCCAGCCCACGTCCTTGTTCGGCTTCCGCCGGGACGGGTGAGACAAAGTCCGACGGCGGCTCACCGAAAGGGGCGGGGATGCGCGGGTGACTGTCCCACACCCCGACCCGAATCCGCCCGCAGGCGAGAGCGGTGAGCCGTAGCGAGGCGGGGCCGCTGGTGTGCCGGTAGGCGTTCGTGACCAGCTCCGATGCCAACAGCTCGACGGCGTCGACGACTTTGGGTCTGCCGTGTCCGCTGAGTACTGCCCGTACGGTCATACGTGCGACACGTGCCGCGCGGGGATCATGGGGCAGGCGAAGGGCGTACACCCAGGTGTCGGGCAGGGATACGGTGCCCATGAAAACCTCCGACGAGAGAAGGGACTTCGGGCTCGCTCAACCATCTCCACCGGCGGTGGCTTTGCCTGGGGAGGTGCGCTTCCGGCTTGGGGGTGGGGGGAGTTGGGCGGTGTGCTGTGTACGCTAGCGCAGCGCTGAGATACTTCTCAGTGGATCGAGAGAATTTCATCAGTGATTACCTCATGTGAGGTACACCCAGGGTCGAGTCGGTGACTGGAAGGAGGCCCAGTGCCACCCAGCGGCAATCCCACCCTGCGTTCCCGGCGGTTGGGCGCTGAGCTGCGAAAGCTTCGTGAGCGAGCAGGCCTCACAGCCACTGGCGCCGCCGCCCGGCTCGGCGTCAACCAGGGACGCGTCAGCATGATCGAGACCGGGCGCAGTCCCCTGAGCGCCGACCGTGTCCGCTCACTTGCACGCGCCTACGATTGCAGCGATGTCGGCCTGGTCGATGCCCTTGCCGCGATGACCCAGCGCCCAGCGCATGGCTGGTGGGACAGTTACCGCGACTATCTGCCCGTCGGCCTGATTGACTTGGCCGAGCTGGAGTACCACGCGACAGCGCTGCGTGTTGCCCTGGTCATCCACATCCCGGCCCTGCTTCAGACAACCGATCACGCGCGTGCCCTCTTCAAGGAGGCGGTACCCGCGCTACGGCAGTACGAGATCGAGCACCGGGTGAGTCACCGGATCAAGCGGCAAGAAATCCTCCACCGCGATAACCCACCTCCGTACACGGCGGTGATCCACGAGTGCGCGCTGCACATGGGTTACGGCGGCCCCGAAATTGTGCGTGCCCAACTTCACCACCTCGTGGAGATGAGCGAGTTGGACCACGTGACCGTGCGGGTCATCCCGTTCGGCAAGGGCTCCTTTCCCGGCACGGGACAGTCCATCGACTATCTGGCCGGGTCGGTGCCGCAGCTCGACACCGTCCAGTTGGATGCCCACCATGGCTGCGAGTTCCTCGATGCCGAAGCCCAGTTGGAAAAGTACCGGCTCGTTCTCGACCGCATGGAGGACAACGCCCTGAAGCCCGCAGAGTCCCGTGACCTGATCCGCCGCATCGCGCAAAGCATCTGAGGTACCCGTGCCCGAACTCCACTGGAAAAAGTCCAGCTGCAGCCCCGACGCCTCCAACTGCGTGGAAGTGGCCCCCACCGCCACCACCATCCACATCCGCGACTCCAAAACCCCCACCACCCCCCACCTCACCGTCACCCCCTCCACCTGGGCGGACTTCCTCCGGTACGCGGAAACCCACTTCAGGGAAGAGGGGTGACCCTCTTTCCCGAAGTGGGCGGCCGTCGGTCGTGATGGTCAGGAGCCTGGCTCACTCCTCGTCGTACTCATCGTGCCGCCTCCACCACACGCCCTTCTCGTTGCGGCCAAGGGGAGCGCGGTCGAGCCATTGGTACATGCCCCAGAGGGCGTCCAGTCCGCGGGCGTAGGACGAGTAGGTGTGGTAGACCGTGCCGTCCTCCAGCACGAACGCGCTCATGCCGGGGCCCTCTCGGCGGTAGGTCTCCCAGTCCGTGCCGACCATCGACTCGCTGAAGGTGTCGTGGGAGGTCTTCTCCTCGGGCGTTGCCGGACGCAGGTCCTGCTCGCCGAAGTTGTACGCGACGACTCCCGCTTCCCACTCCTCCTTGGTGTGTGCCACCCCGAAGTCGAAGTTGAAGTCGCTGCCGTGGGACGACGCCCAGGGGAAGGTCCAGCCCATCCGCTCCCGGTACGCGTGGAGCTTGGCGAGCGGGGCACGTGACACCGCCCAGAACATGACGTCGTGGTGGGCGAGATGGGTCACGGTGTCGTTGAAGCCGTCGGCGATCGCCGAGCAGGACGGGCATCCGGCGGTGTAGTCGGGGCCGAACATGAAGTGGTAGACGAGGAGCTGAGAGCGGCCCTGGAACAGGTCGGCGAGCGACGCCGTACCCTCCTCGGTCTCGAAGCGGTAGTCCTTGTCGACCCGGACCCAGGGCAGTTCCTGCCGACGCCGGGCCAGCTCGTCGCTGCGCCGGGTCAGCTCCTTCTCCGCGTCGAGCAGTTCCAGCCGCGCGGCGAGCCACTCCTCGCGTGTTCCTGTCTTGTGACTGGTCATGGCCTGTCTCCGTCTCTTGGTCTCTTGCTTCGCGTCGTTACATCCCTGGTGACATGAGCCCCGGAACCAGCGAGGGCTCGACGACGATCACGAGTCCGAGCCCGACGATCGCCAGTGCCAGCGGAACGTCGACCACGCTCCTCGCGGGCAGCAGCTTCTGGGCGGAGACGAGGACGGCGACCACCGACATCCACACCAGGCTCATCACGCCCAGCGCCAGCAGCATCGCCATCAGTCCGATGGTCGAGCCGGTGCAGTACAGCCCGAAGACGATCCCGGAACCGGTGTCCTCGCGGCAGCGCGAGCGGAAGTACCGCTTGACCGGCGTGAGTTCGTAGACGCCCGCAGCGATCACCACCGCGCCGGCGACCGGCGATCCGTGCGGCCGGTCCAGCGCGTACGCCACGACACCCGCCAGCGCCCAGACGGCCAGGTAGCCTCCGGCGAAGGGCAGCGCGGCGCGCAATCCGCCGGTCGCGCGGACGTGCCGGGCGACGGCCGGAGCCGCGCCCGGCAGCATCATCGCCGCCATCATCGTCGTCCACGTCGCGGCGAAGAACCTCGATGGGCCGGGGCTGGTCGCCGTCCCCATGTCCACGCCGTGCATCAGCCCGGCCGCGGCTGCCCAGCATGCCGCGGCGAGCCCGAGCGTCACCCCCAGCGCGATCGCCGGCCCGGCCGGCCGGCGGAGTTCCGCGTTCACTGTCGGTTCTCCCTACGCGGTGGGCGCGGCCGCGCCGGATCCCGTCACGTGGATCCGCGTGCCTGCCCGTCGAGGTGGTCTTTCAGCGCGTCGAGCGGGCTGTCCCAGTCACGCGCCAGCGCGGCCAGGAACTGCTGGGCTATTCGCATCGGCGCGGACCTCAGCCGGTACCGCACCCGGCGTCGTTCACCCGGTTCGGCCGTGACCAGGCCGGCCTCGGCCAGCAGGGCCAGGTGTTTGGCGATCGCCTGCCGGGTGATCGGCAGCCGGCCGGCCAGGTCCGTGGCCGTGGCCGGGCCGCCCGAAGCGAGCGCGGCCAGGATGGCGCGCCGGCTCGGGTCGGCCAGGGCGGCGAAGACCTGCTCGGCGATCGCCTCGATGTCAGGCTGCGACATCGAGGTGGTCGACCAGCTCGCCCAGTTCGCGCGCCCAGCCCTCGGTGTGGTCGTCGTACTCCTTGCGGCGGGTGTCGTCCGGCAGCTGGGCGAAGCCGGTCTCGACCACCGTCAGCCGGGTGCCGGAGGCGACCGGTTCGAGGGTGAACTCCACGTAGGTGCGGCGCGGGTCGTCCTCGGGCAGTCCGGGCACGCGCCACGTGTAGCCGAACACCGTCGGCTCCTCCACCCGCTCCACCCGCATGTCGGCGAAGTGCCCGCCGTCCCACTTCATCCAGGCCGAACCGCCCGGGCGCAGATCGATCTCGGCCTGCTGGCCGAACCAGGCGCTCAGTCCCTCGGCCGTGGTGAGCGCCGCCCACACCGTGGCCGGGGGGTGCGCGATCTCGACGGTCCGCTCGATGCGATCAGGGAATGCCATGACTGCCTCCATAGAGTTATAGCAACCATCTGATTGCGACATTATGGCAACCGATCGGTTGCGTCAAGTCTGCTCGGCTCGGTGCCGGCCAAGGCTGCGTCGGCGTGATCGAGGCAGGTCGCAGTCCCTTGAGTGCCGACCGCGTCCGCTCTCCGGCACGCGCCTACGATTGCGGAGACGTGTCCCTGGCGGACGCTGTCGTCGCGATGACTCAACTCCAGAAGGCCAACACCTCGGCCTCGGCCTGCGTCCTCGACACCACGATCGAGGACTGGCGGCGCATGTTCGACGGGCTGCGTGTGGTCCCGGGGAACCATGTCCTTACCTGGACGCTCTCCAGCACCACGGAGAGCGGCGTCTTGGACGCCTCTGTCGTATGGTCCCGACTTGAGCAGGACCCGGAGGAATCGGCGAGCCTGGCCATCGACGTCGACGGGGTGTGGTTCACCTGCTATTTCTTCGATGTCGAAGAGATCGAGTTCACGTTCGATCCGTCTGGCGTGGCTGACAAGGCGACCTTCGCTCCGGTTCGCGCCTTCGTGACCTGGCTCGGAACCGTGACGGGCAGGGAAGTCATCGTGACGATGGAAGGCACCGATCACGCTGCCATGCCTGCCCTCATCCGGTGGCGGCCGTGAAGCTTCCAAACCTTGAAAAGAGGATGACGTGAACCGATAGGAAAGGGCCACACCCCGTGATCACTGTGCAGTTCACCGTGCGGCCCGGCCAGGGCGATGCCAGCGGTTTCGATCTGGGGGACATGGCCGTCACCGGGGGCCTCGGCACGGCCGACTCGGCCGGCCACGTTCCCGATCAGGGCATGATGATCTACCTTTCGGTCGTCCAGTTGCTGGACAGCCTGGGTGCCTTTCTCCAGGGCAACGCCCGTGTGCTGAGCTTCACCGGTGCCGACACCTCCTTCGGTCTTGTCGTGCGACGGACCAAAGACGGCCTGTCGGTCGCTGGCAGGAGCGGCGTCGTCGCACGGACGACGGCGCCGGAGCTCGCCTCAGCCGTGCTACGCGCGGCAGAAGACCTGGGTCCCGCCCTCCCCCCGGAAGACCCGGTCGCATCCGACTGGGAAGCTGCCCTCGCCGCATTCCGTCCCCTCGTACCGAGCAGGAAGGGGTGAGTGCCGGCAATCGACACCTCGCCGCCGGGACGCACGGGCCGTCCCCGCTGATCGATATCGCCTTCGCCGCGACCTGAAATCGCCCTTCATGTACCGGGTGAGCGCCGCCTTCCGGGCGAGCTTGACGCCGAACTCGACGCGTTCAAGGAACGGCCACTGGGTCACACCGTCTTCCCGCCAAGCCGTTCTGGACGAAGTTCGCCTGCCTCACCGCTCAGGAGTAGGTCCAGCGCCACCTGCTCCCGCTGAGGGCGCACGTGATGCTCGTGCCGGAGGCGTCCGTCGTCGTCGCTCCGTGGTCGCTGTTGCGGCAGAACTCGCCGGCGGAGTAGCAGTTCCCCGCGTTGGAGACGATGGAGCAGGTGCCGGATGCGCTCTGGCTGCCAGTGTCGCCTGAGCTGCCGTCACCGGAACCGGAGCTGTTGTCGGTCGACGCCTGGGCGGTGACCGTCACCGTCGCCTTGACCGTCTTCGTCACGGTCGGTCCAGGTACGGGCTTCGCGGTGGCCGTCGCCGTGGCGGTGGCGGTGACGGTCGCGGTCGGCCGGGGTTGGCTGGCCGCTGTTTTCACGCTGTTGCCGTCGCTGTGCTGACCGCCGGCGCCCGCGCCGATTCCCAGGAAGAAGGCGAAGCCGATCACGGGCAGTACGTAGCGCTTCCGGGCCCACTTGGGAGCCGGGCGGACCGGTGGGGTGGGTGGCGGCGGCATGTATGGGCTGGTCATTCGTCCCCCCTGGGAAGTTTCAGGAGCGACGACGGTAGTCCTGCGGCGCCAGATCTGTGGGGAGTGCGGAGGAGAGGTGATGGATTCGTGATGATCACGGGCTGACGTGATCGGCGACTTCGCGGAACTCGTCCTCGGTCAGCTGCCGGTCCGCTGCCTGGACACTGATGGTGTATCCGGCGGCGTACCAGGTCAGAGACCATCCACCCGGCGGGGTTCCCGGTCTGTGGGTGAGCCGTCCGGTGGTCTGGGTGATGCTCAAGGAGCCTGTGCCCCCTCCCTGCCCCGGGTTCCGGAGGTAGGTGACCGTCCATGAGGGCGTTCGGGTGCGCCGGTACGGGGGTGTCGTGATGTCGCCCGGTCCGAGAGGTCTGTCGGACGGTGTGTAGCCCTTGGGGAGGTAGCGGGGGTGGGCGAGGTGGGTGGCCTCGAAGGGGCTGATGGTGTCGTGGGAGACGGCGTCGGAGAGCGTCCTGGCGCCGAGCGGTCGGTCCAGGGTCGTGGTGAGCAGCCGCTGGCCGCCTTCTCCTCCGCTGCCGACGCATACGGCGTTCTCGGGCAGCCCGGCGTGCCGCTGGTGCGCCAGCTCCAGTGAGACCGTCCGGGCGGATTCGTGTGCCACCAGACGAGGCTCGTCCTCGCAGCCGGTCCAGATCACCGGGGTGGTCAGAGTGCGTCCGTCGGCGCTGATCAGCACATCGCCCGGTACGGACGTGTCGTAGGTGTGCGAGCGATCCCGCAGTGCCCAACCGGCCACGACCGTGATCAGGCAGGCCGATGCCACCGCGGCCCATGCCGTGCGGGGGCGCAGGCGCCGTCGGCCGTTGTGGGACATGGTCACGCTCCTCTGTATGTGTGGTGGGCCGCCGGTCCGGCCCGGCGGCCCACCGGTCGTTCAGCCGGCGGTCACTGGGTCACCAGGGTCCAGTGCATGTCCTGCAGGGTCTGGAAGATCGGTACGAAGTACACACCCTGGACGCACCACGGCGTGCGCACGCCGCTGTCGAGGACGTACTCGGACGACGGGCAGGTGACCGTGCGGTCGAGGGCTGTGATCATGCCGCGTGCCTCGTCGGAGGTGTAGTTGTTCACGCCGGCGAAGACCGGTCCGCCGCTGTCGCCGTTCGCCGCCGCGATGTGGTCCTTCGTACGGGACGTGGAATAGGCGAGGTCGGTGTCCGGCCGGTAGACGCCGTTCGCTCCGGTGACCCCGATGTCCGTCGCGGAGATCTGCACGCCGCAGTGCACACCCGAGTTGGCGCCGTCGGTGCAGACGTAGTCGCCCACGTTGTTGTGGCCCCAGCCGGAGACGGGCTTGGAGTACCCGTCGGTCTCGTTCGCCGGACCGTCGTACAGACGCCCGGCGGACTGTCCGGACGGCAGGCTGATGCCCAGGGCGTCGTCCGACGCGAGCCGCTGGGCGGTGTCGGTGGTGCCGATGAGTCTGTTGCCCCAGTAGGTGTGCCACACACCGCCGCTGCCGTCGCAGTGGTAGGCCGCGCTGAGCTCGTACCGCCCGGTGGAGGTCTTGACGCTGAACGCACTGGAGCAGACGCCCCCGCCGGGGTTGCGCAGGGCCGCCCCGCCGTGCCACGGGGTGTCGTCCTCCTGCCGGGAGGAGAGGTCCACGCTCAGCGGCTGGTAGGCCACGGTGGTACGGACTCCGGTCAGGCGGTCGGTGGCGGCCTTGACCTCGCTCGACCTGTCCTGGCGAGCGGCCGACGCCAGCGGGTCCATCCGGTCGCTCTTGCCCACGCCCCGGTCTTCGTCGTAGCCGATCCGCAGTCCGCTTCCGTCGACCGCGGGGGCGATGCTGGTGATGCGGAGGGGGGTCGACGTGCCGGAGACGCGCAGATCCGCGGGCTTTCCGCCGTGAAGAAGCCTGTTCCGGGCCGCGTGCAGATCGGCCTTGGAGTAGCGGGCCGGAAGCACCGAGGCGTGCACGCCCTCGGGCAGGTGGGCGAGGATGCGCCGTACCCGCTGCGGCGGGTCGCCCTTCCAGTGCAGACGCAGGCTGTTGTGGAGGGAGTCGACTTCGATGTCGGTGAAGCCGGGGATCCTGGCGCGGTCCGATTCGGAGAGCCCCTCGGTGATGCGGCCGGCGATCTTGTCGAGGGTTTCCTGGTTCTTCTCGATCGTCTGACCGCCCGAGCCCGAGCCCGAGCCCGCGGCCGTTGCCGTTGCCGGGGCGGTGAGCGCCGATCGCGTCGACGCACCCGCGGAAGGCGACGCGATGAAGGGAAGGGACAGGGCCAGCGCCGCGACGGGGAGGGCTATGACCGCCCGTCTGCGGCCTCTGCCGGATTTCTTCACAGGGCCTCATTTCCTCAGTTGTCTCCCCCGAAGCGGGGGTCCGTCGTAAATGACGTGCGCACGGGCACTGCCGTTGGCACGCTGCCCCGGTGAATCGCGAACAGATCTCCCGCATCGCTCATGCCGAACACCCCGTCAAGTCCCCGCTCGACGACGACTCCGTGCGCCGGCTGCTGGAACGAGGCCTGCCGAAGGGGACCGAGCGGGTGCTCGACCTCGGCTGCGGCCAAGGGGAATGGCTCCTGCGTGCGCTGGCCACGCGGCCGGACGTGCACGCCGAGGGGGTGGACCTCTCCGAGGACGCCCTGGCCCAGGCGGACGCGGCGGCGCGCGAGCTCGGGGTGCGGGACCGTCTCGTCCTGCACCACCAGAAGGCCGAGGAGTTCGTGTCCGCGGAGCCGTTCGACGTGGTCCTCAGCTTCGGGGCCGCGCATGCCTTCGGCGGCCTGCTGCCCACCCTCGCCGCGGCCCGCGAGCACCTTGCTCCGGGTGGCCGTGTCCTCGTCGGGGACGGCTTCTGGGAGCGTCCGCCGTCACCGGAGGCCGTCGAGATGCTCGGGGACTTCACCGACCTGGCGGACACCGTGGACCGGGTCGTCGCCGACGGATGGATCCCGGTCGACGGGCACGTCAGCACGCGCCGGGAGCTGGACGACTACGAATGGGCCTGCTGGGGCTCGCTCGCCGCCTGGGCCCTGGACCACCCCGACGATCCGGACAGCGCGGAGGTGCTGGAGACGGCCCACGCCCGCCGTACCGAATGGCTGCGCGGCTACCGGGACAGCTGGGGGTTCGTCTCCCTGGTCCTGCGCCGGACACCTGGTGCCGACTGAGGGCTTCCGGCGCGGCGTCCGGGCGGGCACTGTGAGGAGGAGAGCCCACGGTTCCTGCGGTTCCTGCCTAGGCGGTGACAGGCACATGGCATTCGACGCCGGACGGATCTGTCTCGATCTCCTCGCCACCTCGCATCCGGGCGAACGGCTGGACGGCGTCGGGGCGTTGGGTGCGTGGATCGGGGGCGTGGGCCTGGTGCCGAGCGGTACGTCGCTCGCTCACGCCGAGGGGTCCTGGGTGGTCCGGTTCCAGGAACTCCGGGGGCTCGTCCGGCTGTTGGTGCTGCCCAGCGGCACAACCCCGGACACCGGCTCGTACGACCGGGCACTCGCCCGCGTCAACGGCCTCGCCCGTTCCGCGCCCCCGGCTCCCCGTGCCGTACGCGGTGCGGACGGCCGGCTCGCCAGGGAGCTGGCCGACCCGCCCTCCTGCTCCGCGCTCCTCGCCCTCGTCGCCCGGGACGCCGTCGAGCTGCTCACCGATCCCGTCGCGCGGGCCGCCGTACGGGAGTGTGAAGGGGACAACTGTCCGCTGGTGTACCTGGATACGTCCCGGGGGCGGCGCAGGCGCTGGTGCTCCAGTGAGGTCTGCGGGAACCGGGAGCGGGTGGCCCGGCACCGGCGGCGGGCCGCCCTGACGCGGGCGTGATGTGCGTAACACCGGGTTTCCCGGCCGCCCTGCGCGGGCAGCCCGGGCGTCCCGAAGCCGCCCCCTCCGATGTGTCGGAAATGCAAAGATCATGCGGTGGGAATGTGTGCTCATGTCCCGCTCGGCCCGTCGTCCTCAAGAAAAACGCCAACTCCGTTTGAACACGTCGGCCCCCACTTCCGTACGGGTGGGCGAGCGACCGACTGGGGGAACCCCCGGACACCGGAGGTGGGCGTGCGCAAGGATGCGGCCGTGGCCAATGAACGTGGATCGAGGGCCCGACATCGCATGTCCTCATCACAGCCCTCGGAACCAGATGAGGAGCTGATGCGTGCGCTGTATCGAGAGCACGCCGGACCTCTGCTCGCGTATGTCCTGCGGCTGGTCGCCGGTGACCGGCAGCGCGCCGAGGACGTCGTACAGGAAACGCTCATCCGTGCCTGGAAGAACGCCGGTCAGCTCAATCGGGCGACCGGTTCGGTACGCCCCTGGCTGGTGACGGTCGCGCGCCGCATCGTCATCGACGGCCACCGCAGCCGGCAGGCCCGGCCGCAGGAGGTCGATCCGTCGCCGCTGGAGGTCATCCCCGCGGAGGACGAGATCGACAAGGCGCTGTGGCTGATGACGCTGTCGGACGCGCTCGACGACCTGACCCCGGCCCACCGGGAGGTCCTCGTCGAGACGTACTTCAAGGGGCGTACGGTCAATGAGGCGGCCGAGACGCTGGGCATTCCCAGCGGCACGGTGCGCTCTCGGGTGTTCTACGCCCTGCGATCGATGAAGCTGGCACTGGAGGAGCGGGGGGTGACGGCGTGATGAGCAACGGTTACGGGGGAATGCAGGGATATGGCCCTGGTGGTCCGGGTATGTCTGGGCCCATGAGTCCCGGTTCAGGTTCTTCGGTGCCCAGCGAACACGAGACCGTCGGCGCCTATGCCCTCGGGATTCTCGATGACGCCGAGGCAACCGCTTTCGAGGCGCATCTCGCCGGCTGCGAGTGGTGCGCCCAGCAGCTGGACGAGCTGGCCGGGATGGAGCCGATGCTCGCCGCGCTCGCGGATCTGCCGGGCTCCGGCAGTACGCCCGCGATCGGCGACTCGCTGTCCGCCAGGCCCAGCCCGCGGATCGTGGAGAAGCTGGTCGACGAGGTGGCGGAGAAGCGCGCCCAGAAGCGGCGCCGCTCCTTCTACATGATCGCCGCGGCCGCCGCGCTGATCATCGCCGGGCCGCTGGCCGCCATCGCCGCCAACAGCGGCAACAGCTCCGGCGGCGGGCAGGTCACCGCCTCGTCCGCCCAGACGACGTTCTCCGCCATGCCCGACAAGAAGTCGGCCACCGACCCGGCGTCCCAGGCCAGCGCGACCGTCGCCATGGAGCAGAAGGAGTGGGGCACCCAGGCCGTCCTGGAGCTGAAGAACGTCAAGGGGCCGCTCAAGTGCTCCCTGGTGGCCGTCGCCAAGAACGGACAGCGCGTGACCATGTCGTCGTGGTCCGTCCCGAACTGGGGCTACGGCATCCCGGACGCGCAGACCGAGGAGTCCAAGAAACCGCTCTACATCGGCGGCGCCACGGCCTTCAAGCCGAACGAGATCGACCACTTCGAGGTCGTCACCTTCGAGGGCAAGAAGCTGGTGCAAGTGAACGCGTAGCGCCTGCGGCGGGCTTGGCCGGAATTGGTGCTGTTGGCAGGGGGTGCCGCCTTATGGGGGCTGCGCCCCCAGGCCCCCCGTGCCGGATCCGGGTGCGTCCTGCCGTGCCTCGCCGGCGGGTCCGTCGTGGTTGTTCGCTCCCCCAAGTTCTCGGCTTCGCTCGAACAGCGGGGACCCCCATCGCGGCGGAGCCGCATATCGACACGGCCCCGCGCCCCTGGGGAGTTGTCCTGCCGTAGCTTTCATGGCGCCCCTTCGCGTACGGTTGACGGCTGCCCAGCACGTCAGAAGGGGGCCCGGTGGCCGCTCAGGTTCAGCAGTCCGCGGTCGGCTCGGTACACGGCGCACACGATTCCGTCCGTGACCGGGAGATCAGCGTCGAACAGGAACACCTGGACCGGGTGTACCGGCGGCTGGAGGAGAAGATCCACGAGGCCGAGTTCCTGATGAACGACGCGGCCAAGCGCGGCCAGGTCGGCACCCCGGGTGCGCTGGCCGAGCGTGACGCGCAGGTCTTCCGGGCGGGGATCCATCTCAACCGGCTCAACAACGAGTTCGAGGACTTCCTCTTCGGGCGCATCGATCTTCTTCTCGGCAAGGACGGGAAGAAGGGGCCCGACGGGGCCTACACGGCGGTGGAGCCGGCCGAGGGTGCCGTGCGGGACGACAACACCGCCGACATCGCCGAGACCCTGCACATCGGCCGCATCGGTGTTCTCGACGAGGACTACGCGCCGCTGGTCATCGACTGGCGCGCGCCCGCCGCCGCGCCGTTCTACCGGTCCACCCCGGTCGACCCCGGGCGGGTCGTACGGCGCCGGGTCATCCGGTCCAAGGGGCGGCGCGTGCTCGGCGTCGAGGACGATCTGATGCGGCCCGAGCTGACCGCCCGCCTCGACGGCCGTGAGCTGCCCGTCATCGGCGACGGCGCCCTCATGGCCGCCCTCGGCCAGGCCCGCACCCACACCATGCGGGACATCGTCTCCTCCATCCAGGCCGAGCAGGACCTGGTGATCCGGGCTCCCGCCGCCTCGATCACCTACGTCGAGGGTGGACCCGGGACGGGGAAGACCGCCGTCGCGCTGCACCGGGCCGCCTATCTCCTGTACCAGGACCGCCGGCGGTACGCCGGTGGCATCCTCATCGTCTCGCCGACCCCGCTCCTCGTGGCGTACACCGAGGGCGTACTGCCCTCGCTCGGTGAGGAGGGCCAGGTCGCCATCCGCGCCATCGGCTCGCTGGTCGACGGCGTGGAGGCGACCCTGTACGACTCCCCGTCCGTGGCCCGCGCCAAGGGCTCGTACCGGATGCTGAAGGTGCTGCGGAAGGCGGCCCGGGGCGCCCTGGAGCTGGGTCCCACCAGCCGTGACGAGGACGCCGAGCCGCAGCGGACGGTCACCGGTCCGCCCACCCGCCTCCGCGTCGTCGCCTTCGGGCGCCGCCTGGAGCTGGAGGCGGCCGAGCTGGAACACGTCCGCCGCACCGCCCTCGGCGGCACCGCGCCCGTGAATCTGCTCCGCCCGCGCGCCCGCAAGCTGCTGCTGGACGCGCTGTGGGCGCGGTCCGGCGCGGCCGGCCGGCACACCGACCCGGAGCTGGCCGCCGAACTGCGCTCCTCCTTCGACGAGGACGTCGCGTCCGAGGACTCCTTCCTCGCCTTCCTCGACGCCTGGTGGCCCGAGCTGACCCCGCAGCGAGTCCTCGCCGCCATGGCCGACGAGAAGCGGCTCGGCCGCTGGGCCCGGCGGATCCTCAACCCCGGTGAGGTCCGCAGGGTCGCCCGCTCGCTGAAGCGGGACGGGCACACCGTGCACGACATCGCCCTGCTGGACGAGCTCCAGGCGATCCTCGGCCTCCCGGCCCGCCCGAAGAAGAAGCGCGAGCTCGACCCGCTGGACCACCTCACCGGGCTGGAGGAGCTGATGCCGGTGCGCGAGGAGTCGCAGCGCGAGCGGGCCGAGCGGCTCGCGCAGGAGCGCACCGAGTACGCGCACGTCATCGTGGACGAGGCGCAGGACCTCACGCCGATGCAGTGGCGGATGGTCGGCCGCCGTGGCCGGCACGCCACCTGGACGGTCGTCGGGGACCCCGCCCAGTCCTCCTGGTCCGACCCGGACGAGGCGGCCGAGGCCCGCGACGAGGCCCTCGGCACCCGGCCCCGGCGCCGCTTCCAGCTCACCGTGAACTACCGCAACCCGGCCGAGATCGCCGAGCTGGCCGCCAAGGTGCTCGCCCTGGCCATGCCCGGCGCCGAGGCGCCCAGCGCGGTGCGGTCCACCGGGGTCGAGCCGCGCTTCACCGTCGTAGGAGAGTCGCTGGGGGCGGCCGTGCGGGCCGAGGCCGAGCGGCTGCTGGACCTCGTCGACGGCACCGTCGGCGTGGTCGTCGCGATGAACCGGCGCGAGGAGGCCCGGCGCTGGCTGGCCGGGCTCGGCGACCGGGTGGTGGCGCTCGGCAGCCTGGAGGCCAAGGGCCTGGAGTACGACGCGACCGTGGTCGTCTCTCCCGCGGAGATCGCCGACGAGTCACCGGCGGGGCTGCGCGTGCTGTACGTGGCGCTGACCCGGGCCACCCAGCAGCTGACGGTGGTCTCCGGGGAGCGGGACGAGCCGGACGCGGCCGGAGTACCGGACCTTCTGCGGGACTGACGGGACCGACGGGACCGGCGGACTGAGTTTTCTGTGAACTGTCCGCAGGAGGAATGGCCCTGGGCATCCGTTTGTTAGCCTGGGTACGGCACCGGCCCGATCCAAGCCCCCGGGCCCAACCTTTGTCCCTGCGAGGGACCACTTGCCGCGAGGCGAGCATGGCGGGTCGGTGTCATAAAGCATGAGAGAGGCCCACGTCCGATGTGACGTGGGCCTCTTTCCTTGTCTGATCGTTTCTCGTATGGTGGAAGTGGTTTTCCGAAACCGGCCACCGCTCATGAACAAAACGTCCGCAACCCCAGGCGACTACCGCGTACTCCGCGGTAGGTGCGACGATCGGACAGCACAACTCGCGACACGGTGAAAGCAGAGGAAGTCGGCCATGGCAACGGCGCCCAGCGTCTCCTACTCGATGACCATCCGGCTGGAGGTGCCCGCGAGCGGAACGGCCGTCTCGCAGCTCACCACCGCCGTGGAGTCCTCCGGAGGCTCGGTGACGGGCCTCGACGTCACCGCGTCCGGGCACGAGAAGCTCCGTATCGACGTCACCATCGCGGCGACCTCCACGGCCCACGCCGAGGAGATCGTCGAGAAGCTGCGCGGTATCGAGGGCGTCACTCTCGGCAAGGTCTCCGACCGTACGTTCCTGATGCACCTCGGCGGCAAGATCGAGATGCAGTCCAAGCACCCCATCCGCAACCGTGACGACCTGTCCATGGTCTACACGCCGGGTGTGGCCCGCGTCTGCATGGCGATCGCCCAGAACCCCGAGGACGCCCGCCGCCTCACCATCAAGCGCAACTCCGTTGCGGTCGTGACGGACGGCTCCGCCGTGCTGGGCCTCGGCAACATCGGCCCCAAGGCGGCCCTGCCCGTCATGGAGGGCAAGGCGGCCCTCTTCAAGCGCTTCGCCGGCATCGACGCCTGGCCGATCTGCCTGGACACCCAGGACACCGATGCGATCGTGGAGATCGTCAAGGCGATCGCCCCGGGCTTCGCCGGCATCAACCTGGAGGACATCTCCGCGCCGCGCTGCTTCGAGATCGAGGCCCGCCTGCGCGAGGCCCTCGACATCCCGGTCTTCCACGACGACCAGCACGGCACCGCCATCGTCGTCCTCGCCGCCCTCACCAACGCCCTGCGCGTCACGGCCAAGGCCATCGAGAACATCCGGGTCGTCATGTCCGGCGCCGGCGCGGCCGGTACGGCCATCCTCAAGCTGCTGCTCGCCGCCGGCGTGAAGAACGCCGTCGTCGCCGACATCCACGGTGTCGTGCACGCCGGCCGCGCCGACCTGGTGGACGCCCCGGCCGACTCGGCGCTGCGCTGGATCGCCGACAACACCAACCCCGAGGGCCTGACCGGCACCCTGAAGGAGGCTGTGCGCGGCGCCGACGTCTTCATCGGCGTCTCGGCCCCGAACGTCCTCGACGGCGACGACGTGGCCGCCATGGCCGACGGCGCCATCGTGTTCGCGCTCGCGAACCCCGACCCCGAGGTGGACCCGGCGATCGCCCGCCAGACGGCGGCCGTCGTGGCCACCGGCCGCTCCGACTTCCCGAACCAGATCAACAACGTGCTGGTCTTCCCGGGTGTCTTCCGCGGCCTGCTGGACGCCCAGTCCCGCACCGTCAACACCGAGATGATGCTCGCCGCCGCGCAGGCCCTCGCCGACGTGGTGACCGAGGACGAGCTGAACCCGAACTACATCATCCCGAGCGTCTTCAACGACAAGGTCGCGGGCGCCGTGGCGGGCGCGGTGCGCGAGGCCGCGAAGGCGGCGGGCGCGACGGCCTAGCCACCTCGTGACGTACTGTGCAGGGGCTGTGAGGATCACCACGACGGCCCCTGCACCGGCGCGTCGTGGAACCAGCCGATGCCGGGCGCCCTCTAGGGTGACGCCGAGCGGGCGCTTTTCGTGTGACTCCCCAGGGTGTTCTCACGACTCCTACGGGTGCCGGATTGGCTTTCCCGCCGCAGGTAGGGGCAGGATGCGTCCCTGGGCGCGAGCGCATCGGCATCGCAGTGCCTGGGCGGCTCCGCCGCGTGGCACACCCCAACGGCAAGAAAAACACGGGAGTAACAACATGAACCGCAGTGAGCTGGTGGCCGCGCTGGCCGACCGCGCCGAGGTGACCCGCAAGGACGCCGACGCCGTGCTGGCCGCGTTCGCCGAGACCGTCGGCGAGATCGTCTCCAAGGGCGACGAGAAGGTCACCATCCCCGGCTTCCTGACCTTCGAGCGCACCCACCGTGCCGCTCGCACCGCGCGCAACCCGCAGACCGGCGAGCCCATCAACATCCCCGCCGGCTACAGCGTGAAGGTCACCGCGGGCAGCAAGCTCAAGGAAGCGGCCAAGGGCAAGTAAGCGCTCCGCTTCGGGCGCCGGTCCACTGGGAGCGCCGTTCGATGTGAGCGCCGTGGGCAGTGTTGTCTGTGGCTGGTCGCTCCCACGCGGCGGAGCCGCAGATCGACACAGTCCCGCGCCCCTTCGGGGCGCGTCCACAGCGGGCGTGGACAACGACAATGGGGCGGCCCCTTTCGCCAAGGGGCCGCCCCATTGTCGTAGCGACGCTGTGCCTGTCCGGGGGGCAACCCCCGGACCCCCGGCCGGGGCGGTGCTGCCCCGGGCCGGAGTGGTGCGAAGATGCCGACGGTCAGCCGAGCGCCTTGCCGGGAAGCTCCACCTTGGCTCCCAGTTCCACGAGCTTCTCCATGAAGTTCTCGTAGCCGCGGTTGATGAGGTCGATGCCGTGGACGCGGGACGTGCCCTCGGCCGCCAGGGCGGCGATGAGGTACGAGAAGCCGCCGCGCAGGTCGGGGATGACCAGGTCGGCGCCCTGGAGCTTGGTCGGGCCCGACACCACCGCGGAGTGCAGGAAGTTGCGCTGGCCGAAGCGGCAGTCGGAGCCGCCCAGGCACTCGCGGTACAGCTGGATGTGGGCGCCCATCTGGTTCAGGGCCGAGGTGAAGCCCAGCCGGGACTCGTAGACCGTCTCGTGGATGATGGACAGCCCCGTGGCCTGCGTCAGGGCCACCACCAGCGGCTGCTGCCAGTCGGTCTGGAAACCGGGGTGCACGTCCGTCTCCAGCGCGATGGACTTCAGCTGGCCGCCCGGGTGCCAGAAGCGGATGCCCTCGTCGTCGATCTCGAAGGCGCCGCCCACCTTCCGGTAGGTGTTCAGGAACGTCATCATCGAGCGCTGCTGGGCGCCGCGGACGTAGATGTTGCCGTTGGTCGCGAGCGCCGCCGAGGCCCAGGACGCGGCCTCCAGGCGGTCGGAGAGGGCGCGGTGGGTGTAGCCGCCGAGGCTCTCCACACCGGTGATGCGGATCGTGCGGTCGGTGTCCATCGCGATGATCGCGCCCATCTTCTGCAGCACGCAGATGAGGTCCTCGATCTCCGGCTCGACGGCCGCGTTGGACAACTCGGTGACGCCCTCGGCCAGTACGGCCGTCAGCAGCACCTGCTCGGTCGCGCCCACGGAGGGGTAGGGCAGGCGGATCTTCGTGCCGCGCAGGCCCTTCGGCGCCTCCAGGTACTGCCCGTCGGCCCGCTTCTCGATCGTCGCGCCGAACTGCCGCAGCACGTCGAAGTGGAAGTCGATCGGCCGGCCGCCGATGTCGCAGCCGCCGAGGCCCGGGATGAACGCGTGGCCGAGACGGTGCAGCAGGGGGCCGCAGAAGAGGATCGGGATACGGCTGGAACCGGCGTGGGCATCGATGTCAGCCACGTTGGCGCTCTCGACGTACGTCGGGTCCATGATCAGCTCGCCGGGCTCGTCGCCGGGACGGACCGTCACCCCGTGCAGCTGAAGCAGGCCGCGCACGACGCGCACGTCACGGATGTCCGGAACATTGCGCAGTCGGCTCGGGCCGCTGCCGAGCAGGGCTGCGACCATGGCCTTCGGTACGAGGTTCTTCGCACCGCGGACACGGATCTCGCCCTCAAGCGGGGTTCCGCCGTGGACAAGCAGGACATCGTCGTTGACGGTCATGAATCTCGCGTTCCGATGAGTTGGGCAGGGGGCGGCCGATCACTGTTTGCGCGCGGGCCGGGAGAGACAGCGTAGTCGCCGATCACCCCCCGTTCGTAAGCCCAAGGACTGCCAAGGATCGTCATAACTGTGTGACAACACGAACCGTGCGCTATCGGGCACATGGGGTCACCGGAGGCGGGCGTGTGCCGGGCCTCGCCTACCTGGGCGCTGAGCTGCGCACCCCTGTTTGCCCCCGCATTGGCTCCCCACACCCGGCGAATATGCGGGATCATGTCTGGCATGACCGAGGTGTCCTCGCTCACAGGGCGGCTGCTCGTGGCCACACCCGCTCTGGCGGACCCGAACTTCGACCGTGCGGTGGTGCTCCTTCTCGACCACGACGAGGAGGGCTCCCTCGGTGTCGTCCTCAACCGCCCCACCCCGGTGGACGTGGGGGACATCCTGGAAGGCTGGGCCGACCTCGCCGGTGAGCCCGGGGTGGTCTTCCAGGGCGGCCCCGTCTCGCTGGACTCGGCACTCGGCGTCGCGGTCATACCGGGCGGCGCGAACGGCGACCGCGCCCCGCTCGGCTGGCGCCGGGTGCACGGCGCGATCGGCCTGGTCGACCTGGAGGCCCCGCCGGAGCTGCTCGCCTCGGCCCTCGGCTCCCTGCGCATCTTCGCCGGGTACGCCGGCTGGGGCCCCGGACAGCTGGAGGACGAGCTGGTCGAGGGGGCCTGGTACGTGGTCGAGTCCGAGCCCGGCGACGTCTCCTCGCCGGCTCCGGAACGGCTGTGGCGCGAGGTGCTGCGCCGTCAGCGCAACGAGCTGGCGATGGTGGCCACATACCCGGACGACCCTTCGCTCAACTGATGCCTGTGCGCTTCAGTACCCTGGGCGGTATGAGCACTCTTGAGCCCGAGCGCGGGACTGGTACGGGGACCCTCGTAGAGCCGACGCCACAGGTGTCCCACGGCGACGGCGACCACGAGCGCTTCGCCCACTACGTCCAGAAGGACAAGATCATGGCGAGCGCCCTCGACGGGACCCCCGTCGTGGCGCTGTGCGGCAAGGTGTGGGTGCCCGGCCGCGACCCGAAGAAGTACCCCGTGTGCCCCATGTGCAAGGAGATCTACGAGTCCATGGGCAGCGGCGGCGACGACAAGGGCGGCGACAAGAAGTAGTCCCCCTGCCGTCCGACGTTCCTGAAGCCCTCGGGGCGCGCTCCGGCGCATCCCGAGGGCTTTCGCGTGTCGGGAAGTGGTGCAGACCTCTTGTGGGCATGCTCGTGTAGTCCATAGCCTCCGTGGTGTTGTCCGGAGCAAAACGGTCATTGCGTATGTTGCAACGAAGGCGCGTGAAGGACTGACATGGCTGATGTGATTCCCGCGCCGGCGAGCGTCCTGCGGAACTCGTCCGGCATCGCGCGCGTGGACGGCGGTACGGCACTGGAGACGCGGCCCGGCACGGAGGGCACCGCGCGCTGGCTGCGGGCCACCGTGGGCGCCGCGACCGGCCTGCCGTTCCCCGAGGCCGCCGACCGCCCGAACCGGATCGTGCTGGGCATCGATCCCGGCCTGCCCCCGGAGGGCTACCGCCTGGTCACCGACGAGCAGCCCCTCCGCATCGAGGGCGGCGGCCCGGCCGGTGTCTTCTGGGGCGCCCAGACCCTCCGTCAACTGCTCGGCGCCGACGCCTTCCGCCGGGCACCGCTGCGGCCGGACGGGCCGTGGGAGCTTCCGGCCCTCGCCGTCGAGGACGCCCCCCGATTCCGCTGGCGCGGTCTGCTTCTCGACGTCGCCCGGCACTTCATGCCCAAGGAAGGCGTGCTGCGCTACCTCGACCTGATGGCCGCGCACAAACTCAACGTCTTCCACTTCCATCTGACCGATGACCAGGGCTGGCGGATCGAGATCAGGCGGTACCCGAAACTGACCGAGACCGCCTCCTGGCGGACGCGGTCGAAATTCGGCCACCGGGCATCGCCGCTGTGGGACGAGAGGCCGCACGGGGGTTACTACACCCAGGACGACATCCGGGAGATCGTCGCCTACGCCGCCGAGCGGCATATCACCGTCGTCCCGGAGATCGACGTACCCGGCCACTCGCAGGCCGCCATCGCCGCGTACCCGGAACTCGGCAACACCGACGTCATCGACACCACCGCCCTCACCGTCTGGGACAACTGGGGAATCTCCGCCAACGTACTCGCCCCCACCGACACCGTCCTGCGCTTCTACGAGGGGGTGTTCGAGGAGGTCCTGGAGCTGTTCCCGTCGCGGTTCGTCCATGTCGGCGGCGACGAGTGCCGCAAGGAGCAGTGGACCGAGTCGGTGGCCGCCAAGACCCGGATCGCGGACCTCGGGCTCGACGGCGAGGACGGCTTGCAGTCGTGGTTCATCGGGCACTTCGACGCGTGGCTCTCCGCGCGCGGGCGGCGCCTGATCGGCTGGGACGAGATCCTGGAGGGCGGGCTCGCCAAGGGTGCCGCGGTGTCCTCGTGGCGCGGTTACGGCGGCGGGATCGCCGCAGCGCGGGCCGGGCACGACGTCGTCATGTGCCCGGAGCAGTACGTGTACCTGGACCACCGTCAGGCCCCGGGCGAGGACGAGCCGGTGCCGATCGGCTTCGTGCGCACCCTGGAGGACGTCTACCGGTTCGAACCCGTACCGGACGGGCTCACCGAGGCCGAGGCCCGGCATGTGCTGGGCACCCAGGCCAACGTGTGGACCGAGGTGCTGGAGGACAGCGCGCGCGTGGACTACCAGACCTTCCCCCGGCTCGCGGCCTTCGCCGAGGTGGCCTGGAGCCCGCTGCCCGCGCCCGGGGAACGGGACTTCGCCGGCTTCGAGGCCCGTATGGCCGCCCACTACGGGCGACTTGACGCCCTCGGAGTCGCTTACCGGCCACCCGCCGGGCCCAGGCCGTGGCAGAAGCGCCCCGGTGTCCTCGGTCGCCCGATCGAGGGGCCGCCCCCGCACAGGTGACGGCCCCCGCACAGATGACCGCCGTCGCACAAGTGACCGCCCCGGACGCGTGATCGCCCCGAACACGTGGTGATAAACGCGCCAAGAGTCACCGAAGAGTGTCAATCACCGCGCACCGGTGATGCCGTGCGAAAACGGTCCATCTCCATGATGGGGTGGGCGAATACTTCCTACTGCCTCTTACTGCCTGCTAGCGGACCCCCGCGTTCGGCCCTTGCGAAGATGTGCCAGAGTTGCCACGTCCGCCCTGTGAGCACGTACCGTACGGCCACACAGGTGGGACCAGGTGGGGCAGCGGGAAGGGGCAGCCGGTTTGACCACGCACGCACCACAGGCGGCGCAGGCCGTCACGCTGCCCACGACGCTGGACGAGGCGGTGGCGGCCCTCGGCGCCCAGCCCACCGCCGTGCCCGTCGCGGGCGGCACCGACCTGATGGCCGCCGTCAACTCCGGCCAGCTCAGGCCCGCCGCCCTGGTGGGCCTCGGGCGGATCAGCGAGATCCGCGGCTGGCAGTACCAGGACGGCCACGCGCTGCTCGGCGCGGGCCTCACGCACGCGCGTATGGGCCGCCCCGACTTCGCGGCCCTCATCCCGGCGCTCGCCGCCGCCGCGCGCGCCGCGGGCCCGCCGCACATCCGCAACGCGGGCACCCTGGGCGGCAACATCGCCTCGGCCGCTCCGACGGGCGACGCGCTGCCGGTGCTGGCCGCCCTGGAGGCGACGCTGATCATCGCGGGGCCGGCCGGCGCCCGCCGGGAGATCCCGGTGTCGCACCTGCTGGCCGGCATGGAGATGCTGCGCGGCGGTGAACTCATCGGCTACGTGCGCGTGCCGCTGCTGCACGCCCCGCAGGTCTTCCTCAAGGCCACCGGCCGCACCGGTCCGGGCCGCGCGCTGGCCTCCGTGGCCCTCGTCCTCGACCCCGCCCGGCGCGGAGTGCGGTGCGCCGTCGGTGCCATAGCGCCGATGCCGCTGCGCCCGCTGGAGGCCGAGCAGTGGGTCGCGCAGCTCATCGACTGGGACAACGACCGCGCGATCGTGCCCGAGGCCCTGACCGCCTTCGGCGAGTACGTCGCCGCGGCCTGCATCCCGGACCCGGCACCGGAGCCCGACGGCTCGGTGCCCGCGCTTCCGCCCGCCGTACTGCACCTGCGGCGCACCGTCGCCGCGCTGGCCCGACGAGCACTGGGGAGGGCGCTGTCGTGACCGACGACCAGCACGGAGAGGGCACGCCCCGAAGCGGCGGCCGCTGGGACCCGCTGCCCCAGGGCGACTACGACGACGGCGCCACCGCCTTCGTCCAGCTCCCCGAGGGCGGTATCGACGCCCTGCTGTCCGGCGACAGCCCGCTGGCCGCGCCGGGGCACGGCTACGTACCGCCGCGGATAACGGCCCACCCCGGCACCGACGAGCCCGCCGCGGCCGGCACCTGGGGCGCGCCCGCGGGCGGCACCGAGTGGCCCGACCCGAACGCCGTGCCGCAGCCGCAGAGCGCGGACGACCGGTTCACCTACCAGCCCGGCGCGACGCAGCAGTGGACCTTCGAGGAGCCCGCCGCCCCGGCCGCCCCCGGACACGACGTCACCGGACAGTGGTCCATTCCCGTCGCCGGCGGTGATCTGCCGGACGAATCGGGCGAGTTCACCACATCGTCCCTCGTCGAGCAGTGGGGCGGCACCCCGCCGGCCACCCTGCCCGGCGGCGCGCCCGCTCCCTGGGCGACGGACGGCGCGGGCACCGCCTGGGGCCGGACCCCGGCCGACATGGACTCCGCTCCGCTCCCGGACCACACCGGCGCGCACCCCGCGGGCGACGCACCGGCGCCGGACGCCTACACGGTCGAGGAGCGGTACGGGCACGCGCGCGAGGAGCGGTACGGGCACGCGCCCGGGGGGTACCCGGAGCCGGGTCACGCGGAGACGGTTCACGAGGCGGCGGGGCACGGGGAGTTCGGCCACACGGAGTTCGAGCACGCGGAGTTCGAGCACGACGGAGCCGGTCACGCGGAGGCCGACCGTCGGGGTGAGCTTGCGGACGCGCACGCCTCCGCCGACCCGAACGCCCCCACCCAGGCCCCTGAGGACCCCGCTGACGCCCCGGCGAGTCACGAGGGCCCCGCACCCCAGGTCGCCGCACCGCAGGCCGCCACAGCGGCGGACACGGCCGGCGCGGCGGCCCCCGCCGACCCGGCGGACACCGCCGTACACCCGGACCCGGCGGCCACAGCACACCCCGCCGGAACCGACGCGGGCGCGCCGCACGACACACCGGAACCCACGGCTGAAGCCACCGGGGAATCCGCCGAGGCATCCGCCGAGGAACCCACCGGCGAAGCCGCCGAGGCATCCGCCGACAGCGCCCCTGGGGACCCCGGACACTCCCCGGCGCCCCAGCCGCCCATGGCGGACCCGGCATCGGACACCGGCCCGGACCCCGCCCCCGCGCAGGCCGCCGACGGCGAGGACGCCGAGGAAGGCGCCGTACCCCTCCCGCCGCACGACGACCACCCCCTCGCCTCCTACGTGCTGCGCGTCAACGGCGCCGACCGGCCTGTCACCGACGCCTGGATCGGCGAGTCGCTGCTGTACGTGCTGCGCGAACGGCTCGGTCTCGCGGGCGCCAAGGACGGCTGCTCGCAGGGCGAGTGCGGGGCCTGCAACGTCCAGGTGGACGGCCGGCTGGTCGCCTCCTGCCTGGTCCCGGCGGTCACCGCGGCCGGCAGCGAGGTGCGCACCGTCGAGGGCCTCGCCGTCGACGGGCAGCCCTCCGACGTGCAGCGCGCGCTCGCCCGGTGCGGCGCCGTGCAGTGCGGCTTCTGCGTGCCGGGCATGGCGATGACCGTGCACGACCTGCTGGAGGGCAACCCCGCGCCGACCGAGCTGGAGACCCGGCAGGCGCTGTGCGGCAACCTGTGCCGCTGCTCGGGCTACCGGGGCGTCCTGCGGGCCGTCCAGGAGGTCGTCGCCGAGCGCGCGGACTCGCACACCGCCGGCGCTGAGACGAACGCGGACGAGGCACGTATCCCGCATCAGGCGGGCCCCGGCTCCGGCGGCGTCAACCCGTCGGCGTTCGACGCACCCGGCGTGTTCGACACGCCGGAGCCTTACAGCTCGTCGGACCCGTACGGCACGCCGGGACCGCACGACCCGTACGACCCGCACGGCACGCACGACCAGCACTACGGCCAGGACGGAGGCCAGGTGTGAGCAACGAAGCCGCCACGGCGACCACCGCCGCGGAGGTCACCCCCGAGGCCGAGGCGCTGCCGCACGGCCTCGGCGTGTCCCTGCCGCACGCCGACGCCCGTGCCAAGACCGAGGGCACCTTCCCGTACGCCGCCGACCTGTGGGCCGAGGGCCTGCTGTGGGCGGCCGTCCTGCGCTCCCCGCACGCGCACGCGCGCATCGTGAACATCGACACCACGCACGCGCGTGAGATGCCCGGCGTACGGGCCGTCATCACGCACGAGGACGTCCCCGGCACCCCGCGCCACGGCCGGGGCACCCCGGACCGCCCGGTGTTCGCCTCCGAGGTCGTACGCCACCACGGCGAGCCCATCGCCGCCGTCGCCGCCGACCACCCGGACACCGCGCGGATGGCCGCCGCCGCCGTCATCGTCGAGTACGAAGTACTCGATCCGGTCACCGACCCGGAGCGCGCCTTCGAGGCCGAACCCCTGCACCCCGACGGCAACTTGATCCGGCACATCCCGCTGCACCACGGCGACCCGTCGGCGGTCGGCGAGGTCGTCGTCGAGGGCCAGTACCGCATCGGCCGCCAGGACCCCGCCCCCATCGGCGCCGAGGCCGGCCTCGCCGTGCCCCGCCCCGACGGCGGAGTGGAGCTGTACCTGGGCTCCACCGACCCGCACACCGACCGCAACACCGCCGCGGCCTGCTACGGGCTGTCCCCCGATCGGGTGAAGATCGTCGTCACCGGGGTGCCCGGCGCCACCGCCGACCGCGAGGACCAGGGCTTCCAGCTCCCGCTCGGCCTGCTCGCGCTCAAGACCGGCTGTCCGGTGAAACTCACGGCCACGCGCGAGGAGTCCTTCCTCGGCCACACCCACCGCCACCCCACCCTGCTGCGCTACCGCCACCACGCCGACGCCGAGGGCAAGCTGGTGAAGGTGGAGGCGCAGATCCTGCTGGACGGGGGCGCGTACGCCGACACCTCCGCCGACGCGCTCGCCGCGGCCGTCTCCTTCGCGTGCGGCCCGTACGTCGTCCCGAACGCCTTCATCGAGGGCTGGGCGGTGCGCACCAACAACCCGCCTTCCGGCCATGTGCGCGGCGAGGGCGCGATGCAGGTGTGCGCGGCCTACGAGGCGCAGATGGACAAGCTGGCGAAGAAGCTCGGCCTGGACCCGGCCGAGCTGCGCCTGCGCAACGCGCTCGCGACCGGTGACGTCCTGCCGATCGGCCAGACGGTGACCTGCCCGGCCCCGGTGGCCGAACTCCTCCAGGCCGTACGGGACTTCCCGCTCCCGGCGCTGCCCAAGGACACGCCCGAGGAGGACTGGCTGCTGCCCGGCGGCCCCGAGGGCGCGGGCGAGCCGGGAGCGGTGCGCCGGGGCGTCGGCTACGGCCTCGGCATGGTCCACATGCTCGGCGCGGAGGGCGCCGACGAGGTGTCCACGGCCACGGTGAAGGTCCACGACGGCGTGGCGACGGTGCTGTGCGCGGCCGTGGAGACGGGCCAGGGCTTCACGACCCTCGCCCGCCAGATCGTCCAGGAGACCCTCGGCATCGAGGAAGTCCACGTGGCCCCGGTCGACACCGACCAGCCACCGGCCGGCGCGGGCTGCCGGGGCCGGCACACCTGGGTGTCGGGCGGCGCGGTCGAGCGGGCGGCCAAGATGGTCCGCACCCAGCTTCTCCAGCCCCTCGCCCACAAGTTCGGCATGTCCACGGAGCTGCTGCAGATCACCGACGGCAAGATCACGTCGTACGACGGCGTCCTGTCGACCACCGTCACGGAGGCGATGGAGGGCAAGGAGCTGTGGGCCACGGCGCAGTGCCGCCCGCATCCCACCGAGCCGCTGAGCGCCTCCGGCCAGGGCGACGCGTTCGTCGGGCTGGCCTTCTGCGCGATCCGCGCGGTGGTGGACGTCGACATCGAGCTGGGCTCGGTGCGGGTGGTGGAGCTGGCGCTCGCCCAGGACGTCGGCCGGATCCTGAACCCGGCCCAGCTGGAGGCCCGGATCGAGGCGGGCGTGACCCAGGGCATCGGCATCGCCCTGACCGAGAACCTCCGCACCCCGCGCGGCCTGGTCCGCCACCCCGACCTGACCGGTTACGCCCTCCCGACCGCCCTGGACGCGCCGGACCTCCAGATCGTGAAGCTGGTGGAGGAACGGGACGTGGTGGCCCCCTTCGGCGCCAAGTCCGTCAGCGCGGTCCCGGTGGTGACGGCCCCGGCGGCGATCGCCTCGGCCGTGCGCGCGGCGACGGGCCGCCCGGTCAACCGTCTCCCGATCCGCCCGCAGGCGGCGGTGGTGACGGACCGCTGAGCCGCTGTCTGCCGTGATCGACGGAGTGGTGGTCATCACCGGGGTGATGGCCGCCGGCAAGTCGACGGTGGCCCAGCTCCTGGCGGAGCGGCTGCCGCGCGCGGCACACGTCCGGGGCGATGTGTTCCGCCGGATGATCGTGACGGGCCGGGTGGAGTACGCCCCCGCGGCCCGCGCGGAGTACGCCCCCGAGGCCGGCGCGGAGTACGCCCCTGAGGCCGGCGCGGAGGCCGCCGCTCAACTGCGGCTGCGGTACCGCCTGTCGGCGGCCGCGGCGGACACGTACGCGGATGCGGGCTTCACGGCGGTGGTGCAGGACGTGCTGCTGGGCGAGGACCTGCGCACGTACACCGGCCTGATCCGCACCCGCCCGCTGTACGTCGTCGTCCTGGCACCGGACGCGGAGACGGTCGCGGCCCGGGAGGCGGAACGGGCGAAGACCGGGTACGGGACGACGGGGAACGGACCGGGATGGACGGTCGCGGAGCTGGACGGGGAACTGCGCCGGCGCACCCCGCGCATCGGCCTGTGGCTGGACACGACCCGGTGGACGCCGGAGGAGAGCGGCGATCCTCGCCGACGCGCAACGTGCCCGGGTCGCCTGACGTCCTTCCTGGCGAGGGCCGTTGTCAGTGGGGCGGCGTAGTCTGCGAAGCAGTGGGGGCAGGCGCACCCACCGGAGGCACATGGGGCACGGGGAAGACCGCGGGGGAGCGATGAGCACGACCGACACCGGGGCAGCGGCGATCACGCTGACCGAGGCGGAGCTGGACCGCTACGTCACACACGCGCCGACGCGCGGCCTGCTCAGCGGCTCCGGACTGCCCGCCGAGACCGACCTGCTGACCTTCTCCCCGCTGCGCACCCACGGCCTGCGCACGCTCGCCGACGCTGCGGAAGCCCCGTTCCGGCTGGCGGAGGAGCTGAGGACCCGCCTGGTGATAGGCGAACTGCTGACCCCGGCCGGCATGGAGCGCGAGTCGATCCTGCTCGACGGCGTCACGGGCGAGATCACCACGGCCTATCTCTTCGACCCCTCCGACCCCCGCCCCTTCGCGCCGTCCCTCACCACGCTGCTGCGCTTCGCGGCGGTCACCGAGGAACTGACGGGCCTGCGCGGCCGTTTCGCCTCCCTCGCGGGCCGGTACGGCCCCCAGACGGCCGCCGAAGCGACCCGCCGGCTGCTCTCCCTCTTCGAGGAGGGCGCGAACGGCGAGGTCCCGCCGTACTGGAAGGTGGCGGCCCTGATCCGCCCGCTCGCCCTCGCCGCAGGCCCCGGCACGGCCTGCGGCCTCACCCTGGACGTCCCCGCGCGCGTCCTGGACCAGGAGTTCGGGCACGGCCGGGTGACCCGCTTCGAGGAGGTCGACTTCCCGCCGACCCTCACGCACGAGCCGACGCGGCGCTTCCTACGCGAGACGGGGCTGCCGGAGCAGGCGGTCCTGTTCCACACCGACACGGACGTCCCGTTGCCGACGCTGAGAGAATTCTTCACGGAGGAGCGCCCGGACGCCCTCCCGCTGGACGAACTCCCGGCCCACGCCGACCACTTGATCCGCCTGGGCTACCTGCTGGAGGACACGAGCCTGCTGATCGACGGCAGAACGGGCGCGGTGCTGACCTTCGGCGAACCGGACGCGACGCTCCACCCCCTGAACACCGACGTCTCCACCCTCGCCTTCACCCTCTGGCTCCTCCACCACGAGCGGACCATCACCGGCCACCTGCACCACGAGCTGACGACCTCGTCCTACGAGGACCTGGCCGCCGCCATGATCCGCACCCTGTCGACCGTCGACCCCACGGGCACCCTGCCCGACACCGACTGGCACTACTGGACGGAGGCTTTTCAGGACGAGGCGGGCGGAGTGCTCTGAGCGTGGTCCGGGTGCCTACTTCACGCCGGGCATGAACTCGAAGCGCACGTTGTCGCTCTCCCGCAGGATGTAGACGGGGTCCGTCCGCGCCTGCCACTTGATCGGCAGGGCGTAATAGCGACCGCCGCGCGCCGTGATGAGCCGCAGGCCCGTGTAGCGGTAGCGCAGATGAACGGCATTACCGAGGTCCTCGCTGCCGACACCCAGTGCGGGGTTGAAGAGGGCGAGCCGCCTGGCGCTGTAGACCACCAGGGCGGTGCGCCGGTTCGTATGCCGGCCGTCGTTCCTGGCGTGCTGATCGCCGAGCTGGCCAGCGACCAGGGTGACCGCCCAGAACAGGAACACTCCCGCGGCGAAGATCGATACGGCGGTGTCCCACAGTCCCCTCGAAGGGGCCACGTCATCGCGTGGCACTACACCGAGCAGTAAGCCGACGCCGATGAGAAGGGGGCCCGCCCAGCGGTACTGCGGCAGCAGTTGCCATTGCCACCACAGGATGAGCAGCAACAGGCCGGCCGCCACCACGACCAAGTGACAGCGGGCCACCACATCGGGCAGAACCCGACGCGACCCGCGTGCGTTCAGGGCGACGGCGATGAGCAGGACGACGACAGCCACGAGCACGGGGAAGGTGAGCAGGTTCAGGCTCTGCAGGGCGAATTCGGCGAAGCCGAAGCCCAGGTCGAAGGGGGAGAGGTGGTAGTAGCCGTAGTACGCGTCCGTGTAGGTCACGCCCAGGTAGAACATCAACGCGGCGATGAACGAGGCCTGGGCGATCATGATGTTGATCAGCTTGGTCCATGACGGCGCGCCTGCCGGGCCTGCTGGCTGGGCCTCCTTCGCGGGGCTTGGCTGCGGTTCGTTCACGTACCGTCCGGAGCGGGTGTCTGCGGGGTCTCGCCGATCCCGGGAGGCGACGGGCAACCAGGACCGAGGCAGGTGGTGGGCGGAGCCGAAGGGACAATGCTGGGGCCGCCGTCCTGCTTCGACGGCCCGGTGTTCGACGGCACGGGAGGGGGCGTAATGGTCGGCTCACCGTCGGAGCCGGACGAGCCGCTGGGCTGCACCGAGGACGATGTGCCGGAAGATGACGCGCCGGGTGGGGAGACAGCGGGGGACGACGGTGTCGTGCACGATGGCGAGAGGGACGACGTCGTCGCGCAGGTCGGTGACGGCGCGGGGGACGACGTCCCGCCCCCGCCATGCCCCCCTTTCGACCCGCAGCCGGCGACCATGCCGAGGCAGGCGGCCGTGCAGAGGGCGATGCGAGCGATCCACCCGGGGCGGTGCCTCATGCGGGTTCTCCGTGTCGTACCGGCGCGGTCAGCACGGACACTAAGGCCCCTTTGTCGACCGACGGAGAACCCGACGAGCAGGAGAGACCAGCTCCGCCCGATCGGAGCATCGAAGGAGCTGGTCAGCGCACTACAGCTTGGAGGCCGTGGCGGGAATCGAACCCACGTAACTCGCTTTGCAGGTTTGTCCGAGGTGGCCAGAGCGTGAGCCGTGCGCGTTCGGCAGCGTTCATTCCTGTGCAAGCGGTGTGCGAGGCGGTGGCAGCTGAACGGCCCCGGACGACCTCGTACCTCGTTGAATGAGACGGAAACTGAGACGGACACCGCCGGCTCCGGTAGGGCCGGGGTGCCGCCCGGTCGAGTCTCAGTTCATCGAGTGCCTTCACTCGATGACCGGCAGGCATCCCACGCTCGGGAGTTGGGGACCTCTTCTGTGATGTGCTGCCTGATAGGCAGATACGCCAGGTTTCGCCACCCCCTCGGAAGCTCGGTGGCTGGTTGTTCGAGTTTCGCCACCCCCACGCCAGCCTTCCGCAAGGGCTTATTCGCCACCAGGAAAGTCGACAAAGACTCCTCATGGCTGGTTGGCGTGCTCATGTCCACGGGGGCTTGCGGTAGCGTGCGGGTCATCTCCTCCAGTGCAAGTCAGGAGGCTGGGTGCTATTTAGTTAACACTTGACACGTCCCTGTGCACACGAACGGCCTGACTTTGGGATGCCGCCCAAAGCCAGGCCGGTGCGCGGGGCAGGGTGGGCCCGGCCGAGTAGGCATCGGTCGGGTTCACTCACCCTGACCAGCCGTCCGGTACACCCCTCATGCGTCACAAGAAATGTTCAACGCATCCCGCAATGGCAGTGATCGCCGTGAGGAAGAGAGCCGCTAACTCCACCCAGTCCAGTCGTTGGCGTTGTCTACGGTGCCTCCTCCGCCGAGTCGATCGCTCCATGTCGCCCGACCTCCCATCTCTCTGCGTTCCCAACGGGGTTGGGACCTGCCGGTATAGGCAGGCGTTCGAGGAGAGACGGCGTCGGACCTTGGCAACCTACCTGCACGCTCGCTGCAGCGAGGCCAAGAGCCGTCGATCGCCAAGGTTCGCCACTCTTAACTGATAGGGTCCGCCAGGCCACTTGCAAAGCTAGCCCCGGCGTGGGACCACCGCCGCAGGCACACGCTGCAAGCGCCAGTCCCCAGCTCGCCACCTATGCCTTCCTGCTCTACTCGCCGGAGTCTCAGGCTCGCCGCATGGTGCTGTTTACTGAGGCGATCGGCGACGTGTACGTGCGCCTGCTTAGCCACCAGGGGATCGCGTCGGCCTGGCCGGCTAAGGAACGCCAGAGGGCCGGGCTGCCTTCCTGACCCGGCCCTCTGGCCTCGCGAGGGGCCGCTCCCAGCACGCTTTCCAACTGTCCGCGTGACCGTAGGGGGCGTCCGTGGGGGTTCACGGGGCAGGTCAGAGGGGGTCCGCGTACGGCGGTGAACGGCGGCGACCGTCGGTGCACTGGACAAAGACCAGGACAAGAACGTCCCGCGGGTGTTACCTGATCTGGATTACCTGATCATGTGGCGAGCGGCCATGAGGGGGCGTCACACTGCGTACGTGGAAGTCGCTGAGCTGGTTCTCAAGTACATACAGGCGCTCATCTGGCCTACGGTCACACTGGCGTTGCTATGGACATGGCGTGATCGAGTCGGTGAGGTCATCGGACGGTTGAGCCGTGTAGAGACACCGGCCGGCGCCTTGGAGTTCCAAAATGAAGCGCGGCGCGTACGTGATCGCGCCGCAGCGGTAGCGGAAGAAGAATCGGCGTCGACTGGCCCCGTGCCTGAGCCGGAGCCGCGCCCTGGGTCTGTGCCTGAGCCGCGCCCTGAGCCGGAGCCGCGCCCTGAGCCTGCCTCGTCTGGGGAGCCTTCAGCCGAGGCGGTACGCAGGCGCTTGCACGCTCTCTTTACGGCAATTGATCAGCCAGACAACGTCATCGAGGGGTCTCCAACAGGAGCGATCGTGTCTGCGTGGAACGCTTTGCAGACGTTCGCTGAGGAGATCCTCACGTTGTACCCAAGTGCCCAGCCACGACGTCCAGGATCAGGGCGGGTGACGCCGAGCGAGTTGGTGCGCATGCTGCAAGTGGCAGGGTTGGACCCGGAAGCGGTGAACGTAATGAACGACCTCCGTGTCTTGCGTAACACCACAGTGCATGGAACCGCAGTCACCCCCCAGGCAGCACGTGACTTTGTTCGTGGATGCATGTACGTGGCTTACACAATGGAAGATCTGGCCTGGCCGGGCCGAGGTCCTGCTGGCGCTACCTCTCGCTGAGGGGGAATCTTCCAACTGTGCGTATGGCTGTACGGGGCCGTTCATGGACGTTCGCGCGGCAGGTCAGAGAGGGTGTGTGTACGACAGTGGACAGTGGCGTCCGTTAGCGAACTGGACAACGATCAGGACAACGGGCGGGGCGGGTAGCGTCCGTCGTGTGCTGGCACTCTTCGACCTCGATAACACCCTGATTGACCGACAGGGCGGCTTGGACGCATGGGCGGGTGCCTTCGCTCGCTCCCGTGGACTGCCGGATCAGGCCGCGGCGCTCGTGACTGCCCGGCTGCGAGACCGGGCGTACCCCGAAGACTTCGATTACCTGCGAGACGTTCTACGGCTCGCGGACGGCGCTGAGGACCTGTGGCGTGAGTACATCGACGGACTGACTCGGTCGGTGTGCTGTTTTCCCGGGGTCTTGGAAGGTCTCCAAGGGCTCCGCCGCGAGGGATGGACACTGGGGATTGCGACAAACGGGGCGGTCGATATCCAGCGCGCCAAGCTCGACGTGACCGGGCTCACCGGGCTCTTCGACGGAGTCACCATCTCGGAAGGTGTCGGAGCGCGGAAGCCAGAGCGCGCCCTCTTTGATGCCGCAGCCGCGGCCTGTGGCGTCCCGCTGAGCGCCGGAGGGTGGCTGGTGGGCGACAACCCCGCGACGGACATAGTGGGGGCGCAGGCGGCCGGACTGCGGACCGCCTGGGTGGCTGGCGGCCGTGAATGGGCTGATGGCCCCCGCGAGCCCGACCTCATCGTGTCGAGTGCCGCGGAGGCCATTGCGATGCTGCGGAGGTTGACCCGTTAGACCGGCCCGCCGGGCGGCGTGGTGTGTAGCTCCGCGAGTACCTCAGCGAGTGCGGGCGAGGCGTCCTTGAGCCCCTCCCAGCGCTCCATGACCGCGGCGGCAGCGTCGGCCAGCTCGGAGGGCAAACCGACCTCTGCGAGCGTGAGTGCCGCCTCCCTCATTTCGGGGCCCCAACGCCAGGATCGAGCCGCGACCTTGGGGAAGTAGTTCGTCTCCGTCAGGTAGCTGGTCGTACGCCCCTGAGCGATGTCGAGTAGCTCCGCCTCCACCCCGTAGTCGCTGGCGAGCGCGTATGCGACGGCGGCGAGGACGCGGCTCGCCTTTTGGTAGCTGCTGTAGGACAGCTTCAGGGCGGATGCCTGCCCGACACCGCCATCTAGAGGCCGCGCCCGGACTGTGCTCCCGGCGAAGAGCTTGGCCACCCTCGGCAGAGCCTCGCTCGGGCCCGAGAGGTACAGGCGCGGGCTTTTCGACGCCGACGGCGGCGAACCGATCACAGAGCCGTCAACGACCGTCGCCCCGGACGGCCGCATGATGTTGGTGATCCTCGTCATCGTCGCGGGGGAGACAGCGTTCCCGTCGACGTACGTCCCGGAGTAGGAGCATGCGGCGACGGAACGCGCAACGTCCTCCGCGGCAGCGGGCGGGCACAGGCTCAGGATGACGTCCGCTCGGTCAGCCATCTCCGAGAGCCCACCAACGGCCGATAGCCCGTACTGCTCGGCTCGGTGCGTCGTTTCCGGGCTGCGTCCGTCGGAGCACCAGAGAACCTCTGCGCCGGACCGTCGTGCCTGAGCGGCGACGGCGGCGCCCATGCTGCCCGGATGCAGGATGCCAAGGACCGTCACCCGACAAGCTCCCGAATGTTTCGCGGTTCGGCCGGCGCACCCTGCGAGAGCGCTTCGATGATGGCGCGGGCCGACTCGCTTGGGCTGAGCACGTCGGTCCGGAGAGTGAGGGTCCACGGCTCGGATTCGTGCGCCAACAGGTCTTCCCGGGTCTCGTGCCAGACCTTCACGCGGGCATCGACGTCCTTGTCTCCGCGGCCGATGGAACGCGACTCCGTGGTAGCCAGGGGGCACCACAGGAGCACCCGAACCCAGTGCAGAGGAAAGGCCGCTACCGCCGCTGCGCCGACGACCTGGCCCATGTGGAGAACAGGAATGCGACCAGCCTCGGCCAACGCCGCGACGCCCTGGCGATCGATGGCGTACTCAGCGTCGTATCGGGCGTTTCTGTAGAGGAGCTCCCCGGCTCGGGACAGCTCCTCAATGCGGTCCGGCGTTGTGAGCCGGTACCCGGTTGTGCGGCCGGGCCCTGCCTTGAGCCGCTCGAAGAGCGCGAACTCCGGCCGTAGCCGCGTGAGCTCAGAGGTGATGGTGTCCTTGCCTGAGCCGGGAGGGCCGTACAGGATCACGCCTGACGGGCTCACAACCCACCTCCACTCAGCACGTCCCGAGCCTCATCGACCAGGGCCACGGCGGCTCCAAGCCGGTTGTCGACAACGAAGTGCGGGCCCTGCGGACGGAACTCCACGTTAAGCCCTGCCGCGTATTCCTCCCACGCCTCCATCTTCCAAGCATCGCGGGCCGCGCCGCGGAATTCGATGTACTCACGCATCGATTCAATGTCGCACTTAACCCATATGGTTGCGACTGAGACCCGCTTGGACCGGCAACGGTTCTGGAGACGCTGCATCCAGTCAGCTTGGGAAAACTCTTTGACGAACGGGGCGTCGAGGATTACGGGGATTCCGCAATCCAAGTTGTCCCATGCGGCTTCCATGAGGCAGCGGTATTCCAGGGGGCGGACCTTCTCAAGGTAAAGCTTCGAACTGCGGTCGTGTGCCTCACCGCCCAACGAGACTAGAAGCTGGTCGACCAGCGGACGCGTAAGTGAGTCCTTGTCGAGGATCGGCCAGCCGGTAAGCCGGCCAAGAAACTTCGCGAACTCCGACTTACCTGACCCGGCGTACCCTCCGACCAGGATCATGGGTGGGCCGTCAGTGCTTGCCCCTGCCGTAGAGCTCCACGCGTTGACCACGCGATTGAGTAGAGCCTCGCTGTCCACGTCGTCTGTGCCTTCGCGGATACTGCTCAGCGCTTTACGTACTGCGTCCGATTGGTCGGGGAGCTTTCGCTCAGCGGAAGCGGGCACCGGCACGGATTCCACGGGGGCATCCTCTCCGGGCAGGGCCTTGCGGAAGCCGAGTTGAGCCTCGTTGCGACGATAGAGGCGGCAGTACGCCCGGCGATAATGCGGACCGGGATACACTGAACCCTTTTCGTGGCCCCAGATCGTCTGGAAGTTTGCGGCAATCTTGAAGCCGTGACGCTCCGCAATTTCACGAAGCTTTTCCCCCGTGTCTTCCAGGGTGAGCCCTATTTCTTCGCGATGCATTCGTAGAAGATCGGGCTTCCAGTCTGGGTGCTTCCGAGCCATCTGCCCCTCCTAGATAGCTGGTCGGAGCCGCGAGTGTAGCGGCCCGACTAGCGCTGTGGAAATTCGTGATAGCGCATGTGTAAGCGGATGTATAAAACCGCTTGGATTTTCTCAGGTAGCGGGACGTGATACCGATTTTCACGCCTCGGCGGTGAACTTGTGTCCACACCGAACGAGGAGGTTCAGATGTCGGCGACAGGACTCCCCCTGCGGCTTGCCGGAAGCTCAGTCCCCTTCCAGGGCGGCGACGCGTTGGCGCAGGTCGCTGACCTCGGTCCGCAGCTTCTCGACTTCCTCACGCAGTTCGGTCACCGCCGCGGCAGGGTCGGCAACCTGCGCAGCACGGCCGGCGTTGGGCGTCAGGAAGGCGCCCTTGCCTTGGTGGCTTACCGCAAGGCCATCTGCCTTCAGTTGGTTGATGGCGGCACGGGCCACGGTCACCGTGACGCCGTACCTCTCTTGGAGCTGGGCAAGCGAGGGGAGTTGGCCGGTCTCGGTGAACTCGTCATCCGCGATACGTCGTCGCAGGTCATCAGCCACCTGCTTGTAGGCAAATTTGCCGGTCCACTCGATCATCTGCACCCCAAGTTTCGTCACAGTCCCTGCCTCATAGTGCCCAAGCCGCAGAGCTAGAACCAGCGGCCCACGCGGCTTGTTCCGCGAAGGGACTTGACGCACTCTGCCTCACAGTGCACTCTGAGGCAGAGCTGACGAGCGGCCGACTCCGGAAGGGGTTGAAGCTCGGCGACTCGCTTGACCTGCACAAATAGCGCCCGGAGGAAAGCCCGCAAGGGTCAGTACGAAGGAAGCGCCGGTTCCTTGAGAACTCAACAGAGCGCTTTGAGATCGATGGGGCTTGACCCCGTCCCCGTGACGGCCGGGTGACGACCGTCAACGACACCTCAGCCCCTGCCCGGCCACCACGGGCGTACGCAGCAAAGCAGGCAGGGGCACGTGGCCCGCCGGTTCGTTCGGCGCGGGCCCATCACTACGACACGTCAGGAGTTCCACATGTTCGGTGTGAAGTCGCAGCAGTCGTTGGACCTGACCTCCCCCGAGGCTGTTCAGCGCGGTCAGGAGGTCTACGACCGCATCGTCGCTGGTGAGTGCAAGGACGTCGAGAAGGAGCTGGACGAGGCCTACGGCCGCGACGCCTGACCGGCCTCCCAGCGTGATAGCCCCGACGGTCTTCGGGCTGGGTTCGACTCCCGGCCGGGGCACTTGGCCTGCCGCTTCCTGCGGCGTTGGCCTCCCGGGGCGGCGGCACTCCCGGACAAGGACAGCCCGCCGCGCCCGGTCTCCGTATCCCGACGCAGTCAGGAGTCCGCCACCGTGCACGCTGCCACCTTCGCCGCCGTGTTCATCGCCCTGTACGTGGCCCACAGCGTGGGTGACCACTGGGTGCAGACCTCGCACCAGTCCGCGCACAAGGGCCGTCCCGGGTGGGTCGGCCGCCTCGCGGACGCCCGGCACGTCGCCACCCTGACGCTCACCAAGCTCGCCGTTCTCATCCCGGCCGCCGCGCTGCTGGGGCTGCACCTGTCGGTGCCCGGCGTCGTCGCCGGCCTCGCGGTTGACGCGGCCTCGCACTGGTGGGCGGACCGGCGCACCACCCTCGCGTGGCTGGCCAAGGTGACCGGCAAGGGCGAGTTCTACCGGCTCGGTGCCCCGCGCGCCGGCCACGACGACAACCCGCACATCGGCACCGGCGCCTACGCGCTGGACCAGTCCTTCCACCACTTGTGGCTGCTGGTCGCCGCGCTCGTCATCGCCGCCGTCTGACCCCCGTTCTTCGCGGGGCGGTCGCACTCCCGGACAGGACAGCCGACCGCCCCGCGCCCTTCCCGACGTATCCAAGGAGAGAACGACCATGCGTATGCGCACTTTCGTCGCTGGCCAGGAAGCCCACGACGACATGGAGTTCGCGGAACTGGCGCTCGGTATCGACGTCGAGCTGTTCCGTGGCCCGCTGGAGTTCGAGACGGACGGCGAGCGTGCCGCCCGTGAGGACGCGGCGCGTGACATCCTCGCCGACCTGGAGGCGGAGGCGGAGGCCGGTGACGAGATCGCCGGTTGGGACGCCCTGTACGCCGACGCGCTGACCCAGACGGTGCCGTTCCTGCGCGCCGCCCGCGGCTACCGGCCTGGGACGGGGGAAGCGGCATGAGCGAGACGCGCAAGCCTCTGACGAAGGTTCAGATCGGTGTCCTGACGGCCGCGTTCGTGCCGATGCTCGCCACGGGCGTGATCGGCGGTATCGGCACCTACAGCAACATCGGGCACGCCTACGGCACGGGGACCGCGCTCGGTGCCCTTGGTGCCGGGGAGGGCGCCACGGCCGTTCTCGCCCTGGTCCTGCTGGGGCTGACCCTGCTGGGTCAGTCCTCGCCGCGCGTCGTACGGATCGGGCTGTGGGCGCTGCCGGCCGCCGCCGCAGTCATGGGTGCCATGGCCGCGCCGGATCCGGGGCGCACCGTGATCTACGCCCTGACCCCGATGGGCATGTCCGTCTCGGCGGAAGGCATGGCGTTCCTCGCCCGCCGGATCGTCGTCCACACCGACGGCCGCGACGCGGAGAACGAGCGGCGCACCGCTGAAATCGTTCAGGCTCTGGCCTACCACCGGGCGCGTGCCGCACACCACCCGGTGAGCCGGGTGCGGAAGCGGTCTGATCGGGCGTCGTGGCGGTTGGCCCGCAGGGTCGGTGTCGGGGACGCGGCTCTCGGATCGAGGCTGCTGGACGTACAGCGTGACCGGATCACCGACGGCGCGGACGCGGCGCTCGCCTCGATGTTCGGCACCGCCGCCCCGATCCCTGCCGCAGTTACAAATATGGAGGAATCGACCGGAAATAGTCGAGAACGGTCTACCTCTGACCTGCGCGGATCGAGCACGCCCACGGTCGTGGTGACGCGTCTTGCGGTGCCCGATCCTGCGCCGGTCGATCTCGGCAAGGCGGGCGTTGGCATGAAGCCGATGCCCGCCGCCATCCCGCCGGTGAGGCCGGTCCCGATCGCCCCGGCGCCCGCCCGCTCGGTCCCGGCCGCGTCGACCGCGCCGCGTCGGGCGACGGGCCGTGTCCCGGTCGCTGCCAAGTCGACTCGAACCCGCCGCACCCCCGAACAGCTCATGACGGAAGCACGCAAGGCAACGGCCGGCCTGACGGACGCTGAGGTGACCGGGGAGGGCATCCGCCGGGCCCTGCGCACCTCGCCCGCCAACGCCCGCATGCTGCGTGACGCCCTGCTCGCCGAACGCGCCACCGGGGCGGTGACGTCTTGAGCACCCTCAGCGCGCTCTTACCGGCCGTGCCTTCTCTCGGGTGGGCGGTACACGCCCGGTGGCTGCACAGCCGGCTGACCACCGCCCGCCGTGACCCGCTCACCGGTCTGTGGACGCGGGACGCGTTCACCCGGCGGGCCCGCCGCCTGCTGCGCGACCCCCGTGCGGTGGTCGTGCTGGCCGACGTCGACCACTTCAAGCAGATCAACGACACCCACGGCCATGCGGCCGGTGACACCCTGCTCGCCACGGTCGCCGCCCGCCTCACTCACGGGACCACCCCCGGCGGTGTCGTCGGACGACTCGGTGGCGACGAATTCGCCGCCGTCGTCATCGACCGCGACGGCACGGCCGCCGACCGGCTGTACACCCTCGCTCGCGTCCTCGCCCGACCGGCCGGCACCGCACCCGAAGTGCACACCACGGTGTCCCTCGGGTGGGTGCGGGCCGCCGACCACCCGGGCGAGGACCTGTCAGCGCTGCTGCGCCGCGCTGACGAAGCCATGTACGCCGCCAAGCGGTCCGGCCTGTCCGGTCCTCGCCGTGCCCGCCTCGGGCGCCTGCTCGGATCGGTCGCCGGACGCCGTCCCGGACGGCGCGGCGCAGCATGAGCACGCTCCCCGTCTTCCGCTGGCACCTCGCCCCGGACGGCTACGCCACCCGCCGCCAACTCAGGGCCCGCGACCTGCGGCCCGGAGGACAGGACGTCGCTGCCCAGCTCGAACGCCCCCGGCGGCGGGGCCGTCCGCCGCTGGTCGCCTACCTGTACCGCGTCGACCTCGCGAAACCGGTGCGGCCGATGACCCCGGGCCGGTGGCAGGCCCACGCCGCGATGATGCGCGCCCGCCGCACCTGCCCCGAGTGCGGCCGGGATGCCGGATACGTCATCCCGCCCACGCTCGGAGCCTGCGTGAGCTGCGCGTATCCCGAGGAACAGTGCGTCGCCTGAATCACCCCGAATCCCGGGTCCGGCCGCCCGACCTTCCACAGCAAGCCGGCCGGACCCTTCGACTCCCGAAGGAGTACGTACATCGTGACGGAAACCATCGCCTTCCCGCCCCTGGACGGTCCGGAGGGCACCGAACAGCCGACGGCCGACATCGTGCCGTTCCCGCTGACGAAGACGACCGCCCCCGCCCCGACCGCCCCGAGCGGGGGCGAGGCCAAGCCGGGGGAGTGGGAGGCCGAACTCCCCGACACCGACGACCCGGAGGCCGACGGCCTGAGCGAGGGGGCGCCGGTCGACCCGCCGCGCGAGGTCTACCCGCCCTCGGTCGCGGAGTGGATGGAGGCCAAGGACAAGGCCCGCCTGCCGGTACTGCCGGACTGGGTGAAGCTCCCCGACCAGCGCGCGGCCGTCCGCAAGTGGGCGATCCGGCACTACTCGGCCGTGGTCGGCTATCACGCGGTCCGGCTGCCGCTGGTCTACACGCCGAAGATCTGCCTGTACTCGCCGCGCGGCGCGTGGCGGTGGTCGTCCGCGATCGGCCGGTGGGTGTTCGACGCGGAGGGCAAGTCGCTCCGGCTCGCTTCGGTGGCGAACGAGGACGCGGCGGAGTACCTGAAGCTGTCGCGGCAGCGCAACGACCGCGTCCGGTTGCGCGGGATCGTCGCCACCGTGGCCGGGTTCGTCGGCCTCGCCGCCGCACTGACCTTGTACGTCATGGCGCCGTCGTGGCTGCTCATGCTGGTCATGGCGGCACTGACCACCACCCTCGGTGTGGCGGGGGCGCCGGCGGACCGGCCGCTCATCGACATCGCCAAGGTGACGTTCCGCAAGCGCAAGCTGTCCTCGGACATCGTCATCCGCGCGCACGAGGTGGCCGGGCTGACCAGCAAGGACCAGACGATCGCCTTCCCGCGCCCGATCGGCCGGGACGGCGACGGATGGCGGGTGGTCGTGGATCTGCCGTACGGCAAGACGTTCGAGGACGCGATGAAGGCACATGCGCGTCTGTGCTCCGGCATGGACATCGCCCCGACTCAGCTCTTCCTCGACAAGGACGAGACGAGCGGGCGGCGGGTGTCGTACTGGATCGCCGACCGTGACCCGCTCGCCGTGCCGTCGGGCAAGTCCCCGCTGCTGGGGGCGACGCGGGTGGACTTCTGGAAGCCGTTCCCGTGGGGCGTGGACGAGCGCGGCAACCCGGTCATGGCCACCATGTTGTGGCTGTCGCTGCTGGTCGGCGCCGTGCCGCGTCAGGGCAAGACGTTCTCCGCCCGCACGATCGCGCTGGCCGCGGCGTTGGACCCGTACGTGAGGCTGTACGTGTTCGACGGCAAGGCGTCGCCGGACTGGCGCACGTTCGCCAAGGTCGCCCACCGCATCGCGTTCGGCATCGTGCCGAAGAACGGGTTCGACCCGGTTCAGCACCTGCTGACCTCGCTGCGTGAGCTGAAGGCGGACGTCGAGGACCGGTACCACCGACTCTCCGAACTGCCGCTTCACATCTGCCCGGAGGGCAAGCTCACCCCGGAGATCAGCCGGGACAAGAAGCTGAACATGCCCCTGACCCTGTTCGTGGTGGACGAGGTGCAGGAGTACCTGACCCACCCCGAGCACGGCAAGGAAATCCTGTCCCTCCTGGTCTACCTCGCCCGGGTCGCCCCGGCCGTCGGCGTCTCCGTGATGACGTCGACACAGAAGCCGGACGACAAGGCGTGCCCCTCCGAGCTGCGTGACCAGCACCAGGCCCGGTTCGCCCTGCGGGTCGGCGCCTACCAGGTCTCCGACGTCATCCTCGGCGCGGGCTCGTACTCGGAGGGGCTGGACGCGTCCAAGCTGCTGAAGTCCCACAAGGGCGTGGGGCTGCTCAAGGGCATGTCCGACGACGCCGGGATCGTGCGCACCTACCTCGCCGACGGCCGCGACGCCGAACGCATCCTGACCCGCGCCGCCGCCCTGCGCGAGGCCGAGGGCACGCTGTCCGGCGACGCGGCCGGCGAGGCCCCGGCCCCGGAGACGTCCGCGACGATCCTGGACGACGTCGCGGCCGTGCTCGGCAAGGGCGAGGCCAAGGTGTGGTCCGAAACGGTCGTTGACCGGCTTGCCGACCTGCGCCCCGAGATCTACGCCCCGTGGATCGAACTGGAGCCCAAGCCCAAGGCCGAAGCGCTCACCGCCGCGCTCAAGCCGTTCGGCATCGGCACCGTGCAGATCAGCCGGCGCATCGACGGCGAACAGGTCAACAAGCGCGGCATCAAGCGCGACGACATCGCCACCGCGATTACGGAGCGCAACAACAAGCGGGACGCCGGATAGGTCTCACAGCGTGCTACCGGTAGCGGCAGGCGTCGCTACCGGTAGCAACCCTGCTAGCGACCAAAACCGCCCCTGATCAGGCCGCTAGTACGTAGCGGCCGACCTGCGGAAACCTCCCGAACCCCCTCCGAGAGGCCCCTGATGAGCCTTCCTCTGCTCGCTATCGCCTGCCTGATGCTCGTCACGTTCGGTTACGTCGTCAAGTGCTGGCTGAGCCCGTTCGGCGACTGCCGCAAGTGCGCCGGCATGGGCCACGCGCTCAAGACCGACCGCAAGGGACACGTCAAGCGCGGCCGGGACTGCCGCCGCTGCGACGCCACCGGCAAGCGCATACGCGTCGGCCGCTGGATCTACAACCGCGCCGCGCGCACCTACCGCGCCGGCACCCGCTGACCCGCCGGGAGACACCGTGACGCTCACCATCCCGCTCGTTCTGCTGCTCGCCGTCCTCGTCGTGCTGCTGCTGCGGTTCAAGGCCGTCGGCGCCGGGGCGGCCGTCGCCGTCGCGCTCTTCGGCTTCTACCTCGCCCACACCGGCGCGGCCGGCACCGTCAACCGACTCGTCACCGCCCTCACCGACGCCCTGCCCGGCGTCGGCCACTGACCGAAGGGATTCCGCATGCACCCCGAACACGTCCCCAACACCGTCCGGTCGGACGCCGGAATGAGCGAGGGCGAGGCCGCCGTCGAGGCTCGCCGGATCATCGATGACGCTTACCGGCCCGCTCCGGAGACGCTGACGGCCTACCGCGACGACACCCCGGTCCCGGCGTACGGCAGCACCCCGCCCGTCGCCCAGCCCGGCCGGCCGCCGATCAGCCAGGGCGCCACCGACGCCAGCGTCCTCATGCTCTCCGGCGCGGCGGCCACCTCCATGACCGGCCTCACCGCCGCCGTGCTCATGTACGTCTCCCAGACCGCCAACCCCGTCGTGTGCGCGATCGTCTTCGGCGCCCCCAGCCTCTTCGTCCTCACGCTCGCTCGGTTCGCCAAGCGGGCCCAGCCCGCCCCGGACATCCACCAGCACTACGAGGGCCCCGTCTACCAGGACCAGCGCAACGTCCACACCACCACGCGCGGCGTGTGGGCCAAGACCAACAACCACCAGTAGCTACGCCCGTGGGCGGCGGCACTCCCGGACAAGGACAGCCCGCCGCCCACGGTCTCCAATCCCGACGTTGCAGAACAGGAGACCTACAGCATGACCGAACCGCGCGTTTTCGGCGAGGGCCCCTTGGTCCTGGCCACCCGAACGGGGCGAGTACGGCCCCGGCCGCGTCTGCTGGACCTGTACTCGTGCAGCGGGGGTGCGGGCAAGGGGTTCGAGGACGCCGGGTTCGAGGTGGACGGATGCGACATCGCCCACCGCCCGAACTACCCCTTCCCCTACCACCGGGGCGATGCCCTCGCCTACCTCGCCGCCCTGATCGCCTCCGGTGAGATCCGCCGGTACACCCTCGTGCATGCGTCCCCGCCGTGTCAGGCCAAGTGCTGCCTGACCGTGGGCACCAACCGCTCCCAAGGGTGGGGCGGCGCCCACGAGGACCTCGTGGCCCCCACCCGTGATCTGCTCGAACAGACCGGCCTGCCGTACGTCATCGAGCAACCCAACGGGCGGGCGGAGATCCGCAAAGACCTGACGCTGTGCGGCGAGATGTTCGGACTCGGCGTCATCCGTCACCGCAACTTCGAGTTGGGCGGATGGACGACCGAGCAGCCCGCGCACGTCCCGCACCGGGGCCGGGTGCGAGGGTGGCGACACGGCGAGTACCACGACGGTCCCTACGTCGCCCCGTACGGCAACGGCGGCGGCAAGCCGTCCGTCCCGGAACTCCAGACGGCCATGGGCATCACGTGGACCGATGTGCGCGAGGAACTGACGGAAGCGATCCCGCCCGCCTACACCGAGCACATCGGCCGTGCCTACCTCGCCGCCACCACGACATTGGGGGCAGCGGCATGAGCGCGACGACCGAACCCCTGCGGGTCGCCCTCGCCCTCGCGGCGGCCGGTGTCCCGGTCCTCCCCCTGCGACGCGGCAAGGTCCCGTTCGGCAACTGCCCTTCCTGCAAGGACGGCGCCTGCGGTGGCCGGCCCAACATGAAGGCGGCGGGCCCCTGCCGGTGCCCCGCGCCGTGCCACGCGTGGGCCGCCGCGACCACCGACCCGCACGCTCTCACCTCGCCCGTGTGGGCGCCGGTGTGGCGTGAGGCGGTGGCGGTCGCCTACCACCCCGGCGGGGCGGGGCTGACGGTGGTCGACCTGGACGACTCGGCGGCCGTCGCATGGGCCCGCGAGACCCTGCCCGCCACCCGGACCGTGGCGACGACGCGGGGCGAGCACTGGCTCTACCGGGGCGCCATGCCGTCCTCCAACGCTGTCCGGCCGGGTGTCGACATCAAGTCGATGACGCAGTATGCCCGTTGGCTCGGACCCGGGACCGGCCGTATGGCCGTTCTCCCGGCGGCCGTGCGCGCCCTGGTGGTGAAGGAAGACACCACCCCCGCCCGCGGGGAGGTGGCATCTTCTCTCCCGACGCGCGCCGCGTGGGGCCGGTCGGTGGCCACCGGGTGCCGCCACACCGAGCGCTACGTCCGCACCGGCCTGGAACGCGGCCTCGCTCTTGTACGGGCGCGTACCGAATCCGGCGCCGGATCACAGGCGTTCGGCGTCGCCCGGTTCCTCGCCGCACAACACACCGCGTGCCCCGGACCGTGCGGACTCACGGCGATCGGCGAGGAGATCGTGACGGCCGCCGTTTCTGTGGGCGTCCCGGAGCCCTACGCCCGCCGCGCGGTCGCCAATGGCCTTGAGACGGCTGTGGAGCGCGCGGCATGAACAAAGCATCACGAACCCTCATGAACGGCCCTCAGGGCGCCGTACAGGGCCCGCCACGGCCGACCGTGGGCGAACCGAAGGGCGCCGCCCGCAAGGGCGTCCTTTCTGCCGTTGGTTCTGACCCGCAGACGGTCACCGTCAGCGTCACCGGCATCACCCCGGGGCTTCAGATCCGGTGCGAGGGCGTCCCCGTCGCGGACTGGCTCTGTGCCTGTGGGCATCACGAACGCGCCCGGGGTCGTGCCGCCGTCATCAGGCTGACCGCCCGCGTGAGCGTCGGCGTCTGCCCACACACCAATATCGCCGAAGGGAGGGCGGCCGCATGACTCCACAGTCTGTGGATGGCGACCTGTGGGCGGGACTGCCCGCCCTGGAAGAACCGCCCGGCGAGGACGCGGCACCGGACGTGTGGGAGGCCCCCATTCCCCTCACCGGCGGCCGTGAGCGTCCGCCGTTCCCCGCCCACGTCCTCCCCGCCTGGTTGGGGGAGTTCGTGACGGCCGTATCGGAAGAGACGCAGACCCCGGTGGACCTCGCCGGATCGATCGCCCTCGCCGTGCTCGCCACGGCGGCCGGCGGCCGGTCGGTGGTCCACGTACGCGGCAACTGGCGTGAGCCGACCAACGTCTACACGGTGGTCGCGCTCCCGCCCGCCAACCGCAAGTCCGCCGTCTTCACGCTGCTGACCAACCCCCTCTATGAGGCGGAGAAACAGCTCAAGACGGCCATGCAGCCCGTGATCGTGGAAGCGGAGCTGACGGCACGGTTGGCCAAGGAAGCGGCGGACAAGGCCGCCGCCAAGGCCGCGTCCGCCGACGGCGACAAGCGCGATGAGATGGTGGCCACCGCCGTGGGCCTCGCGCAGACCGCCGACACACTCACCGTCCCCGCCGAACCGGTCCTGTTGGCGGACGACTCGACGCCCGAGACGGTCACCTCGCTCATGGCGGAACAGGGCGGACGGCTGTCCGTGATGAGCGCCGAGGGCGGCATCTTCGACATCATCGCCGGCCGCTACTCCGGTGCCCCCAACATGGAAGTCTTCCTCAAGGGGCATGCCGGGGATCGGCTGAGGGTGAACCGGCAGACCCGCCGCGAGTACATCGACGCGCCCGCGCTGACCATCGGCCTCGCCGTGCAGCCGGACGTGCTGCGGGACATCGGGAAGGTGAAGGGGTTCGAGGGGCGCGGACTGCTGGCCCGCTTCCTGTACTCCCTGCCGGTGTCCACGGTCGGTGACCGCGAGGTCATCACCGACCCGGTCCCCGAACAGACGGCCGCCACCTATACCGCCCGGGTCATCGACCTCACCTTGTCCCTGGCGGAGTGGACGGACCCGGCCATCATCCAGCTCGCCCCGGAAGCGGACGCGGCATTGATCGCGTATCAGAAGCGCATCGAACCGCAGCTCAGGGCACGCGGCGGCAAGCTGGGCCACATCTCCAACTGGGCCGGAAAGCTGGCCGGGGCGACCGCCCGCATGGCCGCGCTGCTGCACCTCGCCGAACACGGCGGCAACGGCTACGCCCACCCCGTCACCACCGCCACCATGCGCGCGGCGATCGAGCTGGGGGAGTACTACACCGCCCACGCCCTGGCCGTGTTCGACGTCATGGGCGCGGACCCTGTCGTGTCCCGCGCCCGCAGCGTCCTGGACGTGCTGAGGGACAAGGGATGGGAGGACGTCAAACGACGGGACGTCTTCAGCGCCCTCTCCCGCAGCGAGTTCCCCAACGTCGCCGACCTGGAACCGGCCCTCGCGCTACTGGAAGACCACGGATACCTGCGGTCCTACCAACCCGCGCCCACCGGCAAGCGCGGACGCCCGCCGGCGCCCCGCCTTATCGCCCACCCGTCCCTGCGCCACGGCGGCCGGTGACCCCCGCCCGCGCACACAACCCCTCCCGCACAAACCGCAAAATCCGCAGAAAAGCCCGGACACCCCGCTGACCTGCGGCGGGACCCCGCTCCGCACAGGCGAGGGGGCCCGTCGCACAATCCCGCGATATTCCGCAAAAAACCGAGCACCAGCCCGCCACCGGGGCCGGTCGACGGCCGCCCCTGATTTTTGCGGAATATCGCGGGTTTCTGCGGAGCGCTGCCCAGCACCACCCGCACACCGCAACGCCGCAGGTCAACGGCCCTGCCCGGAGTTTCTGCGGATATTGCGGTTTGTGCGGCGGCACCTGCCCATGAACTCAGCTCATAGGAGTGAGCCGTGGACGAACACACCACCCTCCTCGCCGCCCCCGCCGAAGACCCGACTCTTGTCCTCCTCGAAGTCAAAGAGGCCGCCCGCCGACTCCGCATCGGCCGGACCACCTGCTACGGGCTCATCCGCTCTGGCGAACTGGAGTCCGTGATGGTCGGGAGCCTTCGCCGAGTCCCGGTCGACGCCATATCCGAGTACGTCACCCATCTCCGTACCACCCAACGCGCCGCTTGACGACGCCCGGGGCGGCGGCACTCCCGGACAGGACAGCCCGCCGCCCCGGTCCCCATCCCGACACGCAAGAAACAGGAGCCTGCCTGTGGCAGAGGAAAAGAAGAAGCGGACCCGACAGCCCAACGGCCGTAGTTCGATCTACTTCGGCAAGGACGGCAAATGGCACGGCCGCGTCACCGTCGGCGTCCGCGACGACGGCACACCGGACCGCCGCCACGTCGAACGCAAGACCAAGGCCGAAGTGGCGGACGCTGTCCGAGAGCTGGAGAAACAGCGCGACGCCAAGACAGTGAAGAAGCCCGGCAAAGCGTGGACGGTCAAGACATGGCTGACGCATTGGGTTGAGAACGTCGCACCCCTCGCCGTCAACGACAACACGATGGTCGGGTACGGCGTTGCGGTCCGGAAGCACCTCATCCCCGGCTTGGGTGCCCACCGTCTCGACAGGCTCAAGCCCGAGCACATCGAGGCGTTCTACGCCAAGATGCAGGCCAACGGCAGCAAGCCCGCGACTGCTCACCAGGTGCACCGCACATTCCGCACTGCCCTCAACGAGGCCGTCCGGCGCGGACATCTCGGCAAGAACCCCGTTCAGTTGGCCAAGGCGCCAAAGACGGGGGAGTACGAGGCGGAGCCCTACACCGTCCAAGAGGTACAGCGATTGCTGAAGGCCGCTGAACAGCATCGCAACTCCGCACGGTGGGCAGTGGCCCTCGCCCTCGGACTGCGTCAAGGGGAGGTACTGGGGCTGAAGTGGGAGGACATGGACCTTGAGGGTGGGTTCCTGGTTGTCCGGCGTAGTCGCCATCGGCCGCAGTTCGCCCACGGGTGTGCGGAGCCCTGCGGACGCAAGGCCGCCGGGTACTGCCCGCAGAGGCGACGAACCAACCCGGAATTGTCCACCACCAAGTCGCGTGCCGGCCGTCGCGCGGTCGGTCTCCCCGAACAGCTCGTTGACCTACTCCGTGCGCACCTCAAGGCGCAGGAAGCGGAGCGCACGGCGGCCGGGAAGCGCTGGGAGGAGAACGGCTTGGTCTTCCCGGATGAGTACGGCCGTAGCCCATCCCACCGCCGAGACTGGACCGAGTGGAAGGATCTTCTGGCAGAGGCGAAGGTACGGGACGGGCGCCTGCACGACGCGCGCCACACGGCCGCCACGGTGCTGCTCATCCTCGGTGTTCCCGAGCGGGCCGTCATGGGCCTCATGGGTTGGTCGAGCACAGCCATGGCCGCCCGCTATCAACACATGGTGGACGCGGTGCGGACGGACATCGCGAGGCAGGTGGACGGCCTGATCTGGAAGCCCGAGACGGACCGGCCGGACGATGACGGTGCGGCTGGAGTACTCCTGCCAGCCGATTGATAGCAGGCGTCAAAGGCCGCGCTCTTGAACCTGGTCATTCTCAGACTGCCTGGCGATCACTTGATCCAAGAGGTAGTCCCAGTCAAGACGAACGTGCCTGTCCCTGTACCTCCGGTGAGCGGCTTGACCTGAGACTCCCAGCGCTGCACCGATATCTGCCCATGACACACCCGAAGCTCTGCATCGGGCGATCTCCTTCAAGACCCGGAGTTCAGCAGCAGCTCGCAACTCACCTGCCACTGACAGTCGCTCGATGTGCGAGGTGGCTTTCCTCTCCTCGCTGATTCTTCGTACAGCGACGTGCATGAGCTTTTCGGGGAAGTCGTCCTGCGGGTCGAGGGCTCTCTGCTGAGGGGGCGCCATCAACACATGTTGACACGAGCGGAGTTCATACTCCGCACGGTTCGGCATAGTCGCAGGTCAACGGCATTCGTTGTCCAGGTCGCTGCCGGTTAGTGTCAGTGCCGCGGCCTACAGGGCCTTCGTCGGATACGGCGGCGGCCCCCTGGTCCTAAGCAGGAGGCCGCCATCACCGTCAGTAACGTCGACACAAGGGGGCCAACATTTCCAACAACGGGGAGTCTAAGTGGCGGTCTGGAAGTCGTCCGGTCTCGAAGACCATTTGCCGAATCAGCAGCCGTTGGCGCGCCCACCTCACGGAGCGCTCAGCACGTCGCCACTTCGGTCGTCTTCTGCGCTCTGCTGGCGATGAGCTGATCCGGGTGGCAGTCAAGGCGAGCTTGAGCGGTATCGGAACGCTCGCGCTCTACTGGTGGCACCACCACCGGTAGCCGGTGCTCAGGCGTCACGAGCAGTGAACTAGGCCGATCGCAGACGCTCAGCCTGGGGCAACCCGCCTGTGTCGCACAACTGAGACGCGAACTGAGACGGACAGCCGAAAGGGCGGCACCCCTCCAGGGATGCCGCCCTTTTGTTTTGCCTGGTCAGGCAGTAAGAGGCCGTGGCGGGAATCGAACCCACGTAACTCGCTTTGCAGGCGAGCCCCTAAACCACTCGGGCACACGGCCGTGTTGATGTGTTCGTTTCTCGGCCGTGGTGGGGATCGGACCCACGTGACTCCCCGCGAGCGGAGCTCGCTGATGGATGCAGCGCGGGCGAGCCCCTAAACCACTCGGGCACACGGCCGTGTTGATGTGAATGAACTTATGGGCCGGCGAAGATGGGCTCAAGGGGATCGGGCGGGCTGCAACGGGACTGCCACACCGCGTTCATGAAACGGGGGGCGTACGACCAAGGTCGCAGGTCGGACCGGTCTCCCGACAGGGGTCAAACGGTGTTGTGGGCCTTACTCTGGCGGGCATGACCGCCCTGGAGCCCCGCGACGCCGATGTCGTGACCGAAGCCGCCGAGACCGATGACAGAGAAGGTGTGCTGAGCCGGTCGTACCGGGCGCTCAGTGTCGGGATCGTCTCCGTCGTGCTGCTCATCGCGTTCGAGGCGACGGCCGTGGGGACCGCGATGCCGGTTGCCGCGCGGGAGCTGGACGGGGTGGCGCTGTACGCGTTCGCGTTCTCCGGGTATTTCACGACCAGCCTGTTCGGCATGGTGCTGTCGGGGCAGTGGTCGGACCGGCGCGGTCCGCTCGGCCCGTTGAGCGCGGGCATCGCGGGCTTCGCCGCCGGCCTCGTCATCGCCGGCACCGCCCAGGTGATGTGGGTGTTCATCCTGGGCCGGGCGGTGCAGGGGCTCGGCGGGGGTCTCGTCATCGTGGCGCTGTACGTCGTCGTCGGCCGCGCCTACCCCGAGCGGTTGCGGCCGGCGATCATGGCGGCCTTCGCGGCGGGCTGGGTGGTCCCCTCGATCGTCGGCCCCCTCGCCTCCGGCGCCGTCACCGAACACCTCGGCTGGCGCTGGGTCTTCCTCGGCATACCCGCCCTCGTCGTCCTCCCGCTCGCCCTCGCCCTGCCGCAGATACGCCGCCGGGCGTCCGGACCGGTCCAGACCGACACGGGTACCGGTTCATTCGACCGGCGGCGCATCCGGCTCGCCCTGTGGATCTCGCTCGGCGCCGGGCTGCTCCAGTACGCCGCCCAGGATCTGCGCCCCCTCGCCGCGCTCCCCGCACTCGCCGGTGCCGCGCTGCTCGTGCCCGCCGCCCTCGGCCTCCTCCCGCGCGGCACCTACCGCGCCGCCCGCGGTCTGCCCTCCGTCGTCCTGCTGCGCGGACTGTCCGCCGGTTCCTTCGTCGCCGCCGAGTCCTTCGTCCCGCTGATGCTCGTCACCCAGCGCGGGTTGTCGCCGATGCTCGCCGGGTTCTCGCTGGCGGCCGGCGGGCTGACTTGGGCGCTGGGCTCGTTCGTGCAGTCCCGGCCGCGCATGGCGCCGTACCGGGAGCGGCTGATGACCGTCGGGATGGTGCTGGTCGCCGCCGCGATCGCCACCGCGCCCAGTGTGCTCGTGCATTCCGTGCCGGTCTGGACCGTCGCCGTCGCCTGGGCCTTCGGCTGTCTCGGCATGGGCCTGGTGATCTCCTCCACCAGCGTGCTCCTGCTCCGGCTGTCCGCCCCGGAGGAGGCCGGCACCAACTCCGCCGCGCTCCAGATCTCCGACGCCCTCTCCAACGTCGTCCTCCTCGCCACCACCGGCGCCGCCTTCGCGGCCCTGGGCGGCGGCAGCACGGTCACCACCACGGCCACGACCACCGACGGAACCCACCCCACCGCCTTCGCGGCCGTCTTCCTGCCGATGGCGGGGGTGGCGCTGGTGGGGGCCTGGGTGACCCGGCGGCTGCGGGAGCGGTGAGCCACAACGCCTGAGCGGTGCGTGCTGTGACGTGGATCCCACCCACGGGCGACCCGGCCTCGTCCGGGCGTTGACGGCGGTGCCGCGCCGGTAGGGTGGCCCGGTTGTCATACGTAGCCGAGCCGCCCGACCCCCAACTACGGAGACCGTGACTACCACCGCCGCTTCCTCCACGCATTCCCATCACCTCTCGCCCGCCTTTCCCGGCCGGGCCCCCTGGGGTACCGCCAGCAGGCTGCGGGCCTGGCAGCAGGGGGCGATGGAGAAGTACGTCCAGGAGCAGCCGCGCGACTTCCTCGCCGTCGCCACGCCCGGCGCCGGCAAGACGACCTTCGCGCTGACGCTCGCCTCCTGGCTGCTGCACCACCACGTCGTGCAGCAGGTGACCGTGGTCGCGCCGACCGAGCACCTGAAGAAGCAGTGGGCCGAGGCCGCGGCCCGGATAGGGATCAAGCTCGACCCCGAGTACAGCGCCGGGCCGCTCGGCAGGGAGTACGACGGGGTCGCCGTCACCTACGCCGGTGTCGGCGTACGGCCCATGCTGCACCGCAACCGGGTGGAGCAGCGCAAGACCCTGGTGATCCTGGACGAGATCCACCACGCCGGTGACTCCAAGTCGTGGGGCGAGGCGTGTCTGGAGGCGTTCGAGCCGGCGACCCGGCGGCTCGCGCTGACCGGTACGCCGTTCCGTTCCGACACCAACCCGATCCCCTTCGTGACGTACGAGGAGGGGGCGGACGGGATCCGGCGGTCCGCCGCCGACTACACCTACGGCTACGGCAACGCCCTCGCCGACCATGTCGTCCGGCCCGTCATCTTCCTCTCCTACAGCGGCAACATGCGCTGGCGTACGAAGGCCGGTGACGAGATCGCCGCCCGGCTCGGCGAGCCGATGACCAAGGACGCGATCAGCCAGGCCTGGCGTACCGCGCTCGATCCGCGCGGCGAGTGGATGCCCAGCGTGCTGCGCGCCGCCGACCAGCGGCTGACCGAGGTCAGGAAGGCCATCCCGGACGCCGGTGCGCTGGTCATCGCCTCCGACCAGGACTCGGCGCGCGCGTACGCCAAGCTGATCCGTGAGATCACGGGCAGCAAGGCGACCCTCGTGCTGTCCGACGACACCGGCGCGTCCAAGCGGATCGACGACTTCAGCGAGAGCAACGACCGGTGGATGGTCGCCGTCCGCATGGTGTCCGAGGGCGTGGACGTGCCTCGGCTCGCGGTCGGGGTGTACGCCACGACCATCTCCACCCCCCTCTTCTTCGCCCAGGCCGTCGGCCGTTTCGTACGGTCCCGGCGGCGCGGTGAGACGGCCTCCGTGTTTCTGCCGACCGTGCCGGACCTGCTGACCTTCGCCAACGAGATGGAGAAGGAGCGCGACCACGCCCTCGACAAGCCGAAGAAGGAGGGCGAGGAGGACCCGTACGCCGAATCCGAGAAGGAGATGGAGGAGGCGAACAAGCAGCAGGACGAGGACACCGGCGAGCAGGAGCAGTTCTCCTTCGAGGCGCTGGAGTCCGAGGCCGTCTTCGACCGGGTTCTCTACGACGGCGCCGAGTTCGGTATGCAGGCGCACCCGGGGAGTGAGGAGGAGCAGGACTACCTCGGCATTCCGGGCCTCCTCGAACCCGACCAGGTCCAGCTCCTGCTCCAGAAGCGGCAGGCCCGGCAGATCGCGCACAGCCGCAAGAAGCCGGACGCCGAGGCGGACCTTCTCGAACTGCCCGCCGAGCGGCGGCCGGTGGTCTCCCACAAGGAGATGATGGAGCTGCGCAAGCGGCTCAACACGCTGGTCAGCGCGTACGTCCATCAGAGCGGCAAGCCGCACGGGGTGATCCACACCGAGCTGCGCCGGGTATGCGGAGGCCCGCCCAGCGCGGAGGCCACGGCGGGGCAGCTGCGGCAGCGCATCGCCAAGGTGCAGGAGTGGGCCACGCGGATGCGCTGACCCCCGCTCGGCCGCCCCGCCCCGCCGACCCGCTCGGCCGAAGAGCGGTTTCCCCCGCGGGCCGGGTGCCCGCCCCCGCGTCCGTATCCGGACGAATGCAGGCAGGCCGGATAAGCCCTTGCCCGGATTCTGGACGGAGGCTTCCGCTCAGCGAACTTGCTTCGCTACTGTCCCGCTACGCACACGCCCCGTGGCAGCGTCGCCGCGGAGCGCAGCCGTGAAGCGACCTGGGCCCGGAGCCGCCGGAGCCGTCCTGCCGATCGGCGGCCTCTGAACGCGTCGCCGACGGGACTCGGCCACGCATCCGTCGCTCAGGGGCCCGCCGGCCTCACCACCAAAGGAGTGGGCGTCGTGACCGCGGAGACCTCTCAGACGCTCGACCGGGGACTGCGTGTCCTGAAGCTGCTGGCCGACACCGACCACGGGCTGACCGTCACCGAGTTGTCCACGAAACTGGGCGTGAACCGTACCGTCGTGTACCGGTTGCTCGCCACCCTGGAACAGCACGCGCTGGTACGGCGTGACCTGGGCGGGCGAGCCCGGGTCGGCCTCGGGGTGCTGCGGCTCGGCCGGCAGGTGCATCCGCTGGTACGGGAGGCCGCGCTGCCCGCGCTGCGCTCGCTCGCGGAGGACATCGGGGCGACGGCGCATCTGACCCTGGTCGACGGGACGGAGGCGCTGGCCGTCGCCGTGGTCGAGCCGACCTGGACCGACTACCACGTGGCGTACCGGGCCGGTTTCCGGCACCCGCTGGACCGCGGGGCGGCCGGCCGGGCGATCCTCGCCGCACGCCACTCGTCCGGCACCGGTCCCGGGTACACGCTCACCCACGGCGAACTGGAGGCCGGTGCGAGCGGGGCGGCGGCGCCGCTGGTCGGGGTCACCGGGGTCGAGGGCAGCGTGGGTGTCGTCATGCTGGCGGACTCCGTACCGGAGCGGGTCGGGCCGAGGGTGGTGGAGGCGGCGAGGGAGGTCGCGGAGGCGCTGCGCTGATCAGCCGTCGGCTGCGGTGCAGTGCCCCGAAAGGGGCGCAGGCAACTGCGCGACCAGCCCCGACACACCCGCACCAGGCAAACCACGTGGCCGCTCTTTGACCATCCGGCCAACCCTCAACTCGCACCTTTGGCCGATCCGCTCACCCCACCACGCCACCACCTCCGCATCATCAAGGGCCATACAACCCCCGAGGCGGAGGGAACAACGCGGTGGACACAGTGGACACCCGGCCGGAGGCCAGAGCACGAGAAGCGAGCACACGTCGACTCACCCGGCGCCAGCCGGTGCAACGACTTGTCGGGGAGGCCGCCGGCAGTCCGCTCAAGCGGACCATGGGCGTGGCCCAGCTGACGCTGCTCAGCGTGGGCGCCACCCTCGGCACCGGCATCTTCGTGGTGCTCGGGCAGGCCGTGCCGGAGGCCGGACCCGCGATCGTCGTCTCCTTCCTCGTCGCCGGCGTCACCGCCCTGTTCTCGGCGCTGTCGTACGCCGAGCTGGCCGGCATGATCCCCGGCTCCGGATCCTCGTACAGCTACGCCTACGCCACCCTCGGCGAGCTGGTCGCCTGGGTGTGCGGCTGGTGTCTGATCCTGGAGTACGGGGTGTCGGTCGCCGCCGTCGCCGTCGGCTGGGGGCAGTACGTCAACGAGCTGCTCGACCTCACCTTCGGGGTCACCCTCCCCGACTCGCTCAGCGCCCCGCCCGGGGCCGGCGGCACACTCAACATCCCCGCCGCCCTCATCGTCGTCCTCGCCATGGTCGTCCTGCTGCGTGGGGCCAAGGAGAGCGCTGTCGCCAACACCATCATGGTCGCCGTCAAGATCGCGGCCCTCGTCATCTTCTGCGCCGTCGCCTTCACCGCCTTCCGCGCCGGGAACTTCCACCCCCTCTTCCCGCTCGGCGCCGCCGGCATGAGCGCCGGAGCCGCCTCACTCTTCTTCTCCTACATCGGGTTCGACGCCGCCTCCACCGCGGGTGAAGAGGCACGCAATCCGCAAAAGGACCTGCCGCGGGCCATCATCCTGTCCCTCGTCCTCGTCACCGCCCTGTACGTGCTCGTCGCCGTCGCCGCGCTCGGCGCCATGCCGTGGAAGCAGTTCGCGGGCACCGAGGCCACGCTCAGCGAGGTCCTGGTCCGGTCGGTCGGCGGCGGCAGCCTGTGGCCGATCCTGCTGTCCGTCGGCGCGGTCGTCGCCACCACCAGCGTGGTGCTCACCGTGCAGTACGGTCAGATCCGCATCCTCTTCGCGATGGCCCGGGACGGGCTCGTGCCGCCCCTGTTCGCCAAGGTCCACCCGCGCACCGGCGTACCCCGCGCCAACACCGTGATCGTGTCCGGCTTCATCGCGGTCCTCGCCGCCCTCGTCCCGCTCGGCAGCCTTGCCGACGCCACCAGTATCGGCACCCTCTTCGCGTTCATGCTGGTCAACCTGGCGGTCGTACTGCTGCGCCGGCGCAGCCCCGACACCCCGCGCTCCTTCCGGGTGCCGTTCTCGCCCGTCACGCCGCTGCTCGGCGTCGGCTTCTGCGTCTACATGCTGGGCAGCCTGGGCGCCGACACCTGGATCGCCTTCGGGGCGTGGATGGCGGCCGGGCTCGTCATCTACGGCCTCTACGGCATCCGGCACTCCAAGCTCGCCCAGACCTCCCCGGAAGACCTCGCATGACCGCCCTCGACCTCACCGCCGACGTCGTCACCCTCACCCGCGCCCTGGTCGACCTGCCCTCCGAGAGCGGGCGGGAGGCGGAGATCGCGGATGCCGTCCACACCGCCCTGCGCGCCCTGCCCCATCTCACGGTCGACCGGGTCGGCAACTCCGTCGTCGCCCGCACCCGCCTCGGCCGGTCCGAACGCGCCCTGATCGCAGGCCACCTGGACACCGTCCCGGCCGCCGGGAACCTGCCCTCCCATCTCGCCGGCGACCGCGTGCACGGGCTGGGCGCCTGCGACATGAAGGGCGGCGTGGCCGTGGCACTCCGGCTGGCCGCCACCGTTCAGGCGCCCGTGCGCGACCTCACCTACGTCTTCTACGAGTGCGAGGAGGTGGAAGGGGACCGCAACGGGCTCGCCCGTATCGGCACCGAGCGGCCGGACCTGCTCGCCGACGCCTCCCTCGCCATCCTCATGGAGCCCTCCGACGCGGGCGTGGAGGCCGGTTGCCAGGGCACCCTCACCGCCGACATCGTGGTCAAGGGCGCCCGCGCCCACACCGCCCGCGCCTGGCAGGGCGTCAACGCGGCGCACAAGGCCGGCCAGGTCCTCCAGCGGCTCGACGCGCACCGGCCCGAGCGGGTCGTCGTCGACGGGCTGGAGTACCGGGAGGGGCTCAGCGCCGTCGCCGTACGGGCCGGGGTCGCCGGGAACGTCGTACCGGACGAGTGTGTCGTCACCGTCAACTGCCGCTTCGTACCCAGTCGTTCACCGGAGGAGGCGGAGGCGTACGTGCGCTCGCTCTTCCCCGGGTACGAGGTGCGCGTCACCGAGGTCGTCGGCGGTGCCCTGCCGCACCTGGACCGGGTCGGCGGGCTCGTCGCCGCGCTCGGTGCCGAGCCGCGGCCCAAGCTCGGCTGGACGGACGTCGCCCGGTTCGCCGCGCTGGGCGTGCCCGCCCTCAACTACGGCCCCGGGGACCCCTCCCTCGCCCACACGGCGGGGGAGTACGTCCCCGTGGAGCACCTGCGTCGGTGCGAGGACCGGCTCAGGCAGTGGCTCCGGTGAGCCCCGCCAGCACCCGCAACTGAAGCCAGAGCACCAGCCGTTCGTCGGGGTCGTCCAGATCGACCCCGGCGTGCTGCTGGAGCTGCCGGAGCCGGTAGCGGCAGGTGTTGGGGTGCACGGCGAGCAGCCTCGCCGCGCCCGCCATGTCACAGCCCGCGTCGAACCAGCAGACCAGCGTGCGGGCGTACTCCGTGCCGTGCGCGGCGTCGTACGCCAGCACCCGCCGCCAGGCGCCCGCGGTCAACTCCCGCCGCTCGCCCATCACTTCGGCCAGCCGCAGCAGCGTGACGCGGGGCCGCACCTCGTCCACGCCGGCCACCGGCAGCTCCGCGTCCAGCACCCGCAGCACCAGGTCGGCGTCCGCCCGGGAGTCCGCGAGCCCCGCCGCGTCCGGCACGACCTCGCCGAGCGCCGCCCGCACCGGCACCCGCAGCGCCTGTCCGGCCCGCGCCACGATGTCCTCGGCGAGCTTCTTGTGCCGCTCTCCCGGGCCGGGCAGCACCGCGTACACCACCCCGTCCACCAGCACCCCCGCGTGCCGCCCGTAGCGGGCCTCGCACTGCAGCCGTACGACGTCCAGCAGACGCAGGGCGGTGCGCTCGGCGTCCGGGACGCTCGCGGCCGAGTCCAGCACGAAGGCCGCCACCCGAGCGGGCCCGGCCAGGCCCAGGCGTTCGGCGGCCGTCGACGCGTCCGCCGCCGTGCCGTCCAGCAGACGGCGCAGCAGCTCGCTGCCCCGGTGCCGGGCCAGTTCCCGGGCGGCGCGCGCCCGCAGCAGGAGCAGGGCCGCGGTGGAGGCGCCCTGGGCGAGGGTGTCCTCGGCGTCCGGGGCGAGCGAGCCACCGTCGATCACCCACACCGAGCCGAGCGTCTCCCCGCCGGCCCGCACCGGCATCGCGAGCCGGGGCAGGTCCCCGTCCGCGAGCGCGGGCAGCCTCAGCGGGCGGTCGGCGGCGAACAGCCGGCGGTACTGCTCGGTGTTCTCCGCGCTGGCCGGCACCTGCCGGCCGAGGATGCCCTGCCGGCGGTCCTCGTCCACCGGCTGACCGGGGACGGTGGAGTAGGCCAGGATCCGCTGCCGGGGGTCCTCGACGGCCGTCGCCCCGCCGGTCGCCGTGGCGATCGCGTCGGCCAGCGCGAACAGGTCACCGAGCCCGGTGTCGGAGGGCACGGCGGCGGGCTGGGCGGCGATGGCCGAGGCCAGCAGCAGATGGACCTGGTGCCAGGCCGCGTCCTCGGCGACGGACAGCAGGGCCACGCCGTGCTCGTCCGCCTCCGCGACCGGGCCGACCGCGCCGCGCACCACCACCCCGGTCAGCCCGGCCTCGGCCGCCGCCCGCAGCAGCGGCCCGGACTCCGCCGCCGGCACGCCCACCGCGAGCAGCAGCGCGCCGGGCTGCCGGGGGAGCGGGGTGCGGCCCTCGTAGAGCACTGCCTCGGTCACCGGGACGGCCTGCCCGGCGGGGGCCGAGTGCAGACGCAGGACCGGACCGCCGACGACGTCCAGGAGATCACCGAGGGTGCAGGCGTCCATGAGGGTTCCCAGCGGGCTGTTGGCGGATGATGAAACGAACGTACGCGCGCGTTGGCCGCTCGCACAACACACACCGGGCCGGCTTTTCCGAGACTCGTGCCATGACAGCAGGAGTCACCATCCGTACCGTCCATGACGTCGCCTCCCTCGCGGCCGTGGCCGACTACTTCAGCGACGTCTGGCAGACGCCCCGCACCGCACCGCCCTACCCGGCCGAGGTCCTGCACAGCCTGGTGCACGCCGGCGGCGCGGTGCACGCCGCGTACGACGGGCAGCGGCTGGCCGGCGCGTCCGTCGCCGTCCTCGGTGCCGACCGCGGCACGTACTCGCTGGTGGCAGCCGCCGACCAGGGGCTCGGGCACGCCGTGAAGCTGGCCCAGCGCGACTGGGCCCTCGGCCTGGGCGCCCGCACCATGCGCTGGACCTTCGACCCGCTGGTCGGCCGCAACGCCCGCTTCAACCTGGTCAAGCTGGGCGCCACCGGCACGGAGTACCTGGTCGACTTCTACGGCCCGATGACCGACGGCGTGAACGACGGCGACGAGAGCGACCGGCTGACGGTGACCTGGGAACTGGGCGCGCCACCGGCGCCGTACGACGGCGCACCCCAGGGACCGGTCGTCGCCACCGCCCCCGACGGCGATCCCCTCGCCCGCCGCGACGAGCGGCACATCTGGTGCCGGGTGCCGGAGGACGTCGTCAAGCTGCGCGCCGCCGACCCGGCGCTGGCGCTGCGCTGGCGGCACGCGGTGCGCGAGGTGCTGCTGACGGCCTTCGCGGAGGGCTTCCGGGCCACCGGGATGTCCCGCGACGGCTGGTACACGCTGGCCCGGGCGGAGGGAGCCGCGTGAAGCTGGAGCGCGTCGAGATCGTGCACGTCGCGATCCCGCTGGTCACCCCCTTCCGTACGTCCTTCGGGACGATGACGACGAAGGACACCTTCCTCCTGCACGTCGTCACCGACTCCGCCGAGGGCTGGTCGGAGTTCGCCGCCGACCCCGAGCCGCTGTACTGCTCGGAGTTCGTCGCCGGTGCCGAGATCGTGCTGCGCGACTTCCTGGTCCCGCGCGTCGCCGCGCTCGGGGAGGTCACGGCCGCCGCCGTCGCCCCGGCCGTGGCGAAGATCAAGGGCCACGAACTGGCGAAGGCGGCCCTGGAGACGGCCCTGCTGGACGCCGAGCTGCGCACGTACGGCATGCCGCTGGCGGTCTATCTGGGCGCGGTACGGGACCGGGTGCCCGCCGGGGTTTCGGTCGGCATCAAGAACTCCGTGCCGGAACTGCTGGACGACGTCGAGCGCTACCTCGCCGAGGGGTACGTCCGTATCAAGCTGAAGATCGAACCCGGCTGGGACGTGGAGCCGGTGCGGGCGGTCCGCGACCGCTTCGGCGACGCCCTGCCCCTCCAGGTCGACGCCAACACCGCGTACACCCTGGCGGACGCCGAGCATCTGCGGCGCCTCGACGACTTCGGGCTGCTGCTGATCGAGGAGCCGCTGGAGGAGAACAACCTGCACGCCCACGCCCAGCTGCAGCAGCGCCTGCGCACCCCCGTCTGCCTGGACGAGTCCCTGCACCACGCCTCCGACACCGCCGCCGCCATCGCGATGGGCGCCTGCCGGGTGGTGAACGTCAAACCCGCCCGGGTCGGCGGCTATCTGGAGGCCCGCCGGGTCCACGACGTGGCGCACGCGCACGGGGTCCCGGTGTGGTGCGGCGGCATGCTGGAGACGGGCATCGGCCGCGCCCCCAACCTCGCCCTGGCCGCCCTCCCCGGCTTCACGCTGCCCGGGGACACCTCCGCGTCCGCCCGCTACTTCGCCGAGGACATCACCGAGCCGTTCGTCCTCCAGGACGGCCATCTGCCGGTCCCGACCGCCCCCGGTATCGGCATCGAGCCCCTTCCGGAGGCTCTGCGCCGCTTCACCCTGGGGCGACGGGACCTGTACGCGGCCTGAGCCACCGCTGCTGGTCACGTTAGATTGATTCCGTGCTCTCACGTCTCACACGTCCGCAGGCCGTAGCCGTCTGCGCGCTGCCCGTCGTGGCCCTGCTCGCCACGGCGGCGTTCGCGCCGCTGCCGTTCTCGGTGGCCCAACCCGGGATGACGGCGAACGTGCTCGGTGCGAACAGGGGCACCCAGGTGATCTCCGTCTCCGGTGCGCCGGTGCGCAGCACCAGCGGGCAGCTGCGGATGGTCACCATCGAGGCGACCGGTCCGGACGCCCGGGTCTCGCTCACCGACGTGGTCGACAACTGGTTCCGCACCGACCGGGCCGTGATGCCGCGCGACGCCGTCTACCCGAGCGGCGACACGGTCAAGGAGATCGAGCAGCACAACGCGGCGCAGATGCAGCAGTCGCAGGACGCGGCGACACAGGCGGCGCTGAAGTACCTCGGACTGAGCGCCGGCAAGGTCAAGGTCTCGCTGAAGCTCGCCGACGTGGGCGGGCCGAGCGCGGGTCTGCTGTTCACGCTGGGGATCATCGACAAGCTGGACGGCGACGGCAGCGGCGGCGACCTCACGGGCGGCCGTACGATCGCCGGTACGGGCACGATCGACGCCGACGGCACGGTCGGCGCGGTCGGCGGGGTGGCCCTGAAGACACAGGCCGCCCGCCGGGACGGGGCGACCGTCTTCCTGGTGCCGAAGGCCGAGTGCGCCGACGCCAAGGCGGACCTTCCCAAGGGGCTGCGACTGGTTCCGGTCACCACGCTCAAGGGCGCCGTGAACTCCCTGACGATCCTGGAGAAGGGGAAGGGCTCGGTCCCGAGCTGCTAAGCGCTCCGCTGGATGTGCGGCGACGGGCCGTCGTCCGGCTGCGGCGCCGTCGTGGCTGGTCGCGCAGTTCCCCGCGACCCTTGAGGGAGCTGCCGAACCGCAGTGGACTTCGCCAGGTCCGCTTAGACCAGCGCCGGGGTGGGCCTGGGCGTGGAGGCCAGGCGCAGGCCCACCTCCACGAGGGTCCAGCCGAGCCGGGTGCGCAGTTCGACCGGGGGCTTCACCGCGGCGGCGAGCCGGTGGCGCTCGGCCTGGGCGTGCAGGTCGGCCGCGTGGAGCTGGGCAAGGCGGGTTTCCGTGTGCATGTCGTGCCTCTCAATCCGTCTTGATGGGGAAGAGGTGCGTGTGGATGCGTACCTGCTCGGAGTCGGGAGTGTCCGTGCCGGGGGCCCGGTCCCGGTACTCGTCGATCAGGTCGTGCACCCTGCCTTTCAGCTCACGCGCCAGGTCGGGCGTCAGCCGCAGCGTCATGTCGCTCATGTCGGTCGAGCGGGCCCAGGCGTGTGGCCATTCGTTCCGGGTGGCCAGCCAGGTCGACAGCTCGCGTGTGTGGGCGTTCGCGACCTCGTGCAGGAACGTGTCCATCGCGCCGCGTACCTCCGGGTCGGCGTCCTGGAACTGGTCGCTGTCGAAGACCAGTCCCTCATCGGCCGCCTTCCACCAGCGCTCCCTGCCCTTGCCGCGTTCCGGCGCGTCCTCGACGAAGCCGTGCGCGGCGAGCTGGCGCAGGTGGTAGCTGGTGGCCCCGCTGGACTCGCCCAGTTTCGCGGCCAGTTGGGACGCGGTGGCCGGACCGCCGCGGCGCAGCGCGTTCAGCAGTTCCATCCGCAGCGGGTGCGCGAGCCCGCGCAGTGAGCGGGCGTCCAGGACGCGCGGTTGAAGTGGCTCGTGCTCCGTCATGCGTACAAAGATAGCTATGCAAAGAGTCCTTTGCAACACTCTCTTTGCATCGACTCTCCTGCGGTCAGCCTCCTGTGGGCAGTCTCCTGTGGTCAGCCTCCTGTGAGCAGACCGATCACGCCCCTTCGCTGTCCCGGGCGGCCTGCTCCACCAGCGGGATGATCCGCAGCGGTACGGGGTTCTCCATGACGATCGCCGTGGAGGCCCGGACGATGCCGTCAAAACCGACGACCCGGTCGATCACCCGCTGGAGATCGGCGTTCGAGCGGGCCACCAGCCGGCACAGCATGTCCCCGCTGCCGGTCGTGGTCAGCAGCTCCAGCACCTCCGGCACGCCTGCCAAGTGGGCCCGGACATCGGGGCCTTGGCCCTGCCGGATCTGCAGCGTGGCGAAGGCCGTCACCGGATATCCGAGGGCCGCCGGATCCACCTGCGGGCCGAATCCGCGGATGACTCCGTTCGACTGAAGCCGGTCCAGCCGCGCCTGTACCGTGCCGCGCGCCACCCCGAGCCGCCGGGACATCTCCAGCACCCCGATGCGCGGTTCCCGGGCGAGGAGCGCGATGATCCGCCCGTCCAGATGATCGATCGCCACGGCCCCTCCAGGGGTGGTCATCCTGTACAGAAAGTCCGCCGAAACCGCCGTACCGCTGAACAGATTGCCCAGCGAATACGGAAACTATTGCGCACCTTGCAGGGCCGGGCCACCCTTCGGCTATGACGCAGACCACACATCACACTCCCGACACCGCCCGGCAGGCCGACCCCTTCCCGGTCAAGGGAATGGACGCGGTCGTCTTCGCCGTGGGCAACGCCAAGCAGGCGGCGCACTACTACTCCACCGCCTTCGGCATGAAGCTGGTCGCCTACTCCGGACCGGAGAACGGCAGCCGCGAGACCGCCAGTTACGTGCTGGAGAACGGATCAGCCCGCTTCGTGTTCACCTCGGTGATCAAGGCGAGCACCGACTGGGGCCGCTTCCTCGCCCGGCACGTGGCCGAGCACGGCGACGGCGTCATCGACCTGGCCATCGAGGTCCCGGACGCCCGCGCCGCGTACGCCTACGCGATCGAGCACGGCGCGCGGAGCGTCGCCGAGCCGTACGAGGTGAAGGACGAGCACGGCACCGTCGTCCTCGCCGCGATCGCCACCTACGGCGAGACCCGCCACACCCTGGTCGACCGCTCCGGCTACGACGGCCCCTACCTGCCCGGTTACCTGGCGGCCGAGCCGATGGTCGAGCCCCCGGCCCAGCGCACCTTCCAGGCCATCGACCACTGCGTCGGCAACGTCGAACTCGGCCGGATGAACGAGTGGGTGGCCTTCTACAACAAGGTCATGGGCTTCACGAACATGAAGGAGTTCGTGGGCGACGACATCGCCACCGAGTACAGCGCGCTGATGTCGAAGGTCGTCGCGGACGGCACCCTGAAGGTGAAGTTCCCGATCAACGAGCCCGCGATCGCCAAGAAGAAGTCCCAGATCGACGAGTACCTGGAGTTCTACGGCGGCGCCGGCGTCCAGCACATCGCGCTGAACACGGGCGACATCGTGCAGACGGTCCGCACCATGCGCGCGGCCGGCGTCGAGTTCCTCGACACCCCCGACTCCTACTACGACACCCTCGGCGAGTGGGTCGGCGACACCCGCGTGCCGATCGAGACCCTGCGCGAGCTGAAGATCCTCGCCGACCGCGACGAGGACGGCTACCTGCTGCAGATCTTCACCAAGCCGGTCCAGGACCGTCCGACGGTGTTCTTCGAGATCATCGAGCGGCACGGCTCGATGGGCTTCGGCAAGGGCAACTTCAAGGCCCTGTTCGAGGCCATCGAGCGCGAGCAGGCCAAGCGGGGCAACCTGTAAGCGCCCCTGGGGCTCACCTGGGCGGCGGCTCGTCGGGTACGCCGCCCAGCGCCCGCAGGGTGGGGCGCTCGGGGTTCACACGGGTGGCCGTGAGTGTCACGCTGTGATCATGAGCCGTATCGAAGCGCCCCGCTCCGAAAGCACCGAAGAGACGAGCAGTCTCACCGACCGGCTCCTGGCCGGCCTGCCCGCCGAGGCCGTCCTGACCGACCCCGACGTCACCGCGTCCTACGCCAACGACATGGCGAGCTTCTGCCCGGCCGGCGCCCCCGCCGTCGTCGTGCTGCCGCGCACGGTCGAGCAGGTCCAGCACGTCATGCGCACCGCGACCGAACTGCGCGTGCCCGTGGTCCCGCAGGGCGCCCGCTCCGGCCTGTCCGGCGCCGCCAACGCCACCGACGGCTGCGTCGTGCTGTCCCTGACCAAGATGGACCGCATCCTGGAGATCAGCCCCGTCGACCGGATCGCCGTGGTCGAGCCGGGCGTGATCAACGCGACCCTGTCCCGCGCGGTCGAGGAACACGGCCTGTACTACCCGCCGGACCCGTCCAGCTGGGAGATGTGCACCATCGGCGGCAACATCGGCACCGGGTCCGGCGGCCTGTGCTGCGTGAAGTACGGGGTCACGGCCGAGTACGTGCTCGGCCTGGACGTGGTGCTGGCCGACGGCCGCCTGATGTCCACCGGCCGCCGTACGGCGAAGGGGGTCGCGGGCTACGACCTCACCCGGCTCTTCGTCGGCTCCGAGGGCTCCCTCGGCATCGTCGTACGGGCCGTCCTCGCGCTGAAGCCCAAGCCGCCGCAGCAGCTGGTGCTGGCCGCCGAGTTCCCCTCCGCGGCGGCCGCCTGCGACGCCGTCTGCCGGATCATGGAGGGCGGGCACGTCCCGTCCCTCCTCGAACTGATGGACCGTACGACCGTCAAGGCCGTCAACGACCTCGCCCACATGGGCCTGCCGGAGACCACCGAGGCGCTGCTGCTGGCCGCCTTCGACACCCCGGACCCCGCCGCCGACCTCGCCGCCGTCGGCGCGCTGTGCGAGGCCGCCGGCGCCACCCAGGTCGTCCCGGCGGAGGACGCGGCCGAGTCCGAGATGCTGCTGAAGGCCCGGCGGCTCTCGCTGACCGCGCTGGAGGCGGTCAAGGGCACGACGATGATCGACGACGTGTGCGTGCCCCGCTCCAGGCTCGGCGCGATGCTGGAGGGCGTCGAGCGCATCGCCGCCACGTACGACCTGACCATCGGCGTCTGCGCCCATGCCGGCGACGGCAACACGCACCCCACGGTCTGCTTCGACGCGCAGGACGCGGACGAGTCCCGGCGGGCCCGTGAGTCCTTCGACGAGATCATGGCGCTCGGCCTTGAGCTGGGCGGCACCATCACCGGCGAACACGGCGTCGGCGTACTGAAGAAGGAGTGGCTGGCCCGGGAGATCGGCCCGGTCGGGGTGGAGATGCAGCGCGCGGTGAAGCAGGCCTTCGACCCGCTTGGCATCCTCAACCCGGGCAAGCTTTTCTGACCCCTTTGTCCCCTTTGCGTGACGGCTCACTGGGCGAGCAGCTGGTCGAGGGCGTCGTCGATGCCCAGCTGCGCGCCCTCCGTGCCCGGCGGCACCGCCATCAGCGTCCGCTCCAGCCAGGCCGACACCTGCGGGACGGGCGCCTCCAGCAGTGCGTCGCCGTCCGGCGAGCTGAGCGCGATCAGTACGACGCTGCGCCCGTCGGCCTTCGTCGGCCACACCCGCACGTCCCCCTGCCCGCACGGCCGGAACACGCCCTCCACCAGCAGGTCGCGGGCGAACGTCCAGTTGACGGGGGAGTCCGAGTTGATGTGGAAGGCGATGTGGACGGCGTAGGGGTCGTCGCAGCGGTAGCCGAGCCGGGCCGGGACCGGGATGCTGCGCTCGGGCGACAGGATGAGCCTCAGCTCCAGCTCCCGCTCCACCACGGTGTGATCCATGACGTTGCCTTTCTCTCTCCGGGGCCGCTCGGAACGGGCCCGTACCGGGGGAGAGAGGACAGGTGCCGGGCCATTACGCGGGTTCTGGGAAATTTTTTTCGGGGACCTGTGAGAGCCGGGCACGGCGATGCCCGGAAAGGGGTCGGTCCGGCAGGACTGGCGCTGAGTGCTGCCCGGGTCTGATAGATGTGGAGGCCCCCATCCCACCCCCGAGCAGATACGGGACGACGGACATGAGCGCCCCAACCCCGGCCCCAGGTGACGACAGGCCCCGCGAGGGCTACTACCCGGACCCGTCCATCCCCGGCTACGTCCGGTACTGGAACGGCGCCTCCTGGGTGCCCGGCACCAGCCGCCCGGCGCCGAAGGACGGCGAACCGCTCGTCCCGCCCCCCGGCATCCGCCCGGCGGCCCCGGCGACTCCGGCGCCCTCGGTGGTGGAGGAGACGGGCCCCCACTTCTTCGACGAGGACCCCCAGCCGTCGCCCTCCGGGCAGGACGCGGGGGGCGCCTGGCCTGCCGACGGACAGGGCACCGGCCAGCCGGGCGCCTGGGTTGCCGACGGACAGGGTGCGGGTCAGCCGGGTGGCTGGTCCGCCGACGGCCAGGGCACCGGTCAGCCGGGTGGCTGGTCCGCCGACGGCCAGGCAGGGCAGTCGGGTGCCGGTGCGGGTGGACCGCAGGGGCAGGGCGGATCGGGTGGCCGGCACGCCGGGCAGGCGGGCGCCGGTGGTGACGGGCGGGCCCCCTGGCCCGGCGACCCGAGGGTCCCGGCGGGGGGACCGGCTCAGCAGAGCGGCCGTACCGAGACTCCGTCGGCGGAGGGCGACGCCCCGGACAACGGCGGCACGTTCATCTTCCGCCGCCCGGTTCCGGGCCCCGCGGCCGTCACGGACGACGGCACGATGACATTCCGCCCGGTACCGGGCCAGGCCCGCCCGTCCGCCTCCGGCGCGGGGGCGGGTCCGGGTTCCGGCTCCGGCCCGCAGGCCTCTGACGCGGGGGCGGATGCGACCGGCCGGCCAGGTACGGGCTTCGGTCCCGGCGCGGCCGGTCAGGGTGCGGGCGCGGCGGGTTCCGGCGACGCGTCCGGGGGCTTCCCCTCGCAGGCTTCCGGCGCCGGTGCCGGTGGGGCCGGTCAAGGGGCCGCGGGTGGCTTTGGGCCGCAGGGGGCCGGTGCCGGGGCGGGTGCGGCCGGTCAGGGTGCTCCCGGCGGGTTCGGCCCGCAGGCCGCCGGCCCGGGAGTGGCCGGGCGCTCGGGCGCCGGTGCCGGGGCGGGCGCGGCCGGTCAGGGTGCCGGGGCGGCCGGTGGCGGCGGTGGCTTCGGGCCGCAGGCCTCTGGCGCCGGTGCCGGTGGGGCCGGTCAGGGTGCCGAGGCGGCGGGTTCCGGCGGCGCGTCCGGGGGCTTCCCCTCGCAGGTTTCCGGTGCCGGTGCCGGTGGGGCCGGCCAGGGTGCCGCCGGTGGCTTTGGGCCGCAGGGGCCCGTCGGGGCACCGCATCCGCAGGCCGGCGGTGCTCCTTCCGTTCCCTCGCCCGCCGCGGGCCCCGGTTTCGGTGCCGGTAAGGCCGCGGCCGAGCGTGCCGCGGCCGGGCAGGCGGGACCGGCGCCCTCAGCGCCCTTCGGTGCCCAGCCCGCCCAGTCCGCCCCGTCCGCGCCCTCAGCCGTGGCGCCCTCCGTGCCCGCGCAGGGCGGTGCCCCGGTCACCCCGATGACCAGTGGCCCCGGCGGTGGCCAGGCATCCTGGGCGCAGCAGGTGCACCAGTTGGCCGGTGGTGACGAGCAGCCCGTGGCGCCGTGGAAGCCACCGGTGGAGGACGTCTTCCAGGCCGCCGCCCGCCGCCAGGCCGCAGCCCGGCCGGCCGGACTCGGCAAGCGGCTCGCGGCCCGGCTGATCGACACCCTGATCGTGGGCCTCGTGACGGCCGGCATCGCCGCGCCGCTCGGTCTGCGGGCCGCCGACCACATCCGGGAGAAGATCGACGCGGCCAAGCTGTCCGGCCGCGAGGTCACCGTCTGGCTGCTCGACGGCACGACCGCCACCAGCCTCGGCATCGTCCTCGCCGTCCTCCTCCTCGTCGGCGTCGGCTACGAGGTGCTGCCGACCGCCAAGTGGGGCCGCACCCTGGGCAAGCGGCTGCTCGGCCTGGAGGTGCGGGACATCGAGGCGCACGAGCCCCCGACCTTCGGCCCGGCGCTGCGCCGCTGGCTCGTCTACAGCATCCCCGGCCTGCTCGGCATCGGGATCGTGGGCGTGCTGTGGTGCCTGTTCGACCGGCCCTGGCACCAGTGCTGGCACGACAAGGCGGCCCACACCTTCGTCGCCGGCTGACGAAGTACGGGGCTACTCCGTACGGCCGCGCGCCGGGTGCGGAGCCGGGGCGTTCGCGATCCACTCGGGCCATGAGCAGCGAACCGCCCCCCGGCTCCGGAGAGCAGCCCCCCGAGGACGACCCGTTCAGGAAGCGGCCCCCGTCCGACCAGGGGCAGGGCAGCTCGGGCGCGCCGTACGGCACCCCGCAGGGCGGCGCCCAACCCCCGCCGCCCGGCGGTGAGCAGCCGCCCCAGCAACCACCTCCGGGGGGCGGCGGCCAGCAGCCCCCCTCCTACGGCGGCGGCCCCTCCGGCCCCTACGGCGGTGGCCGTACCGGCGGCTACGGCGGCGGCCCGTACGGCGGTGGCCCCTACGGCTCCGGCGCCGGCGGCTACCCCGCCGACCCGCTGGCCGGCATGCCCCCGCTGGCCGACAGTGCCAGGCGCACCCTCGCGCGGATCATCGACATGATCCTCGTCGGCATCGTCGTCTGGCTGCTCACCTGGGCGTTCGGGGTGCGCGAGTACAACGTCAACGGCGACCACGTCGAGGTCGGCAAGTCCGCGGGCCAGTCCTTCATCGCGGCCGTGCTCTACATCGCGTACGACACCTTCATGATGAGCAAGTACGGCCAGACGCTCGGCAAGAAGTGGTTCAACATGCGGGTGGCGAACCTGGACAACGGCGCCACCCCCTCCGTACAGACCCTGCTGATCCGCTCCCTGGTGCTGTGGGTGCCGTTCGCCTTCTGCTGCGCCTGCATCTGGACGGCGATCTGCGGCGGCTGGAGCTACTTCGACAAGCCGTACAAGCAGGGCCTGCACGACAAGGCGGCCAAGACGGTGGTGGTCAGCACGGGCTGAGCGCCGTACAGCGGGCGCCGTACACACGTAAGCGGCGGGTCCGTGCCGGAGGGGCACGGGTCCGCCGCTTGCGTGTGCACCGCTCAGAGGGAGACCGGCTCCTCCTGCGGTGCGGGCTCGACGGGCGTGACGGGCTCGGCCGGTGCCACGGCCGCGCGGGCCTTCGGCAGCGGCACCGTCATCGCGACGAGCAGCCCCAGGGCCAGGGCGGCGAGGGCGATGACGGTGATCCCGAGGCCCGAACTCGTCTGGGACAGCAGCAGCATGGCGAGCGTCGAGAAGATCACGGTGCAGGAACCGTAGGCGAGCTGTGCGGCAGTCGGACGAGGCATGGCAATCGTGTCCTCGGAAGGCTTCGGGGGTCGTCGGTGGGTCGGGGGTGCCGTTCGACTCTCTTCGCGTGCATGCCCGAGCCGGACGGTTGGTAAGCGTGACCTAACCCACGCTATCGGTGCACGGGGGGCGCACAGGGTCATGGGGTGGTGGCATAGACCGCTCGCAGATTCGTAAAGCGAACGTCAGGTCGACATAGTGCACTTGACTTGAGCAAGTCAAGATCTGTCTTTTCTTCTAAACCTCTAGTCAAATGACGTCACTTGACATGCGTCGAACAGACGCAGGGGAGGAACTCAAGTGACCAGCAGATCCTGGACGTTCAGAGCGGCCGCGATCGGCGTGACCCTCGCGGCGGCGTCCGCCACGTTCGCCACCTTCGCCGTCGCGGAGGCCGCCACCCAGCCGGCCCGCTCCGCCGCCGCCCACCGGCACGACCCGGCCCCGGTGAAGCAGGAGGCGCACGACCTCGACGGCCCGCTCAGCAAGACCCTGCGGGCCCAGCGCCAGGAGGCCCTGAACCAGCTCATAGCGGGCAAGGCCAAGGCGCAGGACCGTAACGGCTCCAAGGTCGTCCAGCTCAAGAGCAAGAAGGGCGACGCCAAGTACGTCGAGCTCAGCCGTGAGAAGACCGACAAGATCTTCACCATCCTGGTGGAGTTCGGGGACCAGACCGACCCCACGTCCGGCGGCACACCCGGCCCGCTGCACAACCAGATCGCCGCGCCGGACCGCACCAAGGACAACTCCACGGCCTGGCAGCAGGACTACGACCAGAAGCACTTCCAGAACCTCTACTTCGGCACCGGCAAGACCACCGAGTCGCTGAAGAAGTACTACGAGAAGCAGTCCTCGGGCCGCTACTCGGTCGACGGCGAGGTCTCCGACTGGGTCAAGGTCCCGTACAACGAGGCCCGTTACGGCAACAACGCCTGCGGCTCCCACACCTGCCCCAGCGTGTGGAACATCGTCCGCGACGGCCTGAACGCCTGGGTCGCGCAAGCGAAGGCGGCCGGCAAGAGCGACGCCGACATCAAGAAGGACCTCGCCCAGTACGACCAGTGGGACCGCTACGACTACGACGGCGACGGCAACTTCAACGAGCCCGACGGCTACGTCGACCACTTCCAGATCGTGCACGCCGGTGAGGACGAGTCCGCGGGCGGCGGCGCCCAGGGCGAGGACGCGATCTGGGCCCACCGCTGGTACGCCTTCGGCACCGACGCGGGCGCGACCGGCCCGGCGGGCAACAAGCTCGGCGGCGCCCCGGTCGGCGACACCGGCATCTGGGTCGGCGACTACACCATCCAGCCGGAGAACGGCGGCCTCGGCGTCTTCGCCCACGAGTACGGCCACGACCTCGGCCTGCCGGACGAGTACGACACCGACGGCGGCGACAACTCCACCGGCTTCTGGACCCTCATGTCCTCCGGCTCCTGGCTCGGCACCGGCAAGGAGGCCATCGGCGACCTGCCCGGCGACCTCAACGCCTGGGACAAGCTCCAGCTGGGCTGGCTGAACTACGACACCGCCAAGGCGGGCGTCTCCTCCTGGCACAAGCTGGGCCTCGCCGAGTACAACACCAAGTACCGCCAGGCACTGGTCGTCTCGCTGCCCGACAAGGCGGTCACCACCGAGATCGTCACCCCGGCGCAGGGGACCGCCCAGTGGTGGAGCGGCAGCGGTGACAACCTCAAGAACACGCTGACCCGTTCCGTCGACCTGACCGGCAGGACTTCGGCCGCGCTCACCCTCGACGGCTGGTACGACATCGAGAACGGCTACGACTACCTCTACACCGAGGTGTCGACCGACGGCGGCGCCAACTGGACGGCCCTGGACGGCACGGTGGACGGCAAGGCCATCCCGCGCGACGGCTCCGACAAGCCCGCCCTGACCGGCACGGCCGACGGCTACAAGAAGCTGTCGTACTCGCTCGACGCCTACGCGGGCAAGAAGATCGACCTCCGCTTCCGCTACCAGACCGACGGCGGGGTCGCCCAGAAGGGCTTCGCGGCGGACGAGATCACGGTGACGGGGGACGGTACGGCGCTGTTCTCCGACAACGCCGAGTCGGCGGACGCCGGTTGGACGGCCGCCGGCTTCTCCCGCATCGGCGCGTCCTTCACCAAGGACTACAAGCAGTACTACCTCGCCGAGAACCGGCAGTACGTGTCGTACGACAAGACCCTCAAGGTCGGCCCGTACAACTTCGGTTACCTGAACACCGAGCGGCCCGACTGGGTGGAGCACTACCCGTACCAGAACGGTCTGCTGATCTGGAAGTGGGACACCTCCCAGGCGGACAACAACACCAACGCGAACGCCCACCCGGGCACCGGGCTGATCCTGCCGGTCGACGCCCACCCGAAGGCGCTGCGCTGGTCCGACGGCACGCTGATGCGCAACCGGATGCAGGCCTACGACTCCCCGTTCACGCTGGAGCCGACGGACGCGATCACGCTGCACAAGGCGGGCGTCGCAACCAAGATCACGTCGCAGCAGGGGGTGCCGGTCTTCAACGACCACACCAGCGCCTACTACGACCCGGCGAACCCGACCGGCGGGGTGAAGGTCACTGACACCAACACCAAGATCAAGATCGTCAGGCAGGCCACGGACGGCTCGACGATCGAGCTGGAAGTCGGCCCCGCGGTGAAGTAGCCAGCATTTGTGCAGGTCAGACGCGTATCGGCGGCAAACCCTTGGCGGGTTGCCGCCGATCGTGTTTAGGTGCGTCCTGTGGACCGCTTATTGACACCGACCGGAACGGGGATGTGACCGCATGGCCGCTGGAGGCTTCTGCAAGCTGCCGAACGGCACGGTCGTGGTGGCGCTGAACCTGCCCTACGACTCCGCCGGGGTGCGGGTGCTCGTGCACGCCCAGAACCGCGCCCGCGCCCTGACCAGGCTGCGCAACCTGGGGCTCCGCGCGATCTACCTCCGGGGCAACGCGGCCCCGCCGACCCCGGACGAGATCACGGCAGTACTGCACCACCCGGACGGCCTGATATGGCGCACGGCACCGGCCGACAACGGTGTCATGGTGAACGAGCTGTGGCATCCGATCCGGGCGCTGCTGCGAAGACCTCCGGTGGTGCACCAGGGATGACGCCCTAGCCGCTCACCACCGGCTTACCGGTCAGCTCCACTCCCGCCTCCCGCAGCTCTTCCAGTGCCCGTTCCGTCGTCTCCGCCGCCACCCCCGCCGTGAGGTCCAGCAGGACCTGGGTGCGGAAGCCCTCGCGGACGGCGTCCAGGGCGGTGGCGCGTACGCAGTGGTCGGTGGCTATGCCGACCACGTCGACCTCGTCGATGCGGCGGTCGTGGAGCCAGTCGGCCAGGGAGACGTCGTTCTCGTCCTTGCCCTCGAAGCCGCTGTAGGCCGCCGAGTAGGCGCCCTTGTCGAAGACCGCGTCGATCGCGCCGGAGGCGACGGCCGGGGCGAAGTTGGGGTGGAAGCCGACGCCCTCCGTGCCCGCGACACAGTGTGCGGGCCAGGAGTGGACGTAGTCGGGATTGTCGGCGAAGTGGCCGCCGGGGGCGATGTGGCGGTCGCGGGTGGCGACCACGTGCCGGTATCCGGTGCCGGCCGCCTGGCCGATCAGTTCCGTGATGGCGGCGGCGACGTCGGCGCCGCCGGACACCGCGAGGCTGCCCCCTTCGCAGAAGTCGTTCTGCACATCCACGACGATCAAGGCGCGACGCATGATGGGTGTCCTTCGACTATCGGCTAATCAACTGAGCCTAGTGACTTCCGGGCCCGTGCGGGAGAGGCGGACGACACCCCCTAGCTACCCGAGGGCCCGGTGACGTACTCCGTCGGAAGAACGGGTTCCCCGCGGGACAGCTGGGTGGCGGACAGGGGGAGGTTCGCGCGGGCGGCGATGTGCCGGTCCCGGGGCACGTCCAGCGGCTCGCGGGCGACCACGTCCCCGCCCTTGATCAGCTCGACCAGCAGCTGCCGGTCCGCGAGCTCCGTCGGTACCGGCCCGGTGCCGACGACCTCGGCCTCGGCGACCCCGTCCTCGTCCAGCCGGCGCGCCGCCCACTTGCGGCCCCCGACGGAGGCCTTGCCCCCGCTGGACTTCTTCGCGACCGGCACCAGCGGCGCCTTCGGGTCGCCGGACTCGGCGCGGGCGACCAGCTTGTAGACCATGGAGCAGGTCGGGTGCCCGGAGCCGGTGACCAGCTGGGTGCCGACACCGTAGGCGTCCACGGGGGCGGCGGCCAGGGAGGCGATCGCGTACTCGTCGAGGTCGGAGGTGACCACGATCCTGGTGTTCGTCGCGCCCAGCTCGTCCAGCTGCTGGCGCACCCGGTGCGCGACGAGCAGCAGGTCGCCGGAGTCGATGCGGACCGCGCCCAGCTCCGGGCCGGCCACCTCCACCGCCGTACGCACGGCCTCGGCGACGTCGTAGGTGTCCACGAGCAGCGTGGTGCCCCGGCCGAGGGTCTCGACCTGGGCGCGGAAGGCGTCCCGCTCGTGGTCGTGCAGCAGCGTGAAGGCGTGGGCCGAGGTGCCGACCGTCGGGATGCCGTAGCGGAAGCCGGCCGCCAGGTCGGAGGTGGTCGCGAAGCCGCCGACGTACGCCGCGCGGGACGCGGCCACCGCCGCCAGCTCGTGGGTGCGGCGGGCGCCCATCTCGATCAGCGGGCGCTCACCGGCCGCCGAGGCCATCCGGGAGGCGGCCGCGGCGATCGCGGAGTCGTGGTTGAGGATGGAGAGGATCACCGTCTCCAGCAGCACGCACTCGGCGAAGGTGCCCTCGACGCGCATGACCGGCGAGCCGGGGAAGTAGACCTCGCCCTCGGGGTAGCCCCAGACGTCCCCGCCGAAGCGGTAGTCGGCGAGCCAGGCCAGGGTCTCCTCGTCGACGATGTTCCGCTCGCGCAGGAAGGCGAGGACGTCCGCGTCGAAGCGGAAGTTCTCCACCGCGTCCAGGACGCGTCCGGTCCCCGCCACCACGCCGTAGCGGCGCCCTTCCGGCAGCCGCCGGGTGAAGACCTCGAACACGCTCCGCCGTTCGGCCGTACCGGCCTTCAGTGCCGCCTGGAGCATGGTCAGCTCGTACTGGTCCGTGAAGAGCGCCGTCGAGGGAACATCCACCGGCAGCCCAAGGTCCGCTGTGTTCATGGCAGGAGATGCTACACCCCTTCGCGTCAGTGTGACGATTTGTGGGGTGCGTGGCAGCATGGCCATGTGACGTCACCCGCGCCCGTAGAGATCGAACGCACCGAGTCGGCGGAGGAGGTCTTCGCCGTACCCGAACCCGACGTCCCCTGGGTCACCATCGTGCACAACGACCCGGTCAACCTCATGAGCTATGTGACGTACGTCTTCCAGTCGTACTTCGGCTACACCAAGGACAAGGCCACCAAGCTCATGCTCGACGTCCACCACAAGGGCCGGGCGGTCGTCTCCAGCGGCACCCGCGAGGAGATGGAGCGTGACGTGCAGGCGATGCACGGCTACGGCCTGTGGGCGACCCTCCAGCAGGACCGCAAGTAGCCAGCCGACCGCCACGCAGCGAAAAGACCATGCCCGGAACCTTCGAACCGCTTCCCGGCGGCGGCGCGGCCGTCGCGCTCGACGACGTCGAGATCTCCATCATCCGGTCGCTGGCCGTCCAGCTCCTGGAGCTCATCGGGCCCGGACCCGGCGCGGACGCCCCCGGGGACCCGCTCGCCGAGCTGTTCGCCGAGGGCCCGAGCGAGCCGCCCGCCGACCCGGTGCTCAGAAGGCTCTTCCCGGACGCCTACAGCGACCCGGAGCAGGCCCCCGACTCGCCCGCCGACGCCGAGGAGCGCCGGGCCCACTCCGCCGAGTTCCGCCGCTACACCGAGAACGACCTCAGGGCCGGCAAGCGGGAGAACGCGCTCGCCGTGATCCGCACCCTCGACGCGCTCGCCCCGGTGGACGAGGGCGGGGCGGTGCTGAAGCTGGTGCCGGAGGAGTCCAGGCGGTGGCTCGGCGCCCTGAACGACCTGCGGCTCGCGATCGGCGCCCGGCTGGAGATCACCGACGAGGACGACACCGATCTGCTCTACCGGCTCCCGGACGAGGATCCGCGCAAGCCGATGGTGATGGCCTATCTGTGGCTGGGCGGGCTCCAGGAGACCCTGGTGACCACCCTTATGCCCTGATTCGGGTAGACGAGTGTTCGCTCAGCGGACGCTCAAATCCGGATAACGATCCCGTCACCATTACGGCCGGTTTTGCCGCATTCGAGCGTTCTTTGTCCCCTTTTTCCTGTGCGATGCGCCACAACGCGCCCCTGTGATCAATATTGCGGCCGTGATAAATCTTCACGACCGCCCGGCTGAGACCACCCATGTCCGGCCGGGTGCGCCACCGAGCCGACGACCGTCGGCCAGGCAACAGCTCCATCAATCCGGGGGGATCGAAACCCGATCCGAGGCCGAGATAAGGCCCGGGTCGGCATGGAGAAAGGCGCACCAATCACATGACCTCAGCGCAGGTCGACCAGCATCGCGACGGCAACGAGGCCGTGGGCGACGGCGAGAGCGGCGAGGGGTATCAGCGCGGGCTCGGCGCCCGGCAGATCCAGATGATCGCCATCGGCGGTGCCATCGGCACCGGCCTCTTCCTCGGCGCGGGCAAGGGCATTTCCAAGGCCGGCCCCAGCCTGATCCTGGCCTACGCCGTCGCGGGTCTCGTCATCTTCCTGATCATGCGGGCGCTCGGCGAGCTGCTGATGTACCGCCCGGTGTCGGGTTCGTTCTCGGAGTACGCGCGCGAGTTCATCGGCCCCTTCGCGGGCTTCGTCACCGGCTGGACGTACTGGCTGTTCTGGGTGGTCACCGGCATCACCGAGGTCACGGCCGCGGCCGCCTACATGACGTACTGGTTCGACATCCCGCAGTGGGTCTCGGCTCTGATCTTCACCATCGTGCTGTACGGCGCCAACCTGATCTCCGTGAAGCTCTTCGGCGAGCTGGAGTTCTGGTTCTCCATGGTCAAGGTCACCGCGATCATCGGCATGATCCTGATCTGCGCCGGCATCCTCACCGTCGGCTTCTCCGACGCGGGCAAGACCGCCTCCGTGAGCCACCTGTGGAGCGACGGCGGCTTCTTCCCGCACGGCGTCGGCAACACCCTGATGACCCTGCAGATGGTCATGTTCGCCTTCCTCGCCGTCGAGCTGGTCGGCGTGACCGCCGGCGAGTCCAAGGACCCGAAGAAGGTCCTGCCGAAGGCGATCAACACCGTGCCGTGGCGCATCGCCGTCTTCTACGTCGGCGCGCTGATCATGATCCTGTCGGTCGTCCCGTGGACCGAGTTCCACCCGGGCGTGAGCCCCTTCGTGGCCGCCTTCCAGAAGATGGGCCTGTCCGTCGGCGCCGGCATCGTGAACTTCGTCGTCCTCACGGCCGCGCTGTCCTCCTGCAACTCCGGCATGTACTCCACCGGCCGCATGCTGCGCGACCTGGCCCTCAACAGCCAGGGCCCGAAGGTCTTCACCAAGCTGACGCCGAGCGGCACCCCGCTCGTCGGCACGACGTTCTCCGCCGCGCTGATGCTCGTCGGCGTCTGGATCAACTACCAGTGGCCGGGCAAGGCGTTCGACTACGTCGTCTCCTTCGCGACCATCTCCGGCATGTGGGCCTGGATCGTCATCCTGGTCTGCCAGATCCGCTACCGGATGAAGGCCGACCGGGGCGAGCTGCCGCAGAGCGAGTTCCGCGCGCCGGGCGCCCCGTACACGAGCATCGTCGCACTGGCGTTCATCTTCATGGTGATCGTGCTCATGGGCATCGACAAGGACGCCCGGGTGTCGCTTTACTGTGCTCCGCTGTGGGCCGCGATCCTCGGTGTCTCCTACTGGGCGCTCAAGCGCCGCAACCCGGACGCCGCGGCCTTCGCCAGGCGCTGACCACCGGAAGGGACGTCCGGCCGGCGGGAGCTCTCGTGGCGCCCCCGCCGGCAGCCGCTCAGGACGTCCAGCATGTGGGCCGTCCCGTACCAACCCTCGGTACGGGACGGCCCCTCTGCTTATCCTGGCGGGCATGCTGACCATCACCCAGGCCCTCTACGACCAGATCGTCGCCCACGCGCGCAAGGACCACCCCGACGAGGCGTGCGGCATGGTCGCCGGCCCGGTGGGTGCCGGCCGCCCCGAGCGGTTCATCCCGATGCTCAACGCGGCCCGCTCGCCCACCTTCTACGAGTTCGACTCGCAGGACCTGCTCAAGCTCTACCGTGAGCTGGACGACCGCGACGAGGAGCCGGTGATCATCTACCACTCCCACACCGCGACCGAGGCCTATCCCTCGCGCACCGACATCTCCTACGCCAACGAGCCCGGCGCTCACTACGTCCTTGTCTCCACCGCCGACACCGACGGCCTCGGCGAGTTCCAGTTCCGTTCGTTCCGGATCCTGGACGGAGCGGTCACGGAAGAGGAGGTCAAGGTCGTGGAGACGTACTGATCTCACTTCGTGGTCGAAATCCATCCGGCATGTGGGATCACATTCCGGTCCCCGGACCGGGAATCGATACGATGAGCCCATGGTTCTGACTGTGGTGCGCGCTGACAGCTGACGTACCGCGCCCGCTGCCCCGACGACACCTTCCGACAGGAGCCCGCAACCATGGCCATCGAGGTCCGCATCCCGACCATCCTCCGCACGTACACCGACGGTGAGAAGGCGGTGGAGGGCAAGGGGAACACCCTCGCCGAGCTGTTCGCCGACCTGGAGACCCGGCATGCGGGCATCCAGGCCCGCATTGTGGACAACGGCCAGCTGCGCCGCTTCGTCAACGTGTACCTGAACGACGAGGACGTCCGCTTCGTCAAGGGCATCGACACCGAGCTGTCCGACGGCGACACCGTGACGATCCTGCCGGCGGTCGCCGGCGGTATGGCCTGACAGGCCGCTGAGCAGTCATGCGCTACGACTCCCCGCTGGCCGCGGTGGGCAACACCCCTCTGGTGCGCCTGCCGCGGCTGTCGCCGTCCGCCGACGTCCGGATCTGGGCCAAGCTGGAGGACCGCAACCCCACCGGCTCGGTCAAGGATCGCCCGGCCCTGCACATGATCGAGCAGGCGGAGAAGGACGGCCGGCTCACCCCGGGCTGCACGATCCTGGAGCCGACCTCCGGCAACACCGGCATCTCCCTCGCCATGGCGGCCAAGCTCAAGGGCTACCGCATGGTCTGCGTGATGCCCGAGAACACCTCGCAGGAGCGCCGGGACCTGCTCGGCATGTGGGGTGCCGAGATCATCTCCTCGCCGGCCGCGGGTGGCTCCAACACCGCCGTACGCGTGGCCAAGGAACTGGCCGCCGAGCACCCCGACTGGGTGATGCTCTACCAGTACGGCAACCCGGACAACGCCGGTGCCCACTACGCCACGACCGGCCCGGAGATCCTCGCCGACCTCCCCTCGATCACCCACTTCGTCGCGGGCCTCGGCACCACCGGCACCCTGATGGGCGTCGGCCGCTACCTGCGCGAGCACAAGCCGGACGTGAAGATCGTCGCCGCCGAACCGCGGTACGACGACCTGGTCTACGGCCTGCGCAACCTCGACGAGGGCTTCGTACCGGAGCTGTACGACGCCTCGGTCCTCACCACCCGCTTCTCGGTCGGCTCGGCCGACGCGGTCACCCGCACCCGGGAGCTCCTGCAGCAGGAGGGCATCTTCGCGGGCGTCTCCACCGGCGCCGCCCTGCACGCGGCGATCGGGGTCGGAAAGAAGGCGGTCAAGGCGGGGGAGTCCGCCGACATCGTCTTCATCGTGGCCGACGGCGGCTGGAAGTACCTGTCCACCGGTGTCTACACGGCGGCCACCACCGAGGAGGCCATCGAGACACTGCAGGGCCAGCTCTGGGCGTGACTCAATAGCACGTCACGCGTAACACCGCATTAACACGCATCAAGCGGTCACCAGCCCCCTCCTATGAGGGGGCTAAGCCATTCCTATGGCAAGGCAAAGAAATTCTTTCACCACTGCCCGTGGTGTCGAGGCCAGAGCTACCGTCCTCCCGCACCCTGTCATGTCACGCTCACCAGGCGTCATGACAGGTGCCTGAGAGTGTCATGCTCATGACTGCGCGGTTCTGCCGCCGCTACGCGCGTCACGGGCCTGCCAATCCAGTGCGAATCCCCACTTCTAACCGGAGGCAGTACCCCATGCGTGAGTCACGCCCGAGCAGCCGGAGACGCAGTCTGCGAAGACTCGTCGCCGTCGCCTTCCCCGCCCTCGCCCTCACCGTCGCCGGCTTCACCGCCGCACCGACGGCCGGGGCGGCCCAGGCGGCCACCGCTCCCGCGCCCCACACCTCCAAGGTGACGCAGAACAGCAAGGCCCTGACCGACCCGAAGCGGCAGACGTTCCACACCACCGGCAAGGCCGGCCAGAAGGTGCCGACCCAGCACCTGTGCGCCACCGCCAAGCCCGGCCAGGCGTCCTGCTTCGCCCAGCGCCGCACCGACATCAAGCAGCGGCTGGCCGCGGCCCTCGCCGCCGCCACCCCCTCCGGCCTCTCCCCGGCCAACCTGCACAGCGCCTACAACCTGCCCACCACGGGCGGCAGCGGCCTGACCGTCGCCATCGTCGACGCCTACAACGACCCCAACGCCGAGTCGGACCTGGCCACTTACCGCTCCACCTACGGCCTGTCCGCCTGCACCAAGGCCAACGGCTGCTTCAAGCAGGTCAGCCAGACCGGCTCCACCACCTCGCTGCCGACCAACGACACCGGCTGGGCCGGTGAAGAGATGCTCGACATCGACATGGTCAGCGCGGTCTGCCCGAACTGCAACATCGACCTGGTCGAGGCCAACTCCGCGAACGACACCGACCTCGGCATCGCCGAGAACGAGGCCGTCGCGCTCGGCGCCAAGTTCATCTCCAACAGCTGGGGCGGCTCGGAGTCCTCCACCCAGACCAGCGAGGACACCCAGTACTTCAAGCACCCGGGCGTCGCGATCACCGTCTCCGCGGGTGACTCCGCCTACGGCGCCGAGTACCCGGCGACCTCCCAGTACGTGACCGCCGTCGGCGGCACCGCGCTCACCACCGCCTCCAACTCCCGCGGCTGGAGCGAGTCGGTGTGGAACACCAGCTCCACCGAGGGCACCGGCTCCGGCTGCTCGGCGTACGACCCGAAGCCGAGCTGGCAGACCGACACCGGCTGCTCGAACCGTATGGAGGCCGACGTCTCCGCGGTCGCCGACCCGGCCACCGGCGTGGCGGTCTACGACACCTACGGCGGCTCCGGCTGGGGCGTCGTCGGCGGCACCAGCGCCTCCTCGCCGATCATCGCGAGCGTCTACGCCCTCGCGGGCACCCCGGGCTCCAGCGACTACCCGGCGAAGTACCCGTACGCCCACACGAGCAACCTGTACGACGTGACCAGCGGCTCCAACGGCTCCTGCTCCCCCTCGTACTTCTGCACCGCCCGCACCGGCTACGACGGCCCGACCGGCTGGGGCACCCCGAACGGCACCGCCGCCTTCACCTCCGGTGGCAGCACCGGTGGCAACACGGTGACCGTCACCAACCCCGGCAGCCAGTCCACCACCACGGGCGGCTCGGCCAGCCTCCAGATCAAGGCCTCCGACAGCGGCAGCGCCTCGCTCACCTACAGCGCCTCCGGCCTGCCCACCGGCCTGTCGATCAACAGCTCCACAGGCCTGATCTCCGGCACCGCGTCCACCGCGGGCACCTACCAGGTCACCGTCACCGCGACCGACTCCACCGGCGCGACCGGCTCGACCTCCTTCACCTGGACCGTCTCCTCCTCCGGCGGCGGCACCTGCACCTCCGCCCAGCTGCTGTCGAACCCGGGCTTCGAGTCCGGCAACACGGCCTGGACCGCGTCCAGCGGGGTCATCACCAACGACACCGGTGAGGCGGCCCACAGCGGCTCGTACTACGCCTGGCTCGACGGCTACGGCTCCAGCCACACCGACACGCTGTCCCAGTCGGTGACCATCCCGGCCGGCTGCAAGGCGAGCTTCACCTTCTACCTGCACATCGACACCGCCGAGACCGGCAGCACCGCCTACGACAAGCTGACGGTCAGCGCGGGCTCCACGACCCTGGCGACGTACTCGAACGTCAACGCGGCCTCGGGCTACGTGCAGAAGACCTTCGACCTGTCCTCGTTCGCGGGGCAGACGGTCACCCTGAAGTTCAGCGGGGTGGAGGACTCCTCCCAGCAGACCAGCTTCGTCGTGGACGACACGGCCGTGACGACCAGCTGATCCCTTGCAGTGAACCCTGTGATCCCGCACGCGGAAGGAAACACTCCGCGTGCGGGATCCGTTCGTCGTGCTGGTACGTCTCATCTGCACCAGGCGGCCGACTCCCCACGGCCACGGCAGAAAGGCGAACCCCCATGCGTCGTAGCACGACGTCCCTCGCGGCCCTCGCGGGCGCGGTGCTGCTGCTCGCCGGTTGCGGCTCCAAGAGCGGCTCGGGCACACACCCCGGAAGCGCCGGCCAGGTCTCACCGCCGGCACCCTCGGCCTCGGCTTCGGCTTCGGCCCCGGGAGGCTGTCCCGCCACGGTGGAGCTGAAGGCCGCCGACACCGGCCGCACGGTCTGTGTGGCCAAGGGCGGCGAGGTCCGGCTGACCCTGGACGGCACCAAGTCCCGCCCCTGGAAGCCGGTCATGGCCAGCGGCACCGCTCTGAAGGGCATCAACGCGGGCTTCGTCGTCCAGCCCGGCAACGCGACGGCCGCCTACCAGGCGGTGGCCACCGGCACCGAGAAGCTGACGTCCTCACGCCCCCTGTGCGCGAAGCCGACGAAACCGGGCGGGGTGTCGTGCATGGGCATCCAGGAGTGGACGGTGACGGTGACCGTGAAGTAGGTGACCGCCAAGTAGGTGACCGCGAAGTAGGTTTTTCAGCCCGCCAGGTGCCGTACCTGGTCCCACAGAACCGGGTCCACCACACCCACCCGGCGCCGGAAGTCGCCGAACGGCACCTCGCGCAGCTCGTCCGTCTCCAGGAAGCTGGGCCTCCCCCGGGCGTCGCCGACCGCGCCCGGGGGCAGGGGGATCACCCCGGCCCGCTCGTCGTGGTACTTGCTGGTGATCTTCGCGACCGTGGCCCGGTTCCCGCGCACGGCCAGCACCAGACACGGCCGGTCTTTCACATCGGCGCGGTCCTCGTAGGGCACGTCGGCCCACCAGATGTCCCCGGGGGCCGGCCGTTCGGCACGCGCGCGCGTACCCGCCCGGCCCGGCGGCCGCAGACGTCGCCCACCGGGCCGGCGACCGCGCCCCCAGCCGTCGATGAGCGTGGCGACGAGCGCGAGCAGGACCACGGCCGCGAGCGCCAGCCACCATGACGTGTCCATACGACGACGTTACCGGCGCGCGCCGCTCAACGCGCGCCCTCTGCGAAGACTCGTACGCCCCCGGTCCAGCCGAACCGGTGACAGCACAGGTGAGTTCGCCCACAACGGCCCTTTGCAGAGGAGCGACCCGCCCTTTCGCGCCTTACGCTCGACAAACCGCACGACCCCCGTTTCCTGCCCTTTTGATCTTTCCGCTTTGATCTTCACCGCCAACGGAGGTTTCTGCTTCATGAAGCTCACCGTCGTCGGCTGCTCGGGGTCGTTCCCGTCCGCGGAATCGGCCTGTTCGAGCTACCTCGTCGAGGCCGACGGCTTCCGGCTGCTCCTTGACATGGGCAACGGCGCCCTGGGCGAGTTGCAGCGCCACTGCGGTCTCTACGACCTTGACGCGATCTTCCTCAGCCATCTGCACGCCGATCACTGCATCGACATGCTCGCGTACTTCGTCGCGCGGTACTACCGCCACGACGGCGGCCGCTGCGACCCCATCCCCGTCTACGGCCCCGAGGGCACCGAGCAGCGCCTGACCACGGCCTACGACGACGTCCCGTCCGCCTCCTCGATGAGCGAGGTCTTCGACTTCCACACGGTCAAGCCCTCCACGTTCGAGATCGGCCCGTTCACGGTGCACACCGAGCGGGTCCGCCACCCCGTGGAGGCGTACGGCATCCGGATCGAGCACGCCGGGAAGTCCCTGACGTACTCCGGGGACACGGGCGTCACCGAGACCCTGGACGGGCTGGCCCGGGACACCGACCTGTTCCTGTGCGAGGCCGCGTTCACGCACGGCAAGGAGAACATCCCGGACCTGCACCTCAACGGCCGTGAGGCGGGCGAGACGGCGGCCCGGGCCAGGGCCCGGCGCCTGGTCCTCACCCACATCCCCCCGTGGACAGACCCCGAGGCCAACCTCCGTGACGCGCGCGAGGTGTTCACGGGCCCGGTGGACCTGGCCGCACCGCGGGTGACGTACGAGATCTGAGGCCGCCACGTACGGGAAAGGCCCCGGAGCCTGAATGGCTCCGGGGCCTTCGTCATGCCGTCGCGGCCGTCACGCCTTCGTGAGGTCCTCGATCTCCTCCTCGGGCTCGCGGCCCGGGGTGGGGAGGTTGAACCTGGTGATCGCGAAGCGGAAGACCGCGTAGTAGATCGCCGCGAACACCAGGCCGATCGGAATGATCAGCCAGGGCTTGGTCGCGAGGTTCCAGTTGAGCGCGTAGTCGATGAAGCCCGCGGAGAAGGTGAAGCCCGCGTGCACACCGAGCGCCCAGGTGACCGCCATGGACAGGGCCGTCAGCACCGCGTGGATGGCGTACAGCACCGGCGCGATGAACATGAAGGAGAACTCGATGGGCTCGGTGACACCGGTGACGAACGAGGTCAGCGCGAGGGAGATCATCATGCCGAGGACGGCCTTGCGGCGCTCGGGGCGGGCGGAGTGCGCGATGGCGAGCGCGGCGGCCGGCAGACCGAACATCATGATCGGGAAGAAGCCGGACATGAACATACCGGCGTGCGGGTCACCGGCGAAGAAGCGGTTGAGGTCACCGTGGACGATCTGGCCGGCGGAGTTCTTGTAGTCGCCGATCTGGAACCAGGAGACGGTGTTCACGAACTGGTGCATGCCGACCGGGATCAGCGCACGGTTGACCAGACCGAACAGACCCGCGCCCACCGCGCCGAGGCCGGTGATCCACTCACCGGCGTGGGAGATGCCCTCACCGATGGGCTTCCAGACCAGACCGAAGAAGACGCCCATGAGGGTGCCGACGAAGGCCATGATGATCGGCACCAGCCGGCGGCCGTTGAAGAAGCCGAGCCAGTCCACCAGCTTCTTGCGGTGGTAGCGCTGCCACAGCACCGCGGCCAGCAGACCCATGAGAATGCCGCCGAGGACACCGGGGTTGTTGTAGGTCGCGGCTATGTCCGCGCCCTTGGTTATCTGGGCCTCGGTGACCGGGAACGCCTTCAGCACGTTGCTGTAGACCAGGAAGCCGACCAGGGCGGCGAGCGCCGTCGAGCCGTCGGCCTTCTTGGCGAAGCCGATCGCGACGCCGATGCAGAACAGCATCGGCAGGTTGTCGAAGATGGCGCCACCGGCCGTGGCGAACACTGCCGTGACCTTGTCGGGCAGGTGCAGCTTGTCGTGGACGTCCTGCTGGCCCAGGCGCAGGAGGATGCCCGCCGCCGGCAGTACGGCGATGGGGAGCTGCAGGCTGCGGCCGACCTTCTGCAGGCCCTGGAACAGGCCGGATCCCCGCTTCTTTGCGGGAGCCGCCGTGGCGGTGGCGGTGCTCATGGTTGGTTCCTCCATCGGTGGTGGTCTACACCACTCAGTGGTGTAGACCTGTTGTAGCACGATGAAGGCGGGATAAGGAACCACGAAATCCGCTACCGAAACGCTACGCGCCGTGCCGGTGTGCTACGGGGGCCACAGGGCTCACGCCTTGGTGATGTCCTCGACCTCGTCCTCCGGCTCCCGGCCCGGCGTCTTCAGGTCGAACCTCGTGATCGCGAACCGGAAGACGGCGTAATAGACCAGTGCGAAGCACAGGCCGATCGGGATGATCGCCCACGGTCGGGTCGCCAGGTCCCAGTTGATCACGTAGTCGATCAGGCCGGCCGAGAAGCTGAACCCGTCGTGCACCCCGAGCGCCCAGGTCACCGCCATCGAGACACCGGTGAGCACGGCGTGCACGGCGTACAGGACCGGTGCGATGAAGAGGAAGGAGTACTCGATCGGCTCGGTGATGCCCGTCACGAACGACGTCAGCGCCACCGAGAGCATCAGACCGCCGACCTCCTTGCGGCGGCCCGGCTTCGCGCAGTGCGTGATGGCCAGCGCGGCGGCCGGCAGCGCGAACATCATGATCGGGAAGAAGCCCGAGGTGAACTGGCCCGCGTGCGGATCGCCCGCCAGGAACATGTTGATGTCGCCGTGCACCACCGTGCCGTCCGGCTTGGTATAGCTGCCGAACTGGAACCACATGGGCACGTTCAGGAACTGGTGCAGGCCGACCACCAGCAGCGCGCGGTTCGCCACCCCGAAGACACCCGCACCCCAGGACCCGATGGACCGCAGCCAGTGGCTGAAGCTCTCCAGCGCGTGCCCGACCGGCGGCCAGATCCACAGGCACAGAGCGGCGAAGACGATGGCGACGAACGCCATGATGATCGGCACCAGCCGCCGCCCGTTGAAGAAGCCCAGCCAGTCCACCAGCCTGGTGCGATGGAACCGCGCCCAGAAGAACGCGGCCAGCAGACCCATGACGATGCCGCCGAAGACACCCGGGTTCTGGAAGGTGTACGGCGTCACCGAGCCCACCCCCGCGCCGGTGCTGACCTGGCAGCCGACCTGCGGGATCGCCTTGGAGCCGCCGGGGCACGTCTCGGGGAACTGGTGGAGTACGCCGTAGTAGACGAGGAAACCGGCCACCGCCGCGAGCGCCGTCGAGCCGTCCGCCTTCTTCGCCATGCCGATCGCCACGCCCACGCAGAACAGCAGCGGCAGGCCGAGGGAGCCGTCGAGCAGGGCGCCGCCCGCGCCCGTCATCACCTTGGAGACGTCGGTCCAGCCCAGCCCGTCCTTGCCGAACACGTCCGGCTGGCCCAGCCGGTTCAGGATGCCCGCCGCCGGCAGCACCGCGATCGGCAGCTGGAGGCTGCGGCCCATCTTCTGCAGGCCCTGGAAGGCCGTCTGCCACCGTCGACGTGCGGCAGAGGTCTCGGTGTCGGCACTCATGAGTTGGCGACCGCCTGTCAGGTGGTGTAGACCAGTTACGGACGATTGGGATGCTGTGACGTCATCTTTCGGTACGTACGGCGCCATCGCTCGCGAAACTGGGCCAACTGTGCGTGAGGAGACCGAAATGGCCAGCAAGGCTGAGAAGATCGTCGCCGGCCTCGGCGGTATCGACAACATCGACGAGATCGAGGGCTGCATCACCCGGCTGCGCACCGAGGTGCACGACGCCTCCCTGGTCGACGACGCCGCCCTGAAGGCCGCCGGCGCCCACGGTGTCGTCAAGATGGGCACCGCGATCCAGGTCGTCATCGGCACCGACGCCGACCCGATCGCCGCGGAGATCGAAGACATGATGTGAGCCGCCGTGCCGGTTCACCTATACGGCGTGCCGGTTCACCTGTAAGGGGCTCTTCCCGAGGCGGGAGGAGCCCCTTCCCCATGTGCGGCTAGGCTCGTCGCCATGTCTCGCATCGACGGCCGTACCCCCGAACAGCTCCGCCCGGTCACCATCCAGCGCGGCTGGAGCAAGCACGCCGAGGGCTCCGTCCTCGTCTCCTTCGGCGACACCAAGGTGTTCTGCACCGCCTCCGTGACCGAAGGAGTCCCGCGCTGGCGCAAGGGCAGCGGCGAGGGCTGGGTCACCGCGGAGTACGCCATGCTGCCCCGCGCCACCAACACCCGCGGCGACCGCGAGTCCGTCAAGGGCAAGATCGGCGGCCGTACCCATGAGATCTCCCGCCTCATCGGCCGCTCCCTGCGCGCCGTCATCGACTACAAGGCGCTCGGCGAGAACACCATCGTCCTCGACTGCGACGTCCTCCAGGCCGACGGCGGCACGCGTACGGCCGCCATCACCGGCGCGTACGTGGCGCTCGCCGACGCCGTCTCCTGGGCCCAGGGCAAGAAGCTGATCAAGCACGGCCGCCAGCCGCTCACCGGCACCGTCAGCGCCGTCTCGGTCGGCATCGTCGGCGGCGTCCCGCTGCTCGACCTCTGCTACGAGGAGGACGTGCGCGCCGAGACCGACATGAACGTCGTCTGCACCGGCGACGGCCGCTTCGTCGAGGTCCAGGGCACCGCCGAGGCCGAGCCCTTCGCCCGCGACGAACTGAACGCCCTGCTCGACCTCGCCGTCACCGGCTGCACCGAGCTGGCCGCGATCCAGCGGGCGGCTCTGGACGCCACCCTGGGCACGTAGCGCGGAACGTAAAGGGCAGACCAACAGGGCGGGCGCACGCGGGCAACCCGTGCGCCCGCACCCGCGTCCTAGGGGTACGGCAGCCTAACCAGGCCTTATCAGGGGAGGGACCACCATCATGGCCGTCAGCCGACGCCGCCATCTCATCGCCGTCGCCGCCGTCGTGGCCACCGCCGCGCTCACCGCCGGGTGCGACAGCGTCAGCAAGGCCCTGGACTGCGTGCACACCGCCGACTCCATCGCCGACAGCGTCACCGGCCTCCAACAGGCCGTGGAGAGCGCCGCGAACGATCCGACGCAGGCCGACGAGTCCCTCGACTCCATCGAGAAGAACCTGGACAAGATCGGCGACAAGACCGGCCACGCGGACGTGAACAAGGCGGTGGACGACCTGAAGAAGGCCGTGGGGAACGTCCGTACGGCCATCAAGAACGGGGACCGCACGCCGGACGTGAGCCCGGTGACGGACGCCGCCGGCGAACTCACCAAGGTCTGCACGAAGTAACCGCTGTGACGTAACCGCTGCTCAGTCCTCCCGGTTCCGGCGCTCCTCCCGCCGCTGCTCGCGCAGCATCTTGCGCTCCTCCTTGAGCCGTTTCTGCTCGGCCCGAGTGACCTTGCGTTCCACCGCGACCCCGCCCCAGAAGGCGAACCCCCCGATGACCACCCGCGGAGCGCCGGGCTCTGGCGGCTCGTCGTCGTGGGGATGGTCGAAGCCGCCCATGACACCGATCCCGCGGACGACGACCTCGACCCCCGGCGGCACGATCACCTGCACCCCGCCCATGATCGCCACGCAGTCGATCTCGACCTCGCGGTCCGCGAAGTTCGCCTCGCGCAGGTCGATCTCGCCGCCGCCCATGAACGCGAAGCAGGTGAACCGCTTCGGCACCGTCCAGCGGCCCTTGCGCTGAAACCCCGACATGATCGCGACCCCGCCCGTCGAGGACCCCTCACCGCCGACGATCCGGGCCGCCCAACTCCCCTTCTCCACCGGCTCCTTGGTGAACGAAACCGGCGTAGGGGCGGTGGCCGTGGGCAGATCGCGGGTGATCGGGGTCAACTCGCCGTACGTGCGCGCCTTGTAGGCCGCTTCCAGCCGCTCCTCGAACTCCGCCATGTCGAGCCGGCCCTCGGCCAGCGCGTCCCGCAGCACCTCGGCCACCCGCTCACGGTCGGCGTCGGAGGCGCGAAGGTCCGGGGCAGGAGCGGCGGCCCGGTGGTGGTCCGGAACTGCCGGGACTGCGTCGTCAGTCATGACAGAAGCCTACGAGACGGCCTTCTCCGCGTACATCTTGGCGATGACAGCCTCGATGTCCGGTTCCCGCACCGACAGGTCGACCAGCGGATACTCCGCCGCGAGATGTGCCACGACCGGCGCCGCCGACTGCCCCGCCGGGAACGCCAGCCACTGCCGCGGCCCCTCGACCCTCACCACCCGCGCCGACGGCACCTCGACCGGCGGCAGCTCCCGCTCCAGGTCCACCACCAGCGTCCGCTCGCTCTCCCCGGCCTCGTGCAGCCCCGCGAGCGGACCGTCGTACATCAGCCGGCCATGGTCGATCACCATCACCCGCGAGCACAACTGCTCGATGTCCTGCAGATCGTGCGTGGTCAGCAGCACCGTCGTGCCGCGCTCGGTGTTCAACTCCCGCAGGAACCCCCGTACCTTGGCCTTCGACACGACATCCAGGCCGATCGTCGGCTCGTCCAGGTACAGCACCTCCGGATCGTGCAGCAGCGCCGCCGCGATGTCCCCGCGCATCCGCTGACCCAGCGACAGCTGCCGCACCGGCACGTCCAACAGGGCGCCCAGCTCCAGGAGTTCCACGCAGCGGTCCAGATTCTCCCGGTACCGGGCGTCGGGGATGCGGTACATGCGGTGCGCCAGCCGGTACGAGTCGATCAGCGGCAGGTCCCACCACAGCGTCGTACGCTGCCCGAACACCACCCCGATCCGGTGCGCGAGCCGCGTCCGCTCCCGCGACGGATCGATCCCCGCCACCCGCAGCCGCCCGGCGCTCGGCGTCAGGATGCCGGTCAGCATCTTGATCGTGGTCGACTTCCCCGCGCCGTTCGGCCCGATGTAGCCCACCATCTCGCCACGCGCCACGGTGAACGACAGCGAGTCCACCGCCCGCACCGCACGCCGCTCCCGCTTGAGGAACCCGGTCTTCTTACGCACCTCGAAGACCTTCTCGACGTTTTCGAGCACGATGAAGTCACTCACCCTGGCTCCCTAACTCCCTGTGCTCCGATACGAACGAAGTCCCGCCCGCCAGGCCAGCCCGGCCAGCGCACAGCAGCCCGCCGCGACCAGCGGAGGCGTGAACGCCACCCACTCCGGCAGGTCCAGCGGATACGGCCGCCCGAGCACATAGGTCGCGGGCAGCCAGTTCACGAAAGCCAGCGGCAGCACGAACGTCACCCCGCGCACCAACTCCTTCGCGAACACCGTCGGCGGATACTGCAGCAGCGTCGTCCCGCCGTAGGTGAAGGCGTTCTGCACCTCGGAGGCGTCCTGCGCCACGAACTGGAACGCCGCCCCCGCCACGAACACCGCGCTGAAGATCGCGAAGCCGCTCAGCACCATCACCGGCATCAGCAGCAGCTTCAGCGGTGTCCAGGCGATGTCGACCCCGGTCAGCGACCAGCCCAGCACCAGCGAGCCCTGCACCACCCGGCCGAGCCGCCGCAGCGCGAACCGGTCGGCGGCCACCTGCGCCAGCACCGGCACCGGCCGCACCAGCAGCGTGTCCAGCGTGCCGTCCCGCACCCGCCGCCCCAGCCGGTCCATCGAGCCGATCGCCAGATCGGCCAGCCCGAAGGCCATCGCCGACAGCCCGTACAGGAACGCCACCTCCGGCAGCGAGTAGCCGCCCAGCGCGCGCACCCGCGAGAACATCAGCATGATCGCGACGAAGTCGAAGGAGGTCGCCGCGAAGTTCCCGAACGTGGTCATGACGAACGACGCCCGGTAGGCCATCGTGGACCGCATCCACATCCCGGCGATCATCCCGTAGGCCCGCACCCCGGTCACCAGGCGAGCCTCCGTGGGACTGTCACCCACCCTGGACCACCACCCGCCGCGTCGCCGCCGACTGCATCACCCGGCCCAGACCCAGCAGCACCACCGCCCACGCCCCCTGGAAGAGATACGTCCGCACCGGATCCGCGTGCCCCAGCAGCACATCGGCCGGCCGCTGGAGCAGCGAGGACCACGGCAGGGCCCGTACGACCTCGCCGAGCGCGCCCGGAAAGACGTTCAGCGGCAGCAGCATCCCGCTGCAGAAGTACCCGGCCAGCCACATCATCTGCCCCACACCGGTGCCGTCCAGCAGCCAGAACGCGCTCAGCGCCACCAGGTACCGGATCCCGAAGCCGACCACCATCGCCAGCAGCACCGCGACCAGGAAGGCCAGCCAGGTGCCGGCGTCGGTGGGCAGACAGACCGGAAAACACAGCGCACCGAAGACGAACGGCACGACCCCCCGCCCGAGCAGCTGGAAACAGGCCCGCCCGAGATCGGCGGCGAGCCACCACAGCTGGAGATCGGCGGGCCGGTACAGATCGATCGCCACGTCCCCCGTACGGATGCGATCCATCAGCTCGTCCTCGACGCCGCCGCCCCCGATCGCGAGCGTCGACAGGAACGCCTGGCCCAGCCAGACATAGGTCACGACCTGCGCCTCGTCATAGCCTCCGAGGTGCGGCTTCGCGTCCCACAGCGCCCGGTAGGTATAGACGAGGATGAGTCCGAAGACCGTGTTCGTGAACACCCCTGCCGCAGTGGCGGCCCGATACGTCGCGTACCGTCTGAATCCCCCCGCCGCGACGGCCACGTACAACCGTCCCGCGCCCACGTCAGTCCACCTCCAGGGACCGCTCGACACCGAAGCGCAGGAGCCTAGTCCGGAGGCCCGGCGACCGGCCACGCATTTTCGTGCCCGAACCGTGCCGGAATCCGGGAACGGAACGCCAGGTGCGAGAGTCTTCAGACTGGGGGCAGAAGGCGTACGAGGCGTACGGCAACGTACGACGCGAAACAGGAGTCCGTGCACGACATGAGCGACGAGCCGCAGCCGCAGCAGCCGAACGACGGCGTGGCGCCGGAAAAGCCGCTGCCGGCTGAAGGGCCTGGCACCCCGGGACCCCGACCGGGCGAGGGAGCGAAGGCCGAGGGTCCCGCACAGGCGGGAAGCCCTGCCGAGGCCGGCCGGCCTGGGCAGCCAGGAGTAGGCCGAACGGCTGACCCGACGGCCCCCCAGGACCGAACCACCTCGATCGCCCGAGCCCGCCAGGCGGCCCGCGGAGGCCGCGCGGAACAGGAGGGGACGAACAGGTCCGGGTCCGGCGGGGTTGCGGGGGCTGGTACGGCTTCCGGGTCTGGCGGGGCTTCCGGGTCCGGTGGGGTTGGGGCCGGTACGGCTCTCGGGTCCGGCGGGGCTGTGGGGTCTGGCGGAGCTTCGGGGTCCGATGGGGTTGCTGGGGCCGGTACGGCTTCTGGGTCCCGTGGGGCTTTCGCGTCCGGTGGGGCTTCCGGGGGTGGTGGGGCTGCGGCGGCTGGTGGCACCGACGCTACGGCGGTCCGCGAGGCTTCCGGCGCTGATGACGCCTCGACCTCCGCTTCCGGCCCGGCCCCGGCGCGCGGCGACAGCGGTTCCCGCGCTGTTTCGGAGCCCGGCAGGGCGTCGGCCTCCGGCGACTCCGGCTCTGGCAGTGCTTCGGCCTCCGGGCAGGCCGGGGCCCGCGAGGGCTCCGGTGCTGACGCGGCTCGTGGTGCTTCCGGGCCCGCCGCGTCCGGTGCCGAGAAGCCCCAGTCGCCCGAGAGCACGCAGGTGCTGCGGCGGGTCAACGCGCCCCGACGCGGCCAGGAGGAGCCGGGTACGTCGGGTACGTCGGCCCGGGCAGGTCAGGCCCCCGATGAGACGCGGGCGCCCGAGACCACCCAGGTCCTTCGGCGGATCGGCGCACCCCGCGCGGCCGAGCCCGACGACCCCGCCAGGAACGCGGCCACCGAGCCGGACGCCGACGGCCGTACCCCTCGTACGAACACCCCGGACACCGCACCCCGAGCCGGACGGCCCGGCGGTGCGAACCGGGCTGCCCGCACGGCCGCAGCGCTCGGCGCCGCCGGCACGGCCGCAGCCGCCGGCGCCGGTGCCGCGAACGCCGCCGGCCAGGCATCCCAGGCGGGCGCAGCGGGCGCGGCGGCAGCGGGCGCGGCAGGCGCGGCAGCCGCACGCCCCCGACTCCCCGGCACCGCAAACGGCCCCCGCCCCGGAAACGGCGCCGCAAACGGCCCCCGCTCCGGAAACGGCACCGCAAACACCCCCGGCCCCCGCCCCGGCGACGGAAACGGCACCGGCACCGGCACCCGTAACGCCACCGGCACCGGCCCCCGCACCGCCCCCACCGCCTCCCGCCAGATCCCCGGCCAGGCACCCGCCCCCTCCTCCGAAGAAGCCACACCCCTCCTCGCCGGAGGCGACGGCACCGGCGGTGGCAAGGGCAAGAAGCCGAAGCGGCCCAAGCGGACCGGATGGCGGCGGATCTTCCCCACCTGGCGCATGGTGCTCGGCACCTTCCTCTTCGGCGTGCTGCTGATCATCGGCCTGTTCTTCCTCGGCTACTCGATGGTCAACATCCCGCCCGCCAACGCCCTCGCCACCAAGCAGGCCAACGTCTACCTCTACGCCGACGGCTCCCAGATCGCCCGCGACGGACAGATCAACCGCGAGAACGTCACCCTCGCCCAGGTCTCCAAGGACGCCCAGCACGCCGTACTGGCCGCCGAGGACCGCGACTTCTACACCGAGTCCGCCGTCGACCCCAAGGCCATGCTCCGCGCCGCCTGGAACACCGCGACCGGCAAGGGCACCCAGTCCGGCTCGACGATCACCCAGCAGTACGTGAAGAACTACTACCTGGCCCAGGAACAGACGGTCACCCGCAAGGCCAAGGAGTTCTTCATCGCGATCAAGCTGGACCAGCAGAAGTCCAAGGACGAGATCCTGGAGGGCTACCTCAACACCAGCTACTTCGGCCGCAACGCCTACGGCATCCAGTCCGCCGCCCAGGCCTACTACGGCATGGACGCCCAGAACCTCGACCCGGCCCGCGCCGCCTACCTCGCCGCGCTCGTCAACGCGCCCAGCGAGTACGACGTCGTGGCCCACCCCGAGAACAAGACCGCGGCCGTCGCCCGCTGGAACTATGTCCTGGACGGCATGGTCAAGAAGGGCTGGCTCAGCGAGTCCACGCGCGCCGGGATGAAGTTCCCGATGCCGAAGGAGCAGACGGTCTCCACGGGCATGTCCGGCCAGCGCGGCTACCTCGTCGAGGCGGTCAAGCACTACCTGACCACCAACAACATCCTCACCGACGACCAGCTCGCGGCCGGCGGCTACCGCATCACCACCACCATCCAGAAGAACAGGCAGGACGCCTTCGTCAAGGCCGTCGACGACCAGCTGATCTCCAAGCTGGACAAGAAGAACAACAAGGTCGACAGCTACGTCCGCGCCGGCGGTGCCTCCGTCGACCCGAAGACCGGCAAGGTCGTCGCCATCTACGGCGGCATCGACTACGTGAAGCAGTACACCAACGGCGCGACCCGCGGTGACTTCCAGGTCGGCTCCACCTTCAAGCCCTTCGTCTTCACCTCGGCGGTGCAGAACGGCTCGACCACCCAGGACGGCCGCACCATCACCCCGAACACCATGTACGACGGCACCAACGAGCGCCCCGTACAGGGCTGGAGCGGCGGCGCCTACGCCCCGCAGAACGAGGACCAGAAGTCGTACGGCCAGATCACCGTCACCAAGGCGACGGACCTGTCCGTGAACGCCGTCTACGCGCAGATGGCCGTCGACGTCGGCCCGTCCAAGGTCAAGCAGACCGCGGTCGACCTCGGCCTCAAGCCCGACACCCCGGACATGCAGCCGTACCCGTCCATCGCCCTCGGCACCGCCAACGCCAGCGTTCTGAACATGGCGGAGGCCTACGCCACGCTCGCCAACCACGGCAAGCACGGCACGTACACCCTGATCGAGAAGATCACCAAGGACGGCACCGAGGACGTCAAGCTGCCCGACCAGCAGGTCAAGCAGGCCGTCAGCCGCGAGGCCGCCGACACCACCACCTCCATGCTGCAGAGCGTGGTCGACAACGGCACCGCCACCGCCGCCCAGGCCGCGGGCCGCCCGGCGGCCGGCAAGACCGGTACCGCCGAGAACGACACCGCCGCCTGGTTCGCCGGCTACACCCCCGACCTGGCCACCGTGGTCTCGGTCATGGGCCAGGACCCGGTCACGGCCAAGCACATGCCGCTCTACGGCGCCCTCGGCCTGCCCCGCATCAACGGCGGCGGCGCGCCCACCCAGATCTGGGCCCAGTACACGCACGACGCGCTGACCGGCACCCCGGCCTCCGACTTCGACCTCCAGCTCCAGCAGGGCGCCGACCAGCCGCAGCCCCCCAGTGCCAGCTCCTCGGCCCAGCCGGGCACGACCGGTGACCAGACCACCGGCGCCACCACCGCGACCCCCACCACCGGCGGCACGACCACCACCCCGACCACCGGCGGCACCAACGGCACCCCGACCACCGGCGGTACGACGACCAACGGCGGCACCACCACCGGCGGCACGACCACCAACGGCGGTCCGACCACCACCGGCGGAGGCACGACGACCGGCGGGGGCACGACGACCGGAGGCGGGACCACCACCGGCGGCGGCACGACCGGCGGCACGACCACCGGCACCACCACCGGAGGCGGCGACACGACCGGCGGCGGTACGACCGGCACACCGGCGGGCGCGGGCGGCGGAGGCCCCGGCGCCTGAGACCTCATGGACCGGTCTCAGTGGGGAGACCTCATGGACCGGTCTCAGTGACCGCTGGTCGCCTTCAGTCCGACGACGGCGACCAGCAGCAGACAGACGAAGAAGACCCGGGCGGCGGTGACCGGCTCACCCAGCACCACCATGCCGAGCACCGCCGCCCCGGCCGCCCCGATGCCCACCCACACGCCGTAGGCGGTACCGATGGGCAGCGACTTCGCGGCGTACGACAGCAGGACCATGCTCGCGACGATCCCGGCGCCCGTCAGCACGCTCGGGACCAGCCGCGTGAAGCCCTCGCTGTACTTCATCCCGATCGACCAGCCGACTTCCAGCAGACCGGCGACGACAAGCAGAACCCAGGCCATGACGAGCACCTCCGAGACTTCGTACGAACGGGGGTGCGTCGTCTTTGCCTTCGACCCGGTACGGCGCGTCTCGTCGGGCTCCCCTCGAACATAGCAAAGGAACGGCAAAGGGGCTGGTGGCCACGGTCACCAGCCCCTTTGCCGAGACGGACTCAGCGATAACGGACTCAGAGATACAAGCCGGTGGAGTCCTCCGACCCCTCGAACCGGTCCGCGGCCACGGCATGCAGATCACGCTCACGCATGAGCACGTACGCCACGCCTCGCACCTCGACCTCGGCCCGGTCCTCCGGGTCGTACAGCACCCGGTCACCGGCCTCCACGGTCCGCACGTTCTGCCCGACCGCGACGACCTCGGCCCAGGCCAGGCGTCGGCCCACCGCCGCCGTGGCGGGAATCAGAATGCCGCCTCCCGACCGCCGCTCACCCTCACCGGCGTCCTGCTTGACCAGAACCCGGTCGTGCAGCATCCGGATGGGCAGCTTGTCGTGATGCGGGGTGCCCTGCTCGTTTCTGTTGGCGCTCACGCCTCGAACCTACCTGTCTTCGCCCCGTACGTCCGCGCCCGGGTCAGCGCTTGCGCCGCTTACGGCCCACGGCGAGCAGCCCGACCACCCCGACGGCGAGCAGCGCGACGGGCACGACCCGCTCCAGCCGAGGCGCCCCCTCGTCATCGACGAACTTCGCCCGCACCTCACTGACCACCCGGTTGACCTGCACATACGCCCGCCCGACCGTGTGGTCGAGATTGGCGACGACCTTGGCCTTCGCGTCCCCGATGATCGTCTGCGGATGCACCCGCACCCCGATCTCGTCAAGCGTCTCGGCCAGCACTTCACGGCGGCGCTTGATGTCCGCCTCGATCTGCGCCGGGGTTCTGGTGTCCGACGTGTCCGCCACCGTACGGCCTCCGAAGTCTCTGATGCTGTCCCGGACAGTCTGTCAGCTCTTGCTCTCACCGCACCGCAAGGCCCCCCGGTTACGCTGGCCCGATGAGCGAGCGACTCCAGCCGGGGGACGTGGCCCCCGCCTTCACCCTCCCGGACGCCGACGGCACCGAGGTCTCCCTGTCCTCCTACAACGGCCGCAAGGTCATCGTCTACTTCTACCCCGCCGCCCTGACCCCCGGCTGCACCAAGCAGGCCTGCGACTTCACCGACAACCTGTCGCTCCTGGCCGACGCCGGCTACGACGTCATCGGCATCAGCCCCGACAAGCCGGAGAAGCTGGCCAAGTTCCGCGAGAAGGAATCCCTGAAGGTCACGCTGCTGGCCGACCCGGACAAGAAGGCCCTGGAGGCCTACGGCGCCTTCGGCGAGAAGAAGCTCTACGGCAAGACGGTCGTCGGCGTGATCCGCTCCACGGTGATCGTGGACGAACAGGGCAAGGTCGAACGAGCCCTGTACAACGTGAAGGCCACCGGCCACGTGGCCAAGATCATCAAGGATCTCGGCATCTGAGGGGTCCGTATCCGCTGCTGGCGGCTCGCACCGGGGAGACCTGGTGCGAGCCGCTTTCGCATTTCCTGTGCCCCAACTGCCGCGCGACTATGAGCACCTGGAGCCGAGGGGGCGGACGGCGAAAGACTCAGCCCCGTACACTGGGCGAGGCAAAACGGCCTACAGGTTAATTGTCCGTTTTGGGGCGGTCGTGGCGAAATAGGCGATACGCGCGGGTTTTAGGTGCCCGTGGGAGAAATCCCGTGTGGGTTCGAGTCCCACCGGCCGCACAGGTGAGGGGCCGTCCGTCTGGGCGGCCCCTCTTCCGCTCTCAGCCCAACAACTCCCGAACCACCGGCACCAGCGCCCGAAACGCCTTCCCCCGATGGCTGATCGCGTTCTTCTCCTCGGGGCTCAGCTCGGCGCACGTCCGGGTCTCGCCCTCCGGCTGGAGGATCGGGTCGTAGCCGAAGCCGTTCGTGCCGGCGGGCGCGTGCCGCAGGACGCCTCGCAGTTGCCCCTCGACCACGCGCTCCCTGCCGTCCGGCAACGCCAGAGCCGCCGCGCAGGCGAAGTGGGCGCCCCGGTGTTCCTCCGCGATGTCGGCGAGCTGGGCCAGCAGCAGTTCCAGGTTGGCCCGGTCGTCGCCGTGCTTGCCGGCCCAGCGGGCGGAGAAGATGCCGGGGGCGCCGTTCAGGACGTCGACGCAGAGGCCGGAGTCGTCGGCGACGGCGGGCAGGCCGGTGGCCTGGGCGAGGGCGTGGGCCTTGAGGAGGGCGTTCTCGGCGAAGGTGATGCCCGTCTCCTTGACGTCGGGGACGTCGGGGTAGGCGTCCGCGCCGACCAGTTCATGAGACAGGCCTGCGTCGGCGAGGATCGCCCTCAGCTCGGTGATCTTTCCGGTGTTGCGGGTGGCGAGGATCAAGCGGGTCATGCCCGCCAGTATTCCTTCCCGCCGGGCCTACAGTTCCGCCTGCCCCGCGTCCTTGAGCGCGTTGAGGTCGAAGACCTCGGCCATCCTCGCGTAGCCCCGGTCGCTGGGGTGGAGGTGGTCGCCGGAGTCGTAGTCGGGGCGCAGGTGGCGGGGGTCGTACGGGTCGCGGAGGGCCTTGTCGAAGTCGACGACCGCGTCGTACACGGTGCCGGAGCGGATCTGCGCGTTCACCCGCCGCCGTACGGCCTCCCGCGCCGGGGTGTAGCCGCGGCGGCCCTGGAAGGGCAGCAGGGTGGCGCCGATGGTCTTCAGGCCGCGGGCGTGGGCCTCGTCGACCAGGGTGCGCAGGCCGGCGACGATGCGGTCCGGGTCGGCGAGGCCTGGGTTGCGCAGGATGTCGTTGATGCCGAGGTCGATGACGACGACCTTGGCGTTCGTGCGGGAGAGGGCGTCGCGGGCGAAGCGGTCGAGGCCGCTCTGGTTCTCGGCGATGGGGGTCGCCCCGCGCGAGCGCATTCGAGCGTGGGGGAGACCGAGGCCGTCCGTGAGGACCTGGTTGCCGCTGATGCCCTCGTTCACGACGCTGTAGCGCGGCAGCCGGCTTCCGCTCTCCAGTGCGGTGCGCAGCCGGTCGGCGAGGAGGTCCGGCCAGCGGTGGTTGGCGCCGGTGGTGGAGGTGATGCCGTCGGTGATGGAGTCGCCGAAGGCGACGACGGTGCCGTCGGCCTCGTCGCCGAGCACGTCCAGGGCTGTCACGTACCGCCAGTACGGCGTCTGTCGGGTGTACGGCGTGCCGGTCGCGTCCTCGGTGCGGTCGCCGTTGGCGACGTAGGAGAGCTGCCGGGCGTGCGGGTGGTAGGTGACCGGGCCCGAAGGGGTGGGGGAGTAGGTGGTGACCAGGACGTCGCTGTCGTGCGGGACGGTGAGGCGTACGGCGTCGCTGACGATCTCCTGGCCGGCCGGGATGACCACGCCGGTGGAGCCGCCGAAGGTGAGGCGTCGCATGGAGCCCGGGTCGGCCGCGGCGGTGCCGTCGCCCGTGGACAGGGCGATGGAGGCGTGGGTGAGGGTGAGTGGTGCCTGGCCGTAGAGGTTGGACAGGGTGATCCGGGCGCTCGTGCCGCCGGTGTTCGCGTGGACGACGTTGCGCAGGGAGTGGCCGGCGAGGCCTTCGGTCTCGGTGCCGGGTTCGCCGCCGACGGGGGCGGTGGCCCAGGCGCCCGCCCAGGTGCCGGTGGAGGCGGGGGCGGCGGAGGAGTCGTGGCGGCCGGGGCGGTTGTCGGTGAGGGTGTCGCGGGGGGTGCCGGGGTCGGCGGCGACGGTGACGTAGATGACGGCGGACAGGGCCACGACCAGCGCGATCAGCGCGGTCAGGATCCCGTAACCACGACGCTTGGTCACGTGTGCGCTGGTCTCCTCGGGAGGGGAGCGTGGGCTCCGGTCTTGGTGTGCCCATGATGCGGCATTCGCTGTGGGCAGACGCCGGGAACTCTTGTTCCGTTCCGGGAGTCGGTCAGGAAGGGACAATTGTGTGCGGGCTCACCGCACGGGTGGACCGGAACGGGTGGAGCTGATGGAAGCGACCGAGACCGAGACGGAGACAGGGCAGGCGTCGGCGCGGGGTGTGTCGTACAAGACGATGACGGCCTTCACCCCGGCCGACGAGGAGCGCCGGCGCGGGGTGCGCCGGATGAAGCTGACGGCGACCGGCATGCTGCTGTTCGTGGCGCTGGTCTACGTCCTCGCCAAGCTCGCCACGCACGAGGGCGCTGGAGCGTGGGCGGCGTATGTCGCCGCGGCGGCGGAGGCGGGCATGGTGGGTGCCCTGGCCGACTGGTTCGCGGTCACGGCGCTGTTCCGGCATCCTCTCGGCCTGCCCATCCCGCACACCGCGATCATCCCGACCAAGAAGGATCAGCTGGGTATCTCCCTGGGCGAGTTCGTCGGGGAGAACTTCCTCTCCCAGGACGTCGTACGGCAGCGGCTGCGCACGGTCGGCATCGGCAGTCGGCTCGGGGCTTGGCTGGCGGAGCCGGAGCATGCGGACCGGGTGACGGCGGAGTTGGCGACGGCGCTGCGCGGTGCGCTGACCGTGCTGCGGGACTCCGATGTGCAGGCGGTCGTCGGGGAGGCGATCACCCGGCGGGCAGGGGCGCAGGAGATCGCGCCCGGCATCGGCAAGATGCTGGAGAAGGTCGTCGCCGACGGTGGGCACCGGCGGGTGGTGGACCTGGTGGTGGCCCGTGCGCACGACTGGCTGGTGCTGCACCGGGACGACGTGATGGTGGCCGTGGAGGGCGGCGCGCCCGGCTGGACCCCGAGGTTCGTGGACCGCAAGGTCGGCGAGCGTGTCTACAAGGAGCTGCTCCGCTTCGTCACCGAGATGCGGGACATGCCCAGCCATCCGGCGCGCGGCGCCCTCGACCGCTTTCTCACCGACTTCGCCTCCGACCTGCAGTCCGACACGGAGACCCGGGCGCGGGTGGAGCGGCTCAAGGGTGAGGTGCTGGGCCGTGGCGAGGTGCAGGACCTGATTGCGTCCGCTTGGACGGCCGTACGGTCCATGATCGTCGCGGCGGCCGAGGACGAGCGCAGTGAGCTGCGGCTGCGGGTGCGGGCCGCGCTGCTGTCGCTGGGCGCGCGGATGGCGACCGAGGCGAAGGTGCAGGGGAAGGTCGACAGCTGGGTGGAGGGCGCGGCGGTGCACGTCGTGACGACGTACCGTGCGGAGATCACCTCGCTGATCACCGACACCGTGGCCGGCTGGGACGCGGAGCACACCACCCGGAAGATCGAGGCGCACATCGGCCGCGACCTGCAGTTCATCCGGATCAACGGCACGGTGGTGGGGTCACTGGCGGGACTGCTGATCTATGCGGTGACGCGGACGCTCGGCGCGTGACGGCGGGGACGCTTGGCCCGTGACGGCGGGGACGCTCGGCGCCTGACCGCGCGGAACACGGGCACGCGTCCTGCCGTCCCCTTCCCGAGGAGGGTCCCCATGGCCGCAGCCGAGAGCCCGGCTCCGCCGCCCTGGACCGCGGGCCGGACGATCACCACGGACATCCCCGCCCGGCTGGACCGCCTGCCCTGGTCCCCGTCATGGGCCAGTCACGGGCTGGCCGAGGCGGTCGACGGCCTCCTTGGCCTCTTTCAGGCCGGCGCCGGTGCTCTCCCGGTACACCTTGATCGCTTGGATCTTCTTCCCCTCGCGCACGAGCGCGGCCACCTCGTCCATCCGGGGGTTCTCCTCGTGCAGGTCCAGGTGCTCCATGATCAGATCGAGCTTGCGCTCGACGCGCGCGAGACGCTGGTCGGCTCGTATGAACCGGCTCTGCATGCCGGCGATGCACCCGAGAACGGCCAAGGCCAGTGCGACAACACCCACCACGTCCATGACCGCAATCCTAGAAGCGCCCATGCGTGCCACTTGACGTGGACACGCACGACTTCCGGGGTGTGCGCCCGGCCGGCGCCCGCAAGAGGCGGACACGGGCCTGACTGACTAGGCCTTACGGTCGGCGACGGCCCAGGAGGCGAGGGCGACGGCGCCGGCGACACCGAAGACGGACGGCCAGGCGCCGACCTTCTTGGCCAGCGGATGCGAGCCCGCGAAGGCAGCGACATACGCGGCGCTCAGCGCCCCCGCGGCCTTCACCCCGGCCTGCTTGCGCCACTGCTGAGCGGCGGCAACCCCCGCAACAGCCAGCACGGCACCCCCGAGCTGCCGCTTCTTGGTCCACCGGGCCACGCCGTACCCTCCGACAAGCCCGGCACCGGCGACCACCGCGCTGGGAACCTTGGCCATGACTGCCTCCTCTGTATGTCTTTGTATGTGACATCGAGGCTAACGAGGGCCCGCGGGCCGGGGCGCACCAGCCCCACCGAAAGCGCAGGCCGGGGCTGTGGCATCCTGCCTCCCGTCTGTCCCTGTCCCGTCTCTGTTCCTGACTCGCCGGGCGGTGCACCTGATGGCGAACGACTTGGACCCGATCCTCGACCGGGCGCTGACGATCGCGACGGAGCTGGCCGCGTGGGCATCGGAGACGATCCGCCGCCCGAGGGTGGGCGGTGTCCGGGAGAAGGCGGGCCCGGCGGACATCGTCACGCGGACGGACGAGACGATCGAGGCACACGTCCGCTCGGTCCTGCGGTCTGCATTCCCGACGCACGGCATCGAGGGCGAGGAGTACGGCGTGACCGAGCCGGCCTCCCCGAACGCCCCGTACTGGGTGGTGGACCCGCTGGACGGCACCACGAACTACGCCCACGGCATCGGCTGGTGCTCCTTCTCCCTGGGCCTGGTGTCCCCCGACGGCACCCCCGTACTCGGCGTGGTGGCCGACCCCTGGCGGGACGAGACCTTCACGGCGATCCGGGGAAGAGGGGCGAAGCTGAACGGTACGTGCATCCAAGCAGCCCCCCACACCACCCTCACCGGCCACCTCTTCCTGACGGAATGGGCAGCCCACTCCCACTGGCCGGGCCTGGACCCCCTCCTGTCGGCCCTCTCCCACCGCCACTGCACGACCAGGGTGATGGGCTCCACGGCCCTCTCCCTGTCCCAGGTGGCGGCCGGCCGGGCCACGGCGGCAGCGATCGGCGAGTTCCACGCGGTGGACGGCTTGCCGGCGTACCTGATCGCGATGGAGGCGGGAGCGGTGGCACTTCCACGGCTCCCCGTGTACAACGAGCCGCTGCTGCTGGCGGCGCCGGGGGTGGCGGCGGAGATGCGGGAGCTGTGGGAGGCGAGCCGGGGGAGCGAGACGTATTAGGGCGCCTATCGGGTCGTGATCAATGGGCATCGCAGCTGCCGGGGCGAGTGCCCGTGTGGGGTACGGGACCCGGCGGTCTGCGGCTGCGCCGAGTGGACGAGAGTGACCGGAAGCGTTGCCGCTGGCAGGCAACGGGGCCCGAGCGCCCCGGCTGCGTGCCCGCCGGGATGGTGTGTCAGAGCACGGCGAGGCGGTCCACCAGCAGTTCCACCCTCTGATCGGTGTACTCCGGCGGCAGCCGTCCCGCCCGGGTCAGGGTCGCGAGCCCGTGCAGGGACGCCCAGAACACCTCGGTGAACAGCCCCGGATCGATGCCGTTCCCGGCGACCTCGCCCAGGCTCTCCAGCAGGGCGGCGAAGGCGTCCTTCAGCGGCTCGGGGGTGTCCTCCTGCGCGTACGCCAGGCCGCCGTCGAGCTGGAAGATGGCGTCGTAGACCGCCGGGTTGCGCTCGGCGAAGTCGAGGTAGGCGCGGGCCAGGGCGGCGACCCGGGCGCGCGGGCCGTCCGCGGCGCAGGTCGCGGCCCGCACCGCCACGGCCAGCTCGGCCGCACCCTGGAGGGCGACGGCGCCGATGATCTCGCGTTTGCCGCGGAAGTGGCTGTAGAGGACGGGCTGGCTGTATTCGATGCGCTCGGCGAGCCGGCGGGTGGTGACCGCGTCCCAGCCCTGCTGCTCGGCGAGTTCGCGGGCTGTCGCCACGATGAGGCGTTCGCGCTCCGCTCGTTCGCGCTGCTTGCGTTCCTGTACCGACATGATTCGATCCTAGCACCGCTAGACAAGAGAGCGGCAGCAGTACTAGCGTTGCTTCATCAGCTAGCAACACTAGATGTCAGGGGGGCATCATGCTCAGCGCACTCCAGGTGGTCACCACCGTGGTCCTCGGTCTGATGGTGGGGGTGGAGTTCTCCGTCCTCTTCGTCCTCAACCCGATCCTCAACGCCCTCCCCGAGGACAGCGGCCAACTCGGCCACGCCCACGGAGGCCGGATGCTCGGCGCCGTGATGCCGGTCTGGTACATCGGCTCGCTCGTCCTCATCGTGGTCTGGGCCATCGCCGGCTGGCACCACCACGGCACCGGCCTCGTCGTCACCGCCGCCGCGCTGCTGATCCTCAGCGTGATCATGTCGCTCCTGGTGCTCGTCCCGATCAACAACCGGGGCAAGACGTGGACCCCCGAGAACCGGCCCGAGGACTGGAAGGAGCAGCTGAACCGCTGGGTCCGCTTCCACTACGTCCGCGTCGCCGTCATCATCGCCGCCTTCACCCTGCTCGTCGCCGCCCTCACCTGAGCCCGCGGGCTCATCGCCGCACTCGCCTGAGCCCGCGGGCTCATCTGCCCGGTCGTCATCCGCAACCGCTCGGCCGAGCGCCCGAAGTGCGGCACCGCCGCCTCCCTCTACCTCCAGGACCCGACACCAACACCCTCGAACTGCGCCGGTATTCCCAGGACGCGGGCGCCGGCGACACCCGCTGACCGACAGCGAGAGGAAGTACCGAAGATGGCCAAGCTGCAGACCCTGGACCCGAATACGCCGTTGTTCGCGCAGTTCAAGGAGAAGACAGGCCCCATCGTCCTGGCCAACACCTTCGTCGTTCCGAAGGAGAGGGCCGAAGCGTTCCTGGCCCTCTTTCACAGGCAGGCGGAGTTCATGAAGGCTCAGCCGGGATTCGTCTCCCTGCAGATGCACAAGGGAACGGCGGACAGCCACCTTCTGATGAACGTCGCGGTCTGGGAGTCGACCGAGGCGCTCGCCACGGCGTTCGGCAGCCCGGAGTTCCAGCGCATGGCTGCCGAGTCCCCCGACGACATCGTGTCGTACCCGCACATCTTCGAGCAGATCGACGTATGACACGGCAGTTGCAGCCGGGTGCGCGCCTCGATGACCTGGATCAAAGACCTCACCAGAGCGACTCATCGATCACGACCCGATACGCGCCCTAGGCAGCGCGAAAGGGAGTGGAGGCCGCTGCCGATTCAGACCAAGAGCGCGCCGACGCTGTCCCCTGGATGCCTCAACCATCCCTCACAGCAGGCAGGTTGAGGCATCTGGCGTGTCCAAAAGGGGCGCTCTTCGGCTCTGATCGTCCTCAGTACTGGCGCCTGCCCCGGAAGGCCCGGCGGACGAGGTGGATGATCAGCCAGACGACCAGGGCAACGAAGAGGATCACGAGGATCACGACGACCAGAAGGAAGATGCCGAGCTTCTTGAGGAAGCTCTTCTTCTTGGTCCTCGTCTTGCGGAGATGGACCGCCGACGCGCGATGTGCGGAAGCGGCCTGCCTGAAGCGGGTGCCGGCGACAGCGCCCGGAACCGCGGTGACGGAGCGTACGGTACCGGTGGTCGCCGCTGCCGTCCTGGTCACCGGGGCCTGCCGAGCGGCGGCCCCTGCGGCGGACGATGCGGCGGCGGCCGGTGTCACCGCCAGGCCGAGGCCCAGCAGCAGCGTGAGAAATACGGTTGCCGAGCGACCGTTACGGCCCGGTCGGCGTGTGATGGTCATTCATGTCCTCCCCGTGTCAGGTGCGGATGCGGTTGCCGCCTTGCGTAATGCCGCAACTATTGTCTGCGAGACAGTGCTTCCCCTCTCTGGAACCGGACGGTGTACTGATGCGATACCTGGTGCGCGACCGCATGCTGGCCTTCCACGAGGAGGCCTGGGTCGAGACGGAACACCGGGAGAAGTTGTTCAAGGTCAACCGCAAACTCCTGCGGCTGCGCACCACGTTCGACTTCGTCGGCACCGACGGCAATCAGGTGGCGAGCATCGTCAAGAAGGCGCTCACCTTCCACCACACCATCCTCGTCAAGCAGAACGGCGAGACCGTGGGCCGCATCAGCAAGCGGACGTTCCGGATCTTCGGCGACCGCTTCAAGGTGACCCTGCGCGGCGGGCGCCGACTGCGGATCGCGGGCAACCTCTGGGACCGCGAGTTCGACATCGCGGACGACAGCGGCACCCTGGCACACGTCTCGCGCCGCTGGTTCACCATCCGCGACGCCTACGCGGTCGACGTGATGAGCGAACCGGACTGGCTGCTCCTGATCATCCTCGCGGTGTGCGTGGACCACATCATCGAGGACCGCGAGGGGGAGCAGCTCACCAACCTCTGACGTGCGCACCTCGCTGACCGCACGGACATCCTGTGATCCATGCACATCCTGTGACCCACGCACATCTCTGACGCTCGTACGACGACGCGCCGTTGACACGGCGCCGGACCGGGGGAGAACCACCTCGCCATGATGGGCCATTCGCACGCCGTGAGCGGCGCCCTGCTGTTCGCCGGCACCGCTCCCTATCTGCCACCCGTGCTGCTGCACACGCATCTGTCGCCCCAGGAGATCCTCATGGGCACGGTGCTGTGCGCGGGCGCCGCACTGCTGCCGGACCTGGACCACCACGACGGCACGATCGCGAACTTCCTCGGTCCGGTCTCCCGGTGGCTGTGCCGGTTCGTCGCGTTCGTCTCCGGTGGCCATCGCCATGCCACCCACTCCCTGTTCTTCGTCGCCTTCATGACGGCCGGTACCTGGGCCGGAATCGCCTATCTCGGCAGGCCGTTCACCCTCGGCATGTGCTTCTTCCTGCTGGCGCTGGCCGTGCGAGCACTCAATCTCTGCCCGCCCGGGCACGGCTTCCATGCCTGGGGCACCATCGTGGCGCTGGCCGCCCTCGGCACCGCCGCCATCGACAAGTTCATCCCGTCCACGCCGGGCTGGCTGCCCTACCTGGTCGGCCTCGGCTGCCTGGCCCATCTTCTCGGCGACTCCCTCACCAAGCAGGGCGCGCCCTGGCTGTGGCCGCTGAAGACGCGCTACGAGCTCGTGCTGATCAAGAGCAGCGGCAACAAGCTGGAGACCGAGATACTGACGCCCCTGATGGGCGCCGGCACCATCGCCCTGCTCTGGCTGACCGTACTGTCACCGCACACCCTGAACTGAGACGGGCGGCCGAACACAAGCCACGTCACCGCCGCCGGGCCGGCCGACGGCCCGGCTGTCGGCCCCAGGTCGCCGTTGACTACTGGTTGGTGGGTCCGGTGGGTCCGTTGCTCCGATAAGGCTGTTGCTTCTCAGAGCCGATGCCGCGCAGTACCGGTACCGGTTAGGTGGTCGGCTGGGTGCGAATCACGAGCACGTCCTGATGGAGTTCCTCGTCTGCCCCGGGCAATCCGGCCCAGGTGGCGATCGCGGCAAGGAGGTTGAACGAGCGGCGGGGTGCACAGGTGACCTGGGGGAAGCCCTCTGGTCCGCGGGTGAGATAGGCGAGTGTCGCGCGGGCGGCGGCTTCGGCGTCGGCAGCGTGCTGTCCGGCCGCCACCGGCACAGGCTTACCGGTGGCGGAGACGAAGGCCTCGGTCAGCAGGAGACGGGCCTGCCCGGCGGTGAAGCGCTCTGGCTGGGTGGTCACGGCCGTTTGCGGAGCGAGCGCATGCAGGCGGGAGAGCATCCATGCGGTCTGCGCGATGCCGGTGGCCAGCGCTCCGGCGCCGGCACCGGCCGACCAAGCCCGGTTGCCTTCCCCCGTGCGGGCGCGCCCCAGCCACTGCCACTCATCACTATGCGGAGCCGGGACGGGGATGGCCATGGGCGCTTCCACGGCCAGGACCGCCCGCCCATCCTCATTCAGAGACCGGACCAGAGCCTGAACAGCACCCTCGGGATCGCTCCCGCAGGAGACCACGGGGCGCTCCGGCGAGTCGACGGCTGCCCAGGCGAAGTTGGACTGCTTCACCGACCCGATGTCCACGCCCACGACGCGCATGGGATCTGCTCCCCCTTCGACACCATCGGCGTGCCGGACGCCGGTCTCGTGGCGCCGGTTTCCAGCGCGCGGGCAGGATCATCTCACGCTGCTTCCTCTGAAACAGGCCTACGAAGAACTCCAGCCGGGCTCGCGGCGCCAGAAAAGGGCGGGGTTCATACTCCACACCGAATGTGGCTGTACAGGCGAGCCGGACCTCGTGCAGACGTTGACCGAGAGCCCTACGCGCTTCGTGAACGCCGGAGGAAGGGGACGACATGGCGCTGCGTTGGACTCTTCCCTACCCGGTCAGGCGAGTTGGTAGTCAGCATGCGGAATGCCCAGTGCCCACACCGACTCAAAGGCCTCGGCACACAGTTTGAGTTCCTGGGCGTCGGTGCTGACAGACGGCTCCAACCACTCACCCTCGCCATCGAAGTGGTTCACGAGCAACAGGGACGAGTCGAACAGCCAGAAGTCGTTGCCGGGCAGGGCAATACCGGTGGCTTTCCTGCGCGGCAGCCAGCGCACTTCCTCGCCTGCGGCTATGTTCAGGCCTTCGGTCACCTCGTGCTCGAACCGGATGTACGTGCTCACCGGCTCGGACACGATCCGGGCGCGGCGGACCTTCACTCCGCGGCTCGTGGCCTCGGACACCAGAGCGAGCCAGTCGGCCCACCTCTCGGCGGGGTCGATCGCGGCGCCAGCATTCCAGTCGATGTACGCCGGGTCCGACTTCATGTAGGAGTCCCGCATCTCCAGATGGACTGCCGATTCGCGGCAGCCGCGGAACAGTTCCTCAAACGTCGGAACCGTGGTCACGCTGTACCTCCAAGAAGAATTGCCAGAACTTGCACGATCACGTGACTACCCGGACGCCGAGGAGGACTCTGCCCAGTACTCGGGCGTCTGAATCAGTCGGTGCCCCCGATGGAGAGACTTCTCTGTCGATGACGATGAGGGCGCCGAAGGGCGTCTTGCCCTCGTCTTCGAGGGCGTGTCGGGACAGTTCGATGTTTCAGGATGCCCTCTGTGAGCCTCGGTATTGGTTCAGGAGTTCCTCGGCGTGGAGTGTCCATGGATGGTTCGGTCCGAGTACCATCGCTCGGCCTTCTGCAACTTCTTCTAGATGCGCGATTGCTTCAGCATTTTGACCAAGTGCGCGAAGGGTCGCACCAAGAGTTTGTCGAGCGTTCAATGCGATGGGGTGATCGGAGCCAAAACGTCGCGCAAACTTTGCGAAGGCGGAGCGAATGTACGGCAAGGCCTCTGTCGGTCGACCAGCGCGATTAAGTGTAAAAGCGCAGTTGAGTTCTGCGCCGAGCGTAACGGTGTGGTCTTCTCCGACCTCGCGGCGGCATTCCATGACCAAGCCCGGCCCTGCGTCTACGTCTGTCGGCTCCGTGGATACCTCTAGGATGTCCGATCGCGCGAGAAGTGCAACGGGGTCCGCGCGGCCGAGTGCTTGAGCGTATCCCTCTGCTGCTCGCCGAAACAGTGAGATGCCTTCCGGCCTTCGGTCAAGGATGACGAGTGGACTGGCCAGCCTTCTGCAAGCTGATAGCGTGTCCAGTGCTTCTGGGCCAAGTGTCCGTTCGCAGTCTTCCAGGACTTTCCGGAACAGGGCCTCGGACTCCTCGAACCGTCCAAGCCGAAACAGGGTCCGCCCAACGCGTTGACGCAGCCTGATGAGCAAAATGCCGTCTTCGCCGAGCCGGGGCTTCAGTAGCTCCACAGCGTCGCTGCCGAAGCTGAGCGCTGAGGCGTAGTCGCCGGCCCTATGAACCGCGACAACAAGCCGAAGAGCGCACTCCGCGGCAGCTTCTACTGTCGATTGGCTGGTCGCCCAACTCGCCGTTCTCCGCAACAGCGCGATCACATGCGGTGCGAGCAGGTTCACCCGGGGGTCCTGCGTCCCTCGGTCAGGCACCTCTGGCAATAGAGCGAGACATAGGCGGGCAGCAGCAGAGGAGAGCTGTTCGTGCTGGTCAGCCGGTGTGGCTCGGGCCACGCTGTCGAGGAGTACGCCGTGGGTGCGTAGGCAGCGTATCTGCCCAGGCGCCAGCTCGGTGAGGGAGTGATCGATGAGCCCGCGCAGAGCCGATTCGACGTGAGATGCCGGGAGCGTCGGGCCGAGTTCGGCCCCGAGCAGGACGGACAGCGGCAATGGATCACTGGACCAGCAGGCGAGTAGGCGCAGAAGGTGGCCTGCTTCGGGTAGGCCTTGTGCGGCGAGGGCATCGAGGGAGAGTTGCCAGGTGCGGCTGGGCAGGTGTCGAGAATCGCCGCCGATGGCTGTGGCGCCTTGCTCGATGAGGCCGATGGGGTCGAGCCCTGTGCTGCCGTCGAGTCGGCGGCCGTAGTCGGCAAGGCTCCATGGCTCGATCACCTGGTGGGCGAGGAATCCGCCGGCGAGGGTCAGTGCCAGAGGCAGACGCCCGAGGCGGTCAGCGACCTCCGCGGCATCTTCGATCGACCCGGCATGCGGTGCGAGGTCGCGCAGGACGAGGGCGGCATCCTCACGTGGGAGCACACCGAATTGGAGCAGTTCTGCACCGGGCCACCAGTAGGTCGCTGCTTGCCGGGTCGTGACGACCACAGTGCCAGTGGGGCTGGTACGCAGCCAGCCGCCGTCGCGGAGGATGGCGGGATTGTCGGCGTTGTCGAAAACCAGGAGCCAGGGGCGGTCGGAGCGGTCGAGGTAGTGCCAAACGAGATCGGCGGCGGGACGCAGACCGCTGCGTGCCCCCACCAGTTCACCGTCTGTGGCTCCGCGATCGGCTGCAACAGCGAGCATGCCGGCACGTAGAGAGGCCGGGTCGGAAGCGTTGACCCATAACCCAAGCCGGCCGGCCTGGTTGGTGGCGTACTGGAAGAGCGTGTAGGCGACGGCTGTTTTGCCACAGCCGCCCAGACCGTGAAGAACGTAGGCACGGTTGCCGACGCCGGGTTCGACGGCGGCGCGCAGACGGTCCATCTCTCCGACTCGGTCGCGGAGCACCAAGGGGGTGTGGCCGACCGCTGGGCGGCGCACGGAGTCCGGTCCGGACCAGTCGGGGGCGTGGTGATGGTGCTCAGTGATGTACTGGTCACCGGTGGCTTGGTAGATGCGGCCCTGGCCATCGGCCCGGGCATCGTTGTGGCCGCTCACCGGTGGCCGAAGTTCTGGTCACGGCCGGCCTGGTAGACCCGAGCGTGACCGGAGGCGGTGGCGTGCTGCGTCACTGACGAGTCTGCGGGCGTGTACGGGGCCAGTTCATCTAGCAGCGCCCGCAGCGCCTCGGTTTCCTCAGGATGTGCGGCGAGCAGTCGCCGTATGCGGCCCTGCCACTCCGTACCTAGTTCGCTGCGGGATTCGAGGTCGCCGCCGGCCTGTGCAGCCAGCAGGTCTCCTCGGGTCACGTCGAGCTCGACGGAAATCGCCTCGGCCCGCCATGGCTCAGCACGGCGCCACAACGAGGCGATACCGTCCCTGGCGCGTTGCCACACTTCGGTCGTCAACAAGGTCACCAAGGTTGTCCCTGCTGTACCCGCCAGCACAGCCGTCTCCGGATCCACGAACCTGCCCCCTCCAGCCCGTCACTGCCTGTTGTCACAGAGTAGTCGGCGGGCCTGGCGATCGCACGGTCCATACGTTCGCTGCACGCTCTGCGAGCGGCCCCTGCCCGGTGACGCGTGTGAGGACGGTGTCGTCTGCGATGTGTGTGATGAGCGGATCACGGCGAGCATCCTGCATGCTGAACAGCATGCGTGTCAGACATTCCTTCCTGTCCAAACCGCGTCCGTCGATCGACCTTCGTTGAAACTCAGTTCCTGACTCCGATCCGACGAGGTCTGACGTCGGTCCCCGGGGAACCTCACCTCAGTAGGTGGTCTGCCTTGCCGGCCTTGATGTCACGGATCATGGTCCGGAGGGCCTCCCGGCTGTCCGTGATGAAACGGTCCTCCTGGCCGTTCACGGCTATGTACGCGTTGCCGGAGCCGTCCACGCCCATCCGGAAGCACGAATTCCCTTCCCCGCAGAAGGGCTCTTCCCACTGGATCTCGGTCATGACGCCTCCTGGAGTCCCTGTGCGATGGTGTGGATGAAGTCCCTTGAGTCGTCGGGGGACAGTGCCAGGTCCTCCATCCGGTCCAAGTGGGCACGGTACTTGCTCAACTCTTTCTCGCCGTAGAGGAAGTCCGGACCGTGGGAGTTGTCGATCTGCACGGTGTCCAGTTGCTCCGACGGTCCTTCTGCGTACAGAACCGTCTGACCCGCGCCGGGGAAGCCTCCGTTGGCGAAGGGGACGACCAAGACGGTCACCCCCTCCGTCTCCGACTGAACGAGCAGGTACTCAAGCTGTTCGCGGGTCACCCGAGGGCCCCCGAACTGCATTCGGAGGGCCGCCTCGTGCACGATGCCGATGAACGGGGGCGCGGCGTTGCCGGCGAGTACTTCCTGGCGATGGCTGCGATGGGCGACACGCATCGCCACCTCGTGCTCCGGGAGGGGCGGAAGTACGGCGCGGAAGACGGCCAGGGCATAGTCGGTCGTCTGCAACAGGCCGGGGATGTGCACCGTGCAGGCCGCACGCATGCGCGTGGCCCGAGCCTCCAACTCCGCGATGTCCAGAAGGCCCTGGGGCAGGGCGCCTCGATACTGCTCCCACCAGGCCTGGGTGCCCGCCGAAGCCATCTCGATCAAGGCGGCCACATATTTCTCGTCGCTGCACCCGCAGTGGTGGGCCAGGGTGCGCAGTCGTTCCTCGCTGATGGTCCGGATCCCGGACTCCATGTACGAGATCTTGCCGCGATCGACGCCCAGGAGCTTCGCAGCCTCCTCCGCGGACATGCCGGCCGCTACTCGCATTCTGCGCAGCTCGTGACCGAGACGCCTCTGTCGCTGAGTGGGGACTGGCTTCGGGGGCATGCCGTTCCTTCCTGTGCGCTCAGGCGCAGTCTGCCGTGTTCACGCACCTGAGGCCACGATCGAGCTAATTTGTCGAAGTGGCTGGCAAATTTACCTGACGGTCTTCTAGCTTGAACATCGCGCTGCTTACGCGCGGCGAGCAGAAGTGCATCGCGCACGCCTGCCCGATCTCTCCTGCCCTGGAGGGGTGGGCTGCGCCAGGGCGACAGGCCACTGCACGCCGGGCAGCGCAGTCAGTCAGCAGAGGAAGGAGCCGGGACATGGATTGCAGTGCCTGTACGCCGAGAAAGCCCTGGGATCTGCCGTTTCTCGCCGAGCCGGAGGAAGTGGCCGCGCTACGACGCGTGTTGCGGATCCACTTGGGCCTGTGGGGACTGTCGGAGCTGACCGAAGCGGCCCAACTCTGCCTCAGCGAACTCGTGTCCAACGTGATCACTCACGTCGGCCGGGGTACTCCGACAACGCTCGCCGTCTCCATGAGCGGCACGCGCCTTCGTATGGAGATCCACGACCCGGACACCAAGGCCTTACCGGCGCTGGACAAGGCTGCCGAGGACGCCGAGACGGGACGCGGCATGGCGCTCGTCGCCGCCCACTCCGACCACTGGGGCGTCCAGCTCCTGCCCGATCGCAAGGTCACCTGGGTGGAACTCGCCACGGCCCTGAACGCACCGGACGGCCACAGCAGGAACGTGCATGTCTCAAGGGCCGAGAGTGTGCTTCGCGGCTACGACAAGCAGCAGGCGGTTGGCCCAGAAAGGTCGAGCAGGCTGAGCGCCACTGCTGCCGAGGAGACGGCGATCGAGGCCATCGCCGACCTCCTTCACTGGCTCCGGGCACACGGTCGTGACGCGGATGAGGCCCTGGACCGGGCCCAGGCGCAGTTCGAGGCAGACGCGGAGCGCACGGCACGTTGAACAGCGGCATGATGTGGACTGTGTACTCCCTGCTCCGGAGCCGTTGCCACAGAGGCTCCGGCTCCGGAGTCGGGAGCGGCCCGGCGTTACCGGCTCAGCACGCTCGCGAAGAAGCCCAGATGAGGATCGTCCGGCGTGCCGACGAGCAGCGCACGGTCGAGCAGGATGTTGTTGTGCTCGCAGCTCGTCTCCGGGAGCATCACGCAGGCGTGGCAGGCGGCGAGGTTCGTCCCGCCGGTGCCCGATACCTCGGTCTCCATGCAGAGCGGGTCGGAGGAACACCATTCCGCACGGCGAACCGCCGAACGGACCGTGCGATCGAGAAGCTCCGGCTCGCCCTGAGCGACGAGACCGCCGAGACTGCCCGCCGAGTCGCTCGTCGCCGTGTAGATGAGTACCCCGGCCATATCGTCAGCGGCGTACAGGCGCTCGCGCAGGGACGCGGCGGGATAGCCCGCCTCCAGGCTCCACTCGTTGATGAGGACGTGGGCCAGGGTGTGCAGCAAGACCATGCGAGGGGTGGCCGGGGAGGGGACGAGCCGGCTCGGGTCACTGGCTCGCTGCTCAAGCACCCGCTGGTGAGCGGCGCGCATCCGCTTGATCCGGGCCGCCACCGCCGTCGCCTTCTCCCAGGTGCCGAGTCGGTCCTCGTCCAGGCGGAGGAAGACACCCTCACCGCGCACCTCCATGGCCGGGAGCCAGCGCAGAGGGGACTCGGAGAGCGGCATCTCCTTCGATTCGGTCGTCGACTCCGGGTCGGCGAGCCGGGTGAACGCCTTCAGGGCACGCACCTCGCGGAGCTTCTTGACCAGCATGGGGCCGGTCACTCCGAGCGGACCGAGCATGCTCTGGTCGCCCGGCGGGGTCTCGCAGACGAACTGCTCGTCGTGGGAGTGCTCGCTCTCGTCGTTGCCCGAGCGGAGACGCTCGTACTCCTTGTTGCGCAGGGCGCGGTAGCGGTGGTCGAAGGTGGGGGCGTCCTCGTCATGAGGGTCCTCCTCGTGTTCCGCGTCGAGGAGTGCCATCACCTCGTGGACAGGGATCGGACTTCCGTCCGGGAAGAGGAACTTCAGGACGCCTTCGATCTCCGCGCGGCCGTTGAGGTTGCGAAGTCTGTCCCAGTGCTCGGCCAGCGGATCCGCGCGGCCGTCACTCCACGGCGGAATGGAGAGCGCCGATTTCAGCACCGGTTGCCACACCGCCGAAGAACCGCGCTGGAGCGTCCGCAGGGGGAGCCCGCACTCCTGGGCGGGGGCGGACGTGCCGAGCCACGGGCGGGTGCCGCGGCATGTGAGGCCGAGGTCCTTGAGCGCGTTCCTGCGGAAGGAACCCTCCATCGAGACCTCGGGGGCCTGACCACAGGTGCACGAGACGAGGATCGAGCGGAGCGAGGACGTACGCCCGGAAGAGCGCAGCCTGAGCTTCCCACCGCACCGACCGGCCGTCGAGGCGCCGCGGTCGGTGGAGCGGTGCACCCACTGCCAGTACGGGAACTCGCCGAGGTGACCGGCCTCACAGGCGACGACGAAACGGGAGGGGACGAGATCGACCCCACACGTGCGGCAGACGCTCTGACCTGGGGGCGGGTTGAAGTCGCGGTGTCGCTGCAGTTCGTTGCACTCGGGGCAGGAGTGCATCAGGGGAAAGCGTCGGACACGCAGGCCGTCCCTGCTGGTGTCGTCGGACGCGGGCGGCAACCGGAAGTAGTCGACGTCGAGCAGCCGGGCCAGGCGCCGTTCGTGTATCCGCCGGGACTCGTCGGTGCTCCAGTTCTTGTCGGCCTCGTCCAGACCCGAGACCACGAAGGACTCATGGTCGACGGCGATGAGCGATCCGACGCCATAAGTGGTGATCGCCTGGGCACGGCGGACCGCGCCGCGCCGCGGAAGGGTGTGCGCGGGAACGGCGCCGTTCGTGCCCGCTCGGCGGCGACGGGCGGGGGGCGGGGTCATCGGGTTCCCTCCAGGAACAGGGCGGACTCGGCGTCGACGTCGCGCAGGCTCCACAGCGTGGACCACGCCTCGGCGTCCTCGGACTCGTCGTCGTACGACTTCAGGAGCGACGGGTGACGATTGCCCCGGCGAGGTTCGAAGAGCAGGCCGCTGTGGTTGCTCGCTTCCTTGCACCACCACTCGACGAATTCGTCGAAGGCCCGGGACACGGCGTCGGTCTCCGCCGGGGTGACCGCGCTGACCCGTTCGAGGAACACGGACTTGATGCGTCCCCGGAGGATGTGTTCGTAGGACTCGACCTCGCCGGCGCCCTCGTTGGGGCGGGCAGCCGGGATCAGGATGCGGGCGAGGGCGACGATCACCGCGTGCAGGCCCCGTTCGCGAGCGCGGGCCGAGAACGGCGTGACGGAGGTGGACTCGACCTCGCGGTAGAGAGCCGAATGGAAATGTTGGAAGCTCTCGTAGTGGGAACGGTCCCGGGATCGCGCCGCATTGAGCATGACGGCGACCAGGCCCGGGTGGGCGCGCCCGACGCGGCTGGTGGCCTGGATGTACTCCGCGGTGGTCTGCGGTTGACCCATCACGGCCATGAGACCGAGGCGGTCGACGTCCACACCCACCGCGATCATGTTGGTGGCCAGGAGGACGTCCACGGTGTCCTCGTCGGGGAACCTCTTCTCGATGCGCTTGAGGCGGGTGGGGATCTCGCTCGCGTCGACGCGGCTCGTCAGCTCCGAGTAGTTGGCGACCGAGCGGACCGCCACCCCTTCGCGCTCGGCAAGCAGCTCCAGGTAGGCCACCACGTCGTCGTGGACCTGGAGTTCGGCCGCGGAGAGCAGTCGAAGGCTGTTGAAGTAGCCGACAAGACTCCAGTACGCGTCACGCACCTCGTCCTCGGTCTTCGCGTGCTTGGCCCGATGCAGCAACGTCGCGTACGTGCGGATCAGCAGGGTGGACTGGCTGGTGCCGGGGGCCAGTAGGCCGACGTAGCGGCGGCTCGCCTTCTCCTCGCGCGGCGTCTCCACGGCGAACCACGAGTCGCGGGCGTCCAGACCGGCGGGTGGGAACTGCCGCACCTTACGAGCGAAGAGGTGGCGGCCCTGATCGGCCGCGCGACGGATGGTCGCGGTGGAGGCGATCACCTTCGGACGTCGGGCGAGCGCGTCCACGGCGGTCTCGTAGAGCCCGGTGAGGGTCCCCAACGGACCGGAGATCAAGTGGAGTTCATCCTGCACGACCAGCTCCGGGGGAGGAGTGTCGCCGTCCGGATCGTCGAGATTGAACAGCGCGGCGGTCGCTGGGCGCCACGGCATGGAGGCGAACTTGTCGACGGTGGCGATCACCAGTGTCGGCCGGGCGTCGTACACTGCCTCGTCGATCAGGTGCACGGGCAGACCGTCGGTGAAGTCGCAGCCCGCGCCGGGGCAACGGACGTACATCCGCTTGGCGTCCTCGTCGACCTCGTAGTCCCGTGCGTCGAGGCGGGTTCCGCACCACGGACAGGCGTGCAACTGGACGGGGTTCTCGGTGGCGAGGCGTTTGTCGAGGTTCGCGCGCAGCTCATCAAGCTTCCGGCCAGCCTCGGCCAGCGTGTTGGGGGTGGCCGAGCGCCCCACCCACATGCCGATGGAGAACTCCTCACGTCCCAGCTCGGGCGTGTGGCGCCGCATGTGCTCCATGGCGCAGAGCAGGATGGCGGCACGCTCGAACTGCTGAAGGGTGAGCAGCCGCAACGTATAGCGCATGAGGACAGTGACACCGCCCCCGTCCGCACCCTTGCGGATGCGACGCAGGAACGACGTGAGGGCGATCAAACCGAGGTAGGCCTCCGTCTTGCCGCCACCGGTGGGGAACCACAGCAGATCCGAGACCCGCCGGTCGGGGTGGTCCGGATCGTCGATGCTCGCCAGGCAGAGCAGCACGAACGCGATCTGGAAGGGGCGCCAACGGCCGGCGGCCGGGTCCGGGACGCCGGTCCGGCCACCCTTCACCCACGCGCTGCGTGCGCGCTGGTCGGCCATGGCGCGGTTCGCGAGTCGGAAGGCTCGCATCAGGTCGGGCTTGGTGCGAAGCAGTCTGATCCCCTCGCGGATCCGGTCGAGCGCCTCGTGGCAGGCGCTCACCTGGTCCCGCGCGGGCTGCTCGTGGGGTTCGCCCGCCAGAGCCGCCGCCTCGGCCGCCTTGCGCGCGATCCAGCCCTCGTAGCCCGTGGCGAGTTCCTCCAGGGCGGTCAGGACCTCGGCGTCCGACTTCTCTGCCAGACCCAACATGGACAGTGCTGAGCTGTCGATCTCCGGGTTGGAGTCGGTGAGCAGCACATCCACGGTGGGCACGAACTGGCTGCGCACTTCGGGGACGGCAGCCGGGATGGCATCGGTCACGCCGATCGGCGGCGGAGTCCAGTCCCATTCGGCGGCGCAGCCGTGACCGACCGCGAAGGTCGGGGCGTGACGATGCAGTAGCCGGCTGGTGGCGATCTCCGGGTCGTGGGCGGTGGCCGGAGCGGGACGCTCGACGAACGCCGTGGAGCCGTCGGCGGCACGGACCTTCAGACCGCACTGGAACAGTGAGAGGGCGTCCTGAAGATCCCGTTCGCTGACCTTCTGGGTGTTGATCAGCGTGACCGTGACCGTGACCGTGCCGGTGGCCGGGTCGGGACGGCGGACGTTGACGTGCAACGCGGCTTCTGGAGAGAGCGCGATCGGTTCTTTCGGGGCCAGCTGGGTCAAGTCGATGAGCTGGTCCGGAAGGACCAGCTCCTTGCGCCGCCATCGTTCCCGCTGGTCGGCAGTGGTACGGGCCTCGGCACGGCGGGCCGGGATCGGGTTGCCGTCGGCGTTGGTGGGCTCGTACACGGCCGCTCGCGCCGAAACCACGATCTTGCTTGTTTCCGGGCGGACCGCGAAGGTCAGGCCCATCGACGAGGGACGCCTGTCCCCGGCCGGGCCGACCTCCTGTGCGGTGCCGGACTCCTCGACGTCGTCACGAGTGAGCAGCGGGGTGGCGTCCAGTCCTTCCTGTTCGGCGGCGTCCTCGTTCTTCCTCTCCTTGGCCGCCTTGTCCGCGGCACGCGGGTACAACACGCCGGTCAGATAGCGGTCGATGGGTGCGTCCTGGGTGAGGACCTCGTCCCGGTCGTCCGGCTCGGCGTCCTCCGCGGGGCCGAGGAGTTCGCGTCGGAGCCCCGCCAAGAGCTCCTCGTCCCGCACCCGGTAGTGCTCGGAGTGTCGGCCTGCCACGTATGTCATGCGCGCTGCTCCTCGTTGTCCGCCCTCCGGTACCGGCCGATGCCGGTGATCCGCGGGGCGATCCACACGCCTCGCTCACCGAGTCCGGCGTTGGCACCGGCGGCGATGCTGCCAGTGACGGTTTCCAAAGTGTCGATCCGCAGGTCGTGGATCTCGTCGGGCCACCAGGGTTCCCAGGTACGGTTGACCTTCTGCACCTGGAACAGCTCCTCGCGGAATCGCTCCGACGCCTCACCGATCTCCAGCCCGTTGTGCACCAGCGCGTACGGCGGGCTCTGTGCCTCGCCCATGGGGAGGTCGTGACGCCTGCGCAGCAGCACTTCCTGGCCGGGTCGGACCTGTCGGAGGAGATAGGCCTGGGTGGCGACGGCGTCCGTCTCGTGGCCGGGCGGGTTGTCCCGGCACACATCGCCCGCCTCGGCGACGATCCCGTACCTGTCGTACGACCGCCACGATCCGAGGTAACGACGGCCGTGGCGCTGTCGCCCCGCCCTCTTGAAGTGCGGCAGTTCGGGAGGGGGTACGTGGTACAGGTCCTGGCGGGCGCGCGTCATCGCCACGTACAGGGCGCGGGCCTCCGCGGGAAGATCCAGCTCGTCCTCGAACCGGGTGCGCAGCTCGGCGACGGTCGGCGGTGTGAGGACGATCACCCGGTCGAACTCCAGGCCCTTGGCCCGGTGCACGGTGGAGACGACGACTCGGGCGGTCTCCGGATCGGCCGCCTCGTCGGGGAACCTGCCGTCGGCGACCGTGCCGCGCAGCCGGTCCAGATCGAGCAGACCGCGCCCGGCTCCACGCGCGACCCGACGCAGCACCGTCCACAGGGCGTCGGCGTTGGGCTCGTACAGCAGGGGGATCTCCGAGAGGAGACTGCGGAACCGGTCCTCGGTGAGTCCGGTCGCCTCTGTGCGGCGCAGCAACTCGGCCACCCAGTACGGCACCGGACGGTCTTCGAGTGGACGCCGCAGCCGATGGTCCACGCCGTGCGCGTGCAGCAGGCTGGAGACCACGAGGGCCTCCTGGTTGTCACGGGTGAGGACGGCGCACGTGTCGGAGAGGTTCCGCAGGCCGTCCAAGGTGAACTCGTCGTCGAGGCCGTCCAAGCCGTTCGCCGGGTCCAGGAGGAGGTCGCGCAGCTCGTGGTACAGCGTTCCCGCCTCGTCCGGGTCGCTGAGCTGCTGAAGGCGCGGACCGTGCGCCAGCGCGACCCGAGCCTCGGCGGTGGTCGCGCGGAAGTTCTGAGTGAGACGCAGCTCCACCAGGTCCTCGGGGTAGGAGCAGCGTAGCCAGTCGAAGAACCGGCCGGTCTCGTCGGCCCGTTCGCCCAAGTCCTCGATCTGGAAGCCGTAGACGGACTGGGCAGCGTCTCCGACGAGGGTGAAGCCACAACTTTCCTGATACCGGTCGAGAAGCGTCTCCACCATCTCGCGGCGACCGCCCAGCAGATCCTGCACCTCGTCGATCACGACGTGCGCGGGCGGGACGGCGTCGCCGATCTCCAACGCGCCCTTCTCGATCGCGCGGGACGCGGCGGCGATCCGCTCGTCGAAGCCGACCGTCCCCCACTCGCCGCCTGGATGCGCCTGGAGGAGCACCTCGTAGGCCCACGCGTCGAAGGTCCTGGCGCGTACCCGGTGGGCTCGCTCCCCGTGCCGGGCGATCCGTTCGCGCAGCTCGCGGGCGGCTGCCCGCGAGAAGGTGAGCACCAGGATCTCCGCGGCCTCCAGCGCCTCCTCCGGATCCTCGTGACCGCACAGCGCGTCGAGCCGACGCACCAGTGTGTGCGTCTTCCCGGCCCCGGCCCCGGCGGTGACCAGGACACGTGCGTCCCAGGGCTGCTCGACGACGGCCCGCTGCTCGTCGGTGAGCGGGGGACTGTCCAGGTAGACGTCGGTCACGTGCGGCTCCAGAGGTGCTCGAACTGGGTGAAGGCGAGCTGGGTGTCGAAGTTGGCGATGTTGTCGCTGACGTTGAGGATGAGGCAGGTGTCCTTGCCGCCGTTCCTGGGGCCGCGCAGGCCACGGCCGATCATCTGCTGGTAGACGTTGGCGCTGTAGACGGGGCGGGCGACGACCACGACACGGGTGGCGGGGGCGTCGAACCCCTGAGTGAGGACACCGTAGTTGGTGAGCACTCGGATGCGTCCGTTTCGGAAGTTCTCGATGCGAGTACGACGGTCCTGCGCGCTGGTCGTGGAGTCCACGGCAGCGGACGGGATGCCCTGGTCGTTGAGCATGGCCGCCAGGTACTTGGCATGGTCGACGGAGGTCGCGAACAGCAACGTCGGCCAGTCGTCTGGCAGTTCGATCACAGAGTCGACGATGCGCCGGCTGCGCGCGTGGTCGTCGGCGAGCCGCTGTTCGGCCGAGCGGGAGAGCATCGCCATGCGATCGGCGTGTGTCTTCTCGTCCCGGGTCAGTTCGATCCGGCCGCCTTCCAGGGTGCGGTGTTCGACCTGGGCGAGCATGCCCCAGTCCTGGAGGTCGCGGTACGGATCGCCCGACGGGAAGACTCCTTGGTCGAGTCGCCTGTTGCCAAAGCGGTTGATCAGGCGGCGGGTCTCCTCCTCGTTGGTGTTACGGAACGGGGTGGCGGTCAGACCGAGCAGATGCCGGCCGGTCTCGTACTGGGTGAGCCCCAACAGCGCCAGGATCTCGGTGTACCGCTTGGAGATGGCGGTGTGCGCCTCGTCCACGATCACCAGCGCCGCCTGCCGCAGCCACGCGTATTGGTCGGTGTTCAGACACCGCTCCAGCTTCGCGTCGGTCGCGACCACCAGGTGGGGGTGATCGACGACGTTCCCGACCTCATTGGTGCTCCACAGCCTGCTGATAGTTAGCGGACGCTCCGCGCCGACCTTGTTCCAGACGAACTTCCAGCTCTGTACGGCCTGTTCGCACAACTCCTCGGTCTGCGCGATCCACAGCAGTGGCCCCTTGAGATCGCCAACCCGCTTGACCCAGCGGATCACGGCCTCGGCGGTGACTCGGGTCTTGCCGGCGCCGGTGGGCAGGGACAGCATGCCGCGCTGGGGAGCCAGTCGGTCGAGCATGGCCGAGATGTTGCGGACCAGGTCTTCCTGGTAGTCGTGCAGGCTCGGGAAGTCCCGAGGGCCTTCGACAGTCTCGAACGGCGGCGGGGACGGAGTCCTCGAACCGGCGAACGCGACGGGCAGTTTCAGATCCGAGACGAATGCGATGGCTGCCGGCGTACCTCCGTAGGCGACAGGCGCGTTGGGGAAGCGTGCCTGGATGTCCCGGGCGTGCTGCTGGAGCACCCCGTCGCCGTGCGCGTTGAACGCCATCTGCGCGATGCGGCGCCCGGAAGGTTCCACGCCGTCGGTCGCCAGCAGCTCGGCCTCCATCAGCCCCTCGGGGAGGCCGGTTCGGAGCGCGTCCGCACCGATCAACAATTCGATCTTGGCCACGACGTCCTCGGCCTCGCGCACCGCCTTCAGCGCCGCCTGCAGCTCGCTGTCCCGCGCCATGCGGTTCTGGTGTTCCAGCACAGCGCGACAACCGGCAGCCCCGAGGCCGAGACCGAGCTCGCGATCGATCAGTCGCAACATGGGCTCGGGCTCCAGGGGCACGCGGACCTTGACAGTGCCGTCCTGGCGGACGGCGTCCAATGGGGAGGTGCGCGTGCCGTTGGGTGTGCGGGTGACCGCCTCTAGCTCGGTGCAGCGTTGCACCATGCTGTTCCGGTTCCCGCTGTTCAGGCGCTGTCGCAGGGCGGGGAACAGCTCGACCAGTGGCACGGGGTCGCCTTCCGGCTCTTCCCGGGTCTCCCGGCTGATCACGTCGGCGTAGCGGAGCATGCCCCACTTCTCGACCATCAGTTCGGCGTCCTCGGGGGTCGGCACGAGCAGCGCCGGGAGTTGCTCGGCGCGCAGCGCCCGATACTCGGCGGTCCCCACGGCGACGGTGATCTCGTCGTCGGGGCGGGTGCCCCAGGCGTCGCCGATCCGGCAACGAGTCAGGGAGTCCTCGGGGAAGTCCGCGCCGAACCGGGTCAACATCACGTAGGTGGCGCCGACGAAGGAGTCGTCTTCGCTGCGGGACACCTCGTCGAGGAGCGCGTCCCAGCGGTCGGTGGGCACCTCGTCGACGGTGGTCGGGAGCCGCAGCTTGCGGGCCTTCTCGGGGGAGATGTCGGCTACCGGCAGCACGTCGCGGTAGGCAGCGAGCTGGGGGCCGACGGCCTCCTTCAGCGGCTTGATCCCCTGGGAGGTGGCGACCGTGCCGTACTTCCGCAGCATCCACCGGATCGGCGAGGCCACCGCCTGCCGGGTGCTGGTCTGCGCACCGATCTGACGAGTCCAGTTGTCCACCACGGCGTCGTCGGGCAGCACCTTCAGGAAGGCGGCTCGGGACTCCTCGGAGAGGACTGGGAAGAGATGTAGCGGCCCACCGATCGCGGCGCCCTCGACCTTCATCCGGTTCAGCGCGGGGCGGGGAGCGCGGGTGTCCAGGCTGCGCAGGTATGCGGCGTGGACGGCTTCGCGGTACTCCTCGAACCAGGCCTCGTCCGCCTGGGGCTGCACCCCGCCGGACGGTCGTTCCCTCAGGCCGACCTGGGGGAAGAAGGGAGTGTCGTCGGAGTGGAAAGCCATGTCGACGGCGACGTGCGGGTCACGCTTCGCGTCGACCACGACGCCGGGCAGCATGCAGTCCTCCACCGGTCGGAACCGCCCGTCGGCGGTCCGCACCCGCAGCGTCGAGCGCGGCGCGGGCACCCGCTCCAGGACCTTGTGGGCCAGTCGACCGACCCCGGCCTGGCGGAACAGCTCCCAGAACCGCTGCCAGTCCGACTCGCTGTAGTGGTCGAAGCCCTGGTCGAGAATGCTGACGAACCGGCCCTCGACGTCGGCTTCCCGGATGCCGAGGACGTTGAGCGCGTGCGCCAGCGAGTGGTCCTGGGCGATCTCGTCGACTACGTACACCAGGGACTCGCGCAGTCCACCCTGGTCGGCGCGGCGGAACACCTTGCCGTGTACGGGCGCGACGAGACCGTGCTCCTCGGTGAGTACGATGCGGGCCTTGCGGGCCTCCTCGGAGTAGGGAGAACGGACCTCGATCATGTCCGAGAGGATTCCGATGGCCGCCTTCGACGCCTCGACGGTGCCGCTCTCGACCAGCGCCTCCAGCCATTCACGAACATCGGTCCGCCCGTGCCCGGCCGCGGCGAGGATGTGCTCGACCTTTCCCGAGCGCAAAGAGTCCGCCTCGACGCTGTGGTGCAGCCAGTTCGAGGGACGGCTGGGGCAGTCATGCCACATCCGCAGCCAACGGGACAGTTTCTTCAGGTCCTTGTCGAGCCGCGGATGGATCCGCAGGTCGGACGGGACCCGCAGGACACCGTCCTGGTCTGGAAGCGACGGTTGTTCCGCGGCGCGTGCCCAGATCTCCCGGGTCAGGAACTCGTCGGCCCAACTGATCGCCTCTTTGACGCGGCCGGGCAGCAGCGGCAGGTAGGCGGCCGGGTCCTGGGGCGGCGCCAGGGCGGGGAGGGAGTCGACGACCAGCTTCGCCGACACCCTGATCATCTCTTGGTTGAAGGGTGAGGAGTCGAGCAGGTTCTGCCGGTCCTCGTTGGTCTTCCAGGCCCCGTTGAGGATGCCGCTCAGCGACATCTCGTACTTGGTGGGGAAGAAGGACCAGAACTTGCCACGACCGCGCGACCGCGGGCTGATCCAGAGGCCGGTCTCCGGGTCCTTCTCCAGGGCGGGAACGCCCCATGCGAGGTCGAGCGAGAGTCGGTCGTGCAGCTCCCCGGCGTCCGCGCGGGCCGCTGAACCGGGCTCGTGGGCGGTGGTGAACACGCGCCACCGGTCGGTGGCGACAGCCTTTCCGGTTCGCTCCTCGACCACGGTGTGCAGGTCGCCGGCCTGCTGGGCGGTGAGTGTCCGACGGGCCACGGGCCGGGGCCGGCGGTCCTCCAGTACGACCTTCGCGACGTGCGGCGAGAAGAGCTGGAAGCCCACCGGGAATTCCTCGCGGGGCTCTCCGTGGTCCTTGGCCCGGCCGCCGTGCATGTCCCGGCCGAGCCGGTCGTCGGCCTTCCGGAGCAGGGGCAGACGAACGACGGTGGTCGCCCAGGTCAGTAGCTCGTTCAGGACGGGGTCGGAAGCACGTTCGGCCTCCACGTCGAGTGCTCGGGCCATCCGCAGGACGGGGGCGTCGAACTCCGGGCCATAGCGCGCCGTTACACCCGGCACGGCCTTGATCTGCTCGTATGACCAGGCGCGGTCGAATCCGAAACTTCCGCTACTACTGAAGAATTGCGGTGTGTCGGTTACTGCGAGGACGGATTTGATACCTACTCCGAATCGACCGATCTGACCTCCACGCTTCTTCGACATACTCATGCGAAGAATTGTTTCCGCGCCTTCCGGGGTCACTTCGTTTCCCTCGTTGGCGCAGTACAAATGCTTTTCTGTGAGAACGACCTGTATCTGTCCGCCCGGCTCCTCGGCGATTTCGTCGGCCGCGTTCTGGACGAGCTCGAAAAGCTGGCGATCGCCATATCCGCCCTGAGTGATTCGACGCTCGCCATTGGCGTGCTCGGCTACAAGGCCGGGATCTACGGCGTACGTTTGCAGGACGCGGGAAGACTGCTCGATAACGGTTTGAATTACCGGCGAGAATGAAGACGGCACTGCTCCTGCACTCCTATGTGTAAAGGTCTGGGCGAAAGCGTGAGTCATGGGCCGGCTGCCGCCTTCGTGCAGCCGGCCCATGAGCGGAGTGGTGCCGGAGGCGTGCCGCAAAACTATGGCCGCCTTCGAACGTTTGAACGTTTCTGCTGGCGAGGGCGGCAAGCGTACTCTGAGGGGTCTCCCAACCTCTTGAGGGCAACGTGGAAGAGGTCAGGTCGAGGGGGAGGTGTCATCGGGTGGCTCCTGGATCTCTTGTGCGAGATCGGGAAACCTGTCGATAAATTCATCTGCACATGGATGACCTCTCAGAATATCCGCCGCCGCCTTCATTTCCAACTTTCCTATTGCAATGTCAAGTTCGAGCTGGCTTAGACCACGCTTCGAATCCAAGTCGTAGCCGTAGTACTCGTCCATATAACCCCCTGTTGTTGACGTGTCGCAAGGGGTTTATTAGGGCACAATTGTCCCCCTGCGGGAAAATGGATGTCCGATCTCTTGGGTGAAACATTTCCCCGCAATCTAGCAGGTGCGGGACCGGTGTGACTAGTGCCTTGATTTTGAAGAAAGAACGAGTGCCTTGGCCGGGTTGCGCTGCGGGCTTTTGGCTCTTGATGCTAAATGTGGATACACTTCCACCCCGGTCGCCTGGTCCCCCCCGACTTGTATTCGGGTTCGCAAGCGAGGCGACAATGTCGCCAGTTCAGACACTACCCGAACGTGCCCCACAATTCAATCCCAACTCCCCTTGGATAATGGGGAGTTGACCGCTCCACTTGTGGAATTCTCTGTAAATGGGTCTAAAATGGGGCAACTTGACCTATCGGTCCGAGTGGTCGGGGTGCCGAGGTCCGATCAACTGTTGGTTGACAGCGCCCGGAACGTCAAATTAGCCTCCGGGTCTGCGACATGCGAGCCGGACGCGGCTCCGAGGGGACGAGGGGAAGAGTGGCGCGTGGAGACAGGTGAGGAGTTCGGGCCCTGGCTGGCCCGTCAGCTTAAACTCGCGAGGAAGACGCAGGCTGAACTGGCCGACGAGCTCGGCTTGACGCGCGCCGCTGTCTCCGCGTGGATCACCGGAAGGTCGACTCCCCGCCCGACTGTCATGGCGGACATCGCCAAGGCGCTCGGCACGGACCTCGGCACGGTGCACACCCGTACCACCGACACCCAGGCCGGCCTCCCTGTTACCTGGTACCACCGCCCTGGCTACCCCGACGGCGGCCGTGACCTGGGCAATGCCGCCGCGTTCGCCTTCGACGCCGACGTGCAGGTCCTCGCACGGGAGACCTGCCAGAACAGCCTCGACGAGCGATTGACGGACAGTGGCCGCCCGGTGCGCGTCCGCTACACCCTGCACGAGCTGACCGGGGAGGCTTTGGAGGCCTTCCGCGAGGCGATCCTCTGGAACGACCTCTTCCCGCACTACTCCGCCGTCTCGGAGATCGCCGGTAACCAGAAGGTCGGCCGGGTCGTGGACGCCGGAGTGCGGGACATGTACGAGAAGGGCCGCTTGGTCCTCCTGCGCGTCGACGACTACAACGCCTCCGGGCTCATCGGCGACGACTACGCGGACGGCAAGTTCGCCGCGGTCGTCAGGCGTCAGCTGGAAAGCCTCAAGTCCGGGCATGCCGCAGGGGGTTCGTACGGCCTGGGCAAGGCGACACTGTGGGCCACCAGCGCCCTCGGACTCGTGCTGATCAACTCCACTCTGTCCGTGCCCCACGAGGGCCGTACCGAGCGCCGGGTCATCGGCCGTCTCGAACTGCCTTGGCGCGAGGTCGAGGGCGAGCCATACGCGGGTCCTGCCTGGTTCGGGCGACCCGATCCCGATTCGCCCGGCGCCATGGTCGCCCGCTCGTGGTGGGCGGACGAGGAGACGGTGGAGCGCCTGCATCTGACTCGGGAGAGCGACGAACCCGGTACGTCCTTCCTTATCGTCGGCGCGCACGACGTAGCCAGCCTGGAGGAGATGTCGTCCGATGCCGACGGCGAGACCAGCGGAGGTGAAGGCGACGAAGACACGCGTGACATCAGCAAGATGCACGGCCGTCTGGTCGAGGCACTGGGGCGTGACTTCTGGGCCGCGATGACCGGTGGAGGCGGCAGGCGTCCCCTCCTGGAGGTCTCTGTCCGTGCCTTGCGAAACGGCGAAGTGGTCGTGCCGGAGCAACAGGTGGACCCGTCTGTCGAGCAGCCCGCACGGACCCGCGCCCTGCGCGCGCACTACGAGGGCACCACGGTGGATCGCCTCACCGAGGCGGGACAGGTGGCGGCCCGGAGCGTACCGCTGAAGCTGCCGCTCTCCGGGGGAGCTCGGGGGACGCTCGGTACACACCAAGCTGTACTGCTGGTGACCGCCGAGGAAGGGGACAACAAGGGGAAGCCCAACCAGGTTCATTCGCTGCGCGGCAACCTCATGACCGTGAAGACGGCCGGGGTGCCGAACCTGCCGCTCGGGACCAATCCCTTCCAAGCCGTTCTCCTGGTGGGCGAGGCAGCGGGTGAAACGGCCCCCTTCGCGCAGGAGGCTGAGGAATTCCTGCGTGCGGCGGAACCGCCCGAGCACGACCGCTGGGGGCAGACGGAGGAACTGACTCTGCGTTGGTCGCCCTCCGCATACCGGAAGATCGGCGCCATGACCAGCGAGGTCAACAACGCGGTCAGAGAACTGGTCGCACGGCCGAAGCGCAGCAGCGGCGAAGGCGGTGAGGCCTTGCGCAAGGCGTTGACCGTGCGAACGAGGCCCAAGGCCAAGACACCCGCCGGACCAGTGGTTCCCGTGCTGGACAGGCTCGACGCGACGATCGGCGACGGTGGGGAGTGGCAGATCACTGCCGAGGTGAGCATCCCGCGTGGCGACGAGATCGTCCCGATGGTGCCGGTCGCCCAGCTGGACGTGCGCTCCGGGGGCCGACCGAAGCTGGACTGGGCGGAACTCGTGGCCGTCGAGGGCTGTGAGGTGGAGGACGGGACCCTGCGCTTCACGCCCGGCGCGCGCAGGGCGGCGTTCCGAGGAGCCACCGACGTCACCAGTCACCCGGTCAGGACCGCGCTTACCCGCCTCGTCCTCGAACTCCGTGCCGGCAAGGGGGAGTGACGCATGAAGATCTATCCATACAAGCGGCTCAACCGGCCGGTCACGCTCAGAGTGACCTCGATATCCCTCAAGCTCTCCGACGGTACCCGTGACCAGCTGGAGACCACCGCGTACTCGACCCAGCAGCAGGCCGTCGCACTCGGCATCGCGGGCCACACCGACTGGGTGAGCGCCACGATCGGCCTCTCCGCGACGCTGCCGCCTGGGGCAAACGCGTCGGACGCCGCATGGTCCGATCTGCGTGTCCTCGCCGTACTGACGGACGGTGAGACCAACGTCCGCACGTCCACGGACCTCACGCGTGACGCGGAGGGCGGACGGGACTGGTCCGGCTCTGTGGAGGTCCTTCGTGACGACCACCTGGGGCGCGCCTCCCTCGCCGTGTACGCCGTCGGGACGGTGGACGGGGTGCGAGGACGGTCGATCGCCGAGACCGACCGGAGCTGGGTCATCGACACAGTCTCCGACGAACCGATCCGCGGGCTTCAACTGGAGGTCCAGAAAGCCTCGTTCAGAAAGAGTTCCCGGGAGTGGCTGCAGGCCTACGCCGATGCGCCCTGGATCGTGGACACCTCGGCCCGGGTCCCCACCGTGTTCGTGAACACGGATGTCGAGGGGGTCATCGGCCTGCTGGACAGCAGTGGCTCCGGTGTGGACAGTAAGGTGCGTGACCTCCTGGTGGCACAGATGGCCACCGACGTCTGGACCGCCGTGTTCCACGGTGCCATCGGCGATCTGGAGGTGGAAGCTGGCGGCGGTCCGGTCTTTCCGACGGACTGGCAGGGCGAGGTGCTGCGGGAGATGCTCCCGGACGTGGTTCCCGGCGTGCACGTGGAGGAGGCCCTACGACAGGTGCACCGCCGGCGCACCGGCGACTCGGGCTGGGTGGAGCTCCAGACCCGCATCCACTACGCGGCGGTCCGCCGTGCCGATGCCACTAGGGCGCTCGCCTATGCCATCCGCAGTCTGGAGCAGATGAACCGAGAGAGTGAGATGTGATCACGTGATCACTCAACCGAACTACGTACCGGAGCGTCTGGCGCTGCTCCCTACCTCGGCCCTCGATCCGTTCCTGACTGAGGAGCTGCTCAAAGCTGAACAGGTCCATGGCGGCATCGACCTCGCCAAGGTCGTCGAGCCGCTTCCCGAGGACGATGCCAGGTGGTGGGTCGAGCCGATCCGAAGCCTGGTGGAAGACGTCATGTTCGAGTTCGGGGAGGACCGCACCCGAGCCGACGCGTGGCTTGCGCCCCGGCTCCACGCTTCTCTCCGCCTGACCCGGCGAGAAGCGGCGGACAAGCGCCTGTGGAATCACATCGCCCTGGCGGTGGCCCCCGACTACGTCGCCTGGCGTCACTTGTCGGAGCCGACAGCGAAAAGGCCGGAGAGGCGCATCAATCCAGAGCGCTTCCGTGGCCCCGCGGACCGGCAGTGCTTCTCCCGTCTCTGGTGGGCGGCTGAGCTCTTCCGGAACGGGCCGGACTATGAGCCGGTCGAGATCGCGTGCGGAAACCAGGACCTCATCCACAACGTCATCAAGCTGGAGCTGATCGACCACCGTCCCACTGCTCAGGCGCTGGTCCGCCTACTGAAGAACGGTCAGGTCGTTGTCGGGCGAGGCTTCAACGGCCTCAGCGCCGCGATCAATGCGGCCGGAGCGACCCTGATCTACGACGTCCTCGCACCGGACACACCCCGGGATCCCGTCCATCTCCGGGACTGGATCGCGGAAGCGGAATCGGCGCCACCGGTCGAGCGGCATGAGCTTCCGAAGGGTCCGGACGAGGATCCCGTACCAGAGGAGTCTGTGGCCGCGCTCACCAGCTACTTCGCGGAGCTGTTCGAGACCGCGCCGGTCAGGGGCAGGAAAACCGCGGATTGACCTGGCGCTGCGGTGGACTGCCGCAGCGCTCTCCCACGCCCTGCTCGCGAACTACTTCGCCGACGCCTTGTTCTTGCGCGGGCGTACCGAAGAGGGGGGCGGCACTTGGTCCTCGGGCCGCGGGCACTTGTCCGTACAGGCGTCGGCGGCTCCGCAGCCGTTGCTTCGCAGCTTGGCCCGCTGTTCCTCCGTGGCTGGCGGCCACGGCTCCCTCAGTTTCTTCAGCGCGGTGGGAGCCGGCCTGGGGAACCCGAGCGCGGCGCTCAGCAGGTGCGCACCGAACAGGGGCGGTACGGCGTTGCCCACCTGCTGGGCCTGTGCCGTGCCGGACCACGGATAGTCCGGCGGGAAACTTTGCAGCATCCCCGCCTCGTTCATGCTGAACCGCGAGCCTTCGTAGAAGACGTCCTTGCCGAGGTGTTCGAAGACCACGAAGCGGGAGATGCGGCCGGTGACAGTGGCGGCGGGCTGCTGGTCGCTCCGCACTCCACGCCTTCCCGGGTTTCCGGAACTGCCGTAGTTCGAGCGGACCAGGAAGGGTTTAGGACGTCCTCGATGCGAGCCCACGGGGCCCGCGAGGGCAGCACCCATCGACCTCCAGGACAACGGCTCCTCGTCGCTTTCCGGCGCAGTGTCCTCGTAGAGGGGCGGCTGGTGGACCTGGTCCGCGGCCTGCTCGGGGTCGCTCGTTCCGCTCTCTCCGTTCCTTCGGTTCCATTCCTTCGGTTCGTAGGAACGGTGGGTCGGCGAAGGGAGCGAGGGCTCGCCGAGCCCTTCACGCCGAGCGATCAGCACCGCACGGGATCGCGTCTGCGGCACTCCGTAGGTCTCGGTGTCGAGAACATCGACGACCACGTTGTACTTGGTTCCGTCGGGGAGCCCGGTCTCCGTCAGCACCTTGGCGTAGTGCACCCAGAGCGGCGCCACCGCCGGGACCTGCTCCAGGACGATGACGTCGTAAGGGCGATGCTCTCGGTTCGGGCTTCGTGTCGCCTGAATGGCGTAACGGAGTGGTTCGAGGACCAGCGCGGTACGTGGATCACTGAGGGTCGCCAGCTCCGCGTCGATCTCCTCGTCACTGTCGCCCGCCATCAGCCGTTCGATGTACTTCTTCACCCTGTCCAGGGCTTGACGTCCGGCGCCGTGCCCGGCCACCGAGTACGTCTGGCACGGTGGGCCTCCTGCGAGCACGTTGATCTCCGGCGGCAGCGACTCGAAGGCGTCTCTGCGCACCGCGCTCACATCGGCGTGCAGGGTGTCCAGCCCGGCCGCGTACCGGGTCAGACACGCACTTTTGTCCCACTCGATGCCGAGACTCGGGATGTCGAGCACGTGTCCGGCAACGTCCAGCCCTCCGGGCCCTGCGAAGAGGTCCAGAACAAAGGGCGTGTCGAGGATGGACTGGTGGTGCGCCGTGCTGGTCATGTGGCGGAAGTCTAGCCGGCAGCGGGGGCTGACGGATCCCCGTTCAGCGCTTCGGTGACGGCCCGTCCCAGCGCCTCTGCTACGGGTGGCGGCGTGGCGTGCCCGATCTGGCGGTACCGGGCGGTCTTGAGCCCTGTGATCTCCCATGATTCGGGGAAGCCCTGGAGGAGGGCCGTCTGGTCCACTGTGATCCGCACCAGTCCGTCGTCCCCGAGTGACGGATCCCACTTGAAGTCGCGGCCGGGTGGCTCGTTCCCGAACGACTTCGTGTAGACCCCCATGCGTCGCCACTTGGCCTTCGTGCCACTCGGCCCGAAGTCCGGGCCCCCGTGCGTCTTGGATCCGCCCACCAAAGTCGGTGCCACACTCGTAGCCTGGGCCGCCCAATGGTCGGCGTCCGGCCAGCCGCGGGAACGCATCGACGGCGCCAGTGCCTCTCCGACCGACACGTACTCGTGGACGGTGGGGCGAGGCAGCCGGAAGGCGCTTGCCCACTGCCCTTTGACGGCCACAAGGATGCCCAGCGCGCGATCCTGGGGGACACCGAAGTGAGAAGCATTCAGGGCGAACCACGACAACTCGTAGCCGAGGTGCTCCAGCTCTTTACGGAGGAAGTCCCGAATCGGCGCGAAGGAGTCTTCGTCGATCAAGGTGGGCACGTTCTCGATGATCAGCGCGCGTGGCTGTACGGCGTGCACCAGATAGGCCGTCGCCTGGATGAGACGGATCTCCGTGTCGGACGACTGGCGCGTCACCGTCGCGCTCGACTTCACCCGGGGAAGACCGGCCGCCAACAGATCGACGTCGTACACCGCTGGGTGGTCCGTCGGATCGAAGTCGAGGAGGTCCGCCTGCAACACGTTCCAGTGCGGACGGTTGGCCCGCAAGGTCCGGCAGGCGTCGTCGTCCTCGTCGAGCAGCAGCCGCGGCTCGAAGCCGGCCCGCTCCAGTCCCAGGGCGAGACCACCTGCTCCCGCGCATACATCGACAAAGGTCAGCTCGTTCAACGATTCCTCCCCCGCCCCTGGAGGGCCCTCCGTCGCTCTACCGCCGCGGCGATACGGAGCGCCACGTCCTCCGGTGCCTCATGTTCCCAAAAGCGCAGGACTTCCCAGCCAGCCGTTACGAGGTGTTCCGTGGTCTCCAGGTCCCGGGCCATGTTGCGGTCCAGCTTGTGCCGCCACCACTCTGCGTTCGACTTCGGCTGCGTCGCGTGTTGGGGGCAGCCGTGCCAGAAACATCCGTCGATCAGGACGGCTACCTTGACCGAGGTGAATGCCACGTCGATTCGGCGCCGCGCCATGCCTGGCACCGGGTACTCCACGCGGTAGCGCAGGCCTGCCGCGTGGAGAAGGCGTCGGATCATCAGCTCGGCGGCCGTGTCCTTGCTCGCTTGCTTGCTCATGCGCGCGGAGACAGAGGGCGACGACGGCTTCATTGTGCTCAAGGCGGCTGTGCCTCACGATCATGGCTCGGTCCCGACGACAACCGAGTCTGTGACCGCCGAACGGTCGGACCCTGGCTGCCGTGTCGATTCCATCACAGGGTCGAGCGCTGCCGCACAGGTCTTCGCCTGCCGGGCGGTGTAGTCGATATGCGCAGTCTGGGACATCGCGTATCGGTCTGTCGCCCCGCCTTTCAGAACGCTGGGCTGGCGGTGGCAGGTCTCGTACCCCTCTGTGGTCGCCCGCTTCTCGGCATTGTTGTGCTTCCGCGGCCCGGCCTCAAGGGCGCTTCCGCTCCGCTGCGCTGCGCTCTCGCGTCGGCTGGCGCCGATGGCCCTCCGGGCCACCCTTGACCCCGGGCCGCTCCAGTACGAGGAAGAAGTGAGCGGGCGGCCCAGAGAGGTGGGGAGCCCTACGGGACGGTGGAAGGGCGGGCGGAGTTAGGGCGCGACTGCCGTGCGGGCACGCCGGGTGAGATAGCGGGCTCGGGGTGCATTGCTATGCCCCGTGGCACCCCTCATACCCCTCAGCCGACCCACACCAACACCCCGCCCCCCTCTCCGGAGGCCAAGCCACCGCCCGTCCCCGCGCCGCCAACGTCGTCGCGTACTGCGGCAGCAGCGTGACGTCCCCCGGCGACGACCCCTCCGACGCCGCGAACGCCTCGTACGACGGGACCGTGCCCGTGACGATGCCCAGGTTTCCCGTGCCCGAGGCGGACAGCTCGCGCAAGGACGACTCTATGGTCGACAGGTGGTCCTCGTGGGAGGGGTACTCCGCGGACAGGGTCGGGTACGCCGACGTCAGTTCTGTCAGTTCCGCGGCCGGCCAGTGCAGGACCGCTACCGGGAAGGGGCGGGAGAGGGCCTCCCTGTAGGCGCCCAGTTCGGCTTGGAGGCGGGAGATTTCGGCGGCCAGTTCGGCGGGGTTGTCGGAGCCGAGGGACCAGACGCGTTTGGGGTCGTGGAGTTCGTCCAGGGAGACCGGGGAGGAGTGGAGGGTGTCCGCCAGGTCGTCCCAGGTGTCGTGGGGGAGCCCGCGCATGCGGCGGACGCGGTGGCGGCCGTAGAGGAGGGGGTGGACGGCAGAAGGGGGTTCTGAATCGGTCGGCAGGAGCAGGCTTGCTGCCTGCGTGAACGTCTCCTCCGCCGTCTCCAGCTCGTCGTGCGACTCCAGGGACTCCGCGATGATCAGCCAGGGGGCCGGGTCGCGGGGGGATGCGGTGCGGAGGCCCTCGATGATCGCCCTTGCCTCCGCCTCGTGGCCGTACTCCCAGAGGTTCGAGGCCTTCAGGGCGCGGACCAGGGCGGGGTTGTCCAGCTCTTGCGCAGAGGTCAGCAGGCGGTCGTAGAGGGCTGTCGCGGCGGGGCGGTCGCCGGACAGTTCCAGGTGGGCCGCTGCGCGCAGGAGCAGGGCCTCGGCGTCCTCCGGGTACAGGCCGGCGGTTCGCTCCAGGCGTGCCGCTTCGGCGGTGTGGTCGACGTTCTCGGCAGGCGTGTCGGGGCGCATGGGGGACACCGTACTGCCGCGCGCTGACAAAAGTGAGGCGCGGAGGGGGCGTACAGGAAGGCCCGCTATCGTCGTGCGGGAACTCAGATGTGTGCATCCGGTGGGGGTGGCGTGCAGAACGCTGATGTGCTGGTCCATGACGACAGTGATCAGCAGGGTGCCGGGGGGCGGGGGGAGCAGAGTGCCGCGGCGCCTCCGTACTGGCCCTTGCTGCTCGTCTGTGCTGCCGTCGTGCCTGGTGCTCTGCTGTATCTCGCCGGGCGGTGGGGGGATGCGCCTGCCGTGCAGGCCTGGCGGACCGTCTGTCTCGCCGTGACCGTGCAGGCCCTTCCCTTTCTGCTGCTGGGGACCGCTCTGTCCGGGGCGATCAACGCGTTCGTGCCCGAGCGGGTGTTCCAGCGGTTCCTGCCGCGCAGGCCTCTGCTCGCTGTTCCCGTGGCCGGGGTCGCCGGGGTCGTGCTGCCGGGGTGTGAGTGTGCGTCCGTGCCCGTCGCCAGCAGTCTCATCGGGCGAGGAGTCACCCCGGCCGCCGCGTTCGCCTTCCTGTTGTCCGCGCCTGCCATCAATCCCGTCGTCCTGACCGCCACCGCGATCGCGTTTCCCGGGCAGCCCGCCATGGTGCTGGCCCGGCTGGTCGCCTCGCTCGCCACCGCCGTCGTCATGGGCTGGCTGTGGCTGCGGTTCGGGCGGGCGGAGTGGCTCAGGCCCGCGGTGCGGCAGCACACCGGGCATCAGGACGGCCGTAGCCGGTGGGACGAGTTCCGGCGCGGCTTCCAGCACGACTTTCTGCACGCCGGCGGGTTTCTCGTGCTCGGGGCCATGGCGGCGGCCACTTTCAATGTGGCGGTTCCGCGGTCCGTGCTCGACACCTTCGCCGGGTCGCCCTGGCTGTCCGTGCTCTTCCTGGCCGGGCTCGCCGTGGTGCTGGCCGTGTGTTCCGAGGCCGATGCGTTTCTCGCCGCCTCCCTCACCGGGTTCCCGGCGGTGGCGCGGCTGGCGTTCATGGTCGTCGGGCCGATGGTCGACCTGAAGCTCATCGCGCTTCAGGCGGGGACCTTCGGGCGGGCCTTCGCCGTGCGGTTCTCCGCCGCCACCGTTGTCGTCGCCGTCGCGTGCAGCGCGCTGATCGGGGGGTTCCTGCTGTGAAACGGTCCGCTGTAAAAAGGTGGCTTCAGGCGGGGCTGCTCCTGCTCTGCGGGCTCGGGCTGCTCCACGTCTCCCTCGTCACCGACATCTGCCTGCGGTACGTCAAGGAGAGCATGCGGCCCCTGCTCATCGCCTCCGGGGTCGTCCTCGTCGTGCTGGGCATCGCCAGTGCCCTCCTCGACCGTCAGAGGGAGCGCAAAGAGCACGAAAGCCACGACCACGACCACGATCACTCCTCCCTCCCCCGCGTCTCCTGGCTGCTCCTCCTCCCCGCCCTCAGCCTGCTCCTCTACGCCCCGCCCGCCCTCGGCGCCTACACCGCCGCCCGGCAGCCGGCCAAGGTCATCAGCCAGCGCAGCTCCTTCGATCCGCTGCCGAGTACCTCCCCGCTGCCCATGACCCTCTCCGACTTCACCAGCCGGGTGCAGCAGGACCGCGGGCAGGCCATCAAGGGGCGCGCGATCCTGATGACCGGGATCGTCACGCCCCGTGGGGACGGCAGTTGGGATCTGACGCGGATCATCATCAGCTGCTGCGCGGCGGACGCCCAGTCCGTGAAGGTGCGGATCTACGGCGGCGGTCCGGTGCCGTCCGCGAACACCTGGGTGTCGGTCACCGGGACCTGGCACCCGGGCGGCACGCTCGGCACCGGGTCGGCGGCCGTCGCGCTGGACGCCCGCACGGTCGAGAAGATCCCCCGGCCCCTCAACGGCTACCAGGACGCCCTGCCGCCGCCCTCGACCATCACACGGTGACCCCGTCCACCTGGAGGGTCTGCACCGACTTCGCCGCGAAGGGGACCGAGACCGTCTTGCCGGACAGGTACGTGTCCGAGTGGGCCGTATAGAGGTCCGAGCCGCCGGTCGTGACCGTGTTCCAGCGGGGGACCAGGCCGCCCGAGCCGCCCGTCACCGAGGAGAAGGACGACAGGTCGAACGTCAGGGTCGTGGCAGAGGAGGATGTGTTCGCGGCTACGATCACCAGGCGCTTCGCCGCCTTGTCCAGTGCCGCCACCGCGTAGCTCACGCCCGTGTCCAGGATCGTCATGCCCGGCCGGATGTGGCGGGTGAACTGGGCCAGCGTGTAGTACTTCGTCTGCACCGCGCCCGGCTGGAGGGTGGAGGCGTCGTAGACGATCGTCGCCCAGCCCGAGCTGGGGTCCATGACCTGCCAGTACACCCAGGCCGTGGGGTGCAGCCAGCGGAAGTCGTAGAGGAGGTTGCTCGCCAGGGTCAGGCCCGTGGAGTCGCCGTCTCCGTACTCCGAGTTCCACAGGCCCTTGCCGGACGTCGTCACCACGTCCGAGTAGAGCAGGTCACGGCGGCCGCCGGAGCCCTGGTAGCCGTGGACGTTGACCCGGTCGACGTAGCCCTTCGTCGTCGAGGAGAAGGAGTCCCAGGTGGTGCGGGCGAGGTCGTAGGTGTTCTCGTCCGACGCCGAGATCTTCGTCCCGGTCAGGCCGCGCGTGTTCAACTCGCTGCGCAGGTACGGCAGTACGGCCGCCTGGACGGTTGAGTCGATGTGGCAGCCCTCCTGCGTGCCCGTCGCCGTCCACCAGGACGAGGACGGCTCGTTGAAGGCCTCGACCGTGGAGAAGGTCACGCCCCAGTTCTGCTTCGCGTACAGCGCCACCGCGGCCAGGTGGGAGGCGTGCTGGCGGTAGTTCCAGGACTGGAGGTTGTTGCCGCCGTCCGAGGCGCCGGAGGGGTTGTGGTTGTAGCACATCCACCACATGGGCGAGTTGGCGAACAGCTCGCTGATCGCGCCGCGCTGGGTCGCCTTCACCAGCATCGCGCGCTGGGTCGCGTCCGCCGTCCACTTGAAGGACGAGGAGGTGGGGTCCTCGCTCGTCCAGTCCTGCCAGTACCCCTCGATCTGCTTGAACTTCGGGATGTTGGGGGAGGCGACCATCGTCGTGCCGCTGACGCTGTTCCAGCTGCACGCGCCCAGGTTGTAGCGGGCGATGTTCAGGCCCAGGCCGGGCAGTGACGTGCCGTTGTACGTCGTCGACTTGGTCGTGAAGAAGATGTCGGCGAAGTCGTCCCGCGTGCCGAAGACGTTCGCCCACCAGGCCAGGGACGTGCCCCAGCCCTCCCAGGAGCCGTAGGCGGCCGATGGGTTGAGCGAGATCGTCGCGTCCGCTCGCGCGGTGCCCGTGGCCAGGGCGCTGCCCAGCAGGCCGCCTCCCGCAGCGGCCAGCAGTGTTCTCCGTCGGATCATGGCTACTCCGCCTCTTCCGTCGCGGTTCCGTTGCGGCTCCGGCAGCAGGAAGCATCGGGGGTGACGGGTGGGGTTGTCGAGGGTTGTGACAGCCCTTTCTAAAACCAGTGGAGGAAGCCGGGGAGGGTCTGTTCGGCATCCCGAACCCCTTGTCGCTATGGCCAGTTGTGCGCCTTGCACCTATCCTCCGGGCGGTTCCGGGCAGTTCCGGGAGGCTCCGGCGGCTTTCGTGGAGGTGGGTACGGATGGCGGCTTTGTCCGGCGTGCGCGTCGTACGGCACAGCGACCGCCGTCGGCGTGCCCGGCGGCGGAGGGTGCTGTGGGGTGGGGGCGAGGCGCTCGTCACCGTCGGGGTGCTGCTCATGCTGCTGGTGGTGCACCAGCTGTGGTGGACCAATCTGGAGGCGCGACGCGGCGCCGAACGGCAGGTGGAGGATCTGGAGCGGGAGTGGGGCGCCCCGGGCATCCCGGGCATCCCGGGCACCCCGGGGGCCGGCACCGCCGGAGGGGGACCCTCGGCCACCCCCTCCGTCTCGCCCACGGCTCCCACGGCCGCCCCGTCCCGTGCACCGCGGTCGTCGTACGTCGTCCCCGTCGCCGCCGTCCCCCAGAGCTCCCAGGCGTACGCCGTCCTCGACATCCCCCGGCTCGGGCTGCGGGTCCCCGTCGCCGAGGGGGTGAGCAAGGCCGGTGTCCTCGACAAGGGGTACGTCGGCCATTACCGGGGGACCGGACAGCCGGGCCAGGCCGGGAACTTCGCGCTCGCCGGGCACCGGAACACGCACGGCGAGCCCTTCCGGTATCTGCCCCGGCTGCGGCGCGGCGACGACATCGAGGTGGAGACGCGGACGGCGACGTACACGTACGACGTCGACCAGATCCTGCCGCAGACCTCGGCGTCGGACTCGGGGGTCCTCCGGCCCGTCCCGCGCTCCCTCGTGCGGCCGTCCTACGGGTACGACACCCCCGGCTACTACATCACCCTGACCACCTGCACCCCCGAGTTCACCTCGCGCTACCGGATGGTGGTCTGGGGCAAGCTCGTGTCCATGCGGCCCAGGTGAGCCATCCGCGGATTCAGCGGTGCTCCCGCAGCACCGCCACACTCACCGCCCCCACCGCCGCCAGCCCCGCCGACACCGCCAGGGCGAGATTCGCGCCGTGGGCCAGATCGCCGGAGGAGGTGGCGAGGGCGATGGTCAGGGCGACGCCGGCGCAGGAGCCGATGTAGCGGAAGGTCTGCTGGGCGCCGGAGCCCATCGCGGCGCGTGCGCGCGGGACCGAGTCCACGGCGAGCAGCGGCAGCGCGCCGTTGAGCAGGCCGCTGCCCACTCCGCCGATGATCAGGCCGGGCAGCAGCCGCGTCCAGGAGCCGGAGCCGAGGGCGCCGAGCATGGTCAGTACGGCGATGGCGTGGAGCGTGAAGCCGACGGCCAGCTGGGTGCGCGGGGCGATACGGCCCGCCAGGTGTTTGACCTGGAGGGCGACCGCGAAGCTCAGCCCGGACCAGAGCAGGAACAGCCAGGCGGTGTCCATGGCGGACAGGCGCAGCGTCTGCTGGAGCAGGGCCGGCAGGAAGCTGAAGATGCTGATCACCGCGAGTCCGGTGAACAGGCCGCCGGCCGACGAGGCCAGGAAGGGGGTGTGGCGCAGCAGGCCCAGGTCGATCATCGGAGTGCGGGTCCGGCGTTCCACCGCCACGAAGAGTGCGATCAGGAGGACGGCGGCGGCGAAGAGGAGGCCGACCGGGGTGCGCAGCCAGCCGTCCCGGCCCAGGGTCAGGGCCGCGACCAGGGACACCAGCGCCAGGCCGAAGGTGAGCGCGCCCAGCACGTCCGGGCGGCCGCCGCGCGGGGCGCGGGACTCGCTGAGCGTACGGGTGCCGAGGGCGGCCACGACGAGGGCGGCGGCGCCGAGGACGCCGTACGCCATGCGCCAGCTCGGCATCGCGCCCGAGACCAGCGGGCCGGCCGCGATGCCGCCGCTGACGAAGGCGCCCCAGACGCCGGTCGCGTGCAGGCGGCCGCGCGGGGACGGGAAGGCCGCCACCAGCAGGCCCAGGCTGCTCGCGAGGAGCGCCGCGCAGGCCGCGCCCTGGGCGATGCGGGCGAGGGTGAACTGCCAGGTCGACGTCGTGAAGGCGCCGAGGGCGGTGGTGAGGCCGAGGGCCAGGGTGCCGCTGAGGAAGAGCCGGCGGCGGCCGTAGTCGTCGGCGAGGCTGCCGGCCACCAGCAGGAGGGCGGCGAGGCCGAGCGGGGTGCCGTTCAGCAGCCAGGCCTGGCCGGACAGGGGGGTGTGCAGGGCCCTCGCGGTGTCCGGGAGCGTGACCATCGGGGCCGTGTACGTCATCAGCGCCACGGCGGTGGCCGCGCTGGTCAGGGCAAGGGTGGCCCGGGGGCGTGCCGGGGTGTCCCGGGTGGTCCCGGTGCCGGTATCGGTACCGGTGGCTGCGGGGGTGGTGGCGGAGTCGAGCCCGGTCATGGCAGGTCCTGTCCCTCCGGGGCGTGAAGTCTCAGTTCGGTCATTGAACCTAGCTGTCCCGGCCACCGTAACACGGTGGGTTCGGTCACCGAACCAAGGAGTCGGAAAGTGGCTACAGTGGAGGGCATGGCACTGGGCAAGGACTACGCGACACAGGAGTGCTCGATCGCGCGCGCACTGGAGATCGTCGGCGAGCGCTGGACGCTGCTCGTCGTCCGGGACGCGCTGTACGGCGTGCGGCGCTACAACGACTTCCTGGCCCACCTCGGCATCCCGCGCGCCGTCCTGGCCGCCCGGCTGCAGACGCTGACCGCCGAGGGCATCCTCGAAAAGCGCCGGTACCAGCAGTCGCCGCCCCGCGACGAGTACGTCCTCACCGAGCGCGGCATCGCCCTGTGGCCCACCCTGCGCGCCCTCGGGCTATGGGGCCGCGAGCACTTCACGGACGCCCAGCTGCGCGTCTTCCGGCACGTGGACTGCGGCACCGAACTCGGGCCGTACGGCGAATGCCCCGTGTGCCGGGCCGCCGTACCGGTCGGGGACGTGGTCATGCATCCCGGTCCGGGCCTCGACCGGGAGCCGGCCGACCCGGTCAGCCGGGCCCTGCTGAAGCCGAAGCGGCTGCTGGAGCCCTTGGAACCCTTGGAGCCCCTGGACGTGCCGGGGCAGGAGGCTCGGGTATAAAGGGCTGAAGGCCGGACGGATACCGGTAGGTGCGCACAGGGAGGGGGGACCGGATGAGGCGCGGGTTCGTGTCGTCGCGTGCGGTCGCCTCGCTGCTGCTCGTACTGCTGCCGGTCCTGCTGCTCGACACCGGCAACCTCTCCGCGACCGTGGCGCTGGCCGCGACCGCCGCCGCCGGTTCCGCGCTCTCCGCCTGCGCCCTCCTCGCCGCCCGCAGCGCGCCCGCCGTTCCGCCCACGCGCGTGCGCACGGCGATCCGGGACCGGGCCAGACGTACGGCCTTCCTGCCCCAGCGTGATCCCGACGCGCCCGGCCGCCGCCGGCCCAGGGCGCCAGGGCGTGCCCTTCCGGCGACCGCCGCGTAGGGCACGCACCCCTCCTGTATCCGTGACCCCGCGCGGGTCGTCATGCCGTTCTGATCATCTCCTTTCCGGCCATGTCCGGACTTCGGCACGACGAGACCCCCGGAGGGCTCACCCATGTCCGTCTTCGCTGTCTTCGCCCGCCTGGTCGAGCATCTCGCCGACCTGCTGACCCCGCTGTTCCACGCCTCCGCGGCCGCCGCCGCGATCGTCCTGTTCACCGCACTCGTACGACTCCTCGTCCACCCCCTGTCCCGCGCCGCCGCCCGTGGCCAACGGGCGCGGGCCGCGCTCCAGCCGCGCATCGCCGAGCTACGCCAGAAGCACGCCAAGGATCCGCAGCGGCTGCAGCGGGCGGTGCTGGAACTGCACGCCGAGGAGAAGGTCTCACCGCTGTCCGGCTGCCTGCCGAGCCTGCTCCAGATGCCCGCCTTCTTCCTCCTCTACCACCTCTTCTCCACCTCCACGATCGGCGGCCGGGCCAACGGCCTGCTCGCGCACCGGCTGTTCGCGGCGCCGCTCGGCGGGCGCTGGGCCGACGCGCTCGCCGACGGCGGTCCGTTCGGCCCCGCCGGGCTGGTCTACCTCGGCCTCTTCGTGCTTGTCGCGGCCGTCGCCGCCTTCAACTACCGCCGCACCAAGCGGATGATGGCCACCGGCCCGGTCGCCGCGAGCACGGGGGACGGCGCACAGGTGCCGGGCCTCGGCGCGGTCAACAAGGTCATGCCGTTCATGTCGTTCTTCACGCTCGTCACCGTGGCGGTCGTCCCGCTCGCCGCCGCGCTGTACGTGGTCACCAGCACGACGTGGAGCGCGGTGGAACGGGCCGTCCTCTACCCGTAAGAGGCCTGGTTACGGTCCAGTACGTGAACAAGGTCTTGCGGAGTGGACCAGGTGATTGGAGGATCAGCCAAGTCCTCCGATGGCTGCACACGTCGGCCGGGCGCCCGCGATCGAAGGAGAAGGTGACCATGAAGCTGCTGCGAGTCGGTACGGCGGGAGCGGAGCGGCCCGCGCTGCTCGACGCCGAGGGAACCCTCAGAGACCTCTCGGGAATCGTGGCCGACATCGACGGCGGGCTCCTCGCCGACGCGGCCGCGCTCGGCCGGGTACGGGCCGCCGCCGAGGCCGGCGAGCTGCCGGTCCTCGACGCGACCGGGCTGCGGATCGGACCGCCGCTCGGCCGCATCGGCAAGATCGTGTGCATCGGGCTCAACTACCACGACCACGCCCGCGAGACCGGCGCCGAGCCGCCCGCCGAGCCGGTCGTCTTCTTCAAGGCGCCGGACACGGTCGTCGGGCCGAACGACACCGTGCTCGTCCCCCGCGGCTCGCGCAAGACCGACTGGGAGGTGGAGCTGGCCGTCGTCATCGGGCGTACGGCCCGCTACGTCGAGTCGGCCGAGGAGGCCTTGGGGCATGTCGCGGGGTACGCCGTCGCGCACGACGTCTCCGAGAGGGAGTTCCAGATCGAGCGGGGCGGGACCTGGGACAAGGGCAAGAACTGCGAGACGTTCAATCCGCTCGGGCCCTGGCTGGTGACGGCCGACGAGGTCGCCGACCCGCAGGACCTGTCGCTGAGGCTGTGGGTCAACGGCGAGCTGAAGCAGGACGGCACGACGGCCGAGCAGATCTTCCCGGTGGGCGAAGTCGTGCGGTACGTCAGCCAGTTCATGACCCTCTACCCCGGCGACGTCATCAACACGGGGACACCGGCGGGGGTGGCGATGGGACGGCCCGAGCCCAAACCGTATCTCCGCGCCGGGGATGTGGTGGAGCTGGAGATCGCCGGGCTCGGCCGTCAGCGCCAGGAACTCAAGGACGCGTAGCCGTCACTTCAGCAGATCGGCCAGCCTGCGCCAGCCCTCCCTCGGCAGGTTGTACCTCTGGGCGTCGGTGACGAGTTGGAGGGCCACATGGTCCGCGCCGGCCTGGTGGAAGGTGTCGATGCGGTCGCGGACGCGGTTCTCGTCGCCCCAGGCGAAGACCGCGTCGACCAGGCGGTCGCTGCCGCCGTCGGCCAGGTCGTCCTCGGTGAAGCCGAGGCGCAGGAAGCTGTTGGTGTAGTTCGGCAGCGCGAGGTACATCGCGAGGGTCTCGCGGGCCAGAGTGCGGGCCCGGTCCGGGTCGGGCTCCAGGACGACCTTCAGCTCGGGTGCCAGCAGCGGGCCCTCGCCCAGGATCTCGCGGGCCTGGGCGGTGTGCTCGGCGGTGGTCAGGTACGGCACCGCGCCCGCCGCCCGCTCGCCGGACAGCTCCAGGATCTTCGGGCCGAGGGCGGCCAGCACCCGGCGCCCCGCGGGCACCCCGGCCGCGTCCAGCGCGTCGAGGTAGTCGACCAGCGCCGCGTACGGGCGGCGGTACTGCTCGGCGAGCTTGGCGTGGCTCACGCCGAGGCCGAGCACGAAGCGGCCGGGGTGGGCCGCCTCCACCTCGGCGAAGGCCGCCGCGCTGGTCTCCGCGTCGTACTGCCAGATGCTCTGGATGCTGGTGCCGACGGTGAGCGTGCCGGTGGCCTCCAGCAGCGGTACGGCGTGCCGGGCGGCGCTGCTGCCGCCCAGCCAGACGGCTCCGTAGCCTAGTTCCTCCAACTCGACCGCGGCTTCGCCCAGTTCGCTACGTCGGGCGGGATCCTCGTCGCGCAGGCCGCCACTCCAGATGCCGTACCGGCCGATGCTGTCCTTCAAGGTGCTCGCGGTGCTCATGGGGTAGTCCCTCCGGATGAGGTCTTGATCGTCACGTCTGCAGCCATTCCCAACCGGAGGGATCCCGCCACGAATTCCCGGCAGGTGTCACACCTTCAGGAACTCTTCCAGTGCCGCCACGACGAACCTGTGGTCGTCCAGCTGGGTCAGGCCGGAGACCGTCACGGCGCCGATGACGCCCACGTTCTCGACGTTGATCGGGAACGAGCCGCCGTGGGCCGCGTAGACGTCGGGGTCCAGGCGGGAGGAGTCCTCGAAGGTGGTGCCCTTGGCGCGGAAGCGGGCACCGACGAGGTAGGAGGAGGCGCCGTAGCGCTCCACCACGCGGCGCTTGCGGGCGATCCAGGCGTCGTTGTCCGGGGTGGAGCCGGGCAGGGCCGCGTGGAAGAGCTGCTGGCCCGCGCGGTGGATGTCGATCGCGACCGGCGCCTGGCGCTCACGGGCCAGCTCGACCAGGAGCGAGCCGAGGGCCCAGGCGTCGTCGTACGTGAACTGACGGAAGACCAGGCGGCGTTCCTGTGCCGCCAGTTCCTCGACGGACGGGGTCAGTTCGGGGGTCGAGCGGGGAGTGATCTGGGGCATCAGAGGGTCACCGTCACCTTGTCCTGGGCCGAGCGGCGGGCCGCTTCGAGCACGTCGAGGGCGGCGGCCGCCTCCAGGGCGGTCACCGGGTTGGGGCCGGTACCGCGCAGGGCGTCGGCCACGGCCGCGTAGTAGGCGGGGTAGTCGCCCGGCAGGGTCGGTACGGGGGTGCCGCCGCCGGTCAGCGGGGACTCACCGGCGCCGATACGGCCCCACAGGGACTCGGGCTCGGCACCCCACCGCGGGCCGGGCCGCAGGCCTTCCCGCAGCGCCGCCTCCTGCGGATCCAGGCCGTACTTCACATAGCCCGCCGCCGAGCCCAGCACCCGGAAGCGCGGGCCGAGCTGAGGGGCGGTCGCGGAGACGTAGAGGTGGGAGCGGACGCCGTTCGTGTGCGTGAGGGCGATGAAGGTGTCGTCGTCGGTCTCGGCGCCGGGGCGGCGGACGTCCGCCTCGGCGTACACCTCGGCGGCCGGGCCGAACAGGACCAGGGCCTGGTCGACGACGTGGCTGCCGAGGTCGTAGAGGAGACCTCCGATCTCTGCCGGGTCGCCGGACTCGCGCCAGCCGCCCTTGGGCTGGGGCCGCCAGCGCTCGAAGCGGGACTCGAAGCGCCGTACGTCACCCAGCTCTCCTTCGGAGATCAGCTTGCGCAGGGTCAGGAAGTCGTTGTCCCAGCGGCGGTTCTGGAAGACGGACAGGAGCAGACCGCGCTCCTCGGCGAGGGCCGCGAGGTCGCGGGCCTCGGCGGCGGTGCCGGCGAGCGGCTTGTCCACGACCACCGGCAGGCCCGCCTTGAGGACGGTGGCGGCCAGCGGCACGTGCGTCTTGTTCGGGGACGCGATGACGACGAGGTCCAGCTCACCGGCGCGGTCGAACAGCTCCTCGGGGGTGCCGGCCGTGCGGACGTCCCCGAACTCCGACCGGGCCTGCTCCTGCCGCTCGGGGTTCGAGGTGACCACGGTGTCCAGGGCGAGGCCCTCGGCGGCGGCGATCAGCGGGGCGTGGAAGACGGAGCCGGCGAGGCCGTAGCCGATCAGGCCGACGCGGAGGGGGGTGGCAGCAGTCATGGGTTGGGCCATGCGTCCCACTTTCGCAACGCTGTTGCCAAAGTGCAAGTGGCGGGGACAATGGGTGGCGTGAACAGGACGAGGGCGAGGGCGGGGGCCGGGGCGAATCTGCGGGCGGTGCGGTCGCACAACGCCGCGCTGGTGCTGGGGCTGCTGCGGGACGCCGGCGCGCAGGGCATCAGCCGGCTCGAACTCGCCGAGCGCACCGGGCTGACCCCGCAGGCCGTCAGCAAGATCACCGCGCGGCTGCGGGAGGAGGGCTTCGCCGCGGAGGCCGGACGGCGGGCCTCGACCGGGGGCAAGCCGCGGACCGTACTGCGACTGGTGCCGGAGGCCGGGCACGCGGTGGGCGTGCATCTGGACCGGGACGGGCTGCGGGCGCTGCTCGTCGATCTGGACGGGGCCGTGGTGGCGGAGCAGCGGGCGGGGCTGGACCTGGGGGCCGGGGCGGAGGCGGTGCTCGGGGTGGTCGTCAGGGCGGTGGAGGGGCTGGTGGCGGATGGCCTGGGTGTGGGTGACGGGGGTCTTTCCGGTGCCGGGAGCCTTTACGCTGCCGGGACGCTGCTCGGGGTGGGGGTGGCGCTGCCCGGACCGCTCGACCATGTGCGGGGCGTGCTGCACCGGATGACCGGCTTCCCCGAGTGGGACGGCTTTCCGCTGCGGGACGCGCTGGAGGCCCGGCTGGGGGTGCCGGTGGTGGTGGACAAGGACACCAACGCCGCCGCGCTGGGGCTCTCGGTGGGCGGTGAGGGCGGATCGGGCTCCTTCGCGTATCTGCATCTCGGTACGGGGCTCGGGGCCGGGTTGGTGATCGGCGGAAGCGTGCACCGGGGGGTGCGGACCGGGGCGGGGGAGTTCGGGCACCAGGTGATCCAGCTGGACGGGCCGTTGTGCCCGTGCGGGAACCGGGGGTGCGTGGAGGTGCTGTGCCTCGGGGCCGTGGAGCGCGGGGAGCCCGGGGAGGCGGCGCGGGTGCTGGGGGTGGGGGCGGCGAATCTGGTGGGGCTGCTGGACATCGACGCGGTGCTGCTCGGGGGGCGAACGGTGGCCGGGGCGCCGGAGGTGTTTGTGCGGGGGGTCGGTGAGGTGCTGGAGGACCGGGTCCGGCGGGAGGGTAGCGGTGGGGAATCGGTACCGGTTCGCGTGGCGGCGGGCGGAGAGCGGGTCGTCGCCGAGGGGGCTGCGCAGTTGCTGTTGGGGCCGTTGTTCGGGCGGGGGGATGGGTGAGGGCCCTGTGCGAGGGCTGGGGCTCGGTCGGGCGGAGGGCGCGGGTTGGCTGGGGCTGGGTCGGGTGGAGGGCGCGGGTTGGCTGGGGCTGGGCGGGGGTGGGGTCGCTTGCCGGCGCGTGCAGGGTGCCTCCCCCACGCTCGGCTTCTCCCCCACGCTCGGCTTCGCTCGCGCGGGAGGTGCCCCCATCGCGGGGGGACCCCCATCGCCCACCCGTGCCGCCCTGGGGGTACCCCCTGCTCGAAGAGCTTGGGGGAGGCACGATTGCCCGGAGCTGGGGCGGCGCGCGATCACCCGCGGCTGCGGCTGCCCGCGGCTGCGTGCGTCGGCTCCTCGCCCCACCATGGAATCAACCGCATCAATCGACTCGACGGGCGACCCCCGTCCCTCAGGACGCACCAGTCGCCGCAGTGAGGAGTGAGCATGCGCTGCTCCCGTACCCGCTCCAGGATCTTCATCGGCGCCGCCCTCCTGGCCCTCGCCGGGCCGGTCGCCGTGTCGCCCGCCCTCGCCGCTTCGCCCGCCTTCGCCGCCTCGCCGGTCGGCACGGTCAGTCCCGCCAAGGTGAAGGCCGGTCAGGACGTCCATCTCACGCTCGCCGGATGCAGCAAACCCCGCGAGGGTGGTCGCGCCGAGGGAGCGCTCATCGAGACGGTCGACCTCACGCTCAAGGTGACCGGCACCCTGGTCGGGACCGCCCGGATCGACCCGGACGCGCATACGGGCGAGACACAGATCCACCTGGCCTGCGTCTCGGACCCGGACGACGTGGCCACGGTGGACGTCACGATCACCAGCTGACCCGGCGACCCGGCACGGCACCCTGGATCCTGCGCTGATCGAGCGGACTTCGCAGCCCCTGCGGGGTGGCATCCCGCGTACCCGCAGGGGCCCGGCATGGTCATGTGTCCATGCGACTGCGCACGTCACCGTTCACGCCCCTACGGCCCGTACGGCCCCTACGACCCGTTTGGCCCCTACGACCCCTCCGGCCCTCCCGGCTCGCCGGATTGCTCGGCGCCGTCGTACTCACCCTGGCAGGCAGCCTGTGCGGCTCGGCGGCCGCTGTCGGTGTCGCTGTCGGTGTCGGTGTCGGTCGCGACAACGGGCCGGCGCCGGTGACACCCGGCTCGTTCGGGTCGGGGCTGACGCTCACCAACGTCCGGGCGCACGGGCGTACCGTCGTGGCGACCGGGTCTGACGGGCGGCTGATCGTCTCGCGTGACGACGGACAGAGCTGGGGAGCGGTGCACTCGCCCGTGGGGGTGAATCTGCGCGGGGTCGCGTACGGGGGCGGGCGCTGGGTCGCCGTGGGTGACAAGGGCGCCGCCGCCACCTCGACGGACGCGGTGCACTGGTCCGCGGTCGACCTCGGCTCCACCGAGGCGTTCCGCGCGGTCGCCTCCACCGACGGAAGCTGGGTCGCCGGGGGATCGTCCGGCACCGTACTGGTGTCGAGCGACGGCACACGCACCTGGGCGCCGGTCTCCGTCGGCACACAGGTCCCCCTCTGGGGCGGGACGTCGTACCGTGGGCTGACCCTGCTCACCGGCGACAACGGCGAGATCGCGACCACGACCGACGGCACGACGTGGCAGCTCACACAGGCCCCGGTCCGGGTGGTGCCGACCACCGGCCGACGCGAGTTCCTCTGGCAGGTCGTCCACGGCGACGCCGGCTTCGTGGCCGTCGGCGGACAGGGCGCGATCGCGTTCTCGCGGGACGGCGCGCGCTGGTCGGCGCCGGCTTCCGCACTGAGCCAGATCCTCCGGGGCGTGGCGTTCGGCCACGGCCGCTACGTCACGGTCGGCGAGGACGGCCAGATCGGGATCGCCCGGGACAGCCGGCACTGGAGTGTCGAGGCGGACGTACCCACCGACGAGGATCTGCGCGGCGTCACCTTCACCGGTGACTCCTTCATCGCGGTCGGGGACTTCGGCACCGTGCTCCGGTCCGGCGACGGCGTCCACTGGACCCGGGTGCTGGACGGGGCCGTCCGCAGTCTCGGCGCCGTGATCCACGGCCACCGCCAGTTCGTCGCCGTGGGCGCGGAAGGGCGCATCCTGCGCTCGCCGGACGGCGAGCGGTGGAGCACCGCGGTCTCGGGGACGCGCCGGCACCTGTACGGCGTGGCGAGCGGGCCGGGCGGGTTCGTCGCGGTCGGCGCCAAGGGTGTTCTGCTCGCCTCGGCGGACGGGCGGCACTGGCACCGGCGCCGCGTTCCCACATCCGAGAACCTGAGAACGGCCGCCTGTCTCAACGGCACGTGGTACGCGGCCGGCGACGACGGCGCCCTGCTCACGTCCACCGACACCCGGGTCTGGCGGCCGGACACCTCGCTGGTTCCGTTCTCGATCCGTCGGCTCGCGCAGGCGAACGGCATCCAGATCGCCGCCGGGGCGGGGGTCATCGCCTCCCGCCCGCCCGGCGGCCGGTGGACGCTCAACACGGCCGGTGCGTACCACTTCCAGACCGGCGTCGCCGCAGGCCAGGGCCTCTTCGTGATCGTCGGCCACGCCGGTACCGTCCTCACCTCCCCCGACGGCTCGACCTGGACGCCCGCCCCGATCGACACCGTCGGGAACCTCGACACGGTTGCGTACGGCGACGGCCTGTGGGTCACCGCGGGACTGGCGTTCCTCGCCACCTCGCCGGACGCCATGACCTGGACGTCCCGGCCGGTCCCGACCCGCAGCTCGGTCCGCGGGATCACCCACGGGCCCGGCCGCTGGATCGCCGTGGGCGACCACGGCGTGATCATCGCCTCCCGGGACGGCATCTCCTGGACGCGCGCCGTGCGCTGATCGACGAGCGCTGATCGACGCGCGCCGTGCGCTGATCGAGGGGACTTGGCGGCCCGTACCGGAGTGGCACCCCGCCTCAGCCGCCACACCGGCATGGTTATGTGTTCATGCGATGGTTCGCCTCTCCGTCCGTGTCCCTGTCCCGACGCCTCACCGTGGCCGCCGTTGCCGCCACCGCCCTCGTTCTCGTGTCGCCGCAAACCGCCCGGGCGGCCGCGGCCGCCCCACCCCCCGCCTGCGTCGGCGCGAACGCGCACGCCTTCCCGCTCACCGCCCGGATCCGCGGTGGACCGGGCTCGTACGAACCGGGCGGTGGTTACGGCACCTGGTACATCGACCTCAGCAACACCACCCGCCACACCTGCACCGGCATCCATCCGGTCGTCGTCCTCGTCGACAGCAAACGCACGCTGAAGCCGGGCCAGCCGCAGCTGGACTTCTACGACGGCGCCAAGGCCCGTCCGGTGTCGTTCGAGACCACCGATGAGCAGGAGCTGGTCGGGGTGCTGGACGGCCAGGGGTTCGGCGGGTTCGCCGTGCCGGCCGGCGGGACCGTGAGTGTCAAGGTCAGGCTCGCCCTCACCTCCGACGCCCCGGCCGACCAGGTCACCGCCAGCGCCGCCGTCGTCCAGCGCCGGGGCGAGGACGGGGACTGGGTCGGGCAGTCCAACGCGTACCGGTTCGCCATCGCGCAGGACGGGGAGAAGCGCGGGGAACGCACGACGTCCGACCCCGGCCGTGCCCAGGACGGCGGAGGTCTTCCGCCCCGCCCCGCCTCTGCCGCCTCCACCGCTTCCCCCCACACCACCGCCCCCAGCCTCCCCTTCGCCGAAGCGGCGGCGGAAGCTGGTGAGCGGGCTCGCGAGCTGGCGCGTACCGGGCTCGGCCTCGCCCACGGGCTGTTCGCGGCCGTCCTCGCCCTGCTGGCCGTCGGCGGCAGCGCGTACCTCCTCGTCCGCCGCCGGCGCTGACGTCGGGTCCCGTGCCGGCCATCCCACCCTGTCTGCGACGATCCCTGCGTGGACTACCCGAACGACCAGGCCCCCGGCGCCCCCGTCCGCTCCGGCATCCCCGAGCACGGGCGCATCCCCAAGTACTACGCGGTGAAGGCGCGGATCGCCGCGCTCCTCGACGAGCTGGGGGAGGGCAGGTCCATCCCCACCGAGCGGGATCTGGCCGAGCGGTACGACGTCGCGCGCGAGACCGTGCGGCAGGCGGTACGGGAACTGGTGCTGGAGGGGCGGCTGCGGCGCCAGGGCCGCGGGACCGTCGTCGCCGGGCCCAAGCTCGAACAGCCGCTGTCCCTCGCCAGCTACACCGAGGGCGTGCGCCGCCAGGGCCGTACCCCCGGCCGTACCCTCGTCACCCTCGACCGGTTCCCGTGCCCGGACGCCCTCGCCGCCGAGACCGGGCTCACCCGGGGCGAGCCGGTGTGGCACCTGGAGCGGGTGCTGCTCGCCGACGAGGAGCGGGTCGGGCTGGAGAGCACGTACGTCGCCGTCGCCCGGGTGCCACGGCTGGCCGACGACTTCGACCCCGACTCCTCCTTCTACGGCTACCTCACCGCCCAGGGCATCGCCTTCGGTGACGCCGACGAGCGCATCGAGACCGTGCTCGCCACCCCCCGCGAGGCCCTGCTCATCGGCACCCCGCCCGCCCTGCCCATGCTGCTGATCCACCGCGTCTCCCGGGACACGGAGGGCCGGCCCCTGGAGCGCGTGCGCTCGCTGTACCGGGGAGACCGGTTCTCCTTCACCGCCCACCTCAAGGGCTGAAAAACGCCGATATCGACCCCTCCTCCAATATCACGAAAAGATAACGGGTCTAGCCCAAACGTGATGGGTCGTTCACGCTCTCGTTGTCAGCCGGATGTCTCCGGTTACCCGATCCCGAGGAGCGTTGCCGCCGTGAGAGTGACAGTCGTCGGAGCAGGCGTGGTGGGCACCATGCACGCCTGGCAGGCAGTGGAGCGCGGCCACCAGGTCGTCCAGATCGAGCGTGAGGCGGAGGCGCGCGGCGCCTCGCTGCGCAACTTCGGGCAGATCTGGGTCAGTGGCCGCGCCGGCGGAGAAGAGCTGGAAGCCGCGCTGCGGGCGCGGGAGCTGTGGGAGGGCATCGGCGCCCGCGTGCCCAAGCTCGGCTTCCGGGCCAACGGGTCGCTGACCCCGGTGCGCGGCGCCCTCGAACTCGCCGTCGCCGAGGCCGCCCTCGCCCGCCCGGACGCCGCCGCCCGCGGCTACAAGCTGCTGCTGCCTGGCGAGGCGCGGGCCCTCAACCCCGCCCTGCGCGGCGACTTCACCGCCGCCCTGTACTGCGAGCGGGACGCGGCCGTCGAGCCGCGCATCGCCCAACTCGCCCTGCGCGAGGAGCTGTTGAAGTCCCCCAACTACACCTTCCTGCCGGGGCGGGAGGTACGTGACGTGGTCGGCGCCGGAGCCGTACGGGACGACCACGGCGACGTCCACCACGCCGACGCCGTCGTCCTGTGCACCGGCGCCTGGCTCGGCGGACTCGTCCGCGAGCTGGCCGGGCCCGAGCTGCCCGTGCGCCGGGTCCGCCTGCAGATGATGCAGACCGACCCGCTGGGCGAGCCGCTCACCACCTCGGTCGCCGACGCCGACAGCTTCCGCTACTACCCGGCCTACGCCTCCCCGGCACTGGATGCGCTCAACGCCGAGCAGCCGCAGCCGGAGACCGCCGCCGCACACCGGATGCAGCTGCTCATGGTGCAGCGCGCCGACGGCGGACTGACCATCGGCGACACCCACGAGTACGAGCACCCCTTCGCTTTCGACACCGTCGAGGAGCCCTACGAGCACCTCGTCGCAGTCGTGGAGTCCCTGCTCGGCCGGCAGCTGCCGCGCATCCGCCGCCGCTGGGCCGGTGTGTACGCGCAGTGCACCGACCCGGGCCGGGTCGTGCACCGGCAGCGGGTGGGCGACGGGGTGTGGTTGGTCACCGGGCCCGGTGGGCGCGGCATGACCTGCGCCCCCGCGATAGCCGAAACGACCGCGAACGAACTGGGCTGGTGAGAACCCCGATGAACACTGCGGACATCCGTCTCGTCGTGCTCGACATGGCCGGTACGACCGTCGCCGACGGCGGCCTCGTCGAGCGTGCCTTCGCCGCCGCCGCTGCCGAACTCGGCGTCGAGCCCGGCTCGGCCGAGCACGCCGAGCACCTCGCGTACGTCCGGGCCACCATGGGCGAGTCCAAGATCTCCGTCTTCCGGCACCTGTTCGGCACCGAGGAACGCGCCCAGCGGGCCAACACCGCCTTCGAGAAGGCGTACGGCGACCTCGTTGACGCGGGCCTCATCGCCCCCGTCCCCGGCGCCCGCGAGGCCATCGAGGAACTCGCCGGCAGCGGCCGTACCGTCGTCCTGACCACCGGCTTCGCCCGCGTCACCCAGGACGCGATCCTCGACGCCCTCGGCTGGCGCGACCTCGTCCCGCTCACCCTGTGCCCGGCCGACGCCGGCGGGCGCGGGCGGCCGTACCCCGACATGGTCCTGGAGGCTTTCGTCCGCACCAAGGCGGCCGAGGACGTCCGGCAGATCGCCGTCGCCGGGGACACCTCGTACGACGTGCTCAGCGGGGTGCGCGCCGGAGCCGGGCTGATCGCCGGCGTACGCACCGGGGCGCACGGGGACACGGAGTTCCGCGCCGCCGGCGCCACCCACGTCCTCGACTCCGTTGCCGACCTGCCCGCACTGCTGGCGGGAGACCGGTGAGATGGGCATCCGCTTCGACTCCGTCACCGTCGCCTACGGCGGAAACGCCGGCACCCTCGCTCTCGAATCGCTCGACCTGACCGTCGAGCCGGGTGAGGTCATGGCGCTGCTCGGGCCGTCCGGCTCCGGCAAGACCACCGCGCTGCGGGCGGTCGCCGGGTTCGTACGGCCCGTGTCCGGGCGGGTGCTCCTCGGCGGCCGGGACGTGACGGACCTGCCGCCGTACCGGCGCGGCATCGGCATGGTGGTGCAGAGCTACGCGCTGTTCCCGCACATGCGGGTGGACGAGAACGTGGCCTTCGGGCTCCGGGCCCGCAAGACGCCCAAGGGCGAGATACGGCAACGGGTCGCCGAGGCGCTGGAGATGACCGGCATGGCCGCCTACGCCCGCCGCCACCCGCGCGAGCTGTCCGGCGGACAGCAGCAGCGGGTCGCCATCGCCCGCGCCCTCGCCATCCGGCCGGACGTCCTGCTCCTGGACGAGCCCCTGTCCGCACTGGACGCCCGGCTGCGGTCGGACATGCTGGCCGAACTCACCCGGATCCACCGGGAGTTGCCCGACGTCTCGATGCTGTACGTCACCCACGACCAGGTCGAGGCGCTGACCCTGGCCGACCGGATCGCCGTCATGGACAAGGCGCGGTTGCGCGCGTGCGGCACACCGAGGGAGCTGTACCGGGCGCCCACCGATGAGTTCACGGCGTCTTTCGTGGGCGGTGCGAATCTGCTGCCGGTGACCGTGGCGTCCGGGGGAGTCGTCTTCGCGGGCACCGAGCTGACGACCGACACGGCACACGCGGTCGCGGGGGCGCGGGCCACGCTGTGCGTACGGCCGCATGTCGTCGGGCTCGGGCAGGGACCGGGGCCGGGGCCCGGGTCCAATCAGCTCACCGGTGTCGTACGGGAGATCCAGTGGCGCGGGGCCACGCACCGGCTGTACGTCGAGGTCGGCGGGCACACGGTCATGGCGGACGTGCGCGAGCTGAAGGACCCGCCCGCGCACGGGGAGTCCGTGAGCCTGTACTTCGCCCCTGACGACGCGGTGCTGCTGCCGGCCGGGGTCACCCATGCGTAGGCGTCTGCTGTGGGCCCTGCCCCCGGTGGCCCTCCTCGCCCTCTTCTTCCTCTATCCCCTCGCCCTCGTCGTCCAGCAGTCCGTCCGGCCCGACAGAGGCGGCACCTCGCTCCAGCCGTACGCCGACGTCTTCGCCTCCGAGGCGTTCCGGAACGCGCTGTGGACCACCGTATGGCTGGCCCTCGCCGCCACCGCCGGCTGTCTGGTGCTCGGCTTTCTGCTGGCGCTGGTCATCGCGTTCGTACCGTTCCCGGGCGCGAAGACGGTGGCGCGGTTCATCGACGTGTACCTGTCCTTCCCGTCCTTCCTCATCACGCTGGCGCTGCTGTTCATCTACGGCACGACGGGGATCATCGGTTCCTTCCCGTTCCTGACCACCTCCTGGGGTGTGCTGCTGGCGGAGGTCACCTACTTCACGCCGTTCGTGATGCGGCCCCTGCTCGCCGCGTTCTCGCAGCTGGACACCGCCCAGCTGGAGGCGGCGAGTTCGCTGGGCGCGCGGGCACCCCGGATCGTGCGCCGGATCATCCTGCCGGAGGCGCTGCCCGCGCTCGCGGCCGGCGGAAGCCTCGTGCTGGTGCTCTGTCTCAACGAGTTCGGGATCGTGCTGTTCACCGGCGCGAAGGGGGTCACCACCCTGCCGATGCTCGTCTACAGCAAGGCGATCCTGGAGTCCGACTATCCGGGCGCGTGTGTGGTCGCCGTCGTCAACGTCCTGATCTCCGTGGGCCTGTACGGCCTCTACCGGGTGGTGAGCCGTCGTGCTGGTGCATAGCCGCGGGGCCAGGTGGGCCGTATGGGCGGTGTTCCTCGTCCTCTTCCTGCCGCTGTTCGCCCTGCCCCTGCTCGTCGTCCTCGGCGCCTCCCTCGCCACCCACTGGTCCGGCGTCCTGCCCTCGGGGCTGACCACCGCCAACTACCGCGCGGCGACCCGGGGCGAGGCCCTCCAGGCGCTCACCACCAGCCTGCTCACCGCCACCGCCGCCAGCCTGCTCGCTCTCACCCTCGGCACCTGGGCCGCGCTGGCCGGGGCGGCCCTGACGAAGCGGTACCGCAGGCTCATGGACGCCCTGTTCGTGCTGCCGCTCGCCGTGCCCTCCGTCGTCGTGGGCCTGTCGGTCCTGGTGGCGTTCTCCCAGCCGCCCATGCTGCTCAACGGCACCCGGTGGATCGTGATCCTCGCCCACACCGTGCTGGTCACCGCCTTCGCCCATCAGTCCGTGTCGGCCGCGATCACCCGCCTCGACCCGGCCTACGAACAGGCCGCCGCCTCCCTCGGCGCCCGCCCCGCCTACGCCCTGTGGCGGGTGCGCCTCCCCCTGCTCCTGCCCTCCCTCACCGCCGCCGCCGGCCTCTGCTTCGCCCTGTCCATGGGCGAGCTGAGCGCCACGATGATGCTGTACCCGCCCGACTGGACCCCGCTGCCCGTCCTCATCTACGCGGCCACCGACCGCGGCGCCCTGTTCACCGGCTCGGCCGTGGCCGTGGTGCTGATGGCCGCGACCCTGCTCGTCCTGTTCGCCGTCTCCCGGGTCCGCACCCGGGCGTCGTACCGCTGACACCTCCTCCAACACCCCTTATCACGCCAGGAGTTGGCCTCGCCATGCCCAGAAACCGCCTCGCGCTCGCCACAGCCCTCGCTCTGCTCGCCGCCCCCGCGCTCTCCGCCTGCGGCTCCTCCGCGGCCTCCGACGCCAAGGAGGTCACCGTCTACAGCGCCGACGGCCTGAAGGGGGAGAACGGCGACGGCTGGTACGACAAGGTCTTCGCCGACTTCACCCGGCAGACCGGCATCAAGGTCAAGTACGTCGAGGGCGGCTCCGGCGAGATGGTCCAGCGCGCCGTCCGCGAGAAGAGCAACCCGCAGGCCGACGTGCTGGTCACCCTGCCGCCGTTCATCCAGCAGGCCGACGCCAAAGGCCTGCTCCAGAAGTACGAGGTGAAGGACGCAGGCCAGGTCAGCGGCGCCGACAAGGCCGCTGACGGCACCTGGATCTCGGTCGTCGACAACTACTTCTGCTTCGTCTACGACAAGAAGAAGCTGAAGCAGGCCCCGAAGACCTGGGCCGAGCTGCTCGACCCGGCGTACAAGAACAAGCTGCAGTACTCCACACCGGGCGTCGCCGGCGACGGCACCGCCGTACTGATCAAGGCCGTCCACGACTTCGGCGGCAAGGAGCAGGCCCTCGCCTATCTGAAGAAGCTCCAGGCCAACAACGTCGGCCCGTCCGCCTCCACCGGCAAACTCGCGCCCAAGGTCGACAAGGGTGAGCTGCTCGTCGCCAACGGCGATGTGCAGATGAACTACGCCCAGTCCAAGACAATGCCCGACCTCGGCATCTGGTTCCCGGCCGGCCAGGACGGCAAGCCCAGCACCTTCGCCCTGCCCTATGCGGCCGGCCTGGTCACCAAGGCCCCGCACAGCGCGAACGGCAGGAAACTCCTCGACTTCATGCTCGCGCGCACGCAGCAGCAGGAGGTCAGCGCGATCGGCGGTGGCTTCAGCGCCCGTCAGGACGTCAAGCCCACCGACGCCAACGCCGTCGCGCTCACCAAGCTCATGGACGGCGTGGACTTCTTCGAGCCCGACTGGACGGACATCGACAAGAACCTGACGTCGTACGTCGAGGACTGGAAGTCGGCCACCGGCAGCTGACTGACCTGGACAATCCTGGAGCAGACCGGGGTCAGGATCAGGCCATCGAACATTAGGCTGGGGGCGTCGGTACGCCGTGGTTCCGGCGCCCCCCAGCTTTCTCGCCCTGCTTCCGTGACCGTACGTACGCCAGGAGACGCACAACATGGCAGACCGCAAGCCGATCGAGTCGTGGCTCACCGACATGGACGGTGTACTGATCCACGAGGGCGTTCCGATCCCCGGCGCCGACGCCTTTCTGAAGAAGCTGCGCGAGTCCGGGCGGCCCTTCCTGGTGCTCACCAACAACTCCATCTACACCGCCCGCGACCTGCACGCCCGGCTGCGGCGGATGGGCCTGGACGTGCCGGTGGACAACATCTGGACCTCGGCTCTCGCCACCGCCCAGTTCCTGAACGACCAGCGGCCCGGCGGCAGCGCCTACGTCATCGGAGAGGCCGGTCTGACCACCGCGCTGCACGACATCGGCTACATCCTCACCGACCACGAGCCCGACTTCGTGATCCTCGGCGAGACCCGCACCTACTCCTTCGAGGCCCTGACCAAGGCCGTCCGGCTGATCAACAACGGCGCCCGGTTCATCGCCACCAACCCGGACAACGTCGGCCCCTCCACCGAGGGCGACCTGCCCGCCACCGGCTCGGTCGCCGCCCTGATCACCGCCGCGACCGGCAAGAAGCCGTACTTCGTCGGCAAGCCCAACCCGCTGATGATGCGGGCGGGCCTGAACGCCATCGGCGCCCACTCCGAGACCTCCGCGATGATCGGCGACCGCATGGACACCGACGTCCTCGCGGGCCTGGAGGCCGGCATGCGGACGTTCCTGGTGCTCAGCGGGGTCACCCAGCCCGACGAGGTCGACCAGCACCCCTTCCGGCCGTCGAAGGTCGTCGACTCCATCGCGGACCTGGTCGACCTCGTCTGACCAGGCAATTTCAAACCTTTCCCCACCCGAATGGAGCAATCGGGCGCCCTCCGAGGATGCGGGGGCGCCTGGTGCGGGGGAGCCTCCAGATAACTGGAGGTTCACGATGGGCTCACTACGCCTCACTCTCTGTACCGGAATCCTGGCCGCCGCCGCGCTCACACCGTCGGCCCACGCCGTCGAGGGCGGCTCGGTCGACGTGACCCCCGGCTCCCCGGCGCCCGGCACCGATGTGTCCCTGCGGGTCCACGGCTGCTCCGGGCCCGAGGGCACGGCCGTCTCGACCGCGTTCGTCGCCGACGCCCGGCTCACCGGCCGACAGGGCACCCTGTCCGGCGAGACCCGCGTCCGCTCCTCCCTCGCACCCGGCACCTACGACGTGCGGGTCACGTGCGCCGACTTCGTCTTCAACAGCAGGCTCACGATCCCCGACCGAGGCATCGGGGCCGGCCGGGGCATGGACCAGGGAGTCGGCCGGGGCGCGGACCACGGCATGGACCCGGCGAGTGGCCGGGGCACGGACCAGGCAACCGGCCGCGGATCGGACCAGGGAGCCGGCCGGGGGATGGACTCGACGAGCGGTCGGGGAACGGACCAGGGAGCCGGCCGGGGCGCGGACCACGGCACGGACCCGGCAAGCGGTCGGGGAACGGACCAGCGGACCGGTCCGGCGGACCAGCCCGACCCGCGGCCCGACGCGGCGGCCTCGCCCTTTGCCCCCGTCCACGCGGGCGGCGGTGGCACGGCCACGCATTTCGCCACCGTGGCCACCAGCGAGTCCGGACCCGGCACCGCCCAGACGCTCACCGGCCTCGGACTGGCCGGGATCGCCGCGCTCGCCGTCGGACTCCGCGCCCACCGGAGCCGTAACGGCCGCGACAGCGGCACCCCCCGCTGACCGGCCGTATGACCGGCGACCGCGAGCACCCGCACACCACCACCGGCACAGGGCGCCTGCTCACCGTCCTGGCCTGGGCGGTGCTGCTGTTCGGGCTGTGGCTGTGGGGGCGGGAGATCACCGGCCTGCCGGACCGCACGGGCGGCCCGGGCACCGGTGACGTGTTCGCCGTCGGCACCGCTCCCACCCCGCTGCCCCGCCCGGCCGCGCCGCTCGCCGACGCTGTGCCCCAGCGCCTCGACATCCCCCGGCTGGGCGTCCAGGCACCCGTGGTCACCCGCGGCCTGGACGCCCAGGGCGCCGTCGACCCGCCGCCCTTCGACCAGCCGGGCGTGGTCGGCTGGTACGGCGCCGGCCCCAAACCCGGCGCCCAGGGCGCCGCCCTCCTCGTCGGGCACGTCGACACCGAGACCCGGCCCGCCGTCTTCTACAAGCTCAGCACGCTCACCCCGGGCGCCACGGTCCGGGTGGTCCGCTCGGACGGCACGGTCGCCGAGTTCACCGTCGACGACGTCCGCGTGCTGCCCCGCACCGACTTCGACGCCCGCCAGGCCTACGGCCCCCACCGGGCCGGCCGCGCCGAACTCCGCCTGATCACCTGCGGCGGCAGCTTCGACCGCGCCACCAACAGCTACACCGCCAACGTGGTCGTCTCCGCCTACCTCACACGAACCACGCCCTGAGCCACGAGCACCACGCACTGCGTACTGACCCCGCGCGCCCCGTCACGCGACCTCGTGGCGAACCGTCCCGATATGCCAGCATGGGACGGCATTCGGGCCAGTGCGCCCATGACCAGTGCGCCCATGGGGGACCAGGGGGGAATCGCATGTACGACAACAGGGGGGCCCGGCCGACCGCGCGGGCGTCCGCGGCGGCGGTGCTGGGGGCGGCACTGCTGCTCGCCGGCTGCTCCTCGGCAGGCGGCGGCGGGGGCGGGGGCGGCGGCAAGAACGCCGACCCGGGTGCGCCGATCACCCAACAGCCCAAGTCCGCCGACCCGTTCTGGGTGAACCCGGACGGCACCGCCGCCCGTCAGCTCGCCGCCTACACCAAGGCCGGAAAGACATCCGACGCGGAACAGATCCGGAAGATCGCCGAGCAGCCGGTGGGGGAGTGGATCGGCCCGGAGAACCCGGAGCAGGAGGCCCGCGGCTTCACCGAGGCCGCCCAGCACGCCGACCGCACGGCCCTGCTCGTCCTCTACGACATCCCGCACCGCGACTGCGGCCAGTACTCCCAGGGCGGCGCGGCCGACGGCGACACCTACCGCGCCTGGATCGACGGCGTGGCCCGGGGCATCCAGGACCGCCGCGCCGTCGTGATCCTCGAACCGGACGCCGTACTGCACCTCGTGGACGGCTGCACGCCCGCCCCGTTCCACGAGGAGCGCTACGACCTCCTCAAGGGCGCGATCACCACGCTCAAGTCCCTGCAGAACACCAAGGTCTACCTGGACGCGGGCAACGCCGGCTGGGGCCGGCCGGACCAGATCTACCAGTCCCTCCAGCAGGCCGGCATCGACCGGGCCGACGGCTTCGCCGTCAACGTCTCCAACTTCTACTCCACCCAGGACTCCCTCGCCTACGGCAAACAGCTCTCGGCGAAGGTCGGCGGCAAGCACTTCGTCATCGACACCAGCAGAAACGGCAACGGCCCCGACACCTCCGGCGACCCCTCCCAGCGCTGGTGCAACCCCCCGGGCCGCGCCCTGGGCGAAACCCCGACGACGCGGACGTCGGACCCCCTGGTGGACGCCTACCTGTGGGTCAAGCGCCCGGGGGAGTCCGACGGGACGTGCAAGGGAGGGCCGAAGGCGGGGGCGTGGTGGGCGAGTTACGCACTCGCCCTGGCCCGGAACAGCAAGTGAATCACGGCACCTTGACCCACTGAGCGATGGACGGCGTCCCCTGGTCGTCGTCCACGAACAGCATGTACCACCCGGACGGCACCAGATTCCGGTTCCCCGGCACCGTCACCGTGACCTTGTCCCCGGTCACCTTGAAGTCCAGCGCGACCGACCGCTGATCCACATCCGTCACATGCGTCGAAGCGCTCGGCCGGATCAGCCGCGCCTTCCTGATACCGGCCGCCTGCTCCGACGTGAAGGTCCCCGACGCGCCCCGGGCGATGGTCTGCGGACCGCCGCCGAGCGACGGCCGTGAGCCCCGGTACAGATACGGCGGGGTGTAGATCTCGATCCGCTGCTCGAACTTCCCCGGCTTGGTGTTCGCCTTGTCGCCGTACAGCGAGTCGGACCCGAAGAACATCACCCGCCCGTCCGGCAGCAGGATCGACCCGGAGTGGTAGTTCCGTCCCACCAGCGGATCGGCGACCCGGGTGAAGCTGTTGCTGTCAGGGTGGTAGAGCCGCGCCTGGAGGATGTTGGAGTCGCCGCGCCCCCGGTAGTCCTGCGAGCCGCCCGAGACCAGCACGGTGTCGTCGGGCAGGATCGAGGACTGCGGATACCGGGTCCCCTTCGCCAGCTCGGGCCCGTCCACGAACCGGGGGCTCTTGGCCTTCAGATCGATGAGCCGGGTCTTCTTGCTCGACAGTTTCGACTCACCGACACCCCCACCCCCGATCACCAGGAACTTCTCGTCCTGCGCCGGAGGCAGCAACACCGTCCCGGAGGTCTCCATCATGTTCGGATCACTGAGCCCGGGCAGCTTCACAAAGGCATTGGTGTCGACGTCCCACACACCGGGATCCCGGCCCACGTCGTCCGGCCCGTACCCCGCGTTGGACCCCGAGTAGAAGATCTTCCCGTTCTGCATCAGGAACAGCGCCGGGTACGTCGGGAACTGCCGGACCGTCTTCGTGTACGTCCACTTCTTCGTCGCCGGGTCGAAGATCTCGTTCTTGCCCGGCACCAGCTGACCGATGTCGTCCAGCCCGGAGACGCTGAGGATCTTCCCGTCCGACAGCGTGGTGAGCGTCGGGTACCAGCGGGCCTCGTTCATCGGGTCGACCTTGATGTACCGCTCGGCGACCGGATCGAACTCGTAGGCGTCCTTGATCCCCTCGAAGTCCTTCTTGTCGAGGGCGAGTTTCTGCGCGATGCCGTAGGTGTTGCGCTCGTCGGCGCCGGTCAGGCCCTGGATCCGGTAGTTGTCCTGGGTGCCGGTCTCGTACTGGCTGCCCTCGCGCGGCGCCTCGACGTAGACCCGGCCGTAACCGGGGTTGTTCCGCAGCCACTTGCCGGTCTTGTCGAAGACCTTCGTCGCGCGGGGGATCAGCACCGGGTCCTGGGAGACGAACGTCCTGCCGTTCTGCCTGCCGGTGAACCGGGTGCCCGCCGGCAGGGTCATCGGCTTGTCCGGGTTCTCGTTGTAGAGGATCATGACGCCGCCGGCCTTCTTGACGTCACCCTTGAGCTTCTCGTACCGCTTGGTGCCGCCGGCGATCAGGATGTCGCCGTTGCCGAGCTGGGTGTGCCCGGTGCAGAACAGGTCGGCCGGGGTGGGCACTTTCTTGATCGTGCCCTTGACCGGGTCCCAGATCCGGGTGTCGAACTTCTTGGCGTCGAAGTTGTCCTGGTTGTTGCCCGAGCCGGCGATCATCAGGATCTTCCCGGTGCGCAGCAGGCTCGCGTGGATGGTGTCCTGCCGGAACTCCTTGGGGAACTCGATGATGTCCCAGTGGCCGTTCTCGGCCTTGTACTCGGGTCTGTTGATCTTGTACTGGTGGTACTGGGCGGTCCCGAAGCGGTAGACCCACGGCCCGTTCATCCCGGCCAGCGCGAGTACCACCGCCGTACCGATCGCGAACCGGCGGGCGCGACGGCGGCCGGACTGGTCCTTCATTCCTCACGTCCCCCCAGTCCGCCGAGGGCGATCCGCATGGTCTGCTCGCTGTCCCCGGCCGCCCAGGCGGGCCGCTGCTGGGGCACGGGCATGGGCACGGGCACGGCGTCGCGCGGTTCGGCGACCGCCCCCGGCTTCGCCTTCCGTTTCTCCTGCCGCAGCGTGTACCGCCAGGCGAGGATCGGCGAGGCGGTGATCAGCAGCGCGAGGCTCCCCCAGACGATCATCGCGGGGTGGGAGTGCCCGAGCGCGAAGCCGGCGCCGAGCGAGCCGCCGAAGACCAGGATGAAGAACCAGTGGATGCGGAAGGTCCCGAACAGCGTGTCGGGGCTGGCCGATTCACCCTTCGGCGTCACCACGAACCTGCTCTTGCGGCGCAGTACGGCGTCCATGAGCGAGCGGGCGTAGACCGGCGCGGACAGCGCGGACATCACCATGCCCGCCACACCGCCCGACCCCTCCGGCTCGTGCGGGGAGACATTGTGCCGCCGGTTCCAGATGTACAGCCCGATCTGGAGCGCGGAGGCGTTGCCGTACAGCATCAGCCACACCGTCGGGTCGATGTTCACCCCCGACGCGCCCAGGCCCAGGAACAGCGCGCAGCTCAGCGCGGCGAGGATCCAGTTGAGGGCGGACATCGGGTAGAAGATGATCATCATGGTGTAGTTGAAGAGCTTGCCCGGTCCCAGGGTGAACAGGCCCTTCCAGTACTGCTTGAGGATCGTCTCGTACGTGCCCCGGGACCAGCGCAGCTGCTGGGTGAAGAAGTCCGTCCAGGCAGCCGGGCCCTCGCCGACGGCGAGCACGTCCGGGGTGTAGACGGACCTCCACTTCCGGCCCGTGGCGGGGTTTCTGGCGCGGTGCATCTCGAACCCGGTCGCCATGTCCTCGGTGATCGAGTCGTAGAGCCCGCCGATCTGCTTGATGGCGCTGATCCGTACGGCGTTGGAGGTGCCGACGAACATCGGGGCGCCGTAGCGGTTGCCGGCGCGCTGGATCAGGGCGTGGAAGAGGAACTGCTGGGACTCGGCGGCCTTGGTGACGAACGTGTCGTAGTTGCCGTAGACCTGCGGGCCGATGACGAAGCCGACGTCCGGGTCGCGGAAGTAACCGAGCATCCGTTCCAGGTAGTTGGGCAGCGGGACGTGGTCGGTGTCGACGGAGGCGAAGTAGTCGTAGCCGTCGCCGTGCGCCTCCAGCCAGGCGTTGTAGTTGCCGTGCTTGGTTTTGGCGCGGTGCGGTCCCGTGGGCCGGTTCCACCTCTCGACGCCCTTGCGGGAGAAGTGGTGGACCCCGAGCCGGGCGCAGACCGCCCTGACGGCCGGGTCGTCGCCCTCGTCCAGCAGCCACACGTGCAGCAGCCCCCGGTGCCGCAGCTTCACCGCCGCCTGAAGGGTCTTCGTCACCATCTCCAGCGGCTCCTTGCCGGGCACGAAGGTGGTGATGAAGGCGACGCGGGTACCGGTCTGCGGGACCACCGGGACCGGGTCGCGGGCGACCAGGGTGGCGTGCGCGTTGGACAGCACGTTCATGCAGCGGAAGAACTCGATCAGACCGATCGAGACGAGCATGACCGTGTCGAGGGCCGGCAGGAAGGCGTAGGCCGGATGGTCGCGTGCGGTCCAGTGCTCCGGACGCAGCAGCCAGAACAGCAGCACGAGGGAGAGGACCGGGGCCGCGCCCAGCATGAGCGCGGCGCGCAGGCGATGCGGTTCCTGCGACAGCAGCGACCGGTACCGCACCCGGTACGGCTTCGTCGGATCGGGCTGGGTGAGCGGGCCCGCGAGCCGGCTGTAGTGCTCGTAGTCGTATCTGGGCAGGTTCTTCCTGGCGGTCCGATGCCCCAGCACCCTCAGGTGCAACGTCTGTGATCGGTCGTGTGCGTACGGTGACTGGTCGTGGCTGTGCCCGGCGCCCGTCGGCGTCGACGTCATGAGTCATTCCCCCCACACGCGAGTCCTCGCGTGTCTGTCTAATTCCCCCCAACTGCCGCCAATCGGCGGCAGCTTGGACATCCAGGGTTCTACGCCGCTCCGCATGATCGCAAGCATGGAAACCTGGTGTTTACCGGTCAAACCCCTTCATTGGGGCGCGTGTGGGGCTCGGGAGAATGGGGTGCGCCGGTGCTCTCGGGGAGCCGGGGTGCGCCGGTGGTGGAGAGGCGGGCGTCGGCCATTCGGGGCATGCGAAAGGCCCCCCGCTTTCGCGAGGGGCCTTTCGGTAGGGGGTGTGGGTAGCGGAGCCCCCACAAGGCGCGGCGGAGCCGCGCAATAACAGAGATGGCGAGCCAGGTCCGCGCTTTTTGCGGACGTGGCTCGCCATCGTCATCGTGCGCCGCCAGGGACTCGAACCCCGGACCCGCTGATTAAGAGTCAGCTGCTCTAACCAACTGAGCTAGCGGCGCCTGCTGACAGAGAGAACTCTACCTGACCTGGAGGGGTGCTTCCGACCACCCCCGGGTGGCCGGGAGGGTCGATCGGGGCCGCGTACATCATTCGGACCGTCAAAGTGGCGGTCCGCTGGACAGTTGGAAAAATGATCAACGTGCACACTCGCGGACAAATCTCCCCCGAATGTGAGGCAGATCGCATGACGGCTCCGGTGTTCGAGGAATTCGACCCCGCGGGCGACTGCGACTGCCCGGGCTGCGTCCAGGCGCGCCGGCTGGGCGAGCCGGGCACCCGCGCGCTGTCCCGCCGCCCGGCCGTCCGCGGTCTCGTGGTCGTCGCCGCCGCGTCCGCGGTCCTCGGCGCGGCCACCCCGGCCGCCGCCCTCACCACCGGCCGGCCCGCCGTCCAGCGTCCCCACGTCCCCGGGGACGGCGAGCCCGCGACCCCCCAGGGCACCAAGACCCCGCTGCACGGTCCGGGCGGCAGGCCGACCGGGTCCGGTCCGGTCCGGCTCCCCGCCACCACCCGCACCGCGATCATCAAGCGGGCCAAGGTCTGGGCGGCCGCGCAGGTGCCGTACAGCATGAGCGCCTACTGGAGCGACGGTTACCGGCAGGACTGCTCCGGCTATGTCTCCATGGCCTGGGGTCTCGGGACCAACGAGTGGACCGGCAGCCTCGGCCAGTTCGGCGTGAAGATCACCAAGAAGGAGCTGGAACCCGGCGACATCCTGCTCTACCACAACCCCGACGACCCCGAGCGGGGCTCCCACGTGGTGATCTTCGGAGGCTGGACCGACTACACGCGCACGTACTACACGGTCTACGAGCAGACACCCCCGCACACCCGCCGCCAGGCCACGCCCTACCCCTACTGGAGCCACACCGACAAGTACGTCCCCTATCGCTACAAGGGCGTCACCCCGGCCACGGCGGCCGGCGGCAAGACCAAGGCCGCCTACGGCGTGCCCGGCTTGTAGGTCCCCCCACGTTCACGACGCAACCGGCGCGGAGGCTGGAGGCACACATGAGTACGACCACGTCACACACACCACAGGAATCCCAGGAGCCCCCGGAGGGCGCCGTGGACGCGGCCGGCCCGTCGGCCCGGCTGATCCAGAACGAGGTGACCACCGAGATCCCCGTCCACCTGCTGTTCCGCAGCGACCCGGACCCGGCGAACCAGGTGAACCCGCTGAGCCCGGTCGACCCGATGGGCCCGGTGAGCCCGGTTGACCCGATGGGCCCGGTGAGCCCCTTGAAGGTGCCGATCAAGCCCGCCGTGGTGGGCCTCCGGAAGGGCGGCCTCGGCGAGCAGTCGCGCGGCCGGCGCTCGGCGCCCGTGTGCGGCCGGGTGCTGCCGGAGGTCGACCCGGAGCTGGCCGAGCGCCCGGCGCGGGTGCTGCCGGGGGCGGCCGGGGTGCTCGCCGGGATGTGCGCGGTCGCCGGGTGTGCGGCCACCTCGTGGTGGGCGGGGCTGCTGCCCCCGCTCGCGCTGGCGGCGCTGCGGCTGCCCGCGTCGGCCGGCGAGGGCCTCGGCCCGGCGCAGTGGGCAGCGTACGGCGGCGCCGGGGCGCTCGGGGCGCTCGGCTTCGGCGGGCTGACCCGGGGGCGCACGGGGCGAGCCTGGGTGCTCGGCCTGTTCGGCCGCTACCGGGGGACCGTCCGGCGCACCGGGCTGCTCTGGGTGAACCCGCTGGTGCCGCGCAGCCGGGTGGACGTCCGGCTGCGCCACTGGCGCAGCGAGGCGATGCCGGCGGTGGATCCGGAAGGGCTGGGGCTCCGGGTGGTCGTACTGGTGGTGTGGCGGGTGCGGGACACCGCACGGGCGCTGCTCGGCATCGACGACCACGAGACGTACCTGCGCGAGTGCGTGGAGGCTGCACTGGCCCGGGTGCCGGTGGACCCCGCGGGCGGGACGCGGGACGGGGACGCGCTGACCCGGCTGGTGGCGGCGGAGACCGCCCCGGTCGGCCTGGAGGTGTTCTCGGTGCGGCCGGTCCAGGTGGAGTACGCCCCCGAGGTCGCCGCCACGATGCACCGGCGCCGCATCGCCCAGCTGGAGGCCCGGCAGCGGGCCGACGTGCTGAACTCGGTCGTCGACTCGGTGGAGGACACGGTGACCCGGCTGACCGTGCGGGGCCTGGTCGAACTCGACGACCACGAGCGGAAGGCGCTGGTGCGGGACCTGACGGTCGCCTTCTGCTCGGGGCGGGGGGAGCCGTCGTAGAGCTCCCGCTCAGCCTCTGGGAACGGTACGTGTGCGCCGATCCGGTGTGGTGGCGGCCGTCGGGGGAGTCCGGCTACCGGAGACTGACCTCGGGTGCCGCAGAGGGGGTGTGGGTGGCGGAGCCCCCACAACGCGCGGCGAAGCCGCGCAAAAACGACGATGACGACTCAGGACCGCGCCTTTTGCGGTCATGAGTCGCCATCGTCATCGTGCGCCGCCAGGGACTCGAACCCCGGACCCGCTGATTAAGAGTCAGCTGCTCTAACCAACTGAGCTAGCGGCGCATGACTCTCGCCCTCCGCCGGTTTTTTGTTTCCCGCGGCTGGCGACGAAGAAAATACTACCTGGTCCTGAGGGGTGCTCGTGACCACCTAGAGGGTGAGTGAGAGAAGGACGGGTGCCGCGCTGCGGTTGAGCGCGTCCGCGGCCTGCTTCAGCCGGTGCGCGTGCTCCACCGGGAGCGACAGCGCCAGGCAGCCGACCGAGGAGCCCGCGGTGATCGGGACGGCCGCGCAGACCGTGCCGATCGCGTACTCCTGGAGGTCGAGCACCGGCACCGTCGGCGGCTGGGACTCCAGGCGGGAGAGCAGCAGCTTGTCGCTGGTGATGGTGCGCGAGGTGAGGCGGGCCATCTTGTGCCGGGAGAGGTGGTCCCGGCGGGCGTTGTGGTCGAGCTGGGTCAGCAGACTCTTGCCCACGGCCGTGGCGTGCGCGGAGTAGCGGAAGTCCACCCACTCGTTCACCGCCGGGGTGCCCGGTCCGGCGGCGTACTGGGTGACCCTGACCTCGCCGTCGACGTACCGGCTGATGTAGACCGCCGCGCCGACCGAGTCGCGCAGCCGGTCCAGGGTGTGCTGGAGCTTTTCGCGCAGGGCCCGCTCGCGGTCGTGCGCCGAGGTGAGCCGGCGCAGGGTGTCTCCGGTGACGTACGCCCCGTCGGTGATCTGCTCGACGTAGCCCTCGCGGCGCAGCATGCGCAGCAGTGCCGTCAGCCGCTCGGTGCCGAGACCGGTGAGGCGGGCCAGCTCGGTGTCGGTGACACCGGCGGAGTGGCGGGCCACGGTCTCCAGCACGCGCAACGCGTCCTGGGCGGAGTGGTACGGGGCGGTCGGCTCGTGCATCAGCGCCACGGTGTTCCCCCTGCGCTCGCCTGTCGGTGGCCGCGGAATCCCTACCACGATATCGAGCAGGGAGCCGTTGGGGAGAGGGTGTTGGCAAGATTGTGGTCCGCGTATCCCTCTCCCAACTGGGTGCTAACCCCCTGGCATATGCCAGGGGCACCATCAGAGGACTGCGCCGAGGAATTCCCGGGTGCGGTCCTGCTCAGGGTCGCCGAAGATCTGCTCCGGCGGGCCCGACTCGATGATCCGGCCGCCGTCGAACATCAGTACCTGGTCGGAGATGTCCCGGGCGAAACCCATCTCGTGGGTCACACAGAGCATCGTGATGTCGGTGCTGCGGGCGATGTCCCTGAGCAGATCGAGCACGCCCGCGACCAGCTCCGGGTCGAGCGCGGAGGTCACCTCGTCCAGCAGCAGCACCTTCGGGCGCATCGCCAGCGCGCGGGCGATCGCGACCCGCTGCTGCTGCCCGCCGGACAGCCGGGTCGGCTTCGCGTCGCACTTGTCGGTGAGCCCCACCAGCTCCAGCAGCTCCCGGGCGCGCGCCTCGGCCTCGTCCTTGGACATGCCGAGGACCTGCACCGGCGCTTCGGTGATGTTGCGCAGCACGCTCATGTTCGGGAACAGGTTGAACTGCTGGAACACCATCCCGATCTTCTTGCGGACCTCCCGGACCTGCTTCTCCGGCGCCGGGAACAGCGGCTCCCCGTCGACGGTGATCGTGCCCTCGTCCGGCTCGGTGAGGGTCATCAGCAGCCGGAGGATCGTGGTCTTGCCGGAGCCGGAGGGCCCGATCAGGGTCACGTGCTTGCCGGACTGGACGGAGAAGTCGAGGTGGTCCAGGACGGTGTTCGCGCCGAAGCGCTTGGTGACCTGGTCCAGGCGGATCAGCTCACCCGGCGCGGTGCCGGTGGCGGGGGACTTCGTACGGGGCTCAACGGACAAGGCGACGCTCCAGGGCTCGCAGCAGAAGGGAGGCCAGGTAGGAGATGACGATGAAGGCCACTCCGATCACGGTCAGGGGCTCGGTGAACTGGAAGTGCTGCTGGGAGAAGAGCCGGGCGCGGCCGAGCATGTCCAGCACGGTGATCACCATCAGCATCGGGGTGTCCTTGAGCATGGAGATCACGTAGTTGCCGAGCGCGGGAATCACCCGGCGGATCGCCTGCGGCAGGATCACCGCGGTCCAGGTCCGCCGCAGGGGCAGATTCAGCGCCGTCGCCGCCTCCCACTGACCGACGGGCACCGCCTCGATGCCGGCGCGGTAGACCTGCATCGTGTACGTCGAGTAGTGCAGGCCGATCGCGAAGACGCCGGTGGCGAGGGCCGAGAAGGTCAGCCCCCACTCGGGCAGCACGTAGAACAGGAAGAACAGCTGGACCAGCAGCGGGGTGTTGCGCACGAACTCCGTGACCACCCCGACCGGCCAGCGCACCCACCGGCTCGGCGTCCGCATCAGCAGGGTCCAGACCAGACCGAGGGTGAAGGAGAGCAGCGAGCCCAGGGCCACCGCCTCCAGGGTGACGAGCAACCCCTGCCAGAACTGCGGCATGAAGTCGCTCACGGCGTTCCAGTCCCACTTCACGCGACACCACCCCCCACTCCGGTCGTCTGCGCGCGCTTGAGCTCACGCGCCGCCGACTCGGTGGCGGGGCCCTTGCCGACCCCGGCCTTCAGCCGCTTCTCCAGGGCGCGCATCAGCCGGGTGAGCACGAAGGCGATCGCGAAGTAGATCAGCAGCACGTACGTGTAGATCTCGGCGCTCCGCTGCAACGCGAGCCGCACCAGATTGGCGCTGAACGTCAGATCGCCCATGCCCATGACCGACACCAGCGCGGTGCCCTTGAGCAGCTCGATCAGCAGATTGCAGAAGGAGGGGATCATCTCCGGCACGGCCTGCGGCAGCACGATCAGCCGGAGCCGCTGCGCCGGCGTGAAACTGAGCGCGATCCCGCCCTCCTTCTGCGCCGGGTCGACGGCCTGCAAGGCCCCGCGCACGATCTCCGAGCCGTACGCGCCGTACGTCAGCCCGAGCGCCAGCGTGCCCGCCCACAGCGGCACCAGCTGCCAGCCGAAGGCGATCGGCAGCACGAAGAACACCCAGAAGATCATCACCAGCGCCGAGGTGCCGCGGAACACCTCGGTGTAGAAACCGGCCACGAAACGCACGATCCAGAGCCGGTGCGTCCGAGCGATGCCGACGACGAACGAGACGGCCGTCGCGAGCAGTGCGCTGAACACGAGCAGCTGGACGGTGGTCCAGACACCCTTCAGTACGAGTTCCCACAGTCCCGTGGTCATCCGCCGCACAGCTCCTTCGCGGTGAGGTCGGTCATCTCGGCCTGGGTGAAACCGAAGGGCCGAAGGATCCGGAACAGCTCCCCGCTCTTCTTCAGCTTGTGCAGCTCGACGTTGAACGCGTCCCGCAGCCGGGTCTCGGCCGGCCGGAACGCGAACGCCCCGCCGTCGACATGCGGCTTGCCCTTGACCAGCGGCGCGAACGCCGGCGTGGCCTCCGCCTTGCCGGACTTCTTCACGACCTCGCGGGTGGTGAGCGCCGTACCGGCGAAGACGTCGACGCGCCCGGCCTCCACGGCGTTCAGCCCGGCCACCTGGTCCGGGACGATGAGGATGTCGCCCTGCTTGTACCCGGCCTCGACGGCGTACTCGATCTCGGCGTATCCGGTGCCGGTGGCGAACTTGGCCTTCTTCGCGACGACGTCCTTGTAACTGTGCAGGCCGAGCGGATTGCCCTTGCGCACGATGAACGAATCGAGCATCTGGTAGTCCGGATCCGCGAAGATCACCTGCTGGCAGCGCTCGGGATTGACGTACATCCCGGCGGCCACGACATCGAACTGCTGCGAGTTCAGCCCAGGAATCAGCGACCCGAACTCGGTAGGCACAGGTTGCACTTTGTCGACGCCGAGCCGCTTGAAGACGACCTTCGCCAGCTCGGGCGCCTCCCCGGTGAGATGCCCGTCCTTGTCGATGTACCCGAAGGGGATCTCCCCGGCTATCCCGAGCCGTACGACCCCCTGCGCCCGGAGCCGTTCGAGCAGGTCACCGCCCTTTGTGCCGGACGCGGCGGCCACCCGCGTGCACCCGGCCGCCCCCAGCGCCCCGAGCGCCGCGAGACCGCCGAGCACGGACCGTCGGCTGCGTCTGTGTCCCGACCGGATTGTGTGTACGTCGTTCCCAAGTGGTGGAGCCATGGCGGCGCGGCTACCCAAGCGCACCCGGCCTATGCACCCTGGATTGCATGGCCGATCGCTTCGTCACCGTCTCACTCGACCAGCGGAACGTGCACTGCACAGCCCGCCTCCTGACCGACCGAGCGCCCCTGACCTGCGAAGCGGTATGGGAAGCCCTGCCGCTGTCGGGCGACGTCTACCACGCCAAATACGCCCGCAACGAGATCTACGCCCTCTTCCCGCCGTTCGCCTCCACGGAACCCCCACTGGAGAACCCGACGGTCACCCCGATTCCCGGCGACCTCTGTTACTTCTCCTTCACGGGCGCCGAACTGGGCACCAGGGCCTACGGCTACGACCGCGAGGTCCGCCCGGGTACGACGGTGGTCGACCTGGCCCTGTTCTACGAACGCAACAACCTGCTGCTGAACGGGGATGTGGGGTGGGTGCCCGGCATCGTCTGGGGCCAGGTGGTGGAGGGGCTGGAGGGGATGGCGGAGGCGTGCAACGACCTGTGGCGGAGGGGGGCGGAGGGGGAGAGGCTGGGGTTTCGGCGGGGGTGAGGGTCTTACCCTGCGCAGCCCCCGCCGCGCATGGTTCACCATCGAGGCCACCCCCACCGAGCAGCTCGTCAGGCACACGGCCCCGGACGGACACCTCCACCTCTGGACGCTCTGGACGAGTAGTTCCGATGGTCATGGCGGGGGTATCAGTGAAGCCAGCGCGATCGGCTGCACCGCGCCGGCGGCGGCCGAGCCGAGCAGCAGGTCGGCCAGGTCATGAGGTCGCGCCTGCTCACCGGTCGGAGCCGCCGCGGTGATTCGGTCCAGCCGGAAGCCTCGACCGGCCTGCCGCGTGCGGCACCAGGCGATGAGGTACCACTTGCCGCCGGCGGTGAGCAGCCCAGCCGGTTCAACGGCGCGGTCGCTCTCCTGCCCGGCCGCGTCGACGTAGGACAGCCGCAGCACCGTGCTGTCCGTGAGAGCCTGCTCCACCGCGGTCCGGACCGATTCCACGGTCCGCGTCGGCAGCGCGACGATCCGGGCGGCGAGTTGCTGGGCCGCCGTCGAGGCGGGGCCGGTCATCGAAGCCGCGATCTTCTGGGACGCCGTACGGACCGCGCCGGCGTAGGGGGCGGAGGCGTCGGCCACGGCGAGCGCGGCGACCAGCGCCGCGGCCTCTTCGGCGGTGAAGCGGATCGGCGGGAGGGTCATCGCAGGGTCGATCGACCAGCCGCCCCGCCCGGTTGTGGTGCGCACCGGGACACCCGCCTCCATCAGCGCCTGGAGATCGCGCTGCACCGTGCGCGTGCTCACCTCGAACCGCGCGGCGAGCACAGCGACCGTCAACGATCGCGGCGCCACCGCGCGCAACTCTTCCACCAGTGCGTAGAGCCGAGGAGTGCGGTTCATGGGGCCGACGCTACCGTCACGCGCCGGCCAGGAAGTCCCGCTCCCGCTGCTGTTCGCGTGCGGTGATGGTCGACGGGAACAGGGTGAAGCCGTGCATCGCGCCTGCGACGACGCCAAGGTGCACGGGCGCCCCGGCCGCCTGCCATCGCTGGGCCAGGAAGAGCGAGTCGTCCAGCAGCGGATCTTGAGTGCCGACGACGATCCGGGCGGACGGCAGGCCGGTCAGATCGGCGTACAGGGGCGAGACCTCCGGGTCGCGGCGCTCCTCCGGACCCATTCCCGGCGTGAAGAGCTCGTAACTTCCTTGCAGCGAGTCGGAGTTGCTCAGCAACCGCCGAGAGCCGAACAGCCGCTGGCTCGGTGTCATCGACAGGTCGTACGGGCCGAAGGCCAGGTGGGCCGCGCGGAACGTGCCGGTGATGCCGTGCCGGTCGCGAAGCCGCAGCAGGGTCAGGACGCTCAGGTGGGCACCGGCCGACTCGCCACCGATCAGCAGCCGCCCAGTACCGAACTCGGCCTCTGTGTGGTCCACCAGCCACCGTGCAGCCGCTTCGCAGTCGTCGGGTCCGGCGGGGAACGGGTGCTCCGGCGCCAGGCGGTAGTCCACGCTCATCACGGCCAGCCGGGCTTCCACGGCAAGCCGCCACAGCTTCTCGTCCTGTCCGTCCGCAGAGCCGAACGCCCAGCCGCCGCCGTGTATGTGCAGGTACACGCCGTCGACGTGATCCGGCACGAACGCCCGGACCTTCACCCCGCCCGCGACGACGCGGTCCTGGCCCTGCGGCAGTCGCACGGGTGGCGTGTCGCCACCGAGCCGGTTGCGCCGCAGAAGCGCCAGCACGTCCGCATTCGGCGCTTGCCCACGAGGTGGACGGCTCGCGGCAGCAGCCTCGAACTGGGCGTTGAATGTCAGGGTCTCGGCGAGGCAGTCCTCATCTGTGATCGTCATGCGTCGACCGTCGCAGCTACCCGCGACAACACCCTGTCACCCTTTCCCTGTGAACTGCGTCACGGTGCCCGACGTCCTGACTGCCCAACGCCATGAGGGAGGACGGGGCACAGTTCGGATCCGTCCCCGATGGCGCACTCGAAGATGCGCAGATTTCCGCAGTCACAGGGATGTCCGCTCCGGCGAGAGGTGAGACGCTACGACCTTGCGACCGTGGTGACCGCCGGCGCAGCCACCACCCCCGCCTCGTACAGCGCATGCGCCGCTCGCAGCACCAGGTCGTCCCGGTGCCGGGCCGCGACGAGCTGCATCCCCACCGGCAGCCCGTCCTCGTCCGTCCCCACCGGGACGGTGGCTGCGGGCTGCTGGGTCAGGTTGAAGGGGTAGGTGAACGGGGTCCAGCCGGTCCAGCGGTGGTGGGCCGAGCCCCTGGGCACCTCCAGGCCCGCCTCGAACGCCGTCACCGGCAGGGTCGGCGTCACCAGCACGTCGTACGTCTCGTGGAAGCGGCCCATCCGGCGCCCGAGGTCCATGCGGACGTCCACCGCGGCCAGATAGTCCAGCGCGCTGTACCGGGCGCCCTGCACGCAGATCTCCCGCAAACCCGGGTCCAGCAGCTGCCGTTTGCGTGGGGAGAAGCGCTGGGTGAGCCGGGCCGCGCCGCTGAACCACAGGGTGTGGAACGCCTCCACCGGTTCACTGAAGTCGGGGTCGGCCTCCTCGACGTACGCGCCGAGGTCGGCGAGGGACGCCACGGTCCGCCGTACCGCCGCCGCGACCGCGGGCTGGACCGCCACCTGGCCGCCCAGGGACGGGGAGTACGCCACCCGCAGGCCCCGCACGCCTCCCCGCAGAGCCTCCGTGAAGGAGCCCGGCGCGGGTGGCAGGGCTGACCAGTCGCGGGCGTCCGGGGCGCCGATCACGTCGAGCAGCAGGGCCGCGTCGGCCGCGTCCCGGGTCATCGGGCCCGCGTGGGAGAGGGTGCCGAACGCGCTCGCCGGGTACAGCGGCACCCTGCCGTACGTCGGTTTCAGTCCGAAGATCCCGCAGAACGCGGCCGGGATCCGGATGCTGCCGCCGCCGTCCGTGCCCAGCGACAGCGGGCCCGCGCCGAGCGCGACGGCCGCCGCGCTGCCCCCGCTGGAGCCGCCGGCGGTGCGGGAGGGGTCGTGCGGGTTGCGGGTGATCCCGGACAGCGGGGAGTCCGTGACGCCCTTCCAGCCGAACTCGGGGGTCGTGGTCTTGCCCAGGAACACCGCGCCGTGCTCGCGCAGCCGCGCCACCGACGGGGCGTCCTCCGCCCAACTCCCGGATTCGGACACGGTCCAGGAGCCGCGCAAGGTCGGGTGGCCGGCCAGCAGAAGGATGTCCTTCACCGTCACCGGCACCCCGTCCAGCAGGCCCGCCGGCTCACCGCGCCGCCAGCGTTCCGCCGACTCCCGCGCCCGCGCCCGCGCGTCCTCCTCGGTGAGCCGCACGAACGCGTTCACCTCCGGCTGGATCCGCCGGGCCCGTTCCAGCGTCTGTTCGGTCGCCTCCACCGGACTGAACTCGCCCTTGCGGTACCCCTCGATGAGCTGAACGGCGGTCAGGTCGGTGAGCTGCATGCACCCTCCCAGAGGTGTCAGTGACCGGGGACGTAGCCGCGTTTCTTGTCGACCACGTTCACCAGAGGTCTGCCCGCCGCCCACCGCTCGTACAACTCCACGAACTGCTCACCCAGTTCGTCCCGCCAGCCGACCGTGTCGCCGCTCATGTGCGGGGAGACGATCAGACCGGGCAGATTCCACAGGGGGCTGTCCTCGGGGAGGGGCTCGGTGGTGAAGACGTCCAGCGCGGCGCCCGCTATCCAGCGCCGGGTCAGGGCGTGGGCGAGGGCGTCCTCGTCGACGAGCTGACCGCGGCCGACGTTCACGAAGAACGCGGACGGCTGCATCACGTCGAACCGGTGGCTGTCGAACATGCGGTACGTCTGCTCGGTGAGCGGTGCCGCCGCGATCACCCAGTCCGCGCGGGAGAGCAGCCGGTCCAGGTCGGCCGGGCCGTGGACGCCGGTCCGCGCTTCCCGTCCCACCAGGGCCGTCGTCACGCCGAGCGCCCGCAGGGTCCGTACGATCGCCCGGCCGATCGGACCCGAGCCGACCACGCACGCGCGCGTGCCCGCCACCCGCCGGCTCTCGCGGTGCCGCCAGGCCCGCTGCCGCTGGTGCTCCAGCGTGCGCGGCAGATCCTTGGCGACCGCCAGCACCAGGGCCGCCACGTACTCGGCGATCGCCGCGTCGAAGATCCCGCGCGCGTTGGTCACCACCGTGTCGGACGCGGCCAGCTCCGGGCACATCAGATGGTCCACGCCCGCGCTCGCCGTGTGCACCCAGCGCGGCCTGGGCCCGTCGCCCGGCCAGGCCTCGCGCACCGCGTGCGAGGTGAAGTCCCAGACCAGCAGGACGTCCGCCGCGGGCAGCCGCTCGGCCAGGCGCGCCGCGTCCGTGCGGACGATCCGGGCCCGGCCGGTGAGGCGGCCGAGCCGGGGCGGCGGTTCGGCATCCAGGACGAGGAGCGTGGGAAGGGTCGTCATACGGGGCGGCTCCGGGCGTCGTCCGACATGCGTGATCAAGCGACCGGCATGCGCGGCTCAAGCGTCCGACATGCGTGATCAAGCGTCTGGCATGCGTGGCTCAAGCGTCTGACATGCGTGGATTATCCGTGGATTGACCACGCTCGCACCCGAACCTACCTTCGTCAACACGGGCGTACACGCCATCCCTTGCCCCTCGTTCTCCTCTCCTTCTCCGCGTGAGGCGGTGCCTGTCATGGACGTCTCCTTTCTCGGCGGACCCCGCCCGCAGCGCGGTGTGGGGGTCGTAGCCCCTTTTGACTTCGCCCTCGACCGAGAGCTGTGGCGCTGGGTCCCGGACGAGGTGTCGCTGCATCTGACCCGCACCCCGTTCGTGCCGGTCGAGGTGAGCCTGGACCTGGCCCGGCTGGTCAGCGAGCACGAGACCCTCGGCGACGCGGTCCGCGCCCTGACCGCCGTCGCCCCCGAGGTCATCGGCTACGCCTGCACCTCCGGCAGCTTCGTCGGCGGGATCGCCGGGGAGCGGGCGATGTGCGCGGCGATGAGCCTCGCGGGCGCACCGGCCGCGGTGACGACCTCCGGCGCGCTGCTGGAGGCGCTGACCGAGCTGGGCGTACGCCGGGTCGCGCTGGTCACGCCGTACACCGTGTCCGTGACCCGGGTGCTGGAGGAGTACGTCGCCGAGGCCGGCGTGCAGGTGACCGGGTGCGCCTTCATGGGGCTGACCCGGGAGATCTGGCGGGTGCCGTACCGGGACGTCGTCGCCATGGCCCGGCAGGCGGTCCGGCCCGGCGCCGCCGACGCGCTGTTCATCTCCTGCACCAATCTGCCGACGTACGACGTGATCCCCCAGCTGGAGGCCGAGCTGCGCATCCCGGTGCTGTCCGCCAACCAGGTCACGATGTGGGCGGCGCTGCGCAGGCTGGGTACCCGAGCCGTGGGGCCCTATCAGGCGCTGCTCGACGAGTCGGCGCGCGTCTGGCCCCCCGTACTGCCGGAAGAACAGCAGGAGCACCAAGAAGGGGCGTCATGACCGCACTCGGATTCCTCTACCCGGGCCACTCCGGCGAGGACGACTACCCGCGCATCGAGCAGCTCCTCGGCAGCGACATCCGGCTGGACCTGGTCCACACCGACATCGGCGAGGACGCGCACCGGGTGGACGCGCTGCGCGAGATGGGCTCCGAGCGGCGGCTCGCGGCCGGGGTGGCCGAGCTGCGGCTCACGGGCGCGGAGACGGTGGTGTGGGCGTGCACCAGCGGCAGCTTCGTGCACGGCTGGGAGGGCGCCCGGGACCAGGTGCGCACCCTGGCCCGGCTGGCCGGCATGCCCGCCTCCTCGACGTCGTTCGCCTTCGTGCACGCGGCCCAGGAGATCGGGGTACGCCGGGTCGCCGTCGGCGCGACCTACCCGGACGACGTGGCCGCACTGTTCGCCGACTTCCTGCGGGCTGGCGGCCTGGAGGTGACCGGGGTGCGCTCGTCGGGGATCGTCACGGCGGCGGAGGTCGGCACGTGGGGGGAGGCGGAGGTGCTGGCGCTGGCGCGGGCCGCCGACACTCCGGACGCGGAGGCGGTACTGCTCCCGGACACGGCCCTGCACACGGCCGCACACCTTCCGCTGCTGGAGAAGGAGCTGGGCAAGCGGGTGCTCACGGCCAACCAGGTGACGGTGTGGGAGGGCCTGCGGCTGGCCGACCGGCGGGTGAACGCGCCGAGGCTGGGGGCACTGTTCACGCGGGAGCCGATCGTGCAGGTCTGACGCTCGGCTCCGACGGCTCGGCGAGGAATAAGCGGAGACAGCCTCCTGTTAGCCGAAGGCGAGGACAGCCCACGCCACAATCAGGAGGCCACACCGTGTCGGCAGACGAGGCAGACGAGATCCGGGGTGCGACGCTCGGCACCGCCCCCGTCCCCCTCTCCGTACTGGACCTGGTGACCGTCGGCGCGGGCAGTACCGCCGGTGACGCCCTGCGCACCAGTGTGGCGCTGGCCAAGTTCACGGAGGCCCGCGGGTTCCACCGGTACTGGGTGGCCGAGCACCACTCCATGCCGGGGGTCGCCTCCTCCTCGCCCGCCGTGATCCTCGCCCACCTCGCCGCCCACACCGACCGCATCCGGCTCGGCTCGGGTGGTGTGATGCTGCCCAATCACGCCCCGCTGGTGATCGCCGAGCAGTTCGGGACGCTGGAGGCGATGGCGCCGGGCCGGGTGGACCTGGGGCTCGGGCGGGCGCCGGGCACGGACGGGGCCACGGCCGCGGCCCTGCGCCGTAGCGAGACGCTCAACGAGGGCGCCGACGACTTCCCGCAGCAGCTCGCCGAGCTCATCCGCTTCCTGGACGACGACTTCCCCGACGGGCATCCGTACCGCCGTATTCATGCCATCCCCGGGCCGGTGCAGGCGACCAGCCCGGGTGGCGTCCAGTCCCCGCACCGCCCGCCGGTCTGGCTGCTCGGCTCTTCCGGCTTCAGCGCCCGCCTCGCCGGGATGCTGGGCCTGCCGTTCGCTTTCGCGCACCACTTCTCCGCGCAGAACACCATCCCGGCCCTCGACCTGTACCGGCAGACGTTCCGCCCCTCCGCGGTCCTCGACGAGCCGTACGCTCTCATCGGCGTCTCCGCCCTCGCCACGGACGACCCGCGCGAGGCCGGCCGCCAGACCCGGGCGATGGCCCTGAACATGCTCCGGCTGCGCACCGGCCGCCCCGGCCTCTTCCCCGACCCGGCCGAGGCCGAGCAGCACGAGTTCAGCCCGATGGAGGAGGAGTTCATCACCTCCTGGACGGCCAACATCGTGCACGGCACCGCCGACGAGGTCCGCTCCGGCCTGGATGATCTGCAAAAGCGCACCGGCGCCGACGAGCTGATGCTGGTCAGCCACGCCCACCGCGGTGAACTGCGGCTGCGTTCCTACGAGTTGATCGCGGACGCCTACGGCTTGCCGACCGCGTAGGTCTGCTCGCCGAGCAGCTCGGAGATACGATCCGGCGGCACCGGGCGGGAGTACAGCCAGCCCTGGCCGGTGTCGCAGCCGATGCGGCGCAGCCGGGTGGCCTGGGCGGAGGTCTCCACGCACTCGGCGGTGACGGTGATGCCCAGGCGGTGGGCCAGCTGGATCATCGCCTCGACGATGACCTCGTCCGCCGGGTTCGGCGCGATCGCCTTCTGCTCGCCCTCGTACTGGAAGCCGCGCACGAAGGAACCGTCCAGCTTCAGTGTGGAGACGGGCAGGCGGCTGAGGTAGGCGAGGTTGGAGTAGCCGGTGCCGAAGTCGTCGATGGCGATGCGCACACCCATGTCGCTGAGGGCCTGCAGGGCCTGGAGCGGGCGGCCGGCCGAGCCCATCACCGCCGACTCGGTCAGCTCCAGCTGGAGCAGGTGCGGGGCCAGGCCGGTCTCGGCGAGCACCTCGGCCACGTCGGCCACCAGGTCCGAGTCCCACACCTGCCGTACGGCCACGTTGACGCTGACGAAGATGGGCGGCTCGCCGGGGTGGGCCAGCTGCCAGCGGCGGGCCTGCCGGCAGGCGGTGCGCAGCGCCCAGCGGCCGAGCTGCACGATCGAGCCGTCCTCCTCGGCCAGCCCGATGAACCGATTCGGCGTCAGCGTGCCGAACTGCGGGTGATGCCAGCGCACCAGCGCCTCGACCCCGGACAGTCGGCCGTCCTCCATGCCGACCAACGGCTGGTATTCGAGGGCGAATTCGCCACGCTCGATGGCGGGGCGCAAGGTGGAGGACAGGGCCTGACGGGTCATCCGGTGCGCGTTGCGCTCGGGGTCGAACAGGGTCCAGCGGCCCTTGCCGTCGGCCTTCGCCCAGTACAGGGTCGTGTCCGCGGCCTGCATCAGACCGGTGGCCGTCGTACCGGCCGCGTGGCGCTCCACGACGCCGATGGAGGCGGTCAGGGACAGCCGCTGGCCCGACAGGTCGAAGGGGTCCTCCAGGGCCTTGAGCGCCGACTCGGCGAGATCCGCGAGCTGTTCGGTGCCGGTGGAGTCCTCCACGAGCAGCGCGAACTCGTCACCGCCGAGCCGGGCCACCAGGGGAGTCGCGGCGCGGGCGTACCCGGCCTCGTCGGCGACCCGGGTCAGCCGCTCGGCGACGGCCGCGAGCAGCCGGTCGCCGACCCGGTGGCCGAGGGTGTCGTTGACGGCCTTGAACCCGTCGAGGTCCAGATAGCACAGGCCGATCCGGCCGGTGCCGCTCTCCTCGTACGACTCCGCCTCCAGCGCGGCCGACAGGCGCTCGAAGAACAGGGTGCGGTTGGGCAGCCGGGTCACCGGGTCGTGCATCTGCAAGTGCCGTAGCCGCGCCTGGAGTTCCCGGCGGGCGCTGACATCGGCGACCGACAGCAGGACCCCGGGTTCGCCGCTCAGCGGGGCCACGGTGACCTGCACCCACACCGAGTGCCCCTCGGGGTGCTTCAGCCGGCGGGTGCAGCGCAGCCGGGCCTGCCGGCCGCGCAGGACCTCGCGGTAGGCGTGCCAGCTGCGGGTGTCGGAGGCCAGGTCCACCAGATCGGCGGCGACCCGGCCGGTGAGGGTGTCCGTGGCGGTGCCGAGCAGCTCCCCGAAGGCCGCGTTGGCACGGACGACGAGTCCCGCGCGGTCCACGACGGCCATGGCGAGGGGGGCGGCCGCGAAGACACGGTGATAGGTGGTGTGGTCACTGTCTGTGACGGCTGACCGGTCGAGGTCTGCCGCGGGCGTCGGCCCTTCGGACGTTCCGCTCACCGCTCGCTCCCGCAGTGCACTCGATCTGTGTCCGTGCCTGTCCGTGCCGGAAAGTGTGCCGATCATAGAGGCTGGCCCCGAGCCCTTCCAGCCACTCTCCAGTGTCCCGGATCGAGCAAGGGTTCTGACAGATCGTTTCTGCCCGCACCTGGACGGGTTCTTCAGGCCCCCGACCAGTTGTGACGTTCCGTGAGTGCTTCGGGGTGTCGAGCGCCGGAGCGCGCCGTGAGCGCCGCGGAGCGCGCTCACCCTTCTGGTGCCGGAAAACAGGGCAAAGCGTACTTAACCCCCTCAAGGTGGAATGCGGGTCCCGTGAACCGCGTCCGGAGGTCAAGTCCGTGCCCAAGCTGCGCAGCGCCGCCGCCGTGTGCACCACGTTGTCGGCGCTCGCCGCCACCTCGATCCTCTCCGGCCCCTCGGTCGCCGAGTCCTTCTCCACCGCCCCCTGCGCCCTGCACCGCACCGACGCCCACCACTCGGAGGGCGCCGACACCTGGAACCCGGACTACGCCCGCCCGACCGGCACCTTCGACGCCGTCCTGATCTACCTGTCCTTCCCGGACGCCACCCCGCGCACCACCCCCGCCCAGCTGACCGCCGACCACTTCCCGGCCACCAGCCGCTACTACGCGCAGGCCTCCTACGGTCGCTTCACCCTGCGCCCGCACGCGCTGAACCACTGGCTGCGCATGCCGAAGCCCTCCACGGCGTACGCCATGAAGCGCGACTGGAGCGCCGAGAGCCGCGCCACCTATCTGCAGGACGCCTTCGCCACCGCCGACCCCCAGGTGGACTTCTCCCGCTACCAGGTCGTGTACTTCGTCGCCGACCCCGACGCGCCCGGCGTCGACTCGGACGCCACGAAGGTCGTGAACCTCGACACGCCGGTGCACGTGGACGGCACGGACGTCCGCCGTGTCGTCACGGTCTTCGAGAAACACCCGCCGGACCGCCTGGTCCTCGCCCACGAGACCGGCCATGTCTTCGACCTGCCGGACCTCTACCACCGCCCGGTCGACGGCAAGGGCGACTGGGACACCTACGTCGGCGACTGGGACCTGATGGGCAGCCAGTTCGGCCTCTCGCCCGACTTCTTCGCCTGGCACAAGTGGAAACTCGGCTGGCTGGACCCGCGCCAGGTGGTGTGCGTGCGCGGCGCGGGGCCGACCCGGCTGTCCCTGGAGCCGCTGGAGGCCGGCCCGGGCGTGCCGGTGCGGGGCACGGCGGGCGCCCCGGCCTTCGGCCTCGGGCACGGGGTGAAACTGGCGGTCGTGCGCACCGGCCCGGACAGCGCCCTGGCCTTCGAGGTGCGTGTCGCGGCCGGCAACGACCGGGCCGGCTGCCGGGAGGGGGTGCTGGTGTACCGGATCGGAAGCGGCGCGGAGTCCGGTGCTGGCCCGGTGGAGGTCGTGGACGCCCACCCGCACACCGCGGCCTGCTGGGAGAACTCGGTCTACCCGCCGCTCGCCGACGCCCCGGTCGCCCTGGGGGAGAGCTTCACCGTGCCCGGGGAGGGCGTGAAGGTGGAGGTGGAGGGCCGGACGGTCGCGGGGGAGTGGACGGTGAAGATCACGCCGGGGGTCAGAGACTGACGGTCGAGGGGTGGCGTGTGCACGAAAACGGCGGGTCCGATTCTTTCGAATCGGACCCGCCGTCCTCTTTCGCGTGCGCCGCCAGGGACTCGAACCCCGGACCCGCTGATTAAGAGTCAGCTGCTCTAACCAACTGAGCTAGCGGCGCCTGCTGACGTCGTAGACATTAGCATCCTGGTCGGCGGGAGGAAAAATCGATATCCGCACCGCCGCCCTGGCCGCCCGCACCGCCGCCCAGAGGACCACCTCCGGGCCCGGCAGCCAGGGGCGACGCTGGTCCGGGGCCACCAGCCAGCGGCAGTCGCCCGCGCCGATGCCCTCGCCGCCCGGGGCCGGGACGGTCACCTCGTCGCCGGTGCCGTGGCACAGCAGCGGCGGCACCGCGTCCGTACGGTGCGAGCCCCACTCCTCCCAGGCCAGCAGCGAGGGCAGCCGGTGGGCCGTGCCCGGGGCGGCGAACAGCAGCATGCGGCCCCGGAACACCGCGACCGGGCCCGAGCCCGGCCCCTCGTCCCACAGCTGGTCCAGCATCCGGCGGCCGAAGATCGCGGGGGCGCTCACCACGTCGAAGGCGGTGCCGCAGGGCAGGACGAGCGGGGCGTCCGGGTGCCGCTCCCAGCGGGCGAGCGTGCGCCAGGGGTACGTTCCTGCCGAGGCGAGCCAGGCGACGCCCTCGGGGGTGACTCGGGTGACGTTCGGTGCGCTGCTCATGCCACCTAGATGTACCGGGTGTGAGCGCACCATTCTTCTGAGTTGCCGAAAACCCGGACAACAGCGGTGGGAGAGGAGTATCTTGCCCGCCCGGCATATGCCAGACGGGTTGCCTCATCGCTCACACGGGGTCGGGGGACGTGCGCCCCTCGCCGTTGCCCCGCATCAGGTCCCGCCCGAACTCGACCATCCTCTTCGCGTAGTCCTCGGTCCACTCCGCGCGCTCGGCGATGTCCGCCGGGGTCAGCCGGTCGAAGCGGCGCGGGTCGGCGAGCTGGGCCGCCGCGACGGCCTGGAACTCCACGGCCCGGTCGGCGGCCGCGCGGAAAGCCTGGGCCAGCTCCGTCGCCCGGCTCAGCAGCGCCCGCGGATCCTCGATCGACTCCAGGTCGAAGAAGTGCTCGGGATCGCCGGCCGCCTCCGCGGGCTCGAAGATCAGGGGCGCGGGGCGTAGCCGCGGTTCGGTACGACGCGGCGTGGGCTCCGCCATGTCTTGTCTCCTCCTCGTACGGTTCGCAGGGCACCGCCTTCAGGTGGGCCACCGTCCATTGTCCCGCGCCCCCGCAAGGGCCCCTCCCGGACGACCTACGGCGTCCAGCTCACCCGGTGTTCCGCCAGGTGGGCGGGGTGGGTTTGGTCATGGGCGACTCGGTGTTCCGCGAGGTGGGCGAGGACCGCGTGGTTGGCTTCCCAGCCGTCGGGGCTGTGTTCATGGGCCGCCTCCGGCGGCGTGCCGGCCTCCGTCCGGCCGGGGGGTGTCGGGGGCGGGGTGGGTTTGGTCATGGGCGCCAGCTCACCCGGTGTTCCGCCAGGTGGGCGAGGACCGCGTGGTTCGCTTCCCAGCCGTCGGGAAACTTCACCAGCGTGCCCAGCTGGACCGGTTCCGTGGAGGGGTAGTCGTCCAGGAGGTCGCTCACGCCGGCGCGGCAGACCACGATGCACGCGTGGCGGTGGCGGGAGGCCAGGACGCACAGGCGGCCGGTCTCCAGGTGGAAGGCGGTGGCGTCGGGGCGGCCGGAGAGCGGGTGCAGGACGACCGTCACGTCGTACTCGCGGCCCTGGAGGCGGTTCGCCGTGTCGACCGTGACGTCCGCCACGCCCAGGCCGGCGAGGGCCGCGCGGACCGCCGCCGCCTGGTCGCGGTGGGCCGTGCCGACGGCGATGCGGTCGGGAGTGAGGGGGGAGGGGGCCGGTGAGCGCTCCGAGGTGGCCGCGCCGCCTCGGTCCAGCAGGCGGCGGACCACCGTGGCCACCGCGCGGACCGCCTCCGGGTCCGTGCGCGGGGTGTGCCGGGCGGGCAGCTCCAGCAGGCCCCAGCCGGAGCGCGCCGCCTCGTCGATCACCCGGTCCGGGCCGGAGCCGTCCGACGGGACGGCGAAGGACAGTGCGCGGTCGGCGTGGTCCGTGCCGCTACGGAAGGGAGTGTAGGGATAGAACGCGTCCGAGACCAGCGGAGCCGCCGAGGCCGGGAGCCGCCAGGAGACCGGGAGGCGGTGCTGGGGGAGAGCCGGGTTGTGCGCCAGGAGCGTGGTGACGGCTGAGGCCGAAGGGTCGTACGACAGGCCCGCCCACTGCTCGCTGCCGACGATCGCGAACGGGTCCAGCTGCCCCGGGTCACCCACGAACAGCGCCCGCTCGAACAGCCCGGCCACGGCCAGCAGCGCGTCCGAGCGCATCTGGTACGCCTCGTCCACGATCGCGTGCCGCCACGGCTCGTCCACCGTGACGTGCGCCCACTTCGCGGCCGTGGAGAGGACCACCGGGAGGCCCTTCAGGTCGGCCGCCTTCGCCGACGTACGGACCTGCGGCAGCGCGTCCAGCGCCGAGTCGTACGCGTCCGCGTCGCTGCTGTGCAGCCGGCCGACCGGCAGCTCCGAGTTCTTCTCGGCGAGCCGCAGGACCAGGTCGTCCACCTGGGCGTTCGTCTGCGCCACCACCATCAACGGGCGCTCCGCGTCGGCCAGTTCGAGTGCCGCGCGGACCACCAGCGTCGACTTGCCGGCACCCGGCGGGGAGTCCACGACCACGCCCCGCTCGGTGCCGTGCAGGGTGTCGTGGAGGATCGCGTCGGTGGCACGGGCGGCCGCGGCACCGGGGTCGAAGCCGGAGGCCGGCACAGCGCTCACGGGGCTCACAGGACGTCCTCCTCGGTCACGGCGTCGGGCGCCTCCGGTGCGGACTCGCCCGGCGGGCCGCCGTGCGTCCACGGGGTCTGCTCGGGGTCGGGCAGCTTCGGGCCGCCGCGCTGTTCGTGCTCGAAGAGCGTGAAGCAGATCCGGTCGCCCTTCTCCGGCACCGACCCGGGCTCCGGCTCCTTGCCGCGGCCCATCTTGTCCAGCACGCGCAGGACCAGGACGCCCTCGGCCTCCTGCCCGACGAACTCCGCCGACTGCGGCTTGCCGGCCAGCGAGCGGTACACCTTCACCCGCTCCGCCAGCTGCGGCAGATCGTCCGTGCGGACCGTCACCAGCGGGCGCGGGCTCGGCCGCTTGCCCTCGCTGTACGCCATGACGACGTCCAGCACCTCGCCCGCGAACGCCTCCCCGGCCAGCCGACGCCCCGCCATCACCAGCGGGTCGTCCAGCGCCTCCTGCGCCTCCAGCCGGGCCTGCTCGCGCTCGCGCGTGGCCAGCTTGTTCGCCGCCGTCACCGCGTCGTCCCGGCGCGGCTGCGGAGGCTCGCCGGCCAGCACCCGGTCCCGGTGAGCGGTGAACGACCAGCGGTCCCGGATCCAGCGCTCCTCGGCATGCGCGCCCTCCGGCAGCGCCCGCAGCAGGTCCAGGCCCCGCCACACCGCGTCCCAGGTGGGCCGGGTACGGCTCTCCACCAGGTCGCGGATCTCCCGCTCGGCCGCGGTGAGCGCGGCCAGCCGGTCGTCGGCGGCCACGGGGTCCTCGGCGGCGGCGAGGGCGGCACGCGCGCGGTCGTAGCGCTCGATCGCCGGGGCCAGCAGCCCGTTGTCGAACGCCGGGTCGGTGGCGGGGCCGGCCGGCGGGCACAGCAACTGGCCGTCGGCGTCCCGCGCCAGCTCCGCCACGCGCGCGGCCTCGGCGCCGGTCATCCCTTGGGGAGGGTCGATCCAGGCGAGCAGCGCGCCCAGGTGCTGGTCCTCCAGGCTGGACTGGCCGGTCGCCCAGTGCCGGGACAGCACGTCGGTGAGGGCCAGCAGGAGCGAGGAGCCGGGCACCCGGGCCCGCTCGCCGTAGTGGGTCAGCCAGCGGCCCAGCAACGGGATGTGCGGCGGCGCCGGATGCGGCGCCTGAGGGTCCTGCTCGGCCGTACGGCGAAACCGCATCGAGCGGCCCAGCAGCCGTACGAAGTCCAGGCCCGTGCGGCTCGGCACGATCAGCTGGGGCGCGTCCGCGCACAGCTCCACCTCGACCTTGACCCGCTTGCCGGTCTCCGGGTCGGTCTCGGTGCGCTCGGCCGCCTCCACCGCCTGCGCGTGCGCGTCGATGTACGGCAGGATCACCTCGGCCAGGTCGGCGAGGAAGCCGAACCGCAGTTCGCGGTCGCGGGGCTGCGGTACGACCAGCAGGCGCGGCTCGTCCCGGTCGGTGCCGACCAGCGCGCCGAGCGGGGCGCCGGTCTCGCCGGCCGTGGTGAGCGGCACGAACACCAGCGGGCGCTCGGACAGATGACGGTGCCGGACGGTCGCGAGGGGCTGGGCCCGGCCGCTGTCGACGGCCTCCAGCCGGGCCAGGGTGGTGATCAGCGACACGCGGCCACCTCCGCCCCCGCCCGTGCCTTCGCGCTCTCCAGCGCCTCGGCGCGCAGGGCCGCCGCCCGGCGCAGGGCCGCCACCGCCGGGTCGTCCGGGTCGCCGCTGAAGCCCCGGGCCGCCGCGAGGACCTCCTCGACCGTGGCCAGACCGCCCAGTTCGGCGCGCAGCGGCCGGCCGAGGCGGGTGACGGCGCCCGCCTCACGCGCGAGTTCCCGGCAGTGGAAGGCCAGTTCGCACGCCGACAGACACTCCGGCGCGTACGTCGCCGGCACCGCCGCCACCGCCGCCGTCAGCTCCTCGGCACTGCGGTCGGGCGCGAAGCACGTGCCCTCGGGCAGGGCCTCGGCGATCTCCTCGATCCGGGTGAGCCGGGCCAGCTGGCGGGCGGTGACCGCGCGCTGCTTGCGCACGTCCACGGCGGAGGCGGCGGCCAGGTTGGAGAAGTCCTTCGGGCACACCAGCAGCACCCGGTGCCGTACGACCGCAGCGCGGGTGCCGCCATGGGCGCTTTGCCTCCGGGGACCCCCGTCCCCCTCGGCACCGGCGTGCCCCTCCGGCTCCGCACCGATGCGCTCGGCCACCTCCTCCAGGGCCAGCACGTACACCGCCGCCTGGCGGGCCGCCGCGCCGACCTTCGCCGGGTCCGCCGCGCCGTCCAGCATCGGGAACGACTTGATCTCCACCACCGACCAGCTGCCGTCGGGGTGCACCACGACCGCGTCCGGCTCCAGGAACGCGAGCGAACCCGCCACGTCCAGCGCCAGCATCGGATGGTCGAGCAGCGTCCAGCCGCCCGCGCGCGTGGCCTCGCGCAATGCCAGCGCCGTACGGGCCGTACGCCCCTCGGGGCCGTGCGCGGTCAGGTCGGGTACGGCGGCCGCCTCGGGCGGCTCGGCGCCCGGGTCGAGGCGGGCGTGCGCCAGGCGCAGCAGCTCCGCGCCGCCGTCCGCCTTCACCCGTGCCTCGAACGCGTTGCCCCGGGTCAGCGCGAACTGCGACTGCCCGAAACCGGACGGCGCGCCCAGCGCGCCCGCCAGCCGCACCTTGTCCACCCCGGCGCCGTCCAGGATCGCCCGCCGGCGGCACCCGGGGTTCGCGGCGAGCGCCGCGAGGGCGCGCGCGTCCAGGGCCTTGGCCGGTACGTCGGGACCGCGCAGCTCAGCGAGCCGGTGCCGCAGCGTCTTCGCCCTCGTCGCTGGGGGAGGCGTCCGCTGCGGACCCGGCGTCGGGCTGGGAGGCGCGCTGGCGTGGAATTCGCTCACCCGCGGAAGTCTGGCATCCGCCACTGACAATCGGGGGAACCGTGGCGCCCGCGACGGCCGTGGAGCGCGGGAACAGGCGGGCCCGCAGCCGGTCCAGGCCCCGCATCACACGCGGCGCCAGCAGGTGACCGACGCCCATCACGGCGACGCCCGCGACCGCGTCCAGCAGGTAGTGGTTGGCGGTTCCCATGACCACCAGCGCGGTGCCCAGCGGATAGGCGACCCCGAGGATCTTCGCGACGCGCGTGCCCCCGTGCCGCCACAGCATCACCCCGCACCACAGCGCCCAGCCGACGTGCAGGCTCGGCATCGCCGCGTACTGGTTGGTCATCCCGCCCAGGCCGCGCGGCGCGCTGGCCTCGCCGCCCCACCAGCCGTAGGAGCTGTAGTACGCCATGGTGTCCACGAAGCCGTGCCCGGCGGACAGCAGCCGGGGCGGGCAGGTCGGCAGCAGCGTGAAGCCGATCAGGCCGATGAACGTGGACGTCATCAGCCAGGTGCGGGCCCGCCGGTAGTGCTCGGCGCGGGCCCGGAACAGCCAGATCAGGATGGCGGGCGTGATCAGGTAGTGCAGCGAGGCGTACCAGAAGTCCGCCGGCACACCGAGCCAGGCCTCGCGCGTGAACAGGCGGTTGAGCGGGTGCTCGGCGTTCAGGTGCAGCGCCTTCTCGATGCGCAGGATCGCCAGACCGTGGTCGACGGCTGAGGCGACGTCACCGCGCGCGAGCAGGCGGCCGGCCGAGTAGCAGCCGTAGACCAGGAGGATCAGGGGCAGCTCGGTCCACCAGCGCAGCCGGGTACGCGGGACCGCCTCGGTGCCCGGTGTCTCGGTCTGCGGCATCCGATCGCCCTCCCCCTTGTCGTACTGTGCGGTGCGGTACGCCCCGACGGGCGACCGTGCCACTTTACGGTGTCCGTACATCGCCCACGCGGGCGCTCCCTCGTCGCTTGAGGGCGACCCGAGCGTTCGCCCAGGCACGCGCCCGCGCGGGCGCTCAGCCCTCGAAGACGCCGAGATCGCCCACCGGGTTGCCCGGGTACGCGGTGAGCGATGATGGAGGGGTCCCCTTCGCATCCGGAAAGGTCTCCCATGGCACCGCGCATCCTGCTGGCCCGGCACGGACAGACCGAATGGTCACTGTCCGGCAAGCACACCGGCCGGACGGACATACCGCTGCTGGAGGAGGGCCGGCGCGGGGCCAAGCTGCTTGGCGAGCGCCTGCACCGGGCCCCGCTGGACGGCCTGCCGGACGTGGAGATACGCACCAGCCCGCTGGTACGCGCGCGTGAGACGTGCGAACTGGCCGGCTTCGGCGACCGTGCCACCACCTGGGACACGCTCATGGAGTGGGACTACGGCGCCTACGAGGGCCTCACCCCGGCCGAGATCCACGCCCGGCGGCCGGGCTGGCTGATCTGGCGCGACGGGGTGCCCGAGGGCGAGACCATCGCTGAGGTCACCGCGCGCGCGGACGAGGTGGTCTCCTGGGCGCGCTCGGCCGACCGGGACGTCCTGATCTTCGCCCACGGCCACATCCTGCGCTCCATCGGCGCCCGCTGGCTGGGCCTGCCGCTGGACTTCGCGGCCCGGATCCGCCTGAACCCGACCTCGCTGTCCGTGCTGGGCTGGGCCTACGGGGAACCGGCGATCGAGAGCTGGAACGACTTGGGTCACCTGGTCGCCTAGCCGCGGCGCGACTGCCGAGGGGCCGTCAGACCCGGCCCGTTCTCGGCACGGAAGCATGCCGGTCCAGAAACTCGGAAACCCCGGACGCCCGCCGGTGCGGCAGCAGAACACGCGCCGTACCGGCCAACATGCCCTGGATGCGCGAGGACTGGACCTGGTCCAGCAAGGTGAGTACGCGCAACCCCGCCTGCGCCGCCTCGTCGGGACGGCCTTCGCGCGCGAGGTCGTCGGCCAACTCGGCCGCATAGAGCGCGATGTTGCGCGTGAAGTGAGGATCCTGCAGCTCGGTCGCGCGATACGCGTGCCGTGACGCCCGCCGCCAGTCGCCCAGCGTGGACCAGCACTGCGCCTCCAGCCCCTCCAGCTCGGCCTCGCCGTAGAAGCTCATCCACTCGGGGTCGGCGTCCGAGTGGCCGCGTGCGAAGAAGGCCTGGGCCCGGGCGAGGGCCTGCTCGCAGCCGGTGCGGTCGGCGAGCCCCGCCCAGCCGCCCGCCTCGCGCAGCGCGAGCAGCGACATCAGGCGTGCGGAACCCAGGGGCGCGGCCGCGCGCTGGGCGGCCTGCGCGGCGCGGACCGCCTCCCGGGGCCGGCCGGCGTCCCGCGCCAGGAACGCGGTGTTGCAGAAGGCGTGCGCCTCCAGGCCCGGATCCCCGGTCATCCGGGCCGTTGCCAGCGCCTCCGCGTAGTGCGAGCGGGCATCGTCGAAGCGGCCGGAGTCATGGGCCAGCCAGCCCACGGAGATGGCGAGTTCACCGGCGCCGGAGTGCAAACGGTCCGCGGTGGTCTGCCGGGTCGCGCCGGCGTCCAGGAGCGCGTAGGCCGCGCGCAGCGGAGCCGCCGCGCGCCGGTAGAGCCCGTCCGCGCCGTGCCGGTCGTCGAGCAGCCGGATGCGGCGGACGGCCTCCTCCAGGGCGCTCGCCTCGGCCGTGCCGGGCCGCCCGGGCCGCCCGACCGCGGCCGCGGCGTCCATGGTGGGCCCCAGCGGGGCCAGCGTGACGGCGGCCACCGTGGCGCCTCCGCCGGTCATGAATGCGCGACGCAGCACGTCGCTCTCCTCGTGGTTCAGGTGGTGGTTCTCGTACGGCTCGTGCGGGTCATACGGCTCGTGCGGGACGTACAGGTGGTGCTGGTCGTGCGGGTGGTGCGGGTCGTACGCGTGGTCCGTGTCGTCCCGCGGGTCATACGGATCGCACGCCCCCCGTGACTCACCGGACGGGTCCGCGGCCGGGCGTGCCGCCCGGCCGCGGACGGACGAGCGGGGCGCGAAGCCGAGGTCGGTGAGCGTGCGGCCGGGGAACATGTGCAGGAACACCCGCTCGTACGCGTAGTTCGGGCAGCGGATCTCGCCCGCCTCGACCCTGCCGACGTAACGCGCGTCACAGCTCACCCGCTCACCGATCTCGCGCGCGGCGCGCCGTACGAGCGCCGCGAACTCGGCCGGTGAGCGCCTGCCGCGCAACTGCCGGAAGGCGAGGTTGGGCCGCAGTGGCCGGTCGGGCTGTGACGAGGTCACGGTTGACGACGCCATGGCCGGGTCCTCTCGTGCGAACCGTCGAACCGGGCATGAACGTACCTGCTGTGACGGACCCGCCACGCGGTGTTTGGCTACAAACCGGATATCTCATCCACGATCTGCCATGAAGTGCCATCCTTTGCGGCGCACTTGTGCCGTAGCCGTTGACGCGCTCGCGCGTTGGAGAGGTTGGACCGCAACAGTGCTGTGTGGTGGAGGCCGGGATGGAGACCAGCCAGAGCAACGAACGCTGTACGTCGCCGTCGTCGGACGCGGGGGGCGGCGCGGACGCGGCGGCGTGCGACCTCGTGACGGTGCCCGCCCGGCAGGGACTGGAGGCGGTCGACATCCTGCGGCGCGGCTCCGGCGACACGATGGGACCCGTGCTGCACGACGACGGCTGCGGCACCCTCGGCTTCCTGGTCCCGGCCGGCACCGCGGCCTGCTGGGACGTCCCGGGCAGCACCTGCACGGAGACCGACGGGCGCGGCATGCGACTGACCCCCGAGCCGCCGGTGGAGGGCTCGGACTGGCTGCTGCCCCCCGGCGAGGCCGACCTCGCCACCGACCCCGTGGTGCTGCGCAGGGCGCTCGGCGAGGCGGCCCGGCTGATCGAGGCGGCCGACAGCCGCCGGTGAGGCACCCGGCCCCGGCACCTGCGAAAATGGGCCGATGGGCAGGTCGAGGAGTACGCGGAGCACGAAGGACACCGGGCGCACCCGGCGCGGACCGGCCGCCGTGGAACCCGTCGTGGAGGCCGTCGACGGCGGTCTCGCCCAGCTCGTCCCCGATCCCGACCGCAGCCGGGCCTGGACCCTGCTGATCGACGGCGCCCCGCAGTCGCACGTCGACCTGGACGACCCGGCGTATCTCTCCTTCGAGTACCAGCGCCGCCTCGGCCATGTCATCGACCTCGTCGCCCCGCCCGGCAAGCCCGTGCACGCCGTGCACCTCGGCGGCGGCGCGCTCACCCTCGCCCGGTACGTCGCCGCCACCCGGCCCCGCTCCACCCAGCAGGTCGTCGAGCGGGACGCGAGCCTGGTCCAACTGGTGCGCCGGGAGCTGCCGTTGGATCCGAACGCCCGGATCAGGGTGCGGTCGGTGGACGCGCGCGCGGGGCTCGGCAAAGTCCCCGACGGCTGGGCGGACCTGATCATCGCCGACGTCTTCAGCGGCGCCCGCACCCCGGCCCACCTCACGTCCACCGAGTTCCTGGACGAGGTCCGCCGCGCGCTGCAGCCCTCCGGGGTCTACGCCGCGAACCTCGCCGACGGCCCGCCGCTCGCGCATCTGCGCGGCCAGATCGCCACCGCCGCCGCCCGGTTCGCGGAGCTCGCGCTGATCGCCGACGCGGCCGTGCTGCGCGGCAAGCGCTTCGGCAACGCGATCCTCGTGGCCTCGGACGCCCCGCTCCCGCTCGCCGAACTCACCCGCCGCGCCGCCTCCGACCCCCACCCGGCCCGCCTCGAACACGGCAAGCCGCTCCTGGACTTCACCGGCGGGGCCGTACCCGTGACGGACGCGGCGGCCGTGGCGTCGCCGGCGCCGCCGCCGTCGGTGTTCCGGTAGGCCGGTCCCTCAGTAGTTACCGACCTCCACATGCGGCGGCCCGTCGTGCCAGGTGCAGAACACCGACACCCGGTCCGTGCCCCGGCTGAACTCCACCCGGATCCAGGTGTCCGTCTTCCACACCTGCATGGACCAGCCGGCCCCCGGTGTCGCCGAGACGAACGTGGCGCCGGCCGCGCCCAGGTCGAACACCGCCCGGCCGCCGTCGGTGTCGTACGCCTTGACCTGGCCGGAGGCGGCGGAGGAGGCCGTGGCGGACGGGCTCGGGGTGCGGGCCGGGGTGTGCGACGGCGTGGGGGCCGGGCGCGGTGAGCGCGGGCGCGAGGGGGTGGGGGAGGCGGACGAAGGCGGTGGGGGCGCGGGCGTCGACGCCTGGTCCTTCGCGTCGGCCGCCGTGACGGGCAGGGCGCGCGGCGGGTCGTACGCCGTCCCGGCCATGACCGTGTGCACACCCCACCACGACAGGGTGACCGCCGCTCCCGTCGCGAGCAGCCACGCCATCACCGGTACGAGTCCTCTGCGCATCGCGGGCCATACTGCCTCACCACCCACACGGGTTGTCCACAAGCCCCGAGTTGTCCACAGGCCCGAACGGGGTCCGCCGGCATGGCGTACGGTGCGGCGCATGGCAAGTGTGCTCGTGGTCGAGGACGACCAGTTCGTACGCTCGGCGCTCATCCGGCATCTGACCGACGCCGCACACACCGTGCGCAGTGTCGGTACGGCGCTGGAGGCGCTGCGCGAGGTCGCCCATCTCCGCTTCGACGTGGTCGTCCTGGACCTCGGACTGCCGGACCTGGACGGCTCCGAGGCCCTGAAGATGCTGCGCGGCATCACCGACGTGCCGGTCATCATCGCCACCGCCCGGGACGACGAGACGGAGATCGTCCGGCTGCTGAACGCGGGGGCGGACGACTATCTGACCAAGCCGTTCTCGGTCGAGCACCTGTCCGCCCGGATCGCCGCCGTGCTGCGCCGCGCCCGGTCCGCCGGTGCCGAGCCCCCGGCCTCCCCGGTGCTCCGGGTCGGCGGCCTGAGCGTCGATCCGCTGCGCCGCCAGGCCGAGCTGGACGGGGTCCGCCTCGACCTCACCCGCCGGGAGTTCGACCTGCTCGCCTTCCTGGCCGGCCGGCCCGGGGTCGTCGTCCCGCGCAAGGAACTCCTCGCCGAGGTCTGGCAGCAGTCCTACGGCGACGACCAGACCATCGATGTGCATCTGTCCTGGTTGCGCCGCAAATTGGGGGAGACGGCCGCTCAGCCGCGTTATCTGCACACCCTCCGGGGTGTCGGCGTGAAGCTCGAACCCCCGGCGGCTCCTCCTGCGGACGGGGTGCCGGTGCGATGAGGTGGGCCCTGGTCAAGGTGTGCCTGGCGGTCACCACGATGGTCGTGGTCGCCTTCGCCGTGCCGCTCGGACTGGTCGTCAAGGAGATGGCCCGCGACCGGGCGTTCGCAGGCGCCGAGCGGGAGGCCGCCGCCGTCGCGCCCGCGCTGTCCATCACCACCGACCGGGACAAGCTGGAGCGCGTGGTGGCCTCGGCCGGCGCCGACTCCGGGATGGCCGTGCACCTGCCCGCCGCCGATGGCCGCCCCGCGCTCGACCTCGGCAGACAGCGCGCCGCCGGTCGTGACATCGCGGCCGTACGGAGCATGGGCCGGGCCTCGACGACCTCCGTCCCGGGCGGCTCCGCCCTGCTCCAGCCGGTCGCGCTCGGCTCCGGCACCATCGCGGTCGTCGAGGTCTACGTCCCCGAGTCCGAGGTCACCCATGGCGTCGGCACGGCCTGGGCGGTGCTCGCGGCCGTCGGTCTCGCGCTGATCGTCGGCTCGGTCGCGGTCGCCGACCGGCTCGGGGTGCGCATGGTGCGGCCCGCGCAGCGGCTGGTGCGGGGCGCGCACGAACTGGGCGAGGGCAAGCTGGGCTCCCGGGTGCCGGAGGACGGCCCCACCGAACTCCGGCTCGCCGCCGCCGCGTTCAACTCCATGGCCGACCAGGTCGTGCAACTGCTCGCCAACGAAAGGGAGTTGGCGGCAGACCTCTCCCACCGTCTGCGTACTCCCCTCACCGTCCTCCGGCTGAACGCGGCCTCCCTCGGCGCCGGTCCGGCCGCCGAGCAGACCCGGGCCGCCGTCGCCCAGCTGGAGCGCGAGGTCGACACCATCATCCGTACGGCCCGGGAGGCCAAGCCGCAGACGGCCGCGGCCGGGCCCGGCGCCGGGTGCGACGCGGCCGAAGTGGTGCGCGAACGCATGGAGTTCTGGTCCGCGCTCGCCGAGGACGAGGGCCGGAAATGGCGGGTGGCCGGCGTCGAGAGACCGGTGCGGACACCCGTGGCCCGCGCCGATCTGGCCGCCGCGCTCGACGCCCTGCTCGGCAACGTCTTCCGGCACACCGCCGAGGGCACCGCCTTCGCGGTCGACGTGCACAACGGCGAGGACGCGGTGATCGTGCTGGTCTCCGACGCGGGCCCCGGCATATCCGACCCGGACGCCGCGATGGCCCGGGGCCGCGGCTCGGGCAGCGCCGGCTCGACCGGACTGGGCCTCGACATCGTGCGCCGGCTCGCCGAGTCCACCGGCGGGGACGTGCGCATCGGCTCCTCGGTGCTGGGCGGTACCGAGGTGCGGATCTGGTTCCAGCTGGACGGACGCCGGCCGGTCGGGCGGGGACACCGCGGCGGTGTGCGCCGGCGCCGACCGGGCAGACCGGTCCCGACTGGTCTCGACCATTAACCGTCCCCGATCCCTTCCTTAAGCGCACCCTAAGGTCTGCAACGACCGTCCCGATCAGGCCGTTTGTCCGATTCCGGCTCGCTAGCGTGCTGCCGCACCCCACCCCCGTGAGCATCGAAGGCAGGCAGGCGCATGAGCACGCACCGGCGCAGGATCAGTGGCAGGAACAAGGCGATCGGCGGCCTCGTGGCCGCGGCCGTCGTCGGCGGCGGCGCGGTCCTGCTCACCGGCACCGCGAACGCGGCCGGGGTGAACGCCGCGTACACGAGGACCAGCGACTGGTCGACCGGCTACACCGCCCAGTACGTCGTCACCAACAACAGCGGCTCGCAGGAGAAGAGCTGGACGCTGGAGTTCGACCTCCCGGCGGGCGCCAGGCTCAGCTCGCTGTGGAACGGCGAGTCGAGCGTGAGCGGTTCGCACGTCACCGTGCAGCCCGCGAAGTGGGACACCGAGGGCCTTGCCCCGGGCCAGTCCGTGACCGTCGGCTTCGTGGTCGACGGCAGCGGCGCCCCGACCGGCTGTCGTATCGACAACTCCCCGTGCTCGGCGGACGGCGGCCCCACCCCCGAGCCGAGCGGCCGCCCCACCGAGACCCGGTCACCGTCCCCGGCCCCCACCCCGACGGCCACGAAGACCACCACTCCCACCCCCACCGCCGGCCCCACGACCGGCACCGGCACCGGCACCACCGCCTCCGCCGGCTTCGCCCCCTACGTCGACACCTCGCTCTACCCGGCCTTCGATCTGGTCGGCGCGGCGGACGCGACCGGGGTGAAGAACTACAACCTCGCCTTCATCACCGACGGCGGCGGCTGCACCCCCAAGTGGGGCGGCGTGACCGACCTGACCAGCGATGCCGTGGCGGCGCAGATCGGCGCCCTGCGGGCCAAGGGCGGTGACGTCCGGGTCTCCTTCGGCGGCGCCTCCGGCTCCGAGCTGGCCACCACCTGCTCCTCGGCGGACGCGCTGGCGGCGGCGTACGGCAAGGCGATCGACGCGTTCAAGCTGACCAAGGTCGACTTCGACGTCGAGGGCGGCGCGCTGCCGAACACGGCGGCCAACACCCTGCGGGCGAAGGCGATAGCGAAGCTCCAGGCGCAGCACCCGGGCCTGGACGTCTCCTTCACCCTGCCGGTGATGCCCGAGGGCCTCACCCAGGACGGCGTGAACCTGGTGTCGAACGCCACGTCCAACGGCGTGAAGATCTCCACCGTCAACATCATGGCGATGGACTACGGCGCCTCGTACAACGGCGACATGGGCGACTACGCCCAGCAGGCCGCCACCGCCACCCAGGCCCAGATCAAGGGCGTGCTCGGGCTGTCCGACTCGGCCGCGTGGAAGGCCGTCGCGATCACTCCGATGATCGGGGTCAACGACGTCTCCGCCGAGATCTTCAAGGTCGACGACGCCACCCAGCTGGTGAACTTCGCCAGGTCCAAGGGCCTCGGCGGGCTCTCCATGTGGTCCGCGGCCCGCGACAAGCAGTGCGCCGGCGGCGCGAAGAACTCCGCCGACCCCACCTGCAGCTCGATCGTCCAGGCCCCGTTCGCCTTCTCGAAGGCCTTCGGCGCCTTCAACTGACCCGACGCGTGAGTGATCGACGGCGGGCCCTTTCCCTGCTCCCTTGGAACGGCGAGGCGTGGCCCGCCCCCACGACGGGCCGCGCCCCCGTCTGTCAGGTGGCCGAGTCCGCAGGCGACAGCGTCCCCGTCCGGGCCACCTCCCCGTACCACCGGGCACTCGACTTCGGGGTGCGCTCCAGCGTCGCGTAGTCCACGTACACCGCGCCGAACCGCTTGCCGTAGCCCCACGCCCACTCGAAGTTGTCCATCAGGGACCACAGGTAGTAGCCGCGCACATCGGCGCCGTCGGTGATGGCCCGGCGGACCGCCGCGAGGTGGCTGTGCAGATAGGCGATGCGCTCGGGGTCGTGGACGCGGCCGTCGGGGTCGGGCTTGTCGTCGTAGGCCGCGCCGTTCTCGGTGACGTACAGCGGCAGGCCCGGGGCCTCGCGCGTGTAGCGCATGATCAGGTCGTACAGGCCGCTCGGGTCGATCGTCCAGCCCATCTCCGTGCGCTCGCCCGGCGTCTGGTGGAACAGCACGTCGTCGGCGCCCGGCCAGGGGGAGTGGTCGCTGGCGCCGTGGCCGTCCGCCCGCGGGCCGGTGACGTCGCCGGACGCGGCCGAGACCAGCGTCGGGGTGTAGTAGTTCAGGCCCATCGCGTCCAGCTCCGCGTTCGCCGTGCGCAGGTCGCCGTCCAGGACGTACGACCAGTCGGTGACCGAGGCCGTCGCCGTGAGCAGCGACTCCGGGTAGGCGCCGTGCAGCATCGGGCCGTGGAAGACCCCGTTGGCCAGGTCGTCGATCCGGCGGGCCGCGGCCAGATCGGCCGGGTCCTGCGAACGCGGCCGTACCACCGAGGAGTTGAGGCTGACGGCGATCTGGTTGCGGGCCGGCATCACCGAGCGCAGCGCCGACGCCCCCAGCCCGTGCGCCAGGTTGAGGTGGTGGGCGGCGCGCAGCGAGGCCACCTGGTCGGTGCGGCCGGGGGCGTGGACGCCCGAGCCGTAGCCCAGGAAGGCGCTGCACCAGGGCTCGTTGAGGGTGATCCACTGCTCCACCCGGTCGCCCAGTGCCTCGCCGACGATCTGCGCGTACTCGGCGAACCGCAGCGCGGTGTCCCGCTCCGGCCAGCCGCCCGCGTCCTCCAGCTCCTGCGGCAGATCCCAGTGGTAGAGGGTGAGCGCCGGCTTGATGCCGTGGGCCAGCAGCTCGTCCACCAGCCGGCGGTAGAAGTCCAGGCCCCGCTGCACCGCCGGGCCCCGGCCCGTCGGCTGCACCCGGGGCCAGGACACCGAGAAGCGGTACGCGGTCAGGCCCAGCTCCGCCATCAGCGCCACGTCGTCGCGGAAGCGGTGGTAGTGGTCGACGGCGATGTCACCGGTCTCGCCGCCGGCCGTCCTGCCCGGCGTATGGCTGAAGGTGTCCCAGATGGAGGGGGTACGGCCGTCCTCCCGCACCGCCCCCTCGATCTGGTACGCCGAGGTCGCCGCACCCCACAGGAAGGCGGGCGGGAAGGTGACGGAGGAGACAGAGTCAGGCATGGAAGCGCTCCCAAAAGAGGTCGTGGAAGACCGGCCGAGTGAGGAGAAGAATGAGGGAGCCGGGACGGCGGTGGCCCGGCCCCCGTCAGCGCGATCGGGTGCTCAGCCCTTGACCGCGCCCTGCATGATCCCGCCTACGATCTGCTTGCCGAAGATCGCGAACACCAGCAGCAGCGGCAGCGTGCCGAGCAGCGCGCCCGCCATGATCAGCGACTGGTCGGGCGTGTAGCCGCGGCCCAGCGCGGAGACCGCGACCTGCACGGTCGGATTGCCGTTCTGGGTGAGCACCAGGAACGGCCACAGGAAGTCGTTCCAGGTCTGCACGAACATCAGCATCCCGAGGACCGCCATCGCCGGCCGCGCCGCCGGGAACACCACGTGCCACACCACGCGCCAGCTGCTCGCGCCGTCCACCCGGGCCGCCTCGATGATCTCGTCCGGCAGCGCCTGCATCAGGTACTGCCGCATGAAGAACACCCCGAACGCGCTCACCAGCGACGGCAGGATCACCGCCTGCAACTGGTCGGTCCAGTCCAGCTTGGCCACCATCATGTACAGCGGGATGATGCTGAGCTGCGGCGGCACCATCATCGTGCCGATCACGATCAGCATCATGGCGTTACGGCCCTTGAACCGCAGCTTGGCGAAGGCGAACCCGGCGATCGTGGACAGGAAGACGATGGTCCCCGCCGAAACGCCCGCCACGAACGTGGTGTTGACGAACGCCTTGCCCAGATTGGCGTCGTTCCAGGCGACGTTCAGATTGTGCGCGAGATTGGACCCGAACCAGAACGGCGGCGGGGTCTCGGCCAGCCGGTTGTTGTCGCGGGACGCGGCGATCGCCGTCCACACCAGCGGGAACAGCGAGCCGATCGAGAACAGGACCAGGACCGCGTAGGCGAGGGGACCCGCGTGCAGCGTCCCGCCGGCCCGCGCCGCCTTCGGCCGCCGAAGCCGCCCGGGCTCCTTGTCCGTCGCCCCGGTGGTCGGGGTCAGGGTCGTCGTCACGGCCGTACTCCTAACTACTCTCGCGCAGGCGGCGCGAGATGACGTAGTTGACGATCCCGATCACGATGAGGATCAGGAACATCGTCCAGGCGATCGCGGAGGCGCGGCCCAGGTGCTGGTTGACCCAGCCCTGCTCGTACAGGTACAGGCCGAGCGTCTGGAACTGGTGCTCGGCGCCGCCGGAGGCACCCTTGTTGGCGTCGAACATCAATGGCTCGCCGAACAGCTGCGAGGCGCCGATCGTCGACACGACACAGGTGAACAGGATCGTCGGGCGCAGCTGCGGCAGTGTCACATGGAAGAACTGCTGCCAGCGGTTGGCCCCGTCCAGCGCCGCCGACTCGTACAGGTCCTGCGGGACGGCCTGCATCGCCGCCAGGTAGATCAGCGCGTTGTAGCCGGTCCAGCGCCAGACCACGATCGAGGAGACCGCGATCTGCGAGGGCCACTTGTCGTTCTGCCAGTCGATGTGGCCGCCGCCGACGAAGTGCAGCGCCCAGTTGATCATGCCGTAGTCACGGCCGAAGAGCAGCACGAAGACCAGCGAGGCCGCGGCGATCGACGTCGCGTACGGCGCCAGCATCACGACCCGGAAGAAGGTCGAGGCACGCAGCTTGTAGTTGAGGATGTGGGCGAGCCCCATCGCCATCGCCAGCTGCGGGACGGTCGAGATGATGCCCATGGTCAGGGTGTTCTTCGCCGCGTTCCAGAAGAAGTCGTCGTCGAAGATCCGGGTGTAGTTGTGCAGCCCCGCCCACTTCATGTCGGTGGGCGCCGTCAGCTCCACCGTGTGCAGCGAGGCCCAGCCCGTGTAGATCAGCGGGAACAGGCCGAAGGCGACGAAGAGGAGGAAGAACGGGGAGACGAAGGCGTACGGACTCCAGCGCATGTCCCGCTGCCAGCGGCGGGACATGCGCGCCCGCCGGCGCTCGTCCGTCGTCCGTACCACCTCGGGGCGGGCCGGGGCCGCGCCCCCCTCCTTCGCGAGGGGCGCGGCGGTGTCGTGCCGGGTGGCCATGCCGGTCACTGCTCCAGGTTGTTGTCGATGGTCTTGGTGGCCGTGTTCCAGGCGTCGTCGGCCGACTTGCCCTTGGTCACCAGGATGACGCCGTTGTCCGTCAGGCCCTGCTGGATGATCTGGTCCTTCGGGCCGATCGGCTGGGTCGGGATGGACTTGGCGGCCTGGGCGAAGATCGTGCCGATCGGGGCGTCCCCGGTCATCTGGTTCTTCGCGCCGGTGACCTGGGACATCGCGTACGCGGACGGTGCGCTCGGGAAGCTGCCCTGGACGGCGAAGAGCTTGGCCTGCTGGGCGGGCGCGGTCAGCCAGGTCACGAACTTCTCGGCCTCGGTGACGTTCTTGCCGGACTTGGGCACGGTCAGGAACGTGCCGCCCCAGTTGCCGGCCTGCGGCGCCTGGGCCACGTCCCACTGACCGGCGGCGTCCGCCTTCGACTTGCCCTTGATGTAGCCGAGCATCCACGGCGGGCAGGCCACCGAGGCGAACTTGCTGTTGGAGATCAGCTGGTCCCAGCCCGGCTGGAACTGCGGCTGCGACTGGACCAGCCCGTCCTTGGCGGCCTGCGCGGTCAGGTTGAAGGCGCTCCGCACGGCCGGGTTCGACTTGTAGATGACCTTGCCGGAGGCGTCGTAGAACTTCTGGCTGGCACTGCTGAGGATCGCGTTGAGCAGACCGCCGGGGGAGTCCATGAAGGTGGTGCCGCTGGGCGCCTTCTTCTTGTACTGCTCTCCGGTGGAGACGAGCTTGCTCCAGTCACCGGCCCACAGCTTGGACACCTGGTCGCGGTCGGAGGGCAGGCCGGCCGCCTTGAACAGGTCCTTGCGGTAGCAGATCGCCATCGGCCCGATGTCGGTGCCGAGGCCGATGGTCTGGCCGTCCTTGGTGGTGGCCTGCTGCCACTTCCAGTCCAGCCAGTTGCTCTTGTCGACACCCGCGACCTTGGACAGGTCCTCCAGCTTGCTCGCCTGGGTCTGCACGACCTCGGCGATGTTGCCGACTTCGACGGCCTGGACGTCCTGCAGACCGCTGTTGGTGGTGAGGTGGTTGACCAGGGCCGGGTAGTAGTTCTCGTTCTTCTCGATCACGTTCTCCTGGATCGAGATGTTCGGGTGCAGCTTCTCGTACTCGGTGTAGAGGCCGGCCTCCTTGAAGCCCATGGTGCCGAACAGACCCAGGGTGATCGTGGTCTTGCCCTTGCCGCCGCCGTCGCCCGAGGTGTCGGACTTGCTGCCGCTGTCGTTGGCGCAGCCGGTCAGCAGACCCGTGGTCATCGCGGCCACGGCCGCGAGGGCCCCCAGCCTGCGAGACCGGCGGATGCTCGTGCGCATTGCGTCCTCCTGTTGCCTGACGTGCCGACCCCCCGGCCAACTGCACTGTTGGGCCCGTCTGTCACTCGCTGCGGCTCGGGCGGGGAACGTGCGGGACGTGTATGTGTCAGGTAGTGTGGGAGCGCTCCCACAAGTGATGTGTTGAAGGGTCGTCGGTTCGAGGCGGGGTGTCAAGGGAGTGGGCGCGGAGGAGTGCGTTCAGTTATCGGGCTGTTAGTCGGGGGCGGAGGTCCGGGGGCGGTAGCCCCATGGACGGCAACCGGACGAGCGGTGCTGTTACATTCGGCCAGCACAGAGAGCGGCGGAAAGGCGGAGCCCATGGCAAGCCACGGAGCGCGGGGCCGGAGCGGTGGGCGGCCCACGCTCGAAGAGGTCGCCGCACGGGCCGGGGTCGGCCGGGGCACGGTCTCACGGGTGATCAACGGCTCGCCCCGGGTCAGCGACGCCACCCGCGCCGCGGTCGAGGCGGCCGTCGCCGAACTCGGCTACGTCCCCAACACCGCGGCCCGTGCACTGGCCGCCAACCGCACGGACGCGATCGCCCTGGTCGTCCCCGAACCGGAGACCCGCTTCTTCGCCGAGCCGTACTTCTCCGACATGCTGCGCGGTGTCGGCGCCCAACTCGCCGACACCGAGATGCAGTTGCTGTTGACCTTCGCGGGCAACGACCGGGGACGGCAGCGCCTGGCCCAGTACCTGGCCGCGCACCGGGTCGACGGCGTCCTGCTCGTCTCCGTCCACGCCGACGACCCGCTGCCCGACCTGCTGGCCCAGCTGGAGATCCCGGCCGTGATCAGCGGCCCGCGCTCGGCCGGCGAGACGCTCACCTCGGTGGACTCGGACAACTACGGCGGCGCCCGCCTGGCCGTGGAGCACCTCCTGGCCCGGGGCCGCCGCCGGGTCGCCCACATCACCGGCCGCCTGGACGTCTACGGCGCCCAGCGCCGCGTCGACGGCTACCGCGACGCCCTGCGCGACGCGGGCCACGGGGTGGACGAACTCCTCATCGAACCCGGCGACTTCACGGAGGAGGGCGGCCGGCGCGCGATGACGGCACTGCTGGCACGCCACCCCGACCTGGACGCGGTCTTCGCCGGCTCGGACGTGATGGCGGCGGGCGCCCGTCAGGTGCTGCGCGAGGCGGGCCGCCGTATCCCCGAGGACGTGGCCCTGATCGGCTACGACGACTCCGCCATCGCCCACCACATGGACCCGCCGCTGACCAGCGTCCGCCAGCCCATCGAGGAGATGGGCCGCGCGATGATCGACCTCCTCCTCGCGGAGATCGCCGACCGCCGCCCGGCCGCCTCGCGCGGGCTGGAGCGTCGGCATGCGGTGCTGCCGGCGGAGCTGGTGGTGCGGGCGTCGTCGTAGCATTCGGGCTGCCGCTGGTCCTCGCAGGGGTGGCGGACATCGACGCAGGAGCCTCCTCGGAGTGGTATCGCATCACGTACCGACTCAAGGCTCGCGCTGGACTACGGTCACAGGCGACCCCAGGCCACGAAGGCGGCCAGGGCGATGTAGATCAGGTCCACCAGGACGAGGTGGAGTTCGTGGCGGTGGAGGCGGGTGAGTGCCGCGCCGATCATGAGCAGGACCAGACCGGCGGCGGCCAGTGGGACCAGGACCGGAGCGATGCCGAACACGGCGGGCAGGATCAGGCCCGCCCCGCCCAGGATCTCCAGGGCGCCGATGGCCCTGACACCGCCGGAGCTGAAGTCGTTGACCCATTCCCCGGCGGCTCCGGCGGCGGCGATCTTCTCCTTCGGTGTGGCCAGCTTGTAGCTGCCGCCGAAGATGTAGGCGGCGGCCAGCAGTCCGGCGACGATCCACAGAGCGACGTTCATGAGGTTTCTCCCTGCCGGGTGGTTGCCTGTGCGCTGTCGCCCCTCTAGGACAAGAGACCCCGGCGTCCTGTGAAAGGAAGAGATGTGATGCGCGTCACCGCGGAAGCGGACGCCTACGGATACCGGCCGCTGCTGTTCTCCATCGCCTACGGGATGACCGGATCCGTCGGCGACGCCGAGGACATCGTGCAGGACGCTTTCCTCGGCCTGACCCGGGCGCACCGGGCCGGGACCACGGTCGGGAACGTGAAGGCGTACCTGACCACGGCGGTCACCCGGCTCGGCATCAACCACCTGGGCTCGGCGCGGGTACGGCGCGAGACCTATGTGGGCGACTGGCTGCCGGAGCCGGTCGTCACGACCACCGACCGGCCCGGACCGGCCGAGCACGCCGAACTGGCCGACTCACTGTCGATGGCGTTCCTGGTGCTGCTGGAGATCCTGACCCCCGTGGAGCGCGCGGTGTTCGTGCTGCGCGAGGTCTTCGGGTACGGCTACCCGGACGTGGCCGGGATCGTCGGCAAGTCCGAGGCGAACTGCCGGCAGATCTTCGCCCGTGCGAGGAAGCGGGTTGCCCCCGACGGGCGGCCGGCCGAGCCGGTGTCGCTGCCGGTGCGGCGGGCCGAGGGTGCGGAGCTCGCCCGCAGGTTCTTCGAGGCCGCCGACAGCGGTGACATGGACGCGCTGCTCGGCCTGCTCGCCCCCGACGTGGTGTTCCAGGGCGACGGCGGCGGCAAGGCACAGGCGTTCGGGACGTCGGCGGCGGAGCCGCGGCGCGTCGTCCGGATGCTCGTGGGCGGCTTCCGCCGGGTCCGGACGCTCGGGGCCGCCTTCCGGCCGGCCTGGGTCAACGGCCGGCCGGGTGCCGTGGCCTACGACGCCGAGGGGCGCGTGGCGAGCGTGGTCGAACTCGACATCGCCGACGGCGTGATCCGGGCGATCCACGCCCTGACCAACCCCGACAAGCTCGCACACCTCGGTCCGGTGTCCGACATCGGGCTGCTGGCGGGCGAGGAGGCGAACCGGCGTAGGGGCGGCGGCTGTTGAGCCGTGGGTTTGGATCAAGACGCGACCGGTTTCGCTGAGGAGAGCCCCAGGCGTGAGCGACCACGCGCCCCTGACCGGACCATCGGCCGAGGGCGCGGCGGCGTACGTGGACGTCGATCTGTACGACCCGGAGCGCATCCTCGCGGCCGCCGCGGAGACACTCGACGCGGCCGCCGCGCAGACACTCGACCTGACCCGTCCCACGGCGCTGATCCTCAGCGGCATCCTCGGCCATGTCGCCGACCACGACGAGGCTCGCTCGCTCGTCCGCCGGCTGCCGGACGGTCTGCCCTCCGGCCGCTTCCTCTGTGTCAACGACGACATCGCGGGGTGGGCCGTAAGCCCTGAGAAGCAGTTCGGCCGGTGGGCCGCTTGCGCGGGCCACCGGCCGACTGATCAGGGTGAGTGACGGGACTCGAACCCGCGACATCCTGGACCACAACCAGGTGCTCTACCAGCTGAGCTACACCCACCACGACCGGTGGTGGAACTTGTCGTTTCCCCGACCGGCCGAGAAGAAGTCTACAGGGTCCGAAGGGGTGCTCGCGCACACGTTTTCGCGAGCACCTTTCCCGGGCCCTACTGCGCGGGCAGGACGTGCTTGGCGGCGATCGCCTTCGCCGTGTCGGAGTCGGGGCCGGGCTGGGGCACGAAGACGGCCTCGCGGTAGTAGCGCAGCTCGGCGATCGACTCGCGGATGTCGGCGAGGGCCCGGTGGTTGCCGTTCTTCTCCGGGCTGTTGAAGTACGCCCTCGGGTACCAGCGGCGGGCCAGCTCCTTGATGGAGGAGACGTCCACGATCCGGTAGTGGAGGTAGTCCTCCAGGGTCGGCATGTCGCGCAGCAGGAAGCCGCGGTCGGTGCCGACGGAGTTGCCGCACAGGGGGGCCTTGCCGGGCTCCTTCACGTACTCCTTCACATACGCCAGCACCTGCTCCTCGGCGTCCTTGAGGGTCGTGCCGTTCGGGAGCTCGGCGAGCAGCCCGGACGCGGTGTGCATCTGACGCACCACCTCCGGCATCGTCTCCAGTGCCTGGTCCGGCGGGCGGATGACGATGTCCACCCCCTCGCCGAGTACGTTCAGCTCGGAGTCGGTGACGAGGGCGGCAACCTCGATGAGAGCGTCGTCGGACAGCGAGAGGCCGGTCATCTCGCAGTCGATCCACACCATGCGATCGTTCATGCGACCACCCTAAAGCGGGCCGGTGTTTTTCGGTCCCCCTGTGCGGAGTGCTCTGCGGGGAAGCGCGAGAGCTGACCGAGGGGGCGGGACGGGCCCGCCCCCTCGGTCACTCTCAGCTCCCGTGCCTCGGCCCCGGCAGCAGGCTCACCGCGCCCGCCGGAGTGCGGCGGCTCTGGATCGGTACGCCGCTGTCCGGGTGCAGGAGGGCCGGTACGTGGCCGACCGGGCCCGGGGCGGGCAGGCCCGTGGGTGCGCCGGATACGGGGACCGAGGGTTCCGGCTCACCCGGTTTGTCGCCCTGCGGCCGGCGGGCGCGATAGGCGGCCCGGTAGGCGGCGGGGGACGAGCCGAGCTGGCGGCGGAAGTGGCCGCGCAGGGCCACCGGCGAGCGGAAGCCGCAGCGGCCCGCCACCTCGTCCACGCTGTAGTCCGACGTCTCCAGGAGGCGCTGTGCCTGCAGGACGCGCTGGGTGATCAGCCACTGCAGGGGTGCGCTGCCCGTGAGCGAGCGGAACCGGCGGTCGAACGTACGGCGGCTCATGTAGGCGCGTGCCGCCAGCGTCTCCACGTCGAACTGCTCGTGGAGGTGTTCCAGTGCCCAGGCGACGACCTCGGCGAGCGGGTCGGCGCCGATCTCCTCCGGTAAAGACCGATCGAGGTAGCGCTCCTGGCCGCCCGACCGGCGCGGCGGGACCACCAGGCGCCGGGCGAGCGCGCCGGCCGCCTCGTTGCCGTGGTCCGTCCGCACGATGTGGAGACAGAGATCGATTCCGGCCGCCGTACCCGCTGAGGTGAGCACGTCACCGTCGTCCACGAACAGTTCCCGTGGATCGACGTGCACCGACGGATAGCGCTTGGCCAGTGTCGGTGCGTACATCCAGTGGGTGGTCGCCGGGCGGCCGTCCAGCAGGCCCGCCGCCGCGAGGACGAAGGCGCCGGTGCACAGCCCTACGATGCGGGCCCCCTCCTCGTGCGCCCGGCGGAGTGCGTCGAGCGCCTCCTCCGGTGGCGGTGAGGTGATCGACCGCCAGGCCGGTACGACGACCGTCCCGGCGCGGGAGATCGCCTCCAGCCCATGCGGTGCGGTGAGTTCCAGGCCCCCTGTGGTCCGCAGTGGGCCTTCCTCGCCGGCGCACACCAGCAGTCGGTAGCGCGGTACGCCGGCGTCCTGGCGGTCGATTCCGAACACCGACAGCGGAATGGAACTCTCGAAGATGGGGCCGCCGCTGAACAGCAGCACCGCGACGATCTCCTTGCGGCGGCGCCCGGAGAGTTTCCGGGCCGCGGCTTCCGGCGCGGCAGTGGAGTCGTGGCTCATACTGCTAAGCCCCCCTCGGTGGTCGCGGCTCCTCGGTTGTGTCGCTCCTGCACGTTTCCCCTCGGTCCTGCACGAGTCCCCCGCCGTAAGACAGTCAAGATCGAATCTACTGGCTACCGCGGTCTCACGGTGGCCGGTTCGACACGCCGGACATTGTCGACATGACAACTTGGCGTGAAGCATTCGATCACGAAGCGTTGCACTCGCGAGGGGTGTAGGGAAGTGCGCCTTGTGGCAGTGGCCGAACCGCGTAGGGTGCGCAGCCGCTCGTGGACCCTTTCCGTGCAGGTCAAACGGGGGTTGGGGGGTGCCCTGGACCCCCCTGGGGCGACATTGAGAAGTTGGCCGAAAAGAGACGTTCGGGGGTGCGGAAACAGGTCAGTCGACCGGTGTCTGTCCCCGGTTGTGAGGTCTGCCGCTTTGCGCACCGAAGCGTTCTGCCTGCCGGCCGGCGAGGTGCCGGCCATGGCTCGCCCGGTTCAACGCCCGTTCGACCGGACGGTCACCGTTCGCTCACCATCCGTATGGATGCGGATCCTGTCCGTACGGATGTGGAGCCTGTGCAAACCGCCTGTACGGGCCAGCAACCATTGCGTTACGGGCGCGGCTCGTGCATGCTCCGGTGAACCCCTACGGACGTCGGGGGGCCGCTTACGGAGCGTGCGCGGGATCTGGGCTCAGGAGGCGTGCCGCCGTACCCTTGGGGGTATGGGGTTGGGAAGATGTTTCCCGGACACGGCTCTGGGAACGGCTCCACCACACACTTCCGTCGCACACTGTCGTCCCCACCCATAAAGGATCACAACGCCGAGACAGCCATGGCCGGTCACGAATTCTTCGAACCAGCGGACCGCAAGCGGCCGGTCGCCGACCCCACGGCGGCCGATCCCCAGGCGGCGGCAGAGCCACGTCCATCCTGCGACCCCGCGTTCCGGCACGGAGTCGTCGTCGGCTTCGACGGCTCCACCTCCAGTGAGCGCGCCCTCGCCTACGCCATCGGGATGGCCCATCGCTCCCACTCCGGCCTGATCATCGTCCATGTCGCCAACCGGCTGCCGTCCACCGTGTGGGCCGGCTGCGAGCCGCCCGTCTTCGTCGACGTGCCGGACCACCGCACGGAGGTCCTCGGGCTGGAGCTGGCCTGTGCGGACTATCTGGCCGAGGTGCCCTGGATCCTGGTCGAGCGGGGCGGGGACATCTGCCACGAACTCGAAGAGGTGGGGCGGGAGTACGAGGCGGACGCGATCGTCGTGGGCTCCACGCACGGCCTCGTCGGCCGGATCTTCGGCTCCGTCGCCGGCCGCCTCGCCAAGCGGGCGCAGCGGCCCGTGATCGTCATTCCGTGACGGTCGTCCCCTGAGCTCCTCAACTCCCTTTGTGCAGCGCGAAACTACTCGCGCGTAGAGGTGGTTTGTGCCCTTGTGAAGGGCATATATCGGTCACCCGCACAACAGCACAGCATGAAGGGAGCCCGCCGTGGACAACGGGAGTACTACGGTGGTCGGCCGACTCGCCCTGGGAATCACCCTGTTGGCGTTCGGCCTCGGTACGACAGGCGTGATCCACGGTGTGGCCGCGTCCGACGCCGTGTCAGTGGCCCACTATGTGGGCGGAGTTGCTCTGTTCCTGGTCGGCCTGCTGGCCTTCCGTGGCGGTGACGGCGTTTCCGGCACGGGCTTCGCGGCCCTCGGCGCGCTGTGGTTCACCTGGGCGGTCGGCGGTCATTCCTCCGCCAACGCGGCCGGACTCTTCCTGCTCCTCTTCGCCCTGGTGGCGCTCACCCTGACCCTCGCGGGCGGGGACAGCCTCGGTCAGGTCATGCACGGGCTGCTGTTCCTGGCGATGCTGGTGCTGGCCGTCGCGGCCTTCGCCGACAGTTCGTCTCTGGCCAAGGTGGGCGGCTGGGTCGCCGCTGTGTCCGGTGCGGTGGCCTGGTACGCGGCGACGGCGGCGCTGGCGCACTGGCCGACGGCGCTTCCGGGCCGTGCCGCCCGCCGGGGGGTGACGGCCACCGGCTGACATGCAGCGGCACTGAAAGGACCCCCACGTGCTTTGGTGGCACACGTGGGGGTCCCCTTTTTGCGCCTAAACCGGCGCCGCTCTCGCGGACGTGGTCGCTCGCCGTGGGGGTTGCTCAATTATCGCTTCGGCGGTCGGTGGATTTCCTACTCCACCGTCACCGACTTGGCGAGGTTCCGCGGCTTGTCGATGTCCCGGCCCAGGGCCTTCGCCGTGTGGTACGCCAGGAGCTGGAGCGGGATGCCCATGAGGATCGGGTCCAGTTCGTCCTCGTTCTTCGGGACGACGATCGTCTGGTCCGCCTTCTCCTGGTGCTGGTGGGCCACCGCGAGGATCTTGCCGCTGCGGGCCTTGATCTCCTCCAGGGCGGCGCGGTTCTTCTCCAGCAGGTCGTCGTCGGGGACGATCGCGACCGTCGGCAGGGCCGGCTCGATGAGGGCCAGCGGGCCGTGCTTCAGCTCGGAGGCGGGGTAGGCCTCGGCGTGGATGTAGGAGACCTCCTTGAGCTTCAGGGAGGCCTCGCGGGCCACGGGGTAGCCCCGGACACGGCCGATGAAGAGCATCGAGCGGGCGTCGGCGTACAGCTCGGCCAGCTCCTTGATCTGCTCCTCCTGCTTGAGGATCTCGGTGATCTGGTCCGGCAGCTTGCGCAGGCCCTCGATGATCCGCTTGCCGTCGCGGACCGAGAGGTCGCGGGTGCGGCCCAGGTGCAGGGCGAGGAGGGCGAAGGCCACCGTCATGTTCGTGAAGCACTTGGTGGAGACCACGCAGACCTCCGGGCCCGCGTGGACGTAGATCCCGGCGTCCGCCTCGCGGGCGATCGCCGAGCCGACCACGTTGACGACGCCGAAGACCCGGGCGCCCTTGCGCTTCAGCTCCTGGACGGCGGCGAGGACGTCGTACGTCTCACCGGACTGGGAGACGGCGACGTACAGGGTGTCGGGGTCGACGACCGCGTTGCGGTAGCGGAACTCGGAGGCCGGCTCGGCGTCCGCGGGGATGCGGGCCAGCTCCTCGATCATCTGGGCGCCGATCATGCCCGCGTGGTACGAGGTGCCGCAGCCGAGGATCTTCACGCGGCGGATCTGCCGGGCCTCGCGGGCGTCCAGGTTGAGGCCGCCGAGGTGCACGGTGGAGAAGCGGTCGTCGATGCGGCCGCGCAGCACGCGGTCCACGGCGTCGGCCTGCTCGAAGATCTCCTTGTGCATGTAGGTGTCGTGGCCGCCCATGTCGTACGACTCGGCCTCCCACTCCACCGTCGTGGGCTCGGCGGTGGTGCGCGTGCCCTCGGTGGTGTAGGTGCGGAAGTCGTCGGCCTTGAGCGTGGCCATCTCGCCGTCGTCCAGGGTCACTATCTGGCGGGTGTGCATGACCAGGGCGGCGATGTCGGAGGCGACGAACATCTCCTTCTCGCCGATGCCGAGGACGACGGGGGAGCCGTTGCGGGCCACCACGATGCGGTCGGGGAAGTCGGCGTGCACGACGGCGATGCCGTAGGTGCCCTCGATCACGCGGACCGCCTGGCGGACCTTGTCCTCCAGCTTCTCGGCCGTGGAGCGGGCGATCAGGTGGGTGAGGACCTCGGTGTCGGTCTCGGAGAGGAACTCGACGCCGTCCGCCTCCAGCTTGCGGCGCAGGTCGGCGGCGTTGTCGATGATGCCGTTGTGCACGACGGCGACCTTGTTGTCGGCCGACATGTGCGGGTGGGCGTTGACGTCGGAGGGGGCGCCGTGGGTGGCCCAGCGGGTGTGGGCGATGCCGGTGGTGCCCTTGAAGCGCGCCGGGACCTTGGCCTCCAGGTCGCGCACCCGGCCCTTGGCCTTGACCATCTTCAGACCGGGCGTCTTCGGGGAGCTGACGACGATGCCCGCGGAGTCGTAGCCGCGGTACTCCAGCCGCTGCAGGCCTTCGAGCAGCAGCGGGGCTACGTCACGCTTCCCGATGTATCCGACAATTCCGCACATATACAGGTATCCCTCAGCCTGGCATCTCAGCCGTAGACCATGCGGCGCAGCTGCCTGAGCGTCAGCTCCGGCGGCGCCACCGCCCGGTATCTCAGGTCCGCCTCGATCCGTTCGAAGATCTCCGCGTTGACCAGGCCCTGGACCTGGAGTTCGCGGTGGCGGCGACGGACGAAGTCCTGGGTCGTCTCGTCGAAGTAGGCGAGCACGTCCTGGATCACCCGCAGCGCCTCGCCCCGGTTCAGGGGCGTGGATCGCGTCAGATGATCAACAAGTTCGTCGTGCACCCGTAGATCCTGAGCCACCGGCGCCGGTTTCGCAAGAAACGTGCCCGATTTCGGGCAGGCCCCTGTCAATGGCGCTGTTGGATCTCTGTTCGCAAGCCGTCCATGCTGTGTCCTGCGTCTCGTTGCCCGGACCCACGAGTTTCGGACGCCATGGACATTCCTCGTATGGGAGTACCGGACCAGCTCGCCGAGCGCATGAGCATGGCCGAACAGCACGAGTACCTGCGCGCGAGATTCTCGCGGCGCAATCTGATCAGAGGCGGCGCCGTCACGCTGGGCGCCGTCACGGGCGGCGCGTTCGTGACGGGCGCCACCGCCCAGGCCGCCGTACCCACCCAGCGCACCGCCCCGGCCACCGAGCGGGTCGACGGCGCCCTCGTCGCCCCCTTCGGCCGCCACCTCGCCTACGGCAACGACCCGCGCACCGAGATGACCGTCTCCTGGCAGGTGCCGGTCGCCGTGCAGAAGCCGTTCATCCGCATCGGCGCCCACCCCTGGGACCTCTCCCGCAAGATCGAGGCCGAGGTCCGCGCCCTCTACACCCCGGCCGGTGTCGGCGCGAGCGGCGACCACACGCAGTACTACCTGCACGCCAAGCTCACCCACCTGCGCCCCGGCAAGACCTACTACTACGGCGTCGGCCACGAGGGCTTCGACCCGGCCGAGCCGCACCTGCTGGGCACCCTGGGCACCTTCACCACCGCCCCCGCCCACAAGAAGCCCTTCACCTTCACGGCCTTCGGCGACGAGGGCGTGGGCTACCACGGCCTGGCCAACAACGCCCTGATCCTCGGCCAGAACCCGGCCTTCCACCTGCACGCGGGCGACATCGCCTACGGCGACCCGGCCGGCCAGGGCAAGTCCACCGACACCGGCTTCGACTCGCGCACCTGGGACCAGTTCCTGTACCAGACCGAGTCGGTCGCCAAGCAGGTCCCGTGGATGGTCTCGTACGGCAACCACGACATGGAGGCCTGGTACTCGCCCAACGGCTACGGCGGCGAAGAGGCCCGCTGGACCCTGCCGGACAACGGCCCGGACGCGAAGAACCTGCCCGGCGTCTACTCCTTCGTCCACGGCAACACGGCGATCATCTCGCTGGACCCCAACGACGTCTCCTTCGAGATCCCGGCGAACCTGGGCATCTCCGGCGGAACCCAGACGAAGTGGTTCGAGAGCCAGCTGAAGCGGTTCCGGGCCCGGGACGACATCGACTTCGTCGTCGTGTTCTTCCACCACTGCGCGTACTGCACGTCCACGGCGCACGCCTCGGAGGGGGGCGTGCGCCAGGAGTGGGTGCCGCTGTTCGAGAAGTACCAGGTGGACCTGGTCATCAACGGCCACAACCACCAGTACGAGCGCACCGACGTCATCAAGGGCGACAAGGTCACCAAGAAGCTCCCGATCGGCGGCACCGCCTACCCCGAGACCGAGGGCGTGGTCTACGTCACCGCCGGCGCCGCGGGCCGCAGCCTGTACGCGTTCAGCGCCCCGGACTCCTACGAGGGCCACGAGCACGAGGTCGACTCGGTCGCGTCCTTCATCAACACCAAGGACGGCAAGGTCAACGAGACGGTCACCTGGTCCCGGGTGCGCTACCTCAACTACTCCTTCCTGCGCGTGGACGTCTGCCCCGCGCCGAAGGGCCGCCAGACCACGCTGAAGGTGTCGGGCATCGCCGAGACCGGCGACCGCATCGACCACTTCACGGTGTCCCGCACCGCGAAGTAGCTCCCCCGGCCCACGTGGGCGGTCCTCACAGGCGCTTGAGGACCGCCTGCTTGGCCAGCGTGAACTCCTCGTCCGTCAGCACCCCGTCCCGGTGCAGTTCGCCCAGCTCGCGCAGCCGGCGCAGCAGCGTGTCGTGGTCGTCCCCGGCGGGCGCCTTGTCGAGCACCGGCGGGTCCTGCGGCACGTCCGCCTCCGGCGCGGCGGGGTGCGGCAGCCGGGCCTGGACGGCCGCCGCGACCAGGGCCATCAGCGGGTCCTTCTTGAAGCCCCACAACTCGACGGCGTTCGGGTCGTACTTGGGCGGTGCCGTGACCGGGGCGCCGCGCACCAGGAAGCGCAGGTGCCCGTTCTCCAGCCCGGCCGCCGGCTGCCACTCCACGCCGGTGATCTCCGTGACCGGTATGGCGCGGGGCCCGGCGGCGGCCTTGGCGTCCTCCGTCTTCCAGTTCCACTCCAGCCGGACCCGCTCCCCGTCGAAGCTCGCCGTGCCGTCCCCGGCGGAGGCGGCCACCGGAAGCGCCGGACCGGGCAGCAGGAAGGCGTCGACCGGGTCTGGCGGGATCCCGTCCAGCAGCAGCGCCTGGCGCACCTCGTCCGCGACGTACTCGGCGACGCCGTACCGGTCGGACTGCACCGGAAGCTGATACGGGTCGTCCCCCTCCGCGAGCCGCCCCGCGGTGGCCTGGGTCAGCGGGTCGGCGCCGTCGCGCAGCCGCAGCCTCAGCCGCCCGGACCTGCGCCCCTGCTCGAAGGAGACACCGGCCAACGCCCCCAACGGGACGAGGAGTTCGCCCAGCTCCCGGCGGAACAGGCTCACGTTCTTGTCCCGGCCCGGGGTGAGCCGCAGGGCCTCGCCGTCGAAGGCCCAGGTGCCGTCCTTCTGGATGATTTCCGCCATGGGGGGATTGTTTCACCGGATCTGCGGGACAGTGGTCTCGACCAGATCTGACGGTCGATCACATCCGAAGGGAGCGCTTGTGAGACGGAACCACAGCACAACTCCCCGAACACCCCGACTGCTCGGCTCGCTGCTGCTGGTGGCGGCGGCCGGGATCGTCACCCTCGGCGCCGCCCCCACGGCGCGGGCGGCCGCCACCCCCACCCCGCTGGACCGGGTCATTCCGGCCCCCGCCTCCGTGCAGCCGGGCGGCACGCCGTACCGCATCACCCGCGCCACCGGCGTCCGTGTCGACGCCACCCCCGAGGTCCGCCGCATCGGCGCCTACCTCACCGGCATCCTGCGGCCCTCCACCGGCTACCCGCTGCCCCTCACCGACCACGGCCCCGGTGGCGGCATCCGGCTCCACCTGGCCAAGGGCGACTACGGCGCCGAGGGCTACCGGCTGCACAGCGACGCGGCCGGCCTCACCCTCACCGCCAGCACCCCCGCCGGCCTCTTCCACGGCGTGCAGACGCTGCGCCAGCTCCTCCCGGCCGGCGTCGAGAAGCAGACCGTCCAGCCCGGCCCCTGGCGGATCGCCGGCGGCACCATCGAGGACCGCCCCCGCTACGCCTACCGCGGCGCGATGCTGGACGTCGCCCGGCACTTCTTCACCGTCGCCCAGGTCGAGCGGTACATCGACCAACTGGCCCTGTACAAGATCGACGAGCTGCATCTGCACCTCAGCGACGACCAGGGCTGGCGCATCGCCATGGACTCCTGGCCGCGCCTCGCCGCCTACGGCGGCTCCACCGAGGTCGGCGGCGGCCAGGGCGGCTCCTACACCCAGGAGCAGTACCGCGAGATCGTCCGGTACGCGGCCTCCCGCTATCTGGAGGTCGTCCCCGAGATCGACATGCCCGGCCACAGCAACGCGGCCCTCGCCTCCTACGCCCAGCTCAACTGCGACGGCGTGGCACCCCCGCTCTACACCGGCACCAAGGTCGGCTTCAGCTCGCTGTGCGTGCCCAAGAAGGTGACGTACGACTTCGCGGACGACGTCATCCGCGAGCTGGCCGCCCTCACCCCCGGCCGCTACCTCCACATCGGCGGCGACGAGGCCCGCTCCACCAGCCACACCGACTACGTGACCTTCATGGACCGGGTGCAGCCCATCGTGGCCACGTACGGCAAGACGGTCATCGGCTGGCACCAGCTCACCGGCGCCCACCCGGCCCAGGGCGCCCTCGCCCAGTACTGGGGCCTGGACAGCACCAGCGCCGCCGACAAGGAGCAGGTCGTCAAGGCCGCACAGAACGGCACCGGGCTGATCCTGTCCCCGGCCGACCGGGTCTACCTCGACATGAAGTACACCAAGGACACCAAGCTGGGCCTCACCTGGGCGGGCCTGGTGGAGGTGCGGCGGTCGTACGACTGGGACCCGGGCGGTTATCTGCCGGGTGTTCCGGCCTCGGCGATCCGGGGTGTGGAGGCGCCCCTGTGGTCCGAGACCCTGAAGACGAGCGCCGACATCGAGTACATGGCGTTCCCGCGCCTGCCCGGCGCGGCCGAGCTGGGCTGGTCGCCGGCGGCCACGCACGACTGGGACACCTACAAGGTGCGCCTCGCCGCACAGGCCCCGCGCTGGGACGCCCTCGGCATCGGGTACTACCGCTCGCCCCAGGTGCCCTGGCCGGCGAACTGAGCGAGGGGGTTCCGCAGGGTGCCGACGAGCTGGAGTGCGCCGGACGGATCGGCCAGGTCCACCATCTGCCGGTTGTCCCGCAGTTGCAGCCGGTTGAGGCAGGACAGCGCGAACTCCGGGGCGAAGATGTCGTACCGCCGGAATTTCCCGGCCAGTTCGGGCGCCGAAGCCTGATATGCGCGGGTGACCTCGGCGACCGTGCGCCAGAACTCGTCCTCTGACAGGACCCCCTCGGTGGCGAGATGCGCGGCGAGGAACCGGAAGAAGCAGTCGAAGACATCGGTGAAGACCGACAGCAGCTTCTTGTCGTCCGGGACCTCGACGCGGATCCGCCGTACCTCGGGCGGCAGTACGGCGTCCGGGTCCATCACCGCGATCTCCTCGGCGATGTCCTTGTAGACCGCCCGCCGTACGACCCCGTTCTCCAGGACCAGGACGACGTTCTCGCCGTGCGGCATGAAGACCAGGTCGTAGGCGTAGAAGCTGTGCAGCAGCGGGGTGTAGTACGCCCGCAGGTAGCGGCGCAGCCACTCCGTCGGGGGCAGTCCCGACCGCTCGATCAGCGCGCCCGCGAAGGAGGCGCCGGCGTGGTCCACGTGCAGCAGGGAGGCCATGGTCGCGAGGGACTCGCCGTCCTGGAGCGAGGGGACCGGGCTCTCCCGCCACAGCGCGGCCAGCATCTTGCGGTACGGCGAGTAGCGGTCGGTGGCCTGCTCGTACTCCAGATGCCGGTACCCGACGGCGGCCCGCTCCCGGATGATGCTCAGGCCGGTCGCTTTCAGCACGGGGTCGTTCTCGATCAGCTGGGCCAGCCAGTCGTTGATCGCCGGGGTCGCCTCCATGTAGGCGGCCGAAAGACCGCGCATGAAGCCCATGTTGAGCACGGACAGGGCCGTCTTCACATAGTGCTTCTCCGGATGGGAGCTGTTGAAGAAGGTCCGGATGGACTGCTGGGCCAGATACTCGTCGTCGCCCTCGCCGAGACAGACCAGGTGCCGCCGGGCCACCTCGGCGGCGAAGGTGACGGAGAGCTTGTTCCACCACTGCCAGGGGTGGACCGGGATGAGGAGGTAGTCGGCGGGGTCGAGGCCCTGCTCGGTGAGGGTCGAGCGGAAACGGTTCAGCGTCGGCTCGCCCAGTTCCTCCCGGAAGAAGTCCTCGTACGCGATCCCGGCGCCCGCCGTGAACGCGGCCCGCGAGCGGTGCGCGGCCAGCCACACCAGCCGGACCGGGCTCGCGGTCTCCGGGGCGTACGACAGATACTCGTGGATGCCGAACCCGAGCCGCCCGTTGTTCGCGACGAAGCACGGGTGGCCCTCGGTCATCCCGGTCTCGATCGCCTGGAAGCCGCTGCCGGCCAGCTCCGCGGAGCTGATGCGGGGCTTGGTCAGCTTGTAGCAGGTGCCGGAGAGGGTGGAGGAGATCTCCTCCAGGTAGACCGGCAGGATCTCGTCGCTCAGCCCGAGCGACTCCTTCAGCTCGATGAAGAAGTCGAGTGCGGCGAGCGGGAGTTCGGTGCCGTCCCGGTGCCGGGTGATGGACGCGGCGTCGACCTGCCAGTGGTCGAGGGCGCGGCGGACGGCCGAGAACCGGTACGCGGTGTTCCCGTCGTCACTGCGGACGACGTAACCCCCGTCCTCGCTTTCGGGATGGATCAGGCGCTCATGCGCGAACTCGGCGAGCGCCTTGCGTATGAGCAGGCGGTTGGCCGTCCCCCAGCGCTCGGGGGAGAGGTGGGCCACGGCGTCGGCGAGGGTCATGCGGTCACCGCCTTCTCGAACTGCTCGCGTGTGCAGAAGCTCAAGCGCGCCTTCTTCTCCGGCTTCTGGATCTCCCGCTCGGTCACGAACCCGACGGCCGCGTTCAGGGCGTGGACGGCGGTGTTGGCGATGTCCGGCTCGACGACGACACGCTCGTTCGCCGGGTCCGCGAAGAGCCGGGCCAGCACGGCGGTGATGACGGCCCTGGTGAATCCGTGCACAGGGGTGTCCGTCGCCGGCGTCAGGAAGTGCATGCCGACGTCACCCGGCAACGGGTCGTACAGGCCGACCAGTTCGCGGTGGGCGGGGTCGTAGTACTCCATGAGGAAGGCCGGTTCACCGCCCTGGAGCCCGAGCAGCGCGTGATGGTGCTCGTCGGCCGCGATCTCCATGTAGGCCCGCTCGACGTCCACCAGCGTGGCGTCCTGCATCATCCAGAAGGCCGCCTTGGGATGCGTGACCCAGGCGTGGAGGAGCTCGGCGTCCTTCAGCGGGTCCAGCGGCCGGAAGGTGAAGGTCATACGGCGAACTCCTGGAATGCGATGGTCTTCTCGACCGGGTAGTACTCGGTGCCGAGCAGCTCACGGATGATGTACGAGTTCCGGTACGCGCCCATGCCGAGGTCGGGGCTGGTGATGCTGTGGGTGTGCACGCCGGCGTTCTGGAGGAAGACTCCCCGGCCGGTCTCGTCGATCGTGTAGTTGCGGGCCACGTCGAAGTTGCCGTGCGCGTCGTAGCGCAGGCGGCCTCTGACCGGGGTCAGGAACTCCGGCTCGGTGTACCGGTAGCCGGTCGCCAGGACCAGGCCCTGGGACTGGAGCTCGTAGTCCTTCTCCTGCTCCTCCTGGCGGAAGGACAGCGTGTACGTGCCGTTCTCGTGCCGCGCGCCGGTCAGGGCGGAGTTGGTCAGCAGCCGCGTGGGCACGGGACCGCCGAGGTTCTTCTGGTAGAGCAGGTCGAAGATCTCGTCGATCAGGTCACCGTCGATGCCCTTGAACAGGCCCTTCTGCTGCTCGGTGAGCCGGTAGCGGGTGGCCTCCGGGAGCTCGCGGTAGTAGTCGATGTACTCCGGGGAGGTCATCTCCAGGGTGAGCTTGGTGTATTCGAGTGGGAAGAAGCGCGGGGAGCGGGTCACCCAGTTCAGCCGGTAGCCGTGGACGTCGATCTCGCTGAGCAGGTCGTGGTAGATCTCGGCGGCGGACTGGCCCGAGCCGACGATCGTGATCGACTCCTTCCGCTGCAGCTCCGCTTTGTGCTGTACATAGCGGGAGTTGTGGAAGAAGTCGCCGTCCAGGCCGCGCACCGCCTCCGGGTAGTGCGGGGAGGTGCCCGTGCCGAGGACGAGATGCCGGGCGCGGAATGTCTCGCCGGCCTCGGTGCGGACGACGTAGACCTCGTCCGCGTCCCCGTACGTCACCTCGGTGACCGTCGTGCCGAAGCGGACGCTGGTCAGCTTGTTCGCCGCCCAGCGGCAGTAGTCGTCGTACTCGACCCGCAGGGGATAGAAGTTCTCGCGGATGTAGAACGAGTACAGCCGGCCCTTCTCCTTCAGATAGTTGAGGAAGGAGTACGGCGAGGTCGGGTCGGCCAGGGTGACCAGGTCCGACATGAACGGGGTCTGGAGGTGGGCGCCGTCCAGGAACATCCCGGCGTGCCACTCGAAGTCCGGCTTGGACTCCAGGAAGACCCCGTTCAGTTCGGTGATCGGCTCGGTCAGACAGGCGAGGCCGAGATTGAAGGGGCCGAGCCCGATCCCCACGAAGTCATAGGTGCGGCTGGCTTCAGGAAGCGCGGTCAAGGGACTCTCCCAGGTACTGCTCGGCGTGGCCGGCGATCAGGTCGAGGACGGCGGCGATGTCGGCCGCGGTCGTCTCGGGGTTGAGCAGGGTGAACTTCAGGTAGTGGCGGCCGTCGGCCTTGGTGCCCGCGACCACCGCCTCGCCGGAGGCGAACAGGGCCTTGCGGGCGTAGAGGTTGGCGCGGTCGATCTCGGCCGGGTCGGTGACGGCCGCCGGGATGTAGCGGAAGACGAGGGTGGAGAGCGAGGGCTCCACGACGACGTCGTAACGGGGGTCGGCGGCCAGCAGCCTGAAGCCCTCCTGCGCCAGGTCGCAGACCTCGTCGAAGAGCTGCCCGATGCCGTCCGCGCCCATCACGCGCAGGGTCAGCCACAGCTTGAGGGCGTCGAAGCGGCGGGTGGTCTGGAGGGACTTGTCGACCTGGTTGGGGATCCGTTCGCGCACCATGCGGCGGGGGTTGAGGTACTCCGCGTGGTAGGTGGCGTGGCGCAGCGTGGCCGCGTCCCGGACCAGCAGGGCGGACGAACTCACCGGCTGGAAGAAGGACTTGTGGTAGTCGACGGTGACCGAGTCGGCGCGGTCGATGCCGGCGATGCGGTCCCGGTACTTCAGGGAGGCGAGCAGTCCGCAGCCGTAGGCGGCGTCGACGTGCAGCCAGGTGTCGTACTGCGCGCACAGTCCGGCGATCTCGGGGAGCGGGTCGATGGAGCCGAAGTCGGTGGTGCCGGCGGTGGCGACGACGGCCATCGGGACGAGGCCGTCGTACCGGCAGCGCTCCAGCTCGCGGGCGAGGGCGACGGTCCGCAGGCGCTTGTCGTGGTCGACGGGGATGGAGACCACCGAGTCGGCGCTCAGGCCCAGCAGTTTCGCGGCCTTCTGCACACTGAAGTGGCTGACCTCGGAGGCGAAGATGCGCAGCTTCGCCAGGCTGTCCCCCTTTTCCCACCCTGCCCGCCCTGGCTTGGCCTCTTCTCTCGCGAGCAGCAGTGCCTGGAGGTTGGACTGGGTGCCGCCGGAGGTGAACACGCCGTCGGCGGCGGGGCCGAGGCCGATCCGCCGGGCCGTCCAGTCGATGAGCTTGCGCTCGATGAGGGTGCCGCCGGCCGACTGGTCCCAGGTGTCGAGGGAGGAGTTGACGGCGGAGAGCACGGCCTCGCCGAGCACGGCCGGGATGACGACCGGGCAGTTGAGGTGGGCGAGGTAGCGCGGGTGGTGGAAGTAGACCGCGTCCTTCAGATAGACGTCCTCCAGCTCGTCCAGGACGGCGGCGGTGTCGCCGAGCGGCCGGTCCAGGTCGATGGCGTCGACGCGGGGGGCGAGGGCGTCGACGGTGACGCCGGTGAACGGACGGTCGGTGGTGGCGAGTTTGGCCGCCACCCGCTCGACTCCTTCGGTCACGGAGCTGCGGTAGTGCTCCGCGGTGAGGCCATTGAGCAGGTGCGAGCGCATGTGGGGGTCCTCCGAGGGACAGTCCGTGCGGGGGGCTTGGGTCTAACTTAGGTTAGCCTAACCTAAGTTATTTGGATCAAGGCGTGCCTCACCCGTGACAGCCGTCACGGGACGGCGGGTTACTCCGCCGCCCGCAGCTGTTCCTCGGTCATCCCCTGCCGCCAGTACCCGACGAACGTCACCCGCCGCCGGTCCACCCCGCGCTCGCCCACGAAGTGCCGCCGCAACGCCTTCACCTGCCCCGACTCGCCCGCGATCCACACGTACGGCCGCTCGGCGGAGGGGAGTCGGGCGGCTCGTACGGCATCGACGGCCATGGGGGCCCCGTCGTGCCGTACGAGCCACGTGATCTCCGCGTCCGCCTCGGTGCGCACGTCCTGGACGTCTTCGGCGTGCGGCACCTCCAGCCAGGCGCGGACGCGGGTGCCGGCCGGCAGCGACTCCAGGATGGCCGTCGCCGCGGGTACGGCGGTCTCGTCGCCCCACAGCAGGACGAGATCGGTGTCCTCGGGCGGGCGGAAGCGGATCGCGCGGTTGTCGGCGAGGACGGGCCCGAGCACCAGGACCCGGTCACCGGCGGCGGCGTGTGCGGCCCAGCGGGAGGCCGGGCCGGCGGGGGTGGGGGCGCCGGGCTCGATGCCGTGCAGCGCGAAGTCGATGTCGATCTCGACCGTGCTGCCTTCGGCGTTTCGGCGCAGCGACCGCAGCGTGTACGAGCGCATCACGGCCCGTACGTCGTCCGGCAGTTCACGCCAGGCCTGCCACCAGCCGTCCCCGAGATCCAGCGGAATGACGGGCTCCGGCTGGCCGGGGTGCGGCAGGAACAGGGAGAGGGACTGGTCTCGTCCGTCGGAGTGGAACGCGTGCAGACCGGCCCCGTCGAAGGTGACGCGGACGAGAGACGGCCCCAGCCGCCTCGTCCGTACGACCCGCAGGGAGAAGAATCGGAACGGGGCGGCTACGGCCGTCGTCATGGGGAGCTCCTCAGCTAACCTTCTTGGCTTTCTCCAGGGCCTCGGCAAGACTCGTCAGCAGCGGTACGCACTTGTCGTACGAGAGAATCGGCTCCGGAGACCGGGCGATGACCTGGCCCGCCTTCACCGCCGGCAGCTGCTTCCAGGTCGGCTTGGTGATGGCGGCGGGCTGCAGCGCGGACGACCGGTCGTCCATCATGATGATGTCGGCCGGGTACTTGTCGACGTTCTCCCAGCTCAGCGACTCGTACCAGCCGCCGCCCTGCTTCTTCGCGCTCTCCGGCGGCTCGACGAAGTGCACGCCGAGGGCCTTGAAGTACTCCAGGTCGATGGAGAGGTTGGTGCCGGAGACGTAGAAGAGCGGGTCGCTCGCGCTGCCGGCCATCACCTTGATGCCGGGCTTGGCCTTGGCGGCGGCGCGCAGCCGGGCGGCGGCGGCCTCGAACCGCTTCTTGGCGTCGGTCACCTCGGCGGCCTTCATGTCCGCGCCGAGCGACTCGGCGAGGTCCCACATGCGCTGCAGCGGCTCGGTGAGCTGACGGTCGTAGACGGAGATGCCGATGCTCGGGGCCAGCTGGGCGATCTTCTTCTTGGACTCCTCCGGGACGTACCAGAGGGTGCCCGCGTCGTCGAACATCGTCGTGATCAGCAGGTCCGGGGCGAGCGAGGCGTACTTCTCGATGTTGAACTGTCCCCAGGTGTTGCCGAGGACCGTCACCTTGCTGACGTCCATGTCACCGGCCTGCACATCGGCCTTGCCGTCCTTGGTGGTTGTCGGGCCGAAGACGCCCTTGACCTGGACGCCGTAGTCGTGGAGCGCGGCGCCGACGCCGGTGAACGCGACGATGTTCGCGGGGGCCTTGTCCAGCTTCACGGTCGTGCCGCGGTCGTCCTTGAAGGACCAGGGGCCGGACGCGCCGGACTCCTTCCCGCTGCCGGTGCCGCCGTCTTTGCCCTTGTCCCCGCAGGCGGCGAGCGCGGCGCCGAGACCGAGGGCGCCGCCCGCGGCGAGGATGCCGCGGCGGGTGGGGTGGGTGGCACGGGCAAAGGGCATGGGTGTGACTGCTTTCGAACGGGGCGAGGCGCCCGCCGGACAACTTCGAAGGTAGGTTAGCCTAACCTCACTAGATGTCCAGCGGGTGGTGGCGCCTCGCACCCGGACCCGAGTACGGCCTTCGGGCCGCCGCGGCTACCTCAGCCGGCCAGCCCCAACTCCCGTGCGATCAGCATGCGCTGGACCTCGCTCGTGCCCTCGCCGATCTCCAGGATCTTGGAGTCGCGCCACATCCGGGCCACCGGATACTCGTTCATGAAGCCGTAGCCGCCGTGGATCTGGGTGGCGTCGCGGGCGTTGTCCACCGCGATGGTGGAGGAGTACAGCTTGGCCAGGGCCGCCTCCTTCTTGAAGGGCTCGCCGGCGACCAGACGGGAGGCCGCGTCGCGCCAGGCCAGGCGGGCCGTGTGAGCCTTCATCTCCATGTCGGCGATCTTGAACTGGATGGCCTGGTTGGCACCGATGGGGCGGCCGAACGCCTCGCGCTCCTTGGCGTACTTCACCGACTCGTCCACACAGCCCTGGGCCAGGCCCGTCGCGAGCGCCGCGATGGCGATGCGGCCCTCGTCCAGGATGCGCAGGAACTGGGCGTAGCCCCGGCCCTCCTCGCCCAGCAGGTTGGCCGCCGGGACCCGGACGTCCGAGAAGGAGAGCTCGCGGGTGTCCGAGGCGTTCCAGCCGACCTTCGAGTACGGCGCCGCCACCGTGAAGCCCGGCGTGCCCGACGGGACGATGATCGAGGAGATCAGCGGCTTGCCGTCCGGCTTGCGGCCCGTCACCGCCGTGACCGTCACCAAGCCCGTGATGTCCGTACCCGAGTTGGTGATGAAGCACTTCGTGCCGTTGATCACCCACTCGTTCGTGTCCGGGTCCAGCCGGGCCGTCGTACGGGTCGCGCCCGCGTCGCTCCCGCCGTCCGGTTCCGTCAGACCGAACGCGCCCAGGATCTCGCCCGAGCACAGCCGGGGCAGCCACGCGCGCTTCTGCTCCTCGGTGCCGAACAGGTGGATCGGCATCGCGCCCAGCGAGACGCCCGCCTCCAGGGTGATGGCCACGGACGAGTCCACCCGCGCCAGCTCCTCCAGGGCGAGGCCGAGCGCGAGATAGTCGCCGCCCATGCCGCCGTACTCCTCCGGGAACGGCAGCCCGAACAGGCCCATACGGCCCATCTCGCGGACGATCTCGTACGGGAACTCGTGATGCTCGTAGAATTCGCCGATCTTCGGCGCCACGACATCGTGCGCGAACTCCTCCACCGTACGGCGGAGTTCTTCCAGCTCGGGGCTGAGACGGTGGTCCATGCTGATCACTGGTCCTTGTGGGAGAGAGCGCGGACGGTACGGGACGGGCTGGGCCGCCCCAGCTGCTCGGCCATCCACACGCTCGTGGCGGTCAGACGGCCGAGGTCGACCCCGGTCTCGATGCCGAGTCCGTGCAGCATCCAGACGAGGTCCTCGGTCGCGAGATTGCCGGTGGCCGACTTGGCGTACGGACAGCCGCCGAGCCCGCCGGCGGAGGCGTCGACCGTCGTGACCCCGTGCTCCAGGGCCGCGTAGGTGTTTGCGAGCGCCTGGCCGTAGGTGTCGTGGAAGTGCACGCCGATCTCGTCGGTCGGCACGCCCTCCTCGTTGAGCACGTTCAGCAGTTCCTGGACGTGGCCCGGGGTGGCCACGCCGATCGTGTCGCCGAGGCTCAGTTCGTCGCAGCCCATGTCCCGCAGGGCCGTGCAGACGGCGGCCACCTGGTGGATCGGCACCGCGCCCTCCCACGGGTCGCCGAAGCACATCGAGACGTAACCGCGCACGTGCGCGCCCGCCTCCTTCGCGCGGCGCACCACCGGCTCGTACACGCCCAGCGCCTCCTCCAGCGAGCGGTTGAGGTTGGCCCGCGCGAAGGACTCGCTGGCGCTGGCGAAGACCGCGACCCGCTCGGCGCCGAGCGCGAGCGCCCGGTCCAGGCCGCGCTGGTTCGGCACCAGCACCGGGAGGTCGGCCCGCACATCGGAGAGCATCGGGAACAGCTGCTCGGCGTCGGCCAGTTGGGGCACCCACTTGGGGTGCACGAAGCTGGTCGCCTCGATCGTCGTCAGCCCCGCGTCGGCCAGCCGGCGGATGAACTCCGCCTTCACCTCGGTCGGCACGGACGACTTCTCGTTCTGCAGCCCGTCGCGCGCGCCGACCTCGTGGATCCGCACCCGCGCGGGCAGGCCGCCGGCCGGTACGACCATGGGCAGTCCCTCGACGCTCACCGGGCCACCTCCCCTTCGACATCGTGCGGCGCGATCACGGCCAGCACCTGGTCCATGGCGACCGTCGTGCCCGGCGTGACGTCCAGCTCGGCGACCGTGCCGGCGTGCGGGGCGGAGATGACGTGCTCCATCTTCATCGCCTCCACCACCAGCAGGCTCTGCCCCGCCGTGACCTCGTCGCCGACCGCGACCTTCACCACGGTCACCGTGCCCGGCATCGGCGCGGTCAGCGAGTCGGCGCCCGCGTGCGCGGCCCCGGTCAGGGACGCGGCGACCGGGTCGTGATCGCGCACGTGCCAGACGTCGGCGTCCCGGCCCAGCCAGTCACCGGCCCGGTGGAAGGTGTGGCGGACGCCGTCGAGGGTGACGCTGACCGTGGTGTCGGTGACGGTGGCCGTACCCCGGGGGGTGTAGGTCACCGGGTCCTGGACCCGGAGGTGGAAGGCCGGCGGCTTCGGGGTGCCGCCGAGCCGCCAGCCGTTCGGCACCGAGAAGGGGTCCACCCAGCCCTCCGACCGTGGCTCCAGAGCCTTCGCCCGTACGGCGGCCGCGGCCTCGTAGACCGCCTCCGGTACGTCCGTCGGGACCAGCTCGTCCACGACCCGCTCGACCAGGCCCGTGTCCAGCTCGCCCGCCACGACCGCCGGGTGCGCGAGCAGCCGCCGCAGGAAGCCCGCGTTGGTCTGCACGCCCAGCGTGACCGTCTCCGCGAGGGCCGCCCGGAGCTTGCGCAGCGCCGTCGCGCGGTCGGGTCCGTACGCGATGACCTTGGACAGCATCGGGTCGTACAGGCTGCCCACCTCGGTGCCCTCGCTGAGCCCGGAGTCCGTGCGGACGCCGTCGCCCTGGGGTTCGTCGAGCAGCAAGACCGTGCCGCCGGAGGGGAGGAAGCCGCGTGACGGGTCTTCGGCGCAGATCCGGGCCTCGACCGCGTGCCCGGTCAGCCGTACGTCTTCCTGTGTGAAGCCCAGCTTCTCGCCGGCCGCGACGCGCAGCTGCCACTCCACCAGGTCCAGGCCGGTGACGAGTTCGGTGACCGGGTGTTCCACCTGGAGGCGGGTGTTCATCTCCATGAAGTAGTACTGGGTGGGGTCGCCGCCCGGCACGATGAACTCCACCGTGCCCGCGCCCCGGTACCCGCAGGAGCGGGCCGCCTGCACGGCCGCCTCGCCCATCGACGCGCGCGTGGCCGCGTCGAGGAGCACGCTGGGCGCCTCCTCGATGATCTTCTGGTGCCGCCGCTGGAGCGAGCACTCGCGCTCGCCGAGGTGCACGACGTTGCCGTGCCCGTCGGCCAGCACCTGGATCTCGATGTGCCGGGGCCGGTCGATCCACCGCTCCACCAGCAGGGTGTCGTCGCCGAAGGAGGCGCGGGCCTCACGGCGGGCGGCGGCGATCTCCTCCTCCAGGACCGTCATGTCCCGCACCAGCCGCATGCCCTTGCCGCCACCGCCGGCCGACGGCTTCAGCAGCACCGGAGCCCCCAACTCGCGGGCTGCCTCGGCCAGTTCGGGGTCGCGTCCGCCGGGCACGACCGGCACCCCGGCTGCCTTCACCGTCTCCTTGGCGCGGATCTTGTCGCCCATGAGCGCGATCGCGTCCGCCGACGGGCCGATGAAGACCAGCCCCGCCTCCTCGCACGCGCGCGCGAAGGCCGCGTTCTCGGCGAGGAAGCCGTACCCGGGGTGGACGGCCTGGGCGCCGGTGCGGGCGGCGGCCTCAAGCAGCCGCTCCACCGACAGATAGCTCTCGGCGGCCGGCGCCGGGCCGATCCGTACCGCCGTGTCGGCCTCCCGGACATGCCGCGCGTCGGCGTCGGCGTCGGAGAAGACCGCCACCGAGCGCACGCCCAGCGAGCGGAGCGTACGGATGACGCGTACGGCGATCTCGCCCCGGTTGGCGACCAGCACTGTGTCGAACACGGTTCCCCTCCTCACATCCGGAAGACGCCGAACTGGGGCTCGCCCAGTGGCGCGTTGGCACAAGCGGTCAGGGCCAGACCCAGCACCTGACGGGTCTCCAGCGGGTCGATCACGCCGTCGTCCCAGAGCCGGGCGGTGGCGTAGTAGGCGTTGCCCTGGCGCTCGTACTGCGCGCGGATCGGCGTCTTGAAGGACTCCTCGTCCTCGGCGGGCCACTCCTCGCCGCGCGCTTCCATCTGGTCCCGCTTGACGGTCGCGAGGACGGACGCGGCCTGCTCGCCGCCCATGACGGAGATCTTGGCGTTCGGCCACATCCACAGGAAGCGGGGGGAGTAGGCCCGGCCGCACATCGAGTAGTTGCCCGCGCCGTACGACCCGCCGACCACCACCGTCAGCTTCGGCACGCGCGTGCAGGCCACCGCCGTCACCATCTTGGCGCCGTGCTTGGCGATGCCGCCCGCCTCGTAGTCCCTGCCGACCATGAACCCCGAGATGTTCTGCAGGAACACCAGCGGGATCCCGCGCTGGTCGCACAGCTCGATGAAGTGGGCGCCCTTCTGGGCGGACTCGGAGAAGAGGATGCCGTTGTTGGCGACGATCCCGACCGGGTGGCCGTGGATCCGGGCGAAGCCGGTGACGAGGGTCTGCCCGAACTCGCTCTTGAACTCGGCGAACCGGGATCCGTCCGTGATCCGGGCGATGATCTCGCGCACGTCGTAGGGGGTACGGGAGTCGACCGGGACGGCGCCGTAGATCCCGTAGGGGTCGACCTTGGGTTCCGTGACCGGTGTGACCTCCCAGGGGAGGGAGCGCCGGGCGGGCAGCGTGGCGACGATGTTCCGGACGATCCTGAGCGCGTGCGCGTCGTCCTCGGCGAGGTGGTCGGTGACGCCGGAGACGCGGGAGTGGACCTCGCCGCCGCCCAGCTCCTCGGCCGTGACGACCTCACCGGTGGCCGCCTTCACCAGCGGCGGCCCGCCGAGGAAGATCGTGCCCTGATTGCGGACGATCACCGCCTCGTCGCTCATGGCGGGGACGTAGGCGCCACCCGCCGTGCAGGACCCGAGCACGGCCGCGATCTGCGGGATGCCCGCGCCGGACATCCGCGCCTGGTTGTAGAAGATCCGCCCGAAATGCTCGCGGTCCGGGAACACCTCGTCCTGCATCGGCAGGAAGGCGCCGCCCGAGTCGACCAGGTAGACGCACGGCAGCCGGTTGTCGAGGGCTACCTCCTGGGCGCGCAGGTGCTTCTTCACGGTCATCGGGTAGTACGTACCGCCCTTGACCGTGGCGTCATTGGCGACGATCACGCACTCGCGCCCGCTGACCCGCCCGATCCCGGCGATCACCCCGGCGGCGGGGGCCTGTCCGTCGTACATCCCGTCGGCCGCGAGGGGGGCCAGCTCCAGGAACGGCGAGCCCGCGTCGAGCAGCGTGTCCACCCGGTCCCTGGGCAGCAGCTTGCCGCGCGCGGTGTGGCGGGCCCGCGCCTTCTCGCCGCCGCCCAGGGCGGCTGTGGCCAGCTTGGCGCGCAGCTCCCCGACGAGTGCGAGGTGGGCCTGTTCATTGGCCCGCCAGGCCTCCGACGCGGGATCTGCCGCGCTCGTCAGCTCCGGTGCCTCGTGCATCCTGCGGTCCCCTCAGCGGTGATCGAACCTGTTGATCGAACCTGTAGATCGCCTGTTAATGAGCGTTAACCATTTCCTTCAGGTTAACGACCGCTAACCTCGCTGTCTAGAATTACTCGCATGGTCACCAGAACCGACGCCCCCACCCGGCGCGAGCAGATCCTGAAGGAAGCCGCCCGGCTCTTCGCGGAGCGCGGCTTCCACGGTGTCGGCGTGGACGAGATAGGCGCCGCGGTCGGCATCAGCGGCCCCGGTCTGTACCGCCACTTCCCGGGCAAGGACGCGATGCTCGCCGAGCTGCTGGTCGGCATCAGCGGCCAGCTGCTGACGGGGGCCAAGCGGCGCCTGGCGGAGGCCGACGGAGTGCCCGCGCGCCGCATCCTGGACTCCCTGATCGAGGGCCACATCGACTTCGCCCTGGACGACCGCCCGCTGATCACCCTGCACGACCGCGAGCTGGACCGGCTGCGCGACAGCGACCGCAAGCTGGTGCGCCAGCTCCAGCGGCAGTACGTCGAGCTGTGGGTGGAGGTGGTCCGCGAGGTGTACCCGGCACTGACCGAGCCCGCCGCCCGCTCCGCCGTCCACTCCGTCTTCGGCCTGCTGAACTCCACCCCCCACCTCGGCCGCGCGGGCACGCTGCCCGGCCGGGGCGCCACGGCGGCCCTGCTGCACCGGATGGCCTGCGGGGCGTTCGAGGCGGCCGGGGAGGAGTGAGGGCCCCGGGCACCCCGGGGGGAGTGACCTGCGTCTCTGGACGCATTCCGTACTCGCCGGTATCTTCGAGTCTGAGCAAGCGCTTAGACATGCCCGATGCCATGCCGAAGTACGTGGAGGTAGCCGTGCGCCGTACGGTGTTCAACGAGGATCACGAGGCGTTCCGGGAGACCCTCCGCGCCTTCATCGAGGCCGAGGTCGTCCCGGTCTACGACGAGTGGTTCGCCGCCGGCCAGGCGCCGCGCGAGTTCTACTACAAGCTCGCCGAGCTGGGCGTCTTCGGTATCCGTGTCGACGAGGAGTACGGCGGCGCGGGCATCGACTCCTACAAGTTCGAGGCCGTCCTGTACGAGGAGACCGCCCGCGCGGGCGTGTCCTTCGGCGGTTCCGGCGTGCACGTCCTGCTCGGCCTGCCGTACATCAAGCTGCTCGCCAACGACGAGCAGAAGAAGCGCTACCTGCCGAAGTTCGTCTCCGGTGAGGAGATGTGGGCGATCGCGATGACCGAGCCGGGCACCGGCTCCGACCTCGCGGGCATGAAGACCACCGCCAAGCTCTCCGAGGACGGCACGCACTACGTCCTCAACGGTGCCAAGACCTTCATCACCGGTGGCGTGCACGCCGATCGCATGATCGTCTGCGCCCGCACCTCCGCGCCCACCGCCGAGGACCGCCGGCACGGCATCTCCCTGTTCGTCGTGGACACCAAGGCCGAGGGCTACTCGGTCGGCCGCAAGCTCGACAAGCTCGGCCTGAAGACCTCCGACACCGCCGAGCTGGCCTTCGTCGACGTCAAGGTCCCGGTCGAGGACCTCCTCGGCGAGGAGAACAAGGGCTTCTACTACCTCGGCCACAACCTGGCCTCCGAGCGCTGGGGCATCGCCTTCGGCGCGTACGCGCAGGCCAAGGCAGCCGTCCGGTTCGCCAAGGAGTACGTGCAGCAGCGCACCGTCTTCGGCCAGCCCGTCGCGGCCTTCCAGAACACCAAGTTCGAGCTGGCCGCCTGCCAGGCCGAGGTGGACGCGGCCGAGGCCGTCGCCGACCGCGCGACGGAGGCCCTCGACGCCGGTGAGCTGACCCCCGCCGAGGCCGCCAGCGCCAAGCTGTTCTGCACCGAGGTCGCCCACCGCGTGATCGACCGCTGCCTCCAGCTGCACGGCGGCTACGGCTTCATGAACGAGTACCCGATCGCCCGCCTGTACGCGGACAACCGCGTCAACCGCATCTACGGCGGCACCAGCGAGATCATGAAGACGATCATCGCCAAGGACATGGGCCTGTAAGGGCCACGAAACCCGACGCAATAACTGGCCGGTACAACTGATCCCATGAGCCAGGCACTCCAGGATCTCCTCGATCTGCTCGACCTTGAGCAGATCGAGGAGGACATCTTCCGCGGCCAGTCCCGCTCCGCCGTCGTACCCCGTGTCTTCGGCGGGCAGGTCGCGGCGCAGGCGCTGGTCGCCGCCGGCCGGACGGTCCCCGCCGACCGCCCCGCCCACTCGCTCCACGCGTACTTCCTGCGCCCGGGCGACCCCGGCGCGCCGATCGTCTACACCGTGGACCGCATCCGCGACGGCCGCTCCTTCACCACCCGCCGCGTGGTCGCCGTCCAGCACGGCAAGCCGATCTTCCACCTCTCCGCCTCCTTCCAGGTGGACGAGGAGGGCCTGGACCACCAGACCCCCATGCCGGCCGCCCCGGATCCGGCGACCCTGCCCACCTCCCAGGAGCGGCTGCGCGGTTACGGCCATCTCGACCCGGCCGTGGTCGAGAAGTTCCTGGAGGCACGGGAAGCGGTCGATCTGCGCTACGTCGAGGAGCCGCCGTACGGGCAGTTCGGCGCACCGCGCGAGCCGCACAGCCAGGTGTGGTTCCGCACCAACGGCAAGCTCGACGACGACCCGCTGCTCCACGTCGTCCTCGCCACGTACGTCTCCGACATGACCCTCCTCGACTCCGTGCTGCTCGCGCACGGCCGCGGCGGCTGGGCGGTCGGTGATGTCGTGGGCGCCTCCCTGGACCACGCGATGTGGTTCCACCGCCCCTTCCGCGCCGACGAATGGCTGCTGTACGACCAGGAGTCACCGTCCGCGCACGGCGGCCGGGGCCTCGGTCAGGCCCGTATCTACACGCAGGACGGGCAGCTCGCGATCACCGTCATCCAGGAGGGCGTGGTCCGCGTTCCGCGCGCCTGATTCGTCCCGAGATGCCAGATGGCGGATGCGCTACTACGCTCTTTCAGTGAAGCCGCAATACGCAGCGTGATTGACTGATCACGTTTCGTACACCGCGGTGACACCTCAAAAGCGCGCCGTGCGTTCCCTTTCCGTGAGCACGGCGCCCGACCATCCGATCCGCCCCTCCCCTCCCCTGGGAGACGCGGCAGATGATGGAAACGAAAGGGCACATCCCATGCGAGCACAGCGCATCAAGCGTTATGTCGTGCTGTCCACCGCCGGTCTGATGCTGGCCGGCGGAGCCTCGATCGGCGCGGCCGGCACCGCTTCGGCGGCGCCCGAGCACCGCGGCAACCACGGCCGCCACGACGACCGCGGCGGTCGTCACCATGGTCGTCACCATCACGGCGGCCGGCACCACGGCCGCGGCGAGAACGGCCGAGGCGAACATGGCCGCGGCGAGAACGGCCGCGGCGAGAACGGCCGTAACGGTGGCGGCGAGAACGGTCGCAACGGTCGCGGCGGCAACGGCGGCTACTGATCTCCGGCGCTGATCGCGCCCCCACTGTGCGGCTCCGCGCGCGAGGAGCCGCACAGTGCTGTCATACCGTCAGGAGGCCCGACTCCGCGAGCAGATAGGCCGTCATGGGGTCGTAGTAACGCGGGCTGGGCACATGGTCGTCCAGCGGTACGACGGCCTGGAGGGTGCCCTCGGCCTCGGCGAGGAACAGTGCGGGGTCGTTGCAGTCGGCGTACCCGACGGAGTCGACGCCGTGCTGCCCCGCGTACCCGGCCCACCCGTGATCGGCGACGACGAGGTCCGGCAGCGGCCGCCCCGCCCGCTCAAGTCCCGTGAGAACGGCCCGCATCGGCTCCCCGGAGTGGGTGTGCCACAGCGTGGCCCCGTGCTCCAGGACGGCCACGTCCGCGAACTGCATGACGTACCCCTCGTCCGTCTGCAGCCCGTCCGGGATGACCACGATCTCGCAGCCCGCGCCGCGCAGCGCGGCGGCCGTGGCCCGGTGCACGTCCAGCAGACCGCCCGGGTGGCCGGTGGCGAACAGCACCCGCTGCCGCCCCTCCGCCGCCTTGCGCAGCCGCGCCGCCATCCGCTCCAGGGCGTCCACGGTCAGCTCGGGGTCGATGGTGTCCTGGCCGTACCGGTACTCGGGATCGTCGTTGACGCCGGCCTTCTCCGCCATCACGGCGAGCACGTCCTGCTCGTCCGCCCAGCGGTCGCCCAGCTCCAGACCGAGCCAGTAGTGACGGTCGCCGTTGGCCAGCTTGCGGTAGTGGGAGAGGTTGTTCTCGCGGGGCGTGGCGACGTCCCCCGCGATACGGGTCCTCACCAGATGGTCGACGAGCTGCGCACGGCTGGGTGTCCCGGATATCGGCATGCCTTCCATTGTGAGGGATAGCATTGCGGGCCGAATTGCCTCACCCCTTCCTTCCGTTGAGCCGTTGAGTATGGGAGCAGCAGATATGCGTGCCGCCGCCGTGACGTCCGCCGGTGATCTGATGCGCTGGGTGGAACTGCCCGGAGCCGAACCGGCCCGCGTGTACGTGCACGGGCTCGGGGCCACCTCGCCGGCCTACTTCGCCGAGGCCGCCGTCCATCCGCTGCTGGCCGGCCGCCGTTCGCTGCTGATCGACCTGCTCGGGCACGGCATCAGCGACCGCCCGACGGACTTCGACTACACGCTGGAGTCGCACGCGGACACGCTGGCGGCCGCCCTGGAGTCGGCCGGTGTGGCGGGGGCCGAGTTCGTCGCGCACAGCATGGGCGGCTCCGTGGCGATCGTGCTGGCCGCCCGGCATCCGAAGCTGGTGTCGCGGCTGGTGCTGATCGACGCCAACCTCGACCCGCTCCAGCCCCGGGCCGACCTGGGCGGCAGCAGCGGCATCGCCCACTACTCGGAGGAGGAGTTCCTGTCGGGGGGCTGGGCGGAGGTCCGCGACCGGGTCGGCCCGCACTGGTGGTCCACCATGCGCCTGGCCGGCCGGGAGGGGCTGTACCGCAGCGCCGCGCATCTCGTCCGGGGCACTCGCCCCACCATGCGCGAACTGCTGGTCGACCTGAGCGTCCCGCGCACCTTCCTCCTCCCCGCCGCCGACGACTCGCTGACCGGCATCGAGTCCCTGGAGGCGGCCGGCGTCACCGTGACGCGGGTCCCGGACTGCGGCCACAACATCATGCTGGACAACCCGGAGGGGTTCGCGCGGGCCGCGGCGGCCGGTCTGGCCTGACCGCCCCGGGCCGACCGGCCAACTGCCGGTCGCCCACTGTCCGTTGCCCGCCCCCGGCAGCCGGCTCGTCAGCCGTGCCGCAGCGCGAACCACAGCTCCATGCGGACGTCCGGGTCGTCCAGGTCGGTGTCCAGCAGGGCCGCGCAGCGGGCGATGCGTTGCCGCACGGTGTTGCGGTGCACGTCCAGGGCCACCGCCGTACGGTCCCAACTGCCGTGCAGCGAGAGCCAGTTGCGCAGGGTCTCGGTGAGCTCTGGGCGGCCGGTGAGGGGGGCGAGCAGAGTGCGGGCGTGGGCCTCGGCGTCCGTGGGCGGCACCAGGTCCGCCAGTCCGGGCCGGGCGCCGTGCCGGACCAGCGGGGTGCGGGTGGCGCGGGCGCGGGCCAGGGCGCGGGCCGCCTGGGTGTCGGCGGCCGGCCACTCGCGCGGCTCCACGGCGGCACTCACCCCGAGCGTCCAGCCCGGTTGCGGCTCCGGCTCCCGCCCGCCCGGCACCAGCACCCGTACGACGTCCCGCGCGAGGTCGACCAGCGGTGAACCCAGGGCCGCGCCGAGGGCCGAGGCGGCGACGGCGTCCGGGAGCTGCGTCTCGGGGCGGGCGTGGACCACCAGCCAGCTCTCCTTCCCCAGCAGCGGCGCGACCGCCTCCGGCGCCGAGCCGAGCAGGAGCCGTACCAGCGCCGAGGAGCGGGCGGCTCCGGCCCCGCTGTGATGCTCGCCGGTCAGCAGCGACAGCAGCACGGAGGCCACGGAGGTGATGGTGTGGTCGCCGGGTTCGCGCCGTGCGCTCGCCACCGCGAGGACGAAACCCTCGCCCGCCCCCAGCGCGTAGGCGGCCAGGTGCGCGTCGCCCAGGGTGTCCGTGGCCGACGTGGGGCCGGGGACACCGGTCCCTCCCGGTCGTACCACCCCCGCCAGGTCCGCCAGCGCCTCCCGTACGCCCGCCCCCGGCTCCCGGCCCGCCGCCGCGATCTCGGTGCCGTCGGCGCCGTACAGCACCGCGTGCCCGGACAGACGCTGGGCGAGCTGGCGCAGCACCGACGGCACCGGATCCGGGCGGGAGGCCGCCGCCGCGAGCCTCTGCTGGGCCTCGGTGACGCGGCGCAGCTCGGCCAGCCGGGCCTGCGCCATCAGCTGCCACACCGCACGGGCCACGCCGGAGAAGGTGGTCTGGGGCGGGACCTCCAGGAGGGGCAGGCCGTACCGCTCGCACGCGGCGACCAGCGCGCGCGGGACCGTGTCGTGCACCGGTGCCAATCCGAAGCCGAGGGCCGCGCCGCCCGCCGCGACGATCCGGGAGACGTAGTCGTCGAAGTAGGTGCCCGAACCCGCCGCCTCCGGGATGTGCACCCCGGCCGTCAGCAGCAGCTCCCCGCCCAGGAGGTACGGGTACGGGTCCGCCATCTCCGAGGTGTGCGCCCAGTGGATCACGGTCCCCTGGTCCGTCGGGCCCGCGATCTGCCGCAGGGCCAGGTCCTCGCGGGCCAGCAGGGCCGAGAGCGGGACGGGTGGGGTCGGTGGGACCGCTGGGGTGATCGACTCCGGCATGGTGTGCATTCCCTCCACTCCACCCCGTTCATATGGATGAAACGTACACTTCGCAGTCGCTTTCCGGCCACCTACTGTCGAGGGACGTCACCCGCCGGCGATCCGATCCCCGTACGACTTCGAGTGGAGGAGGGCTTCATGGCCGTCGACTACACAGTGATCGTCGTCTATCTCGCCGGCATGCTGGCCATGGGCTGGTGGGGCATGCGCCGCGCCAGGTCGAAGAGCGAGTTCCTGGTGGCCGGCCGCCGCCTGGGACCGGCCATGTACTCCGGCACCATGGCGGCGATCGTCCTCGGCGGCGCGTCCACCATCGGCGGGGTGGGACTGGGCTACCAGTACGGCCTGTCCGGCGCGTGGATGGTCTTCACCATCGGGCTCGGGCTCCTCGCCCTGTCGGTCTTCTTCTCCGCCCGCATCGCCCGGCTGAAGGTCTACACGGTCTCCGAGATGCTGGACCTGCGCTACGGCGGCCGGGCCGGCCTGATCTCCGGCGTGGTCATGTGGGCGTACACCCTGATGCTGGCGGTCACCTCGACGATCGCCTACGCCACGATCTTCGACGTCCTGTTCGACATGAACCGGACCCTCGCGATCGTCCTCGGCGGCTCGATCGTCGTCGCCTACTCCACCCTCGGCGGCATGTGGTCGATCACCCTGACGGACATGGTCCAGTTCGTCGTGAAGACGATCGGCGTGCTGCTCCTGCTCCTGCCGATCGCCGTGGTCAAGGCGGGCGGCTTCAGCGAGATGAAGGCCAAGCTGCCCACCTCGTACTTCGACCCGCTGGGCATCGGCGGCCAGACGATCTTCACGTACGTCCTGATCTACACGTTCGGCATGCTGATCGGCCAGGACATCTGGCAGCGCGTGTTCACCGCCCGCGGTGACAGGACCGCCAAGTGGGGCGGCACGGTGGCCGGAACCTACTGTCTGGCCTACGCCCTCGCCGGCGCGGTGATCGGTACGGCCGCCAAGGTGCTCTACCCGAAGCTGGGCAGCCCCGACGACGCCTTCGCCACCATCGTCAAGGACGAACTCCCCGTCGGCGTACGCGGGTTGGTGCTGGCCGCCGCCCTCGCCGCCGTGATGTCGACGTCCTCCGGCGCCCTGATCGCCTGCGCGACGGTCGCCAACAACGACATCTGGTCGCGGCTGCGCGGTGCCGTACGGCGCGACGGTGCGGACCATGACGAGGTCGGCGGCAACCGCGCCTTCATCCTGATCATGGGCGTGGCGGTGATCGGTACGGCGATCGCGCTGAACAACGTGGTCGAGGCGCTCACGGTGGCGTACAACCTGCTCGTCGGCGGCCTGCTCGTGCCCATCCTCGGCGGCCTGCTGTGGAAGCGCGGCACGGTGCAGGGCGCGCTGGCGTCGGTGATCGTCGGCGGCCTGGCGGTGATCGGCCTGATGGCGGGCTACGGCATCCTCGCCAACGAGCCGGTCTACTACGGCCTGCTCGCCTCCCTGGCCGCCTACGTCACCGTGTCCCTGGCCACCAGGCCCACCGACGAGACCGTCCTCACCGCCTGGCGCGAGCGCCTCGCCGGACGGTCCCCCTCCGAACTCTCGTCCGAACCGGTACCGGCTCACCAGTAGAGTCGTACCAGAAGCAGTACATGCGCGACGAAGCGCAAGAAAGAAGGCATTTCATCATGAGCAGCAACGAGACGCCCCGCGGCCCCGTCGACTCCTCCCGCATCCCGCGGTACGCCGGCCCCGCGACCTTCGCCCGGCTGCCCCGCCTGGACGAGGTCGGCACCGCCGACGTCGCCGTCGTGGGCGTGCCGTTCGACTCCGGCGTCTCGTACCGGCCGGGCGCCCGCTTCGGCGGCAACGCCATCCGCGAGGCGTCCCGGCTGCTGCGCCCGTACAACCCGGCGCAGGACGCGTCGCCGTTCGCCCTCGCCCAGGTCGCGGACGGCGGCGACATCGCCGTGAACCCGTTCAACATCAACGAGGCCGTCGAGACCGTCGAGGCGGCGGCGGACGAGCTGCTCGGCACGGGCGCCCGGCTGATGACCCTCGGTGGCGACCACACCATCGCGCTGCCCCTGCTGCGGAGCGTGGCCAAGAAGCACGGCCCGGTGGCGCTGCTGCACTTCGACGCCCACCTGGACACGTGGGACACGTACTTCGGCGCCGAGTACACCCACGGCACCCCGTTCCGCCGCGCGGTGGAGGAGGGCATCCTCGACACCTCGGCCCTCTCCCACGTGGGTACGCGCGGACCCCTGTACGGCAAGCAGGACCTCACCGACGACGAGAAGATGGGCTTCGGCATCGTCACCTCGGCCGACATCTACCGCCGGGGCGCCGACGAGGTGGCCGACCAGCTGCGCCAGCGCATCGGCGACCGCCCGCTGTACATCTCCATCGACATCGACTGCCTCGACCCGGCCCACGCGCCCGGCACGGGCACGCCGGAGGCGGGCGGCATGACCTCGCGGGAGCTGCTGGAGATCCTGCGCGGCCTGGCATCCTGCAACCTGGTGTCGGCGGACGTGGTCGAGGTCGCCCCGGCGTACGACCACGCGGAGATCACCTCGGTCGCGGCCTCCCACACGGCCTACGAACTGACCACCATCATGAGCCGCCAGATCGCGGCGGCCCGGAAGGACTCGGCAGCGAAGTGACTCACGACCACGACCTGGTGCTCCGCCCGACCGCTCGGCAGACGGCGGCCGCGCTGAATCCCCCTCCCGGCCGCAGCGGCGGAGACCTGGTCGTGGAAACGCTGGCCGGGCTCGGCGCGACGACGGTCTTCGGCCTGCCCGGCCAGCACGCCCTCGGCATGTTCGACGCCCTGCGCCGCTCGTCGCTGCGCTATGTGGGCCTGCGGGTGGAGAACAACGCGGGCTTCGCGGCGGACGCGTACGGCCGGATCACGGGCGAGGCGGCACCCTTGCTGCTCTCGACGGGTCCGGGAGCGCTGACCTCGCTCGCGGCCTTGCAGGAGGCGGCGGCGGCCTCGGCTCCCGTGCTGGCGATCAGCAGCCAGATCCCGACGGCGGGCCTGGGCGGCGGCCGCCACGGCTACCTCCACGAACTCCCGGACCAGTCGGCCTCGTTCCGGGGTGTGGTCAAGTCCGTCCACACGGTCCGTACGCAGTCCCAGATCCCGTCCGCGATCGCGGCGGCCTGGAAGTCGGCCCTGACGGCCCCGCACGGCCCGGTGTGGGTGGAGATCCCGCAGGACGTACTGCTGGCGCCGACCGCGCTGCCGGTGGTGACGGCGGTGGACGCGACGCCGGAGGAGTTGGTCCCGCGTGTCGAACTGACGGCGGTGGCCGCCGACTTGCTGTCGCACGCGTCCCGCCCGGCGATCATCGCGGGCGGCGGGGTCGTGCGATCGGACGCGTCGGGCAAGCTGTGCCGGCTGGCCGAGAAGCTGGACGCTCCGGTCGTGACGACGTTCGGCGGCAAGGGTGCGTTCCCGTGGAACCACCCCCTGTCCCTCCAGTCCTGGCTGGAGGACCGGCACACGACGGACTTCCTGGAGGACGCGGACGTCCTGCTGGTCGTCGGCTCGGGCCTGGGTGAACTGTCCTCCAACTACCACACGTTCAAGCCCCGGGGCCGAGTGATCCAGATCGAGGCGGACCTCGGCAAACTGGAGTCCAACCACCCGGCACTGGGCATCCACGCGGACGCCCGCCTGGCGTTGCAGGCCCTGCTGGAGACGGTGGAGGAGCGGACGGACGCGACGGCGCCGGAGCGGGTGCGAGAGCTGCTGGCGAAGGTCGGTGCCCGTATCGCCTCGCAGGAACTCACCCTGGAACAGGAGGTGTTGGCCGCCGTCCGGCGCGCGCTGCCCGCAGCGGCACCCTCCTTCTGGGACATGACGATCCTGGCGTACTGGGCCTGGTCGGCGTTCGACCCCCGGGGCACGAACCTGATGCACTCGGCCCAGGGTGCCGGCGGCCTCGGCTACGGCTTCCCGGCGGCGCTGGGCGCGGCGGCGGCGGACCCCACCCGCCCGGTCCTGGCGGTGTCGGGCGACGGCGGCGCCCTCTACTCGATCGCGGAACTGGCCACGGCACGCCAGTACGACCTCCCGGTCACCTGGCTGATCGTCGACGACGGCGGCTACGGCATCCTCCGCGAGTACATGACGGACGCCTTCGGCCAGGCCACGGCCACGGAACTGACGCGGCCGGACTACGTGGCCCTGGCGGAGTCCTTCGGCGTGCCGGGGGTACGGACGACTCCGGAGACCCTGGAGGAGGACCTGAGGAAGGCGCTGTCGGCTCCGGGGCCGTCGGTGGTGGTGCTCCCGGCGGTCCTGCGGATGTTCGCGCCGACGCACGTGGGCTAGTGTCGCGACCGGTATCGACAACTCGGTGGGGAACGAGGCGACGATGGAGGCGTCAGAGGTCCCGCGTGCGGTGGCCGCAGCCATGTCGATCGCCTCATCATGTGGCCTGACAACCGACGACGCGCTCGTTCTCCATGACTCGAACAAGCTCACGCTGCGTCTGCTGCCCTGTGACGTCCTGGCCCGGGTGGCACCTGTGGCGCAGCAGGTCGCACAGTTCGAGGTCGAGCTCGCTCAGCGGCTCGCCGAATCCGGGTGCCCTGTGGCTGCTCTCGATCCGCGAGTGGAGCCACGCGTCCATGAGCGCGATGGCTTCGTGGTCACGCTATGGACCTACTACGAACCCGTGACCCCCCGAGAGGTCTCACCGGCCGACTACGCCGACGCGCTCGCGCGGCTGCATGCCGGCATGCGCACGCTCGATGTCCCGGCACCGCGTTTCACGGATCGAGTCGAGCAGGCTCAGCAACTGCTGGCGAACCGCGACCGCACTCCCGCCCTCGCCGACGCGGACCGGGAACTGCTCGGCGACACGTTACGAAGCCTGAGGCGAGTGATCGGCGAGCGCGGCGGCGCCGAGCAGCTGCTGCACGGTGAGCCGCACCCGGGCAACGTGCTCACCACGAAGAACGGGCTGCTGTTCATCGACCTTGAGACGTGTTGCCGTGGGCCCGTCGCATTCGACCTCGCCCATGCGCCCGAAGAAGTCAGCGAGCACTGTCCGGGTGTCGATCAGGACGTGCTGCGTGCGTGCCGGATCCTCGTGCTGGCGATGATCACGACGTGGCGCTGGGATCGAGGCGACCAACTCCCGAACGGGCGCCGGCTGCGCACGGAGTGGCTCGGCCGGATCCGAGCAGCACTCGATCGTGGATTCGTCCAGGACGAGGGGAGCGGGTAACGCGTCGTCCCGGTACGCGGAGGCACTGAGCTGGGCTTCGGCTCGATGAACACCGGGCCGCCGCCGCGTACAGAACGCGTCGCGACCTGTCCCGGCGGCCCACCCCGCGGCGCCCGGGTGTTCAGGACGCGTCCGTCGCGCCCCGCCCCACCGTGCTCGCTCGCGGGATGAGCCGGTGCGGCGCGCGGATCTCCATACCGGGGACGGGGGTGGGGCTGCCGATCCGTTTGAGCAGTCGCTCCACCGCCGTCTCGGCGATCATCTGTTTGTCCGGCGAGATCGTCGTGACGGGCGGGTTGGAGTAGCGGGCGTCCTCGATGTCGTCGTAGCCGACGATCGCGACGTCCTCCGGGACGCGCAGGCCACGTGAGGCCAGTGTGTGCAGCGCGCCCAGGGCGACCAGGTCGCTGTAGCAGAAGACCGCGTCGGGCGGTTCCTCAAGGTCGAGCAGGTGGGCCATGGCGGTGGCGCCGTCGGAGCGGTTGAAGCGGGGGGTGGAGATGACGTACTCCCCGCGAACGGGCACGCCGGCCCGCTCATGGGCCAGGCGGTAGCCGCGGGTGCGCAGCTGGGCCGCCTCGCCGGTGCGGTACGGCTGGTCGCCGATCGCGGCGACGCGGCGCCGGCCGAGGCCGAGCAGGTGCTCGGTGGCCTCACGAGAGGCCGCGACGTCGTCGATGCCGATGTGGTCGAAGCCGCCGTCGCTGACCCGCTCGCCGAGCACGACCAGCGGGAGCTTCGGGTCGCGCTCGGACAGTTCGGACTGGGCCATGCCCAGCGGGCTGAAGATGACGCCGTCGAAGAGCAGTTGCTGCGAGCCGCGGCTGAGGAACAGCTTCTCGTGTTCCGCGTCGCCGTCGGTCTGGTCGATCAGGACGTTGTACCCCCGCACACGGGCCGCGCGGATGATGCCCTGCAGCAGCTCGGCGAAGTACGGCGTGTCCAGGTACGGAACCACCACCGCGATCTGGCCGGACCGGCCCGAGGCGAGGTTGCGGGCCAGGACGTTCGGCTGGTAGCCGAGTTCGTCGACCGCCTTCTGCACCCGGGCACGCATGGCCTCGGAGACCGGCGCGTAGCCGTTGACCACGTTCGACACGGTGCGACTGGAGACTCCGGCCAGCGCCGCGACGTCGCGGAGTGTGACGCCCTTTGCCATAGGTCACCTTCATCCTGGATGGACCATTACCCGAAAGTTTCGACCCACCTCTTGCAGCGCGGCAATCCTTCGGTTAACACTTTTGCAGCGCTGCAGAGCCTAGCAGAGGCGACCCGAAGGGATGATCGGGAACCGCCTCCTCTTCGCCCTGACGTGCAGGTCCGTGGCGTCGCCGCGGGCCGGATCCCCCGGGAGTGATCCCGGGACCCCCGGGAGCGATCCCGGGGTGACCGGTAGGAGCCGCAGTGACGCACGTGACCGCTTCCGGGCAGGCAGCCGCCCGCGCCCGGACGGCGCCCTCCACGTTATTCGCCGCGGCCTGACGACGCCCACCTTTCTATGTACGTAATCTCGAACGATGTTCGAGATCTGGACTCCACGCGCACTTTTACGGCACATATCGCCCCACACCGCTCTCCCTCTCCCTCCGCCTCCCCTTCCTGCCCCTCGGGCACCCTCACCCAGGAGAATGCTCATGTCGTCCACCAGACTGCCCCGTTCCCTGCGCCGGACCGCCGTCGCGACGACCTCCGCCGCCCTCGCCGCGGTGCTCCTCGCGGCCTGCGGCGGTGGCGGCAGCGGCTCCGGCGCCTCGGCCGGCGGCCCGGTGCACATCAAGGTGTGGGCCTGGTACCCGGACTTCAAGCAGGTCGTGGACCAGTTCAACAAGACGCACAAGGACGTCCAGGTCGACTGGGTGCAGGCCGGCGTCGGCCAGGACGAGTACACCAAGCTGAAGACCGCGCTCAAGGCGGGCCAGGGCGCCCCGGACGTCGTCATGCTGGAGTTCCAGGAGCTGCCGACCATCCAGCTCACCAAGGGCCTGCTCGACATGGGCAAGTACGGCGCGAACGCGGACAAGGGCAACTACGTGTCGTGGGCCTGGAACCAGGCCTCCGACGGCGACCACGTCTACGCCATCCCGGTCGACGGCGGCCCGATGGCGATGATGTACCGGGCCGACCTCTTCAAGAAGTACAACCTGAAGGTGCCGACCACCTGGGCGGAGTTCAAGGAGGAGGCGGTCAAGCTCCACAAGGCCGACCCGAACGCGTACCTGACCGACTTCGGCAGCGACGAGACGGCCGCCGGCTGGCGCCAGGGCCTGATGTGGCAGGCCGGCTCCCGCCCCTACACCTACTCGGCGAGCAAGCTGCCGAACATCGGGATCAACCTGAACGACGCAGGGGCCAAGAAGGTGTACGACTACTGGGGCGACCTGGTGAAGAACAAGCTGGTCGACACCACCTCGTACGCCACCACGGACTTCTACAACGGCCTCAGCACCGGCAAGTACGCCACCTACATCGCGGCCGGCTGGGGTCCGGGCTACCTCTCCAGCGTCGCCAAGAAGACCGCGGGCCAGTGGCGGGTGGCGCCCCTGCCGCAGTGGACGGCGGGCGGCAACGACCAGGGCGACTGGGGCGGTTCGTCCTTCGCCGTGACCACGCAGACCCAGCACCCCAAGGAGGCCACCGAGGTCGCCCGGGAGCTCTTCGGCACCTCCGAGGCCGCCTGGAAGATCGGCATCGACCAGGCCTACCTGTTCCCGCTGTCCAGCCCGATCCTCAACGGGGCCTACTTCAAGCAGAAGAAGTACGACTTCTTCGGCGGCCAGCAGATCAACTCGGTGTTCGTGCCCGCCGCGAACACCATCGGGAGCTTCGACTGGAGCCCGTTCCAGGACTTCGCCTACAACACCGACACCAGTGAGGTGGGCAAGGCGCTCCAGGGCCAGACCGACTGGTCCGCGGTGAACGACAACGTCCAGAACCAGGTGACCTCCTACGCGAGCAAGCAGGGATTCAAGGTCAGCAAGTAACCGGCCCGAGTCCTCAAGTCCGCACCGCCCCCGCCGACGCCCCGCGCGTCACCCGGCCGCCGTCGGCCGGGGGCCCCGTACCACGCGCAAGGAGAAGTGATGAGCCTGCTCCGACAGCAGGGACCAGCACTCGCGCCCTCAAGTCCCGCACCCGCTGAGCCACTTGGCGTCCGGGCGGTCGGCGGGAAGAGCGGCCGGCGTACCTCGGGGCTGTCCGCACGCGCCCGCCACCGGGGCATGGGCCTGCTGCTGATCGCCCCGTTCACCCTGCTCTTCCTGGCCTTCCTGGTGGCGCCGCTGGCGTACGCGTTCTGGCTGAGCCTCAGGACCTCCACCCTGGTGGGCGGCGACCACTTCAGCTGGTTCGCCAACTACAAGCAGACCTTCACCGACCCGCAGTTCCTGTCCGGTGTGCGCCGCGTGGTGGTCTTCGGCGTGGTCCAGATCCCGGTGATGCTCGTGCTGGCCCTGCTCGGCGCCCTCATCGTCGACGAGGTCACCAGCCGCCTCGCCAAGGTCTTCCGCATGACCCTGTTCATGCCGTATGCCGTGCCCGCGGTGATCGGCGCACTGATGTGGGGCTTCCTGTACAGCCCGACCTTCGGCCCGGTGAACTCCCTGAGCCACGCCCTCGGCCTCGGCAAGGTCGACCTGCTGTCGCACGGTCTGATGCTGACCTCGCTCGGCAACATCGTGACCTGGCAGTGGACCGGCTACAACATGATCGTCCTGTACGCCGCCCTCCAGGGCCTGCCTCGCGAGGTGTACGAGGCGGCCAAGCTCGACGGCGCCGGGCAGATCCAGACGGCCCTGCGGATCAAGATCCCGATGATCTCCTCGGCCCTGGTGCTCACGCTGATGTTCACCATCATCGGCACCCTGCAATTCTTCACCGAGCCCCGGGTCCTCGAACCGACCGCCTCCCAGGTGATCAGCCCGGACTACACACCGAACCTGTACGCCTACAACCTGGCCTTCCAGTACTCGGAGTTCAACTACTCCGCCGCCATCTCCTTCTCGCTCGGAGCGGTGGTCTTCATCGGCTCCTACTTCTTCCTGTTCGCCACGCGCAAAAGGAGCGGACTGAAGTGACGACCGCCGCAGCCCCCGTTCCCGCCGTCGCCGTCCCGGCGCCCCGCCGTACGTCCGCCGTCCGAGGGCGCGTCACCGTCAACGCGGTGATGGTGGCGATGATCCTGTACTTCCTGCTGCCGTTCTGGTGGCTGGTCGTCGCGGCCAGCAAGAACAACGACGCGCTGTTCTCCACCGCCGCCCTGTGGTTCCACTCGCCGGGCTCGTTCTTCGACAACCTCCAGCAGCTGTTCACGTACAACGACGGCGAGTACCTGCGCTGGATGGGCAACACCGCGATCTACGCGGGCGTCAGCGGTGTCGGTGCCACCGCCGTGGCGACCCTCGCCGGGTACGCCTTCGCGAAGTACCGCTTCCCCGGCCGCAACCTGCTCTTCTCCAGCCTTCTCGGCGCCATCATGGTGCCCGCGACCGCGCTGGCCATCCCCACCTACCTGCTGCTGAGCAAGGTGGCGCTGACCAACACCATGTGGGCGGTCATCCTGCCCCAGCTGCTCAACCCGTTCGGCGTCTACCTGGTGCGGGTCTACGTGCAGGAGTCCCTGCCGGACGAGCTGCTGGAGGCGGCCCGCATGGACGGCGCCGGTGAGCTGCGCGTCCTGTGGTCGGTGGCGCTGCCGACCCTGAAGCCCGCGCTCGTCACCGTGCTGCTGTTCTCCATGGTCGGCACCTGGAACAACTTCTTCCTGCCGCTGGTGATGCTCAACAACGACAAGCTGTTCCCGCTCACCGTCGGCCTGCAGTCCTGGTACCAGGGAGCGCTGATCCAGTCCGGCGCCAACGCGCTGTTCACCCTCGTCATCGCGGGTTCCCTCGTCGCGATCATCCCGCTGATCGTGGCCTTCCTCCTCCTGCAGCGGTACTGGCGCGGCGGCCTGACCGTCGGAAGCCTCAAGTAGCCCAGCCTTCCCCCACCTCTCTCGCGCACCTCCCGGAGCGACCTTCATGCTGCACGCCTCCCTGACCGTCGACCCCGCCTTCCGCGTCGCCGACGTGAGCCCCCGTACCTTCGGCTCGTTCGTCGAGCACATGGGCCGCTGCGTCTACACCGGTATCTACGAACCCGGCCACCCGCACGCCGACGAGGACGGCCTGCGCCGTGACGTCCTGGACCTGGTGCGTGAGCTGGGCGTGACCACCGTGCGCTATCCCGGCGGCAACTTCGTCTCCGGCTTCCGCTGGGAGGACAGCGTCGGCCCGGTCGCCGACCGCCCCACCCGTCTCGACCTCGCCTGGCACAGCACCGAGACCAACGCGTTCGGTCTGCACGAGTTCGCGGGCTGGGCCCGCAAGGCCGGCGTCGAGCCCATGATGGCGCTCAACCTCGGTACCCGTGGCGTCCAGGAGGCCCTCGACCTGCTGGAGTACTGCAACCATCCCGGCGGCACCGCCTGGTCCGACCAGCGGATCAAGAACGGCGCCCGGGACCCCTTCGGCATCCGCATGTGGTGTCTCGGCAACGAGATGGACGGGCCCTGGCAGACGGGTCACAAGACCGCCGCCGAGTACGGCCGCCTGGCCGCCGAGACCGGCCGGGCCATGCGCATGATCGACCCGAACCTCGAACTGGTCGCGTGCGGCAGCTCCAGCTCCTCGATGCCGACGTTCGGCGCCTGGGAGGCGACCGTGCTGGAGGAGGCGTACGACCAGGTCGACTACATCTCCTGCCACGCCTACTACGAGGAACTCGACGGCGACCTCGGCAGCTTCCTGGCCTCCCCGGTCGACATGGACGGCTTCATCGAGTCGGTGGTTGCCACCGCCGACCACATCCGGGCCAAGCAGCGCCGCAAGAAGCGGATCAACCTCTCCTTCGACGAGTGGAACGTCTGGTACAACACCCGCTTCGAGGCCCAGGACAAGCCGACCGAGTGGGCCGTCGCCCCGCGCGTGATCGAGGACGAGTACAACGTCGCCGACGCCGTCGTGGTCGGCGGGCTGCTGATCAGCCTGCTGCGCAACAGCGACCGTGTCACCGCCGCCTGCCTCGCCCAGCTCGTCAACGTCATCGCCCCCATCCGCAGCGAGGCGGGCGGCCCGAGCTGGCGGCAGACCACGTTCCACCCCTTCGCCCAGGCGGCCCGGCACGCCCGCGGCACCGTCCTGCGGGTGGAGCCGGTCGCGCCCGTGTACGAGACGAAGCGTTTCGGCGAGGTTCCCGTCGTCGATGCCGTGGCCACCCACATCGCCGGCGCCGACGGGGCCGACGAGCTCACCGTCTTCGCCGTCAACCGGCACCAGAGCGAGAACGTCGAACTCGCCCTCGACCTGCGGGCGTTCCCGGGCTACACGCCGGTGGAGCACTCGGTGCTCAGCGACCCCGACATCCGCGCCACCAACACCCAGGACGAACCGGACCGGGTCCGGCCGTACACCGCCGGCACCGGTGCCGTCACCGACGGCCGGCTCACCGCGACCCTGCCGCCCGTCTCCTGGAACGTCGTCCGGCTGCGCCGCGCCGGCTGACACGCCCCCTTCGCCCCCCGCCGCTTCCGGTCTCCCTTCTCCTTCGTCGGGAGCGGCGGGCCCGCACCACCCCTTTCCCCGGACACTCCTTGGGAGCCGCCCATGTCCACCACCAGGGAAGGCGCCAGACACCGCGCCCTGCCCAGAACCCAGGCGATCACCCTGCTGCTGGCCCTGCTCGCAGCCGCCGTCGCCCTCGTCCTGCCCGCCGCCGGCCCGGCGCACGCCATCTCGCGTGCCTCGCAGACGATGTACACCCCGCCGTCGAACGCCCCGTCCCCCGGCTCGCTCTACCCGCGCGCCCTGCGCCTGCAGTACAGCGGATCGTCCAACGGCACCCTGCTCGCCACGTTCGAGCAGTACAGCTCGGGCACCCCGGTCTTCCCGATCTACCGCAGCACCGACAACGGCAACAGCTGGACGCAGATCTCCAGCATCACCGACACGCACAACGGCTTCGGCATGCGCTACCAGCCGTTCCTGTACGAACTGCCCACGGCCGTCGGCAACTTCCCGGCCGGCACGATCCTCGCCGCCGGCAACTCCATCCCCAGCGACCTGTCCTCGACCGAGCTGGACCTGTACGCCAGCACCGACCACGGCGCCAGCTGGTCCTACGTCAGCACCATCGCCACCGGCGGCAAGGCCGATCCCACCAACGGCCAGACGCCCGTGTGGGAGCCGTTCCTGATGGTCTCCGGCTCCAAGCTGATCGTGTACTACTCCGACCAGCGTGACCCCAACAACGGCCAGAAGATCGTGCACCAGGTCAGCACGGACGGCGTGAACTGGGGCTCTGTGGTGAACGACGTCGCCACGTCGACCTACAGCGACCGCCCGGGCATGCCGACGGTCGCGAAGCTGCCCAACGGCAACTACGTGATGACATACGAGTTCTGGGGCGCTCCCGAGGGCGGCTTCGCCGTCTACTACAAGATCTCCTCCGACCCGGAGGCCTTCGGCTCCGCGACCGGGGTCGCGCTGAAGACGACCGACGGCTACGTGCCCACCAGCTCGCCGTACATCACCTGGCTGCCGACCGGCGGCGCGGGCGGCACCCTGGTGGTCAGCGCCAACAGCAGCGACGACCTGTTCCTGAACACGCAGAACGGCGCGGCGAACCAGTGGACGCGCATCGCCTCCACCGTCCCCGGCGGCTACAGCCGGGGCCTGCTCCCGCTCGCCGACGGCCACAGCCTGATGATCTTCAGCGGCGGCCACCTGACCAGCACCGGCCTGAACCCCGTCACCTACGGCACGATCGACCTGGGCGGCGGCATCTCCGACGGTGCCACCTACACCATGTCCAACGCCAACAGCCATCTGATGCTGGCCATCGCCGGCGGCTCGACCACCGACGGCACCTACGCCACCCAGCAGAACGCCGACAACGCCACCGACCAGCAGTGGAAGTTCGTCCAGCAGACGTCCGGCTACTTCAAGATCTTCAACGTGGCCAGCGGCAAGGTCCTGGGCGTGGAGAACCAGTCCACCGCCAATGGCGCCAAGGTCCTGCAGTGGGACGACAACGGCACCCTCGACCACGAGTGGGCCCTCGCCCCGAACCCGGCCGGCGGCTTCACCGCCACCAACCGGATCAGCGGCAAGTACCTGGAGATCCCCAGCGCCTCCACCACCGTCGGCACCGCCGCCGGGCAGTGGTCCGACACCGGCTGCGCCTGCCAGCGCTGGAACCTCACCCAGACCGCCCTGCCCAGCCTGTCCACCGGCCAGTACCGCCTGATCAACAAGAACAGCGGCAAGTTCCTGGAGATCCCCGGCGCCTCCACCACGGTGGGCAAGCAGGCCGGCCAGTGGGTCAACACCGCCAACAACTGCCAGCTGTGGACGTTCCAGTCGGCCGGCGGCGGGGCGTGGACCGTGAAGAACGTCAACAGCGGTCTGTTCCTCGACAACAACGGTTCTACCTCGTCGGGCGCGGCCGTCGTCCAGAACGCCTCCTCCGGCGCCACCTCCCAGAAGTGGACGCTCACGGACGCCGGCAACGGCTACTTCAAGCTCGTCAACTCCGCCAGCGGCCTGGTGGCGGACGTCGCCTCGGCCTCCACCGCCAACGGCGCGCTGATCGTCCAGTCGGCGGACACCGGCGCCGCCGACGAACTCTGGCAGATCGCCCGGGTCAACTGACCCACCCGGGGGCCCGGTCCCGGCCGGGCCCCCGGCCTCATGTCCAGCATCTCGAACGATGACTGTCATACCGAACAAGAAAGGTGGGGTCGCCGTGTCTGAAGAGCCCTGTGTCGTAGGTGTCGACTTCGGAACCCTGTCCGGCCGCGCGGTCGTCGTCCGCGTCCGCGACGGCGCCGAGCTCGCGTCGGCCGAGCACGTCTACGCCCACGCCGTCCTCGACCGGCAGCTGCCCGACGGCACCCCGCTGCCGCCCGACTGGGCCCTTCAGGTGCCCTCGGACTACCTCGACGTCCTGCGCACCGCCGTACCCGAGGCTCTCGCCCGCGCCGGAGTGGCGCCCGAGCAGGTGATCGGCATCGGCACGGACTTCACCGCCTGCACCGTCCTGCCGGTGCTCGCCGACGGCACACCGCTGTGCGAACTGCCCGGCCTTGAGAACCGCCCGCACGCCTACGTCAAGCTGTGGCGCCACCACGCCGCGCAGGGCCAGGCCGACCGGATCAACGCGCTGGCCGCCGAGCTGGGGGAGCCCTGGCTGGAGCGGTACGGCGGAAAGATCTCCTCGGAGTGGGAGTTCGCCAAGGCGCTCCAGGTCCTGGAGGAGGACCCCGAGATCTACCACCGCACCGAGCGGTGGCTGGAGGCGGCCGACTGGATCGTCTGGCGGCTGTGCGGGACGTACGTGCGCAACGCCTGCACCGCGGGCTACAAGGGCCAGTACCAGGACGGCGCCTATCCCTCGCCCGATTACCTCGCCGCCCTGCACCCGGATTTCGCCGGCTTCGTCACCGACAAGCTGGACCAGCCGATCGCCCAACTCGGTGATGCGGCAGGAGGATTGACCGCCGAGGCGGCCGCCTGGACCGGGCTGCCGGAGGGCATCGCGGTCTGCGTCGGCAATGTCGACGCCCATGTGACGGCGCCGGCGGCGGCGGCCGTCGAGCCCGGCCAGATGGTCGCGATCATGGGCACCTCCACCTGCCATGTGATGAGCTCCGACCAGCAGGCGACCGTGCCGGGGATGTGCGGGGTCGTCGACGGCGGCATCCTGCCGGGCCTGTGGGGTTACGAGGCCGGGCAGAGCGGCGTCGGCGACATCTTCGCCTGGTGGGTGCGCACCGGCTTTCCCGCCGCGTACGCCGAGCGGGCCGCGGCCGCGGGGCAGACCCCGCACGAGTACCTGACCGCCCTCGCCGCCACGCAGAAGGTCGGCGAGCACGGACTGCTGGCGCTGGACTGGCACAGCGGCAACCGCTCGGTGCTGGTCGACCACGACCTCAGCGGCCTGATCGTCGGCCAGACGCTGGCCACCCGCCCGGAGGACGTCTACCGCGCCCTGCTGGAGGCCACCGCCTTCGGTACCCGCACCATCGTCGACGCCTTCGAAACCGCCGGCGTACCCGTGAAGGAGCTGATCATCGCGGGCGGCCTGACGAAGAACGCCCTGCTCATGCAGATCTACGCCGACGTCACCCGCCGCCCGCTGAGCATCATCGGCTCCGCGCAGGGCCCGGCGCTGGGCGCGGCGATGCACGCCGCCGTCGCCGCCGGGGCGTACCCCGACATCCGCGCCGCCGCCCAGGCGATGGGCAAGGTCGAGCGCGGAGTCTACCTGCCCGACCCCGACCGCGCGGCGGCCTACGAGCGCCTGTACGCGGAGTACCGGGTGCTGCACGACTACTTCGGCCGCGGCACCAACGACGTCATGCACCGCCTGCGCCGCCTGCGCGCAGCGGCCTCCGCCTGAACCACCCCCCTGTGAAAGGAACCGCCATGACGACGTCCGAGAGCCCCTTCGCGGGCCAGGAGATCTGGTTTCTCACCGGCAGCCAGAGCCTGTACGGCGACGACACCCTGCGCCAGGTCGCCGAGCAGTCCCAGAAGATCGCCGAACTGCTCGATGACGCGCCGGAGATCCCGTTGCGGATCGTGTGGAAGCCGGTCCTCACCGACGCCGAGTCGATCCGGCGGATGTGCCAGGAGGCCACGGTCTCCGACACCTGCGTCGGAGTGATCGTGTGGATGCACACCTTCTCCCCGGCCAAGATGTGGATCGCCGGACTCAGCGCACTCGACCGGCCCGTGCTCCACCTGCACACCCAGTACAACCTGTCGCTGCCCTGGTCGAGCATCGACATGGACTTCATGAACCTCAACCAGGCCGCCCACGGCGACCGCGAGTTCGGCCACATCGAGGCCCGCCTCGGTGTCAACCGCAAGATCGTCGCCGGGCACGCCACCGACCCCCGGGTGGTCGGCCGCATCGCGGCCTGGTCGCGGGCCGCCGCCGGCCGGCACGCCGCACGCACCCTGCGCCTGGCACGCTTCGGCGACAACATGCGCGAGGTCGCGGTGACCGAGGGCGACAAGGTCGAGGCACAGCTGAGGTTCGGCTTCTCCGTGAACACCTACGGCGTCAACGACCTCGTCGCCGTCGTCGACGCCGTCGAGGACAAGGCCGCGGCCGAACTCGCCGCCGAGTACGTCGAGTCGTACGACGTCGTCCCGGCCCTGCGCCCGGACGGCATCCGCCACGACTCGCTGCTGTACGCGGCCCGCCAGGAACTGGGCCTGCGCCGCTTCCTCACCGAGGGCGGCTTCACCGCCTTCACCACCAACTTCGAGGACCTGGGCGGCCTGCGCCAGCTCCCCGGCCTCGCCGTCCAGCGCCTCATGGCCGACGGCTACGGCTTCGGCGGCGAGGGCGACTGGAAGACCTCGGCGCTGCTGCGCACGATGAAGGTCATGGGCGCCGGACTGCCCGGCGGCACCACCTTCATGGAGGACTACACCTACCACCTCGGCCCCGGCACCCCGCGCATCCTGGGCGCCCACATGCTGGAGGTCTGCCCCTCGGTGGCGGCCGGCCGCCCCAGCTGCCAGATCCACCCCCTGTCCATCGGCGGCCGCGAGGATCCCGTCCGCCTCGTCTTCGACGCCGCCCCCGGCCCCGCCCTCGTCGTCGGCCTCTGCGACCTGGGCGACCGCTTCCGGCTGACCGCCAACGCCGTCGACGTGGTGGCCCCCAGCCAGCCCCTGCCCCAGCTGCCGGTGGCCAGGGCCGTGTGGCAGCCGCGCCCCTCGCTGGCCGAGTCGGCCGAGAGCTGGCTGCTCGCCGGCGCCCCGCACCACACCGTGCTCAGCGCTGCCGTGGACCCGGAGACGCTCGGCGACTTCGCCGCCATGACCGGCATCGAACTGCTCACGATCGACGAGCACACCACCTCCGGGCAGCTGGCCAAGGAGATCCGCTGGAACGCCGCCTACCACCGCCTCGCCCAGGCGCTGTGAGAAAAGGGACGACGATGACCACAGGCATCCGGGAGGGCCTGCACCGCGAGGTCCTGGAAGCGAACCTGGCCATCCCCCAGGTCGGTCTGGCGACCCTGACCTGGGGCAATGTCAGCGGGGTCGACCGTGAGGCGGGGGTGTTCGTCATCAAGCCGTCGGGGGTCGCCTACGAGTCCCTGACCATCGACGACCTGGTGACGGTCCGGCTGGCCGACGGCGCCGTGGTGGCGGGCAATCTGCGCCCGTCCACCGACACCGAGACCCACCGCTGCCTCTACCTCGCTTTCCCCTCCATCGGCGGCGTGACCCACACCCACTCCACCCATGCCGTCGCCTTCGCCCAGGCCCGCCGCGACATCCCGGTCCTCGGCACCACCCACGCCGACACCTTCAACGGCCCCGTGCCCGTCACCCGCGACCTCACCGAGGAGGAGTGCGCGAAGGACTACGAGTACAACACCGGCCAGGTCATCGTGGACCTCCTCGGCGCCGACGACCGGCGGGCCGCCGAGGTCCCCGCCGCCCTCGTCGCCGGCCACGGCCCCTTTACCTGGGGCACCGGCGCCCGCAAGTCCCTGGAGCACGCGATCATCTGCGAGGCCGTCGCCGACATCGCCCTGCACACCATGTCCCTGTCCCCGTCGGCCCCACCGCCCCGCCACCTGCTGGAACGTCACTACACCCGCAAGCACGGCCCCGACGCCTACTACGGCAACCCGGAGCGGCTGACACCGTGACGCCGCCCGCCTTCGGGCGGGCGGACATCCGGGGTTCTTCCTGCGCTGCAGCGCGCCAAGGGAGTCGGATCCCCTGGCGCGCTGTGTGGTTCCCGAAGCGGGTGTCGGCTCAGCTCACGTCCGACGGGTCCAAGCGGTAGACCGTCGAGGTGTTGGTCTGCGACGACGTCTTGCTCGCTGACGTGGAGGAGCTCGTGCTCTTGCTGTACGCGCTCTCCTTCACCAGCGTCCCGTGCTTCTTCACCCAGGCCGTGACCTCGGAGGACACACTGTTGTTGTCGCCGCCGGGGCCGCCGCCCATCATCCCGCCGCCGAGCTGGATGTAGTGCAGCTTGCCCTTCTTGACCAGGTCCTCCAGCTTGGTGACGGTCATGCCCTTGTCGGTGCCGGTGAAGCCCCACATCGAGATGACCGGCACCCGGGCGCTCAGCTCGATCTGGGCCGCGCTCTGCGAGTTGGAGACCGCGAGCAGCCAGGTGGCACCGTCCTGGTGCTTCTTCAGGTAGGCGATGAGCTCGCTGTTCGCGCTGCCCATACCACCGCCCATACCACCGCCCATGCCGCCGCCGCCCATACCGGCTCCCGTACGGCCGCTCACGCGTCCCGACTCGCCGTTCGCGGCACCGGTACCACCCGGCGCCGTACCACCCGACGCGCCCTGGCCGCCGGGGAGTTCACCATTCCCCGTGCCGCCGCCCGGGAAGCCTCCGGCCTGCTGTCCGCTGCCGCCCGGCATCTCCCCACCGGAGGGAGCACCACCGGGGAAGCCGCCCCCCGCCTCGGCGTTCCGGCCGCTGCTGCCGCCCGGCATCTCCCCGCCGCCCGGGAAACCACCCCGGCCCCCGCCTCCGCCGGGCCCGCCGAAGCCGCCGCCGGTCGACGGGCCGGCCGTCGGGTTCACTCCGCTCATGCCGCCACCGGAACCGGACGGCACCGACCAGGCGTACGCCGCCGGACCCGCGAGCGCGGCCACGACCGCCGCAGCCACAGAGGCCGCGAACAGCCGCACACGGCTCCCGGAGCGGAAGACGAACAGGCCGACGATCGCCGCCGCCATCAGCATCCCGACGGTCGGCCACAGCCAGCTGTTCCAGCCGGACGCCCGGCGCAGCAGCACGATCGCCCAGATCGCCGTCACCGCCAGACCGGCCGGCAGGGCCCACATCCACCGCTTGTCGGTGCGGAACGCGCGCAGCAGCAGGACGCCGCCGCCTCCGCACAGCGCCGCGATGCCGGGGGCGAGAGCGGTCGTGTAGTACGGGTGCATCGTCCCCTCGGCGGTCGCGAAGGTGACGTAGTGCAGGACCGTCCAGCCGCCCCAGAGGATGAGCGCGGCCCGGGTGAGGTCGGTGCGCGGGGCGCGGCCGCACAGGATCAGGCCGCAGATCAGGGCGACCACCGCGAAGGGGATCAGCCAGGAGATCTGGCCGCCGAGGATGGTGTTGAACATCCGGCCGAGGCCGGCCGAGCCGGAGAAGCCTCCGCCGCCGCCCCCGCCACCGCCGCCGTTGCCCTCGCCGCCGAAGATCCGGCCGAGGCCGTTGTAGCCCATGATCAGGTTCCAGGCGGTGCCGTCCGTCGAACCGCCGATGTACGGCCGCTCGGAGGCGGGGACCAGGGACACGGCGACCGCCCACCAGAAGCTGGAGACCGCCAGGACCACGCCCGCGATCAGCAGGTTCACGATCCGCTGCACGAGCTTCGGGCGCGCCGCGAGCAGGTAGACCGCGAAGACGGCGGGCAGCGCGATGTAGCCGGCCAGCATCTTCGTGTTGAAGGCGAGGCCGAAGCAGACCGCCGAGCCGAGCAGCGGCAGCAGCGTGCCGGTGCGCGTGGCGCGCAGGGCGAGCGCCGCGCCGCCGACCATCAGCAGGACGAGGATCGTGTCCGGGTTGTTGTCCCGGTTGATCGCGACCGTGATCGGGGTCAGGGCCAGGACCAGTGCGGCCACGGCCGCCGCCACGTGCCCGAACGTCCGCTTCACGGAGGAGTGCAGGATCCAGATCGCGCCGAGCCCGGCCGCGACCTCCGGCAGCATCATCTGCCAGGTGCCGAAGCCGAAGATCCGGCACGACAGGCTCATGACCATGTTCGCGAACGGCGGTTTGTCGACGGTGAGGAAGTTCCCGGCGTCCAGCGAGCCGAAGAACCAGGCCTTCCAGTTCTGTGTGCCGCTGTAGATGGCCGCGCTGTAGAAGCTGTTGAGGCTGGAGCCGGACAGGTTCCACGTGTACAGCACGGCGGCCAGTAGCAGGATCGCGAGCAGCACGGGCAGCGACCAGCGCGGCGCGGGCTCCGGGGGTACGGCGTTCGGCGACGGTGTCGGGGACGGCGGACCCGGGGTCGCCGTCGCGGCGTGGGGGAGGGGATCGGTGGCAGATGTCACGAGAGCAGCGTGCAGAGACGGTTTGAGCGCGTGCTGTGGCGTACCTTGCAGCTGCCTGTGAATGGGTAACGGGGCTCAGGCCCTGAGCTCGCCGTCCTTGACGGCTGTGACGAAGGACGACCAGTCGACTGCGCGGAAGATCAGCGCGGGGCCGTTCGGGACCTTGGAGTCTCGGACGGGGATGCCGGCGGGGTGGTTGTCGAGGACTTCGAGGCAGCTGCCGCCCTGGTCGTTGCTGTGGGAGGACTTCCGCCAACCCGTCAGCACGGCTGCATTCGGGATGGTTCGGTCAGCCATGGCGTTCGTAGTCCCTTGCTGTCGTCTTGAGCAGAGCCAGTGATTCCTTCAACGGCAGTGCGTTGCCCAGTGCGAAATCGTAGCGATGCTGAAGTTCCTGAACCACGGATGGGGAGTCGTGGATCTTGCCCATGTGTAGGCCCTCGCCGTATGCCATGGGCGGCTGGTCCTCGAACCACATCAGGCTGAGCGTGTTGCTCAATAGTGGGTGGAGGCCCAGGGAGAACGGCAGCACGTGCACCTGGATCCGGCCGCTCTCGGCTAGGCGTACGACATGGTCGATCTGGTCCGCCATGACATCCGGCCCGCCGATCTGGCGCCTGAGCACTGCCTCGTCCAGCAGCACCCATACCACGGGTGTCACGGGATCGTCGAGGATCTTCGCCCGCTCAAGACGTGTGACAAGGCGCCTGTCACATTCCTCTTCACTCACGGGAGGGAACGACGTGCCCAGAACCGCACGTGCGTACCTTTTCGTCTGGAGGATGCCAGGGACGAACGACAGGGCGAACTCACGGATCATCACCGCCTGTTGTTCGAGTTGTCGTGCCACCTCGAAGTAGTCGGGAACCTTTGCGTCCTCCGCCGGCAGGAAGCTACTGAGCACGTTTCCCGTGTTCAGGGCCTTGTCCAGCCGTCGCGCGTCCTCTTTCGACGGCATTCGGCGTCCCGCCTCGATGTGTGCGATGTGCGAACGCGTCATCACCACCATGTCGGCCAGCTGCTGCTGCGTCAGCCCCGCCGCTTCCCGCTGTTGCCTGAGCCAGTCACCGTACGTGTTGGTCATGGCCACCTCTTTGTGACAAATGCCTGGTCACACCCCAACCCTCTGGCGAGCCTAGCTCCGGCCGTCTCACTCTGTATGCGGATCGCTACACAAAGCGAGACCCCCGCAACCGACGCGACCGGTCCGGGGGCATGGCCATCAACCAACCTATGGAAGTGACGACATGAGTCACCGTATCGCCCGTCTCCTCCAGCCGCTGCTCCGTTTCCTGCACCGGCCCCACGGGCCGACCGTTCATCACACCGGGCACCAGCCCCCGAGGGTCGCGGGTCCGCCCGCCCTGCCCGGGATCGGCCTCGGCTCGCTCGGCATGCCGGCTGTCGGTGCGGAGGCCACCAAGTGAAGAGCGCACGCCTCTTGCCCTGGGCGGGCTCGGAGGGCAAGCCCTGTTACCTGCTCACCGACGGAACCGGCTACCTCTCCCGGGTGGCTGACGGCATCGAGTCCGTGCAACTCGGCATGGCCGCCGGCCTCCTCGATCATGTCGCCGACCTGCTCGCCGACGACCAGGCGACGTCTGCCCAGCTCCGGTTCCTGCTCGCTCGGATGCGCGAGGCGTTGACCGACGTACACAGGATTGCCGTGAGCCGGGGTGTCCGCCTCAGTTCAGGAGAGTGGGAAAGTCCTCTTTGAGCTGGGCCAGTTGGGCGTCGTAGCCGGCGATGAAGTCCGGGAGGCGGTCCTGGCCGATGGTGTCCGTGTGCGGGAGTGGCCCCTGTTCCAGGAGGCCGGGTATCGAGCGGAACACCGTCACTGCCGCCTCCCAGCGCGCGCCACCCTGTTTGCGTGCCTCCAGCAGAGCCTCGTACGGGTTCGACTTCAGGGCGTTGATCCGTTGCTCAGGGCTGTCCTTCCCTGTGAAGGCGTCCGCACCGGGCAGGCGCTTGCCCGGATCGGCGAGGAAGCGCAGTACCGCCACCGCCGCGAACAACCGCCCCGACCGCCTGACTTGACTCTCACTCTCCCCTGGCATGAGCGAATCATTGCCCCCTGTCCACCCTGGCGAACCTTCGAACTGCCCTGGCGGGAACGGGTGTGCAACCATTCCGCTACCCCGGCGAGTCAACTTGGGTATGAATTCCCGGACATCGAGACGTACCGCCGCCCTCGCCGCCGCCCTGCTCATACCGGCGGTCACCGCCGTGGCCGCCGCCGGTCCGGCCGCCGCGGCCACGCCCGCCGTCAGCTGTACGTCCGCCAAGGCGGGCCTCGCCGCCAAGCTGCAGAAGGACATCACCGGCGCCCTGGCGGGCCGCAGGAGCACGGTCGCCCTCGGCCTGTACGACCGCAGCACCAACACCACCTGCACCCTGCGCGCGACCAGCGCCTACGACTCGGCCAGCACCGTCAAGGTCACCGTGCTCGCCACGCTGCTGTGGGACGCCAAGAAGCACAACCGGTACCTGACGAGCACCGAGCAGTCGCTCACCAAGGCCATGATCACCAGGTCGGACAACAACGCGACCAGCACGCTGTGGAAGCAGCTGGGCCTGACGAAGATCAAGGGGTTCCTGTCCGCCGCCGGGATGACGAAGACCGTGCCGGGCGCGGGCGGTTACTGGGGCCTGACCCAGGAGAACGTCACCGACGAGCAGAAGCTGCTCAAGCTCATCACTGCCAAGAACAGCGTGCTGAGCGACAACTCCCGCGCCTACATCCTGAAGCTGATGGGCCAGGTCGTCTCCGACCAGCGCTGGGGCACGCCCGCCGGTGCCCCGTCCACCGTCTCCGTGCACGTCAAGAACGGCTGGCTGCAACGCTCGACGCACGGCTGGCGGGTGCACAGCCTCGGCACCTTCAACGGCGCCGGCCACGACTACATGATGTCGGTGCTCACCCAGGACAACAGCACCATGGGCTACGGCGTGACCACCATCCAGAACGTCGCCAAGGTCATCCACAAGGATCTCGTACCGACCACCTCCGCCACCGCCGTCTACACCCCGACGAGCAAGCCCAGCGAGGCGTTCGTCGCGGTGCCGCCGCAGGGCTGACGCTTCGACACGGCGTTTCACGGTGCGGTCTCCCGCGGGACACCCGGCCGCCCTACGGTGACGGGCATGCGTCTGAGAACCGTACTCGCCACCCTCACCGCCGGCCTGGCGGCGGTCACCTCCCTGACCGCCGCCGGGCCCGCCGGTGCCAACTCATCGATCAGCAAAGCCTGTTCGCCATCCGTCTCCCTCGACCGCTTCTCCGACGCGCTCGACAAGACGACGTACGACGGCACCTTCGTCGGCAACTTCTCCGCGCTCGCCGTCGACCGGGACGGCTCCCTCGCCGCGCTGGAGGACCGCTCCTCCCTCTTCGACCTGGACCCGACGACCCTCCAGCCGAAGCGGGCCGTCCGCCTCGCCGACGAGAAGGGCGCCGATCTCGACTCCGAGGGCCTCGTCATCGACCGGGACGGCACCCGGCTCATCACCTCCGAGACCGAGCCGTCGGTCCGCCGCTACTCCGTCGACGGCAGGATCCTCGACCGCCTCCCGGTCCCGCCCTCCCTCCTGGTCGCCCCTGCCGGCCGCGCCACCGCCAACCAGACCTTCGAGGGCCTGACCCTGCTGCCCGGCGGACACACCCTGCTGGCCTCCATGGAGGACGCGATCTCGGGCGACTCGACCGGGATCGTGCGCTTCCAGACCTGGACACGTCACCAAGGCAGATTCGACCTGTCCGCCCAGTACGGCTACCGCACCGACCCCGGCCTCGGCGTCCCCGAGGTCCAGGCCACCCCCGACGGCCGCCTCCTGGTCCTGGAACGCGGCTTCACCGCCGGCGTCGGCAACACCGTCCGCCTCTACCTGGCCGACCCCCGCCACGCCACCGACACCAGTGCCATCCAGAACCTCACCGGTCAGCCGAGTGTCCGTCTGATCACGAAGACCCTGCTCGCTGACATCGCCGCCTGCCCCTCCCTCGGCGCCACCGCGAAGCAGCCCCAGCCCAACCCCCTGCTGGACAACATCGAAGGCATGACGATCACAGGGCGTGACCACACCGGCCGCCTGAAAGTGGTCCTGGTGAGCGACGACAACCAGAACCCGGCCCAGACGACCCGGTTCTATTACCTGCGGGTACGAGTCTGATACCTGCGGGTGCGGGTCTGACCCTTCCCCGAACCCTCCCCCTCGTTTGTTGCAGAGGGATGAAATCCGCTCCCGCGCGCGTTGGTGCCTTCCGGTAGACCAGGTCAACAGGGAGGCACCGGCGTGGCAGCGCAACGGGGATGGGCAAAGCGCCTGGCGGGCTACGCCTGGCGGTATCCGAAGGACGTGATCCTCGCCCTCGGCTCCTCGCTCGCCGGCATGGCCGTCATGGCCGTCGTCCCCTTGATCACGAAGGTGATCATCGACGACGTGATCGGGAACCACACCCGCTCCATGGCCCCCTGGGCCGGCGCCCTCATAGCCGCCGCCCTCCTCGTCTACGCCCTCACCTATATCCGCCGCTACTACGGCGGACGCCTCGCCCTCGACGTCCAGCACGACCTGCGGACGGAGATGTACGGCACGATCACCCGGCTCGACGGGCGCCGTCAGGACGAGCTCAGCACGGGACAGGTCGTCGGCCGGGCGACCAGCGACCTCCAGCTGATCCAGGGGCTCCTCTTCATGCTCCCGATGACCATCGGGAACGTCGTGCTCTTCGTGATCTCCCTGATCATCATGGCGTGGCTGTCGCTGCCGCTGACCCTGGTCGCGCTCGCCGTCGCGCCCGCGCTCGGCTGGATAGCCAAGCGCAGCCGCAGCAAGCTGCACCCCGCCACCTGGTACGCGCAGGCCCAGGCCGCCGCCGTCGCGGGTGTGGTCGATGGTGCCGTCAGCGGCGTCCGCGTGGTGAAGGGCTTCGGGCAGGAGGATCAGGAGACCGGGAAGCTGCGCGAAGTAGGCCGGCGGCTCTTCGCCGGGCGCCTGCGCACCATCCGGCTGAACAGCAAGTTCACCCCCGCCCTGCAGGCCGTCCCCGCCCTCGGCCAGGTCGCCATGCTGGCCCTCGGCGGCTGGCTGGCCGTACGCGGTCACATCACGCTCGGCACCTTCGTCGCCTTCTCCTCCTACCTCGCCCAGCTGGTCGGCCCGGTCCGCATGCTCGCCATGGTCCTCACCGTCGGCCAGCAGGCGCGCGCCGGCACCGAGCGCGTCCTGGAGCTGATCGACACCGAGCCGACCATGCAGGACGGCACGAAGACCCTGCCCGCCGACGCGCCCGCGACCGTCGAGTTCGACGACGTGTCCTTCGGATACGACCATGAACGCCCGGTCCTCGAAGGGCTCACCTTCGAGATCCGGCCCGGTGAGACCCTCGCCGTCGTCGGCTCCTCCGGCTCCGGCAAGTCCACCCTCTCTCTGCTCCTGCCGCGCTTCTACGACGTGACCCACGGCGCCGTGCTCATCGGCGGCCACGACGTCCGCGAGCTGACCTTCGACAGCCTGCGCTCCGCCATCGGGCTCGTCCCCGAGGACTCCTTCCTCTTCTCCGACACCGTCCGCAACAACATCGCGTACGGCCGTCCGGACGCCACCCAGGAGGAGATCGAACAGGCCGCCCGCGCCGCCCAGGCGGACCGTTTCATCCATGACCTCCCCGCGGGCTACGACACCAAGGTCGGCGAGCAGGGCCTGACCCTCTCCGGCGGCCAGCGCCAGCGTGTCGCGCTCGCCCGCGCCCTGCTCACCGACCCTCGCCTGCTGGTCCTGGACGACGCCACCTCGGCCGTGGACGCCCGGGTCGAGCACGAGATCCACGAGGCGCTGAAGCACGTCATGGAGGGCAGGACCACCCTCCTCATCGCGCACCGCCGCTCCACCCTCAACCTCGCCGACCGCATCGCCGTCCTCGACGGCGGCCGGCTCGCCGACCTCGGCACCCACGACGAGCTGCAGGAGCGGTCCGCCCTCTACCGCCGGCTGCTGACCGACCCCGACGAGCTGGGCGGGGTCTCCCCGGGCCATGCGCTGCCGGTCCCGCCCGCCGAGGACACGACCGTCCGTGAGGAGCTGGACGCCGAGTTCGACGCCGAGCGGGGCGTGACCCCCCGGCTGTGGAGCGGCGACCGGGAGCCCAGGGACCTGGCGCTGTCCGGCACCCCCGCCACCCCCGAACTGCTCGCCCAGGTCGACGCGCTGCCCCCGGCCACCGACACTCCGGACATCGACGAGGCACGGGCGGTCCGGCGCGAGGACTCCTACGGGCTGCGACGGCTGCTGCGCGGCTTCGGCGTGCCCCTGCTGATCAGCCTCGGGCTGGTCGCCGTGGACGCGGGCGCCGGTCTGCTGCTGCCGGTGCTGATCCGGCACGGCATCGACGCGGGCGTGACGAAGATGACCCTCGGCGCGGTCTGGGCGGCGTCCCTGCTCGGCCTCGCGACCGTCCTCGTCCAGTGGGCCGCGCAGATCGGCGAGACCCGGATGACCGGCCGTACCGGCGAACGCGTGCTGTACACGCTGCGGTTGAAGATCTTCGCCCAGCTCCAGCGGCTCGGCCTCGACTACTACGAGCGCGAGCTGACCGGCCGGATCATGACGCGGATGACGACCGACGTCGACGCCCTGTCGACGTTCCTGCAGACCGGCCTGGTCACGGCGTTCGTCTCGGTCGTCACCTTCTTCGGCATCATGGTCGTCCTGCTCGTGATCGACGTCCAGCTCGCGCTCGTCGTCTTCGCGACCCTGCCCCCGCTGATCGTCGCGACCGTCTTCTTCCGCCGAGCGAGCGTGAAGGCGTACGAACTCGCCCGCGAGCGCGTGTCGGTGGTCAACGCCGATCTGCAGGAGTCGGTCGCCGGGCTGCGGATCGTGCAGGCCTTCCGGCGCGAGCGGGACGGCGGTGCGCGGTTCGCCGGGCGCAGCGAGGACTACCGGCGCGCCCGGATCCGCGGCCAGTGGCTGATATCGGTCTACTTCCCCTTCGTCCAGCTGCTGTCCTCGGTCGCGTCGGCGTCCGTGCTGATCGTGGGCGCGCACCGGGTGGAAGCGGCCACGCTGACGACCGGTGCCCTGGTCGCCTACCTCCTCTACATCGACCTGTTCTTCGCGCCCGTCCAGCAGCTGTCCCAGGTCTTCGACGGCTACCAGCAGGCCACGGTCTCCCTGGGCCGCATCCAGGAACTGCTGCGCGAGCCGACGTCCACGAAGTCGGCCGACGAGCCCCTCGAAGTCCTGTCCCTGCGCGGGGACATCGCCTTCGAGGACGTGCACTTCGCGTACGGCGCCGAGGAGGAGGCGCTGACCGGCATCGACCTGACGATCCCCGCGGGGCAGACGGTGGCGTTCGTCGGCGAGACGGGCGCGGGCAAGTCCACCCTGGTCAAGCTGGTCGCGCGCTTCTACGACCCCACCAGCGGCCGGGTCACCGCCGACGGCACGGATCTGCGCGCCCTCGACATGACCTCGTACCGGCACCGCCTCGGGGTCGTCCCGCAGGAGGCGTACCTGTTCCCCGGCACCATCCGTGACGCCATCGCCTACGGCCGCCCCGACGCGAGCGACGCCGCGGTGGAGGCGGCGGCGCGGGCGGTCGGCGCGCACGAGATGATCGCCGGGCTGGAGGGCGGCTATCTGCACGAGGTCGCCGAGCGCGGCCGCAACCTCTCGGCCGGCCAGCGCCAGCTGATCGCGCTCGCCCGCGCCGAACTGGTCGACCCCGACATCCTGCTCCTGGACGAGGCCACGGCCGCCCTGGACCTGGCCACCGAGGCCCAGGTCAACCAGGCCACCGACCGCTTGGCCGGCCGCCGTACGACCCTGGTCGTCGCCCACCGCCTGACCACGGCGGCCCGCGCCGACCGGGTCGTGGTGATGGCCCACGGCCGGGTCGCGGAGGACGGTACCCACGACGAACTCCTCGCCCGCGGGGGCCGGTACGCCGAGCTGTGGCGGACCTTCGTAGGCGGGGCCGAGCCGGAGGAGCCGGTTCCCGCCACCCGCTGAGGCGTTCCGCTGACGGTCGTGCAACCTTCCGACACACTGACGCGTCCGTACATCAGTACGGGCCATCGGGGGAGGGCGACCGTCATACGGGGCAATACGGGGAGGACAACTGTGGACCGTGGTGGGATACGCCGGCGGCTGGCGCTCGGCGCGGCCGTGCTGGCCGCGTCCGGGGGGCTCGCACTGCTGGCGTCGGGCACCGCTCAGGCCGACGCCAACTCCTGTGCCGGGCGCGAGGTGCGCACGCTGTCGTTCGACACAGGTGTGACGCACGTGTACAGGGACAACGGATACGTTTGCGCCATCACCGTCGCCAGACGCGCCGGCACCACCCAGACCATGTCCGTCAGCGTCCAGGCCCGCGGCAACCGCCCGGTCGCCGACACGGGCAGCTACCGCTACCAAGCGGGCCCGGTCACCGTCCACGCCGGCCACCGGTGCGTGTGGATCAAGGGCTCGGTGGGCCGGAGCTCGGTGAGTTCCGGGTGGATCCTGTGCTGACCGCGCGCTGAGGCCTCACACCCGCGACCTCACACCCGCCGGGCGCAGCCCACCGGCTTGCTCCCGCCCAGCTGGACGTACAGGGCCGTCGACGCCGGACACTCCGCCCGCGTCGCCGCCGCCCCGGTGATCCGGTACTGCGGCCGGTGGGTGCCCGAGCCGTCGCACGGGGTCTCGCGGACCTGGCCGGCGCCGGAGGCGTACACGCAGTCGCCCGGGATCGTGCGCGGGCCGCCTCCGCCGCCGGGGTCGCCGGGGTGCGGGGGCTCCAGGTTGCGCATGCACGCGTAGCCCTGGGCGCCGATGTGCAGCACGAAGTCGGTGGTCGCCGGGCACAGGGGGCCGTCGGCCGTCGCGCCGTCGTAGCGGGCGACGACCCGGGCCGCCGCCCGCTCGCTCGTGCACGGCACCTCGGTGAACCTGGTCGTGCCGAAGGAGCTGCACGTGCCGACGGCGAGGAACTCGGCGCCGTAACCGCCGACGGCCGTGGGGCGGGCGTCGCCCACCGGGGTGTCCGTCGTGCCCCGGCAGCCGGTCAGCGAGGCGGCCAGCAGCAGGCACGCCAGTACGGAGACACCTTTCCCGCGCATCGCCACCCCCCGGACACACACCCCCGCCCAGCGTGACCCGGGGCCCCGGTGACACGCCAGACGATGAGGGAGGGTTTCCGGTGTTCGATGGTGGTACGCCCGGTGTGTGACGTACGCCTAGTACGTCAGCCCGTGCCCGATCGGGTACAGCACCTGCGCCGGATCGTCCGCCCGCTGCACCGGCACCGGCAGCTTCCCGCGCGGCGACACGCGCCCGGCGATCACCCGGGCCGCCGCCCGCACTTCTACGTCGGTCCAGCCGTACGACGCCAAGCAGGCTTTCACGGAGCCGAGTTGGGCCACGTCGTAGGGGTTGCGGACGGCGAGGGCCGCCAACGGCTTGCCCGTGGCGAGCAGTTGTTCCACCAGGGTGCGCTGCGCGCTGTCCGCGGTGACGTTGTACGTCGCCACGACCACCGCGTCCGCGTCCTTCGCCGCCGTGACCGCCTCGGCGACGGTCGCGGCGGAGGGGGCGGTGCCGGTGGACAACGCCGTTGCGGTGAAGCCGAGTTCGGTGAGGGCGGCGGCCAGGACGCCGGTGGGCGGGCCGGTGGTGCCGGAGGGGGAGGCCGGGTCGGCGCCGACGACCAGGATCCGGCGTGCGGCGCGGGGCGTGAAGGGGAGGGTGCGGTCCTCGTTGACCAGCAGGGTCGTGGTGCGCTCGGCGATCCGGTCGGCGGCGGCCAGGTGCGCCTTGGTGCCCACCGTGCGCTCGACGGCCGCCCGGCTGGTGTACGGCGCGTCGAAGAGGCCGAGCCGGGACTTCAGCCGCAGGATGCGCAGGATCGATTCGTCCAGGCGGGACTCGGTCAGCTCGCCGTCCTGTACGGCCTTCAGCACGGCGTGCCAGGCCACGTCGATCGACGGCGGGTTGAGCAGCTGGTCCACCCCGGCCTTCAGCGCGAGCACCGGCACCCGGTCGTCGCCGTACTTGGTGCGGACGCCCTCCATGCCCAGGGAGTCGGTGATGACGACGCCGTCGTAGCCGAGCTCGCCGCGCAGGATGCCGGTCAGGATCGGGTGGGAGAGGGTGGCCGGGTCGCCGGAGTCGTCCAGGGCCGGGAACTGGATGTGCGCGGTCATGACCGAGTCGATGCCGGCGGCGATCGCGGCCCGGAACGGCACCGCGTCCAGCTTCTCCCACAGGTCCCGGCTGTGCGTGATGACCGGGAAGCCGGTGTGGCTGTCGACGGCCGTGTCACCGTGCCCCGGGAAGTGCTTGGCGGTCGCCGCGACCCGGGACTGCTGATAGCCCCTCACCTCGGCGGCCACCAGCCCCGCCACCGCCTCCGGGTCGGCCCCGAACGACCGTACGCCGATGATCGGGTTCGCCGGGTTGACGTTGACGTCGGCGTCCGGGGAGTAGTCCTGGTTGATGCCCATCGCGCGCAGCTCGGCGCCGGAGATCCGGCCGAGGGTCTGCGCGTCGGACCGGGAGCCGGCCGCGCCGAGGGCCATGGCACCCGGGAAGAGGGTGGCGGGCTTGCCGACCCGGCAGACCGCGCCGTGCTCCTGGTCGGTGGCGATGAGCACCGGCAGACCGCGCGCCTGGCCCAGCGAGGCCCGCTGGATGCCGTCGGAGAGGTCCGCGATCTGCCGCGGGTCACGGGTGTTGTGGGCCCAGGTGAAGTAGATGATCCCGCCGACCCGGTACGTCGCGATCAGCTCGGCGGCCGTGCGGACCCCGAGCTCTTTGCGGTTGGCGTCGATGTCGGCCTGGTCGGGGGCGGTGGCGGAGTCGCCGTAGACCCGCATCACGAACAGCTGGCCGACCTTCTCCTGAAGGGTCATGCGGGAGATCAGGGCGCGCAGCCGGCGGTCGTCGAGGGGAGTGGCGGGAGCGGCGGGGGTGATGGCGTGGGCGGCGGCGGCCGGTACGGTCAGCGCGGCGGTGAGGCCCGCGCCGGCGGTGAGGACGGCGCGTCTGGACGGTCTGCCGGTGTCGGACACATGCGCTCCTTCCAGAGGAGAACCGCTGAAGGAAACTTCCGAGAGGCCACCAATATCCGGGAAGTTTCTTTCCGTCAAGGACATGCGCAGCAACCCCGGCCGGGGTCGGTTCCGGCCACTCCGGTGTCCCAGTTCATGGACATCGGGCTCCCGGCGGGCGGCCGTACGGCCATCATGGGGGCCATGCCCGCAGTCGAGATCCCCGGTTCCAAGTCCATCACCGCCCGCGCCCTCTTCCTCGCGGCCGCCGCCGACGGTGTCAGCACCCTGGTACGGCCCCTGCGGTCCGACGACACCGAGGGCTTCGCGGAGGGCCTGACCCGGCTCGGCTACCGGGTGGGCCGCACCCCGGACACCTGGCAGGTGGACGGCCGCCCGCAGGGCCCGGCGCACGCCGAGGCCGATGTCTACTGCCGCGACGGCGCCACCACCGCCCGCTTCCTGCCGACCCTGGCCGCCGCCGGCCACGGCACCTACCGCTTCGACGCCTCCCCGCAGATGCGCCGCCGCCCCCTCGGCCCGCTCACCCGCGCCCTGCGCGACCTGGGCGTCGACCTGCGGCACGAGGAGACCGAGGGCCACCACCCGCTCACCGTCCGGGCGGCCGGGGTCGAGGGTGGCGAGGTGGTGCTGGACGCCGGCCTCTCCTCCCAGTACCTGACCGCCCTCCTCCTGCTGGGCCCGCTCACCCGCACCGGCCTCAGGATCCGGGTGACCGAGCTGGTCTCGGCGCCGTACGTGGAGATCACGCTCGCGATGATGCGGGCGTTCGGGGTGGAGGTCGTCCGGGACGGCGACGTGTACGACGTCCCGCCGGGCGGCTACCGGGCCACCACCTACGCCGTCGAGCCGGACGCCTCCACCGCGAGCTACTTCTTCGCCGCGGCCGCCGTCACCCCGGGCCGCGAGGTGACCGTCCCGGGCCTCGGCACGGGCGCGCTCCAGGGCGACCTGCGCTTCGTGGAGGTGCTGCGCCGGATGGGCGCCGAGGTGGAGATCGGGGCGGACCGGACGACCGTACGCGGCACGGGAGTTCTGCGCGGACTCTCCGTCAACATGCGGGACATCTCCGACACCATGCCGACCCTGGCCGCGATCGCCCCGTTCGCCGACGGACCCGTGCGCATCGAGGACGTGGCCAACACCCGGGTGAAGGAGTGCGACCGTCTGGAGGCCTGCGCGGACAACCTCCGGCGGCTCGGCGTGACGGCGACGACCGGCCCGGACTGGATCGAGATCCAGCCGGGCAGCCCGCTGCGGGACGTCGAGATCAAGACCTACGGCGACCACCGCATCGTCATGTCCTTCGCCGTGACCGCCCTGCGCACACCTGGCGTCACGTACGACGACCCCGGTTGCGTACGCAAGACCTTCCCGGGGTTCCACGAGGCGTTCGCACAGCTCGGCTGACCTACGCCGCCTCGTCGAGCAACCTCAGCAGATGCTGCCGTCCCCCGCCCAGCAACTCGGGAAGCGGCGCTGCCGACTCGTACCACCGCTTCTCGTACTCCCAGCACAGCCACCCGTCCCAGCCGTTCCGGCACAGGACGTCCACGCACTCGGTGAGCGGAAGCACCCCCGCCCCGAGCGGCAGCGGGGTCGTGTCCTCGGCCGAGGCGATGTCCTTGACCTGTACGTATCCCAGGTGTGGAGCGAGTGCGGCGTAGGTCTCCGCGGGCTGTTCGCCGCCCAGCCAGGTGTGCATCACGTCCCACAGTGCGCCGACGTGGCCGTGTCCGACCGGCCCCAGGACACGGATCGCGGCGGCTCCGGTGCGGTGGGAGTCATGGGTCTCCAGCAGGACGCGTACCCCGAGCGCGGCGGCGTCCTCGGCGACGGTGCCGAGCCGCCGGGCGGCGGCCGCGTCGGACTCGGCGGCGGGCAGGGCCGGGTCGGCGCCGGGGAAGACCCGGATGAAGGGAGCGCCCATGTCATGGGCGAGATGGAGGAGTTGGCGGATCTCGTCGACGACCGGGGCGTCCTCGCCGGGCGCCGCGACGCGCGCATACCCGGCAATGCCCAGGACTTCGACCCCGGCCGCCTTGAACTCGGCGGCGACATCCGCCCGCCCCGCCGCCGAGAGGCCCGGATGCACCGGCTCCTCCGGATGCGCGCGCAGTTCGACACCGTGGTAACCGTGCGCGGTCGCGAGCGCCAGTACGTCCGGCACCGGCAGACCGGGAACCCCGAGGGTGGAGAAGGCTAGCTTCATGGTCACGGACCCTACTCGTCACTCACCCGATCGGTGCAGATCCAGGCGCCAGTCCTGGCCGATCAGGTCCTTGCCGAAGGAGCGGTGCGGTTTCTCCGCGGTGAGCACGAAACCGTGCCGCTGGTAGATGCGCCGGGCGGCACCGAGCACGTCGTTCGTCCACAGCACCAGGTCCCGGTAGCCGACCCCGCGCGCGAAGTCCACGACCGCGCCGACCAGCCGGTCCCCGAGGCCGTGCCCCCGTGCCTCCGGCTCGACCAGCAGCAGCCGCAGCCGTGCGGTGCCGGGCGCGTCGTCCCGTACGCACATCACGCATCCGGCGGGCCGCCCCGCCAGCTCCGCGATCCACACCCGCTCCAGATGGGGATCGTGGTCCTCGGCGAAGTCGGCCACGATCCGGGCGACCAGTCCCTCGTAGTCGGCGTTCCAGCCGTACTCGGCGGCGTACAGCGCGGCATTGCGCTGCACGATCCACCCCAGGTCACCGGGCCGGGGCTCACGCAGCGCGACCCCGGCGGAACCCTGCGGGGCCGGGCTGCCGAGGAATGTACGGAGCGTTTCCCGGGCCCGCTCGGCGAGCAGCCCGGCGGCGGCCCGTCCGCGCGCGGTGAGTGCCACGCGTGTCCCGGCGGGGACCCGCTCGACCAGTCCGGCCGCCACGAGGGAGTCGAGTGTCCGGCTCACGTGTGCGGCGTCCAGCCCGAGTCGGGTCCGCAGCCCGGCCTCGTCGCTGTCCGTGGTGTGCGCGAGTTCGTACAGCAACCGGCACTCGGCGATGGTCTGGACGGTCATGGCTGGACCCCGATGGTTTCCTGCGGCGATGGTTTCCTGCGGCACCGATGGTTGAAATCTTGAACTACCTTGACTTCTCTTGCAGTTATCTTCTCCCGCCGCGGTCTGCTTTTGACTTCCACGCCCTCTCATCGTAGGTTTAAACACGAACGTCACTTATGTCCGTTTAGCACCGGAAGTGACGGATCCGCCGCAGATCGCCTTTGCGGGCGGCGGACCCCCCGCTCGGAGCTGCGCGCAGGCTCTGGAGCGCCAGGAGAGCGGCCCCGATCGCGGCCGCCGGAAGAAAAAATCCCACCCTCGGAGAGGGGCACACCATGCGCGCGCACACCACCCGTATCAAGAGAGTGGCCATCGCTGTCTGCTCGGCCCCCATCCTGGCACTCGCGGCCGGGGCCGGAGTCGCCAGCGCCGCCACGACCGCAGCTCCGACCGCGGCTGTCCAGCACGACGGCGGCGGATGGGGCTGGGGAGACGAAGGCGGCTGGGGCTGGGGAGACCACGGCGGCTGGGGTTGGGGAGACCACGGCGGCTGGGGCTGGGGCGACGAAGGCGGCTGGGGCTGGGGCGACGGCTGGGGCTGGGGCGGTGACGGAGGCTGCGACTGACCCCCAGTTGTGACGTGACACCCCCTGACGGAAACGAAGGGTGGATCCGGGTGCCCGGCCCACGGGCACCCGGATCCATATGCCCTCCGCACAGGGAATCCCCGTAGGGGTGAAGGCAGTGGTGAAGGCGGTGACCGGATGAGGATCGTCTGCGTGGGCGGAGGCCCGGCCGGGCTGTACTTCTCGATCTCGGCGAAGCTCAGGGACGCCGGGCACGAGATCACGGTGATCGAACGCGACCCGCCCGAGGCCACCTACGGCTGGGGCGTCGTGTACTGGAATGACCTGCTGGACATCCTGCACGGCAACGACCCCGAGAGCGCACGGGCGGTGAGCGCCGGCTCCGTGCTCTGGGAGGGGCAGGAGATCCAGCTGCACGGCAGCCGGCACGACGGTACGGCGTACTTCGGGGGCTACGGCTACAGCATGGGCCGCGCCTCCCTCCTGGACGCGCTGACCCGGCGCGCCCGGTCGCTCGGTGTGGACGTACGGCACGGGGAGTATCTGGCCGACCCTGCCGAGCTGCCCGAGGCCGACCTGATCGTGGCCGCCGACGGCGCGAGCAGCCGGATCCGGCAGAGCCGCGCCGAGCACTTCGGCACCAAGATCGAGACCGGCCGCAACCCCTACATCTGGCTCGGCACGGACCGGCAGTTCGACAGCTTCGTGTTCTGCTTCGAGGAGACCGAGGCCGGCTGGGTCTGGTTCCACGCCTACCCGTCGATCCGCGGGATCAGCACCTGCATCGTGGAGTGCTCCCCACGGACCTGGCAGGGCCTGGGCCTCGACTCGATGGAGACCGAGGAGGCCGTACCCCTGCTGGAGAAGATCTTCCACCGGGCCCTGGACGGCCACTCCCTCATCAGCCGGTCCCGCGGTGCCCCGGCGAAATGGCAGCGCTTCACCCACATCAGCAACGAGACCTGGTTCGACGACACCGACGGCAGGCTCGTCGTCCTGACCGGCGACGCCGCCCACACCACCCACTTCACCCTGGGCTCCGGCACCCGGCTCGCGATGATCGACGCGATCGTGCTGGCCCACAGCCTGGCCCACCACGCGGATCCCCGCGCGGCCCTGCGCGCCTACGACCAGCACCGCCGCGAGGAACTCCACCCCGTCCAGGCCGGCGCCCGCTCCAGCATGGCCTGGTTCGAGCAGCTCGACGACTACCTGGACCGCGACCCGGTCTCCTTCGCCTACGCCATGTCGGTCCGCACCGGCAAACAATCCCCCTGGCGCTACCAGGTCCACCTGGCCACCCAGATCCCGCCCGTACGCAAGGCCCGCCTGGCCTACGACAGGGGCCGCCGCTGGTACCGCGACAGGAGGAGGGGCGAGGCACCGCTGCCGCTGCTGGGGCGGTCACTTCACAAGTGACGGTGAGGGAGCGTGGGGAGGGTCGCGGGGAGGACGGCTCGCTTCTCGGCCGACCGGTGAACGGATCCCGGGCGGGTCACCTCTCGGCCGGCCGAGTCGGGTGACGGGTGGGCACAGGACGGGGATCCGGTGGCGGAGCCCCCAGGTGGGCCGCTCAGGCCCGGGGCACCCCCGAAGACCCCCGCACCATCAACTCCCCGCGAACCGTCGCGATCCCGCCGGGGGGCGGCTCCTCCCGCCCCATCGCGATCCGCCCGGCCCGCGCCCCCGCCTCCGCCAACGGCAACCGCACCGTCGTGAGCGAAGGCACCGCATCCACGCTGAACGGCAGATCGTCGAACCCGGCGACAGAGACATCGTCCGGAATCCGCAGCCCCGACTCGCGCAGCGCCGCACACGCCCCCAGCGCGACGGAGTCGTTCGCCGCGACGATCCCCGTCAGCCCGGGATCCCGCCGCAGCAACTCCAGCGTGGCCTCGTACCCGGACCGGCGGTCGTAGCGGCCGTACACCGTCCAGCGCGGATCCTCCTCTATCCCCGCCGTGGCCAGCGCCGCGCGGTGTCCCTCCAGCCGATGCCGTGTCGTCGTCCGCTCCTCCGGCCCCGCGATGTACCCGAGCCGCCGGTGACCGAGCCCGAGCAGATGCTCGGTCAGCCGGTGCGCGCCCCCGCGGTTGTCGAAGGTGAGCGCCACGGCATCGGTGCCGGGCACCGGCGGCCGCCCGCACAGCACCACCCGCGTCCCGGCCTCCGCCAGCTTGCGCAGCTTCGCCGAGACCGCCGCCGCGTGCGGCACGTTCTCCATCGCGCCGCCGGTCAGCACCACGGCCGCCGCACGCTGCCGCTGGAGCAGCGTCAGATACGTCAGCTCCCGCTCGGGCGACCCCCCGGTGTTGCAGACGACGGCCAGCCGCTCACCGCCCGCTCGGCCGCCGGGTCCGCCGATCTCGGCCTGGATCGCGGACGCCATGATCCCGAAGAAGGGGTCCGCGATGTCGTTCACCAGGATCCCGACCAGGTCGGACGTGGCGGCAGCCAGCGCGCTCGCGGGACCGTTGAGGACGTAGTCCAGCTCGTCCACCGCCCGCAGCACCCGTTCGCGCGTGGAGGCGGCCACCGGGTAGTTGCCGTTCAGTACGCGCGACACCGTCGCGGGGGAGACCTGGGCGCGGGCCGCCACATCCGCCAGGGTCACCGTCATGTCGTCGTCCTCCGGTCGCGCTTCGTGTCGTACGCCCTCGTAGACAGCCGGGCACTGCTCCTGGTTCCGAGCAGATCGCCAGCAGATCTTCCAGCAGACCTTAAAGCCATGGACCCCGGTTGTTCGCCCCCTCGAACAACTCGAAGGGGCAACGGTCTTGTACAGACCACTGTTCAGAGGCTAGCTTCTCAAGTGATAGAAAGCGCTTGCTGTACCCGTATATGAGGGGACTGACGTGACACGCAAGACGGTGCGTATCGCCATGAACGGCGTGACCGGGCGCATGGGCTACCGCCAGCACCTCGTCCGGTCGATCCTCGCCCTGCGCGAGCAGGGCGGCCTCGACCTCGGCGACGGCACCGTGCTGTGGCCGGAGCCGATCCTGCTCGGCCGCCGCGAACACGCGCTCCAGGAGATCGCCGAGCGCCACGGCCTGGAGCACATCTCGACGGATCTGGACGCGGTGCTGGCCGATCCTTCCGTGGACATCTACTTCGACTCCCAGGTCACCTCGGCCCGCGAGGAGTCGATCAAGAAGGCGATCGCGGCCGGAAAGCACATCTACACCGAGAAGCCCACCGCCACCGGACTGGAGGGCGCCCTCGACCTCGCCCGCCTCGCCCACGACAAGGGCATCAAGCACGGCGTCGTCCAGGACAAGATCTTCCTGCCGGGCCTGCTGAAGCTGAAGCGGCTCATCGACGGCGGCTTCTTCGGCCGGATCCTGTCCGTCCGGGGCGAGTTCGGCTACTGGGTCTTCGAGGGCGACTGGCAGCCGGCCCAGCGCCCCTCCTGGAACTACCGCGCCGAGGACGGCGGCGGCATCGTCGTCGACATGTTCCCGCACTGGGAGTACGTCCTGCACGAGCTGTTCGGCCGCGTGACCTCCGTCCAGGCCCTCGCCACCACCCACATCCCGCAGCGCTGGGACGAGAACGGCAAGCCCTACGACGCGACGGCTGACGACGCGGCGTACGGCATCTTCGAACTTGACGGCGGCGCCATCGCCCAGATCAACTCCTCCTGGGCGGTCCGGGTCAACCGCGACGAGCTGGTGGAGTTCCAGGTCGACGGCACGGAGGGCTCGGCGGTCGCGGGCCTGCGCAACTGCCGCGTCCAGCACCGTTCCGCGACCCCCAAGCCGGTGTGGAACCCCGACATCCCCGCCACCGAGGTCTTCCGCGACCAGTGGCAGGAAGTGCCGGACAACGGCGACTTCGACAACGGCTTCAAGGCACAGTGGGAGCTGTTCCTCAAGCACGTCTACGCCGACGCGCCGTACCACTGGGACCTGCTCGCCGGCGCCCGCGGTGTGCAGCTCGCCGAACTGGGCCTGAAGTCCTCCGCCGAGGGCCGCCGCCTCGACGTACCGGAGATCTCGCTGTGACCATCCAACTCCCGTCGGCGGACGGCACGTTGCGGACGTACGAGCCGCGCACCGAACCCCTCCTGTTCTCGGCAGGCACCCCCTTCAGCTCCCGTACGGTCTTCTCGGCGGCCCACGTCGTCGCGGACCCTTACGCGGACACGACCCCCGACTCGCCCGCGGCCGTCGACTGGGACGCCACCCTCGCCTTCCGCCGCCACCTGTGGTCCCACGGGCTCGGTGTCGCCGAGGCGATGGACACCGCCCAGCGCGGCATGGGCCTGGACTGGGCGGGCGCGGCCGAGCTGATCCGCCGCAGCTCGGCGGAGGCGCGTTCGGTCGGCGGTCGCATCGCCTGCGGGGTCGGCACCGACCAGATCACCGGCGGCACACTCGCCGACATCCGCGCGGCCTACGAGGAACAGCTGGCCGTGGTGGAGGAGTCCGGCGCCCAGGCGATCCTGATGGCGTCGCGCGCCCTGGCCGCCGTGGCCGCGGGCCCCGAGGACTACCTGGAGATCTACGGCCACCTGCTGCGCCAGTCCGCCGAGCCGGTGATCCTGCACTGGCTGGGCCCGATGTTCGACCCGGCGCTGGAGGGCTACTGGGGCTCGGCCGACCTCGACGCGGCGACGGAGGTGTTCCTGGAGGTCATCGCCGCCCACCCGGACAAGGTGGACGGCATCAAGGTGTCGCTCCTGGACGCCCAGCGCGAGATCGACCTGCGCCGCCGCCTCCCGCAGGGCGTCCGCTGCTACACCGGCGACGACTTCAACTACCCCGAGCTGATCGCGGGCGACGACCAGGGCTTCAGCCACGCCCTGCTGGGCATCTTCGACCCGCTGGGCCCGCTGGCGGCGCAGGCGGTACGGGTCCTGGACACGGGCGACGTGACGGGCTTCCGAGCCCTGCTGGACCCGACGGTCGACCTCTCCCGCCATCTCTTCCAGACCCCGACCCGCTTCTACAAGACGGGCGTGGTCTTCCTGGCCTGGCTCGCGGGCCACCAGTCGCACTTCACGATGGTCGGCGGCCTCCAGTCGGCCCGCTCCCTGCCGCACCTGGCCCGCGCCTACGAACTCGCCGACGGCCTGGGCCTGTTCCCGGACCCGAAGCTGGCGGAGGAGCGGATGAAGAACCTGCTGTCGCTGTACGGGGTGGACCGATGACCGATCTCTCGCGGTTCAGCATCAACCAGATGACGGTGAAGCAGCTGTCCCTGCCGGAACTGGCCGATGTCTGCGGCCAGTTGGGCGTGAGCCAGGTGGGCCTGTGGCGCGAACCGGTCCAGGCGTACGGCGTGGAGGCGACGGCCAAACTCATCCGTGAGGCAGGCCTGACGGTGACGACCCTGTGCCGGGGCGGCTTCTTCACGGCGATCGACCCGGAGGCCCGCGCGGCGGCGCTGGCCGACAACCGGCGCGCCATCGAGGAGGCGGCGACCCTCGGCACCGACACCCTGGTCCTGGTCTCCGGCGGCCTCCCCGCCGGCAGCAAGGACCTGCGGGCGGCCCGCGAACGCATCGCCGACGCCCTGGCCGAACTCGGGCCGTACGCCGAGCAGCACGGCGTCCGCCTGGCCATCGAGCCCCTGCACCCCATGTACGCCTCGGACCGCTGCGTGGTCTCCACCCTGGCCCAGGCCCTGGACATCGCCGAGCGCTTCCCGGCGCACCAGGTCGGGGTGGCGGTGGACACGTACCACATCTGGTGGGACGACCAGGCCCCGGCCCAGATCGCACGGGCGGGCGCGAGCGGCCGCATCCACACCTTCCAGCTCGCCGACTGGACCACCCCGTTGCCCGAGGGCGTCCTCAACGGCCGCGGCCAGATCGGCGACGGCGCGATCGACATGCGGGAGTGGAAGGGGTACGTGGAGGCAGCCGGCTACACGGGCCCGATCGAGGTCGAACTCTTCAACGACGAGCTGTGGGCGCGGGACGGGCGGGAGGTGCTGGCGGAGACGGCGGAGCGGTTCGTGGAGCACATGGCGGACTGAAGGATCCGCGGCCTGCCCGCTTCCCGCGCTGACGGGCAGGCCACGGCCCTAAGATCGGCTGCGACACCCGAATGAACGGACGCCGACGCCCATGTACGTCAGCCGGATCATCGTGAAGGACATCAAGTCCTTTTACGGCCCCCGCGCAGTTGACCTCACCCTGACCCGCCCCGACGGCAGTCACGCCGGGTGGACGGTGCTCGCCGGGCGCAACGGCTCGGGCAAGACGACGCTGCTGCGGGCCATGGCGCTGGCGCTCAGTGGGCCGGGGGTGGCCCGCAGCCTGGTGCCGGTGTTCGAGAACTGGGTGACCGAACAGAGCACGGCGGGTGAGGTCGAGGTCGAGATCAGCCGGGACGCGCAGCACGACCGGTTCTCGCAGGGCCGCCCGCCCGCCGGTGCCTTCTGGGCCGGGCTTCGCTGGAAGACGCCCCGCGACGGCTCGGCAGGCAGGGTTCCGATCCGCCGGGGCGTCCTGTCCGGGCTCGACGAGATCAAGTACACCAAGGCGCAGACGAGCATCGCCCGCCGTGGTCCGTGGGCGGACAATCCCGCCGGCTGGTTCTCCGCAGCCTACGGGCCGTTCCGGCGGATGGCCGGTGGCTCGGGCGAGGTGCAACGGCTGATGCTGGCGTCAGGGCCTGTGGCCAGGCACACGAGCCTCTTCCACGAGGACGCCTCACTCGCCGAGGGGGTTACCTGGCTGATCGAGCAGCATCTGCGTGCGCTGGAAGGCAGAGGGGGCGCCCGGGGACTGAAGACGTTCGCACTGGCGCTGCTCGGAGACGGACTGCTGCCGGACGGGCACCGGATCGACGACGTCGACTCCGAGGGTTTGTGGGTCGAGCGGCACGACAGCCGCTTCCCACTGCGGGAGATGAGCGACGGGTTCCGTACGGTGGCGGCGCTTGTCGTCGACATCCTCAAGCAGCTGCACGACGTGTTCGGCGACGACCTGTGGGAGTCCGGTCCCTGGGAGGCCAGAGGCAAGTCGATCGCGCTGATGACGCCCGGGGTCGTCATCATCGACGAGATCGACGCCCATCTGCACGTCTCCTGGCAGCGCCGGATCGGCCCCTGGCTGACCGCCCACTTCCCCCGCATCCAGTTCATCGTCACCACCCACAGCCCCTACATCTGCCAGGCCGCGGATCCAGGCGGCCTGATCCGGCTGCCGGGCGTGGACGAGGCGCGCCCGCCCGAGGTCATCGACCAGGATCTGTACGACCGAGTGGTGTACGGCAGCGGCGACGACGCGGTTCTCTCCGACCTCTTCGGTCTCGACACGCCCTACTCCGAGCGGGCCGAGCAGGTGAGGGCCGAGTTCGTGCAGTTGGAGGCGGAGATCTACGACGGGGCCTCGTCACGGGAGTCGCTCGCCCGCTACCGGGAACTCAAGGACCGGCTTGCCAGCTCGCCGTCGGCCCGTGTGGACGAGGTGAGCGCGCACCTCCGCCGGATCGGGGAGGAGATCACCGGGGGTCCGAAGGACGAAGAGGAGTGATCCGGCTTCGGCGTGCGGTTCTGTCTGCGGTCACGACGGAGCTGCTGAGGGGCTACACCGACGACATCCGGCAGCAGGCCACGGAGAAGCAGCGCAAGGACAGGGCGAAGCAACTCTGGGCGAATAGACGAAAGGTCCGCCCCGCACTCTTCGCGGGGCTTGCGGAGATGGCGCCCGGCCACGAACGCTGCATGTACTGCGGTGACGGACAAGGCACGGACATCGACCACTTCGAGCCGAAGAGCCTCGCTCCGCTGCGTACCTTCGACTGGCTCAACCATCTGCTGGCCTGCTCGTTCTGCAACAGCAACCAGAAACGGAACCTCTTCCCCACCGCGGCCGACGGCAGCCCGCTGCTCGTCGACCCGACGGCCGAGGACCCGTTGGACCACCTACGGCTGGTGCTCCCGCTCGGAACGTACCAGGGTCTGACCGACCGGGGGCGGGCCTGTATCGACGTGTTCGGCCTCAACAAAAGAGCGGTCCTGGTCAAGGGACGCACGGACGCCTATGCGACGGCCAGGCACTCAATCGAGCTGTGGCGCATGGCCATGGACAAGGGGCAACGTGACAAGGCGACGGAGATCGTCCGTGTCTCCTGGAACCGCCCCCTGGTCGATGTCCTGGTCGCCATGTTCCACCAGTCCGGCCATCCGGCGGCCGATGTCCTGTTCGCGGGGGAGGAGGAGGTCCTCGACCTCCTCCACGATGCCGAACTGCGGTCCGCGTTTCTGCACTTCCGGGGTGTCAGCTACTGAGACGCCCGTCCCGCACGGCCCCGCCGAACGCGGCCCAGCCGTCGGTCGAGAAGATGAGGGCAGGACCGGTGGTGCAGCGTTCAGATGACCGGCTGCTCGGGGCCGTCGAGGATTCGGCGGCGTTTTGTTCGGATGACGACGAACTCGTCAAGTTCCTCGGCCGTGTAGTTCGGTCGGCTGGACCACGCGGCCGAACTCCTCGCCGAACAGCGGCTCACCGGTGAGGAACTGCGCTATCTGGCCCGGCGGCTCAGCGAGTCCCTGGCGGATGTCAAGCGGATAGCGGAGAGCAGAGGCGCGCGCCTTGGCCGGGTGGACCACGATGCCGAGTTGCGGCGCGGATCAGGTCCCCGCAGGCTGGATCTGGCGAGCGGCCTCGATGACGTGAAGAGGTGATCGGGTTGCGGAAGACACTCGCCGTACTGACCGGAATCGCGCTGGCAGCCGGACTCACCAGTCCCGCATTCGGGACAGGCGCCGCCCCCTCGCCCACCGCGGCCACGGCGTCGGGGACGGCGGTCGTGGAATGGAACCGCGAGCTCATCACCATCCTCGGCGATCCGAAAGCGCAGCCCGCCACAATCCAGCCCACGCGCAGCTTCGCGCTCCTCCAGGCCGCCGAGTACGACGCGGTGGTGTCGATCAGCCGGGGCGGCCCCGCCTACCTGTTCTCGGTGTCGGCGCCGCGAGGCGCTCGTGCGGATGCCGCGGCGGACCAGGCGGCCCACGATGTGCTGGTCGCCCTGTACCCGGGCAAGCGCGCGGGCGTGGACCAGCGGCTGAGCAGCCAGCTGTCCACGATTCCGGGCGGCCCGGACAAGCAGGCGGGCACGGCTGTGGGAGCCGAGGTCGCCCGCAGGCTGATCAGCCTGCGGTCCGACGACGGGTCCTCGGCGACACCGCCGCCGTTCCACCCCGGCGACAAGGCCGGTGACTACCGGCCCACCCCTCCCGACCACCCGGCACCGGTGTTCACCGACTGGGGCTCGGTCAAGCCGTTCGTGCTGACCAGCGGACGCCAGTTCCGCCCGGCAGCACCGCCGGCCGTGAGCAGCGGCGCGTACGCCACCGCCTTGAACGAGGTCAAGGGCCTGGGCAGCAAGACCAGTACCACGCGCACCGCCGATCAGACCGCGGCCGCGAAGTTCTGGTCGGCGGCGCCCGTCTGGAACGTCTGGAACCAGATCGCGCAGAACCTGGTCACCTCCCAGAACACGAGCCTGGAGCAGGCGGTGAAGGTCTTCGCCCGGCTCGACCTCTCCCTCGCCGACACCACCATCGCGACGTACGACGCCAAGTACACCTACCGCGTGTGGCGGCCCGTGACCGCCATCCGGCTCGGCGGTACGCACTACAACCCGCGCATCGTCGGCGACCCCAACTGGACCCCCCTGCTGAAGACCGCCCCGGATCCGTCCTACCCCAGCGCTCACGCCGCCCTCAGCCAGGCGGCGGCAACGACGCTCGCCGGGTTCTACGGTGCGCGGCACCGGCTCACGGTGACGTCGAAGGGCATCACCCGCACCTTCGCCGGCTTCCAGGACGCCGCCACCGAAGCGTGGCTCAGCCGGATCTGGGCCGGCCAGCACACCTCTCTCGACAACCGCGCGGGACAGCAACTCGGCACGCAGGTGGCGGGCTTCGTGGCAGGCCGGCTCTGACCGTCGGCCCGGCGGTTGTTTAGCTACGGCCATGGAACTGCGTCAACTTCGCTACTTCGTGGCCGTCGCCGAGGAGCTGCACTTCGGGCGGGCCGCCGAACGGCTGCTGATCGTGCAGTCGGCCGTCAGCCAGCAGGTGCGGCGGCTGGAACGGGAGCTCGGCACCGACCTGTTCGACCGGTCACCGCGGCGGGTGCGGCTGACCGAGGCGGGGCAGCGGTTCCTGCCGGCGGCGCGCGAGGTGCTGGCGGCCGAGCAGCGGGCACGTGCGACGGTGGCCGACTACACCGCCGCCCGCGCCGACCGGTTGCGGGTGGGCACCAGCACCGGGATGGGGGACCGGCTGGATCAGGTGCTGGAGGTGCTCGCCGGGCAGGCTCCCGAGCTGCGGGTGGAGCTGGCCTCGGCCCCCACCGCCGTACGACTGGAGCAGGTGGCCCGTGGAGAGCTGGACGCCGCTTTCGTGCGCGGGGTGGAGGAGGGCCCCGACGGAGTCCGGCTCGTTCCGGTGTGGCAGGACCGGCTCCTGGTGGTCCTCGGCGCCCGGCACGTGCTGGCCCGGCAAGCCGAGCTGGAGCTGGCCGAGCTGGCCGCGCTGCCGCTGTATCTGACGGCACGGCGCAACAATCCGCCCCTGGTGGATCTCGTCGTGGGCGCGTGCCGTGACGCCGGCTTCGAGCCCGTACCCGGCCCGGCGCACAGCTCGCTGCAGGACACCCTCGCCGCCCTGGGAGCGGGCACTCCCGGCTGGAGCGTGGTGTACGCGTCCCACGCCGTCCAGCTGGCCACCGAGCGGGTCGCCTTTCTGCCGGTGCGGGAGGCCGGCGGGCACGGGACCCCCCTCGTCCTGCCGACCGCGCTCGCCGTGCGCCGCACCTCACCCCCGGCCCGCCTCGGGTCTCTCCTGGACGCCTGCCGTGCGGTCGGCGCGAGCGATCACGAATCGTGAACGCTGCGTGCGCGAGGTGGCCCTGGGTCGCGCGCCCCGGATCGAGTGAACTGGTGGTCGTACAAGGAACACGCAGGAACACCCAAGAACCCGCAGGAACACGCTCATCGATCTCGGGAGATGAACATGCCCATCGTCACCGTCCAGCAGGGCCCGCGCAGCACCGAGCTCAAGCGCGAACTGATCGCCCGCATCACGGACGCCTTCGTGGACGCCTACAAGATCCCCGCCGACACCGTCCAGGTGTGGATCAACGAGGTCCCGGCCGACAGCTGGGGCGCCGCCGGCACCCTCACCGCAGACAAGTAGCCGGACGAGTAGCCGAGAGGAACCGACGCCGCCATGACCACCGCCGAGCGCACCGAACGCCCCGATTCCGACGAGCCCAGGGACGTGGTGCTGCGCTACTTCGAGGCGCTCGCCGCCGGGGACCAGGAGACCATCTGGGACAGCTGGGCCGACGACGGCACCTGCTGGTACGGCGGTGACCTGCCCATCTCCGGCACCTGGCAGGGCCGGGACCAGGTCATCAACGGATTCCTGGCGACGGCCTTCGCCCACCTGGACCCCGACCGCGAGATCGGCCTGAAGGTCACCAACGTCTTCGGCGAGGGCGAGCAGGTGCTGGTCGAGTGGGACTCCTGGGCGACCGGCAGGACCGGCAGGCCCTACCACGAGCACAACATCGGCGTCTTCACCGTCCGCGCCGGAAAGATCGCCGGCATGCGCGAGTACGCCGACACCCAGCACTGGGAGCGCGCACTCGTCGCCCCGGACCCGGTCCGCTAGAAGAACACGCCGCTAGAAGAACACGCCGCTAGAAGAACACGCCGCTAGAAGAACACGCCGCTAGAAGAACACGCCGCTAGAAGAACACCCGCTAGAAGAACACCCCGCACCGCAACAGCACATTGGCGTACGGCCGCGCCTCCCCGGTGCGGACCACCAGCCGGGCGCCCGCCGAGAGTTCCTTCAGCCGCTCGTGCGGGACCAGCTCCAGGTCCTCGAAGTGGCCCTCCAGCAGCGCCCGGTTGGTCCCGCGCAGCTCCTGCGCGGCCGTGGCGCCCTCCACCACCAGCTCGGCCAGCACCCCGTCCAGCACCTCCGCGAACGACGGCACACCGGCCCGGAACGCCAGGTCCACCACCCGCGGCCCGGCCGGGATCGGCATACCGGCGTCACACACCAGCACCCCGTCCCCGTGCCCCAACTCGGCTATGGCACCGGCGAGATGACGATTGAGGATCCCCGCCTTCTTCACAGCGCGTCGACCTCCTCCGCCGTCGGGTACGACTCCTGCGCACCCCGCTTGGTCACAGCGGCGGCGCCGACGCGGGCCGCGTACTCCGCCGCCTCCGCCAGCGAGGCACCCGACCCCAGCTGCCGGCCCAGCGCGGCCGTGAAGGCGTCGCCCGCCCCCGTCGTGTCCACCGCGTCCACCTTCACCGACGGCACCCGCGTCACCCCGGAGGAGTCGCACACCAGCGCCCCCTCGGCGCCCAGGGTCACGACCACCGAGCGCGGCCCCTTGGCCAGCAGCAGCTTCGCCCAGTCCGCGGGCTCCTCGCTGACGCACGCGTCGCCGAGGACGACCCGGGCCTCGTGCTCGTTGACGATCAGCGGGTCGCAGGCCGCCAGCACCTCCGAGGACAGCGGCCGCGGCGGCGACGGGTTCAGCACGAAGCGGCTGTCCGGGGACAGGTTCCGTACGACCTCCACCACCGTCTCCAGCGGGATCTCCAGCTGCGCCGACACCACCCGGGAGGCGTGGAAGAGGCTGCCCGCCGCCCGGACGTCCGCCGGGGTGAGCCGGGCGTTGGCCCCGGGGGACACCACGATGCTGTTGTCCCCTTCAGGGTCGACGGTGATCAGCGCCACGCCCGTCGGCGCCCCGCCCACCAGCACGCCGACCGTGTCGACGCCCGCCGAGCGCAGCGAGTCGAGGAGCAGCCGGCCGTGGCTGTCGTCGCCGACCCGCGCCAGCAGGGCCGTAGCGGCACCGAGCCGGGCGGCGGCGACCGCCTGGTTGGCGCCCTTGCCGCCCGGGTGGACGGCGAGGTCACCGCCGAGCACGGTCTCTCCGGCGGCCGGCCGCCGCTCGACATCGATCACCAGGTCGGCGTTGGCCGACCCCACGACCAACAGGTCGTAGTCGTACATCAGTTGACTCCCCTTGATCCCCGTGACAATCCTGCGGGACGACCCGGGGCGGACGGCCGCCACCCGGAACACCCGAGGTGCCCATGGTGTACGACCGCCCGCCCGAGCCGTCCGTCATCAGCCGCTGAAACCGGCCACGTTGTCCTTCGTGACGACCTTCACCGGCACCTTCACCGTCGACTCGACCTTCTTGCCCTGCACGGCCTTCAGCGCGTTGTCGACGGCGATCCTTCCCAGCTGCGACGGCTGCTGGGCGACCGACGCGTACAGCGTGCCGTCCTTCACCGCCGTCAGCCCGTCCGGGGTGCCGTCGAAGCCGACGACCTGCACCGACGTGCCGGCCTTGGAGCCGAGCGCCTTGATCGCGCCGAGCGCCATCTCGTCGTTGGCGGCGATCACGCCCTGCACGTCAGGGTGGGCCTGGAGCAGGTTCGACATCACGTCGAGGCCCTTGGTGCGGTCGAAGTCGGCGGGCTGCTGGGCCACCACCTGGATACCGGGGTAGGCCTTCAGACCCTGGGCGAAGCCGGCCGCCCGCTCGCGGGCCGCCGACGTACCGGCCTGGCCCTGCAGGATCACGATCTTGCCCTTGCCGCCGAGCTTCTCGGCGATCGTCTTGGCCGCCAGCTCACCGCCGGCCACGTTGTCGGACGCCACCAGGGCATCGACGTCGGCCTTGTTGACACCCCGGTCGACGGCGATGACCGGGATCTTCGCCTTGTCGGCGGCCTTCACGGAGTTGCTCGCCGCGTCCGAGTCGACGGGGTTGACGATGATCGCACCCAGCCCCGAACTGGTGAAGTTCTGCAGCTGGTTGGCCTGCTGCGAGGCGTCGTTCTGGGCGTCGGTGACGGTCAGGTCCACGCCCAGCTTCTTCGCCTCGGCCTGGGCACCGGCCCGGATCTGCACGAAGAAGGGGTTGTTCAGGGTGGACAGCGACAGACCCATGCGCGGGGTGGCGGACGAGGACGAGCCGGTGTGCAGGAAGGAGGTCGCGCCGACGACCGCCACGGTGACGACGGCCGCGAGCGCGTACGTCGCCGCCTGCTTGCCCTTGCCGCCCGGAGCACCGCCGGTGGTCACCGGGGTCGCCCCGGCCTTGCGGCGCACGGTGTCCAGCAGCACCGCCAGCGCGATGACGACACCGATCACGACCTGCTGCCAGAACGCCGACACGGACAGCAGGTTGAGGCCGTTGCGGAGCACCGCCAGGATCAGCGCGCCGATGAGCGTGCCGGACGCCTTGCCGGTACCGCCCGCGAGCGAGGCACCGCCGATGACGACCGCCGCGATCGCGTCCAGCTCGTAGCCGGATGCGGCCTGCGGCTGCGCCGAGGACAGCCGGGAGGCCAGCACGATGCCGGCGACGGCCGCGAACAGCCCGGACAGGGCGTAGATCGCGAGCTTCTGCTTCGACACCCTCAGACCGGAGAGCCGGGCGGCCTCCTCGTTGCCGCCGATGGCGTACATCGAACGACCGATGTACGTCCGCGCGAGGACCACGGCCGCGACGAGCCCCATCACCACCATGACCAGCACGGGCACCGGCAGCCAGCCGCCGAGCGTGTCACCGAGGTGCGAGACCGAGTCCGGGAAGGCGATCGGCGAGCCCTGCGAGATCACGAGGGCCAGACCACGCCCCACGGACAGCATCGCCAGCGTCGCGATGAACGGCGGCAGCTTGCCGTAGGCGATGAGGAAACCGTTCACCAGCCCGGCCACGACACCCGTGCCGAGGCCGAGGAGGACGGCGACCGGCACCGGCACCCCGTGCTGCGTGGCCGTCCAGGCCAGCACGGTCGCCGACAGCGCGGCCACCGACCCGACCGACAGGTCGATGCCCGCCGAGACGATCACGAAGGTCACACCGAACGCGAGGATCGCCGTGACAGCGGCCTGCACACCGATGTTGAGCAGGTTGTCGGTGGTCAGGAAGTCCCCGGACAGCGCCGACAGGGCGATGACCAGGACGATCAGCGCGGTGAGCGCGCCGTTGTCGAGGAGCAGCCGGCGCAGGCCGCCGGGGCCTCCGGGGGCGCCAGTCGCGCCCTTCGTGCTCGTGAGCGTGTCAGTGGCCACGGCTGGCCTCCTTCTGGGTCTTCTCGGTGCTGGGGGTGGAGACGGCGAGGGACATGACGGCGTCCTGGGTGGCCTCGTCGGCGGTGAGCTCACCGGCGATCCGGCCCTGGGCCATGACCAGCACCCGGTCGCTCATGCCGAGCACCTCCGGCAGATCGCTGGAGATCATGAGCACGGCGGCCCCGGCGGCGGTCAGTTCATTGATCAGCTGGTAGATCTCGACCTTGGCGCCGACGTCGATGCCACGCGTCGGCTCGTCGAGGATCAGCACCTTGGTGTCGGCCAGCAGCCACTTGCCGATGACGACCTTCTGCTGGTTGCCGCCGGACAGGGTCCGCACAAGCTGCCCGAGGCCCGCCATCCGCACCCCCAGCTGCCCGGCGATGCGCTCGGCGGCCACGTGCTGGCTCTTACGGTCGACGAGCCCCGCCCGGGTGGCGGCCCGCATCGTGACGAGCCCGAGGTTCTCCTCGACGGAGGCGTCGAGCACGAGCCCCTGCCCCTTGCGGTCCTCGGGCACGAGCCCGATCCCGGCGGCCATGGCGGCGTTCACGTCATGCCGCCTGAGCCGCGTGCCGGAGACGGTGACGGCCCCGCCGTCGTACGGATCGGCCCCGAACACGGCCCGCACGACCTCGGTCCGCCCGGCTCCCACGAGCCCGGCGATCCCGACGACCTCCCCGGCGTGCACCTCGAAACTCACGTCGTGGAACACCCCGTCCCGGGTGAGCCCCTCGACGCTGAGCAAGGCCGAGCCCCGCTCGGGCCGCTGCCGCGGATACTGCTGCTCGATGGACCGCCCGACCATGAGCCGTACGAGCTCGTCCTCGGCCGTGGAGGCGGGCACCTGCCCGACACTGCGCCCGTCCCGGATGACGGTGACCCGATCCCCGAGGGCGGCGATCTCTTCGAGGTGATGGGTGATGAAGACGACCCCGACCCCGTTCTCGCGCAGCTGGCGCACGATGCCGAAGAGCTTCTCCACCTCCTCGGAGGTGAGCACGGCGGTCGGCTCGTCCATGATGAGCACGCGTGCGTCCAGGCTGAGCGCCTTGGCGATCTCGACCATCTGGAGCCGGGCGATACCGAGTTCACGCACACGCGCGCGTGGAGACACATGTACGCCCACACGCGCGAGCAGAGCCTCGGCGTCGGCCTCCATCCTCTTCCGGTCGATCATCCCGAAGCGCCGGGGCTGACGCCCGAGGAAGATGTTCTCGGCGACGGTGAGATCGGGAACGAGGTTGAACTCCTGGTAGATGGTGGCGATGCCGAGCCGCTCGGCATCCTGCGCACCATGGATCCGCACTTCCTGACCGTCGACGCGGATCCGACCGGCATCGGGCGTATACGCCCCGGAGAGCATCTTGATGAGCGTGCTCTTGCCGGCGCCGTTCTCACCGAGCAGCACATGGACCTCGCCCCGGCGCAGATCGAAGTCGACGCCGTCGAGCGCGACCACGCCGGGGAAGGTCTTGCGTATGCCCTCGATGCGCAGCAACTCGTCCGGGTTGCTCACGACGTGCTCCTTTGCACTGGGGAGGGGGACTCCACCGGGTCGGTGGCGGGGGTGGGCGGCTCACCGCACGAGCGGCGTACGACGAGCCGGGCGGGCAGGGTGACGGACCGGGGCGTCCGCCCTTCGATCCGGTCGACGAGGGCCCGTACGGCGGCCCGCCCGAGCTCACCGGTCGGCTGGGCGATCGCGGTGACGGGCGGATCGGTGTGCACGAACCAGGGGATGTCGTCGAACGCGGCCAGCGCGATGTCGTCCGGAACGCGCAGCCCACGCGCGCGTACGGCGTCCAGGGCGCCGAGTGCCATGAGGTTGTCGGCGGCGAAGACGACGTCCGGCGGCTCGGGAAGATCCAGGAACCCCTCGGTCGCCCGCCGCCCGCTCTCGGCCTGGAAGTCGCCCTGGCCTATGTAGGCGTCGGGAAGCTCAAGCCCGTACTCGGCCAGCGCGGCCCGGAAGGCCTCGACGCGCTCACTGCCGGTCGTGGTGGCGGCGGGCCCGGCGATGATCGCGAGCCGCCGGTGCCCGAGGGAGTGCAGATGCGCGACCAGATCCCGTACGGCGGCTCGCCCGTCAGCCCGTACGACAGGCACGTCGAAGCCCGGGATCCACCGGTCCACGAACACCATCGGCGTCCCGGCGCGGGCGGCGTCGAGCATGAGCGGTGACCCGCCGTCGGTGGGGGAGATGAGCAGCCCGTCGATCCGCCGGTCCAGCAGATTCCGCACGTGATGATCCTGGATCTCGGGCCGCTCGTCGGCGTTCCCGATGATCACGCTGTACCCGAGCGCCCTGGCCTCCTCCTCGACGGAGCGAGCCAGCTCGGTGAAGTAAGGGTTCAGTACGTCGCTGATGACGAGCCCGAGGGTGTGCGTCTGGTCGGTCCGCAGCGACCGGGCCACGGCGTTCGGCCGATACCCGAGCGCTTCGACGGCGGCCAGCACACGCGTGCGTGCGTCCGCACTGACCGACGGATGCGCATTCAGGACACGCGACACCGTGGCCACGGACACCCCGGCCGCGGCGGCGACATCCTTGATACTCGCCAACGCCGGCTCACCTCCTCGTGAGACTCCCTGGTGGAACGGACAGCGGTGTAACCGTCGAGTCGTGTAATCGATTCCATGCCGTGCCGTAGGAGGGATTGGAATCGATTACATGGCGGGATGCAAGAGGTTGAAGGTTGACCGAAACCTAATCGTGACCGGGGCGGGGCACGCGTCCGCCCCGCCTGCTCCAGCGGAAGGTGGCTTCCGGGCTGCGAGAGACGGGGCGGGGCAGCGGGCTGACGGGATCAGTCGCGGGGCAGGAGGAGACGGGCGAGAGCGGCGGTGACGAGGAGGAGGGCGGCGACGGCGACGAGGCCGAGGCGCATGCCCGGAAGGGAGAAGCCGCCGCCGGGGCCGGAGAGCAGGCCGCCGAAGAGGGCGACAGCGAGCGCACCGCCGGTCTGGCGGAGGGAGTTGAGCAGCCCGGACGCGGTCCCCGCGCGATCGCCCGGGACGACGTCGATCAGCAGCGCGGTCAGCGCGGGTACCGCGAGTGCCCCGCCGATGCTCAGCGGCAGCAGCAGAAGCAGCACCAGCCAGAGCGGGGTGTGCGCGGCCAACGGCAGCATGGCCAGCATGGCGACGGTGAAGACCAGCTGACCGGTGACGATCACCGGCCGCCGTCCGATCCGTTCCGCCAGGCGCGGTGACAGCAGATTGGTCGCCGTCACCACCGCCGACATCGGGACGAACATCAGCCCGGCCGCTGTTCCCGACATTCCCCGCAGCTGCTGGTAGTACAGCCCGAGAAGGAAGATCCCGCCGTAGAAGGCGGCGTTGACGGCGAAACCGACGGCAAGCGGGACCGCCACCCGGCGATCGGTCAGTATCGCCAGGGGGACCATGGGCTGGCGGTGCCGGGACTCCACCGCGTGGAAGGCGAACCCGGAGGCGACGGCGAGCACGGCGGCGATCAGCACAGGGAGACTGGTCCAGCCCAGGTGCCCGCCTTCGATCACCGTGAACGCCAGCCCGGCCAGGGCCAGTACGGCGGTGAGCTGGCCGCCGCCGTCCAGCGCGGCCGGCCGGCGCGCAGAGCGTGGCACGCGGACCAGCAGGCCGAGGATCACCGCTCCCACCGGGAGGTTGAGCAGGAAGACCGCCCGCCAGCCGGCCGACTCGGTGAGCAACCCGCCCAGCACCGGGCCCGCGGCCATGGCCACCGAACCGCCGACCGTCCACAGCGCGATGGCGCGGGCGCGCTCCCGGGCGTCGTCGTAGGCCTGCCGGATCAGGGCCAGCGAGGCCGGCATCACGACCGCGGCGGCGCCGCCCTGCGCCACGCGTGCGGCGACCAGCAGGCCGATACCGGGCGCGAGCGCGCAGCCGAGCGAGGCGAGGGTGAACAGGGCCACGCCCCAGCCGTAGGCGCGGCGGGCTCCCGCGCGGTCGGCGATGGCGCCGGCGGAGAGCATCAAGGCCGCGAACATCAGGGTGTACGCGTCCACCACCCACTGCAGCCCGGCCATCCCGCCGCTGAGGGAGTCCCGGATCGAGGGCAGGGCGATGTTCACGGCCGACACGTCGATGGTGATCACCGTGAACCCGAGGAGCGAGGCGATCAGCGCGACGCCCGCCCGCCGGGACTCGGCGGGGGCGTCGACGGGCGGCGCGTCCGGCCGGGCCCGGTCCGGCCGTCGTCGCCGGGGCCCGGGGTCCGATGTCTCGGGGCCGTGCCCGTGCGCGGGGACAGCGGACGATGACAGTGAAGGGGTGCGCGGCACAGTGACCTCCTGGATGCGGCAGGCGTGGTTGACGGTCCGTCAGGGATGATCGGGCGGGCGGCCGCAGACCACGGGGGCCGCGGCCCGGTGTCTCGCACCCCCTGGGCCCCGGCGGCCGGGCCGCCCGCTCCGGGGTCAACTCTCCGCCCGTCCGTGACGGCGCGGCAGACCGCGCTGTACCCGGGGTGCGGCGTTCCAGGCCCTGACACGGCCTCCCATGAGCCTCGCCCGCCTGCCAGAATGGGTCGAATGGCAGCAGCGACGGAGGCACGGGGCACCGAACTCGGCAGATATCTGAAGGCCCGCAGGGCGCAGGTGCGACCGGAGGACGTCGGCCTCCCGGCCGGCGCGGGTCTGCGCCGCACCCCCGGACTGCGCCGGGAGGAGCTGGCCGCGCTGGCCGGGGTGAGCGTGGACTACTACATCCGCCTGGAGCGCGGCCGGGAGACCAACCCCTCGCCGGCCGTCGTGGACGCCCTCGGCCGCGCCCTGCGTCTGCGCGGGGACGCCTACGAGCGCCTGCACGAGCTGGCGGAGCTGGCCTCCGGCCGGATGTCCGAGCTGCCGGCCTGCTCGGACCACACCGTCCGCGACTCGGTGCTGCGGCTGCTGGAGTCGGTGCGTCCACTGCCGGCCTACGTGGTGAGCCGGTACAACCTCCTACTGGCCGCGAACCCGCCGGGCCGTCGGCTGCTGCCCGGGCTCTGGGACTGGCCCCAGCACCAGCGCAACCTGACCCGCTATCTCTTCCTCCACCCGGTCGGGCGGACGCTCTACGAGCCGTGGGAGGAGACGGTCGCGTTGTCGGTGGCGCATCTGCGGGCGGTCGCGGGCGCCGACCCGGACGACCCCGAGCTGACCGCGCTCGTCGGCGAACTGCTGCTGAAATCACCCGAGTTCGCGCGACTGTGGGAGCGCTACGACGTATGCGAGCGCGGCGGCGGGCAGAAGGTCTTCCGGCATCCGAAGACCGGACGGATGACCCTCACCTACGAGGTCATGCGACTGGCCCGGACCGGCGACCAGCGGATGGTGGTGTACCAGGCAGCCCCCGGCACCCCGGACGAACAGGCCATGCTCCGCCTGGACCCGGCGGACACCCACCCGGCCCCGACCCCCATGGGCCATCCGACCCTGGCCCCCGCGAACTGACCTCGCGCCCGCTCACTCCGCGGCGAACAGCTCCGCAGCATCCGTGGCGTGTACGGCTCGCTGGGCCCAGGCCTCAAGTCGGTCCGGGTCCGTGCAGGACTCGACTCGCTCGCGGGCGGCGTCGGTCACCGGGATGCGGCGCCACTCCAGGATGGAGAGGACCATCTCGCGGCACTTTTGGATGCGTCCCTCTTCGCGGCCCTGCTCCAGACCTTGTTCCCGGCCTTCCTCCCGCACCTGCTCGGCGAGTGGGTGTCGCCAGAAGTACTGGATTGCCGTCATCAGGTTCCTCCACATCTGCTTCGCCTGGGGGTCGGTCAGGCATGAGTCGACGAACTGCACGAAGACTGCGGCGCTGTCGGGGTCGATGGTCCGCAGGGCGGCGGCCAGGGACTCCAGTATGGCCGGAGCCTGGGGGCCACGCCCGTGTGTCATGGCCGAGAGCACCGCAAGGGGGACATCCAGCTCCGCCTGTTTCTCGTCCGCGATCACGGGCACGTTGTCCGGGCCGAGCACGAGAGGCCGTACCGTCAGCGACTCCCAGCCGGGGAAGCCGAGCCGGATGGGGCGCGAGGCCCACTTGGCCGTATGGCTGCTCTGGGTGATGACGATGAGGACGGGCTCGCAGCGGTACTTCTCGTACAGGTAGGACAGGTAGTAGGGCCAGCTGCCCCGCTTGCGCCCGTCCACCTTCCCCTGTGACTCGACCACCAGCAGGTAGGTGCCCTTGTCCGTCTCCGCCCGCAGCAGGGTGTCCACGCGGCGCTCGACCGGTTCGATCTCCGTGAGGTCCACGTTCAGCGCGGCGATCGCGCGGGGCTCGGGGAAGGGCACGTGCAGGACGCGTTGTAACGCCTTCGTCAGCAGTGTCGGGTCCTTCTGAAAGATCTGGTGCAGCGCCTCATGGGACGAGCTGACCATCGCTTCTCCTTTCGTACGACGTCGTGATCAACGAGCTAGGCGGCCACAAGTTCGCACCACACGAACTTGCCCGTGTTGCCGAACCGCGCAGACGGCTGCCAGCCCCACACCTCCGCGCACGCCACGACCAGCCCCAGCCCCCGCCCCTCCTCCAACTCCCCGACCTGCTCCAGCGCACGCGGCGGGTCGGGCGGTACCGGGTTGGTGTCCCACGCGCCGATCCACACCATGCCCTCTGGGGAACGGCGGACCCTGAGGGCGGCGGGTCCCTTGGTGTGTCGTACGGCGTTGGAGACCAGCTCCGTGGCGAGGAGTTCGGCGACCTCCACGAGTCCGGTCAGGCCGTGCAGGGTGAGGATCAGGCGCAGGGTGCGGCGGCACACCGTGACCGCTCTCAGGTCGTTGGGGATCTGGAGGGTGTAGTCCCAGGTTTCGGGCATGCGGCATCAACTCCGTTGAGATGAGGGGTTTTTGGGCGCAGGGTGGCAACGCCGCATACGCGGTGCACTTCCGCTGCGTGTGCGGTACGTCACCGACGGTAGATCTAAATCTAGGGACGCGGCAAGCCGATCGCGTAATCTGACGCCGAACGAGTTGCGCCAACAGGCCTGTGAGGAGAGCCAGTCGATGGTGAAGAGGCGCGAACCAACGGCACGTCAGATGCGACTGGCAACCGAACTGCGCAGACTCCGTGAGGCTGCGGGTCTCAACTCCCGCCAGGCGGCGGCGCTCCTCGGCGTGGCCCCCGCCCAGATCACCCATATCGAGTCCGCCCTCGCGGGTGTGAGCGAGCAGCGACTCCTTCGCCTCGCCTCCCACTACGCCTGCACCGACGAGGAGTTCATCGACGCCCTGGTGGCGATGGCCACCGACCGGACACACGGCTGGTGGGAGGAGTACCGGGGCTTGCTGCCCACGTCGTTCCTGGACCTGTCCGAGCTGGAACACCACGCTCGGTTCCTCCGCCACGTGGCAATCCTGTACGTACCGGGCCTGCTCCAGACCGAGGACTACTCGCGTGCCGTCTTCTCGTCCAGGCTGCCGGAACTGACCGCTGAAGAACTTGAGTTGCGTATCCAGCACCGCAAGGCGCGCCAGGAGTTCGCCATCCCCTACGAAGCGGTGATCCACGAGGCAGCGCTTCGGATCAGAGTCAGTGACCGCGCCACCTCAAGGGCCCAGCTCACCCGGCTCCTGGAGCTCTCCGAAGCGGATCACATCACCGTGCGCGTCATCCCCTTCGACCTGGATGGCTTCGCCATGGCCTCCAGCACGATGACGTACGTGGGCGGCCCCCTCGCCAAGCTGGACACCGTGGTCCGTGACGCGCTGCACGGCTCGGCCTTCATCGATTCCGAGGCTCAGCTCAACACCTATCGAACGAGCTTCCATAAGGTGGAAGCCGCGTCACTGGACCCTGGACAGTCGCGTGAATTCATCCACAGCCTGGCGAAGGAGCTGTAGGAACACCATGGACAACTGGCGGAAGTCGTCCTACTCGGGCCCCGGCGACGGGAACGAGTGCGTGGAGATCGCGACCTCACCCACCCACATAGCCATCCGCGACTCCAAAACCCCCACCCGAGCCACCCTCACCTTCCCCACCCCCGCCTTCACCACCTTCCTCGAAGCCCTGAAGAAGGCGGACCGGTAACCCGCTGTCACACCCCACCGGTACCGTCGGATCATGGCTCAGCATGCGGGGACCCAGACCGGAGAGCGACGGCTCGCCACGCTCGAAGGCGTGCTGGAACGCATCACGTACGCCAACGAGGAGAACGGCTACACGGTCGCCCGGGTCGACACGGGCAGAGGCGCGGGCGATCTCCTCACGGTCGTCGGCGCGCTGCTCGGTGCCCAGGTGGGGGAGTCGCTGCGCATGGAGGGTCGCTGGGGCTCGCACCCGCAGTACGGCAAGCAGTTCCACGTCGAGAACTACACGACCCTCCTCCCCGCCACCGTCCAGGGCATCCGGCGTTACCTCGGCTCAGGGCTCGTGAAAGGGATCGGCCCCGTCTTCGCCGACCGGATCACCCAGCACTTCGGGCTGGACACCCTCCGGATCATCGAGGAAGAACCCAAGCGGCTCATCGAAGTCCCCGGCCTCGGGCCCAAGCGGACCAAGAAGATCGCCGACGCCTGGGAGGAGCAGAAGGCGATCAAGGAGGTCATGCTCTTCCTCCAGACCGTCGAGGTGTCCACCTCCATCGCCGTGCGGATCTACAAGAAGTACGGCGACGCGTCGATCTCCATCGTCAAGAATCACCCCTACCGACTCGCCGCCGACGTCTGGGGCATCGGCTTCCTGACCGCCGACAAGATCGCCCAGTCCGTCGGCATCCCGCACGACAGCCCGGAGAGAGTCAAGGCCGGCCTTCAGTACGCGCTGTCCCAGTCCGCCGACCAGGGCAACTGCTTCCTGCCCGAGGAGCGGCTCATCGCCGACGCGGTCAAGCTGCTCCAGGTCGACACCGGGCTGGTCATCGAGTGCCTCGCCGAGCTGGCCGCCCAGCCGGAAGAGGAGGGAGCGGACCCGGGCGTCGTACGGGAGAAGGTCCCCGGACCGGACGGTGACCGGGACGACCCGGTCACCGCCGTCTACCTGGTCCCCTTCCACCGCGCCGAACTCTCCCTCTCCGCCCAGCTCCTGCGTCTCCTGCGAACCGAGCAGGACCGCATGCCCGGCTTCCAGGACGTCGACTGGGACAAGGCCCTCGGCTGGCTGAAGACGCGTACCGGCGCCGATCTCGCCCCGGAGCAGGAGGCAGCGGTCAAGCTGGCGCTCAGCCAGAAGGTCGCCGTGCTCACCGGCGGGCCCGGCTGCGGAAAGTCCTTCACGGTGCGTTCGATCGTGGAGCTGGCCCGCGCCAAGCGGGCCAAGGTGCTGCTGGCCGCGCCGACCGGGCGGGCCGCCAAGCGGCTGGCCGAGCTGACCGGTGCCGAGGCCTCCACGGTGCACCGGCTGCTGGAGCTCAAGCCGGGCGGGGATGCCGCGTATGACCGGGACCGGCCGCTGGACGCCGACCTGGTCGTGGTCGACGAGGCCTCCATGCTCGACCTCCTCCTCGCCAACAAGCTCGTGAAAGCCGTACCGCCCGGAGCGCATCTCCTCTTCGTCGGGGACGTCGACCAGCTTCCCAGCGTCGGCGCGGGGGAAGTCCTCCGGGACCTTCTCGCCGACGGCAGTCCCATCCCCGCCGTACGGCTCACGCGCGTCTTCCGGCAGGCCCAGCAGTCCGGTGTCGTCACCAACGCGCACCGCATCAACGCGGGGCAGCATCCGCTCACCGACGGGCTCAAGGATTTCTTCCTCTTCGTCGAGGACGAGACGGAGGAGGCCGGGCGGCTCACCGTGGACGTGGCGGCGCGGCGGATTCCGGCCAAGTTCGGGCTCGATCCGCGGCGGGACGTCCAAGTGCTCGCGCCGATGCACCGGGGGCCTGCCGGGGCCGGGGTGCTCAACGGTCTGCTCCAGCAGGCCATCACCCCCGGCCGGCCCGATCTGCCCGAGAAGCGGTTCGGCGGGCGGGTCTTCCGTGTCGGGGACAAGGTGACCCAGATCCGTAACAATTATGAGAAAGGGGAGAACGGCGTCTTCAACGGCACCGTCGGCGTCGTCACCTCGCTCGATCCGGTCGACCAGAAGCTGACGGTGCTGACGGACGAGGACGAGGAGGTTCCGTACGAATTCGACGAACTGGACGAACTGGCGCACGCGTACGCGGTGACCATTCACCGCTCGCAGGGAAGTGAATATCCCGCGGTGGTGATTCCCGTCACGACCGGGGCATGGATGATGCTCCAGCGGAACCTGCTGTACACCGCCGTGACCCGGGCCAAACAGCTGGTCGTCCTCGTCGGTTCACGCAAGGCGATCGGGCAGGCGGTGCGCACGGTGTCCGCCGGACGGCGGTGTACGGCCCTGGACTTCAGGCTCATCGAGTCCCATCGCGAAAAATGATCGATCAAATGAGTCACGAAGGTCACAGAGCACTTCCGGATGCCCCTTCCAGGGGGCAGGATGGGCAAGTTGGCGGCACTGAGTGCCGCCAATGGGCCCAATGGTCGACCCCGAGTGCACTCTCCTGAGCCAAATGGGGGATGGTAGAGACAGTCAGGGCACCTCGAAGATGAGGCACTACGTCGGTGAGGGAAGACGTGAGCGACAACTCTGTAGTACTGCGGTACGGCGACGGCGAGTACACCTACCCGGTGGTCGACAGCACCGTCGGTGACAAGGGCTTCGACATCGGGAAGCTCCGCGCCCAGACCGGTCTGGTGACTCTGGACAGCGGCTACGGCAACACGGCCGCCTATAAATCCGCCGTCACCTACCTCGACGGCGAGGCGGGCATCCTCCGCTACCGCGGCTACCCCATCGAGCAGCTGGCCGAGCGCTCCACCTTCCTGGAGGTGGCGTACCTGCTGATCAACGGTGAGCTGCCCACCGTGGACGAGCTGACGACGTTCAAGAACGAGATCACGCGGCACACCCTGCTGCACGAGGACGTCAAGAACTTCTACAAGGGCTTCCCGCGCGACGCCCACCCGATGGCCATGCTGTCGTCGGTCGTCTCGGCGCTGTCCACCTTCTACCAGGACAGCCACAACCCGTTCGACGAGAAGCAGCGCGACCTCTCCACGATCCGGCTGCTCGCGAAGCTCCCGACGATCGCGGCGTACGCGTACAAGAAGTCGATCGGCCACCCCTTCGTCTACCCGCGCAACGACCTCGGCTACGTCGAGAACTTCCTGCGCATGACCTTCTCGGTCCCGGCCCAGGAGTACGACCTCGACCCGGTCGTCGTCGCCGCGCTGGACAAGCTGCTCATCCTGCACGCCGACCACGAGCAGAACTGCTCGACCTCCACGGTCCGCCTGGTCGGCTCCTCGCAGGCCAACATGTTCGCGTCGATCTCGGCCGGCATCAGCGCGCTGTGGGGTCCGCTGCACGGCGGTGCCAACCAGTCCGTGCTGGAGATGCTGGAGGGCATCCGCGACTCCGGCTCCGACGTCGACACCTTCATCCGCAAGGTGAAGAACAAGGAGGACGGCGTCCGTCTGATGGGCTTCGGCCACCGGGTCTACAAGAACTTCGACCCGCGCGCCAAGATCATCAAGGCCGCCGCGCACGACGTGCTCTCCGCGCTGGGCAAGGAGGACGAGCTCCTCGACATCGCCCTGAAGCTGGAGGAGCACGCCCTCTCCGACGACTACTTCGTGGAGCGCAAGCTCTACCCGAACGTCGACTTCTACACCGGCCTGATCTACCGGGCCATGGGCTTCCCGACCGAGATGTTCACGGTCCTGTTCGCCCTGGGCCGCCTGCCGGGCTGGATCGCCCAGTGGACCGAGATGATCAAGGAGCCGGGCTCCCGCATCGGCCGCCCGCGCCAGATCTACACGGGCGTGGTCGAGCGCGACTTCGTGCCGGTCGAGGAGCGCTGAGGGGCACTGAGTGCCAGGGCCTGCCCGCTGCCGGGTGGGCCCTGAAACAGCCGTAAGAAGCAGAAGGCGCCCTGAGCCGTCAGTCCCCCCACGGGCCGACGACCAGGGCGCCTTCCCATGTCCCGGTGCGGATTCCCCCCACGGGATCCGGCCGGGCGCTCGGAGAGGACAGCGCCTGAATCGCTGTCTGTCGAGCAGAACGAGCAAAACTCGTCCCACTCCAGTGATGCGGTGCGATCTGCCGGGACAACGCACGCTGGGAGGGCCGCTCAAAGCTCCCCGGTGTACGTGCCCCGGCAACGCATCTCTGAGGAAGTCCCCCAAGACATCCCCAGATGCCGGCTGACGCCCCCCAAGACGCCGAACCGACATCGCCAACTTAGACCTTCGAACCCCTTCGATGGTTACGTTCGCATCACTGTGATCTGCGTCTCTTGCATATGTCCTTTAGGTGCGCAAGAGCCCCGATACGGCGATCGGGGCCCAAGCGTAAGGATGATGCGCGAGCCTTGTGAAGAGCTTATGTGAGGCGCGCGCCCGACTCCAGAGGGTGTCTCACTTCGGCTGGGGCGAACCGCCGGTAACCTCTGGGGACTTCAGCGGAAGCGGCGCAGCCGCAGGCTGTTGGTCACCACGAAGACCGAGGAGAACGCCATCGCCGCGCCCGCGATCATGGGGTTGAGCAGCCCGGCGGCGGCCAGCGGCAGCGCGGCCACGTTGTAGCCGAAGGCCCACACCAGGTTGCCCTTGATGGTGGCCAGCGTCCGCCGGGACAGCCGGATCGCGTCCGCCGCCACCCGCAGGTCCCCGCGCACCAGCGTCAGATCGCTCGCCTCGATCGCCGCGTCCGTGCCGGTGCCCATCGCCAGGCCCAGGTCGGCGGTGGCCAGCGCGGCCGCGTCGTTGACGCCGTCGCCGACCATCGCCACGGCGTGTCCCTCGTCCCGCAGCCGCCGTACGACGTCCACCTTGTCCTCGGGGAGCACGTCGGCGTAGACGTCCGCCGGGTCGATGCCGACCGTCTTCGCGACCGCCTCGGCGACCGTCCGGTTGTCCCCGGTCAGCAGGACCGGCGTGAGACCCAGGGCGCGCAGTTCGGCCACGGCCGCCGCGCTGGTCTCCTTGATCGCGTCGGCGACGGCGAGGACCCCGCGCGCCCGCCCGTCCCAGCCGGCCACGACGGCCGTACGGCCCTGCTCCTCGGCCTCGCGGGCCGCCTGGGCCAACGGGTGCGGCAGCTCGTCGTACAGGCGGCCCACGGCCACCTCACGGCCGTCCACGCGTCCGCGTACGCCCCGGCCGGGGACGTTCTCGAAGTGCTCGACCCCCGGCAGTGCTCCGGCGCGTTCCTCGGCGCCGGCGGCGATCGCGCGGGCGACCGGGTGCTCGGAGGCGTGTTCCAGGGCGCCGGCGAGCCGCAGCAGCTCCTTCTCGTCCTCGCCGTCGGCGACGTGGACCGCCTGGAGGGTCATCCGGCCGGTGGTGACGGTGCCGGTCTTGTCGAGGACGATCGTGTCGACGCGGCGCGTGGACTCCAGCACCTCGGGGCCCTTGATCAGGATGCCGAGCTGGGCGCCGCGGCCGGTGCCGACCATCAGCGCGGTCGGCGTGGCGAGGCCCAGCGCGCAGGGGCAGGCGATGATCAGGACGGCGACGGCGGCGGTGAACGCGGCGACCGCGTCCCCGGTCACGCCCAGCCAGCCGCCGAACGTGGCGAGCGCGATGCCGATGACGACGGGCACGAAGACGGCGGAGACGCGGTCGGCGAGCCGTTGCACCTCGGCCTTGCCGTTCTGGGCGTCCTCCACGAGCTTCGCCATCCGCGCGAGCTGGGTGTCGGCCCCGACCCGGGTCGCCTCGACGACCAGTCGCCCGCCCGCGTTGACCGTGGCCCCGGTGACCCGGTCGCCCGGTCCCACGTCCACCGGCACCGATTCGCCGGTCAGCATGGACGCGTCCACGGCGGAGATGCCCTCGGTCACCGTGCCGTCGGTGGCGATCTTCTCGCCGGGCCGTACGACGAACCGGTCCCCGACGGACAGAGATGCCACCGGGACGCGTACCTCACGGCCGCCCGCCCGTCGCCCACCACCGCCCTCAACCGAGAGCCCTTCGGGCTCGCCCTCCTCGTATCGGAGCACCGCCACGTCCTTGGCGCCCAGCTCCATCAGGGCCTTCAGGGCCGCGCCCGCCCGCCGCTTGGAGCGGGCCTCCAGGTAGCGGCCGAGCAGGATCAGCGCGACCACTCCGGAGGCGACCTCCAGGTAGATGGTGGAGGCGCCGTCCATCCGGGAGATGGTGAGCCGGAACTCGTCGTGCATGCCGGGCATGCCGGCGTCGCCGAAGAACAGGGCCCACAGCGACCAGCCGAACGCGGCCAGCGTGCCGACCGAGACCAGCGTGTCCATGGTCGCGGCGCCGTGCCGGAGGTTGGTCCAGGCGGCCTGGTGGAAGGGCAGGCCACCCCAGACGACAACGGGTGAGGCGAGGGTGAGCGAGAGCCACTGCCAGTTGTCGAACTGGAGCGCCGGGATCATCGCGAGCAGGACGACGGGCAGCGCGAGCAGCGCGGATATCAGCAGCCGCCGGCGCAGGGCGCCGAGCTCGGAGTCGTCGCCGGGAGTGTCTTCGGCCGTGGCCTCGGGCTGCGGCGGGGCGGGCTCCTCGGCGGTGTAGCCGGTCTTCTCCACGGTGGCGATCAGGTCGGCGACCCGGACGCCCGTGCCGAAGGAGATCTTCGCCTTCTCGGTGGCGTAGTTGACGGTGGCGCTGACGCCGTCCATCCGGTTGAGCTTCTTCTCCACGCGCGCGGCGCAGGAGGCGCAGGTCATCCCGCCGATGAGCAGCTCGACCTCGTCGGCTTCGGAGGAGGTCCCGCCTGTCGCGGGGGCTTTCCCTGTACGGGTGGTGCTGGTCATGTCCGGACTCCAGACATCGGACCGGACCGCACGGAGCCAGTATCAGCTGGTCGGCACGGCCCGGTCGGGGGATCGAGGGGGTTGCTCAGGCCCGGCCGGCCAGCTCGAAGCCGGCCTCGTCCACAGCGGCGCGCACGGCCTCGTCGTCCAGCGGGGCCTCGGAGACGACGGTCACCTCGCCGCTGGACGCCACGGCCTTCACCGAGGTGACGCCGGGGATCTGGGAGACCTCGCCGGAGACGGCGCCCTCGCAGTGGCCACAGCTCATGCCGGTCACCTTGTAGACGGTGGTGACGGAACCGGAGGTGTCGGTGTGGGCGGTCATGTCGTTACTCCTCGTCGAGGCGTAGGGGGCCAGTGGGGTCCGCGAGGGCCGTTGGGCCACGGGAGAACCCCTCATGCTCCTCACACTATACCCCTAGGGGGTATTCCCCCAAGGGGCGTCCTGGCGTGCCAGCGACCGCACCCAGCCGATCCCGGCCAGCGCCACCAGGGCCAGCCCGCCGACCGAGAACAGAGTGAACAGATGCTCCTGCGTGGCGCTGGGCCGGGCGAGGTACTCCTGCGCGAACAGCAGCCGGTCCAGACCGGCCCCGGTCAGCCGGGCCGTGGCCCAGACCGCGAGGCCGTGCGTCGAGTCCCACAGGGCGTGCAGCAGGGCGACGCCGAGGTAGGTGCCGACGACGGGGGCGGTGACGCGGAAGCGGCCGGTCGGCCGGCGCCGGGACAGCAGGGCGGCTCCGGCGATCGCGGTCCACAGGCCGTGCCCGAAGGGCGCCAGGACCCCGCGCAGGATCTCCGTCTCCAGCAGTGCGCGCAGGTCGACGCCCGCGGAGGAGACGGCCGTGTCGAAGGCGTACCCGGCGCTCTCCAGGGCGGCGAAGCCGAAGCCGACGGCCGCGCCGAGCACCAGCCCCGCGCGCGTGCCGCGGACACCGGGCTGGCTCCGCAGCACGAACACCAGCGCGGCGAGCTTGGCCGCCTCCTCGATCAGGCCGACACCGAGGAACATCCCGAGAGAGGGATGCAGCAGATACGACTCCACCAGCGAGGCGCCGAGCACCCCGAGCGTGCCGCCGGTCAGGAAACAGCCGAGGATCGCGCTGACGCCCAGGTCCCGGCCGTGCCGCTCGTACGCCCACAGCACGAAGACGACCGGCGCCAGAAAGCTGCCGAGCAGGATCAGCGTCGGCAGCAGCGTGCTGTCGCGCGTCTCGTACGTCACCCACGCCGTCAGCGCCCACAGGGCGAGCCCGCCGCCCAGACAGCGCCGCCACAGCCCCGTGCGGATGCGGGGGTACGGCGGCGGGGGCTGCTGCGGGCCGGGGATGCGGGCCTTGGGCGTGCCGGGCGGCGGGGAGTGGGTCACGGGCGTCCCCTCGACTGCTGCTGGGCGATGTATCCGCGCTGATTTATCCGCACTCTAGGCATATGTGCCGGTTGCCGCAGTCCGGGTGACTCCCCGGAGTCACCTGCGGCCATCCGGGCGTACCCCGGGCCCTCTGAGCGGTCCTGGCGAAGTCGGCTGCGGTTCGGCAGCGCCCCGAAGGGGCGCCGGCTACGACGGGCCCGCAGACGACCGACGGCCCATCGCGGCACTTCGCGCGGAGCGCCTAGTCTTCGCGGAGGTCCCCGAAAGGAGCGCGCATGCGAGCGGTCGTCTTCGAGCGGTACGGCGCCCCCGCCGAGGTACGTGAGCTGCCCGACCCCCACCCGGCCCCGCACGGGGTGGTCGTCCGGGTCGAGGCGACCGGCCTGTGCCGCAGCGACTGGCACGGCTGGATGGGCCACGACCCCGACATCAGGCTGCCGCACGTGCCGGGGCACGAACTCGCCGGTGTCGTCGAGGCGGTGGGGCCCCTGGTGCGGCGCGCGCGGCCCGGCGACCGGGTCACCGTGCCGTTCGTCTGCGCCTGCGGCACCTGCCCGGCGTGCGCGGCGGGCGACCAGCAGGTGTGCGAGCGCCAGACCCAGCCCGGCTTCCACCACTGGGGCTCCTTCGCCGAGTACGTCGCGCTGGACCACGCCGACGTCAACCTGGTCGCGATCCCGGACGACATGGCGTACGCCACCGCCGCCGCCCTCGGCTGCCGCTTCGCCACCGCCTTCCGTGCGGTGGTGCAGCAGGGCCGGGTGGCGGCGGGGGAGTGGGTCGCGGTGCACGGCTGCGGCGGGGTCGGACTGTCGGCGGTGATGGTCGCGGCGGCCTCGGGAGCGCGGGTGGTCGCCGTCGACGTAGCACCCCAAGCCCTCGATCTGGCACGGAAGTTCGGGGCGGCGGAGTGTGTGGACGCGACCGGTGCGGCCGATACGGCCGCCGCGGTCCGCGAGCTGACCGGCGGCGGGGCGCACCTCTCCCTCGACGCACTCGGCTCCCCGGCCACCTGCGCGGCCTCGGTGAACGGCCTGCGCCGCCGGGGCCGGCACGTCCAGGTCGGCCTGCTGCCCTCGGCCGACGGCACCACCCCCGTCCCGCTGGCCCGCGCCATCGCCCTGGAGCTGGAACTGATCGGCAGTCACGGCATGGCCGCCCACGCCTACCCCGGGATGCTCCGCCTGGTCCGCTCCGGGGTGCTGCGGCCCGACCTGCTGGTGACGTCCACGATCCCGCTGGCCGCGGCACCGGCGGCCCTCGCGGCGATGGGGACGGCACCGGGTGCCGGGGTCACCGTCATCGAGCCGTGGCGCTGAGGGATTTCACTCTCTGCGGCCGCGGTTGCCCGGCCGGGAGGCGACCCAGGCGCGGACGGTGTCGGCGTACCAGTAGGGCTTGCCGCCCTCCACATGGTCGGGTGCGGGCAGCAGCCCGTGCTTGCGGTAGGACCGTACGGTGTCGGGCTGCACGTTGATGTGCGCCGCGATCTCTTTGTAGGACCAGAGCCTGCGGTCGGTCATGAGTTGCACCTCCCTGCGCACGCCACGGCGGCGGCCTGGGACGGCCGTCGGGGGAGCCGGGCGCTGCGCTGGCGATCACCAGCCTGCGTCCGGTGAACGACGCGGAGTGAGCAGGGGACAGTGCTTGTCGACCGGGTGTGACGCACAACCCGCGTACACGAGACACATGTGACACAGGCGGTGCGTTTGTGACACAGCTACCGCAAAGCGGCCCTTACGCCCCGCAGGACCGGAGAAACGCCCTGGTTCGCCTGGCGATCGGCAGCGGTTTGTCCGGCTCGCAGGGGTACATGTCCTGCTCGACGATCGCGAAAAGGTCGGCGTCCAGCCGCTGGGCCGCTTGCAGCACCGGCCCCAACTCCGGTACTCCGCTGGGAGGTTCGCACATCACGCCCTGTGCCACGGCCGGCCCGAACGGCGTGCCCTTGGCCCGCACGTCCGCCAGGATCTCCGGGTCCACCTGCTTGAGGTGCAGATAGCCGATGCGCTCGCCGTAGGTCTCGATGAGCTTCACGCTGTCCCCGCCGCAGTACGCGTAGTGCCCGGTGTCCAGGCACAGGGACACCAGGTCGGAATCCGTGCCGTCGAGGAAGCGCGTGACGTTCTCCTCGCTGTCGATGTGCGTGTCGGCGTGCGGGTGGACGACGATCGTCAGGCCGTAGCGCTCGCGCACCTCCCGGCCGAGCCGCTCGGTCAGCGAGGTCAGGTTCCGCCACTGCCCGGCGGTCAGCGTGTCGGGCTCCAGCACCTCGCCGGTCTTGTCGTCCCGCCAGAAGGAGGGGATGACGACCAGGTGGCGGGCGCCCATCGCCTGGGTCAGCGCGGCGATGTCCGACACGTGTGCCCAGGTCTTGTCCCAGACCGCGTCCCCGTGGTGCAGGCCGGTGAAGACCGTGCCGGCCGACACCTTCAGGCCGCGCCGGGCGGTCTCCTCGGCGAGTACGGCCGAGTCGGTCGGCAGATAGCCGTAGGGGCCCAGCTCGATCCACTCGTAGCCGGAGTCCGCCACCTCGTCGAGGAAGCGCTGCCAGGGAACTTGCCGCGGGTCGTCGGGGAACCACACGCCCCAGGAGTCGGGCGCCGATCCGATCCGGATACGGGAGAGTGAGGAGGAGGGTGACAACGACGTCATGGGCGTCAGCGTGCGGGTGCGTGGAAAGCGGTGTCAAGAGCTGGTCCGAATGTCTGGACAAAACATTGACAGGGCTCGGCGTGCGGGACTACAAAGCCGTGGAGAGCCGTGACGAAGGGAAGCCGATGGCCTACGACCTGATCACCATGGGGCGGATCGGAGTGGACCTCTATCCGCTCCAGACCGGTGTCCCGCTCGCCCAGGTGTCGTCCTTCGGCAAGTTCCTCGGCGGGTCGGCCACGAACGTCGCGGTCGCCGCGGCGCGGCTCGGCCGGCGCACCGCCGTGATCACCCGCACCGGCGACGACCCGTTCGGCGCCTATCTGCACGAGGCGCTGCGCGGTTTCGGCGTCGACGACCGCTGGGTCACCCCGGTCCCGGGCCTGCCGACCCCGGTCACCTTCTGCGCGGTCTTCCCGCCGGACGACTTCCCGCTCTACTTCTACCGGCAGCCCAAGGCGCCCGACCTGGAGATCGACGCCCACGAGCTCGATCTCGACGCGGTCCGCGACGCCCGCATCTTCTGGGTCACCGGCACCGGCCTGAGCGAGGAGCCGAGCCGTACGGCGACCCTCGCCGCCCTCGCCCACCGCGCCAAGTCCGCTGCGACGGTCTTCGACCTCGACTGGCGCCCCATGTTCTGGTCCGACCCCGACCAGGCCCGCCCCTTCTACGCCGAGGCCCTGCGGCACACCACCGTCGCCGTCGGCAACCTGGACGAGGTGGAGGTCGCGACCGGGGTGCGCGAGCCGCATGCGGCCGCCCGCGCGCTGCTGGACGCCGGGGTCGAGATCGCCGTCGTCAAGCAGGGACCCAAGGGCGTCCTCGCGGTAAGCGCTTCCGGCGACTCGGCCGAGGTGCCGCCCCTGCCGGTCACCGTCCTCAACGGGCTCGGCGCCGGGGACGCCTTCGGCGGTTCCCTGTGCCACGGCCTCCTCGAAGGCTGGGACCTGGAGACGATCATGCGGCACGCCAACGCGGCCGGCGCCATCGTCGCCTCCCGGCTGGAGTGCTCCTCCGCGATGCCCACCCCGGACGAGGTGGCCGCCGCCCTGGACGCCGGAGCGGTGCTGTGAGGGCCGGCCGCGTCACGGGCACCCACACCGAGGGCGGGGACGCCGGACGGCAGCCGCGGGTCGATGTCGCCGAGCTCGTCCGCATCCGCACCCACCACCCCGAGGCGATCACCGAGGCCGCCACCCGCCGGGCCCGCAGGCCGCTGCTCAACGAGAGCGGCAAGCTGATGATCGTCGCCGCCGACCACCCCGCCCGGGGCGCGCTCGGCGTCGGCGACCGCAAGCTCGCCATGGCCAACCGTGCCGACCTGCTGGAACGGCTCTGCCTGGCGCTGTCCCGCCCTGGCGTCGACGGCGTCCTCGCCACCGCCGACATCCTGGACGACCTGCTGCTGCTCGGCGCCCTCGACCACAAGGTGGTCATGGGCTCGATGAACCGGGGCGGACTGCAGGGCGCCAGCTTCGAGCTGGACGACCGCTTCACCGGCCACCGGCCCGAGGACATCGAGCGGCTCGGCTTCGACGCGGGCAAGCTGCTGCTGCGGATCGACTACGACGACCCCGGTTCGCTGACCACCCTGGAGTCCACGGCCCGCGCCATCGACGCCATGGCGGCGCGCCGGCTGCCGGTCTTCGTCGAGCCGTTCATCAGCCGCCGCACCCCCGAGGGGAAGGTGCGCAACGACCTGTCGGCCGAGGCGGTCACCCGGTCCATCGCCATCGCCTCCGGCCTCGGTGGCTCCTCCGCCTACACCTGGCTGAAGGTGCCCGTCACCGACGACCCCGACGACATGGCCCAGGTCATGGAGACGTCGACCCTGCCGGCCGTGCTGCTCGGCGGTGACATCGGCGATTCGCCCGAGGACCAGGTCGCCGCCTACGAGAAGTGGCGTGGCGCGCTCCAACTCCCCACCGTGCGCGGCCTGGTGGTCGGCCGCTCGCTGCTGTACCCGGCGGACGGCGATGTGGCCGCCGCCGTGGACACCGCCGTAGGACTGTTGTGAGGGCCGCATGACCAGCACCGATCTGCATCTGGCCAAGGGCGCGACCCGGAACGGCCAGTACGTCGTCGACATCGATCCCAAGGCGGCCGGCTGGACGCACAGCAGCTTGCGTGTCGTCGAGTTGACGCCTGGTGGCACGCATATGTTCACCACCGGTGACAGTGAGTGGATCGTGCTTCCGCTGGAAGGCGGATGTACCGTCCACATCGAGGAAGAAGAGTTCCAACTCCTGGGTCGGGAGAGCGTGTTCGCGGCAGTCTCCGACTTCGCGTACGTTCCCCGGGACGCCCGGGTCCAGATCGCCTCCGGCGCGGGAGGCCGCTTCGCCCTGGCAGGAGCGAAGTGCGAGCGACGACTCCCCGCCCGCTACGGCCCCGCGCCGGAGGTCCCCGTCGAGCAGCGCGGCAGCGGCACCTGCGCCCGCCAGGTGCGCAACTTCGCCTCGGCCGACTCGTTCGACTGCGACAAGCTGATCGCCGTCGAGGTGATCACTCCCGGCGGCAACTGGTCCTCGTACCCGCCGCACAAGCACGACGAGCACCGGCCGGGCGAGGAGTCCGAGCTGGAGGAGATCTACTACTTCGAGATCGACGGCCCGAACGGTCTCGGCTACCAGCGCGTGTCCCCCTCGCGCGAGGGCGGCTCCGACGTCCTCGCCGAGGTCCGCTCCGGCGACGCCGTCCTCGTCCCCGACGGCTGGCACGGCCCGTCGATCGCCCAGCCCGGCCACGACATGTACTACCTGAACGTCATGGCGGGCCCGGGCGCCACCCGCGAGTGGCGGATCTGCTTCCACCCGGACCACACCGACACCACAGGGGGGTACCGATGACGACGACCCGGCTGACCGTCGCCCAGGCACTCGTCCGTTTCCTCGCCGCCCAGTACACCGAGCGGGACGGCGAGCGCCGCCGGCTGATCGGCGCGACCTGGGGCATCTTCGGGCACGGCAATGTCGCCGGCCTCGGCCAGGCGCTCATCGAGTACGCGGACGTCATGCCGTACCACCAGGGCCGCAACGAGCAGTCCATGGTGCACGCGGCCGTCGGGTACGCCCGCCAGGCGAACCGGCTGTCCACGCACGCGGTGACGACGTCGATCGGCCCCGGCGCGACCAACCTCGTCACCGGCGCCGCCCTCGCCACCATCAACCACCTCCCGGTCCTGCTGCTGCCCGGCGACGTCTTCGCGACCCGCCCCGCCGACCCGGTGCTGCAGCAGCTGGAGGTGCCGTACGCGGGCGATGTCTCGGTCAACGACACGCTGCGGCCGGTGTCGAAGTACTTCGACCGGATCACCCGCCCCGAGCAGCTGATCCCGTCCGCGATCCAGGCCATGCGGGTCCTCACCGACCCGGTCGAGACCGGCGCCGTCACCCTCGCGCTGCCCCAGGACGTGCAGGCCGAGGCGTACGACTGGCCGGAGGAGTTCTTCGCCGAGCGCGTGTGGACCGTACGCCGGCCGGGCGCGGACCCCGTCGAACTGGCCGAGGCGGTCCGGGCGATCCGCGCGGCGAAGCGGCCCCTCGTCGTCGCGGGCGGCGGGGTCCACCACAGCCGCGCCGAGGAGGCCCTCGCGGAGTTCGCGTCGGCCACCCGGATCCCGGTCGCCTCCACCCAGGCCGGCAAGGGCTCGCTGCGCTGGGACCACCCGCAGGACGTCGGCGGGGTCGGCCACACCGGCACCGCGACCGCCGACGAACTGGCCCGCACCGCCGACCTGGTGATCGGCGTCGGCACCCGCTACACCGACTTCACCACCGCCTCCGGCACCCTCTTCGCGAACCCGGACGTCCGCTTCCTGAACCTCAACATCGCCCCCTTCGACGGCCACAAGCTGGGCGCGCTGCCGCTGATCGCGGACGCCCGCAGCGGTCTGGGCGAGCTGACCGAGGCCCTCCAGATGCACGGCCACCGGGTCGAGGACTCCTATGTCACCGAGTACACCGAGGACAAGGAGCGCTGGGAGCAGCGCGTCGACGCCTGCTACGAGGCCGACGAACTGGACGTACGGCCGACCCAGCCGCAGGTCCTCGGCGCCCTGGACGCCCTGGCCGACGAGTCCGACATCATCATCAACGCGGCCGGCTCGCTCCCCGGCGACCTGCACAAGCTGTGGCGGGCCCGCTCGTACGACCAGTACCACCTGGAGTACGGCTACTCCTGCATGGGCTACGAGATCCCGGCCGCGATCGGCGTGAAGCTCGCCGCGCCGGAGCGCAACGTGTGGGCGCTGGTCGGCGACGGCACGTATCTGATGATGCCGACGGAGATCGTGACGGCCGTGCAGGAGGGCATCGCGATCAAGATCCTGCTGGTGCAGAACCACGGGTACGCGTCCATCGGCGGGCTGTCGGAGTCGGTGGGCGGCGAGCGGTTCGGCACGGCCTACCGCTTCCCGACGGACGAGGGGACGCTCACGGGTGCCCCGCTGCCCCTCGACCTCGCCGCCAACGCGGCCAGCCTGGGCATGCGGGTGCTGCGCGCGAAGACCGTACGGGACCTGCGCGAGGCACTCGCCGAGGCGCGGGCCGCCGACACTCCCACATGTGTCTACGTGGAGACCGAAACGTCCGACACTGTGTCGGGCGCGCCTCCGGCGCAGGCCTGGTGGGATGTTCCTGTGGCCGAGACCGCGACGCGACCGTCGGCGGTCAAGGCACGTGAGCTGTACGAACGGCACGTCTCGACCCGACGCCGCCATCTGTGAGTAAGGAGTCTCTGGTCATGACGAAGATCGTCAACCACTGGATCGGCGGCAAGACCGTCGAAGGCGCGTCGGGCACGTACGGGCCGGTCACCGACCCGGCGACCGGCGCGGTCACCACGAAGGTCGCGTTCGCCTCGGTCGACGAGGTGGACGCGGCGGTGGCGGCGGCCAAGGAGGCCTTCGTCACCTGGGGCCAGTCCTCGCTGGCCCAGCGCACGAACATCCTCTTCACGTTCCGCGCGCTGCTGGACGCCAACCGGGACGCCATCGCGGAGCTGATCACCGCCGAGCACGGCAAGGTGCACTCCGACGCGCTCGGTGAGGTCGCGCGCGGTCTGGAGATCGTGGACCTGGCCTGCGGCATCAACGTCCAGCTCAAGGGCGAGCTGTCCACGCAGGTCGCCAGCCGGGTGGACGTCTCCTCCATCCGCCAGCCGCTCGGTGTCGTCGCGGGCATCACGCCGTTCAACTTCCCGGCGATGGTCCCGATGTGGATGTTCCCGATCGCCATCGCGTGCGGCAACACCTTCGTGCTGAAGCCGTCCGAGAAGGACCCGTCGGCGTCGATCAAGATCGCCGAGCTGCTGGCCGAGGCCGGTCTCCCCGACGGCGTCTTCAACGTCGTGCACGGCGACAAGCTGGCCGTGGACCGGCTGCTGGAGCACCCGGACGTCAAGGCCGTGTCCTTCGTCGGCTCGACCCCGATCGCCCGCTACATCCACACCACCGCCTCCGCCAACCACAAGCGCGTACAGGCCCTGGGCGGCGCCAAGAACCACATGCTGGTCCTGCCGGACGCCGACCTGGACGCGGCCGCCGACGCGGCGGTCTCGGCGGCCTACGGCTCCGCGGGCGAGCGCTGCATGGCCATCTCGGCCGTCGTCGCGGTCGGCTCGATCGGCGACACGCTGGTGGAGAAGATCCGCGAGCGCGCCGAGAAGATCAAGATCGGTCCCGGCAACGACCCGACGTCCGAGATGGGCCCGCTGATCACGGCCGCCCACCGCGACAAGGTGGCGTCGTACGTGACGGGCGCGGCGGCGGAAGGCGCCGAGGTCGTGCTCGACGGCACCGGGTACACGGTCGAGGGCTTCGAGGACGGCCACTGGATCGGCATCTCGCTGCTCGACAAGGTGCCGACCAGCGCCAAGGCCTACCAGGACGAGATCTTCGGCCCGGTGCTGTGCGTGCTGCGCGCGGAGACGTACGAGGAGGGCCTGGCCCTCATCAACGCCTCGCCGTTCGGCAACGGCACCGCGATCTTCACCCGGGACGGCGGCGCGGCCCGCCGCTTCCAGCTGGAGGTCGAGGCAGGCATGGTCGGCGTGAACGTGCCGATCCCGGTGCCGGTGGGCTACCACTCCTTCGGCGGCTGGAAGGACTCGCTCTTCGGCGACCACCACATCTACGGCAACGACGGCACGCACTTCTACACCCGCGGCAAGGTCGTCACCACCCGCTGGCCCGACCCGGCCGACGCCCCGGCGGGCGTGGACCTGGGCTTCCCGCGCAACCACTGAACGACCGACAGGGCCTGACAGGGCCGTCCGCTATGCGGACGGCCCTGTTTTTTTGGGCCGGGGCGCTGCGATTCTCGTACAGCCGCAACAGCCCGAGAATGTGGATGGTTGATGCGGGAATCCGTTGTTGATCGCTTATTCGCTACGGATTCCGTAGGTGAACACCCATTGACGCGGCGGTTTTCGTCGGGGTTCCCTATGCACCGCCGGGAGCGGACGAGACACACACGCACCACGATCCGCCGGAGGCGATAGCGCGCTCCCGAGCCCCACCCTCATGTCACACGAGTCGATCGGAACCGCCGCATGACCGACACGTTCAGCCCTGCCGAGACATCCGCCCCGGGCGCTTCGCACAGTCCCCGGCAACTCAAGCGCTCCATCGGCGTGGTCGGCGGCACCCTGCTGACGCTGTCCTGCGTCACGCCCGCCTCGACGCTCTTCGTGATCGTGCCCGACCTGTTCTCCAGCCTCGGCACCGCGACCGCCCTGTGCCTCGTCATCGGCGCGCTGCTCTGCATCCCCGTGGCCTTCTGTTACTCGGAGCTGGGCACCCTCATCCCCAGCGCCGGCGGCGAGTACGCGATCGTCTCCACGCTGGCCGGGCGGCTCGCCGGCTGGCTGGCCTTCGTGATGTCGCTGCTCGTCGTGATGATCGTCCCTCCGGTCATCGCGATGGGCACCGCCGACTACCTTGCCCCGGTCGTCCACCTCGACCCGGCCTGGACGGGCGCCGGCGTGATGATCGCGGCCACCCTCGCCGGCCTGCTGGACCTGCGCGCCAACGCCTGGATCACCGGCATCTTCCTGGTCCTGGAGGTCGTCGCCGCCGGTGTCGTCGCCGTACTCGGCTTCAGCCACTCCCACCGCGGTGCGGGCAGCCTCGTGAGCTCGCTCCAGGTGGCCGGTGACCACGCGCACGTCAACCCGGTCACGGCCATGATGGTCCTCTCCGGGCTCGCCATCGCCCTCTTCGCCACCCAGGGCTTCTCCACCGCCATCTACCTCTCCGAGGAACTGGAGAACCCGCGTCGCAGCGTCGCCCGCACCGTCCTCGCCACCCTCGCCATCTCCAGCGTCGTCATCCTGGTGCCGGTCGTGGCGATCACCCTCGGCGCCGGTGACCTCAAGACCCTGACCGGCGGCGACATCTCCAGCATGGTCATCGCCTGGAGCAACTCGGCCGTCGGCACCTTCGTCAGCCTCTGCGTCGCCCTCGCGATCATCAACGCGGGCATCGTCATGGTCATCCAGAACTCCCGCGTCCTGTTCGCCTCCGCCCGTGACAAGGCCTGGCCCGCCCCGGTCAACAACGCCCTCGCCAAGCTCGGCCGGTTCGGCTCCCCGTGGGTCGCCACCCTCGTGGTCGGCGTCCCCGGCGCCTTCCTCTGCTTCGTGAACCTGGACACCCTCTACGGCGTCACCGGCGTCGCCGTCACCGGCCTGTATCTGCTGGTCGCGATCGCCGCGCTGCTCGCCCGGCGCGGAGCGCACGGCACCCGGCAGGCCTGGCGGATGCCGCTGTGGCCGGCGATGCCGATCCTGCTGATCGCCGTCCTCCTCTACATCCTGGTCGAGCAGGACCCGTCGTACCTGTGGTGGACCGGCGGCATCACCGCCGTCGCCACCCTCTACTGGGTCTTCTACCTCCGCCCGCGCCGCGAGACCCGCTGGCTGGTGTCCCTGCCGGAGGACGTCCGGGTGCCGGAGAACGCCCAGGCCTGACGCCGGCCCTTTCGTACCGCGCCCGAAGTACGGCGGCGCGGGTCCGTACGCCCCAAGGAGGGGCCCGGGTTCAGCCCGGGGGATCCATCGGATGTCAGTGCGGGCCCGTACCGTTGGGGCATGGATCTTCGCCGGCTCTCGGTGCGAGGGCTGCTCAAAGGACCGCGGCGGCTGACGGCCGCCGCGGCCGCTGTCGTGGTGCTCGCCGGCGCCGGGACGTGGACGGTCGCCGCTGCCGATGACGGCCCGCCCGCGGTGCACCGCACCGACCAGGTCATGGCCATGCCCGGCGGCGCCCGTCTGGACACCTCGTACTTCACCCCGGCCGGCTCCGGCCGCCACCCCGCCGTCCTGCTGGCGCACGGCTTCGGCGGCAGCAAGGACGACATGCGCGGCCAGGCCGAGGACCTCGCACGGGACGGGTACGCGGTCCTGACCTGGTCCGCGCGCGGCTTCGGCAGGTCGACGGGGAAGATCGGGCTCAACGACCCCAAGGCCGAGGTCGCCGACGTCTCCCGGCTCATCGACTGGCTCGCGAAGAAGCCCCAGGTCCAGCTCGACAAACCCGGCGACCCGCGCGTGGGCGTGGCCGGCGGCTCCTACGGCGGCGCGATCTCCCTGCTCGCCGCCGGATACGACGACCGGGTGGACGCCATCGCCCCGGCCATCACGTACTGGAACCTCGCCGACGCCCTCTTCCCGAACGGCGTGTTCAAGAAGCTGTGGGCCGGCATCTTCTTCAACACCGGCGGCGGATGCGCCCACTTCGAGCCCGAGCTGTGCCAGATGTACAACAGGGTCGCCGAGTCCGGCACCCCGGACGCGGCCGCCCGCACGCTGCTGCAGGAGCGCTCGCCGTCCGCCGTAGCCGCCCGCATCAAGGTGCCCACCCTGCTGATGCAGGGCCAGACGGACTCCCTGTTCCCCCTCGGCCAGGCCGACGCCGCCCAGAAGGCGATCCGTGCCAACGGCGCCCCCGTGGACGTCGACTGGATCGCGGGCGGCCACGACGGCGGCGACATGGAGAACGGCCGCGTCCAGACACGCGTGCGCGTGTGGTTCGACCGCTATCTCAAGGGTGAGAAGAGCGCCGACACCGGACCGGCCTTCCGGATCACCCGGACCGGGGGCGTGGACTCGCGCGACGGCACCGCCCAGTTGCGCGGCGCCAGTGCCGCCGCCTACCCCGGCCTGCACGACCACCAGCGCTCCGTCGCCCTGACCGGCGGCGCCCAGCAGGTCGCCAACCCGGCAGGCGCCAGCCCGCCCGGCGTCTCCGCGCTGCCCGGCCTCGGCGCCTCCGGCGGCCTGAGCCAGCTGTCGGCGCTCGGCGTCGGCGTCTCCCTCGACTTCCCCGGCCAGTACGCCAGGTTCGACTCCGCCCGGCTCACCCACGACCTCCAGATCACCGGCGCCCCCACGGCCACCGTCCACATCACCTCGACCAGCGACGACGCCGTCCTGTTCGGCAAGGTCTACGACGTCGGCCCCGACGGCACCCAGCAGGTGCTGCCCTCCCAGCTCGTCGCGCCCTTCCGGGTGACCGGAGCCAAGGCCGGCAAGGACGTCACGGTCACCCTCCCGGCGATCGACCACCAGGTGCAGAAGGGCCACCGGCTCCGCCTGGTCCTCGCCTCCACCGACCTCGGCTACGCCTCCCCGGCCGCCCCCGCCACCTACACCGTCTCCCTGAAGGGCGCGCTGAGCGTGCCGACGGCCCCCGCCGTCACCACCGCCGCCGCACCCCTGCCCGCCTGGGTCTGGTGGCTGCCCGCGGCCGGCGCCGCGGCCGCGCTCGCCCTGCTGCTCACCGGCCGCCGCCGGACGACCGCCCCCGCACCCGACCCGGAGCTCACCGACGTCCCGCTCGTCATCAAGGACCTGAGCAAGCGGTACGCCAAGTCCACCGACCGGTACGCCGTGCGCGAGCTGTCCTTCCGGGTGGAACGCGGCCAGGTGCTCGGCCTGCTCGGCCCCAACGGCGCGGGCAAGACCACCACCCTGCGCATGCTGATGGGCCTGATCACCCCGGACGACGGCGAGATCAGGGTCTTCGGCCACGCCATCCGGCCCGGCGCGCCCGTGCTGTCCCGGGTCGGCGCCTTCGTGGAGGGCGCGGGCTTCCTGCCGCACCTGTCCGGCCGGGAGAACCTGGAGCTGTACTGGCGGGCCACCGGCCGCCCGCCCGAGGACGCCCACCTGGACGAGGCCCTGGAGATCGCCGGGCTCGGCGACGCGCTCGCCCGCGCGGTGCGCACCTACTCCCAGGGCATGCGCCAGCGCCTCGCCATCGCCCAGGCCATGCTCGGCCTGCCCGACCTGCTCATCCTCGACGAACCCACCAACGGCCTCGACCCGCCCCAGATCCGCGAGATGCGCGAGGTGATGATCCGCTACGCGGCCGCCGGCCGTACGGTGATCGTCTCCAGCCATCTCCTCGCCGAGGTCGAGCAGTCCTGCACCCACCTGGTGGTGATGGACCGCGGCCGGCTCGTCCAGGCGGGCCCGGTCCGGGAGATCGTCGGCTCCGGCGACACCCTGCTGGTCGGCACCGCCCTGCCCGTGCAGGACCCGGTCGTGGAGAAGGTGGGCGCGCTGCCCGGCATCGCCTCCGCCGTACGCACCGACGACGGACTGCTGGTCCGGCTGGAGCCGGGCGGCACGGCCGAGCGGCTGGTCGTGGAGCTGGTGCGCCTCGATGTGCCCGTCGCCTCGGTCGGCCCGCACCGTCGCCTGGAAGACGCCTTCCTGACCCTGATAGGAGGTTCCGCATGAGCACGCTCACCGAGGTCGCCTCCGGCTATCAGACCCGGCACACCCTGCCCCTGCGGGTCGAGCTGGTCCGCCAGCTCAAGCGGCGCCGCACCCTGGTCATGGGCGCGATCCTGTTCCTGCTGCCGTTCGTCCTGCTGATCGCCTTCGCGATCGGCACCCCGCACGACCGGGGCGGCCAGATCACCCTGATGGACACGGCCACCGCGTCCGGCGCCAACTTCGCCGCGGTGAACCTGTTCGTCTCGGCCGGCTTCCTGCTGGTGATCCCGGTCGCCCTGTTCTGCGGGGACACCGTCGCCTCCGAGGCCAGCTGGTCCTCGCTGCGCTATCTGCTGGCCGCGCCCGTGCCCCGGGCCCGGCTGCTGTGGTCCAAGCTCGTCGTGGCCCTCGGGATGAGCCTCGCCGCGATGGTGCTGCTCCCGGTCGTGGCGCTCGCCGTCGGCACGGCCGCCTACGGCTGGGGCCCGCTGCAGATCCCCACCGGCGGCGCGCTGGACACCGGCACGGCGGCCCAGCGGCTCGTGCTGGTCGTGGCGTACGTCTTCGTGTCCCAACTGGTCACCGCCGGGCTCGCGTTCTGGCTGTCCACGAAGACGGACGCCCCGCTCGGCGCGGTCGGCGGCGCGGTCGGCCTGACGATCGTCGGCAACGTCCTGGACGCCGTCACCGCCCTCGGCCACTGGCGCGACTTCCTGCCCGCGCACTGGCAGTTCGCCTGGGCCGACGCCATCCAGCCGCACGCAGAGTGGTCCGGCATGATCCAGGGCGCCGCGATCTCCGTGTCGTACGCCCTGGTGCTGTTCGCCCTGGCCTTCCGGGGATTCGCCCGCAAGGACATCGTCTCCTAGCGGGCCGACCACGAGGACGTCCTGCTCGCCGAAGGTGAAGCAGAAACGGCGGCGGGCCACCGGGGGAACCGGTGACCCGCCGCCGCGGAAGGACTCGATCAGCCGTTGTTGGTGCCGTTGCCCGACAGCGCGGAGATGTCGTCCAGGATGTGCGAGAGCGGCTCGTCGCCCTTGGCCTGGGTGGAGTTCTCGGTGCACTGCTGGTTCTGCGGCGCGGACAGGATCGGCACGTCCTGGAGCACGCCGACGGCGCCGACGCCGACCAGGCCCTGGGCGTTCAGCTTCGCCGGCAGGCCGATGCACAGCTTGTTCAGCGAGCCCTGGACCAGCGAGAGCTGCGGGCTCATGTTGCCGAAGGTGGCCGAGTTGCCGAACGACTGCTTCGCGTCGTTGCCGCTGAACGACGTGGTGCCGTGGTCGTCACCGATGGCGAGGGCCTGGGGGGCCGCCGTACCGGCGAGACCGGCGACGGAGGCGGCGACGGCCGCGGTTGCCCACAGCTTCTTCATGTTCGTTCCCTTTCGAAAGGCGGACTCCGGGGAGGAGCTGCGTGATCGTCAACGCTGCCGACTCGCCCCGGGTTGCGCTCTTTGCCTCGATCGGACCAGTGCAGTCCGATGAGTTCATGAATGCCCCCTTGGTTCAGGGGGTGTGCCCCGGGGGTAGACCGAAGGGCCGCCGGGGAGCCGACGGCCCTTCGGGACGGGCCCGTGCGGGCCCGGGGATGTCCGGATCAGTGGTTGTTGGTGCCGTTGCCGGACAGGGCGGAGATGTCGTCCAGGATGTGCGACAGGGGCTCGTCGCCCTTGGCCTGGGTGGAGTTCTCGGTGCACTGCTGGTTCTGCGGCGCGGACAGGATCGGCACGTCCTGCAGCACGCCGACGGCGGCGACACCGACCAGGCCCTGGAGGTTCAGCTTCGCCGGCAGGCCGATGCACGGCTTGTTCAGCGAGCCCTGGATGAGCGCCATCTGCGGGCTCATGTTGCCGTAGGTCGCGGAGTTGCCGAACGCCTGCTCGGCGCCGTTGCCGCTGAAGGACGTGGTGCCCGTGTCGTTGCCGATGGCCAGGGCCGGCGACGCGACGGCGGCCGAAGCACCGACGACGGAGGCGGCTACCGCGGCGGTAGCCAGAACCTTCTTGATCACTTGCGCATTCCCTTCTGAAGAAACCCCGTCCACCGGAGCGCCTGGTTCAACTGCCCATCCCGTGAAGGGTTGCTCCGGTTCACTCCGATGGCCCACATAGGGGCGTGCGAACATGCCCGGTGCGCTGGTCGAGGAATTCCACCGATGCCGTCAAACCGAACGATCCGATCGGGTGATGCCCCGCAACCAAACCGCCAGGAGCCGGTTGATGCGGGGGCAGGAACGTGCGTCTTGGCGAGGAGCCAGGGAAGGAAAGCGAAAATGCTGAAGAAGGCAATGGCCGCGGCGGCGGTCGCCGCGTCCGTCATCGGTGTGTCGGCGGCGGCAGCCCCCCAGGCGCTTGCCATCGGCAACGACACGGGCACCACGTCGTTCAGCGGCAACAACGCCAGCGAGGCGTTCGGCAACAGCGTGACCGGGGGCGACCTCAGCCCGCAGGCCACGCTGGTCCAGAGCTCGCTCAACAAGCTCTGCGTCGGCCTGCCGGCGAAGGCGAACCTGCAGGGTCTGGTGGGCGTCGGCGCCGTCGGTGTGCTGCAGGACGTGCCGATCCTGTCCGCGCCGCAGAACCAGCAGTGCACCGAGAACTCCACCCAGGCCAAGGGCGACGAGCCGCTCTCGCACATCCTGGACGACATCTCGGCGCTGTCGGGCAACGGCACCAACAACGGCTGACCCACGCCGGTCCCACCACCGCCCGGGCGGCGCGCCGATTCTCGTGCCGTCGCCCGGGCGGCTTTTGCCCGCCTTGCCGAAGAAGCGTTTCTCTGCCCGGCCTGCACGCCTTCCGTCGAGGTGTCAATTCTGTGAAGGCGTTCGAGTGAATTCCGGGACGGCACGTGTTCCATAGTTTCTTCGGCTGTCTATCCCTCGTTTTACAGCCTGCCGGTCATGGTGCGAGCCGTTGAAGCTGTGCTCGCTCGGTTTCGGCCGTCATAGGGGCATGACCGCAGAGAAGGGAAATCCCATGAAGAAGAGCGCTGCCGTCGTCGCCGGCGCGATCCTGGTCCTGGGCGGGGCTGTCCCCGCCTTCGCCGACTCCGAAGCGGAAGGCCAGGCCATCGGTTCCCCGGGTGTCATCTCCGGCAACGTGGTCCAGGTCCCGATCCACATTCCGATCAACGTCTGCGGCAACACGGTCAACGTCATCGCGCTGCTGAACCCGACGTTCGGCAACGTCTGCGTGAACCACTGACGTTCCGCGCCCTCACCCAGCCCACCGGCTGCGTTCTGGCCGGCCCCGGACAGCGATCCGTCGATCTTTCGTCCCGGGGCCGGCCTTCCCACTTCTTCGAGCAGGAAGACCACGAGATTGCGACAGACCCTCAGCAAGGGCATGGTCGTGGCCGCCGCCGCGACCGGCGTGCTGTCCTTGTACGGCGGCAGTTACGCACTCGCCGACACGCACGCACAGGGCGCCGCCCAGGGCTCGCCCGGCGTCCTGTCCGGCAACAATGTCCAGGTCCCGGTGAACGTCCCGGTCAACGTCTGCGGCAACTCCGTGGACGCGGCCGCCGCTTTGAACCCGGCCTTCGGCAACTCCTGTGTGAACCACCACGGTTCCCAGGACCGGCACACCGACGAACCCCGGCACGCGTACGACGACTCCGACGACGAATCCGGACACGGCGGCCCGGGCTACGGCGACTCCGGCGGCTACGGTGACTCCGGTCACGGCGACACGGGCGGCTACGGCGACCACCCGGGCCCAGGCACCAGCACCCCTCCCCCGTACGGCGGCGGCGAGACGACCCCGCCGTACGGGGGCAGCGAGACCACCCAACCCCCTTACGGCGGCAGCGAGACCACCCAACCCCCTTACGGCGGCAGCGAGACCACCCCGCCCTCGTACGGCGGCAGCGAGACCACCCAACCCCCGTACGGGGGCGGGCACAGTGCCCCTCCGGGCGGTGATCACAGCACGCCTCCCGGCGGTGAGCACTGCACGCATCCTGGTGGCGGACAGACCACGCCTCCCGGCGGTGGCCCGTCATCGCCCCCCGGTGGCGAGCACAGCACGCCTCCCGGCGGTGGTCACACCACGCCCCCGTCGGGCGGTGGTCACACCACGCCCCCGTCCGGCGGTGGGGAGACCACTCCGCCGAGCCACGGTGGCGGCGAGCACCACCCCGGGAAGCCGCCCACCCTTCCGCACACCGGTGGGGACGCCCGGGCCATGTTCGCGACCTCGGCCGCCAGCGCCGCGCTGATCGCGGCCGGAGCGGTGCTGTACCGGCGCGGCCGGTCCGCCGCCCATAGGTAGCAGCCCCTCGCGCCCCGGAGGGGCGCGAGGCCGTGACGCCCCTTACGGCAGCGGCACTCCCAGCGGAGCCTCGGCGCTTCGCCCGGCCGGGATCCGCCAGCCCGCCGGGCCCGTGCGCAACCGCCGCCGTACCCCTCGTACCAGCGTGCCCGCCGTGAAGGTCGCGCCGTGCACGAAGCGCATCGCCGGGCCGAAGCCCGCGGCCGTGATCAGACCGGCCAGGAACAGGCCGGGGTACGACGACTCGAACTCCGGCCCCACCTCCGGCGCCGCGTCGGCGCCCGTCGCCAGCAGCTCGCGCAGTTCGGGGGAGAGCAGCCGCAGCCGGCTCCGGGTGGCCCTGAAGCCGGTCGCCGCGATCACGTGCCCGGTGCGCAGGGAGTGCACCCCGCCGTGCAGGCCGGCCGTCTCCAGCCGCAGCCCGTCCGGGACGTGACGGGCCGCCACGATCTCCCGGCCGAGCAGCACCTCCACCCGGGGCTCCACCCGCTCGCGCACCCACCAGGCGCCCGCCGGGCCGAGCGCGCCGGCCGCGATGCGGGTGCGGGTGTGTTCCGGCAGCCGTCGGTACAGGCCCGGCCGCTCGGCGTAGAACCAGTTCCGCCAGCCGGGGCCCAGACCGCTGTGCGGGGAGCGGGCCGAGCGCCACCAGGGGCGTACCCAGGGCGGTGGCACGTCATTCCAGCTCAGCCGGTCCGCGCGGGCCAGGATCCGCACCCGGGTGCCCTGTTCGGCGAGGAGCGCGGCCGTCTCCAGGGCCGCCTGGCCGCCGCCGACGACGGTCACGTCCTGGTCGCGGAAGCGGTCGAGGTCGGCGTGGTGGCTGCTGTGCGAGACCAGGGAGGGGGGCAGATGACGCAGGGGCTTCGGGATCTCGGTGAACGGCAGGACGCCCACGGCGAGTGCGACCGTGCGGGCGCTGAGCGTCTCGCCGTCCTCGGTGACGGCCTCGAAGCCGCCCGTGCGGGGCGCCACCCGGGTCACGATCCGCTCGTCGACCGCGGGTACGGCGTTGCGCGCGAACCACAGTCCGTACTCCGCGAACACCTTCAGCGGGAGCGGTTCGGCGTGCCGGGCCGTGAGGCCGCGGAAGGCGCAGAAGACGTCGAGCCGCCAACGCCCCTCCGGGTCGGAGAGGTTGGAGGCCCAGGGCTCGGACTTGAGGAACATGCCGCGCGGCATGTGGTCGAGCCAGGACGCCATGGGCCGGCCGAGGACGCGGACGTTCAGGCCGGCCGCCGCGGCGTGCGACGCGATGGACAGCCCGTACGGGCCGGCGCCCACCACCAGCAGGTCGTACATCAGCAGCTGCTCGCTTTCTCGTCGTCGCGGAAGTCGTCGGTGAGGTGAGTGAAGTGGGCGAGGTGCGTGAGTCGGGTCAGGTCGGTGGTGGCTTCGGGAGGGCTGAGGGGGCGGCCCCGGAGGCCCGCCTGGTGCACCAGGCGCCGGGCCGGTTCCGGTGCGGGGGAGGCGCGGTGCCGCCGGCCGACGACGCGGCTCGCGAGGCGCTGGGTGAGGCGGCCCGCCGCGTGCCGGCACCACAGGGCCCACATCGCCAGGCCCGGCGCCCGGTCGTCCGCCGCCCACCAGGCCAGCTCCCGGCCCCCGGGCGCGGGCCGCAGCGCGGTCAGCGGCGCGTAGTTCTCCACCACGAACTCCCGCCCGGCCAGCGGTACCCCGTCCGGCAGCGGCCGGTGCGTCATGTCCAGGTGCAGGGCGCGTACGACGTCCAGGCCGGTGCTGTCGGCGAACAGCCGGAACTGGGCGCCGGGGCGCGGGTTGAAGTCCAGCAGGTGGTAGCGGCCGGTGCTGCCGCAGCGGCGGAAGTCCAGATCGAAGATGCCCCGGTAGCCCAGCTCGCCGGTGATGCGCGCGGCCAGCGCCGACAGCTGCGGGTTGGGCGTCCACTGGCCGACCGCGGTCAGGCCGGCCCCGCGCGGCCAGGCCAGGTGCTTGCGGCCGGGGCCGCCGGCCCGGAGGGTGCCGGTGCGGTCGGCGTAGCCGTGGAAGAACCAGTCGCGGTCCGGGCCGGGCGGCAGGAACGCCTGGAGCAGCAGTGTGCTGCCCGCCTCGGCGGTGCGCAGGAACAGCTCCCGTGCCTCGCGCGCCGAGCGCACCAGCGTGGTCGAGCGCAGCCCGCTGCCGGCCGGCACGAGCCAGGGCCGGCTCCACTTGGCCACCAGCGGCAGCCCCAGCCGCCAGGCGGCGGCCGCCGCCTCGTCGGCGCTGTCCGGGACCAGGGTCACCGGGTGCGGGACGCCGGCGGCAGCGCACACCTCGGCCAGTTCCGCCTTGTCGGCGACGCGTTCGGGCAGGGTGCCGGGCTGTTCGGGCAGCAGATAGGCGGGGGCCAGCTCCTCGCGCAGCCGGCCGGCCGCGATGGCGCTCGCGTCGTCGAGCGGGATCAGCACCGCCGGACGCGCGAGGCGGGCCGCGACGTGGCGCAGCACGGCGGCGATGTCGTCGGGGGACGCGCCGGGCGGCGGCGGGGGATGCAGTTGGCGTACAAAACGCGACCTGCGGACGGGACTTCCCGTGGAATCGGCGACGACGTGCACCTCCACTCCCGCTCTGCCGAGCGAACGCACGGCACCCAGGGTGCCGTGATGAAAGGGATTCCGGTCGATCCGCAGCAATACTGCGGGAATCCGGATGTCCAGGAGCGACACGGGTATGTTTTCCTTCTCGTTCGGTTCACCGGTAAGCAGCAATCGAGCTGGCGAAATTCATATCGATATGACTGTGTGTCAATAACTGGGAAAGCAAGGTGTGTACGAATCCCAGTGGAGAGAGGAGCAGGCATGGCTCCACAGCAGCGACGGGACCGCTCCCGGCGGCTGATCGTGACGGCGGCGGCGGTCGTCGCGTCGGTCACCCTGGCGGCCGGTCCCGGATTCGCGGTGGGGAAGGGCCCGGTCGCGCCGGCTCCGCCCGCCCCGGCCCCGGCGATCCCGATGCCCCCGGCGATGCCGCCGATGCCGCCGATCCCGATGGCCCCGGCACCGGTGGCGTCGCCCCAGGTCACCCCGGCGCCGGTCACCTCACCCCGTCCGCCCGCCAAGGCCGCCGTACCGCCGTTCGGGGTGTTTCTCGACTCCGGGCCGCTCGGGGTCGCGCGGATGGCCGAGCTGAGCGCCTGGCTGGGCGGATCGGAGCTCAAGGTGGCCCACACCTATCTGCCCGGTGACCGCTGGCGGGACATCGAGGGCCCGCCCGGCTTCCTGGACGTCTGGGCGCACTGGCGGCGCGACAAGCCCGACCGGACGCTCGTCCTCAACGTGCCGATGCAGGAGCGCAATGAGGAAGGCGTGTCCGACGCCGAGGTGCGCCGGCTGCTGTGGCAGGGCGCGGCCGGCGCGTTCGACCAGCACTTCAGGGCTCTGGCCGAGCGGCTGGTGGCGCTGAAGGTGCCGGACACGGTGATCGTGCTCGGCTGGGAGATGAACGGCACCACCTACACCCATCGCTGCGGACCGGATCCGGAGAGCTGGAAGAAGTACTGGAACAGGATCGTCACCACCATGCGTGCGGTGCCGGGACAGAAATTCCGGTTCGACTTCGCGCCGAGCCGCGGCCGGGACGCCGTGCCCTGGACGGAGTGCTATCCGGGTGACAGCACCGTCGACATCATCGGCATGGATTCCTACGACCAGCCGGCCGGGGAGTCCTTCGACGAGCAGGTGAAAGAGCCCTACGGCCTGCAACAGCACGTGGATTTCGCGAAAGCCCACCGCAAGCCCATTTCCTACCCGGAATGGGGGCTCTTCCGCAACGGTGACAACGCCGAGTACATGAAACGCATGCTCGCCTGGTTCGACGAGCACAAGCCGCTGTACAACACGCTCACCGACTACTGCCCGCACGGCGTGTGGCAGTGCGGGACCAACCCCGTGGCGGCGCGGATCTACCGTGCCGCCCTGTCCGGCATCCACGAGCAGCCGACCGTGCCGGTACCCACGACACCCAAGCCGACTCCGACCCCGAACCCGACTCCGTACAAGCCTCCGGCCAACTGCTCGCCGCTGGACCTCGGCGACTGGGTGGAGTACTGGCTCGGCGGAAAGCTGTGCATCCGCTTCGACTGGTGGTCCAGGACGCGTTAGCCCTGGTGGCGTTGTCTCCACCAGTGCAGCACCTCCTTGCCCCGCTGCCGGGCGGCCGCGTCGTACAGGGCGGTCGTCAGCAGCGGGGCGGTGCGGCGCCGGGCCATCAACAGGCGCCGGTTGGCCACCGGTTCGGGCTTCCAGTGGTGCTTGTACGGCTCGTCGCCGCGCAGCAGGCTCAGCGCGCCGCGTCCGCTCACCTGACCGGTGCATGCGTCCAGCAGCATCACCGCCACGTCCGCCTTGCGTTCCCTGAGGCCCGGGTGGGCGCCGTAGAGGTAGCCGCCGGCCAGGCTGCGGGACAGCAGGGTCAGGTCCACGGCCACGACCTCGCCGTCGATCCGGAACTCGGTGACCGCGGCGTCACCCGAGCGGACCATCGGGCCGACCGCGCGCACCAGATGGGCACGGAAGCGGGGCTGGAGGTGCTCGGTCGTCACCTTCCGGCCCCGCCACTGCAGCCGGTGCAGCTCCAGCAGCCGGTCGAGCGCCGCGTCCACCTCCTCCGGTGCGACCGTCCGCCGCTCGACCCCCAGGGAGTCCAGCTTGCGCAGCTTGGCCCGCACCCGCTGCTGGGCCTTGTTCGACGGCAGTCGGGCCACCAGCCCGTCCATGGGTACGGCCGGCAGCTCCAGGCACAGGGAGTCCCGCACCATGCGGCGCGGGCCGCGCCAGCGGTCGTAGATCCGCTCCACCGCGGCGCCCGGACGGACCTCGCGGAAGTCGACCAGCGCGGTGCGGGCCGCGTCCGCCAGGGCGGTGGTGAGCGCGAGGGCGGCGCGTCCGTCGTCGGTGTCGTCCAGCAGGACGTCCGCGTAGTCGGAGATCGCCCCGCCGAGCGGCACCAGCGCGGGCAGCGGCCGGCGGACGAGCATCAGCGGTGCGGCGGCCAGCAGGTCGCGGCCGGCGCGCACCAGCAGCAGCCGGAGCCGGCCGGGGGTGCCGTACGACAGCCACCACGAGTGCAGCCAGGCGTGGTTCTGGAACGGGGTCGCGGCGGCGCACCGCCCGTGCAGCCGCTCCCAGGCCGGTGCCAGGGCGGCGAAGGCCTGCTCGTCGGTGACGAGGTCGACGGTGTGGGCGGGGTGTGCGGTGCGCGCCGTGTCGGTCGCGGTCACCGGGCGCTGTGCGCGTCCGCGGCGGCGGCCGGGGCGGGCACCGGGGCCGGGCGCACGGGCTCCTCTTCCTCCGGCCGGCGGCGCGGCCGTACGAGCAGCGCGAGGGCGCCGACCAGCCCGCCCGCGCTCGCCCCGACCAGTGCGGTCACCTTCACGGAGGCCGAGCTCGGCGCGGTCGGCTTCACCGCGCGGGAGAACTGCAGGAGTTCGACGTGCGTCTCGTCCTTGGCCTCGTCGGCGTGCCGGGTGAGCGCGCGGGCCACCGCGTTGGCCATGTCGGCGGCCAGGGCGGGCCGGTCGGCGGTGGCGGAGACGGCGACCATCGGGGCGTCCGGCGAGGTCTCGCTGCGCACGCTGTCGCGCAGGGTGTTCACCGGCACCCCGGCCCACACCTGGGCGTCGGCGAGCACCGCGAGCTGGGTGGCGACCCGGCCGTAGGCCTGTGCGAAGCCGAGGGCGGAGGCGGTGTCCGCCTTGCTGGTGGGGACGGCGATGACATAGCTGGTCGCCGTGTACGCCGGAGGCTTCACGACGCCGTACTCGACGCCGAGCAGCCCGCCCGCGACGACCCCGGCCGCCACCAGCGACCAGGCCGGGAGCGCGCGGAGACGGAAGGGACGGGAGGTGCGGTGGTTGTCGGTCATGAGGACTTCGCTCTCTGCTGGACAGGGACGTGGATGAGGGCCGGTACGGGGGCCTGAGCGGGGCCCTGTGCGGGGACCTCGACGGGGGCGTGTACGGGGACCTCGACGGTGGGGGCGGGGTGAGAGGCCGTGAGCGCCGCGGCGTAGACGTCCATGAGCCGGGCGGCGCTGCGGGTGATGCAGTAGTGGCGGGCGGCCTCGGGCGCGGTGCGCGGGCCGGGACCGGCGGCGCGGACCCCGGCGAGGGCACGGGCGTAGGCACCGGCGTCGCACGGGACACGCACCGCGCCCGGGGCGGCCTCGGGCGGCAGGTCCTCCAGCGCCGGGCAGGAGGTGTACCGCACCGGCAGTCCGGCCGCGAGCCCCTCCACGACCGCGAGCCCGAACGCCTCCTCGGCCGACGGCGCGGCGAGTACGTCCATCGCGGAGGCCAGGGCGGGCAGGTCCGGTCCGCCGGGTGCGCCGGGCGACCCGTCGGCGATGTACGGCCGCTCGCCCGCGAGAACCACCCGGTCGGACACCCCCACCGCCCGTGCCGTCCGCCGCAGTGCGGGCTCCTCCGGGCCGGCGCCCACCAGCAACAGTCGGCAGTCCTCCGGGAGTCGGGCCAGGCAGTGGAGGAGGACGTCGAAGCGTTTGCCGGGGGTGAGGCGGCCGATGGCGCCGATGACGAAGGCGTCGGCGGGCAGGCCGAGGGCCTCGCGGGCGCGTAGCCCGGCCGCCGGGTCGTAGGCGAACCGGGCCAGGTCGATGCCGTTGGGCACGACCGTGACGCGTGGCGCGGGCACGCCCCAGCGGGTGAGACGGGCGGCGACCGTGGGGGAGACGGCGACCGTGGACCGGCCGAGCCGCTCGCCCAGCAGATACAGCCCGCGCACCCCCGCCGTGAGCGGCCGGCCCTCCATCTGGGTGTCGCCGAGGGAGTGTTCGGTGGCGACGACCGCGCGGACCCCGGCCAGCCGGGCGGCGATCCGGCCGTACAGGCAGGCCCGGTAGAGGTGGGTGTGCACGAGGTCGTAGCGGCCGCGCCGGATCAGGCGGGTCAGGCGGGGCAGCGCGGCCAGGTCGCGGTTGCCGGTCATGCCGAGATGGGTCACCCGGACCCCGTCGGCAGCGAGCCCGTCCGCCACCGGGCCGGGGTCGGTCAGCGTCACCACGTCGCAGTCGATGGGCAAGTGCCGTAGCAGCAGCCGGAGTTGCTGCTCGGCTCCGCCGACACCGAGGCCCGTGATGATGTGCAGCGCCTTCATCGCAGCCCCTCGACGGGACGCCGGCGCAGCCGGTGCAGGCGGTGCTTCAGGAACAGCCGTACGGCGTTGTCGTTCTGCCCGATGTACACGCGCGGCAGGACGTGCGGGCCGTTCAGCTCGCCGGGGTCGACGGCGCAGCCGTAGCCGTACCCGGCCGCCCGTACGGCGTCCATGGCGCGCCGGTCGACGGTGCCGTACGGGTAGCAGAAGCCGGTGACCTCGGTACCGGTCAACTCTTCCAGAACGGCGCGGCTCTCGGCGGTCTCGGCGGCCAGCAGGCTGTCGTCCGCGCGCGTCAGATCGACGTGGGTGAGGCCGTGCGAGCCGATCTCCACGCCCGCGGCGGCGGCCCGCCGGATCCCGTCGGCGGTCAGCAGGGGCTTGCGCGGGCCGAGCAGGTCCCAGTCGTTGCGGCCGCCGAGCCGGCCGGGCAGCACGAAGAGAGTGGCCGTACATCCCCAACGGGTGAGGACGGGAAGGGCGTTGGTGAGGAAGTCGGCGTATCCGTCGTCGAAGGTGAGGCCGACCAGGTTGCGGCCCTCGCCCCGCGCGCGGGCGGCGAGCAGCTCGGCCATGGACACACCCCGCAGCCCCCGCCGGCGCAGCCAGCGCAGCTGCCGGTCCAGCCGGTCGGGGGTGACGGTGACGAGGTACGGGTCGTCGGAGCAGTCGCCGACCGAGTGGTACATGGCGATCCAGGGGGCCGGGCCGGATCTGGAGAGCCGGGGCGGGGCGGGGGTCTCAGCGATGGAGGACATGGGCGAGCTTTCGGGTCAGGGTCGGTACGGTACGGAGGGCGGCGGCGCAGCCCCGGTCGCCCAGGGCCCGGCCGAGCACGACGAACATGACGATCACGGTGGTGCCGCCGGCGAGCAGACCGGCGAGCGGTGACGCGAACGACTCGGCGACGTAGGCACCGCCGAGGGCGGCGACCGTGGCCGCCCGCAGCGGCCGGCTCAGCTCGCGCAGCACGCCCGGGGTCCGGATCGGCACACTGCGGGCTCCCATGCCGGCGAGCAGCAGAACGGCGGTGACGGTGATGCCGGTGGCGTTGGCGGCGGCGATCCCGGTGACGCCCCAGGAACCGACCGTCCAGGCACCCATCCAGGACGTCGCGACGATCCCGGCGGCCATCGCGCCGACCGGGTACCAGGTGGCGCGGCCCGCCGAGAAGTAGGAGCGGACCAGGGCGCCGGTGAGCGTCTGGCCGAGCAGCCCGAGCGCGTAGACCCGCATCACTCCGGCGGTCGCGGCGGTGTCCTGGGCGGTGAACGCGCCGCGCTGGAACAGGAGTTGGACCAGCTGCGGGGCGCAGGCCGTGACGGCGGCGGTGCCGAGCAGCACCAGCGTGGCGGCCACCGCCAGATCCCGCTCCACCCGGGCCCGGGCCCGCTCGGTGTCGCCCTCGGCGAGCGCCCGCGCGACCACCGGGAAGGTGACCGTGCACAGCATCAGCGACAGGGACATCGGGATCTGCGCGACCTTCTGGGCGTAGTTCAGGTGCGAGATCGCCCCGGCGGGCAGGCCGGAGGCGAGGAACCGCTCGATCAGCACCTGGGACTGCCGGCACAGCGCGAACAGCAGGACGGTCGCCAGCAGGGTCACGTCCATCGCGCGGGGTTCGGCTGCCGCCCCGGTCCCGGTCCCGGGCGCGGTGCCGGCCGCGCGGTGATGCGGGCGCAACTCTCTTACAAGCGCTGGAAGTTGTACGGCGACCATGAGGAGCCCGCCCGCGGCGACCCCGAACGCGGCGGCGCGTACGCCCCAGTGGGTGCCGAGCGTGTACATCGCCGTGATGATGCCGAGGTTGTAGGCGATGTAGATGGCGGCCGGGGCGAGGAAGCGGCGGTGGGCGCGCAGGGCGGCACTGCAGTAGCCGGCGAGGCCGAAGCTGAGCACACAGGTCGCGGTGAGCCGGGTGCAGTCCACGGCGAGCCCGGGGTCGGACAGGCCCGGCGCGAGCGCCGCCACGAACTGCGGGGCGCCCAGCGCGAGCAGACCGCCCACGGCTGCGAACGCCAGCGTCAGCCGGGGCAGCGTACCGGCGACCAGCGCCCGCACCGGGTCCCCGACAGCCCCCTGCGCCCGCCGGGCCAACGCCCCGCTGAACGCCGGGACCAGCGCGAACGCCAGCCCGTCCTCGATCAGCAGCGTGGCCGCGAACTCCGGCACGGTCCAGGCGATGAGAAACGCATCGGTGTCCCGCCCGGCCCCGAACAACCGCGCCAGCGACTGATCCCGCACCAGCCCGAGCACGGCGGCCATGACCGAGAGCGAGGCGGTGACCAGCGCGGCCCGGGCGAGGAAACGGCGGGTGGGCGGGGGGTGGCGGTCGGAGGATCGGCCGGGGGGTTCGCCAGGGGGCCGGCGGGGGGTGGTCAGGTCCGGCGCGTGGGCGGCAGCTCGGGCGCCGGTGGGTGCGAGGGTGACCGGCTCGGTGCCGGTGGGTGCGAGGGTGACCGGCTCGGTGCCGGTGGGGGCGCCGGCCCTGGTGCGGTGGGCGTAGTCGGTGGACCGGGCATCGGCGAGCGCCGCGGTCGGCTCGTCAGCGGAGGGCGCCACCGGACGGGGCTCCGCGGGCGTGACGGATCCGGGCCCGATACCTGCGACGGACCCGAACTCGGCAGATGCGGCGCATCCGGGCTCGGCAGCGGCGGAGTGTGTGCGTGGCTCGGGCTCGACGGGCACGGACGCGCGGGCCACCGGCACCGAGGTATCGCCGACTCCCGTTCCCTCTTCCTGACCCGGCACCGCACCGGTCCTCGGGCTCGTCATCCGACCCGCCCCGGCCGCAGACGCCGTACCCGCACCCGGGTTCGCGACCCGCAGGGCACGGCGCGCCGTGCCCGCACCCGGCCGCGCTGCCCGCAGGGCTCCGGACGCCGCACCCGCATCCGGCCCCGAGGCCCACAGGGCACCCGCATGGTCGGCCCGTAGGGCACAGCGCGCCGTACCCCCACCTGGCCCCGCTGCCCGCAGGGCTCCGGACGCCGCACTCGCATCCGGGCCCGTGGCCCGAAGGGCACCAGGCGCAGTGCCCGTACCCCCGCCCGCCCACGCCCCCGGCAAGGCGCCAGCATTCTCGACGTCGGCCTCATCGCAGTGCCGCCTTCTCCGTGACCGCCCCCCGCGCCGCCGGTGCGCACGACGCGGCCGGTGTGTCGGAGGTGTCGGTGGTGGGGAGGGACCACCAGGCGATCAGGCCGAAGCAGACCGCCGTCAGTACGGTCGAGGGGCCGCCGATGTCGGCGTAGGCGAAGTCGACGAGTTGCCAGATCAGCAGGCCGCAGGCGGTCAGGGCGCAGTCCAGGCCACGGGCGCCGGGGGCCCGGGAACGCCACAGGCCGCGCAGGGCGCACACCAGCAGGGCCAGCCAGGCGCCGGCGAGACAGAGCAGGCCGGTCAGGCCCTGTTCGGCGAGGACCAGCAGGTACATGTTGTGCGGGGAGAGCAGGGGCTGGCGGCGGTACGCGGCGCCCGCGCCCTCCGTGTCGCTGCCGGAGGACAGGGCCAGGGAGGCGTGTCCGTCCCGGTACTCGGGGAAGCCCTTCAGACCGACGCCGGTCAGCGGCTGCCCGCGCCACATGTCGACCGCCGCCGCCCACATCGTGTACCGGTCGGTGACCGACTGGTCGGGCGCGTCGGTGACCTGGGTGATGCTGTCGATCCGCTCCTGGAGCATCGCCGTACCCGCCCCGAAACCACCCACCAGCACCACGCACACGGCCACCACCACCGCGCCTGTCTTGAGCGCCCGGCGCACACCCGCCAGCACCAGTTGCGCCGTGAGCGTCACGACGGTGGCGATCCAGGCGCCCCGGCTGAAGGAGACCGCCAGCGGGAGCAGCAGGGCGAGAGCGCAGGCGGTCGCCGTCAGGCGGGTGCGTGCCTGGCCCCGGCCCAGTGCCAGGCCCACCGCGCAGACCAGCCCGAAGGACACCACCGTCGCCATGCCCATCACGTCCGACGGCCCGAAGGTGCCGACCGCGCGGATGTCCTCGCCCTGGTACGAGGCGCCGGTGCCGGTGACGTACTGGTGCACGCCGACCGCGCCCTGCCACCCCGCGAGTGCCACGAACGCCCAGGCCAGCAGGCGGAAGTCGCGGCGGTCGCGGATGAGCAGGAGCACGGCGGCCGGGACCAGGACGAAGATCTGGAGATAGCGGCCGAGGCCGGCGATCCCGGCGCCCGGCGAGACCGCGTGCAGTGCGGCCAGCGCCAGACCGGGCACGGGCAGGGCGAGGATCAGCGCCGCTCGCCGGGTCAGCGGCCGGCTTCGCGTGCGCAGGAGGCGTACGGCGCAGTAGGCGACCACCAGCGCGGACAGCGCGTCGGCGGGGCCCGCGCCGCCCTCGCCGCCGGGGGCGACCGGCAGGGCGAGCAGCGCGATCACGGCCGCCACCGGCAGCACCGGGGAGAAGCGTACGGGGCGGTGGCGCAGGGGCAGGGTGAGGGCCATCGGTCAGCTCCCTGTAGAGCGCACGAGCGCGGCGGCGGTGCGCAGCAGCACGCAGATGTCCTGCCACAGCGACCAGTTGTCGATGTAGGCGTTGTCGAAACGGGCCCGGTCCTCGATGGAGGTGTCGCCGCGCAGCCCGTGGACCTGGGCGAGCCCGGTGATGCCGGTCCGCATCCGGTGGCGGGCCGCGTAGCCCGGGTAGGCCTGGCTGAACTGCGAGACGAAGTACGGCCGTTCCGGGCGCGGGCCCACCAGGCTCATGTCACCCCGCAGCACGTTCCACAGCTGGAGGAGTTCATCGAGCGAGGCCTTGCGCAGGAACCGGCAGAAGGGGCTCATGCGCAGCTCGCCGGCCACGCTCCACCGCGTGGCCGCCTCGTGCGCGTCGACCGGGCGGTGGGTGCGGAACTTCAGCAGGGTGAAGGGGCGGCCGTCCATGCCGATGCGTTCCTGCCGGAACACCACCCCGGGTCCGTCGGTGTGCCGCAGCACCGCCGCGCACACCAGCAGCACCGGGCTGACCAGCACCAGCAGTGTTCCGGAGACCAGCACGTCCAGCAGCCGCTTGGCGGTGCCGCCGCGCCGCCGCGAGCCGAGGTCGAGCCGCCGTACGGCGAACCCGGCGAGCTGGTCGCGCATCTCGTACGACGGTGAGTCCGCGTCCAGCTCCCACACCGTGCAGCCCGACTCGGCGAGCGCCCGCAGCAGCGGGCCCTTCGCGGTGCGTACGGCGGGATCGACGGTGAGCACGGCCCGCACCCCGTTCTGGATCAGCGCCCGCTCGACCTCCTCGCCGCTGGTGAGCACGGGCAGGCCGGCACCGTGGCCGCCGTCGGGGTGGTCGGCCACCACGCCCACGGGCCGCACTCCGCAGCGCGGGTGGCGCAGCAGCGCGGCGGACACCCGCTGCGCGGTCGCGGCGGGCCCGATCACCAGGGCGGTGCGCGGCCGGCGCAGAGTCGCGACCCGGCGCCGCCAGTGCACCGCGCCGCGGCCCGCGCAGGCCGCGGCCGCGTGCAGCGCCCAGCCGAGCAGCAGGGTGCGGGCGGTCAGGGCGCGTTCGGGGTCGTAGGCGGCGAGCAGCGCGGCGAGGGCCAGCCAGGCCACCGCGATCCGCCCGCACACCGTGGGCAGTTCGTCGAGCACACCGGGCACGAGCCGCGCCGTGTGCGGGCGCAGCAGCAGCGCGGCGCAGACCAGCGCGGCGACCAGCACCGGCCGGCGCGCGGGCTCCTCCAGCGCGAGCGCGCCGGCCAGCGCCGCGAGCAGGTCGGCGGTGAGCAGGGGCAGCGGCGAGGCAGGCCGGCCGGGCGGGCGGCGCAGCGGGAACCGGAAGCCGCCGGCCGTGCGGGCCGGCAGGACCGAGACGGACCCGGTCGGGAATCCGGGGTCCCAGGGCTGTGCGCCGGGGGAGGGGACGGTGCTTTCCGCGGTCACGGGTGGATGGACTCCCTGCACTCGGAGGGCACGCACGGTGCTGTTTCGCCGGCGGCGCCGAGCAGTTCGCGGTAGAGGGCCGCGATGTGCTCGGCGGTGTGCCGCACGTCGTGCGTGGACAGGACGTGCCGGCGCCCCCGGTCGCCGAGCGCGGCACGCAGGGGCGGGTCGGACAGCAGCCCGGCGACCGCCCCGGCCAGCGCCGCGGGGTCCTCCGGGGGGACCAGACAGCGGTCGGCCAGGGTGGGCGGCAGGCTCTCGCGGGCGCCGTCGACGTCGGTGACCACGACCGGCCGGCCGCAGCCCAGCGCCTCCAGCGGGGCGAGCGCCATGCCCTCCCAGCGGGAGGGGAGCACGACCAGGTCGGCGGCCCGGTACCAGGGCACGACGTCGGCGACCGCGCCGGTGAACTGGACGGAGGGGTGGGCGCGTTGCCGTAGGACCTCGCGGTCCGGACCGTCACCGACGAGGACGAGCCGCGCCCGCGGTACGGCGGCGAGCACCTGCTCCCAGGCCCGCAGCAGGACGTCCTGGCCCTTCTGACGGCACAGGCGGCCGACGCACACGACGAGAGGGCCGGGTACGAGGGGGGTGGCGGGCCCTGGTGAGAAGCGGGTCGTGTCGATGCCGTTCGGGACCACGGCGTACGCGGCGCGTACCCCGGCGCGCAGGCCCGTTTCGCGCTCCGCCTCGCTGACGCACACCACCCGGTCGGCCCAGCGCGCCCCCCAGCGCTCCCAGCGGAGCGCGAGTGCCGCGGTGGGGCCGCCGACCGCCTCGAAGGACCAGGCGTGCGGCTGGAACACGGTCGGGATCCGGCCGCGGACGGCGAGCCGGGCGGCCAGACCCGCCTTCGCGCTGTGCGCGTGCACCAGTTCGGGCCGTACCTCGTCGATCAGCCGTACGAGCCGCCGCACCTCGCCCGGCAGCCCCGGCCCGGGGGAGCGGCCGGCCTGCCAGTGGTGCACCTCGGCGCCCACCGCCCGCAGCCCGGCGGCCAGTTCACCGCCCGGACAGGCCGCCACCACGTGCAGACGCGCCGCGAGCTGGGCGCGGGCCAGGTCCAGGACGACCCGGGCGACCCCGCCGTCGACGGGCTGCGCGAGGTGCAGGATCCGTGGCCGGGGGGCGGGTGCTGACTGGTGCATCGACGGATACCTCGCTCACAGGGGCGCTCGGGACAGCGGTCGGGAACGCGCCTCACACCTGTGCGTCCACGGCGGCGAAGAGCACGCCGGCCCACGCCGCGTCCTGCTGGGAAACGAGCCGGAAGCCCGGCTGGTCACCACCGCCCCGCAGAGCCGGGCCGAGATCGAACACGTCGGAGTCGTAACCGAGGGTGTTGGCGTAGGCAGGGATCCGCCGGGCGGGTGCGGCACCCGGCTCGCTGATCGTGGAGTTCAGTACGTCGTCCGGCGGATTGACGGAATCGCCCAGAGCGACGGGCGCACGCCGGGGCCCGGGGGAGAGTGTGAGCCGGTCGCCCACGCTGCCCCGGTCGCCGTCGTACGCCACGATGCCGACTGTGCCGCCCCCGCCGGTCGGCACCCGCACGCCGTTCAGCCGGACCTCGACCGGCGAGTCCAGGGCGTCGAAGCCGTCCCACAGGGACAGGTCCCGCAGCGGCTGCGCCGGGTTCTCGTACGCCACCACCAGCGTCCAGCCGCCCCATGCCCCGGCCGCCGACCGGCCCTTGGCGATGTCGATCTGCGCCACGGTGTACAGCCCCGAACCGCTCGCCCGGACCAGGCCGGTGACGTCGGCCGAGGCCTGGTAGGCGTCCGCGCCGTGCGCCACCTGATGGCCCACGACCGTGTCGGCGAGGACTTCCTTGTACGCCCCGCCCGGCTCGGCGACCAGCACCCGCCCGTCGTCGCGCGCCGGTTTCTGTTCCCCGGCGAGCAGATTGCCGCCCCAGTACAGCCGGGCGTACGTCACCCGGCCGCCCCTGGGGACGCGGACCTCGGCGCGGGAGGAGTTGTAGGTGTTGGGGTCCTTGTCGACGTCGACGTAGGACATGTCGAAGCTCTCGTTGGTCCCGGCGCGCCCCTGCCGTGCCGCGTCGCAGGAGGGTGTCTTGGGACCGCGGCAGCCGATACCGGCGTTGGCGGCGCGGACGAACCCACCGTGCAGCACGGCGTGATAGCGCTCGGCGAACGCCAGGCGCGGGGTCTCGGGGGAGGGTGGTGCGGTCGGCCGGGCGAGGGCCGGGGAGGCGAGGGCGAGGGCACCCGCCGTGGTGCACAGCAGGGGACCCAGGAGCTTGCGCATGAGCGGCGGTGCCCTTTCGCACGGAATGCAGAGGCCCGCAACTCTAGTGGGCATGCGGATTAATCCGGAGAAACCGGATAAGTGTGTCCGAAGTGTGAAGGGGAGACCTTCGAGCACATCACCCCATTGGCGGCACAACTCCCGGCGCCGGGGCGCGTTGACACAGCGCCGGGCATCCGCCCGGATGTTTGTCTCGAATCCCAAGGAGTACCTCTCCATGTCGCGTATCGCGAAGGGTCTGGTCCTGACCTCCGCCGCCGTCGCGGTCGTCGCCGGCGGTGCCGGTGCGGCCTCCGCCGACTCCGACGCCAGCGGCGTCGCCGCCCACTCGCCGGGTGTGATCTCGGGCAACGTCCTCCAGATCCCGATCCACGTGCCGATCAACGTCTGCGGCAACTCCGTGAACTTCATCGGTCTGCTCAACCCGGCGTTCGGCAACACCTGCGTCAACGGCTGACGGCGGGGGCGCAACCCTTCGGCCGGCCGGCCGCCCCGCGCCCCCGTCGGGGGGCGGACGGCTGGTTTTGGGCTCCGGACGGATCACAAAGAGTGTTCGAGCGGTTGCGGAGCGCGATCGGTCAACAGACGGTGGGCATCAGGTCCCGATGTACACCGAAAGGAACACCCTTATGCGTGGTCTGCCCGCGCGGCGCCTTGCGTCCACCACTCTCTGCGCCGCCGTCCTGGTCGGTATCACCGGCCCGGCAGCCGTCGCCGCCGATTCGGCCGGAGAGCGAGCCCACAGCTCCTCCCAGCCCGCCGTGCCGGGCGCGGAGAAGCTGCTCGCCCAGGTCAGAGCCCTGGACAACTCCGGTTCCGTTCTCCAGCCGGTCGTCGACCTGCTCAAAGTGTCCCTGCAGAAGGGCAAGCTGCCGGCCGCCGAGGCCAGGAAGCTCGGCGATGCTGCCCACCAGGCCATCGCCGAGGCGGCGAAGTCCGACCCGGCCTCGCTGACGAAGCCCACGACGCCCGCCACCCCCACGACAGCCGCGAAACCCACCGCCCCGGCCAAGCCGTCGACTTCGACAGTGCCGGTGGCGGCCAAGCCGTCGACTTCCACCGTGCCTGCCGCGGCCAAGCCGTCGGCGTCCGCCGTACCCTCAGCCGCCAAGCCGACCGCATCGGCCGCGTCCAAGCCGGCCGTCCCCACGGCGACCGCGGCTCCCACGGCTCCCGCCGTCCCGAGCGCCGTGCCGTCGGTCGCCGCGAAGCCGTCGAAGCCTGCGAAGCCCACTGCTACGGCGGTCCCCTCGACCCCCGCCGTCCCGTCCACGTCCGCCGTACCGTCCACCCTTCCCTCGACGTCCGCCGTCCCCTCGACGTCCGCCGGGACGTCGGCGCTCCCCTCCGCCGCCACCTCCAAGCTCCCCGCGGCGGCCCCGGCCGTTCCGGTGGCCGCGAGGTACCTCGACGACGGGAAGCCGCCCTCGTCCCGTGACCTCACCTCCGACGCGCTGGCCAATCTGGAGAAGGCCGTCGACAGCCTGGTGAAGGCAGTCACCTCCGACCTGTCCGCGGTGCTCTCGTCCGCCACCGGCGTGGTGTCCGGCCTGGTCAACCTGCTGACGACCACGCTCCTCGGCAGCGGCCTGCCCTCTCCGAGCCTGACCTCCCTGGCCTCGCTGCCGTCCGCGCCGTCGCTGGCGGCTCTGCCCGCGACCAGCTGACCCCGGCCGTCACCACCGTCTCAGCCGCCGTGCCCCGTGCGGGCGCGGCGGCTGAGCGCTTTTCCCGCTCATATGTCTTCTCGGCGCGGGGTTTCCGGCCCGGCCGGGTCTCGTTAGGCACGGCGTCAGAACTCCCTGGGGTGACGTGAGTTGCCGAAGAAAGGAACACGATGAAGTCCCTGAAGGCTGCCGCTGTCGTTGCCGGTTCCGTGGCCCTCGCGGGCGTCGCCGCGCCCGCGTTCGCCTACAACGCCGCCGACGTGACGCCCACCAGCCTCAACGGCGCCGTCAACCAGCTCACCAAGGCTCCGCTCACCCTCGACGACGCGATGCCGCTGCAGCACCAGTCGGACGCGCTCAACACCGAGAACAAGCACTCCGTGCTCAACACGGTCAAGCGCGTGACCGGCGCGGTGAACCAGCACAACCCGCTGCTCGGCGGACTGCCCCTGCAGAGCTGACACCCCGTTCGCCCCCGCGCGCGACGTTCCGGCCCCGCTTCCCTCGTTCGTGTGGAGCGGGGCCGGGCACTGGTCCGGAAGGGTGAGAAGCCGCCCGGTGGCGCGCGGACGCGTCGATAAGGTCGCGCGGTGACCTCAACCTCAAGCGACCTCCGCCCGGCCGACCTCGGCACGCTCGTCCTCCTGGCCTGGAGCGGCGAGGCCCCCGACGGCGCCGACATGCCCTACCTGCTGGCCTACTCCCTCGGTGACGCCGAGGGCGGCCCGCAGACCACCGCGGCCGCCGTCGAGAAGCTGCTGACCAGCAACGGGCTGCCGGTCGGCGGCGACCTGGTCGACGGCAACGGCCGGCCCAGCCTCCCCGTCAGCCTGCTGGTCGAGGCCGGCCAGGCCGTCGTACGGATGCCGCAGCTGGTCGCCCAGGCCGACGCGCCCGAGGAGTGGCTCGCCGCCATCGCCGAGCGCGGCTACGCCTACCTCGTGTTCACGACCCGCGCCTGGCCCGAGGGCGAGCCCGGCAAGACCGTCGAGCCGGCCGACCTGGCCGCCTTCGCCGGTGCCGACGAGACCCTGAAGGCCGCCGCGCACGTCGTCCTGCCGGCTGGCAGCGTGCGCCGCTGATGGTCAGGGCCCTGGCCGGCGGCCGGGGGTTCGGGCTGCTGCTGGTGCTCACCGGGGCGGCCGGCCTGCTCGCCTCCTGGGTCATCACCCTCGACGAGTTCAAGCTGCTGAAGAACCCGAACTTCGTCCCCGGGTGCAGCCTGAACCCGGTGGTGTCCTGCGGCAGCGTGATGAAGAGCGCCCAGGCCTCGGTGTTCGGGTTCCCCAATCCGATGCTGGGTCTGGTGACCTACGGCGTCGTCGTGTGCGTCGGCATGAGCCTGCTGGCCGGGGCCCGCTTCCCCGGCTGGTACTGGCTGCTGTTCGAGGCCGGCTGCCTGTTCGGCGTCGGGTTCGTCTCCTGGCTGCAGTTCGAGTCCCTGTACCGGATCAACGCGCTGTGCCTGTGGTGCTGTCTCGCATGGGTCGCCACGATCCTGATGTTCTGGTACGCCACCTCGCTGATCGTCAGAACCGGTTACGTGCCCGCGCCCGGCTGGCTGAAGCGCTTCTTCGCCGAGTTCACCTGGGTGCTCCCGGTGGTGCACATCGGCGTGATCGGCATGCTCGTCCTGACCCGCTGGTGGGACTTCTGGACCAGCTGAAGAGACCAGCTGAAGAGACCAGCTGAAGAGTGACGAGCCGACAATTACGGCAGCCGGGGGAATTGTGCAGTGAAGCGGTTTTCCGGCTCGTTACGCGGTACGGACGTCGAACTCCCGCATCCTGAAAGGGACCGTACCTGACATGAAGTCGACCACCCGAGGAACCCTTGCCGCCGTCATCACGGGCGTCGCGGCCGCCGTGGGGGCAGCGGCCACCCCCGCCGCCGCGGTCGGCGCGGTCCCCATTCCCGTGCCGCTGGAGGGCGTCTCCGAGTCCCTCGGCATGGAGGTGCCGAAGGCCGGTCTGGAGCTGCCCCTGCTGACGCCGGGCACCCCCGACGGGCCCCGCTACGCCACCGGCCGCCTGCTGCCCGACCGCACCCTGCCCCAGCTGCCGGTGACGGGTGCCCTTCCCGGTGCCGACCTGCGTGCCCCGCTCCCGCGGCTCCTGGGCGACCAGTTCGACCACGTGGGCGTCGACGCCCCGGCCTCCGACCTGCGCACCCTGGGCCCCGGCCTGAACGTGGACGCCCCCCTGACCCAGCCCGACCCCGACAACTTCGGCCTCCCGGACCTGAAGCTCCCCGAGGCGGGCGTCCTGGCCCCGGTGCTCCAGACGGCGGCGGGCGGGGACCTGTCCAGCGGGCCCGGTCTGTAGAACCGCATCTCACCTTTCCCCACCGGATGGCTCTGCCGCGGTGACCCTCGGCGGGTTCTTCCGGTTAGCCGGTACGGGCGCCCGGTCGTGGGCGTCCGGACCGGTGGGAGGAGTGCGCGATGGTCGTCGGTGTCGACGCGGTGGCGGCGGGTGCGAGGCGGCAGGGGAGAGCGGGGGCGGCGGGGGCGTCACGGAGAGAGGCGGGGCGGGGGCTGCTGGCCTCCGTCGCCGCGCTGGCGCTGGCCCCGGTCGCCGCCGCCTCACGGTCCGACCCGCCGGCACAGGCCCAGGGCGGCGGCTCCTTCGACGAGACCCACCGGGGCCGCCGCATCCAGGGTGCGCTGGTGCCCGTCGCGGGGCGCGGGGCGGCCGAGGGCGACTGGCGGATCACCGTCGACGGACGTCCGCTGCACCTGATGCGGCGGGCCGACGGCACCTGGCTGAGCATGGTCGACCACTACACGTCGTACCGCACACCGCTGGAGGCGACCCGGGCCGCCGTGGACGAGATGGGGCCCGGGCAGAGGCTGCGTGAGCCGGCGTCGGCGCCGATGGCCGGGGCGCACCAGGGGCATCGGACGGGGTGTCGGATGGGGGGTTCCGATGGCGTACGTGCGTAAGGACGTCAGCACGCTGACCGCGAGCGAGCGGCGCCGGTTCGTGAACGCGCTGCTGGAGCTCAAACGGCGTGGCGAGTACGACGAGTTCGTCCGCATGCACCTCGACTACTACACCCCCGACGGCGAGACCGGCCTGCGCACCGCGCACATGGCACCGTCGTTCCTGCCCTGGCACCGCCGCTTCGTGCTGGAGCTGGAGGGGGCCCTGCGCCGGGTCGACTCCTCGGTGACGGTGCCGTACTGGGACTGGACCCGGGACCGTACGACGACCTCCGTGCCCTGGACGCAGGATCTCCTCGGCGGCAACGGGCGGCGCTCCGACCGGCAGGTGATGACGGGGCCGTTCGCCTACGCGGCGGGCCACTGGCCCCTCAAGGAGGGCATCACCGACGGCGCGTTCCTCACCCGGGACCTCGGCCGCGCCGCCGCCCCCATCCAGCTGCCGACCAGGAGCGACCTGCAGTGGGCGCTGGACGATCCGGTCTACGACGTCCGGCCCTGGGACTCCACGGCCACCCGAGGCTTCCGCAACAAGCTGGAGGGCTGGGGGAACGGTAGCGGCAGCGCCTCCTGGCGCAACCACAACCGGGTGCACCGCTGGGTCGGCGGGGCGATGCTCGGCGGGGCGTCGGTCAACGACCCCGTCTTCTGGCTGCATCACGCCTTTCTCGACCTGCAGTGGCAGCGCTGGCAGTGGGCGCACCGCGAGCACCGCTATCTGCCGGCCGAGCAGCCCGGCGCCGACGACGACCAGCACGACCGGGTCGTCGCCCGCTACGAGAAGCTCCCGCCGTGGGACGAGACCCCGGACCAGCTGGAGGACCTGAGCCGGATCTACCGGTACGCCTGACCACCCCGGACATGTGACCACCCCGGACATGGGGAAGAGCCCCGGCGCTCGGAGTGCCGGGGCTCTCGCCTGTCACGGTCGGCTCAGTGGCCGTAGCCGCCCTCGCCGTGGTCGCCCTCGCCGTGGTCGCCGTAGCCGCCGGGGCCAGGGTTGCCGGGCTTGCCGGGCTTCTCCTCCTCGCCGCCCTTGTTGACGCAGGTGTTGCCGAAGGCCGGGTTCAGCAGGGCGATGACGTCGACCGTGTTCCCGCACACGTTGACCGGGATGTTCACCGGGACCTGGACGGTGTTGCCGGACACGACACCCGGCGAGCCGACGGCCGCACCCTGGGCGCCCGCGTCGGCCAGGGCCAGTCCGGCCCCGCTGACCACCACGGCACCGGTGCCGAGGGCGACAGCGGCTGCCTTCGCGATGCGAGACATCACGTTCTCCTTTTGTTGCTCGGTAAGGGCGGCGGCAGGGAGCCACCGCACTTCCCGTTCAACGGCGCCGCGCGGAGCTGGTCACGGTGATCGCCGGGGGATCACCCTTTTCACCCTCCCCGCGACGTCTCTAGGGCAGCCGGCGTACCGGCGCACCGGCCAGGAAGGCCTGGATGTTCTCCACCGCCTGGCCGTAGTACGTCGTGTAGTTGGACCGTGAGACATAGCCGAGGTGGGGCGTGGCGAGCAGGCGGGGCGCGGTGCGCATCGGGTGGCCGGCGGGCAGCGGCTCGATGTCGAAGACGTCGACGCCGGCGCCCGCGATCCGGCCCTCGTGCAGCGCGGCCAGCAGCGCATCCTGGTCGACCACCGATGCCCGGGAGGTGTTGACCAGATAGGCGGTCGGCTTCATGAGGGCCAGTTCGGCGGCACCGATGAGGCCGCGCGTGGCGTCCCCGCCGGGCACCTGCACGGAGACGAAGTCGCTGCCGGCGAGCAACTCCTCTTTGGAGTTGGCCAGTTCGACCCCTTGCCCGGCGGCGCGCTCCTTGGTCAGGCGGGGGCTCCAGGCGCTGACCCGCATGCCGAAGGCGAGGCCGACCTGGGCCACCCGGCCGCCGATCCGGCCGAGGCCGAGGATGCCGAGCCGGGCGCCGTGCAGATCGGCGCCGACGGTGGACTGCCAGGGGCCGCCGGTGCGCAGCGCGGTGTTCTCCTGGACGATCCCGCGGGCCAGCCCGAGGATGAGCGCCCAGGTCAGCTCGGCGGGCGGGATGCCCGAGCTCTGTGTGCCGCACACGGTGACGCCGTGGCGCTCGGCGGCGGCGTAGTCGATGACGCTGTTGCGCATGCCGGAGGCGATGAGCAGCCTGAGCCGGGGCAGGCGGGCGAGCAGGGTGCCGGGGAAGGGGACCCGTTCGCGCAGGGTGACGACGATGTCGTAGCCGCCGAGGGCCTCGGCGAGGGCGTCCTCGTCGGCGAGGTGCTCGCGCAGCGCGACGACCTCGACCTCGTCCTCGATCACCGACCAGTCCGCCAGTTCGGTGGCCACGCCCTGGAAGTCGTCCAGTACCGCACAGCGAAGTCGCACGTCGATTCTCCCTTCCCCGTTCGGGGACTCTAACCCGCGGGGCAGGGGCAATGCGGAGGGCGGGTGGGTTCGTGGGGATGCGGAACGTGCATCCCCATTTCGTTCGTGAGGCGGATCACAAGGCGATATCAAGACGAACTGTGCGGCGCTACCTTAGGGGGTTGCCGCCTCCGGCCCAGCGATGCGCGGGAATGCGGCGCCATGAAGAAAAATGCCCCGTCTGGGGTGGGGCATCGAGACAGGGGGACCCGTGCCTTATCCGGCTGCAGCGCAGTTTCTGCGCACAGCGATTCCCGACATCGTCCGCTCCTATCAGAGCGCGCTGCGGGCGGTCCGCAGTCCGCTGGCGACGCGCAAGGAGGCGTGGCCGAAGTGCCGCGACCAGGCGCAGGCGATCGTCGAGGACTGTGTCACGGCGCTGATGGGCGAGCAGCCGTCGCCGCCCGCCGAGGCCCGCAGGTACTCGCATCTGGTGGGCGTCGACCGGGCCACGCAGGGGATCGCGGTGGCCGAGTCGGTGCGTGCCGTGGACATCCTGTGGAGCGCGATGCAGCCGGCCGTGCGCAGTGCCGTGAGCTGCGAGGCGGCGGCCCGGCGCACCGCCGCGCTGCTGGTGATCAGCACGGCGTTCCGGGCCAGTTCGGGCAGCCGGCTCTACGCCGGAGCCGTCGGGTACGACGCCGCGCCGCCCCCGCTGCCCGAGGAGCCGGCGGAGGAGGAGGCCCGCTCCGACGCCTCCGGCGAGACCCCGGTGCAGTCGGCCGCCTGCGCGGGGCTGTCGCAGCGTGAGAGACAGGTGCTGGAGAGGGTGGCGAGAGCCATGACCAACAGCCAGATCGCCCGTGACCTCGGCATCGAGACGGCGACCGTGAAGCGGCACCTCAACAACATCTACGCCAAGCTCCAGGCCGAATCCCGGATCGACGCCATCAACAAGGCTTACGGGCGGCGCTGAGACGCTCCGCTCCGAGGTGTCGTCGGGGTGGCCGGCGGCACCGAGTTCCGGCCCGGCTGGGCCCGGGTGCCGTGGTGCGGGTGGGCGCGGCGCCGGGTCCGAGTCGGCTGGGCCCGGGTGCCCGTGGCCGACGGTGGCACCGGGTTCCGAAACGGCCGGGCCCCGGCCGGGCGCGGGGTCATGTCCCTCGCTCCGGCCGGGGCTCCGGCGTGTCCGGCCCGGCTGACGTCCGTGCCGTCGGTGTGTGCCCGGCTTCGGGTCCGTGGCTCACCGCATCGTCGTCGTCGCGTGCAGCACCAGGGCCGCGACCATGACGAGGTTCGCCGTGTACTGGGTGCGCATGAAGGCGCGGTAGGCGCTGCGGCGCGTGTGCTTGTCCGCGCCCTCGATCCGGGCGGTGCGCACGATCTGCACCACCACACAGACGGCTCCGACGGCCACCGGGACCATCGCCGCGAGCGTCAACGGCGCCCAGCGCAGCGCCGCCAGGACCCCGCCCGTACCGACGGCCAGCGCGCCCGCCGCACCGAGCGCCCGCGCCAGCCAGGCGCCATGGCGTACCGCCACGGTACGGCGCCCGCCGGTGGCGTCCCCGTCGACGTCACTGAGGTCCTTGACCACCGATCCCACCAGGGCCATCCAGGCGCTCATGACGGTGGCGAAGACGAGTCCGGCCGTGTCCAGCCCGCCGCCGGCGGTGGCAGCACCGCCCGCGAACGAGGTCCAGCCGAGACCGAACACCACGACCGCGCACGCACTGCTCCAGCGCTTCGCGGGAAAAGGCGGCGCCGAATAGATCCAGCCCAGCAAGAGGAATGCCGCAGTCCAGATCGTGAGTCCGGGAACGAATTGCGAAAGGAGAAGGGAACCCGCGGTGGCGCCCGCGGTCAGGAAAGCGGCCGTCCTTTCCGGCAGATCCCCCCGTGCGATCGGCCGGACGGACCCATTGGCGCGGTCCTCCTTGACGTCCATGACGCCATTGATGAGGTAGGCGGCGACCACGGCCAGCCACCAGGCGAGAGCGCCGACGACCAACTGCTCCGGGTTCGGCCCGTGTTGACGCGAGGTGAATGCGGTGCCCAATGCGTACCGCAGAAGGAAGACGATCTGAACGGTCGGGCGCGCCTCCACCAGAGAAAGACGTGCGTAACGAAAGACGAGGCTGGGTCGCGCCTTGGAGATGAGTATTCCGTCGGTTATCTCGGCCACGACGATCACGTTACGAGGCTCTCCGGCGCCGGGTGAGGCATCTGCACCCTAGGGTGCATCCCCCCGAATTTCCCGCATGGTTCCTTGGTTGCAGTCGCCCCCGTTCCGGCCGTGCACCGGCCCGGGAAGCCGTCACGATGACCGTCCGAGGCAGGCACCGAAGCCTTGCGCCATTGGACCGACGAAGGTTTGGGAGGTGGGCCATGACGGACGTGGTCATCGCGGGCGGCGGCCCGGTGGGACTGATGCTGGCGTGCGAGCTGCGGCTGGCCGGCGTGGACGTGCTGGTGCTGGAACGGCTCACCGAGCGGGTACCGCACTCGAAGGCGCTCGGCATGCACGCGCGGACCCTGGAGGTGCTCGACCAACGGGGCCTCGCCGAGCGCTTCCTGGAGGGTCACAAGCGGGCGCCCACCACGCACTTCGCCGGGCTGCGGCCGCTGGAGTTCGACGCCTCCGCCACGCGGCACCCGTACATGCTGCTCATCCCGCAGGCGCACACCGAACGACTGCTCGCCGAGCGCGCCGCCGAACTGGGCGTGGAGATCCGGTACGGCACCGAGGTCACCGGTCTCGCCCAGGACGCCGACGGCGTCGACATCGAGGTGGCCGGCGGCGCGCCGCTGCGGGCCCGGTACCTGGTCGGCTGCGACGGCAGCCGCAGCACCGTGCGCCGGCTGCTCGGCGTGGACTTCCCCGGCACCCCGGCCACGCTCACCGCGATGATCGCCGACGTCACCCTCGACGACCCCCCGGCCACACCGGCGCTGCTGGCCCGGCACCCGGGCGGGCAGGCCGGGGTGCTGGAGTACGAGTCCGGGATGTACCGGGCGATGACCATCGAGTACGACACGGTGGCCGACCCGGACGTCCCGGTGACCTTCGACGAGTTCAAGGCCACCTTCCGGCGGATCGCCGGCACCGACCACGGCATGCGGGACGCGATCTGGGTGTCCCGGTTCGGCGACGCCGCCCGGCAGGCCGACCGGTACCGGGTGGGCCGCGTGTTCCTCTCCGGGGACGCCGCGCACATCCACAACCCGTCCGGCGGACAGGGCCTGAACCTCGGTGTGCAGGACGCGGTGAACCTCGGCTGGAAGCTGGCCGCCGCCGTCCACGGACACGCCGGCGAGGACCTGCTGGACAGCTACCACACCGAGCGCCACCCGGTCGGCGCGCGCGTGCTGCAGAACACCCACGCCCAGGTCGCGCTGAGCCGCCCCGGACACGCGGTGGACGCCCTGCGCGAGCTGTTCGCGGAGCTGATCCGGGCCGAGGAGGTCAACCGCCGGCTCACCGGCCTGGTCAGCGCGCTCGACGTGCGCTACCCGGTCGACGGCGCCCACCCGCTGACGGGCGCGCGCATGCCGGACGCCGACCTCAAGACCGCCGACGGCGACACCCGTATGTCCCGGCTGCTGCACTCCGGCCGGGGCGTCCTGCTCGACCTGACCGAGGACCCCGCGCTGCGCTCCGCCGCGGCCGGGTGGGCCGGCCGTGTCGACCTCGTACCGGCCCGGCACACGGACGCGCGCCTGGACGGCGTGGACGCGGTGCTGGTGCGCCCCGACGGCTATGTGGCCTGGGCGGCCCCGACCGATGTGACCCTGCCTCACGCCCTGACCACCTGGTTCGGCCCGGCGCGCTGACGCTCCAAGCCGAATCACTCACCCGACCAGCAACAAAACAAAGGCACTTGATGAGTCTCATACCCGAAAGCCACCGCGACCTCCTGGAGCGGCCGCTCTTCGCCCACCTGGCGACGACGCGGGCCGGACAGGGCGGCCCGCAGGTGAATCCGATGTGGTGCTCCTGGGACGGCACCCATCTGCGCTTCACGAGCACCAGGACCCGCGTCAAGTACCGGAACGTGACGGCCGATCCGCGGGTCGCCGTGTCCATCAACGATCCGGACGAGCCGTACCGCTATCTGGAGATCCGCGGTGTCGTCGAACGCGTCGACGACGACTCCTCCGGCGCGTTCTTCGTGGAACTGGCCGACCGCTACAGCAGGGAGCTGAACGGCCGGCTGCCCCAGGACGTCAAGGACCGCGTGGTGTACGTGGTCCGGCCGACGGCCGTCAGCTACCAGTGACGAGCCGTCCGGACAGGATCTCCTCGGTCGTGCGGACCGCGGCACCCGCCGCGGCCAACTGACCGAGGACCCGGTCCTGTTCGGCGGCCGAGACCGTGGTGGTGGCATCGGAGACCAGGGTGACCCGGTAGCCCGATGCCAGCGCCGTCCGGGCCGTGGCGGCCACTGCGTGCGCCGTCGACAGGCCGGCGATCACCACGTCGGTGATCCCCCGCGCGGCCAGCCGCGCCCCCAGATCCGTCCCCTCGAACGCGTCGAGGCCGTGCTTGACGACCACCAGGTCGCCCGGTCCCGGTGCGACACGCTCGTGCAGCCGGCCCGCAGGGGCCTCGGGCCCGCCGTCGGAGCCGTCGGCATGCAGGTGACGGACCAGCACCACCTCCGTGAAGCCCTCGCGCAGCCGGGCGCAGGCATCGACGAGCGCCGCCGCGGGCGTCGGCTCCCACGGGTGCATTCCCAGGATCCAGTGCTGCAGGTCGACGAGTATCAGCGCGGCACGGGTCTCGGTCATGTTCTGCATGTTCTCCCCCAGAGCAGTTGAGTTCGGGCCGGAAGGCTAGCAGAAATGATCAACGAGATTTCCACTGCACCCTAGGGTGCAGTTCCGAACCAGGGGGCCCGAACCCCTCGTAATGTAGAGCTCGCGGTCGAGAACACAATTCCCGGTCCTCGGAAAGGAAATGAAAAGACATGGAGCTCAGGGCGGATCGTCTGGACGGTCTGGGGAAGTACTTCGGCCGGCTGACCGCCGAGGGAAAGATCCCCGGATATTCGGCCATGGTGTCGCAGCACGGGGAGGTGAAGTACGAATCCTCCGGCGGAATGGCGAACATAGCCGAGGGAATTCCCATGACGGCGGACAGCATCTTCCGCACCTGGTCGCTGAGCAAGCCGATGACCTCGGTGGCCTTCATGAAGCTGGTCGAGGACGGCCTGGTGGGTCTGAACGACCCGCTGGCCGACTATCTGCCGGCCTTCCGTGACCAGCGCGTCTACCGCACCGGACTGCCCGCGGCCCCCGTCACCGAGGGCCTGCTGGAGCCGATCCGGATGTGGCACCTGCTGACCCACACCGCGGGCCTCGGCTACGGCGCCCACCAGTCGCACGCCGTGGACACCCTGTACGTGGGCCAGGGCTACACGGTGGAACCGCCGGCCGGCACCAGCCTCGCCGAGGCCGTCGACGCCTGGGCCTCCTTCCCGCTGCGCTTCCAGCCGGGCACGGGCTGGAACTACGGCGTGAGCACCGACGTCCTGGGCCGGGTCATCGAGGTGGTCTCCGGCAAGCGCCTCGACGTCTTCATGCGCGAGTCGTTCTTCGAGCCGCTGGGCCTGACGGACTCCGGCTTCCGCGTGGACCCGCGGAACAAGGACCGGTACGCCGAGATCTACAGCCCCACCGCCGACGGCGGCATCGAGCACAACCCGCAGGCGAGCGTCTACCCCACCGAGGAGCCGGTCTTCCTGTCGGGCGGCGGCGGCATCTACACCACGGTCGCCGACTACATGAAGTTCCTCGGCATGCTGGCGGCGGGCGGCAGGATCGCCGGCGGCTCCGACTTCTATCTGTCGCCGCTGACCGTCGAGTCGATCCGCGGCAACCATCTGCCGGGAAACATCACGCTGGGCGCCGGATTCGGCAACTGGGCCGTGCCCGCCGTCAACGAACTGATGCCCGGCGCCGGCTTCGGACTGGGCTTCATGACGGTCGAGTCACCGCGCGAGACCCATCTGCTGACGCGTCAGGGCGAGTACTTCTGGCTCTCGATGAGCAGCGCCAACTTCTTCATCGACCCCGCGTCGGGCGTCGCCGCCCTGGTCTCACCGCAGCTGTTCCCGTCCCGCACCCTGCCGGTCACCAATCGCCTGCGGCAGTTCGTCTACCAGGCCTGCCGATGAACACGAGATCACTGCCCGTGGAAATCCCGCTCAGATGGGGCGACATGGATTCCTACGGTCACGTCAACAACTGTGAAGTCGTCCGGATCATCGAAGAAGCCCGTATGAGATGGCTCATGACGAGCGGGGTCTTCGACGGGGAGACCGCGGTCGTCGCGGCCCATGAGATCGGATATCTGCGTCCGCTCCAGTACTCGCTCGACCCGGTCAACGTCGAGGTGTGGACCTCGAATGTCCGGCGGTCCAGCTTCGAATTCAATTTCCGGGTTCTGAACAACGCCCGGCAGGTGAGCGTCAAGGCCGTCAGCCGGATGGTGATGTTCGACCTCGTCAAGCAGGAGGCGTACGCCATGAGTCCGCGGCTGCGCGAACATCTCGCCGCCGCCAGCGGAGAACGCCTGTAGCTCCCGTCCCCCCAAGAAAGGGAATCCTCCATGTCGACCGTGGTGTCGAAAGCCCCCCCACGCCCAGCACAATCGACCATGGGCACGCTGGGCCTGACCATCGTCCTGGTCGCCGCGGCCCTGACGATGATCGACGCGTCGATCGTCAACGTCGCCCTGCCGTCGATCCAGTCGACCCTGCACACCGACGCCTCGGTGTCGCAGTTCGTGGTCAGCGGCTATGTCATCGCCTACGCCATCCTCCTGGTGCTGGGCGGCAAACTCGGTGACCGCTACGGCCGCCGGCGCCTGTTGCAGATCGGCGTCCTGGCGTTCACCCTGACCTCGCTGGCCTGCGGGCTGGCACCGAACATCGACTCCCTGATCGTCGCCCGGGTCCTGCAGGGCGGATCGGCCGCCTTCCTGCTCCCGCAGGCGCTCTCCACGATCCAGACCTCCCTGGCCGACTCGGCCAAGACCCGCGCCATCGGCCTGTACGGTGCGATCGGCGGCCTGTCGGCCGCGGCCGGCCAGCTGCTCGGCGGCGTCCTCGTCTGGGCGAACATCGCGGGCCTGGAATGGCGGCCCATCTTCCTGGTGAACGTCCCGCTGGGCATCCTGGCCCTGATCGGCGCGAAGGCCCAGGTGCCCGACACCAAGGCCGCCGCCAACCAGCCCATGGACCTCGGCGGCACGGTCCTCCTCGGCGTCGGCGTGCTCGCGCTGCTGATCCCGCTCAGCGTCGGCCGGCAGGTGCACTGGGCCGTGTGGTGCTGGGCGCTGATCGCGCTCGCGGTCGTCGCCGGCGTCGTACTGTGGCGCTACGAGCGGAAGTTGGAACAGCAGGGGCGCACCCCGCTGATCCCGCCGTCGCTGGTCCGGCTGCGTCCGGTCAACCGAGGTCTGCTCGTCCTCGGCTCCGGCTTCCTGGTCTTCAGCGGCTTCTCCTTCGCGGTCCCGCTCGCCCTCCAGGACGGCAACGGCATGAGCGCGGTGGAGTCGGGCCTGTCGGTGGCACCGCTGGCCGTGGGCGCCTTCCTCGGCTCGCTGCGGGCACCGAAGGTCATGGGCACGTTCGGCATGCGCACCGTGAACGTCGGCGGCGGCTTCCTCGTCGCCGGTCTGGCCCTGCTGATCGTCGCCGCCAAGGCGTGGTGGCCGCACCTGCACTTCTACGAGCTCATCCTCGCGATGTTCCTCATCGGTGTCGGCAACGGCCTGTTCATCCCGCCGGTGTTCCGCACGATCCTCACCGCCCTGCCGCCGGACCAGGCGGGCGCGGGCAGCGGGATCATGTCGACCACCCAGCAGACCTCGGTCGCCGTCGGCACGGCGGTCCTGGGCCAGGTGTTCATCAGCTTCGCCGCCGGCGGCGACATGAACCTCGGGTTCGTCACCGTGACCGCGGCCTACCTCGTGGTCGGCGCCCTGCTCCTGCTCTTCGGCGGCGCGGCCCTCACGCAGAAGACCGGGGACTGACATGTTCATCGGCGACCTGTACCTCAACGGCTGCGCGGTGTCCTATCCCGCCACGCGTGTCCCGGTGGCCGAGGCGCTGGCGCAGGGGCTGGTCCGCGACTTCGACGAGACCATCGGCAACCCGGACGTACCCGTCTTCGACGAGAACGCACCGGCCGCCGACATGGCCGTGGAGGCCCTGCGCCAGTCGCTCAAGTCGACCGGCACGGACGCCTCGGACGTGGACCTGCTGATCCACTGCGGATGGTGGCACCAGGGCTTCGACATCTGGAGCGCGGCGCACTACGTCGCCCACCGGACCGGTGCCCTGGGCGCCGTACCGATGAATCTCTCGCAGGGGTGCAACGCCCCGATGGCGGCGCTCGAACTCACCGTCCGGGCGATGCGGGCCGACGACACCATCCGGACCGGCGCCGTCACGGCGGCCGACGCCATGCAGTTCCCGCAGGTCGACCGCTGGAACCTCAACTACGGCTGTGTGCACGGCGACGCGGGCACCGCGATGCTGGTCTCGCGAGAGCCGGCCGCGCGGGGCGCCTTCCGTATCGTCTCGATCGCCAGCAAGGCGGCCCCCGAGCTCGAAGAGATGAACCGGTCCGGATACACCGCGACCCCCGGCCCCGCCCTGCGGGACGGCGGCCGGGTGGATCTGAAGGCGGCCAAGAAGGCGTACCTCACGCAGTACGGCATGGACGGGTTCATGGGCCGCTCCCGTGAGGCCCTCACGGGGTGCGTGCGCCAGGCCCTGCAGGACGCCGGACTCGACGGCGGCGAGAGCCGTATCCGCGTCGTCTCGGTGCCCCGGCTCAGCGGAAAGATCTTCGAGACCGTCTACCGGGCCCAGCTCGCCCCGCTCTTCGGCGCCGAGAAGCTGGTCTGGTGGGGCGACCGCACGGCCCACCTGGGCGTCGCCGACGTCGGCGCCAACATCGAGGACACCCACGACGAACACGCCCTGGAACCCGGCGACATCACCGTCGTGGTGAACGCGGGCGGCGGCTACACCTGGTCCTGCCTGGTGCTGGAGTCCGTCGCCTGACCCACCCACCCCTCCACGAAGAAGACACACCCACCGAAGGAAGAAGAAAAATGACCACTGCTTTCGTTTCCGACGAGACCATCCGCGAGACCACCCTCGACATCATCGTCGACGAGCTGGAGCTGGACGCCGAGCCCGACGAGGTCGACGGCGCCGCCGACCTGATCGAGTTCTACGGCGCCGATTCCCTCGGCCTCATCCAGGTCCTGGCCCGCGTCAACAAGCAGCTGGGCATCCGCGTGCCCCGCGAGCAGGCCGTCGACCTGCGCACCGTCGAGCTCCTCGTGCAGCGCATCATCGACATCCGCGACGGCAAGGGCGGCGACCAGTGACGCGCCCGGCACGCCGGGTCGTCGTCACCGGCATGGGATGTGTGAGCAGCATCGGCACCGGCGTCGAGGAGTTCACCGAGGGCATCAAGGCCGGTCTGAGCGGAGTCTCCGAGATCGCGTCCTTCGACGCCGGTGACTTCCCGGTCCGGCTGGCCGGCGAGGTGCAGGGCTTCGACCCCGCCGCGATCGTCCGCACCATCGACCTCGACGACTGGGGACGTACGGCCCACTTCGCGGCTGCCGCGGCCCGGCTCGCGATGGACGATTCCGGGCTCGAACTCGACGAGGAGACCCGGGCGACGGCGGGCGCGATCATCGGCACCACCAACGGTGAGGCACCCTCCGTCGACACCCTGACCCACCAGTGGCTGGACGGCGGCCCGAGCACCCTCTCCGCCGACGTGGCCCACCGGATCTCGGCCGGCAACATCGCCGCCGCCGCGGCCACCGAACTGGGCCTGTACGGCGAGACCGTCGTCATCCCGACGGCGTGCTCGGCCGCCAACTACGCCATCGGCAGCGCCGCTGACAAGATCATCGCCGGTGAGGCCGACGTGATGGTGGCCGGCGGCGCGGACAGTGTGAACCGCTTCACCCACGCCGGCTTCCTCAGCCTCGGCGCGGTCGCCGACGGGGTGCCCCGGCCCTTCGACCAGGACCGTTCGGGCATCGTCACCGCCGAGGGCGGCGCGGTGCTGGTCCTGGAGGAACTGGAGCACGCCAAGCGGCGCGGCGCCCACATCTACGCCGAACTGCTCGGCTACGGGCTCAGCTGCGACGCCCACCACATCGTCCACCCGGACGCGGAGTCCATCGCCACCTGCATCCGGCGGGCGCACGCCAACTCGGGCATCGTCGCCGAGGACGTCGACTACATCTGCGCCCACGGCACCGGCACGCCGACCAACGACATCACCGAGGTCACGGCGACCCGGCTGGTGTTCGGCGACGAGCACCCGCCGATGAGCTCCATCAAGTCGATGCTGGGCCACACGATGGGCGCGGCCAGCGGATTCGGCGCGATCGCCTGCTGCAAGGCGATCGAGGACGCCTTCCTGCCGCCCACCATCAACCTGCGCACCGTCGACCCGGCGTTCGGCGAGGGCATCGACTTCGTCGGCAACGGCGCCAAGGGAGCCGCGGTACGCGTCGCGCAGAACCACGGCTTCGCCTTCGGCGGCAACAACGCCATCACCATTTTCGGCGCCTATGCCGACGGCGAGCCCGTCGGCGCGGGGGAGGGACCGCGATGAGCGCGGCAGCAGAACTCCAGATCTCCGATGTGTCGGTGCTGTCCGCGGCCGGTGTCGGCCTGGACGCCCTGCGCGCCCGGCTCCGTGAGCCGGGCGCGGCCCCCGGCGGCGCGCCCGCCGAGGACATCACCCAGTACGAGGGCCTGCCCGGCCAGGTCGCGGCCGTACCGGACTTCACGATCACCGACTATGTGCCGCGCAAGGGCACGAAGAACCTCGACCGCACCACGAAGCTCGGCCTCGCCGCCGCCACCCTGCTCAAGCGGTCGCTGGACGAGCGGGCCGAGATCGGCGAGGCGTCCTGGGCGTCCACCGGGATCGCCATGGGCACGGTCGTCGGCAGCCTGCGCAGCAGCGTCGACCTGGACATCGACATCATCGAGGGCAAGGGCACCGACCTCGTCAACCCGGCGGTCTTCCCCAACACCACGATGAACTGCTGCGCCAGCCAGATAGCGATCTGGCACAGCTTCCGCGGCCCCAACTCCACCCTCGCCAACGGCACCGTCAGCGCCCTGTCCGCGCTGGCTTACGCGGCCCGGCTGATCCGCTGCGGTCACGCCGAGCGGATGCTCGTCGGCGGCGTCGAGGAGCTGTCGCCCCACACCGCGTGGGGGATCCGGCTGAAGAAGGAGGTCCAGGAGTCCGTCTTCATCGGCGAAGGCGCGGCCCTGGTCGCCCTCGAACCCGCCGGAGCGGACGCCTCGCCGGCCGTGGCCACGGTGACCGCCTGCGAGGTGATGTTCGCCCCCGAGCGCACCCAGGCCGGCCGCACCGCCGCCCTGCGCCGCGCGGTCGACCGGGCGCGGGCGGCGGCCGAAGCCGCCGGCACCGGCATCGACCTGGTCCTGCCCGGCAACGTCGGAACGGCTCTGCAGACCGCCGAGGAGTCGGCCCTCGACCACGTCGACGCCGAACGCGTGGACGTGCGGGCCGCGGTCGGCGAGTGCGGCGGCGCCCTGGGCGCCATGCAGCTCGCCGCCGCGGTCGCCCTCGGCCGGCCCGGCACCGGCGTGCTGATCACAGGGGTCGACGAGTCCGGGGCGGTGGCCGCGGCCGTGCTCACCATCGAGGAGCACGCATGAGCCCCACCCCCGTGGCGACGGCGCCCGGCACCCGCGTCCGCCGGGAGCTGGTCCACCGCGCCAACGAACAGGAGATCCTGGTCTCCCCGCCCTGGCGGGCCGAGGACGGCGGCTACGGCGGTACGACGGTCACCACGGACCTCAGCCCCTACTACCGCGACCACCCGGGAACCCACTGGCTGGACGCCCTGCTGCTGATCGAGGCCTGCCGCCAGGCGGCGCTCAGCGCGGCACACGAGTTCGAGGACCTCTCGTCCGACATCGCGTTCTTCTTCAACTCGATCGACATGGAGATCACCGAGCCCGCACAACTGGCAGGCCTCGAAGGAGAGTTGACGATCCTGTCGGAGTTCGAGGAACTCCGGTTGCGCGGCGACGGCTCGCCGAAGCAGATCACGTACCACCAGCGCGGCACGGACGGCTCCGGCCGGACCGTGGTCCGTACGTCCATGGCGGTGCAGGGCCTGCCCAAGGGCCGCTACCCGGAGCTGCGGGCCTACCAGCGGGGCGGCTCGCCCGCCCCGACCACGGCGGCCCTGCGCTCCGCCGCCGGCCCCCGGACCGCCCTCAGCACACCGGCCAGCGTGGCCCGTACCGAGGCCGCCGACGTGGCGATCGCCGGCGTACGGCGTGAGGCGGGCACCCTGGTCGCGGACCTGGCCCCGGACTTCGGCAACGGCAGCCTCTTCGACCACGACTACGACCACTATCCGGCGATGGTGCTCATCGAGGCCGGCCGGCAGCTGGCGCTGTCCGGCACGCCGGACCCCGCCGGGCACCTGGTCACCGCGGTGCGCGCCGGCTTCGACAACTTCGCCGAACTCGACGCGCCGATCCGGCTCGTGGCCCGGCCCGGCGAGCAGCGGGTCGACGTGAACTGCGTGCAGGGCGACCTGGTCGTCACCCGGATGTCGTTCGCACTGGCCCCCGTCCCCGGCGGAAAGAGGCAGGCGTGATGAGGACGGCGAGGGGGACCGCGACGAAGACGGCGACGAGGACCGCGACGGGGACGGCGATCTGGACCGACTTCCGCGGGGTGATGACCCCGCCGCTGCGGGAGGGACTGCGCGCCTACTGCGAGGGCAAGCCGTTCACTCCCGAACAGCTCGGGCAGTGCCTGCGCGTCATCGCCGACCGCCACGGCTGCCCGGACGGGATGGCCGTACTGGACTCCGGGATCCTCTCGGAGCGCCAGTGGGCGGCGGAGATCGAGCAGGAGCTGTCCGCCCGGTTCGGCGTGCGCGCCGACCTGTCCGGGCTCGGCCCCGAGTGGTGGAGCGACCGCCGGATCGACCCCGAGTGGCTCGCCGCCCTGCGCTCATGGCGGCAGGCGGGCGCCTTCGTGGGCGTGATCTCCAACCTCCCCGTCGACTGGAAGGACCACTTCACGGACTTCCTGGACTGGGACGAGCTGTTCGACGAGGTCCTGCTCTCCTGCGACCTCCAGGCCCGCAAACCCGACGCCGGGATGTTCCGCCACGCCGAGTCACGCTCCGGCCTGCCCCCCGAGTCCAACGTCCTCGTCGACGACCTGGACGACAACGTCGCCGGTGCGCGGCGCGCGGGCTGGGTCGGCGTGCTCGGCGGCGGAGGGTCCACGCGTGCCGCCATCGAGCGGATCGACGCGATTGTGCGCTCCGGCGCACCCCACCACCTCGTGCGCGCAGGCGCACCACACCAAGGAGCAGCATGATGACCAGTCGATCGGTGTTCGTCACGGGAGCCAGCCGGGGTATCGGCGCGGCGATCGCGAGCGACCTGAACAAGCAGGGCTACCGCGTGGTCGGCACCGCCCGCACCACCCGGCCCGAACTCGAAGGCGTCTCCTTCGTCCAGTGCGACGTGCGCGACCCGGAGTCGGTGCGCACGGCGGTGGAGCAGGCCCGTGAGATCGTCGGCGAGATCGACATCGTCGTCAACTGCGCCGGCATCATGAACGACGGCCTGCTGCTCACCCAGACCCAGGAGGGCGTCCAGGAGGTCCTCGACACCAACCTCACCGGCTCCATCAACGTGGCCCGCGAGACCGTGTCGGACATGCTGGCCAACAAGTGGGGCCGCTTCGTCTTCGTGTCCTCCATCGTCGCGCTGTGGGGATCGCCCGGCCAGGTCAACTACTCGGCCTCCAAGAGCGGCCTGATCGGTGTCGCCCGCTCCCTCGCCTGGGAGCTCGGCCGGGCCGGGATCACCTCCAACGTCGTACTGCCGGGCCTGATCGAGACCGACATGATCGCCGACCTGTCGGACCGGCGACGCAAGGAGATCGTCTCCCAGACGGCGCTGCGCCGCACCGGCCGGCCCGAGGAGGTGGCCGCACTGGTCTCCTTCCTCGTCTCCGAGGACGCCGGCTTCATCACCGGCGCCTCGATCCCGATCGGCGGCGGCGTCGGCATGGGCGTCTGATGGGCGCGGCGACGATTCCCGTACGGCCCGACGCGCGCCGGATGCCGCTGGTGGCCGTGGACAGCGTCGAAGCGGTCGACGGAGGCTTCATCGGCCGCAAGACGATCACCACCGACGACCCCTATCTCGCCGGGCACTTCCCGTCTCTGACGGTGTATCCGGGTGTGTTCCTCATCGAGAGCCTCCAGCAGATGCTCGAACTGCACCTCGACGGCGCCCTGGGCGGTATCGAGCTGGTGGAGCTCGCTTCGGCCCGGTTCAGCCGCCCGGCGCTGGCCGGCGACGAGGTGACGTTCGAGGTCGCGGTCAGCGGCGACCGTACGAGCCTGGTCACCAAGGCCACGTGCAGCAGCGGCGGCCGGCGCATCGCCCGCATCACCGCGACGTGGAGGAGCCGGACATGACCACCCCGACGCAGACCCAGGCCCAGGCCCTTTCCGACGGGCTGCCCGACCCCGGCGACCTGCTGCCCTACGGCTACCCGGCGCTCCAGGTCGACCGGATCGTCCGGCACACGCCGGGCGCCCTTGAGGCCACCAAGGCCGTGACCTACCACGAGCTGGACGCCCACCTGGGCGGCTCCCGGCCGGGCCGGTTCCCCGCCAGCCTCACCCTGGAGTCGTTCCTCCAGGCCTGCGGGCTGCTCCTGATGCGGGAGACCGACCCGGACGACCGTCAGCTGCTGATCTTCGGATCGGCGCGCGGCGTGCGGGTGCCCGACGCGGCGCGCGCCGGTGAACTGCTCGTACACACCGTGGAGTTGGTCGACCGGGACGAGGAGACGGCCACGTTCGCCGGGGTCTCCCGGGCCGGGGACGGCCGTACCGTCCTCGAAGTCGAACGCGCCATCACCCTGCTGCGCCCCGCCGACTCGTTCGAGGGCTACGTCAGCGGCAGCTGAGATGTCCCACGATTCTCAAGATTCCCAACATTCTCAAGATTCCCGAAGATTTCCGAAGATTTCCGAAACGGAGGATCCGGTGGTGTACCACTATGTCGTGACCGCCCCGGGACAGGGAGTCCAGCGGCCCGGGATGCTCGATCCCTGGCTGGACGCCGTCCCCGGGGCACCCGCCCTCGTCGCCGACTGGTCGCGGGCCGCGGGCTTCGACCTGGTCGAGGCCGGCCGTGACGAGGCCCTGCTGGCCGACACGGCCTACGCCCAGCCCCTGATCGTCGCCGCGTCCCTGCTGGCCCACCAACTGCTGCGCGACAGGCTGCCGTCGGCCGCCGATGAGGTGCTGTTCGCGGGCCACTCGGTCGGCGAGCTGGCCGCGGCGGCGGGCGCGGGCTACCTCAGCCCCCGGGACGCGGTCGCCCTCGCCCGGGTGCGCGGCGCGGCGATGTCGGCGGCGTGCGCGGTGGCGCCGACCGGCATGGCCGCGGTGATGCCGGCCAGGCGGAACCCCGCCTCGGACGAGGAGATCGTCGCCGCCGTCGGTACGGCAGGCCTTACGGTGGCCAACTTCAACGGCAGCCACCAGTTCGTGGCGGCGGGACCGGCCGACCGGGTCGAGGCCCTCGCCGACGCGCCGCCGCCGGGCATCCGGGTCTCGCCGCTCGCCGTCGCCGGCGCCTTCCACACCGAGGCCATGGCACCCGCGGTGGCACAGTTCGCCCGCGCCATCCAGGACGTACGGCTCGCGGAGCCCGCCTCGGCGCTGCTGGGCAACGGAGAGGGCGAGCCGGTCGCCGGCCCGGAGGACCTGCGGCGCCGGCTGATCACCCAGATCACCTCGCCGGTCCGCTGGGACCTGTGCGCGCAGGCGATAGCCCGCCGGGCCCCCGGCGCCCTGCACATCGAGCTGGCACCGGCGGGACCGCTCACCCGCCTGCTCCAGCGGGCCCGCCCCGAGGCGCGCGCCGTCGCGCTGGGCGTCCCGGAAGACCTCGACCGCGTACTGGCCGAGGCCGCCGGGAGCGGCCTGCCCGCGGTGGCGGGCATGCCGGAGGAGCGCGAGCTGGTGGGCGCGCGATGACGACGACGGCCTGTGCGGACGACAACGGAGGATCCGATGCGTAGTGGTGTCGAGGAGCTGGCGAGTCTCCGGCGCGAGATCGCCGAGGGCCCGGACCCGGCCGCCACCCAACGACAGCGTGACAAAGGCAAGTTGACGGCCCGGGAGCGGATCGAGCTGCTCCTGGACCCGGGGTCCTTCCAGGAGGTCGAGCAGCTGCGCCGGCACCGGGCGACCGGGTTCGGCCTGGAGGCCAAGAAGCCGCACACGGACGGTGTGATCACCGGCTGGGGCACGGTGGAAGGCCGTACGGTCTTCGTCTACGCCCACGACTTCCGCATCTTCGGCGGCGCGCTCGGCGAGGCCCACGCCGAGAAGATCCACAAGATCATGGACATGGCCATCGCGGCCGGCGCGCCCCTGGTCTCCCTGAACGACGGTGCCGGCGCCCGCATCCAGGAAGGCGTCACCGCCCTCGCCGGCTACGGCGGCATCTTCCAGCGCAACACCAAGGCGTCCGGCGTGATCCCGCAGATCAGCGTGATGCTGGGCCCGTGCGCGGGCGGCGCGGCGTACAGCCCGGCCCTCACGGACTTCGTGTTCATGGTCCGCGAGACCTCGCAGATGTTCATCACCGGCCCGGACGTGGTCAAGGCCGTGACCGGCGAGGAGATCAGCCAGAACGGCCTGGGCGGCGCCGACGTGCACGCCGAGACGTCCGGCGTGTGCCACTTCGCGTACGACGACGAGGAGACCTGCCTCGCCGAGGTCCGCTACCTCCTCTCGCTGCTCCCGCAGAACAACCGCGAGAGGCCCCCGGCGACGGCGCCCGACGACCCGGCCGACCGGCGCTGCGAGGAACTCCTCGACCTGGTCCCCGCCGACGGCAACCGCCCCTACGACATGCGCGCGGTGATCGAGTCGCTCGTCGACGACGGCGACTTTCTGGAGATCCACGAGCGCTGGGCCGGCAACGTCATCGTCGCCCTGGCCCGCCTCGACGGCCAGACCGTCGGCATCGTGGCCAACCAGCCCCAGTCGCTGGCCGGCGTCCTCGACATCAACGCGTCCGAGAAGGCCGCCCGCTTCGTCCAGATGTGCGACGCCTTCAACATCCCGCTCGTGACACTCCTCGACGTCCCCGGCTTCCTGCCCGGCGTCGACCAGGAACACGGCGGCATCATCCGGCACGGCGCCAAGCTGCTGTACGCGTACTGCAACGCCACCGTCCCCCGCATCCAGCTCATCCTGCGCAAGGCGTACGGCGGTGCCTACATCGTCATGGACTCCCGTTCCGTGGGCGCCGACCTGTCGTACGCCTGGCCTACCAACGAGATCGCGGTGATGGGCGCCGAGGGCGCCGCGAACGTCATCTTCCGGCGCCAGATCGCCGGCGCCGACGACCCCGAGGCGATGCGGGCCCGCATGGTCAAGGAGTACAAGGCCGAGCTGATGCACCCGTACTACGCGGCCGAGCGGGGCCTGGTGGACGACGTGATCGACCCCGCCGAGACCCGCGAGGTGCTGATCCGCTCCCTGCAGATGCTGCGGACCAAGCACGCCGAGCTGCCCTCGCGCAAGCACGGCAACCCGCCCCAGTGACCCCACCAGTCCTGCCCGCCCCACCCGAACGGAGCTGATCCAGGTGACCACAGCCATCGAGCGCACCGCCCCGGCCCCCCTGGTCCGCGTGGAACGCGGCCTGCCCTCCGACGACGAACTCGCCGCCCTGACCGTGGCGTTGCTCTCCAGGGCCATGATCGCCGGCCCGGGCACCCCCGCCGCCCCGCCCGTCCCCCTGTGGGACCGCCCGGAGCGCCACGCTTCGTACCGCCCCATCGGCTGGCGGCGCTAGCGCGGGGGAGACGAGTACATCCCGGACGAGTACATCCCAAGGGAGCGTCATGGAGGGGGAGTTGGAGGAGATGGACATGGCCGGAACACACCGTGGCGACGCGACGCGCGGCGGAACGCGGAACCAGCCCACGGAGCGGCCCTCGCCGCCGCGTGCGCTGCTGGCAGGAGAGGAGGACGGTGGCGATGAGCCGCACATCCAGCGCGGGATCGACTGAGACCGCTGAAGCCACTCTCATCGGCAGCGGAGGCGCGGTGCGCAAAGTACTGATCGCCAATCGCGGCGAGATCGCGGTCCGGGTCGCGCGGGCCTGCCGGGACGCCGGGATCGCGAGCGTGGCCGTATACGCCGACCCGGACCGGGACGCGCTGCACGTCCGCGCGGCCGACGAGGCGTTCGCCCTGGGCGGTGACACACCGGCGACCAGCTACCTGGACATCGAGAAGGTCCTGAACGCTGCGCGTGAGTCCGGTGCGGACGCGATCCACCCCGGCTACGGCTTCCTGTCGGAGAATGCCGACTTCGCGCAGGCGGTGCTGGACGCGGGTCTGGTCTGGATCGGTCCGCCGCCGCAGGCGATCCGTGACCTGGGTGACAAGGTCGCCGCCCGGCACATCGCCCAGCGTGCCGGCGCCCCGCTGGTGGCCGGTACCCCGGACCCCGTCTCGGGTGCCGAGGAGGTCGTGGCGTTCGCCGAGCAGCACGGCCTGCCGATCGCGATCAAGGCGGCCTTCGGTGGTGGCGGGCGGGGCCTGAAGGTCGCCCGCACCCTGGAGGAGGTCCCGGAGCTGTACGAGTCGGCGGTCCGCGAGGCCGTGGCGGCCTTCGGCCGGGGCGAGTGCTTCGTGGAGCGCTACCTGGACCGTCCCCGGCACGTGGAGACCCAGTGCCTGGCGGACAAGCACGGCAACGTGGTCGTCGTATCGACGCGTGACTGCTCGCTGCAGCGCCGCCACCAGAAGCTGGTCGAGGAGGCCCCGGCGCCGTTCCTGTCCGAGGAGCAGGTCGCCGAGCTGTACCGCGCCTCGAAGGCCATCCTGCGGGAGGCCGGCTACGAGGGTGCGGGCACCTGTGAGTTCCTGGTCGGGCAGGACGGCACGATCTCCTTCCTGGAGGTCAACACCCGCCTGCAGGTGGAGCACCCGGTGACCGAGGAGGTCGCGGGCATCGACCTGGTCCGCGAGATGTTCCGCATCGCCGACGGCGAGGAACTGGGCTACGACGACCCGCCCTTGCGCGGCCACTCCTTCGAGTTCCGCATCAACGGCGAGGACCCGGGCCGCAACTTCCTCCCCGCCCCCGGCACGGTGACGAGGTTCGACGCCCCCTCGGGCCCCGGTGTCCGCCTGGACGCGGGCGTGGAGTCCGGCAGCGTGATCGGCCCGGCGTGGGACTCCCTGCTGGCCAAGCTGATCGTGACCGGCCGTACCCGCGAGGAGGCCCTTCAGCGGGCCGCCCGCGCCCTGGACGAGTTCCAGGTCGAGGGCATGGCCACCGCCATCCCCTTCCACCGCGCGGTCGTGAAGGACCCGGCGTTCGCCCCCGAACTCACCGGCTCGGACGGCCCCTTCACGGTCCACACCCGCTGGATCGAGACCGAGTTCGTCAACGAGATCAAGCCCTTCGTCCCCGCGGCGGAGGGCGGGGAGGAAGGGCCGGACGGCCGCGAGACCCTGGCGGTCGAGGTCGGCGGCAGGCGGATCGAGGTCCGGGTCCCCGCCTCGCTGGGTGTGCCGCGGGCGCGTACGGCACCGGGCATGCCGTGGGGGCGCACGGCGCCGGGCGTGGCAGGGGCGCGTACGGCGCTCGGTGGCGCGCGTCAGGCCAGGCGCCGCCCCGGCGGCCGCGGTACTGGCTCCGCCGTCTCGGGCGACACGCTCACCTCGCCGATGCAGGGCACGATCGTCAAGGTCGCCGTGGAGGAGGGCGCGACGGTCGCCGCCGGTGACCTCGTCGTCGTCCTGGAGGCGATGAAGATGGAGCAGCCCATCACCGCCCACAAGGCAGGCACGGTCGCCGACCTCCTGGTCCGGCCCGGCGCGGCACTCACCGCCGACGCCGCGATCTGCGCGATCAGGGCGTGACGGCGATGACGACGTACCAGACGTATCAACAGACTGCTGTACTGCTGCGCCCGTCGCCGACCGGACCTCAACTCCCCGATGATGGCGCGGGATTGATGGCCTCACTGCTCCCGCCCCGGGTGGCGGCGGCGGAGGTGTTCGGACACGGGGACGAGGAGTGGTGGGGAGCGCTGCTGCCCGCCGAGGCGCGGCTCATGGCGGGCGCGGGGGCCAAACGGCGGCGGGACTTCGCCGGGGTGCGGGTGTGCGCCCGGCGCGCGCTGCGGGTGCTCGGCTTCGGGCCGGTGCCCGTGCTGCCGGGTCCGCGGGGAGAACCGCGCTGGCCTGCGGGTGTCGTGGGCTCGATGACGCACTGCGCGGGCTACCGGGCGGCGGTGGTGGCCCGCCCCGAGACGGGCCTGGCCGGACTCGGCATCGACGCCGAGCCGCACGCCCCGCTCTCCCCGGATGTGCTGGACATGGTCGCGAGCCCCGCCGAGCGCGCGCATGTGGCGATGCTGGCCGACGGCTGGCCGCGGGTGCACTGGGGACGCGTGCTGTTCTGTGTGAAGGAGGCGGTCTTCAAGGCGTGGTACCCGCTGGCCCACACCGAACTCGGCTTCCTGGAGGCGGAGGTGGCGTTCCAGGTGAACGGCGACGGCTCCTCCGGTGGTGTCACGGCCGAGGTGCGGCGGCCGGGCCCGTTCACCGTGGTCTCGGGCCACTGGCGGGTCGCCGATGGCGTGATCGCGACCGCGGTGGTGGCGGAGGCGGCCGCGGCCTGGAAATCTGCCCAGCCACCGGCGGCCTGATCCGCAGCGCCCTGTGCCCATCCTGTCTCTTTTTCAACCAACGACGTCCAGGAGGAAGAAACGATGCGTCTCGCCGATGCCCGTGTGGAGTGCGTGACCGAGATCGCGGCCGCGCCGCAGCGGGTGTGGGAGCTGGTCTCGGACATCTCCACCTCGGCCCGGCACAGCCCGGAACTGCAGGAGGTGGAGTGGCTCGACGGGGCCGAGGGCCCCGCGGTCGGCGCCTGCTTCTCCGGCCGCAACCGCAACAGCGGGCTGGGGGAGTGGCGCACGGTCAGCCGGGTCGCGCGGATGGCGGAGCAGCGCGTCTTCGAGTGGGAGGTCGTCCACTACAACGACCGCCGCCACGGCGAACCGCTGGCCGTCTGGACGTACACCCTGGAACCGCTCACCGACGGCTCCGGCACCCGCCTGCGACACGGCATGCGCTTCGGCTCGGCCCACGGCCCCATGCACGAGGTCGTCGAGCGGTACCCGGACCGCGAGGAACAGATCATCGACGGCCGCCTCGCCCTGCTGCGCACGGGCATCGAGCGGACCCTGGCCGGGGTGAAGGCGGAGGCGGAGGGAGTTCCGCTGCCCTGAGGGGTGGATGGGGAAGTCCCCGGCCGGTGTCCGGTCCGGGGACTTCCTTCCGTGCGTCGGGTGGTGCTGTCACCACCACCCGTCGTCGTCGCAGATCACCCGGAAGCTGCCCACGACGCCGTGGTGACCGAATTTGCCGTCGCCGTCGCCGTCACGGTCGGAGCCGAATTCGCCGTCGTGGCCATGGGGCTTCACGCCGAAGGTCGCGCTGCGGGGTCCCACGATGGCGACCGGAGCGCCCCCGTCGCAGTTGAAGCCCCGGAAGACCTCGACGGTCCTCCTGCTTTCATTGAGCACATTGAAGCTCTTCGCGCCCAGTCCGCTGGCCACGGTGATGCACCCCTCGATGGAGCCGGGGAACGAACGTTCGTTGATGAAGATCCTTCCGAATCTTCTGTGGCCGTGACCGCGTCCACCGCCGCCGTGACGTCCACCGCCGTCGCGCCAACCACCGCCGTCGCGTCCACCCTCACCGTCGCGTCCACCGCCGCCGTCGCGTCCACCGCCGCCGTCGCGCCCACCGCCGTCACGGCCCCCTTCGTCGCGGCCCCGGTTTCCGCCCCCGCCTCCGCCCCCGTTCTTGGCGCCCGAAGGAGCTGCGGCAGAAGCGGCAGAAGCGGCAGAAGCGGCAGAAGCTGCTGATGCGGCGTGCTGCGCAGGCTGGGCGGCGTGGGGGGCCGGTTGGGCCGGGTGGTGGGCCGGTTGGGCGGGGTGGTGGAGCGGTTGGGCTGCCCGGTGGACAGAGGGGGAGGCCGGGGTGGACTCGACGGTCGAGGCGTAGGTGATGCCGGCGGCTGCAAGGACGGTCGCGCCTACTCCGGCGCCGACCACAGCGAAAGCACGCGAGGGCATGGGCACTTCTCTCTTTCTCATGTGCGTCGGCCGGACGGACGACCGACCTGCGATGAACGTACCGATAGCTCAGATAACCGGCATTCCGGGCCTGTCCAAGGTGTGACGCTGTGAGGCCAACCGGGTGTCAGGGCTTCAGGGCGCTACACGACTGCAGCCGTAGGGCATCGGCAAAGACCCCGGCAGGGTTCGACCCGCGGCACCCGCATCGGGAGTCGTGGATGTCAGCCGGCCCCTCGACACCTGAGGTCGCCCGCCCTGCTCGTTCGGGTGCGTATCTCGCGCAGGTTCCGGCCCGGGTGCCCAGGCTTGAACTCGCGATGTGTCCCCTGGTGGAGGTGGAAGATCATGCCGACGTACGTCGCGTTGCTGAGCTGGACTGATCAAGGGATCCGGAACTACAAGGACACCGCGAAGCGCGCCGAGAGCTTCGCCTCAGCGGTACAAAAACTCGGTGCGAAGCTCGTGAGCATCTACTGGACCGTCGGTCCGTACGACCTCGTGGCCATTGTTGAGGCGCCCGACGACGAAACAGGGGCGGCGGCACTTCTGCAGCTCGACGGGGTGGGCAACGTCCGTTCCACGACTCTGCGGGCCTTCGGCACAGAGGAGATGGAGCACATCATCGCCAAGGCGGCCGGCTGACGACCACCACGCGCATATCTGGACGTTCAGCGCACACCGAAGGGCAAGGCGACCTGCGGCGGGGAGCTGACGAGTGCAGGCGCACGCTTTCCAGGTCTGTTGGTGGCTTGCGGCGCGACGTGCAGGGACGTTCACCTGCGTCCATGGTCGGCTGGCCGCCGACGCGGGGACGGCTCGGGGTCTCGTCCGAGCGGCCATGAACGAGGCTGAACGAGGCTGAATGCGACGGAAACGCGGCGCTCGCTGCAACTATTCGGCGGTGTACCCGTGCTGCCGATCGAGCGCTCGCCACGTCTCCGTGGCTGACAGCGTGACTGCGCCGATCCAATCCGGATCGTCAGGGTCGTCCCAGATCGCCGGGTCCTTGAGGACCTCAGGGATCTCCGCGCGGGGTATCGGCGGACCGTACGCCGCGCCTGCCTGTCCGTCCGGTGCGCGCTCAATTCGATGGACGTGCGCCCAGCCGTGGTCGACGAGGCCGAGCACAATGGACGGAAGATCGACAGCGTGGCCGTCTTCGTCCTTGCCACTCGTCGCGTAGGCAAGGATGCCCCACGCCTCGCTGGCGCTGACCATCAGATCGCGCTCCACCGAAGAGAGTGCTGCCCATGGTGAATCAGCCATGTGGAGAGCATGTCACGTGGACCGGTGGGGGAGGCTGCGGCCGCTGGCGCGGGGTATCCCAGCTTGGGAAGTTGAGGCATTTTGAGTGCAGCTGGGGCGATGACCTGGGCGAAGGGTGGGTCTGCCACCTCGTATGGCCGGGCCGTTTTCCCAACTCCCCGCTGTTCCTCGCCTTATCTGGCGCACCTGTGGTGCACGGGCGTTGTCAGTGGCTGCCCGTGCGTTGCGGAGAGTTGGGGCGGTCTGCTGTCTCGGTATGGAGACCTCGCGACCAAGGGGGGTGGCTCAGAAGAGACCCCTGAGCCACGTCGGTTCGCGGATGCCGCCTGGAAGTGCAACCGGCGGATCCTGGACTCGACGGCCGCCACGAAGACCACGCTGTGGACAAGCGGTCCCTGCTGACTCCCGAGCAGGCGGCGACGATCCTCGACTGGATACGACGTTGGCCGCGCGGCGGCAAGCGGCTCTACGCCTTCTTCGCCACGCTGTACTACTGCGGCCCCGGCCCGAGGAGGCCGTAGCCATATGTATGGAGGACGTGAGACCCTGCCCGAGCCCGACGCCGATGACCAGCGGTGCGAGCTGCTGATCCACACGGCGACTCGAAGCTTGGCAAGCAGTGGACCGACACCGGGGAGATCCACGAACAACGCGACCCGAAAGGCCGTGTGGAGGGTGAGGTGCGCACCGCGCGGGGCATCCTGCCCTGACGCTCATCCTGCGGCAGGTCATCGGGGACGAACAGCTCCAGCTGGGTGATCTGCCGTTCCAAGGTGAGCTCGGCGGCATCCTCGCCGGATCCGTCATCCGTCGGGCGTGGCGCAGCGCGCAGAAGCTCGTACGGCCCCCGCACGTCCCCGAGTCGCCCACCAGGCGGCTGACGTACGACAACCGGAACACGCGCCTGACCAAGTGGCTCAACGACGGCATCCCGCCCGCCCAGGTCCCGGAGTGGGCCGGGAACAGTGTCGCCGTGCTCCTGGCCACCTACGCCCGCTGCATCCACGGGCAGCTGCCCGACCTGAAGAAGCGGCTTGAAGCTGACGGTGATCTCTCCGAGCAGCACCCGGCCGGCTGATCCTCAGGTCCAGAACGTCGACACGCATCCGACACGGCCACCCGCGAAACGACGGTCACAGCCGGACAACCCCGGGCTCAGCCCTTGATCACCAAGACGGCACCCGAGGCGCACCCGTGCCGACCCCCCACCCCACCCTGACCAGCAAAAAGCCCTCCCAGAGGGAGGGCTGTGCGCGTGCGCCCCCGGCAGGACTCGAACCTGCGGCCAAGCGCTTAGAAGGCGCCTGCTCTATCCACTGAGCTACGGGGGCCTGGTGGCGGGACCAAGGATAAAGCTCCCTGTTCCTCGACCCTGTCGCTTCGCCTCCGTGGCTCGATGTGGAGGTTCGGTGAAGCGGTCCTGATAATCGCAGGCAGGTACGAATCGTGCACCGCTTTTGGCGTCCGACGCACCGGGTGTTGTGCACTCGTTATGCCTGGACTGTGCCTGCGTCCCAGTAGTCCCTTCTGTCCGTTCCACTCGGTCGGCACGCAGACATGTCCATATGCTTCAGAATTCCCCTAAAATTGGGCATTCTTCGCATGTGGTGACCTTGGACGTACGGCCTCAGCTGCTCGACACACTCTCCGCGCTGCGCGACCGTGTCGCCGCCGCTCGCTTTCCGCTGCCCCTGGCCGGAGCGCCACGCGCGCGTGCCAACCGCGACGAACTCCTCGCGCAACTCGACGACTACCTGGTACCCCGCCTGAGGGAACCCGAGGCGCCCTTGCTGGCCGTCGTCGGCGGTTCCACCGGCGCCGGCAAGTCGACGCTCGTCAACTCCCTGGTCGGCCGCAAGGTCAGTGAGGCCGGCGTGCTGCGGCCGACGACCCGGACGCCGGTCCTCGTCTGTCATCCGGAGGATCATCACTGGTTCAGCGGCATGCGCGTGCTGCCCGATCTCACGCGCGTGTGGTCGGCCCAGCAGGAGGCCGCCGACGACCTCCTGCTGCCCGGCGCGCACCCCGCGCGCGTGCTGCGCGTCGAGACCGCCGAGACCCTCCCGCGCGGACTCGCCCTCCTCGACGCCCCCGACGTCGACTCCCTCATCGCCGACAACCGGGTCCTCGCCGCCCAGCTGATCTGCGCCGCCGACATCTGGATCATGGTGACGACGGCCGCCCGCTACGCCGACGCCGTCCCCTGGCACCTGCTGCGCACCGCCAAGGAGTACGACGCCGCCCTCGTGACCGTCCTGGACCGGGTCCCCCACCAGGTCGTCTCCGAGGTCTCCCGGCAGTACGGCGCCCTGCTCACCAAGGCCGGGCTCGGCGACGTACCCCGCTTCACCGTGCCCGAGCTGCCCGAGTCGGCCTGGGGCGCCGGACTGCTGCCCGCCACGGCCGTCGCGCCCCTGAAGAACTGGCTCGTCCACCACGCCCAGGAGCCCGCCGCCCGACAGCACGTCATGGCCCGTACCGCCTACGGCCTGCTCGACTCGCTCAAGTTCCGCATGCCCGAGCTGGCCGGCGCGGCTGCCGCACAGTACGCCGCCGCCCTCAGGCTCACGTCCGCCGTCGACTCCGCCTACGACAGCGAGCACGCGCGCGTGCACAGCCGACTCCAGGCCGGTGCCGTACTCGCCGGAGACGCCCTCAAGCGCTGGCGCGCCTTCCCGCTGGACTGCACCGCCGGGGAACTCCTCGACGCGCTCGTCGAGAGCCTGGCCGCCCTGCTGCTCTGCTCCGTCACCGCAGCGGACGAGCGCGTCGACGACGCCTGGCGGCGCGAGCCCGCCGGAGCCGACCCGGCCCTCACCGCCGGCGAGTCCACCGTGGAGAGCGCGGAGCACCGCATCGGTATCGCCGTACGGCGCTGGCGGCGCGAGCTGGAGGAGTACGCCGAGGAGGAGTCGCGCGACCTGGAGCGCTCCACCACCCCCGATCCGGAGGCGGTCGCCGCCCTGGTCGCCACCGCGCTGCTGGGCGGGCGCCGGGCGCGCACCGCCGGCGAGGGGCTTGCCGAGCGGCTCGGCGCCCATGGCGCGCTGCGGCTGCGCGACCGGGCCGGCCGGCTTCTGGATGACCACGTGGACCGCGTCCTGCACGCCGAACGCGAGCGGCGCCTCGCCCCGCTCGACGCCCTCGACGTCCATCCCGAGCCCCAGGCCGAGCTCATCGCCGCGCTGTCCGTACTGCAGAAGGAGAGGTGACCGGTGACCGCCGTCACTGACCAGGACCACACGGATCACACCGACCACATGGGGCGCATGGAGCGCATGGAGTACGGCATGGAGTACGACAGCAACGGCCGCGTGGAGCAGGGCGAGGGCACGGACACCGTGGGGGACCGCCGCGCCGGTGCGGACAGTACGGATACCAGGGCTGGGGCCGGGGCCGAGAACGCGGTGAGTGAGCCGTACGCGCGCGTGCGGGACGCCATGGACACCCTGTACGACAACGACATCTACGAGCACGACATCTACGAGCACGACGGCTATGAGGAGGACGAGGGGGGCGAGGAGGACGAGGACCCGGAAACCGGCGATGGCGCCCGCCCTGACCTGTCGCGACGTCCGGACCTGGCCCCGACCTGGCTCCCGACCTCGGACCCGGCCTGGCGTCCGAGCCTGTCGAAGACCCCGGATCAGGCCGCCGTCCCCACGCGCCCGCTCCCGCTCCCACTCCCGCCCCCGCACCCCCGTACCCCCGTCGGCCTCACCCCCCGCGAGCCCGCCACGGAGGCCGAACCCGGCCCCGGGGCGGCCGAGTCGGTCCGATCGGCCGAATCGGTCCGACCCGCCGAATCGGTTGGAGCCGTTGGAGCCGTTGGAGCGGTTGGATCAGTCGGGTTGCCTGAACGGGCCGGATCGCCGAAGTCGCTCGGATCGCCGAAGTCGGCCGGTTCGGCCGAGTCAGCCAGATTGCCGCATTCGGCGGACTCACCGGACTCACCGGATTCACTAGACCCACGAGATTCACCAGATCCACAGGACTCACATCAGGACTCACCAGACTCACCAGACTCATCAGACTCACCGGACGCGGCGGAGTCGGCCGAGGCGTGGGACGACGGGCTCATCGCCCGACGGGTCACGGAGGCCACCGCCGCCGCCCTCGCCGCCGAACGCGCCTCCGTGCTGGACGGAGCGGGCCGCGGCCCGGGCCACCAGACCCCCGCCCCGCTCGCGTACGACGGCCCGCTGCGCTCCCGCCTGGACGCCCTGCGCGAACTGGTCGGGCTCTCCCGCACCCGGCTGGACAGCCACACCCTCGCCGAGGCCGGCCGGGTCCTGGACGAGGCCGCCGCCCGTCGCAAGCTGTCCGGCCGCCACACCGTCGTCGCCATCGCGGGCGCGACCGGCAGCGGCAAGTCACAGCTGTTCAACGCCCTCGCCGGAGTGGCCATTTCGGAGACCGGGGTACGGCGTCCGACCACGGCCGCGCCCATCGCGTGCAGCTGGAGCGACGGCGCCGCGAGCCTCATCGACCGCCTCGGTATCCCGGGCCGGCTGCGCCGCCGTCCGCTGCAGAGCCCGGAGGCCGAGGCGCAGTTGCGCGGGCTGGTCCTGGTCGACCTGCCCGACCACGACTCCGCCGCCGTGGAGCACCGCAAGCAGGTCGACCGGATCCTGAAGCTGGTCGACGCGATGATCTGGGTGGTCGACCCGGAGAAGTACGCCGACGCCGTGCTGCACGAGCGCTATCTGCGGCCCATGGCCGGCCACGCGGAGATCATGTTCGTCGTCCTCAACCAGGTCGACCGGCTCCCCGGCGAGGCCGCCGACCAGGTCCTCGACGATCTGCGGCGGCTGCTGGACGAGGACGGCATCGCCCTCGGCGAGCACGGCGAACCCGGCGCCACCGTGCTGGCGCTGTCCGCGCTCACCGGCGAGGGCGTCGACGAACTGCGCGAGTCGCTCGGTCAGTTCGTGGCGGAGCGCGGCGCGGCGGCCCGCCGGGTCGCGGCCGACGTCGACGCCGCCGCGGCCGAACTACGGCCCGTCTACGTGACCGGGCACCGGGCAGGCCTGAGCGAGGACGCGCGCGAGGAGTTCGCCGCGCGGCTCGCGGACGCGGTGGGCGCCACCGCGGCGGGCGATGCCGCCGAACGCGCCTGGCTGCGCAACGCCAACCGGGCCTGCGGCACGCCCTGGCTGCGGCTGTGGCACTGGTACCGGCGCCGCGGCGAGTCCGCCACGGGCCGCCACCTGGTGCGAACCCAGACCGACGAGGAGGCCACGGCTCGCCAGCGCGTGGAACAGGCGGTCCGTACGGTGTCCGACCGGGCCTCGGCCGGGCTGCCGACGCCCTGGGCGCAGGCGGTGCGCGAGGCGGCCGTACGCGGCTCCCAGGGGCTGTCCGAGGCGCTGGACGAGCTGGCCGGGCGGGCTGGTCTGCCGCCGGGGCGCCCGCCGCGGCCGGGGTGGTGGCCGGCGGCGGTGCTGGTGCAGGCGGCGATGACGCTGTTGCAGGTCGTGGGCGGCCTGTGGCTGACGGGCCAGATCGCCGGTGTCATGGCGCCCAACCTGGGGATTCCGGTGCTGCTGATGGTGTGCGGGATCATCGGCGGGCCGCTGGTGGAGTGGGGCTGCCGGATGGCCGCGAGAGGCCCGGCCCGGCGCTACGGCCAGGACGCGGAACGGCGCCTGCGGGAGGCAGCCGCGGGCTGCGGCCGGGCCCGGGTGCTGGATCCGGTGGCGGCGGAGCTGTTGCGCTACCGGGAGGTGCGCGAGCAGTACGGGCGGGTGATGCGGACCGGGGTGGGGGTCGGGTGAGGGGGTGTCCATTGACGTGGGGTGAACGGCGTTTCCCCTGCTCCGGGGTGTGAGTGAGGGAGCTGTGGACGAGGATCACTCGTCCGGGTGACGGAGTTTTCCACAGGTGGGGTGGTCGTCCACAGAGCTCAGCGGGCCCGGCCCGGCGGCGGCAGTCTGGGGGTGGCGGCGATCGCGGTGCGGTCGCCGGACGTACCAGACACAGCCGTACGGGGCGGGCCCGTACGCGTGCCGCCCGCCGGCCGGAGCGCGCCGGGCGGGGGAGGGGAGCGAGGACATGAACGAGACCATCGTCTGCGTGGTGGGGAACGTGGCGACCCAGCCGGTGTACCGGGAGCTGGCGGCGGGCCCCTCGGTCCGGTTCCGGCTGGCGGTGACCGCCCGCTACTGGGACCGGGAGAAGAGCGCCTGGACGGACGGGCACACCAACTTCTTCACGGTGTGGGCGAACCGGCAGCTCGCGGTCAACGTGAAGGCGTCGGTGGAGGTGGGCCAGCCCGTCGTCGTCCAGGGCCGGCTGAAGGTGCGCACGGAGGTGCGTGACGGGCAGCAGCAGTGGGCCTCCGCCGACATCGACGCCGTGGCGATCGGCCACGACCTCTCGCGCGGTACGGCGGCCTTCCAGCGCGCGGCCAGGCCGGAGACGCAGCCGACGGCACCGAGGCCGGAGCCGAACTGGGAGACACCGCGCCCGGCGGACCCCGCGGCCGAAGCCGCTGAACAGCCGCGGCCCCAACGGACGCGGGAGCCGGCGTTGGTGACGTGATGTCGGTGGTCGGCCCCGGCAGGTGTGGGGACGCCGTCCGACCACCCAACACCCCGCCCGAACCGGTGGATTTGTCGATATGCGCAGCTCATGGACGGTCCCGGCGATAACGATTCCGGATCGGATCGGCCATCGGATCATCCGACCGGCAGGAGAGGCTCCGCGTGATCCATAAGATGCCGGGCATGCCCCTCGGGGCCGCCGATTCTGCTGGTGGGACCGTCCCCCACGTCCAACGGGTCCTGCTCGAAGGGGAATTCTGTGCTTCCTGCGTTCTCTGGGTTCCGCCGGTCCGCCCTCGTGGCCCGCCTGGCCGCCGCCGCGACGGTGTCCGGCATCGCGGCGGCCGGTGTGCTGTCCGGCGCCGGCACGGCCGTGGCCGAGGGGATATCGCAGGCCGAGGGCGGCGCGACGGCCACGATCAACGGCCTGAAGACCTACGGCGAGGCCGTGGTCCACGAGGCCGGCGGCGAACAGCGGGTGGCGGCGGGCCTGTTCGAGATGTCCGTCGACGGCGGCGGAACCCTGCAGACGTACTGCGTCGACCTGCACAACCCCACCCAGCGCGACGCCCACTACCAGGAGACACCCTGGAGCGGCACCTCGCTGGGCACCAACAAGAAGGCCGGCAAGATCCGCTGGATCCTGCAGAACTCCTACCCCCAGGTCAACGACCTCGCCGCGCTGGCCCGCAAGGCGGGCGCCGGCAACCTCACCGAGCAGGACGCGGCGGCCGGCACCCAGGTGGCGATCTGGCGCTACTCCGACGGTGCGAAGGTCGACGCCGTCGATCCGCAGGCCGAGAAACTCGCCGACTACCTGGAGAAGAGCGCCCGCGACCTCGCCGAGCCGCAGGCCTCCCTCACCCTGGACCCGCCGGCGGTCTCCGGCCGGCCGGGCGATCTGCTGGGCCCGGTGACGGTGCACACCAACGCGTCCGGTGTCGCGGTCAGCGGGCCGGCGGACGCGGCGACCACCGGGGTGCGGATCATCGACAAGACCGGCAAGGTGATGACGACCGCGAAGAACGGCAGCCGGCTGTACTTCGACATCCCCGAGGACGCGGCGGACGGCACGGCCCAGCTGACCGTGCAAGCATCCACCACCGTCCCGACGGGCCGTGCCTTCACCTCCGACAGCCGCAGCCAGACCCAGATCCTGGCCGGTTCCAGCGAGTCCACGGTGTCCGCGACCGCGAGTGCCAACTGGGCGGCCGAGGGCGCGATACCGGCGGTGTCGGCGCGCAAGAACTGCGCCAAGGACGGCGTGGACATCACCGCGTCCAACAGCGGGGACAAGCCCTTCACCTTCGAGCTGATGGGCGCCGAGCACACCATCCCGGCGGGCGCCACCCGCACGGTGACGGTCCCGCTCCAGGAGGACCAGGCCTACGACTTCACGATCACCGGCCCGAACGGCTTCGCCCACCGCTTCACCGGTGTCCTCGACTGCAAGACCCAGGGCGCGATCACGACCGAGCAGGCCAGGATCCACAACGACCCCCGCCCCGCCACGATCGGCGGCACCACGGCCCCCGACACCAACCTCGCCGCGACAGGCGGCTCCGCGATCACCCCCCTGATCGCCGGCGCGGCCATCGGCTTGGTCGTCATCGGCGGCGCGGTCCTGGTGATCCTGCGCCAGCGCGAACAGCGGAACGACTCATGACCATCCCCGACAGCGCCGGACCAGCCACCCTCACCAGCCACGAAGCCCCAGGTCAGGCGTCAGCCACCTAACGGTTTTCCGCCCAGGGGCGGCCGTACGGCAAGATGGGGTGTTACTTGCCAGGGGAGGGCATGAAAAGGCCCCTCACCAGCAGTTTCCTTGCCGATGAGGGGCCGTGTTGGGCAGCTTGGCCCGTCTGTGGGCCGTCGGCGGGGGAGGAGCGCTTCAGGAACCGATTGCGGGTGGCTCGCCGGCCGGGCTTCCGAGGCCGAGGTCGGCGCGCATCACGGCGCGCATACCTTCCCAACGCTGCCAAAGCCGAACGAAGTCTGCCCGTATTTCGTTGAATGAGCTTCTTCAGCGTTGCCGCTCCAGGGCGAGGACGGCTTTGGCGATTGACGTCATGCGGATTGGATCGCATCGGGATCTGCGGAAGATCCGCCATGCCTTCAGGCACGCCACGCCGCGCTCGACCGATGCCCGTGCCGCGGCCAGGGCCCGGTTGACGGTCTTCTCGGTGGGGGTGAGTTCCTGCAAGGCCCTGCGTTTGATGGCGGTACAAACTCAGGGGCCGCCGCCCTGGTAGGCGAGATCGGCCAGGATGGGGACGCCCTGGCGCTCGCAGATGCGGATGATCCGGTGGGTGCGGGCAGCGGTCAGGTCGTGAGCTCGGCCCGGCAATGCGGGTGACAGCCACAGCAGTCGGCCGTCCGGATCGGTGACCACCTGCACGTTCACGCCGTGCCGACGGTGCTTGTGGGAGGAGTCGGCCCGGCTGTCACCGACCCGGTCGCACTCGGCGAGAGTGCCGTCCAGTAGGACGAAGTCCACATCGGCCTCGCGCAGGACCTTCAGCAGACCCGGCGCACGTTCGGCGAGCAGGTGGATGACCAACGAGGCCCCCGAGCATCGTGGTTGAGTCGTCAGACATCTCGATCAACAGCTCGGGGGCCTCGCTCGTTGCGCTTCGTGGACCGTCACCTGATCGGTGGCCAGCTCGAAGAAGCTCATTCAACGTCGTTGACCGTTCAGACGGGACCGGAGGCGGTAGCCGCCCCATAGGATCGGTCGCCCATGAACGCCCCCGTCCGAGGCCCTCAGAGCCATCACCTCAGTTGGAAAGCGTGGGCCTGCTCCTGCGGTAGTGCCGTACTCAGTGCGCGGCCGACGCAGGCAGGTCTCTCCTTGGCCATCGACGAAGCCCGACCGTTGGTTAGGTCCCGGACTGTACCCGGGCCGCCCCCAGACAGAGCCGGGGATGCAGCTGCTCTTTAGAGCTGGACACCTCGGAAGCCGGCCGCGCGTCTGAGACCTTAGCCATGCGCACTGACAACGCGCCCCTACGAGCACAACCTCTGACACTGTGCGGCTCGCACCACGAGCGCACCAGATCGGACGGGAACAGCGGGGAATCACGGTGAACGCGGTCAAGCCCTATGAGGCCCGCCCTGACCGTTCGCCCAGGTCAGTGCCCGATCCGCCCCCGAAGGATCGCAGCTTCCCGAGCTGAGAGTCCGGCTCTACCCAGCGTCTCAGGTTCGCTGTAGATGAATCCGCATCTCTTCGATCAAGGCTGTCCGGGCCTGGCGGGCAGCTCGCCAGGCCCGGACGTACTCCGAGGAGTCTGGGGCGTGTCCAGCAACCACCGTGTCATGGAAATCGAGCACGCTGAGGGTGGCGCGGCCTGCCTTATCGACGAGCGTCCGTTGCGCCACCCGTTCCAGATGTTGCTGTGCCGCGTACACGCCGTGCCCTCCGACCGAGACGTGCCCCGTGCCTGCTGTACGGCGGCGCAGCACGGGAGTCCGCCAACCGCCAGTGCCTGCGTTCCAGTTCCCACAGTGCCACCGCAGACCTGGCGATCACCTCTAAGAGCGTGAGTTGACACCTGAAGCATCTTTACAGACCGTCACATGTCGGGCACGCTTCGCCCATGAAACCTGCACGGCGTTCAGCGATCGCTTCGCTGTACGTTCTTCTTGCCTGCACGCTCGCCGGTTGCAGCAGCGGCTCGCATAAGACCAGTAGTCTCCCGAACATTGCCGCCAGGGGCATAACGCCAACGCCCGCGAACGTACCCGGCACAGTCGGCTATCTCTACGCAGACGGAAGCGAAGTCGACGGGACTGCTGCATGATCGGGTGACAGCGGGGTTTATGCAGCCACAGCTGCGGGTGGGGTCATGATGGTCTCGTACTCGACGGGGGTCAATCGGCCCAGGCGTCGTTGCCGTCGGCGCCGGTGGTAGGTCCGCTCGATCCAGGTGACGATCGCGATCCGCAACTCCTGGCGGGTGGCCCAGACGCGGCGGTCGAGGACGTTCTTCTGCAGCAGTGCGAAGAAGCTCTCCATTGCGGCGTTGTCGCCGGCGGCCCCGACCCGGCCCATTGAGCCGACCAGGCCGTGCCGGGTGAGGGCTGCGGCAACCTTGCGGGAGCGGAATTGCGATCCGCGGTCGGAGTGCACGATGCATTCAGCAGCGGGGCCGCGGCGGGCGACGGCGGACTCCAGCGCGGCCACCGCGAGGCGGGACTTCATCCGGGCGTCGATGGAATAGCCCACGATACGGCCGGAGTACACGTCCTTGACCGCGCACAGATACAGCTTGCCCTCGCCGGTCGCGTGCTCGGTGATGTCCGTGAGCCACAACCGGTTCGGCCCGTCCGCGGTGAAGTTCCGCCGTACCAGGTCATCGTGGACTGGTGGCCCGGCTTTGGCGTTCTTCCCGCGGCCCCTGCGTTTGCCGAAGGCACTCCACCAGCCGTTGTCCCGGCAGATCCGCCAGGCGGTCCGCTCTGCCATCACCTCACCAGCGGCGCGGGCCTCGTCGAGAAGGAAGCGGTGCCCGAACTCGGGATCGTCGCGGTGCGCGTCGAACAGGGCGTTGGCCCGGTATGCCTCGGTCAGTTCGGCGTCGGTGGCGGGCCGGGCCAGCCACCGGTAGTAGGGCTGGCGGGCCAGCCCGAGCACCCGGCACGTCACCGCCACCGGCACCCGGTAAGGGGCATCGGCGGCGGCCAGCTCGCGGACGAGCGGGTACATCATTTTGCCGGCAGGTTCGCCTGCGACAGATACGCCGCAGCCCTTCTGAGCACCTCGTTCTCCTGCTCCAGCAACCGGATTCGCTTGCGGGCCTCGCGCAGCTCGGCCGACTCACCCGACGTCGTTGCGGGCCTGACGCCCTCATCGGTCTCGGCGCGGCGCAGCCACTTCGACAACGTGATCGGGTGGACGCCGAAGTCGGCGGCGATCTGTTCCAGCGTGACGCCGGGCTCGCGGTTGCGCGCGACCCGCACGACGTCCTTGCGGAACTCCTTCGGATACGGCTTGGGCACTGCAACATCCTTCCAGGCCGCTTCTCAGCAAGCCAGGTCAGGTGTCACCAAACCCTGCAGCAGTCCCGACTATCTGGAGTGGCAGTCGGATGCGATGGGCACGTTTCAAGGCACTGGGTTGGATGCCACCGTCACGGGCAGCGTTCCGAACGAGCAAGTGTCCATCAGCAGAAGCAACTTCGACGGGCGGCTCAACGCCTCCACAGTCACGCTGTCATATATGGGGAACAGCGCCCACGGCGTCCTGTCCGGTGACACGCTGACCATAAACGTCGTCACCCGTGATGGCACCATCCGGCCGTTGACCTATCACCGAGCCTCCGACGGCGAGTACAACGTAGCTCTCGCCAAGCTGAAGGGCTCGGTCAGCCAGGCAAATGCCCAGGAGAACCTCGCCGAGAGCCAGGCCGGCGCAGTGCAGACGGTGGCCAAGGACTACCAGGCCGTGAGCGCCGATGAGTCCAGTCTGGGCAGCGACTTGACTAACTTGGGTAATGACGTCACCAGCGCGGAAACCGACCTCACGAGCGAGCACACCGATGAGCAGAACGTGCTCACGGAGGCAAGAAGCGGTACGGACAACAGCAGCGTGTGCGGCGATGCTTCAGGCGTCAGCGGAGACGCCTCTGGTGTCTCTGGCGATGCTTCAAGCTTCTCAGGGGACCTGCAGGGCATTACCACCGACCTGTCCACGCTGCACGACGAAGCCACCAAACTCAGCAGTGATCTTCAGGCGCTGCTCAAGGTTGAACCGAGTTATGCGGGCGACGGAAGCAACCCGTCACCAAGCGATGTCCAGCGCGCTGTGTTCGGGGCCTCATCGGCAGCCTCCGAAGACGTGAAGGGGGCAAACCATGATATTGACCAAGAGAACGCGACCGTGGAAACCGCGTACGGATATGCGGCAGATGCCTCGAAAGCCGGGAACTGCGACGTCGCAGCCGACGGCCCCACGCCCATTGGACACATCTCGTCACCGTTCGACGGACAGAGCGGAGCCTCTGCCTGAGTAAAGAGCCGTGTCTACCGACCCTTGCACCAGCAATTGAGGAAGCCCTATGAGCCCTGTCTATGTACGCATCGGGAACAACCGGTCCGCGTACCACACTGACCTTGACTGTCCCTCGCTTAACGGAAAGCAGGACACATACATGGGCCGGGAATCGATGCCCGAGGACGAGGCCAAGAAGCAGGGGCTCAGGGCCTGCCAACACTGCAAGAGGTAGCTGTGCAAGCGCCACGGCTGTGCAGCCACCAGGCCGCGACCAAAGCACCGACGGTCGAGACGGCAACGCTGACGGCAACGCGCGCGGACGACGGCGGTCCCCGGGCGCTTGTCGCGGAAACGGCACGTGGCTGCCGGGCTGCGCCACTGGGGCGTGCCCGCATCTTCCAGGCGCCTGGTCGCCAGCAAGGTCAGGTTGTGCGGGCCCAGGCCGCGCCAGATCGTGCGGGTGGCCGTCGTAGACCACGCCGGCCCGCGCGATCGGCTGCGGGCGCTCCGTCCCTGGGCCGCACGAGGTCACCCGACGCCGACCGATAACGACAGAAGCCCACGGCATCTGAGCGGTCGGAGTCGTGGGCTTCCTCAGGCCCGCTGCCAGCTGAAGGGCCGGCTATGGGCCAGCGAGTCAGGCCGCACTGAGCAGGCTGTAGCCGCTGAACGCGCCGTCCCCTTCAAGAGTGATGAGGATCGCCCACTGCCAGAAGGTAACCGCGGCTGGTTGCAACGCGGAGTACGTCTCGCAATGCACCGGTCAGTTCCTTGGCCAGCCGCCGGAGGTCCTCCGGGCCCTGGTCGTGGTCGTCGAGGGTGTCCGAGGCATGCTCCAGCAGCTCGGTCGCCCGAAGAGCCGTCCGCCTCCCGGATCGGCCTAGGATCTTCTGTCATGGACATCGTGGAGCTTCTCCTCATACTGGGCCTCTTCGCGGGGATCGCGAGCGTTCAGAGCCGTCTCTCCGGCATGGACAAGTGACTGGTGCGCATTGAGGGCCGACTCGCTCTGATCGCCGACCGGTTGGGGCTGGAGGAGTCGGACGAACAGCGCGCGCAGCGGGAGCGGGTCGAGGCGCTGGTGCGCGAGGGCAAGCAGGTTGCGGCGATCAAGGCGTACCGAGAGATGACCGGTGCTGACCTGAAGGAAGCCAAGGACGCGGTGGACCGGATGGGCGGCCGCTAGTCGCTACGGCGTCGTGGTCTGGCGATGTACGGCGTCGTGGTCTGGCGATGTACGGCGTCGTGGTCTGGCGATGTACGGCGTCGTGGTCTGGCGATGGGTGGGTACGCGTGGCCCGCGGGCCCGAGTGTGCCGGCAGCAGACGCGGTCCGGCGTAGCTGGGCGGCGACTGTCGCGGCTCTGCCGGTAGGGACCTGGGTTACCGGAGAGGTCATCGGCCGCCAGCCCTTCGGTGTCTTCATGCGAATAGACGGTGTACGTGACTAGACGGTGTATGTGACGCTGTCGCCCTGGCTGAGATCACGGCCATGCCGCACGGGATGGAGCTGCCCGCCCTCGGGGTCTCCGTCGAGGGGGAGGTCCGCCGGCACGCCCACAGCCACCAGGTGAGAGTCCGGCTCGATGAGTGGCCGGCAGCTGGCGAGTGATCGCTCCCGGGCCGTCCCTGGGTCGTGCGAGGGCACCCGAGGCCACCCAATGGCGACCGACAGCGACAGACGAGCCACCGCCGCAACCCACGAAACCCCAGGTCACAGCCCCCCAACCAAACGGGTTAACACCCAAGCCTGGCGTTCAGGCAAGATGGGGTGTATCTGCCCACTGCCAGATTTCAAGTTGCCGGACGGTTTCTCTTGGCTGAGTTCATTTACACCATGCGCAAGGCGCGCAAAGCGCACGGCGACAAGGTGATCCTCGATGACGTCACCCTGAACTTCCTGCCGGGGGCGAAGATCGGCGTCGTCGGTCCGAACGGTGCCGGTAAGTCGACCGTGCTGAAGATCATGGCGGGGATCGAGCAGCCGTCGAACGGCGATGCCTTCCTGTCGCCGGGGTACACGGTCGGCATCCTGCTCCAGGAGCCCCCGCTGAACGAGGAGAAGACCGTCCTGGAGAACGTCCAGGAGGGTGTCGCCGAGATCAAGGGCAAGCTCGACCGGTTCAACGAGATCGCCGAGCAGATGGCGGTCGAGTACACCGACGCCCTCATGGACGAGATGGGCAAGCTCCAGGAGGAGCTGGACCACGCGAACGCCTGGGACCTCGACGCTCAGCTGGAGCAGGCGATGGACGCGCTGGGCTGCCCGCCCGGCGACTGGCACGTCACCAACCTCTCCGGTGGTGAGAAGCGCCGCGTCGCGCTCTGCAAGCTGCTGCTGGAGCAGCCCGACCTGCTGCTCCTCGACGAGCCCACCAACCACCTCGACGCCGAGTCGGTGAACTGGCTGGAGCAGCACCTCGCCAAGTACCCGGGCACCGTCGTGGCCGTCACCCACGACCGGTACTTCCTCGACAACGTCGCCGGCTGGATCTGCGAGGTCGACCGCGGCCGGCTGCACGGCTACGAGGGCAACTACTCCAAGTACCTGGAGACCAAGGCCTCCCGCCTCAAGGTCGAGGGCCAGAAGGACGCCAAGCGGCAGAAGCGGCTCAAGGAAGAGCTGGAGTGGGTCCGGTCCAACGCCAAGGGGCGTCAGGCCAAGTCCAAGGCCCGTCTCGCGCGGTACGAGGAGATGGCTGCCGAGGCCGACAAGATGCGGAAGCTGGACTTCGAGGAGATCCAGATTCCGCCGGGGCCGCGGCTGGGCAACGTCGTCGTCGAGGTCGACAAGCTCAACAAGGCCTTCGGGGAGAAGGTCCTCGTCGACGGCCTCAGCTTCACGCTGCCGCGCAACGGCATCGTCGGGGTCATCGGGCCGAACGGCGCCGGCAAGACCACCCTCTTCAAGATGATCCAGGGGCTCGAAACCCCGGACGCCGGTGACATCAAGGTCGGCGAGACCGTCAAGATCTCCTACGTCGACCAGAGCCGCGAGAACATCGACCCGAAGAAGACGCTGTGGGAGGTCGTGTCCGACGGGCTCGACTACATCAACGTCGGCCAGGTCGAGATGCCGTCCCGCGCGTACGTCTCCGCCTTCGGGTTCAAGGGTCCGGACCAGCAGAAGCCGGCCGGTGTCCTCTCCGGCGGTGAGCGCAACCGTCTCAACCTGGCGCTGACCCTGAAGCAGGGCGGCAACCTGCTGCTCCTCGACGAGCCCACCAACGACCTCGACGTGGAGACCCTCTCCTCCCTGGAGAACGCGCTTCTTGAGTTCCCCGGGTGCGCCGTGGTCGTGTCCCACGACCGGTGGTTCCTCGACCGTGTCGCCACGCACATCCTCGCGTACGAGGGTGAGTCCAAGTGGTTCTGGTTCGAGGGTAACTTCGAGTCGTACGAGAAGAACAAGATCGAGCGCCTCGGTCCGGACGCCGCGCGTCCGCACCGTGCCACCTACAAGAAGCTGACCCGGGGCTGATCGATCTTGCGCCACATCTATCGCTGCCCACTGCGCTGGTCGGACATGGATGCCTACGGCCATGTCAACAACGCGATCTTCCTCCGCTACCTGGAGGAGGCCCGCATCGACTTCCTGTCCCTGCGGGGCAAGGAGTCCAAGCAGGGGTCCGTGGTGGCGCGCCATGAGATCGACTACAAGCGCCAGCTCGTCCACCGGCCCACGCCCGTGGACATCGAGCTGTGGGTCACGCAGATCAGGGCCGCGTCCTTCACCGTCTCCTACGAGGTGAAGGACGCGGAGGTGATCTACGTCCGGGCCTCCACCGTGGTCGTGCCGTTCGACTTCGAGACGCAAGCGCCGCGCCGGATCACCGCCGGGGAGCGCGAGTTCCTCCAGCAGTACACCGACGACGCGGACGGCGCCGACGAGGAGGCCGCCGCGGCATGACCGTGCTGCACCTCGTCGACGAGACGGAGGCGGCCGACCTCGCCGCCTTCCTCTCCCGGCTGCTCCACTACGACCGTGGAGCGGCTGTACGGCTCCAGGCGGCGGGCACCGCGCTCGCCGTCTTCGGGCGGCCGCCCTCCTTCGAGGTGCTGGCCGTGCGCGCGGTGCGGCTGGCGAAGCCGTACGAGGACGGGCTCGACGTCACCCTCGACGTGACCGTCTCCGCCGGTGAGCTGCTGGAGTCCGTGGACGAGCGCGCGGCCACCGCCGCCGTACCGGCCGCCGTCACCGGCCCGCCGTGGGCCGGGGTGCTGCCGCCGCGCGGCGGCTGGACGCCCGAGCCGGGGCTGCCCGCCCCGGACGCGCTGCGGGCGACCGTGGCCGCCGCGGTCAGCGAATTCCGGTCCCGTACCGAGGAGTTGGCGCCGGACGGTCGTACCCGCGCCGAACTCGACCGGATCGGGCGGGACATCTGGTCCCGGGAGATCGGCCGGACCGGCCTCCCGGTACGGGCCGTGCACGCGGCCCAGTCCCTGGGCTTCCTGCGGCCGGGGACCGAGGCCGCCGACACCGGGCTGTTCTCGTCCGGCGCGTGGCTGCGGCTGCGCACCCCGTACGGCTCCGTCGTCGTCCGGCGGGCCGGACTCGGCCCGCTCGGCATCAGCGTCCGCTGAACCTGCGGAAACTACGGAACAGCGTCCCGCTCAACCTGCACTGCGGAGCAGCGTCCCGCTGAACCTACGGAATCCGCCGGCTCACTCCGGGGTGTTGATCATCGACTGGGCGGCGTACGTCAGGTAGTTCCACAGTGTCCGCTCGTGCTCCTCGGACAGCCCGAGCTCGTCGACGGCCGCCCGCATGTGCTTCAGCCACGCGTCGTGCGCCGCCCGGTCCACCACGAACGGGGCGTGCCGCATGCGCAGCCGGGGGTGGCCGCGGTTCTCGCTGTATGTCGTGGGGCCGCCCCAGTACTGCATCAGGAACAGCGCCAGCCGCTCCTCGGCCGGGCCCAGGTCCTCCTCGGGGTACATGGGCCGCAGGAGCGGGTCCTCGGCGACCCCCTCGTAGAAACGGTGGACCAGCCGACGGAAGGTCTCCTCCCCGCCGACCTGCTCGTAGAAGGTCTGCTCCTGAAGCGTGCCGCGCCGAATCTCGGTCACGTTGGATTGCCTCACTTCTCTTGCCGGTCCACCCCGAGGCTGTTCGGCCGGGGGTCCGGGGGTTGTCCCCCGGGAATTGCAGTACCTGTCTATCGTCTCAGACCGGGTGACCCAGGACTCAAGGCTTAGGACCCCGCGGCCGTCCCGCCCCTACTGTGGAGCCATGGGCGCCTACGACACCGAGACCGACGCGCTGGCCGCCGACGCGCGGGCCGGGCTGGTGCGGGAGATCGACGCCGAGGGGATCTGGGACGAGGCCCCGGTGTGGCGGGAGGCGTTCGCCGCCGTGCCCCGGCATCTGTTCGTGCCGTACTACTACGTCGCCGGGCCGCGCGGTTACGAACGCCGCTGGGGCGAGAGCCCCGATCCACGGGCCCGCGAGCGCTGGGTGCGCGGCGCCTACGCGGACGCCCCGCTGGCCACCCGGCTGCGCGACGGCGAACTGGTCTCCTCCAGCAGCCAGCCCTCCCTGATGGCCCGCATGCTGGTCGCGCTGCGCGTCGAGGACGGGAACCGGGTCCTGGAGGTCGGCGCCGGCACCGGCTGGAACGCGGCCTTGCTGGCCCACCGGCTCGGCGCCGACGACCTCGTCACCACGATCGACCTGGAACCGGAGATCACCGAGTCCGCCCGCCGGCATCTGGAGGCGGCCGGCCACCGCCCGGTCGTCGTGGTCACCGGCGACGGCGCGCGCGGGGTGCCCGAACGCGCCCCCTTCGACCGGATCATCGCCACCTGCGCGCTGCCCACGGTCCCGCGCGCCTGGCTCGCCCAGTGCCGCCCCGGCGCCCGGATCCTCACCCCGCTGGCGACCGGCGTGCTGGCGCTGACGGTCCGGGACCCGGCACACGCCGAGGGCCGCTTCCTGCCGACGGCCGCCTACTTCGTCCCGCTGCGCGGCGAGGTCAGGCCGGAGCCGCTGGGGGTGTCGCTCGCCGTGCTGCCGGGCCGGGTCCGCGAGCAGGAGACGTTCCGCTTCCTGCTCACCCTGACCCGGCACACCCTCGATCCGCGCGAGGCCGGGGCGCTGTGGGAGCGCGAGGGCATGCCGGGGCGCGAGCGCTACGGCGTCACGGTCGGCGGCGAGCACGCCTGGGCGTGGCTGGACGACCCGGAGGGGCCGTACGTCTGGCCCCTCCCCTGAACAGCTCCGGACCGGCTCAGCCCCGGCGGATGGTGATCGTCGTCCAGGCGCCCACGTGCACCCGGTCACCGTCCTGCAGCGGGACCGGCACGAACGGCTGGATAGGCTCGTCGGAGCCGTTGACCGTGGTGCCGTTGGTCGAGTTCTGGTCGACGACCGCCCAGCTGCCGTCCGGCTGCTGGACCAGCATCGCGTGCTGGTGCGAGACGCCCGGGTCCTCCGGCGGCACCGACAGGTCGATGTCGGGGGTGTCGCCGGTGGAGTGCCGGCGGCGGCCGATGCTGACCTGGTTGCCGCTGAGCGTGCGCTGCTGCTCGGGTGAGTACGCGGGCAGGTTGAGCCCCGCGGCCTCGGGGCCCGAGCGCTGCATCATCGCCATGAAGTACTCGCGGTCGGGGCCGATGGTCGCCGTCCAGGTGACCGGACCCGCGGGCTGCTGCGGGAAGCCGGGGCCGGGCGGGGGCGGGGCCTGCGTCGAGCCGGGCTGCGGGTAGCCGTAACCACCGCCCGGACCGCCCGGACCGCCCGGACCTCCGGGACCACCAGGACCTCCGGCGGGGCCGGTGGACGACGGCGGGGAGATCACCCAGTCGTCGTCACCGCCGCCGAACGAGGGACCGCCGCCGGGCGGGCCGCCCACCGGGGGCCGGCCGCTCTCGCGCGGGAACGCGGGCGGCGCGGGCGGTGCGGACGGACCCGACTGCTGGAACGCCTGCGGCGCACCGCCGGGGCCCGCACCGGGACCGGCGGGCGGGGTCGGCCCGGGCGGCGGAGGCACCGGACGCGACGGGTCGCCGCCGAAGCCGGAGGGGCCGCCCTGAGGCGCGCCGGGAGCGGAGGGCTCACGACCGAAGGGAGCGCCGGGACCGGCCGGCGACGGCTCACGCCCGAAGGACGGCGGACCGGCGGGGCCACCGGGACGGGACGACGGCTCTCGCCCGAACGACGGGGGACCGGCGGGGCCACCGGGACCACCGGGACCTTGACCAGGACCCTGCCCCGGACCGCCACCGAACCCGGAGGAACCGGAAGGACCACCGGCGCCGGGACCCTGCCCCGGACCGCCACCGAACCCGCCCGGACCCTGCCCCGGACCGGCACCGAAGCCGCCCGGACCCTGCCCGGGACCGCTACCGAAGCCGGACGGACCACCAGGACCGCCAGGACCACCAGCACCGCCCGGGCCACCCGGGCCACCCGGGCCACCCGGGCCCGGGGTCGTCGGCGGGCCGGCCGGTGGGCGTTCAGTGCCGAACGGGGTCGGGCCCGACGGCTCGCTGCCGAAGGACGGGATCGGCTCGGCGGGGCGGTTCATCTGCGAGGGCCGCGAGCCCTGGTACTCGTACCCGTCACCGCCGCCGTACGTCGCGCTCGGCGGCTGGAAACGGGGCTGGGGCGGGCGCGGGGCGGCCGGGGTGTACGACGTGGCCGTGTTGGTCAGGAAGTTCCACCGGCACTCCTCGCAGAAGGGCGCGCCGCCCTCGCGGGGCGTGCGGCACTGCGGGCACAGCTCCGGCTCCGGAGCCGACCCGGCCGGCGGGCGTGCGCCGGCCTGGGCACCGGGGCCGCCGGGCCCGGCGGGCGGCGGGAAGCCGTAACCGCCCGCGGGCGGGGGCGGCGGGGGAGGGGGCGGAGGTACGGCACCGGCCATGCGGTGACCGCAGACCTCGCACCAGTCGTCGGAACCCGACTGGTGTCCGTTCGGGCAGGTCGGCATGTCGGCGCTTCCCTTTCTCCTACGTTTCCAGGGTCACTTCTTTACACGAACAGTCTTTGTGGACCGGGTCTCCAGAGTCATCTCGTCCGCCTCCGCGACCTTCGTCTTCAACCGCACAGTACCTGTCGCGGCGTCGACCACGTCCACCACCTTCGCAAGCAGTTTCGCAGTATCCGCGTTCCCAGAGGCGCTGGCGAGCTGAACCGCCCGCCCCAGTTTGGCCGTTGCTCCATCGAAATCGCCCGCTTTGCGAAGGTCAAGGCCTTGCTGGATGGCTTGCGCCAGTTCGGCCTGCCCGGTGTAGTGGGCGACTTGGGGATTGATGGAGGTGGAGGCCGTCATGTCGTCGGTCCAGACCGCCCGTACGAGGCCCTGCGCGCCGAGGTTCTGTACCGATCCTCCCCCACGCTCGGCTTCGCTCGCGCGGGAGGTGCCCCCAGGTTGTGGCACGACCAGCGACACCCGCGCGGCCAGCATCTCCTGGCCGATCCCGGCCGGCGGGACCTCCACGCACACGTGGTAGTCGCGGGACTCGTCGCCCCAGGAGCCGGTCGGATAGTCGCCGGCGCGCGGTCCGGCCTCGGTGCGCCGGACGGTCAAGTCCTCGACGGTGGGCGCGACTTGCTTCACGTACCGGATGCTCGTGCCGACCGGCGTCCACACCCGCAGGGCGACGTCGGCGACCTCCTTGCCCATCGCCGTCTCCATCATCCGCGTGAAGTCGGCCGCGAGGCCTGCCGGGTCGGCGACGATGTCGGCGGTGCCGAGGAGCGCGGAGGCGATCCCTGTGACTTCTTTCACTTCCCAGTCGGTGCCCACCCCGCGGGCGTCACAGGTGAACCGTCCGGCACACGCCTCCAGCGCTGCCCGCAGATCCTCCGGGGACTCGTGCTCGTTGCGGCCGTCGGTGAGCAGGATGCCGTGCCGGATGGTGACGTCCGCCGAGGACAACAGCCGGTCGGCGAGCCGCAGCCAGGTCCCGATCGCCGTACCGCCGCCCGCGCTGAGCCTGCGCAGCGCCTGCTTGGCCTGTTCGCGGGTGGTGGCGTCGGCGATCGCGAGCCGTCCGGCGCCGGGATAGACCTCCTGGGCCACGTGCGTGCCGCCGATCACCGCGAAGTGCGTGCCGTCGCGCAGGGCGTCGATCGCGGCGGCCGTGGCGTCGCGGGCGCCGCGCATCTTGGTCGGCGGGTAGTCCATCGAGCCGGAGCAGTCGACCATGAGCGCCACGGCGGCGGACGGACCGTGGCCCTGCGGATACACCTGGGACACGGCGCTGCCGATCGTGCCCCCGCCGGTCGCCGTCACCGTGACGATCGCGTTGACCTCACGGCCGCCTTCCGGCAGATACGCGTTCTGGTAGACGTCCATCGAGAACTGAGGCACGCTCGACTTCGAGAAATTGGCCATACGTACTCAAATCCCCCTTGACCACCCTGTTGATGCAGGGCATGACTGTGAACGGACAGCCCGTCCCCTCGGGCCCGGCCGGTCCCCTCCGGCCCGCGCCCTCAGGCCGATCCTGCCCCCTGCGGCGGCATCGGGAACGGTACGACGGCCACTGTTACGTTGTCGTGGCCCCCGCCGTCCAGGGCGTGACCGACCAGCACCCGGGCGCTGTGCAGCGGGCGTTCGGCCGCGTCCGCGGGCACCGCCTCGGCCATCTCCCCGGCCGTCTCGGCGTAGTTCCACAGGCCGTCGGTGCACACGATGACGACACCGGGGCGGTCCGGTTTGAAGGACGCGGTGTGCGGCTCCAGTTCGTAGGCGTCCGCGCCCAGCCAGCCGGTGATCGCGTGGGCGCGCTCGTCGGCGTACGCCTCGGCCTCGTTCATCAGCCCGGCGGCGACCATCTGCGCGGCCCAGGAGTCGTCCTCGGTGAGCCGGGCCGCCGGGGCCGTACGGTCGTCCGGCACCCAGTAGGCGCGGCTGTCGCCGACCCAGCCGACCACCAGCAGCCCGGAGGTGACCACCGCGCCGACGATCGTGCAGGCCGGGGCGTTCTGGTGCGGGGCGTGCTCGCGGGCCGTGGCGGGCTCGTCGGCCAGGGCGTTGACGGCCTGCGCGGCGGCGACGATCGCCTCGTGCAGGGCCGCCTGCGGGTGCGTGCCGCGCGGCAGGGCCGCCAGCACCGCGTCCCCGGCCGTCCGGGCGGCGGCCAGCGAGGCGTCGTCGGGGCGGGTGGCCGAGGAGACGCCGTCGCAGACGATCGCGACGGCCGCCGGGGTGCCGTCGGGCAGCGCGGTGTGGCCGACGGCGAAGGCGTCCTCGTTGCGGTGGTGGCGCAGCCCGCGGTCGCTGACGGCGGCGACCGGGCCCGACTCCCGCTCCACGTGGTCGCGTTCGCGGGGCTGGGCGTGCCCGCAGTTCTCGCAGTAGCCGTCGCTGTCCACCCGGCCCGCCCGGCAGGCCACGCACACCTGCGCGGGCTCCTCGGGTACGGCGGGTTCGGCGGCCGGCCGCGGGTCGGGCGCCTGCAACGGGTACTCCTCGGGCTCCTCGGGCCGGTCGAAGCGCACCCCGGAACCGGCCCGCGGATCCTGCGCGCCGTGTCCGTGTCCGTGTCCGTGCCCGCGTCCCTGCCCGTGTCCGCTTCCGTGCAGGGGCGTGTCGCCGGAGTCCGTGCCGGGCAGATCGCTCGGCAGATGCACCGCGTCCGGCGCTGCGGAGCCCTCCTGCTCGGGGGCGGGCCAGGCCACACCGTCCCCGTCGCCTCCGCCGTCGTCCCCGTCCCCGGCGACACCGGTCATGGTGAGCGTCGGATGGTCCTGCGGCGGCGCGGGTACGACGGAGAGGTCGTACCCGCAGGCTCCGCAGAAGAGGTCACCCGACTCCACGGGCTCCGCGCAGCTCGGGCACTTCGGCAGTGCGGCCTGCTGGGGCATCTGCGACATCGATTACACCCACGTCCGGGGGCGGTAACGGTTGGCCCGTTCCACCAGTTCGATCCTCTCCTCGCCGCCCGGCGCCAGCCGGGCCAGCGTGCGGTAGGCGCGCTCCAGGCCGAAGCGGAGGCCCCGCTCGTCCAGACCGCTGCCCAGCAGCACCCGTCCGCCGGCGACCGACGGTGTGCCCTGGCCCCCGGAGAGTATCCAGTCCAGCGCGCAGCCGAGGACTTCCGCCGCCAACTGCTCGCGCCGCGCCGGGTCCAGGCCGTACGCGTCGAGCTCCTCGACCTGTCCGGCGGCGGCGGTCAGGTCGTCCAGGAACGGTACGTCGCCCGCGCTCGCCGTACGGTGTCTGAGCCGGGCCCGTACGGCGGCGACGCGGGCGGCCGTGAAGTGGATGGAGGACTCCGGCACCGACTCCAGGGTGTGTACGGCCCCGTGCCGGTCCCCGGCCGCCAGCCGCACCCGGGCGAGGCCGAAGGCGGCGCTGACGAAGCTCGGGTCGGTCGCCCACACCAGCCGGTAGTACTCGGCCGCGTTGTCCAGCTGGCCCAGCACCTCCGCGCACAGGCCGAGCGCCAGCTTGGGCGCGGCCTCGCCGGGGAAGGCGTCGTAGATCGCGTCGAAGGCGAGCGCGGCGCCCTCGAAGTCACCGGTGACCAGCGCGGCCAGCCCCCGGTACCACACCACCCGCCAGTCGTCCGGCCGTTCCTCGTCCAGCTTGGCCAGGCTCATCAGCGCGCTCTGGCGCTCACCGCTCTCCAGCCGGGCCCGGATCTGCCGCAGCCGGGTCTCCACGGTCCGCGTCGGCGCCGCGTCGAGGGCGGCGATCAGCTCGGCAGGGGCGGAGGTCATCAGTCCGGCCAGGAAACCGGCGTTGGGGTCGCTCGGATCGACCAGCGGCACGGGCAGGGCGAGCGCGGCGGCGGGGGTGTCGACGGGCTTCACGAGGGCGGCCGGGGGCAGTGCGGGCGCAGCGGGCGCGGACCTGCGCACCTCCCGCGCCCCCAGCCGGGACACGTCCCCGTCCAGCCGGGGGAACAACTCCCGGTCCGTGACCTTCACCTCGGGGCCGAACAGGGTCGACAGCGCGGGGCGGGCCTGGCCCGTCTGGAGGGAGACGACCTCGCGCAGAACCCCGGTGAGCTGCTCGGCCATCTCCTGGGCGGAGCCGAAGCGGCGGGCCGGGTCGGGGTCGGTGGCGCGGACCAGGAAGCGGTAGAAGGACTCGTAGCGGCGGAAGACCTCGATGGTGTCGGGGTCGGGCAGGGAGTCGACGTAGACGTTGGTGTAGCCCTGGAAGTCGAAGGTGAGCACGGCCAGGGTGCGGCCCACCGTGTACAGGTCGCTCGCCACCGACGGGCCGGCCTCGGCGACCTCCGGCGCCTGGTAGCCGACCGTGCCGTAGATGGCCGACTCCTCGTCGTCCGTCCGGCGCACCGCGCCCATGTCGATCAGCTTGAGCTGGTCCTCGGTCTGGATGGCGTTGTCGACCTTGAAGTCGCAGTAGAGGAGGTTGCGGCTGTGGAGGTGACCGAGGGCTTCCAGGGCCTCGATGCCGTACGCGCACGCCTGCTCCACCGGCAGCGGGTCCCGGCGGCCGTCCGGCGTACGGCGCGCGTTGGCGATCTCCTTCAGGGACTTGCCGCCGACGTACTCCATGACGATGTAGCCGTCGAGGGAGCCGGTGCGCTGGTCGAGGTGCTCGACGAAGTTGTAGATCCGCACGATGTTGCTGTGCTCGATCTCCGCGAGGAAGCGCCGTTCGGAGATCGCCGCCGCCATGGCGTCCTGGTCGCCGGTGTCCAGCAGACCCTTGAGCACCACCCAGCGGTCGGACACGGCCCGGTCCACGGCGAGGTAGATCCAGCCGAGCCCGCCGTGCGCGAGACAGCCCGCGACCTCGTACTGGCCGTGCACCACGTCCCCGGCCTTCAGCTTCGGCACGAAGGAGTACGGGTGCCCGCACTTGGTGCAGAAACCTTCCGTGCGGCCCGGACGCTCACCCCGGGCCCGCCCGACCGGCGCCCCGCAGTCCGAGCGCGAGCAGAACCGCTTGCGCTCCGGCACCTCCGGGTTCTCCAGCACCATCGCGCGCGGGTCCGGCCGCGGCACCCCCGGCACGCTCACCAGCCCGGCGCCGAGCCGCCCGCGCGCCGACGCCCCCGACGACGAACCGGAGCTGCGCACCGACACCGAACGGCTGGTGGACCGCCCCGACGCGGACCGCGACAGCCGCCCGGACACCGAGCGGCGCGACCTGGCGGACTGGGAGGAGGACCGCGAACCGCCGCTCTCCACCGCGCCCTTGGTGATCCCGGTCGGCGTCGAGCCCACCATGCCGCTCGCCGAGACGACCGGCGCGAGACCGCACGTGTCGCAGTACAGCTCACCGCCGCCGACGTCCTCGTACGTCCCCTCGCAGCCCGGCCGCTGACAGCTCTGCCCCGGCTGACTCATGACTGGTCCCCCTTACGGTCCTCAGGCGCGCCCTGCCCGGCGAGCAGATCGGCCGCCAGCTGCTGGTAGCGCAGCACGGCCTGCTCGGCCACCCGCAGATCGCAGGGCGCGCTCCACAGCATGCGCCGGGCCGCGTCGTACCGCTCGACCAGGAACGGGTCCTCGGCCAGCCCGTGCCGGGCCACCTTCGCCTTGTACGCGTCGAGCCGGCCGCGCAGCTCGGCGCGGACCGCGAGCGGCGCGGTGACGGCGGTCAACGACTCGCGGGCGCGCAGCAGTTCGTCCTCGGCCTTCTCCTCCAGCGACTCCAGCAGCGGGGAGAGCCGGTGCCACTGCGCCTGCCTGCGGTACTCGGCGGCCGCCGCGAGCTGCTCCTGGAGCGCGGTCGGCGGGCCGCTGACCACCGGCACCTCGGTCGCGGCGATCTTCGCCAGCACCTCGCCGCGCGCGGTGCGGGCCTCGGCGAGGGTGCGGTCGGCGCGCGAGAGCACGTCCCGCAGCCGGATCAGCCGCTGCTCGGCGTCCTGCCGGACCGTCAGCACGGCGTCGATCTCCCGGCGCACGTCCTCCAGGGCGCGCGCCTCACGGTCGTACACCGTGGTGTCCGGCCGGCCGCCGCCGGGCGCCGAACTGCCCTCGGCCGGCACCCAGAACGCGAGCGGGTCGGAGACGACGTCCTCGCGCAGCTTGGTCAGGGTGCGGGTGATCCGCTCCAGGTCGTCGCCCGCCGGGTGCTCGCCGGGGCGTACGCCGACGGAGTGCGCGAGCGTGCGGGTGCGCTGGAGCTCGGCGGCGAGTAAATCGATCCGGGCGGGCAGCGCCGACCACACCGCGTCGGCGGCGACGACCAGGTCCAGGCTCGTCGCGTACAGCTCGTTCATCCGGTCCACCAGGGTGGCCAGCGAGAAGGTCTCGCTGAGCCTGCCGACCTCGCTGCCGGCGACGGTCACCGCGTCACCGCGCAGCAGCCCGGTCAGCTCCGTCAGGTCCTCGCGGCTGGACCAGCGGCGCCGGGCCCGGATCTCACGGGCACCGCGCAGCGCGGCGGTGTAGGCGTCGAAGTACGTCCACAGCAGGGTGATCCGGGCCTCGGTGGTCTGCCAGCGTTCCCTGGTCACACCGGTCAGCGCGGCGCCTTCGAGGAGTCTGCGGCCCGCGTGGTCCTGGAGGGCCAGCAGCGAGGTCTCGATCGCCTCGTGCTCCTGGCCGAGCCGCGCCAGCGCACGGTCCACCTCGTCCCGGTCCATCACCGGCCCGGCGGGGTCCGTGACGCCCATCGATCACCTCTCGCTTCGTTCCCGGTATTCCATGTGTTCCGATGCCGTGTGGGTTCAACTGGTCCGCAGATAGCGCGGTGCGGGCGGCTCGGAGGCCGCCGAGTCCTTTCCGAGTGTCGCCGACAGCCAGGTGTCGTACGACTGCTGCCAGCCGCTCGCGCGGTAGTCCACCAGGACGCGGTTGACCCGGCGTACCAGATCGGAGGCGTCCTTCTTCATCGCCACGCCGTAGTACTCGGTGGTGAACGCCCCGCCCTTCAGTTCGACGGTCGGGTCCTGCGCGGCCTGGCTGGCGGCGAGCGCGCCGTCCGTCACCACCGCGTCCACCTCGCCGAGTTGCAGCCGGACCAGGCAGTCCAGCTGGTTCGGCACGGTGGTGGAGATGTCGGTCGTGGCGGGCAGGGTGCCGGCCTTCTTGTCGGCGTCAAGCTTGGTGTACGCCGTCGAACCGGCCGCCGTGCAGACCTTCTTCCCGGCCAGCGTGGAGTTGTAGCCGGTGATCGACGACGACTTGGGCGCGAGGACCTGCTGGCCGGTCTTGAAGTAGGGCGCCGAGAAGGCGACTTGGGAGAGCCGGCCGCAGGTGATCGTCATCGTCCGGACGACCATGTCCACCCGGCCGTCCTGGATCGCGGAGATGCGCTGGCTGGTCGGGATCGCCTTGAACTGCACCGCGTCCGGGTCGCCGAGGATGTCCTGCGCGATCCGGTGCACCAGGTCGATGTCGAAGCCCTCCAGCTCCGCGCCCTGGGTGTTCGGGTTGCGGTAGCCCCAGTGGTAGCTGTTCTGGTCGACGCCGACGATCAGCTTGCGCCGCTCGCCCGTACGGGCCTTGATCGCGTCGATCGTCGGCCCGTCCGCGCCCGACGGCGACAGGGTCTGGTCCTGCGCCGCGGAGTCCTGGCAGCTCCCGGCGCGGGCCTGGACACCGTCCGCGACCGGCTGACCGGTGCGCGGCGCCTGGTCCGGGGCCCGCTGGGTGCACGGCAGCAGCAGGACGAAGGCCAGCGCCAGCGCGCACGCCACCATCATCGCGCCGACCCCGCCCCAGCCCCGCAGGGAGGCCCGTACACGGCTCGCGTACATCGTCCTGCCCCCTGTCACCGGTACTCCGAGAGTCTGCGCCCGATGCCGGCCACCGCGCCGGCCGCGCCGAGCACCGCGAGCACGGCCACGCCCGCCGGCAGCCCGGCCAGCGCGTCCCGCCCGTCGGAAGCGGCCTGCTGGAACTCCGCCTGCTCATGCCCGATGGCCTGGGCGAGATTGCTGTCCACGCTGTCGAAGCACTCGCCGGTGGCGCCCTTGGCGCCGATGACCTTGTCCAGCGCCTGCTCGTAGTTGCCGTTCTCGTCCTCGGTGCGGGCGGCCGTGTGCCGCTGCTTCCACACCGCCATGTTGCTCTCGGCCGCCTTCACCGGGGCGCTGCCGCCCTGGTCGTCGGCGAGCGTCGCCGCCTGGCCCAGGCCCTTGCCGAGCACGGCCATGTCCTTGTCGAAGTCGTAGTAGTAGGCGTCGTACGTCTGCCCGTCGACCGTGACGGTCTCGGCGCCGCGCGCCACCAGGCTCAGGTTCTCGTTGCCGCGCGCCTTCAGGGAGGCGATCCGGGCGTCGTGCAGCACGGTCAGCGAGCGGATGCCGTGGTCGTAGGAGCCGTTCAGCTCGGTGCGGGCCACCGTGTGCCCGACGACCAGCCACAGCAGGGCGACCGTGGTGGCGGCGGAGGCGGCGACCAGGCCGTGGTTGAGGACACGGTGGGTGCGCCGGTAGGTGCGGTGCTGGGCCCAGCCGAGCGCGGCCAGCGCGAGCACACCGAGCCCGATCGCGACCCAGGGGTACGGCGTGGCGTCGCCGTAGTCGGCGTCGAGCCGCCCGTTCTCCGTGGTGTAGAGATCCTCCGCGGCCGGGAGCATCTCCTTCTGCATCTTCTCGTTGGCGTAGCGCAGATAGGCGCCGCCGACCGGATAGCCCTGCCGGTTGTAGGTCCGGGCCCGCTCCACGAGTCCCTTGTACTCGGGCAGCAGCCGGTTCAGCCTGGCGATCGTCGCCTCGGAGGAGGAGCCGGGCTCGGCGTTCGCGGCGGCCGTCACCAGGCCGGAGGCGGCCGCGTCGATGTCCTTCTCGTACCGGTCCCGGGAGGCCGCCGTCTCCTGGCCGCCGGCCAGGAACCCGCTGGAGGCGGCCGTGTTGGCATCGGCGAGCGAGCGGTAGATGTCGGCCGCGCCGGAGCTCAGCGGCTGGCTGCGGTGCAGCACGTCGTCGGCGGCGGCCGAACGCGTGTCGGCCTGCCAGGCGGCACTCGCCCCGAACGCCACGACCAGCAGCGCCAGGACGGCCCCGATGATCCGCAGCCGGCCCGGCTCGGTGGTGGCCGCGGTCCGCAGCCGGTCGACGCCCTCGGCGAAGGCGGTCCGACGGGCGGACGCGGCGGGACCGGCGCCCTCGGACGCCGGACGGCCGGGCTGCGGGGGGATGCCGGGAGCGGCGGCGGGCATGCCGGGGCCCGCCGGTGGTGGCGCCGTGCTGCTTCTCGGCGGGTGTGTCACTCGACCTCCCCCAGGGTCCTTCGTCGCCGCCCAGTATCGCGGCACGCACCGGCATCCGCACCGGCCTTCACTGGATCTTGATTGGATCGCAGTGTGCGCCTCACATGAAGCGCCGTGCGCGCCCCCCATGAATACGCCCTGTGCAGCTGTTCGGTTCCGCCGGGGTCCGCTACCTCTCCCAGTACGCCCGCGCCTGCTCCTGCGCCCGAATGTCCGCCCCCAGCCGGTCCAGCCCCAGCAGGACCGCGCCCAGGACCGGGCTCGCCGTCACGACGTGGACGCCTGCTTTGGGGGCGCGGGTGGTCAGCAGGTCGCGGATGCCGTCGTCGAGGAGGGCGTGACCGGCCGTCAGGACGCTGCCGCCGAGCAGTACGGGCGTCTCCTCGCCGAGGAGGTCCAGGCGGGTCAGCGCCACGGTGGCCATCGCCGTCACCTCCTCGGCGAGCCGGGCGACGATCGCACGGGCCACCGGGTCGCCCTCGGCGGCCGTGGCGAAGAGGACCGGGGTCAGTTCGTGCCGGCGGTCGTGGTCGACGTGCTCCAGGTGCAGGGCCTCGATGAGCGCGTACATCGTCGGCAGGCCGAAGTGGCCGGGCAGGGTCCGGGCCAGGGCCGTCGGGCCGCCCCGGCCGTCCTCCGCGCGGGCCGCGTGCCACAGGGCCTCCTCCGCCAGGCCCCAACCCCCGCCCCAGTCACCGGAGATCCGGCCCAGCGCCGGGAAGCGGGCGGTACGGCCGTCGGGGCGCATGCCGACGCAGTTGATGCCCGCGCCGCACACCACGGCCACGCCCCGCGGTTCGGCCACCCCCGCCCGCAGGATCGCGAAGGTGTCGTTGCGGACCTCCACCGACGAGCCCCACCCGCGTGCCTCCAGCGCGGCCGCCAACCGCTCCTCCTCCACCGGGAGATCGGCGTTGGCGAGGCAGGCCGAGACATGCGCGACGGAGGTGACGCCCGCGTCGGCGAAGGCCCGCCCCACCGGGTCGGCCAGCGCCTCCAGCGCCGCCGCCACCCCCACCACGGGCGGTCGGAAGCCGCCGCCGCGGGCCGTGGCCAGGACCTCCCCGGCGGCGGTGACCACGGCCACGTCGGTCTTGCTGTTTCCCGCGTCGATGGCGAGTACCGCTGCGGGAACAGGTGAGGTCAGGCCCACGCGAGGTGCTCCCGGTTGTGTGCGATCAGCTGGTCGGTGAGGCGGTCGGCGTAGTCGTACTGGCCGATCAGCGGGTGGGCGAGCAGCGCGCGGAAGACCCGGTCGCGGCCGCCGCGCAGCGCCGCCTCCAGGGCCAGCTCCTCGTACGCCGTCACATTCGCGATCAGCCCCGAGAAGAGCGGGTCGAGGTCGCCGACGGGCAGCGGGGCGGGGCCGGCCGGGCCCACCGCCGCCTGGACCTCGATCACCGCGTCGTCGGGGAGGAAGGGGAGCGTGCCCTTGTTGAGCGTGTTCACCACCTGGTACGGGCTGCCCCCTCCGCCGAGCAGGGCCGCCGCCAGGTCCACGGCCGCCTCCGAGTAGAAGGCACCACCCCGCTTGGCGAGCAGCGCGGGCTTCTCGTCCAGGGCCGGGTCGCCGTACATCGTCAACAACTCCCGTTCCATCTGCGCCACTTCGGCGGCCCGGGAGGGCTTCGTGCGCAGCTCGTTCACGACCTCGTCGTGGGCGTAGTAGTAGCGCAGGTAGTAGGACGGCACCACGCCGAGGCGGTCCAGCAGGGGGCGGGGCAGGCGGACGTCGCCGGCGATCGCGTCGCCGTGCTCGGCCAGCAGCCTCGGCAGCACGTCCGCGCCCTCCGGCCCGCCCAGCCGGACGCCCGTCTCCCAGGTGAGGTGGTTGAGGCCGACGTGCCCGAGGTGGACGTCGGCCGGGGCCACACCCAGCAGGTTTGCAAATGTGCGCTGGAAGCCGATCGCCACGTTGCACAGCCCGACCGCCCGGTGCCCGGCCTGGAGCAGGGCACGGGTCACGATGCCGACCGGGTTGGTGAAGTCGACGATCCACGCACGCGGGTTGGTACGACGGACCCGTTCGGCGATGTCCAGCACCACCGGTACCGTCCGCAGCGCCTTGGCCAGACCGCCCGCGCCGGTGGTCTCCTGTCCGACGCAGCCGCACTCCAGCGGCCAGGTCTCGTCCTGCTGCCGGGCCGCCTGGCCGCCGACGCGCAGCTGGAGCAGGACGGCGTCGGCGCCCTCGACGCCGGCGTCCAGGTCGCCGGTGGTGACGATACGGCCGTCGTGGCCCTGCTTGGCGAAGATACGGCGGGCCAGGCCGCCGACCAGGCGGAGGCGCTCGGCGTCCGGGTCCACCAGGACCAGTTCCTCGATGGGAAGGGTGTCCCTGAGCCGTGCGAAGCCGTCGATGAGTTCGGGGGTGTAGGTCGAGCCGCCGCCGACCACGGTGAGTTTCACAGTCAGATCAACCCTTTACTCCGGTGAGGGTGACGCCTTCCACGAACGCCTTCTGGGCGAAGAAGAACACGAGGATCACGGGGGCCATGACCAGCACGGTCGCGGCCATGGTGAGGTTCCAGTCGGTGTGGTGAGCGCCTTTGAAGGACTCCAGGCCGTAACTGAGGGTCCAGGCGGCCGGGTTCTCCGAGGCGTAGATCTGGGGGCCGAAGTAGTCGTTCCAGGCGTTGAAGAACTGGAAGAGGGCCACCGCTGCGATGCCGGGCTTCGCCATCGGGAGGACGACTTTCAGCAGGGTGCGCAGGTCGCCGCAGCCGTCCACCTTCGCCGCGTCCAGGTACTCGTTGGGGATCGTCATCAGGAACTGGCGGAGGAGGAAGATCGAGAACGCGTCCCCGAATGAGAGCGGGATGATCAGCGGCCACAGGGTGCCGGACAGGTCCAGCTGCTTTGCCCAGAACAGGTACATCGGGATGACCACCACCTGGGGCGGCAGCATCATCATCGAGATCACCAGCATGAGCGACAGATTGCGGCCCCGGAAGCGGAACTTGGCCAGCGCGTACGCCACCGGGATCGAGGACAGGACCACGAGGACCGTACCCGCGCCGGCGTAGATCAGGGTGTTCTTCCACCAGGTCAGGAAGCCCGGGGTGTCGAAGACCTTGCGGTAGTTGGCCCACTCCCAGGTGTGCGGGATCAGGTCCCGGCTGAGGGCCTGGTCGTCGCTCATGAGCGAGGTCAGGAAGACGAAGACGAAGGGGAGGGTGAAGAACAGGGCCGCGGCGATGCCGAGGGAGTGGATGGCTATCCATTCCAGGAGCGCCTTGCGGCGGGCCGTGCGTTCGGCGGGGGAGGCCGGGGTCTTCAACTCCACCGGCCGGTCCAGTACTTGGGTCATCTGTCAGTCACCTGCCTGGATGAGTCCGCCGCGGCGCCGCATCAGGAACGCGGTGAAGGCCATGGAGAGGGCGAACAGGACGAGCGCGACCACACAGGCCGAGCCGTAGTCGAAGCGCTGGAAGCCCAGGTTGTAGACGAGTTGGGGGAGGGTGAGCGTCGACCTCTCGGGGTAGCCGGGCTCGAACATGGTGCCCGCGCCCTGGATCACGCCCGACGCGACCTTTCCGGCGACCAGCGGCTGGGTGTAGCACTGCATCGCCGCGATCACCCCGGTGACCACCGCGAACATGATGATCGGCGAGATGTTCGGGATCGTGACGAACCGGAACCGCTGCCACGCCGAGGCCCCGTCCAGCTCGGCCGCCTCGTACTGCTCCTTCGGTACGTCGAGCAGCGCGGCCATGAAGATGACCATCAGGTCGCCCACGCCCCACAGGAAGAGGAGAGTGAGGGCCGGCTTGGACCAGTTCGGGTCGTTGAACCAGCCCGGGGCCGGGATGCCGATCTTCTCCAGGATCGAGTTGACCGGGCCGGTACCGGGGTTGAGGAGGAAGGCGAAGGCCATCGTGGCCGCCACCGGCGGGGCCAGGTAGGGCAGGTAGAAGAGGGTGCGGAAGACACCCGTGCCGGTCTTGATCTTCGTGATGAGGAGGCCGATGCCCAGTCCGAAGAGGACCCGCAGGGTCACCGTGACCACCACCAGCCACAGGGTGTTGCGCAGGGCCGGCCAGAAGTAGGGGTAGTGCTCGAAGACGTACGTCCAGTTCTTCGTCCCGCTCCACGTCGGCGGTTTGAAGCCGTCGTAGTGCATGAAGGAGAAATAGACCGTCGAGATCAGCGGATAGGCGAAGAAGACCGCGAAGCCGATCAACCAGGGTGACATGAAAGCGGCCGTACGCAGTGCCTTTTTCCGCCGCTTCGCAGCGAGGCCAGACCGGCGGCGCTTCGACGCAAGGGTGATCGTGGCCATTACTTCGCCTGCGCGATGTCCGTGTCGATCTGCGCGGCCGTCCTCATCAGGCCCGCCTTGAGGTCGGTGACCTTTCCGCTCTCGTAGTCGTAGCCGAAGTTCTGGATCGTCGTGAGATACACGCCGCCGTTGATGGACGCCGGAGAGGTGGTCGAGTCCGGGTTCGCGGCGATGTCCAGGAACGTCTTGAAGCGCGGGTCGTACGTCAGCTTCGGGGACTTCAGGGCGGCCAGCGTCGAGGGCACGTTGTGGATGGCGTTGGAGAAGTTCACCACCGCGTCCGTGTCCGTGGTCATGTACTTCACCAGCTCCCAGGCCGCGTTCTGCTTGTGGCTGGTGGCGGCGATACCCGCGATGGTGCCGGTGATGTAGCCCTTGCCGTACTGCGCGGCCTGGTCGTCGGGCACGGGCAGCGGGGCGACCCCGATGTCGAAGCTCGGCTTGGCGGCCAGCGCCATCCCGAGCCGCCACTCGCCGTCGAGCTGCATGGCGACCTGACCGGTGTGGAAGGGGTGCTTCGGGCCCCACTCGTCACCGAGGGTCGACCGGAACCTCTCCAGCCGCTGGAATCCGCCGAGTTCGTCCACGAGCCGCTTCTGCAGGGTGAATCCCTTTTCGAAGGCGGGGTCCTTGGCGAGGTTCGACTTTCCGTTCTTGTCGAAGTACGTCGGCGAGAACTGCGCGAAGTAGTGCTCGGTGGTGGATTCCCAGCCGTGGTAGTCCGGCATGAACCCGAGCTGCTTGTAGGAATCCCCGTCGGGAACGGTCAGCTTCTTGGCGTCGGCCTCGAACTCGCTCCACGTCTTGGGCGGTCCGGCGATGCCGGCCTTCTTGAAGGCGGTCTTGTTGTAGTAGAGCCCGTACGCGTCACCGAGCAGCGGCACCGTGCAGCGGTTGCCCTCGAACTGGGTGTACTCGTTCATCGTCTTCGGGAAGGTCGCGGCGGGATCGATCCCGGACTTCTTGAAGAAGGGGTTGAGATCGACCAGTGCGCCCGAGGAGCAGAACTTGCCCACGTTGTTGGTGGTGAAGGAGGAGATGACGTCCGGGGCGTCGCTGCCGCCGGAGCGCAGTGCCTGATTGATCTTGTCGTCGGTCATGTCGCCGACGATGTGCACATGGATGTTGGGGTGCGCCTTCTCGAAACCGGCGACGAGCTTCCTGACCGCCTGCACCTCGTTCGGCGCGCTCCAGGCGTGCCAGAAGTTGATCGTCGTGTCCTTCGAGGCGTCGTCCGTGGCGCCGGAGCCGGACTGCCCCGTACAGGCGGTGGTGAGCAGGGCGAGGGAGGCGGTGAGGGCGAAAGCCGCTTTTCGGGCAGCTGAGGGTATGACTTCGGGCATGACGAGGTCTCCCAGGGACGGGGTCGGGAAAACGGGGGGTGGGGGGCGCTCTAGCGCGAGGTGTCGAAGACCTCGTCGCGGGTGGTGCCGAGCGCGGACTCCAACGCGCCGCGCAGGACGGGGTGTTCGTGGACGTCGCCGACGACCAGCCGGGGCCGGGCCGCCGCCAGTTCCGCCAGCTCGGCCTGGACGAGGGCGCGCAGCACCTCGCCGCCGGCTGTCAGGATGGAGCCGCTGAGGACGACGAGTTCGGGGTCGAGGACGGAGACGAGCGAGGCGAGACCGGTGGCCAGCCGGGTCGCGTAGGTCTCCAGCAGCTCCCGGTAGGGGCCGGAGGCGTGATCGGCGGCGCGGGCCACGAGTGCGGTGGCGGCCTCGGCGTGGGGCCCCGGCGGTACGTCCGTGATGCCGAGCTCGCGGGCCAGCGCGGGCACGGCCTGGGAGCCGGCCAGCTCCTGGTAGCCGCCGCTGTTGGCCTTGGTCACCTGGCGCACCAGGGGCGTGCCCGGCACCGGCAGGAAGCCGACCTCGCCGGCGCCGCCGGTCCAGCCCCGGTGCAGCCGGCCGCCGAGGACCAGGGCGGCGCCGAGACCCTCCTGGCTCCACAGCAGCACGAAGTCCCCGTGGCCCTTGGCGGCGCCGAGCCGCTGTTCGGCGAGGGCGACGAGGTTGACGTCGTTCTCGTACTCCACCGGCATCGGCAGCGCGGCGGCGAGCTCGTCCAGCAGCGTGGGGGAGTGCCAGCCGGGCAGGTGGGAGGCGTAGCGCAGCCGCCCGGTGTTGGGGTCGAAGGCGCCGGGGGTGCCGATGACGAGCCGGTGTACGTCGGCCCGCGCGAGCCCGGCCGCCTTCACCGCCCCGTCGAGCGCGTCGGTGACCTGCTGGACGACGGGACGCGCGGGATGCCGCCCGGGGGTGGGCAGCTCGTACTCGCCCACGGTCCGGCCGGTGATGTCGGCGACGGCGGCGCGGATGCGGTGCGGGGCGACGTCGAGCCCGGCGGCGTACGCGGCGGCGGGGTCGACCGCGTACAGCTGGGCGTTGGGGCCCGGCCGGCCCTCGCTGGTGCCGGTGACCCGGACCAGTCCGGCCGCCTCCAGGCGGGCCAGCAGCTGGGAGGCGGTGGGCTTGGACAGTCCGGTGAGCTTGCCGATCCGGGTGCGCGACAGCGGCCCGTGCTCCAGCAGGAGGTCCAGGGCGGCGCGGTCGTTCATGGCGCGCAGGACGCGCGGGGTGCCCGGCGTACCGGCGGTTCCTGCCATGGGGTCCACACCTGCCTCTCCAGCCGCCCAGCTTCCCAGTGACCCGGGCGTGGCGTCCAGCCTTGATCACCGGCCGCCGGAAGATCACTGTTAGGAAAGTTTCCTATCGCGGTGCGAGGAAGGTAAGCCCAGGACGAAGGGGGCGTCAATAGACAACGCCCCCGAGGCGACGGAGTCGTTGTCTCGGGAGCGACGGGAGGGGCTCAGCGGTCCAGGAACGGGGCGGTGTCGAGGGTGGGGTAGGGGGCGGGGAGGGGGAGGGGGTCGCCGAGGGTGACTTTGGTGTCGGTGGCGTAGTAGGCCTCGGTGGGGTCGTCACCGGGGAGGACGGGGTCGGTGAAGCAGTGGGCCGTCTTGGAGTGGCGGTTGATCAGGACGTAGACCGGGACACCGGCGGCTGCGTAGGCGCGGAACTTGGGGCCGGTGTCGGTCTTGTGGTTGGTGGAGGTGACTTCGCCGGCGAGGGCGAGCATGTCGATGGGGTACCAGCCTCCGTGGGCCGCGAGGTATGCCCTGTCGAGATCCGTCGGCCTGCGTCGGCGGACGTAGAAGTCTGGGCCGAGGAGGGCCATGGTTGTGCCATCGGGATGAGCGGCACGATAGCCGTTGCCAAAGCCCACGAGGCGGAATCCGGCCGCGCGCAGCTGGTAGTGCAACTCTCCGACGCCGTCGTTGTGATCGTCGTTCGGGAACGGCGGCACGACGGCCACCCCCTCGATGTATTCGGGTCGAATCGGCATCGGCGACGCCTCTTCGATCGCGTTCAACAGGTCGATGGGGTCCACCTGCGTCATGACCGGCTCCATGATCGGTTCGGCGCTCATCGCTTCTCCTTGTCGCACTGATGCCAGGCTAAGCCCGCGTGGGGCGCCCCGGCAGAACGATGGGGCACCCCGGACGCCCTCCGCGCCGGAATGCCCCACCTGTTCACTCGAACGAGCGTGCTGAACCGTTCCGCTACTTCCCGGGCGGAGCCGACTGCTGCGGAGCGATCGGTGCCGTCGCCTTCGCCTGTGCGGAGTCCGCGTTGGAGAAGGCCGACGGGGCCGCGACCGACGCCGTCGGGTCGGGGGTGTCCTCCGCGTCCTCCACCGAGGTCGCACCGCCCACGATGCGGATCCGCGCCTCGTCGAAGGCCCGCTTGATCCGCCAGCGCAGCTCGCGCTCGACCGACACCGCCTTGCCCGGCATCGTCTTCGCCGAGACCCGGACGACCATGGAGTCGATCAGCACCGAGTCCAGGCCGAGGATCTCGATCGGGCCCCACAGCAGCTCGCTCCAGGGCTCTTCCTTGCTCATGTGTTCGGCGACCACGTCCAGGGTCTCCTTGACCTTGTCCAGGTCCTCACCGGAGCGCACGGTCACATCGACCCCGGCCGTCGCCCAGCCCTGCGAGAGGTTGCCGATGCGCTTGACCTCGCCGTTGCGGACGTACCAGATCTCGCCGTCCGAACCGCGCAGCTTGGTCACGCGCAGCCCGACCTCGATCACCTCGCCGGTCGCGACGCCCGCGTCGATCACGTCACCGACGCCGTACTGGTCCTCCAGGATCATGAACACGCCGGACAGGAAGTCCGTGACCAGGTTCCGCGCGCCGAAACCGATCGCCACGCCGGCCACACCGGCCGACGCCAGCAGCGGGGCCAGGTTGATCTTGAAGGTGGACAGCACCATCAGTGCCGCCGTACCCATGATCAGGAAGCTGGCGACCGAGCGGAGCACGGAGCCGATCGCCGCCGACCGCTGCCGGCGCCGCTCGGCGTTGACCAGCAGCCCGCCCAGCGCGGTGCCGTCCACGGCCTGCGCGGTCCGGGCCATCCGGTCGATCAGCTTGGTGATCGCCCGTCGCACCACCGCTCTGAGGGCGACCGCGATGACCACGATCAGCAGGATCTGCAGACCCATCGCGAGCCACGTCGACCAGTTCTGCTCGACCCAGCTCGCCGCGTTCGTCGCGCTCTGCTGAGCGTCCTGGAGCGAGGGAACGGCCGGTTCCGTCGACCCCGAGGGAGAGGGGGTCGGCGACGCACCGGCGGCCAGCAGGACGACGGGCAAGGACGACACGGCAGGTACCTCCAGGTGCTGCGCGGTCCGTACCGGCGGGGCGGTCAAGGGGTTCACGGACTTTCAAGGTCACGAAAAGATCACCGGACGGACATGACCACCACACTAACGGGGCATTGTGTGTGACCCCTCCGGATCCGCCAAGGAGAGGCACAGGAGAGACCGGGCTCACCCTGGCTTGAACAGGGCGTGCGCCTGGGGATGTATCGGGTGTGGTCGAAAACACTCCCAGCCCGTTACCGGGACATGGTGGCGCGTTCACCAGGCATGAGGGGAGACTGACTGCAGATCGTCCCGGCGCGAGCCACGCGCCGCCGACGCCCAAGGAGGCCCCCGTGCCGCATGTCCTGGTCCTCAACGCGTCGTACGAGCCGCTCGGCGTCGTACCGCTCCGCCGCGCGCTCGTCCTCGTACTGGAGAACAAGGCAGTCGCCTTGGAGGAATCTGGCGCCTATATGCACAGCGCGACCGTCACAGTCCCCGCACCCAGCGTGGTCCGGCTCAAGCGATTCGTACGGGTTCCCTACCGGGGGCCCGTTCCTCTCACCCGCCGTGCGCTCTTCGCCCGCGACGGGGGCCGGTGCATGTACTGCGGTGGCGTCGCAACCAGCGTCGACCACGTCATCCCGCGCAGTCGCGGGGGCAAACACGTCTGGGACAACGTGGTGGCGTCCTGCCGCCGCTGCAATCACGTCAAGGCCGACCGCCACCTCGTCGAGCTGGGCTGGCGACTGCGGCACAAACCGGCTCCGCCCACCGGACTGGCCTGGCGCATCATCGGCACCGGGCATAGGGACCCGCGCTGGCTGCCCTACTTGCAGCCGTACGGCGCGGACGATGCCATGGCCCGGATCGACGGCATCTCAGCCTGACGATCCGGGCCTCTGCGTACGCCCTCACCGTGCTGGGCCGCATGTCGTGGACATGTGGCCCGGACGGCCCCCCGACGGTGCCCACGCGAGGTCAGGCGGCGACGCCGCGGCTTCTCAGCAGTGCGGTGTACGCCGCCTCGGCCGCGCGTCCTTCGACGGTTCCGGGCGGGGTGTGGGTCAGGAACGCGTCGGTGTTCCCGTGGTGCAGGATCGCACCCCCGTGCATGACCGTGACGTGGTCCGCCTCTTCCGCGAGGTCGGCGACGTCGTGCGTGGACAGCAGAACCCGTACGTCGCCGGTGAGTCCGCGCAGGATGTCGCGGAAGACCCGGCGCTGGTACGGGTCCATCCCGGCGGTGGGCTCGTCGAGCAGCAGGACCCGGGCTCCGTGCACGAGCGCCCCCGCGACACCGACGCGCCTCAGCTGGCCGCCGGAGAGCCGGCTCGTACGGGCGTCGGACTTGTCGGCCAGATCCACGCGCGACAGGGCCTTGCGGGCCTGCTTCCAGGCGTCGGCGCGGTTCATGCCCTTGAGCCAGCCGATGTAGGCCACGTACTCACGCGCGGTGAGCGTGGGCACGGGCACGATGTCCTGCGGCATCCAGGCCACGGCCCGCCGGTACGCCGCTGTGCCCGCCGGCGCGCTGTCCAGGGCCACCTGCCCCTTCTGCGGCCGGGTCACCGAGGCCGCGAGCTTCAGCAGCGTGGACTTGCCGGCACCGTTGGGGCCGAGCAGCACCGTGAGGCCTTCCGGCAGGGCGTAGGAGAAGTCCCGCAGGACCGGCTGCCTCCAGCGCCGGTAGCCGTAGGTGCAATTGGCGAGTGTGAGTGTCACGCTGTTTTCCTCGACGAGCGGATCTGGGCGGCGAGGCCGACGGCGAACACCACCAGTGAGGCGCCTGCCGCGAACGGGTCGTCCGCGGGCAGCGCGATGACGGTCCAGACGTGCGGGACGTTCCCGCGGAACCCGACGACCACGACGGTGACCAGCCAACCCACGGGGAACATCACCGCCGCCTGGCCGGCCCATGCCCGCCCGAGCAGCATCAGGCCGGTCAGGAACAGGGCGTTGCGGCCCCCGGTCATGGCAGCGGCCGCTCCCTGCACGGCGGCGACGGCACCGCTGCACAGCACCGCCGCGGCCATGACCGCGATCACGAGCGTGTTGTCGAGCAGGGTCGTGGAGCGCACACCGGAGGTCTCGGCCGCGGGAAGCCGTGATTCCAGCATCGCCATCAGGAAGGCGAGCAGCGGCACGGGGACGAACAGGGACAGCGCGACCCGGGGGCTGCCGACGATCGACGGCAGCAGCACCGTGGTGTCCTGCACCGCGTACAGGGCGGCGGCGAAGACGGCCAGGGAGAGCGGCAGCAGCGTGTGCCCCTTGCGGGCCTTGAACCACCACCTCACGACGTCTTCGCCTCGCATGTGTCGAGCGTCCGCCTGATCCACTCGGCCTGCTCGGCCCGCGGCTCGGCCAGCACGCGGTCGACATCCGCCCGGACCTGCTTCTCCACCTGCCGGGCCACGGGGTCCAGGCCCTCCTGCACCCGGCGCATCTCGTACGCCTTCTCCTGGCCGGTCCTCGCGGCTCCCCACAACCAGGCGGTGTGGGCGGTGCGGACGTCGACCTGCTTGCAGCGGAAATGCAGGGCACGGACCACGACCTGGTACACGGCATCACCCCGCGGCACCGGACGGGTCAGCATCATGCGCCACACCGCGTCCGTGGACGGCTTCTGCCGGCGTCCGTCGACGTAGGCGTCGGTGATCAGACGGGGCCGCGCCGAGGTCGCCCCGGCTGCCCGCAGCTCCGTCAGGGCTTTCGCGGTGTCGCGCTGGACCTGGGGCAGATACGGCGCGTTGAACTCCGGTACACACATGCGCGGCGCGCTGCCCGCGCACGTCATCGCCACGTTCCCGGTGGTGAGGGGCGGCGTCGCCGGCCAGTCGGCGGACATGCGGTAGGCCCCGAGGGCACCGCCCACGGCGACCACGGCCGCGAGCGCGATCCGCAGCACCCGCCATCCGTAGGGCAGCCAGAGGATGATCAGCCCGACGGCTGTGCCGCCGGCCAGCAGCACGGGCACTGCCACCGTGACGAAGTCGGGCACCTCTCCGAAACCGAAGGTGCCGAACTGCCCGGAGACATGGCGAGGCCAGTAGGGCAGTACCGACCTGGTGAAGGCGACGGCGATCCAGTCGGCCACGGCCAGGATCGGCGTGGCGATGATCCGGGGGACCCAGCAGCCGACGGCGAATCCGAGGACGGCGTGCGCGACGCACAACACCATCGCGGCGAGGGGCAGCCGCAGGCTGTCGAGGCTGGGCATCGTCGCCGACCGCGCGAGGGAGACCGCCGCGGGGAGCAGCAGAACCAGCCACGCGAGCACGATCACCGGAGCGAGGGCATTCGCCGCGATCCGGTAGCGCGACCGGGCCGGTGCCAGCGCCCATACCCGTGCGCTTTTCAAGCGGCCGCTCTCCCAGCAGGCCAGTGCGGCGGCCACCGCGTAGGCCAGTGCATAAAGAGTCTTCAGCGGCTCTGCGACAATGGTCGGCGCGTAATGGTAATAACTTGAAAGGGGGGCCGTTTCACCGACGACATAGTAAAGAGCTGTCAATAGGAGAACGGGCAGTGCGGCCCACCGTACGCTTCCGCTGCGCAGGGCGGTGCTGAAATTCATCGAGTCTCACCGAGCCACTTGTCGGCCGAGGAGAGATGCCCTCGACGGGGCATCCCTCCGGGTTGCATCGTCAGTCGGCCTTCGTGGTGTCCACCGAAACCGAGCGCACGCTCAGCTGCGGGCCGAAGGTGGAGCCCCCGATCTTCATGATCTGGAAGTAGTAGTCCCGCATGCCGGACGGCAGGTCGGTCCACTCACCGTTGCTGGTGCCGCCGCTGAAGCAGGCGGTGAACGTCTTGTTGTCGTAGGACTCGTCGGGCTGGAACGCGATGTCGTTCCATATCTGCACGTCAGTGCTCTTCGAGCCGTCGGTGGTGCAGCCGGTGAAGAGGACTTGCGAGTACAGCTCGTCCGACCAGCGCCGGGACTCGAAGCCCACGCTGGCGCCGGTGATGGAGCTGCTCCAGTTGGCCTCGGCGATGGGAGCCAGGGCGAGAGTGATCATCGCCGTCATGCCGGTGACCATGGAAATACGCGCGCTGCGCTTCATTTTTTCCGTTCCTTCTCTTTCGAAGCACGGGGCAGGCGCTCGTGAAGACAGGAAAACACACCCCCCACACCCCCCATCCCCCGTGCGGTTAAGGGCTCTTGACCCGCGACGGAAAGGTATCGACTCCTTCCACGGAAGGTCAAGTTTTCGTTTGCTCGACCGTCATGTTCTTTGTTTTTTGCGCGCGGCATTTTGCCTGTTTTGTTGTCAAGAGAGTGCATCAAGTTGACCCATATTGCCCTTGATAACCAAGGTGTGCGGACGCCGTCGCGGGGTAGGCCTGCCGTAACCCGTTCAAAGCCCCACCATCCGACCGGCCTGCCGAACACGAAGGAGACCCCCGTGCCCGCACCGGCCCGACTGACGCTCCCGGCCCAGTGGAAACCCCTGGCGGAGCCCGCCGCCGCGACCGGCGAGGCGCCCGCGTGCGTCTTCAGCTCGGAGAGCACCTGCGCCCAGGCACCGCTCACCAGCGAACCGCCGCTGCCCGACGCCGAGCCCCTGACCAGCGAACCCCCGCTCGCCGAGACCGCCCCGCTGACCAGCGAGTCCGACCCCGTCCCGGACTCCTTCGGCCCGGGGCTGTAGATGACCGAGGCGCACGACGAGCCTGCCGAGCCGCAGCTGGCCCGGCTCGCCGAGCTGCACGGGGTCGCGGTCTCCTACAGCCCCGCCCCCGGTCGTACCGTCCCGATCCCCGCTTCCGCCGTGGCCGCCGCGCTGGCCGCCCTCGGCGCCGACATCGGCGCGGGCGCCCCGGACGTCGTACGCACCGCCCTCGCCGCCCGGGAACGCGAGCTGCGCGAGCGCCTGCTGCCACCCACGCTGGTCCACTGGACCGGCGCCCCGCCACCCGCCGCCCTCGCCGCACTGCCCGCCGGCACCCGGCTCACCGTCGAGACCGAGCAGGGGGAGGAGCGCGAGTGGGACGGGGTCGGTGAACTCCCGCTCGGCGTCCACCGGTTGACCGCCCTCGCCCCCGACGGACGTACCGGCCGCGTCCACCTCGTCGTCGCCCCCGACCGGCTGCCCACCCCGGCCGGCCGCTCCCACGGCCTCCTCGTCCAGATGTACTCCCTACTCTCGCGCCGCTCCTGGGGCATGGGCGACCTCGGTGACCTGGCCGAGCTGGCCGGCTGGGCCGGGCGGACCGCCGGCGCCGGATTCGTGCAGGTCAACCCGTTGCACGCGGCCGTACCGGGCGCCCCCACCGACCCCTCCCCGTACCGCCCCTCCTCCCGCCGCTTCCCCGACCCCGTGCACCTGCGGATCGAGGACATCCCCGAGTACGCGTACGTCGAGAACGCCGCGGACCGCGAGCGGCTGACCGGGCTGCTGGAGCGGGCCGGACGGCTGCGCGCCGCCGTGCTCGACAAGGGCGCCCTCATCGACCGGGACGCCGTGTGGGAACTGAAGCGCGAGGCCCTGGAAGCGGTGGTGGCCGTCCCGCTCGGCCCCGGCCGCCAGGCCGCCTACGACGCCTTCCGCGCCGCCCACGGCCAGGCCCTCACCGACCACGCCACCTGGTACGCCCTCGCCGAGATCCACGGCTCCGACTGGCACGCCTGGCCGGACGGGCTGCGCGACCCCCGCTCGGCCGCGACCGCTCGGGCCCGCGCGGACCTCGCCGACCGGGTCGAGTTCCACACCCGCCTCGCCTGGCTCACCGACGGCCAGCTGCGCACCGCCCAGCGGGTCGCGGCGGAGGCCGGGATGGCGGTCGGGATCGTGCACGACCTCGCCGTCGGCGTGCATCCGCAGGGCGCCGACGCCTGGGCGCAGCAGGACGTCTTCGCCGCCGGCATGTCCGTCGGCGCCCCGCCCGACGCCTTCAACGCCCGCGGCCAGGACTGGGGCCTGCCGCCCTGGCGCCCCGACCGGCTCGCCGCCACCGGCCACGCCCCCTACCGCGAACTGCTGCGCGCCCTCTTCCGCTACGCCGGCGCCCTGCGCATCGACCACGTCATGGGCCTGTTCCGGCTGTGGTGGGTGCCCCGGGGCAGCGCGCCCACGGAGGGCACGTACGTCCGTTACGACGCCGACGCCATGCTCGCGATCCTCGCCCTGGAGGCCGACCGTGCCGGGGCCGTCGTCATCGGCGAGGACCTGGGCACCGTCGAGCCGGGCGTGCGCGAGACCCTGCAGCGGCGCGGGGTGCTCGGCACCTCGGTGCTGTGGTTCGAACGGGACTGGGAGGGCGACGGCCGCCCGCTGCCGCCCGAGCGCTGGCGCGCCGACTGCCTGGCCACCGCCACCACCCATGACCTCCCGCCCACCGCCGCCCGCCTCACCGGCGAACACGTCGGCCTGCGCGACCGCCTGGGCCTGCTCGCCCGCCCGGCCGCCGAGGAGCGGGCGGAGGCCGACGCCGACACCGCCGAGTGGCTCGCCCTGCTCGGCAGCCTCGGTCTGCTGGACCGGCCGGCGGCCGGACCGCCCGGCTCCGACGAGGAGGAGGAGATCCGCGCAGTCCACCGCTTCCTGCTGCGTACCCCGGCCCGGCTGATCGGGATCTGGCTCCCGGACGGCGTCGGCGACCGCCGCCCGCAGAACCTGCCGGGCACCTGGGACCAGTACCCGAACTGGCGGCAGCCGATCGCGGACAGCGAGGGCCGCCCGGTGCCGCTGGAGGACCTGACGGCCGCCCCCCGAATGCGCGCGTTGCTCTCCGTTTTCGCGCAGGTCAGGGACGGGTGAGCGGGGCGTATGGGACCCCGGGCGCGCGGCCGTCCGGGTGGTTCGCTAACTTGAGATCGTGGACAAGAAGAACGCCCTGCGCGCCGGCGCCCTGGCCGCCGGTACGACGCTGATGATGCTGCTCATGTCGTCCCCCGCGCTCGCGCTGACCCGCGACGACGGTGACGACCCCGGCAAGGGCCTGAGCGTCATCCAGACGCTGGGCCTCTATGTGCTGATCCCGCTCGCCCTGTTCGCCGTCATCGCCGGTCTGGTGATGGCACTGGACAAGTCCAAGATCAGGACCGTCAAGCCCACCGCCACCGGCGCCAAGGCGAAGGCCGACGCCAAGGCCTGACCGCACCCGGGTTCTTCCGCCGGGGGCGCCTGCCCTCCCGCCGGTACGCGCATCCGCCGTACCGGGGTGAAGCAGGCGCCCCCGGCGTTTTTCGTGCCTGTTCAGGGCTGGATCGGTGCCTGTTCAGGGCTGGGTCCGTGCCTGTTCAGGGGCTGGGGGTCCATGCCTGTTCGGAGGCCGGGTCCCATGCCCGTTCAGGGGCTGGGCGCGGTCAGATAGCGCTGGACGGTCGGGCCCAGCCACGCCACCAGTTCCTCTCGGGTCAGTGCCGTCGCCGGCGGCAGCCGCAGCACGTAACGGGTCAGGGCCAGCCCGAGCACCTGCGCGGCACAGAGCGCGGCCCGCACCGGGACCTGCTCGGGGTCCGGGCACACCTGCCGGGCCGCCGGCAGCAGCTGGTCCCGGAAGATGCCCTGCATCCGTTCGGCCCCGGCCTGGTTGGTGACACCTACCCGCAGGACGGCCCGCAGCTCCTCGTTGTCCTCCCACAGGTCGAGGAAGTGGCCCACGAGCGCCCGCCCGACCTCCTCCCTCGGCACCTGCCCGAGGTCGGGCATCCGCAGATCCAGCGCGACGGCCGCCGCGAACAGCCCCTCCTTACTGCCGAAGTACCGCATCACCATGGACGGGTCGATGCGCGCGTCCTTGGCGATCGCCCGGATGGTGGCCCGCTCGTAGCCGTCTGCGGCGAACCGCTCGCGGGCGGCGCCGAGAATGGCGGACCGCGTGGCGTCGGAGCGCCGCGCCGGGCCTGTGCTCCCTGTGCCCTGGCCTGCGCCCCATGTGCTCTGGCCTGGTTCCTGGTGCTTCTGCGTGCTGCCGTTCATGCCAACGAGCGTAGGCCAACGTGCGTGGGCCAACAAGTGTTGACTCCCGCCGTGACCCGGTTCTACCGTTGCCAACAAGCGTTGACCAACACATGTTGGCAAACATTCGTTGGTATCAGGAGGTCACCATGAACGGCACCCCCGCCACCGTCGTCGTCGTAGGCTCCGGCCCCACCGGCCTGCTGCTTGCCGGTGACCTCGCCGGCGCCGGCGTCCCGGTCACCGTCCTCGAAAAGCGCCCCCACAAGACCAGCAACCTCTCCCGCGCCTTCGTCCTGCACGCCCGCACCCTCGAACAGCTCGACGCCCGCGGGCTTGCGGACGACCTGGAGGCCGTGGGCCGGCCGCTCGACCGCCTCCGCCTCTTCGGCCGGCTCGGCATCGACCTCTCCGCTCTCCCCTCCCGCTTCAACCACCTCCTCGTCCTCCCGCAGTACGAGGTCGAGAAGGTGCTGAAGCGGCGGGCGGTCGAGGCGGGGGCGGACTTCCGGTACGAGACCGAGCTGACCGGGCTCGCCCAGGACGCGGACGGAGTCACGGTCGAGGTGCGCGGGCCCGAGGGGCGTACGGAGAGCCTGCGGGCGGCGTACGTCGTCGGTGCCGACGGCATGCGCAGCGCCGTACGGGACGCGATCGGGCTGCCCTTCCCGGGCACGTCGGTGATCCGGTCCGTGGTCCTCGCCGACGTCAGGCTCGCCGAGGAGCCGCCGGCCCTGCTCACCGTCAACGCCGTCGGCGACGCGTTCGCCTTCCTCGCACCGTTCGGCGACGGCTACCACCGGGTGATCGGCTGGCACCGCGGCCGTGACGTCCCCGACAGCGAGCCGCTCGACCTGGCCGAGGTCAAGGAGATCACCCGCCTCGCCCTCGGCCGGGACTTCGGGATGCACGACGCCCGCTGGATGTCCCGCTTCCACAGCGACGAACGGCAGGCGCCGGCCTACCGGGTCGGCCGGGTCTTCCTGGCCGGAGACGCCGCCCACGTGCACACCCCGGCGGGCGGCCAGGGCATGAACACCGGCCTGCAGGACGCGGCGAACCTCAGCTGGAAGCTGGCCGCGGTCGTCGCCGGCCACGCGGACCCCGCGCTGCTCGACACCTACCAGGCCGAACGGCACCCCGTGGGCAGGACGGTACTGCGCAGCAGCGGCGGGATCGTCCGCCTCGCGATGGCCAAGCGCCCCTGGACGCTCGCGGCGCGCGCCGCGCTCACCGCGTTCCTGAACGCCGTCGGCCCGGCCCGCCGCGCCGTCGCCGCCCAGGTCACCGGCATCGGCTACCGCTACCCCGCGCCCCGCGGCGCCCACCGCCTCACCGGCACCCGCGTCCCGGACGTCGCCCTCGCCGGCGGCGGCCGCCTCTACGAGGCCCTGCGCGGCGGCCGGTTCGTGCTGCTCACCCCGGAGCCGTACGAGACGGGACCGGGCCGCGCCGGCCGGCTGACCGTGGCCCACTGGGCGAGCGGACGCCGTACGACCGTGCTGGTGCGCCCCGACGGCTACGCGGCCTGGGCGGCGGACTCGGCCGACGCGGCGCAGATCGAGACGGCACTGACGGCGCAGGCGGGTGTCTAGTCGGACTCCCGGAGCAACTCCCGCAGCAGGTCGGCCAGTTGGTCGGCCTGTTCGGCGTCCATGGAGGCCAGTGCCTGCGTCTGGACCGCGAGACCCGCGCCGACCGCCTGGTCGATGATGTCCAGGCCCTTGTCGGTGAGGGTCACCTGGAGGCCGCGGCGGTCGTGGGGGTCGGGGGAGCGGCGGAGCAGGCCGGCCTTCTCCAGTTTGTCGAGGCGGCCGGTCATGCCGCCGGTGGTGAGCATGAGGGTGGCCGACAGCTGGCGCGGGGAGAGGGTGTACGGCTCACCGGCCCGGCGCAGGGTCGCCAGCACGTCGAACTCGCCGCGTGAGACGCCGTACGGCTGGTACGCCTTCTCCATGCGGTCGCCCATGGTGCGGGAGAGGCGGTAGATCCGCCCGAAGACCTCCATCGCCTTGGTGTCGAGGTCGGGCCGGACGGCCGCCCACTGATCGATGATCGCGTCGACGGGATCCCTGTGCTGAGGGCGGTCTTCGGTCATGCGCCGAGTATCGCGCGGCGGCCGATCACTCGCAAGAAAGTAGCTTTGCGGAAAGTAGCTTGTAAAAAAGTAGCTTAGAGCTAAGCTAGTTCCCGCCAAGCTACTTACAGGGGGTCGGCAGATGAAGAGACAGCGACAGCTCCCGGCGGAGTGGGTGCTGCCCGTCACCGCCGCGGTCAACGGCGTCGGCACCGGCATGTACGTGCCGTTCACGCTGGTCTTCTTCCACGCCGTGACCGGACTGTCCTTCCCGGTCGTCGGCGCCGTGCTCACCGCCACCGGCCTCGCGGGCATAGCCGTACTGCCGCTCGCCGGGACGGCGGTGGACCGGTACGGTGCGAAGCGGGTGCTCCACGTGCTCTACGGCGTTCGGGTCGCCGGTTTCGCCCTCTATCCCTTCGCCCACTCCCTCCCCGCCTTCGCCGCCGTGGCCCTGGTCACCGCAGCGGCCGACCGGGCCTTCCCCGCCGCCCAGCAGTCCCTGATCGGCGAAGTGGCGCGCGGGGCCGGCCGGGACCGGCTGCAGGCGGCGACACGCGCGCTGCAGAACGCCGGCAGCGGCGCCGGCGCACTGCTGGCCACGCTGGTCATCTCCCTTGCGGGCAGCACCGGTTACACCTACGCGGCCTGGGGCAACGCCCTCGCCTTCGCACTCGCGGCACTGCTGCTGCGCCCGCTGCGGCCGGTGCGCACGGCGGGTGGAGCCACCACCGTGCGCCGGGCGGGCGCGGGCTACCGGCTGGTCCTCGCCGACCGGCCCTTCCTGGTCGTCACCGGCGCCAACTTCCTGAACGCGCTGAACTATTCGGCCCTCTCGGTGCTCTTCCCGCTGTTCATGGTGGAGTGGCTGCGCGGGCCCGCGGTGCTCACCGGTGCCGCGTTCACCCTGAACACCCTGCTGTGCGCGGTGGCCGGTGTCGCCGTCGGCGCGCGGGTCCGGCGTACGGGTGCCCGGCGCACCCGGGCGGCGGCGCTGGGCGGCTCCCTGTTCGCGGCCGCGTTCGCCGCACAGATCGTGCTCGGCACGCTGCGGCCGGGCTCGGCCGCGGTCCTCGGCACGGCCCTGGCCGCCGTGGCCGTCGTCTACACCCTCGGCGAGCTGATCCACAGCCCCGCCGCCGAGGTGCTGGCCGTCTCGGCGGCGCCCGGGGCAGTACGCGGCCGGTATCTGGCGGCCTACCAGATGTCCTGGTCGCTGGCGAAGGCGGTGGCGCCGTCCCTGTTCACGGCCCTGCTCGCGCTGGACGGCCGGGCTCCGTGGGCGGTCCTCGTCCTGACGTCGGCGCTCGCCGCCACGCTCCTGATCCGGGTGGAGCACCGGCTCCCGGCGGAGGCGGTACGGCCGCTGCCGGTGACGGTGACGGTGACGGTGACCGGCGGCCGTGCTCCGCTCACCCCTGCGACAACCCTCGAAGCCACCCCCGTCCCCGAAGGATCCCGGCCGTGAAACGCTCCGCAGCCACCATCGCGCTCACCGCCCTCGCCCCCGTCTCCTGGGGCACCACCTACGCGGTCACCACCGAGTTCCTCCCGCCGGACCGCCCGCTGTTCACGGCCCTGACCCGCGCCCTGCCCGCCGGCCTGCTACTGCTCGCCGTCACCCGGGTGCTGCCGAAGGGCGCCTGGTGGTGGAGGGCGCTGGTGCTCGGCGCGCTGAACATCGGCGCCTTCTTCCCGCTGCTGTTCGTCTCGGCGTACCGGCTGCCCGGCGGGATGGCCGCGGTCGTCGGCTCGGTCCAGCCGCTGTTCGTCGTAGGCCTCTCGGCGCTGCTGCTGGGGCAGCGGCCGGCCGCGCGCACGCTGGTCACCGGTGCCGTGGCCGCACTCGGCGTCAGCCTCGTCGTCCTCCAGGGAGCCGGAGCCCTCGACGCGACAGGCGTGCTCGCGGCCGTGGCCTCCACCGCCTCGATGGCCGCCGGTACGGTGCTGACCAAGCGGTGGGGCCGCCCGGACGGCGTCGGCCCGCTCGCCCTCACCGGCTGGCAGCTCACCGCCGGCGGCCTGCTCATCGCGCCGGTCGCATTCCTGGCGGAGGGCGCCCCGCCGGCCCTGGACGGCCGAGCCGTGGGCGGCTATGTCTACCTGGCGCTGGCCAACACGGCGGTGGCGTACTGGCTCTGGTTCCGCGGCATCGGCCGGCTCCGCGCCACCCAGGTCGCCTTCCTCGGCCCGCTGTCCCCGCTGACCGCGGCCGTCGTCGGCTGGGCGGCGCTCGGACAGTCGCTGACCCCGGTGCAGGTGGCGGGGATGGCGCTGGCGTTCGGGGCGACGCTGGGGGGACAGCTCGGGGGAGGGGCGGTGGCGGGCGGTAGGGGCGTCGGCCGATCGTTCAGTTTCTCTGAAGAGAATGGTCGTAAAGTTTCGATGGACCTGGAAGATCACTCGCTGCGACGGTAGGAGCACGCATCCGCTCCCGCCGAAAGGACCCGAGTGACAGCCACCCTGGACCGGACCACCACCCGCCCCCCGACCGCCGTCGCCCCTCTGCTCGGCCTCGCCTGTGCGGCCGTGGCGACGGTCGTCTGGTCCGGCAGCTTCGTCACCTCCCGAGGCCTGCACGACAGCGTCCCGCCCGTCCAGCACGCCTTCTGGCGCTGGGTGATCGCGTCGGCCGCCGTGGCGCCGTTCGGCGCCCGGCAGGCCTGGCGGCAGCGGGCGCTGTTCCGCCGGCACGCCCGCCATGTCGTCCTCGCCTCCCTCCTCGGCGTGGCCGTCTACAACACGCTCGTCAACCAGGCCGGCCTCACCACCTCCGCCGCCACCATGGGCATGATCATGGCCGCCTCGCCGGTGCTGATGGCGGCGTTCGAACGGCTGGGCGGCGTACGGCTCGGCGCGCGGCGCACCACCGGGCTGCTGATCGCCTGCGCGGGCGTGGCACTGCTGGTGGGCGGCGCCGCGCGTTTCTCGGCCGGCGGCCTGTGGATGATCGCGGCCGCCTGCTGCTTCGCGGGCTACAGCGCGCTGCTGCGCCGCACGCCGGCCGAACTGACGGGTGTGGCCTTCCTGTTCACCACCTTCGTCATCGGCACGGTCCTCCTCCTCCCCGCCCAGGCGGCGAGCCTGGCGGTGCAGGGCGGCTTCACCCCGACCCCCGGCACGATCGCCCCACTCCTCTACGTCGGCGTGGCCTCCTCGGCGGTGGCCTTCTTCGCCTGGAACAAGGCCATCGCCCTGATCGGCGCGACCCGCGCGGGCGTCGTCTACTACCTTCAGCCGGTCTGCGTGGCCGTCCTGTCCTGGCTCGTCCTGGGCGAGCGGACGACCTGGCCGCAGCTGCTGTCGATGGCGCTGATCCTGGGAGGGGTGGTGCTGGGCGCGGGGTCACGGCGCTGACGTGTAGCTTTCCGGCATGGCCGAGTGGGACATCCGGAAGCTGCAGATCCTGCGCACCCTGCGCGAGCGCGAGACGGTGACCGCGACGGCCGAGGCCCTGCACATGACCCCGTCCGCGGTCTCCCAGCAGCTCACCAACCTCGCCCGGCAACTCGGCGTCCCCCTGCTGGAGGCCCGGGGCCGCCGGGTACGTCTCACCGACGCGGCGCGCCTGGTGCTGACCCACACGGAGCCGCTCTTCGAGCAACTGGAGCGTGCGGAGGCCGCGTTGGCGGCGTACACCGAGGGGGAGGCGGGAGAGGTCCGGGTCGGCGCCTTCTCGACCTCGGTCCCCGCCCTCGTCGTACCGGCCGTACGGGCCCTGCGGGAGGCGCACCCAGGGGTGACCGTCCGGGTACGGGAGGCGGAGGCGGCCGAGGCCTACGACCTCCTGACCGCGGGCGACGTGGACGTGGCCCTGTCCCTGGCGGCGTCGGCCCCCAGCGCGGCCGACCCCCGCTTCACCCAAGTCCCGCTGCTGGCCGACCCCCTGGACGTGGCCCTGCCCCCCGGCCACCCGCTCGCGCGCACGCCGGCCCTGTCCCTGACCGACCTGGCCGCCGAACCCTGGATCTTCGGCGGCAGCGGCCCCTGGTCCGACATCACCCGCCGCGCCTGCGAGTCCGCCGGCTTCAGCCCCCACCAGGGCCACTCGGCCTCCGGCTGGACCGCCATCCTCGCCATGGTCGAGGCGGGCATGGGCGTGGCCCTGGTCCCGCGGATGGCGGCGGGGCGACGTGCCGGGGTGGTGCTGCGGGACCTGGGAGCGGACGGCCCGGTGCGGCATGTGACGGCGGCGGTCCGCAGGGGCGGGGAGACGGGGCGGGCGGTGAGCCGGGTGCTGGGGGCGCTTCGGGAGGCGGCGGCCGACGGGCGCTCAGGTGTCGACTCGGATGCGCGGCCGTAGGGAAGACAACGGTCTGGACGGCGGACAGGACCGCCGGGCGGTGCGGGTGAAGGGGGATCGAGCCATGGAGAGTGCGGTCACGGCGCTGGTGGTGCAGAACACCCCGTACGGGGGTCCTGAGCGGTGGGGTGACTGGCTGGCCGAGGGCGGGGTCCGGGTCGAGGTGGTCCGGGGGGACGTGGGGGAGGCCTTGCCGGCCCGGCTGGCACATGACGCGCTGATCGTGCTGGGCGGTGCGTACTTGCCGGACGACGACGAGCGGGCGCCGTGGCTGCCGGCGGTCCGGGCCTTGATGAGCCAGGCCCTGGACCGGAACGTGCCCGTGTTCGGGATCTGTCTCGGCGGACAGATGCTCGCGCAGGTGGCGGGCGGAAGGGTGGCGGCGGAGCACGGCGAACCCGAGTTCGGGAGCACCGCGCTGACGCTGCTGCCGGACGCGGCGCAGGACCCGCTGTTCGCCGGGCTGCCCACCCGGCCGACGGCGATGGAGAACCACGTCGACGCGATCGTACGGCTGCCCGACGGGGCCCGGTGGCTGGCCAGCAGCGAGCGGTGCCCCTACCAGGCCTTCCGGGTCGGGCAAGCGGCCTGGGGGGTGCAGTTCCACCCCGAGATCGGCCCGGACCGCATTCCCCACTGGCCCGCCGGCCGGCTGGAGCGTTACGGAGTGGATCCGGCGGAGCTGTACCGCCGCGCGGTGCTGGAGGATCCGGCTGCCGCCCCGACATGGCGGGAAGTGGCCCTGCGCTTCGCGGCACGCGTACGGGACCAGCGGTAGCCGAGCAAGGCCGAGGGCGCCCGGCACACATGCCGGGCGCCCTCGTCGCCGTATCGGTGAGCGGTGCTTACCCGGCCGCCGCCGCATCCGCCGCCTGCGCCCGCAGCGCCCGCTCCACGCCCGCGCGGGACTCGGAGACGAGGCGGCGCAGGGCCGCGTTCGGGTCGGCCGTGGCGAGCCAGGTGTCGGTCTTGGCGAGGGTCGCCTCGAAGACCTGGACCGACGGGTAGAGGCCGACGGCGATCTGCTGGGCCATCTCGTGCGAACGGGAGTCCCAGACGCCCTTGAGGACCTCGAAGTACCTGTCCGCGTACGGCGCCAGCAGCTCACGCTGGTCGGTCTGCACGAAGCCGCCGATCACGGCCTCCTGCACGGCGTTCGGCAGCTTGTCGGAGTCGATCACCGAGGACCAGGCCTCCGCCTTGGCCTCCTCCGTCGGGCGGGCCGCGCGGGCGGTGGCCGCGTGCCGCTCACCGGCCGCGGTCTTGTCCCGCTCGTACTCGGCCGCGATCTCCGCCTCGTCGAAGCGCCCGACCGCCGCCAGCCGCTCCACGAACGCCCAGCGCAGCTCGGTGTCCACGGCCAGGCCCTCGACGGTGTGCGTGCCCTCCAGCAGCGCCTCCAGCAGGTCCAGCTGCTCGGGCGTACGGGCCGTCGCCGCGAAGGCACGGGCCCAGGCCAGCTGGTGGTCGCTCGCCGGCTCGGCGGCCCGCAGGTGCGCCAGCGTGGCGTCGGTCCAGCGGGTCAGCAGGGACTCGCGGGCGGTGGGGTCGGCGTACAGGTCGATCGCCAGCTTCACCTGGCGGTGCAGCGACTGCACGACACCGATGTCCGACTCCTTGCCGATGCCCGACAGGACCAGGGACAGGTAGTCGCGGGTCGCCAGCTCCGCGTCCCGCGTCATGTCCCAGGCCGACGCCCAGCACAGCGCGCGCGGCAGGGACTGCTCGAAGTCGCCGAGGTGTTCGGTGACCGTCTTCAGCGAGTCCTCGTCGAGGCGGACCTTGGCGTACGACAGGTCGTCGTCGTTCAGCAGGACGACGGCGGGGCGCGCCCGGCCCGTCAGCTGCGGTACGGCCGTCAGCTCGCCGTCGACGTCCAGCTCGATCCGGTCCGTGCGCACCAGCTTGCCGCTCGCGGCGTCGAGGTCGTACACGCCGATCGCGATGCGGTGCGGACGCAGCACCGGCTCGCCCTTGGCGCCGGCGGGCAGCGCCGGGGCCTCCTGGCGGACCGCGAAGGAGGTGACGACACCGTCGGCGTCCGTGGCGATCTCCGGGCGCAGGATGTTGATGCCGGCCGTCTCCAGCCACTTCTTCGACCAGGTCTTCAGGTCGCGCCCGGAGGTCTCCTCCAGCGCGCCCAGCAGGTCGGACAGGCGGGTGTTGCCGAACGCGTGCGCCTTGAAGTACGCCTGCACGCCCTTGAAGAACTCGTCCTCGCCGACGTACGCGACGAGCTGCTTGAGGACGGAGGCACCCTTGGCGTACGTGATGCCGTCGAAGTTGACGAGGACGTCGTCCAGGTCACGGATGTCCGCCATGATCGGGTGCGTCGACGGCAGCTGGTCCTGCCGGTACGCCCAGGTCTTCATGGAGTTGGCGAACGTCGTCCACGAGTGCGGCCAGCGCGAGCCGGGCGCGGCGGCCTGGCAGGCGATGGAGGTGTAGGTGGCGAACGACTCGTTCAGCCACAGGTCGTTCCACCACTCCATGGTGACGAGGTCGCCGAACCACATGTGGGCCAGCTCGTGCAGGATCGTCTCCGCCCGCACCTCGTACGCCGCGTCGGTCACCTTGGACCGGAAGACGTACTGGTCCCGGATGGTGACGGCACCGGCGTTCTCCATCGCGCCCGCGTTGAACTCCGGCACGAACAGCTGGTCGTACTTCGCGAAGGGGTACGCGTAGTCGAACTTCTCCTGGAACCAGTCGAAGCCCTGCCGGGTCACCTCGAAGATCGCGTCCGAGTCCAGGAACTCGGCGAGCGAGGGGCGGCAGTAGATGCCGAGCGGCACGCTCTGGCCGTCCTTCTCGTACACGCTGTGCACGGAGTGGTACGGGCCGACGATCAGCGCGGTGATGTACGACGAGATGCGCGGGGTCGGCTCGAAGATCCAGACGTTGCCCTTCGGCTCGGGCGTCGGCGAGTTCGAGACGACCGTCCAGCCCTCGGGCGCCCGCACGGTGAACTGGAAGGTGGCCTTCAGGTCCGGCTGCTCGAACGAGGCAAAGACCCGGCGGGCGTCCGGCACCTCGAACTGGGTGTAGAGGTACGCCTGTTCGTCGACGGGGTCGACGAACCGGTGCAGTCCCTCGCCGGTGTTGGTGTACGCACAGTCGGCGACCACGCGGAGCCAGTTGCGGCCCTCCAGCAGCCCCGGCAGCGCGATCCGTGAGTCCGCGAAGACCTCGGCGGGGTCGAGCGCGTCGCCGTTCAGGGTGACCTCGTGGACGGTGGGCGCCACCAGGTCGATGAAGGACTCGGCACCGCCGCGGGCGACGTCGAAGCGCACCATGGTCACGGACCGGTAGGTGCCGCCCTCCTGCGCGCCGGAGAGGTCGAGATCGATCTCGTACGAGTCAACGGTGAGCAGCTCGGCCCGCTGCTGCGCCTCTTCGCGAGTCAGGTTTGTGCCAGGCACGCGGTCATCTCCTCGTTATGTGTCGGTTACGCCATCCTTCCATGGGAGCCGCGGGGAACGCGATGTCCGCATCCCGCCGGTGCCTCCGGGGCCGGGCACGCAGGCTGGACCCATGACGACGACATACACGCCGCGCCCGATTCCGCCCCGGGTGCTGAAGGAGCTGCGGACCGCCGACGACGCGGGCCGCGCCCCGGCCCCCTTCACCGACGAGGAGGGCGGCGCCCCGCTGCGCTGCTGCCTGCGCCACAGCACGCCGGGCGAGCGGATCGCCCTGGTCTCCTACGCCCCCCTGCGCCGCTGGGCGGCCGAAACAGGCGCCCGCCCCGGCGCCTACGACGAACAGGGCCCGGTCTTCGTCCACGCCGACGACTGCCCGGGGCCGGCCAACCCGGCGGTTCTGCCCTTCACCAACGCCCACCGCGTCCTGCGCCGCTACTCCGCCGACGGCCACATCCTGGGCGGCCACCTGGTGGACACCGGCTTCCCCGCCACCCTCACGGAGGCGTTCGCCGACCCGGAGGTGGCGGTGGTGCATGTGCGGGCGGTGGAGTACGGGTGCTTTCTGTACGAGGTGCGGCGGGGCTAGGGACCAGGAGGCCAGGCCTGGTCGGTCGCGACCCGGGTGAACTCACCCTCGCGCCACCAGAACACCGAGGGGCTCAGCGCGCCCGGTGACTGCTCGAAGCCCACGGTGGCGAACCGGGCCATGGTGTGCAGCGAGGGGCCCGCGTCCCCGCCGCGGACGACGTGGAAGGCGAGCTGGTGCCGGTGCGGCAGCGCGACCAGGACTCCGTCCGGCGCCGATGCGTCCTTGGTGTAGCGGTGTACGACCTCGTCGAGGATCAGGGCGAGGCTCGCGATGAAGTACGAGCCGCCCATCAGCACGTCGACGTGGGAGCCCTCCTTGTCCCTGACCACCTTGTGCCGGTCGGCACGGACGGCCCGCAGGTTCTGCAGCGCGCGGTCCCGCAGGGCCGTGGGTTCACCCAGCTCGGCGACGGAGTCCGCGGTCAGCATCTCGACGGTCTCCGGAAGGTCGAGTGCCAGCACTTCCAGCAGCCCCGGGACCGATCGGGGACCGTACCCGAAGGCCTTCAGGAGCGCGGGATCACCACCGGGAATGAACCGGGGAAAGAGCTGGGCCAGGAGCCGTTCGCGCGGCAGCGCCCTGAGCGCCTGCGGGCCGTCCAGCGAACGGACGACCCGGTCGACGTGCTGGTCCACGAGCGTCCGCCAGCGCCGGGGACCGCGGCTGTCGTTGTGGCACACGGCCGCGAGGTTGGTGAGGCCGAAGCGCCAGCCCGAGTCCGTGGTCACGCGTCCCGGTTCGACCGTCACCTCGATGCCGCGCTCCGCGAAGGCCTCGCGGACGAAGGCACGCAGCCGGGCGGCCTCCGCCTCGGACAGAAACGTGAACTCCCCGTCGCGCGGCACGTCCGCGCCGTCACGCCGTACTCCACGCCGGAACATCCCCACCAGATCCCCCTCGCTCGAAGAAGCGGATCATAGTGAGGGGCGGCCACGTGACCGTGACCGCCCCTGCCCTGCGCGTGGCTTACTTCGCGGACAGCTCCGCCGCCACCAGCTCCGCGATCTGGACCGCGTTCAGCGCGGCGCCCTTGCGGAGGTTGTCGTTGGAGACGAACAGCGCGAGGCCGTTGTCCACCGTCTCGTCGCGGCGGATGCGGCCGACGTACGACGGGTCCTGGCCGGCCGCCTGCAGCGGGGTCGGGATGTCGGAGAGGGCCACGCCCGGCGCCGCCGCGAGCAGCTCGGTCGCGCGCTCGGGGGAGATCGGGCGGGCGAACCGGGCGTTGACCTGGAGGGAGTGGCCGGAGAAGACCGGGACGCGGACGCAGGTGCCGGAGACCTTCAGACCTGGGATCTCCAGGATCTTGCGGGACTCGTTGCGCAGCTTCTGCTCCTCGTCGGTCTCGTTCAGACCGTCCTCGACGAGGTTGCCGGCGAAGGGGAGCACGTTGAAGGCGATGGGGCGCTTGTAGATGTTCGGCTCGGGGAAGTCGACGGCCTGGCCGTCGTGGGTGAGCTTGTCGGCGTCGGCGGCGACCTTCTGCACCTGGCCGTGCAGCTCCGCCACGCCCGCGAGGCCCGAGCCGGACACCGCCTGGTAGGTGGCGACGACGAGCGCCTCCAGGCCGGCCTCCTCGTGCAGCACCTTCAGGACCGGCATCGCGGCCATCGTGGTGCAGTTCGGGTTGGCGATGATGCCCTTGGGGCGGTCGGCGATGGCGTGCGGGTTCACCTCGGAGACCACCAGCGGGACCTCGGGGTCCTTGCGCCAGGCCGACGAGTTGTCGATCACGACGGCGCCCTGGGAGGCGACCTTCTCGGCCAGCGCCTTGGAGGTCGCGCCGCCCGCGGAGAAGATGACGATGTCGAGGCCGGTGTAGTCGGCGGTCGCCGCGTCCTCCACCGTCACGCCGTCCAGCACGGTGCCCGCCGAGCGCGCCGAGGCGAACAGACGCAGCTGCGTCACCGGGAAGTTCCGCTCCGCGAGGATCCTGCGCATGACCGTGCCGACCTGACCGGTGGCTCCGACGATTCCGACCCTCACAGCGACTCCCTCTGTGTGTCCTTGCATGTCTGCGGCGTTTCCATCATGCGGCCGACCCCGGTCCACCTGTCCAATTTTTTGCGTTCCATGCCCGAGGGGTGGGACGCCCCGCTGCGATCAACGGTTGCGGAACTCCGCCGACACCCCTGCTGAGCTGGAGAAATTCGCCCTACGGCGGTCTCGTGCCGCAAGCCGTGCTGCCTCGGCGCGCCGGTGTGACGTACACCTCTGAACCGTGTTCTCGGGCCCCGCCGAACGTTTCCGCCCGCTGGCGCGTCGTAGAGAAAACGCGTGAGGGGGGTGGCTTGTGCTGCTGGACGCGGCCCAGGAACGCCGGGTGCGGGCGGTGCTCGCGCTCGGCGGGGTGCCGCAGTCGGACCTGCCGGACGGGGTGCAGCAGGTCCGGCTGCGGCTGCTGGAGCGGACCGCGAGCGGTCAGGAGGCGCCGCGGGACGTGTCGGCGTGGGCGGCGGTCGTCGCCTCCCGCCTCGCCGTCGACTGGCACCGGGCCAGGCGGCGCCAGGAGCGGCTGGGGGAGCGACTGGCGTCCCTGCGGGAGCCCGCGCACCCCTCCGGGGAGGAGACCAGCCTGCTCTCGCTCACCGTCGCCCAGGGGCTGGACGAGCTGACCGACGCCCAGCGCCAGGTCCTGGTCCTGCGCTTCTTCGCCGACCTGCCCGTGCGGGCCATCGCCGAGGAGCTGGGCGTCCCCGAGGGCACGGTCAAGAGCAGGCTCCACACGGCGGTCCGCGCACTGCGGGACCGGCTGCACGAGGACGAGGTGGTGTGACGTGACCGCCGAGCACGAGGGCGTCGGGGAGTACGGCGGTATGGACGCGCTGATGGCCGCCATCACCGGGGACCCCCTCCCGGAGGAGGCCCGCCAAGACCCCGCCTTCCTCGCCGAACACCGTGCGGCCGAGGCCGACGTGGCCGTGTTGAAGGCGCAACTGGCATGGCTGGCCGAGGCGTTGACCGGAGAGACAGAGGTGAGGGCGGGGGAGACGGAAGGGACGGCGCAGGGGGAGGCAGAAGGGACGGCGGAGGGAGAGGCGAAAGGAGAGGCCCCCGCGGGCACGGCTGGCCCCGGCCGCCCCCGCAGCGTCAGCCGTCGTCCGGAGGGTCCGACGGGCTCCGCTCGCCCCGGCCGCGGGCCGGAAAGCCTGCCAGGCCCGAGTCGCCCCGGCCGCTTCTCCGACCGTCGGCCGGAAAGTCCGCCAGGCCCCAGCCGCCCCGGCCGCTTCTCCGACCGTCGGCCGGAAAGCCTGCCAGGCCCCAGTCGCTCCGGCCGCTTCTCCGACCGTCGGCCGGAAAGTCCGCCAAGGCCCACTCGCCTCACTGGCCCCGCTAGTCCCGCCAGTCCCGGCCGCCCCTCCAGTCGTCGGCGGGCCGTGCGGATCGCGCTCGGGTCGCTCGCCAGTGCTGCCGCGTTCGCGCTGGTCGTCGGGTTCGGCTGGATGGTGACGCACAGCCCGGGCAGCGCCGACAGCGGCGCGCGTGCAACCTCGGACGCCAAGAGCGCCCCGGTCCGGGGGGCGGACAGTGGCCGGCCCGCCGACCCGGCGCTCGAACTCGCCTGCTCCCGGCTGGTCGTGGAGGGCACGGTGACCCGGGTGGAGCCGGAGCAGGGGACGGCCCGGAACCGGGTCACACTCACCGTGACCCACTCCTACAAGCCCACCCACGGCCCGGCCGAGGTGAGCTTCCTGCTGGACGGCGGAGCGCGGCCGGCCCCGCGCACGGGACAGCACGTGCTCGTCACGGTCCGCACGGGTCAGCAGCACGCGAGCCTGTGGGCCGTGGGAGACCCCCGGGTCGCCGCCGACCGGGCGTGGATCACCGAGGCTCTGCCCGACTCCCTGCACACCACCTGCCCGTCGGGCGAGGCGCCCTGATCCGGCGGAGCCGCGGCGTGGGCGTCCGGTAGCGGGCCTGCCCGGCATCGGCGCCGCTGGGGATCGCCCGGCATGCCACCTGCCCGTCGGGCGAGGCGTCCTGATCCGGTGGAGCCGCGGCGTGGGCGTCCGGTAGCGGGCCTGCCCGGCATCGGCGCCGCTGGGGATCGCCCGGCATGCCACGTGCTCGTCGGGCGAGGCGCCTTGATCCGGCGGAGCCGAGGGGCGGGCGCCGGCCATGGGCCCCGCCCCGCACCGAGGCCACCGATGATTCGATCAGCTCTCCTTCGAGCGCGCGTAGTGCCGGGACGCCTTCGCGCGGTTGCCGCACGCGGCCATCGAGCACCAGCGGCGGGTGCCGTTCCGGGACGTGTCGTAGAAGTGCAGGATGCAGCCGCCGCCGGCGCAGGTGCGGATCCGTTCCGGGTCCCGGGTGAGCAGTTCCAGGTAGTTCCGGGCGGCGAGCCAGGCCGGGCCCCACGCCGGGTCGGCGAACTCGGGCTCCTCGCCGGGGCCGGCGGCGGTCAGCCGGGCCCGGATCCGCCCATGGGCCAGTACGGCGTCCACGAGCGGCGCCGCCTCGTCCGGTGAGCCGTGCACGGCGGCCCGGAGTGCCTCACGGGCCTGGCGCAGATGACGCAGTACGGCCGCGTCGGCGGGGTAGGTGCCGGCCAGCCCGTTGCCGCCGAGCCACACCTCCAGCCCCTCGGTGCCGTCCAGCAGGTCCTGGGTCACGCCCTCCCGGTTCCACCGGGTGTTGAGCAGGTCGAGGGCGAGGGGCTCGCCGGTGAGCGGGCGGGGGTCGCGGGCGGCGGACATCGGGCTCTCCTTCTCCTCTAACCACTCAAGGGTACGTGACTGGTTGACTCCCTCGACTCTAACCCTCTAACGTGAATTACGAAGGTTAGGCATCCTGGATGTCCCGGACCCCAGCAATCCCGAAGGAGAACCGCCATGGCTCCGCGCCTCGCGCACACCGGCCTGAACGTCACCGACCTCGACCGCTCCCTCGCCCTCTACCGCGACCTTCTCGGCTTTGCCGTCCTCGCCGAGGGCAAGGAGGACGACCAGCGCTGGGCGATGCTGGGGGAGCCGGGCGGCGCCCCGCTCGTCACCCTCTGGCAGCAGGCGCGGGGGTCGTACGACAGCGGCCGTCCCGGACTGCACCACCTCGCGCTGACCGTGGACTCGATCGACCAGGTCCGCGCGTACGAGACCGCGCTGCGGGCCGCCGGGTTCGACTTCGCCTACGACGGCGTGGTCGCCCACCGGGAGGGCGGCACCTCGGGCGGCATCTTCTTCCACGACCCCGACGGCATCCGCCTGGAGATCAACGCCCCGCTCGGCCCGGACGGCGCCCCCGCCCCGCACGACTCCGCTCCGACCTGCGGCTTCTTCTAAACCATGGGCACCTATCACGCCGGTTCGCTCGCCGTACAGGAACTGATGGGCGTCCGCGACCGGGCCGACCACGTGGGCCGCTCCCTGGGCCAGGACATCAAGCCGGTCGCGGCGGCCTTCCTGGAGCTGCAGCCCCTGCTGATCGCGGGCGCGGCGGACCCGGGGACGGGGCGGGTGTGGGCGTCGGCGCTCACGGGCAGCCCGGGTTTCGTACGGGCGACGGGTCCGAGGCAGATGTCGGTGGCCGGGGGAACGGCCGAAGGCGACCCGCTCACCACAGCCCTCACCGCCCCCGGTACTCACCTCGGCACCATCGCCCTCGACCCCCGGACCCGCCGGCGCATGCGCCTGAACGGCCGCCTGCGGCCCACGGCAAGGGGCTTCGCCGTCGAGGCCGACCAGGTCTTCTCCAACTGCCCCAAATACATCCAGCGCAGGGAGTCGTACGAGACGGTCGCCGACCGTCTGCCGGGCAGCCCGCTCCGGCTGAACGAACTCGGCCCGGAACAGCAGGAGTTCATCCGCGTCGCCGACACCTTCTTCCTGGCCACGGTCCACCCCGGCGGAGCCGACGTCAGTCACCGCGGCGGCAACCCCGGCTTCGTGACCGTCACTTCAGCGGGCGAGCTGACCTGGCCGGACTACTCCGGCAACGCCATGTTCCTCACCCTCGGCAACCTCCGCACCGACCCCCGCGCCGGACTGCTCTTTCTCGACTGGACCACCGGCACCACCCTCCAGCTCACCGGCGAGGCGCACACCGAGTTCACCGACGGAGGCGAGCGCAGAGTCCGCTTCACCCTCGGCGCGGCCCTGTGGACCCCGGCCGCCCTGCCCCTGCGCTGGTCCGCACCCGAATATTCCCCGGCGAACCCGGACATCGCGCGCTAACGTCCGCGCATGCGCGAGAACTTGAGGGTGGCGGCCTACGCCGTGTGCGTCCGCGACGGACAGCTTCTGCTCGCCCGCTCGCCGGCCCCCGACGGCACTCCGGAGTGGGTGCTGCCCGGCGGCGGCATGGAGCACGGCGAGGATCCGTACGACACCGTCCGCCGCGAGGTGACGGAGGAGACCGGTTACCGGATCAAGGTGACCGGTCTCCTCGGTGTGGACTCGCACCGGCTGACCGTGCGGCGCACCGACCACCACGCCCTGCGGCTCGTCTACGAGGGCGAAGTGGTCGGCGGTGAACTCCGCTACGAGATCGGCGGTTCCACCGACTTCGCCGCCTGGCAGGACCTGGACGCCGTACCCGGACTGAACCGCATCCCCCTGGTCGACACCGCACTGCGGCTCTGGCGCGAACGCCCGCCCCACGGCCGGCTGGAGGACCCTCCCGTACCCAGCGGGATGAACGACGAGTGACCGCCCCCCGGCCGTCCGCGATCCGCTCCCCGTCCACTCCATGGCGGCCCGCCCGCCCCGTGATCCACGTACGGTGATCGGCGCTGCGCGTTGCCACCGCGTTCACGCGCAGGTCATTCCCGGTGCCAAGCATCCAGAGCGAGCGGGGCGTTCGCGCCTGCGTACGGCCCGCGACCACTGCCGACGCGTTCGCACTCGGGGAGATCGCGCCATGTCGCGCACACGCTCTGTCGCCACTTCCGCGGCTTCCGGCCGCGGGGTCCACCGTCGTTCCGTCCTCGCCGCCGCCGGAGCGGTCTCGCTCTCCGCGGGCATCGGCTACGCCCTGCACCCCACCGACAGCGAGGCCGCCACCGACGCCCAGGCACCGGCAGCCGACTCCCGGCAGGCCATCGCCGAGCCGGCCCTCGCCCCCTACACCAAGGGCACCACCCTCGCCTCCGTCGCGACGCCCCGGAACAGCTCCGGCTACCAGCGCCTCGGTGACGGCCCCGGCTGGCAGCGGGTGGTGCGCGGCGAGCTGGCCACGCCCAAGTCCGGCCGGGCGAGCCGCCGCAGGACGCTCGCCGCGTTCGTCCAGTTCACCGACCTGCATCTGCAGGACGTCCAGAACCCGCTGCGCGCGGAGTTCCTGCGCTCCAACGGCGTCCACGCCTGGCGCCCGCACGAGGCGCTGACCGTGCAGGGCGCCGTCTCGCTCGTCGAGCGGGTCAACGCCCTGAAGGGCGCCCCCGTCACCGGTGCCCCGCTCGGCTTCGTCATGACCACCGGCGACAACACCGACAACAACGCCCACTCCGAACTGGAGTGGTTCCTGCAGGTGATGAGCGGCGGCCGCATCAGCCCCAACACCGGGGACCCGAGGCACTACGAGGGTGTGCAGAACAGCGGCCTGAAGCTGTACTGGCAGCCGGACTCCACCGTCCGCGACAACGACAAGGCGCTGGGCCTTCCGCATCTGAACGGCTTCCTGGCCGCCGCGATCCGCGAGGTGAACAGCCCCGGCCTGAACCTGCCCTGGTACTCCACCGTCGGCAACCACGACGGCCTCGCCCTCGGCTGCTTCGGCATCCACGGCGACCCCTACCTCGCCGAGTTCGCGATCGGCGGCAAGAAGCTGATGAGCCTCTCCGCCGCCGAGGGCAAGAAGCTCCAGGACGCCATCAGGGACAACAAGGACCCCCACGGCGTCGGCTACCGCGACCTGCTCAAGGCGCACGCCCGCGAGATGCGCTCGGTCACCCCGGACGAGAAGCGGGCCCCCTACACCCCGGCCGACTACCTCAAGGCCCACCTGGACCCCGCCTACCGGGGCCACGGTCCGACCGGGCACGGCTACTCCTCGGCGAACCTCGACGCGGGCACCCAGTACTACACCTTCCGCATCTCCGCCGACGTCATCGGCATCAGCCTCGACACCACCGACGCCTGCGGCATGCCCAACGGCTCCCTCGGCACCGCCCAGCTGAAGTGGCTCGACAAGACGCTGACGGACAACAAGGACTCCTACGCCGTCGTCTTCAGCCACCACACCAGTACGACGATGACCAACACCTGGCCCGACCCGGCCCGCCCCGCAGAGAAGCGCCACACCGGCGCCGAGGTGCTCTCGGTCCTGTCCGCCCACGCCAACGTCCTGGCCTGGGTGAACGGCCACGTCCACCAGAACGTCATCACCCCGCACCAGGTCTCCGGCGGCCGCTCCTTCTGGGAGATCTCCACCGCCTCACATGTCGACTTCCCGCACCTCGCGCGGATCATCGAGCTGACCGACAACAAGGACGGCACGGTCTCCCTGTTCACCACGCTGATCGAGTCCGCCGCCCCGCACCGCACCGACTTCACCGACCTCTCCCAGACCGGTCTCGCCGCCCTCTACCGTGAGCTGGCCTTCAACACCCCCGGCGCGAGCAAGACCCTCGCGAACACCGCGGTTCACCGGAACACGGAACTGGTGCTCAAGAAGGGCTGAAACTCACCCAACTGGCGTACAGATAAGCAACCTTCACGCATCCGGCACCGGTTTCTCCCCCCGACCGCACCCGCATCACGGGTGACACCACAGGTTGGGGGAAGGCATGCGCGTACGTACGACCCTGGTGGGCGCCACCGCCCTGCTCGTCTCGGCGGCCCTCGCGGCACCGGCCGTGGCAGCCGGCACCGGCACCGGCGCCCACTCCGCCACCCGGAAAGCCATCGAGGCGGCCGTCGCCTCCGGGGTGCCCGGGGTGACCGCCACCGCGAAGGACTCCCACGGCACCTGGTCCACCACGGCGGGCGTGGGCGACCTGCGCACAGGCGCGCCGCGCTCCGTCGCCGACCGCTACCGCGTCGGCAGCATCACCAAGACCTTCGTGTCCACCGTCCTGCTCCAGCTGGAGGCGGAGGGCCGGATCTCCCTGGACGACAGCGTGGAGAAGTGGCTGCCGGGGGTGGTCCGGGGCCACGGCCACGACGGCAGCCGTATCACCGTCCGCCGGCTGCTCAACCACACCAGCGGCATCTTCAACTACACCGAGGACGCGGACTTCGCCCGCGACTACTTCACCGAGGCGGGCTTCGAACGGCACCGCTACGACACCGTCACCCCGGGCGAGCTGGTGGCGATCGCGATGCGGCACGCGCCGGACTTCGCGCCGGGCGCGGCCTGGCACTACTCCAACACCAACTACGTCCTCGCCGGCATGGTGATCGAGAAGGTGACCGGACACCCGTACGCCACCGAGATCGAGCGCCGCATTCTCCGGCCGCTGCACCTGACGGGCACGTCCCTGCCCGGCACGAAGGTCACCCTGCCCCGACCGAGCAGTAATTCTTACTCGAAATTCACCGATCCGAACGGTTCGACGTACGACGTCACGAACCTCAACCCCTCCCTCGCCTCCGCCGCCGGTGAAATGATCTCGACATCCGCCGACCTCGATCGTTTCTACCGCGCCCTGCTCGGCGGAAAACTCCTTCCGCCCGAGCGGCTGAAGGAAATGAAGACCACGGTCGAGGCCACCGGCATCCCGCACGCACGCTATGGCCTCGGCCTCATGGACACCCGGCTGACCTGTGGTGTTCATGTCTGGGGGCACGGCGGAGGCATCCACGGATCGGTCTCGGAGGCGGTGACGACGGCCGACGGCCGGCATTCCCTGGCGTTCAATTTCAACGGTGACTGGTCGGGTGACTCGGACGCGGTGCTGGATGGGGAATTCTGTTAGGCACCGTTTCACCCGCGTCATTCCCTGTTAACGCGCACGCAATGTCCGTACCGCCTCATAACGGCTAACCCGCTGTGGACGGGGATGGCTCGATCTTCTCGATCATTTATGCAAGGCGGGTGGTGCTGTGCGCGCTTCGCACGAACTGCGTGTGCTGTCGGTCTACGAGGGCTTCTTCTCCGGAGGAGCCCGGATCGTGCACAGCGACGTCGTCCTGGGACTGGCCGAGGGCGGCCAGTCCCACCAGGTGCTCAGCATCCACGGCGAGGTCCGCCGCGAGGCCACCTCGCAGCGCATGGAGGACGACGCCTGCTACCGGGCGCTGACGGCCGCCGGGGTCGGCGTCACCTCGCTCGGCCGCAGCGCCGGGCTGGTGGACGGATCGCTGGCCGCGGACGCCTTCAGCGGCCCGGAGCTGGCCGGAACGGCCCGGTCCATGGCCGGCGCTGACGTGATCCTCTCCCTGAAGGAACAGCCGCTCGCCCTGCTCAACCAGGGCGGCCTGCCCCGCCGCCCGGTCGTGGTCTGCCTGCACCGCTCCGACCCGGAGAACCAGGGCCCCGCCCTCGACGAGCTGAAGGCCGCCATCGCCGACGGCACGGTGGTGGCGTGCGTGTGCTGCGCCGAGTCGACCCGGGCGGCGTACGAGGCGGCGGGCATCCCGGCCGAGCTGCTGCACGTGATCCCCAACGGCGTGGACCTGCTCCGCTTCCGCCCGGACGCGGCGGCCCGGCTCGCCTTCCGCGCCTCCCTCGACATCGCCCCCACGGCCCCGGTGGTCGTCTTCGCGGCCCGGTACGCCCCGATGAAGAACGTGCCGCTGCTGCTCCGCGCGGCCCGCGCCTGGCTGGCCCGCGAACCCGAGGGCCACGTCCTGATGTGCGGGGCGGGCATGAGCGACGAGAACCCCGCCCTGCGGGCCGACATCGAGGCCGCCTTCGGCGCGGACCGGCACCTGGCGGAGCGGATCGGGCTGCTCGGCGTACGGCACGACATGGAGACCGTGTACGCCGGCGCCGATGCCGTCGCCCTGACCTCCGTCTCCGGGGAGGCGGCCCCGCTGTGCCTGATCGAGGGCATGATGTGCGGCGCGGTCCCGGTGACCACCGACATCGGCGACAGCGCGTCGATCGTCGACGGCCTCGGCTTCGTCACCCCGCCGGACCCGGACGCGATCGCCCTCGCCTGGAGCGCCGCGATCACCAGCCGCGCGGATCTGGCCCCGGCCCTGGAGCTGAGCCGGGAGCGGTTCAGCCGTACGCGGATGATCGCGGCTTACGCGACCCTGCTCGACGAGGTGTACGCCTCACACGTCGGCGGGCAGCGGGTCGTCGCGCAGCACGCTGTAGGCGACGCCGTCGCGCCACTGCCCGTCCCGGAAGACGATGCCGCGCAGTACGCCCTCGCGAGTGAAGCCGGCCTTCTCCAGGGCCCGCTGTTCGGCGATGTTCTCGGCCTCGGTGTCGGCCTCGATCCGCATCACGGGGCTGTGCGCGAAGAGGTAGCGGACGAGCTTTAGCTGAGCCCGGCTGCCGATGCCCCGGCCCCGGGCCTCGGGGAGCAGCTGTGCGCCGATGTTCCAGCAGTAGGTGGAGGCCGAGACGACGACCTTCCGCCACGCGACGAACCCGAGCGGCTCGGCACCGACGGCGACGACCAACTGGCCACCGTCCGCGCCGAGCATCCGGTCCTCCTCCCAGCGTTGCCGGAACCGCCGGGGGTCGGCGAACCCGTACCACTGGAAGGGCCCGGCGGCGGTGGGGTCGGTGAGGAAGCGCTCCAGCAGGGGGAGGTCCTCCTCACCGACGGGGCGGAGGGTTGTGGGTTCGGCGGACATGAGGCTGATGCTGCCATGACATCGAGCCGCCGAGCGGGAACCCCGGGAAAGCGGCCTCAGGAAGCCCGATCGAGTGCCGGCAGGTAGCCGTACGAGTGGCCCAGGGCCGTGGGGTGGTACGACTCGGTGAGCCTGAGCAGGTCGACGCTGTGCAGCCAGGGGGCGCGAGAGCAGATCTCGTGGCCGGTGAAGGCGGACCTGACGTCGGCGAACGCGAACCCGTGGTCGGCGGCGCGCTCGGCGATCATGGTGTCGAGCCGGTCCACGGCCCGGTCGATGGCGGCGCGTTCGGTGTCCTGGAGGCCGGCCTGGCAGGTGCCCATGAGGTGGTACAGGTGCGGATAGCCGAGCACCACGACATGCGCGGCGGGAGCCCGGTCCCGGATGGCCGAGTAGAGCCGGTCCAGGTCGCGCGGGAGGGCGCCGTCCATGGCGGCGCGCGCCCGGGAGACGGCCGACAGACAGCGGTCGGTGCCGCCCAGCGCGCAGGTGGTCATGACGCCGGCGAAGCCCGCGTCACTGCCGCCGACGGTGAGGGTGACCAGCCGGGTGCCCGGCCCGAGCGCGGTGAGCTGGTCCTTCAGCACGTCGCTCGCGTGGGCGCCGTTGCACGCGGGGAAGGCGAAGGCCGCTGTGTGGTGGGCCGCCGCCCACAGCATGGGGTACGACCGGCTGCTGCGCTTGCAGTGCGCGGGGCCGGGGAGGTAGTCGCCGGCGCCCACACCCGAGGAGTAGGAGTCGCCGAGGGCCACATAGCCCATGGCGGCCGTGCGGGGCGCCCCTTGCGCCGTGTCGGGGGCGGTGGCGAGGCAGGCCGTGGCGAGCAGGAAGGCGGCCGAGCACACGGCCATCCGGGTGTGTCGCATACGTCTCGGTCTACCGTGGCCCGGCCGGCGCCGCCCGCCGGTCCCGGCCGTCCGGGTGAGAGCACAGCGTGACGAAGGCACGAGGAGGGGCCACCGGAATCGTCCCGGTGGCCCCTCCTCTCCCCTCCTGCTTCCCCCGCTGGTGCTCCGCCGGTCCGTCACTACCGGGGAAGCACCACGACATAGGCGGCCGGGTCCCGGTCGGCGGACGCCATCAGGGCCGTACGGACCACCGCCGCCTGCTGTTCCAGGGAGTCCCGGAGCTTCTTCGGGGTGATGTACACGACCGTGATCCCGAGGCGTTCCAGGTGTTCGCGCTTGCGGGCGTACTCGGACCAGAGGGCGTCCTCGTCCTGGCGGGGGGCGCGGGTGTCGAGTTCGACCGCCACCGCCTGGTCGGGCCAGTAGGCGTCCAGGCCGCCCAGGTGCGGGCCGCCGGGCAGGCGCAGGTCGACGTTCCAGACCGGGTCGGGCAGGCCGTACTCGGCGACCATCCGGTACAGGCGGTCCTCGGCGATCGAGCGGCCCTCGGCCAGGAGTGAGTCCACGGCGTCGACCACGTGCGGCCGGTTCAGCAGCTTGGCCTGGGTCAACTCCCGTACCACGGAGGCCGGTTCGCAGTGGCCCGCGCGTACCGCCTCGGTCAGCAGCCGGCGTACCGCCTCGGCGTCGGTCAGTTCCGCGACCGCGTCCGCCAGGGCCCGGGGCACGGGCGCGACCGGCAGGCCGGTCACCGTGCGGGGTGTCGGCAGGGCGGGGGTGCGCAGGACGCGGACGTAGCCCGTGGGGCGCAGCCGGCGCTGGCGCGGGACCAGGACGTCGATGTGGTCCAGGGAGAGCAGGGGCGGGGTGGCCGAGAAGCCGTACAGGGTCAGCGCCGCCAGGCCCGTGATCATCGCCTCCGCGTAGACCGGGGCGTGCGGGGTCTCCGCCGTCGGCTGGGGCGGGACGCCGGGCGCCGACGACTCGCGGGCCGCGTACAGCAGCGCCCCGTGCAGACGCTCCTCGCTCGTCGGCGGGCCGGGGTGGAGGAGGACCACGTTCGGGAGCAGCTGCTGCCAGGGGCCGTCGGGGCGGCACTGCTCGGTCACCTCGGCCGCTGTCAGGCCGTGGGCGCGCAGCTGAGCCGTCGTCAGGACGCGGCGGTGGACCTCGGAGAGGTGGCGGAGGGGGCGGGGGGAGAGCGGGGTGTTGTGCGTCATGGCGTCGGGATTCCCGCGCCCCGTCCCTCCTTTAACCGCTGTTACACGGCCGTTGAGGAATGCGGACAAGACGGGACTAAAGGTCAGGTGTTCGGATGCCGAGTAGGCAGCGAAAACCCCTGGTCCGAACGGGGTGGACCAGGGGTTACGGCTATGTTTGACCGAATTTCGTAACGGTCACCTACCGGGCAAACTCAGGCCAAAGCTCGGCTGCCGTCGGCCGCCGGGCCGGCCGTCGCATCGCACTCCTGTGCGCGCAGTGCCCGCGCCAGGTCGTCCCGTGCCTCCAGCACGAGGCGGCGCAGCGCCGGCGCCGCGTCCGCGTGCTCCGCCAGCCACGCGTCCGTCGCCGCCAGCGTCTCCGGCCGGTCCTGGTACCCCGGGAACAGGCCCCGTACGACGTCCATGCCGATCTGGATCGACCGCTCGGCCCACACCCGCTCGATCACCGCGAAGTACTTCTCGGCGTACGGCGCCGTCAGCTCCCGCTGCGAGGCCTGGTCGAAGCCCGCGATCGTCGCCTCCACCAGGGCGTTCGACAGCACGTCGGACTCCACGACCTGCGCCCACGCCTGCGCCTTGACCGCCGCCGACGGGCGGGCCGCGAGGCAGCGGACCTGGTGACGCTTGCCGGACGCCGTGTCGTCCCGGGCCAGTTCGGCCGCCAGCACCGACTCGTCGGCCGCGCCGTGCGCGGTCAGCGGTTCCAGGAACGCCCAGCGCAGCTCCTGGTCCACCACCAGCCCGTCGATCGCCGACGTGCCGTCCAGCAGGTCCGTCAGCAGCTTCAGGTCCGGCTCGGCGGAGGCCACGCGCGCGAAGAACCGAGCCCAGGCCAGCTGGTGCTCGCTGCCCGGCTCGGCCGCCCGCAGCTCCCGCAGCGCACCTTCCGCCAGCAGCTCACCGCCGGCCGTCCGCCACTCGGGCGCCGCATAGTGGGTCAGCGCCGACTCCGCCCACGCGTGCAGCATCTGCAGCACACCGATGTCCGACTCCCGGCCCGCGAACGTCAGCACCAGGGCGACGAAGTCCCGCGCCGGCAGCAGCGCGTCCCGCGTCATGTTCCACAGCGCCGACCAGCACAGGGCCCGGGCGAGGGGATCCGTCAGGGCGCCCAGGTGCGTGCGCAGGGTGTCCAGCGAGGTCGCGTCGAAGCGGATCTTGCAGTACGTCAGGTCGTCGTCGTTGACCAGCACCAGGTCCGGCGCCTCGGCACCCGCCAGCTCCGCGACGACCGTACGCGGGCCCTCCACGTCCGTCTCCACGCGCCCGTACCGTTCGAGGGAGCCCTCGGGCGTACGCCGGTACAGACCCACGGCGATCCGGTGCGGACGCAGCTCGGGGTGGGATTCCGGGGCTTCCTGCACGACCGCGAGCTCGGCGACCCGGCCGCTGTCGGCGTCCAGCAGTACCTGCGGGGTCAGCGAGTTCACCCCGGCCGTCTGGAGCCAGGAGCCGGCCCACGCCGACATGTCCCGGCCGCTGGTCTCGCCCAGCACCGACAGCAGGTCGCCGAGGCGTGTGTTGCCGTACGCGTGCCGCTTGAAGTACCGGCGGGCGCCCTCCAGGAACGCCTCCTGGCCGACGTACGCCCCCAGCTGCTTCAGCACCGAGGCGCCCTTGGCGTAGGTGATGCCGTCGAAATTCAGCTTGGCGTCCTGCAGATCACGGATGTCCGCCGTGATCGGATGCGTGGACGGCAGCTGGTCCGCGCGGTACGCCCATGCCTTGCGGCGGTTGGCGAAGGTGATCCAGGCGCCGGTGAAGCGGGTCGCGCCCACGTTCGCGAACGAGCCCATGAAGTCCGCGAAGGACTCCTTCAGCCACAGGTCGTCCCACCACTCCATGGTGACCAGGTCGCCGAACCACATGTGCGCCATCTCGTGCAGGACGACGTTGGCCCGCGCCTCGTACGACGCCTGCGTCACCTTCCCGCGGAAGATGTACTCCTCGCGGAAGGTCACCAGCCCCGGGTTCTCCATCGCGCCCAGGTTGTACTCCGGCACGAAGGCCTGGTCGTACTTCCCGAACGGGTACGGGTAGTCGAAGTGGTCGTGGAAGAAGTCCAGGCCCTGCTTGGTGATCAGGAAGACGTCGTCCGCGTCGAAGTGCGGAGCCAGCCCCTTGCGGCACATCGCGCCGAGCGGGATCTCCAGCTTCGTACCGTCCTCGAAGGTACGGGTGTAGGAGTCGGTGACGTAGTGGTACGGCCCCGCCACAACACAGGTGATGTATGTCGAGATGGGCTTGGTCTCGGCGAACTTCCACACCCCGTCGGCCAGTTCGCCCGCGCCGTTGCTCCACGCCGTCCAGCCCTCGGGCGCCTGGACCTCGAAGCGGTACGGCGCCTTCAGGTCCGGCTGCTCGAAGTTCGCGAAGACGCGGCGGGCGTCGGCCGGCTCGTACTGGGTGTAGAGGTAGACCTCGCCGTCCTCGGGGTCGACGAAGCGGTGCAGGCCCTCACCGGTGCGGGAGTAGGCGCACTGGGCGTCCACCACCAGCTCGTTCTCCGCCGCCAGGTCCTCCAGCGTGATCCGCGCGCCGTCGAAGACCTCGCCCGGGTCCAGGTCCCGCCCGTTGAGCGACACCGACGTCACGCTCGGTGCGATCAGGTCGGCGAAGGTCGTGGCGCCCGGCTCGTTGCTGCGGAAGCGGATCGTGGTCACCGAGCGGAACGTGCGCGGCTCGCCGTCCCCCTCGCCGACGGCGGACCGGAGGTCCAGGAACACGTCGTATCCGTCGACCGACAGCAGGGCGGCCCGCTCCCTGGCCTCGTCGCGGGACAGATTCTCACCGGGCACGGGCGGCACTCCTCGGGTGGTGTTCGGCATATGGACAGGGCCGATCCTGCCATGTGCCCCTGACAGCGGGCAGCAGGGAATCATGGCCGCGCGGCTGTCGTTGACGTTTCAAAAGAGTCGTTCCCTGAGGAGAACCATGTCCGAGTCCGGCAAGACCCCCGTCGACTTCTGGTTCGACCCGCTGTGCCCCTGGGCCTGGATGACCTCCCGGTGGGTGCTGGAGGTCGAGAAGGTCCGCGACATCGAGGTCCGCTGGCACATCATGAGCCTCGCCGTCCTCAACGAGGACAAGCTGGACGAGCTGCCCGAGCAGTACCGGGACATGCTCGCGACCAAGGCGTGGCAGCCGGTCCGCGTGGTCACCGCCGCCTGGCAGAAGCACGGCGAGGACATCCTCGGCCCGCTCTACACGGCGCTCGGCACCCGCATCCACAACAACGGCGAGGGCCCGACCCTGGAGGCCATCGCCGGCGCCCTCGCGGACGTCGGCCTGCCCGCCGAGCTGATCGAGTACGCCGAGCAGACGGACTTCGAGTTCGACGCCGAGCTGCGCGCCTCCCACAAGGAGGGCATCGACAAGGTCGGCCAGGAGGTCGGTACCCCTGTCATCGCGGTCCCGGGCGCCGACGGCGAGCAGATCGCCTTCTTCGGCCCGGTCGTCACCCCCGCCCCGAAGGGCGAGGAGGCGGCCCGCCTGTGGGACGGCACGCTCGCGGTGGCGTCGGTGCCGGGCTTCTACGAGATCAAGCGGACCCGGACCCAGGGGCCGGACTTCAGCAACCTGTAGCCCGTGGCGGGCGGGTCCGGATGCGAGACCGGTGACTACGAGAGCGGCACGCCGGGCCTGAGGAAGAACAGGCCGGAGACGGCGCCGCCGTTGTCGAAGCTCACGCGGAACTCACCGGGCCCGCGCTCCAGGCGAAGGGGCACGCTGACCACGGTGAACCCGTCGGCCTTGGCGTCCTCGGGTCGCTGGTGGGACATGTAACGCCCGAACTGCTCCTGGTAGTTGCTCCATGCCTGCTTCAGTGCCTCCGGCGGCAGCTGCCTGCGCACGGTGGCGTCGAAGTGGGCGGTGGCGGCGGTGTAGTCGCCCTTGACGATGTCATTGAGCGTCTGCAGGGCGATCGCGTCGTCCTGAGGCGCGGCCGGTGCGTAACCGGCGGCCGGCAGGAGTGCGGATGCGGCCAGCGCCAGCGTGGCCACAGCCCGGACGAGTCGCCGCTTGCCGCCGGGTGCGATGTCGTTGGCAGACATACGTTCATCGTGCGCCCCGCGCCCGTCCCTCGCCTGCCGGGCGGACGAGCGGAGAGGCCCGTGAGTCACGTCCTCACGGGCCTCTCCGTTCCTCCGCCTGCCGTCGTGAAGGGTTCTGCCAGCGGATGCTGTGCAGGATGTGCCCGGGGAGATGGAAGGCCAGGTTCTTCTCCAGCCCGTTGACCGAGCCCCAGCTCTCCTTGTCCCGCGCCTTCGCCGGCTGCTCCAGCGTGGGCGTCAGCCGCTCTTGGCCCGCACCTTCTGCCATCCGTACCCCACGGCCGCCAGGGCCGCCGTCATCCCGCCGGTGAAGTACAGCTGCACCCGGGTGTCCGCCTCGCGGGCCATCAGGACGAAGATCGCGGCCATGCCCGCCAGGGCGACCCAGGTGAGGACCGGGAACGCCCACATGCGCACGACCAGCTTCTCGGGGCTCTCGCGTTCGATGCGGCGGCGCAGCAGGAGCTGGGAGACCGCGATGAAGATCCAGACGACCAGGATGACCGCGCCGATCATGTTCAGCAGCCACTTGAAGATGTCGTCCGGCCGCCAGTAGCTGAGCAGCACGCACACGAAGCCCAGCACGGAGGAGGTCAGGACCGCGATGCGCGGGACCCCGCCGGACAGCTTCGCCAGCGCCTTCGGGCCCTGGCCGCGGTCGACCAGGGAGTAGGCGATGCGCGAGGCACCGTAGATGTTGGCGTTCATCGCGGAGAGCAGGGCGACCAGGACGACCACGTTCATCAGCCGGCCCGCGCCGGAGATGCCCAGGTGGTCGAGCGTGGCGACGTACGGGCCCTTGGCGACGACCTCCGCCGAGTTCCACGGGACCAGGGTGACCACGACCGCCATCGAGCCGATGTAGAAGAGGGCGATGCGCCACATGGCCGTGCGGACGGCGGACGCCACGCCCCGCACCGGGTTCTCCGACTCGGCCGCCGCGATGGTGACCGTCTCCAGGCCGCCGTAGGCGAAGACGGACGCGAGCAGGCCGATGATCAGGCCGTTGCTGCCGTGCGGGAAGAAGTCGGACAGGTTGGCGGTGCCGGGCGCGTCCGTGCCGGGCAGGACGCCTGCGATGGCCAGCACGCCGAGGACCAGGAAGAGGGAGATCGCGCCGACCTTCAGCGTGGCGAACCAGAACTCGAACTCGCCGAAGTTACGGACGGCGGCCAGGTTCGTGCCGCAGAAGACGACCATGAACAGCGCCACCCACAGCCACTCGGGCGTGCCGGGCACCCAGCCGGAGACGATGTGGGCCGCGCCGATGCCCTCCAGGCCGACGGCCGTGCACAGCAGGATCCAGAAGGACCAGCCGGCGGCGAAGCCCGCCCAGGGGCCGATCGCCCGCTCGGCGTGCGCCGAGAAGGAGCCCGAGGACGGGTACGCGGCCGACATCTCGCCCAGCATCCGCATCACCAGCATCACCAGCAGGCCGGAGACCGTGTAGGCGATCACGATCGACGGGCCGGCGGCGGCGATGCCCGCACCCGAGCCGACGAACAGGCCCGCGCCGATCACCCCGCCGAGGGCGATCATCGACAGATGGCGCTGCTTGAGGCCGTGCGAGAGGGAGGCGCCGTCCTGTGGCTGTTGCTGGGGCGGCGTCTCGGTCGTCGGTTCCGGTGCGGGCATGGGCGCGGCTCTCCCCCTGTCATGGGTGGGTAAAAACCCCGCCAGTGTGGGCGGCCCGTCCGCTCAGGCCGACGAGCCGCCCACTATCCGGACACCTGTCGTACGCAGGGTGAATGATCGGTTACGCGGCCGCGAGTACGGGTGTGTAGTGCGAGGCGTCGCCCTCGATCGAGTAGCTCTCCTTGCCCTCGATGCCCACCGGGACGTCACCGGCGACGGTCACCCGGTGCAGCCGGCGCGGCTGTCCGTCGTAGTTGTCGATCGCGTAGTGCTGGGTGATCCGGTTGTCGAACAGGACCAGCTCGCGCTCCGCCCAGCGGTGGCGCAGGACGTTCTCCGGGCGGGTGACGTACGCCTGGAGGAGGTCGAGCACCTTGCGGGACTCGCCGGTGGACAGGCCCACGATCCGCTGCGCGAACCCGCCGATGAACAGGCCGCGTTCGCCGGTCAGCGGGTGGACGCGGACCACCGGGTGCGCGGTGCGGTACGTGATGGACGTGAACTGGGCGCGCTGGGCCGCCCGCTCCTCGTCGACCTCCTCGTCCGGCACCGCGTAGTCGTAGTCGTTGGTGTGCTCGGCCCACAGGGTGTCGGCGAAGCGGCGCAGCGGCTCGGGCAGATCGCGGTAGGCGGCGGCCGCGTTCGCGATCAGGGTCTCGCCGCCGTACGGCGGGATCGTGAGCGAGCGCAGGGTGCTGGCCTGCGGCGGGTTGAGGACGAAGGTGACATCGGTGTGCCAGTGGTTGGCCCGGCCCCGCTCGCTGTCCACGGGCAGCACGTTCGGCGCGCCGTCGACCGCGCCGACCGTCGGATGCGCGGTGGTCAGGTCGCCGAAGTGGCGGGCGAAGGCCTGCTGGCCGGCGTCGTCCAGATCGCCCGCCTCGAAGACGAGCGCCTTGTGGACGCCCAGCGCCTCACGGATCGCGGTGACCTCCTCCGGGGCGAGGGGCCGGGTGATGTCGACGCCGGATACGCGGGCGCCGATGCGGGCGGTGACCTTGGTGATCTCGATGGACATGGCAGTTCCTTTCGGATGAGGTCGGACGAGGGCGGGGGCCGGGGTCAGGTACTGGTTGGCGGGGCGGGGGAGGCCGTAGCGCTCGCGGAGGGTGCGGCGGCCGTCGTACTCCGTGCGGAACAGGCCGCGGGCGCGCAGGAGCGGTACGACGTGCTCGACGAAGGCGTCGAGGCCCGAGGGCAGCACGGCGGGCATGATGTTGAAGCCGTCGGCGGCTCCTTGCGTGAACCAGGTCTCGATCTGGTCGGCGACCTGCTCGGGCGTCCCGGCGAAGGTGAGATGGCCGCGCCCGCCGCCGAGCCGCCCGATCAGCTGCCGGACGGTGAGCCGCTCGCGCCGGGCCAGCTCGACCACGAGCGTGTAGCGGCTCTTGGCGCCCTCGATCGCGGACTCGGGCGGCAGCTCGGCGGGGAGCCGGGCATCCAACTCCAGGGTTCCGGAAGGCAGTTGCAACAGGCTCTCCAGCCTGGCCACCCCGTGGTCGTACACGATGTGGTCCTCCAGCAGCCGCTCCGCCGCCCGCGCCTCGACCTCCGTCGAGCCGAGTACGGGCACGATCCCGGGCAGCACCTTGAGGTGCTCGGGGTTCCGGCCCGCCCGCTCCGTACGGGACTTGAGGTCGGCGTAGAAGGCCTGGGCGTCGGCGAGGGTCTGCTGCGCGGTGAAGACCGCCTCCGCGTACCGGGCCGCGAAGGCCTTGCCGTCCTCGCTGGACCCCGCCTGCACGAGCAGCGGGTACCCCTGGGGTGTGCGCGGGACGTTGAGGGCACCGGCGACGCCGAAGTACGTGCCTCGGTGCCGGGGCGGATGGATCTTGCTGTCGTCGCCCCAGACGCCGGCCGCCTTGTCGGCGACGATCGCGTCGTCCTCCCAGCTGTCCCACAACTTCAGAGCCACGTCGAGGAACTCGGCCGCGCGGGCGTACCGCTCCGCGTGCGCCGGCTCGGCGTCGAGCCCGAAGTTCCGGGCGGCCTCGGCGCCCGCCGTGGTGACGATGTTCCACCCGGCCCGGCCGCCGCTGATGATGTCCAGCGAGGCGAACGTGCGGGCCAGGTTGTAGGGCGAGTTGTAGGACGTGGATGCGGTGGCGATCAGGCCGATGTGCTCGGTGGCCGTCGCCAGCGCGGTCAGCAGGGTCAGCGGTTCCAGGGCGCCGGCCGGGCGCTGCGCGAGGTTGCCCCACAGCTGGGGGCCGTCGGCGAGGAAGAGCGAGTCGAAGGTGCCGCGCTCGGCGATCTCGGCGAGCCGCACGTAGTGGCGCAGATCGACGTGCGCGTACGGATCGCTCTCCGGCAGCCGCCAGGAGGCCTCGTGATGCCCGGTGTTCATCAGGAACGCGTTGAGGTGGAGTCGTCTCTCCGTCATGCGTGGTCCTCCGTGACGCCCAGCGCGGCCAGCAGCCGCTCGCGGTATTCGCCCAGCACCGGCTCGCGGTAGGAGCGAGGGTGGGGGTGGTCGATGGTCAGGTCGAGGCCGATGCGGCCCCGGTCGAGGACGAGGACACGGTCGGCGAGCACGATCGCCTCGTCCACGTCGTGGGTGACCAGCAGCACGGACGGGCGGTGGCGCTGCCAGAGGTCGCGCAGCAGGTTGTGCATCTTGATCCGGGTCAGCGCGTCCAGAGCGCCGAACGGCTCGTCGGCCAGCAGCAGTTCGGGCTCGCGGACCAGGGAGCGGGCCAGTGCGGCCCGCTGGGCCTCGCCGCCGGACAGCTCGCCCGGCCAGGCCCGCTCGCGCCCCTTCAGCCCGACCTCCGCCAGCGCGGCCCGGCCCCGTTCCTCGGCGTCTGTGCCGTCCGTGCCCAGCAGCACGTTGTCCAGCACCCGGCGCCAGGGCAGCAGCCGGGAGTCCTGGAAGACGACCGAGACGCGCTCCGGCGCGGTGAGCCGCCCGCCGCCCGCGACCCCGTGGTCCAGCCCGGCGATCGCCCGCAGCAGCGTGGACTTGCCCGAGCCGCTGTGCCCGAGCAGGGCCGTGAACTGTCCGGCGGGCAGTTCGAGATCGATGCCGTCGAGGACCGTACGGTCGCCGAACGACCTTGTAAGACCGGCGAGTTGTACGGCGGGCCGGGTCAGCTGCTCAGTGTGCGGCGCCACGACAGCACCCTCCGTTCGACGATCCGGACCGCGCTGTCGGAGACCAGGCCGAAGACGCCGTAGATCAGCAGACCGACCAGGATCACGTCGGTCCGGCCGTAGTTCTGCGCCTGGAACATCAGATAGCCGAGGCCGCTGGTGGCGTTGATCTGCTCCAGCACCACCAGGCCCAGCCAGGAGCTGGTCACGCCGAGCCGGAGTCCCACGAAGAATCCGGGCAGCGCGCCGGGGATCACGACCTGCCGGACGAAGGAGAGCCTCGACAGGCCCTGCACCTCGGCGAGTTCGACATACCGGCTGTCGATGCCGGCCAGCGCGGCATGGGTGTTCAGATAGACCGGGATGTAGACGACGATCGCGATGATGGCGACCTTGAACGTCTCGCCGATGCCCAGCCAGAGGATGAACAGCGGGATGAGTCCGAGGGTCGGGATCGCCCGGTTGAGCTGCACGGTCCCGTCGATCAGCGCCTCCCCGGTCCGGCTGAGCCCGGAGACGAGCGCGAGCAGCACCCCGGCGGCCAGGCCGATCGCGAAGCCGTACCCGGCCCGCTTCAGGGAGGTCAGGACGTCGGTGGGCAGCGTGCCGTCGGTCCACAGATGACCGGCCGTGCGCAGCACCGTCCAGGGCGCCGGGATGGCACCCGTGTCGAGGGTTCCGGCGGCGGAGGCGGCGGCCCACAGGGCGAGGACGACGAGCGGGCCGACCAGCCGGGCGGCGGGCAGCCGGCGGCCGGGGGAGAGCCGGCGGCGCCGCCGGACCTGGGGAAGTTCTCCGGCCCGGGCTGCCGGGACGGCGGTCGTCGTGGTCACGGCGGTCATTTCCGGTACTCCTCGGGTACGGCCCGGGCGGCGATCGCCTCGAAGCGGTGGTCGAAGAGCGAGGAGACGTCGAACTTCTTCACGAAGCCGCCCTCGGCGAGCAGGTCGGCCGTCTCCTGCTCCCACGTGATCGCCTCGCCCCAACTGGGCGGGAACAGCGGCTTGTTGGCGAGCTTGGAGATGCCCTGCGCCTGCTGGAGGGTCAGGTTCTGCGTCTTGACGTAGAACTCCTCGTTCCACACGTCCGGGTGCTCGTACGTCCACACCTGGCCCTGGGCCCACTGCGGGATGTACGCGGCGATCGCGGCGGCCTTCGCGGGGTCGTTCAGCACGGACTGCGGGGCCCACAGCAGATTGAGCAGGTCGACGACGTCGGTGGGGATGCTCCGGGCGCCCTTCGCCGCGTACTGCTTCAGATAGGCGGGGGCCTGGCTGATGGCGAGCGGGGCCACGTCGACCTGCCCGGACTGCAGGGCGGTGAAGAACTGGTTGCTGGTCAGCGGGACCAGCTTCACGTCGTCGTACTTCAGGCCCGCCTGCTTCAGGGCGCGCAGCAGGACGACACCCTGCGCCTGGCCCTGCGAGAAGGCGAGCCGCTTGCCCTTGAAGTCGTCGACGGTGTGGATGTCGCTGCCGGGCCTGGTGGCGAAGAGGTAGTTGGGTTTGCGGGTGATGTCGATCGCCACGATCTTCGCGGCGTAGCCCTGGTAGTGCGCCTGGATCGGCGGGATGCCCGCATTGTTGGCGAGGTCCAGGGACCCCGCACGGAAGGCGTTGATGACATCCGGACCGGCGCCGATGTTCAGCCAGTTCGACACGGTGAACGGCAGCTCGGGCAGCTTCGCCAGCCTGAACTGCAGCTGCTGCTGCCCCAGATAGGAGGCGATCTTCAGACTGGTCCCAGCCGGGACCTTGTCGGCGAGCGGCTTGGTGGCGGCGCCCTTGACGGCGGCGGAGGCATCGCCCTTGGCGCAGCCGCTGAGGCCCACGGCCGCGGCGGACGTGCCCAGCAAAGAAGTGAGAAAAACACGACGGTGCATGCGAGATCTCCCCGAAGGAAAAGAGGGGGAAGGCAGGAGGAATTCCGGAGTCACAGGCCGGACGAAAGAGAAGAGCAGTGAGCCGGAAACACGCGCTTCACGCGCGGCAACGCGTCAGCAACAAAGGGTGCGACAGCTCGTAAGAAGGCTCATGACCAGGATGTTCCTGTCCGCGACTGATTCCTGTCAACATTCGGAGTTTCTGAATTAAATACCCTCAGGTGACGCGCCCAGCGGATCCCGGTACAGCACGTCGAGCGCCACCGAACCGCCCGCCACCGCCAGCACGGAATCCGGGAAACTCGTCGGCATGACGGCCGCAGCACGCCGTATTCCCGCCGCTTCCCTGAGTGCGGCGAGGCAGTCCTCGAAGTGGATGATCCCGACCTCGGTGACGACGACGGTCTCCGGATTGAGCACGTCCAGCAGCAGCCCGGCGGCCCGCCCGGTCATCCGGGCCCGCTCCACCAGCAGTCGCCGGGCCACCGCGTCCCCGGCCGCCGCCGCGGCCACCACATGCATCGGATTCACCGAGTCGATCACCCCGGCCGCCCGGGCCCGCCGGCACAACGTCCGCTCGCTCAGCTCCGCCTGAAGGCAGCCGGTGCGGCCGCACGGGCACGGTTCGGTGCCGCCCGGCACCGGCAGATGAGCGATCGCCCCGGCCGCCGAACGCGGCCCGTGGTGCACCTCGTCATGGGTGGCGAAGGCCGCGTCGACCACATTGCCCACGAACAGATGCAGCACGCTCCCGCTGCCCCGGGCCCGCCCGAACAACCGCTCCCCGTTCACCAACGCCCGCGCGTGCCCGTCCACATGGACCGGCAGCCCGGTGCGGGCGCCGAGCAGCTCCCGCACCGGCACCTCCCGCCAGCCCAGCAGCTCGTGCTCGACCACGCTGCCCGTCTCCCGGTCCACCCAGCCGCCGACGGCCACCCCGACCCCGAGCGCCCGGCGGCCCGGCACCTCGGCGAGCAGCCCCGCGAGCCCCTCGGCCGCCCGCGCCAGCACCCGGCCGGGCTCGGTGTGTTCGTGCTTCAGCTCGCGCCGGGCCACCACCCGGCCGCGCAGATCCAGCAGCGCGACCGTCGTGTACGGCACGGCCACATGCACCCCGCCGACCAGGAAGCCCGCCTCGTCCAGGTCGACGGGGACATGCGGCCGGCCGACCCCGTTCGAGCGGCGCGGCGCCGCGGACTCCCGGATCAGGCCGAGCCCGGCGAGCCGCGCACAGTGCTCGGTCACCGACGCCGGCGACAACCCGGTCAGCCGGGCGATGGTGCTGCGCGCCACCGGTCCGTGCTCCAGCACGGACCGCAGGACGACACTGGCGCTGGTGCGCCGCCGGTCGCTGTCGGCGGCACGCGGAACGGGCGAGTCAAGGGTGGACACCGCGGTACGGGGCATGGAGAACCGTCCTTGAGGAACGGGGCCGACACGTCTCGGAAGGCGGAGCGTGCCGAAGAGCCCGCCCCTACCCCGTGCGGCGACAGGTGGCCGTGCCCTGGCGTCGCAGGTCGACGTAGCGACGCGAGGTGAGGAACCGGGCCTGGGCAACCATGGCTGGAAGGGTAGGGCAGGAAAGGTGAATCCGACCAGACGACCAGGATTCATTTGGTCGGACCCCACAGTCCCCCGGCGCCCCCATCGAGTGAGCTGCGCGTCCCTGCCTCAGTGACCAGTGTCACGCCCCGATCGGTGTAACCCACACTGTTTGTCTGAAGCCCACCAAGCCCTCGTTCCGTCATTTGTCGAGCGCTGACGGTGATCGGCCCGGGTCGGCTGGGATAGCGTCACCGTGTCCCAGCATGTCCCCGTCACCCGCGGAGTCCCCATGAGCACCGCCACCGCAGTCGCGCGCCCCGGCGCAGTCCTCGCCGACCTGCTCCCCGCGTCCCGCGTCCGCGACGCGGCCCTCGTCATCGGCGGCGCCGTGCTCACCGGCATCGCGGCCCAGGTGGCCGTCCCGGTGCCGCACTCCCCGGTGCCGGTGACCGGCCAGACCTTCGCCGCGCTGCTCGTCGGCACCACGCTCGGCGCCCGCCGCGGCTTCCTCTCGCTCGCGCTGTACGCGCTCGCCGGCGTGGCCGGGGTGCCGTGGTTCGCGGGCGGCGCCTCCGGTGCCGGCATGGTCTCCTTCGGCTACATCATCGGCATGCTGCTCGCCTCGGCGGCCGTCGGCGCCCTGGCCCGGCGCGGCGCCGACCGCTCCCCGTGGCGCATGGCGGGCGCGATGATCCTCGGCGAGGCGATCATCTACGCGGTCGGCGTGCCGTACCTCGCCCTGGCGGCCCACCTGTCCGCCTCCCAGGCCGTCGCCGCCGGCCTCACCCCGTACCTGATCGGCGACGCCCTCAAGGCCGCCCTGGCGATGGGCGCGCTGCCCACCGCCTGGAAGTTCGCGAACAAGCGTTAGACGCCGTAGTTCCTGCGGAAGAGGTTCGCCGGGTCGTACTGTTCCTTGACCCGGGCGAGCCTCTTCGCCGTATCGGGGTCGTACAGCCCCGCACTCCGGTCGCCCGCCCCGAAGGCGAAGTTGAGCGACCGCCCGAGGGTGTCCTCGGCCAGCAGCGCGAACGCCGGGTCCAGCAGCGCCCGCGCCGGCTCCCGCTCCCCGACGGTCAGCAGCCGCACCAGGAACCGGCCCGCACGCCACGGCACCGCGTTCGGCGCCGGCCGGGCGAGCGCCCCGCCGAGATGGTTGATCTGCACGACGCACATCGCGTCCGCCGCGCCCGGCCCGGTCATCCGCAGCAGCTCACCGGCCCGCCCGACGTCCAGGTTCGCCAGCACAGCGCTGTCGCCGTAGTAGGCGTGCGGGGTGTCCGGATCGCTGTGGATGGTGTGGCTCTCGGCGTACGGCATCACGCGCAGCGAGTCCGACAGCACCGGCCCGAGCCGTCGCAGCGGAGCGACGAGCGCCTCCCCGTCGTCACCCGTGTAGGCGACCCGGACCGAGACGACGTACGTACCGCGCAGATGCGGGGGCAGCGCGGGCAGATCCGGGTACGGTACGGCGGCGAAGGACGAGGTCAGCCCGTCCGGCACGGTCCGCGTCCAGGCCTCGTACGCCTCCAGCACGGCCGCCGGGTCCACCACCCGCCCGTCGAAGGCGAGCGAACCGCCGTACAGCGTGCGCACCGGGACGAGCCCGATCTCCAGCTCCGTGACGACACCGAGGGTGTGCCCGGCGCCGAGCAGCGCCCAGTACAGCTCGGGGTCGGAGTCCGGGGCGACCCGGCGTGGCTCGCCGTCGGCGGTGACGAGCTCCAGCCACCGCACATGGTCGGCCGCGTACCCGAACTCGCGGGCCAGGATGCCGAGTCCGCCGCCCAGGGTGTACGACACCGCGCCCACGCCGGGGGCGGATCCGTTGAGCGGCGCCAGCCCGTACGGCTCGGCCGCCGCGGCCACCTGCCCCCAGCGCACCCCCGCCTGCACGCGCACGGTACGAGCCTCGGGATCGACGCGGACCCCGTCCATCCGCCGGGTGGAGACGAGCAGCCCGCCCGCGGAGCCCCCGGGCAGCCCGTGCCCGCTCGCCTGCACCCCGACGGGCAGGCCCGCGGCGGCCGCGTGACGTACGGCGGCGACCACGCCGGCCGTCGATCGGACCGGTGCGATCAGCGCGGGCCGCTGGGTGAAACCGAGCTGGAAACCGGCGCGTTCGTCGTCGTAGCCGGTCTCTCCGGGACGCAGGAAGGGCGGATCCGGCTCGTCGTCCGTGTAGGTCATGGAATGCACCATGGCCGCATATCCTGACAGGTTCCGTCAGGCTATGCGGCCATGTCGCGCGGTTCGGTCCGCCGCCTCAGCCGGTGGTGACCTTCTCGGCCGCCTCGACGGCGGGCGCGCCCGCCCCACGGCCCGCCTCGACCTTCTGCTTCACCAGGGCGATCACGACCACGACCGCGGCCACCCCGACCGACAGCAGCACGGTCGTACGGCCGCTGCTCGCGCCCTCCGTGTCCGTCAGCATGTAGCCGAGGACGAAGACGATGAAGGCGGCCGTGATCCAGGTCAGGTACGGGTACAGCCACATCTTCACGACGAGCTTCTCCGGCGCCTCCCGCAGGATGATCCTCCGCATCCGCAGCTGCGAGAAGCAGATGACCAGCCACACGAACAGGGCCACCGCCCCGGAGGAGTTGACCAGGAAGAGGAAGACGGTGTCCGGGTAGGCGTAGTTGAAGAAGACCGCCACGAAGCCGAAGACGACCGACGCCAGGATCGCCGCCATCGGCACACCGCGGGCGGTGGTGCGGGCGAAGACCTTCGGGGCGTCACCGCGCTCGCCCAGCGAGAACGCCATGCGGGAGGCCGTGTAGAGGCCGGAGTTGAGACAGGACAGCACCGACGTCAGCACGATCACGTTCATGATCTCGCCGGCGTGCGCGATGCCGAGCGAGTCCAGCGCGGCGACGTAGGAGCCCTCCTTCTTGATGGAGGGGTCGTTCCACGGCAGCAACGAGACGACGACGAGGATCGAGCCGAGGTAGAAGACGCCGATCCGCCAGATGATGCTGTTGGTGGACTTGGTGACCGCGCGCTGCGGGTCCTCCGACTCGCCGGCCGCCAGGGTCGCGATCTCGCTGCCCATGAAGGAGAAGACGACGAGCAGCACACCGGTGAGGATGGAGCCGGGACCGTGCGGCAGGAAACCGTCGTGGCTCGTCAGATTGCCGAAGGACGCCTTGTCGGCGTGCACACCCGGCAGCACGCCGAAAATGGCGAGCAGGCCGACGACGATGAACGCGCCGATCGCCACGACCTTGATCCCGGCGAACCAGAACTCGAACTCGCCGTAGGAGCCGACGGAGACCAGGTTGGTCGCGGTGAGCACGGTCATCACGATGAGCGCCCAGCCCCACTGGGGGACGGCCGGGACCCAGCTCGCGAGGATCCCGGCGCCGGCGGTGGCCTCGACGGCCAGCACGACGACCCAGAAGAACCAGTACAGCCAGCCGATGGAGAAGCCGGCCCAGCTGCCGAGGGCACGGTCGGCGTGCGCGGAGAAGGAGCCGGAGGTGGGGTTTGCGGCGGACATCTCGCCCAGCATCCGCATCACGAGGACGACGAGCGTGCCGACGAGTGCGTACGACAGGAGGATGCCCGGTCCCGCGGTAGCGATACCGGCCTTGGAACCGACGAAGAGGCCGGCTCCGATCACACCACCGATCGCGATCATCGTCAGGTGGCGGTTCTTGAGTCCTGCTTGGAGGCCCGAACCAGGGGTCATGGACGGTTTCCTTTACGCCAGGTGGAGCGGCTCGCACGAGCGGTGTACGAGTCGGTCCAGTGAATCCGAGGCGAACGGATTCGGGAACCTCTGAAACGGGATCGTTACTTGAGGTTCCCTTGAGGTTCTATGGTCTCCCTCACAGTTTCAGGCCGTCTCTCATGCGCCGACACCCGAGGCTGCTGCCCTGGATCAGGCGTGTCACACTCATGGCATGCGCGTGTATCTCGGCTCCGACCATGCGGGCTACGAACTCAAGAACCACCTCGTCGAGTGGCTCAAGACGGCGGGCCACGAGCCCGTCGACTGCGGGCCGCACATCTACGACGCCCAGGACGACTACCCGCCCTTCTGCCTCCGTGCGGCGGAGCGTACGGCCGCGGACCCCGAGTCCCTCGGCATCGTGATCGGCGGCTCCGGCAACGGGGAGCAGATCGCCGCGAACAAGGTCAAGGGCGTGCGGGCGGCGCTGGCCTGGAGCGAGGAGACCGCGTCGCTGGGCCGCCAGCACAACAACGCCAACGTGGTGGCGGTGGGCGCGCGCATGCACACGCAGGAGGAGGCGACGAAGTTCGTCGAGACCTTCCTCAACACCCCCTTCTCGGGTGACGAGCGCCACATCCGCCGCATCGACATGCTCTCGGCGTACGAGACGACCGGCGACCTCCCCCCGATCCCGGCCCACCACCCGCAGGACTAGCCCGGGCCCGGCCCCGGCCTGGCCCGCCCGCCCACTCGCCGAGTCAGGCGGGCGGGCGGGCGATCGGTACGAGCGGGCGACAGGTACGAAAGGACAGCTCAGCGTTGCCGGAAGGGCACACCATCCATCGGCTGGCGCAGGACTACGCCCGGCGATTCCAGGGGACCGCTCCCCGCGTCAGCAGCCCGCAGGGCAAGTTCTCCGACGCCGCCGCCCTCCTGGACCGCGCGGAGCTCACGGCCACCGAGGCCCACGGCAAGCACCTCTTCCTCCGCTTCCGCGACACCGACTGGGTCCACATCCACCTCGGCCTCTTCGGCAAGGTCGGCTTCGGCGGCACCCCCGCACCCCCGCCCACCGACACCGTCCGCCTCCGCCTCGTCAACGACACGGCCTACGTCGACCTGCGCGGCCCGACGACCTGCGCGCTGATCACGGACGAGGAGAAGCGCGCCATACACGACCGCCTCGGCCCCGACCCGCTGCGCGAGGACGCCGAGCCGAGCGCCGCGTACCGGAGGATCTCCCGCAGCCGTACGACGATCGCCGCCCTGCTGATGGACCAGAAGATCGTCGCCGGCGTCGGCAACGTCTACCGCGCCGAGGTCCTCTTCCGGCACGGCATCGACCCGTACCGGGCGGGCAAGGACGTCACCCCCAGCGAGTGGGACGCCCTCTGGGGCGATCTCGTCGCGCTGATGCGCGAGGGCGTCAGGAACAATCGCATCGACACCGTCCGGCCCGAGCACACCCCGGAAGCCATGGGCCGGCCACCCCGCGTGGACGACCACGGCGGCGAGGTGTACGTCTACCGCCGGGCCACCCAGTCCTGCCACATCTGCGGCGACGAGATCCGCACCGCCGATCTCGCCGCCCGCAACCTCTTCTGGTGCCCCGGCTGTCAGCAGCGGTGATCTAGAAGCTGTGCGGCAGCCACGCGGCCACCGGTGAGCCGAACGCCACCGACGCCGCCGCCAGCGCGCCCGGCCGCAGCTCCCGCACCCGCCCGGCCGCCGCCAGCGACAGCAGGGTCACCCCGCCGAGATAGGCCGCGCCCAGCTCCCGTACGGACAGGGCGAGCTCGGCTGCATCCGTCGTACGCTCGCAGGACGCCCCCTTGGCGTCCCCGCTCAGCCGCCAACGCCCCGCGTTCCAGGGGCAGAAGGCGTCGTCCACCTCCAACACCACGTCCACCGGCGCCTGATAGGTGCGCGCCGCGAGCGCCGTACCGACGTCGACGAGACGGACGTACCCCATGTCCCGCACCCGCGTCCGGCAGCGCCGGATGTCGGAGACCAGGTGCTGCCAGGCGTCGTCGAGCGGCCGCCCCCGTACCGTCCGCAGCGTCGACATCAGGTCGATGCCGAACAGGAACCGCCACAGCGCCGCGTCGCTCGCGGGATCGAGGGCGGCGAGGTCGTCCAGCGACACCGTGCCGTCGTGTCCGCTCGGCGACCAGCCCAGCTTGGTACGGAACCGGGCGTACCCCGTGACCCGCCCCTCCCGCTCGGCGACCACGCACTGCAGGGCCGACGCCCCGTCCCGCTCGCTCTCCGGGTCGAGCAGCCCCACCCGCTCCCAGCCGGGCTGCCGGGCCAGCATGCCGGGCCGCCGCGGCACCAGCTCCGCGAACACCGCCTCGCACTCGGCGAGCACGTCGGCCGGATTCGCGTACCGCAGTCGTACGTCGTCGGTGCCGGCCGGCACGTCCAGGGTCACGCGGCTCGTGTCGATCTCGGCGTGCAGCTGGTGGATCGCGGCGGCGTATCCGAAACGGCCGTAGATCGCCGGCTCGGAGGCGGTCAGCACCGCCAGCGGCTCGCCCCACTCCCGCACGTCGTCCAGCTGGCGCCGCATCATCGAGGTCAGCACCCCGCGCCGCCGGTGCGTCGCGGCCACGCTCACCATGGTGACCCCCGCGGCGGGCACCCCGGCCCCGCCCGGCACGGTCATCCGGAAGCTGAACGCCCCCGCCGTACCGACGATCTCGTCCCCGTCCCGGACGGCCAGCGAGCGGTCGAACTCCGTGAGCGAGCGGTCCAGTTCGCGCTCCTCGCCCGCGGCGACCCCGCCGAAGGCCCGGATCAGGCCGTCCCACCAGCGGTCGAAGTCCGCCGGCCGCAACACCGTCAACTCGGAAGGGCTTTCAGTCCGCTCTGTCCCCATGAGCCATGCCTATCAAGGCGGTGCGGGACGAGCCAGCGAATTTGTCCGGGGCGGCAGCGCGGCGGCCGCGCGTGCCGTTCACTGTGAGGACCGGCTGTGAAGTGCAGCCCCGCACGGGGGACAAGTGGGACCTCCCGTGCCAAGCAGCCGGTCCGATGGATAGGGTCCCGAACTGATGGCAGCAGGACGAGAGCGGCGCGCGAAGGCCGAGACGTTCACGGCCCGGTGGAAGATGCAGTGGCACCGGGTCCGCACCGGCCTGCGCAGAAGCGCCGTGGACTACTTCCGCGGCGACGGCTCCGACTGGATCGCCTTCGCCGGACTGCTGCTGACCATCCCCGTCCTCATGGGCATGACCCTGGTCGACTCGGTGTGGTGCTCCCCGGCCACCCTGGTGCTGCCGATCATCGCCGGCGGCCTGCTGCTGCGCCCGGCGAGCCTGCTCGGCCTGTACGCGGCCGGGGCCACGGCCCTGATCGTGGAGTCGGTACGCCTCGGCCCGTACACGGAAGGGCCGTCGCGCGTGACCCCCGGCGTGGTCCTCGTCGTGGCGGCCTGCGGCTTCTTCGGCCTGCTCACGGCCCAGTTCCGCAGCCGGGTCGGCGTGCCCTGGCGGCGCGGCGGCACCATGCTGTTCGACCTGCGCGAGCGGATCCGGGTACAGAGCAAGCTGCCCAAACTGCCGCAGGGCTGGCACCAGGAGATGGCACTGCGGCCGGCCGGCGGCCAGTCCTTCTCCGGCGACTTCGTCGTCGCGGCCCGTACGAACGGCGGCCGCACCCTGGAGGTCGTGCTCACGGACGTCTCCGGCAAGGGCATGGACGCGGGCTCCCGCGCCCTGCTCCTGTCCGGCGCCTTCGGCGGCCTGCTCGGCTCCCTGCCCCCGCACGCCTTCCTCCCCGCCGCGAACGGCTACCTCCTGCGCCAGGACTGGGACGAGGGCTTCGCCACCTCCATCCACCTCGTCCTGGACCTGGACTCCGGGGACTACGAGCTGTACACCGCCGGCCATCCGCCGGGGCTCCAGCTCTCAGCCGGCAGCGGACGCTGGGAGGCGAAGGCCGCCGAGGGCCCGCTGCTCGGGGTGTACGACGGTGCCCAGTTCGATCCCGTGAAGGGCTCGCTGCGTCCGGGCGACGTCCTGATGCTCTTCACGGACGGCCTGGTGGAGACCTCCGACCGGGACATCGTCGAGGGCATAGACCGGCTCACCGGCGAGGCCGACCGCTATGTCGCCGGCGGCTTCCACGGCGCCGCCTGGCATCTGATCGAGGCGGTGGCGAAGGACGTCAACGACGACCGCGCCCTCCTCCTGATCTGCCGCCAGGCAACCGCCTCGCCCCGCTGAGCCGTCCTCGCCGGTGCCCTCAGCCGTCGGTTCGTATCGCGGCGGCACTCAGCGGGGCGAGCACGCGCCAGCCCAGGCTCTCGTACAGCGCCCGTCCCTGCGCGGTGGCGCCCAGCACCGCGGCCCTCGCGCCCTGCGCGGCCCCGGCCTCGGCGAGCGCCCCCATCACCACACGCCCGAGCCCCCGGCGCCGGTGGGCCGGATCGGTCTCCACCTGGTCGACGGTGGCGGTGGCCCCGGCGACGGCGATCTGCCCACGCGCCGCGAAGCCCCCGTCGGCGGCCCGCACCAGCACCCGGGTGACCCCGGCCCGGTGCCAGCGGCTCAGCCGGTAGCCGTCGGCCGGCGCGGGCGGAGCCGCGAGGCGGCCGAGGGAGACGGCCATGAGGGAGTCGTGACCGTCCAGCAGCCGCCACCCGTCCGGCAGCCACGCCGCCAGCACCGGTGCCGGAACGCACGCCTTCAGCGCGACACCGGCGGGGCTGCTCTCGGCCAGCTTCCGCACGGTCGCCTCGTCGGCGGCGGTCAGGACATGCCGGGCGACCTCCTTGGGCTGCCCGACCTCGACGGTGAATCCCCAGGGCTGATCCGCCGGTTCGGCGGCTCCGCGGGATACGACCCACCCGTGGACCCAGGCTCGTACGGCGTCTTCGGTGCTCTCGAACGGCAAGGCGGCCTCCAGGCGATGTAATGAGTGACCGGCGTAAGTGATTATTACGCAGATCGGGCTGAAGGCGGGGTTTTTCAGCGGTGGACGGGGGACACTGGGGCGATGACACGGTCCATGCCCACGCCCGAAGCCACGCCCCTGCTCACGCTCGCCGAGGTCGAGACCCTCGCCCGTGCCGCGCACCAGGGCCAGACCGACAAGGCGGGGCGGCCGTACGCCGAGCACCTCGCCGCTGTCGCCGCGGGCGTGCGTGCCCGGGGCGGGGACGCCGAGCAGATCGCGGCGGCCTGGCTGCACGACGCCGTGGAGGACGACGCGCTCACCCGGGAGTGGCTGGCGGCGGCCGCCCTGACCCCGCGCACCAAGGCCATCGTGGACGCCCTCACCAAGCGGGCGGGGGAGGAACCGGAGGCGTACGCGCGGCGGATCCTCGACACCCCGGGCGCCCGGCTGGTGAAGGAGGCCGACCTCGCGCACAACGCCGACCCACGACGGCTGGCGGTCCTGGACGAGCCGACCCGGAAGCGGCTGACCGAGAAGTACGCCGGCATGCGCGCACTCCTCGGTCTCGGACAGGGGTGAGCGGGCGCTCGGCCCACGCTCGCGCTCCTTCTTCGCGGCCCGGCACCCGATCACGTCCTGGGGGCGGAAACGAACGCGCGCAATTCCATGGGAAGTCGCGCACGAGCCCGCCGAATCGCCGTGCGGAGCACCGCCGGTACCGCACCCGTACGGCTGCGATGCCCTACGTCGTATCCCTGACGTATCCCCGACGTTGTGTCACGGGTCGCATACGGCGGCCCGGTTGGTGGCACGATGGTTCTGGCGGGGGGTGCGCGGACCGTACCTCCGGGCCGGGAGAGCGGACCGACCTAGGGTGTGATCAGTTGTGGCCATTTCACTGTCTGTGGTGCTGCTGTTGGCGATCATCCTCGTGGTCATGATCCGCGGGGGCAACATCAAGGCGGGCCCGGCCGTCATCGCCGCCCTCTTCGGCTTCTTCCTCGCCTCGACGGGCATGGCCCCGTCGATCAACCGCTTCCTGGACTCGATAGCCCAGTCCATAGACTCGATCAAGTTCTGACCCCGGCGCAGACCGCGGAGGCCGGGCCTCTGGAGGGATCGGAGCGGGCGACGGTGCATGCGCGCCGGTCGCTGCTGCCTGATCTACGGCTCACCCCACTCGGGGACGCACATCATTCTGTGAGCCGGCACCACCGGTTCGCTCGGCAACGGATCGATTCCGCGGACCCGTACGGCCACGATATCGGCCGGGATGAGGGATCGGCCGGAAGTCTCGTCAAACGCCATCTGAAGGCCTCTGGGACGTCCTTATGAGGCTGATCCGCCCGCGCTCGCGTACGCAGCCGCCGGTCTCTCCGCAGCGCAGACATGTGGACTGGTCACCATCCCGCGTCGCCCCCATGTGCCCGAGTGTGGGCGAACCTGATGGGGTCCCAGTAGGTCGCGATTTAGCCTCATTTGGCGATCAGGGAGTGCCGGGATTCATCGCGCGGCCTCTTCGAGCCACCCCGAGGGGAAGAACGGCGTGGGGATCAGTGCCGCGAATGCGATCTGAGCCATGACCTGGAACACCAGAGGTTCGCCGGCGCTGCTCGCAAGGAGCGGCCAAGCGCAGACGATCAGCGGAAGGGCAAGGAGCACACGGAACCGGACCGTCTCCATCTGGTTGTGGACCCAGACCGCGAAAACGGCGATGAACAGGGTGGGAATACCGATGATCAGCAGCATGCCCATCCCCAGCGTCATGATCTCCAGGAAGCCCTCTTTCCACCAGACGGTCTGCGAGATGGCCACCCACGCTGCGGTGTGGAGGAGCACGTAGGTAAGCGCACACCGCCCCATTCGCCCCAGGATGAAACCAAGCCTGCGGGCGGCTCCCATCTCCGTCGCCATCCCCGTCCCCCTGTCCGAGCCCCAGATTTGAACGCGTTCAACATAGTGCGCTGGTGGCCTGATGCCGGCGTCGGGACCCGTGACGGCCACTGGAAGGCAACTCCGTCGGCGTCAGAGACGGATGGAGAAGGCCCGCGACCGTGATCGGTGCGGGGCCTTTCGCCTGGTGCCCCCGGCAGGATTCGAACCTGCGACACGTCCTTGAGGAGTTCGATCACTCCTCGGCTCTGCCGGGGATCCTCTGTGCATCGCCATAACGGCATAGGTCGCCTGCAGAGCCGATTGCCCTTCTTGGCATGCAGCCCGCACCAGATCTTTCTTTCCCGTGACTGCGAAGAGGGTGCGCAGCACGGGCATGATCCGGGTGCGCGGCTCGGTGACGGAGCTGGGGCACGGAGGGCTGATCGGTCCCTGGAACGGCTGAAGGCCCAGGGAGAGGAAACCAACCTCTTACCTGGGCCTTCGGCAATCAGAGCGGGCGACGGGAATCGAACCCGCGTAGCTAGTTTGGAAGACTAGGGCTCTACCATTGAGCTACGCCCGCAGCAGCGCGCCGCAGGTCGGTGACCGCGGCACTGGAGGCATCGTAGCGGGTCGCCCGGCGCCGAGGCCAACGAGTTCGCCCCGGGAGTCGCCACGCGCCCTCGCGCGCATCGCCGAGGAGAATACGGCCGACGCGAGCGTCCCGGGCATGTACCCTACGTGTCGCACCAGACGGGGTGTGGCGCAGCTTGGTAGCGCGTCCGCTTTGGGAGCGGAAGGCCGTGGGTTCAAATCCCGCCACCCCGACCACCGACTCACGTCACCGTGATGATCGCCTTTTGGGGCGCTGAGCGGCTGCGGTTACTATGCAAGCTGCGCGCCCGTGTGCCCCGGCCCTCACGGCCTACGGACTCCTCCGGGCGGCGAATCCGCCGGACCTGTCTGGCTCCGGCAGAATCCAAGAAGTCAGCCACAAGGAGACCGAACCGTGAAGAGCGCCGTGGAGACCCTGAACCCGACCCGGGTTCGGCTCACTGTCGAGGTGCCCTTCGAGGAGCTCAAGGACAGCCTCGACGCGGCGTACAAGAAGATCAACCAGCAGGTCACGGTGAAGGGCTTCCGCAAGGGCAAGATCCCGGCCCGCGTCATCGACCAGCGGTTCGGCCGCGGTGCGGTGCTGGAGGAGGCGGTCAACGACGCGCTCCCGAAGTTCTACACCGAAGCGGTCAACGAGGCCGAGCTCAGCCCGCTGGGCCAGCCCGAGGTCGACATCACCGAGCTGAAGGACGGCGAGACGCTGAACTTCACCGCCGAGGTCGACATCCGCCCGGCCCTGGAGATCCCGGACTACTCCGGCATCGAGGTCGAGGTCGACGCCGTCGAGGTCACCGACGAGGACGTCGAGAAGTCGGTCGAGCAGCTCCGTGAGCGCTTCGCCTCCACCTCGCCGGTCGAGCGCGCCGCCGAGGACGGCGACGTCGTCACGGTCGACCTGGAGGCCAAGGTCGACGGCGAGGTGCTGGAGGACGGCATCGCCAACGGCGTCTCCTACACCATCGGCTCCGGCGAGCTGCTCGACGGCATCGACGAGGCCGTCACGGGCAAGTCCGCCGGCGAGGAGGCCACCTTCACCTCCGAGCTGAAGGGCGGCTCCGCCGCGGGCAAGGAGGCCGAGGTCACCGTCAAGGTCACCCAGGTCGCCGCCCGTGAACTGCCCGCGCTGGACGACGAGTTCGCGCAGCTCGCCTCCGAGTTCGACACCCTGGACGAGCTGAAGGCCGACAGCCGCAAGCGCCTGGCCAACATGAAGCAGTTCGACCAGGCCACCCAGGCCCAGGAGCGCGTCCTGGAGAAGCTGCTGGAGCTGGTCGAGGTCCCGGTCCCGGAGAAGCTGCTTGAGGACGAGATCAACACCCGCAAGCACAACCTGGAGCACCACCAGCTCGCCCAGATGGGCCTGACCCTCGACAAGTACCTGGAGATCCAGGACAAGACCGCCGAGGAGTTCGAGACCGAGACCCGCGAGGCCGCGGTCAAGGGCATCAAGACCCAGTTCGTCCTCGACGAGCTGGTCAAGCAGGAGAAGCTCAACGTCAGCCAGGAGGAGCTCACCGAGCACCTCATGCGCCGCGCGGCCTCCTCCGGCATGTCCCCCGACCAGTTCGCCCAGGCCGTCGTCGAGGGTGGCCAGGTGCCGCTCCTGGTCGGCGAGGTCGCCCGGGGCAAGGCCCTGGCCGTCGTGGTCGAGAAGGCCACGGTCAAGGACACCAACGGCGAGATCGTCGACCTGGACGACGAGGAGGAGGAGACCGAGGCCGCCGAGGCGCCGGAGGCCTCCGAGACCTCCGAGGAGAACGCCGAGGGCTGAGCGGGCCCCACGGCGCCTCTGAAGCGCGTACACAGGCCCCTGGGAGTGTCTCCCGGGGGCCTGCGTCGTCTCCGCGAGGGGCAGCCGACCCGAGGGGCGCGGGCTGTATCGATGTGCGGCTCCGTCGCGATGGGGCCCGGGTTCGGGCGAAGTCGGGAACTTGGGGGAGCGAACAACCCCACGCACCCGCAGCCCGACGGCAGCCGAACCACCCTCCCCGGAACCGCACCCGGCCCCCCGGCGGAGCGCTACGCCCCCGGCGAACACCGTCATCTGCGGGATTCTCCGAGGGGACCATCGCGTTAGGGTCCATGAAAGGCAGAACAATGAGACGGCCCGGCGCCGTCGTAGACGAGCAGGTGGATACGTGACGAATCTGATGCCCGCCGCCGCCGGCGAGCCTTCCATCGGTGGTGGCCTCGGCGACCAGGTCTACAACCGGCTGCTCGGCGAGCGGATCATCTTCCTCGGCCAGCAGGTTGACGACGACATCGCCAACAAGATCACCGCGCAGCTGCTGCTCCTTGCGGCCGACCCCGACAAGGACATCTACCTCTACATCAACAGCCCCGGCGGCTCGGTGACGGCCGGCATGGCGATCTACGACACCATGCAGTACATCCCGAACGACGTGGTGACGATCGGCATGGGCATGGCGGCCTCGATGGGCCAGTTCCTGCTCACCGGCGGCACCGCCGGCAAGCGCTTCTCCCTGCCGCACACGGACATCATGATGCACCAGGGCTCCGCGGGCCTGGGCGGTACGGTCTCGGACATCAAGATCCAGGCCCAGTACCTGCTGCGCACCAAGAAGACCATGACCGAGCTGACCGCGCTGCACTCCGGCCAGTCCGTCGAGACGATCCTCCGCGACGCGGACCGCGACCGCTGGTTCACCCCGGAAGAGGCCAAGGAGTACGGTCTCATTGACGAGATCATCACGCACGCCTCGGGTGTTCCGGGAGGCGGCGGCACCGGTGCCTGACCGGCCCGGCCACGCCACGCACCGCCGAGACCCCAGCCCCCCGAACGCCACCAGGACGGTGAACCCCATGAGCAACTTCCCCGGCGCCGCCAGCGGCATGTACGAAGGGCCCCGGCCCGACAACCGCTACGTCATCCCGCGCTTCGTCGAGCGCACCTCCCAGGGCATCCGCGAGTACGACCCGTACGCGAAGCTCTTCGAGGAGCGCGTGATCTTCCTGGGCGTCCAGATCGACGACGCCTCCGCCAACGACGTCATGGCGCAGCTGCTGTGCCTGGAGTCGATGGACCCGGACCGGGACATCTCGATCTACATCAACAGCCCCGGCGGCGACATGACCGCCCTCACGGCGATCTACGACACGATGCAGTTCGTGAAGCCCGACATCCAGACGGTCTGCATGGGCCAGGCGGCCTCCGCCGCGGCCATCCTGCTCGCCGCCGGCACCCCGGGCAAGCGCATGGCGCTGCCGAACTCGCGCGTCCTGATCCACCAGCCGGCGGGCTCGACCGGCCGCGGTCAGCTCTCCGACCTGGAGATCATCGCCAACGAGTTCACCCGGATGCGTGAGCAGCTGGAGAACATGCTGGCCAAGCACTCGAACCAGCCGATCGAGAAGATCCGCGAGGACATCGAGCGCGACAAGATCCTCACGGCCGAGGAGGCGCTGGAGTACGGCCTCGTCGACCAGATCATCTCCACCCGCAAGCTGAACAACTCCGCGGTCCGCTGACCCGGAGCGCAGGATTCCCGGCCCCCCTTGGCAGGGCGCACGTCAAAGTGAACCCTGCCAAGGGGGGCCCTAACACCGGGCCCGGCAAGGTACCGTCGGACATAAGGCAGCACCAGGAGCCGCTGGATTCGAAAGCGTCCAGGCGGCTCCCAGGCGAAGGGGAAGCACACCGTGGCACGCATCGGTGACGGCGGCGATCTGCTCAAGTGCTCGTTCTGCGGCAAGAGCCAGAAGCAGGTCAAGAAGCTCATCGCAGGGCCCGGTGTGTACATCTGCGACGAGTGCATCGATCTCTGCAACGAGATCATCGAGGAAGAGCTCGCGGAGACCAGCGAGGTGCGCTGGGAGGAGCTGCCCAAGCCCCGCGAGATCTACGAGTTCCTCGAAGGCTATGTGGTCGGCCAGGAGGCGGCGAAGAAGGCCCTCTCCGTCGCGGTGTACAACCACTACAAGCGGGTCCAGGCGGGCGAGAACGGCGGCGCGAGCGGCCGTGACGACGCCATCGAGCTGGCGAAGTCCAACATCCTCCTGCTGGGCCCCACGGGCTCCGGCAAGACCCTCCTCGCGCAGACCCTGGCACGCATGCTGAACGTGCCCTTCGCGATCGCCGACGCCACGGCGCTCACGGAGGCGGGCTACGTCGGCGAGGACGTCGAGAACATCCTGCTGAAGCTGATCCAGGCGGCCGACTACGACGTGAAGAAGGCCGAAACCGGGATCATCTACATCGACGAGATCGACAAGGTGGCGAGGAAGAGCGAGAACCCCTCGATCACCCGCGACGTCTCGGGCGAGGGCGTCCAGCAGGCCCTGCTCAAGATCCTCGAAGGGACCACGGCCTCGGTCCCGCCCCAGGGCGGCCGCAAGCACCCGCACCAGGAGTTCATCCAGATCGACACGACGAACGTCCTGTTCATCGTGGGCGGTGCCTTCGCCGGCCTGGAGAAGATCATCGAGGCGCGGGCCGGCGCGAAGGGCATCGGCTTCGGCGCCACGATCCTGTCCAAGCGGGAGCTGGAGTCCAAGGACGTCTTCGAGGACGTCATGCCGGAGGACCTCGTCAAGTTCGGCATGATCCCCGAGTTCATCGGCCGCCTGCCGGTGATCACCTCGGTCCACAACCTGGACCGCGAAGCGCTCCTCAAGATCCTTGTCGAACCCCGCAACGCGCTCGTCAAGCAGTACCAGCGCCTCTTCGAACTCGACGGTGTGGAGCTGGACTTCGAGCGCGAGGCCCTGGAGGCCATCGCCGACCAGGCCATCCTCCGCCAGACCGGCGCCCGCGGCCTGCGCGCCATCATGGAGGAGGTCCTCCAGGGCGTGATGTACGAGGTCCCGTCCCGCAAGGACGTGGCCCGCGTGGTCATCACGGCCGACGTGGTCCTCTCCAACGTCAACCCGACCCTGATCCCGCGGGATGCCCGGGGGCGGGGGTCCGGCGAGCAGAAGTCGGCGTAACGCCCAGGGCATACGACGGCGAAGGGGCCCCGGTCGTCCGACCGGGGCCCCTTCGTGTTCCGTGCTGGAGTTGCGGGCGTCAGGCCTTCACACGCACGTCGTTGCGGAGCTTGGCCGCGATCCCCGCCGTGTCGTCGATCGAGCCGCCGTCACCGGAGGCGATGGAAGCGACGCTGTACGCCGTGACCAGGGCGACGGTGCTGTGGTCACCCCAGATGCACACGGGCATCTTCAAGGTCTTCGGCACCCCGGATTCGCCGGAGCCGGTGGTGTCCAGCTGAGCGATCTGGCACTTCATGATGCCGTTGGACAGGCCCGCCGGGTTGACGGTCTGGGGGCTGCCGATCAGCTTGCCCTTGAAGTCGGAGCTGCTCTGATCCTTCTCGGACCCCGCCTTGGCCTTGGCGAACATGGCGTCGATGACCGCCTCGGGGTCCTTGATGGTCCCGTACACGCCCTTGAAGTTGAGGCCCTTCTTGGTGAGCCCCGTGCCGCTCTCGTAGACGCCGGTCACCTGCGTGGGGTTGTCCACCCCCCACTTCTTGAAGTCCGCGCGGTCGGAGTCGGTCAGGGTGTCGGATGAGGACCCGGAGTCGGCGGACTTCGTGTAGGTCCCGTTGATCACCTGCTGCGGTGCGACCAGCTTGTGCGGTCCGTCGTCCGCCACGCTGCTGCCGCCCCCGCCGATCACGAAGTACGCGCCCACGGCCACGGCCGCCACCACGGCCACCGCGACGATGATCAGGCCGGTCTTCTTCTTGCCACCGCCCGCCTGCGGCGCCTGCGGCATGCCGTACGGCTGCTGCTGCCCGTAGGGGCCCGGCTGCTGGCCGTACGGGTTCGGCTGCTGCGGTACGCCCTGCTGCGGGTAGCCGTAACCCGGCTGCGGCGGGGCGGCCGGCGGGGCCTGCTGGGGGTAGCCGTAGCCGGGCTGCGGAGCCTGCGGCTGCTGGCCGTACGGGCCCGGCTGGCCCGGCTGGCCGTAGGGCCCCGGCTGTCCGTACGGACCAGGCTGCCCCGGCTGGCCGTAGGGACCCGGCTGCTGGGGCGGCTGGCCGTACGGGCCCGGCTGGTTGTTGCTCATCTCTGGGTTCCCCTCCAGATGCTTATGTGTTCCACACATCCTGAACCAGCCATAGGAAACGCATGGCACCGGGGGCCGTACCGTTACAGAACAAACGCGTTTCGGGACCACCCCGTGACACCTCTAAACTGACCCCCGTGACCGAGAACGCTCAGCAGCAGCCACCCGCGCCCGACTCCGAACTGCCGACCCAGTACGCGCCGGCCGATGTAGAGGGCCCGCTGTACGAGCGCTGGGTAGAGCGCGGTTACTTCGAGGCGGACGCCAAGAGCGACAAGCCTCCGTACACGATCGTCATCCCGCCGCCGAACGTCACCGGCAGCCTGCACCTGGGCCACGCCTTCGAGCACACCCTCATCGACGCCCTGACCCGCCGTAAGCGCATGCAGGGCTACGAGACGCTGTGGCAGCCCGGCATGGACCACGCCGGTATCGCCACGCAGAACGTCGTCGAGCGCGAGCTGGGCAAGGAGGGCAAGTCCCGGCACGACCTCGGCCGTGAGGCGTTCGTCGAGCGCGTCTGGCAGTGGAAGGGCGAGTCCGGCGGGCAGATCTCCGGGCAGATGCGCCGCCTCGGTGACGGCGTCGCCTGGTCGCGTGAGCGCTTCACCATGGACGAGGGGCTCTCGCAGGCCGTTCAGACCATCTTCAAGCGCCTCTACGACGACGAGCTGATCTACCGCGCCGAGCGCATCATCAACTGGTGCCCGCGCTGTCTGACGGCCATCTCGGACATCGAGGTGGAGTACCAGGACGACGACGGCGAGCTGGTCTCGCTGAAGTACGGCGACGGGGACGACTCCGTCGTCGTCGCCACCACCCGCGCCGAGACGATGCTCGGTGACACGGCCGTCGCCGTCCATCCCGAGGACGAGCGCTACAAGCACCTCGTCGGCAAGCTCATCAGGCTCCCGCTGACCGACCGTTCCATCCCGGTCGTCGCCGACGAGCACGTCGACCCCGAGTTCGGCACCGGCGCCGTCAAGGTCACCCCGGCGCACGACCCGAACGACTTCGAGATCGGCCAGCGTCACGACCTGCCGTCCATCACGGTCATGGACGAGCACGCCGTCATCACCGTCCACGGCCCCTTCCAGGGCATGGACCGCCTGGAGGCCCGCTCGGCGATCGTCGCCGCGCTGCGCGCCGAGGGCCGGATCGTCGCCGAGAAGCGGCCGTACGTCCACTCCGTCGGCCACTGCTCGCGCTGCAAGACCACCATCGAGCCGCGCCTGTCGATGCAGTGGTGGGTCAAGGTCGGCCCGCTCGCGAAGGCCGCCGGGGACGCCGTCCGCGAGGGCAAGGTCAAGATCCATCCGCAGGAGATGGAGAAGCGCTACTTCGACTGGGTCGACAACCTTCATGACTGGTGCATCTCGCGGCAGTTGTGGTGGGGCCACCGGATCCCGGTGTGGTACGGCCCGAACGGCGAGGTCGTCTGCGTCGGCCCCGACGACGAGGCCCCGACCGGCGAGGGCTGGCACCAGGACACCGACGTCCTCGACACCTGGTTCTCCTCCGGCCTGTGGCCGTTCTCCACCCTCGGCTGGCCCGAGCAGACCGAGTCGCTCGCGAAGTTCTACCCGAACTCCGTCCTGGTCACGGGCTACGACATCCTCTTCTTCTGGGTCGCCCGGATGATGATGTTCGGCCTGTACGCGATGGACGGCACTCCGCCGTTCCACACCATCGCCCTGCACGGCATGGTCCGCGACCAGTTCGGCAAGAAGATGTCGAAGTCCTTCGGCAACGCGGTCAACCCGCTGGACTGGATGGACAAGTACGGCAGCGACGCGCTCCGGTTCACCCTGGCCCGTGGCGCCAACCCGGGCGTCGACGTCCCGATCGGCGAGGACTGGGTCCAGGGCTCCCGCAACTTCGCCAACAAGATCTGGAACGCCACCCGCTTCGCGCTGATGAACGGCGCGACGGTGGAGGGCGAACTGCCGGACGCGTCGCGGATGTCGGCGACCGACCGCTGGATCCTCTCGCGCCTGAACTCGGTCGTCGCCGAAGTCGACGCGTACTACGAGGACTTCCAGTTCGCCAAGCTGTCCGACGCCCTGTTCCACTTCGCGTGGGACGAGGTCTTCGACTGGTACGTCGAGCTGTCCAAGACGACGTTCCAGGCGGGCGGCGAGCCGGCCGAGGTCAGCAAGCGCGTCCTGGGCGAGGTCCTGGACGTCACGCTGAAGCTCCTCCACCCGGTCGTCCCGTTCGTCACGGAGACCCTGTGGACGACGCTGACGGGCGGCGAGTCGCTCGTCATCGCCGACTGGCCGCAGGACAGTGGCTTCCGTGACCAGGCGGCCGAGCGGGAGATCGAGTCGCTCCAGTCGGTCATCACCGAGGTCCGCCGCTTCCGCGCCGACCAGGGCCTCCAGCCCGGCCAGCGGGTCCCGGCCCGCCTGACCCTGGACGGTACGGCCCTCGCCCCGCACGAGGCCGCCATCCGCCAGCTCCTGCGCCTCCAGCCGGAGGGCGAGAACTTCACCGCCACGGCCACCCTCCCGGTCGCCGGCGCCGAGGTCGCCCTCGACCTCTCCGGCACGATCGACGTGGCGGCCGAGCGCAAGCGCCTCGCGAAGGATCTGGCCGCCGCCGAGAAGGAGAAGGCCCAGGCCACCGCCAAGCTCGGCAACGAGGCCTTCCTGGCCAAGGCCCCGGAGAACGTGGTGGACAAGATCCGCACGCGTCTTTCCAAGGCCGAGGAGGACATCGCCCGCATCACGGCCCAGCTGGAGAAGCTGCCGCCGGCGTAAACGGTCGTGCGTGACGCAGGCCCCCGGAGCCGTACAGCTCCGGGGGCCTTCGCCTACCCATGTCACCGGGCCTCCGTAGACTGGCCCTGTGAGCGACCTCCCGCACGAAAACGACCAGCCCGACCCCCTCGACAGCTTCGACGAACTCATCGAGGCCGAAACCACCCGCGACCCCGACCTCGCGGTGATCGAGGCCGGCAGCCGCACCCTGCGTACCCAGGGCGGCCCGCCGCAGGCAGACGTACCCGGGCGACCGGAGGACCCAGAGGTCGACAAGGCTCTCCGCGAGGTTGAGGCGGAGCTGGCCACCCGCTGGGGCGAGACCAAGCTGGAGCCCTCGGTCGCCCGCATCTCCGCGCTGATGGACGTGCTGGGCGAGCCGCAGCGCTCGTACCCCTCGATCCACATCACGGGCACGAACGGCAAGACCTCCACCGCCCGCATGATCGAGGCCCTCTTCGGCGCCTTCGAGCTGCGCACCGGCCGCTACACCAGCCCCCACGTGCAGTCGATCACCGAGCGCATCAGCCTGGACGGCGCCCCGATCTCCGCCGAGCGGTTCATCGAGACGTACCAGGACATCAAGCCGTACGTCGAGATGGTCGATGCCGCGCAGGAGTACCGGCTGTCCTTCTTCGAGGTGCTCACGGGCATGGCGTACGCCGCCTTCGCGGACGCCCCGATCGACGTGGCCGTCGTCGAGGTCGGCATGGGCGGCTCCTGGGACGCCACGAACGTCATCGACGCCGACGTCGCCGTGGTCACGCCCATCGACCTGGACCACACCGACCGGCTCGGTGAGACGCCCGCGGAGATCGCGGGCGAGAAGGGCGGGATCATCAAGCAGGGCGCGACCGTGATCCTGTCCCAGCAGCCGGTCGACGCGGCGCAGGTGCTGCTGAAGAAGGCCGTGGAGGTCGACGCGACCGTGGCCCGTGAGGGGCTGGAGTTCGGGGTCGTGGCGCGGCAGGTCGCCGTCGGCGGGCAGCTGCTCACCCTGCGCGGCCTCGGCGGTGAGTACGAGGAGGTGTACCTCCCGCTGCACGGCGCCCACCAGGCGCACAACGCGGCCGTCGCGCTCGCCGCCGTGGAGGCGTTCTTCGGCGTCGGCGCCGCGCGCGCGGAGCGGCTGGACATCGACACCGTCCGCAAGGCCTTCGCGGCCGTGTCCTCCCCGGGCCGGCTGGAGATCGTACGGCGCTCCCCGACCGTCGTGCTGGACGCCGCGCACAACCCGGCGGGCGCCGTGGCGACCGCGGAGGCGGTCCAGGAGGCGTTCGACTTCACGCGGCTGATCGGTGTGGTCGGCGCGAGCGGCGACAAGAACGTACGGGGGCTGCTGGAGGCCTTCGAGCCGATCTTCGCCGAGGTCGTCGTCACCCAGAACTCCACCGCGCGGGCCATGGACGCGGACGAGCTGGCCGGGATCGCCGTCGAGGTGTTCGGCGAGGAGCGGGTGCAGGTCGAGCCGCGGCTGCCGGACGCCCTGGAGGCCGCGATCACGCTGGCCGAGGAGGAGGGCGAGTTCGCGGGCGGCGGCGTGCTGGTCACCGGTTCTGTCATCACGGTCGGCGAGGCCCGGCTGCTGCTGGGGAAGGGCTGAGGCTCCTACGATGCGTACGCTGTGCTCCTCGACCTTGATCGGCGAGTTCTTCATCATCGGCTTCGCCGGACTGGTCGCCATGAAGGACCCGAGCCTGTCGGTGTCGACGGTGTGGCTGGTCAGCGGTGTCGCGATGCTGCTGTGCGTGCTGATGTGCGCGATGGTGACGCGTCCCGGCGGGGTGGCCCTCGGCTGGGCGCTGCAGATCGCGCTGATCGCCTCCGGTGTCTTCGTCCCGACCATGTACTTCATGGGCGCGGTCTTCGCGGGCCTGTGGTGGGCGTCGGTGCACTTCGGCCGGAAGGTGGACGAGGCGAAGGCCAGATTCGCCGCAGAGGGCTGAGCACGCCTCTTGTAACCTCGTGCCACCGCACATGTCAGTCGTAAGGAGTACCTCGTGACCCAGCGCACCCTCGTCCTGCTCAAGCCCGACGCCGTCCGTCGTGGCCTGACCGGCGAGATCATCGGCCGTATCGAGCGCAAGGCCGGCTGGCAGATCACCGCGCTGGAGCTGCGCACCCTGGACCGCGCCACGCTGGAGCAGCACTACGGCGAGCACGTCGGCAAGCCCTTCTACGAGCCGCTGGTGGAGTTCATGTCCTCCGGCCCGGTCGTCGCGCTGATCGTCGAGGGCGAGCGGGTCATCGAGGGCGTGCGCGCGCTCGCCGGTCCGACGGACCCGATCGCCGCCGCGCCCGGCTCCATCCGCGGTGACTTCGGCGTGATCGTCCGCGAGAACCTGATCCACGCCTCCGACTCCGAGGAGTCCGCCGAGCGCGAGGTGAAGATCTTCTTCCCCGGCCGGGCATGAATCCCGGGCGGAGGTTTCGCCAATTTTTCTGAGGGGGCGTCAGCCGTATGCGGCGGCGCCTGACCAGGGACGGCCGTACATTTCCGGCCGTCCCTTGGCATATGCCTTGCCGATCGGGGGAACGCGTGCCTCCGATGGACCGTCTCCACAGGCGAGGCGGCCCGCCATCTGGTGACAATGGCGGAGACCCTCGCGCAGTGGCCGTGCAGGCGCGTTTACGATGGAAGCCTTCACGTCACAGCACCCGCCTCGCCGACCTGATATGCCCTCAAAAGCACAGGAAGGCCAGATGAATCCGGATGGGGAACTCAATGTCGTTCATCGGCCGTGACATGGCTGTCGACCTCGGGACCGCCAACACGCTGGTGTACGTCAGGGGTCGCGGGATCGTACTCAACGAGCCGTCCGTCGTCGCGATCAACACCAACACGGGTGGGATCCTCGCGGTCGGTGCCGAAGCGAAGAAGATGATCGGCCGGACGCCGGGCAACATCGTGGCCGTGCGTCCGCTGAAGGACGGCGTGATCGCCGACTTCGAGATCACCGAGCGGATGCTCCGCTACTTCATCCTGAAGATCCACAAGCGGCGGTATCTCGCCCGGCCGCGGGTCGTCGTCTGTGTGCCCTCGGGCATCACGGGCGTCGAGCGCCGCGCCGTGATCGAGGCGTCCACCCAGGCCGGCGCCCGCCAGGTGCACATCATCGAGGAGCCCATGGCCGCGGCCATCGGCTCCGGCCTGCCGGTCCACGAGGCCACGGGCAACATGGTGGTGGACATCGGCGGCGGCACCACGGAGGTCGCGGTCATCTCGCTCGGCGGCATCGTCACCGCCCAGTCCATCCGCGTCGCGGGCGACGAACTGGACAACGCGATCATCCAGTACATCAAGAAGGAGTACAGCCTTCTGCTGGGTGAGCGCACGGCCGAGCAGATCAAGATCACGATCGGTTCGGCGTACGACCTCGACGCTGACGAGCACACCGAAGTGCGCGGCCGGGACCTGGTGTCCGGGTTGCCCAAGACCGTCGTCATCTCGGCCGCCGAGGTCCGCAAGGCGATCGAGGAACCGGTCAACGCGATCGTGGACGCGGTCAAGACGACCCTCGACAAGTGCCCGCCGGAGCTGTCCGGCGACATCATGGACCGAGGAATCGTTCTGACCGGCGGCGGAGCCCTGCTGCGCGGCCTCGACGAGCGGCTGCGCCGGGAGACCGGCATGCCGATCCACATCGCCGAGGACCCGCTGGACAGCGTCGCGCTCGGTTCCGGCAAGTGCGTCGAGGAGTTCGAGGCGCTCCAGCAGGTGCTGGACGCGGCTCCGCGCAGATGACGCAACTCTTCGATTCCGCCGTACGAGACGTTCTCCTCTCGTGCGGCGGATCGTTGATATAGAGGCATAAGCTCCCACAAATGGGTCCCTTCGGTGTGCGTTTCGCGTACCGTGCCGGGTTCGCTACCGCGCCGCGCAGGGGCTCTTCGAATTCCTATCGAGGAAGGGCACGGCCGCCGCACGTGAGGGACACGAAAGAGAGCCGGCTGCTCCTGGTCCTGCTGATCGCCATCGCGTTCGCACTGATCACGGTGGATATCCGAGGGGGCCGGAACTCCCCGGTCGACGGCGCCCGGCAGGCCGCGGCCGCGGTGTTCGGGCCCGTCGAGAACGGGCTGTCCTCGGCGGTCGACCCCGTCGGCAACGCGGTCTCCGCGATCCGTGACTCCGGCAGCCGGCACAGCCGGCTGGCCGCGCTGGAGAAGGAGAACGCGGCCCTCAAGGCGAAGCTCGGCAGCGACGACCGCAACCGCAGCCGGCTGAACCAGCTCGACAAGATGCTGAAGATCGCGGGCGAGGGCCAGTACGGCATCAAGGGCGCCCAGGTCGTCGCCATAGGGTCGGCGCAGGGTTTCTCCTGGACCGTCACCATCGACGTCGGCGCCAACGACGGCATCAAGCGCGACATGACCGTGCTCAACGGGGACGGACTGGTCGGCCGTGTCACCACCGTCGGCCCGGACACCTCCACCGTGCTGCTCGCCAACGACCCCGACTTCACCGTCGGCACCCGCATGGAGGGCAGCGACGAACTCGGCTTCGCCTCCGGCCAGGGCGACCGCCCGCTGCGCGTGGAACTGCTCAACGGCAAGGCGGAGGTGCACAAGGGCGACCGGCTCGTCACCTTCGGCTCGCAGAACGACCGCCCGTTCGTGCCGGGTGTCCCGGTCGGCGTGGTCTCCCGGGTCGACCCCTCCGGCGGCGGCCTGACCCGCACCCTCTACGTCACCCCGTACGTCAGCTTCACCAAGCTCGACATCGTCGGTGTGGTCGTCGAGGCCCCGAAGAAGGACCCGCGGGACACCGTGCTCCCGGCCCAGTCCAAGCCGACCCCGACGCCGACCGTCACCGTCACGGTGACCCCCTCGGCCAACGCGACCGACTCGACCGGCCAGCAGCACTAGGAGCTGACTTCCCCATGCGCCTCAACCGGATCCTGCTCTCCAGCGCGCTGGTCGTCGTGGCCCTGGTGATCCAGGTGAGCGTCCTCGCCCGCCTGCATCTGCCGGGCGCCGTCCCCGACCTGCTGCTGCTCACCGTCCTCGGCCTCGCCATGGTGTACGGCCATGTCGGCGGCGCCCTCGTCGGCTTCGGCGCCGGCCTGCTCGCCGACCTCGCCCCGCCCGCCGACCACGCGGCCGGCCGCTACGCGCTCGTGCTGTGCGTCACCGGCTACTTCGCCGGCCTGATCAAGCCGGACCACGGCCGGCTGAAGTCGGCGACCGGTCCGATGGCCGTCGTGGTCGCCGCCGCGATCGGCTCCACGCTGCTGTACGCGGGCGTGGGCGCCCTGGTCGGGGACACCGCCGCCCGCCATGTCGGCCTGCCCGGCCTGCTCATCTCGGCCGCCCTGTACGACCTGCTGCTCGCCCCGTTCGTGGTCCCCGTGATCATGTGGCTGGCCCGCCGCTCCGACAACGACCCGCTGACCGAGTCCGGCCCCGCCGCCAAGGCCACGGACATCTCCTCCGGCTGGCTCTCCTCGGGCACCGGCCTGCGCATCGGCGACCAGCGCGGCGGCCTCGGCGCCCTGAAGGCCAAGGCCCGCACCCGCTCGGCCCGGGTCGGCCGGATCAAGGGGGTCAAGCGGCTGTGAGGGGTCAGGTCGCCGTGCCGCACGGTCAAGCACCTGTGGGGCCCGCGGAGTTCACCCGAACGGGTCAGCTTTCGCGGAACGCGGGTTCACAGGCTGGTCGTTCATCATTCGTACGCGCATCCGCATCAGTGCTCTGAGAGGGGGAGACAGCCGCAGTGACCAACATCCCCGAGACCGGTCGGACCCCACGGGTCCAGATCAGGCTCGTCGTGATCCAGATCCTCGTCCTCTCCCTCCTCGGCACCCTCGGCGGCCGCCTGTGGTATCTGCAGATCCGCGAGGGCGCGCAGTACCAGAAGGAGGCGTCGGGCAACCACGTCCAGCAGGTCGTCGACCCCGCCGTGCGCGGTGACATCCTGGACGCCCGGGGCGTGCCCCTCGCGGACAACGAGACCCGCCTGGTCGTCTCCGCCTCCCGCACCGACCTGCTCAAGCAGAAGGACGACGGCAAGGCCGTCCTCACCAAGCTGGCCGGCGTCCTCGGCATGAAGCCCGACGAGGTCATGCAGAAGGTCCGGCTGTGCGACGCGAAGACGCCCCAGCCGTGCTGGAACGGCTCGCCGTACCAGCCGATCCCGATCACCGACAAGGCCACACCCAAGCAGGCCCTGCAGATCCGCGAGGCCTCCGAGGACTTCCCCGGCATCAGCGCCGAGCCCGAGGCCGTGCGCCGCTATCCCGGCCCGGGCAACTCCAACACCGCGCAGGTGCTCGGCTATCTCTCGCCCGTCACCGACGCCGAGATCCAGAAGGCCAAGGACACCGACTCGCCCTATCTGCGCTCCGACATGGTCGGCCGCTCCGGCCTGGAGCGCGAGTACGACAAGGACCTGCGCGGCAAGGCCGGCGTGACCCGCTACGAGGTGGACAACCTCGGCCGGGTCATCGGCAAGGCCAAGTCCACCCCCTCCGAGTCGGGTTCCAATCTGGTCACCAGCATCGACTCCCGGGTGCAGCGCGTCGCCGAGTACGAGCTGGACAAGGCCATGAAGGCCGCCCGCCAGCAGTTCGACAAGAACACCGGTGAGAACTTCAAGGCCGACTCCGGTGCCGTCGTGGTGATGGAGGCCAAGACCGGCCGGATCGTCGCGATGGCCTCGGCGCCGACCTACGATCCGAACGTGTGGGTGGGCGGCATCTCCGCCAAGGACTACAAGGCCCTCACCGGCAAGGACTCCGACTACCCGCTGCTCAACAGGGCCATACAGGGTCAGGCAGCCCCCGGTTCGACGTTCAAGGTGGTCTCCACGGCCGCCGCGGTCAACGCCGGCTACGCCTGGGACGGCGGCTACCCCTGCACCAGCTCCTACTCCGTCGGCGGCCAGGTCTTCAAGAACTTCGAGGGCGAGAACTTCGGCGACATCTCCCTGGGCCGCGCCCTGGAGGTCTCCTGCGACACCGTCTTCTACGGCCTCGGCGACAACGAGTGGAAGAAGGACGGCGGCATCAACCCCAAGAAGGGCCAGCCGAAGGACTGGTTCTTCAAGACCGCCCACCAGTTCGGCCTCGGCAAGGAGACCGGCATCGACCTGCCCAACGAGGTCCGCGGCCGCGTCCCCGACCGCCAGTGGAAGCTCGACTACTGGAAGGCCAACAAGGACGCCTGGTGCAAGTCCGGCAAGAAGGACGGCAGTTACGTCGAGAAGATCGCCTACGAGAACTGCCTCGAAGGCAACAAGATGCGCGAGGGTGACGAGATCAACTACTCCATCGGCCAGGGCGACACACTCGTCACGCCGATCCAGGAGGCGATGATCTACGGCGCGGTCGCCAACGGCGGCACCGAGTACGTCCCGACGATCGGCAAGGCGATCATCAGCCCCGACGGCAAGACCGTCCAGGAGATCAAGCCCAAGGTGGCGCGCAAACTGCCGGTCACCCAGGCCACCCTCAAGGGCATGGACGACGCCTTCGCGGGCGTCATCACGCGCGGTACGGCGGCGTGGAAGTTCAACGGCTGGCCGCAGGATAAGATCACGCTGCACGGCAAGACCGGTACGGCGGAGGTCTACGGCAAGCAGACCACCGGCTGGCTGGCCACGTACTCCAAGGACTACTCGGTGATCATGACGATCTCCCAGGCCGGTACGGGTTCCGGGTCCGCCGGTGAGGCCGTGCGCAACATCTACAGCGCGCTCTACGGCGTCCAGGGAGACGGCTCCATCGACACCAGGAAGGCGCTGCTGCCCGAACCGCAGAAGACCCTGCCGAAGGTCCGCACGGACGGCACGATCGCCGCCCCGAAGATCACCGGCGACCCGGGCAAGGACGCCGAGGCCTCGCAGCAGAACAACCCCAGCAACGGCACCGACCAGCAGCCCGCCACCTCGCCCTCGCCCACGACGGGCAACCGCAACACCCGCAGGAGGCCACGCAGGATTCCCAGGCGCGGGAGCCGGAGGATGCCCTCATGACCGGCAACAGCTTCTCCGTCTCCGGGTACGGCCCGGCGCGGGCCGGCTGGACCAGGATCTTCGCCCGCGACTCGCTGGCCCGCCGGCTCGACTGGCCGATACTGCTGGCCGCCCTCGCGCTGTCCCTGCTGGGCTCGCTGCTGGTGTTCTCGGCGACCCGCAACCGCACGGAGATCAACCAGGGCGACCCGTACTACTTCCTCGAACGCCATCTGATGAACCTCGGCATCGGCTTCGCCCTGATGACCGCCACGATCTGGCTGGGCCACCGCGCCCTGCGCAACGCCGTGCCGGTCCTCTACGGCCTGTCGGTCCTGCTGGCGCTGGTGGTGCTCACCCCACTCGGCGCGACCATCAACGGCCAGCGCAACTGGATCGTGATCGGCGGCTTCTCGATCCAGCCCGCCGAGTTCCTCAAGATCGCGATCATCCTCGGCATGGCGATGCTGCTGGCCACACGGGTGGACGCGGGCGACAAGCCGTACCCGGACCACCGGACCGTGGCCCAGTCCCTGGGCCTCGCGGCCGTGCCCTGCCTGGTCCTGCTGCTCATGCCGGACCTCGGCTCGGTGCTCGCCATGGTGGCCATCATCCTGGGCGTCCTGCTCGCCTCCGGCGCCTCCAACCGCTGGGTCTTCGGCCTGCTCACCGTCGGCGTGGCCGGCTGCATCGCCATCTGGCAGCTGCACATCCTGGACCAGTACCAGATCAACCGCTTCGCCGCCTTCGCCAACCCGAACCTGGACCCGGCGGGCGTCGGCTACAACACCAATCAGGCCCGGATCGCCATCGGCTCCGGCGGCCTGATGGGGCAAGGCCTCTTCCACGGCTCGCAGACCACCGGCCAGTTCGTGCCGGAGCAGCAGACGGACTTCGTGTTCACGGTCGCCGGAGAGGAACTGGGCTTCGCCGGCGCGGGCCTGATCATCGCGCTGATCGGGCTCATCCTGTGGCGGGCCTGCCGCATCGCCCGCGACTCCACCGAGCTGTACGGCACGGTGGTGGCCGCCGGGATCGTCGCCTGGTTCGCCTTCCAGTCCTTCGAGAACATCGGCATGACCCTCGGCATCATGCCGGTCACCGGTCTGCCGCTGCCATTCGTGTCGTACGGCGGCTCGTCGATGTTCGCGGTGTGGGTGGCGGTGGGGCTGCTGCAGTCGATCAAGGTGCAGAGACCCATGTCCGCGTGAGGCCGTTCTCCGGGTCCTCGACCGGCGTTTTCTCGCCGTTCACCCGGAACGGCCCCTGCCGGATCGGCCCGCTTCGCACTAGATTCGGTTCATGGCGGATGAGAAACGCGAGATCGAGCGCAAGTACGAATCCGACGACAGCGGCCTGCCCGACCTGACCGGCGTCGGCGGAGTGACGGCCGTACTCGACAAGGGCGTGGTCGAACTCGACGCCACGTACTACGACACCGCCGACGAACGCCTGGCCGCCGACTCCCTCACCCTGCGCCGCCGCACCGGCGGCGCGGACGCCGGCTGGCATCTGAAGTTCCCGGTCGCCCCCGGAATCCGCGACGAGATCCGCGCCCCGCTCTCCGACACCGTCCCCGAGGAGATCGCCGCCCTGGTCCGCTCCCGCGTCCGGGACACCGAGCTGATTCCGCTGGTCCGCCTCCGCTCCGCCCGCGATGTGCGCCACCTGGTCGACGCCGACGGCGTGCTGCTGGCCGAGGCGAGCGTGGACGCCGTGACCGCCGAGCGGCTCGGCGGCAAGGGCGGTGCCGCCCAGTGGACCGAGATCGAGGTGGAGCTGGCCGACGGCGGCGACCCCGCCTTCCTGGACCTGGTGGAGAAGCGGCTGCGCAGAGCGGGCGTCCACCCCTCGCGCTCGCCGTCGAAGCTCGCCCGGGCCCTGGAGCAGACGGCCGGCCGCAAGCGCCGCAGGAAGGACAAGCCGACGCGGCCGGTGACGGCAGGCGACCACGTCCTCGCCTACCTCCGCGCCCAACGCGATGTGCTGGTCGAACTCGACCCCGCCGTCCGCCGTGACGTGCCCGACGCGGTGCACCGCATGCGGGTCGCCACCCGCCGCGCCCGCAGCACCCTGCGCAGCTTCCGCCCGGTCCTCGACCGGACCGTCACCGACCCCATCGGCGTGGAGCTGAAATGGCTCGCCGGCGAGCTGGGGGTCGGCCGCGACCAGGAAGTGCTGGCCGAGCGCCTGACGACCGCCCTCGACACCGTCCCGCCCGCCCTGATCACCGGCCCGGTCCGCGAACGCCTCGTGTCCTGGTCCGAGACCGGGCACGGCAGCGCGCAAAGCCATCTGGCCGGCGTCCTGGACTCACGCCGCTATCTGACCCTGCTGGACACACTGGACAGGCTCCTCGCCGACCCGCCGCTGCGGAAAGCGGGCGGCAAGCGGCCGGAGAAGGTGCTCGGCAAGGCCGTACGCAAGGACCTGGCGACCCTGTCCGCCCTGGTCGAGGAGGCCCTGGGTGCCCCACCCGGCAAGGAACGCGACGCCGCCGTGCACGAGGCCCGCAAGAAGGCCAAGCGCACCCGGTACGCGGCCGAGGCGGCGACGAAGGCCCTCGGCGAACCCGCCCGCGCGCTCACCGCGTCCATGAAGACCCTGACCACACTCCTCGGCGACCACCAGGACAGCGTCATGGCCCGCCTGACCCTGCTGGAGCTGTCCGCGGTGGCGCACGCGGCGGGGGAGAGCACGTTCACCTACGGGCTGCTGTACGGCAGGGAGGAGGCGCGGGCGGCGGCCGCGGAGGCGGAGCTGCCGGCGCTGTGGCGGGAGATCACGCAGCGGGCGTCCGGCTGAGCGTGCGGGTCTGCCCTCCGGGCGGGTTAGGCTTGATGGTCACCCCTGTCAGCTCACAAAGGTTCCCCCGATGTCTGTCGAGTCGGTGTTCCCGCAGCTCGAAGCCCTGCTCCCGCATGTGCAGAAGCCGATCCAGTACGTGGGCGGCGAGCTGAACTCCACCGTCAAGGAGTGGGACAGCTGCGACGTCCGCTGGGCCCTCATGTACCCGGACGCGTACGAGGTCGGCCTGCCCAACCAGGGCGTCATGATCCTCTACGAGGTGCTCAACGAGCAGGAGGGCGTCCTCGCCGAGCGCACCTACAGCGTGTGGCCGGACCTGGAGGCGCTGATGCGCGAGCACCGCGTCCCGCAGTTCACGGTCGACACCCACCGCCCGGTGAAGGCCTTCGACGTGTTCGGCCTGTCCTTCTCCACGGAGCTGGGCTACACCAACATGCTGACGGCGCTGGACCTGGCGGGCATCCCCCTGGAGTCCAAGGACCGCGGCCTCGACGACCCGATCGTCCTGGCGGGCGGCCACGCGGCCTTCAACCCCGAGCCGATCGCGGACTTCATCGACGCGGCGATCATCGGCGACGGCGAGCAGGCCGTCCTCGACATGACGAAGATCATCCGTGAGTGGAAGGCCGAAGGCCGCCCGGGCGGCCGCGAGGAGGTCCTCTTCCGCCTGGCGAGGACCGGCGGGGTCTACATCCCGGCGTTCTACGACGTCGAGTACCTGCCGGACGGCCGTATCGCCCGCGTCGTACCGAACAAGAGCGGTGTCCCCTGGCGGGTCAGCAAGCACACCGTGATGGACCTGGACGAGTGGCCGTACCCCAAGCAGCCCCTCGTCCCCCTGGCCGAGACGGTCCATGAGCGCATGTCGGTGGAGATCTTCCGCGGCTGCACGCGCGGCTGCCGCTTCTGCCAGGCGGGCATGATCACCCGCCCGGTGCGCGAGCGGTCGATCACGGGCATCGGCGAGATGGTCGACAAGGGCCTGAAGGCGACGGGCTTCGAGGAGGTGGGCCTCCTCTCCCTGTCCTCGGCGGACCACTCGGAGATCGGCGACATCGCCAAGGGCCTGGCGGACAGGTACGAGGACGACAAGATCGGCCTGTCTCTCCCCTCCACCCGGGTCGACGCGTTCAACGTCGACCTGGCCAACGAACTGACGCGCAACGGCCGCCGCTCCGGCCTGACCTTCGCTCCCGAAGGCGGCTCGGAGCGCATGCGCAAGGTCATCAACAAGATGGTCTCGGAAGAGGACCTCATCCGGACGGTCGCGACGGCCTACGGCAACGGCTGGCGCCAGGTGAAGCTGTACTTCATGTGCGGCCTCCCCACCGAGACCGACGACGACGTCCTCCAGATCGCCGACATGGCGACGCACGTCATCCAGAAGGGCCGCGAGGTCTCGGGCTCGAACGATATCCGCTGCACGGTCTCGATCGGCGGCTTCGTCCCCAAGCCCCACACTCCCTTCCAGTGGGCCCCGCAGCTCTCGGCGGAGGAGACGGACGCGCGCCTGGCCAAGCTCCGGGACAAGATTCGCGGCGACAAGAAGTACGGCCGCTCGATCGGCTTCCGCTACCACGACGGCAAGCCGGGCATCGTCGAAGGCCTCCTCTCCCGCGGCGACCGCCGCACCGGCGCGGTCATCCGCGCGGTCTACGACGACGGCGGCCGCTTCGACGGCTGGCGCGAGCACTTCTCCTACAACCGCTGGATGGCCTGCGCCGACAAGGCGCTGGCTCCGTTCGGCATCGACGTCGACTGGTACACCACCCGCGAGCGCAGCTACGAGGAGGTCCTGCCCTGGGACCACCTCGACTCCGGCCTGGACAAGGACTGGCTCTGGGAGGACTGGCAGGACGCCCTCGACGAGACAGAGGTCGAGGACTGCCGCTGGACGCCGTGCTTCGATTGTGGTGTCTGTCCGCAGATGGACACCCATATCCAGATCGGCCCCACAGGCAAGAAGCTGCTGCCGTTGACGGTCAAGAACGCCGGTCCGGCGCCGGCTTCGAGCGGTCACGCGCACTGAGGCGGGCGAGGCACTCGATCGGGTGACCGAGGCGCTGGCGGGGGTGAGCGAGGAGGAGGTGGCAGTTGCGCTGGCTGCGGTCGGCGCTTCTGTCCCTTGCTCGCCGGTGCCGATGGCGTCCTCTCGGACGCTGTTGCCGGGTCCTGGAAGTACCCCGTACATCGTTTTCGAGGCGGAGTGGGTCTGAGGGACATGCCGGCTTGCGGGAGGGGTCGACCCCCGAGCCTCCTTTCCTGATGGGATGAGGGCTCGTGGGTGTGCGGTGGCAGGGGCCGACTCGATTGGATCTGTAAGGCCTTCAACTCAGCTGAGTGACAACTGCTTGCACTGGATTCAAGCACCCGGTTGCGCTCTGCTCCGCCGGGTGGGCTCCCCCCGGCGCCGCTCCTGCGTCGGCCCGCTCCACCCCGACTGCGCCGACGCCCGCCCACACTTGGATGGGCCAAGGCCGTGCGGTCGACCACACCCGCTATCCGCCGAGCTGCTACGAGCCCTCCGCGGGGATCAGCCGGTGGCCGTCGGCATGCACGTCTTCGGACCACCCGGTACCGTCAATTACGCGCGTTCCGCCAAGATCGCCGCGGCGTCGCCCGGGGAGGCAGCCGTCGATTCGGCAGAGGAACAGGATCATATGGCAGAGCATGGCCTCCGTAACGGGGCGGCAGCTGCCGGGGCGGCGCTGGCCCTTCTGGCAGTACTCGGCCCGGTGTCGGCGGGCGCCGCATCACGGCACACCATTCCCGGCGATGTCACCGGGCCCGGCACGACCGACGCGTCCCGCTTCCTGCCGGGCCCCTGCCCCCGGACACCTGAACCGATCAAAGCGCTGACCACCGCCCGGTGCGGTGTCCTGGAGGTTCCGGAGAGCCGTGCACGTCCCAGGGGCCGGACCATCCGGCTGGCCGTGGCGGTCATCCCGGCCACCTCGGCGAAGCCGGCCCAGGACCCCGTCGTGTTCATGTCGGGCGGCCCCGGTGGCGAAACGTTCGGCGACATCCCTTTCCTGGTCGACTCCGGCCTGAACCGGGATCGCGACCTGATCATCATGGCCCAGCGCGGCAATCTGTACGACAAGCCCAACCTCGCCTGCCCGGAGCTGGACGGCTTCTACGCCAAGTCCGTGGGGCTTCCCTCCTATGCGCCGCAGACTGAACAGCTCATGCTCAAGGCGGTGAAGCGGTGCCGGGACCACCTGACGTCCGGCGGAATCGACCTGAGTGCCTACAACAGCACCGAGAACGCCGCCGACTTCGCCGACCTGCGCACGGCGCTCGGCATCAAGCAGTGGAACGTCTACGGCCACTCCTACGGCAGTGACCTGGCTACGACCTACCTGCGCCTGCACCTCCAGGGAATCCGCGCGGTGGCGCTCGACTCCTTCACCCCTCCGCAGTCCGTCTCCCTGCCGTTCGCCTGGGCCGGCGCCAAGGAAGGCCTCGACAACCTCTTCAAAGCCTGCGCAGCCGAGCCCCGCTGCAAGAGCCGCTACCCGAACCTCGCGCGCACCCTGAACGAGCAGGTGACCAAGCTGGAGGTCAAGCCCCTGACACTGAATGTCCGACCACCACAGGGCGGAGACCCCGTGAAGGTCGTCCTCGACGGCGGCGCACTGGTGAACGTGCTGGTCGCCAAGGCGATCCCGCTCGTAGATGTGCCGGCGGCGATCGAGGAACTCGGCCGCGGACATCCTGAGCGCTTCGCCCGGGCCCGCGCCTCCGGCTCGGTCCAGGTCGTCGGTCAGATGGCCTACGGTCTGACGAATTCGGTGGTGTGCAGTGAGTGGGTGCCGGGTCACCCGGCGTCCGACGTGTTGAACGCGGGCCGCCGGGCCTTCCCCGACTGGCCCGACTCCGTCCTGGCCCAGGCGCCTCAACTGACCTTCCAGAACCAGGTGTGCCGCCTCTGGAACGTCCCGGACCGCACCGCCACACAGCGGGTCGCTCCCGTCAGCTCGGTGCCGACGCTCTTTCTCAACGGGACGTTCGACATGAAGACCGGGGCGAGCTGGGCGCAGAAGACGGCCCGCACGCTGCCACGCTCGACGACCGTCGAGGTGCCCGGGATCGGGCACTGGGTGGTCCCGCAGTCGCCCTGCGCCCAGAAAGTGCTGGCATCCTTCTTCACCCGCCCGACCGCGCCCGACACCGGCTGCGTGGCGAGCCTGAGATGGGAACCGTTCACGATCACCCCGAAGTGACCGGGAGGACAGATGGCAGGGCCACACGTGCGACGGTTGCGTACCAGGTCGGTCGCAGCGGCGACCGGGATCCTTGTCACCGGTCTACTGGCGGCGCCGGCGAGCCCGCAAGAGGAGACGCCCGGCGGAGCGAGCGGCACGGTCGCCCGCACTGTGGGCGACGCCCGCTTCGAGCCGGGTCCCTGCCCGAAGACGCCGGAGCCGACAGCCGTGTTGAAAGGGGCCCGGTGCGGAACGCTCAGCGTGCCTGAGAACCGTGCCAAGGCGAACAGCCGGAGGATCACCCTGGGGGTCGCGATCGTCCCGGCGGCGGTCGGAAACCCGAAGCGCGACCCGATCGTGTGGCTCGCCGGCGGACCCGGCGACGACGCCGTGGGCGAGGCCAAGATGGCCATCGACGGCGGTCTGAACCGCGACCGGGATGTGATCTTCATGTCCCAGCGGGGAACGTACTCGGCCGACCCGGTCCTCACGTGCCGCACCATCGACGAGTTCAACGCACGTGTCGTCGGCCTCGTCTACGACGCCCGGACCACCGAGCGCCGACACGTCGCGGCGACCCGTAGCTGCCGCGACCGACTGGCCGACCGCGGCGTCGATCTCGCCGCCTACAACGACATCGAGAGCGCGGCCGACTACGCCGACCTGCGCCGGACGCTGAACATCCCGCACTGGAACGTCTACGGCATCTCCTACGGCACCCACCTGGCTCTCGTCTACATGCGCGATCACCCGGAGGGAATCCGCTCGGTCGGCATCGACGGCATCCTGCCACCGTCCCGGGCTGGATCGGCACTGGCCTGGAGCAGTGCCAAGCAGGGCTTCGACGGCCTGTTCAAGGCCTGCGCGGAGCAGCCCGCCTGCAACCGCCGCTACCCGAACCTGTCCGCCACTTTCGATCGCCTGGTCCGCGACCTGGAATCCAAGCCGGTCACCACCACCGTCACGCCCCCCGGCAGCCCCAAACCGGTCAAGGTGGTACTGGACGGCGGAGCGCTGGTCAACTGGATGACGTCCGCCACCCACGTGGCCCCCAGCGTCCCCCGTTCCATCGACGAGCTGGCCCACGGCAAACCGCAGCGGATCGCCGAACAGTGGGCGAGCGGCAGGATCAACCCGCAGATCTTCGGCCGGATCTCCCACGGTCTCGCCTACGGCGTCTTCTGCAGCCAGTGGGTGCCGTACGAGACCGAGGCGGAAGCCGCGCGGGGCGGCCAGGCAACGTTCCCGACGTTCCCCCGCTCGGTCCTGGCCCAGGCCCCGCAGCTCACCTTTCTCCGGTCGGACTGCGAAGCCTGGCGCGTTCCCGCTGCCCCACGCCCGGTACGGGACGTCACACGGAGCGACATTCCCACCCTCGCCCTGTCGGGTGGCTTCGACTCCCAGACCGGCGCCGACAACGGCCCGTACGTGGCTCGCACCCTGCCCCGGGCCACCGTCGTCACGGTCCCATACGAACCCCACGTGGTCTTCGCCAAGTCGAAGTGCGCCCAGTCCATCGCCCTCTCCTTCTTCGACACCCCGACGTCCCCGAACACCGGCTGCCTCAAGGACCTCAAGCCCCCGAAGTTCGAGATCGCCCCGGCGCGTGAGTCCATGGGCCTGGCGGCGTGGAGGGTTCAACCCGGCCGAGTTACGGGACGTTCCTGACTTTTGGCACTCGATGGCGATACGCGTGGGCCATGGTCATCTGGACTGGACGCTGGTCTGGGTTGGGCAGGCGGTTGTGCCGGTGGCTGTCGGGCGGGCCGGTAGGGGGTTCAGGGGCGTGCAGACGGGTGTGGCGACGCCGATGAGTTCGACCAGGCCGTTGCCGCCGGTGGGTGGGGCGAGTTTGGACCAGTTGTTGGCCAGCCAGACGTTGCCGGACTGGTCGAGCTGGACGGCGGTGAGGTGCTGGATGGATGGGCTCCGGAAGCCGTCGGGCGGTGACAGCACGGAGCCGGTGGAGGAACCGGCCGGGCAGGCGCCGGTGTTCACTCCGCACAGGACGGAGACGGAGGGGGCGCCGAAGCCGGCGACCCATACGCGGTCGGATCCGTCGATGGCTATGGACCAGGGTGCGATGGCCGTGGGCAGTTTGTGTACGCCTGTGACCGTGCCGTCGGGCCCGAGTTCGGTGACCGAGTTGCTGACGAAGCTGGGCACCCACACGTTGTTCTTGGAGTCGACGGCGAGTCCGAGTGGCCAGTCGAGTGAGGCGTCTTTGATGGGGGAGAACGAGGTCGGTTTGAAGTCGGGACCGATGACGGTGACGCTTCCGCCCGCGTGCCCCTTGGGTACGCGCGTGTCCAGGAGTTTCGCCCCGTTGAAGCGGGCGTTGGAGACCCAGGCCCGGCCGTAGCCGTCGATCTGGAGGGCGAACGGGTGGTCGAGTCCGCCACCGGTGATGGTGATCGCCTTGGCGGGGTCACCGTGGGGGTAGACGATCACGCTTCCCTTGCCGGGGTTGCCCTTGAGGCCGTAGAAATTGGCGATCCAGATGTTGCCCTTCTGGTCGACCGCAGTGCCCTGGGGGTGGTTCAGGTCGCCGTTCTTGAATCCCGTGCTGGGTGACAGCGGTTTCCCGGACGGCGAGTATTTCGCCATGGCGTCGCCGGCGTAGCTGGGCACCCAGACGGAGCCCTGATGGTCGATGGCGAGGCCCCAGGCGCCCGCCTTCATGCCGCCACCGCTGATGGGGCTGTTGAAAATCGGGTTGCCCACGGGGTCCTGCACGGTGACATAGGGGCTGGGGTTTCGCGTCCCGGGCAGCCAGTTGTCGGCGGCCCAGATGTTGCCCTTGGCGTCGACGGCGATCCGGCCGGGGGCGTAGACCTTCGGAGCGGTGTAGTGCAGCGCCAGAACCCAGGCCGCCGGGGCCGCGGTGAGCGCAGGGCTGTAGGTGTGCGCAGCTCCGGCGAGGGCGTACAGCTTGCTGGTGGCCAGCCTCGGGTTACGGGCGAGGTTGAGCACCGCCCCCGCCGTGTCACCGGGAGCGCTGCCGCGCTGCGGAGTTGCCAGGTGCAGCATGTCGTGACATCGCCCGGTGTCCGCTCCCGGTGCGCAGAGCGAGACAAGGTTCGCCAGGGTGCCCAGGGTGGCCAGGGTGTCGTTCTTGCTGCCGTTGTTCTGGTCGGTGACGACCTTGCCGGGCTTGCCCGTTGCCGGGTCGGCGAGGTTGTAGGACGTGGCCGCGGCATTCTCCAGGCCGGGGCTCGGCCCGCTCACGCCATGCTGGTCGGTGAACTGGGCCAGTGCGTACGTGGCGGCGACGGTGGTGAACTCGTTCACCGTGACCGCGGATTCGGAGTGCTGGGCGACGCCGCCTCCGGGGCCGAATCCCACGACGGAGCGCAGACGCAACGACCTGTCGCCCTGGGGTGCGGCTTCGACGTACAGCACGGAAGCCGTGCCCCGGCCGGGCCGGATCTGGAAGGCTCCGTTGGCGTCGGTCGTGGCGTGCCCCAGCGTCCGGACGCCTTGCCGGTCACCGGCGAAGAGGGTGATGGTGGCGTGGGGCAGCGGCTTTCCCGCGCTGGTGACTGTTCCGTGCAACGGGGCCGGTGTGCTGGGGGGCGTGGCTGAGGGAAGTCCCGTCAGAGCCAGGGCCAAGGTGCCCGATGCCGCGAGGGCGATGCCTGAGCGGTGCCGCGAGAACTCCGTCCTTCCAACGCCGCACGAGAATCGCCGTGTTGCTCTGCGGAGGCGAATGGTGAGGGGAAGCAAGATCGGGGCCTTTCGTCATGCGGCACGGTGCAGAACCTCCGCCCACAGGCCGGACGTCTGACGCGCCGACGGGTCTTGCTGAGCGTTCGCAGGGCGCCGTGCCGTAGAGGGCGGGGCGCGCGCTCTGTGTGATCGTGACCAGGGCGTCGGGGCGTCGGGGCGTCGGGGTGTCGGGGTGTCGGGGTGTCGGCGTCATCCGCCCTATGTTTCGGCGTTGTTCGGGTCACGCAGCGTGAACCATCCGACCTTGCGGCCGGACAGCCAGATCAGACCCAAGTACAGGTGCGGGCCGACCTGGCGGATCTCATCGCGCACGCCCCCGAACACCAGGGACGTGTTGGAGTAGTCGATGACGATGCACTCCTGGTCGTCCAGGAGGCTCGGGCCGGGAGCGACCATGGCGACGATGGAGAGGATGTCCATCGGTGTGAGCCGGTTGCTGAGGTAGCCGTCCGGGCTGAAAACCTTGCCGCGCCACCCGAACAGATGCACCAGGCCGGCGAGCAGCCACGCCCCTTCGGGCCCTGCACCGGGGAAGATCGCCCGGCCTTCCATCGGGCCTTTCGGGATCTCTCCGGCCGGACTCCTGCGAAACAGTTCCTCAAGCTTCTGATCGTCGGTCTTGAGCAGCTCAGCTTCTGTCGTCATCACGATCTTCCTCGGCCCCGCAACCCTTGTGGTCGTGGACTGGTCTGCACACAACCGGCCCGCCAGGCACACTCAGTGAACGTCTGCTCGGAAAGCGCCCAACCAGGGAACCAGCTCAGGCAGCGGCGGGGAAGGCGCTCTGAATCGTGACGATGACCAGTCCCACCGCATGAACACCGTGTGGCTGGTGATACCGGTGATCACCGTGTGGCTTGTGATATCGCTGCCCTCTTCATGCTGAACCCTTTCGGCACAGCGCACCACCGCTGGCAGCTCTCGGACGCCGCTGCCCGGCCCTGGAGGCGGCGGCTCGCAGATCGTCTCCGAGGTGGAGTGGGTCCGAGGGTCAGTTCGCGGCTCGGGCACGACGGTTGGGCCTCCTCCCCGGTTGGGAGCGGGGCCCATCGGTGTTCGACAGCGTGCCGCTCACCAGGAACATTCAGAGGCTGCGTGGGACGATATGAGCGGGTTCCGACCACGGGCTGGCGGGAGGAACAGGCATGGAGATCAAGCCGCAGGCAGCCGTCATCCCCAAGGAGACCGGGCATCTCGAACAAGGGAAGTACGGGCCCGTCTTCCCGAAGACCCCGGCGTGCTACGGGTTCACGGTGATCGCGAACGTCAAGCCGGGCCGAGCCGACGCGGTACGCGAGTACGGCTACACGCTGGCCAAGGCGCTGGAGCAAGATCCGTATCTGCTCGCGCCGCTGAAGCTGCACTACCTGCGCTGGGTGCTCTTCGACGACGACACGCGGTTCATGTATCAGGGGATCTTCGACACCGATTTCGACAAGTACACCGAGGACGCCATCGCACTGTTCAGGAAGGCGGGGGTGACCACGGTCTTCGAGAACCTCGAAGGGTTCCCCGAGGACTGGCGGACCAACCCCGAGGCGTTCGTCAGGTTCGTGCGCGAGCATCAGTGTCCGAGCTTCATCGAGTACGGAGAGTATCCGTACGTGTCGGCAGACGAGATCAAGAAGGCTCTGCGGATCAAGAGCGCCCTGTCGGACATGCTCGACCAGCTTCAGTGAGGGCTTGCTGAGATGAGCGAGGTCAGGACGGCGCGGACGTACAACCAGAACCACGTCCCGCGGGAGTACACCCCCGGCCGGCGCCGGGTGAGTATCTACGTCTCGTGGAGCTATCCGGCCGAGGCGGGCCGGGACGTCGCCGGGCTGGACAACCGCTTCTCCACGATGACCGAGGTCAGGCGGGTGGCGTGGCCGGCCTACGAAGATCCGCAGTGGTCGGATCCCGGTCGGTTCCTGCAGGGCATCGCGGGCTCTCTGGAGCTGTTCTTCCGTGCCTGGGTGCCGTTCCAGGAGTTCGTCGAGGAGGTGACCGGGCATCCCGTCCCGGTGTACCAGCGCGTCGATCAGGCGGGCTTCTACACGCCCCTCGATGAACGGGTGCTGGCCGACACGGACGTCCTGTTCGTGTTCGGGCTGGACCACATGGTCACCGGTCAGGAGGCTCAGCCGGGAGAGATCGAGGCCCTGCGGGCCTTCATCGCCCGGGAGGACGCCCGTCTCGTCCTGGGGCCGCACCACGATGTGGGAGCGTCGGACGATCTGTCCGTACGGGAGATGGAGTACCGCCACCACGGGGATCCGCTGGTCCCCCGGCAGCAGCGGTTCGCCACGTACGTCAGGGACGTGATGAAGGGCCTGGACGTGCCGGTCATGAACCGCTACGGCCTGCGCCCCGCGACGCGTGAGGGCAACCAGATCGCTCCCCTGTCCACGGCCAGGGACCTGGACGCCAAGGGCTGGCTGGACGGGGTGAGTACCTTCAACTTCCATATGCATCTGCCGCACTACGACGTCACGAGCGACGAGCCGGACGCCGTCCACGTGCTGGCCAGGCAGCCGATAGACACCTCCCGGCCGCATCCCTTCACCGAAGCGGGCAACACCGAGTTCAACATGTTCCTGTGGATGCCTCCGAGCGGTGACCGGGCGGCCGACGTGCTGCTGGCGGACTCGACGATCTTCAGCACCTTGTTCGGCGGCGACGACAGCCTGCGGAATTTCTGGCGCAACCTCGTCTCGAAGTAATACCGCGAGGAGCACCTGAGGGAGGCCGGCCATGAGCGAGGCCGCGGACGTCGAGCTGGAACTGGACGACATTCAGCGCGGGGTGCTCAGCCCCAGACCGACTCCCTACGCCGCGGCCTACCTCGCCTTCCGCATCGACGACCGGGCCCAGGGACGGGAGTTGATGCGCAGGTCGGCCGCGGCGGTGACGTCCGTGACGGACCCGGTCAGCCCGCTGGGGGAGACCTGGGTCAGTGTCGCGGTGACCTGTTCCGGCCTGGCGGCACTCGGCGTGCCGGATTCGTCTCTGGACACCTTCGCGTGGGAGTTCCGCCAGGGGATGGCTGCCCGCGCCACAGCCCTGGGCGATGAGGGCGCGAGCGCGCCGGAGAACTGGGAGACACCGCTGGGCAGCCCCGACGTCCACGTGGTGATCGCAGCGGTCGCGCCCGACCCGCTGCACCTGCAGGAGGCTGTCGACCGGGCGCGCCCGGCCTACGACCGCCTCCCGGGCGTGACAGCGATCTGGCGGCAGGACTGTTACGCCCTGCCCACCGAGAAAGAGCACTTCGGCTACCTGGACGGTGTCAGCCATCCCGCCGTCGAAGGCAGCGGTATCGCCGGATCCAACCAACTGGAAATCCCCCTGAAGGCAGGCGAGTTCGTCCTCGGCTACCCGGACGAGCTCGGCGGCACCCGGACACCGCAGCCACCCGTACTGGGGCGCAACGGCAGCTACGCCGTCTTCCGCAAACTGCACCAGAAGGTCGCCGAATTCCGGCGTTACCTGAAGGACAACGCCACCGACCCCGCGGACGAGGAACTGATCGCCGCCAAGATCATGGGGCGCTGGCGCAGCGGAGCCCCCTTGGCGCTGGCGCCGCAGTCGGACGATCCCCGGCTCGGGGCCGACCCGCACCGCCGTAACACGTTCCTGTACGAGCGTGACGACCCGGCGGGCTTCACCACACCCGGCGGCTGTCATATCCGCCGCGCCAACCCCCGTGACGCCTCGGTGGCCGGAGAGGTGCGGCTGCACCGCATGATCAGACGGGGTGCCGTCTACGGCCCGCCCCTGCCCGACGGCGTCATGGAGGACGACGGTGCCGACCGCGGACTGATGTTCGCTTTCATCGGCGCGCACCTGGGCCGGCAGTTCGAGTTCGTCCAGTCGGAGTGGATGAACGACAGCGTCTTCTTCGGTGCGGGCAGCGCCAAGGACCCCGTCACCGGGTCCCAGGACGGTGTCACTGGCTTCACCATTCCGCGCCGGCCGCTGCGACGGCGCCTTGCGGCACTGCCGCAGTTCGTCGTCACCCGGGGCGGCGAATACTGCTTCCTGCCGAGCCTGAGCGCGCTGCGCTGGCTCGGCGACCTTCACGACTGACAGGACGGCAACGCGCGACGCGGTCCCGTCCGAAGGCGTCGGTGCTCTCAACGTCACGTTCCTGGGCGCTGCCCGTTACCCGTTCGGACGCGAGCCGTCACACCAGAGACTTGCCCGAAATGCCGGTGATCGGGGCTGTCGGTACGTTCATCGCAGGTCGGTCGCCCGGCCGACGTCCGTGCGACAGAGAGAAGCAACATGTCTCCGCGTACCTTTGCTGTGGTCGGCACGGGAGTAGGCGTGACCGTCCTGGTGGCCGCCGGCATCACCTACGCCTCGGCCCTCGGATCCACTCCCGCGTCCCCTGCTCCCCACCACGCGGCCCGGCCGGTGCACCGAGCCGCTCCTCCCGCGGCTCCCGCGGCTCCCGTGGGCGGCAGGAGCGCAGGCGGAGAGAAGAACGAGGGCCGCGAAGGTGGTGGACGCGACTACGGCCATGAGCCAGACGGAAAGATCTACTTCAACGAACGTACGTACTCCGCCTCCGGCGATGGCTGCATCACTGCGACCGGCTCCAGCAGCTTCAGTGTGTTCAACGACAGCCGCAAGACCGTCGAGGTCTTCCGGGGCTACACCTGCGACAACGGTGCTCCGGTCACCACCGTGGGCCCCCACGGCGACACCTACGGCACTGTGACCCGTACCGGCCACGAGGGCGCATTCGGCCACGAGGGCATGTTCGGCCAGTGGGCCGTCTTCGGTGACGACGGTGTCGTGGGCAGCTTCCGGGTGATCAGCGACCACGGCGAAGGGTGACAGCGCCACCCGGCCTCCTGGCCCGCCCCGCACCCCGGACAGGAGGCCACCGGCGAGCGCGTCCACACCGGCCCCGGATCACCCGCGCCGGGAACGTCCGCTACGAGCACGACGCCCTGGGGCGGATTACCCTGCGCCAGAAGACGCGGCTGTCGCGCAAGCCGGGGACCTGGCGCTACGTGTGGGACGCGGAGGCCCGGCTCGTCCAGGTGACCACTCCGGACGGCGCCCGCCGGCGCTACACCTACGACCCGCTCGGCCGTCTACGACCCGCTCGACCGTCGTAGCGCGAAGCTCCGCCTCGCCGCCGACGGCGACACTGTCGTCGAACGCGTGGATTTCGCCTGCGCGATCGTCCCCAACCTGGTCGGCGCGCCGCGCGAACTCGTCGACAGGGTGACAGGAAAGGCCCACTCGTGGCAGTCAGGTACATGTACGAGAGGTGTAGCGGTCCGTGGGGGCTCGTCGCCCGCGTCACCCTTGACGTCCGGCCCGTGGACGATCCCCCGCATGAGGCGCGCAGAATCGACGGCTCAGGCGTCTGGTGGCTGCCTCCGCAGGGGATCATGCCGGCGGACGAGAAGTGGATGGCGTTCGGCCTCGGACTGGTGGCCGGGCAACTCGACACCCTGAGCGGCGGAGCCGACGCCCTGCTGGTACGGGTGGACGACTGGGACGTACCCATGCTCACGGACTACCAGGAGGAAGTCGCCGCCGCGGCTGTCATCGAGTGCCTGCAGCAGAACTACGGCGTCGGCGGCGTCGACATCGGTGTCACGTTCGACCGGGAGCGGAACCGCTACCGGTTCACCTGGGACGGGGTGTCGGCCGAGCCGGGTCGGAGCTGATCCGGGCGGCAGCCGAGTCGGCCCCGCCGGTCTGGTGGTCTTCACCGTCGATGTCGCCGAGGGTTCCTCCGAGGCGTACGCGCAGCGGGTACGTCACGTCCTGTCGGCGGCGCTCTTCTTCGGGTCCCTTGAGCTGCTGTGGCTGCTGTGCACGGCCGGCGCCGCACGCGTCGAGGGGGCCGAGCGTCGGTTGCCCGTGGCGCCGGCGCCCGCCCTCCGCGCTGTCCGGCGACGGCGCTGCCGCCCCCGCGCTGTTGCGGAGGCAAGTGCCCGGCGTTGCAATCAAGTGTGAGGCACTTTGGCGGCGCCGTGCCCGCCGACCGCCCCGCTCCCGGGACGGGGGCCGGCCGGAAGGGGCTCAAGAGCGACGCCCTGGGCATGTTCTCCTCGGTGGCCATGGGCCTCGCCTCCGCAGGCCCGGCGTACAGCATGGCCGCCACGCTGGGCGTCATCGTGGCGGGGGTCGGACTGCAGGCCCCGATCGTCACCATGCTGGCGTTCATCCCGATGCTCCTGGTCGCGTACGCCTTCCGGGAGTTGAACGCGAGCAACGCCGACTGCGGGACCACCTTCACCTGGGCCACACGCGCCTTCGGACCGCGCGTCGGCTGGATGGGCGGCTGGGGCCTCATCGTCGCCGACATCGTCGTCATGGCGAACCTCGCCCAGATCGCCGCTGCCTACGGCTTCCGGCTGGTGGGCCTGGACGGACTGGCGGAGAACCGGCTGTGGACGACCATGGCGGGCATCGTCTGGATCGCCGTGCTGACCGCGATCTGTTACGTCGGCATCGAGTTCTCGGTGACCGTCCAGCGCTGGCTGCTCTGCCTGGAAGCGGTGATGCTGATCCTCTTCGCCGTCGCGGCGCTGGTCAGGGTCTACACCGACCCGCCCCCGACGGCGATCCATGTTTCCGCCTCCTGGTTCAACCCGTTCGAGGTGCCCTCGGCACGGGCCCTGACCTCGGGCATCCTCGCAGGGGTCTTCATCTACTGGGGCTGGGACACCGCGTTCTCGGTCAACGAGGAAACTGTCGACAGTACGCGCATCCCCGGGCGTGCCGCGGTCACGTCCACCGTGCTGCTCCTGGTCATCTACGGGCTGGTGTCCACTTCTGCACAGGCGTTCGCCGGCGTCGGCACCTCGGGTATCGGGCTCGGCAACGCGCACAACTCGGACGATGTGCTCTCCGGGCTGGGCGAGGCCGTGTTCGGGAGCGACAACACCGGGTTGCTCCTGTCGAGACTGCTGATCCTGATGGTGCTGACCTCCGCGCTGGCCTCCGCCGAGACCACCATCCTGCCCCTCGCCAGGACCGTCTTCTCCATGGCGGTCCACAAGGCGCTCCCCTCCCGGTTCGCCCGGGTCCACCGCAGGTTTCTCACTCCGACCTGGGGCACGATCGGCATGGGAGCGGTCTCGGTCGCCGTGTTCGTCCTGCTGGCGTCGTACAGCCGGAACATCCTGGCCGACTCGATCGACTCGGTCGGTCTCGCGATCGCGTTCCAGTACGCAGTGACCGGCTTCGCCTGCCTCTGGTACCACCGCAAGATCCTCACCCGCAGCGCCAAGGACCTGGTTTTCAAGGGCGTACTGCCGGGGCTCGGCGGGCTGATCATGGCCTTGCTGTTCCTCTACGCCGCCTTCGTCGTCTATGCGAACCCCGAGTACGGCACGACCGCCGTCGACCTCCCGCTGATCGGCAGGACGGGCGGGGTCACCGTCCTGGGCCTGGGCGCCCTGCTGATCGGTCTCCTGCTGATGCCACTGGTCACCCGTGGCCACACCGTGGCCCTCAAACTCCAGCGGAGCCTGCTTCCGCGCCACCTGCCGCAGCACGCCGCCGTCGACTCGGCGAGCCGCTACCTGCCCGCCGACAGCGGGTCCGGGGTGGGCGGCGACTGGTACGACGTCATTCCCCTGTCGGGAACCCGGGTCGGCCTCGTCGTCGGGGACGTGCTCGGTCACGGCATGCGTGCCGCGGCCACCATGGGACGCCTGTGTACGGGTGTGCGCGTGCTGGCCCGACTGGATCTGAGCCCGGACGAGCTGCTGTCCCGCCTGGCCGACCTGGTGGAGCAGACGCACGAGGCCGGAGCAGCCGGCCGAGGCCCGGGCCATCGGAAGCCGCGCGCCGACGCGGCCCTCGGCGTGAGCTGCCTGTACGCGGTGTACGACCCCGTCTCGGGGAAGTGCAGCCTCGCGCGGGCCGGGGAGCCCGTGCTGGCGGTCGTCCAGGCGCACACGGGTGTCGTCGACTATCCGGAGCTGCCCGTCGGGCCGCCCCTGGGAATCGGCGGCCTGCCCTACCAGAGCATGGACCTGGACCTCGCGCCGGGCAGTCTCCTCGTCCTCTTCACGGCCGGCCTTCTCCAGTCGGCCGACGACCGTGACGCCGGGCTCGCGCAGCTGTCCCGCGTCCTGGCCGGCGACCGGGCGTCTTTGGAGGCGCTGTGCGACAGGGCGGTGACCACCCTGCTGCCCGGGGCGGTGGACGTGGACGCGACACTGCTCCTGGTCCGCACGCGGCTGCTCGACCGGAACCGGTTCGCCGAGTGGGCGGTCGTCCCGGACCCGGCGGCGGTGGCCGCCATCCGCACCGCCGCCGGCAAGCAGCTCGGTGACTGGGGGCTGGACGATCTGGCGTTCACCACGGAGCTCATCGTCAGCGAACTGGTCACCAACGCCATTCGCTACGTCGGCGGCCCGATCCAGGTACGCCTGATCCGCGACCGGAGCCTGATCTGCGAGGTCTCCGACACCGGCCACACCTCGCCCAATCTGCGGTACGCCGCCAGCGATGAGGAGGGAGGACGGGGTTTGTTCATCATCGCCCAGATGACCCATCGCTGGGGTACGCGCTACACCCACGCCGGCAAGACAATCTGGACCGAGCAGGACGTGCAGCAGAGCGGCGGCGCCTGACGGGCCGGTTGATGCAGCGGAACCGCTGCCGGTTCACCTGGGGCGGGGCGTAGGCCGCGGTGAGGATCTGGTTGACCAGGGCTATGTCGTTGCCTCCACCGGTGATGGGGTTGAAGGAGTACGTCAGGCGGCGGGGCGTTCAGCTCGGGCTGCGGGGGGACGTCGGACCGGCGTGCGGACGCCGGATGCGGGGCAGGCGTGGCCGGCGCCGGCGCTGCCGCACCGACGAGCACGGCTGTGGCAGCGGCGGACGTCAGCACGGCCCATGCCCGGCGGCGTCGCCCGGGTGCCCGGGAGGCGGTCGTAGGGCGGGCGGAAATCGGCTCGAAGGTCATACCCACGAGAATCCGGCACCCCGGCTCCCCAGCCATCAGGGATCACCCCGAACTCACCCCCAGCCGTCCCTGACGCCCCGTCATGATCCGGCCCCGGAGCACCAGTCACTCGTTCGGCGGTAATGCCGTCGTGCGTGCCGTCAACTGCGGATACGGCACACGGGCTCGTGTCACGATCATGTGACGACCAGGCAGAGAGGGCAAGACGTGGCAGAGCAGCTGTACGCGACGCTGAAGACCAGTCAGGGTGACATCGTGATCCGGCTCCTCCCGGACCATGCGCCGAAGACGGTGAAGAACTTCGTCGAACTGGCGAAGGGCGAGCGGGAGTGGGTCCATCCCGAGACGGGCCAGAAGACCACAGACCCGCTGTACGACGGCACGGTCTTCCACCGGGTCATCAGCGGCTTCATGATCCAGGGCGGTGACCCGCTGGGCAACGGCACGGGCGGGCCGGGGTACACGTTCGCCGACGAATTCCATCCCGACCTGGCCTTCACCAAGCCCTACCTGCTGGCCATGGCCAACGCCGGGCCGGGGACGAACGGGTCCCAGTTCTTCATCACCGTGGGCCCGACCACCTGGCTCACCGGCAAGCACACCATCTTCGGGGAGGTGGCCGACGACAACAGCAAGAAGGTCGTCGACGCCATCGTGGGGACGCCGACCAACCCGCGAACGGACCGGCCTGTGAACGACGTCCGCATCGATTCGGTGGTCATCGAGACCCGCTGAGCGCTGAGCCGCCGTGACGCCATCGCAACCCGGGAGCGGAATCCGCAGCCGGGGCGGGGGGCGTCCTGACAGGTATGGAACCGCAGAAGCCGTCGCCCCAGCCCCGGCAGCCCGAAGGGTGTCTTGTCGTCGCGATCCGTGTCCCGGTGCGGATCGTCGTACTCGTGCTGGTCGTGCCGGTGCGGATGGTGTGGGACGTGCTCGTCGTCGCCGGACGGTTTCTGCTGGACGCCCTCCTGCGACCGCTCGGGCGGGCCCTGGCGTGGGCCGGACGGGTCCTGGCGTGGGCCGGGCGGGTCCTGTTCGTCCGGCCCGTCGTGGCTCTCTGGCGGTATGTGCTCGTGCCTGGCGGCACGGTGATCGGCCGGCTCGCGCGCGTACTCGTCGTCGTACCGGCCCAATGGCTCTACCGCTACGTGCTCACCCCCGTCGGGCGCGCCCTCGCCTGGCTGGGCAGGTATCTGTTCGTCGTGCCCGCGCGGTGGCTGTACACCCGCGTCCTCGCACCCCTCGCCACCGGCATCGGCCTCGCCCTGTACTGGGTGGTGCGCGTGCTGTTCGTACTGCCCGCCCTCGCGCTGTGGCGCTGGGTGCTCACGCCTGTCGGGCGGGTGCTCGCCGTCGTCGCGCGGGAAGTGGGGGAGGCACTCGGGCATGCGTGGCGGATCGCCGGGCGGATCTCGCGGGCGGTCGGGCGGGTGCTCGCGACCTCCTTCCGGTGGATCTTCGTGGAGCCCGTGCGCTGGGTGTACCGGAGCATTCTCACGCCCGTCGGGCACGTCGTCCGCGATGTCGTCCTGCGGCCCGCCGCGCAGGGCGCGCGTGCGGTGGGACGGGCCGTCCGCGGCGCGTTGACCAGCGCCCGGGACGTGGTCCGGCAGGCCCGGGCCGACGTACGGCGGATGCTGTTCGGCGAACCCCGGCAACCGGTCGCGGTGGACCGGCGGGAACCTCAGGAGCCCGCTGCACGTACTCTTGGTAGCAGTACGACCGCTCTCACGAAGGACTAGGACACTGGGCAAGCGACAGCCCGAAGGCCCGCCGCCCGCACCCGCGGTGCAGCGCATCCGACTGCGCTACACCAAGCGCGGCCGCCTGAGGTTCACCAGCCACCGAGACTTCCAGCGCGCCTTCGAGCGTGCGCTGCGCCGCGCCGAGGTGCCCATGGCGTACTCGGCCGGGTTCACGCCGCACCCGAAGGTGTCGTATGCCAATGCCGCACCCACCGGCACGGGCAGTGAGGCGGAGTATCTGGAGATCGCGCTCACCCAGGCGCGGGATCCGGAGAAGCTGAGGGTTCTGCTCGACGAGTCGCTGCCCACCGGGCTCGACATCGTCGACGCGGTCGAGGCGCGGACCTCGGGCCTCGCCGACCGGCTGACGGCCTCCGTATGGGAGCTGCGGCTGGACGGCGTGGACCCCGCCGACGCCGGGCGCGCGGTCGAGGCCTTCAACGGGGCCGAGACCGTCGAGGTGCAGCGCATGACCAAGAACGGTGTGCGCACCTTCGATGCCCGCCCGGCCGTGGTGAGCCTGGAAACAACAGAAACACACAGTTCGCAGGCTGATAGGCCGAGCGACCAGCCCTGTGCGATACTGCGGCTGGTTGTTCGGCACGTGACGCCTGCCGTACGACCCGACGACGTCCTGTCCGGTCTCCGCGCCGTGGCCGACCTGGCGCCGCCGGTCCCCGCAGCGGTGACCAGGCTGGCGCAGGGGCTGCTCGATGAAGAGACCGGCACGGTGACCGACCCGCTCGCGCCCGACCGCGAGGCAACCGGGGCCCTCATGGCCGCACCGGCTGCCGCCGCGACGGCGCCGACGCCGGAAGGTTCCGCGTAAGGACGGACGTCGTAGCGCCGCCCTCGTACTCGGGAGCCACCTGGGTCGGGCAGCGCACCGACCAGAAGACTTTCGCCAGGCCGTACCGACAAGGCGTACGGAACCGGCGAGACAGGACACAGAGTGCTCCCGTGCGGCGCCCGCGCCCCGGACGGCGGCCATCGCGCATCGCGCGGGCCGCGGACGTCAACGGCGGACGGCCCTTCGAGGCCGTCGCCGGACCAGGCGCGGCGCCCGGGAGCCTGACGGGAGAAACGCCCGCATGCTCGAACCGACCGAACCCGTAGTGGGTTCCGAACTGAACACTCCCAGCGACACCCTGCCGCCGCGCAGGCGTCGCCGTGCCGCCTCCCGCCCGGCGGGCCCGCCCGCTGCGGCCGAGGCACCCGCCGAGGTGACCCTTCCGGCCATACCGGCGGAAGAGGACGCCGAGGCCGACGAGACCCTTGTCGCCGAGACCGGCGAAGAGGCCGTCGAGGGCGCGGAGGTCACCGAGACCGCTGAGGTCGCTGCTCAGGCGCCTGCCGCCGAGCCGGCTCCGGCCGCCGGCCGTCCGCGCCGCCGCGCCACGCGTCGGGCGTCCGCCCCGGCGGGAGCGCCTGCTGCCGTCGAGACCGCCGTTCCCGCTGTCGAGACCGCCGCACCGGCTGTCGAGACCGCCGTTCCGGCCGCGCCCGCCGTCGCCGAGACCGAGCAGCCCGCCGCCGCGGCCGAGGGCGGCGAGGTCGTCGTCGGCGAGGAGGCCGCGCCGCGCCGCGTCCGCCGCCGGGCCACCCGCACCGTTTCCGCGCCGGCTGCCACCGCCACCGAAGAGGCTTCCCCGGCCGTAGCGGCCGAGGGGACCGCTGAAGCCGAGCCCGTCGCCGAAGCCGAAGCCGCGCCCGCGGCTCGTCCGCGTCGCCGTGTCGCGCGTCGCGCGTCCGCGCCCGCCGGTGCTCCCACGGCCGCCGAGGCCGCCGAGCCCGTGGTCCAGGCCACCGCCGTGTCCGGTACGGCCGAGGAGCAGCCCGTCGTCGAGACGCCCGCTGCCGAAGAAGCCGCTCCCGCCGCGCGTACGCGCCGTCGTGCGACCCGCCGCGCATCCGCGCCCGCCGGTGCGCCCCAGACTGTCGAGTCCGCTCCCGCGGAGGCTCCTGCCGCCGCCGAAGCCCCCGCGGCTGAAGCCCCCGCGGCCGAGGCCGCCGCTGCCGCCGAGGTGAGCGGTGCCGCCGAGGAGGCCGCTCCGCGTCGTACTCGCCGCCGGGCCGTCCGCCGGGTGTCCGCGCCCGTCGAGTCCGCCGCAGCGGAAGCCCCGGTCGCCGCCGAACCGGTCGCCGCCCAGGCGCACACCCCGGAGGTTCCCGTCACCACGCACACCACCGAGCCCGCCACCGCTGCCCAGGAGCCGCGGACCGAGACCACTGCGGCCCCCGCCGAGGAGGCCGCTCCGCGTCGTGCCCGGCGCCGGGTGGTGCGTGCCGCGTCCGGGTTCTCCGAGCCCCCGCGGGCCGCTCAGGCCGAAGAGCCCGAGGCCGTTGAGGCCGAGGCGCCGCGCCGGCCCGCCCGGCCCGCCGTCGCCGTCTTCCAGGCGCCGGTGTTCACCGAGCCGAGGTTCCAGACCCCGCAGCGCGCCGCCGCCGAGGCTGCTGCCGAGGCCGCCGGGGCGGAGGAGACGGAGGAGTACGCGGAGGAGCGTGCCGAGACCGGCTCGCGCCGCCGTCGGCGCCGCCGGGGCGGTGCCGAGGAGCCGCAGGCCGTCGAGACCGCCGCCGTGGAGGAGGAGACGGAGGAAGCCGAGGAGGCCGCCGAGTCCGTCGAGGACCTCGCCGAGGGCGAGGAGGCCGACGAGACCGAGGGCGCCGAGGGCTTCGAGGAGTCCGGCTCCCGTCGCCGGCGCCGCAGGGGCGGCCGGCGCCGCCGTCGCGGTGAGGCCGCCGAGGGCGAAGGCATCGAGGGCGAGGCCGACGAACTGGCCGCCGAACAGGCCGCGCAGGACGCCGAGGACACCGCCGAGCAGGAGGAAGAGGACGCCGAGGAGGCGGGTGGCGACGAGGCCGTCGGCTCCAGCTCCAGCAGCCGCCGGCGCCGTCGCCGCCGTCGTCGCGCCGGTGACACCGCCCTCGACACCGAGCCCGGCGAGGGCGATCCGGAGCGTACGGTCGTCAAGGTCCGCGAGCCGCGCAAGCCCAGCGAGCCGTCCGACGAGGTGCAGTCCATCAAGGGCTCGACGCGTCTGGAGGCCAAGAAGCAGCGCCGTCGCGAAGGCCGCGAGCAGGGCCGCCGACGTGTGCCGATCATCACCGAGGCCGAGTTCCTGGCCCGCCGTGAGGCCGTCGAGCGCGTGATGGTCGTGCGCCAGTACGGCGAGCGCACGCAGATCGGCGTCCTGGAGGACGGGGTGCTCGTCGAGCACTACGTCAACAAGGAGCAGTCGACCTCGTACGTCGGCAACGTCTACCTGGGCAAGGTCCAGAACGTGCTGCCGTCGATGGAGGCCGCCTTCATCGACATCGGCAAGGGCCGCAACGCCGTGCTCTACGCCGGTGAGGTCAACTTCGAGGCGCTGGGCATGGCCAATGGGCCGCGGCGCATCGAGTCCGCCCTCAAGTCCGGGCAGTCCGTGCTCGTCCAGGTGACCAAGGACCCGATCGGGCACAAGGGCGCGCGGCTGACCAGCCAGGTCTCCCTCCCGGGCCGCTACCTCGTGTACGTCCCCGAGGGCTCCATGACCGGCATCAGCCGCAAGCTGCCCGACACCGAGCGGGCCCGGCTGAAGACCATCCTCAAGAAGATCGTCCCCGAGGACGCGGGCGTCATCGTGCGCACCGCCGCCGAGGGCGCGAGCGAGGAGGAGCTGCGCCGGGACGTCGAGCGGCTGCAGGCGCAGTGGGAGGACATCCAGAAGAAGGCCAAGAACGGCAACGCGCCGACGCTGCTGTACGGCGAGCCGGACATGACCGTCCGGGTCGTGCGTGACATCTTCAACGAGGACTTCTCCAAGGTCATCGTCAGCGGTGACGACGCCTGGCAGACCATCCACGGGTACGTCTCGCACGTCGCGCCGGACCTCGCCGACCGGCTGTCGAGGTGGACCTCCGAGGTCGACGTCTTCGCCACGTACCGGATCGACGAGCAGCTCGCCAAGGCGCTGGACCGCAAGGTCTGGCTGCCGAGCGGTGGTTCGCTGGTGATCGACAAGACCGAGGCCATGGTCGTGATCGACGTCAACACCGGCAAGTTCACCGGTCAGGGCGGCAACCTCGAAGAGACCGTGACCAGGAACAACCTGGAGGCGGCCGAGGAGATCGTGCGTCAGCTGCGGCTGCGCGACCTGGGCGGCATCGTCGTCATCGACTTCATCGACATGGTCCTGGAGTCCAACCGCGACCTGGTGCTGCGGCGCCTGCTGGAGTGCCTGGGCCGGGACCGTACGAAGCATCAGGTGGCCGAGGTCACCTCGCTGGGCCTGGTCCAGATGACCCGCAAGCGGGTGGGCCAGGGTCTGCTGGAGTCCTTCTCCGAGACCTGTGTCCACTGCAACGGCCGCGGTGTCATCGTGCACATGGAGCAGCCGAGCGCCGCCGTCGGCGGTGGCGGCAAGCGCAAGAAGCGTGGCAAGGCCGGTGACGTGCACGAGCACGCCGCCGAGCATGTGCACGAGGCCGCCGTCGTGGCCGTGGAGACCGGTGAGGCCGTCGAGCCCGAGGTGGAGACCGTTGCCGAGGTGGCCGCGGCGGCCGCCGTGCCGGTCGCGCTGCCCGCGCCCGACTTCGCCCCCGACGAGGAGCTGTACAGCAGCGTCGCCGAGGCGGAGGCGGCGGCCACCCGTGGCCGTACGCGGCGCCGGGCGAGCCGCCGGGCGTCGGCTCCGGCGGGCGCGCCGAAGGCGGAGCGGGCTCCCCGGGCCGAGAGGACCGCGCGGGCCGAGCGGGCTGAGAAGACCGAGGCTGTCGCCGAGCCGGTTGCCGAGGCGCCGGCGGAGGAGACCACCGTGGCGCCGGTCGCCCCGGAGGTCACGGCCGTGGAGACGGTCGCCGAGGTGCCCGTCGCCGAGCCGTCGGCCGTCGAGGCCCAGGCCGTCCTGGCGGCGTCGGCCGAGACCGAGGCCGTCGAGGAGGCCGCGCCCAAGGGCCGTACGCGCCGTCGTGCGACCCGCAAGGCGTCGGCGCCGGCCGGCTCCCCGGCGGGGGCCGAGGCGGCCGTGGTGACGGTGTCCGAGGCCGCGCCCGTGGCCGAGGCGCCGGTGGCCCAGCCCGAGCCGGAGGCCGCGGTGCCGGCGCCGGTCGAGGAGGCGCCCGCCGAGGCCGCCGCCCCGGCCCGCCCGCGCCGGCGCGCCGTGCGCAAGGCCACCGCGCCGACCGCGTCCGAGGAGACGGCCGTCGTGGTCGTCCCGTCGGCCCCGGCGGAGGAGACGGCCGAGGCGCCCGCGGCCGAAGCGCCGGCCGAGGCTCCGGCCGAGGAGGCCGCTCCGGCCAAGAAGGCGGCCCGCAAGACCGCCAAGAAGGCCGCGGTGAAGAAGGCCGCCGTCAAGAAGACCGCGGCCAAGAAGACGGCCGCGAAGAAGACGACGGCCGCGAAGAAGACGACGGCCAAGAAGGCGGCCAAGACCGTCAAGACGGCCGCCGCGAAGGCGACGGCGAAGAAGACCACCACGGTCTCCGCCACCGTCGCCGACGAGGGCTGACGCCCGGGTGTGCGGCCGGTCCGACCCGACCGGCCGCACACCGCCGGGAACCGGTGGGACCGGCTTCGCGTGACCGCCGACACACCGGTGGGGACAGCTGGGGGTGGCTCCGTGCGACCGCCATCGCACCGGTGGGACCGGCTCCGTGCGACCGGCCGTACACCGAGGCGGTCGTGCGTGACCGCCGACACACCGGTGGGGACAGCTGGGACCGGCTCCCTGCGACCGGCGGCCGTACACCGGTGCGGTCGGGTCCACGTGACCGGCCCCACACCCGCTGGGCCCGGTTTGACCCCCTCGGCCGGGCCCCGTAACCTTGACCGTCGGCGTGTCACTGAGCACGCCACATCCCCGTAAACCTCTTCCTCCCGGGCGCAAGGCGGGCCGGGAGAGGTCGCCCCTGTGTTGTGGGGCGGCTGGCCTGCGGGGGTGCCGGTTCTGAACGAGCGAAAGAGAGATCCGCGTGTACGCCATCGTGCGCAGCGGTGGTCGCCAGCACAAGGTTGCTGTCGGCGACATCGTTGAGGTTGACAAGATTTCCACTGCCAAGGTTGGCGACACGGTCGAGCTCTCGACCCTGCTCGTTGTCGACGGCGACTCCGTGACCAGCGACCCGTGGGTGCTGGCCGGCATCAAGGTCCAGGCCGAGGTCGTGGACCACCACAAGGGCCAGAAGATCGACATTCTGCGCTACAAGAACAAGACCGGCTACCGCCGTCGCCAGGGTCACCGTCAGCAGTACACGGCGATCAAGGTCACGTCCATCCCGACGGCCGCGAAGTAAAGAGGGACTGAGCAATGGCACACAAGAAGGGCGCATCGTCCACCCGGAACGGTCGCGACTCCAACGCCCAGCGACTCGGCGTGAAGCGCTTCGGCGGTCAGGTCGTCAGCGCGGGTGAGATCCTGGTCCGCCAGCGCGGCACCCACTTCCACCCCGGCGCCGGTGTCGGCCGTGGCGGCGACGACACGCTGTTCGCCCTCCAGGCCGGTGCGGTGGAGTTCGGTACCCACCGTGGCCGCAAGGTCGTGAACATCGTTCCGGTCGCCTGAACCACCTGATCGACCTGATCAAGGGCTGATTCAGCACCGAACGCTTTCGCGAGGCGGACCTCACTTCCCGGTCGGGAAGGCGGGTCCGCCTTTCGCGTGTTAAGCGTGTTGAAGAGAGAAACATCCGTACCCCCCGACCTTCGGCCGGGGACCCCCAGGAGGCACTGAACCATGACCACCTTCGTGGACCGCGTCGAACTGCACGTCGCCGCGGGTAACGGAGGTCACGGCTGTGCCTCCGTCCACCGTGAGAAGTTCAAGCCGCTCGGCGGCCCGGACGGCGGCAACGGCGGGCGCGGCGGTGATGTCATCCTCACCGTCGACCAGTCCGTGACCACGCTTCTCGACTACCACTACTCGCCGCACCGCAAGGCCACCAACGGCAAGCCCGGCGAGGGCGGCAACCGCGCCGGCAAGGACGGCCAGGACCTGGTCCTGCCGGTCCCGGACGGCACGGTCGTCCTCGACAGGGCGGGCAACGTGCTCGCCGACCTCGTCGGCCACGGCACGTCGTACATCGCCGCGCAGGGCGGCCGCGGAGGTCTCGGGAATGCCGCGCTGGCCTCCGCCCGCCGCAAGGCGCCCGGCTTCGCGCTGCTCGGCGAGCCCGGTGATCTGCAGGACGTCGTCCTGGAGCTGAAGACCGTCGCCGACGTGGCGCTCGTCGGCTACCCGAGCGCCGGCAAGTCCTCGCTGATCTCCGTGCTCAGCGCGGCCAAGCCGAAGATCGCCGACTACCCGTTCACGACCCTCGTGCCCAACCTCGGTGTCGTCACGGCCGGTTCGACCGTGTACACCATCGCCGACGTGCCCGGACTGATCCCCGGCGCCAGCCAGGGCAAGGGCCTCGGCCTGGAGTTCCTGCGGCATGTGGAGCGATGCAGTGTGCTGGTGCACGTGCTGGACACCGCGACCCTGGAGTCCGACCGCGACCCGGTCTCCGACCTCGACGTCATCGAGGAGGAGCTGCGCCAGTACGGCGGCCTCGGCAACCGGCCCCGGATCGTCGTCCTGAACAAGGTCGACGTGCCGGACGGCAAGGACCTCGCCGAGATGGTCCGCCCCGACCTGGAGGCGCGCGGCTACCGCGTCTTCGAGGTGTCGGCCGTCGCCCACATCGGGCTGCGCGAGCTGTCCTTCGCGCTCGGTGAGCTGGTCGGCGCGGCGCGTGCCGCTAAGCCGAAGGAGGAGGCGACGCGGATCGTCATCCGGCCCAAGGCCGTGGACGACGCGGGCTTCACAGTCACCCGCGAGGAGGTCGACGGCGAGCCTGTGTTCCGGGTGCGCGGCGAGAAGCCCGAACGCTGGGTCCGCCAGACCGACTTCAACAACGACGAGGCCGTCGGCTACCTCGCCGACCGGCTCAACCGCCTCGGCGTCGAGGAGCAGTTGATGAAGTCGGGCGCCCGGGCCGGCGACGGTGTCGCCATCGGCCCCGAGGAGAACGCGGTCGTCTTCGACTGGGAGCCGACCCTGACGGCCGGTGCCGAGATGCTCGGCCGACGCGGCGAGGACCACCGCTTCGAGGCGCCCCGGCCGGCCGCCCAGCGCCGCAAGGACAAGCAGGCCGAGCGGGACGAGTCGCTGCGCGAGTACGACGACTTCGACCCGTTCGAGTAGACCAGGGTCTACGACTGGCCCGGTGTCTACGACTGGACCGTTCTACGACTGGACCGGGGCCTGACGACAGCCGCCGCCCTCGCTGCGGCGGCTTGATCCCGGCTGGGGCTGCCACCGGGCGGTCTCCGGCAACGTCCGGGGTAATGGACTGCCCGCCGAGCTGGGCGGCCTGCTGGACGCCGTGCGCGCTCGGTGCGGGCGCCCGCCGGCGGCCGGCCGCACCGAGCTCAGGCGCTCTCTGCCGGGCCCGGACGAGCCGAAGCCGATCGGCCGGTTCGACGCGGCGGTGGCCGGCCTGGCACGAGGAGGGCGTCTTGAGCGAGGGCCGGTCTCGGAGCCGGCCCTCCCGTGTACCGGCCCCCGCTGTGCGCTGACTGTGAGTGCGTGGCTACCCAGCGCGTGTCCGGAGGCTGGACCGGCGCGCGCGAGCCGATCCACTTCGCGTAGATTGCCGCACAGGCAGCCGGAATCCCGCGCGGGACACGAGGGAACAGAGGGCAAGGTGGCAAGGGCAAGGCAGGCCGTGGGCGAGGCCCGCAGGATCGTCGTCAAGGTGGGCTCCTCCTCGCTGACCACTGCCGCCGGCGGCCTGGACGCCGACCGCGTCGACGCGCTGGTCGACGTGCTCGCCAAGATCCGCAGCGGCGGAGAGCGGGAGATCGTCCTCGTGTCGTCCGGTGCCATCGCCGCCGGGCTCGCGCCGCTCGGTCTGCGCCGCCGGCCCAAGGACCTCGCCCGCCAGCAGGCCGCCGCCAGCGTCGGCCAGGGCCTGCTCGTCGCCCGCTACACCGCCTCCTTCGCCCGCTACGGCGTCCGCGTCGGCCAGGTCCTGCTCACCAGCGACGACATGAGCCGCCGCGCCCATCACCGCAACGCCTCCCGCACCCTCGACAAGCTGCTCGCGATGGGCGCCTTCCCGATCGTCAACGAGAACGACACCGTCGCCACCGACGAGATCCGCTTCGGCGACAACGACCGCCTCGCCGCCCTCGTCGCCCACCTCGTCCACGCCGACCTGCTGGTTCTCTTGTCCGACATCGACGGCGTCTACGACGGCGACCCCAGCAAGCCCGGCACCTCACGGATAGCGGAAGTGAAGGGTCCGGAAGACCTCACGGGCATCGAGATCGGCAGCGCGGGCAAGGCCGGCGTCGGCACCGGCGGCATGGTCACCAAGGTCGAGGCCGCCCGGATCGCGGCCGCCGCCGGCATCCCCGTCGTCCTCACCTCCGCCGTGCACGCGGCGGAGGCGCTGAGCGGCGGCGACACCGGCACCTACTTCCACCCCACCGGCAAGCGCTCCGGCGGCCGGCTGCTGTGGCTCCAGCACGCCTCCGCCCCGCAGGGCGCGCTGATCCTGGACGACGGGGCCGTCGAGGCCGTGGTCAAGGGCCGCAAGTCGCTGCTGCCCGCCGGGATCGCCGGCGTGGAGGGCGAGTTCAGCGCGGGCGACCCCGTCGAGCTGCGGGACGCGGCCGGCCGCGCGGTGGCCCGGGGCCTCGTCAGCTTCGACGCCAAGGAGATCCCCCGGCTGATCGGGCGTTCGACCCGGGAGCTGGCCCGCGAGCTCGGCGCGGCGTACGAACGCGAGGTCGTACACAGGGACGACCTGGTGCTCCTGCACTCGTAAAACGGGGCATAACGACAGCCCCCGGTGGGGGACGTTCCGTAAAACCGCCCCGCAGAGCGATACGGCCTGCTCAACTTTGTCTCGTGGCATGTTTCCGAGCGCTGGGTTGAGGAGGCCGTCGTGAGACGAGCGCGCCCTGGGGTGGCATCCCGCGGTGGCCTGACGAGCGTCGCGGCCGGGGGCACCTACGAGGAGCCGAAAGACCTGCCCCGGCTGTGGCACGTCACCCTGAGCGTCTCCGGGGCGCAGGTCCCCCTGCCCGACCTGCGCCGGGCCCTGGAACAGCTGGCCCACGACCACCCCTTCCTCCTGACCAGCAGATACGCGACCGACCACGCCGAGATCCGGTACTGGGAGGAGGCCCGCGACCTGCACGACGCCGCGGCCGTCGCCCTGCGCCTGTGGGGCGAGCACCGGCAGAGCGCCGGCCTGCCGCCCTGGGAGATCGTGGGCCTGGAGGTCATCGACCGCGAGACCTACCACCACCGCATCGCCGAGGGCTACGGCCCGCCACCCGCGACACCCGTAGGGGTCCACCCCTTCTGAGCCTGTACAGGGTCCGTTATCGGGGGGTTTCATCTCGCGGTGTGGGACGTACGCTGAACCGCTCCGCACCGCGCACTACCCTTCCTGCATGACCACGCTCTCGCCGTACGACTCGATGTCCCCGGTCACCCAGGCCGCCTACCGTGCCAAGGCCGCCGCCGCCGACCTCGCGCCGCTGCCGCGCGCCGTGAAGGACGACGCGCTGCTCGCCATCGCCGACGCCCTGGAGGTCCGGACGAGCGAGATCGTCGAGGCCAACGCCAAGGACGTGGCCAAGGCCCGCGAGAACGGCACCAGCGAGTCCGTCGTCGACCGGCTCACCCTCACCCCCGAGAGGGTCCGCGCCATCGCCTCCGACGTCCGGGACGTCGCGAAGCTGCCCGACCCGGTCGGCGAGGTCGTCCGCGGCTCCACCCTCCCCAACGGCATCGACCTGCGCCAGGTCCGCGTCCCGCTCGGCGTCGTCGGCATCATCTACGAGGCCCGGCCGAACGTCACCGTCGACGCCGCCGCCCTCTGCCTGAAGTCCGGCAACGCCGTCCTGCTGCGCGGCTCCGCCTCCGCGTACGAGTCCAACACCGCCCTCGTCCGGGTCATCCGTGACGCCGTCGGCGGCGCCGGGCTGCCCGCCGACGCCGTACAGCTCGTGCCCGGCGAGAGCCGTGACTCCGTGCGCGAGCTGATGCGGGCCCGCGGCCTGGTCGACGTCCTCATCCCGCGCGGCGGCGCCTCCCTGATCCAGACCGTGGTCAGCGAGTCCACCGTCCCCGTGATCGAGACCGGCACCGGCAACTGCCACGTCTACGTCGACGCCCACGCCGACATCGACATGGCCATCGACATCCTGATCAACTCCAAGGCCCAGCGGGTCAGCGTCTGCAACGCCGCCGAGACCCTCCTGGTGCACCAGGACATCGCCGCCGAGTTCCTGCCGCGCGCCCTGGACGCCCTCGCCGAGGCCGGCGTCACCGTGCACGCCGACGAGCGGGTCATGGTCTACGGCAAGGACTCCAAGGCGACGCTCGTGGAGGCCGTGGCCGAGGACTGGGAGACCGAGTACCTCTCCTACGACATCGCCGCGGCGGTGGTGGACTCGCTGGACAGGGCCGTCGAGCACATCCGGCTGTGGACCTCCGGCCACACCGAGGCGATCGTCACCACCTCCCAGCAGGCCGCCCGCCGCTTCACCCAGCTGGTCGACTCCACCACCGTCGCCGTGAACGCCTCCACCCGGTTCACCGACGGCGGTCAGTTCGGCTTCGGCGCCGAGATCGGCATCTCCACCCAGAAGCTGCACGCCCGCGGCCCGATGGGCCTGCCGGAGCTGACCAGCACGAAGTACATCGTCACCGGCGACGGGCACGTACGTCCCTGAGCCCGCCGCCGAAATTCACCCGTTCGGCTGAATGCCCCGGTGTCCGGGCAGCGTCCGGGTGGCGTCCGGAAATCGTCTCAACAGGCGGATGAATTTCCATACCGTCTGCCCAAATTGACCCCCCAGGTCTACTCTGGATGCGTGCCGGAGGACGTGGGGGGCACGCCGTTCCCTGACGGCTGGGAGCCCGACGACGACCACGACCACGGGGTGTCGGACGAAGAGTTCGCCTCCGTGGTCTTCGACGAGGCCTTCGTACAGGCGGCCACGGTCCATGAACCGACCGCTGTGGAACGCCTCCTGGCTGCCGCGCAGGCCAGAGCCGAGGCCTCCGAGGCGGAGGCCCGCCGCGCCCGCGCCCGCGCCGAGCGCTACGACGGCAAATACGCCCCCGAGGGGACCGATCTCGGCCAAGATCGTGACGACGACGAGCTGGACGACATCTACGTCCTCGACGACGGTCACGGCCCCTTCGGCGGCCACGGCAGACAGGTCCGCTGGCACCGCCCCGTGGCCTGGGTGCTCGCCGTCGTGATGGGCATAGGCATGGTCGCGCTGGCCTTCGCCGCCGTCTACCGGGGCGGCTCCTCCGGCACCCGCGAACGGGTGCCGGCACCCGCCTCGACCGGCGTGGAACAGGGCAGCGCCGCCGCCCCCTCCGTCTCCGCCGACACGGACCGGCCGGTCGCCTCCGCCGTGCCGCGCACCCCCTGAACACGCCCGCGCAACCCTTGCTGAGTACCTGTCAGAAGTTGTCGTGTACCAGGGCGTTTACCCGAGGCCCCTGAGACCTACTCTGAAAGTATGGGCGGGCCAGGAGACCCACCGGAGGGGACACCCGAGGGCGGCCCCGCAGGTGGCGAGGACGAGTATCGATCCGTCGTGTTCGACGAGTCGTTCGTCCGCGCTGCCCGCCTCCAGGAGTACTCCGCCGAGGAGCGGATGGCCGACCACACGCCGGCCGTACGCCGACGCCCCTCCCTGCAGCGCGGACTGACCCGGCAACTGCTGGTCCTCGTCGTGCTGGTCGCCGTCGCCCTGGGCACCGCCGTCTACATGAGCGTCCGTCATCCCTACGGCACCCCGCAGGCCCAGAGCGCCGCCGAGCCCCTGCGGATGACGGTGATCCCGCTCACCCCGACGAGCGGCGTGCCCGGCGCCGCCGACGCTGAGACCCTGTACGCCCACAGCCCCGCCGCCCAGTTCGACATCGGCGCCGAGGGCATACCGCTGCCGGCCGCGCGCGGCACCGCGCACTTCTCCGACAGCCAGGTCGTGGCCGCCCTCATCATCGCCAAGGACTACATCGTGCGCTCCGCCCTCTACCCCGAGGTGCTGACCGGCCGCCAGACCGCACCCGCCCGCGCCCTGCTCGACGCCGTCCAGCTCGACCAGTTCGACCAGAGCTTCGCCCACCCGGCGGCCGACGGCCGGCACGCCCCCACCGGCTGGCTGATACGCCTCGACCCCGCCCGCACCCAGCTCGCCGACGACCGGATCCGCGTCCAGGGCGATCTGCAGGCCGTCGAGGCGGACCCGGACACGCTGGAGGTCAGCGCCGACCACACCCTGGTCTACGCGCTGCGCCCCGCAGGAGCCCCGGCCGGGGCGCAGGTCTCCCTGTTCACCGTCCGCCGCGCGCTGACGTTCCGCTTCACCCGCGACGACCTGCGCACCCACCAGGTCCAGCTGCTCACGTCGTACATCCAGGCGGGCCCCCTCGCCTGCGCCGAGGACTCCACCTCGTACCTTCGGCCCCTGCTGGCCGGCCAGACGGCCCGCACCGGCGCCCCCGCGGGCACCGACCCCTTCGCGACGGACAGCCCGGCGGCGCTCTGCGGGACGCTGGCCGCCGGGGCTCAGCCGAAGGTGTGAGCGGCGTTCTCAGTGCAGAGTAGGGGTCACTCCGTGTCCTGCGGCCCCTCCTGCGCCGGCGGCGGGCTGCGGAAGCCGTCGAAGCCGCGCCGTACCCGGCCGCCGAACTCGCCCGCGCCGCCCGCGAGGTCCGAGACCAGCTTCATCAGCGGGTCCTTGGAGCCCTTCACATCGCTGGCGTACGCGGCCGCCGACTCGCGGAAGGAGTCGCTGACCGAGGCGTCCTTGTCCTCGTCGCGGCGCGTGTAGTGACCGTCCATGATCCGCTGGAAGTCCCGGGACTCGGACCACTTCTTCAGCTCGGCCGCCCGCACGGCGGCGAACGGGTGCGAGCGGGGCAGCACGTTCAGGATCTTCAGCACCGAGTCGCGCAGATCGCCCGCGGCGTCGTACTCCTCGGCCTGCTCCAGGAAGGCGTCCACGTTCATCTCGTGCAGATGGTTGCCACCCGCGATCTTCATCAGGCCGCGCATCGAGGCCTGTACGTCCTGCCCCACCAGCAGACCCGCGCGGTCCGCGGACAGCTCCGACTTGCGGAACCACTCCCGGAGGGCCGTGATGATCGCCATGATCGCCACGTTGCCCAGCGGGATCCAGGCGACCTTCAGCGCGAGGTTGGTCAGGAACAGCAGGATCGTGCGGTACACCGAGTGGCCGGACAGCGCGTGACCCACCTCGTGGCCGACGACCGCGCGCATCTCCTCCTCGTCGAGAAGCTCCACGAGCCCCGTGGTCACCACGATGATCGGCTCGTCCAGGCCGATGCACATCGCGTTCGGCTGCGGGTCCTGGTTGACGTACATCGGCGGGACCTTCTCCAGGTCCAGGATGTAACAGGCGTCCAGCAGCATGTCGTGCAGATGCTGGAACTGCCGCTCGGAGACGCGCACCGAGTCGGACAGGAACAGCAGTCTCAGGCTCCGCTCCGGCAGCAGCCCGCTGAGCGCCTTGAAGACCGTGTCGAAACCGCTCAGCTTGCGCAGCGCGACCAGGGCCGAGCGGTCCGCCGGATGCTCATAGGTGCGCGAGGAGATCCCCGGGAAACGTTTGCGCTGCCTGCTCGGCACGCGCTCGTGCCCCGTGTCCTGCCGGCCGTCGTCGGACATGTCTTCCCCCAAGTGCGTGTGAGTGCCCACTGTGCCCCCGAGGCAGGGCCCAGCCTAGGCGGAGATACCGTGGACGGGCAGTACAGCCGAAGGAGTCCACCGATGGATCACCACCCCGCAGCCGTCCGGCTGACCGAGGCCGCCGCGAGCGCCGTCCAGCAGCACGGGACGGGGAACCTGCTCCGTATCGTGCTGATCGTGATGGTGCTGGGCTGCGCGCTGACCGCCTGGTTCCTGCTGCGTGGCTACAAGCGGAAGGACGACTGAGGGCCGGCGAAAGTTCCCCGCCGGACCCGGACGCACTTCCCTCCGGGTCCCAACGGCGGAGTCGGGGTGATCGCCGACAGGCCGCCCGCATACGATGAGCCGACATCTTTATCCCGCCCACACGCGTTAGGTCCTGCCGAAGATGAGCCTTCACAGCGCCGCAGCCCAGACGGTCACCCTCGCCGAAGCCGGGGGCGGTCACCACGACAGCCTCAACCCGCTGGTCACCGGCGGAGGCGCCTTCATCATCCTGCTGCTCCTGCTGTGGATCACCACCCGCTTCAACCGCGACCGCTGAGCCGGCACCCCGTCCCCGGCGGGACGCCCGAGGCCGGGCCGGTAGGGTCTGCACGCATGGGAGAGCAGGACATGCCTACCGGTCCGGCGTACGACGGCCGCGAGAGTGCCGACGACAGGGCGCAGCATGCGCGGTACCGGCCGTTCGGCGGCCCCGTGCACACGGGCAAGCGACGCCTGGGCGTCATGGGCGGAACGTTTGACCCGATCCACCACGGGCACCTCGTGGCGGCCAGTGAGGTCGCCGCGCAGTTCCAGCTGGACGAGGTGGTGTTCGTGCCCACCGGCCAGCCGTGGCAGAAGTCCCACCGCAAGGTCTCCCCGGCCGAGGACCGCTATCTGATGACGGTCATCGCGACCGCCGAGAACCCCCAGTTCTCCGTCAGCCGCATCGACATCGACCGCGGCGGCCCTACCTACACCGTGGACACCCTGCGCGACCTCAGGGCCCTCAACCCCGACACCGACCTGTTCTTCATCACCGGCGCCGACGCCCTCGCCCAGCTGCTGACCTGGCGCGACAGCGAGGAGCTGTTCTCCCTGGCGCACTTCATCGGCGTCACCCGCCCCGGCCACCACCTGACCGACCCCGGCCTGCCGGAGGGCGGCGTCTCCCTCGTGGAGGTGCCGGCGCTCGCCATCTCCTCCACGGACTGCCGCGCGAGAGTCGCCAAGGGAGACCCCATCTGGTACATGGTGCCGGACGGAGTCGTGCGCTACATCGACAAGCGCGAGCTGTACCGCGGCGAGTGAGCCGAGAGGGGCACCGGTGAACGACCGATACGACGCGGGTGACGGCTACGGCGCCGACCCGTACGAGATCGTCGGCTACGACGAGTACGGCCGGCCCGTGTACCAACAGGTCCCGGCACAGCAGGCACCGCAGACACAGCAGACCCCCCGGCCGGCCTACGACCCATACACCCAGCAGCAGGGCTACGGCTACGACCCGTACGCCACCGGCCAGCAGCCGCCGGTGCCCTCCTACGACTCCGGGCAGCAGCAGGCGTACGACCCCTACGCGGCCCAGAGCCCGTACAACCCCTACGGGACCGGGACCGGCACCCAGCACCCCGCCGGCTACGACCCCTACGGGCAGGCCGCGACCAGCGGGCAGCAGCCCCGCGTCGCCGGGCAGACCGCCTACATCCCGCAGCAGGCCGGCCCGGCGGAGCAGCCGCGGGGCGAGGGGCAGCGGTCCGGGGAAGCCCGAGGCGAGGGTGAACGGGACTACCGCACCGAGCAGTTCGCCTTCGTCGAGGAGCCGGACGGCGACTCCGAGGACGTCATCGACTGGCTGAACTTCACCGAGAACCGCACCGAGCGCCGCGAGGAGGCCAAGCGCCGCGCCCGCAGCCGGCTGATCGCCCTGGTCGTGGTCCTCGCGCTCGTCGCGGCCGGCGGCGTCGGCTACCTCTGGTACGCCGGAAAGCTGCCCGGCCTGTCCTCCGCGGCCGCCAAGCCCGGCGCGGCCACGCCCGTCGGCGCCCAGAAACGCGACGTGATCGTCGTCCACCTGCACAACACCGACAAGGGCGGCACCTCCACGGCACTGCTGGTCGACAACACCACCACCAAACAGGGCAGCACCGTGCTGCTGCCCAACAACCTCGCCCTGAGCGACGACTCGGGCGCCACCACGACCCTCGCCAAGTCGGTGGACGACGACGGCTCCTCGGGCACCCGCGACCAGCTCGACACCGTCCTCGGCACCAGCATCCAGGGCACCTGGCGCCTCGACACCCCGTATCTGCAGAACCTCGTCGACCTGGTCGGCAACATCGACATCGACACCAACACGGACGTGCCCGACCCGGACGCCAAGAAGAAGGGCACCGAGCCGCTCGTCCACAAGGGCAGCCAGCAGACCCTCAGCGGCAAGATGGCCGTCGCCTACGCCACCTACCGCGCCTCCGGCGAGAACGAGAACGCCCAGCTGGAGCGGTTCGGGCAGGTCATGCAGGGCGTGCTGCGCAAGCTGTCCTCCGACCCGTCCTCGGCGATCACCACCGTGCAGACCCTGGCGCAGATCCTCGACCCGCCGCTCACCGACAAGGACCTCGGCGCCTTCCTCGCCAAGCTCGCCGACCTCGCCAAGAGCGGCCAGTACAAGACCGCCCTGCTGCCCGTGCAGACGGACGGCACCCTGAGTGCACAGACCAGCGACAGCGTGGTGAAGGACATCCTCGGCGGCACCGCGAAGAGCCCCGCCGGTTCCGCGGTCCGGGTCTCGGTGCAGAACGCCACCGGTGTGAAGGACGACACCGAGAAGGCCCGCGTGGTGCTTCTCAACGGCGGCTTCACCTTCCTGGAGGGCGGCACCGCGTCCGGCACCCAGGCCGCCTCGAAGGTGCTCTACGTGAATGCCTCCGACAAGGCGAACGCCACCGAGGTCGCCAAGACCCTCGGCCTGCCGGCGGGCTCCGTGGCCAAGGGCACGGTCTCCTCCGGCGCCGACGTCTCGGTGGTCCTCGGCCAGGACTACAAGCCGTCCGCCTCCTGACGAGGGACACGGGGCACCCTGCGCGATCCTTTAATCACGTGGGGTGCCCCGTGCGGTCCGTGAGACCCTTGATGGCAAAAGTCCGCCGACCGAAAGCTTCGTAGTGACCGCCACGAACCGTTCCCTTGAGCTCATCAACACCGCCGCCCAGGCGGCGGCCGACAAGCTCGCCCACGACGTCATCGCCTACGACGTCAGCGACGTGCTGTCGATCACGGACGCCTTCCTGCTGGCCTCCGCGCCGAACGACCGCCAGGTCAAGGCCATCGTCGACGAGATCGAGGAGCGCCTGCTGAAGGAACTCGGCGCCAAGCCGGTGCGCCGCGAGGGCGACCGCGAGGCCCGCTGGGTCCTGCTCGACTACGTCGACATCGTCGTCCATGTCCAGCACAGCGAGGAGCGGGTCTTCTACGCCCTGGAGCGGCTGTGGAAGGACTGCCCCGAGCTGGAGCTGCCCGCCGACGCCAAGGCCACCCGCGGCAAGGCGAAGGAGCACGCCGAGCTGCAGGCCCAGGAGGCCGCCGCGGAGCCCGGCGGGGAGTGGTGATGAGCGCCACCGGTGAGGTCACCGACCGCAGGAGCCGGGGCCGCCGCATCATCCTGTGGCGGCACGGCCAGACCGCCTGGAACGTCGAGCGCCGCTTCCAGGGCAGCACGGACGTCGCGTTGACCGAGACCGGCATCGGCCAGGCCCGCCGTGCCGCCCGGCTGCTGGCGTCCCTGAAGCCGGACGCGATCGTCTCCTCCGACCTGCAGCGGGCGGCGGACACGGCCGCCGAGCTGGCCACCCTCACCGGCCTCGACATCACGCGCGAGGAGAATCTGCGCGAGACCTACGCGGGCGTGTGGCAGGGGCTGACGCACGAGGAGATCATCGCCCGCCACGGCGAGGAGTACGCCGCCTGGAAGCGCGGCGAGCCGGTCCGCCGCGGCGGCGGCGAGCTGGAGACCGAGGTCGCCGACCGGGCCGCGCCCGTCGTCCTGCGGCACGCCGAGAAGCTGCCCGAGGACGGCACGCTCGTCGTCGTCAGCCACGGCGGCACCATCCGCACCACCATCGGCCGGCTCCTCGGGCTGGAGGCCCGGCACTGGGAGAGCCTCGGCGGTCTGTCCAACTGCTGCTGGTCCGTGCTCGGCGAAGGCGCCCGCGGCTGGCGCCTGCTGGAGCACAACGCGGGCACCCTTCCGGAGCCCGTCCTCGGCGACGACACCTGACCCGTCACCCCTCCCGGACCCCGGATTTCACTTTCTGGCAGGTCACAGGCTAAAGTTCTTCTTGTTCGCCCCGCCGAGCGGGAAGCGAGACACCATGCGGTTCCGCCGCGTGGCAAGGGGCTATAGCTCAGTTGGTAGAGCGCCTGCATGGCATGCAGGAGGTCAGGAGTTCAATTCTCCTTAGCTCCACTGATCGATGACTCGGTTGAGTCGTCAGAGATCGGTGATGAAGATCCCGTCCCCACCAGGGGGCGGGATCTTCTGCATGCGGCTTGAGTCGGTCGGGGCCCCGCGCGCGTATACCTCTGCACAGCGGCGGCGGCAGCCGTGTCCGGACTGGTACTGAGGCGTCGCTGACCGTATTGCTCCGGCCGTGGCAGAATCAAACGGCCGGAAGGGGACGCGGCCCGACGGGAGGGAGTAGCGATGCCTGCGAGCATCCTTGGGGAGGGCGGCGACCTCCTCGGTGCGGCGTTGATACGGAACACGACCACCCGGCTGCTCTGCCCTTCCTGCGGTTCCGCGCATGTCGCCCAAGTCCTCGGCGACAACGGCGGAATCTCCTACGTGTGCACGGCCTGCGGCCACAGCTGGAGCTGATCGATGGGTGCACACAGGCGAAAGTGCGACTGGTGCGGGAGCGGTACGCCGATTGTCCGCGACATGGAGCCGATCAATCCCGACTACCAGTACTGGTGCGAGGAATGCGCACGGGCGCTGATCATAAAAGGCGACCCGATCGAGACGTACCGGGAATTGGAGGGCGAACCGATCTACGGCCGCCTCCTCGAAGAGCACTGCACGCTCAAGCGGTTCTACTCCTTCGTGACGGCCTGACAGCTCCAGCGCGAAACCGGACATAGGCGCACGTACCTGTGTGAACCTGAAACCGATTTTGCGCTACGGCCCCGGCCCTGTAATGTTTACGACGTCGCCAGGGGAACCGGGCGAAACAACAGAACAAGGGGCTATAGCTCAGTTGGTAGAGCGCCTGCATGGCATGCAGGAGGTCAGGAGTTCAATTCTCCTTAGCTCCACAGAAGTCGAAGGCGGATCATCCCGAGGATGGTCCGCCTTCGGCGTGTTGTGCGCGAGTGGCGTCCGAACGTCGAGGGGTGCCCCACCCGGTCCCGGGGGGGGCACCCCTCGACGTGTCTCAGCGGCCCAGCGCCCGCCGGCCGCGGCCCTGGGAGAGGACCGGAAGGTTGCGCGACGGCGCCTGTCCGCGCGTGTCCTCTTCGAGGCGCAGGGCGAGCGCCGGACAGCGGCGCACCGCGCGCAGCGCCTTGGCCTCCGCGTAGCGCGGCACCTGCGCCTGGGCGACCGTCGGGAACCCGTCGGCGCCGAGTTCGAACACCTCGGGCAGGATGTCGGCGCACAGCCCGTGGCCCCGGCACAGCGTCCAGTCGACGTAGATCTTCTGGCGGCTCGCGCCGGTCTCCTCGGGCTCTCCGCCGCCCGGGATGCCCGTCGGGGCCCTGCCCCCCTCGAAGAGCGGCAGAACGCCCTCCACGGGCCGTCCGCAGCCGTTTCCGAGGACATGGGCTGCCAGGTCGTCGGTGAACGCCTTGATGGTCGACTCCAGGAACATCGCCGAGCCGTCCGGATGCGAGCACGCGCCGCGGCGCTTGACGTTCTTCGCGACCTGCTTCAGCGCCTCCAGGGCGGCCGGTCCGCCGCCGTTGAGGATGTCTTCCATCCCGCGCGCGGCGGCGGGCAGCCCGAGGTAGCAGGGGCCGCACTGGCCGGCGCTCTCCTCGGCCAGCCACTGCGCCACCCGTAGCGACTCGCCCAGCGGGCAGGTCTCCTGGCTGATCGGCAGGATCGCGCCCGCGCCCAGCGAACCGCCCACCGCATCCAGAGAGTTGCGCGAGACGATCGCCTCGTTGACCGTCGCCGCGTCGATCCACTTGCCGTGGTAGCCGCCGGTCAGCACGCCCTGCGGCACCGGCGGGGCGCCCGCCAGCTGGAGCACGTAGCGCAGCGGCACACCCGTGGGGACCTCCAGCACCATCGGGCGGGCCACCGCGCCGGACACCGTGAGCATGACGGTGCCCGGCTCGTCGTACAGGCCGGTGTTGCCGTAGCGCTCGGGGCCGATGCGGGCGGCGATGGCCAGCTGGGCGAACGTCTCGGCGTTCGACAGCAGCGTGGGCGCGCCGCCGACACCGCTCTGCGAGGCGCTGATCTTGCGGCCGGGCGGGATCGCGGGGCCGCCGTCGACCGAGCGGATCAGCGAGGCGGCGGCGCCGGTGACCATGCGCACCGGGTTGCGCTGCACCCACGCGCGTAGCGCCGATCTACGGCTGTTGCTCAGCCCGCGTTCGGCGAGAGCGGCCTCCATGGAGCGCTGCGTGGACTCGCGCGTGACGCCGATCACGAGTGTGCGCGCGCCGAGCGCCTCCGCGCACAGCAGCGCGCCGTCCAGGATCAGGTGCGGGGCGCGGTTGATCAGCACCGTGTCCTTGCGGCAGGCCGGCTCGTCCTCGCTGCCGTTGACCACGACGACCGGCCGCACCCCGCGCTTGATCGCCGACTCGGCGACCGAGCGCAGCTTCTTGTGGAAGGGGAAGCCCGCACCGCCGCGGCCCTTGAGGTTGATGCTCTCGGCGAGCTGCGCGAGCTGTTCGCCGCCCAGGGGGTCGAGCGGCCCGTGCACCTTCAGGTGCATGGGCAGGTCGAGACGTTCCACGAGGTCGAAGCCCGACGTGAGCTGGGGAAGGCCGACGACGCGGACCTCGGGGACGTCGGGCAGGGCCTCGTTCACTTAAAGCCTCCGGACGGCGTGTTCCAGGATTCGCCCGAACCCGGTGCGTCGAAGGACGCGCCGGGCAGCGTTTCGGCAGCGGGACCGTTGTTGTACGTGTCACTGGCGTTGTACGTGCCATAGCGGCCGTTTGTCTCACCGGTGTCGTACATGTCACTTCCGCCGTATCCGGACGTGCCCGGATTGCCATAGACCGGGATGGTGTATCCGGTGTCCTGGAGCGGGTCGTACGCGGACGGCGGGGCCTCGCCGACCGGCGGCGGGGACGGGATCGGCCAGCTGCCCGAGGTGCTGGACGGGCCGTCGACGCGCGGGATGGCCTCCGTGGCCTGCAGGTCCAGCGGCAGGTCCATGCGGGCGGTCTGGCCGGCCGCGAACGGCTGCTGGGCGCCGCCGCGCGGGGAGACCGCGCGGTAGGCGGCCGCGAAGCCCGACGCGGGCTGCGCCCCGGGGGTCACGGGCGACTGGTACAGCGGCGCGGCGGGGGCGGGCGCCGCCTCGGGCTCGCGCCGGCGCTCGAAGCCCGCGGACGCCGACTCGGCCATCCGGGAGCGGCTCGCGTCCAGCTCCTCGAAGCCGGGCCGCTCCGAGCTGCCGAACAGGGCCACCAGGCGGTCGGCGACCTTGCGCTTGACCGGGCGCGGGGCGGAGCGCAGCGCGAGGGCGGCCATCACCCCCAGCAGCGACAGGCCGTAGGAGATCACGAAGAACGGCTTGGCCGCGCGGCCCGCGTACAGGCCGTGGATCAGCGCCGCACACCAGGCCGGGTAGGCCAGCATGTGCATCGCGCGCCAGCGGGCGGCGACCGGGGCCGGGGTGGCGAAATTGCTGCGCAGGGCGCCCGTGACACCCACGAAGATCATCAGCAGACCCGCCACCGAGCCCAGTCCGATCAGGCCGCCGATTCCGGTGACGCCGAGCGAGAACGGAATGATCGCGGCGATCGCGGGCGCGTGCCCGAGCGCGACCTTCGTGACGATGTGCAGCAGGAGGAACGCGATCGAGGCGATTCCCAGAGTGCGGTGAACCGCCTGGCCGACGATCCGCTGCCGGATGTTCAGGAAGATCCGGTCCTGGGCGAACAGGCCCCAGATCACCGAGCAGCTGAGCGAGACCAGCGACAGCACGCCCGCGCCGAAGTTCAGGAAGTCGCGGACCGGGCCGCCTCCGACCAGTACGACCACGGGTATCAGCAGCAGGGCGACGGCGGTCGCCACCCCATAGGCCGAGCGGCCCGGTTTGGGGAGTGAGCTGGTACTACGACGAGGGTTCATGGGGGCAACTCCGAGCAGTTTCGGGAAAGCGGTCCCGCTGCCGAACTCTAAGCGGCGCCATACCGATCGGTACGCGGTTTCAGTTATTGCGTTGTTATCAACGGGCAATATGACTGGGCGGTGTCCCTTAGTGGACGGTACGCGATGTATTTCTTGACTTCAGTTCAGTTCCGGGCCGGACTCCTGGCATGTCCACAAGGGATACGGACGCGCGTCGCGGCTTGCTCAAGGCCGTCGCGGCTCGCTCAGGGCCTGCGGTACCCTAGCGCCATGCGTGCCGTACGCCTTCTGCTTAGCGGGCCGCGCTGATCAGTACCGACCCCGGTCGTACCCGTGAGGTCGGCATCGGCGCGGCGTCCCCTCCTGTGTGAGGGGATTTTTCGTTTCTTTGAATGTCAGCCGCAGGCAGAGACGATCGATGGAGCTTTGAGGATCATGAGCGAGACGAACCCCGCTGCCACGTCCGAGGTGGCCGCGCCGCACCGCTACACGGCCGCCATGGCAGCCGAGATCGAGGCACGCTGGCAGGACTTCTGGGACGCCGACGGCACCTACGCGGCGCCGAACCCCACGGGCGACCTGGCCGGTGACCCCGCGGTGGCCGCCCGGCCCAAGAAGTTCATCATGGACATGTTCCCGTACCCCTCCGGTGCGGGCCTGCACGTCGGCCACCCCCTGGGCTACATCGCCACCGACGTCTACGCCCGGTTCCAGCGCATGACCGGCCACAACGTCCTGCACACCCTGGGCTTCGACGCCTTCGGCCTGCCCGCCGAGCAGTACGCCGTGCAGACCGGCACGCACCCGCGTGTCTCCACCGAGGCCAACATCGAGAACATGAAGGCCCAGCTGCGCCGGCTGGGCCTGGGCCACGACAGGCGCCGGTCCTTCGCCACGATCGACCCGGACTACTACAAGTGGACCCAGTGGATCTTCCTGCAGATCTTCAACTCCTGGTACGACGGCGAGGCCCGCAAGGCCCGCCCGATCTCCGAGCTGATCGCCCAGTTCGAGAGCGGCGAGCGCGCCGTACCCGGTGACCACGCGCGCGCGTGGAACGAGCTGAGCACCGGCGAGCGCGCCGACATCCTGGGCGAGTACCGCCTGGCCTACGCCTCCGACGCGCCCGTGAACTGGTGCCCGGGCCTGGGCACCGTGCTGGCCAACGAGGAGGTCACCGCCGACGGCCGCTCCGAGCGCGGCAACTACCCGGTCTTCAAGGCCAAGCTGCGCCAGTGGAACATGCGCATCACCGCCTACGCCGACCGGCTGCTGGAGGACCTGGAGGAGCTGGACTGGCCCGAGGCCATCAAGCTGCAGCAGCGCAACTGGATCGGCCGCAGCGAGGGCGCCCGCGTCGACTTCCCGATCGACGGCGAGCGCATCACGGTCTTCACCACCCGCCCGGACACCCTGTTCGGCGCGACCTACATGGTGCTGGCGCCCGAGCACCCGCTGGTCGACAAGTTCACCCCCGAGGCCTGGCCCGAGGGCACGCACACGGTGTGGACCGGCGGCCACGCCAGCCCGGCCGAGGCCGTCGCCGCCTATCGCGCGCAGGCCGCCTCGAAGTCCGACGTCGAGCGGCAGGCCGAGGCCAAGGACAAGACCGGCGTCTTCATCGGCGCCTACGCGACCAACCCCGTCAACGGCGAGCGGATCCCCGTGTTCATCGCCGACTACGTGCTGATGGGCTACGGCACCGGCGCGATCATGGCCGTCCCGGCGGGCGACCAGCGCGACTTCGAGTTCGCGCGCGCCTTCGAGCTGCCGGTCCACTGCATCGTCGAGCCGACCGACGGCCGCGGCACCGACACCTCGACCTGGGAGAACGCCTTCGGGTCGTACGACGCGAAGATCATCAACTCGTCCAACGACGAGATCTCGCTGGACGGCCTGGGCGTCGCCGAGGCCAAGGCCCGCATCACCGAGTGGCTGGCGGGCAAGGGCATCGGCGAGGGCACCGTCAACTTCCGGCTGCGTGACTGGCTGTTCAGCCGGCAGCGCTACTGGGGCGAGCCCTTCCCGATCGTCTACGACGAGGACGGCGTCGCCCACGCGCTGCCCGAGTCGATGCTGCCGCTGGAGCTGCCCGAGGTCGAGGACTACAGCCCGCGCACCTTCGACCCGGACGACGCGGACACCCAGCCCGAGACGCCGCTGTCGCGCAACGAGGAATGGGTCAACGTCACCCTGGACCTGGGCGACGGGCCGAAGAAGTACCGCCGCGAGACCAACACCATGCCCAACTGGGCCGGTTCCTGCTGGTACGAGTTCCGCTACCTGGACCCGCACAACGACCGGCAGCTGGTCGACCCCGGGATCGAGCAGTACTGGATGGGCCCGCGCGAGGGCCGGCCGCACGGCGGTGTCGACCTGTACGTCGGCGGCGCCGAGCACGCAGTGCTGCACCTGCTGTACGCGCGCTTCTGGTCCAAGGTGCTGTACGACCTGGGCCACGTCTCCTCCGCGGAGCCGTTCCACAAGCTGTTCAACCAGGGCATGATCCAGGCCTACGTCTACCGCGACAGCCGTGGCATCGCGGTGCCGGCCGCCGAGGTGGAGGAGCGCGACGGCGCCTACTACTACCAGGGCGAGCAGGTCACCCGTCTGCTGGGCAAGATGGGCAAGTCCCTGAAGAACGCGGTCACCCCGGACGAGATCGCCGCCGAGTACGGCGCCGACACCCTGCGCCTGTACGAGATGGCGATGGGCCCGCTGGACGTCTCCCGCCCGTGGGACACGCGCGCGGTGGTCGGACAGTTCCGGCTGCTGCAGCGGCTGTGGCGCAACATCGTCGACGAGAACACCGGCGAGGTCACAGTGGTCGACGCCGCGCCCGTCGAGGACACGCTGCGGGCCCTGCACAAGGCCATCGACGGTGTCGGCCAGGACCTGGAGGGCCTGCGCTTCAACACCGCCATCGCCAAGGTCACCGAGCTGAACAACCACCTGACCAAGGCCGGTGGAGCGCTGCCGCGCTCGGTCGCCGAGCCGCTGGTGCTGATGGTGGCCCCGCTGGCCCCGCACATCGCCGAGGAGCTGTGGCGCAAGCTGGGCCACACCGACTCGGTCGTCCACCAGGACTTCCCGGTCGCCGACCCGAGTTACGTCGTCGACGAGACCGTCACCTGCGTCGTGCAGATCAAGGGCAAGGTCAAGGCCCGCCTGGAGGTGCCGCCGGCCATCTCCGAGGAGGAGCTGGAGAAGGTGGCGCTGGCCGACGAGGGCGTCGTCCGGGCGCTGGGCGGCGCGGACATCCGCAAGGTGATCGTGCGCGCGCCGAAGCTGGTGAACATCGTCACGGGCTGACGCTCGCCGGCGTCCCCTACGGGCAGATTCGGGGCAGGCTCGGGGTTCTTCCGGAACTCCGGGCCTGCCCGCCGCGTTTACCGTGGAAAGCGCAGCGGCGAGTGCCGCACCGGTCCGAGGAGGAGCGTCATGGAAGCAGTCATCGCCGTGTTCGCCCTGCTCTTCCTGGTCTTCATCGGCCTCGGCGCATACGCCACGGTGAAGGCGGTCGGCGCCGCCAAGCGCGGCGTGGACCGCACGATCGAGCAGGCCCGGCGCACGGTGGAGGACCACACCCTGCGCGCGAAGACCTTCGCCAAGCTCGGCCCGGCCGCCGAGATCGCCCAGCTGCGGCTCACGCTGCGCACGTCCATGCGCGCCACGCAGGACGCGCTGCGCACGGGCGTCGCCGAGGACGAGTCGCTCAAGGAGTCCCTCGGCCTCTTCGAGCGGCTCAGCGCACACGGACACCAGCTGGACGCCGACCTCAGGCGCCTGGAGTCCGAGCCCGACCGGGCCGAGGTCCGCGCCCGGCTGCCCGAGCTGCGCGAGCGCACCGAGCGGATCACCAAGTCCGCCGACTCCCTGCGCTGGGCCGTCCGCGACCGGGCCCGTCGCTTCACCGACGACGACCTCGGCGCGCTCAGCGACCAGATCGACATCGAGGCCGACGCCCTGCGCCACTGGACCCCGGCCGGTCCCGAACGGACGCCCCCGCAATGGCCCGACGCCGCCGACCCCGAGGGCCCGGCGGCGCAGCGCCCCCCGTCATGGACGCCCGGCTCCCGCCCCGCCGAGAAGCCCGGCACGCAGGCGATCACGCCGCCGTCGGCGCGCCCCGCCTACCCCTGGCAGAAGAAACCGCGCCCCGAGAGCACCGCCTGAGCGGACCGCTCCGTTCCCGGACCGCGGGGGCGGGCTGCCGTCCGCGCGCTACGGCAGGTAACCTCCAGCTCATGTCCCGTCATGTCGCGATCGTCACCGATTCAACGGCCTACTTGCCGCCACGGGCGATGGAGCGTCACGACATCACCGCGGTACCGCTGACCGTCGTCCTCGGCGACGAGGCGCTCGAAGAGGGCACCGAGATCTCCACCCGCTCGCTGGCCCAGGCGTTGCAGAAGCGCCGTCCCGTCACGACCTCCCGGCCGAGCCCCGAAGTGTTCGCCGAGACCTACCGCAGGGTCGCCGAGTCCGGCGCGAGCGGCATCGTCTCGCTGCACCTGTCCGCGGAGCTGTCCGGCACCTACGACGCGGCGGTCCTCGCGGCGCGCGAGGCACCGGTGCCGGTGCGGGTGGTGGACACCGGGATGGTCGCGATGGCCCTCGGCTTCTGCGCGCTGGCCGCGGCCGAGACCGCGGAGTCCGGCGGCACGATGGACGAGGCCGTCACGGCCGCCGAGAAGCGCGCCGAGGGCACGTCCGCCTACTTCTACGTCGACACCCTCGACTATCTGCGTCGCGGCGGCCGCATCGGAGCCGCCCAGGCCCTCCTCGGCTCCGCGCTCGCCGTCAAACCCCTGCTCCAACTCGACGGCGGCCGTATCGAGCTGCTGGAAAAAGTCCGCACGGCGTCCAAGGCCATCGCACGCCTGGAGGAGCTGACGGCCGAGCGGGCGGGCAGCGCGGAGGTCGACATCGCCGTCCACCACCTGGCCGCCCCCGAGCGTGCCGCCGCGCTGGCCGACCGGCTGCGGGCACGGGTGCCGGGCCTGGCCGAGCTGCATGTGAGCGAGGTCGGAGCGGTGATCGGCGCGCACACCGGGCCGGGGCTGCTGGGAGCGGTGGTTTCGCCCCGCTGATCGTTCACTCGTGCGGGTGGCGGAGTTTTCCACAACCGGGCGGTAATACCCGGGAATTGACCAAGATCATCGCGATTCGGCGAGATGTTCCATCCTCGTCGCATGGCACTTCGATCACGTACACGCATCGCCTCCGCCGGCAGCGGGCCCGGGCGTGCGCCCGCCTCGGACGGGCGAGTTCGGCACCGCCGTGACACCGAACACGGCCGGACCCGTCGTCGCCCGCCGGACCAGTCCGAGGAACTGCGCCGCCGAGCGGAACTTCTCTTCGGCGAACGAGCCCTGCGAAGGCGGGAGTCGGACAACGGCCCGCCGGACGGGGACAGGCGCACCGCGATCGCGACGGCGGCCACGGCGACGGAGACGGGTCCGGCGACAGGGCTGAGTCCGGCGACAGGGCTGAGTCCGGAGACAAGGCTGATTCAGGCGAGGACGGCGGCGACCGCGACGACCGAAGCCGAAGCAGAACCCGAACCGACGGAGCCCGCACGCCCGTTGGAGGCGCCGGACCTCGCCGGTCCGGGCCGGCGGGAGCGGGCCGCGCTGGCGTTGCGGGAGCGGATGCCGGTGTGGTTGCAGGCCCGGTGTGGCGTGGAGCGGCGCGGAGTCGTGGCCCTCGCCGTGGTGCTCGTGGCCGCCGCCGCGTTCGCGGTACTGCACTTCTGGAACGCCCGGACCGAAACCGTGCGGGCGCCTCAGGTGGTGCGTGCCGAGCTGCCGTACGACAAGAAGGGTGCGAACACCAAGTCCGGCGCGAGTGCGCCTGCCTCGGCGGTGCCGGGCGGGGAGATCGTCGTGGACGTCAGCGGCAAGGTTCGTCAGCCGGGGATCCGGCGGCTGCCGGCCGGCTCCCGGGTGGCCGACGCGCTGCGCGCGGCGGGCGGTGTCCGTCCGGGCGTGAGCACCGAAGGTCTCAACCGGGCTCGCTTCCTGGTCGACGGCGAACAGGTCGTCGTCGGCGCGCCGGCCGGAGCGGTGGCTCCGCCCGGACCGATGAACACGACGGCCTCCGGAGCAGCGGGCGCCGGCCCCACGACGCCGCTCTCCCTCAACACGGCGACGGCGGACCAACTGGACAGCCTGCCCGGCGTCGGTCCGGTACTGGCCCGGCACATCGTCGACTACCGCACGCAACACGGCGGTTTCCGCTCGGTGGACGAGCTGCGTGAGGTCAACGGCATCGGCGACCGCCGTTTCAGCGATCTGCGCGAGCTGGTACGGCCATGAGCCGCGCGATCGAGGTGGGACCGCCCGGGGCTGCCGCAGCCTGTCGGCCCGAGGTGGCGGACGATGCGCGGGAGGCGCTGAAGGCTCCGCGCGGCGACCGGGAGGGTCCCCTGGACCTGCGGCTGGTGCCACCCGCGCTCGCGGCCTGGGCCACGGCGGCCCTGACGCTGGACACACCGGCCGGCTGGACTGCCGTGCCGGCCGTGGTCTCCCTGGTGGGCGGGGTTGTGCTGCTGTCGGTGCGGAGGGCTGGACGGGACGGGCGGGCCGGAGGGGCGGGAAGAACTGCCCAGGCCCTGGGGCGGAGCCGGGCCGCGCAGGTGCCCGGGCGGTTCGCGTGGGCGCGGGCTTCCGTTGCCGCCGTACTGCTCTGCATCGCCGCGGCCACCGTCTCCGCCGGGCTGCACGGGGCGGATGTACGACGCGGGCCGGTGCCCGAGCTGGCCCGCCGGTTCGCGACCGTGACCGCCGAGGTCGAGGTGACCGACGACCCCTGGCTCAGCCGGCCGCGAGTGCGCGGAGATCACGCGGCACTGGTGGCGGTGCTGGCACGGGCGGAGCTGCGGAGCGTCGAGGAGAGAGACGGCAGGCGGGTGCGGACACGGAGCCCGGTGCTGCTGGTGGTCGACGTGGACGTTCCGGCGCGGGGGAGCGGTCGGCGGAAGGGGAGTTCGGCGGAGGGGAGTGGTGGGCGGAAGGGTGGTTCGGCCGAGGGGAGCGTTGGGCGGAACCATGGCCCGGCGCAGGCACGTGGTGCGCGGGACGACGGCCTGGCGGAGGGGAGCGCCGGAGGGAACGGAGGTTCGGCGGGGGGTGGTGGTGCGCGGAACGACGGCCCGGCGGAGGGAGGCGGTGCGCGGAACGACGGCCCGGTGGCGGGAGAGGCTGGGTGGAGCGGGGGTTTCGGGGCGGGCTCGGGGGATGGTGTCCGGCGGGTGCCGGAGGGGCGGGCCGGATGGCTCGGGCTGTTGCCGTCCACGCGGTTGCGGGTGGAGGGGCGGTTGGCGCCCGCACTGACGGGGGGTGACCGGACCGCGGCCGTGTTGCGGGTGCGTGGGCAGCCCGGGCCGCGGATCGTGGCGGGGCCCAGCGGGTCGCAGCGGCTGGCGGGGCGGCTCAGAGCCGGGCTGCGGGAGGCGACGGACAGCCTGCCGGGGGACGCGCGGGCGCTGCTGCCCGGACTCGTCGTCGGGGACACCGCGCGGATCACCCCCGAGCTGGACGACGCGTTCAAGGAGACGGACCTGGCGCACACGCTCGCGGTGTCCGGGAGCAACCTCACGGTGCTGCTCGCACTGCTCGTCGGCCCGCCCGGGCTGGCCCAGCGGGCAGAGCGGCGCGGCCTGGCCCCGTACCTAGGGCTCTCGCTGCGGGCGACCGCACTGACCGCCGGGGTGCTCACGCTGGGATTCGTGATCGTGTGCCGGCCCGACCCCAGTGTGCTGAGGGCCGCCGCCTGCGGCGCGGTCGCGCTGCTCGCGCTGGCCACCGGGCGCCGCAGATCCCTGGTCCCGGCCCTGGCGACGGCCGTCCTGCTGCTGGTCCTCTACGACCCCTGGCTGGCTCGGAGCTACGGCTTCCTGCTCTCCGTGCTGGCCACCGGCGCGCTGCTCCTCCTGGCGCCGGGCTGGAGCGAGGCGCTGCGGCGGCGCGGGGTACCGGCGAGGCTCGCGGAGGCGTTGGCGGCGGCCGCCGCGGCGCAGGTGGTGTGTGCGCCGGTCGTGGCGGTGCTGTCGGCCCGGGTGAGCCTGGTGGCGGTGCCGTGCAACCTGTTGGCCGAGGTGGCCGTGGCGCCGGCGACCGTGCTGGGGTTCGCGGCGCTGGTGACGGCGCCCGTGGTGATGCCGGTGGCCAAGATGCTGGCCTGGTGTGCCAGTTGGCCCGCCGGATGGATCGCCGGGGTCGCGCGGACCGGGGCGGCGCTGCCGGGTGCGGGCGTGGACTGGCCGGGGAGCTGGGCCGGGGCGGCGCTGCTCGCGGCGGTCACCGTGGCCGTCGTGCTGGCCGGGCGGAGGTTGTCGCGGCACCCGTGGTGGTGCGGGCTGCTCGGGCTGCTGCTCGTGCTGGCGGTGGTGCGGCCGGCACCGCTGACCCGGGTGATCACGGGCTGGCCGCCGCCGGGCTGGCGGTTCGCGATGTGCGATGTCGGGCAGGGTGACGCGACCGTGCTGGCGGCGGGCGACGGCGCCGGGGTCGTCGTGGACGCCGGACCCGATCCGGCGTCGGTCGACCGCTGTCTGCGGCAGCTGGGCATCACACGCATCCCGCTGCTCGTGCTGACCCACTTCCACGCCGACCACGTGGCGGGACTGCCCGGTGTGCTCCGGGGCCGTTCGGTGGCCGCGATCGAGACGACGGGCTTCGAAGAACCCGCCGACCAGGCCGAGTTCGTCAGAAGGGAGGCGGCATCGCGGCACATCCCGGTCACCCGGGCCGTGGCCGGGGAGGAGCGGCGCGCCGGTCCGCTCGCCTGGCAGGTGCTGTGGCCGCCGCCGGGCAGCGGGGCGCAGCCGGTCCCGGGGCTCCCGGTGTGGCCGGGTCCCGTGCCGGAGCCGGACGGTCCGAACGATGCCAGCGTCGCGATGCTGGTCCGCACGGGCGGACTGCGGTTGCTGCTGCTCGGCGACCTCGAACCCCCGGCCCAGCAGGCGCTGTTGAGGTCCCCGGAGGCGGCCGGACTGGCCGGGGTGGATGTGCTGAAGGTGGCCCACCACGGCTCGGCCTATCAAGACCCGGAGCTGATACGGCTCGTGGCTCCCCGGGTGGCTCTCATCTCTGTAGGGGCCGGCAATTCCTATGGGCACCCGGCACCGGCGACCGTGGCCATGCTGCGGGCCGGCGGCGCGCTGGTGCTGCGCACGGACCGGGACGGCGGCCTCGCGGTCGGCGGGGCGGGCGGGAGAGGCGAGGAGGTGTGGGTGAGGAAGGACTGAGGGGCGGACGCGCGGGGCCGGTCCGTGCGGAGCCGCCGAGGGCTGTGTTCCCGCTGTGCGGAACCGGAACGGTGGCTCCTGATTCGGATCGGTTCCGGCGCATGTGCTGGATTCCCGCGATGTGGTCCCGTGTTGCCTCGAAAGTCGCATCAATGATCGAATGAACCTTCGGCAACCGATGATGTCGAGGCGTACAGGGGTGTCGTAGATGTTCGGCCGCTGGCTGGGTAACCGGACGGACCAGAAGCAACGGACGAGTTCCCTGGTGACGGTGCAGACCCCGCCCGGCGCCGGAGTGCTCACCTGCCGGGTGGTCGATCCGGTCGACGAGCCGGTCGCGGGCGCCGAGTTCACGGTCAGCGACACCATGGGCCGCAAGGTCATGTCCGGTGGCACGGACCCTTACGGGACCTTCATGGTGACGGTGCCGGCGGGGGAGTACCGGCTGGCCCTGTCCGCCGATGGCTACACCCCCTACCGCGCCACCGCGTTGGTCGGCGAGAACTCCCTCGCCTCGCTGGGCGATGTGACCCTCCAGGTGTCCCAGCCGCCGGAGCCGCCGGCGCCCGGCGACTGGGAGATCGAGCCCATGCACTCCTCGATCGGCTTCACCGCACGGCACATCGGCCTGGCCCGGATCCACGGACAGTTCAACTCCTTCGCCGGAGTGGTGCGGATCGGTGAGCGGGTGGAGCGGTCGGCGATGCACGTCGTGATCGACGCCGCCTCCATCGACACCGGGGTGCGGATGCGGGACGACCATCTGCGCTCGGCGGACTTCCTGGACGTGGAGCGGTTCCCGACGCTGGAGTTCTACAGCGACCGGTTCGTGCACAAGGGCGGCAGCCGGTGGGCGATCACCGGCGCGCTGTCGCTGCACGGGGTGACGCGCACGATCACGCTCGACACCGAGTACCTGGGACTGGGCAACGGCATGGAGGGCGAGGTCCGGGCCGCCTGCCGGGCCACCACCGAGCTGCACCGCGACGACTTCACCGTCAGCTGGCAGTCCATGCTGGCGCGGGGCATCGCGGTGGTCGGGTCGAGTGTCCGGGTCGACCTCGACGTGCAGCTCGTCGCCAAGGGCTGACCTGGCGGTTCGCTCCTCGTGCCGTGCCGGAGAATGGGCGCGTGAGCGATGTGAGACATGTGCTGGTGCTGCCCGACCGGGACGCCGCCGAGGAGGCGGCCGAGGCGCTCGGCGAGCGGTTCGGCCTGGACGAGGAGCCCCAGCTGGTCCGGGACGCCCTGGCCGGTGAGGACGACGCCGAGGACGCGCAGTGGCTGCTGGTCGTGCGGGACGAGCACGAGCGGCTGGACCCCGCCGAACTGGACGCGTTCGCCGGCGAGTGGGACGGCTGGCGCGAGGATCCGTGACCCCGAGACGGGCTCCGGGTCCGTTCGGGGACCGCTCAGGGTTCGCGGGCCGGCTCGTTGTCAGTGCCGCGTGGGATGCTGTGGGTGATGGCCAGGAAGACTGCGAATGACGACCCTCTCGCCCCGGTGACACTTGCCGTGGGCCAGGAGGACCTCCTGCTCGACCGTGCCGTGCAGGAGGTGGTGGCCGCCGCCAGGGCCGCCGACGCCGACACGGACGTACGCGACCTCACCCCGGACCAGTTGCAGCCCGGCACGCTCGCCGAGCTGACCAGTCCGTCGCTCTTCGCCGAGCGCAAAGTCGTGGTCGTACGCAACGCGCAGGATCTGTCGGCCGACACGGTCAAGGACGTGAAGGCCTATCTGGGCTCCCCCGCCGAGGAGATCACGCTCGTGCTGCTGCACGCGGGCGGGGTCAAGGGCAAGGGCCTGCTGGACGCCGCGCGCAAGGCGGGGGCGCGGGAGGTGGCCTGCCCGAAGATGACCAAGCCGGCGGACCGGCTGGCCTTCGTACGGCAGGAGTTCCGAGCGGCGGGCCGGTCGGCGACGCCCGAGGCGTGCCAGGCGCTGTGCGACGCCATCGGCAGCGATCTGCGGGAGCTGGCCTCGGCGGTCTCCCAGCTGGTCGCCGACGTGGAGGGGACGATCGACGAGGCGGTCGTCGGGCGGTACTACACCGGCCGGGCCGAGGCCTCCAGCTTCACGGTTGCCGACCGGGCCGTGGAGGGGCGTACGGCGGAGGCGCTGGAGGCGCTGAGGTGGTCGCTGGCGACCGGGGTGGCGCCGGTGATGATCACCAGCGCGCTGGCGCAGGGGGTGCGGGCCATCGGGAAGCTGTCCTCCGCGCGCGGGGGGCGGCCGGCGGATCTGGCCCGGGAGCTGGGGATGCCGCCGTGGAAGATCGATCGGGTGCGGCAGCAGATGCGGGGGTGGACGCCGGACGGTGTCGCGGCGGCGATGCGGGCTGTCGCCGAGGCGGACGCGGGCGTGAAGGGCGGGGGCGATGATCCTGAGTACGCGCTGGAGAAGGCCGTCGTGATCATCGCTCGGGCCGCTCGGTCGCGCGGGCGCGGGTAGGCGAGTCGAGCCGGGGGGCGGTCGGCTGGAAGCCGACCGGGAAGCGGCCCGCGGACCCGTCGGCCGGCCGAACCGCGGCCCCGCCGAGCCGTCGGCACACCGAAAACCCCGGCATCCGCCCTGGGGAAGGGAGAGATGCCGGGGTTTCGGTTCACGCTGTTGGACTCGCACCCGCGTGGCGAACGCAGGCCGCGTGCGAATCCGTGGGTGCCGGACGGGAGCGGATGAGAGAGGGCCCGCTCTGGGTCCTTCCGGCGGTCAGATCAGAGGGAGAGCTCAGCCCTGGAGGGACGTGACCTTGGAAGCAAGCGCCGACTTCTTGTTGGCGGCCTGGTTCTTGTGGATGACGCCCTTGGAGACGGCCTTGTCGAGCGCACGCGCGGCAGCGCGCTGCAGCTCGGTGGCCTTCTCGACGTCACCCGCGGCAGCGGCCTCGCGGGCCTTGCGGATCGCGGTCTTCAGGGAGGACTTGACGGCCTTGTTGCGCAGTCGAGCCTTCTCGTTGGTCTTGATCCGCTTGATCTGGGACTTGATGTTCGCCACGAAGGAGCCTTTTCAGGTTCTGGTGCGGGGCCGCGAAGGTCCCGTACCGGTGATCCAAAATTTCTCTGACGCGCCTCGCGCTGAGAGGGCATGAGGCACAGCCATCTACAGTACCAGCGGCCCTGCCGACGGCCCAAAACGGTCCCCGCTCCCTCCGCGTGGGACCATGGAGACTACGTATCGATCCGACCCGAGGCATAAGGCGCCTCAAGAGACAGGACCCTGCGTGCCCGCGACCCCTAACCATGTGCCCGAGCCGAGCCGTACCGCCCCGGCTCTGATCCGCAATTTCTGCATCATCGCGCACATCGACCACGGCAAGTCCACGCTCGCCGACCGGATGCTCCAGCTGACCGGTGTGGTCGAGCAGCGGCAGATGCGTGCTCAGTACCTCGACCGGATGGACATCGAGCGCGAGCGCGGCATCACGATCAAGTCCCAGGCGGTGCGTCTGCCCTGGGCCCCCACCGAGGGCCCCGACCAGGGCACGACCCACATCCTCAACATGATCGACACCCCGGGGCACGTCGACTTCACCTACGAGGTCTCGCGGTCGCTGGCCGCCTGCGAGGGGACCATCCTCCTCGTCGACGCCGCCCAGGGCATCGAGGCGCAGACCCTCGCCAACCTCTACCTGGCGATGGAGAACGACCTCACGATCATCCCCGTGCTGAACAAGATCGACCTGCCGGCCGCCCAGCCGGAGAAGTTCGCCGAGGAGCTGGCGAACCTGGTCGGCTGCGACCCGGAGGACGTCCTCAAGGTCTCCGCGAAGACCGGTCTCGGCGTGGACGCGCTGCTGAACAAGGTCGTCAAGGAGATCCCGGCGCCGGTCGGGGTCGCCGACGCGCCCGCCCGCGCGATGATCTTCGACTCGGTCTACGACTCCTACCGCGGTGTCGTGACGTACGTCCGAGTCATCGACGGCCAGCTCAACAAGCGTGAGCGCATCAAGATGATGTCGACCGGCGCGACCCACGAGTTGCTGGAGATCGGCGTCAACTCGCCCGAGATGCTGCCGGCCGACGGCCTCGGCGTCGGCGAGGTGGGCTACCTCATCACCGGTGTGAAGGACGTCCGCCAGTCCAAGGTCGGTGACACCGTCACCAGCCAGAGCAAGGGCGCGACCGAGGCCCTCGGCGGGTACAAGGACCCGAAGCCGATGGTCTTCTCGGGCCTGTATCCGCTCGACGGCTCCGACTACCCCGAGCTGCGCGAGGCGCTGGACAAGCTCCAGCTCAACGACGCCGCGCTGGTCTACGAGCCGGAGACCTCCGCGGCCCTCGGCTTCGGCTTCCGCGTCGGCTTCCTCGGCCTGCTGCACCTGGACGTGATCCGGGAGCGCCTGGAGCGCGAGTTCGGGCTCGATCTCATCGCCACCGCGCCCAACGTGGTCTACCGCGTGATCATGGAGGACGGCTCCGAGCACGTCGTCACCAACCCGAGCGAGTTCCCCGAGGGCAAGATCGGTGAGGTCTTCGAGCCGGTCGTGCGGGCGACGATCCTCGCGCCGACCGAGTTCATCGGCGCGATCATGGAGCTGTGCCAGACCCGGCGCGGCACGCTCCTCGGGATGGACTACCTCTCCGAGGACCGCGTCGAGATCCGCTACACCCTCCCGCTCGCGGAGATCGTCTTCGACTTCTTCGACCAGCTGAAGTCCAAGACGCGCGGCTACGCCTCCCTGGACTACGAGCCCACGGGCGAGCAGACCAGCTCCCTGGTCAAGGTCGACATCCTGCTGCACGGCGACAAGGTGGACGCCTTCTCGGCGATCACCCACAAGGACCAGGCGTACGCGTACGGCGTGCGGCTCGTCGCCAAGCTCAAGGAGCTGATCCCGCGGCAGAGCTTCGAGGTGCCGGTGCAGGCCGCCATCGGCTCCCGGGTCATCGCCCGCGAGACCATCCGCGCCATCCGCAAGGACGTCCTCGCCAAGTGCTACGGCGGTGACATCTCCCGTAAGCGGAAGCTGCTGGAGAAGCAGAAGGAAGGCAAGAAGCGGATGAAGATGGTGGGTTCCGTGGAGGTTCCGCAGGAAGCCTTCATCGCGGTGCTGTCCAGCGATGACAGCGCGGGGTCGGCCAAGGGCAAGAAGTAACCATCGGTAACAACGGGGTACGTCCATAAACCGGGCATGAAGGGGCTCGTCGTGCGAAAGTGCGGCGGGCCCCTACGCGTGCGTAGCGTCGCTCTGCGTGGAGAACCCGGGGAAACCGACAGGCCGATGCCCCTTACGCAGCGGCCGGTCGCGGCTTACTCTGATCCCTGCTCGATAGTTACTCGCGAGTTAAACAACAAGCGCGAGCCTCGCCGTGAGTCAACCCCAGCCGCATGTGAGCCAGCCGCACCGTCGCGGGCCCCGGAGGATGTCGTGAGCGACACACAGACCCTGATCGAGAACCGTCCGCCGTCCGTGGCGGCCCTCTTCCTGGAGCGCGTGGCGGCCACACCGGACGCCGAGGCCTACCGGTACCCGGTCCCGCCGGCCTCCGGCCAGGGCCCCGACGACTGGAAGTCGCTGAGCTGGGCCCAGGCGGCCGAGCGGGTCTACGCGATCGCGGCCGGACTCATCGAACTGGGCCTGGAGCCCGAGCAGCGGGTGGCGCTCGCCTCCTCCACCCGTGCCGAGTGGATCCTCGCCGACCTCGGCATCATGTGCGCCGGCGGTGCGACGACCACCATCTACCCGCAGACCAACGCCGACGAGTCGGCCTTCATCCTCTCCGACTCCGAGAGCCGGGTGCTGATCGCCGAGGACGCCGCGCAGGCCGCCAAGGCCGTCGAGAAGCGCGCCGAACTGCCCGAGCTGACCAAGGTCGTCGTCATCGACCCGGCCGGCGTCGAGACGGACGACTGGGTCACCACCCTCGCCGAGCTGGAAAAGCGCGGCGCCGCCTACCTGGAGACGCACCCCGAGCTGATCAAGGAGCGGGTCGGCGCGATCACCAAGGACCAGCTCGCCACCCTCATCTACACCTCCGGCACCACCGGCCGCCCCAAGGGAGTCCGGCTCCCGCACGACAACTGGGCGTACATGGCGAAGGCGATCGCCGCGACCGGCCTGGTCACCATCGACGACGTGCAGTACCTGTGGCTGCCGCTGGCGCACGTCTTCGGCAAGGTGCTCACCTCCGGCCAGATCGAGGTCGGACACGTCACCGCCGTGGACGGCCGCGTCGACAAGATCATCGAGAACCTTCCGGTGGTCCAGCCGACGTACATGGCCGCCGTGCCGCGCATCTTCGAGAAGGTCTACAACGGCGTCGCCGCCAAGGCCCGCGAGGGCGGCCCGGCCAAGTACAAGATCTTCCAGTGGGCCGCCGAGGTCTCCCGCGAGTACGCCAAGGTCAGCCAGGACAACTTCCGCCGCACCGGCAACCACGCCGTGCCGTTCGGCCTCGCCGCCAAGCACAAGGTCGCCGACACCCTCGTCTACGCCAAGCTCCGCGAGGCCTTCGGCGGCCGGCTGCGCGCCTGCGTCTCCGGCGCCTCCGCGCTCGCGCCCGAGATCGGCTACTTCTTCGCCGGCGCCGGCATCCACATCCTGGAGGGCTACGGCCTCACCGAGTCCTCCGCGGCCTCCTTCGTCAACCCCGGCGAGGCCTACCGCACCGGCACGGTCGGCAAGCCGCTGCCCGGCACGGAGGTGCGCATCGCCGACGACGGCGAGATCCTGCTGCGCGGCCCCGGCATCATGCAGGGCTACCACAAGCTGCCCGAGAAGACCGCCGAGGTGCTGGAGTCCGACGGCTGGTTCCACACCGGCGACATCGGCGAGCTGTCGCCCGACGGCTATCTGCGCATCACCGACCGCAAGAAGGACCTCATCAAGACCTCCGGCGGCAAGTACGTCGCCCCGGCCGAGGTCGAGGGCCAGTTCAAGGCGGTCTGCCCGTACGTCTCCAACATCCTGGTGCACGGCGCCGACCGGAACTACTGCACCGCCCTCATCGCCCTCGACGAGATCGCGATCGTCGAGTGGGCCAAGGAGAACGGGCTGGAGGGCAGGCCGTACGCCGAGATCGTCGCCGCGCCGCAGACCGTCGAGATGGTCGACGGGTATGTGCGGGAGCTCAACGCCGGGCTCCAGAAGTGGCAGACGATCAAGAAGTTCCGGCTGCTGCCGAGGGATCTCGACGTGGAGCACGGCGAGATCACGCCGAGCCTGAAGCTGAAGCGGCCCGTGGTGGAGCGGGAGTACAAGCACCTCATCGACGAGATGTACGCCGGGACGAGGGAGAAGTAGCGCGACTGTCACCGCCGTTCAAAAGTCGCTATCTTCTGGCCACTTCGATAACTCAGCGCTGCTGATCGCCCCCTGTCTGTCACCCTGGCCGCATGGACATGGCGGCCATACCCACGCAACGGGAGAGTGAGCCCCGGGACCGGGAGGTACGGGGGCGGGCCGTGCTGCCCGGGAGTCCGCTGGCGCCCGGGGCGGCCCGGGCACTGGTGCGGGCCGCGCTCATCGACCTGCCGGACGTCACGGCGCGGCTCGTCGACGATGCCATGGCCGTCGTCAGCGAGCTGGTCACCAACGCCGTCGTGCACGCCGGTACGGACGTGGAGGTCGACTGGCGGACGGAGGAGACCGGCGCGTTCGTCGTGGAGGTGCACGACCGGCATCCCTCGCGCGCCCCGCGCGACCCCGCGGCCGGCGAGGGGCCGTACGACACCCCTGAGTACGGGCGCGGGCTGCGGCTGGTCGCCACGCTCGCCGACTCCTGGGGCGTCACCTACCGCGCCGGTGCCAAGACCGTGTGGGCGCGGCTGCCCCCGGGCGGAGCCGAGGAGCCGGACGGACCGGCCCCCGGGTCCGCCCTGGCAGCCGCCGAGGACCTCGCCCCGCAGCCGCAGCGGGCCGCAGGCGACGCGGACTGGCTCGGCCGGGGCGCGCTGTCCTTCCTCGCCGAGGCCTCCGACCTGCTCGCCGGACAGCTGGACGAGACCCTGGTCACCGCCCTCACCGGCCAGCTCCTCGTGCCCCGGCTCGCCGACTGGTGCGCGGTGTGGCTGGAGGACGAGGCGAGCGTGCGCGGCGGCGCCGGCGGCGGGCCCGCCCGGGTCTGGCACACCTGCGAGGGCCGTGTCGAGGAACTGCACCTCGCCCTGGAGAAGGAGCCGCCCGCCTGGAGCGAGGGGCTGCGCTCCGGCCCCGAGCCGTACCCCTGGCCCGGCGACGCGCTCGGCCCGCGCGGCGCCGACGGTGCGGCGCTCGCCTACCGGCTGATCGCGGGCGGCCGGCCGCTCGGCACCCTGGTCATCGGCCGGTACGGGCCCGCCGGGTTCCCCGACGAGGTCACCGGGCTCGTGGAGGACCTCGGCCGCCGGGTGGCGCTCGCCATCGGCGCGGCCCGCCAGTACGCCCGCCAGGCCACCATCAGTGCCGTACTGCAGCGCGGGCTGCTGCCCGGCGCGGTCGCCGAGATCCCCGGGATGAGCAGCGCCCTCGTGTACGAGCCGTGCGACAAGGGCGGCCCCAGCGGCGACTTCTACGACCTGTTCCCGGCGGGCGACGGCCGCTGGTGCTTCGCCGTCGGCGACGTCCAGGGCAAGGGCCCCGAGGCGGCCGTCGTGATCGGCCTCGCCCGCCCCTGGCTCCGCCTTCTCGCCCGCGAGGGCTACCGCGTCGCCGACGTCCTCGACCGCCTCAACCAGCTCCTCCTGGACGACGCCACGGAGGCCGCCGACGCCGCCGCCCGCGCCCTCGTCGCCGTCGGCGGCCGTCCCGTGGCCGCGGGAGAGGGCCCGCAGACCCGCTTCCTGTCCCTTCTCTACGGCGAGCTGACGCCGTACGACGGCGGGGTCCGTTGCACGCTCGCCTCCGCCGGCCATCCGCTGCCGCTCGTCCTCGGCCCCGACGGCGCGGTGCGTACGGTGGCCCGGCCGCAGACCCTGCTCGGCGTGATCGAGGACGAGACCTACACCAGCGAGACCTTCGAGCTGCGGCCCGGCGACAGCCTGCTGTGCGTCACCGACGGGGTGACCGAGCGGCGCTCCGGCTCCCGCCAGTTCGACGACGGCGACGGGCTCGCCCACGCCCTGTCCGGCTGCGCGGGCCTGAGCGCCGAGCTGATCGCGGAACGGATCCGCCGCCTGGTGCACGACTTCGGCGGCGGCCAGCCCGAGGACGACCTGGCGCTGCTGGTGCTCCAGGCCGACTGAGCCCCGAGGCGCGACGGGCCGGCCGGGCAAGGGCGCCGGTGCTGGACAATGGAGGACATGCCTTCCGCACTCCCCGACGGCGAACCCGTCCCCACCGACGGCGCGCTCCCCGCGTCCGCGCTCGCCGGGGCCCCGGGCCGCCCGCTCGGCTTCTATCTGCACGTGCCGTACTGCGCGACCCGCTGCGGCTACTGCGACTTCAACACCTACACCGCGACCGAGCTGCGCGGCACGGGCGGGGTGCTGGCGTCCCGCGACAACTACGCGGACACCCTGACCGACGAGATCCGCCTCGCCCGGAAGGTGCTCGGCGACGACCCGCGCGAGGTCCGTACGGTCTTCGTCGGGGGCGGTACGCCGACGCTGCTGGCCGCCGACGACCTGGTACGGATGCTGGGCGCGATCCGCGACGAGTTCGGCCTGGCGCCGGACGCGGAGGTGACGACGGAGGCCAACCCGGAATCGGTCGACCCCGCCTACCTGGCGACCCTCCGCGAGGGCGGCTTCAACCGGATCTCCTTCGGCATGCAGAGCGCCAGGCAGCACGTGCTGCGCGTGCTCGACCGTACGCACACTCCGGGCCGCCCCGAGCGTTGCGTGGCGGAGGCGAAGGCCGCGGGCTTCGAGCACGTCAACCTCGACCTGATCTACGGCACGCCGGGGGAGAGCGACGACGACTGGCGGGCCTCGCTGGAAGCGGCGATCGGCGCCGGGCCGGATCACATCAGCGCGTACGCGCTGATCGTCGAGGAGGGCACGCAGCTGGCTCGTCGTATCCGCCGGGGCGAGGTCCCGATGACCGACGACGACGTGCACGCCGACCGCTACCTGATCGCGGAGTCGGTGCTGTCGGAGGCGGGCTTCGACTGGTACGAGGTCTCCAACTGGGCCACCTCGGAGGCGGGCCGCTGCCTGCACAACGAGCTGTACTGGCGCGGCGCCGACTGGTGGGGCGCGGGCCCCGGCGCGCACTCCCACGTGGGCGGGGTGCGCTGGTGGAACGTGAAGCATCCGGGGGCGTACGCGGCGGCCCTCGCCTCCGGCCGCTCGCCGGGGGCGGGCCGCGAGCTCCTGTCCGAGGAGGACCGGCGGGTGGAGCGGATCCTGCTGGAGCTGAGGCTGCGGGAGGGGGTGCCGCTGCCCTTGCTGAAGGAGGAGGGGCTTGCGGCGTCCCGGCGTGCGCTGGGGGAGGGGCTGCTCCAGGAAGGCCCGTACGAGGAGGGGCGGGCCGTGCTGACGCTGCGGGGGCGGTTGCTGGCGGATGCGGTGGTGCGGGATCTGGTGGATTGATCACTCGGGCGAGTGAATGGCCCCGGAACGCCGGTTCGGTCCCTAACCTGGTTCGTAGGCTGCCGCTAAAAGTACGCGGCGGATGTGGAGGCCACGGAGATGACCGCTGTGGACGAGCGTGGGATTGCCAAGTTCTTCGAGGAGTTCGAGCCTCCCGAGGGCATCAAGGCCGAACTCCTCCGGGGGGAAATCGTGATGATGGCCACTCCTGATCTGGTGCACAACCGGATCGTGGCGGACGTGGTGGACCAGATCCCGCGTAAGCGCTGGGAACGGCTTCAGGTGACGGACGTGGACATCATCGATGAGACCAGCGAGCCCATTCCGGACTTGGTGGTGGTGGAACGCGGTGTTGCCCCGGACTCAGGCCGCCTGCTGCCGTCGCAGCTGGTCACGATGGTGGTCGAGGTGGTCTCCAAGACCAGCGTGCAGCGGGACTACGAAATCAAGCGGTCGATCTACGCCGCTGGCGAGGTGCCTGCCTACCTCATCGTGGACCCGATCATGGCGCAGTGCGTCCTGCTGACAAGGCCCGTCGGGAAGGGGGAGAACGCCGACTACCAGAGGCAGCAGATCACCAAGTTCGGCGCGCCGCTGCCGCTGGAGGATCTGGAGCTTGAATTGGACACCAGCGAGTTCGGCACGTATCTCAACGTCAGGCCCCACCGCTACCCGTAACAAAGTCGATCAGCTCCTCCACCCTCCCCAGCAACTCCGGCTCCAGGTCCTTGTAAGACCCCACCCGCTTCAGAATCGCCTGCCACACCGCGCCCGTGTTCTCCGACGGCCAGCCCAGCGCACGGCACACTCCCGTCTTCCAGTCCTGGCCGTGCGGGACGCGGGGCCACCCGGCGATCTCCAGGGACGACGGCTTCACCGCCTCCCAGATGTCGATGTACGGGTGGCCGACCACCAGCGCGTGTTCACTCGTCACCGCCTCCGCGATCCGCCACTCCTTCGTGCCCGGCACCAAGTGGTCCACCAGGACACCCAGGCGCGCGTCCGGGCCTGGGCGGAACTCCGCGACGATCGACGGCAGGTCGTCCACGCCCTCCAGGTACTCCACGACCACGCCCTCGATGCGCAGGTCGTCGCCCCAGACCTTCTCGACCAGTTCGGCGTCGTGCCGGCCCTCGACGTAGATACGGCCGGCACGGGCCACGCGCGCGCGGGCGCCGGGGACGGCGACCGAACCGGAGGCCGTACGGGCGGGTCGCACCGGAGCCGGTGCGGACGGGCGGACCAACGTCACCACCCTGCCCTCCAGCAGGAAGCCGCGTGGCTCCAGCGGGAAGACGCGGTGCTTGCCGAAGCGGTCCTCCAGGGTCACCGTGCCCGCCTCGCAGCGGATCACCGCCCCGCAGAACCCGGTGCCGGGCTCCTCCACCACCAGGCCCGGCTCCGCCGGTACCTCCGGCACGGGCTGCTGCTTCTTCCACGGCGGGGTCAGATCGGCGGAGTACTGGCGCATTCGGATGACCATAGGAGAAGCGGCCCTCCCTCGCTCACGACACGCCGAAACGGGCCGCCAGCCGATCGCGTTGCCGGCGTACGAACGCCGCGTCCACCACCGCTCCGTGACCCGGTACGTACAGAGCGTCCTCACCGCCCAGTGCCAGCAGCCGGTCCAGGGCGTCCGGCCAGCGGGACGGGACCGCGTCCGGGCCCGCCTGGGGCTCGCCGGACTCCTCGACCAGGTCGCCGCAGAAGACCACCTCCCGGTCGCCGGGGATCAGGACCGCCAGGTCGTGGGCCGTGTGACCCGGGCCCACGTTGGCCAGCAGGGCCTGGCGGCCGGCGCCCAGGTCCAGCGTCCACTCGCCCGAGACCTGATGGCCGGGCGGGACCAGCGCGTCCGCCGCCTCGTCGGCCTCCCGCACGTCCAGGCCGTTTCTGATCGCGTCCAGGCGCAGCTCCTCGCGTTCGTGGGTGAACACCGCGTCGACGCCCACCGCCGCGTAGATCTCCGTCCCGGCGAAGGCCGGCGCCCCGAAGACGTGATCGAAATGGGGGTGCGTGAGCGCGAGATGAGTCACACGGCCGCCCGCCAGTTCCTCCGCCCGCCCCCGTAGCCGGGCGCCTTCGGCCAGACTCGACCCGGCGTCGACCATGAGCGCCGTACTCTCTCCGAGGACCAGCCCCACGGTGCAGTCCCAGCCGGGCAGCCGGCACCGCCCGACCCCGGCGGCCAGCCGCTCCCAGCCCAGCTCTTCCCAAGTCACGGTCATACCGCGACGCTAGCCTCACAAGCCGGGACGACGACGGCGACCTTGCCCAGGGTGTACCCGACAGCCGTACACTGGGGCCGGGAATGCTGGCACTCGCATGGGAAGAGTGCCAGGCGGCCGACCCGACGGACGAGCGGGCGAGGGGACGACGTGCTGGAGGTGCGCGCGCATGCTGAGTGAACGCAGGCTTCAGGTGCTGCGCGCCATCGTCCAGGACTACGTCGGGACCGAGGAGCCGGTCGGCTCCAAGGCCCTGACCGAGCGGCACAACCTCGGGGTGTCCCCGGCGACCGTCCGCAACGACATGGCGGCCCTGGAGGACGAGGGGTTCATCGCCCAGCCGCACACCAGCGCCGGGCGCATCCCGACGGACAAGGGCTACCGGCTGTTCGTCGACAAGCTCGCCGGGGTCAAGCCCATGACCGCGCCCGAGCGGCGGGCCATCCAGAACTTCCTGGAGGGCGCCGTCGACCTCGACGACGTGGTGGCCCGTACGGTACGGCTGCTCGCGCAGCTCACGCGGCAGGTCGCCGTCGTGCAGTACCCGTCCCTGACCCGGTCCACCGTCCGGCACGTGGAGCTGCTCTCGCTCGCCCCGGCGCGCGTGATGCTCGTGCTGATCACGGACACCGGCCGGGTCGAGCAGCGGATGGTGGACTGCCCGGCGCCGTTCGGCGAGGCCTCGCTGGCGGATCTGCGGGCCCGGCTGAACAGCAGGGTCGCGGGCCGCCGGTTCACGGACGTGCCGAAGCTGGTCGAGGACCTCCCGGACGCCTTCGAGCCGGAGGACCGCGGTACGGTCTCCACGGTGCTCTCCACTCTGCTGGAGACACTCGTGGAGGAGAACGAGGAGCGGCTGATGATCGGCGGCACCGCCAATCTCACCCGCTTCGGACATGACTTCCCCCTCACGATCCGGCCCGTCCTGGAGGCTCTGGAGGAGCACGTCGTGCTCCTCAAGCTCCTCGGCGAGGCGAAGGATCCGGGCGTGATGGTGCGCATCGGGCACGAGAACGCCCATGAGGGACTCAACTCCACCTCCGTCGTGTCGGTCGGCTACGGTTCGGGCGGCGAGGCGGTTGCCAAGCTCGGCGTGGTCGGACCGACCCGCATGGACTACCCGGGAACGATGGGAGCGGTACGCGCAGTGGCACGGTACGTCGGACAGATCCTGGCGGAGTCGTAAGTGGCCACGGACTACTACGCCGTTCTCGGCGTGCGCCGCGACGCGTCGCAGGATGAGATCAAGAAGGCGTTCCGCCGGCTCGCGCGCGAGCTGCACCCGGACGTCAACCCGGACCCGAAGACCCAGGAGCGGTTCAAGGAGATCAACGCCGCTTACGAGGTGCTGTCGGACCCGCAGAAGAAGCAGGTCTACGACCTCGGCGGCGACCCGCTCTCCGCGGCGGGCGGTGCGGGCGCGGGCGGCTTCGGGGCCGGTGGCTTCGGCAACTTCTCCGACATCATGGACGCGTTCTTCGGCACGGCGTCGCAGCGCGGGCCGCGCTCGCGCACCCGGCGCGGCCAGGACGCGATGATCCGCATCGAGGTCGAGCTGGACGAGGCGGCCTTCGGGACGACCAAGGACATCCAGGTCGACACCGCGGTCGTCTGCAACACCTGCAACGGCGAGGGCGCGGCCCCGGGCACGTCCGCTCAGACGTGTGACATGTGCCGTGGTCGCGGTGAGGTCTCGCAGGTCACCCGGTCCTTCCTGGGCCAGGTCATGACGTCGCGGCCCTGCCCCCAGTGCCAGGGCTTCGGCACGGTCGTGCCGACCCCGTGCCCGGAGTGCGCCGGCGACGGCCGCGTCCGCTCGCGTCGCACGCTGACCGTCAAGATCCCGGCCGGTGTCGACAACGGCACCCGGATCCAGCTCGCCGGCGAGGGCGAGGTCGGGCCGGGCGGCGGTCCGGCCGGTGACCTGTACGTCGAGATCCACGAGCTGCCGCACACGACCTTCCAGCGGCGCGGCGACGACCTGCACTGCACGGTGACGATCCCGATGACGGCCGCGGCCCTCGGTACCAAGGTGCCGCTGGAGACCCTGGACGGCATGGAGGAGGTCGACATCCGGCCCGGCACCCAGTCCGGCCAGTCGATCCCGCTGCACAACCGGGGCGTCACGCATCTGCGCGGCGGCGGCCGGGGTGACCTGGTCGTCCACGTCGAGGTCCAGACCCCGACCAAGCTGGACCCCGAGCAGGAACGGCTGCTGCGCGAGCTGGCCAAGCTGCGCGGCGAGGAACGGCCACAGGGGCAGTTCCAGCCGGGACAGCAGGGGTTGTTCTCGCGGCTGAAGGATGCGTTCAACGGGCGCTGACACGTGGTGCTGCAGGGTGGCCGGGGGTCCGGGGGTTGGCCCCCGGGCAGGCACGGTCAGCCGGGACAGCAGGGGTTGTTCTCGCGGCTGAAGGATGCGTTCAACGGGCGCTGACACGTGGTGCTGCAGGGTGGCCGGGGGTCCGGGGGTTGGCCCCCGGGCAGGCACGGTCAGCCGGGACAGCAGGGGTTGTTCTCGCGGCTGAAGGATGCGTTCAACGGGCGCTGAGCCCTTCGGGATCAGGGGCGTACCGGGAGCTTCGGCACCCTGTATGCCCCTGTCCTATGCCATCGGACGCCCGGATTCGGACTTGTTCGAAGGACGTGACAACATGCGGTCATGTCCTCCGCGCTGACCGATCTCTTCCCCCACCCGATCGTGCAGGCCCCCATGGCGGGCGGTGTCTCCGTCCCGCAGCTCGCCGCCGCCGTGTCCGAGGCCGGTGGTCTCGGGTTTCTCGCCGCCGGTTACAAGACCGCCGACGGGATGTACCGGGAGATCAAGCAGCTGAGGGGGCTCACGAGCCGCCCCTTCGGGGTGAACGTGTTCATGCCGCAGCCCGAGTATGCCGAGTCCGGCGCCGTCGAGGTCTACGCGCATCAGCTGGCCGGCGAGGCCGCCTGGTACGAGACCGAGCTGGGCGACCCGGACAGCGGCCGGGACGACGGCTACGACGCCAAGCTCGCCGTACTCCTCGACAACCCGGTGCCGGTGGTCTCCTTCCACTTCGGCGTGCCGGACGGCGACGTCCTCGACCGGCTGCGCCGGGCCGGCACCGTCACCCTGGTCACCGCCACCACCGCCGAGGAGGCCCGCGCGGTCGAGAGGGCCGGGGCCGACGCGGTGATCGCGCAGGGCGTGGAGGCCGGCGGTCATCAGGGGACGCACCGGGACCTGCCCGAGAACGACGGCTCGGGCATCGGCCTGCTGTCGCTGGTCGCGCAGATCCGCGAGGCCGTGAGCCTGCCGATCGTCGCCGCCGGCGGCATCATGCGCGGCGGCCAGATCGCCGCCGTCCTCGCGGCGGGCGCGAGCGCGGCCCAGCTGGGCACCGCCTTCCTCGCCACCCCCGAGTCCGGCGCCCACGCCCTGCACAAGCAGGCGCTGACCAACCCCCTGTTCGCGCGCACCGAGTTGACCCGCGCCTTCTCCGGCCGGCCGGCCCGCGGACTGGTCAACCGCTTCCTGCGCGAGCACGGCCCGTACGCCCCCGCCGCCTACCCGGAGATCCACCACCTCACCTCGCCGCTGCGCAAGGCCGCCGCCAAGGCCGGGGACGCGCAGGGCATGGCGCTGTGGGCGGGCCAGGGCCACCGGCTGGCCCGGGAGCTGCCGGCCGGGGAGCTGGTGGAGGTGCTGGCGGCCGAACTCGCCGCCGCCCGGACAGCGTTGTCGGCCGGGGGTGACGCGCGATGACCGCACCCGTCTTCGTCGTCGACCAACTCGACCGTGTGGGGCCGGAGTTCGTGCTGGAGGGCCCCGAGGGGAGGCACGCCGTCTCCGTGAAGCGGCTGCGGCCGGGTGAGGACGTCGTCCTCACCGACGGGCAGGGCCGCTGGGCCGAGGGCGTCGTCAAGGCGGCCGAGGGCAAGGACCGGCTCGTCGTGACCGTCGAGTCCGTCCACGAGGAGCCGCCGGCCGCCCCGCGCATCACCGTCGTCCAGGCCCTGCCCAAGGGCGACCGGGGCGAGGTGGCCGTGGAGACGATGACCGAGGTCGGCGTCGACGCGATCGTGCCCTGGCAGGCGTCGCGCTGCATCACCCAGTGGAAGGGCGAGCGCGGACTGAAGGCGCTCGGCAAGTGGCGGGCCACCGCCCGCGAGGCCGGCAAGCAGTCCCGCCGGGTCCGCTTCCCCGAGGTCGCGGACGCGGCGACGACCAAGCAGATCGGGGCACTGCTCGCCACGGCCGACTTCGCCGCCGTCCTCCACGAGAGCGGCGAGGAGCGCCTGGCCACCGCCGAACTCCCCGCGGACGGCGAGATCGTGCTGGTCGTCGGCCCCGAAGGGGGCGTCTCACCCGAGGAGCTGGCCCTGTTCGCCGAGGCGGGTGCGCGGCCGTACGTCCTCGGGCCCACCGTGTTGCGCACCTCCACCGCCGGCACCGCCGCCGCGGCCCTGCTGCTGGGCCGTACCGGCCGCTGGTCCTGACACACAACTGGTTCTGACACACATCTGGGGGACACCGTGGAACTCGCCCAAGTCCGGCTCCTGGTCACCGACTTCGCCGCGTGCTACCGCTTCTACGCCGACGTCCTCGGCCTGAAGCCGCAGTCCGGCGCGACCGAGGGGCCGTACGAGAAGTTCAGCCCGCACACCGGCTCCGCCGGGATCGCCCTGCAGGACCGGGCGATGATGGCGGAGATCCTGGACGAGCTGGGCGAGACCGCCACCGGGCACCGCTCCCTGGTGGTGCTGCGCGTGGACGACCTCGACGCCTACTGCGCCGAGATCACCTCCCGCGGCGCCGCCCTGCTGCACGGCCCGGCCCCCATGACCGACCGCATGCGCGTGGCCCACCTCAAGGACCCGGAGGGGAACCTGGTGGAGCTTCAGCAGTGGCTGCTGCTGCGCGGCTGACGGCGACGCCGGGCAGCAGGGCCCGGCCGTCCACGTCGCCGGGTGCCGGCCGCAGCCGCCGTACCGCGTCCGCGAACGCCCGTACGACGCCGGGCTCGTGCAGATCGAGGGCGTTCCCGCGGTGGTCGGCGACGAGGCCCGAGTGCCCGTAGGCACCGCCGGTGCCCGGGAACACGATCCGGGTCGGGGTCCCGTCCCGGTACAGCGTCAGCACCTCCTGGCAGGGGCCGCCGTCCCGGTGCCGGTGCCGGACCGTCCACCGGTACTCGGTCCCGTCCGGCAGCACGAGCCGCCTGAGCCTGCGTTCGCTGCGCATCCGCCCAGCGTAGGCGCTTCACCGGCGACGCCGCTTCGGGAACACGGGCCGCGGGCAGCCGAGGGCAAGTGATCGAAACGGGGGGCGCGTACCCGCCGTCGCTGCGTACAGTGACGGGGTGACTCAGGGCGCTTCGACGGGCTATCTCCGATTCCCCCATCTGCACGGCGACTTGGTGGCTTTCGTCGCCGAGGACGACGTATGGCTCGCGCCCCTCGACGGCGGCCGGGCCTGGCGGGTCAGTGCCGACAACCGGCCCGTGACCCAGCCCCGGATATCCCCGGACGGACGGTTCCTCGCCTGGACCTCCGGCCGGGACGGCGCGCCCGAGGTGCATGTCGCTCCCGTCGACGGAGGCCCCGCCGAGCGGCTGACGTACTGGGGCAACCGCCGTACGGAGGTGCGGGGCTGGACGCCCGACGGGCGGGTGCTCGCGCTCGGCGCGCAGGGCCGGCCCAGCCTCCGGCAGACCTGGGCGTACGCCGTCCCGCTGGACGGCGGCCCCGCCGAGACCCTGCCGTACGGCCCGGTCGGCGATGTGGCGCTCGGGCCGGCCACCGTGCTGCTGTCCGCGCCGATGGGCCGCGAGGCCGCCTACTGGAAGCGCTACCGGGGCGGTACGGCGGGCAAGCTGTGGATCGACCCCGACGGGGACGGTGAGTTCGTCCGGCTCCACGCGGAGCTCGACGGGAACATCGAGTGCCCGGTCTGGGCCGGCGACCGCATCGCCTTCCTCTCCGACCACGAGGGCACCGGCGCCCTCTACTCCTCCCTCGCCGACGGCTCCGACCTGCGCCGCCACACCCCGCTCGACGGTTTCTACGCCCGGCACGCGGCCGGTGACGGCACCCGGGTCGTCTACGGCGCGGCCGGTGAACTGTGGCTCCTGGACGATCTGGACGGCGCCGAGCCGCGCCGGCTGGACGTGCGCCTGGGCGGGCCACGCGTCGATCTGCGCCCCCGCCCGGTGAACGCAGCCCGCTGGTTCGGCGCGGCCGCCCCCGACCACACCGCGCGCGGCAGCGCCGTCTGCGTGCGCGGCGGGATCCACTGGGTCACCCACCGCTACGGCCCCGCCCGCGCCCTCGCCGCCACCCCCGGCGTCCGCGCCCGGATGCCGCGCGCCTTCCGCGCCGACGGCGAGGAGTGGGTGGTGTGGGTGACGGACGCCGAGGGCGACGACGCCCTGGAGTTCGCCCCCGCCACGGGCAACGTCCCCGGCGCCACCCCGCGCCGGCTCGCCGCCGGACAGCTCGGCCGGGTCCTGGAGCTCGCCATGGCTCCCGACGGCAGCCGGGCCGCCGTGGCCGCGCACGACGGGCGGCTGCTGCTCGTCGAGCGGGAGACCGGAGAGGTCCGTGAGGTCGACCGCAGCGACGACGGCGAGGTCTCCGGGCTCGCCTTCTCCCCCGACTCCGCCTGGCTCGCCTGGGCCCACCCCGGCCCCCGCCCGCTCTCCCAGCTGCGCCTCGCCCACACCACCGACCTGTCCGTCACCGAGGCGACCCCGCTGCGCTTCATGGACTACGCCCCCGCCTTCACCCTCGACGGCAAGCATCTGGCGTTCCTGTCCAACCGCGCCTTCGACCCGGTCTACGACGAGCACGTCTTCGACCTCGCCTTCGTGGTCGGCGCCCGCCCGCACCTGATCACGCTGGCCGCCACCACCCCCTCACCCTTCGGCCCGCAGCGCCACGGCCGCCCCTTCGAGACGCCGGACAAGGACGAGACCCCCGACAGCGAGGGCACCCCCGCCACCCGCATCGACCTCGAAGGCCTCGCCGACCGCATCGTCCCCTTCCCGGTGGAAGCCGGCCGCTACTCCACCCTCCGCGCCGCCAAGGACGGCGTCCTCTGGCTGCGCCACCCCGTGGAGGGCGTTCTCGGCGCCACCCGCGCCCGCCCCGAGGACCCCGACCCGCACACCGAGCTGGAGCGCTACGACCTCGCCCAGCGGCGCCTGGAACACCTCGCCTCCGACGTCGACCACATCGAGGTCAGCGGCGACGGCAAACGCGTCCTGCTGTGGAGCGACGGCCGGCTCCGGGTCGCCCCCAGCGACCGCCGTACCGGCAGCGACGACGACGGCGACACCAGCGTCACCGTCGACCTCGCCCGCATCCGCCAGACCCTCGACCCGGCCGCCGAGTGGCGCCAGATGTACGACGAGACCGGCCGCCTCATGCGCGACCACTTCTGGCGCCCCGACCTCGGCGGCGCCGACTGGACGGGCGTCCTCGACCGCTACCGCCCCCTCGTCGCCCGCCTGGCCACCCACAGCGACCTCACCGACCTCCTGTGGGAGGTACAGGGCGAACTGGGTACCTCGCACGCCTACGTCATCCCCGCCGGCGGCCGGGGCGGCGGCGCCCGGCACGGGCTGCTCGGCGCCGACATCTCCCGTCACGCGGACGGCAGTTGGCGTGTCGACCGCATCCTGCCGTCGGAGACCTCCGACCCCGACGCCCGCTCCCCGCTCGCCGCTCCCGGCGTCGCGGTCCGCCCCGGCGACGCGATCATCGCCGTGGCCGGGCACCAGGTCGACCCGGTGACGGGCCCGGGTCCGCTGCTCGTCGGCACGGCGGGCCACCCGGTGGAACTGACCGTTTCCCCGGCGGGCGGCGGCGAACCCCGCCACACCGTGGTCGTCCCCATCGCCGACGAGGAACCCCTGCGCTACCACGACTGGGTCGCCGGCCGCCGCGCCCACGTCCACACGGCCTCCGGCGGCCGCCTCGGCTATCTCCACGTCCCCGACATGCAGGCCCCCGGCTGGGCCCAGATCCACCGCGACCTGCGCGTCGAGGTCGCCCGCGAGGGCCTGGTGGTCGACGTCCGCGAGAACCGCGGCGGCCACACCTCCCAGCTCGTGGTCGAGAAGCTGGCCCGCCGCGTGGTCGGCTGGGACGTCCCCCGCGGCATGCGTCCCACCAGCTACCCCCTCGACGCCCCGCGCGGCCCGGTCGTCGCCGTCGCCAACGAGTTCTCCGGCTCCGACGGCGACATCGTCAACGCGGCGATCAAGGCCCTCGGCATCGGCCCGGTCGTCGGCACCCGCACCTGGGGCGGAGTGATCGGCATCGACAGCCGCTACCGCCTGGTCGACGGCACCCTGGTCACCCAGCCGAAGTACGCGATCTGGCTGGAGGGTTACGGGTGGGACGTGGAGAACCGCGGGGTGGAGCCGGATGTGGAGGTCGTACAGCGGCCACAGGACTGGGTGGCGGGGAGGGACGTCCAGCTGGACGAGGCGATCAGGCTCGCGCTGGCGGCACTTCAGGAGCGGCCCGCGAAAACCCCGCCGGGAATGCCCGCCTGATACGACTACGATGCACCGGTACTGATCACAGGTGTGAGGAGGCACAGGCATGGCAGGTGAACCGCAGGACGACTGCCTGTTCTGCAGGATCGTCGCGGGGCACATCCCGGCGACGATCGTCCGCGAGACGGAGACAACCGTCGCCTTCCGCGACATAAACCCCCAGGCCCCCACCCACGTCCTCGTGATCCCCAAGGCCCACTACAAGAACGCGGCCACTCTCGCCGCCGAAGCACCGCAGCTGGCGGCGGACGTCCTGCGCGAGACCCAGGCCGTCGCGGACGAGGACAAGCTCGACAGCTACCGCATCGTCTTCAACACGGGCTCCGGCGCCGGTCAGACCGTGTGGCACGCCCACGCGCACGTCCTCGGCGGCCGTGGCCTGGAATGGCCCCCCGGGTAAACCGTCGTGTCCGTACGTGAATTGGTGGTCCTCGGCACCGCCAGCCAGGTCCCCACCCGGCACCGCAACCACAACGGCTACCTGCTGCGGTGGGACGGCGAAGGCATCCTCTTCGACCCCGGCGAGGGCACACAGCGCCAGATGGTGCGCGCCGGGGTCGCCGCGCACGACCTGAACCGGATCTGTGTCACGCACTTCCACGGCGACCACTCCCTCGGTCTCGCCGGCGTCATCCAGCGGATCAACCTCGACCAGGTGCCGCACGAGATCACCGCGCACTACCCGCGCTCCGGCCGGCGCTACTTCGACCGCCTGCGGTACGCGACGGCCTACCGGGAGACGGTCGGCGTCACCGAGGCGCCGGTCGCCGCCGACGGCATCCTCGCGGTGACCTCGGCGTACACCCTGGAGGCGCGCAGGCTCTCGCACCCGGTCGAGTCCTACGGCTACCGGCTCATCGAGCCCGACGGCCGCCGCATGCTGCCCGACCGGCTCGCCGCGCACGGGATCAAGGGGCCGGACGTCGGCGTGCTCCAGCGCGACGGGCGGCTCGGGGACGTGACGCTGGAGGACGTCAGCGAGGTGCGGCGCGGGCAGCGGTTCGCGTTCGTCATGGACACCCGGCTCTGCGACGGCGTGCACGCGCTCGCGGAGGGCTGCGACCTGCTGGTGATCGAGTCCACGTTCCTCGACGAGGACATGGAACTCGCCATCGAACACGGTCATCTGACGGCAGGTCAGGCCGGCGCCGTGGCCCGGGACGCGGGCGTACGGCACCTGGTCCTCACCCACTTCAGCCAGCGTTATTCCGAGCCGGAGGAGTTCGAGCGGCAGGCGCGGGCGGCCGGCTTCGAGGGCGAGCTGACCGTGGCGCACGATCTGCTGCGGGTGCCGGTGCCGAAACGGCGATAAAGCAATCGGCGGCAAAACGCCCGTACGATACGTCGATGCCCCTCCCGAAAGCAGAACTGCACCTCCATATCGAAGGCACCCTGGAGCCGGAGCTGGCGTTCGAGCTGGCCGCCCGCAACGGTGTGACCCTCCCGTACGCGACCACGGACGAGCTCCGCAAGGCGTACGACTTCGAGGATCTCCAGTCCTTCCTGAACCTGTACTACGAGCTCATGGCCGTCCTGCGCACCGAGCAGGACTTCGCCGACCTGGCGAACGCCTACCTCGCGCGGGCCGCCGCGCAGGGCGTCCGGCACGCGGAGATCTTCTTCGACCCGCAGGCCCACCTGTCCCGGGGCGTGTCCATGGGCACGGTCGTGGAGGGGCTGTGGCGGGCGCTGGGCAGCTGGGGGTCCCCCCGTGCGAGCGAAGCCGAGCGTGGGGGAGAGCGGAACCACGGCATCTCGACCAGGCTGATCCTCTGCTTCCTGCGCGACGAGTCCGCCGAGTCGGCCCTGGAGACGCTCGAAGCCGCCAAGCCGTACCTCGACCGGATCACCGGAGTCGGACTCGACTCCGCCGAGGTCGGGCATCCGCCGGTGAAGTTCCGGGAGGTGTACGAGGCGGCCGCCGCGCTCGGGCTGCGCCGGGTCGCGCACGCCGGCGAGGAAGGGCCGCCGGCGTACATCACCGAGGCGCTGGACGTGCTCGGCGTCGAGCGCGTCGACCACGGGCTGCGCTGCATGGAGGACCCGGCGCTGGTCGAGCGGCTGGTCCGGGAGCGGATCCCGCTGACGCTGTGCCCGCTGTCCAACGTCCGGCTGCGGACCGTCGACACCCTCGCCGACCACCCGCTGCCCGCCATGCTCGACGCCGGCCTCATGTGCACCGTCAACTCCGACGACCCGGCCTACTTCGGCGGGTACGCGGGCGACAACTTCACGGCCGTGCAGCAGACCTTGGGCCTGCCCGAGGACCGCCTGCGCGAGCTGGCCCGCAACTCCTTCCTCGCCTCCTTCCTGGAGGACGACGAGGAGCGGCGGGCCCGTTACCTCGCCGAGGTCGAGGCGTACGAGTTCGGCGACGCGGTGTCGTAATCGAGATACCCGACCGTCACCGTCTCGGCCGCGAACGGCCGAGCTTGTGTACTCGGTCGTTCACGCCTCGTCGCGCTCCCGACTGTCCCCTACGACAGGACGGTCACGGGTCGCATCCACTCTGCCCCTGGTAGCTGTCAGGGGCAGAGTGCGGGTGCGGTGACAAGCACCCACGCCGAGCGTGCGCGGTCGCGCACGTTGACCCCGGCGACGACGTCGGCCGGGCCAGCGAGCCCGCACCGACGACAGTGAAAGTGGTCCCGGGCGGGCCGGTTGGCCCGCTCGGTGTGCCCGCAGCGCGGACAGCGCTGCGAGGTGTGGCGCGCGTCCACTTCAAGGAACGGCACCCCGGCCTTCTTGGCCTTGTAGGCGAGGTGCTGTCCGAGTTGGTGGAAGGGCCAGGAGGAGAAGGTGCCCCGCTGGTCGCGACGTAGCCGTACCCGCTCGCGGATGCTGCCGAGTTCTTCGATGGCGATCCCACGCACGGTGCGTTGGGCGACGGACACGATCTCCTTGCTGATCCGGTGGTTCACGTGCGTGGCATGGCGGCGTTCCTTTTGTGCGCGGCGGGCAAGGCGTCGGGTGGCCGAGCGTGTCTGCTTGGCCTGCAGTTCGGCGCGTTTGCGGGCCTGCCAGCGTCGGTATCGGCCCAGACGGCGGCCCTGGTAGTTGGTTCCGTCGCTGGTGGTGGCGAGGTTCGAGATGCCGCGGTCCACGCCGATCCAGTCAGTCGGCTCGTACACCTCGGGATCCGGGATGTCGCAGGTGGCCACCAGGAACCACTTGTCGCCCTGCTGGACCAGGTCGCTCTCACCCTTGCGGTACTGCACCAGTGTCTTGAGCTGGTCGGATGAACAGGCGAACCGGACGCCCTTCGCGCGTCCGTCCACCGTCCAAATGGAGACGGTACGTGCGTCGTACTGCCAGGACAGGCAGCGGTCGTCGAACGGCTGGGCCGCCTTCGGGCGGAAGGCGATCGGGGTGCCGATCGCCTTGCGGTGCCGCTTGGAGGTGGGTGGGCCCAGGTTCCCCGCCCGTAGATTGGCCTTCAAGGTTGCGTAGGCGTCGACGACCTTCTTCACCGCCCGCACCGCCGGCTGCGCGGACAGACCGAAGGTTGCCTTCAGGTCTGCGTAGACCTCCTTCTGAAGACCGTTGCGGTTCTTGAGGTCCTTGGCGAAGGCGATAGTGGAGGCATAGGAGGCGGCTCGGTTGCAGGCGCGCAGGGTTGCTTCAAGCGCCGACGCCTGCTCGGGCGTCGGCAGCAGTTTCACCTGCACCACCAGTTTCATGGGTCTGGACGTTAGTGCGGCATACGCATGCACGGTCGCCATTTTCTCGGCGATCACCACAACGGGTGGCCGGTAGGGCGATTGTTCGACTTTCGTGTGCCCTTCCGTTGACGGCCGCTGTTCGTGTATCTAACCTCGGTTCTCATATGTAGAAGCGATTCGCAATGGGAGATGGTCAGGTGGGCGGCGATCCGAGTCCGCAGCGCGTGGCACGGCGGCTGCGGGAGGGTATGGCGCAGGGTGTGCACAGCGACCTCGACCGGCTCCAGCGCCTCACCCTCGCCGCCCCCGACGGCTTCCTCTTCTTCGACGGCGCCGCCACCGCCGAGGTCCAGGCCCGCTCCCGCACGCTCGAACACGCTCGCGCGGGGGGGGGACCCCATCGCCACCGTCGGCGTCCCCGCCTACTCCTCCGCCGTGCACGCCTTCGCCCCCGAGATCGCCGGCGCCTTCTTCACCGCGCTCAAGGACGGGGACCAGGGGGCAGTGGCGAAACTGCTGCGGGAGTTCTACGTCCCCTTCGTCGAACTGCGCGACCGCGCACCCGGATACGCCGTGTCCCTCGTGAAGGCGGCCGCCCGGCTGCGCGGACAGCGCGTCGGACCCGTCCGCGCCCCGCTCACCGACCCCGCGCCCGCCGACCTCGCCGACCTCCAGGCCCTGCTCACCGCCGGACTCGACTCGTAGGAGCATCCCTGTGACGACCGTGACGACCCGTGACCTGACCATCGCCGAGATACGCCTGACGCCGATCCTGGTGGCCGACGCGCCGCTGCTCAACACCCAGGGTGTGCACCAGCCGTACACGCCCCGGCTCATCGTGGAGATCGTCACCGCTGACGGGGTCACCGGGCTCGGCGAGACCTACGGCGACACCAAGTACCTGGAGCTGGCCCGCCCGTTGGCCGAGCGGCTCACCGGCCGGTCGGTCATGGATGTGAACGGGCTCTTCGCGCTCGACCTCGGTGTGGACGCGTCCCGGGTGGAGGGGCAGATGGACGCCGGCGGGCTGCGCGGGGTGCAGAGCGCCGACAAGCTCCGGCTGTCCGTGCTCTCCGCCTTCGAGGTCGCCTGCCTCGACGCCCAGGGCAAGGCGCTCGGGCTGCCCGTGCACGCGCTGCTCGGCGGCAAGCTGCGCGACTCCGTCGAATACAGCGCCTACCTGTTCTACAAGTGGGCCGGACACCCGGCGGGCGTCACCGCCGAGCCCGACGACTGGGGCGCCGCCCTCGACCCGGCCGGGATCGTGGCCCAGGCGCGCACGTTCAAGGAGCGCTACGGCTTCACCTCCTTCAAGCTCAAGGGCGGTGTCTTCCCGCCCGACGAGGAGATCGCGGCCGTACGCGCCCTCGCCGAGGCCTTCCCCGGCCACCCGCTGCGCCTCGACCCCAACGGCGCCTGGTCCGTCGAGACCTCGCTGAAGGTGGCCGAGGAACTCGGCCACGTCCTCGAATACCTGGAGGACCCGACGCTGGGCACCCCGGCGATGGCCGAGGTGTCCGCGGGCACCGACGTCCCGCTCGCCACCAACATGTGCGTGACCACCTTCGGCGAGATCAAGGAGGCGTTCACCCGCGATGCCGTCCAGGTGGTTCTCTCCGACCACCACTACTGGGGCGGTCTGCGCAACACCCAGAGACTCGCCGCGATCTGCGCGGCCTTCGGCGTCGGGGTGTCCATGCACTCCAACACCCACCTCGGGATCAGCCTCGCCGCGATGACCCAGGTCGCCGCGACCGTCCCCGACCTCCATCACGCCTGCGACTCCCACTACCCGTGGCAGTCCGAGGACGTCCTCACCGAGCGGCTCGTCTTCGACGGCGGCCGGGTCGCGGTGACCGACGCACCCGGCCTCGGCGTCGTGCTCGACCGGGACGAACTGGCCCGGCTGCACCGCCGGTGGGCGGAGGACGACGGCGCGCTGCGCGACCGGGACGACGCGGCGGCGATGCTGATGGGCGAACCGGAGTGGCGCCGGCCGGCGATGCCGCGCTGGTGAGACCTGGCTGGTGAGACCTGTACGAGTGGCGGTCGATACGGTCGTAACCGGCGATTCCCGTGCGTGACCTGGTGCACACTGGCCAGATCCGCACCACGTCAGGGAGCGCACCGTGACCGCCTCGCACGCCCTCACCGGAGAGGAACCGGAACACCTCACCAAGGCAGCGCGCTGCCAGACCCGGGTCGACCCGCTCGCCGGGCTGCGTACACCCGGCGACCCGCCCTGGGACGTCTACCTCACGGGCACGGTCTTCCTCGACATCATCTTCACCGGCCTGGACTCGGCGCCCGTGCGCGGCACCGAGTCCTGGGCCCGGGGCATGGGCTCCAGCCCCGGCGGGGTCGCCAACATGGCCACCGCGCTGGCCCGGCTCGGCCTGCGGACCTCCCTCGCGGCCGCCTTCGGCGACGACCACTACGGCGAGTACTGCTGGGACGCGCTGGCCCAGGGCGAGGGCATCGACCTGTCGGCCTCGCGGACCGTGCCCGGCTGGCACTCGCCGGTGACCGTGTCCATGGCGTACGAGGGCGAGCGGACGATGGTCTCCCACGGGCACGAGCCGCCGCCGGAAGCCGCGCTGCTCCAGGAAGGCGCGCCGGACCGCCCGCCCCGCGCGCGTGCCGCCGTCGCCTCGCTGACACCCGGCACGCGCGCGCCCTGGATCGCCCAGGCCGCCCGGGAGGGCACCCGGATCTTCGCCGACGTCGGCTGGGACGACACCGGGGCGTGGGATCTGTCGGGCCTGGCCGACCTGGAGCACTGCGAGGCGTTCCTGCCGAACGCGGAGGAGGCGAAGCGGTACACCGGGACCGACTGTCCGCGGCTCGCCGCGCACGCCCTGACCGAGTACGTGCCGGTGGCTGTCGTCACCCTGGGCTCGGAGGGGGCGTACGCCGTGGACCGGCGGACCGGGGAGGCGGCCGAGGTGCCCGCGATCGCCGTGGAGGCGCTGGATCCGACCGGGGCGGGGGACGTCTTCGTCGCCGGGTTCGTGACCGGGTCCCTCGCGGGGTGGCCGCTGGCCGACCGGCTGGCCTTCGCCGGGCTCACGGCGGCGCTGTCGGTGCAGGAGTTCGGGGGGTCGCTGTCGGCGCCGGGGTGGTCGGAGATCGGGGCGTGGTGGCGGCGCGTGCAGTCCCTCGCCGGGCAGGATCCCGCGGCGCTGGAGCGGTACGCGTTCCTGGAGGGGCTGGTGCCGGAGGAGCTGGACCGGCCGTGGCCGCTGCGCCGGGCGGTGCCGACCATCGGATTCCGGCGCTCGGGATGAGCGCTCGGGGTGCGGGACGGGGTGCGGGACGGGTGGGGACGGGTGGGTCCGGCGACGGTCGTGGAGGCCCGTGAAAAGCCCTACGGCGTTGTCAGCCCCCCGTCGTACCCTGGAATCGCGAGGCCGCCCTCAGCCAGGCGGCCGTGACGAGGAGGAAGCGCAGGCCTTCAGCGCCGGCCCATGACACAGACATCCACAGCTCGCACCCCTTCGCAGGAGCAGGCGAGAGCCCAGCTCACCGTCCCCGCCCAGCACCCCATGGTGACTGTGCTGGGTTCCGGCGACTCCCTCCTGCGTGTGATCGAGAGGGCCTTCCCGGCGGCCGACATCCACGTCCGGGGCAACGAGATCAGCGCGGCCGGCGACCCCAGCGACGTCGCCCTCATTTCGCGCGTGTTCGACGAGATGATGCTGGTGCTCCGCACCGGGCAGCCGATGACGGAGGACGCAGTGGAACGCTCGATCGCCATGCTCAAGGCGAGCGAGAACGGGACGAGCGACGGCCCGGAGACCCCGGCCCAGGTGCTGACGCAGAACATCCTGTCCTCGCGAGGCCGGACCATCCGCCCCAAGACCCTCAACCAGAAGCGGTACGTCGACGCGATCGACAAGCACACGATCGTCTTCGGGATAGGCCCCGCCGGTACCGGCAAGACCTACCTGGCCATGGCCAAGGCCGTGCAGGCCCTGCAGTCCAAGCAGGTCAACCGGATCATCCTCACCCGCCCCGCGGTCGAGGCCGGCGAGCGGCTCGGCTTCCTGCCCGGCACGCTCTACGAGAAGATCGACCCCTACCTGCGCCCGCTCTACGACGCGCTGCACGACATGCTCGACCCGGACTCCATCCCGCGGCTCATGGCCGCCGGGACCATCGAGGTCGCGCCGCTCGCGTACATGCGCGGACGCACGCTCAACGACGCCTTCATCATCCTGGACGAGGCCCAGAACACGAGCCCCGAGCAGATGAAGATGTTCCTCACCCGCCTCGGCTTCGACTCGAAGATCGTCATCACCGGTGACGTGACCCAGGTCGACCTGCCGAACGGCACCAAGTCCGGTCTGCGGCAGGTGCAGGAGATCCTCGACGGCGTCGAGGACGTCCACTTCTCCCGGCTGTCCTCGCAGGACGTCGTACGGCACAAGCTGGTGGGCCGTATCGTCGACGCGTACGAGAAGTACGACGACTCGCACGGCACCCAGAACGGCATGCAGAAGGGCCGGGGCAAGTCCGGGCACAAGGGGAAGTAGACCAGCACGACCATGTCGATCGACGTCAACAACGAATCCGGTACCGAGGTCGACGAGCAGGCGATCCTCGACATCGCCCGCTACGCGCTCGCGCGGATGCGCATCCACCCGCTCTCCGAGCTCTCGGTGATCGTCGTGGACGCCGACGCCATGGAGCAGCTGCACATCCAGTGGATGGACCTGCCGGGGCCCACCGATGTCATGTCCTTCCCGATGGACGAGCTCCGGCCGCCGTCGAAGGACGACGACGAGCCCCCGCAGGGCCTCCTCGGTGACATCGTGCTCTGCCCCGAGGTCGCCGCCAAGCAGGGGGCCGAAGCCCCGACGCAGCACTCCATGGACGAGGAGCTCCAGCTGCTCACCGTCCATGGCGTGCTGCACCTGCTCGGGTACGACCACGAGGAGCCTGACGAGAAGGCCGAGATGTTCGGGCTCCAGGCCGCCATCGTCGACGGCTGGCGGGCCGAGCACGGCCTGACCGGCCCGTCCCCGGCGCCGACGGTCTCGTAGGCGAGACGAGTCCCGAATGTCTCCGCAGATCGTCCTCGGCGCGATCGCGCTGGTCGTCGTCGCCTGGCTCGCTGCCTGCGCGGAGGCGGGCCTCGCACGCGTCTCCAGCTTCCGCGCCGAGGAGGCCGTCAAGTCCGGTCGGCGCGGCAGCGCCAAGCTCGCCCAGATCGCCGCCGACCCGACCCGCTATCTCAACGTGGCCCTGCTGGTCCGCGTCGCCTGCGAGATGGCGGCCGCGGCCCTGGTGACGTACGCCTGCCTCCAGGAGTTCACGGCCACCTGGCAGGCCCTGCTGGTCGCCATCGGTGTCATGGTGCTCGTGTCGTACGTCGCCGTCGGCGTGTCGCCCCGCACCATCGGCCGCCAGCACCCCCTCAACACGGCGACCGTGGCGGCGTACGTCCTGCTGCCGCTCGCCCGTGTGATGGGCCCGATCCCGTCGCTGCTCATCCTCATCGGTAACGCGCTCACGCCCGGCAAGGGCTTCAGGCGCGGCCCGTTCGCCTCCGAGGCGGAGCTGCGCGCGCTGGTCGACCTCGCCGAGAAGGAGTCGCTGATCGAGGACGAGGAGCGCCGCATGGTGCACTCGGTCTTCGAACTCGGCGACACCCTGGTGCGCGAGGTGATGGTGCCGCGGACGGACCTGGTGGTGATCGAGCGCTACAAGACCATCCGCCAGGCCCTCACCCTCGCCCTCCGTTCGGGCTTCTCCCGGATTCCGGTCACCGGCGAGAGCGAGGACGACATCGTCGGGATCGTGTATCTGAAGGACCTGGTCCGCAAGACGCACATCAGCCGCGACGCCGAGAGCGACCTGGTCTCGACCGGCATGCGGCCCGCCGTCTTCGTGCCCGACACCAAGAACGCCGGCGACCTGCTGCGCGAGATGCAGAAGGATCGCAACCACGTCGCCGTCGTCATCGACGAGTACGGCGGCACCGCCGGCATCGTCACCATCGAGGACATCCTGGAGGAGATCGTCGGCGAGATCACCGACGAGTACGACCGCGAGCTGCCGCCGGTCGAAGACCTCGGTGACGACCGCTTCCGGGTGACGGCCCGCCTGGACATCACCGACCTCGGTGAGCTGTACGGGCTGGAGGAGTACGACGACGAGGACGTGGAGACCGTCGGCGGACTGCTCGCCAAGGCCCTCGGCCGGGTGCCCATCGCGGGCGCGTCCGCCGAGGTCGAACTGCCCGACGAACGCCGCCTGAAGCTCACCGCGGAGGCCGCCGCCGGCCGCCGGAACAAGATCGTCACGGTCCTGGTGGAGCCGGTTCCCGTGCTGGTCCCCGAGGAGGAGAAACCCGAGTGACCCCCGAGGAACTGCGCGCCTTCTGCCTGTCCTTCAACGCGGCGGAGGAGGACTTTCCCTTCAATCCCGAGACGTCGGTCTTCAAGGTGCTGGGCAAGATGTTCGCCCTGACGAACCTGGGCGTGCGGCCGCTGACGGTCAATCTCAAGTGCGACCCGGAGGACGCCGTCCGGCTGCGGGGCGAGCACGAGGGCCTGATCATCCCCGGCTGGCACATGAACAAGCGGCACTGGAACACCGTGACGGTCGACGGCGAGCTCCCGGACCGGCTGGTCCGGGAGTTGATCGAGGATTCGTACGACCTGGTCGTCGCCGGGCTGCCGCGGGCGGAGCGGCTGCGGCTCGACCGTCCGTGACCCGGTCCGTGACCCGAGGCTCGGTCGGCACGCTGATCGTTCGCGCCGCTGCCTGACCCTGACCAGGCCGGTCTGCCCTGAGGCTGCTCCGTAAGCTAGGGGCATGACCGAGAGCAACGCGCTTGACCCCGAGGACCGCAAGATCGTCACTCTGGCCCGTTCCGTGCGGGCCCGCAACGGTGTGCCCGAGGGGGCTGCCGTACGGGACGAGACCGGGCGTACGTACGCCGCCGGGTCGGTGGAGCTGGCCTCGCTGCGGCTGAGCGCGCTGCGTACCGCTGTCGCGATGGCCGTGGCGTCGGGGGCCACGTCGCTGGAGGCGGCGGCGGTCGTGAGCGAGGCGGAGTCCGTGCCGGCGGAGGATCTCGCCGCCGTCGCCGACCTGGGTGGGCCGCAGACGCCGGTGCTGCTGGCCGGGACCGACGGAGCTGTGCGGCTCACCGTTTCCGCCGGCTGAGGTACCGGGGGGCTCCGCCCCCTGGACCCCCGTGGCGGCGCGGGCTCAGTTCAGGCCCGCAGGCGCAGGCTCAGTTCAGGCCCGCAGGAGAGGGGCCGAGCCTTTCGATGACCTCGCGCATCTCCTCCTCGTCGGCCTCGTAGACCGTCTCGCCCATGCGAGGGTCTCGTGCGTGGAGCGTATGGATGAGTGGCCCGTGAGGTGCTCCCAGGTGGACGAGGGAGGCCGACGGACCGTGGACGGCGCGCTCGGTGCCGGGGCGGGCGGTCAGATCGATGCGGCTGACGACGCCGGGGGTGACCCAGACGGTCGCTTGTGCCAGGCGGGCCAGTATCTGCAGGTGGAAGTGCCCGCACAGGATGAGCTGGACGTCGGTCCCGCGGATCGTTTCGGCCAGCTCTGCGCCGTTCTGCAGGCCGAGCGCCCGCTGAACGTCGACGTCCAGGGCAACCGGCGGGTGGTGGAAGGCCAGGACGGTGCCCATGGGTGCCGGGGTGGCCAGTAGTGCGCGGAGCCAGCCGAGTTGGCCGCCGTCGAGTCGGCCGTAGCCCTTGCCCGGAACGAGCGTGTCCAGCGTGATCAGTCGCCATCCGCCGACGGTGGTGGCCCCCGCCCGCTCGCCTGCGGCCCCCTCGTACACCGCCTCGGGCTGCACGTGGCCGGTGCCGAGCACGTCCGCGAATGCGGTGCGGTCGTCGTGGTTGCCCGTCGTGTAGAAGACGTCCGCGCCTCGTCGGCCGGCGTAGCCGGACAGGAGTTCATGGGCCCGCGTGTACGCCTCGTGAGAGCCGTCGTCCGCGACGTCGCCGGTGACCACCACCGCGTCGAGGTCGTCCAGATGACTCAGTTCGCCCAGCAGGCGGCAGAGCGCCGCGGTGCCGTCGGCCCCGTCCTCGTCGGGGCCGCCGGACCGGTCCAGATGGGTGTCCGAGAGATGCAAGATCCGCATCGTCCGAAGGTAGCCTCCGGCACCGGCGATGAGCCATCGCCTTTCCCGCCATGCGGTCCGTCCCATCCGGTCGGCACCAGGCTGCCCGGCACAACCGCCGCCCGGTCTCGTGAACAGCGCCAGGAAGGTCGGCCGGATTTCAACCTTGTTCGGTTCTCGCCCTTGCGCATCAATGGAGCCGTAACTTTCCGACGGACCGTCAGATCCGCACCGCCCTCGCAGTGTGCCCGCACCCGCCTGCGCAGGCCTCCTCGTCCGTCGGCCCCCCACATGGCACTCCCCACCATAGGGAAGGGAAGCGGATCCCCATGAGAGGCAAGCGCACGGCAATGGGTGCGGCACTGGCCGCCGGGGCCCTCGCGGTCACCGGTCTCGCCTTCGCGCCCTCCGCGGCCGCCGTCACCCCACAGTCGGCGACCATCACCGCGAGCTGCGGCATCTTCGGTGGCGGTGCGGCCACGCTCACCGCCACCCAGAGCGGCACCTCGGCCACCATCTCCCTCACCTCCTCCGCGATCACGGCACCGGTCGCGGTGGCGCAGGACTCCATCACCTCCACCCTCACCATGGCCAAGTCGGGTGGCGGATCAGTGGTGTTCAGCGGGACCAAGAACCCCGCCATGAACACCGGCGACGCGGTCAGCGTCGGCCCGCTCAGCGGTACCGTCGCCTCCGGTGACAGCCTCGACGCCTACGGCGGCTCCCTGAAGATGGTGATCTTCGGGATCACCGTGACCTGTACCGCCGGCGGCCCGCAGTCACCCGGCCCCTTCGTCTTCGACTGAGCCCTTCGGCCGATCCCTTCGGTCGAGCCCTTCGGCTGAGCCCTTCGATCGATCCCTTCGGCCGACCGAACTGAGCGATCTGTTCCGGATGCCGCAGAAACTGATGATCCGTCAGATTTCTGCGGCATCTCCATTGACTTCTCACCCCCGCTCCACATCAATGCCCCCTGTCGGCGCAGATGAGCCGCTGCGCCCGCGACCCTCAGGAGGGGGCCCATGGGTGCCACACCGCCCTCAAGCTCACGAAGATCCCTACGGTGGCGCTGGATGTCACTGTTCGGGGCGACCGCGCTCGCGGTCACCGCGGGCGGCGCGCTGGCCTGCCCGGCCGGTGCCGCCGGCACGAACGTGGACTTCGCCACGCACTGCATCCCGCCCGCCGTGGCCGGCATCCCGCCGATCGACGGCACCACGACCGCCAACGTCTCGGTGGACAACGCGAGTCCGAAGGTCGGCGACACCGTCACCGTGACCTACACCGTGGTCACCGCCGCCGCGAGCAACCCGACCGACCTCGCACTGCCCGCCGACATCATGACCCCGACCGGCAAGGTCGCCCTCGGTGGGGCCCAGGCCGGGGACGTCACCGTCGCGGGGCCCAAGAAGAATCCGCCGGTCCCCGGGAAGGCCGCCTTCCCGTCCTTCTCCATGACCGGCACGTTCACCGTGACCAAGCCCGGCCAGATCACCCTCTCGCCCGGCGACTACAACATCCACACCAGCTACATCCTGGAGCTGGACACCCCCTGCACGGTCACCAATCCGCCCGCACCGGTCTCCGAGACGGTCACGGCGACCTCCGGAACTCCCGCCAACACCCGTGCCATCTCACTGAGTTCGGCCTCGGGCAACGCGGGGGCCGGTGTCACCGTCAGCGGCAGCAACTTCACTCCGGGCGCGACCGTCACCCTCGCCGGCCGGTCCGGGGACAAGCAGACCGCCGACACCGCCACCGTCACCGCCAACGCACAGGGCTCCTTCAGCGGTTCCCTCGTCGTCAACGACAAGACGACCACCGGGATCGTGGCCTACGAGGGCGGCTCCTGGAGCGCGGACAAGGGGGCCGGGCCCGCGGCCTACGTCGTCAACGACACCACCCCCGTGCCGCCCGGCAGTCAGAAGCTGACGACCACCGTCAAGGCGGGCACCCTGTCCATGTCCCAGGCCGGGGACTCCGTCGCGCTGTCGTCGGTCGACTTCGGCCAGGGCGGAGCCTCCACCGGCAAGCTCCAGACCGTCACCGTCAAGGACTTCCGTGGCGGGCCGGCCGGCTGGTCGCTCACCGGCAAGATCACCGACTTCTCCGGGCCCGGCGCCAAGATCGATGCGGGCAGGCTCAGCTGGACTCCCGTCTGCGCGACCAAGGCGGGCAGCCCCAGCACCTGCAAGGCCGGTTCGGCGGGCACCGTGGGCGGTTCGGGAGCGACCCTCGCGTCGACGTCCGACGGCACGCTCACCGGCGGTGAGTTCACCGTCGACGCCGGACTCTCCCTGGACGTACCGGCGTTCACGCCTCCGGGCTCGTACTCCGGTGTGCTCACGCTGACGCTCACCTGAACCCGAGCGTACGGGCGTCCGCACCCGCCCGTCCCCTTCTCCCACCGGGGGTCCGCACCCATGCGCAAGCCGTACGCCCTCCTCCGATACCTCCTGAGCCTCCTCGGCCTCCTGCTCGCGGGGCAGGCCATCCCCGCGCACGCCGCCGACAACGGCAGCTGGTCCGTCTACCCGGTCGCCTCGAAGATCGCCGCGCGGCCGTACTTCTACCTCGCCGCCGACCCCGGGCAGACCCTCACCGACAAGGTCGCCGTCCAGAACAAGACCGGCGGCCCGCTCACCTTCCGCCTCTACGCCGCCGACGCCTACAACACCGCCCGCGACGGCGGATTCGCCGTACGCGGGCCGACGGAGCGGATGGGCGGAGTGGGTGCCTGGGCCAGGCCGGCACAGTCCCGGATCACCGTGCCGGGGCGTACGACCGTCACCGTGCCGTTCACCCTGCACGTGCCCGACGGCGCCGGACCCGGCGACCATCCCGGTGCGATCGTCGCGCTCGACGAGCGGATCGACCCCGGCAGCGGCTCACTCGCCCTCGGTGTGCAGCGGGCCGTCGGCGCCCGCGTCTATCTCCGGGTCAGCGGGCCCACGCTCCCCGCGGTCTCGGTCGAGCACGTGCGGATCAGCCATCACCAGCCGCTGATCCCGGGTCTCGGCGCCAGTACGGCGACCATCTCCTACACCCTGCGCAACACCGGCAACGTCACCGTCGACCCGAAGGTGGTGCTGAAGGCGCGCGGGCTGTTCGGCCGTACGCTGCTCGACCGCACCCTCACCCGGGTCCCCTCCGAGCTGCTGCCGGGGCAGCGGGTACGGCTCACCGAGCCATGGTCTGGGGCGCCCCAACTCGACTGGGGGGACGTGACGTTGACCGCGAGCGCGCCCGGCACCCGGCAGTCGGCGAGCGCCTCGTTCCTCGCGCTGCCGTGGCTGTTCGCCGGGCTCGTGTTCGCGGCGGGCCTGACGGCCGGGGTGCTGCTGGTCAGAGCGCGTCGGGGCCGTGTTCGCCGGTCCGCACCCGTACGACCGTCTCCACGGGCACGGACCACACCTTCCCGTCCCCGATCTTCCCCGTCCGCGCGGCCCTGACGACCGCGTCGATCACGGCGTCGGCGTCCGCGTCCTCCACGACGACCTCGATGCGCACCTTCGGCACCAGGTCGACGCGGTACTCGGCGCCCCGGTACACCTCGGTGTGGCCGCGCTGCCGGCCGTAGCCGCTGGCCTCGGTCACGGTCAGACCGCGCACGCCCAGCTCCTGCAGGGCGGTCTTGACCTCGTCGAGGCGGTACGGCTTGACGATGGCGGTGATGAGCTTCATGCCTGGGTGCTGACCTTCTGGGTGCTGGTTCCGGTGAGAACGGAGTGGGAGACCGGGGCGCCATGGCCCAGGACGCCGTGATCGTATGCCGTCTCCGCGTGCACCGTAAGGTCCAGGCCGGTGTGCTCCTGCTCCTCGCTCGCCCGGAAGCCCATCATCTTGTCCAGCAGCTTGCCGAGGCCGTACGTCACCACGAAGGCGTACGCCGCCACGACCACCACGGCCAGCGTCTGCTTGCCGAGCGGGGCGAGCCCGCCGCCGTAGAACAGGCCCACGGCGGCGCCGGTCATCGCCTTCTCGGCGAACAGGCCGATCAGCAGGGTGCCGATGATGCCGCCGACCAGGTGGACGCCGACGACGTCGAGGGAGTCGTCGTAGTTCAGCTTGAACTTCCAGCTCACCGCGTAACTGCAGACGACACCGGCGGCCAGGCCCACGACGAGGGCGCCGAGCAGGGAGACCGTGCCGCAGGACGGGGTGATCGCGACCAGGCCGGCGACCGCGCCGGAGGCGGCGCCGAGTGTGGTGGGGTGGCCGTCGCGCTTCTGCTCCACGAAGAGCCAGCCGAGCAGGCCGGTGCAGCCGGCGGCCAGGGTGTTGAGGAAGGCGGCCGCGGCGAGGCCGTTCGCGCCGAACGCGCTGCCCGCGTTGAAGCCGAACCAGCCGAACCAGAGCAGACCGGCGCCGAGGATCACCATGGGCAGGTTGTGGGGCCGCATGGCGTCCTTCTTGAAGCCCAGCCGGGGCCCGAGGACCAGGCACAGGGCGAGACCGGAGGCACCGGAGGTGATCTCGACGGGCAGACCGCCCGCGAAGTCGAGCGCGCCGAGCTTGGTGGCGATCCAGCCGCCGGGGCCCCAGACCCAGTGGGTGATGGGGATGTATACGAGCAGGGTCCAGACCGGGACGAAGACCAGCCAGGCCGCGAACTTCGTCCGGTCCGCCACCGCGCCGCTGATCAGGGCCGCCGTGATGATCGCGAAGGTCAGCTGGAAGGTGGCGAAGAGGAGCGTGGGGACGGTGCCGTGGACGCTGCCGGGCGTGATGTGTGCCATGCCGGCGTGACCGAGGCCGCCGATCAGTCCGCCGCCGATGTCGTCGCCGAAGGCGAGGGAGTAGCCGACCGCCAGCCAGACCACCGTGACCAGGGCGATCGACACGAAGCTCATCATCAGCATGTTGAGGACGCTCTTCGTGCGGACCATGCCGCCGTAGAACAGGGCCAGGCCCGGCGTCATCAGCAGGACGAGGGCGGTCGCGGCGAGCAGCCAGGCGGTGTCGCCGGTGTTCACTTGGGGCGCGGCGGCGAGAGTCACGGGCGTCTCCAACGGTGTCAGGGCTGCGTCAGAGGTTCACCGGTACGCGTTTCCGGTTGCGTACGAGTGTGTTTCCGTGACGTTTCATTGCCTGAGGGTTACCGAAACCTCACGGTGCGGCCGGGGGTTGTGGATCAGGGACAATGAACGGCATGAGCGTGCGTACCCAGTCATCCGAGCAGCCGGCCGAGGCCGTCCACCGTGCCGGCTTCGCCTGCTTCGTGGGCCGCCCCAACGCGGGCAAGTCCACCCTCACGAACGCTCTGGTCGGGCAGAAGGTGGCCATCACCGCGAACCAGCCGCAGACGACGCGGCACACGGTACGCGGGATCGTGCACCGGCCCGAGGCCCAGCTGATCCTCGTGGACACCCCCGGGCTCCACAAGCCGCGCACGCTGCTCGGCGAGCGGCTCAACGACGTCGTACGGACCACGTGGGCCGAGGTCGACGTGATCGGCTTCTGCCTTCCGGCGAACGAGAAGATCGGCCCCGGTGACCGCTTCATCGCGAAGGAGCTGGCCGGGATCAAGAAGTCCCCGAAGGTCGCGATCGTCACCAAGACCGACCTGGTCGACTCCAAGACCCTCGCCGAGCAGCTGATCGCGATCGACCAGCTGGGCAAGGAGCTGGGCATCGAGTGGGCGGAGATCGTCCCGGTGTCGGCGGTGGGGGCCAAGCAGGTGGATCTGCTGGCCGACCTGCTGATCCCGCTCCTCCCCGAGGGCCCGGCCCTCTACCCCGAGGGCGACCTCACGGACGAGCCCGAGCAGGTCATGATCGCGGAACTCATCCGCGAAGCGGCGCTGGAGGGCGTCCGCGACGAGCTGCCGCACTCCATCGCGGTGGTCGTCGAGGAGATGCTCCCGCGCGAGGACCGCCCCGCGGACCGCCCCCTGCTGGACATCCACGCCAACGTCTACATCGAGCGCCCCAGCCAGAAGGGCATCATCATCGGCCCCAAGGGCAAGCGCCTGAAGGAGGTCGGCATCAAGTCCCGCAAGCAGATCGAAGCGCTGCTCGGTACCCCGGTCTTCTTGGACCTGCACGTGAAGGTGGCGAAGGACTGGCAGCGGGACCCGAAGCAGCTTCGCAAGCTGGGCTTCTGAGGGCGGGGGCTCCGCCTCCGGGCCCCGTTTCCCGTGCGGCATCAAGTCCCGTGAGCAGATCGAAGGGCTGCTGGGGACGCCGGCCGCGTGGCGGTAGCCGCATGTCGATGCAGCCTGGACCTGCACGTGAAGGTGGCCAAGGACTGGCAGCGGGACCCGAAGCAGCTTCGCAAGCTGGGCTTCTGAGGGCGGGGGCTCCGCCTCCGGGCCCCGTTTCCCGTGCGGCATCAAGTCCCGTGAGCAGATCGAAGGGCTGCTGGGGACGTCGGCCGCGCGGTGGTAGCCGCATGTCGATGCAGCCTGGACCTGCACGTGAAGGTGGCCAAGGACTGGCAGCGGGACCCGAAGCAGCTCCGCAAGCTCGGTTTCTAGTCGAGGGCTCCCTGCGGGGTCATGTCCTGCAAGCCCACCACCCTCAGCAGCTGAAGCCGTTCGTGGGACTCCGTTCCCGGGCGGGCTGTGTGGACGATGAGGAGGTGGTGGTGTTCGTGGCTGAGCATGACCTCGCAGTCCAGTTCCAGGAGGCCCACCAGCGGGTGCTGGAAGCGCTTGGTCGCCCGGTTGCGCAGGGACACCTCGTGCTGGTCCCACAGGAGTGCGAACTCCTCGCTCGATGAACGGAGTTCGGCGACCAGCTCGGCCGGTTCCGGGTCGTCGGGGCGGGCGGCGGTCACCGCGCGCAGGTTGGCCACGTGGGAGCGCGCGTGCGGCTCGTGGTCCTCCGCCGGGAAGAGCGAACGCGCGGTCGGGTCCAGGAAGAAGCGGCGGATCAGGTTCCGTTCGTGCCGGGGGCGGGACATCACGTCGCCGACCAGCGCCTTGGCCATCGCGTTCTGGGCCAGGACCTCACCGCAGTCGTTCACCAGCTGCGCCGGAGTGTCGTACAGGCGGTCCAGGATCAGCAGCAGTCCGGGCCGGACATGCGCCGACGCCGTCTCGCGGCGCGGCGGCTCCTCGCCGGCCAGGTGGAACAGGTGGTCGTGTTCGGCGTCGGTGAGGCGCAGCGCACGCGCCAGCGCCGTGAGCATCTGGCGGGACGGGCGCGGCCCCCGGGACTGTTCCAGCCGTGTGTAGTAGTCCACCGACATGCCCGCCAGCGCCGCCACCTCCTCCCGGCGCAGGCCCGGTGTGCGGCGGCGCGCGCCGGGCGTCAGGCCCACGTCCGACGGGGTCAGCCGGGCGCGGCCACGGCGCAGGAAGTCGGCGAGTTCGGCTCGGTTCACCCCTCCAGCGTGCGGCAGCCCGCCCGGCTTATCCAGGGACTGTCGATCCCCCGATCAGCAGGTCTCTCCCGCTCTCTCCCGCGTCGGCCGAGGCTGGTCACCGACGAGAGGAGCACATGATGCTGACATTGGTGACCGGGACGACGGGACAGGTCGGACGCCGCTTCGTGCCCAGGCTGCTGGCCCAGACCCGGCCGGGGGAGAGGGTCCGCGTGCTGGTGCGGGACGCGGCGCGCGGGGAGCCGTTCGCGGAGCTGGGCGCCGAGGTCGTGGAGGGGGACCTGAGGGACGCGGAGGCGCTCGGCAAGGCGGTGGCCGGCGTGGACACCGTCCTGAACATCGCCGCGTCCTTCCGCGGGGTACCGGACGACGAGGCCTGGGCCGTCAACCGGGACGCCGCGGTGGAGCTGGGCCGGGCCGCGCTGGCCTCCGGGGTGCAGCGCTTCGTGCAGGTCAGCACGGGACTGGTGTACGGGAAGGGACGGGGCCGCCCGGTGACCGAGGAGGACGAGAGCCGGCCCGGCGGCGCGATGTGGGGCGCCTACCCCGCGGCGAAGGCGGAGGCCGAACGGGCGCTGCTGGCCATGGACGGCATGGACGTGCGCGTCGCCCGGCTGCCCTTCGTCTACGGTGAGGGCGACCCGCACCTGCTCCAGTCGCTGCGGTGGGCCGCCGGCTGGGCGGCGACCCAGCGCCTGCACCTGGGCCACCACGCGGACGTCGCCCAGGGCCTGCTGCGCCTCCTGCACGCGCCGGGCATCGCCGGCCGGATCTACAACATCGCCGACGACGCCCCCGTCACAGCGGTCGAACTGCACCAGCTCAACGGAGCCGAGGTCCCCGCCGCACTCCACGACCGCACCGACCCCGACCCGTGGCTCGTGATCATGTCCACCGAGCGGATTCGCCGGGAGCTGGGCTACCGGCCGGTGTACCCGTCGGTCTACGCGGCCCGGGATGCCGGGGCGCTCTAGTCGACCCCTCTGATCCGCCCCACCAGCACCGCCCCCGCCAGCCCGATCGCGGCCGCCACCAGGTACAGCACCCGGTAGCCGCCCAGGTACGTCACGATCGGCGCGGCCAGCGCCGGGGCGGCCACCTGGGGCAGGGCGTTGGCCACGTTGATGACGCCGAGGTCCTTGCCCCGGTCCAGGGCCCTCGGCAGGACGTCCGTCATCAGCGCGAAGTCGACCGAGGTGAACACGCCGAAGCCGATCCCGAGGACCGCCGACGCGACGATCGCGCCCGGCCAGGTCTGCCATCCGGCCAGCGCCGCCGTCGCCACCGCCATCAGCACCCCGGACCAGACGACGAACGGCTTGCGCCGGCCCACCCGGTCCGACCACACCCCGCCCGCCACGACGGTCGCCATCAGCGTCAGGCTGTTGACGGCCGTCAGGATCAGCACCCCCTGGCCGGGGTCGTGGTAGTGGAGGCGGTCGCGCAGGTAGTACAGGAGGTACAGCAGCACCAGCGCGTTGCTGAGGTTCATCAGGAACCGGGTCAGCCACGCCCAGCCCAGGTCCGGATACCGGCGCGGGCTCAGCCAGAAGCCCGCCAGAAACGCCCGCCAGGACCACGGCGGGCGGTCGGCGGCGGGCAGCCGCAGATCCGGGTACCGCAGCACGTACGGCAGCACCCCCGCCACCGTGCACACCGCGCAGGCCACATACCCGGCGCCGATCCCGCCGGCCGCCGTCGCGAGGCCCGTGCCGCCGACCACGCCCAGGATCTGCGCCGCCCCCAACCAGCCGCCCACCGCGCCCCGTTGGAGCCTGGGCACCCGGTCCGGCACGGCCGCCGTCACCGCCGCGAACGCCGCGTTCAGCGTGAGCTGCACCAGACACCAGCCCGCCGCCATGGACCACACCCCGCCCGCCCGCGCGAGCAGCAGCAGGGACAGCGCGCCGCCCGCCGTCCCGGCCACGATCCACGGCGTACGGCGGCCCCGGCGGGACGTCGTACGGTCCGACAGGGCGCCGAAGACCGGGTTCGCCGCCAGCGACACCGCCGCACCGGCCCCTGTCACCCAGGCCAGCATCGTCTCCTTCGACATCCCGGAGCCCGGTGCGAAATTCTTGGCCTGGGAGGCGAGCAGGATCTGCAGCGGGCCGAACCAGCCCACCCAGATCGCCCCGTTGGCCAGCGACAGCGCTGCCGTCCAGCCCCGGCCGACCCGTTCGACCGGTTCCGCGAGGGCGTCGGCCGAAGCGCCGGCCGTGGTCATCTCTGGGCCCGGAGCATGTCCCGGAACCAGTGGTAGGAGGCCTTCGGGGTGCGCTCCAGGGTGCTGTAGTCCACGTGCACCAGACCGAAGCGGCGCGCGTAGCCCTCCGCCCACTCGAAGTTGTCCATCAGGGACCACACGAAGTAGCCGCGCACGTCCACCCCGGACTCCAGCGCCGTGTGGAGGGCGCGGAGGTGGGCGTCCAGGTAGGCGATGCGGTCCTGGTCGTCGAGGCCCTCGTACGAGCAGCCGTTCTCGGTGATGACGATCGGCGGGAGCTTCTCGCCGTAGCGCTCGCGGAATCCGGTCAGCAGTTCCGTCAGCCCCTCCGGGACCACCGGCCAGCCGAAGTCGGTGGTCGGGCGGCCCTCGATCTCCCTCACCGAGAAGGGGAGTTCGGCGGGGAGGGCCAGGCCGCCGTACTCGCTGTCGGTGCCGCCGGGCGCGCCCACCCGGGTCGGCGCGTAGTAGTTGATCCCGTACCAGTCGACCGGCTCCGCGATGACCTTGAGGTCGGCGGAGACGTCGTCCCCCGGCATCAACTCGCCCATCCCCTCCGGGTATTCACCGAGGATGACCGGTTCGGCGAACAGGCGGTTGAGCAGGACGTCGTAGAAGCCGGCCGCCTCCATGTCCGCCGGTTCGCCGGAGGCGGGCCAGGTGGGGCCGTGGGAGTTGGCGATGCCGATGTCGGCCGCTCCGGCCGCACGCAGGGCTCGTACCGCCAGTCCGTGGGCGAGGAGTTGGTGGTGGGCGACCGGGAGGGCATCGAAGAGGAGCTGCTTGCCGGGCGCGTGGGCGCCCAGGGCGTGTCCCAGCAGCGTGTGTTCCGCCGGCTCGTTGAGGGTGATCCACTTCTTCACCCGGTCGCCGAGGCGCTCGGTCACCACGCTCACGTGGTCGGCGAACCGGGCCGCCGTGTCCCGGTCGAGCCAGTCCAGGGAGGCGGGCAGATCCCAGTGGAAGAGGGTGGGCACGGGCCGTACGCCCGCCGCGCACAGCTCGTCCACCAGGCGGTCGTAGAAGTCCAGCCCGCCGGGGGAGTTCACCCGGGGCCAGGAGACCGAGAAGCGGTACGCGTCCACGCCGAGGCCGGCGAGGAGGGCCACGTCCTCCCGGTAGCGGTGGTAGTGGTCGCAGGCCACCGCCGCCGTCGAGCCGTCCTTCACCCGTCCCGGCTCGGCCGTGAAGACGTCCCACACGGAACGCTCGCGTTCGTCGGCCGCCCCCTCGATCTGATGGGCGGAGGTCGAGACACCCCACAGGAAGCCGTCCGGGAAACGGGGCACCGGGGGCACCGGGGGCACCGGGGATATCGGATCGCCTGCGTCGTCAGTCGCCATGGCCGGGATCATCCTTACCCCCGGTAACGGAAGTCAATGCCCCGGCGTGAAACGCCGGCTACGCCCCTTCCTTCAGCACCAGCGTCACCAACTCCCGCTGCTCCTGCGTGAGTCGGGGGTCGGCCGCGTACACCGTGCGGCCGTCGACGGTGATCTCGTAGGCGAAACCGTCCGGGACGCCCGGCGGCGGGGTGCCCTGGCCGACGGCGAGGACGCGTTCGGCCAGGGCCTGCAGGGACGGGGCGTCGGGCCGGCCCGAGGTGTCCACCTCGGCCCGGCGCTCGATCCCCGCGAAACCGCCCGTGCGCCGTACTTGGATACGCATGGGTCCCTGTCTAGTACGGAACTACGACGTCCGCACCCCGACCTGCGCCCATGCCTTCTGCACGGCGTCGACCTCGGCCCCGGCGCCGTACCGCTGCTGGGCCGCCTTCAGCGTCAGCGTGCCGAACGCGGCGAAGTCCGCGTCCGACGGCAGCTCGCCGCCGGTGAGCACGTCGTACCAGATCTGCCCGGCCTTCTCCCAGGCGTGCCCGCCGATGGCGGAGGCCACCAGGTAGAAGGCGTGGTTCGGGATGCCGGAGTTGGTGTGCACGCCGCCGTTGTCGCGGTTGGTGTGCACGTAGTGCGCCATGGTCGCGGGCTGCGGGTCCTTGCCGAGCCGGGGGTCGTCGTACGCCGTGCCCGGGGCCTTCATCGAGCGCAGCGCGGTGCCGTGGACGCCCGGCGCGAGCAGGCCCTGGCCGATCAGCCAGTCGGCCTGGTCGGCGGTCTGACCGAGTGAGTACTGCTTGATGAGGGAGCCGAAGACGTCGGAGACCGACTCGTTGAGCGCGCCGGACTGGCCGTAGTACTCCAGGTTCGCGGTGTACTGCGTGACGCCGTGGGTGAGTTCGTGGCCGATGACGTCGACGGAGGAGGTGAAGTCGGTGAAGATCTGGCCGTCGCCGTCCCCGAAGACCATCTGCTCGCCGTTCCAGAAGGCGTTGTCGTAGTCGGTCTCGTAGTGCACGGACGCGTTCAGCGGCAGCCCGTTGCCGTCGATGGAGTTCCGCTCGTACGCCTTCAGGTACAGCTCGAAGGTGGCGCCGAGGCCGGCGTAGGCGCGGTTGACACTGGCGTCCTGGACCGGGTCGTGGCCCTCCGCGCGGACCTCGGTGCCGGGCAGGTCGCTGCCGTGCTGGGCGTCGTAGATCGTGCGCTTCGGCTGGCTCGTGGCGGGCGCCGGGGCGGCGACGGCGGCCTGGGTGCGGACCGCGGTGACGCGGCGGCGGGTGCGCAGCGAGGAGTCGTGCTGCAGGGTGCGCAGCGCGGAGTCGGAGAGCGCCTGGTCCTCGTGCTGGGCGAGCCGGTCGAGGATGTGCGGCGGCACGATCGTGCAGAAGACGGGCTTCAAGCCCCCGTTGGTGGTCATGGCTCAGCACCATGGCACTGCGTGACGTAAGTGTCACTACCCGCAACCGTGATTGGTGAAATACGGTGACAATACGGTGATGCTTCGCCTGCGCACCGTAGCCGCAGTGGTATGGCGCACTTTTTGCCCCTTTTGCTCCCACGGTCCCGCATACTGATACAGGCCCTCGTGTCCGGCGCGGCTCGGCTAGGCTGCGGAGCATCATGCGTTTCGGGCTGCTTCTTCTTAGCTGCCGCGGCGAGGGCCTGTAGTCAAAGGCCGACTCCCTCCCCGCGGAGCTCTGGCGTTGCGTCGTCGGCCGTCCACTCGGATATCCGGACATCCTGAGGAGCCCACGCATCATGGCCAACCGCCAGCAGCCCAGCACCATGCCGATCCACAAGTACGGCCGCTACGAGCAGGTCGACATCCCGGACCGCACCTGGCCGGAGCAGCGCATCACCGTCGCCCCCCGCTGGCTCTCCACCGACCTGCGTGACGGCAACCAGGCCCTGATCGACCCGATGTCGCCCGAGCGCAAGCGCCGGATGTTCGACCAGCTGGTCAAGATGGGCTACAAGGAGATCGAGGTCGGCTTCCCCGCCTCCGGCCAGACCGACTTCGACTTCGTGCGCTCGATCATCGAGGAAGAGGGCGCGATCCCCGAGGACGTGACGATCTCCGTCCTGACCCAGGCCCGCGAGGACCTGATCGAGCGGACCGTGGAGTCCCTGAAGGGCGCCCGCCGCGCCACCGTCCACCTCTACAACGCCACCGCGCCCGTCTTCCGGCGCGTGGTGTTCCGCGGCTCCAAGGACGACATCAAGCAGATCGCCGTCGACGGCACCCGCCTGGTGATGGAGTACGCCGAGAAGCTGCTGGGACCGGAGACCGAGTTCGGCTACCAGTACAGCCCCGAGATCTTCACCGACACCGAGCTGGACTTCGCGCTGGAGGTCTGCGAGGCGGTCATGGACGTCTGGCAGCCCGGCCCGGGCCGCGAGATCATCCTCAACCTGCCCGCCACGGTGGAGCGTTCGACGCCGTCGACGCACGCGGACCGCTTCGAGTGGATGAGCCGCAACATCTCCCGCCGCGAGCACGTCTGCATCTCCGTCCACCCGCACAACGACCGCGGTACGGCCGTGGCGGCGGCCGAGCTGGCCCTGATGGCCGGCGCCGACCGCGTCGAGGGCTGCCTGTTCGGGCAGGGCGAGCGCACCGGCAACGTCGACCTGGTCACCCTGGGCATGAACCTGTTCTCCCAGGGCGTCGACCCGCAGATCGACTTCTCCGACATCGACGAGATCCGTCGTACGTGGGAGTACTGCAACCAGATGGAGGTCCACCCGCGCCACCCGTACGTGGGCGACCTGGTCTACACGTCCTTCTCCGGCTCCCACCAGGACGCCATCAAGAAGGGCTTCGACGCCATGGAGGCCGACGCCAAGGCCAAGGGCGTCACGGTCGACGACATCGAGTGGGCGGTGCCGTACCTGCCGATCGACCCCAAGGACGTCGGCCGCTCCTACGAGGCCGTCATCCGCGTCAACTCGCAGTCCGGCAAGGGCGGTATCTCCTACGTCCTGAAGAACGACCACAAGCTGGACCTGCCGCGCCGGATGCAGATCGAGTTCTCCAAGCTCATCCAGGCGAAGACGGACGCCGAGGGCGGCGAGATCACGCCGAAGGAGATCTGGGCGGTCTTCCAGGACGAGTACCTGCCGAACCCGGACAACCCGTGGGGCCGCATCCAGGTCAAGACCGGCCAGTCGACCACGGACACGGACGGCGTCGACACCCTGACCGTCGAGGCCACCGTCGACGGCGAGGACACCGTCCTGTCCGGCTCCGGCAACGGTCCGATCTCGGCCTTCTTCGACGCCCTGGAGTCCATCGGCGTCGACGTACGCCTGCTGGACTACCAGGAGCACACGATGAGCGAAGGCGCCTCCGCGCAGGCCGCCTCCTACATCGAATGCGCGATCGACGGCAAGGTCCTGTGGGGGATCGGCATCGACGCGAACACGACGCGTGCGTCGCTGAAGGCGGTCGTCTCGGCCGTCAACCGCGCGGCCCGCTGACCACTCTGACCGGGAGTTTCGGGGCCCCGCCCGCTGTATACGGCGGGCGGGGCCCCGGCTGTTATCGGCCATGGGGCCGGCCAGGTCACAGAAAGGTCTCTTCCGGGGTACTGACTCAGCCTCCGTGATGTGGCTAACATCACGCCAGCGCTGCGATGTTGCCGCGCGGTTACGGAGGTGCGACGTGCTGCCAGTACGGGGACGAAACGGCCGGGCCCTGCGTTTTCTGGGTGCGCGCACCGCATGGACCCCGGTCGGGGACGGCGAGTTCTACTGCCCCGGCTGCGGAGGGGACCGTAACTACCAACGGCTCACCGGCCGTCGCCGGCTCACCCTGCTCGGGCTGCCGCTGCTGCCGCGCGGCACGGCCGGACCGGTCGTGGAGTGCGCGGCCTGCCGCCGGCACTACGGCACCGACGTCCTCGACCACCCCACCACCCGCCGCTTCTCCGCGATGCTCCGCGACGCCGTGCACACCGTCGCCCTCGCCGTGCTCGCCGCGGGCGGCACCTGTTCCCGTACGGCCCTGGAGACCGCCGCCACCACGGTCCGCGCGGCCGGCTTCGACGACTGCACCGAGGAGCAGCTGGCCGCGCTGGTCGAGGCCCTCGCCGCCGACACCGGCCGGGTCTTCGAGCAGTCGTACGGCGCCGGCCTGACGATAGAGCTGCACGAGGCCCTGGACCCGCTCGCCCCGCACCTCGCCCCCGCCGGCCGCGAGTCCCTCCTCCTCCAGGCCGCCCGCATCGCCCTCGCCGACGGCCCCTACACGCCCGCCGAACGGGACGCGCTCACCACGGTCGGCGCGGCCCTGACGATCTGCGCCGACGACGTCACCCGCCTGCTGGCGGCTGCCCGCACCCCCTCCTGACGCCTGAGCCGGGTCAGCGGCGGATGAGCCCGAGGTCGCCGGCGGCGGCCACGGCGGCCGTACGGGAGTCGACGCCGAGCTTGGCGTAGACGCGGGCCAGGTGGGACTTGACGGTGCCCTCGGTGAGGTGGAGCCGGCGGCCGACGGCCTGGTTGGACAGCCCCTCGGCGACCAGGGCGAGGACCTCGGTCTCACGCCGGGTCAGCGAGGTGCCCGGGGTGCGCAGTCTGCTCATGAGCCGGTCCGCGACCGCGGGCGCCAGGGCGGTGCGCCCGCCGGCCGCCGAACGCACGGCCGCGGCCAGCTCCTCCGGAGGGGCGTCCTTGAGCAGGTAACCGGTCGCGCCCGCCTCGATGGCCGGAAGGGTGTCGGCGTCGGAGTCGTAGGTCGTGACGATCACCACCCGGGGCGCGTCCGGCCGTGCGGTGATCGCGGCGGTGGCCTCCGCGCCGCCCATCCCCTTGCCGAACTGCAGGTCCATCAGCACGACATCGACGTCCCCGCCGGCGGCCCGGTCGACGGCCTCCTCAGCGGTCGCGGCCTCGGCCACGACCACCAGCCCCGGCTCGGTCTCCAGCACGGCCCGCAACCCGGCGCGTACGACGGGGTGGTCGTCGGCGAGGAGGAGGCGGACGGGGTGGTCGAGACGGCCGGGGTGGTCGGGGTGGTCGGTCACGGGTGGGCCTTCGTGTGGGTGGGGAGGGGGGACGGGGTACCGGTGGGGGCGGGCGGGGGCTCGGTCCCCTCGGGCGCGGGGAGCGGGAGGCGGGCCGTCAGGGTGGTGCCGTGGCCGGGGGCCGAGTCGATGGTCAGGGTGCCGTTCAGGGCGCGGAGGCGGGCCTCCATGGCGGTCAGGCCGAAGCCGCCCGTCTCGGGGTCGGGCACCGGCAGCCGGACGGGGTCGAAGCCCACGCCGTCGTCGGTGACCGTGAGGGTGATCCCGTCGTCGCGTCGGGCGAGGGTGACCTCCACGGTCGTAGCGCGCGCGTGGCGCACGGTGTTGGCCAGCGCGGACTGGGCGACGCGCAGCAGGGCGACCTCCTGCGCGGTCGGCAGGGCGGCCGGGTCACCGCTGAGACGGAAGCGGGCCGTGAGGCGGTGGCGGGTCCCGGTGGTGGTGCACAGCCGCTCCAGCGCGTCCGGCAGGCTGCTGCCCTCCAGAGCCGGCGGAGCGAGGGCGGCGACGAAGCGGCGGGCCTCGGCGAGGCTGTCGACCGCGGCCTGGCGGGCCTGGCCGACATGGCGCGCGGCGTTCTCCGCCGTGTCGGGCAGGGTGCGTTCGGCCGCGCGCAGCAGCAGCTGGATGCTGGACAGACCCTGCGCGAGCGTGTCGTGGATCTCGCGGGCCAGTCGCTCGCGTTCGGCCAGCACCCCCGCCGTGTGCTGGGCCTCGGCCAGGTCGGCGCGGGTGGCGGTGAGTTCCTCGATCAGTCGCCGGCGCCGTTCGCTCTCCCGGTACAGCGCCTGGTATCCCCACACCACCGCGACCGCGACGGCGGCCCCGAGCGCCGGCCCGATCACCATGGCCGCGCCGAACGCACCCTGATGGGCGGCGAACGCGACCACCGCCGCGCACGCGGTCGCGGCCACGGCGGCCGGACCCGCCCGGCGGGGCAGCAGATGGAGCTGGAGGAAGTACAGGGGGAAGGCCACCCACACCCCGTCGGCGGACAGCGCCAGCAGCACCAGCCACACCGCACCCACGGCTGCCAGCCACCAGGCGGCGGCCCGCCGGCCGCCCCGGACCCGGGGCAGCAGCGGCCCCGCCGCGTACACCAGCCCGCACCCGGCCGCCGCGGCGACGGTCGCCCCGGCATATGGCAGCGAACCGGTCACCGCCCGTACGGCGGCCAGCGCGAGCAGGCCGACGACCAGCAGGTGCAGGCACCAGGACAGGGCCCGGGTGGTCGGGGTGAGGGCGGGGGAGGCGGTGCTCACGGTTCTGCCGGCGTTGTTCACAGTGCCTCCAGAGTAGGGAAACGACGCGCCGGCCGGCCTCTGCCGAAAGTTGCAATCCGGGCGCCGCCCTTCGATCCGCGAAGTGCCCTCCGCCGCCAGATGCCCGAGCGGGGTGCGGGCGGCGACGGTGGGGGCACACCACATCCACCTCCGCAGAGAGCAGTCGCCGCCGTGTTCGTCGCCTGGAGAGACCTGAGGTTCGCCAAGGGCCGCTTCGCCCTGATGGGAACCGTCATCACTCTGATCACCCTGTTGGTCGGGCTGCTGTCCGGACTCACCGCCGGTCTGGGCCGGCAGAACATCTCCGCGATCACCGGCCTGCCCGCCGACCGGATCGCCTTCGCCGCCCCCGGCACGGGGCAGAGCCTGTCGTACACCGACTCCACCGTCACCGCCCGCCAGTGGGAACAGTGGGCCGAGGTGCCCGGCGTCACCCGCGCCGAACCGCTCGGGATCACCACCACCAAGGCCACCGCCGGCGACCGGAGCACCGCGGTCTCCGCCTTCGGCGTCCGGCCCGGCTCCCGCCTGGCCCCCGACGGCGGCGCGATCCACGGAGCCACGGCGGTGCTGTCCACCACCGCCGCCCACGACCTCGGCGGCCTCACGCCGGGGGACACCCTCACCCTGGCCGGCCGGAAGCTGACCGTGGCCGCCGTAGCCGGCGACGCCTCCTTCAGCCACACCCCCGTGATCTGGACCAGCCTCACCGCCTGGCGGCAGGCGGCACCGCCCAGCGGTGCGGGCGAGGGGCCGACGGCGACCGTGATCGCCCTGAACACGACCGCCGGCGCGGATGTCACCGCCGCCGACCGGACCATCGGCACCAGGACCGTCACCAAGGACGGCTCGCTGTCCGCGATCGGCTCCTACACCTCCGAGAACGGCTCCCTGCAGCTGATGCGCGGCTTCCTGTTCGCCATCTCCGCGCTCGTCGTCGGCGCCTTCTTCACCGTCTGGACCATCCAGCGCAGCGGTGACATCGCCGTACTCAAGGCGCTCGGCGCCTCCACCGCGCACCTGCTGAAGGACGCCCTCGGCCAGGCCGCCGTCCTGCTCGTCGGCGGCACCTTCCTCGGCACCGGCATCGCCGCCGCGCTCGGCGCCTTCGCCGTGGGGGACGCGGTGCCGTTCCTCCTCACCCCCGCCACCGTCCTCGCCCCCGCCGCCGTGACGATCCTGCTCGGCACGCTCGGGGCCGCCCTGTCCGTCCGCCGCATCACCTCCGTGGACCCGCTGACCGCCCTGGGGAGCGCCCGATGAGCCTCAACCTGTCCGAGATCACCCTCACCTACCCCGACGGCGAGGACCGCCTGACCGCCCTCGACCGGGTCAGCCTCGACGTGCCCCGGGGCACTCTGACCGCCCTGGCCGGCCCCTCCGGCTCGGGCAAGTCCAGCCTTCTCGCCGTCGCCGCCACCCTCGTCACCCCCGACGCCGGCACGGTCACCGTCGACGGCGTCACCACGACCGGCCTGAGCCGCGCGGAACTGGCCGAGCTGCGCCGCCACACCATCGGCATCGTCTTCCAGCAGCCCCATCTGCTGCCGTCGCTCACCGCGGCCGAGCAACTGCAGCTCATGGCCTCGATCGACGGGCGCGCACCGGGCAAGGCCCGCGCCCGGGCCCTGGAGCTGCTCGACGCGGTGGGCCTGGCCGCGCAGGCCGGACGGCGGCCTCACCAGCTCTCCGGCGGCCAGCGCCAGCGGGTCGGCATCGCCCGCGCCCTGATGAACGACCCCGCCCTCCTCCTGGTCGACGAGCCCACCAGCGCCCTCGACCACGAACGCGGCGCCGCCGTCGTCGACCTGCTCACCCGCCTGACCCATGAGCGGGCCACCGCGACCGTCCTGGTCACACACGACCGCACCCATCTCACCGCGGCCGACCGGATCGCGGAGGTCCACGACGGCCGCCTCCGCCTGCCCACGACGGCCCCCTGACGGAGTAGGGGCGCCCCGGCGAATCCGGGCAGCCATCACGGTGTGACCCCGCTCCACCGCACCCTCCTCGCCGCCCTGTCCCTCCTCACCGGCCCCCTGACCGCCCAGGTGCCCCCGGCCCACGCGGCCCCCGGCTGTGTCGCCTCCGTGCCGTACGTCTCCGGCCGGGGCGGCTATCACACGTACCGGATCCCCGCGCTCGTCCGCACCCGGCACGGCACGGTGCTGGCCTTCGCCGAGGGACGGCGGAACGGCGCCGGGGACTCGGGCGACATCGATGTGGTCCTGCGCCGGTCGGCCGACGGCGGCTGCACCTGGGGCCCGCTGACCGTCGTCGCCGCCGGGCACGGCGACACCCGGGGCAACCCGGCGCCGGTCGTGGACCCGCGCACCGGCGCCGTCGTGCTCGTCACCTGTGGCAACAGCGGCAAGGTGACGGAGGGCCAGATCAGCCGTGGCGAGGCCGACCGCAGGGTGTACGTGCAGCGCAGCCGGGACGACGGCCGCCGCTTCTCGCCCCCGGAGGACATCACGGCCCAGGTGAAGCGGCCCGGCTGGCGCTGGTACGCCACCGGACCCGGCCACGCGGTGGCCCTCACCCGGGGCCCGCACCGCGGCCGCCTCCTCGTCCCCGCGAACCACTCCGTCGCCCCGCCCGCCGGCTCCTCCGGCGCCGGCCCCCGGTACGACGGCGGCCACGCGCTCTACAGCGACGACGGCGGCGGCACCTGGCACCTGGGCTTCGTGTCGGCCACCACCGGAGGGGTGACCAACGTCAACGAGACGACGGCCACCCAACTCCCCGACGGCAGGCTCTACTTCAACGCCCGCGACCAGTACGGCACCGCCCCCGGCCACCGCCTGGACGCCTACTCCGGGGACGGCGGCCGGACCCTCGACCGCCCCTACACGGTCCAGCCGACCCTGAACGACGTGCCCGTGGTCCAGGGCAGCGTCCTCCAACTCCACGGCCCCGACGCCCCGTTGCTCTTCTCGGCCCCCTCCGTGCCGACCGCCCGCCGGGCCCTGGCGCTCTGGTCGAGCACGGACGCCGGCCGCACCTTCACCAGGCTGCGCACCCTCACGCACCGCCCCGCCGCCTACTCCGACCTGGTCCAACTGGGCCCCGCCACGGTCGGCGTCCTGTACGAGACGGGCGCCGCGCACAGCTACGACACCCTGGAGTTCCGCAGGCTCACCCTGACCTAGGGGGTGTCGTCCGGATCACCCGGCGTCGCGGGCTCTACAGAAGCCCGGCCGCCGCCAGGAACTTGCCGACCTTCTCGGTCTCCTCGCCGGACAGCGGCACCTGCGGCTCGGCCGTCACCGGGCAGTCGATGATCCCGCGCAGATGCAGTGCCGCCTTGAACGCGCCCAGCGCCGAGGAACCCCCGCCCATCCGCGCCGGATCACCGGCCCGGACCATCCCGAACAGCGCGCACAGCCGCTCCTGTTCGGCCCGCGCCCCCGCCCGGTCACCCGCTCGGCACAGGCGGTAGAGGCGGACGTAGCCGTGCGGGTCGACGTTGCCCAGCCCCGGCACACACCCGTCCGCGCCCAGCGCCAGTGACGCATCCACGATCAGCTCGGAGCCGGTCAGCACACTGAACCCGGGATGCGCTCGGGCCCCGGTGACGACCTCCCGGAAGGCGCCCAGGTCCCCGCTGGAGTCCTTGAGCCCGGCCAGCACCCCGTCGGCGGCCAGGCCCAGCACCAGGTCGGCGGGGAGCTTGGTGTGCACGGCCATCGGGATGTCGTAGGCGATGACCGGAACCGGGCTCGCGGCGGCGATCCGGCGGTAGTGGTGGACGATCTCCGAGCGGTGGGTGCGGGTGTAGAAGGGCGCGGTGACGACCACCGCCTCCGCACCGGCCGCCGTCACCGCCGTGACGTGCTCCAGGACGCGGGGCGTGGTCATGTCGATGGCCCCCGCGAGGACCGGCAGCTGGCCGCCGATGTGCCCGGTCACCGCCTCCACCACCAGTCTGCGCTGCCGGTCCGTCAGAAACGCCGCCTCCGAGGTTGACCCGAGCAGGAACAGCCCGTGCACCCCGCCGTCCACGAGATGGTCGACCAGCCTGAGCAGCGAGGGCACATCCACCTCGCGGTCCGGCGTCAGGGGCGTGCAGACGGGCGGGACGACACCGGTGAGCGGGGCGGGGAACGTCATTCAGGGCTCCTGAAGCAGGCTCTGGCGCAGACTCTGTCGGGCCAGATCGTGGACCGATCCTCCTCCACAGGATGGTGGCAGCGGTAGCGGTGTCCAGGGCATGACGCGGCCGAGCAGCCCGGCATCGACCCGCCGCACACCGCGTCCGCCTTCCAGCAGCGGCTGCGGAACGGAAGGCCGGTGGTTTTCACCCGGACGGGCAGCGCAGCGGTACCCGTGCGCGAGAATGGACGGCATGAGTCTGTTCCGCGACGACGGCATCGTGCTGCGCACCCAGAAGCTGGGTGAGGCGGACCGGATCATCACCATCCTCACGCGCGGTCACGGCCGGGTACGGGCCGTGGCGCGCGGGGTGCGGCGGACCAAGTCGAAGTTCGGGGCGCGGCTGGAGCCGTTCTCCCACGTCGACGTGCAGTTCTTCGCGCGCGGCAGCGAGCTGGTCGGGCGCGGGCTGCCGTTGTGCACGCAGAGTGAGACCATCGCCGCGTACGGTGCCGGGATCGTGACCGACTACGCGCGGTACACCGCCGGCACCGCCATGCTGGAGACCGCCGAGCGGTTCACCGACCACGAGGGCGAGCCCGCCGTACAGCAGTATCTGCTGCTCGTCGGCGGCCTACGGACGCTCGCCCGGGGCGAGCACGCCCCCCATCTCGTCCTCGACGCCTTTCTGCTGCGCTCCCTCGCCGTCAACGGGTACGCGCCCAGCTTCGGCGATTGCGCGAAGTGCGGTATGCCCGGCCCCAACCGGTTCTTCTCCGTGGCCTCCGGCGGCTCCGTCTGCGTCGACTGCCGGGTGCCCGGTAGCGTCGTACCCTCGCCGCAGACTCTGGTACTCCTCGGCGCCTTGCTTACGGGAGACTGGGAGACGGCCGACGCGTGCGAGGCGCGGTACGTCCGGGAGGGCAGCGGGCTGGTGTCCGCCTACCTGCACTGGCATCTGGAGCGCGGGCTGCGGTCGCTCAGGTACGTCGAGAAGTAAGAGGGAGACGAGAAGCACATGGTCGTACGCGGGATCCTGGGGCGCCAGCGTCGCGAGTACAAGGCGCCGGAGCCGCACCCGTCGGGTGCCCGTGCGCCGAAGCTGCCCGGCGAGCTGGTGCCGAACCACGTGGCCATCGTCATGGACGGCAACGGGCGGTGGGCGAAGGAGCGGGGGCTGCCCAGGACCGAGGGGCACAAGGTCGGCGCCGAGCGGGTGCTGGACGTGCTCCAGGGCTCGATCGAGGTCGGCGTCCGCAACATCTCCCTGTACGCCTTCTCCACCGAGAACTGGAAGCGCTCGCCCGACGAGGTCCGCTTCCTGATGAACTTCAACCGCGACTTCATCCGCAAGACGCGGGACCAGCTCGACGAACTCGGCATCCGGGTGCGCTGGGTGGGCCGTATGCCCAAGCTGTGGAAGTCGGTCGCCAAGGAACTCCAGGTGGCCCAGGAGCAGACCAAGGACAATGATCTGCTCACCCTGTACTTCTGCATGAACTACGGCGGCCGGGCCGAACTCGCCGACGCCGCCAAGGCGATGGCCGAGGACGTGAAGGCGGGCCGGCTCGACCCGGCCAAGGTCAGCGAGAAGACCATCCAGAAGTACCTGTACTACCCCGACATGCCGGACGTGGACCTCTTCCTGCGGCCCAGCGGCGAGCAGCGCACCTCCAACTACCTGCTCTGGCAGAGCGCGTACGCCGAGATGGTCTTCCAGCACGTGCTGTGGCCGGACTTCGACCGGCGTGACCTGTGGCGGGCCTGCATCGAGTTCGCCTCCCGCGACCGGCGCTTCGGCGGGGCGATCCCGAACGAGGAGCTGCTGGCCATAGAGGGCCACCAGCAGGCCTGAGCACTACCGGTACGATCCCGCCTCATGGTCATGGACATGGGGCGGGAGGCCGTCCAGGAGGCGGTCGAGCTGGACTACCGGCATGAGGTGCGGGACTTCGCGTCGGCGGTGCGGGCGCGCCGGAAGGTCAGCAGGTCGGCCAGGCTGATGACGGTGGCGATGGGACTGGCGTTCGTCGCCTTCGCGTTGATCGCCGCGGCCGGACTGGCCGCCGGTCGGGTGGACCCGTTCGCGTTGATCCTCATGTGCTACTTCGGTGTCGGGCTCCCCTTGGTGCCCCAGCTACAGGCGCGCAGTCTGGCCCGGGTGGCCGACCTGATCGGGCCGTGCCGTGCGACGGTGACGGACGCCGGGGTGACGATCCGCGCGGAGCACACCACGGTTGTCCACGGCTGGGGTGCCCGGCCGGTGTACCGGGAGACCCCTGAGGCGTTCGTCCTGTTCAGCGGTGACCGCAACGCGCGCTGTCTGACCCTGCTGCCCAAGCGCGGGCTGGCCGATCCGGCGGACGCCGACCGGCTGTGTGCGATCCTGGACCGCCACCTGACCCGCGCCTAGGAAACGTCAGCCGCTCCCGGCGGCGCACTCCGCGCACGTGCCGAAGATCTCCACTGTGTGCGCCACATTGACGTAGCCGTGCTCGGCGGCGATCGCCTCGGCCCACTTCTCCACGGCCGGACCCTCCACCTCCACCGCCTTGCCGCAGGCGCGGCACACGAGGTGGTGGTGGTGTTCGCCGGTGGAGCAGCGGCGGTACACGGACTCGCCGTCGGAGGTGCGCAGGACGTCGACCTCGCCGGCGTCGGCGAGGGACTGCAGCGTGCGGTACACCGTGGTCAGCCCGACCGAGTCGCCCTTGTGCTTGAGCATGTCGTGCAGTTCCTGCGCGCTGCGGAACTCGTCGACCTCGTTCAGGCACGCCGCCACGGCTGCACGCTGTCGGGTCGCGCGGCCCTTCACGGGCGGTCCAGCGGTCGTCACCGTCGTCTCCTCACGTCTCGCTTCTGCCCGGGCGGCCATTGTGCCAGCCCGGACTGACAGCGGTCAGACGCCGACCTCGTCCCCGGCGCCTCTCGCACCCGGAACGGCACCCGGAATCGCGCCCGGAACCGTGGCCGGAATCGTGCACTCCGCCGGGTCCCCGGCGGGCCCGGTCAGGGCCGCCGCGCGGGCGCGTCGGCGGGCCAGCGGGGTGGCCAGCGCGGTCAGCGCGATGAACGCGGCGATGGTCAGCAGGACGATCGTCGCACCGGGCGGCACGTCCTGGTAGTACGAGGTGATCGTGCCGCTGACGGTCACGGCGATCCCGATCGCGACGGCGATCACGAACGTGGCGGTGAAGCTGCGGGTGAGCTGCTGGGCCGCCGCCACCGGCACGACCATCAGCGCGGACACCAGCAGCAGGCCGACCACGCGCATGGCGACGGTCACCGTCACCGCCGCCGTCACCGCCGTCAGCAGGTTCAGCGCGCGCACCGGCAGGCCCGTGACCCGGGCGAACTCCTCGTCCTGGCTCACCGCGAACAGCTGGCGGCGCAGGCCGAGGGTGACCAGCACCACGAACGCGGCCAGCAGACAGATCGAGACGACGTCCGACTGCGACACCGTCGACAACGAGCCGAACAGGTACGACGTGAGGTTCGCGTTGGAGCCGCCGGGCGCGAGGTTGATGAACATCACGCCGCCGGCCATGCCGCCGTAGAAGAGCATGGCGAGGGCGATGTCGCCGCGCGTCCTGCCGTACCAGCGGATCAGCTCCATCAGGACCGCGCCGAGGACGGACACGGCCGTCGCCATCCACACCGGGGAGGTGGAGAGCAGGAAGCCGAGGCCGACGCCCGTCATGGCCACGTGCCCGATGCCGTCGCCCATCAGGGCCTGGCGGCGCTGGACCAGGTAGATCCCGACGGCGGGGGCGGTGATGCCGACCAGGACGGCGGCGAGCAGCGCCCGCTGCATGAAGGCGTAGTTCAGGAAGTCCATCAGCTCAGCAGCCCCGTCCGCAGAGATTCGGAACCCGTCGGTGCGTGCGGGTGTACGTGGTCGTGGCCGGGCAGGGCGTGCTGGCCCAGTGCTTGCGGCGGCGGGCCGTCGTGGAGCACGCAGCCGTCCCTGAGGACGACCGCCCGGTCGATCAGGGGCTCCAGCGGGCCCAGCTCGTGCAGCACGAGCAGGACCGTCGTACCGGCCGCGACCTGGTCCTTCAGTGTCCGGGCGAGGATCTCCTGGCTGGCCAGGTCGACGCCCGCCATCGGCTCGTCCATGATCAGCAGCTCGGGCTCGGCGACCAGGGCGCGGGCGATCAGCACGCGCTGGTGCTGGCCGCCGGAGAGGGCGTTCACCGAGTCCTTGGCCCGGTCGGCCATGCCGACCAGCTCCAGGGCCCGCCGTACGGCCTCCCGGTCGGCCCTGCGGAAGACGCCGAAGCGGGTGCGGGAGAGCCGGCCCGAGGAGACGATCTCGGTGACCGTCGCCGGGACCCCGCCCGCGGCCGTCGTGCGCTGCGGTACGTAGCCCACGCGCGCCCACTGGCGGAAGGCGCGGCGCGGGGTGCCGAACAGCTCGATCGTGCCGCCGCTCGTCGGCACCTGGCCGATGATCGTGCGGATCGCGGTCGACTTGCCGGAGCCGTTGGCGCCGAGCAGCGCGACGACCTCGCCGCGGCCGACGGTGAGGTCGATGCCGCGCAGCACGGGGCGCGCGCCGAGTTCGGCGGTGACCCGGCGCAGGGCTATGACGGGCTCACTGGTCATCTCGTCCCCTGTCATTTCGCGCCCAGCGCCTGCTGGAGGGCCTTGAGGTTGGCTTCCTGGACGGAGAAGTAGTCCTTGCCGCGGGACTTGGCGGTGATGCCCTCGATCGGGTCCAGTACGTCGGTCTTCAGGCCCGCGTCACCCGCGATGGTCTTGGCGGTCTTGTCGCTGACGAGCGTCTCGTAGAAGACGGTGCTGACGCCGTCGGCCTTGGCCATCGTCTCCAGGTCCCTGACCCGGGCGGCGCTGGGCTCCGACTCGGGGTCGAGGCCGTTGATGGCCTCCTCGGTCAGGCCGTAGCGCTCGGCGAGGTAGCCGAAGGCGGCGTGGGTGGTGATGAAGACCTTGGTCTTCGTGTTCGCCAGGCCGTCCTTGAACTGCCGGTCCAGGTCGTTCAGCCGCTTCACCAGGGCCGCGGTGTTCGTCTTGTAGTCGGCCGCGTGCTTGGGGTCCGCCTTCTCGAAGGCGGCGCCGACGCCCTGTGCGACCTGGGCGTAGCGGACCGGGTCGAGCCAGAGGTGCGGGTCCTTGCCGCCGGACTCCTCGCCGGTGTGGGTGTCGTGCGCGGCCGCGTGTCCGCCGACCTCGTTGCCGTGCTCCTCCAGCGTGGTCAGGGAGGCCGCGTCGATCTTGGTCTTGACCGGGGACTGGGCCACCGCGTCGTCGACGGAGGGCTGGAGGTTCTTCAGGTACAGGACCGCGTCGGAGTCCTGGAGCTGCGCGATCTGCTTCGGGCTGATCTCCAGGTCGTGGGGCTCCTGGCCGGGGGAGGTGAGACTGGTGACGTGGACGTGCCCGCCGCCGATCTGCTCGGCCAGGAAGGCCATGGGATAGAAGGACGCGACGACGTCGAGCCTGCCGGAGTTCGCCGCCTCCGCCTTGTCGCCGGAGCAGGCGGTGAGGGTGCCGAGGCCGAGGGCGGTCACGGCGGTGATCGCGGCGGCGGGTATGAGGCGTCGTACGTTCATGACAGTCATTTTCAACAAATATGGAAACCGTTGTCAACAAGCCTGCTGAGCGGTACCGATTTGGTTGAGGGGGAGTCCCCGCCGGTACCCTGAATCATTCGCTGGAAGCATCTCGCTTCAACGCCCGTCGTCGTTAATGAAGAGAGCACCGTGGCCGCCGACAAGATCGACACCATCGTCAGCCTGAGCAAGCGCCGTGGCTTCGTTTTCCCGTGCAGTGAGATCTACGGCGGACAGCGTGCCGCCTGGGACTACGGACCGCTGGGTGTCGAGCTCAAGGAGAACATCAAGCGCCAGTGGTGGCGCTACATGGTGACGTCGCGCGAGGACGTGGTCGGTATCGACTCGTCCGTCATCCTGGCCCCCGAGGTCTGGGTCGCCTCCGGCCACGTCGCCACCTTCACGGACCCGCTGACCGAGTGCACCGCGTGTCACAAGCGGTTCCGCGCGGACCACCTGGAAGAGGCGTACGAGGAGAAGAAGGGCCACGCCCCGGCGAACGGCCTCGCCGACGTCAACTGCCCGAACTGCGGCAACAAGGGCCAGTTCACCGAGCCCAAGCAGTTCTCGGGTCTGCTGTCGACGCACCTCGGCCCCACCCAGGACACCGGCTCGGTCGCGTACCTGCGCCCCGAGACCGCCCAGGGCATCTTCACCAACTTCGCCCAGGTGCAGACCACTTCGCGCCGCAAGCCGCCGTTCGGCATCGCCCAGATGGGCAAGTCGTTCCGCAACGAGATCACGCCGGGCAACTTCATCTTCCGCACCCGTGAGTTCGAGCAGATGGAGATGGAGTTCTTCGTCAAGCCGGGCGAGGACGAGAAGTGGCAGGAGTACTGGATGGAGCAGCGCTGGAACTGGTACACCGGCCTGGGCCTGCGCGAGGAGAACATGCGGTGGTACGAGCACCCGAAGGAGAAGCTCTCCCACTACTCCAAGCGCACCGCTGACATCGAGTACCGCTTCCAGTTCGGCGGCAGCGAGTGGGGCGAGCTGGAGGGTGTCGCCAACCGGACCGACTACGACCTCGGCGCCCACTCCAAGGCCTCCGGCCAGGACCTCGCCTACTACGACCAGGAGGCCCAGGAGCGCTGGACGCCGTACGTCATCGAGCCGGCGGCGGGTGTCGGCCGCGCGATGCTGGCGTTCCTGCTCGACGCCTACGTCGAGGACGAGGCGCCGAACGCCAAGGGCAAGATGGAGAAGCGCACGGTGCTGCGCCTGGACCACCGCCTGGCCCCGGTGAAGGTCGCGGTCCTGCCGCTGTCCCGCAACCCCGAGCTGTCCCCGAAGGCCAAGGGTCTGGCCCAGTCCCTCCGCCAGAACTGGAACATCGAGTTCGACGACGCCGGTGCCATCGGCCGCCGTTACCGCCGCCAGGACGAGATCGGTACGCCGTACTGCGTGACCGTCGACTTCGACACGCTTGAGGACAACGCCGTCACCGTGCGTGAGCGTGACTCGATGAAGCAGGAGCGCGTGTCGCTGGACCAGATCGAGGGGTACCTCGCCCAGCGCCTCATCGGCGCCTAGTCCGCCTGGTCACACCGCACCGGAAGCCGGGCGAGCTGAATCCGTTCAGCTCGCCCGGCTTTGTGTGCCCTGCGGATGACAAAGTTGGAGTGACAGATATTGAAATCTGTCATCCGTCATGGCAAGGTGAAGGCATGACGATGCGAACCCGAAACCTCGGCACCACCGGTCCTGCCGTCTCCGCCCTCGGCCTCGGCTGCATGGGCATGTCCGCGCTGTACGGCGACGCCGACCGCGCGGAGTCGATCGCGACCATCCACGCCGCCCTGGAGGCGGGCGTCACGCTCCTCGACACCGGCGACTTCTACGCCATGGGGCACAACGAGATGCTGATCGGCGAGGCCCTGCGCAGCGCCCCGGCCGCCCTGCGCGAGAAGGCCCTGACCAGCGTGAAGTTCGGCGCCCTGCGCGGCCCGGAGGGCAACTGGATCGGCTACGACGGCCGTCCCGCCGCCGTGCAGAACTTCGCCGCCTACTCCCTGCAGCGCCTCGGCGTCGACCACATCGACGTCTACCGGATCGCCCGCCTCGACCCGGACGTCCCCATCGAGGAGACCGTCGGCGCGATCGCGGAACTCATCGAGAAGGGGTACGTCCGGCACATCGGCCTCAGCGAGGTCGGCGCCGACACCATCCGCCGGGCCGCCGCCACCGCCCCGATCGCCGACCTGCAGATCGAGTACTCGCTGATCAGCCGGGGCATCGAGCAGGAGATCCTGCCGACCGTCCGCGAGCTGGGCATCGGGATCACGGCGTACGGCGTGCTCTCCCGAGGCCTGATCTCCGGCCACTTCACCCAGGACCGGCAGCTGGCCGCGAACGACTTCCGCGCCCACTCGCCCCGCTTCCAGGGCGAGAACCTCCAGCACAACCTGAACCTGGTCGAGGCCCTGCGCAAGATCGCCGAGCAGAAGGGCGCGACGGTCGCCCAGACCGCCATCGCCTGGGTGCTGGCCCAGGGCCCTCGGCACAACACGGACATCGTGCCGCTCGTCGGTGCCCGTACCCGCGAGCGGCTGAGCGAGTCGCTCGGCGCGCTGGACGTCACCCTGGACGCGGCCGACCTGGCGGCGATCGAGGAGGCCGTACCGGCGGACGCGGCGGCCGGCGACCGCTACCCCACCGCGCAGATGGCCACGCTCGACAGCGAGCGCTGAGCGGGCCGGCGGGTTCCGACCATGACGTACGGTCTATGACATGGCACCGACCAGCGAGACCCTGACCGCCGAGCGCATCCTCGAAGCCACCGAGGAGGTGCTGCGCCGGCACGGTCCGGCCAAGGCCACGGTGGTCGACGTGGCGCGCGCGCTCGGCGTCAGCCATGGCAGTGTCTACCGGCACTTCCGCACCAAGGCGGCGCTGCGCGAGGCGGTCACCAAGCGCTGGCTGGACCGGACGTCCGAGAGGCTCGCCGGGATCGTGGAGACGGGCGGAAGTCCGGAGGAGCGGCTGCGGGCGTGGCTCGCGGCGCTGTTCGAGGCCAAGCGGCACAAGGCGGGTGACGACCCCGAGCTGTTCGCGACGTACACGGTGCTGGCGGACGAGAACGGCGCGGCGGTCGGCGAGCACATCGCCGACCTGACCGGACAGCTGACCCGGATCATCACGGCAGGGGCCGGGTCGGGCACCTTCGAGGTGTCCGACCCGGCCGCCGCGGCTCGTGCCGTCTTCCAGGCCACCGGCCGTTTCCATGACCCCTGTCACGCCCGGGAGTGGATCCGCCCGGGCGTGGACGAGGAGTTCACGGCCGTCGTGGACCTGCTGCTGAGGGGGCTCAGCTCACCGTCACCGTGACGGTGTTCGAGATGACCTTGCCGACCTTGCCGGCCCGGCTCAGGCTCGCGACCCGCACCGTTTCGGTGCCCTTGGTCTTGAACGTGGTGGAGATGGCGAACGAACTGCCCGTCTTCACCTTGCCGGTGGCGCCCAGGGCGACCCACTTGCCGTTCTTCAGGTGCTGGAGCAGCAGCGGGGAGCCGACCTTCAGGCCCTTGGTGCGGCCGCGGAACACCACGGTCTGTCCGACCTTCGCCGAGGTCGGCTTCGCCGTGAGGCTGATCGAAGCCATGGTGGACGTCGGCATGGGCACGGGCTTGTGCGACGCGGTCGTCGACGGCGACGCGGTCATCGAGGGCGTGGGACTCGGTTTTGCGTTCGCGGCGAGGGCTCCGGCCGTACCGGTCGACAGCAGCGCGGCGGACAGGGTGCCGGCGGCGAGCGCTCGGGCGCGACGGCTCCGGTTGAAGCTCATGTGGGTCTCCTGTTGGTGGGAGTTCCCCCCTGGTCGCGAGCGGGACCGTTCAGGCCTGCTCGCGACATCCAGGCTGGCCCGAGTCCGGCGGCGCGGCATGTCGAAATCCGTTGAAATGTCTACGGATTTCGGTGAATCCGCAGGTAGGACAACGTTTTCCCTGGCGCTGCCTTTGCCTGTTTCTTACCTGAGCGCTCATGAATGGTCACCGAGGGTCACCGCGGCAGGGTCGCCGGGTCGACCGTCGCCTGGTGGGCCTCGGTCAGATGCTCCTCGGCCTTCAGCCAGGGCAGGAACTGCGCGCTCCGGCGCCAGCCGCAGGTGTCGCACCGGATCACGCGCTGCACTCCGGTGCGCTCCACCCGTACGACGTGCTCCCGGCCGTGCCGGTCCCAGCGGCTGACCTTGCTCGTACTGCTGCCCCGCGCCATCACGCCTCCTCGCGCCCCGCCACATCCCGACCGGAGGGAGTGTGCAGCACAACGAACATCAACAGGGGGAGATACACCGGCGGTTGGCCGAGCTGCCCGGAGCTCAGCGGACCTCGCGCGGCAGCCGCAGGCTCAGCAGGCCCGTCAGCACGACCCCGGCCAGCTGCACCAGCAGCGTCGTGACCAGGGCGTCCCGCATGCCCTGGTGCGGTACGAGGGTGAGGAACAGGGTGCCCAGGGTGGCCACGCCCAGGGCGAGCGAGGACTGCTGAGTGGTGACCATCACACCGCTGCCGACCCCGGCGCGGGCCGACGGCACCTCGGACAGCACGATCCGCATCACATTGGGCAGTTGGAGCGCCTGCCCGGCACCGGCCACGGCCACGCCCGGCAGCAGCGAGACGAAGCCCAGGTGCGGCCAGTCACGCCACACGGTCAGCACGATCAGCAGCACACCCACGCCCTGGACCGCGGACCCGACCGTGATCACCCGGGTCCCGTGCCGGGCGATCAGCCGGGGCCCGGCGAGCGAGACGAACAGGAACGCCACGGCCATCGGCGCGAGCGCGAGTCCGGCCGGCACCGGACCGAGCCGGGCGCCCTCCTGCAGCGCCAGCGCGATGACGAACATGAAGCCGCTGAAGCCGATGGAGAACGGCAGGATCAGCAGCAGACCGCGCCGCAGCGAGACCAGCGCCAGCAGGCTCGGCGGCACCAGCGGGGTCCGGCCCGCCCGGTCGGCCCGCCGCTCCACCGCCCAGAACGCACCGGCGGCGAACGGGAACGCGGCCAGCGACAGCCACGTCCACAGCGGCCAGCCCGCCGCCCGGCCCTCGGTGAGCGGGGCGAGCAGCGTCAGCAGGGACACCGCGAGCAGCACGGTGCCGGGGCCGTCGACGGGCTCGGGACGCTGCGAGCGGGTCTCCGGTACGACGCGCAGGGCGAGGACGTACCCCACCACGACGACCGGCACGTTGACGAGGAACACCGATCGCCAGCCGGTCCCGGCGATGTCGGCGGCGACGAGGACCCCGCCGAGTATCTGCCCGGCCACCATGGCGAGTCCGGCGGTCGCCCCGTACAGACTCATGGCCTTCGCGCGGCGCGCACCGCTTGTGGTGGCCTGGATGGTGGCGAGCACCTGCGGCAGCATCGCGGCGGCCGCGGCGCCCTGCGCGATCCGCGCCGCCACCAGGGTCCAGGCGTCGGGCGCCAGCCCGCAGGCCAGCGAGGTCAGCCCGAACGCGGCCATCCCGCCGAGGAACAGCCGGCGCCGCCCGAACAGGTCCCCGAGCCGCCCGCCGAGCACGAGCAGCACGGCGTACGCGACGCCGTACCCGGCGACGACCAGCTCCAGCACGGCCTCGCTCGCAGCGAGATCGCGGCCGATGGTCGGCAGGGCGACATTGACGATGAAGAAGTCGATCAGCGGCAGCGCCGCGGCCAGCAGGACGGTGAACAGCCCGAGCCCGCCGAGTGCGGGCGGCGCGGCCGTCGTACGGACGGCCCGGGTGGTGACGGTCTCACTCATGTCCCCGAGCCTGCGCCGCCGCCAAGACTGGTACCAGAGTCTCTTCATCCTGGTAGCAGAAGTACCTGGCAACAGGATGACGAACACGGCACCCTGGACCCATGACGACCACGGCCACGGACAGGGCGACCACCGCAGCGCAGCCGTCCCGGGGCGCCGAGATCCGCCGGCACGAGCTGGCCGCGTTCCTGCGCAGCCGCCGCGAGCGCATCACCCCCGAGCAGGTCGGCCTGCCACGCGGGGCCCGGCGCCGCACGCCCGGACTGCGCCGAGAGGAGGTCGCCCACCTCTCCGCGGTCGGGGTGACCTGGTACACGTGGCTGGAGCAGGCCCGGGACATCCAGGTCTCGGTGCAGGTCCTGGACGCCCTCGCCCGCACCCTGATGCTGGACGCCAGCGAGCGTGCCCATCTCTTCCAGCTGGCCGGAGCGACCGATCCGACCCCCGCCGCGAGCTGCCCGAGCGTCACCCCGGCACTGCGCGAGATGCTGCGCCGGCTGGAGCCGGTCCCGGCCTGCATCCAGAACAGCCGCTACGACATCCTCGCCTACAACCGCCCCTACGCCCGCCTCTTCGGCGACCTGGACGCGATCCCGCCGGAGGACCGCAACTGCATGCTCCTTGTCTACACGAACAAGGACTGGCAGGAGACGATCGTCCACCTGGAGGAGACTCAGCGCATGATGGCCGCCCGGCTGCGCGCCGCCCTCGCCGGCCACCTCGGCGAACCGGCCTGGAAGATGCTCATCAAGCGCCTGGAGTCGGTGTCCCCGGCGTTTCGCGAGCACTGGGAGCGCTACGAGGTCCTCGGCGCCCGCAGCAAGACCAAGGAGTTCCGCCACCCCCACGTCGGTCACCTCAGCCTGGAACACACCGACCTGTGGCTCGGCCCCGAGGCGGGCGCCCGGATGGTGACGTACACGGCGAAGGACGAGCAGACCCGGGAGCGGCTGGAGAAGCTGTACGAGCTGGCCTGCGCGCCGGTACCGGCCGGCTGAGCAGGTTGGGTGAAGTCCGCTGCGGTTCGGCGGCGCCCTGAAGGGGCGCGGGGCTGTGCTCGATGTGCGGCTCCGCCGCGATGGGGGTACCTCCCTGCTCGAACGAAGTCGAGAGCTTGGGGGAGCGACCAGCCACGACGGTGCCGCAGGCGGCTGACGGCGCATCGCGGCACTTCGAGCGGAGCGCTCAGCCCGCGTTCACCGGCTCACGGATCTCCGGTGCCTGCAGGGTCCGCGCCGCACGGTCCGCCGTGGCACGGGCCCACCGCCCGCTCGTGAGCAGCCCGAGCACCAGCACGGCCAGTCCGCACCCCGTGAGGATCCACCAGCCGGGGCGGGCCGCCGGGACGAAGGCCTGGTGGTACGAGGCCGCGCCGATGCCGGAGGCCAGGACGGAGCCGATCACCGCGACGCCGAGGGTCTGGCCCAGCTGCCTGCTGGTGGAGGCGACCGCGGCGGCGACCCCGGCCTGGGCGCGCGGCATGCCCGAGACGGCCGTGTTGGTGATCGGCGCGTTCACGAAGCCGAAGCCGATGCCGAACAGGACGTAGCCGAGGAAGCGGGTGACGTCCGAGGTCTCCGCGTCGAAGGCGGCGAAGAGGACACCGCTCGCCGTCATCGCCGTACCCGCGATCAGCAGGGGCAGGCGGGGGCCGCGGCTGCCGACCAGGCGGCCGGAGACGGGCGCGCACAGGAAGGTCGGCGCGGCCATCGGGAGCATCCACAGGCCCGCGTGCAGGGCGTCCAGGCCGCGGACGTTCTGCAGGTACAGGGTCGACAGGAACAGGAAGCCGCCCAGCGCCGCGAACGAGCCGACCGCGATCACCGTGGCCCCGCTGAACGGCGCCGAGCGGAAGAAGCGCAGGTCGATGAGGGGTTCGATGCGGCGGGACTCGTACCACAGCAGGGCCGACAGGGCCACGGCGGCGATCGCGACGAAGGGCGCCACCGCGGCCGCGCCCGAGTCCGGTGCCTCGATGATCGAGTACGTCAGCGCGCCGAACAGGGCGATGACCAGGAGCTGGCCGACCGGGTCGGGCCGGCGGCCCTTGGGGGCGCGGGACTCCGGGACGAAGCGGAGGGTGAGCAGGAGCGCGGCGAGGCCGACCGGGAGGTTGATCCAGAAGATCGAGCGCCAGCTCACGGACTGCACGAGCAGGCCGCCGACCAGCGGGCCGGCCGCCATGGATATGCCGACCACCGCACCCCAGACACCGATCGCACGGGCCCGCTCACGGGCGTCCGTGAAGGTGTTGGTGATGATCGACATGGCGACCGGGTTGAGCATCGAGCCGCCCACCGCCTGCACCATCCGGAAGACGATCAGCAGGGAGAGGCTCGGCGCCAGCGAGCAGAGCACGGAGCCGATGGTGAAGATCACCAGGCCCGCCATGAAGACCTTCTTGCGGCCGATGCGGTCGGCCGTCGAGCCCGCGAGCATCAGCAGCGACGCGAGCACCAGCGTGTAGGCGTCGATCGTCCACTGCAGACCGGAGGTCGTGGCGTGCAGGTCGCGCTGCATGGCGGGCAGTGCCACGTTCAGCACGGTGTTGTCGAGGCTCACGATCAGCAGGCTCATGCAGCAGATCGCGAGCACGAGCAGACGGCGGCGCTGGCTGAGCTCGGGCATGGATCCCATCGTACGCCGATTTCAATAGTGCGTCTAACTAATGACTGCTGCATGATCTTTGCGATCCGAAAAGCGGAGCCCCCCGGACTCACCCCGGTACCCGGGGCAGCCGCAGACCGAGCCACCCCAGCCCCAGCAACCCCGCCGCCTGCACCGCCAGCACCACCGCCAGCGCCTCCCGCATGCCCAGACCGGGAGCGAGGGACAGGAACAGCGAGCCGAGCGTCGCGACCCCGACCGCCAGGCACGACTGCTGGAGCGTGGCCGCCAGCCCGCTGCCCGTACCGGCCAGCCGCGCCGGAATCGCGGCCAGCAGGATCCGGTAGTAGAGGGGGAGCTGGAGGCCCTGGCCGAGACCGCACAGGACCAGGCCGGGGGCGAGGACCGGCGGGCTCAGGTGCGGCCAGCGCCCCAGCAGCGCGGTCGCCGTCACGGTCGCCAGCCCCGCGATGTGCACCACCGCCGCCAGCGTCACCGTCCGCCCGCCGAACCGCCGTACCACCCGGGGCGCCAGCATCGACGCGGCGAACTGCGCCACCCCCATCGGCACCAGCGTCAGCCCCGCCCTCAACGCCCCGTATCCCAGGCCCTGTTGGAGGGTCACCGCACTCACGAACATCCAGCCCGCGAAGCCGGTGAACACCGGCAGCCCCAGCAGAAGCCCCCGGCGCACCTCCGCGGAGGCCAGCAGGGACGGCGGAAGCAAAGGGCTCCCTCCGTCCCGTTCGGCCCGCCGCTCCACGCCGTGGAAGACGGCCGCGAGCACCGGTGCCGAGGCCAGCAGCAGCACCGACCACAGCGGCCAGCCCGTCGCCCGGCCCTCGGTCAGCGGCAGCAGCAGCGCCGTCAGCGTCGCCGCCAGCAGCGCCGTACCGGCGAGATCGCCGCGCGCCGGCCGCTCCGCCAGGCTGTCCGGCACCACCCGCACCGCACAGACCAGCGCCGCGAGCGCCACCGGCACGTTCACGAGGAACACCGCCCGCCAGCCCGTGCCCGCGAGATCGGCCGCCACCAGCACCCCGCCGAGCACCTGCCCGAGCACGACGGACACCCCGCCGACCGAGCCGTACAGAGCGACCGCGCGGGCCCGCCGCTCGCCGGACGTCGTCGCGTGCAACGTGGCCAGCACCTGCGGCAGCAGCGCCGCCGACGCGGCACCCTGCGCCACCCGCGCCGCCACCAGCCACCACGCGCCCGGCGCGAGCCCGCAGGCCAGCGAGGTCAGCCCGAACCCGGCCACCCCCCACAGGAACAGCCGCCGCCGGCCGAAGCCGTCCCCGAGCCGGCCGCCGAGGACGAGCAGCACCGCGTACGCGACCGCGTACCCGGCCACCACCATCTCCAGGGTGGCCGGCGGAGCGTGCAGATCGTGCTCGATCGTCGGCAGGGCGACGTTGACGATGAAGAAGTCGATCATCGGCAGCGCGGTCCCGAGCAGCAGGGTGAACAGACCCAGCGGCGTGAGCGCGCGGGGCGCCGCCTTCGTGGTGGGTGGAGTCGTCGTGGTCACGCCCCCGACTCTGCGCTCGCGCCCAGCCGGGTACCAGGCGGTGTTCATCCAGGTATCGGCACCACCTGGCACCGGGGTACGCGCACACGGCACCCTTGATGCCATGACCATCGCAGCGCCGGAACACCTCAGGGAGCAGCGGCCCAGGGAGCAGCACATACGGCGCCAGGAGCTGGCCGCCTTCCTGCGCAGCCGCCGTGAGCGGGTCACCCCGGAACAGGTCGGCCTGCCGCGCGGCCCGCGCCGCCGCACCCCGGGACTGCGCCGGGAGGAGGTCGCCCAGCTCTCCGCGGTCGGCGTGACCTGGTACACGTGGATCGAGCAGGCCCGCGCCGCCCATGTCTCCGCGCAGGTGCTGGACGCCGTCGCCCGCGCGCTGCTGATGGACCCCACCGAGCGCGCCCACCTCTTCGCCCTCGCCGGGACCGCCGACCCGCGCACCGAGGCCGAGTGCACGGTCGCCGCCACGTCGGCGATCAAGGTGGTCGAGCGGCTGGCGCCCTACCCGGCCGCCCTGCAGAACGCCCGCTACGACATCCTCCACGCCAACCGCCCCTTCGCCCAGCTCTTCGGCGACCCCGCCGAGCTGCCCCGGGCCGACCGGAACTGCCTGTGGCTGCTGACCACCAGCGAGCGCTGGAAGCGGGACTTCCTCGACCGGGACGAGATGCTGCGCGACCTGATCGCGAAATACCGGGCCGCCATGGCCGAGCACGTGGCCGAGCCGGTGTGGACGGAGCAGCTGGACCGGCTGCTGGGGGCGTCCGCGGAGTTCCGCGCGCTGTGGGAGCGGCACGAGGTCGCGCCGATGTCCCCGCACGTCAAGCGCTATCTGCACCCGGTGGTCGGGCTGATCCGGCTGGAGCACCGGAACATGTGGCTGGCCCCGCAGGCACCCGCCCAGCGGGTGGTGGCGTACGTCCCCGCCGACGAGGACAGCGAGGAGCGGCTGGAGCGGCTGGCCGAGGCGGCGGCGGAGTGAGGGACAATGGGTGCTTGCCCTGTGTCCCCGTGTCGTAGATCCGTCCCGGAGTCGTCTGATGTCCCACCCGCTCTCCATCGGCCCGCACGCCGTGACGCCGCCGGTCGTGCTCGCACCCATGGCGGGCATCACCAACGCGCCCTTCCGCACGCTGTGCAGGGAGTTCTCCGGCGGCAAGGGATTGTTCGTCAGCGAGATGATCACGACCCGGGCGCTGGTCGAGCGCAACGAGAAGACCATGCAGCTGATCAGGTTCGACGCGAGCGAGCAGCCGCGCTCGATCCAGCTGTACGGCGTCGACCCGGCCACCGTCGGCAAGGCCGTCCGCATGATCGCGGAGGAGGACCTGGCCGACCACATCGACCTGAACTTCGGCTGCCCGGTCCCGAAGGTGACCCGCAAGGGCGGCGGCTCGGCCCTGCCGTACAAGCGCAACCTGCTGCGGGCGATTCTCCGGGAGGCAGTGAGCGGCGCCGGTGACCTGCCGGTGACGATGAAGATGCGCAAGGGCATCGACGACGACCACATCACCTACCTCGACGCCGGCCGCATCGCCGTCGAGGAGGGGGTGACGGCCATCGCCCTGCACGGCCGTACGGCCGCCCAGCACTACGGCGGCACGGCGGACTGGGAGGCCATCGCCCGCCTCAAGGAGCACGTCCCGGAGATCCCCGTCCTCGGCAACGGCGACATCTGGTCGGCCGGGGACGCGCTGCGGATGGTCCGCGAGACCGGCTGCGACGGAGTGGTCGTGGGGCGCGGCTGCCTGGGGCGGCCGTGGCTGTTCGCGGACCTGGTGGCGGCGTTCGAGGGGCGTCCGCACGATGCGGCCCGTCCGACTCTCCGCGAGGTGGCCGACGTCATGGTCCGGCACGCGACCCTGCTCGGGGAGTGGCTCGGGGACGAGTCCAAGGGCGTGGTCGACTTCCGCAAGCACGTCGCCTGGTATCTGAAGGGGTTCGCGGTCGGCTCCGAGATGCGTAAGCGACTCGCGATCACGTCCTCGCTGGAAGAACTGCGGGCCGGGCTGGACGAGCTGGACCTCGACCAGGCCTGGCCGCTCGGCGCCGACGGTCCGCGTGGCCGTACGTCCGGCAACAACCGGGTGGTGCTGCCGGACGGCTGGCTGAAGGACCCGTACGACTGCGCGGGCGTGAGCGAGGACGCCGAACTCGACACCTCCGGCGGCTGATCAGTTCTTCTTCGGATGCGGCGTCGAGCCGAACGCCGTCAGGAAGCGGTCGCGGAACGCGCTCATCTTCCAGACCGGTGCCGTGTGCGCGGGGCGCAGGCCGTCGGTCCAGCCCCAGCTCGCGATCTTGTCCAGCACCGTGGGGTCCTTGGCGACGATCGAGATCGGTACGTCACGGCTGGCATGGTTGCCGCTGGCGTGGGCGTTCGGCTGGTGGTCGCCGAGGAAGACCAGCACGGTGTCCTTCGTGCCGTACCGCTCCAGCCACTCGGTCAGCGCCGTCACCGTGTACTGGACGGACTTGCCGTACTCCTCCTTGGTGTGCGTGTCGTCGGTGAGGGTGTAGGAGGACGGGTGGCCCGCCTTCTCTATGCCGTTGAAGACGGAGCCGTCGCCCAGCTGGTCCCAGCCGACCATCTTCGGGATCGGCGCCCAGGGCGTGTGGCTGGAGGTCAGGATGAGCAACGACATCCGTGACTTGCCGTCGGCGGGCTGCTTGCTGTGCACCCGGTTCTGGAACTGCTGGAGGGTGTACTGGTCCGGCATGGTCGACCAGCTGAACTTCGGTCCCTTGTAGCCGAGTTGGAAGGCGTTGTAGACCTTGTCGAGGCCGTACCACTTCTGCTCCGGCCACGCCTTCTGCACACCCGGCATGACCCCGACCGTGTCGAAGGCGCCGGTCTTCTTGAACGCGTCGGTCAGGCTCATGTGGTCGCTCGCCATGACCGTGCGGTAGCGCTGCTGGTTGCTGATCCACAGGCCCGACATGGTGGTGGAGTGCCCGAGCCAGCTGCTGCCGCCGTAGGTCGCCGAGGTCAGCCAGCCGCTCTTGGCGTGGAAGCCGGCCTTGGCCAGCGCCTGGGTGCGGGCGTCGAGGGTGGCGTCGACACCGGGCCCCATGATCGGGTCCTCGACGGCGCTACGGCCGTAGCTCTCGATGAACGTGAAGACCATGTCCTTGCCCCGCAGATCCGGGACCAGCTGGCTGCCCGGCGTGTTCCCGAAGGCGTCGACCCTGGCCACCTTCCGGAACTCCGCCTCGTCCTTGAGCGTGTCGGAGATCCGGTGGGCCTGGTCCTTCAGGGCGTTCGCGGTGCTGTCGGCGGCGAGCGGCACGCCGGACAGCTGGAGGCCGAGCGAGGAGCAGGTGATCCAGGCGACCCCGGCGACCAGCGTGCCCCGGGTCGCCGTGGCGGGGTGCCGGGCGAGCAGATTGCTCAGCCGGACCATGGACAGCGCCAGCACCACGAAGACCGACAGCACGAGGACGATGACACCGGCCACGGCGACGAGGGTGGCCGTACGGCCGTAGGAGTCCTCCAGATACGACTCCGCGTCGCCGAACAGGCTCCAGTCGAGCACGACGTTGAAGCCGCGGCCGAGGTACTGGTTGAACCCCGCGTCGAGCAGGTTCAGCACGGTCATCGCGGCCAGCGCCACCCCGGACACCACGGCCAGCGCCACCCGCGGCCGCCGTGGCAGCGCGATCAGCACGGCGGCCCCGATCACGGCCTCCGCGGGTATCCGCAGAAACCTTCGAGGGTGCAGCTGGGCCATGGAGTTGGGCATCACCAGTGCGGCGACGACGAGCACGGCGGCGAGCACGGTGACGGTGACGGACAGCGCCTGCGCGGCGGTCGGATGCGCCACCCGCCATCGCCGGGTCCACGCGGACGCCATGGCCCAGGGCCGGGGAAGGGATCTGGGGAAGGACGGGAGGGACGCGAGCACGGGCGTGGGACTCTCCTCCTCGCCGCCCTCGACCGTGCTCGCCGCCTGCCGCGTACTCATGTCCTGAGACAACCCGAAGGTCCTTCCGTGCGAGACCCGTACCACAGTCGAGTACGGCCCCGCGCGGACAGCTGTTCAGGGCACTGTGCAAACACCGGGCAAATACAGCGCCTGACCCCACGCAGCGCCTAAACCCCACCCACCGCCGTGAGCAGAGCAAGCGGCGCCGCAGCCGACCGGGACTCCCGCACACAGGCGTGCGGATACGGCACCGGCTCCGGATGCGTGTCCCGGCCGTACCCCGCCAGCACCTCGGGCAACCGATGCCCGCCCATGGTCGCCGCGTCGACCAGCGCATGAGCGACCACCCGAGCCTCGTCATGCAGCCCGTACCGTGCCAGCCCCAGCGTGATCAGCGCGTTGTCATGGGGCCAGACGGAACCCCGGTGATAGGAGAGCGGATGGTACGCCGACTGGCCGGAGGCCACCGTGCGGACCCCCCAGCCGGAGAAGAAGTCCGGCTCCAGCAGCCGTCGGCCCACCACCTCGCCGTACTCCTTGTCCAGCAACCCCGACCACAGCAGATGCCCGGCGTCGGAGGCGAGCGCGTCGACCCGTTGGCCGTGGCCGTCGAGCGCGAGGGCCGGGAAGGACTGCTCCGGCATCCAGAAGTCCCGCTGGAAACGGTCCCGCAGATCGGCGGCGGCCTGCTCCAGCAGCGCGGCGTACGTCTCGTCGGCCCACACCGTCCGCGCCACCCACGCCGTGCGGCGCAGCGCGTCGTACGCGTACCCCTGCGCACCCGCCGCCATCACCGCGCCGGTGGGCCGGGTGCCGTCGGCGGAGCAGATCGCGCCGGGGGAGTCCTTCCAGTTCTGGTTGGCGAGGCCGCCCTCGTCGGCGCGGTAGACGAGGTAGCCGCGCGAGGTCAGCCCGCCGTGGTCCAGCATCCAGCCGACGGCGGCCCGTGCGTGCGTCTCCAGACGGCGGGCCAGGGCCGTGTCCCCGGTCTGTTCGACGTACGCGCCGAGCAGGATCAGGAACAGCGGGGTCGCGTCGACGGAGCCGTAGTACCGCCCGAACGGCACCTGCCCGAAGTGCGCCAGCTCCCCGTGCCGTACCTCGTGCACGATCTTGCCGGGCTGGGCGACCGGGGACGGGCCGGAGCCGGTCGCCTGGGTCGCGGCCAGGGCGAGGAGCGTGGCGGCGGCCGGCCGTGGCCGGTACGGCAGCGCGAACAGGGAGGTGAGCAGGGCGTCCCGGCCGAGCAGGGTCAGGAACCAGGGGGCGCCGGCGGCCGGGACGCGCAGCTCCTCGCCGTCCGGTCCGGTGGCCGGCACCTGGAGCACGGCCAGGTCCGCGAGCCCGCGCGCACAGGCCGCGGACAGCTCCGGCCAGCCGGCCGGGAAGGCCACGCCCTCCATGAACTCGGCTTCCAGCGCCGCCCGTTGCTCATGTACGGCGGCCGGGTCGCGGGGCACCCGCAGGGCCCGCTTCTCGCCGTGCGGGCGGGCGATCACGCGCAGCACCAGCTCGGTCGTGCCGTGCGCCGCGAGGTCGAGGGCCCACACCAGGCGGCGGGCACCGGTGCCGGTCTCCTCCACGGCGTCGGGCGCCGGGTCGGCCGTGATCGACGTACGGGAGTGCCATTCGGCACGCCGGTAGGTGAACTCGATGCCGTCGTCCAGGATCTGGCGGGAGCGTACGGCGCCGGGCTTGACGTAGGTGCGGTGGTCGGAGCGCAGCTCGAACTGGTCGGTGAAGTCGGCGTCCACGGTGATGGCGAGCCGGATGGTGGTCGGCACCGGGCGGTTGCTGGTGACCCGCAGGGACTCTGTGAACGAGCTGTCCCCGACGGCCTGTTCCCGGAAGACGGTGTGCGCCGGGGGCTCCCGCCGGCCGCCGCGCGGGACCAGTACGCAGCGGGCCGCGTCCGCGTCGGTGACCGGGGTGAGCACCTCGGGCACGGCGCCGTCGAGGGTGAGCTGCCAGCGGCTGAGGTGCCGGGCGTCCCGGACGAACAACCCGTCCGGGGCGCCGCTGCCCCGGACCCCGCTGATGTCGCCCCGGTCGCCCACGGCGGCGAACGTCGCCCCGTGCACGAGCAGATGATGCCGGTCCGTCATCGCCGGTCCCCTCCTTTGTCACTCGTGTCGAACGTGCCGGTGGCCGGGCTGGACACGCCCTCGCGGGCGCCCTTGACAAGCTCTTGGTGCAGCTCGTGATGCAGGTCGAGGGCGAGGGCCGCGGTCCAGCCGAAGCCGGTCGCGCCGCAGGCCTCGCCGGTGTACGGGTCGACGTACTCGGCGAAGCCGGTGGTGTCGGCGAGGTGGAGTACGGCCGCGCGCAGGGCGTCGGCCAGATGCAGCTCCCCGTGCGCGCGCAGGCCCCGCTCCAGCAGCCAGCTGGTGTTGAACCAGGCGGGCCCGCGCCAGTACCGGTGCGGGTCGAAGGCCTCGCCGAGGAGGTCGTAGCTGGGGGCGAGCCGGGTGCGGTCGCCGAGCGAGAAGTGGGGGCCGCGCAGTGTCCGTACGAGGGCCCCGACGAGGTCCCTGGGCAGGCCGGGGAGGAGGAGCGGGACCAGCCCGGACACGCCCCGTTCCTGGATCAGCCCCCCGCCCTTCAGGTCCCGGCACAGGAACATGCCCGCCGCCGGGTCCCACAGCCGCTCCACCAGCGCCGCCGTGAGCCGTTCCGCGCGCGCGTGCCGGGCGGTGCCGGTCGCACCCAGTTCCTCGGCGATCCGGGCGAGCGCGTGCTCGGAGGCGATGAGCAGGGCGTTGAACGCGGGGTCCTCGACCGCGAACTCCCCCTGCCCGTCGGCGTATCCGGCATTCCGGTAGTCCGCGGCCAGCCGCACGTACCGCCCGTAGTCCAGATCCGTCGGCCGGTCCTCCGCGGCCCCGTGGTCGAGGTCGGCGCGGCGGAAGGAGCGGGCCGGGGCCGGGGTGATCCGGGCCAGCGGGGCGTCCCAGCAGGGGCTGTTGTCCATGCCCTGCTCCCAGGGGTGGACGACCGACACCAGCCCGCCGCCGCCCAGGTCGCGCCGGTGCAGCAGATAGCGGTGCCAGGCGGCCAGGCGCGGGTAGACCCGGGCCAGGAAGCCGCGGGAGCGGGACGTCTCGGGGTCGGCGTGGTGCACCAGCCAGGCCGCGAGCGCGTGCACCGGTGGCTGCACGATGCCCGACGTCTGTACGGTGCGCGGGGCGCCCGCGGTGTGCCCGGCGGTGGAGGAGCGCCAGAAGTCGGGGCTCGGGAAGTAGGCGTCGAGCGGTACGGAGGGGTTGAAGACGATGTGCGGGACGCGTCCGTCGGCCCACTGGGCGGCCAGCAGCGTCTCCAGCTCGGTCTGCGCCCGCAGCGGCGAGACATGCCGCAGGCCGATGGCGATGAACGCCGAGTCCCAGGACCACTGGTGCGGATACAGGCTGCGGGACGGCACGGTCGCCCGGCCCGTCCAGTTCGCCTCCAGCACCCGGGCCGCCCTGACGTGCAGGGAATCGCTGGAGCCCGGGGGATCGTATGCGATCTCGAACTCCGTGGAACGGCTGGTGAGCTGGGCAGTGCGGTCCACTCGGGGCTCCCCGAAGACGAAGACTCCCGGCCGGGCCGACCGGGTTTGGTTGTGTCTACCGTAGGGTTACGTCTATTTAACACGCAAAACTCACTATGTAATGCAGAGTTGGGAAACACAAGGGGGTGCGCATGACCGGACGTCCGGGAAGAGCCGTCAGGAGCGGCGGCCAGGCCGGCGCCGGGGAGCTGCTCGAACTGGTGCGCAGCGGCCGGGCGGTGACCCGGGGTGCGCTGCAGCAGGTGACCGGGCTGTCCCGGGCCACCGTCGGCCAGCGTCTGGACCGGCTCTTCCGGGCCGGCTGGCTGCGCGAGGGCGCCGGCGGCCCGGTCGGCTCGCCGCTCGGCGGCCGCCCCTCCATCACCCTGGAGTTCGACGGCTCCCACGCCGTCGTCCTCGCCGCCGACCTGGACACCCGGCACGCCCGCGCGGCCGTCCTCTCCCTGACCGGCGAGATACTCGCGGAGCATGCGGGCACGCTGGTGGTCGAGGACGGCCCGGAGACCGTACTGGCCGAACTCGGGCGCTGGTTCGGCGAGCTGCTGGAGAAGGCCGGGCATCCGGCGGCGGAGGTCTGCGGCATCGGGCTCGCGGTGCCCGGCCCGGTGGACAGCGAGACCGGCCGGGTGGTGCAGCCGCCGATGATGCCGGGCTGGGACGGCTACGACATACGGGGCCGCCTCTCCCGCGCCTTCACCGAGCACACCGGAGCCCCGCCCGTCCCCGTCCTGGTCGACAACGACGCCAACCTCATGGCGTACGGCGAACAGCGCGCCGGACACCCCGAGTGCCGGGCGTTCGTGCTGGTCAAGGTCTCGACCGGCATCGGTGCCGGGGTCGTCGTGGACGGTTCCATCTACCGGGGGATCGACGGCGGGGCCGGGGACATCGGGCACATCCGGGTCGGCGCGGACGCGCTGTGCCGGTGCGGTTCGTACGGCTGTCTCGCCGCCGTCGCGAGCGGCGGGGCCGTGGCCCGGCGGCTGGCCGAGTCCGGGGTGCCGGCGGCCTCCGGCTCGGACGTACGGGACCTGCTGGCCGCCGGGCATCCGGAGGCGGCGGCGCTGGCCCGGGAGGCGGGGCGCCGGGTCGGGGACGTGCTGGCGACGGTCGTGACCCTCCTCAACCCCGGCGTGCTGATGATCGCCGGCGATCTGGCCGGAACCCCCTTCCTCACCGGCGTGCGCGAACTGCTCTACCAGCGGGCGCTGCCCCGCTCCACGGCCCACCTGGACGTCCTCACCTCCCGGCTCGGGGAGCGGGCCGCGCTCATCGGAGCGGGGGCCCTGGTCGTGGAACACCTCTACGCGCCGGAGCGGGTGGAGGAACGCCTGCTGGCGCTGGGTGTGTGACAGGGGCGTGTGACATGGCTGTTTCCGGGTACCTGAAGCGGTCCGCAGTGGTCCGCGATCGGTCCCGCAACCGGTCCGCATGGTGAAATCCGGGCCGCTGTGGCAGCGTGATTCTCGCCACCCTTGATAAGGGCAGTGCTCAGATGAGCGGATCATGGGCGACTGCACTTCTCCAAGGGGTGGCACTGGGTGCCACCCCTTGATCGTTCATCGATCGAAAACAGGCGTGCAGGATGGGCGCTCACCTGAGCGGTAAACCCGGCATCTGGGCGTACTTGCGTTCAAGAAGTGAAAACATAAGCGGGCTACGGCTTGCCAAGCCTTGACTTTCGATCCAGTGGCGGACGGGTGGTTACAGGCGCATGACGGGCAAGTGGACATACCCATAGACCTTCGATCTGGGTATGTTCCTGGCCGTCAGGGCAGCCACCGTGGCCTCAAGGAGTCGAGACCCGTGTCGGAAAACAAAGATCCCCACGTAGCGAAGCTCGTTTACGACTTCACCGAGGGAAACAAGGACCTCAAGGACCTCCTCGGTGGCAAGGGCGCCAACCTCGCCGAGATGACCAACCTCGGTCTGCCGGTCCCTCCCGGCTTCACCATCACCACGGAGGCCTGCAAGGTCTACCTGGACAGCGGCGAGGAGCCCGCGGCGCTGCGTGATGAGGTGAGTGCGCACCTCGACGCCCTTGAGCAGCGGATGGGCAAGAAGCTCGGCCAGGCCGACAACCCCCTCCTCGTGTCCGTCCGCTCCGGCGCGAAGTTCTCCATGCCCGGCATGATGGACACCGTCCTGAACATCGGCCTCTCCGACAAGTCGGTGCAGGGCCTGGCCAAGCAGGCCGGCGACGACCGGTTCGCCTGGGACTCCTACCGCCGCCTCATCCAGATGTTCGGCAAGACCGTCCTCGGCGTCGACGGCGAACTCTTCGAGGAGGCCCTCGACAAGGCCAAGGAGGCCAAGAAGGTCACGGTCGACACCGACCTGGAGGCCGCCGACCTGAAGAAGCTGGTCACCACCTTCAAGAAGATCGTCAAGAAGGAGGCCGGCCGGGACTTCCCGCAGGACCCGCGCGAGCAGATGGACCTCGCCATCAAGGCGGTCTTCGACTCCTGGAACGGCGACCGCGCCAAGCTGTACCGCCGCCAGGAGCGCATCCCGCACGACCTCGGCACGGCCGTCAACGTCTGCTCGATGGTCTTCGGCAACCTGGGCCCCGACTCCGGCACCGGCGTCGCCTTCACCCGCGACCCCGCCTCCGGCCACCAGGGCGTCTACGGCGACTACCTGCAGAACGCCCAGGGCGAGGACGTGGTCGCGGGAATCCGCAACACCGTCCCGCTGGCGGAGCTGGAGTCGATCGACAAGAAGTCGTACGACCAGCTCATGCAGATCATGGAGACCCTGGAGAACCACTACAAGGACCTCTGCGACATCGAGTTCACCATCGAGCGCGGTCAGCTGTGGATGCTCCAGACGCGCGTCGGCAAGCGCACCGCCGGGGCAGCCTTCCGGATCGCCACCCAGCTCGTCGACCAGGGCCTGATCGACGAGACGGAGGCCCTCCAGCGCGTCACCGGCGCCCAGCTGGCCCAGCTGATGTTCCCGCGCTTCGACGAGCACGCGAAGGTCGACAAGGTCGCGCGCGGCATCGCCGCCTCGCCCGGCGCCGCGGTGGGCAGGGCGGTCTTCGACTCCTACACGGCCGTGAAGTGGTCCCGCTCGGGCGAGAAGGTCATCCTGGTCCGCCGGGAGACCAACCCCGACGACCTGGACGGCATGATCGCGGCCGAGGGCATCCTCACGTCGCGCGGCGGCAAGACGTCCCACGCGGCCGTGGTCGCCCGGGGCATGGGCAAGACCTGTGTCTGCGGCGCGGAGGAGCTGGAGGTCGACACCAAGCGCCGCCGCATGACCGTCCCCGGCGGCCAGGTGGTGGAAGAGGGCGACCTGATCTCCATCGACGGCTCCTCCGGCAAGGTCTACCTGGGCGAGGTCCCGGTCGTCCCGTCCCCCGTGGTGGAGTACTTCGAGGGCCGGATGCACGCGGGCGCCCACGACGCCGACGAGCTGGTCGAGGCCGTGCACCGGATCATGGCGTTCGCCGACCGCAAGCGCCGGCTGCGGGTGCGGGCCAACGCGGACAACGCCGAGGACGCGCTGCGCGCCCGTCGCTTCGGCGCACAGGGCATCGGCCTGTGCCGCACGGAGCACATGTTCCTCGGCGACCGCCGTGAGCTGGTCGAGCGCCTCATCCTGGCCGACACGGAGGACGAGCGCGAGGAGAGCCTGAAGGCGCTGCTCCCGCTGCAGAAGCAGGACTTCGTGGAGCTGTTCTCGGCGATGGACGGCCTGCCGGTCACCATCCGTCTCCTCGACCCGCCGCTGCACGAGTTCCTGCCGGACATCACGGAGCTCTCGGTCCGCGTGGCCCTGGCCGAGTCCCGCCAGGAGCCGCACGAGAACGAACTGCGCCTGCTCCAGGCGGTCCACCGCCTGCACGAGCAGAACCCGATGCTCGGCCTGCGCGGCGTACGCCTCGGCCTGGTCATCCCCGGCCTGTTCACCATGCAGGTGCGCGCGATCGCGGAAGCGGCGGCCGAACGCAAGAACGCCAAGGGCGACCCGCGCGCCGAGATCATGATCCCGCTCGTCGGCACCGTCCAGGAGCTGGAGATCGTGCGCGAGGAGGCCGACCAGGTCATCGCCGAGGTCCAGGCGGCGACGGGCACCGAGCTGAAGCTGGCCATCGGCACGATGATCGAGCTGCCGCGAGCCGCCCTCACGGCCGGCCAGATCGCGGAGGCGGCGGAGTTCTTCTCCTTCGGCACGAACGACCTGACCCAGACGGTCTGGGGCTTCTCCCGGGACGACGTGGAGGCCTCGTTCTTCACGGCATACCTGGAGAAGGGCATCTTTGGCGTCTCCCCGTTCGAGACCATCGACAAGGACGGCGTGGGCTCCCTGGTCAAGGCGGCGGCGGAAGCCGGCCGCCGCACTCGCCCCGACCTCAAGCTCGGCGTCTGCGGCGAACACGGCGGCGACCCGGAGTCGGTCCACTTCTTCCACGAGGCCGGCCTGGACTACGTCTCCTGCTCCCCGTTCCGCATCCCGGTCGCCCGCCTGGAGGCCGGCCGCGCGGCCACGCAGTCGGCGGGCAGCGACCACCGATAGGCCCTCGCGGGCCGGTTGAACCCCGGAGCCGCCGCTGGTCCCCGACCCTCACCGATCGGCGGCGGCTCCGGCGCACGAAAGAGGAGAGGCGGCACCCGTGCGGGGGTGCCGCCTCTCCGGCGTGTACGGCCGTGGCTCAGTCGATCCCCGACCGCTCCACCCCCGCCACGATCCACCGCTGGAAACACAGGAAGACCAGCAGCAGCGGCAGGACGGACATGACGGCGGCGACGAACAGCTCATGCAGCCGCACGACCTGGGACGTGGTGAAGGACGACAGCGCGACCTGCACCGTCCAGGCGCTCTGGTCCTGCCCGATCACCAGCGGCCACAGGAACGAGTTCCACGCCCCGAGGAACACGATCGTCCCGACGGCGGCGAACACCGGACGCGCGCCCGGCACGACCACGAGCCAGTACGTACGCCAGTACCCGAGCCCGTCGACCTGGGCCGCGTCCTCCAGCTCCCGTGGAAATCCCAGGAAGTACTGCCGGAAGACGAAGCAGGCGAACGCGGAGAACAGCGTCGGGACGATCAGCCCGCGCAGCGTGGAGATCCAGCCCAGCGACGACACCAGCACGAAGCTCGGTACGAAGGTCACGGCGGCCGGGACCAGCAGGGTGCCGAGGATGCCGTAGAAGACCTTGTTCGCGTGCCGGTAGGGGATGCGGGCGAGCCCGTATCCGGCGAGGGAGGCCGGCAGCAGGGTGCCGACGGTCGTGGCCACGGCGATCAGCGCGGAGTTGAGCAGCGACCGGGCGAAGGGAACGGACGGATCGTCGAACAGCTCCCGGACGTTCCCCCACCTCAACTCACCCGGAAAGAACGTCCATCGGGGCGAGGTGATGTCCTGCTCGCTCGACAGCCCGTTGCGCACGAGCAGATAGAAGGGAATGAGGAAGAGCAGGGAGAGCACGATCAGCAGCACCACCCGCAGGGCCCGACCGGCCCGCACCAGGGCGTCATCCATCGGCGTCCGTCCTTCCCAGCCGCAGCCACCGTGCCTGCCCCACCGTGACCACCGCGATGACCAGCGCGAGGATCACCGCACCCGCACTGCCGAGCCCGAGGTTCTGCCCCTGCCCCAGGGCGGTGTAGTAGAGATAGACGAGCGGCGGCCGGGCGTACGGCGGGTAGCCCCTGGCATCGGACAGCAGGTTGTAGAACTCGTCGAAGGCCTGGAAGGCGTTGATGACGAGCAGCAGCACCACCGCGACCGAGGTGGCCCGCAGCTGGGGCAGGGTGATGTGCCGCAGCACCGTCCAGCCGGGCCGGGCCCCGTCCACGGCGGCCGCCTCGTAGAGCACCGGATCGATCCGCTGCAGCCCGGCCAGGAAGAGGATCATGTAGAAACCGGCTTGCAGCCACAGCCGTACGGTGACGATGACCAGCCAGTACCAGGGCGGATCGGTGATGGACAGCCACGCGACGGGATCGCCGCCGAACCACCCGAGGACGGTGTTGGCGAGTCCGAACCGTACCCCGTTGAAGATCGACATCTTCCAGACCAGGGCGGCGACGACGTAACTGCACGCGGCCGGAAGGAAGAACACGGACCGGAAGAAGGCCCGTGCCCGGCGGACCCGGTTGACCATGAGGGCGAGGGCGAGGGAGAAGACATAGGTGGCCGGCACGATGAAGGCGGTGAAGACGAGGAACGTCCTCAGGCTGCCGACGAACGCGTCGTCCCGCAGCATCGCCGTGTAGTTGTCCAGGCCGACGAAGTGCGTGGGCGTGACGGTGTTGTGCGCGTCGAAGAAACTCAGGGCCACGCTCCACAGCAGGGGAACGTAGGTGAAGAGCGCCAGCCCGGCGGCGAACGGCCCGACGAACACCCAGAACCAGAGGGCTCTACGGCGCCTCACGACGACTTCTTCGTGTTCCGGACCTTCTTCACACGGTCGAGTTCGGCGCTCACCTTCCGTACGACGCCCCGCAGTTCACTCTCCGGACTCGCCCCGCTCCTGATGATCCGGCTGAGCGCGTCCTGATAGGCGGTCTGCGCGGCCGGCGTCCACAGCAGTGGCTGGGCGTAGCCGTGGTCGGTGGTGAAGCGCACGGCGTCGGCGGCAGGGCCGTTCTTCAGCTTGGTCGCCTTCTTGGCGAGGGAGATCCGGGCGGGGATGTGGAAGCCATAGCTGAGCGCGAAGTCCTCCTGATAATCGGTCCGTTCGACCCACAGCCACTTCACGAACTCCTTGGCGGCCTCCTTGTGCCGGCCACGCGCGCTGACGGCGGCCCCGTACGCCCCGACAGGCACGGTCGGCCTGCCGTTCCGGCCGTCGCCCGGGAACGGCAACACCCCGAAATCGTCCCCGAGTTGCTGCTGGATCTGCGGCAGCGCCCACAGCCCCGACCACTGCATCGCGGTCAGCCCCTGGATGAAGGCGGACGGGTCGGCCCAGTCGGCGGGAGCGCCGAGGAGGAGGGACTTGCCGGCGTACAGCTGACGGAGCTTGCCGAGGGTGCGGGCGGCGGAGGGATCGTCGAAGCCGACTTCGCCGTCGTCCGTGACGAGCTGAAGTCCGGCGGCATGGAGGGGAGTTCCCCCGAGCACGCCGGCTCCCCCGTCATTGCCCAGGAAGAGCCCCTTGACCTTGCTGGTGCTGAGCTTGCGGGCGGCGTCCACGAGGGCGTCGAGCGTGGTGGGCGGCTGTACTCCCGCATCCCTCAGCAGACTCTTCCGGTAGTAGAGCATCTGCATGTCGATGACCTGCGGAATGCCCCAGACCCGCCCGTCGTACGTCTTGGGCGTGAGCACGGCCGGATTGAAGTCGTCCTTGACCCCGTCCAGCATCTCGGTGAGATCGACGACCTGACCGCCCTGGATCTGGTCGAGCGTGGGACCGTTGACCTCGAAGACGTCCGGCCCGGAGTCGGTCAGCAGCGCGGCGGCGGTCTGCTGGTCGTAGTCGCCCGGCCGCCACTGCACGGTGACACGCGCCTTGTGATAGGCGGCGGCATACCGCTGAACGGCCTGCTGAGTGCCGGCCTCCCCGTACTGGTGATACCACTGGGACAACTCCGTCCCCGAACCCCCGCCCCCACGCCCGGTGTTGGACCCGCACGCGGCGAGCAGTCCCACTCCGGCCCCGGCACCCGCGGCCAGCAGTGCCCTACGGCTCATGGTCATCGTCTGTGCCCCCTGACGTCGGTCATCGATGCACGGTCCAACGATCAACCTTGCGGGATGATTACGAAAGGGCGGTTGCAGCCGTGTGTCACCGGGGCCGCGTGCCGTGCGTTCGGGGCCTGTGTCACGGGGCGAGGGAGTCAAGGGAGTCGAGGGTGCCGTAGGAGACCCCCGTCAGCCGCACGGACTCCTCCCAGAGCCGGCGCGAGACGGCGTCACCGACGGTCCAGGGCGCCCGCCAGGAGCGGGTCGGCGCACCCCGCCACATACCGAACCACGGCCTGAAGAACTCATCGGCCCGTACGACGTACGCCGTACGCCGTACGCAGTACGCCGTACGTCGTACGCCGTCGCCGTGTACAGCACGGGCAGCGCCCCCGCCTCGGCCGACTGCGCGAACACCCGGTTGGCCACCTCCATCACCCGCTCGACACCCCGCCGCCCCTCCGCACGCGGTCCGGCGGTCAGCAGGCCGGTCGCCGCGTACCCCGGGGGCGCGGCGACGGCGACGACCTCGGCACCGCGTGCGGCGAGCCTGCGGGCAAGCTCGTGGGTGAAGAGGAGGTTGGCCGTCTTGGACCGAGCGTAGGTGACCCAACGCCGGTACCTCTTCCGGCTGTTGAGATCACGAGGATCGATGTTCGCCAGGGCGGTCACGTGGCCGAGACCGCTGTTGGCGCCGGTGACGACGGCGAGGCGGCCGGTGAGGTCGGGGATGTCGGAGGTGCTCCAGCCACGCATGGTCCGATTCCTTCCGGGTTGCGAAGATGAGAGGGCACAACTTTTCCGGGCCGGGACGCATCCAACATAGTGACCTTCATCCACCTATTCGCCCGATGGAGGCGGATATGCGCATGATCCCTTATCGGAACCCTCTGAACCCTCTGAACCCTCTGAGCCGATCCCGATCCCTCTCCCGCACATCCCCCGGGCGCGGCGCGGCCGCCGTGCTGACCGCGGCCCTCGTGGGCCTGACGGCGGCGGGAGCGGCATGGAGCGCGCCCTCGACGGCGGCTTCTCTCCGTACCTGCACGGTAAACGATCTGTATCTCTCGATGGGCCGCAAGGAGGGGGCGGCCGGGTCGCTGTACTGGCCGATCCGGTTCACCAACACCAGCACGACCAGCTGTGCCCTGCGCGGCTACCCGGGGGTCAGCGTCCTGGACACCGCCCACCACCAGCTCGGTCCCGCCGCCACCCGCAGCGGCACCTCCTACGGCACGGTCACCCTCACCCCGGGCCACTCGGCCTCGTCGGTCATCCGCACCACCAACGGCCCGATCGGCGGCCCCTGCCTGCGCACCGGCACCTACCTCCGCGTCTACCCACCGGCGTCCCGCACACCGGCCCTGATACCGGCCGCTTGGACGACGTGTTCCGGTGTCTTCCAGGTCGGTCCGGTGAATGTGGAGGGGTCGATCTGAGGGGGTGGTGGCAGAGGAAAGGGGGGCGGCACATCAAGTGTGCCGCCCCCCTTCCCTCTCAGCCTCGACTTTCAGTCCCGCCGGATGAGCTCAGGGTCGATGCGGCGGCCTACCAGGGGGAGGGAGCCGAGGGCGGCTACGGCGATGACGCACAGGGTGCCGGTGAGGAGGAGGGGGAGGCCGGCGGTGTCCCAGAAGACGGTGCCGCCGCCGACGATCAGATAGCTGGACTCGGCCATCCTGCCGGTGACGATGGCTAGCAGCAGACCCGCGGCGAGGGGCAACGCCACTTGTGCCGTCTGCGCCGCTCGCAGCGTGCTGCGTTTGGCGCCGAGGAGGGTGAGGGCCGTGACCTGAGGACGTCGCTCCACCGCGCGGTCGATCGCGGCGACGAGGAAGGTGGCCAAGCCGATGACCAGCCCCAAGGTCATGGCGACGGCGAGCAGTGCCTTGACGATCGCGGACTCTTGGAGGACTGCCACATTCAGGCCTGTGGTGGTCACATCCGCGGTCGGCGCCACGCGGCCGATGCCGTCGAAGACTCTGCGGATGGTGCCTGGGTCGGAGTCGCTGACCAGTCTGAGCACGGCACTCTCGGGATGCGTACCGTGGGGGAGCATAGAAGGCGGGATGAGGATCGATCCGCTGTCGATCATCTGCATGGGGCGCCCATCGCGATACAGGACGGACTGCTGCGGCGCACGGAAGGTCACCGCGCGGTGGCCGTCGTCCAGTCGAAATCGGAGTTTCACCCCCGCGTCGACAGCGGTTTCATAGGTCTGCGCCGAGTCCCGCAGCCGCAGAGGCTTCCCGTCGGCACAGTCACCGACCCACGCCGTCGCGGCGCGTAGCTGGGCGCAGGTGGCCAGGACGAGTTCGGGTGTCGGCATGGTGTCCGAGACACTGACGCCCGTCGAGCTCGCCAGGAGGAAGTGAGCGCGTGTCCCCGGTAGTTGCTCCAGTGCGTGCTGCTGAGCTGTGGTGAGCCGCTCGGTGCTCACGTCGTAGCTCTGAGCCGGGGAATCGGGCTTGGCGGTCCGGTCCAGTTCGATGAGAACGCCCTGCACGAGCGAAGCCCCGAACACCAGCAGGACCAGCCCGGCGGCCAACCTGATGGTGCCTCCCGGCTCGGCTTCGTTGCGCCGCATGGCAAGACCGAGCGTGAGCGAGCGTGTGGATGCCGCGATCCACTGAGCGAGGAACCGGCTCACCGGCGGCAGAGCCGTCACGAGTCCGCCTCCGATGAGGATGGCCGCCGCGGGGATGAGCAACGCATGCGTAGCGCTGTATGTGGGCGCATGTCCGCTCGCCCCGATGGCACAGTAGCCCGCGGCGATGCCCGATCCCGCGGCGAGCGGCAGGAGCCCCCAGCTCGACGGGGGCTTGGGCTGTGCGTTCCTGCGGACGGCGAGCGGACTCTTCGCGGCCTTGCGCGCACTGGCCCGTCCCACGAACCAGGCGAGCGCCGGGCAGCCTACGAGGCAGATCGCGCACGTCGTACCGGACAGCGCGCCATCGTTCGGATACCAGGTGAATCCAGGCAGTCCGATCCGTGAGAGAAGTTGGTTCAGCAGCCAGTACTCGCCAAGCCCCAGGAGCGCGCCGACTGCGGCCGCGGCGACCGTCTCGGCGGCGTTCACCCGCTGTACCTCCTTGGCGCTCATACCGAGCAGGCGGAGCGCTGCCAGTCTGCGGACCCGCTCGGCAGCGGAGAGGCGGGCACAGACAGAGATGAACACCGTGAGAGGAAGGAGGGCGATGACGAGCATCGTGTAGCGCAGGACATCGGCCGTCGGCGGCTCCAGGGTCGGGTTTGGTGCGTAACCCATGCCGAAGTGGCTCAGGTGCCATCCGTCATGGAGCTGATCCCGGCTTGTGCCCACGTAGGCGACGAGTTCGTCCGGGCGTGCCAGCCCTTGCGCCCCGATCACCCCTGTTTCCCGCCCTGGCAGGCGCTGGGCCAGCTCTGGGGTCGTACGCAGCAGCTTATGCAGCCCTGGCGACACGAAGACCTGTCCGGGGCGAGGGAAGGTCTTCAACCCGGGCGGCGGCGCCACGGACCGGGTTCCTTCGGCCAGGAAGATCCGCGTGAGCGGTTTCGAGTCGACAGGATCGACTCGTTCCAGGCCGAGCGGAAGGCTGTTCGCCTCGGATTGGGACATCTCTCTTGGGGCAGTCGGCTGTCGGCCCGCGACTCGGGCGTCCTGTGCCGCCAGGATGCCGGGCACGGTCAGCACGATCGCCAGACAGCAGACTCCGAGCGAGCCGCCGACCGCCATGAGTGCGAAACGCGCCCGGTTGCCGCGTCCGGTGCCGAACAACAGCCGCAGCCCCAGCATGAGTTCCTTCACGAAACCGACCGCCCCTGCAGGGTCAGCACACCGTCGATCATGGTGTACCGGGTGTCTGCCTGGGCGGCCACGTTCGTGTCATGGGTGACCAGGACGACGGCCGTGCCCTGTGACCGGGCCAGCGCGAGGAACTCGGCCAAGACCACCTGCGCGCCGACGCTGTCGAGCGAACCGGTCGGCTCGTCGGCGAAGACCACCGCCGGCCGGTGCACGAGCGCCCGTGCCACGGCGACCCGTTGGCTCTGCCCGCCTGAGACCTGCGACGGTCGCCGCTTCCGGAGCTCTCTCAGACCCAGTCGGCCGAGCACCTCTCCAGCGGTGGCGAGCGCCTGCGCCTTGCGTTGCCCGGCCAACCGGAGCGGCAGTGCGGCATTCTCCTCCACGGTCAGTTCGGGCAGGAGCTCGCCGTACTGGAAGACGAACCCGAATCGGTCGCGTCGGAGCAAACTCAGCTCCTCGTCGCTGAGATCACCCAAATTCGTTCGTTCGAACAGGACTTCGCCGCCGCTGACGGGCAACACCCCTGCCAGGCAGTACAGAAGGGAGGATTTACCCGAACCGCTGGGGCCGGTGATGGCGGCGATCTCGCCCCGCCTGAGTGCAATGTCGGCTTCCTTGACGGCCAGCGAAGAGCCGTAACGGAGATCGATCTTTCGAGCAGCAAGGAGTTCGGACACGGTGAGAATCAGCCCTGCCCTATCGCCTGGTGCTGATGTGCTGGTCGCGTGAGCACTCGTCCCTCGCGAGGGCAGCGTTGTCAACGCAGACGTTCAGGTCCGCGTCATCCGTGTACCGTTGCGATCCCTCCCAGTTGGAGTGGTGCAGATGCACCGTCTTCCCCTGCTTTCCGTAGTAGCGGACCCAGTCATGCCCTTCGACCCGCACCCTCACGTATCCGTTGTGGCCGTCACCGGCGTTCTTGTCCCGTAGGGATCCCTCCCACTCGAAGGAACCGTGGTTCCGCTCCGGCGGATTGAACCGGTAATGCCCCTCCGTGAGGACCGCACCCGAAATCTCGCGTGTGCCCAAGTCGTTCCAGGACGCCGCGAACGCCGTCCCCACCCCCGCGAGAAACACTCCCGCCGCCAGCAGACCCACCACTGCCTTCTTCATACGCCACCTCTCAGCAAACCCCACCTGCCCTACTGGCAGCGGGAGTTACAGAAAGTAGCGTTACGATCACGTGGCGAATCCTTTACTCGCTCCTTCGCCACCGCATCAGGTGATCCAAAACCAGCCAGCGCTCACATCGCGCCACAGGTCAGGCCGTCGACCCGCCGTCCACCACCAGATCCGCGCCCACGACGGACGCCGCGTCGTCCGAGGCCAGGTAGAGGACCGCTGCCGCGATCTCCTCGACCGTCGACACACGGCCGACCGGGGACTCCGTGCGCATGCGGGCCGCTCGGGCGGACTCTGTTTCGCCGGGCTTGAGGGACATGTCCGTGGCGGTGGGGCCGGGGCTGACCGCGTTGATGCGGATGCCGTCGGCGATGTGGTCCAGGGCGGCGGCGCGGGTGAGGATCGAGACGGCCGCCTTGGTGGTGGCGTATGCCGCGGTGCCGGGCAGGCGGCTGTGGACGCCGATGCGGGATGCGATGTTCACGATGGCGCCGCCGGTTGGCTGGGTGCGCATCTGGGCGATCTCGGCCTGGAGGGCCAGGAAGACGCCGGTGACGTTGATGTCGAGCATCGTCCGCCAGTCCTCCTCCGGCAGGTCGGCCACCGAGTAGCCGCGTCCCGTCAGGATGCCCGCGTTGTTCACCGCCACGTCCAGTGAGCCGAAACGGTCCACCGCCCCGGACACCAGCGCCCGCAGGTCTTCGGGGCGGGTCACGTTCGCCGTCATCGGCAGGGCCTTGCCGCCCGACTCCTCGATCAGGGCTGCCGTCTCCTCCAGGGGGGATGTGCGGCGGCCGGCCACGACCACCTGCGCGCCCTCCCTGGCGAAGGCCAGCGCGATGCCCCGGCCGATGCCCGTTCCGGCGCCGGTGACGAGGGCAGTGCGGCCCGCGAAGCGGGTGCGTGCGGTTCCGGTGATCCCCGTGGTCATGTCTCCCCTTTTATTGAATGATCGGTTCAGAATGAATCGATGAAAAACGGCGCCGCTCGACCAGTTCACTCAGTCGAGCAGCGCCAGCGCCTGCTCCGCCGCGTCCCGCACCCTCGCCGGGTCCGTGGACGCCTTCCCCGCCACCCGCAGGCCCTGGAGCAGGACCAGCAGCATGCGGGCGAGGGTCAACGGGTCGCGGTTCTCGGGCAGTTCGCCCTGGGCCTGGGCGCGGGTCAGGGCCGAGTGCAGGAGGGTTTCCGCGTGGTCCCAGCTGTGTGCCACCCGGCGGGCGGCGGCCGGGTCGTGCGGGGCCAGTTCGACCGCCGCGTTGGTGACCAGACATCCCTGCTCCCGGGTCGGCTCGGCCGTGGCCTCGGCGGCGAAGCGCCGGACCACCGCGCGCACCGCCGGCAGTACCGGGCCCGGCCGGGACAACTCCCGGGTGAGCAGGGGGTTCTGGATCTGTCCGTACCGGTCCAGTGCCCGCAGGTACAACTCGTGCTTGTTCCCGAACGTCGCGTACAGGCTCGCCCGGCCGATTCCGAGATGCTCGACCAGGTCGGCCATCGACGTCGCCTCGTAGCCGCGCCGCCAGAACAGCTCCAGGGCTGCCTGCAGTGCGGCGTCCGGGTCGAACTCCTTGGTCCTGGCCATACGCCAGAGCCTAGGATTTACTGGAACGATCAGTCAAGTTGGCCGTCTGCGGCGTGGGGCGGTGGGCCGGCTGGGCCCGGGGGCCCAGCCGGGGCCCGTGTCAGACGGCGCGGACCTCGTACGCCGTCACGCGTACCGTCTCGTCGTCCAGGCACTCGCCGGTGACCAGGTCGAAGCGCTGCTTCAGCAGGGGGGAGGCGACGAAGGGGCGGCCTTCGTGGGTGCCGGTCAGGCCGCGGGAGAGGACGGCCGCGCCGCTGAAGGGGTCGCGGTTGTCGATGGCGTAGAGGCGGTCCGAGCGGTCGCGGAACAGGGCCACCTGGCGGCCGTCGGGCAGCAGGGCGGCCGCCCCGCGGCCCGGCAGCAGCGCGTTCAGGTCACAGGCCGTGAACCAGCCGTCCGCGAGCTGGAGCTGGACCTTCAGAGTCGTGGCTTCGACAGTCAGGGTCATCGCTGGGTGCTTCCTTCCAGGACGTCGGCGGCGGGCCGCATGCCGATCGCGAGCAGCGGCAGGTCGGGCTTCATCTGGTCGCGCTCGGGGACGAAGGCGACGACCGGGTCGGGGGTGTCCGGGGCGTTCACGAAGGACACGAACCGGGTGAGCTTCTCGGGGTCGTTGATGGTCTCGGCCCACTCGTCGCGGTAGTTGGCGACGTGCGCCCGCATCAGCGCCTCCAGCTCGTCGCAGATGCCGAGCTTGTCGTGCACCACCACATCGCGTACGTGGTCCAGGCCGCCCGGGATCCGCTCCAGCCAGACGCTCGTGCGCTCCAGACGGTCGGCGGTGCGGATGTAGAACATCAGGAACCGGTCGATCAGGCGGACCAGTTCGGCATCACTCAGATCCTGTGCGAGCAGGTCCGCGTGGCGCGGGGTCGCGCCGCCGTTGCCGCCGACGTAGAGGTTCCAGCCGTTCGACGTCGCGATCACGCCGAAATCCTTCGACTGGGCCTCGGCGCACTCGCGGGCGCATCCCGAGACCGCCGACTTGAGCTTGTGCGGGGAGCGCAGGCCCCGGTAGCGCAGCTCCAGGTCGATCGCCATGCGGACCGAGTCCTGCACGCCGTAGCGGCACCAGGTGGAGCCGACGCAGGACTTCACCGTCCGCAGCGCCTTGCCGTAGGCGTGCCCGGACTCGAAGCCGGCGTCCACCAACCGGGCCCAGATCAGGGGAAGTTGTTCGGCGCGGGCGCCGAACATGTCGATCCGCTGGCCGCCGGTGATCTTCGTGTAGAGGCCGAAGTCCCGGGCGATCTCGCCGATCACGATCAGCTTCTCGGGTGCGATCTCGCCGCCGGGGATGCGCGGCACGACCGAGTACGAGCCGTTCTTCTGGAGGTTGGCGAGGTGGTGGTCGTTGGTGTCCTGCAGGGCCGCCTGCTCGCCGTCCAGGACGTAGCCGCTCGCGCCGATCGTCGGGGCGAGGGAGGCGATGATGGACGCCACCGCCGGCTTGCAGATCTCGCAGCCCTCGCCGCCCCGGGCGCCCTCGCGGCCGTAGCGGTCGAGCAGATCCTGGTACGACGTGATGCGCAGGCTCAGGACGATCTCGTACAGCTCCTCGCGGGTCTGGGCGAAGCAGCCGCACAGGCCCTTGTCGACCTCGACGCCGGACGCCTCCAGCTCCGCGTCGACCAGCTGGCCCAGGACCTTGACGCAACTGCCGCACGTCGTACCGGCCTTGGTGCACTTCTTGACCTCGGGCACGCTCATGCACCTGTGCTCGGTGACCGCGCCGCGGATCGTGCCCTTGGTGACGTTGTTGCAGGAGCAGATGATCGCCTCGTCCGGCAGCGCCGACGGGCCGAGCTGAGCCCCCGAGTCCGCTCCGGCGGGCAGGACGAGGGACTCGGGGGAGATGGGCGGCACCGAACCGGTCAGCGCGCGCAGGGTGCCGTACGCCTCCGCGTCACCGACCAGGATGCCGCCGAGCAGCGTGCCGTCCCGGCCGATGACCAGCTTCTTGTACAGGCCGGCGCGGGAGTCGGAGTAGACGACGTCCAGGCAGTCCTCGGTGGCGCCGTGCGCGTCACCGAAGGACGCCACGTCCACGCCGAGCAGCTTCAGCTTGGTCGACAGGTCCGCGCCGACAAAGGCAGCCTCATCGGAAGCTATCGTCGCCGCGGCCGTCTCCGCCTGCTCGTACCCGGGCGCCACCAGGCCGTACACCCGGCCGTCCGCCGCCAGCGCGCACTCGCCGATCGCGAACACGTGCGGGTCGGTGACCGTACGGCACTGCTCGTCGACCGTGATGCCGCCGCGCTCGCCGACCGCGAGACCGCAGTCCCGGGCCAGCTGGTCGCGGGGCCGCACGCCGGCGCTGAACACCACCATGTCGACGGCGAGTTCGGAGCCGTCGGACAGCTTCATGCCGCTGACCGCGCCCGCGTCGTCCGTCAGGATCTCCTGCGTGCCCACGCCCGTGTGCACGGTCAGGCCCATGCCCTCGATGGTGCGCAGCAGCGCCGCGCCACCGCCCTCGTCGACCTGCACCGGCATCAGGCGCGGCGCGAACTCCACGATGTGGGAGGTCAGCCCGAGCCCCTTGAGCGCGCCCGCCGCCTCCAGTCCGAGCAGACCGCCGCCGACCACCGCACCCACCTGGGCCTTGGACGCCGCGTACGCCTCGATCGCGAGCAGGTCCTCGATCGTGCGGTAGACGAAGCAGCCCTCGGCGTCCTTGTTCGGCACGGGCGGCACGAACGGGTACGAGCCGGTGGCCAGGACCAGCGTGTCGTAGGCGAAGACCTTGCCGGAGCGGGCCGTCACCTTCTTCGCCTCGCGGTCGATCGTCTCCGCCGGGTCGCCGACGTACAGCTCGATGCCGTGGTCGTTGATGAACTCCATGTCCGTCATGGAGAGGTCCTCGGGGGTCTTGCCCGAGAAGTACGACGTGAGGGCGACGCGGTCGTAGGCCGGGCGCGGCTCCTCGCAGAGCACGACCACGCGGTGCGTGGCGGTCAGGCCGCGCTCGGCGAGCGCCTCCAGGAAGCGCTGGCCGACCATGCCATGGCCGACGAGGACGATCGTGGGGGTGGCCCCCAGGGTGTCGGTCATTTCAGGAGCCTCCGTCGTTGGTGAGCAGGTGGAGCAGGGGGCCGTCGTCGGGGAGCGGCTCTGCTCCCTCCCAGGCACGGGCGAGCGCGCCGACGGTGCCGAGTTCGCCGACGAGGACGCCGCCGACGAGCCGGTCGTCTCGGACGACGACCTTGCGGTAGGTGCCGCGGGTGGCGTCGGTGAGTCGTACGACGTCGTCGCCGGGGCGGGCCTCGGTCTCGCCGAACGCGGCGAGGTCGAACGGGGAGCCCGGCCCGGTCAGGGTCAGCCGGGTCAGGGAACGGGTGCCGCGGTACCGGGAGTCGGCGTCCCCCGCGAGCAACTCGGCGAGCAGGTCGGCCTGTTCGAGGGCCGGGGCGGCGAGGCCGTAGACCGTGCCGTCGTGCCGGGCGCAGTCGCCGATGGCGTGGATGTGCGGGTCCGAGGTGCGCAGTTCGTCGTCGACGAGGACGCCGTCGTGGACGGCGAGCCCGGCCTCCGCGGCGAGGCCCGTGCGCGGGCGCACCCCGCAGGCGAGGACGACGAGGTCGGCGTCGAGGACGTAGCCGTCGGCGAGTTCCACCGAGCGGACCGCGCCGGCGACGCACCGCATGTCCCGCACGCGGCACTCGGTGTGGACCTCGACGCCCAGGTCGGTGAGGTGCCGCCGCACCAGGCCGGAGGCGTCCGGGTCGAGCCGGCGCTCCATGAGCCGCTCGGCCTGCTGGGCGAGGACCACCTTCGCGCCGCGTACCGCGAGCGCCCGGGCGGCGGAGACGCCGAGCAGCCCGCCGCCGATCACCACCGCGCGTACCCCGGGCCGGACCGCCTCGGACAGCGCCAGGCAGTCGTCCAGGGTCCGGAACGCGTGGACGCCCCGGGGCAGTTGATGGTCGGCGGTGAACAGGGCGCGCAGCGGCGGCAGCACCGGGTTGGCGCCCGTGGCGAGGACGAGCGTGTCGTAGGCGATCGGCGGGCCGTCGGCGCGGCTGACGGTCCGGGCGGCCCGGTCGATGCCGGTGATCCGGGCGCGCAGCAGCCGCTCGGGCTCCGGGAGGCTGATCACCTCCGGGGCGTACCGGCCGGCCAGGACCTCGGCGAGCAGGACCCGGTTGTACGGCGGGTGCTCCTCGTCGCCGACGAGCAGCGCGGGCACGCCCAGCTCGCCGAGCCGCCGGGCGAGCCGTACGCCCGCGAGGCCGGCGCCGATCACCACCACACGCGTATTCGAGGTCATGTCCCCGAGCGTGCGACGTGGAGGTTACCCGGTCGCATCACCTCTGTTTCCCGTGCGGAACGCTGCCCTCAGCGGACCCGGGCGGCAGATGTGAGGGTCCCGTGCGCGCGCCTGACGGGGCTGTGAGGTTGCCTGCGGATTCCCGCGCGCGCGGCAGCGAGCTGTGAGGTTAGGGTCGCGATCATGCCCGACATACCGATGACGACCGTAGTCCTGCTGTGTACAGCCTCGCTCGCGGCCGGCTGGATCGACGCTGTGGTGGGCGGTGGCGGACTGCTGCTCCTGCCGGCCCTGCTGCTCGGGCTGCCGGCGTCGACCCCGGCCGCGTGGGCGCTCGGCACCAACAAGGCGACCGCCATCGTCGGCACCACCGGCGCGGCCGTGACGTACGCCCGCAAGGCGCCGGTGGAGGTCGGCACGGCCGTCCGGATCGGGCTCGCCGCGCTCGCCGGGTCCTCGGCGGGGGCCTTCTTCGCGGCCGGGATGAGCACGGACGTCCTCAAGCCGGTGATCATGGTGGTGCTGCTCGGGGTCGCCGCGTTCGTGATCCTGCGCCCGGCTTTCGGCAGGGCCCCGGCGGCTGGTCCGGCCACCCGGCGCCAGAAGCTCGCCGCGGTCGGCCTGGCCGGCCTGGGCATCGGCTTCTACGACGGCCTGATCGGCCCCGGCACCGGTACCTTCCTGGTTCTCGCGCTGACCGCCGTCCTCCGGCTGGACCTGGTCACCGCCTCGGCCACCGCGAAGATCGTCAACTGCTGCACCAACGCCGGCGCCCTCGCCATGTTCGCCTGGCAGGGCACGGTCCTGTGGAAACTGGCCGCCCTGCTGGCCGTCTTCAACCTCGCGGGCGGCACGCTCGGCGCCCGCACCGCCCTCAAGCAGGGCAGCGGGTTCGTCCGGGTGGTGCTGCTGACGGTGGTCTTCGCGCTGGTGGCGAACCTGGCGTACGAGCAGTGGATCGCCTAGGTTCAGCGGCTTGCCGTCAGGTGGGCGAAGACCACGACGTTGCCCTGGTATCCGGTCGCCCGGGAATAGCCGCCGCCGCAGGTGATGACGCGGAGCTCGGGGCGGTGGGCGGCGCCGTAGACCTTCTCGTCGGGGAAGTCGCGTGCCGCGTACACCTCCACCGCGTCCACGGTGAACACGGCCACGGAGCCGTCCCGGCGGTCCACCTCGATGCGGGCGCCCCGTGTGAGCGCGCCGAGGTCGTAGAAGACGGCGGGGCCCTCGGTGTTGTCGACGTGCCCGGCGACGATCGCGGTGCCGGTCTCGCCGGGTATGGTGCCGGCCTCGTACCAGCCGGCCAGGTTCTTGTTCCGCGCGGGCGGCACGTCCAGGCTGCCGGCGGGGGTGAGGGACAGGCCCATCAGGGGGGCGTTCACCCGGATCGCGGGGATGCGGATCCGGGTGGGCGGGGACGGGGTGAGGGCGGGGGCCGCGGGCCGCTCACCGCCCGGGTCGAGGCGGCCCTCCGTGGCGGCGGGCTGCGGTGGCGCGTGTGTCCCGGCCCCACCACCGAGCAGCCACACCCCGGAACCGAGGGCCACGACGGTGACCGCGGCTATCGCGGTGTCGCCGGCCCTGGCGCTCCTGGTGCGCCTGCTTCGCCTGGCACTCCTGCCCATGGCAATCCCTCTCCCGGAGGCGGACCTCCGAAGGCCCCTCTCCCCCTCCGGGCCGCGAGGGGCGTCGGGCCCGGAGGGGGCGGGTGTGCGGTACCGGTGACGGACAGCGGAGGGTGTCCGTCAGATCCCGTCGCCTCTCGCCCGGCGATGCAGGAGCCAGGTACCGCCCGCGGCGGCGACGGCCAGTGCCGCCACGCCCGCCGCGGTCCGCACGGGGTCGGGGCCGAGTGCGCCGCCGACCCCCGTCTTCACGCTTCCCCGCGGCTGCACCTGCTCGTGCGCCGCGCTCAGGGCCACCACCAGGTCGCCCGTCACCTCCCGGTTTCCCACAGCACACCGCGCGACGATCTCGTACATCCCTGGCTGCGCGCTCTCCGGCACCACGAACTGTCCGATCGCCTCGCCGTCGTGTGTGCTGGGTGCCAGCATGAACGTGCCGCCGCCGACCGCACCGGCGTTCCCGGTCGCGGGGCCGCCCTTGTCCCCGCAGGCGGCGGTGTTCACCGTGACGTGGCTGCCGGGCGCCACGGTGGAGGGGTACACGTCCAGGCTGCCGGTGCTGCCGGCCCAGGCGGGTGCCGCGGTCGCACCGACGAGCGCGATACCGGCGATACCGGTCAGCAGACGTGCGGTGCGGCGCATGGTGCTCTCCAGGGCTTCGGGATTCGGCTGCACGTCTACGAGGTAAGTCGCAGTCCGGGACTTCCGCTTCCTGATGGCCCGTCAGGAACAGCGCCGAACGGGTGTCACCCCCGACCCCCGCACGGCCTAGCGGACGCGCCGTCTACGCAGGTCACAGGCGTGCGGGCGGCAGCGATGCGAAGAGAACACGAATGGAGCGACGGGCGCCGTTGAACGGGTGAGGGCTGTCGCTGAGCCGTCGGGAGCGTGACGGAGCCGCCCCGGTCCGAAGGCCGGGACGGCTGACCTTTCCGAGCCCCGGGGCGGCTCAGTTGACGTTGACCGCGCTCCACGCCGCCGCCACCGCGTTGTACTCCGCACTCCCCGCGCCGTACAGATCCTTCGCGGCGTTGAGGGTCGCCGTCCGCGCACCCGCGTAGTTGGTCGAGGACGTCATGTAGACGGTCAGCGCCCGGTACCAGATCTGGGCGACCTTGTCGCGGCCGATGCCGGTGACCGTGGAGCCGTTGTACGTCGGCGAGTTGTAGCTGACGCCGTTGATGGTCTTCGGCCCGCTGCCCTCCGCCAGGAGATAGGCGAAGTGGTTGGCGACACCGGAGGAGTAGTGGACGTCGAGATTCCCGACCGACGAACTCCAGTAGTCCGCGGAGTTGCCGTCCTTCGACGGCTGGTCCATGTAGCGCAGGGCGGTCTTGCCGAAGCCGGACTTCACGATCTTCTCGCCGATGAGGTAGTCACCGGGGTCGGAGGGGTTGTTCGCGTACCACTCGACCATCGTGCCGAGGATGTCGGAGGTGGCCTCGTTGAGTCCGCCGGACTCGCCCGAGTAGGTCAGCGCGGCCGTCTTGGACGTGACGCCGTGGGTCATCTCGTGCCCGGCGACATCGAGTGCGACCAGCGGGCCGAAGGTGGTGCCGTCACCGTCGCCGTACGTCATGCAGAAGCAACTGTCGTCCCAGAAGGCGTTGTTGTAGCTGTTGCCGTAGTGGACGCGGTTGAACGAGCCCTTGCCGTCGCCGGCGATGCCGTTGCGGCCCAGCACGTTCTTGTAGAAGTCCCAGGTCATGTTGGTGCCGTACTGGGCGTCGACGGCGGCCGAGGAGCGGTCGGAGGTGGTGCCGTTGCCCCAGTGGTTGTCGGAGTCCGTGAACACCGTCGCCGGCGCCCGGCTGATGCAGATCCCGAAGATGCACAGGTCGGTCTGGTTCGCCGCGTCACCGGTGTAGGTGCCGCCGCGCGTCGGGTCGGTGAGGTTGTACGACGATCCCGACGGGGTCGTCTGCAGCGGCACCGTCCCGCTGTACAGCGACTGGCCGTCGCCGGCGGCGGTCTCGATGCTGTCCCAGGCGTCGATCTGCCGGCCGGTGCGGGCGTCGGTGAGCACCGTGCGGGCGACCGGGTTGCCGAGCGAGTCCCGGCCGACCGCGTTGGTGCGCCAGGCCAGCTTCGGGGTGCCGTGCAGGGCGTCGACGATCAGCTCGGGCTTGGCCTTCACCTGCTTCAGCGCGTTCCCGAGGTGGACGGCGCGCAGGGCGTTCACGGCGAGGTCGGCGGCCTTCGGCGCGGATATCTCCGGGGTGATGGAGGCGAGGGATATCGTGCTCCGGGTCGCCCGGTCGGCGCCGCGGTAGCTGCCGTCCTTCTTCAGATGGACCACGAAGTCGCCGCCCAGTACCGGGAGTCGGCGGTAGGTGCGGTCGTAGCGGACGTGCTGGGTGCCGTCCTTGTCCACGATCACGTCACGGACGCTGGTGCTCTCGGCGGAGGTCAGGCCCAGGCCGGCGGCGTGGGCCAGGAGGGCCGAGGCCGCGTTCTGGATCGCGGCCGCCCTGGTCGGTCTCGGGTCGGCGTGGGCGGCGGGGGAGAGGGCGACGGTCAGCAGGGTCGCGGTGGTGAGGGCGACACCGGCGGTGGTGGTGAGGCGGCGGGATCCTCGGACGTGCTGCCGTATCCGGGTCATCTGTCTCCTTGGGAAGGCGCCGGTAGGTGTGGGGATGGCGCTGATGACGACAGATTTAAGAGGGCATGACAAGGCATGTCCATAGCGCCTCTGTGGGGATGTGTGAGAACCGGACGGGGATACAGAATCGCTTCCGTGATCACTCCGCACCCCGGGCCCCCGCTGCCCTTCTTCGTCTACGGCACCCTGCGCCCCGGCGAGGCCAACCACGACCTGTTCCTGCGGGGCCGCACCACCGCCGAGGAACCCGCTCGCCTCCCGGACACGGCGCTCTACGACGGCCCCGGCTATCCCTACGCCGTCGACGCGCCGGGCGGCGAGGTCCGGGGCGAACTGGTCACCGCCCGCCCGGAGTCGTACGACACCCTGCTCACCGCGCTGGACCGGCTGGAGGAGTACATCCCGGGCGACCCCCGCAACCTCTACGAACGCGTCACCCGCCCGGTCCTGCGCGCCGACGGCACCACCACCCCCGCCTGGGTCTACCTCGCCGCCCCGCGCATCGCCGCCCACCTGCGCGCCACCGGCACCCGCATCGAGACCGGCGACTGGCTGTCCCGCGGCTGACTCAGCCCAGCAGCGTCAGCCCCTCCGGCACGGTGATCCCGAACTCCTCCTCCACCACGCGCCGGGCCTCCGCCTCGTCCGACAGCTTGCGCTCGGTCACGGTCCCGTCGGCGCGGGTCTCGGTCAACCGGTCGCCGTCCAGGGCGAGATGACGCTCGGCGGTGGTCCGCTGGAGATACGGGCGCCGGGTGAAGGGGGAGCGGGGATTGGTGCCGACGTGCCAGTTGAACACCTCGTAGTCGGAGGCGGCGAACGGCTCCAGGGTGAACGCGTACTGGCCCACCCAAGCCCGCTCCTGACGGTCGTACGCCTGCAACTCCAGGAGTTCCAGGGGCCCTTCGGACGGCAGCGGCAGCAGCCTGTGCCGGCGGCCGGCGCCCTCCGACTCGGTGCCGGTGATCAGCGGGATCGGTACCAGGAGCGAGCCGGACGCGCCGAAGCCCACGTCCGCCAGATACGGCTCCGGCTCACCCGGGACCTCGACCCGCAGCATCATGTGGGTGCGCGGCCGGCTCCAGGGCGTCGGGGCGCCCAGCACCACCCGCGCGGCCAGCCCGCCGACCCGGAAGCCGAGGGCCTCCAGGGCGAGCCACATCAGCGTGTTCTGCTCGTAGCAGTAGCCGCCGCGCGGACCGTGGATCATCTTCGCCATGAGATCGCCGGGCGCCAGCGAGGGCGCCCGGCCGCTCAGCGGGTCCAGGTTCTCGAACGGCAGCGACAGCGCGTGTGCCAGGTGGACGCCCCGCAGCGTCTCCAGGCCGGGCTGTCGGCCGCCCTGCCGGCCGATGCGGTCCAGGTAGGCGTCGAGGTCGAACTGTTCGATGGCAGCCATACCGGCAATCTACGTCAGCCGGTCACCCGTCGGAGCTCGGGTCAGGTGGCCTCGGCCGCCGTCTCCACCCGTACCGCGCACGACTTGAACTCCGGCATCCGGGACGTCGGGTCGAGCGCCGGGTTGGTCAGGGTGTTGGCGCGGCCCGCGCCCGGCCAGTGGAAGGGCATGAAGAGGGTGTCCGGGCGGATGGCGGAGGTGATCCGGGCGGGCGCGGTGGCCCGGCCCCGGCGGGAGACCACGGTCACCGGATCCCCCTCGGCCGCGCCGATCCGGGCCGCGAGCCGGGGGTGCAGCTCCACGAAGGGGCCGGGGGCGGCGGTGTTCAGCTCGGTGACGCGCCGGGTCTGGGCGCCCGACTGGTACTGCGCGACCACCCGGCCGGTGGTCAGGATCAGGGGGTACTCGGCGTCCGGTTCCTCGGCCGTGGGGCGATGGGTGACGTTCGCGAAGCGGGCGCGGCCGTCGTCGGTGGCGAACCGGTCCAGGAAGAGGCGGGGCGTGCCGGGGTGGACCACACCGGGGACGGCTTCGACAGGCTCCGGACCGGCCGTGTCGGAGTCGTTCTCGGCGGGCTCCGGCCGGTCTGCACCAGCACCGGCGACGGAACGGTCTGCTCCGGCACCGGCGACAGAGCGGTCTGCACCAGCACCGGCGACGGAACGGTCTGCTCCGGCACCGGTGACGGAGCGCTCCGGGCGGCCCGTGCCAGGGCCGGTCTCCGCCGGCTCCGGGCACGGCCAGAACACCCCGTTTTCCGCGGCCAGCCGCCGGTAGGTGATGCCGGAGTAGTCCGCCGGTCCGCCCGCGCTGGCCCGGCGCAGCTCGGTGAAGACCTCCTCGGGGTCGGTCGGGAAGCCCTTCTCCACACCGAGGCGCGCGGCCAGCTCGTGCAGGACGTACAGGTCGCTGTGGACGCCGGGTGGCGGGGTGACCGCCTGGCGGCGCAGCAGTACCCGGCCCTCCAGGCTGGTCGTCGTGCCCGTCTCCTCCGCCCACTGCGTGACCGGCAGCACGACGTCCGCCAACTCGGCCGTCTCCGACAGCACGACATCACACACGGCAAGGAAATCAAGGGACTTGATGCGCTCCTCGATGTGCGCCGCACGGGGCGCCGACACCACCGGGTTGGAGCCCATCAGCAGCAGCGCGCGGATGTCCGTACCCAGGGCGTCCAGCAGCTCGTACGCGCTGCGCCCCGGCCCCGGCAGGCTGTCCGGTGCGACGCCCCACACCTCGGCCACATGCCGCCGGGCCGCCGGGTCGTCCAGTTTGCGGTAGCCGGGCAACTGGTCGGCCTTCTGGCCGTGTTCGCGCCCGCCCTGCCCGTTGCCCTGCCCGGTCAGACAGCCGTAGCCGCTGAGCGGCCGCCCCGCGCGCCCCGTCGCCAGGCACAGGTTGATCCAGGCGCCCACGGTGTCCGTGCCCTTGGACTGCTGCTCCGGCCCGCGCGCGGTGAGCACCATCGCCGCCTCCGGCTCGCAGAACAGCCGTACGGCCTCGCGCAGTTGAGGAACGGGCACGCCCGTGATCCGCTCCACGTACTCCGGCCAGTGCGCCATCGCCGCCGCGCGGGCCTCGGCCCAGCCGGTGGTCCGCTCCCGGATGTACGCCTCGTCCGTCCGCCCCTCGGCCACCACCAGGTGCAACAGGCCCAGCGCCAGGGCGAGATCGGTGCCCGGCCGGGGTGCGAGATGCAGGTCGGCCTGCTCGGCGGTACGGGTCCGGCGCGGATCGACGACGATCAACGTGCCGCCGTTCTCGCGCAGTTCGCGGAAGTAGCGCAGCGACGGCGGCATGGTCTCGGCGGGATTGGACCCGACCAGGATCACGCACCCGGTCTTCGGGATGTCCGCCAGCGGGAACGGCAGCCCCCGGTCCAGCCCAAACGCCCGCGTGCCGGCGGCCGCGGCGGACGACATGCAGAAGCGGCCGTTGTAGTCGATCTGGGAGGTGCCGAGCACCACCCGCGCGAACTTGCCGAGCGTATACGCCTTCTCGTTCGTCAGCCCGCCCCCGCCGAAGACCCCGAGCGCGTCGGCGCCGTACGCCGCTCGTGTGCTCCCGAGCCGCTCGGCGATCAGGTCCAGCGCCTCCGTCCAGCCGGCCTCGACCAGCCGGCCGTTCCTCCGCACCAGCGGCGAGGTCAGCCGCACCCCCGGCGCCAGCACCTCGGCGGCCGTACGCCCCTTGCCGCACAGCGCGCCCTGATTGACGGGGAAGTCCGCCCGCTCGGAGACCTCGACGCCACCCTCTGCCAGGGGCGTGAGGTTCATTCCGCACTGCAGGGCGCAGTACGGGCAGTGGGTGGGCGTCGAGGAGATGGTGTCCATACCGTCCAGCGTGCTTCCGGCGTGTTACGGCACCGGACCACTGCCGGTTACACGCCCGGGACGCCGACCTCCCCACCCGACCCGGCCCGCGGTGAGGATGCCCGCGGTGCGGATCACCGCGCGGCCAGCGCCCGTGTGACCCCCGTCTCCTTCGGCCCGAGGAACTCCGGGTCCGGATGGAACACGGTATCCAGCACCGCCTTGCCGGCCGCGAAGACCTCGCGGGTGCCGCCGTAGAACCAGGTCACGTCGTGCTTCTCGTCGACCCCGACGCCGTACGCGTCGATCCCCGCCGCCTCGCACAGGGCCACGGCCCGCCGGATGTGGAAGCCCTGGCTGACCAGCACGGCCCGGTCCACCCCGAAGATCTTCCGGGCCCGTACACAGGAGTCCCAGGTGTCGAACCCGGCGTAGTCGCGGACGACCCGCTCGCCCGGCACCCCGTGCCGGGTCAGATAGGCGCGCATGGCGTCGGGCTCGTCGTAGTCCTTCCGGCTGTTGTCCCCGGTGACGAGGAGGACCTTCACCCGCCCCTCCCGGTACAGGGTCGCGGCCGCGTCCAGCCGGTTCGCCAGGTACGGCGACGGCTGCCCGTTCCACAGCCCCGCCCCGAAGACCACGGCGACCGGTGCGGCGGGCGCGTCGGCGGTCGTCCGCAGCCGGTCCGCCGTGGACACGTACAGCCAGGTCACCGGCAGCAGCGCCAGCACACACCCGGCCATCACGGCCTGCACCAGCCGCCGCTGCCCGGTACGGGTGCGCGGCAGCCGCGGTCGACGGATCTTCATACGGCCCACCATTCGGTCCCCCATACGGCCCCCCAATCGGTCCCGGTGAACGGTCCCGACCATGGAGGACGCCGCCGGCCCCGATCCGGTTCGCCTCACATCGCGCATGCGTACGAGGTGAACCCATGGAAAATACCCGTGACGGCCAGGCAACGGCCACGCAACGTACCCCCGCCACCATCGATCCATGACACCGTCGCACCCGTATTTCGCCCCGTCCCCGCCGGCCCTGGTCCTGGTCGCCCACGGCAGCAGGGACCGGCGCGCGCTCGCGACGGTGACGACGCTCATGGACCGCATACGCGAGCTGCGTCCCGGCCTGGCCGTCCACCTGGGCCACATCGAACTGAACGAGCCCCTGCTCCCGGACACCCTCGCGGCCCTCGGCGACACCCCCGCCGTCCTCGTCCCGCTCCTGCTCAGCCGGGGCTACCACGTCAAGCAGGACATCCCCGAGATGGCAGCCATGGCCCGGGTGCGCGCCCGCGTGGCACCCCCGCTGGGCCCGCACTCCCTCCTGGCGGAGGCCCTCCGCGACCGCCTGCTGGAGGCCGGCTGGCCGACGGCCCCGGACGCCGCCGAGCGCCGGGACAGCGCGGTGATCCTCGCGGCAGCGGGCTCCCGCGACCCCGACTCGGCCACGGACACCCGCCGCACCGCCCGCCTCCTCGCCGCCCGCCTGGGCGTCCCGGTCCTCCCCGCCTACGCCTCGGCGGCGACCCCGACCGTCCCGACGGCGCTGCGCGTACTGGCGGCACGCGGCCGACACCGGGTGGCGATCGCGTCGTACTTCACCGCACCGGGGCGTTTCGCGACGCAGTGCGCGGAGGCGGCGCCGTGGATCGCTTCGGCGCCGCTGGGGGACCATCCGGCGATGGCGCGCTTGATCTTGAACCGTTACGAGGGGTGCCTTGCGACTCCGTGGGCGGCAGCGGCCTGAAGGGGCGCGGGGCTGTATCGATGTGCGGCTCCGCCGCGTGGGCGCGACAAGCCACATACGGCCTGTAGCCGCGAGATGACAGAACCCGGCAGATGAGTGGGCTTACTGTCGACCCATGGAAGGCACCGCACTCAGCTACGCCCCAGCCGCCCTGGAACGCTACGCCCCGGAACCCGACAAACGCCCAGGCCGCACCGCCTTCCAACGAGACCGCGCCCGCATCCTCCACTCCGCCGCGCTACGACGCCTCGCCGGCAAGACCCAGGTCGTCACCCCGGGCCAGCGCAGCGCCAGCGCGTGGGACGCCAGCCCCCGCACCCGCCTCACCCACTCCCTCGAATGCGCCCAGGTGGGCCGAGAGCTCGGCGCAGCCCTCGGCTGTGACCCGGACCTGGTGGAGGCCGCCTGCCTCGCCCACGACCTGGGCCACCCGCCCTTCGGCCACAACGGTGAACAGGCGCTGAACGACTTCGCGGACGACTGCGGCGGCTTCGAGGGCAACGCCCAGTCCCTGCGGCTCCTCACCCGCATCGAGCCCAAACGCTTCACCGCCGGAGGCACCCGCTCCGTCGGCCTCAACCTCACCCGCGCCACCCTCGACGCCGCCACCAAGTACCCGTGGCCGCGCGGCACCCATCCCACCGACCCGGCGTCGCGGAAGTTCGGCGTGTACGAGGACGACCGCCCGGTGTTCGACTGGGTCAGGGCGTCCGCCCCCGGCACCCGCACCTGCTTCGAGGCGCAGGTCATGGACTGGTCGGACGACGTGGCGTACTCGGTGCACGACGTCGAGGACGGTCTGCACGCCGGGCACATCGACCCCAACTGCCTGCACGCCGAGCCCGAGCGGCAGGCGGTGTTCGCGGTGGCCATCGGCCGCTACGTCCCGGCGGACACCGACCCGGCCGAACTGTCCGCCGCCCTCGACCGCCTCCAGGACGAGGAGTGGTGGCCGCACGGCTACGACGGCACGGCGGTCGCGCAGGCCCGCCTCAAGGACGCGACCAGCCAGCTGATCGGCCGGTTCTGCCTGGCCGCCGAGGGCGCCACGCGCGCCGCGTACGGCAGCGGCCGGCTCACCCGTTACGGCGCCGAACTCGTCGTACCGCGCGAGACCCGGACGGAGTGCGCGGTGCTCAAGGCGGTCGCGGACCGGTATGTGATGCAGCGCGCCGAGCAGGAGCGGCTGCGCGCGGACCAGCGGGTGATCGTGGGGGAGCTGGCGCAGGCGCTCACGGCCCGCGCGCCGGACGGTCTTGATCCGCAGTTTCGGGCCCTGTTCGACAGGGCAGGCGACGACCACGCGCGCAAGCGGGTGATCGTGGACCAGATCGCCTCCCTCACCGACGCCTCTGCGCTGTCCCTGCACGCGAGACTGACCGGGCATATGTGAACCGACGGGGCATATGTGGGAGGTACATGACCGGTCGTGGCCTGATCGGGTCACTCCCTCTTCCCGCAGCACGCCGCGTGCGGGACGCTCCCCTATGGCGGCACCCTTACGAGGAGGCATCAAGTGGTCGACGCGGATCAGACATTCGTCATCGTCGGGGGCGGTCTCGCCGGCGCGAAGGCGGCCGAGACGCTCCGGGCGGAGGGCTTCACCGGCCGGGTGATACTGATCAGTGACGAGCGCGACCACCCCTATGAGCGCCCGCCGCTGTCCAAGGGCTATCTGCTCGGCAAGGAGGAGCGCGACAGCGTCTTCGTGCACGAGCCCGCCTGGTACGCGCGCAACGACATCGAGCTGCACCTCGGCCAGTTCGTCGACCGTATCGACCGTACGGCGAAGACGGTCCGCTTCGGCGACGACGGCACGCTCGTCCGCTACGACAAGCTGCTGCTGGTCACCGGCGCCGAGCCGCGCCGCCTCGACATCCCCGGCACGGACCTGGCGGGCGTGCACCATCTGCGCCGGCTCGCGCACGCCGAGCGGCTCAAGGGCGTGCTGGCCTCCCTGGGCCGGGACAACGGGCACCTGGTGATCGCGGGCGCCGGCTGGATCGGCCTGGAGGTCGCGGCGGCGGCCCGCGAGTACGGCGCGGAGGTCACGGTGATCGACCCGTCGCCGAGCCCGCTGCACCACGTACTCGGCCCCGAGCTGGGCAATGTCTTCGCCGAGCTGCACCGCGAGCACGGCGTCCGCTTCCACTTCGGGCGGCAGCTCACCGAGATCGTCGGCCAGGACGGCATGGTCCTCGCGGCCCGCACCGACGACGGTGAGGAGCACCCGGCGCACGACGTGCTCGCCGCGATCGGCGCGGCACCGCGCACCGGCCTCGCGGAGGCGGCGGGCCTGGCGCTCGTGGACCGGGCGCACGGGGGCGGCATCGCCGTCGACGCCTCCCTGCGCACCAGCGACCCCGACATCTACGCCGCGGGCGACGTGGCGGCGATCGAGCATCCGTGGCTGGGCACCCGCCTGCGCGTGGAGCACTGGGCCAACGCCCTCAACAGCGGCCCGGCCGCCGCCCGCGCGATGCTCGGCCAGGAGGTGGCGTACGACCGCGTGCCCTACTTCTTCACCGACCAGTACGACCTGGGGATGGAGTACAGCGGCTGGGCGCCGCCCGGGTCGTACGACGAGGTCGTCATCCGGGGCGACGCCGGCAAGCGGGAGTTCATCGCGTTCTGGCTGAAGGAAGGGCGCGTGCTGGCCGGGATGAACGTGAACGTGTGGGATGTCACAGAGCACATCCAGAAACTGATCCGCTCCGAGGCCCAGGTGAACGTGGAGCAGCTGGCCGACCCGCACGTACCGCTGGACAGCCTGACGTCCTGAGGACCAGGACGGTCACAGCACCCCCGTGCTGCAATTCCCGGGGGCGCTGCATCCGATTGCCGCTGCGCGGCGGGCCGGCCCCCCCCGGACGGGGGGGTCGGTCAGCGCGCCCCGGGTGTGTCAGTCCCGCCCCGTAGAATCACCTCGTGGCAGGACGGATCAACGACGAGGACGTGAAGGCGGTACGGGACGCGGTCCCGATCGACGCCGTGGTCTCCGAGTACCTCCAGCTGCGCAATGCGGGCGGCGGCAACCTCAAGGGCCTGTGCCCGTTCCACGACGAGAAGTCGCCGTCCTTCCAGGTCAGCCCGAGCAAGGGACTCTTCCACTGCTTCGGCTGCCAGGAGGGCGGCGACACCATCACCTTCGTGATGAAGGTGGACCACCTGTCCTTCTCCGAGGCGGTGGAGCGGCTTGCCGCGCAGGCCGGCATCACACTGCGCTACGAGGAGGGCGGGTACAACCCGGCCCACCAGCGCGGCGAGCGGATCCGCCTGGTCGAGGCACACAAGATCGCCGCGCAGTGGTACGCCGAGCAGCTGGCCGGCAGCCCCGAGGCCGAGACCGGCCGGATCTTCCTCGCCGAGCGCGGCTTCGACCAGGCCGCCGCCGTGCACTTCGGCGTCGGCTACAGCCCCCAGGGCTGGGACCACCTCACCCGCTATCTGCGCGGCAAGGGCTTCAGCGACAAGGAGCTGATCCTCTCCGGGCTGTCCCAGGAGGGCCGGCGCGGCCCCATCGACCGCTTCCGGGGCCGTCTGATGTGGCCCATCCGGGACATCGGCGGCGAGGTCGTCGGCTTCGGCGCACGGAAGCTCTACGAGGCGGACAACGGCCCGAAGTACCTGAACACCCCCGAGACGGCGATCTACAAGAAGTCGCAGGTCCTCTACGGCATCGACCTGGCGAAGCAGCACATCGCCAAGTCCAGCCGGGCCGTCGTCGTCGAGGGCTACACGGACGTCATGGCGTGCCACCTGGCCGGGGTGACGACGGCCATCGCGACCTGCGGTACGGCCTTCGGCGGCGAGCACATCAAGATCCTCCGCCGGCTCCTCATGGACAACGGCTCGGCCCGGGTGATCTTCACCTTCGACGGTGACGCGGCCGGGCAGAAGGCCGCCCTGCGCGCCTTCGAGGACGACCAGAAGTTCGCCGCCGAGACCTACATCGCGATCGCACCGGACGGCATGGACCCGTGCGAACTGCGCCTCGCCAAGGGCGACGAGGCGGTGGCCGACCTGGCCGAGCCGCGCACGCCGCTGTTCGAGTTCGCGCTGCGCCAGATCGTGAACCGCTACGACCTCGACACCCCGGCGGGCCGCGCCGCCGCCCTGGACGAGGCGGCACCGATCGTCGCCCGGATCAAGAACAGCGGCGCGCAGCACGAGGTCGCCGTCGAGCTGGCCGGCATGCTCGGCATCCTCGACACCCAGTTCGTGGTCAAGCGGGTGGCCCAGCTGGCCCGCTGGGCGCGCGACCGCGGCGGCAAGGGCCCCGCCCCGGCGGGTCCGCAGCAGTACGAGGCCGCCGCCCGCCCCGCCACGGCGGGCCCCGCGCTCCAGCTCCGCAACCCCATCTACGCCACCGAACGCGAACTGCTCAAGCTCGCCCTGCAGCGCCCGGAGCTGGTCTCCCCGGCCTTCGACGCGTACGGCGTGGACGAGTTCACCGCCGCCCCCTACGCCGCCGTACGCCAGGCCATCCTGGACGCGGGCGGCGCCGAGTACGGCATGGGGGACAGCCAGGAGTACCTGGTCCGGGTCCGCGAGGCCGCCCCGGACGACACGGTCCGCGCCATGGTCACCGAGCTGGCCGTGGAGGCGATCATGCGCCGCACGGTCGACGAGGCCTACGCCGGCGAACAACTGGTGACGGTCCGCCGCCGGGCCGTGGCCCGCCGGGTCCAGGAGATCCAGATCACCGTCCGCCGCCTGGAAGCGGGCGGCGACCCGGCCGAACTGGCCGCCGTACGCAACGAGCTGTGGGTCCTCCAGCAGTACGACCAGTCACTCAAGACCCGGGGCGCGCAGGCGCTGTAGGGCCGGGTGACCGTCCGGTCACGAGGCGAACGCAAAAAGTCACCGCACGCCCCTCGTGGCGGGGATGTGTCGTACCCCACACTGGGTGCGGTGCCCGAGTCCTCGGAGCGCAGGCCGTCGACTCTCCGCTTCCGAAGTACCGCTGCCGCAGCCGACGGCAGCGATCATCCTGGAGGTCGCCCCCGTGCAGACCCAGACCCTCACCCAGACCGACAGCGCCCCCCGTGCCACCGCCGACGAGCCGGACGCGGAGAGCGACGTTCTCGTGGCCGTACCCCCGCAGAGCCGTGCCGCCCTGCACCCGGAGACCGAACCGCCGGCCGACGCGCTCACGGACGAGCCCGAGGAGCCTGACGAACCCGCGGGTCCACCTGCCGTCGTCCGGGCCGAGAGCGGCGGGCCCTCCGCCGACCTGTTCCGCCAGTACCTGCGCGAGATCGGGCGCATCCCGCTGCTCACCGCCGCCGAGGAGGTCGAACTCGCCCGCCGGGTCGAGGCCGGCCTGTTCGCCGAGGAGAAGCTGAGCAACACCCCCGACCTGGACAGCCAGTTGGCGCTCGACCTGGACCGGCTCGTCGTCATGGGGCGGATGGCCAAGCGGCGGCTCATCGAGGCCAATCTGCGGCTCGTCGTGTCCGTGGCCAAGCGGTACGTCGGGCGCGGGCTCACCATGCTCGACCTCGTCCAGGAGGGCAACCTCGGGCTGATCCGGGCGGTGGAGAAGTTCGACTACGCCCGCGGCTACAAGTTCTCGACGTACGCCACCTGGTGGATCCGCCAGGCCATGTCCCGGGCCCTCGCCGACCAGGCCCGCACCATCCGCGTCCCGGTGCATGTGGTCGAGCTGATCAACCGGGTGGTGCGGGTGCAGCGCCGGATGCTCCAGGAGCGGGGCTACGAGCCGACGCCCGACGAGGTCGCCGCCCATCTCGACCTGCCGCCCGAGCGGGTCACCGAGGTGCTGCGCCTCGCCCAGGAACCCGTCTCCCTGCACGCCCCCGTGGGCGAGGAGGAGGACGTGGCCCTCGGCGACCTCATCGAGGACGGCGACGCCGCGAGCCCGGTGGAATCGGCCGCGTTCCTGCTGCTGCGGGAGCACCTGGAGGCCGTCCTGTCCACGCTGGGGGAGCGGGAGCGCAAGGTCGTCCAGCTCCGCTACGGCCTCGCCGACGGCCGCCCGCGCACGCTGGAGGAGATAGGGCGCATCTTCGGGGTGACGCGGGAGCGGATACGGCAGATCGAGTCCAAGACCCTCAACAAGCTCCGGGACCACGCGTTCGCGGATCAGCTGCGGGGCTATCTGGACTGAGCTGTCCGGACCGAGCAGGGGCGCTCACCTCGGTGAGCGCCCCTGCTCGGTCAGTCGACCTCGGCCACCGCCTGCGCGAACTGCGCCTTGTACAGCCGCGCATACGCCCCGTCGGCCGCCAACAGCTCGGTGTGCGTGCCCTGTTCCACGATCGAGCCGTTCTCCATCACGAGGATCGTGTCGGCGTCCCGGATGGTGGAGAGCCGGTGCGCGATGACGAACGACGTGCGGCCGTGGGCCAGCTTGGCCATGGCCTTCTGGATCAGGACCTCCGTGCGGGTGTCCACGGAGCTCGTCGCCTCGTCCAGGACCAGGATCACCGGGTCGGACAGGAACGCCCGCGCGATGGTGATGAGCTGCTTCTCACCCGCGCTGACCCCGGTGCCCTCGTCGTCGATCACGGTGTCGTAGCCCTCGGGGAGGGTGCGGATGAACCGGTCGGCGTGGGCCGCCCGCGCCGCCTCCTCGATCTCGCCGCGCGTGACCTCGCGGGTGGCGCCGTACGCGATGTTCTCCGCGATCGTGCCGCCGAACAGCCAGGTGTCCTGCAGCACCATGCCGATCCCGGAGCGCAGCTCGTCGCGGGTCATCGTCCGGATGTCGACCCCGTCCAGGGTGATCCGGCCGCCCGAGACGTCGTAGAACCGCATCAGGAGGTTGACCAGCGTGGTCTTGCCCGCGCCGGTCGGGCCGACGATCGCGACCGTGTGGCCGGGCTCCACCGTGAGCGTGAGGTCCTCGATCAGCGGCTTCTGAGGGTCGTACCGGAAGGAGACACGCTCCAGACGGACCCGGCCGCGCAGTTCCGCCGGCCGCTCGCCCGGCACCGGGTCGGCCTCCTGCTCCTCGGCGTCGAGGAGTTCGAAGACGCGCTCGGCGGAGGCGACTCCGGACTGCACCAGGTTCGCCATCGACGCGACCTGGGTCAGCGGCATCGAGAACTGCCGCGAGTACTGGATGAAGGCCTGGACGTCACCGATGGACAGCGAGCCCGACGCGACGCGCAGCCCGCCGACCACCGCGACCAGCACATAGTTGAGGTTGGACACGAACATCATCAGCGGCTGCATCACACCACTGTTGAACTGCGCCTTGAACCCGGCCTCGTACAGCGCCTCGTTCTGCTCGGCGAACTGCCGCGCCGACTCCTCCTGCCGGCCGAACACCTTCACCAGGGTGTGCCCGGTGTACATCTCCTCGATGTGGGCGTTCAGCTTGCCCGTCGAGCGCCACTGCTGCACGAAGTGCGGCTGGGACCGCTTGCCGACCCTCGTCGCCACCAGGGCCGACAGCGGCACGGTGACGAGGGCGACCAGCGCCAGGATCCAGGAGACCCAGAACATCATCGCCAGGACGCCGATGATGGTGAGCAGCGCGTTGATCAGCTGGCCCATCGACTGCTGGAGCGTCTGGCCGATGTTGTCGATGTCGTTGGTCGCGCGGGAGAGCACCTCGCCGCGCTGGCGCTTGTCGAAGTACGACAGCGGCAGCCGCGACAGCTTGCCCTGCACCTGCTCGCGCAGCCGGAACATGGTGCGGTTCACGGCCCGGTTGACCAGCCGGGTCGCCACCGCGCTGAGCAGACCGGCGACCACGAACGTGGCGAGCGCGAGCAGCAGGACATCGCCGACGGACCCGAAGTCGATGCCCTTGCCGGGGGTGAAGTCGGTGCTCTTCAGCATGTCCGCGACGGAGCCCTTGCCGTGGGCCCGCATCTGGTCGAGGACCTGCTGCTTGGTGGCGCCGGCGGGCATCTGCCGGCCGATGATGCCGGCGAAGACCAGGTCGGTGGCCTTGCCGAGGATCTTCGGGCCGACGACGTTCAGGCCCACGCTGATGACCACGCACGCCAGCAGGCCGTAGATGGTGAGCCGTTCGGGCCGGAACTGGCCGATGAGCCGTTTGCCCGATCCCTTGAAGTCCATCGAGCGCTGGTCGGGACCCTGCCCGGCCATCATGCGCATGGGCCCGGCCATCAGGCGGCCTCCGCTTCCGTCAGCTGGGAGAGCACGATCTCCCGGTAGGTCTCGTTGGCCGCCATCAGCTCCGCGTGGCGGCCGGAGCCGACGACCCGGCCCTCGTCCAGCACGATGATCCGGTCGGCGTCCCGGATGGTCGCCACCCGCTGGGCGACGATGACGACGGTCGCCTCGGCGGTCTCCCGGCCGAGCGCCGCGCGCAGCGCCGCGTCGGTGGCGTAGTCGAGCGCGGAGAAGGAGTCGTCGAAGAGGTAGATCTCCGGGCGCTGCACGAGGGTGCGGGCGATGGCGAGGCGCTGGCGCTGACCACCCGACACATTCGTGCCGCCCTGGGCGATCGGCGCGTCCAGCCCGCCCTCCAGTTTGCTGACGAAGTCCTTGGCCTGCGCCACCTCCAGCGCGTGCCACAGCTCCTCGTCGGTGGCGTCGGGGTTGCCGTAGCGCAGGTTGGTGGCGACCGTGCCCGCGAACAGGTACGGCTTCTGCGGCACCATGCCGACCGTCTTCGCCAGCAGTTGGGGGTCGACCCGCCGCACGTCCACGCCGTTGACCAGGACCTCGCCCTCGGTGGCGTCGAACAGCCGCGGGACCAGCCCGAGCAGCGTGGACTTGCCGCTGCCGGTGGAGCCGATCACGGCGGTCGTCTCGCCCGGCCGGGCGAGCAGGTCGATGGCCTTCAGCACCGGCTCCTCGGCCCCCGGATAGCGGAAGCCGACCGACCGGATCTCCAGATGGCCGTGCGCGCGCAGCTCGCTGACGGGCGCCGTCGGCGGAACCACGCTGGAGTCGGTCCCGAGGACCTCCTCGATGCGCTCGGCGCAGACCTCCGCGCGCGGCACCATCATGAACATGAAGGTGGCCATCATCACGGACATCACGATCTGCATCAGATAGGCGAGGAACGCGGTCAGGTCACCGATGCGCATCCCGCCGCTGTCGATGCGGTGCGCGCCGAACCACACGACCGCGATCGAGGACAGGTTCACCACGGTCATGACCATCGGGAACATCAGCGCGAGCATCCGGCCGGTGGCCAGCTGCATCTCGGTGAGATCGGTGTTCGCCTTCCCGAACCGGCCCTGCTCGTACGTGTCACGGACGAAGGCGCGGATCACCCGGTTGCCGCTGATCTGCTCGCGCAGCACCCGGTTCACCGTGTCGAGACGTACCTGCATCGACCGGAACAGCGGCCGCAGCCGGCGCACGATGAGCGTGACGCAGATCGCGAGCACCGGGACCACGGCCACCAGCACCCCCGACAGCGGCACGTCCAGGCCGAGGGCCATGACAATGCCGCCGACACACATGATGGGCGCCGACACCATCAGCGTGAACGTCATCAGGGCCAGCATCTGGACCTGCTGTACGTCGTTCGTCGTACGGGTGATGAGCGAGGGGGCGCCGAAGTGACCCACCTCACGCGCCGAGAAGGACTGCACCCGGTCGAAGACGGCACCCCGCAGGTCCCGGCCGAGCGCGGAGGCGGTGCGTGCGCCGAAGTACACGGCGCCGATGTTGCACACGACCTGGGCGAGCGAGATGCCGATCATCAGGGCGCCGAAGGACAGGATGTAGCCCGTGTCACCCTTCACGACACCGTTGTCGATGATGTGCGCGTTCAGCGTGGGCAGATAGAGGGTGGCGCAGGTCTGGAGGAACTGCAGCAGCACCAGCAGGGCGATGGGTTGTGTGTAGGGCCTGAGATAGGTCCGTAGAAGTCGTATGAGCACGCTGCGTCTCTCGGAGTCGGCGACAGGGGCTGATTCGGTTGCCCGTGGCCCCTATCGTCCGACACTCCACCCGCGTTACCTCAACCCATTAACCCGCCCGTGAAGCCCGTACGGCCATACTCTTTTGCCGGATTACGGGTGAAATGCCCCGGGATGTGTCTGCTCCCGTACGGCCGTGAACTGCTGCCGTACCGCCTGCCCCACCGCCAGTTCGTCGCCCGGCTCCAGCACTTGCGCCGCCGCGCCCTGCCAGGCCGGCGGGGTGCGCGGATCGAGCGTGCCCTGGGACACACCGAGCGCCCAGGCCGCCTGCCGCGCCGCGCCGATCGCCGCGTAGTCCGCCGGCTGCGGTACGACCACCTGCGCGCCGAACAGCGAGGGTGCCGAGGCCTGTACGGCCGGCAGCTCGGCCGCCTGGCCCAGCAGGAAGACCCGCCGCACGTCCACGCCCCGCCCGCGCAGCACGTCCAGCGCGTCACCGAGCCCGCACAGCATGCCCTCGAACGCGGCCCGCGCCAGATGCTCCGGCTTCATCGACTCCCGCCGCAGCCCGGCGAGCGTGCCCGCGGTGTGCGGCAGATTCGGCGTCCGCTCACCCTCCAGATAGGGCAGCAGCACCAGCCCGTGCGCCCCCGGCGTCGACTTCGTCGCCAGCTCGCTCAGGCCCTCCAGATCCGGCAGCCCGAGCAGTTCGGCGGTGCCGCGCAGGGTCCGTACGGCGTTCAGGGTGGTGACGACCGGCAGATGCATGCCGGTGGCGTCGGCGAGCGAGGTGATCATCCCGGACTGATCGGCGAGCGCCTCCGGGTGTACGGCCATCACGGACCCGGACGCCCCGAGCGAGACGACCGCATCCCCCAGCCCGATCCCGAGCCCGAAGGCGGCGGCCATGGTCTCCCCGGTCCCGGCCGAGATCAGCAGCCCCTCCGGCGTCGTGCCGGCCGCGTCCGACGGCCCGATCACCTCGGGCAGCATCGCCTGGTGCCCGAGCGCCAGCTCGACGAGGTCGGGCCGGTAGGCGCCGGTGGCGGCCGACCAGTACCCGGTCCCGGACGCCCCGCCGCGATCGGTGGTCCTGCGCACGGGCCGGCCGAGCAGCTGCCACACCAGCCAGTCGTGCGCCTGGAGCAGCACGGCGGTGCGCAGGGCCTGCTCGGGCTCGTTCTTGGCGAGCCAGCGCAGCTTGGTGACGGGCTGCGCGGCCTGCGGCACACAGCCGACCGCCTGCGCCCAGGCCTCGCGCCCGCCGAGCGCGTCGACCAGATCCGCCGCCGCGACCTGGGCCCGTTTGTCGCCGCCGACCAGCGCCGGGCGCACGGTGTTGCCCTGGGCGTCCAGCGGGACCAGCGCGTTCTGCTGCGCGGACACACCGATCGCCTGCACGCCCTCCAGCAGGCCGCCCCCCGCGGCCTCGCCGAGGGAGAGCAGCCAGGCCTGGGGGTCGATGTCGCTCGGGCGCCCCTCCACCGGGTGCGGGGCGTATCCCTGCCGCAGTACGGCGCCGGTGTCCGTGTCACAGACGACGATGCGTGTGAAATCTGGCGAGCTGTCCAAGCCGGCGACTATCCCCATGCACCGAATTTTGCAGCATTCCCGCGGGTGCTCGGACCGAGGACGCCCAAAGGGGTGGAGGGCGGCTTCCGCCTTGCCGGTCCCTACGTGTTGCTCGTGCCCCAGTCGTCCTCGGGGGTGCCGTTCAGGGTGCGCTCCCGCAGGTTCCGCACCCGCTGGGACACCGTCTCGGGGACCCGGCTCCCGACCTTGTCGCTGACCGTGTGGAAGGCCTTGCCCGCGTACTGGCGGCCCTGCTGGGCGGCCGTCTCGGCGGTGTTGCGGACGGCCGGGTTCTGCGCGAACTGCTGAGCGGCCTTCTTCAGCTGCTCGTAACGCTCGCGTCCGGCCCTGGTGCCGAGTACGTAACCGAGGGCCAGTCCGGCGACGAACGTGAGCCGGTAGCGCATGGCTGCCACCCTTCCCTTGCCTGGGTCTGCGGTGCGACGTGGGACGCCGGGGATACCGATTGGCGGAGCACCCCCCTGCTTGCGCTAATGTATGTGTCGCAGCGAGCGCCCGCCGCCTGGCGAATACCCAGGTAGGTACGTTCGATGCAATCGAGGCGATCCTCCGTAGCTCAATTGGCAGAGCAGCCGGCTGTTAACCGGCAGGTTACTGGTTCGAGTCCAGTCGGGGGAGCTTCGGTCCTCCGTAGCTCAATTGGCAGAGCAGCCGGCTGTTAACCGGCAGGTTACTGGTTCGAGTCCAGTCGGGGGAGCGCTGAACGAGGACCCCTTGGGGGTCCTTTTTCATGCCCGCGGGAACCGCCGCGCCCTGCGGCGCTGTCCTGAGGGTCGTGAGCAGCGCAGAAGCCGACCATCCGAGGCGGGAGATCGTATGAGCGGCTATGCTGCGGCAGACGGCGCGCACACATGTACGCGACACGCCGCTATGGGGCGGTAGCTCAGCCGGTTAGAGCAGCGGACTCATAATCCGTCGGCCGTGGGTTCGAGTCCCACCCGCCCCACCGGTACCCGCAGGTGCAGAATCGATCTAACCTGCGGAAACGTGAGAACGGGGGTCGCCACTCCAGGGTGGTGGCCCCCGTTCATCCGTTCAGTCGGCAGCGTTCCGCAGTACCTGATGGGCACTCACCTCGGAGAGGAGCCTGCGTCCGACCCGGACAAGGTCGTCTGCCTGGCGCGCAACTGCTGCTCGCACCATTCCCTGGCCTGCTGGGCGACCTCCTCCAAGGCGCCCGGTTCCTCGAAGAGATGGGCCGCGCCCGGCACGACGTGCAGCTTGTTCGTGGTGCGCAGCCGTCGTGCGGCCTCCTCGTTGAGTTGCAGGACCTCACGATCGTAGTCACCGGCCATCAGCAGAACCGGTGCACGCACCTGCTCCAGCGCATCACCGGCCAGGTCGGGACGCCCGGCGCGAGAGATCACGGCGAAGACCCGCCGAGGTCGCTCGGCAGCGGCCACCAGGGCTGCCGCGGCCGCGGTGCTCGCGCCGAACACGGCGACCGGCAGGTCCTTCGTCCCGGGCTGCTCGCCCAGCCAGTCGATGACGGCCACCAGACGCCGCCCCAGCAACGGGATGTCGAACCGGTGCTCGGCCGTCACCGCGTCGTGCCGCTCCTCCCGCTCGCTGAGCAGATCCATCAGCAGCGTGCCCAGCCCGCCGGTGCGCAGCTCACCCGCGACCGTACGGTTGCGCGCGCTGTGCCGGGAACTCCCGCTGCCGTGCGCGACCAGCACCACCCCCCGCGCCCCGTCGGGCGTCACGAGATCGCCCTCCAGCGCCGCGCCCTCGGCGGGAATCAGAACCATCTCGGAGATCATCACGGTCATCTCCTTCCAAGGGCCCGAGGGCCCGATGGCCTTGGCAACCGATGGCTCCCGTGGTCCTTGTCGCGTACCCCTCGAACGGATACGAAATCACCACGCCCGCCCACCGCGGGCGATGGCGAGATGCGGGGGAAGGCGTTTCGGGGCACGGTAGGGACGAGGGGGGTGGGGGTCGCTCTGGCCCGATGTCGTACGAGCATCGCCCTAGCCGAAGGAAACGTGATGGCCGTAGCCACAGACATGCTCGTTCCCGCGCTGCGCGAGGTCCGTGAGGCCCAAGCCGCGCTGGCTGACCGATTCAAAGCCGACCTCTCCGTCACACCCCCCGGGGAGTACCGGGAGCTCATGGAGCGCCGTGTCGGCGACGCCCGGGGGAACGTGTACGCCCTTGACGAACGCATGGCCCTGTTGAAGCCGCGTGGGCGCGTGCAGAACGTTCTCGGCAACGCCTGGGACGTCACCAGGCAGGCAGTCCGGCTGCCCTTGGACGCGGCCATGATCGCGCCGGGCGCTCTGTTGCGGAGCCAGCAGGGGAAGGCGACCGAGCAGCGGCTGCTGAAGAACGTCGAGGAGGAGTACGCGGCCACCGCCTTCGCTGTGGCCATCTGCCGGGCCGCCGAGCGTATCGCCCGGGAGGCGGAGGACGCTGCCACCGAGGAACTGCTCGGCTCCGTGCGCCGTGACGGCGAGGAGATGCTGGAAGAACTCGCGGGCTGCCTGGAGCAGCAGGCCGAGGCAGCGGTGCTGGCCGCCGAGGCGGAGGTGATCGCCGCCGAGGGCGTGGGCGTCGGCGGCGCCGCGCAGGCGGTCCGGGACTGGAGCACGTGGCTGCGGGAGACGGCCGAGCGGATGCCGGGTGTGGACCGGCTCCAGGGGGTGCCGGAGGGCGCTCTGATCTCGGAGGACGAGCTGCCGATCGCCGACTACCGCAGGCTCGGCACCAGGATGATCGTCGACCGGCTCCCGCAGTTGTCGCAGAAGGATCTCGCGACGGTCGGCGCGTACGAGCGTTTCCACGCGGCCCGCCCCGCGGTCCTGAGCCGGATCGCGGACCTGCTCGGGCCCGAGCCCTGGCCCGGCTACGACGGCATGAACGCGGGCGACGTCCGCAAGCGGCTCGCCGAGGCGGGAGAGAGCCTCACCCAGCGGGTGCTGGACTATGAGCGCCGTCATCAGGCCCGCTCCACCGTCCTCGCGGCGGCCGAACGAGTCCACGCCTGACCGGCGCCTGACCGGCGTCTGACCGGCTTCCGTCCGGCGGGCCGGCTGCCTGTGCGCCGGGCCGCCGGGGCTCGGGGCGCCGGTGCTGGTAGGTCCACAGCTCGTCGACGAGGGTGAAGCCGAAGGAGCGGAAGAGCCGGATGGCGGCCTGGCTCTCGCACGTGGGCGGCTGGGCGTCGTCGAGGACGAGCGCGACCTCGGTGGCGCCCTGCTCGGCCAGCAGGGCCAGAGCCTGCCCGAGCAGTCGGCGGCCCAGGCCACGGCGTCGGCGGGTGGGCGTGGTCTCGATCCAGTAGAGCGTCGCGGTGCGGTCGGGTCCCGTGCCGACCACGGCTTCGGCGACCGGTTCGGTGTCCTCGCGAAGGAGCAGCCGGTGGCCCGGCGGGAAGTCGCAGGGGAAGACGTCGGCGACCAGTTTGGCCGGCAGGGGCTCGGCGGGGAGCGCGCGGTGCAGGTAGCGGCCCTGGCAGCGGCCGGTGAAGTCGGTCTGCACCAGGGCGTTGTGGGTGGCGCGGCGCCGGGTGCGGGGCAGGCCGCCCGGCCCCAGTGGACCCGGCGGGGCGCCGACGAAGGCCTCGATCCGCGGGCAGTGGGCCAGGACGCGGAGAGCGTGGCCGATCAGGGCGCGCAGGGCCGTGGGGTCCTCGTACGCGTGGACCCAGCAGATCTGACCCGCCGGTGCATCGGTCCAGGACAGGCATGCGAGGGTCCCGCGGGGGCGGTCCTCGGCATCGGTGAGCACGCTGATCTGCGGCCGAGCCGCCATGGCCCGGCCGACCAGGGGGACGGGAGCACACCACGCCGCGGTCAGTGTCTCGGGGGTGCAGTGCGGCTGCCCCGGAAGCCGGTCGGCAGCGATCAGTTCGCGCACACCCGGTTCGTCCTCGGGGCGAAGCGGGCGCACCGTCGTCCCGCTCTCGGGGCTGGGCGAGGAGGCCATGGTGTCCGTCCGCACACGTGCCGGCGTTCGTGTCGGTCACTTCTCAGCGTCCCCTGTTTCGGCCCGGCTGTCACGGGAAGGGCGGCTGCGCCTCGGGGACTGGCCGTTTCCGTCGAGTGCGGGGCCGTGCGGGAGGGGCGCGGCGGACCTGGTCTGCCGCGCCGCGGTCAGCAGTGAGCGGACCTGGTCGATGACCGGCGGGTGCAGCGGGAGCGTCAGATGGCCGACGCCGGGCACGAGCACGTTGCGGGCCGTGAGGTCGGGATGGTCGATGCGGCCCCTGGACGTGGGAATCACGACCTCGTCGAAGTCGCTGTAGAAGGCCACGAACCGGGTACGGCAGCCGGCGGCCGGCCCGGCGAGCTCGGCCAGCAGCGCGCTTCCGGGCCGTAGCTGGCGCAGCAGCGGATGGGGCGGTGCCAGCAGGGCCGCCGCCGTCCCGCCGTGCGGCGTCGCCAGCGTGATCACCAGCGGCACGTACGCGTCCCCGCCGAGCGCCTGCGTGTAGTAGCGGGCGATCAGGCCCCCCAGGCTGTAGCCGATCACGACCACGCTCCGCTCGGCGCTGCCGGCACTCACCAGCTCCACCTGCTCACCCAGGACCCGGGCCGCCGCACGGATGTCCGGGCCGAACGCGTGGTAGCTCACCGTGGTGAAGGGCCCCGCACCGATGCCGTCCAGCCCCCGCCGCAGCGGCGCGACGATCGATTCCCCGTCGCCCAGCCCATGCACCAACAGAACCGGCAGGTCGCCCTCCGCCGGTGGCGGGTCGTCCTGCCCCGTGTCCCGACCGGGCGCGGGACGACGGAAATGCCCGGCGAGCTGTCCGACGCCTTCCGCCGCCACGTCCAGCGGGAGCCGCACCAGCCGTCCGGCGGCCCTGCTTGCCTCGACACCCACGCCGCGCACCGGTGACATGCCCGGCACCGACAGGTGGGCTCCAAAAGGAATACCCGTGGTCGTTCACCTTCCCCGGATATGCCCCCACTTGCCCTGGGCGGTACAACATTGTCCGCTCCGCCCGCATTCCCTGCCACCCCAGTGGTCCCCCGGGTCACACCGGATGTCCGAGGTGGCCTGGTCGGCGAGGCACTCGGTACTGCCGGTGCCGGCCTTCACGGTCCACTCAAGCCTGACTGGAGGCCCGCTCGGCCCCGGGTCGAGTCCGTCGGTGAGTTGGCCGGTTCGCGCTTGAAGTGGGCGTGTCATGGGCACGCACCACCTACCGGCGTCCGCTGCCGGGTCGTACGGATTGAGGAGGGCGTCATGGACCGTCGTATCCGGGTGCGTGTCAGCCGGCGTCCCGCCGCTCCGCGTCGCGAGCAGGAGATCGACCGCAGGACCCCGTCCGGGCGCATCCTGCCGTACTGACCCGGCCCGACCGGGGGTGGGGACTCAGGACGCGTGGGCCGTGCGGGCCCTGTGTGCCTCCTGGGTCGCCTGTGCCGCCTGGGTCGCTTCCGGGAGGGGGTCCGCGCGGCGGGCCAGGGCGAGCAGGGCGTGTACGGTGCCCTCGGCCGGGCCCAGGCGGGGATGCCACCGGGCGACGATGCTGACCGGGCGGAGCGGCTCGGCCGGCCGCAGCTCGACCAGCTCGCCTTCCCCCAGCTCCCGCGCGACCGTCAGCTGCGGCAGCACGGTGATGTCGTGCCCGTGGCCGAGCAGGCGCAGCAGAGCCGCCATCGAGCCCTGGAGCAGGGTCTGCTGAGCGCCCGCCAGCATGTCCCGGCCGAACCGGTCCACCAGCATCTCCGAGGTGCAGCCTCGCTCGGCCACCAGGAAGTCGTAGCGCAGGAGCTGGTCGGGCGTCACCCTGTCCTCGTGGGCCAGCGGATGGCCGGGCGCCGTCACCAGCAGGGTCCGGTCATGGCCGACGACCGCGCTCGGGCCGGCCGCGCGACTGCCGTTGTCGTACTCGAACACCAGGTCCAACTCGCCCGCGCCGAAGGCCCGTTCCAGCGCCTCGCGCGGCGCCACCGTCAGCTCGACGTCCGCGCCGGAGTCCGGGCCGCCCGCGCCGTACTCCAGTGCCGCCAGCACCTCCGGCATCCACGCATGGGCCAGCGACTCCTGCGCGCCGATCCTGAGCCGGGTCCGGTCACCGCGGGCCGCCCGCCGCATCCGCTCCTCCAGCTCCAGCGACTCCCGCGCGTACGGCAGCAGCCGCGCACCGGCCTCCGTGAGCACCGCGCCGGTACCCGCCCGCACCAGTACACTCACGCCCAAGTCGGCTTCCAGACGCTTGAGTTGGGCACTCACGCTGGACTGGGCGTAGCCCAGGGCGTGGGCCGCGGCGGAGATGCCGCCGTTGTCTGCGACGGCTACGAAGGCTCGGAGGTAGCGGGAGTCCACGCAGGGAAGGGTAAGCCGTGGGCGCCGTGGGGGGCTTGTCGTCCTCCGGGTGCGGGCTTCCTCAACCGGGCCATCGGACTTTCCGATGCCCCCATCGAACCTACGGCGTCGCCGGCCCGCCCACCCCCGGGACACGCTGCCCGCATGACCACAGTCGACCCCGCATGCCGGCCGTCCGCGCCGGCCGACACCGCCGTCCGCCCTGCCTCCCGGCTCGCCTTCGCCGGGATCGCCACCGGGAATCTGCTCGTCCTGCTGGACACCACGATCCTCAATGTCGCCGTGCCCGACATCCAGACCTCGCTGCGGCCCGGTGCCGCCGCGCTGCCCTGGACCGTGGACGCCTACACCGTCGTCTTCGCCGGGCTGCTGCTGGCCGGCGGGGTGTTCGCCGACCGGTGGGGTGCGCGGCGCGTGTACGCCCTGGCGCTCGGGCTGTTCGCCGCGCTGTCCGTGGCATGTGCGCTCGCGCCCGGTGCGGGTGCGCTGATCGCCGGGCGGGCGCTGCTCGGGGCCGCGGGGGCCGGGCTGGTGCCCGCCTCCCTGGCGCTGCTCATCCATCTGTATCCCGACCCCGCCCGCCGTACCCGCGCCATCGGCTCCTGGTCCGCGGTCGCCGGGCTCGGGGCCGCCGCCGGACCCGTGCTCGGCGGCGCGCTGGTCGAACTCGGCGGCTGGCGGCTGGTGTTCCTCGTCAACCCGCCCCTCGCCCTCGGCGCGCTGCTCCTCGCCCGCCGGCTGCCCGCGCCGCCCGTACGGGCCGCCCGCGCCCTGGACCGGCCGGGACTCGTGCTGTCCACCGCCGGACTGGGCCTGCTCACCTTCGGGCTGGTCGAGGCCGGGACCGAGGGCTGGGCAGCGGCCGTCGCCCTGCTGCCGCTCGCCGCCGCGCTCGCCTGCTTCGCCGCCGTGGCCGTCGTGGAGCGCCGGGCCATCGCCCCCGTGCTGCCGCCCGCGCTGCTCGCCCTGCCGCGGGTACGGTCCGCGATGGTCGCCGCCGCGGTGTCCTGCTTCGCCTACTTCGGCGGCATGTACCTGCTCGCCCTGTGGCTCCAGCGCACCTACGACCTGACCCCCCTGCGCGCCGGACTGGCCTCGCTGCCGCTGGCCTTCCCGGTGTGCGTGATGCCGTTCTTCACCGGGCGGCTCGTGGCCCGCCACGGCCCCCGCCCCGTCCTGCTGACCGGCATGACCGCCACCGTCGTCGCCGGTGTGCTGCTCGCCTGTGCGGTGGGCCGGCCGTCGCTGCCGCTGATCGTCACCGCCGAGCTGGCGCTCGCCGCGGCCGGCACGCTCTCCATTCCCGGTGCCGCCGCCGCGGTCGCCGTCGCGGCTCCGCCCGAGTACGCGGCGACCAGCCAGGGCGCGCTCAACGGCATCCGGCAGGCCGGGTCGGCGCTGGGGGTCGCGGTGCTGGGCACGTTGGGATCCCTCAGCGGGGCCGGGTATCTGCTGGTGGGGGTGGGGGCGGTCGCCGTGGTGCTGGTGGCCGGGGCCAGGGAACGATGACCGGGGCTCACCACGCCGGTCACACCGGGGGAGTACGTGGCTCAGGCGGCCAGCGGGTTCAGCATCAGCGGCTCGATCCGGCCCTCCAGCATCTCGCCGAGGCCCTGGGCGGCGCAGATGTCGGGCCGCTCGGCGATGTGCACCGGCATCCCGGTGGCCTCCCGGAGCATCTGGTCGAAGCCGGGCAGCAGCGCCGAGCCGCCGACCATCATGATCCCGCGGTCGGCGAGGTCGGCCACCAGGTCGGGCGGGCAGGCGCGCAGCACCTTGCCGATGCCGTCCAGGACGGCGGTCAGCGGGGTCTGGATCGCGTCCCGTACGGCCGCGGTGTCGACCTGGACGCTGCGCGCGAGCCCGGTGGCCACGTCCCGCCCGTGGATCTCGGTCCGGGCCGGACCCTGCGAGGTCAGCCCGTTGCCGGACAGCGCCAGTTGCAGCGGCCGTACCGACTGGCTGGGCAGCATCAGCTCGTGCTCGTGCCGCAGGTGTTGCACGATCGCGTGGTCCACGGCCTCGCCGCCCACCGGGATCCGCTCGGCGGTGACGATCGAACCGAGGGAGAGGACCGCGACCTGGGTGGCCGCCGCCCCGCACACCATGATCATGGTGGCCTCGGGACGTTCGACCGGCAGCCCGCACCCCACGGCGGCGGCGATCAGCGTGTCCACCAGCTCGACCCTGCGCGCCCCCAGCCCGACCAGCGTCTCGATGGTCGCCCGCTGGGCCAGCGGGTCGGCGTCGTGCGGGGTGCAGGCCGCCGCGCGCAGCCGGAGGTTGCGGCGCAGCGTCCGGCGCATCTTGTCGCCGAGCAGCTGGCGCAGCATGCGCTGGGCCATCTCGATGTCGACGACCGTGCCACCGGAGATGGGCCGTACGACCCTGATGTAGCTCGGCGTGCGGCCCGTCATCTTCTCCGCGAACTCGCCGACGGCGATCAGCGCCCCGGTACGGGCGTTTATGGCGGCGGCCGAGGGCTGGTCGACGACGAGACCGGCGCCCTTCACGTAGACGCGGGTGCGGGCCGCGCCCAGGTCGACGGCGAAGTGGCAGCGACGCAACTGCTCCAGACTGACGGTCACGGGGAACCTCCCGGGTGCACGGGCCTTGGGGCGCCCGGCCGGTTGGCGGGCCTCTCACACTGCATCCTGCGCGGGCGGCGAGGGCGGGCGCCTGCTGGAGGGGGCCGGGTGGGGTGCCGCTGAATGGGGGTTCTTCCCGGCCTCGGGCGCGTCACAGGCTCTGTGCGGCGCGCAGGAGAGGTAAAAGGCCGAGGCTCGTCAGCGAACCGGGCGGCCGGTGGCCCTCGCCGTCCACGTGGACGAACGGCACCCCGGCCGCGCGGGCGGCCTCGCGTTCGGCGTCGGTGCTCCCGATCATCAGGCACTGGGCCGGGGGATGCCGAGCCCTTCCTCTCATGAGCCGGACGCGGGCTCCGGAACGCTCGCCGCCGCGGCCGGCTCGGCGGTGGCCGCAGGCTGCTTCGACCACCCCAGCCGCACCACCAACTGCCCCTCGGCCGCCCCCTTGGCGATGATCGCGCCGGCTTCCGCGGTCAGCTTCACGCCGAACTCCAGCTCCACCGAGTCGGGCCGCAGAGTGCCGTCGCGGAACACCCGCAGCGCGGACTGGGCCGCCGCGCGCACACCGTCCAGGGCGCCTTCGAAGGTGCGGGACGCCTGCGCCACCGGACCGTCACCACGGCCGACGGGCCGGGCCCCGGTGCCACCCTCGACGCTCTCGACGACGACCGCGATGCCGTCCTCCGTGGTGAACTCCACCAGTCTGCCCATGGTGTTCATCGCCCCCGTGTCGGTGATGTGCGGCCGCCTCCATTGTGACCGACGATGTCTCAGGATGTGACCTACGGCTGGGCGGGGTTCACGATCCCCCGGATCACCCCCAGCTCCACCAGATCCTGCGGCCGGATCCGCAACTGCTCGGCGGTCGTCTCCACCTCCTCCTCGGGGCGCTTGAGGATGGCCGCCGCGAGCTCCGGGGCGATCACTGAGAAGTAACTGTCCGGTGTGGCCCAGGTGTTGCCCGGTGCGGCCAGGGCGAGGGCGCCGCCGGAGCCGCCCTCGCCGATGAGCAGGGTGGTGAGGGGGACCCGGGCGGCGGCCACCGCGCCGAACGCGTCCGCGATCGCCGGGCCCGCCCCCTGCCGTTCGGCCTCCGCGTCGTTCGCGGCGCCCGGGGTGTCCACCAGGGTCAGTACGGGGATCCCGAGCCGGTCCGCGAGCCGGATCAGGCGGGCGGCGGTGCGGTACCCGGCGGGTCGGGTCGCCGTCCCGGTCTGCGCCGCGTAGGCCACGGTACGGCCGTCCCGCTCGCCGAAGCCGCAGAGCATGCCGTCGGGGTCCGTACCGCCGCACCGGTCGCCGCTGAGAGCGACCCGGTGAGTGAAGTAGGCGTCCAAGTAGGCCTGCGCACGGGGGCGTTCGGGGGCGCGGGCGCGCTGGACGGCGGCCCAGCCGGTGCCGGGGAGGTCTCCCCGTCCCAGCGCCGGGGGCGGGGGCGCCTCCAACGCGGGGCTGGTGAGCAGCCGCAGCCAGGTCCCCAGTACCCCCTTCAGCGCCTCCGGCGCCACCACCGCGTCCGCCGCGCCGGCCGTCACCTGGGCCTCCGCCGTGTACGCGGCCGGGTCGGCGTCCGCCGGGCGTACCCGGGAGCCGGCGAAGCCCACCTGGGCGCCGGGCAGGGCCAGGACGACGTCCGCGCCCGCGCCGAGGGTGGCCCAGCCGCCGCCGGTCGTCGGGTCCCGCAGGACCGCGATCTGCGGCAGCCCGGTCTCCTGGGTGAGCGCCGACTGACGGGCCACACGCTGGAGTTGGGTGAGGGCGAGCATGCCCTCCTGCATCCGGCTGCCCCCGGTCGCGACCAACGGCACGACCGGCAGCCGGTGTGCGCGGGCGTGGCCGTACGCCGCCTCCAGCCGGTCCCCGGTGCGTTCGCCCAGTGAGCCGCCCAGGTAGCCGAACTCGAAGACGATCAGCACGGCTCGGGTGCCGTCGACGCGGGCGGTGCCGCAGACGACCGACTCCTCCTCGCCGGTGCGGGCGGCGGCGCGGGCGCGTGAGGCGTCGTAGCCCTCCCAGGCGAGGGGGCCGTCGGTCTTCGACTGCCGTGCCGGACAGGGGAGTTCGGTGAAGCTGCCGGGATCCGTGACCAGGGTCAGGATCTCGCGCGCCGAGCGGCGCTCAGGCATCGGCCACCAGCGCGCGCTTCATGATCTTGCCCATGTCGTTGCGGGGGAGGGCGTCCAGGTAGCGGACCACGCGGGGGCGCTTGTGCGGGGCCAGGCGGCGGGCCACGTGATCGGCCAACTCCTCGGCGGCGGGCGGGGTTTCGGGGTCGGCCGGGACGATCCAGGCCACGATCCGCTCGCCCAGGTCGGCGTCCGGCTCGCCGGTGACGGCGGCCTCCCGCACCCCCGGATGCTCCAGCAGCGCGTTCTCGATCTCGCCGGCCCCGATCTTGTACCCGCCGCTCTTGATCAGGTCCGTGGCCTTGCGGCCGACGATCCGCACATAGCCGTCGGGCTCGCGCACCGCCATGTCGCCGGTCCGGAACCAGCCGTCGGCGGTGAAGGCGGCGGCGGTGGCGTCGGGCCGGTTCAGGTACTCGGTGAACAGGTTCGGGCCGCGCACCTGGATCTCGCCGACGCTCTCCCCGTCGTATGCGGTGATCGGCGTTCCGTCCTCCTCCACGAGCCGCAGCTCGACACCGGGCAGCGGCACGCCGACGGTGCCGGCCCTGGCCTCGCCGTCGGCCCGGACGCTGGTGTTCATCAGGGTCTCGGTCATGCCGTACCGCTCGATGACCCGGCGCCCGGTCGCCGCCGCGATCCGCTCGTGGTCGTGCACGGGCAGCGCGGCCGAGCCCGACACCAGCAGCCGGGCCCGGCCGAGCGCCTTGGCCAGCTCGGGGTCGTCGGACAGGGCCTCGGCGATGCGGTGGTACATCGTCGGCACGCCGAACAGCATGGTCGCGCCGGCGGCCAGCTCCCGGGCGACCCCCTCGGTGCTGAACCGCCCCAGGTGCCGGACGCCACCGCCGCGCCGCAGCGGGCCCAGGATGCCCAGGACGAGTCCGTGGACGTGGAACAGCGGCAGCCCGTGCACCAGCACATCGTCCTCGGTCCACTGCCAGGCGTCGGCGAGGGCGTCGAGCGTGGTCGCGAGGGCCCGGCGGGACAGGACGGCGCCCTTGGGCGGGCCGGTGGTGCCGGAGGTGTAGACGATCAGGGCGGGGTCCGCGTCGGTGACCTCCGTGTCGGGGACGGTCCCGGCGGCGGACGCGTCCACGTCGATCCGGGTCAAGTGGCCGAGACCGGCCGGGAGTTCGGCACCCGGCGCGGCCAGCACCAGCGTGGGCGCGCTGTCGGAGACGATGTGCGCGAGCTCCTTCTCACCCGACCTCGGGTTCAGCGGCACGGCGGCCGCCCCGGCGAGCAGCACGCCCGTCACGGCGACGGCGGTCTCCAGCTCCGGGGTGGCCCACACGGCGACCCGGCCGGCCCCGCGCACCCGCCCGGCGAGCGCACCGGCGGCCCCCGCGAGAGCGCCGTACGTCAAAGACCGCTCACCGAACCGCAGGGCGACCCTCCCCCGGACTTCGCCCGGGGGCATCCCCAGCTCGCTGCGCTCGCCCGGACCGTCCGCCAGGGCGGGAAAGAGGGAGGACACGCGGAGCACTCCTTACTGTCGGCACTGTCGGCACCTTTCCTACCCTAGGTACCGGATGGGCAGGGTTGTTAGCCTCACCGGGACCGAACCGTCGTACGACAGGGAGTCCCGCCGTGCCCCGCATCGCACTCGCCACCTACGACCCCGGGGCCGAGCCGCACCGGGACAACGATCTGCCGGTGCTGGTGCGGGCGCTGCTGGAGCGCGGGGTCGAGGCCGAGGCCCAGTACTGGGACGACCCGTGGGCCGACTGGGGCGGGTACGACCTGGTCCTCATACGGTCCACCTGGGACTACAGCTGGCGGGCCGCCGAGTTCGCGGACTGGGTGGAGCGGGTCGGGCGGGTGACCCGGCTCGCCAATCCGGCGGACGTGGCCCGGTGGAGCATGGACAAGCGGTATCTGGGAGAGCTGGCGGCGGCCGGTGTGCCCACCGTGCCCACGTCGTACATAGCGCCCGGTGAGGCCGCCGAGCTGCCCGACGGGCACGAGTACGTGATCAAGCCGACCTCGGGCGCGGGGGCGCGGTTCGCCGCCCGGTACACGCCCGGCGAGCACGACATCGCCGTACGGCAGCTCGCGCGGATGCACGCCGAGGGTTTCACGGCGATGGTGCAGCCGTACGTCCGGGGCATCGATGTCAGCGGGGAACGGGCGCTGCAGTTCTTCGGCGGCCGGCTGCTGCACGCCAGCCGCAAGGGCGCCGTCCTCGCGCCGGGCACGCCGTACGACGCGGAGAAGGTGGCCCATCCCGACCTGACGCGCTGGCAGCCGACGGCGGACGAACTCGCCGTCGCCGAACGGGCGTTGGCGGCCGTTCCCGGCGCGCCCGAGCTGCTGTACGCGCGCGTGGACCTCGTGGACGCAGAGGACGGGACGCCCCGGCTGATGGAGCTGGAACTGGTGGAGCCGAATCTGTTCCTGTGGCTGCATCCCGGGTCGCTGGAGCACGTGGTGAAGGCGGTCCTGGTGGCTGCCGGCGAAGGCGTCACCGGCTGACCGTCTGCCGACACGCCTCCGCATACGCCCGCACCAGCGGCCGGTGCGCGTCGTCCCGCCGCCAGGCCAGTACATAGCGGCTGGGGCCGATGCCCCGGACCGGGCGGGTGACGACCCCGCCCAGGGTGATCAGCGGGGCGTTGCCCTCGGCCACCAGGCAGACCCCGAGGCCCGCGACCAGCGCCTCGTACGTCTCCTCCGCCCCGGAGATCTCCGCGCCGATCCGGGGCGGCCGGCCGGCGCGGGCGTCCAGGGCGAGCCAGTGGTCCCGCAGCCGGCCCGCGCTCGCCGGGAGGGCCAGAAACGGCTCGTCCAGGACGTCCGTGAAGTCCAGCTCCGGACGGGTGGCCAGCGGGTGCGTCTCCGGGAGGGCCAGCAGGCGGGGCTCCTCGGCGACCACCGTCCAGTCGTAGCGCTCCTCGTCCGGCAGCGGCAGCCAGACGAAGGCGACGTCCGTCTCGCCGTCCGCCAGGCCCGCCGTCGGATCGTCCCAGGTCAGCTGCCGCAGCCGGACCGTGACCTCGGGGTGTGCGGCGGTGAAGCGGGAGCGGACGGCCGGCAGCAGCCCGCCCCGGCCCGGACTGGTGCTCATGCCCACCACGAGCGTGCTGCGCTGGGCCACTTTGGCCGCCTCCACGGCCGCCGCGCCCGCCTCCCATGCCGACAGCACGTTCCGTGCGTGGGGCAGCAATGCCTCGCCCGCCGCCGTCAGCGCCACCCCGTGCCGGTCGCGCCGGAACAGCTCCGCCCCCAACTGCCGCTCCAGCACCCGGATCTGCTTGCTCAGCGCCGGCTGTGAGACGTAGAGCCGCTCGGCCGCGCGCGTGAAGTGCAGTTCCTCGGCGACCGCGACGAAGTAGCGCAGATCGCGGGCATGGACGTCGATCGTCATAGCCGTTGGTTATCACCAAGGGTCTTGGACGGGCAACGGCACGGCGCGGCAGGGTGGTTCGTGTCAGGAAACGAGGAACCGCGGGGAGTTGCGATGAACAAGGTGTGGCTGGTGACCGGGGCGACCAGTGGCTTCGGGCGGGAGATCACCGAGGCGGCCGTCGCCGCCGGCGATGTGGTGGTCGGCGCGGCCCGGCGCCCGGAGGCCCTGGACGACCTGGTGGCCGCCCATCCCGACCAGGTGGAGGCGCTCCGGCTGGACGTGACCGACACCGCCGCGATCGAGGAGGCCGTGCGGGACGTCGTGGCCCGGCACGGGCGGATCGACGTGCTGGTCAACAACGCGGGCCGTACGCATGTGGGCGCGGTCGAGGAGACCACGGAACAGGAGCTGCGCGAGCTGTTCGACCTGCATGTCTTCGGTCCCACGGCGCTCGTGCGGGCGGTGCTGCCGCACATGCGGGAGCGGCGCTCGGGCGCGATCGTGCAGCTGAGCAGCATGGGCGGGCAGATGTCCTTCGCGGGCTTCGGCGCGTACAGCGGGACGAAGTTCGCGCTGGAGGGCATCTCCGAGGCGCTCGCGGACGAGGTCGCGGAGTACGGGATCAAGGTGCTGATCGTGGAGCCGGGCGCGTTCCGGACCTCGCTGTTCCAGGCCGGCCGGGCCGGGAGCAGCGACGACAGCGGGGTGTACGCGAAGGTCGGCGAGACGCGGGCGGCCGTGGCCGGCGGTCACGGCGGCCAGCCCGGTGACCCCGCCAAGGCGGCCGCCCTCATCCTGGCCGCGCTGGAGGCGGAGCGGACCCCGCTGCGGCTGCCGCTCGGCGACGACGGGGTGAGCGCGGTCCTCGCCCACCTCGACCAGGTACGGGAGGACGTCACGGCCTGGGAGAAGCGGACCCGGGCGACGGGCTTCGACGACTGAGCTACCCGCGTACGACTGCCGTCCGCTGGAGCAGCCCCCAGGTGAACTCGGCGACCACCTCGTGCCGTACGCCCTCCCGGTCCGGGGCGGTGAAGGCGAGCCCCCAGCGGGTGGGGGCCGTGCCCTCCAGCGGGCGGGCCGGGGCGAAGGCGCGGGCGGCCTCGTCCACCGTGCAGGACCAGGGGGCGAGGTCGTCCAGGGTCTCCAGCTTCGGCGCGGGGGCGCCCGGGGCGCGTACCAGCCACTCGTTCCACACCGCCCCGTCCGGCCCGACCAGCGCCTCGAAGCGCAGGTCGGGCCAGAGGGGCAGGGCCCAGCGGCGGGCCTCGCAGTCGACGTCGCCGAGGCGGCGGGGGAGGACGGACTCGGGCTCGCCGAGGACGGAGCGGTACCGGGCGGCGGCGGAGCGGGAGCGGGGGGAGCGGACCATCGCCTGCCACCGCTTGTTGGCCTCCCGCATGTCCGCGAGGGACGCCCCGAGCCGCCGGCGGGCGTCCTCGACCAGGTCCGGATTGTGGTCGGCCATGCGGCGCAGCAGCACCAGCTGGAAGTCGACGTACATGCCCTTCATGGTGCCCGGCGTGCTCCGGGCATTGCCCGTACACCTCCCCATGATTAGCCTGTGTTCGTCATGCCGATCGCCTGTTGATATCTCGAACATCTGAGGGATGTCGAGCGGGCGCTTAGACCCAAGGGAGGGGGCCGGACGTGGGACGCCTCGTGCCTGCCGTGACCCGGGCTCTGGACATTCTGGAGCTGTTCCTCGACGGAGACGGGACACTCTCCGCCCCCGACATCGTGCGCAAGCTCCAGCTGCCGCGCACCACCGTGCACGAGCTGGTCACCACGCTCGCCGCACGCTCGTACATCGTGCCCGTCCAGGGACAGCCCGGACGTTACCGGCTCGGTGTACGCCCGTACCAGCTCGGCAGCCGTTACGCCGAGCACCTCGATCTCGCCGCCGAGGGGCAGCAGGTGGCCCGGTCGGTCGCCGAGACCTGCGACGAGACGGTGCACGTGGCGATCCTGGAGGGCACCGACGTCATCTACATCGCCAAGGTCGACTCCACGCACGCGGTGCGCATGGTGTCCGCCGCCGGCCGCCGGCTGCCCGCCCACTGCACGTCGGTCGGCAAGATGCTGCTGGCCTCGCTGCCGCAGCACGAGCTGACGGCGCGGATCCCGGACGACGCCGAGCTGACCGCGATGACGCCGAACAGCATCACCGACCCGGCCGCGCTGCGTGAGGCGCTGGCGGAGATCCGGCAGCGGGGGCTCGCGGTGGAGAACCGCGAGTCCAACCCGGACGTGAGCTGCGTGGCGGCCCCGGTGCGCGACCGCACCGGCCAGGTGGTCGCCGCCCTGTCCATCTCCGTGCCGATGATCCGCTGGAGCGACGAGCGCCGGGCGGAGCTGGAGCAGCTGGCGGCGAAGGGCGCGGCGGACCTGTCCGAGCGGCTGGGCCACCGGGGCGCGGAATGAGCGCCGGGTACGAGGTCGCGGTGCGGGCGGAGGCGACCCTCGGCGAAGGCCCCACGTGGGATCCGGCGACGGGTCGCCTCCTCTGGCTGGACATCCTGGGCATGCGGCTGCACACGTACGATCCGGCGACCGGCCGCCGTACGACGCGCACGACGGAGCAGCACGTGGGCGCGGCCAAGCCACGAGCGGGCGGCGGCCTGGTGCTGAACCTCCGGGACGGCGTGGCCCTGCTGGACCCCGACGACAGCTTCCGCTGGCTGCATCACGAGCCGGTCCCGGGGCGCCGCGCGAACGACGCCGCCGTGGCACCGGACGGGTCGCTGTGGGCGGGCACCATGCGGTACGACGAGGCGGCCGGCGGCGGCACGCTGAGCCGGCTGACCGGCGACGGTACGGCGGAGACGATCCTCCCCGACGTCACCGTCAGCAACGGCACGGGCTGGAGCCCGGACGGCCGCCTGATGTACTACGTGGACACCCCGACCCGCCGTGTCGACGTCTTCGACTACGACGGCGGGCGCGCGACCGGCCGCCGCCCGCTGGTGGAGATCGAGGAGGGCGCGGGCTATCCGGACGGCCTGACGGTCGACGCGGAGGGCTGTGTGTGGGTGGCGCTGTGGGACGGGGGAGCGGTACGGCGGTACACGCCGGACGGCCGCCTGGACCGGGTGATCACCCTGCCGGCACCGCGTACGACGGCGTGCGCCTTCGGAGGCGCCGCTTTGACCGACCTGTACGTCACGACAGCTCGGGTCGGCCTGGAGTCCCCGGACCCCCTGTCGGGTTCGCTCCTGGTCATTCCGGACGCGGGTCGGGGCCTGCCCCAACCGGCGTTCCAGGGCTGACCCGCGCCCCCGCCGCCGCCCGCACCGCCTCGATCTCCTCCGGCCTGCGCAGGGCCCGCGAGATCGGGGCGATGTCGCGGAGCAGGCTCGTGGGGTCGGTGCCCGTGGCCGGCTCGGCCGGGTCCGGGGTGCGGCGCTTGCTGTCGATCGCGTCCAGGATGGCCACCGCCGACGCCAGCGCCCGCGCTCGCTCCGGGGGATGCCCGAGGGCGAGCGCGGCGTCGTACGCCCTGCGGTCCAGGTCGGCATCGAGGTAGCGGGCCAGCGGAAGCAGGACGTCCCGGACGAACGTCTCACGGCGGGTCAGGCGCAGTTCCGGTGTGGCGCGGAGCATGAAGGGGACGCTGTCGCCGCTCGCGGTGCGCATCAGCCGGTAGAGCGGGCGGAGTTCGCGGTGCGCGCGGCGGACGAGCCAGCGGTCGTGGAGGTACTGGCCGGCGTGCGGGAGGATGAAGCCGGTCGCGACGAGGATCGCGGTGACGGAGGCGACCGGCGGCGCGAGATCCGTGCTCAGCCAGTCCAGATCGTGCCCGGTCCACCGCGCGCCGACGGCCGTCAGCTTGGCCCCGCTGAAGACCAGGTTGAGCCCGTATCCGGCGCCCAGCAGCCGCAGCCCCCAGCGCAGCCACGCGTCCAGCCCCTCGGAGTGCGCCCAGTTCCAGATCAGCCGGGAGGCGATCAGACAGGCGGCGGCGTGCGCGAAGAGGTACAGCAGGATCTCCTCGCGCATGAACGGCGTACCGGCGTAGTACGTGTCGAGGTCCCGTACCCGCTCCACCGGCGCGTCGGCGAGCAGGAACAGCACCCACAGCGCCACGATCACCCCGGCGTACACCGAGACCACCCGGCGCACCGCCCGCCGGGTCGCGGCCGAGCGGTCGGACAGGCCGTTGCGCCAGGTCACGATCAGCAGCAGGCCGGCCGCGGACATCGCGGTGATCAGCGAGTAGCACCAGGGCGCCGAGATGTTGGGCACCCCGGTCAGCCGGTTGACGCGGTGGATCGTGGACGGCGTGCAGAACACGAACACCGCGCAGGCGAGCAGCAGCAGCCCGCCGACCGAGCGCAGCAGCGGGTCCCGCCACAGCCGGATGATCGTGGGCAGCTTGATCACCAGCGCGGCGGTGAGCACGGCGGTGGGGATCCAGAAGGAGATGTAGAACTCGCTGAGGAATCCCGAGGGGTCGAACGCCGGCTGACTCACCGCGTGGCGCCCTCTTTTCCATGCGCTCGGTGCGCCTTCGGGGCGCGCCCCTTCGGCTCACTCGCTTGTTCACGTCCGCGGTAGCCGAGGACCCGCTGGACGGCGTCGGGCGGGGCGGGGCGGGTGCCGGCGGTGCCGGCGAGCCGGCCGCGGAACAGGGTGGCCAGGCGGTGGCCGAAGTCGTCCGCCTCGGCCTCGTCGGCCTCGCGGGAGCCGTTGCGGGCGGCCACCGTGAGCGCCGCCTCCCGCCAGCCGGGCTCGTCGGCGAGGGCACGGGCCGCCGCGTCGTCGGCCAGGTGGTGGTGCCGGTGCCCGGCGTGCAGGTGCCACAGCTCATGGCCCAGGATCACCAGTTGCTGCACGGACTCGGCGCGCTCCTCCACGATCACCAGGTCGAAGTCGGCGAACTCCACCCACAGGCCGGTGACGTCGAGCTCGTCCGGGAAGCGTTCGAAGCGCAGCTCCACCGGGCGTCCGCCGCGCCGCGCGCTCATCGCCTCGCACAGGGCCCGGCACAACTGCCGTACTCCCTCCGGCGTCTCGGGCCGGGTGCGGACGGCGGCGGCCAGGCCGCGGGCCAGCAGCCGCATCTCCGAGCCCGACCGGGAGCGGCGCAGCCATGCCGTCAGGGGGGCCAGGCGTGCCAGCCGCTCGCGCGCGCCCGCGTTGCCCATCGCCTCCCCTTTCCCGCCGGTGTGCGGCCGGTCACGAGCGTACGCGCCTGGATGTGTTCGCGTCATGCGATCCGACGTGTGTGGTTCAAGCCAGAACGACCCATGAGCTTGTGTCCAACCCATTGACGCGGAAGCGCTTCGAATCTACGGTCCCGTTCGAAGTTACGAGCACTTGTCGAAATACCGAACGATTTGAACGAAGAGCCGAGCAAACTCTGGACAGTTAGGGCGGGGAATGGGACGACCTGGCCTGAATCGCAGGCAACTTCTCACAGCGGCCGGGGGCTTGGCCGTGGCCGGAAGTTTCGGCTTCGCCGCACTCGGCACCGGGGCCGACGCCCTCGCCTCCACCGCGCACACCCGGGTGCGCTACTGGAACCTCTTCAGCGGCGGCGACGGCTCCAACATGATCGCGATGCTGGACGCCTTCCGTAAGACGCACCCGGACATCGCCGTGAAGGACTCCACCCTCCAGTGGGGCAACCCCTTCTACACCAAGCTCGCCATGGCGGCCGCCGGCAACCGCGCACCCGACCTCGGAGTGATGCACATCGGCCGGGTCGCCGGCTTCGCCCCGGGCCGCCTGCTGGACGCCTGGGACGTCGGCCTGCTCGCCAAGTACGGCCTGCGCGAGCAGGACTACAACCCCAAGCTGTGGCAGCGCGGCATCATCGACGGCAAGCTCTACGCCCTCCCGCTCGACGTCCACGTCCAGCTCTGCTTCTACCGCAAGGACGTGCTGAAGAAGGCCGGCCTGCTCGGCGCCGACGACCGGATCGTGCCCATCACCTCGACCGACGACTGGTTCGGCGTGCTCAAGGAGGCCAAGAAGGCCACCAAGAAGGGCCTGCAGACCATCGGCCTGTGGGTCAACGACCAGAACTTCCAGTGGTGGTTCTTCGTCGCCTTCTACACCCAGCTCGGCGGCACCTGGTTCAACGACGCCCGCACCGAGGTCACCTTCGACACCGACAAGGCCACCCAGGTCCTGGAGTTCCTGCGCCGGCACATCACCGACGGATACGCCGACCCGGCCATGGGCTCCGTCGGCGCCGAACAGTTCATCAACGGCGCCCCCTTCGCCTGGGAAGGCAACTGGTCGGTGCCGGTCTACTCCGGCGCGAAGATCGACTACGGCGCGATCCCGCTGCCGCCCGTCTTCGGCAAGCAGGCCACCCACGCCGAGTCGCACTCCTTCGTCCTGCCGCACCAGTCCGGCCGCGGCGGCGCCGCCAACGAGGCGGCCCACCAGCTCGCCGCCTACGTCGTCACGCACGCCCAGCAGTGGGCGGCCGGCGGCCACATCCCCGCCTACAAGCCGACCCTGTCCACCCCTGCCTACCAGAAGCTGTACCCGCAGAACGAGTACGCCTCGGCCATCGACCACCAGGCCAACGAGCCCAAGGTGTGGTTCGCGGGCTCCACCGGCATCCTCGCCCAGCGCGTCGGCCCGATCGTCGTCTCCTCGACGATGGGCTCCGCCAAGCCCGATGCCGTGGCCCGCCGGATGAAGAGCGAGCTGACCACGCTGCTCGCCATGAAGAACCCCATGGACGGCAGGACCGCCGCGCAGGGAGGTGCGGCCGCATGACGACCGCGAGCACACAGACCGTCATCGCACCGGCGCGCACGAAGGCCGTCGCGCTCGGCGCCGCCGTCCGCCGCCGGCAGGGCTTCCAGCACGGCGGCTGGTTCGTCGCCCCGTTCCTCCTCCTCTTCACGGTCTTCGTGATCTGGCCGCTGCTGCGCGGCGTCTACCTCAGCTTCACGGACGCCAACATCACCGGCCAGGGCGAGAGCTTCATCGGCCTCGGCAACTACCGCGAGGCCCTCGAAGACCCGCTGATGTGGAACGCCCTCGGCCACAGCGCGTACTTCACGCTCCTGGTCGTGCCCTGCATCACCGTCCTCGCCTTCCTCCTCGCGATGCTCGCCCACCACATCGAGCGCGGAAAGTGGCTGTGGCGCCTGTGCTTCTTCGCGCCCTTCCTCCTCCCTTCCACGGTCGCGGGCAACCTGTGGCAGTGGCTGTTCAACCCGGGCACGGGAATGGTCAACTACGTGTTCGGCGGCAACACCCCGTGGCTGACCGACAAGTCGTACGCGATGCTCGCCATCGTCATCGAGACCCTGTGGTGGACGGTCGGCTTCAGCTTCCTGCTCTACCTCGCCGCCCTCCAGTCCATCCCCGCCCACCTCTACGAGGCCGCGAAGCTGGACGGCGCGGGCGCCTGGCACCGCATGGTGCACATCACCCTGCCGATGCTGCGCAACATCACCGGGCTCGTCATCGCCCTGCAGATCCTGGCCTCGCTCCAGGTCTTCGACCAGGCCGTCACGATGATGGACTTCGGCCCCGGCCCCGAGAACTCCACCCGCACCTTCGTGCAGTACACCCTCGAAGAGGGCTTCACCAGCTACCGCGTGGGCTACGCCTCCGCGATCTCCGTCATCTTCTTCGTGATCATCGCGGCCGTCGCCCTCGCGCGGATGTGGCTGCTGCGCACCCGCACCGAGGAGGCCGCCCGATGACGACCGTCACTCCGACCCGCGTGAGGTCCCGCAGGTCCTCCTGGACGCCCAGCCAGATCATCCTCACCCTCCTCGGCACGGCCGTCTCCGCCGCCTTCCTCGCCCCGCTCCTCTGGGCCCTGTTCACCTCCCTGAAGTCGGAGACCGAGGCCGTCGAGGTGCCGCCGCACTGGCTGCCCGAGCACTGGACGGGCCAGGCCTGGAAGGCCCTCTTCGACACCGGCAACATCACCAACTGGTTCGTGAACTCCCTGGTCGTCTCCGTCTGCGTGACGTCCATCGTGCTGCTGGTGAGCGCCCTCGCCGGATACGGCTTCGCCCGCACCGAGTTCCGGGGCAAGGCCGTCCTGATGGGGGTGGTGATGGCGGGCCTGATGGTCTCCCCGGCCGTCCTCGGCGTGCCCCTGTTCACCACGGTCCAGCAGATGGGCATGGTCGACACCTACTGGGGCATGATCCTGCCGCAGTGCGCGCCCGCCGCGATGGTCTACATCCTCTACAAGTTCTTCCAGGGCATCCCGCGCGAACTGGAGGAGGCCGCGTTCATCGACGGCGCCGGCCGCTGGCGGGTCTTCTTCACCATCGTCGTCCCGCTCGCCCGCCCCTCCCTCGCCGCGGTCGGCATCTTCACCTTCATCGCCTCGTGGAACAACTTCCTGTGGCCCTACATGGTGACCAACAACCCCGACCTGATGACCATGCCGAACGGCATCGCGACCGTCATGAACTCCTACGGCATCCAGTGGGCCCAGCTCATGGCGGGCGGCCTCATGGCGGGCCTGCCGCTGATCATCGTCTTCGTCTTCTTCCAGCGCCAGATCGTGGCGGGCGTCGCCCACACGGGCCTGGCCGGCCAGTGATCAGGAGACCGTTGCCTTGAAGCTCAGACTCGCCGCACTCCTCGCGGCAGCCGCCCTCGCCCTGCTGCCCACCACCGCCTCGGCGGACGTGACGTACCCCGACCCGCTGCCCCTCACCGGCCAGCAGATCATCCACGACCCCACGGTCCACCAGCTGAAGAACGGCCAGTACGTCGCCTACTCCACCGGCGGCATCATCGGCGCCCGCCTCTCCCCGAACCTGCGGGACTGGACCGACGCGGGCAACGCGTTCACCACTCCGCCGAGCTGGTGGTACGACTACAACTCCACCGCCGACCCGTGGGCCCCCGACCTCTCCTACCGCGACGGCCGGTACTGGCTCTACTACGCCGTCTCCTCCTGGGGCACCAACCACTCCGCGATCGGCGTGGCCACCTCTGCGTCGGGCCTGCCCGGCACCTGGACCGACCACGGCAAGGCCTTCAGCTCCGAGAAGACCGACACCTGGAACGCCATCGACCCGGCCGTCATCCGCGCCGACGGCAAGCTGTGGATGGCCTTCGGCTCCTACTGGACCGGCATCCGCATGGTCCAACTGGACCCGAAGACCGGCAAGGCGATCCCCGGCGCCGAGGTCCGCCACCTGGCCACCCGCCCCGACGCCCCCTACGCGGTCGAGGGCGCCTCGATCGTTCACCACGGCGCCTACTACTACCTCTTCGCCTCCTACGACGCCTGCTGCCAGGGCGTGAACTCCACGTACAAGATCCGCGTCGGCCGCTCCACCTCCGTGACGGGCCCGTACACGGACAGCACGGGCAAGCAGATGCTGGACGGCGGGGGAGACCTGTTCCTGGCGTCCCACGGCCGTTACATCGGCCCCGGCGGCGAGTCGGTCTTCCGCACCCACGGCAAGGACTGGCTGGCCTACCACTACTACGACGCGAACGACAACGGCACGCCGAAACTGGGGCTCAACGAGCTGCACTGGAAAGCGGGTTGGCCTGAACTTACCTAGGGGCGCGGGGAACTGCGCGACAAGCCACAACGCACCCGCACCCGCCGACGAAACACAAGCCTCCCACCCCGAAAGGCGAACATGCGCACCGCCCGCTTCACCCTCGACCCCGCTTTCATCATCGGCGAGGTCAACGCCCGTATCTTCGGATCCTTCGTCGAACACCTGGGCCGCTGCGTCTACACCGGCATCTTCGAGCCCGACCACCCCACGGCGGACGAAGCCGGACTGCGCACCGACGTACTGGAGCTGGTCCGCGAACTCGGCGTCACCGCCATCCGTTACCCCGGCGGCAACTTCGTCTCCGGCTACAAGTGGGAGGACTCCGTCGGCCCCGCCGAGGACCGTCCCCGCCGCCTCGACCTCGCCTGGCGCTCCACCGAGACCAACCGCTTCGGCCTCTCCGAATACATCGACTTCCTCCGCAAGGTCGGCCCCCAGTCCGAACCCATGATGGCCGTCAACCTCGGTACACGCGGCGTCGCCGAGGCCCTGGAACTCCAGGAGTACGCCAACCACCCCGCCGGCACGGCCCTGTCGGACCTCCGTGTCTCCCACGGCGACAAGGACCCCTTCGGCATCAAGCTGTGGTGCCTCGGCAACGAGATGGACGGCCCCTGGCAGACCGGCCACAAGACCGCCCAGGAGTACGGCCGGATCGCCGCCGAGACCGCCCGCGCGATGCGCCAGATCGACCCGGGCGTCGAACTCGTCGCCTGCGGCTCCTCCAGCCAGTCCATGCCGACGTTCGCCGCGTGGGAGGCGACGGTCCTGGAGGAGACCTACGACCTCGTCGACTACGTCTCCCTGCACGCCTACTACCAGCCCGAGAACGGCGACATCGACTCCTTCCTGGCCTCCGCCGTCGACATGGAGTCGTTCATCGAGAACGTGATCGCCACCGCCGACCACATCGGCGCGAAGCTGAAATCCAAGAAGAAGATCAACCTCTCCTTCGACGAGTGGAACGTCTGGTACATCTCGGAGTGGCACGCGATCGAGAACTCCGGTGCGCGGGACTGGGCGGAGGCCCCTCGCCTCCTGGAGGACAACTACAGCGTCACCGACGCCGTCGTCTTCGGCTCGCTCCTCATCGCGCTGCTCCGGCACGCCGACCGCGTCACCGTCGCCTGCCTCGCCCAGCTCGTCAACGTGATCGCGCCGATCATGACCGAGCCGGGCGGCCCGGCCTGGCGGCAGACGACCTTCTTCCCGTTCGCGCAGGCCTCGAAGTACGGCCGGGGCGAGGTGCTCGACGTGCGGGTGGACTCACCGACGTACGACACGAAGAAGTACGGCGAGACGGACCTGCTGCACGCCACGGCCGTCCGCGCGGCCGACGGCACGGTCACCGTGTTCGCCGTGAACCGCAGCCGCACCGACGCCCTGCCCCTCGAAGTCGCCCTGAACGCACTGGAGTTGACGACCGTCACCGAGCACACCGCGCTCGCGGACGCCGACCCCGACGCCCGCAACACCCTGGCGGAGCCCGAGCGGGTCGTCCCGCACCCGGTGGCGGGCACCGCCGTGGCGGACGGCACCCTCACCGCCGTACTGGAGCCGCTGTCCTGGAACGTGATCAGGCTGGCGTGATCACACGGAGGTGACCGGCAGCCCGCCGGACGCCCGGCCGAGCAGGGTCAGACGTACGTCCCCGGGGCCCGACAGCGTGGTGAACTCCGACAGGACCGCCAGCGCGAGGGTGTTGGTGCCCCGGGTGCGCAGGACGCCGTTCGGCAGGACGAAGGTGTGCTGCGGGCCGACGTTGTTGATGTACTGGCCCATGTTCCAGCCGTTGAGGAAGATCTGGGCGCGGTACGCCCGGTACTGGTCGTCCTCCAGGGTCAGGCCGATCGACGCGTCGACGTCGGCCGGCACGGACAGCCGGAAGCTGGTCCGGTACCAGGTCACGCCCTGGTACCGGGCCGCCCTCGGGAAGCTCACCGGCTCCCAGTCGTGGTCCGTCCGGTGGCCGGGCAGGTGCCAGCCCTCCCGCTCGCCGAACAGACCGCCGTTGTTCATCGCCCCGCGCACGGGGTCCACGGGCCCCTCGCCCTGGATCCGCCAACTCACCTTCGGGGAAGTCCCCTTGAAGGAGGCCGACATGAGCCCCCGCGCGGCCTTGTGCGTGTCCCGCGCACCGCCGTCCTCGTCGTGCTGCATGCGTCGGACGAGCACGGACAGCACATGCCGGCCGGGCGAGCGCAGTGCCTCCCGCACCGGGAAGGCAGCCGTAGCCGACCAACTCCCCCGTCGGGCGGTCGAGTTCTTGTCCGGGACCGGCATCCGGTGGGTGCCCAGCGGCTCCCCGTCCAGCCAGGCCATCAACAGCCCCTGCGTGCCGCTGCTGTAGGCGAGGGAGATCTCCTCCAGGCCGGTGGAGTCGCTGAAGGTGCCCCGGTACCAGACGTCCCCGTAGTGGAAGCCGTAGTCGTCCGCGAAGAGCACCGGGCCGCCGGTGGGGACGGGAGTCGTGCTGGACGACGTCCTCCTGTCGGCGATCTGCCAGCGGGAGTCGTCGAAGCTGGGCCCCACCTCGGGGTTCTCCCGCCGCATGCGCCAGCCGCCCAGCGCGGGCAGCCGCACCTCGGGCACGGCCGGCTGCAGACCGGTGGTCATCAGGCTGCCGGACAGGGTCACCCGGGTGGGCAGGGTGCGCCCGTTCCACACCAGTGTGTCGGTCCCGCGCGGCCCCCAGACCTCGATGGCCGTCGTGTCGATGACGTCACCGGTCAAGTGGACGGCCGAGCCCCGCACTTCGGCGTGGCGCAGCAGCGCCGGGCCGTAGACCAGCAGGGTCCCGGACGGGGTGTCGTACGGGAAGAGGCGTACGGAGGTGTCGTCGTCGCCGAAGAGGAGGACCAGCGGGGTGTCGCTGCCGCCCTTCTGCACCAGGACGCGGGTCAGCCCGCCGCTGCCGAGGGGGCTGGTCACGCGCAGCTCGTCGGCCTCGTCGTAGACCCAGGCGGCCTCCGGGTCCAGGCGCATGACGGACGGCTCCTGCGGAGTCTTCAGCACCAGCTCGGCCATGTCGTCCGTGCGGCCCGTGAACAGGGCGACGTCCTGCCGCCCGGCGGTCACACAGAAGACCGGCTGGGCGGTGGAGTACTTCAGTGTCCGCTCGCCGAGCTTCAGCCCGGTCGTCAGCAGCCGGGCGTCCTTGCCGGGCACGGTGATCCGCAGCCGGCCGGCGTCCGTGGGCAGCTCGCTGGTGACCGGGTCCGTGCCGTCGTTGCGGGCGACGTAGACATGGGCGCCGGTGTCCGCGTTGGTCAGGTGGTAGACCTTCAGCCCCTCGGCCCTGACGTCCTCCGCCCGGTCCAGCTTGGCGAAGTCCGGCACGCGCTGGAAGAGATGGCCGAGCTGGTGCATCGGCGCGATCTTCGCGGTGACGTTACGGGCCTCGTCGATGGCGGCGCCGTAGTCGTACGACGTGTAGACGACGGGCGCGGGCAGCCAGCCCCAGGAGGTCCCGCCGAAGGTCATGTAGACGTTGTGGAGCGTGAGTCCGTTGGCGAGGTTGGTCAGATAGAACCGCCGCTCGTACGCCGCGTCCCGCGTCCGCCGTGCCTCGCCGTACCCCTTGCCGTCGAACGAGGCCCCGCCCCACGGATCGAACCAGCCGCCGCCGAACTCGGGCACGAACCCGGGCGTGGACGGCGAGGCCCCGGCCCCGCCCTTGGCGCCACCTGCTCCGAAGACCCCCCAATCGGGCGGGTTCTGCGCGGGCGACGGATATCCGTCGAACCCGTACAGCCAGCCGCCCTTCTCCCCACCGGTGTCGAACGAGCCCGGCACCCAGTCCCCGTTCCGCCCCTTGTCGTTGTGGAAGAGCGGTACGTCGATGCCGTCGGCCCGCACCTTCTTGAACAGGTGGGACATGTACCGCCGCCCGGTGACGTCGTCCGCGTGGGCGTCGTACTCGTTCTCGATCTGGTAGAGCAGGATCGTGCCGTTGCCCTGGGTGAACAGGTGCTTGCGGGCGATCCGGTCGACCTGCGTGAGCCACTCGTCGACGTACGACAGATAGGTCGGATCGTCGGTGCGTGCCGTGCCCTTCGTGGCCGTCAGCCAGCCGGGGAAGCCGCCGCCGTCGACCTCGGCGTTGATGTACGGCCCGGGGCGCAGGACGACGTACAGCCCGGTCTCGGCGGCCATCCGCAGGAAGAGATCGAGGTCCCGGACGCCGGTGAAGTCGTAGGTGCCCGGCGCGGGGGAGTGGTAGTTCCAGGCGACGTAGATGCTGACGGCGTTGTAGCCGTGGGCCCGCATCTTCTGGAGGATGTCCCGCCACAGGGAGGGGCTGGGCAGCCGGAAGGGATGGAACTCCCCGGACCAGAGCACCACCCGTCTGCCGTCCACGAGCAGCGAGTACCGGTCGTACCCGATGGTGTGCCGCTCGCCGTCGGCCCGGGGCGGCAGGGGTGCCGGGCCGGTCGGCACACTGGCGCGCGCCGCGAACGCCGAGGGCGCGCCGGAGCCGCCGCTGCCGCCCAGGGCGAGCCCGAGCGCGGCAGAGCCGGCCAGGGCACTGAAAGTACGTCTGCTGAGCGCCAAGGTGGATCCTCCCGGGCGGCGATCTTACGGGGCGCGGGTGCGGCCATTGTCCACGGAGCGACGCCTCACAATGGACGCATGAGGATCTCGGCACGGGCGGACTACGCGGTACGGGCGGTGCTGGAACTGGCCGTACGGCAGGGTAACGGCCCCGTGAAGGCGGAGGAAATCGCCGCCGTGCAGGACATCCCGCACAAGTTCCTGGAGGGCATCCTGGGCGACTGCCGGCGTGCCGGGATCGTGGAGAGCAGGCGGGGCGGAGGCGGCGGCTACCAGCTGGCGCGGGACGCGGCCGCGATCACGGTGGCGGACGTCGTCCGGGGCGTGGACGGCCCGATCGTGTCGGTACGCGGCGAACGCCCGACCGACCTGTCCTACACGGGCACGGCCCAGCCCCTGCTCCCGCTCTGGATCGCCCTGCGCGCGAACGTCCGCCGCATCCTGGAGGGCGTGACGATCGCGGACCTCGCGGCGGACACGCTGCCGGAGCCGGTCCGGGCGCTGGCGGCGGAACCGGCGGCGTGGGAGAACCCTTAGGCTGCCTTCGAGAAGCGCGACCTTTGAGGCTTTCGTCCGGTGTTGTTCCGTGGGGCGAAGGCGCCCGAGGAGGAGGCAGCCGTGGAGACCCTGCGCCCGGCACAGGTCCACATCCAGAGCCGGGAGTGCGATCCGCTGATCCTGGGCCGGTTCCCCGGCGCGACGTTCTTCCCGGAGCGGCTGCTCGGCTGGGCGATCGTCGACACGGTGTGCCGGGCAGGCGGCCGTCTCCTGTACGTCACCGCCCCGCCGCCGCTGGACGCCGACGAGCAGGTCGACTACTACCTCGGGCTGCTGGGCGCCGGCCACGAGGGTGCGCGGAACCGGGTGAGCCTGGTGGGCGTGGACGACGTCAGCGCCCGATGGCTGAGCGAGAAGATCCTCGATCCGGACAACCCGCGGGCCGCGCAGGTCCGTGCGGTCGTCCGCGCGTTCGTGGACGGCCGGCGACGGGCCGGCGCCGACGTCCGGCTGAACTATTTCGAACCGTCCGCTCCGCTGGAGCGCTTCGCCCGGGAACTGGGCGTGCCCGGAAACCAGCCGCCCTCGTCCTGCATCCCGACGGGCACCAAGCACTCCGGCCGCCGGCTGTTCGCCGAGGCGGGCATCCCGGTACCCGCGGGCTCCCCCGAGCTGTGCCACTCCGTCGCGGACCTGGCCGTGGAAGTGGCGCGGATGGCGCGGTCGGGGCACCGCGCGCTGGTCGTCAAGCTCGACGACGCCGCCTCAGGGGCCGGGCTCGGCAACGCGCTGCTGGATCTCGGCGACCTCGGCCTGTCGCCCGGGACGGACGACGACGCGCTGACCGAACGCGTGCTCGCCGCGCTGCCCCGGGCCACTCTGGTGGACCCCGGGATCACCTGGGGCGACTACGTCCGGATGATCGGGAAGTCCGGCACCCTCGTGGAAGAGTGGATCAAGGACGACGCGCTGTGCAGCCCCAGCTTCCAGGGCAGGATCACCGAGGGCGGCGCGGTCGAGGCGGTCTCCACCCATGACCAGGTGCTTGCCGTCCACAGCCAGAGTTACGTCGGCTGCCGGTTCCCGGCGAACGCCGCATACCGGCACACACTCATCGACTACGGGCTGCGTGTCGGCCGGGCGCTGCGGGAGCGCGGAGTGGACCGGGGCGACTACGGGGTGGACTTCCTCGCCCGGCCCACCGCCGGGGGCTGGCAGGTCCTCGGGTGCGAGATCAATCTGCGGGGCACGGGGACCAAGCACGCCTTCGGCATCGTCTCGGCGCTCCTGGGCACGCGCGCGACGCCGGACGGCCGCCTGGTCGTCGGCGGGCCCGGGGGCGCCGAGCGCGTCTACGAGGCGTCGGACAGCATCATGGACCCGCGCTACGTGGGCCTGCGGCCGGCGCACCTGATCCGCGCGGTCACCGGGTCCCCCCTCGGTTACGACCCCGAGCGCGCGACCGGCGTGGTGCTGCACATGATGAGCGCCGCCGCCGAGGACGGGAAGTTCGGCGCGGTGTGCATCGGGGCGGACCGGGCCGAGGCGGCGGCGTTGCTGCGGGGGCTGCGGGAGCTGGTGGACGAGCAGGTGCGCGTGAAAAGCCGGATGTGAATGGCCGGAGTTCGCCCTGCCGGGCCGGAGCGTGGCTTCCTACGATGCTCACGCCTCCCGTCCTTCACAGGTCCCACACAGTTTCTTCAAAGCTGAACGAGCGGCACGAACTGCACGGCGGACGGACCGGAGGCGCACCCCCCACTCGACGACATGGGAGAAACCATGGCTGGTGGACTCCTCCTGAGCGGCGCCGTAGCCGCTCTGCTCACCACGGCGCTGCCCGCCCAACACACGCCCGCCTCGGGCGTGTTGGACAACCCGCCCCCGGACAAGATCGTCATCGACGTCGCGACGGTGAACGGCTCCGGCTGCCCCGAGGGCACCGCGGCGGTCGCCGTCTCGCCGGACAACACCGCCTTCACGGTGACCTACAGCAACTACCTGGCGCAGGCCGGCGGCAATTCCGACCCCACGGCCTTCCGCAAGAACTGCCAGCTCAACCTGATCGTCCACGTCCCGCAGGGCTTCACCTACGCCATCGCCAGCGCCGACTACCGCGGCTTCCTGTCCCTGCAGCCCGGCGCGAGCGCCACTCAGAAGGCCTCGTACTACTTCCAGGGCTCCCCGACCACCGTCCCCAAGAGCCACCCCTTCAGTGCTCCCTTCAACGACAACTGGGAGGCCACCGACAGCACGGACTGGGCCCAACTGGTCTGGGCGCCCTGCGGGGTGCTGCGCAACTTCAACATCAACACCGAACTGAGAGTCAACGCCGGGACCCAGAACCCGGACAAGGTCAGCTTCATGACGATGGACTCGACGGACGGCGACATCAGCACGGTGTACCACCTGGCGTGGAAGGAGTGTCCGAGCGCGTAGGGAGACACGCGCCACGCCGATTACTGTGGGTAGGCGATGACTCGCGCGGGATCTTGCGGGTGAACGGCCGTTCGTCGGTTGACGTGTGGCGCCTTCGACCAGCAGTGATCGCGGTACGGGGCGCACGGGGGGCGCGCTGCAAGCGCGTTGAATGCCTTCGTGCGCCACCTTATCGATTACTGAACGTAAGCATGACTCTGGTACCCCTGTGTACGCAGCGTGACGACAGCAGGTCGTCGCGTCCCTACGTGCCAGGGAAGACGAGGTAGAGCCATGCCCCTTGACACAGTGACAGCACCGGCGGGCCCGGAGTCCGAGCAGCAGCGCGAGCAGCAGAGCCTCAGCACCGCGGCGGCGCGCAATCTCGCCACCACCACCAAGTCCGAACCCCAGATGCAGGGCATCAGCTCCCGCTGGGCGACCCGCATGCTGCCCTGGGTGAACGTGCCCGGCGCGACCTACCGGGTCAACCGCCGTCTGTCCTACACCGTCGGCGACGGCCGCGTGAGCTTCGTGAAGACCGGCCCCAAGGTCCAGGTGGTCCCCGCCGAACTGGGTGAACTGCCCCTGCTGCGCGGCTTCTCCGACGCCGACGCGCTCGGTGCGCTGGCCGACAAGTTCGTGCAGAAGGAGTTCGAGCCGGGCCAGGTCATCGTGCAGGCGGGCCGCAAGGCCGACCAGGTGTTCCTGATCGCGCACGGCAAGGTCGAGAAGATCGGCGAGGGTCCGTACGGCGAAGAGGCTGTGATCGGGCTCCTGGCCGACGGGGACACCTTCGGCGGCCGGGTGATGTCCGGCCAGGCCAAGAAGTGGGAGTTCACGGCCCGTGCCGCGACCGCCACGACCGTCCTCGCGCTGCCGCTGACCGCGTACAAGGCGGTCGCCGACCGCTACGAGGCACTGCGCGCGCATGTGCAGCACATCAGCTCCAACGGGCATCAGCGGCACCGCAAGCTGAACCGGTCGGGCGAGGCGGCGATCGAGCTCAGCTCGGGGCACGTGGGCGAGGAGACCCTGCCGCAGACCTTCGCCGACTACGAACTCGCGCCGCGTGAGTACGAGTTGAGCGTGGCGCAGACGGTGCTGCGGGTGCACAGCAGGGTGGCCGACCTCTTCAACGAGCCGATGAACCAGACCCAGCAGCAGCTGCGGCTGACCATCGAGGCGTTGCGCGAGCGGCAGGAGCACGAGCTGATCAACAACGAGGAGTTCGGTCTGCTCAACAACGCCGACTTCGATCAGCGGATCTCCACCTACTCGGGCCCGCCGACCCCGGATGACATGGACGAGCTGCTGAGCATGCGGCGCAAGACCCGCTGTTTCCTCGCCCATCCCAAGGCGATCGCCGCGTTCGGCCGCCAGTGCAACAAGCGGGGCATCTACTTCGGCAGCATCGATCTGCACGGCAACCAGATCCCCGCGTGGCGCGGGGTGCCGCTGCTGCCGTGCGGCAAGATCCCGATCAGTGAGCAGGGCACGTCGTCGATCATCGCCATGCGCACCGGCGAGGACGACCAGGGTGTCATCGGCCTGTACCAGACCGGGATCCCGGACGAGGTCGAGCCCGGCCTGAACGTCCGCTTCATGGGCATCAACGAGCAGGCGATCATCTCCTACCTGGTCAGCACCTACTACTCGGCGGCCGTCCTGGTGCCCGACGCCCTCGGCGTCCTGGAGAACGTCGAGATCGCCCGCACGAACGGGAGCTGACGGCGGTGTCGTTGTTCTCCCGGGTCACGGCGCCCGCCGCGGCCCACGACATGGCAGGCCTGGTACAGGCCCTGCTGGCGGACAGACCGTCCCCGCCGGCCCGCCCACCCTCCGCCGGGCCCGAGTCCGGGTCCGGGTCCGAGTCCGGGTCCGGGTCCGAGTCCGGGTCCGGGTCCGGCGAGCCGGGCCTGCCGTCCGGCCCCACGGGGCTGGGCACGTCGGCGGCCCACACCCCCTTCGGCGCGGCGGCCGGCCCGCACGGCACGCGAACGGATCGCGGCGCGGCCCACTCGGGCGGCCTCCTGCTGCCGCTGCCGCTGCCGCTGCCGCTGCCGCTGCCGCTGCCGCTGCCGGTGCCGGTGCCGGTGCCGACGGTGACGCGTCCGGCGGGGGCCGGCCACCGGTCGGCGTCGGCCGGGAATCCGTCGGCGTCCGTGCATCCGCCGGGGGACGCGTCCAGGGCGGGGGCGACCCCGCTGCCGTCCGGTCCCACCGGGCCGGGTGCGCCGGTGGCTCACGCGGCTGTGCATCCGCTGGAGGCGGGGCGATCGGCGGCGGTGGGGCAGCCATCGGCGGGGGCGACCCCGCTGCCGTCCGGTCCCACCGGGCCGGGTGCGCCGGAGGCTCACGCGGCAGTACATCCGCCGGAGGCGGGGCAGTCGACGGCGGCCGTGCAGCCAACGGCGGGTGCGGCTCCGCTGCGGCCCGGTCCCACCGGGCCGGGTGCGCCGGTGGTTCCCGCGGCTGTGCATCCGCCGGAGGTGGGGCAGTCGGCGGCGGGGCAGTCGGCGGCGGCCGGGCAGCCATCGGCGGGCGCGGCGCCGTGCCCCGCCGGGCCGCCGTCCGGGCCCACCGGGCTGGGCGTCTCGGCGGCGGCCCTCGGCCGCACCCGATACGGCGCATCGGCGGCAGCCGCACGCACCGGATACGGCGCATCGGCGGCAGCCGCACGCACCGGTACCGGCACATCGGCGGCGCCCCTCCTCATCACCGCACGCGAGCCCAGCCGGGAGGCGGCGCCGGGGGCCGGTCCGGCCCCCCGCCGGGAGGCACCGGCGGCGTCCGATCCCGGTCCCCGGCTGCACTGCCCGCCCGCCGTGCGGGACGACCCCGCGCTCGGCCGGACCGTCACCGAGCGTCTGGTGGAGTGGGCCGAGGAGATGGGGATCTACCCGGGCCAGCTGGACAAGATCCGCAAGGCCGACTTCGGCCGGCTCATCATGCTCGCCCACCCCGAGTCCGACGACCCCGACCGACTGCTCGCGGCGGCCAAGTGCGCGCTGTCGGAGTGGGCCGTGGACGACCACTACATCGACGGCGAGGTCGAGGAGGCCCGGCCGCACGAGCTGGGCCGACGGCTCGCCATCGCCCACTCGGTGATCGACCAGGCCCACCTCCCGCTCGGCTACGCCCCCCAGCTCGAAGAAGTCGTCACGGCGGACCCGGTCATGCGGGCCCTGCGGGACAGCCTGCGCAACCTCCACTCGTACGCGACGACCGGACAGGTGCGCCGGCTCCGCCACGAGCTGGGCATCATGTTCGTCGCCTACAACCAGGAGGGCTACTGGCAGGCCTCCGGGCACGTCCCGCCGGTCTGGGAGTTCCTCATGCACCGGCACGAGAACAGCTTCATCCCGTGCATGGTGCTCGTCGACGCGATCGCCGGGTACGAGGTGCCCTACAACGAGTTCTCCGACCCCCGGGTACGGCGGGCGTTCACCATGGCAGGCACCGCCACCGTCATCGTCAACGACCTCTACTCCATGGCCAAGGAGAAGGGCCCGACGGACTTCAGCCTGCCCAGGCTGATCGCCGCCGAGGACGGCTGCTCGCTGGAGGAGGCCGTCGACCGCACCGTCGACATCCACAACGAGCTGATGCTCACCTTCGAGACCGAGGCGGCCGCGCTCGCCCAGACCGGCTCCCCCGAACTGCGCCGCTTCCTGGCCTCCACCTGGGCCTGGGTCGGCGGCAGCCGCGAGTGGCACGCGACCAGCGGCCGCTACCACGAGGCCGCGCACGCGAACGCCGCCTGACCCCGCGCACGCACTGCGCGCAGCCCCCACCCCAACCCCCAGCTCCGAGTAAGGACCCCCCATGTCCAAGATCTCCACCCGGATGGAAGGCATCGCCATGCGCGATGTCCTGCGCACCGACTACCAGAAGTCGGTCGCGGAGTACTGGAACAAGGAGAAGGACCCCGTCAACATCAAGCTCGGCGAGGTCGACGGCCTCTACCACCACCACTACGGCCTCGGCGAATGGGATCCCTCGGTCCTCGCCGGCCCGTCCGAGACCCGCGACCGGCGCATCATCGAGGAACTGCACCGCCTGGAGACCGCGCAGGCCGACGTACTCCTCGACCACCTCGGTGCCATCACCTCCGGCGACCACCTCCTGGACGCCGGTTCCGGCCGCGGCGGCACCAGCTTCATGGCCAACGGACGCTTCGGCTGCCACGTGGACGGCGTCAGCATTTCCGAACAGCAGGTCGACTTCGCCAACGAGCAGGCCGCGCAGCGCGGCGTGCACGACAAGGTCCGCTTCCACTTCCGCAACATGCTCGACACCCGTCTCGCCACCGGATCACGCCGGGCGATCTGGACCAACGAGACGACCATGTACGTCGACCTGTTCGAACTCTTCGCCGAGTTCTCGCGCCTGCTGGAGTACGGCGGCCGTTACGTCTGCATCACCGGCTGCTCCAACGACGTCACCGGCATGCGCTCCAAGGCCGTCAGCAGGATCGACGAGCACTACACCTGCAACATCCACCCGCGCAGCGAGTACTTCAAGGCACTGGCCGCGAACAACCTGGTGCCGATCCAGGTCGTCGACCTGACCCCGGACACGATCCCCTACTGGGAACTGCGCGCGAAGTCCTCGGTGGCCACGGGCATCGAGGACCCGTTCCTCACCGCGTACAAGGAGGGCAGCTTCCACTACCTCCTCATCGCGGCCGACCGGATCTGAGACCAGGGCGCATACGTGGTGTCGTGCGCGCGGGTCGTGCGACACCACGCCCGGCGTGGGAGCCCGGCCGCGGGCCTGCCAGGCGCCTCGGCGGGTACCGAGTCACTCGTGGGAGACGACATGAGAGCAGATCGCCCTTGGGGCAAGGCCGTTGTCATCGGCGGCAGCTATGCGGGACTCGTGACCGCACGCGTACTGACCGACTTCTTCAGCGAGGTCGTCCTCGTGGAACGGGACGCCGTCGACGAGGACACCGGCGCTCATCCGGGTGCTCCGCAGGGCTACCAGGGGCATGCGATGCTGGCCCGGGGCGGGGAGATCCTGGAGCGGCTGTTCCCGGGCCTGCGCGAGGAGCTGAGAGAAGCGGGCGCGCCGGTGTACGACTACGGCGAGGGCATCGACTTCCTGCTGCCCGTCGGACTCGCGCCACGGCAGCGCACGGGCGTCCGGATCCAGAGCTTCACCCGCGACGAACTGGAACGCCGCCTGCGCCGCAAGGTGCTCGCACTTCCCCAGGTCACGCTGATGACGTCCACCCAGTGCACCGGCCTGACCCGGGACCCCTCGGGCCGCGTGAGCGGCGTGAGGTGCCGCCAGGCACAGAACGCGGAGCCCTTCGAACTGGCCGCAGATCTGGTCATCGACGCCTCCGGACGGTCCAGTTCCCTGGTGGGCTGGCTGGACGAGATCGGGATCAGCGTGCCGCCCAAGCGCACCGTGAAGGCGAAAGTCACCTACACGTCGATGAACTTCGACCGGCCGGCGGAGAACCACCCCGACCACCCTGACTACTACGTCGCCTACCAGATGCTGTTCGCCCCCCACGTGCGCCGGGCCGGAGTCCTGCTCGCCGTGGAGCGCAGCCGGTGGACGTGCATGCTGTTCGGGTTCCAGGACATGCCGCCGACCGACGACAAGGGCTACCTGGCATTCGCGGAGACCCTCACCAACCAGCGCCTGGCCGAGCAGATCGCCCGTCGCTCCGTCCAGGAGCCCACCCATCGCTACACCAACGTCGACAACCAGTGGCGGCCCTTCCACGCCGTCAAGAACTGGCCGGACCGCCTCCTCGCCGTCGGCGATTCCGTCTGCGTCTTCAACCCCGTCTACGGCCAGGGCATGACGGTCGCCGCGATGGAGGCGGAGCTGCTGCAGAACATGCTGAAACAGCGCCGCGCGACCGGTCGGCTGGACGGCCTCGCCCGCGGCTTCCAGAAGAAGGTGGGCCGCCTGGTGCTGCTGCCGTGGACGGTGTCCACCAACTCCGACCTGATGTGGACCCCGGACGGCCAATCCCTCGCCGCGCGCTTCTCCCACTGGTACAACACGCGTCTCTTCCACGTGGCGGTGAAGGACGCGGCCGTATGGACGAGGTTCGTCCGCGTGGTGAACATGGTGGCCTCACCGGCCCTGCTGTTCCATCCCCTGGTGGCCCTGAAGGTCCTGACGGTCACTCCCCGCCGGCGCACGAAGCCATCGCCGTGATCGTCGGCCCCAAGTGCCCAGTGAGGCATACGAGTTGTTGTGAGAACCGTTGACTCGCAAACTATTCGATTCTATGGCAGCTCCTCCAGCGACTACAACGCCATCGACCCCAACCTCTTCGTGGACGACGACGGCACGTGGTGGCTGTCGTTCGGCAGTTGGTGGACCGGCATCAAGATGATCCGGATCGATCCGTCCACCGGGAAGCAGTACTCCGGGGACACCACCCGTTACTCGATCGCCTCCCGGCCCAGTGGCAGCAAGGCGATCGAGGCGCCGTACATCGTCAAGCGCAACGGGTGGGCGCCGCGATGATGAACAGCGGCGGCACCCCGGTGCTGGAGTCGCACGGCAGCGTCATCGGGCCCGGCGGCCAGTCCATCATGAACGACACCGACGGGGACCTGATCGTCTACCACTACTACGACGGCAACGACAACGGCACCCCGAAGCTCGGCATCAACCTGCTGAACTGGTCGACGGGTTGGCCGGTGGCCTACTGAGCGGCCGCCGTGACCGCCGCGACGAGCGCGTCCCCGGTGTAGGTCTGCCCACCGAGGCCCCAGCCTCCGTCCAGGGCGTTGAGGATGTTCACCCAGGTGTCGCGGCGGTCGTGGGCCGGGACCGTGAGGGCGTCGACGATGTCGGTCGCGGCGGCGATGAACGCGGTGCGTGACTCCAGTGACGGCAGGCCGATGTCGGGCAGCTTGAGCTCGACCATCACCAGCGGGCGGTTCACCCCGCCCCCGTAGATGTGCTCCGGCTCCAGGACATGGACCGTGCCGCCGACGACCGACGTGAAGAAGGTGTTGCCCTTGAGGCCGCTGGCCTCGATGAGGGCGTCGGTCAGGCGGGGCAGGATCTCGCGCTCGCCCTCGGCGGTCAGGACGCCTCGGGGTGCGGTGACGGTGATGGGCATGGGTGGACCCTTCTCTCGTTAACATGACCAGCGACTCGCTAGGACGTACGTACTAGCGCACTGCCAGCTTGGAGTAGGATGCCCGTACTAGTCAACCCCGCAGGTCTGGAGGTCGGTGATGGCGGGTGACACCCGTGGCCGGATGATCGAGGCGACCATCGAGGCCCTGGAGCGGCGCGGGGTGGCCGGGATGTCGTTCACCGAGGTGCTGCGCGCCAGCGGGGCCGCGCGCGGCGCGATCTACCATCACTTCCCGGACGGCAAGGCCCAGTTGGTCGCGGAGGCGGCCGCGCTCAAGGGGGAGCAGGTGGACGACCGGCTGGCCGCGCTGCCCGCCGACGACCCGGCGACCGTGGTCTCCGCCTTCCTGGACCTGGTACGGCCCGTCCTGGAGCTGTCCGCCTGCGGCGGAGGCTGTGCCGTCGCGGCCGTCACCATCGGCACGGAGCCCGGTGACGACACGGCTCTGCGGGAGGTGGCGGCGACGGCGTTCACCGCCTGGATCGACCGCCTCGCCGGCCGTCTCGCCGCGGCGGGCCTGTCGTCCGCCGCGGCGACCGACCTCGCCACCACCTTGATCACGCTGCTTGAGGGCGCCCATGTGCTGTGCCGCGCCACGGGCACGCTCGACCCCTTCGATTCGGTCGCGCGTACGGCGGCGGGCCTGACTGCGCAGTACGGCTGAGCGCCCCGCGGCGAGGAGTCCTCCCTTGCTCACGCCAGCCTCGTGTCCTTGACCGCCAGCTCCCGGTCGCCCTGCCGGTAGCCCACGGTGCGAATGCCCAACGCGGCCTTGAGCTGGCGGGCGGGCACGACCTGGGGAGTGGGGGCGGCGGCCCGTCCCGGCTTCGGCAGGGGGTAGGCGGTGGTGGTGGCGGAGTGGAAGGTGATGTTGCCCTCCGTCTTGGTGAACAGCTGGTGGACGTGTCCGTTGAGACAGGTCACCGAGGAGAAGCGGCGCAGGAGCGCGATCACCTTCAACGCGTCGTCCGTGCTCCAGCCCCACCGGGGGTACATGGCGAACAACGGGATGTGGCTGAAGACCACGACCGGGGTGTCCGATGACAGTCCCGCCAGGTCCTTGCGTACGAAGTCGATCTGCTCGGTGCCGAGATGGCCCAGCTTCTCCAGATGCAGCGTGTTGACCAGGGCGATGAAGTGCACTCCGTGGGTGTCGAAGCTGTACCAGCCGTCGCCGAGCGTGCCCTTGCCGAAGATCTGCCGGTATGCGCGGCCCGTGTCGCCGATGGAGTCGTGCTCGCCGGGCACGGTGAAGACGCGGTCCGTCTGCAGCCCGGTCATCATCTGCCTGACCTGGTCGAACTGGGCGGCCGTGGACAGGTGCGTCAGGTCGCCGCTGTGCATGACGAAGTCGGGCCGGAAGCCGAGGGCGTTGACCTGGCCGATCGCTTCGGTGAACGAGCCGGCCACGTCCAGGTTCGCCGGCCCGTGGAAGCCGATGTGGCTGTCGGAGACCTGCACGAACCGCAGGGCGCCGCTGGTTTCCGCGGCGGCCTCGGCGGTGGTGCCCCGGGGGCCGGCGATGTGGCTCATCACCTCTCCGCCGGCCACGGTCAGCACGACCGCTCCGCCGAACCATCCTGCGTGCCTGATGAGTTGACGTCGTGTCATGTCGTGAGGGTCGCGGTACCCGGTCATCGGGTCACCTCCACCGTGGCGGTCATGAAGGGATGGATGGTGCAGAGATAGGCGTAGGTGCCCGGCTCGGTGAACCGGTAGCTGTAGGTGGCGTGGGTGGCCAGAGCGGGGGAGTGCAGCGGCCCGCCCGAGCCGGCGCTGGTGACGGTGTGGGCGTCGGTGTCCTGGTTGGTCCAGGTCACCGTCGTGCCCGCGGTGACCTTCAGCGTGCTCGGGGAGAACGCGAAGTTCTTGATCGCCACGGTGTCTCCGGTCACCGGCGCATCGGCTGCGCGCGTCTTCGGTGAGCTCGTGGGCGTGCTCATGCTCATGTCCGGCATCGGTGAGGCGCCGGGCATCCCGGCCACCTGACGCTGGCCGGGACCGGGCGTGATGGCACCGGCCGCGGCGGAGTGCGGGGACTGGCCGCACGCGCTCAGGAACCCCAGGGCGGCCGCCGTCGTGGCTGCGAGCCCGGCCGCGACGCGTGATCGCCGGCCGGCATGACCAAAGTTCGGGTACATGGTGTTCGTTCCTCGTGTGTCGAAGCTCTTGTCCGACTCCACGGGTGATGGTTTCGACCGGTTCAGCCGATATGTGACTTTCTTTGCATCAAAGTGCGTGATACGACAAAAGTGCCTTGATGGGTAATGATCGACTTATGCCCTGGAGTGCCCGTAAACGTGGTCAAACAGCCGATACGGATCGCTCCGCGCGCCGTGTCTCTGGTGAAGGGACCATTTCGGCCACGGACGAGGAGTTGATCCGCGCTCTGTACGCCGAGCACGCGGGTCCCCTGTTCCACTACGCGCTGCGTCTGACGTCAGGAGACCGGCAGTGGGCCGAGGATGTCGTACAGGAGACGCTGCTGCGGGCGTGGCAGCACCCGGCCGCGTTCGAACCCCGACGCGGACCTGCCCGGGCGTGGCTGTTCACGGTCGCCCGGCACCTGGTCATCGACGCCCACCGGGCCCGGCGGGCCAGGCCGGCGGAGACCGGTGGCGAGGCCCTGGAGCGGGTCGCCGAGCAGACGGTGGGCGAGGACCAGATCGAGCAGGCCTTGCAGAGCTGGGCGGTGGCCGACGCCCTCCGGACGCTGTCCCCGGACCATCGCGCCGTACTGATCGAGACGTACTACCGGGGTCGCACCATGGCGGAGGCCGCGGGCGCGCTGGGCATCCCACTGGGCACGGTCAAGTCGCGGACGTACTACGCCCTGCACGCCCTCCGGCTCGCGCTGCAGGAGCGAGGCATCGAGCCATGACCGAGGCATGGAGGAGGTGCCGGCCATGAACACGGACCATGACGCCCTGCGGATGGCGCTGGGGGCCTACGTCCTGGGTGCGCTGTCCCCGGCCGAAACGGAACAGGTGCGTGCTCACCTGGAGACATGCGACGCGTGCCGGGCGGAGCACGAGCAGCTGGCCGGACTGCCGGCGCTGCTCGCGATGGTCACGGCGGCCGAAGCGGCAGGCCGGGCGGCGCCCGCCGACAACGAGGACCTGGCCGACGGCTTGGTGCGGCGGGCGGCCGAGAGCGCGCGGGGCGTACCGCAGGCACCGTCCGGCAGGTCCGCGACGCCTCAGGCTCCCGAGGCAGGGCTGATCGAGAGGATGCTCCAGCAGGCCGCGGCCAGGCGCCGCAGGACCTGGCGGTGGCAGCTGGCCGGCGCGGCCGCCTCCCTGATGCTGGTCGCGGCGGCGGCGGTCGGCGGAACCTGGCTGGCGGTCGGCACCTCCGTGACAAGTCAGGGCAGGCAGCCCGGACCCGCCACGCCGACTCCGTCGCGCATCTTCTCCGGAAACGACTCCACCACCGGTGTCACCGCCTCCGTGAAGGTCTTCCCCTCGGCCTGGGGCAGTGTCCTGGAGGTCTCGGCCCATGGTGCGCCGGCCGGCATCGTCTGCCGATTGCGGGCGATCGGTCCCGGTGGGACCAAGGCGGACGCGGCCACCTGGCGGGCCGGCACGTATCCGGCCGGTACGAAGATTCCAGGGGCGATCCCCATGCGTCCGGGAGCCGTCGAGCGCTTCGAGATCGTCAACGCGGGGACCGGCCAGAAGCTGGTCACGATCCGGGCGTGAGGTCGGCCGGAAGCTGACAACTCGGGAAAAAGGCGCGAAAAGCTCGAACCATATGGCACTCGTCGTGCGTATTACCAGATGAGCGCTCACACGCAGGTTCCGCACCCACACAGAAGAGCCAGAAGACCATGTTTGTGACCGATTCCGAGTGCACCAGCTCACGGCCCTGCTCCCATCGGGCGACGCTGACCCTGCCCGCGCAGGAGGCGCATGTGTCCGCCGCGCGTCACTTCACCGCGGATCTGCTGGAGTGCTGGAGCGTTCCCGAGCGCGAGCGTGACTCCGCCGTTCTCATCGTCGACGAACTCACCGCCAACGCCGCCCAGTACGGCCGCGAGTGCATGACGTTGGTACTCGTCCTCGACCACGGCGCCTTGTCCATCGTGGTCAGCGACTCGGGAACCGCGGTGGAACATGGTGCGCACGACGTCGCCCCGGACGAACACGGCCGCGGCACCGGCATCGTCAGGTACCTCGCGCAGTCGACCGAGATCCGCCAGACGCGCAGCGGCCGGGAAGTCCGCGCCTGCCTCCGGTGCCCGGCCTGACCGGCCCCGGAAGACCGCCCTCCGGTCAGGCGACCCACAGCCCCGCCGGCTATGCCCCCGCCGCGTTCGGCCAGCTCTGTGCGTTCGGCCAGCCCGTCGGCGGCGCCGGGGTCAGGCCGGCCGGCGGGGCCGTCATGCCGCGTACCTGGGCCGCCGTGAGGCCGCCGCGCGCCGGGACGCCGGGCGGGGTGGGGGCTACGGCGGCCGCGGGGGCCGGTACGGGTACCGGCATCGGAGCGGGTACCGGGGTGGGGGCCGGTGCCGGCAGGGGGGTGGGCGGTGGCAGGGGAGCCGGGACCGGGGTCGGGACCGGGGCCGGCTGGGGGACCGGCATCGGGGCCACCGGCTGCTGCATCGGGGCCATGGGCTGCGGTACCGGTGCCGGCTGGGCCACCGCCGGTACCACCGCCGGTGCGGGCTGGGGCGCCGTAGGCAGCGGCTGGGCCGCCGCCACCGCCGGTATCGGGACCGGAGCCGGAACCGGAGCAGGGGCCGGCTGGGGCGCCGCGGGCAGGGGCTGGGCTGCCGCCGGCATCGGCATCCCGGCGCCGGGTGGGGGTACGGCGGCGGGGAGCGGCATGCCGGTGCCGGCGGCCGGAACGGGGGCGGGCACAGCGGCGGCGCCGGCTCGCGCGACGGACGCCGCACCGGCGGCCATGGCCTGGGCCTGAGCGGCAAGGCCCGGTACGCCGCCTCCGTTGGTCTCGCTGACCAGCCGGTCCACGGCCGCCGTACCCGAGCTGTAGCTGGTCCCTGTGCTCAGCTCGGGCACGGCGGCTCCCCTCCTGGTCCCGTAGAGCACCTGCTCCAGGCCTGACACCAGGCGACGCACGTCGACCTGGGGGCGCACCACGAGTCTCAGGAAGCGGCTGGAGGAGCCGATCTTGTTGCCGCACTCGCGGACCAGGATCCGGTGCTCGGCGAGCATCCGGTCCCGGACCACCGTGCCCTCGGCTCCTACGGGCAGTCGTACGAAGAGGAAGTTCGCCTGGGAGGGGTACACCGTCAGCCCGGGCAGGGCGGACAGGTGGCTGGACATCTCCAGGCGGTCCCTGCGGATCTGCTGGAGGCTCTGCGCGTACTCCGCGCCGTGCCGGCGCAGCATGAACACCACATGCTCGGCGAAGGAGTTGAGGTTCCACTTCGGGAGCATCGAGCGGACCCTGCCGGCCAGGGCCGGGTTGGCCACCAGGTAGCCGAAGCGGACGCCGTGCAGGCCGAAGTTCTTGCCGAGGCTGCGCAGGACGATGACGTTCGGGCGGAGCACGGCCTCCTGGACGACGCTCGGGTCGGTCTCGGCGTCGGCGAACTCCAGGAAGGACTCGTCCACGACCACCAGGTCCAGGTCCGCCATCGCGTCCATGAACTGGACCACCTGCTGCTTGCGCAGGTAGCCGCCGTCGGGGTTGTTCGGGTTGCAGATCACCGCCACGCGCGTGCCCCTCGCGCGGATGAAGTCGGCGTACTGGGCGAGGTCCAGCGCGAAGCCGGCCGCCTCCTGGAGCGGGAACATGTCGACCCGCTTGCCGGTCTCCATCGGCTGGTCCGTCCAGCGGCCGAAGGTCGGCACCGGGATCGCCACGGACTGGCGGACCAGCAGGTGGTCGATCCAGGTGATCAGTTCCGTCGAGCCGTTGCCCATCGCCACGCACTGCGGCGGGAGCTGGAGCAGGCTGCACAGCTCGCCGGTGATGGTGTCGGCGCTGCTCGGGTAGTACGTGATGATCTCGCGCAGCCGGGCCGCCAGCTCGTCGAACATGGCCGGGGTCGGGAAGTACGGGTTGCACGGGATGCAGAAGTCCACCGGACCCGTCCCGTCCCCGCCCTCCCGGGTCAGCGCCGCCATCGAAGGGCTGTGCGCGGCCGTGCCGCGGAACAGCGAGGTGACGTTGCCGGCCAAGAGAACCTCCGTTCAAGGCGGCCCGTGCGGGGGAGCACGGGCCGCCCATGAGTACGGAGACTCAGGTGTTGCCGTTCAACTCGTGGTGCAGAAACGCCCTGAAGCGGCGCGGGGCCGCGTTTGACAGCGGCTCCGCCGCGGGGCGCGACCAGCCACGACAGCGCCGCAGACGAACGACCGCATATCGCGGCCCTTCGCGCGGAGCGCTACGCGCTGAACTTGTGGATCGTCGTCGTCCGGTACGTCTGGCCCGGCCGCAGCACCGTCGAGGGGAACTTCGGCTCGTTCGGGGAGTCCGGGAAGTGCTGGGTCTCCAGGGCCAGTCCGTCGCCCTGCCGGTAGGTGTGGCCGGAGGGGCCGACGAGGGTGCCGTCGAGGAAGTTGCCCGAGTAGAACTGCACACCGGGCTGGTCGGTGAGGATCTTGAGGGTGCGGCCGGACTTCGGGTCGCGCAGCGTCACCACGTGCTCGGGCTCGGCGGTCACGCCCTTGTCGAGCACGAAGTTGTGGTCGTAGCCCTTGGCGGTGACCAGCTGCGGGTGGCCGATGCGGATGTCCCGGCCGATCGGCTTGGGGTGCGTGAAGTCGAAGGGGGTGCCCTTGACCTTCGCCAGTTCGCCGGTGGGGATCAGGCCCGAGTCGGTCGGGGTGAACCGGCCGGCCGCGAGCCAGAGTTCGTGGCCGTAGATGCTGCCGCTGCCCTCGCCGGCGAGGTTGTAGTACGTGTGGTTGGTGAGGTTGACGACCGTCGGCTTGTCGGTGGTGGCCTCGTAGTCGATCCGCCAGTCGCCGTGCCGGGTGAGGGTGAAGGTGACCTTCGTCTTCAGCGTGCCGGGGTAGCCCATCTCGCCGTCGACGCTCGTGTAGTACAGGTGCAGACCGACATCGGAGCCGGAGACGAAGGGCTCGATGTCCCACACCTTGGTGTTGAAGCCCTGCTTGCCGCCGTGCAGGCTGTTCACGCCGTCGTTCACGGACAGCTGGTACTTCTTGCCGTCGAGCGTGAACTGGCCCTTGGCGATGCGGTTGCCGTAGCGGCCGATCGTCGCGCCGAAGAAGGTGGTGCCCTTCACGTAGGCGTCGAGGGTGTCGTAGCCGAGCGAGACGTTCGCGTAGCGGCCGTGCCGGTCCGGGATCTCCAGGGACTGGATGATGCCGCCGTACGACAGCACCTTCAGGCGCGTGCCGCCGTTCTCCAGCGACCAGCGGTAGACCTTCGTGCCGTCGGCGAGCGTGCCGAAGTACTCCTTCACCGGCTTCCTGCCTCCGGACGAACCCGTCGAGCCTGTAGCGGCCTGGGCTGTGCCCGAGCCGAGGGTGGTGGCGGCGATGCCCGCCGCCGCGGCGCCTGCGATGACCGTGCGTCTGTTCAGTTCCATGAATGCGGCTCCCGCATAAAGGAGGGGCCCCGCCGGCTGTTCCGGCGGGGCCCGGTCTGACTTACGAACCGGACTTGCGCTTGTTCCACACGTCGAACCCGACCGCCGCCAACAGGGCCAGGCCCTTGATGACCTGCTGCCAGTCGGTGCCGACACTGAGGAGGTTCATGCCGTTGTTCAGCACGCCGAGGACGAGACCGCCGATGATGGCGCCGAGAACGGTGCCGACACCGCCGCTCATGGAGGCGCCGCCGATGAACGAGGAGGCGATGGCCTCCAGTTCGAAGCCGTCGCCCGCCTTCGGCGAGGCCGCGTTCAGGCGGGCGGCAACCACCAGACCCGCCAGGGCCGCGAGCACGCCCATGTTCAGGAACACCTGGAAGGTGATGCGCTTGTCCTTCACGCCGGACAGCTTGGCCGCCGGCAGATTGCCGCCGATGGCGTAGATGTGGCGGCCGAAGACCGAGTTGCGCATGACGTAGCCGTAGCCGCCCACCAGGACACCGAGGATGATCAGGATGATCGGCGCGCCGTCGTAGCTCGCGAGCAGCATCGTGAGGGTGAGGATCGCGGCGACCAGGGCGACGAGCTTGAGCAGGAACAGCTTCACCGGCACCACGTCGAGCGAGAACTCCTGCTGGCGGCGCCGGTCGCGCACCTCCTGCCACACCACGGAGGCGATCAGGACGATGCCGAGGAGCAGGGTGAGGTTGTGGTAGTTGGTGTTCGGGCCGACCTCGGGCAGGAAGCCGTTGCCGATCTTCTGCAGGCCGTTCGGGAAGGGGCCGAGGGTCTGGCCCTTGAGGAGGATCTCCGTCAGGCCGCGGAAGAGCAGCATCCCGGCGAGGGTGACGATGAACGACGGTATGCCGAAATACGCGATCAGGAAGCCCTGTACGGAGCCCGCCACCGCGCCCACCAGCAGGCACAGCACCAGGGCGAGCGGCCAGGCCATGTGGTGCTGCACGGTCAGTACGGCCGCGAACGCGCCCACGAACGCCGTGATCGAGCCGACCGACAGGTCGATGTGCCCGGCGATGATCACCAGCATCATGCCGATCGCGAGGATCAGGATGTAGCTGTTCTGCAGGACCAGGTTCGAGACGTTGCGCGGCAGCAGCAGGTCGCCGCCCGTCCAGAACTGGAAGAGGACCACGATCAGCCCGAGCGCGATCAGCATGCCGTACTGGCGCATGTTGCGGCGCAGGCCGCCGAGCACCAGCTGCAACAGGCCCTCGCCGGCGGCCGATCCGTCCTTGCCCGGCGGCGCGGCCGCGGGGGTCTTGTCGGTGACGTCCGTGCTCATCGGGTTACCTCTTCGTCCTTTGCGTTGTCTGTCGGCGCCTTGTCTTTCGTCATCTGGCGCATGAGCACTTCCTGCGTGGCCTCGGACCGTGGCACCTCACCGGTCAGCCGCCCCGCGGACATCGTGTAGATGCGGTCGCACATGCCGAGCAGCTCCGGCAGCTCGGAGGAGATGAAGACGACCGCCTTGCCCTGAGCGGCCAGTTGGTCGATGACCGTGTAGATCTCGTACTTGGCGCCCACGTCGATGCCGCGGGTCGGCTCGTCCAGGATCAGCACGTCGGGACCGGCGAAGATCCACTTGCTGAGGACGACCTTCTGCTGGTTGCCGCCGGACAGCTTGCCCACCGGCTCGAAGACCGTCGGCGCCTTGATGTTCATGGACTTGCGGAAGCCCTCGGAGACCTGCCGCTCCGCCTGCTCGTCCACCACACCCCGCTTGGCGACCTTCTTCAGCGCGGTCAGCGAGATGTTCCGGTTGATGGTGTCGATGAGGTTCAGGCCGTAGTGCTTGCGGTCCTCGGTGACGTACGCGATGCCGTGGTCCACCGCCTCCGCGACGGACTTCGTACGGATCTCGACGCCGTCCTTGAGGACCGTGCCGCCCGCGTACCGGCCGTAGGTGCGGCCGAAGACGCTCATCGCGAGTTCGGTGCGGCCGGCGCCCATCAGGCCCGCGATGCCGACGATCTCGCCCCGGCGGACGCTGATCGACACATCGTCCACGACCTTGCGCTGCTGGTCGATGGGGTGATGGACGGTCCAGTTGCGGATCTCCAGCGCCGGTGCCGCGCCCTCCTCCGCTTCGTGCGGGGTGCGCTCGGGGAAGCGGTGGTCGAGGTCGCGGCCCACCATGCCGCTGATGATCCGGTCCTCGGTCGTCTCCTCCGCCTTCACGTCGAGCGTCTCGATGGACCGCCCGTCGCGGATGATCGTCACCGAGTCGGCGACCTTGCGGATCTCGTTGAGCTTGTGGGAGATGATGATCGAGGTGATGCCCTGGTTCTTCAGCTCCAGGATGAGATTGAGGAGTTTGTCGCTGTCCTCGTCGTTCAGCGCCGCCGTCGGCTCGTCCAGGATGAGGAGCTTCACCTTCTTCGAGAGCGCCTTCGCGATCTCCACCAACTGCTGCTTGCCCACGCCGATGTCGGCGACGCGGGTCTCCGGGTGGTCCTGGAGACCGACCCGGCGCAGCAGCTCGGTGGCGTGCCGCAGAGTCTCCCGCCAGTCGATGAACCCGCCCCTGGCGTGCTCGTTGCCGAGGAAGATGTTCTCCGCCAGGGAGAGGTACGGGGAGAGCGCCAGCTCCTGGTGGATGATGACGATGCCGTGCTGCTCGCTCGCCCGGATGTCCTTGAACCGGACGACCTCCCCCTCGAAGAGGATGTCGCCCTCGTAGGTGCCGTGCGGATGGACGCCGGAGAGGACCTTCATCAGGGTCGACTTGCCGGCGCCGTTCTCCCCGCAGATGGCGTGGACCTCGCCCTGACGGACGGTCAGCGTGACGTCCGACAGCGCTTTGACACCGGGAAAGGTCTTGACGATCGAGCGCATTTCCAGGACGGGTCCCGCCATGGTCGTGCCTTCCAATCAGTGTGGGGTCGGGCAGATGGGCGGGATCACTTGAGCTGGGAGTCGGTGTAGTAGCCGCCCTTGACCAGCACGTCCTCGTAGTTGGTCTTGTCCACGCTCACCGGCTGGAGCAGGTAGGCGGGGACGACCTTGGAGCCGTTGGTGTAGGTCGTGGTGTCGTTGACCTGCGGCTTCTTGCCGTGCAGCACATCGTCGACCATGGACACCGCGACCGCGGTCTCCTTGCGGCTGTCCTTGAAGACGGTCTGGGTCTGCTGACCCGCGATGATGGACTTCACCGAGGCCAGCTCGGCGTCCTGGCCGGTGATGACCGGCAGCGGCTTGCTCGCGGAGCCGTAACCGTCCGACTTCAGGGCGGCGATGATGCCGATGGAGATGCCGTCGTACGGCGAGAGCACCGCGTCGACCTTGCCGCTCGTGTACGTGGAGGTGAGGATGTCCTCCATGCGCTTCTGCGCGGTGGCACCGTCCCAGCGCAGGGTGGTGACCTGGTTGAGCTTGGTCTGCCCGGACTTGACCACCAGCTGCTTCTTGTCGATGTACGGCTGGAACACCTTCATCGCGCCGTTGAAGAAGTACTGGGTGTTGTTGTCGTCGTTCGACCCGGCGAACAGCTCGATGTTGAACGGGCCCGTCTTGCCGCTGTCCAGGCCGAGCTTGTGCACGATGTAGGTGCCCTGGAGGGTGCCGACCTTCTCGTTGTCGAACGAGGCGTAGTAGTCGACGTTCGGGGTGCCGAGGATGAGCCGGTCGTAGGCGATGACCGGGATGTTGGCCTGCTTGGCCTCCTGGAGCACGTTGTTCAGGGACTTGTTGTCGATGGCCGCGATGATCAGGCCCTTGACGCCCTGCGTGATCAGGTTCTCGATCTGCGAGACCTGGGTGCTCGGGTCGTCCTCGCCGTAGACCAGCTTGGTCTTGTACCCCTTGGCCTCAAGGTTCTTGACCATGTCGTTGCCGTCGTTGATCCACCGCTCGGAGGACTTCGTCGGCATCGCGATGCCGATGGTGGCGCCCTTGACGTCGCCGGTCTTCTCCTTGCTGCCGCCCGAGCTGCTCTGACCGCAGGCGGTCAGGGTGAGGGCGAGGGCGGCGGCTCCGGATATGGCGGTGAGTGCGGCTCTGCGAGTACGCATGATCATCATCCTTGATGTGTGTGGGGCAGGGCTCGGCCTGACGAGGAGAAGGCGCTCCGAGGCGGTGCGGGAGGCCGAGAGATGTGTGGGATTGTGTTTGACTACGTCTTCTTTTGTGAAGCGGATTTTCCGGAACGTTATGCGGAGATGTCGAACCGGTTGAGCGTCCCGGGCAGCCGTGAGCCGAGGGGCGCCATGTCGCCGTCGGCTCCGTGCCGTGCGAGCAGGTCCAGGGCCAGCCGGCCGCGCCGCACCCGTTCCCGGGCGGTGGCCAGCGTCAGGTCCCGCAGGTGGTGTCCGTACGGGTAGATACCGGGGCTCTTGGACAGGCCGAACTTCAGGTAGAGCGGTGCGCCGCGCCGGATCAGCTCGGCGACCTCGTACATCCGCACATAGCCGCCGAGATCGTCGGGGGCCTCGATGTACATGTCCATGGGAGCCGCCGACACCCGGCGGATCTCGGTGAGGTGATCCAGCGTCAGATCGCTGGGCACGTTGACGGAGTCGGCGCCGAGCCGCTCGTAGACGGCGTACGAGGCCGGGTTCACGGGGCCGATGAGCGCCGAGACCTTCAGCGTGGTGTCGGCCGGGATGATGCCGGCCTCGCGGGCCCGGTGCAGGGTCCACAGCACGCCCTCGTCGGCGACGAGCAGGCACTTGACGCCCAACTCCGTGGCCCGGACGGCGTCTTCGAGGCAGCCGGCGACGGCGTCGTGGCCGCGAGCGCGCAGTCCGGCCCCCCGCGAGTCGGAGCGCACCGAGCCGCCGATGTCCCAGGTGCCGCGCGGGCCGGTGAACAGGCAGAGTTCGATGTCGCGTTCGGCGGTGGCCTCGACCATCTCGGTGATCTCGGCGTCGGTGAGCATCCACACGCCGCTGCCCTGGCTGATCCGGTGGATCGGCACGTCGAGGCGCGAGGATTCCTTGAGCACGACCGCCAGCGCCTCGGGACCCTCGCACGAGGGGATCTCGGTGCGCCAGCGGCCGCCGCCCGGGAAGCTGTGGGCGGATGCGTCAGCGGGGTCGAGGGCGGGCGCGCTGAGGCCGAGCGCGGCGAGCATCTGCTCGCCGGGCCTGCGGGCTGCCGGGGCGGAAGCGTCGGTCACAAGCTGTCCTTCGTGTTCGAGTCGTTCGAGATTTCGGACAAGGTTCGCGGCTCGGGGCGAAAAAAGAGCGAGTATGGGGTACACCGGTCAGGGCGCCGTCAGGTAACGCCCTGACCGGCGTACGTCTCTAGGGGCGGAGCAGCACCTTGCCCACCTTGGGATCGCCGGCCCCGACGAGGTCGATGGCCTGGGCGAACTCGGTCAGCGGAAGCTCGTGCGTGACCAGCGGCAGCGGGTCCAGCAACCCGGCGCCGAAGACTCGTACGGTGTGGGCCCAGGCGTCCGGCGGCGCCCCGAAGACGGTGTGCACCTCCAGCTGCCGTACGACCAGATCGGTCGGGTCCAGCCCGTCCGCGCCCGGCGCCGGGATCCCGGTCAGGACCAGGCGTCCGCCGCGCCTGAGCAGGGCGGCGGCGGTGCGCGCGGCGGACGCGGACCCGGCGGTCTCGATCACGACGTCGAAGTCGTCGGGGAGCTCCTGGTCCTTGACGCGGAAGTCGGTGGCCCCGAACTGCCGTGAGAGCGCCTCCCGGTCGCGCCGGGTGCCGACCACCAGCAGCTCGCCCGGCGAGATCGCCTTCAGGAACTGCACGGCGAACATCCCGAGCGTCCCGGTGCCGACCACCGCGACCCGCTCACCCGGCTGGGCGTTCCCCTTCAGCGCGGCCGCCGCGATACAGGCGGCCGGCTCCAGCAGGGCGGCCGCCGTGAGATCGGCGTCGTCCGGCAGGGCGTGCAGCAGCCGGGCCGGCAGGGTGAGCGTGGCGGCCATGGCGCCGGGCTGGGTGAAGCCGGTCTCCTCGTAGCCGTCGGTGCACAGCGTGGTCTCGCCCGCGTGGCAGCGGTCGCACACCTGGCAGTTGCGGAAACCCTCGCCGACGACCTTGCGGCCGACCAGACTCACCGGCACTCCGGCGCCCACCGCGCGCACCGTTCCCGACCACTCGTGGCCCGGTGTCAGCGGGTAACGGACGTACCCCTCGGGCCGGTTGCCCTGGTACACCTCGCGGTCGCTGCCGCAGATGCCGACCGCGTGCACGGTGACCAGTGCCTCGCCGGGGCCGGGCTCGCGAGGCGTGTGCTCCTCGACCCGGTGCCGGCCCGGCGCCTCGACGACGACCTGGGAGGCGGAGGCGCTCACTTCGTCCCCTTGGGCTTGCGCTGCTCCCAGCCGTCCGCCCACAGGTCGAACCGGGCCTGCTGCTGCGGGAACTCGGCGGCCGCGTCGACGTCGAGCTCGACGCCGAGGCCGGGCGCGTCGGAGAGGTGGAAGTAGCCGTCCACGACCTGCGGCGCGCCCTTGACCACCTTCTTGATCTCCGCGTCCGCGAAGTCATTGAAGTGCTCAAGGATCTTGAAGTTCGGGGAGGTGAAGCCGACCTGGAGGGAGGCGGCGGTGAGCACGGAGCCGCCGACGTTGTGCGGGGCGACCAGCATGTAGTGGGTCTCGGCGGTGGCGGCGAGCTTCCGGGTCTCCCAGATGCCGCCGATGTGGCCGACGTCCGGCTGGATGATGTCCACGGCCTGGCTCTCGAAGAGCTCGCGGAACTCGATCCGGTCGTGGATCCGCTCACCGGTGGCGACCGGGATGTCCACCTTGGCGGCCACCTTCTCCAGCGCCTTGAGGTTCTCCGGCGGCACCGGCTCCTCCAGCCAGGCCGGCTTGAAGGGGGCGAGCTCACGGGCGAGGCGGACGGCGGTGGCGGGGGAGAAGCGGCCGTGCATCTCCAGCATCAGCTCGGCGTCCGGGCCGATCGCGTCCCGCACGGCCTCGATGAGCGAGACGGCGTACAGGGTCTGCTCGTGGTCCAGCTCGAAGTGGCCGGTGCCGAAGGGGTCGATCTTCAGCGCCTTGTACCCGCGCTCCATCACCCCCTGGGCGGCCTTGTGGTACGCCTCGGGCGTTCGCTCGGTCGTGTACCACCCGTTGGCGTACGCCTTGACCTTGTCGGTGACCTTGCCGCCGAGCAGCTGCCAGACCGGCACGCCCAGCGCCTTGCCCTTGATGTCCCAGCACGCCATCTCGATCACGGCGATACCGGACATGACGATCTCGCCCGCGCGGCCGTAGTCGCCGTACTTCATCCGGCGGACGAGGTCCTCGACGGCGAAGGGATCCGAGCCGGCAATGTGATTGGCCTCGGCCTCCCGCAGATAGCCGATCAGCGCGTCGGTGTGACCGAGCATCCGGGTCTCGCCGACGCCCGTGATTCCCTCGTCGGTGTGCACCTGGACGTAGGTCAGGTTGCGCCACGGCGTGCCGACCACGTGCGTGCTGATTCCGGTGATGCGCACGGCAATTGCCCCTCAGCTGTTCGAGATTTCGTCACACGTTCGAAATGCTGGCGTGACAGTAAGGACGGGGCGGTAGGGGTGTCAATGGGTCGAACAGGTAACGGTTTCGGCAAGGCTTTCGAGAATTCTTTCGCTGATCCACCAAACCTTCACAGCCACCCCTAGGAACAGTACCGGCGGGGAATCTAGTCTTCCCGCGTCATGGACTACTGCCACCCGTGCCAACGGCACCTCAACGGCGCCCTGGCCTGCCCCGGGTGCGGAACACCGGCCGGCTCCGCGAGCGCGGACGCGACGGCCGCGTACGCCTACGCGGGCGCGGGTGCGGGTCAGACGTCAGGGTACGGCGGTCATGTCCCCGCCGAGAGCGGATACGAACCGGCCGGCCACGGTTACGACCGCGGTGACGACGGCGGTCACGTCCCGGGCGAGGAGTACGGCGTCCGGGTGCCCGTCCAAGGGCAGGGCCCGTCGGTGGAGTACACGCCGGAGGAGTACGAACCGGAGGAGTACGAACCGGAACCGGAACCGGAAGCGCATGCGGAATCCGGACCCGAGGTCGAACCGGAGGCCGCTTCCGGGCCCGGGTCCGCCCCCGTGCCGGGTGGCCGGGCCGCCCGGCGCAAGGGCCGTGGCGCGGCGACCGTGAGTCCCGCCTCCGCCGACGGCAGCCGCCGCGACCGCAAGGCCGCCGTCCACCGCCGCCGGCGCCGCCGTACCGTACTGATCGCCGCGGGCCTGGTCCTCGGCGCCGGCGGACTCAGCATCGCCACCCTGGGCACGGACGCGCCCTTCTCGCCCTTCTCCGGCGGCGGTCCGGCCACCTCCGGGGACACGGCGGCGGACGGCACCGCGGCTTCCGCGACGCCGGGCGGCACGGCCGCGCCGGTGAACGACACCTCGGGCGCCGCCCCGGGCGCCGGTGCCTCCCCGCACGCCTCGGTCTCCGCGTCGGTCTCCAAGTCCCCCAAGGGCAAGGCCTCCGCGTCGCCGAGCGCCAAGGAGACGGGCAAGGAGGGGCAGTCGGCCCCGGCCGGTACCACCCCCGTCGCCCCGGCCCCCACGGCCACCGCCCACCCCTCCGCCACGCCGACCGGCGCGCCGACGACATCCGGCCCGACGCCCACGCCGTCACCGACCAAGACCTGCACCCGCTTCCTGTGGTGGTGCACCTGAGCCACGGGTCCGCTTCCACGCACCACCCCGCGCCATCGGCCATCCGGGGCATCGAAGTGACACCCACCGGCCTCCCTGGTGGTTGAGTCGAACAGGCACTTTGCGCCGTACCGGTCTGGGGAACGTCCGGAGCGGGAACGGGCGTTGTGCGAGGGGGAGCAGCGAGAGCGGCTCAGGTTGAGGAGAGCGGATGAGTCAGCAGATCACCGTCCATGGCACGGTCGCCGAGGGCTTCGAGGCGGTGCGCGAGGAGTTCACCGCGTTCGTCGCCGGGGAACGGGACGACTACGAGGGCCAGTTGTGTGCGTATGCGCACGGGCGCCGGGTCGTCGACCTGTGGGCGGGCGGCGAGGCGGACTCCCTGTACGGCGTGTTCTCGTCGACCAAGGGTGCCGCGCATCTCGTGGTCGCGCTCCTGGTGCAGGACGGCACGCTGGAGCTGGACCGCAGAGTGACCTACTACTGGCCGGAGTTCGCGGCCGAGGGCAAGGGGGCGATCACCCTCCGTGAGCTGATGGCCCACCGTGCGGGGCTGATCGGGATCGACGCCGGGTTCTCGGCGGAGGAGATGGCCGACGACCGGGCGATCGCCGAACGGCTCGCGGACCAGAAGCCGTTCTGGCGGCCGGGCACGGCGTTCGGCTACCACGCGCTGGTGATCGGCGCGCTCACCGGCGAGGTGGTCCGCCGGGCCACGGGACGCACGCTCCAGGAGGTGTTCGAGGAGCGGGTCCGGGCGCCGTACGGCATGGACTTCTACCTGGGGCTGCCCGAGTCCGAGGAGCCCCGCTTCCGCTCCGTGCAGCCGATGCTCCTCACGCCGGAGCAGCAGGCCCTGACGGCGGCCCACCAGCCGGGTCCGCACTCGCTGAGCTCGATCGCCTCCAACGGCCATGTGCCGGAGCCGCAGACGCTGGAGGACCACGCCAACTCCCGCCGGGTGCGCGCCAAGGGGCCGGCGTCGGCGGGCGGGGTCGCCTCCGCGCGCGGGCTCGCGACGATGTACGCGGCGGCGATCAGCGAACTGGCCGACCGCCCCCCGCTGCTGAAGCCGGACACGGTCGCCGAGGTGGGCCAGATCCACTCCGTGGGCTACGACCTGGTGTCCCGCGGCCACCGGGCGTTCGGCCTCGGCTTCCAGGCGACGGCCGTCGTGGCGTACCCGGTCCTGGGCGCCGGTGCCTTCGGCCACAGCGGCGCCGGCGGCTCCCAGGCCTTCGCCGACCCGCGCAGCGGCCTGGCGTACGGCTACACGCGGCGCAGGATGGCGTTCCCGGGCGGGGCGGCGCCGGAGAACGAGGGGTTCGTGAGAGCGGTGCACCAGGCCGTTCTGGCCGCCTGAACACGACGGCAGCCGCACCCCACGTCCAAGGGTGCGGCTGCTGTAGTCGAGAACGACGGTCTCAGACCAGCGTCACGGTGATGTTGCCGCGGGTCGCCTTCGAGTACGGGCACACCTGGTGCGCCTTCTCGATCAGCTCCCGGGCCGCCTCGGCGGAGACGTTCGGGATGTTCGCCGAGATCTCCACGATGATCCCGAAGCCGTCGTCGTTCTTGCCGATGCCGACCTTCGCGGTGACGGTCGAGCCGGAGACGTCGGCGCCCTCCTGCCGGGCGACGACCCCGAGCGCGCCCTGGAAGCAGGCGCTGTAACCGGCGGCGAACAGCTGCTCCGGGTTGGTCCCGGCCCCGTTGCCGCCCATCTCCTTCGGCGGGTTGACGACGACGTCGAGACGGCCGTCGTCCGTGGCGACCCGGCCGTCCCGGCCGTTCTCGGCGGTGGCGACGGCGGTGTACAGGACATCGGACTGCGTGATGGGCATGCGGTTGTCTTCCTCCTCGGTCCGCCGCGACTCGCGCCCACGATCGACGGCGGATTTCGGAAAGAAGTTACCGCATGCCGGAGGAAATGGCGGGGAGGGCCCGCCGGAGGCTCAGAGCTTGACGATCATCTTGCCGGTGTTGTCGCCGCGCAGGACCCCGAGGAACGCCTCCAGGTTGTTCTCGATGCCCTCGACGACCGTCTCGCGGTACTTCAGCTGCCCCGAGGCGACCCACGGCCCGACCTCCTGGACGAACTGCGGCTGAAGGTCGTAGTGGTCGCCGACCAGGAAGCCCTCGATACGGCCGCGGGTCTGGATCAGCCGGGCCAGGTTCTTCGGGCCGGGCGCGGGCTCGGTGTTGTTGTAGACCGAGATCATGCCGCAGACCGCGATCCGGCCGCCCTCACGGAGCGAGCCGATGGCGGCCTCCAGGTGGTCCCCGCCGACGTTGTCGAAGTACACGTCGATGCCGTCGGGCGCGGCCTCGCGCAGCTGGTCGCTCACCGCGCCGTTCTTGTAGTTGAACGCGGCGTCGAAGCCGTACTCCTCGACGAGCAGCTTGACCTTCTCGTCCGACCCGGCGGAGCCGATGACCCGCGAGGCGCCCTTCAGCTTGGCGATCTGCCCGACCTGGCTGCCGACGGCACCGGCCGCGCCGGAGACGAAGACGACGTCGCCCTCCTTGAAGGAGGCGGTGCGCAGCAGGCCGGCGTAGGCGGTCAGGCCCGTCATGCCGAGGACACCGAGGTACGTCGACAGGGGCGCGGCCTCGGGGTCGACCTTGACGGCGTGCTTCGCGTCCATGACCGCGTACTCGCGCCAGCCGAAGAAGTGCAGCACGTGGTCGCCGGCCGCGATGCCCTCGGCGTTCGACTCGATCACCTCGCCGACCGCGCCGCCCTGCATGACCTTGCCCAGCTCGAAGGGGGCGGTGTACGACTTCGCGGCACTCATCCGGCCGCGCATGTACGGGTCGACGGAGAGGTACTTGTTCCTCACCAGCACCTGGCCCTCGCGGGGGGTCGGGACCTCGGTCTCGACCAGGGCGAAGTCCTCGGGCTTCGGCCAGCCGACGGGACGGCTGAGCAGGTGCCACTCGCGGTTGATCATGACGGGCCTTTCTGTGTACTACGACTGCAAATATTTCAGTACCTGAAACAACCATGCTCCTGAATATTTCAGGATGTCAAGTAACGGGGTATCCTGGAGCCCATGTCCACTCCGTCCAGTCCATCGAACACCCGCCGGCCCGACGCCCTGACCCTGGAGGTCGTCGAGCTGATCGGAGACGTCGTGGCCCGCTTCTACGCGGACTACGAGAAGGCGGCGGGCGAGCACACGCTGACCGGCCCGCAGGCCCGGCTGCTCAGCCTGCTCTCGCTGGAGCCGCTGCCCATGCGGAAGCTGGCGCAGAAGCTGAAGTGCGAGCCGTCCAACGTGACCGGGATCGTCGACCGCCTGGAGTCCCGCGGCCTGGTCGAGCGGCGCCCCGACCCCGCCGACCGCCGGGTGAAGCTGGCCGCCGCCACGGACGACGGCCTGCGCATGGCCAAGGACCTGCGCGAGGGCCTGCGCTTCGCCCGCGAACCCCTCGCCGGGCTCTCCGAGGAGGAGCGGCGCTCGCTGCGCGATCTGCTGCGGCGGATGCTGGACGCGTAAAGTCTTCGCCATGCGTGATCTCGGGGTGGGGTTCGGTCATCTGCTGAAGGGCCAGCGCTGGGTGAGCCGGCACGGCAGGCAGTACGGCTTCGGGCTGCTGCCGGGGCTGATCACCCTCGTGCTGTACGTCGCGGCGCTGGTCGCGCTCGCCCTGTGGGGCGCGGACGCGGTCACCTGGGCGACACCGTTCGCGGACGACTGGTCGAGCCCCTGGCAGGGCCTGTTCCGCGGCTTCCTGACCGCCGTCCTGTTCGCCCTCGGCCTGCTGCTGGCCGTGCTGACCTTCACGGCCGTCACCCTGCTGATCGGCGACCCCTTCTACGAGAGCCTGTCGGAACAGGTCGACGCCGACGTCTCGCCCGACGGCACCGCCCCGCGCTCGGACCTCCCGTTCTGGCGTGAGCTGTGGATCTCGGCGCGGGACAGCCTGCGGGTGCTGGTGCGGGCCGCGCTGTGGGGCGTACTGCTCTTCGCCCTGGGCCTCCTGCCGTTCGTCGGCCAGACCGTCGTCCCCGTGCTCGGCTTCTTCGTCACCGGCTTCTTCCTCACCGAGGAACTGACCGCCGTGGCCTTCCAGCGCCGGGGCGTCGACCTGCGCGCCCGCCTCACCCTGCTCCGCTCCCGCAAGACCCTGGTCTGGGGCTTCGGCACCCCCCTCGGCCTGGCCTTCCTGGTGCCGTTCGTCGCGGTGTTCCTGATGCCGGGGGCGGTGGCGGGGGCGACGATGCTGGCGCGGGAGTTGTTGGGGGAGGACGTGGAAGAGAGCGGGGAGGGCTCCGCCCGGGTCACTGCCGACGGCGAGTTCCGTCCCGGGGGCGTCACGCCGGGATCAGTGCCGCCGCCTCCCGCAGCGCCCCGATGAAGGCCTGCGCCGCTGGCGTCAGGGAACTGCCCCGCACCGTCGCCGCGTAGACCCCCCGCCGTGGGGCGTCCTCCGGGTGTACGGGGAGCAGGGCGACGTCCGGGCGCAGGGACGCGGCGGCCAGCGCCGGGACCAGGGTGACGCCCAGGCCGGCGGCGACGTACCCCTGTTTGGCGGTCCACTCGGCGACGACGTGCGCGACGCGCGGCCGGAAGCCCTGCCGTACGGCCGCGTCGAGCAGCGTGCCCTCGGGGCGGGAGCTGCCGGCGATCCAGTCGGCGTCGGCGAGCCGGGCCAGCCGTACCGGGCCGTCGGCCGCGGTGAGCGGATGGTCCGCGGGGACGGCGACGTACAGGGTCTCGTCGAGCAGATGGTGCAGCGCGTACGTCTCCAGCGGGGCGCGGCCCGTCGTGGAGACCACCGCGAGGTCGAGATGGCCGGCCGTGAGCCGGTCCAGCAGGGCGGGGGAGAGGCCCTCCTCGCGGGAGACGCGGACGTGCGGACGGCGGGCGCGGAAGGCGGCCAGCGCATGCGGGACGAGGGCCGCGTCGGCGGTGGCGAACGCGCCGAACCGCAGCCGCCCGCCCGCCGCCGCGCGCAGCTCGGCCAGCTCGCGCGCCGCGCCCCGCAGCGACTCGGTCACGGCCTCGGCGTGCGGGACCAGGGTCCGGCCGGCCTCGGTGAGCCGTACGCCCCGCGGCAGCCGGTCGAAGAGCGGACCGCCGCCGAGTGCCGACTCCAGCGCGGAGATCTGCCGGGACACCGCCGACTGGGTCCAGCCCAGCGTCCGCGCGGCCACCGTGAACGAACCGTGCCGCGCCACCTCCAGAAACACGCGCAGCCAGACCGTGTTCAGGTCGGGCGGCTCGGCGGCAGGAACAGCGGTATGCGAATTTGGCATGGCAGCGATGCTATTGACTCGCTTGTCGCATCGCAGGGCGGCTCCTAGCGTCGACGGCATGCAGAAGATCGCCTTTCTGGGGCTGGGGCACATGGGCGCCCCCATGGCCCGCCGGCTGCTCGCGGCCGGGTACCCGCTCACCGTCTGGAACCGCACCCCGGCCAGGGCCGAACCGCTCGTCGCCGAGGGCGCCGTGCTCGCCGGGTCGCCCGCGCAGGCCGTGCGGCACGCGGACGTCGTCCTCACGATGCTCGCAGGGCCGGACGCGCTGACCGCCGTGGCCGACGCCGTCGTGCCGGAGCTGCGGCCCGGCACGGCCTGGGTCGAGATGTCCACCGTGGGGCCGGACGCCGTGAGGGAGGTGGGCGGGCGGCTGAAGGATGGCGTGCTGCTGGTCGACGCGCCGGTCATGGGCAGTACGGACCGGGCCGCCGACGGCACGCTCGGCATCCTCGCGGGTGGCGACGTCACGGCCGTCGAGCCGGTCCTCGCCCACCTCGGCACGGTCACCCGCACCGGACCGCTCGGCTCGGGCGCGGCCCTCAAACTCGTCGTCAACACGGCGGTGATCGGTGGCGTCGGCATCGTCGCGGAGGCGCTCCGGCTCGCCGACACGTTCGGCCTCGACGGCGACACCGCCCGCGCGGCCCTGGCGGCGAGCCCCCTCGGCGGCGTGGTCGGCCGTGCCTTCGCCGAGGACGTGCACTTCGCCACCGAGCTCGCCGTGAAGGACCTGGGGATCGCGACGGGCGCCGCTCGACTCCCGGTCGCCGAAGCCGTGTCGGCGCACTTCCGGCAGGCCGCCGAGGACCCCGCGCTGACCCGCGCCGACATCGCCCGAGCCGTCACCCGCATCCGGAAAGGCCCCCGATGAACGTCACCCTCACCAACCCCGCCGGCGCCCCGCAGCCCGCCAACGCCTACTACTCCCAGGTCGCCCGCGTCGAACAGGCCGATGGCAGCGTCCTGTTGTTCCTGTCGGGCCAGATCGCGGCGGGGGAGACCCTGGCCGAGCAGACCCGGGGCGTCTTCGAGACGATCGACGCCCTGCTGGCGTCCCAGGGGGCGAGCCTCGCGGACGTCATCAACATCCGCACCTATCTCACCGACATCACCAAGCTCGACGAATACGGCTCCGTGCGCCGCGAGTTCCTCACGGGGACCGCGCCGACGAGCATGACGTTCGAGGTGCCGCGGCTGTTCCGGCCGGAGGCGCAGGTGGAGATCGAGGTCGTGGCGGCCGTCGTACCCGCCTGAGCGCTCCGCTGGAGGTGCGGCGACGGGCCGTCGTCCGGCTGCGGCGCCGTCGTGGCTGGTCGCTCCCCCAAGCTCTCAACTTCGTTCGAGCAGGGAGGTACCCCATCGCGGCGGAGCCGCTGTCAAACGCGGCCCCGCGCCCCTTGAGGGAGCTGCCGAACCGCAGTGGACTTCACCAGGTCCGCTCAGCGCAGGACGCGGCCTCGGCCCGCCCGCTCACCCAGGAGCCGGAGAAGGTCCCGGAACGCCCGCGGCATGTCAACCGACTCCGGGGCCAGCAGCCACTGGTACTGCGGGGGCATCGAAATTGACGGTAGCGGTCACGACTCCTTCGCGGGCGACCCAGGCAGGATGGAGGGGCCCGTGGACTTCAGCGAGGAGGCACAGCGATGGTGGGAACCCCGGCCGATCAGGCGCGCGAGGCGGTCGTGGAGGCGGCGCTGCGGCGGCTCGACCTCGATGCCAAGGCCCGGCTGCTGGCCGGACAGGACATGTGGACCCTCTCCGCCCTCCCCGAGATCGGCCTGGGGCCGCTGGTCATGTCCGACGGGCCGATCGGTGTCCGGGGCGTGCGCTGGAGCGCCGACGACCCCTCCGTCGCCCTGCCCTCGCCGACCGCGCTCGCCGCCGCCTGGGACCCCGGACTCGCCCGCCGTGCAGGCGTGCTGCTCGCCCAGGAGGCCCGCCGCAAGGGCGTGCACGTCCTGCTCGCCCCCACGGTCAACCTGCACCGCTCACCGCTCGGCGGACGGCACTTCGAGGCCTACAGCGAGGATCCGTACCTGACGGGCCGGATCGGGGCGGGGTACGTCACCGGGGTGCAGTCCGGCGGGGTCGGCACCACCGTCAAGCACTTCGTCGCCAACGACGCCGAGACCGACCGCTTCACCGTGAACAACCTGGTCTCCGAACGCGCCCTGCGCGAGCTGTATCTGGCCCCCTTCGAGGCGATCGTCGCCGGCGCCCGCCCCTGGGGCATCATGACCGCCTACAACACGGTCAACGGCACGACCATGACCGCGCACCACCACCTCGTCAACGAAGTCCTGCGCGGGGAGTGGGGCTTCGACGGCGTCAACGTCTCCGACTGGATGGCCGCCCGCGACACCGTCGCCGACATCAACGGCGGCCTGGACGTGGCGATGCCCGGCCCGCGCACCGTCTACGGCGCCGCCCTCGCCGGGGCCGTCCGGGACGGCAAGGTCGCCGAGGCCACCGTCGACGCCGCCGTACGGCGCGTGCTGCGGCTCGCCGCCCGCGTGGGGATCCTCGACGGCGCCGAACCCGTCGTCACCGAGCTGCCCGAGACCGTCGACGGCATCGGACTGGCCCGAGAGATCGCCCGCCGCTCCTTCGTCCTCGTCCGCAACGAACGCGGCGCCCTGCCGCTGAAGCCGAACGGCACCGTGGCCCTGATCGGCGCCGCCGCCCGCGACGCCCGCGTCCTCGGCGGCGGCTCCGCCACCGTCTTCCCGGCCCACGTCGTCTCCCCGCTCGACGGCCTCACCGCCGCCCTCCCCGAAGGCACGCTCAGCTACGCCGTCGGCGCCGACCCGGCCACCGAACTCGCCGTCGCCGACGGGGGATTCAGCCTGACCGCCGTCTGCCGCGACACCGACGGCCAGGTCATCGGCACCCGGCCGACCCCCGGCGGCCTGATCCAGTGGATGGGCTCGGACCTCCCCGACGGCGTCACCCACGACACCCTGCACACCGTCGAGCTGACCGGCACCTTCACCCCCCGCGAGTCCGGCCCGCACACCTTCGGCATCAAGGGCATGGGCGCCTTCACGCTCACCGTCGACGGCACCACCTACTTCGACGACGTCCAGCGCCCCGACCAGGACGACCCCTTCGAGGCCTTCTTCGGCGCCCCCGTACCCCGCGCCCAGGCCGAACTCACCGCCGGCGAAACCGTCGACGTCTCCCTCACCTACGTCGTCCAGCTCCCCGACGACATCCCCATGCGGGTCGTCACCTTCGCCCTCGCCCACGCCGAGCCCGAGCGCGCCGCCGATGCGCTGATCGCCGAGGCCGTCGAGGCCGCCCGTGCCGCCGACACGGCCGTCGTCATGGTCGCCACCACCGACCGCGTCGAGTCCGAGGGCTTCGACCGCACCGACCTCCACCTGCCCGGCCACCAGGACGACCTGGTCCGCGCGGTCGCCGCCGCCAACCCGAACACCGTCGTGGTCGTCAACTCCGGCTCCCCGGTGGAGCTTCCCTGGCGGGACGACGTCGCCGCCGTCCTGCTGACCTGGTTCCCCGGCCAGGAGGGCGGCGCCGCCCTCGCCGACGTCCTCACCGGCGCCCACGAGCCCGGCGGCCGCCTCCCCACCACCTGGGGCTCCCTCGCCGACGCCCCGGTCACCCAGGTCGTCCCGGCCGACGGAGAACTGCGGTACTCCGAGGGTGTGTTCATCGGCTACCGCGCCTGGGAGAAGGCCGGCCGCACCCCGGCGTACCCCTTCGGCCACGGCCTCGGCTACACCGACTGGACCTACGAGTCCCTCGACATCTCCCCGGCGGCCGACGGCACCACGGCCCGCGTCCGGCTGCGCAACACCGGCGACCGACCCGGCCGTGAGGTCGTCCAGATCTACGTCTCCCTGGCCGGGCCCGACCCCGAGCGCCCGGCCCGCTGGCTCGCCGGCTTCGCCTCCGCAGAGGCCGGGCCCGGCGAGAGTGCCGAGGTGACGGTCACGCTGCCGCGCCGCGCCTTCGAGGTCTGGGACGAGGAGGCGAAGACGTGGTCGCTTGTGAAGGGTTCGTACGAGATCACCGCCGGACGCTCGATCGCCGACCGCAGGCTCGCCAGGCCGATTAACGTCTGATCCGGGACAAGTCCCCCCTCAGCAGCCCCGGTCCGGGACCTGACCTCCGGACCGGGGCTCATGGCGGCCAGGAGGGTGTGGCAGACTCCCGGCCCGCGAGAACACCGGACACACCGGGCACGGGCACGGGGGAGAGACAGCATGTATCCAGGGCAGCAGCCGGGGCCGTACGGCCAGCAACCGCCGGCGGGACCGTACGGACAGCAGCCGTCGGCGGGACCGTACGGGCCCTATGGACAGCAGCCGCAGTATCAGCAGCCGTACCCGCCTGGGCAGCAGCCGCAGTATCAGCAGCCGTACCCGCCGCACCAGCCGTATCCGCAGCAGCAGTATCAGCCTCAGCAGCCCTATCCGCCCCAGCAGCACGCCCAGCCGCACGCGCCGTCCCACGACCAGGAGGCCGGTGAGGGGCGGATGCGGCTGGATCCGAACCTCACCCCGGCCCAGCGCGAGCTGGCGCAGAAGATCCAGGAGAAGTCCAAGCCCATGGCCTACGGCATGGTGCTCGGCCTTCCGCTCACCTTCGGCGGTGTGCACTACGGCATCACACAGAAGCCCCTCGGCTTCGCCGCCGCGCTCGTCGGACTGGGCCTGCTGACCTTCGGTGTCTACTCGCTGCTGCAGATGCAGGGCCTCAAGCGGCAGCTGCGGCTCATCACGGCGGACGCCTGGCGTTCCCCGGCCGCCCATCTGCCGGGCGCCCGCAAGGCCGCCACCCAGGCCGCCTACCTCACCGGCCTGCTGGTCCTGCTGTCCCTCGCCGCGACCGGCTATCTGCTCTACCGGGGCGCCGCCTGGGGCGCGTACGGCAACTCCTTCGGCTTCGGCGCGCTGATGACCGCCGCGGCGTTGCCCTTCGGCATGGCCCTGGCCGCCGCGACCACGATCCCGCAGCTGCTCCAGGTGATTCCGGCCGGCGCGAAGGTCGGCCGGAGCCTGTACTCGATCCTCTTCGTGCTGGCCACGACGGTGACGGGGGAGGGCATCAAGGGGCACGCCGTGGGACCCGCCGTGGGCGGGGGCGCGGCTGTGCTGGTCTGCTGGGGGGCGATGACCTTGCTGGGCAAGGCGGCGAAGAGGATGCGCGGGGAGCGCGTCTAACGAGCCGAGAACGCGTACACCGTCTCCGACCGGAACACCTCGCCCGGCCTCAGCACCGTGCTCGGAAACTCCGGCCGGTTCGGGGAGTCCGGGAAGTGCTGGGTCTCCAGGGCGATGCCGTCACCGGGGGCGAAGGGGGACGGGAGGTGGTCGGCGGTGTAGAGCTGGAGGCCCGGTTCGGTGGTCGAGACCGTCAGGGTGCGGCCGGAGCCCGGGTCGTGCAGCTCGGCGACCTGCTGAGGGGTCTCGGTGACGCCCTTGTCCAGGACGAAGTTGTGGTCGTAGCCCGAGCCGGTCTTGCGGGCGGTGCGGAAGTCGAAACGCGAGCCGTTGACGTCCTCCAGCACCCCGGTCGGGATCAGGTCGGCGTCCACCGGAGTGAACCGGGACGCGGCCAGCCGCAGTTCATGCCCGCCCGCGTGGCCGGAACCGGCCAGGTTCCAGTACCCGTGATGGGTGAGGTTGACGACGGTCGGCGCGTCCGTGACCGCCTCGTAGGTGAGGCCCAGCGCGCCCGACGCGTCGAGCGTGTACGTCGCCGTCACCTCCAGCCGGCCGGGGAACCCCTCCTCACCGTGGGGGCTGACCCGGCTCAGGCGGACGCCGTGCCGAATCGGCGTCACCTCCCACACCCGCTTGTCGAAACCACGCTCACCACCGTGCAGCGAGTTCGGGCTGTTGTTCGGCGCGAGGGCGTAGGTGTAGCCGTCGAGCGGGAAGCGGGCGCCCGCGATGCGGTTGGCGTACCGTCCCACCAGCGCCCCCAGATACGGCTCCGGGTGCTGCAGATAGCCGTCCAGGTCGGAGAAGCCCAGCACCACGTCGGCGGTCCGCCCCTCCCGGTCCGGGACCTCGACCGACTGCACGATCCCGCCGTACGACAACACGCGCACGCGCACACCGCCCCGCTCCAGCGTCCAGCGGTGCACGGGGGTGCCGTCGGAAAGTGTGCCGAAAAGTTCATTCATGTGGGAAACCCTAGGTCACGGACGTGATCGTCTTGTAGGCGATCTCCGCGAGCCGCGCCTGGCCGTCCTTGCTGGGGTGGAACCAGTCCCAGTGGCTGAGCTGGTCGGTGCCGAAGTCGTAGTCGTAGACAGCGTTGTCGTCGAAGCGGCAGCTGCGGTCCTTGGCGCAGACCTCCTTCAGCACCTTGTTGTACTCGACCACCCGCCGCTGCACCTGGTCCCGGCGCCGGGTGGCCGCGCTCGTCAGGTCGTCCGCGTCGGACAGCATCGACGGGCAGATGCCGAGCTTCCACACCTGCTTGCCCAGCGGATTGGTGCGGCCCTCGGACCACAGCCGCTTCAGGTTCGGCACGCTCGCCACGTACACCTGCGTCTTCGGTGACTCCTTGCGCAGCGTGCGCAGCGCCTCCTCGAAGTCCGCGCGGAAGGCGGCCACCGGGGTCATCGCCGACGCCGAGGCGCGGCAGGCGTCATTGGCGCCCGCCATGACCGTCACCAACTGGGGGCTGTGCGCCGCCGCCTGGGCCATCTGCTCCGGCAGGTCCGCCATCCGGGCCCCGGTCACCGCGTAGTTCCAGCTGCGCTCCGCCGCGCCCGACACGCCCAGCAGCCGCACCGCCAGGCTGTCCACCTCGGCGTCGCTGCCCGTCGCCCACGACACCTCGGGGCAGTCCGACAGCACCGTGCACGCGTCGAAGCCGCGCGTGATGGAGTCGCCGACCGCGGCGATCGAGGCCGGGCTGCGGTCCCACACCGGGGCGGGCCGCACGGCGCGCGCCTTGGTGCTCTCCGGCGCGGGCGCGCTGCCGCCGCTCGCGTCGCATCCCGCGACTCCCAGCGCGGCGGCCGCCACCAGGGCGAGAGCGGCTCGCGTACGGCTGCTCGGCTTCCGCATCCCCTGCCGGTCCCCTCGTCGTCCGACCCGGTGCCCCGGGCCTTCGTCAGTGCTGCCTCTGTACTGCCTCTGTGCTTCCTCCCATAACAACGTGCGAGGGTTCCCGGCCGGGCGCGCTGGAACGGCGCACCCCCGTACAAGCGTCCCCCTGGGTGAATGGCAGAGGTTTCCTGGCACTGGGACCGACGGTACGTCACACTCCTTGCGCCGCCGCAAGGTAGCCTCGCCATGAACGCGGCCGTCGCGCCACTGCCGCCAGCCAGTCCGCAAGATGTCCCGCTCTGTCCGGAGGTTCCGGTGACGACACGTGGAGTTCTGTACGTGCACTCCGCGCCGCGCGCGCTGTGCCCGCACGTCGAGTGGGCGGTCGCGGGGGTGCTCGGCACGCGCGTCAACCTCGACTGGATCCGGCAGCCCGCGGCCCCCGGCACCTGGCGTTCGGAGTTCTCCTGGCAGGGCGAGGCGGGTACGGCGTCCAAGCTGGCCTCGGCCCTGCGCGGCTGGCATCTGCTCCGCTTCGAGGTCACGGCCGAGCCCTGCCCGACCGCCGAGGGCGAGCGCTACAGCTGCACCCCCGACCTCGGCATCTTCCACGCGGTCACCGGCATCCACGGCGACATCCTCATCCCCGAGGACCGCCTGCGCGCCGCCCTCCAGCGCAGCCAGCGCGGCGAGACCGACCTGGAGGCCGAACTCGCCAAGCTCCTGGGCAAGCCGTGGGACGACGAACTGGAGCCGTTCCGGTACGCGGGCGAGGGAGCTCCGGTGCGCTGGCTGCATCAGGTGGTGTGAGCATCAGCAGTGGTGTGAGCATCAGCAGTGGTGTGAGCATCAGCACATCCAGCACATTCAGCACATGAGGAAGGGCCCCCACCAGCCGGTGGGGGCCCTTCCTCTGCCGTGTGTCAGATGGTGCGGAACGCCAGCACCACGTTGTGCCCGCCGAAGCCGAACGAGTCGTTCAGCGCGGCGATGCGGCCCTCGGGCAGCTGACGGGCCTCGCCGCGGACGACGTCCGCGTTGACCTCGGGGTCGAGGTTCTCCAGGTTGATCGTCGGCGGAGCCGTACGGTTCACGAGCGCCAGGATCGACGCGACCGTCTCGATACCGCCGGCGCCACCGAGCAGATGCCCGGTCATCGACTTGGTCGCGGAGATCGCCATGTGGTCGACGTCGTCGCCGAACACCTTGCGCAGCGCCTTGATCTCGGCCACGTCACCCTGCGGCGTCGAGGTGGCGTGCGCGTTCACGTGCACGACCTCGGCCGGCTTCAGGTCGGTGTTGTCCAGCAGGTTCTGCAGCGCGTGCGCGATGCCGTTGCCGGACGGCTCGGGCTGCGTGATGTGGTGGGCGTCGGCGGAGATGCCCTGGCCGACCGCCTCGACGTAGATCCGGGCGCCGCGGGCCTTCGCGTGCTCCTCGGACTCCAGGACGATCACACCGGCACCCTCGCCGAGCACGAAGCCGTCGCGGCCGGAGTCGTAGGGACGCGAGGCGCCCTGTGGGTCGTCGTTGTTCTTGCTCATCGCCATCATGTTGCCGAACGCGGCGATGGGCAGCGGGTGGATGGCGGCCTCGGTACCACCGGCCACGACCACGTCCGCACGCCCGGTGCGGATCATCTCGATCGCGTACCCGATGGCCTCCGCGCCCGAGGCGCAGGCCGAGACCGGGGTGTGCACGCCCGCGCGGGCGCCCAGCTCGATGCCGACGTTGGCCGCCGGGGAGTTGGGCATCAGCATCGGCACGGTGTGCGGGGAGACACGGCGTACGCCCTTGTCCTTGAGGACGTCGTACTGGTCCAGGAGGGTCGTCACGCCGCCGATGCCGGAGGCGACGACCGCACCCAGCCGGTCGGGGTTCACGGACGGGTCCTCACCGGCCTTGGCGGTGAAACCGGCGTCCTTCCAGGCCTCCTGAGCGGCGATCAGCGCGAACTGCGCGGACCGGTCCAGCTTGCGGGCCTGCGGGCGGGGGATGATCTCGGTCGGTTCGACGGCGATCTGCGCGGCGATACGGACCGGCAGGTCGGCCGCCCACTCCTGCTCCAGGGGGCTGACGCCGGACGTGCCGGCGACGAGGGCCTGCCAGAACGACGCTGCGTCGCCACCCAGCGGTGTGGTTGCGCCGATACCGGTGACGACCACGGTGCGATTGGTCGGGCTCACGGGAATTCTTTCTCCAACGGATGCGGGAATCTACGGCGAAACACCGCCGGGTGGCGGGGCCTAGCAGCGGGACTGAGGGGTGGCTCAGGCCTGGTGCTTGAGGATGTACTCGGTCGCGTCGCCGACCGTCTTGAGGTTCTTGACGTCCTCGTCCGGGATCTTCACGTCGAAGCGCTCCTCGGCGGCGACGACGACCTCGACCATGGACAGCGAGTCGACGTCCAGGTCGTCGGTGAAGGACTTGTCCAGCTGGACGTCCTCGACGGGGATCCCGGCGATCTCGTTCACGATCTCGGCGAGACCGTCGACGATCTCCTTCTCAGTGGCGGCCATCTTGGCGCTCCTTCTTGATGTTCCAGACGGTTTGTGGCAGTTGTCCCCCTGCCGGATCGCATGATCCGGCACGGAGTGCCTAGGGGAGGGTAACGACCGTGGCGGCGTACACGAGACCCGCCCCGAATCCGATGACGAGCGCGGTGTCGCCGCTCTTCGCCTCCCCGGTCGCCAGGAGCCGCTCCATCGCGAGCGGGATCGAGGCGGCCGAGGTGTTGCCGGTGGTGCGGATGTCACGGGCGACCGTGACGTGCTCCGGCAGTTTGAGAGTCTTCACCATCGAGTCGATGATCCGCACATTGGCCTGGTGCGGGATGAAGACGTCCAGGTCGTCCGGGCTGATCCCGGCCGCGTCCAGCGCCTGCTGGGCGACCTTCGCCATCTCGAACACGGCCCAGCGGAACACCGCCTGGCCTTCCTGCGTGATCGCGGGGAACTTGACGTTGCCGTCGCTGTCCACCGGAAGCTCGGAGACGTCGCCGATCCGGAAACGGTCCCACGGGATGGTCTGCTTGATGGTCTCCGACTTGTCGCCCTCGGAGCCCCACACGGTCGGGCCGATGCCCGGCTCCTGCGAGGGGCCGACGACGACCGCGCCGGCGCCGTCGCCGAACAGGAAGGCCGTGGCCCGGTCCTCCAGGTCGGTCAGGTCGCTGAGCCGCTCCACGCCGATGACGAGCACGTACTCGGCGGAACCCTCCACGACCATGCCCTTGGCGAGCGTCAGGCCGTAGCCGAAGCCCGCGCAGCCCGCCGAGATGTCGAAGGCGGCGGCCTTGTCGGTGCCCAGCTTGTCGGCGATCTCGGTGGCGACGGCCGGGGTCTGGCTGAAGTGCGACACGGTCGAGACGACCACGGCGCCGATCTGCTCGGCGTCGATGCCGGCGTCCGCGATCGCCTTGCCGGCGGCCTCGACGGACATCGCGGCGACGGTCTCCTCGGGGCCGGCCCAGTGCCGCGTCTCGATGCCGGAGCGCGAGCGGATCCACTCGTCGGACGAGTCGATCTTCTCCAGGATCACCTCGTTGGGCACCACCCGGGTCGGCCGGTAGCCGCCGACACCGAGGATGCGCGCATACGGGGCGCCCTTGCTGGGCTTGATCTTCGCCATCTACGGCTCCTTAGGCGCCGGCGCCGGCGTGCTCGGAGATGAGCTCGCGGGCCGCGTCGAGATCGTCGGGGGTCTTCAGAGCGAGCGTCGTGACACCGGGCAGCGCGCGCTTGGCCAGGCCGGTGAGCGTGCCGCCCGGGCAGACCTCGATGAGCGCGGTGACGCCCAGCTCCTTGAACGTCTCCATGCACAGGTCCCAGCGCACGGGGTTGGCGACCTGGCCGACGAGCCGATCGAGGACCTCGGCGCCGCTCCCGACCTTCCGGCCGTCCTTGTTGGAGACGTAGGTGACGTTCGGGTCGGCGGGCGTCAGCTTCGCGGCGGCCTTGGCCAGCGTGTCGACGGCCGGGGCCATGTGGCGGGTGTGGAAGGCGCCGGCGACCTTCAGCGGGACGACCTTGCGGACGCCCTCGGGCTTGTCCTCGGCCAGCGCGGCCAGCTGCTCCAGCGTGCCCGCGGCGACGATCTGGCCCGCGCCGTTGATGTTCGCCGGGGTCAGGCCCAGCTTCTCCAGGTGCGCGATCGACGTGTCCGGGTCGCCGCCGAGCAGCGCCGACATGCCGGTCTCGGTGATCGCGGCGGCGTCGGCCATCGCCAGACCCCGCTCGCGGACCAGGCGCAGGGCGGCGGTGTCGTCCAGGACTCCGGCGAAGGCGGCGGCGGTGATCTCGCCGACGCTGTGACCGGCGACCGCGCCCGGCGCGAACCCGGGAATGTCACCGAGTGCCGCGGCGGACAGGATCCCGGCGGCCACCAGCAGCGGCTGGGCCACCGCGGTGTCCCGGATGGCGTCGGCGTCGGCCTCGGTGCCGTAGTGGACCAGGTCCAGCCCGATGGCGTCCGACCACGCGGCGACGCGGTCACGGGCACCGGGCAGTTCGAGCCAGGGGGTCAGGAAGCAGGGCGTCTGGGCGCCCTGGCCGGGAGCGACGAGTACGAGCACTCTCACACTCTCTCTTGGGGACGGCCGGGGCCGCCCGTGGGGACAGGGACGAAGAACACGGAGGGCTTTTGTATGGCCCCGACAAAACCCTACGTTTGAGGTTCGCCGTCGGCCAGACGCCCCAGGATGAGCGCGATCCGCAGTGTGAAGGCGGATCGTACATCCGAAGGCGACCAACCGGTGACGTCAGTCACACGTCGGAGCCGGTAGCGCACGGTGTTCGGGTGAACGAAGAGCATCCGGGCGGCGCCTTCCAGGCTGCTCGCCTGCTCCAGGTAGACACTCAGGGTTTCGAGGAGCGCCGAGCCGGCCTCCTCCAGCGGTCTGTAGATCTCCTCCACCAGCTGCTCGCGGGCGCTCGGATCGCCCGCGATGGCACGCTCCGGCAGCAGATCGTCCGCCAGTACCGGCCGCGGCGCGTCCTGCCAGGCGGAACACGCCTTCAGTCCCGCGGCGGCGGCCTGCGCGGACCGCGTGGCGGCCAGCAGATCCGGTACGACGGGCCCGGCGACGACCGGCCCGGCGGCGAAGGGCCCGATCAGCGACTTGGCGACGGCGAGCGGGTTGTCGCTCCCGCCCGCGACCACCACCAGCCGGTCCCCGAGGACACCGGTGAGCACCTGGAGCTTGGCATGCCGCGCGGCCCGCCGGATCGCCTCCACGGTCAGCTCGCTGTCCCCGTCGGGCGCGGTCCCGAGGACGACACAGACATGCTCGGGAGAGTTCCAGCCGAGCGCGGCGGCCCGGCTGACGGCCCCCTCGTCGGCTTCTCCACTGAGCACGGCATTGACGACGAGGGACTCCAGCCGCGCGTCCCAGGCACCGCGTGCCTCGGCGGCCTGGGCGTACACCTGGGCGGTGGCGAAGGCGATCTCCCGGGCGTACACGAGCAGCGCCTCACGCAGCACGCTCTCGTCGCCCGGCGCGGCCACCTCGTCGATGGCGCTCTCCATGACCTCGATGGTGGTCCGCACCATCTCCACGGTCTGCCGCAGCGTGATGGCCCGCGTCAGCTCGCGCGGCGCCGTGCCGAAGACGTCGGTGGAGATCGCCTGCGGCGCGTCCGGGTGCCGGAACCACTCGGTGAAGGCGGCGATACCCGCCTGGGCCACGAGCCCGATCCAGGAACGGTTCTCCGGTGGCATCGCCCGGTACCACGGCAGGGTCTCGTCCATGCGCGCGATGGCCTGCGCGGCGAGGGACCCGGAGGACTTCTCCAGCCGCTTGAGGGTCGCGGAGTGCGGGTGGGCGTCGCGAGCGTGGTGAGCGGCGTGGGAATCCGCGTGGGGATCGCTGCTGCGGGATTCGGGTTCGGGCACGGGACAAGACTGCCTTATCCGGACGTGGCCGTGCGCCGCCGGGTAGGGGGTGGGGACGGGGGAGGCGTCGGCGTGGCTCACGGCAGGGCTACCGTGGTGCCCGTGATGGAGGTACGGCGCGCCGCTGAGCGCTATCGCGGAGGGGAGCCGGAGGCCGGGATCGACACCTGGCACGCCTTCTCCTTCGGTCCGCACTACGACCCCGGGAACCTGCGCTTCGGCGCGGTGATCGCCTGCAACGAGGAGCATCTCGCCCCCGGCGCCGGCTTCGACGAACACCCGCACAGCCACACCGAGATCGTCACCTGGGTGATCGAGGGCGAACTGACCCACCGCGACTCCACGGGCCACGAGACGACGGTCCGTCCGGGCGACGTCCAGCACCTCAGCGCTGCGGCGGGCGTCCGCCACGTGGAACGCAACGCCGGCGCCGTCCCCCTGACCTTCCTCCAGATGTGGCTGGCGCCGGTGGAGCCGGGCGGGGAGCCGTCGTACGCGATCGTCCCGGGCATCGCCGACGCCACGCCCTACGCCCTCCCGGCGGCCGGCGCGATGCTCCACGTCCGCCGCTTGGCGCCGGGCGAGCGCACGGCGGTCCCGGACGGGGCGTTCGTGTACGTCCACGTGGTGCGGGGCGAGGTCCGGCTGGCGGGGGAGGAGCTGGGGGCGGGGGATGCGGCGCGGATCACACAGGCGCAGGACGTGGAGGCGGTGGGGCTGTCGTCGGCGGAGCTGCTGATGTGGGAGATGACCGCCTAGCCGGGCGCAGCCGGCTGCCGCTGCAGCCGACCTCAGCCCCGTACCTCCGCCAGCACCGCATCCGTGAACACCGGCCACGCCTCGACCGCCCAAGGCCCGAACGCCCTGTCGGTCAGCGCGGCGCACGCCATCCCCGCGTCGGGGTCGATCCACAGGAACGTACCCGACTGCCCGAAGTGTCCGAAGGTGCGCGGGGAGGACGAACTCCCGGTCCAGTGGGGCGACTTGGAGTCGCGGATCTCGAAGCCCAGACCCCAGTCGTTCGGGTTCTGGTGGCCGTACCCGGGCAGGACACCCTTCGTCCCGGGGTGCTGCACGGTCATCGCCGCCGCCACCGTCCGCGGATCCAGCAGCCGGGGCGCCTGCACCTCCGCCGCGAAGCGGAGCAGGTCCGTGACGGTGGACACGCCGTCCTTCGCCGGTGAGCCCTCCAGAGACGTGTCCGTCATGCCCAGCGGCTCCAGCACCGCCTGGCGCAGATACTCGGCGAAGGGGATGTCCGTCGCCTTGGCGATGTGATCGCCGAGCTGCTCGAAGCCGGCGTTGGAGTACAGCCGCCGCTCCCCGGCCGGGGCCGTCACCCGGTGCTCGTCGAAGGCCAGCCCGGAGGTGTGGGCGAGGAGATGGCGGACGGTCGAACCGGGCGGCCCGGCCGGCTCGTCCAGCTCGATCGCGCCCTCCTCGTACGCCACGAGCGCCGCGTACGCCGCCAGCGGCTTGGTGACCGAGGCGAGCGGAAAGCGGTGCCCGACGGGGCCGTACGTCCCGAGGACGGTCCCGTCGGCACGTACGACACCCGCCGCCGCGGTGGGGACGGGCCAGTTCTCGATCGACGCGAGGCTCTTCAACGACATGCAGCCGAGCCTATGCGGCTCACAGCAGCAGCCGCATCGACGGGTCGGGGTCACGCGTGAAGCCGAGGGAGGCGTAGAGCGGTTCGGCGTCGGTGGAGGCGGTGAGGAGCACGTACCCTGCGCCCCGCGCGCGGAACCAGGCCAGCAGTTCCTCCATGCACGCGCGCGCATAGCCGCGCCGGCGGGCGTCCGGGTCGGTGGCCACACTGAAGACGTACCCGACCCGCCCGTGCGGATTGCCGGCCTTCCCGATGCGGTACTCCAGCGTCCCGGCCACCAGCGCGGCCAGCGCCCCCGGCCGGTCCGGATGGTCCACGACGAAGGCCGCGAAGTCCCCGTCGGCCTCGGCGAGCCGCTCCCGCAGCGTCGGCAGGGACTCCGCGTGCCAGTCCGTCGGCGCGGAACTCCCGCCGCTCCGCAGGGAGTCGATCATGACCTGGCGCAGCCGCAGCACTTCGTCGGCGTCCTCGGGCAGGGCCCGGCGTACAAGACTCATGCGTCGCACGCTAACCACTCGCCCCGGCGTACGTCCCGCGCATTCTTTACCGGGCCCCGCTTGCTTGGAGTGCACTCGAAGGCCATAGCGTGGGTGCATGACGGTGATGCAGACCACGCCAGCGGACACCGAGAGCATGACCCCCGCCGACATCTGCTCCGCCCCGCCCAGACGCCATCCGCGCCCCGACGGCCAGGACCGCTACACGATCAGCGAGGTCGTCGCGTTCACCGGCCTGACCGCGCACACCCTGCGCTGGTACGAGCGGATCGGCCTGATGCCGCACGTCGACCGCTCCCACACCGGCCAGCGCCGCTACAGCAACCGCGACCTGGACTGGCTGGACTTCGTGACCAAGCTGCGGCTGACGGGCATGCCGGTGGCGGACATGGTGCGGTACGCGGAACTGGTCCGGGAGGGCGAGAGCACGTACGCCGAGCGCCAGGAACTCCTGGAGTCGACGCGCCGGGACGTGCTGGCCCGGATCGCGGAACTGCACGACACCCTGTCCGTCCTGGACAGGAAGATCAGCTTCTACGCGCGCGAGCAGTGATCCCCGTCACAACTCCGCCAGCAGTTCGGCCTTCTTGGAGGAGAACTCCTCGTCGGTGACCAGGCCGGCCTGATGCAGCTCCCCGAGATGCCGGATCCGCTCGGCGATGTCCGCCGGATCCCGCCGGGCCGGGGCGGCCGGTACCGCGGGTACCGGCCCTCGTGTGCGTACGGCGGCCAGGACCGCGGCGGCGAACGGCAGCGACTCGTGCACCGGGCCGTACCCCAGCCCGAAGATCACGGCCGCCGGGTCCTGGTCGGGCTGCACGGCCGTGGCCGTCGTACCGGCCGAGCGGTTGATCAGCCGCAGGTGCCCGTCGAAGACCTCCGGCGAGCGCCACTCCACCCCGCTGAGGCCGGCCACCGGAAAGCTCTGGTCGCCCGCCTTCCACTTCGCCGAGGACGCGCCCGTCCACGACCAGCGGAACTGCACGGACGTCCCGTCGAAGGACGCCTTCCCGTCGTAGGCCTTGAAGTGCAGCGGCGCCTCGGGCGCGGCCACCAGATGGCGGTCGGCCGGTCCCGAGCCGGCCTCGGTCAGCAGGCCCTTCAGCTCCTGCGCGTAGTACTCGGCGAGCGTCTCGCGCTCGGCCGGCAGCACCAGCCGGTACGGATCGGAGCCCTCCTTCAGCTGCCCGTCGGCCGCCTCCATCAGCGGATCGGCACCGGCGCGCGGCCGCAGCCGCAGGACGACGGTGCCGCGTCTGCCCGGGGTGAGGCTCACGTCCTCGACCGCGGACAGCGGGATGCGCCGTTCGCCGAGCGCCTGGAACAGCTTCGGTGTCCGAATCCCCCGTTCGTAACGGATGAGCACGGAGTCGGACTCGAACTCCCAGACGGCATGAAAACCCGCCAGTACGTCACCCATGCGGCTCATCGTATGCGGCACGTGCTCCTCCGTCGCCACCCGCGCAGACCGCACTTCCTGCTGTTTCTACGCGCGTCCGGCCGGGGTAGTGCCGGACGCGCCGGACTGGCACAGGTCGTTCTCGCGTGCGCACGTCACCGCGTCGTAGGCGCCGACCCCGACGTCGGCGAGGTTGCGCAGGCTGTCCGTGCCCGGCTGGAAGTAGCCGGCGTGGCCGTGCGCGTCCCGGGCGGACAGCACGCGCGCGCCGAACGCCGAGGACACCGGGTCGGCGCCGTGCCCGAGCCCGCCCAGCTCCAGGTACGGCACGTCCTGGATCCAGTCGGTGGCGTCCCGCATCGCCCACACCTGGGCGCCGGTGCGCAGGTGGGAGGCCGCGGACACCCGCATGCCGGGGCTCGCGGCCACCGCTATGTCGGACACCCGGCGGGGCATGTCGTGCGCGGCGACGCCGCAGACCACCGAGCCGTAGCTGTGGCAGATCATCGCCACCGGGGCCGTGCCGGGCAGGGCGTCCAGCAGGGCGTTCAGGCGCAGGGCGCCCTCCGCGGCGCGCAGGCCGGTGGCCGCGTCCACGCCGAGCCCGTCGGGCGAGGTGTAGTCGGCCCAGGCGATCACGGCCGTACGGGTCGCGGGGCTCGCCGTGCGCTCCGCCGCGTACAGCGCCTGGGCCATGCCGACCGGGGCGGTGTACTGGCGGTTGGTCTTCTGGAAGGTGAGCAGGTCGGTGTCGACGCCGGGGACGACCACCGAGATCCGCTGGGCCTGGTCCAGGTTCCCGAACACCTCGGCGATCCGGCCCGAGCCCTCGGGGTCGAAGGCGAGGATCTGCCGGCCGGGGGTCAGCAGGGACTCGTAGCGGTGCATACGACGGCCCGCGTCCTGGTGCCCGGCCGCGCTGAGCCGGGTGTCGTGCATGCGCTTCTGCTCGACCTCGCGGGCCTGCTCCATGGCGACGCGGTTCGCCTGGTAGCGCAAGGTCACGGGGGCGCCGTTCATGTTGCCCACCGCGAGCGGGTAGCGGTGGGCGAGGCGGGCCTGGTCCTCGGCGGTGAGCGACGCGAAGAACGGGGTCAGCCGCGCCGGGCCGGACTCGGGGTCCGGCAGCCGGTGGCCGTGGAGGTAGCCGTGCTCCCACTTGGTGAGCGAGGCCTGAAGCGCCGTCGCCTCCCGGTGGCTGCGCAGGGCGGTCCAGCCGGTGGTCGCGAGCATCACGAACACCACGGCCAGCGCCAGCAGTGCGCGCCAGACGTTCAGTTGCGGGGAGGTTTCGAAGGAAGTCACTGGGAGGACACACTAGGAGAACGAGCGGGTCTCGCGGTAACCGAGTGACAGGTATCACGTTTCGCCGAAGATCGAACGCACCGTCAACGATCTCTGCCGGTACGCCAGTTCCCGGTGAGCGCCGGACCCACCTCATCGAGGTAGGACGCGGTGAGTTGACGGATCGACTCCAGGCTGAAGTCCTCACCCGTGCACCACTGCCGCTCCGTGACCCTTATCACGCCGCCGAACACGGCCACCGCGAGCCGCGGTCGCGGGTCGGCGTCCACGTCGACGCCCTCGCGGTCGGCCAGCAACCGCGCGATCGTCTCCTCCGTCGTGGCCGAGCGGCGCAGGTGGGCGGCGAGCAGCGCCGGTGTCGACTCGATCGTCCGGTACATCCGCAGGTACAGCTCCACGGGCACCGCCGACTCGACGGTCTCCCGGATCGCGTCCCAACCCTCCAGCACCGCCTGGCGCAGCGCCTCCATCGGTGCCTCGTGCGCGGGGCGCGCCCGTACGCAGGCCAGGAAGTGCCGTTCGCTCATGTCCTGGACCGTGAAGGCCGCGTCCTCCTTGCCGGCGAAGTAGCGGAAGAAGGTGCGCTGCGAGACCCCGACGGCCTCGGCGATCTCGTCGACGGTCGTCCGCTCGTACCCCTGGGTCGTGAACAGTTCGAGAGCGGCTCGAAGGAGCGCGTCGCGGGTGCGTTGTTTCTTGCGTTCGCGCAGTGTTTCCACAGGTGTCAGTTACTGACATGTGAAATCGATTGTCAACTGTCAGTGGCTCTCACTAGCCTCGAACACATGACTAGTCAGACCACCATCGACGCCTCGGGGCCGGGGGACGGGGCTACGGCAGCCTCGCTGGAGGCGCCACCTGCCGCAGGACTGCGCGGCCATCCCTGGCTCACCCTCATCACCGTCGCCGTAGGGGTCATGATGGTGGCCCTCGACGGCACCATCGTGGCCATCGCCAACCCGGCCATCGCCAAGGACCTGGGCGCGAGCTTCGCCGACGTCCAGTGGATCACCAACGCCTACTTCCTCGCCCTCGCGGTCTCCCTGATCACCGCGGGCAAGCTGGGCGACCGCTTCGGCCACCGCCAGACCTTCCTGATAGGCGTGACCGGCTTCGCCACCGCCTCGGGCGCCATCGGCCTGTCGAACAGCATCGCCGCGGTCGTCACCTTCCGCGTCTTCCAGGGCCTGTTCGGCGCGCTGCTGATGCCGGCCGCGCTCGGCCTGCTGCGGGCCACCTTCCCGGCCGAGAAGCTCAACATGGCGATCGGCATCTGGGGCATGGTGATCGGCGCCTCCACCGCGGGCGGCCCGATCCTCGGCGGCCTGCTGGTCCAGCACGTCAGCTGGCAGTCGGTGTTCTTCATCAACGTGCCGGTCGGCCTCGTCGCGCTGGTCCTCGGCCTGCTGATCCTGCGCGACCACCGCGCCGAGAACGCCCCGCGCTCCTTCGACCTCCTCGGCATCGCGCTGCTGTCCGGCGCGATGTTCTGCCTGGTCTGGGCGCTCATCAAGGCCCCGACGTGGGGCTGGGGCGACGGCAGGACGTGGACGTTCATCGCCGCCTCGGTGCTGGGCTTCGCACTCTTCTCCTTCTGGGAGACGAAGGTGAAGGAACCGCTGATCCCGCTGGCGCTGTTCCGCTCGGTCCCGCTGTCGGCGGGTGTGGTCCTGATGGTGCTGATGGCCATCGCCTTCATGGGCGGCCTGTTCTTCGTCACCTTCTACCTGCAGAACGTGCACGGCATGGCCCCGGTCGACGCGGGCCTGCACCTGCTGCCCCTGACCGGCATGATGATCGTCGGCTCCCCGCTGGCGGGCGCGGCGATCACCAAGCTCGGCCCGCGGATCCCGCTGGCCGGCGGCATGACGGCTACCGCGATCGCCATGTACGGCATGTCCACCCTCAAGGAGGGCACCGGCAGCGGTGTCATGTCGGTCTGGTTCGCCCTGCTCGGCCTCGGCCTCGCGCCGGTCATGGTCGGCGCCACGGAGGTCATCGTCGGCAACGCCCCGATGGAGCTCTCCGGTGTCGCCGGCGGTCTCCAGCAGGCCGCGATGCAGATCGGCGGCAGTCTCGGTACGGCGGTGCTGGGCGCCGTGATGGCGTCCAAGGTGGACAACTCGCTGGCGGGCAACTGGAAGGCCGCGGGGCTGCCGCACCTGACGCCGGCGCAGGAGGGGCCGGCCTCGCAGGCGGTGCAGCAGGGGCTCTCCCCGGCGCCGAAGGGCACGCCGGGGCCGGTCGCCGCGAAGATCGCCGAGGTCGCGCATCACACGTTCATCTCCGGCATGAGCCTCGCCTCCCTGGTCGCGGCGGGCGTGGCGGCGGTCGCCGTCCTCGTCGCGCTGCTCACCAAGCGGGGCGCGAACGCCGAGAGCGGCGCGGGCGTGGGCCACATCTGAGGCCGCTCCGGGCGGAGTTTCCCCTATCAGGGTGACTCCGCTAAAGATCGCTCGCCCCGGGCGCGCGCCGCAGGTCACAGTGGGTCACGTCTTCCGCAGGACATGGGAGGACGGTCGGCTTGTGGCGCGCGCTGCGGAGGGGGCTGCGCGCGCTCGGCCGTCAACTGCGCTGCTTCTCGTGCTCGTTGGTCAACCGAGCCACCTCGGCCCGCAGCAGGCGGACCTCCTCGGCCAGAGACGTGATCGCCTCCGTCTGCCGCCGCTCCTCCACCTCGTCCTTCTCGAACCGGGCGATGAACCACGCGGTGATGTTCGCGGTCACCACACCCAGCAGCGTGATCCCGGACAGCATCAGCCCGACGGCGATCAGCCGGCCCATGCCGGTCGTCGGGGCATGGTCGCCGTACCCGACGGTCGTCATCGTCGTGAAGGACCACCACACCGCGTCACCCAGCGTCCGGATGTTCCCGTGCGGTGCGTCCCGCTCCACGGACAGCACGGCCAGCGAGCCGAACATGAGCAGCCCGATCAGCGACCCGCCGACGTACGTCGTGAGCCGGATCTGTGAGGCCATCCGCGCCCGCCGGCCCACCAGCAGCAGCGTCGACACCAGGCGCAGCAGCCGCAGTGGCTGGAGCAGCGGCAGCACCACCGCGCACAGGTCGATCCAGTGCGTCCGGACGAACCGCCGACGCCGTCTGGTGAGCGCCAGCCGTATCACGTAGTCCAGCGCGAACAGCGCCCACACCACCCACTCCGTGGCGGTGCAGAGCTCTGTGAGGAGCGGACTCGCGGGGTTGTCCACGATCGGCACGGCATAGGCGACGGCGAACGCCACCGCCAGCGCCAGCAACGGCCGTTGGGTGTGCCGCTCCCAACGCGCCTGCGCCGACTGATGGTTCATGCCCGTAATAGTAAAGAAAAAGCAACGAGGGCGGCGCCCCGAAGGGGCGCGGGGAACTGCGCGACCAGCCCCCACGCGCCCCGCACTCGGCATCGAACCTGCAAGCCCGCCCCGGATGCCGTCGGTCAAAGCCGAGCGATGGGGGTGCCCCCGCTCGAGCGCAGCCGAGAGTGAGGGAGGCTACGCGTCGCCGCCCGCCGCGCCCGGATCCGCCGCCGAGACGTCCAGCAGCTGGTACCGGTCGATGGCCTGCTTGAGCACCGAGCGGTCGACCTTGCCCTCCCGGGCCAGCTCGGTCAGCACCGCCACCACGATCGACTGGGCGTCGATGTGGAAGAAGCGCCGCGCCGCACCCCGGGTGTCGGCGAAGCCGAAGCCGTCCGCGCCCAGGGACTGGTACGTGCCCGGCACCCACCGCGCGATCTGGTCCGGAACCGATCGCATCCAGTCGGACACGGCCACGAACGGACCCTCCGCGCCGCTGAGCTTGCGTGTCACATACGGCACCCGCTGCTCCTCCTCCGGATGCAGCAGATTGTGCTCCTCGCACGCCACGGCCTCGCGGCGCAGCTCGTTCCAGGAGGTGGCCGACCAGACGCCGGCGCGCACGTTCCAGTCCTCGGCGAGGATCTTCTGCGCCTCCAGTGCCCACGGGACGGCCACGCCCGACGCCATGATCTGCGCCGGGACGGCCCCCGCCGTGCCCTCGCTCAGCTTGTGGACGCCCTTGAGGATGCCCTCGACGTCCACGTTCTCCGGCTCGGCCGGGTGCTGGATGGGCTCGTTGTAGACGGTCAGGTAGTAGAAGACGTCCTCGCCGTGCGGGTGCTCGGCGTCGGCGCCGTACATCCGGCGCAGGCCGTCCTGGACGATGTGCGCGATCTCGTACGAGTACGCCGGGTCGTACGCCACGCACGCCGGGTTCGTCGAGGCGAGCAGCTGGGAGTGGCCGTCCGCGTGCTGCAGACCCTCACCGGTCAGGGTCGTACGGCCCGCGGTCGCGCCCAGCACGAAACCGCGCGCCAGCTGGTCGGCCATCTGCCAGAACTGGTCGCCGGTGCGCTGGAAACCGAACATCGAGTAGAAGACGTAGACCGGGATCAGCGGCTCGCCGTGCGTCGCGTAGGCCGAGCCCGCCGCGATCAGCGAGGCCGTGCAGCCCGCCTCGGAGATGCCGTCGTGCAGCATCTGGCCGGTCGGCGACTCCTTGTAGGCGAGCAGCAGCTCACGGTCCACCGACTCGTACTGCTGACCCAGCGGGTTGTAGATCTTCGCGCTCGGGAAGAAGGAGTCCATGCCGAACGTGCGGTACTCGTCCGGCGCGATCAGCACGAACCGCTTGCCGATCTCCTTGTCCCGCATGAGGTCCTTGAGGAGCCGGACGAACGCCATGGTCGTGGCGATGGACTGCTGACCCGAGCCCTTCTTCACGGTCGCGTACGTCTTGTCGTCCGGCAGCGCGAGCGGCTTGGCGCGCACGACGCGCGTCGGGACGTATCCGCCGCACTGCTTGCGCATGTCGTGCATGTACTGGATCTCGTCCGTGTCCCGGCCCGGGTGGTAGTACGGCGGCGGGCCGGACTCCAGCTGCTGGTCGGTGATCGGCAGATGCAGGCGGTCGCGGAAGCGCTTGAGGTCGTCGACCGTCAGCTTCTTCATCTGGTGCGTGGCGTTGCGGCCCTCGAAGTTGGGGCCCAGCGTCCAGCCCTTGACGGTCTTGGCGAGGATGACCGTCGGCTGGCCCTTGTGCTCCTTGGCCGCCTTGAACGCCGCGTAGATCTTGCGGTGGTCGTGGCCGCCGCGGCCGAGGTGCAGGATCTGATCGTCCGTCATGTTCTCGACCATCGCGCGCAGTCGGTGGTCGTCGCCGAAGAAGTGCTCCCGGATGTACGCGCCGGACTCCGTGGCGTACGTCTGGAACTGGCCGTCCGGGGTCGTGTTCATCTTGTTGACGAGGATGCCGTCCCGGTCCTGCGCGAGCAGCGGGTCCCAGGTGCGGTCCCAGATCAGCTTGATCACGTTCCAGCCGGCGCCCCGGAAGATCGACTCCAGCTCCTGGATGATCTTGCCGTTGCCGCGCACCGGGCCGTCGAGCCGCTGGAGGTTGCAGTTGACCACGAAGGTCAGGTTGTCCAGGCCCTCACGGGCGGCGATGGACAGCTGGCCGAGCGACTCCGGCTCGTCCATCTCGCCGTCGCCGAGGAACGCCCACACGTGGGACTTGGAGGTGTCCGCGATGCCGCGCGCCTCCATGTAGCGGTTCATCCGCGCCTGGAAGATCGCGGCCAGCGGGCCGAGGCCCATGGAGACCGTGGGGAACTCCCAGAAGTCCGGCATGGAGCGCGGATGGGGGTAGCTGGACAGGCCGTTCGGGTACTTCGACTTCTCCTGGCGGAAGCCGTCGAGCTGGGCCTCGCTGAGCCGGTCGAGCAGGTACGCGCGCGCGTAGATGCCGGGGGAGGCGTGGCCCTGGAAGAAGACCTGGTCGCCGCCGTCGCCCTGGTCCTTGCCGCGGAAGAAGTGGTTGAAGCCGACGTCGTACAGCGAGGCGGAGGAGGCGAAGGTGGCGATGTGGCCGCCGACGCCGATGCCGGGACGCTGGGCGCGCGAGACCATCACGGCCGCGTTCCAGCGGGTCGCGTTGAGGATCTTGCGCTCGATCTCCTCGTTGCCCGGGAAGAACGGCTCGCTCTTGGTCGGGATCGTGTTGACGTAGTCCGTGCTGCGCATCTCGGGCACGGCCACGCGCTTCTCGCGGGCCCGCTCGATCAGGCGGAGCATGAGATAGCGGGCCCGCTCCCGGCCGCGCTCGTCCACGGCGGCGTCGAGGGAGTCGAGCCACTCCTGGGTCTCTTCGGGATCGAAGTCAGGAACCTGACTCGGAAGGCCGCCAATGATGATCGGGTTGCGATCGGATCCGGAAGCCACGCTGTTCCTTACCTGTCAGAGGGCCGTTTTTTCTGCTGTTTCCTGCTTTTCCGCACCTGCCTGCACCGCTCCCCATCGTGTACCTCGGGACGGCGTACGTCATCTCCGCAGACGAATACGGTTGGAGTAAAAGGGGCAAATGTGTGTGATCTGGGTCACGCTGGATCGAGGGGTGGTGCTGGGAGTTGCGGTGACAAGGCCGGTATCGTCACCGTTTCGGCGGTCCGAACGGCCGGGTACTTGCGCGATCCGTCCCGCCCGTGTGGACTACGGCCAAGCACCACGCGTACGCGCGTGGCTGAGTTGTTCCCTAAAGAAATGATCAGGAGGCAGACCGTGAGCGCGACCGCGGACCACGCGGAGACGAGCCTGGCCGTCAGGCTGGGGTTCCAGCCCGGACAGGTGGTCCAGGAGCTCGGCTACGACGACGACGTCGACCAGGATCTCCGCGAGTCCATCGAGGAAACCATCGGCCAGGAGCTGGTGGACGAGGACTACGACGACGTTGCCGACGTCGTGTTGCTGTGGTTCCGCGACGATGACGGCGACCTGACCGACACGCTGGTCGACGCCATCAGCTTCCTCGAAGAGGGCGGCCCGATCCACCTCCTCACGCCGAAGACCGGCCGGGACGGTTACATCGAGCCCAGCGACATCAACGACGCCGCTCAGACGGCCGGCCTGTCGCAGGCCAAGAGCGTCAGCGTGGGCAAGGACTGGAACGACACCAAGCTGAAGTCGCCGAAGCGGTGATCGTCTCCCACAGGTGAGCGAGGCGCGGGCGGCGGTCCCTCCGGGCGACCGCCGCCCCCGTCGCCGTAGGCTGTTCTCCTCCGAACAGCCCACCGAAAGGGAAACATCCCGATGGCGATCCAGGTCGGCGACAAGGCCCCCGACTTCGAGCTCAAGGACAACCACGGCGCCACCGTGAAGCTCTCGGACTTCCGCGGCGAGAAGAACGTCGTCCTGCTCTTCTACCCCTTCGCCTTCACCGGCGTGTGCACCGGCGAGCTGTGCGAGCTGCGCGACAACCTGCCGAAGTTCTCCGACCGCGGCACCCAGGTGCTCGCCGTCTCCAACGACTCCATCCACACCCTGCGCGTCTTCGCCGAGCAGGAGGGCCTGGAGTACCCGCTGCTGAGCGACTTCTGGCCGCACGGCAACGTCTCGCGCGCATACGGCGTCTTCGACGAGGACAAGGGCTGCGCCGTGCGGGGCACCTTCATCATCGACAAGGAGGGCGTCGTGCGCTGGACCGTGGTCAACGGCCTGCCGGACGCCCGTGACCTGAACGAGTACGTGAAGGCGCTCGACACCCTGTAGGCCGACCGTGGGCCGACCCCGTGAGTCTTCCGGCCCGGGATCTGCGGGGGGCGGGAACCCGTCACTAGGATCGGCACGTTGATCCCGTATCCGAAGCACGACGGGGGCTCCCCGCCCCTGGACACACATGGAGGACCCGTGGGAGTCAGCCTCAGCAAGGGCGGCAACGTATCGCTGACGAAGGAGGCCCCGGGCCTGACCGCCGTCATCGTCGGTCTGGGCTGGGACGTGCGCACCACGACCGGCACCGACTTCGACCTCGACGCCAGCGCGCTGCTGCTGAACAACGCAGGCAAGGTCGCGAGCGACCAGCACTTCGTCTTCTTCAACAACCTCAAGAGCCCCGACGGCTCCGTCGAGCACACCGGTGACAACCTCACCGGTGAGGGCGAGGGCGACGACGAGGCCATCAAGGTCAACCTGGCCGGCGTCCCGGCCGACATCGAGAAGATCGTCTTCCCGGTGTCGATCTACGACGCCGAGAACCGCCAGCAGTCCTTCGGCCAGGTCCGCAACGCCTTCATCCGCGTCGTGAACCAGGCCAACCAGCAGGAGATCGCCCGCTACGACCTGAGCGAGGACGCCTCCACCGAGACCGCCATGGTCTTCGGCGAGCTGTACCGGCACGGGGCGGAGTGGAAGTTCCGCGCCATCGGCCAGGGCTACGCCTCCGGTCTGCGCGGCATCGCCCAGGACTTCGGCGTCAACGTCTGACGTACGCCGGTCTGTGTATGCCGTCCGGCGCCGCACCGTTCACGGGCGGCGCCGGACGCGCAGGACAACGACAGAAGCACCACCAGGGGAGGACCAGCATCATGGGCGTCACGCTCGCCAAGGGAGGCAACGTCTCCCTCTCCAAGGCCGCACCGAACCTCACGAACGTCATGATCGGCCTCGGCTGGGACGCGCGGTCCACCACCGGCGCCCCCTTCGACCTGGACGCCAGCGCCCTGCTGTGCGGCGCCGGCAACCGGGTGATGGGCGACGAGTGGTTCGTCTTCTACAACCAGCTCAAGAGCCCCGACGGCTCGGTCGAGCACACCGGTGACAACCTCACCGGTGAGGGCGAGGGCGACGACGAGACGATCCTGGTGGACCTCACCAAGGTGCCGCCGCAGTGCGAGAAGATCGTCTTCCCGGTCTCGATCCACCTGGCCGACGAGCGCGGCCAGACCTTCGGCCAGGTCTCCAACGCCTTCATCCGCGTGCTCAACCAGGCCGACGGCCAGGAGCTCGCGCGCTACGACCTGAGCGAGGACGCCTCCACCGAGACCGCCATGATCTTCGGCGAGCTCTACCGCTACCAGGGCGAGTGGAAGTTCCGCGCCGTCGGCCAGGGGTACGCGTCGGGGCTGCGCGGTATCGCCCTCGACTTCGGGGTGAACGTCTCGTAGCCGATTGTCTCCTCATGGGCCTGACCTGTGGCTTTTGCGTGAGGATTGCCCTGGGCGGCATCGCGGGTAGGGTGCCCCTCTAGACTCGGGGTCAACGTTTCGCAAAGCCGAGTACGGCGCGGGGGAGACCCGTACGGACATGATGGGGTAGCCAGTGCTTCTGAAAACCTTCGGCTGGTCGTTCGCGGTGACCGCGCTCGGCCTCGTCGCCGCCGTCTTCTACGGAGGGTGGGAGGGCTTCGGGGTCGTGGCGATCCTCGCCGTCCTGGAGATCTCTCTGTCGTTCGACAACGCCGTGGTCAACGCCGGAATCCTGAAGAAGATGAACGCCTTCTGGCAGAAGATCTTCCTCACGGTCGGCGTCCTGATCGCCGTGTTCGGCATGCGACTGGTCTTCCCCGTCGTCATCGTCGCCATCACCGCGAAGCTCAACCCGTACGACGCCGTCCACCTGGCCCTCACGGACAAGGACCAGTACCAGCAGCTGGTCACCGACGCCCACCCGGCGATCGCCGCCTTCGGCGGAATGTTCCTGCTGATGATCTTCCTCGACTTCATCTTCGAGGACCGGGACATCCAGTGGCTGCGCTGGATCGAGCGGCCGCTGGCCAAGCTCGGCAAGGTCGACATGCTGTCGGTCTGCATCGCGCTGATCGTCCTGCTGATCACCTCCTTCACCTTCGCCACCCACGCCCACCAGCACGGCGGCGCCCACGTCGACAAGGCGCAGACGGTCCTGATCTCCGGCATCGCCGGCCTGATCACGTACATGATCGTCGGCGGTCTGTCCGGCTACTTCGAGGACAAGCTGGAGGAAGAGGAGGAGCGCGAGCACGAGGAGGAGGAAGAAGCCGCCCGCACCGGCAAGCAGAAGTCCGCGGTGCTGCTGGCCGGCCAGGCCGCGTTCTTCATGTTCCTCTACCTGGAGGTCCTGGACGCCTCCTTCTCCTTCGACGGTGTGATCGGCGCCTTCGCCATCACCAACGACATCGTGATGATGGCCCTCGGCCTCGGCATCGGCGCGATGTACGTCCGGTCGCTCACGGTCTACCTGGTCCGCCAGGGCACCCTCGACGACTACGTCTACCTGGAGCACGGCGCCCACTACGCCATCGGCGCCCTGGCCGTGATCCTCATGGTCACCATCCAGTACGAGATCAACGAGGTCATCACCGGTCTCGTCGGCGTCGTCCTGATCGGCTGGTCCTTCTGGTCCTCCGTCCGCCGCAACCGTGCGCTCGCGACGGCCGGCGAGGGCAGCGACGAGAAGGCCGAGGTGCCCTCCGGGGTGTGACACCCCCGTGGGTGAGGAACGCTCTGAGCGGGGCGGCCGACAGGGGTCGGCCGCCCCGACGGCGTACAGGCGTGGACAAGCTACCTGGGGGCGGGTATGGGGTTCTTCGACGGACTGATGGGAGCGCGGCTCTCCGACTTCGACTCGGGCGAGGCCGCGACCGGCTCCATCCAGCTCACCCGGCGGCATCAGACGGTGTCGCTCACCAAGCAGGGCGCGGCCACGGGCAACCTGCGGGTCAACCTGACCTGGCGGATGCGCACGTCCGACTTCGACCCCGTCGCGCGGGGCAGCCTCTTCCGGCACCCCTTCCGGGCCCTCAAACCCCAGGAGGTGCTCGGCCACGGTCAGTCCATGGTCAACGTCGACCTCGACCTCGGCTGCCTGTACGAGCTGACCGACGGCACGAAGGGCGTCGTCCAGCCGCTCGGCAACTACCTGGGCGACGTCAACGCCCCGCCGTACATCAAGCTCAGCGGCGACGACCGGTTCGGCTCGGCGTCCGGCGAGACGATGTACGTCAATCTCGACCACCGCGACGCCATCAAACGCCTGCTGGTCTTCGTCTACATCTACGACCAGACCCCGGCCTTCGACCGCACCCACGCCATCGTCACGCTGTACCCCAGCAACGGCCCCCGGATAGAGATCGGCCTGGACGAACGCCATCCCCAGGCCCGCTCCTGCGCGGTGGTGATGATCGAGAACGTGAAGGGCGAACTGACGGTCCGCCGCGAGGTGAAGTTCGTCTACGGCTTCCAGGGGGAGCTGGACCGGCTGTACGGGTGGGGGCTGCAGTGGGGCAGGGGGTACAAGACGGCGGACCGGTGAACGCGGCCCCTCTCACCGCCCGATGAACTGCGGCCCCTGCGGCGGCAGCCGGAAGTTCGGGTCGGCGGCGACCGGCACCGGCACCGGCTGCGGGTACCCGTACGCGGGCGCGGCCGATGTCGGCTGCGGATAGCCGTACGCCGGCGGCTGCTGCGGTACGGCCGTCGTCGGCTGCTCGGGAGGCAACGGCTGGGACGCCGTGGGCTCCGGCTCGGCCTCCGACTCGTCCACCGAGATGCCGAAGTCCGTCGCGAGCCCCTTCAGCCCGTCCTGGTACCCCTCGCCCAGCGCGCGGAACTTCCAGCCCTCCCCGCGCCGGTACAGCTCACCGCAGATCAGCGCCGTCTCCGCGCCGGTCTCCGGCTTGATCTCGAAGCTGGCCAGCGGCTCCCCGTCGGCGACCGCGTCGTACAGCAGGATGCACAGCGCCGGCACCTGGTCGAAGGTGACGCCGTCGGCGGAGGCGACGAGCAGGATCCGCCCGACGCCCGGCTCGACACCGGGAAGATCTGTCTGGATCGTGTCGGTCAGTCCCTCGGCGACGCGTTTCTTGCCGAGCCGCCACACCTTTCCGGAGGGATGCCGGGGCTGGTTGTAGAAGACGAAGTCCTCGTCCGAGCGCACACGGCCGTCGGGGCCGAGCAGCAGCGCCGAGGCGTCCACGTCCGGGACTCCCTGCCCGGGGGTCCAGCGCAGCACGGCCCGGACCGTGGTGGCTTCCAGCGGGACGTTCGACCCCTTCAGCATCGCGTGCGTCATGCGGTCATCCTGCCTTCTCGGTCCTGGTCACGACAATGCGGGGGTAGGGCCGCCGAAGGCCGCCGACACAAGCGAGTTACCGGAAATTCATGCCCGCAGGGAACCCCGGACACGGGTCTCTACGTACTATTACCGGCCACCTTTTACCGAACACAGACCCGGGCCCGCGCCTGTAGGGAGTTATATGCGTCATTTCGGGCACATCGCCCCCGAGGTGCGGCAGCGCCTCTTCCACCGGGAGCCGTGCGACTTCACCGCCGACTCTCCGGCCCGGCTGCTCGCCTGCGCCCTCGGCGCCACCCTGTACAGCCCGGCAACCCGGCTGCGGCTCGCCGACGACATCGTCAAGCAGGCCGGGAACGGCGTGGTCTCGATGGTGCTGTGCCTGGAGGACTCGATCGACGACGCGGACGTCGTGGCCGGCGAGGAGAACCTGGTGCGCCAGTTCGCCGACCTCGCCGCCCGGCCCGGCACCGAGCCGCCGCTGCTCTTCATCCGGGTGCGCACCCCCGAGCAGATCCCCGACCTCGTGCACCGGCTCGGCGCGTCCGTACGCCTGCTGTCCGGGTTCGTGCTGCCGAAGTTCACCGAGGAGCGCGGTATCCCGTTCCTGGAGGCCCTGGCGGCCGCCGAGGCCGACAGCGGGCGCCGGCTGTTCGCCATGCCGGTCCTGGAGTCCCCCGAGCTGCTCTACCGCGAATCCCGCGTGGACACCCTGGAGGGCATCGCCCGCGCGGTCGACAAGTACCGCGACCGGGTGCTGGCCCTGCGCCTCGGCGTCACCGACTTCTGCTCCTCCTACGGCCTGCGCCGCGCCCCCGACATGACCGCCTACGACGTCCAGGTGGTCGCCTCCGTGATCGCCGACGTCGTGAACATGCTGGGCCGGGCCGACGGCACCGGATTCACCGTGACCGGACCCGTGTGGGAGTACTTCCGGCTCTCCGAGCGCATGTTCAAGCCACAGCTGCGGCAGAGCCCCTTCCTGGAGGTGCAGGCCGTCGAGCTGCGCGAGAAGCTGCTGGAGCACGCCATGGACGGACTGCTGCGGGAGATCTCCCTCGACCACGCCAACGGTCTGCTCGGCAAGACCTGCATCCACCCCTCCCATGTGCTGCCCGTGCACGCGCTGTCCGTGGTCAGCCACGAGGAGTACAGCGACGCCCAGGACATCCTGCGCCCCGAGCGGGGCGGCGGGGGAGTGCTCCGCTCGGCCTACACGAACAAGATGAACGAGGTGAAGCCGCACCGCGCCTGGGCCGAGCGGACCCTGCTGCGCGCCGAGGCCTTCGGCGTGGCCCACGAGGACGTCGGTTTCGTGGAGTTGCTCGCCGCCGGAATAAGGGACGCATGAAGAACGCAGTGAACGACGGGGGCTGGTCCGGCACCTGGGTCGCGGAGCGGCTCGGGGTCGAACTCGTGGGCGACGAGGGCCTGCCCGCCCTGCTCGGGCTCGCCCTGCGCCGTAACCCCAAGCGGGCCCATCTGCTCGTCTCCAACGTGCTCGGCAAGCATGTCCCGCAGTCGCCGTCCGTGGTCTACGGCCATGGGGTCCGGCTGGGTCGTCGGGTTGCCGAACTGCTGGGTGAGGCGGAGGCGGGTGCCGCTGTCGTCCTCGGCTACGCGGAGACCGCGACGGGGCTCGGCCATGCGGTGGCCGACGGGCTCGGTACGGCGCCGTATCTGCACTCCACGCGCCGACCGGTGGCCGGGGTCGCCCGGGCGGGCGGCTTCGAGGAGTCGCACTCGCATGCCACGTCGCATCTTCTGCTGCCGGAGGATCCGTCGCTGCTGGCCGGTCACGGTCCGCTGGTCCTGGTCGACGACGAGTTCTCCACCGGTAACACCGTGCTGAACACCATTCGTGATCTGCACGAGCGGTATCCGCGCGGGCGGTATGTGGTGGTGGCGCTGGTCGACATGCGGTCGGCGGAGGACGTCGAGCGGATGGAACGGTTCGCCGGTGAGATCGGGGCGCGGGTGGATCTGATCGCCGCCGCGTCCGGGGTCGTACGGCTGCCGGAGGGTGTGCTGGAGAAGGGGCAGCGACTCGTGGCGCACCATGAGACTGCCGGGTCCGGGTCGGGTGTGGCGGCTCGCGCCGCTGTCGGGGCGCACCGGCCGAGCCGTGTGGACCTCCACTGGCCTCACCGCGTCCCGGACGGCGGGCGCCACGGTTTCACCCCCGCCCATCGCACCCGTCTCGAAGCCGCGCTGCCCGAGATGGCTGCCCGAATAGCGGAAGCCCTGCCCGCCGCCGCCCGCCGCGTCCTCGTCCTCGGCTTCGAAGAGCTGATGTACGCCCCGCTGCGGCTCGCCCGGGAGCTGGAGCAGGTCATGGATGCCGAGGTGCGGTTCTCGACCACCACCCGGTCGCCCGTGCTCGCGCTGGACGACCCCGGCTATGCGATCCGCACCCGGCTGGTCTTCCCCGCCCATGACGACCCGGCCGACGGCCCCGGCGAGCGCTACGCGTACAACGTCGCCGGCGCCGGCTTCGACGCCGTCGTGACCGTGGTGGACTCGGTCGCCGACACCCCCGCCCTGCACGCGCCGGACGGGCTGCTGGCCCGCCTCGCCGCCCACACCCCGCACGTCCTGCTCGCGGTCGTCCCGTCGTACGTCCCGCACGCTTCCGAAAGGCCGGCCATGCTGCCCGAGCCCCTCCGTGGCCCCGCATTCTCCAGTTACGCGCCCGAGGAGGTCGGCTGGCTGCTCCAGGACCTCTCCGACGTCACCCTGGAGGCGCCGACCGAGGAGCGGGAGGAGGCCATCCAGAGCGGCGGGGCGCACTACGCCGAGTCACTGCCGGTGGAGTACCAGCCCAGCGAGCAGTACCAGGAGCTGTTCCAGGCCGCCCTCGACGCCTCCGCCGCCCGTATCGCGCACGCCGTCGGGGTGGTGACGGAGACGGTGCTCGCCGAGCGGTCGCCGCGTCCGGTGCTGGTGTCGCTGGCGCGGGCCGGGACCCCGGTCGGCGTCCTCATGCGCCGCTGGGCGCAGTTCCGGCACGGGCTGGACCTGCCGCACTACGCCGTGTCCATCGTGCGCGGCCGGGGCATCGATGCCAACGCGCTGCGCTGGCTCGCCGCGCACCACGACCCCCGGGACGTCGTCTTCGTGGACGGCTGGACCGGCAAGGGTGCGATCACCCGTGAACTCGCCCAGGCCATCGAGGAGTTCGAGCGGGCGGAGGGGATCGGCGGCTTCGACCCGGAGATCGCGGTACTCGCCGACCCGGGCTCCTGCGTGCGCACCTACGGCACCCGCGAGGACTTCCTCATCCCCTCGGCCTGCCTCAACTCGACCGTCTCCGGCCTGATCTCGCGGACGGTCCTGCGCGCCGACCTGGTCGGCCCGGACGACTTCCACGGCGCGAAGTTCTACCGCGAACTCGCCGGCTCCGACGTCTCCGTGGCCTTCCTCGACGCCGTCGCCGCCCGCTTCCCCGAGGTCGCCGACACCGTCGGCACCGCCGTCAAGGAGCTGATGGCCGAGGACCGCACCCCGACCTGGGCGGGCTGGCGGGCCGTGGAGCGGATCAGCGAGGAGTACGGCATCCACGACGTGAACCTCGTCAAGCCCGGCGTCGGCGAGACCACCCGGGTGCTGCTGCGCCGGGTGCCCTGGAAGATCCTGGCCCGCGCAGGGGCGGGCGCCGACCTCGACCACGTACGCCTGCTCGCCGAGCAGAGGGGCGTCCCCGTCGAGGAGGTCGGCGAACTGCCGTACACCTGCGTCGGGTTGATCCACCCCCAGTACACGCGGGGCGCCACGGGCGCCGACGGCAAGGCGGTGAACGTCTGATGCCGGTGCTGGTGGCGAGCGACCTCGACCGTACGCTGATCTACTCCTCGGCGGCCCTCGCGCTGACCATGCCGGACCCGCGGGCGCCCCGGCTGCTGTGCGTGGAGGTGCACGAGGCCAGGCCGCTGTCGTACATGACCGAGACGGCCGCCCAGCTGCTGACCGACCTCGGGGACGCGGCCGTCTTCGTGCCGACGACCACGCGGACCCGCAAGCAGTACCAGCGGATCAATCTGCCCGGACCGCCGCCGGCGTACGCGATCTGTGCCAACGGCGGCCATCTGCTGGTCGACGGGGTCACCGACACCGACTGGCACGCGGGCGTGCAGGCCCGGCTGGCCGACGAGTGCGCGCCGCTGGCGGAGGTGCGCGAGCATCTGGCACGGACGGCGGACCCGGCGTGGGTGCGCAAGCACCGGGTCGCCGAGGAGCTGTTCACCTATCTGGTCGTCGAGCGCGAGCTGCTGCCCGAGGAGTGGGTGAAGGAGCTGGCGGTGTGGGCGGAGGCCCGGGGCTGGACGGTCTCCCTCCAGGGCCGCAAGATCTACGCCGTCCCGAAGCCGCTCACCAAGAGCGCGGCGGTGCGGGAGGTGGCCCGCCGTACCGGCGCGGAGCTGACCCTGGCGGCCGGCGACTCCCTCCTGGACGCCGACCTCCTCCTGGCCGCCGACCGGGGCTGGCGCCCGGGGCACGGCGAGCTTGCCGACACGGGCTGGACGGCCCCGGAGATCGGCGCGCTGCCCGAGCGGGGGGTCCTGGCGGGGGAGCGGATCCTGCGGGAGTTTCTCCGGGCTGCCCGGCAGGGTTAGCCGCAGCACCCTCCACCACAACACCCGCCGCCCCCGCTGGAGGCCGGCGCCTTGGCGGCCGTACCTCCGACCGCCACGGTGGACAGCAACTTCACCGTGTCGGCGTGTCCTGCGGGGCACGTCGCGGGGGCGGCCGACTCCGCCATCGGTCGGCTGAGTTCGAATGTGTCGCCGCAGGTCCGGCAGCGGTATTCGTAGCGAGGCATGGCCTCAGGTTAACCGCCATGGCCCCGGTTTCGACCCCTTGATCCGGCTCGAACGGGCTTCTTCACAGACACATGTGTGAGGGTTTCGAAAATACGCTGATAGCTTGTTTGCGCCGTTGCGAGAACGCTCAGCTCACCGCGCGGGCAAGAGCGAGTGCGGAGGGGAGACGCCGTCGTGACTGACGCGTCGCGGGGACAGGATCGTTCCCGTGGGGGAGACCATGGCGAGGCGCTGTCCGACGCCGAGGCGACCCTGCACATCAGGGTCGGTGCCGTCCGGGCGGACGAGACCATGCAGTTGCGGGTGCCCGCACCGCCGGAGCCGCCCGCGCAGGGGGGTGGCCGGGCCGAGCGCCGGCGCAGTGCGCGCCCCTCGGCGCGCATGCGTGCCGAGGGAGCGGCCCGCCGGCTGCTGGCGCTGTTCGGCCCGCTGGCACCGTACGCGCGCCGCCTCGCGCCCTACATGCGCCGCCTCGCTCCCTACGTGCGCCGCCTGAAGCCCGTCTACCCGCGCCCGGGCCGGACCGGCTGGCGCCGCTGGGTGCCCTCCTGGCGCCAGTGGCTCGGCGGTTTCCTCAGCTCCGTCGGTCTGCTCGGCGCCTTCCTCGTCACGGCGTACGCGATGACGGACATACCGAGCAACCTGAACACGTACGCCACCCAGCAGGACAACGTCTACTTCTGGTCCGACGGCACACCCATGGCCCGCACGGGCTGGGTGCAGCGGCAGGCGATGCCGCTCAAGGACATCCCCCAGGACGTCCGCTGGGCGGTGCTCGCGGCGGAGAACGAGACCTTCTACTCCGACCCCGGCATATCCATGCGGGGCATCACCCGCGCCCTGTGGCAGACCGTGGGGGAGGGGTACACCGCCGGTGGCTCCACCATCACCCAGCAGTACGTCAAAAACGTCTATCTCAACCAGAACCAGACGGTCACCCGCAAGTTCACCGAGGCGATGATCGCCCTCAAGCTCGACAACAAGATGAGCAAGGACAAGATCCTGGAGGGCTATCTCAACACCAGCTGGTTCGGCCGGGGCACCTACGGCATCCAGCGCGCCGCCCAGGCCTACTACGGCAAGGACGTCGGCAAGCTCAACGTCTCCGAGGCGGCGATGCTCGCGGGCCTGCTCAAGGGCGCCGGCCTGTACGACCCCACGCTCAGCAAGGCCAACCACCACCGGGCCGAGGAGCGCTGGAAGTGGATCCTCGACCGCATGGTCAAGATCCACAAGCTGACACCGCAGGAGCGGGCCACGTACACGACGTTCCCCGAGCCGCTGAAGAGCAACCCGCTGTACAACACCGGCGAGCAGAGCGACTACCTGGTGGAGCTGGCCTCGCAGTACGCCAAGAAGGCCGGGGGCCTGACCGACCAGCAGTTCGACCTGGGCGGCTACCAGATCTACACGACCTTCGACCGCAAGCGGGAGAAGGACCTCACCGACGCCGTCACCCAGGCCCGCAAGCAGGCCAAGCGGGACCACCCGGCCCAGGCGAAGGACGCCCACTACGGCGCCGCCTCCGTCGCCGCCGACGGCCGGATCCTCGCGGTCTACGGCGGCCCCGACCACCGTACGCAGGGCTACAACGAGTCCAACGCGGCCACCGTCCCGGCCGGCACCGCCTTCCTGCCGTTCGTCTACGCGGCCGGGCTGGAGCACGGCGTCCACAAGACGCGCGGCGGGCCCGCAACCCCCGTCACCCCGGACAGCGTCTACGACGGCAACGACAACATTCCCGTCATGACCCCCGAGGGGCCGTACTGGGACCGCAGCGGCAAAAGGATCCTCACGCGCAACGACGGCCACACGTCGTACGGGCAGATCACCCTGCGCCAGGCCCTCGCCCGGTCGGTGAACACCCCGTTCATGCAGCTGGGCATGGACACCGGCCTGAACACGGTCCGGCAGACCGCCGAGTCCGCCGGACTGCTGCCCGACACCCTCGGCCCCCAGGTGCCGGCGCTGTCGCTGGGCAGCTCCACGCCGAGCGCGATCCGCATGGCGAGCGGGTACGCCACGTTCGCCGCCGACGGCACCCACACCGAGCCGTACTCGGTGCGCCGGATCACCCGCAACGGCGCGCCGGTCGCCCTGAACACCCCGCGCCCCGAGCGCGCGGTCGGCGCCGAGACGGCCCAGGAGGTCACCGAGGCGCTCACCGACTCCTTCCGCGCCGCCCACCCGGCCGCGGCAGCGACCCGGCCGGGAGCGGCGGGGAAGGCCGGCACCACCCAGGACGACACCGCCGCCTGGTACGCCGGTACGACCGACTCCGTCTCGACGGCCGTCGTCGTCTACCGCATGGACCTGTCGAAGTCCCTGGAGCCGCTGCCGCTCCAGGGGTTGGCCGGAACGCCCGCCGACAGCGTGCCGTACCGCCTGTGGTCGGCCGCCATGGGCCTGGACTGACCCCAGGGCCCGCACCCGCACCCACACCCGCCGCCCCCCTTCGCAGATTGAGCCGCGTATGCCCCGCAAGAAGTCGCCGCGCCGCCGACAAGCGCCCGCCCCGGCCCTCATACGCCGGCCGCAGGTGCTGACGCTGGCCGCCTTTCTCGTCATCGCCTCGCTCGTGGCCGGATACCTGGCCCTGACCCGCGCCGACCGCACCACCCCGACCGCCTCCGCCGGCCCGCAGCCGAAGTCGAACGCCACCGCCAAGCCCAGCCCGAGCCCCTCCTGGGACGGCAAGACCAAGATCCTCGGAGACGGCTCCACCTCCTACACCGGCCCGCAGAAGGGGCAGTTGAAGCCGGTGCCGCTCAAGCCCGGTGAGAAGCCGCCCCAGTTCGTCGTCTTCTCCTGGGACGGCGCCCTGGAGGGCAGCGACCATCTCTTCTCGCACTACCGGGAGATGGCCAAGCAGTACAACGCCCACATGACCTTCTTCCTCACCGGCATCTACCTGCTGCCCAAGAGCAAGAAGTCCCTGTACCAGGGCCCCATGCACAACCCCGGTGACGCCGCGATCGACTACGCCACCGACGACCACATCCGCACCACCCTGGAACAGCTCCGCCTCGCCTACGAGCAGGGCAACGAGATCGGCACCCACTTCAACGGACACTTCTGCGGCGCCAAGGGCGGCGGCGACTGGAGCGTCGAGCAGTGGAAGAGCGAGATCGACCAGTTCTACTCCTTCGTGGAGAAGTGGAAGACCAACACCGGCTACACCGACATCCCGGCGCTGCCCTTCGACTTCAAGCAGGAGGTCACCGGCGGCCGCGCGCCCTGCCTGGAGGGCCAGCCGAACCTGCTGAAGGCCCTGCAGAAGTACGGCTACGGCTGGCGCTACGACGCCAGCTCCCCGGGCGACTTCCAGATCTGGCCGGCCAAGAAGAACGGCATCTGGGACTACCCGCTGGAACTGCTCCCGTTCTCGCAGAAGACGCAGGCCCTGTCGATGGACTTCAACTTCCTCTACAACCAGTCGAACGGCGAGGTCCACGGCGATCCGTCCAAGTACGCCCAGTGGGAACAGCAGGCCGTCGACTCGTACATGAACGGCTTCGACCGCGTCTACTACGGCAGCCGAGCCCCCCTGTTCATCGGCAACCACTTCGAGAGCTGGAACGGCGGCATCTACATGAAGGCCATCGACCAGATCATCCCGAAGATCTGCACCAGGCAGGGCGTCAAGTGCGTGTCCTTCAAGGAGCTGACCGACTGGCTCGACGTGCAGAAACCGCAGACGCTCGCCGCGCTGCGCGGTCTCGACCCGGCGCAGGCCCCGGCTGACTGGTCGACGGTCGTCAAGTGACAAGCGGATAACGGTAATTCCGCTTGTGCACCTCTCTTCACATCGGCCACATGTTTCATGCGAGGATGCCTACCGCTCGGTAGGTCTACCGGGATAGAGGGGAACATCATTGAGATCGAGAAAACTGAGCCGTAACCGGCGCCGCGCCACCATAGTCGGCGCCGCGGCCGCCTCGCTGGTCGCCGGCGTGGCCCTGCTGCCCAACTGGAGCGCGGGCGCCGCCGTCGTCGACGACCCTACGGTGAACGCGGCCACCAAGGCGACCTTCCAGAAGCTGGCGGACGCGGTGTTCACCGACCGTACCCAGGCCCTGGTGGACGGCGCCGGCAGCAAGGGCACCCGGCACACGTCCGGCTTCTCCGGCTCCGTGCGGATGTCCGGCGGGCAGACCCACGACCAGTCCTCCGCGCTGAAGACGCTGAGCGCCCGCAAGAACCTGCTCGCCAAGCTCGGTGAGAAGTACAGCTCCGGCAGCACCGAGGTCACGCTGGACGCGACCGAGGTGCACGGCCGGCGGGCCAAGGTCGCCGTCACCGAGACCACGACGCTGACTTACGAGAAGCCGGCGGCCAAGGGGCCGAAGACCACCGGCTTCCAGGCCCACCACGAGCTGACCTTCAAGGCCGACCGCCACGGCGACTGGCAGCTGACCGGCATCAAGGACACCGACGACGGCTACCTCGCCGTCAACCAGGTCGCCAAGCCGTCGGTCGCCAAGACGAAGACCACCCCGGCCGACGACAGCCCGCCGGACGCGCCCCGCGCCGCGACCAGCTGGCCCGCACCGGCCAACCCGAAGAACCTCACGGGTGGCGCCTACGACTACAAGGCCATGGTGACGTACGCACAGACGTACTGGAACCACTACAACCCGAACTACCCGGACTTCAACGGCGAGACCGACGGCGGCGACTGCACCAACTTCGTCAGCCAGACCCTGAAGGCCGGCGGCTGGAAGCACGTCCCCGGCTACACGAACGACTTCCACAAGTGGTTCGGCACCGCCGACATCCAGTCCGACTCGTTCGTCGGCGTCAACGAGTTCTCCTGGTTCGCCCTGTCCTCCAAGCGCGTCACCCCCCTCGCCAACGTCTACCAGGCGGACCTCGGTGACGTGATCCAGATGGACTTCAACCGGGACGGGTCCAAGGACCACTCGATGATCGTCACCTACCGCGACCGCTACGGCGTGCCGTATGTGACGTACCACTCGAACAACACGTACAACCGGTCGGTGGCGAGCCTCGTCGCGTCCTACCCGAACGCGTACTACTACGCCTACCGCACCTGATCGTCCTCACGCCCCTCGGGCTCGCCCTCCGCGGGATGGCGGGCCCGCCAGTACGGGTTGTCGTGCGGCAGGGTCGAGCCGACCCTGCCGTACATGCCGAAGGTCATCAGCAGCAGGCCCACGACGAAGCTGAAGAACACGTTCTGGATCTTGAACGCCAGGAAGTTCTGCGGCGTGTCCAGCAGGCCGAGGTTCAGGAAGCCGCTCAGCAGGAACAGCACGCCGAACACCATGTTCAGCGTGGACGCCACGTTTCCGCCGATCACCATGCCGACGAGCAGGATCCCCCCGACGACGATCGACAGCACGCTCAGCGTGTCGTTGGTGTTCAGCCCGATGACCGAGGCGCCGCCGGTGCTGAAGAAGCCGATGTTGTGCAGCAGACCCAGGATGCCGAAGGCGACCAGGAACGCGCCGATCAGCCCCGCACCGATCCGGTAGACCGTGTTCAGCCGGTGGTCGACGGGCAGATGCTGATCGAACCGGATCCGCGACCGTCGCCGTGCGTGCACTGCGTGTGTGGCCATGTCCGCCTCCCTAGGGCGTGTAGCGGAGGCCATGCATCCAGTTCACTATCCGCCTGTCGCCGGGCACCCCGCAACCGACGGGGCCGGCCGTTCAATGCCCGCCCCGCTCCTCACGAATGCGGGTGACGACCTGCGCCGCCGTCTGCCGCACGGCATCCGTCTCCGTCAGGAAATGCCAATAGTCGGGATGCCGCCCCTGCAACGAGCCGACAGCCCGCTCCAGCCGCGCCACCGCCTCGTCCAACGGCCGGGCGTGCCGCGGATCAGGAGTCGTACGCCCCGTCATCGCCAGCCGCTGGGCATCCCGGATCGCGAACCGTGTCCGCTCGACCTCGGCCTGCGGATCCTTCTGCACGGCGTTCAGCCGCTGCAACCGCTGCCCGGCGGCCGACACGGCCTCGTCGGTGGTGTTCAGCAGCGCCCGTACGGTCGACAACAGCGCCGTGGCGTCCGGCCAGCGCTGGGCCTCCCGCGCCGACTGCGCCTCACGCAGCTTCAGCTCGGCCTGCTGTACGTTCTCCGCGGCCTGCTCGGGCACCTGCTGGAGATCCTGCCAGCAGGCCGCCGCGAACCGCCGCCGCAACTCGCTGAGCACCGGGTCCACCTGCCCGGCGCGCGTGGTCAGCGCCTGCGCGCGCGTCCGCAGGGAGACCAGCCGGTGGTCGATCTCGGCCGCCAGCTCCGGCAGCCGCTCGGCCTCGGCCCGGATCGCCCCGGCCTCCCGCTGCACCCGCTCGGCCCGCTCCACCGTCCGCTGCACACCGTGCTGCCCCGCGCCCTGGTTCAGCTTCGTCAGCTCGGGCGAGAGGGCCGCGAGCCGCCCCGCGAGGTCGTCGGCCCGCAGCCCCTTGCCCCGGGCCCCGTCCAGGGCGTTGCTCGCGGCCAGCAGCGCCTGCCGGGCCCGCTCCACGGCTGGCGCCACCCGGGCCAGCTGCGTCTCGGCCGAGCCGAGCAGCGGGGCGAGCGAGCCGCCGAACCGGTCCAGCTCCTGCTTGACGCGCAGCAGCTCGTCCTTGGCCGCGGTCAGCTCGGAGCGCGCCCGGGAGGCGGCGGAGGCCTCCAGGTCGTCCCGGTCGAGGTCGTGGGCGTCGACGGCCTGGATGTAGCGCTGGCTGACCTCGTCGATCCGCCGGCCCAGCGCCTCGAAGTCGCTCGCGGCACGCCGCGCGGCGGGGGAGTCGTCCACCGCCGTGATGGTCTCGACGGAGATCCGCAGGTCCCGCTGGGCGGTGTCGAGCTCGTAGAACGCCGCTGCTGCCGCGTCCTTCGCGGCCTGCGCCTCGGCCCGCTGGCTCTCCGCCCGGCCGCCGAACCAGCGACGGGTGCCACCGCCGGCGAACGCGGCGGGCAGCGCCAGCGCGGCCAGCACCGGCAGGCCCAGCAGGGTGAGGGTGTCGCGCAGAGCCGTGGCACCGCTCCGGGCGGTCGACGGCGAGGTCGACGGCGGGTACGTCCGCGTCGCTGGCGTGCCCGGTGTCGCCGTCACATCCCTCTCCCGTGCTGTGGTCCGCCCCTGGTGGTGTCATTCTCCCACCCGGTGAAGACGAACACACGGGCCGGTCAGTTCGTTGTACGGACCGTGATCCCGCCGTTGGAGGTGTCGGCCGTCACCGAGTGCGGGCTGCTGTCGGACCGCGGCACGGACACCGAGACCTTGCCGTTCTGCGAGTCCGCGCGGACGCGGTAGTCGGCGCGGGGCACGGTGATCGTCATGGCGCCGTTGCTGCTGTGGGCGGTCACGCTGTCGGGTACGTTGCTCAGGTCGAGGTGCACCGAGCCGTTGCTCGTCTCGGCCCGGACCTGCCGGGAGGCGGCCTGGGCGGTGACCGCGCCGTTGCCGGAGCGCAGCTGGAGCGGTCCGCTGGAGTCGGTGACCCGCACCGCGCCGTTGCCGCTGCGGATGCTGACCGGACCCGTGAACCCCTGCGCCTGCACGTCGCCGTTGGTGTCGGTCACCGTCAGGCCGATCCCGCGCGGCACCTCGATCCGGTACTTGGCCGAGCAGTCGGCGATGAACCCGTCGCAGTGCATGCGCAGCTTCAGCCGGTCGTCCTGGAAGGACCAGCTCACCCTGGGGCTGCCGCCGACGACGACTCTGCCCTTGAACCACCGGGTGACCTGGATCGACCCTGCCTTGTCGCCCTGCGCGGTGACGATCTCCAGGGCCGCGTCGTCGGAGTCGACGGTGAGCGTACGGCCGTGCAGCGCGAAGGACTTGTGCTCCGGGTGCTTGTCGTCGCTCGCGGAGGTGCCGCAGGCGCTCACCCCTGCGACGAGCGCTGCGGTGACCACGGCCATGGCAGCGGCGCGGACGGCGTGGGAACGGGCCATTCGAGATCTCCCCCTGAACCGGACCGCCGGGTGGGCGGCGCGGAGTGTGTCGGTCTGTGACGACCGTAAGCGATCAAGACATGGCCGGGAATCAGGGAGACTCCCGGAGCGGGGGTGGGGATATCCCCCGGAAGACCCTGACCGCCTGATCACCCGCCGGAACGGGTTTGCGATGCACCGGCCCGGGCAAGGTAGGCTGTCGACTCGACCTGGGCGTGTGCCCGGGTGTTCGGGGTGCGTAGCTCAGGGGTAGAGCGCCTGCCTTACAAGCAGGATGTCGGCGGTTCGAAACCGTCCGCGCCCACCAGCGAGAAGCCCTCGGCCGTCGGACGGTCGGGGGTTTCCCCTTTTATTCACTCCTCCGTCTGCTCCTGGGCCCGCTCCCGGGCATGCTTGAGCCGCGTACGTATCTCCACCCGGTCCGCCGCCGCGACCTCGGCCCAGAAGCGGTGCGTGGTGACGAACACCGCCAGCTCGTGCTCGCGCCGGCGCAGCTTCTCCACCTCGGCCTGCTCGTCCTCGGTCCACCCCGGGGACGCGGGCCGCTCCACCTTGCGCCAGCCGGTGTCGTCGCTGAACGCGTCCATCGGCTCGACCGACCAGGGCAGCCGCTTGAGCAGGGCCGACAGCTCGGCCCTGACCTGATGCAGCTCCTCCTGACCGGCGAGGAGGTCACTGGGGAATTCGTAGGTCGTCGCCACACGGCAATGCTACGCCTGTTCGATTTTGGGGTGCGAGCTCGTTCACGGGGTCCGAGAGGAGGTTCAGCCGATCGGGTGGCGAAACGGGTGAGGGGGCGACGCGCACCGGCGCCGCCCCCTCACCTGCCTCCCTCGGTCGTCAGTGGCCGGCGGCCCGCAGCTCGCTCACCAGGCGGGCCGTCACCGGTGCCGGGACGCCGTGCCGGTCGGCCGCGCGCAGCAGCGCCCCGCCGATCGCGTCCAGCTCCAGCGGGCGGCCCGCCTCGGCGTCGCGCTGCATGGACGACTTGGTGCCGGGCGGGAAGGTGTCGTACCGGGCCAGGGCCTGGGCCGGGTCGGCGGGGGCGCCGCAGGCGCGGCTGACCGCCGCGGTCTCGGCGACGAGATCCTCCAGCTCCGCGCGGTGCCGGGTGCGGGCCTCGCCGAGCGGGAGGCCGTAGCGGGTGGTGAGCAGCGCGAACGGGGCCAGGAACGCCATCTTCGCCCACAGGGCCGCCGTCTCGTCCTCGACCACGCGGGCGGTCACACCGGCGCCCGTGAGCACGGCGGCCAGGGCGTCCAGACGGGCGTGCGGTACGCCGTCCCCGGCGAGGTCGATCTCCGTGAACGGGCTGCCGTGCTCGATCACGCCGGGGGCGGTCCGGGTGGACTCCACGCGGATCACCGCCGGGGCGACCCGGTCGGCGCGGTACCGGGCACGGAGTGCGGCGGGGTGCTCGACGCCGTTCAGCAGCGGTACGACGAGGGCGTCGCCGAGCGCGGCCGGCGGGACGCGGGTGAGGGCCGCGTCGAGCGTGGTGTGCTTGACGGCGATCAGACAGACGTCCACCGGTTCGCGCAGCTCGGTGTCCGCCTCGACGGGCGCGGTGAACTCGCCGAACTGCGGGCTGCGGACGGCGATTCCGGTACGGCGCAGGGTGCCGGCCGTGTGCTCCTGGGCCAGGCAGACGACGCGGTGGCCGGAGCGGGAGAGGAGAGCGGCGAGGAGGCCGCCCGTGCCACCGGGTCCGAGGACGGCCACGGTGCTCTTGCTTGCCATGATGGTGTTCCCTTCGACGGTCGGCCCCGGGAATCGGTGGCCGCCTTCGCAGGGATCATCGCAGGGGCGTGCGCGGTGCGGGACACTGGGCGCATGTGCCGGAGTATCAAGACGCTGCGTCCGCCCGTGCTCCCCGACGAGGCCACGGACGAGGACATCCACGCCGCCGCGCTGCAGTACGTCCGCAAGGTTTCGGGCTTCCGCGCTCCCGCCGCCCACAACCGCGAGGTCTTCGACAGGGCCGTCGCGGCGGTGGCGGAGGCGACGGCCGAACTGCTCGGGGGTCTGGAGGTACGGGGCCAATCGGCCAGGAGTGTTCCGTAGAGGGGCAACTCGGGCCGCGGTCAAGGCTGTTGGTGAGCACCGGGCAAGATGAAGCTCCCCGTCCGCTTGACCGGCGGACGCCATCACGCCCGGGAGTTCCCCTTTGTCTACGATCTCCGTCGCCCTGGTCGGAGCCGGTCCCCGTGGAACCAGCGTGCTGGAGCGGCTCTGCGCCTCCGCGCCGGAGCTTCTTCCGGCCGGTGTCCGGCTGACGGTCCATGTGATCGACCCGGCGCCGCCCGGCCCCGGCCGGGTCTGGCGGACCGCGCAGCCGGCCGAGCTGCTGATGAACACCGTGGCGAGCCAGGTGACGCTGTTCACCGACGAGAGCGTGGAGTGCGCGGGCCCCGTTCGTCCGGGCCCGAGTCTGTACGAGTGGGCGGACGGCGAGGTGGGCCCGGACGCGTACCCGACCCGTGCGCACTACGGCCGTTATCTGGAGTGGGTGTTCGCCCGCACCGTCCGCGAGGCGCCCGAATCCGTGGACGTCCGCGTCCACCGGGCCCGTGCCGTACGCCTCGCCGAAGACGGCACCGAAGACGGCACCGAAGACGGCACCGAAGACGGCACCGAAGACGGCACCGAAGACGGCACCGACGACGGCACCGCCGGCGGCCGTCAGGTCCTCACCCTCGATGACGGGCGGGTCCTGTCCGGCCTCGCCGCCGTGGTGCTGGCCCAGGGGCATCTGCCCGCCGCCGGCACCGAGGAGGAGCGCCGCACCGCCGCGTACGCCGCCCGGCACGGCCTCACCCACATCCCGCCCGGCAACCCGGCCGACGTCGGACTCGACGCGATCCGGCCCGGCGAGGCGGCCCTGCTGCGCGGCCTCGGGCTCACCTTCTTCGACTACCTCGCCCTGTTCACCGCCGGCCGTGGCGGCCGGTTCGTCCGGGACGGGTCCGGCGGCGGGCTGCGCTATCTGCCCTCCGGGCGCGAACCCCGCCTGTACGCCGGTTCGCGGCGCGGGGTGCCGTACCAGGCGCGCGGCGACAACGCCAAGGGTCCGTACGGCCGGCACACCCCGCTGCTGCTCACCCCGGAGGTGATCGAGGGCTTCCGCAAGCGTGCCGACTCCGGCGAGGCGCCCGACTTCCGCGCCGAGATATGGCCGCTGGTGGCGAAGGAGGTGGAGACGGTCTACTACGGCGCCCTCACCGGCCGTACGGATCTCGCCGAGCGCTTCCTCGCCGTACCCCACGGCGATCCCCGAGAGGCGCTGCTGCTGGACGAGTTCGGGGTGGCCGAGGGCGAGCGGTGGAGCTGGGAGCGGGTGGCCCGGCCGTACGGGGAGCGGGAGTTCGGGGATCCGGGGCGATGGCGGGCGTGGCTGCTGGGGTATCTGCGCGAGGATGCCGAGCAGGCCGCCCTGGGCAATGTGCGCGGCCCGCTCAAGGCGGCCCTCGACGTGCTGCGCGACCTGCGCAACGAGATACGGCTGGTGGTCGACCACGGCGGGCTGAGCGGTGCCTCGCGGCGCGCGGACCTGGACCGCTGGTACACCCCGCTCAACGCCTTCCTGTCCATCGGCCCGCCCCGGCGCCGTATCGAGGAGTTGAGGGCTTTGCTGGCGGCGGGCGTGGTGGAGGTCCTGGGCCCGCGGCTCGACGTGCGGGAAGGGCCGGCGGGCTGGGTGGCGGCCTCGCCGGACGTGCCGGGGTCCGCGGTCCGTGTGACGACTCTCATAGAGGCGCGGCTTCCGGAACCCGATCTGCGGTACACGGCCGACGAGTTGCTCGCGACGCTGCTCGCGGACGGCGGTTGCCGGACGCACACGGTTGACGGTTACGAAACCGGTGGACTGGACGTGACCCGCCGTCCGTATCGCCTGATAGATCGTCAAGGTTTCATCCACACAAGGCTGTTCGCGTTCGGCGTGCCCACGGAGGGCGTGCACTGGGTGACGGCGGCCGGGGCCCGGCCGGGCGTGGACTCGGTGACGCTGTCGGACGCCGACGCGGTCGCGCGGGCCGTGCTGCGGACGGCCGCGGCCGAGGCGGAATCCCGGCCGGAAACGGACCTCTGGCCCAATGTTGAACTTGCAAGCATTGATTAGGCGTGCCTAACCTGGGGCCTCCGTTCGGTACAGACACCCCCACGACCGGCCTGTCCCCGGCCGGTCACCGAAGAGGAGATCTCCCCCATGTCCGCACGCCTCAACTCCGCTCAGCCGTACGTCATCGGGCTCTTCCGGATCGTCGTCGGCCTGCTCTTCGCCGTGCACGGCGCCACGTCCCTGTTCGGCGTGCTCGGCGGCGCCGCGGGCACCAACGGCGGCACGATCCCGGCCGGCACCTGGCCCGGCTGGTACGCGGCCGTGATCCAGCTGGTCGCCGGTGCCCTGGTGCTGCTCGGCCTCGGCACCCGCGGTGCCGCGCTGATCGCCTCCGGTTCGATGGCGTACGCCTACTTCGACGTGCACCAGCAGGCCGCGTTGTGGCCCATCCAGAACGGCGGCGAGCTGTCCGTCCTGTTCTGCTGGGCCTTCTTCCTGCTCGTCTTCACCGGCTCCGGCGCCTTCGGCGTCGACCGGCTGTTCGGCCGGCGCACGGCCGAGGACGCCGGGTCCGTCGCCGAGCAGACCCCGATAGCCGCCTGAGCCCCCCGTCCCGCCGGCCCCGCGCCGGGCGCCCTTCCCCGTCACGAGCGGGGAAGGGCACCGGCCTGCCTTACGGCTTGGCGGCGAACGGCACGCTGAAGCAGGCCGCCCTGGCGCCCTTGGTGCCCGGCGAGCTGTGGATCACCACGGAGCCGGCCTCGCCCTTGCGGAAGGCCCAGGTGTGCTGTGCGCTCGCGGAGCCGTTGCCGCTCTTGTCGGTCTTGAAGTCCAGCCAGACCTCGTTCTTGTTGTTGACGTGGGCGGCGTCCGTGCCGGACTGGTTCTGGTAGTGCTTGCCGGCGGCGGCGGGGTCGGCGCCGCAGGTCTTCTGGTGGACGTGGACCCCGTAGAGGTGGTTGGGCTGCAGGCCCGTGACCTTCAGCTCGACCGTCGTCGCGCCGTTCGGCTGGACCCGCTGCCGGACGCTGATCCAGGACCCCGCCGGGACGAGCTTCTGGTCGTACGTCACGGCCTGCGCGGCGACGTTCTTGGCGGGCGGGGAGAACACGCCGTCGGTCTCCAGCGTGAGGCCGTGCGCGCTTGGGCTTGCGGTCGCGAACAGGGCTGCGGCGAGGGCGCCCGCAAATACGGCTGCCACCATGATGTGCACCTTTTTCCGCGCTGATGCGCTGCTTCTCTGAGTCGTTCGCCTGACGTCCGCCGATCCGCGGACGGAGCCCCGGATCCGCGGACAGGCCTCACTCCGTTGCTACGGGACGCGCGACGGCCGCGCCGCGCGGAACGCGCCACTCGGGTGAACAATCGCCCGGAATCGCCCCATCAGCCCCCCTGGACCCTGCTGTCACACCCCCGGCGTACGCTGTATGGCTGTCAACGGGGGAGCGACAGGAGTCATGGTGTTCGAGAGTGTGGGGTCACTGGCCGGCGGGCCCTGGATCTACGGCGTGGTGACCCTGTCCGTGCTGCTCGACGTGTTCGTGCCGGTACTGCCGAGCGGGGTGCTCGTCATCGCGGCGGGTACGGCCGCGGCGGCGGGGTCGGGCGCGGCGACCGGCCAGGTCCCGCGCGGCGTGCCGGACCTGCTGGCCCTGATCCTCTGCGCGGCGACCGCCTCGGTCCTCGGCGATCTGGTGGCCTACCGGCTGGCCTGGCGGGGCGGGGAGCGGCTGGACCGGGCCATAGCCCGCTCGCGTCGGCTGACCAGCGCCCAGGAACGGCTCGGCGAGGCCCTGGCCCGGGGTGGCGGCGCACTCGTCGTGCTCGCCCGCTTCGCGCCCGCCGGCCGCTCGGTCGTCTCGTTCTGCGCCGGCGCTGCCCACCGCCGCGCCCGCGACTTCGTGCCCTGGTCCGCCCTGGCCGGCCTGTCCTGGGCGGCGTACAGCGTCGCTCTCGGCTACTACGGCGCCCAGTGGCTCGGCGCGACCTGGCTCGCCACCGGCGTCTCCCTGACCGCCCTGTTCGGCGCGGGCGCCGCGGCGGGGTACTTCATGCGGCGCCGCCCGGCTTCCTGACCCGGCGGGGCCGGCCTGGCGTGTCCGGCCCCGCTTCTCATCGCGTCGCCGCGAACGTCAGCAGCTCGCCAGGTAGTTCGTCAGGGCGTTCTTCTCGGCGGTGTCGACCGAGAGGTCGTAGTAGTACTTCACCTGCACCCAGGCACGGACGTAGGTGCACACGTACGCGGAGCGGGACGGCACCCAGGTGGCCGGGTCCTGGTCGCCCTTGGCCTGGTTGACGTTGTCGGTCACGGCGATGAGCTGAGGCCGGGTCAGGTCGTTGGCGAAGGCCTGCCGCTGCGCGGTGGTCCACTTGCTCGCGCCGGAGTCCCAGGCCTCGGCCAGCGGGACGAGGTGGTCGATGTCGAGGTCGGAGGCGGCGGTCCAGGTGGCGCCGTCGTACGGGGAGTACCAGCTGCCGCTGGTGGCCGCGCAGGAGGAGTCGGTGACGACGTTCGAGCCGTCGCGCTTGAGGACCGTCTCGCGGGTGTTGCAGGTGCCGCTGATGGTGATCCAGTGCGGGAACAGGTCGCGGCTGTAGCCGGTGCGGTTCTCGGTGGCCACGGTGAGCTGGGAGAGGTAGCTGCGGGCGGTGGCGGCGCTGACCGGGGTGGGGAGGGCGGCCGAGGCGGTCGGGCCGTTGAACAGTGCGGCGGAGGCTATGAGTCCGGTAAGGACCGCGAGTATGCTCAGCCGTCGACGCGCGTAGAGCTTCGACATGCGAACTCCCTTGTGCAATGGGGATGTTGGGTGCGAGCCAGGGAATGCTCGCGGGGGCGTGTTGCCGGAAGGTGAGTGCTCGGTAAGAAGCTCATGACGTGCTCATGTCATGCCAAGATTTACAGCTGAACTTTCACATCCCGTACGATGGGAGGCGCAGAAGGGGAGTAGCTCTTCGCCGGACCGTCGACATACTGCTCAGCCAGCCTGAGCCGGCGCCCGGAGGCGGATCCTGTGGGGCCGCCAGCGAGACCTTCGGCAAGCAGTGCACGCCCGTGTCCACCGGCACGGGCGCCGAGTGTGCTGCCGTGCCGAGGTGTCATCGCGTGACGTACCACACTCTCGGCGGGCGGCCCGACCGATTGAGGAACCTTGATCAGCATCACCGTGACGGCGCTCGTCTTCGGCGTCATCTTCCTCGCCGAACTGCCGGACAAGACCGCGCTCGCCGGTCTCGTCCTCGGCACCCGCTACCGGGCGAGCTACGTCTTCGCGGGCGTCGCCGCCGCCTTCCTGCTGCATGTCGTGCTGGCCGTCGCGGCCGGCAGCGTGCTGACCCTGCTGCCGCAGCGACTCGTGCACGCCGTCACCGGTGTCCTCTTCCTCGGTGGTGCGGCGATGCTGCTGCTGAAGCGGGGCGAGGACGAGGAGGAGATCAAGAAGCCGGCCGACCAGTCCTTCTGGAAGGTCGCGGGTACGGGCTTCATGCTCATCCTCGTCGCCGAGTTCGGCGACCTCACCCAGATCATGACCGCCAACCTCGCCGCCCGGTACAACGACCCGATCTCCGTCGGTCTCGGTGCGGTGCTCGGCCTGTGGGCCGTGGCCGGGCTCGGCATCGTCGGCGGAAAGGCCCTGATGAAGAGGGTGCCGCTACGGCTGATCACGCAGATCGCGGCGCTGCTGATGCTCGGGCTCGGGGTGTGGAGCCTGTACGAGGCTGTGGCGGGCTGAGGCGTCCGGCGAGCTGAACGGTGGGTGAACCCTTGCCGGAGGCGCTGGCGGGATCGGGAGCGGTTTTGTACCGTGGAGGAACAAAGTGGCTCCCGCCCGTTTTCCCTGACCGGCGGGCGGGGCCGCCTTGTCCCCGCCCTCGGGGCCCGTTCCGTCCCTGGAACCCCGGGGCCTGTTCCGTCCCTGGAACCCCGGGGCCCGTCTCGTCCCTGGAACCTCGGGCCCGTTTCGTCTCTGGAGCTGCCGATGACGGCCACCGCCGCGCCCACCGTCCTCACCGCCCGCGCCCTCCTGCTCGACATGGACGGCACCCTCGTCAACTCCGACGCCGTGGTCGAGCGCATCTGGCGGCGCTGGGCCGAGCGGCACGGGCTGGACGGCGACGAGGTGATGAAGGTCGTCCACGGCCGCCAGGGGCATGCCTCCATGGCCGTACTGCTGCCCGACCGGCCCGTCGAGCAGAACCTCGCCGACAACGCCCGCATGCTCGCCGAGGAGACCGCCGATGTGGCGGGCGTGGTGGAGATCCCCGGCGCGAGCGCCTTTCTCGCCTCGCTGCGCGGGCTTCCGCATGCGCTGGTGACCTCGGCCGACGTCGCGCTGTCCACCGCGCGCATGAACGCCGCCGGGCTGCCGTTGCCGGAGGTCCGGATCACGGCGGAGTCGGTGGGTGCGAGCAAGCCCGACCCCGAGGGGTTCTTGAAGGGGGCCGCCGAGCTCGGGGTGGAGCCGGGGGAGTGTGTGGTGTTCGAGGACTCGGGGGCGGGGATCGCGGCGGGGCGCTCCGCTGGGATGACCGTGGTGGGGGTCGGTGCGCGGGCCGGGGTGCATGGGCCTGACGTGGTGGTGCCGGACCTCACGGGAGTGCGGGTCGAGGCGGGGGCCGACGGGATGATCCGGCTGTACGTCGGCTGACTGTGGGAAGGGGTCGGCAAGGGGCTCCGCCCCTTGAACCCCGCCAGGGGGCTCCGCCCCCTGGACCCCCGGCCTATGCGCACCCACCACCCGACTCGGTCGGCTGGAGGGTGACCGTTCCGGCGTCTGGCTCGGTCGGCTGGAGGGTGACCGCCCGCGTGTGGCTCACGGGTTCGACGTCTCCGCCTCCAAGCTCTTTCTCGTCGCCGGCCCGTACTCCCCGTAGGTGTCGCTCACGATGCCCCGGGCCAGTTGGTAGTTGCGGACCGCGTCCTGCACGGGGCGGGTGAAGATGCCGTTGATCTCGTCGGCGTAGAGGTTCAACTGCCGCAGTCGCTGCTGGAGTTCGGTGACCTCGGGGCCCTTGTCGCCGAGGCGCAGGACCGGTGCGACGGCGGGGGTGGGGTGGGCGGCGGGGGTGGTCGTCAGCGAGGGGGTCGGGGAGCTCGGTGGCGAGGGGGGCCGTGTCGTGGGGGACGGGGACGGTGTGGGGGATGCCGACGGTGGTGGCGGTGCGGACGTGGGCGGGCGTACCCGTGAGCGTGATGCGGCGGGGGAGTCCGGGGGCGTCGGGGACGGTGACGCCGAGCTCGGTGTGACCTCCGGGACGCTCTCCCTGACCTCCTGGGCGGCCCGGTCCCGGGACGACGGGGTGTCGTACGAGAACAGCCCGCTCGCGAAACCGGCCGCCGCCACGACCGCCACGCCCGCGCCCGCGACGGACAGCAGGGCGGCGGTACGGCGGGAGCGCCGCCGTGGCCCCTCCGGGGGCTGCTCGCTCGGGAAATCCGGCTTCGCCCCCTCCCCGGCGTTCGCCTCGAACGTCCGCAGGTCGGCCGTGCTCGCCCCCGGCAACGGTCGCAACGGAAGCGTGGTCTCGACGGCCTCGGCTTTCACATAGGGGCGTATGCGCAGCGGGTCGAAGTCCTCCGCCGCTGCCGCCTCGGCCGTGCGGGTCTCGCGCAGGGCCTCGGCGGCCCGCTGGGTGCAGTCGCAGGACGGGCTCAGGTCCGGGCCCCTCGGTGCCCCGCACTCGGGGCAGGTATGGCCCTCAGGATCCCGGGGACCCTTGGAATCAGTCACGTGTTCGTGCCTCCCCTCACGAACTCCAGAGACTATGCGCATCTTCTCCGCATCCGCCGCCCGAAACGCGGGACTCGACAGGCCATAACCAGCCACACCGACGACGATGGAAGAGGCGTACCCGAGCCTCCGGGAGGTCTCCATGGCCCTGGACACGCACGGCACGGCGAAGGACATGCAGGACGGCGAACACGTCCCCGGCAATGTGTTCGTCCCGATCGGCGCCCTGCTCCTCGGGCTGCTGCTCGCCGCGCTCGACCAGACCATCGTGTCGACCGCGCTGCCCACCATCGTCAGTGACCTCGGCGGGCTTGAGCATCTGTCCTGGGTGGTCACCGCCTATCTGCTGGCCTCGACCGCCGCGACCCCGCTGTGGGGCAAACTCGGCGACCAGTACGGCCGGAAACGGCTGTTCCAGACCGCCATCGTGATCTTTCTCATCGGGTCCGCGCTGTGTGGCATGGCCCAGAACATGGGTGAGCTGATCGCGTTCCGTGCGCTGCAGGGCCTGGGCGGCGGCGGGCTGATGGTGCTGTCGATGGCGATCGTCGGTGACATCGTGCCCCCGCGTGAACGCGGCCGTTATCAGGGGCTGTTCGGCGCCGTGTTCGGTGCGACCAGTGTGCTGGGGCCGCTGCTCGGCGGGCTGTTCACCGAGCATCTGAGCTGGCGCTGGGTGTTCTACGTCAATCTCCCCGTCGGCGTCGTCGCGCTCGCCGTGATCGCCACCGCGCTGCGCATCCCGCGCCGCACCGAGCGTCATGCCATCGACTACCTCGGCACCTTCCTGATCGCCGCCGTCGCCACCTGCCTGGTCCTCGTCGCCTCCCTCGGCGGTACGACCTGGGCCTGGGGCTCGGGGCAGATCATCGGGCTCGCCGTGCTGGGTGTCGTACTCGCCGTGGCGTTCGTCGCGGTCGAGCGGTGGGCCGCCGAACCGGTGCTGCCGCTGAAGCTGTTCGGCATCCGCACCTTCACCCTCGCCGCCGTGATCAGCTTCATCGTCGGCTTCGCCATGTTCGGCGCGATGACCTATCTGCCGACCTTCCTCCAGGTCGTGCACGGCGTCTCGCCGACCATGTCCGGGGTGCACATGCTGCCGATGGTGTTCGGTCTGCTGCTGTCCTCGACCATCTCCGGGCAGATCGTCAGCCGTACCGGACGCTGGAAGGTGTTCCCGGTCACCGGCACCGCCGTCACCACCATCGGGCTGCTCCTGCTGCACCGGCTCACCGAGACCAGCCCGACCGCCGTGATGAGCAGCTACTTCTTCGTCTTCGGCCTGGGCCTGGGCCTGGTCATGCAGGTTCTCGTGCTCATCGTGCAGAACGCCGTCTCCTACGAGGACCTGGGCGTGGCCACCTCCGGCGCGACCTTCTTCCGCTCCATCGGCGCCTCCTTCGGCGTCGCCATCTTCGGCACGGTCTTCGCCGGCCGGCTGAGTGACAAACTCGCCGCCGCCTTCCGGGGCGTGAGCCTGCCGCCGGGGACCAGCGTCAACGCCCTGAAGTCCGATCCGCGGGGCATCGCCGCCCTGCCGCCCGCCCTGCGGCCCGCGGCCCTGCACGCGTACGCGTCCGCCATCACCGACGTCTTCCTCTACGCAGCCCCGGTCGCCCTCCTCGGTTTCCTGCTGGCCTGGTTCCTGAAGGAGGACCGGCTGCGCGGCTCGGTCACCGCGCCGGACGTCTCCGAGACGATCCCGCCCAACCCGGTCGAGCGTTCCTCCTACGACGAGTGCTGCCGGGCCCTGTCCGTGCTCGGCACCCGCGAGGGCCGCCGGGAGATCTACCGGAAGATCACCGACCGGGCCGGCTACGACCTGCTGCCCGCCGCCAGCTGGCTGCTGCTGCGCATCCGCAGGTACGGCTCGGTCGAGCCGGGCGTACTCGCCGAACGCGGCCCCGTCCCGCTGGAGGTCGTCATGGCCGCCGCCCGCCAGGTCGAGGAACGGCAGCTCACCGAACGCCGGGGACTGGACGTGTACTTGACCGACTCCGGCCGTGAGGTCGCCGAACGGCTCGCCACGGCCCGCGAGGAGTCCCTGGCCGAACTCCTCGGCGACTGGTGGCAGCCGGGACGCTCGACCGACCTGACCCAGCTGGTGAAGGAGCTGACCGGGGAACTGTGCGGCTCGGAGCGCGAGCAGCCGCTCAACGGGCCGAGGAGCAGGGTCAGCTGACCGCCAGCTCCTTCCTGAACCAGTGCTCGGCGTACGTGTCGTCGTTGTGCGGTCCGGTCTCGGTGTAGCCGAGGCGGGCGTACAGGGCGCGGGCCTCGACCAGGTCACTGCGGGTGTCGAGGATCAGGCGCCGGGCGCCCAGGGCGCGGGCGGCCTCCTCGGCCGCGGCGACCAGCAGCGGGGCGCCGCCCTTGCCGCGCAGGTGCTCGTACACGAACACCCGGGTCAGTTCGGCCGTGTCCGCGTCGAGCAGGCGTACGCCCGCCGAACCGCCCGGTGCGCCGTCGTACCGCCCGATGAGCAACTGCCCGACGGGCGGGGCGAGTTCGGACCCGGTGCGGGCCGCGATCTCCCGCTCCAGCTCGTCGGGGTCGGTGCGGTGCCCCTCGTGCAGCAGGTACCAGCGGTCGCTGACCTCCGTGTAGTACGCCCGCCACAGTGCGGCGGCGGCCGGGGAGTCGTACGGTTCCGCGGTGATGGTCCAGGTCATGCCGGTCATTGTCGGTCGGCGGGGCGCGGTCCGCCGCTGGATTTCGCGCGGACTGTCCGCCCGTACGCTCACCCGGCGCCGCTTCGCGGACTGGCCGCCGGTCGCGGGCTGACCTGCGTTTGTGGCCTCCCTTCCGGGTCACCCGGAGGGAGAGCCGGCCGGTGGGGCCGGTCCGAGTGGAAGGCAATCATGTCCACAGCCATGATCGTGCTGATCGTGATCGTGGCGGTCGTGGTCGTCGGCGCGGCCGTCTCCCTGGTTCTGGGCGGCCTCGGATGGTACGGCCGGCCCGGCCTGAAGCGGCGCTTCGGGCCCGAGTACGAGCGGACCGTCGTCCGGCACGGCGGTGACACCATGGCTGCCCGGAGGGAACTGGCCGCGCGGGTGCGACGCCACGGCGATCTGCGGGAACGGCCACTGGACCCGGCCGGGCGGGAGCATTACGAGGCCCGCTGGACGGCCGTACAGGAACACTTCGTCGACTCGCCGCGGCAGGCGGTGGCCGAGGCCGACGGGCTGCTCGCGGAGCTCGCCGCCGCGCGCGGTTACCCGGACGGCGGGCACTACGAGGAGCAGGTCGCCGCGCTGTCCGTGCACCACGCCGACCACGTCGACGGCTATCGGCAGGTACACCGGGTGGCCCGCGCCGGGGCCGGGGACGCCATGACCGGGACCGGCTCCGGAACCGAGCAGATGCGTACGGCGCTCCTCGGGGCCCGCCCCCTCTTCGACGACCTCACCCACCCCACCGGCGGGTCGTCGGCAGGAGCCCATCGAAGGAGAGGTGAGCACCATGTCGGACAGGACAAGTGGCTCCGGCGACACGCACCCCACCGGCCGCATCCGCCGGCCGCAGGATGAGGACTGGACCCCTGAGGACGCCCGCAGGGAGCCGCTGCCGGAGGATTGGCTCCCCGGTGAACCTGCACCGGAACCCGGGGCCCCGACCCGCCGCGCCGGCTCGGTCGGCCCGGGGAGTGAGGGGCTGACGGGCGACGACCTCACCCCCGAGGACGCACCTGTGCACCGCCCTGACCCGGCGGACATGGGCCGCTTCGTGAGCCGTCGGCCTGCGGGCACGGGCCGCTCCGCGAGCCGTCGGCCGGCCGATGAGGAGAGGTCCGGGTCCGAGGGGCTGCGGCCCGGCACGGAGGACCTGGCGTCCGGCACGTCCGGCCTGGGCGGACCGGAGGCCTCCGGCGGGACGCGGCCCAGGGCGGACGAGAGCGGGGCGCCGGGCGAGAGCCTGATGCCGGACGACGGGCTGGGGGCTCCGTCCTCCGGTGAGCCGACCGCACGCGAGGCGCACGGTACCGAGTCCCGGGGCCCGGACGCCTGGCCGACGGCACCGGGCGCGCCGGCGGCCCCCGCCCGGGCCGGCACGGGCGCACCTCTCCTGTCCCACGACGAGACCGACCGCTGGGAGCGGCGGATGCGGGAACTGGCCGCCGGGTTCGTGGAGGAGCCGCGCGGGGCCGTCGAGAAGGCCGACCACGCGCTGGAGGAGATCGCCGGGCGGTTCGAGGAAGCCGTGGAGCGGCGGCGGCGTACGCTGCGGCGGTCCTGGGAGGCCACCGAGGACCGCGGTCCGGGCTCGGACGCCGACACCGAGCAGCTCAGGCTGGCTCTGCGGGACTACCGGGACCTGGCCGAGCGCCTGCTACACAGCTGATCCAGCGGCTGATCCAGCGGCTGATCCACCGGCTGATCCGCTCGTGGCGGCAGCCCTGCGCTGCCGCCACTCCCGTACGACCTCGTCGACGTCGTACGGCTTCTTGCCCAGCGGCGGACCGGGCGGCGGCTTGAACATCATGTCCTTGATCTTGACGTTGACGTCCTCGATGATCTTCCGCGCGATCCGCTCCGAGGGCGCCGCGTACGCCGCCTCCAGTGCGTCCTCGGCCTCCTTGCGCAGCGCGAGCGCGGGCGGCAGGACGGACAGGCCCTCACGCGCCAACTTCCGCTTGATCCACCACAGTTCGTCGTAGGTGGAGTCGACCTCGGTGGGCAGCGGCTCGCCCGCACCCGGCAGTTCCTCGAACTCGCCGCGTCGCTGGGCGTCACGGATCTGCTTGTCGACCCAGGACTCGAACGGCACACCCGGTGGCTTTCGCTCGGTCATGACTCCATTGTGCCGGACGGCACCCGGTCGGGCGTTTTATCATGCGGCGGCAGACAGACCGGCCGCACGGCCGGATGATTCAGGGGGAACGCGCGTGCTCGAACTGACCATGGCCACCGTCTCCGGGGCCGACTCGGGGGCCACGGCAGGGATGACGATGGCCGACGGGCCGAGCGAGCCGGGTTCCGTGCTCCGCGTCGGCCGGGACGCCTCGGTGTGCCGGCTGGTCACACCGGAGGACTGGCTGTTCGTCTCCCGCGTCCACCTGGAGTTCCGCTGCGGCCCGGACGGCGGCTGGCAGCTGACGTGGCTGCGCGGGTCACAGGCCGAGCCGTCCTCCGAAGTACGGCTGATGGCCGGGGAGTTCACCCAGCCGCTCGGCTACGGCGAGACGGTACGGCTGCCGCACGGCGGGTCCGGTGAGATCGTCGTCCAGGACCGCACCGCGCCGCGCAGCGTCAACGTCGGCTTCTACCACGAGGCGTGAGCCGGGCCGGTCCCCTCCGGGCCCGGCTCAGGCCAGCACCCGGGCCAGCGCGAACCCGTCGTAGCCCTTGCTGCCGACCGTCTGCAGCGCCGTACCGTCGAGCCTCGGGTGGGTCGCGATCAGCTCGATCGCGGCCCGGGTGCCCACGACGTCCGGCTCGGTGCTGTCCGCGTCGACGACCCGGCCGCCGCGCACCACGTTGTCCAGGACGATCAGGCTGCCCGCGCTGGTGAGGCGCAGCGCCCACTCCACGTAGTGCGCGTTGTTGGCCTTGTCGGCGTCGATGAAGACCAGGTCGAAGGGGGGCGGGTTGTCGTCGGCGAGCTTGGGCAGCGACTCCAGGGCCGGGCCGACCCGCACCTCCACGATCTTGTCCAGACCCGCCCGGGCGATGTTCCGTACGGCCACCTCGGCGTGCTTGGGGTTGTACTCCAGCGACACCAGCCGGCCGTCCTCGGGCAGCGCCCGCGCCAGCCAGATCGTGCTGTACCCGCCGAGCGTGCCGATCTCCAGGACGTGGCGCGCACCCTGGACCTGCGCGAGCAGATGGAGGAACTTGCCCTGCGTGGCCGTGACGCCGATCGGCGGGAGCCCGGCGGCGTCGTTCTCCCGCAACGCCGCCTGCAGCGCCTCGTCGTCGGGCGTGAGCTGGCTGATGAAGTAGTCGTCGACGTCGTCCCAGACCTGCGAGCCGGTCATGCTCCTGCTGCCTTTCCCGAGTACGTGCACTACCTCTGCAATGGTCTCAGCCGACGGGCCCCGACGGGGAGACCGGCGGGAATTGTCCGGCCTGCGGCGCCGGCACCGGCCGCCGTGCGCGCCGTACGACGAGCACGCAGGCCAGCGCGACCAGCACCAGCAGCCCGCCGCCGACCGTGACGACCCACGCGGGGATCCCGGCGATCCGGCGCAGCTCGTCGTCGTGGATCACCTGCTGGACCGGAGTGTCGGCGGCGGCCCGGCGCAGTTCGTGATCGCCGGAGATCCGGGAGGGTTCGGGAAAGTACTGGGCGAGCGCGGTCAGGTACGGCGTCCCGGCGGCCAGCTCGCCGAGGGCGCCGTCCGGTGCGGTGAGGCGGCCGGCGAAGACCGTGCCGGGTGCCGGCCCGCCGATCGTCGTGCGCGTCTCCATGCGGTGGGCGGCGAGCACGTACAGGCCGAGCGACTGCGGGGTGGTGGCCAGGCGGGAGAGCCGCATCGGGTACACCGGGCCGTCGGCCGCGAAGGTGAGGTGGATCGGGTCGAGGGCGCCGTGCAGCGGGGTGCCGCCGGTGTCGGGGGCGAGGCGGACGGCGACGTACTCCCAGTGCCGGTCGACGTACGGCTGGAGGGCGGTGCGCAGCCGGGCGGGGAAGGCGAAGCCGTGGTCGCGCAGCCAGTGGTCGAGGGCGCTCGGGTCGGTGACGGTCAGCCGGGCCACGTCGAAGGGGCCGAGCCGCTGCCGGCCGACCACACCGACGCCGGCCGCGGCCGGGGGAGCTGCGGCGCCGACGGTGTCGTGGCCGTCGAAGGGCCAGTCGCCGTTCTGGGGCCAGAAGTGGTACCGGGTGCGGTGGACGGGCTCGATCGCCCGGGCCAGCTGGTCGAAGAGGGCGGGGTCGCCGAGGCGGACGGTGGCCCGGTGCGGAACGGGCATGATCCAGGCGGCCCGCTTCGCGTCCCCGCCGACCGTCAGCCGCATCACGATCTGCTCCTGCCGCCCGTCCCACCGCAGCACGGACTGCTCCTCCGCGACGGAGATCCGTGTCGCCGCGTCCGGCACCATCGCTCCGCAACCGCAGGCGTAGGCGGGGGCGATGAGCCAGGTGAGCTGGATGCCGAGGAGGGAGAGAAGCAGGGCGAGTATGCGGGCGCGTTTCACGGGCCTACAGACGGCGCCGGCCTGTGATCGGTTCCGGTGCGGTGGCTGGGCGGGGGTGGGGTCGCTTGCCCGCGCTTGCGGGGTGCCGCTGCGCCCACCCGTGCCGCCCCAGCGGCACGACTGCCCGCAGCGGCGGCGCTTACCGGCTCTCCACAGACGGCGCCGAACCCGGAAGCGGTCGTCCCGCCGACTCCGACATCCGCCATACCGCGAACCCGCCCACCACAGCCGCGGCCATCATGTAATACGCGGGCATCATCATGTTCCCCGTGGCTCCGATCAGCGCGGTCACCACCAGCGGAGTCGTCCCGCCGAACAGGGACACCGACACGTTGAAGCCGATGGACAGGGAGCCGTACCGCACCCGCGTCGGGAAGAGAGCGGGCAGCGCGGCCGGCATGGCCGCCGTGAAGCAGACCAGCAGCAGACCCAGCGCCCCCATGCCCAGCGCGACCGCGAGCAGGCTGCCCTGGCGGATCAGCAGCAGGGCCGGGACGGACAGGAACAGGAAGCCCGCGCAGCCCGCCGCGATGACCGGACGCCGGCCCACCCGGTCGGACAACGCGCCCGCGAACGGCTGGACGATCATCATCAGCGCCATCACGCCCAGCACGACCAGCAGCCCGTGCGTCTCGTCGTACTTCAGCTCGCTCGTCAGATAGCTCGGCATGTACGACAGCAGCATGTAGTCGGTGACGTTGAAGACCAGCACCAGGCCCATGCACAGCAGCAGCGCCTTCCACTGGCCCGCCACCATCTCGCGCAGCGGCACCTTCGGCCGCTGCGCCTCCGCCTTCTCGACCTCCGCCGCGAACGCCGGGGTCTCCTCAAGGCGCATCCGCAGGTAGAGCCCGATGAGGCCCATCGGGCCCGCGATCAGGAACGGGATGCGCCAGCCCCAGGTCAGCAGGTCGTGCGACGACAGCAGTGCCGTCATCAGCGTCACCAGGCCCGCGCCGCCGATGTACCCCGCCAGCGTGCCGAACTCCAGCCAGCTGCCGAAGAAGCCCCGCTTCTTGTCGGGGGCGTACTCGGCGATGAAGGTGGACGCGCCCGCGTACTCACCGCCCGTCGAGAAGCCCTGCACCAGGCGGGCGGCCAGCAGCAGAAGCGGCGCGCCGACGCCGATCGAGGCGTACGACGGGATCAGGCCGATGGCGAACGTGCCCGCCGCCATCATGATCATGGTCACGGCGAGGACCTTCTGCCGGCCCACCCGGTCGCCCAGCGGGCCGAAGACCATGCCGCCCAGCGGACGGACCAGGAACGCGGCGGCGAAGGCGCCGAACGTCGACAGCAACTGCGCGGTCGGGTTGCCGGACGGGAAGAAGACCTTGCCCAGGGTCACCGCGATGTAGCTGTAGACGCCGAAGTCGAACCACTCCATCGCGTTGCCGAGCGCCGCCGCCTTCACGGCGCGCTTGACGAGGGCCGGGTCGGTGACGGTGACGTCGGAGGCCGTGCGGGCCTCGGGGATCTTCAGAGACGGGGAGACTGCTGCGACTGCGGCCAAAACGGGGCTCGCCTACCTTTCGACGGGGACAGGGACACGGCCCGTACGGCGACGCCGCCCTACAGAACGGACCGAAAAACGACCATAGGCGGCTTTCGGCCCCTTACGTGCCGTACGTGCATCACTGCATAGTGCAGCTAAACGGCGCGTACCCAGGTACGTCTGCCCGCTCCACGCGCCGTACTCCACTCCCGCACTGTGATCCTTGTCGCGCCCCGCCCCTGCAACCGCACAGGCCCCGGACTGTCGTCATCCAGACAAAAGACGGACAAAAGACGGACACACGTCAGGTGAAGCGGGGGTTGCCCGCGTCTGTGTCCGGGGGGTCTGCAAGCCTCAAGAGGATCCTCATAGGGTGCGCAGAAGAATGTGGCGTATACGGCGCCGGAACAAACGGGGCGGGAGGCCGACGGGGCGTGGCGAACGTGGAGCACAGCGGGCGACCGACAGATGCCTTCGGGCAGGCCACCATCGGAACCCGGCTGCGCGCGGCCCGGCTGGGACTGTGGGCGGTGGCGGCGATCCTCGCCGTACGGCAGATGACCGTGGTCCTCAGCACCCCGAGCGGTCAGCGGCTGACCGACCTGGAGACCTGGGTCGGACCCCACGGCGTCCTGCACGTGAACGGCTCGATCTACGACTCGACCCGCTTCACCGGCACGCCCTTCGGCGGACTCGTCCTCAAGCCCCTGACCCGCTCCGCCCAGGCCGCCCTCGGCTGGGGCTGGACCTTCGGCACCCTGCTCCTCGTCGTCGCCCTCGGCCTGATCGCCGCCCGCGCGCTGCCCCAGCCGGTCAGCCGCCGCACCTCGCTGCTGGCCGCGCCGGTCGCGATCAGCCTGCTCATGCTGTCCCTGCCGGTCCGCAACGCCCTGTGGCTCGGCCAGACCAGCATCATCCCGGTGCTGCTGGTCCTGCTCGGGCTGTTCGCCGTACGCGGGGAGCGGGCCAGCGGACTGTGCATAGGCCTCGCCGCCGCGCTCCAGCCGACCATGCTGCTGTTCGCCCCGCTGGTGTGGTTCACCGGCCGCCGCCGGGCCGCGCTCAGCACGGCCGGCACCTTCACCGCGCTCACCGTGCTCGCCTGGGCCGCGCTGCCGCACGACTCGTACGCGTACTGGGTGCACCACATGGCCGGGGTGGGCCTCGGCGGCAAGGCCGACGCCCTCGGCAACCAGTCGCTGCACGGCGCCCTGCTCCGGCTGGGCGTGTCCGGATGGCCGGAGATCGCCCTCTTCCTGCTGCTCAGCTCCGCCGTCGCGGCCCTCGCCATGCGCCGCGCGGTCCACTACGCGGCCGACGGACAGCTGCTCCTCGCCGTCGCCATCACCGGCTGCGCCGCCATCGCCGCCTCGCCCACCGCCTGGCAGCACCAGCTGCTGTGGGTGCTGCTCGCGGTGGTCGGCCGGGTCGGCAGGCGGGCCTCCGACCGGTACGTCTGGCCGGTCGCCGTCGTCCTCGTCACCACCCTCCCGGCGAAGATGATGCTGCCGAACATGCCGGTGATGTACCCGCTGCGGGACAACCTGGCCCTGCTCGCGGCCCTCGCGGCGGCCACGGCGGTCCCGTTCCTGTCCCGGACCTCGCCCTCCTACCAGACCCCGGTCCCGACGCAGTACGCCCCACCGGTCCCGGCCCGCTTCCGCCGCGTCCCGCTCCTCCCCTTCCTCCGCCGGGTCCTGACCCGCCCCAACCTGCTGCTGGAACTGCTGCTCATCCGGGTCGTCTACGCCGCCTACTCGCGGGTGCGGCTCGCCGCGACCGGCGGCACCGTCGCCGGCGGCCGGGAACGCGCCGAGCACCACGGGCACATCGTGCTCGGCATCGAGCGCTTCCTGCACATCGACATCGAGCACTGGGTCAACCACACGGTCGTGAAGATCGGCTGGCTGCGGGACTTCTTCGACTTCTACTACGAGTCCTTCCACTTCGTCGTCCCGCTGACGATCCTCGGCGTCCTCTACTGGCGCCGCCCGGTCGACTACCGCTGGGCCCGCGCCTCCCTGGGCTTCGCCACCTTCCTCGCCCTGCTCGGCTTCTGGCTCTTCCCGCTGGCCCCGCCGCGCCTGATGCCGCACCTCGGCATCATCGACACCGTCCACGGCGCGCAGGACTTCTCCAAGCCGGACTACGGCACACTGACCGCGCTGACCAACCAGTACGCGGCGATGCCCTCGCTCCACTTCGGCTGGGCCCTGTGGTGCGGTCTGGTCATCGCGATCATCGCCCCGAAGTGGTGGATGAAGGCCCTCGGCCTGCTGCACCCCCTCTTCACCGTCTCGGCCATCGTCGCGACCGGCAACCACTGGGTGCTGGACGCGGTCGGCGGCGCGGCGGTGGTGTCGGCGGGCTTCGGCCTGTCGTACGCCTTCCAGGGACCAAGGGCGATGGATCCGCCGCGCGCCTCAGGTGACCTCGGCCCCGCACTCGAACCAGACCGTCTTTCCGCCGCCGCCGCCGCCGACCGCTGACACGCCCCACTTGTCGACCACGGCATCGAGCAGAGCCAGGCCCCGGCCGCTCTCCGAGTCGTGGTGGACTTCGCTCGGCGGACAAGGGAGTTGAGGGAAACCGTCGGTCACCTCGGCCCGTACGCCCGCCGTCTGCCGGGCGAGCAGTACCGTGCAGCGGCGATCCGGTACGTGCCGTACGACGTTGGTGACCAGCTCGCTCACCCCCAGTTCCACGGCGAACGTCAGCTCGGTCAGCCGCCATTCGTGGAGCAGCGAGTGGACGATACGGCGGATGTGGCGGACCGAGTGCTCGCCGACGGTGAGTTGCATGCGGTACTGGGGAGCGTGGGGAATGTTGAGGTTCACAGGACGAGGCTGACCTGGAATCACTACGCTGGGCTACGGACTGAACACAACGGGTCCGAGAGGGGACTTGGCATGGTCAACATCAACACCCTCGACCCCAGCGCCTCACCGCTCGACTACTACGGCTTCGAGTTGCGTCGGTACCGAGAGGCGGCGGGACTCACGCAGAGGCAGCTCGGGGACATCATCAACTACACGGGGTCGATGGTCGGCCAGGTGGAGACAGCCCGGAAGCTGCCGACGCTGGACTTCAGCCAGCGGTCGGATGCGGCGTTGTGTACGGGAGGGTTACTGACGCGGTTGCATCCGCTGGTGATGCGAAGCCAACTCCCGGCTTGGTTTCAGCAGGTGGCGGAGTTGGAGGTGCGGGCGGCGGAGATCTGTACGTTCCAGATGGGCATGATCCACGGGCTGTTGCAGACTCCGGCTTATGTACGTGCGGTGCTCGGCGCGCTGGACGACACCGGCCTCGACGACCGCTCCGCCGTACGGCTGGCCCGCCAGTGCATCTTCGACAAGGAGGAGCCGCCGGTCTTCTGGATGGTCCTCAGCGAGGCCGCGCTGAGGCAGGGGATCGGTGGGCCGGAGGTCATGCGCGGTCAACTGGCCCACCTGTTGACCTTCGAGAACAACCCGCTGATCAACGTCCAGGTGCTGCCGTTTTCGGCCGGGGCCCACGCGGGACTAACAGGCTCGTTCACCCTCTTCCGCTCCGCCAGCGATCCGACCATCGTCTACACCGAGGGCTACGGGAGCGCGCATACGACCGCCAACCCGGACACCGTCAAGGACTGCTCGCTCCGTTACGATCATCTACGAGCCGCCGCGCTCTCGATCAAGGACTCGGCGGGGCTGATCCGAGAGGTGATGGAGGACCGCTATGGAGAGCATGTGGCGTAAGTCCAGCTACAGCAGCGACCAGGGCGGCGAATGCGTCGAGTGTGCGCCGCTCGGCCCGCTCGCCTGGCGTAAGTCGTCGTACAGCAGCGACTACACCGGCAACTGCGTAGAGATCGCCGACACCCCCTGCGCCACCCTCGCCATCCGCGACTCCAAGACCCCGGCGGGACCGATCCTCACCCTCGATCCCGCCGTCTTCACCACCTTCGTGAACTGGGCCTCTACAACCGCTGAATGATCGTCCCGGTGGCCAGCCCACCGCCCGCACACATCGTGATGAGCGCGAACTCCTTGTCCGCGCGCTCCAGTTCGTGCAGGGCGGTGGTGATCAACCTGGCCCCGGTCGCCCCGACCGGGTGACCCAACGCAATCCCACCGCCGTTCACGTTGACCTTGTCCAGGTCCTGTTCGAAGACCTGGGCCCAGCTCAACACCACTGACGCGAACGCCTCGTTGATCTCCACGAGGTCGATGTCCTTCAACGTCATCCCCGCCTTGCCCAGCACCGCCCGCGTCGCGTCGATCGGGCCGTCCAGATGGAAGTGCGGGTCGGCGCCCACCAGGGCCTGGGCGACGATCCTTGCCCTCGGCTTCAGCTTCAGCGCCCGGGCCATCCGCTTGGACGCCCACATGATGGCCGCGGCCCCGTCCGAGATCTGCGACGAGTTGCCCGCCGTATGGACCGCCGTCGGCATGACCGGCTTCAGGCCGGCCAGCGCCTCCATGGACGTGTCCCGCAGCCCCTCGTCCTTGTCGACCAGCCGCCACATGCCCTGACCGGCGTACTGCTCCTCCTCCGTCGTCGGCACCTGCACGGCGAACGTCTCCCGCTTGAAGCGTTCCTCGGCCCAGGCCAGCGCCGCCCGCTCCTGGGACCTCAACCCCAGCGCGTCCACGTCCTCCCGCGTCAGCCCCCGGTGCCGGGCGATCCGCTCCGCCGCCTCGAACTGGTTCGGCAGGTCGACGTTCCACTCGTCCGGGAACGGCTTGCCGGGGCCGTGCTTCGAACCCGACCCCAGCGGGACCCGGGACATGGCCTCGACGCCGCAGCTGATGCCGACGTCGATGACCCCGCCCGCGACCATGTTGGCCACCATGTGCGAGGCCTGCTGGGAGGAGCCGCACTGGCAGTCGACGGTCGTCGCGGCCGTCTCGTAGGGCAGGCCCATGGTCAGCCAGGCGGTGCGCGCGGGGTTCATGGACTGTTCGCCGGCGTGGGTGACCGTGCCGCCGACGATCTGCTCGACCGCGTCGGCGGGGATGCCGGTGCGGCCGAGGAGTTCACGGTAGGTCTCGCCCAGGAGATAGGCGGGGTGCAGGTTGGCGAGCGCGCCGCCGCGCTTGCCGATCGGGGTGCGGACGGCTTCGACGATGACGGGTTCGGCGGCCATGGGTGCGGGTCCTCTCCGAGGGCTCTCCGACGGGCTCTCCTCCGGAACGTGCCAGAACTAGAACGCGTACCAGTTCTGCCCAGCAGTCTGCTGACGTGACGTCCATCACCGCAAGGGTCTTGCAGGCGCCAAGGGCTCGATCTGCACGACTTCCGCACCGATTGGGGGCGTCGTACCCCTTGCGACTTGTAGAACCCGTTACTACGTTCACGGACACTTACTGATGGACCGTCAGTTAACTGCCGGATGGCTGGGAGTCACCGATGCCCTGTCCAGCGCTGCCCGACGGGTTCGACCTCACCGACCCCGACCTGCTCCACCACCGCGTGCCCCTGCCGGAGTTCGCCGAGCTGCGCCGCGCCGAGCCGGTCCGCTGGATCCCGCAGCCGCAGGGCATCGCGGGCTTCGCCGACACCGGCTACTGGGCCGTGACCCGGCACGCGGACGTCAAGTACGTCTCCACGCACCCCGAACTCTTCTCCTCCACCCTCAACACCGCGATCATCCGCTTCAACGAGCACATCCAGCGCGACGCGATCGACGCCCAGCGCCTCATCCTGCTCAACATGGATCCCCCGGAACATACGCGCGTCCGGCAGATCGTGCAGCGGGGCTTCACGCCACGTTCCATCCGCGCCCTGGAGGACCGGCTCCGGGCCCGTGCCGCGGCCATCGTCGCGGCCGCGCGCGACCGCTCCGGGCCCTTCGACTTCGTCACCGAGGTCGCCTGCGAACTGCCCCTTCAGGCCATCGCCGAGCTGATCGGGGTCCCGCAGGAGGACCGGTCCAAGATCTTCGACTGGTCCAACAAGATGATCGCCTACGACGACCCCGAGTACGCCATCACGGAGGAGGTCGGCGCCGAGTCGGCCGCCGAGATCATCGCCTACGCCATGAACATGGCCGCCGAGCGCAAGCAGTGCCCGGCCCGCGACATCGTGACGACCCTGGTGGCGGCGGAGGACGAAGGCAACCTGAACTCCGACGAGTTCGGCTTCTTCGTGCTGATGCTGGCGGTCGCGGGCAATGAGACGACCCGGAACGCGATCACGCACGGCATGCACGCGTTCCTGACCCACCCCGAGCAGTGGGAGTTGTTCCGGCGGGAGCGGCCGGGGACGACGGCCGAGGAGATAGTGCGCTGGGCGACCCCGGTCAACGCCTTCCAGCGGACGGCCACCCAGGACACCGAGCTGGGCGGGGTGCGGATAGCGAAGGGCGACCGGGTCGGGCTCTTCTACGCCTCCGCCAACCACGACCCGGAGGTCTTCACCGATCCCGACGCCTTCGACATCACCCGCGACCCCAACCCGCATCTCGGCTTCGGCGGGGGCGGCCCCCACTTCTGCCTCGGCAAGTCCCTCGCCGTCCTGGAGATCGACCTGATCTTCAACGCCGTCGCCGACGCCATGCCCGGCCTGCGGTTGGCCGCCGAACCCCGGCGGCTGCGCTCGGCGTGGATCAACGGCGTGAAGGAACTCCGGGTCACCACCTCCTGAGTGGACCGGTCACCACCTCCTGAGTGGGCCGGTCACCACCTCCTGAGTGGGCCGGTCACTCCTTCCCCGACGCCACCAGCGCCAGCACGGCCGAGACCGCCGCCGCGAGCGCCAGCGGGATGCCGAGGCCGTGGTGGAGGACCAGCCACGCGCCCAGACAGGCACCGGCGAGCATGGCGAGCACCGCGGCCGTACGGCGTGGCTCGCGGCGGCTGGTGGCGTCGCCGAAGCGGGACTCCGAGGCCAGGCCGGTCAGGGTCATGGTCAGGACGGTGGTCGTCAGATCGGGGATGCGCAGCTTGCGGACCGTGGCGTTGCGCAGGCCCATCGCATAGCCGGTCAGGGCGATCAGGGCGTAGACCGTGCCGGTGGCGTGCGGCCACGCGAAGGCGACCACGGCCGACACGGCCACCAGGACCGCCTCCGCCGCGAGAGTGAGACGGGCCCAGGCGCGGCGCGAGCCTCCGCTGTAGCGGGCCGCCAGCCGGCCGCCGGTCACCGCGCCCAGCAGGAAGCAGCCCAGCGAGGTGGCGGTGTGCGGGACGGAGAAGCCGGGCGCACCGGCCGCCGCGAAGCCCAGGACGACGACATTGCCGGTCATGTTCGCGGTGAACACCCGGCCCAGGCCCAGATAGCTGACGGCGTCGATCAGCCCGCTCACCACCGTCAGGGCCAGCAGCACGATCACCAGCCGCAGCCCGCGCATCTCCGGATCCGGTGCCGGTGTCCCCGCTTGCGATGCCGTGGTCATGGGGACCACTTCACCACGGGTGCGGGATCGGCGTCCCGTACATACGCGCGCACCCCCGCCGAGCGAAGGGCGAGGGTGCGGAAGCGTGATGGGGGCGCCGTGGCGCGGAGGGTGCGGCTCAGTACCAGCCGTTCGCCTGCCAGAAGTTCCAGGCCTTGACCGGGCTGCCGTAGCGGGAGTTCATGTAGTCCAGGCCCCACTTGATCTGGGTGGCCGGGTTGGTCTTCCAGTCGGAGCCGGCGGACGACATCTTCGAGGCAGGCAGGGCCTGGACCAGGCCGTAGGCGCCGGAGGAGCTGTTGGTGGCGGAGGGGTTCCAGCCACTCTCATGCGAGACGATCTTGCTGAACGCGTTGAACTGCGCGGCGTCCGGGATCATCTTGTGCGCGATCGCCTGGGCGGAGGAGGCGGAGGCCTGCGTGGCGGCCTGGGCGGGCGCCGCGGTCAGGGCCAGACCGGCGGTGGCGGCGGCCACGGCGGCGGTGGTGAGGGCCTTCTTCGGGGAAGCGATGCGACGGATGAAAGAGACGGACACAGAGAACCTCTTGCGTTGGGGACACGGGCTCGCCCGTATGCCTGGACACCGTTCGTGCGATGGCCGCATACGTCGGCGCCCTGGCCCGGGTGGGCTCGTGGCGCCTGGCGACGTCGTCCAGAGAAGCAGGCCTGAAAGCCGTCCGCAATGACCCCTTTTACTAGTTGTGGCCGGATCCGCGGGGAACTTCGGCTCTGTGACCTGGCTCTCAATGCGCAGGTCGGAAGGGGTGCACTGATGGATGTATCGGACATATGACCCTACGGCCCCGGCTCGTAGGTGACCTGCGTCATGTGGGGTGCTTCACCGCCCCGGTGCCGCTCCGTGAGGTGTCGTATCCGTCGAGTGAGGGTTCCCGGGCGTCGAATGTGACCGCGGTCTCGAAGGCGGCCCGCCGGGTGGCCCGGCGCAGCGCGCGCAGCACCGCCGGGCCGAGGAAGAGGGTCAGCACCACCGTGCAGCCGGCCCGGCCCAGGTCCCAGCCGAGCGAGGTGGCCAGGCAGTACGCGAGGAAACGGGCCAGGTTGGCGGGGACGGAGGCGTGGGCGTCGAAGGAGATGTCCGAGGCGGCGGCGGAGAGGAAGGGCCAGCCGGCGAGGTTCATGACGGTGCCGTAGGCGAGGGAGGCGAGAAAGCCGTAGCCGGCGAGCAGCAGCAGCTCGCCCCTGCCCCGCAGCCGCACCGGCCCCGGCAGCAGCCCGGCCCCCATCGTGAACCAGCCCATCGACAGCATCTGGAACGGCAGCCACGGCCCGACCCCGCCGGTGAGCAGGGCGGACGCGAACATCGTGACGGAGCCGAGCGTGAAGCCGAAGCCCGGCCCGAGAACCCGCCCGCTGAGCACCATCAGGAAGAACATCGGCTCGATCCCGGCCGTCCCCGCGCCGATCGGCCGCAGCGCCGCCCCGGTCGCGGCCAGCACGCCCAGCATGGCCACGGCCTTCGGCCCCAGGTCCGACTCCGAGATCGTCGCCGCCACGACCGCGACCAGCAGGACGAGCAGGCCCGCGAAGAGCCAGGGCGCGTCCTGGGCGTGGGCGCTCAGCCGCGAGGTGGGCGGAGCGAGGAAGGGCCAGCCGAAGGCGACGACGCCGACCGCGCTGACCAGGGCGAGGGCGGCGAGGGAACGGGGGCCGAGGGCGATGGCGTGCAGACGGGCTTTCGGCCGGGGCTCCCTCATACGAGGGCCTCGCGCACTTCGGCCACGGTGAGCCACTGCTGGGGGGCGAGGATCTTCGTCACCTGCGGGGCGAAGGACGGCGAGGAGACGACGATCTGTGCCGTCGGCCCGTCGGCGATGACCTCCCCCTCGGCGAGCAGCACCACCCGGTCCGCGATCTCGGCCGCCAGCTCCACGTCATGCGTGGCCAGCACGATCGCGTGCCCCTCGGCGGCGAGCCCGCGCAGCACGCTCACCAGGCGGGCCTTGGCCGCGTAGTCCAGACCGCGGGTCGGTTCGTCGAGCAGGAGGAGAGGCGGGCGGGCGGTGAGGACGACGGCCAGGGCGAGCGCCAGGCACTGCCCCTCGGAGAGATCGCGCGGATGGGTGTCGTCGGTGATGCCCGGCAGGAGCGTGGAGACGAGGGTCCGGCAGGTACCGGGCTCGGCGCGGGCGTCCCGGTCGGCCGCCGCGCACTCCTCGGCGACCGTGTCGGCGTAGAGCAGGTCCCGCGGTTCCTGGGGGACCAGGCCCACCCGGCGTACGAGGTCGGGGGGCGCGGTGCGGTGGGGTGTGACCCCGCCGACGGTGACGCTGCCGGTGGTGGGGGGCAGCAGGCCGACGAGGGAGCCGAGCAGGGTGGACTTTCCGGCGCCGTTGCGGCCCATGAGGGCGAGGGTTTCGCCGGGGGTGAGGGTGAGGTCTATGTGGCGCAGGGCGGTTATGTGGTCTCGGCGGAGGGAGAGGGAGCGGATGTCGGCGATGTGCGGCTGCGGGGGTTCCGGGGTGAGGGCGGTCCGGCGACGGAAACGGCGCCCTGTGCCGGTGCCGGCCGGGGGTTGGGTCGCTTGCCCGCGCTTGCGGGGTGCCTCCCCCACGCTCGACTGCGCTCGCGCGGGGGGACCCCCACCGCCCACCCGTGCCGCCCCAGCGGCACGACTGCCCGCAGCTACGGCGGGATGGCTGTCCGCGGCTGCGGCGGGTTCGTTGCCCGCAGCTGCGGTGGGTTCGCTGTCCGCGGCTGCGGCAGCAAGTCGCTCTCGCAGGTCACCTGCCCTGCGGCGGGCGTCTCTCACTGTCAGGGGAAGCGGGGACCAGCCGGCCAGGCGGCCCAGGTCCACCACCGGGGGGAAGACGGGGGAGACGGCCATCACCTCCGGCGGGGTGCCGACGACCGGCGGTTCGCCCGGGGCCGGGAGGAGTACGACCCGGTCGGCGTAGTGAAGGACACGCTCAAGGCGGTGTTCGGCCATCAGGATCGTCGTGCCGAGGTCGTGGACCAGGCGCTGGAGGACCGCCAGGACCTCCTCGGCCGCGGCCGGGTCCAGGGCTGAGGTCGGTTCGTCCAGGACCAGGACCTGGGGGTGCGGCGTGAGGACCGAGCCGATCGCGACGCGCTGGCGCTGGCCGCCGGAGAGAGTGGCGATGGGACGGTTGCGCAGGCCCGCCAGGCCCAGCAGGTCCAGGGTCTCCTCGACCCGGCGCCGCATCACCGCCGGGGCCAGGCCCAACGACTCCATGCCGTAGGCGAGTTCGTCCTCGACCGTGTCCGTGACGAAATGGGTGAGCGGGTCCTGGCCCACCGTGCCGACCACGTCGGCGAGTTCGCGCGGCTTGTGGGTACGGGTGTCACGGCCGGCGACCGTGACGCGCCCGCGCAGAGTGCCGCCGGTGAAGTGCGGTACCAGTCCGCTCACCGCGCCCAGCACCGTCGACTTGCCGACCCCGGACGGGCCGACGAGCAGCGCGAGTTCGCCCTCCGGCACCTCGAAGCCGACGCCCCGGACGCTGGGTTCGGCCGCGCCCTCGTACGTCACGCTGACATCCTCGAAGCGGATCACGACGGCTCCTTGGGGTCCTTGGGTACGACGAAGGCGGGCAGGAGGGAGAGAAGGATCGCCGCCGCCGGCCAGAGGGGCAGGGTCGGTGCGACCAGGGGAACGACTCCCGGGTGCAGGGACTGCGGATCGCGGGCCGAGGCGAGCGTGAGCAGCGCGGCGACGGCGGCACCGGACCCGGCCACCAGCCAGGCCCGAGCGTCCCACGGGTCGGGACGGTACCGGGTGCGCAGGGAGCGCCGGCCGCCCAGCCTCAGGCCCGCGAGCGCGGCGGCGACCCCGGCGAGCAGCACCGGCACCCCGTACGTGCCGCCCTCCGCGGTGAGCAGCCCGTACGTTCCGGCGCACACGCCCAGCAGGCCGCCGAGGGTGAGCGCGGCCGTCGTACGGCGGACCCGGGCGGGGACTTCGGCGCTGCGGCCGTAACCCCGGGCCTCCATCGCGGCGGCGAGCGCGACCGAGCGTTCCAGCGCGCCCTCCAGGACCGGCAGCCCGACCTGGAGCAGACCGCGCAGCCCCCGGTCCGGGCGCCCGCGCAGCCGGCGGGCGGCGCGCAGCCGCTGGACGTCGGCGACGAGATGCGGCGCGAAGGTGAGGGCGACGACGACGGCCACGCCGGTCTCGTACAGCGCGCCGGGGAGGGCCTTGAGCAGCCGGTGGGGACTGGCGAGGGCGTTCGCCGCGCCGACGCAGATCAGCAGGGTGGCGAGCTTCAGGCCGTCGTACGCGGCGAAGAGCAAGGCTTCGGCCGTGACCTTCCCGCCCAGCCGGATGCCCTGCGCCCAGTGGGGGAGCGGGACTTCGGGGAGGGTGAGCAGGGTGTGGGTGCCGGGGATGGGGGAGCCCAGCACCACCGCGAAGAGGAGGCGGATGAGGAGGACACCGAGGGCGAGTTTCACGAACGCCGGGTAGGAGCGGGCGGCGGGGGTGGGGGAGCGGTGCGTCGCTACGACGTACGCCGACGCGGAGATGAGGAGGCTGAGGAGGAGGGGGTTGGTGGTGCGGGTGGCGGCGGTACCGAGGGAGAGGGCCCAGAGCCACCAGGCGCCGGGGTGCAGGGTGTTCCGGTACCGGGTGGGGGTCGGTTCGCCGGCCGGCGTTCGCGGGGTGCGCGGTGTTGCCGCTGGACGGCGGGTTGGGTCGCTTGCCGGCGCTGGCCGGGTGCCGCCTGCGCCCACCCGTGCCGCCCCAAGCGGCACGACTGCCCGCAGGCTGCGGCAGCTGCTGCTAGGCATTCCGGCGCCGCCGTGCCTGCCACACCGCCGCCCCCGCCAGCAAGGCCACCACCCCCGCGCCGATCGGCAACCCCAGCGAAGGCCCGCTGCCCGAGCCACCGTTCTTTTCCTTCGCGGGGCTTGCCTTCAGCGTGCCCGAGACCTGGTCTCCGCACCCCTTTCCTGGATACTCCGCGATGGCGCACAGCAGGGCGTTGGTGTCGTAGCGCAGGGGCGGGGCGACGGCGGCCAGGGCGTCGGCCGTCGTCGCGTCGGCGGGGACGCGGGCGCAGGCCGTTCGGCCCGCCGGCGGGGTCTCGCCGGAGGGGGCGTCCGCCGGGGTGCCGAAGTCGAGGACGAGCGCCACCCGTTTCGTCCCCGCCTTGGCCGGCGTGGACGCGCAGATCGTGGCGAAGTCCGCCGTGCCGCGGGGCCGGCTCGCGTCGGCCGAGTCCGCGCTGACCGCGAAACGGAAGCCCTGGACCGTACCGTCGTCGGGGCGGACGATCGACGGCCCCTGCGTCGCGTATGTCCAGTGGCCGTCGGTGCGCTCCCAGAAGGACCAGTAGCGGTAGCCCGCGGCGTGTGCCGGGGCCACCGTGCCCACCAGCACGGCGAGCGCGGCCGACAGCAGACCCGCGGCCCGGCGGACGGCCGTCACAGCTGCGACTTCTTCCGACCGCTCAGCAGGAAGCCGATGCCGATGCCCGCGACGAGGCAGACACCGACGAACCACCACACGCCGAACGCCGAACCGCCGTCGGACTTCCCGGACTTCTTGGTCTCGTGCCCGGCGGAGGGCATGCTCGGGGCCGGGCCCAGCTGGTTGAGGGACCGGACCAGGCTGGTGCCGCCGAAGTCACCCGGCTGCGCGCCGACCGCGTGCGCGGCCAGGATCAGCTGGGCGTAGGCGGCCGGGCCGCTCTGCTCGGCCCAGCGAGTGGCGTTGTGCTCCAGCCAGGTGTACGTCTGCAGCGCCTGCCCGACGCGCCCGTCGGCGGCGAGCGCGACGACCGTGTCCGCCGTGTTGCCGTAGTCCGGCTGGTCCATGGTGCCGGGCAGCGTGGACGTCAGGTGACCCCTCCGCGCGACGACCGACGCGAGGTTCGCGCCCGCGTTGTCCGCGATCTGCGCCGGGGTGAGGTGCTTGGCGGTGACGCACGCGCTGGTGGCGGGCGCCTTGCCGGCCGTCGTCACGAACCCCTTGCCGAGCGCACCCAGCACGCCCGCCGCCCCGGCGTCCGCGTTGGCGTACAGCGTGCCCTTCTTGTCCGGCTGGTAGGCGAGGCCACCGCCGCCGACCTGGCCGCAGGGGACGGACATGGCGGCCAGCAGGTCGTACGGGGACCTGCCCGCCTGGTGGACGTCCGCCGGGTCCGTGCCGACGGCGGCCAGCGCGCCGATGACGACCGAGGTGGAGTTGGTGTCGCTGGCCCCGCCCGGGGAGTAGCCCCAGCCGCCGTCCTTGTTCTGCACGGACTTCAGCCAGTCCACGGCCTTGCCGACCGCGGCCCCGTGCCCGCCGACCGCCTTCAGCGCCTGTACGGCGGCGGCCGTGCTGTTGGTGTCCACCATGACCTTGCTGTCGCAGGCCCGGTCCGGGGCGGCACGGAACGCGGCGAAGGCGCCGTTCGCGCACTGCTGGCCGGCGAGCCAGTCCACGGCCTTCGCGGCGGGCTCGTAGCCGGCCGTGCGCTGGGCGATCAGCGTCAGCGACTGGCGCCACACACCGTCGTAGGTCGGGTCGGAGGTGCCGTAGAGCCCGGACGGGAGCGCGACCTTGGGCGACGGGGACGGCCCGGCGGCCGTGGCGGGCGCGGCGGCGGCCAGCACGCCTACGGCGGCGAGAGCCGCGGCGCTGCGGCGGACGTTCATGGTCGGCGACTGCCTCTCCTGCGGGGAGCCGGGCAGCGCGCGGGGACCCCCGGGCGGCTCGGCTCCGTAGACCTCGACGGTGCCGTGCGCGGCGGGCCGCCGACGCACGTGAGCCGGTCAACGTCCCGTCCGGGGCAGTCCGGCTCACCACCTTTCAGGTGGTTCACGGTTGCGGGTCAGCGCCGGAATTGCACCGGCTTCCCCCTGTACGGGTGTGATGACGACCCCGCCACCTTACCGGCAGCCTTCCGAGAGCTGAGGGGCGGCTGTGGGCATACCTCAGGCAGCCCCGAGCGCCCGGTCGCAGGCCGCCGCGTCCTCGCCCTCCGCCACCCAGTACGACCGCCCGTCGGCCGATTCCGCGAAGCGGATCGCGGCGGCCCGCTCCCGCCAGGGCACCGCGTCGACCACCGTCCCGCACGCCATCGCCAGTGCCACCTCCGCCAGGTCCACCCCGGTCGCCCGCTCCACCAGCCAGGGGATCAGATCACCCGGCAGATACGGCGCGACCCCGGTGACCCGGGGCCCCCGCCCGGTGAGCCGCAGTCCCACGTGCGCGACGGTGTGGGTGAGGCCCAGGGCCCGTACCGCCCGTTCGACGGTCTGGCGCAGGAAGCGGTTGTGCAGCAACCCGTCGTGGGCGTGGACGGAATGCCGTACCGGCAGGCCGCCGGGCGCCCCGGGCGTCGTACGGGTGAGCGCGGCGATGCGGACCTCGTCGTCCAGGACGACGGTCTCGGCGGAGACCAGCGGGCCGTCGGGATCGCCGGACTCGTCCGGGATCACCCCGTGCCGGGCCAGCCGGTCCCGTGCCGCCACGGGGTCCGCGCAGGCCGCCGCCGTCTCGTACGACAGGCCCGGCAGGCCGAGATACCCGGTGATCCGCGCGGCGGTGCGCAGATGCTTCCTGGTCCAGGTCAGCACGCCCGCGACGGGCTGCCGGTCGGCGTACCGCACGATCGTCTCCGCCGTCCGCGCCTCCCGCTCCGGGTCGGCCGTGAGGTGGCCGGACAGGAAGGGGCGCGCCCAGTCGGGTACGGCGGTGTCGACCAGGATCACCGGCCGGATCCCGGCGATCCGCTCCAGCGGGACCTCGTACGCGGCGGGGCCGGCCCCGAGCACAAGGACGGGCTGCTGCATCGGCGCATCACCTTCGCTGGTCAGGCGGTCGGGACGGCGGAACACCCCGGGTGCCGCTCCCCCATAGGCGGCACCCGGGGTGGGTCGAAAGCTTGCTCTCTGTGTCGTGATCCTCACCCACCGCTCCGTCAACTGTCAACTATTCCTGCCTTCTTGGGCAGGGAGGGTTGTCAGCTCTGGTCGGCGCACGGACGACCGGGTAGCCTCGCCTCTCGTCCAGTCGCCCAGTCACCGAACGGACGACACACGCTCATGGGGGGACCTCGGTGAGTGACGCCTACACCTCGCTGGCCGAAATCCTGGCCAGACTGGGGGAGTTGACCGGTCGCTCGGGCCGGCTGCCGGAGGCCCTCGACGTGGCCGACCTCTCCCATCGCACCGGCATCCCCGTCGGCGTCGTCGTGGAACTGCTCGGCGGCGGGCGGGCGCCCGAGACCTGTCTGTCCGGACGGGTGCGCCAGCGACTGGACTTCATCCGCGAGACGCGGCGCCGGCCCGACGGCAAGCGGTACTCGCTGGACGAGCTGGCCAGGATCGCCGGCACCAGCAGGCAGTGGCTGAGCGAGTGGCGCAAGAGCGGGATGCCGGGCCTGGAGCACACCGACCGGCTGCGCCGGTTCTTCGGGCTGCCGGCCGGCTTCTTCACGGCCGACGAACCGGAGGCCCTGCACGAGGCGTTGCAGCCGGTGCTCCAGGCACTGGAGGCCGAGGCGGACCCGCTGCTGCGGCTGCGCGAGAGCGGGCTGGTGCGGCTCGCCGCGCGGGCCCCGCAGATGAACGCCCGCCAGCTGGCCACCCTCGCCGACCTGGCCGAGATGATCATCTCCTCGGAGCGGGCGGGGGACGCTGCCCGGTGAAGTCCTCCAGGTCGCCCAAGCGCTTCCTCGACCGGCTGGTGCGCGACACCGCCCGCACCCTCACCGGGCCGACCGGGGCCGAGGCCTTCCTGCACGCGCTGTGCGCCACGCTCAGCCCCCAGCTGGACCGCCCCGTCCGGCTGAAGTTCGTCACCTTCCCGCCCGGCCTGGACGTCTCCGGGGTCACGCTGGCGATGGACGAGCAGTACATCGTCGTGGTCGAGAACCGCGCCCCCGACCCGCACAAGTTCGTCATCGCCGGGCACGAGATCGGCCACATCCACTACGGCACCCTCGACGTGCACCACCCGGCCGGGCCGCCGGCCGCCGCGCGCCGGCTGCTCTCCCGGTACGCCACCATGACCGACTGCTCCATGAACGACTGCTCCGGGGGCGCCTGTTCCGGGGGTGCCCGTTCCGGGAGCGGTTGCTCCGGGGGCGAGGAGATCCCCTGGGGCCAGGTGGTCGCCATGGCCACCCGGTCCCCGGCCGCCACCGCTGCCGCCGCCGCGGCCGAGTGGGAGGCCGAGGAGTGCGGGCTGCGGCTCGCCGCGAAGTTCTCCAAGGTCGTCGGGCCCGGCGCGGCCGCCGGCCGGACCACCCAGGACACCCTCACCGGCCGCCTGTCGTCCTCCCTGGGCAACATCGGCGGACCCTGATGCGCTGGGACATCTCCGGCACCTTCGCCGCGTACGCGGTCCCGGGTGCCCTGCTCGCCGTGGCGTTCGTGATCAAGCTTCCGCTGCTGCGCCGCGCCTGGCAGGACCCCATCCTGCGGGCCACCGCGCTGCTGCTCGGCATCGGCGCGATCGTCTTCGCCTCGCTCCCGCCGGCCAACCTGCACCGCCTCAACCAGTTCACCGGCATCCCCAACTTCGCGGGCGTGTGGGTGTATTCGCTGCTCACCGCGTACTGCGGCGCCTGCCTGTGGCTCATCATCACCTGGCGCGAACCCCCGTCCCCGGTCCGCCGCCGGCGCACCCGGCTGGTGTGGATGGCGTACACGGCCATCATCGCGGGCCTGTGGACGACGTTCCTGCTCGGCGACCATCACGTGGAGCGGCTGCGCGACCTCGACACCTACTACGCCAACACGCCCTGGATGCGCGAGTTCGGGATGCTGTACCTGGTCGCGCACATGGTGTCCGCGCTGGTCGCGGCCGGCATGCTGTGGGCCTGGTACAAGGAGGTCGAGGACACCTGGCTGCGCCGGGCCGTGATCTTCCTGCAGGTCGCCTACGCCCTCGGGTTCGTCTTCGACGTCGCCAAGATCGCCGCGATCGGTGCCCGGTGGAGCGGGCGTGACTGGGACTGGCTGTCGACGTACGTCGCCCCGCCGTTCGCCATGGCCGAGGCGCTCCTGGTCGCCACGGGGTTCATCGCCGGGCAGGCCGGTCCGGTGGCCGAGGAGCGCCGGCGTCTCGTGCGCACCCACCGCCGGCTGCGGCCGCTGTGGCAGACCATGCTGACGGTCACCGCCCCGGCGGCCCCCGCGACCGGCCGGGTCAGCGGCGCCGCCCTCCGCCTCGAACTGCGCCGCGCCGCCATCAACGACGGCCTCCTCAAACTGGCCCCCCACCTCAGCGCGGTGCGCCGCGAACGGGTCCGTACGGCGGCCGCGGCGGCGGGCCACCCGGATGCCGAGGCGCGGGGCATCGCCGGGGCGGTGGACATCCTGATCGCGGCCGACCTGCTGCACCTCCCGGCAGCGGAAGCCGAACCTCCCACCGGGGAGGGGCAGTCGGGGCACCACGCGCCCGCGTCCGGTCTCTCCGACAGCGAACTGGAGTCCATCGCACACGCGTTGCGGTTCCACGCGCCGGTCATCGACAGGTTCCGCCGGCAGGCGGCCGCCATGGAAGGTCTCACCGCACATGCCTGACACAGCCGCTGACATACGCACCGCCCGCCGCAGAGCGGTCGTCATCGGCGGCAGTACGGCCGGCATGCTCGCCGCGTCCGTGCTCGCCACCCGCTTCCACGAGGTGACCGTCGTGGAGGCCGACCGGCTGCCCGCGGGCCCCGAACCCCGCAAGGGCCTGCCCCAGGCCCGCCACGCCCATCTGCTGTGGTCGGGCGGGGTGGCCGCGATGGAGGAGCTGCTGCCGGGCCTCACCGAGGAGCTGACCGGTCAGGGCGCCGGACTCGTCGGGGTGATGAGCGACCTGGTCAGCAAGGCGCCCTCCGGGCAGTGGTTCCGGCGATTCACCGACTCCCGGCACCACCTGATCGTGTGCAGCCGGGACCTGCTGGACGCGGTGATCCGCGCGAACGTCCTCGCCCGGCCCGGTATCACCCTGCTCGACGGCACCCGGGCGGCGGGCCTGGCCGGCGGGCGCGACCGGGTGACCGGCGTGCGCGTGGACGGCAGGGACACCCCGCTGGACGCCGACCTCGTGATCGACGCGAGCGGGCGCGGCTCGCAGGCCGACAAGTGGTTGCGCGCACTGGGTCACGCCCCGGTCCAGGAACGCGTGGTCGACGCGGGCGTCGCCTACGCCAGCCGCCTCTACGCGGCCCCCGACGGCACCCTCGGCCGCCGCTACCCGGTGGTCAACGTCCAGGCCGACCCGCGCGAGGCACCCGGGCGCGGCGGGGTCGTCGTACCGATCGAGGGCGACCGCTGGCTGGTCACGCTCTCCGGCACCCGGGGCGGGCAGCCGACCGCCGACCCCGACGCGTTCGAGCACTTCGCGCTCACCGGCCTGACCGACCCGGTCATCGGCCGGCTCCTCGCGCAGGCGAAGCCGCTGACCGACCCGGTGACCACCCGCAGCACCGCCAACCGCCGCCGCTACTACGAGAACGCCCGGTCCTGGCCGGAGGGCTTCGCGGTCATCGGGGACGCTGTCGCCGGCTACAACCCGGTCTACGGCCACGGTCTGACCGTCGCCGCCCAGAGCGCGATCGTCCTCGGCCGGGTCCTCGACCGCCACGGCCCCACCGCCCCCGGCACCGCCCGCCGTATCCAGCGCGCGGTCGCCCGCCCGGTGGGCAACGCCTGGAACCTCGCCGTCGGCCAGGACGCCTCCTACCCCGGCGCCACGCCCGAGCCGCCCACCCTCGTGGAGCGGATGCTCAGCCGCTACGTCGACCAGGCCGTGGCCGCGGGCTCGGAGAACCCGCGCGCCCTGCGCGGCCTGCTGGACGTGATGAGCCTGAAGACCCCGGCGGCCCGGCTGTTCGCCCCCGACATGCTCTGGAACATCGCCCTCGGCCCGCGCAAAGGCCCGCTGTCCGGCCCGCCGCTGAGCGAGGAGGAACGCCGGGCCGCCGGTCTCAACTAGCTTTCCCCGCCTGGGGAGTGGGCCCGCCGAAGGGCAGCCGCAGCACCCGGTGGGCCAGCAGCCACCCGCCGTCGTCGGCCCGGCGGAAGGAGTCCTCGTACTGCCCCACCTGCACGGGCGGCCCGGCGGGCACGATGCCGCCGCCGTACCCGTCGACGCGGTAGGTCGCGAAGTACGAGACAGCGGTGGCCGTGTCCGGGCCGGTCACGGTGACGAGGACGTTGGACATGAACCGGCGCGAGAGCCGGTCGGCGGGCCGGGAGCCGAAGTACTCCCGCAGCGCCTCCCGCCCCTGCGCCCGCCTCCCGTCGCCACCCGGCGGCGGCCACTCCCAGACCCCGTCCTCGGTGAACAGCCCGGCCACGGCGGCCGGTTCACCAAGGTCGAGCCGGTGGACGAAGTCGATGATCAGCCGCTCGCAGGCGCGCTCGGCCAGAAGCCGCTCCAAGGGATCCATGAGGCTGTCTAACAGGCGTACGGACGGAAGCGCGAGCGAATAAGCAGCGAACGAGCGAGGGTCTACACCGCCACGTACGCCACCGGCTCGCTCCCCGCCACCGGCTCCGCCCGCCCCTGCTTCACCAGCCGCCGCAGATGTGCCTCGGCCTCGGAGACGGCGATGTTCCGGGAGCCGTACGGGATCTGCTCCCACGGCCGGTTCCACTCCATCCGCTCGGCCAGCTGCCAGGGCGTGAGCGGCTCGGCGAGGAGGCGCAGCAGACCGCGGAGCCGTTCCTCGTGGTGGGCCAGCAACGCCCGCACCCGGCCCGGCGCGTCGGTGAAGGCGTGCTGGTGGGCGGGGAGCACCTCGGCGGGGGTGAGCCGGCCGATCCGCTCCAGCGAGTCGAGGTAGTCACCGAGGGGGTCGGTGACTGTCGTGTCGTCGGGGTCCTCGTACAGGCCGATGTGCGGGGTGATCTCGGGGAGCAGGTGATCTCCGCTGAACAGGCGGCCCGCTCCGGGCAGTTGAGCGGGATGCTCCTCGTCCAGGTGGAGACACACATGGCCGGGCGTGTGCCCCGGGGTCCAGACGGCGCGCAGCCGGCGGCCGGGCAGGTCGAGGAGTTCGCCGGGCACGATGTCCCGGTCGGGGAGGGCCGGGGACAGGCCGGGCAGGGTCCGCGGGCGTGGGGCGCGCAGGGGAGCCACATGGCCGTCGGGCGCTCCGGCCGCCGTCAGCTTGGCCGCCATGTACGAGAACCACCGCTCGGGGCGTGTCTCACGCGTCCTGCGGACGATCGCCGCGTCGGCCGCGTGCAGCGCCACCCAGGCGCCGGAGGCCTCGCGCACCCGCGCCGACAGCCCGTGGTGGTCCGGGTGGTGATGCGTGACGACGACGCCGTACACCTCGGTCACCGCCGTACCGCACGCCACGAGCCCCGCCGTGAGGGTGTCCCAGGAGCCGGGATCGTCCCACCCGGCGTCGATGAGCACGGGACCCCGGTCGGTCTCCACCACGTAGACCAGAGTGTGCCCCAGGGGATTGTCCGGGATGGGCACCCGAACGGACCGTACGCCCCCGCCGTGCTCGAACGTCGTCGCCATCTCTCCTCCACCCCACGGCCATTGCCCACTATAACGAGAACTGGTATCAGTTCCTGACACAGCGTCAGAAAGTTACGCGCGGCGGGAGGCGGCCGGCCATGACGGAGCTCGTGGAACACGGACAGCTGTTCATCGGCGGGGAGTTGACCGACCCCGCGGGCAAGGACGTCATCGAGGTGATCTCGCCGCACACCGAGGAGGTCATCGGCCGGGTGCCGCACGCCTCCCGGGAGGACGTCGACCGGGCGGTGGCCGTGGCCCGCCGCGCCTTCGACGAAGGGCCCTGGCCGCGGGCCACACTGGAGGAGCGGATCGAGGTCGTCACCCGCATCAAGGACGGCATCGCCGCCCGGCACGAGGAGATCGCCCGGGTGATCTCCTCGGAGAACGGCTCCCCGTACTCCTGGAGCGTCCTCGCCCAGGCGCTCGGCGCGATGATGGTGTGGGACGCGGCGATCAGGGTGGCGCGGGACTACACGTACGAGGAGCGCCGGGACGGTGTGCTCGGCCCGATCCTCGTCCGGCGCGAACCGGTCGGCGTCGTCGCGGCCGTGGTGCCGTGGAACGTCCCCCAGTTCGTGGCCGCCGCCAAGCTCGCGCCCGCGCTGCTGGCCGGCTGCACGGTCGTACTGAAGCCGTCCCCGGAGTCCCCGCTGGACGCGTATCTGCTGGGCGAGATCGCGCAGCAGGCCGGGCTGCCGCAGGGCGTGCTGTCGATCCTCCCCGCAGACCGTGAGGTCAGCGAGTACCTGGTCGGGCACCCCGGCATCGACAAGGTCGCCTTCACCGGCTCGGTGGCGGCAGGCAAGCGCGTGATGGAGGTCGCCGCCCGCCATCTCACCCGGGTCACACTGGAGCTGGGCGGAAAATCGGCGGCGGTCGTTCTCCCGGACTCGGATGTGCAGGCGGCGGTGTCCGGGATCGTCCCGGCGGCCTGGATGAACAACGGTCAGGCGTGCGTCGCCCAGACCCGCATCCTCGTCCCGCGCGCCCGCTACGACGAGTACGCCGATGCCTTCGCCGCCGCCGCGAGCGCGCTGAAGGTCGGCGACCCGCTGGACCCGGCCACCCAGGTCGGCCCGCTGGTCGCCCGCCGCCAGCAGCAGCGCAACCTCGACTACATCCGCATCGGCCAGGAGGAAGGCGCCAAGATCCTCACCGGCGGCGGCCGGCCGGCGGGCCTGGAGCGCGGCTGGTACGTCGAGCCGACGCTCTTCGGCGACGTCCACAACGCCATGCGCATCGCCCGCGAGGAGATCTTCGGCCCGGTGATCTGCCTGCTCCCCTACGGCGACGAGGAGGAGGCGGTGAAGATCGCCAACGACTCGGACTACGGCCTGTCCGGCAGCGTGTGGACGGCGGACGTGGCGCACGGCATCGAGGTGGCACGGCGGGTCCGCACCGGCACCTACTCGGTCAACACCTTCAGCCTCGACATGCTCGGCCCGTTCGGCGGCTACAAGAACTCCGGTCTGGGGCGGGAGTTCGGCCCGGAGGGGTACGGCGCGTACCTGGAGCACAAGATGATCCACCTGCCGGCGGGGGCGTGAACATGGGCGACCGCTGGCACGTCGAGGTCGACCGGTCGGTGTGCATCGGCTCCGCCCAGTGCCTCCACCACGCCCCCGACGCCTTCCGCCTCGACTCCGCCCGCCAGTCCCACCCGGTGGAGGCGGACACGGACGCGAGCGAGCCGATTCTGGAGGCGGCGGAGGGGTGTCCGGTGGAGGCGATTCTGATCACGCTGGTGGGGAGTGGGGAGGGAGTGTTTCCGCCGGAGGAGTGACGGCCGGTCCCCGCCAGATCCGCTCCAGCCTGGCGAACTCGGCGGCGTACGCGCCCTCCGGGAGCGCCGCCCGGAGGTGGGGGAGGTCGGTGGGGCGGAGCAGGGCGAAGGCCTCGGCGGGCAGGGCGGCGAGGAGGCGGGCCGCGTTTCCGGCCAGCCAGTCGTCCAGGCCGAGGTCGGCGGCCAGGCGGAGGAGGTCGATGACGGCGGACGGATGCCGGGCGGCGGCCATCGTGAGGTCGAGGCCCGCGAGGACATCGTCGAAGAGGGGCGTGGCGGCCTTTCCCCGCCCCACGACGAGCAGCCAGGTACCGCTGCTCCGGCCGACCTTGGTCAGCCGGAGCAGGCGGTCCAGGGGGTCGTTGTCCTTGTCGCCGTGCTCGATGCGGTAGATGGTGTCCTGGAGGGAGGCGAGTTCCACGGCCAGCATCCCGCCGCCCCTGCCCACGACGGAGTGGATGAAGTCCAGCAACGCCCTCTGGGCCGCTGCGGTGACGAATCCCCCGTCGCCGAGGGACTCGTCGAGGCGAAGCACCAGGTGGAGGAGCGCGTCGTCGGACAAGATGTCGGCGTCGTGCCTCAACTGGCAGACCACGGCTTCCAGGTAGCGGATTCGTTCGTGGTCGGTCAGATGCTCCAGGTGACGCAGACACCTGAGGTACAGGTCGGGCAGTGCCAGGGTGTCGTACCGGTCCCGGCTGAGCAGGGCCACGAGGGACTGCGCCGCCGAGCGGACGGAGCCGCCCGCGTCCAGCAGGTGTGACCGGAGCGTGCCGGACATCTGGTGCAGGAGCGGGTGTACGGCGTGCAGCAGGAGTTCGGCGTCGCTGTCGCCGACGAACATCACCCGCCTTTCCGTACCCGAGAGGCCGGACGGGGCGACGTCTTCCGGCAACATGAGCGACGAGCCCAACTGTCCGCCGAAGGCGCCCAGTTGCCAGTTCAGCTCGTGATGGAGGAGCGGCGCCTGGCGGGTACTGATCCGCAGGTCCGGCTTGCCGTCCCGCTCGCAGCGCTCCGGGTGCAGTGCGGAGGACAGCAGATCCCAGGACTCGGACGACAGCTGCGACTGCCACAGCAAGACCTGCCGCCGCCAGCCGTCGACCAGGTCGCCGGTCCCCACGAACGCCGACGCGTACACCTCGCCCGCCGCGAGCACCGTGATCAGCAGCAGATTCACCTCGTACACCGCGTTCCGGTACGTCCTGGTGACCGTTGTCGGCGCGTGCCCCGGATCGGTGCGGTGGGGGTTGCCCCACTCCGTCTGCCGGAACCGGGCGGCCAGCAGGCCGGGCAGCCTTTCCCGGGCCTCGCCGTCCGGCCAGGCAGCGAGCATGTCGCCCAGGTTCCGTGGGAGTTGGTCCCGGTCGGTGAGCGGGGTGAAGGACAAGAGCGCGTACAGCTCACCGTCGTCCTGGCTCCCGGACTCCGCCAGGCGGCGCAACGCCCCGTCGATCAGCCGGGCCGCCAGGTGCTCGCCGAACGTCGCGTGCAGGAACTCGTAGCTGCGCAGGCGCTGGTCGGTCACCACGGCCTGCGCCTCATGGACGAAGAAGAAACGGCCGAAGAGCGGCTCGGCACCGAGGGGCTCCCGCCCGGGTGACTCGGGGGCCAGCGCGCGCAGGTCACCGTCCGCCTGCTCGCCGGTGATGGCCTGGGCCCCACGGTGGAGCATCCCGAGAGCGATCACCGACAGGCGGTGCAGCTCACGGTCGACCGCCGCCGTCTGCTCGGTCGCGGGCAGCGGGCCGTCCTTGACGACCTGGCGGCGAACGAACTCCGTGAACAGCCGCTCGTACAACTGGGTACGGCTGAGCCGCTCGTTGTCGAGAGGAAGGCCCAGGCCGTTGCCGACCGCGGCGTCGTACAGCGCGAGCATGAGCAGCAGCAGGGGCTGGGCAGCGAGGTCCAGGTGGGGCAGGAGGGACGCGTAGGTCAGCGGGGTCAGGTCGTGCTCGGCGAAGTAGCGCCGGTTCGTGGTGTTCCAGGTCTCCAGCCAGCGCCCGATCTCCTCCGCGCCGAACGGCTCCAGCCGGAGCACCTGGCTGTGCGGCGGGATCTCCGCGCGGTCCGCGACCACGGTGCGGCTCGTCACCAGCACGATCAGCGGACGGCCTTGCTCCGCCTCGCGCTTCTGGAACTGTTCCACCTCCCGCAGATAGCTCCACTGCCGGGCGGAGTCGAGGAGTTGGGCGCCCGCCTGGAGCAGTTCGTCGAAGCCGTCCAGCAGGAGCACCGGGATCGTCCCGGTGACGGCTTCGGACCAGTCGGGCCAGCTGACCGCCCGACCCGTCTGCTGCTTGAGCGCGTGCTCCAGCTGCGTCTGCAGGTCCGCCTCCGCCGGCGTGTGCCGCAGCTCCACCCGCAGCGGGCGGAATTCGGCGGTCGGCAGCCGGGCGGCGAGCAGCTTGGTGAGCAGTGACTTCCCGGCGCCGGGGTGGCCGAGCACGACGAGGGGGGAGCGCAGGGCGGAGACGTTGAGGAGGTACGCGGCGAGGAACCGCTCGATCGTCTCGTAGGTGGGCTGATCCTCCCACCACTTGTCCGAGGCGACCCTGTCCTCAGCTCCGGATCCGAGGTACGGCCCGGCCAGCCGGAAGCGGGGATTGACGTATCCCTCGGCCAGGCTCGGCAGCTGTGGGCCGCGCCGATCGAGTTCGGCGATCGGGTCGTTCAACCGGGCGTGGCCCGCCACGGCAGGGCTGGTCCGGCCCGCGAACTCGGTCAGGAGTGCCCCCAGCCCGGCCAGCCCGGTCCCGGCGCCGTCCTCCGTACCGCTGACGGCTTTGTCGGGCTGGCCGACCGCCAGCGCGAACTCGGGGCAGGCCGTGGCAAGCCGGGTGGCCAGCTTCAGGTAGTGATCGATGAGCTGCTGCTGTATGTGCTCAGGCATCGTCTTGCGGATGCGCGCCAGCAGGAACGCGTCGGTCGGTGCGTCCGGTCCGGCGCCTGCGGGGTTCGGGGCCGCCCTGTTGACCAGGTCTCCGACCAGCTGCGTCACCCCTTCCCGGCCCAGCTGCTGTGGTCCGCACCGCACCAGCGCCACCGTCACCAGCGCGGTCCGGGCGGCCTGGAGAAGAGCGCCGCGCCGAAGGCCGTGCGCGGCCCGCACTCGCTCGGGGAAGCCGTCCAGCAGGATGAGGACGGTATGGTGCGAGTCCGTTGCCCCGGCGTCCAGCGGGCCCAACAGCCTGTCAGCGGCGTCGGCCAGACCCGGTCGGCCGTCGGCCAGCAGGCGTACCGCGTCGTCGATCCCCATGCGCACGCAGTCGGAAATGCCAAGGGGTTTCAGGGAGGCCGTCGTTGGTGGCGGACCCTCTGCAGGCGCACGGCGGTGTTGCCCCCGCCCGCTCTCGACGGCCCCCTCCAACTCCCCATACCGGCCTCGCCACCACGCCACATCCAGCCGAAGCCCCCCGGGCAGCGGCTCCCGGGACCGGTGGCGTTCGGCGCACAGCAGCACGATCCGCTGGACCACATCCCATTCCGGGGCCTTGCGCCGATTCCCGTTGAGCAGCGCCGAGACCGAACCGGCACTGAGGTCGAGTGCCGCGGCGATGTCCACCTGCGGCACCCCGCACGCCCGCACCAGACGCCCCAGCGCGGCACAGAACTCCCCGACCGGACCCGGCACTGCTGCGGCCAACTCCCCCACTCCTTCGGCGCCGTTCGGTGTACGACTCCGAAGCGTACGGAGTGACCTGCGCCTTTCGCCGGGAGTTCGGCGGGATTCGCGGTTCGGCTCGCTCGGTGTTCCCGGGGGCGATCGTCGTCGTGCAAGCCGTCAGCCGTACGCCCCCGGAGGGAACGCCATGCCCGTCCAGCCGCCCCTGCTCCTCGCCGCCCTCGTCTTCCTCGCGGTCTACGTCGGCGTCGTCCTGCCCGCCGTATGGTCGAGCAAGCCCGCCCGCAGGACCGCGGCGCTCAAGGTGCTCGGTCAGCTGCTCGGTGCCCTGCGGCACTGGAAGCAGCGGTGATCAGGAATGTCCGCCCGGCTCCGTCAGATCGATCAGCCGGCACACCGTCTCGATGTCGATCTTGACCTGGGCGATGGAGGCGCGGCCCGAGAGCCAGGTGATGAGGGCCGAGTGCCAGGTGTGCTCGATGACGCGGACCGCCGAGAGCTGCTCGGGGGTGGGGTTCTCCAGGCCCATCGCGTCCAGGATGATCACCGTCGTCTGGCGGGAGACCTGGTCGACCTCGGGGGAGACGCTGCGGTCGGCGAACGTGAGCGCGCGGACCATCGCGTCGGCCAGGTGCGGCTCGCGCTGCAGCGCGCGGAAGGCCCGCATCAGCGTCTCCGCCACCCGCTCGGCCGCCGTGTCGCCCACCGGGGGCTTCTTGCGCAGCGTGCCGTGCATGTGCTCCAGCTGGTCCTGCATGGTGGCGACCAGCAGATGCACCTTGGACGGGAAGTAGCGGTAGAGGGTGCCGAGGGCGACCTGGGAGGACTCGGCCACCTCGCGCATCTGCACCGCGTCGAAACCGCCCCGGCTGGCCAGCTGGGCGCTCGCGTGCAGGATCCGGCGGCGGCGGGCCTCCTGCCGCTCGGTGAGGGGCGGCGGTGGGGGTCCCCCCGCTCGAGCGAAGCCGAGAGTGGGGGACGGCCTCGACGTACTGGCTTCCGCAGGCATGGGTCCCGTTCCGTGACAGTCGGTGAGGGCGTCTGTAGGGCACGTGATCAAACAGCATGACAGGGCGGTCCGCCGTGGCGTGAATCACCTGATCCACTGCTCACAGCACCCCTACCTGCCGGTAGATTCAGAGCCTCTTGAACGATCAAGTCTGAAACTTGTTCTAGATTAGCGTCCCGGCGTAGTCTCGCGGGACAGCGCAGGCAGAAGGGGGCACGGAGTGACCGCTGAGGCCCGGAACGCGGGTGCCCGGAAGGACCCCGCGGCCGACGGCGAGCGACCGCTCGACATCGCGCTCCTCACCTATAAAGGGAACCCGTTCTGCGGCGGGCAGGGTGTCTACGTACGGCACCTCTCGCGCGAGCTGGCCCGGCTCGGGCACCGCGTCGAGGTGATCGGCTCGCAGCCGTACCCCGTCCTCGACGAGGGGTATCCCGGCCTCACCCTCACCGAGCTGCCCAGCCTCGACCTGTACCGCCAGCCCGACCCCTTCCGCACCCCGGGGCGGGGCGAGTACCGGGACTGGATCGACGGTCTCGAAGTCGCGACCATGTGGACCGGCGGGTTTCCCGAGCCGCTGACCTTCTCCCTGCGCGCCCGCCGCCATCTGCGCGCCCGGCGCGGTGAGTTCGACGTCGTCCACGACAACCAGACGCTCGGGTACGGCCTGTTGGGCGACATCGGCGCCCCCCTGGTCACCACCATCCACCACCCCATCACCGTCGACCGGCAGCTGGAGCTGGACGCGGCCGAGACCCGGCAGCGGCGCTACTCGGTCCGCCGCTGGTACGCCTTCACGCGGATGCAGAAGCGCGTCGCCCGCCGGCTGCCCTCGGTCCTCACCGTCTCCGGCACCTCCCGGCAGGAGATCGTGGACCACCTCGGCGTCCGCGACGACCGCATCCACGTGATCCACATCGGCGCCGACACCGACCTGTTCTCGCCGAATCCGGCCGTGCCCGAGGTGCCGGGCCGGATCGTCACCACCTCCAGCGCCGACGTGCCGCTGAAGGGCCTGGTCTTCCTCGTGGAGGCGCTGGCCAAGGTGCGCACCGAGCACCCGGCCGCCCATCTCGTCGTCGTCGGCAAGCGCCCCGAGGAGGGGCCGGTGGCCCAGGCCATCGAGCGGTACGGCCTCGCCGGCGCCGTCGAGTTCGTCAAGGGCATCTCCGACGCCGAACTCGTCGACCTGATCCGGTCCGCCGAGGTCGCCTGCGTGCCCTCGCTGTACGAGGGCTTCTCGCTGCCCGCCGCCGAGGCCATGGCCACCGGCACCCCGCTGGTCGCCACGACCGGCGGCGCCATCCCCGAGGTCGCCGGCCGCGACGGCGAGACCTGCCTGGCCGTCACCCCCGGGGACGCGGGCGCGCTCGCCGCCGGGCTCGTACGACTGCTCGGCGACCCGGAGCTGCGCGTGCGGCTCGGCCGGGCCGGCCGGGAGCGGGTGCTCGCCCGCTTCACCTGGGCGCGGGCCGCCGAGGGCACCGTCGCCCGCTACCGCGAGGCCGTCGCCCGCACCGGCGGCCTCCGTACCCGGCCGCACCCCGAGCCGTACCCCATGCCGCACCCTGAGCCGCACACCGAGCCGTACCCCATGCCGCACCCCGAGGGCCGCCCCGCGGCCGCGGCAACAGGCGTCTACACCGAAAGCAGGGCCACGTGCTGACCGTCGACTTCTCCCGGTTCCCGCTCGCCCCCGGCGACCGTGTCCTGGATCTCGGCTGCGGGGCCGGCCGGCACGCCTTCGAGTGTTACCGGCGCGGCGCCCAGGTCGTGGCCCTGGACCAGAACGGCGAGGAGATCCGCGAGGTCGCCAAGTGGTTCGCCGCGATGAAGGAGGCCGGGGAGGCGCCCGAGGGCGCCACCGCCACGGCCATGGAGGGCGACGCCCTGGCCCTCCCCTTCCCGGACGAGTCCTTCGACGTCGTCATCATCTCCGAGGTGATGGAGCACATCCCCGACGACAAGGGCGTGCTGGCGGAGATGGTGCGGGTGCTCAGGCCCGGCGGCCGGATCGCCATCACCGTGCCCCGCTACGGCCCCGAGAAGGTCTGCTGGGCGCTGTCCGACGCCTACCACGAGGTCGAGGGCGGCCACATCCGCATCTACAAGGCCGACGAACTGACGGCGAAGGTCCGTGAGGCCGGTCTCAAGCCGTACGGCAGCCATCACGCGCACGCGCTGCACTCGCCGTACTGGTGGCTGAAGTGCGCGTTCGGCGTCGACAACGACAAGGCGCTGCCGGTGCGGGCGTACCACAAGCTGCTGGTCTGGGACATCATGAAGAAGCCGCTCGCCACCCGGGTCGCCGAGCAGGCGCTGAACCCGGTCATCGGCAAGAGCTTCGTCCTCTACGCGACCAAGCCCCACCTGCCCCGGGTGGACGCCCGGTGACCACTCCCCGGACAGAACACCTCGTCCTGCCCGGGGTCCTCACCGCCGGGCAGGCCGCCGCGACCGTCCGCGGCATCCTCGCCGTACAGCGGGAGGACGGCGCGATCCCGTGGTTCCGCGGGCACCACCTGGACCCCTGGGACCACACCGAGGCCGCGATGGCCCTGGACGCGGCCGGCGAGCACACGGCCGCCGAGCGGGCCTACGACTGGCTCGCCCGGCACCAGAACGAGGACGGCTCCTGGTACGCCGCCTACGCCGACGGCGCCCACGACGACGTCACCGACCGCGCCCGCGAGTCGAACTTCGTCGCCTACATAGCCGTCGGCGTCTGGCACCACTACCTCGCCACCGGCGACGACACGTTCCTGGACCGCATGTGGCCCACCGTGTACGCGGCCGTGGAATGGGTGCTCAGGCTCCAGCAGCCCGGCGGCCAGATCGGCTGGCGGCGCGACGCCGACGGCACGCCCACCGCGGACGCGCTGCTCACCGGCAGTTCCTCGATCCACCACGCGTTGCGCTGCGCCCTCGCGATCGCCGAACAGCGCGAAGAGCCGCAGCCGGACTGGGAGTTGGCGGTCGGCGCACTGCGCCACGCGATCCGCCGCCACCCGGAGCGCTTCCTCGACAAGGACCGCTACTCGATGGACTGGTACTACCCGGTCCTCGGCGGCGCGCTGACCGGCGAGGAGGCCATGGCCCGCATCGCCGAGTCCTGGGACCGCTTCGTGGTGCCCGGCGTCGGCGTACGCTGCGTGGTCCCCAACCCCTGGGTCACCGGCGGCGAGTCCAGCGAACTCGCCCTCGCCCTGTGGGCGGTGGGGGAGTCCGACCGCGCCCTGACGATCCTCCAGTCCATCCAGCACCTGCGCGACCCGGACAGCGGCCTGTACTGGACGGGATACGTCTTCGAGGACGACGCGATCTGGCCGCGCGAGCTGACCACGTGGACGGCGGGCTCCCTGCTGCTCGCGGTGGCCGCTCTCGGGGGTCACGAGGCGACGTGCGCGGTCTTCGGCGGGGAGCGGCTGCCGGCGGGGCTGGACCCGGACTGCTGCGGCTAGCCCACGGCCTTCAGCGCCGGTACAGGCGGCCCGCGACGGCGTGGCCCACGATCAGGTACACGACCGCCGCCAGGCCGTAGTCGCAGACCACCCGCGCCCACTCCTGGTCGAAGGTGAAGATGCCCTGGGACCAGCCCGCCAGCCACGTCGCCGCGTCGTGCACGAACCGGACCACACCGTTGGACCGGTTCGCATGCACCAGGAACAGCAGGATCCACAGGCCGATGATCGCCGCCATGACGTCGGCGACGGTCGCGACGATCCTCCGGACCGGATGTGCGCCGTAGGAGCGATAGCGAGGGGTGACAGGGGTCATACCTACGGATTGCCGCAAAACGGGCAACGAAACCCGGACGATGAAAACCGAGCGGCGAAGCCCGAACGAGGAAACCCGGACGACGAAACCCGAACGAGGAAACCCGGACGACGAAACCCGAACGGTGAGCCCCGGACCGTGTGACCCGAACGGTGAGACCCGGACCGTGTGACCCGAACGGCGTCCCCCGAGTGGCGCAGCCGGCCGCCTCGGGTGAGGCTGCCGGAGAAAGCAACCGCTCGGGGAGACGCGACCCGTCCGGAGGACCTCGTGCCCGCACCGATACGGCGCCTCTTCGTGGCGCTCACGCTCTGCACCGCCCTGCTGGCCGGCGCCACGGCCTGCGGCACCGGCGAGACGGCCAGTACGCGGGACACCGCGGCGCTCCAGGCCGTCCCCGCCGCCGACACCCCCAGCCCGACGACGTCCGCGCAACGGCAGAAGTTCGCCAAGACCCGGTTCGTGGCCAACGCGGGTCTCGCGGCCGGCGCGACCTACCAGTGGATCGTGAAGCCCTGGAAGGCGGGCGCGTTCAAGAAGGGCGCCAAGGGCCGCAAGTCGGCTCTGGTGAAGGCCGGTCTGGCCGGTGCCTTCACCTACAACCGCCTCAAGGCGGCCCAGCGCAACGCCCAGGGCGACCCCGCGCTCGCCAAGGCACTCGCACCGCTCGGCTCGGGCATCGACGCGCTGAAGAACCTGCCGGCGAAGCTCCGCAACGGTGACGACGGCGCGGTCAACTCCTTCAACGACACGATCAACAAGGTCAAGGGCGCGGGCGCCAGTGCGGGTGCCCCGGTCAAGGACCAGGTGCCCTCTGCGTCCCAGCTCGCCAAGGGCAGCTAGACCCCTAGGAGTTCAGCTCCGCCAGCACCCTGAGCGTGTGCGGGTCCGGTGAGACGGCCAGCAGGTCGGTCACCGGGCCCGCGCGCCATGCCGCCAGCCGCTCGGCGATCCGCGCACGCGGCCCGACCAGCGAGATCTCGTCGGCGAAGGCGTCCGGCACGGCCAGCACGGCCTCCTCCCGCCGCCCGGCGAGGAACAGCTCCTGGATCCGCCGCGCCTGCCCCTCGTACCCCATACGGGCCATCAGATCGGCGTGGAAGTTGCGGGCCGCGTGCCCCATCCCGCCGATGTAGAAGCCGAGCATGGCCTTGACGGGCAGCAGCCCCTCGGCCACGTCGTCACACACCCGCACCTGGGCCAGCGGAGCCACCATGAACCCCTCGGGCAGCTTCCGCACGGCCTCCCCGTACACCTCGGGCCGGCTCGGCGCCCAGTACAGCGGCAGCCAGCCGTCGGCGATCCGCACCGTCTGCGCCACGTTCTTCGGCCCCTCGGCGCCGAGCAGCACGGGCAGATCGGGCCGCAGCGGATGCGTGATGGACTTCAGCGGCCGGCCGAGCCCGGTCGCGTCCGGCCCCCGGTAGGGCAGCGGATGGAACCGCCCGTCCACTTCCACCGGCCCCTGCCGCTGCAGCACCTGCCGTACGACGTCCACGTACTCCCGGGTCGCGGTCAGCGGCGACTTCGGGAACGGGCGGCCGTACCAGCCCTCCACCACCTGCGGCCCGGACAGGCCGAGGCCGAGCAGCACGCGTCCGCCGGAGAGGTGATCCAGGGTGAGGGCGTGCATCGCGGTGGCGGCCGGGGTACGGGCGGCCATCTGGGCAACGCCCGTACCCAGTCTGATCGTCGACGTCCGCGCCGCGATCCAGGTGAGCGGGGTGAAGGCGTCCGAGCCCCAGGACTCCGCCGTCCACACCGAGTCGTAGCCGAGCCGCTCCGCCTCGACGGCGAGCGGTACGTGCCGGGCGTCCGGCCCGCGTCCCCAGTACCCCAGTGCGAGCCCGAGCCGCATACACCACCTGCTTCCTGACGGAACGTCAGATAGCTGACCGGAAGCCGAGCGTACGACAACGGCCCCCCGCCCGGAAGGGCGAGGGGCCGTACGCCGTTGCTGCGCGAGGTCAGCCGCGCTGGATGCCGGAGGTGTCCTGGAGGACACCGCGGCGGCCGTCCTGGGTCTGCGCGATCAGCTGGGCACCGCGCTGCTCGACGGCCAAGTACCAGGTGCCCGGCGCCAGTTCGGCGATCGGGGTCGGCGAGCCGTCCTCCGCGAACAGCGGACGGGTCACCGGCACGGCGAACCAGAACGGCGAGAAGTCCGCAGCGGCCGGCTGAGCCGCCGCCGGAGCACCCTGCGCAGCCGGCTGCGGGGCCCCCTGCGCGGCCGGCTGCGGCTGCCCGAAGGGCTGACCCGGCTGCGGCTGGGCACCGTACGGCACCCCCGCGGCCGGGGCGCCCGGGTAGCCGTAACCGCCGGGCGGCTGGGCGCCGTAGGGCTGCGGGGCGGCCGGCTTCGGCGTCGGGAGCAGACCGGCCTGGAGCACCGGGACGAGCGGGGTGGCGATGGCCGCTCCGGCCATGACCAGCGTGGCGATCAGGGCGAGGATCAGGCCCATGCCCGCGTCCGGACCGTCGTTGGACGAACCGATGTTGTTCGCGCCGCCGGCCGGGTCGATGACATTGCCGAGGGCACCGAGCGCGGCGACGACGGTGAACGCGGTGCCGGCCTGGACGAGTTCCAGCCCGGCCACCTTGCGGGGCTGCGGCAGGCCTCGGCCGAGGACGACGAGCGCGGCACCGATGATCCCCGCGAACACGACGCCGAGCAGGACCGGTCCGCTCTCCCAGAGGTTGGGCATGTCGATGCCGCTGGCGCCATCGACGTTGTACGAGTAGTTGTCGAGGAACGACGCGATGAACAGCACCACCGCTGCTCCGATCACCACGCCGTCGCCTCTAGTGAGGGAGCGGATATTCACTTCAGGTCCTTCGTAGGTCGTCTCTCGTCGTCGGTAGACACTACCGTCCGCAAGATCCAGCCGTCCGGCCGTATCCACCCGCCGGTCACGACCCGCGCAGGAAACTCACGATTCCGTCAGAGATTCCTTGCGCCGCCCGCTGCCGCCAGGCGCCGCTGGTCAGCAGTGCCGCGTCCTTGCTATCGCGCATGTTGCCGCACTCGATGAACACCTTGGGAACCGTTGACAGATTGAGACCACCCAGGTCCGTACGTGTGACGAGACCGGTACCTTTGCCGACGTAGTTGGACGGCGGCTCACCGGTGTCGCGCACGAAGTTCCCGGCGACGCGCGTGCCCAGGTCGCGGGAGGGGCCGACGATGTTCCGGGTGTCGGCGGCACCGGCGTGCACGGACCCCGGCAGGATGACGTGGAAGCCCCGGTCGCCCTCCGCGGAGCCGTCGGCGTGGATGGAGATCGCCGCGTCGGCATGGGCGGCGTTCCCGAACCGGGCCCGCTCGTCCACACACGGCCCCCACGCCGGGCTGTCCCCGTCATGGGTCAGCTTCACCGTGGCGCCCTGCTTCTCCAGCAGCGTGCGCAGCCGGTGGGCGACGTCGAGGGTGAACCGGGCCTCGGTGTAACCGTCGTTGGTGGACGTCCCGGTGGTGTCGCACTCCTTCTTGTTCGTCCCGATGTCGACCTGGCGGTTGATCTCGGTGGCGTGCTGGAAGTTGCCGGGATTGTGCCCGGGGTCGATGACCACGACCTTGCCCGCCAGCGGCCCGGCCCCGCCGCCGGCCGCGGCCTTGCCGTCGTCGCCGGGGGAACCGTCGGGGGAGGCCGAGCGGACCGGCGGAGAGGCGGAGTAAGGGGAGTGCGGGGAGGCCGACGCGGCGGAGGCCGTACGGCCGGACGCCCCGTTCCCGCCCCCGACCGCCTCATACACCACCCAGCCGAGCAGCGCACCGGGCACCAGCGCGGCGAGCGCCACGGTCATGGGGCCGCGCCGGGGTCGGCGGGTCTGCGGGGGTTCGAATTCCGGGCCTGTGTACGACACGTCTGCGACTCTAACCGGGGCCTCAGATCCCCGCCCGCGTTCGGCGCAGGACACGGAGCGAACCGGTGACGGAGACCTCCTCGAACGCCCCGGACGCGAGAGCCCGCAGATACACCCGGTACGGCGCCTGTCCGGTGAACTCGTCCTCGGGCTCCGGGAAGACGTCGTGGATGACGAGGAAGCCCCCCTCGGCGACGTGCGGCGCCCAGCCCTCGTAGTCGGCGCCGGCGTGCTCGTCGGTGTGGCCGCCGTCGACGAAGACGAGGCCGAGCGGGGAGTTCCAGATCGCCGCGATCTGCGGGGAACGGCCCACGAGGGCGATCACGTGCTCCTCCAACCCCGCCTTGAACAGCGTGCGGCGGAACGTCGGCAGCGTGTCCATCAGCCCCACCTCGGGGTCCACGGTCGCCGGATCGTGGTAGTCCCACCCCGGCTGCTGCTCCTCACTGCCCCGGTGGTGATCGACGGTCAGCGCACCGACCCCGGCCGCCCGAGCCGCATCGGCGAGCAGCACGGTGGACCGCCCGCAGTACGTCCCGACCTCAAGCAACGGCAACCCCAGCCGCCCCGCCTCCACAGCCACCGCGTAGAGAGCCAGCCCCTCGTCCACGGGCATGAACCCCTTGGCCGCTTCGAACGCGGCCAGGATCTCGGGCTTGGGGGTGGTGGCGGCGGACATGGGGTCCTTCCGGTTCGTACGACGTTTCCGGCCACCCATGCTGCCGCACCCCCGGCCACTTGTGTGACCGGGGGTGCGTGCAACGCCCTGCTAGGCGCTCACAACCTCCCCCGGCAACGAAAGATCCAGCTCGACAGCCCGCTCCTCACCGGAATGCGTGGCGGAAGAGGCGAGCGGACCGTGCCCCGGCGCCTTCGCGGCCAGCACATACGCACCCGAGCCAGGTACTGCCAGGGCATACGTGCCGTCCGTCTCGGAGAGAGTCGCTCCGGCCTGCCGCCCCCGCCGGTCGATCAGCGTGACCTTGGCCCGCGCGACAGGAACACCGGAGGCGTCCAGAACCCGCCCGCGGAACCCCCGCAGCACCTCCTCGGCCTGCTCCAGCACGGCGTCCTCCTCACTGCTGGCCCGCAGTTGAACGTGCTGCTGAGCCGGCCGGCCGGCCTTCGGCAGGAACAGCGCCAGCAGCAGGCCCACCGCGACCGCGGCCGTGGCGATGAGGAAGGACACCCGGAAGCCGTGCATGGTCGGGATCGCGATGCCGCCCACGTTGTTCGCCGTGTTGGCCAGCACCATGCCGATGACGGCGCTCGACACCGACGTACCGATGGACCGCATCAGCGTGTTCAGGCCGTTGGCCGCGCCGGTCTCCGAGGCGGGCACGGCACCCACGATCAGCGCCGGCAGGGACGAGTAGGCGAGACCGATGCCCGCGCCGAGGACGACGGACGTGACGATGGTCTGCCAGGCCGCGTCCATCAGGCCGAGGCCGCCGCCGTAGCCGAGCGCGATGATCAGCAGGCCGAGGATCAGGGTGGTCTTCGGGCCGTAGCGGGCGGACAGGCGGGCGTAGACCGGAGCCGTGAACATCATCGTCAGGCCCAGCGGGGCCACGCACAGGCCCGCGACGACCATGGACTGGCCGAGGCCGTAGCCGGTGGCCTTCGGCAGCTGGAGCAGCTGGGGCAGGACGAGCGAGACGACGTAGAAGGCGACGCCGACCATGATCGACGCGAGGTTGGTGAAGAGGACGGCCGGGCGCGCGGTGGTGCGCAGGTCGACCAGGGGTGCCTCGACCCGCAGTTCGAACAGGCCCCACAGGACGAGGACGACGACCGCCGCGCCGAACAGGCCGAGCGTGGTGCCGGAGGACCAGCCCCAGTCGCTGCCCTTGGTGATCGGCAGCAGGAGCAGCACCAGGCCGGTGGACAGGCCGAGCGCGCCCACCAGGTCGAAGGAGCCCTCGGCGCGCATCGGCGACTCGGGTACGACGATCAGGGTGAGGGTGATGGCGATGACGCCGAGGCCGGCGGCGCCGTAGAAGAGGGCGTGCCAGTTCGTGTGCTGCGCGACCAGTGCGGCGGCGGGCAGCGCGAGACCGCCGCCGACGCCGATGGAGGAGCTCATCAGGGCCATGGCCGAGCCGAGCTTCTCGCGGGGCAGCATGTCGCGCATGAGGCCGATGCCGAGCGGGATCGCGCCCATGGCGAAGCCCTGCAGCGTACGGCCGACGATCATGGTGAGCAGCTGGCTGGTGAGCGCGCTGACCAGGGCACCGACCACCATGACGGCGAGGCTGAGGATCAGCATCCGCCGCTTGCCGTACAGGTCGCCGAGGCGGCCCATGATCGGGGTGGCGACGGCGCCGGACAGCAGGGTCGAGGTCAGTACCCAGGTGGCGTTGCTGGGGGCGGTGCTCAGCAGCTGCGGCAGGTCCTTGATGACCGGCACGAGCAGCGTCTGCATCACCGCGACGACGATGCCCGCGAAGGCGAGCACGGGCACTACGGCCCCGCTCGCCCTCCGGGCCGGCTGGTCGGTCGTCGTGTGGGTCATTGAGTCGAGGCCTCCCCGTCGGAATAAGTGCTCGGTAAACCTCGTATGCACAGGCAACTATTCCGTTGCTTCGAGCCCCTAACGAATCCTTGACCCGCTCATGGGTTTCTGACTCGGCGTCAGGTCTGGTGAGTTTATGTAACGCGTTCTAATCTGACGCGCCATGAAGGCCTACGTCGCCGGGGTCGGGATGACCAGGTTCGAGAAGCCCGAGACCCGTTCATGGCAGTACTGGGACATGGCGCGGGAGGCGGGCAGGGCGGCCCTCGCGGACGCCGGGATCTCGTACGCGGACGTGGAACAGGTTCCCGTCGGCTACTGCTTCCAGCCCTCCACCGCCGGCCAGCGGGCGGTGTACGAGCTCGGGCTCACCGGGATCCCCGTGTACAACGTCAACAACAACTGCGCGACCGGCGCCACCGCCCTGATGCTTGCCCGGCAGCTCGTCGAGGGCGGCGCCTGTGACTGCGTGCTGGCGCTGGGCTTCGAGAAGATGAAGAAGGGCGCGCTGGGGGGTGGGGCGGACGGGGGTGACTTCTCGGCATCCCCGGTGGCCCGGCACTACGCCGTCATGGCCGCCCGGCACGGCTTCGAACCGGCCCCGCCGACCGCGCAGATCTTCGGCGACGCGGCCCGCGAGCACATGGAGCGGTACGGCACGACGGAGGCGCAGCTCGCCGCCGTCGCCGCCAAGAACCACCGGCACTCCGCGCACAACCCGTACGCGCAGTTCCGGGACGTGTACGAGGTGGCCGACATCCTGTCCGCGCGGATGGTGCACCGGCCGCTGACCAAGCTCCAGTGCTCGCCGACCTCGGACGGCGCGGCGGCCGCTGTCGTGGTGTCGCGGCGGTTCGCCGACGAGCGCGGGCTGTCCGGGCTGGTGGAGATCGCCGGGCAGGCCATGGCCACGGACACCGAGGAGTCCTTCGCGTCCGGCTCCTGTATCGACGTCGTCGGACAGCCGATGTCGCGGGAGGCGGCCGGCCGGGCGTACGAGCTGTCCGGGCTCGGCATCGAGGACGTCGACGTGATCGAGCTGCACGACTGCTTCTCCGTCAACGAGCTGCTGACGTACGAGGCGCTCGGCATGTGCGAGACGGGGGAGTCCGGGAAGCTGGTCGAGTCGGGCGCGACGACGTACGGCGGCCGCTGGGTGGTGAACCCGTCCGGCGGACTGATCTCCAAGGGCCACCCGCTGGGCGCGACCGGCCTCGCCCAGACCGCCGAACTGGTCTGGCAGCTGCGCGGCGAGGCGGGGGAGCGGCAGGTGCCCGGGGCGCGAGTGGGGCTCGCGCACAACATCGGGCTGGGCGGGGCGGCGGTGGTGACGCTGCTGCGGGGGCTGTAGGGGAGGGGGCTGAGGGGGTGTGGGGCGGCGGCTGTCCGCGCCTCACAGCCACCCCTGCTGCCGGGCCTCGCGTACGGCCTCCGCCCGGTTCCGGGTGCCGGTCTTGCCGATGGCGGAGGACAGGTAGTTCCGGACCGTGGACTCGGACAGGTGCAGCCGGCCGGCGATGTCGGCGACGGTCGCCCCGTCCACCGACGCCTTCAGCACGTCGCACTCACGGGCCGTCAGCGGATTCGGCCCGGCGCTGAGCGCGGCGGCGGCGAGCGCGGGGTCGACCACGGTCTCACCGGTGAGCACGCGCCGGACGGCCTCGGCCAGTTCCTCCACGGGTCCGTCCTTGACGAGGAACCCGGCCGCCCCGGCCTCCATGGCCCGGCGCAGATAGCCGGGCCGGCCGAAGGTGGTGAGGATGAGCACCCGGCAGTCGGGCGCCTGCTCGCGCAGCTCGGCCGCCGCGTCCAGCCCGCTGGCGCCCGGCAGTTCGATGTCCAGCAGGGCCACGTCCGGCCGGTGCAGCAGCGCCGCTTCGACGATCGCGTCACCCCGGGAGACCTGGGCGACGACCTCGATGTCGTCCTCCATGCCGAGGAGCAGCGCGAGGGCCCCTCGCATCATCCCCTGGTCCTCGGCGAGCAGGACCCGGATGCACGTGGCGGGCCTGCCGTCCCGGGGCATCTCGTTCATGGGCTCAGGGTACGGCCGCCCACGTGACGCGTGCGGGGCGGTGCGGGAGCGGTCTGTGAGGCGGCTGTTCGCCGATTAAAGAATCGGCATTGTCCCGTGCGGCGGGGGTTGACGGCCTCGAGTGGCACCCAAACAATCGCCTCTGCTTTTCCAGAAATCGCTGCCAAATTCCGCAGTCGAATGGGTTCGGTATTTCGGTCGAACATTGTCCGAGATTCCGAACATGAGCTGCCCTACGACGAACCGAGGTGCACCTTGCCCCCCAGAACCCCCCGCCCCCGGCGCCTGAGAAGCGCCGTGCTGTCCGTGTTCGCCGTCTGCGCCACCCTCGTCGCGCTGCTGCTCGGCACCGGCGCGCCCCAGGCGGCCGCCGCGGGTTCGCTGCCCTGTGACGTCTACGCCGCCGCCGGCACCCCCTGCGTCGCCGCGCACAGCATGGTCCGGGCGCTGTACTCCTCGTACAACGGCTCGCTGTACCAGGTGAAGCGGGCCTCGGACAGCGCCACCAAGGACATCGGTCTGCTGGCCGCCGGCGGATACGCCGACGCGGCCGCCCAGGACTCCTTCTGCTCCGGCACGACCTGCATCATCACCAAGATCTACGACCAGTCCTCGCGCCACAACGACCTCACCGTCGAGGGCGCCGGCGGGGCCGGGGCGGCCGATGTGGGGGCGCCCGCGGACGCCCTGCCGGTGACCGTCGGCGGGCACCAGGTCTACGGCCTGGAGATATCCGCCGGGATGGGCTACCGCAACGACTCCACCTCGGGTGTCGCCACCAACGGCGCCGCCGAGGGGATGTACATGGTGACCTCCGGCACGCACGTCAACGGCGCCTGCTGCTTCGACTACGGCAACGCCGAGACCAACAACAAGGACACCGGCAACGGGCACATGGACGCCATCAACTTCGGCACCGAGTGCTGGTTCGCGCCCTGCTACGGCTCCGGCCCCTGGGTGCAGGCCGACCTGGAGAACGGGCTGTTCCAGTCCGACGCCGGCTACAGCAAGAACTCCTCCAACACCGGCACGGGCGCGCTGCCGTTCGTGACCGCGCTGCTCAAGAACAACGGGCAGAATCATTTCGCACTCAAATGGGGAAATGCCCAATCCGGCGGGCTCACGACCACCTATTCCGGCGGTGAGCCGACCACGAGCGGCTACTCTCCGATGCACCAGGAGGGTGCCATCGTCCTCGGCACCGGCGGTGACAACAGCAACGGCTCCATCGGGTCCTTCTTCGAGGGCGTGATGACCTCCGGCATCCCGACGGACGCCGCCGACGACTCCGTCCAGTCGAACATCGTCTCCGTCGGCTACGGCGGCGCGACCGGCAGCACCGGCACGCTGAACGCCGGCTCGGAGATCTCCCTGCGCGCGACCACGTCCTGCTGCACCAGCGACTACGTCCGGCACCAGAACAACGCCGGTGTCCTCTCCTCCATCACCTCCAGCAGCTCCAGCCTGGACAAGAACGACGCCACCTGGATCGTCCGCAAGGGCCTCGCCGACGCTTCCTGCGTCTCCTTCGAGTCGCGCAACTACCCTGGCGACTACCTGCGCCACTACAACTTCAAGATCTACCGGCAGCCCATGGACGGCACCGCCCAGTTCCGGGCGGACGCCACCTTCTGCCCGACGACCGGCAAGAGCGGTACCGGCACCTCGTTCGCGTCGTACAACTACCCGACGAAATACCTGCGCCACTACGACTACAACCTCTATGTAGCGAGCGACGGCGGGTCCAACGCCTGGGACAGCAGCACGTCCTGGACCGACGACGTCAGCTGGGCGGTCAGCTCGCCCTGGGCGCCGTAGCCGCAGCCGTCACCACCGTGTCCGCGAACTCCGCCGACTCCACCGGGAGTTCGGCGGAGACCGTGAAGCCGCCGCGCGGCGACGGGCCGGCCGTCAGCGAGCCGCCCGCCGCCGCGAGGCGCTCGGTCAGCCCCTTCAGGCCCGTGCCGCCGATGCCCTCCCGGGGCCGGCTGACCGGCTCACCGGTGCCGTTGTCGGTGACGGTGAGCCGGGCCTGTTCGGTACCGCTCTCGACGGTGATCTCGCAGCGGCTCGCGTCACTGTGCCGGACCACGTTGGTGACCGCCTCGCGCACCACCCAGCCGAGCAGCGCCTCGGTCTGCGGGGCCAGCGGCGTGCCGGACTGCCGGATCACCGGCTCCACGCTCGCCGCGGACAGCGCCGAGCGGGCCCGGGTCAGCTCGGTGGCGAGGCTCCCCTCGCGGTAGCCGGTCACCGCCTCGCGGATCTCGGTGAGCGCCTGCCGGCCCACCGACTCGATGTCCGCGATCTGCCCCAGCGCCGCGTCCATGTTCCGCGGGGCAAGCCGCCGGGCCGCCTCCGACTTCACCACGATCACCGACAGCGTGTGCCCCAGCAGATCGTGCAGATCCCGCGAGAACCGCAGCCGCTCCTTCTCCACCGCCCGCCGGGCCAGTTCCTCGCGCGCGGCCCGCAGTTCCCGCACCGCCTCGGACAGACCGAGGATCGCGGCGGTCACCATGCTGGACAGGAAGGTGGCGTAGCCGATGTTCGCCGCATCGTTCCAGCCACCGCGCAGGCCGGAGATCGCGGCCGCGTACGCGGCGAGCAGCAGGCCCGTACGGCCCAGCCAGGGGCCGCGCAGGGTGGCACCCGTGGCCAGGCCCAGCAGCGGGAAGAACATCAGCCAGTTGCCGCCGTACCCGAGGGCCAGGCCTGTGGTCAGCAGGCCCATCAGCAGCAGGGCGACCCGTGTGGAGACGGCCTCGCGCTTGTCCCGGTCGAAGGAGCGGAACGTGATGTAGATGTACAGGGAGTTGAAGAGGAACAGACCCAGGCCGCCGATCAGGGGGTTCGGGGTCTTGCCCTGGAGGAGATTGGAGAAGGAGCCCATCCCCATCAGCAGCCAGGGCAGCAGCGCGAAGCCGGTGGGCGGCGGGCCCGGGTGGTCGACGTCCGGGGCCCCGCCCTTCTCCCGGGCGGCCCGCTGCGCGGCCTTGAACCGCTCGTGCTCCGCCTTCCACTCGATCCGCGCCGTCTGCCAGGCCCGTGCCTGGCACCGCACTCTGCTCCACACCGTCATGCCCGTATGTCCCCCGATCAGATGGTCCCCGCCCTGCGGCGGTACGACAGCACAGCGTACGAACCGAACAGTCCCAGCCACACCGTCAGCACGATGATGGCACCGGCCCCGGGAGCGTGCCCGTCCGAGACGGCGGTGCCCAGCTCGGCGAACCGGCGGGTCGGGGTGTACGCCGACAGGGCGCGCAGCCAGCCCGGGAACAGGCTGACCGGGAACCACAGACCGCCGAGCACCGAGAGCCCCAGGCTGAGGAGCATGTTGGCGACACCGGTCGCGGGCCCCGTCAGCCGGTAGCCGTTGCCGAGGCCGAGCAGCGTGAACGGCAGGGAGCCGAGCCATAGCAGCAGCACCAGCGCGGCCCACTGCCAGGCCGCCAGCCGCACCCCGTTGACCAGACCGCCCGCCGCGAGCACGGCGACGATCGCGGGCAGCACCGTCACCGCGCCGGTCAGCGTCCGTCCCTGCACCACCTCGCGCGGGGTCATCGGGGTCACGCGCAGCTGCCGCAGCCAGCCGACGGCGCGGTCCTCGGCCACCGCTCCGCCGGTGTTCAGCGCGCAGCCCACGGCGCCGTAGGCCGCCATGCCGACCATCCCCGCGGTGCGCCAGCCGGTGTCGGCTCCGCCGAGGTTCGTGAACAGCAGGTACATCATCACCGGCATGGCGATTCCGCCGATGACGAAGCCCGTGTCGCGCAGGGTGCGGCGGATTTCGAGGCGTACGTAGGCGAGCATCAGCGGGGCTCCAAGTCGTGGGATTCGGTGAGGGTTTCGGGGCCGGCCGCCGTCAGTGCCAGGAACGAGTCGTCCAGCGAAGCCGGAGTCACCTCCAGCCCCCTGATCGCCCCCAGCTCCGCCAGCGCGATCACCGTCGCGTCCGAGTCGTCCGTGCGCAGGAGGGCCCTGCCGTCCTGTACGTCCACCGAGCGGACCCCGGGCAGCAGGGCGAGGGAATCCGGGTCCCGTCCCGCCAGGTCGATGCCGACCAGGTTGCCGCCCGCCGCGCGGCGCAGGTCCTCGCCCGTGCCGTCGGCGACGATCCGGCCCCGGTCGAGGATCACGATGCGGTCGGCGTGGGCGTCGGCCTCCTCCAGGTAGTGCGTGGAGAACAGCACGGTGTGGCCGCGTCGGGCGTAGGCGCGCATGGAGTCCCAGAAGGCGTGCCGGGCCTCCACGTCCAGCGCCGCCGTCGGCTCGTCCAGCACCAGCAGCGCCGGATCCCCGGCCAGCGCGAGCGCGAACCGCACCCGCTGAACCTGCCCTCCGGACAGCCGGTCCACCCTGCGCCCGGCCAGGCCCGCGATCCCGGCCAGCTCCAGCGCCCGCGCCACCGGCATCGGCGCCGGGTAGCGGGAGGCGACGAAGGTCACCAGCTCGCCCACCGTGACTCGGGGCACCGGCCGCGCGTCCTGGAGCATCGCGCCCACCCGTCCCGCCCGCACCGACCGCTCCGGCGGCGCCCCGAACAGCTCCACGGCGCCCGCGTCGGGCTCGTACAGCCCGAGCAGCAGCCCGATCGTGGTGGACTTTCCGGCGCCGTTGCGGCCGAGCAGGGCCACGGTCTCGCCGGGCGCGATGTCCAGGTCCACCCCGTCCACCGCGCGCACCGCGCCGTACGTCCTGACCGCCCCCGTGAAGGAGACGGCGCTTCCCCGTTGTCCCCGTTGTCCCCGTTGTTGTCCCCGTTGTGTCATGCCTACGACGCTACGAGCCCGGCCCCGCCTCCGGCAGATGCGCATGTACGGACTCGGGCAGTACAAATGTCACTGCCGAGCGAACCTGACACAGTGTCAGGAGCCTTCACAAGTCAGGAGCGCTCGGCTATACAGGGGGCGCCGGACTGGAACGCGTTCTAGATCCCGCCCGTGGACGACCTCGGTGCGGCCGACGGTGCGGACGTCCGCACCGAGGTCTTGAGACCCTGCAGGAGCCGTATGCCCATCGACGCAAGCCGAGCCCTCGCGGCCGAACCCCGGACCGGCGAGATCTCCTGGACCACCAAGGACGTGCAGCTCTACCACCTGGGCATCGGCGCCGGCATCCCCGCCACCGATCCCGACGAGCTGCGCTACACCCTGGAGTCCCGGCTGCACGTCCTGCCCAGCTTCGCCACCGTCGCGGGCGCCGGCTCGCCCGGCGTGATCAGCGGACTGTCCATGCCGGGCGTGCAGGTCGATCTCGCCAGGGTCCTGCACGGCGGGCAGAGCCTGGAGATCCACCGGCCGATCCCCGCCCAGGGCACCGCCACCGCCACCGGGCGCATCGCCGCCGTGTACGACAAGGGCAAGGCGGCCGTCCTGGTCATGCGCACCGAGGTCGCCGACGCCGACGGCCCGCTGTGGACCAACGACGCCCAGATCTTCGTACGCGGGGAGGGCGGCTGGGGTGGCGACCGCGGCCCTTCCACACGCCTCGAACCGCCCGCCGGTGAGCCCGACCGGACCGTCGAACGGCACATCCGCGAGGACCAGGCCCTGCTCTACCGCCTCTCCGGCGACTGGAACCCGCTGCACGCCGACCCCGACTTCGCCAAGCGCGCCGGGTTCGACCGGCCCATCCTGCACGGGCTGTGCACCTACGGCATCACGCTCAAGGCGGTCGTGGACACGCTGCTCGGCGGGGACGTGAGCCGGGTGCGGTCGTACGCCACCCGGTTCGCCGGGGTCGTGTTCCCGGGGGAGACCCTGCGCATCCGCATGTGGCAGGGGGAGGGGGGTGCCGTCCGGGTGGCCGTGAGCGCCGTCGAGCGGGAGGACGCGCCCGTCCTCGCCGACACCGTCGTCCAGCACTCCTGATCCAGACCGTAGTCGAGGGGAGAGCCGCACCATGCGCGCAGCCGTACTGCACGAGATCGGCCAGGAAAAGCTCGACGTCCACGATGATGTCGAGGCCGTGGGCTTCGGGCCCGGCAAGGTCAGGGTCCGGGTGCGCGCCACCGGGCTGTGCCACTCCGACCTGTCCGCGATGAGCGGGGTGCTGCCGCAGCCCGCGCCGTTCGTGCCCGGCCATGAGGGCGCGGGCGAGATCCTCGAAGTCGGGGACGGGGTACGGGGCTTGAAGCCCGGGGACCGGGTGGTGATCTGCTGGCTGCCCGCCTGCGGCGCCTGTCCGGCCTGCAAGCGCGGCCAGACCCAGCTGTGCCTGGCCGGGTTCATGAACGCCGGCACCCCCAACTTCAGGCGGACGGCCGGTGATGTCTTCGGCTTCGCGGGCACCGGCACCTTCGCCGAGGAGGTCGTGGTCGACGCCGGCTGTGCCGTGCCCATCCCCGAGGACGTGCCCTTCGACATCGCCGCCTTGATCGGCTGCGGGGTCACGACGGGACTCGGTGCCGCGCTCAACACCGCAGATGTGCAGGCCGGTTCGTCCGTGGCCGTCATCGGGTGCGGTGGCGTCGGCATCTCGGCGGTGCAGGGTGCGCGGCTGAAGGGCGCCGCCGAGATCGTCGCCGTGGACCCGGTCGCCTCCCGCCGCGACGCCGCCCTCAGGTTCGGTGCCACGAAGGCCGTCTCACCCGATGAACTGGCCGACGCCAAGCAGCAGGTCACCGGCGGCGAGGGCTTCGACTACGTCTTCGAGGTCGTCGGGAAGTCCGCCACCGCCCGCACGGCCTACGAGCACACCCGGCGCGGCGGCACCCTCGTCGTGGTCGGCGCCGGCGCCCTGGACGACTTCCTCCAGCTCAACATGTTCGAGCTGTTCTTCGACGAGAAACGCATCCTGCCGTCCATGTACGGCGGCGGGGACGTGCTGCGCTCCTACGAACGCGCGATCGCCCTGTGGCGGGCGGGCCGGATCGACCTCGCGGGCCTGATCACCCACCGGGTGCCGCTGGCGGAGATCAACGAGGCACTGGACCAGATGCGTACCGGGACCGCCCTGCGTACGTGCATCGAGATCTGAGAGACCCGAGGACTTTCACCGATGTCACTGCCACTGGAGGGGATGGCGGCCGTCGTCACCGGCGCGGGGCGCGGGCTCGGCCGGGCCGAGGCCCTCGAACTCGCCCGGCTCGGCGCGGCCGTCGTCGTCAACGACTACGGACAACCCGGCCGGGACGGCTCCGGCGCGGCCTCGGCCGGGCCCGCCGAGGACGTCGTCGCCGAGATACGGGCCCGGGGCGGCCGGGCGCTCGCCCACACCGGGGACGTCGCCGACTTCGAACAGGCCGGGGAACTCGTCGAGTCCGCCATCGCCGAGTACGGCAAGCTCGACATCCTCGTCAACAACGCGGGCATCCTGCGCGACCGCATGGTCTTCTCCATGACCGAGGACGAGTGGGACTCGGTGATCCGGGTGCACCTCAAGGGCCACTTCAACACCACCCACTTCGCCGCCGCGCACTGGCGGGAGCGGTCCAAGGCGGCCGGCGGGGAGAGGGTCTACGGGCGGATCGTGAACACCTCCTCGGAGGCGTTCCTGGCCGGTTCCGCCGGACAGCCCAACTACGCCGCCGCGAAGGGCGGCATCGTCGGCCTGACCACCTCCACCGCCCTCGCCCTGGCCAAGTACGGCGTCACGGCCAACGCGATCTGCCCGCGCGCCCGCACCCGGATGACCGCGGACGTCTTCGCCGGCTTCCAGGAACCGGACGAGGAGCGGCTGGACCCGCTGGCCCCCGAGCACGTCGCCCCGCTCGTCGGCTATCTGGCCGCACCGGCCGCCGCCCGCGTCAACGGCCAGCTCCTCGTCGTACACGGCGGCATGGTCGCGATCGTCGAACGGCCGCGGGTGCGGGCCAAGTTCGACAGCAAGCAGGAGACCTTCACCTACGACGAGCTCGACGCGCTGCTCACCCCGCACTACGCGGACCGGCCGCCGGGGGAGACGTTCGCGGCGGCGGAGGTGCTGGGACTCAAGCGGAGCTGAGACACGAAAAGAGGGGGTGCCCCGTGGGCACCCCCTCTTCGTCCATGACCGTCAGGCGGCCATTTCGGCGCTCTCCGCGGCCGGCTTGCGGTGCTTGCCGTGCGGAGCCGTCTCACTCTCCTGGGCCGAGACCTGGCCCCGGTGCCGGCCGTGGCCGGACGCGTCCTGAGAGTCGGCAGACAGCTGCTCGTTGGTGCTGGTGTCGCTCATCGGAAGAATTCACCCCGTCAACATGATCTTTCGTACAGCCCGGCGAGTGTAACCGGCACACCACGGGCCGAATCCAGGCGCACACGCCAACCGGCACTAGTTCGTTACAAGACGCCCCAGCGGTGCCTGCTGCAAGGGCACCGGACGTGCCATCACGGGCTCCGGAGACAGCGGAGGCTGCGGTTCCACAGGTTCCGGAGGGTCCGGTTCCGTCGGCTCCGGTGACGCTTCGGGCGCCCCGGCAGCCGTGCCGTCCCGGACCGGACCCTCCGGACCCGCCTCCCCCGGGGCCACGGCCGTACCGCTTCCCGCGGCCCCCGCACCCCCCGTCTCCCCCCAGGGCGCCGTCAGCTCCGCCACGCCGCACGGAGTCTCCTCCGTGGCGTACGGCAGCCGCAGCACCCCGTCCCGCGTCCACAGCCCGGCGCCGGTCAGCCAGCCCGCGGGCGCCGGGAAGTGGCTCACCTGCCGCCCGGCCGGCCGCCAGACGCCCACCCAGCTGCCGAGCGGCCCGTCGACGCGCAGCGCCACCGCGCAGTTCTCCGGCATCAGCACCTGCCCCGGCTGGATCGCGAACGGTGTCACCGCGCAGTCCGGCAGCCGCAGGGACTCCGGGAAGCGCACCGGCAGCGTGCTGCCGAGGACACCCCAGCCCAATCGTTCCTGCCCCGGCGAGGGTGCGTCCGAGGAGATGAGCAGCAGCCCGCTGTCGGGGTCGGCGAGCAGCAGCCGGTCGTCGCTCGCGGGCGTGATCTGCAGCAGGGGCGAGACAACCGCGCGCTCCAGATCCACCACGACCGCCTTCACCGGGCCGCCGGCCGGCTCCCGGTCCAGCGCCAGCATCCGCCCGGCGCGATCCAGCCACACCCCGCCCGAGCAGCGCCCCGGCACCTCGGCGAGCCGCTCGGGACCGAAGGCGCCGCCCGCCACCAGCCAGACCGTGCTGGAGCGCGGGCCGACGGCGAGGGCGTAGGCCCGCGTGCCCTCCGGCGCGGGCGGCAGCAGCGTGAGCCGGGTGCCGGGCTCGGGGCACTCCACCGCGCCCAGCGGCAGCTCGCCGGTGCCGGGCCCGGTCGGGTACAGCAGCGAGAAGGCGTGCCGCCGCTCGATCAGCCGGTGGATGAGCACCCGGCCGTCGGCCAGCGGCTGCACCTCCGTGCCGGGCTCCTCCGGCTGGTTGCCGGGCAGCGGCACCGCGTACGGCTCGGGGCCGTCCAGCGTCCAGCGCTCCGGGAACCAGCAGTCGCCGGCGGGCGCGAGCCGGGCGGCGTACGCCCCGTCGGCCGTGAGGGCGCATCCGCTCCCTCCGCTCCCTCCGTCGTCCGCGCCGGTGGACGGGGATTCGATCGCACAGGCCGTCATCGTTCGGTCACCTCCGGCGACGAAGCTAGTTTTCGCACGCACAGGCGTGGGACCGGCCCTGCCCGCTTCACACATACGGGTGGCGCAGAAGCGATTCACCTGAGGAAACCGGGGCGATTGTGCTGAGCGGGGCCAGACCTGACGGATGCGGTGTGGCGCCGCCGAACAGCCAGGTAGCCTTTGCTGCGTGCCCCGTCTGTCTGAAGTCATCGCCGCGCTGGAGACCCTGTGGCCCGCCGAGCGGGCCGAGTCCTGGGACGCGGTCGGCACGGTCGTGGGCGACCCCGGCCAGGAGGTCACCCGGGTCCTGTTCGCCGTCGACCCCGTCCAGGAGATCGTCGACGAGGCGCTGAAGCTCGGCGCCGACCTGCTGGTCACCCACCACCCGCTCTATCTGCGGGGTACGACGACGGTGGCGGCGAGCCACTTCAAGGGCCGCGTCGTGCACACGCTGATCAAGAACGACATCGCGTTGCACGTGGCCCACACGAATGCCGACACCGCGGACCCGGGTGTCTCGGACGCCCTCGCCGGCGCGCTGGACCTGCGGGTCGTACGCCCCCTCGTCCCGGACCCGACCGACCCGGCCGGCCGCCGGGGCCTGGGCCGGATCTGCGAGCTGGACCACCCCCTGACCGTCCGCGAGCTGGCCGCCCGCGCCGCCGAGCGGCTGCCCGCCACCGCGCAGGGCATCCGGGTGGCCGGCGACCCCGAGGCCCTCGTCCGCACGGTCGCCGTCAGCGGCGGCTCCGGCGACAGCCTCTTCGACCAGGTCCGCGCGGCCGGCGTCGACGCCTTCCTCACGGCCGACCTGCGCCACCACCCGGCGAGCGAGGCCGTCGCCCAGAGCCCCCTCGCGCTGCTCGACGCGGCGCACTGGGCCACCGAGTGGCCCTGGTGCGAGCTGGCCGCGAGCCAGCTCGACGAGATCTCCGACCGCCACGGCTGGGACCTGCGCGTCCACGTCTCCACGACGGTCACCGACCCCTGGACCGCCCACGCGGCGTCCACCACCCCGAGCAACTAACAGGAGCCCCCAACTGAACGCCGCGCCCGCCGACCAGATCCGCCTCCTCGACGTCCAGGCCCTCGACGTCCGCCTCCAGCAGCTCGCGCACAAGCGGAAGTCGCTGCCCGAGCACGCCGAGATCGACGCGCTGAACAAGGACCTCACGCAGCTGCGCGACCTGCTGGTGGCCGCGCAGACCGAGGAGAGCGACACCGCCCGCGAGCAGACCAAGGCCGAGCAGGACGTGGACCAGGTGCGCCAGCGCGCCGCCCGCGACCAGCAGCGCCTGGACTCCGGCGCGGTCACCTCGCCGAAGGACCTGTCCAACCTCCAGCACGAGATCGCCTCCCTCGCCAAGCGCCAGGGTGACCTGGAGGACGTGGTCCTGGAGGTCATGGAGCGCCGCGAGGCCGCGCAGGAGCGGGTGACGGAGCTGACCGAGCGGGTCGCGTCGGTGCAGTCGAAGATCGACGACGCGACCGCCCGCCGGGCCGCCGCCTTCGAGGAGATCGACGGCGAGGTGGCCACGGTGACGAAGGAACGCGAGGTCGTGGCGGGTTCTGTGCCCGCTGATCTGCTGAAGCTCTACGACAAGCTGCGCGAGCAGCAGGGCGGCATCGGCGCGGCCAAGCTGTACGCCCGCACCTGCCAGGGCTGCCGCCAGGAGCTGGCCATCACCGAGCTGAACGAGATCCGCGCGGCCGCGCCGGACACCGTCGTACGCTGCGAGAACTGCCGCCGCATCCTGGTGCGTACGGCCGAGTCGGGTCTGTAAGAGTCGTAAGGGGCTTGTGGGGTGCGGGAGTTCATCGTCGAGGCGGACGGCGGGTCGCGAGGCAACCCCGGGCCGGCCGGTTACGGCGCCGTGGTCACCGACGCGGCGACGGGGGAGATCCTGGCGGAGGAGGCCGAGTACCTCGGCGTCGTGACCAACAACGTCGCCGAGTACCGCGGTCTCCTGGCCGGCCTGCGCGCCGCCCACGCCCTCGATCCGACGGCCACGGTCCGCGTCCGCATGGACTCCAAGCTGGTCGTCGAGCAGATGTCGGGCCGCTGGAAGATCAAACACCCCGACATGAAGCCCCTGGCCACCCAGTCCCGCTCGATCTTCCCCCCGGACCAGGTCACCTACGAGTGGATCCCGAGGGAACAGAACAAGCACGCGGACCGCTTGGCCAACGAGGCGATGGACGCGGGGGCGAAGGGCGAGCCGTGGTCCCCGCCCGCATCCCGAGCCGCGGCCGCAGCGTCGGACAGCGGCAAGCCCGCCGCAGCTGCGGGCAGTCGTGCCGCTGGGGCGGCACGGGTGGGCGCAGCGGCACCTCCCAGCGAGCAGCGCCTGAAAACCCCGAACGAGCAGCAGCTTTCCGGCGCCGGCGGGGAAACCCCGAACGAGCAGCAGCCTTCCAGTGCCGGCGGGGAAACCCTGGACGAGCAGCGACTTTCCAGTGCCCCCGGCTGGAGCAGCGCCCCAGACCTCGGCGCCCCCGCCACCTTCGTGCTGCTCCGCCACGGCGAAACCCCCCTGACCCCCCAGAAGCGCTTCTCGGGCAGCGGCGGCACCGACCCCTCCCTCTCCGAGGCCGGCCGCGAGCAGGCCCGCCGGGTCGCGGAGGCGCTCGCGCGGCGCGGGACCATCCAGACCATCCTCGCCTCCCCCCTCACCCGCACCCGCGAGACCGCCGGCGTCGTCGCCGCCCGCCTGGGCCTGGACGTGACGATCGAGGACGGCCTGCGCGAGACGGACTTCGGCGCCTGGGAGGGACTCACCTTCGGCGAGGTCCGCGACCGCTACCCGGACGATCTGAACGCCTGGCTCGCCGACCCGGAGGCCCACCCCACCGGCGGCGGCGAGAGCTTCGCCGAGACGGCCACCAGACTCGCCGTCACCCGGGACAAGCTGATCGCCGCGTACGCGGGCCGCACGGTGCTGCTCGTCACCCACGTCACCCCGATCAAGACCCTGGTCCGGCTCGCCCTCGGTGCCCCGCCCGAGTCCCTGTTCCGCATGGAGCTGTCGGCGGCCTCCCTGTCGGCGGTGGCGTACTACGCCGACGGCAACGCCAGTGTCCGGCTCTTCAACGACACGTCCCACCTGCGTCCCTGACCCCGCCGAGCCGCGCGGCGCTCCGCGCCAGCTCCTCGATCCGCGGCCAGTCCCCGGCGGCCACCGCGTCCGCCGGGATCATCCAACTCCCGCCCACACACCCGACGTTGGGCAGCGAAAGGTATTCCGGTGCGGTCGCCGGACCGATCCCGCCCGTGGGGCAGAAACGAGCCTGCGGCAACGGCCCGGCCAGCGACCTCAGATACGCCGTACCGCCCGCCGCCTGCGCCGGGAAGAATTTCATCTCCCGCACCCCGCGCTCCAGCAGCGCGACGACCTCCGAGGCGGTCGACACCCCGGGCAGGAACGGCACCCCCGACCCGCGCATGGCCGCCAGCAGCCCCTGCGTCCACCCGGGGCTGACCAGGAACCGCGCCCCCGCCGCCGTACACGCGCCGACCTGTTCCGGCGTGAGCACCGTGCCCGCGCCGACCACCGCCGACGGCACCTCGTCGGCGATCGCGCGGATCGCGTCCAGCGCCGCCGGCGTCCGCAGCGTCACCTCGATCGCGGGCAGCCCGCCCGCCACCAGGGCCCGCGCCAGCGGTACGGCGTCGGCGGCGGCGGAGACGACCACCACGGGGACTACGGGTGCGAGATCCAGTGCGGAGGCAGCCGAGGGCGAGGGCAGCGGTGAGGTCATGCCCTCATCGTGCCCAGCCGCTCCATTGTGTGCAATGAGCGTTGCGCATGTTGCAATGCATCCTGCGAGCGCTCCGAGCGAACGTCAGTGGATCTCCTCCACCAGCACATCCAGCGACCACGCCGTGCCCGCCTTCCGCGGCGCCTCCGCCTCCACGACGTACCCCAGGTCCCGCAGCACCGCCACCAGCTCGGCGGGGTCCTTCGGCGCGGCGCCGGCCGTCAGCAGGGCGCGCACCATCCGGCCCTTGGTCGCCTTGTTGAAGTGGCTGACCACCTTCCGGGTCGGCGCGTGCAGCACCCGTACCGTCGCCGTCCGCCCCGCGACCTCGCCCTTCGGCTTCCAGGCCGCCGCGTACGCCGCCGACCGCAGGTCCAGGACCAGGCCGGCCCTGGCCGCCTCGGGCAGCACCTCGGCCATCGGCGCCCGCCAGTGCGCGCCCAGCGCGCCGAGGCCGGGCAGCTTCACGCCCATCGAGCAACGGTAGGAGGGGATCCGGTCCGTCACGCGCACAGCGCCCCACAGACCGGAGAAGACCAGCAGCGAGCGCGCCGCCCGCCGCTTCGCCGCCGTGTCCAGCGTGGCCAGGCCGAGGGCGTCGTAGAGCACACCGGTGTAGATCTCCCCGGCCGGGCGGGCGCCCGCCGCCGGCAGGCCGGCGTTCTTCGCGACCTCGCCGCGCAGCCCCTCGCTCAGCCCCAGCACCTCGCGCGCCTTCTCCTCGTCCCCGGCGCACAGCTCGACGAGCTCGGTGAGCACCGCCTCCCGTGCAGCGGTCAGCCCGGGCAGCGACAGGGACTCCAGCTTCAGCGGGACACCCGCGCCCGAGTTCGCCTTGCCTTCGGACGGCGGCAGCAGGACCAGCACCACATACTCCTCACCTAGGGGGTGTCGTTCGGATCATCCTGGCGTCCACAAGGCACCGTTCGTCACGGCCAAGCTGATCCGAACGACACCCCCTGGACCTCCGCGACAGCGTACGGCGTGCCGGGCCCCCGGCCGCGACCTACGCTCGCTGTATGCCCCGCCGCACGATCCGCGTGACCGGTGCCCCCGAGGCCCCGCTCCGGGCCGCGCTCGCCGCGCTGCGCGCCGAGCTCGGCGTCCCGGGCGCGTTCCCGCCCGAGGTGCTGGAGGAGGCCGAGCGGGCGGCGAAGGCCCCGGCGCTGCCGTCGTACGACGCCACCGACATCCCCTTCTTCACCCTCGACCCCCCGGCCTCCACCGACCTCGACCAGGCAGCCCATCTCTCCCGGCGCCGCACCGGCTACCGGGTCCGGTACGCCATCGCCGACGTCGCCGCCTTCGTCGCACCCGGCGGCGCGCTGGACGCGGAGGCGCACCGGCGGGTCGACACCCTGTACTTCCCGGACGGGAAGGTCCCGCTGCACCCCGTCGTGCTCAGCGAGGGCGCCGCCAGCCTGCTGCCGGACCAGGTGCGCCTGGCGGTGCTGTGGACGCTCGACCTGGACGCGGACGGCGGGACCGTCGCCGTGGACGTGCGCCGCGCCCTGGTCCGCAGCCGCGCCAAACTCGACTACGCGGGCGTGCAGAAGGCGATCGAGACCGGGACCGCGGAGGAGCCCGTCGCGCTGCTGAGAGAGATCGGCGAGGCCCGGGAACGGCTGGAGGCGGCACGCGGTGGCATCTCGCTGAACGTGCCCGAGCAGGAGATCACCGCCCAGGACCACACCTACGTCCTCGGCTACCGCGCCCCGCTGCCCGCCGACGGCTGGAACGCCCAGCTCTCCCTGCTCACCGGCATGGCCGCCGCCGAGCTGATGCTCACCCACGGCACCGGAGTGCTGCGCACCCTCCCGGCGGCCCCCGACGGCGCCGTCGCCCGCCTTCGCCGTACCGCCGTAGCCCTGCACATCGACTGGCCGCACCATGTGTCCTACGCGGCCCTGATCCGCTCCCTGGACCCGCACACCCCGCGGCACGCGGCCTTCCTCCAGGAGTGCACGACCCTGCTGCGCGGCGCCGGCTACACCGTCTTCCGGGGCGGCGACCTGCCCGCGATCACCACGCACGCCGCCGTCGCCGCTCCCTACACCCACTGCACGGCCCCCCTGCGCCGTCTGGCGGACCGGTACTCCTCGGAGATCTGCCTCGCGGCCGTCGCCGGGCAGGCCGTGCCCGACTGGGTGCTCGCCGGCCTCGACGCGCTGCCCCGGCGGATGGCCGAGGGCGCCCGCATCGCCGGGACGGTCGAGCGGGAGTGCATCGACCTTGTGGAGGCGGCCCTGCTCAAGGACCGGATCGGGGAGGTCTTCGAGGGGTGCGTGGTGGACGTCGAGGAGCGTCAACCGTCCGTCGGCACCGTGCAGTTGCTGTCACCGGCGGTCATCGGGCGGATCGAGGGCGACCACCTCCCGCTCGGCGAACGCCTGCGGGTACGGCTCGTCCGGGCCGAACCGGCGGCCGGCTCCGGGGCGGCGAAGATCCTGTTCACGGCCGCGTGAGCGCCTGGACGAGGGCGCCCGGGTCGTCGGCGTGCAGCCGTACGACACTCACGTCCCTGCGCCGGCCGAGCAGCGTCAAGTGACGGACGGGCTCGGTGAGTTCGAGGGTGACCGAGGTCTGCGAGCCGACCGCGAGATCCAGCGCGCCCTCGGCCGGCGTGTGCGTCATCCGGGTCTCGCGGCGTACGGCGCCGATCGCGGACAGCGGGATCCGCAGGTCCACGTGGGCGCCGTAGCGCACCCGGAGCGCGTCCGGTGTCACCACGTGCGGGCGGACCACGCAGGCTGCGTACACGCCGACGACGAGCAGCACGGTGTAGACGTCCAGCACCAGCAGCACGTCGTGCGCGGTGGGCATGTCGCGCAGCATGAAGGAGACGCCGACCGTCTCGACCACGCACACGAACGCCAGCCCGAACATCGTCGCGCCCTGTCCCCGCGCATACCCGAACGCCCGCCCGCCCGCGGTCCCTTGGGTACGCCGACCCAGCCACAGGGCGAGGCTGGCGTAGAGCCGCAGCTCGTGCCCGGCGAGCCGCCTCAGTTTCTCCACCATGCTCAACTCCCTTCCTCTGAAAGGATATTCAACGCACACCGGGAGCTTGGATTCCGCGTCCTTGCCGCCCTCGCCGTTCTAGATGTAGTCACTAAAAGTTTTGGGCGGCTATAGTTTTCATATGAACGACGAACGTGCGCGTGACGACGAGCTCCCCCTGCGCGAGCGTAAGAAGCGGGAGACGCGACAGCGGATCTCGGACATCGCCACGGGCCTGTTCGCCGAGCGCGGTTTCGACGCGGTGACGGTCGCCGAGGTCGCGCGGGCGGCCGGGGTGTCCCCCATGACGGTCTTCAACTACTTCCCGCGCAAAGAGGACCTGTTCCTCGACCGCATCCCGCAGGCCGCCGAACTCTTCGCCGCCGCCGTGCACGACCGCGCGCCCGACGAGTCCCCGCTCACGGCCCTGCGCCGCCTGGCGCTGCGACTCCTGGACGAGGGACACCCGCTGAGCGGCGTGGGGGAGCGGTTCCCGCGCTTCTACCGGATCGTCCTCGCCTCCCCGTCCCTGCGCGCCCGCGCCCGCGAGTGCGTGGAGGAGGTGGAACGGGCGCTGGCCGCCGCCCTCGCCGCGGCGGGTACGGCGGATCCGCAGCTCCTGGCCGCCCTGACCGTGGCCGCCTACCGCACGGTCTTCGTCACCTCCGCGCGCCGCCTGCTGGCCGGCGACCCCGTGGCCGAGGTGGCCCGGGACCACCGGGCACGGCTGGCGACGGCGTTCACGGCCCTGGAGCGGGCGGAGGGGACGGCCTCCGGCGGCTGACGATGCGGTCACCGGCACCTGGGTCCTTCCCTGGCCTCCCCTGGCTCCCCTGGCTCCCCAGGCCTCCCCTGGCATCGAATTCCGGCCGGAACGCGTTGCACCGACGAGTGCGGAACGGGCTGAACGGACGGACAAGGAGGTGCCCATGGCGGAGCAGGCGCTGTGGACCAGGGCGCGGCTGGGCCGGTGCGGGCCTGCGCTGGATCTGCTGACCGCGAACTTCCGGCAGCACGTGTACGCCCCGCACGCCCATGACGAGTACACGATCGGCGTCTGCGTCGGCGGCAGCGAGATCATCGACTACCGGGGCGGTCACATCCGTACCGGACCGGGCGCGATCATCGTCCTCGAACCCGGCGAGATGCACACCGGCGGCCCCGGCAACGACACCGACGGCTACGCCTACCGCGCCCTGTACGCCGAGCCGTCCCTGCTGGCCGACGGCGTCCTCGGCGGGCTGCCGTACTTCCGCGAGCCGCTCGTCCAGGACCCCGCACTCGTCGCCGCGCTGCGCCACGCCCACACCGACCTCAGCGTCTGCCCCGACCCGTTGGAGGCGGAGTCCCGCATCCCCTGGCTGCTGACGGCCCTGGCCCGCCGCCACTCCACGGCCCGGTCCGGTGCGGACCTGGTCCCGGGCGCGGCCACCATCGCCCGGACGGTCCGCGACCGCCTGGCCGACGAGCTGACGGACCCGCCGAGCCTCGCCTCCCTGGCCGCCGACCTGGGCCTGTCCCGCTACCAGCTCCTGCGGGCCTTCCGTACGACGATGGGCATACCCCCGTACGCCTGGCTCGCCCAGCACCGGGTGACCCGGGCCCGCGCGCTGCTCGCCGCCGGCCTGCGCCCCGCCGAGGTCGCCGGGCTGGTGGGCTTCGCCGACCAGGCGCATCTGACCCGCTGGTTCCGCCGGGTGCTCGGGGTGACCCCGGCCGTGTACCGCAACAGCGTTCAAGACACGCCATGACAGGGCGGCCGAAACTCAGCGCATGACTGCACGCGGCTGGTTCCTGTTCTCCCTGATGGGAGTGATCTGGGGCATTCCCTATCTGATGATCAAGGTGGCGGTGGACGAGGTGTCCCCGCCGGTGGTGGTGTTCACGCGCTGCGTGCTCGGCGCGCTCATACTCCTCCCCTTCGCCCTGCGCCAGGGCGGCCTGCCCGCGACGATACGGGCCCACTGGCGCCCCATGCTGGCCTTCGCGGTCCTGGAGATCATCGTCCCCTGGTTCACCCTCACCGACGCCGAACGGCACCTGTCCAGCTCCACGGCCGGCCTGCTGATCGCGGGCGTGCCGATCGTGGGCGTGGTGGTCACTCGCCTGCTCGGCGACACGGAACACCTGGGCGCCCGGCGTCTCGCGGGTCTCGCCCTGGGCCTGGGCGGCGTAACGGTCCTCACCCTCCCGCACCTGACCGGCGGCGACGGGCGTTCCCTGGCCGAGGTGCTGGTGACGGTCATCGGCTACGCGACCGCCCCCGTGATCGCCGCCCGCCGCATGAAGGACGTCCCCTCCCTGCACCTGACGGCGGCCTGCCTGTCCCTGGCGGCCGTGGTCTACGCCCCGGTGGCGGCCGCGACCCACCCGTCCTCCCTCCCCTCCGCCCACGCGCTGGCCGCGCTGGCCGGCCTGGGCGTGATCTGCACGGCGGTGGCCTTCGTCGCCTTCCTGGAGCTGATCAAGGAGGCGGGCCCGACCCGGGCGACGGTGATCACGTACGTCAACCCGGCGGTCGCGGTGGCGGCGGGCGCGCTCTTCCTGAACGAGTCCCTGACCCCCACCATCCTGGCGGCCTTCGCCCTGATCCTGACGGGCTCGGTCCTGGCGACGGCGTCCACCGGTCCGCGCCGCTCCAAGCGCCCGGTACCATGGTCCACACGGCAGACGAGCCGGGCGGACGGCCGCGTGGAGTCCCCCTAGGGGGCTTCCCGAGGAACGTCCGGGCTCCACAGGGCAGGGTGGTGGCTAACGGCCACCCGGGGTGACCCGCGGGACAGTGCCACAGAAAGCAAACCGCCCGGCGCTCAGGCGCTGGGTAAGGGTGAAACGGCGGTGTAAGAGACCACCAGTGCCCAGGGTGACCTGGGCAGCTAGGTAAACCCCACCCGGAGCAAGGTCAAAAGGAAGCACCTCGGTGTTTCTGCGCGGACGTCCGAGGGCTGCCCGCCCGAGTCCGCGGGTAGACCGCACGAGGCCGACGGCAACGCCGGCCCTAGATGGATGGCCGTCGCCCCGGCACCCGCGAGGGTCCCGGGGAACAGAACCCGGCGTACAGCCCGACTCGTCTGCCATGTGGGCCCTGACCAGGGGAAACGACCTGGTCGGGGCCTTGGTGCGTCTGGGGTGAGTGCTCGCCTCTATGGCAGGAAGCCCGGCGGACACGCTCCTGAAATCCGAACTCACCCGACGCTGGGGCACCCGCTGCACACGCCGGGCGGCGGCTTTCTGATCTCATCGCCACCACGGTTCAGCCGAACGGGTCGGGGATCACAAAGCTGCGGGCGTTGCCGTCCGGGTCTGCACCCAGGGTCCCGACAGTCCTCCGCACCACCTGGCTCTGCCCTTCTACGACACGGGCGCCCAGAAGGTCATCGTCCACCGCCTTCATCAGCGGTCACCCTCCTGCCGATGCGCTCACGGTCCTCCAGCCTCCGGCTCCGATCGGGGGGTTCCTCTCCAGTAGCGGCCCGTCCGATTGCGGTCGCAACCTCGTGAACTTAGCTTCAGGACGTCGGTTTTGTTCCGATAAGGCCAACATCATTCCGTATGTTGACCTTCCCATGGCATCGAACGGAGCATCCATGTCGGTGATGACCGGTATCCAGCCCCAGCAGCAGTTCGGCCAGCAGATCGGCGCCCCGCAGGGCCAGCTCGCACAGGTGGTCCAGCAGGCCATCCAGCAGGCGTGTCAGCAGGCGAGCCAGCAGATCGCGCAGCGCATGCAGCAGGCGCTGCAGCAGATCCAGCAGGTCCAGCAGCAGCTGCAGCAGCAGGGCCTGGCCCACCACGCGCACCCCTACCTCGCGGTCGCGCTGCACCACACACTCCACCAGGGCGTTCGCAGCGCCGTGGAGCAGTCCGTGCAGCAGGCGCTGCCGACGGCGATCGTGACGCTGCTCCAGCAGAGCCAGCAGGGCGTCCAGGGCATGCAGGGCCAGCAGCCGTGGGGCGGCGGGTACGGCCCGCAGTCGTACGGCCAGCCGTTCCCGCAGTACCAGCAGCCCGGCTTCGGCTTCGGTCCGATGGGCCAGCCCTTCGGCATCGGCTGACATCCGGCGGCACGTGATGCGGTGTGCCCAGGACTCGGTCCTGGGCACACCGCATCACCGCGGAAGCGCGAGCCGCCCGGCACCGGATCAGGAGCAGTGGACGACGTAGACATGCGGACGTGGTGAAGGTGGACGTAATGGTCAAGGAAAGGCCCGGGAGCAAACCCCGAAACAACCGCGAGAGCGGATCAGAGGGATCGGGGGCCGGTGGGCCGGGACCCGAGGACAGGGAAGCACAACCACGCAAGGCGGGCGCACCGTCACCGATCACGGTGCAGGCGCGCCGGGGGCGGTACATGGTCACGCCGCTGCCGCAGCACCTGCTGCCACCGGGGTTGCCCGAGATGGGCATGGACGCGGTGTGCGACCGGTTGGAGCAGATGCCCGAGGTCACGGTGGTCCGCAGGCTCCGGCCGTCGGAGAAGCTGAAGGCCGCCGGACTGTATCCCTCCTGCCCGGACGTCGTGGTCGTCGAGGCGGCCGAGGACCAGGTGCCGGCGATGCGGTCACTGCACGTGCACATCGAGCCGGACCTGCCGCTGGCCGGGACCGGGCCCGCCTCCGTGCCCACGACGGGGATGCTGCCGCTGCGTGACCCGGGGCTGGTCATGCCCCTGGAAGAACCCGTGGAGATCGCGCTGCGCGTCTGCGGCCCGGACGGCGAACCGCTGGCCGGCGCAGGGGTGTTCCTGATCGGTGCGACCTGGCCGGCCCAGGGCATCACCGGGACCGACGGGACGGTCACCGTCACGCTCGCGACGGAGACGGCGGAGTCGATCGAGTCCCTGTACGTGCGGCCCGCGGGCGGTTACACGGACCGCTGGATCTCCCGCCCCGACCTCTCGGCAACCCAGGAGAACCTCGTCACTCTCGCCCCGCTCGGCCAGGTGTACCCGGAACTGGAGCAGCGCCAGCAGTACGGCTGGGGTCAGCAGGCGATGCGGCTGGACCGGCTGCCCCCCACCTTCCGCGCGTTCGGCATCAGGATCGCGGCCATCGGATCGGGTGTCAGTGCCGAACATCCCGATCTGAAGGAACGGGTGCGCTCGGGCGTCGACGTGGTGCGCGGCACGGACGGGGGCTGGGCGCACGACACGCTGGGCAACGGTACCCATGCGGCGGGCATCATCGCCGGAGCGGACACCGGCAAGGGCGTCATCGGCATCGCGGTCGACGCCGAGATCGACGTCTGCCAGGTGATGCCCGACGGGCATTTCAGTGACCTGATCGCCGCGCTGGACCACTGCATCGATCGCGAGGTCGACATCGCCCACATCGCGGTGGCGGCCCCGTACTCTTCGGCGCTCGTGTCACGAAAGCTCGCCGACGCCTACGGGGCGGGCATCGCCTGCGTCGCGCCGGCGGGCGATACCGGCGGGCCGGTCGCCTTCCCGGGTTCGCTGCCCACCGTGTTCACGGTGGGTGCGCTGGGAGCCTTCGGCACCTACCCGCTGGACACCTCCCAAGCCACCCACACGGGGCCGCAGTTGAGCCCAGAAGGACTGTTCGCCGCACCCTTCAGCTGCCACGGCCCCGGAGTCGATGCGGCCGCACCCGGTGTTGCGGTCCTGTCCTGCGCGTCGCAGGGCGGGTACACGGCGCTCGACGGCACCGGCACGGCCTCGGCCCACGTCGCCGGGCTGGCTGCCCTCGTTCTCGCCCACCACGAGGACTTCCACGGCCAACTGCTGCCTCGCGGACCGGGCAGGGTCCAGCACCTGTTCGAGATCGTCGCCGCCAGCTGCCGCCCACTGGCCGCACACGGCACGCTGGAGGCGGCACGCGTCGGCCGCGGCCTGCCCGACGCACTCGTCGCCCTCGGCCTGGCCCCAGGAATCCAGCTCGCCCCGGCCCTGGCGCCTTACGCCCCGTCCATGGCCGGTTAGCCCCTCACGGCCACGCACACGGATCGGCATCCGCCCCGAGGGAGCGGGTGCCGATCGACTTCGGCCGTGCTGTCACCACTGTCTCCCGGCCGCCGGATCCGTGCGGACGGGCGCGCTCGGCGAGTGTGCCGTCCATCAGAGCTGTGGTCCGTCTCCTGCCTGCCGCACCGTCACCCTGCATCGCGGTGGCAAGGGGCATCTGCAAGACGAACGATGCCGCCGAGTCGGTGGCTATGCCGATGGGTCGACAAGGCAGCGAGCCAGGCTTTGCCGGTCGTCCTCCGCGCGCTCTCGGACCATTCCGCGCTGGTTCATCATCAGGTCAAGGTCTGATCGGCGTATCGCCAAACCGCAGTAGGGATTCCGTGTGTTCCCTGATCAGTGACCTGACATGAGGGGATTTGCCCCGGCGTCCGCTGGCTAGTGTGGTCGGGCTCCAGCATCCACGGGGAACCATGGGGAAGAGGTGACGGCGGTGGGAGCGCCGATACGCTCACGTCTGTTCGACTACGTCGAGCCGGGTCCGACCGCTCCTTCAGAAACGGCACCCGAGCCGCAGCGTTCGCGTCTGCTGGACTTCGTTGAGGAGGCGCCGTCCGGGCGGCGGAACGCAGACGACCGTCCGGGGCCGAAGCCAGGTGTTCTGGCTTATCACACGCCGGTGTTCGTCCCGGCCCATCCAAGGTCTGTGGTGACGACGGGCGCCAGGGGCCGCCTGGCCCGTGTGCCGTTCATCGTCTACGAGCTCTTCGCCCACCCCTCACACGGCACCGTGGCCTTCGCTTTCACCACGCTGGAAAAGTTGGTGGAGGCGCTCGGGGAGTCGCAGCCGTGGGTCGCCACGTCAATCGGCCCGCTCTCCGAGGGTGTCCGCGAACAGGGCGTCGGTGTCCTCCTCGACCCGCGAGTCGTCCCCGGACAGCACAACTGGCAGCCGGACGACGCTGCCGCCTATGCGCAGGAGGTGCGCTGATGTCGGCCGACTTCAAGGTGATCTACGACGACCTCAGCACGATGGCGAAGACGTTCCACGACCAGGCCACCGACTGGCGCAAGCTGCACAGCGACGTGGCGCCGCCCATAGGCAGTGGCGGCGATCCGGGACTGGACCACGCGATCAAGGAGGTCGCCGACCTCATCCTCGGGCTGCACATCGGCCTGGCGGACAAGCTGGACGAGCACGGGGACAAGGTCGGATACGCGCGGGACTCCTTCCACCGGCACGACATCGACGTGCATGGGCTGTTCGACGACCTGGACCTGGAGAAAGGCTGATGGCCGACAGCTGGGTCGGCGGCGACATCGGCACGCTGCGTGCGATGTCCGACTCGTACAAGAACGCCAAGGACAAGCTGGACGGCGTGGTGAAGCCGCTCACCAGCGTCGTCGACAAACTGGCCACCGACGCGAGCTGGAAGGGCGATGCCGCGAGCACCTTCCGTGCGCAGTGGACCGCCGACGCGATCACGGCCGGCGCGTTCGCCACCCTCGTGTACGACGCGGGCAAGATACTCGGCGACCTCGCCGACGCCCTTTCCACCTGTGACACCGCCCTGAAGAACGCCGAGCACGTCGCCACGCGCCAGGGCCTTCCGATGGCCGACAAGGGCGTCGTCGCGCCGATCGTCACCTCCGACCCCGAGACGGCCGCCGCACTGAAGGAGTACGAGGCGGCCTGCACCGAGATCCAGCACACCGCGCAGCATGCCCGGCTGGTGGCAGCGGACAAGTTGCAAGGGTTGTACCTGCAGGTCACGAAGAAGGACTCATCGGTACCTACGGGCGACAAGGTCACCATTGCGGATTTCCTGCGCGGCCTGTACGCCTCCGCTGCCGAGGACACCAGGGTCGGCGGCAAGAATGCCCGCGCCGAGATTGACGCGGCCAGGGCCGAGGCGCAGGCTGCCAAGAAGGAACTCAAAGCTGAACGCAGGGTGTTTCAGCAACAGGGCCGCAAGATGCCTGACGATCTTCCTGCCAAGAGCGCCTACGACGACGCGGTGAGCAAGGTCAAGACGCTGGAGGACGACATCCTGGCCGCCGACCACGGCGGCGACAAGCTGCCGTACGACCGCGCGCTGAACATCAAGATGGTCGACGCGGCCCATGCGTTGCGTCTCGGAGAGGGTGTCGAGAAACTTCCGGACTTTCTTAAGGAAGTCCCCGTCCTGGACGTTGCCGCGGCAGGAGCATGTGGCCTGCTGGAGGCGAAGGACGATCACGACAAGGGCTGGTCCTGGCAGCACTCCGTCGTCGTGGACGGCGGCGTCGCGCTCGGCGGTCTGGCCGTCGGCGCGGGCATCACAGCGTTGCTGCCAGTGGAGGGTGCCGTCGGTGTCTGCGTGGTGGGCACGGGGGTGATCGTTGGTGTTACCAGCGTCTTCGACCACGCCTTCCACGAGCACTGGAGCGAGGACATCCACGACCACGGCGTGGTCGGCGGTCTTCTGCACGGCACCGGCAACGTCATGTCAGACACGTGGGGCGACGCCAAGCGATATGGAAACGACGTCAAGGGTTTCGGAAAGAGTGTCTGGCATGGTGTCACAAGCTTCCTCTGAGGCGCCCGTTCCCGCCTCCTCCGTCCAGATCCCCTCGCTGCCGGGGCTCGGCACCACGTGGTACGAACGTGGCGCACGCTACTGGCTGCGCCGGGTGCTCTCAGGGATTCTCTGGCTCGCCGTTCTGGTGTTCGCCTTCTGGTTCTTGCTCGGCGTCTACGTGGGGTTCGTCAGTGGTATGTCGTCAACTGCGCGAACTGTGTGGAATTCGGTGCTGGCCGCGGCATCCTGCGTGACGGTCGTCTGGGGGTGGGTGGCTCAGCGCCGCCGTCACCGTGAGGCCCTCTTGAACCCGCCCACGCCTGAGCAGACCCGTCAGGCCAAACGCGACCGGGCTCGTCGTAACGTGGGACTGACCTTCGCCGGCCGCGGTCTTGTCCTGCTTGCAGCACCGGTCCTGCCGGCACTGGTCGCCTACGCAATCGGCGAGTTCCTTGCTGTTCTGACGGTTCGGGAATCCGCCGCCGAAGCAGGCGCTCGCCGTTGGCTGGAGAAGCACCAGTCCGGATCATGACGAGACCCGCCCAGATCCCGGCGCTGCAAGGTCTCGGCACCAGCTGGTACGAGCGCGGCGCACGCTACTGAAGTCCGCCGCTCCACGGGGCTGGCCCTCGTCGGCCGCGGTCTTGTGGTACTCGCGGCACCCGTTCTCCCGGCGCTGGCCGCGTTCGCCGTCGGCTGGATGGTCGCCGTGCTCACCGTCCGTGAATACCCCAGCGAAGTCGGCGCGCGACGCTGGCTGCAAGAGCACCCGTCGGGAACACGACGACGTGCGCGCCCCGTCGCTCTCAAGCCCCGAACCGAACGCGGGCCCCACGGCGGGGAGCGCCCCCTGGGCCTTCAGGGCGCAGGGCCGGAGACCGTCCCGGCCCGTCCCAGCCGTCACCAGGGTTCCCGCTGCCGCGCGCGAAGAATACTTTCCGCCTCCCCGGGAGGTGTCCACGCCATGTGTCCGCCTGCGGACGGACTGTCTCGCATTCGCCGTCAGGGCAGTGGGAGACATGCCCAGACGGTCTTGCCGGAGGGCGGGTACGGGGCGCTGCCCCAGTCGGCCGCCAGCGCGTCCACGAGGAGGAGGCCGCGGCCGGATTCGGCAGTGGGGGCGGGTGTACGGGGCTGGAGCGGGCGGTCGCCCCGGGGATCCGCCACCTCGATACGGAGCGTGTCCGGGGCGTCGACGGCGAGCCCTGCGGGAGCGGGCCGGGCTCACACAGAAGGAGCTGGGGGACCGGCTCCGGTACAGCGAGGATCTCATCTCCTCCGTGGAGCGGGGGAGGCGTAACCCGCAACCTGAGCTTCTGGTGGCGGTGGATGAACTTCTGGGCGCAGGTGGGTTGTTGAAGGCGACGATCGAGGACATCGAGAAGGCCAAGGCGAAGGCGAGAGTCCGGCATCCGGCGTGGTTCAAGGATTACGCGCGGCTGGAGCGGGATGCCGTTGAGATCAATTTCTACAACAACCACGACGTCCCCGGTCTGCTGCAGACCGAAGGGCGGATCCGTGCCCTGTACGAGATGCGTAAGCCGCTGCTGGACGAGGAGACCATCGAGCAGAGGGTCGCGTCTCGGATGAGCCGCCAGGAAATCCTTACCGGCTGGCCTCCGCCCATGATTACCTCAGTCATCGAGGAGACGGTGCTGCGGCGTCCTCTTGGCGGACGGGAGGTGCACGGGGAGCAGTTGGAGCAGCTCCTCAAGCTCGGACGGCTGCGCAATGTGGAACTGCAAGTGATGCCGACTGATCGCAGCGAGCATGCGGGGATGGGTGGCTCCTTCATCCTGCTCACGCCCAAGGGGAAGCCACAGCTCGGATACACCGAGGCGCAGAGCTCCAGTCGGCTGATCACGGATCCCGAGGAAGTACGTATCCTGGCCGCAAGGTACGGCAGCCTCAGGGCTCAGGCGCTCACCATGCGGGAGTCCCTCGCCCTGATCGAGAACTTGCTGGGGGAACGATGAGCAGCCCGGAGCCCGAGCGACTCGCCTGGTTCAAGAGCAGCTACAGCGGCAACGAGGGCGGCGAATGCCTTGAGGCCGCCGTAACGCCCGGCACCATCCGCGTCCGCGACTCCAAGGCCCCGGCCTGCGCTCAACTGGCCTTCGGGGCCTCGGAGTGGACCGCCTTCGTGCGGTTCGCCGTCACCCGCTGACGGTCACGTCTGCGGAAGTACAGCCAAACCCCGGCTACTCCTCGAACAACGCCTCCTGCTCCCCCTCCGTCCTCGCCCGTACCCGGCAGTTCCGTGCCCCCACCACCAGGGCCGTGGCCGCTGCCGTGGCCCCGAGGGCTGCCGGGACCATCCAGCCGCGGTCGAAGATGTGGCCGAGGGCGTGGTCGAGGGAGAGGCGGCCCGGGCCGGTGACGGCGAGGCCGGCTGCCGCGAGGCCCAGGCTCGCCGCGTACTCGTAGCCACCCGACTGGGCGAAGAAGCCGCTCGGCACATGGACCGCGGCCGCCCCCGCCATCGCGCCGGCCGCCGCCGCGCCCGCCGCCGGGGTCGCCAGGCCCAGCGCCAGCAGGGTGCCGCCGCCCGCCTCCGCGAGGCCCGCCGCCGTCGCGCTCGCCTTGCCCGGCGTGTAGCCGACGGACTCCATGAACTGGCCGGTGCCCTCCAGCCCGTGCCCGCCGAACCAGCCGAACAGCTTCTGCGCGCCATGCGCGGCGAGCACCCCGCCCGTGCCCAGCCGGAGCAGCAGCAGGCCCAGATCACGTCGGTCGAAACAGTTCACGGCGACTCCCGGCAGATGGGTGGACGGGTTCCTCCAGCCCGTCCACCGTCGCAGGTTTCACCCCGGTGGGCGCGTCGGGGAGGGCGTTCGGGTGGCGGGTCCGGGGGAGCGGTGTGAGCCTGGCGCCATGACGATCAAACCAGCCAAACTCAGCGATCCGGCCGTGCGGGCCTTCGTCAACGCCGTCAACTCCCACGACCGCGAGGGCTTCATGCGGCTCCTCGCCCCCGGCGCGACGATGTCCGACGACGGCTCCGACCGCGACCTCGCCGACTGGATCGAGCGGGAGATCTTCTCCTCCCATGGCCACATGGACGTCCAGAGCGAGTCCGACGGCGGCCGGCAACTGGTCGCCGACTACCGCAACGACACCTGGGGCGAGATGCGTACCGCATGGCGCTTCACCGTCGAGGAGGACGGGCGGATCTCCCGCTTCGACACCGGGCAGGCGTGAATCCCGCGTGAATCCGGGCCGCACCGGCCCTTGTCCTCGTGTGCGCTTCAACTCCTAGCGTCCTCGGGCATGGAGACCACGAGCAGGACACTGGGACGCAGCCACATCGAGGTCAGCGCGCTCGGCTTCGGGTGCTGGGCCATCGGCGGGGAGTGGCAGTCCGCGGACGGGCAGCCGCTCGGCTGGGGGAAGGTGGACGACGACGAGTCCGTACGGGCCGTTCACCGCGCCCTCGACCTCGGCGTCACCTTCTTCGACACCGCCGACTGCTACGGCACCGGGCACAGCGAACGGATCCTCGGCCGGGCACTGGGCAAGCGGCGGGACGACGTCGTCGTCGCCACCAAGTGGGGCAACCTCTTCGACGAGCGCACCCGCACCGCCGACGGCCAGGACGACACCCCGGCCCACGCCCGCCGCGCGCTGACCGCCTCGCTGCGCCGGCTGGGCACGGAGCACATCGACCTCTACCAGTTCCACCTCTCCGACGCCGACCCGGAGCGAGCGGCCGAACTCCGGGACACCTGCGAGGAGTTCGTGCGAGAGGGGCTCATCCGCGCCTACGCCTGGAGCACCGACGACCCCGCCCGCGCCGCCGTCTTCGCCGAAGGCGAGCACTGCGCGGCCGTCCAGCACGCGCTCAACGTGCTGCAGGACGCTCCCGGCATGCTGGCGCTGTGCGAGGAGCGGGGGCTCGCGAGCATCAACCGGAGCCCGCTGGCCATGGGGCTGCTGGCCGGGAAGCGGCGCGGCGCGCTCGCGGCCGGGGACATCCGGAGCAGGCCGCCGGCCTGGCTGCCGGGGTACGACGCGGACGGCTCCGGCGCCGACCAGGCATGGCTGGCCCGGATCGACGCCCTGCGGGACATCCTCACGAGCGACGGCCGCACCCTCGCCCAGGGCGCCCTGGCCTGGCTGTGGGCCCGCAGTCCGCGCACGGTCCCCATCCCCGGGTTCCGCTCGGTCGCCCAGGCCGAGGAGAACGCCGGTGCCCTCGCGAAGGGGCCGCTCACCGCCGGGCAGTTGAGCGAGGTCGAGCGCCTGCTCGGGCGCTGAGCGGCCCGCTCGCGGTCGGGCCCGCTCGTGGTCGGGCCCGCTCGTGGTCGGGCCCGCTCGTGGTCGAGCCCGCTCGTGGTCGAGCCCGCTCGTGGTCGAGCCCCCTCGCGGTCGGGCCCCCTCGCGGTCGGGCCCCCTCGTGGTCGGGCCCTTCGGGGTCCAGGAAGGGACGCTGACTCATCGGATTTTCATAACGCGGCAAAATTCCCGGCCGTCCCGGTCCCGGCGCGCGGAAGCCGCAGCTGGGCCCGGTGTACGGTCCCGGAGTGCGTGAATGTTCCCGGATCAGCCGGCGTGCCGCCCTCGGTCTGACGGCCGCCGCCCTTCCCGTGTCCACGGCTGCGGCCGTTTCCCTCTCCACGGTCGCCCCGGCCGCCGCGGCCGAGCCCGCCGTCGTCGGGGGCGAGCGGTTGGCCGGTGCCGGCGTCCAGGTGCGCGGTGCCTCCGGACTGCCCGCGAAGCTCACCGCCCGCTCGTGGCTGATCGCCGACTGCGACAGCGGCGAGGTGCTCGCCTCGTTCAACGCGCACCGGCGGCTCGCGCCCGCGTCCACGCTGAAGATGCTGTTCGCGGACACCGTGCTGAAGAAGTTCGACCGCACCCAGCGGTACACGGTCAAGGACGCCGACCTCGCCGACATTCCGGCCGGCTCCAGCCTGGTCGGCATCAAGCCCGGCCTCACCTACACCGTCGAGCAGCTGTGGCAGGGCGTGTTCCTGCGCTCCGGCAACGACGCCGTGCACGTGCTGTCCCACATGAACGGCGGCGTCGCCAAGACGGTCGCCGAGATGCAGGCCAAGGCCGCGGACCTGCAGGCCCTGGACACCCATGTGGTCAGCCCCGACGGCTTCGACCACCCGGGCCAGATCTCCTCGGCGTACGACCTCACGCTCTTCGCCCGGCACGGGCTGAAGGACGCCGACTTCCGCGGCTACTGCGGCACGCGGACCGCGGACTTCCCGGCGGGCGGCAAGAAGACCTTCCAGATCCAGAACACCGACCGCCTGCTGACCGGGGCATGGGGCCTGAAGACATACGACGGCCTGATCGGTGTCAAGAACGGCTACACCAGCAATGCCGGCAACACCTTCACCGGCGCCGCCACCCGGGGCGGACGCACCCTGCTGGTGACCGTCATGCACCCGGCCGAGGGCAGCAACGCCGTCTACGAGCAGACCGCCGCGCTGCTCGACTGGGGCTTCGGGCCCGGGCGTTCGGCACAGGCCGTGGGCACGCTGGTCGACCCGCTCAGCGAGGGCGGCGCCAAGGTGAGTCCGGCATCGGGGAGCAAGGGGGACCGGGCGGCGGCCGACGGCTCCGGCTCGTCCGGCGGCCCGTCGACCGGCCGGCTGGTGGAGGGCGCCGGGGGTACGGCGCTGCTGCTGGCGGCGGCGGGCTTCCTGGTGGTGAAGCGGAGACGCAGGGCCGTCGCGGCGGCGGCGATGGCCGAGGCGGCGGCGGAGCCGAACGAACCGGGCGGCCGGCACCGGCGCTGAACACCGGACAGTGCGGCGGCCGTTCCACCGACCGGCGTGTACCCCGCGTCCTGCGCGAGGTCCACCCCCAACTCCGGTCCGGTGGAACGGCCGCCGCCTTCCCCCCTCGGTATGGCTATGGAACCCCCGTGCTCCATGTGTGAAGCTTTCGTGGAGGAAAGTTGAGCACATGTCCTCGACGGGCCGCAATACCGCGGATGTTCAAATTCCGCTTCTGCCAGGGGGTTCAGCCCCGCCCGATGTAGGGCATCGCCGTCGCCAGTACCGTCGCGAACTGCACGTTCGCCTCCAGCGGCAGCTCGGCCATGTGCCGCACGGTCCGCGCCACATCGGCCACATCCATCACCGGTTCCGGGGCTACCTCCCCGTTCGCCTGGAGTGCGCCCGTCTGCATCCGGGCCGTCATGTCCGTGACCGCGTTACCGATGTCGATCTGCCCGACCGCGATACGGTACGGCCGCCCGTCCAGCGACAGCGACTTGGTCAGCCCGGTCAGCGCGTGCTTGGTCGCCGTATAGGCCACCGAGTGCGGGCGGGGCGTGTGGGCCGAGATCGAGCCGTTGTTGATGATCCGTCCGCCCTGCGGATCCTGCTCCTTCATCTGCCGGTACGCCGCCTGCGCGCACAGGAACGCCCCGTTGAGGTTGGTGTCCACCACGTGCCGCCAGGCGTCGTAGGGGAGTTCCTCGACCGGGACCCCGCCGGGCCCGAAGGTCCCCGCGTTGTTGAACAGCAGGTCCACCCGCCCGAACCGCTCCACCGTGGCCGCGAACAGCCCCGTCACGTCCTCGGGCCGGGACACGTCGGCGGGCACGGCGAGCGCGGCGCCCCCCGGCACCAGCGCCGCCGTCTCCTCCAGCGTCCCGGTGCGCCGGCCGGCCAGCGCCACCGACCAGCCGGCGTTCAGCAGCTCCACGGCGACGGCCCGCCCGATGCCGGAGCCGGCGCCGGTCACCACCGCGATCTTCGATTCCCTGTCGGTCATGGCTCCGCAGCGTAGGCGGGAAGTCCGCCATGCGGAATACCATGTCCGCCATACGGTTATACGGTGGCCGTCGCAGGTTCCCCCGCCGGTCCCCCCAGCGGCTCCTCGCCCGGATACCGCACCCCGATCCGCTCCCGCACCGCGTCCAGCGTCCGCATCACCGCGAGCGAGCCCTCCAGCGGCACCAGCGGCGACTCCTTCTCGCCCGCCCGCAGCGCCCGCATCACCTCGACCGCCTCGTGCCGCAGGCTGGTGCGCGGCCCGTCGGCCGGGTCGGCGGTGAACTCGTCGGGGGCACGGCCGTCGCGGTGCAGCACGAACCGGTCGGGGTGGAAGAAGCCCGACGGCACGTCGATCCGGCCGCGCGAGCCGGTCACCGACGCCGTGGCCGCCGTACCGCCGACGATCGAACAGTGCAGCGACGCCAGCGCCCCGCTCTCCCACGACAGCAGTGCGCCCGTCTGCAGGTCGACGCCCTCCGCCGAGAGCCGCGCGCTCGCCGTGACCGAGTCCGGCTCGCCCAGCAGCAGCTGCGCGAACGACACCGGGTACACGCCCAGGTCCAGCAGCGCGCCGCCGCCGAGCGCCGGGTCCCGCAGCCGGTGCGCCGACGGGAAGGGACCGGCCAGCCCGAAGTCGGCCTGCACGGTGCGGACCTCACCGATCGCCCCGTCGTCCACCAGCGCCTTCAGCCGCCGGACCAGCGGATTGCAGTACATCCACATCGCCTCCATCAGGAAGCGGTCGTGCTCCCGTGCCAGCGCGACGAGCTCCCGCGTCTCGCGCAGGTTCAGCGTGAACGGCTTCTCGCACAGCACGTTCCGCCCCGCCTCCAGACAGAGACCGGCGGCCGCCCGGTGCGCGGTGTGCGGGGTGGCGACGTACACGACATCGATGTCCGGGTCCGCCGCCAGCGACGCCCAGTCGCCGTACGCCCGCGCGGCCCCGAACCGCTCGGCGAACGCCTCCGCCGACTCCGTGCTGCGCGAGGCCACCGCCGCGAGCTCCGCATCCGGAAGATCGACCAGATCCGCCGCGAACGCCGCCGCGATCCCGCCCGTCGCGAGAATCCCCCAGCGCACCTTCCGCTCCACCATCGCCCCGCCCCTCGGTCATGTGTGCCCCGGCAGTGTGTACGAGCTGAGAGCATAGGTGCCGGTTCTGCAGGAGAGGGAGGGACGCATGGTCGAGCGCGCGAAGGCATCCACACGGGAAACGGAGCACACGACCACCCCCGCACCCCCCTCCGCCGCCACCCGCCGCACCGGCCTGCTCGTCACCTTCGTGCTCGGCGGCCTCACCGCGACACCCCCGCTCGCGATGGACATGTACCTCCCCTCGCTGCCCGAGGTCACCCGGTCCCTGCACGCCCCCGCCGCCACCGTCCAGCTCACCCTCACCGCCTGCCTGGCCGGCATGGCCCTCGGGCAGCTGGTCGTCGGCCCCCTGAGCGACCGCTGGGGACGGCGCCGCCCGCTCCTCACCGGCCTCGCCGTCTACGTCGTCGCGACCGCCCTGTGCGCCCTCGCGCCGAACGTCGAGACCCTCGTCGCCTTCCGTCTCGCCCAGGGCCTCGCGGGCGCGGCCGGCATCGTCATCGCCCGAGCCGTCGTACGCGACCTGTACGACGGCGACGCCATGGCCCGCTTCTTCTCCACCCTGATGCTGATCTCCGGGGCCGCGCCCATCGTGGCCCCGCTGATCGGCGGACAGATCCTGCGGGTGACCGACTGGCGGGGCGTGTTCGTAGTCCTCACCGTGGTCGGCGCGCTGCTCGCCGCACTCGTCTGGCTGCGGCTGCCGGAGACGCTCGCGCCCGAGGAGCGGCAGAGCGGGGGAGCGGCGGAGTCACTGCGGGCCCTGCGCGCCCTCCTCGCCGACCTGCCCTTCACCGGCTACATGCTGGCCGGCGGCTTCGCCTTCGCCGCGCTGTTCGCCTACATATCGGCGTCGCCCTTCGTCATCCAGGAGATCTACGGCGCCTCCCCGCAGACCTTCAGCCTGCTGTTCGGCCTCAACTCGGTCGGCCTCGTCGCCGCCGGGCAGCTCAACGGCAAGGTGCTGGTCGGCCGGGTCGCCCTGGAGAAGGTGCTGGCCTGCGGCCTGACGGTGATCGTGCTCGCCGCGACGGCCCTGCTGCTGATGTCGACGGGAGCGTTCGGAGACCTTGGGCTGGCCCCCACGGCCGCCGCCCTCTTCGTCCTGATGACGGCCATGGGCATCACCCTGCCCAACACCCAGTCCCTCGCCCTGCTGCGCACCCGGCACGCCGCCGGCTCCGCCTCCGCGCTCCTCGGCACCACCTCCTTCCTCGTCGGCGCGGTCGCCTCACCGCTCGTCGGCGTCGCCGGCGAACGCACCGCCGTACCCATGGCGCTCGTCCAACTGGCGGGAGCACTGGTCGCGGCGGCCTGCTTCGTGGGAATGTGCCGTCCCTGGAACACACGGGGGAACACCCGTGCGGGGTCGGAGGGAGACGAGCACTGAGCGCACCGAGACTGCGCGCCGACACACCGGAACGGGCCGGACTCGACCCGGCCGCCATCGCGCACCTGGTCGGCGAGCTGCACGCCCTCACCTCCGGCGACCGCCCCTGGGCGGCCGGCGCCGTCGTGCTCGCCGGCCGCGGACCCGTGATCGCCGTGGCCGAGGCCACCGGCTGGGCGGTGCGCTACGCCGCCTACGACCCCGGGACCGACACCGGTGTGGAACTGCCGCCCGAGGCCCGGGTCCCGATGACCACGGACACCCCCTTCGACCTGGCCTCCCTCACCAAGCTGTTCACGTCCGTCGCGGCCGTGCAGCAGATCGAGCGCGGCACCCTCGGCATGGACGCCAAGGTCGGCGACTACCTGCCCGACTTCCACGCGGCGGCCGCCCACGGCATCACCGTCCGCCAGCTCCTCACCCACACCTCCGGACTGCGCCCCGAACTCCCGCTGTACGACTCCCCCTACGACGCGAGCCGGCTGTCCCGCTTGCGCGCCGAGGCCCCGACGACCGAGCCCGGCAGATACGTCTACTCCGACCTGAACATGCTCCTGCTCCAGTCCGTGCTGGAGCGCATCACCGGCCGCGGCCTCGGCGTCCTGATCGCGGACGGCATCACCCGCCCCCTCGGCATGACCGCGACCGCCTTCGGCCCCTGCCCCGGCGCGGCGGCCACCGAGGACCAGCGGCGGCCGTGGGCCAAGGCGGACCGCGGAATGCTGCGGGGCGTGGTCCACGACGAGAACGCGTGGGCGCTCGGCGGCGTCGCCGGACACGCGGGCCTGTTCTCCACCGCCGGCGACCTCGCGGTCTTCTGCCGCACCCTGCTCGCCGGCGGTTCCTACGGCCCCGCCCGCATCCTCGGCCCCGACTTCGTCGAACTGCTCCTGACCCCGCCCGGCCTGGGCTTCGCCGTGGACCAGCCCTGGTTCATGGGCGAACTGTCGGGCAAGGGCGCGGCGGGCCACACGGGCTTCACCGGCACCTCCCTGGTCCTGGACCCGGCGACGGACACCTTCCTGGTGCTGCTGGCGAACACGGTCCATCCGAGAAGACGCCCGCCGGACAGCGAGCCACGGGCGGCGCTCGCCACCTGGCTGGCAAGGGCGGTGATCTGAGCACCACCGTTGATCCGAGCACCACCGGTGATCTGCGCACCACCGGTGATCTGCGCACCACCGGTGATCTGCGCACCACCGTAGAATCAGCGGGTGAACGACCCCATGACCCCGGCCCACACCCTGCGCGCCGCCCTGGACGACGTCCTCGCCGGGCTCCCGCCCACCCAGGCCGCCGGAGCCGTGGAACGGCTGATCGCCAACTACCGGGGCGAGACCCCGACCCACGCGCCGATCCTCCGCGACCGCGCCGACGTCGCCGCCTACGCCGCCTACCGCATGCCCGCCACCTTCGAGGCCGTCCACGCGGCGCTGGCGGCGTTCGCGGCGGCCGCCCCCGACGACTGGACCCCCGGCAGCCATGTCGACGTCGGCGGTGGCACCGGCGCCGCGACCTGGGCCGTCACCGCGACCTGGCCCGGCGAGCGCGCCGTCACCGTGCTGGACTGGGCCGAGCCCGCCCTCGCCCTCGGCCGTGAGATCGCCGCCGCCAACCCCGCCCTGCGCGGCGCCCGCTGGCAGCGCGCCCGGATCGGCGCCGACCTCACCCTGGACGCCACCGACCTCGTCACCGTGTCGTACGTCCTCAACGAACTCGCCGAGCCCGACCGGGCCGCCCTCGTCGACGCCGCTGCCGCCGCCGCGCAGGCCGTGGTGATCGTGGAGGCCGGCACCCCGGCCGGCTACGCCCGCGTCATCGAGGCCCGCGACCGCCTGATCCGCGCCGGCCTGCACATCGTCGCGCCCTGCCCGCACAGCGCCGGCTGCCCCATCGAGCCCGGCAAGGACTGGTGCCACTTCTCCGCCCGGGTGAGCCGCTCCTCCCTGCACCGCCGGATCAAGGGCGGCACGCTGCCGTACGAGGACGAGAAGTTCTCCTACGTCGCCGCCACCCGCCTGCCCGCCGCCCCGGCCCCCGCCCGGGTCGTCCGCCGCCCCCAGATCCGCAAGGGCCAGGTGCTGCTCGATCTGTGCGAGGCGGACGAGCGGCTGACCCGCACGACGGTCACCAAGCGCCACGGTGAGCTGTACAAGGCGGCACGGGACGCGGAGTGGGGGGACCGGTGGCCGCCCGGCGACGTGTCCGAGTGACCGTCCGGCCTTGTTAGCGTCTTGGCCATGGCCAAGAACCCCGCCCCCGACGCCACCCGGCGCAGCGAGAAGTCGCGCCGTGCGATCTACGACGCCGCCCTCGCCCTGGTCGGCGAGGTCGGGTACCCGAAGACCACGGTCGAGGGGATCGCCGCCCGGGCCGGCGTCGGCAAGCAGACGATCTACCGGTGGTGGCCGTCCAAGGCCGCCGTCCTGCTGGAGGCGTTCCTCGACCTGGCCACGCGCACGGCCGAGGAAGCCGGGCAGGAGCCGTACGCCATCCCGGACACGGGCGACCTCGCCGCCGACCTCAAGGCGGTGCTGCGGGCCACGGTGGACGAACTCCTCGACCCCCGCTTCGAGGTACCGGCCCGCGCCCTGACCGCCGAGGGCGTGGTCAACGAACCGCTCGGCCGCGAGTTCGTCACCAAGCTTCTCGAACCCCAGCTCCAGCTGTACGTCGACCGGCTCCGGGCCGCGCAGGACGCCGGGGCCGTACGGCCCGACGTCGATCCCCGCATCGCCCTGGAGCTGTTCGTCTCCCCGCTCGCCCAGCGCTGGCTGCAGCGGACCGGACCGATCTCGTACGACTACACGGACACCCTGGTCGACTACGCCCTGCACGGAATCGGACCCCAGACACCCCGAAGCCGATGAAGATGGGACGATAAGGCATGCTGTCCGCACACCACCGAGGCGACACCATCGCGGCGACCACCGAGGCGAGGGGATAGATGAGCGCGACGTTCGGCGGCCGGTCCGGCCGGCAGGGCAGACTCTCCCAGTGGCTGCGGGGACGCCGCCCCAAGGAGGCCGTCGGCACCGACGGCCGTGAGGCCCTGCTGCTCGCCGCCGCCGCCGCGGGCCTGCCGCTCGCCCCCGCCGCGCACCCCGCCCCCGGCTACGGCTGTTCCTGCGACCGCGTCGGCTGTCCCACCCCGGCCCGGCACCCGGTGTCGTTCGCCTGGCAGACGCAGTCCACCACCGACCGCGCCCAGATCGAGCGCTGGGCCCGGCACCAGCCGCAGGCCAACTTCATCACCGCCACCGGGATGACCCACGACGTCCTCGACGTGCCCCTGGAGGCCGGCCGGGAGGCCCTGGAGCGGCTGCTCGGCGCCGGTGTCGAGGTCGGCCCGGTCGCCGAGAGCGGCGACGGCCGCATGCTGTTCTTCACCCTCACCCGCGGCACCCCCGAGGACGAGGACGAGTGGTGGCCCTGCGAGCTGGACTGCCACCCCGAGACCATGGACGAGCACCCCGGCCTGCGCTGGCACTGCCGGGGCTCCTACGTGCTCGTACCGCCCGCCCGGCTGCCCGGCGACGACGACCGGCAGGTGCGCTGGGTGCGCGGCCCGGAGCAGCCGCTGCCGGACCCGCTCAGCCTCCTGGAGGTCCTCACCGACGCCTGCGCCCGCCACGCCGGCACCGAACACCACGCGGCCGCCTGGCCGTCGCGACACTAGGCGCTCCGCTGGGAACAGCCGCGACGGGCCGTCGATCGGCTGCTGCGCAGTCGTGGCTGGTCGCTCCCCCAAGTGTTCTCGGCTTCGCTCGAACCCGGGGGACCCCATCGCGGCGAAGCCGCTGTCGAGCACAGCCCCGCGCCCCTTCGGGGCGCTTCTACTCGCCCTGCGCCGACGTCAGTCCCGGCACCCGGCCCAGCATGGACACCGCGCCGCTGCCTGCCGGGTCCAGGGCGACCTCGTTGGACATGAACTCCAGCGTCAGGGACTGCTTCACCTCGCCCTGGGTCAGGGCCTGCACGTCCTTGTTCTGGGCCGGCATCGTGGTGCCCGCGGCGACGGTCCGCTTCTCGTAGTGGTGCGTGGTGAAGAACACCAGCGCCCCGCCGTCCGCCGTCCGCAGCGCCAGTGGCTGGTAGTCGCCGCCGGTCAGCGGCTTGTCGATGAACTGGGTGACCAGACCCGGCTTGCGGGCCCGCTGGGCGCGGTTCGCGCGCTCGACGCTCGTGTACGAGCCGTCGGCGAAGGTCTTCCCGCCCTTCTGGAGGTACGACACGTAGTCCGCGCTCAGCCTGCCGGGCGCCACGGCGAGCTGAGCCGAGTTCGCCGGCACGGCTTCGGCCCAGCCGTCCTTGTCGGTCGTGAACCGCGGTACGGAGCCCGGCGCGACCAGCGTCAGATACGCCACCTGCCACGGCTCGTTCAGACCGCCCCGTGTGAACACCAGCAGCCAGCGCGCGTTGCCCGCCTTGTTGCCCCGGGCGTCGGCGACGAACCAGCGCGGCCAGCCCGCCTTCTTGGGGATGGTGATCCGCACGTCCGTCAGCTTCAGCGGCACGTGATCGGGGTTGCCCGACGGGCTGTTGGTGTGCCCCGCCTTGAGCCGGGCGGCGTCGATGTCGCCGAACGGGCCGGTGACGTAGGGCGCGTCCAGGGAGCTGTCGAAGGCCTTGTCGGCCTTGTTGTACGCGGTCGTGAACGCGGTGACCGCCTTGGCGGCCTCGGCACGGGTGGCGGCGGGGAGCACCTCCCGCTCCCCGTGCACCACCACGCACCCGCTCGTCATCAGCGCCAAAGCGGTCAGCGAGGCCGCCATGAGTCCGTTCCGGCGCGCCGTCACGACCGCGTCACGGTCACGCCTGCGGAGCCTGCGCGGGCTGCGATCCCTGCTCATCGGGTCCCTTCACCTTCCCCTTCCCGGAGGCGAACCCTACCGGGGCGAAGAACACCGCGGGTGCCGGGTCCGCGGTTCGTGGGACGCTGGCCGGCATGGGGAACGCGCGCAGGGAGCTGCTGGGGGCCGGCCGGCTGGTGCTGGACATCAGGGACCGGCCGGAGCCGCCGTCGCTCCGCTTCGAGACGGCGGACGACGGCAGGATGCTGCTGCTGCGGCAGTCCGGGCGCCCGCTGCTGCTCGGCCGCTCGTTCGCCGACGGCGCCCCGTGCTGCCCCGAGCTGCGTCTGCACCGCCTCGACGGCTACCGCTCGCCCCTGCCGCCCCTGTCGGCGGCGCAGCAGCGGTCGTCCTCCCTCAACTGGCCACACCAGTACGCCCGTTGGCTGGAGGAGGCGACCGGGACACCGCTGCGCGACGGCCGCTGGGAGCTGGCCCTGCGCACCGGATTCCCACCCGGCATCTGGGAGGAGGATCTGGTGCGGGAGTGGCCGGGCGGCGAACTCGGGTTGTACTGCGGCGGCGGCTGGCACGGTGTCGTCCCCCTGCGCCCGCTCTCGCCGTCCGACTCCGGCCGGGTCAAGGCGCAGCGCAGACTCGTCCGCGAGGGCACGGTCGCCCCTGTCCTGCTGTGGTGGGTGACCTTCCTCGACGGCTGGCTCCTCCTGGACGGCCACGACCGGGCGGTGGCGGCGCTGGCGGAGGGGCGCAGGCCGGACTGTGTGGTGCTGACCCGGTTGCCCGCGGCCGACGAGCAGTGGCGCGGGGCCGAGAAGATCGAGGAGGCGTACGAGCACCACATGAAGCGGCTCGCCGCCCTTCCCCCGGGGCCGGGGACCGAACGGCAGCGGGACCTCCTGGAGCGGGCCCACGGTGACACGCTCGCCGAGCTGCCGTACGCCTCCGTGTCCACCGGCACCCACCCCCTGCCCGGCGGTGCCCCCGCCTGGCGCGCGCTCGCCCGTGCCGCGATGTTTCAATTCCCCGGTGACTGACTACGACGTACTCCGTGTCTTCTGCGGACCGAACGGCGGCTACGGCAATGAACTCGGTGTCGTCCGCGACGGCTCGGTGCTGCCCGAGCGGAGCGACCGGCAGGAGCTGGCGGCCAAGCTCGGCTTCAGCGAGACCGTGTTCGTGGACGACCCCGAGCGCGGCGTCATCGACATCTACACCCCCACCCTGCGGCTGCCCTTCGCCGGTCACCCCTGCGTCGGCACCGCCTGGCTGCTCGACGTGCCCGAACTGGTCACCCCCGCCGGAGTCGTCGGAGTCCGGCTGGACGGCGAGTTCAGCTGGATCGAGGCGCGGGCGGAGTGGGCGCCGCCGCGCACCCTGCGGCAGTACGCCACCGCCGCCGAGGTCGACGCCCTGGACGTCCCCCTGCCCGGCGAGTGGATCTACGCCTGGGCCTGGGAGGACGAGGCGGCCGGCCGGATCCGCGCCCGTGCCTTCCCCGGCCGCGACGACGGCATCGACGAGGACGAGGCCACCGGCGCCGCCGCACTCCTGCTCACCGACCAGCTGGGCCGCGCCCTGAACATCACCCAGGGCAAGGGCTCCCAGATCCTCACCGCCCCCCAGCCGCACGGCTGGGTGGAGATCGGCGGACGGGTGTACCTGGAACGCCAGCCGGAGCGCTAGCGGGTGTCGTTTGGATCATCCCGGCGTCGCGGGCCCCCTAGGCACTCAGCGGAAACTCCTCACCCAGCGCCCTGAACACCGCCGTGTTCAGGGCGAACGCCCGCTTGCACTCGGCGACCATCCGCTGCTTCTCCAGGTCGTCAACGGCTATCGCGTCCAGCAGTTCGCGGTAACTCCGCTTGAACGCGGCCGGGTTGGAGAGCCCCTCGAAGACGTAGAACCGAACCCCGTCGCCCTTCCTCGCGAAGCCCCACGTCCGCTCCGCCCGGTCCCGGATGATCTGGCCGCCGGACAGGTCGCCCAGATAGCGGGTGTAGTGGTGGGCGACGTAGCCACCCGGCCAGCGCTCGGCGCACGCGCGGACCCGGTCCGCGTACGCCCGGGTCGCCGGCAGGGCGCTCAGCCCCGCCCGCCAGCCGGCGCCCCGCAGATGCGCCAGGTCCCGCTCCAGCGCCGGGAGGCGCAGCAGCTCCGGCCGGATGAAGGGGCCGGCCACCGGATCGGCCGCCAGCCGCCCGGCACCGCTCTCCAGTGCCTCGTACACGAACCACAGCTGCTCGGTGTAGCGCGCGTACGCCGCCACGCCCAGCCGGCCGCCGAGCAGATCGGTCATGAACGTCGAGGTCTCCGCCTCGGCGTGCTGCTCGTGGGATGCGGTACGGATGAGGGCCGAGAACGAGTCCATGAAGCCACCGCCCAACGTTGCCGACAGGCTGTCGGTAAAATTCTACAAGAGAGAGCCCGCCCTCCGCAGAGGACGGGCTCCCGCAGCGCTCACGGCAGGGTCAGGATGTCCGCGCCCGTGTCCGTGACCACCAGCGTGTGCTCGAACTGGGCCGTCCGCTTGCGGTCCTTCGTCACGACCGTCCAGCCGTCGTCCCACACGTCGTACTCGTACGTGCCGAGCGTCAGCATCGGCTCGATCGTGAACGTCATGCCGGGCTGCATGACCGTCGTCGCGTGCGGGCTGTCGTAGTGCGGGATGATCAGCCCGGAGTGGAAGGAGGAGCTGATCCCGTGGCCGGTGAAGTCCCGCACCACCCCGTAGCCGAAGCGCTTGGCGTACGACTCGATGACCCGGCCGATGATGTTGATCTGCCGGCCCGGCCTGACCGCCTTGATCGCGCGGTTCAGGGCCTCGCGGGTGCGCTCCACCAGCAGCCGGCTCTCCTCGTCGACGTCCCCGACCAGGTACGTGGCGTTGTTGTCGCCGTGCACCCCGCCGATGTACGCCGTCACGTCCAGGTTGACGATGTCGCCGTCGTTCAGGACCGTCGAGTCCGGGATGCCGTGGCAGATGACCTCGTTGACCGACGTGCACAGCGACTTGGGGAAGCCGCGGTAGCCCAGCGTGGACGGGTAGGCGCCGTGGTCGCACATGTAGTCGTGCGCGACCTTGTCCAGCTGGTCCGTGGTGACCCCGGGCGCGATGATCTTCGCGGCCTCCTCCATCGCCTGCGCGGCGATGCGGCCGGCGATCCGCATCGCCTCGACGGTCTCGGGGCTCTGCACCTCCGGCCCGGTGTACGGCGCCGGTGCGGGCTTGCCGACGTACTCGGGCCGGCGGATGTTTCCGGGCACCGAACGGGTGGGGGACAGCTCCCCTGGGACGAGCAGCGACTGGCCAGACATGCCAGCGAGTCTATCGAGCGGATATGGGGGAGCATGTCGTTGGCGAGAGGAGCTGTTCATGGCCCTGTTCAAGAAGCGCACCGTCGGCAAGCCGGGTGAGTGGTACTACTGCCTGGAGCACAAGAAGGTCGAGGAGGGCCCGGAGTGCCCGGCCAAGGACCGCTTCGGGCCGTACGCCTCCCGGCAGGAGGCCGAGCACGCGATGGAGACCGCCGCCGAGCGCAACCTCCAGTGGGAGAACGACCCGCGCTGGCACGACGCGTCCGCGCGGGGGAGCGCCGACGACGAGTGATCACGCCTGTACGGCCGTGCGCCGCTCGCGCATGCGTACCGCGTGCTCGTTGGTCCGGGCGTCGTACGTCATGAGGCCCGGCAGGCAGAGCGTGAGCAGGCCGACGGCGCCCGCGCAGGCCAGGCCGCCGGCGACGACCGAGGTCCGCAGGCCCGCCCAGGCGGCGAGACCGCCCGCCCGGACCTGGCCGAGCCGAGGGCCGACCGAGTACGACAGCAGCTCGATCCCGGCGAGCCGGCCGCGCAGCTCGTCCGGGATCGTCTGGTTCCACATGGCGGCCCGGAAGATCCCGGAGACCATGTCGAAGCCGCCGCCGACGGTCAGGAAGAGCAGCACCAGCCACACGTTCCCGCACAGCCCGGCCGCCGCGACCGCCAGGCCCCAGCCCGTCGCCGCCAGCACCACCATCAGCCCGTGCCGGTGCACCCGGGAGGCCCAGCCGCTGGTCAGGCTCACGAGGAGGGAGCCGGCCGGTACGGACGCGTACATCAGGCCGAGCGCCCAGTCGGCGTGCAGTTCGTCCGCGAGGAACGGCAGCACGGCGAGCGGCATGGCCAGGGACATCGCCCCGAGGTCCACGACGTAGGTCCCGAGGAGCTCCGCAGTGGACTTCACCAGGTCCGCTCAGCTAGGCAGCGGTGGGGCGGGGCTCGACGGAGCGGCCGGGTGCCGTGGCCCGTCGTCGTCGCACCCGCCCGCCCGCGCCGTCTCGGGCCGTTCGGTCGAGCCTCGGCCGAGCCGGGTGGGCGGGCGCAGTTCGGCCGGGCCGGGTGGCGGGCGCGTCACCAAGGGGCCGGGGGCGGTGCCGTCAGGGCTTCCGCCAGGCGGGACAAGCGGTCACGGAAGCCCCGCCGAGCCCTCGGCGAGCCGCCGTTCTCGCCCGCTGCCGCGCCGACCAGGTGCTGGACCGTGTCCAGGTCCAACTCCGCCCCCTCCGGCACCGCCAGCGACTCATGGGCCATCGCGGCCAGCTCGCCCCCGTCCGCGCCCAGCGCCAGCACCGTCACCCCGGCCCGCCGAGCCGCGTGCACGTGCTCCAGCAGCGGCGCGGGCTCCTCGGGCGCCACGACCAGCAGCGTCTCACCGCGCCGTGCCGCCTCGATCCGGCCGGGTCCGACGGCCAGGTGGGGCGGGTCCGAGGGGCGCACCCGGTGCCGTACGAGCGTCGGCGCCAGCTCCGGCGTACCCGACCACGCGGCCTCGTCCACCAGATGCGCCGCCAGGTGCCACGGCTCGTACTCCGGCGTGCCCACCAGCAGCAGCCCGCCCCCGTGCGCCACCACCGATCCGCGCAGCACCCCCGCGAACCTCCGGGTGGCCCCCAGCCACTCCGTCCCGGCGAGCACTTCGCGCAGCAACGCGACCCGTACGGCGTCCATGCGCCCGCATCCTGCCGCAACCGGCCACCTTTGACGCCCGGTTCACCCGGAATTCGCCCGCCCCGGGGACATGACATCCATCAGTTCATCCGGGACGTAGAGTCGGGCCCATGACCTCTACGACCTCTTCCGGCCCCTCTTCCGACAAGGCCCCCGCCAAGGACCCCTGGGACCTGCCCGACGTCTCCGGGTACGTCGTCGGTGTCCTCGGCGGCACCGGCCCGCAGGGCAAGGGCCTCGCCTACCGCCTCGCCCGGGCCGGCCAGAAGGTGATCATCGGTTCCCGGTCCGCCGAGCGGGCGCAGGCCGCCGCCGGGGAACTCGGGCACGGCGTCGAGGGCGCCGACAACGCCGAGACCGCGCGCCGCAGCGACATCGTGATCGTCGCCGTACCGTGGGACGGCCACGGTGACACGCTGACGGCCCTGCGCGAGGACCTGTCCGGCAAGCTCGTCGTCGACTGCGTCAACCCGCTCGGCTTCGACAAGAAGGGCGCCTACGCCCTCAAGCCCGAGGAGGGCAGCGCCGCCGAGCAGGCCGCCGCCCTGCTGCCGGACTCCCGGGTCACCGCCGCCTTCCACCACCTGTCCGCCGTCCTGCTCCAGGACCCCGAGATCGACGAGATCGACACCGACGTCATGGTGCTCGGCGAGCAGCGGGCCGACGTGGAGATCGTGCAGGCCCTCGCCGGGCGCATCCCCGGCATGCGCGGCATCTTCGCCGGGCGGCTGCGCAACGCCCACCAGGTCGAGTCGCTCGTCGCGAACCTGATCTCCGTCAACCGCCGCTACAAGGCACACGCCGGGCTCCGCCTGACCGACGTGTGAGCGGATGGGGGACACTGGTGGGCGCCAGCAGTGTCCCCCACAGCACCCGAAAGCGACTCCGATGCCCCGACTCGCCCTGTACGCCCTGGTCGTCTGCGCCCTCGCCGTGGCCGCCGCCGTCGTCTCCTTCGTCCAGGGCAGCTGGCTGGGGATCGTCTGGGTGCTGCTGGCGGGCCTGTCGTCCAACATGGCCTGGTACTACACCAAGCGTGGCCGGCAGGCGCGGGCCGCCGGGCAGGGCGAGTCCGTCACGGGCTGACCGCGCAGATCTCCGGGGTGCCGCGCCAGAAGCGGTACAGCTCCTGGCCGCAATAGCTGGAGTAGTCGTCGACGCCCAGGGCGCGCAGGATCGCGTCGATCGCGTCGAAGAACACATGGTTGACCGACGGCACCCACAGCAGCGCGAACACGAACAGCAGCCCGAACGGCGCGAACGGCGCCACCTGCCGCTTCACCTGGTACGACAGCCACGGCTCGATGACGCCGTAGCCGTCCAGGCCCGGCACCGGCAGGAAGTTCAGGATCGCCGCCGTCACCTGGAGCAGACCCAGGAACGCCAGCGCGAACCGGAAGTCCGCGGGCACCCCGTCCAGCGCGTGCAGCCAGAACGGGGCGGTGCACACGGCCGCGAACAGCACGTTCGTCAGCGGGCCCGCCGCCGAGATCAGGCTGTGCTTCCAGCGGCCCCGGATCCGGTCGCGCTCGATGAACACCGCGCCGCCGGGCAGACCGATCCCGCCCATGATCAGGAAGAGCACCGGGAGCAGGATGCTCAGCTGCGCGTGCGTGTACTTCAGCGGGTTCAGCGTGAGATAGCCCTTGGCGCCCACCGTGATGTCCCCGCCGTGCAGGGCCGTGCGCGCGTGCGCGTACTCGTGCAGACACAGTGAGACGACCCAGGCCGCCGTCACGAACAGGAAGATCGCCACGCCCCGCTGCGTCGCGAACCCGGTCCAGGTGGCCCATCCGGTCACCGCCGTCACGGCCAGGATCCCGAGGAACACGGGACTGACGGCGTGGTCGCCGCGGCGGGTGGTGGCGGTGGTCATGGGCAGGGCTCCTGCTGGTGTCTCGGGTGGGCCGGGGTCGACCGTACCGGTGATGTGAGGGAAACGTCCCGCGGACGGCCAGAGGTTCCGTCCGGAACCCAGGAGCGGCACCCGGCCGTCCCCGGAGACAATGGACCCCGTGCGCTTTTCGCTTCTCGGCTCCACCCAGGCACTCCGCTCCGACGGTACGCCCGTCCCGGTCGGCGGGGCGCGGTTGCGTGCCCTGCTGAGTGTGCTGGCGCTCCGGGCCGGGCGGGCCGTGCCCGTGGGCGTGCTCGTGGACGAGGTGTGGGGTGCCGACCCGCCCGCCGACGCCGCCGGGGCGCTCCAGGCGCTGGTCGGCCGGCTGCGCCGTACCCTCGGCGCGGACGCCGTCGTCTCCGCCGACGGCGGCTACCGGCTCACCGCCGCGCCCGACGACGTCGACCTCACCCGGTTCGACCGGCTGACCGGCGAGGGCCTCGCGGCCCTCGCCGACGGCGACCCGGCCAAGGCCGCCGCCGTCCTGGACGACGCGCTCGCCCTGTGGCACGGCCCCGCCCTCGCCGACCTGCCCGATCACTCCGCCGAGGCGGCCCGCTGGGAGACCCGTCGGCTGGACGCGCTGCGCGCCCGGCACACGGCCGCCCTCGCCCTCGGCCACGCCGAGCAGGCGCTGCCCGAGCTGACCGCGCTGTGCGACGAGCACCCGCTGGACGAACCGCTCCAGGCACTGCGGCTGCGCGCCCTGCGCGACACCGGCCGCCCCGCCCAGGCGCTCGCCGCCCACGAGGACGTACGACGCCTCCTCGCGGACCGGCTCGGCACCGACCCCGGACCCGAACTGCGCGCCCTGCACGCCGAGTTGCTGACCGCCGAAGCCCCGGAGCCCCCGAAACCGGAGCCCCGGCCCGCCGTGGGCAACCTGCCCGCCCGGCTCACCTCCTTCGTGGGCCGGGAAGCCGACATCGAGGCCATCGGCGCCGATCTCGCGCGGGCCCGGCTGGTCACCCTGCTCGGGCCGGGCGGCGCCGGCAAGACCCGGCTGTCCCTGGAGGCCGCCGAGGCGGTCCGGCACACCGTCCGGGACGGGGTGTGGCTGGCCGAGCTGGCCCCCGTGGACGACCCCGAGGCCGTACCGCAGGCCGTCGTCACCGCCATAGGTGCCCGCGAGACCGTGCTGCACGGCGCCGGCGTCGAGGGCATGCGCGCGGTCGCCGACCGGCACGACGAACCCCTGGAGCGGCTCCTGGAGCACTGCGCCCGGCGCCGGATGCTGATCATCCTCGACAACTGCGAGCACGTCGTGGAGGCCGCGGCCGAACTGGTGGACCGGTTGCTGTCCCGCTGCCCGGGGCTGGTCGTCCTCGCCACCAGCCGCGAACCCCTCGGTGTGCCGGGGGAGCTGCTGCGGCCGGTGGAGCCGCTGCCGGAGCCGGTCGCGCTGCGGCTGCTGGCCGAGCGGGGCGCGGCGGCCCGGCCCGGGTTCCGTACCGAGGACGATCCGGAAGGCTGCGCCGAGATCTGCCGGCGGCTCGACGGGCTGCCCCTCGCGATCGAGCTGGCCGCGGCCCGGCTGCGCATGCTCACCCCCGGGCAGATAGCGGCCCGGCTGGACGACCGCTTCCGGCTGCTCACCTCCGGCAGCCGTACCGTCCTGCCCCGCCAGCAGACCCTGCGGGCCGTCGTGGACTGGTCCTGGGATCTGCTGGACGCGGACGAACGCGATGTCCTCGCCCGGCTGTCGGTGTTCGCGGGCGGCTGCGACCTGGCCGCCGCCGAGGCCGTCTGCGGCCCGTTCGCGCTCGACGCGCTCGGCTCGCTGGTCGACAAGTCCCTTGTCGTGGCCGTCCCTTCGAGCGACGGGGAGATGCGCTACCGGCTGCTGGAGACCGTCGCCGAGTACGCCGCCGAACGGCTCGCCGAGTCCGGGCGCCGGAGCGAGGCGGAGCGCGCCCATCTGACGTACTACCGCGAACTCGCCCGCGCCACCGACCCGTTGCTGCGCGGCCCCGAACAGCGCACCGCCATCGACCGGTTCCAGCTGGAGTACGAGAACCTGCGCACCGCCCTGCGGCACGCCGTGACCCTCGGCGACGAGCAGGAGGCGCTGTGCCTGGTGCTGTCCCTGCTGTGGTTCTGGCAGATGCGCGACCAGCGCATCGAGACCCGCAACTGGTGCCGGGAGGTCATGGCGCTCGGCCCCGACCCGTTCGCCGCGCCGGCCCGCCCGGCCCGACCGGTGCCGGAGCGCTGCACCGACGCCCCGCCTCCGTACGGCGGCGAGGTCCTCGCCGAGGCCCGGCGCGGTGTCCATCTGGCCCATCTCGCCTGCATGGAGACCGAGTTGGAGGCCTGGCAGACCCCCGAGGCGCAGGCCAAGCTGCGGGTCATCAGCGAGGTGTACGAGCCCGGCCTGCCGCAGACCTGCCGGGCCCCGGGCATGCTGTGGTTCTTCGCCGAGATGCTGACCGGCGGCATGGACCGGCTGCGCACGATCATCGATGCCACCGTGGAGACCTGCCGGAACACCCCCGGTTTCGAGTGGGAGCTGGCCTGCGCCCTCCAGATGCGCGCGGGCCTCCTCGCCAACCGCACCGCCTGGGCGGGCGACGCCTCTCGCGACGCCGACGAGGCGCTGGAGATCTACCGCCGCCTCGGTGACGCGTGGGGCACCGCCGAGGCGCTGTCCGCGCGCGGCGAGGCCCATGAGCGCAAGGGCGCCTACGCTGCCGCCGCCGCCGACTACCAGGCCGCCATCGCGTACGCCGAACGCCTCGGCGCCCGCGCCCAGATGGCCATCCTGCGTGCCCGGCTCGGCAGCGTGCTCATGGAGCAGGGCGAACTGGAGCGCGGCGAGCAGATGCTCCGCGACGTCATCGCCAGTCAGGACGGCGCCCTCAACGAGGCCATGCCCTTCGCCCGGCTGTTCCTCGCCTGCTGGCTCGGCCTGGACGGCCGCACCGGCGAGGCGCGCGAGCAACTCCGGCTGCTGCGCGAGGAGTTCAAGATCGCGCACTTCGTGGTCTTCGACGCGATGATCCTCGTCCAGGAGGCCTGGCTGGACGCCCTCGACCGGCTGGCGGACCCGGCCCTGGCCCGCGTCCGCCAGGCGCTGCGGCTGGCCATGGACCCGCTGTCCGAGGCCATCAGCCCGCACCTGCCCTCCGTTTGCCTCACCGTCGCCGCGATGGCCCTGGCCGAGCGCGGCGAGGCGGGTGCCGTGGCCGGGGCCCGCTGTCTGGGCGCCGCCGACGCCGTGACGCCGCCCGGCCATGTCGTCTCCGGCGTGGAGCGCCGGGTGCACGATCTGACCGAGGCCCGGATCCGCGAGCGGCTCGACGCGGCCGCGTACGCGGCCGCGTACGCCGAGGGCGGTGGCCTCTCCCTCGCGGAGGCCACCGCCCTCGTGTGACGCGCGGGCGTCAGCTCTTCGTACGGAACTTGTGGATGGCGATCGGTCCCATGACCGCCGTGATCGCCACCGACCAGCCCACGGTCACCCACAGATCGTGGGCCACCGGGCCGCCGATCATCAGCCCGCGGGCCGCGTCCGCGAGCGTGGACAGCGGGTTGTAGTCGGTGAAGTGCCGCAGCCAGCCGGGCATCGAGTTCGTCGGCGCGAAGATCGAGGAGCCGAACTGCAGCGGGAACAGCACGAGGAAGCCCACGCCCTGCACCGACTGCGCGTTCTTCAGCATCACGCCGAGGGTGAGGAACACCCACATGATCGAGGAGGCGAACAGCGCGGACAGGCCCACGGTCGCGAACAGTCCGGCCCAGTGGTGGATGTGGAAGCCCACCAGGGCGGAGACGACCATCAGGATGACCGTGGCGAACAGCATCCGCCCCAGCTCCACGGCGATCTTCGCGAACAGCACCGAGCCGCGTCCGATCGGCAGGGTGCGGAACCGGTCCATCACACCGCTGTTGAAGTCCTGGCTGAACCCGGTGCCGACCCCCTGGGACAGGGTCATGCTCATCATCGCCAGCATGCCGGGGATGACGTACTGCACGTACTGGTCCTGGCCGCCGCCCAGCGCCTGGCCGATCGAGCCGCCGAAGACGTACACGAACAGCAGCGTGAAGACGATCGGCATGAACAGCGCGTCGAACATCGACTCCGGGTCCTGGCGGATCCAGAGCAGATTGCGGCGGATGAGCGCGCCGGTGTGCCGCAGATGCCCGCGCAGCGGGATCCGTACGTCGGCGTCGGTGGTCAGGGAGATCGTCATGGTCGTGGCGCTCATACGGCGACCTCCTCGCGGGAGTCGGCGGGCGTGGTCTGCTGCGGGGTGCCGGCCCGGTGGCCGGTGAGGGACAGGAACACCTCGTCCAGGCTGGGCAGTTCGGTGGTGATGGAGGAGATCGTGATGCCGCGCGCGGTGACCGCGCCGACCACGGCGGTCAGCTGCTCGTCGCTGAGGACCGGCACCAGCAGCGAGCCGGTCTCGGGGTCCACGGTGGTGGTGGCGAGCCCGGTGATACCGAGCTCGTCCAGCATGGCGGCGAGCGGCCGCAGCTCGGCCGGGTCGAGGGGCCGCACGCGCAGGGTACGACCGCCGACCTTGGCCTTCAGCTCCTCGATCCCGCCGCCCGCGATGACCTTGCCCCGGTCCACCACGGTGAGCTCGGAGGCGAGCTGTTCGGCCTCCTCCATGTACTGGGTGGTGAGCAGCACGGTGACTCCGTCGCCGACCATGGCCTTGACCTCGTCCCACACCTCGTTGCGGGTGCGGGGGTCCAGCCCGGTGGTCGGCTCGTCGAGGTAGAGAACGGCCGGCCGGCCGATCATGGACGCGGCGAGGTCCAGCCGCCGTCGCATACCGCCGGAGTACGTGCTTGCCGGCCGCTTGGCCGCCTCGGTGAGGGAGAACCGCTCCAGCAGCTCGTCGGCCCGTGCGCGGGCGTCCTTGCGGGGGAGGTCGAGCAGCCGCCCGATCATGTACAGGTTCTCCCAGCCGGGCAGCTTCTCGTCGACGGAGGCGTACTGCCCGGTGAGCCCTATGACCCGGCGCAGCTGCCGGGGCTGGCGTACGACGTCGTAGCCGGCCACGGTGGCCCGGCCGGCGTCGGGGGTGATCAGGGTGGACAGGATCCGTACGAGGGTGGTCTTGCCGGCGCCGTTCGGCCCGAGCACGCCCATCACGGTGCCCTCGCGCACATCCAGGTCGACGCCGTCCAGCGCCTTGGTCTCGCCGTAGTGCTTGACCAGCCCCCGCACCGTCACTGCGCGGCTCTCGCCGACGGGGTTGTCATCGATTCGTGTCATGGCAGAGACGGTGCCAGGGCCTGCCGACAATCCACCGACAGACCACCGACAGCCACCGACAACCTCCCGACGACCACCGCAACCATCGATTGAGGAACCACGACGGCGGGCAACCACCTCCGCGAGAGCGGCTCCGGTTCAGGCGCAAAGGGGGGCAGCCCGCCGACGGGGGAAGATCGGCGGGCTGCCCGGGGTGTTTCCGCAGTGGCTCAGTGGCGACGCCTAGTGGACGGAGTGCTCCTCCAGCGGGAACGTTCCGCCGACGACGTCCTCCGCGAACTCCTTCACCGCGTTCGACATGACCTCACGCAGATCGGCGTACTTCTTGACGAACTTCGGGACCCGCCCGGAGGTCAGCCCCAGCATGTCCGTCCAGACCAGGACCTGCGCGTCCGTCTCGGGCCCGGCGCCGATACCGACCGTCGGGATGTGCAGCACCCGCGTCACCTCGGCCGCCAGCTCCGCCGGAACCAGCTCCAGCACGACGGCGAACGCACCCGCGTCCTGCACCGCCTTGGCGTCCCGCAGCAGCTGCTGCGCCGCCTCCTCGCCGCGCCCCTGCACGCGGTAGCCCATCGCGTTCACGGACTGCGGGGTCAGCCCGATGTGCGCCATCACCGGGATGCCGGACTCCACCAGCAGCCGGATCTGCTCGTGCGAGCGCTCGCCGCCCTCCAGCTTGACCGCGCCGACCCCGGCCTCCTTCACCAGCCGGGTCGCCGAGCGCAGCGCCTGCACCGGGCCCTCCTGGTACGAGCCGAAGGGGAGGTCGCCCACGATCAGGGCGCGCTGGGTGCCGCGCACGACGGCGGCGGACAGCATGGTCATCTCGTCCAGCGTGACGGGTACGGTCGTCTCGTACCCCAGGTGGCAGTTGCCCGCCGAGTCGCCGACCAGGATCACCGGGATCCCGGCCTCGTCGAAGACGGACGCGGTCATCGCGTCGTAAGCGGTGAGCATGGGCCACTTCTCGCCGCGTTCCTTGGCGAGGGCGATGTCGCGCACAGTGATACGGCGTGTGCCCTTGCCCCCGTACAGCGCCTTGCTGCCGTCGGTGGGCCTCGTCTGGGCAGCCGAAAGCTGCGTCATTGCAACGGCTCCTTCAGTCATCTCGTGGCGCCCTTACGGCGTCCCCGGATCGTCTCCATGGTGGCACTTCGTGCCGGGCACGGCCAGGGGGACCCCCTGTGATCCCGTCGAGAACGGCTGCGGTCCCGCCATGTAAGGCCTTGGTAAAGAAATTAGATACGAGACCGTTCCGTATCGAAATGCTCGTAGCCTCGAACACATGACAAGTCCCGTCCCTGCCTCCCGGATACCGGAAGCGGTGCACCGGCGCCGGTGGGCGATCCTCGGTGTGCTGATGCTGAGCCTGCTCATCGTGGTGCTCGACAACTCGATCCTGAACGTCGCGATCAAGACCATCTCCAGCCCGGCGCCCACCGGCCTCGGCGCCAGTCAGGGCCAGATCGAGTGGGCGATCAACGCCTACACCCTCGTCTTCGCCGGCCTGCTCTTCACCGCCGGCCTCGTCGGCGACCGCCTCGGCCGCAAGAAGGTGCTGATCAGCGGCATCGCCGTGTTCGGCATCGGCTCCGCCCTGGCCGCCGAGTCCGGCTCCCCGGGCCAGCTGATCGCCTTCCGCGCCCTGATGGCCCTCGGTGCCGCCTTCGTCATGCCCTCCACCCTCGCCGTGCTGATGAACGTCTTCGAGCGCGAGGAGCAGCCCAAGGCCATCGGCATCTGGGCCGGCGGTGTCGGCCTCGCCATCGCCGTCGGGCCGATCACCGGCGGCGCCCTGCTCGACCACTTCTGGTGGGGCTCGGTCTTCTTCGTGAACGTGCCGATCGTGATCGTCGCGCTGATCCTGATGACCTGGCTGGTGCCCGACTCCCGCGACCCGAAGCCCGGCCGCCTCGATCCGGTCGGCGTGCTCCTGTCCGTCGTCGGTCTCGTCCTGCTGGTCTACGGCGTGATCAAGGGCGGCGAGCTGGCCGACTTCACGGACGCGAAGGTGCTGGCGACCATCGGCGCCGGTCTCGCCGTCCTCGTCGCCTTCGTCGTCTTCGAGAAGCGCAGCGACCACCCGTCCCTGGACGTCACCTACTTCAAGAACAAGATCTTCTCGGCCGCCATGGGCGCCATCGCGCTCTCGTTCTTCGCACTCATGGGCGTCACGTTCTTCGGCGTCTTCTACACCCAGAGCGTGCGCGGCTACTCGCCGCTGGAATCCGGCGTGCTGTTGCTGCCGCTCGCCGCCGCGCAGCTGATCTTCGCACCGCGCGCCCGGCTGCTCGTCGAGCGGTTCGGCAACCGTGCCACCACCACGGCCGGCATGGTGCTGATCGCCGCGACGCTCGCCGCGTTCGCCGGCTTCGAGGCCGACACGCCCATCTGGCTGCTGGAGGTCGTGTTCTTCCTCATGGGCACCGGTATGGCGCACATCATGACGCCGACCTCGGTCGTCATCATGCAGGCCCTGCCCCGCGAGAAGGCCGGCTCCGCCTCCGCGCTGAGCAACACCTTCCGCCAGGTCGGCGGCGCCCTCGGCATCGCCGTGCTCGGCTCGGTGCTCGCCGCGTCGTACCGGAGCGGCATCGAGGACAAGCTCGGCCTGCTGCCGCCCGCCCTGCGCGACAAGGCCGGCGAGTCCATCGAGGCCACCCTCGGCATCGCCGGCAAGCTCGGCCCGCGGGGCCAGGCCCTGGTCGCCCCCGCCGACCACGCGTTCCTGCACGCCATGCACGTCACCGCCCTGTGCGGTGCGGGCATCGCGCTGATCGGCGCCGTGGTGACCGCCCTGTTCCTGCCGGGCCGGCCGACGGCGGGTCAGGAGGGTCGGAAGGAGCCGGAGTTGGTCGCGGTCGGAGACTGACCCGGACCAGCGGTCGTCCAGCGGTCGTCGAGGGGGGAAGGAGGGGTGCTGCGGCACAATCGCCGCAGCACAGTGAGAGGACGGAAACGACGTGACCCCTGCCGACACCGGCATCGACACCGACACCGGCATCGACACCGACACCGGCATCGACACCAGCACCGACACCGGCATCGACACCGGCGTCGGCGGCCGGACGCGACCCTGCGGTGCCGTGCGGGGCAGGCCCCGCAGCGAGGCCGTGGAACGCGCCATCCTCGAAGGCGTGATGAAGCTCCTGGAGGACGGCGTCCCCCTCGCCGAGCTCTCCATCGAGCGCGTCGCACGCACGGCCGGCGTCGGCAAGGCCACCATCTACCGCCGCTGGAGCGGCAAGGAGGAACTGTTCGTCGACGTCGTACGCGCCGCCGAACCCCCCGACCCCGAACTCCCCGGCACCAGCCTGCGCGACGACCTCGTCGTCCTGCTGGAGTCCCTGCGCGTGCGCGGCCTCGCCAGCCGCTCCTCCGCGATCCTGCACAACGTGTACGCCCAGATGAAATCCAGCCCCAAGGTCTGGGCGGCGTACCACGCCGGCGTCATCGCCCCCCGCCGCGACCTCGTCATCGAGGTGCTGCGGCGGGGGCGGGACAGCGGCGAACTCCGGCCGGACATCGATCTGGAGCTGGCCAACGACCTGTTCGTCGGCCCCATGCTCGTCCGCAGCATCCTGCGCCCCGACGGTGAGCTGCCCGAGGGCCTCGCGGAGGAGATCGTCGACACGGTCCTCACCTGCCTACGACCCGTCAGCTCGACAGCCTCGTAGCATCCATGTGCGCGTTTCGTCACAGACCTCAGGGGTCGCACGGCTGAACGGAACTCGCAGCCCCGCGCCGTTCGTCCTCGACTTCCGTACGGCCGTCATGGGACGGCGGGAACGGAGCCGATCATCCCCTAGGGTCGACAGCGGCACGGGGGGACGACGGTGCACGGCAGGCAGTGAGGCAGGCGGTATGGCGCAGCAGGCGTACGTTTCGGAGACGGTGGGCGACGGCAAGGGGCCGAAGCGACCGGGATCCCGGCTCCGACGCCTGGCACAGCGCCTGTTCTCCGGCTGGCGCGGCGACCCGCGCATCTGGCGCCGGGGCATCGTCCTGGCGGTCCTCGCCCTCCTCCTGGCCCTGGTGATGCTGCTGCACTCGCGCATCCCCAACCAGGTGGGCAACCTCGGCAGCCTCACGGAGACCTTCCTGCCCTGGCTGGGCCTGATCGTCCCGCTGCTGCTGCTCTGCGCCCTGATCCGGAAGTCGGCGACCGCGCTCCTCGCGATCCTCCTCCCGGTGATCGTGTGGCTGAACCTCTTCGGGGGTCTGCTCTTCGACCGCACGGGAACGGGCGGCGACCTGATGGTGGCGACCCACAACGTCAACGCCGACAACCCCGACCCGTCGGCGACCGCCCGCGCGGTCGCCTCCTCCGGCGCCGACGTGCTCGCCCTGGAGGAGATCCCGAACACCGCCGTACCCGTCTACGAGAAGGCGCTCGCGCCGACGTACCGGTACCACGCGGTCGTCGGCACGGTCGGGCTGTGGAGCACGTACCCGATGAGCGACGTGCACGCCGTCGACATCAAGCTCGGCTGGGAACGGGCGATGCGCGCCACCGTGGCGACCCCGAAGGGCCCGATCGCGGTGTACGTCGCCCACCTGCCCTCGGTGCGGGTGAAGATGGCGGCGGGCTTCACCGCCCGCCAGCGGGACAAGAGCGCCGACGCGCTCGGCGAGGCCATCGCCGGCGAGAGCCTGAAGCGGGTCGTCCTGCTCGGTGATCTGAACGGCACGATGAACGACCGTTCACTCAACGCGGTCACCTCCCAGATGCGCTCCACGCAGGGCGCGGCGGGCAGCGGCTTCGGGTTCAGCTGGCCGGCGTCGTTCCCGATGGCGCGGATCGACCAGATCATGGTCAAGGGCGTCGAGCCCAGGAGCTCCTGGACCCTGCCGCGCACCGGCAGCGACCACCTCCCGGTGGCGGCCCGTGTGAAGCTGGACACGTCGTCGTAACCCGCTGGAATACTGGGCCTGAGAGGCTTTGTTCCGTAGCTGAACATAGGCTGTGACGGAACTCCGCTCTCTTACTTCGAAAGGCACAGGCCCTTCATGCCCCTGGCCCTGCTCGCTCTGGCCGTCGGCGCTTTCGGTATCGGTACCACCGAGTTCGTGATGATGGGCCTGCTGCCCGACGTCGCGGACGACCTGCACATCTCCATCCCCACGGCCGGTCACCTGGTCTCGGCGTACGCGCTGGGCGTGGTGATCGGCGCCCCCCTGCTGGCCGCCGTGACGGCGCGGATGTCCCGCCGCACGGTCCTGATCGGCCTGATGGGGCTGTTCGTCGCGGGCAACGCCCTGTCGGCGTTCGCCCCCGGCAACGACTCCCTGCTGGCCGCCCGCTTCCTCAGCGGCCTGCCGCACGGCGCCTTCTTCGGTGTGGGCGCGGTCGTCGCCACGTCGATGGTGCCGCCGGAGCGCAAGGCCCGCTCCGTGTCGCTGATGTTCCTCGGCCTGACCGTCGCCAACGTCGCGGGCGTGCCGGTGGCGACCCTGATGGGCCAGCACCTGGGCTGGCGGGCGACCTTCCTCGGCGTGAGCGTGATCGGCCTGGCGGCGATCGCGTCGCTGGCGCTGCTGATCCCGCACGACAGGACGCACGCCGGGTCGACGGGCGGCCTGCGCGGCGAACTGGCCGCACTGAGGTCCCTGCCGGTCTGGCTCGCGCTCGGTACGACGGTGGCGGGTTTCGGCGCGCTCTTCGCGGCCTACAGCTACGTCACCCCGATGCTGACGGAGTCGGCGGGCTACGCGGAGGGCAGCGTGACCCTGCTCCTGGCCCTGTTCGGCGTGGGCGCGACGGCGGGCAACCTGCTGGGCGGCCGGCTCGCGGACCACTCGCTGCGGGGCACGCTGTTCGGCGGCCTGGCCTCACTGGGTGCCGTGCTGCTGCTGTTCCCGGTACTGATGCGGGCGGAGTGGAGCGCGGCGCTGGCGGTGACCCTGCTCGGCATGGCGGCGTTCATCACGGGTTCGCCGCTCCAGCTGATGGTCATGGAGAAGGCGTCGGCGGCCCCCTCCCTGGCCTCCTCCGCCAACCAGGCGGCCTTCAACCTGGCCAACGCCGGTGGCGCCTGGATCGGCGGCCTGGCCCTCGCGGCGGGCTTCGGCGCCACGTCGCCCGCCCTGGCCGGCGCGGCCCTGGCGGTGCTGGGGCTGGGCGTGGCGGGGGTGGCGTACGCGGTGGACCGGCGGCGGGCGACTCCGTCGGTGGGGCGCGTCGTCACGTCGCACGTGCCGGAGGACCTGGCGGCGCTGCACCGCTGACCCCACGGTCAGCGGTGCAGCGGTCAGCCCCTGGGCCCCGTCGTCAAACTCCCTCCCCCAGCCTTCGGCCGGGAGGTGCCCCCAGCCTCGCGACGCCATGCACGCTCCCCCAAGCTCTTCGAGCAGGGGGACCCCCACTCGCCGCACCGGGCCCTGACCCAGGTACGTCCAGTACGAGGGCCAGGGCCCGGCACGCCGATAGCACGCACCTACAGCGACATCAGCTGCTCCGCAGCGGGCGCGAGGCCCGCCCTCCGGGCGGACGGCAGGAGTTTGACGACGGGCCCTAGCAGACGGCCGATGCGGCCGGCCGGAATCTGTGGCTGAAGTCCAGCGGGATGTCCAGGGCCAGGAAGTTCTTGCCGTTTCCCGTCCTGGCGCGCAGGCGGATCCGGTGCTGGGCCACCGGCACCGTCTCGGGAAGCTGCAGGTTCCATGCCTGCCGCCACGGGCCGGCGGGCGGCCTGGGGTCGCCCGACAGTCTCGCGCCCAGGCCCGCCAAGAGATCGGGCAGCCGGTAGCTTCTGTCCAGCATCTTCACCGGGCCGAACTTCATGACCACACTGCAGGTGACCCGGGTCAGGTCGACGGTCTCCTTGAGATGACCGTCGATCTCCCAGCGGACCTGGCGCCCGAGCCACGGCAGTGCGGGGGTCAACCTGATGTCACGGATGTCCAGGACGTAGGTCTCGTCGCTCGCGTCCTCCACCAGGCGCATGGCTCACCTCGCTCACCCTGCGGTGTGTCGTCTCGGTGTCTCGGACAACCCGGGCGCGGCCGGTGCGCGCGCCCACGGGAGGCGCCTCGCGTTCGGCCCAGGGCCGGGGTGTGCGCGGCGCGGGGTTGCCGGACAATGATCGGGACAGGAGCCCCGGCCCGATTCCGGCGGGCCGGGGCTCCACGTGATGCAGTCGGTTCCGGACTAGGCCTCGTGGCCCTTGACCACGCGGAAGCTGGCCAGCACGCCGTCCTCGACCTTGACGCCCTCGGGGGGGCACGCGTGCACGCCGAAGCTGGAGCTGTGGGGGCCGACGGTGGCGATGGGGGCGCCGTTGTCGCAGACCGCTCCGCGGAAGACCTCGACGGTCTTGTGGCTGTCGTTGCGGATGTTCAGGGTCTTGGCACCCAGGCCGCTGATGACGGTGATGCAGTCACCCGGGTGGGGGCTGTACGACCGCTCGTTGATCTCGATCCGGCCCTCGTGCCGGCGGCCCCGGTTCTCCTCCCCCCGGCCCTCGTTGCCCTTGCCCCAGTTCTCGTTGCCCTTGCCGGAGTCGCCGCCCTGCGGCGCGACGAAGGCAGCCGCCGGAGCAGCCTGAGGAACCGGAGCGGAAGCAGCCGAGGCGTACGTGATGCCGGTCGCGGCAAGAGCTGCGGCGGCCCCGACGGCAGCGGTCACCATGGTGGATCGTGCGAGCTTCATGTCGCTTCTCCTGTCTCGTATCTCCGAGGTGCCGGCCCGTCAGCCGGCTCGGGAACGAACATACCCATCGCGGTCATATCAGTCATACCGGAAAGTCGACGTGAGGGCCGATCAGGGTATTTGTGACCTCGGGTGCCGCCCCTCCGGGACGCTGACGTCCGTCTCAACTGGCCGAGAAAAAAAGAATGATTGACGTACTTTTACGCCGTCGGAGTGATCTTCTGACGTCCGCTCATCACAGGTCAGCACGGCGTGTCGCTGCGGATGTGACGCGGTGAGTCGTGTTAGGGCGGGCGCGTAAAAACAAAGGGGGGCGTGAGGTCCACCAGGACCCCACGCCCCCCGCTCCTCAGCGGAGCGTCAGCGCGTCAGCGCGTCAGTGCTTCGCGTACGACTGCACGTAGCCGTTCGCGGGCGTGCCCACGCCGGTCACGTCGTCGTAGCCCTTCGTCGCGGACAGGGAGCTGTCCTTGCCGAGGCTGCGGACCGAGTACAGCAGGCCGCCGGAGGCGTCCAGGCCGTTGGCGAAGTCCACGCGGGCGACCGCCAGGCCGGAGCCTGTCGGGTTGTCCGTGACGTCGTGGAAGACGCCCTTCTTGTAGTCGGCGTAGATCGTCGGGTTGGCGAAGCCGATCGCCTTGCCGCCGCGGGCCTCCTGGGCCAGGGCCTGGATGGCCGCGATGGTCGGCGCGGCCAGCGACGTGCCGCCGATGCGGTACTCGCTGTACTGCTGCGAGCCGTCCGGGAAGGTCTGCGTCTGGCCGACCAGGAAGCCGGTGTTCGGGTCGGCGATGGCCGCGATGTCCGGGACGACACGGTTGCCGGAGGCGTTGTTCGCCTGCGACAGCCCGTCCGGGACGACGCCCTTCTGGTAGTACGGCTCGGCGACCGTCTTGCTGGTGCCGCCGCCCGCGCCCGAGGTGAACGCGCCGGGGAAGTTCGTCCAGCTCTTGCCGTCCGCCGACAGGGTCGCCTTCTCGGTGCCCCAGCCGGTCTCCCACAGGTACTTGTCGCCCTTGCCGACCGCCAGGGACGTACCGCCGACCGCGGTCACCCAGGCCGAGTTGGCCGGGGTGTCGACCTGCTTCGTACCGGTGTTGGCGACCTCGTCACCGTTGTCGCCGGAGGAGAAGTAGAAGCCGATGCCCTGCACCGCGCCCAGCTGGAAGACCTGGTCGTAGGCCGCGGCCAGGTCCGGAGTCTGGTTGGACTCCACGTCGCCCCAGGAGTTGGAGACGATGTCGGCCAGGTGGTTGTCCACGACCTTGCTGAGCGAGTCGAGCAGGTCGTCGTCGTAGCAGGAGGCGGCGCCCACGTAGGTGACGTCCGCGTTCGGCGCGACCGCGTGCACGGCCTCGACGTCGAGGGTCTCCTCGCCGTACCAGCCCGCGGCCTTGCACTCCTTGACCTTGGTGTAGTTGTTCGGCAGCACCTGGTGCAGCTGGCTGGTCTTCCAGGCCGCGTCACCGTTCTTCAGCGCGTACGTGCCGGCGTCGTAGGCGATGGTCGGCGAGGCGTAGGCGTCGGTGATGGCGACGCGGACACCCTTGCCGGTGTACGTGCCGGCGCCGTACGCCGCGCGCAGCTGCTTGCCGGTGTAGCCCTTGATCGCGTACGGGATCTTGCCGCCGTACGCGTCCGGCAGCGTGGTGGCGATGTTCGAGCCGAAGTACGACGAGAACGGGCCCGAGTTCTTGAACACGGCGTCCGGCCCCGGCAGCTGGTCGTCGTGGTTCGCCTTGTGCGGGGCGTTGTCCAGGCCGGTGACGGTCAGGACGGCGCCCTGCAGGGCGGCCGGGACGGAGGCCGTCTGCGCCGGGGCGCGGTAAGTGGCCGAGCCCTTGGTGTAGTTGTGCAGCTGGGTGCCGAACGCCTTCTCGGCGGCGGCGACGTCACCGGAGACGGCGACGTAGTGCTGGGTGACCCCGGTGACCTTCAGGCCGGCCGACGTCAGCCAGGACTTGACGGCGTCCACCTGGGCCTTGGTGGCCCCGAAGCGGGCCTGCGCGGTCTTGGCGCTCAGGTACTTGCCGTAGTGCGGCGAGCTCGGGTCGGACACCGCCTTGGCGTAGGCGGCGAGGCCCGCCGCGTCCCGCCCGGCCAGGTAGACCCGGGCGTTCACCGCGGCGCTGTTCGCGGTGGCCCCCTTGTCCGCCTTGGCCGTGGCCCACAGCGGCTTGGTGCCGTTCAGTGCCTGACGAGCGGGGCTGTCCGCGGCGTGTGCCGCGGGTATGCCCAGCGCCAGCGCGCCGGCGACCATGGGCAGTGTCGCTGCCATGCTCACGGCGCGCAGCTTGGCGCGGTTGGATCTCATAGAACCCCCTGCGATGCGGTTCGCATGCATGTAGTGGTCGATACGTCATGCGGTCCGCGTGCCGCCCGCGGCGGTTCGGCCGGCCGTATGGATCACACGATGGGGGTTACTTTGTCCGATGAACCGTTCATGTCAGGGGAACGGAAAGGTCAAGAGAAGCTCAAGTAGCCGTCAGGTGGGGCGATTTGATCCCTTTTGTCCTTACGGCTGCGTAACGGAACAGATGAGGCACTGTTCACGAACGCGCTTTCACTCCGTTCACGAACGTGGCTTCGCTCCCCGCTCCTTGAGCATCCCGGCCATCACCTGAAGCTCCGACTGCTGCGCGTCGACCATGCCCTGCGCGAGCCGCTTCTCCACCGTGACGGTGCACTTGGCCACACACCCCTCGGCCATGTGGATACCGCCCTTGTGATGGTCCGTCATCAACTGGAGGTAGAAGACCTCGGCCTGCTTGCCGCTGAGCGACTGGAGCTTCTTCAGCTCCGTGTTCGTCGCCATGCCCGGCATCAGCGAGCCGTCCCCGCGCTCGGGCATGTCACCCATGCCCATCCAGGCCATCGGCGGCTTCGCCGACACCTTCGGCAGCCCCCACAGATCCAGCCAGCCCAGCAGCATGCCGCGCTGGTTGGCCTGCGTCTGCGCGATGTCGTAGGCGAGCCGCCGCACGTCCGGGTCCGTCGTGCGGTCGCGCACGATGTACGACATCTCGACGGCCTGCTGGTGGTGCACGGCCATGTCCCGGGCGAACCCGGCGTCGGCCGACTCCGCCGCCGGCGTCTTCGTGTCCGGTCCGCCGGAGTCCTCGGCCACCGCGTAGGTGACCGCGCCGGCGGCGACGAGCACCGCCGCTGCCGTGCCCGCCACCCAGCCGACGCGCCGCCGGCCCACTACATCGCCCCGCTGGTGCAGGCGGCGCCCGGCTCCGGGGTCTGCGGGCCCTGGACGTAGGCGGTGAAGAACTTGTCCACCTCGGGGTCGCTCGCGCTCTTGACCGCCACCTGGCGGCCCCAGGCCGACAGCATCAGCGGCGCGGCCTGGTTCTCGTACGGGCTCATCATCGAGTACGGCGTCTTCTGCACCTTCGCCGCGAGCAGGTCCACGTCGGCCTTGCTCGCCTTGCTGGTGTACGTCACCCAGACCGCGCCGTGCTCCAGAGAGTGCACGGCGTTCTCGTCCTGGAGCGGCTTGGTGTAGACGGTGCCGTCACAGGTCGCCCAGACCGGGTTGTGGTTCCCGCCGACCGGGGGGTGCATCGGGTACGACACCCTGGTCGTCACGTGCGTGCGCGACAGCGTGCCGGACCAGGTCCGCACACCGTCCTTGCCGGCGGTGAAGTGCCCGGAGTCCCCGGCGGAGCCGCCCTTGGAGTCGCTGTCGGAGCCGCTCTTGGAGTCGCTCGCGGTGAGCGACTTCTTGTCCGACTGGGAGTTCACGAGGACCACACCACCGACGACGAGACCGGTGACGACCACCACGGAGGCGCCGATGGTGAGCGCCCGGTTGCGGCGCTCGCGGGCACGCTCGGCGCGCCGCATCTCGTCGATGCGCGCCTTGCGCGCCGCGCTGCTGCTGTTCTTCGCGGAACCCATGAGGCTTGTGTCCTTCTGGGGGAGAGGGGACGGGCGGGGTGGGTGGGGCCCGCTGATCGTAATCGGCAACCGCCGCCCCGCCGTAGGAACGGAGAGCAAACAGACAGGCAAACGGATAATTTGAACCTGGGATGCGTATTATCTACGCTCGCGGTATGCGGCTCCTTCGCTCCACCGACCTGGCCCTGCGGATGCTGATGCGCCTCGCCGTCGCCGCCGACGCCACGCCCACCACCCGCCAGGTGGCGGCGGACATGGACGTGCCTTACACCCACGCCGCCAAGGTCGTCGCCGAGCTCCAGCACCTGGGCCTGGTCGACGCCCGGCGCGGCCGGGGCGGCGGCCTCACGCTCACCGAGGCGGGCCGTACGGCGTCGGTGGGGGCGGTGGTGCGGGTTTTCGAGGGTGACGGTGACGTGGTCGACTGCGAGGGGGCCACGCCGTGCCCGCTGCGGTCCGGCTGCCGTCTGAGGGGAGCGCTGCGGCGGGCCCAGGAGGCGTTCTTCGCCAGCCTGGACCCGATCACGATCGGGGAGATCGTCGCCGAGCCGACGGGGCCTTTGCTCCTGGGGATCTCGCGCGGGGCGCCGACCGGCTGACGGTCTTCGCCGCACTGCGTTCACCGGTGGGCCGACGGCGAGCGCGTGACGGAGGGGAACCAGGGGACGGATGACGAACGGTGGAACGAGTTCGTCAGGGACTTCGAGCGCAGCAGGAGGCCCGGAGCGGGAGGATCCACGGCCCGAACGCACCTGAGCCCGAGGCCGCCGCGAACCGTCCGCGACGCCGGAGACTCGGCCGCAGCTCCGACTACCAGGACCTGGTCGCCAGGGTGCAGCCGCTCCTGGACAAGGTGACCGAGGCGGCCGCCGGACGCGACCGGGGCTGATTCCGTCAGCCGGCCTGCCGGGCCAGCCACAGGTCCGGGCCGAACACCTCGTAGTGGATGTCCGCCGGGGCCACGCCCTTCTCGATCAGCTGGGTGCGGACCGCGCGCATGAAGGGCAGGGGGCCGCACAGGTACGCGCGCGTGCCCGTCGGTACGGCGATGCCGGTGAGGTCGACCAGGCCGGTGCGGGTGCCGGGCTCCGCGTCGCGCTCGTAGAAGAGGTGGACGGAGGAGTCCGGGAGCTTCTCGGCGTAGGCCTCGTGGTCGGTGCGCAGGGCGTGGTCGGCGGGGGAGCGGTCGCCGTGGACCACCGTGACCGGGGCGCTGTGGCCGCCGTCGGCCAGGGCGGCGAGCATCGCGACCATCGGGGTCACGCCGATGCCGGCGGAGGCGAGCAGGAGCGGCCGGCCTGCGATGTCGCCGAGGACGAGGTCGCCGTACGGCTCGGACAGGTCCAGGACGTCGCCGACGCGCACGCGCGCGTGGAGGTGGTTCGAGACCTCGCCCTCGGGCGTCGTGTCGTCGCCGCTCACGCGCTTGACGCTGAACTGGCGCACCGACTCGCCGGGGGCGCCGGACAGGCTGTACTGCCGTATCTGGCGGGCGCCGTCGGCCAGCTCGACCTGGACGGAGACGTACTGGCCGGCGCGGAAGCCGCGCACCGGGCCGCCGTCGGCCGGGCGCAGCCGGAAGGTGACGACGTCCGCCGTCTCCTCGATGCGCTCCACGACCTCCCACGGCCGCCGGACCGTCGTGCCGCTCTCCTCGTACAGCCGCTTCTCGACGGCGATGAGGGCGTTCGCCATCAGCCAGTAGACCTCGGTCCAGGCGGCGGCCACCTCGGGGGTGACGGCCTCGCCGAGGACCTCGGCGATGGCGGCGAAGAGGTGCTCGTGCACCACCGGGTAGTGCTCGGGGGCCACGCCCAGGGAGGCGTGCTTGTGCGCGATGCGGCTGAGCATGGCGTCGGGCCGGGTGTCCGGGTGCTCCAGCAGATGCGTCGCGAAGGCGGCGATCGAGCCGGCGAGAGCCTGCTTCTGGGTGCCGGAAGCCTGGTTGCCGCGGTTGAAGAGGTCCCGCAGGAGGTCGGGGTGGGCGGCGAAGAGGCGGGCGTAGAAGCGCTCGGTGATCTCGCCGATCGCCCCGCCGACGGCGGGCAGAGTGGCGCGGACGGTGGCGGCTGACTGCTCGGACAGCATCAGGAATCTCCTCCTGGCTCGACTGATTCGGACCGTATGAAAAGTTGCATCTGAGATGCAAATTAACGAGGCGTGGTATCGCTCACTCCGCGATGCGAACCGGCCATTACGGATGTCGGTGCGAGCAGGCAAGATGGGCGACAGAGCGGTACACCTGCCGTACGAGAGGCGTTCAGGCGGGGGACGCTCGGGCGATCAAGGTCCGCAACGCGTTCGAAACGGTGTTGTGGTGTGATGCTCAGGTGCCCGACCGCCTCCCGTGGGACACGGGGACAGGCGGCCTGACCAGCAAGGATGGGGAAGCGGAAGATGGACAAGCAGCAGGAGTTCGTGCTCCGGACGTTGGAGGAGCGCGACATCCGGTTCGTACGCCTGTGGTTCACGGACGTGCTGGGCTTCCTCAAGTCCGTCGCCGTGGCCCCCGCCGAGCTGGAGCAGGCCTTCGACGAGGGCATCGGCTTCGACGGCTCGGCCATCGAGGGCTTCGCCCGGGTCTACGAGTCCGACATGATCGCCAAGCCGGACCCGTCCACCTTCCAGGTCCTGCCCTGGCGCGCGGAGGCCCCGGGCACCGCCCGCATGTTCTGCGACATCCTCATGCCGGACGGCTCCCCGTCCTTCGCGGACCCGCGCTACGTCCTCAAGCGTGCCCTGGCCCGCACCTCCGACCTGGGCTTCACCTTCTACACCCACCCGGAGATCGAGTTCTTCCTGCTGAAGGACCGCCCGATGGACGGCAGCCGCCCGACCCCGGCGGACAACTCGGGTTACTTCGACCACACCCCGACCAACGTCGGCATGGACTTCCGCCGCCAGGCGATCACCATGCTGGAGTCGATGGGCATCTCGGTGGAGTTCTCCCACCACGAGGGCGCCCCGGGCCAGCAGGAGATCGACCTGCGCTACGCCGACGCACTGTCGACGGCCGACAACATCATGACGTTCCGCCTGGTCATGAAGCAGGTGGCGCTGGAGCAGGGCGTGCAGGCGACCTTCATGCCGAAGCCCTTCTCCGAGCACCCCGGCAGCGGCATGCACACCCACCTCTCCCTCTTCGAGGGCGACCGGAACGCGTTCTACGAGTCGGGCGCCGAGTACCAGCTCTCCAAGGTCGGCCGCTCCTTCATCGCGGGCCTGCTCAAGCACGCGGCGGAGATCTCCGCGGTCACCAACCAGTGGGTGAACTCCTACAAGCGCATCTGGGGCGGCTCCGAGCGCACGGCGGGCGCCGGCGGCGAGGCCCCGTCGTACATCTGCTGGGGCCACAACAACCGATCGGCCCTCGTCCGCGTTCCGATGTACAAGCCCGGCAAGACCGGCTCCGCGCGCGTGGAGGTCCGCTCCCTGGACTCGGGCGCGAACCCCTACCTGGCCTACGCCGTCCTGCTGGCCGCCGGCCTGAAGGGCATCGAGGAGGGGTACGAGCTCCCGCCCGGCGCCGAGGACGACGTCTGGGCCCTCTCCGACGCCGAGCGCCGCGCGATGGGCATCGAGCCCCTGCCCCAGAACCTGGGCGAGGCCCTCACCCTGATGGAACGCAGCGACCTGGTCGCCGAGACCCTCGGCGAGCACGTCTTCGACTTCTTCCTGCGCAACAAGCAGGCCGAGTGGCACGAGTACCGCTCGGAGGTCACGGCGTTCGAGCTGCGGAAGAATCTGCCGGTGCTGTAGGGCCCCCGCCGGGGCCCCGTCAGGCACTCGATCTGCGGGAGCTGCTGGAACACGCTGTCCAGCAGCTCCGCCGGCCGGGCCGAGCGCAGCCGTCGGTCTTCTCGACCACGCTGTTCCGGGTGGCGGGGTTCATCCCCCGGGGTCCGCCCCTGGGGTTCATCCCCCGGGCTTCGTCCCCCGGGGTCCGCCCCCGGGGTTCATCTCCCGGGCTTCGTCCCCCGGGCCGCCCTCGGGGCGCTGCGATAGGCTGTGACAAAAGTGTCTGGCCCCGCCGGTCCCGCCCCGAACGGTCCGGCCGTGGCGGCCTTCGTCCCCCCGGAATCCGGCGAGGGAATCGGCTGGATGTCCGTGAGCGGGAAATCAGCTCATACAGCGCCACGGGGCAGTCGTCCTCCGTAGGCCGGTTCTCCGCAGGTCGGTTCTCATGGACCTCAACACCATCACCGAAGTAGTCCGGCGACCGTCCGAACGGCCCGGCACGGACTGGCACGAGGGGGACGCCTGGCTCGCCGGGGGGACGTGGCTCTATTCCGGGGAACAGCCGGACCTGAGCCGGCTGATCGACCTGACGGCGCTGCCCTGGGAGCCCCTCGTCCAGCGCGACGAGGGCCTGGAGATCAGCGCCACCTGCACCATCCGCGACCTGTACGCCCGCACCTGGCCCGCGGAATGGACGGCGGGAATCCTCTTCCGCGCAGCCTGTGAGGCGTTCCTGTCCTCGTTCAAGGTCTGGAACGCGGCGACCGTCGGCGGCAACATCTGCATGTCCCTGCCCGCCGGCCCGATGATCACGCTGACCGTGGCGCTGGAGGCGCAGTACGAACTGTGGGCTCCCGACGGCTCCGAGCACTTCGTCGACGCCCGCGATTTCGTCACGGGCGACCATCGCAACATCCTCACGCCCGGCGAGATACTGCGGCGCATCACCATTCCGGCGCACGCGCTGCGGAAACGCACCGCGCACCGCCGCTTCAGCCTGACCCGGCTCGGCCGCTCGACGGTGTTCCTCATCGGCACCCAACGACGGGGCGGGGACGACCTGTTGCTCACCATCACCGCCGGCACCACCCGGCCCGTCCGCATCGCCTTCGCCTCCCTGCCCGATGCCCGGACCCTGAGGCAGAGCATCGACGCCGTACCGGCCGACGTCTGGTTCGCCGATCCCAACGGGACCCCCGACCACCGCCGCCATCTGACACACCACTTCGCCGAAGAGATCCGCCGCGAACTCAACGCTGGGGACCTGCCATGACCTGCCTCGTGAACGGCCGGACATTCGACCGGGAACCGGCCCCCGGCCAGTGCCTGCGCACCTTCCTGCGCGAACTCGGCCACTTCGGCGTCAAGAAGGGGTGCGACGCGGGCGACTGCGGCGCCTGCACGGTGTGGCTGGACGGCGAACCCGTACACAGCTGCATCACCCCCGCGTTCCGCGCGGACGGCCGGGAGGTGACCACCATCGAGGGCCTCGGACGGCCCGGCGCCCCGCATCCCATGCAGCGGCAGTTCGAGGACGCCCCGGGATTCCAGTGCGGCTTCTGCACCGCCGGGATGATCATGACGACGGCGACGTTCACCGAGGAACAGAAGGCGGATCTGCCCCGGGCGTTGAAGGGCAACCTCTGCCGCTGCACCGGCTACCGGGCCGTCGAGGACGCCGTGAAGGGCGTCCGCGCGGTGGAGACGGCCGCACCCGGCAAGGCCGTCGGGACGAGCGTCGGCGCGCCCGCGGGCCACGACGTGGTCACCGGCCACGCGGAGTTCACGATGGACACGCACATCGACGGCCTGCTGCACCTCAAGGTGCTGCACTCACCCCACGCGCACGCCCGGATCCTCTCGGTCGACAAGAGCGCCGCACTCGCGGTGCCCGGCGTGCACCGGGTCTACACCTGGCAGGACGTACCCCGCAAACGCTTCACCACGGCGATCCACACCGACCACCTGGTCGACCCGGACGACACCTTCGTCCTCGACGACACGGTCCGCTTCGCCGGCCAGCGCGTCGCCGCGGTCCTGGCCGACACGGTCGGGGCGGCGGAGGAGGGCTGCCGGCGCCTGGCCGTCGAGTACGAGGTGCTGCCGGCGGTGTTCGACCCCGAGGAGGCGATGGCCGACGGCGCCCCCCAACTGCACGGCTCGCACGACCCGTTCGTCCGCGACCCCGTCCACAACATCCTGGTCGAACTCCACTCCCACATCGGCGACGTCGACACGGGATTCGCCCAGGCCGACGTGATCCACGAGGGCACGTACTTCTCCCCGCGGGTGCAGCACGCACATCTGGAGACCCATGGCTCGATCGCGTGGATGGAGGACGGCCGGCTGAACGTCCGCACCAGTTCGCAGTCGCCGTCGATCGCCAAGGTCAAACTGGAATACCTGTTCGCGCTGCGCCCGGACCAGGTACGGGTGTTCTGCAAGCGCGTCGGCGGAGGGTTCGGCGGCAAACAGGAGGTGATCGCGGAGGACCTCGTCGCGCTCGCCACCCTGGACACCGGGCGGCCCACCTGCTTCGAGTACACCCGCGAGGAGGAGTTCACCACGGCCTCGCCGCGGCACCCGATGACCCTGACGGTCAAGCTCGGCGCGAAGGCGGACGGCACACTCACCGCCCTCCAGGTGCGCAACGTCTCCAACACGGGCGCCTACGGCAACCACGGCGGCGAAACGCTGTACGCGGGCGGCGCCGCCGTCATGATCTACCGCTGCCCCAACAAGAGGTACGACGCCTACTCCGTCTACACGAACACCGTGCCGAGCGGTGCCCTGCGCGGCTACGGGATGACCCAGCCGGCGTTCGCGGTCGAGTCGGCGATGGACGAACTGGCCCGCGCCCTGCACCTCGACCCGCTCGAACTGCGCCGGCGCAACATCGTGCGGCCGGGCGAGCCCCTGGTCGCCCTGCACGACGGCCCCGACGACGTGGTCTTCACCGAGGACGGCCTCGCGCAGTGCATCGATCTGGTGGGCGACGCCCTGACCCGTACGGCCGACCAGCCGCCGCCCGGCCCCGAGTGGTTCGTCGGGACCGGCGTGGCGAGCTCCCTGCACGAGACCGCACCTCCGACCGAGCACCTCTCCGAGGCCTGGGTCACGCTGGGCGACGACCTCATCTACGAACTGGCCGTAGGAACGGCCGAGTTCGGGGAGGGCACCTCCACGGCCCACGTCCAGATCGCGGCCAACCAGCTGCGCACGACACCGTCGCGGATCCGCCTGGTGCAGTCCGACACCGACCGCAACGGATTCGACACCGGCGCCTTCGCGAGCGCGGGCCTCTCCGTGGCCGGCAACGCCGTCCTGCGCGCGGCCGGTGCCGTACGCGACCGCATCCTGGAGTTCGCCGCGGCGCACACGGGCGTGCACGTCGTGCTGTGCTCCATGGACGACGACGGTGTCGTCTGCGGGGACCGGCGGCTGTCGCTGGCCGAGCTCGTCGCGGTGGCCCGGGCCCGCGGCATCCGGTTCACCGCCGCCCGCAAGGCCTACGGCTCGCCCCGGAGCGTCACCTCCAACACCCAGGGGTTCCGGGTCGCCGTGCACCGGGTGACGGGGGAGATACGCATCCTGTACAGCGTGCAGGCGGCCGACGTCGGCGTGGTCATCAACCCCGCGCAGGTCCGGGGGCAGGTGGAGGGCGGTGTCGCCCAGGGGATCGGCTTCGCGCTGACCGAGAACCACCACCTCGACGACAACGGCGTCATGACCAACCCCAGCCTGCGCAACTACCGCATCCCCACCTACGCGGACATCCCCCGCACCGAGCTCCTCCTGGCCGGCTCGGCGGACTCGGTGGGGCCCCTGCACGCGAAGGGCATGGCGGAGTGCTGCATCAACCCGGTCGCCCCCGCGCTGGCGAACGCGGTCCATGACGCCACCGGCGTCCGCTACCGTGCGCTGCCGCTGACTCCGGAACGGATCTACGGCCGACTCCAGGCACAGCAGTCGGTGTCGGCAGGTCGAACACCATGAACACCGAAAAGAACGTGGCCGCCGCGGCCACGGCGATCATCGGCCAGAAGGTCCTGCCCGGGAGGGAACAGGAATTCGCCTCCTGGCAGCAGGACCTCAACACCGCGGCCTCCTACTACCCGGGCTTCCTCGGCGCCGAGACCTCCCCGCCGACACCGCTGCAACCCGACTGGGTCGTCGTGTACCGCTTCGACTCGGTGGCGCATCTCCAGACGTGGATCAACAGCGCGACCCGGCAGACGTATCTCGACGTCGGCGCCCAGTACTTCGACGGTCCGGCGACCCAGCAGGTGGTCAGCAGCGGCACCCAGACACTCGACCCCCTCGTGACCGTGGTGGTCACTCACCGCGTCGCTCCGAAGCATGTCGACGACTTCCTCGACTGGCAGCACCACATGGTGGAGGAGGAGAGCAAATTCGAAGGGTTCCGCGGGACCGAGCTCTTCCGCCCCATCGAGGGCCTCCAGGAGGAATGGACCACCCTGTACCGCTACGACAGCGCCGAGCACCTCGACGCCTGGCTGACGTCGCCCCAACGGCAGAAGGTCCTGGCCGAGGGCGAGAAGTTCAACGACTTCAGACTGCGCACGATCGACAACTCGTTCGGCAGCTGGTTCGCCTTCGAGGGCGACGGCAAGGAGACACCGCCGCCGCCCTCCGAGACGAAGACCTCGCTCGCCGTCTGGGTCGGCCTCTACCCGACCGTCGTACTCCTGACGCTCGCCCTGTTCCCACTGCACCTGCCGCTCTGGATCGGCCTGCTGGTGGGCAACCTGCTGTCGAGCTTCCTCATGAGCTTCCTCACGATGCCCTACTACGTGAACCCGCTGCTCGGCCGTTGGCTGCGCCCGCCCCCGGCCGAGGCGGCGGTCAGAACCAACGTCCGTGGCCTGGGCATCGTGGCGGCGGCGATGGTCTTCTGGGCCGCCGTCTTCTATCTGGTCACGGTCAGATTCTGGACGCTGCCCTGACCGGCCGGCTCAGCCCGGGAACGCGGCGGACAGCGCGGCGGAGGCGATCCGGCGCGGCACGCCGGAGCCGTCCGCGGGAACGGTGTACAGGTCGGCGCCGTAGTCGCCCGCCAGCGCGTACACGACCGTACGTCCGTCCCGCCAGACCACCTGATCGTCCACGCTCCTCTTCTCGGCCAGCGGAGTCTCCCGCATGGTCCGCAGATCGAGGACGTACAGATGCCAGGGGGCGTCCTTGGGCAGCCCCTTGACGCGCTTCTTGTAGGCGATCCGCGTCCCGTCGGGGGAGAGGGACGGGCACTCGACGTTGGCGTGCAGGGTCGTGAGCGTACGCGCCCGCAGGTCACCCCGCACCAGATAGGTGCTCCCACCCGTCGCAAGCGTCGCGTAGAACGTCCGGTCGTCCGCCGCGAAGGTGACGCCCCAGAAGTTGACGTCCGCCGCATGGTACGGATGCCCGTCCTTCACGATGCGGAAGTCCTCCAGCGACGGAATCAGCTCCCCACTGCGGGTGTCCACGATGGCCGCACGCGTCGAGAAGTCGGTACCGGCATAGCTGTCACCCCCCACGAACGCGGTCCAGGCGGCGAAGTGACCCGTCGGTGAGACCCGGGCACGCGAGGGAATGCCCGGGACGTCGTACCGCCGCACGGTCCGCAGCCGGGAGTCCAGAACGAGCGCCCGATACGTGTCCGAGACCGGCCCGTGCACGGCCTGCAGACACACCCCCGTACCCGAAGCGGCGTAGAAACGCAGGCACTTGACCCCGGAGGCGGTACGGGCGCCCGACGGATCACCGGCCGGAACGCTGACGACCTCATCCCGATGCGGGCCCCAGGCCATGTTCCGGAAGAGCATCTGCCCGTGCCCGCTCAAGGCCACCGTCCCCGGTGTGACGCGTGGGCCCCCCGCCTGCACGTGATTGCGGCGGTCGGCCCGGGCCGAGGCGTGCAGGACGGATGCCAGCCCGATCGCGCCCAGCACGGCGACGGCCGACACAAGGATCAGGATGCGGCTGCGGGTGGTCATGCGGCGACGGCACCTTTCGCATTCTTCGGTCGAAGCGTGACAGAGAAGAGCGCACAGCCGACCAGCGCCACGGCCGCCCCGCTCAGCGCCGCCCGGTCGCCCCACACCGTCCAGGCGGCGCCGAACAGCAGCGAGCAGGCGAACCGGGCCATCGCCTGCCCGGTCTGCACAAGGGCCAGCCCCGAGGAGCGCAACGCCTCCGGCACCCCGTCCGAGGCCACCGCCATCAGCACCCCGTCCGTGGCGGCGTAGAAGGCACCGTGCAGCGCGAGGACGACGTACGGCAGCCCGCCCCCGTGCCACGACGTGAGAAGGAGCGCGTACGCGACGAGCAGCGCCCCATGACCGGCCAGAAACACGGCCCACCGCCCCACCCGGTCCGCGAGCCGCCCGAGCGGGACGGCGAGCAGCAGGAAGGAGGCGGCCGTACCGAGCGGCAGCAGGGCGAACCACCGATCCGGCACCCCCAGCCGCCGCTGGAGCAGCAGATACACGAACGAGTCACTCACCGTGGCGAGCCCCAGCAGCAGCGCACACACGGTGATCCGGCGCAGATCACGACGCCCGAGCAGCCGTACGGCGGCCGACAGGGTGGGCCGCTCGCCCGCCGGAACCCTCTCACCACGCCCGCCGGGCACGAACAGAACGAGCACCACCACACCCACCACAGCCACACAGAAGCTGACGGTGAACACGGCGTCGTACCCGTCCACGGTGGCCCGGAGAATCAGGAACGCGACCAACGGCCCGAGCAGTGCACCGGCGGTGTCCATGGCCCGGTGCACCCCGAAGGCCCGCCCCCGGCCCTCAGCCGTACTGGACAGCGAGATGAGGGCATCGCGCGGAGCGGTCCGCAGCCCCTTCCCCGTCCGGTCGGCCGCGAGCACCAGCCCGATCGGCGTCAGCGAGTGAGCGACGAGCAACAACGGCTTGCACACGGCCGAGACGGCATATCCGAACCCGGCGACCCACTTGTGCCGCCCGCCACCACGATCCGCCAGGTGCCCGCCCACGAGCCGTACGAGCGCCGAGAAGCCGTTGTAGACACCGTCGAGCAGCCCGAAGCCCAGGGGCGACAGACCGAGCCCGGTGACGAGATACAACGGCAGTACGGCGGTGACCATCTCGGACGAGACGTCGGTGATGAGACTGACCGCTCCCAGGGCGAAGACGGCGGGAGCGACCGCGGCACGGCGCCGCCCGGTCACCGACCGGACAGCACCGTCCGCGGACGCCGCCAGGTTCGCGCGGCTGTCCGCTACGTACACGTCAGGACGCCCAGATGCCGGAGATGTCCTGAGCGGAGGAGGCGTTGCCGGCGTGCGTGCTCAGCCCCTCCAGGTCCTCCAGGGTGCGCAGCAGGTCGTAGTGGTTGTACGTCGTGGAGCTGGACGACCCGGCGGCAACCGACTGCCCGTACAGCACGGTGGGGATCCGGTTGCCACTCAGCCGATTGTCCTCGTCGAACGTGACGACGAGCAGACTGTTGTGAGTCTTGGCCCACGTGGCGTAGGCGCCCAGGTTGTTCTTCAGCCAGGTGTCACCGGTGGACACCGAGCAGTCGTGCATGTCGCTGCACAAGTTGGGGGTCACGAAGGACATCTGGGGCAGCGTCGAGTAGTCCGTCGGGAACTGGTCGAACGTCATGGCGCTGTCTGTCGGCACGTTGCTGAACCCGAACCAGGGGTTGTGCTTCTGGGCGTAGTCGCCGCTGCTGCACGAGGTGTCGCCCTGGCTGGGCAGATCCTCGTTGTAGCTGGCCCAGGTTTTGCCCGCGGCGATCACCTCGGACGCGAGGTTGTCCGCCGAGGAGAAGCCGGGCGTGACACAGCTGTCGTCCGTGATGCCCTGCGTGTCGCCGGAGAACAGGGCGTAGTAGTTCGGCTGGCTCGGGTGGGTCTCGGCGTACGACTGCGTCAGGTTGGCACCTCCCGACTTCAGCGAGTTGATGTACGGCGCGCTGGAGGAACCGATGACCTGGCTGTACGCATGGTTCTCGAAGACCACGACGACCACGTGGTCCGGGCTCGGCACGGCGCCAGCGGCGTGCGCGGACTCGCCACCGAGTCCGGTCCACAGCCCGACGGCGACCGCGGCGAAGGCGGTTGCCGACGCCACGGCGGTACGGGCACGGCGGTACACGGAACTGCCGGACACTTCAACCTCCGAGTGGGGGGATGAGCGGGGTTGGCGGTGCGGACAGAGCATGCACACGCCAACATTCCCGCACCCCACGTAAGCCAACCTCGCGAGTGAAGACCGGATGAACGCCGGGTACGCCGACGAAACGCCCCACCGGCCGGGCTGCGCACGACGGGGGCTGCGCATGGGGACGGGCCGGGGGGGCGGACACACTGGGGAATTCAGGCGCGGTGGGACGGACCGACTGGCTGGACCGCGCACCACGGGCGGGGGCCGTGGGCGGCGGGGCGGCGGGGCGCGGCGGGACCGGACGGCGGGCGGGGCCGCGTGTGAGGGGAGGCCGGGCACGGCGGGGCGGGACCCCGGGCGGGGGGCCGTTGGCCGTGGACGGCGGCGCGGCGGGGCGGGGCGCGGCGGGCCGGGCCACGTACCACCGGCGGCCGGATATGGCGGGACCGGATGACGGGCGGGACCGGACGACGGGCCGGACCGGATGACGTGCCGGACCGCGACCACCGTCGGCCGCGCACGGCGGGGCGGGACCCCGGGCGGGGGCCGTCGGCCGCGCACGGCGGGGCGGGTCCCCGGGCGGGGGCCGTTGGTCGCGCACGGCGGGGCGGGTCCCCGGGCGGGGGCCGTTGGTCGCGGACGGCGGGGAGGGGACGTGGCGGGTGGTGTCCGCCCGCAGCGGCCGGCGTGAACGCGCCCGGCCCCTCGGCCAAGAGTCCGCCGGACCGAGGACGGACACCACCCGGCGCGGCACCGACTCACCCACCCCCGTAGGCGCGACACCAGCCCCCACCCACCCGCGCAGGCCGCCGCAGGCACCCGCGCAGGCCGCCGCAGGCATCCGCGCAGGCCGCCGCACGCACCCGCACAACCGACCCACAACCCCCCGATCCGGTTAGGCTCTGGCCAGGACGACCGAGATCCAAGGGGAGGCCGCCATGACGCCGGGCCGCAGGAGCAGCACCTTCACCCGCCTGCTACGGCACGGCTTCACCGACCCCTCCGCAGCCGAGCGCCTCCTCGACGGCCCCGAGCTGACCCCCGTCCGCAACGACCCCGTCCTCCTGGAAGCCCTGGGCGCCACCGCCGCCCCCGACCTGGCCCTGCACGGCCTCGTCCGCCTCCTGGAGGCCCAGCCCACCCCCACCGCCCACCGCGAACTCCTCGACACCCTCATCGCGGCCAAACCCCTCCGCGACCGCCTCCTGGGCGTCCTCGGCGCCTCCGCCGCCCTCGCCGACCACCTGGCCCGCCACCCAGCCGACTGGCACGCCCTGGTCACCTACGAACCCCAGGACCTCCACCCAGGCCTCGCGGAGTTCGAACGCGGCCTTGCCGAAGCCACCGACCCGGTATCCCTCCGCATCGCCTACCGCCGCTGCCTCCTCTCCATCGCCGCCCGCGACGTCTGCGGCACCACAGACCTCGCCGAGACCGCCGCGGAACTGGCCGACCTCGCCACCGCCACCCTCCGTACAGCCCTGGCCATAGCGAAGGTGCACGCCCCCGAGGACGCCAAGGCCTGCCGCCTGGCGGTGATCGCGATGGGAAAGTGCGGCGGCCACGAGCTGAACTACGTCTCGGACGTCGACGTGATCTTCGTAGCGGAAGCAGCCGAGGACACCACCGAAGCCAAGGCTCTCATCTCCGCCACCCGCCTGGCCTCACACCTCATGCGGATCTGCTCGGAAACCACCGTGGAGGGCTCCATCTGGCCGGTGGACGCGAACCTCCGCCCCGAGGGCCGCAACGGCCCCCTCGTCCGCACCCTCTCCTCCCACCTCGCCTACTACCAACGCTGGGCGAAAACCTGGGAGTTCCAGGCCCTGCTCAAGGCCCGCCCGGTAGCGGGCGACGCGGAACTCGGCCAGGACTACGTCACCGCACTCGAACCCCTCGTCTGGAAAGCGGCCGAACGCGAGAACTTCGTCACCGACGTCCAGAAGATGCGCCGCCGCGTCGTCGAGAACATCCCCGCGTCCGAGATCGACAGAGAACTCAAACTCGGCCCCGGCGGCCTCAGAGACGTCGAATTCGCGGTCCAGCTCCTGCAGTTGGTGCACGGCCGCGCCGACCAGTCCCTCCGCAGCGGCACCACCCTGGACGCCCTCCAGGCTCTGGCCGCAGGCGGCTACGTGGGCCGCGAGGACGCCGCCCGCCTGGACGAGGCGTACCGCTTCCTCCGCAGCATGGAACACCGCATCCAGCTGTACCGCCTGCGCCGCACCCACCTCGTCCCGGTGGCGGAGGAGGACCAACGACGCCTGGGCCGCTCCCTGGGCCTGCGCACGGACCCCGCCGCGGAACTGATCCGCGAATGGAAGAAACACACAGGCGTCGTACGACGCCTCCACGAGAAGCTGTTCTACCGCCCCCTCCTCGACGCGGTCGCCCAACTCGCCCCGGGCGAGGCCCGCCTGAGCCCGGAAGCGGCCAGAGAACGCCTCGTGGCCCTCGGCTACGCCGACCCCGCGGCGGCCCTGCGCCACCTGGAGGCACTGGCCTCCGGCGTCACCCGCAAGGCGGCGATCCAGCGCACGCTCCTCCCCGTCCTGCTCGGCTGGTTCGCCGACTCGGCGGAGCCGGACGCGGGTCTGCTGAACTTCCGCAAGGTCTCGGACGCCCTGGGCAAGACCCCGTGGTATCTGCGCCTGCTCCGCGACGAGGGAGCCGCAGCCGAGAACCTGGCCCGCGTCCTGTCGGCGGGCCGCCTCGCCCCCGACCTCCTCATGCGCGCCCCCGAAGCCGTGGCCCTCCTCGGCGACGGTGACAGCGCGAACCTGCCCGGAGCCGGCCTGACACCCCGCGAGCGCACCCCGCTGGAGCAGGAGATCCTGGCCGCGGTGGGCCGCGCGGAGAACGCCCGGCAGGGCGTCACCGCGGCGCGTGGCGTACGCCGGCGCGAACTGTTCCGCACCGCGGCCGGCGACATCGTCGACTCCTACGGCACGGAGAACAACCACGCCGAGCCCGACCAGGGCGCCCTGGTGGACCGGGTCGGCGCGGCGGTCTCCGACCTCACCGCGGCGACCCTCGCCGGCACATTGCGCGCGGTGGTCCGGGACGGCTGGGGGGACACGCTTCCCACCCGTTTCGCGATCATAGGGATGGGCCGTTTCGGCGGTCACGAGCTGGGCTACGGCTCCGACGCGGACGTTCTGTTCGTCCACGAACCGCAGGACGGCGTGGACGAACACGAAGCGTCCGCCGCCGCGAACAAGGTGGTCGAGGAGATGCGCCGCCTGCTCGCGCTGCCCAGCGCCGACCCGCCGCTGCTCATCGACGCCGACCTGCGCCCGGAGGGCAAGTCGGGCCCGCTGGTGCGCACACTGAAGGCGTACGAGGCGTACTACCGCCGCTGGTCCCTGGTCTGGGAGTCGCAGGCGCTGCTGCGAGCCGAACCCGTGGCCGGGGACGAAGACCTGGGCCGGCGCTTCACGGAACTGATCGACCCGCTGCGCTACCCGCACCACGGCCTGGCCGAGGACGCCGTACGCGAGATCCGCCGCCTGAAGGCGCGGATGGAGTCCGAGCGCCTCCCCCGGGGCGCCGACCCCAAGCTGCACACGAAGCTCGGTCCGGGCGGGCTGTCGGACGTCGAGTGGACGGTCCAGCTGCTCCAGCTGCGGCACGGCTGGGAGGTGCCCGGCCTGCGCACCACTCGTACCCGCGAGGCCCTGGCCGCCGCCCGGGAGGCCGGGCTGCTGGCGGCGGAGGACGCGGAGACGCTGGACGAGGCGTGGGTGCTGGCGACGAGGGTGCGCAACGCGGTGATGCTGGTGCGCGGCCGGGCCGGGGACACCTTCCCGACGGAGTCGCGCGAGCTGGCGGCGGTGGGCCGCTACCTGGGCTACGGCGCGGGACACGCGGGGGACATGCTGGACGCGTACCGCCGTACGACGCGCAGGGCACGCACCACGGTGGAGAAGCTGTTCTACGGAACGTGACGACGGCCCGGCCCCGAGCCGGAGCCGGAACCGACGGACTCCGCCACAGAACTCCGCAGCTCGACCCGCTCGCCCTTCTCGCCCTTCTCGACCCGCTCGACTCGCCGAGGCAGGCGATACGGCAGGGCCCCGTACCACACCCGGGCCACGGTGAACCCGAAGGCCAGGCACAGCATGCCCCCCAGCGCGTCCAGCCAGAAATGGTTGGCGGTGGAGACGATGACGAGGAGCGTGGCCGCGGGGTAGAGCAGCCCCAGCACCCGCACCCATGGAACCGAGGCGAGCGCGAAGACGGTCAGCCCGCACCACAGGGACCATCCGATGTGCATGGACGGCATCGCGGCGTACTGGTTCGACATGTCCTTCAGGTCGCCGGAGGCCATCGAACCCCAGGTGTGATGGACCATCACGGTGTCCACGAAGTGCCCGCCGCGCATCAACCGAGGCGGCGCGAGCGGGAACAGATAGTAACCGGCGAGAGCCACACCGGTGGTCGCGAACAGCGTCAGCCGGGCCGCCGCGTACCTCCCCGGATGCCACCGGTACAGCCAGACCAGCACACCGATCGTGATGATGAAGTGCAGTGTGGCGTAGTAGTAGTTCATCCCGATGATCAGCCAAGTCACCGAGTTCATGGCGTGATTGACCGACTGTTCGAGGGCGATGCCCAGATGGTGCTCGACGCGCCAGATCCAGTCCGCGTTGCGCAGCGCCTCGGCCTTCTGCTCCGGGACGGCATTGCGGATCAGCGAGTACGTCCAGTAACTCACCGCGATCAGAAGGATTTCGAACCAGAGCCGGGGCCGCCGCGGCCGTCGCAGCCGGCTGAGCGGACCCGGGGTGACCTCGCCCGTGACCGACCTCGGAACGGCCACCTTCTCGCGACCTTCCGACTGCGTCACGGTCGAGTCACTCATAGGCATCAAGTCTGCCAGAAAAGGCTTCTCCGGCAGATCATCCCAAGGTCGGGTCCGTGGCGCATCTTCTACGACGTACGGACGACATGTGGGGCAGAAGCGGTTGAACCGCGCACCACCAGCTCCGGCATGAACACGAATTCGCTGTGCGGCGCGGGCGTGCCGCCGATCTCCTCCAGCAACGTGCGCACCGCGGCCTGCCCCATCGCCGGCACCGGCTTGCGTACGGTCGTCAGCGGCGGGTCGGTGAACGCGATCAGCGGGGAGTCGTCGAAACCGACCACCGAGACGTCACGCGGCACCTCCAGCCCCCGCTGCCGGGCGGCCCGTATGGCACCGAGGGCCATCATGTCGCTGGCGCACACCACGGCCGTGCAGTCCCGCTCGATCAAGGCGCTCGCGGCGGCCTGACCGCCCTCCAGCGTGTACAGCGAGTGCTGGACCAGCTCCGCCTCGACGACCCCGGGGGCCAGCCCCAGCTGGTCCTGCATGGCCCGCACGAAGCCCTCGATCTTGCGCTGCACCGGCACGAACCGCTTCGGCCCGAGCGCCAGCCCGATCCGGGTGTGGCCCAGGGACACCAGATGGGTCACCGCGAGCGTCATCGCGGCCCGGTCGTCGGGGGAGATGAACGGCGCCTGCACCTTCGGTGAGAACCCGTCCACCAGCACGAACGGCACGCCCTGCGCCCGCAGCGTCTCGTAGCGCTGCATGTCGGCGGTGGTGTCCGCGTGCAGTCCGGAGACGTAGATGATCCCGGCGACCCCGCGGTCCACGAGCATCTCGGTCAGCTCGTCCTCGGTCGACCCGCCCGGGGTCTGCGTGGCGAGCACCGGCGTATAGCCCTGGCGGGTCAGCGCCTGGCCGATGACCTGGGCCAGGGCCGGGAATATCGGGTTCTCCAGCTCGGGCGTGATCAGACCCACCAGGCCCTCGCTGCGTTGCCGCAGCCGCACCGGGCGCTCGTAGCCGAGCACGTCCAGCGCGGCGAGCACGGACTGGCGGGTGGTGGCGGCGACGCCCGGCTTCCCGTTGAGGACCCGGCTGACGGTCGCTTCGCTCACCCCCGCCTGCGCAGCGATGTCGGCAAGCCGTGTGGTCACGGCACTGGACTGTACCGGTCGTATGTCGCCTTGCACACCGGCCGGACGCCGGGCCCGGGAAGCGGGACGGCCCGCCCTGGGTTGCTGCCTCATCGCGCTCCCTCGAAGTCATGGTGGCAAGAGCTTGCAGAGTCTTGCACAAGTGCCGCCGAAACCGCCCCACAGGCCCCAATGCGCGGTTGCGCCCCGGTCGAGCGCCGGTCACGGCGGGGTAACCATCGTGTTCCCTTGCACTTTTTTTCTGCAAGGTCTTTCGCAACGCTTACAACGCTGTTACGTTCCTGGTCGCCCGGCCGCCGCAACGGCGCAGTCGGCACCACGACCGGGGACGGCGGACGGGACCGCCCCTGGCACACGGGCTTTCACCCTCAAGGAGAACTCATGCGGCGTGGCATAGCGGCCTCCGCGCTGGCGGCGTCCATCGCCCTCGCGGCGACGGCCTGCGGTGGCGGGAGCAGCGACAGTGGCAAGTCGGACGGCCCGGTCACCATCACCTGGTGGGACACCTCCAACGCCACGAACGAGGCGCCGACGTACCAGGCCCTGATCAAGCAGTTCGAGGCCGCCAACAAGAACATCAAGGTCAAGTACGTCAACGTGCCCTTCGACCAGGCGCAGAACAAGTTCGACACCGCGGCCGGCTCCAAGGGCGCCCCGGACATCCTGCGCTCCGAGGTCGGCTGGACCCCCGCCTTCGCCAAGAAGGGCTACTTCCTGCCGCTGGACGGCACCGAGGCGCTCTCCGAGCAGAGCAGCTTCCAGCCGAACCTGATCAAGCAGGCCCAGTACGAGGGCAAGACCTACGGCGTCCCGCTGGTCACCGACACCCTCGCGCTGGTCTACAACAAGGCGCTGTTCCAGAAGGCCGGCATCACCGCCGCCCCCACGACCTGGGACGAGCTGAAGGCGGACGCCGCCAAGGTCAAGGACAAGACCGGCGCCGACGGCTACTGGGGCTCCACCCAGGCCTACTTCGCCCAGCCGTTCCTCTACGGCGAGGGCACCGACACCGTCGACGCGGCCGCCAAGAAGATCACCGTCGACTCGGCCGCCGCGAAGAAGGCCTACGGCACCTGGCTGAGCCTGTTCTCCGGCAAGGGCCTGCACAAGGCCGACACCACCGCCGACGCCTACGCCCACATCCAGGACGCGTTCGTCAACGGCAAGGTCGCCGCGATCCTCCAGGGCCCGTGGGAGATCACGAACATCTACAAGGGCAGCGCCTTCACGGACAAGTCGAACCTCGGCATCGCCACCGTCCCGGCCGGCTCCTCCGGCAAGGCGGGCGCCCCGACCGGCGGCCACAACCTCTCGGTCTACGCCGGCTCCGACAAGGCTCACCAGGCCGCGGCGCTGACGTTCGTGAAGTTCATGACCTCGGCGTCCTCCCAGGAGACCATCGCCCTGAAGAACTCCACCCTGCCCACCCGCTCGGACGCCTACACCGCCCAGGTCAAGGCCGACCCCGGCATCGCCGGCTACCAGGGCGTCCTCTCCTCCGCCCAGCCGCGCCCGGCGCTGCCCGAGTACAGCTCCCTGTGGGGCCCGCTCGACACCGAGCTGCCCAAGGTCGCGGCCGGCAAGGAGTCGCTGGACACCGGCCTGGGCAACGCCCAGGTGGCCATCACCAAGCTGGTCCCCGACTTCAGCAAGTGAGCCCGCGTGGCCGCCGGATCCTCCCGTACGAGATCGGGGGGAAGGATCCGGCGGCCACCGCCCTGTGCCCAGCCCACCCTCTGATCCTCTTGAAGGTGTCGAACCATGACAGTCGCCATCGACCGCGCGACCGGCAAGCGACGCGGTGACCGCGCGCCTCGGCCCGGGCTGGGGCAGCGCATCAGAAACGGCTACCAGAAGTACTGGTACGCCTACGCGATGATCGCCCCGGTGGTCGTCGTCCTCGCGGTGATCGTGGGCTATCCGCTGATCCGCGGTGTCTACCTGACCTTGACCGACGCCAACAGCCTCAACTCGGCGCGCACGATCGGCGTCAATCACATCGCGGCCACGTACAAGTTCATCGGCCTGGGCAACTACAAGGACATCCTTTTCGGCCCGCTGTCGTACGACCGGTTCTGGTCGCACTTCCTGTGGACCGTCGTCTGGACGGCCGCCTGTGTGACCCTGCACTACACCATCGGCCTGGGCCTCGCGCTCATGCTCAACGAGAAGGTGCGCGGCCGCACCTTCTACCGGGTGCTGCTGGTCCTGCCCTGGGCGGTGCCGACCTTCGTCACCGTCTTCTCCTGGCGGATCATGCTCTCCGACTCCGGCGTGATCAACCAGATCCTGCACGCGCTCCACATGCCCCAGCCGCAGTGGCTGGAGGACACCTTCTGGCAGCGGTTCGCCGCGATCATGGTCAACACCTGGTGCGGTGTGCCGTTCATGATGCTCTCGCTGCTCGGCGGCCTGCAGTCCATCGACTCCAGCCTCTACGAGGCGGCCGAGATGGACGGCGCCAATGCCTGGCAGCGCTTCCGGCACGTCACCCTGCCGGGGCTGAGGTCCGTCAGCTCCACCGTCGTCCTCCTCGGCATCATCTGGACCTTCAACCAGTTCGCCATCATCTTCCTGCTGTTCGGCCCGACCAGCGCCCCGGACGCGCAGATCCTCGTCACCTGGGCCTACTACCTGGGCTTCGGGCAGCAGCCACGGGACTTCGCCCAGTCCGCCGCGTACGGCGTGCTGCTGCTGTCGATCGTCACCGTCTTCACCTCCTTCTACTTCCGCTGGCTGAAGCGCAATGACCAGCTCGCCGTCTGACGCCGCAGGAGCCGCCGCCATGAGCACCACGACCCTGGAAAAGACCGAGGCCGCACCGGCCCCCGCCGGCGCCGTGCCGCGCCGGACGCGCGGGCGCGGCGAGCGCGGCCCGCTCGGCACCGCCCTCCTGCACGGCGGTCTCGCCGTCGCGAGTCTGATCGCACTCGCCCCGGTGGCCTGGCTGATCTTCCTGTCGCTCGGCCCCGAGAAGGACGACTACCTGCACCCGGGCAAGATCCTGGGCAAGCTCAGCTTCTCCAACTACAGCTTCGTGCTCCAGCACACCGGCTTCTTCGACTGGTTCAAGTCGACGATGATCGTGGCCGGCGGCACCACCCTGATCGGCGTCTTCGTCGCCGCCACCACCGGCTACGCCGTCTCCCGGATGCGCTTTCCCGGCTACAAGCAGCTGATGTGGGTCCTGCTGCTCACCCAGGCCTTCCCGATCGCCATCCTGATCGTGCCGATGTACGAGATCTTCAGCCAGCTCGATCTCATCGACACCTACTGGGCGCTGATCGTCATCAACTGCACCACGGCCGTGCCATACAGCGCATGGCTGCTCAAGGGCTACTTCGACACCATCCCCTTCGAGATAGACGAGGCCGGACGCGTCGACGGACTGTCCCCCTTCGGCACCTTCTTCCGGCTGATCCTGCCGCTGGCCCGCCCCGGCCTGGCCGTGGCCGCCTTCTACAACTTCATCACCGCCGTCGGCGAGGTCGCCTTCGCGACGACCTTCATGCTGGACGACTCGAAGTACACCTTCGCCGTGGGCCTGCAGACCTTCGTCAGCGAGCACGACGCCCAGTGGAACTACATGGCCGCCACCGCCGTGCTGATCGCGATACCCGTGTCGGTGTTCTTCTACCTCGTGCAGAAGAACCTCGTCACCGGCCTGACCGCGGGCGGCACGAAGGGCTGACGGCCCCGAAAAGAGGCTCCCGCGCACAGCGACAGCGATGCGCGGGTAGGCGGCCGCGGTCCCCATCCGACCCCGCTGTGACCGCGGCCGCCTCGCACACCCCCGGTTCCCGGCACCCCCGCCGCACCCACGCGCCCATGACCAGAACTCGCTTACCCCTCAAGGACGCCATGAGCCAGCAGCACCCTGCCGCACCGGCCCCCCGCTCCACCGCAGCCGCCATCGCCGACCGCCGCGACTGGTGGCGGGACGCGGTCATCTACCAGGTCTATCCGCGCAGCTTCGCCGACAGCGACGGCGACGGCATGGGCGACCTGGAAGGCATCCGCTCCCGTCTGCCGTACCTCCGCGACCTCGGCGTCGACGCCGTGTGGCTCAGCCCCTTCTACGCCTCCCCGCAGGCCGACGCCGGTTACGACGTCGCCGACTACCGTGCCGTCGACCCGATGTTCGGCAATCTGCTGGACGCCGACGCGCTGATCCGCGACGCGCACGAGCTGGGCCTGCGCATCATCGTCGACCTGGTCCCCAACCACTCCTCCGACCAGCACGAGTGGTTCAAGCGCGCCCTCGCCGAGGGCCCCGGCTCACCGCTGCGCGAGCGCTACCACTTCCGCCCCGGAAAGGGGAAGAACGGCGAACTCCCGCCGAACGACTGGGAGTCCATCTTCGGCGGCCCGGCCTGGACCAGGGTGGACGACGGCGAGTGGTACCTCCACCTCTTCGCCCCCGAGCAGCCCGACTTCAACTGGGAACACCCGGCGGTGGGCGACGAGTTCCGCTCCATCCTCCGCTTCTGGCTGGACATGGGCGTCGACGGCTTCCGTATCGACGTCGCCCATGGCCTGGTGAAGGCGGAGGGCCTCCCCGACCTGGGCGCGCACGACCAGCTCAAACTGCTGGGCAACGATGTCATGCCGTTCTTCGACCAGGACGGCGTGCACGAGATCTACCGCCAGTGGCGGCTGATCCTGGACGAATACTCCGGTGAGCGGATCTTCGTCGCGGAAGCCTGGACGCCGACCGTCGAGCGCACCGCGAACTACGTCCGCCCGGACGAGCTGCACCAGGCCTTCAACTTCCAGTACCTGAGCACGGCGTGGGACGCGAAGGAACTGCGCGAGGTCATCGACCGCACGCTGGAGGCGATGCGCCCGGTCGGCGCCCCCGCCACCTGGGTCCTGTCCAACCATGACGTCACCCGCCACGCCACCCGCTTCGCCAACCCCCCGGGCCTGGGCACCCAGATCCGCACGGCGGGCGACCGCGCACTGGGCCTGCGCCGCGCCCGTGCCGCCACCCTCCTCATGCTCGCGCTGCCCGGCTCGGCGTACGTCTACCAGGGCGAGGAACTGGGCCTGCCGGACGTGGTCGACCTCCCGGACGAGGTGCGTCAGGACCCGGCGTACTTCCGGGGCGCCGGCCAGGACGGCTTCCGCGACGGCTGCCGCGTGCCGATCCCGTGGACCCGCACGGGCTCGTCGTACGGCTTCGGCAGCGGCGGCAGCTGGCTGCCGCAGCCGGCCGAGTGGGCCGAGCTGAGCGTGGAGGCGCAGAGCGGCACGCCCGGCTCCACCCTGCAGCTGTACCGCGCCGCGCTCGCCGCCCGCCGGGAGCACCCCGCACTCGGCGCGGGTGACGCGGTGGAGTGGCTGCCGGCCCCGCAGGGCGTCCTGGCCTTCCGCCGCGGTACGTTCGTGTGCGTCGCGAACACCACGGGCAAGGCGGTGACCGTCCCGGCGTACGGCCGCGTCCTGCTCGCCAGCGGCGAGGTGACCGACACCGGCGGCGAGACCACGGTGCCGGCCGACACGACCGTCTGGTGGACGACGGCGGAGTGACAGCCGGATGGCCCGCCGCCCCTCGGGGCGGCGGGCCATTGTCATGCGGTCAGGCGCTACTGCCAGCTGTCGTTCGTCGTGTACCCGGACGAACTGCCCGTCGTGTACGAGCGGTTCGAGCCGGACTCCCAGGTCACGTTCCCGGAGCTGTCCTTCTTGATGTATTTGTACGTGAAGGTCGTGCTCTTGGGGACGATGACGAGCTTGCTCCACGTCGGGTACGCCGCCGAGGACAGAGGGATCGCGTCGCTCGTGTTCCAGGAGCCGAGGGACGGGATGGACCCGACGACGTAGACGTTGGTGCCCAAGGTCGTCGTCGCGGTCTCGTTGAAGGTGACGTCGGTGGCGTCGGTGTCCGCCACGTTCCAGGAGTTGTTCAGGGCGAGTGCCGAAGTCGTCGTCGTTCCCGACCTGTTGGCGTTCGACTCCCATGTCACATTGCCCGAGCTGTCCTTTTTGATGTACTTGAAGGTGAAGGACGTGTTCACCGGCACGTTCACCTCACCCGACCAGATCGGGTAGCCGGTGGACGACAGCTGGATCGCCTTCGATGTGTCCCAGGAGCCCAGCGCCGGGATGGAGCCCACGACGTACACGTTCGTGCCGGACGTGGTCGACGCGTACTCGTGGAACGTCGCGCTCACCGTGTCGCCGGAGCTGCCGCCCGCGTCGCCGCAGCCCACCGTGCAGGTGTAGGAGGAGTTGTAGAAGGCGACGGCGCCCTTCGCGGGGATCGTGAGCGACGCGCTGCCGCCGGAGACGGTCACCGTGCTCTTGCCGCCGTCGATCACGTTGCTGTACGTGCCGTCGGCCATGCCCGTGGCGAACGTGTAGGTGGCCGCGGACGTGCCGTTGTTCAGCGCGAAGAAGCCCTTGCCGCTGCGTCCGAAGCCGATCACGTCGGACGACATGGTCTGCCAGTTGGAGACCGCGGCCGTGTCGGTCGCGTTGTGCCAGGCCACCATGCCGACCACCGAGGTGTCCCGGTCCAGGCAGTACCAGGCGCCGCCGGCGCAGTCCGTGTCCGTGACGAAGCCCGACGAGTTCGGCGGGGCCTGGTCGCTCTGGGTCCACTCCCAGCTGGCGTACACGGTCGGCGTGGACCACTTGTAGGCGAGCTGGAAGAGGTTGGCGAGCTTGTAGGTGTCGCCGTCCTTGTACGACATGTCCGTGCCGTTGCGCTCGGTGTCGTGGTTGGTCACGAACGACACCGAGTTGGCGGCGGGCAGGATGCCGGACGACGACAGTGAGGCCAGGTCGCTCACATTGCCCTGGAACGCCGACTTCATCTTGCCGGCGTAGGTGAAGTCCAGGACGTCACCGGAGCCGTAGTAGTCGCTCGGCTGCGGGGTCGCGCCCGGGTACACCTCCTGGAAGACGTACGGCGCCGTCCCCGACGTGGTGTTGGTCAGCTTGCCCTCGATCGCCGCCAGGTCGGCCGCGGGGATGTGCTTGGCCGCGTCGACCCGGAAGCCGTCCACGCCCAGCGCCAGCTGGGAGTTGAGGTAGTTCGCGAGGCCGGCGCGGACCGTGTCCGAGCCCGTCTTGAGGTCGGGCAGGCCGAGCAGCTCGCAGTTCTGGACCTGGGTCAGGTTCGAGTAGTCCTGGATGGTCAGGTCCGAGGTCGGGCAGTCGGTGGAGTCGTGGTAGTCGGTGCGGGTCCAGTCGGGGGTGGCGTACTTGTTGGTGATCGTCGTGCCGTTGTAGCCGGTGCCGGTCTGCGCGGCCGTGTGGTTGATCACCGCGTCCGTGTAGACCTTCACGCCCGCCTTGTGACAGGCCGTGATCATGGCGCTGAACTTGGCCTGGCTGCCGAAGCGGCTGTTCAGGCTGTACGAGTACGGCTGGTAGACGTCCCACCAGTAGTAGTTCGTCTGCTTCAGGGACTCCTCGGGCGGTGCCACCTGGACCGCGCCGTAGCCCGCCGGACCCAGCACGTCGGTGCACTCAGAGGCGATGGAGTCCCAGTTCCATTCCCACAGGTTGGCGATCACATCGCCCTTGGCGGTCGTCTTCGCCTGGGCGGGGGTCGCCGGCAGGGCGAGCACGCCCGCGAGCGCCAGGGCGCCGGCGGCCACGGCCCCTGCCGTCCTGCGGACGACACCCGGCGAGCCCGGGGGTCGGTGTCGGTTTCCGGTCATGTGCGGCTCCGAAGAAGGGGGTGGGTTTCAACAACCGGTGAGCCTGCGGCAGTTGAGAAGGGCACGTCAAGGTTGACGCTGAAACTTCTTGCTATGAATTTCAAGACTCTTGCAGTAAAGCTTTCGGCGGCGATACGGTCGCGCGGGGTCGGACCCAAGAGAGCCGCATTCGCAAGGAGTTACCGCCTGTGATACCGAGAGCGAGACGGGCCGCGGCCGTCACCGCGACAGCCCTGGCCGCCGCCCTGATCCAGCCACTGGCGGCCCACGCAGCCACCCCGCCCGCACCCCCGTCGGACGCGGCGCTCGCCGCCCAGCCCGCCCGGCACGACGACACCCGCGAGCAGTTCTACTTCGTCATGCCGGACCGTTTCGCCAACGGGGACAAGGCCAACGACCAGGGCGGCCTGACCGGCTCGCGCACGGTCACCGGCTACGACCCCACCGACAAGGGCTTCTACCAGGGCGGCGACCTCAAGGGCCTGACACAGAAGCTCGACTACATCAAGGGGCTCGGCACCACCGCCATCTGGATGGCCCCCATCTTCAAGAACCAGCCCGTGCAGGGCACCGGCGCGAACGCCTCGGCCGGCTACCACGGCTACTGGATCACCGACTTCACCCAGGTCGACCCGCACTTCGGCACCAACCAGGACCTGAAGACCCTCATCTCCAAGGCCCACGCCAAGGGCATGAAGGTCTTCTTCGACGTCATCACCAACCACACCGCCGACGTCGTCAGCTACAAGGAGAAGTCCTCCGACTACCTCTCCAAGGGCGCCTTCCCGTACCTGACGAAGGACGGCAGGCCGTTCGACGACGCCGACTACGCCGACGGCACGAAGAAGTTCCCGGCCGTCGACAGCAACTCCTTCCCGTACACCCCGCAGGTCACCAGCAAGAGCAAGGTCCCGGCCTGGCTCAACGACCCGACGATGTACCACAACCGCGGCGACTCGACCTTCGCCGGCGAGTCCGCCACCTACGGCGACTTCTCCGGCCTGGACGACCTGTGGACCGAGCGTCCCGAGGTCGTCCACGGCATGGAGAAGATCTACGAGCGCTGGGTCGAGGACTTCGCCGTCGACGGGTTCCGGATCGACACCGTCAAGCACGTCGACATGCCGTTCTGGACCCAGTGGGCGACCGCACTGGACACGTACGCCGCCGCGCACGGGCGGAAGAAGTTCTTCATGTTCGGCGAGGTCTACTCCGCCGACACCTCCCTCACCTCCCCGTACGTCACCCAGGGCCGCCTCGACGCCACCCTCGACTTCCCCTTCCAGGACGCGGCCCGCAGCTACGCCTCCCAGGGCGGCAGCGCGCAGAAGCTCGCCAACGTCTTCGGCGACGACTGGAAGTACACGACCGACAAGGCCAACGCGTACGAGCAGGTCACCTTCCTCGGCAACCACGACATGGGCCGCATCGGGTACTTCCTGAAGCAGGACAACCCGAAGGCCACGGACGCCGAGATCCTCAAGAAGGACGAGCTCGCCAACGAGGTCATGTTCCTCAGCCGCGGCAACCCGGTCGTCTACTACGGCGACGAGCAGGGCTTCACCGGGTCCGGCGGCGACAAGGACGCCCGCCAGACCATGTTCGCCTCCAAGGTGCCCGACTATCTCAAGGACGACGAGATCGGCACCACCCGCACCCACGCCAGCGACTCCTACGACCCCGGCGCCCCGCTCTACCGGCAGATCGCCGCCCTCTCCAGGCTCCGCACCGCCAACCCGGCGCTGACCGACGGCGTCCAGACCGAGCGGTACGCGGCCGACGGCGCCGGGATCTACGCCTTCACCCGGACGGACGCCAGGACCGGCCAGGAGTACGTCGTCGCCCTCAACAACGCGAGCGAGCCGAAGACGGCCACCTTCGCCACCGGGTCCGCCGGCATGGCGTACCGGGGGATCTACGGCGCCACGGACGCGGTGAAGTCCGACGGGGACGACAAGGTCACCCTCACCGTCCCGGCCGAGTCCGCCGTCGTCTACCGGGCCACCGGCACCCTCGCCCAGCCCGCGGTCAAGCCGGTGATCACCCTCCAGGCCCCGGCCGCCGGAGCCACCGGGACGGTGTCGCTGAGCGCCGACGTTGGGGGCACCTCCCGGTCGAGCGAAGCCGAGACTGGGGGAGGCGGCCGGCTGAACCGGGTCGTCTTCGCCGCCCAGGTCGGCAACGCCCGGTGGCAGGTGCTCGGCTCTGCCGACCACGCCCCGTACAAGGTCACCCAGACCCTCGACAAGGCCGTACCCGCCGGGACCGCGCTGCGTTACAAGGCCGTCGTCGTCGACTCGGCCGGGCACACCGCGAGCGCCACGGCGAGCAGCACCTCCGGCACCCCGCCCGCGCCCCCGGTCCCCACGGCCTCCTCGCGGGACTACGTGATCGTCCACTACAAGCGCACCGACGGCGACTACGACAACTGGGGCCTGTACGCCTGGGGCGACATCGCCGACGGCGAGGCCACCACCTGGCCGGCCGGGCACCCCTTCACCGGCCGGGACGCCTGGGGCGCCTTCGCCTACGTCAAGGTCAAGCCCGGCGCCTCGACCGTGGGCTTCCTGGTCGTCGACAAGAACGGGAACAAGGACGTCTCGGCCGACCGGGACATCGACGTCACCAAGAACGGTGAGGTCTGGGTCGAGCAGGGCAAGCCGGACGTACAGACGACGAAGCCCGCCTATCCCGCCCAGGACACCACCAAGGCCGTCATCCACTACCACCGCGCCGACGGGAACTACGACGGCTGGGGCCTGCACGTCTGGACGGGTGCCGCGAACCCCACCGACTGGTCGAAGCCGCTCCAGCCGGTGAAGACTGATGCCTATGGCGCGGTCTTCGAGGTGCCGCTCACCGCGGGTGCCACCAGCCTCAGCTACATCATCCACAAGGGCGACGACAAGGACCTGCCCACCGACCAGTCGCTCGACCTCAAGGCGAACGGCTACGAGGTGTGGCTGTTGAACGGCCAGGAGAAGTACCTGCTCCCGCAGCCGGCCGGCAGCACGGCCGCACTCGACCTGACCACGTCCAAGGCGGTCTGGATCGACCGCGACACCGTTGCCTGGAACGGCGCCGACGGCGCCGCCTCCACCCAGCTGCTCTCCTCCCGGGACGGCTCGATCGCCGTCAAGGACGGGACGCTGACCAGCGACGACGAGCGCTGGATCCGGCTGGAGAAGACCACCCTCACCGACGCCCAGAAGGCGAAGTTCCCGTATCTGAAGGACTACACCGCCTGGTCCGTCGACCCGCGGGACAGCGGCCGGGTGCGTACGGCCCTCACCGGCCAGCTCGTCGCCTCCCAGCGCGCCGCCAACGGCGCCGTGCTGGCCGCGACCGGCGTGCAGATCGCCGGCGTGCTGGACGACCTCTACCCGGGCGCCACGAAGGCCCGGCTCGGCCCGGTCTTCCACGACGGGAAGCCGACCCTCTCCGTCTGGGCGCCGACCGCGCAGAGCGTCTCGCTGGAGCTGGACGGTTCGGTCAAGGCCATGCACCGCGACGACACGACCGGCGTCTGGTCCGTCACCGGCCCCGCGTCCTGGACGGGCAAGCCCTACCGGTACGTCGTGCGGGTCTGGGCGCCCAGCGTCCGCAAGATGGTCGTCAACAAGGTCACCGACCCCTACTCGCTCGCCCTCACCGCCGACTCCGAGCGCAGCCTCGTCGTCGACCTGGACGACCGGTCGCTCGCCCCGAGCGGCTGGGCGGCCCTGCGCAAGCCCACGGCCGTACCGCTGAAGGACGCGCAGATCCAGGAGCTGCACATCCGGGACTTCTCGGTCGCCGACAAGACCGTCCCGGCCCAGGACCAGGGCACCTACCTGGCCTTCACCGACAAGAACAGCGACGGCTCGAAGCATCTGCGGGCGCTGGCCAGGGCCGGCACCTCGTACGTGCATCTGCTGCCGGCCTTCGACTTCGCCACCGTCCCCGAGAAGAAGGCCGACCAGGCGAGCCCGGCCTGTGACCTGGCCTCCTACCCGGCCGACTCCGACCAGCAGCAGGCGTGCGTGGCGAAGACCGCCGCGAAGGACGCCTACAACTGGGGCTACGACCCGTACCACTTCACGGTCCCCGAGGGTTCCTACGCCACCGACCCGGACGGCACCGCCCGCACGGTCCAGTTCCGCAAGATGGTCCAGGCCCTGAACGGGGACGGCCTCCGGGTCGTCATGGACGTCGTCTACAACCACACCGCCGCCAGCGGCCAGGCCGACACCTCCGTGCTCGACAAGATCGTGCCCGGCTACTACCAGCGGCTCCTCGCCGACGGCAGCGTGGCCAACAGCACCTGCTGCTCCAACACCGCACCCGAGAACGCGATGATGGGCAAGCTGGTCGTGGACTCGATCGTCACCTGGGCCAAGGAGTACAAGGTCGACGGCTTCCGCTTCGACCTCATGGGCCACCACCCGAAGGCCAACATCCTGGCGGTCCGCAAGGCGCTCGACGCGCTGACCGTCGCCAAGGACGGCGTCGACGGCAAGAAGATCATCCTGTACGGCGAGGGCTGGAACTTCGGCGAGGTCGCGAACGACGCCCGCTTCGTGCAGGCCACGCAGCAGAACATGGCCGGCACCGGCATCGCCACCTTCTCCGACCGGGCCCGGGACGCGGTGCGCGGCGGCAGCCCCTTCGACTCCGACCCCGGCGTCCAGGGTTTCGCGTCCGGCCTCTACACCGACCCCAACTCCTCGTCCGCCAACGGCACGTCGGCCGAGCAGAAGGCCCGCCTCCTGCACTACCAGGACCTGATCAAGGTCGGGCTGAGCGGCAACCTCGCGAAGTACCGCTTCACGGACACCGACGGCAAGGAGGTCACGGGAGCCGAGGTCGACTATGGCGGCTCGCCCGCCGGCTACGCGGACGCTCCCGGTGACGCCCTCGCCTATGTGGACGCGCACGACAACGAGTCGCTGTTCGACGCGCTGACCTACAAGCTGCCCGCGAAGACCGGCGCCGCCGACCGGGCCCGGATGCAGGTCCTGGCGATGGCCACGGCCGCCCTCTCCCAGGGCCCTGCCCTCTCCCAGGCGGGCACCGACCTGCTGCGCTCCAAGTCGCTGGACCGCAATTCGTACGACAGCGGTGACTGGTTCAACGCCATCCACTGGAACTGCGCCGACGGCAACGGCTTCGGACGCGGGCTGCCGATGGCGGCCGACAACCGGTCGAAGTGGTCGTACGCGGGTCCGCTGCTGAGCTCGGTCAGGGTCGGCTGCTCCGACATCACCGCCGCCTCGGCCGCCTACCAGGACCTGCTCAGGATCCGTACGACGGAGAAGGCGTTCTCCCTCGACACGGCCGCGCAGGTGCAGGACGAGCTGTCCTTCCCGCTGTCGGGCAAGGACGAGACACCGGGTGTGATCACGATGAAGCTCGGTGACCTGGTCGTCGTCTTCAACGCCACCCCGCAGCGGCAGGAGCAGACGATCGGCGCCCTCGCCGGGACGGCCTACCGGCTGCACCCGGTGCAGGCCTCCGGCGCCGATCCGGTGGTGAAGACCTCCTCCTACACGGTCGGCTCGGGCACGTTCGGCGTCCCGGCACGGACGGTGGCGGTGTTCAGCCGGTCGGACAAGTAGGGTCGTTCCGGTCGCCGTAGAACAGGAGTGCTCATGCCGCAGATCACCGTCGACTTCTCGTACAACGCCGAGGTCATCTCGGACACCTTCGTGCGGGAGCTGCACGAGACGGTCGTCGAGATCGCGGCCGCCAGGCCGGAGGCCTGCAAGACGCTGTTCCGGGAGGGGCACACCGGCTACGGATACGAAGGGGTCGCGGACGAGAGCCACCACGTGGTGCACGTGACCATCGGGCTCCTCGCCGGACGCAGCGAGGAGACGAAGGCCAAGCTCACGGAGGCCGTGCTGGACGTGCTCCGCAAGCACGTGGCACCGCAGGACGGGGTCACCCTGCACGCCTCCGCCGAGGTCCGCGACCTCGACGCCTCCTACCGGAAGTTCGAGCGTTAGGAACCCAGGGCGATGAGCCGGCCGACCAGCTCCGCGAAGGGGCCGTCGGCCGGCTCGTCCTTGACCATGGTCTTCAGCAGGGCCGCCATCTCCTCGTCGTAGGCGGCGCTGACCGCGGCCAGTGCGGCGAAGTCGTGGACGAGCTGGAGCTCCAGCTCGGCGCGGGGGACGCGCCGGCCGTCCAGCCAGAGCAGGGCCGTGGACTCGGCGAGGGAGATCCAGGAGCGGACCACCAGCTCCAGGCGCGGGGGCGCCTCGGCGATCTGGAGATGCGCCAGGATCTGGTCGTACGCCGCCTGCCGTACGGAGTCGATCAGGGCGTTGGTGGCCGACACGTGGTCTTTTGAGCGGACTCCGTCCGCGGGGACCGCCGGGCCGCCCCGCATCAACGCCGAGAAGCCCGGACCGTGTTCGTCCACGAAGTCGAAGTAGCGGCGCATCACGCGCAGCAGCCGGGCGCCGACCGGGCCCTCGTGCGGCTCGGCGAAGCGTGCCGCGAGATCCTCCGAGGCGCGCTTCAACGCGGCCTCGTACAGGCTGAGTTTGCCGGGGAAGTAGTGGTACACCAGTGGGCGTGAGATGCCGGCGGCCGACGCTATCTCGTCGATGGAGACCTCGTCGGGCGAGCGTCGGCTGAACAGGTCGAGGGCGACGCCGATCAGCTGCTGCCGCCGCTCCTCGACGCCCATCCTGCGGCGAACCCCGGTACTCATGCGAACACCTTACCGACCGGTTCGGACCGCGAGTGTTCACATGTCGATCACCAAACGATCGCTCCGGGCGCGCGACACACAGATCAGCATCGAGTCGGCACGCTCCGTGTCCGTCAGCAGCTCGTCCCGGTGGTCGATCTCCCCTTCCAGCACCCGCTGTTGGCAGGTCCCGCAGAAGCCCTGCTCGCAGGAGTAGGCGGTGTCCGGCAGCTCCCGGCGGACGGCGGCCAGCACGGTGGAGTCGGCCGGGACGGTCAACGTGCGCCCGCTGCGCCGCAGTTCGACCTCGAACTCGGTGTTGCCGTCGGACGACGTACGCGGCGCGAACCGCTCCAGCCGGACCTCCGGGAAGCGCTCCGCGACGGCCGCCATGAGCCCCTCGGGACCGCAGGCGTAGACGGCGGCACCCTCGCCCGCCTCCAGCGCGTCGAGATCGGGCCGCCCCGTCACGACGGTCACCCGGCCCCGGCCCAGCTTCTCGACCTCCTCCAGGAACGGCATCGAGGCCCGGTCGCGCCCCGCGTACAGCAGCCGCCATTCGGTGTGCTCCGGGAGCGCCCGCAGCATCGGCAGCAGCGGGGTGATCCCGATTCCGCCGGCGATGAAGACGTAGGACTCCGCCTCGACGAGGGGGAAGCGATTCCGCGGCCCCCGCACCTCCAGTTCCATGCCCTCGGTCACCTGCTCGTGCACCTCGCGCGAGCCGCCCCGCCCGTCCGTGACCAGCCGGGTCGCGACCGTGTACGAGGAGGTGTCCTCGGGGTCGCCGCACAGCGAGTACTGCCGCACGAGCCCCGACGGCAGCACGAGGTCGAGATGCGCACCGGGCTCCCAGCGCGGCAGGTCCCGCCCTTCCAGGCGGAGTCGGACGACCCCGTCGGCCACCGTCTCGCGCGAGGTCACCAGCAGCCTGAGCGCCCGCGAGCGCGGCCGGCCCGAGGTGGGCTCCTCCAGTGCGGGCAGCGGCCACAGCGGCGAGACCTGGATACGGCGGCGCAGGGCACCCCGGGTCAGCAGTACGGCACCCGCGACGAGCGCGACAGCACGCAGCTTCGGCATCACGCGGCCCTCTTCTCCGCTGCCATGGCGGCCGGGGAGGACGCCAGGTAGGCGACGGCCTGCTCGGTGTCACCCTCCTGCGAGGGGTGATAGTCACGGCTCAGATAGCGGGGGATGGACCGGATCATGGCCCCGGTCGAGGGGAGCAGGCCCCGCCTGCCACGGTCGTGGAACTCCTTGAAGGACGCCTTGCCGTCGACGAGAGTCGGGTCGTTCTCCATGAAGAACCGCGCCCCGCGCTGCCACAGGAACACCAGCGCGGAGAACGCCGTGGCCCAGGTCCGCACGCGCCGTCGGTAGCTCCCGTCGACGTGCATGAACAGATCGAAGGCCACCGAGCGGTGCTCGACCTCCTCCGCGCCGTGCCAGCGCAGCAGGTCCAGCATGGTCGGGTCGGCGCCCCGCCGGTCCAGCTCCCCGGCGCCCAGCACCCAGTCGCCGAGGAACGCGGTGTAGTGCTCGATGGCCGCGATGAGCGCGACCCGCTCCAGCAGCCACCAGCGCCTGGCCCGGCCCGGCGGCAGCGTGCGGTCGCCGAGCAGCTTCTCGAAGAACCAGTCGACCTGCGCGGTGTACGGCGTCGGATCGAGGCCCTGCTCGCGCAGATGCGGCAGCACCTCGTCATGGGCCTGGGAGTGCATCGCCTCCTGCCCGATGAACCCGATGACGTCCTCGCGCAGCCGCTCGTCCCGGATCAGCGGCAGCGCCTGCTTGTAGACGTGCACGAACCACCGCTCACCGGCGGGCAACAGCAGATGCAGCACGTTGATCGTGTGCGTGGTGAAGGGATCGCCCGGCACCCAGTGCAACGGCGTGCCGTCCCAGGAGAAGGACACTTTGCGTGCCTTGAGCGGCACCCGGGCCTGCGTGTTAGACATGGCGTCAATGTACTGATGGGTAGGTGGTCTGGGAACCCCTGTGCCGCACCTTGTTTACGCCACCGTCAACAAGCTTCCTCCGTCGACAAGTCTCCTCCTCGCCAAGCTTCCTCAGTGCAGCCCGCTGATCGCCCGGCCGTCCTCCAGCGTCCCCTTGAGCGTCGCCGAAGCGCCCTGTTCGGCCCGGGCCACGAGCAGCGGCCCCTGCCCGGCCGCGGTGATCCCGCCGCCGGCCTGGATCGTCGCCGTGTCCTTCCCGCCCGCCGCCAGCAGATACCAGTGCCCGGCCGCCGACTTCCACAGCACCCCGGCCAGCACATGCGGATCACGCGGCCCGCAGGCCCGCACATCCGTGCCCTTGGCGACGACCGCCCCGACCGGCGCTTTCGGCGTGCGGAACTGGGCCAGCGCGGCCGTGCCGTCGCCGCGCCAGGTCTCGGCCCGGGTGCACACCCACTGCCCGGCCCCGCTGCCGTCGGGCAGCGGCTGCGCGGCGAACTCCCAGGCGTTGACACTGCGGATGCCCGCCGAGCGCTCCGCCGACAGGGAGCAGGCGAACGGCGCCCAGGTGTGCAGCCCGGCCGCGTCGGACGCCGTACCGGGCGAGCCGGGCCTGCCCGCGGTGAGGTGGGCCGGGGCCAACTCGCCGAGGTCGGTGGCGAGTTCGGTGCCGGAGGCGTCGGTCAGCTGGAGCACGGTCCACGAGGTGCAGCTGCCGGGCTGGAGCGCCGGGCTGGTCAGCGGTGCGGTGACGCCGCCGCTGAGGGCGAGCGGGGTCGCCGCCGCGGCGGGCTTCATCAGGTCCCGGGCCGCCGCCCGCTTCACCCAGGGCGCGGTCAGATACTGCACATTGCCGTCGGAGCGGCCCAGCACCAGCGCGCTCGCCTCGGCACCGCTCGCGCCGTCCACCCGGGCGAAGTCCAGGGCCGCGCCCTGCGTGCCGCTCACCGGCTCGGCATAGCGGGCGATGCGCAGACCGTCGTAGAGGATCACCACCCGGGCGCCGCTCACCTGGCCCGCGTACAGCAGCTGGGGCGGGCCGGCCGGGCCGCCGGTCTGGGTGCCGGGGGTCGCCGAGACCCGGACCGTGCCGCCGGGGCGGGCCCAGACGGCGAGGGCGCGGCGCAGCAGGGCCTGGTCGCCGGTGAGCGGGCCGCGTGCGGGCCACACGGAGAAGTCGGCGCGCGCGGAGGTCTCCCAGGTGGTGGGGGAGACCCGGGTGAGGCGGGCCGGGTCGAGGGCGGCCTGGGCGGCGGGGTTCTCGGCGTAGGCGGGCGCGGCGGCGCCGTCCGGGCCCCAGCCGCCGCTCGGCATGGCGACCAGCGCCCCGCACACCGCGAGCGCGGCGGCCGCGGCGAGGGCGGCCTTGGTGTGCTGGCGGCGGCGCATCAGATCGGTGGGCCGGGCCTGCAGCGAGCACGGGTCGAACTCGGGGGAGGTGAGCAGCGCGGGCTGTTCGGGCACGCGGTTCGCCGAGGCCAGCGCGCCGCCCGGGTCGTCGACCCCGGCCGCGGTGAGCAGCTTGCGGATGTCGGCGTCGGACAGCTTCTCCAGACCGCGCAGCACGTAGGCGGCGCGGGCCGGGCCGGACAGGGCGGACAGCCGCTGGTCCAGGGCGAGTTCGTCGGCGCCGCCCGAGCGCGGGAACAGCCTCAGGCCCCACACCTGGGGCAGCAGCGGCGGGAGCTGGGCGAGCCGGGGCAGACCCTTGCGGGGGCGGGCCGCCTCCAGTGCCGTACGCAGCACGCGCTCGCGCAGGAACGCGTACCCGAGGTCGCCCTCGCGGCCCGAGGTCTGCGCGGGGATCACGGACGGCCGCTGCTTCCGGCCGCGGGGCAGGGCGCGCTGGACGAGGGCGTGTGCGGTCAGCACCCGGCGGCCGCGGCCGAGGCCCGGCGGCAGCACCAGATAGGCGATCCGGACCAGCCGGGGATAGTGCTCGACGAGCGCGGCCTCGGCCTGCTCGACGTCGACCGGGCCGGGGTTCCCGGCCGAGCTGGCTGCGTGACGCTGGGCTACATCCTGTGACTGCACGTCATGGAGAACGAGTGAGTCGGGGGTTGGTCACCGCCGGATGGGTGATTCGCCCGTGGCTCAGTCCTCCGGATCGACCAGTGCACGCGCGTAGTTGGCCATCGACCGCTGGTAACGCGGCAGATGGGCGGCCAGCGCGCCGAGGACCAGGGAGAGACCCTCGCGGTCCCGGCCGAGGCTGGACAGACACAGGGCCAGAGCCGCCCGCACCGCGTCGTCCAACTCGTCGGACGGAGCGAGCAGTTCGGGCGTGAGCAGCCTGACGCCCTCCTCCGCCTCACCGAGGTTCCGCAGCGAGCTGGCCAGCTGGATCTTGGCCCGGCGTCCCTTGTACCGGCTCACCTCGCTCAGGCCGCGCGCCAGCGCCTCCCGGTACAGCGGCACCGCCTTGTCCGAGTGCCCGGTCGAGTCCCAGGCGCAGGCCTGCTCGAAGGGGCCCAGCGGGCTGTCCTCGGGCAGCTCGGCGACCAGCGCGTCGATCAGTGCGCGGAACTCGTGCGCGCGCTCCTCCGGATAGTCGTCGAAGGTGGCCCAGGCGGCGGTCACGCGGTGTTCCCAGTTCTCGTTCACCCGGGCACCTTCGCACATCAGTGCCCGACTGGCACCGGATTTGAGCGTACGGCGGCCGGGGCTCGTATCCGAAGGAGCCGAGGCATGCTTGGGCCACCAGGACCGGAGGAACTGATGAGGGTGACACGACTGCTGCTGGGCGCCACTGCCGTACTGGCGCTGGCCGGCTGCGGCGCGGGCGGGGAGACCAGGAGCGCCCCGCCCATGGCGACCGGCAGCCTGGAGAGCCTGGCCGCCGAGGTGAAGTGCAAGCCGAACATGCAGACCGACGCCGACACGATCCGTCAGGCCATCTGCACGAACACCGACGGCAAGTTCATCCTCGCCACCTTCTCCACCGACCGCGGCCAGCGCGAGTGGATCAACGACGCGAAGGACTACGGCGGCTACTACCTCGTCGGCCGCAAGTGGGTCGCCGTCGGCGACGACGGCACCGTCGAGGCGCTGCGCGGCACGCTCGGCGGGGACGTGGAGATCGGCACGAACCACTCCGCCCACTCCGGGCACTGACGGCCATGAACAAGGAAAGCGGGCGGTGGGAGACTCCCACCGCCCGCTTCCCTAGGGGGTGTTCACTACTGGCACCGCTGTCCGGTGTTGATGCAGTTGGCGATCGTGTTGGCCAGACCGCCGTTGGTGACGCTGATGAAGTCGTCGTGGTCGGTGATCGGCTTGTGCAGCTCCTCGGGGAAGCCGTCCACCGCGTAGGCGTTCTTCACCTGGCCGTTCTGGATGACCGGCTGCGGCACGTTGTACACCAGGCGCATCGTCAGCTGCGGAATCGCCTTGAAGCCCACCGGGCAGGCGCCGCTCGCCGGGTCGGCGAAGGCCACATGCGTACGGTGGTTGGCGCTGTCGATGTTCTTGCCGTCCCAGCAGCTCTGGAAGGCGAACGTCCGCACCACCTTGCTGCCGGCCGGGCAGATCGGGTACTGCGTCGTCAGCTGGACCCTGTTCTCGAAGCCGGTGCAGCTCCAGTGCGCGTTGGCGTTGGCCGGGCCGTTGACGAAGGCCTTGGCGTCACCGGTGATGATGCGCAGGAACTGCGGCATCGCGACGACCTTGCTGGTCGGGTTGCCGACGTACTTGATCTGGGCCTGCTGGGCGACCAGGATCTTGCCGACGTTGAGGTCCTTGCCACCGCCGTCGGCGTTCGCGTCCTTCTCCTGCGTGCCGTCCTGCAGACGGATGACCGGCCAGTAGTACGCCGACAGGTCGTTCTTGTTCTGGCAGCTGGTGCCGCCCTGCAGGAAGGTCTGGTTGCTGGAGAACGCGTTGACCTTCTGGTTGCCGACGTAGTCGTGCACGTGGTGGGCGCCGTTGGTCACACCGGGCGCGACGATCACGTTGTCGCTGTTGTGGTTCTGATTGGCGTTCACACCGCAGCGCGTGATGAACGTGCCCGTCGAGGCGTTGGGGGTCTTGTTCGGCTTGGCCTGGACGTTCGGCGCGACCTTCGTGATGTCCACGAAGTCCGCCGCGGAGGGGCCGTCACCGCCCTGACCGCCGTTGTTGCCCTGCTGCTGACCGCCCTGCTGCTGGCCGCCGTTCTGCTGCTGGCCACCGTTGTTCTGGCCGCCGTTCTGCCCGTTGTTCTGGCCGCCGGCGGTGGTCTGGTTGGCGTTCTGCGTCGTACAGGCGGCGAGCTGGGACAGCGAGCTGTCGAACTGGCCGCCGACCCGCTGGATGTCGATGCGGATCCGGTCGATCGTCGCCGCCCGCTTGTCCTTCAGGGGCCCGACGATCGCATTCTGCACGAAGCTCGGGTCGTTCGTCTGTGCCTGCCGGGTGGAGGCGAGCCGGTTGTAGGCCTCGGTGATCTGCTTGTCGAGGTTGGCCAGCTCCGTCGCCACGCCCTGGCGGGCCGCCTGCGGTACGTTCGTCAGCTTCTGGCCGACGTCCGGGCAGGAGATGGTCGCGACCTGCGCCGTCGCGGCCTTGGTCGTGTTCCCTCCCCACATCTGGTTGTTCGACTCATGCGCCGAGGCGTAGAAGTTCGCCCAGATCAGCCCGCCCCCACCGAGCGCTAGGGCCGCCGATGCGGCTATGGCCTTGGTGGCCAGCGGCGTACGGCGTTTTCGTGTGTTGCGTCCCATGGAACTCCTCTGACTTCCTTGCGGGGCAGCATCGAGGCGCCCGACAGGAGTGAAGCGGCGCCCTTGTGTACGGACGCCGCCTCAGAGGTGTTCACCGGTCTCACAAATTCCTCGTAGAAACAGGTGAGTTGGCAGGTCAGCGGCCGTGCTCACCGGTCCTGGTCGAGGTGGGCGAGCACCGCCAGGACGCGCCGATTGTCGTCGTCCGACACCTCCAGTCCCAGTTTGGCGAAGATGTTGGAGGTGTGTTTGGCGATGGCCCGTTCCGTCACCACGAGCTGGGCGGCGATGCCCGCGTTCGACCGGCCCTGCGCCATCAGCTCCAGCACCTCCCGCTCGCGCGGGGTGAGCCGGCCGAGCGGCCGGTCCTCGGCGGAGCGCCGGGACAGCAACTGCTGGATCACCTGCGGGTCCATCGCGGTACCCCCGGCCGCGACCCGCCGTACGGCGTCGACGAACTGCTCCGCGTCGAACACCCGGTCCTTCAGCAGATAGCCGATCCCGCCGGTGCCGTCGGCGAGCAGCTCGCGCGCGTACAACTGCTCCACGTGCTGCGACAGCACCAGCACCGGCAGTCCGGGCCGCGCCCTGCGGGCCGCGAGGGCGCACTGGAGCCCCTCGTCCGTGTGCGTGGGCGGCAGCCGTACGTCGACCACGGCCACGTCCGGTTCCAACTCGGCCAGCGCGTGGGCCAGTTCAGGACCGGACTCGACTGCGGCCGCGATCTCGAAGCCGAAGGCCGTCAGCATCCGGACCAGCCCGTCGCGCAGCAGGAAGAGGTCTTCGGCTACGACAACACGCACGGGATCTCCATGGTCACCATGGTGGGGCCGCCTGCGGGGCTGCTGACGGCCAGGACGCCGTCGAATGTACCGAGCCGCCGCTCGACCCCGGCCAGCCCCGACCCGGCGCCGACCGCCGCCCCGCCCTTGCCATTGTCGGTCACCGTGATCCGCAGCCGGCCGTCGGTGTGGTGCAGGTCGGCCCAGATCCGGTCGGCGCCGGAGTGCTTGACGGCGTTGGTGAGCACCTCGCTCACCGCGAAGTAGGCCGCCGACTCCACGGGGGCGTCCGCGCGGCCCGGTAGCTCCACGGTCACCTCCGTGGGCAGCGGCAGCCGCAGTGCCAACGCCCGTACGGCGTCGCCGAGTCCGCGCTCGGCGAGGACCGGCGGATGGATGCCGCGCACCAGGTCGCGCAGCTCCTCCAGGGCCTCGGCGGAGTTCCGGCGAGCCTGCGCGAGCAGCTGCTTGGCCTGCGCCGGGTCGTGTTCCACCAGCATCTCGATGGTGCCGAGGTCCATGCCCATGGCCACGAGCCGGGCCTGCGCCCCGTCGTGCAGATCGCGCTCGATGCGGCGCAGCTCGGCGGCGGAGGTGTCCACGGCGTCCCGCCGCGTCTCGGTCAACACCCGTACCCGCTCGGTCAGTTCGGCGTCACCGCCGAGCACGGCGCGGCCGAGCTTGAAGTGTGCCTTCATTGTGCGTGGGACGAACCGGTAGGCGACGACGGCGAGTACGGCGGCGAGCCCGCCGGCGCCGAAGGCGCTCGTCTGGTCCGAGACCGGCACGAAGGCGTACCAGTAGGTGCCGCCGGCGCCGGAGACGTACGGCCGCCACAGCCCTGCCGCCAGCAGGAACCCCTCGACCGGGTAGAACACCAGCAGCGCCGGGAGCAGCGCGGTGACGAACCCCGCCGTGACGCTCACCGGCAGCCACAGCACATCGCGCCGGACCTGCGGGTCGCCGAGCAGACGGAAGGTGCGGGTCCACGGATTGGCCTTCGCCGGCATCGGCCGGTACGCGGCCGGGATCCGCACCCCGCACCACTCCTCGGCGAGCCTGCGATGGACGTCCGCCAGGGCCCGCACCCCGGTCAGGATCGCCGGGGTCGTGAACAGCCCGATGCCGAGCGGGACGAAGGCGACGGAGAGGAGCGTCAGGACGAGGAACGCCACGCCGAGCGGCAGCACCGCCACCGCCAGCGTCAGGCCGCGTACGGCGTCCAGCAGGACCTCTTTCGCACGGGCCCGCACCGTGCCGCGCGTGATGTCGGTGTTCATGCCCTGAAGTCTCGCCGAATCCCCCTCCCCGGGTCAGTCGTCCGAGGCCCCCTCCTCGGGGGTGGTGACAGGTACACCCCCCGCCCCGGCCAGCACCTTCGCCTCCGTCTCCGGGTCCAGGCCGGGGGCCGGGCGGTCCGGGCGGCGGGGTGCCTCGCCGCCGATCGCGGTGAGCCAGCGCCAGGTGTCGGCGACGGTCTCCCGGACCGGCCGGCACGTCAGGCCCGTGGCCAGCGCCCGGGACACGTCCGCGCGGTGGGCCGAGTTGTGCAGGTCCGTGCCCGGCGGCGTCCACACCGGCAGCTGGGTCCACGGTTCGATCCCGGCGTCGAGGACGACCTGCGGGTCGGTCCAGCGCAGTTCGGCGTCCGCGCCGGTGACCCGGACGCACTCCTCCAGCAGCTCGCCCATGGTGGTGTGCCCGGACGGGCTGACCAGGTCGTACGGCCCGCTCAACTCCTGCGTGACCGCGCCGAGCAGCCAGTCGGCGAGGTCGCGGGCGTCGATGTACTGCAGCGGGAGGTCGCGCGGGCCGGGGGCGAGGACCGGGCCGCCACGGGCGATCCGGGCCAGCCACCAGGGCAGCCGGCCGACGTTCTCGTACGGGCCGAGGATCAGCCCGGCCCGCGCCAGCACCGAGCGGTCCGCGCCGAAGGTCCGGGCGGCGGCAAGTTCGCCGCCCCGCTTGTCGCGGGCGTAGTCCGTCGGCCCCGCGTCGGCCGCGGCGCCCTCCACCACGGCCCCGGCCTCCGCGGGCCCGCCCAGCGAAGGCCAGGGCCAGGTGTACACCGACCGGCTGGAGACGTACACGTACTGCGCGGCACGGTCCCGCAGCAGACGTGCCGCGGCGAGCACGGCACGCGGCTCGGCCGACCAGGTGTCGAGCACGGCGTCCCAGCCGCCCGGCTCGGCGGCGAGGGCGGCGAGACCGTCGGCAGCGGTGCGGTCGCCGTGCAACGACCGTACCCCGGCCGGGGGTTGGCGCCGTCCCCGGTGGAAGACGGTGACCTCCCAGCCACGCGCCACCGCGGCCTCGACGACCGCCCGCCCCACGAACTCCGTACCGCCCAGCACAAGAAGTCTCATGCCGGTGATCATGCCCGCTCCGGGCGCGCCCCGACACGGGACTCTGCTGTGGGCAGAGCGGCGGCCGGGTCAGCGGGCGGTCGGCGGCGTGTACTTGTAGCCGACCCGGCGCACCGTCTGGATCGTCTGCCGGAACCGCGCGCCCAGCTTGCGGCGCAGCCGGGCGATGTGCACGTCGACGGTGCGGCCGTCGCCGACATGGCCGTAGCCCCACACCGTGGTGACCAGCTGGTCGCGGGTGTGCACCCGGTGCGGGTGGGCCACCAGATGCGCGAGGAGCTCGAACTCCAGGTAGGTCAGGTCGAGTTCACGGCCGTCGACGCTGGCGGTGCGCTGCACGGGGTCGATCCGCACCAGCGGCTCGGGGTCCGGGGCCGGCTCGGTCCCGGCGGACTGCTCCGGCATCGCGACCGGCAGGAACGGCGGCCGCTGGTCGGCGGGGACCAGCACCAGGTAGCCGACCATCGGCGGCTGGCCGGGCAGGGTGGGCAGGGTGTGCTGCGGCGCGGGCAGCCAGGTGGCGCCCGGCGGCAGGAAGTCCGCGACGTCGATCACCTCGTCCCGGTCGACGGCGCGCAGCCGGTGCCGGGCGGGAGCGGTGAGAGAAGGGGCGGAGGAGAGGGAACGAGTGGTCGCCATGAGAGGTCAGCTCTTTCGCGCGAGAGGTTCGTCGGACGATGCGACGGCCCCGATTCGTGGTCGGGCGCGCCGGAGGGACGTACGTCGTTTCGCGCTGGCCGAAGGCCGGGGGTTACGGCTTTAGAGGGCCCGCGCGTTCGTCGCGCGGCAACACACCCGGTCGAAGTCGTGGTGCTGACGGGAAGGCCAGAAGGGCTCAAGGTCATGGCGACCCGTCGCGGTGCACTTCTGGAAGCTGGCCATGTGCCCATTGAAGCAGACGCGGGCGCCGGACAGGACCCCTGTCCGAGATGCGATCTCGGCATCCGGACAGGAATCACTCAGTCGAGCACCGTGGCGGAGTCCAGCAGCGCGCGTACGGCGGACCGCAGAAGGTAGTCCGGGTGCGGGCCGCCCTCCACGAACACGTCGGAGGCGACCCGGCGCCGGGACTCGGCGACCTTGCGCAACGGGTCCACGGCGAACCGGGGAAGAAGACCGATCGCGGTGAGCGCGGGCAGCGCCGTGGGCAGTCCGGGACCGCTCCAGTCCCGGTGCCCGACCAGCCAGCGGGCGAGTGGCTCCACCGTGTCCTCGGTCCGCCCCGTCACCCGCCACACGGCCAGCGCCGCTCGCCCCCGCCCGCCGGCCGTGCGGATGCCCGCCAGCAGGGACTCCAGCCGCGGCAGCAACGGCGCTGCGGCGGGCCCGAGTTCCCCCGCGTGCGCGACCCACCCCGAAGCCGGGCCGGCGACTTCGCGGCGCAGGAGACCCAAGGCGAGCTCCGGATCGCCGGTCACGCGGTGGTACGCCAGCGCGGCGGCCATCGACACCGGGGAGGCTGCATCTCCGCTCGCCGTCGCCCGCAGGGCCTCGGCGCCGTCGGCACCGGCGGCGGGGCCGAGCGCACGGAGTACGGCGATGGCACTGGCGGCTGTGCGGGGCATGTCGACGGCACCGACGGCCGGTCCAGGAGTGCCGAGCATGCCGACGGCACCGGCCGCAGGTCCGGGCGCCCCATGCACGCCGCTCGCGCCGCCGCCGTACCCATCGGCGTACGCCTGGATCAGCGCGGCGAGTCCGGGCACGGTCTCCACGGCCACCTCGGGATACCGCGCCAGCATGCCGACCAGCAGGGGCGAGGCCGCGTCGAGCCGTCCGGCCACGGCCCGTGCCACGGGCAGCGCCTGCGCCCCGAACGCCTCGGCCACCGCGGTGACGGCACGCACGGTGTCGTCCGGGCCGGGGGCCTCCTCGACCAGCCGTACGACCTCCGGCACCGCCTCCGCCGTACCGGCGCGGGCGAGCACGGTGAGCGCCGCGGACCGTACGGCCCGGTCGGCCGAGTCCAGGTACGGCAGCACCCGCTCCCGGACCCGCTCGTGTGCCTCGGTCGGCAGCGCACAGGTGAACCGGGCCAGCCGGTACAACTCCCAGGCCTGACCGCCCAGTTCGGCCAGCACCCACGGAAGTGTGTCCGCCTCCTGGTCCCGCCAGCGCTCGGTGATCTCATGGGCGAGCGGCACGCCCTGGGCGAGGGCCCGCAGCGATGCCTCGGGATCGTCCTGTACGAGCCGGTGGGTGAACGGGCGGTAGGGATGCGGCCAGTAGCCGGCATGGCGGTCGTGCGGGTCGGCCGTGTACGCCCGCGCGCAGATGTCCACCAGGTCGCCGGGCAGCGGCAGTTCGGCGGTGCGGAGCAGATCCTCGGCGGCGGCCAGCCGTACCCGGGGTGCTGGATCGGCCAGCAAGCCGTGCCGCCACTCACCGCCACCCGCCTCCAGCAGCGCCAGCGCGGTGACGACATGCTCGCGCACCTCCGGGTCGGACTCCGCGTCCAGCCGGGCGCGCAGCAGGGGGAGGAGGGGCAGGGCGTACGGATGGCCGAGGTGGGCGATCAGCAGCACCATGGCGTCCCGGATCTCCGCGTCGGTGTCGTGCGCGAAGGGCAGCAGGTCCGGCAGCACCTCGGCCACGGCCCGCCGTGCGGCGCCGCGGACGGTGGGCTGTGCGGACCCGTCCGCGATGCCGCCGATGAGCCAGAGCAACTCCCGCCGGTGACCGGGGCCGTGGCGGGCGAGCCGGGCCAGGTGGGGGACGGCGGGGGCGGACGCGTCGTAGACGGTGCCCTGGTGGCACAGCGCGGAGAACAGGTCGTGCCAGGCCTGCTCGCGTACGTCGGCGTCCTCGGACTCCATCGCGCGCAGCAGGCCGGGGATGTCGTCGGCCGGGCCGTACGCGTGGCTGAGGTCCGCCCAGGGGGTCTCCATGACAGCGCACGATATGCGTGAGGGGCGCCCGCCAAGACGGCGGGCGCCCCTCACGGGAGTCGGGCGGATCAGACCTGGCCGGCCTTCTCCAGGGCGGAGCAGCAGGTGTCCACGATCAGGCGGGTCACCACGTACGGGTCGACGTTGGCGTTCGGGCGGCGGTCCTCGATGTAGCCCTTGCCGTCCTTCTCGACCTGCCACGGGATACGGACCGAGGCACCGCGGTCGGAGACGCCGTAGGAGTACTTGTTCCACGGGGCGGTCTCGTGCAGGCCGGTCAGCCGCTCGTCGATGCCGGCGCCGTAGTTCTTGACGTGGTCCAGCGGCTTGGAGCCCTCGCCGAGCGACTCGCACGCGGTGATGATCGCGTCGTAGCCCTCGCGCATGGCCTTGGTGGAGAAGTTGGTGTGCGCGCCCGCGCCGTTCCAGTCGCCCTTGACCGGCTTGGGGTCGAGGGTCGCGGAGACGTTGAAGTCCTCGGCGGTGCGGTACAGCAGCCAGCGGGCCACCCACATCTGGTCGGAGACCTCCAGCGGGGAGAGCGGGCCGACCTGGAACTCCCACTGGCCCGGCATGACCTCGGCGTTGATGCCGGAGATGCCGAGACCGGCCTTCAGGCAGTTCTCCAGGTGGGCCTCGACGATCTCGCGGCCGAAGATCTCGTCGGCGCCGACACCGCAGTAGTAGCCGCCCTGCGGGGCCGGGAAGCCGCCCTCGGGGAAGCCGAGCGGGCGGGAGCCGTCGAAGAAGGTGTACTCCTGCTCGATGCCGAAGATCGGCTCCTGTGCGGCGAACTTCTCGGCGACCTCGACCAGCGCGGCACGGGTGTTGGACGCGTGCGGCGTCATGTCGATGTCGAGGACCTCGCACAGCACCAGGACGTCGTCGCCGCCGCGGATCGGGTCCGGGCAGGTGAAGACCGGCTTGAGCACGCGGTCCGAGGAGTGGCCCTCGGCCTGGTTGGTGGAGGAGCCGTCGAAGCCCCAGATCGGCAGCGCGTCGAGACCGGCCGGGGCACCCGTGATGATCTTCGTCTTGGAACGGAGCTTGGCCGTCGGCGTGGTGCCGTCGATCCAGATGTACTCAGCCTTGAAGGTCACGGGGCCACATCCTTAGGGGTGGGTCTTGGCGCACTTGCGGGTGCTGCGGCGCTGCGGCACTGGGGCGCCGCTCGAACTGCGGGCAGCCTGTCAACAGGCCGTTTCCCGTCCATTGCTCGTATGTGAACCCCGTGTTACCTGGTCTTTTTGTGTCACGACTCACGTTGTGAGGTGGATTCCGGCGGGGTATGGGCCTGCTCCGCCGCGGCCTTGCGGACCCCTTCGAGGAAGGTCCGGATCGCGGCCCGCTGGTCCTCGTCGTATCCGCGCAAGCGCTCCACCGACCGCTCGACGAGCGGCCCGAAGGAGGCCTGTCCGAGGGCCACGGCACGCTCCGTCACCTCTACGACGACCTTCCGCCGATCGCGCGCACCGCGCACCCGCCGCACATGTCCGGCCCGCTCCAGCCGGTCGAGCAGAGCCGTGGTTCCGGCCGAGTTGAGCCCGAGTACGGCCCCGAGCCGTCCGGCGCTCAGCTCCTCACCCGCGCGCCGGGCGTCCATGAGCGCGATCAGGGCGCGTACGTCGGTGGGATGCATGCCGTTCCGCTGCGCGAACCGGGCGCTGTGCAGGCCGAGTTCTACGGCGACGGCACGCAGGAGGTGGACGATCTCCATGTCGGGCTGCGCGCGGGGCCTCCGAGACTATTGTCTCGCTGAGCGAATGTCCTGCTGGGCGAGACAAGAGGGGCGGTGCCGTGGCGGGATACGACAGCGAGGCCTTCCGCGTTGCGTACGACAAGGTCCTGGCGAAATGGCCCGCCGAGCGGGAGGCGCTGACCGTCGCCACACCCTTCGGAAACACGCACGTCAACGCCTGCGGCCCGCGCCAGGCGCCCCCGCTGCTCCTCCTGCCGGGCGGCGGCGCCACCTCGGCCTCCTGGTACGCACAGACCGCCGCCCTCGCGCGGATCCGCCGTGTCTACGCCCCCGACCTGATCGGTGCGCCAGGCCTGACCACCCCGGCCGGCGACCGTCACCCCCGTACGGTCGCCGACCTGGCCGCCTGGCTGGACGCACTCCTCGACGGTCTGGGTGCCCCCTCGGCCGACGTGGGCGGGCACTCGTACGGCGCCTGGATCGCCCTGCACCACGCCCTGCGGGCGCCGGGCCGGGTGCGCCGCCTGTTCCTCCTGGACCCGACCCAGTGCTTCGCCGGGTTCAAGGCGGCGTACCTGCTGCATGCCCTGCCGATGCTGCTGCGGCCCACGCCCCGCCGGGTCCGCGCCTTCCTGGAGTGGGAGACGGGGGGAGTGCCGCTGGACCCGGACTGGCTCGCCCTCCAGGAGGCGGCCGCGGGCTTCCCGGCCGCGAAGCCCGTGACCGGCCCGCGCCCGGCGCCGGACGCGCTGCGCGGCCTGGAGGTGCCGGTCCTGCTGCTCACAGCCGCGAGCAGCAGGACTCATGAGGCGCGCGCGGTGGCGGACCGGGCTCGCGCACTGCTGCCGCACGTGGAGACCGCCGTCCTGCCGGGGGTCTCACACCACGCGCTGCCCCAGTGCGCGGCCGATGACACCCTGGCCGGCCGCCTCACCGCCTTCCTGAACGGCTCCTGAGCCTCACCCCACCTTCTCGATCACGGCGTGGCGGATGAGGAACTTGCCCGGCTCGCGGACCTGTTCGAAGGCCGCGTTGTTGAGCAGGACGCAGCTGCCGGAGACGGAGGTGACCTTCACCGTGGTGGACTTGTTGTTGTCCAGGTTGGTCACCTTCAGGGTCGTCCCCGCCGGGAACTGGTTACTGGAAGCGGCCGGGGCACCGCCTTCTCCGGAGAGTGTCACGGTGGAGCCCTTGCAGACCTGTTGACCGGAGGCCGCGGCGGCACCACCACCGGCGTTTCCCGCGGCGGCGGACTGCGAGGGCTGCGCACTCTGCTGGGCGCCACCGGCCTGCTGACCCGCGCCCTGCTGACCCGCGCCCTGCTGCGCCGCCTGGGAGCCCTGAGCCGACTCCCCAACGGTGCAGCCGGCCGCCTTCTGCTGGACCTCGATCTGCTGGACGACCGCCTGCCGGTTGGCGATCCGGGCCGCGGACTGGGCGTCCGGGTGGGCTTGCTGGTCCGCGATGAACTTCTGGTTGTTGCCGAGGGCGGTGGCGAGCCCCTGGCAGACGTTCGAGTTCCCGGCGGACAGCGTCTTCGCGTGCTGTGCCGGCTGTGCGGCGTTCGAGGTGGTGGCCAGGGCGAAGGCCCCGCCGCCCGCCACCGCCGCGGCACTGACGAGCAGCGCGAGCTTCTTCTTCGTACCGAGTGTTCTCCTGCGCGACATGCGCGCCTCCTGAAGAGGTAGGGGAGCGTACGTCGCTAGGTACGAGATATCGAACAGGGTTGCTCAGTGGTTGAAGCGCTTGCTGAAAGTAACCTGCGTCACAAGCGAGTTGAACCGGCTCAGCTCTTGTTGTGGGAGAGGGCCTCCCGTACGGCCTCCTCGGTGCGGGCCACCAGGGCCGTACCGTCGTCGGCGGTGATGATCGGGCGCTGGATGAGCCTGGGGTGCTCGGCGAGCGCGGTGATCCACCGCTCGCGCGTGCTCGCGTCCCGCGCCCACTCCTTGAGCCCCAGCTCCTTGGCGTCGGCCTCCTGGGTGCGGATGATGTCCCATGGTTCGAGGTTCAGCCGGTCGAGTACGGCCCTGATCTCGTCCGCGCTCGGCACGTCGTCCAGATAGCGGCGGACGGTGTACACGGCCCCCTCGGCGTCGAGCAGGCTGAGGGCGCTGCGGCACTTGGAGCAGGCCGGATTGATCCAGATTTCCATGCGGGACACGGTACGCGAAAACCATCCCGCACCCCAGGTCACGCGAGCCCCGAAGGCCCTTGTGGCCAGGGGCTTTTGTCAGTGGTGGGTCGTAGAATAGAAGCAGTGTTCGAGGGTGTCGCCGGGTTGTCCGGCCGGCACCCTGACCGCGACAGGAGGATGCCCGTGCCCGCTGCCGCCCTGAAGCCGAAGCCGTTCCCGACCCAGTCCACCGCCCAGCATCCCGTTCTCTTCGACTCGCCCTACGAGCCCGTGACGAAGCGCCCGCTGCCGGCCGGACGGCCGCGCGAGTGGTACGTCAGCCACAACCGTCGGCTGAAGGCCATGCGTCTCGCGATAGCCCTCCTCGACTCGGGCGTCTACCTCCCGGCCCAGGCCTCCGACGCCACGATCCGCACCACGGCGGAGGACATCGGCATGCGCTCGCCGTCCGACACGACCTGCCACATGGTCCGGGCGTTCATGCGCTACAGCCGCTGAACACGGCCGCGCACCGGGTGCCCCGCGAACCGGCGGGGCACCCGGCACACCGTCACGCCGGCGCCGCCTCCAGCGGACCGGGTTCGGCCACCCCGGCCAGCAGACACTCCACGAACGCCCGCCGGTCCTCGGCGTGCTCGTGGAACCACAGGCCCAGCCGGTGCTCGGCGTCGGGGAGTTCGAAGCGGGAGTAGCGGGCCCGTGCCGACAGCGCGTCCTGCACGGCCTCGGTCACGGCCGGCGGGATGACCGCGTCGGTGCCCGGAACCGCCAGCACCGCCCGGCCCTCGTACGCCCGGTACGCCTCCAGGGCCGGTGACCTCCGCCAGCTGTCCGGCGTACGGATGATCTCGCTGAACCGGCCCCGGCCGTCCCCGAACGGCACGTCCCAGGCCTCGGGCGCGTAGACGGCGGGCGAGCACAGGCCTACGGCGGTCACCCGAGGGCCGTAGTGCCGTACGAGATCGGCGACCGTCTGCCCGCTCATACTGAAGCCGACGAGCACCACCGGGTCGTCCGCCGGCGCGTTTGCGTCGAGCACCGCCACCGCCTGCTCGTACCGCCGGCGCAGGCTCAACTCCGCGAGCGCGCCGGTGCTGTCGCCGTGGCCGGAGAAGTCGAACGCCAGGGTGTGACAGCCGCGGGCGGTGAACTCGGTGAGCAGCGGGAGCAGTCGCTCCTTCCTGCCGTTCCCCGCACCGTGCAGCAGCACCACCGTGGCCCGCCCCGCCGCCCCGGCGTGCACCCCGCTGAGCCGTTCGCCGTCGAAGGCGTAGGTGAAACCGGAGAGTTCGCTCATGGGGTCATTCACTCACGGCGGGCGGAGAGGCAGGCGGGAAGGCAGACGGAAAACGGGATGCGGCCCCTGTGGCGGGCTCCCTACGCTGAACAAACGGCGCGAAAGCCGACACACCCCACCCCCGCCACCCTCACCCCACGGAGGTCCGTCATGCGTGGCATCGTCGCGTCCGGGACCGTCGTCCTGGTGATCCTCGGATTCGGAAACCATCTCTGGTGGCTCGCCGCCGTCGCGCTGCTGTACCTGTACGCGACGCACGGACGCGGTTCTCCCGGCACGCCACCCACCACCACGGGCACGGGCGGCCCGACCCCGCCCGACAGCTACCGCGCCTACCGCGAGCGCCGGGACCGGCAGGCCAAGTGGGAGCGGCGCTACCGCCGCGAGCGTCCCTACGAGGCCCGTCGGCAGGAGCGGGAGAAGAGCAGGTGAGACAGGTGAGCCACGGCGTCCCCGGTCACAGCCCGGGGGCGCCCCACACCGGGAACCAGCGGCTCAGGTCCTGCTCGATGCGCAGGTCGTTCACGAGGGCCGCCTTCACCTGGAGCTCCAGCGCGCTGTCCCGTCGCTCGCCCGCACCGGGGACGGGCGCGAAGGGATAGAAGGTGCCCCGCTTGTAGAGGTAGACCAGGGCCAGCTTGCGGCCGGTGCCGTCCTGGAACGCGGCCAGCGAGCACAGCAGCTGCGGGCCGAACCCGTTGACCTCCATCGCGCTGTTCACCGCGTGCAGATCATTGACCAGCTCCACCAGCTGGTCCGGGTCCCGCTGGGACACCAGCCACGAGTAACCGTAGGTGTCCCGGAGCAGCTCCACCGGCGGACCCGTACGGTCGGTGTCCGCGTCCAGCAGCGCCTGCACCTCCCGATGGGTCTGCTCGAACGCCGCCCCCTCCACCGTGGCGAAGCACACCGCCCCGCTCCCGGTGGCGGTGAAACCGGCCGCGGCCTCAAGGGTCACGGCAGCCGAGGGCAGCGCGAAGAGCTGATCCAGATCGGGCGCGACCGGTTTCGTACGGCCCAGCAGGATGTCCAGCAGCCCCAAGGCTCAGCCCGCCTTCCGCAGTGCCATGTACTCAGCCCGCCTTCCCCGGAGTGGCGGCCTCGCCCAGCTCGGCCGAGATGCGGCCCAGCTGCTCCAGCCGCTGCTCCAGGGTCGGGTGGGTGGAGAAGAACCGCTCCAGGCCCGGCTCCTTGCCCTCCGCCGGGGTGAAGAAGAAGGCGTTGAAGGCCTGGGCCGTGCGCAGATCCTTGGTCGGGATCCGGGCGATGTCCCCGGAGACCTTGGTGAGCGCCGAGGCGAGGGCCGACGGGCGGCCGGTGAGATGCGCGGCCGCGCGGTCCGCCGCCAGCTCCCGGTACCGCGACAGGGCCCTGATCAGCAGGAAGCTGATCGCGTACACCGCCACCGAGACAGCCAGCACGGCGCCCATGACGGCGGCCGTGTTCTGGTCCCGGCGCCCCCCGAAGAGGCCCGAGTAGAAGGCGAACCGGACGATCAGGCCCGCCAGCACCCCGAGGAACGACGCGATCGTGATCACGGCGACGTCCTTGTGCGCCACGTGGGACAGCTCGTGCGCCAGCACGCCCTCCAGCTCGGCGGGCTCCAGCCGCCGCAGCAGCCCGGTCGTCACGCAGACCACCGCGTGGTCGGGGTTCCGGCCGGTCGCGAACGCGTTCGGCATGTCCAGATCGGACACGGCGACGACCGGCTTGGGCATGTCCGCGATCGCGCACAGCCGGTCCACCACCGCGTGCAGCTCGGGATACTCCTCGCGCTCCACGACCCGCCCGCGCATCGCGAACATGGCGATCTTGTCGGAGAACCAGAACTGTGCCACGAACATCGCCCCGACCACGACGACGACCAGCACCCAGGACCTCAGCAGCACGATCAACGCCGCGACGAAGCCCACGTAGAGCAGACCGAGCAGGAACATCGTGAGTCCCATGCGCACGGTCAGCCGCCGATCGCTCCGGAACCGGCTCCGCATTTTGCATCACCCCGCAGTCAGGCACTCGTCCCGCTGTCCAGTGTGCACCTGCCGATTCCCATGAAGTGGTTCCGAACGGCCCTAGGGGCAGCAAAACGTACCTGTGAGCGCCGCCCCTAGTGCGCAGAGTGAAACTGCACGAATCCGATCAGTACCATCACCGCGACCACACAGCCGACCACCACGGCGGTCGATGCCCAGGACCCTGCCCGGCGCCGTACCGGCTCCGGGTCGGCGCGGAAGGGCGCCGGGTCCGGCGGATTCTCCCGCCAGCGCGCGGCCAGCATCCGGGCCCGCGCCGAGGGCTCCTTGTGCGCGGCGGATTCGGCCCACCGGTGATCGAACTCCCGTTCCCAGTCGCCCTGTTCCGTCATCCCCGTTCAACCTCTCTCGTCCGTCAAGGGTCAGGAGGGATGATCCCCCGAAAGGAGGAAGTCTGGGAAGCGGGAATGGTTGCCGGACCGCCGTCAGCGCGACGTCCCCGCCCCGGCGGAAGCGGCCGGACATGGGGAAACCCCCCGGTCCTCTCCCTTCCGTGGGGAGAGCCGAGGGGTTTCCCTGTGCCGTGCGGCCGCGTCTGTCACACGTCGAAGAAGTGATGATGCAGCGCCGCTACCTTGGGGCCCTGTTCAAGGGGCCGCTGTGACCAGCGAGGACGCTGTCGTTGTTCGTCGTTGTTGGTAGTCGTTGGCCACCCTCGGACGGCCCACAGACGGCCCGGTGATGGGGCAGACCTAGAGGAGATCGTATATATCCTGATCCGGGTCCGGAACCAGCTCATCGAATGCCCGCAGTAGTGGGTAGCCTACGTCTGGCTCGACTGCGGCGATATAGCATGCCCAGCCCAACAGACGACGCCGAAGCATCACCTCTTCCGCGCCGCCGAACTCTGTCATGTAGGTGTAGTAACCGAATTTCGATATCACGTGCAAGATCCATCGCATCTTACGCTTTACCTGACGCGGAATCCGCGGACTATCCGATTCGCCGACGTACAAGCCGGTGACATATTGTGGACCGCCGCGGCGCATGAAAGCGGTTTTGCGCGTGTTCACCGACCAGCCAGCGTCGTCGAGGATTTGAGCGATATCCACTGAATGGCGGTCAGTGACATCGCCAGAGAACGTGAGATCGTCTACATAACGCGTAAACGACAGACCCTCCGACTGTGCATACTCGGCGAGGGAGCGGTCTGTGCTCAGGAAGGCCAAGTTAGACAAGAGGGGCGACGTACTAAGTCCGATCGGTAGCTTGCCGCCGATAGTGACGAGATTGACAGCAAAGTCGGCGGCCTTTTCTTCGTAATCTTGCTCCCGCAATGAGGCCTTTATTTTTGCCGCGTCAATCGACGGAAAGAAATCCTCAAGATCCATGCGCAGTACGCACGCTTTTGCCAGGTGCTGACTGGCGTTGCTGATCGTAGAACGCCCGCGAACAAATCCGTGAACATGGTCGGGAGCCTCATACGACAACCGGCTTGTGAAACTCCGGTGCAAATTCTTGCTGACGGCGTCGAATGGCGGCTTCGGATTAAATACTTCTCGTATGCCGCCGTGCTTCTTGCGGTATATCCGCTGGTCATAGATACGCCCGGCACCCGCAGGGAGAATCAAAGACAGCCGTTCTAGAATTTCAACCGATACGCCGGCTTGCTCTGCCAAGTCGTCAACCGAGTACGGCACGGGCCCCCCTGTGGTGGGACATCAGGAGGTAGGGCCGCACTCCCATGCAAGGACTATCATGCAACGCACGCGAACTCGCGCACAATGTTGACCGCGACCCTACCTCGCACGCGATCGTATCATACATCAATGAAGTGGGTCCTTCCGGCTAGAGATGCGACCGTGCTCGAATGAATAGAGCATGGAAATGGACGGCTCAAGCTCGCGGAATGCCCTATAGGCCCAATCTTTCGGTTTTGTGGTACAGTCCGCTTGGATCCATCTACTTACTGCCGCCATGACATAGTCGATGATGGCCGTAGACATGTAGTCACTCTTAGCGACCATTGTGATATTCAACTGCGGCAACGGTGCGGCTTCGCCGATCGTCTTGTAGGCCTGCCTGACGACGTTACCGGGAAGTCGGCGAATAATTGCCGCCATTCCCTCGCTCTGCTCTATATAGCAAAGCAACTCAGATTCATGTCGATGGCGGATCAATAGATCACTCAGCAATTTCACATACATGTACTCGATCAGTCCGGATTCCGTGTCGCCAAGGACGCCTGTTCGATCGGTTACGACCATGTATGACCTAAAGAAGATGGTCCGCATGAGCTCTAGAAATGGGCCGGAGACCTCTAGTGGATCGGTCGAGCTGTGAAAGCCGTTCCTGCGAAATTCTTCGAAGCTGGTAAGTCCGGCCAAGCTGCTCTTCGCGGATAGCCTTGCATGCAAATCCTTAATTCTTTGCTCTATGTCATCTGCATCTTCGCCCAGTTCAACTGCGCCGACGATCAGCGGCTGGGAGGTGTTTCCGTTTCCTGACTCGTCCATAAATAGCTTCACCGCAAAGAACCTTCCGTGAGGCCTGCCGCAACGCCGCCAATCCGTCCGCGTCGTCGCGCTAAGACGCGTTGGCTCTACGCAGAGTAGGACAACCTGCCGTTAGGTTGTCCCGGAATCGGTGAGGCGGTTGGTGCGTTGGCTGGGGCATCGGCGGGGTGGCGTGGGAGTGGCGTCGCGGCGGTGACGTTCAGCGTGGCCGGCCGTGGCGGCTGCCGCTGGAGGACCGAGTTGCCTTGATGGAGTAGAGAAGTTCTGGCTGTTCGCAACCCTCAGGAGACCCGGACACAGTGTCCGGGTCTCCTGACGTCTATCCGTTGCCCCTGGTTCTGACCAAGCGCTGACCGAGGCCAACTACCAGCCTCGCGACCACCTGGGTACCGTGAAACCAGCCCCCAACCAGCAGGAGGCAGCACGCAATGCGTGGTCTTGGAGATCACCTCAGCATCGGCGAGCGGATCGCGTTCTACCGCAAGCGTCGCGGCTACACGCAAGAGGTCTTGGCCGGCCTGGTCGGCCGGAGCACCGATTGGCTGGCGAAGATCGAAACGGGGCGCCGGAAACCGCCGCGTATCGACATGCTTGCCGAGCTGTCGCGCATCCTGCGCGTGCCCCTCGGGGACCTGCTCGGTCAGACCGTGCTCATGGAAGACGAGAGGCAGCAGGACGACGTCCCGGCCGTACGCGACGCGCTCATGAGCCCGCGGCGTCTGTCGCGCTTGCTCTTCGGTCCCGAAGCCGATGCGCAGCTTCCGACGCCGGCCCCCGTGGCCATGCGCGTGGAGCAAGCATGGAACGACTACCAGGGCGGGCGGCTCGGCAGCGTCATCGCGGCTCTCCCGGCGCTCTTGCAGACCGCTCAGGAACTTGAAGAGCGAGCGGCACGCCGCGGCGACGACCGTAGCGACTGCTGGGCGGTGTCGGCTCGCACACACCACCTCGCAGCTACGACGCTCGCAAAGATCGGTGAGTCAGACATCTCATGGCTTGCCGCCGAGCGTGCGATGCGGGCCGCTGACGAGTCAGACGATCCCCTGGTACTGGCATCGGCCGCACGTTCCGGCACACACGCCCTACTGGCAAACGGCCGGTATGACGACGCGCTGGAGCTGGGCAACACGGCCGCCGCATGGCTGTCCTCCCGGGTCACCGAGAGCGACCCCGTGGCGCTGAGCCTGCTGGGCATGATCCACCTACGCGCCGCCGTAGCGGCAGCACGTCACCAGGACCGACCCACCGCGACCGGCTTGCTGAACCGGGCCGAAGAACTCGCGGACGATCTCGGGTCGGATGAGAACTACTGGCAGACCGGCTTTGGGCCGACGAACGTATTGCTTCACCGTCTGTCCGTTGAGCTGGACCTCGACAACGTTTCGTACGTGGTGGAGCACGGACGGATCAACGTCGACCACATGCCGCAGGAACGCAGCGTCTCGCACCGGATCGACTACGCGCGCGCCCTTTCGCTCGTCGGACAGGGCGATGAGGCGTTCACGGAGCTTCGGACGGCTGAGCGCACCTCGCCACAGCTCGTGCGCAACAATCCCAGGGTGCGCGAGACGCTGCGGGACCTGATCAAACAGTCTCCGGTCACTGGTGGCTCGCGCTCATCCGAAGTGTTCGTGATGGCTCAGCGGTGCAGGGCGGTGCAGTGAGTTCAGTCAAGCGTGGAGTGCTCGGGGTCGTCGGGTCCGCAGCTGGAGGCGTGGAGGCCCTGCGCACGGGCCTGGTGGAGCCCGCCATGGAACGCGGCTGGCAGGTGGCCATCACGCTCACGCCGACCGCGGCTCAGTGGCTGAGGCTCAGTGGCGAGGCGGAGCGGCTGGAGAAACTGACCGGCCTGCCCGTTCGCGATGAGCCGCGGTTGCCCGGCGAGGCCCGCCCGCACCCGCCGGTTGACTGCTATGTCGTCGCTCCCGCGTCGGCGAACATGATCGCCAAACTCGCGACCGGCCTGATGGACAACCAGGCCCTTACACAGGTGGGCGAGGCCATCGGCACCCTAGGCCTGCCGGTCGTCGTCTTCCCCCGGGTGAACGCGGCGCACGCTCGCCATCCGGCGTGGCAGCACCACATCGACACCCTCCGGGCTGGGGGCGTGCATGTCGTCTACGGCCCGGATGTATGGCCGCTGTACGAGCCTCGGGAGGCGCCGGCGGGTCGCCCGCTCCCCTGGTCGGCAGTGCTCGACACAGTGGATGCGGCCACCCGATGACGATTCGTCAACACGTCTGACCTGCAAGGAAAGAGGACCCGGACAGTCTGTCCGGGTCCTCTGCCGTTCCGGGCCACATGCTCATTGGCATGTCAGGGATCAATGAGCAAAGCGGCGAGCTGGAAGGCATGACTGGGTCTGATGCACGATCGGGTGACATCTGAACTGGCTTGCCCTGCAGGGCGGGTGGGAAGGATGTCGCTGTGCCCAAGCCCTATCCGGAAGAGTTCCGCCAAGACGTCGTGCGAGTCGCGAGGAACCGCGGCCCGGGTGTCACGGTCGAGCAGGTGGCCACCGATTTCGGGGTCCACCCGATGACGTTGTGGAAGTGGATGCGCCGGGCGGACATCGATGACGGGCCCAAGCCCGGGGTGACCAGCCACGAGAGCGCGGAACTGCGGGAAGCGCGTCGGCGGATCAAGCTGCTGGAGCAGGAGAACGAGGTCCTGCGCCGGGCCGCGGCATATCTCTCGCAGGCGCATCTGCCGGGAAAAGGATCTACCCGCTCGTAAAAGAGCTGGCCGTGGACGGGGTGCCCGTCACGGTGACGTGCCGGGTGCTGAAGCTCGCCAGACAGCCCTACTACCGCTGGCTCGACAAGCCGATGGCCGACGCCGTACTGGAGGAGGCGTACCGCGCGAACGCACTGTTCGACGCTCACCGCGAGGACCCGGAATTCGGCTACCGCTTCCTGGCCGATGAAGCGCGTAGTGCCGGGGCTCGGATGGCGGACCGGACCGCGTGGCGGATCTGCCGGGACAACAACTGGTGGAGCGTGTTCGGCAAGAAGCGTGGCCGGGGCAGGAAGGCCGGCCCGCCGGTGCACGACGATCTCGTGAGCCGCAGCTTCACCGCGACCGGCCCGAACCGGCTGTGGCTCGCCGACATCACCGAACACGCCACCGCCGAAGGCAAGTTGTACCTCTGCGCGATCAAGGATGTCTTCAGCAACAGGATCGTGGGCTACTCCATCGACGCGCGGATGAAGTCCCGCCTGGCCGTGACCGCCCTGGACAACGCCGTGGCCCGACGGGAACACGTCGACGGGTGCATCCTGCACAGCGATCGCGGCTCGCAGTTCCGGTCCCGGAAGTTCGTCCGGGCCCTCGATCGCCACCGGATGGTCGGATCGATAGGGAGAGTCGGGGCGGCCGGCGACAACGCGGCCATGGAGTCCTTCTTCAGTCTGCTGCAGAAGAACGTCCTCGACCGCCGGAGCTGGACCACCCGCGAGGAGTTGCGGATCGCGATCGTGACCTGGATCGAGAGGACCTACCACCGACGCCGCCGACAGGCCTCGCTCGGCTGGCTGACACCTGTCGAATACGAAACCGTCATGACCACACCGGCCCTCCAGGCTGCGTAACCGAACCTGTCACCCAAACCTGCATCAGACCCACTCCCGCCGAACTCGCTTTGATCAAAGCGAGTTTGAGCGAGGCCCGCGCCAAGGTCGAACGACTGCTGAGGCGCGCGGACGAACTCACGGCGACGGTGGAGTCTCGCTACCGACAAGCCGCTCAAGGCGATCAAGCCGCTCGCCAAGTTGGCGCAGGGCGTCATGAATCGTGCTGAGTTCCGTGGCCAGGGCAGTGAACGCCGGGCTACTGCCCGGCTCGCTACCGAGGGGCACAGAAGGATCGCGGACGAACGTCCCGCGGCCCTGCTGCGTGAGAACCAACCCCTCGTCACGGAGCTGACCGAACGCGCTCTGAACGGTCATGAGCTGCACGCCAAGTTCCTTGGCGAGCTTGCGAGCGGCTGGCAGCTGATCGCCCGGCTCGTACTCGCGGTCGGGGCCCGTGATCTTCTCGCGGAACTGCGCCGCAATCTCCTTGGCCGTGGGCGTCTGCTTGGGCGCTTCGGGGCTCTGGTCCATGGCATCGAGAGTAGCCGGACCTAGGTCAATCTCTGATCCTTCGGTGGACCCGCTTGACAGTCAGATTGACCTAGGTCAATCTGTAATCACGCCGGAACGAGAGGCCCGAAAGGACTTCCTCGCCGTGCCTGCAAGTGCTTGACCTGCAAAAACGCGCCACGAACGTCCCCGCCGGACCCGCTTACACGCGGTTCGAGCGGTAGGGGAGACGTAAAAGTCCGTCGTCTTCACGGATCGATCGGTGTCATCGGCTAAGCCGTTGGTCTGACCCTCGGGCGTGGACCCAGGGATCGGATCGGCGGGGATCCCGGTGATTGGGCTGCACCCGGTCCATGACAGGTAGCCATTCCAGGGAGATCGACTCAGCGAGTGACGACTGAGTGACGCGGTGACCGTGCGCCGTCCAAAGGAGGCGGAGCAAGGCGCAGACGGAAGCCGCGAGACGACAGTGACGGGCTTTCCCGTCACTCGTCATGCGGGCAGGGCGCCGGCATCACGTCGGTGGCCTGCCCGTTTGATGAGAAACCAGAGCGGTCCCCCAGGTGGCACCCCGGAGGACCGCGTACAGGCACCTACTGAGGAGGCACCTGTGGTCACCAGTCTGACAGAAGCCGAACGGGCGGAACTGGCCCGGAAGGCTGCTGAGGCGAACAAGCGCAGCGAGGACAACGCCCGTGCCCAGGGCGGCCGTTGATGGCCGACACCGAGCACGGCAAGACGAAACCGCCGCTTCCCGTCCGTCCGCCCCGCCCCCATCCGCACGCGGTCCTGACCGGCCGCTGATTCCAGCCGCCCCGATGGTCGAAGGCCGGGTCCGGCTCCCGGCCGGCTTTCCCTCGTGACGGCGCCGCGTCGAACGCGGCCCGGGGCACACGCCGCCACTTATCCGCCAAGCAGGAAGAAGCCTGACGTGAACCGTACCTACCGCTTCACCGCGACCGTCACCGACCTGGACACCGGCAAGACGGAGGAGGTCTCCGACACCGCGACCTTCGACCACTTCATGGTCACCCGGCATGAGGCCGAGGTTGCCATCGGTCGCGAGTTCGCCAGCCGGCGCAAGACCGCTCGCAACATCCGCATCACCGGCTGATCGAACCGCGCCAGCGCCTCCAACTCCAACCCGGAACATCCAGCCCCGGTCCCGGCATGACGCTGCCGGATCGAATCCGGCCCGGGGCACTCTCCCCGCCGCGCTCGCGGCAGGGGACTCCGGAGTGGTCGCCGTCTCACCACACGCCTGCGGTCCCTCCGGCTCCCAGTCCCTCCGTATCAGGAGCCCTCCCATGCGCACGTATATCGGCGGTCATCAGGCCGTCTCCGTGAACGACTTCATCGAACTGGCCCTGGGCACCCCGGCTGAGCTGTGGCTCGGGGTGGAGGGCGAGACCGACGAGGAGCGCGCGGCCCGTCTGGACGCGGCGCGCGACATCCTCGCCGAGAACCCCGAGCTTCCGGACGACGTGAGCCGGGTGGTCGCCGAGGTGATCGAGGCGCACGCCCCTGAGCTGTTCAACGTCGTCCCGCTGACCCGCCCGGCCGGGCGCCGGCGGCCGTCGCGAAAGGGAGCGGCGGCATGAACGCCGCCGAAACGGCACAGACCGCGGAACGTCCGGCGGTCCCGCCGCTGACGAAGCCGGAGATGGGTCTTGCCGGTGTCGGCGCGCTCGCTGCCGCCGCTGTCGGCGTCCTGGGCCTGGTCTCCTCCTTCGACGCGGTGTCTCTCGCCGCTGCCCGTTGGGGCTTCTCTCAGCCGCACATCCTGCCCATCGCGATCGACGTGGCCATTCCGGTGTTCACCCTGGCCAACCTGCTGTTGATCCGGCTGGACATGGCGTTGGCGTGGGTGCGGTTCGTGCCCTGGGTACTCACCCTGGTCACCTGCGGGCTGAACGTCGCCGCTGGGCACTCTCTGTCGGCGAAGGTGGCGCACGGCACGATGCCGCTGCTGTGGGTGGTCTTTTCCGAGATCGGCGCCCATGTCTACGCCGTCCGCATCGGCGCCGTCACCGGTCGGCGCATGGAGAAGATCCGGTTCTCTCGCTGGCTGCTGGCCCCGGGCTCCACATTTGCTCTGTGGCGTCGGATGACGCTGTGGGAGGTCACCTCCTACGCCGACGCCCTCGCGCTGGAGAGGGAACGGCTGCTGGCCCGCGCGGACCTGCGGGAGCGCTACGGCCGCACGTGGCGTCGCCAGACCCCGCGTCGCGAACGCGTCCTGCTGCGACTGGGAGAACTCGCCCCGGCCGCCGCCGACATCAAGCCCGCCCCGACGCCGGAGCCGGAACAGGTCCCGGAGGAGCCGGAGCAGGTGGCGCCGAAGCCGCCCCGCAAGCGGCCTGCCAGGAGTAAGGCCAAGACGCCACAGCGCACGGCGGCCGAACTGCTCGCCGAGGCACGCAGGATCACGGCCGACTGGACGAACGGCGAGATCAACGCCGAAGCGCTGCGCAAGGCGCTGCACTGCGGCGCCCGTCCCGCCCGGCAGGTGCGTGACGCCCTGCTCGACGAGCGGGCTGCGGCGTACCCCCTGTACGCCGCCCCCGCCCCGGTCAACGAGGCGGAGAGCGCCCCTGAGGGGGTGGCCGCGTGAACACCCTGGCCACGGTCCTGCTGTCCGTACTGCCCCTGGCCGTCGGGTGGGCGGTCCACGTGTGGTGGCTGCGCGGCTGCCTGAACACCGCCCGGCGTGACCCGCTCACCGGGTTACGCACCCGCGACGGCTTCACCCGCCGCGCCACAACCCTGCTCAAGGACCCGCGCGCGGTCGTCGTCCTCGCCGACGTCGACAAGTTCAAGCACATCAACGACACCCACGGGCACGCCGCCGGTGACGCCCTGCTCAAGGCGACCGCCGACCGGCTCGCCCACCACGTCGGCCGCTCCGGGGTCGCCGGGCGACTCGGGGGCGACGAGTTCGCCGCCGTGCTCATCGACGACCACGGCACCGCCGGTGACCTGCTCGCCGTCCTTCACGGCGTGCTGGCCCGGCCGGTCGACGGCCAGGACCCGGCCGTCCGCACCACGGTCAGTCTCGGGTGGGTGCGCGCCGCGGACTTCCCCGGCGACGACCTGTCCGGACTGCTGCGGCGGGCGGATGAGGCGATGTACGCGGCCAAGCAGGCACGCGCAGGGACCCGGCGCGCGGGGCTCGGCCGGCTGTTCGCCACTGTCACCGGCCGCCGCGCCGGACGGACCGGCGCCCGCACGGACGCCCCGGTCGTGGGGGTGGCGGCATGAACGCCCCGCGGATCGGCTCGGTCTGCACCGGATACGGCGGCCTGGACATCGCCGTCCAAGCCGTGTTCGGCGGGGAGCTGGCGTGGGTGGCGGACAACGACCCCGGCGCCTCGCTCATCCTCGCCCACCACCACCCGAAGGTGCCGAACCTCGGGGACATCACCGCCCTGGACTGGCACGGCGTCGAACCGGTCGACATCTACATCGGCGGCTATCCGTGCCAGCCGTTCAGCACTGCGGGCAAACGGAAGGGGACCAAGGATGCCCGGCACCTCTGGCCGCACATCGCCCGCGCCCTTGGGGTTCTACGACCCCGCCTCGCGGTCTTTGAAAACGTCGCAGGTCACCTTTCACTCGGCTTCGACACCGTCCTTGGAGACCTTGCCGCCCTCGGGTTCGATGCGGACTGGTGCTGTGTACGCGCGTCGGATATCGGCGCCGCCCACCGGCGCAACCGCCTGTTCTTCTATGCCTGGCCTGCCGACTCCGGCGGCCCGGGACTGGCGCGGCGGTGGGCAGAGCGGGCAACTGCCCACCGTGGTCGGCTCGCTGCTGCCGACGCCGTCGACCTCGGAGGCGACGGGGGCGGGGCACGCGGCACAGGGCGGGATGAACCTGCGGCACGTCGTCTCCCTGCTGCCGACGCCGTTGGTCGGGGACTCCAAGGGTTCCCGTCAGGCGACGGCCCGGAACCCTCGCAGCAGCTCACCGACGCTGACGGACCTGACGTTCAGCGGGGCACTGCTGCCCACCCCGCGGGCGTCGGCGAACGAGAACCGGCAGACCAAGCGGTCGCCGTCGCAGGAAGCCGGGACGCACGGCAAGAGCCTGGCTGCCGAGGTGGGCTCGCTGCTGCCGACTCCGCGTGCGACGGACGGGGAGGAGGGCGGCCCGAATCAGCGTGGCAGCAAGGGGGACCTCACGCTGCCGTCGGCGGCTCACCGGATTGGGGCGAGTACACCACCGCGATCGAGAGGTGGGCGCAGGTCATCGGCCGCCCCGCCCCCGGGCCAACTGACGCTCTGGGACGGCTGAACCCGCCGTTCGTCGAGTGGCTCATGGCCCTGGACGACGGCCACGTGACCGCCGTCCCCGGCCTGTCCCGCACCGCGCAGCTCAAGGCGCTCGGCAACGGCGTGGTGCCTCCCCAGGCCGTTGCCGCCCTGCGCCTCCTGCTCAGCCGGTCCGAACCTCCGGCGTGGGGGAGGGCAGCGGCGTGAAGTCACAGCCCATCGTCGGCGCCGCGCTCTTCCGCACGGTGATGGAGGCGGCCGGCTACCGCTGCCAGTGCGCGGGTGAGTGCGGCAACCCCCACGCCAAGGGCGACGGCAGGTGCCCGCACGAGCACGACCACTACACCAGCAAGCACGGGCGCCGGGTGCGGCTCATGGCCGCGCCCGCCGACCCGCTCGCTTCCGACGTCGCCGCCGCCCGCCTCCCCGCTGGCGCGCTGCGCGCCTGGTGCCCGGACTGCCACACCGCCGCCGCCCGCCGTGCCAGCGCCACGGCCCCGGTCGGCGACGCGCCGGGCCTGTTCGACCTGTGACCCCATCTGCTCACGGCGGGCCGTGCGCCCGCCGGACGACACACCGCCCCGAGGAGGGGTTGACCATGGCCAAGCCCGACACCCGCCGCCTGGACCGCGAGATCCAGCAGACCACCCGCAAGCTCAAGGCCGTCCAACAGCGCGAGATGTGGCCGCTGAATGGCCGCGAGCGGCGCGCCGTCCTCGCCGCGCTGGCCGGCGGCTCCTACAAGGTCGTCCGGGGCAACAGCCCGGCGCGCGCCGAACGGAAGCTTCAGACCGCGTGGGGATCGGCCGAGACGCGGCTGTCCGCGGAGATCACCGCGCTTCAGACCGAGCGGCAGCGCATCGTGCACGAGGCCGCCACCGCCAAGGCCGCCAAGAAGTCCTCGGGGTGGTGGTGACCGTGGCCGCACAGCAGACGCCTCCGGGCGAGTGCCCGCAGTGCTGGCAGCACGCCTACGACCGCAGCATTCACCGCAAGCTGCGGCCCCGCGAGGACTGCCCGCAGTGCGTGGACCACATGGTCAACGGCTGCCCCTACATCGTGCCCAAGACGAAGTCGAGTTGGTGGTGAGCGTGGAGCGTCGCTGCCCCGCTGCCCACCCCGAGGACCCGACCGACTGCGTCGGTCCGGCCGTGGTGACCGTGCTCGACGCCGTCAACGCCGGCGCCGACGGGTGCGAGCACCACGGTGCCCGACTACTGGCCTCGCTGGAGAGCGGACGCGTCTACGCCCTGCCGGACGCCCCGCACGGCGTTGCCATCCGCGTCTTCAAGGCCGCCGACGGCATCCGCCCGTTCTGCTGGGCCGACGGCGAGCGTACCGAACCGTCCCAGCTCAGCCACGCGGAGAACCGCGAGCGGCACGGCCGCTGACCCGCGCCGACGGGGGCACGAATGCGCCCCCTGTCCTGCTCTCCGCAGCACTCACCATCGCTCCACGGGCCCGGCCGCCCACCTCCTACAGCGACGGCCGGGCCCGCTCTCCCTCACACCCGAAAGTGGAAGGAACCTCAGTGAACCACCCCGACGACAACGAACTCTTCAACCGACTCGAAGCCGAGATGGCCGCCGACTCCCGCCCCGACTCGGGGGGAGAGGTGGTCGACCTCGACAAGGCCCGGTCGGCCCGCTCCGAGTCGGCCGACCCGACTGCCCGACCGGATGTCGACCGGTCGCCCGACTCCGGCGCGGCTCGGTCGGGTGCCGAATCGGCCGACCCGACCGTCCGCGTGATGGTCGACCAGCCGACCCCGACCGTCACCGGTCCGGGCTACCTCGGTCGGCTCGCGGGTGCCCGGCGCCGGGCGGTCGTCCCGGTGTGGCTGCGCTCAATGGCCGAGCTGCGGACCGCCGCGACGTGGGTGGCCCGCCACTACGCGCACACTGCCGGGTACCACGCCCTGCGGGCCCCGGTCTACGCCGCCCGCCTCACCCTCCAGGCGCCGACTGGTACTGCCCGGTTCATCGGCGGCACCATGCGGTGGGTGGCCGACCGCGAGGGCGAACCGGTCCGACTCGCCGCGGTCCGCCGCGAGGACGCCGCGGAGTACCTGAAGCTGTCGCGGCAGCGCGACGGCCGGGTCCGGCTCCGGACCCTGGTGGCGGTGCTGGCCCTGTTCGTCGGAGTCGGCGCGGCCCTGGCCATCTACGTGCTCGCCCCCGACTGGCTTCAAGCGGTGTCGGTGAGCGCGGTCGTGATGGCGCTCGGCTACGCCGGCCGCAAGGCGGACGCCCCGGTCATCCACAAGGCTGTGGAACTGCCGGACGCGCCCAAGCTCACCAGTGACATCGTGCTGCGGGCGCTGGGTGCGCTGGGCATTCCGGCGATCAACCAGGCGCAGGGCAAGGGCCGGGACGGCTTCGCCTTCACCGCCCCGATCACCCGGGACGGCCCCGGCTGGCGCGCGGAGGGCGACCTCCCGTACGGCGTGACCGTCACCGACGTCATGGACCGCCGCGAGCGGCTCGCGTCCGGTCTGCGCCGCCCGCTGGGGTGCGTGTGGCCGGAGTCGGTCCCGGACGAGCACACCGGCCGCCTGGTGCTGTGGGTGGGCGATCAGGACATGTCCAAGACCCCGGCGCCGGTGTGGCCGCTGGCCAAGTCGGGGGCGGTGGACCTGTTCAAGCCCGCCGCGTTCTCCACCGACCAGCGCGGACGCTGGGTCGAGGTCACGCTCATGTACATCGCGGGCGTGATCGGCGCGATCCCCCGCATGGGCAAGACGTTCCTTCTGCGCCTGCTCATGCTGATCGCCGCCCTGGACCCGCGCGCCGAGCTGCACACCTACGACATGAAGGGCACCGGCGACCTGGACCCGGTCGGCGACGCCGTCTCCTACCGGCACCGCGCCGGCGAGGACGAGGAGGACTTCGAATACGCGCTCGCCGACATGCGCGAGGTCCGCGGCGAGCTGCGCCGCCGCGCCAAGGTGATCCGCTCCCTGCCCCGGGACATCTGCCCGGAGTCGAAGGTCACCACCGAGCTGGCGAACATGCCCACGCTCGGGCTGCACCCGATCGTGATCGGGGTGGACGAGTGCCAGAAGTGGTTCGAACACCCCAAGTACGGGGCGGAGTTCGAGGAGATCTGCACCGACCTGGTCAAGCGCGGCCCGGCCACCGGGATCGTGCTGCTGCTGGCCACGCAGCGCCCGGACGCCAAGTCGCTGCCCACGGGCATCTCCGCGAACGCGTCGGCCCGCTGGTGCCTGAAGGTCATGGGCCAGCTGGAGAACGACATGGTGCTCGGCACGTCCAGCTACAAGCGCGGCGTGCGGGCCACCATGTTCAGCTGGGCCGACAAGGGCATCTGCTACTTCGTCGGCGAGGGAGCGGACGCCCGCATCGTCCGCTCCGTGTTCGTGGACGCGGTGGCCGCGGAGAACATCGCTCTGCGGGCCCGCGGCGCCCGCGAGGTGGCCGGAACGCTCGCCGGGTACGCCCTCGGACACGAGCCCGAGGTGAGCGAGTCGGCCCGGTACGACCTGCTCGCCGACATCCTCGCCGTCGTCCCGTCCGAGGAGCCCAAGGTGTGGTCCGAAACGGTCGTCGCCCGGCTCGCCGAGCTGCGGCCCGACGTCTACGCCGGGTGGGAGCCCGAACAGCTCGCCTACATGCTCAAGCCGCACGGCGTGCCCACCTTGCAGGTGTGGGGCAAGACGGACTCCGGCAAGGGCGCCAACCGGCGCGGCATCGAGCGGGCCCGCATCACGGCCGCGATTGCGGAGCGTGACGGAAAGCGGGACGCGGGCTGACCGTCACGCGGTGCTAGGTCTAGCAGGGTGCACCGCTAGACCTAGCACCGCACCTATCGCCCCATCCGCACTCCGATCAGGCCGCTAGTAGCTAGCGGCCCACCTGCGGAAACCCCTGAAAACCGCCTGGAAGGGCCCCTGTGACCCCCATTTTCCTCGCTATCGCCTGCCTGCTCATAGTCACTCTGAGTTACGTCGGGCTGTGTGCGGCATCGCCGTTCGGCAACTGCCGCAAGTGCCGCGGCATGGGCCACCAGCTCAAGACCGACCGCAAGGGACGGCTCAAGCGCGGCAAGGACTGCCGCCGCTGCCACGCCACCGGCAAGCGCATCCGCGCCGGCCGCTGGCTCTACAACCGCTGGGCCCGCATCTACCGCGCGGGCACCGACACCCGCCCGGAGGTGTCGCGGTGACCCTCACCATCTCGGCCGTGCTGCTGTTCGGCATCGCCTCGTTCTTCGCCGTCAAGACCAGGTCGACCGGAGCGGGTGCCGCGGTGCTGCTGTTCCTCTTCGGGTTCTTCACCGCCGGGACCGGCGCCTACGGCCCGATTCACGACCTGGTGGCGTCCTTCGCCCGGTTCCTGTCCCAGCTCGGCCACTGACCGGAGGCATCCCGTGAACGAACCCATCGTCGTGCGGCACTGGCTCACCGCCGCCGCGCCCAAGGCCGCGCCCGCCGTCGCCACCACGACCGTGCTCGCCCTCGCCCGGATCTGGAACGCCAACGGCGCCGAACACTCCGTCGGCAACGCCGCCCTCATGGCGGTCCTCGCCGCCGGAGCCGCGGCCGGGGGCGTGTCCCTGGCCCGCGCCGGAGAGCCCGTGCTCGCCGCCACCGGCTACGCCGTATCTGGCAGCCTCGCCCTTGCGGGCGTCGCCGGGTACTCCGACGGCCTGTCCCTGCCGGTGCTGCTGTGGGCCCTGGCCACCGTGCTCGCCTACTGCTTCGCCGCCCGCCACTGGCGTCAGGACCGGCGCGACGCCCTCGATCACGAGCGGCACGTGAGCGAGCGTCGCGAGGAGCGCGCCCACGTCGAGCGTGTGGAGACCATCCGCGCCACCGCTCAGATCGAGGTGGCCCGCGCCGGCGGTGCCTACCCCGAACAGCTCGCCGCCGCCCTCGTCCACCGCGCCGCACTGCCCGGCTTCGACTTCACCGCCCTGGAGTCCGCCGGGCTGCCCGAACTCCCCACCGCGCGGGAGGACCGGTGACGTTCGAGATCCGCGTCATCTGCACCCCGGACGACGCCAACCGCGTCAGCAGCGCTCTCGCCGCTGCGTTCGAGACCGGCGCCGCGCGCCGGTACCCCACCCGCGACGGCAAGCGCACCCGTCTGTACGTCACCGCAGACCACCGCGACTCCAGCACTAACCCCACCCACACCGAAAGCGAGTGATCCCCATGGCCGTGGGAGAGACCCCCATCACCGTCGTCGGCAACCTCACCGACGACCCCGAACTCCGCTTCACCCCCTCCGGTGCCGCGCTGGCCAAGTTCTCCGTCGCCTCCACCCCGCGCACCTACGACAAGACCTCCGGCCAGTGGCAGGACGGCACCGCGATGTTCCTGCGCTGCACCGCATGGCGCGACCTCGCCGAACACGTCGCCGACAGCCTGACCAAGGGCACGCGCGTGGTCGTCACCGGTCGTCTGCGTCAGCACAACTGGCAGACGGACCAGGGGGAGAACCGCTCGATGCTCGCCCTGGAGGTGGACGACATCGGCCCCTCGCTTCAGTTCGCCACGGCCAAAGTCGAACGCGTCCAACGCAAGGGCGTCACCTCCGCCCCGGCCGCCGACCCGTGGAACACCGCCGCCCCCGCCTCCAGCGGGCGGGGCGTGTCCGCCCCTGCCGGCGATCGGCGGCAGGGCGACGAACCGCCGTTCTAGATACGCCCGGGGCGGGCGCCGTCTCACCACAAGCCTGCGCCCGCCCCGGTTCTCCAGTCCCTCCGCAGAGAATCAGGAGACCCCCAGCATGACCCAACACGCGGCATTCGGCGAGGGCCAACCGGCCCGAACCACCCAGACGAGCCGCGCCTCCCTCCGCGTCCCGCTCGGCGCCCGTGACCACTTGCGGACCGCCCTGGCCCTGGCAGAAGCGGGCGTTCCGGTGCTGCCCCTGCGAGAAGGCAAGGGGCCCTTCGGCAACTGCCACGCCTGCACCCACGGGGCCTGCGGCGGCCGACCCAACATGAAGAGCGCAGGGACCTGCCACTGCCCCGCCCCGTGCCACGCCTGGGCCGCAGCGACCACCGACCCCCGCGTGATCACCTCCCCCGCCTGGGCTGCGGCATGGCGTGCGGCCGGAGTGGTCGGCTACCACCCCGCCGGATGCGGGCTCACCGTCGTGGACCTGGACAACGCCCGCGCCCTGGACTGGGCACGCCATACGCTCCCGGCCACCCGGACCGTTCCCACCACCCGCGGCGAGCACTGGCTCTACCTGGGGACCATGCAGTCCGCCAACGCCGTCCGGCCCGGCGTGGACATCAAATCCCGCATGGTCTACGCCCGCTGGCTCGGACCCGGCACCGGCACCATGACGTCCCTGCCGTCCACCGCCCGCGCCCTGGTGGTGAAGGAAGAAGCCACCCCCGCCCGCGCCGGGGTGGCCTCTTCCCTCCCCATGCGCGCCACCTGGGACCGGTCCGTAGCCCACGGATGCCGCCACACCGAGCGCTACATCCGCACCGGCCTGGAACGCGGCCTCGCCATGGTCACCGCCCACACCGAATCCGGCGCCGGATCACAGGCGTTCGGCGTGGCCCGGTTCCTGGCAGCCCAGCACACCCAGTGTCCCGGACCGTGCGGCCTGGACGCCATCGGCGAAGAGATCGTGGCCGCGGCCGTCGCGGTCGGCGTCCCCGAGCCGTACGCGCAACGGGCCGTCGCCAACGGCCTCGCCACCGGCAAGGAGCACGCCGCATGACCGCCGAGGAACTGCCCGCACCCTCCAACCCGCTCGCCGTCGCCCGCCGCATCCTGCCCGACTGGCAGACCGAGGACGGACAGCTTGCCTACCGGCGCTGGCGCGGCTCGTGGATGCGCTGGACCGGCACCTGCTGGCGGGAGCTGGACGAAGCCCAGGTACGCAAGAGCATGTACGAGCGCCTCGAACACGCCGTCTACCAGGCACCCGGCAAGGACGGACAGCCCGAGGAACGCGACTGGGCACCGACCAAGCCGAAAATCAGCAACCTCCTCGACGCGCTCGGATCCATCACTCTCCTGCCCACCGACCTGGACGCGCCCACGTGGTTCGACGCCAACGGCAACGCGAGCGACCAGGACCACGGGCCCATCGTGGCGTGTGAGAACGGGCTGCTGAGGATCCGCGACCGGGCGCTACTGCCGCACGGGCCCGGGTTCTTCAACTTCGTCTCCGTCCCCTTCGCCTACGACCCGGACGCCACCGCACCGACATGGGAATGGTTCCTGGGGGAGGTCTGGCCCAACGACCTGGACGCCATCCAGGCGGTACAGGACTGGTTCGGCTACATCCTGTCCGGGCGCACCGACCAACAGAAGATCCTGCTCATGGTCGGCCCGTCCCGCTCGGGCAAGGGCACCATCGCCCGCGTGCTGAAAGAGCTGGTCGGCAAAGACAACCTCGCCGGCCCCACCCTCGCCGGACTCGGCACGAACTTCGGGCTGTCCACCCTGATCGGCAAGCCACTGGCGGTCATCGCCGATGCCCGGCTGTCCGGCAACGACAACAGCCAGGTCGTGGAACGGCTGTTGACGATCTCCGGTGAGGACACCATCGACGTCGACCGCAAGTACCGCCAGGTGTGGACCGGCAAGCTCCCCACGCGCCTGATGATCCTGTCCAACGAGCTGCCGCACTTCGGCGACTCCTCCGGGGTCATCGCCCGCCGGTTCGTGCTGCTCAACATGACCGTGTCGTGGCTGGGCAGGGAGGACCCCACCCTGTTCGACCGGCTCAGGGCAGAGATGCCCGGGATCCTGAACTGGGCCCTCGACGGCCTCGCCCGCCTCCAGCGAACCGGCCGGATCACCGAACCGGCATCCAGCCGCGAGGCGATCACCACCATGCAGGACACCGCCTCACCCACGTCCGCGTTCATCCGCGAACGCTGCACCACCGGACCCACGTGCAGCGTCCCCGTGGACGCACTGTGGGCGGTCTGGCGGGAGTGGGCCGAAGACAACGGCGTCCGCCCCGGCACGAAGCAAGTCTTCGGCCGCAACCTGCTCTCCGTGGTCCCCCAGCTCAGCCGCTCGCGGCCCCGCGACGCGTACGGCCGGCAGGTGGTCACCTACACCGGGATCACCCTGAACGTGTCCGAACCACATTTGCCTGAGTCGCGACTCATCGCGTCTCAGAGCCTCTCTGAGAGCCGCTGAGTGCCGATGAGTCGCGACTCAGAGCAATGTATTTCCAACTCGTGGAGGAGACTGTGAGCGCGCCCGCCTCCGTCCGAGACGACCCCCGCGCCAACCTTCGCGGCGGACTCCCGGACCGCTACCTCACCCCCGACGACATCGCCGACATGTTCGGCGTGCCGCTCGAAACCGTCTACCAGTGGCGCAGGAAGCGCACCGGACCGCCCGGCTTCCGCATCGGCAAGCACCTCCGTTACGACCCGGCCGACGTGCGCGCCTATGTCATTCAGCGCAAGAGCGCCTGCCAGGGCGCCGCGTAGCCAACCACCCCCAGACAGCAGGGAGAGCCCGCCATGTGCGGCTCTCCCTGCTGCATGTCGAGAGGACCGCCGCCGTATGGCTGGCCATATCCAAGACCGTTGGTACAAGACCGAGACGGCGTCCAACGGCAAGACGAGCAGGGTAAAGACCGACCGATACGGGACTGGCTTGCGCTACCGGGCGCGCTACGTCGCGCCGGATGGGACCGAACGCAGCAAGTCTTTCCCGGACAAGCAGAAGCGGCTTGCGGAAGCCTGGCTAACTCAGATCGCGGCTGACATGACCCGTGGCCAGTACGTTGACCCGTCGGCCGGCAAGGAGACGTTCAGGGAGTTCGCCACTCAGTGGCTGGCGTCCCAGACCACGGACCCTTCCACCATCGTGAACATGGAGCTGAGGTTCCGGCTGCACGCCTTCCCCTACATCGGTTCTCGCTCCCTGAGCGCGTTCCAACCTGCCCATATCCGCACGTGGGCACGGGCCCTGGCAGACTCCGGGATGGCAGCGTCGTATCAGCGGACGGTCTTCGCGAACGTCTCCGCTGTGTTCGGCGCTGCCGTGGACGACGGCATTCTGACCCGGAACCCCTGCCGTGCAGGCTCAGTGCGGGCGCCCAAACTGGATCGGCGGAAGATCAAGCCGTGGACGCGTGACCGGGTGGTCGCCGTCCGGGATGGACTCCCGATCCAGTACGCGACGACCGCCGACATCGGTGCCGGGTGCGGCTTGCGGCAGGGAGAGATCTTCGGGCTTGCCGTGGACGAAGTTGACTTCGTCGGGGGAGTGGTGCACGTCGTGCGACAGGTCAAGCTGGTCGGCCCGCACATGGTGTTCGCCCCACCCAAGGGCGGCAAGCTGCGAGACGTGCCGCTGCCCGACGTGGTGTCGGGTGCGCTCGCCGCGCACATCACCCGACGGCCCCCCATCGACGTCACTCTGCCGTGGAAGACCCCGGACGGACCGCCGGTCACGGCGAAACTGCTTTTCTACTCGCGGGAGCGGAAGGCGCTGAACAGGAACTACTTCAACATGTACCTGTGGAAGCCAGCCCTGATCGCCGCCGGCGTCATTCCGGAACGGGCTCCAGGGGAGCGGTTCAAACAGTCGCGCGAACACGGTATGCACGCATTGCGGCACTACTACGCGTCGGTCTTGCTGGACTCGGGAGAGAACATCAAGGCCCTGGCCGAGTACCTCGGTCACTCCGACCCAGGATTCACGCTCCGGACGTACACGCACCTCATGCCGAACAGCCAGGACCGTGCCCGCAGGGCCATTGATGCCGCATTCGGCGTGCCGGGTGCGGGCGCGGCCCCGGCCAAGCCGCTGCACTGACCTGAGCGGCAGCGCGGTCGGAAGCTCTCGACACCGGCCCGCGGTGCTGGGCCCGAAACAGGCCGTCGGCCGGGCTCTTCCAGCGGAGGAAGAACACGGCCGACGGCCCAGACACGGCCCAGGGGAGCGGATACTCGCTCTGACCTGGGGCGATATCACACGTCGAAGTAGAGCTCGAACTCGTGCGGGTGCGGACGCAGCTGGAGCGGCGCGATCTCGTTGGTGCGCTTGAAGTCGATCCACGTCTCGATCAGGTCGGACGTGAACACGTCGCCCTGGAGGAGGAACTCGTGGTCGGCCTCAAGGGCGTCGAGGACGGCGTTCAGCGAGGTCGGGACCTGGGCGACGTTCGCGTGCTCCTCGGGAGCCAGCTCGTACAGGTCCTTGTCGATCGGCTCGGCCGGCTCGATCTTGTTCTTGATGCCGTCCAGGCCCGCGAGCAGCAGGGCCGAGAAGGCCAGGTACGGGTTGCCGGAGGAGTCGGGCGCGCGGAACTCGACGCGCTTGGCCTTCGGGTTGGAGCCCGTGATCGGGATACGCATGGCCGCGGAGCGGTTGCGCTGCGAGTACACCAGGTTGATCGGCGCCTCGAAGCCCGGCACCAGACGGTGGTACGAGTTCACCGTCGGGTTGGTGAAGGCCAGCAGCGACGGGGCGTGCTTGAGGATGCCGCCGATGTAGAAGCGGGCGGTGTCCGACAGGCCCGCGTAACCGGCCTCGTCGTAGAACAGCGGGTCGCCGTTGCTCCACAGCGACTGGTGCACGTGCATGCCCGAGCCGTTGTCACCGAAGATCGGCTTCGGCATGAAGGTCGCGGTCTTGCCGTTGCGCCAGGCCACGTTCTTCACGATGTACTTGAAGAGCTGGAGGTCGTCGGCGGCGGCGAGCAGCGTGTTGAACTTGTAGTTGATCTCGGCCTGGCCGGCGGTGCCCACCTCGTGGTGCTGGCGCTCGACCTTCAGGCCGGACCGCTCCAGCTCCAGGGAGATCTCGGCGCGCAGGTCGGCGAAGTGGTCGACCGGCGGGACCGGGAAGTAGCCGCCCTTGTAGCGGACCTTGTAACCGCGGTTGTCCTCCAGCGCACCGGTGTTCCAGGCGCCCGCCTCGGAGTCGATGTGGTAGAAGGACTCGTTCGCCGAGGTGGCGAAACGCACGCTGTCGAAGACGTAGAACTCGGCCTCGGGGCCGAAGTACGCGGTGTCCGCGATACCGGTCGACGCGAGGTACGCCTCCGCCTTCTTCGCCACGTTGCGCGGGTCACGGGAGTACTGCTCGCCCGTGATCGGGTCGTGGATGAAGAAGTTGATGTTGAGCGTCTTGTCCCGGCGGAAGGGGTCGACCCGGGCCGTGGACAGGTCGGCGCGCAGCGCCATGTCGGACTCGTGGATGGCCTGGAAACCACGGATCGACGATCCGTCGAAGGCCAGCTCCTCGTCGGGGTCGAACGCCTCGACGGGCACCGTGAAGTGCTGCATGACGCCCGGCAGGTCGCAGAAGCGGACGTCGACGAACTTGACGTCCTCGTCCGCGATGAACTTCTTGGCCTCGTCGGCGTTCTGGAACATCCAGCTCCTCCTACTCCCGACCGTCCTCGCCGGGGTGGTAGATCGTTCGTGCGGCCAGTGCGGTGGCACACGCTGGTCTCGACCCTAGGGACGGGTGATTTCTCGGGCGTGACCCGTTTGTTTCGCAGAAGTTAACCAGCCACGTGTCCACCGTAGCCCCGGCGCACCCCTCGGCACAGGGCGCGCCACCGGGCGCAGTACCTTTGACGGGTGGACAACAGGCGTGTCATCGGATCATGGCTCTCCGGGCCTCGTGAGGCCTTGGAGGAGGCCGGTGCCGACTTCGGTTACCGGGGGGAACAGCTCGGTCTCCCGGAGAGCGGGCCGAACTCGGTCGCACGGGCCGGCCGGCGCCTCGGCGCCCTCGCCGTGGACTGGGCGATGAGCGTCCTGATCGCATACGGCCTGATCACCCACGGCTACAGCCAGGCGACCAGCAACTGGGCCCTCGGCATCTTCTTCCTCCTGAGCGCCCTCACCGTCGGCACGGTCGGCTTCACCCCGGGCAAGCGCCTGTTCGGCATCCGGGTCGTGGCCCTGGAGACCGGCACGGTCAGTCCGGTGCGCGCGCTGCTGCGCACGGTCCTGCTGTGCCTCGCGATCCCCGCGCTGGTCTGGGACCGGGACGGGCGCGGGCTGCACGACCGGCTCGCCAAGACGGTCGAGATCCGTATCTGAGCCGCCACCCCTGGGTGGTCGGCTCGTCCGATTGTCCGAATTTCCCGGTCCCGGTCGGGTGATCGCCGGACCGGCACGCGGCCCGCGCCGCCCCGACCCGGTGAGACTGCCGCCATCTCTGGTGGAGGTGGCGGACAGGATGACCGGCGACAGCACACAGACGTGTACGGACGAGGCACTGAGCCTCTCGGCGATCGTGGCCCGCGCGCCACGGGTCGCACAGCTCGCGGCGCGGTGCGCCGAGGAGGCGGAGGCCGCGCGGCGGCTCACGCCCGAGGTGGTCGAGGCACTGAAGGAGGCCGGTTTCGCCCGGCACTTCGTGCCCGCGGCCCACGGCGGCACCGAGGGCGGCTTCGAGGAGCTGACCCACGCGGTCGGCCTGGTCGGCGAGGGCTGCGCCTCGGCCGCCTGGGCCGCCTCGCTGGCCGCGTACGCCGGCCGGTACGCCGCGTTCCTGCCCGCCGCCGGGCAGGCGGAGATCTGGGCCGACGGCCCCGACGTCCTGCTGGCCGGAGCGCTCATGCCCGCCGGGCAGGCCGAGCGGGTGCCCGGCGGCTGGCGGCTGAGCGGTGAGTGGAAGTACATCAGCGGGGTGCACTTCGCCGACTGGGTCCTCGCCTGTTCGGTCGTACCGGGTGAGGCCGTTTCGGACGGGCATCGCGGCGGGCGTCCCGGCGGGGGCGGCGAGGTGCGGTTCTTCGCGGTGCCGAAGCCGGACGTCTCGGTCAGGGACAGCTGGTTCACGCTGGGCATGCGCGGGACCGGCAGCGACACCCTGGTCCTCTCCGAGGCTTTCGTGCCCGACCATCTGACCCTCGGCAGATCCGCGGTCCACGAGGGCCGGGCGATCGGCACGGACGCCCGCTGCCACATCGTCCCGATGTACGCCGTGAACGCGCTGCCCTTCGCCGCCCCGCTGGTCGGTGCCGCCCGGGGTGCGCTGCGGGCCGCGCACGAGCAGACCGGGCGGCGTCTGGACCGGCGCGGCAATTTGGTCCGCGACAAGCCGTCGGTGCAGATCGACCTGGCCCGGTCCGCCGCCGAGGTGGACGCCGCCGAACTCCTCGTCCGGCGCACCGCCCGGGCGGCCGACGGCATCGACGAGCCCGGCGCGGCCGAGGCGGCGGTGCGCGGGCCGAGGGATCTGGCGCTGGCCGTGGAACTGCTGGTGTCCGCCGTGGAGCGGCTCTTCCGGGCCACGGGCACCTCGGGGCACTTCGAGTCCGACCCCGTCCAGCGGTTCCGGCGGGACATCGACACGGCGGCCTCCCACGTGGCCCTGTCCTTCGAGACCACCGGCGCGGCCTACGGCGCCTGGGCCCTCGGCGCCGAGAACCCCACCCCGGCCCGCTGACCGCCGTACCGCCCCCCACGGCTCTCTCTGGTTGCCCGGTACCGGCGACGGCGGCATAGTCGTGATCGGTGACGGTGACCTCCCGGACACGAACGGTCACCGGGCCGGACGTCGCGGGACGGGTGGTGCGCGGTATGACCGATGGTCAGGATGTGATGGCGGCCGGGGTGACTCCCGAGGAGTTCCGGGACGCCATGGCGCGCTTTCCGTCGGGCGTGGTGGTGGTGACCGCCCGCTGCGAGGACGGCACCCCGCGCGGCTTCACGGCCAGCTCCTTCTGCTCGGTCTCCCTGGAACCGCCGCTGGTCCTGGTGTGTCTGTCGGACACGGCCGACTCGGCGGCGGTCTTCGCGCTCTGCGAGGACTTCGCGGTGAGCGTGCTGGCCCCGGAGCACCAGCATCTGGCGCTGCGGTTCGCCACCAAGGGCGCGGACAAGTTCTCCGACCGCCTGCTGCGGCCGAGCCCCGCCGGGCTGCCCGCGGTGTGGCAGGCGCCGGTCCAGCTGGACTGTGCCGCATACGCGCGTTACCCGGCCGGGGATCACACGATCCTGGTCGGCCGGGTAACGGGAGTGCGGCTGGGCGAGGGGTCGCCGATGGTCTACTGCGAGCGGGAGTTCCGCTCGCTGAACTGAGCCTCAGCGGCCCTTCGGCATGCGCATGCCCTTGGGCATGGGACCCTTCGGCAACGGCATGTTGGACATGAGGTCACCCATCGCCCGGAGCCGGTCGTTGGTGGCCGTCACCTGGGGGCCGGTCAGCACGCGCGGGAACTTCAGCATGGTCGTGCGCAGCTTCTTCAGCTCGACCAGGCCCTCGCCGTTGCCGACGATGACGTCGTGCACCGGAACGTCGGCCACGATGCGGTTCATCTTCTTCTTCTCGGCGGCCAGGAGGCTCTTCACCCGGTTCGGGTTGCCCTCGGCGACCAGCACGATGCCGGCCTTGCCGACCGCCCGGTGCACCACGTCCTGGCTGCGGTTCATCGCCACCGCCGGAGTCGTCGTCCAGCCCCGGCCGACGTTGTCCAGCACGGCGGCCGCGGCGCCCGGCTGGCCCTCCATCTGGCCGAAGGCGGCGCGCTCGGCGCGGCGGCCGAACACGATCGCGGTCGCCAGCAGAGCGATCAGCAGGCCGAAGATACCCAGATAGACCGGGTGCCCGAGCAGGAAGCCGATCGCGAGGAAGACAGCGAAGGTGCCGATGCCGACGGCCCCGAGCACAAGGCCGATCTTCGTGTCGACCTTACGGGTCATCTTGTAGGTGAGAGCGATCTGCTTCAGTCGCCCTGCGTTCGCGGCGTCCGCCGCGGTTTCCTTCCTCGCCATGGCACGAAGTCTACGTGGCCCCGGGAGCGCGGACGACGGCAGTGTCCGGGGCGGAAGGCGGGCGGAGCGTCAGGAGCCGCCCGCGGCCTGCTCCAGGACACGCTGCGCCTCGACCCGGTCCTTGGCGCGGCGGCGGTCCTCCAGCACGGAGGTCCAGGCGTTGCGGCGGGCGGTGCGCTGACCGCCGCTCATGAGCAGCGACTCGACGGCGCGGAGCGCGTCGGTGAAGGACGGGATGGCGGTGGCGCGTACGGGCGCGGCCTGCATGTTCGAGGTCCCCCCTCGGGGCAGCGGATGGTGTACGTGGCGTGATACCAGAGTCACTGTTTGGTGTTACCAGGGAGTGTCCGACCGGTCAAACAACCATGAAGCCTTGATGCGGGGTGTCCAAACGCTGACGCGGCCCTGATGGACGCCCTCATCAGCGAGGACGGTCAGGACCGCGTCGGTTCCGGCCGTTACTGGCCGGTAATTGCTTGTGCGCGAATTCACACAGCCTGCGAGGCGACGTAGGCGCCACGCTTCTCGATCGCCATCTGGTACAGACGGCCGGCCCGGTACGAGGACCGCACCAGCGGGCCCGACATCACGCCGGAGAAGCCGATCTGCTCGGCCTCCTCCTTCAGCTCCACGAACTCCTGCGGCTTCACCCAGCGCTCGACCGGGTGGTGCCGCACGGAGGGGCGCAGGTACTGGGTGATGGTGACCAGCTCGCAGCCCGCCTCGTGCAGCTGCCGGAGCGCCTCGCTGACCTCCTCGCGGGTCTCGCCCATGCCGAGGATCAGGTTGGACTTGGTGACCAGGCCGAAGTCGCGGGCCTCGGTGATGACCTTCAGGGAGCGCTCGTAGCGGAAGCCGGGGCGGATCCGCTTGAAGATCCGCGGCACCGTCTCCACGTTGTGCGCGAACACCTCGGGGCGCGAGGAGAAGACCTCGGCCAGCTGCTCCGGGACCGCGTTGAAGTCGGGAGCCAGCAGCTCCACCTTCGTACGGCCGCCCTCGCGCTCCGCCGTCTGCGCGTGGATCTGGCGCACGGTCTCGGCGTACAGCCACGCCCCGCCGTCCTCCAGGTCGTCGCGGGCGACGCCGGTGATGGTGGCGTAGTTCAGGTCCATCGTGACCACGGACTCGCCGACCCGGCGCGGCTCGTCGCGGTCCAGGGCCTCGGGCTTGCCGGTGTCGATCTGGCAGAAGTCGCAGCGCCGGGTGCACTGGTCGCCGCCGATGAGGAAGGTCGCCTCGCGGTCCTCCCAGCACTCGTAGATGTTCGGGCAGCCGGCTTCCTGGCAGACCGTGTGCAGGCCCTCGCTCTTCACGAGGTTCTGCATCTTCGTGTACTCGGGGCCCATTTTCGCCCGGGTCTTGATCCACTCGGGCTTGCGCTCGATGGGGGTCTGGCTGTTGCGGACCTCCAGGCGCAGCATCTTGCGTCCGTCGGGTGAGACTGCGGACACGACCGGCTCCCTGCTGTTCGACTTCGCGTAATCTTCGATTCCTCGGCGCACACCAGCGTACGCCCGTACTCTTCACGCCCTGCCGCAGAGGCCAACCTCGCGACCGCAGGCCTCATTCCCGGCTCAGGCGGACGCCTTCTCGATCACCCGCGGCTTCAGCTCCGCATTTTCGAGTACGTCCCTCAGGTGCCGCTCGACCACCGGCAGGACCTCCTCGATGGTGACGTCCTGGCCCAGCTCGTCCGCGAGCGAGGCGACGCCCGCGTCCCGGATCCCGCACGGGATGATCCGGTCGAACCACTTGTTGTCGGGGTTCACGTTGAGGGCGAAGCCGTGCATCGTGACGCCCTTGGCGACCCGGATGCCGATCGCGGCGATCTTGCGGTCCTCACGGCGCTGGCCGGCGTTGGACGGGGCGTACTCCGGGCCGTTGAGCCGGGGGTCGAACTCCTCGTCGTGCAGCCTCGGGTCGAAGTCCAGCGACAGCCCGCCGAGCGCCGGCCGCTGCTCGACCGGGTCGCCGAGCACCCACACCCCGCTGCGGCCCTCGACCCGGGTGGTCTCCACACCGAACTCGGCGCAGGCGCGGATGAGCGCCTCCTCCAGCCGCCGTACGTGCGCGACCACGTCCACCGGGCGGGGGAGCTTCTGGATCGGGTAGCCCACCAGCTGGCCCGGGCCGTGCCAGGTGATCTTGCCGCCGCGGTCCACGTCGATGACCGGGGTGCCGTCCAGCGGGCGCTCGTTGTCGGCGGTGCGCCGGCCCGCGGTGTAGACCGGGGGGTGCTCCAGGAGGATCACGGTGTCCGGGACCTCGTCGGCGAACCGGGCCGCGTGCACCCGGCGCTGCTCGTCCCAGGCCTCCTGGTAATCGACGGCATCCGCACCGAACCCCATGCGGACGAACCGCAACTCACTCACGGCAAGCGCCTCCCTCAGCGACGACCGGGCAATCGACCGAGCAATCGGTGTGTCAGGCACGTAACGCGCCCACGTCACTGTACGTCCGTCCGGCATACGTCAGCCCTGCGGGCGTTCCTCACACGATCGGATGAATGCCTGGCGTAAAGTGCGATCGCCTGCTCACTCTCCGCTACATTCGCGCCGTTCGTGAGGCCATATGGGCTGCTCAAAGGCAATCCGGGCACTTCAGGCCCGGTAGGCAGGAGACCGCACCGCAGATGACGGACCGACCCGCGCAGCGCACCCCCAACCGCCAGCTCGCCGCGCTCATCGCAGAGGCGGGGTTCTCCAACGCGGGTCTGGCCCGTCGAGTCGACCAGCTCGGCCTGGAGCACGGACTGGACCTGAGATACGACAAGACCTCGGTCACCCGCTGGCTGCGCGGACAGCAGCCCCGGGGTACCACCCCCGCCCTGATCGCCGAGGTGTTCACGCGCCGGCTCGGGCGCCGGCTCACCGCCCAGGATCTCGGCCTGGACGCGTGCGCGCCGGTGTACGCCGGACTGGAGTTCGCGGCCACCCCGGAGGAGGCCGTCGACATCGTCAGCGGGCTGTGGCGCAAGGACTCCGGCAGCCACGCCGAGCTGCGCAAGATCGCCTTCACCCCGGCGGGACTCGTCGTGCCCAGCCGGGACTGGCTGATCGGCAAGCCCGACGACAAGGTGGCCCGGGACCCGGCGCCCCGGGTGCCCGCGCAGGCCCGGCCGGGCCCGGTGAAGCCCCAGCCGCTCGCCCCGCCCCGGGCGCGCGGGAACGCCGAGCGCGTCCCCGGGCACAAGGTCACCGGCGGCGACATCGCCGCGCTCCGCTCGGTGGGCGAGCTGTTCCGCACCCTCGACGACCGGTTCGGCGGCGGCCACGCCCGCCAGGCCCTCGTGCGCTACCTGGAGCACGAGTGCGAGCCGATGCTCCGCGGCGCCTACGACGAACAGACCGGCCGCCGCCTCTTCGGCGCCGCCGCCGACCTCACCCGGCTCGCGGGCTGGACGTCGTACGACATCGCCGCGCACGGGCTCGCCCAGCGCTACTTCGTGCAGGCCCTGCGGCTCGCCCAGGCGGCCGGTGACCGGGCGTACGGCTCCTACGTGCTGGTCACCATGAGCCGCCAGGCCGTCTATCTCGGGCACGGCAGGGAGGCGGTGCAGCTGGCCCGGGTGGCCCAGCAGGGGGTCGGCACCGGCGCTCCGCCGGTCGTGCAGGCGCTGCTGCACGCCTCCGAGGCACGGGCGCACGGCGTGCTCGGCGAGGTGCGGGCGTGCACCGCGGCGCTCGTGCGGGCCGAGCGCGCCCTGGAGGCGGCCCGGCCCGGGGACGACGTGCCGTACTGGGCCAAGTTCTTCGACGAGGCCCAGCTCGCCGACGAGTTCGGGCACTGCCACCGGGATCTGCAGCAGTTCCGGGCCGCCGCCCAGCACGCCGAACGCTCCCTCCAGCTCCGCGCGCCCTCCTTCGCCCGCAGCCGCCTTTTCTGCCGTGTCGTCCTCGCCACCGCCCGCCTGGGCCTCGGCGAACTCGACCAGGCCTGCGCCCTGGCCGCGGAGGCCGCCGGCCAGGCCGCGGAGATGCGGAGCGCTCGCGCGATCGAGTACGTGAGGGACTTCGAGCGACGGTTGGAGCCGTATCGCGACGCGGCACCGGCCAGGGGGTATCGGGAGAAGGTGGCGGCGTTGGGGTGAGTCCGGGCTGAACACCCCCTAGGCCGCGCGCGGCAGCGTCGGCGCCGGGTCCGCGTTGTGCATCGAGCCCGCCGCTCCCAGGTCCGCCAGGATCGCGGACGCGGCCCGGTGGGCGGAGTGCAGGGCGCCCTGGACCGTGCTGGTGTCGCGGTGGTCGCCGCAGACGTACAGGCCGGCCAGCAGGCGTACGGGGCGGCGCAGGTCGTGCGGGGGCCGCATCGCCGGGACCGCCTCGGGGGTGTGGTGCACGGCCAGCGTCTCCCAGCGGCGCGTCGAGGTGCCGTAGAGCCGGGAGAGGTGGATGCGGACGGCGGTGTCCACGCTCTCCGGCGGCGGCCCCAGGACCGTCGAGGAGATCAGGACGCGACCGACCGGCGCCCGGCTCGGGTCCACGTTGCTGATCACCGCCGTGTGCGCCACCGGCCCGCCCCGGTCGGCGTCCAGGAGGAGCGAGGTGCCGGTGGCGAAGACGGCCGCCGGTTCGTCGGTGGTGTGGTGGACCACGGTCACCGGGTGGAAGTCCGGCACCCGCAGGCCCGGCAGCAGTTCCGCCGCGGCCCGCGCGTCCGTGGCCAGCAGCACCGCCCGGCAGCGGATCTCCCCGTGCTCGGCGGTGGTCACCGAGGTGGTGGACACCGAGGTCACCCGCGTCCCGGTGCGCACGGTGCCGGGCGGCAGCGCCCGCGCCAGCAGCTCCGGCAGTACGTCCGCCCCGCCCTCCGGCACACACAGCCGGCCGCTCGCGAAGGCGCGCAGCGCGAGGTCGGCGCACCGGCTGGAGGTGGTCAGCCCGGGGTCGCAGAGCAGCGTGGCGAGCAGGGGGCGCAGGAAGCCGTCGATCGTGCGCGCCGGGACCCCGCGCCGGGCGAGCGCCTGGGCGGCGGGCATCTCGGGGCGGGCCAGGATGCGCTCGACGGGTGTGGCGGCGATCCGGCCGAGCGCGGCGCTCAGCCGGGCCTGGTCCACCGCGCCGCCCACCGGCGCGCCGGCCCGGCCGGGAGCCGCCGCCGGACTCCTGGGGGCGCTCGCCAGGGCGCGCACCGCATGGAGTGCGCCCCGTGCGCCCCTTGCGCTCCCGCCGGGTGCCGGTGCGCCCGCGCGCTGGGTGTGCCCGTCGCGGTGCAGCAGGACACCGGGCGCGAAGCTGCGCAGGACGAGGGAGTCCAGGCCCGGGGTCGTGCGGAGTTCGGGGTAGGACGTGGACAGCAGCTGTCCGATGCGGTCGAGCCGGAAGCCGTCGACCTTCTCCGTCGACATACGGCCGCCCACGTAAGGGGCGGCCTCAAGGACTGCGGTCGTTACTCCTGCGCTGGTGAGCCGATGAGCCGCCGAGAGTCCGGCGATTCCGGCTCCCACGATGACGACGTCCACCTGGTACGCGGGCTCAAGCACGAGGCCCCTCCTGTGGTTGCGCGGCCGGTGGAGACGTCATGCCCCCAACAGGCTCCAGGGATACCCGAGTTCGGGTCGAGGTTAGGGCCGTGATCGGTCACGAACAGTCGCGCATGGGCAGGGCACGGTCGCATGGAGGTCGCATTCGGTCACAAGAGGTCGCAGGACATCCTTCGTGCACGTCGTGCACGGCGCGTGTACGGCGGGCGGGCGGGATCGCATGCCTCCGGCCGCCGGATCGTATACGTCAGGCCGCCCGGATCGCGTCGTCGATGCCCGGGAACGCGAAGGTGAACCCCGACTCCAACAGCCGCTTCGGCACCACCCGCTGACTGCCCAGCACGTCGCCCGCCATCTCGCCCAGCACCGCCCGCAGCACCGGCGCCGGCACCGCGAACGCGGCCGGGCGATGCAGGACGCGCGCCATCGCCGCCGTGATCTCACGGTTCGTCAGCGGCTCAGGTGCCGTCAGGTTGAACGGCCCGGACAGGGACTCGGTGTCGATGAGATGCCGGATCGCGGCGACCTCGTCGTGCAGCGCGATGTACGACCAGTACTGCCGCCCGTCGCCCAGCCGCCCCCCGAGCCCCGCCCGGAACAGCGGGAACAGCCGCCCCCAGGCCCCGCCGCCCCGGGCCACCACCAGCCCCGTCCGGGCGAACACCGTCCGCACGCCCGCCTCCTGCGCGGGCGCCGCCGCCTCCTCCCACTCCACGCACAGCGAGGGCAGGAACCCGTCGCCCGGCGGCGCCTCCTCGTCCACCGCCCGGTCGCCGGTGTCGCCGTAGAAACCGATCGCGCTGCCGCTGACGAACACCCGCGGCGGCTCGGGCAGCGCGGCCACCGCCTCCGCCAGTGCGGCCGTGCCCAGCACCCGGCTGTCCCGCAGCAGCCGCTTGTACGCCGGCGTCCAGCGCCGGTCGCCGATCCCGGCCCCGGCCAGATTCACCACCGCCGTACACCCGGTCAGCCCCGCCGCGTCCACATACTGCCCCTCGGGATCCCAGCAGACCTCGTCCGGCTTCGCGGCCGCCCGGCGCACCAGCCGTACCACCTCGTGCCCGTCCGCCGTCAGGGACCGCACCAGGGCGCTGCCGATCAGGCCCGACGCACCGGCCACCGCGATACGCATCCGTTCCATGGCTTCCATGGCCCCAGCATGCCCGCGGCCGCGGCGAAAACCCGTGAGGTGCTCCGGCCGCCCGCCGTAGGGTGATCGCCATGCCGGAGCCGTACATACGCGTGGCCGTGGCCGACGACGAGGAGGGCCTCGCCCTGCTCGACCGCGCCACCTGGTCCACCCTGCACGCCGTCTCGCCCCCGCCCGAGGGGCCGTTCTTCGACGAGCGCCATGTCCCCGGGGACTACCTGGTCGCCGAGTCCGGCGGCCGGATCGTCGGGTACGTCCGCCTCGCCCGCCCGACCCCGCTCGCCTCCAACGCGCACGTCCTGCAGATCCAGGGCCTCGCCGTCGCCGACGAGGCGCGCGGGCAGGGCATCGGGCGCGCGCTGATCCGGGCCGCCGTCGCGCAGGCGCGCGGACGCGGTGCGCGACGGCTGAGCCTGCGCGTGCTCGGGCACAACGCCCCGGCCCGCGCGCTGTACGCGTCCGAGGGGTTCGCCGTCGAGGGCGTACAGCCGGGGGAGTTCCTCCTCGACGGCGCCTACGTCGACGACGTGCTCATGGGCCGCACGCTGTGACCTGAACGCTCAGGAGCTGACCAGGTGGCCGGCGTCCACCGGCGCGGTCGCCGTGGCCGCGCGCTGGGCGTCGCCCGCCACCTCGGACGCCGTGAGCGCGTACCCCGTCTCGGCGTCGGAGGTGGAACGGGCGAAGACCACCCCGAAGACCCTGCCGTCCGTGGTCAGCAGCGGGCCGCCGGAGTTGCCCGGGCGGACCGTGGAGCGGATCGCGTAGATGTCCCGGGTGACCGTGGCGTCGTTGTAGATGTTCTGCCCGGTCGCCTCCACCCGGCTCGCCACCGTCGCCGCCTGCAGATCCAGGCCGCCGTCCTGCGGATAGCCCGCGACCACCGCCGAGTCCCCGCGCGACGCCTTCGCGTCGAAGTGCAGCACCGGGGCGCGCAGGCCCGGCACGTACAGCACCGCCACGTCCCGGTCGGGGTCGAAGAGCACCACCCGGGCGTCGTACGACCGCCCGACCCCGCCGATCCGCACGCTCGGGTGGTCGATGCCCGCCACCACGTGCGCGTTGGTCATCACATGCTCCGTGGCGTAGACGAAGCCGCTGCCCTCGCGGCCCTCGTTGCCCGAGACACCCTCGATCTTCACCGTGCTCAGCTTCGCCGCGCTGGTCGCGGCCGGGGTCACGCTGTCGCCGGAGGGGCGGGCCACCTGGGCCGTCGACTCGTTCTCGAACGGGTTGAAGACCTGCGGGAAACCCGCCTCGGTCAGCGCCGAGGTGGCCCGGGAGAACCACGCCGGCGTCGTCTGCGGCATCGACTGCTGCACCGCGCCGAGCAGCGTCGAGTTCCGTATCGCCGTCGTCAGCATCTGCGACGGGGCCGCGCCCAGCACGCTCGCCGCCACCCAGGCCACGATCAGCACCGCGACGGAATTGGCCGCGGCGCCCCCCATCCCGTCGAGCACCCGCAGCGGCCGCGGCCCCTGGTCCAGCTCCCCGCGCAGCCGCAGCGCCAGCCGGCCCGCCAGCCCATGGCCCACCACCGCGGGCACCAGCACCGTCACCACCGCGAGCACCGTCGCCGCCGCCGTGCCACGCGCCACCAGACCGGTCACCCACGGCAGCACCCACACGCCGACGGCCGCGCCGCCGACGAACCCCGCCAGGGAGACGCAGCCGGCCACCAGTCCGCGCCGGTAGCCGGACACCGCGTAGACGAGGATCACCAGCACAAGCACCAGGTCGAGCAGGTCCACGGAGCCGCCTTTCTCTCGGACCCCTCAGTACGGACGGGACGGGCCCGGTGATTCAGTCACCCACATCTGGACGACCACCGCGCGGCGAACCGACCACGTATGTGTGTACCCCCAGAAACGTCCCGGACCGGGATGATGGTTCCACCAGGTGGCACAGCGCACATCGCGGGCACGGCGTGTCGCCTTGAAAGTGGGACCATGCGTGCTGTTCGAAGACCACTGAGAAGACTGAGAACGCTGAGACGCCCGGGGGTGGGGCTGCTGCCCGGGCTGCGGGGGCCACTGCGTGGGGGGCGGGTGCCGTTGTGGGGGGTGCGGCGGGCGCCCGTGGCCGCAGGAGAGGTCCCTGAGGCGCTGAGCAGCTCCGAGGTGCCGGAGCCCGGGGAATCCGCCGAGCAGGGGACGCGGTGGACGACAGGGCTGATGGGGCCCGCCGGGTCGCCCGGGCCGTCGGCGCCGCTGCCCGGAGCCTTCGCGCCGCCGTACGGGGGATCCGAGCCGCCGTTCGCCGCCGCCGTGGCGCCGGGCGGGAAGGCGGAGCCGGAGACAGGCGTGTCCGGGCGGGCGCGGTGGCGTGGCCGGGTGCCTGTGGCGGTGCTGGTGCTGGCCGGGTGTCTGCCCGGGGTCCTCGCGCTGCTCGCGCTGGTGCTGTTCACCCGAGGAGGCGACGCGCCCGTCACCGTGCGGGCCGACCGGCACGGGGCGGGGGCGGCCACGGCGCCCTACCGTGCGCACCGCCCGGCCATCGTGCCCCGGTCCGTCTGGCTGGGCCCCCTCACCCCGCACCAGCCGCCGCCCCACTACGACGACAAGGTGATCGCCGTCTTCCTGCACCACACCGACTCACCCAGTTCCTACGACTGCGCGGACGCGCCCAGCATCATCCGGCACCTGTACGCCGGCCAGACCGGTGACCGCAACTGGGACGACCTCGGCTACAACTTCGTCGTGGACCGCTGCGGCACCATCTACGAGGGCCGCGCCGGAGGCGTCGACCGGCCCGTCACCGGCGCCCACACCCTCGGCTTCAACCACCGCACCGCCGGCATCGCCGCCCTCGGCACCTTCACCGAGGGCGTCCCCGTACCCCGCGCCATGACCGACGCGATCGCCGCCCTGGTCGCCTGGAAACTGGGCCTCGCCGGGGTCGACCCGCGCGACAGCACCCGGCTGCTCTCCAGCAGCAGCCTCAGCCGCTATCAGGCCGGTACCACCGTCACCCTGCCCGCCCTGGCCGGCCACGACGCCGGCTACATGACCAGCTGCCCCGGCGCCGCCCTCACCGCCCGCCTCCCCGAGATCCGCGAGGCCGCCGCCCGCCTCCAGGGCCGCCCCGCCCACAGGAACGCCACAGGCGTCCCGCAGCCTTCTCCGAGGACCGCCCCCTAGGGTCGACGCACGCCGACAAGCCGACCGGAGGTGGGGTAACGATGAGCGGTCGTACACAGCGACAGGAAAAGGTCTCCCTGTGGGGCCGGGCGGTGCGCAGCCCCTGGACCGTGGTCTGCGTCGTCGCCGCGGTCGTGGTCGGCCCGGCCGCCGGCACGGCCGCCGCGCTCGACCGGGCCAACGCGGCGCCGCCCCTGCACGTCCCGGCCGATCAGCCCCTGAAGCGATCCCAGAGCCTGGGGTAACGCTCCGCGAGGACGGCTTCGTTCTCGAAGTCGATCGAGGTGCCCTCCGGTTCCGCGGGGGCCGGGGCGATGCCCAGGTCCGGGGCGACGGTGCCGGTCAGCTGCTCGTAGGCCTCGTCCGCCGCGTAGCCCAGCTCCTCGCCGTCGCCGTCGATCTCCTCGTCGAAGTCGCCCAGCAGGTCCGCCAGCGCGTCCGGATCGTGCAGCGCGCCCTCGAAGACCTCCCGGCCCTGGCCGATCAGCCAGCACCGGAAGAAGTCGAACGCGTCGTCGCTGGCCCCGTCCAGCAGCACCCAGGCGGCACCCCACAGGTCCCAGCGGTAGGCCCGGTTGTAGCGGGCCTCGAAGTGACGGGCGAAGTCCAGCACCAGGTCCGGTTCCAGTTGGAGCAGCCGGTCCAGGAGCAGGTCGGCCTGATCCTCGGGGTCGCCCTCGGCGGCCTCGCGGCTGGTGTCGATCAGCTCCCAGAACTCCGTCTCGTCCATCACGGGACCAGCATCGTGCCTGGACCCCTGCGACGCACGCGGAGTACGCCGGAGTACGGCGGAGTACGGCGGATCGTTATCGGGCGCCCCCGTCTTCATCGGGCCCTCCGTCTTCATCGGGCGCCCCGTTCCCGTACCGCGCGGCGAGCCGGGCCGCGTCCGCCGCGAACCGCTGCCGCAGGCTCGCCGGGGCCAGCACCTCGGCCTCCGCCCCGAGCGCCGTCAGCTGTGTGTACGCGACCTCCTCGGACTCCACCGGCACCGTGACCGTCACCCAGCCCTCGCCGTCCGGCTCGCCCGGCTCCGCCAGGGCCTCCCGCGCGGACAGCGGATCGACGGCGTACCGCAGCCGGCGCACCCCGTCCGCAGACAGCCGTACGACGACCTCGGCGCGCAGGATCGAGCGCGCGAACCGCTCGGCCTGGCCCGCCCAGTGGCCGGGCAGATCGAAGTCCGGGTCACGGGTGAAGCGTTCCTCCAGGGGATCCACGGCGCCGAACCGGTCGATCCGGTACGTCCGGAAGTCGCCGTGGCCGTCGGACACCCGCGCGCACAGGTACCAGACGCCCGCCTTCAGCACGAGCCCGTACGGCTCCAGCTCCCGCTCGACCGTGCTCTCCCCGCGCCGGTAGACCGCGCGGATCCGCCGGTCGTCCCACACCGCCTCGGCCACCGCCGGCAGCAGCGCGGGCGTCTCCGGCTCCCGGAACCAGGCCGGCGCGTCCAGATGGAAGCGCCGGCCCGCGCTGTCCGGGGCGTCCCGCAGCGAGGGCAGCAGGGCGGCCGACACCTTCAGCCGGGCCGCCGACGCCGCGTCGTCCAGGCCCATCTCCCTGAGCGCCCCCGGCACCCCGCTCAGGAACAGCGCCTCCGCCTCGCTCCTGGCCAGCCCCGTCAGCCGCGTCCGGTACCCGCCGACCAGCCGATACCCTCCGGCCCGCCCCCGGTCGGCGTACACCGGCACGCCCGCCTCCGACAGCGCCTGCGCGTCCCGCGTGACCGTCCGCTCCGAGACCTCCAGTTCGGCCGCGAGTTCGGCCGCGGTCATGGCGGGGCGGGACTGGAGGAGGAGCACCATCTTGATGAGCCGGGCCGCACGCATACGGCCATCATGCAATGAGGCCCCCCGCCACAGCGGAGGGCCTCATCGTCCGGCTCTTTACAGCCCGTACTTCTCCCGGGCCTCCTTGACCGCCGTGGCCTTCACCTCGCCGCGCCGGGCGAGCTGGGCCAGGGCCGCGACGACGATCGACCGGGCGTCGACGCCGAAGTGGCGGCGGGCGGCGTCGCGGGTGTCCGAGAGGCCGAAGCCGTCGGCGCCCAGCGAGGAGTAGTCCTGCTCGACCCACTGCGCGATCTGGTCCGGGACCTGGCGCATGTAGTCGGAGACCGCGAGGACCGGGCCCTCGGCGCCCTGCAGGGCCTGGCGGACGTACGGCACGCGCTCCTCGCCGCGCAGCAGGGCCGCGTCGGCCTCCATGGCGTCCCGGCGCAGCTCGGTCCAGGAGGTCGCCGACCAGACGTCGGCCGCGACACCCCACTCCTCGGCGAGCAGCTTCTGCGCCTCAAGGGCCCAGTGGATCGCCGTACCGGAGCCGAGCAGCTGGATGCGGGCGGCGTTGGCGGCCGGGGACAGGCCCGCGGACTCCGCCGTGTTGAAGCGGTACAGACCCTTGACGATGCCCTCGTCGATGCCGAGGCCCTGCGGCTTGGCGGGCTGCGGCAGCGGCTCGTTGTAGACCGTCAGGTAGTAGAAGACGTTCTGGTCCTCGCCCGGCTTCGCCTCGCCGTACATCCGGCGCAGACCCTCACGGACGATCACCGCGATCTCGTACGCGAACGCGGGGTCGTACGACAGCGCCGCCGGGTTGGTCGCGGCGATCATCGGGGAGTGGCCGTCGGCGTGCTGCAGGCCCTCGCCCGTCAGGGTCGTACGGCCGGCCGTCGCGCCGACGAGGAAGCCGCGGCCGAGCTGGTCGCCGAGCTGCCACATCTGGTCGGCGGTGCGCTGCCAGCCGAACATCGAGTAGAAGATGTAGAAGGGGATCATCGCCTCGCCGTGCGTCGCGTACGACGACGAAGCGGCGATGAAGTCGGCCATCGAACCGGCCTCGGTGATCCCCTCGTTGAGGATCTGGCCGTTCTGGGCCTCCTTGTAGTACATCAGCTGGTCGCGGTCGACCGGCTCGTACGTCTGGCCCTTGGGGGAGTAGATGCCCAGGGACGGGAACAGCGACTCCATACCGAAGGTGCGCGCCTCGTCGGGGACGATCGGCACCCAGCGCTTGCCCGTCTCCTTGTCGCGGACCAGGTCCTTGACCAGGCGGACGAAGGCCATCGTCGTCGCCACGTTCTGCGAGCCGGAGCCCTTGTCGAAGGAGGCGAACGCCTTCTCCGCCGGGGCCGGCAGCGGGGCCAGCGCGTGCGTACGGCGGGCCGGAGCGGGGCCGCCGAGGGCCGCGCGGCGCTCCTGGAGGTAGCGGACCTCGGGGGAGTCGGCGCCCGGGTGGCCGTAGGGCACCACGCCGTCGACGAAGTCGCTGTCCTTGATCGGCAGGCCGAGCAGGTCGCGCATCGTCTTGAACTCGTCCACCGTCAGCTTCTTCATCTGGTGGTTGGCGTTCTTCGACGCGAAGCCCTCGCCGAGGGTGTGGCCCTTGACCGTCTGGGCCAGGATCACGGTCGGCGCGCCCTTGTGCTCGACGGCGGCCTTGTACGCGGCGTAGACCTTGCGGGCCTCGTGACCACCACGGGAGAGGTGGAAACACTCAAGGATCTTGTCGTCGCTCAGCAGCTTCGCCATCTCGACGAGCGCCGGGTCCTTGCCGAAGAAGTCCTGGCGGATGTAGGCGGCGTCGCGGGTCTGGTACGTCTGCACCTGGGCGTCCGGTACCTCGCGCAGACGGCGTACGAGCGCGCCGGTCGTGTCGAGCGCGAACAGCTCGTCCCAGGCCGAGCCCCACAGCGTCTTGACGACGTTCCAGCCGGCGCCGCGGAACTGGGCCTCCAGCTCCTGCACGATCTTGAAGTTGGCACGGACCGGGCCGTCGAGGCGCTGCAGGTTGCAGTTGATGACGAAGGTCAGGTTGTCGAGGCCCTCGCGGCTCGCCAGCGCGAGCGCGGCCGTCGACTCGGGCTCGTCCATCTCGCCGTCGCCGAGGAAGGCCCAGACGTGGGAGGCGGAGACGTCCTTGATGCCGCGGTTGGTCAGGTACCGGTTGAAGCGCGCCTGGTAGATCGCGGAGAGCGGGCCGAGGCCCATGGAGACGGTGGGGAACTCCCACAGCCAGGGCAGGCGGCGCGGGTGCGGGTAGGACGGCAGGCCGTTGCCGCCGGCCTCCTGGCGGAAGTTGTCCAGGTGCGCCTCGGTCAGGCGGCCGTCCAGGAAGGCGCGGGCGTAGATGCCGGGGGAGGCGTGGCCCTGGATGTACAGCTGGTCGCCGGAGCCGTCGCCCTCCTTGCCCTTGAAGAAGTGGTTGAAGCCGGTCTCGTAGAGCCACGCGGCCGAGGCGAAGGTGGCGATGTGGCCGCCGACGCCGTGCTTCGCACCACGGGTCACCATCGCAGCCGCGTTCCAGCGGTTCCAGGCGGTGATCCGGGCCTCCATCTCCGGGTCGCCGGGCAGGGCCGGCTCGGCGGAGGTGGGGATGGTGTTGACGTAGTCGGTTTCGAGGAGCTTCGGCAGCGCGATGCCGCCCGCCTCGGCGCGCTCCAGCGTGCGGCGCATCAGGTACGCGGCACGGTGCGGCCCGGCTTCCCTGGCCACGGCGTCCAGGGAGGCCTGCCACTCGGCGGTCTCCTCCGGGTCGCGGTCCGGGAGCTGGTCGAGCGCGCTCGGCTGGATGGCGTTGGGGTCGGTCATGTCGCCGCCTTCCTCAGTCGAAGGGGGTTCCCTCATCGGTGAAGGGTTCGGGGGTGCCCTAGGTCTTTGGCAGGACAGGGCGTGAACTTCGGTGGAAGTCCGTCGGCGACTGTAACTCCCTGATCGATGATCGATCAAAGGGTTGAGGGGCAAAACTTCTCGATTGCGAAAAAGTCGGCACCCGGTGCCTTCGATCAGGGCACCGAGTGTCGGTCCTGAGGCGTGTTTTCGCAGGTCGAGCCACGTTTGAGCATGACTCTGCTCGCTGGTGCTACGGCGTGCCAGGGACGCTCACGGCCGCGGGGCGCAGCCGAGGACGTGCGACTTCACCAGCTCCGCGATCCGCGGATCCCGGCGCTTGAACGCCTGAACGAGCTCCTCGTGCTCCTCGGCGTACGACTGCTGCACCGTGCCCAGCCAGCGGATGGACAGTGCCGTGAAGACCTCGATGCCGAGGCCCTCCCAGGTGTGCAGCAGCACCGAGTTGTGCGCCGCGCGGACCAGTTCGCGGTGGAAGCCGACCGTGTGCCGGACCTGGGCCGTGCCGTCGGCCTCGCGGTCCGCCTCGTACAGGGCCAGGACGTGCGGCTCCAGGGCCGAGCAGTCCTCGGCGAGGCGGTCGGCGGCCAGCTCGGCGGCGATGGCTTCGAGCCCGGCGCGCACCGGGTAGCTCTCCTCCAGGTCGGCCGCGCTCAGGTTCCGCACCCGGACGCCCTTGTTCGGCGCCGACTCGATCAGCCGGAGCGACTCCAGCTCGCGCAGGGCCTCACGGACCGGGGTCTGGCTGACCTCCAGCTCGGTGGCGATCCGGCGCTCCACGATGCGCTCGCCCGGCTGCCAGCGCCCGCTGACGATCCCCTCCACGATGTGCTCGCGGATCTGTTCGCGCAGCGAGTGGACGACGGGCGCGGTCATGAGGGGCTCCTTAGGGAGGGCTGACGTTTAGACAATACGGCGGGTTCGCTCCGGGGGTGGGGCGTGTGGGGGTGCTTTTGCGCAGGTGAGACGAGCCTTACACGCACCGTGTGCCGACAAACACGACACCCCGCCCGGAAGAAGCTCCGGACGGGGTGCCGTACTGCCCGAGTGGGGAGGGTCAGAGGCCCAGCTCTACGTCGTTGAGATCCTCAGCCCTGTCAGAGACCGAGTTCGACCTCGAACTCGCCCGCCTCCAGGATCGCCTTGACCGCCGTCAGGTAACGGGCCGCGTCGGCGCCGTCGACCAGGCGGTGGTCGTAGGAGAGGGTCAGGTAGGTCATGTCGCGGACGCCGATGACCGTGCCCTCCTCGGTCTCGATGACGGCCGGACGCTTGACCGTGGCACCGATGCCGAGGATCGCGACCTGGCCCGGCGGCACGATGATCGTGTCGAAGAGCGCACCGCGCGAACCGGTGTTGGAGATGGTGAAGGTCGCGCCGGACAGCTCGTCCGGGGTGATCTTGTTGGCGCGGACCTTGCCCGCCAGCTCCGCCGTGGCCTTGGCGATGCCCGCGATGTTGAGGTCGCCGGCGTGCTTGATGACCGGGGTCATCAGGCCCTTCTCGGAGTCCACCGCGATCCCGATGTTCTCGGAGTCGAAGTAGGTGATCGTGCCCTCGGCCTCGTTGATCTTGGCGTTGATGACCGGGTGGGCCTTCAGCGCCTGGGCCGCCGCCTTCACGAAGAACGGCATCGGGGAGAGCTTGACGCCCTCGCGCGCGGCGAAGGAGTCCTTGGCCTGGGCGCGCAGGCGCATCAGGCGGGTGACGTCGACCTCGACGACCGACGACAGCTGGGCCTGCTCGTGCAGCGCCTTGACCATGTTGTCGCCGATGACCTTGCGGATGCGGGGCATCTTGACGGTCTGACCACGGAGGGGGGAGACCTCCAGGACCGGCGCCTTCTTGGCGGCGGCGACAGCCGGAGCAGCGGCGGCCGGAGCCGGAGCGGCGGCGGCGGCCTTCGCGGCCTCGGCGGCGGCGATGACGTCCTGCTTGCGGATACGGCCGCCGACGCCGGTGCCCTTGACGGCGGACAGGTCGACGCCGTTCTCGGCGGCGAGCTTGCGCACCAGCGGGGTGACGTACGCGCCCTCGTCCGTCGCCTGGACGGCGGTCGGGGAGGTCGGCGCGGTGGCCGGGGTGACCGGGGCCGGAGCCGGCGCGGGGGCCGGAGCCGGAGCGGCGGCGACCGGGGCGGGCGCCGGGGCCGGGGCAGCCGGAGCCGCGGGGGCAGCCGGAGCCGGAGCCGGGGCCGGGGCGGCCGGGGCAGCGGCGGCGGGCGCCGGCGCCGGAGCGGCCGGAGCCGGAGCGGCGGCCGGGGCGGCACCCGGGGCACCGATGACGGCGAGCTTGGCGCCGACCTCGGCGGTCTCGTCCTCGTTCACCACGATCTCCAGCAGCACGCCGGAGGCGGGCGCCGGGATCTCGGTGTCGACCTTGTCCGTGGAGACCTCAAGCAGCGGCTCGTCGGCCTCGACGGAGTCGCCGACCGCCTTCAGCCAGCGGGTGACGGTGCCCTCGGTGACGGACTCACCGAGCGCGGGCAGGACCACGTCCGTGCCGGTGGCGCCACCGGCCGGGGCGGCCGGGGCGGCGGCCGGAGCCGGAGCCGCGGGGGCCTCGGCGACCGGGGCCGGAGCCGCGGCGGGCTGGGCGGCCGGGGCCGGGGCCTCGGCGGCGGCGGGGGCCGGGGCGGCCGCGGAGGCGCCGGTGCCGTCGTCGATGACGGCCAGCTCGGCGCCGACCTCGACGGTCTCGTCCTCGGCGACCTTGATGGAGGACAGCACACCGGAGACGGGCGAGGGGATCTCGGTGTCGACCTTGTCGGTCGACACCTCCAGCAGCGGCTCGTCGGCCTCGACGCGCTCGCCCTCGGCCTTCAGCCAGCGGGTGACAGTGCCCTCGGTGACGCTCTCACCGAGCGCCGGAAGGGTTACGGAAACCGCCATGGTTTCGGTTGCTCCTTACGAATTGCGGAAGTCTGTGTCGTCGCGCCCGTTGACCGAAGGCTCAGTCGTGGGAGTGCAGGGGCTTGCCGGCGAGCGCCAGGTGCGCCTCGCCCATCGCCTCGTTCTGCGTCGGGTGGGCGTGGATGAGCTGGGCGACCTCGGCCGGCAGCGCCTCCCAGTTGTAGATCAGCTGGGCCTCGCCGACCTGCTCACCCATGCGGTCGCCGACCATGTGGACGCCGACCACGGCACCGTCCTTCACCTGGACGAGCTTGATCTCGCCCGCGGTGTTGAGGATCTTGCTCTTGCCGTTGCCCGCCAGGTTGTACTTCAGAGCGACGACCTTGTCCGCGCCGTAGATCTCCTTGGCCTTGGCCTCGGTGATACCGACGGAGGCGACCTCCGGGTGGCAGTACGTCACCCGCGGGACACCGTCGTAGTCGATCGGAACGACCTTCAGACCGGCCAGACGCTCCGCCACCAGGATGCCCTCGGCGAAGCCGACGTGCGCGAGCTGGAGCGTGGGGACCAGGTCACCGACGGCGGAGATGGTCGGGACGTTGGTGCGCATGTACTCGTCGACCAGGACGTAGCCACGGTCCATGGCGACGCCCTGCTCCTCGTAGCCCAGGCCCTGCGAGACCGGGCCGCGGCCGACGGCGACGAGGAGGACCTCGGCCTCGAACTCCTTGCCGTCGGCGAGGGTGACCTTCACACCGTCCTGGGTGTACTCGGCCTTCTGGAAGAAGGTGCCCAGGTTGAACTTGATGCCGCGCTTGCGGAACGCGCGCTCAAGAAGCTTCGAAGAGTTCTCGTCCTCGACCGGGACGAGGTGCTTCAGGCCCTCGATGACCGTGACGTCCGCACCGAAGGACTTCCACGCCGAGGCGAACTCGACGCCGATGACACCGCCGCCCAGGATGATCGCGGACTGCGGCACGCGGTCCAGGACGAGGGCGTGGTCGGAGGAGATGATGCGGTTGCCGTCGATCTCCAGGCCCGGCAGCGACTTCGGCACGGAGCCGGTCGCCAGCAGGACGTGGCGGCCCTGGATGCGCTGGCCGTTGACATCGACGGAGGTGGGGGAGGACAGCCGGCCCTCACCCTCGATGTACGTCACCTTGCGGGACGCGATCAGACCCTGCAGACCCTTGTACAGGCCGGCGATGACGCCGTCCTTGTACTTGTGGACGGCCGGGACGTCGATGCCCTCGAAGGTGGCCTTGACGCCGAACTGCGCGCTCTCGCGAGCCTGGTCGGCGATCTCGCCCGCGTGGAGCAGGGCCTTGGTGGGGATGCAACCCCGGTGCAGGCAGGTACCGCCGACCTTGTCCTTCTCGATCAGGGCGACGTCCAGGCCCAGCTGCGCCCCGCGCAGGGCCGCGGCGTAACCACCGCTACCACCGCCGAGGATCACTAGGTCGAAAACGGTGCTGGCGTCGTTCGCCACGTCACGTCCTCCATGCATGTGCGCCTTACGCCGATCTCCTGTGACCGGCGGGCGGCTGGTGTCCGGCCGCTTGATGCTTCGGCCCTTCGGTGGGGGCCCTGTCCTGCCGGGCTCCATCTTTGCACTTGTCGGACGAGATCGAGACGCCGGGCCGGGGTGTGAGACGCCCCACGTTCAAGCGCCCGAAGGGGCGCGGGGTCGTATTCGACATGCGGCTCCGCCGCGCGGGCGGGACCAGCCCCCACGCGGCGGAGCCGCAATACGACATCGCGACCCGAGTTAGCAGGCGAACATCAGCCCAGGTCACCCGCAGCGGTCAGCTCCGCCAGCCGCACCAGCGTCCGCACACCGGAACCCGTGCCTCCCTTGGGCGTGTACCCGAACGGACCCCCCTCGTTGAACGCCGGGCCGGCGATGTCGAGGTGCGCCCAGGTGATCCCCTCGCCCACGAACTCGCGCAGGAAGAGACCGGCGACCAGGCCGCCGCCCATCCGCTCACCCATGTTCGCGATGTCGGCCACGGTCGAGTCCATACCCTTGCGCAGGTGCTCCGGCAGCGGCATCGGCCAGGCCGGCTCGCCGACCTCCTCCGCCGCGTCGTACACCGCGGAGCGGAACGCGTCGTCGTTGGCCATGACCCCGAACGTCCGGTGGCCCAGCGCCAGCACCATCGCGCCGGTCAGCGTGGCGACGTCCACGATCGCGTCGGGCTTCTCCTGCGAGGCCGCCCACAGCGCGTCGGCGAGCACCAGCCGGCCCTCGGCGTCGGTGTTGAGCACCTCGACGGTCTTGCCGCTGTACATGTGCAGCACGTCACCCGGGCGCACCGCGGAGCCGGAGGGCATGTTCTCGGCCAGCGCCAGCCAGCCGGTGAGGTTGACCTCCAGGCCGAGGCGCGCGGCCGCGACGACGGCGGCGAACACGGCGGCCGCACCGCTCATGTCGCACTTCATCGTCTCGTTGTGCCCGGCCGGCTTCAGCGAGATGCCGCCCGAGTCGTAGGTGATGCCCTTGCCGACGAAGGCCAGGTGCTTGGTCGCCTTCGGGTGCTTGTACGACAGCTTCACGAGGCGCGGCGTCGCGGCCGAGCCGCTGCCGACGCCGAGGATGCCGCCGTAGCCGCCCTTGACCAGGGCCTTGTCGTCGAGCACCTGAATCTTCAGGCCGTGCTCCTTGCCCGCCGTCTGCGCGAGCTCGGCGAAGGCGGCGGGGGTCAGGTCGTTCGGCGGGGTGTTGATCAGGTCGCGGGCGCGGTTCAGCTCCTCGGAGACCGCGACGGCGCGGGCGAGGGCGCCCTTGTGGGCGGCGTCGCGCGGCTTGCCGCCGAGCAGCGCGGCCTCGGCCAGCGGCGCCTTGCCGTTCCTGGCCTTGGCGGAGCCGTTCCCGGCCTCCTTGTAGACGTCGAAGGCGTACGCGCCGAGCAGCACGCCCTCGGCGATCGCGCCGACGGCACCCGGGCCGTCGACGGGCAGCGCGAACGCGGCCTTCTTGGACCCGCTGAGCGCCCGCGCGGCCACGCCGGCGGCCCTGCGCAGCGCCTCGGCGTCGTAGCCACCGTCGGTGTCGCCCTCGCCGGGCCGGGCGCCCAGGCCGACCGCCACCACGAGCGGGGCCTTGAAGCCGGCCGGGGCCGGCAGCTTCGTCAGCTCGCCCTCGGCACCCGAGGCGCCGAGAGTCTCCAGGACGCCGGCCAGCCGGCCGTCGTACGCCTTGTCCACGGCCTCGGCGCCCGGCGCTACGACAGGGCCCTTGGCGCCCTTGGCGACACCGATCACGATCGCGTCGGCCCGCAGGCCGGGCGCCGCGGCGGTGCTGAGAGTCAGAGCAGTCACGGTGGTGAAATCTCGCTTCCGATGTGAAGTTGCTGTGGCCGATATGGGGTGGGTCGACCGGGCCCGAGAGCCGACCCTAGGTCCACGCCCTGGGACAGGTGGCCACCGGGGCCTTCACCCTGTCGGCGAACACCCGGGACGAGCCTACGCGCGTGCGGGCGTTCGCTCATTCCTACGGGCGTTCACCTGTCCGTGGCGTCATGGTCACTTCCGCCCCCTGAGCACCGGTGACCTGAGCCACACTCATCGCGTTCCGGTGGGCCATCGGGCCGCACCGGCAGCGCATGTCTCGCGCTTCTCTTCGCTTTCTCGCTGCTCCTCCGCGTCCCGCCACGGGCCCGGCGCGGAGGCCTCTGGGGGGAGGAACCTGTCATGACTCATCGCCCGCGCCGCTGGAGAGCGGCCGGCGCCACCGCCACGGCCGCCGGACTGCTCACGCTGGGGCTCACCGCGCCGGGCGCGTCGGCGGCCACCGATCCACGCATCGACCTGCGGGTCCTGGTCGTCGACGACGGCGCGGGGCCGGTCGGCGCGATCACCGCCCAGCTGAAGAGCGAGGGCGTCCCGTACACCACCGTCGACCTGGCCGACCCGAACCGTCCCGCCGTCACCGCCGCCTTCCTCGCCGACACCGTCGACGGCCGGCCCCGGGCGAAGTTCCAGGGCGTGGTCCTGCCGGACGAGGCCCCGTTCGGCGCGGGCTCGGCCGAGCAGACGGCGCTGGAGACGTACGAGAAGACGTACGGGATCCCTCAGGTGGACGCGTACACCTGGGCGCATCCCGAGGTCGGCCTCGACTACACCGACGCGGGCGGCTACGCGGGCACCCTGGACGGCCGCACCGCCGATGTCACCGACGCCGGCCGGGCGGGCCCCTTCGGCTATCTGCGGGGCTCCTTCACCTTCGAGGACAACTCGCCCTCGGTGCAGGAGAGTTACGGCTATCTCGCGCATCCCCGCACCGGCTTCACGAGTTACGTCGACATGCCCGTGCCCGGCGGCACCGGCACCGGCAGCCTGCTCGGCGAGTACGCCCACGACGGCCGCCGCGAACTGGTGGTGACGTTCGCCTACAACCAGTACCAGCAGCAGTTCCGGGTGCTGGCCCGGGGCATGGTCGAGTGGCTGACCCAGGGCGTCCACCTCGGGCAGGCCCGCAACTACTTCGCCGTCCACGTGGACGACGTCTTCGCCCCGGACGCCCGCTGGGACACCGGGCGCAACTGCACGCCGGGCGACATCGACTGCGGCAGCGGCGGCACGGACACGACCACGCCGATCCGGATGACGGCGGCCGACGCCCAGTACGCGGCCTCCTGGGAGCAGAGCCACGGCTTCACCCTGGACATGGTCTTCAACGCGGGTGCGGGGGAGGAGTGGAAGAGCGAGAACGGCGGCACGGACACGCTGACCGACCAGCTGCTCGCGGACAGGGCCAGGTACCGCTGGATCAACCACACCTACACGCACCTGTTCCTCGGCTGTGTGCAGGACACGACGACCGTGCCGTGGTCGTGCGCGAAGAACGCCGACGGTACGACGCAGTGGGTGAGCCGCTCCGCCATCTCGGCGGAGATCGCGAACAACGTCAACTGGGCCGTCAAGCACGGACTTTCGCTCGACCGCAGCGAGCTGGTGACCGGCGAGCACTCCGGCCTGAAGACCCTCCCGCAGCAGCCCCAGGACAACCCGAACCTCGCCCCCGCCCTGACCGCCAACGGCGTGCAGTGGACCGCCTCGGACAACTCCCGCGAGTCCGAGCAGCGCACCGTCACCGGCGGCAGCACGCTCACCGTGCCCCGCTACCCGATGAACGTGTACTACAACGTCGGCACCAGAGCGGAGATGGCCGACGAGTACAACTGGATCTACACGTCCAAGGCGGACGGCGGCAGCGGGCTGTGCGAGAACAACCCGACCTCGACCTGCCTGCCCCAGCCGCTGGACACGGCCACCGGCTACACCGGCCACATCGTCCCCACCGAGGCCCACACCGACCTCGGCCACGTGCTGAGCAACGACCCGCGTCCGCACTACGCCCACCAGTCCAACCTGGCCGAGGACCGCATCCTGTACCCGGTCCTGGACCGCGTACTCGCCGACTACCAGGCCCTGTTCGCCGACAACACCCCGATCGTCAACCTCCGTGAGAGCGCGATCGGCACCGAGCTGCACAACCGCGCCGGCTGGCAGTCGGCCCTGGACAACGGCAAGGTGACCGCCTACCGCATCGGCACCACGGTGACGATCACGGCCCCACCCGGCACCCGCATCCCGGTGACGGCACCGGAGGGCACGCGGCAACAACTCCTGGTCGGCACGGACACCTTCGGCACGGCGTACGCGGGGGAGCGCGAGGCGTGGGGGATGCCGGGGGTGCTGCAGGCGTCGCTCACTTTGAAGCTGCCGTAAGGGGGAAGCGCCCCGAAGGGGCGCGGGGCTGTGTCCGACATGCGGCTGCCGCCGCGTGGGCGCGACAAGCCACAACGGACCGGCAGTCGCCGAACCAACGGAACGAGCCGAGCTCTCAGGCGCCCCAGGGGGACCCAATCCGTACCGGCCGTCACATAACCATGCTCACCGAAGGCACCTACCCGCACATCCCCGGAGGGGTCAGCACCTGGTGCCACCAACTCATCCACGGCATGCCCGAGGTCGGCTTCACCGTGATCTCCCTCACCGGCAGCGGACGCGAACCCGTGACCTGGGAGCTGCCGGAGAACGTCCGCCGGCACACCACCGTGCCCACCTGGGGCCCGCGCCCCGGCCGGGCCCGTCCGCCGTACGGCAGGACCCGGCGCCGCTTCACCGACACCTACGAGCGCTTCCTGCTCTCCTTCCTCGCCCCCGATACCCACTGCGACTTCGGCGCGGCGCTGTACGACCTGGCCGTCATCGCCCGTGAGGGATGGCTGGCGGCAGCCCTGCGCACCGAGTCCGCGCTCCGCTCGCTGCAGTGGATCTGGACGATGCCGCACCTGCCGACGGCGGCGGCCCGGCCCACGGTCCACGACGCCCTGACCGCCACCGACCTGCTGGAACACGCCCTGCGCCCGCTCGGCGTACGCATCCCGGAGGACTCGGTGGCGCACGCGGTCAGCAGCGGCCTGGCGACCCTGCCCGCGCTCGCCGCACACCACCTCGACGGCGTGCCGTTCCTGCTCACCGAGCACGGCATCTACCTGCGCGAGCGCTACCTCGGACAACGGGCCGACGGCCACCGCTGGCCCGTGAAGGCGTTCCTCCTCGGCTTCTACCGTGAACTGAATTCGCACGGCTACCGCACGGCCGATCTGATCACACCGTGCAACCGGTACAACCGACGCTGGGAGGAGCGCGGCGGCGCCGACGCCGACCGCATCCGCACGGTCTACAACGGCGTCGACCCGCATGCCTTCCCGCACGCGGGCCCCGAACCCGACGTCCCCACCCTCGCCTGGTGCGGCCGGATCGACCCCATCAAGGACCTGGAGACCCTGCTGCGCGCCTACGCCCTGGTCCGCGCCGACCTCCCCGAGACCCGCCTGCGTCTGTTCGGCCCGGTCCCGCCCGGCGGCGAGGCCTACCGCACCCGCCTGGAGAAGCTCGCCGCCGAACTCGGCGTCACCGACGGCCTCACCTTCGAGGGCCGCATCAGCGAGGTCTGGCGCGCCTACGCGGCCGGCCACCTCGTGCTGCTGTCCTCCATCTCCGAGGGCTTCCCGTTCTCGATCATCGAGGCCATGTCCTGCGGCCGTACGACGGTCTCGACGGACGTCGGCGGAGTCCGCGAGGCCGTCGGCGACACCGGTCTCGTGGTCCCGCCGCGCGAGCCGGAGAAGATGGCCGCCGCCGCCCTGACCCTCCTCCGTGACGACGAACGCCGCCTGAAACTGGGCGAGTCGGCCCGGCAGCGCGTCATCGACCGCTTCACCCTGCGCCGCTCGGTCGACAACTTCCGCACCATCTACCAGGAACTCGCCGGCCGCCCCCGCCGCTACGAGCCCGCCGTCGAGACGGTCGCCGACTGGACCACGGAACTGCGCGACCCCTGGTACACGAAGAGCGGCACGGACGGGGGCCGCCGATGAGCGACCGCACCCGCGTGCGCCCCGGTGTCCCGCACCAGCGCACGCGCCCCGCCTGGGCCCGGCCCGACCCGATCGACGTACTCGCCCAGGAGCTGGACGCGTCGGTTGCCGGCGCCGTCCACCCGGACGAGATAGCCGCGCTGCTGGAGTCCGACGGCCTCTCCGACGACCAGATACGCGAGCGCTACGGCGTCCCCGACTCCTTCGCGCTCGCCGAGCAGCTCTACGACCGCGTCCCGCGCCGCCACCCCGAACCGGACGGCCCGCCCCCCGACCCCTGGCGGGTCAGCCTCCTCGCCTGCCTCCTGCGCGGCCTCGTCTTCGCCCTGCCCGGCTTCGCCTACGTCCTCGGCGCCCCCCTCCTCGCCGGCCCGTCCGGCACCCGCACCCTGCTGGCGGGCGCTCTGTGCGGCTGGGCCTGGAACCAGGGCCTGGCCCACCGCGCCTACTCCTGGCTGAGCCTCGCCGACCCCACCGCGGCCCGCCACTGCCTGCTCCTCGGCACCCCGGCCGGCATGCTCCTGGGCACAGCCCTCGCCTTCGCGGCAACGGACCCCGGTCATCCGGCGTCGGTCGCCTTCGCGGCGGGCCAGTCCTGTTACCTGGGCGCGTCGAGTGCGTTGCTGGTGCTGGGCAGAGAACGTGTACTGCTGATGGCTCTGGCACCGATGACGGTGGGCGCGCTGGCGGCCTCGGCCCATCCGCTTCCGATGTACGCACGCTTGCTCCTGCTGCTGACGTCGCTCACAGCTGTGGCTGTCCTGGGTCTCTTGGAAGTCGCCCCAGCGGCAAGCGCCCCAAAGGGGCGCGGGGCTGTGTCTGATATGCGGCTACCGCCGCGATGGGGGTCCCCCCGGGTTCGAGCGAAGCCGAGAATTTGGGGGAGCGAGCAACCACAACGGCGCCGCAGTCGAACGGCGGCAAAGGGTCCCCGACTGATCTCCTCCCTCCCCTACGCACTGTTCGGCCTGACCACCGGCGCCCTGGTCGTCTACGCAACCCTCACCGACCCCCCGGCCGAAGCCCAGCGCAGCGCCCTCGCTCTGACGCTCAGCATGGGCCCCGCCGAATACCTCCTGTACCGCTTCCGCAGCGGAGCCCTCGCCGCCCTGCGCGGCAGCGGCACCTCCCGGGCGTTCCGCCGGGCCACGGCCCGCATCCTGGCCCGCTGCCTCGTCGGTTACCTCGCGGCGCTGCTCACGCTCGCCCTGGCCACGACCACCGCGCACCCGGCCGGACTGCTCGCGCTCGGGGTGGTGCTGTGGACCGGGCTGCTGTTGCAGTCCTTCGGAGCCGTGCTCGGCGCCACCGCCGTGTGCGGTGCCGCCGCCCTCGCCCAGACGCTCGCGCTGCTCACCCACACCGGCCGCCCGCACACCGTCGCCCTCGCCGTGTCGGCGATGGCGGCTCTGGCCCAGTCCGCGCTGGTGTGCGGCCTGCTCGGAAAGGCGACGGCTCACCGATGAACACGCTGCTGGTCCCGTACTACGAGCACCCGTCCGTCCGCCCCGCCGAATGGGCGGCGATCCTCGCGGCGGCGCCCCGCCTGTACGGCGTCGTCCTCAACCCCGCGAGCGGCCCCGGCGACCGCCCCGACCCGGCCTTCGCGGAACTGGCCGCCCGACTGCGCACGGCGGGCGTCACCGTCCTCGGCTACGTCGACACCGGCTACGCCCGCAGACCGTACGAGGACGTCGTACGCGACCTGAGCCGGCACCGCGCCTGGTACGGCGCCCAGGGCGTCTTCCTGGACCAAGTGAGCACGGGAGTACGGGAGTTCGGGTTCTACGAGCGGTTGGCGATGACAGCCCGCATCCTCGGCCACGACCGGCTCGCGCTGAACCACGGCACACCCCCGCACCCCGCGTACGCGGCGCTCGCCGACCTCCTGGTCACCTTCGAGGGCCCCTGGTCGACGTACCTCCGCACACCGCCGCAGCCCCGCGCCTATCCGGCGGGGGCGCTCCAGGCCCACCTGGTGTACGGCGTCCCGCCGGGCGCGGACGTGGCCGGTGCGGCGCGGGAGCGGGGCGCCGCCGTGCACTGCGCGGTGCCCGGCGCGGGCGCTCACCCCTGGGGCACACCGCCCCGGGGGCTGGAGCCCGCCCGCTGAAAGACGCCGCGGACGGAGGTGCCGGCCAGCCGGTCGGCGAGGGAGCGGTGGCCGGGAAAGACCACCGGCAGCGCGTTGACCAGGAACAGCACCACCGCGGCCGCCCACACCAGCATCGACGCCAGGACGTGCCCCTCGATCAGCAGCACGCAGGCCAGCGCGTACACCGCGACGTCGGCGGCGGTGGTGACGGCGGCGCGGCGCAGGGCGTGCCGGGACAGCCGCGGGGTGACCCGCAGGCCGAGCAGGCCCTTGCCGAGGGTGCGGCCGAGCAGCCGCAGACAGGCCCACTGGTAGAGGAAGGTGACGAGCACGAGCGCCCCGAAGGCCTCCTCCACGTCCAGCACCACGGAGTCCCACAGGGACAGCCCGAGATGCTCGGAGGCGCCGACGACGTCACCGCGCGAGGTCACCAGGTCCAGGCCGCCCTTCGTGGCCAGGGACGGCACATCGGTGACGAGCAGGGTGACGCGGTGGAAGGTGAGGAGGGCGAGCAGCGAGGCGGCGCCCACCACCAGTGCGAAATCTATGAACCAGGCCGTGGCACGACGCAGCCTCAACACGGAGTTCCCCCGATCACACCTGTCTTGTCCGTGTACGGGCGATGAGCTTAGCGGTCAGTGGCCGAAAGCCAGCACGACCAGCGCCGCCGTGGCCGCCGTCTCCTCCAGCGCCCCGAAGACATCCCCCGTCACCCCGCCGAACCGCCGTACACAGCGGCGCAGCAGCCACTCGGCGACGGCCAGGGCCAGCAGCACGGCGAACGCGGCGCGGACGACGCCGTACGCGCCGAACGGCGTACCCGCGGCCGCCGCCGCGAGGACGCAGACCGCCGCGACCCCCGCCGCGCCCCGCACCGGCACCACCCCGGCCACCGCCGCCCCCAGCCCCTCCGGGCGGGCGGCCGGTACGCCGGTGCGGGCGGCGAGGGTGAGGGCCAGGCGGGCCGTCACGGCAGAGGTCACTGCCGCCGGCGCACCCCGCGCCCAGGAGTCGCCGTAGAGCTGCGCCAGCACGGCGACCTGGGCCAGCAGCACCAGCACGAGGGTGATGACGCCGAACGGGCCGATGTCCGACTGCTTCATGATCCGCAGGGCGTCCTCCGCGGGCTTGCCGCTGCCCAGGCCGTCCGCCGTGTCGGCGAGGCCGTCGAGGTGCAGGCCGCGGGTCAGGGCCGCCGGTACGGCGACGGAGGCGACGGCGGCGAGCAGCGGGCCGGCGCCCAGCAGGAGCAGGAGCAGCCCGAGGCCGGCCGCGCAGCCGCCGACGACCAGCCCGGCCGCCGGCGCGGCCAGCATCCCGCCGCACGCGGCCCCGCGGTCCCAGCGGTGCACCCGGACGGGCAGCACGGTGAGGGTGCCGAAGGCGAATCGGAGGCCGTCGAGGGGCGAGGGCGAGGAAGCCGACGAGGACGTGAGCACCGGCGAAGGGTATCGGGCTGCCATCAGGCTCCCTTCACGCTGCCGGGGATGCTGTGTCCTCCCGGGGGCTGTGACATCAGCGGCTGCCGCCGCGGGCCCCCGGACCCCCGGCCGTACCTCAGCCGGGACGGAGCGCAATAAATCTGAGCGTATGCAGGTAATGTGCGCACATGGGGCACTGGTGGGAACGGAACATCCTCGAACCGGGCAAACTCCCGCTGCTGCTCGCCCTCCTGGCCTTCGTGCTGACCTTCCTGGTCACCCGGGTGATCACCCGCCTGATCCGGGCCGGCAAGGGACCGTTCCGCAACGTCAGGGCGGGCGGGCTGCACATCCACCATGTCGTGCCCGGGGTCGTCCTCACCGTTGCCGGCGGGTTCGGGGCCGTCGCCAGTGACCGGCACGGTGCCGGGGGAGCGGTGTCCGCCGTGCTGTTCGGCATGGGCGCCGGGCTGGTCCTGGACGAGTTCGCGCTGATCCTGCACCTGGACGACGTCTACTGGACCGAGGAGGGCCGCAAGAGCGTCGAGGTCGTCGTCCTCACCGCGGCCCTGGTCGGGCTGCTGCTGGCCGGGTTCGCGCCGTTCGGCGTCAACGACCTGTCCCAGCAGGAGCTCCAGGACCGGGGCACGGTCATCTCCAACATCGCCGGGAACTTCCTCTTCTCGCTCGTCGCGCTCAGCAAGGGCAAGGCCCGCACCGCGGTGTTCGGGATCGTCGTGCCCCTCGTCGCGCTCGTCGGCGCGATCCGGCTGGCCCGGCCCGGCTCCCCGTGGGCCCGCCGCTTCTACGGCCGCCGCCCCCGCGCCCGCGCCAAGGCCGCGCTGCGCGCCTACCGCCACGACCGCCGCTGGGCCCGGCCGCGCCGCGCGCTTCAGGACTGGATCGGCGGCAAGCCCGACCCCCGCTCGGTACGGCTGCCCGGCGGCCGCCGCTGACCGCGTCGCATCCGGTGGCCGTACGCGCGGCGCAGCCGCAGTCGCAGCTCGCGCCCGAACCGGTGCCGTACCGCCACTGCGAGGCACAGCGTCCCCACGGCCATCAGCGCCGCCAGATGCTCCTTGCCCGCCAGGTTCTCCTTGACCAGCACCTCGGCCACCATGGCCATGGTCACCGCACCCGCCGTCGTGTAGGCGCCGTACCGCCAGGCCACGTACACGGCGAGCCCCACCACGGCCGCAGACGGGCCGGTGTCCACCACCTGCGCGTCCGTCCAGGGCAGGCCGAAGGGGGCGTGCGTGCCGAGCGAGATGCCCACGCGCGCGTACAGGGTCCCGGCGAGCGTGGCGACGTACGCGATGGCCAGCGTCGGCCACCAGCCGATGCAGATCTCGGCGATTCCGAACACCAGCAGGATCTGCACCAGCGCACCCCACACCGGCAGGTCCAGCGCGGGCACGAACAGGGAGAGCGGGGTGCGCAGCAGGGCCAGCCACAGGTGGTCCTCGGCCCGTACCGCGCCCACGTTCTGCACGAACTGGAAGCCCCACGGCTGGTTCTGCACCCACTGGAGCAGGGCTGTCAGACCCACCGCCGCGAGCGTCATGGGGATCGCCCGCAGGCGCCGTTTCAGGGTGGCCTCGCGCACGGTGACGTGCAGCAGCCCCCACTCGGCGCGGGCCCAGCGGGCGAGCGTTCTCATCTGGTGTTCCTCATCCCCGTACGGTCATCGGTGCGTGTCGAGGTGCCTGCGGTGCAGCCACCTCGGCAGTCCCGGCGCCTCCAGGAAGCCTTCCGCGCGGGCCGAGGCGAGGCCGATGCGCAGCAGGTCCGCGCTCTTCTCGAAGAGCAGGAACCGCGGCTCCCAGATGGGCCGGTACTTGGCGTTGGCGCGGTACAGCGACTCGATCTGCCACCAGCGGGAGAAGAAGCTGAGCAGCGACCGCCACAGCCTCAGCACCGGTCCGGCACCGAGGCGCGCGCCACGTTCGAAGACCGACCTGAACATCGCGAAGTTGAGTGACACCTGAGTGATCCCGATCTCGCGGGCCCGCCGCAGCAGCTCGATGACCATGAACTCCATCAGCCCGTTGTCGGAGTCCCGGTCCCGGCGCATGAGGTCCAGGGACAGCCCGTGCGGCCCCCAGGGCACGAAGGAGAGCAGCGCCCGCGGCCGGCCCTCGGCGTCGGTGCACTCCAGCATCACGCACTGCCCGTCCTCGGGGTCCCCGAGCCGGCCGAGCGCCATGCTGAACCCGCGCTCGGACGCCCCGTCCCGCCAGTCGTCCGCCCGCTTCACCAGCTGGGCCATCTCGTCGGCCGGGATCTCCGCGTGCCGCCGGATCCGCACCTCGTACCCGGCCCGCTTCACCCGGTTGTGGGCCTGCCGTACGGTGCGCATGGCCCGGCCCTCCAGGGTGAAGTCGGCGACCTCCACGATCGCCTCGTCACCGAGTTCGAGCGCGTCGAGCCCGTGCCGGGCATAGACGGTCCCCGCCTCCTCGCTCGCCCCCATCACCGCCGGGATCCAGCCGTGCGCCCACGCCTCGGCCAGCCACGGGGTGATCGCCCCCGGCCAGGCCTCCGGGTCCCCGATCGGATCCCCGGAGGCGAGCGAGACCCCGCCGACGACGCGGTAGGCGACGGCGGCCTTCCCGGTCGGCGACCACACCACGCTCTTCTCCCGGCGCAGCGCGAAGTAGCCCAGCGAGTCCCGCTCGCCGTGCCGCTCCAGCAGGGCCCGCAGCCGCTTCTCGTCGTCCCCGGTGAGGGGGTCCACGGCACGCCGGCTGCGGAAGGCGGCGTAGAAGACCGCCAGGACCAGGGCCGTGCTGAGCACGTTGATGGCGACGTTCGCCCAGTTCGGCGGGTCGATGCCGGGGAAGCGGTTCTCGTCGGCGGCGACCGACACCAGGCGCAGGGCGCCGTAGTGCCAGCGCTCCAGGAAGGTCGAACGGGCCGCGTCCGGCGCCTGGTTGGTGACGGTGATGACCAGCCCGGCGAGCAGGGAGGCGGCGACCCCGCCGCCGACGGCGACCGTCGCGGCGAGCCGGGGGTTGGAGCGGTCGCCCTTGGCGTAGAACTCCCGCCGGCCCACGAGCAGCGCGCCGACGAAGGCGGCGGTGAGGCCCAGCGAGATCCAGTTCTGCGCGTACCGCCGGATCTCCGGGAACGCCATCGCGAACGCGAACAGGGCGAGGAAGGCCCCGCTCATCACCAGGTTGAGGATCCATGCGGCCCGTTTGCGCCGGCGCATGGTGATGGCCAGGAACGCGGTGAACACGCCCGAGGCGAAGCCGGCCGTCAGCAGGTACGGGGTGAAGTAGTCGTCCTGGTTGTGCCGGCGCACGTCCTGGCCGAGCGAGACCCAGACCGCGCTCAGGAAGTTGATGAAGGCGACGGTCCGCAGATACCAGACGGCGAAGGCGGCGGCCCGTCGGGAGGCCCCGGTCGACCGCCGCCCCTCCTCGTCCAAGCGCCCCGGCTCGGCTTGCTGCGGCGGCACGGCAATTCGGGCATCTCCCATGGGGCAGGATCATATGGGCGCCGCCCCGACGAACCGCACTTTTCCGCCGGGGCGCCCCTTTCTCCACAGGGTTCCCTCTTTTCCGCCGGTTCCCTTTCTCCGTCGCGACGGCACTCGGCCGGGACGGTGGATCACGGCGGTGCCGAACCGGCCGAAACCCGACTACTCCTCTGTCTCCTCCGAGGACTCCTCTGTCTTCTCCGAGGGCTCCTCCGGCTCCTTCTCGGCCGGCTCCTGCGGCTTCTCGGGGAGTTCCGCCGCCAGGGCCGCCGCGGAGCGGACGAGGGGCAGGGCCAGCAGCGCGCCCGCTCCCTCGCCGACCCTCAGGCCCTGCTCCAGCAGCGGCTCCAGTGCCATCCGGTCCAGCGCCTTCGCCTGCCCCGGCTCCCCGCTGTCGTGCCCGGCCAGCCACCAGTCCGGCGCCCGGAACGCGACCCGCTGGCCGACCAGCGCGCAGGCCGCGGCCACGACGCCGTCCAGGATCACCGGCAGCTTCCGCGCCGCGCACTGCAGCAGGAACCCGGTCATCGCGGCCAGGTCCGCCCCGCCCACGGTCGCCAGCAGCTGCGTCTGGTCACCGAGCACCGGCCGCGCCCGCCGCAGCGCGTCCCGGATCGCCGCGCACTTGCGCATCCACGCCAGGTCGTCGATCGCGAGCCCGCCCCGCCCGGTCACCACCGACGCGTCGGTCCCGCACAGCGCGGCGATCAGCACCGACGCCGCCGTGGTCCCGCCCACGCTGATGTCGCCGAGCACCACCAGGTCGGTACCCGAGTCGGCCTCCTCGTCGGCGATCGCGATCCCCGCCCGCAGGGCCGCCTCGGCCTCCTCCAGGGTGAGCGCGTCCTCGATGTCGATACGGCCGCTGCCCCGCCGCACCCGGTGCCGTACGACGTCCTCGGGGAAGGCGTCCGGTGCGCAGTCCAGGGCCATGTCCACGACTCGTACCGGAACCTCGAAGCGCCGTGCGAGCACGGACACCGGGCTCGCACCCTCCAGCACCGCCCGCACCAGCTGCTCCGCGCTGCCCGCGGGCCGCGCCGAGACGTTCAGCTCGGCGATGCCGTGGTCACCGGCGAAGAGGACCACGCGGGGCCGTTCGACGGGCCGTACCGGTACGGCGCCCTGCGCGGCGGCCAGCCACTCGCCCAGCTCGTCGAGGCGGCCCAGCGCCCCGGGCGGCACGATCTGGCGCTCCCGCCGGGCCTCGGCGTCACGGCGCACGCCCCCGTCCGGGCGCTCGATCAGATCGGTGAAGTCGTCCAGATTAAGCCTGCTCATTCGCCGAACAGTACAGCCGGCGAACGCGTGCTTCCGCGTCACATCGCCACCACACCCGCCCGACGTCTTTGCACCCAAGATCGGTATCCCATACGTTCCGTTTTGCAGCGGAATGTCGCTCAGGGAGCCGCCCATGCCGACCTCGCCCCGGACCACCACCCCTCAGGCCGCCGACCCGTACCACGAGCCACGCCGCGAGAACTGCCCCTGGTGCGGCGGCGAGCGCCTGCGCACCCGGGCGCGGGCCGCCGCGCCCGGCCGGCGCGGTCCGGGCACCTGTGTCATGGACGAGTGCCGCGACTGCGGGCACGCCTTCCAGAACCCCCGGTTCACGGTGGAGGGCCTCGCCCTGTACCACCGGGACTTCCGCGCGGCCCGGAATCCCTCCCCCCGGGCGGTCCGGCGCCGGCACCGCGCGGCGGCCCGTACGGTGCTGCCGCTGGCCGAGCCGGAGAGCTGGCTGGACGTGGGCACGGGGCACGCCGGCTTCCCGGAGGCGGCCCGGGAGGTCTTCCCGTACACGTCCTTCGACGGCCTGGACCCGACGCCGAGGGTCGAACAGGCGAGGCTGGCGGGCCGCGTCGAGGAAGCCCACATCGGCGACCTCACGAACCCCTGGATCCTGCCCCACCTGTACGCCCGCTACGACGTGGTCAGCATGTTCCGCCACCTGGAGCACATCCCCGACCCGCGCGCCGAACTCCGCGCGGCCCTGACCGCCCTACGACCCGGCGGCCACCTCCTCCTCGAACTCCCCAATCCCCAAAGCGCGTTCGCACTCCTCCTGGGCCGGCGCTGGCCCCCCTACCGCCAACCCCGCCACCTGCACCTACCACCCCTCGCCAACCTGTGCGCGGAGCTGGAGAACCAGGGCTGCGACATCCTCACGACCGACCGCCGGACGCTCTCCTCGCACACCTACAGAATCGTGGCGCGCAAGCCCACGGAACCCTCGTGACCGGGGCTCACCCCCGCAGCACCAGCGCCTGCCCCGCCACCACCAGCAGCACCTGCTCGCACTCCGCCCCGAACGCCGAGTTCAGCCGCCCCAGTTCATCCCGGTACCGCCGCCCGGACGCGGTCGCCGGGACGATCCCCGACCCCACCTCGTTCGACACCGCCACCACCGTCCGCCGGGTGGCGCGCACAGCGGACGTCAGTTCCCGCACCCGCTCCCGCAGCAGCTTCTCGCCGCCGTCCGCCCACTCCGCGTCGTCCCACGCCCCCACGGCGTCCATGGCGTCCGTCAGCCACAGCGACAGGCAGTCGATCAGCAGCGGCGGCCCGTCCTGGCCCAGCAGCGGGATCAGGTCCGTCGTCTCCGTCGTACGCCACGAACCCGGCCGCCGCTCCCGGTGCGCGGCCACCCGCGCCGCCCACTCGGTGTCCCCGCCGCGCGACCCGCCGGTCGCCACGTACAGCACGTCCGGGAAGGACTCCAGGCGCCGCTCGGCCTCCACGGACTTGCCCGAGCGCGCCCCGCCCAGCACCAGTGTGCGGCGCGGCACGTCCGGCACGTCCTCGTACACCCCGACCGTCAGTGTCGTACCGTCCGGCACCGCCCGCGCCCCGGCCGCCGCCAGCCGGCGCCGCAACTCCGGGCCCGGCGGGACGTCGTGGTCGAGGTGGACGGCGATCACGTCCGTCGTGGGGCCGACCGAACCCACCGCGCGCAGCCGCGCCAGCGCGTCCGGGCGGCCCGCCACGTCCGCGAGGACCATGTGGTACGACTCCGCCCGCGCCTCCTCCAGACCCGCCGGCGCCCCGCCCGGCGGCAGATACAGCAGCCGCTGCCCGTCCGGGCCCGTCACCGCGTACCCGGTGCCGCCCGCGTCCATCGCGACCGCCCGCACCCGATGCCCCGTCAGCAGCGCCAACTCCCGCCCGTCCGGCACCCGCCCGGGCTGCGGCAGCCCGGCCGGCACCTCCACCGCCGGGCCGTCGTGCGGATGCGACAGCAGCACCTGCCTCACCCCGCCCAGCGAATGCCCGACCCGGGCCGCCGCGAACGCCGCGCCCGGCGTCAGATCGAGCAGCAGCGCCCCGTCCACCAGCACGGCGGTCGCCGCCCGCGCGTCCGGCCCGAGCGCGGTCGCGCAGGCGGCACAGGGGCAGTCGGGGCGGGGCAGTCCGGCCGGGGCGCCGGTACCGAGCAGAGTCACTTCCACGGAATCGATTTTCGCCCGTCTGATCAGGTCTTGCGCTTCCGGCTAGTCTGCCAGCACGTGTTGGATCAAAGGAGGCCCACATGACGGCATGGACGTGGCGGTTCGAGAAGGCCGACGGGACGGAGGTCCAGCCCGCCGTGCAGCCCGAGGAGTTCACCACGCAGGGGGATGCCGAGTCCTGGATCGGCGAGAACTGGCGGGCGCTGCTGGAGGGCGGCACCGACCAGGTGCGGCTGTTCGAGGAGGGCACCGAGATCTACGCCGCGCCGATGAGCCTGCGCGCCGCCGCGGAGGACTGAACCGCCGGCCGGTCCCCCCGGGGGTACGGCCGTACGGTCGTACCCCTCGTGCCCCGCTCACTGGGCGCCCAGCGTCACGTCCGCCGTCTTCTCGGTGCCGTTCCTCTGGTACGTCACCGTCGTCCGCCGGCCCGGCTGGTCCGCCGCCAGCGCCACCGAGAGGGAGGTGATGGTCGTGATGGACCGGTCGCCCAGCTTGGTGATGATGTCGCCGGCGCGCAGGCCCGCCTTGTCGGCCGCGCCGCCGGGCTTGGTGCTGACCACCGCCACCCCGGCCGGCTGGTACCTCTCGTCCACGACCGTCCGCCCGGCGATGTTGAGCGCGGCCCGCCCCGAGTCGGTGACCTTGCCCTCCTTGACGATCTGACCCGCGATCGTCTTCACCATCGACGCCGGGATGGCGAACCCGATGCCGGGCGCCGCGCTGCCCCCGAGGGAGGGGTCGGCGGCGGCGAGCGTCGGGATGCCGATGACCTGCCCGGCCAGGTTGACCAGGGCGCCGCCGCTGTTGCCGGGGTTGATGGCGGCCGAGGTCTGCACCATGTTCGCGATCGTCGCGCCCGTGCCCCCGCCGGTGCTGTTCTCGCTGACGGTCCGTCCGACCGCCGAGACGATGCCCTGCGTCACGCTGGACGACAGCCCGAGCGGCGAGCCCATCGCCAGCACGATCTGGCCGACCTCCACCTTCTCGGAGTCGCCGAACGCCGCCGGCTTCAGTCCGGACGGCACCTTGTCCAGCTTGACCACGGCCAGGTCCTGGTCGGGATAGGAGTACACCAGCGTCGCGGTGAGCGGCTCCTCGTTGTTGGCCGTCGTCACCTTGAAGGTCTTCTCCCGCCCGACCACGTGCGCGTTGGTGACGATGTGCCCCCGGTCGTCGTACACCACCCCGGAGCCCAGCTCGTGGCTCGCCTGGATCTGCACGACCGACGGCAGCACCTCCTTGATCACCTTCTGGTACTGGTTCTGCAGGTCGGTCGCCGCCATCGGCACGGCCGTCCGTGCGGCCGTCGCGGTGTCCTGGGTGGCCGGTGTGGCGGTCGGCGAGCAGCCGGCGGCGAACCCGGCGGCCAGGAGCGCGCAGCACACCAGCGCGGTGGCGGGCACGGCCCTGCCGAGGACACGGGTACGGGCACGGGTACGGGAAGCGTCCATGTCCCGAGTCTCACCGGAGGGTGATCGTCCGGCCCGCGATGTTGCCCCGAACGGGCACCGGCGCGTGGCTCAGCCGCGTACGCCGCACAGGTGCAGCAGCGCCGCCACCCCGCGGTAGGGGTCCGTGCGTCCGGCGCGCTCCTCGGCTGCCAGCAGGGTCTCGACGTCGTCCGGGACCGGCGCGTCGTCCGCGGCCGTGTCCGAGAGGACCCGGACGCCGTACCAGGCGTGCAGCGGGGCCCCGATCCCGGCGAGCGTCGCGGTCAGCGTGGCCAGCCGGTCGGCCCGCACGTCCAGGCCGAGGCGGTTGCGGTACGCGGTGGTGTCGAACGCCGCCAGCGCGCCCGCCCAGTCCCCGGACAGGCCCGGCCGCATGGCGAGCGCGTCGCCGTTGCGGACCAGCAGGGAGAGCAGGCCGCCGGGGGCCAGCATCCGGGCCAGCCCCGCCACCAGCGGATCGGGCTCCTCGACGTACATCAGCACCCCGTGGCACAGCACCACGTCGAAGCTGCCCGGCAGGAAGTGCACGCCGGTGTCCCGCCCGTCGCCCTGCACCAGCCGGACCCGCTCGCGGATGCCCTCCGGCTGCGCGGCCAGTGCCGTACGCGCCGCGTCGATCATCGTCGGGTCCTGCTCGACACCGGTCACCTGATGGCCGAGCCGGGCCAGCCGCAGCGCCTGCGTGCCCTGGCCCATGCCGACGTCGAGCACCCGCAGCCGCTGCCCGACCGGGAACCGCCCGGCTATCTGCTCGTCCAGCTGCCGGGCCACCAGCTCCTGCCGTACGACATCACGCAGCCCGCCCAGCTTGCGCAGCCAGGCATCCGCCGCATCCCCGGTGAAGGCGTCTGCGCTCAGGGCTTCTCTCCGCGCTTGACCTGCGGCTTCGGCAGCCGGAGCCGGCGCATCTGGAGGGAGCGCATCAGAGCGTAGGCGACCGCGCCCCGGGTGTTCTGGTCGGGGAAGCGCTCCTTGAGGCGCTTCTTCAGGCGGAAGCCGCTGACCGCCGCGTCCACCACGATCAGCACGATCACGACCAGCCACAGCAGCAGCGCGATGCTCTGGATCGCGCCCACCCGGACCACGCTCAGCACGAGGATCACGATGGCCAGCGGCAGGAAGAACTCCGCCACGTTGAACCGCGAGTCCACCCAGTCCCGGGCGAAGCGGCGCACCGGGCCCTTGTCCCGGGCCGGCAGATACCGCTCGTCGCCGGTGGCCAGGGCCTGGCGCTGGCGCTCCAGCGCCTGGCGCCGGTCCTCGCGCTGACGCTTCGCGGCGTCCTTGCGGGTCATCGGCGTGTTGGCGACGCTGCGGCGCTGGGACTGGGCCTCACTGCGCTTGGGCGTGGGCCTGCCCTTCGGGGCCTGCGGGTCACGGGGCTGCTTGGAGTCGGCTGCCTGCGCCTTGTCGGCGGGGGCCTTCTCTTCCTTGGCACGGCTACGGAACACAAAACCCAAGGGTAAGCGCTCCACCCGCATGGACCCCAGCCAGGCGGGGAACGATCCGGCAACACCGTTCGTCTGTAGGGGGACAGAGGGGACGTTCCGGCAGGGGATCACCTACTCCTTGCGCCGGAGCGGTACGGTCCGCAGTCGTCCTTGGGGATGAGCGCATCGGTCCCGGAACAGTGCGGTAATGGAGTCAGGGCCCGTACTGTGGGTCCTGTCGCAGGATCTGTGAGCTGGAGTCCGTCAGAAGGGGGCGCGCGAAGCCCATGAGCGGTGTCATGAAGCGTATGGGGATGATCTTCCGCGCGAAGGCGAACAAGGCCCTTGACCGGGCCGAGGACCCGCGCGAGACCCTCGATTACTCGTATCAGAAGCAGCTGGAGCTGCTGCAGAAGGTGCGCCGGGGCGTCGCCGACGTGGCGACCAGCCGCAAGCGCCTGGAACTCCAGCTCAACCAGTTGCAGCAGCAGTCCTCCAAGCTGGAGGACCAGGGCCGCAAGGCGCTCGCGCTCGGCCGCGAGGACCTGGCCCGCGAGGCGCTCTCCCGCCGCGCCGCGCTCCAGCAGCAGGTCACCGACCTGGAGACGCAGCACGCGACCCTCCAGGGCGAGGAGGAGAAGCTCACCCTCGCGGCCCAGCGCCTGCAGGCCAAGGTGGACGCCTTCCGTACGAAGAAGGAGACCATCAAGGCCACCTACACCGCCGCCCAGGCCCAGACCCGGATCGGCGAGGCCTTCTCCGGCATCTCCGAGGAGATGGGCGACGTCGGCCTGGCCATCCAGCGTGCCGAGGACAAGACGCAGCAGCTCCAGGCCCGCGCCGGCGCCATCGACGAGCTGCTCGCCTCCGGCGCCCTGGACGACCCGACGGGCATGGCCAAGGACGACATCGCCGCCGAGCTGGACCGCCTCTCCGGTGGTACGGATGTGGAGCTGGAACTGCAGCGCATGAAGGCCGAGCTGGCCGGAGGCTCCCCGCAGCAGGCCATCGAGGGCGGTACGGGCCAGGGGCAGACCCAGCAGCAGCCGCAGGACACCCCGCGCTTCGACAAGCAGTGAGCCCGGCGCCGGGGGCCGAGCCGAGGAGGCCGACGTGATCGTACGGATCATGGGGGAGGGCCAGTGGCAGCTGGCCGACGCCCACTTCGCCGAGCTGAACAAGCTCGACGACGAGCTGCTGGAGGAGATGGAGGGCGGCGACGAGGCGGGCTTCCGCCACACCCTCCACGCCCTCCTCGACTCCGTCCGCGAGCTCGGCACGCCTCTGCCGGACGACTCCCTGGAACCGTCGGAGCTGATCCTTCCAGCGCCGGACGCGTCGCTGGACCAGGTCCGGGCGATGCTCGGGGATGAGGGGCTGATTCCGGGGTAGCGCCGTCGGGGTGCTCGCCGTTGCCGGGTGTGGGTCCGTCGTGGCTTGTCGCTCCCCCAAGCTCTCAACTTCGTTCGAGCAGGGAGGTACCCCCATCGCGGCGGAGCCGCATATCGATGCAGCCCCGCGCCCCTTCGGGGCACAGGGCACCGCACAGCCCCCGTACTGTTCATCCCGTGAGCACTCTCGACCGCGCCCGCTGCAGCCTCAAGGCCCACCCGTGGGCCCTGGACGCCGCCATCGCCGCAGCCGTGCTGGTGTGCATGATCGCGGGATCCTTCGTGACCCCGCGCGGGACCAACGGCGTCACCTGGGGCATCCGCACCCCCGACCCGCTCAGCCTGCTGCTCATGCTCCTCGCCGCGGCCGCGCTCGTCTTCCGGCGCCGCGCCCCCATGCCGGTCCTCGCCGTCACCGGCACCCTCTCCGTCGTCGAGTGCGTCACCAGTGACCCGCGCGCCCCGGTCACGATGGCGGCCGTCATCGCCCTGTACACCGTCGCCGCGACCACCGACCGCACCACCACCCTGCGCATCGGCCTGCTCACCATGACCGTGCTGACGGCCGCCGCCATGCTCGGCGGCCCGCTGCCCTGGTACGCGCAGGAGAACCTGGGCGTGCTGGCCTGGACCGGTATCGGTGCCACCGCCGGGGACGCCGTACGCAGCCGGCGCGCGGTCGTGCAGGCCATCCGGGAGCGGGCCGAGCGAGCCGAACGCACCCGTGAGGAGGAGGCCCGCCGCCGGGTCGCCGAGGAGCGGCTGCGCATCGCCCGCGATCTGCATGACGTCGTCGCCCATCACATCGCCCTGGTGAACGTGCAGGCCGGGGTGGCCGCGCACGTCATGGACAAGCGGCCCGACCAGGCCAAGGAGGCCCTGGCGCACGTCCGCGAGGCCAGCCGCAGCGCGCTGGACGAACTGCGTGCCACCGTCGGTCTGCTGCGCCAGTCCGGTGACCCCGAGGCCCCCACCGAGCCCGCGCCCGGACTGAGCCGGCTGGAGGACCTCGCGGGCACCTTCCGCAGCGCCGGGCTGCCGGTGGAGGTGGCCCGTGCCGGGCCGGACTCCGATCTGCCCGCCGCCGTCGACCTGGCCGCCTACCGGATCGTCCAGGAGGCGCTGACCAATGTGCAGAAGCACGCGGGGGCCGGCGCCAAGGCCGAGGTCAGTGTCGTACGGGTCGGCCCGAACATCGAGGTCACCGTGCTGGACGACGGCCCGGGAGGGGAGAGCGCGCCCGGGACCGGCGGCGGGCACGGGCTGCTCGGCATGCGGGAGCGGGTCACCGCCCTCCGCGGCACCCTCACCACCGGACCCCGCTACGGCGGCGGCTTCCGCGTCCATGCGATCCTGCCCGTCAAGACCCGTACCGAGACCCGCGATGACGCGCACTGAGAGCCGTACGACGGCACCGGGGGAGCCCGCATGACGATCCGTGTCCTGCTCGCCGACGATCAGGCCCTGCTGCGCAGCGCGTTCCGGGTGCTGGTCGACTCCGAGCCCGACATGGAGGTGGTCGGGGAGGCCTCCGACGGCGCGGAGGCGGTCCGGCTGGCCCGGGAGCAGGCCGCCGACGTCGTCCTCATGGACATCCGGATGCCGGGGACCGACGGGCTCGCCGCCACCCGGATGATCAGCGCCGAGCCGTCCCTGGCGCAGGTCCGCGTGGTCATCCTGACGACGTTCGAGGTCGACGACTACGTGGTCCAGGCCCTGCGCGCGGGCGCCTCCGGTTTCCTCGGCAAGGGCAGCGAGCCGGAGGAACTGCTGAACGCCATCCGGGTCGCGGCGGGCGGCGAGGCCCTGCTGTCCCCGGCCGCCACCAAGGGGCTGATCGCCCGCTTCCTCGCCCAGGGCGACGGCGACGACGGCCGCGACCCCGCCCGCTCCGACCGGCTCGGCACGCTCACCGGACGGGAGCGGGAGGTGCTGGTCCAGGTCGCCGGCGGCCACTCCAACGACGAGATCGCCGAGCGCCTGGAGGTCAGCCCGCTGACGGTGAAGACGCACGTCAACCGGGCCATGGCCAAGCTCGGCGCGCGCGACCGGGCGCAGCTCGTGGTGATCGCCTACGAGTCGGGTCTGGTCCGGCCGAGGACGGACTGACCGTCCCGAGGCCCCTCCCGGATCTCCACCCGGGTCCACCCCCGGCGTACTCCGGTCTCCACCCCGGCGTACTGCGAGGGGAGTAGGGCCCGGATAAGGAAATGGACTCTGGGCCTACAGTCCGGCCCTCGGTGATGGGCCAGGGTGAGAGGGTCTGCCGCTCACAGATTGAGAGACCCCGATCCATGTCCTGGCTGTCGAGATTCAGCCTGCGCCAACGGGCCCTCATAGGCCTGATGTCGCTCATCGCGCTCGTCTTCGGGCTGATCGCGATACCCCAGATCAAGCAGCAGCTGCTGCCCACCATCAACCTGCCCATGGTCTCGGTGATCGCGCCGTACCAGGGCGCCTCGCCCGACGTGGTCGAGAAGCAGATCGTCGAGCCGATCGAGAACAACCTCCAGGGCGTCTCCGGCGTCAAGTCGGTGACCTCGACCGCGAGCGAGGGCAACGCCGTGATCATGGCGTCCTTCGACTACGGCAACGACACCAAGCAGCTCGTCTCCGACGTGCAGCAGGCCGTCAACCGGGCCCGTAACCAGCTCCCGTCCGGCGTCGACCCGCAGGTGATCTCCGGCTCGACCGACGACATGCCGACCGTGGTCCTCGCCGCCAGCTCCGACAAGGACCAGCAGGCCCTCGCCGACCAACTCGACAAGACCGTCGTACCGGCCCTGAAGGACATCTCCGGCGTCGGCCGCGTCCAGGTCACCGGCGTACGCGACGTCCAGGTCACGGTCACCCCGGACGACGCGAAGCTCGCCCGGGCCGGGCTCACCCCCGCCGCCCTCGGCCAGGCCCTCCAGGCGGGCGGCGTGACCGTCCCGGCCGGCTCCTTCGACGAGAACGGCGCCAACCACACGGTCCAGGTCGGCGGCGGCTTCACCTCGCTGCAGCAGATCCAGGACCTGATGGTCACCGGCCAGAGCGGGGGCAAGCCCGTACGCCTCGGTGACGTGGCCTCCGTCAAGGAGGAGCCGGCCCCGGCCGACTCCCTCACCCGCACCGACGGCAGGCCCAGCCTCGCCGTCAACGTGACCATGGACCACGACGGCAGCGCGGTCACCATCTCCGGCGCGGTCAAGGACAAGCTGCCCGGCCTGCGCGAGCAGCTCGGCTCCGGCGCGAAGCTCACGGTCGTCAGCGACCAGGGCCCGGCCGTGTCGAAGTCCATCAAGGGCCTGACGACGGAGGGCGCGCTCGGCCTGCTCTTCGCGGTCCTGGTCATCCTGGTCTTCCTGGCGTCGATCCGCTCGACGCTGGTGACGGCGGTGTCCATCCCGCTGTCCGTCGTCCTCGCCCTGATCGTGCTGTGGACGCGCGGCCTGTCCCTGAACATGCTCACGCTGGGCGCGCTGACCATTGCCATCGGCCGGGTCGTGGACGACTCGATCGTGGTCCTGGAGAACATCAAGCGGCACCTCGGCTACGGCGAGGAGCGGCAGACGGCGATCATCACCGCCGTGCGCGAGGTGGCCGGCGCGGTCACCTCCTCCACCCTCACCACGGTCGCCGTGTTCCTGCCGATCGGCCTGGTCGGCGGCATGGTGGGCGCCCTGTTCGGCTCGTTCAGCATCACCGTGACGGCGGCCCTGCTGGCCTCCCTGCTGGTGTCGCTGACGGTCGTCCCGGTCCTGTCGTTCTGGTTCCTGCGCGCACCCAAGGGCACCCCGGACGACGCGGCGGAGGCCCGCCGCCGGGCCGAGGAGAAGGAGGCGAACAGTCGTCTCCAGCGCGCCTACGTCCCCGTCCTGCGCTTCGCCACCCGCCGCCGTCTGACCAGCCTGCTGATCGCGGTTGTGGTCCTGGTGGTCACGTTCGGCATGGGCGGCCTGCTGAAGACCAACTTCTTCGACCAGGGGGCGCAGGAGGTCCTCACCGTCAAGCAGGAGCTGAAGCCCGGCACCAGCCTCGCGGCCACGGACGCGCAGGCGAAGAAGGTCGAGCGGCTCATCGCCTCCACCAAGGGCGTCAAGGACTACCAGGTCACCGTCGGCTCCTCCGGCTTCATGGCGGCCTTCGGCGGCGGCACGGACACCAACCAGGCCTCGTACCAGGTCATGCTGACGGACTCGAAGTCGTACGACGACGTCCAGAAGCACCTGGAGGACGGCCTGAAGAAGCTCCAGGGCATCGGCACGACCACCGTGTCGGCCGGTGACGGCTTCGGCAACCAGGACCTGAGCGTCGTGGTGAAGGCCGCCGACCCGCAGGCCCTGCGCACGGCGGCCGAACAGGTCCGCTCCACGGTCGCCGGCCTGAGCAACGTCACCGACGTCACCAGCGACCTCGCCACGAGCGTGCCGCGGATCTCGGTCAAGGCGGGCGCCAAGGCGGCCGCCGCGGGCCTCGACGACCAGAAGCTCGGCGCGCTGGTCACCGAGGCGGTGCGCGGTACGACGGCGGCGAAGGCGACCCTCGACGACACCGAGCGCGATGTCGTGGTGCGGTCGGCCGAGCCCGCCACCACCCTGGACCAGCTGAAGAACCTGCGCGTCGGCCCGGCCAAGCTCGGTGACATCGCCACGGTGCAGCTGGTGGACGGCCCGGTGTCGCTGACCCGGATCGACGGGCAGCGCGCCGCGACGATCACGGCCAAGCCGACCGGTGACAACACCGGTGCGATCAGCACCAAGCTCCAGTCGAAGATCAAGGCGCTGAAGCTCCCCGCGGGCGCGACCGCTCAGATCGGCGGCGTGACGTCGGACCAGAACGGCGCGTTCAAGAACCTGGGCCTGGCGATGCTGGCGGCGATCGCGATCGTCTTCATGCTCCTGGTGGCGACCTTCCGCTCTCTCGCCCAGCCGCTGATCCTGCTGGTCTCCATCCCCTTCGCGGCGACGGGCGCGATCGGCCTGCTGGTCGCCACCGGCACCCCGATGGGCGTCCCGGCGATGATCGGCATGCTGATGCTGATCGGCATCGTGGTGACCAACGCGATCGTGCTGATCGACCTGATCAACCAGTACCGCGGGCAGGGCTACGGCGTGGTCGAGGCCGTGATCGAAGGCGGCCGCCACCGGCTCCGCCCGATCCTGATGACCGCCCTGGCGACGATCTTCGCCCTGCTGCCGATGGCCCTGGGCGTCACGGGCGAGGGCGGCTTCATCGCCCAGCCCCTGGCGGTGGTCGTCATCGGCGGCCTGATCACCTCCACCCTGCTGACCCTGCTCCTCGTCCCGACGCTCTACGCCATGCTGGAGCTCCGCAAGGAGCGCCGGGCGAAGAAGCGGGCGGCGAAGAAGGAGACGAAGGCGGAGGTGCCGGAGCCGGCAGGCGTGTAGTCGAGCAATCGGTCGACAGGCCCGGTCCGTACGGCAGTTCGGACCGGGCCTGTCCCGCACCCCCGCGAGATCAGTCAACTCCCCTTCTCCCCAGGTCACGTTGGCTAGTCTGCTGCCTCAGCGGGCGTGAGCCAGGGGCGATGCGGACGGGGGGACGACAGACCATGGGCGAACCGGTGGAGTACGGGCGCGAGCCGCGGGACCCGGCCGTACGCGCACCGTCCATGCAGACGATCGCGGGCCTGCTGCCGCCGAGCCGCCGCAAGCCCCTGGATCCGCGGGCCAGGTGCGACGCGGTGGGGACACGGCCCGATGACTGGGCGCTCGGCGTCTCGGAGTCCCTGGCGTGGCACGTGGTGGAGGAGACCGACCCGGGGGAGGCCGAACCGCTCAAGCAGCAGGCCCTGCGGCTCGTCGGCCACTTGCTGGAAGCGGACGACCAGGCACGGCTCGCGCTCGCCGGCGACCCGTGGCAGGACCCTGATCTCGGGCGGCGTATCGCCCGGAAGACCAACGAGGTGCTCGGGATCCTGAGCGGCGGCCTGCTCCTGAGGCCTGCCGAAGCCACCCTTCTCGCCCTGCTTCCCTTCCTCTACCAGGCCCATCGGTCCCGTACGGCCGCGGACCTGTCCCGCGTCGACCCGACGCGCCTGGACCGACTCGGCCGCGGGGACCGGGAGCGGCTCGACGAGGAGGATGTGGCACGGCGGGAGAGCTACGACAGACATCTGCGCGACCAGGACCGCCTGGTCCGGCAGGCGGTCCGCAGCCGGGAACTGAACGGCCACGGCCGCGAGGACGGCACCCAGGAGATCGGCTGGTGGCTGTTCCACCAGTGGGCGAAACAGCAGCGGCAGGACCACGAGGACCACACGGCGCTCCTCGTCGAGGACTTGTCCACCGCCCTCGGCGCGGGACCGGACCGCGGCGAGCCATGGGTGGCGGGCCTGCCCGGACCGGAACCGCTCGCCCGCCTGCTGTCCTGTGTCGACGTGGCGCCCACCGAGCTGTGCGCCGTCGGTACCGCGGCGGGCGGTCTACGCCCCGGCGAGTTCCAGGTTCGTCTGGGGCCGTACCGGGACGCGCCGGTGCGGGAGCGTCTGGTGGGAGTGCTGTTCGCGATCGCCCATGCGATGGCAGTGGAGATCACCGCCTTGTCCCCGGAGATCGTCTGGCATGTGGGCATTCCGGAGGCACTCGTCCCCGCTGAGCTGATCGCCACACTGAAGAAGGTGTCGTGGCCCCGCGAAGGGGAGGCGTTCCGGCTGGAAGCCGCTGACTGCCGGCACCCCGCCGTCGCCGCCGCCCTGATCGACCACGCCCAGCGGCTGGAGTCCCTGCTGCGCACCCCGCGGCAGGCCGACGTGACGGCCCTGCGGGCGCTGCCCGTGTACGTCGACGCCGACCGGGTGCGCGCCGCCGACGCCGGCGCCAGCTCCGCGCTGAGCGGCAGGGCGATCCGTTTCCGGGTCGACGAGGAGAGCGTCCTGGAACTCCTGACGGACGAGACTCTGTACCACGACCGCGCCCTGGCCGTTCGGGAGCTGTACCAGAACGCCCTGGACGCCTGCCGCTGGCGCCGGGACCGGGAGCGCCCGGGTGTGACGTACGACGGCCTGATCCAATTCCGCCAGGGGAGCGAGAACGGCCGCGCCTTCCTGGAGTGCGAGGACAACGGCGTCGGGATGGACGAGACCGTGCTGTCGGAGATCTTCTCCCGGGCCGGTATGCGCTTCACCCACATGTCCCGGTACCGGGAGCGGCACAGCGACACCATGCGCCCCAACAGCCGGTTCGGTGTCGGCGTGTTCAGCTACTTCATGATCGCCGACGAGATCGAGGTCACCACCTGCCACATGGACCCCGCCGACGCCCGCGGGCTGACGGAGCTGTCCGTGCTCATCACCGGCCCCGGACACTACTTCCGGGTCCGCCCCACCGGCCGGGTGCGGACAGCCCCGGGCACCACGGTCCGGCTGTACCTGCGCGAAGACCGGCCGGCGCCCTCCTGCGTCACGGAACTGCGCAGACTTCTGGGGATCGCCGAGTTCGAGACCATCGCCAAGCACGACGGACGGGACGCGAGGTGGGAGCCCCGCGTGCCGAGGCCGAGGGAGTCGACCGGCTTCAGGGACGACGGCTTCGTGGCGCACGGCACCTTCGTCCCCTGGCCGGACGACACCGAACGAACCGACGGCCAGGTGATCTGGTGCCGGCACGGCGGAGGTGTCCTCGTGGACGGCATCTTCACCGAACCCCGCGTACGGCGCGGCATCCTGGCCGACCCGGGCGGCTCCCGCAGGCTGCGCGGCGCCGTGGTGAACCTCACCGGCGGGACCAGCCCCAGGCGCCTCTCCCTCGACCGCACGGAGATCCTGGACGACGACGTCTGCGACCGGGTGGAGAAGCTCATCCGCAGCGCTCTCCCGGCACTGCTGGCGGCGGACCCGCCCCTGCTCGACGCCGACTGGCTGGCCGCGGTCGCGGGCGGCAGTCCGCGGCTCGCCGACATCGTGACCGAGGCGGCCACCGCGCAGGGGTATCGACTGCCGCTGCACACCACCGGTGACGCGCGCCGGGGGCACGCCTGCTTCTCGGCTGTCGCCAGGGCCGGGTTCTTCCCGCCGGACATCCACATGATCCACCGCGATGACTCGGGTATCCACGAAGCCCGCGTGTACGGGGGCGACACCCCGGCAGGGAGCGTTTTCGGCATCCCTGATGGCGCGACCTTGCTGTGGCGGTTGCTGGCCCACCAGCCCAACGCGGAGCTGGAGATGCTCCGCGAGCTCGCCCGGGAACTGGACGAGGGGGAGCTGGACGGTCGGCTGGCCGTGGGCCAGCAGGTGCTGCCCGCCCTGCCGTCCGACGTCCTCTTCCGCACCAGACCTCGGTCAACCAGCTGGAGGGACAGGTACTGGTCCGACAGAGAGGACCCGTTCGAGAAGCTCGCTTCCCCGGGCCACGCGCTGTTCCTCACCGCTGCCTGTGGGATGTCCTATGCGGACACGGTGTCGCGGATGCGGGAGCTGCGGTTGCCGCCCCTGCCCCCAGTGGATGGCGACTCTCCGGTCGACGATGTCGACTTCGCGCTCCTCAGCGCGGATCTGCGCGGGCTCGACAGGGAAGGCGCCCTGCGGTCGGCCTGGATCGACGTCGGCAGCCCGGTGCCGCCGGGGCATCTCATCAAGGCTCAGCTGATGTTGGACATCAGTGTCCGTGAAGCCGCCGAGCGGATGGGCAGGTTCGGCTTCACCATCAGGTCCGAACCCTCGCCGGAGACGCTGGCTCGGTTCCTGGCGGGCAGCACGGAGGACGAGCAGACGGAGGTGCTCAAGCTGCTCAGCCGTGATCTGGACTGCGCGGCTCCTTGGCTGGATCCAGCCGAGCCGGTCCGGGTCGGCCACCTCCTGCGCGCGGCCGCGGAGCTGCACCGGTCGGTGACCGAGGTGGTGGCGAGCCTGGGAACGTTCGGATTCAGCACGGAGCTCGACGACAGCCATGGGCAGCGGCAGGACGACGACCTCCTGGCACAGGTCCGGGAGTGGGGCTGGATCGTGGAGGAGGACACCGGGCCGAAGACGGACCGCCTTGTGGGACTCACGTACCGTGAACCGGTTCCGCCCGGCCTCCTCGCTGTCGCTTCGCTTGCGGGCTCTCGTTCGGGCGACGAGCCCGTCCTCCTCAGTGTCATCGCCGAGCGACTTCGGGAACTGGGCTTCACCCCGCCCGCGACGCTGCCGGAGCGCGCCGAACCTGGCGATGAGGAGATTCTCTGGTCCGCCGCCGACGGCGGTCACTGGCTTCCGGCGGCCGGCTCGGTCCCCCTGCACCACGTGCTTCTGGTGGCTGCGGACGACGGGCCACCAGAGGACGCGCCGGCCCGGCTGCGCGATTACGGCCTCATCCTGCCCAGCCCGCTCCCCGGAACGGTCGACGGGGACGATGTGAGGCTGTTCGACCTGCGCCGGAAGCAGGAGGACGACTGGACGGAGGAGGAACGGTGGCTGAACACGGAAACGCCCGTACCGCTGCACCATCTGTTCCTGGCTGCGGAAGAGGCGGAGACGGAGCCGGAGGAGGTCGCACAACGCCTTCGTGCCTTCGGCTGCCGGCTCCCTGACGCAGGCGAACTGACCGTGGACGAACTCGACCACCGACTGTGCGTGGACACCTTCGAGGCGGCCCTCGGACCGGCGCCCCTGCCCCTGAACCTCCGCTACCCCGTCGCCGACTTCCTCACCATCGTCCGCCATGCCCCCACGATCGACGGCGCCCGCATGCCGATCCCCGAACTCGTCCGACGGCTGACCCGCCTGGGCGTCGACCTCCGGCGCGTGACCGACGCCATCGCGACCCACCTCGATCACGACATCCCCGGCCTGGACGGGGAGTAGCCCCACGACGAAGGGCACCCCCTGACCCAGGGGGTGCCCCTCACCGCGATCACCGCGTATGCCGGCGCGAGCCCTACGGCAGTGCCAGCATCCGCTCCAGCGCCAGCTTGGCGAACGCCTCCGTCTCCTTGTCGACCTCGATCCGGTTGACCAGGGTGCCCTCGGCCAGGGACTCCAGGGTCCAGACCAGGTGGGGCAGGTCGATGCGGTTCATGGTCGAGCAGAAGCAGACCGTCTTGTCGAGGAAGACGATCTCCTTGCCCTCGGGAGCGAAACGGTTCGCCAGGCGGCGGACCAGGTTCAGCTCGGTGCCGATGGCCCACTTGGAACCGGCCGGAGCCGCCTCCAGGGCCTTGATGATGTACTCCGTCGAGCCGACGTAGTCCGCCGCGGCCACGACCTCGTGCTTGCACTCCGGGTGGACCAGGACGTTCACCCCGGGGATGCGGGCGCGGACGTCGTCGACCGAGTCCAGGCTGAAGCGGCCGTGGACCGAGCAGTGGCCGCGCCACAGGATCATCTTCGCGGCCCGCAGCTCGTCCGCCGTCAGACCGCCGTTCGGCTTGTGCGGGTTGTAGACCACGCAGTCGTCCAGGGACATCCCCATGTCCCGGACGGCGGTGTTGCGGCCGAGGTGCTGGTCCGGCAGGAAGAGCACCTTCTCGCCCTGCTCGAAGGCCCAGTCGAGCGCGCGCTTGGCGTTGGACGAGGTGCAGATCGTGCCGCCGTGCTTGCCGGTGAACGCCTTGATGTCGGCCGAGGAGTTCATGTACGAGACCGGCACGACCTGCTCGGCCACGCCCGCCTCGGTCAGCACGTCCCAGCACTCCGCGACCTGCTCGGCCGTCGCCATGTCGGCCATGGAGCAGCCGGCGGCGAGGTCGGGCAGGACGACCTTCTGGGCGTCGGAGGTGAGGATGTCGGCCGACTCGGCCATGAAGTGCACACCGCAGAAGACGATGTACTCGGCCTCCGGGCGCGCGGCCGCGTCCCGGGCCAGCTTGAAGGAGTCGCCCGTGACATCGGCGAACTGGATGACCTCGTCGCGCTGGTAGTGGTGGCCGAGCACGAAGACCTTGTCGCCGAGCTTCTCCTTGGCCGCGCGGGCGCGCATCACCAGGTCGGGGTCGGACGGCGAAGGCAGGTCACCGGGACACTCGACGCCCCGCTCGCTCTTCGGGTCGGCCTCACGGCCGAGCAGCAGCAGGGCGAGCGGAGTCGGCTGCACGTCGAGCTCCGGGGTCTGGGCGGTGGTCACGACACGCACCCTTTCTACTTTTCGTCTAACTGACGCTATCTATCATATCTGCTTCACGTCACTTTGACGATGGCCATAACGTCGATGTGACATGAATCCCCCTGAGGCGTTTTCCGCTCCGGAGACCATGTGCGAGCATGAAGAAGGAGCCGAAAGACAGGCGCCGGCCCGGAATGAATCCGCGGCCTTGCCGGTTGCACTCGTCGGCAAGCAGTCTCCGTACAACCCGGGAGAGATGTAGATGTCCGTATCGGACGAGACCAAAACCGTCACCGACGGCATCATCCTGACCGACGCCGCCGCGGCCAAGGTCAAGGCCCTGCTCGACCAGGAAGGCCGCGACGACCTCGCGCTGCGCGTCGCCGTCCAGCCCGGCGGCTGCTCCGGCCTGCGTTACCAGCTCTTCTTCGACGAGCGCTCGCTCGACGGCGACGTGGAGAAGGACTTCGGCGGGGTCAAGGTCGTCACGGACCGCATGAGCGCTCCGTACCTGGGCGGCGCCACCGTCGACTTCGTGGACACCATCGAGAAGCAGGGCTTCACGATCGACAACCCGAACGCGACCGGCTCCTGCGCCTGCGGCGACTCCTTCAGCTGAGCCGACGGCCCTGACATAAAAGCCTGACGCACAAGGCGGCGGCCTCCCCCACGGGGGCCGCCGCCTTCGTCGTGTCTCGCCGCGGTCTTCGTCGTGTCTCGCCGCGTCAGCGTGTCAGCGCCGATGCGCCCGGATGCAGCGCCCCGGGCTTCCCCTGGGGGATCTTTTCCCCGTCCGCGCCGACCACTGTCCGCCCATCCAGCGGTGCGTTCAGCTGAACGGCCCTCACATACTCCTTGGCGATCATCACGCAGACCTTGTCCGGCCAGGGCCGCGCGGTGACGGTGACGGTCACCTTGTCGCCGCTCTCCTGCGCCGCCGCCGAGTAGTCGGCACACACCCCGCCGTAGAAGCTCACGGTCAGCTCCCGCCCGTCGGCCGTATAGCCCTCGACCTTCACGCTGTGCGGCTTCGGCGCCGAGGTCGGCCCGCCGGAAGGAGCCGTCGCCGAGCCCAGGTAGGCGGGATCGACCGCCGGATACGTCACCGTGTACGCGCCGCCCGCCGCGTCCCTGCGCACCGAGAACAGCCAGGACGGCACCAGCGTCTGCCGCCCGGCGACGGAGTGCGCGGCCAGCCCGAACACCGCCTTGCCGACGGTGACCGCGTCCGCGCCGGCGTCCGCCCCCGTCCCGGGTCCGGGCGTGGACGCGCCGCAGGGCTGCTCGAACCGGTCCTTCACCGGCACCGGACGCGTGCAGCCGCCGATCCCCATCCGGTGGTCGCTCTTCGGCGCCGCGTTCATCAGCTTCAACGTCTTCGCCGCGCTCAGGACGGGGTACGTGGCCCCCTTCACCGGCGTCCCCAGCAGCCCGTGCCCGCCGACCACCTCACCCTGCCCGCTGACCGTCAGTCCGGTGGTCCAGCCGTACGTCGGCAGCCCGCCGACCACCGGCTCGGCGTTGACCACCCGCTGGACGCCCATGATCTGGCTCGCGTCGATCTTCGCGTCGTCCAGCCCGGCCGCCTTCAGCACCGGAGCCGCGGCCGCGGTCGCCGTGGAGACGCTCACCGGGCTGCCCGTCGGGCCCATCGGGTCGTGCGCGCACAGCACGCCCTTCTTGCAGTTGTCGGTGCCCGGCGCGTACCGGCTGAAGGTCCAGCTGCCCGGGGCGTCCCGGTTCACCGTGAGGCTCGGGCCGGTGCCGTCCTTGCCGCCGACCCGCCAGATCCGGCCCTCGGCCACCGGCGTCCCGTCGACACCGAGCGCGCGGGCGAGGCGGGCCACCGCGTCCTTGCCGACCTCGCCCTGCGGCACGTACACCGGGGCGGAGCCGGGGCCGGCCGGCAGGTCGCCGTGGGCGACGTACGTCGCGCCGTAGGGGGCGGAGGCGACACCGTCCAGGGCGAGTGGCGGGGGAGTGCCGTTCCTGCCGCTCGCGCCGGCTCCCTCCGTACGGCCGCCCGTGCCGGCGCTCGCCGCGAGAAAGGCGCCACCACCGCCGACCAGCAGCACGGCGGCGGCCACGGAGACGACGGCGAACCGGGACCGACGCCACCCGCCCCGCTCACCGTCGGCACCCCGCTCACCGTCGGCACCCTGCGCATCACGGTCAGCATCCTGCGCACTGTCCGCACCGTCCGCCGCTGCGGTCGCCGGCTCGCGGTCCTCGGGTCGTTCGGTGTTCACCGCATCGCTCCTCGCTGGTCGTATCCCGCCTCCCCCGCGTGGGGGACGGCGATGGGACGCGGGAGGGGAGCGCGCGGTTCCCGGGGCATGCGCCCCGCGTGTCAGTCGCCGTAGTCGGACATCGCGTCCAGCAGCCGCGCGGAGCGCACCGGCACGGTCACGCCGTGGATCAGGGACGGCGGCACCGGCCGTGACTCGGCGTGCGCCGGAGCCGCCCAGTGCGGTGCCATCCGGGCGCAGTCGACGCGCAGCGCGGCGAGGTCGCCCTCCGGGTCGGCCGGGGCGGGGGAGTGGACCTTGAGGTTCGTCATGACGGCACCGTAAGCATGGTCGAGTGCGCGAAGAAAGATCTACTATCGGGTAGTTTTGCCACCTACAGCGCCGGCATCCGAACCGGTAGCGTGAACTGTCAATCCAGCCTCCCGCAGGAGTTTCCCCGTCGTGCGCATCGCAGTCACCGGCTCCATCGCCACTGACCACCTCATGACCTTCCCCGGCCGCTTCGCCGATCAGTTCGTCGCGGACCAGCTGCACACGGTTTCGCTCTCCTTCCTCGTCGACAACCTCGACGTGCGCCGCGGCGGCGTCGGCGCCAACATCGCCTTCGGCATGGGCCAGCTCGGCACGAAGCCGATCCTGGTCGGCGCCGCCGGCTTCGACTTCGACGAGTACCGCGCCTGGCTCGACCGCCACGGCGTGGACACCGAGTCGGTCCGGATCTCCGAGACCCTGCACACCGCCCGCTTCGTGTGCACCACCGACGCCGACCACAACCAGATCGGCTCCTTCTACACCGGCGCGATGAGCGAGGCCCGCCTCATCGAGCTGAAGACCGTCGCGGACCGCGTGGGCGGCCTCGACCTGGTCCTCATCGGCGCCGACGACCCGGAGGGCATGCTCCGCCACACGGAGGAGTGCCGCTCCCGGTCGATCCCCTTCGCCGCCGACTTCTCCCAGCAGATCGCCCGCATGGAGGGCGACGAGATCCGTGTGCTGATGGACGGGGCGACGTACCTGTTCTCCAACGAGTACGAGAAGGGCCTCATCGAGACCAAGACCGGCTGGAGCGACGCCGAGATCCTGGGCAAGGTCGGCCACCGCGTCACCACGCTCGGCTCGCGGGGCGTGCGCATCGAGCGGGCCGGCGACGACCCGATCGAGGTCGGCTGCCCCGACGAGGAGCGCAAGGCCGACCCCACGGGTGTCGGCGACGCCTTCCGCGCGGGCTTCCTGTCCGGACTGGCCTGGGGGGTCTCGCTGGAGCGCGCCGCCCAGGTGGGCTGCATGCTCGCCACGCTGGTCATCGAGACGGTGGGGACGCAGGAGTACCAGTTGCAGCGGGCGCACTTCATGGAGCGGTTCACCAAGGCGTACGGGGACGAGGCCGCGGCCGAGGTGCAGGCGCACCTGAGCTGACGCCGGGGCGAGGGCCCCTCAGCTCACCCGGCGTACCAGGTACGCCGTACCCCGTTCCGCCGGCTCCTCTCCGACGTACTCCTGCCCCCGCATCTCGCACCACGCCGGGATGTCCAGGCGGGCGGCCTCGTCGTCGGAGAGGACCCGGACCGTGCCGCCCACCGGGACCTGGTCGAACACCTTGGCCAGTTCGATGACCGGGACGGGGCAGCGTCTGCCGAGGGAGTCCACGACGAGTTCCTCGGCGTGCACGGCCGTCTCGGGGGCCGGTGCGCCCAGCTTCTCCCTGACCCCCGCCACGGCCCCCGGCAGCACCGCCAGGAAGCGCTCCACGTCCTCCTCCGCCGTCCCCGCCGGCAGGGACACCCGCACGTTGCCCTCGCTCAGCACGCCCATCGCCTTCAGCACATGGCTGGGCGTCAGCGTGCTGCTCGTGCAGGACGAGCCGGACGAGACGGAGAAGCCCGCCTGGTCCAACTCGTGCAGCAGAGCCTCTCCGTCGACATAGAGACACGAGAAGGTGACGGTCCCGGGCAGCCGCCGCTCGGGGTCGCCCACCACCTCCACATCGGCCACCAGCTCCGGCACCCGTGCCCGGATCCGTGCCGTCAGCTCCCGCAGCCGTACCGCCTCCTGGGCCGCCTCGGCCCGTACCGCGCGCAGCGAGGCCACGGCCGCCACGATCGCCGGGATGTTCTCGAAGCCGGGCGCCCGTCCCGACTCCCGCTCGTCCACCGGCCCTTGAGCGGCGAACCGTACCCCCTTGCGCACGGCGAGCAGCCCGACGCCCGACGGCCCGCCCCACTTGTGCGCACTGGCTGTGAGCAGCGACCAGTCGCCCTCGACCGGCCCCCACCCCAGCGACTGCGCCGCGTCCACCAGCAGCGGCACCCCGGCCGCCCGGCACACCTCGGCCACCCCGGCCACCGGCTGCACGGTCCCCACCTCGTGATTGGCCGACTGGAGCACGGCCAGCGCGGTGTCCTCGCGGAGCGCCGCCGCATAGCCCGACGGGTCCACGGCGCCCGCCCGGTTCACCGGCACCCGGGTGACCGTCCCGCCGTCGGACTCGTGCATGTCGGCCGAATGGAGTACGGAGGAGTGTTCTACGGATGACACGATCAGGTGGCGTCCCACCCGCCGCCGCCCGGCCAACGCCCCCGCGACACCCATGTGTACGGCCCGTGTCCCGGACGAGGTGAACACCACCTCGTCGGCCCGGCACCCGACCGCCTCGGCAGCCGCCTCCCGGGCGGCGTCCAGCAGCATCCGAGCCTTACGGCCCTCCCGGTAAAGACGCGCGGGATCGGCCCATCCTTCGTCCAGGGAGGCCAACAGAGCCTGACGGGCGACGGGGTGTAGAGGAGCACTGGAGGCAGCGTCGAAGTAGGCCATACGGCAACGTTAAGACCCTGGCGGAGGCAGCAAACCCAGGGGCGCGGGGCTGTTTCCATTGCGGCTCCGCCGCGGGGCGCGACCAGCCACAACGGACCCGCGGCCGCCAATCCAGCTAACCAGCCACTCCAGTAGGCCCCCCTCCCCGCGAACCCCCGGAGGGCGTCGGCTAGGGTTTGGTCCGCATAAACATCCAAACCCCTGCCCGACGCAGGGCGGCGACCGACCAGCGAGAAGGCCGCAGCCGACCGCGCGGGCGAGACTCTCGGGAAGGCGCTACGTGAGTCCCAACGGCTCCGACCGCTCGCCGCGGCGCCCGATGCGGCGGAAGCTGCTGCAGGCACTGACCGCGGGCCTGGTCCTGGCGACCGCAACCGGTTGCACATACAAGGACTTCCCCCGCCTTGGCATGCCCACCCCGACCACGGAAGAGGCTCCGCGGATCCTCTCCCTGTGGCAGGGCTCCTGGGCTGCCGCGCTCGCCGTCGGCGTGCTGGTGTGGGGCCTGATCCTGTGGAGTGCTTTCTTCCACCGGCGCAGCCGCACCAAGGTCGAGGTACCTCCGCAGACCCGGTACAACATGCCGATCGAGGCCCTGTACACGGTGGTCCCGATCATCATCATCTCGGTGCTCTTCTACTTCACGGCACGGGACGAGTCGAAGCTTCTGGACCTCTCCAAGAAGCCCGACGTCACCATCAACGTGGTCGGCTACCAGTGGAGCTGGGGCTTCAACTACGTCGAGAACGTCCCCGGTGTCCCCGGCGACGCCAAGACCGACAAGAACCTGGACGCCATTCCGGACCGGTTCAAGAAGGACTTCCCGGCGAACGCCGGCGGTGTCTACGACGCCGGCACGCCCGCCACGCGGAACCCGCAGACAGGCAACCCCGGTCCGACGCTCTGGCTCCCCAAGGGCAAGACGGTCCGCTTCGTCCTCACCTCTCGTGACGTCATCCACTCCTTCTGGGTGGTGCCGTTCCTGATGAAGCAGGACGTCATCCCGGGCCACACCAACGCGTTCCAGGTGACCCCCAACCAGGAGGGCACCTTCCTCGGCAAGTGCGCCGAGCTCTGCGGCGTCGACCACTCCCGGATGCTGTTCAACGTGAAGGTCGTCTCCCCGGCGGCGTACGAGCAGCACCTCAAGGACCTCGCCAAGAAGGGGCAGACCGGTTACATTCCCGCCGGCATCGCGCAGACGAGCCACGAGAAGAACCGGGAGACGAACAACCTGTGAGCATCCTCAACGAACCCCAGGGTGCCGCGGCAGCTGAGGACTCGTACGAGAACGAGCTGCCGGTCAGGCGCAAGCAGCCCGGCAATGTCGTGGTGAAGTGGCTGACGACCACCGACCACAAGACCATCGGAACGCTGTATCTGACGACGTCGTTCGCGTTCTTCCTGATCGGCGGCGTGATGGCGCTCCTCATGCGCGCCGAGCTGGCCCGGCCGGGCCTGCAGATCATGTCGAACGAGCAGTTCAACCAGGCGTTCACGATGCACGGCACCGTGATGCTGCTGATGTTCGCGACGCCGCTGTTCGCCGGTTTCGCGAACTGGATCATGCCGCTGCAGATCGGCGCGCCCGACGTGGCGTTCCCGCGGCTGAACATGTTCGCCTACTGGCTGTACCTGTTCGGCTCGCTCATCGCGGTGGGTGGCTTCCTCACCCCGCAGGGCGCGGCCGACTTCGGCTGGTTCGCCTACTCCCCGCTGTCGGACGCGGTCCGCTCGCCGGGCGTCGGCGCCGACATGTGGATCATGGGTCTGGCCTTCTCCGGCTTCGGTACGATCCTCGGCTCGGTCAACTTCATCACCACGATCATCTGCATGCGCGCCCCGGGCATGACCATGTTCCGCATGCCGATCTTCGTGTGGAACGTGCTGCTGACCGGTGTCCTGGTCCTGCTCGCCTTCCCGGTGCTGGCCGCCGCGCTGTTCGCCCTGGAGGCGGACCGCAAGTTCGGTGCCCATGTGTTCGACGCGGCAAATGGCGGAGCCTTGCTATGGCAACACCTCTTCTGGTTCTTCGGACATCCAGAGGTGTACATCATCGCGCTGCCATTCTTCGGAATCATTTCCGAAGTGATCCCGGTATTCTCCCGTAAGCCGATGTTCGGCTACATGGGTCTGATCGCCGCGACCATCTCGATCGCCGGTCTGTCCGTGACCGTGTGGGCCCACCACATGTACGTCACCGGCGGTGTGCTCCTGCCGTTCTTCTCCTTCATGACCTTCCTGATCGCCGTACCGACCGGTGTGAAGTTCTTCAACTGGATCGGCACGATGTGGAAGGGCTCGCTGTCCTTCGAGACGCCGATGCTCTGGGCGACCGGCTTCCTGATCACCTTCACGTTCGGTGGTCTGACCGGTGTCATCCTGGCCTCGCCCCCGATGGACTTCCACGTCTCCGACTCGTACTTCGTGGTGGCCCACTTCCACTACGTGGTCTTCGGTACGGTCGTCTTCGCGATGTTCTCCGGCTTCCACTTCTGGTGGCCGAAGATGACCGGCAAGATGCTGGACGAGCGGCTCGGCAAGATCACCTTCTGGACGCTGTTCATCGGCTTCCACGGCACCTTCCTGGTCCAGCACTGGCTGGGCGCCGAGGGCATGCCCCGTCGTTACGCCGACTACCTGGCGGCCGACGGCTTCACCGCCCTGAACACGGTCTCGACCATCAGCTCCTTCCTGCTCGGCCTGTCGATCCTGCCGTTCCTCTACAACGTGTGGAAGACGGCCAAGTACGGCAAGAAGGTCGAGGTCGACGACCCGTGGGGCTACGGCCGCTCGCTGGAGTGGGCGACCTCCTGCCCGCCGCCGCGGCACAACTTCCTCACCCTGCCGCGGATCCGCAGCGAATCCCCGGCGTTCGACCTGCACCACCCCGAGATCGCTGCCCTGGAGCAGCTTGAGCACGCCGGCCACGGCGCCATCGCGGGCAGCAAGGAGGCCGGCAAGTGAAGATCCAGGGCCGGATGTTCATCTGGCTGAGCGTCTTCATCCTCGTCATGGCGATCGTCTATGGCGTGTGGTCGAAGGAGCCGGCCGGTACCACCGCACTCTTCCTGGCCTTCGGCCTGAGCGTCATGATCGGCTTCTACCTGGGCTTCACCGCCCGGCGGGTCGACGCGGGCGCCCAGGACGACAAGGAGGCCGACGTCGCGGACGACGCGGGCGAGCTGGGCTTCTTCAGCCCGCACAGCTGGCAGCCGCTCATGCTGGGCTTCGGCGGTGCGATCGCCTTCCTCAGCATCGCGGTCGGCTGGTGGCTGATCTACTTCTCCGCGCCGTTCATCGTGATCGGCCTGTTCGGCTGGGTGTTCGAGTACTACCACGGTGAGAACCGCACCCAGTAGCACGTGAGAGCGCACCGGAAGCCCGGACACTCCGTCAGGAGAGTCCGGGCTTCCTGTTTTTCCGCAAGTGGCGCAGTGCCGGTCCCTCGTACGGGTTACGTGGCGCGCAAATGGGATCAACGCCTCATAGCGTGATCGTATGAACCACACTCCGCGGACCCGCACCGTCGTCAGCTGCGCGCTGCTGCTGACCGCCCTCGGCACGTGCGTCACCGCCTGCGGTTCGGACGGCGGCAACCCCCTCGCGGCCAAGCCGTACGACGCGGCGGACCTGATCTCCTTCAACGGCCCCACCGGTGCGGGAAAGCAGGCCGACCCGGACAAGCCCCTGGAGATCACCGTCAACGACAGTGACGACCGGATCACCGACGTGACCGTCCAGGACGCCGCAGGGCGCTATGTGGCGGGCGAACTCGCCGCCGACGGCAGCCGCTGGCACAGCACCTCCCCGCTGGCCGCCAACGCCCACTACACGGTCACGGTGAGCACCGAGGACGGCGACGGCGCGCCCGGCCGCAAGGTCCTCACGTTCGAGACCGGCAAGCCCACCGCCCAGAAACGGCTGAACATCACGCTCGGCCCGAACTCGGGCCAGTACGGGGTCGGACAGCCCATCACCGCCGAACTCGACCAGGCGGTGAAGGACAAGGCGCAGCGCGCCGTCGTGGAGCGCGCCCTCCGGGTGGACTCCACGCCGGCCGTGCAGGGCTCCTGGTACTGGGTGAGCGACAAGGAACTCCACTACCGGCCCAAGGAGTACTGGCCCGTCCACGCCACCGTCTCGGTGCACAGCAACCTCGACGGCATCAAGATCGGCGACCGGCTGTGGGGCGGCGCCTCCAAGCCGCTGAAGCTCACCATCGGCGACCGGATCGAGGCCGTCACGGACGCCGCCGCGCACCGGATGACGGTCTACAGGAACGGCCAGGCGATCAACCAGATCCCGGTCACCACCGGCAGGCCCGGATGGGAGACCCGCAACGGTGTCAAGGTCATCATGGACAAGCAGTACTTCGTACGGATGCGCGGCACCACGGTCGGCATCGCCGAGGGCACCTCGGACTCCTACGACCTGTCGGTCTACTACGCCATCCGGGAGACCTGGTCCGGCGAGTACGTCCACGCCGCCCCCTGGTCCGTGGGCTCCCAGGGCTATGCGAACGTCAGCCACGGCTGCATCGGCATGAGTACGGCGAACGCCGAGTGGCTTTTCAACACTGTCCGTCTGGGCGACATCGTCAAGGTCGTCAACTCGGGCGGCCGGCAGATGGAGCCCTTCGGCAACGGCTTCGGCGACTGGAACGTCGACTGGAAGAAGTGGGGCACCGGCAGCGCCCTGACCAAGGCCACGCCGGACGGCCAGGCGCCCGGACAGGCGGTACGCCTTCAGCCGACGGCACTGTGAGGCGCCCCGAGCTCCTACGCGCTCAACAACCGCTTGTGCCGCAACAGAGAAGCGAGCGAGGCGGCGAACTCGACAGGGTCCACCGGAAGGGTCACCGCGGCATCGGCCCGGCTCCACGTGGCCAGCCACGCATCCTGAGGGCGGCCCATGAGCAGCAGCACCGGCGGGCAGTTGAACACCTCGTCCTTGATCTGCCGGCACACCCCCATGCCCCCCATCGGCACGGCCTCACCGTCGAGCACACAGACGTCGATCCCGCCCTTGTCCAGCTCACGCAGCACGGCGTCGGGCGTCGCACACTCCACGAACTCGACAAAGGGGACGTCGGGAGCCGGCCTGCGGCCGGCGGCCATCCGTACCTGCTCGCGGGTGTTGGAGTCGTCGCTGTAGACCAGCACGGTGGCGGTCGGCTGCATGGTTCCTCCGGGACGTCAGCGTCGTACGGACGGGACGGACAGGGCCGTTCGGCCGGATGTTACTCCCGTCGAAGTCCCCATGAACACCACGTCAACACTGGTTCGGCGGGCAGCAACACTCCGAACGGCACCCCCCGGAGTGAGGGCGGGATAAGCGACCGACATAATGTCGGTCGTGGCGACAGCAACGACAGTAGAAACCGGGCACGCGCACCCGTCGGTCAATCGACCGAACCTCACCAGCGTCGGAACCATCATCTGGCTGAGTTCCGAGCTGATGTTCTTCGCGGCCCTCTTCGCGATGTACTTCACCCTGCGATCGGTGACGGGTCCGGCGCACTGGAAGCACATGGCCGACGCGCTCAATGTGCCCTTCTCGGCGACGAACACCACGATCCTGGTGCTCTCCTCGCTCACCTGCCAGCTCGGCGTGTTCGCGGCCGAGCGCGGTGACGTGAAGAAGCTCCGCATGTGGTTCATCGTCACCTTCATCATGGGTGCGATCTTCATCGGCGGTCAGATCTACGAGTACACGAGCCTGGTGAAGGACGAGGGCATCTCGCTGTCCTCGGACCCGTACGGCTCGGTGTTCTACCTGACCACCGGCTTCCACGGCCTGCACGTGACGGGCGGTCTCATCGCCTTCCTGCTGGTCCTCGGCCGCACCTACATGGCCAAGAGGTTCACTCACGAGCAGGCGACCGCCGCCATCGTCGTGTCCTACTACTGGCACTTCGTCGACGTGGTCTGGATCGGCCTCTTCGCCACGATCTACCTGATCAAGTAGCGGGACCGGCTCCCGCACATCCAGAAGCATCGACGCAGAAGATCCTGACACCGGGGTAATCCGTGAAAAAGCTCTCCGCACGACGACGCCATCCGCTGGCGGCGGTCGTCGTCCTACTCCTCGCGCTGGCGGCCACTGGGGGGCTGTACGCCGCGTTCGCACCCGCGGGCAAGGCGCAGGCCGATGAAACCTCCCAGTCCCTGACCATCAAGGAGGGCAAGAAGCTCTACGAGGTCGGCTGCGCCAGCTGCCACGGCACCGGTGGCCAGGGCTCCTCCGACGGGCCGAGCCTGGTCGGCGTGGGCGCCGCGGCCGTCGACTTCCAGGTCGGCACGGGCCGTATGCCGGCCGCCACCTCGCAGGGCGCCCAGGTCCCGCGCAAGAAGGTCATCTACAACCAGACGCAGATCGACCAGCTCGCCGCGTACGTCGCCTCGCTGGGCGCCGGCCCGAGCATCCCCACCAAGGACCAGTACGGCCCGGACGGGGCGGACATCGCCAAGGGTGGCGAGCTGTTCCGCACCAACTGCGCGCAGTGCCACAACTTCACCGGCAAGGGCGGTGCCCTGACCAAGGGCAAGTTCGCGCCCAGCCTGGAGGGTGTCGCTCCGAAGCACATCTACGAGGCCATGCAGACGGGCCCGCAGAACATGCCGTCCTTCCCCGACACCACGATGACGTCGAAGAACAAGAAGGACATCATCGCGTACCTGAACGCGGTCAACGGCGACAAGACGGAGAACCCGGGCGGTCTGGAGCTGGGCGGCATCGGGCCGGTCAGTGAGGGTCTGTTCGCCTGGATCTTCGGCCTCGGCGCGCTGATCGCGGTCGCCGTCTGGGTCGCCGCTCGGACCGCAAAGGCCAAGAAGTCATGAGTAGCCAAGACATTCCAGAAGAGAACCTGCCCGCTGAGCAGGAGCACGCGCACGGCGCCGTGAGCGTGGCGGACGAGAAGAACCCGTTCGCCGACCCGGGCCTGCCCCCGCACGAGCACCGTATCCAGGACATCGACGAGCGGGCCGCCAAGCGGTCCGAGCGCGTCGTCGCCCTGCTGTTCACGGTGTCGATGCTGGCCACCGTCGGCTTCATCGCCTCCTACCTGGCCATCCCGCACGACAAGTCGATCTTCGTCTTCCCGATCGGGCACATCAGCGCGCTGAACTTCGCGCTGGGTCTGACCCTCGGTGCGGCGCTGTTCTGCATCGGCGCGGGCGCGGTCCACTGGGCCCGCACCCTGATGTCCGACGTGGAGATGGCCGACGAGCGGCACGCGATCGAGGCCCCGCCGGAGCTCAAGGCGAAGGTCATGGCGGACTTCCGCCAGGGTGCCGAGGAGTCCGGTCTCGGCCGGCGCAAGCTGATCCGCAACACGATGTTCGGCGCGCTGACCCTGATGCCGCTCTCCGCCGTCTTCCTGCTCGGCGGTCTCGGCCCGGCGCCGAAGTCCAAGCTGCGGCACACCATGTGGGCCAAGGGCAAGCGCCTGGTCAACATGAACACGAACCAGCCGCTGCGTCCCGAGGACGTCATGGTCGGCTCGCTCACCTTCGCCAAGCCCGACGGCCTGGAGGAGACGAACGAGGACTTCCAGAACGAGATCGCCAAGGCCGCCCTGATGATCGTCCGGCTGCAGCCGGGCAACATCAAGGACAAGCGCGAGCTCGACTGGTCGCACGAGGGCATCGTCGCCTTCTCGAAGATCTGCACCCACGTCGGCTGCCCGATCTCGCTGTACGAGCAGCAGACGCACCACGTGCTGTGCCCGTGCCACCAGTCCACCTTCGACCTCTCCGACGGTGCCCGAGTGATCTTCGGTCCCGCCGGCCACGCCCTGCCGCAGCTGCGCATCGGCGTGGACAGTGACGGTTACCTCCAGGCGCTCGGCGACTTCGAGGAGCCCGTCGGTCCTGCATTCTGGGAGCGCGGATGAGCACTAACGCGAACGACACGAACCCATCTGCCGCTGCCGCGGCGGGCCGCTCTCGCGGGAACGCCCCGGCCGGCGAGCGCGTCGCCGACTGGGTCGACGGCCGCCTGGGGATCTACTCCCTGGCCAAGAGCAACATGCGCAAGATCTTCCCCGACCACTGGTCGTTCATGTTGGGCGAAGTGTGCATGTACAGCTTCATCATCATCATCCTGACGGGTGTCTATCTGACGCTGTTCTTCCACCCGTCGATGAACGAGGTCGTGTACCACGGCTCGTATGTCCCGCTCCAGGGACAGCTGATGTCCGAGGCGTTCAACTCGACCGTGCACATCTCCTTCGACGTGCGTGGTGGTCTGCTCATCCGGCAGATCCACCACTGGGCCGCGCTGATCTTCCTCGCGGGCATGTTCGTGCACATGATGCGCGTGTTCTTCACCGGCGCGTTCCGCAAGCCGCGTGAGATCAACTGGCTGTTCGGCTTCCTGCTGTTCGTCCTCGGCATGTTCACCGGCTTCACCGGTTACTCGCTCCCGGACGACCTGCTCTCCGGCACCGGTGTGCGCTTCACCGAGGGTGCGATCCTGTCGATCCCGATCGTCGGCACGTACATCTCGATGTTCCTCTTCGGCGGCCAGTTCCCCGGTCACGACTTCGTCGCCCGGTTCTACTCGATCCACATCCTGCTGCTGCCGGGCATCATGCTCGGCCTGATGGTGGCGCACCTGATCCTGGTCTTCTACCACAAGCACACGCAGTTCGCGGGCCCCGGAAAGAGCGAGAAGAACGTCGTCGGCATGCCGCTGCTGCCGGTGTACATGGCCAAGGCCGGAGGCTTCTTCTTCCTGGTCTTCGGTGTCATCGCGGCCATCGCGGCGGTCGCTCAGATCAACCCGATCTGGGCCATGGGCCCCTACCGTCCGGACCAGGTGTCCACCGGCGCCCAGCCCGACTGGTACATGGGCTTCGCCGAGGGTCTGATCCGCTACATGCCGGGCTGGGAGATCAACTTCTGGGGTCACACGCTCGTCCTGGGCGTGTTCATCCCGCTGGTGCTCTTCGGTCTCGTCCTGGCGGCGATCGCGGTCTACCCGTTCATCGAGTCCTGGGTCACCGGCGACAAGAGCGAGCACCACATCCTGGACCGCCCCCGCAACGCCCCGACCCGTACCGGCTTCGGTGTCGCCTGGGTGACGGTCTACATGATCGGCCTGGTCGGCGGTGGCAACGACCTGTGGGCCACCCACTTCCACCTGTCGATCAACGACGTCACCTGGTTCGTCCGGATCGGCTTCTTCGTCGGCCCGGTCATCGCGTTCATCGTCACCAAGCGGATCTGCATGGGTCTGCAGCGCCGGGACCGCGAGAAGGTGCTGCACGGTCGCGAGACCGGCATCATCAAGCGCCTGCCGCACGGTGAGTTCATCGAGGTGCACGAGCCGCTCAGCCAGGAGCAGCTGCACACCCTCACGGCTCACCACCAGTACGAGCCGGCCCAGGTCGGCCCGGCGGTCGACGAGAACGGTGTCGAGCGCAAGATCCCGGCCTCGGAGAAGCTGCGGGTGAAGCTGTCCAGCGCCTACTACGGCGAGGACAACCAGATCCCGAAGGCCACCGTCGAGGAATACAAGGAGATCACGAGCGGCCACGGCCACCACTGATCCACGCGTCGCCACGCCACGCTGAAGGGCCCCGTCCGGCTTGCGGACGGGGCCCTTCGCCGTGTGCCGGGGCCGATAGGCTGGGAACAGCCATTGGTTTTACCGGTACGACACCCCAGGAGCGGCTATGAGCGCTGTGACCCCCGCTGGAGGCGACACCGCGGCGGGCCGCTCCTGGCCCGCCCTGCTGAACGGCCTGCTCGGCGGCCAGGACCTGTCCGCCGACGACACCGCGTGGGCGATGGACCGGATCATGCGCGGCGAGGCGACCGACGCGCAGATCGCCGGGTTCGCGGTGGCGCTGCGGGCCAAGGGCCAGACGGTCGAGGAGATCACCGGTCTGGTCCGCACGATGTACGAGCACGCGAACGTGATCGAGGTGCCGGGCCGCACCGTCGACATCGTCGGCACCGGCGGTGACGGGGCGAGGACGGTGAACATCTCCACGATGTCCTCGCTGGTCGTCGCCGGTACGGGCGCCAAGGTGGTCAAGCACGGCAACCGCGCCGCCTCCTCCGCCTCCGGGGCCTCCGACGTCCTGGAGAGGCTGGGCGTCAACCTCGACCTCACGCCCCGGCGGGTGGCCGAGGTCGCCGACGAGGCCGGCATCACCTTCTGTTTCGCGGTCAAGTTCCACCCGGCGCTGCGTCATGTGGGCGCCGCCCGCGGTCAGTTGGGCATCCGGACGGTGTTCAACCTGCTCGGTCCGCTGACCAACCCGGCGAAGGTGCGTTCCCAGGCGGTCGGCGTGGCCGTCGCGCGGGAGGCGCCGATCGTCGCGGGCGTGCTCGCGGAGCGCGGCAACTCCGCGCTGGTCTTCCGTGGCGACGACGGCCTGGACGAGCTGACGACCACGGCCACCTCCCATGTCTGGGTCGTCAGGGACGGTAAGGTCACCGAGGAGGTCTTCGACCCGCGCGAGGCGGGCATCGACCTCGTCCCCCTGGAGGCCCTGCGCGGCGGCGACCCGGCCCACAACGCGGAGGTGGCCCGCCGCCTCCTCGACGGCGAGCGGGGCCCGGTCCGGGACGCCGTGCTGCTGAACTCGGCGGCGGCCCTGGTCGCCCTGAACCCGGTGGACGCCTCGCTGACCGAACAGATCCGGGCCGGCATGGCCCAGGCCGCCGAGTCGATCGACTCGGGTGCGGCGAAGCAGGCGCTGGAGCGGTGGGTGGCCGCCACGAATCGCTAGCCGGCCACACATGGGTGACGGCGAGTTCGGCACCGCCGGACCGCGCCGTCGTGGCTGATCGCCGTCGCGGCGGAGAAACGTGCCCGGCATACGGACACGACTTGCGTGACGGTGATCAGCTCGGCTAGCTTCCTGATCAGGTCATGAGTGACAGCCTTCAGGCCCCGGCCGGCTGTCCGGCAACCCTCCGTCCGTGGCGGGGTGCCCCGGGTGAAGACCAGGTCGTAGGCAGAGAGGTCTACGGCAAGCGCGGACCCCTCGATCAGCCAGGGGTCCTGGTCGTCGAGGAGCCTTCCGTGAGCAAGCGAATGCGATAGGGCCGCAGAGCCCCGCCTCCGCACACCCTTTTCTCTTCTCCGTACGCCGTCTCGCCGTACGTTCTCACGGGAGTTCCCCCATGTCTGTCTTCACCGCTGCCGCCGACCAGTCCGTCTGCTCCCCGTTGCCCGTTCTGGGCCGGGATGTCACGGTCCCGCTCGTCACCGGTGGCGAGGTCACCTACGCGGCCCTCGACTACGCGGCCAGCGCCCCCGCCCTCCAGCGCGTCTGGGACGACGTCGCCGCCTACGCGCCGTACTACGGCAGCGTCCACCGCGGTGCCGGCTACCTCTCGCAGCTCTCCACCGACCTGTTCGAGAACGCCCGCCGGACGGTCGCCGAGTTCCTCGGCTGCCGCGCCGACGACCAGGTGGTCTTCACCCGCTCCACGACCGACTCCCTGAACCTGCTGGCCCGGGCGATCCCGGCCGGCTGCGAGGTCTTCGTCTTCGAGACCGAGCACCACGCCTCCCTGCTGCCCTGGCAGGACGCGAACGTCACCTACCTCGACGCCCCGCGCACCCCGCGGCAGGCCGTGGAGACCCTGGAGCGGGCCCTCGCCGACCGCACTGCATCTGTTCAAGCGGGGCACGGCCCGGCCCTGGTCTGCGTCACCGGCGCCTCCAATGTCACCGGCGAGCTGTGGCCGGTGCGCGAGCTGACCGCCGCCGCGCACGCCCACGGCGCCCGGATCGTCCTGGACGCCGCCCAGCTCGCCCCGCACCACCCGGTGGACGTCCGCGACCTGGACGTCGACTGGGTCGCCTTCTCCGGGCACAAGCTGTACGCCCCCTTCGGCTCCGGAGTCCTCGCGGGCCGCGCCGACTGGCTGCGCGCGGCCGAGCCGTACCTCGCGGGCGGCGGCGCCAGCCGCAAGGTGACCCGGCGCCCGGACGGGGGAGTCGCCGTGGAGTGGCACGAGAGCGCCGCCCGGCACGAGGCGGGCTCGCCGAACGTCATCGGCGCCTACTCCATCGCGTCGGCCTGCAAGGCGCTCACCGAGGCCGGCTGGGACACCCTGGTCGCCCGCGAGCAGTACCTGATCGGCAAGGTCCGGGCGGGTCTGGCCGAGGTCCCGCAGGTGAAGGTGCTGTCGCTGTTCGGGGACGACGCCCCGCGCGTCGGCGTGATCTCCTTCGTGGTGGAGGGCTGGAACAGCTCCCACTTCGCCGCCGCGCTCTCCGCCGAGTACGGCATCGGCGTCCGCGACGGCCTCTTCTGCGCCCACCCCCTGGTCCGCACGCTGCTCGGCAGCGACCCGCAGACCCAGGGCGAGTGCGGCGCCCCCGAGGCGGCGCCGGGGGAGAAGTCCCTCAACGCCATCCGCGTGAGCTTCGGCGCGGGCACCCCCGACGAGCACGTGGACCGCTTCGTGACCGCGGTGCGGGAACTGGTGACCGAGGGCGCCAAGTGGACGTACCGCACGGAGGACGGCCGCTGCGTCCCGGCGGTGTGAGGGACTGAACCCCCGTTCGAGGCGGCTTTCAGCCGATCAGGAGTCCAGCCCGATCGCGAAGGCCGCCTCAAGGTCGTGCTGCGAGTACGTCCGGAACGCCACATGTGTGTCCGTGGCCTCCACGCCGGGGATCTTGCTGATCCGGCCGGGGATGACGTCCGCCAGGTCCTCGTGCCGGCGGACCCGGACCATCGCGATCAGGTCATAGGTGCCCGTGACGGAGAAAACCTCGCTCACCGACTCCAGCGAAGCGATCTGCTCCGCGATCTCGGGGATCCGGTCCACGCTGGTCTTGATGAGGACGATCGCGGTGATCACGGCTGGTTCTCTCCCTCGGGTGCCGGAGCTGCGGTGCACTTCACTCTAGTCCCACGCCCGTAACGCACCCACGCGTAGAGGAACCCCAGACCGAACCCCACCAGATGCGCCAGATACGCCACCCCGGGTCCGTCGGACGCCTGCTCGGCCGCCGCCCACTGCACCGCCGCCCAGAACGGCAGTACGACCCATGCGGGGAACCGCAGCGGCAGGAAGAGCAGGAACGGCAGAAGGCTGGTCACCCGGGCCCGGGGGAAGAGATACAGAAAGGCACCGAGGACCGCCGAGATCGCCCCGGAGGCACCCACCAGCGACTGCTCGGAGCCGGCGTTGGCGACCGCGTACCCCAGCAGGGCCAGGTAGCCGCAGCCGGTGTAGAAGAGCGTGAACTCGACGCGGCCCATGCGTTCCTCGGTCATCGCCCCGAAGACGAAGAGGAAGAGCATGTTGCCGAGCAGATGGACCCAGCTGCCGTGCACGAACAGGGCCGTGGCAGGCGTGAGGGCCTCGCGGGCCGGCCTGTGGAACAGCTCGGCCGGCACCACGCCCCAGTGCCGGAAGTAGGCCCGCTGCGCGGCCGCGAGGGCGTCCCCGGAGCCGTAGGCCGGGGTGAGTCCGGAGGCCGGGCCGAGGACGAAGAGCAGACAGCACAGGGCGATGAGGCCGTAGGTGAGGGGCGCCGAGGTGCTCCGCACCGCTCTGAGGGTCCGGCCGGCCGCGGTGCTCCACTCGCTGATCATGAATACAGAGCATGACGTAACGGGACGCATGCCAACAGACCGCCTCGCCGTCATGGACGGACGGGCGGCGAGTACCCGCCAGGCCGTAGGGTTACGAGCCACACGCGTCGGCCGACGGCGCGGACAGAGACGAGAAGGAAGCGGACTGCCACGATGACGGTTCCCCTGCCGACCGCGACCACCCGGTGGCGCTGCACTCTGTGCGGCAACCTGACCCGGTTCGACGTGACCCGTTCGTCGAAGGTCGTCGAGTACGTCCACCTCGATCTGGCCGGAGAGCCCACGGTGGAGGAGCGCGAGGTGGTCAGTGAGACCATCGAATCGGTGCGCTGCCGCTGGTGCAACGCGGTGGACCAGGTGGAACTCGTGGACAGGCCGGGCGCCGACTCCTGAGCGGAGCGGTCCCGAAGAAGTGGACTAGTGGGGTGTGACGGATGGTGGAGACCGCAGGCGGGGGGCCGGGCGACGGCACCGCTGAGGTGCTTGACCGTCCGCTGCCCGACGGTGTGCGCCGCCGGGTCGTGCAGATCGTCTCGGACGGCTTCGGCGGGCTGACCGTGTCCGAACTGCCCGCCCAGTTGCGGCAGTACGCCCGGTTCACCCCCAGTCGCCGGGCGAAGTTCGCCGGGAACGCGATGGCGGCGGCGCTGGAGACCGATCCGCTGTTCCGGCAGCGGATCGGGGAGAAGCTCAGAGAGGCGCAGCCGGAACTGACCGGCGCCCTCGACTCCGGTTCCCCGCCCCCGGCCGCGGACCCGCTCGACGTGGCGGCCGCGGCCTACGTACTGCGCCCGGCGGGCTGGGTGAAGCTGGTCGCCGCGGCCGGCGAGGAGGCCCAGCGCGCGGACGCCGAGCGGGCCGACGAGGAGAGCCGGGCCGAGCTGGAGCGGCTGCGCGCCGAGCTGGCCCAGGCCCGTGAGCACACCCGCGCCGAGACCGAACGGCTGCGCGCGGAGCTGGAGTCGGCGCGCAGGGAAGCGGAATCGCTGCACCGTAAGCTCCGTGCCGCCCTCAGCGACGTCAAGCGGGGAGAGGCCGCGCTGCGCAAGGCCCAGGGCGAGATGGACGCCGTACGGGCCGAGGCGCAGGCGCAGGTGTCGTCCGCCGAGAGCGAGTCCCGCCGGCTCAAGTCCCGGCTCGGTGAGGCCGAGGCGGCGCTGGAGGCCACCCGCCGCGCCGCCCGCGAGGGCCGCAGCGTGGAGGACATGCGGGTACGGCTGCTGCTGGACACCCTGCTGGACGCCACCCAGGGCCTGCGGCGCGAGCTGGCCCTGCCGCCGGTGTCCGTGCGGCCGGCGGAGACCGTGGACGCCGTCGAGCCGGGCCGGATGACCCCGAAGGACATCGCGGCGCGCGCCCTGTCCGAGCACGATCCGGCCATCCTCGACCAGCTGCTCGCGCTGCCGCAGGCACATCTGGTGGTCGACGGCTACAACGTCACCAAGACCGGCTATCCGCAGATGCCGCTGGAGAAGCAGCGTCTGAGGCTGCTCGGCCAGCTCTCGGCGCTCGCCGCGCAGACCGGCGCCGAGGTGACCTGTGTCTTCGACGGCGCCGAACTGGCCGCGCCGGTGCTGCTCGCGCCGCCGCGCGGGGTGCGGGTGCTGTTCTCCAAGCCGGGGGTCACGGCCGACGAGCTGATCCGCCAGCTGGTGCGCGCGGAGCCGCCGGGCCGTCCGGTCATCGTCGCCTCCACCGACCGTGAGGTGGCCGACGGGGTCGCCAGGGCGGGTGCCCGTCCCGTCGCCTCTGCGGTGCTTCTCAAGCGACTGTCCTGAAGGCCCAACGGGCATATGCAATGCCCGAATTGGCCGTATCGTCACGCAACGTAGTGTCGATCGCGGATCACTGCATGTGAGTTCTGTGCAAAGAATGCATTGCGTGATGGGATTTTCTGGTGTGAGGATTTGAACTGATCACAACTGGGTCACTAAGGTCTGGGCTCGAACCTCCGAACGGGTGATCAGTCACTCACTCACACGAAGGAGTTCGTCCCTCGTGGCGTCCCACCGTCGACCCAAGCAGCAGAGTCGCGCCCGCGTGACCGTGCTGACCACCGCAGCAGCCGCCGCTGTCGTGCTGAGCGCGAACGCCGCCAACGCCGCGCCGAGCCAGAAGCTCAGCAAGGACCAGGTCAAGGCCAAGGTCGACGACCTCTACTCGCAGGCCGAGCAGGCCACCGAGAAGTTCGACGGGGCGCAGGCCAAGCAGCAGAAGCTGCAGAAGGAAATCTCCACCATCCAGGACAACGTCGCCCGAGGCCAGCAGGACCTCAACAAGCTGCGCGACAGCCTGGGTTCGCTGGCCACGTCGCAGTACCGCACCGGCGGCATCGACCCCTCGGTCCAGCTGTTCCTGTCCTCCAACCCGGACGACTTCCTCGACAAGGCCTCCACGCTGGACCAGCTGAGCGCCCAGCAGGTCGACGCGCTGAAGAAGATCCAGGACAAACAGCGCGAACTGGCCCAGGAGCGCGCGGAGGCCCAGGCGAAGCTCAAGGACCTCTCCGCCACGCGCGCACAGCTGGCGCAGAACAAGAAGGACGTCCAGGGCAAGCTCGCCGACGCGCAGAAGCTGCTCAACACCCTGACCGCCAAGGAGAAGGCGGACCTGGCCGCCCAGCAGGCGCGCGCCGACCGCTCCTCCAGCTCGCGCGTCGACCTCGGCAACAGCACCCCGGCCTCCGGCCGCGCCGGTGCCGCCTTCGCCGCCGCCCAGAGCGTGATCGGCTCGCCGTACGTCTACGGCGCCTCCGGCCCCTCCTCCTTCGACTGCTCGGGCCTGACCTCCTGGGCCTACGCCCAGGCCGGTGTCTCCATCCCGCGCACCTCGCAGGAGCAGGCGACCATCGGCACCCGGATCAACTCCATCAACGACCTGCAGGTCGGCGACCTGGTCTTCTTCTACGGCGACATCCACCACGTCGGCCTCTACGCCGGCAACGGCCAGGTGCTGCACGCCCCGCACACCGGCGCCGTGGTCCGCTACGAAGCCATCTCCGACATGCCGTTCCAGTTCGGCGTCCGGGTCTGACCCCACCGGTAGGACCCCCGCGGACCACGCGCGAAACGCGGACACGGGGCGCCCGAACGGGCGAATCCCGGGAACCGGAACTGACGCCACGCCCCGCCGATGACCTGCGTCAGCGGCGGGGCGTCACTGTGTGTTGCCGTCACGGTCTTTGGTCCGGGCCCTCGCGGACGGCTACTGTCTGGCCCGCTCCCCCGGCGCCGGGGCCTCCCCGTCCCCAGGCGCCGGGGGAGCGGTATCTGTCCGCCAGCAGAAGGACCGCCGTGGGGTCTCACCGCCGCCTTGCCTCCTTTGGATTCACCGGATTCAACCGGGGCGCCACCGCTTTGTGCGTGCTGTCGGCCGCGGCCGCCGCGCTCGGCGCCGTACCCGCGCAGGCGGCGCCGCACGACGGCACCCGCGCCGAGGTGGACCGCCTCTACCAGGAGGCCGAGCAGGCGACCCAGGCCTTCGACAAGGCCGAGGAGCAGGCCGACTCGCTGCGCCGGGAGGTGCAGGGCGCCCAGGACCACATGGCCCGCCAGCAGCAGCGCATCAACACCCTGCGCGAGCACCTCGGTTCGCTGGCCGGCGCCCAGTACCGGGCCGGCGGCATCGACCCGGCCGTCGCGCTGCTGTTCTCCGACGACCCCGACGACTACCTCGACAAGGCCTCCACCCTCGACCGCATCACCACCCAACAGGCGGGCCAGTTGCGGGAGTTGAGGTCGGCGCTGCGGGAGCTCGCCCAGGAGCGCTCCGAGGCGGCCGGGAAACTCGCCGAGCTGGACAAGAGCCGCAAGGCCGTGGCCGTGCACAAGAAGACCGTCGAGCAGAAGCTCGCCAAGGCCCGGCAGCTGATCGACTCCCTGCCGGCCGCCGCCCGCGCCGCCTACGACCGCGCCTCCCGGGACACCCGCGCCGACCTGCCCGACCTGTCCGGCGTGGTCGCCCCGGACGCCCGTGCCGCGGCCGCCGTGGCCGCCGCGCAGTCCGCCCTCGGCCGGCCCTACGTCTGGGGTGCGAACGGCCCCTCCGGCTTCGACTGCTCGGGCCTGATGCAGTGGTCGTACGCGCATGCCGGCATCCATCTGCCGCGCACCTCGCAGGAACAGCGCTTCGCCGGCCGGCACGTCCCGCTCTCCCAGGCCCGGCCCGGCGACCTCGTGGTCTACCGGTCCGACGCCAGCCATGTGGCCATGTATGTCGGCAACGGCCAGGTCATCCACGCGCCCTACCCGGGGGCGGCGGTGCGGTACGACCCCGTCGGGATGATGCCGATCTCCTCGGTGACCCGGCCCTGACGGTGTCGGCCGCCGTTACGATCGGGAAATGACCGGTCGCGGAAGAGTGGGGTGGCTCGGGGCCGCCGGCCTCGCCCTGCTGCTGCCCCTGACCGGATGCGCGGGCAGCGGCGCGACGGCCGACACCGCCCGCACCGAGGTGCAGCACCTGCTCGACCAGCGCTCGGCCGCCCTCCTCCGGCACGACGAGCCGGCGTACGCGGCCACCGGCACCCGCGCCGAGTACACCCGGCTACGGGCGCTGCCGCTGGCCTCCTGGGCCTATCAGGTCACCGGCGTACGCCGTACCGCCACCGGCGCCACGGCCGACGCCGAGCTGAACTATCGCGTCGCCGGGTACGACACCGCCCCGGTCGACGCCCAGCGCACCCTCACCCTCGGCCGTACCGCGGACGGGAAGTGGTACGTCACCGCCGACGAGCCCGCGCGGCAGGCCGGGCAGCAGCTGTGGGACCAGGGTCCGGTGACCGTCGTCCGGGGTGCGCACAGTCTGGTGCTGGGCACCGGCCGGACGCAGGCCGAGCTGCGTGCCTACGCCGGGCTCGCCGACCGGGCCGTGCCGGCCGTCTCCCGGGCGTGGGGCGGTGACTGGAGCCGCCGGGTCGTCGTGCTCGTGCCGCGTTCGCTGGCCGGCATGGGTGGGCTGCTCGGCTCGCCCGCCGCGAACTACCGGGGCATCGCGGCCGTCACCACCGGTGAGGTGGGGGGTTCCGGGAAGGCGCCCGCGGACCGGGTGGTGGTCAACCCGGAGGCGTACGCCGTCCTCGGTGACCTCGGCAAACAGGTCGTCCTCACGCACGAGACCACCCATGTGGCGACCCGTGCCCACACCACCGCCGCGACCCCGCTGTGGCTCTCCGAGGGGTATGCGGACTGGATCGGCTACCTCGGCACCGGCCGCACCCCCACCGAGGTCGCGCCGGAACTGACCCGCGCCGTCCGGGACGGTCTCACCCCCGCCGACCTGCCCACCGACAAGGACTTCGGCTTCACCAGCGACCCGGCCAAGCTGGCCCAGGCCTACGAGAGCGGCTGGCTGGCCTGCCGGATGATCGCCGGTCACTGGGGCACGGCCCGGCTCGACGCCTTCTACCGGGCCGTCGGCGACCGTCAGCAGCGGGCGGGCGCGGTCGAGGCGGCGCTGAAGACCGTGCTCGGGACCACCCCGGAGGCGTTCACCGAGCGGTGGCGGGCGTACGTCAGGAGTCAGCTCGGCTGAGCGTCTCCAGGGCCTCGCGCAGCCAGGCCCGCTCGGCCTGCCCGGTGGCCCGGGCCACCCGCAGCATCCCCTCCCGGAACAGGTCCCCGGCCTCCTCGGCCCGCACCGGCTCGCCCTGCCGGTAGAAGAAGCTCGCCGGAGTCTGGAGGAAGTCCAGCCGGCGGCGCAGTACGGCGGCCTGCCCGGCGGGATCGTCCAGGTGCCGCAGGAAGGCCAGCACGGTGTTGAAGCGGACGTGGTCGGTGATCTCCGCCTGCTTGGGGCTGCGCAGGCGCTCCAGCAGCTCCGCGCGTCCCTTCCCGGTCAGGGACAGCACCCGGCGCGGGGCGGCGCTCGCGCCCTCCTCGGTGTGCTGGTCCAGCAGTCCGGCGGCGACCAGCCGGTTGATGGCCGGGTAGAGCGCACCGTCGCTGACCGGGCGGACATGCCCGCTCAGCGCCTTGATCCGCTCCTTCAGCTCATAGCCGTGCAGCGGCTCCTCGGCGAGAAACCCCAGGATCGACAACTCCAGCACCGGTTCTCCTCAGCGTGTGGCGACCCCTTGCGGCGGCCTCGGACGCCATGTTACCTCTTATCGAGCTACCTCGATTCGTGGTAGCTCGCTACGAGGGGGAATCTCGTGAACGCCCACCGCAGACAGCTCATAGCGCTCGCCCACCCCGTCTACCTCTCGCTGCTCGCCTCGGTCGCGTCCGGGATCATCAACACCGTCTGGGTCTCCCGGCTCGGCGGAGCCGCCGTCGCCGCCGTGGCCGTCGCCACCAACACCGAGAACGTGCTGCTCGGGGTCGCGCTGGTCTTCGCCTCCGGTACGACGGTGCTGGTCGCGCATGCCCGGGGCGCCCGGGACCCGGCTGTCGTACGGGCCGCCGTACGCGGGGGCTGGGCGCTGTGCGCGCTGGTCACCCCCGTGGTCGCGGCCGGCGGCTTCCTGCTGCGCGGGCCGCTGGCCGGGCTGGTCCTCGGCGGCGACGACAGCGCGGCCCTGCGCCTGGCCGGCGCCTACTTCGCGATCTCCCTGCCCGGCATGGCCGTCTTCTTCGCCCAGCAGCTCGTCGACGGCATCCTCAAGGGCGCCGGCGACACCCGCACGCCGATGCGGCTCGCGCTGCTGGCGAACGGCCTGATCCTGGTGTGCGACCCGGTCCTCATCCACGCCTACGGCGTCCCGGGCGCCGCCGCCTCCACCGTGCTGTGCCGCTGCGCCGCCCTCACCGTGGGCCTGCGCGCCCTGCGCCGTGACGCCCTGCTGCGGACGGCGGCCGGGGCCCCGCCCACCGGACCGGTCACGGGCGCCCTGCGCCGCACCCTCGCCACCGGTCTGCCCATGTCCGCCGACTTCACCGTGCGCCAGGGCGGAGCGCTGGTCCTGGTCGCGATCGTGGCCCGGCTCGGGGTGACCGTGGTGGCCGCCTACGCCATCGCCTACAAGGTCATGTATGTCGCCACCATGGCTTTCTACGCCGTACGCCAGGCCGCCGCGATCCACACCGCGCACACCCGGGGCGCCGGCACGGACGCGCGGCGGGAGATCGGCCGGCAGGCGGTGCTGCTCGCCGGGCTCCTGGGGCTCACCGCCACCGCCCTGTTCGCCGTCTCGGCCCCCTGGATCATGGCCGCCTTCGGCGCCGGACCCGAAGTCGCCCGCCAGGGCGTGCTGTTCCTGCGCTGCATCGGCCCCTACCTGCTGCTGATGGCCTGCTTCATCGCGCTCGGCGGGGTCTTCGAGGGCAGCGGGGGAGCGCCCGCCCTGCTCCGGGTCACCCTGCTCGGCACGGCCGTCCAGCTGCCGCTGGCGTACGCCCTGACCGGGCTCGGACTGCCCGGCGTCTGCCTGGCGCTGGCGCTCGCGATGGGCGTGCAGTGCGCGGCCGTGACAGCGCTGCTGCGCAGGGCCGGCCACCGCGAGAAGGCCGGGATGTCCCTGGCCCGCGCCGGATGAGCCGGGAGGGACCGGGGCCGCGTCGCGGTCGGTCCGGTGTGCTGCGGCGGCCGAGGTCTCCCCGGCGGCCGCGGGCTGCCGCGGTCTGCCGGGTGTCGTGGGCCGGCCGTCATCTCCCGGCGTGGGCCGGCCGGGTCAGGACGAGACCGGGGTCTCCCGGGGCCGGGCCGGTTCGGGCGGCAGTGGTGCGGCGGGGGCCGGGGGGACGGTCGCGCGCCACAGGCGGCGGGCCGCCATGACGGAGGCGGCGACCAGCAGGCCGTTGCGGACCGCCAGCAGCAGCACGCCGTACCGGTCGCTCGTCACCACGTGCACGAAGCCGAGCGGGAACTCCAGGACCGTCACGAAGGACGCGAGCACGACCAGCAGCGCGGGCGCGCCCATCCGGCTCGCCCGGAACGTCAGGCAGACCGCGGCCAGTCCGACCAGCCACACCAGGTACTGCGGGCTGATCACCCGGCTGGTCACCGTGAACACCAGCACCGCCGTGAACGCCGCGTCCGCGAGGGTGTGCGGCGGCCGGCGCGTCACCCGCAGCCGCCACAGCAGCAGCCAGCCGAACGCGGCCCCGGTGAGCGCGAGCGCCGCCGTGCTGACCTGCTCCACATGCGGGCCGACGAACTCGACCGAGCCGTAGTTCAGCAGCACCTGTCCGTCCCAGCCGAAGTGCCGGGCCACATGGAAGACCAGGGCGCCCAGCGACTCCACCTCGGTGCCCCGGTCCCGCTGGAAGGTCAGGAAGGCGAAGGCGCCCGGCATGGACACCGCGAACAGCGCGGCGAGCCCGGCCGCGGTCACCGCCGCCGACGCCCACGCCCGGCGCCGGAAGCAGCCCACCAGCAGCAGCGCCGGCCACACCTTCAGCAGTGCCCCGAACGCCGTCAGCGCGCCCATCACCCGCGGATGGCGGACGCCCGCGAGCAGCGCCGCCACGGCCACCGCGGTCACCATCACGTCGTAGCGGGCGAACACCGTCGGGCCGAGCAGCGGCACGCCCGCCACCCACACCCAGGCCCCGCGCAGCGACCGGCCGCTGCGCCCCGCCGGGTACAGCAGCAGCTGGAGCACGACCGCGTCGGCGAGGAACGCCAGCATGAAGAAGGCGTGCGCGTACGACAGGAAGGGCAGGGCGGCGGGGGCGAGGACCGGCAGGGCCGCGGCGGGCGGGTACTGCCAGGTCACGTCGTCCAGCGGAAACGTTCCGTGCCGCAGGACCTCGTACCAGCCGCGGTAGATCACCGACACGTCGGAGGTGACGTCCGGGCCCGGGAAGACCCACACCTGGAAGACGAACAGCAGGAGGACCAGACGGGTGACGCCCCAGACCGTGAGCAGCCATGCCAGGGACCGCCCGGCACCCTTCGTCTCCACGTGATCCCCTGCCGTTCGCATTCAGGTCGGTCACCATGATGTCGTGTCTGGCTGTGTACCTGCCACAGACTCGGCCGTACCCGGCTCCGGACGGCCGATTCGGTAGGGTCGGCGGTGATGCGCAAGACCCTGATCGTCACGAACGACTTCCCGCCCCGGCCGGGCGGCATCCAGGCCTTCCTGCACAACATGGCCCTGCGCCTGGAGCCCGGCCGGCTGGTCGTCTACGCCTCCACCTGGAAGCGCGGCCGGGAGGGTGCCGAGGCCACGGCTGCCTTCGACGCCGAGCAGCCCTTCACCGTCGTACGCGACCGGGCGACCATGTTGCTGCCCACCCCGCGGACCACCCGGCGGGCGGCCGGGCTGCTGCGCGAACACGGCTGTACGTCGGTGTGGTTCGGGGCGGCGGCCCCGCTCGGCCTCATGGCACCCGCGCTGCGCAAGGCCGGCGCCGAGCGGCTGGCGGCCACCACCCACGGGCACGAGGCCGGCTGGGCCCAGCTGCCCGCCGCCCGGCAGCTGCTGCGCCGGATCGGGGAGTCCACGGACACGATCACCTATCTGGGTGACTACACGCGGTCGAGGATCGCCACCGCCCTCACCCCGGCGGCCGCCCGGCGCATGGTCCAGCTGCCGCCCGGGGTCGACGAGAAGACCTTCCACCCCGGCTCCGGCGGGGACGAGGTCCGCGCCCGCCTCGGCCTCACCGACCGCCCGGTCGTGGTCTGCGTCTCCCGGCTGGTCCCGCGCAAGGGCCAGGACACCCTGATCCAGGCCATGCCCCGCATCCTCGCCGCCGAGCCCGACACCGTGCTCCTCGTCGTCGGCGGCGGCCCCTACGAGCAGGACCTGCGCCGTCTGGCCCGGGAGACCGGCGTCGCGGACTCGGTCCGCTTCACCGGCGCGGTCCCCTGGTCCGAGCTGCCCGCCCACTACGGCGCCGGCGACGTCTTCGCCATGCCCTGCCGCACCCGGCGCGGCGGCCTGGACGTGGAGGGCCTGGGCATCGTGTACCTGGAGGCCTCCGCCACCGGCCTCCCGGTCGTGGCGGGCGACTCCGGCGGCGCCCCGGACGCGGTCCTGGACGGCGAGACCGGCTGGGTGGTCCGGGGCGGCGACCCGGCCGCGACGGCCGACCGCATCGTCCCCCTGCTCCAGGACCCGGAGCTGCGGCGCAGGATGGGGGAGCGGGGCCGGCGGTGGGTGGAGGAGAAGTGGCGCTGGGACCTGCTCGCGGAGAAGCTCAAAGCCCTCCTCTAAAACGTCCCGGGGGCTCTAGGCGGAACGGAAAAATCCGCCCATGCTGCGCGCATGACAGCACAACTGATGCAGCGTCAGCTGACGAGACGTCACATCCTCGGTATGGTCGCCCTCCAGACGGCCGCCACCCTCGGCTTCACCCGCATCGGCCTGAAGTCGGCCCACGCCGCCGAACCCGACTCCGTCGACAACTCCCCGGCCATCGTGGTCGGTTCGGGCTACGGCGGTGCCGTCGCCGCCCTCCGGCTCGGCCAGGCCGGCATCCGTACCCTCGTGCTGGAGATGGGCCGGCTGTGGAACACCGCCGGCGGCGACGGCAAGGTGTTCTGCTCCACCCTCGCCCCCGACCAGCGCTCCATGTGGTTCCGCACCCGCACCGAGGCCCCGCTCGCCACCTTCCTGTGGCTGGACGTCGTCAACAAGGACATCAGCGCCTACCCCGGCGTCCTGGACCGGGTGCACTACGACAGCATGTCCGTCTTCGTCGGCCGGGGCGTCGGCGGCGGCTCCCTCGTCAACGGCGGCATGGCGGTCACCCCCGTGAAGTCGTACTTCGCCGAGCAGTTCCCGACCGTCGACGCCGACGAGATGTACGGCACCTACTACCCGCGCGCCCGCGCCATGCTCGGCGTCAACACCGTCGACCCCACCTGGTTCGAGTCCACCGAGTGGTACCGGTTCGCCCGCACCTCCCGGAAGGCCGCCGGCAACGCGGGCCTGAAGACCACCTTCGTGCCGAACGTCTACGACTTCGGCTACATGCAGCAGGAGGCCGCCGGCACCGCCACCAGGTCCGCGCTCGCCGGTGAGGTCATCTACGGCAACAACCACGGCAAACGCAGCCTCGACAAGACCTATCTGGCCGCCGCCCTCGGCACCGGCAACGTCACGGTCAACACCCTGGAGCGGGTCACGTCGGTCAGCCGGGCGAGCGACGGGTCGTACGTGCTGAGCGCCGACCGGATCGACATCACCGGCACGGTCGTGGAGACCAAGCAGTACAGCTGCACGTACCTCTTCCTCGGCGGCGGCAGCCTCGGCACCACCGAACTCCTCGTCCGCGCCCGGGACACCGGCACCCTGCCCGACCTGACCGCCGACGTCGGCGCCGGCTGGGGCACCAACGGCAACACCATGCTCGGCCGCGCCAACCACGTCTGGGACACCGTCGGCGCCGACCAGGCCACCATGCCCGTGATGGGCATCGACGACTGGGCCAACACCGACAACCCGGTCTTCGCCGAGATCGCCCCGCTGCCCATGGGCTTCGAGCACTGGGTCAGCCTCTATCTGGCGATCACCAAGAACCCCGAGCGGGCGTCCTTCTCGTACGACTCCTCGTCCGGGACGGTGAAGCTCGGCTGGACGCCCGCCCAGAGCGCGGTCTCGGTGGCCATGGCCAAGAAGCTGTTCGACCGGATCAACCTGGCCAACGCCACCATCTACCGCTACGACCTCTTCGGCTCCACGAGCAAGGTCTTCGCCGACGACTTCACCTATCACCCGCTGGGCGGCTGCGTCCTCGGGAAGGCCACCGACGACTACGGCCGGGTGAAGGGATACGACCGTCTCTACGTCACCGACGGCTCGCTCGTGCCCGGCAACATCGGTGTGAACCCGTTCGTCACCATCACCGCGCTCGCCGAACGCACGATGGCGCGGGTCCTCGCCGAGGACACCGCGCCATGAGACAACTGCCTGGCTATTTGGCGTAGATGGCCTCGATCTCGTTCGCGTAGTCCTTCGCCACCACGTTCCGCTTGAGCTTCAGCGACGGGGTGAGGTGGCCCGACTCCTCCGTGAACTGGGAGGACAGAATGCGGAACTTCCGCACCGATTCCGCCTTCGACACCGCGGCGTTGCCGTCGTCGACCGCCGCCTGGATCGCCGCGTTCAGATCCGGGTCGTCCTTCAGCGACGCCGCGGTGGAGCCCGCCGGCTTGCCGTGCTCCTCGGCCCAACGGCCCAGGAACTCCTCGTCGATGGTCACCAGCGCGCCCACGAACGGCCGCCCGTCGCCCACCACCATGCACTCCGCGACCAGCGCGTGCGCCCGGATCCGGTCCTCGATCACCGCCGGGGCCACGTTCTTGCCGCCCGCCGTGACGATGATCTCCTTCTTGCGGCCGGTGATCCTGAGGTAGCCGTCCTCGTCCAGGGTGCCGATGTCACCGGTGTGGAACCAGCCGTCGGCCAGCGCCTCGGCCGTCGCGCCCGGGTTGTTCCAGTACTCCTTGAACAGGTGCTCGCCGTGCAGCAGCACCTCGCCGTCGTCCGCTATCCGCACCACCGAACCCGGCAGCGGCTGGCCGACCGTGCCGATCTTCTGCCGGTCCCACGGGTTGAACGCCGTCGCCGCACAGGACTCGGTCAGGCCGTAGCCCTCCAGCACCGTGAAGCCGATGCCCCGGAAGAAGTGGCCGAGCCGCTCGCCGAGCGGGGCGCCGCCGGAGATGGCGTACTCGCCCCGGCCGCCGAGCACCGCGCGCAGCTTGCTGTAGACCAGCTTGTCGAAGACCTTGTGCTTGACCTTCAGGCCGAACGACGGGCCGGAGGCGCTGTCCAGCGCCTTGCTGTAGGCGATCGCGGTGTCCGCCGCCTTGTCGAAGATCGCGCCCTTGCCGTCCGCCTGCGCCTTGGCGCGCGCGGAGTTGTAGACCTTCTCGAAGACGCGCGGGACACCGAGGATCAGCGTCGGCCGGAACGCGGCCAGTTCGTCCGTGAGGTTCTTGATGTCCGGGACACAGCCCAGCTTGATCGGCGCCATCATCGGCGCGACCTGCACCAGCCGCCCGAAGACGTGCGCGAGCGGCAGGAAGAGCAGCACCGAGCACTCGCCGGTACGGAAGAGGGGGCGCAGCCGCTCGACGACGTTGCCGCACTCGGCGAAGAAGCTGCGGTGGGTGAGCACACAGCCCTTGGGGCGGCCCGTCGTACCGCTCGTGTAGACGATGGTCGCCGGGTCGTCGGCGCGGGCGAGCGAGCTGCGCTCCTCCACCGTCTGGTCGGAGACGTCCTGCCCGAGCCGGCCCAGCTCCTCCACACCGCCGGCGTCGATCTGCCAGACGTGCTTGAGGGCGGGCAGCGACTCGCGCACCGACTCCACGGCCGCCGCGTGACCCGCCTGCTCCACGATGCACGCGGTCGCGCCCGAGTCGGACAGGATCCACCCCACCTGCTCCGGCGAGCTGGTCTCGTACACCGGCACGGTGACCGCGCCCGCACTCCAGATCGCGAAGTCCAGCAGTGTCCACTCGTACCGGGTGCGGGACATCAGGCCCACCCGGTCGCCCGGCTGCACCCCGGCGGCGATGAGGCCCTTGGCGGCGGTGTGCACCTCGGCCAGGAACTGCCGGGCCGTCACGTCCTGCCAGGCACCGCCGGTCTTGCGGGCGATGACGGCGACGTCGGGATGCTGCGCGGCGTTTCTGCGGACGATATCGGTCAGATTGCCGTCCGCAGGGACCTCGTACAAAGCCGGAAGGCTGAACTCGCGCAAGACTGCTGCTCCTCATAGGGCGCCGGCGCCACGACACTGTGTGATGCGACGGTGTGGTCCAAGGCTCGGGCTGATGCTCGGGCTTTCGGTGGCTGAAATCCGGAGCACGACTGGACTGCCCGGACGTTACCCGCCGGTATGGCGTTCCCGACAGGGGGTTCGAGCCAGATGTTCGCTGCGTCACACACGTTGGCGTTCCTTTTGCGCACAGTAGTCCACGGCTGAACCGACCGGCGAGTAACCCCAGGCCGGACCGGCACTGTTCACGCACATCGCACACGCCTACGCTTGATCGCCATGGCATCCACACCGCCCGCAGAACCGCCCGCCGCAGACCGAGCCGCCCCGGGCCGCAGGACCCGCGTCCACGTGGTCAGCGACGTGCACGGCAACGCCCGGGACCTGGCCCGGGCCGGCGAGGGTGCCGACGCCCTGATCTGCCTGGGCGACCTCGTCCTCTTCCTCGACTACGCCGACCACTCGCGCGGCATCTTCCCCGACCTGTTCGGCAAGGAGAACGCCGACCGCATCGTCGAGCTGCGCACCGCCCGCCGCTTCGAGGAGGCCCGGGAGTTCGGCGCCCGGCTGTGGGGCGGCATCGGCACCGACCGGGCCGCCGCCATCGAGAAGGCCGTGCGCAAGCAGTACGCCGAGATGTTCGCCGCGTTCCCCACCCCGACGTACGCCACGTACGGCAATGTCGACATGCCGCCGCTGTGGAGCGAGTACGCCCGCCCCGGCACCACGATCCTCGACGGCCAGCGGGCGGAGATCGGCGGCCGCGTCTTCGGCTTCGTCGGAGGTGGCCTGAAGACACCCATGCGGACGCCGTACGAGATCGACGACGAGGAGTACGCGGCGAAGATCGAGGCGGTCGGCGAGGTCGACGTGCTGTGCACGCACATCCCGCCGGAGGTCCCCGAACTGGTCTACGACACCGTCGCCCGCCGCTTCGAACGCGGCAGCCGCGCCCTGCTGGCCGCCATCCGCCGCACGAAACCCCGGTACGCGCTCTTCGGGCACGTCCATCAGCCGCTCGCCCGCCGGATGCGGATCGGCTCCACGGAATGCGTGAACGTGGGCCACTTCGCCGGGACGGGCAAGCCCTGGGCGCTCGAATGGTGACGGGGCGACGACCGGTGTCCCGGGGCGCGGGACGGGGTGAAGGCTGCGGACCGGTGGCGCGGTAGCCTTCACGCTGCACACACGTGCGCACGACTACCTCAGTACGGCCCGCATCTGGAGGAGCCACGGCGATGGCGGAACACACCAGCTCGACCATCACGATCGAGGCGGCCCCGGCCGACGTCATGGCGGTGATCGCCGACTTCGCCCGCTACCCGGACTGGACCGGTGAGGTGAAGGAGGCGGAGGTCCTCAAGACCGACGACCAGGGCCGCGCCGAGCAGGTCCGCCTCGTCATGGACGCCGGCGCCATCAAGGACGACCAGACCCTCGCCTACACCTGGACCGGCGGTGGCGAGGTCTCCTGGAGCCTGGTGAAGTCCCAGATGCTCCGCTCCCTGGACGGCTCCTACGTGCTGAAGCCGGCCGGTCAGGGCGCCACTGAGGTCACCTACCGGCTCACCGTCGACGTCAAGATCCCCATGCTCGGCATGATCAAGCGCAAGGCGGAGAAGGTCATCATCGACCGGGCGCTGGCCGGTCTGAAGAAGAGGGTGGAGTCGGGAGAGGCGTCAGGGGAGGCGTCGGGGGAGAAGTAGTCGCCCCGTACACCACCCGCGCACGACGGTACCGTTCACCCTCATGCGCACCATCCTGATCATGGGCCCCGGCGGCAGCGGTCGTACCACCATCGCGGCCGCGACCGCACAGCGCGCGGCGCGTGCGGGCACCCGCACGCTGCTGCTCAGCGCCGACCGCACCGACACCCCCGGCGCGGCCCTGGGCTCCCCGACAGGACCGGCCCCGCACGAGGCGGCGCCGCAGCTCACCGTCTGGCGGCCCGACGCGGCCGACCGCTTCCGCGACGATCTCACCGCCTTCCAGACCCGCGCCGCGAACGTCCTCGACCTGCTCGGCGCGTCCCGGCTGGACGCCGAGGAGGTCACCCCGCTGCCCGGCGCCGAGGAGCTGTCCTTTCTGCGCGCCCTGCGGGACGCCGCCCTCTGCGAACGCTACGACGTCCTCGTCGTCGACCTCCCGCCCCTCCCGCAGGCCCTCGCCCTGCTCGGCCTGCCCGAGGAGCTGCGCCGCTACCTGCGCCGCCTGCTCCCGCCCGAGCGGCAGGCGGCCCGCGCCCTGCGGCCGGTCCTCGGCCGGCTGGCCGGGGTGCCCATGCCCGCCGACTGGCTGTACGAGACGGCGGCCCGCTGGGACGTCGAGCTGGCCGCCGTCGAGGCCGTCCTCACCGACCGCGCGACCGCCGTACGCCTGGTCGCCGAGCCCGGTCCGGCCGGCGCCGACGCCGTCCGCACCGCCGGCCTCGGCCTCGCCCTGCGCGGCCTGCCCGTCGAGGCCCTGATCGCCCACCGCACCCTGCCCGAGACCGCGCCCGACAGCTGGCTCGCGGGACTGCTCGCCCAGCAGCGCAAGACCCTCGCCGACTGGCAGGAGCTGCCGTACGACGTCCACCCCGTCCCCCACCTGGGCCGCGACCCCCGCGGCGAGGACGACCTCGCCGCCCTCGCCGTACCGCCCGTCAACCCGGCGCCCGCCCCGGTCGGGTGGCCCGTCGGCGACCGGATCGCCGAGGACGGCGTGCTGGTCTGGCACATCCCGCTGCCCGGCGCGATACGGGACGAGCTGGACCTCATCCGGCGCGGCGACGAACTCGTGATCACCGTGGGCCCGTTCCGCCGCATCGTCCCGCTGCCCTCTGCGCTGCGCCGCTGCACCGTCGCCGGGGCCGCTCTGCGCGAGGGCGAACTGCGCATCCGGTTCGCCCCGGACCCCGACCTGTGGCCCGTCGCCGGACGGTGAACGGGCACGCCCGTTCGGGTAACGTCGTACGGGCGAACCGTAGTCAGGAGTCCGCCATGAGCGAAGAGCGCCCCGTAAGCGATCCGTACGAGGAGCCGGCGAGGGCGACCGACGCCGACGCCTGGGCCACGGCCTGCGCCGAGGACCTCGCCGCCGAGAAGGCCCGCCGCCGCGCCGAGTACGGCCCGCGGCCGGGCTCGGCCGCCGAGGAACTGAAGAAGTTCGTGGACACGGTCGCCGACAAGCTGTCCGGCCTCCAGTCCCCCCTGCTCGGCGGCCTCGCCGGACCCGGCGCCCAGCAGGTGGTACGGCAGGTCGTCCAGCAGGCCAAGGCCGCCGTCGAGCCCGTCATAGAGCGCAACCCGGACGTCTTCGACCACCTGGCCGCGGCCGGCGGCGAGCTGCTGGCCGCCTACCGCTCCGCCGTCCAGGCCCAGGAACAGCGCTGGACCGCCCGCACGGCCGAGGACCTGACCCGTGAGGGGCGCGAGGACCGCGACGGCCGGCGCGACGGGGGCGAGGGCACGGGTCCCGGGGAGCGGATCGACCTGGACTGAAGCGCTTTCCCGGCAGGGCCTCGGGTACGGTTGGCCGTAGCGGGGCTCGACCGAAACTGAGGGATTCATGGGACTCACCATCGGCGTCGACATCGGCGGCACCAAGATCGCGGCCGGCGTGGTCGACGAGGAAGGCAACATCCTCTCGACCCACAAGGTGCCGACCCCGGGCACGCCCGAGGCGATCGTGGACGCCATCGCCTCGGCCGTGGAGGGCGCGCGCGCCGGGCACGAGATCGTCGGCGTGGGCATCGGCGCGGCCGGTTACGTGAACCGGCAGCGCTCGACGGTGTACTTCGCGCCGAACATCGACTGGCGCCAGGAACCGCTGAAGGAGAAGGTCGAGGCTCGCGTGGGCCTCCCGGTCGTGGTCGAGAACGACGCCAACGCCGCCGCCTGGGGCGAGTACAAGTTCGGCGCCGGCAAGGGCCACCGCAACGTCATCTGCATCACGCTCGGCACCGGCCTCGGCGGCGGCATCATCATCGGCAACAAGCTGCGCCGCGGCCACTTCGGCGTGGCCGCCGAGTTCGGCCACATCCGGATGGTCCCGGACGGCCTGCTGTGCGGCTGCGGCTCGCAGGGCTGCTGGGAGCAGTACGCCTCCGGCCGCGCCCTGGTGCGCTACGCCAAGCAGCGCGCCAACGCCACCCCGGAGAACGCGGAGCTGCTGCTCTCGCTCGGCGACGGCACCCCCGACGGCATCGAGGGCAAGCACATCTCCATGGCCGCCCGCCAGGGCGACCCGGTCGCCGTCGACTCCTACCGCGAGCTGGCCCGCTGGGCCGGCGCGGGCCTCGCCGACCTGGCCTCCCTCTTCGACCCGTCCGCCTTCATCGTCGGCGGCGGTCTCTCCGACGAGGGCGAACTGGTCCTCGACCCGATCCGCAAGTCCTACAAGCGCTGGCTGGTCGGCGGCAACTGGCGCCCGGTGGCCGACGTGATCGCGGCCCAGCTGGGCAACAAGGCGGGCCTGGTGGGCGCGGCGGACCTGGCGCGGGAGCCCGACCCGATCATGTAGCGAGGTCGTACGACTGTGTGCCCGCCGCGTCCGGTCCCGGGACGGGCGGGCATCGTCGTATGTTGATCGGTATGGCGACCAGCACGCTGCTTCCCAACTCCCGTACGGAATCCGACGGTTCCGCCGTCATCCGCGTCCTGAGCTACAACATCCGCTCGATGCGCGACGACACCGACGCCCTGGCCAGGATCATCACCGCCTGCGCCCCCGACCTGGTCCTCGTCCAGGAGGCGCCCCGCTTCTTCCGCTGGCGCAAGAAGCTCGCCCGGCTGGCCGCCGCTTCCGGCCAGGTCATCCTCACCGGCGGAGCCACCGCCGCCGGCCCGGCGATCCTCTGCTCGCTCCGGGCCACCGTCGAGCGCACGGAAGACGTCCTCCTCCCGCTCACCCCCGGCCGGCACCGGCGCGGCTTCGCCACGGCGGTGGTCCGTATCGGCAGGGCCCGCCTGGGAGTGATCAGCTGCCATCTGAGCCTGGACAAGGACGAGCGGTACGAGCAGGGCGGCATGCTCCTCGACCGCGTCGCCGGACTCGGCGTGGAGCACGCCATCGCGGGCGGTGATCTGAACGAGGGCCCGGACGGCCGCACGTTCCGCCTGCTCTCCGGCACCCTCCAGGACTGCCGGGCCGTCGCCCCCTGGGGCGGCGAGGAGACCTGGCGGTACAGCGAGCCGCACCGCCGTATCGACGCCGTCCTCGCCACGAAGGGCATCGAGGTGCTCGGCTGCGGCGTGCCCCTGGACCAGCCGGGCGTCTCCCGCGCCGACCTGATCGCGGCCACGGACCACCTCCCGGTCCTGGCCGCCCTCAGGATCCCGGCCGGCTGAAGCCCCGCTAGACGACGGCTCCGCGCCCCGGGTCGTCGTTCTCGTCGTCGTCCGTGCGCATCCGCATCACCAGCGTGGCGAAACCGCCGAGGAAGCCGCCGATGCCCAGGGTGGTCAGCCACCACGTCATGTCCCAGCCGAGCAGCACGGCCAGCAGGAGCAGGACCGGGCCGCCGACGACGCCCAGCCAGGCGAACTTGGCGGTGGTGTCCGCGGTCGGCAGCGGGGGCGGCTCCGGCGGGACGAAGTGGCCCTCGTCGTCCTCGTCGAAGTCGTCCTCTGTGGGCTCGGGCGCCGTGTAGTCGCGCGGGCCGATGCCGGGCGCGAAGGAGACCGAACTGCCCAGCGGGCGCACGGGCGGCGCCCCCGCCGACTCGTCCCGCTCGGCCGTACCGTCCTTCGCCGCGTCCTTCGCCGTGTCCTTGGCGATGTCCGGCCCGGCGTCCGTCGCCGGCAGCGCGAGGTCCTGCACCGGTTTGAAGGGCTTCGCGCCCGGCGGGTCCGGCGGCTCCTCGCCGTACCCGGCGACGATGGCCCGCCAGGCGGCGTCCTCGTCGAAGGGCACCCCCTGCTCGTCCGGCTCGCGACCCTCGCGGTCCGAGTCGTGCTCAGCCAACTGAGGCCGTCCCTTCCTCGCTGTCCTGCCCGGCGCCGTCCTGGCCGGCACCGGGTGCGAGCCGGCCGATGAAGGCGAGGCTCTCCTCGAAGATCCGGTCCGCATCCTCGTCCAACGTCGCCACGTGGTAGCTGTGTTCCAGCACGATCTCCGATACGTCCCTGGACGACACCCGGCTCAGCACCCGGGCCGAGTCGGCCGCCGGGACGACGTGGTCCTGGGCGCTGCGCAGCAGCAGCAACGGCTGGGTGACCTGGGGCAGCTCGCCGTCCAGCCGGCGCAGGAACACCCGCAGCGAGTGCGCCGCGTGCAGCGGCACCCGGTCGTAACCCAGCTCCGCCGCGCCCTCCTTGGCGATGTCGCTGGCGATGCCCCGCGTCGTCCGCACGAGATGCCGGGCCACCGGAAGGGCGTACGCCGACAGGCCGTGCACCTTGTTCGCCGGGTTGACGACCACCGCGCCCGTGACCCGCGCGCCGTGCCGGGCCGCGAGCCGCAGGGCCAGCGCACCGCCCATCGACAGGCCCGCGACGAACACCCGGGAGCAGCGCTCGGAGAGCAGACGCAGCTCGCGGTCCACCTCCGCGTACCAGTCGTGCCAGCCGGTGACCTGCATGTCCTCCCAGCGGGTGCCGTGGCCGGGCAGCAGCGGCAGCGACACGGTCAGACCGTGGGCCGCGTGGTGCTCCGCCCAGGGGCGCAGCGACTGTGGCGAGCCGGTGAAGCCGTGGCAGAGGAGAACCCCCACCTCCCCGCCCTCGTGGCGGTACGGCTCAGCTCCGGGGAGAAGTGGCATGTGCTTCACCGTACGCGACCGCACTGACACCGACCAGGGTCGTCGGGCTCTTTGACGGTCCTGAAGGGTTAAGGTCTGTTCGACGGAAACGGGAGGCACACGGGTGTTGTACGGCACGATGAAGGTCGCCATCGGAGGACCGCTGAAGGTCGCCTTCAGGCCCTGGGTGGAGGGGCTGGAGAACATCCCGGCCGAGGGGCCGGCCATCCTGGCGAGCAACCACCTGTCCTTCTCGGACTCGTTCTTCCTGCCCGCGGTCCTGGACCGCAAGGTCACCTTCATCGCCAAGGCCGAGTACTTCACCACCCCGGGCGTGAAGGGCCGGCTGACGGCGGCCTTCTTCAAGGGCGTCGGCCAGCTCCCGGTGGACCGCTCCGGGGCGCGCGGCGCCGGCGAGGCCGCGATCAAGAGCGGCATAGAGGTGCTGGAGCGCGGCGAGCTCTTCGGCATCTACCCCGAGGGCACGCGTTCGCCCGACGGCCGGCTCTACCGGGGCAAGCCCGGCGGCCTCGCGCGCGTGGCGCTGGCCACCGGCGCGCCGGTCATCCCGGTCGCCATGATCGACACGGAGAAGATCCAGCCGCCCGGCAAGGTGATGCCGAAGCTGATGCGGCCCGGCATCCGGATCGGCAAGCCGCTGGACTTCAGCCGCTATGCCGGCATGGAGCACGACCGCTTCGTACTGCGCGCCCTGACCGACGAGGTCATGTACGAGATCATGAAGCTCTCCGGCCAGGAGTACGTCGACATGTACGCGACCGCCGCCAAGCGGCAGATCGCGGAGGCGGCGAAGGCGGCCAAGGAGGCCGACAAGGCGGAGAAGGCCGAGAAGGCCGACAAGGCGGAGAAGGCCGAGAAGGCCGAGAAGAAGCCGGAGTCTCAAGGGGCTTAGCAGAGGGGCTGTGGGGGGACCGGGGGAGATGCCCAAGCGTGAACGCGAGGGAGCCGCAGGGCGCGCCGGTGGCGAGAGCCCGGGCGCGCGGAGGCCCGAAGGGTTGAGCACGGTCGGGCTCTCGCCAATGGCTGGAGCGCCCGGAGGCGGACGAGCCAGGCAAAGGGGCGTCATGCGGATGTCGGTCGAGCTGCCGCTGTGGCGCGCGCTCGCCGGTTACCGCGTCCTGACCATGCTGTACGCCATCGGCCTGTGCGCGACCGCGTACTCCCACTTCGTGCGCCCCTGGGTCGCCGTCGCCTACTACGCCGTCCTGGTCGTGTGGACCCTCGCCACCCTGCCCAGGGTGGCGAACGAGGCCGCCTGCACCAAGCGCTTCCTCGCCGCCGACCTGGCCGTCGCCCTCACCGGCATCCTGCTCACCCCGCTCGCCGACAACCACGAGCGGATCGCGACCGGCGGCCCCACCCTGCCGTCGATATGGACCGCCGGCTCGGTGCTGGCCTTCGCCATCAAGGGCGGCTGGCGCTGGGCCGCCGTCGCATCCACCGCCGTCGCCGCCGTCAACCTGGTCGAGCGCGGCCGGCCCGCCCGGGACACCGTGCACAACGTGATCCTCGTCTGGGTCGCCTCCATCGCCATCGGCTACGTCGTCGAGGTCGCCCGCGCCTCCGAGCGCACCCTGGCCCGCGCCCTGGAGATCGAGGCCGCGACCCGGGAGCGGGAGCGGCTCGCCCGGGACATCCACGACGGCGTGCTCCAGGTGCTGGCGATGGTGAAGCGCCGGGGCACGGCCCTCGGTGGCGAGGCGGCCGAGCTGGGCCGGCTGGCCGGGGAGCAGGAGGTGGCGCTGCGCACGCTGGTCTCCGGCGGCCTGGTGCCGGTGTCCCGGGTGTCGCAGGACGCGGCCGCCGGAGCCGTCGTACGGGCAGTCGAGGAGCCGGAGGACGACGGTCCCGTCGATCTGCGCTCCCTGCTCGCCCCCTATGCGTCCGGGCGGGTCAGCCTCGCCGAGCCCGGCGCCCCGGTGCCGCTGCCGGCCCTGGTGGCGCGGGAGCTGGCCGCGGCGGTCGGCGCCGCCCTGGACAATGTCCGGGTGCACGCGGGCGAGGAGGCGCGGGCCTGGATCCTGGTCGAGGACGAGCCGGACGGGATCATCGTGAGCGTCCGGGACGACGGCCCCGGCATCCCCGCGGGCCGGCTCGCCGAGGCCGAGGGCGAGGGGCGGCTCGGGGTCGCCCAGTCGATCCGGGGCCGGCTGCGCGACCTGGGCGGCAGCGCCGAGCTGAGCTCCGTCCCCGGGCAGGGCACGGAAGTCGAACTGAAGGTACCGAAGAAGGCGAAGGCAGGGCGTCGATGAGCGAGCGGCAGGACCCGATCAAGGTCATGGTGGTGGACGACCACCCCATGTGGCGCGACGCGGTCGCCCGGGACCTGGCCGAGTCCGGCTTCGAGGTGGTCGCCACCGCCGGTGACGGCGAGCAGGCCGTGCGCCGCGCCAGGGCCACCGCCCCCGACGTCCTCGTGCTGGACCTGAACCTGCCGGCCAAGCCCGGCGTCCAGGTGTGCAAGGAACTGGTCGGCCACAACCCGGCGTTGCGCGTCCTCGTGCTGTCCGCGAGCGGCGAGCACGCCGACGTCCTGGAGGCGGTGAAGTCCGGCGCGACCGGCTATCTGCTGAAGTCGGCCTCCACCGAGGAACTGCTGGACGCCGTGCGCCGTACCGCCGTCGGTGACCCGGTGTTCACGCCGGGCCTCGCCGGACTGGTCCTCGGCGAGTACCGCCGCCTGGCCTCCGAACCGGCCCCCGCCCCGGACACCGACGAACCCGGCGCACCCCGGCTGACCGACCGGGAGACCGAGGTGCTGCGGCTGGTCGCCAAGGGACTGAGCTACAAGCAGATCGCCGAACGCCTCGTCATCTCGCACCGCACGGTGCAGAACCACGTCCAGAACACCCTCGGCAAGCTCCAGCTGCACAACCGGGTCGAGCTGGTGCGCTACGCCATCGAGCGCGGCCTCGACGACGAGTGAGCCCGAACGCGGCCTGAAGTCCCCGCGAATGCCCCGGAATCACCCGTCCCGCCCCTCCCGGTGTGACCTGGGTCACCGTTAGCGTGACCAAATGTCAGGAAACCGCGGCGAAGGGACTTTTCCATGCGGGTCGGAGTACTGACCGGAGGCGGCGACTGCCCCGGGCTCAACGCCGTCATCCGGGGCATCGTCCGCAAGGGCGTGCAGGAGTACGGCTATGACTTCACCGGCTTCCGGGACGGCTGGCGGGGTCCACTGGAGGGCCGCACCGTTCACCTCGACATCCCCGCGGTGCGCGGCATCCTGCCCCGCGGCGGCACCATCCTCGGCTCCTCGCGCACCAACCCCCTCAAGGCGGAGAACGGCATCCGCCGGATCAAGGACAACCTGGCCAAGCTGGACGTCCAGGCCCTCATCGCGATCGGCGGCGAGGACACCCTGGGCGTCGCCGCGCGCCTGTCCGACGAGTACGGCGTCCCCTGCGTCGGCGTACCGAAGACCATCGACAACGACCTGTCGGCCACCGACTACACCTTCGGCTTCGACACCGCCGTCAACATCGCCACCGAGGCCATCGACCGGCTGCACACCACCGCCGAGTCCCATATGCGGGTCCTGGTCGTGGAGGTGATGGGCCGGCACGCCGGCTGGATCGCCCTGCACTCGGGCCTCGCCGGCGGCGCCAACGTCATCCTCATCCCCGAGCAGCGCTTCGACATCGAGCAGGTCTGCGCCTGGGTCACCTCGCGCTTCCGGGCGTCGTACGCGCCGATCGTGGTCGTCGCCGAGGGGGCCATGCCGAAGGACGGCGACCTGGTGCTCAAGGACGGCTCGCTGGACTCCTTCGGGCACGTCCGGCTCTCCGGGATCGGGGAGTGGCTGGCCAAGGAGATCGAGCGGCGCACCGGCAAGGAGGCACGCACCACGGTCCTCGGCCATGTCCAGCGGGGCGGCACGCCCAGCGCCTTCGACCGCTGGCTCGCCACCCGCTTCGGCCTGCACGCCATCGACTGCGTCCACGACGGCGACTTCGGCACGATGGTCGCCCTGCGCGCCACCGACATCGTCCGCGTCCCCCTCGCCGACGCCACGGCCAGACTGAAGACGGTGGACCCGAAGCGGTACGAGGAGGTCGGGGTCTTCTTCGGCTGAACGGCGCCGGAGCTGTGGGCCGGACGCCCGGCCCACAGCAGGCGTCACGGCTGCTGGAGAAGTGCTCCCTTCAGCAGTTCCGCCACGATCGCCCGGCCGTTCAGCGTCAGCACGGACTCCGGGTGGAACTGCACCGATGCGAAACGATCCGCGCGCAGCCCGTGCACCTCCCCGTTCGCCGCCCGGCTCACCTCGATCCCGTGCGCGGCCAGCTCCCGGGCCGCCTCGTCGTCGCACCGGGCCACGAAGCTGTTGTAGAACCCGACGGTCTCCTCCCGCCCGAACAGGTCCACGGTCGTCTGCGCCCCCTGGTACGGCACTTCCTTGCGGACGATCTCCAGCCCCAGCTCGGCCGCGATCAGCTCATGCCCGAGGCACACCCCGAGCACCCCGTGCCGGTGCTCCCGGAGCACGGACGCCGTCAGCTCCCGCAGGAACCGCATCTTCGGATCGGCCAGGTCGGACGGGTTGCCGGGCCCGGGGCCCAGCACGAGCGGCCCCTCGTGCGCGAGCACCGCGTCCCGCAGCCCCGGCTCGTCGTACCGCCGGACGGTCACGTCGAGGCCGCCGGAGCGCAGTACGTGCGCCAGCATCGCCGTGAAGGTGTCCTCGCCGTCGACGACCAGGGCGTGTCCGTCGAGCTCCGCGGACCGTTCCTGCATCCGCAGCCAGAAGGGGGCGAGGGCGGCCCGGCGCCCGTCGAGCGCGGCACGCACGCGTGGGTCGTCGGCGAGACGCACGCGCGCGTGCTCCTCACGCGGCCGGGACGGCCGTACCCCGAGAGCCGCCAGCACACCCGCCGCCTTCGCGTGTGTCTCCGCGACCTCGCCCGCCGGGTCCGAGCCGCGGACGAGGGTTGCGCCGACCGGGACGCGGAGCCGGCCGTCGGCATCGATGTCGGCGGTGCGGATGAGGATGGGGGAGTCGAGGGTCTGCGCGCCGCCCGAGTCCCGGCCGAGCAGCGCCAGCGCGCCCGCGTAGTACCCCCGCCCGACACCGTCCCGCCCGAGGGGCTCATACCGCTCGATCACCCGGCACGCGTTCTGCACCGGCGAGCCGGTGACGGTCGCCGCGAACATGGTCTCCCTCAGCACCTCGCGCACGTCCAGGGACGACTTCCCGCGCAGCTCGTACTCGGTGTGCGCGAGGTGGGCCATCTCCTTCAGCCGCGGTCCGACGACGACCCCGCCCATGTCGCCGACGGTGCACATCATCTTCAGCTCCTCGTCGACGACCATCGACAGCTCCTCGATCTCCTTGCCGTCGGCGAGGAAATCCAGCAGGTGCTCGGGCGTCGGGCCCTCAGCCGGATACCGGTACGTCCCGCTGATCGGGTTCATGACGACGGTCCCGCCGGACATCCGTACGTGCACCTCAGGGCTCGCGCCGACCAGCGTGCGCTCCTTGGTATGCATGACGAACGTCCAGTACGCCCCCCGCTCACCCGCCAGCAGCCGCCGGAACAGCGCGAGCGCGTCGGCCCGGCTGAACCCGGGGATCTCGCCCTCGTAGGTGCGCCGGATCACGAAGTTCGCGCCCTCGCCCCGGCCGATCTCCTCGCGCAGTACACGGCCGACGATCTCGCCGTACTCCTCGTCGTCGACGTCGAAGCCGCCGCCCTCGACCCGCACGGCGTGCGCGGGGAGCTGGGACAGCGCCCTGTCGAGCGGGATCTCGTACGACTCCTCGGGGGTGAGGACCAGCAGCGGGGTGCCGTCGTCCCGGACGTCGAAGCCGCGCTCGCGGATCTGCCGGAACGGGATGAGCGCGAGCCCCTCGTCGGGCAGGTCCGCCAGGCGGTCGCGGCGCGTGACCGGGCCGAGCAGGACCTCCACCGTGCTCTCGTCGTGGCCGGGCGTGCGGCGGCGGAGCAGGGCGAAGGGGCGATCGTCGTGGAGCAGCTGTGTCAGGTCCATGGTTCCTCTGCCAGGTACGGGAGGAACGGCCCCGGAAACACCGAAGGCCGCCCCTCGGGCGGCCTTCGCGAAGTCTGGGTACGCGCAGTCAGTGGGCCGCCGAAGGAGCGGTCCACCACCAGTTCTGGTGGGAAAGCGCGAACATGCGAGGAACCCTACCGCACCCGCCGCCCGTCCAGGGGGCAAACCGTGCGTCTCACCCTTCGAGCCGGAAACAACCCCATGCCGCACGACCCCGTAATGTTTACGAGGTGACCGTGAACGCTAAGACCAGCGCGAGCGCTGGCAACACCTGGCGAAACCTGCCCGCGGCGCAGCAGCCCGAGTACCCCGACCCCGAGGCTCTGCGCGCAGTGATCGCGGACCTTGAGTCGTATCCGCCGCTCGTCTTCGCGGGCGAGTGCGACCAGCTGCGCGCCCGGATGGCTGCCGTCGCCAAGGGAGAGGCGTTCCTCCTCCAGGGCGGCGACTGCGCCGAGGCCTTCGACGCGGTGTCCGCCGACCACATCCGCAACAAGCTCAAGACGCTGCTCCAGATGGGTGCCGTCCTCACCTACGCGGCCGCCGTGCCCGTGGTGAAGGTGGGCCGCATCGCGGGGCAGTACTCCAAGCCGCGCTCCAAGCCGACCGAGACCCGCGACGGCGTAACGCTTCCGGTGTACCGGGGCGACTCCGTCAACGGCTTCGACTTCACCGAGGCGTCCCGGATCCCGGACCCCGAGCGGCTGAAGCGCATGTACAACGCCTCGGCGTCCACGCTGAACCTGGTGCGCGCCTTCACCACCGGCGGCTACGCCGACCTGCGCCAGGTGCACGCCTGGAACCAGGACTTCGTGCGGACCTCGCCGTCGGGCCAGCGCTACGAGCAGCTCGCGCGGGAGATCGACAACGCGCTGAACTTCATGCGGGCCTGCGGCACGGACCCGGAGGAGTTCAAGACCGTCGAGCTGTTCTCCTCGCACGAGGCGCTGCTGCTGGACTACGAGTCCGCCCTGACCCGGGTCGACTCGCGCACCGGCAAGCTGTACGACGTCTCCGCGCACATGGTGTGGATCGGTGAGCGCACCCGGCAGCTGGACCACGCGCACATCGAGTTCGCCTCGCAGATCCGCAACCCGATCGGCATCAAGCTCGGCCCGACCACGACGGCCGAGGAGGCGCTGAAGTACATCGACCGCCTCGACCCCGAGCGGGAGCCGGGCCGGCTGACCTTCATCGTCCGCATGGGCGCCGACAAGATCCGCGACAAGCTGCCCGAGCTGGTCGAGAAGGTCACGGCGTCCGGTGCGACGGTGGCCTGGGTGACCGACCCGATGCACGGCAACACCTTCAAGGCGGCCTCCGGGCACAAGACCCGCCGCTTCAACGACGTGCTCGACGAGGTCAAGGGCTTCTTCGAGGTCCACAAGGCCCTCGGCACCCACCCGGGCGGCATCCACGTGGAGCTGACCGGCGACGACGTCACCGAGTGCGTGGGCGGCGGCGACGAGATCTTCGTCGACGATCTGCACCAGCGCTACGAGACGGCCTGCGACCCCCGGCTGAACCGCAGCCAGTCGCTCGACCTGGCCTTCCTCGTGGCGGAGATGTACCGGGACCAGTAAGCGCCCCTGGGCCGATCTGGGGCGCGGATCACACCCGATCCGCGCCCCTCGCCCCTTTTACGGGCCCCGTGCGGCGGGTAAGGTTAGGTTTGCCTCACCGATCAAGGGGATGGCGCTCATACGGCAATCCCGTCGGGAGGTGAATCCGCGTGTACGTCTGCAGCTGCTTCGGCATCACCGAGGCCCAGGTCAAGCAGCACGCGGAGGACGGTGCCTGCACCCCCCGCCAGATAGCCTCCGCCTGCAAGGCGGGCACGGACTGCGGTTCGTGCGTCCGCCGTATCCAGGCCCTCCTCGGCCGCGGCGCCTGCCCCCGCCGCGAGCTGGCTGACCAGGGCCGGCCGGTGCTGGCGGAGCTGCCCGGGGAATCCGAGGCGCCCGGCATCCCGAGGGCGGCCTAGGTCTCCGGCTGCTCGATGACCTGGGCGAGGTAGAGCGCCTCGCCGAGCTTCTCCAGCAGCTCCAGCTGGGTGTCGAGGTAGTCGATGTGGTGCTCCTCGTCGGCGAGGATGTCCTCGAAGATGTTCGCGGACGTGATGTCGCCCTTCTCGCGCATCACCTTGATGCCCCGCCTGAGCCGGTCGATCGCCTCCACCTCGATCTGCCGGTCCGCCTCGAACATCTCCTTCACGGTCTGCCCGACCCGGACGTGGAAGAGCCGCTGGTAGTTCGGCAGCCCCTCCAGGAACAGGATCCGGTCGGTGAGCACCTCCGCGTGCTTCATCTCGTCGAACGACTCGTGGCGCGTGTACTTGGCGAGCTTGTACCAGCCGGAGTTCTCCTGCATCTTCGCGTGCAGGAAGTACTGGTTGATCGCGGTCAGCTCGCCGGTGAGCTGCTCGTTGAGGAATTCGATGACCTCGGGGTCGCCCTGCATCGAAACGGCTCCTTCCGGACGGGAAGACGGGGAAAAGACAGGGAGGCGTGCGGCGGCATGATTGCACCGGTGGGGAAGATCGTCCAGTAAGTGCGTACTTAGTAGGTACGGGCAGAGTTGATATGCCTTGTCCGTTTCGGGACAAGGTGGTCAAGGGCACTGCCCGAGGTCTGTCAGGATGGATACATGGGTCATCCGGTGGAGCGAGAGTCTGGAGCGTCGGCAGGGTCCGAGCTTCCGCCGGGTCAGCGGCTCCAGCGTGGCTGGCCGGTCACGCACTACGGGCCGGTGCCGAAGTTCCGCCCCGAGCGCTGGGACTTCCGGGTCTTCGGCGCCACCGCCGACGGCGACAAGCACACCTGGGGTCACGAGGAGTTCACGGCGCTGCCGTACACCACCGTGGTGGCCGATCTGCACTGCGTGACGAAGTTCAGCATGATCGGCGCCGAGTGGGGCGGTGTCCCGGCCGCCGCGATCCTGGACCTGGCCCCGCCGGCCCCGGACGTCACCCATGTGATGGTCTGGGCGGAGTACGGCTTCAGCTCCAACCTCCGCCTGTCGGACTTCGCCTCCGACCGCACGATCTTCGCGACCCACAAGGACGGCGAACTCCTCACCGCCGAGCACGGCTTCCCGGTCCGCCTGATCGTGCCCCACCTCTACGCCTGGAAGGGCCCGAAGTGGGTCCGCGGCGTGGAGTACATGACCGCCGACCGCCGCGGCTTCTGGGAGGAACGCGGCTACCACAACGTCGGCGACCCCTGGAAGGAACAGCGGTACTCCTACCAGGAGGAACCGGGGGAGGGACCGGAGCTGTAGCTCTCCGGTCACCCCGCCGGTCAGCCGTTCCGCAGCTTCTTCAGCCGCTCCACGTCCGCCGCGTGCCCGGCCTGCCCGCCCGGCGTCTCGATGATCAGCGGGACGCCCTCGGTCGCGGGGTGGGTCATCAGGGCGCGGAACGGGTCCTCGCCGATGTGGCCGGCGCCGATGTTCTCGTGCCGGTCCTTGTGGGCGCCGACCACGTCCTTGGAGTCGTTGGCGTGGATCAGCTTCAGCCGGCCCTCGCCGACGGTGTCCACCAGCAGATCGAGGGTCTGGTGCATGCCGCTCGGGCCGGTGAGATCGTGCCCGGCGGCGAAGATGTGGCAGGTGTCCAGGCACACGCCCAGCTTCGGATGGGCGTCCAGCGCCGCGAAGTACGGTCCGAAGTCCCAGGTCCGGGAGCAGAGCGAGGCCCCTTGCCCCGCGGTCGACTCCAGCAGCAGGAACGGATCGTCGTCGTGGGTCAGCTCGTCCAGCAGCGGCAGCACGTGCTCCCGTACCTGCCGCAGCGCCACCGACCGCTCGCGTCCGCCGGTCGCGCTGCCCGTGTGGACGACGACACCCAGCGCGCCGATCTCCCGCCCGCGCCGCAGGGAGTGCCGCAGCGACTCCACCGACCGCTCCACGGTCGCCTCGGTGTGGGAGCCGAAGTTGATCAGGTAGGGCGCGTGGACGTACGCCGGGATCGACTCCTCGGCGCAGGCCGTGCGGAACGCCTCGTCCTGCTTCGGGTTCCCGGCCGGGGTGGCCCAGCCGCGCGGGTTGGCCACGAAGACCTGCACGGTCTCCGCCCGCAGCGCACGGGCGTACGACAGCCCGACCGAGTGCAGACCGCCGGCCACGGGCACATGGCCGCCGACGGGATTGCGGGGGAGGGACGACCGGGGGGACGGCCGGGAGGACGACTGAGGGGACGGCTGAACGGGGCTCACCCGTTCAGGGTGTCATGTCCGCCCCTGCCGCCGAGCACGCTCCCCGGTGACCCCGGTCACCGGATGGTGATCGTGATCGTCGAACCCTTGGTCGCCATGTCGCCGCCCTTCACCGACTGCTTCTTCACGGTGTCCCCGAACAGCCCGAGGATCCCGCGGTCGTCGCTCACCTTGAAGCCCGCGCCCTCCAGCGCCTTGTGGGCGTCGTCCACGCTGTCGCCGGTCACGTCCGGCACCTGGACCATCTGCGGACCCTTGGACAGCGTCAGCGTCACCGTGTCGCCCGCGGCGGCCTGGCTGCCGTTGCCCGGGCTCTGCTGGGCCACCTTGCCCTTGTCGTACTCGGAATTGACCTGGTCCGGGGCGATGACCACCTTCAGCCCGGCGTCCGTCAGCGTCTGCTGGGCGTCGGCCGGATCGTCTCCGGTGACGTCCGGGACGTCGATCGGGCTGCCCTTGCTGACGGTCAGCGCGATCGCCGAGCCCGCGTGCCGCTTGGTGCCCGCCTGCGGGGTCGTGCCGATCACGGAGCCCGCGCCGACGTCCTCGCTGAACTCCCGGGTCACCATGCCCGGTTCCAGCCCGTCCGCCCTCAGCAGCCTGCGCGCCTCGGCCAGCGGCTTGCCCGCCACATCCGGCACGTTCACCGTCTCGGGGCCCAGCGACACGGTCAGCGTCACCGCGTCATGGCCGCGGATGCGGGCGCCGGGCGCCGGGTCGGTGCCGATGACCGTGCCGCGCCTGACGGTGTCGTTGTACTCGCGCTTGATCTGGCCGACGTCGAGCCCGGCCGCCCGCAGCCGCTCGCGCGCCTGCGCCTCCGTCTTCGACAGCAGCGGCGGGACCTTTGTGAACTGGCCGGAGTTGATGTACCAGACCCCCGCGCCGACGCCGAATATGACGAGGACGGCGGCGACGACCGTCAGCACCAGCCGCTTCGGCCGCCGGGGCGGCACCGGCGGGGCCTGGAGCCGGCTGGTGTGCCGGACGGCGCCCCCGTCGGACTCGTCCTCGTTGACGGGCAGCGGCCGGGGCACGGTGAGCGAGCGCGGTATCACGCTCGTACGGTCGCCGGCGTTGTCGTGCTCGGCGGACAGCGCCTGCGGCGGCATCGCGTCCAGCTGTGCATCGCTCAGTCCCTGGTGCGCCTCCCGCACCCGGGCGAGCAGCGCCACGGCGTCCTCCGGCCGGCCCTCCGGGGTGCGCGCGGTGGCCACCGCGACCAGCCCGTCCAGTTCTCGCGCCAGCCCCGGCACCAGTGCCGAGGGTGGCGGCACGTCCTCGTGGATGTGCTTGTAGAGCACCTGCGCGGGGCTGTCCCCGGAGTGCGGCTTGCCGCCCGTCAGCATCTCGTAGAGCACGACACCGCACGCGTAGACGTCGACGCGCGGGTCGGCGGTGCCCTGCTCGATCTGCTCGGGCGCGAGATACGACACGGTCCCGAGCACGGCACCGGTGGTGCTGGTCACGGTGTCCACGGACCGCACGAGTCCGAAGTCGGCGACCTTGACCCGCCCGTCGTCGCCTATCAGCACGTTCTCGGGCTTCATGTCCCGGTGCACGAACCCGGCCCGGTGCGCGGCGCCGAGCGCGGCGAGGACGGGCTCCAGGATGTCGAGGGCCGCGCGGGGCTGCAGTGCCCCGCGCTCGCGCAGCACGTCCCGCAGGGTGCACCCGGCGACGTACTCCATCGCCAGGTACACGTACGACCCGTCGGCCCCCTGGTCGAAGACCTGCACCACATTCGGGTGCGCCAGCCGGGCGACCGACTTCGCCTCCCGGATGAACCGCTCGACGAAGGAACCGTCGGCCGCGAGCGTCGGGTGCATCACCTTCAGCGCGAGAACGCGGTCCAGCCGGGTGTCCAGGGCCCGGTAGACCGTGGCCATCCCGCCGACGGCGATCCGCGCGTCGACGCGATAACGGCCGTCGAGCACCTGCCCGACGAGGGGGTCCTGAAGGGTCGTATCCACGAAAGGGGAGTCTACGAGGACCGACCGACAGTGCCGCACGGTGCGCTGATTCCGGCGACGGAATGCAGCACAGCTGTGACGCGCGCGCGATCAGAAGGCCGGGCGCTCGGGATCCAGGCGGGCGCGTCCCTCGGTGGGGGAGGAGGCCTCCGCGAAGTGCCGGCGCGGAATCCGCCCCGCCAGCCGGGCCAGCCGGCCCCCCTCCACCGCATGCCTCATCGCGGCGGCCATGAGCTCCGGCTCCTGCGCCCGTGTCACCGCGGAGGCGAGCATCACCCCGGCACACCCCAGCTCCATCGCCAGCGCGACGTCCGACGCCGTACCGGCCCCCGCGTCCAGAATCACCGGTACGCGCGCGTGCTCCACGATCAGCTGGAAGTTGTGGGGATTGCGGATCCCGAGCCCCGACCCGATCGGCGACCCCAGCGGCATCACCGCCGCACACCCGGCATCCTCCAGCTTCCGCGCGAGCACCGGATCGTCGTTCGTGTACGGCAGCACCGTGAACCCGTCGTCGACCAGCGTCTCCGCCGCCTCCAGCAGCTCCACCGGATCCGGCAGCAGCGTCCGCTCGTCGGCGATGACCTCCAGCTTGATCAGCTCCGTGCCCAGCGCCTCCCGGGCCAGCCGCGCGGTCAGCACCGCCTCCCCGGCGGTGAAACAGCCCGCCGTGTTCGGCAGCACCCGGATGCCCAGCTTCTGCAGCACCGACAGCACCGAGCCGTGCACGGAAGGGTCCACCCGCCGCATCGCGACCGTCGTCAGCTCCGTGCCGGAGGCGAGCAGCGCCCGCTCCAGCACCTCCAGGCTGGGCGCACCGCCCGTGCCCATGATCAGCCGCGACGAGAACGCCGTACCCCCGAGGACCAAGGAATCGTCGGCCATGGCTCAGCCTCCCTGCACTGCGGTGAGGACCTCGACCCGGTCGCCCTCGGCCAGCGCGGTGGCCGCCCACTGCGCGCGCGGGACGACGGTCTCGTTGACGGCCGCGGCCACCCCGGCGGGCGCGGCGACCAGGGAGCGTACGACGGAGTTGAGCGCGGTACCCGCGGCGACCTCCCGGCGCTCACCGTTGACGGAGATGGAGACGGTGACGGAGGTGCTCATGCGGACTGCTCCTGGAGGACGGCGTCGGCGCCGAAGCGCTGCGGGGTGAACGGACGGGCCTCTTCCGGCAGTTCGCCGTCGGCCAGCAGCTGTGCCATGACATCGCCGGTGACCGGCGTGAGCAGCACCCCGTTGCGGTAGTGCCCGGTGGCCAGCAGCAGCCCGTCGAGCCCGGACGGGCCGAGCAGCGGCGCGTTGTCGGGCGAACCGGGCCGCAGCCCGGCGCGGGTCTCGGTGAGCGGCAGCTCGGTGATGCCCGGCACCAGCTCATGGGCGTCGCGCAGCAGCTCGTACACGCCACCGGCGGTGACCGTCGTGTCCCAGCCCAGCTCCTCGCTGGTCGCGCCGACGACCAGCTCGCCGTTCTCCCGGGGCACCAGATACACATGGCCGCCGCGGACCATGGCCCGCACGGTCCGGCTCAGGAACGGCGCGTACCGGCGCGGCACCGTCAGCCGCAGCACCTCTCCCTTGACCGGCCGCACCGGCGGCAGCAGCCCCTCGGGCACTCCGGCGAGCCGGCCGCTCAGGCTCCCGGCCGCGAGCACCACCCGCCCCGCGCGCAGCTGTGTGCCGTCCGCCGTGGTGACCCCGGCGGCCCGGCCGCCCACGACGTCCAGCCGCTCGGCCCACGCGCGGTGGAACACCACCCCCGCCCGCTCGCACGCGACCACGAGGGCCGCGGCCAGCCGCCGCGGGTCGATCTGGTGGTCGCCGTCGACCCGCAGCCCGCCGCGCACCCCGGGCGCCAGCATCGGCTCCAGACGCCGGCACTCCCGCCCGGACAGCCACTCCGACTCCAGGCCGGAGCGCTGCTGCAGGGCGTGCAGTTCGCGCAGGTGGGCGCGGTCGTCGGCGTCGAGCGCGACCTGGAGGGTGCCGCAGCGGCGGTAGCCGAGGTCGTGGCCGGTCAGTTCGGTCAGCTCCGCCGCGAAGGCCGGATAGCGGCGGGCCGACTCCAGGTTCAGGGCGAGCAGGGTCTCCTCGCCGTAGTGCAGTTCGGTGACCGCGGCCAGCATCCCGGCCGCGACCCGCGCGGCCCCGCCGCCGGGTTCGGGGTCCACCACGGCCGGGGTGAGCCCGCGCTGCGCCGCGCGCCAGGCCGTGACCAGGCCGATGATTCCGCCCCCGATGACGAGGACGTCGGACGTACGTGACGACATGGGCGTCCAGCCCCTCCCTTCGCCGGCATGACCCGGATCAGGTTCGTACGGTCGGAGGCCGCCAGCCTCCCTCTCAGCCCGGTGCGCCGGGCTCCCGCGAGTGCGTGTACGGGGGCCACCCTAGCCCGCCGCGCCCGCCACCCGTAAGAGAGCCCCCGCCCGCCGCCCGGCGTACGGGCGGTGTGGAGCAGGTCACCGAGTACGCCCGGTGACTCACCCTGCGTCACGTGTCTATGGTGATCAGGTGAGCGAGCACACAGCCCAGGAGGGCACGGCACAGGGGCGGCGCGTGGTCGTCGTCGGCGCGGGCATGGCCGGGGTGCAGACCGCGGTCGCGCTGCGGGAACAGGGCTTCAAGGGCGCCGTCACCCTGCTCGGCGCCGAGCCGCACCAGCCGTACGACCGGCCGCCGCTGTCCAAGGCCGTGCTGCTCGGCAAGGCCGAGGACTCCGCCTTCGAGGTGGACTTCGACTCGCTCGGCGTCGAGCTGAGGCTCGGCTGCGAGGTGCTGGGCGTGCGCACCGACGAGCACGAGCTGGACACCGAGGCGGGCCCGGTGCCGTACGACGTCCTGGTCCTCGCCACCGGCGCCGAACCGATCACCCTGCCCGGCACCGAGGGCGTGCCCGGCGTGCATCTGCTGCGCACCCTGGACGACGCCGAACGGCTGCGGCCGGTGCTCGCCCGGCAGCACGAGATCGTGGTCGTCGGCGCCGGCTGGATCGGCGCCGAGTTCGCCACGGCCGCGCGCGAGGCGGGCTGCGCGGTCACCGTCGTCGAGGCCGCCGACCGGCCGCTCGCCGGCGCCCTGCCCGCCGAGGTCGCGGCCCCCATGGCCGCCTGGTACGCCGACGCGGGTGCCGAACTGCGCACCCACGCGCGCGTGGAGCGCGTCGAGCCCGGCGCGGTGGTGCTCGCCGACGGCACACGGCTGCCCGCGGGCGCCGTCGTCGTCGGCATCGGCGCCCGCCCCGCCACCGGCTGGCTGGCCGGCTCCGGCATCGAGCTGGGCCCGCACGGGGACGTCCTCGCCGACGCCCACCTGCGCACCGGTGTGGCGGACGTGTACGCGGTCGGCGACTGCGCCTCCTTCCCCTCGGCCCGCTACGGCGAACGGCTGCTCGTCCACCACTGGGACAACGCCCTGCAGGGCCCGCGCACGGTCGCCGCGAACATCCTGGGGGAGACCCCGCGGGTGTACGACCCGGTGCCGTACTTCTGGTCCGAGCAGTTCGGCCGCTTCGTGCAGTACGCCGGGCATCACGCCGCCGCCGACCGGCTGGTCTGGCGCGGCGACCCGGCGGGCCCCGCCTGGACGGTGTGCTGGCTGCGCGAGGACCGCCTCGTGGCCGTGCTGGCCGTCGGCCGGCCGCGCGATCTGGCCCAGGGCCGGAAGCTGATCGAGGCGGGCCGCGCCATGGACGCGCAGGCGCTGGCGGACCCGGGCAAACCCCTGAAGGACGCAACCGCCGACTAGCACACCCTCCCAGCTGGACCTGCCTGACTTCCGACTGTCAGTGAGGGATGGCAGGCTTGTCCCTGTGACCGAGATTGACGCAAAGATCGATGCTCTCGTCCCCGCCTGGCTCACCCTCCCCGACATCGCAGAGATGCTCGACGTCGAGGTGACGCGTGTGCGGCAGCTGGTCAAGGAGGGCCAGCTCATCGCCGTACGCCGAGGTGAGAACCGGGCGCTGCACGTCCCCGCCGCCTTCATCGACGGGGACAAGGTCGTCAAGGGCCTGTCCGGGACCCTGACGCTGCTGCGGGACGACGGCTTCACGGACGAAGAGATGATCGAGTGGCTCTTCACCCCCGATCCGACCCTGCCGGGCACCCCCGCGCAGGCCCTGAGCGAGAATCGCGGCACGGAGGTGAAGCGCCGCGCCCAGGCGCTCGCCGTCTGAGCCGACCCGCACCACGAGGGGTGGCGTACGGGCCACAGCCACAGCAGGAGCCCGTACGCCGCCCGCGAAAGCCGCCAGCGACACCCACCCCGGGGGGACCCACGCATGTCCGACACCGCACGCACCGCGCTCGCCGGCGCCCGTCTGTACCTGTGCACGGACGCGCGCAGGCGCCAGGGCGACCTGCCCGAGTTCCTGGACGCGGTGCTGGCCGGCGGTGTCGACATCGTGCAGTTGCGGGACAAGGGCATGGAGGCCGCCGAGGAGCTGGCGCACCTGGAGGTCTTCGCCGACGCCTGCGCCCGGCACGGCAAGCTGCTCGCGGTCAACGACCGCGCGGACGTCGCCCACGCCGCCCGCGCCGATGTGCTCCACCTCGGGCAGGGCGACCTGCCGGTCCCGGCGGCCCGCGCCATCCTCGGCGACGAGGTGCTGGTCGGCCGTTCCACGCACGCCGAGTCCGAGGCCGCGGCGGCCGCCGTGCAGGACGGCGTGGACTACTTCTGCACCGGCCCCTGCTGGCCCACCCCCACCAAGCCCGGCCGCCACGCCCCCGGCCTGGACCTGGTGCGGTACACGGCGGGCCTGGGCACCGAGCGCCCCTGGTTCGCCATCGGCGGCATCGACCTCGCCAACCTCGACGAGGTGCTGGACGCGGGCGCCCGCCGGGTGGTCGTGGTCCGCGCGATCACCGAGGCCGACGACCCGGGAGCGGCCGCCGTCGAGTTCGCGAAGCGGCTGCGACAGGCGTAGCGACACGCCGTCGCCCGGGTTTCCGTCCGGGGTTCTGTCCAAGGGGTGGACATCAAGCCGACAATTCGGGCAAATTCCCGGCATCCGGTTGGGTGACCGCCCACCCCTGGCTAACCTGCCCGTATGGCCCTCGGAACCCCCTCCACCAGGACTGATCGCGCACGCACCGTGCGCGACATTCTCGCCACCGGGAAAAAGACGTACTCGTTCGAGTTCTCTGCGCCGAAGACCCCCAAGGGTGAGCGGAACCTGTGGAGCGCGCTCCGGCGGGTCGAGGCGGTCGCGCCCGACTTCGTCTCCGTGACCTACGGCGCCGGCGGTTCCACCCGGGCGGGCACGGTCAAGGAGACCCAGCAGATCGTCGCCGACACCACGCTCACCCCGGTCGCCCACCTCACCGCGGTCGACCACTCCATCGCCGAACTGCGCAACATCATCGGCCAGTACGCGGACGCGGGCATCCGCAACATGCTCGCCGTGCGCGGCGACCCGCCCGGCGACCCCATGGGCGAGTGGGTCCGGCATCCCAAGGGCCTGACCTACGCGGCCGAGCTCGTCCGGCTCATCAAGGAGTCGGGCGACTTCTGCGTGGGCGTCGCCGCGTTCCCGGAGATGCACCCGCGCTCCGTGGACTGGGACACCGACGTCTCCCACTTCGTGGACAAGTGCCGCGCGGGCGCCGACTACGCCATCACACAGATGTTCTTCCAGCCGGAGTCGTATCTCCGGCTGCGCGACCGCGTGGTGGCCGCGGGCTGTGACACCCCGGTGATTCCCGAGGTCCTGCCGGTCACCAGCGTGAAGATGCTGGAACGCCTGCCCAAACTCAGCAATGCGGTTTTCCCGGACGCCCTGAAAGAGCGGATCCTCACAGCCAAGGACGATCCGGCGGCGGTACGCTCCATCGGAATCGACTTCGCCACGGAGTTCTGCGCTCGGCTGCTCGCCGAGGGAGTGCCCGGACTGCACTTCATCACGCTCAACAACTCCACGGCGACCCTGGAAATCTACGAGAACCTGGGCCTGCACCACCCCCCGCAGGCCTAGACCGGCCGCACCGTGATACGACACACTGCGTAGCGGTCACTGGGAGAGGGGCGTACATGGGCTGGACGGTCCTCTACATCGCGTTCGGCATCGTCGCGCTGTGGTTGCTGGGCGAGGTGCTGCTTCAGTACAAGGCGCGGCTGCGCTGGCGGCTGCTCGCCTTCGCCGGGTTCCTCGGTGTCGTGATCGGTGTGCTGTTGCCGTCCGTGATCGTCATCGGCATCGGCGCCATCGCCTTCGCCGTCGGCCAGACCTACGTCACCCTGTCGTTCCGCCGCGGCTTCGCCGCCGGCTGGGCGGTCAAGCGCCCCGACGACGAGAGCGGCGCCGACCCCGGAGCGGGCGGCGGGGGCAGCAAGCGCCGTCGCGGCAAGGCGGAGCGGCAGGACCCGGCACTGGAGGCGGCCGACCCGGAGCCCACCGGCCCCGAGGAGGACGGGCAGCCCGAACAGCCCGTCTACGCCCAGGGCCATGAGGACTACGACGACTACGACCGCGACGACGTCTTCACCCCGGCCCGCCCCGTCGAGCCCACCACCGTCTACGAGCCCCAGCCGCTGCCCGAGGACACCGGCTCCTACGGCGTCTACGGCGACACCGCCACCCACGCGACCGCGGCCCAGCCCCAGGGGGCCGGGCAGCAGGCCTACGCCTACGACTACTCCGGCTACGGCCAGCAGGGCTACGGCTACGACGCCGGGGGCCAGCAGGGCTACGCCAACTACTCCGACCCGTACATCGGCACCCAGTCCTACGGCGGCGGCGCGTACGACACCGGCTACGCGGGGCAGTACGGCCAGCAGGGCTACGCACAGGAGCCGTACGCCGGCGGCTACGGCGAGACCCCGCCCGGCGGGGTGTGGGTGCCGCAGCAGCGCACCGACGAGACCTACGGCGGCGAACTCCCGCCCGAGCAGCCGTACCCCTACCCGTACCAGGGCCAGGAGCACGGCCAGGCGCAGCAGGCGCAGCCCGGCGCCGGGTACGACGAGCAGTACCGTTTCTGACGGACTCCCGTCACTGGGAGCCGCGGAACTCCGGGCCCTCCACGATCAGCCCCGCCACCAGCGCGCCCGACATGCCCGCGTGCGGCAGACCGCCGCCGGGGTGGGACCAGCCGCCCACCCGGTACAGACCGGGCAGCCGCGTGGTGTTCGCCGGGTGCAGGAACCTGCCTCGGCCGGCGGCCAGGGCAGGCGCGGGCACCGCTCCGAAGCGCGCGCCCGTCTCGTCCTCGACGTGCTCCGGTGTGCGCACCTCGTGCCACAGCAGGCGCTCGGCCAGTCCGGGTATTGCGGGCCGGGCGGCTTCCAGGAGCAGATCCGTGTAGCGCCGGACCGTGCCCTCGTCCTCCCAGCCGACCTCGCTCGACACCACGGCGGAGACCACCACGGACTCGTGCTCCTCGTCCGGTTTGAGAGCGGGGTCGTCGGGGCGCAGCACCGTCACCGTGGGCAACGGCGGCTCGTCACCGCCGGGAGAGACCAGGAAGTCCAGCTCCGACTCGGGGGCGGGCGGGTGCACGACCGTGCGGTGTGCGGCCCCGGCCCCGCGTCCGCCGCGCAGGGCCAGCAGGAGGGTGAACCGACCGGGCAGGGGTTGGACCAGGTCGGCCCGTACATCGCCGTCCTCGTCCAGCGGATGCTCCGTCAGGGCTCGCAGCCGTACCGGGTCCACGTCCGCCACGACATGGTCCGCCTCCGCCACCGTCCCGTCGGTCAGCTCCACCCCGGCCGCCCGGCCGTCCTTCTCCAGGACCCGGGCGACCTCGGCGCCGAAGACGAACTCGACCCTGCGCCGCACACACCGCTCGTACACCGCGCGCGCCAACTCCCTCATGCCGCCGCGCACATACCAGGTGCCGAAGGCGTGCTCCATGTACGGCAGCACGGCCGCGCTCGCCGGAGCGGTCCGCGGATCGAGGCCGTGAGCGAGGGCGTGGCTCTCCAGCAGGGCCGTCAGCCGCTCGTCCCGCAGTTCCCAGTCACCCACCTCGGCCAGCGTGCTCGCGCGCCGGGTGCGCAGCAGACGCTTGTGCGGGACGCCCGGATACGGCTCCTTGTCGGCCAGCACCCGCCAGTTGGGCCACAGCGGCTCCTCCAGCAGCGGTCTGCGGGTGCGGTCCCAGGCCTCCCGGGCCCGCACCAGGAACTCGCCCCAGCGCTCGCCCGCGCTCGCACCCAGCGCCTCGTCCAGGGCCGCGACCACGCCCGCGCGCGAGGCGTTCGGCACCGACACCTCGGTGCCGTCCGCGAAGACATGCCGCGAGGACGGGTCGACCTGCACCAGCTCGACGCAGTCCTCCAGCGGCTCCTTGCCGGTCTTGACGAACAGATCGCGGTACACGGCGGGCAGCGTCAGCAGGCCGGGACCGGTGTCGAACGCGAACCCGTCCCGCTCGAACCGGCGCACCGCACCGCCGTACGTGTCCGTCCGCTCGTACACCGTCACCCGGTGGCCCGCGACGGCCAGCCGGGCGGCGGCCGCCATCGCGCCCATCCCGGCGCCGATCACCACAATCCGTGCCATGCCTGCGACTTTATCGACCGCCACTGACAACCGGAGCCGGGGGCGGGTCCGTGCGACCGTGCGGAGCGCTGTGGGGGCACACGTGCGCAGGACTGAGTATCCGTACCTAGGCGGCGAGATGAGTACGCGCGCGGATGGGGCGCGACCCGCGCGGACGGGAGAGTGGAGGCACGGCAAGGGGGCGCGGCCCGGCACCGCCGACACGGGGCGGCGGAACGGCGCCCGCCACCTGGCCGCTCCTTCCGCCGATCCGTCGGCGGAAGCGAGACGGGGGACCCGGGGGAACGACCACCCACGGGGGACCAACGGGGGAGAACCGTACAGGGGAGTACGGGGATGCACGGGGAGCACGGGGAGGGGGAGGGCGCCGGTCCACAGCGGGCCGGCGCCCTCCTCGTGTCTCAGCCCCTTCCGCTGACCCGCCCCTGGAGCAGCCGTGACAGGGCCGCGTGGACGTCGTCCAGGGAGCGCTCCGGCTGGAAGGACTTCCAGTCCAGCGCGGCCACCAGGACCATGCCGACCAGCGCGGCCGCTGTCAGCTGCACATCGATCTCGTCGCTGAACTCCCCGGCCGCCACGCCCTCGCGCAGCACCCCCTCGACCACCGCGACGGCCTCCTGCCGGACCACCATCAGCGTGGACTGCCAGGCCCGGTTGGTGCGCCAGAGCTCGGCCACGTACAGCTGGGTGAAGGCGGGGTAGCGGTCGATGAAGACCAGGCCCGCGCGGACCATCGCGTCCAGCGCGTCCACCTTGCTGCCGCCCTCGCGCGCGGTGCGCTCCGCGGCCTCCTTCAGGGAGGCGGTGAGCAGGCCCACCCCGTGTCGCAGCAGCTCCTCGAAGAGGACCGACTTGCTCGCGAAGTTGTAGTAGACCGTGCCTTTCGCGACCCCGGCCCGCTCGGCGATCTCGTCCACCGTCGTCGCGGAGAAGCCCTGCTCGGCGATGAGTGTGACGGCCGCCTCGTAGAGCTTCTGCCGGGTGGCCTCGCGGCGCGTGCTGCCGCCGGACCTGGCGCTGCTGCTTTCCATGGCCCCGATTCTCACAGGTACGCGCGCGTGCCGGGTCTTCTGCCGGATCACAGGCTCAGCTCCGGGTGCAGCCGGTCCAGGGTCCACACCTGGCGGCGCCGGGCCGCGAGGGCGGTCAGGGTGAGCGCCCCCGCCGTGAACGCGGCCAGCACGGCGCACGCCTGCCAGACCGGGCCGAGGCCGCCGCCGGTGATCAGCCGGCGCAGCGCCTCGACGATGTAGCTCATCGGCAGGAACGGGTGGATCGCGGTGAAGAAACCCGGGCTGGTCTGCACGGGGTACGTGCCGCCCGCCGAGGTCAGCTGGAGCATCAGCAAGGCCAGCACCAGGATCCTGCCCGCCGCGCCGAAGCGGGCGTTCAGCCACTGGACGATCGCCCCGAAGCACGCGGTGACCAGGAACAGGAAGCCGATCGTGCCGGCCGCACGCAGCATCTGCAGGCCGATCGCCCAGTGCAGTACGGCCATCAGCGCCGCCACCTGGAGCACGCCCACGGCGACCACCGGCAGCCAGCCGGCGAGCGCGATCCGCCAGGCCGGCGAACCGGCCGCCAGGGCGCGCCGGTTGAGCGGCTGGATCAGCATGTAGGCCACCATCGCGCCGACCCAGAGGGACAGCGGGATGAAGTACGGGGCGAACCCGGTGCCGTAGTTCGGCGCCTTGTGCAGGTCATGGGAGGCCAGCTGGACCGGGTCGGCCATCACGCCGGTGCGCGCGTCCCGCTCCCGCTTGTCGTAGTCCGGGATCCGCTTCGCGCCGTCGTGCAGCCCGCCGGCGAGCTTCCCGGAGCCGTCGGACAGCTTGTACAGGCCGCCGTTCAGGGTCTGGGCGCCCGTGGCCGCCGTACCGATGCCCTGGTCCAGGGTGTCGGCGCCGGTCCGGGCGGTGCCCAGCCCGGCGTGCAGCTCTTTCGCCCCGGCCGCGACCTTCTGGGCGCCGGCGTTCAGTTTGTCGATCTTCTTGACGGCGTCGTCGACGTCCTCGGCGAGGTGCGGTGCGCTCGCGGCGAGGGCGTCGGCCTGCTTCTGGAGCGTGCCGAGGTTGGCTCTCATCGTCCTCAGGTCGCCGTTCTGGTCGGCGACCAGCGTGCCGAGGTCGTCGGCGACGCCGGCCACCTCGGCGGCGGCGGTCCTGGCGCGCTTCAGGTCCGCGCAGGCCGGGTCGGGGAGCGTCGCGGTCTCGCAGCGTGCCCGGTAGACCGCGTCCAGGACGGCGGAGGAGCCGTGCGCGGTCCGGTCGGCGGCGGGCGCGAGCTTCATCAGGACGTCGAGGTTGTCCTTGACGGTCTTCGCCGAGTCGGAGAGCAGGCGCGCGGTGTCCCCGATGGTCCTGCCGTTGTCCCTCAGGAACGGTCCGGCCTTGTCGTGGACGCCGTCGACCTTGTCGGCGAGTGCCTGTGTGCCGTCGGCGACCTGCCGGGACCCGTCCTGGAGGTCACCGGCGCCCGTGTCCAGCTTCTTCAGGCCCTTGGCCAGCCTGCCGCTGCCGCTCTTGGCGTCCTTCAGCCCGTCGGCGAGGTCCTTGGAGCCCTTCTCGGCCTTCCCGATGCCGGTGTTCAGCCGGTCGGCGCCCTCGGCGGCGGTGACGGTCCTGCCGTGGATGTCGGTGAACGAGACGAAGATCTTGTCCAGGAAGGTGCGGGAGGCCTTGCTGGAGGCGGCCGAGCGCACCTCGTTGAAGACGGTCCGGGAGATCTGGCCGACGATGTAGTTGTTCGCGTCGTTGGTGCGCACCTGAAGGGCGCCGGTCTCGGGGGCGTCGCCGGAACTGGACGCGATCCGCCTGCTGAGGTCGGCCGGCATGGTCAGCGACAGGTAGTACGTGCCGTTCTCCACGCCCGCGCGCGCCTGCGCGTCGCTCACCTCGTGCCAGTCGAAGGTCCGGCTGTCGCGCAGCCCGGCGACGATGTCGTCCCCGGCACTGATCTTCTTCCCGCCTGCCGTGGCGCCCTTGTCGTCGTTCACCAGGGCCACCGGGATGCGGTCCAGGCGGCCGTACGGGTCCCAGAACGACCACAGGTACAGGGCGCCGTAGAGCAACGGCAGCACGAGCAGCGCGACCAGGGCGGCCCGGGGCAGCTTCCCGCGCCCGAAGCGGCGCAGTTCGAGGGCGGCCAGCCTAGGCGAGCGCATCGGCGTCCTCCTTCGGGCCGCTCCGCTCGGCACTGGTCCCGTCCGTCCCGCCCATGCGTACGGCCAGGCAGTCCGCGGGCGCGGTGCGGCAGACGGCCGCCACCGTCGTCCCCGCGCGCGTGAGGGAGCGCAGCAGGTCCCAGGCCTCGGCGCGTTCGGCGTCCGAGAGCCCGAGATCGATGTCGTCGACACCGATCAGGCCGGGCCGGCCGAGCAGGGCCAGCGCGATGGACAGGCGCAGTTCCTGGAGCCGCTCCAGGTCGCGTACGGCCGTGCGGGAGCCCTTGGGCAGCGTCTCCAGGTCGAGCCCGGCGGCGGCCAGGGCGGCGTCGACGCGCAGCCGCGCCTCGTGCACGCGCTGGGTGCGGGGGCGCAGCAGATCGCGCAGGGAGTCGCCGAACCGGCTCTGCAGCAGCGCGCGTTCACGCAGATGCTCGCCGACGGTCAGGGCCGGCTCCAGGTCCGTCACCCCGGCCACGTTGGCCACGGCGCTGGTCCGGCGCAGAGCGGCCATGCGCCTCGGGAGGGCGAGCCCGCCGACGGCGGCCGTGCCCTCGGTGGGCTTCATCCGCCCGGTGAGTGCGAGCAGCAGGCTCGTGCGGCCGGAGCCGGACGGTCCCTCGATCGCGATGAGCGAGCCGGGCCTCGCGCCGAGGGTGATACCGCGGAAGGCCCACCCCCGCGGTCCCCTGAGCCCGAGGCCCTCGACCGTGACGTCCACGCCGTGCGCGCCGTCCATGCCGTCCGCCATGCCTTTCATGCCGTCCACAGGCCCCCTGCCTGATCCCCGTGTTTTTGAACTGACTGGTCAGTGCAAAAGTACGCCCGAACCTACGAGCGAGGCAAAACCGCAGGTCAGATCGGATTGTCAGTGGCATACCGCACGATGAGCACATACGGCACACCCCGTGTGAGGGCGTGCCGTCACCCAGACGACAGGAGGTTCGTCATGGCCAACCCGTCCGCCGCCGCCCGCCGGCGCCGCGCCACCGGCCCTGCCCCCTCACTGACCGGCCCGGCGAGCGACGTGCACCCCGTGCTCCGCCGGACCACGGCCCCGCCCGCCGCCCTCGACCTGCTCGCCCAGGCCCGCGCCGGACTGGCGGAGGCCGCCGTGCTGGACACGCCGAACGAGCGCTATGCCACGGCCCACCTCGCCGCCCTGCGCACCGCCGCCGCCGTGCTCGCCGCCCGGGGCCGGCCCGAGACCAACCCGCGCCGCCGTGCCCGGATCCGCAGCGCCTGGGAAGTACTGCCCGAGATCGCCCCCGAACTGACCGAGTGGAGCGCCCTGTTCGCCGCCGGGGCCGCCCGCCGCGCCCGCGCGGAGGCCGGCATCCAGGGCGCGGCGGGACAGCGCGACGCCGACGACCTGATACGCGACGTCGAGATGTTCCTGCGCATCGTGGAGCGGCTGCTCGTCCTCCAGCCCGTCCTGCCCCAGCCCCGCAGGGACACGGGGGAACCGCCGGGTGCGAATGCCCCGGGTGACCTTCCGGACGCGGGCTGACCACGGGCCGGAGTGAGCCGGAGGGGTGCGCCGGTGCCGAGAGCGCGAGTGCGCGGAGGCCCGAAGGGTTGAGCACGGTCGGGCTCTCGACACCGGCTGAGAGCGCCCCGGAGGCGAACGATCCAAAGGGCTGCCCGGCGGGCGAGACGTACCGCGACCTACCCGGCCACGGTGACCGGCAGGGCGCCGGAGGCAATAGGGTGGAGATGCCTGAAGCCTTCCGTCCCGCCGAGGAGTCAACTGCCGTGTCGGACCCCTTGCGCCCCCGCGCCTCTCTCCGTACCGCCGTGGTCTGGGAGGTCCTCCAGGACGCCCTCGACCGCCGGGTCAAGGCCACGGGACGGGAGTCGCTGGACGTCCTCGACACCGGGGGCGGCAGCGGCAACTTCGCCGTGCCCCTCGCGAGGCTCGGCCACCACGTCACCGTGGTCGACCCCAGCCCCAACGCGCTGTTCGCACTGGAGCGCCGGACCGCCGAGGCCGGCGTCGCCGACCGGGTCCGGGGCGTCCAGGGCGACGCGCACGGCCTGTTCGACGTGGTGGAGCGCGGCGGCTACGACGTCGTGCTGTGCCACGGCGTCCTGGAGTACGTCGACGACCCGGCCGAGGGCGTGCGCAACGCGGTCGCCGCACTGCGCTCCGAGGGCGTCCTCAGCCTGCTCGCCGCCGGCCTCGGCGGCGCCGTGCTCGCCCGCGCCCTCGCCGGGCACTTCACGGAGGCCCGGCAGGCGCTGCAGGACCCCGACGGCCGCTGGGGCACCGGCGACCCGATGCCGCGCCGGTTCACCGCCGAGCAGCTCACCGCGCTGGTCGAGGGCGCGGGCCTGACCGTCGGCGCCGTGCACGGCGTGCGGGTCTTCGCCGACCTCGTGCCCGGCGTCCTGGTGGACACCGAGCCCAGCGCCCTCGACGCCCTCCTCAAGCTGGAGGCCGCCGCGGCCGAGCTGCCCGCGTTCCACTCCGTCGCCACCCAGCTCCATGTGCTCGGCGAGACACCGGGTGCCGCCAGGGCCTGAACACACGGCCGGGATCCGCCGCTGATCAGGGCATCGACGGCGGATGGAGTACGACACAAGACCCCCCGATCGAGGGGTTTGCGCCGTATGATCGAGGTGCACCACCCGGCATGACGGGTCGGCCGCAGGGGAATGGAAGCCTCAGCGAGCCGGGACGGCCATGACGGACTCCGGTTGGCCAACTGGCGTAGAGGGGCGGGTTTCACGGGGGCGATTCCCTGCCTATCCTGAAGGGACCCCCCGGGTCGCCCCGGCGACTGCACGATGAGGAGGACTCCGTGCCGCTCTCGGAGCACGAGCAGCGAATGCTTGAGCAGATGGAGCGAGCGCTGTACGCCGAAGATCCCAAGTTCGCGTCGGCGCTTGAGGGAAGCGGGCTGCGGACGTATACCCGGCGTCGGGTCTACCAGGCGGTCGCAGGCTTCCTCGTGGGTATCGCGCTCCTCATGGCCGGAATGGTCGCGCAGCTGATCTGGGTCAGTGTGGTGGGTTTCCTCGTCATGCTGGGCTGCGCCGTACTCGCCGTCACCGGCTGGCGCAAGGCGCCGAAGCCGGGCGAGCAGCCCGCGGGCGCCGTTCGCCGGCAGGCGCGTCCGAAGCGCTCCATGATGGACCGGATCGAGGAGCGCTGGCAGCGCCGCCGCGACGAACAGGGCCACTAGCGCCGTCCGGCGGATTTCCGCCGACACCGACAGACAACGTGTGAGGGGCGACCACCCGAAGTGGTCGCCCCTCACACGTTGTCGCGTCTCAGCTCTGCTGCTCGGACGGCCGCCGCAGGCTTGGCCTCGCCGACGCCACCCGGGACCGCAGCGCCGACCAGCGGGCCGACAGCGCCCACAGCACCCGCACCGACGAGCGGGGCAGGAACAGCGCCCGCAGCCGCGCCCCCGTACCGACCGCGCCGCGCAGCCCCTCGATCACCCGGCGCACATCCTCCGCCGCACCCGCCGCCGGGCGCGGTCGCGGTGCGTACAGCACCTGCTCCACCGCGTCCGCCACCCGGTGCACCGCGGCACCGGCGGCCGGATCCAGCTCGCCGAGCCGGACGATCCGGTCGGCCGCTCTGCGCGGAGTCAGCGACTCGTCCGGCACGATGCCGTGGTCCCAGGCACTGTCCGTCAGCTCCTGCCAGGCGGCCAGGGTGTGCGCCGCCGCGCCCTCCTCGGTCCGGGCGTGCGCCCCCAGCCGCACCGAGCGTACCCGCGCCCGCCACAGCAGCGGCGACAGGGGAAGGGCCGGCACCACGAGGGCGGCCAGCCCGATCAGCACGGCCCACCAGGGGCCCGTGCCCCCGCCGCCGCTGTGCGGGGCAGCCGCTGCGGACGCGGTGTCGCAGCCGGCCGGCTCGGCCGGCTGGGCCGTGCAGCTCTGGCTCGGGGAGGCCGCCGCCGAGGGCGCCGTGGACGTCTGGTGTGACGGCAGTTCCTGGTCCGGCAGCGAGGTGCCCGGCGTGTCCGACACCGTGTACGACGGGGTGGTGCCCCGGGTCGGGGTCGGCTCGAAGCGGGTCCAGCCCACCCCCTCGAAGTACAGCTCGGGCCAGGCGTGCGCGTCCTTCTGGTTCACCGTGACCGTGCCGTCGCCCTGCGGGGTGCCCGGGGCGAAGCCCACCGCGACGCGGGCCGGGATGCCGAGGGTGCGGGCCATCGCCGCCATGGCGAACGAGAAGTGGACGCAGAAGCCCTGCTTCTTCTTCAGGAAGGTCGCGATGGCGCCCGGCCCGCGGCCGACCTCGACCCGGGTGTCGTACTGGAAGCCGCCCGTGACCGCGAAGTAGTCCTGGAGCTTGACCGCTTCCTCGTAGTGGTTGCGGGCGCCCGCGGTGATCTGCCGGGCGGTCTGGGCCACGACCTTCGGCACCGCGGACGGCACCTGGGTGTACGCGCGCTTCAGGTCCGCCGGCGGCTCCGGCGCCGAGGCCAGCTGCTCGGCCGTCGGCTGCACGTTCAGGCTGGTCACCTGGTACGTCTCACCGCGCGTGGTCTGGCCGTGGTCGCCCACGAGGGTCATGCCCACGGGCTCGTAGCGCCAGCGGCCGGCGATGTTGACACCGCTCGGCGGGTACGGCATCGGCAGCCAGTCCTGGGCGTAGTCGTCCGCCGCCGAGATCGTCGTCGTCACCGTGTCCCGCCTGACGTCCTGGCTCAGGCCGAGGGGCGAGGGGAACGTGTCCGGCACGCCGACGATGCGCCGCTGGGTCGGCTTCCAGGTGGTCCCGTCGAAGTCGTCCAGGGAGACGATCCGCAGATACAGGTCCGAGACGTCGTTCGAGCTGGTCTTCAGGGACAGCACCTGGCGGTCGTTGTTCGTGTTCAGGCTGTCGCGCAGCGACACCAGCGGGTTGACCGCGGAGATCGTGCCCCCGTTGCCGTCGCCCCTGCCGATTCCGGTGCCGGCGACGCCCAGCAGGCCGCCGCTCATCGCGGGCAGGGCGAGCGGCACCAGCAGGGCCACCCCGAGCGCGACCGCGCCGATCCGGCGTCCGGTGCGCACCGGGGCCACCGCGCCGCCGTCCGGGGCGCCGGGTGAGCCGGGCCCGGCGGCGAAGACCCGGCCCCACTGCGCCAGCCGGTCCCGGCCCTCGGCGAGCAGCAGCATCAGATAGCCGGCCGCTGCCACCAGGAACCACAGCCAGTCGGCCCCGCCGTCGGACAGCCCGGCGGCCACCGAGTACAGCGCGAGCAGCGGCAGACCGGCCGGGGCCGCGCTGCGGAAGGTCACCGCGAGCGTGTCCACCAGCAGCCCGATACCCAGGACGCCGCCGATCAGCATCAGCTTGATGCCCTCGGTGAGCGGCGCCGGTATCGCGTACTCGCTGACGTCGGTGGAGCCCTGCTGGAGCAGGTCGGTCAGATGCCGGAAGGCCCCCGGGCCGGGGATCAGCCCGAGGACCGCCTGCTGCCGTGCGAAGACCAGGGTCAGCAGGACCACGGTGACCAGCACCTGCGCGATCACGGTCAGCGGCCGGCCGAGCGGCACCCGGCGGGCCGCCGCGCCCACCCCGGTCTGCACGGCGATCAGCGGGATCAGCTGCAGCAGCCAGGTCGGCTCGGCCACCAGCGGCAGCAGCGCGCAGGAGGTCATCAGCGTGGCCGCGGCGGCGCACAGCGCCAGTCGTGCCCGCCCGCTCATGCCGTCGCCTCCCCGCTCACCCCGGCCAGACCCGAACGCTCCCGGTCCGCCTGCTGCCACAGCGCGTTCAGCGCGCCGCCGCGCGGCACGCTCAGCGCCGTCCAGCCCGCCTCGCGCAGCAGCCGCAGCCGCTCCGCGTGCCGGTCACCGGGCCGTGGCACGGCGGTCGCCTCCCGTGTCCAGGTGTCCGGGTCGAGGACGAAGGCGACGGCACCGCCGGCGCGCCGGCTCATCTTGGCGACCGTCGCGGCCTGCTCCTCGTCCAGGTCGCCCAGGAAGGCGACCAGCAGCCCTTCGTTGCCGCCGCGCAGCACGTCGTACGCCCGGGACAGGCCCGAGCCGTCGGAGTGGTCGATGACCGCGAGGGTGTCCATCATCAGCCCGGCCGCGTCCGCGGTCTCCGCGCCGCTGCCCGCGAAACCGTCGCCGCCCTCGCCGGGCACCGCGCTGCCGTTGTCGGTCAGCAGCCGTACGGAGAAACCGCGTTCGAGCATGTGCACCAGCACGGAGGCGGCGCCGGAGACGGCCCACTCGAAGGCCGAGTCGGGGCCCGCGCCCTCGTAGGCACCGCCCCGGGTGTCCAGCAGCACGGTGCACCGGGAGCGCCTCGGCTGCTCCTCGCGGCGGACCATCAGCTCGCCGTAGCGCGCGGTGGACCGCCAGTGCACCCGGCGCAGGTCGTCGCCGTGGCGGTACCCGCGCGGGATCACATCGTCCTCGCCCGCCAGGGCCAGCGAGCGCTGCCGGCTGTCGCCGTAGCCCTTGGCCTCGCCGCTGAAGCGGACCGGGGGGAGCGGCTCCACGCGCGGGATGACCGTGAGCGTGTCGAACGCCGAGAAGGAGCGGGTCAGTTCACACATCCCGAAGGGGTCGGTGAGGCGCAGCTGGAGCGGGCCCAGCGGATAGCGGCCGCGCAGATCGGAGCGGACCCGGTAGGAGACCTCGCGGCGGCCGCCCGGCTCCACGCGGTCCAGCACGAACCGGGGGCGCGGCCCGAGGACGTAGGGCACCCGGTCCTGGAGCATCAGCAGACCGGTGGGCAGCCGGGAGACGTTGTCCATCCGCAGATGGACCCGGGCCTCGCTGCCGGCCGGCACGCGCGCGGGGGCGAGCCGGCGGGTGGCGGCCACCCGGTAGCGCGTGCGGTAGAGCACGGTCGCGCAGAGCAGGGGCAGCACGGCCAGCAGCAGACCGACCCGCAGCAGATCGCTCTGGCCGAGGACGTACGCGCAGATCGCGGCCGCGATACCGGCCGCCAGGAAGGAGCGGCCGCGGGTGGTCAGCCCCGACAGGGCCGTACGGACACCGCCCGTCTCCCCCCGGTCGGGCTCCGCCGGCCCGGTCCCCCCGGCGCTCATCACAGACTCCGCGGGGGCTGCTGCGGATACGCGGGGACGGCACGGCCGAGGCCGCCGAAGCCGCTCTGCGGGCCCTGCGCCGCCGGGACCGGGGTGCGCTGGAGGATCTCCTGCACGACCTGCTCGGCCGTACGGCGGTTGAGCTGGGCCTGGGCGGTGGGCAGCAGGCGATGGGCGAGGACGGCGACGGCGAGCGCCTGGACGTCGTCCGGCAGCGCGAACTCCCGCCCGGCCAGGGCCGCGGTCGCCTTCGCCGCGCGCAGCAGATGCAGCGTCGCGCGCGGGGAGGCACCGAGTCTGAGGTCGGGGTGTGTGCGCGTGGCGGCGACCAGCTCCACCGCGTACCGCCGGACCGGCTCGGAGACGTGCACCCCGCGCACCGCCTCGACCAGTTTGACGATCTCGTGCGCGTGCGCCACCGGCTGGAGGTCCTCCAGCGGGCTCACCCCGCCGTGGATGTCGAGCATCTGCAACTCGGCCTCCACGCTCGGGTAGCCGACGGAGACGCGGGCCATGAAGCGGTCGCGCTGGGCCTCGGGCAGCGGGTAGGTGCCCTCCATCTCGACCGGATTCTGCGTGGCCACCACCATGAAGGGGCTGGGCAGTTCGTACGTCTGCCCGTCGATGGTGACCTGGCGCTCCTCCATGGACTCCAGCAGCGCCGACTGGGTCTTGGGCGAGGCGCGGTTGATCTCGTCGCCGATCACGATCTGCGCGAAGATGGCGCCCGGCTTGAACTCGAAGTCACGGCGCTGCTGGTCCCAGATGGACACCCCGGTGATGTCCGAGGGCAGCAGGTCGGGCGTGAACTGGATGCGCCGCACCGAGCAGTCGATGGACCGCGCCAGCGCCTTGGCCAGCATCGTCTTGCCCACTCCGGGGACGTCCTCGATCAGCAGATGGCCCTCGGCGAGCAGCACGGTCAGCGCGAGCCGTACGACCTCGGGCTTGCCCTCGATCACGCTCTCCACCGAACCGCGCACCCGTTCCACCGTGGCGGTCAGATCAGTGAGGCTCGCTCGATCGTCATAGGTCGTCACCCGGCCCTCCTCGGCCCGTTCATTCCGGGCCGGCGCTCTACGGCGCGAAACCGGCCCACCCCGAAACACGGACACCACGCGGGAAAAGTTCCGCGTGCTGTCACACCCCGCATTCTTGCCGCCGTTACCGATTCGTGTCACTCGCCTGTGGACAACTGCCCGAACGATGTCGGTCTTACGGCTTTTTCGACCCTGTTTTCGATACGGGAACGGCGGGGAAAGGGTGCCGTGCTGCCGGGGCGGCCGGTCGGTGGGGCCGCGTCAGGCCGGGTCGACCTCGCGCAGCCGGCCCGTGCGCACGTCGAACACGAAGCCGCGCACGTCGTCGGTGTGCACCAGGAACGGCGAGGTCCGCACGCGCTGCATGGACTGGCGCACGTCCTGGTCGACGTCCCGGAAGGCCTCCACCGCCCACGCCGGGCGCTGGCCGACCTCCATCTCCAGGTCGTGCCGGAAGTCCTCGGTGATGGACTCCATGCCGCATCCGGTGTGGTGGATCAGGACGACGCTGCGGGTGCCGAGCGCGCGCTGGCTGATGGTCAGGGAGCGGATGACGTCGTCGGTGACGACCCCGCCCGCGTTGCGGATGGTGTGGCAGTCGCCGAGCTCCAGGCCGAGCGCGGCGTGCAGGTCGAGGCGGGCGTCCATGCAGGCCACGACGGCGACGCGGAGCACGGGGCGCGCGTCCATGCCGGGGTCGGTGAACGCGGCGGAGTACCGCTGGTTGGCATCCACCAGGCGGTCCGTGACGGTGCCGCCGTCGGTTATGGCGTCTTCGGATCCAGTGGGAGCTGCTGCGGAAGTCGTCATACTCATGACGTTACTGGTCACCCACGGTCCTGGCCTGCTGTGAGAGCGGACAAAGAACGTCATCGTGGCTTGTTGTGAGCTAACCCACACGGACGGCAAACATGGGCCATGCGGGTGAAACCTTCGTATTGCGGCTTCCGTCGCGATGCGGTACGCGACGCGCAGGCCGGTTGATTGACCGCGACACAGCGTGGACTAAAGTGACGCGAAGCGGGAGACCTGACTCTCCCTGCTGGTGAAACCCCCGGAGACCCCGGACCGCACCCGGGCCGTCTCCTCACGTGCGCGGCGCGTACGTACGGCTCGGCCTCCTCCCGCTCCCGGTCGGCTGACGCTTCCGGCGCCGGCAGGCCTCCCTCTTCACGAGCAGGAGGGGACCCGGCGGTGCGTAGGGCCCGCGGGATCTGAGAGGCCCGGAATCAAATGGGGCGCGAAGCGCATTCGAATGAGGGTGGCGGTGGGCGACGGGAGGGAGAGAGTCGACACGTCCCGGTGATGCTCCAGCGGTGCCTGGACCTGCTGGCACCCGCCCTGGAGCGGCCGGGAGCGGTGGTCGTCGACTGCACCCTCGGCCTCGGCGGGCACAGCGAAGCGCTGCTGACCCGGTTCCCCGAGGCCCGGCTGATCGGACTCGACCGGGACAAGGAGGCGCTGCGGCTGTCCGGGGAGCGGCTGGCGCCCTTCGGTGAGCGCGCCACCCTCGTGCACGCCGTCTACGACGAACTGCCCGAGGTGCTGCGCCGGCTCGGCCTCGCGCGCGTGCAGGGCGTCCTGTTCGACCTCGGGGTCTCCTCGATGCAGCTGGACGAGGCCGACCGCGGCTTCGCCTACGCCCAGGACGCGCCCCTGGACATGCGTATGGACCAGACGACCGGCATCAGCGCCGCCGAGGTCCTCAACACCTACCCGGCGGGCGAACTCGTACGCATCCTGCGCGCGTACGGCGAGGAGAAGCAGGCCAAGCGCATCGTGGCCGCGATCGTCCGCGAGCGCGAGAAGGAGCCGTTCAGCAACAGCGCCCGGCTGGTGGAGCTGATCCGGGACGCCCTGCCGCAGGCCGCCAAGCGCACCGGCGGCAACCCGGCCAAGCGCACCTTCCAGGCCCTGCGCATCGAGGTCAACGGCGAACTGTCCGTCCTGGAACGGGCGATCCCGGCCGCGGTGAAGGCCCTCGACGTCGGCGGACGCGTCGCCGTGCTGTCGTACCACTCGCTGGAGGACCGCCTGGTCAAGCAGGTGTTCGCGGCCGGCGCCGCCTCCACTGCGCCCCCCGGCCTCCCGGTCGTGCCCGAGCGCTACCAGCCGCGGCTCAAGCTGCTCACCCGGGGTGCCGAACTTCCCACCGAGGAAGAGGTCGCCGAGAACCGCCGCGCCGCACCGGCCAGGCTGCGCGGCGCCGAGCGCATCAGGGAGGACGCCGAGTGAGCGAAGACGGGTCGGTTGGATTCCCGAACCCACGGAGGGGGCCGGTCGCACTCCGGACTCACCGAGAGGGTCGGCCGGACCTCCGGACTCAGCGAGGAGTCTGGTCGGACCTCCGGACTCACCAGGGGTTGCCGGCCGGCTTCCGGGACTCGCACGGGAAACCGGCCGGCTTCCCGGACTCGCACGGGGAGTCGGCAGGCTTCTCGCACTCACACAGGGAGTCCGCCGGTTGCCCGGACTCGCACGGGAAACCGGTCGGCCTTCCGCACTCGCACGGGAAGCCGGCCGGTTTCCCGGACGCACCGGGGGAGCAGTGAGCAGGAAACCCGCACTGAGGGGGCGGGCGGCGCGGCTCGCCCAGCTCTTCCCGGCCGGCCGCGCACGGGCGGCCCGCACTCCGTTCGTCCTCCTCGTCGTCCTGATCCTCGGCGGCGGCCTCATCGGGCTGCTGGTGCTGAACTCCGCCCTCAGCGAAGGCTCGTTCAAACTCGCCGACCTGCAGAAGCGGACGAAGAACCTCACTGACGAGGAGCAGTCCCTCCAGCGGGACATCGACGCCTACTCCTCGCCCGACGCCCTCCAGCGCCGCGCCCGCGAACTCGGCATGGTCCCCGGCGGCGACCCGGCCTTCCTCGGCCCCGACGGCAGGGTCAAGGGCGTCCCGAGCGCCGCCACCCCCGAGTCGGCCGCCTTCACCGACCCGGTGGCCCCCGAGGTCATGACCCCGGCCGCCCGCTCCGCACCCCCGGCGGCGACCCCGGCCCCCGTCTCCCCGTCACCCTCGACCCCGGCCCAGGCCACCCCCGCCCCCTCCGCCCCGGTCCAGCCCCAGGGCACCCGCCCCGCCCCGTCCGCCCCGGCGGCGGCCGTACCGCCACCGCTCACCCCCCAGCCCGCCTCCACCCCGACCTCCGGCAGGTGACGGAAGTGTCCGACAGGGAACCGCCGCGCCGACGCGTGCCAGGGCCCGCCAGGCCGCAGCGGCCCAGGAGCGCCGTGCGGCAGCAGGCCGGGCCCGGTGCGCGCCCGGCGCGCCGGCCGAGCGGCGCACGGCCGCCGCTCCAGCGTCCGCTCCGGCTCGGCAGCCCGCGGCCCCGGCTGCGCATGGTCAGCCTCACCCTGACCCTGGTGATGATCGCCTTCGTCGTGCGGCTGCTCCAGGTCCAGGGCGTCGACGCCGGCACTTATGCGGCGCGGGCCGAGCTGAACCGGTACGTCGTGCACACCCTGGCCGCCGAGCGCGGCGGGATCACCGACCGCAACGGTGTCGCGCTCGCCGTCAGCGAGGACGCGTACGACATCACGGCCGACCCGACGATGTTCAGCCCCGAGCAGCTGAAGATCTCCGACGGGCCGGAGCAGGCCGCCGCGCTGCTCGCGCCCATCCTCGGGCAGGACCAGGCCACGCTGGTGAAGAAGCTGCGGCCGGCGAACAGGAAGTCCCGCTACGCCCGGCTCGCCGTCCGCCAGACCCCGCAGGTCTGGAAGCAGATCAAGGACCTCAAGAGCGCGCTCACCAAGAAGGCGGGAACGGATCACACCACCGTCAACGTGCTCGCCGGCGTCTTCGCCGACCCGAGCAGCCAGCGTGTGTACCCCAACGGCGATCTCGCCGCCGGGATACTGGGCTGGGTCAACGCCGCGGGCACCGGGGGCGGCGGCATCGAGCAGGAGCTGAACAAGCAGCTGACGGGCAAGGACGGCAAGATCCGCTACGCCCAGTCCGGCGGGCGCGAGGTGCCCACGGCAGGGTCCAACGAGACGCCCGCCGTGCCCGGCTCCGACGTCGAGCTCACCATCGACCGCGACATCCAGTGGGCCGCGCAGAACGCCATCACCGAGCAGGTGAAGAAGTCCAAGGCCGACCGCGGCTACGTCATCGTCCAGGACACCCGGACCGGGCAGATCCTGGCCATGGCCAACTCGCCCGGTTTTGACCCCAACGACCTGTCGAAGGCCGACTCCGCGGCCCTGGGTAATCCGGCCATCCAGGACGCCTACGAACCCGGCTCCACGGCCAAGGTGATGTCCATGGCGGCCGTGCTGGAGGAGAACGCGGCGGCGCCGCTCACCCACGTCGTCGTACCCAACCGGCTGCACCGCGGCGACCGGCTCTTCTCCGACGACGTCGATCACGCCACCTGGTACCTCACGCTCAACGGCGTCCTCGCCAAGTCCAGCAACATCGGCACCATCCTGGCCACCGGCCAGCTCGGCAAGACCCAGGAGGAGGCCAACAAGGTCCTCTACTCGTACCTGCGCAAGTTCGGCATCGGCGGCTACACCGGGCTCGGCTTCCCCGGCGAGACCCCGGGCATCCTCGCGCCGTACCAGAAGTGGTCCACTTCGCAGCAGTACACGATCCCTTTCGGACAGGGTTTCTCCATCAACGCGATGCAGGCCGCCTCCGTGTACTCGACCATCGCCAACGGCGGGGTCCGCGTCGAGCCGACCCTGGTGCGCGGCACCAAGGGTGCCGACGGACGCTTCACCCCGGCGCCCAAGCCCCAGGAGACCCGGGTCGTCAGCGAGAAGACCGCGAAGGCGCTCGCCCAGATGCTGGAGTCCGTCGTGGACGACGAGCAGGGCACCGGCATCAAGGCGCGCATCCCCGGCTACAACGTCGCCGGCAAGACCGGCACGGCGAATCGCGTGGATCCGGCCACCGGCAAGTACCACGGATACACGTCGTCGTTCGCCGGCTTCGCGCCCGCGGACAACCCCCGCATCACCGTCTACTGCGCCATCCAGAACGCCACCTCCGGCAGCTACTTCGGCGGTCAGATCTGTGGACCCATCTACAAGCAGGTGATGGAGTTCGCCCTCAAGACCCTCCAGATCCCGCCGACCGGGGCGCCGGCCCCCAACCTGCCCGTCGACTACAAGCCCTGATCGGCACAGCCCCCCGCACCGCCCGCACCGCCCGCACCGCCCGCACCGCCCGCACCGCTTCGGCACCGCGGTAAGACCACCAGGAACGAACCGTGACAACGATCACCCCGGATCCCGGGAACCAAGGCGTCCCCAGCCCCTCGCTTCGCTCCGGAGCGGGTGCGCCCGGTACGCTCACCGCCGTGCCACACGCCGATCAGTCCCAAACCACCCAGAAGGGCGCTTCCGTGACATATCCGGGACCGCCGCGACCGGTTCAGGTCTCCGCCACACCCCTCGCGGAACTGGCCGATCAGCTGGGTGCCGCCGCTCCGGACGCCGCCGCCGGGATCACGGGGATCACCCATGACTCGCGCGCCGTCCGCCCCGGCGACCTGTACGCCGCCCTCCCGGGCGCCCGCCTGCACGGCGCCGACTTCGTAACCCAGGCCGCCGGCCTCGGCGCGGCCGCCGTGCTCACCGACCCGACGGGCGCCGAGCGCGCCGCCGCGACCGGACTGCCGGTCCTGGTCGTCGACGACCCGCGCGCGCGGATGGGCGAACTCGCGGCCACCATCTACGGCCGCCCCGGCAGCGACCTGCTCCAGATCGGCATCACCGGCACCTCCGGCAAGACCACCACCGCCTACCTGGTCGAGGGCGGGCTGCGGACCGTGAAGTCCACCGGTCTCGTCGGCACGGTCGAGATGCGCATCGGCGACGAGCGCATCAAGTCCGAGCGCACCACCCCCGAGGCCACCGACCTCCAGGCGCTCTTCGCCGTCATGCGCGAGCGCGGCGTCGAGGCGGTCGCCATGGAGGTCTCCAGCCACGCCCTGGTCCTCGGCCGGGTCGACGGCTGCGTCTTCGACATCGCCGTGTTCACCAACCTCAGCCCGGAACACATGGAGTTCCACTCCGACATGGAGGACTACTTCCGGGCCAAAGCACACTTGTTCACACCGAAACGCAGCAAACTCGGCGTGATCAACATCGACGACGAGTACGGCCGCCGGCTCACGAAGGAGGCCACGGTCCCCGTCGTCACCTTCTCCGCCGAGGGCCACCCCGACGCCGACTGGCGTGCCGAGGACGTCCAGATCGGCCCCATGGACTCGACGTTCACCGTCGTCGGCCCGAACGGTGAGCGGATCCACGCCAGGTCGCCGATCGCCGGTCCCTTCAACGTGGCGAACACCCTCGCCGCCCTCGTCGCCCTCGCCGCGGCCGGCCTCGACCCGCAGACCGCGGCCGACGGCATCGCCGCCGTACCGGGCGTCCCCGGCCGCCTGGAGCGCGTGGACGCAGGGCAGCCCTACCTCGCGGTCGTCGACTACGCCCACAAGACCGACGCGGTCGAGTCCGTGCTCAAGGCGCTGCGCAAGGTCACCAAGGGCCGCCTGCACGTGGTCCTCGGCTGCGGCGGCGACCGCGACCGGACCAAGCGGGCCCCGATGGGCGCCGCCGTGGCCCGGTTCGCCGACACGGCCGTACTGACCTCCGACAACCCCCGCTCCGAGGACCCGCTCGCGATCCTCGCGACCATGCTCCAGGGCGCGGCCTCCGTGCCCGCTCACGAGCGCGGCGAGGTGCTCCTCTTCGAGGACCGCGCCGCCGCGATCGCCGCCGCCGTCGGCCGTGCCGCGCCCGGCGACACCGTGCTGGTCGCGGGCAAGGGTCACGAGCAGGGCCAGGACATCGCCGGCGTGATCCGTCCCTTCGACGACCGCCAGGTGCTTCGCGAAGCTATCCAGAAGACCCAGGGATGAACTTGTGATCGCCCTCTCCCTCGCCGAGATCGCAGCAGTCGTCGGCGGGCAGACGCACGACATACCGGATCCGTCCGTCCAGGTCACGGGCCCGGTGGTCCGGGACTCCCGCGAGGTGGTGCCCGGCAGCCTGTTCGCCGCCTTCGTCGGCGAGCGCGTGGACGGCCACGACTTCGCACCGCGGGTCGTCGAGGCGGGCGCGGTCGCCGTACTGGCGGCACGCCCGGTCGGGGTACCCGCGATCGTCGTCGAGGACGTGCAGACCGCCCTCGGCGCCCTCGCCCGGCACGTCGTACGCCGGCTCGGCGCGACCCTCGTCGCGCTGACCGGCTCGGCCGGCAAGACCAGCACCAAGGACCTCATCGCGCAGGTCCTGCGGCGCAAGGCGCCGACGGTGTTCACGCCCGGATCGCTCAACAACGAGATCGGGCTGCCGCTGACCGCACTGTCCGCCACCGAGGAGACCAGGTTCCTCGTGCTGGAGATGGGCGCCCGCGGCCTCGGGCACATCCGCTACCTCACCGGCCTCACCCCGCCGAAGATCGGCCTCGTCCTCAACGTCGGCACCGCCCACATCGGCGAGTTCGGCGGCCGGGAACAGATCGCCCAGGCGAAGGGCGAGCTCGTCGAGAGCCTTCCTGAGGACGGTGCCGCCGTCCTCAATGCCGACGACCCGCTGGTCCGGGCCATGGCCTCCCGTACCAAGGCGAAGGTGGTCCTTTTCGGAGAGTCGGCCGAAGCGGACGTACGCGCCGAGAACGTGCGACTCACGGACAGTGGACAGCCCTCATTCAGGCTTCACACACCCTCCGGTGCAAGCGATGTGACCATGCGCCTGTACGGTGAGCACCACGTGTCGAACGCGCTCGCCGCGGCCGCCGTCGCCCATGAGCTGGGCATGTCCGCGGAAGAGATCGCCACCGCGCTCTCCGAGGCGGGCTCCCTCTCCCGCTGGCGCATGGAGGTCACCGAGCGCCCGGACGGCGTGACCATCGTCAACGACGCCTACAACGCCAACCCCGAGTCCATGCGGGCCGCCCTTCGGGCGCTCGCGGCCATGGGCAAGGAGCGGCGCACATGGGCGGTGCTCGGCAAGATGGCCGAGCTGGGGGACGAGGCGCTCGCCGAGCACGACGCCGTCGGACGGCTCGCCGTCCGGCTCAACGTCAGCAAGCTCGTCGCCGTCGGGGGGATTGAGGCCTCCTGGCTGCAACTGGGCGCATATAACGAGGGTTCGTGGGGTGAGGAGTCGGTGCACGTGTCCGACGCACAGGCGGCGATCGACCTGTTGCGCAGCGAGTTGCGCCCGGGGGACGTCGTGCTCGTGAAGGCGTCCCGTTCGGTGGGTCTGGAGAGCGTTGCCCAGGCGCTCGTCGAGACCGGTGCCGAGGGTGAGGTTGCCGCCCGATGATGAAGCAGATCCTGTTCTCAGGAGTCATTGGCCTCTTCCTGACACTGATCGGCACCCCGCTGCTGATCAAGCTCCTCGCGCGCAAGGGCTACGGCCAGTACATCCGTGACGACGGTCCGCGCGAGCACGCCAGCAAGCGCGGTACGCCGACGATGGGCGGTATCGCCTTCATCCTGGCGACGATCGCGGCGTACTTCCTGAGCAAGCTCATCACCGGTTACCCGCCCACCTACTCCGGCCTGCTGGTGCTCGGCCTGATGTTCGGCATGGGCCTGGTCGGCTTCCTCGACGACTACATCAAGATCGTCAAGCGGCGTTCGCTGGGTCTGCGGGCCAAGGCGAAGATGGCCGGCCAGCTGATCGTCGGCATCTCCTTCGCGGTGCTCTCGCTGCAGTTCGCCGACGCGCGCGGCAACACCCCGGCCTCCACCAAGCTGTCGTTCATCACGGACTTCGGCTGGACCATCGGCCCGGTGCTGTTCGTCGTCTGGGCGCTGTTCATGATCCTCGCGATGTCGAACGGCGTGAACCTGACCGACGGTCTGGACGGTCTGGCCACCGGCGCCTCCGTGCTCGTCTTCGGCGCCTACACGTTCATCGGGGTCTGGCAGTTCCAGGAGTCCTGCGCCAACGCGCAGACCCTGACCAACCCGGCCGCCTGCTACGAGGTGCGCGACCCGCTCGACCTCGCGGTGGTCGCCTCCGCGCTGATGGGTGCCTGCCTGGGCTTCCTGTGGTGGAACACCTCGCCGGCGAAGATCTTCATGGGCGACACCGGGTCGCTCGCCCTCGGCGGTGTCCTGACCGGTCTGGCCATCCTCTCCCGTACGGAGCTGCTGGTGGCCATCATGGGCGGCCTGTTCGTCCTGATCACCATGTCGGTCGTCATCCAGGTCGGCTCCTTCCGGCTCACCGGCAGGCGCGTCTTCCGGATGGCGCCACTCCAGCACCACTTCGAACTCAAGGGCTGGTCCGAAGTCCTGGTGGTGGTCCGATTCTGGATCATTCAGGGTATCTGTGTGATTGTCGGACTAGGCCTCTTCTATGCGGGATGGGCAGCGGAAAAGTGACCTCCACCTCGGAGCTCTTCGACTTCCAGGGCAAGCACGTCACCGTCGCCGGGCTCGGTGTCTCCGGCGTCCCGGCGGCCAAGGTGCTGCACGCGCGCGGGGCGATCGTCACGGTCGTCAACGACGGCGACGACGCACGCGCGCGCGAGCAGGCCACGGAGCTGGAGGCGCTGGGCATCACCGTGCGCCTCGGCGACGGCGCCTCCCTGCCGGAGGGCACCGAGCTGATCGTCACCGCGCCCGGCTGGAAGCCGGACAAGCCGCTGTTCCTGGCGGCCGAGCAGGCGGGCGTGCCCGTCTGGGGCGATGTCGAGCTGGCCTGGCGCCTGCGCGGCCCCGACGCCGCCCCCTGGCTGGCCGTCACGGGCACCAACGGCAAGACGACCACCGTCCGCATGCTCGCCGCCATCCTCACGGCGGCGGGCCTGCGCACGGCCGCCGTCGGCAACATCGGCGTCTCCCTGCTGGACGCGGTCCTCGGCGAGGAGACGTACGACGTCCTCGCCGTCGAGCTCTCCAGCTACCAGCTGCACTGGGCACCCTCCCTGCGCGCCCACTCCGCCGCCGTGCTGAACCTCGCGCCGGACCACCTCGACTGGCATGGCTCCATGGAGGGATACGCGCGCGACAAGGGCCGTATCTACGAGGGCAATCGGGTCGCCTGCGTCTACAACGTCGAGGACAAGGCCACCGAGGACCTGGTCCGCGAGGCCGACGTCGAGGAGGGCTGCCGGGCCGTCGGGTTCACCCTCGGCACCCCCGCGCCCTCTCAACTCGGCGTCGTGGACGGCATCCTGGTCGACCGCGCCTTCGTCGAGAACCGGCAGAAGAACGCCCAGGAGCTCGCCGAGGTCGCCGACGTGGATCCGCCGGCCCCCCACAACATCGCCAACGCCCTTGCCGCGGCGGCCCTCGCGCGCGCCTTCGGGGTGCCCGCCACCGCCGTACGCGACGGACTGCGCGCCTTCCGCCCCGACGCCCATCGCATCCAGCACGTCGCCGATCTCGACGGTGTCGCGTACGTGGACGACTCCAAGGCGACCAACACCCATGCCGCCGAAGCCTCGTTGGCGGCATATGAGCCGATTGTATGGATCGCGGGTGGTCTGGCGAAAGGTGCGACCTTCGACGAACTGGTCGCCAGGTCGGCGAAGCGGCTGCGCGCGGTGGTCCTCATCGGCGCCGACCGGGAGCTGATCCGCGACGCCCTCGCGCGACACGCCCCGGAAGTACCCGTGGTCGACCTCGACCGGACCGACACTGGGGCGATGCTCCAGGCGGTGACGGAAGCGAAGCGGCTCGCTCAGCCCGGCGACACGGTGCTGCTGGCCCCGGCCTGTGCCTCCATGGACATGTTCACCAACTACAACCAGCGCGGTGACGCGTTCGCGGCGGCGGTCCGCGAACTCGGCGCCTGACCCCGGCCGCCCGCCGGGCGGATCTTGGGAGGGACGCGTGGGACGGTCGACGTTCAGTGGAGGCGCCGATGCCCAGTAGCCGTACCGGAAGGCCGCCCGTACAGCGGGCGTCCCGCCGTCCCGCGGTCTCCCGCCCGCCGCGCGAGAACCCGTTCCAGCGGCTCTACACGCGCGCGCGCAAGGCCTGGGACCGGCCGCTGACCGCCTACTACCTGATCGCCGGCGGCAGCGTGCTGATCATCGTGCTGGGCCTGGTGATGGTCTACTCGGCCTCCCAGATCACCGCGCTCCAGCTGTCGCTGCCGGGGTCGTACTTCTTCCGCAAGCAGTTCCTCGCCGCGCTCATCGGCGGCGCCCTGCTGCTCGCGGCCTCCCGCATGCCGGTGAAACTGCACCGGGCGCTGGCCTACCCGATCCTCGCCGGCGCCGTCTTCCTGATGGTCCTGGTGCAGATCCCCGGGATAGGGCACGCGGTCAACGGCAACCAGAACTGGATCTCCCTCGGCGGCTCCTTCCAGATCCAGCCCAGCGAGTTCGGCAAGCTCGCCCTGGTGCTGTGGGGCGCGGACCTGATCGCCCGCAAACAGGAGAAGAAGCTGCTGACCCAGTGGAAGCACATGCTGGTGCCGCTGGTGCCGGTCGCCTTCCTGCTGCTCGGGCTGATCATGCTGGGCGGCGACATGGGTACGACGATCATCCTGACGGCGATCCTGTTCGGGCTGCTGTGGCTCGCGGGGGCGCCGACCCGGCTGTTCTCCGGGGTGCTGGGCGTCGCCGTCGTCCTCGCCGCCATCGCCATCGAGACCAGCCCGCATCGCCTCGCCCGCCTCAACTGCATCGCGGCCACCGACCCCGGCCCGGGTGACATGTGCTGGCAGGGCGCCCACGGCATCTACGCACTGGCCTCCGGCGGACTCTTCGGCTCCGGTCTCGGTGCAAGTGTGGAAAAATGGGGCCAACTCCCGGAAGCCCACACCGACTTCATCTTCGCGGTCACCGGTGAGGAACTGGGCCTCGCGGGGACACTGTCGGTGGTCGCCCTGTTCGCGGCTCTAGGCTATGCGGGTATCCGCGTGGCCGGACGCACGGAGGACCCCTTCGTGAGGTACGCCGCGGGAGGCGTGACCACCTGGATCACCGCCCAGGCGGTGATCAACATCGGTGCGGTGCTCGGTCTGCTGCCGATCGCCGGTGTCCCCCTCCCGCTGTTCTCCTACGGAGGGTCCGCCCTGCTGCCGACCATGTTCGCCATCGGGCTGCTGATCGCCTTCGCACGCGACGAGCCCGCTGCGCGGGCGGCGCTTGCGATGCGGCAACCTCGCTTTGGTAGAAAACGGGGTGCCGGGGGCTCCGGGTCCGGTCGGAGTCCCCGGAGATGGAAAACGATGCGACGGCGTGCCTCGGTGGCGCGTCCGTCCGGAGAGCGGTGAATTTCGGTGCATGTCGTACTCGCCGGTGGGGGGACCGCCGGCCACATCGAGCCCGCGCTCGCCCTCGCGGACGCCCTGCGCAGGCAGGACCCGACCGTGGGGATCACGGCCCTGGGCACGGAGCGCGGCCTGGAGACCCGGCTCGTCCCGGAGCGCGGCTACGAGCTGGCGCTGATCCCGGCCGTGCCGCTGCCCCGCAAGCCCACGCCCGAGCTGATCACCGTCCCGGGCCGGCTGCGCGGCACGATCAAGGCCGCCGAGCAGATCCTGGAGCGCACCAAGGCGGACTGTGTCGTCGGTTTCGGCGGTTATGTCGCGCTGCCCGGCTACCTCGCGGCCAAGCGCCTCGGTGTGCCCATCGTGATCCACGAGGCCAACGCCCGCCCCGGCCTTGCCAACAAGATCGGCTCGCGCTACGCGGCCCGGGTCGCCGTCTCCACCCCGGACAGCAAGCTGCGTGACGCGCGCTACATCGGCATCCCGCTGCGCCGCTCCATCGCCACCCTGGACCGCGCCGCCGCGCGCCCCGAGGCCCGGCACCGCTTCGGCCTCGATCCGAACCTGCCCACGCTGCTGGTCTCCGGCGGCTCGCAGGGCGCCCGCCGCCTCAACGAGGTCGTCCAGCAGGTCGCGCCCTGGCTCCAGCAGGCCGGTATCCAGATCCTGCACGCGGTCGGCCCGAAGAACGAACTGCCGCAGGTGCACCAGATGCCGGGGATGCCCCCCTACATCCCGGTAAGTTACCTGGACCGGATGGACCTCGCGTACGCCGCGGCCGACATGATGCTCTGCCGCGCGGGCGCGATGACCGTCGCCGAACTCTCCGCCGTCGGACTCCCGGCCGCCTACGTCCCGCTGCCCATCGGCAACGGCGAACAGCGGCTCAACGCCCAGCCGGTGGTCAAGGCCGGCGGCGGACTCCTCGTCGACGACGCGGAACTGACGCCCGAGTGGGTACAGCAGAACGTCCTGCCCGTGCTCGCCGATCCGCACCGGCTGTACGAGATGTCCCGCGCGGCAAGCGAGTTCGGCCGCCGGGACGCCGACGAGCTGCTCGTCGGCATGGTGTACGAGGCGATCGCCTCGCGCCGTTAGGACCGTATGACGAAAGGGCAGTGAGGGTGGCCGGACCGACTACCGCCGAGCGCGGGAAACGCCAGCAGGAGTCGTCCGGCCCGCCGTCCGCCCGGCGGCTCGGAAGAGCGCGCCTTCGTACGATCGTCATTCTGGCGGTGGCCGCCGTACTCCTCGGGGCCGGTGTCACTTGGCTGTTGTACGGCTCCACCTGGCTGCGCGTCGAGCATGTCTCGGTGTCCGGCACGGATGTGCTGACCCCCGACGAGGTGCGCGACGCGGCGGCCGTACCGGTGGGGGCGCCGATGATTTCCGTCGACACCGACGGCATCGAAGCCCGACTCCGCCAGAAATTGCCCCGAATTGACACAGTTGACGTGGTGCGTTCCTGGCCCCATGGAATCGGTCTGAAAGTGACCGAGCGGACTCCGGTTCTGCTGCTCCGAAACGGCCGGAACTTCACCGAAGTCGACCGCGAAGGTGTCCGGTTCGCCACGGTTTCGCAGGCCCCGAAAAGCGTTCCCGCGCTGGAATTGTCCGTATCCCGCACGGGTTCCGGAGCCGCGAGCCTGCGGCGCTTCGGCACCGACCGGCTGGTGCGCGAGGCGGTCGGGGTCGCCGGTGATCTGCCGGCCGCCGTCGCCCGGGACGCCCGGACCGTCCAAGTCCGTTCCTACGACGACATCTCGCTGGAGTTGGCCGACGGCCGCACGGTGGCATGGGGAAGCGGCGAGAGCGGCCGCGCCAAGGCACGGGCCCTCACAGCTCTCATGAAAGCAGCTCCCGGCGCGCGGCACTTCGACGTCAGCGTTCCCACCGCCCCTGCGTCATCGGGGAGTTGACGCACATCAGCGCAGGCCAGCACCCTGGTTGGGCACTGCTACGGCTGATCACATAGGGTGAAAAGAAAAACGGGAGGTTCGGCGTGTTCGTTGAACGGGCGCCACTTGTCGACTTAGTGTCCTGTTCAGAAGACTTCAAGGAACAGACACACTGGTAACCCTAAACTTCAGGGTTAGGGTTCGGGTCGGCGCTACGGACCGTCCCATTCGGCATCTGCCGTCCCGGCGCGGGGCACCGCACGACGACGGCAACGTAATTCGAGGCGAGAGGCCTTCGACGTGGCAGCACCGCAGAACTACCTCGCAGTCATCAAGGTCATCGGTGTCGGCGGCGGTGGTGTCAATGCCATCAACCGGATGATCGAGGTCGGTCTCAAGGGCGTCGAGTTCATCGCCATCAACACCGACGCGCAGGCGCTGTTGATGAGCGACGCCGACGTCAAGCTCGACGTCGGCCGCGAACTCACCCGCGGACTCGGCGCCGGCGCCAACCCGGCGGTCGGCCGCAAGGCCGCCGAGGACCACCGCGAGGAGATCGAGGAGGTCCTCAAGGGGGCCGACATGGTCTTCGTGACGGCCGGTGAAGGCGGCGGCACCGGCACCGGCGGCGCACCCGTCGTGGCCAACATCGCGCGCTCGCTCGGCGCCCTCACCATCGGCGTGGTCACGCGTCCGTTCACCTTCGAGGGACGGCGCCGCGCGAACCAGGCCGAGGACGGCATCGCCGAACTGCGCGAAGAGGTCGACACCCTCATCGTCATCCCCAACGACCGGCTGCTGTCCATCTCGGACCGCCAGGTCTCGGTCCTGGACGCCTTCAAGTCCGCCGACCAGGTCCTGCTCTCCGGTGTCCAGGGCATCACCGACCTCATCACCACCCCCGGCCTGATCAACCTCGACTTCGCCGACGTCAAGTCGGTCATGTCCGAGGCCGGTTCGGCCCTCATGGGCATCGGCTCGGCCCGCGGCGACGACCGCGCGGTGGCCGCCGCCGAGATGGCGATCTCCTCGCCGCTGCTGGAGGCGTCCATCGACGGCGCCCGGGGCGTGCTGCTCTCCATCTCCGGCGGCTCCGACCTCGGCCTGTTCGAGATCAACGAGGCCGCCCAGCTGGTCAGCGAGGCCGCCCACCCCGAGGCCAACATCATCTTCGGCGCGGTCATCGACGACGCCCTCGGTGACGAGGTGCGGGTCACGGTGATCGCGGCCGGCTTCGACGGCGGTCAGCCGCCGGCCCGCCGGGACAACGTCCTCGGCTCGGCCTCGACGTCGACCCGCCGCGACGAGCCCGCTCCGGTACGGCAGTCCGAGCCCAGCCGGCCGACCTTCGGCTCGCTCGGCAGTGTGACGCCGAAGGAGGAGCCGGAGCCGGCGCCCGAGCCGGTTGCCGACATCCCGGCCCCGCCGCTGCCGTCGTCGCGGACCTACGCGGACAGCGCCGCCGAGGAGCTGGACGTCCCGGACTTCCTGAAGTGATAGGACGGCGCGAGAGCGTGAGCGGCGCGCACTTCGCCTTCACCGACCGGTGGGGCGGGGTGAGCGCCGCTCCGTATGAGGAGCTCAATCTCGGCGGCGCGGTCGGTGACGAGGCGCAGGCCGTACGGGCCAACCGGGAGCTCGTGGCCACGTCGCTCGGTCTGGACCCCGGCCTGGTGGTCTGGATGAACCAGGTGCACGGCAACGACGTGGTCGAGGTCGACGGACCGTGGCACGTCGAGCGGCCCCCGCAGGCCGACGGAATCGTGACGGCCACGCGCGGCGTCGCCCTCGCCGTCCTCACCGCCGACTGCGTGCCGGTGCTGCTGGCCGACCCGGTCGCCGGGGTCGTCGCCGCGGCACACGCGGGCCGACCCGGCATGGTCAAGGGGGTCGTCCCCGCCGCCGTACGGGCCATGGCCGAACTCGGCGCCGAGCCGGGCCGGATCGTCGCCCGCACCGGGCCGGCCGTGTGCGGCCGGTGTTACGAGGTGCCGGAGGCGATGCGCGCCGAGGTGGCCGCCGTCGAGCCGGCGGCGCACGCCGAGACGAGCTGGGGTACACCGGCGGTCGACGTGAGCGCCGGGGTGCACGCGCAGCTCGACCGGCTCGGGGTGTGCGACCGGGCGCAGTCGCCGGTGTGCACGCTGGAGTCGGGGGATCACTTCTCGTACCGCCGCGACCGCACCACCGGGCGGCTCGCGGGCTATGTCTGGCTGGACTGATGGGGCATGACGGACCGTAAGACCGAACTCGCCGCAAATCTGGCGCAAGTGGAGCAGCGCATCACCGCCGCGTGTGTCGCGGCCGGGCGTGAGCGGGAGGAGGTGACCCTGATCGTGGTCACCAAGACCTACCCGGCGAGCGATGTGCGGATCCTGTCGGAACTCGGTGTGCGCCATGTCGCCGAGAACCGCGACCAGGACGCGGCACCGAAGGCCGCCGCGTGTGCGGATCTGCCCTTGAAATGGCATTTTGTTGGTCAGTTGCAGACCAACAAGGTGCGTTCCGTGGTCGGTTATGCCGATGTCGTGCAGTCCGTGGACCGTTCCCGGCTCGTCACGGCTCTGTCGAAGGAGGCGGTGCGGTCGGGGCGCGAGGTGGGCTGTCTGATCCAGGTCGCGCTGGATGCGGGCGCGAGCGGGCGGGGCGAGCGCGGCGGTGTGGCCCCGGAAGGAATCGAAGAGTTGGCCGACCTCGTCGCGGCGTCTCCAGGACTGCGGCTCGACGGACTGATGACCGTCGCTCCGCTCACCGGGGAGTACGCGGGACGCGAACAGGCGGCGTTCGAGCGGCTCATGGATTTGTCGACCGACCTGCGCCGAGCTCATCCGGCTGCAACCATGGTGTCGGCAGGGATGAGTGCGGACCTCGAACAGGCCGTGGCAGCCGGGGCGACACACGTGCGCGTCGGCACTGCGGTACTCGGAGTCCGCCCCAGGCTCGGGTAACGTCGCCAGGAAGTCGGACCACAGCAGAAAATATGGTCAATGCCCGCGAAGGCGAGCACAACGACCGCGTGGATCGCGGGCACTTGGCAGTCGTCAGCCGATCCACCACAGAGCGGAGGACTCAGAGCATGGCCGGCGCGATGCGCAAGATGGCGGTCTACCTCGGCCTCGTGGAGGACGATGGGTACGACGGCCGCGGATTCGACCCCGACGACGACTTCGAGCCCGAGTTGGACCCGGAGCCCGAGCGGGATCACCGACGGCATGAATCGTCACATCAGTCGCACAGTGCACATCAGTCCCAAAGGGACGAAGAGGTGCGAATCGTCCAACCGCCCGCACCCCGCGAGCCGGTGGCCCGATCGACTTCGCTCGCCGCGGAATCCGGACGTCCGGCGCGCATCGCGCCCGTGGCATCCATCACACAAGAACGTCAGTCCCTGGAGAAGAACGCACCGGTGATCATGCCCAAGGTCGTGTCGGAACGAGAGCCTTACCGGATCACCACGCTTCACCCGCGGACCTACAACGAAGCCCGTACCATCGGGGAACACTTCCGTGAGGGCACCCCGGTGATCATGAATCTGACTGAGATGGATGACACAGACGCGAAGCGACTTGTCGACTTTGCGGCCGGTTTGGTGTTTGGTCTTCACGGCAGCATCGAGCGGGTGACGCAGAAGGTGTTCCTGTTGTCTCCTGCTAACGTCGATGTCACGGCGGAGGACAAGGCCCGCATCGCAGAGGGCGGGTTCTTCAACCAGAGCTGAGACGCACAACCAGATCGACGTTCGGAAGAGCACGGAACAGGGGAGAGGGAAGCGCAGGCCATGAGCGTGTTCGCACAGGTGGTCCACATCGCGCTATTGCTGTTTCTCGCCGTGCTCATCTTCCGGCTCGTCATGGATTACGTGTTCCAGTTCGCCCGCTCGTGGCAACCCGGCAAGGCGATGGTGGTCGTACTGGAGGCCACCTACACTGTCACCGATCCACCGCTGAAGCTTCTGCGGCGGTTCATCCCGCCGCTGCGTCTCGGGGGCGTGGCGCTCGACCTGTCCTTCTTCGTACTGATGATCATCGTCTACATCCTCATCTCCATCACGGGGAGCTTCGTGTAATGAGGGTGGACGATACGGTCTTGCCGACTGCCGATGACTACGCTGAGGTGAAGAGATGCCGTTGACCCCCGAGGACGTGCGGAACAAGCAGTTCACGACCGTCCGCCTCCGAGAAGGCTATGACGAGGACGAGGTCGATGCCTTCCTCGACGAGGTCGAAGCCGAACTGACCCGTCTGCTCCGCGAGAACGAGGACCTGCGTGCCAAGCTGGCCGCGGCGACCCGTGCGGCCGCGCAGAACCAGCAGAACATGCGCAAGGGCCCGCCGGAGCAGGATCAGCAGCATCCGCAGCAGCAGGGCATGCCTCAGCAGGGCATGCCTCAGCAGGGCATGCGAGGCCCCGGCGCGCCGGTGCCCGCCGGCATATCGGGCCCGCCGCAGCAGCAGATGGGCGGCCCCATGGGAGGCCCGCCCCAGCTGCCGAGCGGTGCCCCGCAGCTGCCCGCCGGCCCCGGCGGTCAGGGTGGCCCGCAGGGTCCCGGCCCGATGGGCCAGGGTCCGATGGGCCAGGGCCCCATGGGTCAGGGCCCCATGGGTCAGGGCCCGATGGGTGGCCAGCCCATGCAGCAGCAGATGGGTGGCCCCATGGGCGGTCCGATGGGCGGCCCCGGCATGCCCGGTCAGGGCCCCGGCGGCGACAGCGCCGCCCGTGTCCTCTCGCTGGCCCAGCAGACCGCCGACCAGGCGATCGCCGAGGCCCGCTCCGAGGCCAACAAGATCGTCGGCGAGGCCCGCAGCCGCGCCGAGGGTCTGGAGCGTGACGCCCGTGCCAAGGCCGATGCCCTGGAGCGGGACGCGCAGGAGAAGCACCGCGTCGCCATGGGCTCCCTGGAGTCCGCCCGCGCCACGCTGGAGCGCAAGGTCGAGGACCTGCGCGGCTTCGAGCGCGAGTACCGCACGCGCCTGAAGTCGTACCTTGAGTCCCAGCTGCGCCAGCTGGAGACCCAGGCCGACGACTCCCTGGCCCCGCCGCGCACCTCGTCCGCCCCCTCCCTGCCCCCGTCCCCGGCGCCCTCCATGGCCCCGGCCGGCGCGAGCGCCCCGTCCTACGGCGGCAACCAGACGATGGGCGGCAACCCCGCTCCGTCCGCCCCGTCCTACGGCGGCCAGCAGCAGATGACCCCGGCCATGACCCAGCCCATGGCTCCGGTCCGCCCGCAGGGCCCGTCCCCGATGGGCCAGGCTCCCTCGCCGATGCGCGGGTTCCTGATCGACGAGGACGACAACTGAGCACCGGGCACGGTGGGTAGTACGCCGTAGGCGTCGGCAGCGTTCAAGGGCGCGGCTCTGGACTTCGGTCCGGGGCCGCGCCCTTTTTACGCGGGTTGCGGAGAACCGCGCACCGTACTCAGGCCGACCGAGCCGATGAAGAAGGGCCCGGCCTCCTGCCTGGAGACCGGGCCCTTCTCACACCACTCGGCGCTTACGCCTTCCGCAGCCGGAACGTGAGAGACAGCCCCTCATCGGTGAACGCCTCGCCATAGGTGCCGTCGGCCTCACCCTGGCCGAAGTCGGTCGACAAGACCTCGTCGGCGATCAGCTCGGCATGCTCAGCCAGCGCAGCGACCACCGTGGCATCCGTCGACACCCACCGCAGAGCGATCCGGTCGGCCACATCCAGCCCACTGTTCTTGCGGGCCTCCTGGATCAGCCGGATCGCGTCACGGGCCAGACCCGCCTGCCGCAGCTCCTCGGTGATCTCCAGGTCCAGCGCCACCGTGGCACCGGAGTCGGACGCCACCGACCAGCCCTCGCGCGGGGTCTCGGTGATGATCACCTCGTCCGGGGCGAGCGTGACCGTCTCGCCGTCGACGTCCACGGAGGCCGTGCCCGCACGCAGCGCCAGCGACAGCGCGGCGGCGTCGGCGTTCGCGATCGCCTTGGCCACGTCCTGCACCCGCTTGCCGAACCGCTTGCCCAGCGCCCGGAAGTTGGCCTTCGCGGTGGTGTCCACCAGCGAGCCGCCCACCTCGGAGAGCGAGGCCAGCGAGGAGACGTTCAGCTCCTCCGTGATCTGGGTGTGCAGCTCCGGGTCCAGCGTCTCGAAACCGGTCGCCGCGATCAGCGCGCGGGACAGCGGCTGACGCGTCTTGACGCCCGACTCCGCGCGCGTGGCACGGCCCAGCTCCACCAGCCGGCGCACCAGCACCATCTGCTTCGACAGCTCCGGGTCGATCGCGGACAGGTCCGCCTCCGGCCAGGCCGCCAGGTGCACGGACTCCGGGGCACCGGGGGTCACCGGCACGACCAGGTCCTGCCACACCCGCTCGGTGATGAACGGGACGATCGGCGCCAGCAGCCGGGTGACCGTCTCCAGCACCTCGTGCAGCGTGCGCAGCGCCGCCTTGTCGCCCTGCCAGAACCGGCGGCGCGAGCGGCGGACGTACCAGTTGGACAGGTCGTCGACGAACGCGGACAGCAGCTTGCCGGCGCGCTGGGTGTCGTACGCCTCCATCGCCTGCGTCACCTGGTCGGTGAGGGCGTGCAGCTCGGACAGCAGCCAGCGGTCGATCAGCGGGCGCTCGGCCGGGGCCGGGTCCGCCGCGCTCGGTGCCCACTGGGACGTACGGGCGTACAGCGCCTGGAAGGCGACCGTGTTCCAGTACGTCAGCAGGGTCTTGCGGACGACCTCCTGGATGGTGCCGTGACCGACGCGGCGCGCCGCCCACGGGGAGCCGCCGGCCGCCATGAACCAGCGCACCGCGTCCGCGCCGTTGGCGTCCATGAGCGGGATCGGCTGCAGGATGTTGCCCAGGTGCTTGGACATCTTGCGGCCGTCCTCGGCCAGGATGTGGCCCAGGCAGACGACGTTCTCGTACGACGACTTGTCGAAGACCAGCGTGCCGACGGCCATCAGCGTGTAGAACCAGCCGCGGGTCTGGTCGATCGCCTCGGAGATGAACTGCGCCGGGTAGCGGCTCTCGAACAGCTCCTTGTTCTTGTACGGGTAGCCCCACTGCGCGAACGGCATCGAGCCCGAGTCGTACCAGGCGTCGATGACCTCGGGCACGCGCGTGGCCGTCTCGCCGCAGCCCTCGTGCGGGCAGGCGAAGGTGACCTCGTCGATGTACGGCCGGTGCGGGTCGAGGTCCGACTGGTCCGTGCCGGTCAGCTCGGTCAGCTCCGCGCGGGAGCCGACGCAGGTGAGGTGGTCGTCCTCGCAGCGCCAGATCGGCAGCGGGGTGCCCCAGTAGCGGTTGCGGGACAGCGCCCAGTCGATGTTGTTGTTCAGCCAGTCGCCGTACCGGCCGTGCTTGACCGTCTCCGGGAACCAGTTGGTCTTCTCGTTCTCCTGGATCAGGCGGTCCTTGATCGCCGTCGTGCGGATGTACCAGGAGGGCTGTGCGTAGTAGAGCAGCGCGGTGTGGCAACGCCAGCAGTGCGGGTAGCTGTGCTCGTACGCGACGTGCTTGAAGAGCAGGCCGCGCTGCTGGAGGTCCTCGGTGAGCTTTTCGTCCGCCTTCTTGAAGAAGACGCCGCCGACCAGCGGGACCTCCTCCTCGAAGGTGCCGTCCGGGCGGACCGGGTTGACCACGGGCAGGCCGTAGGCGCGGCAGACCTTGAGGTCGTCCTCACCGAAGGCGGGGGACTGGTGGACCAGACCCGTGCCGTCCTCGGTCGTGACGTAGTCCGCGTTCACCACGAAGTGCGCCGGAGCCGGGAACTCCACGAGCTCGAACGGACGTTGGTAGGTCCAGCGCTCCATCTCGGCGCCGGTGAAGGTCTGGCCCGTGCTCTCCCAGCCCTCGCCGAGCGCCTTGGCGACGAGCGGCTCGGCGACGACGAGCTTCTCCTCGCCGTTGGTGGCGACGACGTAGGTGACCTCCGGGTGCGCGGCGACCGCCGTGTTGGACACCAGGGTCCAGGGGGTCGTCGTCCACACCAGGAGCGCGGCCTCGCCGGCGAGCGGACCGGAGGTGAGCGGGAAACGGACGTACACGGACGGGTCGACGACCGTCTCGTAGCCCTGTGCCAGCTCGTGGTCGGACAGGCCGGTGCCGCAGCGCGGGCACCAGGGGGCGACCCGGTGGTCCTGGACCAGCAGGCCCTTGTTGAAGATCTCCTTCAGCGACCACCACACGGACTCCACGTACTCGGGGTCCATGGTGCGGTAGGCGTCGTCCAGGTCGACCCAGTAGCCCATGCGGGTCGTCAGCTCGGCGAAGGCGTCGGTGTGCCGGGTCACGGACTCGCGGCACTTGGCGTTGAACTCGGCGATGCCGTACGCCTCGATGTCCTGCTTGCCGGAGAAGCCCAGCTCCTTCTCGACGGCCAGCTCGACGGGCAGGCCGTGGCAGTCCCAGCCGGCCTTGCGGGCCACGTGGTAGCCGCGCATGGTGCGGAAGCGCGGGAAGACGTCCTTGAAGACGCGCGCCTCGATGTGGTGGGCGCCGGGCATGCCGTTGGCGGTGGGCGGGCCCTCGTAGAACACCCATTCCGGGCGGCCCTCGGACTGCTCCAGGCTCTTGGCGAAGATCTTCTGCTCGCGCCAGAAGTCGAGCACGGCGTGCTCAAGAGCGGGCAGGTCGACCTGTGCGGGCACCTGGCGGTACGTCGGCGCTGTCATCTGCGAGCATCCTCCAACGGACTTGCTGCCTTCCGTCGGAGGGACGAGAGCCTTCGATCCTGTCTACGCCGTGTGCGGCGCGCTCCCGCGGTACCACCCTCCTTGGCCCGCCGGTGCGCCCTGTGCTCCGGTGAGCCCCCTCATTGGGGTCGCGAAGCCGGTTCTACTCGCCCGGTGCGGGCTTTCTTCCGGCGGCTCCGGGGTGATCTTCACGTCGCGCTCGCCCCCGGGCTCCCACCGTCCCCGGGTCGCTCTGGGCTGCGTACGCCGCTACTCGTCCCCATCCACGCTTCTCGCTCCGCCCAGTGTACGGCGCCGCGCGGACAGTGGCTGACCGGTTTTCTCCGGGCCCGTGGTCCGCGGGGTGCCGCCGTGCGCCGGGCGACCCGGCGGGATGACCCGAATGGCGAGGGCACGCGCGCGTGTGTCCGGCGGGGTCTGCCGGGGCGGATTACCCGGCGGGGAGCTGGGCACAACGGATGCAGGCCCGCTGCTCGGGGGGTGCGGGCGGGCGAATCGGGCGGTGTGCCCCGTTGCCGCGGGACTCAAGTCGATTTATCGTCCCAGCACGATTCGCGAGCAAGATCACAATATGTGAAGGGGCCGCGGCCATGGTGGCGAAAAAGACCGCCGTAGAGCATCCGGCGACCGGCCGGGCCAGGGGCGCGGCCGCCAAGAAGACGACTGCGAAGAAGGCGGCCACCGAGAAGACGGCCACCGAGAAGACGGCCACCAAGAAGGTGGCCGCCAAGGAGACGGCCGCGAAGAAGACGGCTGTGCGGAAGGCCGACGCGAAGGCCGCGGCGAAGGCCGCGGACGCCAGGAAGCCGGCCGAGAAGTCGGCCAGGAAGCCTGCCGAGAAGACGGCCGGGAAGAAGACGGTGGCCAGGAAGCCGGCGGCCGGGAAGAAGGCGGCGGTGAAGGGGGTGGCGGTGGACAAGGCGGCCGTCAAGGCGGCTGCCGCCGGCGTCTCCTCGGAGACGGCCGGCAAGAGCACGGCCAAGAAAGCGGGCGCGGCGCGGGCCGCGAAGCAGACGGGAGCCACGACAGTGGTTGCGAAGAAGACTCCTGGCACGGCCACGGCCGCACAGACCGCCGTTCCCAAGGCACGGATCGCCGCGGCGGAGCCCGGCGAGCTGGCGGTGCGTCCCGGAGAGGAACCCTGGACGCCGGAAGAGGTCGCTGAGGCCCGTGCCGAGCTGCTGTCCGAGGTGGAGCGGCTGCGCACCGAGATCAGCTCCGCCGAGGCCTCCCTCGTGGGTCTGATGCGCGACTCCGGGGACGGCGCGGGCGACGACCAGGCCGACACCGGGACGAAGAACATCACGCGCGAGCACGAGCTGGCGCTGGCCGCCAACGCGCGCGAGATGCTGATCCAGAACGAGCACGCCCTGGAACGGCTGGACGCGGGCACCTACGGTCTGTGCGAGAACTGCGGCAACCCCATCGGCAAAGCCCGGATGCAGGCCTTCCCGCGGGCCACTCTGTGCGTGGAATGCAAGCAGAAGCAGGAACGTCGCTCCTGAGCGTGAGGGGCCGGGCGGGCGTGCCGTAGTCTCGTCCTCAGTCAGGCACCTAGGTTGAGGGACTCACGTGGCAGAGGCGGAACGCATCATCGGTACGCCGGACACCCCGGACGACAGCGGCGAGCACACGGCGGCGGCCGGAGCACAGCAGGCCCCGGCGCAGGCGCGCGTCGGCCGGGGGCGCCGGATCGCCGTGCTGTTCGCGGTGGCCGCGTTCGCGTACGCCCTCGACCTGATCAGCAAGACGCTCGTGGTCGCCAAGCTGGAGGGCCACGAGCCGATCAAGCTGGTCGGGGACCTGCTGGAGCTGCACGCCATCCGCAACCCCGGCGCCGCCTTCGGCTTCGGGGGCGCGTTCACGGTGATCTTCACGCTGATCGCCGCGGCGGTGATCGTGGTGATCATCCGCCTGGCCCGCAAGCTGTACAGCTTCCCCTGGGCGGTCGCCCTCGGCCTGCTGCTCGGCGGCGCGCTCGGCAATCTGACCGACCGGGTCTTCCGGGCCCCCGGGGTCTTCGAGGGCCAGGTCGTGGACTTCATCGCGCCGAAGGGCTTCGCGGTGTTCAACCTGGCCGATTCGGCGATCGTGTGCGGCGGCATCCTGATCGTGCTGCTGTCCTTCCGCGGCCTGGACCCGGACGGCACGGTCCACAAGGACTGACCGCCCGGGAGTTCTCCCGAGTTGTCCACAGGCCCGTGCGGGGGCGTCCGGCCGGTCCGGCATACTCGACGGGTGAGCACGATTCCCGAGATCCGTACCCTGCCCGTGCCCGACGGCCTGGAGGGTGAGCGCGTCGACGCCGCCATCTCCCGGATGTTCGGCTTCTCCCGCACGAAGGCGGCCGAGCTGGCCGCGGCCGGCAAGGTCCAGGTCGACGGCGCGGTGGTCGGCAAGTCCGAGCGGGTGCGCGGCGGCGCCTGGCTGGAGGTCGAGATGCCGCAGGCGCCCGCGCCGGTGCAGGTGGTCGCCGAGCCGGTCGAGGGCATGGAGATCGTGTACGACGACGATGACGTGGTCGTGATCGTCAAGCCGGTCGGCGTGGCCGCGCACCCCTCGCCCGGCTGGAGCGGCCCCACCGTCATCGGCGGCCTCGCCGCGGCCGGCTACCGGATCTCCACCTCCGGCGCCGCCGAGCGCCAGGGCATCGTGCACCGCCTCGACGTCGGCACCTCGGGCCTGATGGTGGTCGCCAAGTCGGAGCGGGCGTACACCTCGCTCAAGCGCCAGTTCAAGGAGCGCACGGTCGACAAGCGCTACCACACACTGGTCCAGGGCCACCCGGACCCGACGAGCGGCACGATCGACGCCCCGATCGGCCGCCACCCCAACCACGACTACAAGTGGGCGGTCACGGCCGACGGCAAGGCCTCCGTGACCCACTACGACCTCATCGAGGCCTTCCGCGCCGCCTCGCTGCTGGACGTGAAGCTGGAGACCGGCCGCACCCACCAGATCCGCGTCCACATGTCCGCCCACCGCCACCCCTGCGTCGGCGACCTCACCTACGGCGCCGACCCGACCCTCGCCAAGCGGCTGCGCCTGACCCGCCAGTGGCTGCACGCCGTGCGGCTCGGCTTCGAGCACCCCGCGGACGGGCAGTGGGTGGAGTTCCGCAGCGACTACCCCGAGGACCTGCAGAAGGCCCTCGACCAGGTCCGTGAGGAGTCGTACGCGTGAGCGTGCCGCCGTACACCCTCCGGGTCGCCGAGGATCCCGCCGACCGCGAGGCCTGCTTCGCGGTCCGCAAGGAGGTCTTCGTCGTCGAGCAGGGCGTCGCCGAGGATCTGGAGTACGACGCCTACGACGCGGGCGCCGTGCATGTGCTCGCGGTCCGCGAGGACGGCGTGCCGCTCGGCACCGGCCGGCTGCTGCACGGCGCGGCGGCCCTGGCGAAGACCGGCGCGGACGCCTCGGTGGGCTCCCTGGGGCGGCTCGCCGTCTCCCGGGCGGCGCGCGGGCTCGGGGTCGGTGTGGCCCTGGTCCGGGCCATCGAGGACGCGGCACGCGCGCGGGGTCTCACCGCGATCGACCTGCACGCACAAACCCATGCGCTGGGTTTCTACGAGCGCCTCGGGTACGTGCTGTACGGCCCGGAGTTCCCGGACGCCGGGATACCCCACCGGGCGATGCGCCGCGCCCTGTAGCGCGGCGCGCGCTCCCGGCGGGCGGATGGCAGGCTTGAGGTCTGCCGTGTGAGCGTCGACCCCGGAGCGCCGGCCGTGGATCAGTTGGCCCTGCTGTTCGTCCTGCTGCTCGGGGCCCTGGTGAGCGTGCCGGTGGGGGACAGGTTCGGGGTGCCGGCGCCGGTGCTGATGACGCTGTTCGGCGGGGCCCTCGCGGTGGCCGACTTCGTGCCCGATGTGAGCATCCCGCCCGAGCTGATCCTGCCCGGGCTGCTGCCCCCGCTGCTCTACGCCGCCGTGCGCCGTACCTCCTGGCGGCAGTTCGCGGCCAACATCCGGCCGATCCTCCTGCTGGCCGTCGCCCTGGTCTTCGTGACGACGGTGTGCGTGGCGTACGTCGCAGGCGCGATCGTGCCCGGGCTGTCGATCGCCGCCGCCGTCACCCTGGGCGCGCTTATCGCCCCGCCCGACCCGGTCGCCGCGACCAGCGTCGCCGGACAACTCGGGCTGCCGCGCCGACTGGTGTCGATCCTGGAGGGCGAGGGGCTCTTCAACGACGTCACGGCCATCGTGCTGTACCACGTGGCCGTCGCCGCGGCGGTGAGCGGCAACTTCTCGGCCTGGCAGGCCGGGCTGGACCTGGTGCTGTCCGGCGTGGTCGCGGTGGTCGTCGGGCTGTTGCTCGGCTGGGGCGCGAACAAGCTGATGGACCTGCTGGGCGATCCGACCCTGCAGATCGGCATGACCCTGCTGGTGCCGTACGCCTCCTACGTGCTCGCGGAGAAGCTGCACGGTTCCGGGGTGCTCGCGGTGCTCACCACGGCGCTCTTCCTCTCCGAGTACGCCACCGGCGCCGACGACGTGATGACCCGGCTGGCCGGGCACACCTTCTGGGACATCATCGGCACCCTCGTCACGGGGGTCGCCTTCGGGCTCATCGGTCTGGAGCTGCACAACGCCATCCGTACCGCCCAGGGCCGCTGGGGCGAGCTGCTCGGCTGGGCCGCCGCCGTCGTGGGCGTGGTGATCGTCGTCCGGTTGTTGTGGCTGCTGCCCGCGACCTGGCTGACCAAACGGCTGCACGCCCGGCGGGACTACGACGAGGAGATCCCGGTCAGCTGGCGGGAGACCGTCGTGATGTGGTGGTCCGGGATGCGCGGGGTGGCCTCGGTGGCGCTGGCGCTGGCCGTCCCGCTGAAGACCGACGACGGCTCGCCCTTCCCCGACCGTGACGAGATCATCTTCATCGCCTTCGGGGTCATCATCGTCACGCTGGTGCTCCAGGGACTCACCCTGCCGTCGCTGGTGAAGGGGCTCGGGGTGCGGGCCGACTCCGAGCGGGAGAAGGAGTTCGAGAAGGAACTGGCGGTGCGCGCGGCGAAGGCGGCGAAGCGCAGGCTGCGGGAGATCGAGCAGGTGGAGGACCTGCCCGAGGACCTGGCGGAGCAGATGCTGCGGCGCGCCTTCGACATCGGCATCCGGATCAGCCCGGACATGGGCGAGGAGGAACGGCGGGAGGCACAGCACCAGCGGGCCAGGCGGCTCAAGCGGATCCGGCGCATCCAGAACGAGATGATGAGCGCGGCCCGGCACGAGGTACTGGCGGCGCGCAGCGAGCCGGGGGCGGATCCGGAGATCGTGGACCGGGTGCTGCGGCATCTGGACGTACGGAGCCTGCGGTGAGCCGTTCCGAGTCCGAGGGCAGCGGGCGCAAGCGCTTGCGCGCAGGGGTGGCGTATTCGTCGTACGAATGTGTGGTGCCTGTGGAAAACTCCGGCGCCGCTCGGCGAAGCGTGCCTACTCTCGGATCATGACGCGCAACATCGTGATCAGCGGGGGCGGTACGGGCATCGGGCTGGCGACCGCCCAGGCCTTCGCGGCGGACGGGGACCGGGTGCTGATGCTCGGGCGGCGGGCCGAGGTGCTGGAGAAGGCAGGGGTGCCCGGTGCGCTTACGTATGCGGCTGACCTCTCCGAGCCCGATCAGGTCCGCGGGGTGGCCCGGTTCGTGGCAGCGGAGCTGGGTACGGTCGATGTCCTGGTGCACGGCGCGGGCGGCGCCGGACATCTGGAGCCGCCGGCGGGCAGCGACGACCCCCTGGACCGCGTGGCCCATGACTGGACGGTCAACTTCAGACAGAACGCCCTGACGGCCGCGCTCCTCACCGAGGCTCTGAAGAGCCGGCTCGCCGAGCCCGGCGGACGGGTGCTGTTCGTCAGCTCCATCGCCGCCTACCGCGGTTCGGGAACCGGCGCCTACGCGGCGGCCAAGGCCGGGCTGCATCCGTACGCCCACGACCTGGCCCGGGAGCTCGGCCCGCGCGGCATCACCGTGAACGTGGTCGCGCCGGGGTATGTGGAGGACACTGAGTTCTTCGGGGACACCATGGACGAGGCCCGGCGGGCGCGGCTCATCGGTGACACGCTGACCGGCCGGGCCGGGAGACCGGGAGACGTGGTGGCGACCCTGCACTGGCTGGCCTCGCCCGGCGCCGGGCACGTCACCTCACAGGTGATCCAGGTCAACGGAGGCGCGGAGCGCGGTCACTGACGCGGCGCGGGCCCGTCCGCGGCGGCTCGGGCGCGGTCGCACCGGCACCGGCTGGCACCATGGCCTCATGAACATCATGCTCTTTCATTCGACCTACGGCCTCAGGCCCGCGGTGCGCGAGGCCGCGGACCGGCTGCGCGCGGCGGGCCACGAGGTGTGGACGCCGGACCTCTTCGAGGGGCGCACGTTCGACACCGTCGAGGAGGGCATGGCGTACCGGGAGGAGATCGGCAAGGACGAGCTGCTGAAGCGGGCCGTGCTGGCGGCGGCGCCGTACTCCGAGCGCGGGCTCGTGTACGCGGGCTTCTCGCTCGGCGCCTCGATCGCCCAGACCCTGGCTCTCGGCGACGACAAGGCGCGCGGGCTGCTGCTCCTGCACGGCACGTCGGACATCGCGCCGAACGCGCAGGCGGACGAGCTGCCGGTGCAGCTGCACGTGGCGGAGCCGGACCCGTTCGAGACGGACGACTGGCTGAGCGCCTGGTATCTCCAGATGGGCCGGACGGGCGCGGACGTGGAGGTCTACCGGTACGCCGGCGCCGGACACCTGTACACCGACCCCGAGCTGCCGGACTACGACGCCGAGGCCGCCGAGGCCACCTGGCGGGTGGCGCTCGGCTTCCTCGACAGCCTGGAGAACGCGTAGGGATCACGCGCAGGCGCACGCCCTACACGGGGTCGTAGGTCCGCTCGACCTTCTGGGTGCCGCTGCGGGTGCGGTACGAACGCTCCCACGCCGAGGTCGCGTCGGGGTCGGTGCGGTCGGACAGCACGTAGTAGTCCATCTGCGCGCGGTCGGCGGTGATGTCCAGCACGCCGTAGCCGTGCCGGTCGGTGTCGACCCAGTGGACGTGCCGGTTGGCCACCTCGATGAGCGGCGCGGCGACCGCGGAGACCGTGCCCTCGGGGACCTTGACGATGTCGTCGAGGTTGTCGGAGGTCACCGAGGTGATCACGAACTCGGTGGCCGCCGACGGCGACAGCGGGTAGGTGCCCGCGTCCACCGGCACGTCGTTGGCCCAGGCCATGTGGATGTCACCGGTCAGGAAGACGGTGTTGCCGATGGCGTTCGAGCGGAGGTGGTCGAGGAGTTCGCGGCGGTCGTGGGTGTAGCCGTCCCACTGGTCGGTGTTGACGCCTATGCCGTCCTGCGGCAGGCCGAGCAGCTTGGCGAGCGGCTTGAGGAGGTCGCCGGTGAGGGAGCCGACGACGAAGGGGGCGATCATCACCGAGTTGCCGACCAGCCGCCACTTCGTGTCGGAGGCCTTCAGACCTGCCTTCAGCCAGTCGAGCTGGGCGCGCCCGGTGATGGTCCGGTCCGGGTCGTCCACCGAGCCGCTGCCCGTGGACGCCTGCTGAGAGCGGAAGGAGCGCAGGTCCAGCAGGGACAGCTCGGCGAGCTTGCCGAAGCGCAGCCGCCGGTAGGTGGTGCCCTCGACGGCGGGGCGGACCGGCATCCACTCGAAGTAGGCCTGCTTGGCGGCCGCCTTGCGGGCGGTCCAGGTGCCCTCGGCGCCCTCGGTGTGGTTGACCGCACCGCCCGACCAGGCGTTGTCGGCGAACTCGTGGTCGTCCCAGATCGCGATGACCGGCGCCTTCAGATGCAGGGCCTGCAGATCGGGATCGGTCTTGTACTCGCCGTGCCGTGTCCGGTAGTCGGCGAGTGTGATGATCTCGTGGGCGGGTGCGTGCGGGCGGACGACCGTGCCGCGGGCCGCGTACTCGCCGGTCTTGTACTCGTAGATGTAGTCGCCGAGGTGCAGCCAGGCGTCCAGGTCGCTGCGGGCGGCGAGGTGGCGGTAGGCGGTGAAGTAGCCGGCCTCCCAGTTGGCGCAGGTGACCACGCCGAACCGCAGCCCGGACACGGCCGCGTCCGCCGCCGGGGCGGTGCGGGTGCGGGCGACCGGGGAGTCGGTGCCGCCGGCCGAGAAGCGGAACCAGTAGTCGGTCGCCGGCTCCAGGCCGCGGATGTCGGCCTTCACGGTGTGGTCGCCGGCGGCGGTCGCCGTGGTGGATCCCTTGGCGACGACGGCCGTCAGCGCCTTGTCCCTGGCGACGACCCAGCTCACCTCGGTGTCCGGACCGAGCCCGGAGCCCGGTACCGCCTCCGGGCTCGGAGTGATCCGGGTCCACAGCAAGATGCCGTCGGGCAGGGGGTCACCGGAGGCGACGCCGTGCAGGAAGGCGGGGGCCCGGTCGGCGGCGCGCGCCGGGAGGGCGGCGAGCGGGCCGGCCAGCACAGCGGACGCCGCCGCGGCCTTGACGACCGTACGGCGGCGGGGAGAGCAGGAGCCGAGGCCTTCGGCGGCCGGAAATGATCTTGATCGACTGGTCACGACCGATCAGGTTACTGATCGGTACGAACGACGGAGCGGGCGAACTCCCGATGTTCGCCCGCTCTTCATGTGAATGCCGGATTCCGCCCGGACGTCAGCCCTTGAGGGCCGCGTCGAGCGCCGTGTTGAAATCGGCCACGGTCATGGGCGGGTTCTGGTGGTCGGGGCCTGTCAGCGTCTTGCCGTCCATCTTCAGGGTCGGGGTGCCCTTGATGCCGTCCTTGTCGAAGATCTTGGACTCCTCCAGCGCCCACCGGTCGAAGGTGCCGTCCTTCACGTCCTTCTGGAACGCCGCGTTGCCCTTCAGAGCGGGCACCGTGTCGGCGATCTTGATCAGATAGGCGTCGTCCTTGAACTTGTCGTCCTGCTCGTCGGGGTGCCACTTCGTCGAGTACATCGCGGCCTTGTACTCAAGGAAGGCCTCGGGGCTGACGTTGAGGGCGGCGCCCAGGGCGCTGAGCCCGTTCTTGGAGCCCACGCCCGGCAGGTTCTTGTCGAGGAAGGTGGCACCGACGTAGTGGAGCTTGAACGTGCCGTCGTCGATGCCCTTCTTCACCGTTGTGCCGACCGTCTGCTCGAACTGCGCGCAGACCGGGCAGCGCGGGTCCTCGTAGATGGTGAGGGTCTTCTTGGCGGTGCTCTTGCCTATGACGACGGTGGTGCCGTCCGAACCCGTGGTGTTGGCCGGCTTCACGAGCGGCTTGGTCTTCGCGGCGTCCCACCCGGTGGGCTTGTTGGCCTGGACGACGGCGTAGCCGATGCCGCCGGCCGCGGCCAGCACGGCCACGACCGAGGCGGCCACGATGACCTGCCGCCTGGCCTTGTCGCGCTTGGCCTGCCGCTCGCGCTCCTGGCGCAGCCGCTCCCTTGCCGCCGTCTTCGCCGACTGGCTGTTCCGCTTGCTCATGGTGGTGATCTCCGTGTGGGACGCGCACATGCCGTACGCGGGATACGTGTGGGGGACTGGGTGTGCTTAGGTCTCGCCGCTCAGCCGGCGGCGAGGGCGGGGGAGCACGGCGGTCCACGCCGTCCCAGGGAGTGAACGAGAAGCCGGTCACGGGCGGCGGTCCGGCGCGGGGCCGGGCGCGGCAGCCGGCGGACCGGGGCCGGCCGTACGGCGACCGAGGCCACCGCCAGCAGCAGCGGCCGGAAGGTGGTGGCGGCGACCGCGCGCAGCAGCTGCACCAGCGCCCGCTCGCCCCGGCGCAGCCAGGCGGCGGCCAGCAGGCCCACGCCGACGTGCGTGGCGAGCAGCAGCCAGGCGGCCGCCGGGCTCGCGTGCGCGAGCAGCGCCTCGGGGCGGCCTTGAGCCCCGGCCATCCGGGCCAGCGGGCTGCCGACGGCACCGCCCTGGCACAGCACGTCGAAGCCGAAGGCGCGCAACGGGCCCGCGACCGGGCCGCCGGCCCGGCCGTAGCAGGCGTGCTGGCCCGTGGTGAACACCGTGTCGGCGGTCAGCTCCAGCGGGATCAGCAGGGCCGCGATCCGGCCGAAGCCGCGCTCGCGGCCCGCCAGCGCGTACGCGGCGGCGAACACACCGGCGAAGACCGCCAGCACCGTGCCCACCGGCAGCGGAGCCTGGGACAGCAGCACGTGCGACGCGGTGCTGAGCGTCACGACGAAGGCCGTGAACAGCGCCGCGCGCACGGCTCTGAGCTGGGTCCCGGATATGTCCATAGCGAGAGAAGAGTCTGTCACGTACGTGAGTAAGCGACCCCTAAAGAGTGCCTGTGAGTACGCGAAGGTTACAGCCCCGGAATCCGGCCGTTGCGGAACAGGTCGACGAAGATCTGGTGGTCGGCACGCGCGCGTGCGCCGTAGCCGTGCGCGAAGTCCACCAGGAGCGGTGCGAAGCCCTCCTCGTCGGCCGCGAGGGCCGCGTCGATGGCCCGCTCGGTGGAGAACGGCACGAGGGACTCGCCGGAGGTGTCGTCCGCCGCCGCGTGCATGGTCGCCGTGGCCCGGCCCAGGTCGGCGACGACCTGCGCGATCTCCTCGGGGTCGTCGATGTCGCCCCAGCCCAGGTCGACGGCGTACGGCGAGACCTCGGCGACCAGCTGGCCCGCGCCGTCCAGCTCGGTCCAGCCCAGCCACGGGTCGGCGTGCGCCTGCAGAGCGCGCTGGGAGATCACCGTGCGGTGGCCCTCGTGCTGGAAGTACCCGGCGATGGCCGGATCCGTGATGTGCCGGGAGACGGCCGGGGTCTGGGCCTGCTTGACGTAGATCACGACATCGTTCTCCAGGGCGTCGCTGTGGCCCTCCAGAAGGATGTTGTACGACGGCAGCCCGGCCGACCCTATGCCGATGCCGCGGCGGCCGACGACGTCCTTCACGCGGTAGGAGTCGGGCCGGGCCAGCGAGGAGTCCGGCAGGGTCTCCAGATAGCCGTCGAAGGCGGCCAGCACCTTGTAGCGGGTCGCGGCGTCCAGCTCGATGGAGCCGCCGTCCGGCGCGAAGCGGCGCTCGAAGTCGCGGATCTCCGTCATCGACTCCAGCAGCCCGAAGCGGGTCAGCGAGCGGGCGTCACGCAGCGCGTCCAGCAGCGGACCCTCCGCGGTGTCCAGCGTGAACGGCGGCACCTCGTCGCTCTTGGCGCCCGTGGCCAGGGCGTGGATGCGCTCGCGGTACGCGCCCGCGTAGATCCGCACCAGCTCGGTGATCTGCTCGTCGCTCAGCGCCTTCGCGTACCCGATGAGCGCGATCGACGCCGAGAAGCGCTTCAGGTCCCAGGTGAACGGGCCGACGTAGGCCTCGTCGAAGTCGTTGACGTTGAAGACCAGGCGGCCGTTGGAGTCCATGTACGTGCCGAAGTTCTCCGCGTGCAGGTCGCCGTGGATCCACACGCGCGAGGTGCGGTCGTCCAGGAATGGACCACCGCGCTTCTCCGCGTCCAGGTCGTGGTAGAAGAGGCACGCCGTGCCCCGGTAGAACGCGAACGCCGAGGCCGCCATCTTCCGGAACTTCACCCGGAACGCGGCCGGGTCGGCGGCCAGGAGCCGGCCGAAGGCGGTGTCGAAGACGGCGAGGATCTCCTCGCCGCGCTGCTCGTCGTCGAGCGGGTGGACCGACATCGCGGGGTGCCTCCTGGAGCGATTATCTGTACGACAGCGTTTCTGTCGTCTTCAACGGGCGACGCCACGCGGGAGTGCCCGGTTCCCGCCTGAAGGTACGCGGGAGTGCCCGCCGAGTGTCAGTGGCGAGGCATAGACTTCCCGCTGACCCCAGAACTGTTCGCCCGCCCCATGCCCAGTGTTTTCCGTCGGAGGCCATACCGTGTCAAAGCCGCCCTTCACGCACCTGCACGTCCACACGCAGTACTCGCTGCTGGACGGTGCCGCGCGGCTCAAGGACATGTTCAACGCCTGCAACGAGATGGGCATGACCCACATCGCCATGTCCGACCACGGCAACCTCCACGGGGCGTACGACTTCTTCCACTCCGCGAAGAAGGCCGGGATCACCCCGATCATCGGGATCGAGGCGTATGTCGCCCCCGAGTCCCGGCGCAACAAGCGCAAGATCCAGTGGGGCCAGCCGCACCAGAAGCGCGACGACGTCTCCGGTTCCGGCGGTTACACCCACAAGACGATGTGGGCGGTGAACAAGACCGGTCTGCACAACCTCTTCCGTCTCTCCTCCGACGCCTACGCCGAGGGCTGGCTGCAGAAGTGGCCGCGCATGGACAAGGAGACCATCGCGCAGTGGTCCGAGGGCATCGTCGCCTCCACCGGCTGCCCCTCCGGCGAGGTGCAGACCCGCCTGCGCCTCGGCCAGTTCGACGAGGCACTCAAGGCCGCCGCCGACTACCAGGACATCTTCGGCAAGGACCGGTACTTCCTGGAGCTGATGGACCACGGCATCGACATCGAGCACCGGGTCCGCGACGGCCTGCTGGAGATCGGCAAGAAGCTCGGCATCCCCCCGCTGGTCACCAACGACTCGCACTACACGTACGCGCACGAGGCCGGCGCCCACGACGCCCTGCTGTGCATCCAGACCGGCAAGAACCTCTCCGACCCGGACCGCTTCAAGTTCGACGGCACCGGCTACTACCTGAAGTCCACGGACGAGATGTACGCCATCGACTCCTCGGACGCCTGGCAGGAGGGCTGCGCCAACACGCTCCTCGTCGCCGAGATGGTCGACACCGACGGCATGTTCGAGAAGCGCGACCTCATGCCCAAGTTCGACATCCCCGAGGGCTACACCGAGGTCACCTGGTTCAAGGAGGAGGTCCGCCGCGGCATGGAGCGCCGCTTCCCCGGCGGCATCCCCGAGGACCGCCAGAAGCAGGCCGACTACGAGATGGACGTCATCATCTCGATGGGCTTCCCCGGCTACTTCCTCGTCGTCGCCGACTTCATCATGTGGGCCAAGAACAACGGCATCGCGGTCGGCCCCGGCCGAGGCTCCGCGGCCGGCTCGATCGTCGCCTACGCCATGGGCATCACCGACCTCGACCCGATCCCGCACGGCCTGATCTTCGAGCGGTTCCTCAACCCCGAGCGCATCTCGATGCCCGATGTCGACATCGACTTCGACGAGCGCAGGCGCGTCGAGGTGATCCGGTACGTGACCGAGAAGTACGGCGCCGACAAGGTCGCCATGATCGGCACCTACGGCACCATCAAGGCCAAGAACGCGATCAAGGACTCCGCGCGCGTGCTGGGCTACCCGTACGCGATGGGCGACCGCATCACCAAGGCCATGCCCGCCGACGTCCTCGGCAAGGGCATCCCGCTGTCCGGCATCACCGACCCCAGCCACCCGCGCTACAGCGAGGCCGGCGAGGTCCGCGGGATGTACGAGAACGAGCCGGACGTGAAGAAGGTCATCGACACCGCGCGCGGTGTGGAGGGCCTGGTCCGGCAGATGGGCGTGCACGCCGCCGGCGTCATCATGTCCAGCGAGACCATCACCGAGCACGTCCCGGTGTGGGTGAGGCACACCGACGGCGTGACCATCACGCAGTGGGACTACCCGAGCTGTGAGTCGCTCGGCCTGCTGAAGATGGACTTCCTGGGCCTGCGCAACCTCACGATCATGGACGACGCGGTCAAGATGGTGAAGGCCAACAAGGGGATCGACATCGACCTCCTGGCCCTCCCGCTCGACGACCCGCAGACCTTCGATCTGCTCCAGCGCGGCGACACCCTCGGCGTCTTCCAGTTCGACGGCGGCCCCATGCGCTCGCTGCTGCGTCTGATGAAGCCCGACAACTTCGAAGACATCTCCGCCGTGTCGGCCCTGTACCGCCCGGGCCCGATGGGCATGAACTCCCACACGAACTACGCGCTGCGCAAGAACAAGCAGCAGGAGATCACGCCGATCCACAAGGAGCTGGAGGAGCCCCTCGAAGAGGTCCTGGCGGTCACCTACGGCCTGATCGTCTACCAGGAGCAGGTGCAGAAGGCCGCCCAGATCATCGCGGGCTACTCGCTCGGCGAGGCCGACATCCTGCGCCGCGTGATGGGCAAGAAGAAGCCGGAGGAGCTGGAGAAGAACTTCGTCATCTTCCAGGCCGGCGCCCGCAAGAACGGCTACAGCGACGAGGCCATCCAGGCCCTGTGGGACGTGCTGGTCCCCTTCGCCGGCTACGCGTTCAACAAGGCGCACTCCGCCGCGTACGGCCTGGTGTCGTACTGGACCGCCTACCTGAAGGCGAACCACCCCGCCGAGTACATGGCCGCCCTCCTCACGTCCGTCAAGGACGACAAGGACAAGTCGGCCGTCTACCTCAACGAGTGCCGCCGCATGGGCATCCGGGTGCTCCCGCCGAACGTCAACGAGTCCGAGGCCAACTTCGCCGCCCAGGGCGACGACGTGATCCTCTTCGGCCTCTCCGCCGTCCGCAACGTCGGCACCAACGTCGTCGAGTCGATCATCAAGTGCCGCAAGGCCAAGGGGAAGTACGCCTCCTTCCCCGACTACCTCGACAAGGTCGAGGCGGTGGTCTGCAACAAGCGCACCACCGAATCGCTGATCAAGGCCGGCGCCTTCGACACCATGAACCACACCCGCAAGGGCCTCATGGCGCAGTACGAGCCGATGATCGACAACGTCGTGGCGGTCAAGCGCAAGGAGGCCGAGGGGCAGTTCGACCTCTTCGGCGGCATGGGCGAGGAGACCAGCAGCGAGCCCGGCTTCGGGCTCGACGTGCAGTTCACCGACGACGAGTGGGACAAGACCTATCTGCTCGCCCAGGAGCGGGAGATGCTCGGTCTGTACGTCTCCGACCACCCGCTCTTCGGCCTGGAGCACGTACTGTCCGACAAGGCGGACGCCGGCATCGCCCAGCTGACGGGCGGCGAGCACGCCGACGGGGCCGTGGTGACGATCGGCGGCATCATCTCGGGCCTCCAGCGCAAGATGACCAAGCAGGGCAACGCCTGGGCGATCGCCACCGTCGAGGACCTCGCCGGCTCCATCGAGTGCATGTTCTTCCCGGCGACCTACCAGCTCGTCTCGACCCAACTCGTCGAGGACGCCGTGGTGTTCGTCAAGGGCCGCCTCGACAAGCGCGAGGACGTGCCCCGGCTCGTCGCCATGGAGCTGATGGTCCCGGACCTGTCCAACGCGGGCACCAACGCGCCGGTGATCCTCACCATCCCGGCCACCAGGGTCACTCCGCCCATGGTCAGCCGGCTCGGCGAGATCCTCAGCCACCACAAGGGCGACAGCGAGGTCCGGATCAAGCTCCAGGGCCCGCGCAAGACGACCGTGCTGCGCCTGGACCGGCACCGGGTCAAGCCCGACCCGGCGCTCTTCGGTGACCTGAAGGTGCTGCTCGGCCCCTCCTGCCTGGCGGGCTGAGGCGACAGAGACGGACAAGGGGCGCACCCGCAACGGGTGCGCCCCTCGTCATGTGCCTGGGCTCAATCGCCCTTTATGCAGATGTCAGTTGTGGCCGAACCGCTTCTGCCGGCCCTTGCGCGCCACGTCCGCAGGCGTCGACATGTGGGATATCCGCTGCTCCGCCTGCTGCTCCAGGGAGGAATGCTGGGCCTCCTGGTGGCTGCGCTCGGTCTGCGGGGCCTGCTGCTTGCGGTCCTGCTTCTTGTTCTTGGCCATGGTGATCTGCCTCCTGTGGGGGATCTAGGGGCCAGGGCCGGAATCAGATTCACATACGCTGACATCCATCGCATGTCGGATAATTACCGTGTGTGACAGGGCAGCTGGAGGCACGCGCTCCGCCAGCGCCACGCCGAAGATCGAGTTCCGACCGTTAACCTCCGCGTGGTCGGGCAGACTCGAAGGAAGTCACTGAGCAAAGCCTCCCGGGAAGAGGGTGAGTCGCGTGGACCGCTGCATCGTCCTGGTGGACGCCGGATATCTGCTGGGCGCAGCCGCCAGCCTCCTCGCCGGTGAGCCCTCGCGATCCCGGATCACCGTCGACCACACCGCGCTGATCCAGGCGCTGCGCGACCGCGCGGAGGCCGAGACCGAGCGCCCGCTGCTGCGCATCTACTGGTTCGACGGCGCCCCCGACCGCGTCCCCCAGCCGGAGCACCGCCGACTGCGCGTGATGCCCCGGGTCACCGTCCGGCTCGGCGCCCTCACCCGCAGCGACGGCCGCTGGGCACAGAAGGGCGTGGACGCCGCCATGCACGCCGAGCTGACCGAGCTGGCCCGCAACCGCGCCTGCTCCGACATCGTCCTCGTCACCGGCGACGGCGACCTGCTGCCCGGCATGATGGCCGCCAAGGAGCACGGCGTCGCCGTCCACCTGTGGGCCGTCCAGGCCGCCGACGGCGACTACAACCAGTCCGAGGACCTGGTCGCCGAGGCCGACGAGCGGCGCGTGCTGGACCGGGCCTGGATCACCCAGGCCGTCCGCGCCAAGGAGCTGACCGGCGTCTGCGCCCCGCCGCCCGCGCCCCGCCCCGAGATCGCCGCGATCCTCTCCGCGCCGCTGCCCGAGTCCGCGCTCGCCGCGGCGGCCGAACGCCCGGCCGGGCAGGGCGCACCGCAGAACGCCGCCGGGTCGGCCAACGGCACCCAGGAGCGGGCCGCCGCACCCAAGGGCGTACCCACCCCCAAGGACCTCGCCGCCCTGCGCGCCCCCGGCGCCCAGCCCGTCCAGCACCCCGCGACCGCGACCCTGCGCTGGTCCTCCGACAAGGGCTGGGTGGACCGGCCCGGTGTGGTCCCCGAGCCGCCCGAGGCCGCCGCCATGCCGACGCTGGCCCAGCTCACCACGGCCGAGCAGCGCTGGGCCGACCGGGAGGAGGACATCACCACCGTCGGCGGCGACCCGTACGAGGTGGGCCAGGTCTTCGCCCGGCGCTGGATCTCCCGGCTCGGCGACCAGGGCCATCTGCAGAAGCTGTCGCAGATGTATCCGCGCGTCCCGCACCGCATCGACGGGGAGCTGCTGCGCTACGCGGCCCGGTTCGGACTGCTCGCCCACAAGGACGACCAGATCGACGAGCACGACCGTTACGCCATCCGGGCGGGCTTCTGGCGGGAGATCGACGTGCCCGCGGCCACCGAGAGTGCTTCGGCGGGGGAGTGAGCCGGGGGTCCGCTTACCGTTCACGTACGGAAGTGGCCCCAAAGGCGAGTAAAGGCCCCGGACCCCGTACCCTCGTCCTTTGTGAACACGCGCGCGGTACAGGCCCTTCGGCATGACGAGGTCGTACGCGTGCGCGGACTCGCCAAGACCTATCCGGCCGTCAAGGGACGGCGCGGTACGCCCGGCACGCCCGAGGTCCGGGCCACCGACGAGGTCGAGCTGACGGTCCGGCGCGGCGAGGTCTTTGGGCTGCTCGGGCCGAACGGCGCCGGCAAGTCCACCCTCGTCCGGCAGCTCACCGGACTGCTGCGGCCGGACTCCGGCAGCGTCGAGATCCTCGGCCACGACATCGTGCGGCACCCCGAGCGCGCCGCGCGCCTGCTCGCCTACCTCGGCCAGGAGTCCTCCGCGCTGGACGAGCTCACCGTCTCCCTCGCCGCCGAGACCACCGGACGCCTGCGCGGCCTGGACGTGCCGCGGGCGCGGGCCGAGCGGGACGCCGTACTGGAGGAGCTGGGGCTCACGCCGATCGCCGGGCGGGCGCTGAAGAAGCTGTCCGGCGGGCAGCGGCGGCTCGCCTGCTTCGCGGCCGCCCTCGTCGGGGAGCGCCCGCTGCTCGTGCTGGACGAGCCGACCACCGGCATGGACCCGGTGGCCCGGCGCGCGGTGTGGGCGGCCGTGGACCGGCGCCGCGCCGAGCGCGGCACGACCGTGCTGCTCGTCACCCACAACGTCATCGAGGCCGAGACCGTCCTCGACCGCGTCGCCGTCATCGACCGGGGCCGGGTCATCGCCTGCGACACCCCGGCCGGGCTGAAGGAACAGGTCGCCGGCGAGGTGCGGGTCGAGCTGGTGTGGCGGGAGCGGGCGCCGCTGGAGGTGCCCGAGGTGGCCGCGCTGCGCGAGCGCGCGGTGGAGTCCGGCCGGCGCTGGACGCTGCGGCTCGCGCCCGAGGAGGCCCGCGCCGCCGTCGCGACCGTGACCGGCGGGGCCGCCTTCGCCGCCCTGGACGACTTCACGCTCGCCACGCCCAGTCTGGAGGACGTCTACCTGGCGCTCGGCGGTGCGGCCCGGCAGGGGCTGGTGAAGGCATGAGCGCACGGGCCGCGGAATGCGTATCGGTCGTAGGGGTGTACGGGGTGTACGCGACGGCCGTGGCGAGGACGGCCGTGGGGAAGCCGGCTGTAGGGAAGAGGAGCAGCTCGACGTGAGTGTCGTACCCGCCGAGGTTCTGCCGGGCGGTGCCCCGGCCGTGCCCGAGACGGCACGGGACACGGACGGACTCGGCCCGTCCGCGCGGCTGTGGCCGTCGCTGGCGGCCGTCTACCGGGCGCAGCTGTCCCGGGCCCGGGTGGCGAGGATCCCGCTGCTGTTCGTGGCGACCTTCCAGTCCGTGGGCATCACGGTGATGATGCGCGGGGTCGTCGGCAGCGGGAGCGAGGCCCAGTCCGTGGTGGCCGGGTCGTCGGTGCTGGTCGTCGCGTACGTCGCGCTGAACCTGCTGTCGCAGTACTTCGGGCAGTTGCGGGCCAGCGGCGGGCTCGACCACTACGCCACCCTGCCGGTGCCGCCGGCCGCGGTGGTGCTCGGCGCGGCAGCCGCCTACGCCTCCTTCACCGTGCCCGGGACCCTCGTGACGGCCGTCTTCGGGTGTGTGCTGTTCGGGCTGCCGTTGTCCAACCTGTGGATCCTGCTGGTCGTGATCCCGCTCGCCGGAGCCGCGCTGTCCGGGCTCGGCGCCGCCTGCGGGCTGCTCGCGCCCCGGCCCGAGCTGGCCACGCTGCTCGGGCAGCTGGGCATGTCGGCGGCGCTGCTGCTCGGGGTGCTGCCGGCCGACCGGATGCCGGAGATCGTCCGGCTGGCGCGCGATCTGCTGCCGTCGACGTACGGCGTGGAGGCGTACGCCCGGACGTTCGGCGACCGTCCGGACTGGGCCGTCGTCCTCGCCGACCTGGGGGTGTGCGCCGGGGTCGGGGTGGTCTCGCTGGCCGTGGCGACCTGGGCGTATCGCAGGGCCGCCGTCCGGTGACGCGGCGCACAGCGCGACCTGGCACGATGTCAGGGTGACCGCACCGCTGACTCCGCCACCGCCACCGCACGACGACTCCGCGCACCAGGTCCGGCAGGCCCCGCCCGCCGGGGCGCCGGGCGTGGGCACGTACGAACAGGACGGCCCCGGGATGAAGACCGAGTTGCGGGAGGCCGCCGTGATCACGGTGGCCGTGGCGCTGGGCGGTGTGCTGCTGGGGCTGCTGTGGTGGTGGCTGGCCCCGCATGTGCCGCTGGTCGGCGACGAGATCGACAAGAGCTGGGTGGTCTACCTCAAGGACAGCGAGGGTGAGCAGGCCATCGGGGTGGACGGCACGTTCACCCTGCTGGCGCTGGGCTTCGGGCTGGTCAGCGGGCTGATCGTGTTTCTGCTGCGGCGGCGCGGGGGTGTACCGCTCGTGGTGGCGCTGGGTGTCGGCGCGTTGCTCGGGTCGCTGCTGGCCTGGTGGCTCGGGATGACGCTCGGGCCCACCTCCGACGTGATCGCGCACGCGAAGGCAGCGGGGAAGGGGGTCACCTTCTCGGCGCCGCTGAAGCTCGGAGCGAAGGGTGCGCTGTTGGCTTGGCCGCTTGCCGCACTGGTCGTTCACCTCGGGCTCACGGCACTGTTCGGGCCTCGCGACCCCGAGCCGCCGTACCCGCCGGGACCGGTGGCCCGGGACCCTTACGGGGCACCGCCGGCGTAACCCCGCCGTGAGGCCGTCGGCCTCGTCCGGCTCGGCGCCGCTGAAGCTCGGAGCGAAGGGCGCGCTGTTGGCTTGGCCGCTTGCCGCACTGGTCGTTCACCTCGGGCTCACGGCACTGTTCGGGCCTCGCGACCCCGAGCCGCCGTACCCGCCGGGACCGGTGGCCCGGGATCCTTACGGGGCACCGCCGGCGTAACCCCGCCGAGAGGCCGTCAGCCTCGTCCGACAGGCGCCAGCACCGCCCCCGTCAGTGTCGCCAGGTCCTTCGGCGACACCTCCACCTCCAGCCCCCGCCTGCCCGCCGACACGCAGATGGTCTCGTGGGCCTCCGCCGAGTCGTCCAGTACGGTCGGCAGGCGTTTGCGCTGGCCCAGGGGGGAGATGCCGCCGCGGACGTAGCCGGTCGTCCGTTCCGCGAGGACCGGGTCGGCCATGGTCGCCCGCTTGCCGCCGACCGCTGCCGCGAGGGCCTTCAGGTCCAGGGAGCCGGAGACCGGGACGACGGCCACGGTCAGGGTGCCGTCCACGTCCGCGACCAGGGTCTTGAAGACGCGGTCCGGGGAGACGCCCATCGCCTCGGCCGCCTCCTCGCCGTAGGAGGGGTGGGCGGGGTCGTGGTCGTAGGCGTGGACGGTGAAGTCGACGCCGGCCGCGGTCAGGGCGACCGTCGCGGGCGTGCCCCCGGACTGCTGCTTCTTCTGCTTCTTCGCCATCCGGCTTCCTCAGTTCAGGCTTGTCGGCGTCCGCGTCAGCTCGAACGCGGGCAGCGACGGCAGACTACGGATGATGGCCGTCTCGGCGCGCAGCAGTTTCAGCTCGTCGCGCAGGCGCGAGGCGGTGTCCGGGGCCTGCAGCAGCCGCTGTTTGGTCGGTGTGTCGTGGACCATCGCCGCCGCCACCAGATACGACACCACGCTGGGGTCGTCCGGCAGTTCCGCACCCGAGGACAGCGAGCGCTCCCGGGCGCCGGCCAGGCGCTTCTGGTACTGCCGGAAGGAGCGCAGGACCCCTTCGGCGAGGGCGCCCGCCTCGTCGCCCGGCTCCTCCGCCAGCTCCTCCAGCTCCGCCGTGAGGAACGGGCCCGAGGCGTCGACGGAGAGCAGCCGTACCCGGGTCGTGCCCGTCGCCAGCACCTCGAAGGTGCCGTCGGCCCGCTCCCGGATCGTCGCCGCGTCCGCCACACAGGCCACCGAGTGGAAGGCCCCCCGCGGCTCCGGGCCGAAGCCCGCGGCCGGGCCGCGGTCGGGCTGTGCGGTGGGGTCCGGCATGCCGGGGGCGCTCGGCGCCACCTCGTAGCCGTCACGGATCGCCACGACGGCGAACCGGCGCGGCGTGTCCTCAGGGGTCTTCAGCAGCTCGCGCATCATGGCGCGATAGCGCTCCTCGAAGACGTTGAGCGGCAGCACGAGTCCCGGGAACAGCACTGTGTTCAGCGGGAAGAGCGGGAGACGGACGGTGGTCACGGCGCCCCAGCCTAGTGGTCACCGGCGTGAACGTGTCCGCCGTGCCCGCCGGGCGGCGCGGGGAGCAGGGGCGTGAGCCCCGCGGGGAGCGGGAACGGACCGGGCGACAGCAGATGCTCGCGCAGCCGCAGGAAGTGCCCGAGCGGATCGTCGGAGAACCGGTCCCAGGGGAACGACGTGGCGTACGGGCCGATCAGCGCGAGCTGGGCGCGCGCGTCCTCCCAGCGCTCCAGGCGGATCAGGACGTACAGGAGCTTGTTGCGGATCCCGGCCGGCCACGGGTCGCCCGCGGGGAAGTGCGCCGACAGGGCGAGCGCGCGGTCGGCCGCGGCGTCCAGCCGGGCGCGCGGCACCTCGGGGCCGCAGCCGTCGGTCAGATAGCCGAAGGCCGCGCGGGCCGGCAGTGCCTGGAGCAGCGAGTCGGCCGGGGCGTCCTGCGCGGCCCGGTCGGCGAAGTCGAGGCACTCGCGGTGCGCGCCGTGCCAGGACGCGGCCAGATAGCGCAGGGCGGCCACATGGCAGCCGTGGTGGTGCGGGGCCCGCCGGACCGCCGCCTCCCACAGCTCCTCGACATAGCGGTGCCCGGCCCGGGAACCACGCGCGTGGTCCAGCGCGATCCGCCAGGGCACCGGATCGCGGTCGTCGGCGCGGGCGGCCGCCGTGATGAGCGGGCTCACCTCGCGCAGCAGCTCGGCGCGGGCCGGCGAGGGCCAGACGCGGTCCACCGCGAGCTGCGCCCCGACCAGCAGCGCGCCGGGGTCCTGCGGAGCGGTCGTACGCCAGGCCTCGAACCACTCGGGGCGCGAGCGGGCGAATGCGGCCAGGTGCCGTACGTACCGGTCGTGGTTCTCCCAGGCGGCCGTGGCGCGGGTGGCGGCCAGCAGGCCGGCCGCCGCGTCGTACTCGCCCCGGCCGGCCGCGACCAGCGCGGGGGAGAGGCGGTCGTCGGGCGCGTCGAGCACGACCTCGTCCCCGGCCGGGGTCCGTCCGGCCGGGCGCGCGAAGCGTTTGTTCATCCGGGCGCAGCGGATGAACGAGGGCAGCGGAACCATGGTGCCGACCATTGAAAGTCCGCAGGTCGGGGGCGCGCCAGAGGGTTCGGGCAAGTCGTGGAAAGTTGTACGGTGCGTGGTCAAGGAGCGGTAAAGGCGAAAGCGCGGCAGCGCATCGACCGTGCGCCGCAGCCCCACCCGGCCCGGCCGTGCCGTCCGCTCAGTTCCGCCGCAGCAGCCGCGTCGCCCCCGCCGCCACCGTCGTCGCGAGTATCCAGCCCAGCAGGATCATCGCGCTCTCCAGCCACTCCCAGACGCCGTGGAGCTGCCACGCGCCGGCCTGGCCCAGGTCGATCACGGGCAGCAGCAGGTCCAGTGTGAACAGGGCCGGGCTCCAGTACGGACGCCCGTCGTGGTTCGCCGGTGCGTGGTCCGCGTGGGTGAACGCGAGCGTGCCGGCCGCCCACAGCACCGCCATCCACACCGCGGCCCGGCCCGGACGGTAGCCATAGGCGACCGTCCAGTCCTGGACATACCCCAGGACCTTGGCGGCCGGCGGCAGCGTCTCGCGGCGCCGGCGCTGCTTGGCGAGCAGCACCTCGCGCGCGTCCTCGTCCTCGCCGGCCGCGCGCAGCACCGCCGCCAGCCGCTCGTACGGCTCCGGGGCGTACTCCGCGGTGGCCGCCGTGATCCACTCCAGCCGCCGGGTCAGCGGGAAGGGACCCTGCGGCACCAGGTTCTCGTAGACGAAGCCGCCCATGTGCAGATTGCCGGCGTCCGGCCAGGCGCCCGCGCGGTCCACCAGGTTGACGATCCGTGCCCCGGACAGCACGACCTTGCCGCGCTGCGGCTTGTCCCCGAGGAAGCGCAGCTCGGGCGAGTGCACCCGGCGCAGCGACAGCTCCTGGTCGTCGGTGAGGGTGAACCGGGCCCGCTCCAGGTCGACGGCGTCCCCGAACCGCCCGTCGTCCAGGCGTATCCCGCCCCGGCATTCGAAGCGCTGGATCCGTGTGCCGCGCGCGGGAGTCGTGCCGCTCAGCAGCGGGCTGCCCACGCCGGCCGGGGTCAGGTACAGGGTGCGCTCGACGGTCAGCTGGGGTGCGTTCAGGGCGAGCCGGGCGTAGGGATTGGCGAGTTTCGCGCCCCGCAGGCTGAGCGACACGCCGACCTTGGCGCCGCGCAGGCTCAGCTCGCCGTGCGATTCCAGCAGCTCCGCCTGGAGGTCCTGGCCGACGGTCATGCCGTCCCCCGCGATCGACCGTCCGCTGCGGTCGCGGTACACGATCGCCTGGTTGAGCAGCAGATCGGTGCCGATGTGCGCGTCGGTCAGCCGGATCCCGTTCTGGAAGCGGCAGCGCGGCAGATGCAGATCGCCCTCGGTGTGCACCCGGGCCGCCTCCAGCCGCGGGACCGCGCAGTCCACCAGTCGCAGGGTGGTGAACCGGGCCTCCGGCAGCCGTACCTCGTCGTCGAAGCGGCAGTCGCGCAGCTCCACGTACGGCGTGACCGTGCCGCCCGCCAGCTCGATCGTGCCGGTGATCCGCACGCCGACGAGCTTCAGCGCGGACACCCGGCCCGCGAGCGCGGGCGGCCCGTCCAACAGCAGCCAGCACACGATCCGCGCCCGCACGGTCCGCTCGGGACCCCACGGATGCCCGCCGTGCGGATCGTCCACGACGGCGTCCCCGCTGCTCAGGTCGTACACGCTGCCGTTACGGAAGGCCTGCCACATGCCCGCCTCGGCCGCGGTCAGCTCGTCCGGCACGTCCCCGGCGTCCGCTGCGACGAAGCCGGCCCCCTCGGTCACCGTCGTACCCCCTCCCCTCACCGATCAGGACTTTTCGTACAACCGTTCATGCCCGTTCAGTGACGGATGGAACACCAGTGGTGAAGGGGATCTTCCGAATTCGGCCACGTTCTGTATCAGCCATTGATACGCGCGCACGGCTCCCGACCCCGGTCTGAGAGAATTGAGTCCGTGATCTCCCGAATCGATCTGCGCGGCGACGCCCTTCCCGAGGGCCCCGCCCTGCGCGACCTGCTGCCCCGAGCCGACTTCGACGTTCAGGCCGCCCTGGAGAAGGTGCGTCCGATCTGCGAGGCCGTGCATCATCGTGGCGACGCGGCGCTGATCGACTTCGCCGAGAAGTTCGACGGAGTACGGCTGGAATCCGTCCGCGTGCCGGCTCAGGCCCTCACCGACGCCCTCAAGGCTCTCGACCCCGCCGTGCGTGCCGCGCTGGAGGAGTCCATCCGCCGCGCCCGCCTGGTCCACCGCGAGCAGCGCCGCAGCACGCACACCACCCAGGTGGTGCCCGGCGGCTCGGTGACCGAGAAGTGGGTGCCGGTCGAGCGTGTCGGGCTGTACGCGCCCGGCGGCCGCTCGGTGTACCCGTCCTCCGTGATCATGAACGCCGTACCGGCCCAGGAGGCCGGCGTCGAGTCCATCGCGCTCGCCTCCCCGCCGCAGGCGGACTTCGGCGGTCTGCCGCACCCGACGATCCTGGCCGCGTGCGCCCTGCTCGGGGTGGACGAGGTCTACGCCGCGGGCGGCGCCACCGCCGTCGCGATGTTCGCGTACGGCACCGAGTCCTGCGCCCCCGCCAACATGGTCACCGGCCCCGGCAACATCTGGGTGGCGGCCGCCAAGCGCTTCTTCACCGGCAAGATCGGCATCGACGCCGAGGCCGGCCCGACCGAGATCGCGATCCTCGCCGACGACACCGCCGACCCGGTGCATGTGGCCGCGGACCTGATCAGCCAGGCCGAGCACGACCCGCTGGCCGCCGCCGTCCTCGTCACCGACTCCCCGGAGCTGGCGGACGCGGTGGAGAAGGAGCTGGAGCCGCAGGTGGCGGCCACCAAGCACATCGAGGACCGGGTCGTGCCCGCCCTCAAGGGCCGGCAGTCCGCGATCGTCCTCGTGGACGGCCTGGAGGAGGGCCTGCGGGTGGTCGACGCGTACGGCGCCGAGCACCTGGAGATCCAGACCGCCGACGCCGTGGCGGTCGCCGACCGGGTCAGGAACGCGGGCGCGATCTTCATCGGCCCCTGGGCCCCCGTCTCGCTCGGCGACTACGCGGCCGGGTCCAACCACGTCCTGCCCACCGGCGGCTGCGCCTGCCACTCCTCGGGCCTGTCCGTCCAGTCCTTCCTGCGCGGCATCCACATCGTGGACTACACGAAGGACGCGCTCGCCGACGTCGCCCACCACGTGGTGACGCTGGCGGAGGCGGAGGACCTGCCGGCGCACGGCGCGGCGATCAAGGCACGTTTTGCCGGAGGCGAACAAATCGGACGCAGCGGGTGGAAGGTTCCGACGAGCAAGTGACACGCATCGACGATCTCCCCGTACGGGACGAGCTGCGCGGCAAGTCCCCTTACGGCGCGCCCCAGTTGGACGTCCCCGTACGGCTGAACACCAACGAGAACCCCTACCCGCTGCCCGAACCGCTGGTCGAGCGGATCGCGGAGCGGGTCCGGGAGGCCGCCCGCGACCTGAACCGCTACCCCGACCGGGACGCGGTCCAGCTGCGCACCGAGCTGGCCGCCTACCTGACGAAGACGGGCAAGCACCCCCTCGGCATCGAGAACGTCTGGGCCGCCAACGGCTCCAACGAGGTCATCCAGCAGCTGCTGCAGACCTTCGGCGGACCGGGTCGTACGGCGATCGGCTTCGAGCCGTCGTACTCGATGCACGCGCTCATCGCGCGCGGGACGGGCACCGGCTGGATCTCGGGTCCGCGGAACGAGGACTTCACGATCGACCTCGCGGCGGCCGTCGAGGCCATTGCCGAGCACAAACCCGACGTCGTCTTCATCACCACCCCCAACAACCCCACCGGCAACGCGGTCCCGCCGGAGACGGTCCTCGCGCTGTACGAGGCGGCCCAGGCGGCCAAGCCGTCGATGGTGATCGTGGACGAGGCGTACATCGAGTTCAGCCACGGCGACTCGCTGCTGCCGCTGCTTGAGGGCCGGCCGCACCTCGTCATCTCCCGCACGATGTCGAAGGCGTTCGGCGCGGCGGGCCTGCGCCTCGGCTACCTCGCCGCCGACCCGGCGGTCGTGGACGCCGTCCAGCTCGTCCGGCTGCCGTACCACCTGTCGGCGATCACCCAGGCGACCGCCCTGGCCGCCCTGGAGCACACCGACACCCTGCTCGGTTACGTCGAGCAACTGAAGGCGGAGCGGGACCGGCTCGTCGCCGAACTGCGCGCGATCGGCTACGACGTCACCGAGTCCGACGCCAACTTCGTGCAGTTCGGCCGGTTCGAGAACGCCCACGAGGCCTGGCGGAAGATCCTCGACCGGGGCGTCCTGGTCCGGGACAACGGCGTACCGGGATGGCTGCGGGTGTCCGCCGGCACCCCGGAGGAGAACGACGCGTTCCTCGACGCGGTACGTGAAGTCAAGAAGGAGCTTGAGGCATGAGCCGCGTTGGACGCGTGGAGCGCACCACCAAGGAGACCTCGGTCCTGGTCGAGATCGATCTCGACGGCACCGGACGCACCGACATCGCCACCGGCGTCGGCTTCTACGACCACATGCTCGACCAGCTCGGCCGGCACGGTCTGTTCGACCTGACCGTGAAGACCGACGGCGATCTGCACATCGACTCCCACCACACCATCGAGGACACCGCCCTCGCGCTCGGCGCCGCCTTCAAGCAGGCGCTCGGCGACAAGGTGGGGATCTACCGCTTCGGCAACTGCACGGTCCCGCTGGACGAGTCCCTCGCCCAGGTGACCGTCGACCTGTCCGGCCGCCCGTACCTCGTGCACACCGAGCCCGAGAACATGGCGCCGATGATCGGCGAGTACGACACCACGATGACCCGGCACATCCTGGAGTCCTTCGTCGCCCAGGCGCAGATCGCGCTGCACGTGCACGTGCCGTACGGGCGCAACGCGCACCACATCGTGGAGTGCCAGTTCAAGGCCCTCGCCCGGGCGCTGCGCTACGCCTCCGAGCGCGACCCGCGCGCGGCCGGCATCCTCCCCTCCACGAAGGGCGCGCTGTAAACCCATGAACGGTCTGTCCACGATCCTGATCGTCGTCGGCCTCTTCCTGGTCGGCGGCATCATTTCCTTCGTCAAGCAGAAGATGCCCACGAGCCTCATCGTGCTGCTCTCCATCGGGGCGGCCATGTGCCTCGTCGCGGGCGTCCTGCGGCTGGAGGTGTGGAATTGAGCGCTCTCAAGCGAGTGGTCGTCTTCGACTACGGCTTCGGCAACGTCCGCTCCGCCGAACGCGCCCTCGCGCGCGTGGGCGCCGATGTCGAGATCACGCGTGACTTCGACAAGGCCATGAACGCCGACGGGCTCCTCGTGCCCGGTGTCGGTGCCTTCGCCGCCTGCATGCAGGGCCTGCGGGCCGCCCGCGGTGACTGGGTGATCGACCGGCGCCTGTCCGGCGGGCGCCCGGTGATGGGCATCTGCGTCGGCATGCAGATCCTCTTCGCGCGCGGCATCGAGCACGGCGTGGAGGCCGAGGGCCTGGACGAGTGGCCCGGCACGGTCGAGCCGCTGCAGGCCGAGATCGTGCCCCACATGGGCTGGAACACCGTCGACGCCCCCGCCGGCTCGGAGCTGTTCGCCGGCCTCGACGCCGACGCCCGCTTCTACTTCGTGCACTCCTACGCCGTCCACGACTGGCAGCTGGAGACGAACAACCCGCTGATCGAGGCCCCCAGGATCACCTGGTCGACACACGGCAAGCCGTTCGTGGCCGCGGTGGAGAACGGCGCCCTGTGGGCCACCCAGTTCCACCCCGAGAAGTCCGGCGACGCCGGCGCCCAGCTCCTCACCAACTGGATCGGAACCCTGTAGACCATGGCCAAGCTCGAACTGCTCCCCGCCGTCGACGTCCGGGACGGCCAGGCCGTCCGCCTCGTGCACGGCGAGTCCGGCACGGAGACCTCGTACGGCTCCCCGCTGGAGGCCGCCCTCGCCTGGCAGCGTTCCGGCGCCGAGTGGCTGCACCTGGTCGACCTGGACGCCGCGTTCGGCACCGGCGACAACCGGGAGCTGATCGCCGAGGTCGCGAAGGCGATGGACATCAAGGTCGAGCTGTCCGGCGGCATCCGCGACGACGCCTCGCTGGCCGCCGCCCTCGCCACCGGCTGCACCCGGGTGAACCTCGGCACGGCCGCCCTGGAGACCCCCGAGTGGGTCGCCAAGGTCATCGCCGAGCACGGCGACAAGATCGCGGTCGGCCTGGACGTGCGCGGCACGACCCTGCGCGGCCGCGGCTGGACCCGCGACGGCGGCGACCTCTACGAGACGCTGGACCGCCTCAACCGCGAGGGCTGCGCCCGCTACGTGGTCACCGACATCGCCAAGGACGGCACGCTCCAGGGCCCGAACCTGGAGCTGCTGCGCAATGTGTGTGCCGCCACGGACCGCCCGGTCGTGGCCTCCGGCGGCGTGTCGTCGCTGGACGACCTGCGCGCCATCGCCGAGCTGGTACCCCTCGGTGTCGAGGGCTCCATCGTCGGGAAGGCCCTCTACGCGAAGGCGTTCACCCTGGAAGAGGCCTTGGAGGCTGTGTCGTCATGACGTCCGATGCCGTACGGCGCGTGCAGAGCGGAAGTCCCTGGGAAGAGAGCTTCGGATTCGCGCGCGCCGTCGCGGCGGGGGACCGGGTGTCCGTCGGCGGCACCACGTCCTTCAAGGGCACGGTGCTGTACGGCGAGGGCGATCCGTACGAGCAGACCAGGGTCGCCTTCGGCAACGCCCTGGACGCGCTGAAGGAGTTCGGGCTCGGCGTCGAGTCCGTGATCCGCACCCGTATGTACCTGAGCCATGTGCGCGACGTCGACGAGGCCGGACGGGCCCACAAGGAGCTGTTCGACTCCGTGCGCCCGTGCACGACCCTTCTCGTGGTCGAGGGCTTCGTCGACCCGCGCATCCTGGTCGAAGTAGAGCTTGAAGCATTCAGAGGAGCCTGAGCAGTCATGACCCTGGCGGTCCGAGTCATCCCCTGCCTGGACGTCGACAACGGCCGGGTCGTCAAGGGCGTCAACTTCCAGAACCTGCGCGACGCGGGCGACCCCGTCGAGATGGCGAAGGTGTACGACGCCGAAGGCGCCGACGAGCTGACGTTCCTGGACATCACCGCGTCCTCGGGCAACCGGGAGACGACGTACGACGTGGTGCGCCGCACCGCCGAGCAGGTGTTCATCCCGCTGACGGTCGGCGGCGGCGTCCGTACGGCCGAGGACGTGGACAAGCTGCTGCGGGCGGGCGCCGACAAGGTGGGCGTGAACACCGCCGCGATCGCCCGGCCCGACCTGATCCGGGAGATCGCCGAGCGGTTCGGCCGCCAGGTCCTGGTGCTGTCGGTCGACGCCCGCCGCACCGAGTCGGGGTCCTTCGAGGTCACCACCCACGGCGGCCGCAAGGGCACCGGCATCGACGCCGTCGAGTGGGCGCACCGGGCCGCCGAGCTGGGCGCCGGCGAGATCCTGCTGAACTCCATGGACGCCGACGGCACCAAGGACGGCTACGACCTGGAGATGATCGCCGCTGTCCGCAAGCACGTCACGGTCCCGGTCATCGCCTCGGGCGGCGCCGGCAAGCTGGCCGACTTCCCGCCGGCCGTCGCGGCGGGCGCGGACGCGGTCCTGGCGGCCTCGGTGTTCCACTTCGGGGATCTGCGGATCGGCGAGGTGAAGCGGGCGCTGAGGGAGGCGGGGCATCCCGTGCGCTAGTTCGATAGATCACCCCTGGTAGCGAATGTGGTAGTGATCATGGTGGCGGTCCCTCTAGGGTGCTCATATGCCTGGAATCACGATCGAGTTCACCGAGGAAGAGCTGGCCGAACTGCGCGCGGAGGCCAAGGAGCAGGGCGTCGCGATCAAGAGGCTGGCGCACGACATACTGACCGAGGATGTCGTGCGGCGGCGGCAGAAGCAGCGGTTCGTCGAGGGGGCCACGAAGAAGGCTCGCGAGATCATGGCCGACTTCGAGGAGCGATTCCCGGTGGGGCTCCGGTGACGCTCTACGTGGACGCCGGGTGGATCCTCAACATCCAAGTCAACGTCTCCCCGGCGAATACGCCGATCCGCGACTGGGGTGCCCTCCACTGCATGGTCGAGCGGCACAAGTACGAGCGCGTTGCAGGCGAGCCGTACTACGAGGAGGTGCCCTCGCGGGCCGCGACGTTCCTGCACACCGCCTTGAGGCTGAGGCCGTTCAGCGACTACAACGCATCGATCGGCGTGGCGTGTGCCTGGGAGTACATGGAGCAGTCCGACATGCCGTTCGAGCTGCCGTACGGTGAAATGGCGAAACTCGTCGCAGACATCCGCAGCGACGAAGCCGACCTGGCCGAGGTCGCCCGACTGCTGCGCGAGTGGGCCGCCTGACCCGGTGACCGACTCCGGCACAGCCGTCTCCCGGGCGGGGACGACGCCCGCGCTCCCCGCCCACCGCGACGGCAACATCCGCCGCTGGCTCACCGCCTACACCTCCTCGATGCTGGGCGACAACATCTACTACCTCGCCCTGTCCTGGGCCGCCGTCCGCTCCGGGACCCCGGCGCAGGCCGGGCTCGTGATGTCGGCGAGCGCGCTGCCCCGGGCCGTCCTGATGCTGGGCGGGGGAGTGGTCGCCGACCGGTTCGGGCCGCGCCGGGTCGTCATCGGCAGCGACGCCGTCCGCTGCGCGGCCGTCCTCGCCGTGGCCGCCCTGCTCTCCCTCACCCGCCCCGGACTGTGGCTCCTCACCGTGCTGGCACTGGTCTTCGGGGCGGTCGACGCCGTCTTCGTGCCCGCCGTGGGCGCGCTTCCGCGCCGGCTCACCGGCAAGGACCAGCTCGGCCGCGTCCAGGGCATGCGCGGCCTCGCCATCCGTTTCGCCGCCGTCGTGGGCGCCCCGCTCGGCGGGCTCGGCGTGGCCTTCGGCGGCGCCCCGGCCGCCTTCGCCCTCGCCGGACTGCTCATCGCCGTGTCCGTGCCGCTGCTGGTCTCCGTACGGGTACGGGACCTGCCGCCGGACGACGCGCCCAAGGCACCCGGAAGCGCGTGGAGCGACCTGAAGGCCGGCCTGCGCCACATCCGCGGCCACCGCGTCCTCGCCCCGCTGATGCTCGCCATCGCCCTCGGCGACCTGGGGTTCGTGGGACCGCTGAACGTCGGACTGACCCTGCTCGCCGACCGGCGCGGCTGGGGTGCCTCCGGCATGGGCTGGGTGCTCGCCGGGTTCGGCGTCGGCGCGGGTGCCGCCTCGCTGCTGCTGGCCGTACGGGGGCGGCTGCCGCGCGCCGGGCTCGTCGCCGGGTGCACGATCGCCGTGGGCTCGGTGGCCGTCGGCGCCCTCGCCTACACGCCCACCCTGGTCGCGGCCGTCGACACGGCCCTGCTGGTCGGCCTGCTCACCGGGCTCAGCGGGGCCATGTGCGGCGCGCTGCTCCAGACCCAGGCCGACTCCGCGTACCTCGGCCGGGTTACCGCCGTCTCCAGCCTGGTCAGCCTCGGCCTGACCCCGCTCAGCATGCCGTTCGCGGCCGCCGCGATCGGAGCCTGGGGGCTGCGCCCGGTCTACGTCGTCAGCGCAGCCGTCTGCGGACTCGGCGGGGTCGTCGCCCTCGCCGTGCCGGCCCTGCGCACCGCCGAACTGCCCCGCTGAGGGTCACCCTTCCGACTGGATCAGCTGCACCAGATTGCCGCAGGTGTCGTCGAACACCGCCGCGAGGACCGGACCCTGCCGCTGCGGCGGGTGGGTGAACCGGACGCCCAGGCCGCGCAGCCGGTGGTACTCCGCCCGGAGGTCGTCCACGGAGAAGACGATGCACGGGATGCCCGCGTCGTACAGCGCGCCGCGGTACGACTGCGCGATCGGGCCCCGCCCGGGCTCCAGCACCAACTGCAGCTCCGGCTGGGCCCCGCCGGGCGCGCCCACCGTGACCAGCAGGGTGTCGTCGCCCAGGTCCATGTGGAGCCGCGTCTCGAAGCCCAGGACGTCCGTGTAGAAGGCGTGCGCCGCCGCCACGTCGTCCACGTACACACCCGTCATCGCGACCTTGATCACGGCGTGGCTCCCGTCCCGGACGAGCTGGGTCAGAACCCCAGCTGCTTGGTCTCGTGCAGCTTCTCGACGGCGTCCGCGTCGCCCGCCAGATCCACCCGGGCCGCGCCCTGCCGGCCGAAGGCGAACAACAGCAGCTCCGACGGCTCACCGGTCACCGTGACCACCGGCGTGCCCCGGTGCGCCACCGCCGTCTGCCCGTCCGGGCGGCGCAGCACCAGACCCGTCGGAATCCCCCGGCCCAGCAGCCGCGCGGTGCGCTCCAGCCGGGACCACAGGGTGTCCTGGAACACCGGGTCCAGCTCGCGCGGGCTCCAGTCCGGCTGGGCGCGGCGGACGTCCTCGGTGTGGACGTAGAACTCGACGATGTTGGCCGCCTCGTCCACCTGCTTCAGCTGGAACGGTGAGAAGCGCGGCGGGCCGGTGCGGATCAGCTGGATCAGCTCGTCGTACGGCTTCGCCGTGTACTCGGCCATCACCTTCTCCAGGCGCGGCACCAGCTGCTTGATCAGCGTGCCACCGGCCGCGTCCGGGCGGCGCTCGCGCACGATCACATGCGCGGCCAGATCCCGGGCCCGCCACCCCTCGCAAAGGGTCTCGGCGTCCGGTCCGACGGTCTCCAGCAGGTCTGCGAGCAGCAGCCGTTCACGCTTGGCGAAGGTCGACATGGAGTCAGCGTACGACCGGGCGCGCAGTCCGCACACCGGACGGTCCGTTCGGACTGTCACTGCCGCGCGGCACAATGGCCCCATGACCAGCACGACCGGCACGCCCCGGCCCAGCAGCCTCGACCCGGAGATCGCCGCGCGCCTCAAGCGCAGCCCCGACGGACTCGTCCCCGCCATCGCCCAGCAGTACGACACCGGAGAGGTGCTCATGCTCGGCTGGATGGACGACGAGGCGCTGCACCGCACGCTGACCACCGGCCGCTGCACCTACTGGTCGCGCAGCCGCCAGGAGTACTGGGTCAAGGGCGACACCTCGGGCCACTTCCAGTGGGTGAAGTCGGTCGCGCTGGACTGCGACGCCGACACCGTGCTGGTCCAGGTCGACCAGGTCGGCGCCGCCTGCCACACCGGCGCGCGCACCTGCTTCGACGAGGGCGTGCTGCTCAAGGACGCCGATTCGGGCGCCCCGGGCACGGATCAGTAAGGTCAGCGGCCATGGACCTTGAGACCTTCCGCAAGCTCGCCGCCGACCGGCGCGTCATCCCGGTCACGCGCAAGCTCCTCGCCGACGGCGACACCCCGGTCGCGCTGTACCGCAAGCTCGCGGCCGAGCGCCCCGGCACCTTCCTCCTGGAGTCCGCGGAGAACGGCCGCTCCTGGTCCCGGTACTCCTTCGTGGGCGTCCGCAGCGCCGCGACGCTCACCACGCGCGACGGCCAGGCCCACTGGCAGGGCACCCCGCCCGTCGGCGTCCCGGTCGACGGCGACCCGCTGCAGGTGCTGCGCGCCGCGCTGCAGACCCTGCACACCCCGCATCAGGAGGGCCTGCCGCCCTTCACCGGCGGCATGGTGGGCTACCTCGGCTACGACATCGTCCGCCGCCTGGAGAAGATCGGCCCCGGCGAGCGCGACGACCTGGGGCTGCCCGAGCTGACCATGCTCCTGACCAGCGACCTCGCCGTGATGGACCACTGGGAGGGCTCGGTCCTGCTGATCGCCAACGCGATCAACCACAACGACCTCGACACCGGGGTGGACGAGGCCTACGCCGACGCCGTGGCCCGGCTCGACGCGATGGAGGCCGACCTCACGCGCGCGGTGGCCCAGCCGCCCGCCGTGCTGCCGCCCTCGGAGCTGCCCGAGTACACCGCGCTGTGGGGCGGCCCCGACTTCCAGACCGCGGTCGAGGACATCAAGGAGCGCATCCGCGCGGGCGAGGCCTTCCAGGTCGTGCCCTCCCAGCGCTTCGAGACCCCGTGCACGGCGAGCGCGCTGGACGTCTACCGCGTCCTGCGGGCCACCAACCCCTCGCCGTACATGTACCTGTTCCGCTTCGACGGGTTCGACGTCGTGGGCTCGTCCCCCGAGGCCCTGGTGAAGGTCGAGGACGGGCAGGCCATGGTCCACCCCATCGCCGGCACCCGTCCGCGCGGGGCCACCCCGCAGGAGGACCAGGCCCTCGCCGAGGAGCTGCTCGCCGACCCCAAGGAGCGCGCCGAGCACCTGATGCTGGTGGACCTCGGCCGCAACGACCTCGGCCGGGTCTGCCGGCCGGGCACGGTCGAGGTGGTCGACTTCATGTCCATCGAGCGCTACTCGCACGTGATGCACATCGTCTCGACCGTCACCGGCACGGTCGCCCCGGGCCGCACGGCCTTCGACGTGCTCACCGCCTGCTTCCCCGCGGGCACCCTCTCCGGCGCCCCCAAGCCGCGCGCGATGCAGATCATCGACGAGCTGGAGCCGTCCCGCCGCGGTCTGTACGGCGGCTGCGTCGGCTATCTCGACTTCGCGGGCGACTCCGACACGGCCATCGCCATCCGTACGGCCCTGCTGCGCGACGGCACGGCCTACGTCCAGGCCGGAGCCGGCATCGTCGCCGACTCCGACCCGGTGGCGGAGGACCAGGAGTGCCGCAACAAGGCGGCGGCGGTCCTCCGCGCGGTGCACACGGCCAACCGGCTTACCTCATAGGGAGGTTCAGCCGGTGAACGCGGCGGTGCCGTTCGGCGTGCCGAGCCCGGACGGCCCGTCGTACCCGGTGGTGCCGGTGCACAGGTACGAGCCGGAGCAGCTGCCGTTGGAGCCGCTGGTGACGTCGTTCAGCGCCGAGGTGTGGGCGTACGGGAACGACGACGGGTAGGAGCCGGAGGACGGGGCGCCGGCCAGCGCGTACGTCGCCGCGATCAGCGGCGAGGAGGCGCTGGTGCCGCCGAAGACCATCCAGCCGCTGCCCTGGCCGTAGGTGTCGTACACCGCGACACCGGTGTTGGGGTCGGCCACGGCCGAGACGTCCGCGACCGTGCGGTTCGCACAGCCGGAGTCCTTCTGCCAGCTGGGCTTGGCGTCGTCCGCGGAGCAGCCGGAGCCGGCCCCGCTCCACACCGTGTCGGTCCAGCCGCGCGTGTTGGAGGCCGTCTTCAGGGACGTACCGCCCACCGCCGTCACGTACTTGGAGGCCGCCGGGTACTCGACGCCGTAGCCGTTGTCACCGGAGGAGACGGTGATGGCGACGCCCGGGTGGTTGAAGTAGGTGGAGTCGTAGGTGGCGTCGTTGGAGGACTCGGAGCCGCCGTAGCTGTTGGAGACGAACTTCGCACCCAGACTGACGGCGGTGTTCACGCCCGCGCCCAGGTTGGTCATGCTGGCCGAACTGGCCTCCACCAGCAGGATCTTGCAGTTCGGGCAGGCGGCGCTGACCATGTCGAGGTCGAGGGAGATCTCCTCGGCCCAGCCGGAGTTGCCGCGCGGGTACTTGGTGCCGCCGCTCTGGTCGACCTTCTTGAAGCAGCCGTTGGCCGTGGTGCAGGCGGACAGGCCGTACTGGGAGCGGTAGGTGGCGAGGTCGGACTCGGCGTTGGGGTCGTCGTAGGCGTCGACGATCGCCACGGTCTGGCCCGAACCGCCGGTCGCGGAGGGCAGGTTGTATGCCGACTGGAGTGAGGCGGGGCCGAAGCCGGAGGGGGCGGCGGCGGCCGTCAGGGCGCTCTCGGCGTGCGCCGACGCCGGGGTGCCGGCGGTGACCTGAAGAGCGTTGCAGGCCATCACGTCCTTCTGCGTCGGGGCCGCGCAGGCGCGGGCGACGCTGAGGCCGGGGGAGTGGGTGGCCTGCGCGGCCTGGCCGACGGGGGCGGCCAGGGCGAGGGCGGCTGTGGCGAGCGTGGCCACGGCGGCGAGGGAAGCGGTTCTGCGCAACGTACGTCCTCCACGAAGTGGGTGACCGGGAAGGGCTGTGGGGGGTGCGCGGTGCCACCCCGGCGCGTGGTGTACGCCAGGGACGCGGAGAACGTACGGATGTCGGGACCACGTCAACAAGGTCATTGTTGAAGCAGGAACGTTGCTTTGCCTTTCATGAGGAATTCATGTCCCGTTCCTGGCATGGCCATGATGGAAACCTGGGCGGCTCATGGGTTGACGGACCCGGGTGAGGGTTCGCCCGGGGTTCAGGCGATAGTGGAGTACATGACTGCTGCCGTACCTCACCCCAGCCCGGCCGGACCCGCCCGGTCCGGCCGGCGGAGCCTCGCCCTCGCTCTTCTGTGCGGTGCGCTCGGCTCGGCCGTGACGCTGCTCGCGACCCGGCAGCGCTGGGCGGAGGGCACCGCGACGGTGGCCGGCGGCTCCTTCCCGCTCACCGCCAAGGGCAGCGACGTCACGGGCGTCCCCGCGGCCCTCGCGATAGTGGGCCTCGCCGCGCTCGTCGCCGTCTTCGCCGTCCGCAGGGCCGGCCGCCTCGTCGTCGCCGGGCTGCTCGCGCTGTCCGGCGCCGGGATCGCGGCCGCCGCCCTGGTGTCCGCCTCCGACAGCTCCGCGCTGGACGACAAGGCGGCCCAGGCGAGCGGAGACACCTCCGCCACGGTCGCCTCGCTCAGCCACACCGGCTGGCCCTACGTGGCGGTCGCCGGCGGTGCGCTGATCCTGCTGGCCGGCCTGCTCGCGCTGCGCTACGGAAGCCTGTGGCCCGCCATGTCCGGCCGCTACGAGCGCGGTACCGACCGCCCGCGCCGCAAGGCCAGGCCGGCCGACCCGGAGCGGCCCGAGGAGATCTGGAAGGCCCTGGACCGGGGCGAGGACCCGACCGGGTCCTGAGCCGCCGCCCAGGGCCGGTCAAGCACCGGTCAAGGCGCGGCGGGTGTGGCGAACCAGACGCCACCCCCGCGTCCGGCACGCGCGTGCGTACGGGACAATGGACCGCGAGCGTCCGGCTCGGACGGTGACGGGCGGGCTCGGAGCCGTACGACACGTACGCCGCTCTCCTGGGACACGTACACAGCAACGAGGAGCACAGACATGGCGGGCAGCAGCCACGGCCACGGTCACACCCCGGCCGCCTGGACCGGCGTCATCATTTCCTTCATCGGTTTCCTGGTCGCGGGCGCCTTCATGGTGATGGCCAACTCCGTCGGCTTCTGGGCCGGCATGGTGCTCATCGGCGCCGGCGCGGTGGTCGGCGGGGTCATGCGCGCCATGGGCCTCGGCCAGAACCCCAAGCCCCTCAAGATGGTCGGCGCGCCCGTCGCGACCCGTGAGCCGGCGACCGCGGAGAGCTGAGCGCCACCACACCGCCCGCGAGGGGCGGCCCGGCACCCGGACAGGTGCGGGCCGCCCCTCGGGTTTTCCCCGCTTCTTCCGCCACCAGCGGCGCCGCGCGGACGGCCGGGCCGCGTTGCACAATGCCAGGGTGAACGCCGACAGCCGCGTGCCCCTGCCCGCGCCCGCGCCGACAGCCCCCGTCCTGCGACGGCTCGCCGTCCCGGGCGCGCTGTTCGCGGTCGTCGCCGGCGCCTTCGCGTACGTCGGTGCCGTCGACCCGAACGAATCCGGCCACTACCCCGTCTGCCCGCTGTACCGCCTCACCGGCCTGTACTGCCCCGGCTGCGGCGGGCTGCGCAGCGCGCACGCCTTTGTCCACGGCGACCTGCTCACCGCGCTGCGCGACAACGCGCCGGCCGTGGCCGGCTACCTGGGCTTCACGGTGCTGTGGGCCGTCTGGGTGGTCCGCACGGTGCGCGGCCGGCCGCTGCGACCGGACCTCGGACGGGTCCACCTCTGGGGGATCGGCGTGTTGCTGCTGGTGTTCACGGCTGTCCGTAACCTGCCCTGGGGTGGCTGGCTGCATCCTTGATCACTTGGGGAACGTCCAGGTAGTGGGACCGGCGTCCACCGGATGCGGGGGCACCGGCCCGCTGCGGATACCATCGCATTGACCACGGGTTTTCAGACCTGAAGAACCTGGAACCCGGAACCTGAAGGAACCACCGTCTGGAAGGGGGCCGCTCGCGTGAGTGTGCTCGACGAGATCATCGACGGAGTCCGTGCCGACCTCGCGGAGCGGCAGGCACGCGTCAGCCTCGACGAGCTCAAGGAGCGCGCGGCCAAGGCACCCGCCGCGAAGGACGGGGTGGCCGCGCTCAAGGGCGACGGCGTCAAGGTGATCTGCGAGGTCAAGCGCTCCAGCCCCTCCAAGGGCGCGCTGGCCGCCATCGCCGACCCGGCGGGGCTCGCCGCGGACTACGAGGCCGGCGGTGCGGCCGTCATCTCCGTCCTCACCGAACAGCGCCGCTTCGGCGGCTCGCTCGCCGACTTGGAGGCCGTCCGCGCGCGCGTGGACATCCCGGTGCTGCGCAAGGACTTCATCGTCACGTCGTACCAGCTGTGGGAGGCCCGCGCGTACGGCGCCGACCTCGCGCTGCTGATCGTCGCCGCCCTGGAGCAGCCGGCCCTGGAGTCGCTGATCGAGCGCGCGGTCTCCATCGGCCTCACCCCGCTCGTCGAGGTCCACGACGAGGACGAGGTCGAGCGGGCCGTGGACGCGGGCGCCAAGGTGATCGGCGTCAACGCGCGCAACCTGAAGACGCTTGAGGTCGACCGCACCACCTTCGAGCGGGTCGCCCCGGAGATCCCGGACCACATCGTCAAGGTCGCCGAGTCCGGCGTCCGCGGCCCGCACGACCTGATCGCCTACGCCAACGCGGGCGCCGACGCGGTCCTGGTCGGCGAGTCCCTCGTCACCGGCCGCGACCCGAAGACCGCCGTCGCCGACCTGGTCGCCGCGGGCGAACACCCCGCACTGCGCCACGGCCGGAGCTGATCACCCGGTAGGCTGACACCGATGACTCTCACCGTGACGACCGTGGACCGCTACGCCCGCCTGGCGCGCGGCTGCCGCCCAAGGGGCTGCCGAGCGCCGGCGAGGCGCGTTCACGGTCGTCGCGTGCGTTATGTCATCGGTGACGAGCCTGGGCAGGTGAACGGACGTCGATGGCAGCGCGCCCCGAAGGGGCGCGGGGCTGTATCCGACGGTGCGACTCCGTCGCGTGGGCGCGACCCACACACGGCCTGAGGTCGTACGACAAGCTCCGCCCCCACGGCGAACAGTGTCTTTTCACGCACACTCACCGTGAGGTTCTGGCATGCCCAGCAATTTCTTCTTCCCTGACCCCACCGGCCAGGTGCCGAGCGCCGAAGGCTACTTCGGCGTGTTCGGCGGCAAGTTCATCCCGGAGGCCCTCGTCGCCGCCGTGGACGAGGTCGCCGTCGAGTACGACAAGGCCAAGCACGATCCCGAGTTCGCCCGAGAGCTCGACGACCTGATGGTCAACTACACCGGCCGCCCGTCGGCGCTCACCGAGGTCCCCCGTTTCGCCGAGCACGCCGGCGGCGCCCGGATCTTCCTCAAGCGCGAGGACCTCAACCACACCGGCTCCCACAAGATCAACAACGTCCTCGGCCAGGCCCTGCTCACCAAGCGGATGGGCAAGACCCGCGTGATCGCGGAGACCGGCGCGGGCCAGCACGGCGTCGCCACCGCCACCGCCTGCGCCCTGTTCGGCCTCGACTGCACCATCTACATGGGCGAGGTCGACACCAAGCGCCAGGCCCTGAACGTGGCCCGCATGCGCATGCTCGGCGCCGAGGTCGTCGCGGTGAAGTCCGGCAGCCGCACGCTGAAGGACGCCATCAACGAGGCGTTCCGCGACTGGGTCGCCAACGTCGACCACACCCACTACCTCTTCGGTACCGTCGCCGGCCCGCACCCCTTCCCGGCCATGGTCCGCGACTTCCACCGCGTGATCGGTGTGGAGGCCCGCCGGCAGCTCCTGGAGCGCGCCGGCCGGCTGCCCGACGCCGCGATCGCCTGCGTCGGCGGCGGCTCCAACGCCATCGGCCTCTTCCACGCCTTCCTCCCGGACACCTCCGTCCGCCTCATCGGCTGCGAGCCCGCGGGGCACGGCATCGAGACCGGCGAGCACGCGGCCACCCTCACCGCCGGCGAGCCCGGCATCCTGCACGGCTCCCGGTCCTACGTGCTCCAGGACGAGGAAGGCCAGATCACCGAGCCGTACTCGATCTCGGCGGGCCTGGACTACCCGGGCATCGGCCCCGAGCACTCCTACCTGAAGGACTCGGGCCGCGGCGAGTACCGCGCGGTCACCGACGACGCGGCCATGCAGGCCCTGCGCCTGCTGTCGCGCACCGAGGGCATCATCCCGGCCATCGAGAGCGCCCACGCCCTGGCCGGCGCCCTGGAGGTCGGCAAGGAGCTGGGCAAGGACGGCCTGATCGTCGTCAACCTCTCCGGCCGCGGCGACAAGGACATGGACACCGCCGCGCGCTACTTCGGGCTGTACGACACCGACGCCGCGGTCGCCGCCGACGCGGCCGACACCGCCGAGATCGAGGGGGACGCCAAGTGAGCGGGAAGATCCAGCTGCTGTCGGACACCCTCGCGGCCGCCAAGGCCGAGGGCCGCTCCGCGCTCATCGCCTACCTCCCGGCCGGGTTCCCGACCGTGGACGGCGGCATCGAGGCGATCAAGGCCGTCTTCGACGGCGGGGCGGACGTCGTGGAGGTCGGTCTGCCGCACAGCGACCCCGTCCTCGACGGCCCCGTCATCCAGACCGCCGACGACATCGCCCTGCGCGGCGGCGTCAAGATCGCGGACGTCATGCGGACGGTCAAGGAGGCCCACGAGGCCACCGGCAAGCCCGTCCTCGTCATGACGTACTGGAACCCCATCGACCGCTACGGCGTCGAGCGTTTCACCGCCGAGCTGGCCGAGGCGGGCGGCGCGGGCTGCATCCTGCCCGACCTGCCCGTGCAGGAGTCGGCGCTGTGGAGGGAGCACGCCGAGAAGCACGGCCTCGCGACGGTCTTCGTCGTGGCGCCGAGCAGCAAGGACGAGCGGCTCGCCCAGATCACCGCGGCGGGCAGCGGCTTCGTCTACGCCGCCTCGCTGATGGGCGTCACCGGCACCCGCGAGTCGGTCGGCGCGCAGGCACAGAACCTGGTCGAGCGCACCCGCGCCACCGGCACCGAGCTGCCCGTCTGCGTCGGCCTCGGCGTCTCCAACGCGGCCCAGGCCGCCGAGGTGGCCGGCTTCGCCGACGGTGTCATCGTCGGCTCGGCGTTCGTGAAGCGGATGCTGGACGCCTCCGACCACGCGGCGGGCCTCACGGCGGTCCGCGAGCTGGCCGGGGAGCTGGCGAAGGGTGTGCGCGGACAGGCGTAACCGTCGGTGAGCCTTTCGTGAACCGTCAGTAATACGGAACATTCGGTCACTCGAACGGGTGGACCTCAGGCTGGGGAGGCGCGCTGCGCCTCCCCGGTTCGTTCTGGGGGTGTGAGCCAGAAGAACCATGACGGAAAGCGCAGCGCCCGGGAGCGGCTGGCGGTCGAGCGCGAGAAGCAGAAGGCCTCGGAGAGGCGGCGGCGCACGCTGATCGTGAGCGCGAGCGTGGTCTGCGTCCTCGGCCTCGCGGCGGTGATCGGTGTGCTCGCCGCGAATGCCGGCAAGAACAAGGGCGGCGAGAAGGCGGGCCCGGTCGTGGCGCCCTCGGGCGCGCAGGGCAAGGACAGCCTCGCGATCCCGGTCGGCAAGGACAGCGCCAAGTCGACGCTCACCGTCTGGGAGGACATGCGCTGCCCGGCCTGCCAGGCCTTCGAGATCGCCTACCGCCCGACGCTCCACGAACTGGTCGACGCGGGCAAGCTCAGAATCGAGTACCACCTGGTCCGCCTGATCGACGGCAACCTCGGCGGCACCGGCTCCCTGCGCGGCGCCAACGCCGTGGCCTGCGCCCAGGACGCCGGAAAGTTCCGCGACTACCACGACGTGCTGTACACGAACCAGCCGAAAGAGACCGACGACGCGTACAGCGACAACGCCAAGCTGATCGATCTCGCCGGCAAGGTGGGCGGTCTCGACACGTCCGCCTTCCAGAAGTGCGTGAACGACGGCACCCACGACGCCTGGGTGAACAAGTCCCACAAGGCCTTCCAGTCCGCCGGCCTGACGGGCACACCCACGGTCCTGTTCGGCGGGAAGAACATCGCCCAGGACCAGAGCATGACCCCGGCCAAGCTCAAGCAGATGGTGGAGGCGGCCGACCGGAAATAGGCGCCCCACCGGCCCTTTCCGTGCGCCCCCGTTATGGACCCGTAGCCGGGCTGCTTGCCGTCCCCACGGCCCGGCACGGTAGCGTCGGACTTGCCATGGAACTTGCCTACATTCCCAGCCCGTCGCGCGGGGTGCTGTACCTCGGCCCCATCCCGCTGCGCGGCTACGCCTTCTGCATCATCATCGGCGTCTTCGTCGCCGTCTGGCTCGGCAACAAGCGCTGGATCGCCCGGGGCGGGCGGGCCGGCACGGTCGCCGACATCGCGGTCTGGGCCGTACCGTTCGGCCTGGTCGGCGGCCGGCTGTACCACGTGATCACGGACTACGAGCTGTACTTCAGCCAGGGTCGTGACTGGGTGGACGCCTTCAAGGTGTGGCAGGGCGGCCTGGGGATCTGGGGCGCCATCGCGCTCGGCGCGCTCGGCGCGTGGATCGGCGCGCGCCGCCGGGGCGTCCCGATGCCCGCGTACGCCGACGCCGTCGCGCCCGGCATCGCGTTCGCACAGGCCATCGGCCGCTGGGGCAACTGGTTCAACCAGGAGCTGTACGGCCGCGAGACGCACGTTCCGTGGGCACTGCACATCACCTCCTCCGAGGGCGGCCGGGTGCCGGGCTACTACCACCCGACCTTCCTGTACGAGTCCCTGTGGTGCATCGGCGTGGGCTTCCTGGTGATCTGGGCCGACCGCCGCTTCAAGCTGGGCCATGGCCGGGCGTTCGCCCTGTACGTCGCCGCGTACTGCGTGGGCCGCGGCTGGATCGAGTACATGCGCGTGGACGACGCCCACCACATCCTGGGCCTCCGCCTCAACGACTGGACCGCGATGATCGTGTTCCTGCTGGCGGTGACGTACATGGTGGTGTCGTCGAGGATGCGGCCCGGCAGGGAAGCCGTGGTCGAACCCGAGGCTCCCGAGGCTGTTGCCGAGACACCCGGTGCCGATGCGGACGCTGCTGCCGCCGAGGGCGAGGGCGAGGACAAGGCCGAGCCCGATGCCGTGGAGGCGAAGGACGAGGCCGAGTCGGGGACGACGAAGACCTGACGGCTGCTTGTGCGACGCGAGGGCGCCCGGAAGATCCGGGCGCCCTTGGCATATGTGCTCAGCTCTCGCAAGTCGGCGCCGGCTTCCGCCGGCACCGGGAGCGCGGCCGGTCGAGGCCCGCGTCGGCTCGTAGCCCGAGGCCGGCCCGGAGATCCGCCTCGCCGAGGGCGATGCCCCGCAGGGCGGGGTGCGCGGTGGCGACGGCGTGGGTGTGCTCGATGACGGCCGGTCCAGCGGATCGCGCCCAGGGTCGCGGAGAACCGGAAGATCACGTTCCGAATGCGCGGCGGGCCCACTTCGGGATCGGGGACCGTGGTGATCGCGCCCAGCACCTGGTACCGGGGGTCGGCCCGGACCTCCCGGATGTCCTGGACCGGGGCGACGGCGGCCTCCGTCTGCTCGAAGGCCGCCGGCACCTCGCCACGGGGACGGGCGGCGATCGCGGAGCCGACCGCCTCGTCCAGGACGCCGGCGTGGGCGGCCCGGCCCGCGCCGGTCGCGAACCACGGTTCCGCCGGGTCTCGTGACGTCCGGGGGCCGGGTCAGCCGTTCGGTCGGGCCGACCGTGACTCGGCGGCCGGCACTTCGTCCCAGCCCAGGTTCCACGTCTCCAGGGTCCCCGGGCGGAAGTTCCCGATCACCACGTCGGCGCTCTGGACGAGCCGGAGCAGGGTGGCCCGACCGCCGGGCGTGGACAGGGCGAGGGTGGGGGCACGCCTGGTGCGGCCGAGCAGCTTCCACCACATCCCGACCCCATGCCGGGCCGGACCGTGTCCCCGGGACGGGTCGGGCCGGCGAAGAGGGCCGCGAGGTCCAGCACCCGCAGAACGGTCAGCGGCGAAGCCGTCGTACTCATGCGTGGTACTGGGCCTCGATCTCCGGGCGGTACGGCATCGACGCCGATGCCCCTTCCCGCTGGACGGAGATCGCCGCGGCGGCGGCCGCCCAGGACAGGGCCTCCCGCACCGGTTTCTCCTCGGCGAGGGCCACCGCGAGCGCGCCGACGAAGGTGTCCCCGGCACCCGTGGAGTCGACGGCGGTCACCCGCGGCGCCGGGACCACGAGTGGCTCGGCACCCCGGGCCCGGTACAGGCTGCCGGTCGCGCCCAGGGTGACGACGATCTCCGGCACCAGGTCCAGCAGGGCGGCGGCGGCCTCGCGCGGGTCGGTGCGGCCGGTGAGGGTGATCGCCTCGTACTCGTTGGCCACCAACAGCTCGGTCGCGGCGAGGAGTTCGGGCGGCAGCGGCTGGGCGGGGGACGGGGTGAGGACCGTACGGACCCCATGCCGGCGGGCCGCCTGCGCGCCCGCGACGACGGCCGCCATCGGGATCTCCAGCTGCAGCAGCAGCGCGTCGGCGGAGGCGATCACGCCCTCGTCGCCGGGGGAGAGATGGTCGACGGTGCCGTTCGCGCCGGGGATCACGACGATCGCGTTGCCACCCTCGTCGTCCACCACGATGTGCGCGGTCCCGGAGTGGCCCTCGACCGTGCGCAGGAAGTCGGTGTCCACGCCGGAGTGTTCGAGGGTCTCGCGCATGCGCTGGCCGAAGGCGTCGTTGCCGACCGCGCCGATCATCGAGACGGTTGCGCCGGCGCGGGCCGCGGCGATCGCCTGGTTGGCGCCCTTGCCGCCGGGGATCGTACGGAACTCCCGTCCGGTCACGGTCTCGCCGCGCTGCGGGGCCTTCGTGACGTAGGTGACGAGGTCCATGTTGGTGCTGCCGAGGACGACGATGTGGGTCATGGGCGGGCCGTCTCCAGATGGGTGAGGTGGGCGAGGGTGTCGAAGCCGGTGCCGTCGAAGTCGGCGACGGTGCTGGCGAGCCGGTTCTTCAGCGGGGCTCGCCAGTGCTCGGGGAGCGCCGCCGGGCCGCCCGCGAGCAGACCGGCGACGCTGCCGGCCGTGGCACCGTTCGAGTCGGTGTCCCAACCCCCCGACACCGCATGGCAGATGGACCCGCCGAAGTCGCCGTCCGCGTGAGTGAGGGCGGCGACGGTCAGGGCGGTGTTGGGGATCGCGTGGACCCAGTGATGGGCGGGGGCGTAGGTGGCGTGGAGTTCATCGACGACGTCGGTGAAGTCGCTGTGATGCGTGGCCAGTTGAATGGCGCGGTCGATCGCCTTCGCGAGCCGGGAGCGAGGCGGGATCACCCCGCGGCCGGCGCGCAGGCAGGCGTGGACGTCGTGACTGCCGGTGGCCGCGACGGCGATGACGGCGGCCGTGAACATCGCCGCGTAGACGCCGTTGGCGGTGTGGGTCAACACCGCGTCGCGGTACGCCTGTTCGGCCGCCGCAGCCGGGTCGCCGGGGTTGGTCCAGCCGTGCACGTCGGCGCGGATCAGGGCGCCGATCCACTCGCGGAAGGGGTTGCGGTGCCGGGCCGTGTGCGGGGGCTCGATGCCGGTCAGGAGATTGCGGTAGGCGATGCGCTCGGCCGTGAAGACGCGGCCGGGCGGAAGCTCGTCCAGCCAGAGCCGGGCCACGTCCATGGTCGTGAAGGACCTTCCGTGGCGCTGGAGGAGCAGGAGGTTGAGGAGGGGGTAGTTGAGGTCGTCGTCCTCCGGCATCCCGTCGATGTTCTCGGCGAGGGAGGTGGCGGCCGAGCGGCGGTTCCAGGGGTGGGCGGCGAGGAGGTCTCCGGGTACGCCGACGGCGGTGAAGTAGGTGGTGAGCGGCCAGTTGCCGGCGGCCCCCGCGAGGGCACGGATGCCGTCGAGGGACAGTTTCTCGACGGGCTTGCCGAGCAGACAGCCGATGGCCCGGCCGAGCCAGGCGGCTTCGAGGGCGGTCGGGTCGGGGCCGCGGCGGCGCACAGGGGTGGCCGGCCAGTGGGCGCACAGGGACTTGATCTTCTCCAGGTCCGTCGGCTCGTCCTCCATCAACCTGCTCGGCAGATCGGCCAGTTCGTCCAGCAGATCCTCTGCCAGCAGACGCAGATAGCGGGACGCGCGGTGCGGGGAGGCCCCCGCCCGCTCGGGCGCGTCCGGGCCGCCCGCCGCGCGCCAGCGGGCCTCGATCGCCGACGGCTCGCGGCCGTCCAGACGGGCCTGGCGGAGCTCGTGCCCCAGCAGGTCCTCCGGCTGGACCCAGGTCAGTCGGAGCATGCGGTGCCTCCGAGTGCCGCGAAGGCCCGCTCGTGGGCGCGGCGGCGGCGCACGTCCGCCGCGAAGATCTCCCGCGTGACCTCGGTGAGTGTGCGGGCCGGCGTCCACAGGTCCAGGCGGCTGGCCTCGGCCACCGTCTTCGCCCACTCCTCCGGGACAGGGGAACCGAGGGCGCCCGCGAGGGCACCGGCCATCGTGGCGATCGAGTCGCAGTCCCGGCCGTAGTTGACCGCGCCGAGCACGGCGTGCCGGTAGTCGCCGCCGGCGACCAGCACCATGCCGAGCGCGACGGGCAGTTCCTCGATGGCGTGCAGCCGGGAGGGGCGGCGGGCGGCGAGGGAGGGCGCGCGGTAGTCCGGGCCGACGGTGTCGTACGGGGCGACCGCCGCGCGCAGCGGCTGTAGAGCCGACTCGAAGTCCCGGTGCCGTACGGCGACTTCGCACACCTTCTCGATCGCCTCGCGCGTGCCGTCCTTCGCCAGGCTCAGACAGGCGGCGACGACCGAGTCGGGGGTCGCGCCCGGGGCGGCCGCGGCGGCGACGGCCGCGGCGAGGACTCCGGCCGCCTCCCGGCCGTACGACGACTGGTGCGCACCGGCGATGTCCAGTGCCTCGGCGTACGCGGCGGCCGGGTGGGCCGCGTTGACCAGGCCGACGGGGGCCATGTACATCGCCGCACCGCAGTTGACGATGTTGCCGACGCCGGCCTCCCGGGGGTCGGCGTGACCGTAGGCGAGCCGGGCGACCAGCCACTTCTCGGCGAGGAAGAGGCGGTGCAGGGGCAGGGCCTCGGCCTGGAGCTCCGGGATCCAGCGGGGGTTGGTCATCAGGTCCGGGACCAGGTGCTCGGCGACGGCGTACGCGTCGAGGTGGTCGCGGACGCGGTCGTAGACCCGGATCAGCGCATGCGTCATCAGGGTGTCGTCGGTGACATGGCCGTCGCCCTTGTGATACGGCGCGATCGGGCGGGCGGTGCGCCAGTCCTCGCCGTGCCAGGGGCTGACGATGCCGTGGACCCGGCCGCCGTGGCGCTCGGCGATCTGCTCGGGGGAGTACCCCTCGACCGGGCCGCCGAGGGCGTCGCCGACGGCGGCTCCGACGAGGGCGCGGGTGATGCGTTCGTCGAGGCCGACGGGGCAGCTTTCGCTGCTTGCGGCTGTTTTGCGGCTCAGCTCATCTTCTGTGGGCGCATGGGGACCCTTGGGCGTCATGCCCCGAATCATCCTCCTGGGCGGGCCGGTTGTGCGGCTTCCAGGAGTCCGGCGAGTTCCACCAGGTCGGTGCCGGTGAGGCGGGGCAGGGTGCAGCCGGAGAGGGTGCGGCAGGCGTCCCGCCAGGTCTGCGGGATGGCGGCGGCGCCGCCGAGCGCTCCGGTGAGCGCGCCGGCGAGGGCGGGGGCGGAGTCGGCGACGCGGGACAGGCAGGCGGCGGCGGGTACGGCCGCCTCGATCCGGCCGCCGGACGCGGTGGCCAGGGCGAGGGCGACCGGGACGGTCTCGGCGGCGGCGATGCCGTAGCTGTAGACGTGGTCGACGATCTGGTGCTCCAGGAGCGGGACGAGGGCGAAGGCGGAGTCGGTGTCCTCGGCGAGGGCGAGCGCGTGGCGGGTGTTGCGGCCGATCTCCGTGTCGGCCGGGAGTTCGGCGAGCGCGGCGGCCACGCAGGTGTCGGTGCCGGCGCCGGTGAGAGCGAGCGCGAGTGCCGCGGCCATCGCGCGGGCGCCGTGCACGCCGTCGCCGTCCTGGGTGTAGCGGGCGTCGAACTCGGCGAGGGCGGCGGCACGTTCGGGGTCGCCGGGGTGGGCGACGGCGAGCACACAGGCGCGCACGCAGGCCGCGTCGTCGAAGTAGTGCGGGTTGTCGTGGCCGGTGGCGGGCGGGCGCAGGCCGGCGGCGAGATTGCCGAGGCCGGCCCGGACGGAGATGCGGGCGCGCAGCGGGAGGACGGCCGACTCGATCTCGGGCGCGCGGTCCGCCGCGGCGGCGACTTCCGCGGCCACGGCGGTCCAGGTGAGGTCGATGGCCGCGCGGGTACGGCGCTCTCGGCTGAGGTCGCCGAGGACGTCGTCGTCGCCGGCCCGCAGCACCGCCTCCGCGGCGAAGGCGGCCCACTCGGCGTCGTCGGAGGGGCCGAGGCGGAGGGGTTCGGGCGGTTGGTTGAGGGCGATCGGCACCGGGAGTGTGGTGGTGGCGTTCTGCTCCGCGAAGGTGTCCAGCTCACGGGTGAGGCGGCGGGTCCACTCGGGCATCCGGCCGGCCCGGTGCCGGGCGGCAGGCCAGCCCGCGGCGTCACCTGCGGCAAGCCCGAGCAGGAGCCCCTCGATACGACGTCCTGTCATTTCCGGCCCTCCGCTTCCGCGTACCCGGGGTTCCCCGCACCAACCAGCCGATTCCGCCTGTCCGCCCGCCTGCCCGACTCGGTCGGTGGGGAGGTGGGCGGGTGGGGCTGGGCCGGTGTGGGGTCGGAGGCGGGTTTCGGGGGTGGGGTGGTTTCGGTGGGGTGTGGGGTCTCCGTTTGCGGTGGGGTGGTTTCGGTGGGGTGTGGGGTGGGCGTTTGGGGCGCGCCGGTGATGCGGGCCGCTGATGGCCACATGGCCACGCCCGCCGGAGCTTGTCCGGTTTTCCGGTTCGGCCGGCTTCCCGGCGGTGCCCCCGACCGGCCAGTCTTCGGTGCTGTTCTGCCCTGTTCCGCTGCCGGCCGGCTGGCTTCCGGTGTTGTTGCCACCTGTTCCGCTTGCGGCTGGGCGGTCTCGGGTGTTGCTGCCGCCTGTCCTGCCTGCGGACGGTCGACTTCCGGTGTTGCTGCCGCCTGTCCTGCCTTCGGTCGGCCGGCTTCCGGTGTTGTTGCCGCCTGGCCTGCCTCCGGACGGTCGGCCTGCGGTGCCGCATGTCCCAGCCCCGCACCCCTCTGACCCGCCTCCGCCGTCGGCTCCCGGCGCGTCCCTGTGACGGCCTCCGCCCGCGTCACTCCGTCCGGCAGCGAGCCCGGGAGTACGACCCCTGCCCGCCACTTCCCGCCCTCCTCCGGTACCAGCAGCTCCGCCACCTCCAGTACGTGATGGCCCGCCATCGACGGCAGGCAGCGGCCGCGGGCCGGGCCGATGGCGGCGGCCCAGGCCGGGGGGATCGCCGAGACGCCCTGGGTTGCGCCGGAGAGGGCGCCTGCCACCGCCGCCGTCGTGTCCGCGTCCCGGCCCATGTTGACCGCCGTGAGCACCGCCTCCCGGAAGTCGCCGTCGGCCGCCGCGTACGCGCCGAAGGCGAGGGCGACCGCCTCGGGGGCCAGGTCGGTCCAGGGGTAGCCGCCGATGACCACCGCGGAGCGGACCGCGCGTTCGCCACGGTGGGCCACGGCCACCGCGCGCCGCAGGGAGCGGGCCGTCCAGGAGTCGTCCGGGACCACCGCGAGGGCGGAGGCGATCACCACGGCCACCGGCGCTCCCGCCATCGCCGCCGCCACGCCCGCCGCCACCGCCTGGCCGCCGTAGATGCCCTCGCCCTCGTGGCTGACCTGGCCGTCGATGGCGACCAGCCGGGCCGCCTCGGCGGGCCGGCCGGCGGCGAAGACGCCGAAGGGGGCCGCCCGCATCGCCAGGCCGTCGCTCCACGCGTGGCGGTGCTGCGCGGAGATGGGGACCGCCAGACCGCGGCGCAGGTTCTCCAGCGTGCCGCGCTCGCTGAAGCCCGCGCCCCGGAAGGGGCCCTCGGCCCGGTCGGCGATCCACTCGTGCCAGGCCGCCTCCACCTGGGCCGGGGTGAGCGCCGAGCCGTGCCGGGCCAGGAGGAGGCCCGAGAAGATCGCGTACTCCGTGTCGTCCGTGCCGCAGGGGTCCTCGGTGACGTAACCGGTGATGCGGCCCCAGCGGGCGCGGATCTCGGAGGGCTTGAGGTTCTCCGCCGGCGCGCCCAGCGCATCGCCCACGGCGAGGCCGAGCAGCGCGCCGCGTGCCCGTTCGCGCAGTCCGGCCCTGGCGTCGCCGGGTGCGGGGACCGGGGGAGTTCGGGCGATCGATGCCATGGGCGGCCTCCTCAGCCTCCTCCAGCGGGATCACGCGGATCCTCCAGCGGGATCACACGGATCCTTCAGCGGGATCACGCGGATCCTTCAGCGGGATCACGCGGATCCTTTGCGGATCTGTCCCCCGGAGCGTCGCCCCGCGTGCCTCCCGGCCGTCCGTGTCACCCACTTGGCATCTGAGCAGAGACAGGCACGGATGAGCAAAGTAAGTAAAGCCGCAGGTTAGCCCAGCCTCTCCTTGCTGGCGGGAAGGGAAGCGGCGGCGTACCTTCTGTGTTGTCGAAAAGTAGAACTCGTCCAAAGTTAGCTTTGGCTAAGCTATCCCGGGGGCTCCGATGGCCATTATCGAAACCGAGGCCGCGCTGCACGTGGCGCACCGCGACAACCACACGCACCGCGACGTCAACGGCGGCTGGCTGCGCCCCGCCGTCTTCGGCGCCATGGACGGCCTCGTCTCCAACCTCGCCCTGATGACCGGGGTGGCCGGCGGGGCCGTGAGCCAGCAGACCATCGTCATCACCGGGCTCGCGGGACTCGCCGCCGGCGCCTTCTCGATGGCCGCCGGCGAGTACACCTCCGTCGCCTCCCAGCGCGAGCTGGTCGAGGCCGAGCTCGACGTCGAGCGCCGTGAGCTGCGCAAGCACCCGCAGGACGAGGAGGACGAGCTCGCAGCACTGTACGTCGCCCGTGGCGTGGAGCCCGAGCTGGCCCGTGAAGTCGCCCGGCAGCTGTCCAAGGATCCCGAGCAGGCGCTGGAGATCCACGCCCGCGAGGAGCTGGGGATCGACCCCGGCGACCTGCCGTCGCCGCTGGTCGCCGCCGTGTCGTCCTTCGGGTCCTTCGCCCTCGGCGCGCTGCTGCCCGTGCTGCCGTACCTGCTCGGCGCGACCGCGCTGTGGCCGGCCCTGCTGCTGGCCCTCGCCGGCCTCTTCGGCTGCGGTGCCGTGGTGGCCAAGGTGACCGCGCGGACCTGGTGGTACAGCGGATTGCGTCAGCTCGCGCTCGGTGGGGCGGCGGCCGGTGTGACGTACGCCCTGGGCAGCCTGTTCGGAACGGCCGTAGGATAGCGCGACCGGTACTTATGCGATGGGCCGCATAAATACCCGTTACCCCCTGGTTTCGAGTGCTTGACGACCGGGCATGAGCCGTAAGCGCTGCGGGCAATGACGCCTGCCGCACCCCCGCGGGGTGAGTGACGACGCTCCCCCCGCCCCCTCGGGCCGTCGGACGCCGATCTGACCGATCTTGTCCCCGACGGTCCCCACCTATGTCGCCGCCACGCGCGGCACCCCGCCGCCGCGCGCGGCACCCGCCGTCACCGTGCGGCGCCTCTGCCATGTACCCCGTGGCGTCCGCATGTTGGAACGGAGTATCCGGTTCCCGAGAACCGCTCCATCATGTAACCTGCACGAAATTTTGAGTCACACGCAGAGGGCCAACGTCGTCCCTCGGCACCTGCCACATGCCACATGACGACGACGGGAGAGCCGATGCGTACGCCGCGCCAGCCGTCCCAGCACTCCGCGAATGGCCAGAACTGGTCCTTCATGGATGCTCGCCCTGCTGCGCAGGGTATGTACGACCCCCGCAACGAACACGACGCCTGTGGTGTCGGTTTCGTCGCCACCCTCACCGGCGAGGCGTCCCACACGCTGGTCGAACAGGCCCTCACGGTCCTGCGCAACCTGGAGCACCGCGGTGCCACCGGCTCCGAGCCCGACTCGGGCGACGGCGCCGGCATCCTCTCCCAGGTGCCCGACACCTTCTTCCGTGAGGTGGCCGGATTCGACCTTCCCGCGGCGGGCTCGTACGCGGTAGGCATCGCCTTCCTGCCGGAGGAGGGCACCGAGGACGCCGTCTCGAAGATCGAGACGATCGCCGGCGAGGAGGGCCTGACGGTCCTCGGCTGGCGCACGGTCCCGGTCGCCCCGGAGCTGCTGGGCGCCACCGCCCGCTCCACCATGCCGGTCTTCCGGCAGATCTTCGTCACCGACGGCGCCAGCGAGGGCATCACGCTGGACCGCAAGGCCTTCGTGCTGCGCAAGCGCGCCGAGCGGGAGGCCGGTGTCTACTTCCCGTCGCTCTCCGCCCGCACGATCGTCTACAAGGGCATGCTGACCACCGGCCAGCTGGAGCCCTTCTTCCCGGACCTGTCCGACCGCCGCTTCGGCTCCGCGGTCGCGCTCGTCCACTCGCGCTTCTCCACGAACACCTTCCCGTCGTGGCCGCTCGCGCACCCGTACCGCTTCGTCGCGCACAACGGTGAGATCAACACCGTCAAGGGCAACCGCAACTGGATGCGCGCCCGTGAGTCGCAGCTGGTCTCCGACCTGTTCGGCGACGGCGCCCTCGACCGCATCTTCCCGGTCTGCACCCCGGACGCCTCCGACTCCGCCTCCTTCGACGAGGTCCTGGAGCTGCTGCACCTGGGCGGCCGTTCGCTGCCGCACTCCGTGCTGATGATGATCCCGGAGGCGTGGGAGAACCACGACTCCATGGACCCGGACCGCCGCGCCTTCTACAACTTCCACTCCACGATGATGGAGCCCTGGGACGGCCCGGCCTGCGTCACCTTCACCGACGGCACCCAGGTCGGCGCCGTGCTCGACCGCAACGGTCTGCGCCCCGGCCGCTACTGGGTCACCGACGACGGCCTCGTCGTCCTCGGCTCCGAGGTCGGCGTCCTCGACATCGACCCGGCCAAGGTCGTCCGCAAGGGCCGCCTGCAGCCCGGCAAGATGTTCCTCGTCGACACCGCCGAGCACCGCATCATCGAGGACGACGAGATCAAGGCGACCCTCGCCGCCGAGAAGCCGTACGCCGAGTGGCTGGAGGCCGGCGAGATCGAGCTGGGCGACCTGCCCGAGCGCGAGCACATCGTCCACACCCACGCCTCGGTCACCCGCCGCCAGCAGACCTTCGGGTACACCGAGGAGGAGCTGCGCGTCATCCTCGCGCCGATGGCCAAGACGGGCGCCGAGCCGATCGGCTCGATGGGCACCGACAGCCCGATCGCCGCTCTCTCCGCGCGCCCGCGGCTGCTCTTCGACTACTTCACCCAGCTGTTCGCGCAGGTCACCAACCCGCCGCTGGACGCGATCCGCGAGGAGCTGGTCACCTCGCTGCGCAGCTCGCTGGGCCCGGAGGGCAACCTGCTGGACCCGACGGCCGCCTCCTGCCGCTCGGTCACCCTGCCCTTCCCGGTGATCGACAACGACGAGCTGGCCAAGCTCATCCACATCAACGCAGACGGCGACATGCCCGGCTTCAAGGCCGCGACCCTGTCCGGTCTGTACCGGGTGAGCGGCGGCGGTGACAGCCTCGCCGCGCGCATCGCCGAGATCTGCGCCGAGGCCGACGCCGCCATAGACAACGGCGCCCGCCTGATCGTCCTGTCGGACCGCCACTCCGACGCCGAGCACGCGCCGATCCCGTCGCTGCTGCTCACCGCGGCCGTCCACCACCACCTCATCCGCACCAAGCAGCGCACCCACGTGGGCCTGCTGGTCGAGGCCGGTGACGTCCGCGAGGTCCACCACGTCGCCCTGCTGATCGGCTTCGGCGCCGCCGCCGTCAACCCGTACCTGGCGATGGAGTCGGTCGAGGACCTGCTGCGCGCCGGCACCTTCCTCAACGGCATCGAGCCCGAGAAGGCCATCAAGAACCTGATCTACGCCCTGGGCAAGGGCGTGCTGAAGGTCATGTCGAAGATGGGCATCTCCACCGTCGCCTCCTACCGCGGCGCCCAGGTCTTCGAGGCCGTCGGCCTGGACGAGGCCTTCGTCGAGAAGTACTTCAACGGCACGGCCACCAAGATCGGCGGCGTCGGCATCGACGTCATCGCCCAGGAGGTCGCCGCCCGCCACGCCAAGGCCTACCCGGCCTCCGGCATCGCTCCCGCGCACCGCGCGCTGGAGATCGGCGGCGAGTACCAGTGGCGCCGCGAGGGCGAGCCGCACCTGTTCGACCCGGAGACGGTCTTCCGCCTCCAGCACTCCACGCGCTCCGCTCGCTACGACATCTTCAAGAAGTACACCGAGCGGGTGAACGAGCAGTCCGAGCGGCTCATGACGCTCCGCGGTCTCTTCGGCTTCAAGTCCGACCGCCCGTCGATCTCCGTCGACGAGGTCGAGCCGGTGAGCGAGATCGTCAAGCGCTTCTCCACGGGCGCCATGTCGTACGGCTCCATCTCCAAGGAGGCGCACGAGACCCTCGCCATCGCCATGAACCAGCTGGGCGGCAAGTCCAACACCGGTGAGGGCGGCGAGGACCCGGAGCGCCTGTACGACCCGGCGCGCCGCTCGGCGATCAAGCAGGTCGCCTCCGGCCGCTTCGGCGTGACCTCGGAGTACCTGGTCAACGCGGACGACATCCAGATCAAGATGGCCCAGGGCGCCAAGCCCGGCGAGGGCGGCCAGCTGCCCGGGCACAAGGTCTACCCGTGGGTCGCGAAGACGCGTCACTCGACGCCGGGTGTCGGCCTGATCTCCCCGCCGCCGCACCACGACATCTACTCCATCGAGGACCTGGCTCAGCTGATCCACGACCTCAAGAACGCCAACCCGGCCGCGCGTATCCACGTGAAGCTGGTGTCGGAGGTCGGCGTCGGCACGGTCGCCGCCGGTGTCTCCAAGGCGCACGCGGACGTCGTGCTCATCTCCGGTCACGACGGTGGTACGGGCGCCTCGCCGCTCACCTCGCTGAAGCACGCGGGCGGCCCCTGGGAGCTGGGCCTCGCCGAGACCCAGCAGACCCTGCTGCTCAACGGGCTGCGCGACCGGATCGTCGTCCAGACCGACGGCCAGCTGAAGACCGGCCGTGACGTGGTCATCGCCGCGCTGCTCGGCGCCGAGGAGTTCGGTTTCGCGACCGCGCCGCTCGTCGTCTCCGGCTGCGTGATGATGCGCGTCTGCCACCTGGACACCTGCCCGGTCGGCATCGCCACCCAGAACCCGGTGCTGCGCGACCGCTTCGCCGGCAAGGCCGAGTACGTCGTGAACTTCTTCCGGTTCATCGCCGAGGAGGTCCGCGAGCTGCTCGCCGAGCTGGGCTTCCGCTCCATCGAGGAGGCCGTCGGCCACGCCGAGGTGCTGGACGTCGAGCGTGCCGTCGACCACTGGAAGGCGCAGGGCCTGGACCTGGAGCCGCTGTTCCACGTGCCCGACCTGCCCGAGGGCGCGGCGCGCCACCAGCTGATCGAGCAGGACCACGGCCTGGAGAAGGCGCTGGACAACGAGCTGATCAAGCTCGCCGCCGACGCCCTGGCCGCCGGCGACGCCACCGAGGCCCAGCCGGTGCGCGCCCAGGTCGCCATCCGCAACATCAACCGCACGGTCGGCACCATGCTCGGCCACGAGGTGACGAAGAAGTTCGGCGGTGCGGGCCTGCCCGACGACACCATCGACATCACCTTCACCGGTTCGGCCGGCCAGTCCTTCGGCGCGTTCCTGCCGCGCGGTGTCACGCTGCGCCTGGAGGGCGACGCCAACGACTACGTCGGCAAGGGCCTGTCCGGCGGCCGTGTCGTCGTCCGCCCGGACCGGGCCGCCGACCACCTCGCCGAGTACTCGACCATCGCGGGCAACACCATCGGCTACGGCGCCACCGGCGGCGAGCTGTTCCTGCGCGGCCGTACCGGTGAGCGGTTCTGCGTGCGCAACTCCGGCGCGCTGGTCGTCTCCGAGGGCGTGGGCGACCACGGCTGCGAGTACATGACCGGCGGTCGCGCGGTCGTCCTCGGCCCGACCGGCCGCAACTTCGCGGCGGGCATGTCCGGCGGCATCGCCTACGTCATCGACCTCGACCGCGACAACGTCAACGTCGGCAACGCCGGCTCGGTCGAGGCGCTGGACGACACGGACAAGCAGTGGCTGCACGACGTGGTGCGCCGCCACGCCGAGGAGACCGGCTCGACGGTCGCCGAGAAGCTGCTCGCCGACTGGGACGCGGCCGTGGCGCGGTTCAGCAAGATCATCCCCAGCACGTACAAGGCAGTGCTCGCCGCCAAGGACGCCGCCGAGCGAGCCGGTCTTTCCGAGACCGAGATCACCGAGAAGATGATGGAGGCGGCGATCAATGGCTGACCCGAAGGGCTTCCTGAACCACGGCCGCGAGGTCGCCGAGACCCGTCCCGTCGGTGAGCGCGTCAAGGACTGGAACGAGGTCTACGTCCCCGGCTCCCTGCTGCCGATCATCAGCAAGCAGGCCAGCCGCTGCATGGACTGCGGCATCCCGTTCTGCCACAACGGCTGTCCGCTGGGGAACCTGATCCCCGAGTGGAACGACTACGCCTACCGCGAGGACTGGGCGGCCGCCCAGGAGCGGCTGCACGCGACCAACAACTTCCCGGAGTTCACCGGTCGCCTCTGCCCGGCCCCCTGCGAGTCGGCGTGTGTGCTCGGCATCAACCAGGCGCCGGTCACCATCAAGAACGTCGAGGTCTCGATCATCGACAAGGCGTGGGAGACCGGGGACGTCGCCCCGCAGATCCCGGAGCGCCTGTCCGGCAAGACCGTCGCGGTCATCGGCTCGGGCCCGTCGGGCCTCGCCGCCGCCCAGCAGCTGACCCGGGCCGGCCACACGGTCGCCGTCTACGAGCGCGCGGACCGCATCGGAGGCCTCCTCCGGTACGGCATCCCCGAGTTCAAGATGGAGAAGCGGCACATCAACCGCCGTATCGAGCAGATGCGCGCGGAGGGCACCCGCTTCCGCACCGGCATCGAGATCGGCCGCGACCTCAAGGCGACCGACCTGAAGAAGCGGTACGACGCCGTGGTCCTGGCCGTCGGCGCGACGACCGCCCGCGACCTGCCGGTGCCGGGCCGCGAGCTCAAGGGCATCTACCAGGCGATGGAGTACCTGCCCCTGGCGAACAAGGTCCAGGAGGGCGACTACGTGGCGGCGCCCATCTCGGCCGAGGGCAAGCACGTCGTGGTCATCGGCGGCGGCGACACCGGTGCGGACTGCGTGGGCACCGCCCACCGCCAGGGCGCGGCCTCCGTCACCCAGCTGGAGATCATGCCCCGCCCGAACGACGAGCGGCACCCGACCAACCAGCCCTGGCCGACCTTCCCGATGCTCTACAAGGTCACCTCGGCCCACGAGGAGGGCGGCGAGCGGGTCTACTCCGTCTCCACCACCCACTTCGAGGGCGACGAGGACGGCAACGTGCAGTGGCTGCACCTGACCGAGGTGGAGTTCGTCGACGGCAAGCTGACCTCCAAGCCGGGCACCGAGCGCAAGATCCCGGCCCAGCTGGTCACCCTCGCCATGGGCTTCACCGGCACCGACCGGGAGAACGGCCTGGTGGAGCAGTTCGGCCTGGAGCTCGACGAACGCGGTAACATCGCCCGCGACGCCGACTTCCAGACCAACGTGCCGGGTGTGTTCGTCGCCGGTGACGCCGGCCGCGGGCAGTCCCTCATCGTGTGGGCGATCGCGGAAGGCCGCTCGGCGGCCCGCGGAGTCGACCGCCACCTCACCGGTGCCAGCGACCTGCCGGCCCCGATCCGCCCGACGGACCGCGCCCTGGCGGTCTGACGGCACCCCAGGGACCTTGAGGTCCCGCCACAGACGTCCCGTACAAAGGCGTACGGAACACTGAACGACGCCTGCCCTGTCCCCGACCGGACGCCTGGGCAGGCGTCGTCGCATGTCCGCGCGCAGTCCTTCCTCACGTAGGCTCGGCCACCGGCACGAGCACGAGGGGGGATCATGGCCGCGATCGGTCTGCGCACGGTGGAGGAGACCGCGCCCGCGCTGGTCAGCCTGTACAAGAGCGCCGGGGTGTCCCTGCGCAAGCACGGCCTGGACAGGCTGCGCGCCGCCGTCTATCTCGTGGTCGACCACTCCGGCTCCATGCGGCCGTACTACCAGGACGGCAGCGTGCAGACGCTCGCGGACCGGGTGCTGGGGCTGTCCGCGCACCTGGACGACGACGGGCGGGTGCCGGTGGTGTTCTTCTCCACGGACGTCGACGCGGTCACCGACATCGCCCTCGACCGGCACGAGGGCAGCGTCGAGCGGATCGTGGCCGGGCTCGGGCACATGGGCAGGACCAGCTATCACCTGGCGATGGACGCCGTCATCGACCACTACCTGGACAGCGGCGCCACCGCCCCCGCCCTGGTCGTCTTCCAGACCGACGGCGGCCCCCTCAGCAGGCCCGCCGCCGAGCGCTATCTGTGCAAGGCGGCGAAACTCCCGCTGTTCTGGCAGTTCGTCGGCTTCGGCGACCCGGACAGCCGGCAGTTCGACTTCCTGCGGAAGCTGGACGAGCTGCCCGTGCCCGGCGCACGGATCGTGGACAACGCCGGCTTCTTCCACGCCGGCCAGGACCCCCGGCGCATGTCCGACACCGAGCTGTACGACCGGCTCGTCGGCGAGTTCCCGCAGTGGCTCACCGCCGCACGCGCCGCCGGGATCGTACGGCCGCCCGCCTGAGTCACGCCCCGGCCTTGATGCGCTCACGCGCCTGCTCGTCCCGTGAGCGTGTCCTCCAGAAACAGCTCCCGGCACTCCTCGGGCGTGCCCCAGGCGGTGCGCAGGGCGCGGGCCTTGGTCAGCCACAGGGACAAGTCGTACTCCGCCGTGTAGCCGATCGCGCCGTGCAGCTGCAGCGCCGCGCGTGCCGTCGTGTACGCCGCCTCGCACGCCTTGAGTTTGGCGGCGGCCACGTCCGCCGGGCGCAGGGACAGCGCCGCGCCGAACAGCAGCGGACGCGCGAACTCCAGGGCCGTCGCGGCATCGGCCAGGCGGTGCTTGACCGCCTGGAAAGAGCCGATCGGGACGCCGAACTGGGTGCGCCGCCGGACGTGGTCCACCGTGCGGTCGAGCAGCGCGAGCCCGACGCCGAGGGCCTGGGCGGCGGTGGCCAGCCGGGCCCAGGTGAGGGCCAGGTCGAACGAGGGGTGGGCAGCGAGGAGTTCGCCGTCCGGGGTGAGCGGGGTCAGACGGCGGGCGGGGTCGAGGGACCGGCGCACCTGGCCCACGGGCGACGCGAGGTGGAGTCCGTCGGGGGCGAGGGCGAGGCGGAGGTCGGCCGCGTCGGCGTCCAGGGCGAGCGGGACGGCCGCTGTGTCCGCGTCCGGGGTGACGCGGGCGGGGTCGGTGTCGAGGGGGAGCGGGACGGCGGCTGTGTCCGCGTCCGGGGTGACGCGGGCGGGGCCGGTGTCGAGGGGGAGGGGGGCGGGTGCCGCGAGGGTGGCGAGATCCGCACCGGCCAGGAGCCCCGGCAGGAACCGCTTCGCGAGTGGCGCCTCGGCAAGGAGCACCGCCGCCGCGACCGTCTCCACCAGTGGGCCCGGCACCGCATGCCGACCCAACTCCACGAAAGCCAGGGTCAGTTCCACCGGATGTCGGCCCAGCCCGTCCTGCTCCTCCGGCACCGCGAGTCCGAACACCCCCGCCTCCGCGACCCTGCGCCACAGCGCACGCCCGCGCCTGGAGTCGCCGTCGCTCCAGTCACGGATCACCGCCGGGGTGTCCGCGGCCGTCAGCATCGCGTGCAGCGAGCCGGCGAAGGCGCGCTGGTCGGCGTCGGGCAGGAAGCGCATCAGCGGCGTCCCTTCGGCAGGCCGAGCAGCCGCTCGGCGACGATGTCACGCTGGATCTCGTTGGTGCCCGCGTAGATGGGCCCGGCGAGCGCGAACACATACCCCTCGGCCCACTCCGTGTCCGCCAGCTCGCCCTCGCCGTGCAGCAGATCCAGCGCCGTCTCGTGCAGGGCGAGATCCAGCTCGGACCAGAACACCTTGTTCATGCTGGACTCCGGGCCGATCCGGGCGCCGTCCAGGAAGCGGGAGGCGGCCGCGTAGGTGAACAGCTGGTAGGCGCGGGCGCCGATCAGGGCATCGGCCACGCGCGCGCGTGCGTGCTCCGGGCAGCCGCGCGCCCGCCACAGCCCGGCCAGCCGGGCGGCCGAGGCGAGGTAGCGGCCCGGTGAGCGCAGGGTGAGCCCGCGTTCGTCGCCCGCCGTGGACATCGCGATCCGCCAGCCCTCGCCGGGCTCGCCGATCACGTCCTCGTCCGGGACGAACACGTCGTCCAGGAACAGCTCCGCGAAGGCCGGTTTCCCGTCCAGGCGGCCGATCGGGCGGACGGTGACACCGGGCGCCCGCAGGTCGAACATCAGGTAGGTGAGCCCCTGGTGGGGTTTCGGCGCCTCGGGCTCGCTGCGGAACAGTCCGAAGGCCCGGTCCGCGAAGGCCGCCCGCGAGGACCAGGTCTTCTGGCCGCGCAAGCGCCAGCCGCCGTCCGTCCTGACCGCGCGGGAGGTGAGCGAGGCCAGGTCCGAGCCGGCCTCTGGCTCGGACCAGGCCTGCGCCCAGACCACCTCTCCCGTGGCCATCGGAGGCAGCACGCGCGCGCGTTGTTCCTCCGTGCCGTGGTCGAAGAGCGTCGGCGCGAGCAGGCTGACGCCGTTCTGCCCGACCCGGCCCGGCGCGCCCGCCGCCCAGTACTCCTCCTCGAAGACCAGCCAGCGCAGCAGACCGGCGTCCCGGCCGCCGTACCGCTCGGGCCAGGACACCACCGACCAGCGGTCCGCGGCCAGTTCGGCCTCCCACGCGCGGTGGGCCGCGAAGCCCTCCGCCGTCTCCAGGGACGGCAGCGGCGTACGCGGCACATGCGCCCGGAGCCAGGACCGGGCCTCGGCGCGGAACTCCTCGTCGGCCGGAGAGTGCGTCAGGTCCACCGCCGTCGCCTTCCTTCCGTCGCTCACTCCCACCGCTTCCCTAACAAGTGTTTGGTAGGTTAGCGTGGCCCTATGACAGGCGTCGAGAGCCCGGCCTACGTAGCCGGGCACGGACTGCTCCGGGGCCGCACCGCCGTCATCACCGCGGCGGCCGGCGCCGGCATCGGCGGGGCGACCGCGCACCGCTTCCTGGAAGAGGGCGCGCGGGTGCTGATCAGCGACGCGCACACACGCCGGCTGAAGGAGTACGAGACCGAGCTGGGCCGCAAGTTCCCGGGCCGGGTGGCGGCGGTGCCCTGCGACGTGACCGACGAGGCACAGGTGCGCACCCTGTTCGACACGGCCGTACGGGAGCACGGCGGACTCGACGTCGTCGTCAACAACGCGGGCCTGGGCGGGACGTCGGACCTCGTCGACATGACCGACGAGCAGTGGTCCCGGGTGCTGGACGTGACCCTGAACGGCACCTTCCGGTGCACGCGCGCCGCGCTGCGGGCCATGCGGGAGACCGGGAGCGGGGTGATCGTCAACAACGCCTCCGTCGTCGGCTGGCGCGCCCAGGCCGGGCAGGCGCACTACGCCGCCGCCAAGGCCGGGGTGATGGCGCTGACCCGGTGCGCGGCGATCGAGGCCGCCGCCTACGGCGTCCGGGTCAACGCGGTCGCCCCCAGCCTCGCCATGCACCCTCACCTGGTGAAGGTCACCTCGGCCGGGCTGCTGGAGCGGCTGACCGAGCGGGAGGCCTTCGGGCGGTACGCCGAGCCCTGGGAGGTGGCCAACGTGATCGTGTTCCTCGCGTCCGGCTACTCCTCGTACATGACCGGCGAGGTCGTGGCCGTCAGCAGCCAGCATGCCTAGGCCGATCGGGGCGGGGACCACAATGGGTCCGTGCCGACCAAGAAGAAGCCCCAGGTGACCCCGGCAGCGGCCCGGCGCGGCGAACTCCTGACCACCGCCGCCGAGGTCTTCGCCGAGCACGGCTACAACGCCACCACCGTCCGCAAGATCGCCGACCACGCCGGGATGCTCGCGGGCAGCCTCTACTACCACTTCGACTCCAAGGAGTCGATGCTTGAGGAGATCCTGCGGACCTTCCTCGACGAGCTGTGGGACGGCTACGACACCGTCCTCGCCTCCGGGCGCGGGCCCCGCGAGACGCTGGAGGCGCTCGTCACCGAGTCCTTCCGCGAGATCGACCGGCACCGCGCGGCCGTCGCCATCTATCAGAAGGAGAGCCGGCAACTCGTCGCCCAGGACCGGTTCGCGTTCCTCGCCGAGTCCCAGCGCCGGTTCGAGAAGGCCTGGCTGTCCACGCTGGAGCGCGGGGTCGCCGAGCACGTCTTCCGCGCCGACCTGGACGTCCGCCTCACCTACCGGTTCGTCCGCGACACCGTGTGGGTCGCCGCGTCCTGGTACCGGCCCGGCGGACAGCACAGCCCGGAGGAGATCGCCCGCCAGTACCTGTCGATGGTGCTCGACGGGATCGCCGTACGCGAGTGACACCGTTCGCATAACACCCCTTTCCTGTGAGGGAGTTGCCATGGCCGAGGCCTACATCGTCGAAGCGGTTCGCACGCCCGTCGGGCGGCGCGGGGGAGGACTCAGCGCGGTCCACCCGGCCGACCTGGGCGCGCATGTGCTGACGGCGCTGGTGGAGCGGGCCGGGATCGACCCGGCCGCCGTGGAGGACGTGGTCTTCGGCTGTCTGGACGCGGTGGGACCGCAGGCCGGGGACATCGCCCGCACCTGCTGGCTGGCCGCGGGCCTCCCGGAGGAGGTGCCGGGCGTGACCGTCGACCGGCAGTGCGGGTCCTCGCAGCAGGCCGTGCACTTCGCCGCGCAGGCCGTGCTCTCCGGCACGCAGGACCTGGTGATCGCCGGCGGGGTGCAGAACATGTCCCAGATCCCCATCGCCTTCGCCTCCCGACAGGCCGCCGCCCCCCTCGGCCTCACCGAGGGCCCCTTCCTCGGCAGCACCGGCTGGCGCGCCCGCTACGGCGACCAGCCCGTCAACCAGTTCGCCGGCGCCGAGCTGATCGCCGCCCAGTGGGGCATCAGCCGCGAGGACCAGGAGGAGTTCGCCCTCCGCTCGCACCGGCGCGCGCTGCGGGCCATCGACACCGGCCGCTTCGCGCGCGAGACCGTCCCCTACGGCGAGGTCACCGTCGACGAGGGCCCCCGCCGGGACACCTCCCTGGAGAAGATGGCCGCGCTGAAACCCGTCCTCGACGGCGGCACCATCACCGCGGCCTGCTCCTCCCAGGTCTCCGACGGCGCCGCGGCCCTGCTGCTCGCCTCGGAGCGGGCCGTACGCGACCACGGGCTGCGCCCCCGCGCCCGCGTCCACCACCTCTCCGTGCGCGGCGAGGACCCCATCCGCATGCTCTCCGCCCCGATCCCGGCCACCGCCCACGCCCTGGACCGGACCGGACTGACCATCGACGCCATCGACCTCGTGGAGATCAACGAGGCCTTCGCACCCGTCGTCCTGGCCTGGCTGAAGGACACCGGCGCCGACCCCGAGAAGGTCAACGTCAACGGCGGCGCGATCGCCCTCGGCCACCCCCTCGGCGCGACCGGCGTCCGCCTGATGACCACCCTGCTCCACGAACTGGAACGCACCGGCGGCCGCTACGGCCTCCAGACCATGTGCGAGGGCGGGGGTCAGGCGAATGTGACGATCGTCGAGCGTGTGTGACCGGACTGGCGGTGGGTGGCCACGCGGTTCGGCGGACGGAGTCCGGCGCAGGCTTCCGAAGCCTGGGAGGCCCCCTGGGGCCGAGCGGTGCGAGGGGGCCGTTGGGGGTGGTGTCCATGTGCGAGGGCGGGGGTCAGGCGAATGTGACGATCGTCGAGCGTGTGTGACCGGACTGGCGGTGGGTGGCCACGCGGTTCGGCGGACGGAGTCCGGCGCAGGCTTCCGAAGCCTGGGAGGCCCCCTGGGGCCGAGCGGTGCGAGGGGGCCGTTGGGGGTGGTGTCCATGTGCGAGGGCGGGGGTCAGGCGAATGTGACGATCATCGAGCGTGTGTGACCGGACTGGCGGTGGGTGGCCACGCGGTTCGGCGGACGGAGTCCGGCGCAGGCTTCCGAAGCCTGGGAGGCCCCCTGGGGCCGAGCGGTGCGAGGGGGCCGTTGGGGGTGGTGTCCATGTGCGAGGGCGGGGGTCAGGCGAACGTGACGATCATCGAACGCCTTTGAGCTCGCCCGGGCCCGTCAGTCCGTCAGTCCGTCAGTCCGTCAGCTCCGCCAGTTGCGCCAGCGCCTCTTCCGCCTCCTTCTCGATCCGCTCCACCAGCTCCGCGCACGACGGCAGGTCGTCGATCACCCCGGCGACCTGCCCGGACGCCATCACCCCCAGGTCCGTACGGCCGTCCACCATCGCCGACTTCAGCAGCATCGGCGTGTTCGCCGCCAGCAGCACCTGGCTCCAGGTCAGCTCCTTTCCGTGTCTCGTGGCCAGGCCGTCCCGGATCAGCTGCCGCCAGGTGAGGCCCGACAGCCGGCGGAAACCGGCTGCCCTGCGCGCCGCGTGGGCCAGCGTCCGGATCCGGCCCGACCGCTCCAGTGCGTCCACCAGCTCCGTGCGCAGCATCCGGTGCGGCAGACCGTCCACCGCCCGGGTGACCGTGACGTCCCGGACCGTCGCGGCCAGATAGCGGGCCTTCACCGCGTCCGGCACCGTCGAGTCGGAGGTGAGCAGGAACCGCGTCCCCATCGCCACGCCGGCGGCCCCGTACGCCAGCGCCGCCACCAGGCCCCGACCGTCGAAGAAGCCGCCCGCCGCCACCACGGGTATGTCCACCGCGTCCACCACCTGCGGCAGCAGCACGCTCGTCGCCACCTCCCCGGTGTGCCCGCCGCCCTCGCCGCCCTGGACGATCACGGCGTCCGCCCCCCACGCGGCCACCTTCTCGGCGTGCCGGCGCGCCCCGACGGACGGGATGACCACCACGCCCGCCTCCTTCAGCCGGGCGATCAGCTCCGGCGAGGGCGCCAGCGCGAAGGAGGCCACCCGCACACCCTCCTCCAGCATGATCCGCACCCGGTCGGCCGCGTCGCCCGCGTCGGCCCGCAGGTTCACCCCGAACGGCGCGTCCGTGCGCGACCTCACCTCCCGTATCGCGTCCCGCAGGTGATCGGGTGTCATCGTGGCCGAGGCCAGGATGCCGAGCGCGCCCGCGTTCGCCGCCGCCGAGACCAGCCGGGGGCCGGCCACCCACCCCATCCCGGTCTGCACGATCGGACGCCGTACGCCGACCAGCCGGGTCAGCGCGGTCTCCATCCGTCCCTCACCCCCTCGCCTTCTCGGGCACCTCACGGGTGCGCGCCCCCTGCGGGTCCAGCACCTCGCGGATCAGCCGCAGCTCCGCCGCCTCGGGCTCCCGGGTGCGGGGCACCTCGTCCGGCACCGCGAGCGCGAAGCCCGTCGCCTCCCGCACCCGCTCCACGCTCACCCCCGGGTGCAGCGAGGCCAGCCGCATCGTGCGGTCCGGCGTGGCGAAGTCGAAGACGCCGAGGTCGGAGACCACCCGGGCCAGGTGGTGGAAGCGGGCCGCGCCGCCCAGCCCGGCCGCCCGGTCGTACCCCACCCCGCACACCACGTCCACCCGCTCCACGAACACCCGCCGGGAGTGTCTCGGGATCCAGTAACTCGTCGGATTGTTCAGCGTGTTGAGCGGCGCCCCGCGCATCCCGAGCAACTGCCGGCGAGGCCGTGCCCAGTCCCCGATGCAGGAGATGTTCTGGTTGCCGTACCGGTCGAGCTGGCTCGCGCCCATCATCACGTGCCGGCGCCCGCCCGCCACCAGGTCCAGATGCCGCCGGTACGGCAGCCAGCCCTCGGGGGCGCCGTCCGGGCCGACCAGCAGGGCCTCGCCGTCGGTGAGCAGCAGGTCCGGCGCGAAGGTGAGCCGGGCGAGCCGCGCCCCCAGCGAGGGGATCAGGCCCATCGGGCTCGCCAGGATCTCCCCGGCCCCGCGCCAGGCGTCGGCGCAGGCGATCACGCAGTACTCGGCGCGGGTGGGCGGGGGGAGGGCAGCCCGCGTGACCGCCGTCTCCGGTGTGCTCATCCCGTCTGCTCCTTCCGCCACTCACGCACCGCCGACCGGTAGGCCGCCTCGTCCCCGCCGAGGAACCGCTCGGTGAACTCCGGCCAGGGCGTGGCCGCGTAGAGCCGCTGGAACTCCTCGTCCCGGCCGTAGTCCGGGGCGCAGGACGTGAAGTGCGCGCCGTGCGGGGCCTCCACCACGCCCGTCACCGCGAGGCGGGTCAGGAGCAGCGACTGCGGGGGCGCCTCCTTCGTCAGCTCGGCCGTGTCCACGATCCGTTCGCAGGAGACATAGGCCGCGTCCGCCGCCTCGCAGAACAGGTCGTCCATGTACGGGTCCGGGCCCAGACACTGCCCGTTGCCCAGCCGGTCGGCGCGGCCCACGTGCACCAGGGCCGCGTCCATCCGCAGAGCCGGCATCGCCACGAGGGTCTCCCCGTCCTCGTACGGCGACGTGACCGTCCGCAGCTCCGGGTTGATCCGCAGCACGTCCGACCCGATCCCCGCCCGCACCGGCAGGAAGGGCAGCCGGTGCGCCGCCGCCCGCAGGCCCGCCAGGAACATCCCCTCGTCGACCTCCGTCAGCTCGAACCCGGCCCGCTCGCGCGCCGCCCGGTAGTGCGGTTCCAGCGGGATGGAGTCGAGGGTGACGAAGGCGGTGACCAGCCGGCGGATCCGGCCGGCCGCGGCCAGCATGCCGACGTCCGGGCCGCCGTACGACACCACCGTCAGATCCGTGACGCCCGTCCGCAGCAGGGCTCTGACCAGCGCCATCGGCTTGCGCCGCGAACCCCAGCCGCCGATGCCCAGGGTCATTCCGCTCTCCAGCCGGGAGACCACCTCGTCGGCAGTCATCGTCTTGTCGCCCACCTATGAGCCCTCCTTCCCGAACGTGTCGCGGACCCGGTCGGCCAGGCCGCTGAGGTTGGCCTCGAAGGTGAAGCCCTGCTCGAAGCGGTAGCTGCGGCGGACGTCGACCGGGTCGATGCCGTTGATCGCGGCCTTCGCCATGCGCAGCAGCCGTCCGTCCTTCGCGGCGATCTCCCGGGCCAGCTCCAGCGCCGCCGCCCGCAGCTCCGCGCGCGGCACCACCCGCCACACCGAGCCGTGCCGGTGCAACTCGGCGGCGCTCGCCGTGCGCCCCGTGTAGTACAGGGCGCGCATCACGTGCTGCGGGACCAGCCGGGCCAGATGGGTCGCTGCACCCAGCGCGCCCCGGTCCAGCTCGGGCAGCCCGAAGGTGGCGTCCTCGCTCGCCACGATCGCGTCCGCGTTGCCCACCAGGCCTATCCCGCCGCCCAGACAGAAGCCCTGCACCGCCGCGACGACCGGGACCGCGCACTCGTACACCGCGGCGAAGGCCTCGGCGCAGCCGTGGTTGGCGCCGATCAGGGCCTCCTGCCCGGACGCCTGTATCTCCTTGATGTCCACGCCCGCGTTGAACCCCCGGCCCTCGGCGGCCAGCACGACGCAGCGGACCTCCGCGTCGCGGCCGGACGCGCGCACGGCCTCGGCCAGGTCGGACCAGCCGCGCACCGGCAGCGCGTTCACCGGCGGGAAGTCGACCGTGACGACGGAAATCCCTTTTTCCGGGGACGAACGGGAGACACCCATGGGCGCATCAGCTACCTTTCCACCAAACATTTGTTAGGTGCGATGGCTTCGAAGCTAGCAGCCTGCGCGGACAAGCGGGAGGCCCTGTGGACAACTCGACGGCGCGCCCTGTGGACAACTCGTCGCGCGACAGAACCGTGGTCGTCACCGGCGGCACCCGGGGAGTCGGAGCCGGGATAGCCCAGGCCTTCGCCGGGACCGGAGCGCGCGTGCTGTCCTGCGCCCGCCGACCGCCCGAACGCCCCCTCGACGGCGTGGAGTTCGCCCCCCTCGACCTGCGCGACCCGCCCGCCGTACGCGCCTTCTTCGCCGCTCTGCCCCGGCTCGACGTGCTCGTCAACAACGCCGGCGGCACCCCGTACCGGCTGCTCGCCGAAGCCGACGCCGAACGGCACGCCAGGGTCGTCGAGCTGAACCTGATCACCCCGCTGACCGCCTCCCTCGCCGCCTACGAACACCTGCGGCGCAGCCGGGGCTCGGTCGTGATGGTCGGCAGCGTCAGCGGCACCCGGCCCTCGCCCGGTTCGGCCGCCTACGGCGCCGCCAAGGCGGGCCTGGCGAACCTGGCCGCCTCCATGGCCGTGGAATGGGCCCCCGAGGTCCGCGTCAACACGCTCGTGGTCGGCATGGTCCGCACCGAGCTGTCGCACCTGCACTACGGCGGCCCGGACGGCGTCGCCTCCGTCTCCCGCACCGTCCCGCTCGGCCGGCTGGCCGTCCCCGCCGACGTCGGTGCCGCGGCCGTCTTCCTCGCCTCCGACGCGGCCGCCTACATCAGCGGGGCGAGCCTGCACGTGCACGGCGGCGGGGAGCGGCCCGCCTTCCTGGACGCCACGACAGCCAACCGCGAGAAGTGAGAAGGGGTACGTGAGATGAGTGCGATCTGCGACGGCCGGGTCGTCGTCGTCACCGGCGCCGGCCGCGGGCTCGGCCGCGCCCATGCCCTCGCCTTCGCCGCCGAGGGCGCCCGGGTGGTCGTCAACGATCTGGGTGTCGGGCCGGACGGCGCACCCGGCGTCTGTTCGGACAGCCCGGCCGGATCCGTCGTCGCCGAGATCCGGTCCGCCGGCGGCGAGGCGGTCGCGCACGGCGGCGACATCGCCACGGCCGAGGGCGCCGCGTCCCTGGTCCGGGCCGCCGTGGAGACGTACGGTCGGCTCGACACGCTCGTCAGCAACGCCGGTTTCCTGCGCGACCGCATGCTGGTCAACCTCGGCGAGGACGACTGGGACGCCGTGATCCGCGTCCACCTCAAGGGCCACTTCCTGCCGCTGAAGCACGCCGCCGCGCACTGGCGGGCCGAGGCCAAGGCCGGGCGTGCCCCGGTGGCCCGGGTCGTGCACACCAGCAGCGGCGCCGGTCTGCTGGGCTCGGTCGGGCAGGGCAACTACAGCGCCGCCAAGGCCGGGATCGTCGGGCTGACCCTGGTCGCGGCGGCCGAGCTGGCCCGCTACGGCGTCCAGGTCAACGCCGTCGCGCCCGCCGCCCGTACACGGATGACGGAACGTACCTTCGCCGAGACGATGGCGGCGCCGGCGACCGGTTTCGACACCATGGCACCCGAGAACGTCTCCCCGCTCGTGGTCTGGCTGGGCTCGGCCGCGAGCGCGGGCGTGACGGGCCGGGTCTTCGAGGCGGAAGGCGGCCGCATCACGGTCATGGAGGGCTGGCGCCCGGGTCCTACAGCGGACAAGGGGGCGCGCTGGACCCCGGCCGAGGCGGGGGAGACAGCCCGCGCACTGCTGGCACGGGCGGAGCCGCCGGGGGCGGTGTACGGCTGCTAGAGCCTGTCCGGCGGATCAGGCTGGCTCAAGGCAAGGGGGCCTCATCAATACCGGTGAGCGGGGGCTGGTGCGTCCGGCTGCAAGGTGGAGGAGGCCGTGACATCAGCCGCTGCCGCGGCGGGCGACGCGATGGGGTCCCCCCGCGCTGGGGGTCCCCCCGCGCTGGGGGTCCCCCCGCGCTGGGGGTCCCTCCCGCGCGAGCGAAGCCGAGCGTGGGGGAGAAGCCGAGCGTGGGGGAGTCGGCGAGCGACGACAACGCCGCAGATGTGCGTGCCAGGGCCCGCGACGCCGGGGTGATCCAAACGACACCCCCTAGGTGTCGCACTCCAGCACCCTCCGGCACACCCCGCACCGCGCGCGCACGCGCCCCCGTACCGGTACCCGGATCCGCTGGTGGCAGGTCGGGCAGGGGAAGGTGACGCGGAGGTGGCCGGCGGGGTCGGGGGTGAAGGTGTAGGGGGCGTCCGGGGCGGCTGAGGGCGCGTGGCGGCGGTCGTGGGCGTAGCGGCGCCGGCCCGCCCAGCCCGCGCCCGTCAGCGGCGGCTGCTGCTCGTCCCGGCGGGCCCGGGCCAGCCCGTTGGCGTACGCGGTGTAGGCCTGCGGGCTGGTGAACCACACCGAGGGGTCCTCACCGAACAGCAGCGCCCGCTTGGCCAGGACGTAGCCGAACTCCTCGGGGGTGAGATAGCCGAGCTTCTGCGAGGAGACCGCGTCCTCCCGGTAGGCGTCCAGCAGCAGCCAGCCCGCGCCCAGGTAGGTCGTCACCGTGTCCGTCAGGATCTCGTTCTCGGCCGTCGTGGGGAAGGCGAGGTCCAGGCGGTGCAGATAGACGTGGGCCACCTCATGGGCGAGCGCCGCGCCGATGTCCCTGCGGTGGGTGCGGAAGCGGTCGTTCAGCTCGACGAAGTACTCGGGGCCCGCCGCCAGTTCGACGTTGGCCGCATGGCTCATCTCCCGGAAGCCGACGATCAGCCGCGCGTCCGGCAGCCGGAAGTGCCGCACGATCTCGCGGGCCACGCGCTGCGCGCCCAGATACAGGTCGTCGGTGTCGCAGAAGGCCACGTCGGCGGGGGCCACGCTGGCCGAGAACGTCTCGACGGTGTCGCGGGACACGCGCCGGTACAGCGCGTTGACCGCCGCCCGCACCGTCTCCAGGTGCGGGAAGCCGTGCTCGACCGGTCCGCCGTTCGCCACGTCCGCACCCCCATCGACGCCGGAACTCCTCTCCACTGTAGGCGCGGCGGACCGCCGGTCACACGGGCAGCGGCGGGGACCCGGTCACGCGGGCAGCAGGCGGGGCGCCGGGCCGTCCGGCGCGGTTTCCTGCAGTTCCAGCACCCACAGCTCGTTCTCGCCCTCCCGCAGCACCGGCCCGGGGACGTACAGGGACCGCTGCGGGCCCACCGACCAGTAGCGGCCCAGTCCGAAACCGTTGATCCAGACGAAGCCGCGCGTGCAGCCGGGCAGCTCCAGCCGGGCGTCCCCGGCCCCGCGGACCATGAGCGTGCCCCGGTACAGGCCCGGCGTGCCCTCCCCGGGCGGCGCGCCGAAGGGCACCGCGTCCACACCGGCCTCGAAGGCGTCCAGATCCAGCCCACGCGCGCGTATCCCGTGCAGATACTGCCGCTCGTGCAGGAGGCCGCCGGTGACGCCCTTGGCCTCGCCGAGGCGCGGGCCGTAGTTCACCCGCCCCAGGGACTCCACCCACAGCTCCACGCGCGCGGGGCCCGCGACGGGCTCCTTCAGCTCCGGCTCCTCCTCGGTGAGCACCCCGGCCCGCGCCCCGTCGACGTACACCACCGCCAGGTCCCGCAGCCCGCGTGCGGTGAGCGGGTACGGCTGCCGTGGACCCGGCACCTCCACCGCGTAGCGCACCAGACCCCGGGTGATCCCCAGCTCCTCGAAGGACGGCGGCATCGGCGTCACCGTCTCCTCGCCGCCCAGCGCCTCCAGCACGTCGGCCAAAGGCGCCCATGCCGTGAGAGCCGCCTCCACCGGTGTGTCCAACACGGGCGGATGCGGCGGCAGTTCGGGCAGCGGAACCGAACAGTGGCCCGCCAGGACCTCGCGGAAGCGCCAGAACTTCTCGGTGGGGCGGCCCTGTTCGTCGATCGGCGCGTCGTAGTCGTACGACGTCACGTCCGGCTCCAGGGGGCCCTCGTGGAGTGCGCCGCCGCCCCGGTTGGCGCCCGCCCAGCCGCCGAAACTCGTGCCGCCGTGCGCCATGTACAGGTTCACCGACGCCCCCGAGTCCAGGATCTCCCGCAGCGCCTCCGCGGCCTCGGCCGGGTCCCGTACGACGTGCTCGCCGGCCCAGTGGTCGAACCAGCCGCACCAGAACTCCATGCACATCAGCGGGCCGGCCGGGCGATGGCGGCGCAGCGTGTCGAAGGCCACGCGCGCGTGCGAGCCGAAGTTCACCGTGGCGAGCACCCCGGGCAGCGAACCGCCGGTCAGCATGTGGTCCTCGGGCCCGTCCGAGGTGAACAGCGGGACCGTGACCCCCTCGGCCCGCAGCAGTTCGGCCAGGGCGGTCAGCTGGCCGGTGTCACTGCCGTAGCTGCCGTACTCGTTCTCGACCTGCACCATGAGCACCGGGCCACCGCGGTCGATCTGCCGGGGGACGACCTCCCGCAGCAGCCGGCCGAACCAGCTGTGCACGGCTCGCAGACAGCGCTCGTCGCGGGTACGCGCGCGCGTGCCCACCTCGTGCGTCAGCCACGCGGGCAGGCCGCCGTTCTCCCACTCGGCGCAGATGTACGGGCCCGGCCGCACGATCGCCCACAGACCGGCCTCGCGGACGGCGTCCAGGAAACGGCCGACCGCCCGCACGTCCCGGAAGGCGCCGGGGCGCGGTTCGTGCAGATTCCACGGGACGTACGTCTCCACGCAGTTCAGGCCCATCGCCCGCAGCATCGCCAGCCGGTGCCGCCACTGCGCCTCGTGCACCCGGAAGTAGTGCAGCGCCCCGGACAGCAGCCGCACCGGCCGCCCGTCCAGCAGGAAGTCGGATTCCCCCACCGTGAACTCGCTCATGCGCCCAAGCCTCACCTCTTCCGGCGACCTGCGCCATGGACGAAGATCGTTGCTGCTTGGACAAAAGTCCGCCGTCCCCGACACCGGGAGGAGCGCCGATGTACCAGACCTGGATGCGGTTCTTCAGCCCCGGCCCCGCCCACCACCGCCTCGGCCTGGTCTGTCTCGGCGTCGGTCTCCAGCACGGCGCGCTGCCCACGGTCGGCCCGCGCACCCTCGACCACCACGTGGCCGTGGTGATCAGCTCGGGCGGCGGCTGGTACCGGGGCGCCGACGGCCGCCGTACGACCGTCACCGCGCCCGCGCTGCTCTGGCTCACCCCCGGCGTGCCCCACCACTACGCGCCCGACCCCGGTACCGGCTGGGACGAGGGCTTCGTCGACTTCGCCGGGCCCGCCGCCACGACGTACACCGAACTCGGCTACATCGAGCCCGAGCGGCCCGTCGTCCCGCTCTCCGACGCCTCCGGGCCCCGCGCGGTGGTCGCCCGTATCGTGCGCGCCGCCCGCCGCGGCAACCCCCTGCTGGAGGTGGAGACCGGCGCCGCCGTGCACGAGCTCCTGGTCGCCCTGCGCCGGGCCCGCGCCGACCTCGCCCCGGACGGCGACCAGGTGCTCCAGGCCCTCGCCCGCGACGCCTGCACCCCGATGAGCGTCGCCGACCACGCGCGCGTGCACGGCATGACTCCCGCCGAGCTGCGCAGCGCCGTCCGCCGGGCCGCCGGGTGCAGCCCCAAGGACTACCTGCTCGGCATCCGCCTCGCCCGCGCCAAGGAACTCCTCGCCGCCACCGAGCTGCCCGTCGCGGCCGTCGCCCGCCGCGTCGGCTACGAGGACCCCGCCTACTTCTCCCGGCTGTTCACGCGCCGCGTGGGGCTCGCCCCGGTCCGCTTCCGGGCCCAGCAGGGCCGCACCGTCCCCGGCGGCTGGAGCGACCAGGTCCCGGACCCCGCCGCCCCTCCGATGATCCACTCTCCGGACACCCCGTAGACGCGGGCCGACGACCGCATAGGGTTGAGGGCCATGACCACCAGCAACACCGGCACCGGTGACATGGACCCCGGGGTCCGCCAGGAACTGGAGCGGCTGCGCGACAGCATCGACAACATCGACGCGGCCGTCGTCCACCTGCTCGCCGAGCGGTTCAAGGCCACCCAGCAGGTCGGCCGGCTCAAGGCCGTCCACCAGCTGCCGCCCGCCGACCCGGGCCGCGAGGCCCGCCAGATCGAGCGGCTGCGCCGCCTCGCCGAGAACGCCAAGCTCGACCCGGCCTTCGCCGAGAAGTTCCTGAACTTCATCATCGCCGAGGTGATCCGGCACCATGAGCGCATCGCCGAGGACACCGCCAACGCGCAGTCGGCGGACGACTGAGCCGGACCCGAAGGGCGGTTGACGCCCGCTCCGGAAGGGCGGCCGACAAGGCGGACATATATCGTGAAGTCGTCCACCCCCTGTGCGCTGTCAGTGCTATCAGGCAGCATGTCCTGCATGTCCGTACTCACGCGCGACGAAGCGCAGCTCCGAGCACAGCTCCTCGACGTCCACCGCTACACGGTCGAACTGGACCTCACCACCGGGGACGAGACCTTCGACTCCCGCACCGTGATCCGCTTCACCGCGCGCTCCGCCGGGGACACGTTCGTCGAGCTGAAGCCCGCCGAGCTCCGCGCGGTCGCGCTCGACGGACAGCCCCTCGACCCGGAGTCGCTCGACGACGGCCGGCTGCCGCTGAAGAACCTCACTTCGGGCGAGCACGAGCTGCGCGTGGACGCGGTCATGCGCTACTCCCGCACCGGCGAGGGCATGCACCGCTTCACCGACCCCAGCGACGGTGAGACGTACGTCTACACGCAGATGTTCATGGACGACGTCCAGCGCGTCTTCGCCGCCTTCGACCAGCCCGACCTGAAGGCCCTCTTCGAGGTCTCCGTCAAGGCACCCGAGGGCTGGACCGTCCTCGCCAACAGCGTCACCGAGCGGCGCGCCGACGGCGTCTGGCAGGCCGCGCCCACCCCGCTGATCTCCACGTACCTCGTCGCCGTCGCCGCCGGCCCCTGGCACTCGGTGCGCACCGAGCACCGCGGCCTGCCCTTCGGCATCCACTGCCGCCGCTCCCTCGCGCCCCACCTCGACACCGACGCCGAGGAGATCTTCGACGTCACGCGCGCGTGCTTCGACCGCTACCACGAGAAGTTCGAGGAGCCGTACCCCTTCGACTCCTACGACCAGGCGTTCGTCCCGGAGTTCAACGCGGGCGCGATGGAGAACCCGGGCCTGGTCACCTTCCGCGACGAGTTCGTCTACCGCTCCGCCGTCACCGACACCGAGCGGCAGACCCGCGCCATGGTCATCGCGCACGAGATGGCCCACATGTGGTTCGGCGACCTCGTCACCCTCAAGTGGTGGGACGACATCTGGCTGAACGAGTCCTTCGCCGAGTACATGGGCTACCAGACCACCGCCGAGGCCACCCGGTTCGCCGACCCCTGGACCGAGTTCGGCGTCACCCGCAAGTCCTGGGGCTACGACGCCGACCAGCGGCCCACCACCCACCCGGTCGCCCCCGAGAACGTCGACGACACGGCCTCCGCGCTGCTCAACTTCGACGGCATCTCCTACGCCAAGGGCGCTTCCGCACTGCGCCAGCTCGCCGCCTGGCTCGGCGAGAAGGACTTCCTCGCCGGCATCAACACCCACTTCGCCCGGCACAAGTTCGGCAACGCCGCCCTCGCCGACTTCATCGACTCCCTCGCCTCGGCCACCGACCGCGACGTGCCCGCGTGGGCCGACAGCTGGCTGCGCACCACCGGCGTCGACACGCTCACGCCCCAGGTGGCCACCGCCGACGGCACCTGGACCCTGACCGTCGACCGCGCGGGGAGCCGCCCGCACCACCTCACCGCCGGCCTGTACGACCTCGACCTCGCCGACGAGGGCCGCCTGGTACTGCGCGAGCGCCTCGGCCTCGACGTCCCGCAGAGCGTCCCGCAGCCCATCGGCAAGCGCCCGGCGCTGCTCCTGCTCAACGACGGCGACCTCACCTACGCCAAGGTCCGCTTCGACGCCGAGTCCTTCGAGGCGGTGCGCACCGGACTGTCCGGCCTGCCCGACCCGCTCACCCGCGCGGTCGTCTGGAACGCCCTCAGGGACGCCGTGCGCGACGGCGAACTGCCGCCCGCCGCCTACCTGGAGACGGCCCGCGCCCACCTCCCGCGCGAGACCGACCTGGCCCTCGTCCAGGGCGTCCTCGCCTTCGCCTCCGGCCAGATCGCCGTCCAGTACCTGAGCGCGCAGGAGCGCTCGGCGGCCCTGTCCACCCTCACCTCCCTCTGCCGCGACCTGCTGCGCCGCACCGAGGACGGCGACCACCCCGGCCTGCGCCTGATCGCCGTACGGCATCTGATCAGCGCCGCCGCCCACCCCGACACCATCGCCGCCTGGCTCGCCGACGGCACGGTGCCCGGCGGGCCGGAACTCGACCCCGAGCTGCGCTGGCGCATACTCGGCAGGCTCGCCGTGCTCGGCGCCACCGACGAGGCCGCCATCGCCGCCGAGCTGGAGCGCGACCCCAGCGCCACGGGCCAGGAAGGCGCCGCCCGCTGCCGCGCCGCCCTGCCCGACCCGGAGGCCAAGCGGGCGGCCTGGGAGGCGATGTTCGCCGGCGACGACCTGTCGAACTACCTCTTCACGGCCACCGCACAGGGCTTCTGGCAGCCCGAACAGGCCGAGCTGGTACGGCAGTACGTGCCGCGCTTCTACGCGGACGCGGTCGCCGTCAGCGCCCGCCGGGGCCCCGCCATCGCGCAGGCCGTCGGCCGCTGGGCCTTCCCCGCCCACGCCGTCGACGCCGAGAACCTGCGCCTCGGCGAGGCCTGCCTGCGCGACGCCGACCCCACCCCGGCCCTGCGCCGCACCCTCGCCGACCGCCTCGACGACCTCGCCCGCGCCCTGCGGGTGCGCGGAGAGGAAGAAGCGCGGCAGGAGGCGGTGGAGGCACAGGGGGCGCAGGGGGCGTAGGACGGGAGACCCAGGACACGGCTGCTCCCTGCCGACGATGCGGCGGGGGCGGCCGCCTTCCTAGGCTCGGTCACGACTGATCGAGTGAACCTTTGAGAGGCAGCACCGTGATCGTAGTGACCGGAGCGACCGGCAACGTCGGCCGTGCCCTCGTCGAGCGTCTTCTCGCCACGGGCCGGCCCGTGCGCGCGCTGACCCGCGACCCGCAGCGGGCCGCACTGCCCGAGGCGGCCGAGGTCGTGCGGTTCCAGCAGGACGACCCGGCCGCCCTGTTCGACGGGGCGACGGCCCTCTACCTCTACGCGCAGGCCACCACACCCGCGCTGCTGGAGGCGGCCCGCGCCCAGGGCGTCCGGCATGTCGTCCTGCTCTCCAGCGCCGTCATCGAAGAGGGCGCCGACGAGACCCACCCCATCCACATCATGCACGCCACCGCCGAGCGGCAGATCCGCGACAGCGGGCTCGCCTGGACCTTCCTGCGGCCGGGCGCCTTCGCCACCAACGCGCTCTCGCTGGCCCCGCAGATCCGTGCCGGGAACACTGTCCGCGGCGTCTACGCGGACGGCCTGAGCGCGCCCATCCACGAGGACGACATGGCGGCGGTCGCCGAGCGTGCCCTGCTCGACGGCGGGCACGAGGGCGCCGTGTACCGGCTGACCGGACCGGCGGCGATCAGCAACGCCGAGCAGGTCGCGGCGATCGGCGCGGCCCTCGGCCGGGAGCTGACGTTCGTGGAGACGGACCCCCGCGAGGCGGGCCCGGAGCTGTTCCCGCACGTTCCGCCGCAGATGCTTCAGCGGCTGCTGCAGACCTTCGCGGACACCGTCGGCGTGGCACCGGAGATCAACGACGTGGTGGAGAAGCTCACGGGCACCCCGGCCCGCCCCTTCACCCAGTGGGCCCGGGACCACGTCGAGGACTTCGGGGGACGGGCATAGTCCCGACGCATTTTCCCTGCTCGGCAGTACCCACTTTCGGGTTCTGATCGCCGATCTTTCGGGACACACGGGCCTCTTCCAGTCCAAACTGGAAGCCGGCCGGCCAACCCGACAGCCGCGGCCAACCCGAGAGCGGAGGACAGCCGATGACCGGTGACGCCCCTCCGCCCGCCTCTCGCCCCGTCCCTCCGCCCGCCTCTCGCCCCGTCCCTCCGCCCGCCCCGCCCCTCGCCTCGGGCCCCCACGGCGCCGACGCCCTGCGCCCGCTGCTCGGCACCGTCCTCGACGCGCTCGCGGACGGTGGCCGGGCACGGGGCGGGCCGCTGCCCGCCGGGGGGCCCGAGGCCGTCGCCGCGCGGATCGCCGACGTGCTCGGGGACGCCCTGCCGGACGACGGCGACCCCGGCGCGCTGCGCGCCCTCGTACACGCCCTCGCCGAGGGCTCGACCGACCCCGCCGACCCGCTGTGCGCGGCTCATCTGCACTGCCCGCCGCTCGCCGTGGCCACCGCCGCCGACCTCGCGGCGAGCGCCCTCAACCCGTCCCTGGACTCCTGGGACCAGGCCCCGGCCGCCTCCGCCCTGGAAGCCGCCGTCACCCGCGCGCTCGCCCACACGGCAGGGCTCGCCGATGCCCTGGTCACCACCGGCGGCACCGAGTCCAACCAACTGGCCCTGCTGCTGGCCCGCGAGACGCACGGCGCTGGCGTCCGGATGGTCTGCGGGGCCCAGGCCCACCACTCGCTGCCGCGCGCCGCCTGGCTGCTCGGCCTGCCCGAACCGGTCGTCGTGCCCACCCCGAGCGGCGTCCTCGATCCGGCCGCCCTGGACGAGGCCCTCACCGCGCTCTCCGGCCCGCTGCTGGTCGCCGCCACCGCCGGCAGCACCGACGCCGGCCTCATCGACCCGCTGCCGGAGATCGCCGGCCTGTGCGCCGCCCACGGCGCCCGGCTGCACATCGACGCCGCCTACGGCGGGGGCCTGCTGTTCAGCGACCGGCACCGCGACAAGCTCGCCGGACTCGAAGCCGCCCACACCGTCACCCTGGACCTGCACAAACTCGGCTGGCAGCCGGTCGCCGCGGGCCTCCTCGCCGTCGCCCGCCCCGCCGAACTCGCCGCCCTCCAGCAGCGCGCCGACTACCTGAACGCCGACGACGACACCGAGGCCGGCTTCCCCGATCTGCTCGGCCGCTCCCTGCGCACCTCGCGCCGCCCCGACATCCTCAAGATCGCCGTCACGCTGAAGACCCTGGGCCGCGGCGGGCTCGGCGACCTGGTCGACCAGGTCTGCGCCCGCGCGCGCGAGTTCGCGGCGCTGATCGACGAGCACCCCGGCTTCGAGCTGTACGACCGGCCCGTGATCAGCACGGTGCTGTTCCGGCCGGCGGGCGCCGACGACGACGCCGTGGCCGCCGTACGCCGCCGGCTGCTGCACGAGGGCCGGGCCGTCGTCGGGCGGGCCCGGCTCGACGGCCGGCTCTGGCTCAAGGCCACCCTCCTCAATCCCCACACCCGGCCGGACGCCCTGGCCCAGCTCCTGAAACTCGTAGAAGAAGGCACCCCCGCATGACCAACCCCCCACCCCGCGAGCCCGCCGCCCCCCGTGACCTGGTCGGCATCGGCATCGGCCCCAGCAATCTCTCCCTGGCCGCCCTCGCCCACCCGCTCGCCGAACTCGACGCCGTCTTCTACGAACAGAGCCCCGGCTTCGACTGGCACCCCGGCCTGCTCATCGAGGGCGCCACCATCCAGGTGCCGTACCTCGCCGACCTGGTGACCCTCGTCGACCCGACCAGCCCCTGGAGCTTCCTGAACTACCTCAGGTCCCGCGAACGGCTCTTCCCCTTCTACTTCGCCGAGCGCTTCCACATCCACCGCGCCGAGTACGACGCCTACTGCCGCTGGGTCGCGCAGCACCTCCCCGGGCTGCGCTTCAGCCACCAGGTCGACTCGGTGCGCTGGGATCCCGAACGGGACGTGTTCGAGGTCGACTTCACCCAGCTCGACGCCGAGGGCGAGGCCGAGGCCCTGGGCCGTACCCACACCCGCAACGTCGTCCTCGGCGTCGGCACCACCCCCTATGTGCCCGACCCGCTCCAGCCCCTCGTGGACGCCCCCGGCGTGCCCGTCATCCACGCCGCCGACTACCTCGGCCACCGCGACAGCGTCCTCGCCGCCGGACACGTCACCGTCGTCGGCTCCGGACAGTCCGGCGCCGAGGTCTTCCTGGACCTGCTCCGCCACCGCCCCGCGGGGCGCGAGAAGCTGCACTGGATCGGCCGCAGCGAGGCGTTCGCGCCGATGGAGTACTCCAAGCTGGGCCTGGAGCACTTCACCCCCGACTACACGCGCTACTTCCACGCCCTCACCGAGCCCGTCCGGGACCGGGTCGTCGCCGCCCAGTGGCAGCTGCACAAGGGCATCGACGCGGGCACCCTGGCCGCCATCCACGACGAGCTGTACCGGCGCACCCTGCACGGCGGCTGGCCCGACGCCGTACTCATCCCCGGCGTCCGGGTCCGCACGGCCGGCCGGATCGCGACCACCAAGGTCGAACTCCATCTGGAGCACCTCCAGCAGGACAGCCGCTCCCGGCTCACCACCGACGCCGTCGTCCTCGCCACCGGCTACCGCGAGCACTCGCTCGACCGCATCCTCGCCGGACTCGACCCCTACATGCGCCGCGACAGCAGCGAACGCCTGCGCATCGACGAGGAGTTCCGCCTCGTCCTCGACCCTTCCGTCACCGGCTCCATCTACGTCCAGAACGCCGAGCTGCACACCCACGGCGTCGGCGCCCCCGACCTCGGCCTCGCCGCCTGGCGCAGCGCCACCATCGTCAACTCGCTCACGGGGAAGGACCCTTACCCGCTACCGGTCCGAACCGCCTTCACCACCTTCGGACTTCACCACCAGCCCACCCGGGTGCCGCAGACCCGGCAGGCGAAGCAGCTCACTCCGCTCGTCGAGGGAAGGCAATAAGGCGGCAAAAGCGGAAGAAGTCCGCTGACGGCGGTGTTGGCGGTTGCCATGACAACGACATGGATCGCCGCCCACCGCACCGCCGTCATCGACCCGTACGAGGGTTTCCAGCTCTTCGAGAGCAGAGGCTTCGCCGATCAGACCCTGCGCCAGACCCTGCGGCTCGCCGGAGAAGGTGAGGCGGTACGGATCATCCTCAGCAACCGATACGGCAAGGAGCCCCTGGAGATCGGCGGCGCGCACCTCCGAGGCGACGGGATCGACACCCCGCTCACCTTCGACGGCGCCAAGGCCGTCACGGTGCCGGCCGGCGCGGACCTCGTCTCCGACCCGGTCGAGCAGCCCGTCACCGCGGGCCAGGTCCTCACGGTCGGCCTCTACCTGCCCGGCGACACCGGCCTGACCACGTACTCCGCGGTGCCCTACGACACCGGTCACGCGGCCCCCGGCGACCAGCTGACCGCACCGGCCCTGCGGGACGCCGAGGAGGTGCCCACCGGCCACTTCGGGATCGGCGCCGACGTCCGCGCGCCCGAGGGCACCCGGATCGCGGTCGCCTTCGGAGACTCCTGGATCGAGGGCGCGGCCACCACGCCCGGCCTCGACAACAGCTTCCCGGCCCAGCTCGGCCGCCGTCTGACCCGCGGCTGGATCGTCAACCAGGGCATCTCCGGCAACCGTCTGCTCACCGACGAGATCGGCGAGCACCTCCTCGCCCGCGTGGACCGGGACGTCCTCGCGGTGCCCGGGGTCAGCCATGTCCTGATCCACATCGGCCTCAACGACTTCGGTCTGCCCGGCCACATCGCCTTCCCCGAGCCCGGGACGCCGCCCACGGCCGCCGCGTTCATCGCCGGTCTGACCGCCCTGGCCGACCGGCTGCACGCCGCCGGGCTGACCGTCCTCGGCTCCACCGTCGGCCCGTACCGCGGCACGGTCTACGACGGCTACGACAGCGAGGCCGGCCAGGCCGTGCGGCGCGAGGTGAACGCCTGGCTGCTGAGCGGGGACCACCCCTTCGACGGCATCGTGGACGTCGCCGCCGCCGTCGCGGACCCGGCCGAACCCGAGCGGATCCGCGAGGAGTTCAACAGCGGCGACGGACTGCACGTCAACGACGCCGGCGCGAAGGCGATCGCCGACGCCGTGGACCTGAGCCTGCTGGACCTCTAGCAGGCGGCCAGGGGGTGCCGTTTGGATCATCCTGGCGTCGCGGGTCCTGGCACGCACATCTGCGGCGTTGTCGTCGGTCGCCGACTCCCCCACGCTCGGCTTCTCCCCCACGCTCGGCTTCGCTCGCACGGGGGACCCCCAGCGCGGGAGGGACCCCCAGCGCGGGAGGGGCCCCCATCGCGTCGCCCGCCGCGGCAGCGGCTGATGTCACGGCCTCCTCCGCCGTGCAGTTGCACGCACCAGACCCCGCTCGGGTCGGCCACAAGGCGCCGTTCGTCACGGCCACGCTGATCCAAACGGCACCCCCGAGAACACGGGGGTGCCGTTCCGCACCAGCTTCCAGTCCGCCGAGGCGAAGTCCTTCGGGTCCAGCACGCCCTTCGCGGTGACCCACTCCGCGATCCGGGTACGGATCTCCGTCGACTCCGACCACAGCTCCTTGGCGTCGGCGACGTGCGGGAAGGCACCGCCGCCGTTGGCGCGGTAGTTGTTCACGGCGAGCACGAACTGCCGGGCGTCGTCCAGCGGGGCGCCCTGGAAGGTGAGGTTCCTGATCCGGGACCCGGCGGGCTGGGCGATGTCGATGTCGTACGACAGGCCCGATACGTAGTCGTAGTTGTAGTCCGGGCGGCCGCCCGCGTTGGTGAGCCTGTCGACGTCCACGGGGTCGCCGGCGGCCGTCTGGTTGTAGTACGCCGCCGAGTACTCCAGGTAGGCCCGCACCTGGGCGCCCGTCAGCAGCTTGGCGACCAGGGTGTTGTCGTAGACGTACAGGCCCGACAGATCCCGGATGGTCACATCGCCGGCCGGGATCTCGGAGGTCCGGGAGAACGGCGAGGCCTGCGCGAGCACCGGCAGCGAGGCGTACGGCGTGCCCGCGAGTGCGGCCTTGACCACGTCCTCCTGCACCTTGGTGATCAGGTCGATGACCGGGGCGTCCCGGTAGCGGGCCTCGACCGTCGTCAGCGTCTCGGTGGCCCGGCCCACGACCTGGTTGACGTACGTGACGACCTTCTGGTGCTCGTCCTTCAACAGCCGTGTGATCTCCGGGTCGTCGGCGACCGTGTTGGCGTTGCGCAGCGACGCGGAGACCGACTCGACCGTCCAGCGGCCCTTGCTGAAGACGAGTTCGACGTCGAAGAGGGTGAGGCGCTCGGCGTAGCACAGCGGCTCGGAGAGCACGACCGTCTTCCCGGTCCGCTCGTTGACGACCTTCAGCTCGGGGATCTCCACGTGCGCGTGCCCGACCAGGATCGCGTCGATGCCCGGCACCTGCCGCGCCACATTCGCCGCCGCGTTCTCCACGTACGGCACCTGGTCGCCGTACGACGACGTGCCCGACGTGCCCGAGTGCGCGGAGACCACGACCACGTCGGCGCCCATCGACCTCAGCTTCGGTACCCACGTCGCGGCCTGCTCCTCCAGCCCCGGGAACGCCAGCCTGCCCTGCACATAGGCCTTGTCCCAGATCGCGATGCCCGGGTTGGTCAGCCCGAGCACGGCTACCTTGACCGGCCTGGCGCCGGGCACGTGGAACGTCTTCATGACGTACGGCGGGAACGCGGGCCGCAATGTCTTCGCGTCGACCGCGTTGGCGCCGAGCAGCGGGAAGTCGAGCTGCTCCTCGAACGTCCGAAGCGTCTCGATGCCGTAGTTGAACTCGTGGTTGCCGAGCGCCGCCGCGTCGTACCCGATCGCGTTCATCGCCTTCGCCATCGGGTGCACCGGGCCGTCCTGGGCGGTGATCGGGTCGACCTTGGCGTAGTAGTAGGCCAGCGGGGTGCCCTGGATGGTGTCACCGGCGTCCAGCAGCAGGGTGTTGCGGCGGCCCTTCTCCTTGCGTACCTGCTCGACCAGGGTCGCGATGCGGGCCAGGCCCATCGCGTTGCCGGCCTTGTCGGAGTACTCCGTGTCCTTGAAGTAGTCCCAGTTGAAGACATGGCCGTGCAGATCGGTGGTGCCCATCACGGTCAGCGAGTACCGCTTGACGGGGTGGACGGGCCGGTGGGGCTGCGCGGCCGCGGCCGCCGGAGCCGCCGCCGCGCCGGCGACCGCCACCCCCGCCCCGGTGGCGGCGGACTGCTTCAGGAACTTCCGGCGGTTCAACGGCATCTCATGGTCTCCTGAGGGAATGGTCGAGAAAGGGTCAACGACGCGCGTAGATTCTGACCTGAACATGACCCGATATGCCAGCCTCCAGGAGGCGGAAATTCGCTCATCGGAGCGAGTGGTCGCACACTTCAACACTTGTCAACAACCCTTTGCTCAAAGGTTGTTGAGTGGTCATGTGCGGCCGATTGTCTACCCACCGGTAAGGCCTAGGCTCGACGTATGCGCCGAGCAAAGATCGTCTGTACTCTGGGGCCCGCCACCGACTCGTACGACCAGATCAAGGCACTGGTCGAGGCCGGAATGGACGTCGCCCGCTTCAACCTCAGCCACGGCACACACGCCGAGCACGAGGAGCGCTACCGACGCGTGCGAAAGGCGGCCGACGAAACCGGCCGCAGCGTCGGCGTTCTCGCCGACCTTCAAGGCCCGAAGATCCGGCTCGGCCACTTCGACGAAGGACCCGTACTCCTTGAACGCGGCGACGAGTTCACCATCACCGTCGAGGAGGGTGTCGCCGGCGACCGCCACCGGTGCGGCACCACCTACGCCGGCCTCGCCGACGACGTCACCCCCGGCGAGCGCGTCCTCGTGGACGACGGCAAGGTCTGCCTGGAGGTCACCGCCGTCGACGGCCCCCGCGTGCACACCCGGGTGGTCGAGGGCGGCATGGTCTCCGACCACAAGGGCCTGAACCTCCCCGGCGTCGCCGTCTCCGTCCCCGCCCTCTCCGAGAAGGACCAGGACGACCTGCGCTGGGCGCTGCGCACCGGCTTCGACGTCATCGCCCTGTCCTTCGTGCGCAGCGGCGACGACGCCAAGGACGTGCACCGGATCATGGCCGAGGAGGGCCGCCGGCTGCCGGTGATCGCCAAGGTCGAGAAGCCGCAGGCCGTGGCGAACCTCGACGGCATCGTGGCCGCCTTCGACGGGATCATGGTGGCCCGCGGCGACCTGGGCGTGGAGATGCCGCTGGAGCGGGTGCCGATCGTGCAGAAGCGCGCGGTCAAGCTCGCCCGGCGCAACGCCAAGCCGGTCATCGTCGCCACCCAGATGCTCGACTCGATGATCGACAACTCCCGCCCGACCCGCGCCGAGGCCTCCGACGTGGCCAACGCGGTCCTCGACGGCACGGACGCGGTGATGCTCTCCGGCGAGACCAGTGTCGGCAAGTACCCGATCGAGACCGTGCGCACCATGGCGAAGATCGTCGAGGCGGCCGAGCGCGACATGCTCGCGGCGGGCCTGCCGCCGCTGACCGAGAGCAGCAAACCGCGTACCCAGGGCGGCGCGGTCGCCCGCGCGGCGGCGGAGATGGGCGACTTCCTGGGCGCGAAGTTCCTGGTGGCGTTCACCCAGTCGGGAGACACGGCGCGCCGGCTGTCGCGCTACCGCTCCCCGATCCCCCTGCTGGCCTTCACCCCGGAACCGGCCACCCGCTCCCAGCTCAGCCTCACCTGGGGCGCGGAGACCTTCCTCGGCCCGCACGTCGACTCCACCGACGCCATGGTCGACCAGGTGGACGAGCTGCTGCTGAAATACGGCCGCTGCCGGAAGGGTGACATCGTGGTGATCACAGCCGGCTCCCCGCCCGGGGTCTCCGGCGCGACCAACATGGTCCGGGTCCACCACATCGGCGAGGACGACAGTCCCAGGGGATGAGAAAAGGCCCCTCTTACCGGAGGGGCCTTGCCGATTGCCGACCTTGGAATCCAAGGAAAAGTGCCCCGGGTCGGACTCGAACCGACACTGTACGGGTTTTGAATCCGTTGCCTGCTGCCAATTGGGCTACCGGGGCTCGCAGAATCCAAGGTTTCCCCCGACCCTCCGCGCGTCCACCATACCGTAGCTAGGTAGGCTCTTGTCAGCAGTACCCCTGCCCTGAACGAGGAGCCCCTGTGACCGCCGAGTCGCCCCAGCCCGTAGACGCGCCCGACGACGGCAAGTCGCACGTGCCTCCGCTGACGACCCGTGTCGTCATCGCCGAGGACGAGGCCCTGATCCGGCTCGACCTGAAGGAGATGCTGGAGGAAGAGGGGTACACGGTCGTCGGCGAGGCCGGGGACGGCGAGCAGGCCGTCGAACTGGCCCGCGAGCATCAGCCGGACCTGGTCATCATGGACGTGAAGATGCCCAAGCTGGACGGCATCTCCGCGGCCGAGAAGATCGCCGAGGAGTCCATCGCGCCGGTCCTGATGCTCACCGCCTTCTCCCAGCGCGACCTCGTGGAGCGCGCCCGGGACGCCGGTGCGATGGCGTACCTGGTGAAGCCGTTCAGCAAGAGCGACGTCGTCCCGGCGATCGAGATGGCCGTCTCCCGCTTCACCGAGCTGAAGCAGCTGGAGAAGGAGGTCGCCGACCTCACCCAGCGCCTGGAGACCCGCAAGCTGGTCGACCGCGCGAAGTCCATCCTCCAGACCGAGTACGGCCTGACCGAGCCGGCCGCGTTCCGCTGGATCCAGAAGACGTCCATGGACCGCCGCATGTCGATGCAGCAGGTCGCCGAGGCCGTCATCGCGGACAGCGAGGAGAAGAAGGCGAGCAAGAAGGGCTGAGCCCCCTCTCGCACCACGAGGCCCGCGCCCCCTCCTTCGGGGTGCGGGCCTCGTCGTGCACGACGATCAGTCCTCGCCGAGATACGCCTTCCGCACCGACTCGTCGTGCAGCAGGTCCTGCCCGGTGCCCGACAGGACGATCGTCCCGACCTCCATCACATGCCCCTGGTCGGCCAGCGACAGGGCTGCCTGGGCGTTCTGCTCGACCAGCAGGATCGTCGTGCCCTGGGCCTTCAGCTCGGCGATGGTCGCCATGATCTTCTGCATCATGATCGGCGACAGACCCATCGACGGCTCGTCCAGCATCAGCAGCTTCGGCTGGGACATCAGCGCCCTGCCCATCGCCAGCATCTGCTGCTCACCGCCGGAGAGGGTGCCCGCGGCCTGCTTCCTGCGCTCCCCGAGGATGGGGAAGAGCTCGTAGGCGCGCTGGATGTCCCTCTCGATGCCCGCCTTGTCGCTGCGCAGGAACGCGCCGAGGCGCAGATTGTCCTCGATGGTCATGCGCGGGAAGATGTGCCGCCCCTCGGGGGAGTGGGCGAGGCCGAGGGAGACGATCTGGTGGGCCGGGACCTTCTTCAGCGACCTGCCGTTGAACCGGATCTGCCCGCCGACCGGCTTCAGCAGACCGGACAGCGTGCGCAGCGTCGTGGTCTTGCCGGCGCCGTTGGTGCCGATGAGGGTGACCACCTGACCGGCCTCGACCGTGAAGGAGATGCCCTTGACGGCTTCGATCTTGCCGTAGGCGACCCTGAGGTCCTCGACTTCGAGCAGTGCGGTCATCGGTCGTTCTCCTTGCCGGACGCGGCATCCGTGGTGGCCTCGGCGTGTGCCTCGGCGGCCTCGACCTCGGCCACCTCTTCGTCACCGGGCGCGTTCTCGAAGGGCTCGCCGAGGTAGGCCGCGATCACCCGCTCGTCGCCCTGGACGGTCGCGCTGTCGCCCTCGATCAGCTTCTCGCCCTGCACCAGAACGGCCACCCGGTCGCAGAGGTTGAAGATGAACCGCATGTCGTGCTCGATGACGAGGACGGCGATGCCCTTGTCCCGGATGGCGAAGACCAGTTCCTCGGTGGCCCGGGTCTCCTGCGGGTTCATGCCGGCCGTCGGCTCGTCGAGCAGCAGCAGTCCGGGCTCGCTGGCGAGCGCGCGGGCGATCTCCAGCTTGCGCTGCTCACCGTAGGGGAGGTTGCGGGCGAGGTGCTCGGCCTTGTGCTCCAGGCCCACGAACTGCAGCAGCTCCATGGCCCGTGCGCGGGAGGCGGCCTCGGCGCGGTGGAAGCCCGGGCCGCGCAGCAGCGCCGACCACAGGCCCTCCTTGGTGCGGGTGTGCCGGCCGACGAGGACGTTCTCCAGGACCGTCATGTTCGCGAACAGCCGGATGTTCTGGAAGGTGCGGGCGATGCCGGCCGCTGTGACCTTGAAGGACTTCGGCGGCAGCACCTGGCCCTTGTAGCGGACCTCGCCCTCGGTGGGGACGTACAGGCCGGTCAGGCAGTTGAAGAAGGTCGTCTTGCCGGCGCCGTTGGGGCCGATCAGGCCGACGATCTCGCCGCTGTTGACGGTCAGGTCCACACCCCGTACGGCCGTCAGACCGCCGAAGCGCATGGTCACGCCGCGGGCGTCGAGGACGGTCTCGCCGGAGGCGGCGGCGCCGGGGGCGGTGTCCTGGGTGGTGGTGTCGGTGGTCATCGTGGTCAGACCCCTGCCTTGCTGAGGACGGCGGGAGCTTCGGTGTCCTCGTGGAATTCGAGCTGACGGCGCCGGTTGGGGATGAGGCCCTCCGGGCGGAAGCGCATCAGCAGGATGAGGGTGACGCCGAAGGCGAAGAGCTGGTAGTCGCCCAGGAACTGGAGCTTGGCCGGGATCAGGTACAGCAGGGACGCGCCGACCAGCGGACCGGAGATGGTGCCCATGCCGCCGAGGACCACCGCGGCCAGCAGGAAGGCCGAGTTGGGCGGTACGGCGTAGGCGAACTGGTACTGCTCCGGGGTCACCGTGTAGGTGACGTGGGCCTGGACGGAGCCGGACAGACCGGCGAGGCAGGCGCCCAGGGCGAAGGCGATGAGCTTGACCCGGAAGCCGTTGATGCCCATGGCGAGCGCGGCGGTCTCGTCCTCGCGGATGGCGACCCAGGCGCGGCCGATGCGGGACTCGCTGCTGCGCCGGAACACGACGACCACGATGAGCGTGATGATCAGCATCAGCAGCAGGTAGTTGGCGAACCGGCCGATGGTGGTGCCGAGGATCTGGTGCTGCGCGCCGAAGTCGAAGCCGAGGATGTTCAGGTTCGGGATCGAGGAGATGCCGTTGGAGCCGTTGGTGACGTCCGGGCCCGAGGTGCCGTCCATGTTGAGCACGGTGATCCGGAAGATCTCACCGAAGCCGAGGGTCACGATGGCCAGGTAGTCGCCGCGCAGCCGCAGGGTCGGGGCGCCGATGATCACGCCGAAGATCATGGCGACCACCGCGCCGAGCAGCGCCGAGGCCCAGAACGGCCAGTGCACGTGCAGCGGCGAGGACGGCGAGCCGGAGACCAGGGCCGCGGTGTAGGCGCCGACGCCGAGGAAGGCGACGTAACCGAGGTCGAGCAGGCCGGCGAGGCCGACGACGATGTTCAGGCCGAGGGCGACGGTCGCGAAGATCAGGATGTAGACGCCGATCGTCGCGTACTGGTCGTTGGTCTGGGTGAACGGGAAGGCCGCGGCCGCGACGAAGGCGCCGGTCATGGTGATGTTCCGGTGCTTCGCGGTGAGCGCCGAGACACGCGCCACGAGCCCGGCCTTGGCGGCCGCGGCGAAACCGAAGCCGGCGGTGATCAGGAAGCCGACGAACAGTTCGTCGTACGGCGTGCCGACGCCGTAGCTGAAGACGATCAGACCCACGGCCATGACGGCGACGATGACGAGGATCTCGGCCCAGGACGGCAGCGGGCGGGCCGGAGCCGGGGTCTCGGAGGCGAAGGCCGCGCGGAACGTGTTCCAGTTCTGCCGGGCGTTGTGCTTGAACAGCTCCCAGCCGGCGTCGTCCGGGTCGACCGGGTCCGGCTCCGGCCGCGTGAACGGCTGGGCCAGCGCGCCGAGCAGGGCGAGCAGCGTGGCGACCGCGACGACGAAGCCGCCGGGGTCCAGGTTCACCAGGCCGCCGAGCTCCACGCTGATGGCGATGACGGTGTACCAGGCGGTGCCGAAGGCGGCGAGCGCGGCCATCTTCAGGGCGGCGTCGGCGCTGCCCGGCGTCAGCCGGTCGAGGCCCTTGACGCCGTAGGAGGCGAGGCCGAACAGGACGGTGAGGATGCCGCCGATCAGCACGAGGACCTGCAGTCCGCCCGGGTAGCCGTAGACGGTGAGGTCGCCGGGGAAGTCGGTGGTCCAGGTCCAGGACATGAACGTGGAGACGATCGCGAGGGCGCCGCCGCCGGTGGCGAGGGCTCGGCCGAGCGGGGCCGGCAGCGGGATCAGGCCGGCCGGGGCAGCCGCCAGGGTGCTCGAAGTCTCCGGGGTCTCGGGGGACTTGGGGGACTCGGACGGTGTGGTCTGTGTGGTCATCGCTGTCACGCCCTGTCCGCGACGCGCTCGCCGAGCAGGCCCTGTGGCCTGAACAGCAGTACGAGGATGAGGAGGATGAAGGCCCAGACGTCTGCCCAGGACTGGCTGCCGAACTTGTCCATGCCGGGGATGTCCGCGATGTAGGCGGTGGACAGCGCCTCGGCCACACCGAGGACGAGGCCGCCGAGCATGGCGCCGTAGATGTTGCCGATGCCGCCGAGGACGGCCGCGGTGAAGGCCTTCAGGCCGAGCAGGAAGCCCATCTTGAAGTCGATCTGACCGTACTTCAGGCCGTAGGCGACCCCTCCCACGGCGGCGAACGCGGCACCGAGGGCGAACGCGATCACGATGATGCGGTCGGTGTTGACGCCCATCAGCTTCGCGGTGTCCGGATCCTGGGCGGTGGCCTGCATGCCGCGGCCGGTGCGGGTGCGCATCACGAAGTAGGCGAGAAAGGCCATGCTGAGCGGGGCCGCGACCACCAGGAAGATGTCACCCGTCTGGATGGTGACGTTGCCGATGGTGAAGGGGCCGCCCGGAATGGTCGGGAAGGTACGGGCGGACTTCGCCTCGGGGTACCAGGCCCACACCGCCTGCTGCAGCGCCAGCGACAGACCGATGGCCGTGATGAGGGGCGCGAGCCGGGGTGCGGTGCGCAGCGGACGGTAGGCGAACCGTTCCGCCCCGACGGCGACCGTGACGGCGACGACGATCGCGCCGATCAGCATCAGCGGCAGCGCCACCCACATCGAGGTGCCGTCGGGAAGGATGTACGCGTAGACCGTGAGCGCGCCGAACGCGCCGGTCATGAAGATCTCGCCGTGGGCGAAGTTGATGAGCTGGACAATGCCGTAGACCATTGTGTAGCCGATGGCGACCAGCCCGTACATGGATCCTAGGAGCAGGCCGTTGACCAGCTGCTGCGGCAGTTCGTTCACCGCATGTCCTCCGAGACGTACGGAAAGTGCGACGGATGGGGCCGGATGCGAGTCCGCGCGGGGCGCCCTGGAACAGCGCCCCCCGCGGCTCGGCTGGTGCGGGAGTGGGGTCAGCCGCCGGCGTAGGTGCCGGACTCCACGGCCTTCCAGGCTCCGCCCGTCACGGAGTAGACGGTGAGCTGCTTGTTCGTCGCGTCACCGTACTCGTCGAAGGAGACCTTGCCGGTCACACCGTCGAAGGACACGTTCTGCACCGCGGCCGTCACCTTCGCGCGGGCGTCGGACGGCAGCTTGCCGCCGTTGTCGTCGACGACCTTCTTCACGGCCTCGATGATCGCCCAGGCCGAGTCGTAGGAGTAACCGCCGTAGGCCGCGTAGTCCTCCTTGTAGCCCCCCGCCTTGTAGTTGGCGACGAACTCCTTGGCGGAGGCCAGCGTCTCGACCGGCGCGCCGACCGAGGTGGCGAGGTCGCCGGTGGCGGAGGAGCCGGCCAGCTTGATGTAGGTCGGGTCGTAGACGCCGTCGCCGCCGATCAGCGGGATGTTGGCACCGGCGGCCTTGATCTGCTTGCTGAGCGGGCCGGCCTGCGGGTACTCGCCGCCGTAGTAGACCACCTCGGCACCGGAGTTCTTCACCTTGGTGGCGACCGCGGAGAAGTCCTTGGTGTCGGGGTTGATGTGCTCGGTGCCGACCACCTTGCCGCCGAGTTTCGTGAACTCGCTGGTGAAGGTCGCGGCGAGACCGGCGCCGTAGGTCTTCTTGTCGTCGATGACGAAGACCTTGGTCTTCTTGGCCTTGTTGAAGACGTACTGCGCGGCGAACGGGCCCTGGATGGCGTCCGTGGTCGCGGTGCGGAAGTACGACTTGTACGGGCGCGACTTGGTCTTCTGCCAGTCGGTGCCCTGCGTCAGCGCGGGGTTGGTGTTGGCGGGCGAGACCTCCACCAGTTTGGCGTCGTCGAAGACCTTCTGCATCGACTGCGCGACCGACGAGTTCAGCGGGCCGACGACACCGAGGACGGAGGAGTCGGACACGAACGCGGAGGCGTTCTGCTGGCCGGAGGAGGGCTGCGCCTGGTCGTCCTTGGCCACCATCTTGAAGGTGACGCCCTTGACCAGGTTCTGCTTGTTGGCCGTGTTGACCGCGAGGTCCACGGAGTTCTTGATGCCCAGGCCGAGCGCGGACAGGTCGCCGGTCAGCGGGGCGTCGATGCCGATGGTGACGGTGGTGCCGCCGCCCTTTCCGGAGTCGGAACCCTTGTCGCCGCCGCTGTCGCGCGAGCCGCAGGCGGTGAGGGTGAGTGCTCCCGCTGCCAGCGCGGCGGTGATGGCGATGAGCGAACGTTGACGCACGATCAGTCCTTTCCCCTGGACGACCGTCTCCCCCTGGAAACGGCCGAGCCGCGCGCCGGCCCGAAGCGACAAGCCCAAAAAAGACGGGTCGCAGAGCAATCGGTCGGCGCGGTGACTGGCCGTGACTCTAAGCGTGTGCAGGGAACGTGGAGGAGAGTCTGACCAAGGCTGTGACTCTCTTGTTATGACACGACGTAATGCAGAGCGGTACGCCCTGGGGGAAAGGGCGGAATTACGGCCGATTCGCCCTGTCCGCATGATGAGAACCCGCAGGATCCTCCATGATCAATTCAGGTGTCTCGCGGGTTTTGGTGATGACGTGATCTTGTTGCCGCAGGCCTCTTTCAGAGCCTGGGAGAGGTGTTGCGCGTAGCGCGTACCGAGGATGAAGCTTTGAATCTGCATTGCGCGCGTATTACGCAGAGTTACATCCAGGAAAGGGAGTCCGGCGTCCTTAGGCACTTTTCCGCATTCCGTCACGTGCATGGTTATGGTGATCTTGCGGGCGGATCCCTCCGCTGTCCGGAAAGGGGTCCGCGGGTCTGTCACCAGCGACAGTCCCGCGTACGGCTGGGTCACCCGGGTCACGGTGACCGGCGGCCCGGACTCCACGCTCAGTAGCACGGCGAAGCTGAAGCTCCGGGGTGGAGCGCCGGCCGGGGTGGGCAGCCCGCCCGCGTACACCACCTCAACCGTCTGTGCCGGGAAGGGTGTTGGCGGCGGCGGGGGCTGTGCCGGTCGCTGTGGCCGGGTGGCGTAGAGATAGCCGCCACCGCCCAGGAGTACGGCAGCGGCGGCGAGGGCGAGCGTGGCGCGCCGGTGACGGGCGTACCGGACGGCGAACGCGCTGCGAACTCGGCGTAGGTGATTCGGAGTTGCTTCAGGCTGCTCTCCGGTGTCCCACGCGCGCGTGCCCTCGCCGGGCTCCAGGGGGCCGATGCCGCTCACTGCCAGGAGCCTCCGCTCGGGGTCCCGTGCCGGTAGCGCTCGGCGCAGGCCTGGCGCGCCTGACGGCCGATCAACTCGTCTGCGGCGGACGTGCCTTGGCGCCGCTGTACGACGCGTGCCGCGTCCACGACGGTGCGCAGGATCTCGAACTGGCCGGTGGACAGGCCCATCGACTGGTAGTCGCCGTAGGTGGTGCCGTCGAGCACCTCGCGCGACCAGTGGGAGACGAGGCGGGTGCACAGGTCGGCGGCGGAGGCGGAGGTGGAGGCGGAGGTGGGGTTGGGGGAGGGGTGCCCTGTGTCGGCGGGCCGGGCGCAGGACGGTGTGAGCAGGAGCGCGGGCAGCGCCAGCCCGAGCACCAGGAACCTCACCCCCGGCCGGGGCTCCCCTCGCCGTCCCATGGTCCGAAGCTAAGGGGCAAGGCGGCGGGGAGCAACGGCCCGGAGCGCGCGGATCAGTCGGCGGCGGGCCGGGCGTGCGCCTCGTCGCCCGTGCGCACGTCCCGCAGCAGGCAGGTCAGCCGGGCGCTGCACACCCGGCGGCCCTCCTCGTCGCTGATCACGATCTCGTACGTCGCCGTCGAGCGGCCCCGGTGCACGGGCGTGGCCACACCCGTCACCAGGCCCGAGCGGACCCCGCGGTGATGCGTGCAGTTCAGGTCCACGCCCACCGCTATCTTCGAGCTGCCGCCGTGCAGCATGGAGCCGACCGAGCCCAGCGTCTCCGCCAGCACCGCGGAGGCGCCGCCGTGCAGCAGCCCGTACGGCTGGGTGTTGCCCTCCACCGGCATGGTCCCGACGACCTTGTCCGCCGACGCCTCCAGGATCTGCACGCCCATCCGCGTGCCCAGGTGTCCGGCCGAGAACAGGGCGGGCAGATCGACACCGAGCGCCGCGTACTCGTCGATGACCTCCTGCGGGAACTTCACGTGCTGCTGCTCACCCATGGGCCCGGCTCCGTTCGTCGTCCAGCTGTCCGCTCACAGCTGCCTGCTCGCGCTGTCTGCTCGCTGAGCAAACGCTCAGTCGGTCGCCGATTGTTCCAGACGGCCCACCGTGCTCCCGGTGTGATCTTCGAGACGTACGACGACGGACTTGCTGGCCGGGGTGTTGCTGGTGTCGGCGGTGGCGTCCAGCGGGACCAGGACGTTCGTCTCGGGGTAGTAGGCCGCCGCGCAGCCCCGGGTCGTCGGATAGTGCACGACACGGAAGCCGGGCGCGCGCCGCTCCACGCCGTCCTTCCACTCACTGACCAGGTCGACGTACGACCCCTCGGCGAACCCGAGCGTCCGGGCGTCCTCGGGATGCACCAGCACCACCCGGCGGCCGCCCGTGATGCCCCGGTAGCGGTCGTCGAGGCCGTAGATCGTGGTGTTGTACTGGTCGTGCGAGCGCAGGGTCTGCAGCAGCAGCCGGCCCTCGGGCAGTTCGGGATACTCCACCGGCGCCGCCGTGAAGTTCGCCTTGCCCGTGGCCGTCGGGAAACGGCGCTCGTCGCGCGGGGCGTGCGGCAGCGCGAACCCTCCGGGGCGGGCCACGCGCGCGTTGAAGTCCTGGAAACCGGGGACCACGCGCGCGATGCGGTCACGGATCGTCGCGTAGTCCTTCTCGAACTCCTCCCACGGCACGACGCTGTCCTCGCCCAGCACCCGGCGCGCGAGGCCGCAGATGATCGCGGGCTCGGAGCGCAGCCGCGGGCTCGCGGGCGCGAGCCGCCCGCGCGAGGCGTGCACCATGCCCATCGAGTCCTCGACGGTCACGAACTGCTCGCCGCCGGCCTGGAGATCCCGCTCGGTGCGGCCCAGCGTGGGCAGGATCAGCGCCCGCGCGCCGGTGACCACGTGCGAGCGGTTGAGCTTGGTCGACACGTGCACGGTCAGCCGCGCGCGCCGCATCGCGGCCTCGGTGACCTCGGTGTCGGGGGAGGCGGAGACGAAGTTGCCGCCCATGGCGAAGAACACCTTCGCCTCTCCGTCGCGCAGCGCGCGGATGGCCCGTACGACGTCGAAGCCGTGCGCGCGCGGCGGCGCGAAGCCGAACTCCTTCTCCAGCGCGTCCAGGAAGGCCGGGGCCGGCCGCTCGAAGATGCCCATCGTGCGGTCGCCCTGCACGTTGGAGTGGCCGCGCACCGGGCACACGCCCGCGCCCGGACGGCCGATGTTGCCGCGCAGCAGCAGAAAGTTGACCACCTCGCGGATGGTCGGCACCGCGTGCTTGTGCTGGGTCAGGCCCATGGCCCAGCAGACGATCGTGCGCTGCGAGGCGAGCGCCATGCCGAGCGCCTGCTCGATCTCCGCGCGCGTGAGGCCGGTCGCCCTGAGGGTCTCGTCCCAGTCGGCGGCGCGGGCGGCCTCGGCGAACTCCTCGAAGCCGTGCGTGTGCTCGCGGACGAACTCCTCGTCGACCGCGCCGTCCGTCTCCAGGACGAGCTTGTTGAGGAGCCGGAAGAGCGCCTGATCGCCGCCGATGCGGATCTGCAGGAACAGGTCGGTGAGGGCGGCGCCCTCCAGCAGGCCCTGCGGGGTCTGCGGGTTCTTGAACCGCCCCAGGCCGGCCTCGGGCAGCGGATTGACGCTGATGATCTTCGCGCCGTTCGCCTTGGCCTTCTCCAGCGCGGAGAGCATCCGGGGATGGTTCGTGCCGGGGTTCTGGCCCGCGACGATGATCAGGTCGGCCTGGTGGAGGTCCTCCAGCAGGACGCTGCCCTTGCCGATGCCGATGGTCTCGCTGAGCGCCGAGCCGGACGACTCGTGGCACATGTTGGAGCAGTCCGGCAGGTTGTTCGTGCCCAGCTCGCGCGCGAAGAGCTGGTACAGGAACGCGGCCTCGTTGCTGGTGCGGCCCGAGGTGTAGAAGACGGCCTCGTCGGGGGAGCCGAGGGCGGCGATCTCCTCGGCGACGATGTCGAAGGCACGCTCCCAGGTGACCGGCTCGTAGTGCGTGCCGCCCTCGGGGAGATACATGGGGTGCGTGAGCCGCCCCTGCTGTCCCAGCCAGTAGCCGCTGCGGCCGGCCAGATCGGCGACGGGGTGCGCGGCGAAGAACTCCGGCGTGACCCGGCGCAAGGTGGCCTCCTCGGCCACCGCCTTCGCACCGTTCTCGCAGAACTCGAACGTGTGCCGGTGGTCGGGCTCCGGCCAGGCGCAGCCCGGGCAGTCGAACCCCTTCTTCTGGTTCACCTGCAGCAGCGTCAGCATGGTGCGCCGCACACCCATCTGCTGCTGGGCGATGCGCAGCGTGTGGCCGATGGCAGGCAGCCCCGCGGCCGCGTGCTTCGGCTCCGCGACCTGCGGCGCGTCCTGAACCGGATCACCCTTGGGCGGCTTCGTCGCCATCGCACGCTCCCCTTCGACTGCGTGTGAGATGTACGCCGACGATCCTCCCACGGGCCAGTGACACAGCACCCCACGGCCGACGCCCGCACAGTGAGTAACGGATCGACGACCCTCGGCCGACCCGGATCGGAGTGTCAGTGCGGCGTGGCAGGATCGGGGGCGTGGCAGAGACAGCATCGAAGAAGACCGACAAGACCCCCGGCGGCACCCGTCCCCGGCTGATGCTCATGGACGGGCACTCGCTGGCCTACCGCGCGTTCTTCGCGCTGCCCGCGGAGAACTTCACCACCGCGACCGGCCAGCCGACGAACGCGATCTACGGCTTCGCGTCGATGCTTGCCAACACCCTGCGTGACGAGGCGCCCACGCACTTCGCGGTCGCCTTCGACGTCTCGCGCAAGACCTGGCGCGCCGAGCGCTTCACCGAGTACAAGGCGAACCGCTCCAAGACCCCGGACGAGTTCAAGGGCCAGGTCGAGCTGATCGGCGAGCTGCTCGACGCGATGCACGCGCCGCGCTTCGCCGTCGAGGGCTTCGAGGCGGACGACGTCATCGCCACCCTCGCCACGCAGGCCGAGGCCGCGGGCTTCGAGGTGCTGATCGTCACCGGCGACCGCGACTCCTTCCAGCTGGTCACCGAGAACATCACGGTGCTCTACCCGACGAAGGGCGTCTCGGAGCTGACCCGGTTCACTCCGGAGAAGGTTTTCGAGAAGTACGGCTTGACCCCCGCCCAGTACCCGGACTTCGCGGCCCTGCGTGGCGACCCGTCCGACAACCTCCCCGGCATCCCCGGCGTCGGCGAGAAGACCGCCGCGAAGTGGATCAACCAGTTCGGCTCCTTCGCCGAGCTGGTCGAGCGCGTCGAGGAGGTCAAGGGCAAGGCCGGGCAGAACCTCCGCGACCACCTGGAGTCGGTCAAGCTCAACCGCGTCCTGACCGAGCTGGAGCGCGAGGTCGAGCTGCCGAAGGCGGTCGCCGACCTGGAGCGCGCGCCGTACGACCGCAAGGCCGTCGCGATGGTCCTGGACACCCTGGAGATCCGCAACCCGTCCCTGCGCGAGCGGCTCTACGCCGTCGACCCCGGCTCCGAGGAGGCCGAGACCACCCCGGTCGCGGCGGAGGGCGTGGAGATCGACGGGGCGGTCCTGGGCACCGGCGAGCTGGCCCCCTGGCTCACCGAGCACGCCGACCGGCCCCTGGGCGTCGCCACGGTCGACACCTGGGCGCTGGGCACCGGCTCGGTCGCCGAGGTCGCCCTCGCCGCGCCCGGGGGAGCGGCCGCCTGGTTCGACCCGGCCGAGCTGGACGAGGCCGACGAGAACGCGTTCGCGGCCTGGCTGGCCGGCGCCGACCGCCCCAAGGTGTTCCACAACGCCAAGGGCGCCATGCGCGTCTTCGCCGAGCACGGCTGGAGCGTCGAGGGCGTGACGATGGACACCGCGCTCGCCGCCTACCTGGTCAAGCCGGGCCGCCGCTCCTTCGACCTGGACGCGCTGTCCCTGGAGTACCTGCACCGCGAGCTGGCCCCCGCCGCCGCGGCCGACGGCCAGCTCGCCTTCGGCGCGGACGACGGCGCCGAGGCCGAAGCACTGATGATCAAGGCCCGCGCGGTCCTCGACCTGGGCGAGGCCTTCGAGGCCCGCCTGGCGGAGGTCGGCGCGGCCGACCTGCTGCGCGACATGGAGCTGCCCACCTCCGCCCTGCTCGCCCGCATGGAGCGCCACGGCATCGCCGCCGACCGCGCGCACCTGGAGACGATGGAGCAGACCTTCGCGGGCGCCGTCCAGCAGGCCGTGAAGGAGGCCCACGCCGCCGCCGGCCACGAGTTCAACCTGGGCTCGCCCAAGCAGCTCCAGGAGGTCCTCTTCGGCGAGCTGGCCCTGCCCAGGACCAAGAAGACCAAGACCGGCTACACCACGGACGCCGACGCCCTGGCCTGGCTCGCCACCCAGACCGACAACGAACTGCCGGTCATCATGCTCCGCCACCGCGAGCAGGCGAAGCTGCGCGTCACGGTCGAGGGCCTGATCAAGACGATCGCGGGCGACGGCCGTATCCACACCACCTTCAACCAGACGGTGGCCGCGACCGGCCGCCTGTCCTCCACGGACCCGAACCTGCAGAACATCCCGGTGCGCACCGACGAGGGCCGGGCGATCCGCCGGGGCTTCGTGGTCGGCGAGGGCTTCGAGTCGCTCATGACCGCCGACTACAGCCAGATCGAGCTGCGCGTGATGGCCCACCTCTCCGAGGACGAGGGCCTGATCGAGGCGTTCACCTCCGGCGAGGACCTGCACACCACGGCCGCCTCCCAGGTGTTCGGTGTCGAGCCCGCCGCCGTGGACGCCGAGATGCGCCGCAAGATCAAGGCCATGTCGTACGGCCTGGCCTACGGCCTGTCCGCCTTCGGCCTCTCCCAGCAGCTGAACATCGACGCGGGAGAGGCGCGCGCCCTGATGGACGCGTACTTCGAGCGCTTCGGCGGGGTCCGGGACTATCTGCGCCGCGCGGTCGACGAGGCACGGGCGACGGGCTACACCGCGACCCTCTTCGGCCGCCGCCGCTACCTCCCGGACCTCAACAGCGACAACCGCCAGCGCCGCGAGGCGGCCGAGCGCATGGCCCTCAACGCGCCCATCCAGGGCACGGCGGCGGACATCGTGAAGATCGCCATGCTCAAGGTGGACAGCGCGCTGCGCGCGGCCGACCTGAAGTCCCGCATGCTCCTGCAGGTCCACGACGAAATCGTCCTGGAGATCGCCCCCGGCGAGCGCCAGGCCACGGAGGAGATCGTCCGCCGTGAAATGACCAACGCCGTCCACCTCAAGGCCCCCCTGGACGTCTCGGTGGGCGCGGGCGAGGACTGGGAGTCGGCGGCGCACTAGGGGGTGTTGTTTGGATCAGGCCGGCCGTGACGAACGGTGCGGACCGGCCGACCCGAGCGGGGTCTGGTGCGTGCAGCTGCACGGCGGAGGAGGCCGTGACATCAGCCGCTGCCGCGGCGGGCGACGCGATGGGGTCCCCCCGCGCTGGGGGTCCCCCCGCGATGGGGGTCCCTCCCGCGCTGGGGGTCCCTCCCGCGCGAGCGAAGCCGAGCGTGGGGGAGAAGCCGAGCGTGGGGGAGAAGCCGAGCGTGGGGGAGCCGGCGAGTGACGACAACACCGCAGATGTGCGTGCCAGGGCCCGCGACGCCGGGATGATCCAAACGACACCCCCTAGCCCGCGGCGCGGGGGTGGACGGGCGTCGCCTCCTCCACCCCCGCACAGTTCACCCACGCACGCAGAAGTCGTTCCGCCGAAGCGGCGCTCAGCCGAAACGGCGCATCCCGGCGGCGCCGGGCCCCCTGCGTCCCCTCACCCCACCCGCCCGACCCACCGGCCCCAGCACGACGCAACCGGCCGAACCCCCGCAGGGCCCGTCACTCACGTGGCCCCCGCCAAAACGCCCCCCACCCCCCGCAGCCGCAACACTGCGGGCATGGGTATACGCATGCTTCACCGCCGGACGCCCGACGCAGACACCCGGGCCTGGGCGGACATCACCTCGGCGCGGGCCACCATGCCCGCCTCGCCGGTTCCGGCCCTCGCGGCCCGCGCCAGCACCGCCCGCATCCCTGCCGACCTGGCCGAGACCGTCCGCACGGCCGCCACGGGCCTGCGCCGCGGCCTCGCCGGCCTGACCGCCCGGTCCGACCACGCCCCGGACTGGCGCCAGTGGGCCGACCTCGCCCGCGGCTACCTCGCCCTCGCGCTCAGCCTGATCCCGAGATCCCGCCCCCGCCAGACCCTCACGGTCTTCGTCGCCTCCCTCAGCGAGCGCGAGCGGCCGACCGCCCCTCATCTGCGGCGACCTGCTCACCGGGACCCCCATGACCGGCCGGCGGAGCCGGGCTCCGACGCCACACCCTGACCCCGGCGGCATACAGCAGCAGCCCAGGGACCAGCCCCGCGCCCGCCCCGAAGCACAGGGCCGGCACCAGATCCCATAGCCGGACCGGACCGCCCCCGCCCGCCCCCTCCGCGGCCACCCGCTGCACCGCCCCGGCCACCGCACAACCGCCGATGACCGCACCGGCCCACCACCGGTCCCGCACGGACAGCACCGGCACCCCCACCTGCTCCCGGCCCGGCAGCCGCCGTAGCGCCCGTACGACGAACACCGCGACCACGGCCGCGCCCGCCACGGACGAGCCGTACTGCAGCCACGTGAACAGCGGCACGCCCAGCAGCCGGTCCCGCTCGATGGCCGGAATCAGCCGCGTCCCCCACCGCCCGTCGTGCGTGAACGCGTCCCACACCACGTGGGTCAGCGCGCCCAGCACCGCGCAGACGTACCACCACCCCACCGCGGCGGCCCGCACGCGCGCGCGTGCCGCACCGCAGCGCAGCAGCTCCGCCGGCCGCCCCTGCCAGGGCCGGGGCAGCAGTGCGAGCAGCGGTTCCCGGACCAGCAGCCACAGCCCCACCAGCACCCAGGCGATGAGCACGTCGACCGTGACGACTCCGGCGAACGCGTGCGTGACCGCGCCGAATTCCATCCCACCGGGCAGGACACTCGCCGCATAGAAGGGCATGTCGGGCGCGAAGGAGCCCGCGACGAGCACCGCCGGCAGCAGCGGGCCGTGGCCGGTCCCGTCCCGGCGGACCGCGGGCAGGACGGCCGCCGCATGGCTGAGTGTGAACGGCAACAGGGCTCCCTCGAACGGTCGTCGGCCGGGCCACCGGGGCCCGGCGGACAGGCCCGTTCAGTATGCGGGACCCCACCAGGGTCCCCGGGCGACAACGAGAGTTGGCCAACTGGTAAAAATCGGACGTGAACGGGTGCCTGTGTCAGGTGAGTTGCCGTAGGGTCACCTGCGGCGCCGGCCGGTGCCCGGCCGAACACACTTCGCACAGAGGGAACGGCGCACCAAGGGCAACCGGAACACCGGGTCAACCGTCAGACCAGAGCGAGACAGCCGGACGGAGACGGACGCAGGGGCGTCCACAGGAGGGGTTCACTCTATGGCGGCGCATTTCGGCAAGCGGCTGCGCAAGGGGGCGGCGACCACCGCCGTGGCCGCGGCAGCGGTCGCGGCTCTGTCCGCGTCCCAGGCTCCGGGAGCGGCCGGCCAGGACCACGGCAGACAGACGACGGCCGGCGCCTCCACCCCCGTACCGGGCACGGCCTCCGACGGCAACGCCACCGGCAACTCGCCGTACTACACGGACCTGCCGCCGCTGAACAGCCCCAACCCCAGCCCGAGCCCCAGCTCCTCGCCGACCGCCGGTGCCCCGGCCGCCCAGGGCGACACCGAGGCCGGCATCCCGGCGACCGTCCTCGACGCCTACAAGAAGGCCGAGGCCGAACTGCGCTCCTCCAAGCCCGGCTGCAACCTGCCCTGGCAACTGCTCGCGGCCATCGGCAAGGTCGAGTCCGGCCAGGCCGACGGCGGCCGGGTCACCGCCGACGGCACCACGCTGACCCCCATCCTGGGCCCCGTCCTCGACGGCAACGGCTTCGCCCTCATCAAGGACACCGACCACGGGGAGTACGACGGCAGCGCCGAGTACGACCGGGCCGTCGGCCCGATGCAGTTCATCCCGTCGACCTGGGCCTGGGCCGGCCGCGACGGCAACGGCGACGGTAAGAAGGACCCCAACAACGTCTACGACGCCGCCCTCGCCGCCGGTCACTACCTGTGCCGCAACGGCTGGGACCTCTCGCACGAGGACGACCTGCACAGCGCGATCCTCAGCTACAACAACTCGCAGGACTACCTGAACACGGTCCTGAGCTGGCTGGAGTACTACCGCAAGGGCACCCACTCCGTGCCCGACGGCTCCGGCAGCGTGCCCAGCCACCGCAGCGACGACGGCACCAAGCACGCCCAGGCGCCGACGCCGACGCCTTCGGACCCGCCGAAGAACACGCCCGCTCCGAAGCCGGACCCGAAGCCCGGCAAGCCCGGCGGCGGGAGCGGGAGCCCCACCCCGACCCCGCCGAAGCCGCCCGCCCCGACGCCCTCGCCGACGCCCACCGACACGGTGGACCACCTGCAGGACGCGGGCACGGCCCAGCTCACCACGATGGCCGGCCACGCCTTCACCGAGCGGATCTCCACCCGCGCCGAGACCAAGGCCGGCAAGTCCGTGGCCAAGGTGCGGATCCGGTTCATGATCAGCGGCGACACCGACGCCACGTTCACCGGCGGCGAGACCGTGGCCACGGTCGTCACCGACGCCCAGGGCGTCGCCCTCGCCCCCGCGCTCCAGGCGGGCGAGAAGACCGGCGCCTTCAAGGTCACCGCGGCCGTCGTGGGCCGCCTGGTCAAGGGCGTGGACTACCCGGCCACCGTCACCGCACGCGCCGCCGACGCCCTGGCCCGCACCAGCGACACCCCGCTGACCTGCACCCCCGGCGGCGAGTTCGCCGACCAGGTCCAGGTGAAGGCGACGTACAAGGGCGCCGTCGCGGACAAGGTCGCCGCCACCGCCGCCCTGATCAAGTCGGACACCGACGCCACGGAGAACGACAAGGGCCCCTACTTCAAGGACGCCGACGGCAAGCCCGTACGCACCCTCACCGGCCTCACCACCGACGACAAGGGCCTGCTCACGCTGCCGAAGCTGTACGCCGACGACACCACCGGCACCTTCCTGCTCCGGATCACCACCACCGGCGGCGCGACGCTCACCGTCGAGCTGAAGGTCGCCGCCGCCGACACCTCGCCGAGCCCGTCCCCGAGCCCGTCCCCCTCGTCCTGACCGCACGCGGACCAGCAGGGCGCCCTTCCCGCACCGGCGGGGAGGGCGCCCTCGTTCGTGCGTGCACCGCTGTTCTCATCTCACCGTCCCGTTGCTACGGTGCCGAACCTGACGCTCCATCAGAACTCTCTTACGGCAACGACCGTCAGGAACCGTCCGTCCGCCGGGAGGCCCGTATGCGCGCCCTGATCGCCGCCGCGACCGGTCTCGCCCTCGCCCTCGCCCTGGTCCTGGCGATGACCGCCATGGGCACGCCGACGGGCGGGACGTCCCCCAAGCCGCTGCTGACGACGGTGCCCGCGCACCCGTAGCCGCGCCCGACCGGGAGGGAGGCCCTCCATGCGCCGCAAGGCAAGCCTGGTCCTGCTCGCCTGCGCCGTCTTCTGCGCGGCGCTGTCCCCGCTCATGCGCTGGTACGCCTTCCCGCGCCTGGCCAGGATCCCCGCGAACCAGTACCAGGACATGGTCCTGGAGGCCAAGGACGCCACTCTCCTCGACTACGGCACCATGCGGGCGAAGAAGGTCCCCGAGGTCACCATCGTGCAGACCCTCAAGGGGAACGTGGAGGCCGCGAAGAAGATCGAGAAGACCGCGGGGCGGCCCGTCGTCGTCTGGGACAGCCTGTCCTACGTCCAGGGCCCCGACGGCAAGATGGTCTCCAAGGTCCCCGAGCGCTACATCTTCGACGCCCACACCCAGGACCCCGTGCACGCCACCGGCGAGACGGTCGACGGCGACCCGGTCACCCGCCAGGGCATCGAGTTCAAGTGGCCCTTCCTGACGCAGAAGCGCGACTACGAGTACTTCGACGCGCAGACCCGCACCACCAGCCCCATCCACTACAAGGGCACCCGGACCTTCCGCGGCCTGACGGTCTACTGCTTCGAGCAGACCGTCCCCTGGACCAAGGTCCCCATGCCGAAGACCATGCCGGTCCAGGGCATCACACCGGAGACGGTCGCCAAGACCGGCACCACCCGCTGGTACAGCACGGTCCGCACGTTCTGGGTCGAGCCCGTCACCGGCGCGCCCGTCTACGGCGAGGAGGACCACAAGGAGGAACTGCGCGGGGGCACCCTCCTCGGCAGCCGGGACAGGGTCACGGCGTTCGCCGGGGACGTGAAGATGCGCGAGGACTACATCGAGCACACGGTCGCCCTGGTCGAACACAACCGCACCCTGGTCCTGCTGCTCACCTCGTACATCCCCTGGGGCTCGCTGATCCTGGGTCTGCTCCTCCTGGCTCTCTCCTTCTACCTGGAGGCCCGCTCCCGCCACCCGGAGGACCCGGCCCCCGCGGAGGCGACGGAACCCGAACCGGTCAGCGCCTGAGCCGCGCGTTGGTGTGCCGGGTGGGCTCGGCGGCGGCCGGGTCCTCGGGCCACGGGTGCTTCGGATACCGCCCGCGCAGCTCCGCCCGTACGCCCTTGTAGCCGTCCTTCCAGAAGGAGGCGAGGTCGGCTGTGACGGCGGCGGGCCGGCCGGCGGGGGAGAGCAGGTGCACCAGCAGCGGCACCCCGGCCACGGCCGGCGTCGTGTCCAGCCCGAACATCTCCTGGAGCTTGACGGCGAGCACCGGCTGCTCGGGGTCCTCGTAGTCGATCCGGATCCTGGACCCGCTGGGTACGGCGATCCGCTCCGGCGCCAGCTCGTCGAGCCGCCCGGCCTCCCCGCTCGCCCAGGGCAGCAGCCGTGCGAGCGCCTGCCCGGCGTCGATCCGCGCGAGATCCGCCCGCCGTCGGGCCCTGCCCAGCTCCGGCTCCAGCCACTCGTCCACGCGCGCGTGGAGCGCGTCGTCGGACACGTCCGGCCACGGATCCCCGAGCCGCGCCCGCAGAAAGGCCAGCCGCTGCCGCAGTACCCGCGCCTCCGGCGACCACCGCAACAGCTCCAGCCCCTCCTGCCGGAGCCCTCGAAGCAGGGCACCGCGTACGAGAGCGGGGTCGGCGTCCCGCAGCGGCCGTACGGCCAGCTCGACGGCGCCCAGCCGTTCGACCCGCCGGGCCACGACGTCCCCGTCGGCCCAGCGCACCTCGTCCCGCTCACTCAGCAGGGACCGGGCGGCGGCACGGGCCACGTCCTCCGCCACGGCCGCCCCGAGCCGCACGCGCGCGTGCCCGTTCCCGGTGGGCCGATCGGCAACGGCGACGACGATCCACGCAGCGCCCCGCAGCGCGGACCCGCCCGCCAACTCGGCCCGGGTCCCGGAGGCCATGAGATACGACCCACCGTCGAACTTGGCGACCCGCTCGGGAAAGGCGAGCGCGGCGACGAGCCCGACCACCCTGTCCTCCCCGGCACCGGAACCGGCACCGGAACCGGCACCGGCCCTGCCGGGCGTTGCGGCCGAGGAGGAAGCGGCGGCGTCGGTCGATCCCGGGGTGGAAGCGGCTGTGTCGTCAGCGCGCCGGGCCGAAGGGGGTTCTGCGTTCACCTGGGCGGGCGGGTGGGAAAACTCCGTGGAGACGGCCCGCAGGCGCCGTACCTCCGCGGCCCACCGCCCCGCGTAGGCGTCACCCCCACGCCGAGCCCGCCGCAAAGCTCCGCCGAGGTCATCCCCGTAATCCCGCGGCACCTCCTCAGAGAGCAGGGCGACCACCTCCGCCCCCTCCCCGGCCGTGTCCAGCAACGCCCGTCCCAGCCGAGGGTGCACACCCAGCCGAGCCAGCCGCACACCGACCTCCGTGGCCCGCCCGACGGAGTCGACCGCTCCCACCGCCGCCAGCGCGGAGCGCGCCGCCGCCATCGCCCCGCCCGGCGGCGGATCCAGCAACGCCAGCCCGGAGGCGTCGGGATCGCCCCAGCAGGCCGCCTGAAGGGCGAACGCGGTCAGATCGGCCAGCTTGATCTCGGGCGCCGGAAAGGCCGGCAGACGCCCGTCCTCGGCCTCCGTCCAGCACCGGTACACCGCACCTGGCGCCTCACGCCCCGCACGCCCCGCCCGCTGCCGTCCGGCCGCCCGCGACGCCCGTACCGTCGTCAGCCCGCTCAGCCCGCGCGCGTGGTCCACCCGGGGTTCGCGCGCCAGCCCCGAGTCGACGACCACCCGCACCCCGGGCACGGTCAGCGACGACTCGGCGACGGACGTGGCCAGCACCACCCGGCGCCGCCGTCCGCCCGCCAGCACCGCGTCCTGCACGGCGGCCGGCGCCCGCCCGTGCACCTGGAGCACCTCGACGTCCCCGAGCTCCCCGAGCTGCCCGGCCACGCGCGCGATCTCGCCGACGCCGGGCAGGAAGCACAGCACGTCGCCCGCCCGCTCGGCCAGCGCCCGCCGCACCACCGACGCCACGTGCGCCGGCAGCGCCGGATCGACCCGCATCCCGTGCGGCGGCCGTAGCGGACGCGGCGGGGGAGCCCACACCACCTCCACCGGATGGGACACACCCGCCGCCTCCACCACCGGCGCCCCGCCGAGCAGCCGTGCCCAGCCCTCCGCGTCCGTGGTCGCGGACGCCGCCACGAGCCGCAGCTCCGGCCGCAGCGTCTGCCGTACGTCCCACAGGAAGGCGGCCGCCGTGTCGGCGTCCAGATGCCGCTCATGGCACTCGTCGAGCACGACGGCGTCGACGCCCGGCAGCTCCTGGTCGCGCTGCAGCCGCTGCAGCAGCACACCGGTCGTCACGACCTCCACGCGCGTGTGCCGCCCCACGGCCCGCTCGCCGCGCACCGTGAAGCCCACGCTCTCGCCGGGCTTCTCGCCCAGCAGCCACGCCATGCGCCGGGCCGCGGCCCGCGCCGCGATCCGCCGCGGCTCCGCCACCACGACCCGCCGCGCCGGACCGCCGCCCACCAGCCCCGCCAGCACCAGCGGCACCAACGTCGTCTTGCCGGTGCCGGGCGGCGCCACCAGGACGGCCGTACCGTCACTCTCCAGGGCGTCGATCAGGGCGGGCAGGGCGGCACGCACGGGCAGCGCGTCCAGGGCGTCGTAACGGATCACGCCCCCAGTGTCGTACGACGCGAAACGCACCCCACGCGCGCGTACGCGAAGGAAGACGTCAGGGGTCAGTCCCTCCTCCAGCCTTCGGCCGGGGGGACCGCCATCTCGCTTCGCTCGCACACGAAGATCGCCGTGCCCGGGATAAGACCGCCGCGCAACGGGGACCAGCCGCCCCACTCGGAGGTGTTCCAGACCGGCCACTCCGGCTCCACCAGGTCCACCAGCCGGAAGCCCGAGGCGACGATGTCCCGTACGCGGTCGCCGATGGTCCGGTGGTGCTCGACGTACACCGCGCGGCCCTGCTCGTCCTGCTCGACGTAGGGCGTGCGGTCGAAGTAGGAACCGGACACCGACAGGCCCTCGGGGCCGGGCTCGTCCGGGAACGCCCAGCGGATCGGATGCGTCACCGAGAAGACGAACCGGCCGCCCGGCCGCAGCACCCGGCGTACCTCGCGCAGCACCAGCCGCGGGTCGGCGACGAACGGCAGCGCCCCGTACGCCGAGCACGCCAGGTCGAAGGAGCCGTCCGCGAAGGGCAGCGCGCCGGCGTCCGCACAGACCAGGGGAAACGATCCGCCGATCCGCAGGGCGTGCTGGAGCTGGCGGTGCGAGAGGTCTAGCGCCACCGGACGGGCGCCCTGGGCGGCCAGCCAGCGCGCGCACTGGGCCGCGCCCGCGCCGATCTCCAGGACCTCCTTGCCCTTCAGCTCCTCCGGCGGGCCGAGCAGCTCCGCCTCCACCTCGTCCAGGCCCTCCGGGCCCCACACGAAGCGGTCGTCACCGAGGAAGGTGCCGTGCTCGACCTGGTACTCGTCCGCGTTGCGGTCCCACCAGCCCCGGTTGGCCCGCGCGCTCTCCGCGACTCCGGCGTCACGCCGCGTGGCCTCCGAAGAGGAGTCCACCGCGTTGTCGGGGTCGTAGGCTTCCGGCTCTTGGATGATCGGCTCCCTCGTCGTACTCTTCCGTCCAACCCGTCAGGGGGTCCGTCATGGACGGGGTCCCCTCAGGCACGCGTGGCCTCGTGGGACGTTTCTTCTGCCGGGAATGCGGCGATCCGCCCTCGTCGTGCGCCTTCGCGCATTGACCATGCCCGCCTGCCCCCGTATGCTACAAGTTGCGCTGCGGGCCTGCGCACCTCAGACGTAGCAGGCTGCGCTCGCATCTGTTGTATGTCCCCTCGGTTGTCGAGGCGCCACCAGCGGTTTTGTGTGGCGCTTCCTTGGCTGTCCGGCTTCATCAGAGCGAAACGGGCTCCCGGCGTAAGCAGTACCTACGACTTCAATGTCCGTACCGGAGCCCTTTCCCACATGACGAGCAGCACCGAGACCACCGCCACCACCCCGCAGGTAGCGGTCAACGACATCGGTAACGAGGAAGCCTTCCTCGCAGCGATCGACGAGACGATCAAGTACTTCAACGACGGCGACATCGTCGACGGCGTCATCGTGAAGGTCGACCGGGACGAGGTCCTGCTCGACATCGGTTACAAGACCGAAGGTGTCATCCCGAGCCGCGAGCTCTCGATCAAGCACGACGTCGACCCGAACGAGGTCGTCGCCGTCGGCGACGAGATCGAGGCCCTGGTCCTCCAGAAGGAGGACAAGGAAGGCCGCCTGATCCTCTCGAAGAAGCGCGCCCAGTACGAGCGTGCCTGGGGCACCATCGAGAAGATCAAGGAAGAGGACGGCATCGTCACCGGTACCGTCATCGAGGTCGTCAAGGGTGGTCTCATCCTCGACATCGGCCTCCGTGGCTTCCTCCCGGCCTCCCTGGTCGAGATGCGCCGCGTCCGCGACCTCCAGCCGTACGTCGGCAAGGAGCTTGAGGCCAAGATCATCGAGCTGGACAAGAACCGCAACAACGTGGTCCTGTCCCGCCGTGCCTGGCTGGAGCAGACCCAGTCCGAGGTCCGCCAGACGTTCCTCACGACCCTCCAGAAGGGTCAGGTCCGCTCCGGTGTGGTCTCCTCGATCGTCAACTTCGGTGCCTTCGTGGACCTGGGTGGCGTCGACGGTCTGGTCCACGTCTCCGAGCTGTCCTGGAAGCACATCGACCACCCGTCCGAGGTCGTCGAGGTCGGCCAGGAGGTCACCGTCGAGGTCCTCGACGTCGACATGGACCGCGAGCGCGTCTCCCTGTCGCTGAAGGCGACCCAGGAAGACCCGTGGCAGCAGTTCGCCCGCACCCACCAGATCGGCCAGGTCGTACCCGGTAAGGTCACGAAGCTGGTGCCGTTCGGTGCGTTCGTCCGCGTGGACGAGGGCATCGAGGGTCTGGTCCACATCTCCGAGCTGGCCGAGCGCCACGTGGAGATCCCGGAGCAGGTCGTCCAGGTCAACGACGAGATCTTCGTCAAGGTCATCGACATCGACCTGGAGCGTCGTCGCATCAGCCTCTCGCTGAAGCAGGCCAACGAGTCCTTCGGTGCGCACCCGGAGGAGGTCGAGTTCGACCCGACCCTCTACGGCATGGCCGCGTCGTACGACGACCAGGGCAACTACATCTACCCCGAGGGCTTCGACCCGGAGACCAACGACTGGCTGCCGGGCTACGAGAAGCAGCGCGAGGAGTGGGAGCGCCAGTACGCCGAGGCGCAGGCCCGCTTCGAGCAGCACCAGCAGCAGGTCATCAAGTCCCGCGAGGCCGACGCTGCCGCTGCCGCCGAGGGTGGCGGCGAGGCCGCGGCTCCGGCCGCGACCGGTGGCTCGTACTCCTCCGAGGGCGCGGACACCTCCGGTGCGCTGGCCTCGGACGAGGCGCTGGCCGCGCTGCGCGAGAAGCTCGCCGGTGGCCAGAGCTGAACGCTAGCCGCTGGGCTTAGCCGATAGCTGGTCCTGAGGGGCCGTACCTTTCGAGGTGCGGCCCCTCAGCCGTCTTCCGGGGTGTTCGAGATCGCTGATCAGCGGCGTGTCATGGGAATGCCCGTGTTCCAGGGCGCGTTGACCAAGAGGAACACGAGGAGGAGCGGTCACAGTGCTTGATCCGCAGGGTTTGTACGCATGGGAGCCGAAGGGCCTCGCCGTTGTCGACATGGCGCTCGCCCAGGAGTCGGCCGGCCTTGTCATGCTCTACCACTTCGACGGATACATCGACGCGGGCGAGACCGGCGACCAGATCGTCGACCGGCTGCTCGACTCACTGCCCCACCAGCTCGTCGCCCGATTCGACCACGACCGGCTCGTGGACTACCGGGCCCGCCGGCCGCTGCTGACCTTCAAGCGCGACCGCTGGACCGAGTACGAGGTCCCGGCCATCGAGGTCCGCCTCGTCCAGGACACCACGGGCGCCCCCTTCCTGCTGCTGTCCGGACCCGAGCCGGACGTGGAGTGGGAGCGCTTCGCGGCGGCCGTCCAGCAGATCGTGGAGCGGCTCGGCGTGCGCCTGTCCGTGAACTTCCACGGCATCCCCATGGGCGTCCCGCACACCCGCCCGGTCGGCCTCACCCCGCACGGCAACCGCACCGATCTCGTCCCCGGCCACCGCAGCCCCTTCGACGAGGCCCAGGTGCCCGGCAGCGCCGAGGCGCTGGTGGAGTACCGCCTCAGCGAGGCCGGGCACGACGTCCTGGGCGTCGCCGCCCACGTCCCGCACTACATCGCCCGGTCCGCGTACCCGGACGCCGCCCTGACCGTCCTGGAGGCCATCACGGCCGCCACCGGACTGGTCCTCCCGGGCGTCGCGCACGCGCTGCGCACCGACGCGCACCGCACGCAGACGGAGATCGACCGGCAGATCCAGGAGGGCGACGAGGAGCTCACCGCGCTCGTCCAGGGCCTGGAGCACCAGTACGACGCCGCGGCGGGCGCCGAGACCCGGGGCAACATGCTCGCCGAGCCGGTGGACATTCCGTCCGCCGACGAGATCGGGCGGGAGTTCGAGCGGTTCCTGGCGGAGCGGGAAGGCGACAACTGACCTCAGCCGGTTCCGCTGTCAGCGGCAGGGCCTAAGCTACCGCTCATGCTGAGAGTAGGCCTGACCGGTGGCATCGGTGCCGGCAAGAGCGAGGTGTCGCGGCTGCTCGTGGAGCACGGGGCCGTGCTGATCGACGCGGACCGCATCGCGCGCGAGGTCGTGGCGCCGGGCACCCCGGGCCTCGCGGCCGTGGTCGAGGCCTTCGGTACGGACGTCCTCGCCACCGACGGCAGCCTGGACCGGCCCCGGCTCGGCTCGATCGTCTTCGCCGACCCCGAGAAGCTCGCCGTCCTCAACTCGATCGTGCACCCTCTGGTGGGCGTGCGCTCCCGTGAGCTGGAGGAGGCCGCGGCCGCCGACGCCGTCGTGATCCACGACGTACCCCTGCTGACCGAGAACGGCCTGGCGCCCCGCTACGACCTCGTGATCGTCGTGGACGCGAGCCCCGAGACCCAGCTCGACCGGCTGACGCGGCTGCGCGGGATGACCGAGGAGGACGCACGCGCGCGGATGGCCGCGCAGGCCACGCGCGCACAGCGCCGGGAGATCGCGGACATCGTGATCGACAACGACGTCCCCCTGGACACGCTGCACAAGCGGGTCGCGCAGGTGTGGGACGAGCTCGTACGCCGGGCCCGCGAGGAGTCCGCGGAGTCGTCCGCGGGATCATCCACGGAATAGCGGCCCGCTGTCCGCGCGTTGAACTGCCGGAGTGAGGGAAGGACTCAGCCGTGCCCGAGACCAGCGGTTCCACCGGACGTACTCCGGAAACGCATGTGATCGACTTCCGTGCAGCCGAGCATCTGCTCAACTCACGGGACCCACGCGGCGCGGTGAAACTGCTCGACGGAGTCATCGCCGCGCACCCCGAGAACACCGCCGCCCGCCTGCTGCGCGCGCGTGCCTTCTTCGCGGCGGCGCAACTGCGGCCCGCCGAGCTGGAGTTCACCATCGTGCTGGAGCGCGAGCCGGACAACGCGTTCGCCCATTTCGCGCTGGCCCGCACCTACGAACGCCAGGGCCGCCCCGAGCAGGCCAGACGCCACTTCCGGCTGGCGGCCGCGCTCGACCCCAACCCGGAGTATCTGAAGGCGGCACGCTTCGACGACTGAGCGGCCCGTCACGGGTGACGACCGAGCAGGCCTTCCCGGGTGCCGGTGCGCCGGCGCTGCGGGCCGGTCATGGATGCCGGTGCCTCGGCGGGCGCCGGAACGGCGGTCGCGTCTCCCGCGGCCGGTACGGCGGCCCGTCGTCCGGCGGCTGATACGGCGGTATGTCACGGCCCGGCTGGTAGTGCGGGCCCTGCCGCATGTGGCGAACGATCATGGTCAGGTCGGCGGTGACCACCAGCCACAGCACCGCGCAGGCCGCCGCCCAGCCGGGGCGTCCGGCGAGCGCGAACGCCGCCGTGCCGAAGATCGACCAGACCAGCCCCCACACGCTCAGCCAGAAACGCGCCCGCAGCGCACTGCGCGCGGTCGTCGGTTCACTGCCCGTACGCATGGGATCACCACTCCTCCTTGCAACGTACTCTTCGGTGACGACGTTCACCAACGCCCCTCGTCCGACGTTCGCCGAAGGGGGATCCAGTGCTGCCGGACGCCGACGACCTGCCCGAACTGCTCCTCGACCTGGCCGTGCCGCACGAGGACATCAACGTCCTGGTGGCACGACGCAGCCGGATCACCGGCGACCCGGGCGTGCTGCGGCTGCTCAGGGAGTGCGTGGAGGAACTGTTCCACGACCCGGCGGAGCCGGGCCGCGCCCCTGACCTCGCCGGGCTCCTCGATGCGGCACCGGCCGAGCTGAGCCAGGTCTTCCCCGCGTACGTCTTCATCGCCGCGGTCCCGCGCACCCTCGCCCGGCACCGGGAACGCGGTATTCCGCCCGAGGTCTCCCGGCGCACCCTGGCCGACCTGGGCCGGCACATGGCACTGCACCGCAGCCGGCACGGCACGACCGGCGTGTCGGTGCGGGGCTGGCTCGTCCGGCACTTCCGCGGCGAGCTGTTCCAGCTGGGCCGGCTGCAGTTCGAGCGGGCGCGGCTCGGGGAGCGCACGGCGCCGGTGCTCGCGGCGGCCGGACTGACCGCGGCACCCGGCACGCCCTGCCTGAGCCTGCACATCCCGGACCACCACGGACCGCTCACGCCGTCCGCCTGCGACCGCTCCCTGGCGTGGGCCCGGGACTTCTTCGCCCTGCACTTTCCCGAGGAGCGGCCGGTGGCGGCGTTGTGCCACTCCTGGCTGCTCGACCGGCAGTTACGGTGTTATCTGCCCGCCGGCTCCAACATCGTCCGGTTCCAGGACCGGTTCCGCACCGTGCGAGAGGACACCGAACCGGCCGACACCGAGCCCGTCCGGTTCGTCTTCGGGGACCCCGGCCTGCCGGTGGCGGAGCTGCCGCGGCACACCTCCGTGGAGCGGGCGGTGGGGGACCATCTGCGGGCGGGCGGTCACTGGTACATCGGGCATGGCTGGTTCCCGTTCCCCGGCTGAACAGCGCGGGGCGGAGGTGCGTCACTCGAAAGGGTGAACTGGCGCGGGAGGGGAACGGGCGTGCGGGAGCGGGCCGTTGTTCGGGCATGACGGTCGAAATGCGTGAGGGACACGAAGGCACCGGACCCGGAGCGATCACCCCGGACGGCTGCGCGGTCGAGCTGTACGAGCGGCTGCCGGTGGGCGACGAGCCGGACATCATCGCGGCGGCGGTACCGGCCGGGGCGCACATCCTGGAGCTCGGCAGCGGAGTGGGCCGCGTGACCCACCCCCTGATCGAGCGGGGCTTCACGGTCACGGCGGTGGACGAGTCCGCCGACATGCTGACCCGGATCCGCGGGGCGCGCACGGTGTGCGCCCCCATCGAGGAACTGGACCTGGGCGGCGAGAAGTTCGACGTCGTGATGCTCGCGTCGTTCCTCGTCCACGCCGGCGACGAGGAGGTCCGCAGAGGCCTGCTGCGCACCTGCGCCCGGCATGTGGCGGAGGGCGGCTGCGTGCTCATCCAACGGGAGGGCGAGGACTATCACACGAACGTGCCCAGGGAGCGGGTCCACCCGAGCGGCTTGACGATCCGGATCGCCTCGGCGGAGCCCGTCGGCGAAGGGGTGAACTCGGTCCACGTCGAGTACGTGTTCCCGGACACGGTCTGGACCCAGACGTTCCTGGCCCGGCCCCTGACGAAGGAGCAGTTCGAGTCGGCACTGGAGGAGGCGGGACTGGAGGTGGACACGTATCTGACACCGGACAGGGTGTGGGTGCGGGCCGTACCCAAGGCATAGCGGGCGTCCACCGCTGCCTCACCGGGAGCGGTGCACCGTGCTCCGGCAGCCCGGCCGGGGACGGATCAGCGCCCCCGGGAACGCCCGCCCGATCCACCGCGCCCGCCTGACGCACCGGCGTCACCCCGCCCACCGGATCCGCCCGGCCCGCCGGGGCCACCGCCACGGCTCGCGCGGCCACCCGCTCCGGCGGACGAGCCACGTCCGCCGGATCCGCCGGACTTGGTACGGCCGCCCTGCCCGCCCGTTCCACCAGCCCCACTGGATCCGCCCGGTCCACCCATCCCGGCGAAGCCTCCGGGGCCGGCGCCGAAGCCTCCGGGGCCGGTGAAGGGGCCCGGAGTGCCGAGGCTGCGGAGGCGTTCCATCTCGCGGCGGTCTCGCTTGGTGGGGCGGCCGGTGCCTCGGTCGCGCAGGCCGGCGGGGGCCACGGACTCGCGGGGCGGGGGCGGCGGGGAGTTGTCGATGTAGCACTGGACGGCCACGGGTGCGCCGACGCGCTTGCGGATCAGGCGCTTGACGATCACGACGCGTTCCCGGCCCTCGTGCCGCAGGCGTACCTCGTCGCCGACGCGCACGGCGTAGGCGGGCTTCACCCGCTCACCGTTCACATGCACATGGCCGCCCCGGCAGGCGGTGGCGCCCAGGGAACGCGTCTTGATCAGACGTACGGCCCAGATCCAGCTGTCGATCCGGACCGTTTCCCCGGTCGCCGGCCCCGCGGCCTCGGCGGCGGCCACCGCGGCGGCGATCTTGGGATCGAGGGGCCGGCCGCCTGACGTACCGGAGTCGTCGGGGTGCTGGGCGGGGCTCACGCCGTCCGGTCCGCCGGTTCCACGGTTCAGGTTGTCGTCCGCATCCTCGGAAGCCATGAACCGACCTTAACGCCCCGGGCCGGTTGCGCCGGACGCGTTTTCCAGGGGGCGGGGAAGCGGTGCGGGGCTGTCCGTGCAGATCAGGGGCCTCATGGGGTGTGGGGCCGCTTTCACCCGGGCTGCGTCGGGGAGGGAGGGGCAGGAGTCGGGGGGCATACCGTGGCCTTATGGACGTCAGCTGCGCTCTCGCCCGGCTCGACCGGCGCGTCACGGAGTGCCGGGCCTGTCCCCGGCTGGTGGAGTGGCGTGAGGAGGTGGCCCGGACCAAGCGGGCCGCGTTCGCCGACTGGACGTACTGGGGGCGGCCGGTGCCCGGCTTCGGCCCGGCCGACGCCCGGCTGCTGATCATCGGGCTGGCCCCCGCCGCGCACGGAGGCAATCGCACCGGCCGGATGTTCACCGGCGACCGCTCCGGAGACGTGCTCTACCAGGCGCTGTACGACGTGGGGCTCGCCTCGCAGCCGACCTCCGTCAGCGCCGGCGACGGACTGGAGCTCTACGGTGTCCGTGTCACCGCGCCCGTGCACTGCGCGCCGCCCGCCAACAAGCCGACCACCGGCGAGCGCGACACCTGCCGCCCCTGGCTGGTCCAGGAGCTGAAGCTGCTGCGCCCGACGCTGAAGGCTGCCGTCGTCCTCGGCGCCTTCGGCTGGCAGGCCGCGCTGCCGGCGTTCGCCGAGGCGGGCTGGAGAGTGCCCCGGCCCCGCCCGGTCTTCGCTCACGGCACCCGGGTCGCGCTCGACGACCTCGACCTCTTCGGCTGCTTCCACGTCAGCCAGCGCAACACCTTCACGGGCAGGCTCACCGCCGAGATGCTGCGCGAGGTGCTGAGCACGGCGGCGAAGACGGCCGGCCTGTGATGGCCGACCTCAGCCGCCGACCTTGAGCCGCCCCCTACGACAGCCGTCTGCTCGGCCGCCCCGTACGACCGCCGTCCCCTGAGCCGTCCTGTACGACCGTCGTCCCCTGAGCCGCCGACAGCGACCGGGCCACCCTCGGCCGGCCCCACTGGCCCCTGCACCCTCGGTCCCGTCGGCTGGCCATCCTTGCCCCAGTCCCCGCCGCCCCAACGCCCGTCGCCTCAGCCGCTGTCGGCCCCGCCACCCGCGCCCCAGTCCCCGTCGACTCCGTCCCTGCCGGCCCCAGCCCCCTCGCTCGGCCCCGTCACGCCTCGGCAGTCCCCGCCTGCTCAGGCCACGGCCGGCCCTGCCACGGCCGGCCCCGCCACCGTCGGTTCAGTCCCTGCCGGATTGGTCTCCCTCTGCCGGATCCATGCCGAACAGATGCCGCACCGTCGACCGATAGTTGGCGCGGACGTGGTCGAGGGCGTGGGTGCGGGCTCGGGCCGGGTCGCCGGAGGCGATCGCTTCGTACAACTCGCGGTGTTCGGTGAGGAGTTGGGGCCACTCCTCGTTGCGCCGGGTGAGCCAGCGCAGGCGGCCGTCGACCGGCTCCATGACCGAGATCAGCAGGCTGTTGCCGGCCAGGGCGCGGATGCGGTCGTGGAAGCGGGTGTTGATGTCCGTGATCGCCTCGGCATCGCCCTCCTTCGTCGCCCGCGCCGCCTGCTCCAGCAGCTCCCGCAGCTCCGCGAGGGCCTCCGGAGTCACTCGGGTCGCCGCCAGCCCCGCCGCGTAGACCTCCAACGCCTCGCGCAGTTCGAAGAGTTCCCGGACGTCGGTCGGCGTCAGCCGGCGTACGACCGTGCGGCGGGCGGACTCGAAGAGGACGAAGCCCTCGGCGACGAGCGCGCGGATCGCCTCCCGCACCGGCACCCGCGAAACGCCGAACCGCTCGGCCAGCTCCCGTTCGACGAGCCGGTCACCGGGGGCCAGGCGCCCGGCGATGATGTCCTCCCGCAGGCTCGCCAGGACCCGTTCGCGCACCGCGCCCAGGGGTTCGATCTTCGTCATGGGCCCATCTTCGCCGAAGCGAGGGGTCTTTTACCGGGCTGTAACGGCAACGACATCGGTGCGAATGCTTGACGAAGGCACCATGTCGGCAGTTTGGTATACCAAACTCGCCGCCGTCCTCCGTCCCCTCGCTCATGGAGGCCCCGTGTCCCTCGCTGATCGCGCCGAAGCCACCGGCGCCACCGCGTTCGTCCCCGACCCCCGCCTCGTCAACGAGGACCTCGCCCCCGCCGCGCAGCGGAACTGGAAGGTCTTCGACCTGTTCGCCATGTGGATGTCCGACGTCCACAACCTCGGCAACTACACCTTCGCCGCCGGTCTGCTGGTCCTCGGCATGAACGTCTGGCAGGTCTTCACGGCCCTGCTGGCCGGTTTCGTGCTCATCTACGTCGGCATGAACCGGATGGGGAAGATCGGCCAGCGCCACGGTGTGCCGTTCCCTGTGGTCAGCCGCATCAGCTTCGGCGTCTGGGGCGCCAACATCCCGGCGCTGATCCGGGCCGTGATCGCCATCATGTGGTACGGCATCCAGACCTATCTGGCCTCCGTCGCCGTCAACGTGATGCTGCTGGCCGCCTGGCCGGGCCTCGTCTCCCTCACCCACCACTCCTTCCTCGGCCTGGACGCGCTCGGCTGGATCTCCTTCCTCTCCCTCTGGCTGATCCAGGCGCTGATCATCACGCAGGGCATGGAATCCGTACGGAAGTTCCAGGACTTCTGCGGTCCCGCGATCTGGCTGGTGATGATCGCGCTGGCGGTCTGGGTCCTGGCCAAGGCCCACTGGAGCATCTCGCTCACCTCCACCCCGCACCCGGTGTCCACCGGCGAGCAGTGGCGTCAGTGGTTCGGCGCGATCGGCCTCATCCTGGCCACCTACGGCACGCTGATGCTCAACTTCTGCGACTTCTCCCGCTTCACACCCGACTACAAGACCGTCCGGCGCGGCAACTTCTGGGGCCTGCCCATCAACTCAACCGCCTTCGTCGTCGTCTCGGTGATCGTCACGGCGGGCTCACTGAAGGCGTTCGGGCAGGCCATCACCGACCCGGCGGAACTGGTCGCCAAGGTGGGCAACACCTGGGTGCTCGTCGTGGCCGCGTTCACCTTCGCGGTGGCGACCATGGGCGTGAACATCGTCGCCAACTTCGTCTCACCGGCGTACGACCTCGCCAACGTCTGGCCGCAGAAGATCACCTTCAAGATCGGCGGCATGATCAGCACGGTGGCCGCCCTGCTCGTCACCCCCTGGAACCTCTTCTCGAACCCGACCGTCGTCAACTACTTCCTCGGCGGCCTCGGCGCCTTCCTCGGCCCGCTGTTCGGCGTGATCATGATCGACTACTACTGGGTCAAGCGCGGCAAGGTCGACGTCGACGCGCTGTTCGACGCCCGGCCGGGCAGCCCCTACCACTACCGCAAGGGCGTCAACCCCAAGGCGCTGTGGGCGTTCCTGCCCTCCGCCGCGGTCGCCGCCGTGCTGGCGCTGGTGAAGAGCTTCAGCGATGTGGCGCCGTACTCCTGGTTCATCGGCACCGCACTCGCCGCCGCCCTGTACGCGGCGCTGTGCCGGCGGCAGCGCACGGATCTCACGGCGCAGGAGGCCTGACGGACGTGCGGATCATCGTCACCAACTGCAACACCACGCGGGAGATGACCGACGAGATCGTGCGAGGTGCCCAGGCCACCGCGAGCCCGGGCACCACCGTGACCGGTCTGACCCCCGCCTGGGGCCCGGCCTCGGCCGAGGGATGGCTCGACAGCTATCTCTCGGCCGCGGCCGTCCTCGACACCCTGCGCACCTACGACGGGCCGCCGTACGACGCCGTCGTCCTGGCCGGATTCGGTGAGCACGGCCGGGAAGGCGTACGAGAACTGGTGGACGTCCCGGTCGTGGACATCACCGAGGCCGCCGCCCACCTCGCCTGCCTCCTCGGCCGCCGCTACGGCGTCGTCACCACCCTCGACCGCTCGCGCGGCCAGATCGAGGACAGCCTGGAGACGGCCGGCGTGGCCCGCAACTGCGCCGCCGTCGTCGGCACCGGCCTCGGCGTCCTCGACCTGGCCGACGACCCCGGGCGTACGGAGTCCGCGTTCCTGTCGGCGGCCGAGCGGGCCCGCGACGCCGGCGCCGAGGTGCTGGTCCTGGGCTGCGCCGGGATGACGGGCCTGCAGCGCACGGTGGGCGAGAAGCTCGGTCTGCCGGTGGTCGACGGCGTCGCGGCGGCGGTCCGGCTCGCGGAGTCCCTGGTGGCCCTGGGCCTGAGGACGAGCCGGGCGGGCAGCTACGGCAAACCCTTGCCGAAGGAGAGGAGGTGGGGGCGGCCGTAGAAGTGAGCCGGGCGTCGGGTCAGGCCTGGGGCCGCCAGACGTACCGCACATCCGGTTCCCGTTCCTCGTTACCACTCCCGTCGGTGAACTCGACGGCCGTGAATCCGTGCCGCTCGTAGAACCGGTGGGCGGGCTTGTTGACCTGGAAGGTCCACAGGGTCAGCCCGCCCGGAGCGCGCTCCTTGGCCAGCGCGACGAACCGGTCGCCGATCCCGCGCCCCCGCCAGTCCGGGTCCAGGTACAGCTGGGACAACTCCCCTTCGCGCAGCACCATCACGCCGACGATCCCGGCATCGGCCGCCTCCGCCACCCAGGTCTCCCGCAACGGCACGACGACGTCCCGGAAGTGATTCCGTACGTCGTCGTCGGAGCGCGGCCGGACGACGGTGGGCAGCGCGGCACGGAACGACCGCAGCCACACATCGGCGGCGGCCCCGGCGTCCGCCGCCCCCGCCCGCCGGAGAACGACGTCACTCATTCCCGCCCCGCCCCCTCCAGCACCACCGCCGTGGCCGTGATCTCCACCAGCTGCCCGGGGTACCCGAGGCAGGCGACGCCGATCAGCGTGGACGAGTGCGGCCCCGCGCTCAGGCCCGAGGCCTCGACCACGTCCCACACCGCCGACAGCACGGCGGGCTCCGCGCTCACCACGTACACATCGGTCACGACCACATGCGCCAAGTCGCTCCCCACGGCGTCCAGTTGCTCCCGCAGATTGGCGATCACCTGCTCGGCCTGCCGCACGGCGTCCCCCGGTCCCACCAGCTCCCCCCGAGCGTCGAGCGGCACGGACCCGGCGAGAAAGGCAAGCCTGGTGCCGGCCTCCACCACCGAGGCGTGCGCGTAGGTGGGCGGCGGGAAGAGGCTGGGCACGGTCACTCGGCGGATCATGACGGCTCCTCGGGCAGTGGCTCGACAACCTCCCGATCATCCGCGCCCGGCAGCGCCGACGCATCCCGATTTCTCGGCCTGGAGAAGCGGGCCGAGGAAGCGGCTGGGTTCGCCGTGCCAGAAGATGGCGAGCGCGTCCCGGGAGCGCGTGGCGGCGACGAACAGAAGCGACCGTGCGCGCTGGATCTCCCGTCGATGGCGCAATGCGTCGGAGCGTTCCATCTGGATGACGGCCTCGCGGGGGACAAGACCTTCGCTCACACCGGCGATGATCATGCGCTGATACTCAAGCCCCTTGAACCGGAACATCGTTCCGATGTGTACTCCTTCGTCTCCGCGTGGGCCGTCCGGGCCGATCTCGACGGCCCTGATCCCGGCACGGGCCAGGGTGACCGCAACCTCCTGCGCCATTGCGTTGGTCGGCACACAGATCGCGATCTGCTCCAGCGGGATGTCGGACCATTCCGCGAGCAGTTCCGCCACCGCCGCACGCTCCGAGTCCCAGTCCGGACTCGGGTGCAAGGTGGGTCGGCCGCCGCTGAGGACGGACCGGTATCCGCCGAGTGATTCCTGGTCGCCGTCGAGGTCGTCGAACGACTCGCCTTCCAGCACCCCGAGAGCGGATCCCAGAATCTGCCGGGTGGTGCGGTAGCTGAGGGTGAGCTTGGCGGACCGGCCTCGGATGTTGACGCCGAGGCTGCCCAAGGTCACCTGGTTGTTGTAGATCCGCTGGTGGGTGTCGCCGACGAGGAAGATGTCGTTGCGGTCCCGCGCGACCATGGCGCGCAGCATCTTCCAGTGTCCTGGCCGCAGGTCCTGTGCCTCGTCCACCACGATGTGCCGGTAGCGGTACCGCAGCCATCCGGCGGAGCCGTCCTGGAGATGTACGTTGTCGCGACCGCCGGCCTGTTCTCGCTGCTTCTCGACTCGCAGGATCCGCAGCTCCCGTTCCATCTCCAGACGTGCGGCGCGCTCGGCCACCTGTGCCCACGTCTGACGGCCCAGCCGGTCCAGGCGCTGGGTGAACTTCTCCGCCAGCTGCCAGATCTCGGCCCGCTCGGCTCGGGTGATGTTACGGCCCCGGCCTGCGCGCCGGGCCCGGAAGTACTCGGTGCGAGAGGCCACTGCCTGACCGAGGATGACCTGAGTCCACTCGTCGTGCAGAAACTCCGCGTCCCAGGCCGACTCACCCAGCTCGTCGAGCATGGCACGCCACTCGCGCAGCACCTGGTTGTCGTCGACCGTCTGTTTGGCGTTGCCGGGCTCGGCCTCTCGCACCACGCGCAACGCCAGCTGGTCGACATGGCTGATCTCCACGCGGTCGAGCAACTCCTCGCCGCCCAGCTCCATGAGGCGGGCCCGGAGATCCGCCGCGAGATTCTTGTTGTACGTCGTCAGGAGAACCGGCTTGGTACGGCCCGGGGGAAGCTGCTGGACCAGATGCCTGACCCGGTGCAGGGCGACGATGGTCTTTCCGGTGCCGGGACCGCCTCCCACCCGGGCGGGACCGGAGTAGTCCCGCTCCACCAGCTTGGCCTGCGTCGGGTGCAGGAAGACTTTCCAACGGCCGAAGTCCTTGCCTTCCAGGGCCTCACGGAGAGCCTCGTCCGTCGTCGTGACCATGGTCGCCGGACGTTCGGCGGCAGCCTGGAAGTCTTCCGTGTCCACCGGCTCCGGCGCGGCGACGGGGGCCGTCACCTGTTCCAGAACCTCGTCGTAGCTCTTGCCGTCGAACAGCGAGAGCAGGATCTCGCCGGTCAGCTGGGGCGCGTACTCGACGAGCCCGAGGAGCTGTTCCTCCGTGGTGAGGGTCCGGACCACCGGAACGAGGGGCTCGGCGACACCCAGGCCGATGAGCTGCTGGTCGGTGAAGAGCGCGAACAGCGGCGGGGCCTGCGCCGGCTCCGGCGGTGCCGCGGCCGCCGCCGGTGCGGGCGCACTTCTGCGCAGCACGCTCTCCTCGACCACTTGGAGGTCGACGTACTCGATGGCACCGGTGACCTGGTTGATGCCGTACGAGAGCCGGTCGAGGTTCTCGTAGACCTCCTTGCGGTGCTTGACCGAGACGATCAGCCAGTCGTCGTCGGAGAGGCGCAGCAGCAGCGCGCGGTACTCGTCATTGACCCGGGCCGACCACAGCCTGCTGTCCCCGCGGAGCTGTTTGAGCGCCAGACCCGTGGCTCGGGGGTTCGCCTTGAATTTGTGCTGGAAGTCGTAGAGAGCGCCCTTGACCGCACGAGGGAGTCTGAGGATCTCCTTGTCGGCCTTGTCGAGCAGACGAAGAGTCACACGCGCGGTGTTCATCGGTGGGGCTCCCCCAGAGTCGTTCCGTTGCTGCGCTGATCACGATGCTCGGCAGGCATCGATGGTTGTACGACGAGTCGGCGGGCCAGCTCTTCGGCGGTCCAGTCGGTGGCGGGCCGCACGTCCCAGCCGGCCGCGCCGAAGGCCCGGTCCCGGTCCTGCGCTTCGTAATCGGGTTCCGCTTCGCCCGTTTGCGGCGCCAGCACCACACCGATCTTCTGCTCCGGCCAGGCGAGTTCGGCCATCCAACCGTGCTCGTCGAGTTCGAACCCGTCGACGGGGGCGGGCACACCGCGCGTGGCGAGCGAGACCGCCAGCAGCTGAAGGCCGGGTTCGTCCGGATCCAGGTACTCAAGGACGGTGTCCCAGCCGGAGCCCGTCGCCGCGGAAGGCCGTGCCTGCTCGACCGACTGCTCGGAGTCGACGGCGGGAAGGGCGTTCTCACCGTCCTGCTCACGGACGAGGTGCTCGGTCGGCGTGGGAACACCGATGACCGCGCCGAGATCGACCCGGGTGGAGGCGAGCCACCCGGAGCCACCCGTGACGGCGAGGCCGTCCGGCGAGAAACCGTCGAGCCGGCTCGTGGTCAACTGCGCGCTGTCCCCGCCTCCGTGCTCCAGGAACTGCAGCAGGTTGCTCCAGTACAGCCACGCGCGCCAGCGTTCCTTGTGCGCCTGGGAGCCGGTGAGGGCCGAGGGGGTGTCGTCCAGGATGGTCAGCGCCGTCCAGGAGGGGGGCTTGCGCCGCCCGTCGGCCACCGCGACCACCCGGCAGTCCGAGCGGTCCACCGCACTGAGCACGCGCAGGGGACCGCCCGCTCCGGAGAGCGGCGCACCCTGGAGCGCGGCAGTCACCTGGGCGCCCACGGCGTCGCCGGACACGGCCGCCGATTCGGGCCGAGCCCCGGTCAGGCCGGCGACGGCGGCCTCCGCGCGGGCCAGCCACACGTCCCCTTCAGGTGAGCGGAGATACGTCAGCAGCGTCTCCGCCGGGTTGACCCAGACGGTCTCGGCGAGTTCGCCCGGCAGGCCCCGCCGTACCTTGGCGTAGTAGTCGCGGGCCTGGCGTCTGCCCTGCTCACCGTAGGGCTGCCACACGGGGTCGGCCGGACCCGGGGGCACGGTGCCCGTGTTGTACACCCGTGTGCGCCACTCCTTCACGTCGTAGTACGTCAGCTGGAAGACACGCAGTCCGTCGGCCCGGAGCCGGGTGCGCTTCGCGGCGTCGTCGGCGAGGCGGTTGTGGCGGGCCGTGGCATGGAACTCGAATCCGTCCAGGTACAGCGCCAGTCGGGGGCCAGGTGCGTCGAGCCGTTCGAACAGCACGTCCGGCCGGGTCCCGTCGAGAGCGCGTTGCTGGGACACCCGCCAGCTCAGGGTCGTCCCGGCCGGGCCGGTCAGCCGCAGGTCGAGCGAGTACGTACCCGCCGTCGTCGTGTAGGCGTCCGCACTGGCCCGGGAACCGGGCCGGCGGGCCCACTCCCGGAGCGTGTCGATGAACATGACCTCAAGGTCGCTCTCGGCCTGACGCTCCAAGGGGATGGTGTGCGTCGCCACGACCGGGGAGGTCTTCCAGAGCTCCCCGGTCTCGCCGAGGAGCTCGTCGAGCATCTGCCGTACTTCGTTGCGGCTCACCCGGTCGTAGTCGCCCGCGGGGACACGACGGAGCAGGCAGCGGTGGCAGCCGTCCATGCCCTTCTCGATGCAGGCACAGCTCTCGATGGTCTCCCTGGCCTTGAGGAGCACCTCACGGAACCCGTCGGCCGAGGCGAGGCGGTGCAGGTAGCCGGTGCCGCCCGGCAGCCGGTCGTAGACCACGAGGAAACGCCGGGGCCAGTCGGCGTCCCCTCCGTCGGGCATGGACGCGGCGGCGATGTCGATGTGGTCGGGGTCTCCGCCGTACCGGGCGGCGATCCCCACGAACAGGGCAGCCGTGAACGAAGCCAGCCGTTCCCTGGCGCGGGCCACGGACGCGGGGAGCAGGATGCGCACGGCTTCGGTGACCAGTTCGTGGGCGAGGAGCAGGGGGATGTCCTCGCCCTTGCCCTGTCCGCCGCCGGCCGCCCTCGTCTTGCGGCGCGGACACCACAGCAGATGGTGGGCACTGGCCCTGCTGGATGCGGCCAGGGACTCGGTGAGGGCGTCATGGGGCTGGTCCACCACCGGACGGCCGTCGGCGGTCGTCCCGCCGCAACCGGTGCACACGTAGAAGGGATTGATGCGCACGTCGTCGCCGGCGAGGGGCACGGTGCTGCTGCCGTCCTGGCGGTCCAGGCCCAGATTCAGCGTCCGGACGACGGCGCGCCGGGTGAAGTCGACGCCGAACACGGCCGTGTCGTGCCGCCAGGAGCCCGACGCGAGATGCACCGGGTCGATGTCGACGGTCGTGAGCATGGCGTACCGGCGCCGGTCGCGTTCGTCCTTGTCGTCCCGGACGCGGGCGTCGTCCCGTTTGTCCCGGGCGATCACCCGCCGTGGTTCCAGGACGTACTGGACGCACCCGGCATCGGCGATCTCCCGGCCGCCGCAGCGGGGACAGGGCGACGTGTCCGCCTTGGCGTTCTCCGTGCGTACGTACCCGCACGCCGGGCACAGCCGCCACACCGACCAGGCCCGGCGCTCCGGGCTTCCGATGTCGAGGGCGCGGACGACGTGCCGGTAGCCGTTGACGTAGAAGCTGTTGCCCGGAGCGAGCTCGGCCAGGGCGAGCCGGCGTGATCGCTCGTAGTCGCGCACCTCGCTGCGGTACGTCTTCTTCGTGCCGGCGGCCTCGCTGTCGCCCTCGGTCTCCTGCTCGGTCCAGTAGAGCGTCGCCTCCAGCTGGGTCGTGGTGTCGGTGAGGCTGTAGTTCGGCAGCAGCCCCAGGTCGACGAGTGCGCCGTGGGCGCCGGCCTGGCTCAGCTCGCGCAGCAGATCACCGGTGGTGCGGCGCTCGGCCAGCAACTCGCGGTACTCCCGGTCCTGTTCGGGATCGGAGCGGACAAGGCCGTCCATGGCGGTGTCGATGGCCGCGATCCTGCGCCGCAGTTCCTCACGCCGGGACGTCCAGTCCTCCTCCGCCTCCTGGAGGGAGCGGACGATGCCGCCGGTCGCGTACGCCCGCAGTTCCTCGGCAGCGTGCTCGGTGACCCCGGTCCCGTCCGGTCCGGCTGCCGGAAAGAGGCCGAGGAAGTCCTCGACCAGCGCGGCGCCATGGGTGAGCGCCGCGTCCGCGAGGTCCTGGCACCAGCCTGTGGTGCCGAAGAGCGCGGACACCAGCCGGGGCGCGGGCTGCAGCCGCTCGCCGTCCGCGGTGGCGAGCGCTCCCCGGGCGGCCAGGTCCAGCAGGTGCGCCGTGTACTGGCGGCGCAGGATCTCCACCGCGGACAGGTAGCAGCCGGGCGGGACGATGTCACCGGCGATCATCTCGCGGGGTTCGTCCAGGTAGTACAGGTCCCGCGCCCGCCGCCCGCCGAAGGCGACCACCAGGGCGTTGCCCGTCCGGCGTCCGGCGCGGCCGGCCCGCTGTACGTAGTTGGCGGGGCCCTTCGGCAGCGAGCCGAGGAGTACGGCCGACAGATCGCCGATGTCGATGCCGAGTTCGAGCGTGGGCGTGCAGGAGAGCACATTGGGGTCGGTGTAGTGGGTGCCGTCGCGGAAGGTCCGCTCGACCCGCTCGCGCTGCGGTCGCGTGAGCATGCCGGTGTGCTCGGCCGTCACCACGCGGAAGGTGCCTCCGGTCAGATACAGCCGCCGGTAGTAGTCGTTCTGGTAGTCGCGTTCGCGGGAGCCGCCGAACCCCCCGGAGCTGCCGGTCAGGCTCAGCGTGACGTCGTCCTGCGGCGGCCTCAGTACCCCCTTGCACCGGTAGCGGGGGCAGGGGTGCCCGTACCAGCGGGTCTTGCGCTCGGGCGGTACGACCTGCTCCCAGCCGCAGTCCGGGCAGCTCACGAAGGCCTTGTTCACGACGGCGTCGTCCAGCAGGCGCACCTCGACATGGCCCGGCTGCAGGCCGTACACCCTGGTCGCCCGGTCCTGCGCGGTGCGGACCGCGAGGACACCGTCCTCCGCCAGCACCGGCAGCAGCCGTCGCAGGTACTCGTTCGCTCCGTTCGCGTCCAGGCCGAGGCAGCGCCGGGTCCAGTCCTGGTACCAGCCGAGCCGGCCGGTGGCCGTGTCGAAGGTGGACCTCTCCTTGGGGGCGTCCAGCAGGAACCGGGGCGCGGCCACGCCGTCGGGGAACGCGGGCATGCCGTCGGGGCGCCCACCCCACACCTTGAACCGGGTGACTCCGGCATCCCGCATCCACGGATCGAGCCACCGGTGCCGTATGCCTCCGCGCAGCCGGATCCGCTCCAGCAGTCCCCGGACGAACGCGAGATAGCGATCAGGGGTGGGCAGATCACCCACCGCCACCAGCTGACCGGGCAGGGTCAGATGCAGGTCACGGGCCAGCAGGGCGACCTTCTCCGGATCGCGCAGCGCGACCTCGGCCGCCACGGTCCGGGTCAGCTCCAGGGTGCGGCCCTGGCGGGAGCGCAGGCCGAACTCCATCACTGTCGCGAACGCCAGCCGCTCGCCGATGAGCTTCCAGGTGCGGGCGTCGCCCGTGCCCCGCCCGGACAGCAGCCGGTCCACCCCCGGCTCGTCGTGCAGGTCCGGCGGCACGACGGCGGTCAGCGCCTGGGGATCGTCGACGGCGTCGAGCACGTTGCCGATCAGGTCGTTCAGCGCCAGCGGCAGCGGTGAGTCGGCGAGGGTGTGGGCGAGCAGGGACCGCAGCGAGAACTTGTACGAAGCGTTGGCCACGTATCCCGCGCGGTGAGCGGCGTCCTGAGTGGAGTCGTTGAAGAGAAGCGTCTTGCGTTCTTCCGGTACGAGGGCGATGTCGCCGCCGGTGAACAGCTGGGTGACGGTCGCCGAGGCGAGCGCCGCGAGAGAGGTGCCGAGGAAGCGGATGCCGTTGTCGGTGTTGCACGCGGGGCAACGGTCGTCGACAGCGGCTCTGTCAGCCGACTTCTTGTCGGTGATGGCCAGCGCGAACCAGCCGTCCTGCAGCTCTTCGCGGTCGGCGGCCGTGGGCAGCCGGTACCTGCCCTGTGCGCCGTCCAGCACGACGACGGAGAGCGGATCGACACCGCTGCCCCGCCCCGAGGACGGCCGGGCGCCGGTCAGCGCGTCGAGCGCCTCGTCCCGCTCGGCGGCGGTGGCGGCGATGAAGTACCGGATGCGCCGCTTGTCCCGGCCCACGCCCGCGCGCCACACCCGGTCCTGTGCCATCACCAGCTGCTGTGGATCCGCCTCCGGGGACAGCGCCGCCCATCCGGAGCGACCGCAGGTGCGGCAGTAGACGGCGGGCAGGTGCACGGCGGCCGGTCGTACGGCGGTGTCGGCCCCCGGCTGTGCCTGGGCCCGCCGGGCGTCGCCCGAGGGCCATCCGCCCGACGAGCGCTCTGCGTCCTCGCCCTCGGCTCCTGCGGGCGCGGCGGCGAGCGCGGCACGGCGGGCGGCGGTGCGGTCGTCCTCGTACCAGCGGAACTCGGGGTTCGGCCCGACGCCGCGCAGCACCCGTGTGACCGGCCGCACCCACAGGTGGGCCTCGATGTGCAGCAGCGGGCGCGGCCGCTTCTCGCCGGAGTCCGGATCCCGGGCGGCCGAGAGCAGCGCCACGAACCGGGCGAGGGCCTGAAGAGCCAGCCGGGGGTTCTCCCGCGCGGTACGCCCCCATGCGTACCCGAACCGGCTCATGCGGTCCCGCAGTTCCCACTCGCTCAGCGGCTCACCGTCCAGCAAGGACAGCACACCGTGGGTGAAGTCATGCCGCTTCAGCAGTCTGCCGAGCTGGAAGGCGTCGAGTCCGCGCCGCCCGAGCAACCGCTCCGCGAGCCCGTCGAGATCGAGCAGGTCCGGCCGGGCCTCCACTCCTGGACCGCCCGAGCACTCGATCACCTCCTTCGGGGAGGGAGGCTCGGGCAGTTCGTAATCGACCTCGCCGGTGAACTGGCCCGCGGTCATCCGCTCCTCGCCGATCACCGCGTCCGCGGCGAAGGGCACACCGAAGACCTGGCCCGCCACATCGAGGATGCCGCCCTGCTGGCTGCCGGACACGTTCTCGCCCAGGGTCGCGGAGGTGGCCACCGGGCAGATTCCGCCGAGCGGCCGCCCGGGCCGGTCCTTTCCGGTGGCCTTCGCCAGCCGCCGCAACAGCATCGCCACGTCCGTGCCCTGGGCACCGTCGTACGTGTGGAACTCGTCGAGCACCACGTACGTGATGTCCGCGCCCTCCCACAGCGGCCGGTCCTCGCCGCGCTGCAACAGCAGGTCGAGCATCTTGTAGTTCGTGATCAGCACATCCGGCGGCGAGACCCGCATCTCCTCACGCCGGGTCATCACCCGCCGGAAGTCCGTGTCGGGCCGGTCGCCGATGTAGAGGCCGGCGGTCACCTGGGCCAGCTCCGGATGCGCCAGGTACTCGCCGATGCGGCCCGCCTGGTCGGTGGCGAGCGCGTTCATCGGATACAGCAGCACGGCCTTGACCCCGCCCCGTCCCTCGGCCTTCTGCCTGCGGCAGTGGTCGAGCACGGGGACGAGGAAGGACTCCGTCTTGCCGGACCCGGTTCCCGTGGTGATCAGCGTGGGAGCCGCGGGCCCCCGCAGTGTGCTGAGCCGCTCCCAGGCCTTGGCCTGATGCCGGTACGGCGGGAAGCCGGGCGTCCACTCCAGATGCTGCCGCCAGCCGTCGTCCGCCGTGTGAAAGGGGGTCCGGATCCGGAGATACGGTCCGCGGAAGATCCCCGTCTCGGGGTGGCTGAGAAACCGCTCCAGGGCGGCGCGGGTCACCGAGTCGGTCAGGGCGTAGGTCGTCGTGAGGTATTGCGTCAGACTGCCGCGCACCTGCGCGGCGGCCAGGGTCGGCCGCACGACGTGCTCCTTCGTCCCAGGTCAGTGTACGGGTCAACCGTATAGCGGAGGTCTGACAGCGTCTCCCGGTTCACCGCTTCCGCTGCGGGAATCCAGGATCGCTTCTGGCCGGAATTGCTCTCTTTCGTGACAAAGAATGCCCGGTCACCCTGTGACCAGGGGCGATGGGCGATTCAGCGGGGCGAGGGGGAGCCGCGATGGTCGAGCCGTTGTACGTACCGGTCCTGCCCGCCCGGCGGAATGCCTGGGAGGCCTATGAGCGACTGGATTTCTCCGTACGAGGGCGGATCGCGCCGCTGTGGACGCTGGTGCCGCGCATCGGGCCGGAGCGCACCCGTGGCGTGCCCTCCACGCCGAAACCCGACCCGGACAACGACCGGGCGACGCTGGACAGTTGGCTCACTCCCCGCACGGACCGGCTGATCGAGGCGATGGACGGCCTGCCCGGTTGGCTGGACGCCGTCCATGTCGAAGGCAGTATCCACGGCGCCGCGTCGGGCTTGTGGCGACTGGCGACCCGAAGCCGCCTGCGCCTGGTGACCGGCCCGGAACGGGACCCCGCAATCCAGCGTTACACGGCCGACCTGGCCGCTCTGAGTGAACGCGGCATGGGCATACGCGTACTGGTGGACGCCCCGCCCGACGAACCCCGGTCGAACGAACTGCTGGCCCTGCTCAACCGGCTCCGCCTGCCTCCGTCACTGACGGACCTCATCCTGGACCTCGGAGCGGTCACGGACGCGGGCGAGGCCGGCAAGACGGCCGTCGCGGCTCTCGACGTGCTGGGCACGCTCCTGCCCTGGCGCACGGTCGTTCTCACTTCCGGGGCCTTCCCCCGCATGTACGACAGCCCCGGCACGGAGCTCCATATCGCTGAGCGGTACGACCGGCAACTCCACCAGACGGTGCGCGCGGCCCGTCCGGCGTTTCCGGGCACCGTGGTCTACGGGGACTACTCGGCGGAGCACGCGTTCAGCGCGAACATCCCCCATGTGCGAGAGTCCGGACCGCCCTGGGGGCTGATGCGCTACACCGGGCCGGACACCTTTCTCATAGGGCGCGTCCCCACCAGAGGCGGCGGCGGAGACCGCATCGACCGTGTCCGCGCCATGGCCCGCCGGATCACGGAGTCGGCGGTGTTCCGGGGCGCGGACTGCAGCGACGGAGAACGGTGGCTGATCGCGTGTGCGCAGGGGGAGGGGGCCAAGGGCTCGGGCAGCGCGGAGACCTGGATCAAGGTGGGGCACGTCCAGCACATGAACTTCGTCATGAACCAGCTCCTGCACGAGGCGTGACCGAAAGGGATTCGCTCTCGACGGGCCCCACGTAGAGTCGCCTGGTCGGCTGGTGAAACGCTCGCGGAAAGCGTTCGGGTTGAACTCGGGGGAACGTATGGCGCAGGGCAAGAAGCCCTATCCGGTGACCGAACTGCTGGCCGCCGTGCGGTCGGAAATTCAGGCGGAGCGCCGCAGCGACGGAAACGACGCACAGAAGGTGGCGCTCTCCGGCGGCCGCCTCGTGTCATCCGGGGCCGGACGCTTCGAGTATCTCTTCGTCTGCAAGAAGTGGCACGAGTCGCTGGACGGCGCCCCGGTGCTTGTCCGGGCATCGCACTCCCGCGGTCCCTGGTCGACGGCGGAAGCGTCCCGGATGCCCGACGGGACCGTGCGGCTCAGCACCGCGGAGAGCCTCGGTGACTCCGTGCGTAATGCCCAGATCAGGAAAGACGATTCCGCGGGAATGGCCGTCCTCGCCGAGCGTCTGGAGTCGGCCGGAGAAGCCGACAGTCCGATCCGCACGGAAAGCGCTGGATGGCTCGTCGGTCAGGGGGATCCACAGACCGCGCGTGATCCCGATCCGAGCCGGTGGATCGCGAACTGGCGGAGCCTGAGGCTGAATTCACGCCAAAGGCTGGCCATCGAGCAGGCGCTGGCAAGCCAGATTCTCTTCCTGTGGGGGCCGCCGGGAACGGGTAAGACGGACGTTGTGGGGCATATCGTCGAGGGGAGCTTCCGACAGGGACACAACGTGCTTTTCCTCGCTCCGACGAAGGTGGCGGTGGACCAGGCGCTGGAACGCATCTGCGATCTCCTCGCCACCCAGGAGGGGTTCGCCGAGGGGCTGGTGCAGCGGTCCGGCGACATCGAGGTGCCCTCTTTGCGTGAGCGGTACGGCGAGTACGTCGACACGGCGCAGATCACCGCCCGGGTCTCGGCCCAGCTGGACGAGGCGCTCACGGAGGCGACGCAAACACTCAAGGACGTCCGGGCTCTCATCACTCTCCACGACGATGTGACGTCTCTGACCGAACAGTTCGCGACAGCCCGTGCAGCTCATACCGCTGCCAGGACACAGAGTGCGGCCGCCGAGCAAGAGGCGCTGCAAGGCGAGGCACACGTCGCAGAGACGCGCCTGAAGATCAGTCGGCTCGGAACACCTGGCGGCCTCTTCGCCAAGCGCAAAGAGACTCAGCTGGCCGACCTGCGGAACGAACTCGTGCAGGCCGACGCTGCGATCCGAGGCGCCCGGCAGCGAAACGGCGAGGCCAACCGCCGGGCGAGCCAGGCCGCCCAGCAGATCGACGAGTTGAGCGGGCGTCTTGCCGCCGCCAGGGCACGCCTTACCGGAATCCCCGACCGGGCCGCGCTCGCACAGCAGGCGGAGGCCGCACAGAAGCTGCTGGACGAGCTGGACCAGCAGCGCAGGAAGATCCAGGACACCGTGCGTGCCAAGTGCCGGGTCATGGGAGCCACCGTTGCGAAGGCGGTCCAGTCGCGAAAACTGCTGGACCGTGTGGACGTCGTCGTGATCGACGAGGCAGGCATGGTGGATCTGCCGTCGGCGTGGCTGGTCGCGGGCCTTGCCGGAAAGCGGGTGGTCGTCGCGGGGGACTTCCGGCAGCTTCCCGCCGTCACCAAGGGGGAGAGCGACCGAAAGGCGACGGAGGAGGAGCGCGCGCACTCCCGGCAGTGGGCGTCCCTGGACGCCTTCCACGCCTCGGGTCTGGTCGCCGGGTCAGGGGCGGTGCGACAGGACCCCAGGCTCGTGTCCCTGGACACCCAGTACCGCATGCGCGAACCGATCTGCGACGTGGTGAACGTCGTCGCCTACCCGGACGCCCCGCTTAGGACAGGCCGGGACGACCGAAGCCGCATCCCCGTCAACTCGCTGGTCGATTCCGCGGTCATCCTCATCGACACCTCGAAGCAGCGGATCGCGGGCCCCGACAACAAGGCCAACACGGTCAATGAGGCGGTCGTCCACGAACTCGTCCGCGGACTTCAGTACGAGGATGTCCTTCCCGCCCGCAAGTGGGACAGCACGGAGCTTTCGCACGGTGAGCGCGCCACGGACCGGTTGGCTGTCATCGCCCCGTACCGCGCCCAGGTCAAGGCGTTGCAGGGTAGTCTCAAGTACCGCTTCGGGGAGGAGTACGAAGGCCTCGTCGACACGATCCACCGGTTCCAGGGCAGCCAGCGTCCGATCGTCATCTTCGACACCGCCGTCGGCGCGGGCAAGGATCCCGGCTTCTTCTACAAGGGATCCGGGCTCTCCTCCCACACCTGCCGGCTTCTGAACGTCGCCCTCAGCCGCGCCCAGGACCACCTGATCGTCGTGGCCGACCTCGCCCATCTGCGCCAACATCTGGCACCGCACAGCGAGGCCCGCGTCATGCTCGATCATCTGGAGAGCCACGCCCAGGTGATGTCGGCCGATCAGCTCGTCCCTATCCGGGACGCCGCCCAGCTCTCCGCCCTCACCGAGGAGGAACTGCAGCGGCCGGCCTTCTTCCCCGCGGACGAGGTCCACAAGGCCGTGGCGTGGGACATCGAGCGGGCGACGACCAGCATCGAGATCTACTGCCCCTTCCTCGACCCGAATCCGGTCCGCAAGTGGTCCGTGCTGCTCGGCCGACGGGCCGGCGACGGAGTCCGCGTGGTCGTCTACACCCGCGCCGCCGAGGAACAACGGGACGATGCCGCGGCCGAGCGCCACCAGCAGCGGATCGATGAACTCCGGGCGCAGGGCTGCGAGGTGGACTTCCGCGAGCGCATGCACGAGAAGGTGCTCATCCTCGACGGCACCGTTCTCTGGCACGGCTCGCTCAACTTGCTCGCGAACACCGGTCCCACCGACCTGATGATGCGGTTCACGGACCCCACGTCCTGCGAGCGCGTCAGCCGTGTCATCGAACGGGCTCGTAAGGACAAGCCGGCGTGGAACCCGCGCGTGTCGGGGGGCCGAGGTGCCCTGTCGGGCGGAGTCTCCAGCGCCTCACGGGGCACGGCCGATGCCGCCGCCCCGTCGGCGAGCGGCATTAGCCCGGGTGCCGTAGTCAACGGACGTCTCTACCTCGACGTCCCGTTCGCTGAGAAGGACGAGGCCAAGAAGTTGCTCGGTGCCAGGTGGGACAAGCCGAACAAGCTCTGGTATGTCGATGCCGCCCGTGTCACACGCGAGCAGGCACGCCGCTGGCTCCCCTGACGTGCCGGGCGCGCTCCGTTGGCGCTTGTCCGGCAGATCGGCCGGGTCATGCCTGGCGGCTCCGCTGACGCTGACAAGCGCTTTGCGTGTCGGCGGACGCCGTGCTGTGCACGCCGCCGGGACCGACGTACAACACCTTCGGGTTGTTGTGCGGGCCGTAGCCGTAGGCCTGTCTCGGTGCAGATCACGTACGCCTTGGAGCCGTTGCTCACCCTTTGGTTCACCTTGGCACCGGGGATGTGAAGGCCGGGTCCCAATCAGCTCGCTGCGGGCATGCCGAGTGCGAGCGGAAGGTCCAGCGTGCCCGCGTCCGGTGAGGTGTTCAGCGCGCCCTGCGTGGCACACCGTCCTCCAGCCGCTTGCGACCGATGTAGCCGATGCGGATCTTGCCCTCCTCGGTGATCAGCCGGAAGTGGATACGCCCAGGCCTGGGCCGATAGCGCGTGTGCAGGCTGAACAACTCCCGGGTCCCGTCGAGGTCGGTGAAGTGACAGAGACCCAGGTTGATACGGGTGTCGCTCTCGGGTACGACCTTGACGGCCCAGACCGGCTCAGACTCCCCGGGGCGCCATGCCTCCGCGGCGGCGTTGAGGCGGAGCAGTTCCTCACGGACGGAGGGCACGGCCACGCCCGGCAGGTCCCTGAGGTTCTCTTCCACTCCGGGGACGAACTGGAGGTACGGGAAGAGGTCGTTCCGCTGGTCCCACAGATCCGCACCTGTGATTGCGGAGGCGGCGGCTGTCTCGCGGATCCATTCCTCGTGCTCCTCGACGTGTGCGTGTGCCGAGGCGTGTCTGATGTCCGCTGTGTCCTGGACGTATCCGTCCTCGTCGAGGAGCTCGTAGTCCACCTTGAGCCAGGAGGCTTCCCAGCAGGGAGCTGAGGGGAGGCTGACGGCGGGCGAGTTCATGATATGGGCGGCCGCCAGGCCGAGCGCCGGCTTCCCTTCGTGGCGGTACTCGCTCTCCTGGTCGTCCGGAGGTTTGGGCAGTACGCCGGAGAGCGGTGCCTTGCGCTGGAGCACCTGGCGCATGAAACGCCAGGCATCCCGGCTCTGCGGTTCGTTGCGCCACTTCTGCAGGTAGTAGCCGGGCGCGATCTCCAGGTCCTCCAGCCGAACCTCGCTCACCAGGGTCGTACCGCGGTGGATCTGCCAGATGCGTTGGCACACCTTGACGAAGTCGAGCATGGCCTGGCGGGCCTCGTCCTGCGTGCAGTCCGAGTCGCAGGACCTCTCGTTGAAGAAGATCAGCATGTGTGACGCGCCCCCCTGGCGTGCGAGACAGACTGATGACGGCCGAAGTACCTGGGCGGTCAGCCGAGGAGCTGGTCGAGCGTGTGGTCCGTCTCGTCGAAGAACCCCTTGGGCCATTCGGACAGCATGCCGTCCTCACCGACGGCGGGAGAGACGATCTCGACATCCGCTCCATTGCCACGGAAGTAGTGAACCGCCGTGTCGGACGCCTTCAGCCGTCCCTGTTTGACCGCGAGACGCGTGCCGTCGAGGACGTGGTCGCTGTGCGTCTCCACGATCACCTGGGCCCCCGCCGACGCCGCGGCGGCGATCAGGGCGGCCATCCGGGCCTGACCACGTGGGTGGAGATGCGCCTCAGGGTTTTCCAGGAGGATCAGGCTGCCGGGCGCAGCGGTGAGACAGGCTACGACGATCGGCAGGGCGTAGGTGAGGCCGAACCCGACATTGGTGGGCCGGCGCCGGCTGGATGAGTCCAGACCGGCCGTGCCGCCGAAGCCGTAGCTGAGCCGGACCGAGTCGGTCCCTGGGATCTCCGTCGCCTCCAGGTTGACCCCCGGGCACAGTTCCTGCATCCACGCCCCAACCTGGTCCAGGAAGGTGTGTGCGCGTGCTTCGGGGTGCCGCAGGGGTCCTTCGGGCACGAGATCCTGGGCATGGTGTCGCAGGAAGTTGACGGTGTGCTCGCCGCGCGAGCCGAGGAAGCCCCGTCCGATGGCCTGGTGGTGTGACCTGGGATAGCTGGTCGCCGGGACGATGCGGTCGGCCTTGAGGTACTGGAAGCGGCGGGAGAAGAGCGGGATCTCGCCCCAGAGGGCTGGGTCCACCGTGCGGGTACGGCGCAGGGGCAGCACGTCCTCCTCGGAGACGTACCGCGCGGACCACTCGTACATCTGCCCGTCCGCCATGCGGAAGCCGACAGTGATCAGGGGGTCCGGCTCGCCCTCCGCACGCACGAAGTCCTCGTGGAGCACATCCTGTCCGGTCCCGAGCTCGACCAGGTCGCCGTCGAGGAGGAAGCCCCCGCGCTCGTCCGAGTCGCCGTCGATGGAGAGGAGCGTGCCCGAGTCGTACGACTGGCGCAGCAGGGCGAGGGACTGCAGGACCGTGCTTTTGCCGGACGAGTTGAGGCCGGTGAGCAGGGTGACCGGGGCGAGCGGGATGTGGGCCGAGCGGAAGGCCTTGAAGTTGGTCAGCGACAACTGGTCGATCACTGTGCGATACCCCTGTTGTTGGAGAGAACGCCCCGAAAGAGCTCACTGACCCTCTCGAATCGGGTGTACACCTTGGCGCGGTCGCCGGTGCCGACGGATACGGCGCGTTCGAAGTACCGGTCGGTCATGAGCTGCTGGAAACCCTCGACCACCTGCTCCCGGGCCGCTACCAACCTGTGCCGCTCGGCGTCAGAGAGCTCGGCCAGGTTCACTGCCACGGCTTCGAAGATCGCCTTGTTGACGGGGGAGCGCCGAGTCTGACCTGGGTAGAGCTTGCGGAAGGCATGTCCGTCGAAGATCGCCTCGGCCGTCCGCATGGCCTGTGTGAAGTCTCTCGCGTGCGCGTCCCGTTCCTCCTGGGACAGCCTGTTGATCTGCCGCATGGTGAGCGCGAGGAACTGGTCGAAGTCCTGGGCCTTGAAGGAGTCGGGCGGTGTGAGGCGGAAGGCCAGAGTGCGCAGCACCATCTCGCGGTCGGCCATGCGTTCGCTGTAGACGCCGTTGCTGGTGGCCGACTTGAACGCCTCCGACTCGGCGAGCGAGGAGAGCAGCTGACGGGCCGGCCCAGGGATGAGCGCATGCCGGATCTCCTGCCGGGTGAGCGGGAGACCGCCGGTATTGATCCGGGCGAAGATGTTGAACTTGACCGCTTCCGGAGTGCCGGGCCGGATGACATGGATGACGACCTGTGTCTCGTTCAGGCGGATCTGCAGCCGCCCGGTCAGGTCCTTGTATCCCTTGCCCTCGAAGTCGTCCTTCAGGTACTCCAGGCCGCGCAGCCGAAGCGGCCCCTTGTCGATGCCGGCCACCTCGGCGAGCGCCTCGGGCGCGATGAACCGGGCGATGGCGGTCAGCCGCTGGATGCCATCGACGATGGCCCACGAGCTGTCCTGGGTCCAGTCGCTGTCGTCCAGCTCGGCCGCGTAGAAGGAGGGGATCGGAATCCGCAGCAACAGCGACTCGATCAGCCTGCTCTGCTGCTCGTCCGACCAGATCCCGGCACGGCGCTGGAAGTCGGGAGCGAGATCGATCATGCGGTTGCTCAGCCGGGACATGAGCAGGTTGATGGTCGGATTACTGGTCTGGATCTCGATCTTGGAGGGGTCGTACGGCGCCGTGATCCGGTCCGCCGCGTCCTCGGCCTCGCTGTCGGGAAGCTCCAGCTCGACATCGGTGCTCCGGCCGTCGGCGCCGACCTCGACCTGGAACCCTCCGCTGTCCTCGGCGTGAGCGTGGTCCAGATAGCGGCTGAACAGCGACTGCTGCTCCCGCGCCACCCCACGGCTGCCGATGCTGTCCTCCGACGACATGTTTCCTCGCGTCCCGTCTCCTGGTCGGAATGACCCTGTGCTCTCCGTCTCGATTCTGCCTGATGGGGGACTGATGGGCGGCGTGGGCGCGGGGCTGCCACCGGGCTGGTCACGTCCACTGTTCGAGTTCGGCCGCGAAGTCGGCGTACGAGCGGTTGCGGCTCGGATCGCACTGGGTGAGCAGGTTGTGTGCCACGGCCGCCTTCATGACCTCAGGTGCGTCGCTCTCCCGGTACGGGGGCTGGGTCAGCTGGGCCTTCAGGCGTTCCTTCGAGCCCTCCGCTATGGCACCGAGATCGCGCCTGCGGTCCTGGTCGGACAGTCGCCACCCAGGTCTGACCTTCTCAAAGGCTTCGGGGAACAGCATCAGCCAGGCTTCCATCTCGTCGGCGGCCAGCGCGAGGGCCGTGTCGCAGCCGAAGGTCTTCTGCAGGCCGCCGGCGAGCTGCTTGCGGCGCTCGTCGTAGCGTTCGTCTATGACGGCGTCGAGGTCCACGTGCACGACGATTCCGGCGAGTTGGGCCTGGGCCTTCTGGGCCAGACCGTTGGCGAGCATGCGCAGCTTGTCGAGCCGGGGGACCAGTTGGCCCTGCGCCTTGCTGAGCGCCATCTTCGTCTTTATCTCGACGAGCTTCGGGCGCCTCGTCCTGGGCCACGGTCCCAGGGCAGGCACGAGATGCTTCAGTACATCCCTGTCGTTCTGCCCTTCCCCCGCGATGACGATCACCGACTTCGCAGGAGCGGCACCGCCCCGCTTGTTCGACGCCATTACCGTCCTCCGCCCAGCGCCCCCGAGAACCACAGCTCGCCCAGGGGCAGCCCCTCGGACGCCTCGACCACCTCGTGGATCAGCTCCGTGCTGGTCGCCGGGATCCGGGAGGCGCCCTTCTCGTCCCGCTCGCAGATCACGACCTCCTCGGGCACGAGCTGGTCGACGAGGACCGGGGCGTGCGTGGTGGCGATCAGCTGCGTCCGCTCGCTCGCCTCGCGCATCCGCTCGGCGACCAGCTCAAGGGCGTGCGGATGCAGTCCGTGGTCGATCTCCTCGATGCACGTCAGCACCGGTGGGTTCGGATCGTGCAGGAGGGCGAGCAGACACAGGATGCGCACGGTGCCGAAGGAGGCGTCCGCGAGGCTGGTACGGCCGCGCAGGTTGCGCTCCTTGAGCTGGACACCGACCCGGTCGGAGTGCCCACGGCTGGGGAGTACGTCGATGTCCTCGACGGACGGCACCAGGGCGGTGACGTCCTCCAGCAGCCGGGACCAGGCCTCGGCGTCCTTGCGGAGTTCCAGGAGGAAGTCGGCGAGGTTGGAGGCGTCGTTGGCCAGGAGCTGCCCCGGGAACCCGACCGGCGAGGGGCGCCTCGCGGCACGTACGTCGGCGTCGAAGACCCGTACGTCGGTGAGATGCTTCGCCAGCCCGCGTATCGCGGTCGCGGAAGGACCGCCGGCGGGCAGGGGAAGGGTGTCCGCCTGGAGTCCGGTGGCCATCCGGGGGATCTCGGGCGGGCGGGACGGCTGCTCGCCAGGTACGGCGCTGTCGACGGCCGCCGTGTCCTGGAAGAGGTCGAAGGCTGACTCCGCGCCGGGTTCGGTATGCAGAACGAACCGCTCCCTGCGCGAGAAGTGGTACCGGCCACGGCTGTCACCCGCCACCCGTCGGCGGAGCAGGCTGAGGGTGTACTCGTCCGGGAACCTCTCGGAGGCGTGCTCGCTCCACAGTCCTTCGAGACTGATGTGCATCCCCGAGAGGGTGTGGTCGCCGCCCCGGTAGGCGATCTCCTCGTATCCGCCCCGTGCGTCCAGCGTGGCCTCGATTCCGGCCCTCGCCACGTCCGCGAGGAACTCGAACACCCTGAGAACGTTCGACTTGCCCGCCGCGTTGGGTCCGACCAGGACGGCGAGGGGCCCCAGGGGCAGCTCCATCCGGGTCAGCGTGCGGAAGTTCTCCACGCGGAGTCGCAGAAATCGGCTGTCCAAGCGGCGCGCCAATCCGTTCCGGGGCCAGGGGGCTTGCGCCCGTGGCCAGGGGCAGTAGCGAGGGCAAGGATATCGGCGGAAGATCGACCGCCTTCACGAAATCTCCGAACAGGGCGGGAGTTTGACGGCCGCTCAGTCATCGAGGACCTCCGCCCATACGGTCTTGCCGGGCGCGGAGGGGCGAGGGGCCACGCCCCACTTGTCGGCCAGCGCGTCCACGAGGAGGAGCCCCCGGCCGGACTCGGCGCCGGGATCCTCCTGCGGGCGGGTGGGGCACGGAAGCCGTTCGCCTCGGGTGTCGGACACCTCGATACGGAACGTGCCGTCGACGTACGTGAGTTGCAGGTGGAAGTCGCGTCCGGGCACGTGTCCGTGGCGTACGGCGTTCGCGGTGAGCTCGGCCGTGATGAGGGTGAGCGTGTCGTTGAGCGGGGTGGCGTAAGGGTGGCCCCACTCGTTCAGTCGGTGCGAGACGAGACGGCGGGCGAGGCGGGCACCGCGCGGGGTGGAGGTGAACCGCATGGCGAACTCATGAGTTTCCGACTTCATGCGGTTAACGGTGGTGCACAGTGAGTAACGTTTACAGGGGTGAACTGCTGACGCCTTGCGGGCTGTACGGGGCGGTGGTCTGCCTGTACGCGGGGTGGGGCGTGACCGTTCGGGTACGGGGATGGAAGGAGCCGGGGTGTGAGTGAGGAAGTGCGGGCGCCGGAGGGCGAGTACGAGGTCGGTACGGGCATCCTGGTCGTCTTCGGGCGGCAACTGAAGCTGTTCCGGGAGCGGGCGGGGCTGGACCGGGCGACGTTCGGGTCGATGGTGGGGTACTCCGCGTCGACCATTGCTTCCTTCGAGCAGGGGAGGCGGATTCCACCGCCCAAGTTCATCGACCAGGCGGATGAACTGCTGAGTGCGGGTGGGGTGTTGAGTGCCAGTAAGGAGGAGGTGGCTCGGGCACAGTATCCGGCGTTCTTTCGGGATGCGGCGCGGTTGGAGGCAGAGGCGGTTGAGCTCCACGTGTACGCCGCCCAGGCTGTACCGGGGCTCTTGCAGACGGAAGAGTACGCGCGAGCCGTGTTCACCATGCGGCGTCCGCTGCTGGACGAGGAGACGGTCGTGCAACGTGTCGCAGCGCGGCTGGCCCGACAGGAGATCTTCTCCCGGGTGCCGATGCCCACCATCAGCTTCGTCATCGAGGAGTCGGTTCTACGGCGCCCGCTGGGCGGCTGGTCGGTGATGCGGGGCCAGCTGGAGCAGATGCTTCTGATCGGGCAACGGCGCAACGTCGAGATCCAGGTCATGCCGACGGAGCGGGAAGAGCATGCTGGGCTGGCTGGTCCGTTCACCTTGATCGAAACCAAGGAAGGGCGGAGGATCGCGTATGTGGAGGCGCACAAGGACAGCCGTCTCTACACGGAGCGGAAGTCGGTCCGCGCGTTCGAGGAGCAGTACGGGATCCTGCGGGCCGAGGCTCTCACTCCGCGAGAATCGCTGGCCCTTATTGAGAAGTTGCTAGGGGAGACATGAGCGTCGAAGCGCTGACCTGGGTCAAGAGCAGCTACAGCAGCGGCGAAGGCGGCGAGTGCGTCGAGGTCGCCGCCACCTCGGACGCTGTGCACGTCCGTGACTCCAAGGACACGAGCCGACCTGCACTGACCGTGGAGCCCGGCACGTGGAGCGCGTTCGTGGAGTTCGCTGCGGTCTGACAACGAGAGAGCCCTCGGCGCGTACGTCACGTGCCGAGGGCCCTTCGTCATGCCGAGGCGGGTTCCGGTGGTGACCAGCGGCCGGCGGCGATCTCCGCGTCCAGGCGGGCCTGGAAGTGCGCGTGCGCGGCCCGCATTTCGGCTTCTCGGTCGGCCTTGTAGAAGGGGGCCTGGTAGCCCTCGGGAGGCTCTACATGGGCAGGGTCAGACAAGTGCTGAAGGAGTGCTTCGTACGAAGATTTGTTTTGCCTATATCCATACGCGTACGGATCCGCTGCAATTCGGCGACCATTTGCATCAAAGTACATCGAATCCTCACGATTCATGAGAATTGGATACCTTGACCGAAAAATAGCAACGAGCTGCTCCGCGGTAATGCCGAACCAGACGGCTACCAGGGCGTCCAGTTCCACCAGGGCGGCCCGGCGCTGATACTCCGACCGCAGGGGGGAATCTGCATTCCAGCGTGATGTGAGGTCGGCTGCAATGGGTCGAAGGTTAAGCCATCCATTATAGGCCCATTCTTCCTTTTCTAGTCGTGCTGGATTGCAAAGGTCTTCCCATAGTGTGGAGTAGGCGTCCGTGATGACATTCAGGCGCAGCGCTCGGATTAGCAGCGCATCGGCGAGCGGGTGATTCGGGTCGGCAGCTGGCATCTTCTCCATGTCGGTTGTTTGGAAGTTTGACCTACCGGAGAGGCGAAGCAGGTAGTCCATCGGCAGAGAAGACCACATTCCGGCCTGCAATACCGTGAGTCTCGGATCTGGCCACGCGACACAGAAAATACTGTCGTTGTGGGTCGGTCCGGGAGGGATAATTGCAGCGAATAGGCTTCTCTCTGTGCTCTTTGGGTCGATTACCCTTCTCCAGGCCAGTCTAAAGAATTCGACAGGCTTGTGTGTATCAGATTTCGAGGGCCAGGACTCCTGTTGGCTCACGAGTTCCTCTATCGCACATGCTGGCGCGAAGAGTGTCCTGGGGATTGATTTCGCGTGAATATTTTTAATGTCCCACGGAGACCAATCCTTGGAGTTCTTCATGGGCATGTTTGGCTGTTTCGAAAACGGCGTGGAGGCGGAGATGTGGGACCCCTGGAGAATCACCTCGTGCCAACTGTCGGGCTGGTGAAGGACATCTCTTATAAGTCCCTTCTTTTTTGCGGCATTCACGTCGAACCCTCTGCTGAACCATGGGCTTGCCTCACCAATTCTTGCGGGGGCCGCGGAGAGGGCAGAGATTACTCCCTGTTCGGCGCTCGTGATGGGGTATCGCAGTGGAGTCTGGGACACCGGGTTCTGGGTATCGCCATCAAGGCGACGCCATTGGGCGAGTTGATCCCTGGTTACCCGAACAATCCTGCTGCGATGTGGGCGTCGATCCCAATCCCCGCGGAATTTTTGCCCAGGCATCTCGCCGGTTCCGTCATGCCTCAAGGATTCAATTAGCGTCTCCGCGCTATATAGCTGGCTCAGGTTGAGGAAGTCAATATCTTTAGGGTGTCCGTAGATGTGGATTCCGAATTCAAGGGTTCGACCAGCCTCAAAGGCCCAGTTTCCTGCGTTAACAAAGCTTGCATGAACTAGGAGCCTGGAGTAAGCGGCCTCGCGGATGCCGCCTTCCTTGACACCATCGAAGTGGGTGTCCTGGTGAATCAGGCCGATAATTCCTGCCTGGTCTGAGTGTTGCCAAGTTGCCTGCATGAAGACGCGGTAAAGATTTGGGCGCGTTCCGCCGGAAAGCGGGTAAGTGCATGCCGAGCTAAGGAACGTCCCGATTCCAGAGTTCTGGCTCAATTCGGAGAGGTAATAGGTGTCGTTTGAGTTGAGAACTTCCGCTTTGCGTAGACGTTTCTCCTCTGTGGTGGGGTCTTCTGCCAGTTTGAACCAAGGTTCAAACTCCGCGAGAACTGCGTCTTCAAGCCAATCAGGCCGCACCCAAGGCGGATTCCCCACCTGCAAATCAAACCCACCCGCCCGCGCAAACACCTGCGCGAACTCCAACTCCCAATGAAAGAACCCCTGCTGCCCAGCAACATCCCGAGCAACCCCCGCCCATGGATACCGCTCCTCCAAATGATGAGCCGGATCCATACCCATCAAATCCGGCAGCCCATCCTCATACGGCTCAAGCTCATCCAGCCGCTCGAACTCGGAGATCAGCGAGTCCGAAGGCACATCCCGGCGCCCCAGCAACGACTCCGCGAAGTCCAGCCAGTCGTCAAGGTCGGCCAGCGGAATCACAGCGCGGCGCTGCTCACCCACCGCCTCCTTCCGGCGCCCACTGCGCCGCTTGTCCAAGTCACCCCGGGTCAGTTCGACCTGCTTGGCCTCGACCCCGAAACCAGGCAGCGCATCGGCCTCCCACGACATGAGCACATCCGCGCCCGAGGAGGACTCGAACGCCCCCGACTGCTCCAGCTCGACGACCCGCCGGTACCGCTCATCGCTCCCGTCAAGGAGCGCAGCGCTCTGCACGGGCCAGAACCACAGCGCACACCACGCGTCCATCAGCGTCTTCAGGCGCCAGTAAGGCGTGTCGACGGCCTCAAGATCCGCCAGGACCTTCTCCCGCTGCACAGCCACCTCAGGCGACCGCAGCCAATCACCCTCCGCGCCCCACACCTCGATCCGCCGCGAGATGTCCCGCTCGGAGATCTCCAGGCGTCGTACGACCAGCCCCCACAGGTACTCGACCCGCCGGGCCAGCCCCTGCAACCGCTCGGTCTGCTTCTTGGACGGTGACTTGGTGACGGCCTTCCGCCACGCACCCAGGGCCTTGGCCCCCTCAGGGGCCAGCGCCTTCGCCTCCTTCTCGGCCGCGACCGAGCCCCACTCCTTCGCGGGCAGCAGGAAGTGATGAACAGCCCCCTCCGGAAGCCCCTCGCCCGCCTCCGTCAACGGGAAGCGCTCCGGAGTGGCCCCCAGCCAGCCCCCCTTCTTCAGTCTCTCGGCGGCATACACCTCCCTCCGGCCGCCGATCAGCGAGTTACCCCTCCTCAAATGCAGCCCGAACCACGGCGCCTCCATCCCCGGATGCATCGTGTTCAGCCACAGCGAGACCTCGGCCAGCTCCACAGCCGTCGAGTTCAGGTCCACGCCGTACGAGTTGTGCAGCGCGATGTACGCCTTCGCCTTCTGCAGCTCGACCGCGTACTTCTCGGTGTCGATGGCGACGCCCAACTCGTCCTGCCGGCGCCGCAGATACTCCGCCGCCACCTGATTGATGGCCTCGTTCAGGAACGCGCCCGAGCCGAGCGCAGGCTCGCAGATCTTCCAGTCCAGCAGTTCCCGTGCCTCGGTCACCTCACCGTCCTGGTCCAGGCGGTGCTGCAAGGCGAGCTGCACCGTGACCTTCGTCAGCGACTCGGGCGTGTAGTACGACGCAGAGGTCTGCCGGTCGCGGCCGGAGAGGCGGTAGACGAAGGAACCGGGGCGGTATCGGACCCGCACCTCCTCGCCGGTCTCCTCGTCCCGGCGCCGGACGAAGACAGAGTCCGGGTACTCGTCCGCCTTCGATGCGGGCACCAGCCAGGAGCCGTCCTTCGAGTAGCCGCCCTTGGCGACCTCGTACAGCTCCTCGTCCGCCACGAAGCCGGAGTACGACATCAGGCCCTCGTACACGGCACCGAGCTGGTTGATGCCGAGCTGGGCGTAGGAGATGAAGCCGCCGCGCTCGCCCTTCCTGCCCCGGGTGAGCATCAGCAGGCGCAGGACGCGGTACAGGGTGGCGTTGCGCAGGCGGGTGTCGACGTACACCGGCTCGCCGGTCTCGTCCTCGTCGAAGCGCGGGTCCACCACCGAGCGCCGGCCGATCAGGCGGATCGACTCCGGTTCGAAGAGCTTGGAGTGCAGGGGCTCGAAGCGCAGGCCGATGTCCTCCGATACGACGTCGTCGACGGTCTCGGCGGCTGCGCCATGCGTCCGGCGGGAGCGGTAGCCCTCCTGGACCATGCGGAAGAGCAGGTCCAACGAGTCGTACAGGTACGTACCCTCGCGGGCCTTCTCGCCCACCAGATCCCGCTCCGCCACCAGCTCGCCGAGCCGCCCGAGGCCGTACCCCTGGTGGTACTCGGGGTAGTCCGACGGCAGGATGCCCAGTTCGGGGCGGGCCTCGGCGTAGAGGAGGAACAGGATGCGGTACAGGTAGCGCAGCGACTCACGTGTCAACTGCTTGGACAGTTCCGGGAGTTCCGCGATCTCCTCCGGGCGGAGGCCCTTCGCGCGGATGCGGTTCAGTACCTCGTTCGCGATCAGCTCCACCGACAGCCGAAGCCCGTCGCGCAGGTCGCTCGACACGCCCACCGCGTGCTTCGTCGACTTGTCGACCAGCGTGGCGAGCGGGTTCTCGCCGCCCTCCTCCGGCGTCCGCAGGGAGTCCGCACCGAACAGGGCCGCCAGGGTGTCGAGTTCGCCGCCCGCACGGGTGTCGTTGCGTTCCAGCGCCGCGTCCAGGGAGGCCGCCAGGTAGCGGCCCTCGCCCCACACCGTACGGTCGGCCAGGATCACCACACCGCCGACCAGCAGCAGGACGTACCGTGGGGGTTCCTCGGTCGCGAACAGGAACGACGCCAGTTTCGAGCCCGTCGTGATCTCGGTGGAGGCGTCGACGGCCAGGGGATGGAGGAGGCGGCCGGGGCCCGCCGGGTCCAGGGCCGCGTCCGGTTCCGCCGCCCAGCCGCAGTCCAGGGCGACCAGGCCCGGCTCGGCGTGGGCCACCTGGATCTCGTAGGTGTGGTCCGCGCGGTCCACCGTCAGCGTCTGCGGCTTCGCGTCGTAGCCCAGGGCTCGCAGGACGTCGGCGTTGAGGGCCGCCGCCCGCTCACGCCAGGACGGGGCGTCGTAGGTCGTCGCGTCGTCGTCCGGTTCGGCCGCAGCCTCCGCGAAGGACGCGCGCGCCCGGAAGTAGGGGCGGCGCAGCTCGCGCAGGCCCAGGCGCGGTGTCACCGGGAGGGCGTCCTCGGCGTCCGTGCCCTCTGCCGGGCGGGCGGCCGCCTCCTCCCGTTCCTTCCAGGTCGCGAGCAGTCCGGCCTTGAGGTCCTTCGGGAAGACCTCGGCCAGGTAGTGCGCGGAGAAGTAGTCGCCGCGGTTGACGAGGGAGTCGTACGACATGACGGAATGGACCTCGGGGCTCGGGTGATCAGTCGGTGGAGTCGAGGACGGCGAGGACGCGGAGCATCGGGCGGCCGGTGGTCAGGAGAGAGTCGGCCAGACCGGCCAGGTCGGTCTTGGTGCGCTCGCCCGCCAGTGTCGGCTGCTCCCACGTACCGAGACGCTGCTTGTACTTCTCGATCGGGTCGGCCAGCGCCTTGTCCCAGGCGGCGCTGTGCCGGCGCAGAAAGCGTTCGGCCGCCTCCAGGGCGCCCGGGATACCCGAACTCAGCAGGTGAAGGTCGTGGTCGTGCAGCGGGTTGGCCATGGTCGGGCCGACACCCGCGCGGCGCAGTATGCCCACCATGTCGTCGGTGACCTCGCCGCGCTGCACGGCCATCCACTTCACCACGGTCGGCCGGCCCAGCGCGTTCGAGAAGATGCCCTGGACGAGGTAGGTGGGAGCGTCGACGTCCGCCGTGATGACCGGCGCCTCCTGACGGCCGAGCCGCACCAGCACCTTGTCCGTCAGCCACTCCACCACCGGGTGGAGGTCGGTGAGGAGCGAGATCTCCGGCCAGCTGGACGAGGACGACTCCCGGGCCCGGACGAGGGAGAGGTCGGCGAGCTTGCGGTTCAGCGTGACCAGCAGGCGTTCGTGCAGGCGCTGTTCGCGTCGGTAGTCCGGCGGCAGTGACTTCATGCGGTGGACGAGGTCGGACGGCGGCCGGAAGGAGATCAGGCCGGTCTCGGCGTCCTGGTCCAGCTCCAGCTGCCGCTGCGCGTCGGGGAAGACCTCGCGGATCGCGTCGTCGATGAAGTCCCGTGTGCCGGCGAACAGGCGCGGTACGTCCGCCGGGGCGGGCGGAACCGTGCCGTGGGGGTCGTCGGACGCGTCGGGCGCGTCGGGATCGCCGGTGCCGTCGCCGACCGCGCCGAAGAAGTCCGCCAGGAAGTCGGTGCCGGTGTCCTCGTCCACGGCGGCCTGCGCCGTGGCGTCCAGCGACTCGTCGACCGTACGGCCTCGCAGCAGGTCCTGGATCAGCGACTTCTCCTCCGCCTCCGCGCGGTAGAGACCGGAGACCGCCTCGGCCGTGCCCAGGCTGCGGTGCGCCTCGTCCTCGCGTTCCAGCAGGCGCTCGGCGACCGTGCGGTCGTCCTTCGCGCCGTCCGTCTCGCTGGTGAGGATCAACGCCCGGAACTGCGGCTGGTGGGCCTGTCCGTAGCGGTCGATACGGCCGTTGCGCTGCTCGATGCGGATCAGCGACCAGGGGACGTCGTAGTGGATGAGGTGGTGGCACTGGCGGTGCAGGTTGACACCCTCGGATGCCACGTCACCCGTGAACAGCAGACGTACCGGCGTGTCCGCCAGGCCGAAGTCCTCGACGCATTGCATCTGCTGTTCGTCGGAGAGGCCGCCGTGCATGACGCGCGCGGCTTCCCGCTGGGCCCTGCCCTTGAAGCCGAGAGCCGCAGGGACCTTCTCCCGCAGCCACTCCAGGGTCTGCACGCGTTCGGAGAAGACGACGACCCGGGTGTCGCTCTGCGGCCCGACGCCGATCTCCCGCAGCTGTCGCACCAGAGACTCGAACTTCGCCGAGTCCGTCTCCGTCATGACGAACGCCAGGTCGCTCAGACGCCGGAGCGCGGCGAGCTCGGCGTCCGGCGCCGGGTCCTCCTTCGCCTTCAGCGTCCTGATCCGGGCGTCGACCGTCGCGGCCAGGGCCACGTGCGAGGAGAGGAAGGACTTGAGGAGCGTGTACGGGAAGAGGCGGCTCTCGCTCACCGACGGCGTGCCGTCGTCCCGCGGGAGCCACACCTGTGCCAGCTCCTCGAAGATCTTCTCCTCGGCGGGGGTCGCCGCACAGTGCACCGAGACGCTGGGACCGCGGTCCGCCCACTGTCCCCTCATCTGCTCGCGCACCTCGGGGCTGATCTTCGTACGCCGGATGAAGAGGTGCTCGATGTCCTTCGCCTCGTAACGCTCCGGGTCGCGGATCGCGGCAGGGTCGAGCAGGGAGATCAGCTCGGCGAAGGAACGGGCGTCGCCGTTGTGCGGGGTGGCCGAGGCGAGGATCAGGGCGTCGGTCTGCGGGGCGAGCAGCCGGGCCAGCTGATTGCGCAGCGAGCCGCGGTTGATGAGATTGTGGGACTCGTCGATCACGACCGCGTCCCAGGTGATGCGCTCCAGATGATGCTTGTACTGGTCCGTGTTCTTCAGGGTGTCGATGGAGACGATGACCCGCTTGAAGTACGTGAACGGGTTGCGGCCGGCCGGGATCTCCCGCTGAATGCGTTCGATGCCGACCGAGTCGAGACGGATCAGCGGAATCGCGAAGCGGGTCCACAACTCGTGCTGGAACTGCTCCAGGACGTGCTGGGGGGTCACGACCAGAATGCGTTCGCCGCGGCCCCGGCGGATCAGCTCCGCGAGCGTCAGCCCGATCTCCAGCGTCTTGCCGAGGCCCACCACGTCGGCGATGAGCATGCGCGGACGCAGGTTCCTGCCGGACAACGCCAGCTGCGCGGGCCGGTGCTGATACGGCAGCGCGTCGAGGAGAAAGGTGTCCGCGAGGGCCAGTCCGCGTTCGGACTGCGGAAGCGGCGTCTTGCGCAGAATGGCCTCCAGGAAGAGGCGGCTGCGCCGGAAGTTCGGGGAGTCGTCGGAGGCCAGCCTGGTCCTGCGCGGATCCATCAACTGCACGTCGTCGAGCTTGGTGAAGAAGACGGCTTCCTGGTCCCGCACGAACTCCGAGACACCCACCGCCTCGATACGGTCACCGTCGTGGGCGGTGTGCCGGACGTTGCGGACCAGCCACTCCTCGTCGCGGACCTCGATCTGCGAGCCGGGCGGATACTTCGCGTCCCCTTCATCGCTGCTGAGAGGAACGGTCTCAGCAACGCCGGACGGCTCGACGGTCACGGGGCTGCCTCCTGCGCGAGAACGGGGGTGTCGGCGGGGTCGGGTGTCAGTCGGATGTCAGAACTTGGCTCGTTGAGCGTAGGTCTCACGCAGCTGTTGGGCCACGCGCCTGGCCTGCGCGGAATGACCCACTCGCGGTGGGCGCGGCCGCTGCGGAGGGTGCGGCCGTTGCGGGGGGTGCGGAGGGTGCGCAGAGTGCGCAGGGTGCTCCCTCACCGTCGGGGTGTAGGGGACGGCTGATGGGGGTGCCGGCTCGGCGGGGGCGGGTGGGCCGGGCTGCTGGGGAGCCGTGACTGTGGGCAGGTCCTGAGGGGAGGGGGCGGGGGGCGCCGGGGCGATGGCCGGAGACGTCGTGGCCGTCGTGGTCGTCGTAACCGTCGTGGTCGCCGTGGTCGCCGTGTACGTGGTCAGGCGGCGGCGCGCCTGTGCGACGGTGAGCCCCTCGTTCTCGATGACGGCGCGGCACTGCTGCACGACGCCCTGCAGGGTGGGCCGGGCGTTCGGGTCGTAGGCCAGCATGGCGGTCAGCAGAGGGACCAGCTGGTCCGGGACACCGGTCAGGTCCGGCTGCGCGTCGGCCTTGGTGATCAGATGGAAGAGAGCGTGGATGTTCTCGGCCTGGAACGGGTAGTGGCCGGTCGCCGCGTACAGCAGCACGGCACCGAGCGCATAGACGTCGACCGGCGCGAGCAGGGGCTTGATGCCGTTCGCCTGCTCCGGTGCCATGCAGGTGGGCGTGCCGAGGACCGTGTTGGGGGCGGTCAGGGAAGCGCTGGACTCCGTGAAGACCGCGAGTCCGAAGTCGATGATCTTCGGGCCGTTCGGACCGAGCAGGATGTTGGCGGGCTTGAGATCGCGATGCAGCAGGCCCTGCTTGTGCACGCCGGAGAGTGCCTCGGCGAGGGTGGCGCCGAGCGAGGCGACCAGCGCCGCGGGCAGCGGTCCGCAGTCGGCCACGTGTCGGCGCAGGTCCGGGCCGTCCACGTATTCGGTGGCAAGCCAGGGCTGGTCGGCCCCGGGGTCCGCGTCCATGAAGGCGGCGATGCGCGGACCCCACACGGTCTTCAGCACCTCCACCTCCTGGGCGAAGCGCAACCGGGTCTCCGAGTCGACCACCGCCGGCTTGATGACCTTGACCGCCGCGGGCTCACCACCTGGTGACTCGCCGAGGTACACCTGTCCCATACCGCCGTGACCGATGCGGCCCAGCAACTCGAAGTCACCGAGCCTGACCGGATCCTCCGGGCTCAGCGGCGCCGCGTTCACGTGAGTCCCGTCCTTTCGCCCTGGTCATGCGGTGTGCGCAAGGCGTAACGGTAGTCCAAGCGAGGGAAGACCGTGCCGAGAGGTGCAGGAAATGTGCGGAACGATGTGATCCGCTTGATCGGACTTCACCGTCCCCTGCGCACGCAGGGCTCGCGGCCTCCTGCGCACGCAGGGCTCGACGGAATTTCGGGAGCGGGCTTCGGGGTGGCTGCGGCAGGCTGAGGGCATGGACCAGTCGACCGACTCCCGGTTTCTCGCCGCCACCGCCGACCGCCTCGCCGCCCTGCCCACCGTGCAGGCCGTCGCTCTCGGCGGCTCCCGGGCCCAGGGCACCCACCGCCCCGACAGCGACTGGGACATGGCGATCTACTACCGCGGCCCCTTCGACCCCGATGACCTGCGGGCCGTCGGCTGGGAGGGCGAGGTGTCCGAGGTCGGCGGCTGGGGTGGCGGGGTGTTCAACGGCGGGGCCTGGCTGAACGTCGACGGGCGCCGGGTCGATGTGCACTACCGGGATCTCGACGTGGTCGAGCACGAGCTGGCGGAGGCCGAGGAGGGACGGTTCCGGGTGGAGCCGCTGCTCTTCCATCTCGCCGGCATTCCCACGTACCTGCTCGTGGCCGAACTCGCCGTCAACCAGGTGCTCAGGGGCACCCTTCCGCGCCCGGCGGGCTACCCGGACAAGCTGCGGGTCAGCGCCGCCGAGCGCTGGCACGGCACCGCTCGCGTCACCCTCGGCTACGCCAAGGCCAACCACGCCCCCCACGGCCGGCTCACCGAGACCGCCGGAGCCATCGCCACCGCCGCCACCCAGGCCGCGCACGGGGTGCTCGCGGCGCGCGGGGAGTGGGTGACCAACGAGAAGCGGCTGCTGGAGCGGGCCGGGCTGCGAGGGATCGACGCCGTCGTGGGCGGGCTGCGGGCCGAACCGGCCGCCCTGCTCGGCGCCGTGGCTCAGGCGGAGGAGGCCATCGCGGCATCGCGTTCATGAAGTGCGTGCATGAGGTACGTGCATGAGGTGCGTTTGCGAGGTGCGTGCATGAGGTGCGTTGGCGAGGTCCGTGCATGAGGTGCGTGCATGAGTTGCGTTCATAAAGAAACCGGTCCACTCGGCACCTTTCACATGGGTGAAACCTGATCGCCCGGTTCGCACGGCAAACCCGCCCTACCGTGGAAGCACAGCCCACCCGGCCGCCGTCGTCCGAAGGCACCCCCATCCCCACCCCGCCCTCGTACGAACAGGAGCCCCGTGTCCCGGCCCGCCGCACCCCTCTGGCTCGCCCACGCCCTGCGCACCCAGCGCGGTCCCGTGCCCTGGAGCGCGGTGACCCGGGGTGCGCTCGCCGCCGGACCCCTGCTGCTCGCCGGGGTGCTCGCCGACCGGCTGCCCAGTGGCGTGCTCGCCGCCATCGCCGCGATGCTCGCCGGCATCAACGACCGTCCCGGCAGCCGGCGCGCCTCCGTCAAACGGCTCGGGGTGCCCGCGCTGGCCGGTGGCCTCGGGCTGCTCGTGGGGACGTACGCCGGGCAGGGCCTGACCGCCGTACCGCTCACCCTCGTGCTCACCCTGCTGGGGCTGGCCGCCGGCGGCATCAGCGCGGTCGGACCCGTCGCCTCCGCCGCCGGTACGCAGTTGCTCGTCGCCGCGGCCCTCGGCGCCGGGATGCCCGCAGCCATCAGCGGCTGGCAGCGGGCGCTCGCCTTCCTCGCCGGCGCCGGGTGGCTGATCCTGCTGCGGCTCGCGCTGCCCACGCCCGGCTCGCTCGCCGGGGACTTCCGGTTCGACGGGGAGCGGGAGGCGGTCGCCGATGTGTACGACGCCGTCGCCGCCCTTCTCGACGCCGTGGGCGGTGACCACGCCACCGCCCGGCGGGCCGCGCTCACCGCCGCCCTCGACCACGCCCAGGACGCCCTCGCCGGACCCCGGCTGCGCCGGTACGCCAGTTCCGCCGCCGAGCGCCGGCTGCACGCCCAGTACGCGGCCGCGCTGCCCCTCGCCGAGGCCGCCACCGCCCTGTACTGGGCCGGAGAGCCCATCGCCGCGCGGGCGGCGGAGGGCCCCCGGCGGCTCGCCGCCGCCGTCCGTGGCAACACCGGCACCGGCCCGCTGCCCGCCCCGCACCGCTCGGCGCCCGCCCTGCGGGCGCTGGACGACGCCCTGTTGCACGCCGCCGAGGCCTTCGACCGGGCCGAGAGCCGTGACCACCGGTTGCTCGCTCGCCGGCAGAGCCCGAAGGACGTGGTCCGGGCCGCGTTCGGCACCGGCGGGCGCGAGTACGGGCTGCGTGTCGCCCTCTGCTTCGGGGCCAGCGCCGCCATCGCCCAGGCGCTGCACCACGCCCGCTGGTACGGGCAGCACCAGCACTGGTACTGGCTGCCCGCCACCGCCGTCTTCCTCGTCAAGCCCGACCTCGGGCCGCTCGCCTCCCGGGTGCTGTGCCGGGCCGCCGGAACCGTGCTGGGCGCCCTGGTGTTCGCCGGGCTCGCCGCGCTGCTGCCGCACCCGGCGGGGCTGATCGCGCTGGTCGCGGTCTGCGGGGCGCTCGTCCCGGTCGCCACCCGGCACTTCGCCGCGCTGACCGCCGTCGTCACCGTCCTCGTCCTCGCGCTCGTCATGGTCGGCGGCGAACCGCAGGCCTCCGTCACCTCCGTCAGCCGCATCGGCGAGACGCTGCTCGCCTGCGCGCTCGTGCTGGTCGTCGGGCACCTGCCGATGCCGGGGGAGCGCGGTGGCGGGGTACGGGCCCGGCTCGCCGCGGCCGGAAACGCCGCGCACGCCTACCTCGTGCACGTCCTCGGCGAGTCCGGTGACCGCACCGAGCGCGAGTCCGTCGGCGATCGCACCGAGGGTGAGTCCGTCGGCGATCGCACCGAGGGTGAGTCCGTCGACGCTCGCGCCGAGGGTGAGTCCCTCGACGCTCGCGCCGAGCGCTGGGCACTGCGCCGTGAGGCCTACCGCACCCTCGCCGAGGCCCGCACCGCCATCGCCCTCGCCGCCGCCGAACTGCCCGCGCTGGCCCGGCACACCGCGGGCACGGACGCCGTCGCGGACGTCCTGGAGCGACTTGTCGACACGACCACCGCCTGTGCCGTCCACCTCGACGACACCGGCCGGCTCACCCCCCGGCACATCCGCCAACTGCGGGAGGCCCTGACCGAGCTGGAGCTTCAGGGAATCGAGGCACCCCCGCTGCCCGCCGCCGCGTAGCCGCGTAGCCGTGCAGTCGTACGGCGGACTCGCGCAGTCATATGGCGGACCCGCGTGCTGCTTGTGCGGCTGCGAGCCACCGCTCACCTCGAAATTCCTTAACTCGTACGTGAGTTGGAGTACTGCATGCCTACGCCCGCCAGGTCAGGTGCACGAGACCTGACGCCGCGTAGGCTGATGCGCATGGAACTCGCGGACGGCCTCATCCATCACCCCTACGACGTCTACCGGCGCCTGCGGGACACCGCCCCCGTGCAGCGCATCGCCGGACCCGACGGCACTCCCGCCTGGCTCGTCACCCGGTACGAGGACGTCCGGGCCGCGCTCGCCGACCCGCGGCTGTCGCTGGACAAGCGGAGTGGTGTAGCCGGTAGGTACAAGGGCCTGTCGCTGCCGCCCGCGCTCGACGCCAACCTCCTCAACATGGACCCGCCCGACCACACCCGCATCCGGCGCCTGGTCGGCCGGGCCTTCACCCCGCGCCGCGTCGAGCAGCTCCGCGCGCCGATCCGCCGTACCGCCGACCGGCTCCTCGACGCGCTCGGGCCGCACGGCAGTACCGACCTGGTCGCCTCCTACGCCGCCCCGCTGCCCATCACCGTCATCTGCGACCTGCTCGGCATCCCGGAGGGGGACCGGCTGGACTTCCGGCAGTGGACCGACTGTCTCACGGCCCCCGACCCGGCCCGCCCGGACGCCTCGAAGGAGGCCATGGCATCGATGCTGGGCTTCCTCACCCGGCTCGTCGCCGCCAAACGCGAGGAGCCGGCCGACGATCTGCTCTCCGACCTGATCGCCGTACGCGACGACGGCGACCGGCTCGGCGAGGAGGAGCTGATGTCGCTGGCCTTCCTCATCCTCTTCGCCGGGTACGAGAACACGGTCCAGCTCATCGGCAACTCCGTGCTGGCCCTCCTCCAGCACCCGGACCAGCTCGCCGCCCTGCGCAAGGATCCGGCGCAACTCCCGGCGGCGGTCGAGGAGTTCGCCCGTCATGAGGGTCCGATGCTGTTGGCCATGCGCCGGTTCCCGGTCGAGGACGTGACGATCGCCGGGGTGACCATCCCGGCGGGCGAGACGGTCTGGGTCTCGCTGTCCGCCGCCAACCGCGACCCGGACCGCTTCCCCGACCCCGACCGGCTCGACCTCTCCCGCGACGCCGCCGGGCATCTCGCCCTCGGGCACGGCATCCACTACTGCCTCGGCGCTCCGCTGGCCCGCGCGGAGACGGAGATCGCCCTGGCCGCCCTGCTGGAACGCCTTCCCGAACTCGCCCTGGCCGACACCGAACTGTCCTGGCGTCCGTCGATGCGTGCCCGGGGGCTCAGGGCCCTGCCCGTGACCTACTGAAAAATCTTCGCGCCCGGCGATGAGTTCCGCCCCCGGCGACGGTCACCATCCCGAACCGACCGTCGGACAGGAGGGCCCATGTCGCTTCCGGAGATCGTCTCGCGCGAGCAGTGGCGCGTGGCGCGCGAGGAGTTGCAGCGCGAGGAAGAGGCGGTCAGACGGGCGCGCGCGGAGCTGAGCGCGCAGCGGCGGCGGCTGCCCATGGTCGAGGTCGACACGGAGTACGTCTTCGAGGGCGGCGACGGCAAGGCCACGCTCCTCGACCTCTTCGAGGGACGGGCCCAGCTCGTCGTGCACCACTTCATGTTCGCGCCGGAGTGGGAGGCGGGCTGCCCCTGCTGCTCGGCCTTCCTCGACCAGCTCGGCCATCTCGCCCATCTGCGCGCCCGGAACACCTCGTTCGCATCCGTCTCCCGGGCCCCGTTCACCCGGTTCCTGCCGTTCAAGGCACGGATGGGCTGGACGGTGCCCTGGTACTCGTACGTGCCGTCCTACGGCGACTTCAACCGCGACTTCGAGGCCACCGTGGAGTCCGACCAGGGCCTGGCCGAGCGCCCGGGCATCAGCTGTTTCCTGCGCGACCACGACCGGGTCTTCCACACCTACTCGGTCTTCGAGGACGGGCTGGACGGCGCCTGCACGCTCGCCGGTCTGCTCGATCTCACCGCGCTGGGCCGCAGCCCCGCCGGCAGCGACCGGCTGCGCCTGCACGACGAGTACGACGGCTGACACAGCGGGTGACGTTCGAGGACATGGCGTGTCCGGCTCATGTCGCAAAGTGAGCGGATTCTCGTGGTCCGCGCCGAACGGGTGTCGGTAATGTCTCAGTCCCGTCACTCGGCGAGGCGATTCCGTTCTCCAGGGCGTTAACTCCTCTCAGAGCGACGCTTTCTGGAGGTGCGAGATGGTGAACGGGCGAACGGTGCTCGAACGCTTTCCCGCCGGTGGTCCGCGGGGGTCCCGGCCCGCTGAGGAGTTCGCGCACGCCCGGCGTCTGGAAGGCCTGCCCGCCGAGGTCGTCATGGACCTCGCGACGGACATGTTCCTGGTGATCGTGCGCGGCGACGGCGCTGAGTGAGCCGGCTCAGGCGGGCTTCGGCGCCGGCACCCGGGCCGTGAACTGGTCCGCCTGGAGCGCGTACAGCTCGGCATAGACACCGCCCCTGGCCAGCAGCTCCTGCGGGGTGCCGGACTCCACCAGGCGCCCCCGCTCCAGCACATGCACCAGATCGGCGTGCCGCACCGAGGCCAGCCGGTGGGTGATCAGCACGACCGTCTGCCCGCTGCCCGCCAGCGCCCGGATCTTCTCGAACACCTCCAGCTCGGCCCGTGCGTCCAGCGCCGCTGTCGGTTCGTCCACGATCAGCAGCCGCCCGCGCCGATACGCGGCCCGGGCGATGCCGAGCCGCTGCCACTGGCCGCCGGACAGCTCGTGCCCGCCGCTGAAGTTGCGGGCGAGCAGGGTGTCCAGGCCGCGCGGCAGACCCGCGACCACCTCCTCGGCCCCCGCCTCGGCGACCGCCGCGGCCAGGGCCTCCTCGGTCAGGGGCGCGGAGGAGCGGCCGACGGCCACGTTCACCCGGGCGGTGAACGGCCAGCGCTTGAAGTCCTGCGCCACCATCGCGACACGCTCGGCGAGCAGCCGCCGGTCGGCCCGCGCCGCGTCGACGCCGTCCCACAGGATCCGGCCCCGGTCCGGGACGTACAGGCCCGCGAGCAGCTTGACCAGCGTCGTCTTGCCCGAGCCGTTCTCGCCGACGAGCGCGATGATCCGGCCGAGCGGCAGGCTGAGGGTGACGTCGTCCAGAGCGGGGCGTACCGGGTCGCCCGGACGGGCCGGGTCGCCCGGACGGGCCGAGTCGCCCGGACGGGCCGGGTCGCCCGGATAGCTGAACGTGACGTTCTCGAACCGGATCTCCTTCGGATCCTCCGGCAGGGCCTCGCCGCCCGTCGGGACGGCCCGCTTCGCCGCCTCCGCGTAGAGCCGGTGCAGATCGCCCACGAACAGGGCCTCCTCGTGCAGCTGGTTGATCTCCAGGACCAGCGTGTCCAGGCTCGACGCACCGGTACGGATCGCGATCACGGCCGTACCGGCCACCGACAGGGCCATCGCACCGGCCAGCAGAAGTGCGCCCAGCGTGGCGTACGTCGCGAGCGTGGCGAGGCCCGTCCAGCCCGCCGCGATCAGGCCGGTCCGCGCGGCCAGCCGGGACAGCCGGGCCTGTTCCGCCTCCGCCGTCTCCGACATGGACCGGAAATGGCGCAGCAGGAACGGCCCGACCCCGTGCACCCGGATCTCCGGAGCGGCGGCGGGCTCGGTGAGCAGGTTGCTGATCAGCCGGCCGGCCCGGGCGTGCTGCACCCAGGTGTGAAAGGACTCGTAGCGCCGGCGCGCGTTGGTCAGCGCGCCCCAGGCGCTGGGCAGGGTCATCGTGACCAGCAGCGGCAGCAGCACCGGATGCAGCACCGCCAGCACGCCGGCCGCCGCGATCAGCGAGATCAGCGCGCTGATCACCCGGGTGCCGTAGGAGATCATGCGGCGGGCGGACTCGGCGCCGTACTGGGCCGTGTCCAGCAGCTTGTGGAAGGCGTGGTCCTCGATCGCGGCCAGCTCCACGTTCGCCGCCCGCTCCAGATACAGCTCGGTCGCCACCCGCTCGACCTTCGGCTCCAGCCGCCCCGTGGCATAGGTGGAGGCCGCCCGCAGCAGGGCGTTCACCAGGGACATGGCGGCCACGGCGAACAGGGCGGGGGCGGCCGAGCGCAGCCGCTGCCCGACGTCGGGGCCGGCGAGCAGCTCGCGGAGCACGCTGTTCACGGCCAGCAGGATCACCGCCTGGGCGGCGCCGCGGACGGCCTCGGCGGCGAGTACGACCCGTGCGGCGCGGGCGTCCGCCTGCAGGGCCAGCCGGAGACTGGACGCCAGCATGCCGGGCAGCCGCACCACCATCGCGCGGAAGCTCAGCTCCAGGAAGGCGTCCGCGTGCTCGTTCCACCCCATGTCGTACCGCAGCGGCCCCCCGAACAGCAGCCGCTCGGACTCCGACACCACGGGCTCAGCCGCGTCCCGCCGCTTCCCCACCGCCCACCTCCCGGCGCGTCACCGACCGCCACTATCCCCAGGCGGACCGACGGCGGGCAGGGCGCGCGGGGGAGCGAGGGGGGCGTACGAGGGGTACGGGAGGGGCCGTCGGCCGATCAGCCGACTGAGGCAGCCGACCTGAAAGGGCGCGGCGTCACGACCCGAGCAAGCGCAGCGGCTGAGCCCGAGACCAGTCCGGCGCCGTCCCCAGCGCTCGGCACATGGCCAGGTACAGCGGAATCGGCGGGGTGTACGGCACCGTGCCCTCGGGGCGATGGATGAGCCGGGCGGGCACGGTGACCAGGGCGCCGGGGGCGTACTGGGCGGGAGACGGCCAGGGGAGCGCGTAGTCGGAGTCTGCCGGAACGATCCACCACCACTGCGCGCCGTCGGTGTACACACAGCCCAGCCGGGGCAACCGCGGTACGACGAGCGGGCCGAGCCGGTCCGGCACGGCCACCGCGTCACAGCCGAGCGGGGCCGTCATGCCCTCCGGGAGCAGCAGCCGTCGGGGCGCGTCCGGGACGGGCCGCCGGCGCTGCATCCGGACGAGGGTGTCGAGACCGATCGGACGCTCGGCGGCGGGCGCATCGGTGTCGTTCTGGTCCGCGCCGGTGATGTCGGGTCCGCCGGTCACGGCCGTTCCCCGGCGCGGTGCTGTTCGGGAGCCCGGTGCAGCGGCTGGTGCCAGGGGCGGTCCGGGGGCCGGTGCCGGTGCGGCTCCGGCAGGCCGCCGTGCCGGCGCGGCTCGGGTATCCCGTAGCCGTACTGCTCGGCTGCCTGATACATCCGCTGCTCCGGCAGCATGTGGCGGTGCTGCCACTCGGGCGCCTGGGACAACGAAGGCTCCGCGGCTCCGTGCGTGTGGCGTGCCTCGTGTCCGAGCTGTTCCCCGGTCCCGTGCGTGGGGTTTGCGTCGTGCCCGAGTTGCGCCCCGGTCCCGTGCGTGCGGTGTGCCTCGTGACCGAGTGGCTCTGCAACCCCGTGTGTGCCGTGGGACTCGTGACCGAGCGGCTCTGCAACCCCGTGTGTGCCGTGGGACTCGTGACCGAGCGGCTCCGCAACCCCGTGTGTGCCGTACGTCCCGTGTCCGCGTGGCTGCGTGACCGCGTGCCCGCCCGGGACGGCCTGTTCCGTGTCCTCATGGCCGGTCCCCGTCGGTTCGTCCTCGCGGGAGTCGTCCGGACGGTCCGGCTTGGGGCGGGCGCCCCAGCCGAGGTCGTTGCAGGGGTCGGCGATGCCGGGGGCGGCGTCGGTCTGCCGCGGCAGGTCGGCCCAGACGAGCAGGCCGGGGCCGTGCTCCTGGGCACCCCAGGCCCGGCACAGCGCGTCGACGAGAAACAATCCCCTCCCGTGCTCCTCGTCCGGTCGCTGCGGGGACGGGTGGGGTTCGCCGGGAGCACAGCCCTCGTCACTGACGGATATACGCACGATGTTGTCGTGATCGTGCAGCTCGCACACGACACGGCTGCTCGCGGTGTGCACGATCGCGTTCGTGACCAGCTCGGATATGACCAGGGCTGCGCTCTCGCAGGTGTCCGCGCACACCGACCAGCCGGTGAGCCGGGCCTGCGCCAGGCGTCTCGCCTGAGCGACGGAACCCGGATGTGCGGCCAGCTCGAAGCGGAACCGGCGCTCGGCAGCGTCCCGCTGAGGGGCTGCTCCCGACGCGGCACCGAGACCGGAACGGTCTGCGGCGGCGTCTGTTCCTAAGGGCGCGGACGGAATCACGCTTGCCACTATCTCCCCGCCGTGAACACTTGGCAAGTGTCACTCTGAAAATTGCAGAGTGCTGTGTGACTTGGTCAGGGGCCGTGGCACACTGCTCGCAACAGCACGTCGAGCGGCGCCAATTGAGGGCATCGAAGGCCCGCCCGGTCTTCGAATGAATCTTCGAACGGCGCCGCAGGGCTGTCGGGAAACATGGCTGTGCGGCTCTCGGTGGAGTGAGGCTTTCGGTGGAGGTGGCAGCGTGAGCGAGCCGCGGTCCGCGCCGACGGTGGGCCAGGTGGTCCTCGGCCGGCGCCTGTTGGACCTGCGGGAACGCGCCGGGCTGAAGCGCGAGGAGGCCGCCCGCGTCCTGCGTGTCGCGCCCGCCACCATCCGCCGTATGGAGATGGCCGAGGTCGCTCTCAAGATCCCGTACCTGCAACTGCTGCTGAAGGCCTACGGCGTTCCCGACGACGAGGCCGACCTCTTCGTCCAACTCGCCGAGGACGCCAACAAGCCCGGCTGGTGGCAGCGGTTCCACGACATCCTGCCGGGCTGGTTCTCGATGTACGTCAGCCTGGAGGGCGCGGCGAGCCTGATCCGTTCGTACGAGCCGCACTTCGTCCCGGGCCTGCTCCAGACCGAGGACTACGCGCGCGGTGTGCTCACGTCCGGTGCCATCGGCCAGACCAGCCCGGACGACATCGAGCGGCACGTCGCACTGCGCATGCAACGCCAGGAGTTGCTCACCCGTCCCGACGCCCCCCGATTCTGGGCGGTGATGGACGAGACCGCCCTGCGTCGTCAGGTCGGTGGCCCGGAGGTGATGCGCGCGCAGATCGACAGGTTGCTGGAGGCCGCGAAGCTGCCCCATGTGACGCTCCAGGTGGCCCCGTTCGCGGGCGGGCCGCACCCGGGGACGTACGGGCCCTTCGTGCTGTTCCGATTTGCCATGTCAGAACTGCCGGACATGGTCTACAGCGAGTACCTGACCGGCGCGGTCTATCTGGACGCGCGCACCGAGGTGGCGACCCACCTGGAGGTCATGGACCGCATGGCGGCGCAGGCCGCTACGGCACAACGCACGAAGGAGATCCTCCAGGATCTCCGCAAGGAGCTGTGAATGGATCGCATCAAGCCCCGCGGACACGTCTACAACGGCATGCCCGCGCGGGAGCTGGGCAGCGAGGGGTGGCACAAGCCCTGGAGCGGCGGCAACGGCGGAAACTGCCTGGAGGCGATGAAGCTGGCCGACGGCCGGATCGCCGTGCGCCAGTCCACCGACCCGGACGGACCGGCGCTGATCTACACCACGGACGAGATGACCGCCTTCATCGAGGGCGCCAAGGCGGGGGAGGCCGACTTCCTGCTGTCGTGACCTCCTTGTGTGACCGTTCCCTCAACTCCTCTGTCTGACGCTGAATTGATGGGTGCTTGATCAATGGTCGAGATCGACACCAGCAAGCCGCATCCCGCGCGGATGTACGACTGGTATCTCGGCGGCAAGGACAACTACCCCGTCGACGAGGCGATGGGCCGGCAGATGCTGGCCCTCGACCCCCGGGTGCCGGTGATGGCCCGCGTCAACCGGGCGTTCATGCACCGCGCCACCCGCTGGCTGGCCCAGCAGGGCGTACGGCAGTTCCTGGACATCGGCACGGGCATACCCACCGAGCCGAGTCTGCACCAGGTCGCCTGGGGGTACCTCCCACGCCTTTCGGGCAGTGGGGGAGGGTCGCGCCCGACGCCCGCGTCGTCCACTGCGACAACGACCCGATCGTGCTGGCCCACGCGGCGGCCCTGCTGCGCAGCACACCGGAGGGCGCGACCGAGTACCTCCAGACCGACGTCCGCGATCCGGACGCGATCGTCGCGGGCGCGCGCCGGATCCTGGACCTCGACCGCCCGGTGGCGCTCTCCCTCGTCGCCCTGCTGCACTTCGTCCCCGACGAGGACGGCGCGCACGAACTGGTCACCCGCCTGCTGTCCGAACTGCCCGCCGGCAGCTACCTGATGATGACCCACGCGACGGCCGACTTCACCCCCGAGGAGTCGGCGGCCGCCGTGGCGAAGCTGAAGGCGGCCGGCGTCACCCTGGCCCTGCGCTCCAGAGAGGAGTTCGCCCGCTTCTTCTCCGGCCTCGAACTGATCGAGCCGGGCGTGGAGATCGTCCACAAGTGGCACCCGGAACTGGGCGAACCGGTCCCGGGGCAGGACGACGGGGTGATTCCGGGGTACGGGGCGGTGGCCCGGAAGGGGTAGGCGGCAGGGGCCGGGGGACTCTCGGGGCCGGGGGCCCGGGGCCGGGGGACTCTCGGAGTCGGGGGAGTCTCGGGTCCGTGGGAGTCTCGTCCGCTCCCTCACCCGGGCGGCAGGACCGTGCACAAGGCCTCCAGTGCCGCGCCGTAGGCGTGTTCGGCGCTGGCCGCGTACCCCACCACCAGTCCGTCACCCGCCGTCGGCTCGGCCTGCGGATGCCGGAACGCGGCGAGGCCGTCCAGGGCGACGCCCTGCCATGCGGCGGCCTTGACCGTGGACCGTTCGGTGCCCTGCGGCAGCCGCAGCACCGCGTGCAGACCGGCCGCGAGACCCGTCACCTCGACATGCGGCGCGTGCGCGGCGAGCGCCGCGACGAGCCGGTCACGCCGGTGCCGGTAGCGCTGCCGCATGCGCCGCACATGACGGTCGTACGACCCGGAGACGATGAACTCCGCGAGCGCCAGCTGGTCCAGGACGCTCGCCCAGCCCTCCCGCTCCCCCTTCGCCGCGAGCACGCGCCCGACGTACCGCTCCGGCAGCACCATCCAGCCCAGCCGCAGCGCCGGCGACAGGCTCTTGCTGACCGACCCGATGTGGATCACCCGCTCCGGGTCGAGGCCCTGGAGCGCGCCGACGGGTCTGCGGTCGTAGCGGAACTCGCCGTCGTAGTCGTCCTCCAGCACCACCGTCCCCCGCGCGCGTGCCCAGTCGATCACGGCCGCCCGCCGCTCCGGATGCAGCGGGCCGCCGGTCGGAAACTGGTGCGCGGGCGTGAGCAGTACGGCCCGCTCCCGCCGGAGTACGTCCACGCGCGCGCCGTCCCCGTCCAGCGGCAGCGGCACCGTCCGCACGCCGGCCGTCGCGAGCAGCTCCCGGTGGAAACCCAGCCCGTACGCCTCCACGCCCAGTGGACCGCGCAGCACCCCGCCCGCGCCCTGGCCGCCCTGGCCGAACAGCAGCCGCAGCGCGTGCGCGAAGCCCGAGCAGACGACGATCCGGTCCGGCTCGGTCCGCACGCCACGCGCGCGTGCCAGGTATTCCGCCAACGCCTCCCGCAGCTCCCGCCGCCCGGCCGGATCCCCGGGCCCGAACGCCTCGCTCGGCGCGGCCTGCAGCGCCCGGCGGTACGCGGCCGCCCAGGCGGCCCGCGGGAATGCGGAGGCCTCGGGCGCGCCCTGCCGCAGATCGTGCCGCGGCCCACGCGCGCGGGGACGTGCTTTCACAGGGGTCCGTACGGCGCCGCGCAGCGGCTCCGCCCGCTCGGCGACCCGGGTCCCGGAACCCTGACGGGCGGTCAGCCAGCCCTCCGCGACCAGCTCCGCGTACGCGTCGGCCACCGTGTTGCGGGCCACGCCCAGGTCGGCGGCGAGCGAACGGTACGGCGGCAGGCGCGTGCCCGGAGCCAGCCGTCCGCTGCGTACGGCCTCCCGCAGCGCCCGGATCAGCGCGGCCCGCCGCCCGCCCGGACCCGACAGCTCAAGGTGCAGGTCGGCACCGATCCGCTCCGCGAAATTGACCCATGATTCCGTCATGGAAATGCACCCTACTGCCGGTCTTTTCGGCCCGTAGGTTGAAGCCATGACGACGAACACGATCACCACCGCACCCGACGTCACCACCGCACCCGACGTCACCTCCGCACCCGACACCACCCTCGCACCCGAGGTCACCGCCGCGATCGCTGCCGTCGAGGCCGGCCGCACCCGACTCGACTTCGCGAAGGCCGCGCCGAAGGTCTTCCGCGCGATCATCGGCTTCGACGCCGCCGCCCGTCAGGGCCTCGACCCCGCGCTGGTCGAGCTGATCCAGATCCGCGCCTCGCACCTCAACCACTGCGCGTACTGCCTGCACATGCACACCAACGACGCCCGCAAGGCCGGCGAGAGCGAGGACCGGCTCCACATGGTCGCCGTCTGGCGTGAGGCCCGGCACTTCTTCACGCCGAGGGAGCAGGCCGCGCTCGCCCTGACGGAGGCCGTGACCCTGGTCGCCGACGGAGGCGTCCCCGACACCGTCTACGCCGAGGCCGCCGCCCACTTCGAGGAGGAGGAACTGGCCCACGTCCTCGCCCTCATCCTCACGATCAACACCTGGAACCGGGTGGCCCTGTCGACGGGCAAGGTGGCGGGCACGGACGAGCGGCAGGGGTGACCGATCCCCGTCATCCCAGTCACCCCCGTCATCACGGTCGTCATGGCGTCTCGCCTACACCCGCATCGGCCGGTCCCGCGGTGACACCGGGGCGGGCAGCCGTGAACTGCCCGTCAGATAGCGGTCGACGGCCGCCGCCACCGCCCGCCCCTCCGCGATCGCCCAGACGATGAGCGACTGTCCGCGCGCCGCGTCCCCGGCGGCGAACACCCCGGGGACGTTGGTCGCGAAGCCGTCGTCCCGGGCGATCGTGCCGCGCGGGGTGAGCGCCAGGCCCAACTGTCCGAACAGCCCGTCCTCCTGGTCCGGCCCGGAGAACCCGAGGGCGAGGAGCACGAGGTCGGCGGGGAGTGTCCGCCCGGTGCCCGGCAGCGGGCGGCGCAGCTCGTCGACCTCCACCAGATGCAGCGACCGCACATGCCCGCCGTCGTCCCCGGTGAAGCGGAGCGTGGACGCGGCGAACAGCCGGGCGTCCGCGTCCGCCGCCGGCGCCGTCCGCAGATCCCGCGCCTCCTCATGCGCCGCCGACAGCCGGTAGACCTTCGGGTACGTCGGCCACGGCTCGGTGTCCTCGTCCCGCTCGGCACCCGGCAGCGCGTAGATGTCCAGCTGGGTCACGGATGCGGCCCCCTCGCGCACCGCGGTCCCCAGGCAGTCCGCACCGGTGTCCCCGCCACCCACGATCACCACATGCCGGCCGGCCGCCGACAGCGGTGAAACCTCCAGATCCCCCTCACACACTCGATTGGCCAGCGGCAGATACTCCATCGCCTGGTGTATCCCGTCCAACGACCGGCCCGGCACCGGAAGTTCCCGCCACGCCGTCGCACCCGTGGCGACGACGACGGCGTCGTACCGCCCGCGCAGCTCCACCGCCCCGACGTCCCGCCCGACCGCCGTCGACGTACGGAACTTCGTGCCCTCGGCCCGCATCTGCCCGATCCGCCGCTCCAGATGGTGCTTCTCCATCTTGAACCCGGGGATGCCGTACCGCATCAGCCCGCCCAGCCGGTCGTCCTTCTCGTACACGGCGACCGTGTGCCCGGCCCGGGTCAGCTGTTGCGCCGCGGCGAGCCCGGTGGGCCCGGAACCGATGACCGCGACCGTCTTGTCCGACAGCCGCTCGGGCGGCCGCGGCGGGACGAAACCCTCCTCCCAGGCCCGGTCGGCGATCGCGCACTCGACGTTCTTGATGGTCACGGCCGGCTGGTTGATCGCCAGCACGCACCCCGCCTCGCAGGGAGCCGGACACAACCGCCCCGTGAACTCGGGGAAGTTGTTCGTCGCGTGCAGCCGGTCGCTCGCCGCCCGCCAGTCCTCCCGCGAGACCAGGTCGTTCCACTCGGGGATCAGATTGCCCAGCGGGCAGGCGTCGTGGCAGAACGGGACGCCACAGTCCATGCAGCGGTCGGCCTGCTTGCTGATGATGGGCAGCAGCGCTCCCGGGACGTACACCTCGTCCCAGTCCCGCACCCGCTCCTCGACGGGCCGCCGCGGCCACTCCTGGCGCGGCGTGGTCATGAAACCCTTGGGATCGGCCATGATCGTCGCCACTTTTCGGCACTCTTCCGGCACTCTTCCGGCCACGATACGTCCGCACCGCGGGTCGCGCAGAGTAGCGGGCGGCGGCCGGGACGGTCCGGGTGAGGCCGTGGACAGTCCGGGTGAGGCCGTGGGCGGGCCGGGCACGGTCAGGTGAGCGCCAGGACGTAGACCAGGGCGGCCGCGGCCGAGGCGACGGTGCGGACGTGGTTCCAGAACGTCCACTCGCGCACATACACCGGCCAGTACACGGCGGCCTCCGGCGCGCCTGCCGCCAGCCGGGCCAGCCTGTCGTTGCGGGGGACGTTCGCCACCGCCGTCAGCCCGAACGCACCGAGCAGATACAGCGCGCTGCCCAGCAGCAGTTCGACCGTCCCGTCCTCCGGCCACACCACGAACGTCACCACCGCGATCATCGCGTTCAGCATCGCGGCACCGCCGAACACGGTCATGAAGGCGGGCCGTACCGCCGCGACGTTGATCGCGTTCATCGCCGCCACACCCTGCGCGGGCGGCAGCGCCGCGAGCCCCCGCATCACGAACGCCGAGAAGGCGCAGAACACCCCGGCGACCAGCCCGCTGCCCAGGATCCCCGCCACGACCAGCACGAAGAACGGCCCCTCGATCATCTCCACGCCCTCATCTCGTCTCGTCCCACCCGGGCCGGGGCCCGGAAGCACCGTCCCCCAGTCCATGCCCAGGCCGGACCACATGCCGACCCCGTCTCTTCCCGTCCCCTCCCTCCCGCCCTTCCCTCCCGGCCCTCCTTCCTCCGGGCCCTCCTTCCTCCTGCCCTCCTGTTCCTCAGCCGACGTCCGCCCCGGTGCCCTGCCACGCCCGCAGCACGCCCGCCACGGCCGGGGCGATCCGGCGCCGTGCCTCGTACCGCGGCACCCCGCTCATCAGCAGCTGGTCGTACGGCGTGTCCACATGCCGTACGGCCGCGACGACCGCCGAGAGCACCGCCCCCTCCGTCAGCGCCCGCCCGGCCGCGCTGCGCCCGACCCGCCCGCTGCCCCGCACGGACGCGTGCGCCGCGACGGCCCGGGCTCGCTCGGCCGGACAGCCGGGCAGCAACCGGAGTATCTCGGCCGCGAACGCCGCCACGAACCGCTCGTCCTCCGCCGCCCTGCGCCGCGCGTCCCGTGCCCGCCGCCGGCGCCGCGCCTCCGCGTCCGCCAGACAGCGGGCCTCGGCCCGGGCCAGCGCGGCCTCCTCCACGAGCACGCCCTGCCGTTCGTACCGGCTCCTGCGCCGGTTGAACCGCACTACCACCGCCGACAGCGTGCTCTCCTCCCGCGCTCTGCGGGTCAGCGCCGTGTCACCGCGCGGCAGGAACACCAGGTGCCCGAGGTCGGCACAGTCCAGACAGCGCGGCGCCCCGTCCTCCAGCATCAGCAGCGACAGCGGCCCGCCCCGGCAGGTGGCACACCGCTTGCGCTTGGCGCTCTGGACGACGACAAGCCGCCCGGGGGAGTGGGGAGTTGATGTCGAGGAAAGGCCCATACGCGCTACTTTCCCCGCCGCCGCCCACTGACTCCGTGTCCCTGCCTGTCGTCCTCCTCCCTGCCCCGCACGTTGAACACCGACACCCGCGTACGGTGCCGCGCGGGAGTCTCGATCTCGTCCACCACCGCCACCGCGAGATCGGCGTACGACAGCCACGGCTCACCTCTGCCGTTGCTCCCGGCACCGCCGACACTGGGCAGCCGCTCCCCGCCGACCCGGTACCGCCCCGTCCGTGGCCCGCCGTGCTCCAGGAACCCGGCGGGCGTCAGCATCACCCAGTCGACGGGACCGTCAGCGCGTTCCCGCAGCCGGTGCAGCCCGGCGGTGTGCGCCAGTGCGAAGGGCCGCAGCGGCTGCGGGAAGGCCACCGGGTCGTCCAGCACCATCCGCCCGTCCGCGCCGAGCAGATTGGCCCCCAGCCCCACCGCGACCAGCCGTGACACTCCGGCCGCGCCGAGCCCGTCGAGCAGCGCGTCGGCGGCCCGCACGAAGAACCGCGGGTCGACCGAGCCGACCGCGTCCTCGGGCCCGCTGAACGGCGAGACGGCGTGCACGGCACCGGCGTGCCCGGCGGCGACCCGGGCGACCGTCCCGGCATCCAGGACATCGCCCTGTACCACCGTGACGCCTTCGGCACCGAGATCCGGATACCGCGCCGGATCCCGCACCACCGCAGTCACCGTGCGGCCCCGCGCCAGTGCCTCGGCCGTCACCGCCCGCCCGGCCCGGCCTCCGGCACCGAAGATCACGATCCCCTTCATCCCCAACCTCCCTGTCCTGCACGGCTGTTCGCGTACGGCCAGGACGTTAGGGAGCGGACCCCCGGTTACTTCAACGGTATCGGCGATACCCTCGGCTCATGACCGACTCGCCGCACAGAATGGCCGACCTGTCGCGGTCCACCGCCGGCGCCATGGATGCCGGCCGGCCCGCACCTCTCGATCCCGACATGTTCCACCCCCTCTGTCCGTCCTCCGTGATGCCCGTCCGCGTGGGCGACAAGTGGGCGGGCATGGTGATCCGCTGTCTCCAGGACGGCCCGCGCCGCTTCGGTGAACTGCGTGTTCCGCTCAGAGCCGTCACGCCCAAGGTCCTCAGCGAGACCCTGCGCGCCATGGAGCGCGACGGACTGGTCACCCGCACCGCCTACGACGAGAACCCGCCCCGGGTCGAGTACGCCCTCACCCCCCTCGGCCGCACGCTGATCCCCCTTCTCGACGCGGCCCGCGCCTGGAGCGAGACCCATCTCCCCGCTCTGCTGGCAGCCCGGCGGACAGCGGCGGACCGAGGCTGAGCCGCCCGCCCCGTGCCGCCCGGGACCCGTCCCCTGCCGGAGCGCACCCCCGCCCTCCGGCAGGCGCCGCCACCTCCTTCTCCGCCACCCGGCATCATGGGCCCTGTGCGACTCGAAGCGATCACCTGGGACCGGCTCGCCGAGCAGCTGGCCGACCGGCTCGCCGGACTGGAGCCGGCCGACGGGGGCGCCTGGCCGCGCGTCGGCTTCGACGGGGCCCCGGCCGCGCGTCCCGGAGACCTCGCCGAGCGGGTCGGCGAGGCGCTGCGCGTGCGCGGCCGGCCCTCGCTCGTGGTCGACGCCGAAGGTTTCCTGCGCCCCGCCTCGCTGCGCCTCGAACACGGGCGACGCGACGCGGAGTCGTACTACGGCGGATGGTTCGACACCGGCGCCCTCTGGCGTGAGGTCTTCGGCCCGCTCGATCCCGGAGGCAGCGGGCGCGTCCTGCCCGACCTGTGGGACCCGGCCACCGACCGTGCCACCCGCAGCCCCTACGTCCAACTCCCGCCCGGCGGGATCCTGTTGCTCCATGGCCCCCTCCTGCTGCGCCACTGGTTCCCGTTCGACCTGACCGTGCACCTCCTCCTCTCCCCGGCCGCCCTGCGCCGCCATACCCCCGAGGCCGAACACTGGACGCTGCCCGCCTTCGAGCGCTACGCGTCCGAGACCGATCCGGCCGGCACGGCGGACGTCCTGGTGCGCGCCGACGACCCACGCCACCCCGCCTGGAGCGGCTGACGCTCAGAGCCAGCCGTTGCGCCGGAAGCCCCGGTACAGCGCCACGCACGCACCCGCCATGACGACCATGGCCAATGGGTACCCGAACTGCCAGTGCAGCTCCGGCATGTGGTCGAAGTTCATGCCGTACACACCGCACACCATCGTCGGTACGGCGATGATCGCGGCCCACGCGGTGATCTTGCGCATGTCCTCGTTCTGCGCAACGGTCACCTGCGCGAGATGGGCCTGGAGGATGGAGTTGAGCAGCTCGTCGAACGCCGCGATCTGGTCCTTGGCCCGGATCAGATGGTCGAGCACATCGCGGAAGTAGGCCTGTATCTCCGGAGGGACGACCCGTATGGGCCGGGTGGCCAGGTCCTCCACCGGGCGGCTCAGCGGCACCACCGCCCGCTTCAGCTCCAGCAGCTCACGCTTCATCTGGTAGATCCGGCCGGGGTCGAGCCGTGCGCCGTCCTCGGCGAACACCTCCGTCTCGACCTGGTCGATGTCGGCCTGCACCGCGTCCGTGACGCTCAGATAGTCGTCCACGACATGGTCGGCGATCGCGTGCAGCACCGCTGCGGGCCCCTTCGACAGCTGGTGCGGATGCGACTCCAGCTCCTCGCGCAGCGGGCCCAGCGAGCCGTGTCGGCCGTGCCGCACCGTGATCACGAAGTCCTCGCCGACGAACACCATGATCTCGCCGGTGTTCACCACCTCGCTGGTCGCCGTCAGCCGTTCGTGCTCCACGTAGCAGACGGTCTTGAAGACCGCGAAGAGCGTGTTGCCGTAGTGCTCCAGCTTCGGGCGCTGGTGGGCCTCGACCGCGTCCTCAACGGCCAGGGGATGCAGGTCGAACAGCTCCGCGATCCCCGCGAACTCACGGTCCGTCGGCTCGTGCAGCCCCAGCCAGACGAATCCCTCGCCGGTCTTGCGTACCATCCGCACGGCGTCCACGAGGTCGGTGCAGGTCGGCACCCGCACACCGTCCTGATACGTCACGCAGTTGACCACCGAGGAGCCCAGCGGTGATCTGGCGGGATGGCTCAGGTCCACGCGCGGCCGCCGCCTGGCCAGCCGTGCCACCTTGCGCAGGCCGGCGGCCTTGCCCAGTCCCGTGACCCGTCGCAGATTCCCCGCCATGGACATCTGGATCTCCTCGCATGGATCCCCCGCGTAACGCTTTTCGCGCCTCGTCCGAGCAGTGTGCCAGCCGAGAGCAAAACGCGGGTAAGCCTGTGGGAACAGGATGTTCCGCTTGGTTCCCGCCTGTGGACAGAGCGTCGTGCCCGGTCGTCGGCCCGGCCCCCGGCCTGGCCTCTCCCGTGTGCGGAGCGTCGGCAGATCCGGACGAGCCGGTGGCTGGGATGATCCTCACATGCGCGCTCCGACGGGTACCTCCTGGACAACCGGCAGAACGAGGCGGCACAGCGCTTCGACGCCTTCGCCGCGCTCTTCGACCCCACGACCTTCCGGCACCTTGAGGGATGCGGCGTCGGACCCGGCTGGCGCTGCTGGGAAGTCGGGGCGGGCGGCACGTCCGTGGTGTCCTGGCTCGCCAAGAAGGTCGGCCCCACCGGCAAGGTCGTCGCGACCGACATCGACACCTCGCTGCTCAGCGCCGTGGCCCACCCGCCGGTGGAGGTCCGCGTCCACGACGTGGGCACCGAGGAGCCCCCGGACGAGGGCTTCGACCTGGTCCACGCCCGGCTCGTCCTCGTCCATGTCCCGGACCGGGAAAGGGCGTTGCGCTCCATGCTCCAGGCACTGCGGCCCGGCGGACGGCTGCTGCTGGAGGACGCCGACCCCGCCCTCCAGCCTCTGACCTGCCCCGACGAGTACGGCCCCGAGCAGCGGCTGGCCAACCGGCTGCGCCAGGGCTTCCGCAAGCTCCTGGCCGAACGAGGCGCCGATCTGTCCTACGGCCGCAAGCTTCCGCGCCTGCTGCGCGAGGCCGGGCTGAGCGAAGTGGAGGCCGACGCCTACTTCCCGGTGACCTCGCCCGCCTGCACCGCGCTGGAGGCGGCGACGGTCCGTCAGATCCGTGCCCGCCTCGTCGCCGCCGACCTCGCCACCGACGAGGAGATCGACCAGCACCTGGCCAACGTCGAGGCCGGTTCGATGGACCTGGCCACCGCACCGATGTTCTCGGCGTGGGGGAAGAAGGCGTAAGGGCCGGGCCGGGCGAGGCGGACAGGTCCGGCGCGAGCCGGGTGCCCTCGGCATCGGCTCGGCCGCTCGGGCCGTGGCCTCGGGGCCGTCGGCACCGGCCGGGCGTACGGAGAGGAGGGCTCGGCGGACGCACGCAGGGGGCTCAGCCGCTCCGACCGTGCCGGGCGTCCGCCCGCCTCCCACGGTCACCGCCGACCGCCGACCCCGCCCTCGACCCAGCCACCCCTGCCCGGAACCGGCGGTCCGGCCCCCCGACCCACCACCGACCGCCTGCCCAGTTCTCCGTCTAGCTCTCCCTGCCCGGAACCGCCGGTCTGGCCCCCACCCGACCCACCGCCTCCGCCCCCGCCCGGCAGCCCGAGGCTGCCGCCTCCCGGGGATCCGCGCCCGCGAGCAGTGCGGCGAGGAACGCGCCGGTGAAGGCGTCGCCGGCGCCCGTGGTGTCCTGCGGGACCGCCGGTGTCGCGGGGATCCTGGTCGGCGGGGCGCCGGTCCGGGCCACCAGCGCCCCGTCGGCGCCCGCCTTGGTCACCACCAGTGGCACGAGACGGCTCAGCTTGACCGCGGCGTCCGCCGGGTCCGACAGGCCCGTCAGCAGGCATGCCTCGTCCCGGCTGGGCAGCAGCACGTCCAGCCCTTCCGCGAACGCGAGGAACCGGTCCACCCCCAGCCGTACCAGGAAGCCCGCCGACGCCGGATCCAGGCTGACCGGCACACCACGCGCGCGTGCCGCCGTGAGTGCCGTGGCCGCCAGTGCCCGGCTCGGCTCGGTGAACAGCAGATAGCCCGACAGATGCAGCCGGGCGACCCCGTCGAGGAGCGCGTCGGACCAGTCGGCGGGTTCGAGCCGCAGGGACGCCCCGCTGTCCGTGAGGAACGTGCGCTCGGCCGCCGCCCCGGTGTCGACGAGACAGATCACCGTCCCGGTCGCCGCCTCCGGGTCGACCACCAGCCGGGGCCGCACCCCGGCCGCGACCAGCTCCCGCTCGTGCCACGCGGCCGTGTCCGTGCCGACCCGCCCGAGCAGCCGTACGTCCGCGCAGCCCGCGTGGGCTGCCCAGCAGGCCACGTTCGCGCCCGCGCCGCCGGGCAGCGTCCGGATCGCGGCGACCGTGTCCGTGCCGGCCGCGAGCGGTCCTCGGTGCCGGGCGACGACGTCCGTGACCACGTCCCCGACGACCAGCAGAGCCCCGTTCCGGCCCGTGGTCACCCCCTGGTCCAGGCGGTGGCGATCCGCGTCGCCAGCCGTACGTTGCCGCGTACGGCCGCCAGATTGGCGCTCAGGGAGGCACCCTCCGTGTGCCGGACCAGGTAGTCCAGCAGGAACGGCGTGACCGCCTGCCCGCTGATCCCCTGCTCCGCGCATGCGTGCAGCGCGTCGGCGAGCACGCGCGCGTGCACCTCGGGATCGAGCTGTTCAGCCTCGGGGACGGGATGGGCGACGATCAGCGCCGATGCGGGCGCGTCGAGCGCGTCCTGGGCCCGCATGACCTCGGCGACCTGCTCCGGACTGTCCAGCGTCCAGTCGACCGGATGCCCCGAGTCGGACAGATAGAAGCCGGGGAAGCGGTCCGTGCCGTACCCGGCGACGGCCACGCCCAGTGTCTCCAGCCGCTGCAGGGTCGCCGGCACGTCCAGGATCGACTTCACGCCCGCGCAGACCACGGTGATCCGCGTACGCGCCAGCAGCCCCAGGTCGGCCGACTCGTCCTGCGTCACCGTCCACTCGCGGTGCACACCGCCCAGCCCGCCCGTGGCGAACACCCGGATGCCCGCGAGCGCCGCCAGTTGCGCCGTCGCCGACACCGTGGTCGCCCCGCTCACGCCCCCGGCCACGGCGAGCGGCAGATCGCGGTGGCCCAGCTTGCGGATGCCGTCCTCGTTCGCGACCCGCTCCAGCTGCTCCTTGTCCAGCCCGACCCGGGGGCGGCCGTCCAGGACGGCGATGGTCGCAGGTACGGCGCCCTCCCGCCGCACCGCGTCCTCCAGCTCCAGCGCCACCTGGAGATTGCGCGGGCGGGGCAGGCCGTGCGCGATGATCGTGGACTCCAGGGCCACCACCGGCCGCCGTGCGTCGATCGCTTCCCGGACCTCTTCCGACACCACGAGCACCACGCGCATCGCCTCCTGTCCGTCGGCCTTGCCTCGTCTCTGGATCTCTGGCGGGTGCCGGCCACGGCTAAACGCTTGCGGCCTGTGGGGGACGCCACCAGCCTGGGCGGCATGACGAAGAACAGCATGCGTCTCGACCACGTCGTCCTGTGGGTGACCGACCCGGTGGCCGCGGCCCGCTTCCACGCGGACGTCGTCGGTCTGGAGCCCGTGAGACTCACCGAGTTCATCGAGGGGAAGGTGCCGTTCCCTTCTGTGCGCGTCAACGAGGAGACCCTCCTGGACCTCGCGCCGCGCACCTTCGTGGACCACATGAAAATGCTGCCAGGTGCCGCCGACAGCGCCGGCCATCCGGTCAACCACGTCTGCCTGTCCCTGCCGGCCGAGGCCTTCGACGCCCTGCGCGCCCGGCTGGAGCACCACGGCGTACCGCTGTCCGACATCGGCCACGACTCGTTCGGAGCCCGCGGCAACGCCCCGCGCACGTTCTACTTCCGGGACCCCGACGGCAACGTCTTCGAGGCCCGGCACTACGACGACTGAACCCTGGACCGGATCAGAGGGCCACAAGTCAGCGGTCAGAACAGCGGCTCGGGCAGCACGCCCTCCAGCGCGAGCAGCTTCCGCTTGGTCTCCAGCCCGCCCCCGAAACCCCCGATACCGCCGTCGCTCTCCACCACGCGGTGACACGGCACCACCACCGGCAGTGGATTGGCGCCCATCGCCGCGCCGACCGCCTGCGCCCCGCCGGGCTGTCCGACCCGCCCCGCGAGATCGCCGTACCCCACCACCGTGCCGTACGGCACCCCGGAGGCCAGCTCGCGCAGCACCTGCCGGTTGAAGCCGGAGATGAGCGACCAGTCCAGCGGCAGATCGAAGCCGTGCCGCTCGCCCGCGAAGTACGCGCGCAGCTGGCGTATCGCCTCGGCCAGCAGCGGCGAGTCCGGATCCTCGACCGGGGTGACGCCGAGCCGGGACGCCAGCCGCTCCAGGGCCCGGTCGCGCACCGCGTCCGTGGCGTGGAAGACGACGTTGACCAGGCCGTCGCGGCTCGCGGCCAGCATCAGCGGACCGATGTCGCTGCCGACGACGGCCCACACGACCCGCTGCTCATCCTGCCCTTGGCTGTCCATGCGACCACGGTACGGCCCGCCACTGACAACGCCCGCCCGGCTCAGTCCGAGCCCAGCGCTTCCCGCACCACGTCGGGCTTGTTGGTGATGATTCCGTCGACGCCGTAACTCGCGACCCTGCGGGCGGCGGCCGCGTCGTTCACCGTCCAGGCGAACACGCCGAGCCGCTTGCCGTGCGCCCCCTTGAAGGCGTGCACGGCCGCGACGTAGCCCAGGGAGAGCGACCCGGTCGAGGGATTGACCAGATCGGTGAAGCGCGCGTACTGGTGCAGCTGTGCCACTTTGGGCGAGCCGAGAAGGGCTGTGGTGACGGCGGGCTTCAGCTCGTGCACGGTCCGGATGCTGTCGGCGCTGAAACTCTGCACGATCAGCCGCCCCAGATGGTCCTGATCGAGCCAGCCCTCGTTGCCGAGGAGCTTCAGGATCTGCTGCTCCATACCCGGGTACAGCTCCGGGTTCTTGACCTCCAGGAGCAGCTTCTCGTGGTTGTGCTCGATCCGGCGCATGTACTGCGTGAGGGTCGGCACGCGCGTGCCCGTGTACGCGGGGGAGTACCAGCTGCCCGCGTCCAGCCGGGCGATCTCGGCCGCGGTGAAGTCCTTCACCTTCCACGGCGCCCGGCCGGGGAAGACCTGCTCGACGTTCGTGGTGCGGTTGAGGCTGTCGTCGTGGATGACGACCAGCTCGCCGTCCTTGGTGCGCTGGACGTCGTTCTCGACCCAGGTGAAGCCCAGCTGCGCGGCCTTGTCGATGGAGGCCAGCGTGTTCTCGGGTGCGTAGGCGGAGGCACCCCGGTGAGCGATCACCGTGGGCTCGCCGGAATCGCCGGCCCGGGCGTCGGAAGACGGGCTCAGCAGGACCGCCGCGATCCCCAGAGCCGCGACGGCCGTGACGGCCACCACTACGCGCGCGTGCATGCAGACTCCTCGCGTCCAGCGAATACCGAATGCAACAAGAGTGACAGCAGATCGTCAGTGGTACGCACGCGCATGACGGTCACACATCGCAGGCAGATGTCGACGTGCGCTCACCGTTGCCGCACAAGTGCGGCAACGCCGTGTTTCTTTGCCGGAAAATCGTTCGACCATTCCGGTGGGAGTCATACTCTCTGCGACAACCCTGACCGCCCGCGCGGTCCTGGGCCGGGGGAACGTTTGAGGTATTCCGGGACGCAAGAGGGCGGAAGGGCAGCCACGGATGCAAGGCACGGTCGACGGATTCAGCTACGGGGCCGTCACCCCGTTGGTGGCCTATCTGATGGCCTGCCTGGGCGGTGCCCTCGGCCTGCGCTGCACCACCCGGGCGCTGCTGGTCACGCACTCCTGGCGGCCCGCCTGGCTGGCCCTCGGCGCCGCCGCGATCGGCTCCGGCATATGGACCATGCACTTCGTCGCCATGATGGGCTTCGCCATCAAGGAGACACCGATCCACTACGACAAACCGATCACCTACGCGAGCCTCGGCCTCGCGATCGTCATGGTCGGCGTCGGCATCTTCGTCGTCGGCTACCGGGGCGCCACCGGCACCGCGCTCTTCACCGGCGGCACGATCACCGGTCTGGGCGTCGCCTCGATGCACTACCTCGGCATGGCCGGCGTCCACTTCCACGGGCGGTTCACCTACAACACCCTCACCGTCGCCGCCTCCGTCGTCATAGCGGTGGTGGCCGCGACCGCCGCCCTGTGGGCTGCCGGACGCGTGCGCGGCTTCCTGTGGAGCGTGGGGGCGAGCCTCGTCATGGGGCTCGCGGTGAGCGGCATGCACTACATGGGCATGGCAGCCCTGCGCGTCCACCTCGACGGCCCCTCTCATGCCACCGGAGGCGCGCCGGAGCCGTCCGTGCTCGCGCCCATGCTGATCGGCCCGCTCGCCTTCCTGCTCCTCGCGGCGGTCGTCGTGGTCTTCGACCCACTGATGGTGATGGGCCGGCCCGTCCGCAGGATCGCCGAGCACAAACCGGGCGTCCCGGCCGCCGCCGTCGCCTCCCACCTGGACCGCCGGCCCGCGCTCCACAACGAGCGCCGACCCGAGCACCACGGCTCCCGGACCAGGTAAAACACCTGATCGGGGCCCGTTGTCAGTGGGGGGTCGTACGGTGGATGGCATGCGGCCCGTTTCCCACATCGAACGCACGGTGGCGCCCTTCGAGGTCGTCAGCCCCTACCAGCCCAGCGGAGACCAGCCGGCGGCCATCGCCGAGCTGGCCAAGCGCATCGAGGCCGGTGAGAAGGACGTCGTCCTGCTGGGCGCGACCGGCACCGGCAAGTCCGCCACCACGGCGTGGATGATCGAGAAGCTCCAGCGCCCCACGCTCGTGATGGCGCCGAACAAGACGCTGGCCGCCCAGCTGGCCAACGAATTCCGCGAGCTCTTGCCGAACAACGCGGTCGAGTACTTCGTCTCGTACTACGACTACTACCAGCCAGAGGCCTATGTCCCGCAGTCGGACACCTACATCGAGAAGGACTCCTCGATCAACGAGGAGGTCGAGCGCCTGCGCCACTCGGCGACGAACTCGCTGCTCACCCGCCGCGACGTCGTCGTGGTCGCCTCGGTCTCCTGCATCTACGGCCTCGGCACGCCGCAGGAGTACGTGGACCGGATGGTCCCCCTCAGGGTCGGCGACGAGATCGACCGGGACGAGCTGCTGCGCCGCTTCGTCGACATCCAGTACACCCGCAACGACATGGCCTTCACTCGCGGCACCTTCCGGGTCCGCGGCGACACCGTCGAGATCTTCCCGGTCTACGAGGAGCTGGCCGTCCGTATCGAGATGTTCGGCGACGAGATCGAGGCGCTGTCCACGCTGCACCCGCTCACCGGCGAGATCATCAGCGACGACCAGCAGCTGTATGTCTTCCCCGCCTCCCACTACGTCGCCGGCCCGGAGCGCATGGAGCGGGCCGTCAACGACATCGAGAAGGAGCTGGGGGAGCGCCTCGCCGAGCTGGAGAAGCAGGGCAAGCTGCTGGAGGCCCAGCGGCTGCGGATGCGCACCACGTACGACATCGAGATGCTCCGCCAGATCGGCACCTGCTCCGGCGTGGAGAACTACTCGATGCACTTCGACGGCCGCTCGCCCGGCTCCCCGCCGAACACCCTGCTCGACTACTTCCCGGACGACTTCCTGCTCGTCATCGACGAGTCACACGTCACGGTCCCGCAGATCGGCGCCATGTACGAGGGCGACGCCTCCCGCAAGCGCACCCTCGTGGAACACGGCTTCCGCCTGCCGTCCGCCCTGGACAACCGCCCCCTGAAGTGGGAGGAGTTCCAGGAGCGCATCGGCCAGAGCGTCTACCTGTCGGCCACTCCGGGACCGTACGAGCTGTCGCGCTCCGACGGCGCGGTCGAGCAGATCATCCGCCCCACCGGCCTCGTCGACCCCGAGGTCGTCGTCAAGCCCACCGAGGGCCAGATCGACGACCTGGTGCACGAGATCCGCAAGCGCACCGAGAAGGACGAGCGCGTCCTCGTCACCACACTCACCAAGAAGATGGCCGAGGACCTCACCGACTACTTCCTGGAACTGGGCATCCAGGTGCGCTATCTGCACAGCGACGTCGACACCCTGCGCCGCGTCGAGCTGCTGCGCGAACTGCGCAGCGGCGAGTTCGACGTCCTGGTCGGCATCAACCTGCTGCGCGAGGGCCTCGACCTGCCCGAGGTGTCCCTGGTGGCGATCCTGGACGCCGACAAGGAGGGCTTCCTGCGCTCCGGCACGTCGCTGATCCAGACCATCGGCCGCGCGGCGCGCAACGTCTCCGGCCAGGTCCACATGTACGCCGACAAGATCACCCCGGCGATGGAGAAGGCCATCGAGGAGACCAACCGCCGCCGGGAGAAGCAGGTCGCCTACAACAAGGCGAACGGCATCGACCCGCAGCCGCTGCGCAAGAAGATCAACGACATCGTCGCGCAGATCGCCCGCGAGGAGGTCGACACCGAGCAGCTCCTCGGCAGCGGCTACCGCAAGTCCAAGGACGGCAAGGGCGCCAAGGCACCCGTCCCGGCACTCGGCGACAAGGCGGCCAAGGGCGCGAAGGTCGGCAAGGCCGCCAAGGGCCAGGCGGTGCCCACGGACCGTCCGGCGGCCGAACTCGCCGAGCAGATCGAGGAGATGACCGAGCGGATGCGGGCCGCCGCCGCAGAGCTGCAGTTCGAGATCGCGGCCAGGCTGCGCGACGAGGTCTCGGAGATGAAGAAGGAGCTGCGCCAGATGCGGGAGGCGGGCCTCGCCTGAGCTGCGGCCCCCTGCCGGACCTCGGCATACGCGCCAAGTGTTGCAACACCGACACAAAGCGCGGGCCGGGGTTCGGCACTGTCGGCGCGCCTGCGTAGGGTTTTGGACAACCGCGCACTGCGCGGCAACAGGGGACCATCGAGAGGGGATTCAGGGTGTCCGTCAATTTGAGCAAGGGTCAGGCCATCAGCCTGGAGAAGAAGGACGGAGGCACCCTGACCGCGGTCCGTATGGGGCTCGGCTGGCAGGCGGCGAAGCGGCGCGGCCTGTTCGGTTCGCGCACCAAGGAGATCGACCTGGACGCCTCGGCGGTGCTCTTCGCCGAGAAGCAGCCGGTCGACGTCGTCTTCTTCCGCCACCTGGTGAGCGACGACGGTTCCGTGCGCCACACCGGCGACAATCTGGTCGGCGGCGCCGGCCAGGGCGGGGACGACGAATCGATCCTGGTGGACCTGCAGCGCGTCCCCGTCCACATCGACCAGATCGTCTTCACCGTGAACTCCTTCACGGGCCAGACCTTCCAGGAGGTGCAGAACGCGTTCTGCCGCCTCGTGGACGAGACCAACGGCCAGGAACTGGCCCGCTACACGCTGGACGGCGGCGGCGACTACACCGCCCAGATCATGGCGAAGGTGCACCGCGCGGGCTCGGGCTGGACGATGACCGCCCTGGGCACCCCGGCCAACGGCCGCACCTTCCAGGACCTGATGCCGGCGATCCTGCCGCACCTGTAGGACCGCCCGCTCGACCGGCAGCGCGTACGACACAACGACACCACGGGGGGCACGGCGATGACGGCCGAGCTGGTGCGGGGGCAGAACCACCCGCTGTCCGAGGTCCGGCTGACGATCCGGATCTCGGCGGGGGCCCCGGTCCTCGCCGGAGCCACGCTCGGCGACGAGAACGGCACGGTGCACGGCCCCCCGTGGGTGGCCCATCCCGGCACCCCCGTCCTGCCCGGCGTCGAGGTGCCCCGGCAGGCCGCCGCCGAGCACCGGCTGACCGTCGACCTGGGCACCCTGCCCGAGACCGTGCACCGCGTCGCCGTGTTTCTCGCGCTGCCCACCGGGTCCGCCGGGCCGCTCCGGTTCGGTGCCGTCGCAGCCCCGCACACCGCGGTCGACGGCCCCGACGGCAGCGAACTCGTCAGCTACACCCTGACCGGCCTGGACACCGAGACGGCGGTGATCGCCCTGGAGCTGTACCGCAGACAGGGCGCCTGGAAGGTCCGCGCGATGGGCCAGGGCTACGCGGCCGGTCTGCCCGCACTCCTGGCCGACCAGGGACTGCCCGCGGCCGCCGACCTCGCGGCCGCCGTCCAGCACTCGGCGGCCCTCGCCCCGGCCCCCACAGCCGCTCATGGCACGGCGGCGCCGGCGCGCCCGCACACACCGGCGCCCGCACCCTCCTACGACGCGCAGAACCCGTACGACACCCAGGCCCCCGACGCCGCGCCGCGCGCCCCAGGCACCCCGGTGGACTACACCCACCCCCGCCGCCCGCACGGCACCGAACCGACGCCCTCTCCGGCCACCGAGGAGCAGCCCGCGCAACCGGTCGCGGGAGACGCCGTCGGCTGGTCGATGGAGGAGCGCCTGTACAACCAGGTCTGGGGCATGTTCGAGGACCTGGCCCGCACCACGGCCGCGTACCGCAGCGCCGTCGAATTCGCCGACTCCCGTCTGGAGAAGGAGCTCGACCAGGCGCTGGCCGACCCCCGCGGCCGGCTCGGCACGGCAGGCGACACCGCGCGCGAGGCGGCCCACGCCCGCCGGACGCAGCTGGTCGACCAGGCCCGCGCGGCCCTCGATCGCGACCTCGCCCAGCTCGCCGCCGAGTCCGACGTGGTCGAGCCCGCACTCCCGCCCGCCTACGCCCGCTGGGACAACCCCGTCTGGCACGCCTACCGGGTGCCGGCCGAGCCGCCGATGGCCCTGCGGCTGGGCGATCTGCATCTTCCGGAGAGTGTGCCGCTGCGCGTCCCCCTGCTGGTCAGGCTGCCGCTGGAGCGGGGCCTGTGGCTGGACAGCGGCCCGGTGGCGGCCGACGGCCTCCCGGACGCCGCCGAGCTGCGGCAGCTGGCCATGGAGGCGGCGGTCGCGCTGGCGGCGCGGCTGCTCGCCGTGCATCCGCCGGGCGACTTCGCCGTGCAGGCCATCGACCCGGCCGGGGCCGGGGCCGCGGCGCTCGGGGTGCTGACGCGGACCGGTGCGCTCACCACGCCGCCCGCAGCTGGGGCGGCGGGTGTGGCGGAGGTGCTGGAGAGGCTCACCCGGCGGGTCGACCTGGTGCAGATGGCGCTGCGCGGCGGCACGCCCGAGTCGCTTCCGGCCGATGTCGACACCGCGCGGCAGCTGCTGATCGTCAACGACTTCCCGCACGGCTTCGACGACCGCGCGGTGACCCGACTGCGCTACCTCGCCGACGAGGGCCCCGCGGTGGGCGTGCATCTGCTGCTGGTGGCGGACCGTGAGGATGCCGCCGCCTATGGCCCGTTGCTCGACCCGCTGTGGCGTTCGCTGATGCGACTCACACCCGTACCCGACGACCATCTTGCCGATCCCTGGGTCGGGCACGCCTGGACGTATGAACCCGCGCTGGTGCCGACCGGGAGCCAGATCGTGCAGCAGGTGCTCACCGAGGTGACCAGAGCCCGAGCCAAGCACAGGTAAAGTGCTTCCCATCAGGTCATTTGACCTTCCTTTTGCTTTTTGCTTTACCTTTCCTTGGTGATTGGGGTATGGTCTTCCGTACGGAGGGGAGTACTCCCTGACTGCGGCGCACCCGTCAGTACGGACCGGTCCGGTCCCGGGGCGCCGACCCCGCGCGGGTGGAAGAGACCTCCGGCAGCGACAACGCTGAAAGTGTTTGCCGTTACGTCATGCCGGAGGTGCAGTGGACGTTTCCGTGACCCTGTGGGTCCTGACCATCGTGGGCCTGGCCGCCCTGATCGCGGTCGACTTCTTCATCGGGCGCAAGCCGCATGAGGTGTCGATCAAGGAAGCCGGTGTCTGGACCGTCGTCTGGATCGCCCTGGCCGGACTCTTCGGCGTCGGTCTCTTCGTCTTCCGTGGCGGTCAGCCGGCCGGTGAGTTCTTCGCCGGATTCATCACCGAGAAGTCGCTCAGCGTCGACAACCTCTTCGTCTTCGTCCTGATCATGGCGAAGTTCGCGGTGCCCACGCAGTACCAGCAACGCGTCCTGCTCGTCGGCGTGCTCATAGCCCTGGTGCTGCGGGCGGCCTTCATCGCCGCGGGAGCCGCGATCCTCGCCAGCTTCTCCTGGGTGTTCTACCTCTTCGGCGCCTTCCTGATCTGGACCGCCTGGAAGCTCATCCAGGAGGCCCGCGCGGACGAGGAGGACGAGGAGTTCGAGGAGAACAAGCTTCTGAAGGCCGCGGAGCGCAGGTTCGGTGTGGCCGACCGCTACCACGGCACGAAGCTGTGGATCCAGGAGAACGGCAAGCGGGTCATGACCCCGATGCTGGTCGTGATGCTCGCCATCGGTACCACGGACGTCCTGTTCGCCCTGGACTCCATCCCCGCGATCTTCGGTCTGACCCAGGACCCGTACATCGTCTTCACCGCCAACGCCTTCGCCCTGATGGGCCTGCGCCAGCTGTACTTCCTCATCGGCGGCCTGCTGAAAAAGCTGGTCCACCTCTCGTACGGCCTGTCGGTGATCCTCGGCTTCATCGGCGTCAAGCTGGTGCTGCACGCACTGCACGAGTCCGGTGTCCACGTCCCCGAGATCAGCATTCCGGTCTCGCTCGGCGTGATCTGCGCCGTCCTGATCGTCACCACCATCACCAGCCTGATGGCGAGCAGGAAGCAGGCGGCCGCCGAGGCGGCGGGCGTCGAGGGTGAAGGCGCCGCGAAGGACGGCGTCGATGCCCGACCCGGCCGGCGGTGACAGCGTCTCCCGGCGGGAGTGGTACTGCGCGGAGCAGGTCCCCCTCCCGCCGGCGGTATGGGTGGAACAGAAAGGACGCAAGGTATCCGAAAAGAGCAGAATGCGAATCCCGTAGGTCTCTGCGACGATCGCCGCATGATCACTGGGCTCCGGCCGCTCATCCGGCAATGGACGACACTCGTGCCGGTGCTCGCGGTCGTCCTCCTGGTCTTCACCTGGGGCCGTGACCTGCCGAGCGCGGTCGTGGGCCTGGTCACCGTCGTGCTCGCCGGTTCCGTCCTCGCGGCCGTGCACCACGCCGAAGTGGTCGCCCATCGTGTCGGCGAGCCCTTCGGCTCCCTCGTTCTGGCCATCGCCGTCACGGTCATCGAGGTGGCCCTGATCGTGACACTGATGGCCGACGGCGGCGACAAGAGCTCCACCCTGGCGCGGGACACCGTCTTCGCCGCCGTGATGATCACCTGCAACGGCATCGTCGGGCTCTGCCTGCTCGTCGCCTCCCTGCGGCACGGCACCGCGGTCTTCAACCCCGAGGGCACCGGCGCCGCCCTGTCGACCGTGGCGACGCTGGCCACGCTCAGCCTGGTGCTGCCCACCTTCACCACGAGCAAGCCTGGACCCGAGTTCTCCCCGGTGCAGCTGACGTTCGCCGCGCTGTCCTCACTGATCCTTTACGGCCTGTTCGTGGCCACACAGACCATGCGCCACCGCGACTACTTCCTGCCGATCACCCGGCAGGGCGAGGTCATCACCGCCGACACCCACGCCCAGCCGCCGTCCGCGCGAGCCGCCCGGTTCAGCCTCGGCCTGCTCGGCCTGGCCCTGATCGGTGTGGTGGGTCTGGCCAAGGGCGTGTCGCCCACCATCGAGTCGGGCGTGGAGGCGGCCGGTCTGCCGCAGGCGGTCGTCGGTGTGATCATCGCCCTGCTGGTGCTGCTGCCCGAGACGATCGCCGCGCTGCGCTCCGCCCGCCGCGACCGGGTCCAGACCAGTCTCAACCTGGCGCTCGGCTCCGCCATGGCCAGCATCGGCCTGACCATCCCCGCTGTCGCCCTGGCCTCCGTCTGGCTGTCCGGTCCGCTCGTCCTCGGCCTCGGGTCGACCCACATGCTGCTGCTCGCGCTGACCGTGGTGGTCAGCTCCCTGACCGTGGTGCCGGGCCGGGCCACCCCGCTGCAGGGCGGCGTCCATCTGGTTGTCTTCGCGGCCTACCTGGAGCTGGCGATCAACCCGTGACGGGCTCCACCACCGGTACGGGCACCGGGCGGGTCTCGGGCAGCAGGGCGAAGCACACGAGGCTGAGCAGCGCAACACCCGTGAGATAGACGCCCACGCTCCAGGGGACCCGCCCGCTGTGCTCCGCGAGCGCCGTGGCCACGATCGGGGTGAGGGCGCCGCCCAGGACACCGCCGAGGTTGTAGCCGACAGCGGCGCCCGTGCAGCGCACTCGTGCCTCGTACAGCTCCGGCAGATAGGCGGCGATCACCGCGAACATGGTGATGAAGGAGACCAGGGCGCCCAGGATGCCGAGGAACATCAGCAGCGGCTGGCCGGTGGCCAGCAGCGCGACCATCGGGAGCATCCACAGACCGCAGGCCGCGCACCCGGTCAGGCACATCGGCCGGCGCCCGTAGCGGTCACCGAGCAGCGCCATGAACGGCGTGAGGGCCGCCTTCACCACCACCGCGGCCATGACACAGGTCAGCATCACCGTCCGGCTCACCCCGAGCCGCTCCGTCGCGTACGCCAGCGACCAGGTCGTCACGGCGTAGAAGATCGCGTACCCGGCGGCCAGCGCCCCGGCCGTCAGCAGCACCAGCCGCCCGTGATGCCGTACGACCTCGACGAACGGCACGCGCGCGTGGTCGTCGATCTCCAGGAACCGGGGGCTCTCGGCGAGCGACGAGCGCAGCCACAGCCCGCCCAGCGCCAGCGCGCCGGCCGCCCAGAACGGCACCCGCCATCCCCAGCGCGCGAACTCCGCGTCGGACAGCGTCGCCGACAGCGCCAGCATCACCCCGTTGGCGAGCACGAACCCGATCGCGGGCCCCACTTGCGGAAAGCTCGACCACAGGGCGCGTCGGCCGGGCGGCGCGTGCTCGGCGGTCAGCAGCACCGCCCCGCCCCACTCTCCGCCGAGCCCCAGACCCTGCAGAAAGCGCAGAAGGAGCAGCAGGACCGGCGCGGCGACGCCGATCGACCCGTACGACGGCACGCAGCCGACCGCGACCGTCGAGGCGCCCGTGAGCAGCAGCGACAGAACCAGCACCGGCCGCCGTCCGCGCCGGTCGCCGAGGTGGCCGAACAGCACCGAGCCCAGCGGCCGCGCCACGAACCCCACCCCGAACGTCCCGAACGCCGCCAGCGTCCCCGCGAGCGGCGAGAACGTCGGGAAGAACAGCCGCCCCAGGATCAGGGCCGCCGCCGTCCCGTAGACGAAGAAGTCGTAGAACTCGATCGCGGTCCCCGCCAGCGAGGCCGCGGCGAGCCGGGGCATCGAGGGTGTGCTTACGGTGCGTACAGGCTCCATGTCGCGTCAACTACCCATCGTGATCAAGGGTTACGGGGAGCGCATGGAGTGATCAAGCCACCGGAGTGTGCGCCCACGCGACGGAGCGCACGCCTCGCCGTCCGCTCCGGCCACCGTGATAGACCGGGTGCGAGCGGCGGTCGTCGACGCACCGCCCCGAACGGACCGGAGGAACCGTGCCCCGCACCCTGGCCAACGCCCCGATCATGATCCTCAACGGGCCCAACCTGAACCTGCTCGGCCAGCGCCAGCCCGAGATCTACGGCAAGGACACGCTGGCCGATGTGGAGGCGCTGTGCGCCAAGGCGGCGGCCGCGCACGGCGGCACGGTGGACTTCCGGCAGTCCAACCATGAGGGCGAACTGGTCGACTGGATCCACGAGGCGCGCCTGAGCCACTGCGGGATCGTCATCAACCCCGGTGCCTACTCGCACACCTCGGTCGCGATTCTGGACGCGCTCAACACCTGCGACGGCATGCCCGTGCTGGAGGTGCACATCTCCAACATCCACCAGCGCGAGTCGTTCCGGCACCACTCCTACGTCTCGCTGCGCGCCGACGGCGTGATCGCCGGATGCGGAGTGCAGGGATACGTGTTCGGCGTCGAGCGTGTGGCCGCCCTGGCCGGCGCGGTCCAGGCCGAAGCGTAGCTACAGCCGGCCCGCCTCCACGATCCGCCGCAGGAAGCGCCGGGTGCGCTCCTGCTGCGGATCGCCGAAGACCTGTTCGGCGGTGCCGCGCTCCAGGACCACGCCGCCGTCCAGAAAACAGACCTGGTCGGCGACGTCCCGCGCGAAGCCCATCTCGTGCGTCGCCAGCACCATGGTCATGCCGTCGTCCTTGAGGCCGCGGACCACCTCCAGCACCTCCCCGACGAGTTCCGGGTCGAGCGCCGCCGTGATCTCGTCCAGCAGCAACAGCCGGGGCCGCACCGCGAGAGCCCGTACGATCGCCACACGCTGCTGCTGACCGCCGCTGAGCCGGTCCGGATAGGCATTCGCCTTGTCACCCAGTCCGAGGCGCTCCAGCAGCCCCCTGGCGCTTTCCTCGGCCTCCTCGCGGAAGACGCCGTGCACCCGTCGCGGCGCCAGCGTGACGTTGTCCAGCACGGTCATGTGCGGGAAGAGGTTGTACGCCTGGAAGACGACGCCGATCCGGCGCCGCACCGCGTCCTGGTCGGTGCGGGGATCGGTGATCTCCTCGCCGTCCAGCCAGATCGCGCCGTCGTCGATCTCCTCCAGCAGGTTGGCGCAGCGCAGCAGCGTCGACTTGCCCGAACCGGAGGCGCCGATCAGCGCGGTCACCGTGTGCGGGGCGACCTCCAGGTCGACATCGCGCAGGACGACGGAGCCGGCGAAGGTCTTGCGGACGGACTCCATGCGCAGCACGGGCGCGTCGCTCATAGGGATCCTCCCTGCGCCCGCTGCCGGTCCATCCGGGCCGTCACCCAGTCCGTGAAGCGGGTCATCGGAATGGTCAGCGCCACGAACACCAGCCCGGCGACGATGTACGGCGTGTAGTTCAGACTGCGGCCCACGATGATGTCGGCCGCGCGTACGGCGTCCACCGCGCCGCCGATCGACACCAGACCGGTGTCCTTCTGCAGCGACACCAGGTCGTTGAGCAGCGGCGGCACCTGACGGCGCACCGCCTGCGGCAGCACCACGTAGCGCAGCGCCTGCCGGTTGGTCAGGCCCAGCGAGCGGGCCGCGGCCCGCTGCGAGGGGTGGACGGACTCGATGCCGGCGCGGAACACCTCGGCCACGTACGCCGAGTACGTCAGCGTCAGCGCCGTCCCGCCGAGCAGCACCGGATCGACCGTCACGCCCTGCAGGCGCAGCGCCGGCACGCCCAGGACCACGATCATCAGGTTGATGATCAGCGGAAGCCCGCGGAAGAAGTCCGTGTACGCCGCCGCGAGCACACGCAGCGGGAAGAACACCGGGCCGCGCAGGGTGCGCGCGATGGCGATCAGCATGCCGAGGACCAGGACGGCGGCGCCGCAGATCACCAGCAGGCGGACGTTCAGCCACAGCCCTTCGAGGACCTTCGGCAGCGCCTCGCGCGCGTACTGCGCGCTGAAGAACGTCTCCTTGGTGCGCGGCCAGCCCGGCGCGTCGACCACGACCAGATAGAGCACGGCGGCCGTGACGAGCGTCGAGAGCGCCGCGACGGCCGTGGCGCGGCGGGCACGCGCGCGTTTGTAGCGCTCGCGCTCCAGCCGCCGCGCGGAGGGCGCATAGCCGTCACCGGCGCCGGTCATGTCTCCCTTGTCGTCGGCCCCCTCCCGGGCCGAATCGCCCTTGGTGACCGTCACTTGAGCACCGGGGCGCCGACGGCGTCCGAGAGCCACTGCTTCTCCAGCCCGGCCAGCGTGCCGTCCTTGCGCAGGGCGTCCACGGCGCCGCTCACGCACGACGTCAGCGCGCTGCCCTTGTCCAGCACCAGCCCGAACTGCTCGGGCGTGCCGCCCTGGTTCTCGAACTGGCCGACGATCTTCGCGTCCGTCACCTCGGCCGCGGTGATGTAGAACGCGGTCGGCAGGTCGGTGACGATGGCGTCCACCTGACCGTTCTTCAGCGCGGACTTGGCCTGGTCGTTCTTGCCGTACACGGCGGGGTCCTGCGACGGCTTCACCACATCGGTGATGTAGTTGAGGCTCGTGGTGCCCACCTGGGCGCCCAGCTTCAGCTTCTTGAGGTCGGCGATGCTCCGCGCGTTCGCCGCCTTGCTGCCCTTCAGCGCGATCACGGCCTGGCGCACGTCGTAGTAGCCGGAGGAGAAGTCCACGGCCTTCTTGCGCTCGTCGCTGATCGACACCTGGTTGATGTCGAAGTCGAAGGTCTTCACACCGGGCGCGAACGCCTTGTTGAACGGCACGCTCTGCCACACGACCGCGTTCTTGCCGTATCCCAGCTGCTGGGCGACCGCATAGGCGACCGCCGACTCGAAGCCCTTGCCGTTGGCGGGCTTGTCGTCCTTGAACCAGGGCTCGTACGCCGGTTCGTCCGTCGCGATCGTGAGCTTCCCGGACGTTTTGGTGGCCAACTTGCCCGGGGCGCAGCTCTTTGCGGCCGAGCCGGACGGAGCGGCCGAGGCCTTCTCGTCGGGCTGCGGAGCACAGCCGACGGCGGTGGCGAGCAGGGCTACGGTGGCGGCGGTCATCGCGCGGCGCAGGGTGCGCGGGGCAGGGTACATGGCGGGAGATTGGCAGCGGAGCCCTTGTTTGTCCAGGTCACAGCGGTAACTGTCCGCATGGTGGGAACGGGTGTTGCGGCTGTGTGAACATCCCTCGTGCACCTTGCCACGCGTCGGCCGCCGGCCTGGGCCGCCGGTCGAGGGCGGGGTGGGAGGACCGGCGGCCCCTCCGCACAGGAGCCGTCATCCCGTGCGGGGCTGCCACCAGTTGACTGCGCGACGCCCAAGTCCGGGAGCGCGCACGGGAGTCGGGTGCGTGTGAAGCGTTCACACGGGGCGCGCACAAGCGAGGAAGCGCCGGGCGCACGCGCGAGACGTACGCCCGGCGCGCGTGATCCGAGCCGCCCTCACCACCCGCGCGCGTGCCACTCCGGCAGCTGCGGGCGCTCCGCGCCCAGCGTGGTGTCGTTGCCGTGCCCGGGATAGACCCAGGTCTCGTCGGGCAGCACGTCGAAGATCTTCGTCTCCACGTCGTGGATCAGGCTGGCGAACGCCGCCGGATCGCGGTGCGTGTTGCCGACGCCGCCCGGGAAGAGGCAGTCGCCGGTGAAGACGTGCGGGTGGCCGTGCGGGTCGTCGTAGACGAGCGCGATCGAACCCGGGGTGTGCCCCACCAGATGCCGCGCGATGAGCTCCACGTTGCCCACCCTGATGACGTCGCCGTCGTCCACGAGCACGTCGGTGGGCACCGGGATACCGGAGGCGTCCTCGCGGCCCGCGTACGTACGCGCGCCCGTGGCCGCGACGACCTCCGCGAGCGCTTGCCAGTGATCACCGTGCTGATGGGTGGTGACGACGGACGCGATGCCGTCGTCACCGATCATGTTGAGCAGCGTCCTCGGCTCGCTCGCGGCATCGATCAGGAGCTGCTCGTCGGTGGCGCGGCAGCGCAGCAGATAGGCGTTGTTGTCCATCGAGCCGACCGCGATCTTCGTGATCATCAGGTCCTTGAGCTCGTGCACCTGCGCCGCTCCACCGACCTTGACCTCTCCGGTGTACGTCATGGTCATCAGCCTATAGCGGGACAGGTCCTGCGGACCGCCGACGGCTTACAGCGGAGGCAGCTTCGGCAGCGCGCCCTTCACGGTCAGGCCGGAGCCGTCGCGCCGCCCGGCGAGCCAGCCCAGGAGGTCGGCGGGCGTCCCCTCGGCGGCGACCGCCTCACCCTGCGCGCCACCGCCCGTGGTCCAGTTCCGGCCATGGGCGGACAGGCCGGTCGAGGGCACCTCCGCGTGCCCGGCGAAGCGCCGCGCCAGGAAGTCGATCTCCCGCTCGGTGAACTCCGCCGGAAGATCCTCCAGCTCGTACCCGATCCCGAGGTCCACGTGGTGCAGCTCCACCTCGGCCCACCGGCGGAACGGAACCCGGGACGCGGAGTCGGTGACCCCGTTGCGCAGCTCGACGGTGCGCGACCAGTCCGCCGGCGCGTCGCCCGCAGCCTGGAAGCGGGCCGCGCTTTCCCGCAGGTCGGCGAGCTGGGCGTCGAGGGGGCGCGGGGCGTCGCGTTCGATGTCGGCGTCGCGCACCTCGGCGCTCGCGTACATGGGTCGGCCTTCAAGAACGTTCACGAGTGCGTCGGCGTTGCGGGCGAGGTGGGCGAGAACGTGCCCGCGACTCCAGCCCGGAAGCCGTGACGGCTCGGCGAGCGAGGCGTTGTCCAGTTCGGCGACCGCGTCGAGGAGTCGTCCGGTCGCTTCACGTACACATGCCAGGTCATGAGCGTGATCAGTCATGGGCCTGACCCTAGCCCCGCCACACCTTTGGGTGAAGGTGGTGAAGCTCGTCCGCAAATCGAAAGCACGTGCTATATCGTCGATGGTGGCGTCGGGCATGCTGGATGGCCGGGGGTTGTTATGCAACCGGGCAATCCGACCGACGTTGTCAGTGGCTCCCCCTAGTCTGAAGAAGCACGGGGGCCCCGCCCCTGTCACTTCTCTCAAGAAAGGTGCGGACCGGCGTGGCCGACCGTCTCATCGTCCGTGGCGCGCGCGAGCACAACCTCAAGAATGTCTCGCTCGACCTGCCTCGTGACTCGCTCATCGTCTTCACGGGCCTGTCCGGGTCGGGCAAGTCCTCCCTGGCCTTCGACACGATCTTCGCGGAGGGCCAGCGTCGCTACGTGGAGTCCCTCTCCTCGTACGCCCGGCAGTTCCTCGGCCAGATGGACAAGCCGGACGTCGACTTCATCGAGGGTCTGTCCCCGGCGGTCTCCATCGACCAGAAGTCGACCTCGCGCAACCCGCGGTCGACGGTCGGCACCATCACCGAGGTCTACGACTACCTGCGACTGCTCTTCGCGCGCATCGGCAAGCCGCACTGCCCCGAGTGCAGCCGCCCGATCTCGCGCCAGTCGCCGCAGGCCATCGTGGACAAGGTCCTGGAGCTGCCGGAGGGGAGCCGCTTCCAGGTGCTCTCGCCGCTCGTGCGCGAGCGCAAGGGCGAGTTCGTCGATCTCTTCGCCGACCTCCAGACCAAGGGCTACTCCCGCGCGCGCGTCGACGGCGAGACGATCCAGCTCTCCGACCCGCCGACGCTGAAGAAGCAGGAGAAGCACACCATCGAGGTGGTCGTCGACCGCCTCACGGTCAAGGACTCCGCCAAGCGCCGCCTCACCGACTCCGTGGAGACCGCGCTCGGCCTGTCCGGCGGCATGATCGTGCTCGACTTCGTCGACCTCCCCGAGGACGACCCCGAGCGCGAGCGCATGTACTCGGAGCACCTGTACTGCCCGTACGACGACCTGTCCTTCGAGGAGCTGGAGCCCCGCTCCTTCTCCTTCAACTCGCCCTTCGGCGCCTGCCCCGAGTGCACCGGCATCGGCACGCGCATGGAGGTCGACCCCGAGCTGATCGTCCCGGACCCGGACAAGACGCTGGACGAGGGCGCCATCCACCCCTGGTCGCACGGGCACACCAAGGACTACTTCGGCCGGCTGATCGGCGCCCTCGCCGACGCGCTCGGCTTCCGCACGGACATCCCCTTCGCGGGCCTGCCCCAGCGCGCCAAGAAGGCCCTGCTCTACGGCCACAAGACCCAGATCGAGGTGCGCTACCGCAACCGCTACGGCCGCGAGCGCGTGTACACCACGCCCTTCGAGGGCGCGGTGCCCTTCGTCAAGCGCCGGCACAGCGAGTCCGAGAGCGACGCCAGCCGCGAGCGCTTCGAGGGCTACATGCGCGAGGTGCCCTGCCCCACCTGCGAGGGCACGCGTCTGAAGCCGATCGTCCTCGCGGTCACGATCATGGACAAGTCGATCGCCGAGGTCTCCGCGATGTCGATCAGCGACTGCGCGGACTTCCTGGGCGAGCTGAAGCTGAACGCCCGCGACAAGAAGATCGCGGAGCGGGTGCTGAAGGAGGTCAACGAGCGGCTGCGCTTCCTGGTCGACGTCGGCCTGGACTACCTCTCGCTCAACCGCGCGGCGGGCACCCTCTCCGGCGGCGAGGCCCAGCGCATCCGCCTGGCCACCCAGATCGGCTCCGGCCTCGTCGGCGTGCTGTACGTCCTCGACGAGCCCTCCATCGGCCTGCACCAGCGGGACAACCACCGGCTGATCGAGACCTTGGTCCGGCTGCGCGACATGGGCAACACACTCATCGTCGTGGAGCACGACGAGGACACCATCAAGGTCGCCGACTGGGTCGTGGACATCGGCCCCGGCGCCGGCGAGCACGGCGGCAAGGTCGTGCACAGCGGCTCCCTGAAGGAACTGCTCGCGAACACCGAGTCCCAGACGGGCGCGTACCTCTCGGGCCGCAAGTCGATCCCGCTGCCCGACATCCGCCGTCCCCACGACCCGTCCCGCCGGCTCACGGTGCACGGCGCCCGGGAGAACAACCTTCAGGACATCGACGTGTCCTTCCCGTTGGGCGTGTTCACGGCCGTCACGGGCGTCTCCGGCTCCGGCAAGTCGACGCTGGTCAACGACATCCTGTACACGCACCTGGCACGCGAGCTGAACGGCGCGAGGAACGTCCCCGGACGGCACACGCGCGTGGACGGCGACGACTTGGTCGACAAGGTCGTGCACGTCGACCAGTCGCCCATCGGCCGCACCCCGCGGTCCAACCCGGCCACGTACACCGGAGTCTTCGACCACATCCGCAAGTTGTTCGCCGAGACCACCGAGGCGAAGGTCCGCGGCTACCAGCCCGGCCGCTTCTCGTTCAACGTCAAGGGCGGCCGCTGCGAGAACTGCGCGGGCGACGGCACGATCAAGATCGAGATGAACTTCCTCCCGGACGTCTACGTCCCGTGCGAGGTCTGCCACGGCGCCCGGTACAACCGGGAGACCCTGGAGGTCCACTACAAGGGCAAGTCCATCGCCGACGTGCTGAACATGCCGATCGAGGAGGCCACCGACTTCTTCGAGGCGGTCCCGGCCATCTCCCGGCACCTGCGGACGCTGAAGGACGTCGGCCTCGGCTACGTCCGCCTCGGCCAGTCCGCCACCACCCTCTCCGGTGGTGAGGCACAGCGGGTGAAGCTCGCCAGCGAGCTGCAGAAGCGGTCCACCGGACGGACGGTCTACGTCCTGGACGAGCCGACCACCGGTCTGCACTTCGAGGACATCAGCAAGCTGCTGACGGTCCTCGGTGGCCTCGTCGACAAGGGCAACACGGTCATCGTCATCGAGCACAACCTCGACGTGATCAAGACCGCCGACTGGGTCGTGGACATGGGCCCCGAAGGCGGCGCCGGCGGTGGCCTCGTGGTCGCAGAAGGCACGCCCGAGGAGGTCGCCGGGGTCCCGGCCAGCCACACCGGCAAGTTCCTGCGCGAGATCCTCGGCGCCGACCGCATCAGCGACGCGCAGTCGGTGAAGGCGCCGCGCACCACCACCGCCAGGAAGACGGCCGCGGCAAAGTCGACGGCGAAGAAGACGGTGACGGCCAAGGCCAACAACACGGCCACCAAGAAGGCCGCCGCGGTCACGACGAAGGCCACCCCGGCGAAGAAGACGACCCGGACCCGCAAGGCCTGACACCACATCGAAAAGATCTGCCGCGACATCAAGAAATCGGCGCCCCGTGGGAACTCCCCACGGGGCGCCGTTCGTTCATCCATCAGCCAGCCCGGCTCCGCGGTGCGACAGACCTACGCACACCGCAGGTCCGGCCGCACCTTGTCAACAGCACAGGGAAGACAGACGGTTCACCACTCACCCAGCTCGGCCGCGTACGGCGGCTCGGCCCCCGCCCGCGAGCAGGTGATCGCCGCCGCCCTGGCCGCGAAGCGCAGCAGCCGCCTCCAGCCCTCCGTCCCGAGGGTGGCCAGCGCTTCCGCGGACAGCGCGTCCTGGGCGTGCAGCCCGTGCAGCAAGGCCGCGTTCACCGTGTCACCGGCGCCGATGGTGTCCACCACGGCGACCTGCTCACCCGGCACGGAGTACTCCCCGCCGTCCCGCGTGAACACCGTCAGACCGTCTCCGCCCCGGGTCACCACGACCGCCGACGGCCCGGAGGCCAGCCACTCGCGCGGAGTGCCGCCGAGCCACTCCGCGTCCTCCGCGGAGAGCTTCAGCAGCGTCACCGAGGGCAGCCAGCTCTTGAAACGCGCCCGGTAGGCGTCCGCGTCCGGAATCAGTCCCGCCCGGATGTTGGGGTCGAGCGCGGTGAACAGCCCCTGCCCGGCCGCCGCGTGCATCAGCTCCTCATAGGCGCTCGCCCCCGGTTCCAGGACGAGCGAGCAGGTGCCGAAGGACACCGCGCGCGTGCCGGCGGGCAGCACGGCGGGCGCGGTGAACAGCCGGTCGGCCGTGCCGTCGACGTAGAAGGAGTAGGCGGCGGAGCCGCCGGCGTCGAGCGTGGCCACCGCCAGGGTCGTGGGCTCCGGCCCGCGCTGGACACCCGACACCTCGACGCCTGCCCGCCGCAGCCCGTCGAGCAGGGCCTCACCGAAGGCGTCGCGCGAGGTCCGCGAGCAGAACGCGGTGGGGGAGCCGAGCCGGCCCAGGGCGACGGCGGTGTTGTACGGGCCACCGCCGAGCGCCGGCTTGAGGTCCGCGAGGGCGCCGGGGCCCTGCGGTACCAGGTCGATCAGTGCCTCACCGGCGACGACGATCACGAGACGGTTCCCTTCTCGGACAGCGTGGATGGGTCGGTGTGCTCGGTTCTCCCGGCCCCGACCGGCTCTTCCGGGCAGCCGCAGGACGTGCGGTGCACGAACGCACACGACAGCCGCAGCGTCCGGGTCGGCCTGCCAGGCTCGCCCAGCCGGTCCAGCAGCACCCGCACGGCCTGGGCGCCCAGCTCCCTGCTGGGCTGGGCGATGGCCGTGAGCCGGGGCGAGAACAGGTCCGCCCAGGCGAAGTCGTCGAAGCAGCACAGGGCGATGTCGTCGGGGACGGACAGTCCGTGCCGGCGCAGAGTGCGCAGCGCGCCGATGGTCATCGCGTTGTTGGCGGTGACCAGGGCCGTGGGCGGATCGGGCAGCGCGAGCAGGGCCGCCGTGACCCGCTCGGCACCGGCGGACTCGGAGTCGCCGGACACAAGAAGCTGTTCGTCGTGCGCCAGACCGGCGGCGGTGAGGCCGTCCAGATAGCCGGCGACGCGTTCTTCGGTGGTGCTCAGCCCGGGCAGGCCCGCGACCATCCCGATCCGCCGGTGTCCCATTCCGGCGAGATGGGTGACGAGGCGGGCGGTCGGTCCAGCGCCGTCCGCGCAGACCTGGTCGCACCACGGCACGTCCTGGCCGGGCGCGGTGCCCTCCTCGCCACCGGCCGGGACGGCGCCCAGTACCTGGGTGTCGATCATCCGGTCCAGGAACACGGTGGGGACGGTGTGGCGGCGGAGGTAGCCGACGAGGGCGTGCGGACGCGCGGAGGGGGCGACGATCATGCCGTCCACCCGGCGCTCATGGAGGAGCTGAGCGACCTTGCGTTCATGTCCGGGGTCGTCGTGCGGGTCGGCGATGAGCAGGCTGTATCCCGCGTCCAGGGCGGCGGCCTCGACGCCCTGCAGGATCTCCGTGAAGTAGGGATTGCTGATCGCCGACACTGCGAGCCCGATGGAGCGGGTGCGGGAGGTCACCAGGGAGCGGGCCAGGGTGTTGGGCGTGTAGCCCAGGGTGTCGATGGCGTCCAGCACGGCCTGGCGGGTGTGGGGCAGCACCGGGCGCGTGTCGTTGAGGACGTGGGAGACGGTCGCCACGGAGACACCGGCACGGCGAGCGACGTCCGCCATGGTGGCCATCGCGTTCCCCTCTCTGAACCGTCAAGGCTGGCATTACCGGCCCCTGCTGGGGCTCCGGCCCGGAACGTATCCCATCGAGCACCTCCGCGTAAACGCTTGCGCAAGCGTTTACGTCCTCCGCCCGGACAGCTTCCGGCCCATCGCCCGGGCCCGCACCGCACCGCACTTTCGCCCCCAGCGCGCACGTGACGCCTCGCACCATCGCGCTCTCCACCACCGCGCCCCGCCACAGCACCCCTGCCCCCGCGCCCTCCGCGCTCCTCATCGCTCACACGCCCGCCTCCCCGCCCCTCCCCGCCCCTGTCCGTCCAGCTCCCCGCCCCCGCCGCAGGACCGGCCCTTCTGCCCGGGTATGGTCGCCCTGCACAGCCCTTGACCACTGGAGTTCCAGATGCCCGCCCGACCGTCCGCGAGCCGTCGTACCGTCCTTCGTGGGGCCGCCGTGGCCCCGGTCGCCGGGCTGGGCCTGGCCGCGTGCTCAGGGCCGGGCGGTGCCTCGGCCTCGGCCACCCCGACCGCGCCGGTCGATCTCGGTGCCGAGAGCGAGATCGCGGAGGGCGGCGCCAAGCTGTACCGGGATCACAACGTGGTCGTCAGCCGTGACAAGAGCGGTGCCCTGAAGGCGTACAGCACCATCTGCACGCACGCGGGGTGCGCCATCAACAAGCTGCAGGGGACGACCCTGATCTGCCCCTGCCACGGCAGCCAGTTCGACGCCACGTCGGGCAAGGTGGTCCAGCAGCCGGCCACCGAGCCCCTCGCCGAGCTGCCGGTGAAGGCGGCGGGCGGCAGGATCATCGCCGGGCCGGGCGCCTGACCGAAGGCCGACGCGGCCCCTGCAGGCCCCGCCTGCCGTCAACCGGCCTGCGGCGCGAGGGGCTTCACTCCCAGGCCCAGGCGATGCCGACGATGCCCGGCCGGATGCGGGGCTCGACCACGTGGACGCAGTGGTGGGGTCCGGTGAGCGGCAGTTCCTGGCGGCCGCTGCGAGGGGCCGCCGTCGAGGGCTGGGTGAAGCGGTGGCAGTGTGCCGGGAGCGCGGCCGGGTCGAAGCGGACCTGGAGCGCGTACTGGCCGCCGGGCGCGCAGAAGCGGTGCAGATGCTCGCGGGAGGGCCCGGCCGTGCCGTCCTCGATGCCGTACCGGAAGAGGAAGGTCTCGCCGGAGCGCAGCCGGTTGCCGAAGAGCAGCTCGGCGACCAGTACGCCGGTGTCCTGGTCCCAGCGGATGCGTCCTGTGCGGCAGTTCTCCAGGGCCCGCACCCTGATGTCCTGCGGCCGGCAGCCGGGGTCGCCGTGGTGCACGGCGAGGAACCGGTCGACGCCGTCACGGTGGGCCCGCACGATGTGGTGAGCCTCGCGGCCCGCCAGCTCGCGCCGGGCGCCGATCCGGACGTGTTCGTGATGGCCGAGGGTGTGCAGTCCGTCGTCGCAGGGCCTGCCGAGATCGGCCCGGAGCCGGTTCAGGACGTCGGATGCCTCGATGAGGGCGCGGTAGGAACGGGTCCCCGGGTGGCCGGCGGCCGTGCGTTCGTGGGCGTCGGTGAGCAGCCGGATCAGTGACTCGTCCGGCAGCTGGAGGATCTCCTCCAGTGCTCGTACAGCCCGCAGCGACTCGGGGCGTTGGGGGCGGCGGGCGCCCTGCTGCCAGTAACTCAGGCTGGTCACCCCGACCTTGACCCCGTGCCGGGACAGATGGTGCTGGACGCGCTGGAGCGGCAGTCCGCGAGCGGCGATCGCGGCGCGCAGCGCCACGTGGAAGGGGCCGCCCCGCAGGGCCGTGTCCAGTTCCGCGGTGGGGACGTCCGCGTGCTCGGTGGCATGCCGCATGCCGAGGCGCCTTTCTGTGAGGTGTCGCTACGGCTGGTCAGACCGTCTGCGCTGGTGTGCGGGGTCACCCTCGTGGGCGCTGTGGACGCCCGTGGCTGCACAAGCCGCGTCCCGTTGTGCGGACGTGCTCGGCCCCGAGTTCCCCCGCATTGAAGCGTGTTGACCAGACCCCGACAACACCCCGAACCCGCCATGACCCCACCCGGCCGGGGCATGGCGCGCCGCCGGAACCGTCGCACGCGCTCTGGTGATGCTGCTCGACGGGGACGACGACCCGGGCGGGCGCGCGATCACCGCCGGAGCCGGAGCCGGAGCCGGAGCCGGGGGCGTGAGCGGGGGCTTCCGGCTCGCGAACGGGCAGTGCGACACGTACCCCGACGAGGACACCGTGCTGCTCGGCGCGGCGCTCCGGATCGTCCAGCAGGTGATCGACAACGGTGTGCCGTCGGCCGATACGGGGTGGTGCGGGGACGGGTGAGCGGCGCGGGGCGGGCGTTGTCCACAGGCCCGACGCGGTGTCGGTGCTCGCCAGTAGGGTGTGAGACATGGCCGACCCCTCCAGCTACCGCCCCAGGCCGGGTGAGATCCCGGACTCTCCGGGGGTGTACAGGTTCCGTGACGAGCACCGCCGGGTGATCTACGTCGGAAAGGCGAAAAGCCTGCGCCACCGCCTGGCGAACTACTTCCAGGACCTGGCGAACCTGCACCCGCGCACCCGGACGATGGTGACCACCGCCGCGTCCGTGGAGTGGACCGTGGTGTCCACGGAGGTCGAGGCGCTCCAGCTGGAGTACTCCTGGATCAAGGAGTACGACCCCCGGTTCAACGTCAAGTACCGCGACGACAAGAGCTACCCGTACCTCGCGGTGACGATGAACGAGGAGTTCCCGCGCGTGCAGGTGATGCGCGGTCACAAGAAGAAGGGCGTGCGGTACTTCGGGCCGTACGCGCACGCCTGGGCCATCCGGGACACCGTCGACCTGCTCCTGCGCGTCTTCCCGGTGCGCACCTGCTCGGCCGGCGTGTTCAAGAACGCCGCCCGCACCGGCCGGCCCTGCCTGCTCGGCTACATCGGCAAGTGCTCGGCCCCCTGCGTCGGCCGGATCAGCCCCGAGGACCACCAGGACCTGGCCGAGGAGTTCTGCGACTTCATGGCCGGACGCACCGGCACCTACCTGCGCCGGCTGGAAAAGCAGATGATGGCGGCGGCTGAGGAGATGGAGTACGAGCGAGCCGCCCGGCTGCGCGACGACATCGAGGCCCTGAAGAAGGCCATGGAGAAGAACGCGGTCGTGCTCGCCGACGCGACCGACGCCGACCTCATCGCCGTCGCCGAGGACGAGCTGGAGGCGGCCGTCCAGATCTTCCACGTGCGCGGTGGCCGGGTGCGCGGCCAGCGCGGCTGGGTGACCGACAAGGTCGAGGACGTCACCACCGGCGCACTGGTCGAGCACGCCCTGCAGCAGCTGTACGGCGAGGAGACCGGGGACGCCGTGCCGAAGGAGGTGCTGGTCCCGGCCCTGCCCGAGCCGGTCGAGCCGGTCCAGGAGTGGCTGACCGGCCGCCGTGGGGCGAACGTATCGCTGCGCATCCCGCAGCGCGGCGACAAGAAGGCGCTCATGGAGACCGTGCAGCGCAACGCCCAGCAGGCCCTCGCCCTGCACAAGACCAAACGCGCCTCCGACCTGACCACGCGCTCGCGTGCCCTGGAGGAGATCGCCGAGGCCCTCGACCTGGACAGCGCCCCGCTCCGGATCGAGTGCTACGACATCTCACATCTCCAGGGGGACGACGTGGTCGCCTCCATGGTCGTCTTCGAGGACGGCCTGCAGCGCAAGAGTGAGTACCGCCGCTTCCAGATCAAGAGCTTCGCCGGGCAGGACGACGTCCGCTCCATGCACGAGGTGATCAGCCGCCGCTTCCGGCGCTACCTCGCCGAGAAGGAGCGGACGGGGGAGTGGGCCGACGGCGAGGAGGCCATGGCCGGTGGCGAGTCCGTGCTGACCGGCACGGACGAGATCACGAACTCCCTCAAGGACGACGACGGCCGCCCCAGGAAGTTCGCCTACCCGCCGCAGCTCGTCGTGGTCGACGGCGGCCAGCCGCAGGTCGCGGCGGCCCGGCGCGCCCTGGACGAGCTGGGCATCGACGACATCGCCGTGTGCGGCCTCGCCAAGCGCCTGGAGGAGGTCTGGGTGCCCGGCGAGGACGACCCGGTGGTCCTGCCGCGCACCAGCGAGGGCCTCTATCTGCTCCAGCGCGTGCGGGACGAGGCCCACCGCTTCGCGATCACCTACCAGCGCACCAAACGGGCCAAACGCTTCCGCGCCGGCCCCCTGGACGACGTCCCCGGCCTGGGCGAGACCCGCAAACAGGCGCTCATCAAGCATTTCGGCTCGGTGAAGAAGCTCCGGGCCGCCACAATCGAACAGATCCAGGAGGTGCCCGGGATAGGCCGGAAGACGGCCGAGACCATCGCCGCGGCCCTCGCCCAGGCGGCCCCGGCCGCACCCGCCGTGAACACGGCGACCGGAGAGATCATTGAAGACGAGGAACCCGACACGACGGGCGGTTCCTCGGGGGAGCCCGTATCCGCGGGTCTCCCGGACGAACGACGGGGGCAGGAGACATGACCGAGCACGACGCACAGCCCACGACAGAGCGAGATACGGCGCCCGAGGAAGGGGGCCAGGACCGGCCCCAGGCGGCGGCCGGCGATCAGCACGCGGTCCAGGAAAACGGAGCACAGGTGAGTACGGACGTCACGGCGGCCGCGGCCCCCGAAGCGGCCATCCCCGAACTGGTGATCATCTCCGGCATGTCCGGAGCGGGCCGGTCGACGGCGGCGAAGTGTCTGGAGGACCTCGGCTGGTTCGTCGTGGACAACCTCCCGCCCGCCCTCATCCCCACCATGGTGGAGCTGGGCGCCCGCTCGCAGGGCAACGTGGCGCGGATCGCCGTCGTCGTGGACGTGCGCGGCCGGCGCTTCTTCGACAACCTGCGCGAGTCCCTCGCCGACCTGGACACCCGGGGCGTCACCCGACGGATCGTCTTCCTGGAGTCCTCCGACGAGGCCCTGGTGCGCCGCTTCGAGTCGGTGCGCCGCCCGCACCCGCTCCAGGGCGACGGCCGCATCGTGGACGGCATCGCCGCCGAGCGTGAGCTGCTGCGCGAGCTGCGCGGGGACGCCGACCTGGTGATCGACACCTCCAGCCTCAACGTGCACGAGCTGCGCGCCAAGATGGACGCCCAGTTCGCCGGCGAGGAGGAGCCCGAGCTGCGGGCCACCGTCATGTCGTTCGGCTTCAAGTACGGCCTGCCGGTCGACGCCGACCTGGTCGCGGACATGCGGTTCCTGCCCAACCCGCACTGGGTCCCGGAGCTGCGCCCGTACTCCGGGCTCAACGAGGAAGTCGCCGCCTACGTCTTCAACCAGCCCGGCGCGAAGGAGTTCCTCGACCGCTACGCCGAGCTGCTGCGCCTGATCGCGGCCGGCTACCGGCGCGAGGGCAAGCGGTATGTGACCATCGCCATCGGCTGTACCGGCGGTAAGCACCGCTCGGTGGCGATGTCGGAGAAGCTCGCCGCGCGTCTCGCGGCCGAGGGCGTGGAGACGGTGGTCGTACACCGGGACATGGGACGGGAATGACGGAACGTACACCGCGGCTGAGCAGGCTGCGCCGGATGGTGCCCGAGTCGCGCGCCGGCCGCCCGGCCGAGCCCCGCGGCGGCCGGCCCCGCCGCCGGGGAGCCCAGCCCAAGGTCGTCGCGCTCGGGGGCGGCATGGGCCTGTCCGCCTCGCTCGCCGCGCTGCGCCGGATCACCGGCGACCTCACCGCCGTCGTCACCGTGGCCGACGACGGCGGTTCCAGCGGCCGGCTCCGGGACGAGCTGGGCGTGCTGCCGCCCGGCGACCTGCGCAAGGCGCTGGCCGCGCTGTGCGGCGACGACGACTGGGGCCAGACCTGGGCCCGGGTCATCCAGCACCGCTTCCAGTCCCAGGGTGACCTGCACGAGCACGCGGTCGGCAACCTGCTGATCGTCGCCCTGTGGGAGCAGCTCGGCGACCATGTGCAGGCCCTGGACCTGGTCGGCAAGCTGCTCGGCGCGCACGGCCGAGTGCTGCCCATGTCCGCCGTACCGCTGGAGCTGCAGGCCCTGGTCAAGGGGCACGACCCGGAGCGCCCGGACGACGTGGACACGGTGCGCGGACAGGCGACGGTCGCGCTCACGCCGGGCGAGGTGCAGTCGGTGCACCTGGTGCCGAACGACCCGCCGGCCGTCCCGGAGGCCGTCGCCGCGGTACTGGACGCGGACTGGGTGGTGCTCGGCCCCGGTTCCTGGTTCTCCTCGGTGATCCCGCACCTGCTCGTCCCCGAGCTGCTGGACGCGCTCACCGAGACCAAGGCACGCAAGGTGCTGTCCTTGAACCTCGCCCCGCAGCCCGGAGAAACAGAGGGCTTCTCACCGCAGCGTCATTTGGAGGTTTTGGGGCGACACGCCCCTAAACTCGCCCTGGACGTGGTGCTGGCCGACGAGGCCGCCGTGCCCGACCGCGACTCGCTCACCGAGGCCGCCGAGCGGCTGGGAGCCGCGGTCGAGCTGGCGCCGGTGGCCCGGACCGACGGCACTCCCCGGCACGACCCGGAGCTGTTGGCCGCCGCGTACGACCGTATTTTTCGGATGCATGGAAGGATCGGCCCATGGCGATGACGGCAGCGGTGAAGGACGAGATCTCCCGGCTCCCCGTCACCCGGACCTGCTGCAGGAAGGCGGAGGTCTCCGCCATTCTGCGGTTCGCCGGCGGCCTTCACCTGGTGAGCGGGCGCATCGTGATCGAGGCGGAGCTGGACACCGCGATGGCGGCCCGTCGCCTCAAGCGGGACATCCTGGAGATCTTCGGCCACAGCTCCGAGCTGATCGTGATGGCACCCGGCGGGCTGCGTCGCGGCTCGCGGTACGTCGTCCGGGTCGTGGCGGGCGGTGACCAGCTGGCCCGCCAGACGGGTCTGGTCGACGGCCGGGGCCGCCCGATCCGCGGGCTGCCCCCGCAGGTGGTCTCCGGGGCCACCTGCGACGCGGAGGCGGCCTGGCGCGGGGCCTTCCTGGCGCACGGCTCGCTGACCGAGCCCGGCCGCTCCTCCTCCCTGGAGGTGACCTGCCCGGGTCCGGAGGCCGCGCTCGCGCTGGTCGGCGCCGCCCGCCGGCTGTCGATCGCCGCGAAGGCCCGTGAGGTGCGGGGCGTGGACCGGGTGGTCGTCCGCGACGGCGACGCGATCGGCGCGCTGCTGACCCGGCTCGGGGCGCACGAGTCGGTGCTGGCCTGGGAGGAGCGCCGGATGCGCCGCGAGGTGCGGGCCACGGCCAACCGGCTCGCCAACTTCGACGACGCCAACCTGCGCCGTTCGGCCCGCGCCGCCGTGGCCGCCGGTGCCCGGGTGCAGCGGGCGCTGGAGATCCTCGGCGAGGAGGTGCCCGAGCACCTCGCGGCCGCGGGGCGCCTGCGCATGGAGCACAAGCAGGCCTCGCTGGAGGAGCTGGGCGCGCTCGCCGACCCGCCGCTGACCAAGGACGCGGTGGCGGGCCGGATCCGCCGCCTGCTGGCGATGGCCGACAAGCGCGCCACCGACCTGGGCATCCCGGGCACGGAGGCCAACCTCACCGAGGAGCTGGCGGACAACCTGGCCGGCTGACCGACCCCGTGTGAACAGGCCAGTGCGGAGGCCCGGTTGAGGCTTCGGCGCCGGCTTCTTCACGCCTGCCCAGGCTCCGGTGGCGAGTCCATGAGGCGCACGTGCGTGTGCGAGGCCGCGTGAGCCCGATCGTGTGATGGCCTGCATCAGAAGCTTGCGGGGCTTCGACTGGGCCGGGACAGCATCGCTGAGCGATCTGGCACGTTGGGTTCGGCGCCGGCGAGCGGGGCCCGTGTTTCACCGGCGAGATGGGTCAGGGCCTCTCCGCCGCCTCCGGCCGCGCCCACGTGGTCAGGTCGTGAGGGACTCCGCCCGCCCGGCTCGGACCACGGCCGCGATCCGCGTCGCCGCCCGGGATGCGAAAGCGGATGACCGGTGCGCCCAAGACCGTTCGGGGCGCGCCGGTCCACGGTACCTGCGCGCACCGCCACCGCCTCTACTGCCTCGGCAGTCGGACGCGTACGACGCAGCGCAGCCGGCGGTGTCCGTAGCGCACGTTCCGTCACTCCGGTGACGGAGCGGTTGACCCACTCCTACCTGGGCGCCCACGGATGTACGACGACGCCGAGAGCCCCGACCGTAAGCGGTGGGCCGCCGCCGCGCACACCGGCCACGCCTACCAGCGGCTCACCCGCACCGTCGACCTCACCGGGGTCGACGCGGCCGACGAGCCGGCCCTGAGCGCCGGGCTGATGTGGGGCACCGAGCCCGGCGACGACGTCGCGCTCATGACCGGCGGCACGGCGAAGCAGAGCGAGGGCTTCGAGACCTTCCTGGGCGCCTGACACGGGCCCGGACCGCCCCCGGGCAGCCCGGCCGCACTGAAGGACTGGAGGGGCACCGGGGCGCTGTACCGGACCTATGCGGCGGTCGCCGCGGACGACGCCGTGCTGCTCGGTTTTTGGTCCGGAGCAGGTGCCGTCGGCGGCCGACCGGACGGCCCTGCTGCGGACGGCGTTCGCCGCGCCGGGCGCGTGAGGGGCGCCACGTTGACAGATCCTGCTCGCCTTGTTCCAACAGGTGAGCGGGAGGCCTCTCAACAGTGCGCGAAACGGACCCCGTCGAGCCCTGATCAAGTGAGCCGACGCGCTCACGAACGAGTGAACGGAGCGTAAAAACCGCCGGGCATTCCCTACCGAATATGGGTGAATCAACTGCCGATCCGAGGCGGTCCGTACCTCTACTGGCGGGTACGGACCGCCTGCCCGTGTATGGGCCATCTCGATGTCACCCCGGGGCCCTCAGCGGGGTAGGGTCGGTGGTGGTCGGGGACATCCCAAACAGAGCTCGCCGGCACCGCATGGCCGGCGTACCAACGAGGAGATCGGTTCGTGACGATCCGCGTAGGCATCAACGGCTTCGGCCGCATCGGGCGTAACTACTTCCGCGCGCTGCTGGAGCAGGGTGCTGACATCGAGGTTGTGGCTGTCAACGACCTGGGTGACACGGCGACCACCGCGCACCTGCTCAAGTACGACACGATCCTGGGTCGCCTCAAGGCTGAGGTCTCCCACACCGCCGACACCATCACCGTCGACGGTCACACCATCAAGGTGCTCTCCGAGCGCAACCCGGCCGACATCCCCTGGGGCGAGCTGGGCGTCGACATCGTCATCGAGTCGACCGGCATCTTCACCAACAAGGCGGACGCCGAGAAGCACCTCGCCGGCGGCGCCAAGAAGGTCCTCATCTCGGCTCCGGCCAAGGACGAGGACATCACCATCGTGATGGGCGTCAACCAGGACAAGTACGACGCGGCGAACCACCACGTCATCTCCAACGCCTCCTGCACCACCAACTGTGTGGCCCCGATGGCGAAGGTCCTGGACGAGAACTTCGGCATCGTCAAGGGTCTGATGACCACGGTGCACGCGTACACCAACGACCAGCGCATCCTGGACTTCCCGCACAAGGACCTGCGCCGCGCCCGCGCCGCCGCCGAGAACATCATCCCGACCACCACCGGTGCCGCCAAGGCCACCGCCCTGGTCCTGCCGCAGCTCAAGGGCAAGCTGGACGGCATCGCCATGCGCGTCCCGGTCCCGACCGGCTCGGTCACCGACCTGGTCGTCGAGCTCGGCCGCGAGGTCACCAAGGAAGAGGTCAACGCCGCCTTCCAGAAGGCCGCCGAGGGCGAGCTGAAGGGTCTCCTCGACTACACCGAGGACCAGATCGTCTCCTCCGACATCGTCAACGCCCCGGCGTCCTGCACCTTCGACTCCTCCCTGACCATGGTCCAGGAGGGCAAGAACGTGAAGGTCATCGGCTGGTACGACAACGAGTGGGGCTACTCCAACCGCCTCGTGGACCTCACGGTCTTCGTCGGTGGCCAGCTCTGATCGTCGTAGCAAGGTCTTGAAGTGAGAGCAGGGCTCGGGCAGCGCACCGCCGCGCTGTCCGGGCCCTGTCCTGCGCCCGGACCACGTCCTTTTACGATCAGGTGCACCACGAGCCCTCCTCAGGAGTCCACTCAATGAAGACGATCGACGAACTTCTCGCCGACGGCGTGAGCGGTAAGCGGGTTTTCGTCCGCGCCGACCTCAACGTGCCGCTGGACGGCACCACCATCACCGACGACGGCCGTATCCGCGCCGTCCTGCCCACCGTCAAGGCCCTGGCGGACGCCGGCGCCAAGGTGGTCGTCGCCTCGCACCTGGGCCGCCCGAAGGGCGCCCCGGACCCCGCGTTCTCGCTGCTGCCCGCCGCCGAACGCCTCGGTGAACTGCTCGGCGCCCCGGTCGCCTTCGCCCAGGACACCGTCGGCCCCGCCGCCCACGACGCCGTCGACGGCCTCCAGCCCGGCCAGGTCGCGGTCATCGAGAACCTGCGCTTCAACGCCGGCGAGACGTCCAAGGACGACACCGAGCGCGGCGAGTTCGCCGACCGGCTCGCCGCCCTCGCCGACGTCTACGTCGGTGACGGATTCGGTGCCGTGCACCGCAAGCACGCCTCCGTCTTCGACCTGCCGAAGAGGCTGCCGCACTACGCCGGTCACCTCATCGCCACCGAGGTCGGCGTCCTGAAGAAGCTCACCGAGGACGTCCAGCGCCCCTACGTCGTCGCGCTCGGCGGTGCCAAGGTCTCCGACAAGCTCGCCGTCATCGACCAGCTGCTCGGCAAGGCCGACCGCCTGCTCATCGGCGGCGGCATGGCGTACACCTTCCTCAAGGCCAAGGGCTACGAGGTCGGCATCTCCCTGCTGCAGGAGGACCAGATCCCGGCTGTCACGGAGTACATGGAGCGCGCCGAGAAGAACGGCGTCGAGCTGGTGCTCCCCGTCGACGTCCTGGTCGCCCGGGAGTTCCCGGACCTGAAGACCAAGGCGCCGGCCGACTACACCGTGGTCGACGCGGACAAGATCCCCGCCGACCAGGAGGGCCTGGACATCGGCCCGAAGACCCGAGAGCTCTACGCCTCGAAGCTCACCGACGCCGCGACCGTCTTCTGGAACGGTCCCATGGGCGTCTTCGAACACCCCGACTACGCCGGAGGCACCCAGGCCGTGGCCCAGGCCCTCCTCGACTCGGACGGCTTCACCGTCGTCGGCGGCGGCGACTCGGCCGCGGCCGTGCGTACGCTCGGCTTCGACGAGAAGGCGTTCGGACACATCTCGACCGGTGGCGGCGCCTCCCTCGAATACCTTGAGGGCAAGACGCTCCCCGGCCTCGCCGCACTGGAGGACTGACCCCGCATGACCACTCGCACGCCGCTGATGGCGGGCAACTGGAAGATGAACCTCAACCACCTTGAGGCCATCGCACACGTCCAGAAGCTCGCCTTCGCCCTGTCCGACAAGGACTACGAGGCCGTCGAGGTCGCCGTCCTGCCGCCCTTCACCGACCTGCGCTCCGTGCAGACCGTGGTCGAGGGCGACAAGTACAAGATCAAGTACGGCGCCCAGGACATCTCGCAGCACGAGTCCGGCGCCTACACCGGGGAGATCTCCGGTGCCATGCTCGCCAAGCTGAAGTGCACGTTCGTGGCCATCGGCCACTCCGAGCGCCGTCAGTACCACCACGAGACCGACGAGCTCGTGAACGCCAAGGTCAAGGCCGCCTACAAGCACGGCATCACCCCGATCCTGTGCGTCGGCGAGGAGCTGGACGTCCGCGAGGCGGGCAACCACGTCGACCACACCCTCGCCCAGGTCGAGGGCGGTCTGAAGGACCTCCCGGCCGAGCAGGCCGAGACCGTCGTGATCGCCTACGAACCCGTGTGGGCCATCGGCACCGGCAAGGTCTGCGGCGCCGAGGACGCCCAGGAGGTCTGCGCCGCCATCCGCGCCAAGCTCGCCGAGCTGTACTCGCAGGACGTGGCGGACAAGATCCGCATCCAGTACGGCGGCTCCGTCAAGGCGGGCAACGTCGCCGAGATCATGGCGCAGGCCGACATCGACGGCGCCCTGGTCGGCGGTGCCTCGCTGGACGCCGACGAGTTCGTCAAGATCGTGCGCTTCCGCGATCAGTGACGCCCGCGGTGAGTAGGCGGTAGCGGCGATACGTCGTACTCTTGCGGGGGCACAGCCGAGGTGCTGTGCCCCCGTCGTCCATCCGAATCCGAGGAAGTTGGTCCAGCCGTGGTTTTGGGGTTCTCGATCGCCCTGATCGTCTTCAGCCTGCTGCTGATGCTGCTGGTGCTGATGCACAAGGGAAAGGGCGGCGGCCTCTCCGACATGTTCGGTGGCGGCATGCAGTCGTCCGTCGGCGGCTCCTCGGTCGCCGAGCGCAACCTCGACCGGATCACGATCGTGATCGGCCTGCTGTGGTTCGCGTGCATCATCGTCCTCGGCATCCTGATGAAGTCGAACGGCTGACGCTTCCGCACAGCGCACACATCACGCATATTCGGTACGTAAGGCCCCATGTTCGGTACGCGCTCCTGAGCGCGGCCTATCATGGGGCTTGCGTCTGGGTGTGGGGCTTGTAACTCCAATGACTGGACGCGCGTTGGGCCTTACGTAGACTGAGGCGCTCGCAGCGAAGCGAAACGCCGACTCGCTTCGCGGCACCATCACGCAGGGAGTTACGACCGTGGCAAGTGGCAACGCGATCCGAGGAAGCCGGGTCGGGGCGGGGCCGATGGGCGAGGCCGAGCGTGGCGAGTCCGCGCCGCGTCTGCGCATCTCCTTCTGGTGCTCCAACGGGCACGAGACGCAGCCCAGCTTCGCCAGCGACGCACAGGTGCCCGACACGTGGGACTGCCCGCGCTGCGGCTTCCCCGCCGGCCAGGACCGGGACAACCCGCCGGACCCGCCGCGCACCGAGCCCTACAAGACGCACCTCGCCTATGTGCGGGAGCGGCGCAGCGACGCGGACGGCGAGGCGATCCTCGCCGAGGCGCTCGCCAAACTGCGGGGCGAGATCTAGGAGTTACGGCCGGCCAGGCGCCCCAGGGTGCCTGGCCGGAGTCGTCCGGACGTACCTGTTGTTGTCCCTGTGGACAGCGTCGCGTCCGCTCCTCCCCTGCCCTGATCAACTAGGTTGGGACGGGCAGCGGGACAAGGAACGCAGCAGGACAGGTGCACGAAGGAAGGCTGAGGTCGCACATGAACGCAGACGGCCGGACCAGGCTCAACCAGACGCCCGAGTGGGCCGCTCTCGCCAAGCACCGCGAAGAGCTGGCCGACACCCATCTGAGGGAGCTGTTCGCCGCCGATCCCGGGCGCGGCGCGGGGTACACGCTCCAGGTCGGTGACCTCTACATCGACTACTCGAAGCACCTGGTCACCGACGAGACGTTGCGGCTCTTGCGCGAGCTGGCCGCCGCCACGGACGTGTTCGGTCTGCGGGACGCCATGTTCCGCGGCGAGAAGATCAACGTCACCGAGGACCGCGCCGTACTGCACACCGCGCTGCGCGCCCCGCGGGACGCGGTGATCGAGGTCGACGGTGAGAACGTCGTTCCCAAGGTGCACGCCGTCCTCGACAAGATGAGCGACTTCGCCGACCGCGTCCGCTCCGGCGCCTGGACCGGCCACACCGGCAAGCGCATCAAGAACGTCGTCAACGTCGGCATCGGCGGCTCCGACCTCGGCCCCGCGATGGCCTACGAGGTGCTGCGCGCCTTCACCGACCGCGCCCTCACGGTCCGCTTCGTCTCCAACGTGGACGGCGCCGACCTGCACGAGGCCACCCGCGACCTCGACCCGGCCGAGACGCTGTTCATCATCGCCTCCAAGACCTTCACCACCATCGAGACGATCACCAACGCCACCTCCGCCCGGCAGTGGGTGCTGGACGCGCTCGGTGCCGAGTCGGCGGTGGCCAAGCACTTCGTGGCGCTGTCCACGAACGCCGAGAAGGTGGCCGAGTTCGGCATCGACACGGCCAACATGTTCGAGTTCTGGGACTGGGTCGGCGGGCGCTACTCGTACGACTCCGCGATCGGCCTCTCCCTGATGATCGCCGTCGGCCCGGACCGCTTCCGCGAGATGCTGGACGGCTTCCGGCTGGTCGACGACCACTTCCGCACCGCCCCCGCCGAGACCAATGTCCCGCTACTGCTGGGCCTGTTGGGCATCTGGTACGACAACTTCCACGACGCCCAGTCGCACGCGGTGCTGCCGTACAGCCACTATCTCTCCCGCTTCACCGCCTATCTCCAGCAGCTGGACATGGAGTCCAACGGCAAGTACGTGGCGCGGGACGGCAAGCAGGTCGACTGGCAGACCGGGCCGGTGGTGTGGGGCACGCCCGGCACCAACGGGCAGCACGCGTACTACCAGTTGATCCACCAGGGCACCAAGCTGATCCCGGCGGATTTCATCGGCTTCGCCGAACCGGTGGCCGAGCTGAGCGGCGGGCTCAAGGCGCAGCACGACCTGCTGATGGCCAACTTCTTCGCCCAGACCCAGGCCCTCGCCTTCGGCAAGACCGCCGAGGAGGTCCGCGCGGAGGGCGTCGCCGAGGAACTGGTCCCGCACAAGACCTTCCAGGGCAACCGGCCGACCACGACCATCCTGGCCCGGGAACTCACCCCGTCCGTCCTCGGCCAGCTCGTCGCCCTCTACGAGCACAAGGTGTTCGTCCAGGGCGCCGTGTGGAACATCGACTCCTTCGACCAGTGGGGCGTCGAGCTCGGCAAGGTCCTCGCCAAGCGGGTGGAACCGGCGCTGACGGAAGGCGCGGAGGTGCCCGGCCTGGACGCGTCGACCAGGGAACTGGTCGCCAAGTACCGCGAGCTGCGCGGCCGTAGCTGACCGGCACGCAAGCCCTGGGACGGCCGGAACTCTCACGGTCGTCGACCGCGGGGTCCGCGCACGGCCGGGCCCCGCTCAGGCCACCGCGCTCAGCGTGTCCGCGAGCCGTCCGCGTGCCGCGCGGGCGGCGGGGAGTGCGGCGAGCGCGGCCGCACCCAGCACGGCGGCCGAGCCCAGCGCGAGCAGCAGCCCGGGCGACGGTGACTGGGCGATCCCCGCGCCGATGCCGCTGGAGGCGCCCTGGGCGTCGATGAGCCGGCGGGCCAGCGGCAGGCCGAGGGCCGTGGCGGCGAGCGTCGCGGCCAGGGCCGTACAGCTCGTCGCCGTCACGGTGATGGCGGTGATCTGCCGTGGGGACATGCCGATCGCCTTCAGGGCGAGCACGTCCCGCTCGCCCTCGCGGACGCTGCCGCCGATCGCGGTCAGCAGCTCGACCAGCCCGATGAGGGCGAGCACGGCGATCAGGCCGGCGACGACACCGCGCAGCGGGGACAGCCCGTCGGCCGGGTTCGGCACGGCGTGCACGTCCAGGTGGCCCCGGCCGGCCGCGGTGAGCGCGGCGGCCACGCGGTGCGGGTCGGTGCCGGGGCGCAGCCGCAGCTCGTAGAAGGCCGGGGCGAGTCCCGGGTCGTTCTCGCGGAGGGTGTCCAGGGAGGCCGTCACGACCCGGCCGGTGTTCTGCGGTTCGATGCTGCGGCCGACGATGTGCAGGATCTGCGGCCGGTCGCCGACCATCATCCGCACCCAGTCGCCGACCCGCGCGTGCAGCAGGTCCAGCAGCCCCTGCCCGGCCACCGCCTCGTCCGGTCCGTGCGCGGCCCGGCCCTCGGCGAGGGCGCAGGGGTAGGGCCGGGTGTCGGTGCCGAGGCCGCGCAGGGCGATGGTCCCGGTCTGGCCGGGCACCAGCGCGGCCAGCTCGACCCCGGGATAGGCGGCGGCCACGCGGGGGTCGCCGGCCAGTAGGGACCGCAGCTGCGCCGGGGCCGGCACCCCGTCCGTGCGGACGGTGAGCGAGGTGGGCAGACCGACCCGGGCCGGGCTGGTGTGGAAGCGGTCGATCGTGGTCCACGCGCTGAGCGCCACCACGATCAGCAGCATCGGCAGGGCCAGCCGGGCCACGGTGGCCAGCGACCGTCCGCGCCCGGTGACGACCTTGTGGCAGCCGAGGACCAGCGCGGCCGGCAGCCGCAGCCCGAGCGCCCGCCGGGCCGGGCCGGTGAACCGGCCGCCCGCTGCCACGGCCGGGCGCGGCACCGGAACCGGCGGCACCCGGCCGGCCCGCCAGGCCGCGAGGCCCGTGGTCAGACCGATGAACAGCACCGCGCCCACGGGCACCACCAGCAGCGCCACGGCGTGCCCCGGCAGCCCCTGCCACACGCCCACGGCATCGCCGAGCCGCCCGGGGATCCGGCTGCCCAGCGTCTCGGTGAGCGCCGCGGCGGCCACGGCACCGAGCAGGGCGTAGGCGAGGTGCTGGAGCAGGAAGATCCGTACGACCTGGCCAGGGGTGAAGCCGATCGCCTTCAGCACCGACAGGTCCCGCAGATGACCGCGGATCCGGGTGGCGATCGCCCCGTGCACGGCGAGTCCGGCGGCGATCAGCGCGCCGAGCCCGAACAGGCCGAGCACCTGCCCGAGCAGCCGGTTGTCGCCCTGTGCCGCGGCGCGCGCCTGCTGCCAGGTGGAGACCTGGCCGACCGCGCCCGCGCCGAGCACGGTGACGGCACGCTGCACCGCGTAGTCCGTGTCGGCCGGATCGCCGAGCCGCAGCCCGATGACCTGGCCGCCGGGCGCCCGGACCGCCGACGGCAGCGCCCAGACCAGGCCGGGCTGCTCACCGGGGCTGTAGCCGGGCTCGGCGCTGTCGGCGATGCCCTCGACGGTCAGCGTGCGGGCGGTGCCGGGCAGCGCGAGGGTGTCTCCGGGCTCGGCCAGCAGGGCGCGGGCCAGGCCGCTCTCCAGCACCACGCCGTCCGGCTCGGCCGGATCCAGCCAGTGCCCGGCGGTGAGCAGCGGCCGTCCGACGGAGGGCAGCTTCGGGGTGCCGCGCAGCTCCACGGAGGCGCGGGTGCCGCGCGAGGCGACGGTGACGGACTCGGTGCGATAGGGACCGGCGACGGACGTGACGCCGTCCAGCCGGGCGAGTGCGCCGGTGTCCGCGGACGACGCGGTGTGGATCCACACATGTGCCCCGCGCGCCTCGGCGAAGGTCCGCTGCCAGGGGTTGGTGGCGTAGCCGAACAGGGCGGCGGCCAGCAGCAGCGAAGTTACGATGCCGGCGGTGGCCAGCACGAGGAACAGCGCCTCGCCGCGATGCGTGCGCAGATCGGAGTGTGCCCAGCGCAGGGTGGCCCGCACGTCCCTGAGATCCAGCACGGTCAGTCCTTCAGCTCCAGCACACCGGAGATGCCGCTCGGGCGGGCCGGCGTGTCGTCCAGGGTGGCGTCGTCGGCTATCCGGCCGTCGAAGAAGCTGACCACCCGGTCGGCGGCGCTCGCCAACCGGGCGTCATGCGTGACCAGCACGATCGTCTGGCCGCGCCCGTGGAAGCGGGACAGCAGCCGCATCACCTCGCGCGTGCCCTTGCTGTCGAGGCTGCCCGCGGGCTCGTCGGCCAGCAGCAGCGGCGGATGGTTGACCAGCGCCCGGGCGAGGGCGACCCGCTGCTGCTCACCGCCGGACAGCTCGCCCGGCATGCTGCGCTCCTTGCCCTCCAGCCCCAGCTCGGCCAGGAGCGTCTCGCGCTCGGCACGGGCCCGCTTCGGTGGGACTCCGGCCAGCAGGGCGGGCAGTTCGACGTTGTCGGCGACGGACAGGTTCGACACCAGGTTGAAGAACTGGAAGACGAAACCGATGGACTTCCGTCGCTCCACCGCCCAGCGAGCCTCGCTGAAGGAGTCCGTGCACCGGCCGTCCAGCCAGATGCTGCCCTCGTCCGGCCGCTGCAGCCCGCCCAGCAGGTGCAGCAGCGTCGACTTCCCGGCGCCGGACGGGCCGGTGATCGCCACGAACTCGCCCCGGGCCACGCTCAGGTCGACCCCGCGGACGGCGTGCGCGGGCGCGCCCTCGCCGTGGTGGGTCTTGACCAGGCCCGCGGCCCGAAGGACCGGGACAGTGTCCTCGCTCATTCCAGTTCCTCCTGGCACCGTTCCAGCCAGTCGAGGTCGGCCTGGAGATGCAGCATCGCGCCCTCGATCAGCAGATGGGCGATTCGGTTGTCCCGGTCCTCGGCCGCGGCCAGTTTCGACAGGGTGCGCATGGTGTTGAGGTACTGGCGCCGCTGCTTGTTGATGAGGGCGATCTGGTCGGCGAGACCGGTCTGCGAGGCGAGGGCGAGCTTCATGAAGAACTCGTCCCGCACCCGCGGCTCGTCCTCGGTCTCCTCGAACCAGGCGTGCAGCGCCTCCCGCCCGGCGTCGGTGAGGTGGTAGACCTTCTTGTTGGGCCGGCTGGACTGCTCGACGTCCTCGCCCTCGATGAGCCCGGACTTCTCCAGGCGGCCGAGGGTGACGTAGATCTGGCCGACGTTCGGCTGAGGGTACGCGGAGCCCAGCAGTTGCTCAAGGTCCTGCTTCAGCTCATAGCCGTGGGCCGGGCCGCGGGCGAGGAGTGCCAGGAGGGCAAGGCGCACGCGAGCTGTCCTCCTGTCCTGTCACCATGTGCTCCAGGCCCTAGTATCCCGCATACCTAACAGGTATACATGGCCTCTGACCCCGGGCGAGGGTGCCCGGAGCCGGTGTGCAAGGAGGAACCTATGCGGTGGATACGCGCCGCCGGTAGGGGCCTCCTCGTCCTCGTCGTGATCATGACCGGGTACGTCACCTCCGGCATCGGCGCCGACGAGGGCGCGGGTGGTGGGCGCGGCCCGCTCACCCTGGCCACCGCCGGCGACCTCACCGGCTATCTCGGCCCGCTGCTCCAGGGCTGGAACCGCACCCACCCCGGCGAGAAAGTCACCCTCGTCGAGCTGCCGGACTCGGCCGACGAGACGTATGCGCAGATGACGACCGACCTGCGCGGCGGCGACCGGAGCCGCTTCGACGTCCTCAACATCGACGTCAACTGGACCTCGGAGTTCGCGGCGGCCGGCTGGATCCGCCCGCTGCCCCGCGACCGCTTCCCCCTCAAGAGCTTCCTGCCCCCGGTCGTGGACACGGCGACCTACGACGGACGCCTGTACGCGGTCCCGTACGTCACGAACGCCGGACTCCTCCTCTACCGCAAGGACGTCCTCGCCGAGGAGGGCGTGCCGCCGCCGCGCACCTGGACCGAGCTGGAGCGCGATGCGAAGAGCGTCGCGCCGAAGCACCACCTCGACGGCTACGCGGGCCAGTTCCTGCCCTACGAGGGCCTCACCGTCAACGCGGCCGAGGCCGTGTACTCGGCGGGCGGCAGCATCCTCGGCGACGAGGGCACCCGCGTCACCGTCGACTCGGCCGCCGCCCGCGAGGGCATCGGTTTCCTCGCCCGCGGCGTCCGCGAGGGCTGGATCCCGAAACAGGCGCTGACCTGGAAGGAAGAGGAGTCCAAGCAGGCCTTCCAGGACGGAAAGCTGCTCTTCCTGCGCAACTGGCCCTACGCCTACGCCGTGGCCTCCGCCAAGGGCTCCAAGGTCGCCGGGAAGATCGGCGCCGTACCGCTGCCCGGGCCCGACGGACCGGGGACGAGCGTCCTCGGCGGCTCCAACCTCGCGGTCAACACCCATGCCCGGCATCCCGATTCGGCCGCACGCCTGATCGCCTACCTCACCAGCGCGCAGGTGCAGCGCCAGGTGCTCGTCCGGGGCGCGCTGCCGCCCGTACGCGCCGCGCTGTACCAGGATCCCGCGCTGATCCGGCAGTTCCCCTATCTGCAGACCCTGCGCACCGCCGTGCTCACCGCCGCGCCGCGCCCCAAGAGCGCGCACTACGACCAGGTCAGTCTGGTGGTGCAGGCGGTGGTGCACGGCGCTCTGACCGGACGCGAGACGCCCGAGCAGGCCGTACGACGGCTGGCGCGCGAGCTCGACGCCATCGCCCGCCGATAGTCTCTCGACCCCTCGCGCTAGTTACTTGTTAAGTAACGCGGACGTCTCATCTCTGCTCAGGATGCACAGATAAGTCCGTATTTACGACCCCAACTGTCCAGTAGCTTCCGTTCTTTTCATTGACACCCTCGCGACACGCCTACCTAACATGCATGCATGCTGAGTAAGTACCACTGGTGGCGTGACGCGGTGATCTACCAGGTCTACGTCCGCAGCTTTCTCGACAGCACCGGTGACGGCGTCGGCGATCTGGCCGGCGTCCGGGCCGGGCTGCCGTACCTGAAGAAGCTGGGCGTGGACGGGATCTGGCTGAGCCCGTTCTATCCCTCGCCGCAGCACGACCACGGCTACGACGTGGCCGACTACCGCGGGGTCGACCCGCTCTTCGGCGACCTCGCCGAGTTCGACCTGCTGATGGCGGCCGCCCACCGGCTCGGCATCAAGGTGCTCCTTGACATCGTCCCCAACCACTGCTCCAGCGAGCACCCCTGGTTCCGCGAGGCGCTGGACAGTGCGCCCGGCAGCCCGGCCCGCGCCCGCTTCCACTTCGCCGACGGGCGCGGCCCGGACGGCAGCGAGCCGCCCAACAACTGGCACGCCATGTTCGGCGGCCCCGCCTGGACCAGGGTCGGCGACGGCCAGTGGTACCTGCACATGTTCACGCCCGAACAGCCCGACTGGAACTGGCGCAATCCCGAGATCACCGCCGAGTTCGACCGGACCCTGCGCTTCTGGCTCGACCGGGGCGTGGACGGCTTCCGCATCGACGTCGCCGCCGGCCTGTTCAAGCACCCCGAACTGCCCGACTCCGACGACCCCGAGGCCGACGCCCGCACCCGCGACTCGGTCAACCCGCTCGCCTGGAACCAGCCCGAGGTGCATGGCACATGGCGGCGCTGGCGCGCGACATGCGAGGAGTACCGGGAGCGCGACGGCCGCGAACGCCTCCTCGTCGGCGAGGTCTCCGTGCCCACCGCCCGCGAACACGCCCTGTACGTCCGCCCGGACGAACTCCACCAGGCCTTCTTCTTCGACCTGCTCGGCGCCCCCTGGGACGCCGACGCCTTCCGCAAGGTCATCTCCGAGGCCATGCAGGACATCGCCGGCACCGGCTCCACGGTCACCTGGGTCCTCAACAACCACGACCAGGTCCGCACCGTCACCCGCTACGGCGAACCCGCTCCCGAGGGCAGCGGCCTCGGCGCCGCCCGTGCCCGCGCCGCCGCGCTGCTGATGCTGGCGCTGCCCGGAGCCGCGTACATCTACCAGGGCGAGGAACTGGGCCTGCCCGAGGTCGTCGACCTGCCCGACGACGTCCTCACCGACCCGATCTTCCGGCGCACCGGCAGCCGTGCCCGCGTCCGGGACGGCTGCCGGGTGCCGCTGCCCTGGTCCGGGCAGGCCTCGCCGTTCGGCTTCACCTCCGGCGCGGAGGGCGTGCGGCCCTGGCTGCCGCAGCCCGACTGGTTCGCCGAGCACGCCACCGACCGCGCCCTCGCCGACACCCGCTCCTTCTGGCACCTGTACCGCGAAGGCCTGCAACTACGGCGTTCTCTCCCGCAGTTGGGCGAGGGAACGCTGCGCTGGCTGGACACCCCGCCCGGGGTCCTCGCCTTCGCCCGCGGCGACGACCTGGTCTGCGCCGTCAACTTCACCACGGCCCCCGCCCCCGCGCCGGTCTCCGGCACCCCCCTGCTGTCCAGCGGCCCCTGCCCGCCCGGCGTCCTGCCCGGCTCCACGGCCGCCTGGTGGCTCAGCGACCTCTGATCAACCACCTTTTGAAGGGACATCGACGATGATGCGACGCCGTACCACCCTGCTCACCAGCTGCACCGCCCTCGCCCTCGCGCTCGGCGCCACCGCCTGTGGCGGCGGGCCGGTCTCGGCCGGCGGCGGTGACAAGGCGCTCAGCGGCCAGACCGTCACCGTGGCCGGCGTCTGGTCCGGAGCCGAGCAGAAGAACTTCCAGAAGGTGCTGGACGCGTTCACCGCGAAGACCGGCGCCAAGACCCGGTTCGTGTCCACCGGTGACAACGTCTCCACCGTCGTCGGCAGCAAGATCGAGGGCGGCGACGCCCCCGACGTCGTGATGGTCCCGCAGGTCGGCGTCCTCCAGCAGTTCGCGAAGAAAGGCTGGCTGAAGCCCCTGTCCGGCACTGCCCGGCAGACCGTCGACGCCGACTACGCGCCCGTGTGGCGGAAGTACGGCAGCGTCGACGGCACCCTGTACGGCCTCTACTTCAAGGCCGCCCACAAGTCCACCGTCTGGTACAGCCCCGACGCGCTCGCCCAGGCCGGGGTCAAGCCGCCGACGACGTACGACGAGATGCTGAAGGCCGGGCACACCGTCTCCGACTCCGGGCTCGCCGCCTTCTCCGTCGCCGGTGAGGACGGCTGGACCCTCACCGACTGGTTCGAGAACATCTACCTCTCCCAGGCCGGACCCGAGAAGTACGACGCCCTCGCCGCCCACCGGCTCACGTGGACCGACCCCTCCGTCGTCCGGGCGCTCACCACCCTCGGCAAGCTGTTCAAGGACAAGCAGCTCGTCGCGGGCGGCCAGAAGGAGGCCCTGAACACCGACTTCCCCAGCTCGGTGGAGAAGGTGTTCGGCCCCAAGCCCGAGGCCGGCATGGTCTACGAGGGCGACTTCGTGGCCGGGGTCGCCCACGACCAGTTCGGGAAGACCATCGGCAAGGACGCGAACTTCTTCCCCTTCCCGGCGGTCGACGGCGGCACGGCACCGGTGGTCAGCGGCGGTGACGCGGCCGTCGTCCTCAAGGACGGCAAGAACGCCACGGCCGGCATGAAGCTCCTGGAGTACCTGGCCACCCCCGAGGCGGCAGCCGTCTGGGCGAAGGCGGGCGGCTTCCTGTCCCCGAACAAGAAGCTCGACTTCTCGGCGTACGGCGACGACGTCACCCGGGCCACCGCCAAGTCCCTGGTCGACGCGGGCGATTCGGTCCGCTTCGACATGTCCGACCAGGCGCCCGCCGCCTTCGGCGGCACCAAGGGCGCGGGGGAGTGGAAGCTGCTCCAGGACTTCCTGCGCGACCCGTCGGACCCGAAGGGCACCGCGGAGCGGCTCGAAGCCGCGGCGGCCAAGGCCTACCAGGGCTGAACGGCAGCATCATGACCGCCACCACTCATCTGAAACAGCAGGCGGGCCCGTGGGCCGCCGGCGTGGCGCGCGGGCGCCGCGGCCGGCGGCGCGCCCGGCTGATCGCCCTGCTCTTCGTCTTCCCGGCGCTGCTCCTGCTCGGTGCGCTCGTCGTCTACCCGGTGCTGTTCTCCGTCGGCCGCAGCCTCTTCGACGCCTCCGGCACCCGGTTCGTCGGCGCCGGCAACTACACCGAGATGTTCCGCGACCCGGCCACCCTGAAGGCCATCCGCAACACCGCCATCTGGGTCGTCGTGGCCCCGGCCCTGCTGACCGGCCTCGGCCTGATCCTGGCCGTGCTGGTGGAGAAGGTGCGCTGGGCCACCGCCTTCAAACTCCTGCTCTTCATGCCGATGGCGGTGTCCTTCCTCGCCGCCGGCATCATCTTCCGCCTCGCCTACGACGAGGACCCGAACAAGGGCGTGCTCAACGCGGCCGTCGTCTCCGTCCACGACGCCTTCCAGGGCACGTCGGCCTACCCGACGGCCCGCGGGCGCGCCGGACTGCTGACCCAGGACGGGGACGGCTCGTACCGTACGACCGCCTCCACCGGCCGGTCCGTGGCGCTCCCCATGGTCGGCGTCCTGCCCAAGGACCTGCCGAAGCACGCCGCGCCCGCGTACCCGGCGGCCGCGCGGCAGGCCGCCCCCGGTGAACTGCGCGGAGTCGTCTACCTGGACTTCACCCCCGGCGGGGGCGGCCGGCCGGGCAAGGTCGACCCGAAGGAGAGCGGCCTGCCCGGGATGACGGTCCAGGCGCTGCGCGACGGCCGGACGGTCGCGAGCGCCACGACCGCCGCCGACGGCTCCTTCCGCCTGTCCGGGCTGCGCGCGGGCTCGTACACGGTGAAGCTGCCGAAGTCCAACTTCGCCCAGCCCTACCAGGGCGTCTCCTGGCTCGGCCCGGCCCTCGTCACACCGGCGATCATCGGCGCCTACCTGTGGATCTGGACCGGCTTCGCGATGGTGCTGATCGGCGCGGGGCTGTCCACCCTGCCCCGGGACGCGCTGGAGGCGGCCCGGATGGACGGCGCGAACGAGTGGCAGATCTTCCGCCGGATCACCGTGCCGCTGCTGGCCCCCGTGCTGACGGTCGTCTTCGTGACCCTCGTGATCAACGTGATGAAGGTCTTCGACCTCGTCTACATCATCGCGCCCGGACCGGTGCAGGAGGACGCCACCGTCCTCGCGACCCAGATGTGGCTGGTGTCCTTCGGGGGCGGCAACAACCAGGGCCTCGGCAGTGCCCTGGGCGTCCTGCTCCTGCTTCTGGTGATTCCCGCGATGGTCTTTAACGTCCGCCGATTCAGAAGGAGTCAGCGATGAACACGGTCAGGAGAGGGCTCGGCAACGGCCTGGTCCAGGCCTTCCTGGTGGTGATCGGCCTGGTCTGGCTGACCCCGCTGGCGGGACTGTTCGTGTCCTCGCTGCGGTCGTCCCAGGACACCGCGAAGGGCGGCTGGTGGACGGCCCTGACGAGCCCCGGGCAGCTGTCCTTCGACAACTACTCGGCCCTGCTGAAGAACTCCGGCATGACCCAGGCCTTCTGGAACACGGTACTGATCTCGGTGCCGGCCACAACGCTCGTCGTGGGTCTCGCGGCCCTCGCCGGATACGCCTTCGCCTGGCTGGACTTCCCGCTCAGGGAGCCGCTCTTCCTGCTGGTGGTGGCCCTGTTGGTGGTGCCGGTGCAGATCGGCCTGCTGCCGGTGGCCAAACTCTTCGGCGCGCTGGGCCTGTTCGGCACCATCCCCGGTGTCGTCCTCTTCCACGTCGCCTACGGCCTGCCCTTCGCGGTGTTCCTGCTGCGCAACTACTTCGCGGAGATGCCGAAGGAGATGCTGGAGGCGGCGCGGATGGACGGCGGCAGCGAGTGGCGTATCTTCACCCGACTGGTCCTGCCGGTGGGACGCCCCGCGATCGCCTCCCTCGCGATCTTCCAGTTCCTCTGGGTCTGGAACGACATGCTGGTCGCCCTGCTCTTCGCCGACAGCTCCGCCCAGCCCCTGACCGTGGAACTCCAGTCCCAGATCCGCCAGTTCGGCAGCAACATCGACGTCCTGGCCCCGGGCGCGTTCCTGTCCCTGATCGTGCCGGTGGTGGTGTTCTTCGCCTTCCAGAGGCACTTCGTACAGGGGGTGATGGCGGGATCCGTCAAGTGAGCGCAGCGGAATCACGCATCATGCACACGCCTGCTACACAACGGATTCATACCATTGGGTGATCAACCGGCGTGTCAGATGGCGTGAGCTGATAGGGAGATACCTCCAGGGGGGCCGGGGAGGGTGGTCGCCCCTGCGCCCGCTCAGGAGGTATCCACGGCATGGCCCAGCAGCCCCAGACCATGATGAAGACCGTCCTCGACGGATGGCGGAACTCTCTGCTGGACATGGGCGGGCGCAACCGGCTGCTGAACTTCCGGCATACCAGAACGGCCACGCTGGAGATCCACTCGCCCGGCGCCGACGCGCTGCTCGCGGACCTGGCCAGGGGATGGGAGTTCGCGCCGGTCCCGGAGAAGACGCAGGGCGTGGGCCTGGAGAAGGCCGGCGACACGGTGGACGGGAGCACCGGCCGGCCGCACCGCCCGGGACTGGTCACCCAGAAGACCACCCAGGCGGCGCTGGACTCCTCGCTCTACCAACTGCGCCAGAAGTCCGGCCAGATGTACAACGACTACGGCCTGTGGGTGCTCTGGCTGGGCGTCGGCATACTCGACTGGCGCGAGGCCGACGCCCACGAGAGCAGCGCCGCGCCCCTGCTCCTGGTACCCGTCGAACTGCGCAGGGACGGCAATCGCAGCTACCGCCTGCACCCGGCGGAGGACCAGGAGCGCATCCACAACCCCGCGCTCGCGGTGAAACTGGACCGGCTCGGCGTCGACTGGACACCCGTCACCGCGACCGACGCTGCCGACCTGCCCGGCGTCCTCGCGGCGGCCCGATCGGTCGCGGCCGGGCTGCAGGGATGGGCGGTCGAGGAGCGCGTGGTCCTCGGGCTGTTCGCCTCCCACCGCGAGGCGATGTACCAGGACCTCCAGCAGAACGAGGAACGGATCCTCGGCCATCCGCTGGTGCGGGCCGTCGCCCTCGGGCCCGACGTGGGCCTGCCCGACGACCTGATCGACTTCGAACCCCCCGACGCGGACCGCATCGACGACATCCAGCTGCCCGAGCAGACCCCGCTCGTCCTCGACGCCGACGCCTCACAGCGGCAGTGCATCGCCGCGGCCCTCGACGACCGGTCCTTCGTCATGAGCGGCCCGCCCGGCACCGGCAAGAGCCAGACCATCACCAACCTCATCGCCGCACTCATGCACGCCGGCCGCAGCGTGCTGTTCGTCAGTGAGAAGGCCGCCGCCCTCGACGTCGTACGCAACCGGCTGCGCGGGGTCGGGCTCGGTGACTTCGTCATGGCCCTGCACAGCGGTGACACGAGCAAGAAGGCGGTGGCCACCGAACTCGCCCGGGTGCTCACCACCGAGGCCCGGGTCACCGGAGCCGCCGAGCACGAGCTGGCGCGCGCCCGGAAGCTGCGCGCGGACCTGTCCGCGTACGCCGCTGCCATGAACGAGACCCGCGAACCCCTGGGGCGCAGCCTGCACGACGTCCTCGGCCGCCTGGTGCTGCTGGAGCAGTCCGACACCCCCGGCCTGCCGCTGGGCACGGAGAACGCCAAGGTCGTCCGCACCCTGACCGCCGGCGCCCTGCAGGAACTCGCCGCCGCCGCCCAGACGGTCGCCCGTGCCTGGCGCCCCGCCGCCGAGGGCGAGTCCTTCCCCTGGCGCGGGCTGGCCGGCGGCTCCGCGCACCAGGTGGTCGCCGAGGCCGCCGACGCCCTCGGCGCCCTGCTGACGGCGGCCGGACGCCGCCCCTTCGCCGCCACCCAGGACGAGCCCCGCTCGGTGCGTGAGGTCCAGCAGCTCGTGCGCGGCCTGCGGGCCGGGCTCGCCGGCCGTCCGGCAGAGCAGGAGGACGGCGGCCTGCCGGAGGACGTCACCACTCAGGTCGCCCAGCTCGCCGACCTGCTCGGCATGCCGAAGCCCGATCGCGCCGAGACCGCGTACGCCCTGTGCGAGCTGGCCGACCTGACGACGGACGGCCACCGCCCGCTCCACGGCTGGTTCGACACCGACACCCTGCGCCGCGCCCACGCGGCGGCCCGCGACCTGAGTACGGCCCTCGACGCGCAGGCCGCGGCCCGAGCGGCGGCCGAGGACGTCTTCGGCGAACAGATCCTCACCGCCACCGACCTGCCCGCCCTGGTACGACGCTTCGCCGAGGAGCACCGCGGCCTCATGGCCCGCTTCTCGGCACAGTACAAGGAGGACCGCCGGCGAGTGGCCGACCTGACCAGGACCGGCACCTGGGACAAGGCGCTGGCCGGCCGGCTGGAGCAGGCGCTGGCCTGGCAGCAGGCCGCCGCCGAGGTGACGCGCCTGACCGGGGCGCACACCGCCCTGCTCGGCAGGTACACGCCGCACACCCCGGACGCGTACGAGGAGCTGGACCGGGCCCTGGCGACGGCCGACCGCATCGAGACGCTCGGCCGGGATGCCCAGCGCCGCGACCTGCTCGCGGACCGACTGGCCGACCAGGCCGAACCCGACCAGCTCCCCGCTCTGCTCGCCGAGCAGGTCCGCAGGTCGCTCGGTGCCTGGTGTGCGGCCGCCGAGACCCGGGCCGAGCGCTGGAACCGAGCAGTGACGGACCTGCTCGACCTCTTCGACACGGCCGGCCGCACCCGGCTGTCGCCCTCCCTGCTCGGTCCCCTGGACCAGGCCGAGCAGGCCATCGACACCCTGCTCGCCGATCCGGAGGGCCCCGAGGTGTGGCGCGCCCACTGCGACGGGCTCGCCGTCCTCGCCCGGCACGGGGCGGACGGCCTGGTCGCGGGCGCGGCCGAGCGCGGCCTCGACCCGCGGCGCCTGCCGGACATCGTCGAGCAGGCGCTGCTGCGCGCCTGGGCGGACGGCGTCCTCGCCACCGACCCGCGCCTGCGCAGCACCCGCGCCGAGGACCTGGACGCGCGCGTGGCCGACTTCCAGGAGGCCGACCGGCGGCTGATCGCGGCCGCCGGGGGAGCGGTGACCGAGGCGTGCAACAAGCGCCGGCCCCGCAGCTTCGGCGGTGGCGGTGCGGCCGTCGTCATCCGGGAGGCCGAGAAGAAGACGCGGCACATGCCGGTGCGTGAACTGCTCGGCAGAGCCCGCGAAGTCGTGCAGGCCGTCAAGCCGTGCTTCATGATGAGTCCCTTGACGGTCAGCCAGTTCCTGCCACCGGACTTCCAGTTCGACGTCGTCGTCTTCGACGAGGCCTCCCAGGTCCGCCCCAGCGACGCGGTCAACTGCATCTACCGGGGCCGTACGCTGATCGTCGCCGGTGACGACAGGCAGTTGCCGCCGACCTCCTTCTTCGACTCCTCCGTCGACGACGACTCCGACGAGTACGCCGAGGACGTCCCGGACTCCTTCGAGTCCCTGCTGCAGGCCTGCAAGGCTGGCGCCATGCGGGAACTGCCGCTGCGCTGGCACTACCGCAGCCGCCACGAAAACCTGATCACCTTCAGCAACCACGAGTTCTACGACAACTCGATGATCACCTTCCCCGGGGCCCTCGACGAGGGCAACGACGTCGGCGTCGCCTTCCTGAAGACCGACGGCGTCTACGACCGGGGACGGCGCCGGGACAACCGCGAGGAGGCGGAGTTCGTCGCCCGCCGGGTCCTGCACCACTTCGACACCCGCCCCGGCAAGAGCCTCGGCGTCGTCGCGCTCTCCCAGGCCCAGGCCTCCGCCATCGACCAGGCCGTGCAGCAGGCCCGGCTGGCCCGCCCCGACCTCGACCACTGCTTCACCGAGGACCGCCTCGACGGATTCTTCGTCAAGAACCTGGAGTCGGTACAGGGCGACGAGCGCGATGTGATGATCATGTCCGTGGGCTACGGCCCCGACGAACACGGCAGGGTGGGGCTCAACTTCGGCCCGATCAACAAGAGCGGAGGATGGCGCCGCCTCAACGTGGCCGTGACCCGCGCCCGGTACCGCATGGAGGTCGTGGCCTCCTTCCGCGCCGCCGGCCTGCCGGACAGCCCCAACGACAGCGTGCAGTACCTGAAGCGCTACCTCGACTACGCCGAGAACGGCCCGTCGATCCTCGCCCGGGACGTCGTGCAGACCGACGCCGAGCCGGAGAGTCCCTTCGAGGAGTCCGTCCTCGCGGTGCTGCGCGGCTGGGGCTACCAGGTGCAGCCCCAGGTCGGTGTCGCCGGCTACCGCATCGACCTGGGCGTACGCCACCCGGAGCTGCCCGGCGCCTTCGCCCTCGGCGTCGAGTGCGACGGGGCCATGTACCACTCCGCCAAGGCCGCCCGGGACCGGGACCGGCTGCGCGAACAGGTCCTGAACGGGCTCGGCTGGCGGCTGCACCGCATCTGGGGCACCGACTGGTACCGAGGCCGGCCGGCCGCCGAACTGCGTCTGCGGGAAGCGGTCGAACAGGCCGTCGCCCAAGGTCCGCTCACCACGGCGCCGGCCACGCCGCGGCCCGCCGCGGGGGAGGAGGCGCACACCGCACCGCCCTCGGGCGGCGACGAGCACGGCCGCATCCCGCGGCAGACGAAGGTGGAGTACGAACGCGTGCCCGTGGACACCGGGACCGCACGCGAGTGGAGCGTCCCTTACCGGACCAGTGCCGTCACGGTCGTGCCCCGCCATGAACTGCACACACCGGAGGCCCGGCCCGCGCTGCGCAAGGTACTGGCGCAGATCATCGACACCGAGGGCCCGATCCACGAGGACCTGCTGGTCCAGCGGGCACGCGAGGCCTGGGGCGTCGGCCGCGCCGGCAACCGCATCCGGGACAACGTCCGAGAGGTGGCCCGCACCCTGGTCCGCTCCGGACAGGTCCGCGCGGACGACGCCTTCTACGACGTGACGGCCCGGGACGAGGTGAAGGCGCGGCACCCGGAGGACGGCACTCCACCCCGCAAGGTCCTCCACATCGCACCGGCCGAGCGGCACCGGGTGCTGTACGAGCTGGCCGCCGAATGCCCCGGCATGTCCGAGGACGAACTGATCAAGCAGGCCTGCGAGTTCTTCGGCTGGCGCCGCACCGGCAAGGACATCCGGGACCGCCTGGCCGCGGACCTCGCGGAACTGCGCCGCCGGGGCGAGCTCGACGGCGGGCCGGACCGGGTCAGCGCCGTGCGCCGCGCCGGCTGGTGACCTCAGGAAAGCACCGGTCGGCGCCCTTACGAAAAAATGGGGCGGCGGGGTCGAAACCCCGCCGCCCCCCGCTCAGCCGAGGCTCACGGCGACGCCGGCGGATACAGCGACCTCGGCAGCTGCGAAGCCGCCGCCGAGTCCAGGAGCCACAGCGTCCGGGAACGGCCGTACGCGCCCGCCGCCGGGGCCTGGATCTCGCCCGCGCCCGACAGGGCGATGGCCGCGGCCTCCGCCTTGTCCTCGCCGGCCGCGAGCAGCCAGACCTCGCGGGCCGCGCGGATCGCCGGGAGAGTGAGGGAGATCCGGGTCGGCGGGGGCTTGGGCGCGCCGTGGACGCCGACCACCGTGCGCTCGGTCTCCCGTACGGCCGGCAGCTCCGGGAAGAGCGAGGCCACATGGGTGTCCGGGCCGACGCCCAGCATGAGCACGTCGAAGGTGGGTACCGAGCCATGGTTCTCCGGCCCGGCCGCCTTCGCCAGCTCCGCCGCGTACGCCTCCGCCGCCGCCTCGACGTCCGCACCGAACGGGCCGTCGGAGGCGGGCATGGCGTGCACGCGCTCCGGGTCCAGCGGTACGGCGTCCAGCAGGGCCGCGCGGGCCTGCGTGACATTGCGCTCGGGGTCGCCCTCGGGGAGGTAGCGCTCGTCGCCCCACCACAGGTCGAGCCGGCCCCAGTCGATGGCGTCCCGCGCGGGCGCCGCCGCGAGCGCGGCCAGCAGGCCGTTGCCGTTGCGGCCGCCGGTGAGGACCACGGACGCGCTGCCCCGGGAGGCCTGCGCGTCCACGATCTTCGTGATGAGGCGGGCCGCGGCGGCCTGCGCCATCAGTTCCTTGTCGCGGTGGACGACCAGCTGGGGGACGCTCACTTCGCCGCCGCCTTCCGTGCCGGAGCCTTCTTGGCCGTCTTGGCCGCCGCCTTCTTCGCGGGCGCCTTGGCCGCCTCCTCCACCGGTTCCGGCTCGGCGACAGGCTCGGCCGCCTGCTGTGCCGGGACCGGGTTCAGCCGCTCCACGCCGTAACGCAGCGCCGACGCGTAGGTGTCGTCCGGGTCGAGCCGGCGCAGCTCCTCCGCGATCAGCTCGGCGGTCTCCCGCCGCTTGAGCGCCACCGCACGGGCCGGCTGGCCCTCGATGGACAGCGTGGCCAGCGAGCCGTCCGCGCGGTCCAGGACGATCGGGCCGCAGGAGGTGTCCATGCGGACGGCCGTCAGCCCGGGACCGGAGGACCGGAGGCGCTTGACGGGGACGTCCAGCCGGTCCGCGAGCCACATCGCCAGCAGCTCACAGCTCGGGTTGAACTCCTCACCCTCCACCTCGACGCCCCGCACCTCGCACGTGACCTGGTCCAGGGCCGCCGCGAGCATCGAGCGCCACGGCGTGATCCGGGTCCAGGACAGGTCGGTGTCACCGGGCGTGTAGGCCGCGGCGCGGGCAGACAGCTCCCGCACCGGCTGCTCGGCGGCATAGGTGTCGGTGACCCGGCGCTGGGCCAGCGCGCCCAGCGGGTCCTTCGCCGGGTCCAGCGGCGCGTTCACCGGCCACCACACCACGACCGGGGCGTCCGGCAGCAGCAGCGGCAGCACGACCGAGTCGGCGTGGTCGGCGACCTCGCCGTACAGCCGCAGCACGACCGTCTCGCCTGTGCCCGCGTCCGCGCCCACCCGCACCTCGGCGTCCAGCCGGGACGTCGTACGGTCGCGCGGGGTGCGGGAGACCCGCTTGATGACCACGAGCGTGCGCGAGGGGTGCTCGCGCGAGGCGTCGTTGGCGGCCTTCAGGGCGTCGTAGGCGTTCTCCTCGTCGGTGACGATGACGAGGGTCAGGACCATGCCGACGGCAGGGGTGCCGATGGCCCGGCGGCCCTGGACGAGCGCCTTGTTGATGTCGCCGGCGGTGGTGTCGGTCAGGTCTATCTTCATGGCCGGCGCCAGCTCCGTCCGTCTCGTGCGAGCATCTCGTCCGCCTCGGCGGGGCCCCAGGTGCCCGACGGGTACTGCGCGGGCTTGCCGTGCGTGTCCCAGTACTCCTCGATCGGGTCGAGGATCTTCCAGGACAGCTCGACCTCCTCCGTGCGCGGGAAGAGGTTGGCGTCGCCCAGCAGCACGTCCAGGATGAGCCGCTCGTACGCCTCCGGCGACGACTCGGTGAACGACTCGCCGTAGGCGAAGTCCATCGACACGTCCCGGATCTCCATCGAGGTGCCCGGCACCTTCGAGCCGAAGCGGACCGTGACACCCTCGTCGGGCTGGACGCGGATGACGATCGCGTTCTGGCCCAGCTCCTCCGTCGCCGTGGTGTCGAACGGGGAGTGCGGGGCCCGCTGGAAGACGACCGCGATCTCCGTCACCCGGCGGCCGAGCCGCTTGCCGGTGCGCAGATAGAAGGGGACGCCCGCCCAGCGGCGGTTGTCGATCTCCAGCTTGATCGCGGCGTAGGTGTCGGTCTTCGACGTGGCGTCCGTGCCGTCCTCTTCGAGGTAGCCGATGACCTTCTCGCCGCCCTGCCAGCCGGCCGCGTACTGACCGCGCACGGTCGAGGCGCCCAGGTCCTTCGGCAGCCGTACGGCACCGAGCACCTTCTCCTTCTCGGCGGCCAGCGCGGACGCGTCGAAGGAGGCGGGCTCCTCCATGGCCGTGAGGGCCATGAGCTGGAGCAGGTGGTTCTGGATGACGTCACGGGCGGCGCCGATGCCGTCGTAGTAGCCGGCGCGGCCGCCGATGCCGATGTCCTCGGCCATGGTGATCTGCACATGGTCCACGAAGGACCGGTTCCAGATCGGCTCGAACATCGTGTTGGCGAAGCGCAGCGCCAGGATGTTCTGGACGGTCTCCTTGCCGAGGTAGTGGTCGATCCGGAACACCTGGTCCGGCTCGAACACCTCGTGCACGACCTTGTTCAGCTCCTCGGCCGACGTCAGGTCGTGGCCGAACGGCTTCTCGATGACGGCGCGCCGCCAGGAACCGCCCGACTGGTCGGCCAGCCCGTGCTTCTTCAGCTGCTGGATGACGACGGGGAAGGAGCGCGGCGGCACCGACAGGTAGAAGGCGAAGTTGCCGCCCGTGCCCTGGGCCTTGTCCAGCTCCTCGATGGTGGCGCGCAGCCGCTCGAAGGCATCGTCGTCGTCGAAGGTGCCCTGGACGAAGCGCATCCCCTGGATGAGCTGCTGCCAGACCTCCTCACGGAACGGCGTGCGGGCGTGCGCCTTGACGGCGTCGTGGACCTCCTGGGCGAAGTCCTCGTTCTCCCATTCGCGGCGGGCGAAGCCCACCAGCGAGAAGCCCGGCGGCAGCAGACCCCGGTTGGCGAGGTCGTACACCGCGGGCATCAGCTTCTTGCGCGACAGGTCGCCCGTGACGCCGAAGATGACCAGGCCCGACGGCCCCGCGATACGCGGGAGCCGCCGGTCGGCCGGGTCACGAAGCGGGTTCGCTCCGGAACCAGCAAGGGGTGACAAATCAGCCCTCCGAGGGGGCGAGGCGCTTGAGCTCCGCCTCGGTCGACTTCAGCAGGTCGTTCCAGGACGCCTCGAACTTCTCGACGCCCTCGTCCTCCAGCACCTGGACCACGTCGTCGTACGAGATCCCGAGCTTCTCCACCGCGTCGAGGTCGGCGCGCGCCTGCTCGTACGTCCCGGAGATGGTGTCGCCGGTGATCTCGCCGTGGTCCTCGGTGGCCTCCAGGGTGGCCTCCGGCATGGTGTTGACCGTGTTCGGCGCGACCAGGTCGGTGACGTACATCGTGTCCTGGTAGGCCGGGTCCTTCACGCCGGTCGACGCCCACAGCGGACGCTGCTTGCGGGCGCCCGCGTTCTCCAGCGCCTGCCAGCGGCCGGAGGAGAAGACCTCCTCGTACGCCTGGTAGGCGAGGCGCGCGTTGGCGATGGCGGCCTTGCCGCGCAGCGCCTTGGCCTCGTCGGTGCCGAGGGCGTCGAGGCGCTTGTCGATCTCGGTGTCCACGCGGGACACGAAGAACGATGCCACGGAACGGATGAGCGACAGGTCGAGGCCGCGCTCCTTGGCCTTCTCCAGGCCGGAGAGGTAGGCGTCCATGACCGCGCGGTAGCGCTCCAGGGAGAAGATCAGCGTGACGTTCACGCTGATGCCGAGGCCGATGACCTCGGTGATCGCCGGCAGACCCGCCTGGGTGGCCGGGATCTTGATCAGGGTGTTGGGGCGGTCCACCAGCCAGGCCAGCTGCTTGGCCTCGGCGACGGTCGCCTTGGTGTTGTGGGCGAGACGGGGGTCCACCTCGATGGAGACCCGGCCGTCCTGGCCGTCCGTGGCGTCGAAGACCGGGCGCAGGATGTCGGCGGCGTCGCGGACGTCCGCCGTGGTGATCATGCGGATGGCCTCTTCGACGGTGACCTTGCGGGCGGCGAGGTCGGCGACCTGCTGCTCATAGCCGTCGCCACCGCTGATCGCCTTCTGGAAGATCGTCGGGTTGGTGGTGACGCCCACGACGTGCTGCTGGTCGATCAGCTCGGCGAGGTTGCCGGACGTGATCCGCTTGCGCGACAGGTCGTCCAGCCAGATCGCGACGCCTTCGTCGGAGAGGCGCTTGAGTGCGTCTGTCATGGAATTACATCTCCTACGTGTCGTATATGAGCGTCAGCGCTGGGCGGCGGCGATGGATTCCCGGGCCTTGGCGGCCACGTTCTCAGGCGTGAAACCGAATTCGCGGAAGAGCACCTTGCCGTCCGCGGAAGCACCGAAGTGCTCCAGGGAAACGATGCGGCCGGCGTCCCCGACGTACTTGTGCCAGGTCAGTCCGATACCCGCCTCGACCGCGACCCGGGCCTTGACCGACGGCGGGAGCACGGAGTCCCGGTACCCCTGGTCCTGCTCCTCGAACCACTCCACGGACGGCATCGACACGACCCGCGTCGGGACGCCCTCCGCCTGGAGCTGCTCACGCGCCTCGACGGCCACGTGCACCTCGGAACCGGTGGCGATCAGGATCACCTGCGCGTCGCCGCCTTCCGCCTCGAAGAGGACGTAACCACCGCGTGCGGCGTCCTCGTTGGGCTCGTACGTCGGCACACCCTGGCGGGTGAGGGCGAAGCCGTGCGGCTGTCCCTTGCCGAACTCCTTGGTGTAGCGCTTGAGGACCTCGCGCCAGGCGATCGCGGTCTCGTTGGCGTCGGCCGGGCGCACGATGTTCAGGCCCGGGATGGCGCGCAGCGAGGCCAGGTGCTCGACCGGCTGGTGGGTCGGGCCGTCCTCGCCGAGACCGATGGAGTCGTGCGTCCACACGTACGTCACCGGCAGGTGCATCAGGGCCGACAGGCGCACCGCGTTGCGCATGTAGTCGGAGAAGACGAGGAACGTGCCGCCGTAGATACGGGTGTTGCCGTGCAGGGCGATGCCGTTCATCTCGGCGCCCATGGAGTGCTCACGGATGCCGTAGTGGATGGTGCGGCCGTAGGGGTTGGCCTCCGGCAGCGGGTTGCCCTCGGGCAGGAACGAGCTGTCCTTGTCGATGGTCGTGTTGTTCGACCCGGCGAGGTCGGCCGAACCGCCCCACAGCTCCGGGATGACCGCGCCGAGCGCCTGCAGCACCTTGCCGGACGCGGCACGCGTCGCGACGCCCTTGCCGGGCTCGAAGACCGGGATCTTCTGCTCCCAGCCCGCGGGCAGCTCGCCCGTGCTGATCCGGTCGAACTCGGCGGCCCGCTCGGCGTTCTCGTCGCGCCACACCTGGAGCGACTTCTCCCACTCGGCCTTGGCCTGCGCACCGCGCTCCAGGGCCTTGCGGGTGTGAGCGATGACCTCGTCCGCGACCTCGAAGGTCTGCTCCGGGTCGAAGCCGAGGACGCGCTTGGTGGCCGCGACCTCCTCGTCGCCCAGCGCCGAGCCGTGCGCGGCCTCGGTGTTCTGCGCGTTCGGGGCCGGCCAGGCGATGATCGAGCGCATCGCGATGAACGACGGCTTGTCCGTGACGGCCTTGGCCTTCTGGACCGCGTCGTAGATGGCGGCCGGGTCCAGGTCGCCGTTGTCCTGGGCCTCGACGCGCTGCACGTGCCAGCCGTAGGCCTCGTAGCGCTTGACGGTGTCCTCGGAGACGGCCGTCTCGGTGTCGCCCTCGATCGAGATGTGGTTGTCGTCCCACAGCAGGATCAGGTTGCCGAGCTTCTGGTGGCCGGCCAGCGAGGACGCCTCGGCGGAGATGCCCTCCTGGAGGCAGCCGTCACCGGCGATGCAGTACACGAAGTGGTCGAAGGGCGACTCGCCCTGCGGGGCCTCCGGGTCGAACAGACCGCGCTCGTAGCGGGCGGCCATCGCCATGCCCACCGCGTTGGCGACACCCTGGCCCAGCGGACCGGTCGTGGTCTCCACGCCCTTGGTGTGTCCGTACTCCGGGTGGCCCGGGGTCTTCGAACCCCACGTCCGGAAGGCCTTCAGGTCGTCCAGCTCCAGGCCGAAGCCGGCCAGGTACAGCTGGGTGTAGAGGGTCAGGGACGAGTGGCCGGCGGACAGCACGAAGCGGTCGCGTCCGACCCAGTCGGGGTCGGCGGGGTCGTGCCGCATCACCTTCTGGAAGAGGGTGTAGGCGGCCGGAGCCAGGCTCATCGCCGTACCGGGATGGCCGTTGCCGACCTTCTGTACGGCGTCGGCGGCCAGGACACGGGCGGTGTCCACGGCCCGCTGGTCCAGGTCGGTCCACTCAAGGTCTGTGGTGGTCGGCTTGGTGCTCACCCTGGGTCAGGGCTCCTCTCCACATGTCGGTCGCCGGTCTTCGGGGCAGGTGCCCACCCGGCCGCCGGCGTGCTTGACGCCCGCCGGCCGCTGTCGAGCCTACCCCCGTAAGGACGTGCGTTTTTTCGAGTGTTTCCAGACTGCCGGGACTCTGTGCGATCCGCCTCCCGACTGGCCGACACGGCATTTGGCACATGAATACGGAGGCAGTCATCTGAGCGCTCAATCGAGGGGTGGGTCACCTCTTATGGGGGGCTCTCCGGTGATCCTCCGGCGGTCCTCGTTCGGGGGGCCGCCAACACGACCCCACCCCCGCGAAGGGCGGGGTATGGGCAACGTCTAAAGTGGCGTGGTACGCGCGAGCCTTTACCGGCACTTCACTCGGGAGGCTTGCTGGGATGTCTCTGTCAGGGGTGTGCGTGACGGCCGTCGAATCACGTCCAGCGGGCGTGCTGGGTGGTGCGAGCCAGGGCCCGGTTCACCGGCCGTTCGGGGCCCGTGTCAAGGCGTTCGTGGCTCTGACCAAGCCGCGGATCATCGAGCTGCTGCTCATCACCACCGTTCCGGTGATGTTCCTGGCCCAGAAGGGCGTGCCGGACCTGAAGCTGGTCCTGCTCACCTGCATCGGCGGCTACCTCTCGGCGGGCGGCGCCAACGCGCTGAACATGTACATCGACCGGGACATCGACGCGCTGATGGACCGCACCTCGCAGCGGCCGCTGGTGACCGGCATGGTCAGCCCGCCCGAGTGCCTGGCCTTCGGCATCACCCTGGCGGTCGTCTCCACGCTCCTCTTCGGATTCACCGTCAACTGGCTGAGCGCCTGGCTCTCGCTCGGAGCGCTCCTTTTCTACGTCGTCGTCTACACGATGATCCTCAAGCGCCGTACGTCGCAGAACATCGTGTGGGGCGGCATCGCCGGCTGCCTCCCGGTGCTCATCGGCTGGTCGTCGGTCACGGACTCGATGTCCTGGGCGCCGGTCATCCTCTTCCTCGTCATGTTCTTCTGGACCCCGCCGCACTACTGGCCGCTGTCCATGAAGGTCAAGGAGGACTACGCGCGCGTGGGCGTGCCGATGCTCCCGGTCATCGCCTCCAACAAGGTCGTCGCCCGGCAGATCGTCATCTACAGCTGGGTGATGGTCGCCGTCTCGCTGCTCCTCACCCCGCTCGGTTACACCGGCTGGTTCTACACGGTGGTCGCCCTCGCGGCCGGCGGCTTCTGGCTCTGGGAGGCGCACGGCCTGCAGAACCGGGCGAAGGCCGAGGTGACCGGCGCGAAGCTCAAGGAGATGCGGCTCTTCCACTGGTCGATCACCTATGTGTCGATCCTCTTCGTCGCGGTCGCGGTGGACCCGTTCCTGCGCTGACACCCGTCGGGCGTACGTCACAGCGGTCTGCTCTCGCCAGTCGATCTACTCGTGAGTAGCATCCTGGTCATGGCAGACACGCAGCAGGTTGACCCGAAGGCCGAGCGCAAGGCGGCCAAGCTGGCCCACCAGATCAGCGCCTTCGCCAAGGCGCACGGCGGCGCCGAGGGCCAGGTGGCCTACATCGGCGAACGCGGCGCCCGTATCGTCCTCGTCGGCGAGGACGGCGGCTGGGGCGATCTCGTCGCCCCGACCTACGCCATCGCCGAGCAGGCTGTGCAGAAGGCCGGCATCACCGTCCACGAGTTCTTCGACGGCGAGTTCGCGGCGAAGGTGAAGACCGGGCCGTACGAGTGGAAGCGGATGGCGGGCATTCAGATCGGCGGTTGAACGGCTCGCCCCCGAGCCGAACCGCGACCTCGAACCCCGTTCACCCGTTAGGACGTGTAAGGCAGCACACGTCCTCACGGGGAGCCCGGGATGATCGAAACGCCGTCCCTCGTGGACCAGTACTGCCATGGCGTACTGCGGACGGAGCTGGGCCTCGGCACCTTCGAGGCCCAACTGGCGCACACCGAGGGACCCCCCGCACCCGGCACCACCCTCTTCGACACCCAGACCGGCTTCGCCGTACGCCGCTGGTGCCCGCCCCTGCTCGGCCTGGAACCCCACTGCCCGCCCGCCCGCTATCTGGCCCGCCGCCGGGAACTGGGCGTCCTGGAGACGGGCCGCAGGCTCCTGCGGGGCAGCGGTATCACCACCTACCTCGTCGACACCGGCCTGCCCGGCGACCTCACCGGCCCCGCCGAACTGGCCTCCGCCGGCTTCGCCGAGGCCCATGAGATCGTTCGGCTGGAGCTGCTCGCGGAACAGGTCGCCGACACCTCCGGCACCGTCGAGTCCTTCCTCGCCAACCTCGCCGAGTCCGTGCACGCCGCCGCCGCGCACGCCGTCGCCTTCACCTCCGTCGCCGGGCTCCGGCACGGCCTCGCCCTCGCCCCCGAGCCACCGGGACCGGGGGAGGTACGGGGCGCGGCGGGCCGCTGGCTGGCCGGGCGCCCGGTGGGCGGCGCGCTCTTCGACCCCGTGCTGCTACGGCACCTGCTGTGGATCGCCGTCGCCTCCGGGCTCCCCCTCCAGCTGCACGCGGGGCTCGGCGAGCCCGGCTCCCGCATCGACCGCACGGATCCGGTGCTGCTCACCGACTTCGTCCGGGCCACCGCCGGCCTCGGCACCGATCTGGTCCTGCTGCACGGCTATCCGTACCACCGCCACGCCGCCCACCTGGCCGGTGTCTTCGCGCACGTCTACACCGACTCCGGCGCCGCGCTCGTACGCACCGGCGCCCGGGCCGCCACGGTCCTCGCCGAGATCCTGGAGCTGGCCCCCTTCGGCAAGATCCTCTTCTCCACCGGCGCCCAGGGCCTGCCCGAGCTGCACGTCGTGGGGGCCCGGCTGTTCCGCGAGGCGCTGGGCCGGGTCCTGGGCGGCTGGGTCGCCGACGGCGCCTGGTCCCTGGAGGACGCCCAGCGGGTGGCCCGACTGGTCGCGGCGGACAACGCGCGCCGGGTGTACGGACTGCGGTGAACTGACAAGACTGGGCGCATGCCGACGGAATCGACGCAATCCCTGCTCGCCCGTTTCCTGACCGACCTGGCGCCGCTGCGTCCCCGTGCCGTGTGGGCCCACGGTTCCCTGGCCGGCGGCGACTACCAGGAGGGCCGCAGCGACCTGGACCTCATCGCCGTACTCCCGGCTCCGGTGAGCCTCAGGACTTTACGCCGGGTCGTGTCCCTGCACCGCGGGCTGCGCACCGAACCGCTCGCGGCGAAGCTCCACTGCAGCTATCTGACCCCGGCCGGCCTGGACGACCCGGACCGGTCCCACCTCACCTGGGCGCACCGGCACGTCATGCGCCGCCCGGTCACTCCCGTCACCCGGCGCGAGCTGCACGACTTCGGCCGCGTGCTGCACGGCGAGCCACCGGCCGGGCTGCTGCCGCCGGTGCCGGAGCGACAGCTGCACGCCTTCGTCGTTCGCGACCAGCGGGACTTCTGGCGGCCCAATGTCGACCGGGCCCGGCTGTGGATGCGGGACATCTGGGTCGACGCGGGCCTGCTGACCTTCGCCCGCGCCACCGTGACCCTGCACGACGGACGGCTGATCTCGAAGCGGGAGGCGCTCACCGAGCTTCCGGCCCTCGGTGCTCCGGTCGAGGTCGTCGAGGACATCACCCGCAGGCGGTACGACCCGGACGCGCCGGGGGCGGACGACACCTGGCGCGCCCGCCGGGCGGAGCTGACCCGCGGGTATCTGGGACCGGCGATCGACGCGCTCGTAGCAGCGCACCGGTGACCGGACGGCACCTCAGCCGGCCGCGGGCTCCAGGTGGTCGCCGGTCGCGGGAGCCGGGACGGTGGCGTCGAGCGCGGGACGCTCCCGCAACGACAGCAGCACGCGCAGTACCCAGATCCACATCACGCAGGAGCCGAGCATGTGGGCGGAGACCAGCGCCTCGGGCAGATGGGTGAAGTACTGGACGTAACCCACGACACCCTGGCACAGCAGCACGATGAACAGTTCCCGCGTCCGGTCCAGCGGACCCTTCGGCGAGTCGACCGCCTTGAGGACGAACCACAGCGCGAACGTCAGCGTCACCACGATCCAGGCGAACACGGAGTGCAGCTTGGCGACGGTCTCCCAGTCGATCGGGATGCGCTTGACGTCGCTGGAGTCGCCCGCGTGCGGGCCGGCGCCCGTCACCACCGTGCCGGCCCCGATCAGCAGGACGGAGGCGACCACGAGGAACCACACCAGCTGCTGCACCGCCTTGCCGACCAGCGGCCGGGGCGCGCCGTCGCCCTCGCGGGTGCGCTGCCACATCAGCACGGCCACCGCGGTCAGCGCCGTCGCCAGCAGGAAGTGCGCCGCGACCGTGTAGGGGTTGAGGCCGACGAGCACCACGATGCCGCCCAGCACCGCGTTGCCCATCACGAGCCAGAACTGCGCCCAGCCGAGCCGGGTCAGGCTGCGCCGGTACGGCTTCTCGGACCGCGCGGCGATGATCGCCCAGCCGACCGCGGCGCACAGCACGTACGTCAGCATGCGATTGCCGAACTCGATGGCGCTGTGGTAGCTCAGCGCGCTCGTCGGCGTCAGCGAGCCGTCGGTGCACTCGGGCCAGGTCGGGCAGCCGAGGCCCGAGCCGGTGAGGCGTACGGCACCGCCAGTGACCACGATGACCACCGACATGACGAGCGCGGCGAGGGCCGCCCGCTGCACGGTCCGGGGCCCCGGAGTCCAGCGTTCGGCGATGAAGGCGAGCGGGTTGCGCAGGGCGGCTACGGCGTCGGCGCGGGTCAGCTTTGGCACGGGCACCATCGTAGGCCGCCGCTTGTGCACGCTTTCACGAGGGTCCCTCGTGCTCTCATTCCCAGCGGAAGAACTTCCCCGCCGCCGCGAGCCCCACGACCGCCCACACCGCCAGGATCCCCAGGTCACCCCACGGCATGCCGGCCCCGTGCTGGAGCACGCTCCGCAGGCCGTCCGACAGCGCGGAGATCGGCAGCAGGCGCAGGACGTCCTGCCCGGCCGAGCCGAACTTGTCCAGCGGGACGATGACCCCGCCGCCGACGAGCAGCAGCAGGAAGACGAGGTTGGCGGCGGCCAGCGTCGCCTCGGCCTTCAGGGTGCCCGCCATCAGCAGCCCGAGCCCGGAGAACGCGGCCGTGCCGAGGATCAGCAGGAGCAGGACGGCGGCGGGGTTGCCGTGCGGGGACCAGCCCAGCGCGAGCGCGATCACCGTCAGCAGGATCACCTGGAGGACCTCGGTGACCAGCACGGACGCCGTCTTGGCGGTCATCAGGCCCCAGCGGGGCAGCGGCGAGGAGGCGAGCCGCTTCAGCACGCCGTAGCGGCGCTCGAAGCCGGTCGCGATGGCCTGCCCGGTGAACGCCGTCGACATCACGGCGAGGGCGAGGATGCCGGGGGCGAGGAAGTCGACGGCCTTGCCCTTGCCGGTGTCCACGATGTCCACGGAGCTGAAGAGCGCCAGCAGCAGGGTCGGGATGACGACCGTCAGCAGCAGCTGCTCGCCGTTGCGCAGCAGCATCCTGGTCTCCAGGGCCGCCTGCGCCGCGATCATGCGGGGCAGGGGGGCGGCGCCCGGCTTCGGGGCGTACGTACCCGTTGCGGTCGTCATGAGCGCAACTCCTTGCCCGTGAGCTCAAGAAAGACGTCTTCGAGGGTGTGCCGTTCCACCGAGATCCGGTCCGGCATCACCCCGTGCTGGGCGCACCAGGAGGTGACCGTGGCCAGCAGCTGGGGGTCCACCCTGCCGACGACCCGGTAGCTGCCCGGGGTCAGCTCGGCGGCCGTGCAGCCGTCCGGGAGCGCCTTGAGCAGGGAGCCGACGTCGAGGCCGGGGCGGCCGGTGAAGCGCAGGGTGTTCTCGGCGCCGCCCTTGCACAGCTCCTCGGGGGAGCCCTGGGCGATGACCTTGCCGCCGTCGATGATCGCCACATCGTCGGCGAGCTGCTCGGCCTCTTCCATGTAATGGGTGGTGAGGATCACCGAGACGCCGTCGGCGCGCAGGTCCTTCACCAGGTCCCAGGTGGCCCGGCGGGCCTGCGGGTCGAGGCCGGCGGTCGGCTCGTCCAGGAAGACCAGCTCCGGGCGCCCGACGACGGCCATGGCCAGCGCCAGCCGCTGCTGCTGGCCGCCGGACAGCCGGCGGTAGCCGGTCCGGCCGCAGGAGCCGAGGCCCAGCCGCTCGATCAGCGCGTCCACGTCCAGCGGGTGCGCGTGCAGCTTGGCCACGTGCCGCAGCATCTCGTCCGCGCGGGCACCGGAGTACACGCCGCCGGACTGGAGCATCACACCGATACGGGGACGCAACTCGGCGGACTGCCGTACCGGGTCGAGGCCCAGGACACGCACCGTGCCGGAATCCGGCTTCCGGTACCCCTCGCAAGTCTCGACCGTGGACGTCTTCCCCGCCCCGTTGGGACCGAGAACGGCGGTCACGCCCGCCTCGGCCACCAGGTCGAGGCCGTCCACCGCGGTCTTTGTGCCGTACCGCTTCACCAGGGCCTGGACCTGGACCACGGGCTCACTTCGCATGGCTCCAGAGTCTAGGGAGGCGTGGGAGCGTTCAGACGTGCGGGTACGGGAACTCCTCCTCACGGGGCCGGTGCACCGGCAGCCACCGCTGGGCGTAGGCCACCGCGTCCGCCACCGGGAACAGCCGCACGTCCGCCGCGCCCACCCTGCCGCGCACGACGTCCCGGTCCCGTTCGAAGTCGTACCCCAGCTCGTCGAAGCGGTCGGAGTCGATCGAGACCTCGATCACCGTCTCCCAGCCGCCCCCGGGCGCGGGCCGGCCGACAGCCACGCGCGGCGCGGGTATCCGGTACTCGGCCAGGTGGAAGCTGGTGCAGGCGTCGTAGCCCGCGCCCAGCAGCAGGACCCGGGCGCCCAGTTTCTCCAGCCGGGCCAGCGGGCTGTGCTCGCCGAGCCGGCAGTCGGACGCGTGGCCTTCGGTGACCGCGCGCGCGTGCGGGCCGACGGCCGCGAAGGAGGTCTGCGGGTGCGCGCTGCGCAGCGCTCCGGGCCAGGTCCGCACGGTCTCGGGGATCACACCGACGCCTCGGGTGGGGGTGATCAGCGGATCGTACGGCGGCATGGTGGCCCGGATCCGGTCCCACCACTCCTCGGGCACCGGCGGATTTCCCCACACGGCCGGGTCGGACAGGTCGCCGGACTGGGCCGGGACGACCAGCGTGCCGGACGGGCCCAGGGCGTCGAGGAGTCCCTGGACGACGGCGACCGGGCCTCCGTTCACCCAGCCGAGCGAGCTGAGCGAGGAGTGCACGAGGAGGATCTCGCCGGTCTCGACACCGAGCAGGCGCAGCTGTGCGGCGACTGAGTCCCGGGTGACAAGTGGGCCGGTCGGAGGGGGTGTCGGCATGCTTCCGGAGTCTTCCCGACGGGTCCGCGCGGCGCCACCGAATTGCCTGTTCAGACCCCTCCGGATGATCGATCAAAGATCGTTTCCGCAGGTCGGATTAGGTATGCCTAAGTGATGCAGGGCACCGTCCGGTGATCCGGACGGCGCTTGTCAGGCTCCGCGGAATTACGCAACAATGGCGTTGTGAAAAACGTCGGCGAGGCTCGGGAGACCCCCCTGGGGGCCCCGCAGGAGGAGCTCGCGACCGGTGAGCGTTCCACGCGCAACCGCGTCGCGCGATCCATCCTGGACCACGGCCCGTCGACCGTCGCCGAGCTGGCCGGCCGGCTGGGCCTGACCCAGGCCGCCGTCCGGCGGCACCTGGACGCCCTGGTCGCCGACGACATCGTGGAGGCGCGGGAGCAGCGGGTGTACGGCACGCGTACGCGCGGCCGTCCCGCCAAGGTCTTCGCGCTCACCGACTGCGGCCGGGACGCCTTCGACCAGTCGTACGACAAGCTGGCCGCCGACGCGCTGCGCTGGATCGCCGAGCAGGGCGGTGGCCCCGAGGCCGTCGCCGCGTTCGCCCGCGCGCGGATCGCCGCCCAGGCGAGCGCCTACCGCAGGGCGATCGAGGCGGTCACGCCCGACAAGCGTGCCGAAGCGCTGGCCAAGGCCCTGAGCGTGGACGGGTACGCTGCAACGGCGCGCACCGCACCGGTCGGCGAGCAGCTGTGCCAGCACCACTGCCCGGTCGCCCATGTCGCGGAGCAGTTCCCCCAGCTGTGCGAGGCGGAGACGGAGATCTTCGCCGAGCTGCTGGGAACCCACGTCCAGCGACTGGCGACCATCGCGCACGGCGACGGCGTCTGCACGACGTTCATCCCCAAGATTTCCACTGACGCACCTGCAAGCACGGCCGGGAGGAACCCCGCATGACTCTCCCCACGGAGACTGCCCACCCTGAGCTCGAAGGCCTGGGCAAGTACGAATACGGCTGGGCCGACTCCGACGAGGCCGGCGCCTCTGCCAAGCGCGGTCTGAGCGAGGAAGTCGTCCGGGACATCTCCGCCAAGAAGAACGAGCCGGAGTGGATGACCAAGCTCCGTCTCAAGGGCCTGCGCCTGTTCGAGAAGAAGCCCATGCCGAACTGGGGCTCGGACCTGTCGGGCATCGACTTCGACAACATCAAGTACTTCGTGCGCTCCACGGAGAAGCAGGCGGAGTCCTGGGAGGACCTGCCCGAGGACATCAAGAACACCTACGACAAGCTGGGCATCCCGGAGGCCGAGAAGCAGCGCCTCGTCGCCGGTGTCGCCGCCCAGTACGAGTCGGAGGTCGTCTACCACCAGATCCGCGAGGACCTGGAGGAGCAGGGCGTCATCTTCCTCGACACCGACACCGCCCTGAAGGAGCACCCGGAGCTCTTCAAGGAGTACTTCGGGACGGTCATCCCGGTCGGTGACAACAAGTTCGCCTCCCTGAACAGCGCCGTGTGGTCGGGCGGCTCCTTCATCTACGTCCCGCCGGGCGTTCACGTGGAGATCCCGCTCCAGGCCTACTTCCGCATCAACACGGAGAACATGGGCCAGTTCGAGCGGACCCTGATCATCGTCGACGAGGGTGCCTACGTGCACTACGTCGAGGGTTGTACGGCCCCGATCTACAAGTCGGACTCGCTGCACTCCGCGGTCGTCGAGATCATCGTCAAGAAGAACGCCCGCTGCCGCTACACGACCATCCAGAACTGGTCGAACAACGTCTACAACCTGGTCACCAAGCGCGCCGTGGCCTACGAGGGCGCGACCATGGAGTGGATCGACGGCAACATCGGCTCCAAGGTGACGATGAAGTACCCGGCCGTCTACCTGATGGGCGAGCACGCCAAGGGCGAAACCCTGTCCATCGCCTTCGCGGGCGAGGGCCAGCACCAGGACGCCGGTTCCAAGATGGTCCACATGGCGCCGAACACCTCCTCCAACATCGTCTCCAAGTCGGTGGCGCGCGGCGGCGGCCGCACCTCGTACCGCGGCCTGGTGGAGATCGGCGAGGGCGCCCACGGCTCGAAGTCGAACGTGCTGTGCGACGCGCTGCTCGTCGACACCATCTCCCGCTCCGACACGTACCCCTACGTGGACGTCCGCGAGGACGACGTGTCGATGGGCCACGAGGCGACCGTCTCCAAGGTCTCCGAGGACCAGCTCTTCTACCTGATGAGCCGTGGTCTGAGCGAGTTCGAGGCGATGGCGATGATCGTGCGCGGCTTCGTCGAGCCCATCGCCAAGGAACTGCCCATGGAGTACGCCCTTGAGCTCAACCGGCTGATCGAGCTCCAGATGGAAGGCGCGGTCGGCTAAGCATCCGCCGCCGTTCCCATCAAGCCCTTACGTAAGAAAGCGAGCAGACCGACAGCCATGGCTGAGGCTCAGAACATCCCCGTGGGCTCGACCACCGCGGGCCAGATCGCGGTGGCCGCCGAGTCGACCGTCGCCACGCGCATGAGCGCGCCCCCGTCCTTCGACGTGGCGGACTTCCCGGTCCCCCACGGCCGCGAGGAGGAGTGGCGGTTCACGCCGCTGGAGCGGCTGCGCGGGCTGCACGACGGCACCGCGGTCGCGACCGGTGACGGCGTGAAGGTGGACGTCCAGGCCCCCGAGGGCGTGAGCGTCGAGACCGTCGGCCGCGACGACGCCCGCATCGGCAGGGCCGGCACGCCGGTGGACCGCGTCGCCGCCCAGGCGTTCTCGGCCTTCGAGAAGGCCGGCGTGGTCACCGTCCCCAAGGAGATGGTGCTCACCGAGCCGATCCGGATCGCCGTGCACGGTGAGGGCGGGGTCGCCTACGGCCACCAGGTGATCGAGCTCGGAGCCTTCGCCGAGGCCGTCGTCGTCATCGACCACACCGGTGACGCCGTCCTCGCCGCCAACGTCGACTACGTCCTCGGTGACGGCGCCAAGCTGACCGTCATCTCCGTCCAGGACTGGGACGACAAGGCCGTGCACGTGGGCCAGCACAACGCGCTGATCGGCCGCGACGCCACCTTCAAGTCGTTCGTGGTCACCTTCGGCGGCGACCTCGTACGTCTGCACCCGCGCGTCGCCTACGCCGGCACCGGCGGCGAGGCCGAGCTCTTCGGCCTGTACTTCACCGACGCGGGCCAGCACCAGGAGCACCGCCTCCTCGTCGACCACAACACCCCGCACTGCAAGTCGAACGTCGCCTACAAGGGCGCGCTCCAGGGCGACGACGCGCACGCGGTCTGGATCGGCGACGTGCTCATCGAGGCCAAGGCCGAGGGCACGGACACCTACGAGATGAACCGCAACCTGGTCCTCACGGACGGCGCGCGCGTCGACTCGGTGCCGAACCTGGAGATCGAGACCGGCGAGATCGTCGGCGCCGGCCACGCCTCCGCCACCGGCCGCTTCGACGACGAGCAGCTCTTCTACCTGATGGCCCGCGGCATCCCGGAGCACGAGGCCCGCCGCCTGGTGGTCCGCGGCTTCTTCGCCGAGCTGGTCCAGCAGATCGGTGTCACCGACATCGAGGAGCGCCTGCTCGCCAAGATCGAGGAGGAGCTGGAGGCGTCGGTCGCATGACCAGCACCTTCGTACGCGCCTGCGGGCTGAGCGAGCTGGAGGAGGACACCCCGAAGCGGGTGGAACTCGACGGCACGCCCATCTCGGTCGTGAAGACCGAGGGCGAGGTCTTCGCGATCTACGACATCTGCTCCCACGCGAACGTCTCGCTCTCCGAGGGCGAGGTGGAGGACTGCCAGATCGAGTGCTGGCTGCACGGCTCCAGCTTCGACCTGCGCACCGGCAAGCCCTCCGGCCTCCCGGCCACGCGTCCCGTCCCCGTATACCCCGTAAAGATCGAAGGGGACGACGTTCTCGTCTCCCTCACCCAGGAGTCCTGAGGCACCCATGGCAACGCTTGAAATCCGAGACCTGCACGTCACCGTCGAGGCCGACAACGCCACGAAGGAGATCCTCAAGGGCGTCGACCTCACCGTGAAGCAGGGCGAGACGCACGCCATCATGGGCCCCAACGGCTCCGGCAAGTCGACCCTCGCCTACTCCCTCGCGGGTCACCCGAAGTACACGATCACCAGCGGCACCGTGCTGCTCGACGGCGAGGACGTCCTGGAGATGTCCGTCGACGAGCGCGCCCGCGCGGGCCTGTTCCTGGCGATGCAGTACCCGGTCGAGGTCCCTGGCGTCTCGGTCTCCAACTTCCTGCGCACCTCCGCCACCGCCGTCCGCGGCGAGGCCCCCAAGCTGCGCACCTGGGTGAAGGAGGTCAAGGAGGCCATGGAGCGCCTCAACATGGACCCGTCCTTCGCCGAGCGCAACGTCAACGAGGGCTTCTCCGGCGGTGAGAAGAAGCGCCACGAGATCCTCCAGCTGGAACTCCTCAAGCCCAAGGTCGCGATCCTCGACGAGACCGACTCCGGTCTGGACGTCGACGCGCTCCGCATCGTCTCCGAGGGCGTCAACCGCGTCCGCGAGACCGGCGAGGTCGGCACCCTGCTGATCACGCACTACACGCGCATCCTGCGCTACATCAAGCCCGACCACGTCCACGTGTTCGCCGGCGGCCGCATCGTCGAGTCCGGCGGTCCCGAGCTGGCCGACAAGCTGGAGAACGAGGGCTACGAGGCTTACACGAAGGGTGGCGCATCCGAGTGACACAGCTGCCGGGCCTCCTCGACACCGAGGCGATCCGCAAGGACTTCCCCGTACTGGACCGGCTGGTCCACGACGGCAAGAAGCTCGTGTACCTGGACAACGCGGCGACCTCGCAGAAGCCGCGCCAGGTACTGGACGCCCTGAGCGAGTACTACGAGCGCTACAACGCCAACGTCCACCGCGGTGTGCATGTGCTCGCCGAGGAGGCCACGGCGCTGTACGAGGGCGCGCGCGACAAGGTCGCCGAGTTCATCAACGCGCCGAGCCGCGACGAGGTGATCTTCACCAAGAACGCCTCCGAGTCGCTGAACCTCGTGGCGAACATGCTGGGCTGGGCCGACGAGCCCTACCGCGTGGACCACGAGACCGAGATCGTCATCACGGAGATGGAGCACCACTCCAACATCGTGCCGTGGCAGCTGCTCGCGCAGCGCACGGGTGCGAAGCTGAAGTGGTTCGGCCTCACCGACGACGGCCGGCTCGACCTGTCCAACATCGACGAGATCATCACCGAGAAGACGAAGATCGTCTCCTTCGTGCTGGTGTCGAACATCCTGGGCACGGTCAACCCGGTCGAGGCGATAGTCCGCCGCGCCCAGGAGGTCGGCGCGCTGGTCTGCATCGACGCCTCCCAGGCCGCCCCGCACATGCCGCTGGACGTGCAGGCCCTCCAGGCCGACTTCGTGGCCTTCACCGGTCACAAGATGTGCGGCCCGACCGGCATCGGCGTGCTCTGGGGCCGCCAGGAGCTGCTGGAGGACCTTCCGCCCTTCCTCGGCGGCGGCGAGATGATCGAGACGGTGTCGATGCACTCGTCGACGTACGCTCCCGCGCCCCACAAGTTCGAGGCGGGCACGCCCCCGATCGCGCAGGCGGTCGGTCTCGGCGCCGCGATCGACTACCTCAACTCGATCGGCATGGAGAAGATCCTCGCCCACGAGCACGCGCTGACGGAGTACGCGGTCCAGCGCCTGGCCCAGGTCCCGGACCTGAGGATCATCGGCCCGACCACGGCCGAGGACCGGGGCGCGGCGATCTCCTTCACGCTCGGCGACATCCACCCGCACGACGTGGGCCAGGTCCTCGACGAGCAGGGCATCGCGGTCCGCGTCGGCCACCACTGCGCGCGCCCCGTCTGCCTGCGCTACGGAATTCCTGCGACCACGCGAGCGTCGTTCTACCTGTACTCCACGCCGGCCGAGATCGACGCACTGGTCGAGGGGCTGGAGCACGTACGGAACTTCTTCGGCTGAAGGGCGTGCTGAAACGGTGAAGCTGGACTCGATGTACCAGGAAGTCATCCTGGACCACTACAAGAACCCGCACGGGCGTGGTCTTCGGGATGGCGACGCCGAGGTTCACCACGTGAACCCGACGTGCGGCGACGAGATCACCCTCCGCGTGAAGTACGACGGCACGAGGATCGAGGACGTCTCCTACGAGGGCCAGGGCTGCTCGATCAGCCAGGCCTCGGCGTCCGTACTGAACGAACTGCTGGTCGGCAAGGACCTGGCCGAGGCGCAGAAGATCCAGGAGACCTTCCTGGAGCTGATGCAGTCCAAGGGCAGGATCGAGCCGGACGACGCGATGGAGGAGGTGCTGGAGGACGCGGTCGCGTTCGCCGGTGTCTCCAAGTACCCCGCGCGGGTCAAGTGCGCCCTCCTGAGCTGGATGGCGTGGAAGGACGCGACGGCCCAGGCGCTGGGTGGCGCCGAAGCCGAAAGGAAGACCGCATGAGCGACACCGTCGAGATGAAGCCGGCCTCGGAGGAAGAACTCCGTGAGGCCCTGATGGACGTGGTCGACCCCGAGCTGGGCATCGACGTCGTCAACCTCGGCCTGATCTACGGCATCCACATCGACGAGTCCAACATCGCGACCGTCGACATGACCCTGACCTCGGCGGCCTGCCCGCTGACCGACGTCATCGAGGACCAGGCCAAGTCCGCCACGGACGGTCTGGTCAACGAGCTGCGCATCAACTGGGTCTGGATGCCGCCGTGGGGCCCGGACAAGATCACGGACGACGGCCGCGAGCAGCTTCGGGCGCTCGGGTTCAACGTCTGATCCCACCGCGTGCGTGAAGCGGCGGCACCCGCTCGGGGGGTGCCGCCGCTTTGTGCTGTGCCGCTTCGGTGTGCTCAGCCCAGCCCGTCCACCAGGGTGAACGCCGAGTCCGCCCAGTACAGATCGGTGTTGTCGTAAGGGGCCAGCTTCAGCTGGAAGTTCTGGTGGCGCAGGAAGCGGCCGGGGTAGTTGACCGACTCCAGCATGGTCGCCCCGGGATAGGGGGAGTGCCGGGGGCAGAACGTGGCGTCCTGGCGGAACAGGGGCGTGCCGTCGTCGGGTTCGGCGCGCAGGAGGAAGTTCCGGTGGCGGAGGTAGCCGCCGTCGGCCGTGGCGAAGGAGTAACAGCCGCTGTTCGCCAGGCCGTTGACCACCCTGAAGGTGGCGTCGCGGCGGTCGGCGGGTGAGCCGACCGGGTCGAGCCGGACGAAGTCACCGCTGATGTGCCAGTAGCGGTCCGGGTAGTTGACGGAGCGGACGGAGGTTCCCGTTTCCTGCGGCGCCGGTTTCGGCTTCGGCTGCGGTGAACTCCCCTGACTGCCCGGTGACGTGGACGGCGACGTCGACGGCTCCGGCTGAGGGGAGGCGGACGCCGTCTGCGGGGTCACCGGGGTCAGAGCGCTCCTGCCCTTCGGGGGAGCGGTCGTACTCCCCGAGGGGGAGGCGAAGGAGAGCAGGCCGGGGCCGCCCGCCGTCGGGGCGCCGGGCGGTCGCGGGGCGGCCTCGGACCGCGGGGCCGTGCTGTTCACGGCCAGAGCGGTGACGCAGGCGGTGACGACCGCGATGGCCAGCGCGCCGGCGAGCCAGAGTCTTCGGGTGCCAGGGGTCCGGGAGGCGTCGGCCGTCCAGCCGTGCTCCCAGGGATGGGGGGTGTGGTCGGGCATGGGCCCGCACATTAGTGGCCGGAGTGTGTTCAGTGAGCGGTTTCTGTGAAAGTGAAACTTTTTCGCGGCCGAGATCGTGACACATGCCTGTGTACGGCCGTACGCAACAGTTGTGTACGCTCGTACACATGGGATACATCTTGCTCGCCGGCGCCATCGCCGCCGAGGTCGCCGCGACGACGGCGATGAAGTACAGCGCGGGCTTCAGCAGGCTCGCGCCCTCGCTCGTGACGGCGCTCGGCTACGTCGTCTCCTTCGCGCTGCTCGCCCAGACACTGAAGACGGTGCAGATCGGCACCGCCTACGCGATCTGGTCCGGCGTGGGCACCGCGACCATCGCCGTCCTCGGGCTGCTGCTCTTCGGGGAGGGGCTGAACGTCACCAAGGTCGCCGGGATCCTGCTGATCATCGGCGGGGTCGTGGTGCTGAACCTGGGCGGGGCGAGCCACTGATGGCCCGCCGCTACGACCCCGAGCGCCGGCAGCGGATCATCGACGCCGCGATCCGCGTGGTCGGCCGGGACGGCATCGCCGGGCTCAGCCACCGCTCCGTCGCCGCCGAGGCGGACGTACCGCTCGGCTCGACGACGTACCACTTCGCCACCCTCGAAGAGCTGATGGTCGCCGCGCTCCGGCAGGCGAACGAGGGCTTCGGCCGGGTGCTCGCCGAGCGGTTGCCGGAGGGCGGCGGGGGCGACCTCGCGGCGGAGCTGGCCCGCACCCTCGGCGAGTGGCTGGGCGGCGAGCGCACGGGCGTGGAGCTGGAGTACGAGCTGTATCTGGCCGCGCTGCGCCGGCGTGCGCTGCGCCCCGTCGCCGCCGAGTGGACCGAGAGCGCCTCCGCGCTGCTGGCCCGGCGCACGGACCCGGTCACCGCCCGCGCGCTGTGCGCGCTCATGGACGGCATCTGTCTGCAGGTGCTGCTCACGGGCGGTTCCTACGACGAGGAGTACGCGCGCGCCGCGCTGGCCCGTCTGATCCCCTGAAGCCGTGCCCGGCACGTGAGACGCCCCGGCACCGGTTCGCCTCCGCGACCCCGCTCACGTTAGGTTTTGGTACATGACCGACTCTGCTTCCCGCACCACCGGCGCCGTCGCCGCCGGTCTCGCCACGATCGCCGCCGACGGCACCGTTCTCGACACCTGGTTCCCGGCCCCCGAGCTGGTCGAGCAGCCCGGCCCGGCCGGCACCGAGCGGCTGACCGCCGAGCAGGCGGCCGAGCTGCTGGGCGAGGGCGCGACCAAGGCGGTCGGCCCGGACGCCCGCCGGGGCGTCGAGGTGGTCGCGGTCCGCACGGTCATCGCCTCGCTGGACGAGAAGCCGATCGACGCGCACGACGTCTACCTGCGCCTGCACCTGCTCTCGCACCGCCTGGTCAAGCCGCACGGCCAGAGCCTGGACGGCATCTTCGGGCACCTCGCCAACGTCGCCTGGACCTCGCTCGGCCCGGTCGCCGTGGACGACATCGAGAAGGTGCGCCTCAACGCCCGCGCCGAGGGCCTGCACCTCCAGGTCACCTCGATCGACAAGTTCCCGCGCATGACGGACTACGTCGCCCCGAAGGGCGTCCGCATCGCCGACGCCGACCGGGTCCGCCTCGGCGCGCACCTGGCCGCGGGCACCACGGTCATGCACGAGGGCTTCGTCAACTTCAACGCCGGCACGCTCGGCACGTCGATGGTCGAGGGCCGGATCTCCGCCGGTGTCGTCATCGGCGACGGCTCGGACATCGGCGGCGGCGCGTCCACCATGGGCACCCTGTCCGGCGGCGGCAACGTGATCATCTCCATCGGTGAGCGCTGCCTGATCGGTGCCGAGGCGGGCGTGGGCATCGCGCTCGGCGACGAGTGCGTGGTCGAGGCCGGCCTGTACGTCACGGCGGGCACCCGGATCACCATGCCCGACGGCCAGATCGTCAAGGCCCGCGAGCTGAACGGCGCCTCCAACATCCTCTTCCGCCGCAACTCGGTCACCGGCACGGTCGAGGCCCGCCCGAACAACGCGGTCTGGGGCGGCCTGAACGACATCCTGCACAGCCACAACTGACGCACGGCGACGCACGGCAGCTGACGCAAGCGCCCTTCACCGCGGAGTGGAGGGCGCTTTCGTCATGCGGGAAGCGCCGCCGCGAACTCCCGCAGTGCCGCGAAGTCAGCCTCCCGCAGGCCGACCCGCGGGTCGACATGGTGGAGCAGGGCCGGGCCGGGGTGGTGAGCCGCCACATACGCGATGTGCGCCGGGCTCTGCTCGTCGTCCACCCAGGCGAACGGCCGGCCGTCGGCGTACGCCACGATCGCCTCCGTTTTCCAGTGCACCTCGTCGGGCCGGAAGGCGAACAAGCCGGCGCCGAAGTCGACGTACGGCAGATCGGTGGGCAGGCCGACCTGAGCGCTCCGCTGAAAGTGCCGCGATGTGCCGTCAGGAGTCTGCGGCGCCGTCGTGGCTGGTCGCGCAGTTCCCCGCGCCCCTTCGGGGCGCGCCGAACCCTGCCGCATAGGTTGATCGAGGGGGCCGTCGACGTCCAGGAACAACAGGGGCGGCTCACCGAGACACCGGACGGCAGGGCAGACGGCCGGTCCTCGCCGGCCGGTGATCAGGCCGCCACGAGCGCCTCGTAACGTGTCAGCAGCCCGTCGGCCGCCTCCGGCCCGGCAGACAGCAGAGGTGCCCGCACCGGGCCCGCCGGCAGGCCCAGCCGGGCCAGCAGGGCCTTCGCGGTGACCGTGCCCGGCAGGCCCGCGTCCATCATCGCCTCGATCAACGGCGTGGCCCGCAGCTGGAGTTCGCGGGCCCGCGCGGTGTCCCCCGCGTCGAAGGCGTCGAGGATCGCGGCGACATGGCCGGGGACGGCGTTGGCGACCGTGCTGACACATCCCGCCGCGCCGACCGCGTACAGCGCGAGCACATGCTCGTCGCAGCCCGCGTAGTACGCCAGCTCCGTGTGCGCCAGCACCTTCTGCGTGCCGAGGAAGTCGTAGGAGCAGTCCTTGACCGCCACGATCCGGGGGTGCTCGGCGAGCCGGATCATCGTCTCCGGCTCGATCCGGGTGCCGGTGCGGCCCGGAATGTCGTAGAGCATCACGGGCAGGCCGCTCGCGTCGGCGACCTGCCGGAAGTGCGCCTCCACGGCCTCCTGCGGGGGCCGGCTGTAGTACGGCGTCACCAGCAGCACTCCGTCGGCGCCCGCCTTCTCGGCCGCGAGAGTCAGCTCGACGGTGTGCCGGGTGTCGGCGCTGCCCGCGCCCGCGACCAGGGAGACGCCGGCGCCGACCGCGTCCCGGACGGCCGCGATGAGCTCCGCCTTCTCCGTGTCCGTGGTGGTCGGCGACTCGCCGGTGGTGCCGTTCAGCACCAGGCCGTCGCAGCCCTCCGCCACCAGCCGCGCGGCCAGGCTCCGGGCCCCGTCCAGATCGAGGGCGCCCACCGCGGTGAACGGCGTGATCATCGCGCAGAGGGTGCGGCCGAATGGGGCGGGGGGCTTGCGTGTCGTCGTCATACAGGTAGTCTCGGCAGCGCCACGATGAAGCTCTACTTAATTCTTCTTAGATATATAGCTAAGTGTTGCTGAGATGTCGGGCTCTGTGGCCGAAGGCCCTGTGTCCAACTCGGCCCCTCATGGGTCACTATGGCCGAAGGGTCACCGACGTCACTCATGGGAGGCACCATGAAGCTCGGCAAGGCACTGGCCACCGGAGTCGCCGAGGAGCGGCCGCTCGGTCACGAAGAGACCGTCCGCGAAGAGACCGTCCGCGTCGAGGGGATCGCGCTCGCCGAGGACGCCGCCACCGTCGAACCGGCCGAGCCGGCCGCCCGCGAAGAGGTCCCGGCCGCCCGATGAGACTGCGGCTCCCGGCGGAACGCCCGACGGAGCCGCCGACCGGATACAAGATCGCCCACCCGGTGCTGTCCCAGGACGGCACCCGGGCCGGGTTCACCGGAGTGTCGCTCGGCGGCGCGCTGCCGTACGGCGTGCTCGACGACGCCTCCTGCGTCTACGGCCGACGGCACCGCCCGCCCGCACGGCTGTGCGACTGCGGCTTCCACTGTGTCCATGACCGCGCGGCCGCCGAGGCCATGCTGTGCACTGCCGAGCACCGGGACGCCGTGCTGCTCGAAGTCTCCGTGCTCGGCGCCTACATCCGCTTCGAGCGCGGATTCCGCTACGCCCGCCAGCGGGTGCGCTCGGCCGTCGCCGGCCCCTGCGCCTGCGGGGCCGGCGCCGTCGCGCTCGCCGACGCCGGCTGGGGCCGCCCCGGCTGGCGCGCCCTCGTCCCCTCCTGCGCCGGCTGCCTGCGCGGCCGTACGTCCGTCTCGCTCGCCGGCTTCGCGCGGCTGGCCGGGGAGGGGCTGCAGGTGATGGCCGGGGGAGGCGGCGGTGCGGCGCTCCCGGCGGCCGATCCGGCGTCCGGCGCGTCCGGCACCTCCGGCGCCTTTGGCGCGGAGCTCGGTGTGCCCGAACTCGTCGCCGAGGCTGCGCTGTTGCAGGCGCGCCTCGACTGGTTCCAGAGCCAGCTCGCCCGCCTCGGCGAACGCGGAGAACAGGGCTGACGGTCTGACGGTCGTGGGCTCCACATCGCTCTCTCGTGCACCCTCGCACCGAAAACTTGATCCGTCTGGACAAAAAAAGTTTTCGGTGCGAGGGTGGACGCATGCTGGACGTGACCGTGATCGAGGACCCTGAGGCGGCGGCCGTGTCGCTGGACCCCATACGGGCCCGGCTGCTCGCCGAGCTGGCCGCCGAACCCGCGTCGGCGGCGATGCTGGCCGGCAAGGTCGGACTGCCCCGGCAGAAGGTGAACTACCACCTCAAGGCCCTGGAGCGGCACGGCCTGGTCGAACTGGCCGGAGAGCGCCGCAAGGGCAATGTCACCGAGCGGCTGATGCGTGCCACCGCCGCGTCGTACGTCATCTCGCCGGCCGCCCTGCCCGCCGTGCAGCCGGATCCGGCCCGCTTCCGGGACCAGCTCTCCGCGCGCTGGCTGCTCGCCCTCGGCGCCCGTCTGGTGCGCGACGTCGGCGCGCTGATCACCGGCGCCACCAAGGCCCGCAGGCAACTGGCGACCTACGCCCTGGACGGCGAGCTCCGCTTCGCCTCCGCCGCCGACCGCGCGGCCTTCGTCCAGGAGCTGACGGCGGGCGTGAGCGCCCTCATCCGCAAGTACGACGCCCCCGACGCCGAGGGCGGCCGCGACCACCGGATCGTCGTCGCCCTCCACCCCACAGTCAAGGAACAGCCCACCCCCGCACTGGATCAGTGAGCAGGAGCCCCGCCATGTCCAAGGAATCGCCCAAGGAATTCGAGATCGTCCGCGAGTTCGAGGTCGACGTCCCGCCCGAGCAGGTGTGGGACGCCGTCATCAACGCATCCGGTGCCTACCTCTGGCCGATGGACCCGCCCGAGCCCCGCGTCGGCGGCTCCGGCCCCTTCGGCTCGACCGTCACCGTCTGGGACCCGCCCCACCGCTACACCAACCGCAGCGAGAACGTCGGCATGCCCACCCAGTCGGCCAACCAGCTCGACTACACCATCGAGCCCCGCGACGAGGGCCGCCGGGCCTGGGTGCGCTACGTCCACAGCGGCATCTTCACCGACGACTGGAACAACCAGTACGACGGCGCGAGCAAGCACACCAACTTCTACCTGCACACCCTGTGCGAGTACCTGACGCACTTCGCGCCCCGCCCGGTCACCTTCGCCCAGCTGAACGGCCCCGCGGCCTCGGCGACCCCGCGGGCGCTCGCCGCCGTCGGCCACGCCTTGGGGCTTTCGGACGACGCGGCCGCGGGGACGAAGGTCGCCGCCCGGGGGCCCGGCGGGCGGATCCTGGACGCCGTGCTCGACTACCGCAACCCGTACTTCATCGGGCTGCGCACCGAGGACGCCCTCATCCGCTTCTTCGGCCGCGGCCACTGGGGCGCCCCGCTCGGCATCAGCGTCCACGACTTCGCGCGGGACGCCGACGCCGAGGCGACCGAGAGCGCGTGGCAGACCTGGCTGAACGAGGTGTTCAGCCAGGCGTGACCACCCTGATCACGGCCGGAAGCGCAGCACCTGCGGGTCGTGGTCGCTGATCTGGTCGTTGAACTCCGCGTTGATGTGCACGCTGTCGTACTCGACGTCGCAGCCGCGCCGGATCGCCGGGCTGATCAGGATCTGGTCCAGGACCTGCTCGTTGCCCTGGTAGTCGTAGGTGTAACGCTCGCTCCTCGGCAGCGACTTGATCGCCGACCACAGTTCGCCGTCACCTTCGAGGATCTTCGCGGTGCCGGAGAACTCGAAGTCGTTCATGTCGCCGAGCGCGATGACGTTCGCGTTCTTCTGGACCTTCAGGATGTCCTTGACGAACGCGTTCACCTCGGTCGCCTGCGCGTGACGCTGGATCTCCGAGCTGCGCGTCGGCGGCTGGTACTGCGAGGCCAGCCCCTGGTCGCCGCCCTTGGAGACCAGGTGGTTGGCGATCACGAAGACGGTCTTGCCGCGGAAGACGAACTCGCCGGCCAGCGGCTTGCGGCTGTCCTTCCAGGCCGCGTTCGCCGGGTCGATCCGGCCCGGCGACACAGTCAGCTCGGCCTTGCCGGCCACCTTGGTCACGCCGACCGCGGTGGTGGAGTCGCCGCCCGCGCGGTCCACGAAGGACACCCGCTCGGGGTTGAACAGGAACACCTGGCGGATGTTGCCGCCCGGCTGGCCGCCGTCCTGGTCGTTGACCGGGTTGATCGAGCGCCAGTCGTACTTCGGGCCGCCCGCCGCGACGATCGCGTCGATCAGCTTGTTCACGGTCACGCTCGCGTCGACCGTGCCGTCGTCCGTGACGCCGTTGTCGTCCTGGATCTCCTCCAGGGACACGATGTCCGGCGACTGGAGGTTGTTCACGATCGCGGCGGCGTGCGCGGCGAAGGTGGTGTCCGACGGGTCGAGGTTCTCGACGTTGTACGTCGCCACCGCCAGCTCGCGGCTGGACTGCTTGCGTGTGGTCTCGCGCTCCAGGCCACCGCTCTTCAGGGTGCCGAGCCGGCTCGCGACCAGGGTGTAGCCGCCGAACTGGTTGAAGTCCAGCGGGCCGGTGGTGGTGCCGGTGAGCGTGTCGCCGACGTTCGCCTTCGGGAAGTCGGCGGTCGCGCCCAGCGACTGTATCTGGAGCCGGCCGGTGTTCTGGGAGTCGTAGGAGCCGTAGACCGTGCCGCCGCGGCGGCTGCGGTGCTCGTGCGGTTTCACGGTGACCCACAGTTCGCTGTACGGGTCGGTAGCGGTTACCACGCGGGCGTCCTCGACCTGGACGTTCATGCCCTCCAGGGACTCGTAGTAGTCCAGGGCGTACGTCGACGGCGCCAGGGTCAGGCCGTTGATCGAGCCGTTCGCGGCGGTGTCGCCGGCCGGGGTGTACTCGTCCGGTACGGAGTTCTCGTCGATGACGACCGGTGCCGGGACCGGGTTGCCCGTGGAGACGGTGGTGACCGTCGGCTTGGTGATCTCCGTGACCGACTGGTTGCCGGAGGAGGTGCCGCCCGGGACGTACTCGGAGACCGTGCCGGTCACCGTCACCGAGTCGCCGACCGCGACCTTCGGCGCGGAGCTGGTGAAGACGAACACGCCCTCGCTGGTGCGCGGGTCGTCGTCCGGGTTCGGGTCCTGTATCCAGAAGCCTCTGGAGGAGCCGTACGCGCGCGTGGCCGTGACGATGCCGGGCACGTCCGTCACCTTCTGGCCGGCGTACGGCGAGATCCGGGTCGTGCCCTGGATGTCGTGGATGCGCACCGAGTCGGCGTGCGCCGGGGAGGTGAGGACGACGGCGGACGCCGCGCTGCAGACGGCGGCGACGGTGAGCGCGGCGAGGCGCGCGGAAGACCTGCTCGGCAAGGGATCCCTCCGGGGACGTGACTGAGTGCCGGGACGAGGGTGTACGGGTGGTACCGGTGGTACGGGAGCGTGCGGGGCTCGTAGCCCTCCGTCACGCGCGCAGAGCCGAGTGAACAGTTGTCCCCCCAACTTCTACGCGCGTCAATCTCTTACCTGGGTAAGGGAGTTGTCAAGGTTTCGGCCATGTACGGAAGCCGACGGAGAGATGAACCGGGCGGCATGGGTGGAAATCCGTCTAGGCTGAGCGGCTGAGCCCGTTCACGGTCCGAGGAGATCCAGCCGATGTCAGACAGCTCCCCCCTGCCGCCCGTACGGCTGCACCCCGAAGCGGAGCTGGCGCGCGCCGCGCTGTCCACGCCGTTGCTCTCCCGCGCCGCCCGCCTCGCCCGCTGGGCCGGGCCCGGCACCCGCGTGGACGCCGGCGGCGGCCTGGTCGAGGAGCAGCTTCCGGCCGCCGCCGAACTGCTCGGACTGACCGGCGACGACGCCGCCGCCCTCGCCAGTGAGGCCTGGCGGGTCGCCGTGGACGCCGGCCTGGTCGAGATCGCGGACGAGGAGAACGGCACGGTCCGCACGGGGGAGGAGCTGGAGCTGCTCACCGGCGGCTCCCCGCAGGACGTGCTCACGGTGTGGCTCGCCGCCCTGGAGACCGTCCTCGCCGACGCCGCCGTACCCGACCTGGACGATCTGGTCGACGCGCTGGAGGAGGGCGGCGAGGTCGATTTCTCGTCACTCGACTGGGACCCCGAGGCCGAGGGCGAGTTCCTCGACGGCGTCCTCGGCAATCTCTATCTGCTGACCGTGAGTGAGGGCGGCTCCGGCGACGGCCCCGTCCCGCTGCCCGCCCTCGCCGCCTCGATGCTCGTCCCCGACGACATGGGCGAGCCCACCAACGACGTCCTGGAGCAGGTCTCCGACGCGATGATGCGGCTGGACGACCAGTTCCGGACGCTGGAGCCGATCGGGCTGGTCGAGTATCAGCCCGTCGACGAAGCCCTGATGGCGGACGGCGATGAGGAACCCGCCGCGGCGGTCGACGACACCGACGTCACCCGCTACGGCATGGTCCGGCTCACCCCGCTCGGCGCGTACGGGCTGCGGGCGCGGCTGCTGGAGGCCGGGTTCGAGGCGCCGGCCGTCGGCGAACTCGCCGACAAGGGCGCGGACGCCCTGCTCGACGGCACGGCCGGATTCGGGCCGTCGGCGGCCCAGGCCGAGACCGAGCAGTGGCTGACCCGGCGTGAACCGCTCGGCGCCGCACGGGAGTTGCTCGCCGCCGCGCGCGGAGTCGACGAAGGCGCGCCGCTGCGGCGGCTGCGCTGCCAGCAGGCCCTGTCGCTGATCGGCGCGGAGGCCGAGCCCGCGCTGCGCGAGGTGCTGGACGATCCCGAGCTGGGGGGCCTCGCCCGGGTGTGGCTGACCGAACAGGGCGCCGCCGGGGTGCCGGCGCCGTCCGAGGAGATGGTGTTCTGGCTGACCATCGACACCGTCGCCGCCCAGCTCGCCGCCGAGGGCAATTCCGAGGAGCTGCAGGCGCTGGTGGAGGGACTGGCCGCCCAGCACAGCGGGTTCTTCGCCGCGGCCTGGCGCGTGGGGCATCCCGCCACCGCCGATGTGCTGGAGGCGATGGGCCGGCTGCACCCGGACAAGAAGGTGGCGAAGGAGGCGCGGAAGGCCGCGTTCAAGGCACGCTCCCAGCAAGGGAGTTGAGCGGGCGGGAGTGCGTGGTGGGCCACCCCGAGGGGGGTTCCCTTGGGATGCCCATGGGGCGGCGCATACGGATTCTTGAACAAGGGTCGCGGACGTCGCCCGGCGTTCAACCGGTGTTCAGCAGCGGGCGCGAGCGTGAGCTCCGGACCGAGGACCGCCCCCCGCAACGGCACTCCCACCGTCTCAGGAGACACCATGTCGCTCACCCGCAGGGACTTCGCCAGGACCTCCGCCCTCACCGGTGCCGGGGTGGCACTGGCGGGCAGCGTCGGCGCGCTCGCCAGCGCCCCGGGCGCCCTGGCCGCCACGGACGACGTCGAGAGCGCGGACGGCGGGCCGGCCCAGGGCCACCGGCACGAGGTCGGCTACGGCCCGCTGATCGCCGACCCGGACGGCATCCTCGCCCTGCCCGAGGGCTTCACCTACCGTGTCATCACCTACAGCGGCAGGACCAGGCTGGAGACGGGCGAGTTCACCCCGTCCAACCACGACGGCACGGCCACCTTCGAGGGCCCCCGAGGCGCCACGCTCCTCGTCAACAACCACGAACTCGCGGGCCCCCGGTCCAAGTGGGCACACCCGGTGCCGCTCACCGAGGGCCTGGTCTACGACCCCGCCGCCTCCGGAGGCTGCACGGTGGTCGAGGTACGCCGTGGCGGCGAGGTCGCCGAGTGGGTCGGCATCGCGGGCACCGCCACCAACTGCGCGGGCGGCAGCACCCCTTGGGGCACCTGGCTGACCTGCGAGGAGACCGAGGACAAGGCCGGCCGCAACGGCATGACCAAGGACCACGGCTACGTCTTCGAGGTCGACCCCGCCGACCGCCGGGCCAACCGCGACCCCAAGCCGGTCAAGGCCCTCGGCCGGTACGCCCACGAGGCCGTCGTGGTGGACCCCAAGCGCGGCCATCTGTACCTCACCGAGGACGCCTCCGGCCCCAACGGCCTGCTGTACCGCTGGACCCCGCCGGAGGGCTTCCGCCACGGCCGCGGCCGGTTGCGCACCCTCGCCGACGACGCGGGCGCTCTCCAGGCCTTCCGGTGCTTCGACTCCGGCGGCCGGTTCGTGGACGACCTCTCCCGCGCCACCAGGACCGGCACGGTCTACGGCGTCGACTGGGTGGACGTGCCCGACCGTGACGCCAGGTCCGTCTCCGTGCGCAAGCAGTTCACCGACGGCCAGGTCACCCGCGCCCGCAAGCTGGAGGGCATGTGGTGGGGTGACGGCGGCGCCTACATCGTCTCCTCCTACGCCCGCGAGGAGAGCCCCCTCCAGCACGACGGCCAGGTCTGGTTCTACGACCCGCGCCGCCGCACCCTCACCCTCAAGGTCCTCCTCGGCGTGAACCGGACCCCGGCCGAGGACGGCGCCTTCGACGGCCCGGACAACATCACCGTCTCCCCGTACGGCGGCCTCGTCATCGCCGAGGACGGCGAGGGGATCCAGCACCTGTTCGGCGCCACCGAGAGCGGCCGCACCTATCCGATCGCCCGCAACGACCTCAACATTGGTACCGAACAGGCGCCGGAATACAGCGAGTTCACCGGCGTCACCTTCTCCCCGGACGGCAGGACCCTGTACGCCAACATCCAGACGCCCGGCATCATGCTCGCCATCACCGGGCCCTGGAAGCGGCAGAAGCGCGACTGACGCCTGGCGCCGATCAATTCGCTCGCCTGTCCCGCGGCCGTCCCCCTAGAGTGATCCACGTCCAGGTGCGACAGGCAGGACCTACTTCCGCTCATAACGGGGAGGCCGCGGGTTCGAGTCCCGCCGCCGGCACAACAGGCCGGCGTAGCTCAGGGGTCAGAGCACCAACACGTCGGTTCCGCCGGCCTCGATCTCTGGACACCGAACAACTTCACGCACCTCCCGGTGCGCGGGCAGCGGTTACTTCGTTGTGGTCGAAATCAAAACCGCCGCCGATCTGATCTCGGGAGGCGTGGCACATGGTGGGTGTCCGGTGCGCAGGCAGCGGATACTTCAGGACCTGGTCCGAAAGGGTGCGGGTTCGAATCCCGTCACCGGCCCACGGCCGGTGTGGCGGAACGGAAGACGCGCCAGGCAATAGTCCCGCCGCCGACTCTCGACCTCGGACACCCTCCTTCTGCCGCGCCTCCCTCCGAAACGGCAACGAATTCGGGGGAATTCACCATGGCGCGATTCAACACGCGTGCCGCCAAGGCGCAGGTGAAGTCGGCGGTCACATCGACCGGCCGGGTCCTGCGGACCTACGAGGGCGGCCGGGGCCAGGAGCGCGAGCCGCGCTCCGAGCTGTTCCTGCTCGCGGTGTCCCACTTCCTTTCGGGCACCTTCTACGAGAACGCCCAGGACCGCGACGACCGCTTCACCCGCCTGGTCCGCGACCTCGCCGTCAGTGACCCGGACTGGACCGCCGGACTGCTGCGCTGGCTGCGCGGTGAGGGCAACATGCGGACGGCGTCGATCGTCGGCGCCGCCGAGTACGTGCACGCCCGGCTGACCGCCGGTGCGACCGACGGCCCCTCGAACCGGCAGGTCGTGGACTGCGTGCTGCAGCGCCCGGACGAGCCGGGCGAGCTGCTCGCGTACTGGACGTCGACGTACGGCCGCGCGATCCCCAAGCCGGTCAAGCGGGGCGTCGCCGACGCCGTACGACGGCTGTACCACGCCAAGTCGCTGCTGAAGTACGACACCGCCGCCAAGGGCTACCGCTTCGGCGACGTCCTCAACCTGGTGCACGCGGCGCCCGACCCGGACAAGCCGTGGCAGGGCGAGCTGTTCCGGTACGCGCTCGACCGCCGGCACAACCCGGACACGGCCGTGCCGCCCGCGTCGCTGCCGGTGCTCACCGCGCACCGCGAGCTGATGGCGCTGCCCGTGGCCGAGCGGCGCCGGGTCGTCACGTCGGAGGGTGGCGCCGAGCGGCTGGCGGCGGCCGGGATCACCTGGGAGGCGCTGGCCGGCTGGCTCCAGGGCCCGATGGACAAGGCGGCCTGGGAGGCGGTCATCCCGTCGATGGCTGCGATGTCGCTCGTTCGAAACCTGAGGAATTTCGACGAGGCGGGTGTCTCGGACGAGGTCGCCGCGCGGGTCGCGGCACGGATCAGCGACCCGGCGGAGGTCGCGCGCTCACGGCAGTTCCCCTTCCGGTACCTCGCCGCGTACCAGCACGCACCATCGCTGCGCTGGTCGTACCCGCTGGAGCAGGCGCTCGGCCATTCGCTGGCCAACGTGCCCGCGCTGCCGGGCCGGACGCTGGTGCTCGTCGACCGGTCGGGCTCGATGTTCTGGTCGCGGGTCTCCGAGCGGTCCCAGCTCACCCGGGCCGACGCGGCGGCGGTCTTCGGCACGGCGCTCGCGCTGCGGGCGGCGGACGCCGACCTGGTGGAGTTCGGTACGACGAGCAACGCGGTGACGTTCCGCAAGGGCGAGTCGGTCCTGAAGATCCTGGACCGCTTCGGCGACCTGGGCGGCACCGACACGACCGACGCGGTGCGCCGGCACTACAAGAAGCACGACCGGGTGCTGATCGTCACCGACGAGCAGTACACCCCGAACCGCCACGGCGATCCGACCGTCCAGGTCCCGGCCCACGTGCCCGTCTACACCTGGAACCTGGAGGGCTACCGGGCGGGCCACGGCCCGTCGGGCACGGGCAACCGGCACACCTTCGGCGGCCTGTCGGACGCGGCTTTCCGGATGGTGTCCTTGCTTGAGGCCGCTGGGGAGGCCGACTGGCCGTGGAGCGCCTGAAGCACGTGGCCCCTACTCCGGCGCCCACCTCGGCGGCCGGCCGGCGCTGAACGCGTACAGCGCGCTGTTCTAGTCGGACCGGCGACCGGTGAGCACCGTCGCCGCCACCGCCAGCGCGGCCACGGTGAGCAGCGCGCCGACGCCGAAGGCGCGGGCGGAACCGTGGACGAGGACGGCGCCCGGTGCCCCGGTGGTGTGCCGGGTCGCCGTGCCGTACACCGTGACCAGGACGGACAGGCCGACCGTGCCGCCGAGCCACTGGAGGGTCTGGAGCAGGCCGGAGGCCGCGCCCGCCTCCCGGGGCTCGACGGCGGACAGGATCGTCGCGTTCAGCGGCATGAAGCTCAGGCCCGTGCCGAGGCCCAGCAGCATCAGCGGCCCGAGCAGCCCGGTGGCGTAGCCGTCCCCGGGCCCGAGCCGCCACAGCCAGCCGCAGGCCACGGTGACCAGCGTCATGCCGGTCAGCAGCACCGGCTTCACGCCGAAGCGGGCCAGCAGCCGGGGCACCAGCCGTACGGCCGTGAACATCACCAGCGTCATGGGCAGGAAGGCGAATCCCGCGCGCAACGGGCTGTAGCGCAGGGCTTGCTGGCAGACGAGGCTGAGGAAGTAGAAGGCGCCGAACATGCCGGCGGGCAGTAGCAGGATGCTCGCGTAGGCGCCGGCCCGGTTCCGGTCGCCGAGCAGGCGCAGCGGCATGACCGGCTGGTCGGCCCGCGATTCGACCAGGACGAAGCCGGCCAGCAGAGCGGCGGCCGCACTGAAGCCGAGCAGGGCCCGGGTGTCGCTCCAGCCGGCCTCGGAGACCCGGATGAACGCGTACACCAGCGAGGTGGTCCCCGCGGTTCCGGTCAGCGCGCCCGCCAGGTCGAACCGGCCCGCGTGGCGGGGGGTCTCGGTGACGAAGCGGGGCAGGGCGAGGGCGAGGGCCGCGCCGATCGGGACGTTGATGAGCAGGGCCCAGCGCCAGGAGGCCCAGGAGGTGAGCATGCCACCGAGGACGAGGCCGGCCGAGCCACCGATGCCGGCCATGGCGGAGTAGACGCTCAGGGCGTGGTGCCGGCGGGGCCCGTCGGGGAAGTTGGTGGTGATCAGGGCGAGGGTGCTGGGGGCGATCAGGGCGGCGCCGAGGCCCTGGAGCGCGCGGGCGGCGAGCAGCCAGCCGCCGTCGACGGCGAGCCCGCCGAGCAGCGAGGACACGGCGAACAGCAGCACCCCGGTGGTCAGGGTGCGGCGGCGGCCGAGGACGTCGCCGACCCGCCCGCCGAGCAGCAGCAGGCCACCGAAGGCGAGGGTGTAGGCGTTGAGGACCCAGGACAGGCCGGTACGGCTGAAGTGCAGGCCGCGCTGGATGTCGGGCAGGGCCACGTTGACGACGGTGGAGTCGACGCCGACCATCAGGTAGGCGGTGACGATGACGAGGAGGGTGGTGCCGAGCCTCGCGGGTGGCGAGGGCGCGGTGGACGCTGTGGCGGTGGCGGACGGTGCGGACGGGGTGGACATGGCGGTCTCCCGGTCTGGGCGTCCCCGGGCGCGCGGCGGTGTTCCATGGCAGGGGTGAGCTGCCACGGAGCAGGACGGCAGTAAGCGGGGACTGTCTCCGTTTAGATGTCGGTAAAATACGGAGAGAGTCCCCGGTTTGGCAAGGAGTAACTGGATGACGCAGGTCAGGCCCATGCGCGCGGACGCTCGGCGCAACTACGAGCGGTTGCTGAAGGTGGCGGCGGAGGCCTTCGCCGAGCATGGGGAGAACGCGTCGCTCGACGACATCGCCAAGCGGGCGGGCGTCGGCTCCGGCACGCTCTACCGGCACTTCCCGACGCGGCAGGCGCTGCTGGAGGCCGCGTACGTGGACCGCATCGAGGCACTGGGGTCGCGGGCGGACGAGCTGGCGGCACAACTCCCGCCGGGTGAGGCGCTGATGGAGTGGCTGTACGAGCTGTGCGTCGGCACGATCCAGGTGCGCGGGCTGAAGGCGCTGCTGGGGTCGGCGGTCACGGACGGCAATACGGCGGCGCTGACGGCGTGCGGGACGACGGTGCGGGGCGCGGCGGGCCGGTTGATCGAGGCGGCCCGTGAGGAGGGCTTCCTGCGGGCCGACTTGGAGCCGATCGAGCTGCTGCGGCTGGCCCATGGGGTGGCTACGGCATCGGAGCTGGCCGATGGGAAGGGCGCGCAGATCCGGCGGTATCTGGGCTTGTTGATGGAGGGGTTGCGGGGGTAGAGCGATCCACCCCCACGCACCCTCGGCGAACTACAGCGCTCTCGCCCCCGGCTCCACCATGTTCCGCACCGTGCGTGCCTTCACGAAGTCGCCCATCGCTGTCATGTCCCACTCGCCGGAGAACTGGCGGATGAGCTTGGCCATCATGACGCCCGTCTGGGGCTCGGCGTGGGTGAGGTCGAAGCGGACCAGTTCCTCGTCGGTGGCGGCGTCCACCAGGCGGCAGTAGGCCTTGGCGACCTCCGTGAACTTCTGGCCGGAGAAGGAGTTCACCGTGAAGACCAGACCGGTGACCTCCTGCGGGAGCCGGCCGAGGTCGACCACGATCACCTCGTCGTCGCCCCCGCCCTCACCGGTGAGGTTGTCCCCGGAGTGCTTGATCGCGCCGTTCAGGATGCTCAGCTTGCCGAAGTAGCAGCTGTCGATGTGGTTGCGCTGCGGGCCGTAGGCGATGACCGAGGCGTCCAGGTCGATGTCCGCGCCACGGAACGCCGGCTCCCAGCCGAGGCCCATCCTGACCTGGGAGAGCAGCGGGCGGCCGGCCTTGACCAGGGACACGGTCTGGTTCTTCTGCAGGCTGACCCGGCCCTTGTCCAGGTTCACCTTCCCCGCACCGGGAACGGGCGCCGGGGGAGCCGGGGGAGCCTGCGGGACCGGCGGAGCCACCGGCTGCTGCGGCGGAGCCGCCGGCGCCGCGGCCGGTTCCTCCACCGTCACCCCGAAGTCCGTCGCGATGCCGGCCAGTCCGTCGGCGTACCCCTGGCCCACCGCACGGGCCTTCCAGGCGCCGCCCCTGCGGTAGACCTCCACGACGACCAGGGCCGTCTCCGTACCGAGCCGGGGCGGGGTGAACGTGCCCAGCACCGCGCCGGCGTCCGCGTCGCGGATCGTGGCCGTCGGCTCGATGCCCTGGAAGGTCTGGCCGGCCGCGTCCGGGCTGGCGGTGACCACGATCTTCTCGATGTCCGGCGGGACGGCGGCGGTGTCGACCGTGATCGCGTCGGGGGCCGTACCGCCGCCGGGGGTGTAGGTCACGCCCGGTCCCGCCGGCTGGTTGTAGAAGATGAAGTCGTCGTCGGAGCGCACCTTGCCGTCGGCAGTGAGCAGCAGGCCCGACACGTCGAGCCGCACGGGCGCGGCCACGTCCACCGTGACGCGGGCGGCTGACAGAGGAATGTTCGAGCCAGGGGTCATAGCTGTCATGCCGGGTGAACGAACGACACCGCTTTACCGTTCCCTTACCCATCCCCCGATCGGCTCAGGGGTCCGACCCCGAGCCGTCTCAGGGCACCACCACGATCTTCCGCCCCACCCCGGCAGCGAACTGCTCCAGCGCCCGCGGGTACTCGTCCAGAGGCAGCCGGTCGCTGATGAAGACCTGCGGGTCCAGCACCCCGTTCGCGAACAGCTCCGCCGCCCGCTCGAAGCTGTGCAGCACCGCCATGGAGCCGGTGATCGTGATCTCCTGGTTGTAGATGCGATACGGATCGATCGTCACGCGCGTCGCGTAGTCGGCCACGCCGAACTGCAGGAACGTGCCCGCCTTCGCCACCCGGCCCAAGCCGTCCTGGATGGCGGCGGCGTTGCCGGTCGCGTCCACCACCAGGTCCCAGCCCTGCGGCCGTTCCAGCTCGTCCGCGCCGCCGGCGGCCGCCGAGACGCCGAGCCGGCGGGCCGTCTCCAGCCGGGCGGGGTTGATGTCGACCATGTCCACGCTCGCCGCGCCCGTGCGCTTGGCCAGCTCCAGCATCATCAGGCCCATGGTCCCGGAGCCGTAGATCAGCACATGGGCGCCGAGACGGGAGCGCAGGACGTCGTAGCCGCGGATCGCGCAGGACAGCGGCTCGACCAGGGCCGCGTCCTCGGTGCGCACGTGCTCGGGGAGTTTCACGCAGTTGGCCACCGGGGCGACCGCGTACTGCGCGGCCCCGCCGGCCGTGGTCACGCCGATCGCCGCCCACCGTTCGCACAGGTTGTTGTGGCCGGTACGGCAGTAACGGCACTCGTGGCAGTAGAGGGACGGGTCGACGGCCACCCGGTCGCCGGCCGCCAGCTCCGTGACCTGGGTGCCGACAGCGACCACCTCGCCGGCGAACTCGTGCCCGGGGACGATGGGCAGCTCGGGTGCGAACTCGCCCTGGAGGATGTGCAGATCGGTGCCGCACAGGCCGCAGGCGGCCACCTCCACGACGACCTCGCGCGGGCCCGGCGTCGGGTCCGGCACCTCGGTGACCACGGCGCGGCCCACGGACTCGATGACGGCGGCCTTCATTTCACGGCTCCCAACGACAGGCCCTGGACCAGCTTGTCCTGGGCGGCGAACCCCGCGGCGAGCACCGGCAGGGAGATGACGAGCGACGCGGCGCACACCTTGGCCAGGAACAGGCCCTGACTGGTGATGAAGCCGGTCAGGAAGACGGGGGCGGTCTCGGCGACCACGCCCGTCAGGACTCGGGCGAAGAGAAGTTCGTTCCAGCTGAAGATGAAGCAGATCAACGCCGTCGCCGCGATGCCGGGCAGGGCGATCGGGGCGACCACGCGCGCGAGGATCGTCGGGAGGCGGGCGCCGTCCACTCTCGCCGCCTCGATCACCGCCACCGGCACCTCGGCGAGGAAGGACTGCATCATCCACACCGCGATCGGCAGGTTCATGGAGGTGTAGAGGATGACCAGGAGCCATATGTTGTCGAGCATCCCGGTGTTCTTGGCGAACAGGTAGATCGGCAGCAGGCCCGCCACGACCGGCAGCATCTTCGTGGACAGGAAGAAGAACAGCACGTCCGTCCACTTCTTCACCGGCCGGATCGACAGCGCGTACGCCGCCGGGAGGGCCAGCAGCAGGACGCAGAGCGTGGAGACCACGGACGCGACCGTGGAGTTGATCAGCGCGGGCCACGGGCTCGCCCCGCCGCCGCTGCCGAAGAACTCGCGGTAGCCGTTCAGCGTCAACGACGCGGTGAAGGACGGCGGGTTGGTCGCCGCGTCCGCCTCCGAGTGGAAGGAGGTGAGGGCCATCCAGGCGATCGGCAGGAAGAACACGATGCCGGCCAGCCAGGCCACCAGGCCCAGTCCGTTACGGCGTAGTACGGCACTCGGTCCGTTCCGGTGCGGTACGGCGTTCATGCGCGGGACACCTCCTCGCGGAACAGGGACGACACCACGCGCAGCGCGAAGGTGGCGATGATGATCGAGCCGATGACGACCAGGACGCCGGCCGCCGAGGCGAGGCCGTTCTCATGGGCCTGGTAGAAGCTCTGGTAGACGGTGTAGGGGAGGTTCGCCGTGCCCAGGCCCCCCGAGGTGATCGTGAAGACGGCGTCGAAGTTCTGCACGATGTAGATCGAGCCGAGCAGGGCGCCGAGTTCGAGGTAGCGGCGCAGGTGGGGGAGGGTGAGGTGGCGGAAGATCTGCCAGTCGTTCGCGCCGTCGACCCGCGCGGCCTCGATCTGCTGCTGGTCCCGGCTCTGCAGCCCGGCGAGCAGGATCAGCATCATGAACGGCGTCCACTGCCACACCAGGGAGGCCTCGACGGCGAGCAGCGGGGTGTTCGAGATCCAGTCCGGCTGTGGGCCGCCCACATAGTGCAACAACCCATTCAGCAGGCCGTATTCAGGGTTGTAGAGCACATGCTTCCAGAGCAGGGCCGCGGCCACCGGCACCACCAGAAAGGGTGCGATGAGCAGGGTGCGGACGATGCCCCGGCCGCGGAATTTCCGGTCCAGCAGCAGCGCGAGCGCCAGGCCGAGGACCAGGCTGGCGAGCACCACGGCCACCGTGAGCAGCACAGTCGTCCACACCGAGTGGCGCAGGTCGGCGTCGGTGAGCACCTGGCGGTAGTTGTCCAGGCCGGTGAAGTGACGGGCCTTGGGATAGAGGGCGTTCCAGTCGAAGAAGGAGATCACCAGCGTGGCCACGAACGGCAGCTGGGTGACCGCGATCATGAAGACGAGGGCCGGCAGCAGCGGGGCCCGGGTGGCCCAGGCGCGCAGCCGGGCCGAGGGCTGTTTCACGGTACGTGCGGGGGCGGCCGTGAGCGGGGCCGTGGTCGTCGCTGTCATCGTCCCTCGTACTCCTTGGAGATCTTCTCGGCGAGCGCCTGGGACTTCTTGAGGGCCGAGCCGACGGACTGGCGTCCGGCGATGGCCGCGCTGATCTCCTGGGAGACCTTGGTGCCGAGGTCGGTGAACTCGGGGATGCCGACGAACTGGATGCCGGGCGCGGGCCGCGGCTGCACGCCGGGGTCGTCCGGGCGGGCGCTCTCGATGGCCTGCCTGGTCATCTCCTGGAAGGAGGCGGCCGAGGCGCGGTAGTCGGCGTTCTCGTACGTCGACGCCCGCTTGCCCGCCGGCACGTTCGGCCAGCCACTGGTCTCGCCGACCAGCTGCTCATAGCCCTTGCCCGACGCCCAGGAGATGAACTTCCAGGCCTTGTCGGGGTTGCGGGAGGCCTTCTGGATGCCCCAGGCCCAGGTGTAGAGCCAGCCGGAGGACGGGGTCTTCTCGACGGGGGCCGGGGCGTAGCCGAGCTTGCCCTTGACCGGGGAACCGGCTGCCTCCAGCAGTCCGGCGGCGCTCGTGGCGTCGTACCACATGGCGACCTTGCCCTGGGTCATGTCGTTGAGGCACTCGGCGAAGCCGGACTGGGCGGCGCCGGACTCGCCGTGCCCGCGGACGAGATCGACATAGAACTTTGTCGCCTTCTCGAACTCGGGGGAGTCCAGGTGGGCCTTCCACTTCTTGTCGAACCAGGTGCCGCCGAAGGTGTTCACGACCGTCGTCAGCGGCGCCATCAGCTCGCCCCAGCCGGGCAGTCCGCGCAGGCAGATGCCCTTCATCCCGGGCTGCGCGCCGTCTGCCCGCGCGGCCAGGTCGGCGACCTGCTGCCAGGTGGGGTGGGCGGGCATGGTCAGGCCCTTCGCCGCGAACACGTCCTTGCGGTACATCAGGAACGACGACTCGCCGTAGAAGGGCTGTCCGTAGAGTCTGCCGTCGTTTCCGGTGAGGGACTGGCGCATGGGACCGAGCACGTCCTGCTCGTCGTACGACGGGTCCTTCGCGACGTATCCGTTCATCTCGTGCAGCCAGCCGTTGCGGGCGTAGATCGGTATCTCGTAATTGGACAGGGTGGCCACGTCGTACTGGCCGGCCTGGTTGGCGAAGTCCTGGCTGATCTTGTCGCGGACGTCGTTCTCGGGCAGGACCGTGAAGTTGACCTTGATGCCGGTCTCTTTGGTGAAGTGGGCGGCCGTGAGCTTCTGCAGCTCGGTCATCTGCGGGTTGTTGACCATCAGCACGTTGATGGCGTCGCCGCCGGAACCGGACCCGCCCGCACCGGCCCAGCAGCCGGAGAGGAGCGGGGCGAGCAGCGTCCCTGCGGCGGCCATGGCGAGCGTGGCTCGCGGCCTCCGTCGGCTCGGGGTTCGCATGGATCGCTCCTGGATGAATGGGGAGATAAGGGGCACTCCAAGGCGTGGAGGTGCCGTACGTGGGGACTGCGTCGGTTTTTCGGACTACCTGATTCGGTTGTTCAGACCCGGATGACCTGCGGGCCCAGCAGGGAGTAGCGGTGGGCCTCGGAGGCCGGCAGCAGGGTGCTCGTCACGATCGCCTCCAGTGCGCCGACATCGGCGAACCGGCAGAAGCTGGCCGCGCCGAACTTGGTGTGCACGCCCGCGAACACGGTCCGCCGGGCGGCCCGGATCGCCTGCGCCTTGACCTCGCTGACCGCAGGGTCGGGGGTGGTCAGACCGTGCTCGCGGGAGATGCCGTTGGCGCCGATGTAGGCGAGGTCGACGACGAATCCGGCGAGCATCTTCGTCGTCCAGTGGTCGACGGTGGCCAGCGTGCCGGCCCGGACCCGGCCGCCGAGGAGCAGCACCGACATGTTCTCGGCCTCCGCCAGGGCGCCCGCGACCGGCAGGGAGGCGGTGACCACGGTCAGCGGCCGGTCGGTGGGCAGGGCCTCGGCGATGAGCTGCGGGGTGAAGCCCTCGTCGACGAAGACCGTCTCGGCGTCCCCGAGCAGCTCGGCCGCGGCGGCCGCGATCCGGCGCTTCTCGGGCACATGGCTGGTGGCGCGGAACGCCAGCGTCGTCTCGAAGCCGGCGCTCTCCACGGGATAGGCGCCGCCGTGGGTACGGCGGACCAGACCATGGTCCTCCAGCGCGCGCAGATCGCGCCGGATCGTCTCCTTGGCCACGCCCAGCTCGGCGGCGAGCGCGGTGACGTCGACCGAGCCGGTGGCGCGCGCCGCCAGCACGATCTCACGCTGGCGCTCTTCGGCCGTCCTCGTGCTCATCTCGTCACCCGCCTTCCCGTGGAACCGCCCGTTCGGGCCCATGGGGGAAGTTCTACAGCGGGTACGCGGCGCTGACCAGGTCTGTTGCGGGCCCGTTCCTGCCCGTGTGTGCCCGTTTACCGTACGGCCTGCCCGGCGCGGACCTGCGCGGCCGCGGCCGGCGGGGTGGGAGCGGGCGGTCCGGATGCCCGAACACGGCGGCGGGTGGGCCCGTTCGGTGCCCGCCCGCGCGCGTGAGCGACGATTTTCCGCCGCCCGGGGACTTCAGTGGGGTCAGTACGGCCAGATCGGCGGGTCGCTCACGAAGGGGCCGCCCAGGTGGGTGTGCGCCGGGTTCTCCGGGTCCAGCTCGCCCTGCTCGGCGATCAGCTTCTCGGCGTACGGCTCGGAGTCGTCCCGCGGCTCGTAACCGAGCGCCCGCGCGGTGGTCAGGTCCCACCACAGCCGGGTGTTGGCGGAGGAGCCGTAGACGACCGTGTGGCCGACCCCCTCGGCGGTCAGAGCGGCGTGGAAGAGGCGGGCGCCGTCGGCCGGGCTCATCCACACCGAGAGCATGCGCACGTTGGACGGCTCCGGGAAGCAGGAGCCGATGCGGACGGAGACGGTCTCCAGGCCGTGCCTGTCCCAGTAGAGCTGGGCGAGGTCCTCGCCGAAGGACTTCGACAGGCCGTAGAAGGTGTCCGGGCGGCGCGGGGTGTCGATCGGGATGAGCGGGTCGCCCACGCGCGGGGCCGGGGTGAAGCCGACGGCGTGGTTGGAGGAAGCGAAGACGATCCGGGGCACGCCCTCCTGGCGGGCGGCCTCGTACAGGTTGTAGGTGCCCTCGATGTTGGACTTCAGGATCTTCTCGAAGGGGGCTTCCAGGGAGATGCCCGCGAGGTGGAGGACCGCGTCCACGCCCCGCACCGCCTCACGCAGGGCCGCCGTGTCGGCGAGGTCGGCGGTGATCGCGTCCGGCGCGCCCTCGACGGGGCGCACGTCGAACAGGCGCAGGGTGTAGCCGTACTCCGGCAGCAGGGACCGCATCAGGGTGCCGAGCCCGCCGGCGGCGCCGGTGAGCAGAACGGTGCGGGGAGCGGGCATCCTCGGTTCTCCTTGTGGCCGGCATTCACATACGTGGACAAGCTAGAGAGTTCTGCTGTGTACCGTCAAGTGTCGCGTGATCTCGGTGAATTCGCTTCGGAGTTACGGGTTTCCCCGCTTGACCCGCCGCAAGAAGGCCCCTTAGCGTGGTCGCGTTCAGAAATGTAGACGCCAATCAGAAACATGCACCGTGTGTCTCAAGGGAGAGCCCGTGACGCCAGCCCCTCTCGCCGCCCGGCTCAGCGCCCCGAGCGGGCCGCTCTTCTTCCCCGTCACGGCCTACGGCCAGGGCGGCGCCCTCGACCTCGACACCTACCGCACCCATGTGCGCCGGGGTGTCGAGGCCGGTGCCGCCGCCGTGTTCGCCTGCTGCGGCACCGGGGAGTTCCACGCGCTGCTGCCGGAGGAGTTCCAGGCGGCCGTACGGGCGGCCGTGGAGGCGGCCGAGGGGCGGGTGCCGGTGGTCGCGGGCGCCGGATACGGCACCGCGCTCGCCGTCCGCTACGCGCGCCTGGCCGAGGAGGCGGGCGCCGACGGCCTGCTCGCCATGCCCCCGTACCTCGTCCAGGCCGGACAGGAGGGCCTGCTGCGGCACTACCGCGAGGTCGCCGCCGCCACCGCCCTCCCGGTCATCGTCTACCAGCGCGACAACGCCGTCTTCACCCCGCACACGGTGGTCGGACTCGCCCGCACCGACGGGATCATCGGCCTCAAGGACGGCCTCGGCGACCTCGACCTCATGCAGCGCATCGTCAGCGCGGTGCGCACCGAGGTCCCCGGCGACTTCCTCTACTTCAACGGCCTGCCCACCGCCGAACAGACCCAGCTCGCCTACCACGCCCTCGGCATCACCCTGTACTCCTCGGCCGTCTTCTGCTTCGCCCCCGAGATCGCCCTCGCCTACTACAACGCCGTCAATGCGGGCGACACGGCGACCGTGGGGCGCCTGCTGGACGGCTTCTACCGCCCGTTCGTGGAACTGCGCGCCCAGGGCCGCGGCTACGCCGTCTCCCTCGTCAAGGCGGGCGTACGGCTGCGCGGCCTGGACGTCGGCGAGGTCCGGCCCCCGCTGCACGAGCCGCCGGAGGAGCACGTCAAGCAGCTCGCCCAGCTCATCGAACGGGGCCATGCGCTGCTGGAGGAGGGCCGGTGAAGGCGTCCGCGTTCCTCTACCCCTGGGACGTCGTCGGGGACCCCGACGCCCCCGCGCGCGTGGCCGGGCTCGGCGTGGAGCAGGTGACCCTCGCCGCCGCCTACCACTCCACCCGCGCCCTGACCCCCCGCCACCCCGGCCACCGCATCGTCACCGCCGAGTACGCGGCCGTCCTCTACCCGCCGGGCGAACGCTGGGCGGGCCGGGGCCTCAGGCCGTACCCCGCCGGCCGCTGGGCCCCGGGCGACGCCCACGGCGAGGCCGCGCGGGCCCTGGGCGCGGCCGGCCTGGAGGTGCACACCTGGGTCGTCCTCGCCCACAACTCCCGGCTGGGCGCCGAACACCCGGACACCTCGGTCGTCAACGCCTACGGCGACCGCTACCCCTGGGCGCCCTGCATCGCCCAGCCCGCCACGCGCGCGTACCTGGCCGACCTGGCCGCCGAGGCCGCCGTACGCCCGGGCGCGCACGGCACCGAGCTGGAGTCCCTCGGCTGGTACGGGCTCCAGCATCTGCACGCCCACGACAAGACCGGCGGCGTCGCCCTCGGGGAGGCCGGGCAGTACCTGATGGCCCTGTGCTTCTGCCCGTCCTGCCGTGCCGGGTACGACGGGCAGGGCCTCGACCCGGACGCGTTAGTGGCCTCCGTACGGGACGCGCTGGAGCCGCTGTGGCGCGGCGCGGCCGGCGACGAAGGCTGGCCGACGGTCGGCAAGCTCCTCGGCGAGGAGACGGCGGCCCGCACGCGCGCCTGGCGCGAGGAAACCGCCGGCACCCTCCAGGAGGAGGTCGTCGCCGCCGTACGCGCCGCCGCCCCGGCCGGCTTCCGGATCCTGCTGCACGCCGACCCGGTCTCGTACCACTGCGGCGCCAACCCCGGCACCGACCCCGCTCGCGTCCTCTCCGTCGCCGACGGCGTCGTCGTACCGTGCGCCGGCGGCACGGCCCTGCTCGCGCCCTTCGCCGCACACGCCCGCGAGGAGACGGTGCTGGCCGCCAACTTCACCGTGGTCTCCGGGATGGGCGGCAGCCCCGGCACCCTCGCGGACGACGCGGCACGCGCGCGTGCGCAGGGCGCGACCGAACTGCGGCTGTATCACGCCGGGTTGGCGTCGGACGACGACCTCGCAGCGGTACGGGAGGCCCTGTCCGCGCGCTGAGCCAGCGCGGCCGCCGTCAGCAGCAGCGCCAGGCCGTAGATCGGCAACAGCAGCACGGGGGAGGCCAGTTCGACCAGGCCCGCCCCGAGGCCGAGCCCGATGACGTTCGGCGTGAAGACCAGGGTGTTGGCGGTCGCCGTCGCCCGGCCCAGCAGCGGGCCGGGCGTCTGCTGCTGGACGGCGGTGAACACCGCGACGAGCACCCAGGGCAGCCCGAGACCGGCCGCCGCGGAGGACGCGAGGGCGACCGGGTCCGACGGCACGGCACGGGTGATCACCGAGAGCGCCGTCAGCGCGATCCCCGCGGCCGCGAACCGGCGGGGACCGAGCCGCCGCAGCGCGGTGCCCGAGACGAGCCCGGCCGCCACCGAACCGGCGCCCTGGACGGCGTAGAGCACGCCCGTGTACGCGGGGGAGTGGCCGAGGCGGTCGACGACCGCATACAGCGTGGTGCTGCTCAAGGAGGCGAGGAGCATCGTCGTACCGCCCGCCCCGACCAGCGGTCGCAGTTCCGGGTGGCCCCACAGGTGCCGGAGGCCCTCCGCGGTCTCCTTGCGCCGGCTGCCGCCGGTCCGGGCCGGTCGTTCCTCGCGCACCCGCAGCAGGGCGTACAACCCGGCGGCGACCGCGAAGGTGCCCGCGTCCAGGCAGGCGACGGCCGGGCCGCCGAAGGCCGTGTACAGACCCGCACCGGTCAGCGGGGCGACGAGCTTCATGCCTTCGGTGACGGCCATGCGCAGCCCGTTGAGGTCGCCGAGGCGCTCCGGGCCGACGGCCGCGGTCACCAGGGCCGACTCGGCCGCGTCGTGGACGACCTCGGCGGCGCCGTAGACCAGCAGGACGGTGAAGAGCAGCCACAGGCCGCCCGGGGAGCGCACGGTGCACAGGGTGAGCAGCAGGGCGGCCAGTCCCGCGTTCAGCGCCACCAGCAGGGGCCCCCGGCGGACGCGGTCGGCGATCGTGCCCAGCGGCGGGCCCACCAGGGTGGGGGCCCACATGGCGAGCATGCACAGCGCGGCCAGGCTGTCGGAACCGGTGAGGTCCTTCACCCACACACCCGATGCCAGGAACAGCGCGGAGTTGCCGAAGCCCGACACCACCACCGCCGTCAGATACAGCCCCGCGTTGCGGTCGCGCAGCACGCGCGGCAGGGTCCAGGAAGTCGTCATGCCTGGTCATCGTGGGGCTAAGGGGGGTGGGCGCGGATCGGTAAGGTGCCTTATTCCGGTGCGGTCCGCTCCTGGCGGCAATCCGTCGGAACGTGTCAGTCGTGCCCCTGGGGCGTACACGGACCGATGAGTTTTCGGGAGCCCGCCGGTCTGCCCTTCGTACAGGCAGCGACCCTGAAGGAGTGAGACAGGCATGACCACGCTGGACCTCGGACCGCAGACCAGGATCGTGGCGCGGCTCGCCGAGTCGGTGACCGACGAGCAGATGACGGGCCCGACACCCTGCCCGGACCTGGCCGTGCGCAATCTGCTGGGTCACCTGCTGGGGCTGTCCGTCGCCTTCCGCGACGCGGCCCGCAAGGACCTCGGCCCCACGACCGACACCGACCCGGGCGCCACCGTCCCGGACATCGGACCCGGCTGGCGCGAGGAGCTGTCCAAGGCGCTGGACGAGCTGGCCGACGCCTGGCGCGACCCGGCCGCGTGGACCGGGGACACCCGGGCCGGCGGGGTGGATCTGCCGGCGCCGGTCGCGGGTGCCGTCGTCGCCGACGAGCTCGTCATCCACGGGTGGGATCTGGCGCGCGCCACGGGACAGGAGTATGCGCCCGACCCCGCCGCACTGGGCTCGGCGCTGACGTTCCTGCGTGCCGCCGCCGACGATCCCGACCGGGGCAGCGGCCTGTTCGGGCCGGTCGTTCCCGTCCCGGAGTCTTCGACGCTGCTGGACCGAGCCGTGGGTTTGAGCGGCCGGGATCCGGAATGGCGACCGGTGTCGGGTTAGCGGCTTCCCGCCGCGGAGGTGCAGACCGCTTCCGGCTGCGGGTCCCTCTCGTTTGTTCGCTCCCCCAAGTTCTCGGCTTCGCTCGAACAGGGGGACCCATCGCGGCGGAGCCGCACACCGGCACGGCCCCGCGCCCCTTGGGGAGTCGCAGCGTCCCTGGCTGAAACGGCACCGTACGCTTCCCTCCATGCCCCTCAGCCTCACCGTCCTCGGCACCGCCTCCCCGCATCCCGGTCCCGACCGGCCCTGCTCGGGGTATCTGCTGGCCGGCGGTGGGGCCGAGGTGTGGGTGGACGCGGGCCCCGGGTCGTTCGCCGCGTTGCAACGGCACACGGATCCGGCACGGCTCACCGCGATCTGGATCTCCCATCTGCACGCCGACCACAGTGCCGACCTGCTCGCCGCCGCCTATGCCTTCGCCTTCGGCGGGATGACCCCGCACGCGCCGGTCCCGGTGTACGCCCCGCGGGACTGTGCCCAGCGGCTGGCCGGCTTCTTCGGGCGGCCGGACGTCGGGTTCCTCAAGGACGTCTTCGACTTCCGGGCGCTGTACGACGGCCACGACGTCCGGCACTGGAACCTCCGGCTGACCGCCCGCGCCGTCGCCCACGACACCGAGGCGTACGGGCTGCGCGCCGAGTGCCAGGGGAGCGTGTTCGCGTACTCGGGGGACAGCGGGCCGTGCGCCGCGCTCGGTGAACTCGCCTACCGTGCCGATCTGTTCCTGTGCGAGGCCGACATCGACGTGCATCGCGAGAGCGAACAGGGCGCACAGGTGCATCTGACGCCCGAGGACGCCGGGCGTATCGCCCGCGAGGCGCGTGTGCGCGGGCTGCTCGTCACCCACGTCGGTCCCACGCTCACCCGCGAGGCGGCCACCGCACGCGCCGCCGAGGTGGCGGGCCGACCCACCTTCGCCGCGGTCGAGGGCGCCACCCACACGCTCTGAGGGCGCCCCCCGACTTCCTTTGTCAGAAGCATTGACGAAACACAGGCCCCCTCTTACCTTCAACCGCGTCGTACTTCGTACGTCATATATGAGACGCGATATGTGAGATCCGAGAGGGCCGCATGACCTCTGTGCCCACCCCGATCCCGTCCCGCACGCAGTTCGTGCTGGACGCGATCAAACACCGCATCCTGACCGGGCAGCTGACGCCCGGACAGGCCCTGGTCGAGACGGAGCTGGCCGCGCAGTTCGGGGTGTCCAAGACCCCGGTGCGCGAGGCGCTGAAGACCCTCGCCGGGACCGGCCTCGTCGTGATGAGCCAGTACAAGGGCGTCACGGTGCGCATGGTGGACGCGGACATGGCGCGCGAGGTCTACGACGTGCGCCTGCTGCTGGAGCCGGAGGCGCTGCGCAGGGCCGTCCGGCGCGGTGCCTCCCTCGACGACGCCCGCGACGCGCTCTCCCGCGCCGACGAGGCCACCGACACCGCCGAACGGTCGCTCGCCAACCGGGAGTTCCACCGCGCCCTCTACCTGCCGTGCGGCAACCCGCTGCTCGGCCGGATGCTCGACGAGGTCCGCGACCAGGCCGCCCTCGTCTCCGCCGTCGCCTGGGCCACCGACCCCTCCTGGGAGCGGGAGGCCGCCGAGCACCGGGACATCCTGCGGCTCGCGCTCGCCGGCGACGCCGATGGGGCCGCCGGCGCCCTGCACGCCCACATCGCGTCCTTCGTCCAGCGCGCATTCCCCTCGGACACCTCGGACCCCTCGGACCCCCAGCCCCACGCAGAGGAAGGTCATCGATGAGCAGCGTGACGTTCGAGAGCAGGCGGGCGGCCCTGGCCGACGTGGTGGCCATCCCGGTGACCCCGTTCGCCGCGGACGGCTCCATCGACACCGGCACCCACCGGGCCCTGCTGCGCCGCCTGCTCGAAGCCGGGATCACCACCCTCACCCCGAACGGCAACACCGGCGAGTTCTACGCTCTCAGCCCCGAAGAGCGCCGTGTCGTCACCGAGTCGACCATCGACGAGGTCGGCGACCGCGCCGCGATCCTCGTCGGTGTCGGACACGATCTGCCCACCGCCGTCGCCTCCGCCCGGCACGCCCGTGACCTCGGCGCCGGCATGGTCATGGTGCACCAGCCCGCCCACCCCTACGTCTCCGCGGCCGGCTGGGTCGACTACCACCGCGCCATCGCCGAGGCCGTGCCCGAGCTGGGCGTGGTGCCGTACCTGCGCAACGCCCAGCTGCCCGGCGCCCGGCTCGCCGAACTCGCCGACCACTGCCCGAACGTCATCGGCGTCAAGTACGCCGTACCGGACGCGTCCCGCTTCGCCGCCTTCGCCCGCGACGCCGGCCTCGACCGCTTCGTCTGGGTCGCCGGGCTCGCCGAGCCGTACGCCCCCTCCTACTTCTCGGCGGGCGCCACCGGCTTCACCTCCGGACTCGTGAACGTCGCCCCGGCCGTCTCGCTGAACATGATCGAAGCGCTGCGGTCCGGCGACTACCCGGCCGCCATGAAGGTCTGGGAGCAGATCCGCCGCTTCGAGGAACTCCGGGCCGCCCACGGCTCCGCCAACAACGTCACCGTCGTCAAGGAGGCCCTCGCCTCGCTCGGCCTGTGCCGCCGGGACGTCCGCCCGCCGAGCCGGCACCTCCCCGAGGACGAGCGCGCCGAGGTCGCCGCCATCGCCGCCGGATGGTCCATATGAGCGTGCCCCGCAAGAGCCCCGAGGAGCTCAGAAGCCACCAGTGGTACGGCACCGAGGGCCTGCGCTCCTTCAGCCACCGCGCCCGCACCCGCCAGCTCGGCTATCTCCCCGAGGAACACCTCGGCAAGCCGGTCATCGCGATCCTCAACACCTGGTCCGACATCAACCCGTGCCATGTGCATCTGCGGGACCGCGCGCAGGCCGTGAAGCGGGGCGTGTGGCAGGCCGGGGGCTTCCCGCTCGAATTCCCGGTCTCCACGCTCAGCGAGACCTTCCAGAAGCCGACCCCCATGCTCTACCGCAACCTGCTCGCGCTGGAGACCGAGGAACTGCTGCGCTCCTACCCCGTCGACGGCGCGGTCCTCATGGGCGGCTGCGACAAGTCGACCCCGGCCCTGCTCATGGGAGCCGCCTCGGCCGATGTGCCCGCCGTCTTCGTGCCGGCCGGGCCCATGCTCCCGGGCCACTGGCGCGGCGAGGTCCTCGGCTCCGGCACCGACATGTGGAAGTACTGGGACCACAAGCGGGCCGGCCTCATCGGCGACTGCGAGATGGCCGAGCTGGAGAGCGGCCTGGCCCGCTCGCCGGGCCACTGCATGACGATGGGTACGGCGTCCACGCTGACGGCCGCCGCCGAGGCGCTCGGCGTGACCGTGCCGGGCGCGTCCAGCATCCCGGCGGTGGACTCGGGACACGACCGGATGGCCGCCAAGGCGGGCATGACGGCCGTCGAACTCGTCCACCAGGACCGGAAGCTGAGCCGGATCCTCACCCGTGAGGCCTTCGAGGACGCCGTCACCACCGTGCTCGGCCTCGGCGGCTCCACCAACGCCGTGATCCATCTGATCGCCATGGCCGGCCGGGCGGGCGTACGGCTCACCCTGGACGACTTCGACCGCATCGCCCGCACCGTGCCCGTCCTCGCCGACGTCCGCCCCGGCGGCCGGAAGTACCTCATGGAGGACTTCCACTTCGCCGGCGGCCTGCCCGGCTTCCTCTCCCGGATCCCGGACCTGCTCCACCTGGACCGGCCGACGGTCTCGTACGACACCCTGCGCGAGCAGATCGCGGGCGCCCAGGTGCACCACGACGACGTCATCCGGACCCGGGACAACCCGGTCGCGAGCGAGGGCGGGGTCGCCGTACTGCGCGGCAACCTCTGCCCGGACGGCGCGGTCGTCAAGCACATCGCCGCCGAGCCCCACCTGCTCAAGCACACCGGACCGGCGGTCGTCTTCGACGACTACAGGACCATGCAGCGCATCATCAACGACCCTGCGCTCGGCATCACCGCCGACAGCGTGCTGGTGCTGCGCAACGCCGGGCCCAAGGGCGGACCCGGCATGCCCGAGTACGGCATGCTCCCCATCCCCGACCACCTGCTCAAGCAGGGCGTGCGGGACATGGTGCGGATCTCCGACGCCCGGATGAGCGGAACGAGTTACGGCGCCTGTGTGCTGCACGTGGCCCCGGAGTCGTACGTCGGCGGGCCCCTGGCGCTGGTGCGCACCGGGGATCTCATCACCCTGGACGTCGACGCCCGCAGCCTCCATCTCCACGTGGACGACGAGGAGTTGGCGCGCCGCAGGGCCGAGTGGACCCCGCCGCCCGCCCGGTACGAACGCGGCTACGGCGCCCTCTACAACGAGCAGATCACCCAGGCCGACACCGGCTGCGACTTCGAGTTCCTCGCCCGGCCGGGCCACGTGCCGGACCCGTACGCCGGCTGAGCACACCCGTGTATCCGCCTGTCGAAGCGCTTCACGCATGTGCATGTAGCAAGCGCTTCCTATGCCCACCGCACTCGCTGAACAGCCCACTGCGAACGGAGAAAGTCATGGCCCAAGCCGCAGCCGTGGCGGAACCGCCCGCGCCACCCCGGCGGCGCCGTGCCTCCGCGACCCCGCGCAGGCTGCCGTACCTGCTGATCGCCCCGGCGGCCCTGCTGATGCTGGGCTTCATCGCCTACCCGGTGCTCAGCGTCTTCTACTACAGCCTGCAGAACTACAACCCGACCAAGCCGTGGCGGAACGGCTTCGCGGGATTCGGCAACTTCACGCAGATCTTCGCCCACGACCCCCAGTTCTGGGACACGCTGACCTTCAGCGCCAAGTGGGTCGTGGTGGAAGTCGGGTTGCAGTTGCTGTTGGGCCTGGCGCTGGCGCTCATCGTCAACCAGACCTTCGTCGGCCGGGCGCTGGGCCGCGCCCTGGTCTTCTCGCCCTGGGCCGTCTCCGGCGTGCTGACCTCCGCGATCTGGGTGCTGCTCTACAACTCCCAGACGGGCATCACCCGTTACCTTGCCGACGCGGGGCTGGGGTCGTACGGCACCAGCTGGCTGTCGGACACCTCCACCGTCTTCCCGGCGGCGGTCGTCGCCGACCTGTGGCGGGGTGTGCCCTTCTTCGCGATCCTCATCCTCGCCGACCTCCAGTCCGTCTCGAAGGACCTGTACGAGGCCGCCGAGGTCGACGGGGCGAGCAGGATCAAGCAGTTCTGGCACATCACCCTGCCCCATCTGAAGGACGCCATCGTGCTGTCCACGCTGCTGCGCGCGGTGTGGGAGTTCAACAACGTCGACCTGCTCTACACCCTGACCGGCGGCGGTCCGGCCGGCGAGACCACGACCCTTCCCCTCTACATCGCCAACACCAGTGTCGACGCACACAACTTCGGCTACGCCTCCGCGCTGACCACGGTGGCGTTCGTGATCCTGCTCTTCTGCTCGATCGTCTATCTGCGGCTGAGCAAGTTCGGAGGTGAGAGCAAGTGATCACCGAGATCGCTCCCGCGGAGGACGAGCGCGTGGCGCCCGAGCCCGCCCTGCCCCGCAAGCGGCGGCGCGCCTGGGACGAGGTACCGCGCTGGCAGATCTATGTCCCCTTGTCGATCTATCTCCTCTTCACCCTGATCCCCTTCTACTGGATCCTGCTCTTCGCCCTGCGCCCGGCAGGCTCCACCTCGCTCGTGCCGTGGCCGATGACCTTCGAACACTTCCAGAAGGTGTGGACCGAGCGCAGCTTCGGCACCTACTTCACCAACAGCGTCTACGTCGGCCTCGCCACCCTGGTGCTGACCACCGTCGTCGCCCTGGCCGGCGGCTACGCCCTCGCCCGCTTCGACTTCAGGATCAAGCGCGGGTTCATGCTGGCCCTGCTGTGTTCCCAGTTCGTACCGGGCGCGCTGCTGCTGGTCCCGCTGTTCCAGATCTTCGCCAAGCTGTCGATGATCAACTCGCTCGCGAGTGTCGTCATCGCCGAGACCGTCTTCCAGCTGCCGCTGTCGATGATCCTCATCAGCGGGTTCATCCGGAACGTGCCGTACTCCCTGGAGGAGGCCGCCTGGGTGGACGGCTGCAACCGGATGACCGCCTTCCGGATCGTCGTCCTGCCGCTGCTGCGGCCCGGGCTGATCGCCGTCGGCTCCTTCGCCTTCGTGCACGCCTGGAACCACTTCCTGTTCGCCCTGATGTTCCTGTCCGACCAGAGCAAGCAGACCATCCCGGTCGGCCTCAACACCCTGATGAGCGCGGACAGCGTCGACCTCGGCGCGCTGGCGGCGGGCGGCATCATCGCGGCCGTACCCGTCGTGATCGTCTTCGCCTTCATCCAGAAGTGGCTGATCACCGGCTTCAGCGCGGGGGCGGTGAAGGGATGACACTGCCGATCGTTCTCGCGGGCGCGCGCGGTCACGGCCGCTGGCACCTCGACAACATCCGCCGGCTCCAGCGGCGCGGCCTCGTCCGGCTCGCCGGGATCTGCGAGCTGACCCCGCTGGCCCCGCACGAGATCCCCGACGGCCTCGGCACGCCCGAGCAGTCCGCCGACTTCGGTGCGCTCCTCGACGCCACCGGCGCCCGGATCGCGGTCGTCTGCACCCCCATCCCCACCCACACCGACCTCGCGCTCACGGCCGCCGCCCGGGGCGTGCACCTGCTGCTGGAGAAGCCGCCCGCGCCGTCGTACGCGGAGTTCCGGCGCATGGCCGACGGGGTCGGCACGGCGGGCGTGGTCTGCCAGATCGGGTTCCAGTCGCTCGGTTCGCACGCCGTGCCCGCGATCCGGCGGCTGCTCGCCGAGGGCGCGATCGGCGAGATCGTCGGGGTCGGCGGCGCCGGCGCCTGGGCCCGCGACGAGGCCTACTACCGGCGCGCCCCCTGGGCCGGCCGGCGCCGCCTGAACGGCACCGACGTGGTCGACGGAGTCCTCACCAACCCCCTCGCGCACGCCGTCGCCACCGGTCTCGCCCTGCTCGGCACCACCCGCGCCGAGGACGTCACCGGCATCGAGACCGAGCTGCGGCGGGCCAACGACATCGAGTCCGACGACACCTCCTGCGTCCGCGTGAGCACCCCGCGCGGCCCGGTCACCGTCGCCGCGACCCTGTGCGCCGAGGAGCCGGGGGAGCCGTACGTCCTGGTGCACGGCGGCAGCGGCCGGATCACCTTCTGGTACAAGCAGGACCGGGTACTGCTCCAGCGCGCCGGACACGGTCCGGAGGAGACCGAGTACGGCCGCACCGACCTGCTGGAGAACCTGGTCGAGCACCTGCAGAGCGGTACCGAGCTGCTGGTCCCGCCGGACGACACCGGCGCCTTCATGCGGGTCGTGGAGGCCGTCCGCACCGCCCCCGACCCGGCCCCGCTCCCGGACGGCGCCTGGCGGCGGCTGCCCGCCGAGGACCGCCGGATCGTGCCCGGCATCGACGCACTGGTCGCGGCCTCGGCCGACACCCTCGCCCTCTACTCCGAACTGGGCGCCCCCTGGGCCGTACGGAACGAGGCGAGCCGCTGATGGCCTCCCCCGACACCCTGGTCCTGCGGGCCGCGGGCCGCCCGGTCGCCCGGTACGTCACCCGGCCCGAACTGCCCGCCCGGCTCTCCCCCCGCCCCTATCTGCACCCGGTCACCACGCTGGCCGGTACAGCGGTGACCGAGCTGAGCCCCGCCGACCACGCACACCACCTCGGCGTCGGTGTCGCCGTTCCCGACGTCGAGGGGCACAACTTCTGGGGCGGGCGCTCCCCCAAGCTCTCAACTTCGTTCGAGCAGGGAGGTACCCCCACCGTCCGCGACCAGGGGCCGACCGAGCTCGACGACCACGGCGCCCAGCGGCACAGCGCCTTCCAACTGCGCGACCCCGACGGCTTCATGGAGGAGCTGCGCTGGGTCGCCGCCGGGGCCGAGCTGCTGCGCGAGCGCCGTACTGTCGCCGCCGTCGAACTCACCGCCACGGCCTGGGCTCTGGACTTCACCTTCTCCCTCACCAACGTCACCCCGGGGACCCTGACCATCGGCAGCCCCGCCACCGACGGACGGCCCGGCGCGGCCTACGGCGGCTTCTTCTGGCGGGCTCGGAAGGAACCCCGGGCACCCGAGGTCTTCACCGCCGACCGCGAGGGCGAGGACGGGGTGCACGGCCGGTGTGCCGGGTGGCTGGCGCTCGCCGGGGCCGGCTGGACGCTGGTCTTCGCCGGCGCCACCGAGGAGACCCGGCGCGACCCGTGGTTCGTGCGCGCCGCCGAGTACCCGGGCGTGGGCTCGTCGCTGGCGCACACCGAGCGGCTGACCGTCGAGCCCGGCGTGACCGCCGTACGCCGGATCGTCACCGTCGTCGCCGACGGCCGGCTGGACCGGGACGGGGCCGCCGCGCTGGCCCGGAAGGCGGTGAGCGCATGAGCACCTACGCCAATCCCGTCCTGAACGCCGACTGGTCCGACCCGGACGTGGTCCGCGTCGGTGACGACTTCTACCTCACCGCCTCCAGCTTCGGCCGCGCCCCCGGCCTGCCGCTGCTGCACTCGCGCGACCTGGTGAACTGGACCCTCGTCGGCCATGCCCTCGAACGCCTCGAACCGGAGGAGCGGTTCGCGCTGCCCCGGCACGACGGCGGGGTCTGGGCGCCCTCGATCCGGCACCACGACGACCGCTTCTGGATCTTCTGGGGCGATCCCGACCAGGGCATCTTCCAGGTCAACGCCCCGGAGATCAGGGGCCCTTGGACCCGCCCGCACCTGCTGAAGGCCGGCCTGGGCCTGATCGACCCGTGCCCGCTGTGGGACGACGAGACCGGCGACGCCTACCTCGTGCACGCCTGGGCGAAGTCCCGCTCCGGCATCAAGAACCGGCTCACCGGCCACCGGATGCACCCCGACGGCACCTCGCTGCTGGACGAGGGCAAGGTGATCGTCGACGGCGACCGCATCCCCGGCTGGTTCACCCTGGAGGGCCCCAAGCTCTACCGGCACGACGGCTGGTTCTGGATCCTCGCGCCCGCCGGGGGAGTGGAGACCGGCTGGCAGGGCGCCTTCCGCTCGCGCGGCTTCTTCGGGCCGTACGAGGAGCGGATCGTCCTGGAGCAGGGAGACACCGAGGTCAACGGGCCGCACCAGGGCGGCTGGGTGCGCACGCCGGCCGGCGAGGACTGGTTCCTGCACTTCCAGCAGCGCGGCGCGTACGGCAGGGTCGTCCACCTCCAGCCCATGGGCTGGGGCCCGGACGGCTGGCCGGTCATCGGGGACAGCGGCGCCCCCGTCGCCGTACACCGCAGGCCCGCTCTTCCGGCGCAGCCGCCCGCCGTGCCCGCCACCGACGACGACTTCCCCGGCGGGCGGTACGGCCGTCAGTGGCAGTGGACCGCCAACCCTCCCCCACTCTCGGCTTCGCTCGAGCGGGGGGACCCCCATGCCGGCTGGGCCACCCAGCACTCGGCGGACGGGCTGCGGCTGAGCTGCGTGCGCTCGGCCGACGCCCACGACCCGCGCAGGCTCCCGAACATCCTCACCCAGCGGCTGCCCGGCCTGCCCTGCACGGTGGAGGTCGAGCTGCGGCTGGACTCCGCCGAACCCGGGGCGCGGGCCGGACTCGTCGTCCTCGGCGACGCGTTCGGCTGGATCGGGCTGGAACGGGCGGCCGACGGCACGGTCCGGCTCGTGCACCGGTTCGCGGAGGCCGCCGCCGACCGGGAGCGGGACGCCGGGGTGTCCTGCCCCGCGCCCGAGGGGCGGGCCCGGCTGCGGATCGAGATCGGCGCCGGGGCGCGCTGCCGGTTCGGCTACGACGTCGGGGACGGCCCGCGCCGCTCCGGTCCCGTCTTCGCGGCCACTCCCTGGCGCTGGGTCGGTGCCCTGCTCGGCCTGTTCGCCGTCGCTCCCGAGGGACCGGGGCACGCGGGGGCGGCGACCTTCACCCGGTTCCGGATCACGTCTTCGTAGTCCGTCCTCTTCGTAGTTCTTCCGCACTCTCCTTCGATGATGAAAAGAGCCGACGTATGAAGAGCAGAAGCATCCGCAGAAGCAGGCGCGCCGCCATGGCCGTCGCCGTGGGTTCCGTCGTCGCGCTGACCGCGACCGCGTGCGGCGACAACGGCAGCGGCAGCGCGGGGGACAAGGGGAACGAGGGGTCCGGGAAGGGCACGATCACCTTCTGGGACAACAACGGCGGTGTCCGCACCGACATCTGGAAGCAGATCATCGGCGACTTCGAGAAGAAGTACCCGGACATCAAGGTCGACTACGTCGGCATCCCGGCGGCCAGCGCCCAGTCGAAGTACGACACCGCGATCCAGGGCGGCGGCCTGCCCGACGTGGGCGGAGTGGGCACCGCGATGCTCGCCGAGGTCGCGGCCCAGAACGCGTTGGAGCCGCTGGACTCCCGGCTCTCGAAGAGCACGCTCAACGGCAAGCTGAGCCAGAACCTCATCGACGTCAGCAAGGCGGCCGGCGGCGACAACACGCTCTACCAGGTGCCGACGTCCGCGAACAACGGCACGCTGTGGTACCGGACCGACCTGTTCAAGAAGGCGGGCCTGGCCGCGCCGACGACCTGGTCGAAGTTCTACGAGGCCGCCGACAAGCTGACGAACAAGGGCAAGAACGAGTTCGGCTTCACCATCCGCGGCGGTGCGGGATCCATTGCGCCGGCCCTGGACGCGGTGTACGGCCAGACCGGCATCACCTCGTTCTGGAACGGTGACAAGACCACCGTCAACGATCCCAGGAACGTGGCGGCGCTGGAGAAGTACATCGCGCTCTACAAGAAGGACACCCCGTCCGCCGACATCAACAACGACTTCACGAAGATGGTCGCCCAGTGGGACAGCGGCACCATCGGCATGCTGAGCCACAATCTCGGTTCCTACCAGGACCATCTGAAGGCGCTCGGCAAGGACAAGTTCCGGGGCGTTCCGAACCCCACGACGGACGACGGCACGCGCGTCCAGGTGTCCAACCCGGTGGACGGGCTGAGCCTGTTCAAGTCGAGCAAGAACAAGGCGGCCGCCTGGAAGTTCATCGAGTTCGCCGTCTCGGCCGCCGAGAACTCCAAGTTCAACCAGTCGGCGGGGCAGGTGCCGGCGAACACGGACGCGGCGAAGGACGCGTGGATCCAGCAGGCCGAGCCCACGAAGCTGGCGGCCGAGGCACTGAACGGGGCCAACACGAAGATCGTCCAGCTGCCGTACTACCTGCCCGACTGGAACACCATCTCCAAGTCCGACAACGAGCCGAACTTCCAGAAGCTGCTGCTCGGCAAGCTGAGCGCGAAGCAGTTCCTGGACACGCTGGCCGATCAGCTGAACAAGGCTCAGGCGGACTGGAAGAAGAATCACTGACAGCCTGAGAAAGGACCGTCGTGTCCCTCACGCGCAGACAGGCCGGCCTCGCCGCCCTCGCTTCCGTTCCCCTCGCACTCTCCGCCGGCGGCCTCGCCCAGGCCGCCGGGCGGTCGCGCACCCTCTATATCGCCGGTGATTCGACGGCGGCGCAGAAATACGCCGACGAGGCACCCGAGACCGGGTGGGGAATGGCACTCCCCTTCTTTCTGAGAAGAGACCACAAGGTCGACAACCGTGCCATGAACGGCCGGAGTTCGAAGAGCTTCGTCGACGAGGGGCGGCTCGACGCGATACTCGCCGAGATCCGTCCCGGGGACCTCCTTCTCGTCCAGTTCGCGCACAACGACGAGAAGGCCGCCGACCCCACCCGCTACACCGAGCCGTGGACGACGTACCAGCAGTATCTGCGGCTCTACCTCGACGGCGCCCGGGCCCACGGGGCCCGGCCCGTCCTGGCCACCCCGGTCGAGCGCCGCCGGTTCGACGCCGACGGCAACGCCGTGCCCACCCACGGCGAGTACCCGGCGGCCATGCGGGCGCTCGCGCGGGAGGAGGACGTCCCGCTGCTCGACATCGAGGCGCTGTCGCTCGCGCTGTGGCAGCGCCTCGGGGTGGAGGAGACGAAGGTCTACTTCAACTGGACCGCCACCGAGCAGGACAACACGCACTTCAACCCGCCCGGCGCCATCGCCGTGGCCCGGCTCGTGGCACAGGAGCTGCTGCGTACCCGGGTGCTGGCGCCGCACGACGCCGTACGGCTGCACGAGGACATCCCGACGTCCTGGATCACCTGGCCGCCGGCACCGCAATCCTGACCGCTTGCCTCTCATGTCGAGTCATATCGAGGAGACCCGCACAGTGCGTACACAGAAGTGTCATGGACGTGTCATAGCAGCGCTGGTGGGCTGCACAGCCCTGGTCCTCGCCGTCACCGGCACCGGCACGGCCTCCGCCCAGCCGGGCCTCCGGGCCTTTGGCCCGGACCGGCAGGTGCTGCCCGCCGACGACGGCTGGGCGGCGGACGGCACGGGGACGACCGGCGGTGCCGCCGCCGACTCCGCGCACGTGTACACCGTCACCACCTGGGACCAGTTCAAGGCGGCCCTCAAGGACGGCGGGAGCGCGCCGAAGATCATCCGCGTCCAGGGGACCATCCGCGCCGACGAGCCGAGCTGTGCTTCGTTCGCCGTGCCCGGCTACGACTTCGCCACCTACCTGAAGACCTACGACCCGGCGGTCTGGGGCCGCACCAAGAAGCTCGACGGCGAGCCCGCCGACAGCCCCGAGGGCCTGCGCCGTGCCTCGGCCGCCAACCAGGCCGCCTACGTCGAGGCGAACGTCCCGGCCAACACGACGATCATCGGCATCGGCAAGGACGCCGGATTCCAGGGCGCCAACCTGGTGATCAAGGGCGTGGACAACGTCATCGTCCGCAACCTGCGCTTCCAGAGCGCCCTCGACTGCTTCCCGCAGTGGGACCCCACCGACACGGCCGTCGGCAACTGGAACTCCGAGTACGACGACGTGACCATCTACGGCGGCACACACGTCTGGATGGACCACAACACCTTCACCGACGGCGACCACCCCGACAGCTCCCTGCCGTCCTACTACGGGCGGATCTACGAGCAGCACGACGGCGAGATGGACATCGTCAAGGGATCCGACCTCATCACCGCGTCCTGGAACGTCTTCGCGGACCACGACAAGACGACGCTCATCGGCAACAGCGACGGCGCCGCCACCGCCGCGATCGACCGGGGCCACCTCAGAGTCACCCTGCATCACAACCTGTACACGAACGTGCTGGAGCGCGCCCCGCGCGTCCGCTTCGGCAAGGTCGACTCCTACGACAACCACTTCGTCGCGGGCGGCACCGACTACGTCTACAGCTACGGCATCGGCATGGAGTCCCAGATCGTCGCCGAGCACAACGCGTTCACCCTCCCGGACGGCGTCCAGGCGGGCACGATCCTGAAGAAGTGGAAGGAGGCGCCGATCACCGCCGACGACAACTACGTCAACGGCGTCCCGACCGACCTGATCGCCGTTCACAACGCCCAGGTGCCGAGCGAGATCCTGCAGTCCGGCGCGGGCTGGACCCCGACCCTGCGGACGAAGGTGGACCCGGCCCAGGCCGTGCCGGGCATCGTCGATCACCGGGCAGGCGCCGGCCACCTGTGCTGAACCGCCGGCCGGGGCGCGCACCCCACCGCCCCGGCCGCCCTCCTCCTCCCGCTTCCCAGAGCCGCACGCACCGCGAAGGAGTATGACCATGCCCTCGCCCCAACTCCGGCTGTCCAGACGGGGTTTCCTCACCGCGAGCGCCGGGGTCACCGCCGCGCTCGGCCTCGTCGGCCTCGGTACCGTCCCCGCGCACGCCGCCGGGGCGCCGGGCCCGTTCGGCCGGTACGGTTCCCCGGCCCGCCGCCTCACTCCGCAGACCCTGTACGTCGACCCGCAGGGCCGGGGCGACTTCACCAGCGTCCAGACCGCCGTGACCGCCGCCACCGGCACCGGCCGCACCCTCGTCCTCGCCCCCGGCACCTACCGCGAGACGGTCGCCGTCGACACCACCCGTACGGAGATGACCTGGATCGGCGCCACCGAGGACCCCCGGGACGTCGTGATCGTCTACGACAACGCGGCCGGCACCCCCAAGCCCGGCGGCGGCACGTACGGCACGACCGGCTCGGCCACGGTGACCGTCCAGCCCGCCGGTTTCACGGCCCGCTGGATCACCTTCGCCAACGACTGGCTGCGCGCCGACCACCCCGGCATCAGCGGCACCCAGGCGGTCGCGATCAAGGTGCAGGGCGACCGCAGCGCCTTCCTGCACTGCCGTTTCCTCGGCCACCAGGACACCCTGTACGCCGACTCCATGGCCCTCACGGCCTTCGCCCGCCAGTACTACGCCCACTGCTACGTCGAAGGCGACGTCGACTTCGTCTTCGGCCGGGCCACGGCGGTGTACGAGCACTGCCACTTCCGCACCCTCGACCGGACGGACGTGCCGACGGCCCCGTACGGCTTCGTCTTCGCGCCCTCCACCGCCGTGGCCAACCCCCGCGGCTACCTCGTCGTACGCGGTCACGTCAGCAGCGCGGCCCCGGACGCGGCCTACAAGCTGGCCCGCCCCTGGGTGCCCGGCTCCGACACCACCGCCCGCCCGATGCTCACCGTCCGCGACACCTGGCTCGGCCCCGGCATCGACGCGGTCGCCCCCTACACCAACATGTCGGACGCCTATCCGTGGCAGTCCATGCGCTTCGTCGAGTACCGGAACACGGGGCCCGGCGCGGTGGTCACCGTCCCCGCCAACCGGCCCCAGCTCACCCCCGCCGAGGCAGTGCCGCACACCCCGGCCGCCTACCTCGGCGACTGGAATCCCCGACACCACAGCCGCTCGCTCTGAGCCGACGAAAGGACCCGCACGTCATGCGTCGCATCAAGAGCACATTCCTCGCACTCTCCGTGGCCGCCGGCGGGCTCGGCCTGCTCGCCACGCCCGCACACGCGGCCACGGTCGTGGTCAGCAATTCCACGGACCTGGCGAACGCCATCAAGAACGCCACCGCCGGAGAGGTCATCCAGGTCCGCGGTGGCACCTACTACCCGACGGCAACCCTCCAGTCCACGGCCAACGGCACCTCCTCCGCCCCGGTCACCCTGACGGCGTACGGCTCGGAGACGGTGAAGATAGACGGCTCGTCGCTGCCGTCGGGCTCCTGGATCTTCAAGCTGACGGCCGACTACTGGAACGTCTCCGGCATCACCTTCCAGAACGGGCCGAGCCACGCCGTCGTCTGCCAGTCCTGCACCGGGACGTACTGGAACAACGACAAGACGATCGACAACGGCGACTCCGGCTTCACGCTGACCGGGGACGGCACGGTGAACAACACCGTGAAGAACCTGGACAGTTACGGCAACTACGACGCCGCCACGCACGGCCAGAACGCCGACGGAGTCGCCATCAAGTTCGGCTCGGGCACCGGGAACCTGGTCACCGGAGCCCGGCTGTTCAACAACTCGGACGACGGCATCGACCTGTGGTCCTTCTCCTCCCCGGTGACCATCGAGCACACCTGGTCCTTCGGCAACGGCAAGAACCGCTGGGGCGACAGCGCCTTCGAGGGCAACGGCAACGGGTTCAAGCTGGGCGGCAACGGCGTCACGGTCGCCCACGTCGTCAACAACTCCGCCGCCTGGGACAACTCCGGCAACGGGTTCACGGAGAACTCCAACACCGGGTCGATCGTCATCAACCGCACGACGGCCTACGCGAACGCCAAGTGGGGCTACTACTTCGCGACCAGCTCGGCGAAGCTCGGCAAGAACCTGGCGGTCGGCAACGGAAGCGGCCTGGTCAGCAAGGGCTCCAACGTGACCTCGGCCGGCAACAACTGGGACTCCGGCATCTCCACCCCGTCCTTCATCTCCACGGACGCCACCACCGTCTACAACGCCCGCACGTCGGACGGCTCCCTGCCGGACACGACGTTCCTGACGACGGGCAGCACGACGATCGGCGCGACGATGAACTGACGGCCGGCCGGACTGGCGGACTGACGGAGTGCCGCACCCCCGAGTAGCTGATGCGCAGGCCCGAGTCGTGCTTCCACTTGGTGGGCGCGAAGTCCAGAACCAGCAGGCCGCTCTTGTCGGTGGCCGGCTGGAACCCGGCCAGCTCCAGATCCTTCACACAGCGGGTGGCACCCGGGATGTCGTAGTGCCCAGGATCGGAGACGAAGGCCCAGGCACCCTGAGGCAACGCGTCACGGAGCCTGGGCAGTTCGGCCAGGTAGGCCCTCGGGTCCAGAACAAACCCGTGCTCCTGCCAGTGGACATCGACGAATCTCATGCCCACGATCCTCACCCGCCCACCGCACGGTCGCAAAAACCGGTTCAGCATGGCTTCGATCGATGCGGCATCGCCCCCGAACCGCTCGCCTTGTCCGGGCACGAGAAAAGTGTATCGATCGGATAACACCCCTCGCCGGGCCGGGTGTTATGCGCGTAGACAGTCTCTGACCTGGTACGTCACTCCAACCACCAGATCCGGAGAATCCATGCGGAAGTCCCACAGAGCCGTCGCCCTCGGTGCCGCCTGCGCCCTCGCCGGCGTCGCGCTGTACGGCGCGGGCGCGGCCGGTGCCCGCCAGTCGACGGCGAACTCCACCCACGAGCCCTACAACATCGGGCAGTTGGTGAAGGACATCGACACCTACTACGGCACCAGCCTCGACAGCAACGGTGTCTATCAGGCGTCCCCGGACAGCCCGTACGCCAAGGACCTGGCCGGGATCGACGCCGACGCCAAGGCCTACATCGACAAGGCCGCGCGCAAGGCGCACCGGCACGGTGAGAAGCCGGCCGTGATGTTCGACATCGACGACACGCTGCTGCTCAGCCTGGACTACGAGAAGCGGTACAACTACACGTTCAGCTCCGCTACGTGGAACGACTATGTGAACCGTGCCGACCGGCCGGCGGTCTTCGGCAGCCCCGAGCTGGTCCGGTACGCCGAGTCCAAGGGCGTCGAGGTCTTCTACAACTCCGGCCTGAGCGAGGCGCAGCGCACCGCCGCCGTCGCCAACCTGAAGAAGGTCGGCGCCGATGTGAACCTCGACGCCGACCACATGTTCCTCAAGGACAAGGCCAACCCGCCGGCCTACCTGAGCGACTGCGCCACCCCGGGCGCCTGGACCTGCACGACCGTGCAGTACAAGTCCGGCACCCGCAAGCACATCGAGGACGACCTCGGCTACGAGATCATCGCCAACTTCGGCGACCAGTACTCGGACCTGGACGGCGGCTACGCCGACCGGACGTACAAGCTGCCCAACCCGACGTACTTCGTCTCCTGACGGCCCCGCCGCTCAGCCGTACGTCCTGAGCAGCCGCTCGTACTCCGCCCCCGTCACCGGCAGCACCGTGCCGTGGCGGGGGCTCGCCGGCAGCGCGTAGTCCGTGGACTCGGTCCACTTGCCGGAGGCCAGATCCGTGGTCTCGAAGGGCACGTACCCGCGCAGGCCGTACTCGTCGATGAACAGGTACCACTTCTTCTCGGTGTTCGACCGGAACACCGTCGGCCCCTCGCCGCGCTGGATCGCGCCGCTGCCGATGCAGTCCGCGACGAAGCCGTACTTCGTGGCCGTCAGATCCCGGGACTTCTCCGCTGTGATGAACTTCGAGCACGGGGAGCTGGAGCTCGGATCCCGCTCGTCCTTGGTGAAGCGGTAGTACGTCCCCTTGTCCTTGATGACCGTCGAGTCGATCACCGAGTAACCCGGGTCGTCCCAGACCTTCGGCGCGCTGAAGGTGCGGAAGTCCTTGGTCGTCGCGTACATCATGCGGTTGTACGTCGAGCCCATGTGGTCGGGGTCGTCGGCCGGGTACAGCTTCGACGCCCAGAAGACGACGTACTCGTGCAGCCGGTCGTCCCAGTAGGCCTCCGGCGCCCAGGTGTTGCCCGCGTTGTCCGGAGCGACCTTCACCAGCCGCTGGTCGGTCCAGTGGACCAGGTCGGTGGACTCCCAGATCATGATGGACCTGCTGCCGTGCCGCTGGACGTAGTCCCAGCCGCCGCTGCTGTTCTGATACATCCTCAGGTCGGTAGCGATCAAGTAGAACTTGTCGCCCTTGGGGGAGCGGATCACGAACGGATCGCGCAGACCCTTCTCCCCGATGGTCGACGACAACACGGGCTTGCCCCCGTTCAGCTCCCGCCAGTGCAGCGCGTCGTTGCCCTGGCTGAGGGCGAAATGGATCTGCTCGCCGTCGGTCGTGCCCTCGCCGGTGAAGTAGGCGAAGAGGTAACCGGCGTACGTGGTGCGGGCCGGGTCCGCCGAGCCCGGCTGGGCGGCCAGCAGGGTGAGGGCGAGGGCGAACAGGGGAACCAGCAGTTTTCTGAGACGCATGGCCGTCCTGGGGGATCGTGAGGGTTTCTGTTGGGTGCTGTGCGGTCCGCGTTCTCGGAGTGTGGCCAGCGGGGGACAGGGCGTCAATCGGTGTGCGGGCGATGGGAGGGGGCGAAAGTTTCGGTCGTTTTCGTGCGGGCCCGGCACCCCGGTCCAGCCGCGGCGACTGGAACCCGTCACCCCCATGACACCCCCCAGGAAAGGAACCACCGTGCGGCACAGCACCGGACGCCACCGCGGGACGCGCACCCTCACGATCGCCGCCGCCGCCGCCGTGGCCGTGGCCGCCGGCGGCGTCCACCTCGGCCTGTCCGACGGCGGAGCCCAGGCCACCACGGCCACGGTCACCGTCTCCACCACGGCCCAACTGGAGTCGGCCGTCAAGAACGCCGGCACCGGCACCGTCATCCGCCTCTACAACAACTCCGACGACGGCCTCGACCTGTGGCAGTTCTCCTCGACGGTCACCATCGAGCACTCCTGGGCCTTCGGCAACGGCAGGAACCGCTGGACCGACCCCGCCTTCCAGGGCAACGGCAACGGCGCCGGCTCGCTGCCGGCCACGACGTTTCTGACGACGGGGTCCGGTGTCATCGGGGCGACCATGAATTGAGTCCGTGGGTCCGTCGTGGCTGGTCAGCCGTGCTTTGCGAAGTCGCCCTTCACCACGTACGGCTTGCCGGCGGCGGTGCCCGTGATCGTGTAGCCGTCGCCCTTCGCGTCCCGGCCACCGCGCTCGTGGTTGTACTGCCCCGCGAACACCCACTCGCCCGCCGGGACCGTACGGCCCTCTTTGAGGGTCCAGGTGTAGACGAGGAAGCCGTCCCGCTCCTCCACCGTCTGTGTGAAGTCCGTCTCCGGCAGGGAGCGCCAAGCGCCCGTCGAGGACACCCCGCCGGTCTGGGCTACCTTCAACTCCACGGTGAGCGCGCTCAGTTGCTTCGAGGTCTTCAGGGTCAGATTGCTCTGCGCCCAGAAGTCGTTGCTGTGCGGGTCCACCGAGCCGTCCGACCACAGCGGGCCGTCCTGCTCGCTGTGGGCGACGGGCGGCTGTCCGGAGGCTCCCGGCGTGCGGGACGGCGAGGCACTCGGTGCGTGCGCGGAGTGCGTGCCGCCCGTGCTCGGGGCCGGACCGGAGGGAGCCGGTGGGCGCGAGGTCGCGTCCGGGGACGGCGTGGGCGTCGGCGAGACCGCCACCGTCTGTCGCGCGGGAGGCTTGTCCTTCACCGCGGACGCCACCGCGTACCCGCCGACGGCGAGCACCCCGGCGACCGCCGCCGTGGCCCCGACCACCCGTGCCCAGCCGAGCACCGGCGATCGCGTGGCCCGGTGGGCGGAGCGGGCGGAACGGGCGGCGCGAGCGGAGGGGGAGGGTGCGGCCATGCCGCGTTCCACGCGGGCCAGGATGCGCGCGCGGTCGGGCTCATGGGCCGCGGCCGCCTCGTGCAGCCGGGCGCGCAGCTCGTCGTGCACGTCCTGCTGCCTCATCGGTTCCGTCCTCCGCTCTCGCCGCTCCGGGTCGCCATCACCGCGTGCATCCGCCGCGGATCGCCCTGCGGGCCGAGCAATCTTTGCAGCTCGGCCATGCCCTTGGACGTCTGGCTCTTAACCGTACCCACCGACACCCCGAGCGCGAGCGCGGTGTCCTTCTCCGAGAGGTCGAACGCGTGCCGCAGCACCACGCAGGCCCGTTTGCGGAACGGCAGTCTGCGCAGCGCCTCCTGCACGTCCACCACCCCGGCCACGTCCGGGTTCTCGGTCTTCTCCTCGCGGTGCGACCAGAACAGCGCGATCCGGCGCCGTTCGCGCACCGCGCTGCGGATCCGGGTGCGGGCCAGGTTGGCGACCACGCCCCGGGCGTACGCCACCGGATGGTCGGCGCCGCGGACCCGGTCCCAGCGGTGCCACAGCGCCAGCAGCGCGTCCGCCGCCAGGTCGTCGGCGGCGTCGGACTCACCGGTCAACAGGTAGGCCAGGCGGGAGAGTTCGGCGTAGTGCCGTTCGAAGAAGGCATGGAACTCCACGGAGGCGGCGTCGTCGACGACTGTGCCCACGGGTGACCTCTTCTCGATACGACTCGGTACGACTCTGGAGTGTCATGTGAATGACAGCCGACACCCGGAGGGGGTGCCTCAGACGGAGATCCGGAAGCGTAGCAGTGATCATTTGGTGAAGATGTACGGGGGCTCGGACGGTGTATGACCCGCCGAACCCGAATCCGTAACACGGAGAAAACCTGAACCGGGTTCAGCGAGGGAACAATCCAGCCAGCATCCGCACACCGCTCATCAGGCAACAAGGAGTTGGCCCATGTCCGTCGACGGGTACTTCAGAATCTCCGAACGGGGATCCACCATAGGCCGGGAGATACGCGGCGGCTTCGCCACGTTCTTCACCATGGCCTACATCCTTGTCCTGAATCCGATCATCCTGGGCAGTGCCAAGGACAAGTACGGGCACACCCTCGACACCGGCCAACTCGTCACCGCCACCGCACTGGTGGCCTGTGTGATGACGATCATCATGGGCGTCGGCGGCAACCTCCCGCTCGCGATCGCCGCCGGCCTCGGTCTCAACGCCGTCGTCGCCTTCCAGCTCGCCCCGCTGATGAGCTGGCCCGACGCGATGGGCCTCGTCGTCCTCGAAGGCCTGATCATCTGCCTCCTGGTCCTCACCGGACTCCGGGAAGCGATCATGAACGCCATCCCGAACCAGCTCAAGCAGGCGATCGGCGTCGGCATCGGCCTGTTCATCGCCTTCATCGGCTTTGTCGACGCCGGGTTCGTCAGCCGTATCCCGGACGCCGCCGACACCACCGTGCCGGTCCAGCTCGGCGCGGTCGGCCGGCTCACCGGCTGGCCCGTGCTCGTCTTCTGCCTCGGCGTACTGCTCACCATCGCGCTGCTCGCCCGGAAGGTGAAGGGCGCGATCCTCATCAGCATCGTGACGATGACCGTCGTCGCGATCGTCATCAACGCCGCCGCCCACATCAAGAGCTGGGGCCTGACCACGCCCAAGCTCCCGGACAAGATCGTCGCCGCCCCGGACTTCGGACTGATCGGTCACTTCAGCGTGTTCGGCGGCTTCGGCAAGGCCGGTGTGCTCACCGCCGTCCTGCTCGTCTTCACCCTGATCCTGTCGGACTTCTTCGACGCCATGGGCACGATCGTCGGCATCAGCGCCGAGGCCGGGCTGCTGGACGAGAAGGGACAGGTGCCCGGCATCGGCCGCGTGCTGTTCATCGACGGCGCCGCCGCTGTCGCCGGCGGTCTCGGCTCCGCCTCCTCCAACACCGCCTACATCGAGTCGGCGGCCGGCGTCGGCGAGGGCGCCCGCACCGGGCTCGCCAACGTCGTCACCGGCGGCCTGTTCGGCCTCGCCCTGTTCCTCACCCCGCTGCTCACCATCGTCCCGCTCCAGGCGGCGGCGCCCGCGCTGATCGCGGTGGGCTTCCTGATGATGACCCACGTCAAGCACATCGACTGGGACCGCTACGAGATCGCCATCCCGGCGTTCCTCACCATCGCCGCGATGCCGTTCACGTACTCCATCACCGACGGGATCGGGGCCGGTTTCCTGTCGTACGTGCTCATCAAGTCGGTGCTGGGCAAGGCCCGGGAGGTCAACTGGCTGCTGTGGGGAGTCTCGGCGCTGTTCCTGGTGTACTTCGCCATCGATCCCGTCGAGCAGCTGCTCGGCGTGAAGTAGGCCTCAGCTCTTCAGCGCCGCCCGCATCATCGCCTTCGCCACCGGCGCCGCCAGCCCGTTGCCGCTGACCTCCGAGCGCGCCGCGTCCGACTGCTCGACCAGCACCGCCACGGCCACCTCCTTGCCGGTGCTGTCGGACTTTCCGAACGACGTGAACCAGGCGTACGGCGTCTTGCTGTTGTTCTCGCCGTGCTGGGCGGTACCGGTCTTGCCGCCGACGGTCACGCCGTCGATCTGCGCGTTCGTACCGGTGCCGTCCCGCACCACCGTCTCCATCGCCGACTGGAGCTGCTCGGCGGTGGAGGAGCTGACGATCTGCTGCGTGCTCGCGCCGGTGTCGTAGTCGTGCAGCACATCACCGCCGCTGTCGGTGATCTGCGACACCATGTGCGGCGAGACCAGCTTGCCGCCGTTGGCTATGGCCGCGGACACCATGGCCATCTGGAGCGGGGTCGCGGTGACATCGAACTGGCCGATGCCGGACAGCCCGGTCTGCGCCTTGTCCATGCCGGACGGGTACACACTGGCGTAGGCCCGCACCGGCACATCGAGCGTGTCGTCGTTGAAGCCGAACTTCTCGGCCATGGCCCTCACCTTGTCCTGCCCGAGGTCGACGGCCATCTTGCCGAAGACGTTGTTGCAGGAGTACTGCAGGGCCACCCGGATCGAGGCGTTCTCGCACGGGGCCGACGCGTTCTCGTTCGCCAGCGGACGCACCGTGCCCGGCAGGGTGTACGGGTTGGGGCTGTCGGTGTGCTCGTCCACGTTCTTGTAGAGCCCGTCCTCCAGCGCGGCCGCCGCTACGACCAGTTTGAACGTCGACCCCGGCGGCAGCGGCTGGCGCAGCGCGCGGTTGGTCAGCGGCTTGTCCTGGTCCGCGGTGAGCCGCTGCCAGGCGGCCCCGGCCGTGTTGGCATCGGTGAGCGACGAGGGGTCGTACGACGGCGTCGACACCACGGCGAGGATCCTGCCGGTCTTCGGGTCGATCGCGACGGCCGCGCCCTTCTTGTCGCCGAGGGCGTCGTAGGCCGCCTTCTGCACCGCCGGGTCGATCGTGGTGAGCACGTTGCCCGGGTCGGCGCGCTCGCCGGTGAGCGTGTCCAGGACGGTCTTGAGCCTGGTGTCCGTGCCGTTGAGCAGGTCCTGGTAGATGCCCTCCAGCTGGGTGGGGGCGTAGGCCTGCGAGGCATAGCCCGTCACCGCGGCGTAGAGCCTGCCGTCCGTGTACGTCCGCTTGTAGGCGAGGTCGCCTCCCTTCGTCCGTGTCGAGCCGGTGATCGCGTTTCCGGCCACGATGATGTTCCCGAGGGGCCGCGAGTACGTCTCGATCGCGCCCCGCCGGTTGTCGTTGTCGTCCGCGAGGGCCTTGCCGTCGTAGAACTGCACCCAGGTCGCCCTGACCAGCAGAGCGAGCACGAGCAGCAGACAGAAGACGGAGGCCCGCCTGATCGTCTTGTTCATCCCGGTCAGGAAGACGACCGGGAACGGGCTGATCGTTCCCGTACGCCCGCTTTCTCATCGGACGCTCAGAAAGACCGGCCCCCCGAGATGTCCGGTCAGAGCCGGCGCGTCGCCAGCGTCAGCCGGTCGCGGGCGTCGAAGAGCGCGTCCTTGATCATCTGCTCGTGGGCCGGGGTGAGCCGGGCCACCGGCACCGAGCAGCTGATCGCGTCCCGCGCGGGGGTGCGGTACGGGATCGCCACGCCGAAGCAGCGCAGGCCCAGCGTGTTCTCCTCGCGGTCGACCGCGAAGCCCTGCTCCCGCACCTGGTGCAGCTCCTCGATGAGCTTCTCGCGGTCGGTGATGGTGTGCTCGGTGAGGGCCGGGAGGGTCTCCGGGAGCAGCTTGCGGACCTGCTCGTCGGTGTAGCTGGCGAGGATCGCCTTGCCGAGGGAGGTGGAGTGCGCGGGCAGCCGGCGGCCGACCCGGGTGAAGGGGCGCAGATAGTGCTGGGACTGGCGGGTGGCCAGATAGACGACGTTCGTGCCGTCGAGGCGCGCCAGGTGGATCGTCTCCGTGGTGTCGTCCGACAGCCGGTCCAGCGTCGGGCGGGCCGCGGCCACCACCTCGTCACCGTCGATGTACGACGTGCCGACCAGCAGCGCCCGCACCCCGATGCCGTACCGCGTGCCCGTCGCGTCCGTCTCCACCCAGCCCAGCTCCACGAGCGTGCGCAGCAGCATGTACAGGCTGGACTTGGGGTACCCCACGGCCTCCTGGACCGCCGCGAGGGAGTGCATGCCAGGCCGGCCGGCGAAGTACTCAAGCAGCTCAACGGTCCGTACCGCGGACTTGACCTGCGCCCCGCCCCCTGCGTCGCCTGCCGTCATCGCCCTTGACCCCTTCGTTCGACGAGACCCGGATGTTCGAGGGCCCTGGATATTCAGGACCCAGATATATAGTCTCTGAGCAGCGAATTCATCATCAGAGACAGTGTTCAGTATATCGAACGCGGCTGATGGGTGACCCAGTTAAGCGCAGTCTCGTTTGGAAGGAACCCGCGGTGGCAGCAGCACCAGTCTGGAGTGTCGACCCGCGCACCGGGAAGCAGCGTGAGCAGGTTGCGGTGGAGGCCACAGCGCAGGAGGTGGACGCCGCGGTCCGCGCGGCCGACGCCGCGCGCGGCGCCCTCGCCGACCGCACGGTCCGCGCCGCGTTCCTGCGTTCCGCCGCCGCGGGCCTGGAAGCGGCCAAGGACGGCCTGATCGAGACCGCCGACGCCGAGACCGCCCTCGGCCCGGTCCGGCTGACCGGGGAACTCGCCCGCACCGGCTACCAGTTGCGGGCCTTCGCCGACATCGTCGACGAGGGCGCCTTCCTCGACGTCGTCATCAACCACCCCGACGACACCGCTACCCCGCCCATTCCGGACCTGCGCCGCTACAAGGTCCCGCTCGGCGTCGTCGCCGTCTACTCCGCCTCCAACTTCCCCTTCGCCTTCTCCGTCGCCGGCGGCGACACCGCGAGCGCGCTCGCCGCGGGCTGCCCGGTCGTCGTCAAGGCCCACCCCGACCACCCGGCCCTGTCCGAGCTGGTCGCCAAGGTGCTGCGCCGGGCCGCCGCCGAGCACGGCATCCCCGAGGGCGTCGTCGGCCTCGTGCACGGCTTCGAGGCGGGCATCGAGCTGATCCGGCACCCGCTGGTCACCGCCGCGGGCTTCACCGGGTCGATCCGGGGCGGCCGCGCGCTCTTCGACGCCGCCGCCGCGCGTCCGGTGCCGATCCCGTTCCACGGCGAACTCGGCTCGCTGAACCCGGTCCTGGTGACCGAGGCGGCCGTCGCCGAGCGCGCGGAGGCGATCGGCTCCGGGCTGGCCGGGTCCATGACGCTCGGCGTCGGGCAGTTCTGCGTGAAGCCCGGCCTGGTGCTCGTGCCGTCCGGCGCGGGCGGCGACCGGCTGGTGAAGTCCCTCGCCGACGCCGTCAGCGACACCGAGGCGGGGGTCCTGCTCGACCACCGCATGCGCGACAACTTCGTCGCCGGGGTCCAGGAGCGGGCCGCCCTGGCGGACGTCGACTCGCCCGTCACACCGGGCGCGGGCGGCGAGCACACGGTCAGCGCGGGGGTCCTCACGGTGTCGGCGGAGAAGCTGGCCGAGGAGGGGGCGTACGACCTGCTGCTGGAGGAGTGCTTCGGGCCGGTCACGGTCGTGGCCCGCTATGCCGACGAGGCCGAGGCGAAGGCCGTGCTCTCGCGGCTGCCGGGCAACCTGACGGCGACCGTCCAGGTGTCCGCCGAGGAGGCCGCCGGGCAGGGGCGGGGGCCGGAACTGCTCGCCGAGCTGACGCCGCTGGCGGGGCGTGTCGTGGTGAACGCGTGGCCGACGGGTGTCGCCGTGGCCGCGGCCCAGCACCACGGCGGGCCGTACCCGGCCACGACGTCCACGTCCACGTCCGTGGGCGGTACGGCCATCGAGCGGTGGCTGCGGCCGGTGGCCTACCAGAACGCGCCCACCGCCCTCTTGCCTGCCGAGTTGAAGGACGAGAACCCGCTGGGGCTTCCCCGGAGGTTCAACGGGGTTCTGGAGCGGTAACGCCGCCCCCCTCAGGCAGTTCCAGCACCCCTGCGATGATTGGCCGATGGACGTGGAACTTCCCGAACTCCCCTTCCCCTTGCGTACATACGGGCCCGACGGCCACTGGTCCTACGAGGGCGGCGTGCTGACCGGATGGGCCGGGGCCCGGCAGGACCGGTTCGTCACGCCTACCGGTGAGGCGCTCGATCCCGCCTCCGACGCGCCGCGGCTGCTGGGGGCGCCCGAGGGGGACTTTCAGCTGATCGCCCGGGTGACCGTGGGGTTCCGGGCGGCCTTCGACGCCGGCGTGCTGTACGCGCACGTCGGCGAGCGGGCCTGGGCCAAGCTGTGCCTGGAGTACTCCCCGGACGTGCCCACCGTCTGCACGGTGGTCACCCGGGGACACTCCGACGACGCCAACTCCTTCACCGTGGAAGGGAGTTCGGCGTGGCTGCGGGTCAGCCGGACCGGGCGGGCCTTCGCCTTCCACGCCTCCCGGGACGGCGAGCGATGGACCTTCGTCCGGCTGTTCACGCTGGGCGACGAGAAGGAGACCGGTGACGCGCTGGTCGGCTTCATGACCCAGTCGCCGATGGGGGAGGGATGCGTGGTGACGTACGACCACATCGAGTTCCGGCAGAGCTGGCCGCAGGACCTGAGAGACGGGAGCTGAGGAACCGGTACGGGAGCGGTCGCGTCCTCGGTGGCATGATCAGTGACCGTGTGAAGGGCAGCCGCGTGATCCGCACCGCCCTGCCCGCCGAGGCCGAGACCATCGCCGCGCTGCACCGCAGGGCGCGCTCGACGTACTACCCGGACGGCCTCCCGGACGACGGCATCGACTGGACCGCCACCTGGCGCGGCGCCGTCGAGCGGCCCGACGGGCAGGTGCTGTGCGTGGTGGCAGAGGGCGTGATCACCGGCATCGCCTCCTTCCGGACCCCGGCGGGCGGCCCGGCCGACACGGTCAAGCTCTTCCAGTTCCATGTCGACCCCGGCCACTGGCGCTCCGGCATCGGTACGGCCCTCCACGCCGCCTGCGTGGAGCAGTGGCGGGCCGACGGCCGACGGACCGCCGTTCTCGACGTGCACGTGGACAACCGGCGCGCCCAGGCCTTCTACGCCCGCCAGGGCTGGATCCCGGACCCGGAGAACCCACCGGCCGCGGGTGATCACCATCTGTTCCTGCGGTACGCCGTACGGGCCGGGGAATGAACCGCGCTGATTGAACGTTCACGTACCGGTGGCGGAGAGAGCCTCCGTGCCCGTACGACCCGAAGAGAGCCGAAGAATGCGCGTCGAGATCTGGAGCGACATCGCCTGCCCCTGGTGCTACGTGGGCAAGGCCCGCTTCGAGAAGGCGCTCGCTGCCTTCCCGCACCGCGACGAGGTCGAGGTGGTGCACCGGTCCTTCGAGCTGGACCCGGGCCGCGCCAAGGGCGATGTCCAGCCGGTGATCACCATGCTCACCCGGAAGTACGGCATGAGCGAGGCCCAGGCCGAGGCCGGCGAGGACAACCTGGGCGCCCAGGCCGCCGCCGAGGGCCTGGACTACCGCACCCGCGGCCGCGACCACGGCAACACCTTCGACATGCACCGCCTGCTGCACTTCGCCAAGGAGCAGGGCCGGCAGGACGAGCTGATCCAGATCCTGTACCGGGCGAACTTCGCCGAGGAGCGGTCCCTGTTCACCGAGGGCGACGAGCGGCTCGTCGAGCTGGCCGTGGAGGCCGGGCTGGACGCGGAGGCCGTGCGTGCCGTGCTCGCCGACCCGTCCCGCTACGCCGACGACGTCCGCGCCGACGAGCGCGAGGCCGCGCAGCTCGGCGCGAACGGAGTGCCGTTCTTCGTGCTCGACCGGACGTACGGCGTCTCCGGCGCCCAGCCCGCCGAGGTCTTCACCCAGGCCCTCAGCCAGGCCTGGGGCGAGCGCTCCCCGCTGAAGCTGGTCGAGCAGGGGGACCAAGGGGACGGGGCAGCGTGCGGCCCGGACGGGTGTGCGGTGCCGCAGCAGGGCTGAAACCGCAGGTCGGCGCGGATGTATAAGGGCTCCTAAGCGGATCCACGCAAAAATTCGCAATGGACGAGAGATGCCATGCCCCGCACAGTGGGGGCATGGAGACCTTCGAGAGCCTCGTCCGCGCCGAGTTCAGCCCGAAGAACACCTATCTCAACACCGCGAGCAGCGGCCTGCTGCCCGCCCGTACCGTAGCCGCCCTGCACGAGGCCGTCGCCATCCGGACCGAGGGCCGTGCCCTGGATCCCCTGTTCGAGGACGTCGAGACCGCCCGCGCGTCCTTCGCCCGGCTGGCCGGAGTCCCGGTCACCCGGGTGGCGGCGGGCGCATCTGTCGCCTCCCAGACCGGACTGGTCGCCGCCGCCCTGCCTTCCGGCGCCGAAGTCCTCACCGCCGAGGACGACTTCACCTCCGTGATCAACCCCTTCCACACCCGGGGTGACCTCAAGGTCCGTGCCGTACCGCTGGAGCGGCTCGCCGAGTCCGTGCGCTCCGGCACCGCGCTCGTCGCGGTCAGCGCCGCCCAGTCCGCCGACGGCCGGATCGCCGACCTGCCGGCCCTGCGCGAGGCCGCCCGCGCTCACGGCGCCCGTACCTACGTCGACTTCTCCCAGGCGGCCGGCTGGCTCCCCATGGACGCAGGCGCCTACGACTTCACCGTCTCCACGACCTTCAAGTGGCTGCTCGGCCCGCACGGTGCCGCGTTCCTCGTCGTCCCCGAGGACTTCGGGGAGCTGACCCCGCTGCTCGCGGGCTGGGTCGCCGCCGAGAAGCCGTGGGACAGCTGTTACGGCCCGGTGGCCGAACTCGCCCACTCGGCACGGCGGTTCGACGTCAGCCCCAGCCTGTTCACCTACGCCGGGCTGCGCCACTCCCTCGACCTCATCGAGGAACTCGGCGTCGACGCCGTACACGCCCATGACCTGGACCTCGCCGATCGCTTCCGGGCCGGTCTCGCCACGCTCGGCCACGAGGCGCTGCCCGCGCCCGGCTCGGCGATCGTCTCGGTGCCCGGACTGGGCCAGCGGCAAGGCGAGTTGAGCCGTGCCGGCATCGAGGTCTCCAACCGGGCCGGCAACCTGCGGGCCTCGTTCCACCTCTACAACACGCCCGCGGACGTCGACCGGCTGCTGAACGTCCTCGCCGGCTGACGACATGACCGGGCCGGGGCCTCCCGTCCCACACAGGAGACCCCGGCCCGGGGTTCACGGGGATCTCACCTCACCGGCGTGAAGTCGCGCGCCCCGATGCTGTATCCGATTGCCGCTGCGCGGCGGGCCGGCCGGCGGGTGGTATGCGGTCACCGGACGGGTGTGAAGTCCCGCGCCCCGATGCTGTATCCGATTGCCGCTGCGCGGCGGGCCGGCCGGCGGGTGGTATGCGGTCACCGGACGGGTGTGAAGTCCCGCGCCCCGATGAACTCAGGCCTGCGCACCGGCGCGGCGAACGGCTCCACCGCCGCGTTCTCCACGCTGTTGAACACGATGAAGACGTTGCTGCGCGCGAAGGGGGTGATGTTGTCCCCGCTGCCGTGCATGCAGTTGCAGTCGAACCAGGTCGCCGAGCCGGCCCTGCCCGTGAAGAGCTTGATGCCGTAGTCGCTCGCCATCTTGGTCAGCGCCTCGTCGGACGGCGTGCCCGCGTCCTGCATCTGGAGGGACTTCTTGTAGTTGTCCTCGGGCGTGGCGCCGGCGCAGCCCAGGAACGTGCGGTGCGAACCCGGCATGATCATCAGGCCGCCGTTGGTGTCGTAGTTCTCGGTCAGCGCGATCGAGACGGACACCGTGCGCATGTTCGGCAGGCCGTCCTCGGCGTGCCAGGTCTCGAAGTCCGAGTGCCAGTAGAAGCCGCTCGCTCCGAAACCGGGCTTGACGTTGATCCGGGACTGGTGGACGTACACGTCCGAGCCGAGGATCTGCCGGGCCCGGCCGACCACGCGCGGATCCCGCACCAGGTTCGCGAACACCTGGCTGATCCGGTGCACTTCGAAGACCGAGCGGATCTCCTGCGACGCCGGCTCCACGACGGAGCGCTCGTCGGCCCGGACGGCCGGGTCGGCGACCAGCCGGTCCAGCTCCTGCCGGTAGACCTCGACCTCGTCGGGGGTGATCAGCTGGTCGATCGCGAGGAAGCCGTCCCGCTCGTACGACTGCAGGTCGGCGGTCGGGATCGGGCCGGGCGTGTCCGGGGAGCCCCAGACGACCGGGTCCTGGCGGGGGACGCTCACCTCGGTGGCGCCGCGGCTGGGGTACAGATCGGTCAGGGTGGTCATGTCTGTCACACCTCCTCGGGCTCCGTCAGGAGCGGGTAGACGCCGTTCTCGTCGTGGTCCTCCCGGCCGGTGACGGGCGGGTTGAACACGCAGAGGCAGTGGAAGTCCTCCTTGACCTTCAGCGTGTGCCGCTCGTGGCCGTCCAGGAGGTACATGGTGCCGGGGGTGATCGTGTACGTCCTCCCGGTCTCGTGGTCGGTCAGTTCGGCCTCGCCCCTGGTGCAGACGACGGCCTCGATGTGGTTGGCGTACCACATCGACGTCTCCGTCCCGGCGTACAGGATGGTCTCGTGCAGGGAGAAGCCGACCCGCTCCTTGGCGAGGACGATCCGCTTGCTCTCCCAGGTGCCGGACCTGGCCCTGACGTGCCGGTCGGTGCCTTCGATGTCCTTGAACGATCGGACGATCACGGTGGTGCGCTCTTTCCTGGTCGGTCGGTCAGAGGGTTTCGCGGACGGCGCGGGCGAGGATCCTGAGGCCCTCGTCCAGCTCGTCCGGCGTGATGGTGAGGGCCGGCAGCAGCTTGACGACCTCGCCCTCGGGGCCGGAGGTCTCGATGAGCAGCCCGAGTTCGAAGGCCCGCCCGGCGACCCGGCCGGCCCGCGCCTTGTCGTGGAACTCCATGCCCCACACCAGTCCGCGCCCGCGGTACTCCTTGACGTCGGCGAGGTTCTCCTCGGTGATGGAGATCAGCGCCTGCTCGATCTGCTCGCCCCGGGCCCGGGTCTGCTTCTCCATCGCCGAGCCGTCGGCCCAGTACGTCTCCAGCGCCGCGGTCGCGGTGACGAACGCGGGGTTGTTGCCGCGGAAGGTGCCGTTGTGCTCGCCCGGCTCCCACACGTCCAGCTCGGGCTTGAACAGGCACAGCGACATCGGCAGGCCGTAGCCGCTGATCGACTTGGACACGGTGACGATGTCCGGCACGATCCCCGCCTCCTCGAAGGAGAAGAAGGCGCCGGTACGGCCGCAGCCCATCTGGATGTCGTCGACGATCAGCAGCATGTCCTGCCGCTCGCACAACTCCTTGAGCGCGCGCAGCCATTCGGGCCGGGCCACGTTGATGCCACCCTCGCCCTGCACGGTCTCCACGATCACGGCGGCGGGCTTGTTGAGCCCGGAGCCCTGGTCCTGCAGGAGCCGCTCGAACCACAGGAAGTCCGGGACCGTGCCGTCGAAGTAGTTGTCGAACGGCATCGGCGTGCCGTGCACCAGCGGAATGCCGGCGCCGGCCCGCTTGAAGGCGTTGCCGGTGACGGCGAGGGAGCCCAGGGACATCCCGTGGAAGGCGTTCGTGAACGACACGATCGCCTCCCGGCCCTTCACCTTGCGGGCCAGCTTCAGCGCCGCCTCCACGGCGTTGGTGCCGGTCGGGCCCGGGAACATGACCTTGTACGGCAGGTCCCGCGGGCGCAGCACCAGATCCTGGAAGGTCTGCAGGAAGGTCCGTTTGGCCGTGGTCGACATGTCGAGGCCGTGCGTGACCCCGTCGCGTGCGAGATAGTCGATCAACGCCCGTTTGAGTACCGGGTTGTTGTGGCCGTAGTTGAGTGAGCCGGCACCGGCGAAGAAGTCGAGGTACGCATGACCGTCCTCGTCGTACATCCGGCTGTCCCGCGCGCGGTCGAAGACCGTGGGCCAGCCGCGGCAGTAGCTGCGCACCTCGGACTCAAGAGTCTCGAAGACGCTGAGGTCGGGCTGGGTGATGGTCACGGTGAATCGCTCCTCAGTGGGCGGTGTACTCGGTCAACGGGCCGATGCGATACAGGACTTCGGGGTCGTGAGGGCCGTCCGGGAACAGCTCGGCGGGGAACAGCACCTCGCGTTCGAGGTGCGCCCCGTGCCGGGCGGCGAACGAGGTGAACAGCCGCTCGGAGGCGGTGTTGCCCGGGGTGATGGTGGTCTCCACGTCGGTGATGCCGCGCTCGGCGGCCAGGCGCACGGTCAGCCCGTCCAGCAGCGCGGCGGCGATGCCGAGACCCCGGTGGGCGGAGTCGACGGCCACCTGCCAGACGAGCAGCGTGCGGGGGCGCTCGGGCCGTACGTAGCCGGTGACGAAGCCGACCGGCTCCCCGTCCGCACCGCGCGCGACCGCCGAGGTGCCGGCGAAGTCCCGGCACCACAGCAGATAGCTGTACGAGGAGTTCAGGTCGAGCGTTTTCGAGTCCTTGGCGAGACGCCAGAGCGTGGCTCCGTCGGTCACCGCCGGCTGGTCGATGAACAGGTCTGCGGGTGCGGCAGTCATGCGGCACGAATTTACCGATGTGAATTCAGAAATGCACGGCCGCCGTCACTGGGGTGTGCAGAGCGATCGGCGTTATGCCCGTCTTGTCCCGTGACAAATCGGGGCAAATCCATGTCTCTGTGGAGTGTGTCACAGCCAGGAAACCGTCAATGGCGTGTATGAAACATGCCGGAAAAGTGCCCCGTTTAGTCTTGGAAAAAGCGGGCAGAAGAAGACGGGAAGCTGTCGTCCGGAGAATTGGCGGGAATTGTGAAAGTAAATTGAATTCAGGTCCCGGTGGTCCCGTCGATTCGTTCACGCAGAATGTCGGCGTGTCCGTTGTGCCGGGCGTACTCCTCGATGAGGTGGATCAGCACCCAGCGCACACTGACCTCGACGCCGGCCATCGGCTCGTCGACGATGCGCCCGGTGTCCTCCAGATCCCGCCCGGCGAGCAGCTCCCGGCCCCGCGCGATCTCCGCCCGCCACACGGCCAGGGCCTGCGCCAGCCCGCGCTCGGGATCGAGGCCGTACCCCGTCCGCTCCTCGAACAGCGGCGGTACGTCCCGTCCTGCCAGCACCCGCTGGAACCAGTTGCGTTCCACCTCGGCGAGATGCTGGACGAGTCCGAGCAGCGTCAGCGACGACGGCTCCGCCGAGGCCTGCCGCACCTGCGTGTCGTCCAGGCCTTGGCACTTCAGCTCCAGCGTGGCCCGGTGGAAGTCCAGCCAGCTCTCCAGTGTGGCGCGTTCGGGACCGGTCGGCGCGGAGACCGGGCGGCCGTCGGGAAGGGTCCGGGGTGCCTGAGGGGTCGTCATGGCCGCAGCATGACACGCGGGTACGACAACGGCCCTGGCCGAAACCCTGCGCGGCGAGCACGCCGACGATGCCGCACGCTGCTCCCCCTCTCAGGTGTCGGAGTCGGGAATGCCGCGTGCCGCCGCGTATGCCTGGGTGGGCGTCATGGAGACACCATTGAGGCTGACCGTCTTGTAGGGGCTGACCTTGGCACAGGTCTTGGCCTGGTCGGCGGTGGAGGCATGGGCGCCTCCGACGGCGGCGTGGGTGTCGGCCGGCGCGGGCGAGGAGCTGCCGCCCGGGAAGCTTGTCCCGCTGGGCCAGTCGCTGCCGATCACCAGGGTCAGGCCCGTGCCGGTGCCCTGCTTCAGCTGCGAGGAGGGCAGGCCGAGCGCCTTGGCGACCGTCTGCGCCTCCCCCTTCTGGCCGGTGCCGTAGGTCAGCGTGGTCGTGGCGGAGCTCGGGGTGCCGTGGATGACCGTGGCGGAACCGAAGCCCTGGTCGGTCAGGGCCGTCGCGACGTCCGCGGCGCGGCCGGTCACCGTGGTGCCGTTCCCCACCGTCACCGCGATCTGGGAGGCGGGTACGGCCGAAGCGGTGGCCGTGGGTTCGGCGGTGGCCGAGGCCGCGTCGGCCTTCTTGCCCGAATCGGTCGTCAGCGACTGGTCGTTGGCGATGGTGGAGAACAGGGTCTTGGCGCCCGGGCCCACGACCACATGGTCCCTGTTGTTCGGATCGGGATCGGTCTGCATCGTCGTGAACGTCATACGCTTGGCAGGGACCTTGTCCACGTCCGACGCGAGCCCGATCAGTTTCCTCACCGATCCCAGGCCGTCGTCCACGGTCAGCGCCTTGGTGGCGGCGTCGGCGAGGCCATAGACCGCGGTGGGGTCGGTGAGGGTGCCGGCGCTCTTGAACTTGCGGATCAGCGAGCTGAGGAAAATGTGCTGCGTCGTCGTACGGCCCAGGTCGCTGCCGTCGCCGAAGCCGTGCCGGGAGCGGACGAACTCCAGCGCGCCCGAGCCCTTGAGGGTGTGGGTGCCCCTGGACAGCTTCAGATGCGAGTAGGTGTCGTAGACGTCGTCGCTGACGCAGACGTCGACGCCGCCGACCGCGTCCGACATCTGCACGACGCCGGAGAAGTCGAGCTTGACGAAATGGTCGATCGGGATGCCGGTGAGCTGATGGACGGTGGCCACCTGACAGGCAGGCCCGTACGACAAGGCACTGTTGATCTGGCCGTAGTAACCGGACGTGGACTGCCCGGAGACAGGGTCCTTGCAGGCGGGCACCTGGGTCATGGTGTCGCGCGGCACACTCATCACCGTGGCGTTGGAGCGGTCCGCCGATATGTGCACCACCATCTCCACGTCCGCGTTCCCGTTGCCGGACTGCACACCGGTCTTCGAACAGCCGCCGCCGAGCCTGCAGTCCTCCGCGCTGGTGCGGCCGTCCGAGCCGATCACCAGGATGTTGATCGGGGTGCGGCCGAAGGCGTCGGCCTTCTCGGTGCCGCCCTTGCCGTCCAGGGACACGCTGTGGATGTTGCCGTTCAGGTGCTGGTAGAACCACCAGCCGACACCGGCCGTACCGAGCACCAGGAGAGACAGGCAGATTCCGGCGATCTTCAGCATTCGCCTGCCGCGTCGCACCGGGCGGCCCCGGCCTGCTCGCCCTGCCCCGCGCGGGCCTGGCACCGGGGACGTACGACTGCGCGTCGCCCGACCACCTGGCCCGTTCCGCAGGTCGCTCATCTTCCACTCCCATGACCGGTCGGGCCCGCCAGGCGTAGTTGCGTAGTTGCGCAATCTAGCAAATTTAAGCTCGCTGTCGTCCCTGTCCGCCCGCTTCACGCCGGTGACCTTCAACTCCCCCCGCACGCACGAGACTTACTGCAGGACCCCGACCGCGCGCGAGATGATCAGCGCCAGGGTCAGCAGCGAGATCGTGGACTGCGTGGACATCAGCAGCTTCGCCCAGCGGGACAGCGGCATGGTGTCGGTGGGGCTGAAGGCCGTGGCGTTGGTGAGGGCCACATACAGGTAGTCCATGTACTGCGGCTCCCAGTCGTCGGGCGCGATGCCCTCCTGTTGCATCTGGGGGAAGAGGAAGTCCGGATGCTGGCGCGTGCCCAGGGCGCGGGTCACCGGGCCGCCTCGGTCCCACTCCCAGTACCAGAGGCTGAAGGCGATGACGTTGGTCAGCCAGATGCCGCCTCCCGTCGTCAGCAGGGCCGCGGCATTGGAGCCCTCGGTACCGTGCAGCAGGTCGCGCACCAGGACGACGGCCGACCAGCCGTTGGCCAGGCTGACCGCGCCGGCCAGCAGCAGGCCCAGCGCGCGCAGCGGGCGGGACCGGTACTCGATCCGTCGGTGGGGATGGGCCACCCACAGCGCCGCCATCATGGCCAACTCCAGGACGGGCAGCAGCCAGTGCGGGTGGATGCTGAAGCGTTCCGGCAGCGCCCACTGCACCCAGACGGCAACCAGCAGTGCCGCCATCACCGCCCAACGCTGCTCACCTCTGGTGCGCCGCTGCCACGCGGGACGCTCGGACTCGGATACCTGCTCGGCCGGAGCGAGCAGGCCCTCGATCCGCTCCAGACGGACATGCAGCAGCTCGGACCAGTGCTCGGGGCCCTGGCGCTGCGGAGGAGGGGTGTCATGGGTGGTCACGGGCACCATTCTCGCCAGACGTCTGCGATATTGCGCAAGTCTGCAAGCAATCTCTCTGGTTGGCCGTGGGCCTGCCGCAGTCCGTCAAGGTGCAGCGGCCACCGCGGGCCGGCTCACGTTCACAGCCACCGTCGAGGAGTTCGCCGACGCGGGCGAGATCTGCGTCCAGCCATGGTCCGAGGCGCCGCTGCTCCATCGACGGTTGTCGAACGTGACCGACGCGGCGTGCAACGCGTCGGCGTGACAGACCAGCCACAGGGCGAGGGACCAGCCCGTGGCCGTCTCGGTGACCGGGTAGCTGACGCTGCTGCCGGTCGCGGGGACGGCGGCCGGCACCCTGCCGAACTCACGTCGGACCGCTGCGGCGACACCACCGCCGTCGCCGCCCTCGTGTACGACGCCTGCCGTACCGCCGCCCCGACCCGCCCCGGCGTCGTCGGTACCGCTCCCTCCGCCGGCCTGGGCGGCATCCGCCCCGCTCTTGCTCGCTCCGCTGATCGTGCAGGTCAGCGCGGGCCCCTCCTGTCCCGTCAGCACGTCGGCCAGCGTCGCTGCCGTGGCCTCATGTGATGCGTAGGCCTCCGGGTAGCCACTGTGCTGGACATCCTGCGCGGCGACGGTGACCGGTAGGTCGACGTAGTCCGGCACCTTGACCAGTGCGTCGAAGAATTTGCCCGACGCGTAGACGGGGTCGCGGATCTGGGCGGGGCTGCCCCAGCCCTCGGACGGGCGCTGCTGGAACAGGCCGAGGGAATCCCGGTCCCCGTAGGAGAGATCGCGGAGTTTGGACTCCTGGATCGCGGTCGCGAGGGCGATGGTGACGGCCCGTTCCGGCAGACCGCGCGCGTGGGCCACGGCCGCGATGGTCGCGGCGTGGGACGCCTGGTCCAGATCGAGTGTGACGGTCGTACCGTCCGTGCCATGCGCCGTGCATGCGTCGGACGTCGCCGAGCGGATGAACCGAACGGCGAGATAACCCACGAGCGCGAGGACCACGCCCACCCCGATCACGACCGGCCACAGCCTGCGGCGCCCCCGCCTGCTCGCTGCCGCCACTGGCCCTCCTCTTACCTGCCGTCAGCTACAGTTCAGTTGCGTTGTTGCGCAACCATATAACTCTGCTGACTGGGGCCCGGAGCGGGGTCGCGGCGGCGGACCCGATCGAAGGGGATGGTATGACTGGTCGGCGGGGACCGGCACAACTGGCAGTGCGGCCAGGCCGGTCAGGACGCCTGAGCGACCGGAACCTGGAGTTGGTCCTGCTCCTCGGCGCCGTCCTCATCTGCGCTTACGGCTATGCCGAGACGGCCCTCGCCGTCAGCGGGAAGCTGCCGCCGAGTATGGCACTGACGTGCCTGGTCGTGGGCGTGTTGCCCGTGGTGTGCCATGTCGCCGTACGCCGGTTCGCGCCGCACGCCGATCCGCTGATCCTGCCCCTGGCCACCCTGCTCAGCGGTCTGGGCCTCGTCCTGATCCACCGTCTCGACATCGCCTACGGGACGCACTACCACCACTCGACGGCCGCGGCGTCGGGGCAGCTGACGTGGTGCGCCATCGCGGTGGCGGTGTTCGCCGGGGCGGTGGCGCTCCTCAAGGACCACCGCAGGCTTCAGCGTTATCCGTACGTCACGATCACCGTGGGGCTGGTCCTGCTGATGGCGCCGGCTTTCTACCCCGGTGACGTCTACGGCGCCAAGCGGTGGATCTTCATCGGCCCGCTGTCCTTCCAGCCCGGCGAGTTCGTGAAGATCGTCATCGTGGTCTTCTTCGCGGGATATCTGACGCTGCGCAGGGACGCCCTCGCGCTCGCCGGGCGGCGTCTCCTCGGCATGTATCTCCCGCGCGGGCGCCAGTTCGGCCCCGTGGCAGCCGTGTGGCTGCTCAGTCTGCTCGTCCTGGTCTTCGAGCGGGACCTCGGCACCTCGCTGATCTTCTTCGGCCTGTTCGTGATCATGCTGTACGTCGCCACCGAGCGCACCAGCTGGGTGGTGTTCGGCGTCGTCATGTTCGCCGTCGGCGCCTTCGTCGTCGGGTCCTTCGAACCGCACGTCCATGGCCGTGTCGTCGCCTGGCTGCACCCGATGGACATCTTCCTCCCGCCCGACAAGCGCCCGCCGGGGCTGATCTCGGACCAGGCCGCCCAGGCCCTGTTCAGCTTCGGTTCGGGCGGCATCCTCGGCACCGGCCTCGGCGAGGGCCATCCGGAACTCATCGGCTTCGCCGGGCGCAGCGACTTCATCCTCACCACAGTCGGCGAGGAACTCGGCCTGACCGGGGTCACGGTCGTCATCCTGCTCTACGCCCTGCTCGCCGAGCGCGGCCTGCGTACGGCCCTCACCGTCACCGACCCGTTCGGCAAGCTGCTTGCCGGCGGCCTGGCCTCGGCGCTCGTCCTCCAGGTCTTCGTGGTCGTGGGTGGTGTCACCGGGCTCATCCCGCTCACCGGCAAGGCGCTGCCCTTCCTCGCCCAGGGCGGCTCGTCCATGGTGGCCAACTGGCTGCTGGTCGCCGTCCTGATCAAGGTCAGCGACACCGCCCGCCGCCCGCCGCCGATGCCGGCCGCGGACGTCAGTGCCGCCGAGACCCAGTTCGTACGGCCGTGAGACCGCGTCCCTTCCGGTGAAAGCGAGGAGCCGCCGAGGTTCTTCGACGTGAGCGTTCTCGCCGGATTCCTGAAGCGCCAAGCGCTCCGCGGGAAGTGCCGCAATGGGCCGTCGGTCGTCTGCGGGCCCGTCGTGGCTGGGCGCTCCCCCAAGCTCTCAACTTCGTTCGAGCAGGGAGGTACCCCCATCGCGGCGGAGCCGCATATCGATACAGCCCCGCGCCCCTACGGGGCGCTGCCGAACCGCAGCCCACTTCGCCGGGACCGCTTAGCGGCCCTGGCCCCAGGCCTCGGCCGCGGCCCGTCGGGCGGCCTCCAGGTCCACGGTCAGGCCGTGCTCGGCGAGCGCGCTGCCCAGGGCGGCGAGCGACCCCTGGACCACACCCGGCGTCGCATCCGCCCCGTAGTGGTTGACCCGGACCATCTCCTTGGCCAGCGCGCCCCCGCCCGCGACCAGCGGCAGCGCCGGGTCGGTCGCCAGGGCCCCGGTCACCAGTTCCGAGGCCACCACGCCCGCCGGCACCCGCAGTGTCGTGGCGACCGGTGCCGCGTCCTTCTCCTCGTACACGTACGGCTCCAGCCCGCCGCCCAGCGCCACCGCGCCCGCCCGGGTGGCCAGCGCGGCGCTCCGGTGCCGGGCCATGACCGCCGCCAGGCCCGCCGACTCGATCCGCTCCAGGCACGCCTCAAGCGCCAGCATCTCCAGCTGGGCCGGAGCGTGCGGCAGCACCGCGCGGCCGGCGTCGATCCAGCGCTCCTTCCAGTCCAGCAGGGACAGGTAGGAGCGGCGCGGCGCGTTCGGGTTGGCCGCCATCCGGGCCCAGGCCCGCTCGCTCACCGAGATCGCCGACACACCCGCCGGGCCGCCCATGGCCTTCTGCGCCCCGATCACACACAGGTCCACGCCCCACGCGTCCGGGAGCACCGGCTCCGCGCCCACGGAGGCCACCGCGTCCAGGTAGAACAGCGCGCCGTGCCGCCGTACCACCTCGCCGATCTCCGCGACCGGGTTGGTGTTGCCGGTCGCCGCCTCCGCGTGGACGAGGGACACGAAGTCGGTCTCCGGGTGCTCGGCGAACGCCTCCTCGATCTGCTCGGCCGTCACCGCCGTGTGGAAGGGGACGGAGATGTCGTGCACGGTCGCGCCGGCGTCGCGCAGCCAGTTGCCGAAGGTCTGCCCGTAGGGGCCGGTGATCACGTTCAGGGCCACCGTGCCCGGCCCGGCCGCCGCGCGGATCGCGCCTTCGAGCGGGAGCAGCGCCTCACCCTGCGTGATCAGCACGTCCTGCCGGGTGTCCAGCAGCCGGGCCACCCCGTCCTCGATCGCGGCGAAACGCTCGGCACTCAGCGGGGGCAGATCGAGGAAGGGGTGGCTCACGGCGCTGCTTCTCTCTTCGTTCAGGGAGGTCGACTCCATCGATCTTAGGTGCAACGGCTCCGTAACCATGGGTTTGATTTGAGAGACTCAAACTCATCCTTATAATCGGAAGCCACAGTTCCCCCACAGAGAAGATCCCCCCATGAAAACGTTCCTCGGACACCGGACCCGCCTCCTGGCTGTCACCACCGCGACCGCCGGGCTGGTGCTCGTGGCCGCCGGCTGCTCCTCGAACGGCGGGGGGAGCGGTGCCACCGTCAAGGGGGTCCACGTCGTCAAGGCCGGCCAGCTGACCACCTGCACCCACCTGCCCTACCCGCCGTTCCAGTCCGAGATCAACGGCAAGGTGCAGGGCTTCGACGTCTCCCTGATCGACCTCGTCGCCAAGAACCTCGGCGTCACGCAGCAGATCGTCGACACCCCGTTCGAGAACTTCAAGACCGGCGCCTTCCTGAACTCCGGCCAGTGCGACCTGGCCGCCGCCGGCATGACGATCACGCCCGAGCGCAAGAAGAACGTCGACTTCTCCGACCCGTACTTCGAAGCCACCCAGGCCGTGCTCGTCGACAAGAGCAGTGGCATCACCTCGCTCGCCGACGTCAAGGCCAAGGGCAAGAAGCTCGGTGCCCAGGCGCAGACCACCGGCGAGGACTACGTCAAGGGCAAGGGCTTCGACCCGATCTCCTTCGACTCCTCCGACGCGGTCCTCAACGGCCTGCGCACCGGCCAGGTCCAGGCCGTCGTCATCGACTACCCGGTCGTCCAGGGCTGGCTGAAGGACAAGGCCAACGCCGGCAAGTTCAAGGTCGTCGACAACCTCAAGACCGGCGAGCAGTACGGCTTCACGGTCAAGAAGGGCAACACCGCCCTGCGCGAGGCCATCAACAAGGCCCTGAAGGACGCCAAGGCCGACGGCACCTACAAGAAGATCTACGAGCAGTGGATCGGCCCGTACGACGCCTCCGTCGCCTCCCCGGCCGCCACCTCATGACCGACACGGACGTACGACTCCAGCCGAAGAAGAAGGGGCTGACGCAGCGTCAGAAGCGCCGTCTGTCCCGGGGCATCCAGTACGTCGTCTTCGTCGCCGCCGTGATCGCCTTCGCGGTCACGGCGGACTGGGGCCGACTGCAGAACCAGTTCGCGCAGGGCAGCATCGCCAAGCAGATGTGGCCTGACGTGATCACGCTGGCGCTGAAGAACACCGTCCTGTTCACGGTGTCCGGCTTCGTTCTCGGACTTGCGCTCGGCCTGGTCATCGCGCTGATGCGGCTGTCCTCCGTGGGCCCGTACCGCTGGCTGGCGAGCGTCTACATCGAGATCTTCCGGGGGCTGCCCGCCCTGCTGATCTTCGTCTTCATCGCGGTGGCCGTCCCGCTGGCCTTCCCGGGCACGGAGATCCCCGGCGGCACCTACGGCAAGGGCGCCCTGGGCCTCGGACTCATCGGTGCCGCCTACATGGCGGAGACGTTCCGTGCCGGCATCCAGGCTGTGCCCAAGGGGCAGATGGAGGCGGCCCGTTCGCTGGGCTTCTCGCCGGCCAAGGCCATGATCTCCATCATCATCCCGCAGGCGTTCCGGATCATTCTTCCGCCGCTCACCAACGAGCTGATCATGCTCTTCAAGGACTCCTCCCTGGTGCTGCTGCTCGGTGTGACCCTGGAGGAGCGCGAACTCTCCAAGTTCGGCCGGGACCTGGCCAGTACGACCGCCAACTCCACGCCGATCCTGGTCGCGGGCCTGTGCTACCTGCTGGTCACCATCCCGCTCGGCTTCGTCGCCCGTCGCCTGGAGGCCAAAGCCCAGAAGGAGATCAAGTGACCCGCCGCGAGATCCATGTCCGGGACCTGCACAAGTCCTTCGGCGACAACCAGGTGCTCAAGGGCATCGACCTGGAGATCGGCCAGGGCGAGGTCGTCTGCGTCATCGGCCCCTCCGGCTCCGGCAAGTCGACCCTGCTGCGTTGCGTGAACCTCCTGGAGGAGCCCACCAAGGGCCAGGTCTTCGTCGGCGGCACCGAGATCACCGACCCCGACGTCGACATCGACGCCGTACGCCGTCGTATCGGCATGGTCTTCCAGCAGTTCAACCTCTTCCCGCACCTCAGCGTCACCGAGAACCTCACGCTCCCGCAGCGCCGGGTCCTCGGCCGGGACAAGGCGAGCGCCGCGAGCATCGCCGCCGAGAACCTGGCCCGCGTCGGCCTCGCCGAGAAGGCGGAGGCGTACCCCTCCTCCCTCTCCGGCGGCCAGCAGCAGCGCGTGGCCATCGCCCGGGCGCTGGCGATGGGCCCGGAGGTGATGCTCTTCGACGAGCCGACCTCCGCGCTCGACCCGGAGCTGGTCGGGGACGTCCTCGCGGTGATGCGCAGGCTCGCCCAGGAGGGCATGACCATGATGGTCGTCACGCACGAGATGACCTTCGCCCGCGAGGTCGCCGACCGGGTCGTCTTCATGGACGGCGGCGTGATCGTGGAGGAGGGCAGCCCCGAACAGGTCATCGGCAGTCCACGGCACGAGCGCACCCGGCACTTCCTCTCCCGGCTGCTGGACCCGGCGATGGCCGAGGTCGAGGAGGAGACCTCCGACCAGGTGGGCGGGTCCGAGCAGTAGCTCATTAAGGTGCAGTACATGAGCGATGGTGCCGTGCTGCACGTGAAGGGGCGGGTCCTCGTCGGGCCCGAGGACGTCCGCGACGAGCTGTGGGTGGTCGGGGGCCGGGTGTCGTACGACCGCCCCGCCGGCGCCCGGGACGTCACCACTGTCGAGGGCTGGGCGCTGCCCGGCCTGGTCGACGCGCACTGCCATGTGGGCCTCGACGCGCACGGCCCGGTCGACGCGGACACCGCCGAGAAGCAGGCGCTCACCGACCGGGAGGCGGGCGCCCTGCTGCTGCGGGACGCCGGCTCGCCCTCCGACACCCGCTGGATCGACGACCGCGCCGACCTGCCGAAGATCATCCGGGCCGGCCGGCACATCGCCCGCACCCGCCGCTACATCCGCAACTACGCCTGGGAGATCGAACCGGAGGACCTGGTCGCCTATGTCGCCCAGGAGGCGAAGCGCGGCGACGGCTGGGTCAAGCTCGTCGGCGACTGGATCGACCGCGACCTCGGCGACCTGTCCGCCTGCTGGCCCCGTGAGGCCGTCGAGGCGGGGATCGCGGAAGCCCACCGGCTCGGCGCCCGCGTCACCGCGCACTGCTTCGCGACCGACTCCCTGCGCGACCTGGTCGAGTCGGGCATCGACTGCATCGAGCACGCCACGGGTCTCACGGAGGACCTGATCCCGCTCTTCGCCGAACGGGGCGTCGCGATCGTCCCCACCCTCGTCAACATCGCCACCTTCCCGCGGCTCGCGGACGGTGGCGAGAGCAAGTTCCCGCGCTGGTCCGCGCACATGCGCCGGCTGCACGAGCGCCGCTACGACACCGTGCGCGGTGCCTACGACGCCGGGATCCCGGTCTACGTCGGCACGGACGCCGGCGGCTCACTGGCCCACGGCCTGGTCGGCGCCGAGGTGGCCGAGCTGGTCACCGCCGGCATCCCGCCCGTGGCCGCCCTGTCCGCGACGACCTGGGGCGCCCGCGCCTGGCTCGGCCGCCCCGGTCTGGAGGAGGGCGCACCGGCCGACCTGGTGGTGTACGAGACCGACCCGCGCGCGGACGTACGGGTGCTGGCGGCACCGCGCCGGGTGGTGCTGAACGGGATCGTCGTCGGGTAAGGGAACGCCCGTGCCCGGCGATTCGAATCAGTGTGTGGAAAATCCACGTTTGAGTGAAGTAACCCGGGATCGCTGACCGTTCACCCACACCGCGTACAAGGTTGACGGGTCCCAAGCAGGTTCCTTCTGGGGGTCCCACCACCTTGAACAGCAACGACTTCCGCATGCCCGCGCGCAGACTCGCCGCCCTGGCGACGGTCACCGCCCTCACCGCAGTCCCCGTGGTCCTGGGAGCGGGCGCCGCGCACGCGACCGGTGACCACGGCCGCGCGACCGCAGTGGTGCTCCGCACCGGTCTCGACGTGTCCCTGCTCAACAAGACCGTCGACGTCCCGCTCGCGGTCTCCCTCAACGAGGTCCAGGCACCGCAGAGCGCCGACCGGACCGCCCTGTCCGCGCGGCTCGACGGCGTGGCCGGCGGCAGACCGTTCACCGTCCTCGGCGCGGACGTCGCCTCGGCGAAGGCCACGGTGACCGCGCGGCGCGCCGAGGGCTCGGTCCGGCTCGCCCACGCCCGACTGCACGTCCCCGGCCTGCCCCTGCTGTCCCTGATCGAGGCCGACACGATCACCGCCGACGCCACCTGCGAGGCCGGCAGGGCACCGGTCGCCGCCGCGAACGTCCTCGGCGCCGTCACCGTCCTCGGCAAGCGCGTCACGCTCACCGCCGGCGGCCCGACCGAGGTGAAGGTGCCCGGCGTCGGCGAGGTCCGCCTCGACCTGTCCCGGCGGAGCACCACGACCCGTACGGCGGCCGCCACCGCCCTCGAACTCAAGGTCTCCGTCAACCCGTTGAAGCTCAACGTGGCCGATGTCGAGGGCACGGTCACCCTGGCCCGCGCCACCTGCGAGTCCCCGGCGTCCGCGCCCGCCGGCGACCCGGCGCAGAGCCACGACCCGGTCGCCGACGTCAAGGCGCAGGGATCCCGCGCCGACCTCGCGGAGACCGGCGGCAGCTCGGCGACTCCGTACATCGCGGGCGGTGCCCTGGCGCTGGTGCTGGCCGGCGGGGGAGCGGTGACGGTGGCCCGGCGCCGCAAGGGCTGACGGCACGGCCTTCTGCCGCTCCCTGCCCAGCCCTCACGCCGGGTAGGGAGCGGTCTCCCGGCCCGCCCGCAGCGTCGCCGCCCACCAGGACAGCTGGTCGAGCAGGGTCTTCGCGAAACCGGCGGCCGTCTCGTCCAGGGGGCGGCCGTCCTGCCAGGCGGTGAAGTAGTTCGGGAAGGCGAGCCCGTCCCGGATGGTCACCGCGTGCAGCTCCGTCAGCACGTTCTCCAGGTGCAGCACCGCGTGCCGGCCGCCGGCCGCGCCGCCGTAGCTGACGAAGGCGACCGGCTTCGCCGTCCACTGGGTGAAGTGCCAGTCGATCGCGGCCTTCAGGGAGGCGGGGTAGCTGTGGTTGTACTCGGGCGTGACGACGATGAACGCGTCGGCCTCGGCCAGCGCCGACGTCAGCCGGGCCATCCCGGCCGGCCGCGGGTAGGCGTCCCCCGCGAACTTCGGCGACTCGGCCGGCAGCGCCAACGGGATGTCGATGTCGGCCAGATCGACCACGTCGACCTCGAACCCCCCGTGCGTGCGGGCCTGTTCCGCCACCCACGACCCGACGACCGGCCCGAACCGGCCCTCCCGAACGCTTCCGACGATGATCAGCAGCTTGTGCGTGTTCGTGTTCTCCATGCCCACCACGATCGGGCGCCCGGCACCGCACAGCCAGGCCGTGCCCAGGCTGGCCCCCGCAGGGCCACGCTGAGCCCTCGGCGACGGTCACAGGGGCGACCTATCCTCCCCTCATGGGTACACCACTGGGGGACTTCGTCCGGGCCAAGCGGGACAGCATCCAGCCGCAGACACTGGGACTGCCGGAGCGCGGCCGCCGCCGCTCACCGGGGCTGCGCCGGCTCGACCTGGCCGCACGCGCCGGCATCAGCGTCGAGTACCTGACCCGCATCGAACAGGGCCGCGACCGCAACCCCTCGGTGTCCGTGCTCAACTGCCTCGCCGACGCGCTCAGTCTGGACGCGGCCGAGCGCGGTCATCTGCGCTACCTCGCGAAGATCACCGGCGGCGCCTGCCCCAGCCACACCCGGCCGGCCCCGCCCCGCCGGGACGTCCGCCCCGCCCTGCTCGACACGCTCCGCCTGCTGGAACCGGGCATCGCCGTCGTGACCAACCGCCTCGGCGACATCCTCGCCCGCACCAGCGGCTACGAGCTGCTGACGGACGGCACCGGACTCCTCGACAGCGACACCCCGAACCTCACCCGGTACGTCTTCACCGACCCGCGCGCCCGCACCTTCTTCACCGACTGGTCCGAGGTCGCCGACGAGCAGGCCTTCGACCTGTGGCTCGGCCCGTCCATCGAGAACGCGGAGTGGCTCAGCACGGAACTGGCCCCGGTGGCGGGCCCGGAGTTCACGCGCCGCCTGAACCTGCACGTGGTGCCGCAGCGCGGGGTGCTGCGCCTGAACCACCCGTCGGGACACGAACTCCGGCTCACTCGCGAGACGCTGGACGTCACGGCGGACGCCCAGCAGCTTGTCGTGTACCTTCCGGCGGACGAGCGGACGGCCGAGGCGATCGCCGAACTCCGGGGGTACGGGCGCGGCGAACGCGGGGCGCGCGCGAGGGGTGGGCTCAGGGCGATCTCCTGACGGAACCTCTCAGCCGACAGTTTCGGGTGGAGGGCGGGCGAGGCGGGGTCCAGGGGCGGAGCCCCAGCTACGGCAGCGCGACGGACAGTGCCGAAAGGAACCCGTTCACCGTGCCCCGGTCCCGCACAGCCACCCGTACCCATTCCTCGCCGAGCCCCGGAAACGTGTCACCCCGGCGCACGGCGTAGCCGAGCTCACGCAACCGGCGTCGTACCCCGGCCGCCCCCGGCATCCGGACCAGCACGAACGACCCCTCCGCCGGACCGGCCACCGAGACACCCCGGTCGGCGAAAGCGGAGAGCCCCGCCACCAGATGCGCCCGGTCCGCCGCGATCCGGTGCGCCGCATGCCCCGCCTCCGCCAGCGCCCGGGGCGTCATACACGCCTCGGTCGCGGCCAGCGCCGGCGTGGACACCGGCCACAGCGGCTGGGCCTGCTCCAGCGACCCGATGGTCTCCGGCGCGGCCAGCACATACCCGATCCGCAGCCCGGCCAGCCCCCAGGTCTTGGTCAGGCTGCGCAGCACCACCAGACCCGGTACGTCGGTCCGCCCGGCCAGCGTCTCCCGCTCGCCCGGCACCGCGTCCATGAACGCCTCGTCCACCACCAGCGTCCGCCCATGACGGGCGAGCCGGGTGATCGTGTCCGCCGGATGCAGGACCGACGTGGGGTTGGTCGGGTTCCCGATCACCACGAGGTCGGCCTCCTCCGGCACCGCCGCCGGATCCAGCCGGAACCCGTCCGCCTCCCGCAGCAGCACCCGGTCCACGGTGTGCCCCGCGTCCCGCAGCGCGGCCTCCGGCTCGGTGAACTGCGGGTGCACGACGACGGGTTGCCGTACCTTCAGCGCGCGCGCCAGCAGCACGAACGCCTCCGCCGCCCCGGCCGTCAGCAGCACCCGCTCCACCGGCAGGCCGTGCCGCGCCGCCACCGCCGCCCGCGCGGCCCGCCCGTCCGGGTAGGCCGCGAGCGAGCCCAGCGACTCGGCGATGCGTTCCCGCAGCCACGCCGGGGGAGTGTCCGCGCGGACGTTGACGGCGAGGTCCACCAGCGCCGAGCCGTCGTCACGGACCTCGGCGTCGCCGTGATGCCGCAGATCGTGCCTGCTGTCCTCAGTGTGCATGGCTGTGCGTGTGCCCCCCGTGATGGTGCTGCCCGTGCCCGTGTCCATGGCCGTGGTGCCCGTCGTCGTCCGGGTGGAAGTGCGGCTGTTGCGGCAGACCCACCTTGTCCTCGAAGCCCGGCAGCGCGATCCGGTACACGCACGAGTCGCAGTTCATCCGCAGATCGCCCTCGACCGCCTCCGCGTACCGCTCCATCACCAGGTCCAGCAGCTCCGGCTCGGGCCCGATGACCTCGGCGGAGCGCACCTCGACCTCCGGGTGCGCGGCCGCCCAGCCCTCGGTCTGCTGCCGCACCCGGTCCGGCAGGATCCCGGTGAACAGGAAGTAGGGGAGTACGACGATCCGCTTCGCCCCCAGCCGCACGCACCGGTCCAGCCCGCTCGGCACGTCCGGCGCCGCCAGCGACACGAACGCCGTCTCCACACCGGCGTACCCGCGCCCCTCCCACAGCAGCCGGGCCGCCTTGTACACCTCGGCGTTGGCGTCCGGGTCGGTCGAGCCGCGCCCGACCAGCAGCACGGTCACGTCCGACCGGTCCTCGGGGCTCCGCCCGGAGGAGCCCAGCGCCTCGTCCAGCCGCCGCTCCAGCACGCCCAGCAGCGCCGGGTGCGGGCCCAGCGGACGGCCGTAGGCGTACGAGATCCCCGGGTGCCGTTCCTTCTCGCGGGCCAGCGCGGCCGGGATGTCACCCTTGGCGTGCCCGGCGGACACCAGCATCAGCGGCACCGCCGCGAACCGTCGTACACCCCGCTCGACCAGCTCGGCGACGGCCTCGCCGAGCGGCGGCGGGGACAGCTCGATGAAGCCGCCCGCGACGGGCAGTTCGGGGTGGCGGCGGCCCAGCTCCCGGACGAAGTCGCGGAACGCCTCGGCTCCGGCCTCGTCCCGGGTGCCGTGACCGGCGATGAGCAGGGCGGGCGGCGGGGTGGTCACGGGGTCTCCTCGGATGAAGTGGGGTGGTACAGCAGGGCGTTGAGCGCGGCGGCGGCCACCGCCGACCCGCCCTTCTCGGACACGTTGCTCACGGCGGGCAGCCCGCTCTCGCGGAGCGCGGCCTTGGACTCGACGGCCCCGACGAAGCCGACGGGCAGGCCGATGACGAGCGCGGGGGAGGCGTCCAGGGTGAGCAGCTCCTCCAGGGCGGTCGGCGCGTTGCCGATCACCCAGAGGGCACCCGGGCCGACCTGCTCGTAGGCGAGCCGGATCGCGTGCGCCGAACGCGTCAGGCCGGGGCCCGCCTCGGCGTCCTTCAGCCGGCAGACGGTCTCGCGCCGGGTGATCCCGGCGCCCACCATCTCGACGTCGACGACGACCGGCGCCCCGGCGTGCAGCGCCGCATGGGCCTTCGCCAGGTCGCCCTCGTCCATGACGAGGTCGCCGGCGTAGTCGAGGTCGGCGGCGGAGTGGATGACCCGCTCCACCACCGCCCTCGTCAGCGGCGGGAAGTGCGAGGTGTCCAGCCGGGCGCGCAACCGCCGGTAGGACTCCTGCTCGATCGGGTGGACGACACGGTTCACCGGGCCTCCTCCTGCGCTGCCTGCCAGCGGTAGCCGCGCGGGGTCACCATGCGCCCCGCGATGTTCCGGGTCGCGGTGTTGCCCACCGTCACGACCGTCATCATGTCGACCGTCGCCGGGTCGAGCGCGCCGAGGGTGGTCACCCGGCTCGACTCGTCCGGCCGGGACGCGTTGCGTACGACACCGACGGGCGTCGTCGGCTCCCGGTGCCCGGCGAGGATCGCGAGCGCCTTGGGCAGCTGCCAGTCGCGGCCCCGCGAACGCGGGTTGTAGAACGTCACGACGAGGTCCGCCTCGGCCGCCGCCCGCACCCGCCGCTCGATGACCTCCCACGGCGTGTGCAGGTCGGACAGGCTGATGGACACATGGTCGTGGCCCAGCGGCGCACCCAGGATCGCCCCGGCGGCCAGCGCGGCCGTCACCCCGGGCACCCCGACCACGTCGATGTCGTCGGACGCCTCGGCCAGCGCCGGGGACGCCATCGCGTACACGCCCGCGTCCCCGCTGCCGATCAGTGCCACCGCGTGCCCCTTGCGGGCCTCCGCGACCGCCGTACGGGCCCGCTCCTCCTCGGCGCCGAGCCCGGACTCCAGCACCCGCGTGCCCGGCCGCAGCAGATCGCGGATCTGGTCGACGTACTGGTCGAGGCCCACCAGCACGGAAGCGCGCCGGAGTTCGGCCGTGGCACGCGGGGTGAGCAGGTCCCGGGCGCCGGGTCCGAGCCCGACCACCGCGAGCCGCCCGCGCGCCGGACGCCGTACCACGGCACAGGTCGCCATGGCGGGCCGGCCGTCAGCGCGTACGGACTTCCGCTTCGGTACGAGGAGTTCGCCGCCCCGGACCAGGGCGGCGGCCTCCGCCACGGACGGCGTGCCGACGGCCGCGAGCGGCGCGTCCGACGGGTTGGGCACCTCGACGGCCGCCAGCTCCTCGGCGGAGTACGTCACCAGGGGCACCCCCAGCCGCTCGGCGGCCGCCACGATGCCCGGCTCCTCCGACTTGGCGTCCACGGTGGCCAGTTCGGCGACGGACGTGACCGAGAGACCCGCCTGCGCGAGTGTCTCCTCGACCAGCCCGAGCACCTCCTGCGCCGGCGCCCCCTGGGACGCGCCCACCCCGACCACCAGCGACGGCGGCCGGAGCAGCACCTCACGCTCGCCGGGCTCGACGGCCCGGTCCGTCAGCCGGATCGTGTACGGGCCCTGCGCCGACGTCGGCAGCGCCGGCAGCGGCCAGGTCAACTCGGCCTGCAGGGCGACCGGTTCGCCGTCCAGCAGCGCGCGCGAGACCGCGGCCACCGCACCCTCGTACGGCAGCCCGAGCGTGTCCAGCCCCGGCAGCCCGACGGAGTCCGTCGCGGTCGTCACCACGGGCTCCGCCCCCAGCAACTCGCCCACCTCGCGGGCGAGTTCGTTGGCGCCGCCGCCGTGTCCGCCGACCAGCGACACGGCGTACCGGCCGCCCTCGTCCACGCACACCACACCCGGGTCCGCCGTCTTGTCGCCGAGCAGCGGCGCGAGCAGTCGTACGGTCGCTCCCGTCGCCAGGAAGCACACCAGCTGCTCGCACTCCGCGAACGCGGCCCGCACCGCCTCCCCGACGGGACCCTCGTACACCCGCGTCCGCGACGGCCACGCCGCGGCCAGCCGGTCGCGCGCCGCCGCCCCCGCCGCGGTGGCGGAAATCAGGCCGATCACTGAGGAACTCCTTCACTAGACGCCAGAAATCTCTCGCCCCAGAGCAGAAACACAGGATTGGTCGCCGCGAGCCGGGTCACATTCCCCGGCAGCGGCGCCAGCCGCGAGGACTGGAGCAGCACCCCGCCACAGGCGAACCCGGCCGCCACGAGCGCCTCGCGCGCCGCAGGCACCCGGTCCAGGGCCGCCATCGCGACGACGACCGCCCGCCGCGCCCGCCGCGCGCACGCGCCGACGATGTCGGGAAGATCACGCCCGCCGCCGCCGATGAACACGGCGTCGGGGGTGTCCAGTCCGGCCAGCGCGTCCGGTGCCGCCCCGTGCACCACGTCCACCTCGACGCCGTGCGCGGCCGCGTTGGCGCGGATCAGCCCGACCCCCTCGCCGGTCTTCTCGACGGCGACGACGGCAGCGCCGAGCCGCGCGCACTCCACCGCCACCGAGCCCGACCCGGCGCCGACATCCCACACCAGGTCGCCGAGCCGGGGCCCGAGCCGGGCCAGGGCCAGCGCACGCACCTCGAACTTGGTGATCATCGAGTCCCGGTGTGCGATCTCGTACTCCTCCAGCGCCCACCGGCCGGGCTGCTCCGGCACCCCGGCGACCGTACGCACCGCGCCGAGCGCCCGCGCCTCGTCCAGGCACAGCACCACGCTCACCGCCGTACCCCAGTCCCGGGCCGCCGCCTCGGCGGGCGTCACCCGCTCCACGCGCTCGTGCGCCGGATCGCCGAGCGCGCTCGCCACGACCAGCACCCGGTCGCACCCGGTGAGCGCGGCGCCCAGCTCGGCGGGCCCGGCCCCCGGCCCGGTGAGGACGGCCACCTTGGGCCGGGCCCGGCAGACGTTCACGGCTGTGCGCAGCTCCCGCCCGTGCGCGCTGACCACGACCGCGTCGTCCCAGGGCAGCCCGAGCCGCGCGAACGCCGTCGCCACGGACGACACCCCGGGCCGCACGTCCAGCAGCCCGGCCCCGAACCGCTCGGCCAGCGCCCGCACGATCCCGAAGAACCCGGGGTCCCCGGAGGCCAGCACGAGCACCGGGAGCTCTTTCGCCACGTACCCGGCGATCGTGTCCAGCGCGGGCGCCAGCGGCCCGAGGACGATCCGCTCGGCCGCCTCGGGCAGCCGCACGGCGTCCAGGTGCCGCCGCCCGCCGACGACGAGCGCGGCCCCCGCCACGACGTCCTCGGGAACCGGCGCCCCGGTCCCCGCGCCGACGACCGTGATCAACTGCTCGCTCCCCGCTCGCGCAGGGCCCGCCGGGCCTCCGGGTCGGCCTTGCGGTAGCCGTGGAAGTGCCCCGGGTGGTACAGGTGCGACCGCGTCCCGTGCGCGTCCAGCGCCGGGCCGACCAGGAAGAGCGTGTGCTTCCAGAGCCTGTGCTCCTTGACCGTCTCCTCCAGCGTGCTGATCGTGCACTTCACGAGCAGCTCCTCCGGCCAGGTCGCCTGGTAGGCGATGACCACGGGGGTGTCCGTCGGGTAGCCGCCCTCCAGCAGCTCGCGCACCAGCTGCCCGCTGCGCGCCGCCGACAGGAAGATCGCCATCGTCGTACCGTGCCGGGCGAACTCCCGTACCTCCTCGCCGGGCGGCATCGGCGTCTTGCCGCCGCCCAGCCGGGTGAGGACGACGGACTGCGCGACCTCGGGGATGGTCAGCTCGCGCTGCGCGAGCGCGGCCACGGCCGAGAACGCCGACACACCGGGGACGACCTCGGTCGCGATCCCGATCTCGGCGCACCGGTCCAGCTGCTCCTGCGTGCCGCCCCACAGCGCCGGGTCGCCGGAGTGGATCCGGGCCACCTTCAGACCCTCGGCGCGGGCGCGCCGGTAGACGGCGACGACGTCCTCCAGGGACATGGTCGCCGAGTCCAGGATCTCCGCGTCCGCTCGCGCGTGCTCCAGCACCTCCGCCTGGACCAGGCTGGCCGCCCAGATCACCACGTCCGCGTCGGCGATCGCGCGCGCGGCGCGGAACGTCAGCAGATCGGCGGCGCCGGGGCCGGCACCGACGAACGTCACCTTGCCGGCGGGGGCGTCGCCCCTGGCATCGGCAGTGGCGTCGCCCTTGGCATCGGCAGTGGCATCGGCCATGGGAAAGGTCCTCTCGTACGGAAAACACACTGCGGGAGCAGCGAAATGTCAGGGTGTAGGGGGATATGGGAGGTGCCGGATGTGCGCGAAGGTGCCTCCATCGGATAGCAAGGGCCTATGGCGGTCTTCGTCGCGCTCGGCGCGTTCCTGATGACGCTGGCCGGCGGCTGGACGGCACAGCGGGTGACCGACCGTCGGCATCTGGTCCTGGGCCTGGCCGGCGGTCTGATGCTGGGCGTGGTCGGCCTGGACCTGCTGCCGGAGGCGCTGCACGCCGCCGACCGCGAGATCTTCGGCGTACCCGCCGCCCTGCTGCTCTTCGTGGCCGGCTTCCTGCTGGCCCATCTGGTCGAACGCACCCTGGCCGCCCGGCAGGCCCCGCACGGCGGAGCCGAGGGGCACCGGCACCGGGCGCCCGAGGTGGGCCTGGCGGCGGCCGGCGCGATGGTGGGGCACAGCGCCATGGACGGCGTGGCGATCGGCGCCGCCTTCCAGGTGGGCGGCGGCATGGGCGCGGCCGTCGCGCTCGCCGTGATCGCGCACGACTTCGCCGACGGCTTCAACACCTTCACCATCACCAGCCTGTACGGCAACGCCCGCCGCCGGGCCATCGGGATGCTGGTGGCCGACGCCTGCGCACCGGTGCTGGGCGCGCTGTCGACGGTCTTCTTCCACATCCCCGAACCGCTGCTCGGCGGCTATCTGGGCCTCTTCGGCGGCGCGCTGCTCTATCTCGCCGCCGCCGAGATCCTGCCCGAGGCCCACCACGAGCACCCCGCGCGCTCCACCCTGCTGTGCACGGTGGCGGGCGCGGCCTTCATCTGGCTGGTGGTCGGCATCTCCGGCGGCTGATCCGACGGGACCGCGCACCCCGAGGGAGCGAGTCACCCCGAGGGAGCGGGTCACCCCGAGGGGGCGGGTCACAGCTTCCCGCCCCGTCCGCCGTCCCGGCGCGGCGGCGCGATCAGCGTGGAGAGGTACGGCAGCGGCTCCCCGTCCAGCTCGGCGGCCGGCCGCACCGACTCCTCCGCCAGACCCAGCGCCGAACCCCACACGGCGTCCGCCAGCCGCCCGGTCTCCGTGAGCGCCTCCGCGACCTCGGCGGCCTGCCGCCCGAACTTGTACGCGACGACCGTCCCCGGCCCCGCCAGCGCGTCCTTGAGCACGGCGGACCCGGCCGTGACCGGTACGAGGGTCAGCGGCTCGGTGCCCTCGGTCAGCACGGCACCGGAGCGCGCCGCGAGATCCTGCATGGCGGTGATCCCGGGCACGGTCTCGACGACCACGTCCGGCACGAGCGCCACGATGGTCTGCGCGAGATACGTGAACGTCGAGTACACATTGGGGTCGCCGATGGTGGCGAAGGCGACGGACCCGTGCCGCCGCAGCAGCTCGGCGACCCGCTCGCCCGCCGCGTCCCAGGCGGCCTCCCGGCGCGCCCGGTCGGTCCGCTCGTTCAGCGCGAACACCACCCGGACGACCTTCTCCGCGCCCACGTAGTGCAGCACGGTCGCCTCGGCCCGCCCCCGCTCACCGGTGTCCATGACGGGTACGACGACGACATCGGCCGCGCGCAGGGCGTTGACCCCCTTGACGGTCACCAGCTCCGGGTCACCAGGACCCACCCCGACCCCGACCAGCCTGCTGCTCATGACGTCCGGCACCTCTCCACGAACCGACGGGCCACACCGGGCTCGGCCGCCCAGTGCGTGTGCAGATAACTCGCGTGCACGCCCTGCTGTACGAAACCTTCCACCCGCCGTACGGGCGCCCGCACTCCCCAGGCGGGAGCCGCCCCGGCGCCGGGCTCGACAACGGTGCGATGGAACTCGTGCCCCCGCATCCGCGTCCCGGCGACGGCCAGCACACTGTCCCCGACGGCCACGGCCTCCCGGTAACCGAGCGTCAGCCGCTGCGTCATCCGCGCGGTGGCATCCAGCACCCCGCACATGGGCTGCCCGTCCAACTCCCGGCAGAGATAGAGCAGTCCGGCACATTCGGCGGCCACGGGGGCACCGCCGAGGGCCAGCTCCGCGACGGCCTTGCGCAACGGCTCGTTGGCGGCCAGCTCACCGGCGTACACCTCGGGGAAACCCCCACCGATGACCAACCCTGCGGTGCCTTCGGGCAGTTGCTCGTCACGGAGGGGATCGAAGGTGACGACGTCGGCACCGGCTGCGGCGAGCAGCTCGGTGTGCTCGGCGTAGGAGAAGGTGAAGGCGGGTCCACCGGCGACGGCGACGACGGGGGTCGGCTTCCCGGCCGACGGTTCGGGCCCGCCCTGCCCTCGCCTCCCGGCCGAGCGAGTCGGGTGGAGGGCGGACGAGGCGGGGGTCCAGGGGGCGGAGCCCCCTGGTACGGGACCGGCAGCACGGGCCAGTGCCTCCAGCGCCGCCATGTCACAGCCGGCGGACACCTGCGCAGCCATCGCGGCGACGGCCTCGACCGCGGCGGAGCCCCGCTCGGCGACCGGCACCAGCCCAAGGTGCCGAGAAGGCGTGTCCACCTGCTGAGCCCGCCGCAGGGCACCCAGCACCGGCACACCGGCCGAATCCAACGCCTCCCGCAGCAACTCCTCATGCCGGTCGGAGCCCACCTTGTTGAGGATCACGCCCCCGACCCGCACCCCCGGATCCCAGGAAGCGAACCCGTGCACCAGCGCGGCGACGGACCGGGACTGCGACGACGCGTCGACCACCAGCACCACCGGAGCGCCCAGCAGCTTGGCCACGTGCGCGGTGGAGGCCAGCTCGCCTTCGCCCGCCGCCCCGTCGTACAGCCCCATCACACCCTCGACCACGGCCAGGTCGCACCCCCGTGCCCCGTGCAGGAACAGCGGAGCGATCAGCTCCGGCCCGCACAGGTAGGCGTCCAGGTTCCGCCCGGTCCGCCCGGTCGCGAGCGCGTGGTACCCGGGGTCGATGTAGTCCGGCCCGACCTTGTGCGGGGACACGGCGAGCCCCCGCGCGGCGAACGCGGCCATCAGCCCCGTGGCCACGGTGGTCTTGCCGCTGCCCGAGGCGGGCGCGGCGATGACCAGCCGTGGCACCGACGACCTCACCACTCGATGCCCTTCTGGCCCTTCTGGCCCACGTCCATGGGGTGCTTGACCTTGGACATGTCGGTCACCAGGTCCGCGAAGTCCACCAGCTTCTCCGGCGCGTTCCGCCCGGTGATGACGACGTGCTGGGTGCCCGGCCGGTCCCGCAGCACCTCGATCACCTCATCGGTGTCCACCCATCCCCAGTGCATCGGATAGGCGAACTCGTCCAGCACGTACAGCCGGTACGTCTCGGCCGCCAGGTCCCGCTTGACCTGCTCCCAGCCCTCCCGGGCCTTCTCCTCGTTGTCCATCTGGGCGTCCCGCTGCACCCACGACCAGCCCTCGCCCATCTTGTGCCAGTCGACGGTGCCGCCCTCGCCGGAGGCGCCGAGCACGCGCAGCGCGTTCTCCTCGCCGACCTTCCACTTCGCCGACTTGACGAACTGGAACACCCCGATCGGCCACCCCTGGTTCCAGGCACGCAGCGCGAGCCCGAACGCGGCGGTGGACTTGCCCTTGCCGACGCCCGTGTGCACGACGACCAGCGCACGGTTCCGGCGCTGACGGGTCGTCAGTCCGTCGTCCGGTACGACACTCGGCTGTCCTTGCGGCATTACGCGGCCCTCCTGCTCTGCATTCCCTTGACCAGCCCGGCGATCGAGTCCGCCCGCAGCTCGTCCAGCGTGACGGCCGTACCGCCCAGCTCACCCGCGAGCTGCCCGGCCAGCCCCAGCCGCACCGGACCCGACTCGCAGTCCACGACCACCGAGGCGACCCCCTCGGCCGCGAACAGCCGTGCCGCCCGCCCGGCCAGCGCCACCGGCTCCGGGCCACCGGTCGCCCGCCCGTCGGTCACCACCACGACCAGCGCCCTGCGCGCGGGATCCCGCAACCGCTCCACCCGCAGCACGTCATGTGCCGTGAGCAGCCCGGCCGCCAGCGGCGTGCGCCCACCCGTCGGCAGCGACTCCAGCCGTACGGCGGCGGCATCCACGGAGGACGTCGGCGGCAGCGCGACATCGGCACCGGCCCCCCGGAAGGTCACCAGCCCCACCTTGTCCCGCCGCTGATAGGCGTCGAGCAGCAGCGACAGCACCGCACCCTTCACGGCGCTCATCCGCTGCCGCGCCGCCATCGATCCGGAGGCGTCCACGACGAACAGCACGAGGTTGCCCTCGCGGCCCTCCCTGGTCGCCTGCCGCAGATCGTCCCGGCGGATCACCAGCCCCGGCCCGGACCGGCCGCGCACCCGCTGGTGCGGGGCGGCGGCCTGCACGGTCGCGGCCAGATGCAGCTTGGTCAGCGCCCCCTGGGGCCGGCGGGCCCCGGTGGTCCGCCCGTGCTCGGTCCGCGCCCGCGAGCGCCGCCCGGCGGCACCCTCACCGATCCCGGGCACGCTCAGCACCTTGGTCCGGAACGGCTCGGCGGCCCGTACGGCCGACTGTTCCCGCCCGCCGGACGCCTGCGGCTCCCCGCCCTCACCGGCCTCGGGGCGCGCGGCGGTGTCCCCGCCACCCTGCGGTCCGCTGTCGGGCGCCGGCTGCCCGCCGCCGCCCCCGGGCCCGTCGGGATCGGGATCCTCATCACCCTGCGAGTCGTCCCCGGAGAACTGCTCCAGGGTCTCGTCCAGCTTGTCCTCGTCCAGACCGGGAGCGTCGAAGGGGTTACGGCGCCTGCGGTGCGGCAGCGCGAGCAGCGCCGCCTGCCGTACGTCCTCGGCGAGCACGTCGGTCCGCCCGGCCCACGCGGCCAGCGCGGTCGCCGTACGCGCCATCACGATGTCGGCCCGCATGCCGTCCACCTCGAAGGCGGCACAGGTCGCCGCGATCTGCCGGAGCGCCCCGTCTCCCAGCCGCACCTGCGGCAGCAACTCCCGTGCCGCCACGATCCGTTGGCGTACGGCAGCCTCTTCGTCCGCCCACCGTGCGGCGAACCCGCTCGGATCGTCGTCGTACGCCAGCCGGCGCCGCACGACCTCCACCCGCTGATCGGGCTCCCGCGAGGCCGCGACCTCGACGGTCAGCCCGAAACGATCCAACAATTGGGGTCGCAATTCGCCTTCCTCGGGATTCATGGTCCCGACGAGCAGGAAGCGCGCCGCATGCCGCACCGACACACCCTCGCGCTCCACGTACGAGGCGCCCATCGCCGCCGCGTCCAGCAGCAGGTCGACCAGGTGGTCGTGGAGGAGGTTGACCTCGTCGACGTAGAGGATGCCCCGGTGCGCGTCGGCCAGCAGCCCCGGCTCGAACGCCTTCACGCCCTCGGCGAGCGCCCGCTCGATGTCGAGGGCGCCGACCAGCCGGTCCTCTGAGGCCCCGACGGGCAGCTCGACCATCCGTGCGGGCCGTGCCGTACCGGACGCCTGCTCGTGCGGGCCGTCCGGGCAGGCCGGATCCGGTGCCGCCGGGTCACAGGAGAACCGGCACCCGGAGACCACGGCCACCCCGGGCAGCAGCGCCGAAAGGGCGCGTACCGCCGTCGACTTGGCCGTGCCCTTCTCACCACGCACCAGCACACCGCCGACGGCGGGGCTGACCGCGTTCAGCAGCAGCGCGAGCCGCAGATCGTCCTGACCGACAACGGCCGTGAAAGGGAAGGGAGTTGTCACTGGTCGTCGCCCTCCAAGTCGCCTTCCAGCTCCAGATACGTGGCGCGCAGCCGCTCCAGCGTGTCCGCGTCCGGCTCCGCCCACAGCCCCCGGTCCGCCGCCTCAAGGAGCCGCTCGGTGATGCCGCGCAGCGCCCACGGGTTGGACTCCTTCATGAAGTCCCGGTTCTCCGGGTCGAAGACGTACTCCGCGCTGAGCTTCTCGTACATCCAGTCGTCGACCACGCCCGCGGTGGCGTCGTAGCCGAACAGGTAGTCCACGGTCGCCGCCATCTCGAAGGCGCCCTTGTAGCCGTGCCGGCGCATCGCCGCCATCCAGCGCGGGTTCACCACCCGGGCGCGGAAGACACGGTGGGTCTCCTCACCCAGCGTGCGGGTCTTCACCTGGTCCGGAACGGCACTGTCGCCCACGTACGCCTCGGGGTTGGCGCCGGTCAGATGCCGGACCATCGCCACCATGCCGCCGTGGTACTGGAAGTAGTCGTCGGCGTCGACCAGGTCGTGCTCGCGGGTGTCGACGTTCTTCGCCGCCACCGCGATCCGCTTGAACGCCGTCTCCATGTCCCCGCGCGCCGCCCGCCCGTCGAGCCCGCGCCCGTAGGCGTACCCGCCCCACACCGCGTACACCTCGGCCAGGTCGGCATCGGAGCGCCAGTTCCGGGCGTCGATCAGCGGCAGCAGACCCGCGCCGTACGCGCCCGGCTTCGAGCCGAAGATGCGGGCCGTCGCGCGCCGCCGGTCGCCGTGCCCGGCCGCGTCCTCCTCCACATGCGCCCGCACGTAGTTGGACTCGGCCGGCTCGTCCAGCTCCGCCACCGCCCGCACCGCGTCGTCGATCAGCCCGACCACATGCGGGAACGCGTCCCGGAAGAAGCCGGAGATACGGACCGTGACGTCGATGCGCGGCCGGCCCAGCTCCGCCAGGGGCACGATCTCGAAGCCCGTCACCCGGCGCGAGGCGTCGTCCCACACCGGACGGCAGCCCAGCAGCGCCAGGATCTCGGCGATGTCGTCGCCCTGGGTGCGCATCGCGGACGTGCCCCACACGGTCAGGCCGACGGACTGCGGGTACTCGCCCGTGTCGCTCAGATACCGCTGCACCAGCGAGTCGGCGAGCGACTGCCCGACCTCCCAACTCAGCCTGGACGGAATGGCCTTGGGGTCGACCGAGTAGAAGTTACGGCCGGTCGGCAGGACGTTCACCAGACCACGGGTCGGCGAACCCGAGGGACCGGCCGGGACGTAACCGCCGTCCAGGGCCCGCAGGATGTGCCCGATCTCGTCGGTGGTCTTCGCCAGCCGGGGTACGACCTCGTCGCACGCGAACTCCAACACGGCGACGGCATCCGGGAGTTGCACGCGGAGCGCGTCGCGCAGCACGGCGGGTACGGCCGTACGCTCCCAGGCCCGCTCCTCCATGCCCTCCGCGATCCGCCGGCACAGCTGCTCCAGCAGGTCGATCGCGTCGGCGCCCGTACGGGAGGGCCCCTCCACCAGGTCCGTCAGCTCCACCGGCACCTTCACCGGCGCCCCCGGTTCGGCCAGCAACTCCTTCTCCACCAGCCCGAAATGAGCGGCGAGGCAGGCCCTGAGCCCCGGCAGCGCGTTCGCCCGGCCGCCCCACACCTGGGACGCCCGCAGCACGGCCAGCACCAGGTTCACGCGCGGCTCACCGACCGGGCCGCCGCCCAGGATGTGCAGCCCGTCGCGGATCTGCACATCCTTGATCTCGCACAGATAGCCGTCGATGTGCATGACGAACTCGTCGAAGTCGTCGTCGCCCGGCTGCTCGTCCACATGCAGGTCGTGGTGCAGCTCGGCCGCCTTGACCAGCGTCCAGATCTGGGCGCGCACGGCCGGCGCCTTCGCCGGGTCCAGGTCGGAGACGAGCGCGTACTCGTCCAGCAGCTGCTCCAGCTTGGCCAGGTCACCGTAGGTGTCGGCGCGCGCCATCGGCGGCACCAGGTGGTCGACGACCGTGGCGTGCCCGCGCCGCTTGGCCTGGGTGCCCTCGCCGGGGTCGTTGACGATGAACGGGTAGATGAGCGGGAGGTCACCGAGGACGGCGTCCGGCGCGCACCCCGCGCTCAGCCCGAGCCCCTTGCCCGGCAGCCACTCCATCGTGCCGTGCTTGCCCATGTGCACGATCGCGTCCGCGCCGAAGCTGTTCTCCAGCCAGCGGTAGGCCGCCATGTAGTGGTGCGAGGGCGGCATGTCGGGGTCGTGGTAGATCGCGATCGGGTTCTCGCCGAAGCCGCGCGGCGGCTGGATCATGACCACGACGTTCCCGAACCGGAGGGAGGCCAGCACGATGTCGTCGCCGTCGACGTACAGGCTGCCCGGCGGCTCGCCCCACGCCTCCAGCATGGCGTCCCTGAGGTCCGGGTCGAGCTTGTCGAACCACGCCCGGTAATCGGCCAGCGGCACCCGCGCGGGCGCGGCGGCCAGCTGCTCCTCGGTCAGCCACTCGACGTCGTGGCCGCCGGCGTCGATCAGCCGGTGGATCAACTCGTCGCCGCCGGAGGGGTATTCGGTGATCCCGTATCCGGCGTCGCGGAGTGCGTCCAGCACCCGGACCGCCGAAGCGGGCGTGTCCAGACCGACCGCGTTGCCGACGCGGGAGTGCTTGGTGGGGTACGCGGTGAAGACCAGCGCGATCTTCTTCTCCGCGTTCGGCTTGTGCTTCAACTGCGCGTGCCGTACGGCGATCCCCGCGACCCGGCCCGCCCGCTCGGGGTCGGCGACGTACACCGGGACCTCGTCGGGGCCCTGCTCCTTGAAGGAGAACGGCACGGTGATCAGGCGGCCGTCGAACTCCGGGATCGCGACCTGCATCGCCGCGTCCATGGGGGAGAGGGCGGCGTCCGACTCCTCCCAGGCCTTCTTCGACGAGGTGAGGCAGAGCCCCTGCAGCACAGGGACGTCGAGGTCGGCGAGGGCGCCGATGTCCCAGGCCTCCTCGTCACCGCCCGCCGAGGCCTGCGAGGCGTGTGTGCCGCCCGCCGCGAGCACAGTGGCGATCAGCGCGTCGGCCCCGCCCAGCAGCTCGTACAGCCCCGCGTCCGCGCCGCGCAGCGAACCGCAGTACACCGCAAGGGCGTTGGCGCCCCGCGCCTCGATCGCGTCGCAGAGGGTGTCCACGAAGGCGGTGTTGCCGCTCAGCTCGTGCGCCCGGTAGAAGAGCACGCCCACCGTCGGCCGGCCGTCGACGCGAGCACGCTCACCGTGCACGCCGTACGCCGGCATCGTGCGCGGCTCCTCGAAGCCCTCGCCGGTCAGCAGCACGGTGTCGGACAGGAACCGGGACAGCTCCAGCAGGTTCGCCGGGCCGCCCTCGACCAGGTACCGCAGCGCCTCCGCGACGACCCCGGCCGGCACCGACGACTCGGCCATCAGCTCCGCGTCCGGCACGGCCTCGCCGCCCAGCAGCACGGTCGGGATCCCGGCCGCCTTCAGCGCGGCGAGCCCCTCCTCCCAGGCCCGCTTGCCGCCCAGCAGCCGTACGACGGCGAGGCCCGCGCCCGCCAGCAGCTCCGGCAGCTCCTGCCCGACGTCCACCCGGGTCGGGTTGCCGATGCGGTAGTCCGCACCGGAGGCCCGAGCCGCCAGCAGATCCGTGTCGGCGGTGGACAACAACAACACTGTGCTCATGCGGGCGCTCCCGGTGGAATGAAAGGCAGTCCTTGCGGCGCGCCCGACTCGATGAGCCGCCACAGCGCGTCCGTGTCCGCGTGCTGTTCGATCAGATCGCCGAGCCGGTCGAGCTGCTCCTCGCGCAGCGCGGCGAAGGAGGTGTCCGGCGCGGGCACGAAGCGGCGGCCCGCGGCGGCGGCCACCTCGCGCAGGAAGGCCCGCCGGAAGCAGTCCGACTCCAGCGAGCCGTGCCAGTGGGTGCCCCAGGTCCGGCCGACCCGGCAGCCGTCGAGGAAGGCTTCTCCGCCCGTGATTTCGGCGACGCCGTGGTGGATCTCGTACCCTTCGACCCGCTCGCCGAGGGCCTCGCCGACCGGCCGGGTGAGCGTCTTCTCGCGGGCGAACCGCACCCGCACCGGCAGCACCCCGAGCCCGGGGACCGCGCCGGCGCGCGACTCGACCTCGTCCTCGATGTGCTCGCCGAGGATCTGGAAGCCGCCGCAGATGCCGAGGATCGGCCTCTGATCAGCGGCCCTGCGGACAAGGGCGTCGGCGAGGCCCCGCTCCCGCAGCCACTCCAGCGCCCGTACGGTCCCGCGCGTGCCCGGGATCACCACGAGGTCCGCGTCGGCCAGCTCCTCCGGGCGGTCCACGAACCGCACCACGACGCCCGGTTCGGCGGCCAGCGCGTCCACGTCCGTGAAGTTGGACATCAGCGGGATCGCGCACACGGCGACCCGCAGCACGTCCTCGCCGACCGGGGGAGTGACGGCCGACTCCCGGACGGTCCCGCGCAGCGAGACACTCCCCCACGCTCGGCTTCGCTCGCGCGGGGGGACCCCCATCCCGTCCTCCTCGTCGATGCCGAGCCCGTGCCGGAACGGCAGCACACCGTACGTCCCGCGCCCGGTCAGGCCCTGGAGCATCTCCAACCCCGGCTCCAGCAGCGAGACATCGCCCCTGAACTTGTTCACCAGGAACCCCGCGATCAGCTCCTGGTCCTCGGGCGAGAGCAGGGCGACGGTGCCGAAGAAGGAGGCGAAGACGCCCCCGCGGTCGATGTCCCCCACCACCAGCACGGGCAGCCGCGCGTTCCGCGCGATCCCCATGTTCACGATGTCGGTCCGGCGCAGATTGATCTCGGCCGGGCTGCCCGCCCCCTCACAGATCACCGCGTCATACGTGCCCCGCAACTCGGCCAGACAGTCCAGCACCGTGCCGAGGAGCTTCTGCTGCCGCCCGCCGTGGTAGCCGCGTGCGCTCAGCTCGCCGACCGGCTTGCCCAGCAGCACCACCTGGCTGCTCTGCTCGCCGCCCGGCTTGAGCAGCACGGGGTTCATCAGCGCGGTCGGCTCGATCCGGCACGCCTGGGCCTGCATGGCCTGCGCCCGGCCGATCTCCGCGCCCTGACGGGTCACGAAGGAGTTGAGCGACATGTTCTGCGCCTTGAACGGCGCGACCTTCACCCCCTGACGCACCAGCCACCGGCAGATCCCGGCCGTCACGACGCTCTTGCCGGCGTCGGAGGTGGTGCCGGCGACGAGGAGTCCCCCGTTCACTTCCCACGTCCCTTCAGGCTTTTGACGAGGAGGCGCGCGGCGACCGTGGTGCCGAGCGCGAGGAGGCCGACGCGGCGGGAGAGCCGTACGGCCCGGTCGATGTCGGTGACCCGGACGGCCCGGCCCATGTCCCCGTTGAGGACGGGCCGGTGCTCGACGCGGCCGCCGTAGGAGAGGGTGCCGCCGAGGCGCACGCCGAGCGCGCCCGCGAAGGAGGCCTCCACGGGCCCGGCGTTGGGGCTCGGGTGCATGCCGGCGTCGGCCTTCCAGGCGCGCAGGGCACCCCGCGGGTCGGGACCGGCAGCGGCGGCGAGTACGGCGGTCAGCCGGGCCCCCGGCCAGCCGGCCACGTCGTCGAGGCGGGCGGAGGCCCAGCCGTAGCGGCGGTGGCGAGGGGACTTGTGACCCACCATCGCGTCCAGGGTGTTGACGGCCCGGAACCCGAGCAGCCCCGGCACCCCGGCCACCGCACCCCACACCAGCGCGCCCACGACGGCGTCGGAGGTGTTCTCGGCGACGGACTCGACCACGGCCCGCGCGATCCCGTCGGCGTCCAGCGCCTGCGGGTCCCGGCCGCACAGATGGGGCAGCCGGGCACGGGCCGCCTCGATGTCCCCGGCCTGCAGCGCCCGCCCGATCGTGCCGGCCTCGCGGGCCAGCGAGGTGCCGCCGACGACCGCCCAGACGGCGGCGGCGGTCAGCGCGGCGGAGGCGGCGGGGGAGGGGCGTACGGCGCGCGCGGCTACCGTGCCGAGGGCGACGGCGCCGCCCGCGCACACGACGGTGTGCAGCGCGCCCCAGCCGCGGTGGTCGCGCCACAACGCGCCTTCCACGGCCGTGGCCGCCCGCCCGAACACGGCGACCGGATGCCCGCGGCGCGGATCGCCGAGGAGCAGGTCCCCGAGAAGGCCGGCGGCGGCGCCGTACGCGTAGGAGCGATCGGCACCCATGGGCTCAGCCGGCCGTGGGTACAGGAGCGGGCCTGACAGGGGTCCTTCGGCAGCCGGGCATGGCGATCGTTGTCCTCACTCAGGGTGTCCGCGCCCTGGTTCGACGGAGATTCGGCGGTGAGAGTTCCTGGCTCCCGGGGGTTCTTCCCCGGTGACAGTGGCGGGACCGCGCCGGATTCGCACCGGCTTCCTCTCCTGCCGCCGTACATGGCCTGGGCAGTCCACCACGTGTCCGGAACGGCCGTCAACTTGCCGTTGACCTGCAGGGGGAGAGTGTGCCGATCCCCACATCGCCCGGGTCCGGACATGCGGCAGGGCTCCTCTCCGGAACGAGCCGGAGAGGAGCCCTGCCGAGGTGTGGTCAGACCTTCGCCACGATCAGATACATGCCGTACGCCACCGCCGCCGCGCAGGCCGCGAAGCAGACGTAGGCGCCGGTGACGGCGAGGGCCGCGGAGTTGCCCTGGGCCGCCGCCTTCTCACGCCGCGCCAGAGCGCTCACCCCGAGGGTGAACACGGCCACCAGGCCCACCGTGACCGCGAGGCTGACGCCGAAGACGGAGCCGATGGCCGACCAGTCGATCTTCATGATGCTTCCTTCGGTAACCGGGTGGCCGGGGTCAGACGGTGGCGGCCGGCGGAGTGGCCGAGGTGGCTGCGGCCGGGGTGGCCGGGGCGACCGGTGCGGCGGCGGCCGGGGAGGCGATCGTGGCCGTCAGGTCCTCGCCGATCGTGCCCGCCGGGGGCGGGGTGACGGCGGCGATGGCGGTGGTCACCACGCCGGCCGGCTCCTCGGTCTCCTCGACGACGTTGGTGTGGTCCACGACCTCGCGGCGGGAGATCTTCCAGATCGCGGCGCTCGCGGCGACCAGGAAGACGGCGACCGCGGCGGTGCCCCAGTCACCGAGGTCCGTGACGGACTCGGCGCCCGCGCCGACCAGCGCGGCGGCCGGAAGGGTGAGGACCCAGGCGATGGCCATGCGGGTCGCGGTGGACCAGCGGACCACACCGCCCTTGCGGCCGAGGCCCGTGCCCATCACCGCGCCGGAGACGACATGCGTGGTGGAGAGGGAGAAGCCCAGGTGGGAGGAGGCCAGGATGGCGGTCGCGGCGCTGGTCTGGGCGGCGAAGCCCTGGCGCGGCTCCAGGTCCGTCAGGCCCGTGCCCATGGTGCGGATGATGCGCCAGCCGCCGATGTAGGTGCCGAGCGCGATGGCCAGGCCCGCGGAGAGGATCACCCAGGTGGGAGGGTTCGAGCCCGGGGCGAGGGAGCCGCCCGCGATCAGCGCGAGGGTGATGATGCCCATCGTCTTCTGGGCGTCGTTGGTGCCGTGGGCGAGGGAGACCAGGCCGGCGGAGGCGATCTGGCCGACGCGGTAGCCCTTGCGGGTGGCCTCGCCCTCGGCCGTGCCGCCGATGCCGTAGGACAGGCGGGTGGACAGCAGGGCCGCGACGCCGGCGACGAGCGGTGCGGCGACCGCCGGGAGGAGCACCTTGGTCACCAGCACGTCGCCGTGCACGGCGCCGAAGCCGGCGGAGGCGACCGTGGCGCCGATCAGGCCGCCCATCAGGGCGTGCGAGGAACTGGACGGCAGGCCCACCAGCCAGGTCAGCAGGTTCCAGAGGATCGCGCCGACCAGGGCGGCGAAGATGACCTCGGGACGGATCCCCTTCTCGTCGACGAGACCCTTGGAGATCGTCTTCGCGACCTCCACGGAGAGGAAGGCGCCCACCAGATTCAGGGCGGCCGACATGGCAACTGCGATCTTGGGCTTCAGGGCGCCTGTCGAGATGGTGGTGGCCATCGCGTTGGCGGTGTCGTGGAAACCGTTCGTGAAATCAAACGCGAGTGCGGTTACCACCACAATCGCGAGGATCAGCGAGAAGCTTTCCATTTACCCAGGCAATCGTTCGAGGTCATTGGCTGGACGACCGTAGGCAACCTGGGTGAACGGAAGGTGAACTGGGGCAGGCGTGGCGATGTCCGGAGAGGGCGGGTGGGATTCCGCTTGCCGTCTTGTGTCGCTCGGGACCCAGGCGCCCCTTGGCTACTGGCCGCGCGCGAAGGTCCGCAGCCGGTCGGCCGGCCCGTTGAAGAGATTCTGGTCACCCGGAAAGGTGCCCTCGGTGCCGTACTGCCAGAACGTCCAGTACCGCCAGCCGCCCGGCAGCGTCCCTGGTCCGGCGGTGCCGTGCCGGGCGATCCACAGCGCGTGACTGGAGGAGAACGCACGGCTGTTGCCGGTGCAGAGCTTCCACCACTGGGTGGTCGTGTAGATCACCGGACGGCGCCCGGTCTCCTCCTTCACCTCGTCGCTGAAGGCCCGGATCCAGCGGACCATCTTCGCCTTGCTCAGCCCGTAGCACTTGAGCTTCGCGCTGTACGGGTTGTATTCGATGTCCAGCGCGGGCGGCAGCGTCCAGCCGTCCGCCTGCCAGTCGCCGCCGTTGCGCACGAAGAACGCGGCCTGCGCCGCGCCGGAGGACTTGTCCGGCAGCGCGAAGTGGTACGCGCCCCGGAGCAGGCCCGCGTCGCGTGCGCCGTCGTACTGCTCGTCGAAGTAGGGGTTGTGGTAGTCCGTGGACTCGGTCGCCTTGACGTAGACGAACCGTGCGCCCTTCGTCCGGGTGGACGGCCAGTCGACGTGCTCCTGGTGCGAGGAGATGTCGTGCCCCTGGGGCAGGGCCGAGACCAGCGCCGGGGGCCCGGCTGCGGCCGCGGGCACCGCGAGGGCGAGCGCCGCCGTGGCCGCCGTGACGACACCGGCGCGGCGGCGGAAGGGGGTGCGTTCACTGGCCATGCGTCTCCCCGGGTCGGCGGACGAGCGGTCGTCCACGGGCAAGAGGGATCATTCAAGGCCCGGCGCCCACCGAAGCAGCGCCTTTTTCCGGCGTTTCGTGGCGACTTCCGCCCGTTCGGAGGCACCCGTTTCCGGGTCGCCTTCCGCCGCACACCGCCTCCGGCGGACCACGGCTGGCAGGATCGCGGAATGGCTGAGCGGTGACGGCTGAGCGGTGACGGCGGATCCGGGAAGGACTTCGGTGGACGAGGAACACGGACAGGGACACGGACAGGGACGGGAACAGGAACGGGAACGGGAACAGGAACAGGAACGGGCGTGGTCGGACCTGGTCGCGGCGGCGCGGCGGACCGTCGCCGACGGGCTGGTCGTCGGCACCTCCGGCAACGTCTCGGTGCGCGTAGGGGACATCGTGCTGGTCACCCCGTCGGGCGTCCCCTACGACCGGCTCACCCCGGACGACCTCACCGGCGTGGACCTCACCGGCCGCCAGGTGCTCGGCACCCTGGTGCCGACCAGCGAGCTCCCCATGCACCTCGCCCTCTACCGCACGACCGACGCCCGCGCGATCGTCCACACCCACGCCGTGCACGCCACGGCGGTCTCCACGCTCGTGTCCGAGCTGCCGCCGGTCCACTACATGGCCGCGGCCCTCGGCGGCCCCGTCCGGGTCGCCCCCTATGCCGCCTACGGCACCGACGAACTGGCCGAGAACATGCTCCGCGCCCTGGCGGGCCGCTCCGGCTGCCTGCTGCAGAACCACGGCACGATCACCTACGGCACCACCCTCGACCAGGCCTACGACCGCACCGCCCAGCTGGAGTGGATGTGCCGCCTGTGGCTGACGGCGTCCTCGGTACCAGGCCTGACCCCGACCCTGCTGACCGAGGCCCAACTGGCGGAGGCGGGGGAGCGGCTGCGGGGGTACGGGCAGCGAAAGTGAGCCCGCGCCGCACAGCCCGCGATTCCCCGGCCATGCGGCGCGCCCTGCCCTATCGCCGCCGGCTCCGCCCACTGCGATCCGCCGCCGCTTCTTCCGCTCACGCGGACCCGCCGCTCCCTTCTGGCTCCGACCACTGCGATCCGCCGCCGCTTCTTCCGCTCACGCGGACCCGCCGCTCCCTTCTGGCTCCGCTCACCGAGAGCCGCCGCCGCTTCCTTCGCCCACCCGGACCCGCTGCTCCCTTCCGGCTCCGCCCACCGACAGCCGCCGCGACGGCGCGCGGCCAGGCCGCGCATGTCCGGCGGTGCCGAAGTCTCCCGCGACGGCGCTCGGCCACGCCGCGCATGCCCGGCCGTGCCGAACCCTCCCGCGCCCCCACCGCCTCACCCCGCCCCGCTCTCTCCACTGGCCGGTGTCCGCAACCCCCACGACACTGGACTGGTGCGCCCAGTCAGAGCGACCGCCACCGCGGTCACCGCGGTCATCGCCGCCGGTGCGGCGTCCGTCGCCGTCGGGCGGCTGGCCAGTGATGCCGCGCTGAAGGCGCCGGCGGGCCGCCCGCTGCCCACCGAACCCAGGCTCACCGTGCACGCCACGGCCGCCGGCCGGATCACGCTGACCCGCGATCTGGCCTCGCTGCGCCCCGGCACCTACGGCCTCGCCGGCGACGGTGCCCACGCGGTCGTCGGCCCCGTCCTGGACGCGGCCGAGCACAGCGCCGACACCGTCGTACGCCGCCTGGAACGCGTCACGCACGGCACCCTCGCCCCCGGCGACCCGGTGTGGCTCACCCCGAACCTGTACGTCGGCAATCCGGACACCGCCCTCGGCCTCGACCACGCGGACATCGACGTGCCCGGCGAACTGGGCAACCTGCCCGCCTGGTTCGTGCCCGGCGCCCGGGACACCTGGCTGATCGCCGTGCACGGCCTCGGCACCACCCGGGAACAGGCCATGAACCTCATGGACCCGCTGCACTCCCGCCGGGTCCCGGTCCTCGCCCTCGCCTACCGCGGCGACCTCGGCGCCCCGCGCCCGCCGGACGGGCTGAACCACCTCGGCGAGACGGAGTGGCGGGACGTCGACGCCGCGATCCGCTACGCCGTCCGCTACGGCGCCCGCCGCGTCGTCCTGCTCGGCTGGTCCACCGGCGCCACCATGGCCCTGCGCGCCGCCGAGCACTCCCCGGTGCGCGAGCGCATCGCCGGGCTCGTCCTCGACTCACCGGTGCTGAGCTGGGAGGCCACGCTGCGCGCCCTCGCCCGGGCCCGGCACACCCCGCCACCCCTGCTGCCGCTCGCCGTGCGGGCCGCCCAGGGCAGGACCGGCCTGTACGCCGACCGGGCCGCGCAGCCCACCGACCCCGACCTGCTCACCGTACCGACCCTGATCTTCCACGGCCCGGACGACGAGGTCGCCCCCTGGGAGTACACCCGCCGCCTCGCCGACCGCCGCCCGGACCTGGTCGCCCTGCACACCGTGGCCCGGGCCCCGCACGGAGCGATGTGGAACGCCGACCCGCAGGAGTACCAGGAGCGGCTGCGGCGCTTCATGACCCCCCTGGTGTGAGGCCGGTCCCGGCCATTCCGTTTAAGGCCGTACGACTGGCCTGATCGGCACTCCTCGCCCCGCCCCTGACCCCGTGCATTGGCCAGCCCCGTCGCCCGCCGTGACATTCCGTTTGGGTTTTCGGACCGTCAACCGGAAGACTGCACCCGTGACGTCCCGTATCCCGCGCGACTCCAGGCTTCGACTCGTCCGACCGCGACCCCTGGCCGCCGCCCCCAGAGCTGTGAACCAGCGGCGCCCGCAGCGCCCCTCGCCCCGGCCGCCGGAGGGCACACCCGCCCCGGCCGAACTGGCCGGAATGGCGCGCACCGGCCTCGCGGGCGCGGTCCGCGTCGCCCGCTGGGCCGACGCCGTCCTCGGCCCCGGCAGCGCCGGCGCCACCGCCGACGGCAAGGCCACCCTCTCCGACCCGACCGCCGAACGCGCCGCCGCCGACCTCGGCCTGAGCGCGGCTCAGGTCCGCGCCGACTGGGACACCGCCCGCCTCGCCGGACTCGTCGAGGTGCACGGCGACAGCGCCCGCCCCGGCTGGCGGCTGCGCGCCTGGGACCGCGACGACAGCGCCGTACTGCGCGGCTGGGTCGCTCTCTTCGACGCCTGGTCCCTCGCCTCCCCCGAGCCGGCGGAGCACGAGCCGGCCGCCGTCGCCGAGGTCGTCTCGGCCATGCCCCAGGTGCTCTCCTTCCTCCAGCTGTCCGCCGGTCCTGTCCCGGTCGAGCAGCTCCTCGACCTGCTCCAGCAGCGGGTCACCGAACTGCGCACCGAGCGCTGCGAGATCCCTTACGGCCCGCAGCCCGAACCCGTGTCACCGCCGCAGCTCACCGACACCCCGCTGGAACCCCTCCTCGACTGGGCGCTGCGGGCCCTCGCCGCCGTCGGCGCCCTGACCTACGGCGACGCCCAGGCCACTCTCACCCCGCTGGGCAGCTGGGCGGTGTGGGTCAAGCTGGAGCAGATCTGCGTGGCCGCGCAGAGCCCCGCCGGCAACATCGAGCAGTCCGCCGAGGACATGCTCCGCGGCTGCGCCCAGCTCCGCCCGAACGCGGCCCGCGCCGAGTACCGCGCCTGGCTCGCCGCCCGGCCCGTCGGCAGCGCCGTCACCCAGCTGATCGACGCCGCCCGCGGCGAGGACGCCCTGCTGCGCGGCCTGGCCTTCGAGGCGCTGCGCGTCGTCGGCGCGCCCGCCGAGCCCGACGTACGGTCCGTCGTGACCGAGTCGGCGCTGCGGCCGTACGCCCTGCTGTGGCTCGCCGAGCACGACGGGGTCGACCCGGAGGACGCCCACGAGGTCCTCACCCGTGAGGAGGCGACCTGGCTGTGGGTGGACACCGCCGCCGCCGTCGCCGACCATGGCGAGGCGCCGATGCTGGTCCGGCATCTGGAATCCGCGCTGCAGCCCACCGTCCCCCAGCTGCTCGACGAGGTCCGCGCCGTCGGTCACCCGCGCACCGTGCAGGTCCTGGTCGCGCTCGCCGCCGCACATCCCGACCCGGCCCTGGCCAAGGCCGTGCGCCGGGCCGCCTTCCAGGTGCACACCGGCGGATGAGCGACGCGGGACGGGCGCGGGCGGCTCAGAGGCCGATCTCGGGGGCGTACGTCCCGAAGCTCCAGATGTTGCCCTCAAGGTCACGCGCCATGTAGTCCCGCGAGCCGTAGTCCTGGTCCGTCGGGGGCAGGAGGATCTCCACGCCGTGCTCCAGGGCCCGCTGGTGGTGGGCGTCCACGTCGTCCACGACGATGTACACCCCGGCGGGTCCGGCGCCAATCATCGCGGCGTCGAAGCGGCCGCCGCGGCCCTTGGAACCGATCATCACCGCGCCGTGGCCCTGGACCAGCTCGGCGTGCATCACCGTGCCGTCCTCCGTCTCGTACAGCGACAGCTCCGTGAAGCCGAGGGCCTCCGTCAGCTGTCTGATCGCCGCCTTCGCGTCCGCGTACAGCAGCGAGGGATAGACGCTCGGCCGTCCGCCACCTGTGCCCGCCATGCCGATCACTCCTTCGTACGCCTTCGTACGCCGGTTCCGTGGCGCCTCATCCAGTTTCGCAGCCGGCACCGACAACGTTCCGGACCAGGACCGTGGGCGTCTCAGCGGAAGGTGTCGCACTGCCACATGTCGCCCGTGCGATAGCCCTGCAGGAACCACTGCTGCCGCTGCCGCGCCGACCCGTGCGTCCAGATCTCCGGCGTCACCCGGCCCTGGAACCGCTGCTGGATCCGGTCGTCCCCGACGGCGGCCGCCGCGTCCAGACCGTCGCGGATGTCGGCGGCGGTGAGGTCCGCGACCAGCGGCCTGCCCGTCGACGGGTCCGGCGTGGTCGTCGCGTGGTGCGCCCAGACGCCCGCGTAGCAGTCCGCCTGCAGCTCCGTCCGCACCAGGTTGCTGTCCGGCCCGGCCGGCCCGTCCTGGGCATGGCCGAGAAGGCCCTGCAGATCCTGCACGTGATGGCCGTACTCGTGCGCGATCACGTACGCCTGCGCGAAGGCCCCGCCACTCGCCCCGAACTTCGTGCGCAGCTCGTCGAAGAAGCCCAGGTCCAGATAGACCTTGCGGTCGCCCCCGCAGTAGAACGGCCCCACCGCCGAGGTGGCCGTACCGCAGGCCGTGCCGACCCGGCCGCTGAAGAACACGGTCGGCGAGGCGCTGTACGTCCCGTGCCGTCGCCGGAACTGCTGGGCCCAGTAGTCCTGCACGCTGTTCACCACGGCCACCGCCCGGCAGTCCTCCCGGGTGTTCGCGTCCTTCCCGGTACGGCAGGACCGCTGGACCTGCGCGAGCGAGGAGGGGGCGGGCGTGGCCGTGTCAGCTCCGGAGGACAGCCCGAGCCGCTCCGGGCCCACACCCAGGAAGAGCGCCAGCAGCAGCGCGATCACTGCGGCCAGGCCACCGCCGACGGTCGCCCGGCCGCCGGGGATCGGGCTGCCGCGCCGGTCCTGCACCTCGGAGGTGTCCAGGTTCGCGTCGTCGTCGAACCGCACCCGTCACCGCCTTCGCCCGCGCCGTCGCGCTCCTCGTCCGGAGCCTGGCGCCATCCATACCCGCCGCGCCGCCCCACCGCCGGACCCGACACCCGAACGAGCGACTCCCCACCCCACGGGCCCGGTCACGACGGCCGTACGACAGACGTAGTACGGACGCCGGAAAACCGCTTGCACGGGCCCGTTAGACTTCTCCCATGGCCATTCTCCTCGCGCATTAGACAGCGGGAACGCCCTCAGCCGTCCACCCGCCCCTTCCTGTACGCCCTGGAGTCTGTCCGTGATCTCCGCCTCCGGTATCGAGCTGCGCGCCGGCGCCCGAGTCCTCATCGAGTCCGCCACCTTCCGTGTCGCCAAGGGCGACCGCATCGGCCTGGTCGGCCGCAACGGTGCCGGCAAGACCACGCTCACCAAGGTCCTGGCCGGCGAGGGCATCCCCGCCGGCGGCACCGTCACCCGCTCCGGCGAGGTCGGCTACCTCCCCCAGGACCCCCGCACCGGCGACCTCGACGTCCTCGCCCGGGACCGGATCCTGTCCGCGCGCGGCCTCGACGTACTGATCCGCAAGATGCGCGAGAACGAACAGCGCATCGCCAACGGCCTGGGCGCCACCCGCGAGAAGGCCCTCAAGCAGTACGAGCGCCAGGAGACCGAGTTCCTCACCAAGGGCGGGTACGCCGCCGAGGCCGAGGCCGCCACCATCGCCGCCGCGCTCAACCTGCCCGACCGCGTCCTCGGACAGCCGCTGCACACCCTCTCCGGTGGTCAGCGCCGCCGTATCGAGCTGGCCCGGATCCTGTTCTCCGACGCGGACACGCTGCTCCTCGACGAGCCGACCAACCACCTCGACGCCGACTCGATCATCTGGCTGCGGGACTACCTGAAGACCTACCGCGGCGGCTTCATCGTCATCAGCCACGACGTGGACCTGGTCGAGACGGTCGTCAACAAGGTCTTCTACCTGGACGCGAACCGCTCCCAGATCGACGTCTACAACATGGGCTGGAAGCTCTACCAGCAGCAGCGCGAGGCCGACGAGAAGCGCCGCAAGCGCGAGCGCGCCAACGCCGAGAAGAAGGCCGCCGCCCTCAACGCCCAGGCCGACAAGATGCGCGCCAAGGCCACCAAGACGGTCGCCGCGCAGAACATGGCCCGCAGGGCCGACAAGCTGCTCTCCGGTCTTGAGGCCGTCCGCCAGTCCGACAAGGTCGCCAAGCTCCGCTTCCCGGAGCCCGCGCCCTGCGGCAGGACCCCGCTGATGGCCGAGGGCCTGTCGAAGTCGTACGGCTCCTTGGAGATCTTCACCGACGTCGACCTCGCCATCGACAAGGGCTCGCGCGTCGTCATCCTCGGCCTCAACGGCGCCGGCAAGACCACCCTGCTGCGTCTGCTCGGCGGTGTGGAGCAGCCCGACACCGGCGAGGTCGTCCCCGGCCACGGCCTCAAGCTCGGCTACTACGCCCAGGAGCACGAGACCCTGGACCCCGAGCGCACGGTCCTGGAGAACATGCGCTCGGCCGCCCCCGACATGGACCTGGTCGAGGTCCGCAAGGTGCTCGGCTCGTTCCTGTTCTCCGGCGACGACGTCGACAAGCCCGCCGGTGTCCTCTCCGGCGGCGAGAAGACCCGGCTCGCCCTGGCCACCCTGGTGGTCTCCTCGGCCAACGTGCTGCTGCTCGACGAGCCGACCAACAACCTGGACCCCGCGAGCCGCGAGGAGATCCTCGGCGCGCTGCGCACCTACAAGGGCGCGGTCGTCCTCGTCACCCACGACGAGGGAGCCGTCGAGGCGCTCCAGCCGGAGCGGATCATCCTGCTGCCGGACGGCGTCGAGGACCTGTGGGGTTCCGACTACGCGGATCTCGTCGCCCTGGCGTGACCGAAGCACTGATCACGAAGTACTGATCAACTGCGTATGGATCATTCGGCTCATCCGTGATCCATCATCTGTGTGAGATCTCCTCGTATCGGGGTGTGTCGTACACGGATTTCCCGGCCGATCCCTTGCGCCCCAAGGGATCGGCCGTCGCGCGTCCCTGACCTGGCACTTCACGGATCCACCCGTTCGGCCCCGTGGATCCGACCCCTTGGAACCCCTTGTTCCGCTTGTGGGGATCCACTCCTGTCGTCACAACGATGTCTCACCGACCTTGCCGAATGGGTGGCCATCACGCCCGAGAGGGGTGATCATGAGGAGACCAGAGCGCACTTCCCATGAGGAGGCACGGGTGGCCGAGACTCTGAAGAAGGGCAGCCGGGTGACCGGCGCCGCGCGCGACAAGCTCGCGGCAGACCTGAAGAAGAAGTACGACTCCGGTGCGAGCATCCGGGCGCTGGCCGAGGAGACCGGCCGCTCGTATGGCTTCGTGCACCGGATGCTCAGCGAGTCGGGCGTCACGCTCCGTGGGCGTGGCGGAGCGACCCGGGGCAAGAAGGCCGCATCGTCCTGACTCCGGGCGGCCCATCGGCTTCGATGGTGGCCACCCGGTCGGCGGTCTGACCGGCTGGGTGGTTACTGTGCAGTCACTTAGGCATGCCGTCGGCATGCCCGGATGACCGCACCCATCGGAGGCGCCCCATGGCTTCGCCCGACCAGGACCTCGCTCCTGTACTCGACAAGGACGGCGTACGGCTCACCGTCGACGACGCGCTCGCCACGGTGACGCTGAGCAATCCGGCCAAGCGCAATGCGCAGAGCCCCGCCCTGTGGCGGGCGCTCACCGAGGCCGGTCGGCTGCTGCCGGGCTCCGTCCGTGTCGTCGTGCTGCGTGGCGAGGGCAAGTCCTTCTCCGCGGGGCTGGACCGGCAGATGTTCACCCCGGAAGGGCTCCCGGGCGAGCCGACCTTCATCGATCTCGCGCGTCGTGACGACGCCGGGCTCGACGCGAGCATCGCCGAGTTCCAGGAGGCGTTCACCTGGTGGCGGCGCAACGACATCGTGTCCATCGCCGCTGTCCAGGGGCACGCCATCGGGGCCGGCTTCCAGCTCGCGCTCGCGTGCGACCTCAGGGTCGTCGCGGACGACGTGCAGTTCGCCATGCGCGAGACCAGCCTCGGCCTCGTGCCCGACCTGACCGGTACGCACCCGCTGGTCGGTCTCGTCGGGTACGCCCGTGCGCTGGAGATCTGCGCCACCGGACGGTTCGTCGGCGCCGCGGAGTCGGTGGCGTCCGGGCTGGCCAACCTCGCCGTGCCCGGCGACCAACTGGACGAGGCGGCACGGGACTTGGCCGCGGCGCTGCTGGCCGCGCCGCGGGACGCGGTCGTGGAGACCAAGGCGTTGCTGCGCGGTGCCGCCGACCGTACGTACGACGAGCAGCGGGCGGCCGAGCGGGCCGCCCAGGCTCGCCGGCTCAGGGATCTGGCCGGCGTCGGCGAGTGAATCCCGCACCGGTCGGACGCCGCGCGCCGGCCGGTCAGTCCACCGCCGTGATCAGCACCGCCACCGTCGGCCGGTCCGCCAGCGCGTCCCGTACGGCCGTGCGGACCCGCCGGGCCACCTCGACGGCCCGGTGGTCCGCGCCGGTCGTCAGTTCCACGCGCGCGTGCCGGTGCGGCAGTGCCGTACCGGCCGGGCGTCGCTCCAGACGTACCGCCCGGCCGAGCGATGCCGTCAACTCCCGCACCCCCGGCACCGACAGCGCGGCCGCGGCGGCCCGCGCCTCGTCCGGATCCGTGGGTTCCCGGGCCGGTGCCGGCCGTGGCGGACGCACCTTTCGGGCCGGCTCCCGCGCATCCAGCAGGCCGGTCACCCGGAGGTCCACCTCCGTCACCACCAGGCCGAGCTGACGCGTCGCGGCCGTCGCCAGCCGCAGCCGCAGCCGGGACGCCACCGCAGGCAGCGGTTCGACGGCCGTCGCCGCGAAGTCCGCCGTCAGCCGCAGCGCGCCCGGGGGCAGCGCACCCGGCGGGGCCGGTACGGCGGGCTCGCGCACGTCGTCCGGATCGGCCAGGGCGATGCGCAGCGCGCCCAGCCGCACCTCGGACACCGCGTCCGCCGCCGCGCGCTCCAGTACGGCGACGGCGGCCGCCTCCGCGATCCACGCACCGTCGCCCGGGCCGCCGAGCGGCAGCAGCCTGCCGAGCCCCAACTGGTGCCGCACAGTCTGTGTCCACCGCTCCGCCGTCATTCCACCAGCCTGCCGCATCCCCGGCGCGCGGGCGGGGAACCATGCGTACGGTGGTCGGGAGACGACGACCGAAAGGGACGTACGGCGATGACCGACATGACGACGACCCCAGAGGGCGAGCACGAGCCGCAGCTGTCGACCCGCAAGCCCACCCGGCGTGGCGGCGGTGACCCGGCGGTCCGCGGGCGGACCACCATCGCCGACGGCGTCGTGGAGAAGATCGCCGGGCTCGCGGCCCGGGACGTGGTCGGCGTGCACGCCCTCGGCAGCGGGCTGGCCCGCACCTTCGGCGCCGTGCGCGACCGGGTTCCGGGCGGCTCCAAGTCGGTGACGCGGGGCGTCAAGGCCGAGGTCGGCGAGGTGCAGACGGCACTCGACCTGGAGATCGTCGTGGACTACGGCGTCTCGATCACCGACGTCGCCCGCGCGGTGCGCGAGAACGTGATCACCGCCGTGGAACGCATGACCGGGCTTGAGGTCGTGGAGGTCAACATCGCGGTGAGCGACGTCAAGTTGCCCGAGGAAGAGGAAGAGGAGGCCGAGCCCCGGATCCAGTGATCCGGCCGGGCCTCGGTCGGACTGCGGCCGGACACAGCCCCGGACCCGCACGCTGACGAGTTGAGGAGCGTTGCATGAGCATGGCCGTGGTCGGCATGATCGCCGGGATGGCGCTGGGCTTCGCCGGGTACTTCGGCGGGTTCGGCGCGTTCCTGCTGGTGGCGGCGCTGGGTGCGATCGGGTTCGTCGTCGGCCGGTTCGCGGAGGGCGACCTGGAACCGGGTGACTTCTTCCGCACCCGTGACGACCGGCGCGACCGGCGGAGGTGACCGGCGGTGAGCGCCGAGACCGGGGTGGTGCGCCCGCGCCCGCCTCTCGCGCCGCCCGGCGAGCGCGGCGCCCTGCGGATCGCCGACCGGGTCGTGGCGAAGATCGCCGCACAGGCCGCCCGCGAGGCGCTGCCGTCCCCGCCCGCCGACGCCGCCGCCCCGCACGCCACGGTCGTCGTCCATCATGAGGCCGCCCGCATCCGGGTCCACCTCGAACTCGGCTACCCCTGCGACATCGGCGCCCACAGCGCCGCCGTGCGTCGTCACGTCACCGAGCGGGTAAGCGCGTTGGTGGACATGGAGGTGCCGGAGGTCGCCGTGGAGATCGAACGGCTGCATCCGGCACCGGCACCCGGCACGGTCCACGGGAGGGCGTGATGAGCGAGCCGCCGACGACCACCCCGACCCTGGAGAAGCCCCCGCCCGCCGCCCCGTCGGCCCCGCACGGCAGCCGCCGCTTCTGGTCGCCGCGCCGCGTCCCGGCCGCTGTCGTCGCCGTCCTGCTCGTGGCCGGCGCCGGCCTGCTGCTGTACGACGTCGCCGCCGTCCGCGCCCACCGCCCGGCGATGCGCTGGCGCCGCGCACTGGCCCGACAACTGGCCGAACGGCAGCTGGACGACACCTGGGTGCTGGCCGGTGCGGGGGTCGCCGTAGCCCTCGGCCTGTGGCTGATCGTCCTCGCGGTCACGCCCGGCCGGCGCGGTCTGCTGCCCATGCGGCCCCCGCACCCCGACGTCCGCGCCGCGCTCCTGCGCGAGTCGGCGGCGCTGCTGCTGCGCGACCGGGCCCTGGACGTGTCCGGGGTCCGCTCGGTACGGGTGCGGATGCGCCGTACGAAGGCCGACGTCCGCGCCGTCTCGCACTTCCGTGACCTGGACGACGTACGCGCCGATCTGGCGCTCACGCTGAACGACGCGCTCCGGGGCCTCGGCCTGGCCCGGCCGCCCACCTTGGCCCTGCGGGTCGCGCGGCCCGGACGGAAGGGGTGACGGCGATGCGCACGGGGCGTCTCAACCGCGTCCTGCTGGCCCTCGCCGGCCTGCTCCTGCTGGTGCTCGGCGGCGCGGTACTGGCCGCCGGCCTGGGTGCGCCCATGCCCTCCTGGTGGCTCCACACCGGCCCGCACGACGTCCTCCTGAGCCGCGCCGAGCGCACCCGATGGCGGCACGCGGACTGGTGGTGGCCGGCCGTCCTGGCCGGCCTGGCGGTCATCGTCCTGCTGGCCCTGTGGTGGCTCACGGCGGTCCTGCGCCGCCGCCGGCTGAGCGAGATCCTCATCGACACCGGCGACGGCGACTTCGCCCTCCTGCGGGGCAGGGCCCTGGAGCTGGCGCTGGCCCAGGAGGCCGGCCGGCAGGAGGGCGTGGCCCACACCGAGGTCCTCCTGCGCGGCCGCCGTACGGCACCCACGGCAAGGATCCGGCTCCGACTGGAGCCTCACGTGGACCCGGCGACGGCCCTGGACACGTTCACGGCCGAGGCCCTGACCCACGCACGCGAGTCGGCGAGGCTGGCGACTCTTCCGGCGGAAGTATGCCTGCGAGCGGTCAAGCACCATGCGGAAAGGGTCACGTGACGATCGTCAGAACCCGTGCCGCATGCCCCCGTCCACCGGCAGCATGACTCCCGTCAGATACGACGCGGCCGGAGACAGCAAGAACGCCGCAACCTTCCCGAACTCCTCCGGCGCCCCGTACCGCCGCAACGGGATCCGGGACTCGTTCGCGGCCCGAGTGGCCTCAGGATCCGCGGACAGCCCGTCGAGCTCGCGCACGCGGTCCGTGTCGATGCGCGACGGCAGCAGCCCCAGCACCCGGATCCCCCGCGGCCCCAGCTCGTCCGCGAGCGACTTGGCGAACCCGGCGAGCCCCGGCCGCAGTCCGTTGGAGATGGTCAGCCCCGCGATCGGCTCGTGCACCGACGCGGACAGCACGAACCCGATGACCCCGCCCGGCTCCAGCTCCGCCGCCGCCGCCCGCGCGAGCCGCACCGCGCCGAGGAACACCGACTCGAACGCGCCGCGCCACTGCTCGTCGGTGTTGTCCGCGACGAACCCGGGCGGCGGCCCGCCCACGCTCACCAGCACGCCGTGGAAGCCGCCGAACCGCTCACGGGCGGCCGCGATCAGCCGCTCGGGAGCCTCGGCGTCGGAGTTGTCCATGGCCATGCCCAGCGCGTCCGGGCCCAGTTCGGCGGCGGCGTCGGCCACCCGCTTCTCGTCCCGGCCGCTGATCACGACCTTCGCCCCGTCGGCGACGAGTTCCCGCGCTGCGGCGTTGCCCAGCCCGCGCGTCGCTCCGGTGACGACGTACACCCGGTCTTTCAGTCCAAGATCCATGGCCCCTATCCTGCCTCGTCCTCCCCGAAGAGCGTGAGGGCGGTGTTCACCAGGGCGATATGGCTGAAGGCCTGCGGGAAGTTGCCCACCTGGCGGCCCTGCCCGGGGTCGTACTCCTCCGCCAGCAGCCCCACGTCGCTGGTGAGGCCCACCAGCCGGTCGAACAGCTCCCGGGCCTCGTCCTCCCGGCCCGTCAGATGCAGGGCGTCCGCGAGCCAGAACGAGCAGGCGAGGAACGCGCCCTCGCCGCCCGGCATGCCGTCGACGCCGATCGCGTCGGTGTCGTAACGCCGCACGAAGCCGCCGTGGCCCAGGTCCTCGCGGATCGCGTCGACCGTGCCGATCACGCGCGGGTCGTCGGGCGGCAGGAAGCCGACCCGGGGGATCAGCAGCAGCGCGGCGTCCAGTTCGCGCGAGCCGTAGTACTGGGTGAAGGTCTTCCGCCGCGCGTCGTAGCCCCGCTCGCACACCTCCCGGTGCACCTCGTCGCGCATCGCCCGCCAGCCGTCCGCGTCGCCCTCCAGCTCCGGGTACTTCTCCAGGGTCCGTACGGCGCGGTCGGCGGCCACCCACACCATCACCTTGGAGTGCACGAACTGGCGCCGGCCGCCGCGCACTTCCCACAGGCCCTCGTCGGGCTGCTGCCAGGACGACTGGAGGAACGTCATCAGCGAGCGCTGGATGGCCCACATGTGCGGCCTGGTGGGCAGGCCCGCGCCGCGCGCCAGGTACAGCGAGTCCATGACCTCGCCGTACACGTCCAGCTGGAGCTGGCCGACGGCGCCGTTGCCGACGCGTACGGGCGCGGAGTCGGCGAAGCCGGGCAGCCAGGACAGCTCCCACTCCGGCAGCCGGCGCTCACCGCCCAGGCCGTACATGATCTGCAGGTCCGCCGGGTCGCCCGCGACCGCGCGCAGCAGCCAGTCACGCCAGGCCTCGGCCTCCTTGTGGTAGCCGGCGTGGAGCAGGGCGCCGAGGGTGAGGGTGGAGTCGCGCAGCCAGCAGTAGCGGTAGTCCCAGTTGCGCACCCCGCCCAGCTCCTCGGGCAGCGAGGTGGTGGCCGCGGCGACGATCCCGCCGGTCGGGGCGTAGGTGAGGGCCTTGAGCGTGATCAGGGAGCGTACGACGGCATCCCGGTACGGCCCGTCGTAGCGGCAGCGGGAGGCCCAGCGCCGCCAGTCCTTGACGCTGGCGTTCAGTGCCTTGTACGGGTCGACGAGCGGGGGGCGCGGCTCGTGCGAGGGGTGCCAGGTCAGCACGAACGCGACCCGCTGGCCTTTGCGGACGGTGAACTCGGAGTGGGTGCCGAAGTCCTCGCCCCACATGTCCACGTGCGGCTCGGTGCGCAGCCACACCGAGTCCGGTCCGGCGACGGCGACCCGGTGGCCGTCGGAGCGCCGCATCCAGGGGACGATCGAGCCGTAGTCGAAGCGCAGCCGCAGGGTGCTGCGGACGGTGACGTGTCCGCTGACGCCCTCCACGATGCGTACGACGTCGGGGGCGCGGTCGCGCTGCGGCATCAGGTCGGTGACGCGTACGGTGCCCTCGTCGGTCTTCCACTCGGTGTCCAGGACGAGGGTGTCGGTCCGGTAGGCGCGGCGCGTGCAGGCACCGGCCCCCTTGGGTGCGATCCGCCAGTAGCCGTGGTCCTCGTCGCCCAGCAGCTTCGCGAAGCAGGCGCCGGAGTCGAAGCGGGGCAGGCACAGCCAGTCGATCGACCCGTCGCGGCCGACCAGGGCCGCGGTCTGTTCGTCCCCGATGACGGCGTAGTCCTCGATGCGCGCGTTCACGGGATCCGGTTTCCCGGACGGCCTGGGGGCCAATCAGGTGGTGCGCCGGGGGAGTGAAGTGCCGTTCCCCGCGCGCCCCTGGATCACACGGCGGCGGGTTCCGTCTCCTCGGGCTTCTCCGGCTTCTCCTGCGCGTCCGTCGCGGCCTCGGCCGCCGCGGCCTCCTCCTGGTCGCGGATCTCGCGCCGGAGCAGGAACCACCAGCCGACCGGGACGCCCGCGGCGAACAGCCACCACTGGATCATGTACGCGTAGTTCAGCGGGGCGTCCTCGCTGCCCGGGTCGGAGATCTGCTCCGGGGAGTCGGTCTGCGGCCCGGTCTGCTCGATGTAACCGCCGAGCACCTGGGCGCCGAGCCGGTGCGCCTGCTGTGCGCTGTTGATCAGCATGATCTGCCGGTCGGGCAGGCCCTGGACGTTCTTGATGCCGCTCGCCGCGGTCGTCTCGTCGGCCATCAGCCGGCCGGTGACGGTGGTCCTGCCGGCCGGCGGGGCGGGGATCTTCGGGAAGGCGGTCTGGGCGCCGTCGGCGGGGATCCAGCCGCGGTTGACCAGCAGCACCTTGCCGTCGGTGAGGACGAACGGGGTGAGCACGTGGAAGCCGACCTCGCCGTCGGAGTTGGTCCGGCGCCGGACCACTTCCTCCTTGGCGGTGTCGAACGTGCCGGTCGCGGTGACCGTGCGGTACTTCTCCGTGCGGGTCACGGCGTGGCCGGGGGAGGAGAGCTGCTCGACCGGGACCGGCTTGGCGTGCAGCGCCTCGGAGACCAGGTTGTTGCGCGCGGTGCGCTCGTCGTACCGGTGCCCCTGCCAGAAGCCGAGCCGGATCATCGTCGGGATCAGTGCGATCGCGACGAGGGTGAGGATGATCCACTGGGCGGACAACAGGAAGCGGTAGCGGTGCACCCCACGACGGTACCTCCGGGCCGTGGGGCGCATTCAGGCGGGTACCGGGTCACACCCGGTCGACGATCCCCACCTTTCCCGCTTCGCGGGCGCAGTGCGCGCCGCAGTAGAACTTGCCGTCCGCCTCCGCGCCCTGGCCGATGATCGAGACCTTGCAGTGCTCGCAGACCGGTGCCATGCGGTGGATCGCACAGGAGAAGCAGTCGAAGACGTGCACCGCGCCCTGGGCGTGGACCTCGAAGGTCATTCCGTAGTCATTGCCGCAAACTTCGCATTTCGCCATGCGCCACAGGGTGGGCCGCCCACCCGGCCGCGGGCGAGCGGTCGCCGGGTGAGTCGTACGGCAATCACCCGTTCGTACGGCCGCTCGTGCCTTCGTACGACCGCTGTCCCGCTCGTACGGTCACTCGTCGGCGGGCTCGACATCGCGCAGCAGCTGCCCGAAGGCGGCCTCGTCGACCACCGGGGTGCCGAACTGGCGTGCCTTGACCACCTTGGACGTGCCCGAGTCGGGGTCGTTGGTCACCAGCAGGCTGGTCAGCCGGGAGATGCTGGACGCCACATGCAGCCCGGCCTCGGTCGCCCGGTCCTCCAGCAGCTCGCGCTCGGTGGAGGTGTCCCCGGAGAACGCCACCCGCATGCCCTGTTTGAGGCGTTTGCCGTCTTCGTAACGGCCGGGGTTGGGGTAGGGGCAGGCGGGCCGCCTCCGGGACGGGCGCCACGTGCTCGGCCGGTAACCGCCGTACCCGCCCGAGGCCTGCCGGGGCACGGGGCGGTCCGACCACTCCGTCAGCGGCCGGCACTCCAGCAGCGGCAGCCGTACGCCGCCCGCCGCCGCGGCCCGCAGGCTCGGCCGGAACGCCTCCGCCAGCACGCGCGCGTCGTCCAGCGCGTGGTGCGCCCGCTGCTGTACGACGCCGTAGTGCGCCGCCAGCGACTCCAGCTTGAAGTTGGGCAGCGGCAGCCCCAGCTCCTTCGACAGCGCGATGGTGCACAGCCGCTGGCGCACCGGCGCCTCGCGCTCCGCGCGCGCGTACTCCCGCGCGATCATCTGCCAGTCGAAGACGGCGTTGTGCGCGACGAGCACCCGGCCGTCGAGCCGGGCCGCGAACTCCTCGGCGATGTCGGTGAACAGAGGCGCCCCTTCGAGTACCTCGCTCGTCAGACCGTGTATCCACACGGGTCCCGGATCGCGCTCCGGGTTGACCAGCGTGTACCAGTGGTCCTCGACCTCGCCGCGCTCGTCCAGCCGGTACACGGCCGCCGAGATGATCCGGTCGTCCCGGGCCAGGCCGGTGGTCTCCACGTCAACGACCGCGTATCCCTTCGGATACGCGGCCGGCCACTGGGTGGGGGAGGACACTGCGGTCGCACGGTCTTCGAGCATGGTCATTGAGGATACGGGTCACGACTGACACCCCGATCCCACACCCGCCCGCGGACCCATCCCGGCCGGCCGCCGGGCGAAGGGCCGCCCCGGCGCCGGTGCACCGCGCCCGCCGGCTCGCGGGGTTCGTGTCCGAGCCCCCGAACGGCTCTGCGGAGTCGTCCTGTTGCCGAGCACCGGCGAGGTGACCCCGACCGGGTGTGGTGATGCCGGGGCGGCGGCCCCGGGAGTGCGATCCTCCCTGCTGTGACGCAACCAACCCACGACGAGGCCCACGGAGGCGCGCTCGGCTCGCGGCTGAACTGGCTGCGGGCCGCCGTGCTCGGCGCGAACGACGGCATCGTCTCCACCGCGGGCATCGTCGTCGGCGTCGCCGGTGCGACCCAGAGCCGGTCCGCCCTCATCACCGCCGGGCTCGCCGGCCTGCTCGCCGGGTCGATGTCCATGGCGGCCGGCGAGTACGTCTCCGTCTCCACCCAGCGCGACTCCGAGAAGGCCGCGCTGGCCCTGGAGAAGCGGGAACTGCGGGAACAGCCGGAGGCCGAACTGGAGGAGCTGACCAACCTGCTGGAGGCGCGCGGCCTCACCCGGGAGGTGGCCCGGGAAGCCGCCGAACAGCTCACCGCGCGGGATCCGTTGCAGGCACACGCGCGCGTGGAGCTCGGGATCGACCCCGAGGAGCTGACCAACCCCTGGCACGCCGCGTGGGCGAGCTTCCTGGCCTTCACCGTGGGCGCGCTGCTGCCGCTGCTGGCCATCGTGCTTCCCCCGCTCGCCTGGCGGCTCCCCGTCACCGTCCTGTCGGTCCTGGCCGCCCTCGTCCTCACCGGCTGGACCAGCGCCCGCCTCGGCGCGGCGCATCCCGGGCGCGCGGTGCTGCGCAACGTGGTGGGCGGGGCCCTGGCGATGGGGGTCACCTACGCGGCCGGACGGCTGCTGGGCGCGACAGGCGTCTGACGAGCGCGCCGGCCGGCGGCCCCCTCGGCGCGCGGGGCCCGGTCGCGGCGGCGTACGGTGAGGTGCGCTCGCGCACCCCCTGAGCGCACCGCACGCCCCCGTACGAGAAGGACCCTCGCCATGCGCGCCACCACCATCCACGCCCCGTACGACATGCGCGTGGAGGACGTACCCGAGCCCGTGGTGCAGCTTCCCACCGACGCCGTCGTACGGGTGCTGCGCGCCTGCATCTGCGGCAGCGACCTGTGGGCCTACCGGGGTGAGGCGGCCCGGCAGCCGGGGCAGCGCATCGGGCACGAGTTCCTCGGTGTCGTCGAGGAGACCGGCTCGGAGGTGTCGACCGTGCGGCGCGGTGACCTGGTGGTCGCGCCGTTCGTGTGGTCCGACGGCGTGTGCGACTACTGCCGCGAGGGCCTGACGACGTCGTGCGAGCACGGCGGCTTCTGGGGCTCCGTCGGCTACGACGGCGGCCAGGGCGAGGCCGTGCGCGTGCCGTTCGCCGACGGCACCCTGGTCCAGCTGCCCAAGGAGGCGGCCTCCGACGACCACCTGCTGGCCGCGCTGCTGACCCTCTCCGACGTGCTCGGCACCGGCCATCACGCCGCCCTCGGCGCGGGCGCCCGCCCCGGCGCCACGGTCGCGGTCGTCGGTGACGGCGCGGTCGGCCTGTGCGCGGTACTGGCCGCCAAGCGGCTCGGCGCCGAGCGGATCATCGCCCTCGGCCGGCACCAGGTCCGCACCGACATCGCGCGCCGCTTCGGCGCCACCGACGTCGTCGCCGAGCGCGGGGAGGCCGCCGTCGAGGCCGTCCGCGAGCTGACGCGCGGTCAGGGTGCGCACGCCGTCGTCGAGGCCGTCGGCACCGAACAGTCCATGCGCACCGCGCTCGACATCACCCGGGCCGGCGGCGCGATCGGCTTCGTCGGCGTCCCGCACGGCAGCGGCACCGGTCTGGACCTCGGCATCATGTTCGACCGGAACATCGCCCTGCGCGGCGGCGTCGCCCCGGTCCGCGCCTACATCCCCGACCTGCTCCCCGACGTCCTGGACGGCACGATCGACCCCTCGCCGGTGTTCGACATGACCGTCGGCATCGAGGACGTCCCCGAGGGCTACAAGGCGATGGACGAGCGCACCGCCCTCAAGGTCCTGGTCACAGGCGACCGGTGACCCGCTGGGTCCTGTCGTCGAACTCCCGCCGTCCGCCCGGAGGGCGGGCCTCGCGCCCGCTGCGGAGCAGCTGATGTCGCTGTCGGTGCGGCGAGTGGGGGTCCCTGCTCGAAGAGCTCGGAGGAGCGTGCATGGCGTCGCGGGGCTGGGGGCACCTCCCGGCCGAAGGCTGGGGAGGGAGTTCGACGACAGGGCCTAGGTCCAGCGGATCGGTAAGGGTAGCGCCGTGAGCAGGCCCGAGACCGCCACGACCGCGCCCAGGGCGATCACCTCGGCGCGCGCGGGCACGGACGCGGCCAGCGGGTCCGGCGCGCGCCGCAGCCGGATCCGGGCCCACAGGGCGAGCAGGGCGACGACGGCGACCAGGACGACCTTGGCCAGCAGGGCGCGTCCGTACGCCGTCGTCGTCAGCTGGTCCAGGATCGTGGCGGCCGGCATCCGCCGCAGCGAACTCCACACGCCCGTCGCGGTGATGGCCGCCAGCAGGACCAGCGCCACGCGCGCGTAGCGGCCCAGCAGTGCGGCCCCCGCCGGATCGCCGCGCCACAGCCTGAGCGTGCGCAGGGCGTACGGCAGACCGCCGGTCCACAGCGCCGCGCACGTCAGGTGCACCGAAGTCAGCGCCGAGCCGGTCAGCGGGCCGTGCTCGGTCGTGGGGTGCGCGCGCAGCGCCTCCGCGACCACCGCCGCCGCCAGCGGCCACACCTGCGCCGCCGGGTGCCGGGAGAGCGCGCACAGGCCTGCCAGCAGGAAGGCGTTGACCTCCAGCAGGGCCAGCTTGCCGTCCCGGGAGCCGTAGAGCCCGCCGACGTCGATCTGGCCCAGGCTGTGCGGGACCAGATCACCGGCGGACACCACCGAGGCGAGCGCCAGCGCGGCGAGGAAGCCGGCCGCTGCGGTGAACGCCGCCCAGCTGCGCGGCCGTTCGGGCGGGGCGCCGGGCAGCCGCCGGGCCAGTCCCCGCACGAACAGCTCGCCCAGCGGCACGCTCAGCGCGGCGAACAGCACCGTCCGCAGCAGACCGATGCCGCCCACGCCCGGCGCGGCAGCCTCCCCGGTGCCGTGCAGCGCCGCCGACGGCCCGAGCAGCGGGATCAGGGCGCCCAGCGCGGTCAGGGCGAGGAGGGCGACGGTCCGGCCGGCGCCGCCCTCTTCCGTCGCCTCGGCGGTCGGTCGCATCGCGCTCACCCCGCGATCTTCGCCAGTCGGCACAGAACCGGGCAAGTACCGGAAAACAACTGGCAGTTCGGCATTCCACGCAAACGCAGATTTCCGGCCGACCGCGCGCTCACCGCCAGCGGGCCGGTGACGACCCCCAGGGCACCGGAGGCGCCGCCCAGCCCTCGGGGCCGCCCGCGAAGGCCACCGGCGCCACGGCGTGCCGCAGCCGGCCGAGCGGGCCGTCCGTCTCGGCCAGCCAGGCGTCCGGGCCCTCGTACGGCGCACCCGTGGCCGCGGTCGGCCGGATCCCGTCGGTCAGCCAGTGGGCCGTCCGGGCCAGCGCCAGCCGCACCGACCGGCCGCCGCCGTCGTACGACCGCTCGGTCAGCGCCCGCAGGACGGCCGCCGCCAGCAGATAGCCGGTTCCGTGGTCGAGCGCCTGCGCGGGCAGCACGCCGGGCGCGTCCGCCGAGCCCTCGGTCACCGCGATGCCGGTGGCGACCTGCACCAGGCTGTCGAAGCCGCGCCGCGCGCCCCAGGGGCCGTACGCGCCCCACGCCGAGACCTGTGCCACGACCAGCCCGGGCCGGCGCTCGATCAGCGCCTGTGGGCAGAGCCCGAACCGGTCGAGGGCGCCCGGCCGGTAGCCGGTGACGACGACGTCCGCCGACGCCAGCAGCTCCTCGAAGGCGGCGCGGTCGGTGCCGAGGTCGAGCGTGGCCGACCGCTTGCCGAAGCCCGTGTCGGCGTGCTGGTCGGGGAGTTCGGGCAGCCAGGGGGCGTCCAGGCGCAGTACGTCCGCGCCCAGCAGGGCGAGGGTGCGGGTGGCGACGGGACCGGCGAGGACCCGGGTCAGGTCGAGGACGCGCAGTCCGGCGGCGGGCAGCAGGGGAGCGGCGCCGGGGTCGAGCGGGGGTAGCACGCGCGCGTGGGCCGCGTCCGGGCGCTCGCGCTCGACCAGCGGGCGCGCGGCCACCTCGTCGGCCTGCCCGGTGGCCGCCCACTCCTTCGGGCCGCGCAGGGCCACGGCGAGGCCGCCGGCGCCGTAGACCGCCTCCTCGACCTCCAGGGCGGGCCGTTCGGCGAGCCGCGCGGCCGTGTCCTGTGCCGAGGCGTCCGCCGGCAGGCCCAGCGCGCCGAGCAACCGGGCCCGGTGCTGCGGGTAGTTGGCGTGGGTGCGCACCCAGCCGTCGGCCGTCCGCCAGAACCGCGACAGCGGCGCGAACGCGACCGGCGCCCGCCCGTCGACCAGCAGCTGCCGCTCGCTGTGGAAGGCGGTCGCGACGGCGCCGTCGTCGACCCGGACGGCGGGCACCTCGGCGAGCCCGGCCCGGCGGGCCGCCAGCTCCGCGGCGGCCAGCGCGCAGGCGCCGACACACGCGCGTGCCAGCTGCCGTACGGGAAGCCGCGCCGGAAGGGCGCCCGGCCGCTGGACCGCCGTCACCCGGGAGAGGAGGGCGGGATCGCCGCCCAGTGCAGACCATGCCACCTCGACATCAGCAGTCATGACTACACTATGCATTATTGATCAATCAATATTGATTGAATCAACCTGTGGGGGAGACCGGGTGAGGCCAGTACAGGCTCACCTCCTTGCGGACGTCGGACGGCCGCAGCTGCCAGCCCTGCGCCTGCGCCCGCTCGGCGACGTACCGGGCCCCCGCGCCCCGGTAGTCGCGCACGGGCACCGTCCACTCGCGCGGCACCGCCGGCTTCGGCTGCGCGACCTGCTCGGTCCGGCGGGTGACGGCGTCGTCGACCAGCGCCCGGTAGTAGGCGGCGTCCCCCTCGTGCTGGACCTCCCGCCGGCTGACGCACCAGCGGGGGAGCGCCGTCCGGGCCGTCAGCCGGTCGAGGAACCGGCCGGCGGCGTTCTCGGCCCGATCGCTGAACGTCGTGACGATCTCTGCCAGCGCGGCGAAGCCCAGCACGAAGCCCCAGACGAGCAATACCCACAGCCAGTGCACCGGCCGGTAGGCGGCACTCAGCACGAAGCGCCGTATCAGCCAGGCGCGGGGCCGCACCGGCGCGGGCTCCCAGGCCGCCGGATCCTGAAATGAGTTCATGGCCGGATCATGCCGTACGGGCGGGTGGCCGGAACGCGCCGTCGCCACCCACCCGCGGCCGGGCCCTACTTGGTCACCGCGGCCAGCGCGTCCGCCGTGCCGAAGCCGTAGAAGCCGTTGTAGTCCTTCGCCCCCTCGCACACCGCGTCGACCTTGCCGTCACCGTTGATGTCGTACGGGTCCGTGCACGGCGTGGCGTCGGCCTCCGCGTACAGCAGCGCCTTCACCAGGCTCGCCGGAGCGTGCGGATGGGTTGACTTGATCAATGCGGCAACGCCCGCGACATGCGGGGTCGCCATCGACGTACCGGCCATGTAGCCCCACTTGCCGCCCGGCAGCGGACCCAGGATGAGGCCGCTCGTCGCCGGGGGCTCCGGCTTCTGGTACGCGGTCGAGTCGCCGCCCGGCGCGGCGATGTCGATCACGCCGAGGCCGTAGTTGGAGAACGACGACTTCAGACCCTTCGCGCCGGTCGCCGCGACGGTGACGACACCCGGCAGCTGGGTCGGGATGTCGTAGCACGTGTGCGGGTCGATCACGCGGTCCGACGGGGTGCCGTCGTCCGGGGAGGACGGGTCGGTGATCGAGTCGGACGCGAGGTCGTAGTTCTCGTTGCCCGCCGCCGCGACGTTGACCGTGCCCTTCTTCTCGGCGTACCGCGAGGCCCGCGTGATGGCGTCCACCAGCGCCTTCTGGTCGGGGTCGTCGGTGCAGTTGAAGTACCACGGGTCGGTGTAATAGCTGTTGTTGGTCACGTCGATGTGATGCTCGGCCGCCCACACGAAGCTGCAGACCACGGCCTCCGTGTAGAAGAACCCCTGCGAGCCGGCGGCGGCCTTGATGCCGGCCACCTTGACGCCCGGTGCCACGCCGGTGATGCCGATGCCGTTCTTCGCGGCCGCGATCTCACCGGCCACATGCGTGCCGTGCGGGCTCTCCAGCGCGCTCGGCCGCCAGGCGCCGTCCGTCGTGTCGGGCTTGCCGGACACGCAGTTGACGGAGTCCGCGCGGTTGAAGTTGGGCGCGATGTCCGGGTGGGTGTCGTCCACACCGGTGTCGATGACCCCGACCGTGACGTCCGGGCTGCCCAGCGTCTTCCCGTGCGCCTTGTCCGCCTTGATGGCCGGCAGGTCCCACTGCAGCGGCTCCAGCGGGTCCTGTCCCGCCGTCGCCGCAGCCTCGGCCGCGGCGATATCCCCCGCGCTCAACGTCTTCGGGGCGCCCTCGTCGGTGGTGGACTGGGCGGGCAGCGGCGCGGTGCGGGTGGCACCGGCCGAGTCCACCCCGGGCACCGCGCGGATCTCCTGGGCGAAGTCCGGGTCGGCGGAGTGGACGACGATCACGCCGATTCTGTCGTAACCGGCCACGACGGAACCGCCGTTGCGTGTGATCTCCCGCTCGACCGACTCGATCGTGCGGTGGTCGGTCCGGGTGTTGACCACGTACGAGAGGTTCGGGCCGTTCCCCGTCGCCCGCGCCGCCGGTGCCGTGACGGTCGCCGCCGAGGCCGCCGCCGGCAGGAAGCCGAGCGAGGCGGTCAGGGACAGCACGACGGGCACGGCGAGCGCGAGCCGGCGTCTGGAACGCAGATGAGCCATGGGATCTCCACTTCATCCGGATACGAAAACCGCCCGAGGCGCGGGTGTGGGATTCGGGCAGGTGCATGACGAGTGGTGCAGAGTGAAGCTATCTCCCCGGCTTACCGATCATCAATGACTTGGCAATGACTCGACAAGACCGCTTGCGGTTCAACTCATAGGACTTGAACCGGTCCTCGCGTGGCGCCGTGGACCTTGGGCAGGGAGCACGAGCACGATCGAGCCTCCCGTCGTCCATGGCATCCGCGAACGCGAGGAGACCTCCGTGGCCACCGAGACACCGCCCCCCGCACGGTCGGGGACCAACCTTCCCTCCACCGAGGAGTTCGCAGAGGTGCAGCAGAGCGCGGAGTTCGGTGAACTGCGCCGCGCCCACCGCTCGTTCGCCTTCCCGCTCACCATCGCCTTCACCGCCTGGTACCTGCTCTACGTCCTGCTCTCCAACTACGCGGACGGCTTCATGGGTACCAAGATCGCCGGGAACGTCAACGTCGCCCTCGTCCTGGGTCTCGCCCAGTTCCTCACCACGTTCCTCATCGCCTGGTGGTACGCGCGGCACGCTGCCGCCGAGCTCGACCCCAAGGCGGAGGCCATCAAGTCCCGGATGGAGGGCGGAGCATGAGCCCCGCGATCACGGTGGCCGCCGGCGAGGCGAGCCAGCACCGGCCGCTGATCATCACCCTGTTCGCGGTGTTCGTCGCCGCGACCCTCGTCATCACCGTCTGGGCCGGCCGCCAGACCAAGGACGCGGCCGACTTCTACGCCGGCGGACGCCAGTTCACCGGCTTCCAGAACGGCCTCGCCGTCTCCGGCGACTACATGTCCGCCGCGTCCTTCCTCGGCATCGCCGGCGCCATCGCCCTCTTCGGCTACGACGGCTTCCTGTACTCCATCGGCTTCCTGGTCGCCTGGCTCGTCGCCCTGCTCCTGGTCGCCGAGCCGCTGCGCAACTCCGGCCGCTACACCATGGGCGACGTGCTGGCCTACCGCATGCGCCAGCGCCCGGTCCGCACGGCGGCCGGCGTCTCCACCATCGTCGTCTCGATCTTCTACCTGCTGGCCCAGATGGCGGGCGCGGGCGTCCTGGTCTCCCTCCTCCTGGGCATCACCAGCGACGGCGGCAAGATCGGCATCGTCGCCCTGGTCGGCGTCCTGATGATCGTCTACGTCACCATCGGCGGCATGAAGGGCACGACCTGGGTCCAGATGGTCAAGGCCGTCCTGCTCATCCTGGGTGCCCTGCTGCTGACGTTCCTGGTCCTGCTGAAGTTCCACTTCAACGTCTCCGATCTGCTCGGCAGGGCCGCCGACAACAGCGGCAAGGGGTCCGCCTTCCTGGAGCCCGGCCTGAAGTACGGCGCCACCGGCACCACCAAGCTGGACTTCCTCTCGCTCGGCCTCGCCCTGGTCCTCGGCACCGCGGGCCTGCCGCACATCCTGATCCGCTTCTACACCGTGCCGACGGCGAAGGCCGCCCGGAAATCGGTGATCTGGGCGATCGGTCTGATCGGCGCCTTCTACCTGATGACCCTCGCCCTCGGCTTCGGCGCCGCCGCGCTGATCAAGCCGGCCGAGATCATCGCCTCCAACAAGGCCGGCAACACCGCGGCACCCCTGCTGGCGCTGCACCTGGGCGGCGTCGACTCCAACTGGGGCGCCGTCCTGCTCGCCACGATCTCCGCGGTCGCCTTCGCCACGATCCTCGCGGTCGTCGCGGGCCTGACCCTGGCCTCCTCGTCGTCCTTCGCGCACGACATCTACGCCAACGTCATCAAGAAGGGGCAGGCCACCGAGAAGCAGGAGATCGGCGCGGCCCGCTGGGCGACCGTCGGCATCGGCGCCGTCTCCATCGTCCTCGGCGCCCTCGCCCGCGACCTGAACGTGGCCGGGCTGGTCGCCCTCGCCTTCGCGGTCGCCGCCTCCGCGAACCTGCCCACCATCCTCTACAGCCTGTTCTGGAAGCGGTTCACCACCTCCGGCGCCCTGTGGTCGATCTACGGCGGCCTGGTCACCGCGGTCGGCCTGGTGCTGTTCTCACCGGTGGTCTCCGGCAGCCCGGCCTCGATGTTCCCCGGCGTCGACTTCCACTGGTTCCCGCTGGAGAACCCCGGCATCATCTCCATCCCCGTCGGCTTCCTGCTCGGCGCCGTGGGCACCCTGCTGTCGAAGGAGGTCCCGGACGCCGGCAAGTACACCGAACTGGAGGTGCGGTCCCTGACCGGCACCGGAGCGCACTGACACCAGCGGCGGCACCAGCCTGACACCAGCACTGACACCTTCGTACGACGGTCGCGTCGGCCAGGACTGTACGGTCCTACGACGCGGCCGCGTCGTACCTCGTCGGATCGGGTCGCTGTCGTTGTCAGTGGCGTCACGTAGGCTCGCAGGTAACGCAACCCGAATACTCCGGGACGAGGGAGGGGGCCCACGTGCTCATCGACACCTACGGCCGAGTGGCCACCGACCTGAGGGTCTCGCTGACCGACCGGTGCAATCTGCGCTGCACCTACTGCATGCCCGAGGAGGGCCTGCAGTGGCTGGCCAAGCCCGACCTGCTCACGGACGACGAGATCGTCCGCCTCATCGACATCGCGGTGCGCATGCTCGGCATCGAGGAGGTCCGCTTCACCGGCGGTGAGCCCCTGCTGCGCCCGGGTCTGGTCGGCATCGTCGAGCGCGTCGCGGCCCTCACCCCCCGCCCCCAGACCTCGCTGACGACCAACGGCATCGGCCTCAAGCGCACCGCGGCGGCCCTGAAGGCGGCAGGCCTGGACCGGGTCAACGTCTCCCTGGACACTTTGCGCCCGGACGTCTTCAAGACCCTCACCCGCCGCGACCGGCACAAGGACGTCATCGAGGGCCTGGAAGCCGCCCACGAGGCGGGCCTCACCCCCGTCAAGATCAACTCGGTGCTGATGCCGGGTCTGAACGACGACGAGGCCCCCGACCTGCTGGCCTGGGCGATCGAGCACGGCTACGAACAGCGCTTCATCGAGCAGATGCCGCTCGACGCCCAGCACGGCTGGAAGCGCGAGGGCATGGTCACCGCCGGGGACATCCTCACCTCCCTGCGCACCCGCTTCGACCTCACCCCCGAGGGCGCCGACGAGCGCGGCTCGGCCCCCGCGGAGCGCTGGCTGGTCGACGGCGGCCCGCACCGGGTCGGCGTCATCGCCTCGGTGACCCGCCCCTTCTGCGCGGCCTGCGACCGCACCCGCCTCACGGCCGACGGCCAGATACGCACCTGCCTGTTCGCCACCGAGGAGACCGACCTGTGCGCGGCCCTGCGCTCCGGCGCCCCGGACGAGGAGATCGCTCGCATCTGGCGGCTGGCCATGTGGGGGAAGAAGGCGGGGGCGGGCCTGGACGACCCGTCGTTCGTGCAGCCGGACCGGCCGATGTCCGCGATCGGCGGCTAGCTGAGCAAGTCGGGCAAAGTCGACTGCGGTTCGGTCGCGCACCGAAGGGGCGCGGGGCTGTACCTGATGTGCGGCTACCGCCGCGATGGGGGTACCTCCCTGCTCGAACGAAGTCGAGAGCTTGGGGGAGCGACCAGCCACGACGGAGCCGCAGACGACCGACCACACATCGCGGCACTTCCAGCGGAGCGCTCAGGCCCCTTCGGGCGCTTCCCAGTCCTCGAACTTCACCACGTCCTTCAGGAACCCCCGCACCCCGAGAAACTGCGAGAGATGCTCGCGATGCTCCTCGCACGCGAGCCACGTCTTGCGCCGCTCCGGCGTGTGAATCTTCGGGTTGTTCCAGGCCAGCACCCACACGGCAGCGGTACGGCAGCCCTTGGCGGAGCAGACAGGGGTCTCGTCAGTCACAGGTTCGTCTCGCAGAAAAGGGCCCGAACAAGGCGACGCCGAGCAGCCACGGGGGGAGCTGCCCGGCGTCGGTCCGTCGCTCCGACGGGGGATGCGGAGCGCGTACGCAGTATGTCACGGCAACCCCGTCGACCGGCACCGTAACTGCACGATTGATCTGAGCTTTTCTTGAGCTTCATGAGTGGCGCGCATTCCGCTTCTGCTCAGCCCCGGCGTCCCCCGGCACGGACTGCGCCCCCGCGTCCTCGGCCCGCGGCGGCGTGATCATCGGCGGCGTCGGCATGCTGACGAACGTCGACGGCAGGGACGGCGGCCGCTCACGGCCCGCGTTCGCGATCACCACGGCGACATAGGGGAGCAGCGCACCGAACACCAGCGCCACGACGGCGACGTACCGCTCGACGTTCCACAGGGCGACCGCGAGGATCACCGACACCGTGCGGATCGTCATCGAGATGACGTACCGCCGCTGCCGGCCCCGCACGTCCTCGGCGAGACCCGTCCGGGCTCCGGTGATCCGGAACACCTGGACGCCTCCGCCGTGCTGTTTCCGCATCACAGTCCACCATCCGCCCGCATCGGACTCTCCCCCGGCCCGCACCGTCGTCCAGGCCCGGCCGGGAACCGGACAGGGACACGTCCCACGTTACGCCGCGGCCCTGCCACCGACGAGACCGGGGCACCCACTGCCTGCGACAACGCCCCCGGAACCGCCCCGCACGGGCGAACCCGACATGCGCCGTACGGACCACCCCACCACACTGGCCGTAATGCTCACGTAGAGCCGTACGAGGAGGCAGCCATGGGCTGGTTGTGGGCGATCATCGTGGGATTCGTGCTCGGCATCATCGCCAAGGCCGTCATCCCGGGAAAGCAGCACAGCCCCCTGTGGCTGACCACCATCTGCGGCATGCTCGGCGCCATCGTGGGCAATGCCGTCGCCCGCGCCGCAGGCGTCGCCGCGACCCGGGGCATCGACTGGACCCGGCACATCTTCCAGCTGGTGGCGGCCATCATCATCGTGGGGGCCGTGGACGCCTTGTACATGGCGACGCTGGGGAAGAGGAAGGCACAACGGACGTCGGCCTGAAAACGCCCTGAAGGTGAACCTGAAAACGCCCTGAAGGTGAAAAGGGGCGCGGGGTCGCATCGATGTGCGAACCCCACGCCCCGACGGCGCTAAGCCGAGACAACCTCCACCGCGGCGAGGTTCTTCTTCCCACGCCGCAGCACCAGCCACCGCCCGTCCAGCAGCTCGTCCTTCGCCGGGACGGCATCCTCGGAGGCGACCTTCACGTTGTTCACGTAGGCGCCGCCCTCCTTCACCGTCCGCCGCGCGGCGGACTTGCTGGCGACGAGACCGACCTCCGCGAACAGGTCGACCACCGGAGCCAGCTCGGTGACCTGAATGTGCGGCACCTCGGACAGCGCCGCCGCCAGCGTCGCCCCGTCCAGCTCCGCCAGCTCGCCCTGCCCGAAGAGGGCGCGGCTCGCGGCGATCACCGCGGCCGTCTGGTCGGCGCCGTGCACCAGCGTCGTCAGCTCCTCGGCGAGCGCCCGCTGCGCCGCCCGCGCCTGCGGACGGTCCTGCGTCTGCTGCTCCAGCTCCTCGATCTCCTCGCGGGACTTGAAGCTGAAGATGCGCAGGAACTTCGAGACGTCCCGGTCGTCCGCGTTCAGCCAGAACTGGTAGAACGCGTACGGCGTCGTCATCTCGGGGTCGAGCCAGACCGTGCCGGACTCGGTCTTGCCGAACTTGGTGCCGTCCGCCTTGGTGATCAGCGGGGTGCCGAGCGCGTGAACCACGGCGTGCGGCTCGACCCGGTGGATCAGGTCGGTGCCCGACGTGAGGTTGCCCCACTGGTCGCTGCCACCGGTCTGCAGGGTGCAGCCGTACCGCCGGTACAGCTCAAGGAAGTCCATGCCCTGCAGGATCTGGTAGCTGAACTCGGTGTAGCTGATGCCCGCGTCGGAGTTCAGCCGCCGGGAGACGGCCTCCTTCGCGATCATCTTGTTGACCCGGAAGTGCTTGCCGATGTCCCGCAGGAACTCGATGGCCGACAGGCCCTGGGTCCAGTCCAGGTTGTTGACCATCACCGCGGCGTGCGGGCCCTCGAAGTCCAGCAGCGGCTCGATCTGCGCGCGCAGCCGCTCCACCCACTGGGCGACGATCTCGGGCGCGTTGAGCGTGCGCTCCGCGGTGGGCTTCGGGTCACCGATCAGACCGGTGGCACCCCCGACCAGGCCCAGCGGACGGTTGCCCGCCTGCTGGATGCGGCGCATCGTGAGGATCTGCACCAGATTGCCGAGGTGCAGACTGGGCGCGGTCGGGTCGAAGCCGCAATAGAACGTGACGGGACCGTCCGCGAACGCCTTGCGCAATGCGTCCTCGTCCGTGGAGAGGGCGATGAGCCCACGCCACTTCAGCTCGTCGACGATGTCCGTCACGGTTCTCGTATCTCCTTGATGATCTTCGGGCAGTCGAGCGACTACCGCCTACGAGGTTATACGCCCTGACTGACAGAGCTCATATTGAAATCCGGGATGCGCAGCGCGGGCATCGCGGCCCGGGTGAACCAGTCGCTCCACTCGCGCGGCAGCGTCTTCTCGGTGCGCCCGGCCTCGGTGGCCCGCCCCAGGAGGTCCACCGGCGACTCGTTGAACCGGAAGTTGTTCACCTGCCCGGTCACCTCGCCGTTCTCCACGAGGTAGACGCCGTCCCGGGTCAGACCGGTGAGCAGCAGCGTCGCCGGGTCGACCTCGCGGATGTACCACAAGCAGGTCAGCAGCAGCCCGCGCTCGGTCCCCGCGACCATCTCCTGAAGCGAGCGGTCGTCCCCGCCGTCCAGGATCAGGTTCCCGAGCGCCGGGGCGACCGGCAGCCCGGTCAGCGCGGCGCTGTGCCGGGTGGTGGTGAGGTTCTTGAGCACACCCTCGTCGATCCACCGGGTGGTGTGTGCCGGCAGCCCGTTGTCGAACACCGACTGGTCGCCGCCGGAGGAGTGGGCGACGACGAAGGGCGCGCACTCCAGGCCGGGCTCGTTCGGGTCGCTGCGCAGCGTCAGTGGCAGGTCGCTCAGCCGGTCGCCCACGCGCGTGCCGCCGCCCGGCTTGGAGAACACCGTCCGGCCCTCGGCCGCGTCCCGGCCCGACGCCGACCACAGCTGGTAGATCAGCAGGTCCGCGACCGCGGTCGGCGGCAGCAGCGTCTCGTACCGGCCCGCGGGCAGCTCCACCCGCCGCTCCGCCCAGCCGAGCCGTACGGCCAGCTCGGCGTCCAGGGCGCCCGGGTCGACGTCCTTGAAGTCCCGTGTGGAGCGGCCGGCCCACGCCGAGCGCAGCCGGTCGGGCGACTTGGCGTTCAGCTCCAGCGTGCCGGTGGGCTGGTCGTGGCGCAGGCGCAGGCCCGTGGACGTACCCACATACGTGGACACCAGCTCGTGGTTGGCGAAGCCATAAAGCTCACGGCCGCCCGCACGCGCGCGTGCGAACGCCTCGCCGAGGGCCGGGGCGAAATCGGCGAACACCGCGGAGGAGGTCTCGGCGGGCGCGTCCGCGAAGTCGGGGGACTCGGGCACCCCGGTGACCAGGGGCTGGGCGTCCTCGGCGGGCCCGGCACCGCGCGCGGCGGTTTCGGCGGCCCGCACCAGCGGCTCCAGCTCGTCCGCCGTGACGGCCGACCGGGACACGACCCCCGAGGCCGTGCCCTCCTTGCCGTCCACGGTCGCGATCACGGTGAGCGTACGACCGCGCGTGACACCGTTGGTCGTGAGTGCGTTGCCCGCCCAGCGCAGGTTGGCGGTCGAGTGCTCGTCGGCGATGACGACACAGCCGTCGGCCCGGGACAGCGCGAGCGCCTGCTCGACGACCTCGTGCGGCTTGTTGCTACGGGCGCTCATCGACCGGCCTCCTGAGTCGTGTTGAGGATGTTGACGCCCTTGAACAGGGCCGACGGGCACCCGTGCGACACGGACGCCACCTGGCCCGGCTGGGCCTTGCCGCAGTTGAAGGCGCCGCCGAGGACGTACGTCTGGGGGCCCCCGACCGCCGCCATCGAGCCCCAGAAGTCCGTGGTCGTGGCCTGGTAGGCCACGTCCTTCAGCTGCCCGGTGATCCGCCCGTTCTCGATCCTGAAGAAGCGCTGCCCGGTGAACTGGAAGTTGTACCGCTGCATGTCGATCGACCAGGACCGGTCGCCGACGACGTAGATGCCCCGGTCGACGCCCCCGATCAGATCCTCGGTGGACAGCCCGGCGGGATCCGGCTTCAGGGACACATTGGCCATGCGCTGCACGGGCACATGCCCGGGGGAGTCGGCGAAGGCGCAGCCGTTGGAGCGGTCGAACCCGGTCAGCTTCGCGATCCTGCGGTCCAGCTGGTAGCCGACCAGGGTGCCGTCCTTCACCAGGTCCCAGGACTGCGCCTCGACGCCCTCGTCGTCGTATCCGATGGTCGCGAGGCCGTGCTCGGCGGTGCGGTCGCCGGTGACGTTCATCAGCTCGGAGCCGTACCGCAGCTTGCCCAGTTGGTCGAAGGTGGCGAAGGAGGTGCCGGCGTAGGCGGCCTCGTAGCCGAGCGCCCGGTCCAGCTCCGTCGCATGCCCGATGGACTCATGGATCGTCAGCCACAGGTTGGAGGGATCGACCACCAGGTCGTACAGGCCCGGCTCCACGCTCGGGGCCCGCATCTTCTCGGCGAGCAGCTCCGGGATCCGCTCCAGTTCGCCGTCCCAGTCCCAGCCGGTGCCGGTCAGATACTCCCAGCCGCGGCCGACGGGCGGCGCGATGGTCCGCATCGAGTCGAACTCGCCGCTCGACTCGTCCACCGACACGGCGGTGAGCTGGGGGTGCAGCCGTACCCGCTGCTGCGTCGTCACGGTCCCGGCGGTGTCGGCGTAGAACTTGTTCTCGTGCACGGTGAGCAGCGAGGCGTCCACATGGTCGACGCCCCGCGCGGCCAGCAGCCGCGTGCTCCAGTCGGCCAGCAGCGCGGCCTTCTCCTCGTCGGGCACCGAGAACGGATCGATCTCGTACGACGAGATCCACGTCTTGTCGGCGTGCACGGCTTCGTCGGCCAGCTCCACCCGCTCGTCGGACCCTGCGGCCCTGATCACCTGCGCGGACAGCTTGGCCATCGCCACCGCCTGCGAGGCGACCTTGGCCGCCGCGTCCAGGGTCAGGTCCACCCCGGAGGCGAAGCCCCACGTACCGCCGTGCACGACCCGGACCGCGTACCCGAGGTCGGTGGTGTCCGACGAACCTGCGGGCTTGGCGTCCCGCAACCGCCAGGAGGCGCTGCGCACCCGCTCGAACCGGAAGTCCGCGTGCTCGGCCCCCAGCGCACGCGCGCGTGCGAGCGCGGCGTCGGCGAGGGGGCGTAGGGGCAGTGCCAGGAACGACTGATCGATTTCATGAGGCACGGGTGGGATCCCTTCGCTGCTACCACCTGGTCCGGCCTGCTCGGACCATCCGAATCGCCGATGACGGAAGTCAAACATGCCCCGCACTCTGCGTACATGCGGGTTTTCCCTTGGGGGCAGGCGAAAGCGCGAAAGCTTCATGGGCTGTCAGTGGCCACCGCTGGGCTCAGAGACCGATCAAGTTGCTCAGACGGTTTCCGGTCCGCCCGTCCAGAGAGAGGTTGCGTCCTGGGAAGTGGTGTACGGGTTCGACCTGATCCGGGGGTTTGCTCCCGCGTCGGGGTGACGCCCGCATAGATGAACGGCCACCGGCTGATCTTCGAGATGTCGAGTCACGAAGGAGATCAGCACGATGACCGCACCCGACAGTCTGCCCCTGCACGCCCTCGCGGAGGACAACCTCGCAGCGGCGAGTCCCGATCTGCTGCGCGCGATGGTCAAGACGTTCGCGGACGCGCTCATGTCCGCCGAGGCCGATGCCCTCTGCAATGCTGAATACGGGCAGGTCAGCGACGAGCGAGTCAACCATCGCAACGGGTATCGCCTTCGCGAGTGGGACACCCGCGCGGGCACCGTCGAACTCGCCGTTCCCAAGCTGCGTCAGGGCAGTTACTTCCCGCACTGGCTGCTGGAGCGTCGCCGCCGGGCTGAGCAGGCCCTCATCAGCGTGGTCGCCACCGCCTATCTGCTCGGCGTCTCCACCCGCCGAGTGGAGAAGCTCGCCGAGAGCCTGGGCGTCACCCAGCTGTCGAAGTCCCAGGTCAGCGCCATGGCCAAGCATCTCGACGAACAGGTCGCCGCGTTCCGCAACCGGCCCCTGGACGCCGGCCCCTACGCGTTCGTCTGGGTGGACGCGCTCACGCAGAAGGTTCGCGAGGGCGGCCGCATCATCAACGTCCACGCGCTGATCGCGGTCGGCGTCAACGCCGATGGGCACCGTGAGATTCTCGGCCTGGACGTGGCCACTGCCGAGGACGGCGCCGGCTGGCTGGCCTTCCTGCGCTCCCTGATCGCCCGCGGCCTATCGGGCGTCCAACTGGTCATCTCAGACGCGCACATGGGCCTGGTCAACGCGATCGGGGCCACCCTGCCCGGCGCGAGCTGGCAGCGATGTCGTACTCACTACGCCCGCGCGTTGCTGAGCCAGGTGCCCAAGTCGGCCCAGCCGTGGGTGGCCACGCTGCTGCGGACCGTCTTCGAACAACCCGACATCGATGCAGTCCAGTCCCAGATGCGGCACGTCCTGGACGCATTGGAGGCCAAGTTCCCCAAGGCGGCAGCCCACTTGGACGCCGCTCAGGGCGATGTGCTGGCGTTCACCGCGTTCCCGCGCGAGATCTGGCGGCAGATCTGGTCGAACAATCCGCAGGAACGGCTCAACAAGGAGATCCGCCGCCGCACCGACGTGGTCGGCATCTTCCCCGACCGCACCGCCCTGATCCGCCTGGTCGGCGCGGTGCTGGCCGAGCAGAACGACGAGTGGACCGAAGCCCGCCGCTACATGGGACTCGACCTGCTGGCCAAGGCCCGCCTCCACCCGATCGAGTCAGAAACCGACGACACAGTCATCCCGACGGAACTCACCGCATAGCCTCAAAGAAGAGATCACCGAGTGGCCGTCGATACACCACTCCCGCGGACGTGACCCAGAGAGAGCCGTTCTACGGCATGAGTGCAGTCGGCGCGGGCTCACGCCCGAGGGCGCGACTCTCGCGGATCTCGCCTGGCGACTGCTGGGCGGTCTGGAGGACGGGGGCGACGAGGCTCAGCACAGCGGGCGGGCGCGGGACCAACTCCCGTGCCCGCCCGCGAACGTTACGACGTGACCTCAGCCGTCCAGAGACGAGCCCGCCGCGAGCCCCGTGAACGGGCCCAGGCGGTCCGCGTGACAGCGAGAGGACGGATGCCCTTGTCCTTGGAGTCCTGGAGGTGGAGCGCTTCGGCGTGCACGGCGACCTCGACGCATGCGTTCTGTTCTGGCCGGCGGAGGAGTTCGCACAGCTCCTGGAACGCTGGCCGACAGTCGTGGGCGCGTACGGCGACGACCACGGTGGCCATTTGCGGCAGGTCGAACGCACCCTGCGCGAGCTGTCGGACCAGGGGCCACCCGCCTGGCGGTCGGAGACGGGTCACCGGCAGCCTGTGGGTAAGCGCATGCTGGATGCGGCACACCAGTCAGGTCCGACGGCTCACGCTCCCGGCGCGGGGGACTGATCCGACGGCCGACTGTAGAAACCCGACAGCGCCGCACCCCAGCCACTGTCGGTGCCCGATTGCCCGGGCACGTGGCGCTACCGATAGGTTTTCGATGAAGCCGCCTGCCGTCGACGTGTTCGGGCGGGTAGCACGACGCTTCAGACCGCTATCGAAAGGGTGATCCGTTGAGCCGCTCGGTTCTCGTCACCGGAGGAAACCGGGGCATCGGCCTCGCCATCGCCCGCGCATTCGCCGATGCCGGGGACAAGGTCGCGATCACGTACCGCTCGGGTGAGCCGCCGGCCACCCTGACGGATCTGGGCTGCCTGGCCGTGAGGTGCGACATCACCGACCCGGAGCAGGTGGAGCAGGCCTACAAGGAGATCGAGGACCAGCACGGTCCGGTCGAGGTCCTCGTCGCCAACGCCGGCGTGACCAAGGACCAGCTCCTGATGCGCATGTCCGAGGAGGACTTCACCTCGGTCATCGACACCAACCTCACCGGCACCTTCCGGGTCGTCAAGCGCGCCAACCGCGGCATGCTGCGCGCCAAGAAGGGCCGCGTCGTCCTGATCTCGTCCGTGGTCGGTCTGCTGGGCTCGGCGGGGCAGGCGAACTACGCCGCCTCCAAGGCCGCCCTGGTCGGCTTCGCGCGCTCCCTCGCCCGTGAGCTGGGCTCGCGCAACATCACCTTCAACGTCGTCGCGCCTGGCTTCGTCGACACCGACATGACCAAGGTGCTCACCGACGAGCAGCGCAAGAACATCGTGTCGCAGGTGCCGCTCGGCCGTTACGCGCAGCCCGAGGAGATCGCCGCGACGGTGCGGTTCCTCGCCTCGGACGACGCCTCGTACATCACTGGAGCCGTCATCCCCGTTGACGGCGGACTGGGAATGGGTCACTGATCACCATGAGCGGAATCCTTGAGGGCAAGCGCATCCTGATCACCGGTGTGCTGACGGAGTCCTCCATCGCCTTCCACGCGGCCAAGCTGGCCCAGGAGCAGGGCGCGGAGGTCATCCTGACCGCGTTCCCGCGGCCCACGCTGACCGAGCGCATCGCCAAGAAGCTGCCGAAGCCCACCAAGGTCATCGAGCTGGACGTCACCAACGACGAGCACCTCGGCCGGCTGGCCGACATCGTCGGCGAGGAGCTGGGCGGCCTGGACGGCGTCGTGCACTCCATCGGCTTCGCGCCGCAGGACGCGCTCGGCGGCAACTTCCTCAACACCCCGTTCGAGTCCGTCGCCACCGCCATGCACGTCTCGGCGTACTCCCTGAAGTCGCTGACCATGGCCTGCCTGCCGCTGATGCAGAACGGCGGCTCGGTCGTCGGCCTCACCTTCGACGCGCAGTTCGCCTGGCCGCAGTACGACTGGATGGGCCCGGCCAAGGCCGCCCTGGAGGCGACCAGCCGCTACATCGCCCGTGACCTGGGCAAGCAGAACATCCGCTGCAACCTCATCTCCGCGGGCCCGCTCGGCTCCATGGCCGCCAAGTCCATCCCGGGCTTCACCGAGCTGGCCGCCGTCTGGGACACCCGCTCCCCGCTGGAGTGGGACCTTAAGGACCCGGAGCCGGCCGGCCGCGGCATCGTCGCCCTGCTGAGCGACTGGTTCCCGAAGACCACCGGCGAGATCATTCACGTCGACGGCGGCCTGCACGCGATCGGCGCGTGACGCTGCCGCCGAGGCACGACCACCGGCCGAGGCCCGCACCCCTTCAGGGGCTGCGGGCCTCGGCCGTATCGGGGGTCGTATCGGGGGCCGTATCGGCGACGTCACCCGTTCGGCCCACCCGCCGGGCGCGCACCCGGCTCAACGGCGCACTCTTGATTACGCGTTCACCTCACGTGATCCTCCCCAGCCCGGCCGAGGAGGTCCCCTTGTGCGCCTGTCCAGTAGCCTGGCCCCGGTGACCGTGGCCGTGGCCCTCCTGCTCTCCGCTCCGTACGCCGCGCCGGCCCACGCGCGCGTGCACGACGGGAAGCCGCCCGCGCCCAGCCCGTTCGGCGCCGCCTGCCGGACGGCGGTGCACGGCTCACATGTGGTGGCCTACTGCCACAACCCCTATGTCGACACCGACCGCGTACGTCTGCACATCAAGTGCGCGCGCTGGTGGGACATCGACACCGACAGCGCCCCGGTGGACGCCGGGCCCGCCCTGACGGTACGGCTCACGGGCCGGTGCTGGAAGGAGGTCCGCTCTGCCTGGATCAGCCACCAGAAGGTGCGCTGAACCGGCCCGGCCGGCACAGGAAGGGATAGCTCGCCGCCTCGGCCGCCGCCGCTTCCGCGTCCCCGGTGCGGATCGCGTCCAGCAGCCGGGTGTGATCCATGTGCGTCTCCGGGGTCAGCTCCGCCCCGACGTCCGCGCGCAGCCAGTCCCGCAGCACCTCGCCCAGGTCGGCGTACATCGCCGTCATGACGTCGTTGTGGGAGGCGGCCACGACGGCCAGGTGGAAGGTGGCGTCGGCCGCCACGAACGCCTCCGCGTCGCCCGTCTCCCAGGCCTCCTCACGCCGCTCCATGAGCGCGTCCAGCTGCTTGAGGTCCTTCTCGGTGCGCCGCTCGGCGGCCAGCTTCGCCGCGGCCGACTCCAGCGCGGCGCGCAGCTCGGCGATGTGCCGCGGGTCGGCGCCGGCGAACCGGCGGTGCATCACGCCGGCCAGCTCGCTCGTCGCCACCACGTACGTGCCGGAGCCCTGCCGGATGTCCAGCAGACCGTTGTGCGCGAGCGCACGGACGGCCTCGCGGACCGTGTTGCGGGCGACGCCGAGCTGCTCGACCAGCTCCGGCTCCGTCGGGATACGCGAGCCGACCGGCCACTCGCCGGAGGTGATCTGGTTGCGCAGTTCGGCGATGACCTGCTCGGACAGCGCCGAACGACGCGGGTGGCTCAGGGGCATGGCACACCTTCGCACGACAGGCCCGGGTCCGGACGTCCCGGGGATGGACAACCAATCATCCCATGATTCTATGATGTGTTTCATGGCTAGTGAGGAAACCCGGACCACGGACACCCGTACGGCGATGCCATCCCCCGGACGCCGGGATCCCGGACACCGGGACCCCGGACGCCGGGTCACCGCCGCGGCGAGTACTGCCGAGACGACCCCTGGTGCGACCTCCGATGCGGTCCCCGGCGCAGACCGCACGCGCGCGTGGGCGGCCCGCCTGGTCGTCGTCGGCATCGTGCTCTCCGCGCTGAACCTCCGCCCGGCCATCACCAGCCTCGGCGCCCTCCTGGAGGAGGTCCGCGACGGGCTCGGCATGAGCGGCAGCGTGGCCGGCCTGCTCACCTCCGTGCCCCCGCTCTGCTTCGCCGTCTTCGGCGTCACCGCCCCCCGCCTGGCCCGCCGCTTCGGCCCGGCCGCCGTGGTGTGCGCCGGCATGGCCGCCATCACCGCGGGCCTGCTGATACGGCCGTACGCCGGGAGTACGGCCGGCTTCCTGGCCGCCAGCGCACTCGCCCTCATGGGCATCGCGGTCAGCAACGTGCTCATGCCGGTCATCGTGAAGCGCTGGTTCCCCGACCGCGTCGGCTCGATGACCGGCCTGTACTCGATGGCCCTGGCCATGGGTACCTCCCTGGCCGCCGCGGTCACCGTGCCGCTGACCGACGGCCTGGGCGGCGGCTGGCGGCCCGGCCTCGCCGTGTGGGCCGCCCTCGCGGCCGCCGCCGTCCTGCCCTGGCTGCCGCTCGTCAGGGACCGCGGCACCGCCCCCGCGCAGCTCCGGCCCCGGCCGCAGCCGGGGCGTGCGGCGGAGGCGGCCGGGTCCGCCGAGTCGGCCGGGGACCAGCCCGCGCCCCTGCGCATCACCCGCAGCCGCACCGCCTGGGCGCTCGCCGTCTTCTTCGGCCTCCAGGCCACCGCCGCCTACATCACCATGGGCTGGATGGCACAGATCTTCCGGGACGCCGGTGTCCCGGCCGGCACCGCGGGCGTGCTGCTCGCCGTCACCATGGTGATGGGCGTGCCGCTGGCCTTCGTCATCCCGCGCGTCGCCACCCGGCTGCCCCAGCAGGGGCCGATCGTGCTGGTCCTCGGCGTGTGCGGGCTCGCCGGTTACGCCGGTCTCTACGTCGCGCCGGCCGCCGGCGCCTGGGCCTGGGCGGTGCTGCTCGGCATCTCCAACTGCGCCTTCCCGCTGGCCCTGACGATGGTCGGCATGCGGGCCAGGAGCGGTGCGGGCGTCGCCCAGCTGTCCGCGTTCGCGCAGAGCACCGGCTACCTCATCTCCATCCCCGGCCCGCTGCTGGTCGGTGTGCTCTACCAGCAGAGCGGCGGCTGGGGACTGCCGATCGCCCTCATGGCGGGCCTGATGGTGCCGCAGATCCTGGTCGGCTTCCTGGCGGGCCGCAACCGCACCGTGGAGGACGAGGCGACGGCGCGCTGAGCGGGCCCCGGCGGCACGGCGGGCCCCGGCGGCACGCGCGCGGGGGACGGGTGCGACACTGACCGCATGCAGCCTGTGCTCGACCCGAACCCGCAGAACGGCCAGAAGAAGATGCTGCTCGTCTTCGGCTCGTTCTTCGCCATCTTCGCCGTCATCGCCGTCATCGCGATCATCGCCTCCCCCTGAGGTCGCCTTCCCCTGGGGGCGCCTTCCCCTGGGGGCGCCTTCCCCCTTGGGTCGTCTCCCGGCTGAGGCCGTCTCCCCCTGAGGCGGCCATGCCCTGAGGGTCGCCTTCCGGCCACCTCCGGGCCCGGTGCCGGCCGTTCCGCCCGGTGGATGGTGGGGCTAGCTCCACCATCCCTTAGGGGGTAAGGGTCAGGGTCAACTGGGTGGAAGTCCGGATGGGTTGGCGGCCCCGGATTCCGTAGCTTCGAGATGTGACCGCACATGGCGGTCACGGACCCGCTCGAAGACCCACGGAGGCGATCATGTCGGCCCGCACCCACTCCCGGCCCCACCCGGCGACCACGGGCGGTGTGGACATCCGGCTGCCCTGGTGGGCCCTCGCCCTGCCCGCGCTCGCGTTCATCGCGCTGCTGTTGCTGATACTGAACCCCTCGGACGCGCACGCGGCCGGCGGCGACCCCGCGATCACGCAGCTCTTCGAGCGCGCCCAGCATCTCCTCGCGCGCTGACCCGGAGCCCCCGCGCGCGGTGAATCCGCACATCAACTCCCTGCACCACATGGCCTGTTTCATGCGAAGCTGGGGCGTATGAGCGCCGCAGAACCTCACAGGATCGTCCTCTTCCGGCATGCGAAAGCCGACTGGCCCCAGGTGTCCGACCATGAGCGTCCCCTCGCCGAGCGCGGACGCATGGACGCCGCCGTCGCCGGACGCAAGCTGGCCGACACCGGTATCGCCTTCGACCTGGCCCTGTGCTCCACCGCGGTCCGGACCCGCGAGACCTGGAAGCTGGCCGTCCACGAACTGGCGGAGCGCCCGAGGACCGTCTACGAGGAGCGGATCTACGAGGCTTCCCCCGGCGAGCTGATCGCCGTGCTCAACGAGACCCCGGACGACGTGCGCAACGTGATCCTGATCGGCCACAACCCCGGTGCGCACGGCCTGGCCGGCATCCTCTCCGGAGCCGTCGAGGGCGACGCCCGCGATCGGATGGAGCGCCGCGGCCTCCCGCCCGCCGGATTCGCCCTGCTGACCTTCGACGGCCCCTGGAAGAGCCTGGAGCCGGGCGTGGCCACGCTCACGGACTACTGGGCCCCCGCCGACTGACCTCCCCGGCACACGGAAGGGCCCGGCACCGCGCGGTGCCGGGCCCTTCCGTGTGCCGGGCGGCCGGAGCGGCTCAGCCCTCGTCGTGCGTGTCCGCCGCCTCGACCTCTTCGCGGCTGACGCCCAGCAGATACAGCACGGTGTCGAGGAAGGGGAAGTTCACCGCCGTGTGCGCCGCCTCGCGCACCACCGGCTTGGCGTTGAAGGCGACCCCCAGACCGGCCGCGTTCAGCATGTCCAGGTCGTTGGCGCCGTCGCCGATCGCCACCGTCTGCGACAGCGGCACCCCGGCCTCCGCGGCGAACCGGCGCAGCAGCCGCGCCTTGCCCGCCCGGTCCACGATCTCGCCCGTGACCCGGCCGGTGAGCTTGCCGTCGACGATCTCCAGCGTGTTGGCCTGCGCGAAGTCCAGGCCCAGCCGTTCCTTCAGATCGTCCGTGACCTGGGTGAAGCCACCGGAGACGACCCCGACCTGGTAGCCGAGTCGTTTCAGCGTACGGATCAGGGTGCGCGCGCCCGGCGTCAGCCGGACCTCGTTGCGGACCTTCTCCACCACGGAGGCGTCCAGCCCCTTCAGCAGCGCCACGCGCGCGTGCAGGGACTGCTCGAAGTCCAGCTCCCCGCGCATCGCCGCCGCCGTCACCTCGGCGACCTGGTCCTCACAGCCGGCGTGCGCGGCGAACAGCTCGATGACCTCGTCCTGGATCAGGGTGGAGTCCACGTCCATGACCACCAGCCGCTGAGCGCGCCGGTGCAGCCCCGCCGAGACGACCGCGATGTCGACACCCAGTGCCGCCGCGTCGGAGGCCAGGGCCGTGCGCAGCGGCTCGGTCTCCACACCGGAGATGGCGAACTCCACCGCGGTCACCGGGTACTTGGCGAGCCGGAAGATACGGTCGATGTTGCCGCCGGCCTTGGCGATCCGGGCGGCCACGGCGGCCGTCGACTCGGCGGTGAGCGGATGGCCGAGAACGGTCACCAGGGAGCGCCCGAGACCGCGCGGCTGGTTGTCGCCGAGCCCCGAGATGATCTCCGCCTGCATCTTCATCGACTCGGCCCAGCTGTGCACCGTGGCCCGCAGGTCGCCCTCCAGGCCGGCCGGCGGCTTGGTCACCAGCGCGCACAGCACCAGGCGGCCCCGGGTGACGACCTGCTCGATGTCGACCACGTCGACGAGGTAGGCGGCCAGGGTGTCGAACAGGCCCGCCGTGATGCCCGGCCTGTCCTTGCCGAAGATCTTGACGAGGAGAGTGGGGACCTCGGGGGTCTGCGAAGCAGGGATCTGCGAAGCGCTCATGGTGTCACCACCGTATCCGGCACCCAGTGCCCCGCGCCGCCGAGGTCCGCCTGACGGACACGGAACAATGGATGTCCGATCGGTGTCGGGGATCTTGCCACCAGGAGAAACCGTGGCGCCCCCGTACGGCATCCCCTGGCTCCACCTCGACTGTGCCACGAGTCACCCCGGGCGGGCAGGGCAGCACGGGGAGAAACGGGAGGCGGCACAGGGGGAGCGGTGTCGGCCGGGTGCCGGGCGGGGACCCGGCGGAGTCAGCCGCGCCGCTTCGGCTTCCCCGGCGGTGCCGTGGGCGGGGGCGGGGGCGGGGGCGGCGGTGGCCACTCGGGACCGTCCGGCCGCCGTGAGCGGTCCCCTGGCCGTGCCGGGGGACGGCGCCGGGGTGGCGGGGGAGCGCCGTCGAGGGGCCCGGCGACGGTCGGGGCGCCGTACACATCGTCGCGGGACCCCGGCGGTCGCGCGTCCTCGGGCTCCCCGCGGGGCTCTTCCGGCACCTTCAGGTAGGGGTTCGTGTCCGGATTCGGCGGCCGGTACGGCGCACCTGGAGCGTACGGCCCGGCACCGCCGCCGTGTCCGGGGCGTCCGGATCCTGCCGCACCGGAGCCGCCGGCACCGGAGCCGCCGGCACCGGGGCCACCGTAGGGCGCAGGCCCCGCCGCACCGCCGTACCCCGAAGCCTCGGCCGCACTCCCGTGAGTCTCGGCCGCACTCCCGCGCCCGGGGCCGTACACCGCGCCGGCGCCCTCCTCGTCCTCGGCCCGGTCGACCGCCACCCCGGCCGGTGCTCCCCGAGCCGCCCACACCGCACTGGACCCCGCCGCCCCCGTGGCCCAGGCCAGCAGCGCCCCCACCGCCCCCGCGCCCGCACCCCACACCGCCCCCAGCAACAGCGCGGACCCGAGGTGGCCGTGCAGCACGACACCCGCGCCGAAGGCGTCGAAGCCGAGGACGGACAGCGACGCGGTCACGGAGACGTCCGCCAGCCGGACGAGCAGAGGGAGGGCGAGGGCGGTGACGATGCCGAGGCGCACAGCGCAGCGGACGGCCAGACCGAGGGCGGTGTCGGGCGGCCGTACCTCACGGCCGAGTGCGGCGTCGGGTGGCCGTACTCCGCGGCCGGGGCGGTTGCCTTGCGGCCGCGCCTCATCACCACGGGTGCTGTCTGGCGGCCGTACCTCACGGCCGAGCGCGGTGTCGGGTGGCCGTACTCCGCGGCCGGGGCGGTTGCCTTGCGGCCGTGCCTCATCACCGCGGGTGCTGTCTGGCGGCCGTACCTCATAACCGCGGGCGGTGTCCCCCGGCCGCACCCTACGACTCAGGGCGCTGCCCAGCCGCCGCCCCCCGCGCCCCACGGCGCCGTGAGGCCCCCGCACTCCCCGCCCCGCGGCGCCCCGCCCCACGGCGCTGCGAGAAGACCCGCGTACCACCGCCGTACGCGCCGCTGTCAATACGCCGGCCAGCAGCATTGCCAGCGCGGCCGCCACCGTCAGCAGCCACACCCGGTTGTCCAGGTCGGCCAGTCGGCGCACGGTCACCGGACGGTCGGAGCTCGTGCCGATGAGCTGGTCCAGGGGATGGGGGAGGACCGTGCGGAGCAGTCCCGTGGCGTGGCCGTCCCAGGGGACGAACAGGCCGAGGGGCAGGCCGAGCCAGACGCCGTCGGGGGCGCCGAGCAGGGCCGCGCCGGCGATCCGCCGCGGGTGGTCGTCGCCGATCGCCGCGTACGCCGCCGCGGCGAGCCCGGCCGCGACGGCCAGCAGCAGGACGGTGACGAGCGCCGAGACCGCCGGCCGTACCACCCGGTGCACCGCGGACCAGCCCGGCGGCAGGGGAGCGCGGCGGCCGGCCAGCAGCGCGATCAGCAGAACCCCGGCGCACCAGCCGAGCCCGCCCAGGAGCGTGGCCGGGGTGTCCACGGTGAAGCCGACGCCGGCCTTGGCGTGGATCAGGCCGCCGATCCGGTCCGGCAGCAGCCCGCTCACGTCCCCGAGGCCGGGCAGGCTGAGTCCGCCGCTCCCTTTCCCGCCCGCGCCCGGCAGCGCACCGGCGCCGAGCGAGCCGCCGTCGATGGTGATGACGTCGTGCCCGGCCCAGGCGAGACCGCCCAGCATCGCCACGAAGAGCACCGTCATCGTGCCCGCGCGCGCGAGGAGTTCGGCGGGGGCGATGACAACTCCGGCCGTGCGCAAGGATCGTAGGAAGAACCACGACAACAGCAGGGCACCGACCAGACTCACCCCGAGTGGCGTGATCTCGATGGCGGTGTGCGCCTCGGCGCCTTTCAGTCCGAAAGCGGACACATCGCCCGACGGCGTGACCGAACCACCCGCCCCGAGCGCCACAACAGCGGCCGTCATGGGGCCCAGTGAGCCCGCCGTGTCCGCCTGGAGCAGATGCAGTCCGAGCGCGGCCGTGCCCGCCATCCCGATCAACGCCCAGCTCACCGCGGCGATCGCGGACAACAGGGCATCCGTCCAGGGCACCTTTCCGGCGCGCCGCGTGGACCCGGCACGCGTGGCTGAGCTCATGGCAGACCCCCCGATCCCCTCGTGGCAGATCCCGCCGAACCGCGGCGCTGTGGCCGTCGAACCGCCGCGCGGCGGCACGGCCGTGCTTGTCCCCCTCGCCGGGATTACCACTCTCCGGATGGATTTCAACCCCGTCAACGGCGCGAGTTGGAGCGCACGGGTGCATCCGTGACAAGGCCCGGGTTTCGGTCAGAGGGCGGAGCCTGAAATAGTTCCCCCCGATGTTCGACATCCCTAGACTCCCTGCGATGGGGGTAATTCGGGGGACAACTCAGTGGGGCATGGAGTGCCTGAACTCGTTCTGGAATCAAACGGACGGACCTGGACGCTGGATCCGTCCCGGCCGTACACCCTCGGCCGCGATCCGCAGGGTGACATCGTCTTCGACGACGCCAGGGTGTCCTGGCGACACGCCACGGTCAGCTTCAACGGCCGCAGTTGGGTCGTCGAGGACCACGGCAGCACCAACGGCACGTTCGTGCAGGGTCAGCGGATCCAGCACATGGAGATCGGCCCGGGCTCGGCGCTGCACCTCGGCAACGCGACCGACGGACCGCGGCTGAATCTGTCCGGTGCCGTGGCCGGCCGACAGCAGCAGGCGCCGTACGCCGCGCAGGGCGCCGGCGCGCAGGCAGCCGGTGCTCCGGGCTGGGCCCAGCAGGCCCCGCCGGCCCAGCAGGCCGCCGTACCGCAGCAGGCACCGGCCCAGCAGGCGGTGCCTCAGCAGGCACCGGCGCCGCAGCAGCCCGGCTGGCAGCAGCCGCAGGCCGCGGCGTTCCCGCAGCAGCAGGCGGCGCCCGCCGATCAGTACGCGCAGAAGACGCCCGGTGGCGGCGCGGGGGCGCCGCCGGTCTACGGCGACCGGAGCCCGACCACGTTCCACCAGTTCTCCATCGGCCGCGTGATGCGCATCGGCCGTGCCCTGGAGAACGAGCTGGTCGTCTCGGACCTCCAGGTCTCCCGGCACCACGCCGAGTTCCACTCGACGCCCGACGGCCGCTTCGAGATCCGCGACCTGGGCTCGCACAACGGCACGTACGTCAACGGCCATCCGGTGCCCAAGGGCGGCTCGGTCCAGCTCGGCCCGAACGACATCGTCGGCGTCGGTCACTCCACCTTCCGGATCGTCGGCGACCGGCTGGAAGAGTTCGTCGACACCGGTGAGGTCTCCTTCTCCGCGCGCCATCTGACCGTCACCGTCGACGGCGGCAAGCAGATCCTGAAGGACGTCTCCTTCGGTGTCCCGGAGAAGTCGCTGATCGCGGTCATCGGCCCGTCCGGCTCCGGCAAGTCGACCCTGCTCAAGGCGCTCACCGGCTACCGGCCCGCCAACCAGGGCGAGGTGCTGTACGACAACCGGAACCTGTACAAGCAGTTCGCCGAGCTGCGCCAGCGCATCGGTCTGGTCCCGCAGGACGACATCCTGCACAAGGAGCTGACCGTCAAGAAGGCCCTGAAGTACGCGGCCAAGCTGCGCTTCCCTGCCGACACCACCGCGGCCGAGCGCGACGCCCGCATCGACGAGGTGCTGCGCGAGCTGAAGCTGGACGTCCACAAGGACAAGAAGGTCACGTCCCTGTCCGGCGGTCAGCGCAAGCGCGTCTCGGTCGCCCTGGAGCTGCTCACCAAGCCGTCACTGATCTTCCTGGACGAGCCGACCTCCGGTCTCGACCCGGGCATGGACCGCGATGTCATGCAGCTGCTGCGCGGCCTCGCCGACGACGGCCGTACGGTCCTCGTCGTCACCCACTCGGTGGCCGAGCTGGCGCTGTGCGACAAGCTGCTGGTGATGGCGCCGGGCGGCGCGGTGGCGTACTTCGGCCCGCCGGAGGAGGCGTTGAACTTCTTCGGCTACGACAGCTGGGCCGATGTCTTCTCCGCCTTCGAGAACTACCGTGACTACGACTGGTCGGGCCGCTGGAAGGGCTCGCAGCACTACCAGATGTACGCGGCGGACATCGACGCGGCCGCCCCGCAGTCCGTATCCGCACACATGCCGCCGCCGCAGGCCATCAAGCCGCCCAAGCCGCAGGCGTGGGGCTCGCAGCTGATGACCCTGATCCGGCGCTATGTGTCGGTGATCGTCTCCGACAAGGGCTTCCTGGCGCTGACGGTGATCCTGCCGGCGGTGCTCGGCTCGGTCAGCCTGCTGATCGACCACAAGCGGGGCCTGCTGGTCAACGAGGCGGTCAACCCGCGCACCGGCGCGCACATCCCGAACGGCACGGCCACCACGGTGCTGCTCATCCTCGCCGTCGGCGCGTGCTTCGCGGGTGCCGCGAACTCGGTGCGTGAGCTGATCAAGGAACGGGTCATCTACGAGCGGGAGCGCGCGACCGGTCTGTCCCGCTCGGCGTACCTGATGTCCAAGGTGGTCGTGCTCGGCGCCGTCACCGTGCTGCAGGGCCTGCTGGTCGGCGTGATCGGCTTCTCCAGCCGCGAGATCCCGGACCAGGGCGTCGTACTCGGCGGCTCGACGCTGTTCGAGCTGTGCGTGCCGATCATGGCGCTCGGCTTCACGTCGATGATGGTCGGCCTGGTGATCTCCTCGCTGGTGAAGACCGCCGAGAAGACCATGCCGCTGCTGGTGATGTTCGCGATCATCCAGGTCGTCTTCACCGGATGTCTGTTCACTCTGCACGGCACGCTCGGCGTCAACGAGTTCTCGTACCTGATGCCGTCGCGCTGGGCGGTGGCCGCGGCCGGTGCCACGCTGGACTTCAACAACATCGCGCCGAACACCGACAACCCGAGCAGCACCGACCCGCTGTGGAACCACACGGGCGGGGCCTGGACCCTGGACATGGTCGCGCTGATCGTGCTCGGTGTGATCTGCGGCTTCTTCGTGGCCCGCTTCCTGCGCCGCCACGAGCCGGAGGTCATGCGCAAGTAACCGCGCCCGTACGACGCCGAAGGGCGGCACCCCGTTTCCCGGGGTGCCGCCCTTCGGCATTGCGTCCGTTACGTCGCTGAGGTCCGCGCCAGGCCTCAGTACGCGCTGTTGACGTTGTCCATCGAGCCGTAGCGGTGCGCCGCGTAGTTGGCGGCGGCAGTGATGTTGGCGACCGGGTCGTAGATGTTCCAGGACGTGCCCGACACGTGGTACGCGTTGAAGGTGGGCTGGATCACCTGGAGCAGGCCCTTGGACGGGATGCCGTTGGCGGCGTTGATGTCCCAGTTGTTGATGGCCATCGGGTTGCCCGAGGACTCCCGCATGATGTTGCGGTGCAGACCGCTGTAGGAGCCCGGGATGCCCTTGGCCTTCATGATGTCCAGGGCCTCGCGGATCCAGCCGTCGAGGTTGTTGGCGTACGTCTTCTTGGCGGCGACCATCTCCATCTGCGGGCGCTGCGCGGAACGGCTCGCGGCGTCGTTGGCGGCGCGCTCCTGAGCGGCCTTCTGCGCGGCGGCGTCGGCGGCGGCCTTCTTGGCGGCGGCCTCGTCGGCGGCCTTCTTCGCCACGGCGGCGTCGGCGGCCTTCTTCTGCGCGGCGAAGCCGTCGAGCTTGACCGTGTCCGTGGCGAGCTGGTCGGTGACCGTGCCCTGGACGTTCTTCAGCGCCGTGCTGCTCGCGACCTGGGCGGCGGCGGCCGGGGCACCGGTGGTGACGGTCTCGGCGTGGCCGGGGGCCGCCGAGATGGCCAGGGCGGCGGCGCCGAGGGCGGCGACACCGGCGATGGCGGCCTTGCCCTGCTTGGTCAGGGCGCGACTATGAGCTCGGGTGAGAACGTTCTTGGGCATGGCTGATGGACCTCTCGTAAGCGCGGAGGTCGCTCCTGCGTCCGCCGGGGGAATCGGCTCCTCCCGCACGAACGCCGCGGGCCGGTGACCCACGGCGCTGAGCGACGGAGCAATTCTTAGCTGGCGCAAAATGCCCAGGCAAAGATGTGACATACGATCCCGGGTAGTGGATCGGGGAAGGGCAAAACGGGACAGACTGGCCCGTCCGCCCCGTTCGCTCCGGGAAGCTTTTTCTCCTATGTCCGTTAGTACGTGATGTGGGCCCTATGCGCGGGCTCACATCAGAGACGTAACGGTTTCACCAAGAGTTGCCATCGCAATGCTCTGTGTGAGGGCTCTCTTCCGGGAGGACGAGGTGGACATCGGCGGACTCATGCCACAGGCAGAGCCCGCGCAGCGCCTCGTCGTAGCCGCGGTCGACCGCGGCCCGCCCCCCGACCGCCTCCAGCATCAGTAAGGTGCGAGGCCTCCGGCTCGTGCAGCCCGGTCAGCAGCCCGTCCACCACCCGCACCCCGCGCTCCGGCATGACCACCAGGTCCGTCCACCCCTCGGCCGCCCGCACCACTCCCTCCGCCTCGGCCGCCCGCACCACTTCCTCCGCCCCGGCCGCGCCCCACCCGGCAACGACACCCTGGTCCCCGCGTGCGTGCCCGTACGCGCGCGCGTGCCGCCCTCGTCGTCCGGTTCCCGCAGCTCGACCGCCCACCGGCCGTCGTCCCCGCGCGTGGAGGGATCCGTGCTGCGCCCCCTCGCCAGGGACCTCTGCCGCGCTCCCTGGACCCGATGCCTTCCTCGCGCCCCGGCGGAGCGGCCCACACCGCCGAACTCCGGCCGAGCGGCCCACACCGCCGAACTCCGGCCGAGCGACCCACCGCACTGCCGAACCCCGGCCGAGGGGCCCCGCCGCCGAACCCGGGTCGGCGACCTACGCCGCCCGCCCTACGCCCAGCGGACCGGGCCCGGCCCCCGGCGGTCCGATCCGCGCTGTCACACCCCGCCGGTACCGTGAGGACATGAGTCAAGGCCCCCGGTCCGGCCTCGCCGCGGTGAGCTCCGCGTTGCTGGCCATGAGCAGGCATCTGGAGGTGCGCGACGTCCTCAAGACGATCGTCGCCTCCGCCCGCGAGCTGCTCGACGCGCAGTACGCCGCCCTCGGCGTCCCCGACGACCACGGCGGCTTCGCCCAGTTCGTCGTCGACGGCGTCAGCGACGCCCAGTGGAAGGCCATCGGCCCGCTGCCCCGCCAGCACGGCATCCTCGCCTCGATGCTGCACGAGGCCCGCCCGGAGCGTCTCGCCGACGTGCGCAAGGACCCCCGCTTCGAGGGCTGGCCGTCCGCCCACCCCGACCTGGTCGACTTCCTGGGCCTGCCCATCCGCGACGGCGACGAGGTCATCGGCGCCCTCTTCCTCGCCAACAAGCTGCATTCTGTGGGGGGAAACCCCGCACACCCCCCGCGCCCCGAACCGGAAGGCAGTTGCGGCTTCACGGAAGAGGACCAGGAGCTGCTCGCCATCCTCGCCCAGCACGCCGCCATCGCCCTCACCAACGCCCGGCTCTACGAACGCAGCCGCGAGCTCACCATCGCCGAGGAACGCTCCCGCCTCGCCCACGAACTGCACGACGCCGTCAGCCAGAAGCTCTTCTCCCTGCGCCTGACCGCCCAGGCCGCAGCGGCCCTCGTCGACCGCGACCCCGCCCGCGCCAAGGGCGAACTCCAGCAGGTCGCCACGCTCGCCGCCGAGGCCGTCGACGAACTGCGCGCCGCCGTCGTGGAGTTGCGCCCCGCCGCCCTCGACGAGGACGGTCTCATCGCCACCCTGCGCACCCAGATCCAGGTCCTCGACCGCGCCCACACCGCGCGCGTGACCTTCACCAGTAATAGCTTCCGCGCCCTGCCCGCCGCCCAGGAGGAAGCCCTGCTCCGGGTCGCCCAGGAGGCCCTGCACAACGCACTGCGCCACTCCGGCGCCGGCCATGTCGCGGTGAGCGTCGACCGGCGCGGCGGCGGAGCCGTGCTGCGCGTCAGCGACGACGGCAGGGGCTTCGACCCCAAGGCCGTCCGCCACGCCGGACGGCATCTGGGCCTGGTCTCGATGCGAGACCGGGCGAGCGGGGTCGGCGGCACGCTGACCGTGGAATCGGTGCCCGGCAAGGGCACCACGATCGAGATGGAGGTCCCCGGTGGCTGACCCGATCAAGGTGCTGCTCGTCGACGACCACCAGGTCGTCCGCCGGGGCCTGCGCACCTTCCTGGAGGTGCAGGACGACATCGAGGTCGTCGGAGAGGCGGCCGACGGCGCCGAGGGCGTCGCCCGCGCCGAGGAACTGCGCCCGGACGTCGTCCTGATGGACGTCAAGATGCCCGGCATGGACGGCATCGACGCCCTGCGCAAGCTCCGCGAACTCGCCAACCCCGCGCGCGTGCTGATCGTCACCAGCTTCACCGAACAGCGCACGGTCGTCCCCGCCCTGCGCGCGGGCGCCGCCGGGTACGTCTACAAGGACGTGGACCCCGACGCCCTCGCCGGCGCCATCCGCTCCGTGCACGCCGGCCACGTCCTGCTCCAGCCGGAGGTCGCCGGCGCCCTGCTCTCCCAGGACGAGAGCAACTCCGGCCAGGGCAGGGGCGGTTCGCTGACCGAGCGGGAGAACGAGGTGCTCGGCCTGATCGCCGACGGCCGCTCCAACCGCGAGATAGCCCGCGCCCTCGTCCTGTCGGAGAAGACCGTCAAGACGCATGTCTCCAACATCCTGATGAAACTCGACCTCGCCGACCGCACCCAGGCCGCGCTGTGGGCCGTACGCCACGGCGTGGCCGGCTGAAACACCCGCCCCGCCGCCCCGCCGCGGGCGTCACGCACGGCAACCCTGAGGGTCACACTCCGGACTGAGATTCATACCGTCGTGGGAATGTCACCCGGACGGCGCATCCTCCGGCGAACCGTGCCGTTCTCCAGTGCGTGCCACGGCGAACCGCCGTGGTGAACGCCTAGGAGGGGTTGGAAAGTGAAGAACCTGAAGAAGGCAGCGGCCGTGACGATGCTCGCCGGTGGTCTCGTGGCCGCCGGTGCGGGCCTGGCCTCCGCCAACGACGGCGCCCAGGCCGTCGGCGACGCCCAGGGCTCCCCCGGTGTCGTCTCGGGCAATGTCGCTCAGGTGCCGGTGCACATCCCGGTGAACGTGGTCGGCAACAGCGCGAACGTCATCGGCGCGCTGAACCCGGCCTTCGGCAACCTCGGCGTCAACCAGTGACGTCCCGCCGACAGTGACCACAGGCCTCCCGGGCACACCGGGAGGCCTGTCGGTTTCGCAGCCGACCGCACGGCCGCCGTGGCCGTGGTCGCCGTGTCCGTCGTCGGCGTCGACGCGGGCGCGGGCGCGCCCGCCGCACCCCCGAGCGGCGACGCCCCCCGGCCCACCCCTTACCGCGTTCCCCGCTCCCGCTCCTCCACGATGGAGTTGTACGCCGCCACCTGCGCCCGCCGAGCCGTCCGCTCCACCGGTCGCAACGCCTCCGACCGCGCGGCCATCTCGCCGGCGCTGACCGCACCCCCGTGCCCATTGCCGTACGCCAGCGACACCAGCAGCGTGACCCGCTGCGCCAGCTCCAACACCCGTACCGCACGCGGCGGATATCCCGGCGCCAGCACCTCCCGGCCGCGCTCGGCCCGTGCCCGGTACGCGTCGATCGCCGCCTCCGCCACCGGACCCGACCCGGTGACGTCCAGCTTCGACAGCACCTCGGTCGCCTCGCGCAACGCCTCCGCCAGCTCCCGCTCGGCCTCGCCCAGCGACGGCACATCGGCGGGCGGCGCCTCCCGCACCGGCAGCACATGCCAGACCACCTCGGCATGCACATCACCCGCGGGCCCGGCCTCGTACACCTCTGGCACCAGCCCGAACGCGGCCCCGAAGCAGACCACCGCCTCCTCGGCCTCCAGCGCCCGCGCGTTGAATTCCGGCGGACCGCTCAGCCCCAGCGGATGGCCGGGCGCCGGCAGCGCCACCCGCAGCCCGGTCACCCCCAACGTGCGCAGCCGCCCCAGCGCGAGCGTGAGCCCGACCGGCGCGGACTCCCCGGGCAGCCCCTCCACCCGGTGCACCGCGTCCTCGCCCACGATGGCGAGCACGGCGTCATCCGGAGAGACAAGTCCGGCCAAAAGGGCATTTCCCCAAGCGGCAAGGCGTCCTGAACGCGGTTCCGAGAGCATGCCCCCACCCTAAGGACCGGACCGATGGAATGGAGCGGCGCACTCGTGGCGTAGATTTCATGAGGGCCGCGCCCACCGGCACTGCGGCCCGAGCCACAGGCGTACGCGACAGCCGAGACCGGCCACACTGCAAGGGGAGACAACGCGCTCATGAGCGAGGTTCTGGAGCTTCAGGACGTATCCGTGATCCGTGAGGGCCGGGCTCTGCTGGACCAGGTCTCCTGGTCGGTGAAGGAGGGCGAACGCTGGGTCATCCTCGGCCCCAACGGCGCCGGCAAGACCACCCTCCTGAACGTCGCCTCCAGCTACCTCTACCCCAGCAAGGGCACCGCCACGATCCTCGGCGACACCCTGGGCAAGGTCGACGTCTTCGAGCTGCGCCCCCGCATCGGGATGGCCGGCATCGCCATGGCCGAGAAGCTCCCCAAGCGCCAGACCGTCCTGGAGACCGTCCTGACCGCCGCCTACGGCATGACGGCCCACTGGCAGGAGGAGTACGACGAGGTCGACGAGCAGCGCGCCCGCGCCTTCCTCGACCGCCTCGGCATGACCGACTACGTGGACCGCCGCTTCGGCACCCTCTCCGAGGGCGAGCGCAAGCGCACCCTCATCGCCCGCGCCCTGATGACCGACCCCGAGCTGCTCCTGCTCGACGAGCCCGCCGCCGGCCTCGACCTCGGCGGCCGCGAGGACCTGGTCCGCCGCCTCGGCCGGCTCGCCCGCGACCCGATCGCCCCCTCGATGATCATGGTCACGCACCACGTCGAGGAGATCGCCCCCGGCTTCACCCACGTCCTCATGATCCGCCAGGGCAAGGTCCTCGCCGCCGGACCCATCGAGCTGGAACTCACCTCCCGCAACCTCTCCCTCTGCTTCGGCCTCCCGCTCGTCGTCGAGCAGGTCGGCGACCGCTGGACCGCCCAGGGCCTGCCCCTGTCCTGAGCCCTCCGCGCTTCCCTCGTGCGCCCTGTCCGCCGCCCGCCCACGGCCCTACCATGACCATGTGAACGACATCGACGCATGGGTGTGGTGGCTCGTCGGCGCGGCGGCGCTCGGCATTCCGCTCGTCGTCACCGCGATGCCGGAGTTCGGCATGCTCGCGGTCGGAGCCGTCGCGGCCGCCGTCGCCGCCGGACTCGGCTTCAACGGCGTGATCCAGGTGCTCGTGTTCGTCGTCGTCTCCGTAGCCCTCATCGCCGTCGTCCGCCCCATCGCCGCCCGGCACACCAGGCAACGCCCCCAACTCGCCACCGGCATCGACGCGTTGAAGGGAAAGCAGGCCGTCGTACTGGAACGGGTCGACGGCTCCGGCGGCCGTATCAAACTCGCCGGCGAAGTCTGGTCGGCACGCGCCCTGGACACCGACCGGGCCTACGAAGTCGGCCAGGAAGTAGACGTCGTGGAGATCGAGGGGGCCACCGCGATCGTCATCTGAGCCATCCGACCGGCGAGTTGGGCGGCAGTCTGTCAGACTCGACCAGCAAGATCTTCCACACCAATAGGATCTGCCGAAGAGGCGCGGCAGAGAGGGGTACGGGGAACACGATGGAACCGGTCATCATCGTCCTGGTCATTCTGGTGGTGTTGGTCTTCATCGCCCTGATCAAGACCATCCAGGTCATCCCACAGGCCAGCGCCGCCATCGTCGAGCGCTTCGGCCGCTACACACGGACCCTGAACGCGGGCCTGAACATCGTGGTCCCGTTCATCGACACCATCCGCAACCGCATCGACCTGCGCGAACAGGTCGTACCGTTCCCGCCCCAGCCGGTGATCACCCAGGACAACCTCGTCGTCAACATCGACACGGTGATCTACTACCAGGTCACGGACGCCCGCGCCGCCACCTACGAAGTCGCCAGCTACATCCAGGCGATCGAGCAGCTGACGGTCACCACGCTCCGCAACATCATCGGCGGCATGGACCTCGAACGCACCCTCACCTCCCGCGAGGAGATCAACGCGGCCCTGCGCGGCGTCCTCGACGAGGCGACCGGCAAGTGGGGCATCCGCGTCAACCGCGTCGAACTGAAGGCGATCGAGCCCCCCACCTCCATCCAGGACTCGATGGAGAAGCAGATGCGCGCCGACCGTGACAAGCGCGCCGCGATCCTCACCGCCGAAGGTACGCGCCAGGCCGCCATCCTCACCGCCGAGGGTGAGAAGCAGTCCCAGATCCTGCGTGCCGAAGGTGAGGCCAAGGCCGCCGCCCTGCGCGCCGAAGGCGAGGCCCAGGCGGTCCGCACGGTCTTCGAGGCGATCCACGCCGGCGACCCCGACCAGAAGCTGCTGTCCTACCAGTACCTCCAGATGCTCCCGAAGATCGCCGAGGGCGACGCCAACAAGCTCTGGATCGTCCCCAGCGAAATCGGCGACGCCCTCAAGGGCCTGTCCGGCGCGATGGGCAACTTCGGCCCCCTGGGCGGAGGATCAGGCAACAACGGCTCCTCGATCCCGCCCCAGAACAATGGCTCGGAACGCAGGGAGAAGCCCAGCATCGACTGAGGGTGTTTCAGCAGCGCGCCCCGTCAGGGGCGCGAGGCCGTATCGATCAGGCGGCATCCCGAGCAAGCCACTCAGGAAGCGCAGCGAAGTCCTCCTGCCCCAAGGCCAAGAGCATCGCGTCCGCGGGAGTGGGCTCGAACGGCTCCCGAAGCAGAGCCATCCCCGCCTCCTCCGGAGTCCGGTTGGCCTTCCGGTGATTGTCCTCCGCACACGCGGCAACGGTATTCAGCCACGTGTCCTGCCCACCCTGCGCCCGCGGCAGCACATGGTCCACCGTCGTGGCCCTGCGCCCGCAGTACGCGCACCGGTGCCGGTCCCGGACCAGCACCCCCCGCCTCGACCACGGAGCTTGTCTTCGGAACGGCACCCGTACATACCTGCACAGCCTGATCACCCGCGGCGCCGGTATGTCCACATCGGCACCGCGCATCCGCAGCTCGGGATGGGCCTGCTCGACGACGGCCTTGTCCTGCAGCACCAGAACGACGGCTCGGTTCAAGGTCACCGTCGACAGCGGCTCGAAGCTCGCGTTCAGAACCAGCGTGTCACGCATCCAGCCCACCTCCCGTGTGCACCTGCCCACCCCCCGGCGGGCTTGGATCAACTCTGGACGGGCGCGCCGAGATGGACAACGCAATAAAAAATGCCCGCCTCCGATCACTTCCAAGACCGGAGGCGGGCAAACGTTCAATGAACGCTTGGCTGAATCGCGATGGTGCGCTCAGCCCTGCGCGGGGTTCTCGTACTCGCCGATGAGCTGGGCACGCGCGATCGCGTGGAATCGCAGATTGAAACCGACGACGGCCGGCGAGACATCGGCGTCCGGACCGAGCTTCTCCTGGTCCACCGCGTACACCGTGAAGACGTAACGGTGCGGCCCGTCCCCGGGCGGCGGCGCGGCACCGCCGAAGTCCTTCGACCCGTAGTCGTTGCGCACCTGCACCGCACCCTCGGGCAGCCCCTCGAACGCGCCGCTGCCCGCACCCGCCGGCAGCTCCGTCACCGAGGCCGGGATGTCGAACAGGACCCAGTGCCAGAACCCGCTCCCCGTCGGGGCATCCGGGTCGTAGCAGGTCACGGCGAAGCTCTTGGTCCCCTCCGGGAAGCCCTCCCACCGCAGCTGCGGCGAGGTGTTGCCCTTCGCGTAGACCTGAGCGTCCTTGAGCTTCGCACCCTCCTCGATGTCCGCGCTCGTCACCGTGAACGACGGCACGGGCGGATGGAAATCGTGGGGGAGCGGCCGCCGCTTGAGCTCGGTCACCTCGGTACCTCCTGATCGATGATCTGGAATCAGCAGTTCCCGAGCCTAGAACCAGTTGCGCTTGCTGCCGACCTCGGACAGCCACTGGTTCAGATAAGCCGCCCAGTCGGTCCCCTGCCAGTCGTTCAGCCCGACCTGGAAGGACCGGTAGGTGTCCGAACCCTCGCTGAACAGACCCGGCTTCTTGTCCATTTCAAGGACGACGTCCATCGCGTACGCGTCGGCAACGAAGCTCAGCTCGACCTGGTTCAGCCCCCGGTACTGCGCCGGCGGGTGGAACTCGATCTCCTGGTAGAAGGGCAGCGACTGCCGTGTCCCCCGGATGTGACCGCGCTCCATGTCCGCGTTCTTGAAGCGGAAGCCCAGCTGGATGAAGGCGTCCAGGATCGCCTTCTGCGCCGGCAGCGGATGCACATTGATGGGGTCGAGATCGGAGGAGTCCACAGCCCGCGCGATGGCCAGCTCGGTCGTCACCCCGATGTGCATCCCGCGCAGCGCCTGCCCGTCGATCATCGTGACCGGCGTCTCCCAGGGAATCTCCAGCCCGAACGGCACCGCGTGCACCGCGCCCGCCTGCAGCTCGAAGGCACCACCGAGCCGCACCTTCGTGAACTCGATGTCCTGCTTGTACTCCTGGTCGCCGCTCTCCACCTCGACCTTGGCCTGGAGCCCGACCGACAGCCCCTCGATGTCCTGGTTCACGGACCCGCCCTGGATCCGCACCTCACCCTGGACGACGCCACCCGGCACCACGTTCACCTCGGTCAGCACGGTCTCGACCGAGGCCCCGCCGGCCCCCAGGCTCGCGAGCAGCTTCTTGAACGCCATTGACTCTCCCTTTACGAAGGAACCTCGACCCCTACAAACGCATCCGCCCCCCGACCGGTTCCGCCGGCGCCATGCCCGCTCTCCATTACCCTCGGACGACATGATCGCGCCCCCGGACCGTACGCCTCTGCCCAGAGAGTTCTTCGACCGCCCGGTCCTCGAAGTGGCCCCCGACCTCCTCGGCCGCATCCTGGTCCGTACGACCTCCGAGGGCCCCATCGCCGTCCGCCTCACGGAGGTCGAGGCGTACGACGGCCCGAACGACCCCGGCTCCCACGCCTACCGCGGCCGCACCGCCCGCAACGAGGTGATGTTCGGGCCGCCCGGCTACGTGTACGTCTACTTCACCTACGGCATGTGGCACTGCATGAACCTCGTCTGCGGTCCCGAAGGCCGCGCGAGCGCCGTCCTGCTCCGCGCCGGCGAGGTGGTCGAGGGCGCGGACCTGGCCCGTAAACGTCGACTTTCGGCCCGCAACGACAAGGAACTCGCCAAAGGACCGGCTCGCCTGGCCACCGCCCTGGGGGTCGACCGTGCCCTGAACGGCACGGACGCCTGCGCCTCCGGCGAGACACCCTTGCGGATGCTGACCGGCACGAAGATCCCCGCTCACCAGGTACGGAGCGGTGCCCGCACCGGAGTCGCCGGCGAAGGCGGCAACGGCGATGTCCATCCGTGGCGTTACTGGGTTGCCGACGATCCGACGGTGAGCCCCTATCGGGCCCATGTACCGAGGCGGCGCCGAAGTTGACGCGTGCCTGGAAGGTGCGTAACGTATCCCAAGCCGCTGAACCGGGTACGGCAATCGCCAGCAGCCGGAGCGGCCACCCCACTACCTAGCTACAACCCCTTCGCCGGGGTCGATTTCGGCGCGCCCGCGTGCCCGAAATTCGAACCCGCGAGACTCGATTATGAGTCGCCGAAGAAATGAGCTAACGTAGTGAATGTCGAAAGGCCGACAGGCGAAAGCCCAAAAGCTCGAAGACAACCCGCCGACCGGGAATCAGACGCCGAAAGGATCTGATAGAGTCGGAAACACCGAAGGGAAGCCCGGAGGAAAGCCCGAGAGGGTGAGTACAAAGGAAGCGACCGTTCCTTGAGAACTCAACAGCGTGCCAAAAATCAACGCCAGATATGTTGATACCCCGTCTCCAGCATCTGCTGGGGCGAGGTTCCTTTGAAATAACACAGCGAGGACGCTGTGTGCGAGAGGATCATTCCTCCTCTTGCACCGCTCTCGTGGTGTTCATCCCGATCACGGGAAAACATTCACGGAGAGTTTGATCCTGGCTCAGGACGAACGCTGGCGGCGTGCTTAACACATGCAAGTCGAACGATGAAGCCCTTCGGGGTGGATTAGTGGCGAACGGGTGAGTAACACGTGGGCAATCTGCCCTTCACTCTGGGACAAGCCCTGGAAACGGGGTCTAATACCGGATACGAGGTTCGGAGGCATCTCCGATCCTGGAAAGCTCCGGCGGTGAAGGATGAGCCCGCGGCCTATCAGCTTGTTGGTGAGGTAATGGCTCACCAAGGCGACGACGGGTAGCCGGCCTGAGAGGGCGACCGGCCACACTGGGACTGAGACACGGCCCAGACTCCTACGGGAGGCAGCAGTGGGGAATATTGCACAATGGGCGAAAGCCTGATGCAGCGACGCCGCGTGAGGGATGACGGCCTTCGGGTTGTAAACCTCTTTCAGCAGGGAAGAAGCGCAAGTGACGGTACCTGCAGAAGAAGCGCCGGCTAACTACGTGCCAGCAGCCGCGGTAATACGTAGGGCGCAAGCGTTGTCCGGAATTATTGGGCGTAAAGAGCTCGTAGGCGGCTTGTCACGTCGATTGTGAAAGCCCGAGGCTTAACCTCGGGTCTGCAGTCGATACGGGCTAGCTAGAGTGTGGTAGGGGAGATCGGAATTCCTGGTGTAGCGGTGAAATGCGCAGATATCAGGAGGAACACCGGTGGCGAAGGCGGATCTCTGGGCCATTACTGACGCTGAGGAGCGAAAGCGTGGGGAGCGAACAGGATTAGATACCCTGGTAGTCCACGCCGTAAACGGTGGGAACTAGGTGTTGGCGACATTCCACGTCGTCGGTGCCGCAGCTAACGCATTAAGTTCCCCGCCTGGGGAGTACGGCCGCAAGGCTAAAACTCAAAGGAATTGACGGGGGCCCGCACAAGCGGCGGAGCATGTGGCTTAATTCGACGCAACGCGAAGAACCTTACCAAGGCTTGACATACACCGGAAAGCATTAGAGATAGTGCCCCCCTTGTGGTCGGTGTACAGGTGGTGCATGGCTGTCGTCAGCTCGTGTCGTGAGATGTTGGGTTAAGTCCCGCAACGAGCGCAACCCTTGTTCTGTGTTGCCAGCATGCCCTTCGGGGTGATGGGGACTCACAGGAGACCGCCGGGGTCAACTCGGAGGAAGGTGGGGACGACGTCAAGTCATCATGCCCCTTATGTCTTGGGCTGCACACGTGCTACAATGGCCGGTACAAAGAGCTGCGATACCGTGAGGTGGAGCGAATCTCAAAAAGCCGGTCTCAGTTCGGATTGGGGTCTGCAACTCGACCCCATGAAGTCGGAGTCGCTAGTAATCGCAGATCAGCATTGCTGCGGTGAATACGTTCCCGGGCCTTGTACACACCGCCCGTCACGTCACGAAAGTTGGTAACACCCGAAGCCGGTGGCCCAACCCCTTGTGGGAGGGAGCTGTCGAAGGTGGGACTAGCGATTGGGACGAAGTCGTAACAAGGTAGCCGTACCGGAAGGTGCGGCTGGATCACCTCCTTTCTAAGGAGCACTTCTTACCGGGTTCGCTCGGTCAGAGGCCAGTACATCGGCGAACGTCCGGTGCTGGTTGCTCATGGGTGGAACGTTGATTATTCGGCACGGTCCAGGATGGACCAGGCGCTAGTACTGCCCCTTCGGGGCGTGGAACGCTGATCTGGTCGGCTGATCGTGTCGGGCACGCTGTTGGGTGTCTGAGGGAATGGTTTTTCCTCAGTCGCCGGCCCCAGTGCACTCGGACCGTTGGTTCGGGGTGATGGGTGGCTGGTCGTTGTTTGAGAACTGCACAGTGGACGCGAGCATCTGTGGCCAAGTTTTTAAGGGCGCACGGTGGATGCCTTGGCACCAGGAACCGATGAAGGACGTGGGAGGCCGCGATAGTCCCCGGGGAGTCGTCAACCAGGCTTTGATCCGGGGGTTTCCGAATGGGGAAACCCGGCAGTCGTCATGGGCTGTCACCCTTGCCTGAACACATAGGGCAAGTGGAGGGAACGAGGGGAAGTGAAACATCTCAGTACCCTCAGGAAGAGAAAACAACCGTGATTCCGGGAGTAGTGGCGAGCGAAACCGGATGAGGCCAAACCGTATGCGTGTGAGACCCGGCAGGGGTTGCGCATGCGGGGTTGTGGGATCTCTCTTCCACGGTCTGCCGGCCGTGGGACGAGTCAGAAACCGTTGATGTAGGCGAAGGACATGCGAAAGGTCCGGCGTAGAGGGTAAGACCCCCGTAGTCGAAACGTCAGCGGCTCGTTTGAGAGACACCCAAGTAGCACGGGGCCCGAGAAATCCCGTGTGAATCTGGCGGGACCACCCGCTAAGCCTAAATATTCCCTGGTGACCGATAGCGGATAGTACCGTGAGGGAATGGTGAAAAGTACCCCGGGAGGGGAGTGAAATAGTACCTGAAACCGTGTGCCTACAAGCCGTGGGAGCGTCGGAATGTGCTTGCACATTCTCGTGACTGCGTGCCTTTTGAAGAATGAGCCTGCGAGTTTGCGGTGTGTTGCGAGGTTAACCCGGGTGGGGAAGCCGTAGCGAAAGCGAGTCCGAACAGGGCGATTTTAGTAGCACGCTCAAGACCCGAAGCGGAGTGATCTAGCCATGGGCAGGTTGAAGCGGAGGTAAGACTTCGTGGAGGACCGAACCCACCAGGGTTGAAAACCTGGGGGATGACCTGTGGTTAGGGGTGAAAGGCCAATCAAACTCCGTGATAGCTGGTTCTCCCCGAAATGCATTTAGGTGCAGCGTCGTGTGTTTCTTGCCGGAGGTAGAGCACTGGATAGGCGATGGGCCCTACCGGGTTACTGACCTTAGCCAAACTCCGAATGCCGGTAAGTGAGAGCGCGGCAGTGAGACTGTGGGGGATAAGCTCCATGGTCGAGAGGGAAACAGCCCAGAGCATCGACTAAGGCCCCTAAGCGTACGCTAAGTGGGAAAGGATGTGGAGTCGCACAGACAACCAGGAGGTTGGCTTAGAAGCAGCCACCCTTGAAAGAGTGCGTAATAGCTCACTGGTCTAGTGATTCCGCGCCGACAATGTAGCGGGGCTCAAGCGTACCGCCGAAGTCGTGTCATTGCAGCATATAGCCCCAACGGGTGCTGTGATGGGTAGGGGAGCGTCGTCTGCCGGGTGAAGCAGCACCGGAAGGTAGTTGTGGACGGTTGACGAGTGAGAATGCAGGCATGAGTAGCGATTCACACGTGAGAAACGTGTGCGCCGATTGACTAAGGGTTCCTGGGTCAAGCTGATCTGCCCAGGGTAAGTCGGGACCTAAGGCGAGGCCGACAGGCGTAGTCGATGGATAACCGGTTGATATTCCGGTACCCGCTGTGAAGCGTCAAACATCGAATCCAGTGATGCTAAGCCCGTGAAGCCGCCTGCCCCCAGCTTTGCTGTGGGTGGGAGTGGTGGAGCCGGTGACCCGAGCTGGTAGTAGGTGAGTGATGGGGTGACGCAGGAAGGTAGTCCATCCCGGGCGGTGGTTGTCCCGGGGTAAGGGTGTAGGCCGCAAGGTAGGCAAATCCGCCTTGCATACGGCTGAGACCTGATGCCGAGCCGATTGTGGTGAAGTGGATGATCCTATGCTGTCGAGAAAAGCCTCTAGCGAGTTTCATGGCGGCCCGTACCCTAAACCGACTCAGGTGGTCAGGTAGAGAATACCGAGGCGTTCGGGTGAACTATGGTTAAGGAACTCGGCAAAATGCCCCCGTAACTTCGGGAGAAGGGGGGCCACGCCTGGTGATCCGATTTACTCGGTGAGCTGGGGGTGGCCGCAGAGACCAGCGAGAAGCGACTGTTTACTAAAAACACAGGTCCGTGCGAAGCCGTAAGGCGATGTATACGGACTGACGCCTGCCCGGTGCTGGAACGTTAAGGGGACCGGTTAGCTCACTTTCGGGTGGGCGAAGCTGAGAACTTAAGCGCCAGTAAACGGCGGTGGTAACTATAACCATCCTAAGGTAGCGAAATTCCTTGTCGGGTAAGTTCCGACCTGCACGAATGGCGTAACGACTTCTCGACTGTCTCAACCATAGGCCCGGTGAAATTGCACTACGAGTAAAGATGCTCGTTTCGCGCAGCAGGACGGAAAGACCCCGGGACCTTTACTACAGTTTGATATTGGTGTTCGGTTCGGCTTGTGTAGGATAGCTGGGAGACTTTGAAGCAGGCACGCCAGTGTTTGTGGAGTCGTCGTTGAAATACCAGTCTGGTCGTGCTGGATGTCTAACCTGGGTCCGTGATCCGGATCAGGGACAGTGTCTGATGGGTAGTTTAACTGGGGCGGTTGCCTCCTAAAGGGTAACGGAGGCGCCCAAAGGTTCCCTCAGCCTGGTTGGCAATCAGGTGTTGAGTGTAAGTGCACAAGGGAGCTTGACTGTGAGACCGACGGGTCGAGCAGGGACGAAAGTCGGGACTAGTGATCCGGCGGTGGCTTGTGGAAGCGCCGTCGCTCAACGGATAAAAGGTACCCCGGGGATAACAGGCTGATCTTCCCCAAGAGTCCATATCGACGGGATGGTTTGGCACCTCGATGTCGGCTCGTCGCATCCTGGGGCTGGAGTCGGTCCCAAGGGTTGGGCTGTTCGCCCATTAAAGCGGTACGCGAGCTGGGTTTAGAACGTCGTGAGACAGTTCGGTCCCTATCCGCTGTGCGCGTAGGAGTCTTGAGAAGGGCTGTCCCTAGTACGAGAGGACCGGGACGGACGAACCTCTGGTGTGCCAGTTGTTCTGCCAAGGGCATGGCTGGTTGGCTACGTTCGGGAGGGATAACCGCTGAAAGCATCTAAGCGGGAAGCCTGCTTCGAGATGAGGACTCCCACCCACTTGATGGGGTAAGGCTCCCAGTAGACGACTGGGTTGATAGGCCGGATCTGGAAGCCAGGTAACTGGTGGAGGTGACCGGTACTAATAGGCCGAGGGCTTGTCCTCAGTTGCTCGCGTCCACTGTGTTAGTTCTGAGGCAACGACCGTTGCCGACTTTGAGCAGAACGCATAACAGAAAAGTGTGCTTGTTCGCTCGAAACCATTAGGGTTTCGGTGGTCATAGCGTGAGGGAAACGCCCGGTTACATTCCGAACCCGGAAGCTAAGCCTCACAGCGCCGATGGTACTGCAGGGGGGACCCTGTGGGAGAGTAGGACGCCGCCGAACAATCTTTGGAGGACCCCTGGTCCCAGCGTTCAGCTGGGACCAGGGGTCCTTTTGTTTTTACAATGCTTGCGGTACCGAAGACAGGAGTCACCATGTCCACCAACTCTCCCGACGACCGACCGGAGCGCGACCAGCGGCGACGGGACAGTGGTGACCGCGGCGGCTACCGCGGGGACCGCCGTGACAGCGACCGCCGTGGCAGTGACCGTGGTGGTTACGGTCGGCGCGATGACAACCGTGGCGGCGGTTATGGCGATCGCGGTGGTTTCCGGCGTGAGGACGACCGTGGTGGCTACGGGCGCCGTGACGACCGCCGTGACGACCGGCGCGATGAGCGTCGCGACGACCGGCGTGATGACCGTCGTGGTGGTGGTTACGGCGAGCGTCGTGACCGTGGTCCGCGTCCGGCGTTCCAGCGGGACGACCGTGACCGTGGGCCGCGTCGTGACGACCGCCGCGACGACCGGGGCTTCCGGCGCGACGACCGCGGTGGCGACCGGCCGGCCGTCCGCCGCGACGACGACCGCCGTGGCAGTGACCGTGGTGGTTACGGTCGGCGCGATGACAACCGTGGCGGCGGTTATGGCGATCGCGGTGGTTTCCGGCGTGAGGACGACCGTGGTGGCTACGGGCGCCGTGACGACCGCCGTGACGACCGGCGCGATGAGCGTCGCGACGACCGGCGTGATGACCGTCGTGGTGGTGGTTACGGCGAGCGTCGTGACCGTGGTCCGCGTCCGGCGTTCCAGCGGGACGACCGTGACCGTGGGCCGCGTCGTGACGACCGCCGCGACGACCGGGGCTTCCGGCGCGACGACCGCGGTGGCGACCGGCCGGCCGTCCGCCGCGACGACGACCGCCGTGGTACCGACCGTGGTGGCTACGGTCGGCGCGATGACCGTCGGGACGACCGTCGGGACGACCGGCGTGGTGAGGACCGTGGCGGCTTCCGGCGGGACAGCGACCGCGCTGAGCGCGGTGAGCGTGGTGACCGCGGCGGGTTCCGGGGCCGGGACGAGCGTGGTGCCCGTGGGCCGCGGCGGGACGACCGCGGTGGGCGGCCCGGTGGTTTCCGGCGTGACGACGACCGCGGTGGCTACGGGCGCCGCGACGACCGCCGTGACGACCGCCGTGGCGGTGGCCGCTTCCGCGATGAGCGCGACCGTGACCGGGACCGCGACCGCGAGCCGATCAAGCGGCTGCCGATCCCGGAGGACGTCACCGGCGACGAGATCGACAAGGACGTTCGTCAGGAGCTGCAGAGCCTGCCCAAGACGCTCGCGGACGATGTCGCCAAGAACCTGGTGATGGTCGCGCGGCTCATCGACGAGGACCCCGAGGGCGCGTACGGCTACTCCAGGGTGGCCCTGCGCCTGGCGTCCCGCGTGGCCGCCGTACGCGAGGCGGCCGGATTCGCCGCGTACGCCAACCAGAAGTACAGCGAGGCCCTCGCCGAGTTCCGTGCCGCGCGCCGGATGACCGGCAGCGTGGAGCTGTGGCCGGTGATGGCCGACTGCGAGCGTGGGCTCGGGCGGCCGGAGAAGGCGCTGGACATGGCCGGCGCCCCGGAGGTGCACAAGCTGGACAAGGCCGGTCAGGTCGAGATGCGGCTCGTCGCGGCCGGCGCCCGGCGTGACATGGGCCAGCTGGACGCGGCCATCGTGACTCTGCAGAGCCCCGAGCTGGCGTCCAACTCGGTGCAGCCGTGGACCGCGCGCCTGCGCTACGCGTACGCCGACGCTCTGCTGGCCGCCGGCCGGGAAGGCGAGGCGCGGGACTGGTTCGCCAAGGCCGTCGAGGCCGACCGGGACGGCAGTACGGACGCCTCGGACCGGCTCGCCGAGCTGGACGGCGTGGAGTTCGTCGACGCCCTCGACGAGACCGGGACCGAGGGTGGCACCGAGTCGTCCGCGCACGTCTCCGAGGAGGACGACGACAAGGACGCTGACAAGGATGACGACAAGGACGACGACAAGGACTGACGTCCGTCACTGAGAAGAGGGCAGGCTCCCCGCGGAGCCTGCCCTCTTTTTTGTATGCCGCTGCATGCCTGTATGCCGTCGGCTCAGATCTCCAGCGCCCGAAGCACCAGTCCCGACGCCGGCTTGGGGCCGAACGACGTCGATTTGCGGGGCATGGTCACGCCCTGGCGGGCCAGGTCGCGTACGACCTCCTCGCGGACGGGGTGCATCAGGACGGCCGTACCGCCGTCGCGTTCCGCCTTGGTGACCGTCGCGGCCGTGTCGTGGATGTAGGCGATGTCGGCGGGTGAGTCCTCGGGGATGTGCCAGACGTGGTCGAGGAGCGTGGCGTGCAGGACCGTGGCGTCCAGGGAGCGCCAGGCGGTGGGGCGGTCGGCCGGGATCGTGCGGGCCAGCAGGTCCGGGTCCGGGCGGTCGAGCAGGTGGAAGGCGCCGTCGCCGGCCAGCAGGAAGGCGTTGCCCGTGCAGGTGGCGTCCGCGAGCACCTCCAGGGCGTCGGCCAGGGGCACGTCGAGGCGGCGTATCCGGAACAGGCCCTCCACGGCGGACAGCGCGTCCGCGACCGGCAGGCGGTGCAGCAGGCGGTGGATGGCGCGGACGCGCAGCGGGTAGCGGGCGGTGTCGACGAGGAGCACCAGGCCGTAGTCCCAGGGTCCGGGGGAGGGCTGTTCCGCGCGGAGCAGCCGGTAGGTGGCCCAGCGGTGGTGGCCGTCGGCGATGAGGGCCTGGTGCCGGGCGAGGTCCGTCTGGATGCGGTTCAGGTCGGCTGGGTCGGTGACCGACCACAGGCTGTGGTGGAAGCCGTCCTCGGTGGTCGTGGAGAGCAGCGGGGGCTTCTCCGCCGTACGCTCGATCACCTCGGCGGTGGTGCCGTTGCCGCGGTAGGTCAGCAGCAGCGGTTCCAGGTTCGCGCGCGTGGCGCGCATCAGGGCCGCGCGGTCGGCGACCACGGGGGGCATGACGTCCTCGTGCGGCAGCACCACGCCCTCGGCCGGCTCCGAGATCCGCAGGGTGCCGATGACACCGCGCTGGAGCATGCCGCCTCCGTCCCGCTGTTCGTAGACGTACAGGCAGGGTTCGGGGTCCGCGGTGAGGATGCCCTCGGCCAGCCAGCGGCGCAGGGTGTCGGCCGCCTGTTCGGTACCGGCGCTCGGGGTGCCGGCCTGGGGCAGGATCAGCCGGACGATGTTGTGCGGGTCGGCGGACTGGAGGTGGTGCACCCCGTCGGGCCGTACGACGACGTCGTACGGCGGGGAGGTGACGGCGGCGAGGCTGCCGACCCGTTCGGGGTCGTAGCGAAGGCCTCGGAACGGCGTGAGTTCCAGGCCTCGGGGCGCCCTTGCTTCCGAGTGACCTGCGGTATTCATCCCGGCATCGTACGTGTGTCAGTGGCGTGCGGGATGATCGGGGGAAAGGCGATCGAACGAGGAGCGATGTGGAATGAGCCAGGCGGTCAGGACGAGGCCCGAGGGCAGTGGGCAGCCCCTGAGCGAGGCGTACGACACGGCGCTGCTCGATCTGGACGGGGTGGTGTACGCGGGCGGGAACGCGATCGTGCACGCGGTCGACTCGCTGGCGGTGGCGCGTGCGGGCGGGATGCATCTGGCGTACGTCACGAACAACGCGCTGCGGACGCCGGACACGGTGGCGGAGCACCTCACAGAGCTGGGCATACCGACAGGCGCTGACGATGTCATCACGTCCGCGCAGGCGGTGGCGCGGCTGATCAGCGAGCAGGTGCCGGCGGGGGCGCGGGTGCTGGTGATCGGTGGTGAGGGGCTGCGGGTGGCGCTGCGCGAGCGGGGGCTCACGCCCGTGGAGTCGGCGGACGACGATCCGGCGGCGGTGGTGCAGGGGTTCGGCGGGCCCGAGCTGACCTGGGGGCGGTTCGCGGAGGCGTCGTACGCGGTGGCGCGCGGGGTGCCGTGGTTCGCGTCCAACACGGATCTGACGATTCCGAGCGGGCGGGGCATCGCGCCGGGCAACGGGGCGGCGGTGGAGGTCGTGCGGATCGCGACGGGCAAGGAGCCGCAGGTCGCGGGCAAGCCGCTGCCGCCGATGCACAGGGAGACGATCATACGTACCGGTGCGAAGCGGCCGCTGGTGGTCGGGGACCGGCTGGACACGGACATCGAGGGGGCGTTCAACGGCGGGGTCGATTCGCTGCTCGTGCTGACCGGCGTCACCGACGGCGCCCAGCTGCTGGCCGCGCCGCCGCAGCACCGGCCGACGTACGTGGACGCGGATCTGCGCGGGCTGCTCACCGGGCAGCCGGAGGTCGACCCGCTCACGGAGGGCTTCCGGTGCGGTGGCTGGACGGCGACGGCCGGCGCGGACCGACTGGAGCTGGAGGGTGACGGCGAGCCGCTGGACGGCCTGCGGGCGCTGTGCGCGGCGGCCTGGACGGCGGCGGGCGAGGGTTCCTGCGAGCTGGACGGGGGGAAGGCGCTGGCACGTCTCGGACTGTGACGCTTATGCACCCAAGGATCGAGATCGGTAGCGAGGGTAGGCTAACCTAACCTCGTGTTGGTCGACAGTCCTCCGGAACAGCGCGCGGAGACCGCCCCCGCGCCTCCAAGTCGCAAGGCGGTACGGGCCCTTGGGCTCCTGCTCTCCGTCGCGGTCCTGGTGCTCGTCGCCCTGGCGAGCATCGCGATCGGGGCGAAGGCGCTCTCGCCGGACCAGGTCTGGCACGGCCTGTTCCATGGCAGGGGGACGTACGGCGACGTCGTCGTGGACGAGCGGCTCTCGCGCACGGTGCTCGGTCTGCTGGCCGGTGCCGCGCTCGGTCTGTCCGGTGCCGTGCTCCAGGCGCTCACCCGTAATCCGCTGGCCGATCCCGGGCTGCTCGGGATCAACGCCGGTGCCTCGGCCGCCGTCGTCACCGCCATCACCTATCTCGGCGTCACCAGCCTCACCGGCTACGTGTGGTTCGCCTTCCTCGGCGCGGCGGCGGTCGGCGCGCTGGTGTGGTTCCTCGGCGGCAGCCGGGGCGCCACCCCGGTCCGGCTGGCGCTCGCCGGTACGGCGATCAGCGCGGCCCTGTACGGCTATCTCCAGGCCGTGATGATCATGGACGACGCGGCACTGGGCAAGATGCGCTTCTGGACGGTGGGTTCGCTGGCCTCGGCCACGAACTCCACCATCCTGCAGGTGCTGCCCTTCCTCGCGGCCGGCATGCTCCTCGCGCTCGGGCTGGCCCGGCCGCTGAACGCCGTGGCGATGGGCGACGACACCGCCCGCGCCCTCGGCGCCCACCTGGGCCGCACCCGTGCGCTCGCCATGCTGGCAGCCACCGTGCTGTGCGGTGCCGCGACCGCCGCCTGCGGCCCGATCGTGTTCGTCGGCCTCATGGTGCCGCACGTCGTGCGCTCCTTCACCGGGCCCGACCTGCGCTGGATCCTGCCGTACGCCACGGTTCTGTCGCCCGTGCTGCTGCTCGGCGCCGATGTCCTCGGCCGGGTCGTGGCCCGTCCCTCGGAGCTCCAGGTCGGCATCGTCACCGCTCTGATCGGCGGCCCGGTCTTCATCTTTCTCGTACGACGGCGGAGGACGGCCCAGCTGTGAAGACCCACTCCACGAGCCGGACCGCGAGCCGTGCCGTGCGCACTCCCGGTGGGCTGTCCCTCCGCGTGGACCCGCGTGCCCTGATCGTCGTCGTCCTGCTGCTGGCCGCCGCCTGCGCGGCCGGTGTCGCGCTGATCGGCACCGGCGACGCGGGGATTCCGGCGGCCGACGTGCTGAAGACCCTCGCCGGGAACGGCACCGCGTACCAGGACTTCATCGTGAACGAGCTGCGGCTGCCGCGCGTGCTGGTCGGTCTGCTGGTCGGCGCCTCGCTCGGTCTCGGCGGTGCGCTGTTCCAGTCCGTCTCCCGCAATCCGCTGGGCAGTCCGGACGTCCTCGGTCTGTCACAGGGTTCGACGGCCGGTGCGCTGGTCGTGATCGTGCTGATGTCCGGCACCTCCGCGCAGGTCACCTTCGGTGCGCTGGTCGGCGGCCTGGTGACCGGGTGCGCCATCTATCTGCTCGCCTGGAAGCAGGGCGTGCACGGATACCGGCTGGTCCTGGTCGGTATCGGTGTCTCCGCGATCGCGACCGCGGTCAATGGCTATCTGCTCACCAAGGCCGACCTGGTCGACGCGGCCCGCGCGGTCGTGTGGATGACCGGCTCCCTCAACGGCCGGGACTGGGACCAGGTCTGGCCACTGCTCGCCCTGTGCGCCGTCCTCGTCCCGCTGGTCCTCGCCAACGCGCGCGGTCTTCGGATGATGGAGATGGGCGACGACGTCGCGAACGCCCTCGGGGTGCGTGTGCAGCGCGTCCGGCTGGTGCTGATGGTCTCCGCCGTACTGCTCACCGCCGCCGCCACCGCGGCCGCCGGCCCCGTCAGCTTCGTCGCGCTCACCGCACCGCAGCTCGCCCGGCGCCTGACCCGCTCGCCGGGCCCGAACCTCGTGCCCTCCCTGTGCATGGGCGCCGCCCTGCTGGTTGCCGCCGACTGGGCCTCCCAGCGTCTCTTCGGCGCCGACCAGCTGCCCGTCGGCGTGGTCACCGGCGTCCTCGGCGGCGGCTATCTGCTGTGGCTGCTGGTCACCGAGCGCAGGGCGGGCCGGATATGAAGCGCATGCACGGCGGGTCGGATGCGCGCGGCACGAACCCGAACACCCCGAGGAGCACTGTGAACCGCCTGTCCGCCGAGAACGTCACCCTCGCCTACGACCAGCGCGTCATCGCCGAGCAGCTGTCGGTGGAGATCCCCGACAACTCCTTCACGGTGATCGTCGGCCCGAACGCGTGCGGCAAGTCGACGCTGCTGCGGGCGCTGTCGCGGATGCTCAGGCCCAGCGAGGGCCGGGTGCTGCTCGACGGGCAGGTCGTCCAGTCGATGCCCGCGAAGAAGGTCGCCCGGACCCTCGGCCTGCTGCCGCAGTCGTCCATCGCGCCCGACGGCATCACCGTCGCCGACCTCGTGGGCCGTGGCCGCTACCCGCACCAGGGCCTGCTGCGCCAGTGGTCGGCCGAGGACGAGCGGGTCGTACAGGAGTCCATGCGGCAGACCGGGGTCGACGGGCTGGCCGACCGGTACGTCGACGAGCTGTCCGGCGGGCAGCGCCAGCGGGTGTGGATCGCCATGGCGCTGGCCCAGCAGACCCCGCTGCTGCTCCTGGACGAGCCGACCACCTACCTCGACATCCAGCACCAGATCGACGTCCTCGACCTGTGCGCCGAGCTGCACGAGGAGCAGGGGCGCACACTGGTGGCCGTGCTGCACGACCTCAACCACGCGGCCCGCTACGCCACCCACCTGATCGCCCTGCGCGGCGGCGAGGTCGTCGCCGAGGGCGCCCCGAACGACGTCGTCACGGCCGAACTGGTCGAGGAGGTCTTCGGGCTGCGCTGCCAGATCATCGACGACCCGGAGACGGGCACCCCGCTCGTCGTCCCGGCGGCCAGGAAGGCGCGGGTCACAGCAGCTGGCTGAGCCGGAAGATCACAGCAGCTTCCTGAGCCGGAACAGGTCCAGCAGGCTCGCCTCCAGCCGCACCCGGCCTCTGCCCCAGGCGGTCGCGAAGTTCAGCTCGCCGCCCACCAGGGCCACCAGGTCGTCCCCGGCCATGGCGAGCCTGATCTGCGCCTTGTCGTGCGGTGGGCCGGGGTGGGTGTCGTCCACCTCGATCCGGCCGTCGGTCATCCGGCCGACGAAGGTGACGTCCAGGTCGGTGATGTGACAGGTCACCGAGCGGTCCAGGGCGGCGGCCGCCCGGACGTCGCCCTCGGCGCCCTGCATGTTGTCCGAAAGCTTGCCCAGTGCGGCGCGGCACTCCTCGATCGTGGCCATCGCCCCCGACGGTACCCCAGCGGTTCGCGATAGCGTCGGGGCATGAGCGACTCGGTACCGGAGACGGAGATCCCCGCGGAGGCGCGGGAAGCGGCGGAGGCGTACGATCCGGCCGCGCCCGCCCCCCTGAACGTCCCGCGCGCCCCCACCGGCAACGCCGAGGTCGACGCCCAGCTCGACCGGCTCGCCGACACCGACCACCTCGCCACCGACGGACACGTCGAGGTGTACGAGGATGTACATCGGGGGCTGCGCGACGCGCTCACCGCGCTCGACGCCCGCCCGGGACCTCCCGTGCCCCCACGGCCGTGACGAAAAAACAAAAGCAGGAGCTGAACCGAACGTGGCAGGAGTCGCACGCCGTCGTCTGGACGCGGAGCTGGTCCGGCGGAAGCTCGCGCGCTCGCGCGAGCACGCCAGCCAGCTGATCGCCGCCGGGCGGGTCACCGTCGGCAGAACCGTGGCGACCAAGCCGGCCACGCAGGTGGAGACGGCCGCGGCGATCGTCGTCCAGGCCGACGACAGCGACCCCGACTACGTCTCCCGGGGCGGCCACAAGCTCGCCGGCGCGCTCAAGGCCTTCGTCCCGCAGGGGCTCGTGGTCGAGGGCCGGCGCGCGCTGGACGCCGGCGCGTCCACCGGCGGCTTCACCGACGTGCTGCTGCGCGCGGGCGCCGCGCAGGTCGTCGCCGTGGACGTCGGATACGGCCAGCTCGCCTGGTCTCTCCGGAACGATGAACGCGTCACCGTCAAGGACCGTACGAACGTGAGGGAGTTGACGCTCGACGCGATCGATGGGGAAGCTGTGGATCTTGTCGTGGGTGATCTGTCCTTCATCCCACTCGGGCTGGTGCTGCCGGCCCTCAAGCGGTGCGTGAAGCCGGACGCCGACCTGGTGATGATGGTCAAGCCGCAGTTCGAAGTGGGCAAGGAACGGCTCGGTAGCGGGGGTGTCGTACGGAGTCCGCAGCTGCGGGCGGAGGCCGTGCGGGCAGTGGCCGAGAAGGCCTGGGAGCTGGGGCTCGGGGTGCGTGGTGTCACCGCGAGTCCGCTGCCCGGGCCCTCGGGCAATGTCGAGTACTTTCTCTGGCTGCGGTCCGGGGCTCCCCGCCTGGACCCGGCCGACGTCGACCGTGCAGTGGCGGAGGGGCCGCGTTGACACAGAACCTGGCGCGTACTGTTTTCCTGCTCGCCCACACCGGGCGGCCCGCGGCGATCCGCAGTGCGGAACTCGTCGTCAAGGGGCTGCTCCGGCATGGCATCGGGGTGCGGGTGCTGGAGGAGGAGGCGCGCGACCTGCCGCTGCCCGAGGAGGTGGGGCTGGTCAAGGAGGCGACGCCGGACTGCCTCGACGGGTGCGAGCTGCTGATCGTCCTCGGCGGCGACGGAACGCTGCTGCGGGGTGCCGAGTTCGCCCGGGCGTCCGGGGTGCCGATGCTCGGCGTCAACCTCGGACGGGTGGGATTCCTCGCGGAGGCCGAGCGCGACGACCTCGATCGGGTGGTCGACCGGGTGGTGGCGCGGTCGTACGAGGTCGAGGAGCGGATGACCGTCGACGTCGTGGTGCACCGCAACGGGGACATCGTGCACACCGACTGGGCGCTGAACGAGGCGGCCGTGCAGAAGGCCGGCGCCGAGAAGCTGCTGGAAGTCGTGCTGGAGATCGACGGGCGCCCGGTGACGGGGTTCGGCTGCGACGGTGTCGTGCTGTCCACGCCGACCGGGTCCACGGCGTACGCCTTCTCCGCCGGCGGGCCGGTGGTGTGGCCCGAGGTGGAGGCGCTGCTGATGGTGCCGATCAGCGCGCACGCGCTGTTCGCCAAGCCGCTGGTGACCTCGCCGGACTCCGTGCTGGCCGTGGAGGTCCTGCCGCACATCCCGCCGGGGGTGCTGTGGTGCGACGGGCGGCGGACCGTGGAGCTGCCGCCCGGGGCGCGGGTGGAGGTGCGGCGGGGGGCGGTGCCGGTGCGGCTGGCCCGGCTGCACCACTCGTCGTTCACGGACCGGTTGGTGGCGAAATTCGCGTTGCCGACGACTGGATGGCGGGGGGCGCCTCACCACTCGACGGAGTGAGACAGGCAGCCTGTGTGCACTCCCCGCCCCGGACCTCGTATGGTCTGTTCCGTGTTGGAGGAGATGCGGATACGGTCGCTCGGGGTCATCGACGACGCCGTCGTCGAGCTGTCGCCCGGGTTCACCGCCGTCACCGGTGAGACGGGTGCGGGCAAGACCATGGTGGTCACCAGCCTGGGGCTGCTGCTCGGCGGTCGGGCGGATCCGGCGCTCGTGCGGATCGGGGCCGGGAAGGCGGTCGTGGAGGGGCGGATCACCGTCCCCTCGGGCGCGCCGGTCGTCGTACGGGCCGAGGAGGCCGGCGCCGAGCTCGACGACGGGGCGCTGCTGATCAGCCGTACCGTTTCCGCCGAGGGCCGCTCGCGGGCGCACGTCGGCGGGCGCAGCGTGCCCGTGGGGCTGCTCGCCGAGCTGGCCGACGAGCTGGTGGCCGTGCACGGGCAGACCGATCAGCAGGGGCTGCTGAAGCTGTCCCGGCAGCGGCAGGCGCTGGACCGGTACGCGGGGGACGCCGTCGCCGTACCGCTGGCGAAGTATGCCGAGGCCTACCGGCGGCTGCGGGCCGTTGCCGCCGAGCTGGAGGAGATCACCACGCGCGCGCGTGAGCGGGCGCAGGAAGCCGACATGCTGCGCTACGGCCTCGACGAGATCGCCGGCGTCGAGCCGCGGGCCGGGGAGGACGTGGAGCTGGCCGAGGAGGCCGAGCGGCTGGGGCACGCCGAGGCGCTGTCGTCCGCCGCGACGGCCGCGCACGCCGCTCTCGCGGGCAATCCCGAGGACCCCGAGGGAATCGACGCCTCGACCCTCGTCGCGGGCGCGCACCGGGCCCTGGAGGCCGTACGCGCGCACGATCCCGCGCTGGCCGCGCTGGCCGACCGGATCGGGGAGATCGGGATCCTGCTCGGGGACGTCGCCGGTGAGCTCGCGGGGTACGCCGACGATCTCGACGCCGACCCGCTGCGGCTGGCGGCCGTGGAGGAGCGCCGGGCGGCTCTCAACGCCCTCACGCGCAAGTACGGCGACGACATCGACGCCGTGCTGGCGTGGGCCGAGCGGAGCGCCGCGCGGCTGACCGAGCTGGACGGCGACGACGAGCGGATCGGGGAGCTGGCCGCCGAGCGGGACGCGCTCCGTACCGAACTGGGCGGTCTCGCACAGGCGCTGACGGACGCGCGGACGGAGGCGGCCCAGCGCTTCGCCGCCGCGGTGACCGCCGAGCTGGCCTCGCTGGCGATGCCCCACGCGCGCGTGTCCTTCGACATCCGGCAGACCGAGGACCCCGACGGCGTCGAGGTCGGCGGCCGGCCGGTCGCCTACGGGCCGTCGGGCGCGGACGAGGTCGAGCTGCTCCTCGCCCCGCACCCGGGTGCCCCGCCGCGGCCCATCGCCAAGGGCGCCTCCGGTGGTGAGCTGTCCCGCGTGATGCTGGCGGTGGAGGTCGTCTTCGCGGGCACCGACCCGGTGCCGACGTACCTCTTCGACGAGGTCGACGCCGGTGTCGGCGGCAAGGCCGCGGTCGAGATCGGGCGGCGGCTGGCGAAGCTCGCCAAGTCCGCGCAGGTCGTCGTCGTCACCCACCTGCCCCAGGTCGCCGCGTTCGCCGACCGGCAGCTGCTGGTCGAGAAGACCAACGACGGGTCCGTCACCCGGTCCGGCGTGAAGGTCCTGGAGGGCGAGGAACGGATCCGGGAACTGTCCCGCATGCTGGCCGGCCAGGAGGACTCCGAGACGGCCCGCGCCCACGCCGAGGAACTGCTGGCGACGGCACGGGCGGATCTCTGACGGGATTTAGGGTGGCGGGATGACCGGCACCCGAAAGTCCCGCTCCTTCCTGCTGTCCGCCGCGCTCACCCGGGCCGGATTCGCGTTCCTGCGCACCGGCCTGCCCGGGAGAGCTGCGCGTTGGGAGCGGAAGAACTACGCCGGGCGGACGGTCGACCTGTATGCCGGGCCCGCCTCGGCGCTGGGTACGGCCGTCGCCGCCGCGCGGGTGCATCCCGGGGCCGGGCTCGCCGTGCTGGCCGCCGGGGTGTGCGGGGCGTACGACGATGTCGCGGGGGACCATCGGCGTGGGTTCCGGGCGCACCTGAAGGCCCTTCGGGACGGCGAAGTCACCAGCGGTGCCGTCAAGTTGTTCGGGATATCGGCCGCCGGGCTCGTCGCGGGCGCGCTGCTGAAGGAACGGCCGCTGGACAAGGTGCTCGCCGGGATCGTGATCGCGGGGACCGCCCACTTCGTCAACCTGGTCGATGTACGGCCGGGGCGGGCGCTCGGCGCGGTGCTGGCGCTCGGGGCGCCGGGGCTGCTGCGCGAGGGTCCGGGCGGTGAGCTGGCCGCCGTCGCGATGGGCGGCGCTGCGGCCGTGCTGCCCGACGACCTCGGCGAGCGCGCCATGATCGGGGACACGGGGGCGCACGCCCTCGGTGCCGCGCTGGGGGCGGCCGTCGTGGCGGGCAACCGGCGCGCGGGGCTGCTCGCGCACGCCGTCGCGGTCGTGGCCGCAGCCGTGCACGGGGACCGGGTGAGCGCTTGGGCGCGGGCGCTGTGAGCGTCTGACCTCCCCGTATGCGCTCGCACGGGGCTCGGCCGCGCCGGGGTTTCCTTCACCCTTGTGGGTGACGTGCTCCGGCGTATTGCCCCCGGCCCACCGCGCTGTGCGCCCGCCGGATTTCCCGTAACGGCCGTTCCGCCTGGCATGCTTGAGGGCACCCGGTCCGTGCGGGAGGGGTGCGGGGTACGTCCTTCCACCCCCCTGAGCCCGCTACCTTCTGTACGTTTCCTCGTGACCGCCCACGTCGAACCAGGAGCCCCGGCCCCGTGAGCCCCCTGAGCAGCAACGCGCCGCACGGCCAGTCGCCGTTGCGCACCGTGCAGGTGCTGGGCGGAGGCAACGCCGGCAGCAGCGCGCACGTGCGCTCCCTGGCCGAGGGGCTGGTCGCGCGGGGCGTGCGGGTCACGGTGTGCGCCCCCGTCGAGGCCGACCGCGTCTACGACTTCACCGGCGCCGGAGCCGAGCACGTGCACGTGCCGCGCAGCAGCGACCCCGTCTCGGTGGCCGCGCTCCGGGCCGCCTGCGCGGGCGCCGACCTGGTGCACGCGCACGGGCTGCACGCCTCCTTCCGGTCGGTGCTCGCGCTCAGCGGCCGGCGCACCCCGCTGGTGGTCACCTGGCACGACCGGGCCCGCGCGGAGGGCCCGCGGGCGCACATGCTGCGGCTGCTGGAACGGCGCGTGGTGCGCACCGCGGCCGTCGTCCTCGGCACCAGCTCCGACCTGGTGGACCGGGCCCGGCGGACGGGGGCGCGGGACGCCCGGCTGGCCGCCGCCGGCCTGCCCGGACCGCGCACGCCCGCCGACCGCGACGACCCCGACCGGCTGCGCGCCAAGATCCGGGCCGAACTCGGTGCCACCGGACGCCCGTTGCTCATCGCGGTCGGCTCCCTCGACCGGCACCGCGGCTACGACGTCCTGCTCGACGCCGCCCGCGCCTGGCGGCAGCTGGATCCCGTCCCGCAGGTCGTGATCGCGGGGGAGGGGCCGCTGCGCCCGCAGCTGGCGCGGCGGATCGAGGACGAGGAGCTTCCGGTGCGGCTCATCGGCCGCCGCGAGGACGTGCCCGAACTGCTCGCCGCCGCCGATCTGGCGCTGCTGACGAGCAGTTGGGAGTCGCGCTCCGTCCTCGCCCAGGAGGCGCTCTACGCGCGCGTGCCGCTCGTCGCGACCCGGGTCGGCGGCATCCCCGACCTCGTCGGCGACGCGGCCGCACTCGTTCCGTACGGCGACCCGGAGGCGCTCGCCGGCACCGTCGTCCACCTCCTCGCCGACCCGGAGCGGTGCCAGGAGCTGCGGGAGGCGGGGGTGCGGCAGGCGGCCGGCTGGCCGACCGAGGACGAGACGGTCGCCCAAGTGCTCAGTGTCTACGACGAGTTGACGCAGCCCCGGCCGCTGGCCTGACCGGGCCCCCTACGGCACGTGGCGGCGGGCGCGCAGCGCGAGGCTCAACGCCAGGACCGTCTGCGGGTCGTCGAGGTCGGTGCCGAGCAACTCGCCGATGCGGGCGAGGCGGTTGTAGAGGGTCTGCCGGTTCAGATGCAGCTCGCGGGCCGTCTCCGCCTTGCGCCCTGCGTGCGCCAGGTACGTCTCCAGGGTCGGCAGCAGCGGCGGCCTGGAGCGGCGGTCGTGGTCGCGCAGCGGGCCGATCGCGCGGTCCACGAACGCGGCGAGGTCCGGGTGGTCGCGCAGCCGCCACAGGAGGAGGTCGATGTCGAGGCGCCGGGCGTCGTACCAGGGGCGGTCCGTGAGCCCCTGAGCCGCTGTCGCCGTCTCCGCCGCGTGCCGCAGGCCCGCCGACGCGGCCGCCCAGCCGCCCGCCACGCCGACCACCACGACCGGCGGCGGCGAGCCCGGCCGGCGCATCCCGGCCCGCTCCACCCCTGCCCGGAGCGCCGCCGCCACCCGGTCAGCGACCGCCGCCCGCTCCGCCTCCGCGCGCAGCCCCAGCAGCACCAGCACCCGGCCCTCCACCGGCCGCACACCCAGCAGCACTGGCACCCCCACCGCGGCCAGCTCCTCCGAGACCGCCCGCGCCAGCACCGCCCAGCCCCCGCCCGGGGAAAGGGAGTCACCCATCCGCATCACCACCGGCAGCAGCGGGCTGTCGCCGGGCTTGAAGCCGAGCACCCGGGCCTGCGCCGGGGCGTCCTGCGCCGAGATGCGGCCCTCGGCGAGATCGGTGAGGAAGTCACCGCGTCCGCGCGCCGCGAGCTCCTCCTCCTGCCGGGCCTGCATCAGCACCACGGCCAGGATGCCCGCGGCCCGCTCGGCGGCGATCCGGTGCACCGGCGCCAGCGGTGAGCGCACCGGCAGCAGCACGAGCCGGGCGCGCACCGAGCCCGCCGTACCCAGGCCGCCGCCGGGCACGTCCACGAGCACCGAACCGGCGGGCGGCGGCGCCTCCTTGTGCGGGCCGCGCAGCCCCTCCCACACCTGGAGCGGATCCGCGCCCTCGGGCCCTTCCCCGGCGGCGTACAGCAGCCGGGCGTCGGCGGTCTCCAGGAACACCGGGTTGCCGCTGAAGTCCGCCAGAATGCCCAGTACCTGCGGCACCCCGCCACCTCCCAGCAGGGCCTCGGTGCAGCGGCGGTGCACCTCCTCGGCACGCTGGAGAAGCGCGTAGTGGCCGTTGACGATCTCGGTGTGGATCTCCTCGGTCACCGTCACGAACGGCACTTCGCGGTGCAGCTGGACCAGCGGCAGCCCGGCAGCGCGGGCGGTGTCCACGAGGGCCGCGGGCAGCCGGGTGAAGCGCGGGCCCAGCTCCACCACCAGGGCGGCGATCCCGCGCTCGGCGAGCGTGCGCACGAACGCCCGCTGCTCGGCCGGGCGGGTGCCGAGGCCGTAGCCCGTGGTGAGCAGCAGTTCGCCGCCCTTGAGCAGCGAGGCGATGTTCGGCACCTCGCCCGCGTGCACCCAGCGCACGGTCCGCCCCAGCCGGTCGGCACCCGCCAGGATCTCCGGCAGTCCGCTGCGCAGTCCGGGCAGCTCAAGGGCCCGCTGCACGGTGATCCCGGCGCCCTGGGTGTCGAGTCGGTGGTCCGTACGGCTGTCCATGCAGCGGACGCTACCTGCGGGAACGTTCTCAGGACAGCTCCGGGTCACACCGGCTTGACGGTGTGGTTGAACCGGAAGACGTTGTCGGGGTCGTACGCCCGCTTGACCTTCTCCAGGCGCAGCGTGTTCCCGGCGCCGAGGCCCGCCCGGACCCGCTCGGGGCCCTCGTCACCGATGAGGGTGAGGCAGACGTCCCCGGTGCTCCAGGGGCGTACGTCGGCGCACACGTCCCGCACCCAGGCCCGGTTCGGTTCGTCGTCGGCGGGGTCCGCCCAGCAGGCGAAGGGGTGCACGGTCCACAGTGCGTCCCGGTACGGCACCGGGTAGGCGCGCGGGCCGGTGGCGATCGCGCCGCCGAGCGGAAGGAGCGTGAGCCGGCCCGCGCTCGGCACCGGCATGTCCGCCGCGCGGGCGCAGAGGACGTCCACGGCCGCGTCGGGCAGACCGCCCAGGCACTCCGCCGACCCGTCGCCGCGCAGTCCGGCAGGCGGGTACGGCAGCTCCAGCGCCTGGGCACCGCACAGGTCCGTCTCGTGCGGCAGCGCCAGCAGGGGCGCGGCGAGCTCACGCAGGCCGCCCGCGCCGCCCGCGTACGTCAGCAGGGCACCGCACCGCGCCGGCGGACCGGCCAGGTACAGCACGGCCCCGCCCAGCTCCTGCGGACCGGTGCGGATCAGCTCGCGGAAGGTGCGGACCACGTCCGGGCCGGACTCCGGCGGGTACAGCGGCAGCGCGACCGAGAACTCGGGCAGTTCGTGCACCTCCAGGGTGAGCGCCGTCGCCACACCGAAGTTGCCGCCCGCGCCGTGCAGCGCCCAGAACAGCTCCGGGTTCTCGTCGTCGTTCGCGTGCACCCGTTCGGCGTCGGCGGTCACCAGCTCCACACCGATGAGGTCGTCGACGGCGAGCCCGAAGACGCGGTCCAGCCGGCCGGTGCCGCCGCCGAGGACAGAGCCGGCGACTCCCGCACCCGGGGCGTGGCATCCGGTGGCCGCGAGGCCGTAGGGCCGCAGCGTCCGGTCCAGGTCGCTCATCGTGGCCCCGCCCTCGACCCGGACCGCCTCGGCCGCCGGGTCGACGACGACCGCGCGCATCCTGCGCAGATCCACCACCAGCGCGCCGTCGACCAGGGTGCCCGCCAGACCGTGCCCGCCGCCGCGGACCGCGATGTGCAGGTCCAGGTCGCGGGCGAAGCGTACCGCCTGGACCACGTCGGCCGCGTCCGCGCACTGCGCGATCACGGCCGGACGCCGGTCGATCCTCGCGTTGACGACGGCCCGGGCCTCGTCGTAGCCCGGGTCGCCCGGGGCGAACACCTCGCCGGCCAGATCCGCACGGAGCGCGGCGAGGGCCCTGTGGGCTGTGGAACGGGAAGCCATGACAGCCCCCTTCCGAGCAGGGTGCTGCTGTTCAGCCTAGGCGGATCGCTCAGCCGCCGTACGCCCCCGAAGCCGTCAGCCGCAGTGCCGTGTCGATCAGCGGCACGTGGCTGAACGCCTGCGGGAAGTTGCCGACCTGGCGCTGCAGGCGCGGGTCCCACTCCTCGGCGAGCAGGCCGAGGTCGTTGCGCAGGTCGAGGAGCTTCTCGAAGAGCTTGCGCGCCTCGTCCACGCGGCCGATCATCGCCAGGTCGTCCGCCATCCAGAACGAGCAGGCCAGGAAGGCGCCCTCGTCGCCCGGCAGGCCGTCGACGCCCTCGTTGTCGCCCTCCGTGGGGTACCGCAGGATGAACCCGTCCGCGGTGGACAGCTCGCGCTGGATCGCCTCGATCGTGCCGATCACCCGCTTGTCGTCCGGCGGCAGGAAACCCATCTGCGGGATCAGCAGCAGCGAGGCGTCCAGCTCCTGGGAGCCGTAGGACTGGGTGAAGGTGTTGCGCTCCTTGTCGTAGCCCTTCTCGCACACGTCCCGGTGGATGTCGTCGCGCAGCTCCTTCCAGCGCTCCAGCGGGCCGTCCGCGTCCCCGGACTCGATCAGCTTGATCGTGCGGTCGACGGCGACCCAGGCCATCACCTTGGAGTGCACGAAGTGCCGGCGCGGGCCGCGCACCTCCCAGATGCCCTCGTCCGGCTCCTGCCAGTGGTCCTCCAGGTAGCGGATCAGCTTCAGCTGGAGCAGCGAGGCGTAGTCGCTGCGGGCCAGGCCCGTCATGTGACCCAGGTGCAGGGCCTCGGTGACCTCGCCGTACACGTCCAGCTGGAGCTGGTGCGCGGCGCCGTTGCCGACCCGGACCGGGGCCGAGTTCTCGTAGCCCGGCAGCCAGTCCAGCTCGGCCTCGCCCAGCTCGCGCTCACCGGCGATGCCGTACATGATCTGCAGGTTCTCCGGGTCGCCGGCGACCGCGCGCAGCAGCCATTCGCGCCAGGCGCGGGCTTCCTCGCGGTAGCCGGTGCGCAGCAGCGACGACAGGGTGATCGCGGCGTCGCGCAGCCAGGTGTAGCGGTAGTCCCAGTTACGGACGCCGCCGATGTCCTCCGGCAGGGAGGTCGTCGGCGCGGCGACGATGCCGCCGGTGGGGGCGTACGTCAGCGCCTTCAGGGTGATCAGCGAGCGGATCACCGCTTCGCGGTACGGCCCGTGGTACGTACAGTGCTCCACCCATTCGTGCCAGAACTCCTCCGTCGCCTCCAGCGAGGCCTCCGGCTCCGGCAGCGGCGGGGGCTCCTTGTGCGAGGGCTGCCACGAGATGGTGAACGCGATCCGGTCACCCGGGGCGACCGTGAAGTCGGAGTACGTCGTCAGCGACTTTCCGTAGGTCTCGGTGTCCGTGTCGAACCACACCGAGTCCGGTCCGGCGACGGCCACCGTACGGCCCTCGTGCTTGTGCACCCAGGGCACCACCCGGCCGTAGGAGAACCGCATCCGCAACGCGGAGCGCATCGGGACCCGGCCGGTGACACCCTCGACGATCCGGATCAGCTGCGGCGCGCCGTCACGCGGGGGCATGAAGTCGGTCACCCGGACCGTGCCGCGCGGGGTGTCCCACTCCGACTCCAGGATCAGCGAGTCGCCGCGGTAGCCGCGCCGGGAGGCCGTCGGCGGCTTGGCGTCGGCCGCGTGCGCCGGGCCGAGCCGCCAGAAGCCGTGCTCCTCGGTGCCCAGCAGGCCGGCGAAGACGGCATGCGAGTCGAAGCGGGGCAGGCACAGCCAGTCCACCGTGCCGTCCCGGCAGACCAGTGCGGCGGTCTGCATGTCTCCGATGAGTGCGTAGTCTTCGATGCGCCCGGCCACGTGCAACTCCAGTCGAACGGCCACGTCACACCCCCGCGCAGGGGGCTGTCGCTGATGCGGTCAAGGGGTCGATGTTGTGCGTCGTTGAGCGGTGAAGCAAAGCAGTCCGCCGAGCCCTGAGGCAAAACGACAGTCCATGCTCAACGAACTGCCGCGCTCTCGTTGTTCCGGGTGTCACCGGCGGGGGTGTGCCGTCGTTCCGGCCGGGCTCGGCAGCGAATGTCCGAGCAGGATACGACGCACCCCGATGATCTGCGTGCCGCTCCCGGCAACCCGTGTGGGCCGAACGAGTGATCACCGGGTGATGACCATGTGACCGGCGCGAATCTGTGGTGACACGTGTGGCGAACAGGGCCATCGTGACGCGCGTGGCGAACCGTACGGTGTCCGCGCCGGTGCGGAGCGTGGCCGTAAGCCATCTCGTCCACGCGCTGATACCCTGGTAGCCCGTGGACCGGTGGGCCCCAGAGGAGAACGAAGGGAGCCCCCGAACCGCAGCGACGGCACCCCCGAAGCTTTCGGGCCGGCAGCCGCACAGCACGACAGCCAGCGACCACGGGAGCCCCCTCTTGGCCATGCCGCCGAAATCTACGACGACCAAGCACATCTTCGTCACCGGGGGTGTCGCCTCCTCGCTCGGCAAGGGCCTCACCGCCTCCAGCCTGGGCATGCTGCTCAAGGCCCGTGGCCTGCGCGTCGTGATGCAGAAGCTGGATCCGTATCTGAACGTCGATCCGGGCACGATGAACCCCTTCCAGCATGGTGAGGTCTTCGTCACCAACGACGGCGCCGAGACCGACCTCGACATCGGACACTACGAGCGCTTCCTCGACCGTGACTTGGACGGCACCGCCAATGTCACTACAGGTCAGGTGTACTCCACGGTGATCGCCAAGGAGCGGCGCGGCGAGTACCTGGGTGACACCGTGCAGGTCATCCCGCACATCACCAACGAGATCAAGCACCGCATCCGGCGCATGGCCACCGACGAGGTGGATGTCGTCATCACCGAGGTCGGCGGTACCGTCGGCGACATCGAGTCGCTGCCGTTCCTGGAGACCGTCCGCCAGGTCCGCCACGAGGTCGGCCGGGACAACGTCTTCGTCGTCCACATCTCCCTGCTGCCGTACATCGGCCCCTCCGGCGAGCTGAAGACCAAGCCGACCCAGCACTCCGTCGCCGCGCTGCGCAACATCGGTATCCAGCCCGACGCGATCGTGCTGCGCTGCGACCGCGAGGTCCCCACCGCCATCAAGCGCAAGATCTCCCTGATGTGCGACGTGGACGAGGCCGCCGTCGTCGCCTGCCCCGACGCCCGCTCGATCTACGACATCCCGAAGGTCGTGCACGCCGAGGGCCTGGACGCCTATGTCGTCCGCAAGCTGGACCTGCCGTTCCGTGACGTGGACTGGACGACCTGGGACGACCTGCTGGACCGCGTCCACAACCCCGACCACGAGATCACCCTCGCGCTGGTCGGCAAGTACATCGACCTGCCCGACGCCTACCTGTCGGTCACCGAGGCGCTGCGCGCCGGCGGCTTCGCCAACCGGGCCCGCGTGAAGATCAAGTGGGTCACCTCCGACGACTGCAAGACCCCGGCCGGCGCCAAGGCCCAGCTCGCGGACGTCGACGGCATCTGCATCCCCGGCGGCTTCGGCGACCGCGGTGTGCTCGGCAAGGTCGGCGCGATCCGCTACGCCCGCGAGAACAAGGTCCCGCTGCTCGGCCTGTGCCTGGGCCTGCAGTGCATCGTGATCGAGGCCGCCCGCAACCTCGCCGGCATCCCGGACGCCAACTCCACCGAGTTCGACCCGGCCACCGCCCACCCGGTCATCTCCACCATGGCCGAGCAGATGGACATCGTCGCCGGCGAGGGCGACATGGGCGGCACCATGCGTCTGGGCATGTACCCGGCCAAGCTCGCCGAGGACTCGATCGTGCGCGAGGTGTACGACGGCAAGGAGTACATCGAGGAGCGCCACCGCCACCGCTACGAGGTCAACAACGCCTACCGCGCGGAACTGGAGAAGAAGGCCGGCATCCTCTTCTCCGGCACCTCGCCCGACGGCAAGCTCGTGGAGTACGTGGAGTACCCGCGTGACGTCCACCCCTACCTGGTCGCCACCCAGGCGCACCCGGAGCTGCGCTCCCGCCCGACCCGCCCGCACCCGCTCTTCGCCGGGCTGGTGAAGGCCGCGGTCGAGCGGAAGATCGCGAAGTAACACAGGAGCTGTACGGTGGCCGGGGCGCGCGTGTTCACAACGATCGCGCCCCGGCCGTTCGTGCACATGGGGAAGGAAAGGGCATGACGATCAAGGACACCCCGGAGGAGTGGGAGATCCGGGGCACGGACACCCCCTTCGTGGGCAACAAGACCTCCGTGCGCACCGATGACGTGGTCATGCCTGACGGCTCGGTGGTCCGCCGCGACTACCAGGTCCACCCCGGCTCGGTCGCCGTCCTCGCGCTGGACGAGGAGGACCGGGTCCTGCTGATCAACCAGTACCGCCACCCCGTCCGGCAGAAGCTGTGGGAGATCCCGGCCGGCCTGCTCGACGTCCCCGGCGAGAACCCGCTGCACGCGGCCCAGCGCGAGCTGTACGAGGAGGCGCACGTCAAGGCCGAGGACTGGCGGGTGCTGACCGACGTGTACACCACCCCCGGCGGCTGCGACGAGGCCGTACGGATCTTCCTCGCCCGCGATCTGGCGGAGGCCGAGGGCGAGCGGTTCGAGGCCGAGCACGAGGAGACCGACATGGAGTACGCGCGCGTGCCGGTCGACGAGCTGGTGCGCCGCGTCCTGGCCGGCGACGTGCACAACAACTGCCTGGTCGTCGGCGTGCTCTCGCTGGTGGCGGCCCGGACCGGGGACGGTCTCGACGCGCTGCGCCCGGCCGACGCGCCGTGGCCCGCGCGCCCCTTCGCGTCCTGAGCTCACCCGTACGTCCCAGTGGTGTGACGATCGCCTGATCCGATCAGGGGATCTGTCCGCCGCGCTCGTCACGGAACGTCGCAGAGCGTGAACTAGGCTCTTCAGCGCCCGTACCGGAAGACCCGGCGGGCTTGCGCGTGCGGTGGGACGGGAGTGTGGCCCGTGACGGATCAGGCGGTGGACACAGACGGCGCGGGGCTGTCCGGGCGCGAGGCCGTGAAAGACCATTTCCTGGGCCGTGCAAGGGAGTTGAAGGAGCTCCGCGCCGACATCGAGCGCGCGGGCCTGGACACGATCGCCGGCCGCAAGGCACCCCGCGCGCGCGTGCTGCTGATCGCGGGCCGCCCCGGCTCCGGCCGGACCACGCTCGCCGGGGAACTCGTACGCCAGGTCGCCGGCCGCTACCCCGACGGGGTGCTGCGCGCCCGGCTCGCCGAGCCCGACGGCACCCCCGTACCGGTCGAGCGCACCGCCCGCGAGCTGCTCGCCGCGCTGGACCTGCCCGCCCCGGCCGGCGCCGGCGAGGACGACCTGACCGACGCGCTGCGCACCGCCCTCGCCGACCGGCGCGCCCTGCTGCTGCTCGACGACGCGGCCCGCGCCGAGCAGGTCGACGCGCTGCTGCCGGACACCCCGGACTGCCTGGTGGTGGCCGTCTCCACGGGCCCGCTCACCGGCATCGCGGACGTGCGCCCCTGCACCGTCGGCGGCCTCGACACCAAGTCCGCGGTGGAGCTGCTCACCCGCTACACCGGCTCGGTCCGCATCACCGTCGACCCGCGCTCCGCCGAGAGCCTCGCCGAGGCCTGCCAGGGCCATCCGGCCGCGCTGGTCCTGGCCGGCGGCTGGCTCGCCGCCCGCCCCCAGGCCGCCGTCTCCGACCTCGCCAAACGGCTGCACGCGGCCACCGACGACGGCACGGACGGCACCCCGCTCGCCCGGGTCTTCCGGCAGATGTACGACGAGCTGCCCGCCACGGCCGCCCGGATCCTGCGGCTGCTCGCGCTCGCCCCGGCCGGGCCGGCCGACCCGCACACCGCCTCGGCCCTCGCGGGCTGCTCGGTCGGCTCGGCCCGCACGATCCTGGACGACCTCGTCGCCCTCGGCCTGCTGCACGCGGTGGACTCCCCGCTGCCCCAGTACGAGATCCCCGGCTGCCTGCACCCGCTGGTGCGCGCCCTCGCCGAGAGCCAGGAGCGGCCCGCGGAGCGCCAGCTGGCGCGGGCCCGGATGCTGGAGCGGACGGTACGGCTGCTGCAGGCCTGCCGGGCGATCACCGAGACCGACAGTCCGCAGGCCCGCGAGAAGCTGAACGCCATGCCCCGCGAGGTGCGCTTCCCCAGCCCCCGGGCGGCCGCCGACTGGCTGCGCATCCGCCGGCCCGCCCTGCTGGCGTCCGCGCGGCTCGCGGTGGCCGACGGCGAGCTGGACACGCTCGCCCGCCGGCTGATGTCCCAGCTGGTCAGGGCCCTGGTGGCGCACGAGGGCACCCAGGCGGCCGCGGCCGACCTGTACGGCGTGCACAACCTCGTCCTCGATGTCGCCGAGCGGCGCGGGCTGCCCCGCGAGAAGGCCGCCGCCCTGCTGAACCTGGGCGACGTGGACGCCCAGACCGGCCGCACCCGGGACGCACTGGCCCGGTATCGCGCGGCGCTGGACGCCGGACGCGAGGCGAACGACCCGTACGCGACCGGCCGCGCGATGGAATCCGTAGGCGGCGCGTACCAGGAGCTGGGGGACCACGACCGGGCCGCCGACTGGTTCGGCCGGGCCCTGGCCGACCGGCTGGCCCGGGGCGAGCGCGAGCAGGCCGCCCGGCTGTACGGCCGGATCGCCACCGCCCACACCTACGCGGGCCGCTACGGCGAGGCACTGAGGAACTGGCGGGCGGCCGTCGCCGGCTACCGCAAGGGCGGTGATGTCGCCGCCCACGCGCGGGCGTTGAGCGAGCTGGCCCGGGTGCAGGAGTACGCCGGACGGTTCGAGGAGTCGCTGCGCACCTGCCAGGAGGCGGTGGAGTGGGCGCGGCGCGCGGAGGACGTCCGGCTGCAGGCCGCGCTGCACCTCCGGCTTGCCGACACCCTGGAGCACCTCGGTGACTCCACCACCGCTCGACTGCACCGCACGGCGGCCGAGCGCATGCTGGGTGAGGAGGCCCCGGAGGGCGACACAAGGGCGGAACAAGACAGGAACGCCTGCGAAATCCGTAGTACATCCAGTGAAGATTGATGCAATGAAAGGCTAGACACGCGGAACGCCTTCATTAAACTGGCTCTGCCGCACGTTCTCCTGCGGTGTCTCCCGGTGTGCCCTGCATGCCCGGGTATGTCTTGTAATGCACCCCCCATACCCTCTGAGCCAAGGACCGTGATCGACGTGAAGGTCGGCATCCCCCGCGAGGTCAAGAACAACGAGTTCCGGGTGGCCATCACCCCCGCCGGTGTGCACGAGCTGGTGCGCAACGGCCACCGGGTCGTCATCGAGCGCGGCGCCGGCCTCGGCTCCTCGATCACGGACGACGAGTACGTGGCCGCCGGTGCCGGGATCCTGGACACCGCCGACGAGGTCTGGGCCGCCGCCGACCTGCTGCTGAAGGTCAAGGAGCCCATCGCGGAGGAGTACCACCGCCTGCGCAAGGACCAGATCCTCTTCACCTACCTGCACCTGGCCGCCTCCAAGGAGTGCACGGACGCGCTCATCGAGTCCGGTACCACGGCCATCGCCTACGAGACCGTCGAGCTGCCGAACCGCGCCCTGCCGCTGCTCGCTCCGATGTCCGAGGTCGCGGGCCGGCTGGCCCCGCAGGTCGGCGCCTACCACCTGATGCGCGCGGCCGGCGGCCGTGGCGTCCTGCCGGGCGGTGTCCCGGGCGTGACCCCGGCCAAGGCCGTCGTCATCGGTGGCGGTGTCTCCGGCTGGAACGCCACCCAGGTCGCCGTCGGCATGGGCTTCGACGTCACCCTGCTCGACCGCGACATCAACAAGCTGCGCGAGGCCGACAAGATCTTCGGTACGAAGGTCAAGGCGATCATGTCCAACTCCTTCGAGCTGGAGAAGGCCGTCCTGGAGGCCGACCTCGTCATCGGTGCCGTCCTCATCCCGGGCGCCAAGGCCCCGAAGCTCGTCACCAACGAGCTGGTGGCCCGCATGAAGCCCGGAAGTGTCCTTGTCGACATCGCGATCGACCAGGGCGGGTGCTTCGAGGACTCCCGCCCCACCACGCACGCCGAGCCGACCTTCACGGTGCACAACTCGGTCTTCTACTGCGTCGCCAACATGCCGGGCGCGGTGCCCAACACCTCCACCAACGCCCTCACCAACGCGACGCTGCCGTACATCGTCTCCCTGGCCAACAACGGCTGGGTCGAGGCGCTGCGCCGCGACGCCGCGCTCGCCAAGGGTCTCAACACCCATGACGGCAAGGTCGTTTACAAGGAGGTCGCCGAGGCCCACGGCCTGGAGCACGTCGAGCTGGAGTCCCTGCTCGGCTGATCCACAAGGCGATTCGTCAACACGGCTCGTCAACTGCGCGCACCCGGCCGGACCTTGCCCGACAAGGTCCGGCCGGATGTGTGTATGGTCACTTTGCGGCTCTCGGTCAACTCGCCTCGAACGTAACCCTTCGACCGATTCGCACACCGGTGAAACCTGCTGTGCGACGGCCGTACGCCCTTGACAGCGAGATGTTTCATTGCCGACACATCGTGCCGGGTCCGGCGGATTGTGTTGCTGCGAACCGCCGACACGCCATAGAGTCGCCAACCGTCGGCATGGTGCCACGCTGACCTTGTCTAGAAGTTTCCTGGTCACCAAGGAGGTAAGACGACTTGTGAATGAGTCGACATTTTCTCCCGGGGGTGGTCAACCAGGAATGCCTGTACGGGGCCAGGGCTCCGCGGGATTCGAGGCTGTCGGCTCCGTAGCTGTGCGCACCTTCGCAGCCCACCAGAGTCCGGGTCCGCAGACCGCCCGGACAGCACACCAGAGCATGGATGGCCATCACGTGAACGCCATGGCCGGCGACGGAAGTGGCGCGCCCCACAACCACTTCGCCGACTACGACGAACTGCCCGAGGGGCACTTCTACGACCCCGACGCCGAGTACGAGCCCGATCCGGAGTACGCGGCCACGCTCGCGCCCGACGCGGCCCGCCAGCGCCGCGAGCGCATCGGCCCGACCGGACGCCCGCTGCCGTACTTCCCGATCCCCGGCCCGCTGACCGACCACGGCCCCGCGAAGATCATCGCGATGTGCAACCAGAAGGGCGGCGTCGGCAAGACGACGTCGACCATCAACCTGGGTGCCGCGCTCGCGGAGTACGGCCGGCGCGTGCTGCTCGTGGACTTCGACCCGCAGGGCGCGCTGTCGGTGGGCCTCGGCGTCAACCCGATGGAGCTGGACCTGACCGTCTACAACCTGCTCATGGAGCGGGGCATGTCGGCGGACGAGGTCCTGCTGAAGACGGCGGTCCCCAACATGGACCTGCTGCCCTCCAACATCGACCTGTCGGCCGCCGAGGTCCAGCTGGTCTCCGAGGTCGCCCGCGAGTCGACCCTCCAGCGCGCCCTGAAGCCGCTGATGGACGACTACGACTACATCGTCATCGACTGCCAGCCCTCGCTCGGCCTGCTCACCGTCAACGCCCTCACGGCCGCGCACAAGGTGATCGTGCCGCTGGAGTGCGAGTTCTTCGCGCTGCGCGGTGTGGCGCTGCTGACCGAGACCATCGAGAAGGTCCAGGAGCGGCTCAACCCCGAGCTGGAGCTGGACGGCATCCTCGCCACGATGTACGACTCGCGCACGGTCCACAGCCGCGAGGTCCTGGCCCGTGTCGTCGAGGCGTTCGACGACCACGTCTACCACACGGTCATCGGCCGCACGGTCCGCTTCCCGGAGACCACGGTCGCCGGTGAGCCCATCACCACCTACGCCTCCAACTCCGTCGGTGCCGCCGCCTATCGCCAGCTCGCCAGGGAGGTGCTCGCCCGGTGTCACGCCGAGTGAGTCTGCCCGGGGCCGACGAACTCTTCCGTACGACAGGGGGGACGGCGCTGCAGCCGTCGACTCCCCGCCGCGGGGCCAACGGTGAGGCCCGGGTGCCGTCTCCCGCGGGGGAGAGCGACGACGTGGCCGCCGCCGAGGACGCACCGCAGTCGGTGCCCGTCCAGGGCGGCGACGGCGAGGGCGCGGAGCATGTCGCCGCGGAGGCCGAGCAGGACGGGGCCGGCGAGTCCCGCACCCGCCCGGCGCGTCGGCAGGCGGCACAGGACGGCTCCGCCGCGGCCGCTCAGCCGCGCAAGAAGGGGCGGGCGGCGGCCCGTCGGCCCAGCGGGCGCGAGCGGCACGACGAGAAGATCACCGTGTACGTCTCCGCCGAGGAACTGATGGACCTGGAGCACGCCCGCCTGGTGCTCCGGGGTGAGCACGGGCTGGCGGTGGACCGCGGGCGCATCGTCCGCGAAGCGGTGGCCGTGGTCCTCGCCGACCTGGAGTCCCGCGGGGACGCGAGCATCCTCGTACGACGGCTGCGAGGGCGGTAGCGGTAGCCTGCGGGGGCCATGACCTCGTCCGACGTTCCCGCCTCCGCGCCCGCCTCCGGCCCCGCTGCCGGACGCCGACGTGCGCTGGGTCGGGGGCCGGGGGTGCCGCGGGCCGAACTCGTCCCGGACGCCGAGCCGGTCACGGAACACGCGGCGACACCGCCTCAAGAACGCCTGGCTGCCGACGTGCCCGACCCCGCGCCGCTGTCGGCGCCGCCGGAGACGCCGGAGCCTGGCGCCGAGCCGCGGCCGGAGGCGGGAGACGACTCCGGGCGTATGTCCGTGGCGGAGCCCGGCGCCGAGCCTGCGGCGCAGAGCGAGCCCGCGGGGAGCATCGAGCCGGGGCCGCCGGCCGGAGCGGAGTCCGGTCGGCGCGGGGCGCGAGCGCGGCCGACCGAGCCCGAGCCCGGTGAGGGCGAGTCCGCCTCCGACGGCGTCTTCAAGGTCCGCCTCGCCAACTTCGAGGGCCCCTTCGACCTCCTCCTCCAGCTGATCTCCAAGCACAAGCTGGACGTCACCGAGGTCGCCCTGTCGAAGGTCACCGACGAGTTCATGGCGCACATCCGGGCCATGGGGCCGGACTGGGACCTGGATCAGACGACCGAGTTCCTCGTCGTGGCCGCCACGCTGCTCGATCTGAAGGCCGCCCGGCTGCTGCCCGCCGCCGAGGTCGAGGACGAGGCCGACCTGGCGCTGCTGGAGGCCCGGGACCTGCTGTTCGCGCGGCTGCTGCAGTACCGCGCGTACAAGCAGATCGCGGACATCTTCAACCGGCGGCTCGACGAGGAGGCCCGCCGGTGGCCCCGTACCGTCGGCCTGGAACCCCAGCACGCAGAGCTGCTGCCCGAGGTCGTCATCAGCATCGGCCCCGAGGGCTTCGCCAGGCTCGCGGTCAAGGCCATGCAGCCCAAGCCCAAACCGCAGGTCTACATCGACCACATCCACGCCCCGCTGGTCAGCGTGCAGGAGCAGGCCGGGATCGTGGTCGCCAGGCTGAAGGAGCTGGGCGAGGCCAGCTTCCGGGCGCTGGTCGAGGACACCGACGACACCCTCACCGTCGTCGCCCGGTTCCTCGCGCTGCTGGAGCTGTACCGCGAGAAGGCCGTCGCCCTGGAGCAGGAGGCCGCGCTCGGAGAGCTGCTGGTGCGCTGGACCGGCGGGGACACGGACGCGGCGCCGATGGTCACCGACGAGTTCGACCGGCCGCCGGAGGAGCCCAAGAAGGAGAAGAAGGCATGAGCGAGGAGACCGCCGAGGTCCCGGCCGGGCTGCGGACCGTCGCCGACCTCGACCTCAAGCCCGCCCTGGAGGCCATGCTCATGGTCGTCGACGAGCCCGCGACCGAGGAGCATCTGGCGAAGCTGCTGGAGCGGCCCAGACGGCAGGTCGCGGACGCGCTGCGGGAACTGGCCGACGAGTACGCCGTACAGGGCCGCGGCTTCGAGTTGCGGTTCGTCGCGGGCGGCTGGCGCTACTACACCCGCGCCGCCTACGCGCCCGCCGTCGAACGGCTCGTCCTGGACGGCCAGACCGCCCGGCTCACCCAGGCCGCGCTGGAGACCCTCGCGGTGGTCGCCTACCGCCAGCCGGTCAGCCGCAGCCGCGTCTCCGCCGTACGCGGGGTCAACTGCGACGGTGTGATGCGCACCCTGCTCCAGCGCGGTCTGGTCGAGGAGGCGGGCACGGAACCCGAAACAGGTGCGATCCTGTACAGGACGACGAACTACTTCCTGGAGCGGATGGGCCTGCGCGGCCTGGACGAGCTTCCGGAGCTCGCGCCCTTCCTCCCGGAGGCGGAGGCGATCGAGGCCGAGACCCAGGAAGGAGTCCCGTCGTTCGACCCGGACGCGCCCGACGCGCCCGGCGTAGAGGACGCAGACGACTAAGACGGAACTTTGATGCGAAGCAGCGGCAGCGGCAAGAGTGGCGGACGCGGGAACTACCGCGGCGCCGGCAACAACCGGGACGAGCGGCAGGGGCAGGGCCGTCCCCGCAAGCCCCGCCCCGAGGAGCGCCGCTACGACGTGGGCCCCGGCGCCTCCCAGGACGGCCCCAAGTCCGGGCGCGGCGGCTCCGCGCGGGGCGGCGCCAAGGGCGGCCCCAAGCAGTCCCAGCAGGGCGGCGGGCGTGGCCGTACGGCTCCGGCGCGTTCGCGCGAGTACGAGACACGCGTCGAGGAGCGCAACCGCGAGCGCTACGCCGGCAAGAAGGACATCAAGCTGCCCAAGACCTTCCCGGGCGCCGAGCAGGAGGGCGAGCGGCTGCAGAAGGTCCTCGCGCGCGCGGGCTACGGCTCCCGGCGGGCCTGCGAGGAGCTGATCGAGCAGGCCAGGGTCGAGGTGAACGGCGAGATCGTCACCGAGCAGGGCCGCCGCGTCGACCCGGAGAAGGACGAGGTCAAGGTCGACGGCCTGACGGTCGCGACGCAGTCGTACCAGTTCTTCTCGCTGAACAAGCCCGCCGGTGTCGTCTCCACCATGGAGGACCCGGAGGGGCGCCAGTGCCTCGGTGACTACGTCACCAACCGTGAGACGCGGCTCTTCCACGTCGGCCGGCTGGACACCGAGACCGAGGGTGTCATCCTGCTCACCAACCACGGCGAGCTGGCGCACCGCCTCACGCACCCGAAGTACGGCGTGAAGAAGACCTACCTCGCCGCGATCGTCGGCCCGATCCCGCGCGACCTGGGCAAGAAGCTCAAGGACGGCATCCAGCTGGAGGACGGGTACGCGCGCGCGGACCACTTCCGGGTCGTCGAGCAGACCGGCAAGAACTATCTGGTCGAGGTGACCCTCCACGAGGGCCGCAAGCACATCGTCCGCCGCATGCTGGCCGAGGCCGGCTTCCCGGTCGAGAAGCTGGTGCGCACCGCCTTCGGTCCGATCACCCTGGGCGACCAGAAGTCGGGCTGGCTGCGCCGGCTGTCCAACACCGAGGTCGGCATGCTGATGAAGGAAGTCGAACTCTGATCGCTTGCGCCTGATCACCATCCCCCTTTACTGTCAACGTGACGATAAAGGGGGATGGTGTTTCTATGTCCAAGCGCGCGGCCACCGGGGCGCTGATCGGCCTCGCTCTCGGGGACGCCCTCGGCTTCCCGACCGAATTCAACGACGTGCCCTCGATCCTCGCCAAGTGCGGGCCCTGGCGGGAGATGGAGCTGCCGAAGCGGGCCTTCGTCTCCGACGACACCCAGATGACCCTCGCCGTCGGGCGGGCCCTGCGCACGGCCACGGAACGCGGCTACCTCGCGCCCAAGCGGCTGGAGCGGCCGCTGCGCGAGGAGTTCGTGGACTGGTTCCACTCGCCCGAGAACAACCGGGCCCCGGGCAACACCTGCCTGACCGCGTGCAACCTGCTCGTCGAGGAGCGGCGGCCGTGGCAGGACGCCAGCCAGACCGGCTCCAAGGGCTGCGGGGCCAACATGCGCGTCGCCCCGGTCGGGCTCGCCCCCGGCCTGAGCGACGCCCAGCGCTCCGGCGCCGCCCAGTTGCAGGCCGCGCTCACCCACGGCCACCCCACCGCGCTCGCCGCCTCCGACCTCACCGCCCACGCCGTCCACCTGCTCGCCCGGGGGACGGATCCGGCGGGGCTCGTCGGACAGCTGCGCTCGTACGCGCTCGACCACCGCACGCACTACGACCACACCTGGCTCGGCGACCTGTGGACCCGCGCCCAGGACCCCAGCGCCGAACACTTCATCGCGCGCGGCTGGGACGAGTGCCTCGCGGTCCTCGACCGGCTCCAGGAGGCCGTGCGGACCGCCTCCCCGGAGACCGACCCGTGCCTGGCCACCGGGGCCGGCTGGATCGCCGAGGAGGCCCTCGCCACCGGGCTGCTGTGCTTCCTGCTCTTCCCCGACGAGCCCGTCACCGCCCTGCGCCGGGCCGCCTGCTCCTCCGGCGACTCCGACTCCATCGCCTGCCTCACCGGCGCCTTCGCGGGAGCCTGGCTGGGCGCGGACGCCTGGCCCGCCGACTGGGCCGGGCGGATCGAGTACCGAGGGGACCTGTCGGCGCTCGGAGCGCTCTGGGACGCTTAGGTCCATGATCGAAGACCTCGACCTCGCGCCCGTGGTCGCCGAACAGCCCGACCCGCTGCTGTTCGCGACCGTCTCCGGAGCCCACCTCTACGGCTTCCCCTCGCAGGACTCCGACGTGGACCTTCGCGGCGTCCATCTGCTCCCCGCCGCCGCCCTCGTCGGCCTGCGCGAGCCGGAGGAGACCCGCTCGCGGGCCTGGGTGCGGTTCGGTGTCGAGCTGGACCTCGTCACCCACGACCTGCGCAAGTTCGTACGGCTGATGCTCCGGCGCAACGGCTATGTGCTGGAGCAGCTGCTGTCGCCCCTGGTCGTGCACACCGGCGACACGCACCGGGAGCTGGCCGCGCTGGCGCCCGGTGTCCTTACCGGCCACCACGCCCACCACTACCGCGGGTTCGCGGTGACCCAGTGGCGGCTGTTCGAGAAGACCGGCGAACTCAAGCCGCTGCTCTACACGTTCCGGGTGCTGCTCACCGGCATCCACCTCATGCGCAGCGCCGAGGTCCAGGCCCATCTGCCCACGCTGCTGGACGAGATCGACGCCCCCGGCTATCTGCCCGAGCTGATAGCCGCCAAGGCGGAGCGGGAGCACGGCACCGCCGAGGTCGCCCACGCGCGCGTGGAGGCCGATGTGGAGCGGCTGCACGCCTTGCTCGACGAGGCCCAGGCCGCCTCAGCCCTCCCCGACGCGCCCACCGCGTACGACGCCCTGCACGACTTCGTGGTCCGTGTGCGGCTGCACGGCTGAGTCCCGGCGCACCCGGAACAGAAAACCCGCCACGCGCGCGTGGTCCGGCTCCGCCGGCAGCGGGGTGCGGTGCAGGGCCTGCTCCGCCTGTGCCGCCAGCCGGGCCATGCGGGACTCGATCTCCGCCCAGGCGACCTCGCCCCGCTTCACCGCCAGCAGCCACTCGCGCCGGTCGCCGACGTCGATCCGTAGCTCGCCGGTGCGCAGCAGATCGCGGGCGGTCATCAGCAGGCGCAGCAGATGCATGGCGTGCTTCCAGCGCGGGGCGCCGGTCCTGCGTACGTCGGCGTCCAGCTTGCGGCGCTGGCCGACGGCGTAGCCGGTGAAGGTGTCGTAGACCTTCCGGGAGAGGAAGGCGTCGCGCAGGGACAGCAGCTCCCGGCCGGTGTCGTCCATGTGCTCCACCAGCGGCGAGTGCAGGCATTCCAGGATGTTCGGATTGCCGCGCAGCGCCAGCTCGCAGAACCGCTCCAGCTCCCAGGAGAACTCCTCCTCGCCCGGCCCCTCCACATGCGCCGGCGGCTTCTCGAACCGCCAGAACAGGGGAGTGGGGGCGAGGAACACGCCCCGCCGGTCGGTGTCGCTCGCGTCCGTGGCCAGGCCGAACGCCCGGGACCCCATGACACAGGCGTAGATCGTGTGGTCGCGCACCAGGGCTTCGGGCTCCATGCCCGGAGCGTACGCGGACCCTCACGCGAGTTTGATCGAATTTCCCTGCACCTTGATCGCCTTCCCGGGCAGTGGCCGTTTCGCCGGGCCGTGCGCCACCGTGCCGTCGGCGATGTGGAACTTGCTGCCGTGACACGGGCAGTCGATCGTGCCGTCCGCGACCCTGTTCACCGTGCAGCCCAGGTGGGTGCAGATCGCCGAGAAGGCCTTGAAGTTGCCCTTGGAGGGCTGCGTGACGACGACCTTCTGATCCTTGAAGACCTTGCCGCCGCCCTCCGGGATGTCGCTCGTCTTGCCCAGGTCCTTTCCGGTGCCGGCGGTCTTGACGCCGCTTCCGCTCACCGTGTTTCCACTCTCTGCGCTGCTGGGGCTCTTGACGCTGCCGCCGCTCTTGTTGCCGCTCCCGCACGCCGTCACGGGTACGGCGAGTGCCACCGCCGCGCCCGTCACCAGAACCGCCCGCCGCTTCACGTCCTCGGCCATGCCAGCCTCCGTACAGATGTCTCAATCGGTCGATACCGGACTTTTGGCATCGTCTCAGCGATCGGGCGCCGTGCGCCCGGCCCGCACGGGCTGACTACGCTGGACGGACCAACGACAGATCCGGATGTCAGCAAGGAGCAGCACCGTGGCGGTACGAGCGGTCCGTGGGGCCGTCCAACTGGAGCGGGACGAGGCCGGGCACATGGACGAGCAGGTCGGAACCCTGCTCACCGCCGTCCTGGAGCGCAACGGACTGACCGCCGACGACCTCATCAGCATCTGGTTCACGGCCACCCCCGACCTGCACAGCGACTTCCCGGCCGCCGCCGCCCGCAAGCTCGGCATCGTGGACGTCCCGCTGATCTGCGCCCAGGAACTCGACATCGAGGGCGCCATGCCCCGGGTCGTACGGATCCTCGCCCACATCGAGTCCGACAGGCCCCGCGCCGACATCAACCACGTCTACCTCGGCGCCGCGGCCGCCCTGCGCAAGGACATCGCCCAGTGAGAACCGCACTCGTCATCGGCACCGGCCTCATCGGCACCTCCGCCGCCCTGGCCCTCGTCCAGCGCGGCGTCACCGTCCACCTCGCCGACCACGACCCCCAGCAGGCCCGTACGGCGGCCGCGCTGGGCGCCGGCACCGACGAGGCCCCCGACGGACCGGTCGACCTCGCGCTCGTGGCCGCCCCGCCCGCGCTCGTGGCCGGCGTGCTCGCCGACGCCATGCGCCGGGGCGTGGCCCGCGGCTACCTGGACGTGGCCAGCGTCAAGGGCGGCCCGCGCCGCGAGCTGGAGGCGCTCGGCCTGGACCTGTCGGCGTACCTCGGCACCCACCCCATGTCCGGCCGGGAGAAGTCCGGCCCGCTGGCCGCGACCGGTGACCTCTTCGAGGGCCGTCCCTGGGTGCTGACCCCGACCCGGGACACCGACACCGAGGTGCTGAACCTCGCTCTGGAGCTGGTCTCGCACTGCCGGGCCGTACCGGTCGTCATGGACGCCGACGCCCACGACCGCGCCGTGGCCCTCGTCTCCCACATGCCTCACCTGGTGTCCAGCATGGTCGCCGCGCGCCTGGAACACGCCGAGGAGGCCGCCGTACGGCTGTGCGGGCAGGGCATCCGGGACGTGACCCGGATCGCCGCCTCCGACCCGCGCATGTGGATCGACATCCTGTCCGCGAACCCCGGTCCGGTCGCCGACCTGCTCTCCGACGTCGCCGCCGACCTGGACGAGACCGTACGGGCCCTGCGCGCCCTGCAGTCCGCCGACGAGACCGAGCGGCACAAGGGCACCGCCGGCATCGAGGACATGCTGCGCCGCGGCAACGCGGGCCAGGTGCGGGTACCCGGCAAGCACGGCAGCGCCCCGCGCGTGTACGAGACCGTCGTCGTCCTCATCGACGACCAGCCCGGCCAGCTGGCCCGCATCTTCGCCGACGCGGGACGGGCCGGGGTCAACATCGAGGACGTCCGCATCGAGCACGCCACCGGGCAGCAGGCCGGTCTGGTCCAGCTCTCCGTCGAGCCGAAGGCGGCGGCGGTGCTGAAGGAGGCGCTGCGGGAGCGGGGCTGGGCGCTGCGGCAGTAGGGGCACCCTGCGCCGAACGGCGGTCGTCCGTTCGGGTCACCCGCACCCAGTAACCTTGTGCAGGGCGCTCTCGCTCCCCGCACCCCGCCCACACCGCACCAGGAAGGTGTCCCTCCGTGGAAAACGGCGCCGCCCCGACCGCCAAGCCCGTGATCGTCGCGATCGACGGCCCCTCCGGTACGGGCAAGTCGAGCACGTCGAAGGCCGTGGCCGCGCAGCTCGGCCTGAGCTACCTGGACACCGGCGCCCAGTACCGGGCGATCACCTGGTGGATGGTGACCAACGGCATCGACCTGGAGGACCCGACCGCCGTCGCCGCCGTCGCGGGCAAGCCGGAGATCGTCTCCGGCACCGACCCCGACAAGCCGACCATCACGGTCGACGGCGTGGACGTGGCCGGCCCGATCCGCACCCAGGAGGTCACCTCCAAGGTCAGCGCGGTCAGCGCGGTGCCCGAGGTGCGCGCGCTGATCACCGAGCTGCAGCGCTCGATCGCCGCCGGCGCGGAGCACGGCATCGTGGTCGAGGGCCGGGACATCGGTACGACCGTCCTGCCGGACGCCGACGTGAAGATCTTCCTCACCGCCTCCCCGGAGGCCCGCGCGGCCCGCCGCAACGGCGAGCTGAAGGGCGCCGACATCAACGCCACCCGCGAGGCCCTGATCAAGCGGGACACGGCCGACTCCTCCCGCACGACCTCGCCGCTCGCCAAGGCGGACGACGCGGTCGAGGTGGACACCACCGAGCTCACCCTCGCCCAGGTCATCGAGTGCGTCGTCACCCTGGTCGAGGAGAAGCGGGCGGGGAAGTGACCCAGCCGTCCGTGCCCTCCGCGAAGGGCGCCGAGGTCGGGCGGCGCATCGGCGTCGGCCTGATGTACGGCCTGTGGCAGCCGAGGGTGCTCGGCGCCTGGAAGGTGCCGGCCACCGGCCCGGCGATCTTCGCGGTGAACCACTCCCACAACATCGACGGCCCGATGGTCATGGGCGTGGCACCCCGGCCGACGCACTTCCTGATCAAGCAGGAGGCGTTCGTCGGCCCGCTGGGCTCCTTCCTGACCGGCATCGGCCAGCTGAAGGTGGACCGCGCCTCCGCCGACCGCACCGCCATCAGCCAGGCCCTCGGCGTCCTTGAGGCCGGCGGCGTGCTGGGCATCTTCCCGGAGGGCACCCGCGGCGAGGGCGACTTCGCCGCGCTGCGGGCCGGGCTCGCCTACTTCGCCGTACGCAGCGGGGCGCCGATCGTGCCCGTCGCGGTGCTGGGAAGCGCGGAGCAGCCCGGACGGTTGATAAAGGCGCTGCCCCCGCTGCGCTCCCGTGTCGACGTCGTCTTCGGCGACCCGTTCGACGCGGGCGACGGCACGGGGCGGCGTACGCGCAAGGCGCTGGACGAGGCGACCGAGCGCATCCAGAAGCAGCTCACCAGCCACCTGGAAAACGCCAGGCGCCTGACCGGGCGCTAGGCGACACTTGAGTAGTGGATCAGCCGGTACGAACCGGGACGGTCCACCGATCACCACGATGAACGACGAGGTACGGACTACATGAACGACGACATCCAGCCCGGCGACTCGGCTGAGCACGAGTACGACCACGGGGCTCTCGGCGACGCCGAGTACGCGGAGTTCATGGAGCTCGCCGCGGAAGAGGGCTTCGACATCGAGGACGTCGAGGGCGCCATCGAAGCGGCAGGTCACGGCCCGCTGCCCGTGCTCGCCGTCGTCGGCCGCCCCAATGTCGGCAAGTCGACCCTGGTGAACCGGATCATCGGCCGCCGCGAGGCGGTCGTCGAGGACAAGCCGGGCGTCACCCGCGACCGCGTGACCTACGAGGCCGAGTGGGCGGGCCGCCGCTTCAAGGTCGTCGACACCGGCGGCTGGGAGCAGGACGTCCTCGGCATCGACGCCTCCGTCGCCGCCCAGGCCGAGTACGCGATCGAGGCGGCCGACGCGGTCGTCTTCGTCGTGGACGCCAAGGTCGGCGCGACCGACACCGACGAGGCGGTCGTCCGGCTGCTGCGCAAGGCCGGCAAGCCCGTCGTGCTGTGCGCCAACAAGGTCGACGGCCCGAGCGGCGAGGCCGACGCGGCGTACCTGTGGAACCTGGGCCTCGGCGAGCCGCACCCCGTCTCCGCCCTGCACGGCCGCGGCACCGGCGACATGCTGGACGCCGTCCTGGAGGCGCTGCCCGAGGCACCCGAGCAGACCTTCGGCGCCGGCGCCATCGGCGGCCCCCGCCGTATCGCGCTCATCGGCCGCCCCAACGTCGGCAAGTCCTCCCTGCTGAACAAGGTGGCCGGCGAGGAGCGCGTCGTCGTCAACGAGCTGGCGGGCACCACCCGCGACCCGGTCGACGAGATGATCGAACTCGGCGGCAAGACCTGGAAGTTCGTGGACACCGCCGGCATCCGCAAGCGCGTCCACCTCCAGCAGGGCGCCGACTACTACGCCTCCCTGCGCACCGCGGCGGCCGTGGAGAAGGCCGAGGTCGCGGTCGTCCTCATCGACGCCGCCGACAGCATCTCGGTGCAGGACCAGCGGATCGTCACGATGGCCGTCGAGGCGGGCCGCGCCCTGGTCCTCGCCTACAACAAGTGGGACACCCTCGACGAGGAGCGCCGCTACTACCTGGAGCGGGAGATCGAGACCGAGCTCGGCCAGGTCGCCTGGGCGCCCCGGGTGAACGTCTCGGCGCGCACCGGCCGCCACATGGAGAAGCTGGTCCCGGCGATCGAGACCGCCCTGGCCGGCTGGGAGACGCGCGTCCCCACCGGCCGCCTCAACGCCTTCCTCGGCGAGCTGGTCTCGGCCCACCCGCACCCGGTCCGCGGTGGCAAGCAGCCGCGCATCCTGTTCGGCACCCAGGCCGGCACCAAGCCCCCGCGCTTCGTCCTCTTCGCCTCCGGCTTCATCGAGGCGGGCTACCGCCGCTTCATCGAGCGCCGGCTGCGCGAGGAGTTCGGCTTCGAGGGCACCCCGATCCACATCTCGGTGCGGGTGCGCGAGAAGCGCGGCGCGAAGAAGAAGTAGTACCGCGAAGAAGTAGTACCGCTACGACGCACAGGGCGGCCCCCGACCGAAAGGTCGGGGGCCGCCCTGTCGCATTTCACACGCCCCGGCGTGGCCCCGGCGGCAGTGCTGCCGGGGCCACGTAGTGCATCCCGGTCTCCTGCGGCTGCGGCCGGCCGACCGTGCCGACCCGCTGCCACTGCGACTGCGACTGCTGCCGCGCGCTGTAGGCCCCGGCGCTGTAGGCGCTGTACGAGCTGCTGAACGACCCCGAGCGAGGGCCCCCGTAGGAGCCCGCACCCGGCAGATTCCCGAAGGCGCTGAACCTCAGCTCCTCCTCACCGCTGCGGTCACCCGGCAGCGTACGGAAGGTCCTGACCCACTCCGCGTAGAGCGTGTCGTAGATCGGCGTGGCCGACAGCCCACCCGACGGCTCATGAGCGGCCCTGGCGGACGGCACGGAGGCGAAGGCGGACCGGCGTGGAGGGGGAGTGTCGTATGCGTGCACGTATGTCCCAACGACGGCGCCTTTGAAGGGATGCGGTCACTGCAACCGCTTTTGGGGGCGCGGGGCTGTCACGTACCCGCAAGAGGCAGTGCCGCAGCCACCAGCTTCCCGGCCGCCGCGGCCTTGTCGAGAGACTCCCGCAGCAGATCCTCCCTCGGCTGCCGCCCGATCGACCCCACAGGTGCCGCGAACATCAGCACCTGCTGGTGCTTGTTGGCGGCGGCCCGCCAGCTGTCGGTCACCTGCAGCGGCTGATGCGCCTGCCACCAGGCCACGGGCTGCCCGCCGTTCGCCGAAGGCTGGAGCACCGCGTGCAGCTGGCCCACGGCGAGCAGCACCGACCAGCCGTGCAGCACCGGCGGCACGGACGTCAGCTCGGTCATCGGCGTGTACCCCTGCTCGATGAGCAGCGGAAGGAAGTCGTCACCGGGCCCGCTGGTGCCCGGGCGCACGATCGGCGTGGTCGGCTCGACGACGAGCGCGGGGTGCAACTCGCCCTCGATCAGGACGAGTCCGCTGGTCACGCCGAGCACCGCCTGCTCGGGCACGGACTTCTGCGGCTCGCCGGCGGCTGCGGCCTCGCCGGTGACACCGCCGATGGACCGCACGGCACCCTGCAACTGCTCCTCGGTGACCTGGACGACCTGCGAGGGCAGGCAACTGGCGTGGGCGAAGGCGAGGACGGCGGTCTCGTCGCCGACGAACAGAACGGTGCTGGTGCGCTCCTGCTCGGAGTCGCCCGGGGTGCGGCAGGAGGTGCAGTCGTAACTGCCCGGGGCGTTCTCTCCGGCGAGCAGCCGGTCGGCTTCTTCGTCGCCGATCTCGGCGCGTACGGCGTCACTCACGTCGAGCATGCGCGGCACGGTGGCTCCCTCGGGATGCGGTGCTGGGTCGGCAGGGTGGCTCCCGGCCGATGAGTCCCGGGGTGTCCGGGCTCATGAAGAAGACAACGGACGTCCTGTGGTGGGAGTCACGCCCCGACGCGGACCGGTTCGCACCAACCGCCGCACACGGTCACCGGTCGTGCGGAATCGGCCACTCACCGTCAACTCCCCGTCCGGTCAAGGAGCTTGAACGGGTGAAGAGAATCACAGATTACTTCGGGGACTGGTCGACAAATCAGGAAATCAGCGGATGTAGTGGGTGGCCGAAAATCACCGCTACCTGCGGTAACCGCCAACTGGCCTGGATGGACGGGGAGTTGGTTGATTCCGGGGGGTCACTCTCCCTAGATTCCTCCGCCGTGTGCAGCGAGCACCGCTCGGGTACGTCCACCGCCCGGCACCGGCAGCAGATGTGCCGGCACCGGTCCACGGCGGACGGGGCGGGCGCGAGGAACCGCGTTCATGCGCGGCGAGGCGTGCCTCGCCTGGGGGATCCCGGGTTCGTGGAGAGGGAATTACATGTCCGAGTGTGCCGATACCACCCGTAGCACCGCTCGTCAGGACGGCGCCCGCAAGGGCCGTACGACGGCCGCGCTCGCCGGAGCCGCGCTGCTCGCCCCGCTGGGGCTGCTGGCCGCGACCGGCAACGCCGCCGCGGCGGACAACGGGGTGTGGGACCGCATCGCCCAGTGCGAGAGCGGCGGCAACTGGCACATCAACACCGGCAACGGCTACTACGGCGGACTCCAGTTCTCCGCCTCGACCTGGCGCGCGTACGGTGGCACCGCCTACGCCCCGACGGCCGACCAGGCCTCCAGGAGCGCGCAGATCGCCGTCGCCACCAAGGTCCAGCAGGCCCAGGGCTGGGGCGCCTGGCCCGTCTGTTCGGGCCGCGCCGGAGCCTATGGCGCGGCTCCGGCGGCCGACCACACCGGTTCCTCCGGTGCGGCGTCCGCCACAGCCGACTCGAAGGGCGTGACGACGAAGTCCGCCCCGGCCGAGAGGTCCGCCCCGGCGAAGACGCCGGAACGCGCGGAGAATCACCAGGGCCGCGGCGCCTCGCGCGGTGACTACACCGTCCGCGAGGGCGACACCCTGAGCGCCATCGCCGAACGGCACGGCACCATCTGGCAGCGGATCTACGCCGCCAACAAGAAGGTCATCGGCGACGACCCGAACCTGATCGTGCCCGGCCAGCGCCTGGCACTCTGAGCGCCGAGCACCCGCAGGACAGCCGCCGCCCGCCGAGGGCGGCGGCTGTCCGCGTCGGTGCTGTTGTGCTGAATCCGTGAAAATTCCTATGCGCTGTCAGCTGTCGTGACATCGCGCCGGATTGCTGGGGGAATCCTGTCCCGGAAGCGCCTCGATCCCTGCCACGGCGGCTTTCCGCCGGGTATTTCGAAGCGGCTGCGCGAGGGTAGTGAATTCCGTTCGATTGCGCTGACAAGCCCGGCGGAAACCCTCGTACGTGTGAACCGTTTCGCCGGAAACACCGGCCGGGAAGCTGTGACAGAAGTGTGACCCGGTGCGTAAGTTCCTCTTACCTTGCTAGCTTGGTGGCATGGCATCGATCCCCACTCCGCCGGCGGAGCCCCAGGACAGTCCGGACGGTTACGTCGGCCTCGACGCCGCCGACGCCGAGCGGCTCGCTCGGCAGCGGGGCTGGTCGACGGTACGGTCGCTGCCGCCGGGCGCGATCATCACCATGGAGTACCGGGTGGGACGGCTGAACTTCGAGGTGCGCGACGGCCGGGTGGCCCGCGCCTGGAAGGGCTGAACGCCCCACCGACGGCACACAGGGCGAAGGCCCCGCTCCTGAACGGGAGACGGGGCCTTCGTCGCGCTGCGGGGCGGTTGTGCGTACCGGGGCCCGCTGTCGTCGGGGGTGTCAGCCGCCCGTCAGGGGGCGGGCCGGCTGGGAGGTGCCGCGTGGGACGCGGTGGTCGGTGTGCGGCGGGCGGCGGCTGCCCACCGGGGTGACCGGGCTGCGCTCCGAGCGGGTCGTGTGCGGCCCGGGAGCCAGGTGCGCCAGCCCCCGCGAGGCCCGCGTCGAGGCGACCGGCTCGCGCTCCGGGGACGGCTGCCCGGCCGGCGCGGCGCTGCGCGGCTTGAGCACCACCGGGGTGACCGGGACGACCGGTTCGGCCACGGGCCGGCCGCGGCGGGCCCGCCAGCGGTCGCGCAGGTCGAACAGCCAGTCCTCGGTCCGGGCGATCAGCGGCTCGCACCACGGCAGCGCGAGCAGGATCAGCAGACCCGCGGCCCAGCCCAGCAGCACGTCGCTCAGCCAGTGCGTACCGAGGTAGACGGTGGTGAGGCCGACGCCGAGCGCGGTGATCGCCGACAGCGCCGACAGCCAGCGGCGCGCCCGCGGAGTGGAGGCCAGATACGCCAGGATTCCCCAGGTCACCACCGCGTTGGCGGTGTGGCCGCTGGGGAATATATCGCCGCCCAGGCCCATTTCGTTCGAGCCGATCACGGTCGCGTAGTGCGGACCGAGGCGCCCCATCCCGTACTTGGCGGCGCCGACCGTGATGTTCAGCAGCAGCAGCGAGGCGGCCAGGGTCAGCAGTGGGCGGAGCGTGTGCTGCCGCCAGGAGCGCCAGCCGAGCCAGGCCGCGACCATCACGGCGGTGGGGCCGCGCTGGCCGAGCACCACGTAGTAGTCGAGGAAGGCGTGGATCTGCGGCCACTGCTGGTACGGCCGGAAGAACATGACCTGCCAGTCGAGCCGGACCAGCCAGGACGTGATCACGACGGCCCACACGATCGCCAGGTAGAAAGCCAGGGTCGCCGTGAACAGAACGACCCGGTGCCGGCTCATCCTCGGGACATCGATGTGGGCCGGTCGTTCCGGCTCACGGTCGAGTCTGGCGAACACCCGGTCCAGCCGACGGGTGAGGTTTCGTTCGGTACGCACCCAATCGACGTTACAGCGAGTGAGCTGTGCACCCCGTCGAAACAGCGGCTTTGTGATGACGATGTGATGTGGCAAAGCTCTCAAGGATCGCTCGAATTCCGGGGATTCCGCAATCTCGTGACCTTGCCGCCATCAATTCCTTTGATCATGCCGGGTGTTGTTTATATAGCGCTTATGAATGCGTTAACCCGGTACTGACGCGGAATTCTCCACGGCGTCACCGGCCGGAGAAGTTGATCATGGTGGACCGGAGCCGTTCAGCCAGAACGCCCCGTAGACCGCCGCGACGACCGCCAGAACCACCGTGACCAGCACGGACTTCGGCGTGCGCAACCGGGCCAGGGCGCGGGCGAGCGGCAGCAGCACCGGGAAGGCGGGCAGCAGCAGCCGGGGCTTGGAGCCGAAGTAACTCGACGCGCACAGGGCGAGTGCGAGGACGACACCCGTGTACACCAGCAGCGCGACCGGCTGACGCTGCCGGATGCCGGTGAGGTGGAGCCACAGCAGCAGGGCGACCCCGACGATCAGGCCGGCGCCGGCGAGCGCGGACGGAAATGACGTGAACTTGTCGGCCACGAAACGCGCGAAGGCATAGCCGCCGTCGAACCCGTTGCGCCAGCCGGCCTGGACGTCCAGATAGCCGAGCGGACCCTTGCCGGTGCGGTGCCCGACCCAGAGGACGTAACCGGCGGCTCCGAGCGGAGCGAGCAGCATGCCGAGGACGCGGCGCCCGGCCGGCGTCCGCGCGCCGGGCGTGCGGCGGTCCCGTACGAAGGAGAGCACGCCCGTGACCCACACCGCAGCGACCACCGCCGCCCCCACCGGCCGGGTCAGCCCGGCCAGCGCCGCGAGCACTCCGGCGCTCACCCACCGCCCGGTCAGCAGCGCGTACAGCGCCCAGGCCGCGAGCGCCGTGAACAGCGACTCGCTGTACGCCATCGACTGCACGATCCCCACGGGCAACACGGCCCACAGCAGTACCGCGCAGAGCCCGGCCCGGGGGCCGTACACCCGGTCCGCGACCGCGAAGATCCCCGCCGCCGCGGCCAGTGACGCGAGCAGGCTGACCGTGAACCCCGCGTCCGCGTACGACAGCGGCGTGACCGCGTGCAGCAGTCGCTCCAGCCAGGGCAGCAGCGGGAAGAACGCCAGGTTGGAGTGGACGTCGCCGTTCGGCAGCCGTACCTCGTAGCCGTACCCCAGCTCGGCGACCCGGGTGTACCAGAGGGCGTCCCAGCGCGCGGTCAGCAAGGTGTACGCGCTCGTGCCGCGCGCGGCGCTCCACACCGCCAGCACCACCAGCCCCAGGGCGCGCACCGCCGCATAGCCCAGCAGGGCCGGGGCCGCCCGGCGCAGCAGAGGGGCGCGGAGCTCGGCCGCGCGCAGGTCAAGAACGGTCACGGGCTCGATTATCGAACGGCCGGTGAACCGGAATCGTCCCCGGGGCGTGGTCAAGGGGAGATGAAGTGGCGTACGCCACACGGGTTCCGTCGAGCGTGTGAGAGGTCCGCCACGTGTGCGCGCGGCGGACTCGCGTACGCTGGCGAGTCACCCGCGTGGGTTCGAGCGGGCCGGAGACACCGCTCCTCTCCGGCCGTACGACAGGGAAGTCCCCGCCCCGTCGTCCGCCGCACGCGAGGGATCAGCTGGGAGGTACGCACATGTCCGGGACGACCACGGCCGCCATGCGGCCGCGCCACCGGGCGGCGGCCGGGGCCGGCGCCAACCGCTGGGTCGTCCTCGTCGTCCTCTGCGTCAGCCTGCTGCTCGTCGCTCTCGACGCGACCGTGCTGCATGTGGCGGTCCCCGCCGTCACCGAGGACCTCAGGCCCGGCGCCATAGAACTGCTCTGGATCGTCGACGTCTATCCACTGGTCTGCGCCTCGCTGCTGATCCTCTTCGGCACGCTCGGCGACCGGATCGGCCGCAGACGCGTCCTGCTGCTCGGCTACGGCCTCTTCGGCGTCGCCTCCGCCGTGGCCGCCTTCGCGCCGACCGCCGAGACACTCATCCTGGCCCGCGCGCTGCTCGGCGTCGGCGGCGCCATGATCATGCCGGCCACGCTGTCGATCCTCCGCCAGGTCTTCCCCGACCGGCGCGAGCGCGCGCTCGCCATCGGCATCTGGAGCGCGGTCGCGGCCGTCGGCGCGGCGGTCGGCCCGCTGCTCGGCGGCTTTCTGCTGGAGCACTTCTGGTGGGGCGCGGTCTTCCTCGTCAACATCCCGCTGATGCTGGTCAGTCTGCCGGTCGGCCGGATCCTGCTGCCCGAGTCCCGGGGCGAGCGCACCGGTCCCTGGGACGTGTCCGGCGCCCTGATGGCGGCCGGCGGTCTGTTCGGTGTCGTCCTCGGGGTGAAGCGGCTGGGTGGCGGAGAGGCACCGGCGAGCCCCTTCACCGTGCTGCCGCTGCTGATCGGCGCGGCCCTCCTCTTCTTCTTCGTACGGCGTCAGCGGCGGCTGCCGCATCCGCTGGTGGACCTGCGGATGTTCCGCCGGCCCGCGTTCAGCACCTCGGTGGGCTGCATCGTGCTGGCGATGCTCGCGCTGGTCGGCCTGGAGCTGATCGCCGCGCAGTATCTGCAGCTGGTGCTCGGCCTGTCGCCGCTGCGGACGGGCCTCAGGCTGCTGCCGCTGACCGTCGCGGCGATGGCGGCGGGCCTCGCGGGCGCACGGATGCTGCGCCGCTTCGGGCCGCGCCGGATGGTGTGCGCCGGCTTCCTGCTGACCGCCGCCGCGGTGCTGACGCTCACCGCGATGGGCGGCGGCGACAACGCCCCGCTGCTGCTGTCCGGTTTCGTGCTGCTCGGCTTCGGCCTGGAGACCACGCTCTTCGGGGCGTACGAGTCGATGCTCAGCGAGGCCCCGGCGGACCAGGCCGGCGGCGCGGCCGCGATCGGCGAGACGTCGTACCAGCTCGGCGCCGGCATCGGCATCGCGCTGCTCGGCAGCGTGATGAACGCGGCCTACGCCCCCGGGCTGCGGTCGGTGCCGGGCGTCCCGCGGCACGCCTCGCGCGCGGCCGGGCACTCGATCGGCGAGGCCTACGACGTCGCCGGGCGGCTCGGCGGCGACACCGGGGCCGCGCTGCGCCTGGCCGCACGGGACTCCTTCGTGCACGGGCTGCATGTGACGCTGCTGGTCAGCGCCGGGCTGTTGCTGCTGGGGTCGGTGATCGCGCTGCGGCTGCCGCGGATCATGCAGTGCGGGGAGCCCGCGGCGCCGGTGGAGCTGCCCGCGCCGAGGGAAGAGGTGCCCCGGGGAGAGGCGTCGAGGGAAGAAGTGCCGAGGGAAGAGATGCCCAGGGAAGAGGTGCAGTCCCGCGTCTCGGCCTGACGTACTGGACGTGCGGGACACGGCACCGTAACGTCGGCCGCAAAAAGTGACTAGCAGTGCTAGTTTTCTTGTGCCGGAGGGTGTCTCATGTCCGCGTCCTCGAAGTTGCCCCCCTTCGATCCCGCCGACCCGCTCGGGATCGACGACCTGCTGGAACCGGAAGACCTGGCCGTGCGGGACACCGTGCGGGCCTGGGCGGCGGACCGTGTGCTGCCGCACATCACCGAGTGGTACGAGGCGGGGGAGCTGCCCGGCATCCGTGAGCTGGCGAGGGAACTCGGCGGGATCGGCGCCCTCGGCATGTCCCTGACCGGCTACGGCTGCGCCGGCGCGACGGCCGTGCAGTACGGCCTGGCCTGTCTGGAGCTGGAGGCCGCCGACTCCGGCATCCGCTCCCTGGTCTCCGTGCAGGGCTCGCTCGCCATGTACGCGATCCACCGGTTCGGCAGCGAGGAGCAGAAGCTCCAGTGGCTGCCCCGCATGGCGTCCGGCGAGGTCATCGGCTGCTTCGGACTGACCGAGCCCGACCACGGCTCCGACCCCGCCGCCATGCGTACCCGCGCCAAGCGCGATGGCGCCGACTGGATCCTCAACGGCCGCAAGATGTGGATCACCAACGGCTCGGTCGCCGGGGTGGCCGTCGTGTGGGCGCAGACCGAGGACGGCATCCGCGGCTTCGTCGTCCCCACCGACACCCCCGGCTTCTCGGCGCCGGAGATCAAGCACAAGTGGTCGCTGCGCGCCTCGGTCACCAGTGAACTCGTCCTGGACGACGTACGGCTGCCTGCAAACGCCGTACTCCCGGAGGTCACCGGACTGCGCGGCCCGCTCAGCTGTCTGTCCCATGCCCGCTACGGCATCGTCTGGGGCGCGATGGGCGCGGCGCGCAGTTCCTTCGAGGCGGCCCTGGACTACGCGAAGTCGCGGGAGCAGTTCGGGCGGCCCATCGGCGGCTTCCAGCTCACCCAGGCCAAACTCGCCGACATGGCGGTCGAACTGCACAAGGGAATCCTGCTCGCCCACCATCTCGGGCGGCGGATGGACGCCGGCCGCCTGCGCCCCGAGCAGGTCAGCTTCGGCAAGCTCAACAACGTCCGCGAGGCCATCGAGATCTGCCGTACGGCGCGGACGATCCTCGGTGCCAACGGGATCTCCCTCGAATACCCCGTGATGCGGCACGCGACCAACCTGGAATCGGTGCTCACCTACGAGGGCACCGTCGAGATGCACCAGCTCGTGCTGGGCAAGGCGCTCACCGGGCTCGACGCCTTCCGGTGAGCCCCCAGGGGGCAGGGCCGGCGTGCGGCCCTGCCTCAGCTCTGGTTGAAGAAGCCGTCCTCGCGGCGCGCGGCCGGCTCACCGCTGACGATCTCGGTGTTGGCCGGCGTCAGCAGGAAGACCCGGGTCGCCACCCGCTCGATCGTGCCGCGCAGACCGAAGGTCAGCCCCGCCGCGAAGTCCACCACGCGCTTGGCGTCGGCGGGCTCCATCGCCGTGAGGTTCATGATGACCGGGACACCGTCCCGGAACAGCTCGCCGATGGCGCGGGCGTCCCGGAAGCTGTCCGGGGTGACCGTGCCGATCCGGCGGCCCTTCTCCTCGGCCGTGTCCGTGGCCACCTGCACCCGGGGATCCGTGACCCAGGCGTCTCGCGACTCCGGGGCCTCGGAGTACTCGTCGTCGTAGTAACGCTCGTCATCGTTGTCGTCGACGAGGCCGAGCCACGCACTCGCCTTGCGTACCGATCCCATGGACGCCTCCTCTCACAGCGGTCTTTCGTGCTTTCAGCACCCCTATGGTCATCCATGATGCGGACGGCGCGCCAAGTGGATAGACGCCGCGCGGGGGGTTTGTGACGGTACTGGTGCACAGCCGATCCGTCGAGAGCCCTTGTGTCCCAAGGGTCCTGACTCATATGGCTGCTGACTGAGAGTGAAATATGATCGTCGACGGCGGACGGGTGATCGTCACTGCGTACGGGTGAACTGCCAACGTCGTACCACATCACGGGGGATCGAAGTGTTCGGAATCGTCAGGCCCTGCTCTCATCGGCTCGGTGAACGTCTCAAAGCCGAGTGGATGGCGCACTTGTGCGGGCTGTGCCTCGCACTGCGCCGCGACCACGGACAGCTCGCGCGTATCGTGACGAACTACGACGGGCTGCTCATATCGGTTCTGACGGAGGCTCAGGCCGGACCGGCCCCGGGTGCCCGGCGTAGGGCGGGGCCGTGCGCGCTGCGCGGGATGCGCACGGCGTCGGTCGCCCAGGGCGAGGGCGCGCGGCTCGCCGCCGCCGTCTCGCTGGTGCTCGCCGCGGCGAAGGTCCGCGACCATGTCGCCGACCAGGACGGGCTGCTGGCCCGCCGGCCCGTGGCCGCCGCGGCCCGCCGGGTCGCCGCGGGCTGGGGCCGGGCCGGTGCCCGCGGTGGGGCGGCGGTCGGCTTCGACACCGGTGTCCTCGTCGAGGCCGTCGACCGGCAGCTCGGCCTGGAGAGCCTCGCCGGGTACGGCACGCCGATCCTGACGGTCACCGAGCCGACCGAGACCGCGACGGCCGCCGCCTTCGCCCACACCGCGGTGCTGGCCGGACGGCCGGGCAACGCACGCCCCCTGACGGAGGCCGGCCGCCTCTTCGGCCGGCTCGCCCACCTGCTGGACGCCGTGGAGGACCAGGAAGCCGACGCCGTGTCGGGCGCCTGGAACCCCCTCACCGCCACGGGCACGTCCCGCGCCGAGGCCCGCCGGCTCGCCGACGACGCCCTGCACGGCATCCGGCTCGCCCTGCGGGACGCCGAGTTCACCGACCGCACCCTGGCGCATCTGCTGCTCGTGCACGAGTTGGAGCGCTCCGTGGACCGGGCGTTCGGCACGAAGGCGTGCGGCCACGGGCCGGAGGCCTCCTTCGGGCCGCCCCAGGGCCCCTACGCGCCGGGAGCCCCGGGGCACCCGTACGGCGACCCCTTCGGCGGGCAGCCGCCGCGCCCGGACAAGCGGGGCTTCTGGGCCGGCTGTGCGGCCGCCCTCGGCCTGTGCTGCACGTGCAAGGTGTGCTGCGCCGACGAGTTCGAGGGGCCCTGGTCGCGCAAGAGGCGCGAGGGCTGCTGCGCCAACTGCGACTGTGACTGCGACTCGTCGTGCTGCGAGGTCTGCCAGTGCTGCGAGTGCTGTGAATGCTGCTCGGGCTGCGACTGCTGACGGTGACCGCCTCGCCCGGCTCTTCGGCGTCGCTCAGTTCTTCAGCTCGGGCGGGCTGATCTGGGACTTCTTGATCGCCGAGCCCGTCGTGCCCCACTTCTTCAGGATCTTGTCGTACGTGCCGTCGGCGATGAGCCTGTTGACCGCCGCCTGGAAGGCCGGGGCCAGCTTGGTGCCCTTCTTGAAGGCGAAGCCCACGTCCAGGCGGTGGTACTCGCCCAGGAACTTCAGGCCGGGCTGGTGGGCCACGGCGTAGCGCAGGCCGTTGATCGTGGACATCACGACATCGCTGCGGCCCTGCTGCACCGAGGACCAGATCGCGCTCGACTCGCCGTACGTCTGCACCTGGTACGCCTTCTTGCCCGCGTCGGTGCACAGGTGCTTGTTCTTCTCCAGCGTGGCCTCGAAGGTCGTGCCGGCGCCGGTCGCGACGTTCAGGCCGCACAGCTGCGTCAGATCGGTGACCTTGGCCAGCTTGCTGTCCTTGCGGACGGCGAAGCCCTGGCCGTCGTTGATGTAGGTGACGAAGTCGATGATCTTGCGGCGCTCGTCCGTGACGCCGAAGTTGCTCGCGCCGAAGTCGTACTTTCCGCTGTCCAGGGCGGGCAGGATCGCCTCGAAACTCGCCTGCTCGACCGTCAGTTTGATGCCGAGCACCTTGGCGACCGCCTTGGTGAAGTCGACGTCCTGGCCGGTCACCGTCGTGCCGTCGGAGAGATAGGTGGTGCCGGGCGGGGTGCCGCCGACGCTGATCGCGACGGTGAGGTGCGTCGTGCCGGCGGGCAGCAGCCCGGCCGCCGCGTCGTCCTTCTTCTCGGCGGAGACGACATCGGTGGTGGGCACCTCGTCGGATTTCGCCGCCACTCCGGAGGCGTCCGTACCGCCCGAGCCGCCGGAGCCGGAGCCGCAGGCGGTGAGGAACAAGGTGGCCGTCGTCATCGTGACAAAAGGTAGCAAAAGACGCGAACGCATCGGTAGCGGTCTCCTGTGAGCAGAAGGTGCGAAGGCGCGAGGGGAGGGGTGCGCGTGTGAAGGCGTGGCCGAGCAGCGAGAAAAGAGCGGGAGAACGCGAGGACGCCTGCTCGGGGCAGGCGTGCGCAGGGGGTCAGCTCAACAGGAACAGGACCACACACGACCGAAGTCGATGTGGGAGCGGGTGACCAGCCACTGCTGTGGATGCATAGGCCAAGTGGAACAGGCATCCGGTTCTGCGTCAACTGACTTGAGACGTACGGCTCACAGTTCGGACAGCCTTGACAGTGCACCGAAACGCCCGCGTACTCTCGGTGGACGGCCCTGCTGAGGGGCTCGGCCGTGTGAAGGCATCACCCCGTTCTGACGATCACCACGTCAGGGAGCCTTCGCATGTCTTCCGAAACTCTCGCCAAAGTCCCCTCCGCGCCGGAGATACCCGGGTCCGCGGACGCCCCCCGCATCGTCCCGCGACGCCGGTACGGACAGTGGGCCGCCGCCGTCGCCGTCCTCGCCCTGCTCGGCCTCGCGGTGAACTCCGTCGCGCGCAACCAGGCGTTCCAGTGGGACGTCGTCGCCTCCTCCTTCACCTCGGCCGCCATCCTGCACGGGCTGTGGCTCACGCTGTGGCTGACCGCCGTGGTGATGGTCCTCGGCTTCGCCCTCGGCACCCTGCTCGCCGCCTTCCGGCTCTCCGCCAACCCCGTGCTGCGCGCGGTCAGCTGGGGGTACGTCTGGCTCTTCCGGTCGATCCCGATCCTGGTGCAGCTGCTGCTGTGGTTCAACATCGGCGCCCTGTACCCGCAGGTGTTCGGCGTGAAGACCGTCGACCTGCTCACCCCGGCCGCCGTCGCCATCGTCGGACTCACCCTGCACGAGGCCGCCTTCGCCGCCGAGGTCGTCCGGGCCGGCATCCTCTCCGTGGAGCGCGGGCAGATCGAGGCCGCCCAGGCGCTCGGTCTGAGCCGGTGGCGGCGCTGGCGCCGAATCGTGCTGCCGCAGGCGATGCGCGCCATCGTGCCGCCTGCAGGCAACATGCTGATCGGCACCCTGAAAGGCACCTCGATCGTCAGCGTCATTGCCGTCAACGACCTGCTGTTCTCCGCCCAGTTGATCTACCACCGCACCTACCAGGTCATCCCGCTGCTGATGGTCGCGACCCTCTGGTACGCCGTCGTCACCTCGCTCCTCGGCATCGGCCAGTACTACGTGGAGAAGCACTACGCGCGCGGCACGGAGAGCGCCCGATGAGGCCGCAGCTGGTGATCGTGGGAGCCGGGCCGCGGGGGACCGGACTGCTCGAACGCATCGCCGCCAACGCACCCGAGCTGTACGGCGATTCAGGTCTCGACATCCATCTCGTCGACCCCCATCCGCCGGGCGGCGGACGGATCTGGCGGCAGGCGCAGTCACCGCTGCTGTGGATGAACTCGCACGCCGAGGACGTCACCATGTTCACCGACGACACCGTGACCATGGACGGCCCGGTGCGTGCGGGGCCCACGCTGCACGAGTGGGCCGGGCTGGCCGGCAGCACCTTCGCCGACCGGCAGCTTCAGGGGCGGTATCTGCGGTGGGTGTACGAGCGGGCGCTGGCGGAGCTGCCCGAGGGCGTCACCGTTCACCATCACGCCCGGCGTGCGCTGCGGGTCAGCGGACCGCGGGAGGGGCGCCAGCAGGTGTGGCTGGAGGGGCGGCCCCGGCCTCTCCTCGCCGACCTGGTGGTCCTCGCCCTGGGCCATCTCGACGCCGAACTCGATGAGGAACAAGGTGAGTTGGCCGCGTATGCCCGCGCGCACAAGCTGACGCACCTGCCGCCCGACTTCACCGCCGACACCGACCTGACCCCGCTGCGGCCCGGCGAACCCGTGCTCGTGCGCGGCTTCGGGCTGGCCTTCGTCGACCTGATGGTGCTCCTCACCGAGGGGCGCGGCGGACGGTACGAGGGGGACACCTACGTTCCCTCGGGACGGGAGCCGGTGCTGTACGTCGGCTCGCGGCGCGGGGTGCCGTACCACTCGAAGATCGGCTACGACTGGACCGGCGACCGGCCCCCGCTGCCCCGCTTCTTCGGGCCCGCCGAGGTCGAGCGGCTGCTGGCCCGGCCGGACGGCTTCGACTTCCGGCGCGATGTGTGGCCGCTGGTGGAGAAGGAGCTGGGCTTCGCCCACTACCACCGGCTGTTCACCGCCCACCCCGGGCGTGCGGCGATGGCCTGGGCCGACTTCGAGGAGAAGTACGCGGCGGCGGCCGGGCACGACGAGCTCCGGGCGCTGGTCGCCGCCGCCGTACCGGACCCGGCCGACCGGCTCGACCTCACCGCGCTCGACCATCCGCTGGAGGGGGCGCGGTACGCGTCGCACGAGGCGTTCCAGGAGGGGCTGCGCGCGTATGTCGAGGGCGACCTGAAGCGCCGTCATGATCCTTCGCACAGCGCGGATCTGGGCGTCTTTCTCGGGCTGCTCTCCGTCTACGGGCAGATCGTGCGGCTCGGGAACGTCGGGTCCTGGTGGCACGGGTTCTTCAGCTATCTGGCGTCCGGGCCGCCCGGACCCCGGCTGCGGCAGATGCTCGCGCTGTCCCGGGCCGGGCTGCTCCGCTTCGTCGGCGCCGGCATGACCGTGCGCGCCGAGGACGGGGTGTTCCGGGCCACCAGTCCCACCGTGCCGGGATTCTCCGTCGAGGCCCGGGCCCTGGTCGAGGCGCGGCTGCCCGAGCCCACCGTCGGGCGGGCCCGCGACAGCCTGCTGCGCGACCTGCACGCCGACGGTGCCGCCGAGACCCCCGAGGGACTGCTCCGGGTCGACCCCGAGGACGGTCGGGTTCTCGACGCCGCCGGGCGCCCGCATCCCCGGCGCTTCGCGCTCGGGCCGTATACGAATGCCCGTACGCCCGGCGCCTTCACCCGGCCGCGCACCGGCGGGCCCGCGTTCCGGCAGAACGACGCCACCGCCCGTGCGGTGCTGGGCTTTCTGAGCGCCTCACTCGAAAAGGAACTCACACGATGACCGTCATGGTCGACATCCGCTCCGTGCACAAGAGCTTCGGCTCGCTCGACGTCCTCAAAGGCATCGACCTGACGGTGCGCGCCGGTGAGGTCACCGTCGTGCTCGGCCCCTCCGGCTCCGGCAAGTCCACGCTGCTGCGCACCATCAACCACCTGGAGAAGGTCGACCGGGGCGAGATCAGTGTCGACGGTTCGCTGATGGGGTACCGGCGCGCCGGGGACAAGCTGTACGAGCTGCCCGAGCGCGAGGTGCTCCGCCAGCGCACCCGGATCGGGTTCGTCTTCCAGAACTTCAACCTCTTCCCGCATCTCACGGTGCTGGACAACGTCGTCGAGGCGCCGGTGTCCGCGTTGAGACGGCCCCGGAAGGAGACGGTGGAACAGGCACGCCGGCTGCTGGAGCGGGTGGGGCTCGGGGAGAAGGCCGACGCCTACCCGCGGCAGCTGTCCGGCGGGCAGCAGCAGCGGGTGGCCATCGCGCGGGCGCTCGCGCTGGAGCCGAAGCTGCTGCTGTTCGACGAACCGACCTCGGCGCTCGATCCCGAACTCGTCGGTGAAGTCCTCGACGTCATAAGGGACTTGGCCGCTCGGGGCACGACGATGATCGTCGTCACGCACGAGATCGCGTTCGCCCGGGAGGTCGCCGACACGGTGGTGTTCATGGCCGACGGCAGGATCGTCGAGCAGGGGACACCGGGTGACGTGCTGGACCGGCCGCGGCACGAGCGGACGCAGGCCTTTCTGGCGAAGGTTCTGTGAGGTGGGGATGAGCCGGCGGTATCGGCGGGGGCTGCTGCATCTCGCCGCCGGCATCGATCAGGCGGGGGGCTGCGATGCCGATGTCTGTATCGAGCTGGCGCTGCTCGCCGAGCGGGGCGGGCTGGACTTCGTGACGCTGGACGATTCGCTCGACCGGGCCGGTCCCGGAGCCCTGGAGGTGTTGTGCAAGGTGGCGCCCGCCACGCGGCGGATCGGCCTGGTCCCGGCCGTCGGCGAGGCCCACGTCACGTCCTTACCGGCGCGGGCCGGTGTGGCGGCGCTGGACTCGGTCAGTGGCGGGCGGGCCGGGTGGCGGATCGACGCGTCCGGGGAGGCGGGGGACGCCTGGGATTCGCCGCAGGGGCAGCCCGTTCGTGTGGTCGATGCCACCGAGGGGCATGGCCGGATCCTCGCCGCCCGGTGCGCCGACGTGGCTCTGGTGCGTGCCGCCGGGCCGGGGGAGGCCGCCGCCGTACGCGAGGAACTGCGGGCGCTGGCCGCCGAGTCGGGGCGCGATCCGGACGCCTTGCGGGTCCTGGTGAGTCTGCTGATCGACCTCGGCGACGGGGAGTACGCGGCCGAGCCCGGATACGGCGGGGGAGGGCCGCGGCCCACCGCGCGGGGTCCGCTGTACCGGGGCGGCCCGGTCGACCTGGCGGAGCTGGTCGCCGGGTGGTACGCCGACGGGGTCACCGACGGTTTTCATCTCGTTCCCGTCGAGCCCCGGCGCGATCTGGAGCGGGTCGTCAACGGCACGGTGGCGTTGCTTCAGCATCGCGGGTTGTTCCGTACGTTCTATCCGGGCAGCACCCTGCGTGATCATCTGGGGCTGGCTCGGCTGTGAGCGCTGTGTTCGAGGGATACGTGGTGAAAGGGACAGGGGTATGACAGGCAGTGGTTCGACTGACGCCTTCGATGCGTGGAAGCAGTGGCACGAGCGCCGGGCGGAGGCCGTTTCGGCGCCCTACGGGCCGCTCGCGCTGATCGGTACGCACTGGGTCGAGGACTATCCGGAGAGGCGACTTCCGGACATTCCCGGGGTCTGGGTGGCGGATGCCGACGGGGTGGTGCTCACCGCGACCGACGCCGACGGTCTGACCGTGGACGGCCGGGCCTTCGCGGGTGAGGTACGGCTCGCCGCCGATCTCGGGCCGGAGGCCGAGTCCCGTGTCGCGTTCGGGGAGAAGCGGCTGGTCGTGCTGGTGCGCGAGGGGGTGTGGGGGGTGCGGGTCTACGACCCCGAGTCCGCGGGTCGGCGTGCCTTCGGGGGGATCGAGGCCACTTCTTATGATCCGCGCTGGTCCGTGCCGGGCACATTCACGCCGTACGACGGCACGCGGGTCGTGCGGGTCGGCAACGCCGACGGGCGTGAGCGGGGGCTCGGTCTCGCCGGTGAGCTCGCCTTCACCCTGGACGGGCGGGAGCTGACGCTTCAGGTCGCTCAGCAGGGTGACGGGGTGCTGTGGGCCGTGTTCGCCGACGCCACCAGCGGTGACAGCAGTTTCCGGTTCCGTTTTCTGTACCCGGCCGCGCCGGACGCCGAGGGGCGTACGGTCGTCGACTTCAATCGCGCCCAGCTTCCGCCGTGCGCCTTCGCCGAACACTTCCTCTGCCCCTTCCCGCCGCCCGGCAACACGCTGGAGCCGGCCGTGGAGGCGGGGGAGCGTGCGGTGGTGTGACGTGGCGGTTGTGTGACGCAGCGTCAGGGAAGTTTGGGTAAAAGGGGGTTAAAGTTGCGCGGCCGAAAGGCGCCCTTGTGGCGACCGGTCGTTCGGCCGAATACTCCCCCTCAGCGCTTGTCAGGGGCATGTGTGTTCGGACTCCCGTGCCTGTCCCTGGCTGCGCCTCACGGGCCCCGACCCCACGCGGGCCCCCGACTTCCCCTGGGAGGGAACGAAAAGTGAGGATCAAGCGCACCACTCCCCGCAGCGGCACCGCGAGACGGACCCGGCTGATCGCCGTGGCCACCGGCCTCCTGGCCGCAGCGGCGTTCGCCGCCCCCCCGGCGAACGCCAGCGACGCCCACACGTTCAGCGCGACCCAGCTCACCAAGGCGAGCGACTCCGTCCGTCAGGCCGACGTACCCGGTACGGCCTGGGCGGTCGACAGCAAGACCGGGCGTGTCGTGGTCACCGTCGACAGCACCGTGTCCCAGGCCGAGATCGCCAGGATCGAGCGGCAGGCCGGTGCCGAGGCGGGCGCGCTCACCGTCAAGCACACCCCTGGCAAGTTCAACAAGCTGATCACCGGTGGGGACGCCATCTACGGTGGCTCCTACCGCTGCTCGCTCGGGTTCAACGTGCACAGCGGCAGCACGTACTACTTCCTCACCGCCGGGCACTGCGGTCAGGTGGCCTCGACCTGGTACAGCAATTCCAGCCACACCACGGTGCTCGGCACCAACGTCGGCTACAGCTTCCCGGGCAATGACTTCGCGCTGGTGCGCTACACCAACTCCTCGATCTCGCATCCGAGTTCGGTGGGCAGCCAGTCCATCACCAGTGCGGCCACGCCGTCCGTGGGGACGACCGTCTACCGGCGCGGGTCCACCACCGGTACGCACAGCGGGCGGGTCACCGCGCTGAACGCCACCGTCAACTACGGCAGCGGGGACATCGTCTCGGGTCTGATCCAGACCACCGTCTGCGCCGAGGGCGGTGACAGCGGTGGTCCGCTGTACGCCGGGACCGTGGCGTACGGGCTGACCTCCGGTGGCAGTGGTGACTGCACCTCCGGTGGTACGACCTTCTTCCAGCCCGTGACCGAGGCGCTCAGCTACTACGGGGTCACTCTGCCGTAGCGGTTCCGGGTCATCGTCGGAGCCCCCGCATCGTTTCGGGTGTGGGGGCTTTCGCCTGCCCGCGGCGGCCCGTCGCGGTGGGGGCGGCTTGTGTCGCGCCTGCACACCTCCGACCTGCATAAACACCCGCTCACCAGGACCGCAAGGGATGTCGTACATATGTTCGGGAATGGAGGTATGGTGGGGGTGGAAGTAGGGAACTGATGTTCGAGTGCGGGAGGTGCGTGTGCCGGGCTTCGCGCATCTGCGCACCGTCTCCGGGTTCTCCCTGAGGTATGGGGCATCCCATCCGGAGCGGCTGGCCGAGCGTGCCTCGGAGCGGGGTATGGATGTGCTGGCCCTTACGGATCGTGACACCGTCGCGGGGGTCGTGCGCTTCGCCAAGGCCTGTGCACGGGTGGGGGTGCGGCCGGTTTTCGGGGTGGGTCTTGCGGTGGTTCCGGCGGAGGCGCTACGGAGTGAGAAGCGCCGCCCTGCCCCGGTTCGTGGCGGTGCCTTCGTCGATGAGTCGATGCCCCGGGTCACCTATCTCGCTCGCGACGGGGGTCGGGGCTGGGCCGATCTGTGCCGGCTCGTCACGGCCGCGCACCGGGGTGCGGACACCCCTCGGCTGGCCTGGGCCGACAATCACGGCGACGGGCTGACCGTGCTGCTCGGGCCCGGGTCCGATGTGGGGCGTGCCCTGGCGGCCGGGCGGCCCGATCGTGCGGTGAAGCTCCTCGCTCCCTGGCGCGAGGTCTATGGGGACGCGTTGCGGCTGGAGGCCGTGTGGCACGGGCGTACGGGCACGGGTCCCGGTTCGCTGCGGCTGGCCGCCCATACCGTCGGCTTCGCCGCCGAGCAGGGAGTGCGGCCTGTGCTCAGCAACGCCGTCCGGTACGCCGACCCCGGGATGGGGCCGGTCGCCGATGTGCTGGATGCCGCTCGGCGGCTGGTGCCGATCGATCCGGGGAAGGAGCTGGACTCCGGGGAGGCCTGGCTCAAGGGGGCGGGGGACATGCTGCGGGTCGCCGAGCGGGTGGTGGAGGCCGCCGGCTATCGGCGGGACACCGCTCACCGGCTGCTGGAGCAGACCCGGGCGACGGCCGCCGAGTGCCTGGTCGATCCCGAGGACGACCTCGGGATGGGTACGGTTCACTTTCCCGAGGCGTATCTCGTCGGTGCCGGGCGGCGCACCGCCCAGCGGGCCCTCGCCTCGCGGGCGGTGGCGGGGATGGTGCGGCTCGGGTATGAGGGGAGGCGTGCGTACTGGGAGCGGATGCATCACGAGCTGGACATCATCGGCCATCACGGCTTCGCTTCTTACTTTCTGACGGTTGCTCAAGTTGTCGATGACGTAAGGGAGATGGGTATTCGGGTGGCCGCCCGGGGGTCCGGGGCGGGGTCGTTGGTGAACCATCTTCTGGGTATCGCGAACGCCGATCCGGTCGAGCACGGGCTGCTGATGGAGCGGTTCCTGTCGAAGGAGCGCGTCGTGCTGCCCGATATCGATATCGATGTGGAGTCCGCTCGGCGGCTTGAGGTGTACCGGGCGATCATCGGGCGGTTCGGCGAGGAGCGGGTCGCCACCGTTTCCATGCCGGAGACCTATCGGGTGCGGCATGCCATCCGGGACGTGGGTGCCGCCCTGTCGATGGATCCCGGTGAGATCGACCGGGTCGCCAAGTCCTTCCCGCACATCCGGGCCCGGGATGCGCGGGCCGCCCTGGACGAACTGCCCGAGCTGCGGCAGCTGGCGGGGGAGCGGGAGAGGTTCGGGCGGTTGTGGGAGCTCGTCGAGGCGCTGGACGCCTTGCCTCGTGGGGTCGCCATGCATCCGTGCGGGGTGTTGCTGTCCGATGCCTCGCTGCTCGCGCGTACGCCCGTGGTGCCCACCAGTGGCGAGGGGCTGCCGATGTCTCAGTTCGACAAGGAGGATGTGGAGGATCTCGGGCTGCTCAAGCTCGATGTGCTGGGCGTGCGGATGCAGTCGGCGATGGCGCATGCCCTTGCCGAGGTGGAGCGGGTCACCGGGGAGCGGATCGACCTGGACGCGGTGCCGGCGGGGGACGAGGAGACGTATCGGCTGATCCGGTCCGCCGAGACCCTGGGGTGCTTCCAGATCGAGTCTCCGGGGCAGCGGGATCTGGTGGGGCGGCTGCAGCCGAGTACGTTTCATGATCTGGTCGTCGATATTTCGCTGTTCCGGCCGGGGCCCGTCGCCGCCGACATGGTGCGGCCGTTCATCGAGGCGCGGCACGGGCGGGCGCCGGTGCGGTATCCGCATCCGGATCTGGAGCGTCCGCTGCGGGGGACGTACGGCGTTGTCGTCTTTCATGAGCAGGTCATCGACATCGTCGCCATCATGACCGGGTGCGGGCGGGGCGAGGCCGACCGGGTGCGGCGGGGGCTGTCCGATCCGGAGTCGCAGGGGCGGATCAAGGTGTGGTTCGCGCAGTGTGCGGCGGCCAACGGGTACGACGCGGAAACCATTCGGCGGACGTGGGAGATCGTCGAGGCCTTCGGGTCGTACGGGTTCTGCAAGGCGCACGCCGTCGCCTTCGCCGTCCCCACGTATCAGTCGGCCTGGCTGAAGGCTCATCACCCGGCCGCTTTCTACGCCGGGCTGCTCACACATGATCCGGGGATGTATCCGAAGCGGCTGCTGCTGGCCGATGCGCGGCGGCGAGGGGTGCCGATCCTGCCGTTGGACGTCAATGTGTCCGGGGTCGCCCATCGGATCGAACTGGTGTCCGAGTCGGGTGTGTGGGGGTTGCGGCTCGCTCTGAGCGATGTGCACGGCATCAGCGAGGCCGAGGCGAAGAGGATCGAGGGCGGTCAGCCGTACTCCTCCCTGGTGGACTTCTGGGAGCGGGGGCGGCCCAGCCGGCCGCTGGCCCAAAGGCTCGCCCAGGTCGGGGCGTTGGACGCCTTCGGGTCCAATCGGCGTGATCTGCAACTGCACTTGACCGAGCTGCACCGGGGTGCCCGGGGTGCGGGTGGCGGCCAACTGCCCTTGGCCGGTGGGCGGAAGACCGCTTCGGCCGGGCTGCCCGACCTCACGCCGGCCGAGCGGCTCAGCGCCGAGCTGGGCGTGCTGTCCATGGACGCCTCGCGGAATCTCATGGACGACCACCGGGAGTTCCTCAAGGAGCTGGGCGTGGTCTCCGCGCGCCGGCTGCGTGAGGCCCGGCACGGGGAGACCGTGCTGGTCGCGGGCGCCAAGGCGGCCACCCAGACGCCGCCGATCCGGTCCGGCAAGAGGGTCATCTTCTCCACCCTGGACGACGGCACGGGGCTGGTCGATCTGGCGTTCTTCGACGACTCGCACGACGCCTGCGCGCACACGGTCTTTCACTCGTGGCTGCTGCTGGTGCGGGGCGTGGTGCAGCGGCGCGGGCCGCGGAGCCTGAGCGTGGTGGGTTCTGCCGCCTGGAATCTCGCCGAGCTGGTCGAGCTGCGTGCCGAGGGCGGTCTGGACGTGGTGGCCGCCCGGCTCGCGGAGCCGGTGGCCGGGAGCGGTGATGGCGGTGATGGCGGTGGCGGTGGTGGTGGCGATGCGACGGGTGGGCGGCGGATTCATCTGCCCACCGGATACGAGATGCATCCGTGGGCCGATCTGCGGCCCGCGGGTCAGGAGGCCTCACAAGGGCCTTCGGCGATACGGAAGTTGTGGCACCAGAGTCCGGGGAGTGCGGGATGACCATTCTCTGCGTACGTTTCCAGCTGCCGCCGATGTACGAGGCGGCCCTGCCGGGACTGCTCGGGTTGCTGGAGGACTTCACCCCCGTGGTCGAGGCGCTGCCCCCGGACGGGGCGCTGGCCGATCTGCGCGGTGCCGAGCGGTACTTCGGGCGCGACGCGGTGGAGCTGGCCTCGGTGATCCGGGTACGGGCCCTCGCGCTGTACGGCGTCGACTGTGCGATCGGCGCCGGTCCGGGGCCGATGCTGGCCCGCGTGGCGCGGCGCGACGCCCGGCCCGGGGTGACGTGTGTCGTACCCGGGGAACCGGAGGGCATCGCCGGGTTCCTCGCCGAGCGGCCCGTGTCCGCGCTGCCCGGCGTCGGTGCGGCGACCGCCCGCACCCTGTGCGAGTACGGCCTGGACACCCTGGGGCTGGTCGCCGCCGCGCCGCTGTCCACGCTCCAGCGGCTGATCGGCGCGAGGGCGGGCCGCGAGCTGTGGGAGAAAGCGAGCGGCATCGACCGCGGCCGGGTCGTGCCGAACGCCGTCTCGCGGTCGCTGGTCACCGAACGGCCCTTCGAGCGTGACGAGTTGGACCCCGACCGGCATCGCAGGGCACTGCTGTCGGCCGCCGAGGAGCTGGGCGCCCGGCTGCGCGCGGTGGAGAAGGTCTGCCGCACGCTGACGCTCACCGTGCGCTACGCCGACCGGTCCTCGACCACCCGCAGCCGCACCCTGAAGGAGCCGACCGCACACTCGGCGGCCCTGACGAAGGCGGCCTACGGCATGTACGAGGCGCTCGGCCTCCAGCGCGCCCGGGTCCGTGCCCTCGCCCTGCGCGTCGAGGGCCTGACCCCCGCCGACCAGGCCTCCCACCAGCTCACCTTCGACCCCGTGGACGAGAAGGTCCGCCGCATCGAGGAGGTCGCGGACCGCGCCCGGGCGAAGTTCGGGCCGAGAGCGGTGATGCCGGGGACGCTGGGGCGTGGCGGCGGCTCCACGTCGGTCAGTTGGCCCAGGGCGGCGTGATACGGGTGCCGTCGGTCAGTTCCGCCTCCAGGCCCACGGAGGTGGTGACCCAGGACAGCGCGGTGTGGTCCGTCGGGTTCTCCACGGCCAGGGTCGTACCGGCGTTGACGATCACCGTGTCACCCGCCGTGATCCGCTCGGTGTGACCGTCGAGGGTCATCAGCAGCTCGCCGACGAGCAGATGGAAGATCTCCTCCCGGGTGACGGTGTGGGCAGGCGCCCTGGTACCCGCCGGGATCTCCCCGCGCCACGCGCACAGCTCCTTGCTGCCGGTGAGCGGGGTGGCGTACGAGACGAAGCGGGCGCCGTGGATCTCATGGGTCGTGGCCTCGGACGAGCGGACAACGGGCATGGCGGTGATCTCCGTTCACGTGAGAGCAAGTGGTCAAGTGGCTTGACTATATGGTCAAGCCACTTGACCAAACTGTCAAGGGTGTTTCAATGCCCTCGTGCAGAACTCCGAAGCCATGGCCCTGTCCGCCGCGCTGCTCGCCGCCGCGGGTGACCTCACGCAACGCATCCATGACGGCGTCCTGGCCCGCGGGTTCACCGATCTGCGGCCCGCCCACGGCTTCGCCTTCGCGCGGCTCGCCCCGGACGGTGCCACCGTCGGCGACCTCGCCGCGCATCTCGGGGTGACCAAGCAGGCCGCGAGTCAGCTGGTGGACGAGATCGTGCGCAAGGGGTACGCCGAGCGCCGGCCGCATCCGAAGGACGCGCGGGCCCGGTTGATCGTGCTCACCGAGCGCGGGTGGGCCTGTACCCGGGCGGCGGAGGAGGCGGCGGCCGAGGTCGTGGGGCGTTGGGCCGAACTGCTGGGTGAGGGTGAAGTGCGCGTGCTGGGGGAGCGGTTGGCGCGTATCGCTCCGCACGGTCCTGTCAGGCCCGCCTGGTGACGGACTGTCGGGTTCCGGTGCCGCTCTACTAGCACTGGAAGTTTTTACTGGCGCGTAACTTCACACTTGCACTACTCGCCCGTAACTTGACGAGTGAACAGCATCCTCGTGATCCGGATCACAGGGTTAGGCCGTCGCACCTCCCTTGAGCCGCAAGGAGATCACCCGATGCTGCCCTGGAAGCGAGTTCTCAGACCCCTCGCCGCGCTCCTGCTCACCGCCGCCGTCGCCGCCGTACCCGCCGCCACCGCCCACGCGGCCGACAGCGCGCCGAGCACCGGCTGGAACGACTGGTCCTGCAAGCCCTCCGCCGACCATCCCCGCCCGGTCGTCCTGGTGCACGGCACCCTGGGCAACTCGGTCGACAACTGGCTTTCGCTCGCCCCCTATCTGGAGGCCCGCGGATACTGCGTCTTCTCCCTCGACTACGGACAGCTCTCCGGTGTCCCCCTCTTCTACGGCCTCGGCCCCATCGACCAGTCGGCCGGGCAGCTGTCCGCCTTCGTCGACAAGGTGCTCGCCGCGACCGGCGCCGCCAAGGCCGACCTCGTCGGGCACTCCCAGGGCGGCATGATGCCCCGCTACTACCTGAAGTTCCTCGGCGGCGCCGCCAAGGTGAACGCCCTCGTCGGCCTCGCCCCCGACAACCACGGCGCCACCCTCAGCGGCCTCACCGACCTGCTGCCGTACTTCCCCGGCGCCGGGGACCTGATCAAGGCCACCACCCCCGGCCTCGCCGACCAGATCCCGGGCTCCGACTTCCTCACCAAGCTCAACGCGGGCGGCGACACCGTCCCCGGAGTGCACTACACGGTCATCGCCACCAAGTACGACGAGGTGGCCACGCCCTGGCAGAGCCAGTACCTGAGCGGCTCGGACGTCCACAACGTCCTGCTCCAGGACCTGTGCCCGCTCGACCTCACCGAGCACGTGGCGATCGGCCTGTTCGACCGCATCGCCTTCCACGAGGTGGCCAACGCGCTGGATCCGGCCCACGCGAGCGCCACCACCTGCGCGTCGGCCTTCAGCTGACGTGCCTTCCGGGGCCTGTCCGACCTGAGCCGCCGGACAGGCCCCGCTCTACCCAAGAAACCGTGAAATCGCCTGCTGGGGGCCGGTGAGGGAGATCCTTATGGTGCCGTTAAGAGTGTGCTCAGGCTGAGTTGAGGCAGATAGCGTTCGCGCCATGACGAACGACGAGATCCGGCCCGCTCTGGCCGCGGACGTGCCGGCCGTGAAGGCCGTGACCGACGCGGCCTACCACCCCTACATCGAGCGCATCGGGGTGGTGCCGCAGCCCATGGAGGCGGACCACGTGGCCGACGTGACCGCGGGCAGGGTGTTCGTCCTCGGGGAGCCGGTGACCGGGCTCGTCGTCGTCGAGGCGCGCGCCGACCACCTGTTCCTCGACAGCATCGCCGTCCACCCCGACGCGCACGGCAAGGGGGTGGGACGGCGGCTGCTGGAGTTCGTGGACGCACACGCGCGCGTGCTCGGTCTGCCCGAGGTCAGGCTCTACACGAACGCGATGATGTGGGAGAACCGGCGGATCTATCCGAAGTTCGGCTACGAGGTGGTGGAGCGGCGCGTGGACGGGCCGTACGACCGCTTCCACTACCGGAAACGACTGGTCTGATACCGGAAACGACGGGTCTGATCAGCCGTCCGGCCACCAGGTGCGGGCGACGTCCTTGCGCACCTCCGGGCGCCCGGCGGGGCGCTCCTCCGCCTCTTCGCGGATCCGGCGGCTGTCCGTTCTCTTCAGGGGCTTCTGCACGGTTGCGCGGCGCATGGCTGCCTCCTTCAGCATCTACCGGGTTCCGTGTTGTCACGGAGGCAGACGCTTGTGGGGAGAGTTCCTCATCGGAGCCGGATTGTCAGTGGCGGGTGTCACTCTTCGGGTATGACGAACGCGAACGACCGAGTGGTTGCGCCGGCTGACTCCGAGGTCGACTGGGACGCCGAGGCCGCCGGTTTCGACGACGAGCCGGACCATGGTCTGCGCGATCCCGGGGTCCGCGCCGCCTGGGCCGCCAGACTGCGCACCTGGCTGCCCGAGCGCCCCGCCGACGTCCTCGACCTCGGCTGCGGCACCGGCAGCCTGTCACTCCTCGCGGCGGAGCAGGGCCACCGGGTCACGGGCGTCGACTCGTCCCCGGCGATGGTCGAGCGGGCCCGCGCCAAGCTCGCCGGGCGGGCCGCCGTGATCCTGCGCGGGGACGCCGCGGCTCCGCCGGTGGGCGAGCAGCGCTACGACACCGTCCTCGTACGGCATGTGCTGTGGGCGCTGCCCGCCCCCGACCGGGTGCTGCGGCACTGGCGGGACCTGTTGCGGCCCGGAGGGCGGTTCGTGCTGGTCGAGGGCGTGTGGGGGACTCTGAATCCGGTGGGCATACCCGCCGAGCGGCTCACCGCCCTGCTCGCACGGCTGAGCGCCGACGTGCGCGTCGAGCGACTGTCCGGTGACCCGATGCTGTGGGGCAAGGCCGTGGACGACGAGCGGTACGCGGTGGTGGCGACGGTGTGAGGCGCCGGGGGTGGCGGTGCGCGGATCAGGACAGCAGCTCGCCGAAGCCGCCGGAGCGGGCCAGCCTCTCCAGTGCGTCGAGGGCGGCCACCGCGGCGGTCGCCGCCTCGGGATCCGTCCGCGGCAGCCCGCTCGCGGCGAACTCGTCCTCGTCCAGCCGTCGTACGTCCGTGCCGTCGGCGGAGCGCCACAGGTCCAGGTCGAGGTCCTCCACGACCAGCTCGGCGCCGGTGCGCGCGGCCGGCCGGGTGATGTCGCAGTACCAGCCCTTCAGGGTGCCGTCCCCGGCGCGGACCTCCTTCACCGAGTACCAGCGGTCCCGCCAGTAGTACTCGGTGAAGACATCCCCCGGCTCGAACCGGACGAAGCCGAAGTCCCGGACCCCGGCGCCCGCCCACGGCGCGCGCACGGTGAAGCGGGTGCCGTCGTCGTGGAGCAGCTCGGCCGGGTAACGGATCTTCGTACGGCCCGCCTTGACCAGCACGATCTCCAACTCGGTCGTCGGCTCAGCCGAGTTCGCGGACATAACGGACCTCCGTCGCACAGATTTCGTAGCCGAGGGACTTGTTGATCGCGAGCATCGGGCCGTTGCCGGTGTCGTTGCCCGTGTGCGCCTCGGTGTGGCCGGCGGCGCGGGCGCGGTGCAGTGAGTCGGTCTTGGCGAGCTTCGCCAGGCCGCGCCCGCGGAAGTCGCGCGCGGTGCCCGTCATCGCGGTGACGTACCGCGTGCCGCCGTCGGTGTACGCCACGCTGAAGGCCACCGGGCGGCCCTCGGCCAGTACGACCGTGGTCAGCTCGCGGTCGAGCAGCGGGTGCTGCCAGGTCTCCTCGATCCAGGCCTCGTAGTCGGTGAACTCGGCGCCGACATCGCTCGGTTCGTCCGCCACCGTCTCCGCGTCCAGCAGGAACAGCGGGCGCGGGTCGTCGGCGAAATCCGCGGCCGTGCGCAGCTCGACACCCGGCGGGGGAGCGGGCAGCGGCGGCAGCGCGGCCTCGGCCAGGTCCAGCCGCAGGAAGTGGGCGGAGCGGCCGGCCCGGTAGCCGTGCCGCTCCGCGAAGGCGCGGTTCGCGGGCTCGTCCAGGACCCAGGCGAACAGCTTCGTCGCCCCGTGCGCCGTCAGATGCTCCTCGGCGGCCCGGACCAGCAGCTCACCGGCACCACGCCGGGTCCGGTCCGGGTGGACGTAGATGTTGAGCATGCCCTGGCCGGGTTCGGGGCTGTCGTGCGCCAGCAGCACCTGGGCGGTGCCGACGACCTCGCCGTCCTCCTCTGCCACGAGGGACCGGTACCGGGCCTCGGGGTGCGAGCGGGTGGCCCTGTGGAGGACGGCTTCGGGGGTCCACAGGACGTAGGGGAGGGCGAGATGCCGTACCCGTGCGAAATCCTCGACGTCGGACCGGTCACCGGGGCGCAGATCGCGCACGATCACTGTCATGACAGGGGACCGTACGGGCAGACGCACCGGGGTGCCCGTCATTTTTCCGCGGGCGTTGTCCGGCGGGTGCGGGACAATCGGGCCGTGAGCCTGAAGATCCGTATCGATGACAGTGCGCCCCCGTACGAGCAGGTGCGGGCGCAGATCTCCGAGCAGGCGCGGTCCGGGGTGCTGCCCGTGGGGTACCGGCTGCCGACCGTGCGGGGGCTGGCCGAGTCCCTGGGGCTCGCCGTGAACACCGTGGCCAAGGCGTACCGGGCGCTGGAGACCGACGGGGTGATCGAGACGCGGGGGCGCAACGGCACGTTCGTGGCCGCCGCCGGCTCGGCCGCGGTACGTGAGGCTTCCTCGGCTGCACAGGCGTACGTGGAGCGAGTGCGGCGGCTGGGGCTGGGGGAGGGGGAGGCGCTGGCTGCCGTGCGGGATGCCCTGCGGGCGGCTTACGAGGAGTAGGAGGTCGTCGCGTTCTCGCCGCGGAGGGTTCGGCATCGCCGGACCGTCCCGTCGTGGCCGAGCGCCGGCGCGGCGGGACGGAGTCAGCGGCGCGGACCTGGTCAAGAGCGTTTCGCGAGCTCCGGGAATCGCGTCACCGCCAGGCCCGCCCGCTCCGCCGCCCTCCCGAACACCACCGCGTCCCGCACCGCCGCCCCGCCCGGGTCGTTGTTGAAGTACGCGTACACGTCCTCCCCCTTGCGCCAGGTCGTCGCGATGCGGTCCACCCAGGTCTCCAGGGAGCGGCGGCCGTAGCGGGGCCAGGGGGTGGCGCGGCCCTCGTGGAAGCGGACGTAGCCCCAGTCGGCGGTGCGCCACAGCGGGATCACCGGGCGGGCCTGTACGTCCGCCCAGCACAGGGCCGCACCCCTCGCCGACAGCACCTCCCGCACCTGAGGTGTCCACCAGGAGTCGTGGCGGGGTTCCACGGCGACCCTCGTACCGGACGGGAAGCAGGCCAGGCAGGCGTCCAGGAGGGCGGCGTCGACGCGCAGGGTCGGCGGGAGCTGCAGGAGGACCGGGCCCAGGCGGTCGCCGAGGCCCGCCGCGTGGCTCATCAGGCGGTGGACGGGCTCCTCGGGCTCCTTCAGGCGCTTGATGTGGGTCAGATAGCGGCTCGCCTTGACCGCGACCACGAAGTCGTCCGGGACTCGGTCGCGCCAGGCCGCGAAGTTCTCGCGGGAGGGCAGCCGGTAGAACGCGTTGTTGATCTCCACCGTCGCGAAGAGGCGGGTGTACTCCTCCAGCCACAGCCGGGCCGGGACCCCGGGCGGATAGACGAGGTCCCGCCAGTCCTTGTACTGCCAGCCGGAGGTACCGACGAACAAGGTCACAGCACCATCAAAGCACTACAGGTACAGCCCCGCGTCCGCGCTGTCCCGGGCCCCCGGCACCGACGTCGGGGCCGTGCCCCGGCGCAGCGCGTACAGCTCGGCCAGGGTGGCGCCCTCGCGGCCGATGCCCTCCTCGGTGCCCAGCCAGTGCACGGCCTCCCGGTGGCTCAGCGGCCCCACCTCGATCCGGGCCAGACAGCGGCCGGGGCGGACCACGGCCGGGTGCAGGCGCTCCAGGTCCTCGTTGGTGGTGACCCCGACCAGGACGTTGCGGCCCTGGCCGAGCAGGCCGTCGGTGAGGTTCAGCAGCCGGGACAGGGCCTGGCCCGCCGTGTGCTTGGCCTCGCCGCGGATCAGCTCGTCGCAGTCCTCCAGCAGGAGCAGCCGCCAGCGGCCCTTGCCCGCGCCGTCCTCCTCGCCGATCGCGATGTCCATCAGATAGCCGACGTCGGAGAAGAGCCGCTCCGGGTCCAGGACGCAGTCGACCTGGCACCACTCGCGCCAGGAGCGGGCGAGCGTGCGCAGCGCGGAGGTCTTGCCGGTGCCGGGCGGGCCGTGCAGCAGCAGGAGGCGGCCGGCGATGTCCTCCGGGGTCGTCTCCATCAGGCGGTCCATCGCCTCCGCCACCGGCGCCGAGTAGTTGGGCCGGACCTCGTCCCAGGTGCCCGCGGAGATCTGCCGGGTGGTGCGGTGCGGGCCGCGCCGGGGCGAGACGTACCAGAAACCCATGGTCACGTTCTCGGGCTGCGGTTCGGGCTCGTCGGCCGCGCCGTCCGTGGCCTGGTCGAGGATCCGCTTGGCCAGTTCGGAGCTGGTCGCGGTGACCGTGACGTCCGCGCCCCGGTTCCAGCGGGAGACCAGCAGGGTCCAGCCGTCGCCCTCGGCGAGGGTCGCGCTGCGGTCGTCGTCGCGGGCGGCGCGCAGCACGCGGGCACCGTCGGGCAGCAGGGTCGCGCCGGAGCGGACCCGGTCGATGTTCGCCGCGTGCGAGTACGGCTGCTCGCCCGTCGCGAAGCGGCCGAGGAACAGCGCGTCGACGACGTCGGACGGCGAGTCGGAGTCGTCGACGTGGAGCCGGATCGGCAGAGCGTCGTGTGGGTTCGCAGACATGCCGCCATGATCCGCCACGGATGCGCTCCGCGCACGGCAATTCTCCGTTTGTTCCCGGTCTTCCCAAAGCCTGCCGGACCCCGTCCCTCCACCCTTACTGTTGTCCTTGATGGGACGTCATGGGTGGGATTCGGATACTCGGCGGTGGCGGCTCACCGCCCTGCTCGGCGTCGGCGCGGTCGCGCTCGCCCTGGTGGTGACCCTGTTCGGCGCGCTGTCCGGCGGTCCCCGCACCACCGGCACCACCCCCGACGGCGCCACGGTGCACGGCACCCCCGCCGACCCGAGTGCCACACCGGAGCCGTACGTCGGCTGGGGCTTCACGCACACCCAGTACAGCGCGGACGAGGGCGACTCCGCGGCCACCACGCGTGTGGAGCGGCTGCTCGCGCAGGACCGCGGGATGGCGCAGAACCAGCACATCATGGGCTGGGGCGCGGACAATCCCGAACCGGTCCAGGGGCACTACGACTTCGCCGCCCTGGACCGCCGTATCGACTTCGTGCGCGCCTCCGGCGGCACCCCGGTGATCACCCTGTGCTGCGCCCCGGACTGGATGAAGGGCGGCCGGGCCGGGGTGGACCACACGAACTGGAGCCAGGCCGCCCTGGAGACCGCCCCCACCCCCGACCACTACCAGGACTTCGCCGACCTCGCCGCGACCGTCGCCCGGCGCTACCCGGACGTGAAGCACTTCATCGTCTGGAACGAGTTCAAGGGCTTCTGGAGCGACGCCAAGTCCCGCTGGGACTACGAGGGTTACACCCGGCTGTACAACCTGGTGTACGCGGCGCTGAAGAAGGTCGACCGGGACATCATGGTCGGCGGGCCGTACCTGGTCATGGACAGTGTCGACGCGCGCGACCAGAACGCCTCGGGCACCGTGAAGGGCCCCTGGGGCGCCATGGACCAGCGGGTGCTGGACGCCTTCGCCTACTGGAACGCGCACAGGACCGGCGCCGACTTCGCCGTGGTCGACGGCTCCAGCTACACCCGCGACGACGACCTGCTGCCGAACGAGTTCGCCGCCACCGACAAGCTCACCGCCGTCGGCCAGTGGATCCGGCGGCAGACCCATGACCTGCCGCTGTGGTGGGCGGAGTACTACGTCGAGCCCGGCGACGGCAATGACAACCGCACGGGCTGGACCGAACCGCACCGCGTCGCCGTGCAGGCCACCGGGATGATCGCCCTGGTGAAGGGCGGCGCTGGCTCCGGCTTCTACTGGAACCCGGAGGAGAAGTCGGGCAGCGGCTGCGCCGGCTGTCTGTGGACACCGACCGCCGGCGCCGACGGCGGCCGGGAACTGCCCATGTACGACCTGGTGTCCCGGTTCGCGAAGGCGTTCCCGCCGGGGACGGCGTACGAGACGGTCCAGGTCGCGCCCGATGACGTGCCGAACGTCCGGGTCCTGGCGAGCAGCAGAACCGTCCTCGTGGTCAACACGCAGAACCGGACCATCAGCGCACAGGTCGACGGCAGACGGTTCGACTTGGGGCCGTACGAGGTGAAGTGGCTCGACCCCTGAACCACCCCACCCCGCCACCGCTCATTTCATCGTCATGAACCGCTGCGCCAGCGAAGCCAGCACCACCGCCAGCAGCGGCAGCGCGAACCAGAACGATCCCTGAAGCAGCCGCAGCTGGCGTACGCCGGGCCGGATCGCGACCCGGACCACCTCCCGCGCGGCCAGCAGCAGGATCAGCACGACGGCGGCCAGCGCACCGACCACCGACCACGGGGTCCAGGTCACCAGCGGACCGATCGGCCCCGGGTTCGGCTTCGGCACCGCGCCCGCCGGCCGCTCCCGCAGGGCGTACACGGTGACGTCGTCGTTGACGTAGGCCTTCGTCACGTCCTGCCGGTCGTCCAGGTTCTCCATCAGCCGGCGCCCCCAGGTCGTGGGGTAGCCCGCGTCCATCTCCAGGTAGGTGACCTGGCTGTGGTTGATCATCAGATACGAGTTCGGGCCGGCGTCCTTCAACGCCTTGACCAGGCCCGACACCAGCACCGGGTCCGTCGGGGCCAGGGTGGGCACATAGTTCACCCGCTCCATGTCCCGTGCGCCCCACGGCATCGCCGGGGTCACGTCGTTCACCGTGTCCTGGGTCGGCCACAGCAGCCGTACCGTCGGCTTGTCGTGGGCGTACACCCAGTTCATGGCCGCGACCTCGCCGGGCCGGGTCCGCTCGAACGACTCGTTGCCCCAGCGGGCCACCAGGAAGCCGCCCATCAGCAGCAGCCCGGCGAGCAGCGCGGCCAGCGGGGCGAGGCTCAGCCGGTCCTTCTCGCGTTCCTTCGTGGTGGCGCCGGCGCGCGGGAAGAGGGCGAGCGCGCCGAGCAGGGCCGCGCCCGGCACCGCGAACATGAAGACGCGCAGCGCCATCTCACCGCCGTACGACTGCATGCCGAAGCCGAAGAACGGCACGAAGGTCAGTACCAGCAGCGAGCGTTCGCGGTAGCGGTGGAAGCGGCGGCGCCACCAGCCCCAGCAGGCGAACGCCAGCACCGAGCCGGCCAGCAGCACCCGGACGTACAGCACCAGCTTGTGGGTCGAACTGCCGCCCTGGATACGGCCGGAGACAGAGGTCGAGACATTGCTGCCGACCCCGCCGACCCCGCCGAACAGGTCGTTGAAGTGCCCGGACCAGTACGGCTCGGCCATGAAGCCGACCCATACGGCGACCAGGACCGCGAACAGCAGGGGCAGGCCGCGCAGTTCGGACCGGCCGAGCAGGACCAGGGCCGTGAGCACGCCGAGCATGATGAACGGGGTGAGCTGGTGCGCGGGCACGCTCGCCGCGTACAGGCCGGTCAACACCAGGAGCAGGACCGCTCGTTGGCGGCGGTCGGCCGGTTCCACCTCGGCCTCGCCGGGACGGAACTTCGACCAGATCACGTGCGGCGGGCGGAACCAGACCAGCAGGATCGCCACGAACATCAGATACAGCAGATAGGTGAAGCCCTGCGGGGAGAAGTAGTCCTGGCCGACCCAGCCGCACAGCACGAACAGCCAGACGCCGGTCCACTTCGCCCGCCAGCCCGCCCGCAGCGAGCGGGTCAGCAGGAACATCGGTGCCAGGTAGGCGAGTTGGATGGCCGTCGGCCACCAGCGGATGACCTCGGTGAAGTCGGTGACCCCGCAGGCCCGGCCGACGAACGCGGCCACCGCGAAGAACCCCGGCCAGCTCCAGCGGGCGTCCAGATCCGGTACGGCGGAGCCGGTGCGGTCGATGTAGTCGAGGAAGCCCAGGTGCTGCCAGGCCGTCGGGAAGCGTGGTTCGGTCTCGATCACGGCCGGCAGCGCGTGCAGCGAGACGACCGTGGCGAGCAGGGTGAGCAGCAGCAGCGCCCGGTGCTCGCGGCGCAGCCACAGCAGCGCGGCGAAGACCGTGATCAGCAGCCCGGCCCCGGCCAGCGTCGGCAGTGGGAGCACCGAGATCAGCCCGAGCCCGCCCATCCGGTCCAGATCGGCCTCGCCGAGGCGCAGCGCGGGCACCCAGTACAGCAGCAGCGCGGCGATCAGCAGACAGCCGAGGACGACCCCGGAGCGGGTCGGCAACAGCCTTTGAGGGTCGGGGACTTGAGCTGGAAGATCCTCGGGCACGGCTTCGTCCGGTACGTCTGTCCCGGCGAGGGATGCGTCCAGTTCCCCCGTCGTGAACGGCGCGTCGACCTCCGCCGCCTCCGCATCCCGCAGCAGCACGGCCTCGGCCGGGCCCAGCGAGGCCTCGCCACTCGGTTCGCGTTCTTCCACCGGGAGCCCCAGTGCGGGCAGCGGCGTTCCGGCGGGCGGGGTACCGGGCCCCGGGCGGACGTCCGGGCGGCGCTCCACATGGTCGAAGTCGACGTGGATGCCGAGGGCCAGGGTGTCGTTGTCCAGGGCCCAGGCCGGGCCGGGCCGGCGCGGCCTGGGGCTCATGGCCGGGCCCAGGTCGGCGAGATCCCCGTCGGGTGCCGCCGCGTCGGCCACGGCGGCAGGGGAGGTCCGGATCGTCCGCCACAGCCGCGGCGCGGCGATCGCGGCGATCACCGCGAGGCTGCCGGCCTCGGCGACACCCGCGCCGGTCAGCCCCATCCGGGGCAGGAGCAGCAGGGTCGAACCCAGTACCAGCACGCACAACAGGCCCTGGAACAAGGCGAGTCCGCCGGTACGGCTACGCGCGCGCAGTACCGCGAAGTACGTCTCGATCACGACCCGCAGCACCGAGCCGACCGCGAGCCAGCGCAGCAGCGGGGTCGCCGCGTCCGCGTAACCGGCACCGAACACGCCGAGGATCCAGGGCGCGCCGACGATCAGCACGGCCGCGATCGGCAGCATGATCCGGGCCATCCGCCTCAGCGCGGCCCGGGTGTGGGCGGCGAGGCGGTCCGGATCGTGCGAGCCCTCGACGGTGAGGGAGGCACCCATGTTGATGGCGAGCAGGTCGGTCGTGCCGCCGATGGTGGTGGCGATGTAGAAGTACGCGTTCTGCGCGGAGCTGACCTGGGAGGCGACGATCACCGGCACGAGATAGATCACCGCGAGGGAGAACAGCGAGCCGGTGTAGTCCCCGGCCAGGAACCTGCCGACCTGTCTCAGCGTCGGCGGCTCCGCGCGGCCCTCGGTGGCCTTGACGTGCCGGGGGACCAGTCGCCGGAACACCAGCCAGCCCAGCGGCACCACGGAGGTGGCGATCGCGGCCACCCAGGACACGAAGACACCGGTGGTGGGGATGGCGACGGCGAACGCGGCGAGCAGGGCCAGCTTCACGGCGGAGAACACGGTGTTGCCCACCGGCACCCAGGTCGCGCTGCGCAGCCCGGTCAGCACACCGTCCTGGAGGGTGAGCAGGTTCCAGGCCATGACGGCGGCGATGAAGCCGAGCCCGTTGAGGGCGCCGTGCAGGAAGCGGTACGACGGCCCCCAGGCGTCCAGGGTGAGCAGGAAGACGCCCGCAGCGACCGCCACCACCAGCGAACTGCCCGCGTAGGTACGGAAGATGAGCTTGCCGGTGTGCTTCCCGGCGACGGGGATGAAGCGGGCCAGCGCGCCGGTCAGGGTGACCGCGGTGAGCCCGGCGAGGAACTTCATCGCGGCGATGGCGGCCGAGCCCTGCCCGACCGCCGACTCGGAGTAGTAGCGTGCCGCGGCCAGCCAGAAGCCGAGCCCGAGGACGGCGCTGATGCCTGTGTTGAGCATCAGCGCGTAGGCATTGCGGAACAGCGGGCTGCCGCCGCTCCGGGAGCGGCCCGTCCCGGGCAGCTTCAGGCGGCGCCCGGACCTGCCGGTCGCCGCGGTGTCGGTCGTCGTGGCCTCGGTGGTGGTCGTGTCAGACACGGGAACGGATGGCCTTCCGGCGGACCTGGCGGAGCTGTCGGGCTCTGCGGACGAGGGCGTAGCCCTTGGTGAGGGCGCGGTCCCTGGCGAACGTGCGGGCGACGGCCCGGCCTTGGAGCAGCCGTTCGAACTCCTCGACGCCCGTGGCCCGCCGGACCGTGACCCGTTCGAGTGCGTACGGCCCCTGGCGGCGGCGGGCGAGGGCGTTGCCGACGGCGAGTGCCTGGGCGTAGCCGCTCGTGCGCACCGCTTGGCGGACCCGGCGGCTGGAGTAGCCGTACGGGTAGGCGAACGACACCGGCCGGGCGCCGAGTTCGCCGGAGACGATCTCGGTGCAGCGGTCCAGCTCGGCGCGCAGCTCGTCGTCGCCGAGCTGGTCGAGCTGCGGATGGGTGTGGCTGTGGCCGCCGATCTCGACGCCGGCGGCGGCCAGTTCGCGCACCTGCCGCCAGTCGAGCATGGTGTCCAGGCCGCCTCCGGTGTCGTACGCGCCCCGGATCCAGCCGGTGGAGACGAACAGCGTGGCCGGGAAGGCGTGCTTGGCGAGCACGGGCAGCGCGTGCCGGTGCACGCCCTCGTAGCCGTCGTCGAAGGTGATCAGCACCGGCCGGGCGGGCAGCGGGCGGCCGGTGCGCCAGCGGACCGCGAGGTCGGCGGTGGTCAGCGGGGTCAGGCCCAGGTCGCCGATGAGCGCCATCTGTTCGGCGAACGCCTCCGGCGCGACGGACAGGGCGCGGGTGGCGTCGTTGGGGGCGGTGGCGACGGAGTGGTACATGAGGATCGGCACGGGGGCGTCACTCATGGGTACCCCCTGCGATCGGGGCCGCCGAAAACGTCGTACCGTTCCGCCGCGCCCTCATACTGCCCACCGCATAGCCGCCGGCGGCGCTCAGCACCCCGGCGACGATCGCGCCCGCGCGCCCCGCGCCGCCCGGCCGGGCCAGCAGGGCGTCCCGCAGGCCACGAGCGACCCCGGCGGGCAACACCCGTGTGGTGTACCGGCGTTCGGACTCCAGCCCCTTGCCCGCGCCGACGCTCTTCGCCACCAGCGCCTTGGACAGGCCCTCGGCGTAGGCGCGGGTGCGGAAGTAGGCGAAGTGCTCGCGGGGTGCGGGCACCCGGTGGTGGATCACCGCGCGGTCGTCGATGAGCAGGACGGCGTCGGGGCGGGCGCGGGTGAGGCGGATGCACAGCTCCGTCTCCTCGCAGCCGAGTGGGCGGCGGTCGCCGTCGCGGCCGATGCCGGTGGCGAAGCCGCCCGCCGCGTCGAACGCCGTGCGCCGGAAGGAAGCGTTTCCGCCCAGGACGTTGCGGACCCGGACCCGGCCGGGCGGCAGCCCCTTGTAGGTGCAGCCCACCACCCAGTCGAACTCCTCCGGGAACCAGGCCGGCCGCCGGCCCGAGGCCCAGATCGGCACCGTACGGCCGCCGACCGCCATGACGCGCGGGTCGGCGTAGCCCTCGGCGAAACGGCGCAGCCAGTCGCGTTCGGCCACGGCGTCGTCGTCCAGGAAGGCGATCACCTCGCCGTGAGAGGCGGCGATGCCGGTGTTGCGGCCGGCGGACAGGCCGCGCGGGCCCGCGTTGGACAGCACCCGGATGCCCTCGGTCTCCTTGTACTCGCGGGCCAGCCGGTCCTTCAGGGCCGGGTTGTGGTCCACGACCAGGAGCGTCTCCAGCGCGGGATACGACTGCGCGGCCACCGAGGAGACCGCCGCGAGGATGTCCTCCCAGCGGTCCTCGGTGTACACGCAGATCACGACGGAGATGCCGGGATCTCTCAAGACACCTCTCCCCGGACCGCGTCGAGCATCGGCGAGTGGTGTTCCTGACGGCGCAGCTCACGCCGGTTGGAGCGCTCCTTGAGGATGACCTTGAGGACCCGGAGCCCGTCGCGTACGGCGCGCAGATTGCTGGTGCCGTGGATGCGGAGGTACTCGTGGCTCGGGATCTCCTGCACCTTGAGCCCCGCCTTGACCACTCGGATGTTCATCAGCGTCTCGACCTCGAAGCCGGTGCAGTCGAGCTCGATCTTGTCGAGGCAGTGCCGCCAGAACGCGTTGTAGCCGTAGCACAGGTCGGTGTAGCGGGCGCCGAACTTGCGGTTGACGACCGTGCACAGCGCCCAGTTGCCGAGCTTGCGGATGAAGGTCATGTCGTCGGTACCGCCGCCGTTGGCGAAGCGGGAGCCCTTGGCGAAGTCGGCGCCGGAGACGAGCGCGGAGACGTAACTCACGATCTCGCCGCCGTCGGCCGAGCCGTCCGCGTCGACCATCACGATGATGTCGCCGGTGCACGCCTCGAACCCGGCGGTCAGGGCGTCCCCCTTGCCCCTGCCACGTTGTTCGACGACTCTGACCTGCGGCCACAGCGAGCGGGCGACGTCGACGGTGTCGTCCGTGGAATTGCCGTCCACAAGAACGACTTCGTGTATCCAGTCCGGAAGCGTCTTGAAGACGTAGGGGAGATTCTCCGCCTCATTCATCGCGGGAATCACCACGCTCACCGGCGGGGTGATCGCCAGGTGGGAGGAGATGGGCCGGAATTGGGCCGCCAGCAAGGGATCTTGCCCCGAACTCGGCGGGTGCAGGACGGAACTCATGGTCGTATCCCTCTCGTCCGGTGGACCGCCCGCCCCTGGGCAGCCCGGCTTTGTGTCCGGTTCGAAAGGGGGGTTTCTCATCCATGGCACGGTGAGCGGATCTCCGTACCCATTGAATGAGCTGTCAAAGCTGGCCGGTCTGCCGATCGCAGAAGAAAAAAGGCAGCCGGTCGCGCGGCACGACTCGGTCACCAGTGTGGTCACCGAGTACGGCACCCCCCTACCGCGCCCCACGCCGGAACGTCACGGTCCTGAGCCCTCCCCTGAACCGCGTGCTGACGGACCGATGCGGGTGAGATCTATGACGGTATTGACGATTGAACCAGATAAGCAAGACCTGGATATCAGTCTCACGTTTTTGTTTGTTTGGCCGTTACGTAACTTTGGCCGGAGTTACTCACTTTTACGTAGGAGGGCCGGCAGGAGCAGCAACAGGCTGAGCGAGCCCACGGCCACCACCCCGCCATGCACCGACCAGCGGTGTACGGCCAGCATGCCTTGGGCAACCAGCATGTTCAGAACCACCGAGCCCGCAAGGGCGGCGAGTGTGCGGCCGAAGGGTTCCAGCCCGCGCAGGATTGCGCCGATCGCCACGGCCGGCGCGGCGAGCAGGAAGAACAGCGTGCACGGACCGCGCAGCGGTGAGCCGGAGTCGGTGAGCGCGAGCAGTGCGCCGACCGCCGCCACGGCGGTCGCGGCCCCCGCGAGCAGCGGCGACAGGTCCCTCCCCGGTCCTGTCCGTGCCCCTTCGGGGTCCTCGGTGGCGCCGTCCGATGAACGTGACTTGATGCGTAAGGTCTGCATTGGCGACTGTGCTCCCCGATATGACCCCGACGCGCGGGATGTCGGACTTCAATGTGGCGCAGGCCGATGCGGGCCGTCAAGACGGCCGGGGCGGCGGAACTGACTCGGGGTCAACACGGCTGCCGAGTGCACGCAAGGCGTGGTCGGGTGAAATTCCAGGGCCGATCTAGTTGAGGCTTGGAAAGTTTTGGCATGGACACTTCCGGTCAACGCGCGTAGGCGCTACGACGGTTATAGGCAGAGATCCTGCTATAGGGAGGCACCATGAGTCGTTTCAGACTTACCGGATTCGTGACCTCGCTCCTCCTCGCCGCCGGCCTCGGACTCGGCACGGCCACGGCGGCCCAGGCCTCGACAGCGGCAACCGGCGGCTATGTGGCGCTCGGTGACTCCTACTCCTCCGGAGTGGGAGCGGGCAGCTACATCAGCTCCAGCGGCAGCTGCGACCGCAGCACCAACGCGTACCCGTACCTGTGGAACGCGGCCCACTCCCCGTCGTCGTTCGCCTTCAACGCCTGCTCCGGCGCCACGACGGACGACGTCATCAGCAACCAGCTCGGCTCGCTCGGCGCCGGCACCTCGCTCGTGTCCATCACGATCGGCGGCAACGACGCCGGGTTCTCCGACGTCATGACGACCTGCGTGCTGCAGTCCGACAGCGACTGCATCAGCCGCATCAACACCGCCAAGGCGTACGTCGACTCCACGCTCCCCGGCAAGCTCGACAACGTCTACAACGCGATCAGCGCGAAGGCCCCCAATGCCCGGGTGGTCGTGCTCAGCTACCCCCGCTTCTACCTGCTCGGACAGACCTGCCTGGGCCTGTCCGACACCAAGCGCTCCGCGATCAACGACGCCGCCGACTACATGGACGCCGCCATCCAGACCCGCGCCGCGGCCCACGGCTTCGTCTTCGCCGACGTCCGCACCGCCTTCTCCACCCACGAGATCTGCTCCGGCAGCTCGTGGCTGCACAGCGTGAACTGGCTCGACATCAGCGAGTCGTACCACCCCACCGCGGCCGGTCACTCCGGCGGCTATCTGCCGGTGTTCACGAACAACGCATAACCCGTTCAGGTGGCATCAGGCTTGACCGGGTTCACCTGTCAGGGTGAATTTCCGTAGGAGCTCGAAGCGGAAGCGGAAGCGGATGCGGAGGCCCCGCCGGTCGGGGTCTCCGTCGCCGTATCCGTCGCCGTCACACAGGCGACCGAGAACGGCACGGAGTTCGACGTGGTCCTCACCGGACCACGTACCTTCACGCTGATCCGGTCCTCCGTCGTGCCGCTGCCGGAGGACGCGGTCACGGTCACCCGTACCTGCTGGGTCCTCCCGCCCCCTTCCGGGAAGGGCAGTGTCTTCCACCCGGGATCGGACACGGACCCATGCGTCACCACCCATCGGTACTCCACCTGAGCGGGCAGCCGGCCCACGGTGAAGGTCGCTGTGAAGGACGGTGACTGAGCCGTCGGCGGCGGACAGGTCCCGGAGTACGTGGTGTGCTCGCCCGCCACGGTGACCTGCACGGACTGGGCCGGCTGCGTGCTCGTCGGCGTACTCGTCGGGGTCCCGGTGTCCGAGTCGGTGCTGCCGCTCGGCGTGCGGGAGGACGCCGTCGTGGTGCTCGGACCGGTGCCCGCTGTGCCGCTCCCGCTGTCGCGGTGCGTCAGCGCGTACGCCAGCCCCGCCAGTGCGAGGGCGATCACGAGGAAGCCCGCCACCAGCACGACCCCCGCGCGACGGTTGCGTTCGGGTGGCTCGGCGAGCGGAGCCGGGGCAGGCAACGACGGTGTGGAATAAGGTTGTTGACGCGGCGCCACGACCGTCGGCGCGTACGCGGACGGATCCGGTGGCGGTGTCGCGAGGGGTGTCCCTCCCTCAGCGGGGGTACCCCCGGCCGCGACGAGCCGCAGCTCGTGCTCCGCCCGTTCGGCACCGAGCCGCTCGGCGGGGTCCTTGCGCAGCAGCCCCTCGATGACGGGCGCCAGCGGGCCGGCCCGGCGCGGCGGCGGCAGCTCCTCGTCCACCACGGCGCGCAGCGTGCTGAGCGGGGTGTCGTACCGGAACGGGGAGACGCCTTCGACGGCCGTGTACAGCAGCACGCCCAGCGACCACAGATCCGACTCCGGTCCCGGAGTGCGCCCCAACGCCCGCTCCGGGGCGAGGAATTCGGGCGAGCCGACCACCTCGCCGGTCATGGTGATCGCCGAGCTGCCCTCGACGGAGGCGATCCCGAAGTCGGTCAGCACCACCCGGCCGTCGCCCGCGAGCAGCACGTTGGCCGGCTTCACATCCCGGTGCAGCACCCCGGCGGCGTGCGCGGCGCGCAGTGCGGACAGCACCTCGGCGCCGATGTGCGCGGCGCGCTGCGGCGGCATCGGGCCCTCCGCCTCCAGCCGGTCGGCCAGCGACAGGCCGCGCACCAGCTCCATCACGATCCAGGGCCGGCCGCCCTCCGACGCCACGTCGTACACCGTGACCGCGTTGCGGTTCGCCACCCGGGCCGCCGCCCGCGCCTCCCGCTCCAGGCGGGCGTACATCCGCTCGACGTCGGCCGGGGGCAGCCCGGCCGGCGCCCGCACCTCCTTGACGGCCACCTCCCGGTGCAGCACCTCGTCCCGGGCCCGCCATACGGTGCCCATGCCGCCCTCGCCCAGCGGGGACAGCAGACGGTAGCGGCCCGCGATCACACGGTCGCGGGCCGGTTCTCCGGACACGGGCGCCCCCAGGCATGTCGCGTGATTTCTCCATAAACGTAGCTCAGCCGAGGGCGGTTGCGGCCCCCTTGAGCACCAATCCGGCACCCAGGGCCAGGACGGTGAGCGCCGACACGAGCGGCAGGGTGCGGCGCACCAGCGCGGCCACGGGGTGTGCGGTCCAGCGCGGGCGCCGCTCCAGCACCCGGGACGCCCCGGTGCCCAGCCGGACCACGGCGACCCCGGCCGCGGTGAGCGTCAGCGCGAGTCCGGCGCCGTAGGCCACGACGAGCAGCAGCCCGAACCAGGCCTTGCCCAGTGCGGTGGCGCCGACGAGCACGACCACGGCGGAGGGGCTGGGCACGAGGCCGCCGGCGAAGCCGAGCAGGATCGTGCCGCGGAGGGTGGGGGCGGTGGGGTGGGTGTGGGTGTGGCCGCCGTGGGTGTGTTCGACACCGTGATGGTGGTGGTGATGATGATGGTGGGCGGGCCCATGGTGTGCGCCCACACCGGCCAACGCGCGTACCCGCGACTCCTCATGGGCGTGATCGTGCTCGTGAACGTGCCCGTGCGCCCGGTTGCGCCACGCCCGCCGTACGAGGTTCACGCCCGCCGCCAGCACCAGGGCGCCGCTGGCGATGCCGAGCCAGGCGATCACCGAGGGGGTCGCGGCGGAGCCGGCGGTGACGAGGAGGCCCAGGGCGACGACGCCGAGGGTGTGGGTGACGGTGACGGACGCGGCCAGCGGCAGGACGTCCCTGAGCCCGGCCCGGCCGCCGCGTGCCGCCGCCGTGGCCGCCATCAGGGTCTTGCCGTGCCCCGGCGCGAGAGCGTGCAGGGCGCCGAGGACCACCGCGACGAGCAGCGCGAGGGCGGCGAAGCCGAGCGTGAGGTCATGCCGGGCCACCAGGCCGTCCAGGGCCCGCGTCCAGCGGTCGACGCCCCGGGGCAGCACGGCCTCGGCGGGTGCGTCCTGTTGTTCCTCGGTGAGGGCGGGGCCGCCGGGGCGCACCCGCAGCGACGCGGTGGAGGTGTCGGCCGGGGACGACAGCAAGTCCTTGGGATAGGTGGTGAGTTCGTGCGAGACGGAGGTCTTCGGCACGTCCGACGTGGTGAGGGTCATCCGGTCGCCGCGTGCGGTGATCTCCCGCCAGCCGGGTCCGGACCAGTTCGTCGTGGCGTGGAAGCCGAGGGTGAGCGAGCCGGTCCGCGGGAGCGACGCGGTCCAACGACATTGCACGCGCAGGGTGTTGAGCCCCGCCTGGCCGGGCCGCAGGGTGGCCCGGCTGTCCCGCACGGTGAGGGGAGCCGGGTGTCCGGCCACGGTCACCGAGCTGCCGCGGGCGTCCTGTGTGCAGCGCCGGCGGGCCCACTCGGGCATCCCCAGTCGCTCGATGTCCGGCTTGGCCTGGGTCGCCGGGATCTCGGCCAGGTCCTCGACGTGGTCGACCCGGAGCTGACCGGGTGCGGCGACGAGACCGTCGTACCGGTTGACGGTGAAGTTGCCCAAGGGATGCGCGCTCGCCCCGGTGGCGGGCAGGAGGACGAGGCCGCACACCGCGAGCAGGAGGCACGCCAGACGCCGTTTCACTTCGTGGCCTCCAGCGCCTTGCGGGCCTCGGCCGCGCCCAAGGGGGAGAAGCCGGGGTTCAGTTTCAGGGCGGAGGCCAGGGAGGCGCGGCCGGCCGCGCGGTGGCCGGTGGCCAGCTCGATCATGCCGCGGTGGTAGAGGAAGGCGGCATTGCGGTAGCCGGTGGCGGTGGCCTGGCGGGCGTACCCGAGGGCCTGCGCGTCCTGGCCGTTGACGTGCAGCGCCCAGGCCAGCGCGTCCGCGGTGTGCACGGTGTGCCGACGGGCCCACTCGGCGCGGGCCGCGCGCAGGGCGGCCGCCTTGTCACCGTGGTCGGCGGCGGCCAGCGCGGTGTCCAGATCGGCGTTCACGCCGTTGGCGCGGGCCAGTGAGATCCAGGCGTCCACCAGGGCGTACTGCTCCTTCGCCCGGGCCCGGTCGCCGGCCGCGCCCCGCGCCTCGTACAGCTCGCCCAGCTCGACGAGCGGGCCCGGCAGCGGATAGCGGGACACCACGGTCTCCATGCCTTTGATCGCCGCGGCCCGGTCACCGCTCGCGGCCTGCGCCCGGGCCCGGCCCTCCAGCGCCGGCAGATAGGTGTCGTCGGCGGCGAGGGCACGGGCGTAGGAGGTGAGGGCGGTCTTGTAGTCGCCCTGGTTCCAGGCGAGTTGGCCGAGCTGGGCGGACACGTAGGCGATGTCGCCGGGCGTGGTGGCGGAGGACAGCGCCTGCTGGAGGACCCGGCGGGCGGTCGTCACGTCCCCGCGCAGCTCGTGCACGTACGCGTACCGCGTGAAGACCGGGACGCCCGGCTTGCGCGTGTCGGCGGTCTCGGCGGCCTGCGACGCCTCGGGGTACCGGCCGAGCTCGACCAGGGCGTCGATACGGGAGGACAGCGCGCGCTCGCTGTACGGGTTCTGCCGCAGGGCCCGGTCCGCGTAGGTCAGGGCGTCCGCGAAGTCGTGCCGGGCGGCGGCGAGCGCGGCCCGGCCGGCCAGGGCCTGGTCGTTGTCCGGGGTCAGCGCCAGGGACCGGCTCAACGCCTTGTCCGCCTGCGGATACCGGGACGGGTCGCCCTTGGTCCGCGCCTGCTCGACGTAGGCCAGACCGAGCGTGGCCCAGCTGCCGGAGTCCTTCGGCTGGGTCCGCAGATGCGCCTGGAGCGCGGCGATGCTCGCGTCCAGATTCCCACCGCCCAGGACCCCGGGATCGACGGCGCTGGAGGCCGCCGCCACGGACGCGGGCGACCGGTCGGCGCCGACGGCGATCGCCCCGCCGGTGAGCGCGAGCGCCAACAGCACTGCGGAGCCCCCGAGTTGGAGCGCCCGCCAGCGCCGCCCGGCAGCGGCGACCCGGTGCACGGCGGCGACACGCCCGTCGGGGTCGGCGGCGGAGGGGGCGTTGGGGTCGTGGGACGGGTTCGCGGTGGACCGGGAGGAGGAGAGGTCCTCGGGGTCACGGGGCGTGGGCTCGGCGGATGGGGAGGCTGCGGAGATTTCGGCGCCGTGGGACGAGTGGTCGGCGGACCCGGAGGGTGAGCGGCCATCGGAGTCGCTGGGCGTGGGCTCGGCGGATGGGGAGGCTGAGGGGATTTCGGCGCCGTGGGACGAGTGGTCGGCGGACCCGGAGGGTGAGCGGCCATCGGAGTCGCTGGGCGTGGGCTCGGCGGATGGGGAGGCTGAGGGGATTTCGGCGCCGTGGGACGAGTGGTCGGCGGACCCCGAGGGCGAGCGGTCGCCGGAGTCGCCGGGCGTGGGCTCGGCGGAGCCGACCGCCGCCGGCTCCTCGGTGTCCGAGGGGCCGGTGTCGCGGAGGGTGTGCTCGTGCGAGGTGAGGGCCGACGGCTCGCCGGTGTCGTCGATCGTGCCCGTACCTCCGGAAGAGCCCTCCCGGGAATCCTGGCACGGTGGTGTCCCGGCGGCGGAGCGCTCACCGGTGCCGGCAGGGGCCGGTCCCGGTGTCGTGTCGTCGGCCCTGTTCACCCTGCTGCCGTCCATCTCGACCTCGACCTCGTCCTCGTCCTTCGCGCGCGGGCCCATGCCCTCTCCTCGCGTCTGCTGCGCTGGTGGTGTGGGAGGCGCGGCCCGCCGTGGGGGAGGGGGGTACGGGCCGCGCCGGTCTGGGGGTGGGGGGCGGTCAGTACGGGCGCTGTATGCGCCGGCGCCACCAGGCGAGGGCCGTGCCGAGCAGCAGGATCCCGGCCGCGCCCGAGGCCGCCGAGGCGGCGATCAGCACGGTGTTGTCGGACGTGCCGGAGCCGGCTGGCTGGAGGGCGTCGCCGAGCTGGCTGCGTACGTCCGTGCCCGCGGTCGTGCCCTTGGCGAGCGGGCCGCGCGACCCGGAGGTGGGCTCGGCAACGTACGGGAAGTACTTCTCGAAGTTCTGGTCGTTCTTGTCGACCCCGTCACCCAAGTCGTTCTTCATGCCGACCAGTTCGCCCTCCATCACCTGGAGCGCCTCGTCCACCACGTCGTCGGTGAGGCGACGGCCGTTCGGGAAGCCCGCGTTGTCGCCGTCGAGGACACCGAGCCGCTTGGGATGCATGCTCGGCTTGATCGAGGTGTTCAGACGCAGCTCCTCCGAAGGGCGCACGTTGGGCGGCTGGTTGAGGCCCTTGACACCCTTGAGGAACACATCGACGAGGTCGTTGCGCGGCTCGCTCGGCGCCTTGATCTTGTAGATCTGCTCGATGAGCTTCGGCAGTTCGGGGTGGGTGACGTTGTTCAGGAACTGGCCGTCGTACGCGGGCTGCGAGGCATTGAACTTGTCCTTGTCCTTCTGCGGGTTCACGACCTCGTTGACCAGCGGGTTGCCCAGGCGGGAGACCTGCGTGTAGTAGCCCTGCGCGTTGCGGCGCTGGGTCGTGGACCAGATGCCGACGACCGGCTGGCCCGCGGACTCGCGGATCAGGTCGCTCGGCACCTGCAGGGCGATGGTGTTGACGTTGTAGCCCTTGAGCGTGTCGTTGCCGACCTCGCTGAGGTTGCCGCCGTACAGCAGGTCGAAGACGCGCAGGTCGGCGAAGAACGGGTCGTCCGCCTGCCCGGCGAAGGTCGTGGCGCCGCCCGCTGTCTTGTAGACGGCCTGCGAGCGCAGTTTGGCGTAGTCCGGCATGGAGGCCTTGCCGACGTTCGAGGGCGCCACCGGTACGCCGTCCGCGAGCTTCGTCCGGTACACCACCCGGTCGTGCTTGAGCCGGAGCACGTCGATGTCGTAGGTCTGCGTGATGTTGAGGTTGGGGTCGTCGAGGCTCTTCACGACACCGGTGTTGTAGAGGAACGTGTTGCGGTTCTTCGTGTGCGTCTTGAAGGTGTAGCGGAAGATCAGGTCGTCGTGCGCGTCACCGTTGGCGTCGATGTGGATGTCGTACTGGGCGTCGTCGGCGAACGTGTAGAAGTTCGGGCCGCCCGCCGGCTCCTCGAACGGGATCCAGTTCGCCACGATCGTCGTCGTGTCCGGTTTGTCGGGGCTGACGAACGCGTACAGGTCGGTGTTGTCGTACTGCGGCGTCCCCGAGATCAGCGGCGCCTCCCGGTGGGAGGAGGCGGAGGCCGCTCCGGGTGCCAGCGTGGCGACGCCCGCGGCGGTGAGCCCGCCGGCCGCCAGTGCGCCGCACAGGAGCGTGACCAGGCCCGTGCGTCCCGTGCCGCTCCTGCCGCTTTTGGAGAAGAGAGGTGTCATGCCGTCTGTCCGTCCGTACTCAGTGCCGACTTGCCGTTGACGGACGGGTATACGGAGCGACGGCGCCGATCGGCTTGGTCGGCCGGAAAAAATTTTTGGGTTCTTCCCGACCCGCGTTTTCGGCCCGCTGATCCGTATCACGGGCGGGAGGTGGGCGTTCGTGCGGATGCGTGGAGCACGGGGAAGGGCCGGCTGTGGCCACGGAGATGGGGCCGGCGTGCAGGCGGACGAGCTGCTGGTGCTGGTCGCGGGCGGGGACCACAGGGCGTTCGAGGACCTGTACGCCCTGGTGTCCGGTCCGGTGTACGGACTGGTCCGACGGGTGGTGCGCGACCCCGCCCAGTCCGAGGAGGTGGCCCAGGAAGTGCTGTTGGAGACCTGGCGGTCCGCCGCCAGGTTCGACCCCGGCCGGGGCAGCGCGCTGTCCTGGATCCTCACCCTCGCCCACCGCCGCGCCGTCGACCGGGTGCGCAGCGCCCGCGCGGCCGGCGAACGCGAGCAGCGGGAGGCCCTGCGCGCCGGGGAGCCCGCGTTCGACCAGGTCGCCGAGGAGGTCGAGGCGGGGCTGGAGCGCGAGTGGGTGCGCCGCTGTCTGAAGCGGCTCACGGACCTGCAACGCCAGTCCGTGACCCTCGCCTACTACGACGGCTACACCTACCGCGAGGTCGCCGAACGGCTCTCGCTGCCGCTCGGCACGGTCAAGACGCGGATGCGCGACGGACTCACCCGGCTGCGCCAGTGCCTGGGAGGCGCCGCATGAGCATCCTCGGCAGGCTGATGGGCGGCGCAGACCTGCACTCCCTCGCCGCGCCCTACGCCCTCGACGCCCTCGAACCGGGCGAGCGGCGCCGGTTCGAGAAGCATCTGCGGGACTGCGACCGCTGCGCGGCCGAGACCCGGGGACTGGCCGAGGACGCGGTGCGGCTCGCCTGGTCCACGGCCGCCCCCGCGCCGGCCGCCCTGCGGGACCGGGTGCTGGCCGCCGTACGCACGACCCCGCAGGAGCCGGCCTCGGTCCAGGGACCGGCGCGCGGGCGCGCGCCGCAGCTGCCGCCGCACGTCTGGGGCACCCAGCCACCCCCGGGACGCTCCCGTACGCCCCGCACGCGCCCCTTCTTCGTGCCGCTCGCCACGGTCACCGCGACGGCGGCCCTCGTCGTCGCCTCCCTCTTCGCGGTGCAGGCGCAGCGCACGCAGGACCGGCTCGACGCCGCACAGGTACGGGCACGTGAGATCGCCCACGTTCTGGCCGCTTCCGACGCCCGCGCCGTGACCGGCAAGGACGCCCGCGGCCGCGGGATCGGAGTGATCGCTTCCGCCGCGGAGCGGGAAGCCGTCGTCACCCTCAGCGGATACGGCACCCCGGCCGGCGGCCGCGTCCACCAGCTGTGGCTCATGCGCCCCCGCGCGCAGCCGCGCTCCCTCGGGCTCTTCGCGGGCGACACGCCCTTGGTCGCAAAGGGGCTCGACACCGGCTCGACGTCACTCGCCGTGACCGTCGAGCCTGACGGCGGCTCAGCGCAACCCACCAGCCAGCCCATTGTCCAACTCACCCTGAAATCGGTCGGATTCGGAGAGTAGTCAAAGAAGGATGGTCAACCGCCTTATGGGGAAGGTGAATCCTGTGGCCGAGATACACGCGTGCCGCCCTGGGGCGATAGGGTTACTCTGCCCGGGCCGGGTGGACTCGTACGGGTGGGGAGTGACATGGAGCAGATAACAGTGCGCAGCAGGGCCAGGGTCCCTGCGATCACCTGCGGGAGCAGCGCGACCAGTTCGCGTCTCGACCGTCATCTGTCGGTGCTGGCGGGTCCCGCCATACCGCAGCAGAAGACGGTCGAGGCGACCTCGCTGATGCGTGAGCTGACGGCGCGTGACACCGCACACCAGCGCAGCGACCGGGGCAAGCGGGTCAGCCGCGTCTCCCTGTTCGCACCCCTGCGCCGGCTGCGCCGCTCGCTGTTCGGTGGGCACGGGCGCGGCCACTGAGCGGGCCGTGCCCGTCCGCTGAGCCGTCGCCGCCCCCGCGACGCCCCCTGGAACCTTCCGGGGTGCCCGTGCTCAGGCCGCCACACCGTCCCGGCGCATCGCTGCGATCTCGTCGTCCGTCATCCCCACGGCACGCAGCAGCGCTTCGGTGTGCTGCCCGAGCGCGGGCACATCACCCATGCGTGCCTCGTCCCCGCCCGGCAGAGTGATGGGAGGCAGCAGCGCCTTCAGCGGCCCGACCGGCGACCCCACCTGACGCCACCGCTCCCGGGCCGCCAGCTGCGGATGCGCCGCCAGCTCGTGCAGATCCCGCAGCCGGGCACAGGCGATGCCCGCCTTCTCCAGCCGGATCATCGCCTCCTCGGCATTCAGCACACCGAGCGCCCGCGCCACCAACGCGTCCGTCTTCTCCCGGTTCGCGACGCGTGACGCGTTCGTCGCATACATCGGATCCATCCCCAATTCGGGGCGCTCTATGACCTGTTCAGCCAGCCGCCGCCACTCCCGGTCGTTCTGCACGGACAGCAGGACCCGCCCGCCGTCCGCCGTCGGATAGGCGTCGTACGGCGCGATGACGGCGTGCGCGAGCCCGGTGCGCGCGGGCGGCTCGCCGCCGTGCAGCGCATGGTGGAGCGGATGCCCCACCCACTCGGCGAGCGCCTCCAGCATGGACACCTCCACCGCTCCGCCCCGCCCGGTCGTCCCGCGCCGCACGAGGGTCGCCAGCACGCCCGAGAACGCGTACATGGCCGCCGCGATGTCCGCCGCCGGGATCCCCGCCTTCACCGGCTGCTCCGGCGTCCCGGTCACCGACACCAGCCCCGCCTCGCACTGCACGAGCATGTCGTACGCCCGCTTGTCCGCGTACGGTCCCGAGCCGCCGTAGCCGGAGATGTCCACGGCGATCAGCCGCGGGTGCGCGGCGCACAGGGTGGCCGCGTCGAGGCCGAGCCGGGCCGCCGCCCCGTGCGCGAGGTTCTGCACGAACACGTCCGCGTCCGCGATCAGCCGCCGTACGACGGCCAGGCCGCGCGGGTCCTTCAGGTCCAGCGCGAGGGACTCCTTGCCGCGGTTGCACCACACGAAGTGCGAGGCGAGGCCGCGGGCCGCCGTGTCGTAGCCGCGCGCGAAATCGCCGCCGTCGACCCGCTCCACCTTGATGACCCTGGCCCCCAGGTCGGCGAGCTGCCGGGTCGCGAAGGGTGCGGACACGGCCTGTTCGACGGCGACGACGGTGATGCCCTCCAGGGGCAGGGGCTGCTGCTCGTCCATGGGCTGACGCGTGGGCTGATCCATGCCCGGGATCATGCCCCTGAGCGGCGGCTTTGTCAGCAGTGCCCGGTCACTCGCCGTGGCTGTACCGGCGTACGGCCAGCGGCAGGAACACGGCGACGAGGGCGAGGGTCCAGGCCAGCGACCCGGCGACCGGATGCGCCACCGGCCAGGCGGCGCCGTGCGGCACGGGCGCATTGCCGAACAGGTCCCGCAGGGCCGTGGTCACCGCGCTGATCGGGTTCCACTCGGCCAGGGTCCGCAGCCAGCCCGGGAGGTGGTCCGTCGGGATGTAGGCGTCGGACAGCAGGGGCAGTACGAAGGAGGAGGCGCCGAGCTGGCCGGCCGCGTCCTCGCTGCGGGTGAGCAGGCCCAGAAAGATCCCGGCGCAGGTGCAGGCGAACCGGAAGAGCAGCAGCAGCCCCACGGCGCCGGCGGCCCCGGCCGCGGACCCCTCGATCCGCCACCCCACCGCGAGCCCCACCAGCAGCAGCGGCACGGTGCCGATCGCCGTGACCACGAGGTCGGCCACGGCTTGCCCGAGGGGTACGGCAGCCCGGCTCACCGGCATCGTCCGGAACCGGTCCATCACGCCGCGGTGCGTGTCCGCGGCGGCCTGGAACATGCCGGTCATCAGCCCGCCGGCCGCGGTCGCGACCAGCAGCCCGGGTACCAGGAACGCGCGGTACTCGCGGCCGGGCATCGCCAGCGCGCTGCCGAAGACATAGCCGAAGAACAGCAGCATGTTGACCGGCATCAGCTGGGTCAGGATCGCCAGGCCCGGACTGTTCCGGACCCGGCGCAGCTGCCGTCCGGTCATCGCCAGACCGTCGTACGCCAACGCGCTCATGCGGCGCACTCCTTGAGGTCCGTGGATCCCTCGGTGAGCCGGAGGAAGACGTCGTCGAGGGTGGGCGGGCGCAGGCTCGCGTCAAGCAACGGCACGCCCGCCGCGTCGAGTTCGCGCACCAGGCGTGGCAGGGTCAGTGTCGGGTCGGTGGTGACCGCGCCGACGGAGTTCCGCTCCCGGTCGAACACCGGCTCGCTGCCGGTGAGTTGATCGAGCACGGCCGCTGCCTTCGGCAGTGCGTCCCCGTCCGCGACCACGGCCTGAGCGAACGACCCGACGAGCGCCTTGAGTTCGGCGGGGGAGCCGCTGTGGGCCACCCGCCCCTGGTCCATCAGGACGACGTCGTCGGCGAGTTGGTCGGCCTCCTCCAGGTACTGCGTGGTCAGCAGCACGGTCGTGCCGTCCGCCTGCAGCTCGCGCACCGCCTGCCAGATGCGGGTGCGGCTGGCCGGGTCGAGGCCGGTGGTCGGCTCGTCGAGGAAGAGCACCTCGGGCCGGCGGATCAGACTCGCGGCCAGATCCAGCCGGCGCCGCATGCCGCCCGAGTAGGTCGACGCCTTGCGGCCGGCCGCCTCGGTCAGCCCGAAGCGCTCCAGCAGCTCGTCGGCCCGCACGGCCGGTCCACGGACCCGGTGCAGCCGGGCGAACAGCCGCAGGTTCTCCCGGCCGGTGAGGTCGCCGTCCACCGAGGCGTACTGCCCGGTGACCCCGATCCGGCTCCGCACGGCGGCCGCCTCCCGCACCAGGTCGTGCCCGGCGACCCGCGCCGAGCCGGCGTCCGGCCGCAGCAGTGTCGTCAGCAGCCGTACGGCCGTCGTCTTCCCGGCGCCGTTCGGGCCGAGCAGCCCGCAGACCGTCCCCCGAACCACCGCCAGATCCAGCCCGCGCAGGGCGTGAACAGCGCCGAAGCGCTTCTCCAGCCCTTCACTAAGTACAGCGTACGTAGAAGTCATGGCTCGACCATAGCGCACTACGTACGGCGTACGTAACTAGGATGGTGAACGAGGTGATGACCGATGGCAGTCCGAGGGGCCGTCCCCGAGGTGATCTGGGCGCGCCCCGAGCGCACCGGGCGGGGTCCGAAGCCGGCGTACACCCGCGACGACATCGCGGCCGCCGCCGTCCGGATCGCCGACGAGCGGGGGCTGGACGCGGTGTCGATGCGGCACGTCGCGGCGGAGCTGGGCTGCGGCACCATGTCGCTGTACAACTACGTCCCCCGCAAGGAGGACCTGTACGAGCTGATGATGGACGCGGTCAGCGCGGAACAGGTCCCGTGGCAGCCGAGCGGGGACTGGCGGGCCGACCTGATCCGGGTGGCGCGCGACACGCGGGCGCTGATGCACCGGCATCCCTGGGTGCCGCGCCTGATGTCCCCGGTCTACGGCTTCAGCCCGCATGCCCTGCGGTATCTGGAGCACTGCCTGGCCTGTCTGGATCCGCTGGAGGCGTCGTACGGCACCAAGCTGGAGCTCATCGCGATGCTGAACGGCGTGGTGACGACGTACGTCCGCAATGAGCTCGACACGGCGGAGCGGGTGCGGGCGCTGCCGTGGTCCGAGGACGAGGAGAACGCGGTGCGGATCGCCTATCTCGGGGGGCAGGTCGCCTCCGGTGCGTATCCGAGGATGGCGGCGGCGTTCGCGGAGGATGCGGGGCCGATCGACCTGGAGGCGGTCTTCGAGCGGGCGTTGGGGCGGGTCCTCGACGGCTTCACCCCGGGCAGCGACAAGAGGTGAACCAGGAACGCGGCGGGCGTCAGCTCACCCTCATCGGACAGACCTTGGAGGCGGCCCGCCGGCATGGCATCCCTCTCTGGCTGCGAGGCGGCTGGGCCATGGACTTCTTCCTCGGGGAGGTCACCCGGGAGCACGGCGACATCGACTGGTTCGCCCGGGCGAAGGATGCCGCAGCCCTCGCCGAGGTCCTCACCGCACTCGGTCACACGCCCGTCCCCGGGCCGCCCCCCGATCTCCAGCTCGACTTCGTCAAGGACGGGCTGGACAGCAGCTTCACCTTGGTCGACCGGGATGCGGCGGGGCGAGTGGTCGTCGCGGGTGGCCCCTGGGCCGGTACTGCGTGGCCGGACGGACTGCTGGACGCCGGGCCGGGCCGGATCGGGGACATCGAGGCGCCGATCGTCGGCCCGCTCGCCCAGATCGAGATCAAGCGCATGATGCCCGTCTGGGATCCGTCCCGGCCGCGCCGTGCCAAGGACGCCGCGGACATCGCCCGGCTGGAGGCTGCCCTGCGGGGCCGTTAGAGCAGCGCGAACTGGCCCTCCGGGCCCTCCTCGTGGTGGTCCAGGACCGACGCGGGACGCCGGGAAGCGCCCGGCACCGGCAGGACGCCCGCCTGGCGCAGGTCGGCCGCCGTGATCGGGGCCGGGATCTTCAACTCGGCGCGCAGGGGCCGAAGTTCCGCCAGCAGAGCCAGGACCGTGATCAGCTCCAGCAACTCCGACGTCCAGGGCTGCGGCCAGGTCGCCGGGCGGATCGCCGCGAGCGTGCCGGCGTCGGACGGGGTCGTACGGGCCGCGAACCAGGCCTCCAGGACCCGGACTCCGGCCACCTCGTACTCCCAGGCCTGTGGCGGGACGGGGGAGATACGTCCCTCGTCCAGGTGGAGGGTCTCCTCCTCCGGGTCGTAGTGCAGGGTGAGGGGGAGGCTCGGCAGGGGCGCGCGGACGTACGGCCGCCGGCCGCCGGGCAGCTTGGGGCGTTCGCCGTCGCGGCGCAGCAGCCACAGCATGCGGTGGCCCAACTCCGTGCCCCGGTCCCACACGTCGGCGTCCGAGGTGAGCGGGACGGTGAGATCCGGGCGGACCGTCGCCAGGATCCAGGCCAGCAGGTCCGGTGGGGTGGGCAGGGAGCCGAGGCGGTCGGCGAGGTGGTCCGACAGACCTGGGGCGAGGTTGGGTTCCGTGCCGTTCGGGCGGCGGAACAGCGGGCGGACGCGGCCCGTGCGGAGGGTGGGCAGGAGCGAGGTCGCCAGCAGGGGCGTGGTCTCGTCGGCCGTCTCCACGACGAACACCTGCCGCTCGTCCGCCACCCGCCACAGCTCCGGGCGGGCCGTGTCGATCAGCCGGTGGTCCGGGATCAGCCACTGTTCGTCGAAGGGTGCCGCCAGCACCCGTACCGGCTCCGCGCACGGGCCCTCGGCGCGGGCCAGCCGCTCCGTGCCGGTCGGCTGGCCCGGCAACTGGCCCACCGCCGAGTCGAGGGTACGGGCCCGGCTCGGCTCGAACAGGGCCCGCCGCTCGGCGCCTTCGGCCTTCAGCAGCGCGTTCCAGCGGGCCTTCAGCGAAGCCGCGTCGGGCGCCGCCGGCCAGGCACGGCCCGGCCGTAGCGGTGCGACGGACCACGGCATGAGGTCCGCCAGCAGCGGAGCGTCGTCGTACGTCACGCAGGGCATGGTAAGGCCTGAGCGGGACCCGGGATCAGGTCGCCTCCAGGGTCACCGTGAACGAGAAGCGGTCCCCCCGATAGTGGATCACCGCCACGTCCAGCACCCTCCCCTCGGTGTCGTACGTCACACCCGTGTAGTGCAGGATCGGGCTGAGCAGCGGGACTTGGAGGAGGCGGGCGGTGTCCGGGTCGGCGAGGCGGGCCTCGACCGTGTCCGTGATGCGGCTGATGTCCGCCCCGACCACGTCCCGCAGCACCTTCGTCATCGGCCAGCGGATCAGGTCCTCCAGGTCGACGCGGGCGGCCAGTTCGGGGCGGATGTGGTTGACGGCGTGGTTCGTCGGCTCGCCGGTCTTCTCGTCGCTGCGCAGCCGGTGGTACGTCGCCACCTCCGCGAGATCCGGGAAGTACTCGGCGAAGGGTGCCGGCACCGGCACCGTGCCGTGGTCCAGCAGCTCGGTCGTCATGCCGGACTGCTGGGCCACGATGGCGTCCACCGAGCCCAGCAGCCGCACCGGGGCGCCCCGCCGGACGCCGGGCTCGATGAACGTGCCGCGTCGCCGGTGCCGGCTGATCAGCCCCTCGTCCTCCAGTTCCTTCAGCGCCTGCCGCATGGTCAGCACGCTCACCCCGTAGTGCTCCGCCAGCTGTTCCTCGGTGGGCAGCCGCAGCGGGTCCTCGGGCGAGCGGCCGAGTATCGAGGCGCGCAGGGACTGCGACACCTGGTACCAGAGCGGCAGCTTGCGGTTCAGGACGATCGAGTCCGGGGCGAAGGAGGTCACACGGCTATCCGTACCTTTCGATGAACATCGGGCGCAACAGAGGTGTCACGCGCGGAAGTGGGGCTCAAGTCCCCGCCACACGTCGTCGTAGCGCTGCTGGAGGTGATCGGCGCCCGCCGCCTGCGGGGTGAGGGTCACCGGCCAGCGGGTCTCGAACATGAAGGCCAGCCCGTCGTCGATCTTCTGCGGCTTCAGCTCGGCCGCGCTCGCCCGGTCGAAGGTCTCCCGGTCCGGGCCGTGCGCCGACATCATGTTGTGCAGTGAGCCGCCGCCCGGCACGAAGCCCTCCGCCTTGGCGTCGTAGGCGCCCTCGATCAGGCCCATGTACTCGCTCATCACGTTCCGGTGGAAGTACGGCGGCCGGAAGGTGTCCTCGCCCACCAGCCAGCGCGGCGCGAAGACGACGAAGTCGACACCGGCCAGACCGGGGGTGTCGGACGGGGAGGTCAGGACCGTGAAGATGGACGGGTCCGGGTGGTCGTAGGAGATGGTGCCGATCACATTGAACCGGCGCAGGTCATAGACGTACGGCACATGGTTGCCGTGCCAGGCGACCACGTCGAGCGGGGAGTGGTCGTAGACCGCCGTCCAGAGGTTGCCGCAGAACTTGTTCACCACCTCCACCGGGCCCGTCACGTCCTCGTACGCGGCGACCGGTGCCCGGAAGTCCCGGGCGTTGGCCAGCCCGTTGGCGCCGATCGGGCCGAGGTCGGGGAGGCGGAAGGGGGCACCGTAGTTCTCGCACACATAGCCCCGGGCGGAATCATCCAGCAGGAGCACACGGAAGCGCACCCCGCGTGGGATCAGCGCCACCTGGGCCGGTTCCACGGCGAGCAGGCCGAACTCCGTGTGCAGCAGCAGTCCGCCGCGCTCCGGCACGATCAGCAGCTCGCCGTCGGCGTCGGAGAAGACCCGCTCCATCGAGGCGTTGGCGTGGTACAGGTGCACGGCCATACCGGTGCGCTGGGTCGCGTCGCCGTTGCCGCCGAGCGTCCACAGACCGACGAGGAAGTCCGTACCGGCGGGCGGCTCGGGCAGCGGGTTCCAGCGCAGCCGGTTGGGGTCGGGCACGGCTTCGGTGAAGGGTGCCGTACGGATCGCGCCGTTGCCGGTGCGGGTGAACGCGGGGTGGGCGGCCGACGGGCGGATGCGGTAGAGCCAGGAGCGGCGGTTGTGTGCCCGGGGCTCGGTGAACGCCGAGCCGCTCAGCTGCTCCGCGTAGAGGCCGAGCGGCGCGCGCTGCGGCGAGTTGCGGCCCTCGGGCAGGGCGCCCGGCACCGCCTCGGAGGCGTGTTCGTTGCCGAACCCGGTCAGATACGACAGTCCCGCGGCGGTCTTCCGCGTGTCCCCGCTCATGATCGCTCCCTTGCGCTCCTGATTCCTATGTATCACCGTAGGAATGTGTGGGGGTGGGCGCAAGAGGGGATCGCTCTCCTCCGTCCGGGGGATCACACGGCCTGGCCGGAACCCGACTTCAGGTGGATCCGGACGACCGGAACGTTGTTCTACTCTCGCGGGCATGCCGTCGACGCCGTGGATCCGCAGCACCCTCACCGCGCTCGCGGTGTGCGTCCTGCTGCCGCTCGGAGCGGCCGGCTGCGCGACCGGTCACCCCCGGGCGAGCGTGCAGTCGCCCTCGCCGGTCGGCAAGGTCCTGGACGACACCGACGAGTCCGGCCGGCATCTGCGCGAGGTCGACCGGAAGGACGCACCCGAGGTCGGTGTCGAGGTGACGCCGGACCCGCGCGACGGCTGGGACGTGCGCCTGACCTTCCGCCACTTCCACTGCTCCGGGCCCGGCGCCGGCCGCACGGCGGTCGCCGGCCGCGGACTCGCGTACCTCTTCGTCGACGGCCGTGAGGCCGCCCGGCTGCGCACCCCGGACTACCACCTGCCCGGCCGCCTCGTCCCGCACGGCACCCACCACGTGACCGCGCGCCTGTACGCCGACGACGGCACCGCGTGGGCCGTCCACGGCAAGCCGGTCCAGAGCACCGCCGACATCACCGTGTCGGACCCGGATCCCGCGCCGACCGCCACCCCCACCGCCCCCGTGCAGAGCCCCACGCACACGCCCACGCGGAGTCCCGGGGCGTCGGCCGCGCCCACGATGGGCGGCTCCCCGGTGCGATGAGTGCATCGACCACTGTTTTCCGTAGGGGAGGGTGAGGTTCACCGGACCGCAGGCGGAGAGGCATCATGAAGCCCGTGCCCCACGCGACATCGCTCCGCCGTGCGCCCGTTCAGCGCCGCAGCGCCGAACGGCTGACCAGGATCCTCGACGCCTGCGCCGAACTCCTCGACGAGGTCGGCTACGACGACCTGAGCACCCGCGCGGTCGCGCTGCGCGCCGGTGTGCCCATCGGCTCCGTCTACCGCTTCTTCGGCAACAAGCGGCAGATGGCCGACGCCCTCGCCCAGCGCAACCTGGAGCGCTACACCGAGCGCGTCACCGAGCGGCTGAAGCAGGCGCGCGCGGGGGACTGGCGGGCCGCGATGGACGCCGTCCTGGACGAGTACCTCGCGATGAAACGCACGGCGCCCGGCTTCTCGCTGGTCGACTTCGGCAATCAGATACCGGTCGGCACCCGCCATGCCGAACCCAACACTCGCGTCGCCGACCGGCTGATCCGGCTGCTCTCCGGCTATGTCGGCCGCACCCCGGACGAGGATCTGCGCCGGGTCTTCCTGGTCGCCGTGGAGAGCGCCGACGCCCTCGTCCAGCTGGCCTTCCGCACGGATCCGGAGGGTGACGAGGCGATCATCGCCGAGACGCGCGAGCTGCTGCGGGCGTATCTGGGGCGCGTGCTGGACTGAGTCCGCCCGGGAAGTCGCACGCGGGGACTCCCCTCCGTGCGTACCGGTCGGTATGCTCGGCGGCCCGGACCAGCTGCCCGCGCCCCGCCCCTGGGAGGACCCGTGTCCCGCACCGCCCTGCGAATCTGCCCCCTGTGCGAGGCCACCTGCGGGCTGACCCTCACCATCGAGGGCACCCGGGTCACCGGTGCCCGCGGTGACCGCGAGGACGTCTTCAGCAAGGGCTTCATCTGCCCCAAGGGCGCCTCCTTCGGGGCCGTCGACGGCGACCCCGACCGGCTGCGCACCCCGCTCGTCCGGGAGAACGGTCGTCTGCGCGAGGCGAGTTGGCAGGAGGCCTTCGACGCGGTGGCCGCGGGGCTCCGCCCGGTCGTGGAGGGGCACGGCCCCGACGCCGTCGGCGTGGTCCTCGGCAATCCCAACGTCCACACCGTGGCCGGCGCCCTCTATCCGCCGGTCCTGATCGCCGCCCTGCGCACCCGCAGCCTGTTCACCGCCTCCACGGTCGACCAGATGCCCAAGCACGTCTCCAGCGGGCTGCTCTTCGGTGACGCCTACGCCATCCCGGTGCCCGACCTGGACCGCACCGACCATCTGCTCCTCATCGGCGCCAACCCGCTGGAGTCCAACGGCAGTCTGTGCACCGCCCCCGACTTCCCGGGCAAGCTCAAGGCGCTCAAGGCCCGCGGCGGACACCTGACCGTGGTGGACCCGCGCCGCACCCGCACGGCGAAACTCGCCGACCGGCACCTGGCGATCCGGCCCGGCACCGACGCCCTGCTGCTCGCCGCGATGGCGCACACCCTCTTCGCGGAGGACCTGGCCGACCTCGCGCACCTCGCCCCGCACGTCACGGACGTCGCCGAACTCCGGGACGCACTCGGCGACTTCACGCCCGAAGCCGTGTCCGAGGCCTGTGACCTCGACGCGGACCTCATCCGCACCCTCGCCCGCGAACTGGCCGCCGCCCCCACCGCAGCCGTCTACGCCCGCATCGGCAGCTGCACCGTCCCGCACGGCACCCTGGCGAGCTGGCTGGTCGACGTGCTCAACATCCTCACCGGCAACCTCGACCGGCCCGGTGGCGCCCTCTTCCCGCAGGCCGCCACCGACAAGACCCCGCGCCCGGCGGGCCCCGGCCGCGGCTTCACCCTCGGCCGCTGGCACTCCCGGGTACGGCACCTTCCCGAGGCAAAGGGCGAGTTGCCGCTGTCCGCGCTGGCGGAGGAGATCGACGCCGCCACCGACCGGGGCGAACCGGTCCGCGCGCTGATCGCCGTCGCCGCCAACCCGGTGCTGTCCGCACCTGACGGCGACCGCCTCGACAAGGCCCTGGAGTCCCTGGACTTCATGGTCAGCGTCGACCCGTACCTCAACGAGACCTCGCGCCACGCCCACGTCGTGCTGCCCCCGCCCCCGCCGTCCCAGAGCCCGCACCACGACTTCGCCTTCAACACCCTCGCCGTGCGCAACCAGGTCCGCTACACCCGCCCAGCCGTCCCGCTGGAGCCCGGCCGCATGGCCGAGAGCGAGATCCTCGCCCGGCTGATCCTCGCGGCCACCGGCATGCACGGCGCCGACCCGGCAGCGGTGGACACCATGGTCATCGAGCAGACCCTCGGCAAGGCCGTACAGGAGGAGCACTCGCCCGTGTACGGCCGTGACCCGAAGGAACTCGCGGCCCGGCTCACCGGCGAGAGCGGCCCCGAGCGCAGGCTGGACATGATGCTGCGCCTCGGCCCCTACGGCGACGGCTTCGGCGTACGGCCCGACGGGCTGAGCCTCGCCGAGCTGCTCGCCCACCCGCACGGCATCGACCTCGGCCCGCTGCGCCCCCGGCTGCCGCAGCCGCTGAAGACCCGCAGCGGCAAGGTCGAGCTGCTGCCCGGGCCGATCGCCGCCGACCTGCCCCGGCTCCGCGCGGCGCTGCGCGAACGCCCCGCCGGACTGGTCCTCGTCGGCCGCCGCCATCTGCGCTCCAACAACAGCTGGATGCACAACGTGCCCGCCCTCACCGGCGGCTCCAACCGCTGCACCCTGCACATCCACCCCGAGGACGCGGCCCGGCTCGGCGTCCGGGACGGGGCGGACGTACGCGTCAAGGGCGCCGGGGGAGAGGTGGTGGCCCCCGCCGAGGTCACCGACGGGGTCCGGCCCGGGGTGGTGAGCCTGCCGCACGGCTGGGGCCACGACCGCCCCGGCACCCGCCTCGGGCACGCCTCCGGCAGCCCCGGCGTCAACGTCAACCAGCTCCTCGACGGCAGCCAACTCGACCCGCTGTCCGGCAACGCTGTCCTGAACGGCATCCCCGTCCAGCTCACCGCAAGCCTGTGACCTGGAATTTTGCGCTTATTGCTCGCACGTCAACGTCTTGTTAACGCCGTTTGAACGGACCTAACGTCATCGCACCGCCGACCCCCAGGTGGGATGTTCAAGGGCGAACGTTAGGTATCCACTCATGCTCACCATCCTCGGCTTCGCCATGATCGCGACCTTCCTGGTCCTGATCATGCTGAAGAAGATGTCGCCGATCGCGGCGCTCGTGCTGATCCCCGCACTCTTCTGTGTGTTCGTCGGCAAGGGCGCCCAGCTCGGCGACTACGTCATCGACGGAGTCACCAGCCTCGCGCCCACCGCGGCGATGCTCATGTTCGCGATCGTCTACTTCGGTGTGATGATCGACGTCGGCCTCTTCGACCCGATCGTGCGGGGCATCCTGAGGTTCTGCAAGGCCGATCCGCTGCGCATCGTCGTCGGTACGGCGGTCCTCGCCGGGATCGTCTCCCTGGACGGCGACGGCTCCACCACCTTCATGATCACTGTCTCGGCGATGTACCCGCTGTACAAGCGCCTGAAGATGTCCCTGGTCGTGATGACCGGTGTGGCCGCCATGGCCAACGGCGTGATGAACACGCTGCCGTGGGGCGGCCCGACCGCCCGTGCCGCGACCGCGCTGAAGGTCGACGCGAGCGACATCTTCGTGCCGATGATTCCGGCGCTGGCCATGGGCCTGCTGTTCGTCCTGGTCCTCTCGTACGTCCTCGGCCGCCGCGAACGCAAGCGGCTCGGCGTCCTCACGCTGGACGAGGTCCTGGTGGAGGAGAGGGAGTCCGTGCTCGTCGGCGCCGGCGCCGACACGTCGCGGGCACACACCGGGGGTTCGGCCTCCGGCGCCGGTCTGCCCGAGGAGCCCGAGGGCTTCCGGGGACTCGACCCCCACCGTGCGACGCTCCGCCCCAGGCTGTACTGGTTCAACGCGCTGCTCACCGTCACCCTGCTCACCGCCATGATCATGGAGTGGCTGCCGATCCCGGTGCTGTTCCTGCTCGGCGCCGCCCTCGCCCTGACCGTCAACTTCCCCCGGATGCCCGACCAGAAGGCCCGGATCGCCGCCCACGCCGAGAACGTCCTCAACGTCTCCGGCATGGTCTTCGCCGCCGCCGTCTTCACCGGCGTCCTGCAGGGCACCGGCATGGTCGACCACATGGCGAAGTGGCTGGTGGACGGCATCCCCGCCGGCATGGGCCCGCACATGGCCCTCGTCACCGGTGTGCTGAGCATCCCGCTCACGTACTTCATGTCCAACGACGGCTTCTACTTCGGCATCCTTCCGGTGCTCGCCGAGGCCGGCCAGGCACACGGCGTGTCCACGCTGGAGATCGCCCGCGCCTCGATCATCGGCCAGCCCCTGCACATGTCCAGCCCGCTCGTCCCGGCCGTCTACGTCCTGGTCGGCATGGCCAAGGTGGAGTTCGGCGACCACACCCGGTTCGTGGTCAAGTGGGCCGCCCTGACATCGCTGGTCGTGCTCGGGGCAGGAATCCTCTTCGGCATCATCTGAACCTCCAGGAAGGGAACGGTCCATGGCGCCCGGTGGGAACCGCGGCTGGCTGCTGCGCCTCGTCCTCGCCTTCGGCTTCGCGCAGGGGGCGGTGTCGATGGCCCGGCCCGCCGTCTCCTACCGGGCCCTCGCGCTCGGCGCCGACGAGCGGGCGGTGGGTGTCATCGCCGGCGTGTACGCCCTGCTGCCCCTCTTCGCCGCCGTACCGCTCGGCCGGCGTACCGACCACGGCCGGTGCGCGCCCCTGCTCCCGGCGGGCGTGGTCCTCATCTCCGGCGGCTGTGCGCTCAGTGGAGTGGTGAACTCCCTCTGGGCGATGGCCGTCTGGAGCGGGGTGATGGGCCTCGGCCACCTCTGCTTCGTCATCGGCGCCCAGTCGCTCGTCGCCCGCCAGTCCGCGCCGCACGAGCAGGACCGCAACTTCGGCCACTTCACCATCGGCGCATCCCTGGGCCAACTCCTCGGCCCGGTGGCCGCCGGCGCGTTGATCAGCGGCCCCGACATGGCAGGCAGCAGCGCCGGCGCCCTCGTGGCGGCGGGCGCGGGGGCGGCCGTCGCCTTCACCTCGCTGTGGCGCATCGAGGACCGTACGACGGTCACGTCCCGCGCCCCGCAAGGCGACCGGGTCCCGGTCGGCCGCATCCTGGGCGCCCGGGGCGTCCCCGCGGGCATGCTGATCAGTCTGTCGGTCCTCTCCGCCACGGACGTCCTCACCGCGTACCTCCCCGTCGTCGGCGAACACCGCGGCATCGCCCCGTCGCTGATCGGCGTACTGCTGAGCCTGCGCGCCGGGGCGACGATCGCCTGCCGCCTGGTCCTCACCCCGCTGCTCCGGCTGCTGGGCCGGCCCGCGCTGCTCACCGTGACCTGCTTCCTGGCGGCGGTGCTGTGCGCCGGGATCGCCCTTCCCGTGCCGGTGTGGGCACTTGGCGTACTCCTCACGCTGCTCGGCTTCTGCCTCGGGGTGGGCCAGCCGCTGTCGATGACGACCGTGGTGCAGGCCGCGCCCGATGAGGCCCGCTCCACCGCGCTCGCCCTGCGGCTGACCGGCAACCGGCTCGGCCAGGTCGCCGCCCCGGCCGCCGCCGGTCTGGTCGCCGGGGTGGCGGGTGTGGCGGCGCCGTTCGTGATGCTGGGGGCGTTGCTGCTGGTGTCGGCGGGGGTGGCGGTCCGGTCGCGGACGCCGGGGGAGGGGCGGGAGGCGGTGGCGGGGGCACGGTGGAGGGCGCGATCGCCGTTGAGCCGGAAGGGCGATATCTGAGGACGCGCGGTGCCGCTTCCGGGCGAAGGATGCGTAGGTGACACAGAGTCAGGTAACGCAACTTGTATGTAAATCGCCCGATTCGGAGTGTGGTTCATGCCGACGCCGTCCCTGCCCCGTCGCGCCGCCGCCTGGTCGGCCCTCACCCTCGCGGGAACCGTCTTTCTGGGCGGACCGGCCGTGGCCGCGCCGCCCGGTGCCAACGGAGACGTCAAGATCCACGTGGTGGGTACGGTGAGCGCCGCGCATCTCAACCAGCCGAAGGTCTGCCGCTTCTACCTCGACGCGGTCAACTTCGACCCGAACCAGCAGATCACCTGGACCATCGCACCGCAGCCGGCGTCCGCCGTCGGTACCTCGCTCTCCGGCGCCCTCACCCTGCCCACGGGCACCGCGACCACGGCCAACCTGATGCTGCCCAGCGGCCAGTACAAGCTGACCTGGACCGTCGTGGGCGTCACCGGGGCGGGCAAGCACAAGGTCTTCAAGGTCGACTGCCCGAGCGCCCCGGGCGGCAGGCCGAACGGCGGCCCGCCGGCCGGCGCCGGCGGCCTGGCCCGCACCGAGGCCTTCACCCCGGTCATCGGCGCCGCCGCCGTGGGCCTGGCCGCCGTCGGCACAGCGGTCTGGTTCCGCCTCCGCCGCCGCTCGCATGGTGCCGCGTAACCACCCTCGCAGGCCCTCGCCACCCCCGCGCCCGGACGCCCCACCCGACCCGGGGTCACCGACCGACTCCCCCGGCCCGCCCGGCCTCGACCGCCCGGCCGACTCGGGGCCCTTGGCCGGCTCCGGCGGACCGCCCGGCCGGGCGGGCTCGGGCCGGCGGGGTGACTCGGCCCCGCGCAGCGCTGTGGCTCCGCCTACGGCTGCGCGTGTGGCCGCTTCTGGCTGGGCCGCCGTCTCCGTCCGGTCTGGTGCCTCTGGTCGAGTCGGCGCGCCCGCCCGTGACGGCGCGCCCGCCCGTGACGGCGCGCCCGCCCGTGACGGCGCGGCCGTCCGGGCTGGCGCCTCCGTCCGGGCCGACGCAGCTGGTAGGGGCGAGGCAGCTGGTAGGGGCGAGGCGCCCGCGCGGGGTGCCGAGTCCGGGCTTGGCGTCGTGGCCGGGCGCGCTGCCGTGGCCGGTCGGGGTGCCGTGGCCGGGCGGGGTGCCGGGGCCGGGCGGCGTGGGGTTTCCGGGCGTGCGGCAGGGGGTGGTCGGGGTGCCGGTGCCCGGCGTGGCGCGTCTGTCGGCCGTGGTGCCGTTGCTGCACGGAGGCCGGTCCCCGGGGCCGGGTTCGGGGGGCGTACAGGCTCCGGCCCGGGGCTCGGCTCACTGCCGCAGCGCGGCCGTGGCGCCGGGCGTACCGTCCCGCCCCGGGTACGGCCCACCCGGCGGCCGTGGCGTCGGAGCCGTGGCTACCGGTTGCTGCGTACGGTCGCCGTGGCCGTCGTCCTGTTGACCGGCGGTGTCCGGTGTGCGGGCGCCGGCGGTGGACCTGCCGTCGACCAGGCCGCTCCCGGCGCCGGTGGCATCGGTGCGGATGCCCGGGGTGGTCAACTCCCGCCGGAAGCACGGCGGGAGGGCTCCACGCCCCCGGCGTCGACCGGGACCCCGGCCGGGCAGCCGCACGCCACCCCCGCCGGGCCGGTGAGCCGCGCCCCGGCCGCGTCCTTCCCCTCCTCGGTCGCCCCCGCCCCCCTGCCCCCCTCCCGCGCCACCTCACTCGCCATCCCCTACCTGAGCGTGCACGCCCCCGTGATGGGCCTGGACCTGGACCGTGACCACCGGATGACCGCGCCGCCCGACGACAACCCCAAGCTGGTGGGCTGGTACCAGGGCGGACCCGCGCCGGGTGGGGCGGGGACCGCTGTGGCCGTCGGGCATCTGGACACGGACAGCGGACCCGCGGTCTTCTCGGGGCTGTCCCAGCTGACCGCCGGGCGCCTGATCGAGGTGCGGCGGGCGGACGGCCGTACCGCCGTGTACCGCGTCGACGCCGTCCGCACCTTCGAGAAGGCGCACTTCCCTGACCGCGAGGTCTACGGCGACCGGGGCCGTCCCGAACTCCGGCTGATCACCTGCGGCGGCGCCTATCACCGGCGGACCGGCTACGCCGGCAACGTGGTCGTCTTCGCCCACCTCACCGCCGTCCGCGAACCGGGCAGAGCCTGAGTCCGCCGTCCGCGATGTGGGAACTGCGGCGGCCGTCGGCTGAATCCGCGCTTCCGCTTCCGCTCCCCACCTGCCCCGCCGTTCCCGCCGGCCCCGGGTGTCTTCCCCCGGCCGGGCACATTCCGTTAACTTCCGTGACCCACAGGCCCCGTACGACCGCGCGGGGCGTTCGGACCACGGAGCAGCGGCGCTCCGGACAGCCCCCGGGGGCGGCAGGCATGACACGCGCCATCTCACTGCACGACGTGAGCAAGTCCTACACACGCGGCACGCGCGTGGTCGACGGGCTCTCGCTGGACATCGCACCGGGGGAGTTCCTGGTCCTGCTCGGCCCCTCCGGCTGCGGCAAGTCCACCGTGCTGCGGATGATCGCCGGTCTGGAGGAGATCGACGAGGGCGAGCTGCTGCTCGACGGGGAGCGCGCCAACGACTGGCAGCCCGCCGCCCGGGACATCGCCATGGTGTTCCAGAACTTCGCCCTCTACCCGAGCATGACCAGCCGCGACAACATCGGCTTCCCGCTGCGCATCGAGGACCGCGGCGCCGACCCCGGCCCGCGCGTCACCGCCACCGCCCGCATGCTGGGCGTGGAAGACCTGCTCGACCGTTATCCGAGCCAGCTCTCCGGCGGTGAGCGGCAGCGGATCGCCATGGGCCGGGCCATCGCCCGGCACGCCTCGGCCTTCCTGATGGACGAGCCGCTGTCCAACCTGGACGCCAAGCTCCGTAACCGGCTGCGTGCCGAGATAGCCCAGCTCACCCGGGAGTTGGGGGTCACCACGGTGTACGTCACCCACGACCAGGCCGAGGCGATGTCTCTCGGCGACCGGGTCGCCGTACTGCGTGGCGGGGTGCTCCAGCAGGTCGGCACCCCGCGCGAGGTCTACGCACTGCCCCGCAACGTCTTCGTCGCCGCCTTCATCGGCGTCCCGCGCATCAATCTGCTCCAGGGCGTGGTCCGCGCCCCGCTGGACGGCGCCATGACCATCGGCCTGGGCAAGCAGGCCCTGCGGCTGCCCGAACCGCTCTCCCTGGACCACCGGCTGCTGCGGGTGCAGCAGGGCCGCGAGGTCATCGTCGGACTGCGCTCGGAGGTGGTCCGCATCGCCGACCGGGACTCGGCCCGGCCGGGGGAGGCGTTGATCACCGGGCTGGTCGAGCATGTCGAGTTCCAGGGGCACGAGATCCTCGTCCACTTCAACACCGGTTCGCGGCCCGCCGTCGTACCCGAACTGGAGGCCCCGCGCCCGGCCGCCCGGCCCCCGCGCCGGCGCAGGAGGGAGGGGCCGGGCATGCTGGACCGGCTGCGGGGGCGGGCGGGGGCGGCCCTGCGGGCCGGACCGGTCGTCGTCCTGGAGGACCTGGAGGACCCGGAAGACCCGCCGGGGAGCCCGGCGTCCGACACCGCGCCGTCCGGTGTGCGCCTTCCCGGTGACCTGGTGGTGCGCACCACACCGGACGTCCGGCTGCACCACGGCATGCAGGTCCCGCTGCTCGTCGACCTCGACCGCGTCTTCGTCTTCGACCAGGACGGCGACCGCATCTGCCCGTCCCCCGACCGGCTGCCCGACCTGGACGCGTGAGCACCGGCCCGCCCGGCGATGATGTCCGGCGACGGCCGGCAATCTGTGGCGCGGGAAAACTAACGCCGCTAGTTTGTGTGCCGGACGACGCGGATCCGCCGGGAGGAAACAGCATGAAGGCACATGACGGCCTGTACATCGACGGCGCCTGGCGCCCCGCCGAGAGCACAGACACGATCGAGGTCGTGAACCCGGCCGACGAACAGGTCATCGGGCGCGTCCCGGCCGGTGGCGCGCTGGACGTCGACACCGCCGTCCGCGCGGCCCGCGCCGCGCTGCCCGGCTGGGCCGCCACGCCCCCGGCCGAGCGGGCCGCGCGCCTCGCCACCCTGCGGGACGCCCTCGTGGCCCGCAAGGACGAGATCGCCGAGACGGTCACCGCCGAGCTGGGCGCGCCGGAGCAGTTCGCGCAGGCGGTGCACGCCGGCCTGCCCATCGCGGTCGCCGGGTCCTACGCCGAGCTGGCCGCGCAGCACTCCTTCGAGGAGCGGATCGGCAACTCCACGGTCCTGCACGAGCCGGTCGGTGTGGTCGGCGCGATCACCCCCTGGAACTACCCGCTGCACCAGATCGTCGCCAAGGTCGCCCCGGCGCTCGCCGCCGGCTGCACGGTCGTCCTCAAGCCCGCCGAGGACACCCCGCTCACCGCCCAGCTCTTCGCCGAGGCCGTCCATGAGGCGGGCGTGCCGGCCGGTGTGTTCAACCTGGTCACCGGCCTCGGCCCGGTCGCCGGTCAGGCCCTCGCCGAGCACCCGGGCGTCGACCTGGTCTCCTTCACCGGCTCCACCGCCGTCGGCAGGCAGATCGGCGCCACGGCCGGGGCCGCCGTGAAGAAGGTGGCCCTCGAACTCGGCGGCAAGTCCGCCAACGTCATCCTGCCGAGCGCCGACCTCGCCAAGGCGGTGAACGTCGGCGTGGCCAACGTGATGTCCAACTCCGGCCAGACGTGCAGCGCCTGGACTCGCATGCTGGTCCAGCGCGACCGGTACGACGAGGCCGTCGAGCTGGCCCGCACGGCCGCCGCCAAGTACGGCGACCGGATCGGCCCGCTGGTCAGCGCCAAGCAGCAGGCACGGGTGCGCGGTTACATCGAGAAGGGCGTCGCCGAGGGCGCCCGCCTGGTCGTCGGCGGCCCCGAATCCCCGCGCGAGAAAGGCTACTTCGTCAGCCCCACCGTCTTCGCGGACGTGACCCCGGAGATGACCATCGCGCAGGAGGAGATCTTCGGACCGGTCCTCACGATCCTGCCCTACGACGACGAGGAGGACGCCCTGTGCATCGCCAACGGCACGGTGTACGGCCTCGCGGGCGCCGTGTGGGCCGGTGACGAGTCCGAGGCGGTCGCCTTCGCCCGCCGGCTGGAGACCGGCCAGGTGGACATCAACGGCGGCCGGTTCAACCCGCTCGCCCCCTTCGGCGGTTACAAGCAGTCCGGAGTCGGCCGGGAACTCGGCCCGCACGGACTCGGCGAGTACCTCCAGACCAAGTCCCTCCAGTTCTAAGGAAGTACGCGACCCATGGCCGTACGAGCCGCCGTCCTGCCCGCCGTCGGCGCGCAGTTGGAGATGACCGCCATCGACCTGCCCGACCCGGGCCCCGGACAGGTCCGCGTCCGCCTCGCCGCCGCCGGCGTCTGCCACTCCGACCTGTCCCTGTCCAACGGCACCATGCGGGTACCCGTCCCGGCCGTTCTCGGCCACGAGGGCGCGGGCACGGTCGTGTCGGTGGGCGAGGGCGTCACCCACGTCTCACCGGGCACCCCGGTGGTCCTCAACTGGGCCCCGTCCTGCGGAAGTTGCCACGCCTGCGCGCTCGGCGAGGTCTGGCTGTGCGCCAACGCCCTGAACGGCGCCGCCGACGTCTACGCCCGCACCGCCGACGGCACCGACCTGCACCCCGGCCTGAACGTGGCTGCGTTCGCCGAGGAGACGGTGGTCCCGGCGTCCTGCGTCCTGCCGCTCCCGGAGGGTGTCCCCCTGACCGACGCCGCTCTCCTCGGCTGCGCCGTCCTCACCGGCTACGGCGCCGTCCACCATTCGGCGAAGGTCCGGCCCGGCGAGACTGTCGCGGTGTTCGGGGCGGGCGGGGTCGGCCTGGCCACCCTTCAGTCGGCGAGGATCGCGGGCGCGTCCAGGATCATCGCCGTGGACGTATCGGCGGAGAAGGAGGAACTGGCCCGGGCGGCAGGCGCCACGGACTACGTCCTCGCCTCCGACACCACCCCGCGCGAGATCCGCGCCCTCACCGGCAAGCAGGGCGTGGACGTCGCGGTGGAGTGCGTCGGCCGGGCCGTCTCCATCCGCGCCGCCTGGGACTCCACCCGCCGGGGCGGCCGTACGACGGTCGTCGGTATCGGCGGCAAGGACCAGGAGGTCACCTTCAACGCCCTGGAGATCTTCCACTGGGGCCGCACCCTGTCCGGCTGCGTCTACGGCAACACCGACCCGGCCCGCGACCTGCCGGTCCTCGCCGAGCACGTACGCGAAGGCCGCCTGGACCTGTCCGCCCTGGTCACCGAACGCATCCCCCTGGAGGGCATCCCGGCCGCCTTCGAGAACATGCTCGCCGGGAAGGGGGGCCGGGCGCTGGTGGTGTTCTGACGCTCCGATGGGGACGCCCCGACGGCGCGCGGGCCGTACCCGGCCACGGAGCGGTGGACCCCGCCCCGTGGCCGGGTTCAGCGCAACGCCTCCGAAGCGATCCCCAACAGGGCCGACAACTCCCGCTCCCCCGACGGAGTCACCCGCACGGCCCGCTCCGACCCGATCCGCACGCACCACCCGGCATCCAGCGCATGCCGGCACAGCGCGGCCCCCGCCGCCCCCGCGAGATGCGGGCGCCGTTCGGTCCAGTCCAGGCACGCGCGGGCCAGCGGACGCCGGGTGGAGGGGTCGAGAGGAATGCCCGCTGTGCCGAACCACTCCACTCCCGCGTCCGTGAGCGCGAACCCCGTGTCCTGCCGCAGCAGTCCCCGGCGGGTCAGCGCGTCCGTGACGGCGATCCCCAGCCGCCCGGCGAGATGGTCGTAACAGGTACGGCCCCGGGCCATGGCCGAGCCCGCGCTCGACTCGCGCAGGCTGTGCGGAGTCCGCCGCGCCGCCGGGGGAACCTGCGCGGCGAGATCCTCGACCAGCTGTGCCACCCGCGCGTCGGCGAGTCTGACGTACCGGTGCCGCCCCTGCCGTTCCTCGGCGAGCAGGCCGCCGGCCACCAGCTTGCCCAGATGCTCGCTGAGCGTGGACGCGGCGACCCCGGCGCGCCGGGCCAGCTCACCGGCCGTCCAGGCCCGCCCGTCGAGCAGCGCCAGCAGACACGTGGCCCGGGTCTCGTCGGCGATCAGCGAGGCGAGCGAGGCCAGCCCGGCGGCCTGCGGATCCTTGGCAGTCATGCCTCCCAGCATGCGGCACGGACACTTCGGCGCCCGCCGAACTATCGCTGCGCGCCCTGCCGCACCTGCTCGTACTGCTGCGCCAGCCCGTCCAGCAGCGCCGTCAGCCCCGTCTCGAAGGCCCGCTCGTCGATCTTCTCCTGCTGCTCGGCGAGCAGATGGGCCTGGCCGAGGTGGGGATAGTCGGCGGGGTCGTACGCGCTCGCGTCGTCCACGAAGCCCCCGGCGAACGAACCGAGCGCGGAGCCCATGATGAAGTACCGCATCAGCGCGCCGATGGAGGTGGCCTGGGCGGGCGGCCAGCCGGCGTCGACCATCGCGCCGTAGACCGCGTCGGCCAGGCGCAGCGCGGCCGGCCGCCGGCCCGGCCCCCTGGCCAGCACCGGGACGATGTTCGGGTGGTCGCGCAGGGCCGCACGATAGGAGACGGCCCAGTCGTGCAGCGCGGTGCGCCAGTCGCGGCCGTCCTCGAACATCGCCAGGTCCACCAGCCCGCTCACCGAGTCCGCGACCGCCTCCAGGATCTCGTCCTTGGTGCGGAAATGGTTGTAGAGCGAGGGCCCGCTCACCCCCAGCTCGGCGGCGAGCCGGCGGGTGGAGACCGCCGCCAGGCCCTCCCGGTCCACGAGTTCCCGGGCCGTCTCGACGATCCGGTCGGTGCTGAGGAGGGGCTTGCGCGGTCGGGCCATGGCGCACATAGTAGGGCTGCGCATGGAAACTAGCAGTGCTAATTTAAATGTACGGCTTTCAAGATCTGTCTGTGTGGGGTGATCTCGTGGTGAACCTGGAGCTCAGCGAGGAGCAGGAGGCTGTACGGCAGCTCGCCCGGGACTTCGTGGCGCGCGAGATCGCCCCGCATGTCGTGGCGTGGGACCGGGCCGAGGAGGTCGACCGGGGGATCGTGAAGAAGCTCGGCGAGGTCGGCTTCCTCGGGCTGACCGTCGCCGAGGAGTACGGCGGCTCCGGCGGCGACCATCTGTCGTACTGCCTGGTCACCGAGGAGCTGGGCCGCGGCGACTCCTCCGTCCGCGGGATCGTCTCCGTATCCCTCGGGCTCGTCGCCAAGACGATCGCCGCCTGGGGCGACGAGGAGCAGAAGCGCCGCTGGCTGCCGGGGCTGACGTCGGGGGAGTACCTCGGCTGCTTCGGCCTCACCGAGCCCGGCACCGGCTCCGACGCGGGCAACCTCACCACCCGCGCCGTACGTGACGGCGACGACTACGTCATCAACGGCGCGAAGATGTTCATCACGAACGGGACCTGGGCGGACGTCGTGCTGCTCTTCGCCCGCTCCACCGACGCCCCCGGCCACAAGGGCGTCAGCGCCTTCCTCGTGCCGACCGACACGCCCGGCCTGACCCGCCGCACCATCCACGGCAAGCTCGGCCTGCGCGGCCAGGCCACCGCCGAGCTGGTCCTTCAGGACGTCCGGGTGCCCGCCTCCGCGTTGCTGGGGGAGGAGGGCAAGGGCTTCTCCGTGGCCATGTCGGCGCTGGCCAAGGGGCGGATGTCGGTGGCGGCCGGGTGTGTCGGCATCGCGCAGGCCGCGCTGGACGCGGCCGTCCGTTACGCCGGTGAGCGCGAGCAGTTCGGCAAGTCCATCGCCCACCACCAGCTGGTGCAGGAGCTGATCAGCGACATCGCCATCGACGTGGACGCGGCCCGGCTGCTGACCTGGCGGGTCGCCGACCTGATCGACCGGGGGCAGCCGTTCGCCGTCGAGTCCTCCAAGGCCAAGCTGTTCGCCTCCGAGGCCGCCGTCCGCGCCGCCAACAACGCCCTGCAGGTCTTCGGCGGCTACGGCTACATCGACGAGTACCCGGCCGGCAAACTCCTGCGGGACGCCCGCGTGATGACGCTCTACGAGGGCACCAGCCAGATCCAGAAGCTGCTCATCGGCCGTTCCCTGACCGGGGTTTCGGCGTTCTGAGAGGTTCTGAGTAGCCGATCTGAGTATGTGTGCGGATGTGGCGCGGGCCCTGTCCGCCGATGCTCTTCCCCATGAGTGACACACCGGTCAAGCAGCAGAGCACGGCCGCGTTCTACGGCCAGTCCGTCGCCTCTTTCGCCATCGCCATGGCGGCCACGGCCATCGGCATCTACCAGCTCGACACCAACGCCTGGGTCCGGGCCTTCCTCGCGATCGCAGTCCTGTACCTCGTCACCTCCGCCTTCACCCTGGCCAAGGTGATCCGGGACCGGCAGGAGGCCGGGCAGATCGTCAGCCGGGTCGACCAGGCCCGCCTGGAGAAGCTCCTCGCCGAGCACGACCCCTTCGAGAAGATCTGAGCGGGCGCAAAGATCTGAGCAGGCACGCTAAGCGCTCGCTCACCTTCGGCGGTATGGTGGTGCTCCTGTCACCGAGAGGGGCGAGCAAGCGATGAGTACGGCGGAGGAGACGACCGGCGGCGAGATGGAGCCGTGGGAAGAGGTCACCCCTGACGCGGCCCGGCGGCTGCTCGTCGCCGCCGTGGAGGCCTTCGCCGAGCGCGGCTACCACGCGACGACGACCCGCGACATCGCCGGCCGCGCCGGCATGAGCCCGGCCGCGCTCTACATCCACTACAAGACCAAGGAAGAGCTGCTCCACCGGATCAGCCGCATCGGCCACGACAAGGCCCTCGACATCCTGCGCACGGCGGCCCGGCGTGAGGGCAGCGCGGCCGAGCGGCTGGCCGACGCGGTCAGCTCCTTCGTCCGCTGGCACGCCGGGCGGCGCACCACCGCGCGGGTCGTGCAGTACGAACTCGACGCCCTCGGCCCCGAGGCCCGCGCCGAGATCGTCGCGCTGCGCCACCAGGTCGACGCCGAGGTGCGCGGGATCATCGAGGACGGTGTGGCCGCGGGCGAGTTCGAGGTGCTGGACGTCAAGGGCACCACGCTCGCCGTGCTCTCGCTCTGCATCGACGTGGCCCGCTGGTTCAATGTGAACGGCTCGCGCACCCCGGAGGAGGTCGGCGCGCTCTACGCCGACCTCGTGCTCCGGATGGTCGGGGCGAAGTAGCGAGCCCCTGGTCTCACAGGTAGTACCGGGACACCGACTCCGCGACGCACACCGGCTTGTCGCCGCCCTCGCGCTCCACGCTGAAGGCGACCGTCACCTGCACGCCGCCGGTGACGTCCTCGACCCCGGTGATCTTCGCGGTGGCGCGCAGCCGGGAGCCGACGGGGACGGGGGCCGGGAAGCGGACCTTGTTCGTGCCGTAGTTCACGCCCATCTTCACGCCCTCGACCTGGATCAGCTGCGGGCCGAAGAGCGGCAGCAGCGACAGGGTCAGATAGCCGTGGGCGATGGTGGTCCCGAACGGCCCGGCGGCGGCCTTCTCCGGGTCCACGTGGATCCACTGGTGGTCGCCCGTGGCGTCGGCGAACAGGTCGATCCGCTTCTGGTCGACCTCCAGCCAGTCGGTGTACCCCAGCTGCTCGCCCACGGCCGCCTTCAGCTCGTCGGGGGAGGTGAAGGTCCTCGGTTCTGCCATGTTCCCGGCCTCTCGCTCGCTTGTCTAAGCAACTGCTTAGCATGGTCGGGTGCGCGGCACCTGTCAACGACAGGCCGCCGGGGATCGGGTGGGTAGTCTCTGAGAAGTGCCCCAGATTCCCGAGAAGATCCACGAGCTCACCGTCGGCCAGCTGTCCGCGCGCAGCGGCGCCGCGGTCTCCGCCCTCCACTTCTACGAGGCCAAGGGCCTGATCAGCAGCCGCCGCACCGCCGGCAACCAGCGCCGCTACAGCCGTGACACCCTGCGCCGGGTCGCCTTCGTCCGTGCGGCCCAGCGGGTGGGCATACCGCTGGCCACGATCCGCGACGCCCTGGCCGAGCTGCCCGAGGAACGGACGCCGACCCGCGCGGACTGGGCACGGCTGTCGGAGAAGTGGCGCACGGAGCTGGACGAACGCATCAAGCAGCTGAACCGGCTGCGCGATCACCTGACCGACTGCATCGGGTGCGGGTGCCTGTCCCTGGACTCGTGCGTGCTGTCCAACCCGGACGACAGGTTCGGGGAACGGCGGGTGGGGTCGCGGCTGTTCGTGGAGGGGCGATGACCGCTGCGCGGCTTCGACCGTCGATGGTCGGGTGCGTCGCCGGGTGCGGCGCAGTTGTGGCTGGTCGCTCCCCCAAGCTCTCGACTTCGTTCGAGCAGGGAGGTACCCCCATCGCGGCGGAGCCGCATATGGATGCAGGCCCGCGCCCCTGAGGGAACTGCACCACTGTCGACTTACTCGTACTCGGTGCCGCCCTTACGCGTCAGATACGCCGGGCTCACCGCCTTGGCGATGCACCGACCCCCCGTCACCGCGCTGTACCGCTCCACCGCGGGCCGTATCACCACGCCCTCGCGCAGATGCAGCCCCCGCCCGGACACGGTCTCCCGGCCGCTCGCGAACTCCCGGACCCGCTCGATGTCGTACGGCCCCGCGTACAGCCGGGGCACCACCGGCAGCTCCCCCTCCAGCAGCTCGGCCGCGTCCAGCCAGCGCACCGTGCCGTCGATCTCGGCCGACACGTCGAACGCCGCGTACCCGAGCGTGTCCCGCCGGCCGTCCGCGCCGTAGGTCAGGTCCTGCACGCCCGCGCCGTACACCTCCCCGAAGACGCCGATCCGCGTGGCGCCCAGTCGCTCGCAGAGCCGCGCGGCCACCTCGGCGACGCCGTGGCCGCGCACCGCCCGCCAGTACAGGTTCCGTGGATCCTCCTTCAGCGCCAGGGACTTGGCGCCGAAGCCCTTGGAGGACACATAGACGCGTCCCTCGTCGGCGACATACGTCAGCAGGCACGCGGAACCGTGCAGCTTCTCCGTCAGGACGACCGGCTCGCCCGGTGTGAACATGTCCGGGTAGCGCTGGATGTTCTCGATGTCGACCCACGGCAGCAACACGGCGGCGGACTCGGCCTCGCCGTTCATGGTCGGCGGGACCGGCGGCACCCACTTGGTGATGCCGAGCCGCTCGGCGAAGTCCGTGCCCTCGGCCGCCGCGCGCGCCAGATCGACGTCGGCCAGTGCCTTCGGCCGGCACACGATGCCCTGCGACAGCTCGCCGCGCAGCCGCACCGCCTTGACCCGGTTGGCCTCGCCGCCCGCCAGCCGTCCGGTCAGCCCCAGCTCGTCGATCAGGCCGGACGGCAGCACCGCCTGCTCGGGGATGTAGACGGCGGCCTCACCGGTGCGGTACGCGCCCTTGGCGACGACCGCCCGGTACAAGCCCACCTGGGCCAGTTCGAGCGCGTCGGCGTTCGGATGCTCGTGGACGGTCAGCACTTCGGCGGTGACGCGCAGCGTCGACATCGCAACTCCTCGGAAAGCTGGGCACGTTGACGGCCCTCAGGCGTGTTTCATCGGGCCCTACTCTCCACGCCGGAAACGGGTGGAGCCAGCGGATTGGCGACTGGTAGCGTCGTGATCTTCGGCCGGCGGCGACATCGTGCGCGGAGTACGGACGGGAGCCACTCCCATGCCGACGCCTGCCCTCGCCGCCGCGCTCGCGGACATCGAGACCGTGTTCAACGGGTTCGCGAGCCCGCACGAGACCGGCTGCGGCCGCTGCCACCTCCCCGAGGAGACCGCGTACCTGCGCACGCCGTACGTGCGTGTGCCCCTGGGCGTGGTGGACATGCACGGGCGATGGCCGACGGCACCCTGGAGAGCGTCGGCTGGGGGTGGAACGGCCTGAGCCGGGTGGACCGGTACTCCTGGCCGGCCGAACAGGCCTCGGCCGTGGAGGCGTTCGTCCTCGCCTGGTGGCAGGACGTGCTCGCCGCTTCCGAGCCGCCATATCCCGTCGCGGACGTCTTCGAGACCTGCGCCGCGATCCTGCGCACCATGACCCCGCTGCTCGACCGGTGGGAGGCACATCCCGTCGCCGACACCCACCTCGTCGGCTGCGCGGACTCCTGGCTGTACGACCTGATGAGCGACGGGTGCCGTTCGCCTGGTGGGACCGGGACGACGAGGCCGCCGGCGTCGCCGAACTCCAGTCCTGGCCGGCCCGTCACGCGCCCGCCCGTCTGCGGGCGCTGGGGAAAGCCGACCTGGCGCAACGTGCCGAGCTGCTCGGCCTGCCCGATGACGACCGCTGGAACGATCCGTACGGGGCCAGTCCTTCCGCCACCGGCCGAGCGGGCCAGGTCCGTCACATGTCACACACAGCCAACCGCAGGGGTGCGGCATCCCCCCAGCGCACCCCCGGACCGGCCCCCGTTGCATCGCACTGCTCAGGCCGACATCAGCAGCGCCCCCCGGCGGGCGTACTCCAGCGCCTGCGGGGTCAGCACGGGGCGCGGGACGAGGATTCCGCAGTCCGTGCAGACCGGGCCGGAGGACGGCTCGTGGTCCAGGTCGTGGCGCCAGATCAGACGGTCCGCGCCGCACACGGGGCAGCACGTGCCCGGTGTGCGCTCCAGGGCGGTGATCAGGCGGCGCAGTACGTCCGCCAGGGGCTCGTGCGGGTGCAGCCGTGGGTCGTCGCACCAGGCGACCCCGAAGCCGCCCCAGGTCAGCCGGTGCCAGTCGTCCACGCTGCCCGGCCGGCGGAGCCCGTCGTGCTTCTCCTTCCTGCGCCGCTCGGTGAAGTCGGTCTCGTAGGCGAGCCAGACGGAACGGGCCTCCTCCAGCTCCTCCAGTGCGGCCACGAGCCGCGCCGGGTCGGGGGAGCGGTCCTCCGGGCCGAAGCCCGCCCGGGAGCACAGATGGTCCCAGGTCGCCCGATGCCCGTAAGGGGCGAACTTCTCAAGGCACTTGCGCAGCGAGTACCGCCGCAGTGCCAGATCGCAGTCCGGATCGCGTACCTGTCTCGCCAGACTCCGGAAACCGGCCATCGCCCTGCACCTCCGTCACACCTGCACCTGTACTTCGGTCACTTCGGCGTCGTCGCACGGACGTCGTCGAGTAGACGTATCGACAGGCGATTCGGCTCCATCTCTTCGCGTGCTCTTCTCGCGTATGCCTCTTGGCCGTTCGCGGCGGCTCCAAAAAGTGACGCATGTTCATCTTCAAACTCGGGGATACCGGCGGTAACGTTCGCGCACCCCCGGCGCTAGGAGCTGCCATGCCACGGCGTACCCCACGTACCGCCCTTGACAGACTGAGAACGTCCCGCCCCTTCACCAGGTTCCTGAAGACCGCCTCGATCTGCGTCCTCGTAGGCGGCTTGCTCTCTCCCCTCACCCAGACGGCGTCCGCCGCCACGGCCGCCGCCTCGAACGACTACTGCGGTGGCCAGTGCTCGGACATCCTGCCGCCCGGCGAGAACGGCAACGCGACGCTGGCGCAGATCCTGCTCAACCAGGCCTTCGGCACCCAGCCTTCGCACGCCGAGGACCAGCTCGGCCCGTACGCCAGCCTGGCCACCGGTTACAAGGGCCTGACCGACGCCACGATCAACAACTTCTTCAACGACTCCTCGTTCGGCGTCCCGTCCGACCAGGTCGCCTCCACCGAGAACCCGGGCGGGCGCAGCGACGTGACGATCGTCCGGGACAAGAAGACCGGTGTGCCACACATCACAGGTACGACCCGGTACGGCACCGAGTACGGCGCCGGATTCGCCGCGGCCGAGGACCGGCTGTGGCTGATGGACGTCTTCCGGCACGTCGGCCGGGGCCAGCTGACCTCCTTCGCCGGCGGCGCGGCCGCCAACCAGGGCCTGGAGCAGGAGTTCTACCGCAACGCGCCGTACACCGAGGCCGACCTCCAGGCGCAGATCGACAACGCCGTCGCGAAGAACGGCACCCGCGGTCAGCAGGCTCTCGCCGACGCCAATGCCTACCTCGACGGCATCAACGCGTACATCGACGCCTCCGACAGCGGCCGTTACTTCCCCGGCGAGTACGTCCTGACCGGGCACAAGGACGCGATCACCAACGCCGGCACCATAAACCACTTCAAGATCACCGACCTGGTCGCGCTGGCCTCGGTCATCGGCTCGCTCTTCGGCTCCGGCGGAGGCGGCGAGGTCGACAACGCCATCTCACTGATCGCCGCGCAGGCCAAGTACGGCGTCGAGGAGGGCACCAAGGTCTGGGAGTCCTTCCGCGAGCGCAACGACCCCGAGGCCGTGCTGACCGTCCACGACGGCCAGAGCTTCCCGTACGGCGGCAAGCCGGACACCGCCAAGGGCGAGGCCCTGCCCGACGCCGGCTCGGTCACCCAGGAACCGCTCGTCTACGACCGCACGGGCAGCGCGACCACCGCGGCCGCCAAGAGCACCTCCGCCGGCGCCGCGAAGACCACGCTCAGCTCCGCCCACCGCGGCATGTCCAACGCCCTTGTGGTGAGCGGCAAGTACACCGCGAGCGGGCATCCGATCGCCGTCTTCGGACCGCAGACCGGCTACTTCGCCCCGCAGCTGCTCATGCTCCAGGAGATCCAGGGCCCGGGCATCAGCGCGCGCGGCGCCTCCTTCGCGGGCCTGAGCATGTACGTCGAACTCGGCCGCGGCCAGGACTACTCGTGGTCCGCGACCACCTCCGGCCAGGACATCATCGACACCTACGCCGTCGAGCTGTGCCAGGACGACTACCACTACCTATACCACGGCACCTGCACGGCCATGGACGAGGTCGAGCAGAAGAACTCCTGGTCACCGACCACGGCCGACAGCACCCCGGCCGGGTCGTACACCATGCGCGTGTGGCGCACGAAGTACGGCCCGGTGGAGTACCGCGCGACCGTCGGCGGCAAGAAGGTCGCCTACACCACGCTGCGCTCGTCGTATCTGCACGAGGCCGACTCGATCATCGGCTTCCAGATGCTGAACGACCCCGGCTTCGTCAAGGGCCCGCAGGACTTCCAGAGCGCGGCCCAGCACATCAACTACACCTTCAACTGGTTCTACGCCGACTCTCAGCACACCGCGTACTACAACAGCGGTGACAACCCGGTCCGGGCCGCCGGCGTCGACGCCGAGTTCCCGGTCTGGGCACAAGCGGCGTACGAGTGGCAGAACTGGGACCCGGCCACCAACACGGCCGACTACACCCCGGCCTCCGCCCACCCCAACTCCGTCGACCAGGACTACTACATCTCCTGGAACAACAAGCAGGCCAAGGACTACACGACCGCGTCCTGGGGCGACGGCTCGGTGCACCGCGGCAATCTGCTGGAGGACCGGGTGAAGAAGCTGGTCGCGGCTGGCGGGGTGACCCGGACCAAGCTGGTGCAGGCCATGGCGGACGCGGCCCTCGCCGACCTGCGCGCCGAGGACGTACTGCCGAAGCTGCTCAAGGTGATCAACTCCTCGCCGGTGACCGACTCCACCGCCGCCGACGCGGTGAACAAGCTCCAGGCGTGGGTCACCGCGGGCGCCAAGCGCACGGAGACCTCGGCGGGCTCGAAGACGTACGCCAACGCCGACGCGATCCGCATCCTGGACGCCTGGTGGCCGCTGCTGGTCAAGGCGGAGTTCGAACCGGGCCTCGGCAGCGACCTCTACACCGACCTCACCAGCAACCTGTCCGTCGACGAGGCCCCGTCCGCCGGACACGGCCCGACCGGCTCGCACGCCGGAAGCTCCTTCCAGTACGGCTGGTGGAGCTATGTCGACAAGGACATCCGGGCCGTGCTCGGGGAGAACGTGCAGGGCGGGCTCGCCGAGAAGTACTGCGGCGGAGGTGACCTCGGCTCCTGCCGGGACATCCTGATCAGCACCCTGAAGCAGGCGGCCGGCACCAGCGCGTCCACGGTCTACCCCGGGGACTCCCTGTGCTCGGCCGGCGACCAGTGGTGCGCCGACTCGATCGTCCAGCGCACCCTGGGCGGTATCAAGCACGGCAACATCAGCTGGCAGAACCGGCCGACCTTCCAGCAGGTGGTGGAGTACACCTCACATCGGTGAACCGGCACCGGCGGCGGGCCGGGCTCAGGTGATACGGCCCGCCGTCAGGATCACCCTCGCCAGTTCGGGGTGCACGATGTCGCTGTGCGCCCCGGTCGGCGGGCCGCCCCGGCACACGACCGAGGCCGCGTCCACGTTCACGCACCCCGACGCGGGCAGGGAGCCGTTCAGCGCCGCCGCGAGGTCCAGCCGCGCCGTCCCCGGCACCGCCTGCACCCCGTCGTGCCCCATGGCGCCCCACTCCGGCCCCAGCACGGCCGCGATCTCGCTGCCCACGCACGAGCGGTCGTCCCCGGACAGCCGGGAGGCCAGGGGATAGAACGTGCCGAGCGCCTGGTCGAAGTGCGAGTGGCAGCACACCAGCGGCCCGTCGATCCGCCGCTGCTGGTCCTTCAGCGCGCCCGCCTTGTCCGGAGCCTGGGGCACCTGCTCCGCGAACGCGTAGTGCGAGAAGGCGCCCTGCAGCAGCGTCACCGACTTCACCGTACGCACCCCGTCGGGCAGCCCGCGCAGCGCGAACGACACCAGCCGGCCGCCGAAGCTGTGCCCCGCCAGATGCACCCGCACCCCGGGCGCCGCCCCGGCCAGCTTCCCGAGCGCCGGCCCGAGCCCCTGCTCGCCGACGGTCCCGGCGCGCCGCTTCATCGTGTAGTACGTCGCCTGCCGCAGCAGCTCCTTGGCGCCCTCCCAGGGATTCGGGAGGCTGAACCCCTCGGACCCCTCGGGCCCCTGGACCGACGCGAGCGCCTCCGCGAACTCCTGGCACGCCGTCGCCGGGTCCTCGGTGAACACACCCGGCTCGCCCTCCTCCTCCGTGTCGGCCACACCGGCGGGCCGCTCCCCGTCGATCAGCTGCCGCACCAGCCGCCCGAACTGTGCCAACCCCTGGGCGCCGTCCGGCCGTCGGTCGAGCATCCCGGCCAACTGATCGATCAGGGCCGTCCGGTCCGGGAACACCGCCCGCAGTGCACGCCGGGTGTCCTCGTCCAGTGCCCCCGCCGCCACCGTGGCGGTCGGCTTCGGGAAGTCCGGGATCGGCTCGTCGCTGAAGCGCATCGACGGCCAGATCACGCCCACGTACCCGATACGGGCCTTCGGCGCGAGCCCCGGGATCGGGGCGAAGAACCGGCGGTACAGCGCGGTCGCGCCCGAACGGTCGTTGTTCCAGCCGTGGGCGAAGACGATCAGGTCACGGACGCCTTGCTCCGTGACCTGCGCCACCAGCTGGTCGCGCTCGGAGGCGTCCACGTCCCCGTCCGCGTCGAAGGTCAGCTCCCAGTAGGGAGTCACACTCATCCCAGGATCCGCCATGCCAGGCTCCCTCGTCTTCCCGGAAACGGCGCGTGACGATGGGTCACGGACGCATCGTCCTGCTCCGGGACAACGTTGGCCATACACCGCGCTTCACCTGTACAGGAGACAACCCTTTCGAGTCCGCCGGAACGCGGCCGGTCCGTCCCGCCAGGCATCGGTCACCTCGTCGGTGCTCGCCCCGGCGTGACGTCGGCGGGGTCGGTGGCGATGGTGGGGACGGTTGCCCTTCCCTCATACATACCGACTGGTTAGTCTGGGCCGGTCAGAGCCGATGCGCGCCGCGCGAAGTCGTGTCGAAGGAGACCGATGGTGGAAGCCGTGCAGGATGCGGGAGTGGTCGTCACGGGGGCGGGCGGGGGGATCGGGGCCGCGTTGGCCCGGCGGTTCGCCGCCGAGGGGGCGCGGGTCGTGGTCAACGACCTGGACGCCGAGAGGGCGAAGGCGGTCGCCGAGGAGATCGGCGGGATCGCCGTGCCCGGTGACGCCTCCGCGATCGTCGGCGACGCGCGGGACGCGCTCGGCGGCACTGTCGACGTCTACTGCGCGAACGCCGGGGTCGCCTTCGAGGACGGCGGCGCGGGCGGGACGTTCGACGAGAAGTCGTGGGCCGTGTCCTGGGACGTCAACGTGATGGCGCACGTCCGCGCGGCCCATGAACTGCTGCCGGACTGGCTGGAGCGCGGGAGCGGCCGGTTCGTGGCCACCGTGTCGGCCGCCGGGCTGCTCACCATGATCGGCGCCCCGTCCTACAGCGTCACCAAGCACGGCGCCTACGCCTTCGCCGAGTGGCTGTCGCTGACGTACCGCCACCGGGGCCTGAAGGTGCACGCGATCTGTCCGCAGGGCGTGCGCACGGACATGCTGGCCGCGACCGGCAGCGCCGGGGAGCTGGTGCTCCAGCCGACCGCGATCGAGCCGGACACCGTCGCGGACGCCCTGTTCCAGGGCATCGAGGAGGACCGCTTCCTGATCCTGCCGCACCCCGAGGTGGCCGGGTACTACCAGGCGCGCGCCGCCACCCCCGACCGCTGGCTGGCCGGCATGAACCACATCCAGCAGAAGTGGGAGGAGGCCCGGTGAGCACCCTCCGCTACGCCGACCGGCCCTGGCTGGCGCTCCTCGACGACGTCCAGCGCGGCCCCATCGACCCCGCCGACTCCCTGGTGCACGCGCTGCGCACCGCCGTAGCCGAGGCCCCCGACCGCACCTTCCTCGCCTACTTCGACGCCCGGCTGAGCTACCGCGAGGTGGACCAGCTGAGCGACTCCGTCGCCGCCCACCTCGCGGCGCGCGGACTGGAGCGCGGGGACCGGGTGGCCGTGCTGCTGCAGAACTCCCCGCACTTCGTGCTCGCCCTGCTCGGCGCCTGGAAGGCGGGCGCGACCGTCGTCCCGGTCAACCCCATGTACAAGTCGGCCGAGGTGGGGCACGTCCTGCGGGACGGCGAGGTGACCGCGCTGGTCTGCTCCGACCGGGCCTGGGAGTCGTATCTGCGCGAGACCGCCGAGGGATCGCCGGTGCGGATCGTACTCACCGGGTGCGAGCTGGACTTCCAGACACGCGACGACGCGCGCGTGCTCGGGTTCGAGCGGCTGCCTCAGGCGGCGGACGCCGACGACCTGGTCGTAGTGGCGCGGCAGGGCGGTACGGCGCCCGAGGGCCGCGACCCGCGCCCCGAGGACATCGCCCTGATCAGCTACACCTCCGGCACCAGCGGCACGCCCAAGGGCGCCACCAACACGCACGCCAACATCATGCACAACGCCGAGCGGCAGAGCACCGGGCTCGGGCTGCCCGAGGCGCCCGTCTACTACGCGCTCGCGCCGCTGTTCCACATCACCGGCATGGTCTGCCAGTTCGGTGCCTGCCTGAACAGCGCGGGCACCCTGGTGCTCACCTTCCGCTTCGAACCCGGACTCGTCCTGGAGGCGTTCGCCGAGCACCGTCCGCACTACACGGTCGGTCCCGCCACCGCCTTCATGGCGCTGGCCGCCCACCCGGACGTCACCCCCGGGCACTTCGCCTCCTTCGTGAACATCTCCTCGGGCGGCGCCCCCGTGCCGCCGGCCCTGGTGGAGGGGTTCCGGGAGCGCTTCGGGCCGTACATCAGGGTCGGCTACGGCCTCACCGAGTGCACCGCTCCCTGCGCCTCCGTCCCGCCCGGCCTGGAGGCGCCCGTGGACCCCGTCTCCGGGACGCTGTCGGTGGGCCTGCCCGGCGCCGACACGCTCGTGCGGATCGTGGACGAGCAGGGCGAGGAGGTGCCGTTCGGGGAGCAGGGCGAGATCGCCGTACGCGGCCCGCAGGTGATCCCCGGCTACTGGCGGCGCCCGGACGCCACCGCCGAGACCTTCCCCGGCGGCGAGCTGCGCACCGGCGACATCGGCTTCATGGACGCCCAGGGCTGGCTGTACGTCGTCGACCGCAAGAAGGACATGATCAACGCGTCCGGCTTCAAGGTGTGGCCGCGCGAGGTCGAGGACGTGCTCTACACCCACCCGGCGGTGCGGGAGGCGGCCGTCGTCGGCGTTCCCGACGGCTATCGTGGCGAGACCGTCAAGGCGTACATCAGCCTGCGTCCGGGTGCCGAGACGGACCCGGATGAACTCGCGGTGTACTGCAAGGAGAGACTTGCGGCTTATAAGTACCCGCGTCAGGTGGAGATCCTGCCCGACCTGCCCAAGACGGCGAGTGGCAAGATCCTCCGTCGGGAACTGCGTTCCCGCGCGCGCGACAACGATTGAGCATCACGGAAAGGCAGGTGGCGGCAGTGCCCAGGACGACGGACGGGGACGGGACACCCGTCCCGCAGCGGCTGCTGGCCGCCGCCACCCGGCTCTTCGCGGAGCAGGGCTACGACCGCACCTCGGTGCAGGAGATCGTGGAGGCGGCCGGCGTCACCAAGGGGGCGCTGTACCACTACTTCGGCTCCAAGGACGACCTCCTGCACGAGGTGTACGCGCGCGTGCTGCGCCTCCAGCAGGAGCGGCTCGACCACTTCGCCGACATGGACGCGCCGGTCGAGCAGCGCCTGCGGGGCGCCGCGGCGGACGTGGTCGTCACGACGATCGAGAACCTCGACGACGCGATGATCTTCTTCCGCTCGATGCACCACCTGAGCCCGGAGAAGAGCAAGCAGGTCCGCGCCGAGCGCCGGCGCTACCACGAGCGGTTCCGCGCGCTGATCGAGGAGGGCCAGAAGGAGGGCGTCTTCTCCACGGCGACCCCGGCCGACCTGGTCGTGGACTACCACTTCGGCTCCGTCCACCATCTGTCGACCTGGTACCGCCCGGACGGCCCGCTCACCCCGCAGCAGGTCGCCGACCACCTCGCCGACCTGCTGCTGCGGGCGCTGCGGCCGTAGCGTCGGCCGGCTGTGCGGGTAAGGGGCGCTCGCCGTGGCAAGCGCCCCTTACCGTCGTTTTCTTACAGGTACTTCTTCAGCTCCCGCCGCGCCAGCGACCGCTGGTGCACCTCGTCCGGGCCGTCGGCCAGCATCAGGGTGCGGGCGCTCGCGTACAGCTCGGCCAGCGGGAAGTCCTGGCTCACCCCGCCCGCGCCGTGCAACTGGATGGCCCGGTCCAGGATGCCGACCACCGCCCGCGGAGTGGCGATCTTGATGGCCTGGATCTCCGTGTGGGCGCCCTTGTTGCCGACGGTGTCCATCAGCCAGGCCGTCTTCAGCACCAGCAGCCGCAGTTGCTCGACGGTGACCCGCGCGTCGGCGATCCAGTTCTGGACCACTCCCTGCTGGGCCAGCGCCTTGCCGAACGCCGTGCGGGAGACCGCCCGGCGGCACATCAGCTCGATCGCCCGCTCGGCCATGCCGATCAGCCGCATGCAGTGGTGGATCCGGCCGGGGCCGAGCCGGGCCTGGGCGATGGCGAAGCCGCCGCCCTCCTCGCCGATCAGGTTGGTGACCGGCACGCGCGCGTGGTCGAAGATCACCTCGGCGTGGCCGCCGTGCGAGTGGTCCTCGTAGCCGAAGACCTGCATCGCGCGCTTGACGGTGACGCCCGGGGTGTCGCGTGGGACCAGGACCATGGACTGCTGGCGGCGGATGTCGGCGCCGTCGGGGTCCGTCTTGCCCATCACGATGAAGATCGCGCAGTCCGGGTTCATCGCCCCGGAGATGTACCACTTGCGGCCGGTGATGACGTACTCGTCGCCGTCCCGCTCGATGTGCGTGGTGATGTTCGTGGCGTCGGAGGAGGCGACCTCCGGCTCGGTCATCGCGAACGCCGAGCGGATCTCACCGGCCAGCAGCGGCTCCAGCCACTGCTTCTTCTGCTGCTCGTTGCCGAACTGCGCCAGCACCTCCATGTTCCCGGTGTCGGGCGCAGCGCAGTTCGTCGCGGTGGGCGCCAGATGCGGGGAGCGGCCGGTGATCTCGGCGAGCGGCGCGTACTGCAGGTTGGTCAGTCCCGCGCCGTACTCGGCGTCGGGCAGGAAGAGGTTCCACAGCCCCTGCTTGCGGGCCTCGGCCTTCAGCTCCCCGACCACCGCCGGGGTGTCCCAGGGAGAGGCGAGCCGCGCCCGCTGCTCCTCGGCGACCGGCTCGGCCGGGTACACGAACTCGTCCATGAAAGCGAGCAGCTTGGCGCGCAGTTCCTCGGTGCGCGCGTCGAACGCGAAGTCCATTTCTGGATCAGCCTTCCTGGAGAGTGGTCAGTCCGTGGTCGATGAAGACGGGTACGAGGTCGCCGATCCGGTCGAAGCCGCGCCCGACCGTCTGGCCGAGGGTGTACCGGTAGTGGATGCCCTCCAGGATCACGGCGAGCTTGAACCAGGCGAACGCCGTGTACCAGGAGACGGCCGACACGTCCCGTCCCGAGCGCGTGGCGTACCGCTCGATCAGCTCCTGCGGGGAGGGGTGCCCGGCGGCCGTGGCGGTCGTGGAGATGGGGGAGTCGGGCAGTTCCAGCGGCCGGCTGTACATCACCAGCAGGCCCAGGTCGGTGAGCGGGTCGCCGAGGGTGGACATCTCCCAGTCGAGGATGGCCTTGATCCGGTCGTCGTCCCCGATGAGGACGTTGTCGAGGCGGTAGTCGCCGTGCACGACGGCGGGTGCGGGGGAGACGGGCAGCTCCCGGCCCAGGGCCGCGTGCAGCTCGTCGATGCCGGGCAGGTCGCGGTTGCGGGAGGCGTCCAGCTGCTTGCCCCAGCGGCGCAGCTGGCGGTCCAGGAATCCCTCGGGCCGGCCGAAGTCGGCGAGGCCCACCTCGGCGGGGTCCACCGCGTGCAGCTCGACCAGCGTGTCCACGAGGGACAGCACCGCGTTCCGGGTGCGGTCGGCGCCGAGCGGGGCGAGCTGTTCCGCCGTGCGGTACGGGGTGCCCTCGACGAACTCCATGACGTAGAACGGTGCCCCGAGCACCTCTGTGTCCTCGCACAGCAGCACCGGGCGCGGGACCGGCACCTGGGTCGGGTGCAGGGCGCTGATCACCCGGTGCTCGCGCTTCATGTCGTGCGCGGTGGCCAGCACGTGGCCGAGCGGGGGGCGCCGGACGACCCACTTCGCGGTGCCGTCGGAGACCGCGTAGGTGAGGTTCGACCGTCCGCCCTCGATCAGCCGGCCGGTCAGCGGGCCGCCGACGAGACCGGGGCGCTCGCGGTCGAGCAGGGCGCGCAGCCGGTCCAGGTCGAGTCCGGGCGGGTGGTCGGTGCTCATACGGCACTCCTACGAACGGGTGAACAAGACCCGTTCATGATGCCGACCGGTCGGTATGCCGTCCAGTGCGCAGGCCGAAGACGAGGCCAAACGTGACCGGAGCCACGATAGGCCGAACGGGGTCAGTGGTCGTCCCAGTGATCCCCGTGCTCGGCGTGCCGGTGTCCGTCGTGCAGATAGTCGACATGGTCGCCGTGCCGCACCTGTGCGTGCCCGCACTCGTCGTGGTGCACGTGCTCATGGTCCTTGTGCGGGGCGTGCCCGGCCGGCTCGCACTCGTCCCAGTGGCCCGCGTGCTCGCGGTGCAGATGCCCGTCGTGCGCGTAGTCCAGGTGGTCGCCGTGGTGCACGGCGGTGTGCCCGCAGTCCGGACCGTGGCGGTGGGTGCCGTGATCGGTGTGTTCCTGGTGAGGGGTGGCCATGGTGCTCACCTTCGGATCGGGGTTCTGACGACGCACAGGCTACGCGCGATCGGTGCATATATCGTCAAATCGGGCGCGCGTGACGCGGGGTGGGCGACCGTACAGCACCGCCGCCGTCGCATGGCGAGGAGCGCGCAGGGCCCGTCGGTGAGGCCGGTGGCCGAGGCGCCGCCGTGCAGGGCGGTCCTGACGGCGAGTGCGGCGGCCGGCGGCGTCGTACGACACCGGGCCGGCCGGGTGCGCTCCGGCTGCGACCCCCGGTCGCGGCGCCCGCGTCCCGTACCCGCTCCGGTGCGAACCACAGCCGGACGTTCTCGACGAATTCGGTCACGCCGCCGACTCCGCCGGCATCTCACCTGCCCGAACGGAACGCCCGCAGCCTCTCGTACGCCGCCCGCCCGTCCGGCACCCACTCCCACTCGGCGAGCCGCCGCTCGACCTCCTCCTCGGGCAGGAAGCCGTGCCACTGGACCTCCTCCACCTGGGGCCGCACCGGCAGCTCGCAGCGCACCTGGTACACCGCCGACCACCAGCTCGCCCCGGCCCCGTCGTCGTACAGGAACTTGAAGAGGAACTCCGGCCGCGGCAGCCCGCTCACCCCCAGCTCCTCCTCGGCCTCCCGCAGTGCCGCCTCGTCGTAGGACTCGCCCGCCCCCACGACCCCGCCGACGAACATGTCGTACAGCGAGGGGAAGACCAGCTTGGTGGCCGTGCGGCGGTGCACGAAGAGCCGGCCGGACGCGTCCCGGACCTCGATGAACGCACAGCGGTGGCGCAGGCCCCGGGCGTACGCCTCGCCGCGCGGAGACCGGCCGACGACCCGGTCGTGCTCGTCGACGATGTCGAGGATCTCCTCAGCAGGGTTCATGCCTCCATCCAAGCAGGACACTCAGCGGCGCTGGAGGTCGCGGGCCGGGGGTTCCGCCTCCGCCGTGCCGCACGGCATCGCCGGGTGCAGCCCGAGCAGCACGATGCCCCCCACCACGGCCGCGAGCCCCGCCGCCTCCCAGGCCAGCGCGCCGGTGTCGGTGCGCAGCCGGTCGCCGAGGAAACCCACCCCGCACAGGATGCCGGCGAGCGGCTCGGCCGCGGTCAGCGCGGGCAGCGACATGCGCAGCGGGGCGGTCTCGAAGGCGCTCTGCACGAGGATCAGCCCGGTGACCCCGCACACCAGCACCCCGTACGGCTGCCAGCCGGTGACCAGCTCGGCGAAGCCGCCCTCGGCGAAGCGGATGCCGCTCACCCGGGTCAGCGCGTCCTGCACGCCGTACAGCAGCCCGGCCGCGGTGGCCAGCAGCACCGGTCCCCAGCTGAGCCGGGAGCGCTTGCCGTACATCGTGAGCACCAGGGCCACGCCCACCATCGCGCCGATGATCAGCCAGTGCCGCAGCGGATCGGAGACGGCGTGGCCGGCCCGTGGCTCGCCCGCCGTGATGAACGCGCTCACCCCGCCCGCGAGCAGCAGCAGCCCCGCCCAGCCCTGGCGGCCCAGTGGCTGTCCGGTCCGGTACCGGGAGAGGGTGAGCGCGAACAGCAGGTTGGTCGCGAGCAGCGGTTCCACCAGGGAGATCTCGCCCTTGCCGAGGGCGATCGCGCCCAGCACCATGCCGGCCACCATCAGGGCGAGCCCGCCCAGCCAGCTCGGCACCCGCATCAGGTCGAGCAGCAGCCGGAAGGACAGGAAGTCGCTCAGCGGTGCCTTCTGTGCCGCGTCCTGCTGGAGCACGAACCCGAAACCCACACAGCAGGCGGCACTCACGGCGAGCAGGAGAACCAGAACGGACACGCTGCGTACCTCGATCATCCGGCCGGACCACGGGCGTGTAATGGCCGACTGTAGCGTCCCCGGGGCGGTATCGACCCGGAAGTGCCCGCAATCGGGGAGCGGCGGGCAGTCGGCTCGCCATGCTCCGTGGCTGAGCCCTCTCGCGCCATGGCGTACGCCACAGCTGCGGGCCGGAATCCCGCGCGCGGCCGGGCCCACCTGCACAGGGACCCTCAAGTTCCGCTTAAGAACCGGAAGTTGAACCTGTCAACAGGTCGCGTTCCGCTTGACGCAAACCTTGGCTGGGGGTTTGCTGTGCGTGATCGGTCGATGGCAGCCCGAGATACAGGAAGTTCCGCGGTGCCCCCACCTCTCCCACCCCTGCTCGGCGCGGGCCGGGCCCCCACGGACCAGTCCGGCGACACCGCCCCGGACGACACCGCCCCGGACGACTCCGGCGCCTTCGACGACGCCCTGGACGACGCCGAACTGCGCACCGCGCGCGCCGCGTTGGCGCAGGGCAGGCGCCAGGCCGCCCGTTCCCTGCTGCTGCACACCGGCGACGACTGGGACCGCCGCGGACACCGCCTCACCGTGCTCGCCCGGGAGCCGTACGCCGTCGCCTGGGCCCGGGACTGGCAGCTCGCCGAGCCCGGTTCCGCCGACGCCGCCGCCCTGGCCGCCCTCGCCCTGGTCGACCGTGCCCTGCGCGGCAAGGAGGACCCCGACCGGGCCCGCGAGGCCTGTGCCGCGGCCGCCGCGCTCGCCCCCGCCGACCCCACCCCCTGGCTCGGCCTGCTCCAGCTGGCCCGGACCCTCGGACAGGAGCGTGAGCTGCTCGGTACCTTCGCCGAGCTGCGCCGCCGCCACCCCGAACACCACCACGCCCACCATCTGCTGCTCGCCCGGCTCGCCGAACGGCCCGCGGGCGGCCGGGGCGCCGAGGCGCACGAGGTGTACGACGTGGCCGAGCTGGCCGCCGCCGAGGCCCCCGCCGACTCCCCGCTCGCCGTGCTGCCGGTTGTCGCGTACGCCGAGCGCTACCGGGTGCTGGCCGCCACCGGCCTGGCCCCCGCCGACCCGGCCGCCTCCGGGCACTGGTCCGGCCCCCGGGCCCGCCGGATCCTGCGCGCCTGCTTCGACTGGTGGCTGGAGTGGGAGCACGACGAGCACCCCCGCCGCCACATCGACCTCAACCACCTGGCGTTCGCGCTGTCCTGCGCCGGCCGCCCGGCCGAGGCGGCGGCCCTGTTCCAGCGCATCGGCCGGCACGCCACCCCGGCCCCCTGGTCCTACGCGCACCGCGACCCGCGCGCCTCCTTCCGCGAGGCCCGCGCCCGCGCGCTGAACGGCACGGTCCGCTGAACGGCGCGGTCCGCCGAGTCGTACGGCTCTCTGAGACGTACGTAAGAAGTGATTACGGAAGTCTGACCGCTGACCCCGTTCCCTGGCTCCGCACAGCCCCGAGTGCTCGAATGGATACGTGAACTCTGAACAATCCGAGGAGCCCGACGGCCGGCCCATCGGCCGCCGCGTCTTCCTCGGCACGCTCGGCCTGGGCGCGCTCGGCGTGGCCGCCGCGCCCACGCTGCAACGCGGTCTGGAGGGCTTCCTCGGCAGTGTCGCCGGCAAGGACCCCACCGGCCTGACCGGTCTGCTGCCCAACGGCGGCGGCTTCCGCTACTACTCCGTCGCCGCGTCGGTGCCGCACAAGACCGCCGCCGACTACCGGCTGAGGATCGACGGACTGGTCGACCACCCGCGCACCTACACCCTGGACGACCTGCGCGCCCAGCCGCAGACCCGGCTGGTCAAGGACGTCCAGTGCGTCACCGGCTGGCGGGTGCCCGGCACCCCCTTCGAGGGCGTCCGCCTCTCCCGCCTGCTGGACGCGGCGGGGGTCCACGGCACGGCGAAGGCGATCCGCTTCACCTGCTTCGACGGCACCTACACCGAGAGCCTCACCCTCGACCAGGCCCGCCGCCCGGACATCCTGGTCGCGCTGCGCATGCAGGACAAGGACATCGGCCACGACCACGGCGGCCCGGTCCGCCTCTACGTCGCCCCCATGTACTTCTACAAGTCCGCCAAGTGGCTCTCCGGGATCACGGTCACCGACCGGGTCGAGCCCGGCTACTGGGAGCACCTCGGCTACGACGTCGACGCCTGGGTCGGCAAGTCGAACGGACGGACCGATGTCCCTACGAGCTGACACCCCGGCCCCGCCGAGCGCCCGGATCCGCCGCTTCGGACGGACCCAGCGGTGGGTGCACCGTACGACGGCCCTGCTGATGGGCGTGTGCGTGGTGACGGCGGCGATCCTCTACATCCCGCAGCTGGCGATCATGGTCGGCCGCCGCGAACTGGTCGTCCGCATCCACGAGTGCGCGGGCCTCGCCCTGCCGGTGCCGGTCCTGCTGGGCCTCGCCTCCCGTGGCTTCCGCGCGGACCTGCGCTTCCTCAACCGCTTCGGCCCGCACGACAAGGTCTGGCTGCGTGCCGCGCTGGTCCGTGACAAGCGCCACAGCTCCCGTCCGGCGGGCAAGTTCAACGCCGGCCAGAAGATCTACGCCGCCTGGATCGCCGGTGCCACGCTGGTCATGCTCGGCACCGGCCTGCTGATGTGGTTCACCCATCTCGCCCCGCTGATGTGGCGCACCTCGGCGACCTTCGTCCACGACTGGCTGGCCCTGACGATCGGCGTGGTCCTCGCGGGACACATCGGCATGGCCCTGGGCGACCCGGAGGCGCGCAGGGGGCTGCGCACGGGGACGGTCAGCAGGGAGTGGGCGAAGCGGGAACACCCGTTGTGGCGCCCCTGAGCGATGCCCCGATGGAGTTGGCCCCCGCGTGGCCCGCCGTCCCGGGACCGGCGGGCCGACGCCTCGAAGGGCGCCGTCGCGGGGTATGCGGAACCTACGCCGGTGCCGGCAAAAATGGAAGCCCCGATTCCTGTTGACCCTCGGACGTGCGCAGACGCACCCTGAACCGCACGCACCACGAGGAGCACAGGATGAGCCGAGCCACCGCCACGCACCGCGTCGTCGAGTACTGGACGGACCAGGACACCCACGTGATCTTTCCCGTCGAGCGGAGCGAGGAAGTCGACCGCATGACCGACGCGCAGCTGATCGCGACGTACGGGAAGCCCGAGGACGGGGCCGTGGCACGCATCGTCCACTAGGCCCGCCGGCGGCCCCCGTTCAGCCGGCGAAGTCCAGCAGCACCTTGCAGGACCGGCTCCGGTCGGCGGCCAGCGCGAAGGCGTGCTCGGCCGAGTGCACCGGCACCACGGCACTGATCAGCTCGTCGAACTGCGGCCGCGCAGCGAGCAGATGGAGGGCGTCGTCGAACTCGGCGCCGAAGCGGAACGCGCCCCGCAGCTCGATCTCCCGGCTGACCAGCAGGTTCCCGGCGAACGGGCTCTGTCCCGGCGGCAGCATGCCGAGCTGGACGACCACGCCCCCGCGCCGTACCAGCCGCAGACACGTGTCGAGCCCGGCCGCGACCCCCGACGCCTCGACGGCCACGTCCACCTCCTCGGGCCACCCGGCGTCCGCCGGATCGTCGGCCCGGACGAGGGTGTCGGCCCCGGCGGCGGCCGCGAACTCCCGTGCCCGGGGCACGAGATCGCTCACCGTGACCCGAGCCGCGCCGGCCGCCTTCGCCGCCGCGACCACCAGGCACCCGATCGGCCCGGCCCCGGTCACCAGCACATGCCGGCCGGAGACGTCCCCGGCCCGCCGCACCGCGTGCAGCGCCACCGACAGCGGCTCGGCGAGCGCGGCACGGCGCAGCCCGAGGCCGTCCGGCAGCGCCCTCAACTGCCCGGCTGGCACGGCCACTCGGTCCGCGAACCCGCCCTGCACGTGCGGAAAGCGGGCCGCGCTGCCCAGATACCGGGTGTCCCGGCAGACGTTGGCGCGCCCGTCGGCGCACTCCGGGCATCGCCCGCACGGGGTGGCGGGGTGCACGGCGACCGCCGTACCCGGCGCGGGACCCGTGGCCCCGGCGCCGTAGGACACCACCGTGCCCACCACCTCGTGCCCGAGCAGCATCGGCTCGCGGAGCCGGAAGTCGCCGACCCCGCCGTGCCGCCAGTAGTGCAGATCCGAGCCGCACACCCCGCCGTAGCGGACGGCGACCAGGGCCTGGCCGGGCCCGGGTTCGGGCACCGGCAGCTCCGCGACCCGCAGATCGCCCGCGCCGTGGATCACACAACCCAGCATTCCCGCAGCCCCTTTCAGATGAGATGTCGGATCGGATGTCACAGGACGCTCGTCATGCCGCCGTCGACGTACAGGATCTGACCGCTCACGAAGTCGGCGGCCGGCGAGGCCAGGAAGAGCACACCGCCGACCAGGTCCTCGGTACGGCCCCAGCGGCCGGCCGGAGTGCGCCGGCGCACCCAGGCGCTGAACTCCCCGTCCTCGACCAGGGGCCGGGTCAGCTCGGTCTCGATGTAGCCGGGCCCGAGCCCGTTGACCTGGACGCCGTACGGCCCCCAGTCCGCGCACATGCCCTTGGTGAGCATCTTCAGGGCGCCCTTGGTGGCGGCGTAGGGCGCGATGCCGGGCCGGACGACCTCGCTCTGCAGCGAGCAGATGTTGACGATCTTGCCGTGGCCCCGCTCGGTCATCCGGCGGGCCGCCTCCCGGCCGACCAGGAAGGCGCTGGTGAGGTTGGTGTCCAGGATCCGGTGCCAGTCGGCGTCGGTGAACTCCAGCAGCGGGGCGCGCAGTTGCATGCCCGCGTTGTTCACCAGGATGTCCAGCGGGCCCACCCGCTCCTCGACGTCCGCGATCCCGGCGGCCACCGAGGCGCCGTCGGTCACGTCGAACACCGCCGTGTGGATCCGGTCCCCGGGCAGCTCGGCCGCCGCCTCGGCCAGCCGGTCGCCGTCCCGTCCGTTGAGGACCACCGTGCAGCCGGCCTCGGCCAGACCGCGGGCCAGCGCGAGTCCGATGCCCCGGCTGGAGCCGGTGACCAGGGCTGTGCGGCCGCTGATGTCGAAGAGCGGGTGAGCCGTCATCGTCGTACCCCTCCTAGATGACCAGGGACAGCAGCAGGACCAGACCGCCGGCGACCACCGAGATGATCGTCTCCATCACCGACCAGGTCTTGACGGTCTGCCCGACGCTCAGCCCGAAGTACTCCTTCACCAGCCAGAAGCCGGCGTCGTTGACATGGCTGAAGAAGAGCGAGCCGGCGCCGATGGCGAGGACCAGCAGGGCGGCGTGGGTGGTCGACATGTCGGCCGCGAGCGGTGCGACCAGGCCGGCCGCCGAGACCGTCGCCACCGTCGCCGAGCCCGTGGCCAGCCGGATCACGACCGCGATCAGCCAGGCCAGCAGCAGCGCCGGGATCGACCAGTTCTTGGAGATGTCCAGGATCATCTTGCCCACGCCGGAGTCGATCAGCGTCTGCTTGAAGCCGCCGCCCGCGCCGACGATCAGCAGGATGCCGGCGATCGGCATCAGGCCCTTGTCGACCGTCTGCTGGAGCCGCTCCTTGGTGAACCCGGCGGCCCGGCCGAGCGTGAAGAAGCCGACGATGACAGCGGCGAGCAGCGCGATCAGCGGGGAGCCGATGACGTCGAAGACCCGCTGGGTGTGGTTCGCCGGGTTGTCCACGACGATGTCCACCAGCGCCTTGGCCAGCATCAGCACCACGGGCAGCAGCACGGTGGCGAGCGTCGCGCCGAAGCCGGGGCGGCGCTCCAGCTCGTCCGAGGCGCGCTGCGGCAGCATCCGCTCGGGCGCCTGGACGTCCACCCAGCGGGCGGCGACCTTCGAGAACAGCGGACCGGCGATGATCACGGTCGGTATGGCGACCAGGATGCCGAGCGCCAGGGTCACACCCAGGTTGGCCTTGACCGCGTCGATCGCGACCAGCGGGCCGGGGTGCGGCGGGATCAGGCCGTGCATCACGGACAGACCCGCGAGGGCCGGGATGCCGATGCGCATCAGGGAGTAGTTGCCGCGCTTGGCGACCATGAGCACGACCGGGATCAGCAGCACGATGCCGACCTCGAAGAACAGCGGCAGGCCGATCACGGAGGCGATGAGCACCATCGCCCACGGCATCGCCCGGCCTCCCGCCTTGGCGAGGATCGTGTCGACGATCTGGTCGGCGCCGCCGGAGTCGGCGAGCAGCTTGCCCAGGATCGCCCCGAGCGCGATCAGGACGCCCACGCCGGCCACCGTGGCACCGAGCCCGGTGGTGAAGCTGGTGATGGCCTTGTCGAGCGGTGCCCCGGCGGCCGCTCCGAGCGCCAGTGACCCGATGGTCAGCGCCAGGAAGGCATGGAGCTTGAACTTGGTGATGAGCAGGACGATCACCGCGATGCCCACCAGGACGGCGATGCCCAGCTGGGCGTGTCCGGCGGAGGTGATCGGCGGAGGCGCGTCCGCTGCCAGCATCTCGACACTGAGTCTGGTCACGGGGGTTCCCTTGCGGTTATGGGGATTTTTCGGGGGTGTCCGCGGACAAGGGGGACTGCTTCGGGGGTGTCCGCGGACAAGGGGGATAACGCGGATGCGGCTGTCACGCGGATGCCGTCGGAAGCGCGGTCAGCGCCTGTACGGCGCGCTCGGTGATCTCCTCCGGGCTGCCGCTGACGTCGACGGCGACTCCCGCCTCGTCCGGCTCCAGCGGCTGCAGCGTGGCGAACTGGGAGTCCAGCAGCGCGGTCGGCATGAAATGCCCCTGCCGGTGACCCATCCGGTCCTCGATCAGCTTCCGGTCGCCCGTGAGGTGCACGAACACGATCCCGGGAGCGGCGGCCCTGAGCCGATCGCGGTACGACCGCTTCAGCGCCGAGCTGCTGACCACCCCGCCCAGCCCGGCCCGCCCGTGCGCCCAGTGCCCGATGGCGTCCAGCCACGGCCACCGGTCGGCGTCGTCCAGCGGGGTCCCGGCCGACATCTTGGCGATGTTGGCCGGCGGATGGAAGTCGTCGCCCTCGGCGTACGGGACGCCCAGCCGCGCGGCGAGCAAGGGACCGATCGTGGTCTTGCCCGTCCCCGCGACGCCCATCACGACGACGACCTGGGGGGTACGCATTACTGCCTCGCTGTCTTCCTCGACATCCGACGCCACATCGGCGTCGCCACACTGAAACCCATTAGGTACGACGAATTCAAGAGTCTGTGACATATAAGTCTGACTTTTTGCGCCGGTGATCCAAGTCGTACGCTGAGTGCATGACCACACCGGGCCGGGGGCTGCACGGCCATGTACTGGACACCCTCGGCCCCGCCATCACCGCGGGCGAGTACCCGCCGGGCAGCGTGCTGCGTACGGACGAGCTCGCCCAGCACTTCGAGGTCTCACGCTCCGTGATGCGTGAGGCGGTCCGCGTGCTCGAATCCATGCACCTGGTCGAGTCCCGCCGCCGGGTGGGCGTGACCGTCCGCCCGAAGTGCGAGTGGAACGTCTACGACCCGCAGGTCATCCGCTGGCGCCTGGCCGGCGCCGACCGCCCGCACCAGCTGCGCTCGCTGACCGTGCTGCGCTCCGCGATCGAGCCGGTCGCCGCGGGCCTCGCCGCGCGCAACGCGACGGCCGAGCAGTGCGCCGAACTCACCCAGTGCGCGCTCGGCATGGTGGCCAACTCACGCGGCCACAAGTTGGAGGAGTACCTGATCCACGACGTGGCCTTCCACCGCGTCATCCTCATCGCGTCCGGCAACGAGATGTTCGCCCGCCTCGGCGATGTCGTCGCGGAGGTGCTGGCCGGGCGCACCCATCACGAGGTCATGTTCGAGGACCCCGACCCGGCGGCGGTCACCCTGCACGTCCAGGTCGCGGAGGCGGTCCGCGAGGCCGACGCGGTCCGCGCCGAGGAACTGACCCGGCAGATCACCGTGGGCGCCCTCCACGAACTGGACATCCTGGCGCCCTAGTCAGGGTCAGTCCAGAATGTCCCCGTCCACGTAGACCCACGCCCAGTCGACCCGCTCGAACCGGCTGCGCTCGTGCAGCGAACCGCCCCGGTAGGAGGCGCGGAACGTCACGGTGCCGGTCGAGTGGAAGGCGGACCCGTCGGTGCGGTCCAGGATCTCCAGCCCCGTCCACCTCATCCGCGGATCGAGCTCCAGCCGCTCCGGCCGCGTCCGCGGATGCCAGGTGCGCAGCAGATACCCCGCGTCCCCCTCGACGAACGCGCTGTACCGCGAGCGCATCAGCGACTCGGCGCTCGGTGCGGCGGCGGTCCCCCGGTGGAAGCGGCCGCAGCAGGCGTCGTAGGACTGGGGGAGGCCGCAGGGGCAGGTACGCGAGGTCATGGGGCACATTCTGCCCGGGCCGGGGGAGGCGTCCGACTCGGGCCGGGTGCACAGTGGAAGGGCAGTGCAGCAGTTCAGGGAGGCGAGACGGACGATGACCGATCCCATGCGCAGCCGTCTTCCGGCCGTCAAGGAGTGGCGGCTGAACCTGTACCTCTCCGAGCACGACCCGGACACCACCGCCCGGATCGTGCTGGACACCGGCGACAACGTCCTGGAGAGCTGCGCGGAGGCACGCCGGAACCCGTACGACCCCGACGTACCGGAGATCGGCGACGAACTCGCGGCCGGGCGGGCGCTGATCGCCATGGGCCGCATGCTGCTCCGCGCCGCCGACGGTGACATCAAGGCGGTGGGGGCGGACGAGGCGGAGGAGGACCTGTCACCGCTGTGGACGGACCGGGAGTGAGGACCCTCACCGCCCCTTGCGGCCCTTGCGCAGGAACGTGCGCAGCCGGGTCAGCGGCCACGTGTTGATCACGTCCTCCGGGGTGAGCCAGCCGCGCTGCGCGGTGCCGACGCCGTAGCGCAGCTGGGCGAGATGCGGGACGGCGTGGGCGTCGGAGTTCACGGCGAACCGCACCCCGTGCTCCCTGGCGCGCAGGATGTCCTCGTCGCACAGGTCCAGCCGGTCCGGCTGGGCGTTGACCTCCAGCGCGGTACCCGTGCGGGCGCAGGCCGCGAACACCTCGTCCCAGTCGGCGTCGACGCCCGGCCGCTTGCCGATCAGCCGGGTCGTGGGGTGCCCGATGATGTTCACGTACGGGTTCTCGCAGGCCCGCACCAGCCGCTTGGTCATCGCCGCCCGCCCCAGGTCGAAGTGCGAGTGCAGCGAGGCCACGCACAGGTCGAAGCCCGCCAGGAAGTCGTCCGGCCAGTCCACCGCGCCGTCCGGGCCGATGTTGAGCTCCGTGCCGTGCAGCAGCCGCATCCGGTGGTGGGCGCCGTCCAGCTCCCGCACCCGCTCCCGCTGGGCGAGGATCTTCGCGTCGGTCATGCGCTGCATGTACAGGTTGGGCGCGTGGTCCGTCACCGCGTAGTACCGGTGACCGCGCTCGGCGGCCGCCGCGACCATCTCCTCCAGCGGGGCCAGGCCGTCGGTGAGGTCGGTGTGGGTGTGCAGATCGCCCCGTATGTCCTTCTCGGTCACCACCTCCGGCAGCTCGCCGTGCAGGGCCGCCTCGATCTCACCCCGGTCCTCCCGCAGCGTCGGCGGAATCCACGCCAGCCCGAGCCGGGCGTACACCTCCTCCTCGGTGCGGGAGGCCAGCGAGTCCCCGCTCTCGGCGTCGAACAGGCCGTACTCGGACAGCTTCAGCCCCTGGTGCACGGCGATGGTCCGGGTGCGGATGTTGTGCGCCTTGGAACCGGTGAAGTACTGCATCGCGGCGCCCCACGACTCCGGCGGCACCACCCGCAGGTCCACCTGGAGCCCCTTGCCGGTGCGCACCGACGTCTTCTTCGAGCCCCGCGCGATCACCTCGGCCGTGCCCGGCAGCTCGCACAGCGCCGCCATGAACGGCTCCGACCGCTGCGCCGCGACCAGGACGTCCAGGTCACCCACGGTCTCGCGCATCCGGCGCAGCGAACCGGCGTACGCGCAGCGCTTGCATCCGGTCACCTCGGACAGCTCGGCGACGATCTCCTCGGCCGTCTCCAGAGCCAGCGACAGCGGCACCCGGGCCCCCGCCTGCTGGAGCAGCTCGATGCCGTGCCGGATGTTCTCCTGCGTCTTCTCGCCGAAGCCCCGCAGATCGGCCAGGGCGTCCGCCTCGATCGCCGAGGCCAGCTCGCTCACCGACGCGATGTGCAGGTCCTCGTAGAGCCGCAGGGCCTTCTTCGGACCCAGACCGGGGATCGCGATCAGCTCCCGGACCCCGGCGGGGATCTTCGCCCGCCGCTCCTCGACCACCGCCATCTTCCCCGTGCGCAGGTACTCGATCACCTTGTCGGCGATCGACCGGCCCACGTTCGGGATCTCCCTGAGTCCGTCCTCGTCCAGCTTCGAGACGTCCGCCGGGAACCCGCCGATGGCACGCGCGGCCTTCTCGTAGGCGCGCGCCTTGAAGGCGTCGCCTCCCGTGATCGCGATGAGGTCCGCGTACTCCCGCAGGAGCGCCTCGACCTCCTCGTTGGGCCGGGCCACCCTTCAAGTCTAAGGAACGTCCTGGAGGACCGGCAGCGGCGGCAGCTTCGCCCCGTGCACCCACGCCTGGAACAGCCCGTCCACCGGCTCGTCCGCGAACCGGGCCACGTGCTCGGTGAACGCCGTCGTGGTCACCGACCCGTTCCGGTGCAGCCGCACCCAGCCACGCAGCATACGGAAGAACGCGTCGTCGCCCAGCGCGCAGCGCACCGCGTGCAGGGTCAGACCGCCCCGCTCGTAGAGCCGGTCGTCGAACATCTGCCGGCGGCCCGGATCGGCCAGCCGCAGATCCTGCGGCAGCGTCGAGAGCAACCGGTGTGCGGCGGCGGCCAGTTGCTGGGCGCTACGGCCGCCCGAACGCTCGGACCACAGCCACTCCGCGTACTTGGCGAAGCCCTCGTTCAGCCAGATGTGCCGCCAGTCGGCGATGGACACACAGTTGCCGAACCACTGGTGCGCCAGCTCGTGCGCCACCAGCCGCTCCGAACCCCGGGCGCCGTCCACGTGGTTGGCGCCGAACAACGACAACCCCTGTGCCTCGACCGGCACATCGAGCTCCTCCTCGGTCACCGCGACCGCGTACTCCTCGAACGGGTACGGCCCGAACAGCTCCTGGAACAGCTCCATCATCGCGGGCTGCCGCGCGAAGTCCCGGGAGAACTGCGGGAGCAGATGCGCCGGGATGTGCCCGTGCTGCGGCACCCCGCCCGGCCCCGGATCACCCAGCAGCACCGTCTGGAACCTGCCGATCGCGAGCCCGACGAGATAGCTGGAGGTGGGCGCGGACTGCTCGTACACCCAGGTGGTCGTGGACGCCTTCGTCGTCCGGGTCAGCAGCCGCCCGCCCGAGACCACCGCGTACGCCGACGGCGTGGTGACCGAGATCAGATACGACGCCTTGTCGGCCGGCCGGTCGTTGCACGGGTACCAGGACGGCGCCCCGACCGGCTGGCTCGCCACCAGCGCCCCGTCCGCCAGCTCCTCCCAGCCGAGCCCGCCCCAGGGGCTGTTCACCGGCTTCGGATTGCCGGACCAGTGCACCTCGACGGTGAAGGCCGCTCCGGCCCGCAGCGGCTTGGCCGGCTTCACCCGCAGCCTGCCGCCCCGGTGCGTGTAGTGCGGCTGCCGGCCGTCCACCCGGAGCCGGCCGATCCTGAAGTCGGCCAGGTTGAGCTGGAACTCCGTGAGCGGCGCCCGGCCGGCGATGGCGTTGATCCGGGCGGTGCCGGACAGCCGGTTGGGGCCGGGCCGGTAGTCCAGCGCGAGCTCGTAGCGATGCACCCGGTACTGCGGGTCACCGTGGTCCGGGAAGTACGGGTCCGGGCCGGCCGACTGCTGAACTGCCACTGCTGTGTCCGCTCCCTGCGCTGTGCCACGACTCCGCTCCGCCGGTGCACCGCTCGTCACATCATTCGCCTCCGGGCCGCAACAGCCGGCGCCGGGAGGGCGATCGTGCTCAACCCTTCGGGCCTCCGCGTGCTCGCCCTCCCGACCCCGGCGCGCCCCTTCGGTAGGGGGGGACGCCGAGAGGCCTGCGCTCACGGGCGCCACGCCTCGATCGGGTTGCCGAGCCAGCGGGTGTCGTCCGGGACGGACTCCGCGGCCATGACGAGCGACGCGGGACCCAGGGTCGTACGGGCCCCGACCGTGCTGCCGGGCAGCACGATCCCGCCAGGGCCCAGGGTGGCGCCCTCACGGAGGACCACAGTATCCGTCCGCAAGATCCGGTCGTGGAAGAGGTGGGTCTGCAGCACACAGCCGCGGTTGACGGTGGCGGCGTCCTCCAGGGTCACCAGGTCCGTCTCCGGCAGCCAGTAGCTCTCCACCCACACGCCCCGCCCGATGCGCGCGCCGAGCGCGCGCAGCCACGCCGTCATCACCGGCGTTCCCGGCACGGATCCGGCCAGCCACGGCACCGCCAGCACCTCGACGAACGTGTCCGCCAGCTCGTTGCGCCACACGAAGCCGCTCCACAGCGGATGCTCACCGGCCCGGTGCCGCCCCACGAGCGCCCACTTGGCGACGATCGAGACCTCGGCCGCCGTGGCACCGGCCGCGAACAGCACCAGCCCCGACAGCAGCGGCGCCCACGCCCCCAGCGCACACAGCACCGCCACCGTCGCCACGGCCAGCGCCGCCGAGCACAGCACGGGCACGATCCGGCACAGCTCCACCAGCCCGCGCGCCCACAGCAGCCGGGCCGGCGGGTCGAACGTACGGCTCTGGTCCCCGCCCGTGGCACTGCGCGGCAGCTTCACCGGCGGCAGCCCCAGATACGAGGTGCCCTTCTTCGCTTTCTTCGGCGCTGCCGACAGCACCCCGACCAGGCCCCCGTCCGGCACGCTGCGCCCCGGCGCGGTCATCCCGGAGTTCCCGAGGAAGGCCCGCCGCCCGATCTGCGCCCGCCCGATCCGCACCCAGCCGCCGCCCAGCTCGTACGGCGCCGTCAGCGTGTCGTCCGCCAGGAACGCCCCGTCGCCGACCGTGGTCAGGCTCGGCAGCGCGAGCACGGTCGACACCTCGGCGCCCCGCCCGATCCGCATCCCCAGCAGCCGCAGCCACACCGGCGTGACCAGCCCGGCGTACAGCGGGAACAGCGTCTCGCGCGAGCGGTCCATCAGCTGCGTCACCGTCCACGCCTGCCAGCCGACCCGGCTGTGCGTCGGATGCGTGCCCTCGCGCAGCCCCACGCTCAAGCCCCGCACGGCGACCAGGATCAGCAGCGCGTACGCCAGCCCGTACGCCAGCGTGGCCGGCACCAGCCCGAGCGCGGCCCCGCGCAGGACCTCGCCGGCGGAGTCGCCCGGCGTCACGAACAGCAGGGCGACCAGCAGCGCGGCCACACCCGCGACCAGCGGCAGGGCGCTCAGCGCGAGACCGGTGAGGCCGTACATGACCCGCCAGTACCGGCCCCGCTGCGGGCGTTCCTTCGGCCAGTTCCGCTTGGCCTTGCCGAGCTTGACCGCGGGCGCGCCCGCCCACCGCTGACCGGTCGGGATCTGCCCGGTGACCGCCGACCCGGGGGCCACCTCGGCCCGCTTGCCGACCCGGGCGCCCGGGAAGAGCATGCTGCGGGTGCCGACGGTGGCGTGCGCGCCGACCTTGACCGGGCCGATCTCCAGCCGGTCGCCGTCCAGCCAGTACCCGGACAGGTCGACCTCGGACTCCACGGCCGCGCCCCGGCCCAGCTTGAGCATGCCGGTCACCGGCGGCAGCGAGTGCAGGTCCACCTCGGACCCGACCTTCGCGCCCAGCGCCCGCGCGTACCGCTCCAGCCAGGAACCGGTCAGGGTGGTGGCCCCGCTGAACTCGGCCAGCCGCTCGGCCGTCCACAGCCGCAGGTGCACACTGCCGCCGCGCGGATACCGCCCCGCTTCGAGCCCCCGCAGCAGCAGCCGTGCCCCGCCCGCCGCGAGCGCGATCCGGCCGGGCGGGCTGAAGAACACCAGCGCGCCGGCCGCGAGCAGCCACCACGGGGCGGTCGGCAGCCAGGAGAACCCGGGCAGCAGATTCCCGGCGGCGGCCAGGACCAGCGTCCAGCGCAGCCCGAGCAGGGTGAACAGGGGAAGGAGCAGCAGGAGCTGGACGGCCTGGGCGCGGACCGGCACCGGCGCGACGGTACGCGTGCCGCCGTCGTCCTGCGCCGACTCCTCCAGCCGCCGGGCCAGCTTGCGCAGGGTGGGCTGCTGGTAGATGTCGAGGACGGCGGCGCTCGGGTATCGGGTGCGCAGCCGGGTCGTGAGCTGGGCGGCGGCCAGGCTCCCGCCGCCGATCGCGAAGAAGTCGTCGCCGGCGCCGCTCACCGGGATGCCGAGGACCTCCGCCCACTGCTCGGCGAGCCAGGCCTCGGTGCCGTACAGCTCGGCCTTCGGCGTCTCGACGCCCTCCAGCGGCCAGGGCAGGGCGTTCCGGTCCACCTTCCCGGACGTCCGGGTCGGCAGCTCGGCGACGGGCGCGAGCAGCGGCACCAGCGCGGCGGGCAGCTCGGCCCGCAGCTTCTCGACCGCGGCCGCGTGGTCCCAGCCGTCCTGGGTGACGACATAGCCGACGAGCAGCTGGTTTCCGCTGCGGGCGGTGCGCACGGCGGCGGCGGCCCCCGCGACGCCGGGCAGGGCCTGCAGCGCGGCATCCACCTCACCCAGCTCGATCCGCCGCCCGCCGAGCTTGATCTGCTCGTCGGCCCGTCCGAGGAAGACCAGCCCCTCGGGTTCGGCCTTGACGAGGTCACCGCTGCGGTACGCCCGCTCCCACCCGAGGGAGTCCAGCGGCGCGTACTTCTCCGCGTCCTTCTCGGCGTCGAGATACCGTGCGAGCCCGACCCCGCCGATCACGAGCTGCCCGCTGCCGCCCATGGCCACGGGCTCCCCGCGCTCGTCGACGACGGCGAGCTCCCAGCCGTTCAGCGGCAGCCCGATCCGGATGGGCTCCGTGCCGGTGAGCAGGGCGGCGCAGGCCACGACCGTCGCCTCGGTCGGCCCGTAGGTGTTCCACACCTCGCGCCCCTCGGTGACCAGCCGCTGCGCCAGCTCGGGCGGACAGGCCTCACCGCCGAAGATCAGCAGCCGTACGTCGCTCAGCGCCTCGGGCTCCCACAGCGCGGCCAGCGTCGGCACGGTGGACACGACCGTGATCTCCTGCTCGACCAGCCAGGGCCCGAGATCGGCACCGCTGCGGACCTGCGACCGGGGCACCGGCACCAGGCAGGCGCCGTACCGCCAGGCCAGCCACATCTCCTCGCAGGACGCGTCGAAGGCGACCGACAGCCCGGCCATGACCCGGTCACCGGGCCCGATCGGCTCCTCCGTGAGGAACAGCGCGGCCTCCGCGTCCACGAAGGCGGCGGCGCTGCGATGGGTGACGGCGACGCCCTTGGGCCTGCCCGTGGACCCGGAGGTGAAGATGATCCACGCGTCGTGCTCGGCACCGGGCCGCGCGGCGGGGGAGCCGGCGGCCGTGCCCTGCACACTGATGGCGTGCCCGGCCCCGACGACGGCCCGCACGTCCGCCTCCCCGAACACCAGCTCGGCCCGCTCGTCCGGGTCCTCGGCGTCGACGGGGACGTAGGCGGCACCGGCGGCGAGGACGGCGAGAATCGCGACGTACAGCTCATTGGTCCCCGACGGCACCCGCACCCCGACCCGGTCCCCGAGCCCGACCCCGGCACCGGCCAGCCTGCGCCGTAGCCGCTCCACCTCGGCGGCCAGCGCACGATAGGTGAGACAGACCGTGCCGTCGTCCAGGGCGGGCTCGTCCGGATGGGACCGTACGGTCGCCTCGAAGACGTCGACCAGGGTGCGCGGGGAGGCGGCGGGACGCGCGGAGAAACGGGCCCGGTCGCCGAACTGCGTGCGGATCTCTTCGTCGAGCAGGCCGAGAGCGCTGCTCTCGTCTATGGCTGCCATCGGGTCCTCACGTCGGTCCGGCTGAAGTCACAAGCCGGAAATTTTAGTACGACGCTAGGTGCCGGCCCTTTGTCCGGCCACTCGGGAGGGCTGTCCGGGCAGGTGCCGGGGACCGGACCGAGGTCGCTGACCTGCCGATCTTCGAGCCGGACGAGACATGCCCCACACAGAAGCCAAGGAGCGGACATTCAGGGGCAGTTGGTGCGCTCGAGGCACACGCAAGAGGGCCCCTGCCGAGCAGGGGCCCTCAGTGGTGTCCGAGGGGGGACTTGAACCCCCACGCCCGATAAAGGGCACTAGCACCTCAAGCTAGCGCGTCTGCCATTCCGCCACCCGGACAAGGTGTCTGTCGTGCGGAGGATTCCCTTGCGGCGGGCTTCCCTCGCGGCGACGAAGGAAACATTACCAGGCTTTCGGGGGTGGCTGATCACCCCCGGCCCCGGGCCGGTCGCGCGTGAACGGCGTGTGACGGGCCGGGACCGGTCTTGGGCCGCGGGTGGGGGCGGAGAGAGGATGAGGGCAACCACCAGCAGTGACAGCGGGAGGAAGCACGTGAGCGAGACGGACACGGCCAGGAGCGTCACCGGCGAGGACGAGGTCGTGGACCTCTGCCGCGAGCTGATCCGGTTCGACACCAGCAACTACGGCGACCACTCCGGCCCCGGCGAGCGCCAGGCCGCCGAGTGGGTCGCCGGGAAGCTCGCCGAGGTCGGGCTGGAGCCGAAGATCTACGAGTCGCACCCGGGCCGCGCCTCGACGGTGGCCCGCATCGAGGGCGAGAACCCGTCCCGGCCCGCGCTGCTGATCCACGGCCACCTGGACGTCGTACCGGCCAACGGCGTCGACTGGACCCACGACCCGTTCTCCGGCGAGGTCGCCGACGGGTGCGTGTGGGGGCGCGGGGCCGTCGACATGAAGGACATGGACGCGATGACCCTCGCCGTCGTGCGGGACCGGCTCAGGAGCGGACGGCGGCCGCCGCGGGACATCGTGGTCGCGTTCCTCGCCGACGAGGAGGCGGGCGGCACGTACGGCGCCCGGTACCTCGTCGACCACCACCCCGAGCTGTTCGAGGGCGTCACCGAGGCCATCAGCGAGGTCGGCGGCTTCTCGTTCACCGTGAACGAGCAGCGCCGGCTCTATCTGATCCAGACGGCCGAGAAGGGCATGCACTGGATGAAGCTGACCGTGGCCGGCACCGCCGGGCACGGGTCCATGATCCACCGGGACAACGCCATCACGGAGCTGTCCGAGGCCGTGGCCCGGGTCGGCCGGCACACGTTCCCCGTGCGGGTCACCAAGACCACCCGGGCCTTCCTGGACGAGCTGGGCGACGCGCTCGGCACCGAGCTGGACCCGGAGAACATGGAGGCCACCCTCGCCAAGCTCGGCGGCATCGCCAAGCTGATCGGCGCGACCCTGAGCAACACGGCCAACCCCACGCAGCTGAACGCCGGTTACAAGGTCAACGTCATCCCGGGCGAGGCCACCGCGCACATCGACGGACGGTTCCTGCCGGGATACGAGGAGGAGTTCCTCGGTGACCTCGACCGGCTGCTCGGCCCGAACGTCCGGCGCGAGGACGTCCACGCGGACAAGGCGGTCGAGACCGGCTTCGACGGGGCGCTCGTGGAGGCCATGCAGACCGCGCTGCTCGCCGAGGACCCCACCGCCAAGGCCATCCCCTACATGCTCTCCGGCGGCACCGACGCCAAATCCTTCGACGACCTCGGTATTCGCGGCTTCGGCTTCGCCCCGCTGAAGCTGCCGCCGGAGCTGGACTTCGCCGGCATGTTCCACGGCGTGGACGAGCGGGTGCCGGTCGACGGCCTGCAGTTCGGCGTACGGGTGCTGGACCGGTTCATCGACGCGTCGTGAGGCTTTGCCCTGGAGTAATCGGGCGCGCGTACGAGACCGAATGAGAAGAGTGAATCGGACCATAAGCTCGTAGCTCCATTACTCCCTCCTCGTTACAGCTGACGTGATCCCCGCACCTTGGGATCGCATTGCCAACGAGGAGGAAGTAATGATCAAGAAGGTCGTCGCTGCTGCGGCTGCCACCGGTGGGCTGGTTCTCGCGGGCGCGGGCCTGGCTGTCGCCGACTCCGGTGCTCAGGGTGCCGCCGTGCACTCCCCGGGTGTCATCTCCGGCAACGTCGTCCAGGTGCCCGTCCACGTCCCGGTGAACGTGTGCGGCAACACGATCAACGTGATCGGGCTCCTGAACCCCGCCTTCGGCAACACCTGCATCAACAAGTGACGCAGGCTCCCTGAGGGGGCGTGTGTGACAAGCCGTCGGCCCCGGAGCGCGCTCCATGCGCTCCGGGGCCGACCGGCCTTTTCGTTCCGAAAACGAAGCGAAAAGCAGCGAAGAGAAGCGAAGGCAGGGGGGAATCAGCATGCGACACAGCACACGCAAAGGCCTGATGACGATGGCCGCCGCGACCGGAGTGATCGCCGCCGCGAGCGGCTACGCCCACGCGGACGCCGGCGCGACCGGCACCGCCGCCGGCTCACCCGGCGTACTGTCCGGCAACACGGTGCAGGCGCCGGTGCACGCGCCGGTGAACATCTGCGGCAACACCGTGAACGTCGTCGGACTGCTCAATCCGGCGGTGGGCAACAAATGCGCCAACCACGGCGGTGCGTCCGGGGACCAGGGCGGCTACGGCGGCTCCGGAGGTTCAGGGGGCTCTGGTGGCTCTGGTGGCTCACACGCGGGCGGTCACACCGGCGGCTCGCCGGGCGTCGGCTCCGGCAACACCGTGCAGGTGCCGATCGACGCCCCGGTGAACGTCTGCGGAAACAGCGTGAACGTCATCGGTGTGGGCAACACCGCCACGGGCAACGACTGCGCCAACGGCGGGGGCGGGCACCAGACCCAGCCGCCGGGGGGCGGGAACGGGAACCCGCCCGGGGGCGGTCAGGGCACCCCGCCCGGTGGGGGCTCTGGAAACCCGCCTGGCGGTGGCGGCCACGGCAACCCGCCGGGGCAGCCCGGACATCCGGGTCACCCCGGGCAGCCGGGCCACCCGGGAGGTCCGACCACCCCGCCCGGCAAGGGCGGACACGGGCCGCAGGGGACCCCGGGAACCCACGGGCCCCACGGGTCCACGCAGGTCGGCCCGCAGGGCGGCCGTGACGCCCAGCTCCCGACCACGGCCCAGCTCGCCCACACCGGCAGCGATGTGCCGCTCGGCCTCGTGCTCCCGGTCGGCGCCGGCGCGCTCATCGCGGGCGCGGTGCTGTACCGCAAGGCGCGGGCCGCGGCCTAGGGGCCGACGACGGGTACGGACCGGCCCGTACGGCACTGTGGGCCGTACGGCCTGGTGAACGGAGCGGGCCCTGCCATGCCGGCCGGGCCCGCTCCGTTCATCTTTCCCGCCTCACCACGTGGCTCGCACCTGGCGGATGATCCGCCGGCGCAACCGCACCCTGCGGCTGCCATCGCGCATCAGGCTCAGTCGGTCCAACTCCCAGTGTCCGTACTCGGCATGGTCCGTCAGCAGACGTGTGGCCTCCTTGCGGGAGATCCCGCGAGGTACGTACACGTCGACAAATTCGTATTCCGGCATCGCATCTATTGTGCGGGCTGGGGCCCGGTACGGATAGCGTCTGCACTATGTCTGATGCTGCGCAGCCCACCGCTGCCGAGGTACGTGCGGCCGCCGAGGCGGTCAAGACCGCGCTCGACCGTCATCTGGCGGCGGTCGAACGCAGGTCGGGGGACGACGACCCGGCCGTCTCCGAGGCGTTCAACCAGCTGGCCGCGGCCGCCGAGGTGTACGACGAGCTGCTCTACGACCGTTACGACGAGGTCACGCCCTTCGAGATCCCCGGTGCGGAAGAGCTGCCGCCGTACGCGGGCCCCGAGGAACCGAACGCGATCAGCGTGCTGATCCGCCGCGACTACGCCGTCGCGGAACCCCAGCGGCTGCTCGCGCAGGCCCAGCGGGTCGAGGCGGCGGAGTACGACGAGACCGGCGGCTCGGCCGAGGGCGCCGCCGGTACGGTCCCCGGGGCGCTGGGCGTTCTCTTCGGCGAGTTCGAACCGGACGAGATCGCCTCCCGGCACAAGGAGTTCGGCCTGGAGGAGGGCGACTCCACGCTCTGGGTCACCGCGGCGGAGGAGCCCCCCGAGGCCGGGGAGTGGCTGGAGACACCGTTCGATCACATCGACCCGCAAGGGGTGGTGTGCCGGTTCGACGTCAGCGCGATGTTCGACGACGAGGAAGACGGCGAGGACGAGGATCTCGAATTCGTCGAGGACGAGGACGGGGATCTGGAGCCGCTGGACACCAGGAAGTGAGCGGAACCGGCGGTGCTGTAGGGGCCTGAGGCCGGTACGGCACCGCCGGGATCCGCCGTCGTGGCTTTCTCTCCTTGACGCGGCGAGAAAGACCTACTCGCTCGGCGCCTGCGTCCGCAGCAGTGTCTGCAGGCGGGTCGTGCGGGGCTTGGCCAGGGTCTCCGCCACCGCCTTCGGCAGGGCCTGCTCCACTCCGTGGACCACGGACAGATGCCGCTCCGCCCGGCCGAACGCCGTGTACACCCACGGTCTGCTGAGCGCCTGCGCCGCGTCGCCGGGCAGCACCACGACCGCCGCCGGCCAGCGGATGCCCACCGCCTGGTGCGCGGTGAGCGCCCAGCCGTGCCGTACGGCCCCCTCCACCCGCTCACGGGGTACGACCACGGGGGCGCCGGCGCAGGACAGGTGCAGTCCGTCGGCGTCGGCCTTCACCACCACGCCCGGCACCGTACGACCCGGAGCGGCGGCGTAGGCGATCCGGTCGCCGGGGTCGAAGCCGCCGAAGCGGCCGGGGCCGGGGTTGAGGCGCTCCTTCAGGACGGCGTTGAGCGCGCGGGTGCCCGCGGCGCCGCCGTGCCCCGGGGTGATCACCACGGTCTGGTCGGCCGGGATCCCGATCGCACGCGGCACCGAGTCCGCGACCAGCTGGACCGTCCGGTGCACCGCCTCGCCCGCGTCCCGCACCGGGACGATGACGATCTCCTTGCCGGGGGCGTGGACCTGGTTCAGCTCGCCGATGCCGATGCCCGAGACCAGCTCGCCGATCGGGCCGGGGTCGGGCCTGCGGGAGGCGATCTGCGGGCAGGTGCGGGCGGCGAGCAGATCGGCGAAGACCCGGCCCGGACCGGCCGACCACAGCACCGCGGGGTCGCCGCTGAGCACCAGCCGGGCCCCGTCCGGCAGCGACTCCACCAGCATCGCGGCGCTCTCCACATCGAGCTGCGGCGCGTCCATGACGATCAGCAGATCCAGCGCCAGGGCTCCGTCCGCATCCCGGCCGGGGCCTTCGGCACCGGCCAGCAGCCCGGCGACGGTACCCACGCCGCGCTCCGCCGCCTCCGCGTCCCCGCTCGCGCCCTGCAGCGTGGCCAGGCGACGGCGGCCGTCGGGTGTGTGGCAGACGGCGAAGGCCCGCAGGCCGGCGGCGCGGGCGGCGTCGAGCAGCGCGGCCGGTTCGGCGCGGGCCGCCTCCGCGCCGGTGTGCAGGACCAGGCCGTGCCCGGCGACCGCGCGGGCCAGCTCGGCGGCACCGCCGGAGACCGTGTCGGCGGCTGCCCGCCAGGCCTCCTCGGCCTCCGTGGAGAGGGAGTTGACGAGCCGGGCCAGACCGTCGGCCAGGCTCTCCTCGGCCAGGGCCCAGCGCTCCAGGCCGACGAGGACGCGGACCGGCCGCTCCTCGTCGTCTTCCTCGGCGCCTTCTTCCGTCGCCCGGGGAGCAGCGCCCGCGGGGTCCTCCAGGGCGTCCTGGAAGGCCAGGGCCTCGCCCTCGGCGAGCGCGTTCTGCACCGCTGTGTCCGGGTCGGGCACGCCCTGCCGGCCCAGCGCCGTGGTGAGCGTGGGCAGCTCCAGCGCGGTGTGCCCCGCCAGGGCGGCCTGCTCCAGCAGCCAGACGGTCACCGCACGGCCCCGCCGCTCGTCCTCCGGCCGGCATCCGGCGCCGAGCAGCGCCCGCGCGAAGCCGTCGGCCTGGTCCGGCCGTACGCCCGCGATGCGCAGCAGCTGCCAGGGGTCCTCCCGGAGGGCACGGTCGGCGCCCTCGCCGAGTGCCGCCGCCACCTGGGAGGCGAGGGCCTCGGGCGCGCCGCCCTCCGTCAGCACCCGGCGGACGGCCTCGACCGTCTCCGGCGCGGGAGCGCCGGGCACCACGGCTGCGAGGGCCGGGGCAGGGGTGGGCTGTGGTCGGTGCACCGGCTCCGGAGCCGGGCGGCGCGGAGCCGGCGCGGGCTCGGCGAACGCCGTGGCCGTCGGTTTCGCGCCACTCTCCACGGCCCGGACCGCCGCGAGCAGGTCGGCCGCCTTGCCGCTGAGCTTGGCGCCGCTCTCCAGCGGACCCTTCCTCTCGGCCTTGCGCCGCTCGATCCGCTCCCGCTCCACCCGCTGCGCAGCCAACTCGGCCTCCGCCTCGGACAGCTGGGTCCCCTCCCCGCCGGCGTCGCCCTCGGCCTCGGCGTCGCCACCGTCCGCGCGTGCGTCGGCGTCGCTCTCGGCCTCGGCTTCGCCACCGTCCGAGCCTGCGCCGGCGTCCGCGCCGCTCTCACCTTCGGCCGCGCTCGCGCCTCCAGCAGCGTCGTCGCCGGTCGCACCCGCGCTGCCGTCCCTGGAGGTGTTGCCCTCGGCCCTGCTCGTGCCCGTGTCTTCGGCCCCGCCGTCGCTGCCGGCGTCCTCGCCGGCGTCCGTGCCGGTGCTGCCCTCGGCTCCGCTCGCCCCCGCGCTGCCGTTCGCGTCGGCCTCGCCCCCGTCGTCGCCGGAGCCGGTGTCACCCTGGGCTCCGCCTGCACCCACGCTGCCCCCGGCCTCGGCGTCGCTCGCACCGGCGTCCTCGCCCCCGCCCGCACCGGTGCGTCCCGCACGGCTCCCCTCCGGCGCGGGCGCGGTGTCCTCGCCCGGGGCCTCGGGGGTGTCCGGTGTCCCCGGCTCGGCCTTCTCCGTGGTCTCCGGCTCCGTGCTCACAGCGTGCTCCAGTCGTGATCGGGATAGCGGTGCACGGGCGCCGACACATCGTCCAGCGCCCGGCAGATCTCGTCAGGAAGACTAAGGGCCTCCACTGACAATGCCGCCGTGAGCTGCTGCGCGTTGCGCGCGCCGACGATCGGTGCGGCCACGCCGGGCCGGTCCCGGACCCAGGCGAGGGCCACCTGGAGCGGAGTGACGGCGAGCCCGTCGGCGGCCGTCGTCACCGCGTCCACGATGCGCGTCGCGGTGTCGTCCAGGTACGGCTCGACGAAGGGCGCCAGATGCTCGGAGGCGCCGCGCGAGTCCGGGGGAGTGGTGTGCCGGTACTTACCGGTCAGCACGCCCCGGCCGAGCGGGGAGGAAGGCAGCAGGCCGACGCCGAGGTCGAGCGCGGCGGGCAGCACCTCGCGCTCGACACCGCGCTGGAGCAGCGAGTACTCCAGCTGCGTGCTGGCCAGCCGGGTCCGGGTACCGGGCGCCGCGAGCTGCCAGGTGGCGGCCTTGGCCAGCTGCCAGCCGCAGAAGTTGGAGACTCCGGCGTAGCGGGCGCGGCCGCTGCTCACCGCTATGTCGAGGGCCTGGAGCGTCTCCTCCAGCGGGGTGCCGGGGTCGTACGCGTGCACGTGCCACAGGTCGACGTAGTCCGTGCCCAGGCGGGCGAGGGAGGCGTCCAGCGCGGCGAGCAGATGGCCGCGGGAGCCGTCGACGCGGCGGTCGGGGTCGGGGACGCTGCCGGCCTTGGTCGAGATCACGAGGTCCCGCCGCGGGACGAGCCCGTCCATGAGCTGTCCGAGCAGGTACTCGGCCTCCCCGTCGCCGTACACGTCCGCGGTGTCGACGAGCGATCCGCCGGCTTCCCAGAACGCCTTCAGCATGTCTGCGGCGTCGTGCTGGTCGGTGTCCCTGCCCCAGGTGAGGGTGCCCAGACCGATGCGTGACACGCGCAGGCCCGTACGGCCGAGATGCCTCTGCTCCATGCGGGCGAGATTACTGGCCAGAACTGCGCCGTGGGTGGCCTGTGGATAACTCGACGGACCAGCTCGGGGACACGCGGCCCACCCCCGCGCTAAGGTCGCCCCACAGGGACGTTACTCACGGGTAAGGGGATCGGGCATGCAGCTCGGGATCAACCTCGGCTACTGGGGTGCCGGAATGGACGGGGACAATCTGGCCGTGGCCCAGGAGGCCGACCGGCTGGGGTTCTCCGTGTGCTGGGCCGCCGAGGCGTACGGCTCCGACGCGGCCACCGTGCTCAGCTGGGTCGCCGCCCAGACCGAGCGCATCGACGTCGGCTCGGCCATCTTCCAGATCCCGGCCCGGCAGCCCGCGATGACCGCGATGACCGCCGCGACGCTCGACTCGCTCTCCGGCGGGCGCTTCCGGCTCGGCCTCGGCGTCTCCGGCCCGCAGGTCTCCGAGGGCTGGTACGGCGTCAGGTTCGACAAGCCGCTGGCACGCACGCGTGAGTACGTGGAGATCGTGCGCAGGGCGATGACGCGGGAGCGGCTGACGTACGAGGGCGAGCACTGGACGCTGCCGCTGCCGGGCGGCCCGGGCAAGCCGATCAAGCTGACCGTGCACCCGCAGCGCGAGCACATCCCGCTGTACATCGCCGCGATCGGCCCGAAGAACCTGGAGCAGACCGGCGAGATCGCCGACGGCGCCCTGCTGATCTTCCCCTCCGCCGAGCACCTGGAGGAGACCACGATCACGCACCTGCGCGCGGGGCGTGAGAAGGCCGGCAAGAGCCTTGAGGGGTTCGACGTCTGCCCGACGCTGCCGCTGGCCGTCGGCGAAGACAAGGACGTGGCCCGGCTCGCCGACACCTTCCGGCCCTACACCGCGCTGTACGTGGGCGGCATGGGCAGCGCCAAGCAGAACTTCTACAACCAGCTCGCGCGGCGCATGGGGTACGAGAAGGAGGCCGCCGAGATCCAGGAGAAGTACCTGTCCGGGGACAAGGCGGGTGCCGCCGCGGCGGTTCCGCAGGACCTCATCGACAAGACGACACTGCTGGGCTCCGTCGACCGGATCGCCGACCGGATGAAGGCCTACGCGGACGCCGGGGTCACCACCCTCAGCCTCGCCCCGGCCGGCTTCACCCTGGAGGAACGGCTCGCCTCCCTGCGGGCCGGCAGCGAGGCCCTGGAGCGCGCCGGGCTGGCGTAAGGCTCTCGCAGAGGATTCCGCGGCCGTGGTGGGGGCTCGGGGGTCTTCCCCGCCACGGCCGTCACGGGGAACAACGCGCCAGGCGCCACACGGTTACGACCCCGGCGTTCCTTCTTTCGGCCGAGTCCTCGGGCGCCCGTGTTGCGGCCCCTCTCCGCCCGTATTTGACTCGTCCTTTGCGGAATGTCGCGAATGCTGCGGAATCTTGCTTTTTGCGGAGAGGTGGCGTCGATGCTTTCGGCCAGGAGTCTGTTCCAGGAGATCCTCGACCACGACGAGTCCTTCCGGCTCTTCTGCTCCATCGCCGCCGGCGGCGAGTCCCAGGGCGGCTGGGAGAACGGCCGGATCGCCGCACTCGTACCGCCGGGGGAACACGCGCTCGCCCCGAAGATCGCACGCCACGGTGCCGACGAGGACAAGCACGGACGCATCTTCCACGCCCTGCTGAGAAGGCGCGGGCTCACCCCCGTCGCCGTACCGCCCGAGACCGACTACACGATGCTCCTGGAGCGGCGCGGCATCGGTCTCGCCCACGACCGGCTCCGGCGTGACGAGCCGCTCGGCGAGCGGGACCTCATCGTGTACCTCTCGCACAGCAGGGTCACCGAACAGCGCGCCTCCGAACAGATGGAGCTGCTCCTCCGGTACTTCGCCGGCCACCCGGAGGTCGGCCGGGCCGTCCGGATGATCTCCGCCGACGAGGACAACCACCTCGCCTACACCCACGAGGAACTGCTGCGGTTCGCCGCAGCCGGGCACGGCCGGCTGATCCAGCGGACGCTGCGCGCGTACGCGCTCGCCGAGATCGCCGTCCACCGGGACGTCAGCCTCGCCGTGATGGCCCACATGGGCCGCATCCTGGGCTGGTCCCGGGCCAAGTCCGTGCTGCTCGCAGCCGGCATCCACGCGGTGTACGCCTACGAACGCCTCGCCGGCTGGCACCGCATGGCCGATCTGCGCATGCCCGAGCGCCGTGACGCCCTCGGTGGGCCCGCCACCCCGGCCCCCGAGTTCGCGTGACCTCCCGCTCAGCGGTGCACCTGCGGTTACGCCTACCCTGGGCGGCATGCCCACGCTGATCCTCGTAAGGCACGGACGGTCCACTGCCAACACCTCTGGCGTGCTCGCCGGCTGGACACCGGGCGTCGCCCTGGACGAGCGGGGTGCCGCGCAGGCCGCCGCACTGCCCGCACGGCTCGCGGGCCTGCCCCTCTCCGAGGTCGTCACGAGCCCCCTGCAACGCTGTCAGGAGACCCTGCGGCCGCTGCTGGAGGCCCGCCCTGAGCTGCGCCTCCACACCGACGAGCGGATCGGGGAGTGCCACTACGGCGACTGGTCCGGCCGCAAGCTCGCCGAGCTGAAGGACGAGCCGCTGATGGAGGTCGTCCAGGCCCACCCGTCGGCCGCCGCCTTCCCCGGCGGCGAGTCCCTGCGGGCCATGCAGACCCGCGCCGCCGAGGCCGTACGCGAGTGGAACGCGCGCGTGGAGCGCGAGCACGGCGCCGACGCCGTCTACCTGATGTGCTCGCACGGTGACATCATCAAGTCGCTGGTCGCCGACGCCCTCGGACTTCATCTCGACCTCTTCCAGCGGATCTCCGTGGAGCCCTGTTCCGTCACCGCGATCCGCTACACCCGTCTCAGGCCCTTCCTGATCCGGCTCGGCGACACCGGGGACTTCGCCTCCCTCGTCCCGCGCGAGGAACCGGCCGGGGACACCGGAGAGGGCGACGCACCGGTCGGGGGCGGTGCGGGCGCACCGTGATCGTCGGCCGCAGTAGGGTGAAGCGATCCACCGCAGTCGGATCCACCGCAGTCGCGTACCCGCGTGGCCGGCACCGCTGAAGCTCTCGAATCCAATGGAGACAGGACGTGTCCCGTCAGGTGTTCCTCTACGACCCGCCGGACCGCTTCGTGGCCGGCACGGTCGGACTGCCCGGGCGCCGTACGTTCTTCCTCCAGGCCACGTCAGGCTCCCGGGTGACCAGCGTGGCACTGGAGAAGACCCAGGTCGCCGCCCTCGCCGAGCGCATGGACGAACTGCTCGACGAGGTCGTGCGACGCAGTGGCGGCAGCGCGGCCGTCCCCGCCGTCGCGCCCGCCGAGATCGCCGACACCGGCCCGCTGGACACCCCCGTCGAGGAGGAGTTCCGCGTCGGCACCATGGCGCTGGCCTGGGACGGCGAGGAACAGCGCATGATCGTCGAGGCGCAGGCCCTCGTGGAGCTGGACGCCGACACCGAGGAGGACCTCGCCGAGGCCGAGGAGCGACTGCTCCAGGACGAGGAGAACGGGCCCCCGATGCTGCGGGTCCGGCTGACCGGCGCGCAGGCCAGGGCCTTCGCCAAGCGCGCTCTCGACGTCGTCAACGCCGGGCGGCCGCCGTGTCCGCTGTGCAGCCTCCCGCTCGATCCGGAAGGACACGTATGTCCGCGCCAGAACGGATACCGCCGGGGAGCGTGACGGCCTCCGGCACGGCCGACGCGGAGCTGCTCGCGAGCGGTGAGCTGACCGTGCGCGGCCGGATCCGCGAGGCGTCGAACGCCGCGCTGTTCTGCACGGTCGCTCTCGACGGCCGGGAAGCCTCCTGCGTGTACAAGCCGGTGGCCGGCGAGCGCCCGCTGTGGGACTTCCCCGACGGCACCCTGGCGGGCCGCGAGGTGGCCGCCTACGAGGTCTCCGAGGCCACCGGCTGGGGGCTCGTCCCGCCGACCGTGCTGCGCGACGGGCCGTACGGCGAGGGCATGTGCCAGCTGTGGATCGACGTCCAGGCCGAGACGGAGCTGCTGGCCCTGGTCGACGCCGAGGAGCCGGAGCCGGGCTGGAAGGCGATCGGCCTCGCCGATGTCGGCGAGGGGCGCACGGCGCTGCTCGTGCACGCCGACGACGAGCGGCTGCGCCGGCTCGCCGTCATCGACGCGGTGATCAACAACGCCGACCGCAAGGGCGGTCACCTGCTGCCCACCACCGGCGGCCGCCTCTACGGCATCGACCACGGCGTCACCTTCAACGTCGAGAACAAGCTGCGCACCCTGCTGTGGGGCTGGGCCGGGGAACCGCTGACCCCCGAGGCCGTCGACGTCCTGGGAGGCCTGCGGGAGGGCCTCGCGGGCCCGCTGGGCGAGCGGCTGACCGGACTGATCACCGAGGCCGAGATCGACGCCACACGCGCGCGTGTGGAGGATCTGCTCACCACAGGGGTGCATCCGGAGCCGAGCGGGGAGTGGCCCGCGATCCCCTGGCCGCCCGTGTGACGCCGACGGGCACCCCGGGCTCCGGGCAAGCACATCCGGCGACGATGTACAAGACCGTCTAACCGGCCATCTGACGCGATCCCATTCGTATACGCAGCTCGTGGCCGGTTAGGCTCATGTACATGCATGCCTGGCCCGCTTCCGAGGTCCCCGCCCTGCCTGGTCAGGGCCGCGACCTGAGGATCCACGACACCGCGACCGGCGGTCCGGTCACCCTCGACCCCGGTCCCGTCGCCCGTATCTACGTCTGCGGCATCACCCCGTACGACGCGACCCACATGGGGCACGCGGCGACCTACAACGCGTTCGACCTCGTCCAGCGCGTGTGGCTCGACACCAAGCGGCAGGTCCACTACGTCCAGAACGTCACCGACGTCGACGATCCGCTGCTGGAGCGGGCCGAGCGGGACGGCATCGACTGGGTCGCCCTCGCCGAGAAGGAGACGGCCCTCTTCCGCGAGGACATGACCGCCCTGCGGCTGCTCCCGCCCCGGCACTACATAGGCGCCGTCGAGGCGATACCCGGCATCGTCCCGCTCGTGGAGCGACTGCGCGAACTCGGCGCGGCCTACGAGCTGGACGGCGACATCTACTTCTCCGTCGAGTCCGACCCGGACTTCGGCAAGGTCTCGAACCTCGACGCGGCCGCGATGCGGCTGCTGTCCGCCGAGCGCGGCGGCGACCCGGACCGTCCGGGCAAGAAGAACCCGGTCGACCCGATGCTGTGGATGGCGGCCCGCGAGGGCGAGCCCAGCTGGGACGGCGGCTCCCTCGGCCGGGGCCGGCCCGGCTGGCACATCGAGTGCGTGGCCATCGCCCTCGACCACCTGGGGATGGGCTTCGACATCCAGGGCGGCGGCTCCGACCTGGCCTTCCCGCACCACGAGATGGGCGCCTCGCACGCCCAGGTGCTCACGGGCGAGTTCCCCATGGCCAAGGCGTACGTCCACGCCGGCATGGTCGGCCTGCACGGCGAGAAGATGTCCAAGTCCAAGGGCAACCTGGTCTTCGTCTCGCAGCTGCGCCGCGACGGCGTGGACCCCGCCGCCATCCGGCTGGCCCTCCTGTCCCACCACTACCGCGCCGACTGGGAGTGGACCGACCAGGTCCTCCAGGACGCCGTGGCCCGCCTCGGCCGCTGGCGCGCCGCGGTCTCCCGTCCCGACGGCCCGTCCGCCGACGCCCTGGTGGAGGAGATCCGCGAGGCCCTCGCGAACGACCTCGACGCGCCGGCCGCGCTGGCCGCCGTGGACCGCTGGGCGGAGCGGCAGGAGCGGGAGGGCGGCACGGACACGGGTGCTCCCGGCCTGGTGACGCGGGCGGTGGACGCGCTGCTGGGCGTGGCGCTGTAGCTTCGGCTCCGGTAGACGTCGAAGGGGCGGTACGCATCGCGCGTACCGCCCCTTCTGCTGCTCAGTCCTCCGAGTCGCCCTCGTCGTCGGCCTCTCCGCCGGAGGCATCGGCATCGGGCTTCGGCGGCTTCGGCGGCCTGCTCTTCCCGCTGGGGTTGTCCCGCAGCCACGAGCCCGTGTCCGTGCCGTCCGCCGTGGCGTGGCCGCCCGGCGGGTTCACGTCCCGGCGCCGTAGGTACCGCTCGAACTCGCGGGCGATCGCCTCGCCCGACGCCTCCGGCAGCTCCGCGGTGTCCCGGGCCTCCTCCAGCGTCTGCACGTACTCGGCGACCTCGCTGTCCTCGGCGGCCAGCTGGTCCACGCCCACCTGCCAGGCGCGCGCGTCCTCGGGCAGCTCGCCCTGCGGGATGCGCAGGTCCAGCAGGTCCTCCAGCCGGTTGAGCAGCGCCAGCGTGGCCTTGGGGTTGGGCGGCTGGGAGACGTAGTGCGGTACGGCCGCCCACAGCGACACCGCCGGGACGCCCGCGTGCGTGCACGCCTCCTGCAGGACGCCGACGATGCCCGTCGGGCCCTCGTACTTGGTCTCCTCCAGGTCCATCCGCTGGGCCAGGTCCGGGTCGGACGTGACCCCGCTGACCGGCACCGGACGCGTGTGCGGGGTGTCACCGAGCAGGGCGCCCAGGATGACCACCAGCTCCACGCCCAGTTCGTGCGCGAAGCCCAGCAGTTCGTTGCAGAACGAGCGCCAGCGCATGGACGGTTCGATGCCGCGGACCAGCACCAGGTCGCGCGGCTTCTCGCCGCCGACGCGGACCACCGACAGCCGGGTCGTCGGCCATGTGATCTTGCGCACGCCGCCGTCCATGAACACCGTGGGACGGTTCACCTGGAAGTCGTAGTAGTCCTCGGCGTCCAGCGCCGCGAACACCTCGCCCTTGAACTCGCGTTCCAGATGCGCGACCGCCGTGGAGGCGGCGTCACCGGCATCGTTCCAGCCCTCGAACGCGGCCACCATGACTGGGTCGATCAGCTCGGGAACCCCCTCCAGCTCGATCACCCAGTGCCTCCTTCCGACGTGCCCTCGCTTGACTCACCAACCTTACGGCGTCCGGCGGGGGCGCCCGCAGCCCCCTTGCACGGGGGAGTGAACGGATCACTGCCCCGATCGTCAGTGCGGAACACCCCTGGTTCGCCGGGACCTCACAGCGTGCTGCGCAGCCACTGCTCCACACTCGCGATGTGCACGGTCGCCCAGGAACGGGCCGTCTCCGCGTCGCGGTCGCGCAGGGCGGCCAGGATCGCCCGGTGCTCGCGCAGGGTGCGGCCGACGGCGTCCTCCTGGGTCAGGCCCCGCCAGATCCGGGCCCGGGTGGTCGGGCCGGACAGGCTGTCCAGCAGCGAGCACAGCACCGAGTTGCCGGCGGCCCGTGCGATGCCGCCGTGGAACTCCAGGTCGGCGGCGACCAGTTCCTCCACCGAGGGCTCGGCGCCCAGCGCGTCCAACCGGGCCGACAGGGCGTCGAGTTGCTGCTCACTGATCCGGGACGCGGCCATCGCCGTCGCGGCCGGCTCCAGGATGCGGCGCACCGCGAGGAACTCCAGCACGGTGTCGTCGCGGTGGAAGTCGACGACGAAGCTCATCGCCTCCAGCAGCAACTGCGGGTCCAGGCTGGTGACATAGGTGCCGTCGCCCTGGCGCACGTCCAGGATCCGGATCAGCGACAGGGCCCGTACGGCCTCCCGCAGCGAGTTGCGCGACAGCCCCAGCGCGGCGGCGAGTTCGCTCTCCTTGGGCAGCCGGTCGCCGGGCCGCAGCGCACCGGAGACGATCATGTCCTTGATCTTCTCGATCGCCTCGTCGGTGACTGCCATGACCGGCCTCCTGTCGCCCGCGCCCTGCCCCGGACATCGGATGTCTCAGCACAGTACGCGACAGGGGCGGCCCCACCGGAGTGGAACCGCCCCTCTGCCCTGCCAGGGTCACTTCTTGTCGAGCACGTCCTGGACCTTCGCGCGGACCTCGTCCGTGGCCAGGCCCCGGATCGTCAGCGTCGTACGGCGGCGCAGCACGTCGTCCGCCGTCTCGGCCCACTCGTGGTCGCGGGCCCAGACGACCTGCGCCCAGATCTCCGGGGCGTCCGGGTGGACGCGCTCGGCGAGCTCCGGGTTCTCGTTCGCCAGGCGGGCGATGTCGAAGGCCAGGGAGCCGTAGTGGGTGGCCAGGTGCTTCGCGGTGTCCGCCGCCATGCGCGGGCCCGGGGCCGGGTGGTCCACCAGCAGCCGGTGCGCGACCGCGCGGGGGTTGGCGACGCCGGGCAGCGGGAGCTTCTTCGGCAGCGAGGAGATCGGCTCGAAGTCGTCGCCGAGCGGGTGACCCGGCAGCGCCTCCAGCTTCTGCATGACCGTACGGCCGATGTGCCGGAAGGTGGTCCACTTGCCGCCGGCGACGGACAGCATGCCGCCCTTGCCCTCGGTCACCACGGTCTCGCGCTTGGCCTTGGCGGTGTCACCGGGGCCGCCCGGCAGCACCCGCAGACCGGCGAAGGCGTAGGTGATCAGGTCGCGCTGGAGCTGCTGGTCCCGGACGGAGAACGCGGCCTCGTCCAGGATCTGGGCTATGTCCTTGTCGTTGACCGCGACGTCCGCCGGGTCGCCCTCGTACTCCTCGTCGGTGGTGCCGAGCAGCAGCATGTCCTCCCAGGGGAGGGCGAAGGTGATCCGGTACTTGTCGATCGGGGTCGCCAGCGCGGCCTTCCACGGGGAGGTGCGCTTGAGGACCAGGTGCGCGCCCTTGGACAGACGGATGGACGGGGCCGCGTTCGGGTCCTCCATCCTGCGCAGGTGGTCGACCCACGGGCCGGTCGCGTTCAGCACCAGGCGGGCGTTGACGCCGAACTCCTCGCCGGACAGGCGGTCCTTCAGGTCGGCGCCCGTCACCCGGCCCTGGGTGCAGCGCAGGCCGGTGACCTCGGCGTGGTTGAGGACGACCGCACCCGCCTCGACGGCCGCGCGGACCGTCATCAGCGCCATGCGCGCGTCGTTCATCTGGTCGTCGCCGTACACGGCCACGGCCTTGAGGTTCTCGGTACGCAGCTCGGGCACGTCCTGCGCCGCCTTGGCGGGGGAGAGCAGGTGGCCGACGCCGTCGCCGAACGCGGAGAGCGCGGAGTAGGCGAAGACGCCCGCGCCGAGCTTCGCCGCGCCGTGCGGCCCGCCCTTGTACACGGGGAGGTAGAAGGTGAGCGGGTTCGCCAGGTGGGGGGCCACCTGACGGGAGACCGCACGGCGCTCGAAGTGGTTCTCCGCCACCAGCTTCACCGCGCCGGTCTGCAGGTAGCGCAGACCGCCGTGGAGCAGCTTGGAGGAGGCGGAGGAGGTGGCACCGGCGAAGTCGCCGGAGTCGACCAGCGCCACCCTCAGGCCGGACTGCGCGGCGTGCCAGGCGGTGGAGATGCCCAGGATGCCGCCGCCGATCACCAGAAGGTCGTACGACGCCTTGGAGAGCTGCTCCCTGGTCTCGGCCCGGCTCGGGTTGGAGCCGGAGGCCGGGTGCGTCCCCAGGGCAGGCACGGAACTCAGGGTGGACTGACTGGTCATGTCGGGTACTTACTCCTCGTCAGAGCTGTCGTGGGGGCAGCTCAGTCCTCGTCCTCGATCCAGCCCATGGTCCGGTCGACGGCCTTGAGCCAGTTCTTGTACTCACGGTCGCGGGTCTCCGCGTCCATGCGGGGGGTCCATTCGGCGGCCCGGCGCCAGTTGGCGCGCAGTTCGTCGGTGCTGGACCAGAAGCCGACGGCCAGGCCGGCGGCGTAGGCGGCGCCGAGGCAGGTGGTCTCCGCGACCATCGGGCGCACCACGGGCGCGTCCAGGACGTCGGCGAGCGTCTGCATCAGCAGATTGTTGGCGGTCATGCCACCGTCCACCTTGAGCGCCACCAGTTCATCGCCGGAGTCCTTGACCATGGCGTCGGCGATCTCCCGGGTCTGCCACGCGGTGGCCTCCAGGACGGCGCGCGCGAGGTGCGCCTTGGTGACGTACCGGGTGAGACCGGCGATCACACCGCGGGCGTCGGAACGCCAGTGCGGGGCGAACAGGCCCGAGAAGGCCGGCACGAAGTAGGCGCCGCCGTTGTCCTCGACCGAGAGCGCGAGCGTCTCGATCTCGGCGGCGGTGGAGATGAGGCCCATCTGGTCGCGCATCCACTGGACCAGCGAGCCGGTGACGGCGATCGAGCCCTCCAGGGCGTAGACCGTCGGCTGCTCGCCGATCTTGTAGCCGACCGTGGTCAGCAGACCGGCGTAGGAGTTGATGATCTTGTCGCCGGTGTTCATCACCATGAAGGTGCCGGTGCCGTAGGTCGACTTGGTCTCGCCCTCGGCGAAGCAGCACTGGCCGAACAGGGCCGCCTGCTGGTCGCCGAGCGCGGAGGCGACCGGGATGCCGCCGAGCAGCTCGCCGAGCTTGCCGCCCTTGATCTCGCCGTAGACCTCGGCGGAGGAGCGGATCTCGGGCAGGATCTGCAGCGGCACGCCGATCGACTCGGCGATCTTCTCGTCCCACTGCGTCGTGTGCAGGTTCATGAGAAGGGTGCGGGAGGCGTTGGTGACGTCGGTGACGTGCTTGCCGCCGTTGACACCACCGGTCAGGTTCCAGATGACCCAGGTGTCCATGGTGCCGAAGAGGATGTCGCCCGCCTCGGCGCGCTCCCGCAGCCCCTCGACGTTGTCGAGCAGCCAGCGGGCCTTCGGACCGGAGAAGTACGACGCGAGCGGCAGGCCGGTCTCGCGGCGGAAGCGGTCCTGGCCGACGTTGCGGCCCAGCTCCCGGCAGAGCGCGTCGGTGCGGGTGTCCTGCCAGACAAGGGCGTTGTGGACGGGCTCACCGGTGTTCTTGTCCCACAGCACGGTCGTCTCGCGCTGGTTGGTGATGCCGATGGCCTTGATGTCGTCACGGGTGATGCCGGCCTTCTGGATGGCCCCGGCGACGACTTCCTGGACGTTGGTCCAGATCTCGTTGGCGTTGTGCTCGACCCAGCCCGGCTTGGGGAAGATCTGCTCGTGCTCCTTCTGGTCGACGGAGACGATCCGGCCGTCCCGGTCGAAGACGATGCAGCGCGAGGAGGTGGTGCCCTGGTCGATCGCGGCGATGAAGGGGCCTGCGGTGTGGGCGTCGGTCACTGTGTGCTCCTGAAAGATCCGTGGTGAGGGGCGGTACGTACGGCGCGTGCTGCGAGGCGTGTGCTAGGCGAAGGCGACGTTGTAGATGCCTGCGGCGATAGCGGCGCCGATCAGCGGGCCGACCACCGGGATCCAGGCGTAGCTCCAGTCGGAACCGCCCTTGTTGGGCAGCGGCAGTAGGGCGTGCACGATGCGCGGGCCCAGGTCGCGGGCCGGGTTGATCGCGTAGCCCGTCGGGCCGCCGAGCGACAGACCGATCGACACCACCACGAGCGCGGTGACCAGTCCGCCGAGGACACCGAGGCCGTTGCCCTTGTCGTTCAGGCCCTGCGTGAGGACCGCGAGGATCAGCACCACGGTGCCGATGATCTCCGTGGCGAGGTTCTGCGCCACGTTCCGGATCTCCGGGCCGGTGGAGAAGATGCCGAGGACCGGGCCGGCGCCCGTCTCCTGGGCCTCGACGGCCTTGGCCGCCGTGTCCTGGGCGCCCGGACCGCCGACGATCTCCTTGTCGGTCAGGTGGGCGTGGAACTGGCCGTAGTAGGCGACCCACACCAGGGCCGCGCCGATCATCGCGCCGAGCAGCTGGCCGGCGAGATAGACCGGGACGTTGCTCCAGTCGCTGTTCTTGATGGCAAGGGCGACGGTGACGGCGGGGTTGAGGTGCGCACCGGAGAGGGGTCCGGAGATGTATACGGCCGTCAGAACGGCGAAGCCCCACCCGAAGGTGATGGCGAGCCAACCGGCGTTACGGGCCTTGGAGGCCTTGAGCGTGACGGCCGCGCAGACGCCGCCGCCGAGCAGGATGAGTATGGCGGTACCGATGGTCTCGCCGATGAAGATGTCGGAGCTGGACACCCGCGACTCCTTTGTCCTTCGTCCAGGGTTGGCCGAACCCCGGGTCCCACCGGGGGTTCAGGCGCCCTCGGGGGTGAGAGCGATGCCGGCCCTTGGCGTTGTCACACTCTAGCGCGTATTGCCGGTAGGTGTTCGACAATGCCGACCGATGGACGGGAGTCTTGCTTCGGCCTTACGCGTGCGTCAAGGGTTCTGTTATCGAAAACAGGATCGTTATTGATCGCATCCAGCTATCACTCTTCGAGTGCAGTCGTGAGCTCTTGTCCGATATGTCCACTTCAGGGTAGGGCGAGAACCGGAACGCCGCCCGGCGTTCCGGTCAACCCCCAGTAGGGAGAACGGGCGCTCAGAACCGTCCCGCGCCCAGGTCCCTGGAGACCGCGCGGGCGCAGTCGCGCACCGCCGCGATCAGCTCGGGCCGCAGCTCGCCGTCCGGGCGCAGCCGCTCCACGGCGCCGGTGATACCGACCGCACCCACGGGCATCCGGCGCCGGTCGTGGATGGGCGCGGCGATGGACGCCACGCCCTCCCAGGTCTCCTCCACGTCGGCCGCGTACCCACGCGCGCGCGTGAGGTCGAGGAGATGCTCGAAGTCGTCCCAGTCGGACACCGTGCGGTCCGTGAAGGCCTTCCGCTCGGTCTCCAGCGCCTCGCTGTGCGCCACCGGGTCGTACGCCGAGAGCACCTTGCCCAGCGCCGTGGAGTGCAGCGGCTGCATGGCGCCGATCTCCAGCACCTGCCGGCTGTCGTCGGGCCGGAAGACGTGGTGCACGATCAGCACGCCCTGCTGGTGCAGGACGCCCAGATAGACGCTCTCCCCGCTGGAGCGGGCCAGGTCGTCGGTCCACACCAGGGCCCGCGCCCGCAGTTCGTGCACGTCCAGATAGGTCGTGCCGAGGCGGAGCAGCTCCGCGCCCAGCTGATAGCGCCCGGAGGTGTCGTCCTGCTCGACGAAACCCTCCTGCTGGAGGGTGCGCAGGATGCCGTGGGCCGTGCCCTTGGCGAGGCCCAGCGACGAGGCGATGTCCGACAGGCCCAGCCTGCGCTCGCCACCCGCGAGCAGCCGTAGCATCGCGGCCGCCCGTTCGAGCGACTGGATGTTCCGTGCCATCGCCGTCCTGCCTCCGTCCCCTTCGACTGCCGACGAACCTCCGGCGAACGCCGCCGTGCCGTCGGCCGGTGCCGACCGCGTCGGCACCGTGTTCATGTCCTGCTACCCAGCGTTCGGCAATGTCGAACACTACCGGTCCATGCCGACCTCCCGCTAATGGTCGGTCGACACCTGTTACATCACACGTGGCCCGAGTGTGACGCGAGCGCCACCCGAGTCCGCCTCGTGGACGCCGCTGCCCATCCAAGCCGACCGCCGGTTACTCTGACGCCGTGCGGCATCCCGCCGGTACACCGGGACACCGCAAAGCCGACAGCCGTCGCACTTAGGGAGCCCCTTCATGGCCTCGTTGCCGCCGTCCCCTTCCGCCGACAGCCGGACCCGGGTGTCCGCGCTCCGAGAGGCGCTCGCCACCCGTGTGGTGGTCGCCGACGGAGCCATGGGCACCATGCTCCAGGCCCAGGAACCCACGCTCGACGACTTCCAGCAGCTTGAGGGCTGCAACGAGATTCTCAACCTGACCCGCCCCGACATCGTGCGCTCGGTGCACGAGGCGTACTTCTCGGTGGGCGTCGACTGCGTCGAAACCAACACCTTCGGCGCCAACCACGCGGCGATGGCGGAGTACGAGATCGCCGACCGCGTCCACGAACTGTCCGAGGCCGGCGCCCGCATCGCCCGCGAGGTGGCCGACGAGTTCTTCGCCGGGGACGGCCGCCGGCGCTGGGTCCTCGGCTCCATCGGCCCCGGCACCAAGCTGCCCACCCTCGGCCACATCGGCTACACCGTCCTCCGGGACGGCTTCCAGGCGAACGCCGAGGGCCTGCTGACGGGCGGCGCCGACGCCCTGATCGTGGAGACCACCCAGGACCTCCTGCAGACCAAGGCCTCCGTGCTGGGTGCCCGGCGCGCGATGGAGCGCCTCGGCGTGGACGTCCCGCTGCTGGTGTCCATGGCCTTCGAGACCACCGGCACCATGCTGCTGGGCTCGGAGATCGGCGCGGCCCTGACGGCACTGGAGCCGCTGGGCATCGACATGATCGGCCTGAACTGCTCGACGGGCCCGGCCGAGATGAGCGAGCACCTGCGCTACCTCACCCGGCACTCCCGCATCCCCCTGCTGTGCATGCCGAACGCGGGCCTGCCGGTGCTGACCAAGGACGGCGCCCACTTCCCGCTCGGCCCCGAGGGGCTGGCCGAGGCCCAGGAGAACTTCGTACGGGACTACGGCCTCTCCCTGATCGGCGGCTGCTGCGGCACCACCCCCGAGCACCTGCGTCAGGTGGTCGAGCGCGTCCAGGGCGTGACCCCGCCCGCGCGCGACCCGCGCCCCGAGCCGGGCGCGGCCTCGCTCTACCAGACCGTCCCGTTCCGTCAGGACACCTCCTACCTGGCGATCGGCGAGCGGACGAACGCGAACGGGTCGAAGAAGTTCCGTGAGGCCATGCTGGAGGCCCGCTGGGACGACTGTGTGGAGATGGCGCGCGAGCAGATCCGCGAGGGCGCGCACATGCTGGACCTGTGCGTGGACTACGTCGGCCGGGACGGCGTGGCCGACATGGAGGAGCTGGCCGGGCGCTTCGCGACCGCGTCCACGCTGCCGATCGTGCTGGACTCCACCGAGGTCGACGTCATCCAGGCCGGCCTGGAGAAGCTCGGCGGCCGCGCCGTGATCAACTCGGTGAACTACGAGGACGGCGACGGCCCGGAGTCCCGCTTCGCACGCGTGACCAAGCTGGCGCAGGAGCACGGTGCCGCGCTGATCGCGCTCACGATCGACGAGGAGGGCCAGGCCCGCACCCCCGAGAAGAAGGTGGAGATCGCCGAGCGGCTGATCGCCGACCTGACCGGGAACTGGGGCATCCATGAGTCGGACATCCTCATCGACACCCTGACCTTCACCATCTGTACCGGTCAGGAGGAGTCCCGCAAGGACGGCATCGCCACCATCGAAGCCATCCGGGAACTCAAGCGCCGCCACCCCGAGGTCCAGACCACCCTCGGCCTGTCGAACATCTCCTTCGGCCTGAACCCGGCCGCCCGCATCCTGCTCAACTCCGTCTTCCTGGACGAGTGCGTCAAGGCGGGCCTGGACTCGGCGATCGTCCACGCGTCGAAGATCCTGCCGATCGCCAGGTTCAGCGAGGAAGAGGTGCAGACGGCCCTCGACCTGATCCACGACCGGCGCAGCGAGGGCTACGACCCCCTGCAGAAGCTCATGCAGCTCTTCGAGGGCGCCACCGCCAAGTCGCTGAAGGCCGGCAAGGCCGAGGAGCTGGCCGCCCTCCCGCTGGAGGAGCGCCTCAAGCGCAGGATCATCGACGGTGAACGCAACGGCCTGGAAGCCGACCTGGACGAGGCCCTCGTCGACCGTCCGGCTCTGGACATCGTCAACGAGACCCTCCTGGACGGCATGAAGGTCGTCGGTGAACTCTTCGGCTCCGGCCAGATGCAGCTGCCGTTCGTGCTGCAGTCCGCCGAGGTGATGAAGGCTGCCGTGGCCTACCTCGAACCGCACATGGAGAAGTCGGACGCCGAGGGCAAGGGCACCATCGTGCTGGCGACCGTGCGCGGCGACGTGCACGACATCGGCAAGAACCTGGTCGACATCATCCTGTCCAACAACGGCTACAACGTCGTCAACCTGGGCATCAAGCAGCCCGTCTCCGCGATCCTGGAGGCGGCCGAGGAGCACCGGGCCGACGTGATCGGCATGTCCGGTCTGCTGGTGAAGTCCACGGTGATCATGAAGGAGAACCTGGAGGAGCTGAACCAGCGCGGCCTGGCCGCACGCTTCCCGGTCATCCTCGGTGGCGCCGCCCTGACCCGCGCCTATGTCGAGCAGGACCTGCACGAGCTCTACGAGGGCGAGGTCCGCTACGCCCGTGACGCCTTCGAGGGCCTGCGGCTGATGGACGCCCTGATCGGCGTCAAGCGCGGGGTCCCCGGAGCCAAGCTGCCCGAGCTCAAGCAGCGCCGGGTGCGTGCCGCGGCCGCCGTCGAGGTCGAGGAGCGGCCCGAGGAGGGCCACGTCCGCTCCGACGTCGCCACCGACAACCCCGTGCCGACCCCGCCGTTCTGGGACACCCGGATCGTCAAGGGCATCCAGCTCAAGGAGTACGCGAGCTGGCTGGACGAGGGCGCCCTCTTCAAGGGCCAGTGGGGGCTCAAGCAGGCCCGCACCGGCGAGGGACCGTCGTACGAGGACCTGGTGGAGAGCGAGGGACGCCCGCGGCTGCGCGGTCTGCTGGACCGGCTCCAGACGGAGAACCTCCTCGAAGCGGCCGTCGTCTACGGCTACTTCCCCTGTGTCTCCAAGGACGACGACCTGATCATCCTGGACGAGCGGGGCAACGAACGCACCCGGTTCACCTTCCCGCGCCAGCGCCGGGGCCGCCGGCTGTGCCTGGCCGACTTCTTCCGCCCGGAGGAGTCGGGGGAGACGGACGTCGTCGGCCTCCAGGTCGTCACCGTCGGCTCCCGCATCGGCGAGGAGACGGCCAAGCTGTTCGAGGCCAACTCCTACCGTGACTACCTCGAACTGCACGGCCTGTCCGTGCAGTTGGCGGAGGCGCTCGCCGAGTACTGGCACGCCCGCGTCCGCAGCGAGCTGGGCTTCGCCGGCGAGGACCCGGCCGAGATCGAGGACATGTTCGCCCTGAAGTACCGGGGCGCCCGCTTCTCGCTCGGCTACGGCGCCTGCCCGAACCTGGAGGACCGCGCGAAGATCGCCGAGCTGCTCCAGCCGGAGCGGATCGGGGTCCACCTGTCCGAGGAGTTCCAGCTGCACCCCGAGCAGTCCACGGACGCGATCGTCATCCACCACCCGGAGGCGAAGTACTTCAACGCCCGCTGAGCCCTCCGGGGCTCGGCCGGGGGTCGCCGGGGGATCTCCGCGCGCATGCCGAAGGGCCCCCTGGCCTGCGCCCGCGTGTTTCACGGGGTACCCCCTCGCTCCAGTGATAAACGAGGCGCTTCGGGCGCATGCGACGTACACTTGTCGGCCCACCGCAGGCCGGTTCCCGCACGGGAACCGGCCTGCTCGTCCCCCAAGGAGGTGCGTGGATGACAGCCACGGTCCCCGCGCTCGGAACCCGTACGGCCGAAGGCTCGACGCTGCAGGCGGTGCTCCTGGACATGGACGGCACCCTGGTGGACACCGAGGGCTTCTGGTGGGACGTCGAGGTCGAGGTCTTCGCCGCCCTCGGCCACACCCTGGACGAGTCCTGGCGGCATGTCGTCGTCGGCGGGCCCATGACCCGCAGCGCCGGGTTCCTCATCGAGGCCACGGGTGCCGACGTCACCCTCGCCGAGCTCACGACGCTGCTCAACGAGGGCTTCGAGGACCGTATCGGCCGCGCCCTGCCGCTCATGCCCGGCGCCGCCCGGCTGCTCGCCGAACTGCACGAACAGGCCGTTCCCACGGCCCTGGTCTCGGCCTCCCACCGGCGCATCATCGACCGTGTGCTGGGCATGCTCGGCCCCCAGTACTTCGCCCTGTCGATCGCGGGCGACGAGGTCTCGCGCACCAAGCCCTACCCGGACCCGTATCTGCTCGCCGCGGCGGGGCTCGGCGCCGACCCGGCCCGCTGCGCGGTCGTCGAGGACACCACGACCGGGGTCGCCGCCGCCGAGGCCGCGGGCTGCCGGGTGGTAGCCGTACCGTCCGTCGCCCCCATCGCCCCGGCCGCGGGACGCACCGTGGTGACCTCCCTGGAAGAGGTCGACCTGGCATTTCTGCGGGGCCTGATGGCGGCCTGATGACGGAAATGCGTCAGCTGTTCACGGGGGGTATCCCAATGATCGCGCTGGACATATTTCCGGGGAAGTACACCCGAGTGGAATTCGTGGCCGGGCGCGCGGCCGAATTCCACTGACTGCCCGCACAGTTGGAAGTGTGACGTTCCCCACCCCGGCGGGCCTCGACAACCCTGCGTGAGTGTGCTGGTCGTCCCTGTTCGGGGAGCGAGGGCCGGTCCTTGTGTCCCGATTGGGGGGAAGCTGCACTAATCCTGCCGCTGTCGGGTTTTCGGTGTGTCCACAGCCGGTTTCACTGCGTGATGGCCGGTCAACTCGCGGGGCCGTGAACCCTCCTGCGGGCGCGGACTAATCTCATCGCGAGAACATCGCCGTAACCCCCCGCGTTTCCGCCGCCTCCACCCCTGCGTGCCGGATACACGGACCCGAACAGCTCTGGAGAAACTCCCGCATGAACCGTAAGACTTTGGTGCTGCCGGCGGTGGCCGGCCTGCTCACCCCGGTTCTCGCCGCGTGCGGCGGATCCGGCAGCGGGGGCAAGAGCGGCGACGCGATCGTCGTCGGCACCACGGACCGGTTCACCGCCACCAGCGATGCCCCTGCGCCCCTCGACCCGGCCTACGCCTACGACGTCGGCACCTGGAACATCCTGCGGCAGACCGTGCAGACCCTGATGACCCTGCCCAAGGGCGAGGGCGACCTGGTCCCGGACGCCGCCGAGAGCTGCGGCTTCACCGACAGCGGCAGCGAGCGCTACGCCTGCAAGCTGCGCGACGGACTGAAGTTCGCCAACGGCGACCCGGTGACCGCCCAGGACGTGAAGTTCTCCATCGAGCGTGCCCTGCGCATCAAGGCCGACAGCGGCGTCTCCTCGCTGCTGAACACCATCGACACGATCGAGACGCAGGGCGACAACGAGGTCATCTTCCACCTCAACGCGGCCGACGCCACCTTCCCGTACAAGCTGTCCACCCCGGTCGCGGGCATCGTCAACCCGAAGGACTACCAGCAGGGCAAGCTGCGCGACGGCTTCTCGCTGGACGGCTCCGGTCCTTACACCTTCCAGGCCGACGTCAAGGACAACACGATCGTCAGCGCCACCTTCACCAAGAACCCTTCGTACAAGGGCGCGGTGACGGTGAACAACAGCAAGGTCGTGATGCGCTCCTACGACTCCGCCGGCGCCATGGGCGCGGCGATCGACAAGGGCGACATCGACGTCATGACCCGCACCATGGACCCCGCGCAGATCCAGAAGCTGGACGCCGGCACCGGCAACAAGGTCGACCTGGTGGAGATGCCGGGCCTGGAGATCCGCTACCTGGCCTTCAACACCGACGCGACCAGCGTGAAGTCCAAGGCCGTCCGCCAGGCCATGGCGCAGCTGATCAACCGCGGCGAACTGGTCTCCAAGGTCTACGGGACCCAGGCCGAGCCGCTGTACTCGCTGGTCCCGGCGACCATCACCGGCCACTCCAACTCGTTCTTCAACAAGTACGGCAACCCCAGCGTCGCCAAGGCGAAGGACCTGCTGACGAAGGCCGGCATCACCACCCCGGTGAAGCTGACGCTGCACTACACCACCGACCACTACGGCTCGGCCACCAAGCAGGAGTTCGAGGTCCTGCAGAAGCAGCTCAACGACAGCGGCCTGTTCGACGCCTCCATCCAGGGCCACCCCTGGGACCAGTTCCGGCCGGCCGAGAAGAAGGGCCAGTACGACGTCTACGGCATGGGCTGGTTCCCCGACTTCCCCGACGCCGACAACTTCCTCGCGCCGTTCCTGGACGAGAACAACACCCTCGGCTCGCCGTACTCCAACCCCACGATCGAGCACACGCTGATCCCGGCGTCCCGTCGCGAGGCCGACCGGGCCGCCGCCACCAAGAGCCTGACCGCGATCCAGGACACCGTCGCCGACGACGTCCCGATCCTGCCGCTGTGGCAGGGCAAGCAGTACATCGCCGCACGGGACGACATCACGGGTGTGGCGTACGCCCTCAACTCCTCCTCGACGCTCCAGCTGTGGGAGCTCGGCCGTGGTGTGAGCGGCTGACGGGCGCTCCTTCATCCGGGGCCAGGGACGGCTGCCCCGGTCCCCGGGGCCGGAACAGTGGCCCCGGGGTGACGGAACCGACGACAAGCGCATGCAGTGAACTTGCGCAACCAGTGGCCAGTTCTGCCCATCGTGGCGGGACTGGCCACCGGCTTCGACCGGCTCCGGATCGGGGAGCGGTGTGGCCCGGCCGTCGCCCATCGGAAGGTCCCCGACGCGACCTTCCCCAGCCGACATGAAGTCGGTTCGGCGGCGACGGCGTCTACGGCACGGGCGCCCCTCTCCACGGGAGAGGGGCGCCCTTCGCCGTCGTACGCTCCTGGTGCCTACTGTGCGCCGGGGCGGACGAGCCCGCTCTCGTACGCGTACACCGCCGCCTGCACCCGGTCCCGCAGGCCCAGCTTGGTCAGCACATGCCCCACATGCGTCTTCACGGTGGTCTCGCTGACGAACAGGTCGGCGGCGATCTCCGCGTTGGACAGGCCGCGCGCCACCAGCTTCAGCACCTCCACCTCACGGTCGGTGAGGGTGTGCAGGGTGTCCGGCACCGGCTCCTCGCCGGACGGCAGATGCGTGGCGTACTTGTCCAGCAGCCGGCGCGTGATGCTCGGCGCCAGCATCGCCTCCCCGGCCGCGACCACGCGGATCGCCTGCACCAGCTCGTTGGCGGGGGCGTCCTTCAGCAGGAAGCCGCTGGCCCCGGCGCGCAGCGCCTCCACCACGTACTCGTCGAGATCGAACGTGGTCAGTACGAGCACCTTCGCCGGGCCGGACCGGTCGGGCCCGGTGATCTGCCGGGTCGCCTCCACCCCGTCCATCCGCGGCATACGGATGTCCATCAGGACGACGTCCGGCTGCAGGGCCCGTACCTGATCGAGGGCCTGCAGGCCGTCACCGGCCTCGCCCACGACCGCGATGTCCTGCTCGGCCTCCAGGATCATCCGGAAACCCGTACGCAGCAGGGGCTGGTCGTCGACCAGTAGGACGCGGATGGCCACGTGACACTCCTTCGCTAGTCCGGGCCCATTCTGCCCTGCGACCCTGCCTCGGACTCGGGCGCCCTCACCGGGAGCGGATAGGGCGGGGGAGTGCCGCCGAACTCCGGGCAGTGCGCCTGATGGTCGCACCAGCCGCACAGCTTGGTCGGGCGGGGGCGCCACTCGCCGGTCTCCGTGGCCTGCCGGATGGCGTCCCACAGCGCGTGCAGCTTGCGCTCGACCCGCTCCAGATCGGCGGGGACCGGGTCGTACGTCAGCACGTCCCCGCTGCCCAGATAGACGAGCTGGAGGCGGCGCGGCACGACCTGCTTCAGCCGCCACACCACGAGGGCGTAGAACTTCATCTGGAACAGCGCGCCCTCGGCGTACTCGGGCCGGGGTGCCTTGCCCGTCTTGTAGTCGACGATCCGCACCTCACCCGTCGGCGCCACATCGACCCGGTCGATGATCCCGCGCAGCCGCAGCCCCGACTCCAGCTCGGCCTCGACGAACAGCTCCCGCTCGGCGGGCTCCAGCCGCGTCGGGTCCTCCAGCGTGAACCAGCGCTCCACCAGCTGCTCGGCCTCGGCCAGCCAGCGCGCCAGCCGCTCGCCCTCCGGATCGTCGGCGAACAGCTCGGTCACCTCCGGCCGGCTCTCCCGCAGCCGGTCCCACTGGCCCGGGATCAGCGCCTTGGCCTTCGGCGCGGTCCGCTCCGCGGCGGGCGCGTCGAACAGCCGCTCCAGCACGGCGTGCACCAGCGTGCCTCTGGTCGCCGCCTCGCTCGGCTTCTCCGGCAGCCGGTCGATCACCCGGAACCGGTACAGCAGCGGACACTGCATGAAGTCGCCGGCCCGGGAGGGCGACAGGGAGGTGGGCGCCATGGCGACGCGTTCGGCCGCCGCGTCCTCGAAGCTGCTGTCCATGCCCACAGACCTTACGGCCCACCACTGACAGTAACCCACTCCCCGCCCGCGCCGCCCGCGCAACTGCGGGGCGAACACAGGGGGTGCCGGGGCGAAACGTGCCGCGACGGCCGCATACCATCGACCTCAGACCCTTCCGCCCGGCAGGCGCGGAAGACGCTTCGAACGAGGGGACACCGTGGACGTGAGCGGCGGGAGCGGGCAGCCGCGGTCCGGCAACGACGAGCCGGCCGAGCACCCCGCAGTTCCTACGGCCCCGACGACCGCCCCCGCCGACCAGCCCGACACCCCGGGGACCGGCCGCTCCCCGGACGACGAGGGGGACGCCCGCGGCGAGGATGCCCGGGACGGGAACACCGAGGTCGGGAGCGCCCAGGGCGGAGACGCGGGGGACGGGGATTCCCCCGACAGGGACGCGGAGGACGGGGATTCCCCCGACAGGAACACCACCCTCGCCGACGACGCGGCCACCCCTGCCGACAAGCACCGGGACGCGTCCCCCTCCGAGCACCGCTCCCTCGCTCACTCCGGTATCGCCAAAGGCGAGCCGCCGCAGCCGCGGCCCAAGGAGCCGGGCGGGGGCATTCTCATGGGGCGGCCCTTCGGGGTGCCGGTGTACGTGGCGCCCAGCTGGTTCCTCGTCGCCGTGCTGATCACCTGGGTGTTCGGCGGCCAGCTCGACCGCGTGCTGCCCGAGCTGGGTGCCGCCCGCTATCTGGTCTCCCTGTTCTTCGCCGTCGCCTTCTACGCCTCCGTGCTGGTCCACGAGCTGGCCCACACGGTCGCCGCGATCCGCTTCAAGCTCCCGGTGCGCCGCATCCAGCTCCAGTTCTTCGGCGGTGTCTCCGAGATCGAGAAGGAGGCCGAGACCCCGGGCCGGGAGTTCGTGCTGGCCTTCGTCGGGCCGCTGCTCTCCCTCGTCCTCGCCGGCCTGTTCTACCTCGCCCTGAAACCCGTCGAGCCCCGCTCCGTGCCCGGTGTCCTGCTCGCCGGGCTGATGATCTCCAACCTGATCGTGGCGGCCTTCAACCTCCTGCCCGGCCTGCCCCTGGACGGCGGCCGTATGCTCCGCGCCGTCGTCTGGAAGATCACCGGCAGGCCGATGAGCGGCACCATCGCCGCCGCCTGGGTCGGCCGCGCCCTCGCCGTCGCGGTCCTGGTCGGTCTGCCGCTGATGAACCGCTCCGGCGCGCTCGGCGGCGACGGCACCCAGGTCAGCGGCATGGACACCGTCACCGACGCCCTGCTCGCCGCCATCCTCGCCGCGATCATCTGGACCGGCGCCGGCAACAGCCTGCGCATGGCCCGGCTCCGCGAGCACCTCCCCGAGCTGCGCGCCCGCACCCTCACCCGGCGGGCCGTACCCGTGCAGACCGACACCCCGCTGTCCGAGGCCCTGCGCCGGGCCAACGCCGCCGGCGCCCGCGCCCTCGTCGTGGTCGACGCCCACGGCAACCCGATCTCCCTGGTCCGCGAGGCCGCCATCGTCGGCGTACCCGAACACCGCCGCCCCTGGGTCGCGGTCAGCGGCCTCGCCCAGGACCTCACCGAGGGCATGCGCGTCTCCGCCGAGCTGGCCGGCGAGGACCTCCTGGACGTCCTGCGGGCCACCCCGGCCACCGAGTACCTGGTCGTGGAGGAGACCGGCGAGATCTACGGCGTGCTGTCGGCGGCGGACGTGGAGCGCGCCTTCGTGAAGGCCATGGCCAGGCCGTCGTAGTGGTCGGCGGCCCCCACAAACCCCGGTAGTCTGTTCACATGTCCGAACCGACCGGTGCCGCCCGCAGGCGCGGGCCCTTCAAGGTCGGGGACCAGGTTCAGCTGACCGACCCCAAGGGCCGCCACTACACGTTCACGCTCGAAGCCGGGAAGAACTTCCACACCCACAAGGGCTCCTTCCCGCACGACGAACTGATCGGTGCTCCCGAGGGCAGCGTTGTCCGCACCACCGGCAACGTGGCCTATCTCGCGCTGCGCCCCCTGCTCCCCGACTACGTCCTGTCCATGCCCCGCGGGGCAGCCGTCGTCTACCCGAAGGACGCGGGGCAGATCCTCGCCTTCGCCGACATCTTCCCCGGCGCGCGCGTCGTGGAGGCCGGCGTCGGCTCCGGCTCGCTCAGCAGCTTCCTGCTGCGCGCCATCGGCGACCAGGGCATGCTGCACTCCTACGAGCGCCGCGAGGACTTCGCGGAGATCGCCCAACAGAACGTGGAGCGCTACTTCGGCGGCCCGCACCCCGCCTGGCAGCTCACCGTCGGCGACCTCCAGGACAACCTGTCCGACACCGACGTCGACCGCGTCATCCTCGACATGCTCGCCCCCTGGGAGTGCCTGGAGGCCGTCTCCAAGGCGCTGGTCCCCGGCGGCATCCTGTGCTGCTACGTGGCCACCACCACCCAGCTCGCCCGGACCGTGGAGTCCATCCGGGAGATCGGCTGCTTCAACGAGCCGACCGCCTGGGAGACCATGATCCGCAACTGGCACATCGAGGGCCTGGCCGTCCGCCCGGACCACCGGATGATCGGCCACACCGGCTTCCTGCTCACCGCCCGCCGCCTCGCGGACGGCGTCGAGCCGCCCATGCGCCGCCGCCGCCCCGCCAAGGGCGCCTACGGCGAGGACTACGCCGGCCCCAACGCCGACGGGGGCGGCCGCTGACGCGGCCGCGTACCGCAGCCAACGTACGGGCGCTGCGGCCGAGTTCCCGGAAAGCCTCCGGAACTCGGCCGCAGCGCCTTTCTGTTGACAGAGGTGCCACAAACCGAGCAATCCCGGCGGCCCGTGTTCGTCACCTCGGACCCCGCCGTTCCCCCGGGTTGTGACGTGTGGCACCATGCTGGCCACCCCCCCCACCGGCACAGCCCTCACAGGAGACACTCCTAGTGCAGCAATCCGCCGTTCCGGAGCTCGCCCACACCCACACCAGGCCCATCCACTGGGTCGCCACCGCCACGGCCGTCGCCGGCGTCGTGGCCCTCTCCTCCGTCGTGCAGCCCGGCTCGGCCACGGCCGCCACCGGCGCACAGCCCAAGACCGTCCATGTGGCCGTCGCACCGCCCGGCACCAACGGCGTGGAGTTCCCGCTGAACTGCGGCCCGGTGAAGGCGGTGGTGGCGAAGCAGGCCAGCGGGGACCTGGACGGCGACGGCAGACCGGAGACGGTCGCGGTGGTGCACTGCGACTCCGCCATGGGCACCCCGCCGGACGGGGTCTACGTCATCACCCGCCCGTCCGACGGCGGGACGCCCCGCGTGGTCGCCACGCTCGTGAAGCCGCAGGACCGGCTGACCGTCACGGACTTCTCGCTGCGCGCGCGTGCGGTCGGCGCGACCCTGCTCGGCTACTCCTCGGACGCCGTGCCCAACTGCTGCCCGGACCTGAAGACCCCGGCCAAGTGGCAGTGGAACGGCAGCGCGTTCATACGCTCCTCGCCCGGAGCGGCCCGCGGCGTCTGACCCGGACGCCCGGCACCGGGCCCGGCCGGACTCACTCCGCGTCGGGCCCGTACACCTCGACCTTGTCCGAAACGCGGCGCACATGGATGCACTCGCCGGGACACTCCTTCGCCGAGTCCACCACGTCCGTGAGCAGCGGCAGCGGTACGGGAGTCGTCGCCCCCGCGGACTGGAGCAGCTCGTCGTCCGCGCCCTTCACATAGGCCAGCCCGTCGATGTCCAGCTCGAACACCTCGGGGGCGTACTGGGCGCAGATCCCGTCGCCGGTACACAGGTCCTGGTCGATCCAGACCTCCAGCGCCTCGCCGCCCGGGGCCTCCTGCTGCACGGTCACTTCTCCTGCCCTTCCGGTTCGCCGGGCGGCCGGGGCCTGGCGCCGGCCGGGTCCGCTCCAGCGGCTGTCGAACGTCCCTCGACCCTACCTCCGCCGCATTTGGGCCTTGTTCCGCCGGTGACCGGGTTTCCGCCCGATCCCGCTCGGGTACGACCGCCCGACCGGGATCGGGGAGTCCCGGCCAGGACGGGGGAGTCCCGGCCACAGGAACGACCACTTCAGGCCGGACCGGCGGTGACACCGTCCGCCCGGACCGTCGCTCTGCGTGATGATCGTAAGAGCGTGCCGCGGGCTGCCCGCGTGCGGGCCGACCGGCCCGGACCGGTCAACTCCGGCCATCCTTGAAGGGTTTCGCCCACGCGATGCCCGGAACAAACTGCTTCCACATCACGTTGAGTGGGTATCCCCTCCGTGCGAGGGAGAGCGCACCGGGTGACCGACGACACACCTTGACAGTCTTGGTGATCTAGGGGTTTCAATCGACACCCACCCAGGTAGGGTCTGGAAGCGTCCAGCTCCCCTTGGAGGAGGTGAGGACCGTGGCAGCCCACGACGACGACATGAACCGCGGCATCCGCCCGGGACGAGGGTCCGACGACCCGGCCGGGCAGATCGCCTACCTTGAGCAGGAGATCGCCGTCCTGCGACGCAAGCTCGCCGACTCTCCGCGACACACGAGGATTCTCGAAGAGCGGATCGTCGAGCTGCAGACCAACCTGGCCGGCGTGTCCGCCCAGAACGAACGACTGGCCAACACCCTCCGCGAGGCTCGCGACCAGATCGTGGCCCTCAAGGAAGAGGTCGACCGGCTCGCCCAGCCGCCGGCCGGCTTCGGGGTCTTCCTGCAGGCGAACGAGGACGGCACCGCCGACATCTTCACCGGCGGCCGCAAGCTCCGGGTGAACGTCAGCCCGAGTGTCGACCTGGACGACCTGCGGCGCGGCCAGGAGGTCATGCTCAACGAGGCGCTCAACGTGGTCGAGGCCATGGAGTTCGAGAGCGTCGGCGACATCGTCACCCTCAAGGAGATCCTGGAGGACGGCGAGCGCGCCCTCGTGCTGGGGCACACCGACGAGGAACGGGTGGTGCGGCTCGCCGAGCCGCTGCTCGGCATCACCATCCGCGCCGGCGACGCCCTGCTGCTCGAACCCCGCTCCGGCTACGTCTACGAGGTCGTGCCCAAGAGCGAGGTCGAGGAGCTCGTCCTCGAAGAGGTCCCGGACATCGGTTACGAGCAGATCGGCGGTCTCGGCAACCAGATCGAGGCCATCCGTGACGCGGTCGAGCTGCCGTACCTCTACCCCGACCTGTTCAAGGAGCACGAGCTGCGGCCGCCCAAGGGCGTGCTGCTCTACGGGCCGCCCGGCTGCGGCAAGACGCTCATCGCCAAGGCTGTCGCGAACTCGCTGGCCAAGAAGGTCGCCGAGGTCACCGGCCAGGCCGCGGGCAAGAGCTTCTTCCTGAACATCAAGGGTCCCGAGCTGCTCAACAAGTACGTCGGCGAGACCGAGCGGCAGATCCGTCTCGTCTTCCAGCGTGCACGGGAGAAGGCCAGCGAGGGCACCCCCGTCATCGTCTTCTTCGACGAGATGGAGTCCCTCTTCCGCACCCGTGGCTCCGGCGTCAGCTCGGACGTGGAGAACACCATCGTCCCGCAGCTGCTCGCCGAGATCGACGGTGTCGAGGGCCTGCAGAACGTGGTCGTGATCGGCGCCTCCAACCGCGAGGACATGATCGACCCGGCCATCCTGCGCCCCGGCCGGCTCGACGTGAAGATCAAGATCGAGCGGCCGGACGCCGAGGCGGCCAAGGACATCTTCGGCAAGTACCTCACCGAGCGCCTCCCGCTGCACTCCGATGACCTCGGCGAGCACGGCGGCGACAAGGCCACCACCGTCCAGAGCATGATCCAGACGGCGGTCGAGCACATGTACGCCGAGTCCGAGGAGAACCGCTTCCTGGAGGTCACCTACGCCAACGGCGACAAGGAAGTCCTCTACTTCAAGGACTTCAACTCCGGCGCCATGATCGAGAACATCGTCGGACGCGCCAAGAAGATGGCGATCAAGGACTTCCTCGAAAAGAGCCAGAAGGGTCTCCGCGTCTCCCACCTGCTCCAGGCCTGCGTGGACGAGTTCAAGGAGAACGAGGACCTGCCCAACACCACCAACCCGGACGACTGGGCCCGGATCTCCGGAAAGAAGGGCGAACGGATCGTGTACATCCGTACGCTCATCACCGGAAAGCAGGGCGCGGACACCGGACGCTCCATCGACACGGTGGCGAACACCGGTCAGTACCTGTAAAGGCAGGGCGGCTGCGGGTGCCCTCACCGGGTACCCGCAGCCCTCTGTTTTTTCTGGCCGACACGGGCCACGACCGGAGCAGGCAATGACGCAAATGATCTCCCCACCAGCGCAAAGGCGTTCTAGGCTCGTTCCTACCGCCGAGTCGCGCAGTGCGGGGACGGGCACCGCACACGCACCGGAGCGCCAGCGGTACGTGAGCGGCGCCCACGACCGAGGGTGCCGCCGGGCAAGGAGGGCCGCATGACCGTACGGCGAGTAATGGGCATCGAGACGGAGTACGGGATCTCCGTCCCCGGCCACCCCAACGCCAATGCCATGCTCACCTCGTCCCAGATCGTCAACGCCTACGCGGCGGCGATGCACCGGGCCCGCCGGGCCCGCTGGGACTTCGAGGAGGAGAATCCGCTCCGGGACGCGCGGGGCTTCGACCTCGCCAGGGAGGCCGCCGACGCCAGCCAGCTCACCGACGAGGACATCGGCCTCGCCAATGTGATCCTCACCAACGGCGCGCGGCTGTACGTCGACCACGCCCACCCCGAGTACAGCGCCCCCGAGGTGACCAACCCGCGCGACGCCGTGCTGTGGGACAAGGCCGGCGAGCGCATCATGGCCGAGGCCGCCGAGCGGGCCGCGCAGCTCCCCGGCGCCCAGCCGATCCACCTCTACAAGAACAACACCGACAACAAGGGCGCCTCCTACGGGACGCACGAGAACTACCTGATGAAGCGGGAGACCCCCTTCTCGGACATCGTGCGCCACCTGACGCCGTTCTTCGTCTCCCGTCAGGTCTTCGCCGGAGCGGGCCGCGTCGGCATCGGCCAGGACGGGCACGAGCACGGCTTCCAGCTCAGCCAGCGCGCGGACTACTTCGAGGTCGAGGTCGGCCTGGAGACGACGCTGAAGCGCCCGATCATCAACACCCGCGACGAGCCGCACGCCGACGCCGAGAAGTACCGCAGGCTGCACGTGATCATCGGCGACGCGAACCTGTCCGAGATCTCGACGTACCTGAAGCTGGGCACGACCGCCCTGGTGCTCTCCATGATCGAGGACGGTTTCATCGCGGTGGACCTGGCGGTCGACCAGCCCGTGCGCACCCTCCACCAGGTCTCCCACGACCCCGGCCTCAAGCGCCTGGTCACGCTCCGCAGCGGCCGCACACTCACCGCGGTCCAGTTGCAGATGGAGTACTTCGAGCTGTCCCGCAAGTACGTCGAGGAGCGCTACGGCGCGGACGCGGACGAGCAGACCAAGGACGTCCTGAGCCGTTGGGAGGACACTCTCAACCGGCTTGAGAACGATCCGATGAGTCTGGCCGGCGAGCTGGACTGGGTCGCCAAGCGCGAGCTGATGGAGGGCTACCGCCGCCGTGACGGCCTCGACTGGGACTCCGCCCGGCTGCACCTGGTCGACCTCCAGTACGCCGACGTACGAGCCGAGAAGGGGCTCTACAACCGTCTGGCGGCCCGCGGACGCATGAAGCGGCTGCTGGACGAGTCCGAGGTCGACCGGGCCCGTACGAAGCCGCCGGAGGACACACGCGCGTACTTCCGCGGCCGCTGCCTGGAGCAGTACGCGGACGACGTCGCCGCCGCGAGCTGGGACTCGGTCATCTTCGACCTCCCCGGCCGCGACTCCCTCCAGCGCGTCCCAACCCTGGAACCGCTACGCGGAACGCGAAATCACGTCAAGGAGCTGCTGGACCGCTGCCGCACGGCGGAAGACCTGGTCAGGGTGCTGTCGGGCGGCTGAGAGCGGCCGGCGGGTACACGTACCAGCCCGGGCGGCCAGGGTGGAAATCCCACCGCCCGGGAATCATCGAGGTGGTCCCCGCACGTTGTGGAAACTGCGGGGACGATGTCGGACCCGGCTTGTAGGGTCTGATCATCACCGATCGGCAGGCGAACTGAGCGGGGTGAGGGTTATGTCAACCAAGGACACCGGCGGCGGCCAGCAGAAGGCCACACGCTCCACCGAAGAGGTCGAGGAGCAGGCGCAGGACGCGCAGGCCCAGGGAGACCTCAAGGAGCGCCACGAGAAGCTGTCCGACGACGTGGACTCCGTCCTGGACGAGATCGATGACGTCCTGGAGGAGAACGCCGAGGACTTCGTGCGCTCCTTCGTGCAAAAGGGCGGACAGTAGCCCGTCCTTGCCTTCGAATCAAAGGTTCGAGGGTGGGGGAGTAGTGAGTGGCCGATGAGCGGACGACGAAGCGCTGCTCGCGGCCGGAGGAGTCCGGTCCGCGAGCAGTCTTCGTTCCCGGTACAGGGTCCGCCGGGCATGTGGATCACCGCCCCGACCCGGGTAGGGTCCGTGGCATATCGCTTACGTGGAAGGAAACTTGTGGAAGCCAATACTCGTGGCACCGGGCGTCTACCAGCTGCCTTCCTGACGCCAGGCTCTTCTTCGTTCATGGACTTCCTCTCCGAGCACCAGCCCGAGCTGCTGCCCGGCAACCGGCAGCTGCCGCCCACCCAGGGCGTGATCGAGGCGCCGCACGGCACGACCATCGTGGCCGTGACGTTCCCCGGAGGCGTGGTGCTCGCCGGTGACCGGCGCGCGACGATGGGCAACATCATCGCGCAGCGGGACATCGAGAAGGTGTTCCCGGCGGACGAGTACTCGGCGGTCGGCATCGCCGGCACCGCGGGTCTCGCCGTCGAGATGGTCAAGCTCTTCCAGCTGGAGCTGGAGCACTTCGAGAAGGTCGAGGGCGCCCAGCTGTCCCTGGAGGGCAAGGCGAACCGGCTGTCGACGATGATCCGCTCCAACCTCGGCATGGCCATGCAGGGCCTCGCCGTGGTCCCCCTCTTCGCGGGGTACGACCTGGACCGCGAGAAGGGGCGCATCTTCTCCTACGACGTCACGGGCGGCCGCAGCGAGGAGCACAACTTCGCGGCGACGGGCTCCGGCTCGATCTTCGCGCGCGGTGCGATGAAGAAGCTGTTCCGTGACGACCTGACCGAGGAGCAGGCCACCACGCTGGTGGTCCAGGCCCTCTACGACGCGGCAGACGACGACTCGGCGACCGGTGGTCCCGATGTCGCCCGCCGGATCTACCCGATCATCACCGTGATCACCGAGGACGGCTTCCGCCGGCTCACCGAGGACGAGTCCTCGGAGCTCTCCCGCGCGGTGCTCCAGCGCCGCCTGGAGGAGCCCGACGGCCCCAAGGCCGCCCTGCTCTGAGGCAGCGGCCCCCGGTTCTTATCAAGGTGATCCAGTGACCATGACAGAAAGGGACGGATAACCGGTGTCGACGCCGTTCTATGTCTCACCCCAGCAGGCCATGGCCGACCGGGCCGAGTACGCCCGCAAGGGCATCGCCCGCGGCCGCAGCCTCGTCGTGCTGCAGTACGCCGACGGCATCGTGTTCGTCGGCGAGAACCCGTCCCGCGCGCTGCACAAGTTCAGCGAGATCTACGACCGGATCGGCTTCGCCGCCGCAGGCAAGTACAACGAGTACGAGAACCTGCGCATCGGCGGCGTCCGCTACGCCGACCTGCGCGGCTACACCTACGACCGCGACGACGTCACCGCCCGTGGCCTCGCCAACGTCTACGCCCAGACGCTGGGCACGATCTTCTCCTCGGCCGCCGAGAAGCCGTACGAGGTGGAGCTGATCGTCGCCGAGGTGGGGGAGACCGCCGAGGGCGACCAGATCTACCGGCTGCCGCACGACGGCTCCATCGTGGACGAGCACGGCTCGGTCGCGGTCGGCGGCAACCCGGAGCAGATCAGCACCTATCTGGACCGCGAGCACCGCGACGGCATGACCCTGGCCGAGGCGCTGCAGCTCGCCGTGAAGGCCCTGTCCCGCGACCCCAACGGCACCCAGCGGGAGATCCCCGCCGATCGCCTGGAGGTCGCGGTGCTGGACCGCACACGTCCGCAGAAGCGCAAGTTCAAGCGCATCGTCGGCCGCCAGCTCGCCCGCCTGCTGGAGGCGGACGGCGGGGCCACCGAGGCGGAGACCGCCGAGGAGCCCGAGGAGTCCGGGGAGGAGTAGCCCGCCACCCCCTGCCGCTCAGGTTGTGCCCCGGCCGCAGTCCCGGCCGGGGCACAGCGGTGTCCGGGCGCGGCACATCCGCGCTGAGCCGGACTAGACGCCCGGTGGCGGGGCCGTGGAGGCCCGGACGACCAGCTGGACCGGGATGTCCCCGCCCGCGGGCTCCTCGCCCTCCAGGACCGCCAGCAGGGCCCGCATGCCCCGTTCGCCGAAGAGCTCGGCGTCCAGTCGTACCGTCGTCAGCTCGGGGTCGAGGGCGGTGGCCAGGGCGAGGTCGTCGAGGCCGGTGACCGAGATGTCGTCCGGGATGCGCAGGCCGAGCCGGCGGACGGCCTTGTAGGCGCCGGCGGCCAGCTTGTCGTCGTCGCAGACCACCGCCGTCGGCCGGGGGCCGGGCAGCCGGAGCGCGGCCTCGGTCGCGGCCAGGGCGTCCTCGATGGAGATCGGGGCCCTGGCCGTACGGACCTGGGTGCCCGGCACGGCCGCCATGCGTGCCGCCAGTTCGCGCGCGCGGATCTCGAAGGTCCAGGAGGGCACGTCCGCGGCGAGATGCAGCACTCGGCGGTGGCCGAGGCCCAGCAGATGGTCGGTGACCTGGCGGACGCCGTCGGCGATGTCCAGGTTCACGGTGGCCGCGCCCATGCTGCCCTCCGGGTCGCTGTCCAGCATGACCAGCGGCAGCTGGTCGCCGCGGATCGCGGTGAGCGCGTCGGCGGCCATGGAGGAGGCGATGACACCGTCCAGCGCCGCCTGCGCGGAGGCGAACGGGTCGCGGGCCGGGCCGATGCCCTCGGGGGAGGGATACAGGACGACCCCGAAGCCGTTCTCGGCCGCCACGCGCGCGGCGCCCGTGTAGACGCCCGCGAAGAACTCCGTCGTCAGCGCGGGCACGACCAGCAGGACCGTGCGGGTGCGGCCGAGCCGGAGGTTGCGGGCGGCGAGGTTGGGACGGTAGCCGAGGTCGCGCGCGGCCTCGCGGACCCGCTCGGCGGTGGCCTCGGAGACACGGCCGCGCCACTTGTCGCCCAGCACGAGCGAGACGGCGGCCTGCGAGACCCCGGCCGCCTGGGCGACGTCACGGCTGGTCGGGCGCGTACTGCTGCGTGCCACCGCGGGTGCGCTCCCTTCTTTTTGGGTCGTTCGCCTCCGGGGCGCTCTCAGCCGGTGTCGAGGGCGCGACCGTGCTCAACCCTTCGGGCCTCCGCGCGCTCGCGCCCTCGACACCGGCGCGCCCTCCGGCTCACTCCCGTCGTCTGGACGTCCGAACAGCGCACATGGTACGTATGAAGCAGCAAGTTATACGTAACACGTCGGGCGTCGAGGCGCTCCGCGCGATCTGCTGAGGGGCAGGGCATGGCCACCGGATACCTGGAGATACTCCGGGCGCGGCACGCGCTGCGGCTGCTCACCGGCACCCTGGTGGGCCGGCTGCCCAACGCCACCGCCGCGATCGCCCTGGTGCTGTTCGTCCGCGCCGAGGGCGGCACGTACAGCCTCGCCGGCGCCCTCGCGGCCGTCTACGGCGTCGCCAACGCGGTCGGCCAGCCGGTGCTGGGCCGGCTCGTGGACCTGCACGGCCAGCCGCGCGTCCAGCTGCCCGCCGCCCTCCTCGCCGCCCTCTCCATGACCGTCTTCGCCCTGTCCGGCACCGACCCGCTGCCGCTCGCCTACGCGTCCGTCGCCGTGGCCGGGCTGTTCGCCCCGCCCCTGGAAGGCGGCCTGCGTGCCCTGTGGCCGTCGGTGCTGCGCCGCGAGGAGCAGGTGCACACCGCGTACGCCATGGACGCGATCGCGCAGGAGGTCATGTTCACCGTGGGGCCGCTGCTGGTGACCCTGTGCGTGTCCCTGTGGGACGAGCGCGCCGCCCTGCTCGTGCTGAACCTCCTGGGCGTCCTCGGCGCGCTCTCCGTGGTCGTCTCGCCGCCCTCGCGCGCGTGGCGCTCGGCCCCGCGCGAGGCGCACTGGCTCGGCGCCCTGCGCTCGCCCGGCCTGCTCGCCCTGCTCGGCGCCTTCCTGTTCATCGGCATCGCGCTGGGCTCCATCACGGTCGCGTCGGTGTCGTACGCCGACGGACACGGCGGCGACGCGGTCTACGGCTGGATGATGGCCGGGCTCGGCCTCGGCGCGCTCGCCGGCGGTACGGTCTACGGCGCCCGCCGGTGGGCCGGTGCGCCCGAGCGGCGACTGCGGTTCCTGGTGGCCCTTCTGGCGGTGTGTTACCTGCCGCTCACGCTGGTGCCGGGCGCGCCGGCCATGGTGCTGCTCACGGTCCTGTCCGGAGTGTTCCTCGCACCCTGTATCGCCTGCGCGTTCATCATCGTCGACCGGCACGCGCCGAGCGGGACCGTCACCGAGGCGTTCTCCTGGCTCGTGACGACGTTCACCGTGGGCGCCTCGGTCGGCACGGGCCTCGCGGGACCCGTCGTCCAGGCCGGCGGCACGGTGTGGGGCTTCGCCGTGCCCGGTGTCGCGGGGGCCGTGTCCCTGCTGGTCCTGCTCACCACCGCACGGGTCCTCGCAGCTCCCGCGTGCGGTGAGGTCGTTGCGGCTTCATCGGAAAATGATCCAAATCGTGCTGTCGAACCCCGTTTCAGCTCAGGGGATCGGGCGTAATGTTCAGTCATGGACCGCCGCATTTTCGGGCTGGAGAACGAGTACGGCGTCACGTGCACGTTCAGGGGACAGCGCCGCCTGTCGCCTGACGAGGTGGCGCGGTACCTCTTCCGCCGTGTCGTGTCATGGGGCCGCAGCAGCAATGTCTTTCTGCGAAACGGCGCCCGGCTCTATCTCGACGTGGGCTCACATCCGGAATACGCGACCCCCGAATGTGACAACGTGATCGAACTGGTCACCCACGACAAGGCCGGCGAGCGCATTCTCGAAGGACTCCTGGTGGACGCGGAACGACGCCTGCACGAGGAGGGAATCGCAGGCGACGTCTACCTGTTCAAGAACAACACCGACTCGGCGGGCAACTCCTACGGCTGCCACGAGAACTATCTGGTGGCCCGGCACGGGGAGTTCTCCCGGCTCGCGGACATCCTCATCCCCTTCCTGGTCACCCGGCAGCTGCTGTGCGGCGCCGGCAAGGTGCTCCAGACCCCGCGCGGCGCCGTGTACTGCGTCAGCCAGCGCGCCGAGCACATCTGGGAGGGCGTCTCCTCGGCCACGACCCGCTCGCGGCCCATCATCAACACGCGCGACGAACCGCACGCGGACGCCGAGCGCTACCGCCGGCTGCACGTCATCGTGGGCGACTCGAACATGTCCGAGACGACCATGCTGCTCAAGGTCGGCGCGACCGACCTCGTGCTGCGCATGATCGAGGCGGGCACCGTGATGCGCGACCTGACCCTGGAAAACCCGATCCGGGCGATCCGCGAGGTCAGCCACGACATCACCGGCCGCCGCAAGGTCCGCCTGGCCAGCGGCCGGGAGGCCTCCGCGCTGGAGGTGCAGCGCGAGTACTTCGACAAGGCCGTGGACTTCTGCGACCGCCGCGGCATCCGCACCGGCACCGTCGCCCAGGTCCTGGAGCTGTGGGGCCGCACCCTCGACGCGATCGAGACCGAGGAACTGGACCGCATCGCCACCGAGATCGACTGGGTCATGAAGTACAAGCTCATCGAGCGGTACCGGGCCAAGCACAACATGACCATGTCGCACCCGCGGGTCGCGCAGATAGACCTCGCCTACCACGACATCCACCGCCGCCGCGGCCTGTACTACCTGCTGGAGCGCAAGGGCCAAGCCGCGCGGATCTGCAACGACTTGAAGATCTTCGAGGGCAAGTCGGTTCCCCCGCAGACCACTCGGGCCAGGCTGCGCGGCGACTTCATCCGCCGCGCCCAGGAACAGCGCCGGGACTTCACGGTCGACTGGGTCCACCTCAAGCTCAACGACCAGGCACAACGCACCGTGTTGTGCAAGGACCCGTTCCGTTCCGTGGACGACCGGGTGGAGAAGCTCATCGCCGGAATGTGACGAAGACAAGCGAGTCAAGCGTTTCCGCACCGAATTGCCGGAACGCCACACGGGCGTCGTACGTTTCCCGTACGGCGCCCTTCTCGCGTCGTAGAGTTGCGCGCACGCCAATCCACAAGATCGACCGATTACGAGGCCCTTCCGTGCGCCGACGCTCACTCCTCCTCGCCGCCGTACCCGCGGGACTGGTCACCCTCTCCGCGTGCGGTGACAACAAGTCCGCCTCCAGCAAGGCGAGCGCCTCGCCGACGCCCTCGGTGTCCACGGCACCCCCGCCGAAGATCGTGGAGGGACCGCTGCCGGCGATCACGGCGGGCACGAAGTTCGGCGAGAAGCCGACGGTCGCGAAGGGTACCGGGGAGCCGTCGAAGAACCTCGCGGTCAGGACCGTGATCGCGGGCAGCGGCCGCACGGTCGCCGAGAACGACTTCATCCAGGCCAACTACCTGGGCCAGATCTGGGACACCGCCAAGGTCTTCGACAACTCCTACGACCGCAAGAGCACGCTGGTGATGCAGCTGGCCCAGGGCAGCATCATCGACGGCTGGCGGTACGCGCTCATGGGCAAGAAGACCGGCAGCCGCATCGAGATCGCCGTGCCGCCCACCTGGGGCTACGGCACGTCGGGCAACGCGCAGGCGGGCATCAAGGGCACGGACACGCTGGTCTTCGTGATCGACCTGATCGACTCCTTCAACTCCAAGAGCTCCGCGCACGGCAAGGCGGTCGCGCAGACCGACGCGGCCCTGCCCAAGGTGGCCACCGACACCGACGGCAACGTCCCGAAGGTCACGGTCCCGAAGACCGCCCCGCCGAAGAAGCTCGTGTCCGAGTATGTCCTGGAGGGCGACGGCGCCGAGCTCAAGGCCGACCAGGCGGTCCTGTGCCAGTTCCAGGGCCTGGTCTGGGACAGCGGCAAGACCTTCGAGCGGACGTACGGCTCGGGCCGGCTCGCCCAGTTCTCCCTGCAGCAGATGCAGCAGACGGTCAAGGGCCTGGCACTGGGTCTGACCGGCAAGAAGATCGGCAGCCGGGTGCTGATCGTCGTCCCGCCGGAGCTGGGTTACGGCAACACCCCGCCGAGCGGCGGTGTCATCAAGAAGGGCTCCACCCTCGTGTTCACGGTGGACATCCTCGCGGCGATGTAGCGCCCGGTGCCCGAGGCGGGCGGGACGCCTGTGGAGATGAAAGACTGTCCGCGATTCGTGTCGTACACAAGCAGGAGCTTTTGACGTGAGCATCGACAAGCCCGAGATCGACTTCCCGGAGGGCCCGGCCCCGGCCGACCTTGAGATCAAGGACATCTGGGAGGGCGACGGCGAGGTCGCGCAGGCGGGCCAGACCGTCACCGTGCACTACGTGGGCGTCTCCTACAGCACCGGCGAGGAGTTCGACGCCAGCTGGAACCGGGGCACCCCGTTCCGCTTCCCGCTCGGCGGGGGCCGCGTCATCAAGGGCTGGGACCTGGGCGTCCAGGGCATGAAGGTCGGCGGCCGCCGCCAGCTGACCATCCCCGCCCACCTCGCCTACGGCGACCAGAGCCCGACCCCGGCGATCAAGGCCGGCGAGACGCTGATCTTCGTGGTGGACCTCATCGCCGTCTGATCGGATCCGATCACTCGGGGCCCATGCCTGCCCGGGCATGGGCCCTCGCTTTTGCCACCGCACCGAGGAGCGGTACGGTCATCGGTCGGAAGCATGAAAAGGGGAGGCGAAGGGCGTCGATGGCCATTGCCAAGGCAGAGCGGCTGATGAACCTCGCGCTGTGCCTGCTCGGGGCACGGCGGCCGCTCAGCAAGCGTGAGCTGCGGGACTCCATCGAGGCATACGTCGAGGCCGCCAGGGCGCAGACCGGCGGGGCGGGCAGCGACGACTCCTTCAACCGCATGTTCGAGCGGGACAAGGACGACCTGCGCGAGCTGGGCCTGGTCATCGAGACCGTGGAGAACCTCGACGGCGAGGTCGGCTATCTCGCCCGCCGCGACAGCAACCGCCTGCCGCCCATCACCCTGGACGCCGAGGAGGCCGCGGCGCTCGGACTCGCCGCCAAGGTGTGGCAGCAGGCCCGCCTCGCCGGTGCCGCCAGCGGCGCCCTGCAGAAGCTGCGCGCCGCCGGACTGCCCGAGGACGTCGACCCCTACGAGGCGCATGGCGCCCTGGAACCGCGCATCCCGGTCCACGAGACCGCCTTCGAGCCCCTGATGCTGGCCTGCCGCGACCGCCGCCCGGTCGTCTTCGAGTACCGCAAGGCCTCCGCCGCCCGCCCCGAGCCCCGGCACGTGGAGCCCTGGGCCCTGGAGTGCTGGCGCGGGCACTGGTATCTGGCCGGATTCGACCGCGACCGGGGCGCCGAGCGCGTCTTCCGGCTCTCCCGGATCACCGGCCGGGTCCGCTCGCGCGGCACGGGCTTCACCGCCCCCGTGCCGGACGTCGTCACCGTACGCGAGACCGTGGCGAGCTGGGCCGGGGAGATCGCCGACCGCACGGCGCTGATCCGGCTGCGCTCCGGCTCCGGTTACCCCCTTCGGGCGAAGGCCACCAGCGTCCGGGAACTCGGCGACGGCTGGGACGAGTTGGAGATTCCGTACGGGCACGGTCTGGACGCCTGGCTGGTCGAGTTCGGACCTGACGTGGTGGTCCTGGAGCCGGCCGAGCTGCGCGCGGACGTGGTGGACCGGCTGCGCGCCGTGGCCAAGGGCTGAGGGGGGAGTACAACCATGGCAGGCAAACCGGTCAGGCCCGTGAACGCCATCGACCAGACCCGGCGGATGCTCTCCCTGGTCACGTATCTCAGGGAGCGCCCCGGCGCCCGGATCGCGGACGTCGCCCGCGCCTTCGGCATCACCGAGGACGAGCTGGTCGCCGACCTCGATCTGCTGCCCATGTGCGGCACCAGCTTCCGCGGCGGCGACCTGCTGGACATCGACACCGACGGCGAGCGCATCTGGTGGCACAACCCGGCCGCGCTCGGCGAGGAGGCCGCCGAGCCGCTCCGGCTCGCCGCCGACGAGGCCACCGCGCTGCTCGTGGCCGCCCGCGCGGTCTCCACCCTGCCCGGCCTGCGCGAGAGCGACCGCCAGGCCCTGCTGCGCGCCACCGCCAAGGTGGAGGCCGCGGCCGGCGAGGCCGCCGGGGCCAGCGCCCGGCTGTCGGTGACCTTCGAGTCCGAGGGCGGTGTCTTCGCCGACGTCGACCGGGCCATCTCCGAGCGCCGCCGGCTGTGGATCCGCTACTACTCCCCGGCCCGCGACGAGGTCACCGAGCGCGAGATCGATCCCATCCGCCTGGTCAGCGTGGGACACACCTATGTCGAGGCCTGGTGCCGCCGCTCCGAGGCACGGCGCACCTTCCGGCTCGACCGGGTGGCCGAGATCAGAATCCTGGACGAGCCTTCCGCGCCGCCCGAGATAGAGCTGCGGGACCTCTCCGAGGCCCTGGTGCAGCCAGCCGCCGAGGACCCGGAGGTCGTGGTCGAGGTGGGCCCCGGCGGCCGCTGGGTCGCCGAGTACTACCCGCACGACAGCGCCGATGAGCTTCCCGACGGCGGCCTGCGTATCACTCTGCGCACACCCGACCCGGCCTCCCTGCGCCGACTGGCCCTGCGCCTCGGCGCCGACGGCCGGATCGTCTCCCCGCCGGAGCTGGCCGAAAGCGCCCGGAGGGCGGCCGCCGAGGCGTTGGCGGCGTACGCCGAGTGAGGCAGCGCCCCGAAGGGGCGCGGGGAACTGCGCAGCCAGCCACGATGGCGCCGCAGACGCACGACGGCATACCAAGGCACGACGGCATACCAAAGGCACGACGGCGGGCGAATGACCAGAAGAGAGAGGCGAGGCTGGTGAGCGAGTCTCCGGTGTCCGGGTCCGGTGCGGCTGAGATGACGGTGGCAACCGCCTTCGCCGGGATGAGGAGAGTCGTCCCCGTGATGTTCAAGGCGGGCTGCCCGGACTGCCGAGGCCGCTTCGAGCTGGCCGCGAGCGCACTGCGCCTCGCCATCGGCGCGTCCAGCCGTACGACGTTCTACTCCTTCACCTGCCCCGACTGCGGTGCCGCCGTTCGCAAGCCCGCCGGGGAGCGGATCGTCGAGCTGCTCACCGGCGGTGGGGTCAGGACGCTGCGCCTGCACTCCACCGTCTAGTCTCGACGTCATGTTCTGGCCGATGTTCGCGGTAGCCGTGGGTTTCCTGGGTCTCGCTGTCCTGGGGGTGCTCGCCGTCCGGGTCTTCCTGGAGGCGCGGCGCCTCGGGCAGCAGGTCGCCGATTCCGCGCGCCGTATCAACAGGGCGGCGGAGGATCTGGAGCGGGCGGCCGTCAGCACGGCCCGTGCTGTCGATGCGCTCTGATCACCGCAGGCCGTGCGCTTTGGGTCACTTCGACCTGTCACCTTGCCGGTCCGGCCAGGTACGCTGCTGGTCGCGGCCCGGAAACGAGGCGCGGTCCGCAGAGAGCGGGAGTATGCACGGGGATTGTTCTACGTTCACCCCTGGGCGTTACGATCGCTGCCAGCACGATGGTCAGACACTTGTCCGACCCGTCGGCCATGCCCAGCCGCCCGCCTCAGTGAGAAGGTGAAGACTTATGTTCCGCAACGCACTTGAGCCGTGGCACCTGGTGCTCCTGGTTCTCGTGATCGTCCTCGTGTTCGGCTCCAAGAAGCTTCCGGACATGGCTCGCTCGCTCGGCAAGTCCGCGCGCATCCTGAAGAGCGAGGCCAAGGCGATGAAGGACGACGGCAAGCAGTCCACCGCCTCCGCCCAGCCCGCCGAGGAGCAGTCCCCGGCTCAGCGCACGATCCAGGCCGCGCCCGGCGACGTGACCAGCTCCCGGCCGGTCAACGAGCCGACGGACACGACCACCCAGCGCTGACGCGAGGACCGGGGCATCCGGTCCGCTGCACGAGATGAGGATGTGGGTTGCTCAAGTCTGCCCGCAAGAAGGAGACGGATCCCGAGGGGCGGATGCCTCTCGCGGATCACTTGCGTGAGCTGCGCAACCGGCTCGCGAAGGGTGTCCTGGCGATCCTGATCGTCACGGTCGTGGCCGCCTTCTTCTACAAGGACATCATCAATCTCCTCACCAAGCCGGTGCTGCACTCGGTGGGGTGTTCGCAGTCCTTCGAGGAACTGGCGAAGTCGAAGCAACACGAGACGTGCGCCCGGATCACGATCAACGGTCTGCTGGCGCCCTTCACGCTCGCGCTGAAGGTGTCCCTCATGGCCGGCATCGTGATGGCCGCCCCGGTCTGGCTCTACCAGCTGTGGGCGTTCGTCGCGCCGGGCCTGCACCGTCACGAGAAGAAGTACGCCTACGCGTTCGTCGGCTTCGGCTTCCCCCTCTTCCTCGGCGGCGGCTACCTCGCCTACAACGTGCTGCCCACCACGGCGAAGGTCCTCATCGACTTCACGCCCTCCGGGGTGGACAACCTGCTTCCGCTGGACGACCTGCTCAACCTGGTCACACGCATGGTGGTGGTCTTCGGCCTCGCCTTCGAGATGCCGCTGCTGCTCGTCATGCTCAACCTCACGGGCATCCTGTCCGGCAGGCGGATGCTCGGCTGGTGGCGCGCCATGATCGTCGGCATCACGGCGTTCGCGGCCGTCGCCACGCCCAGCACGGACCCGCTGACGATGCTGGCGCTGGCCGCACCGATCTGGGTCCTCTACTTCATCGCGGTCGGGATCTCGATGTTCAACGACCGGCGCCGGGCACGTCGGGAGGCCGCCGGCCCCGGGGACGACGAAGCCTCCCAGCTCGACCTCACACCCGAAGAGATCGGCGAGGTGGAGGCCGTGAGCGCCAGTGGCGCTCCTGAGCTGCCGGGCACGGACCGGGTCAACGGCTACGACGACGTGACCTGATCCCGCCCCCGTCCTCAGCGCACCGCGCACGCTGCCCCCGTCCGGCCGGACGGGGGCAGCGTCGTGTCGGCGTCGTGGCGCCGGCGTCGTGGTGTCGCGGAGCACACGATCGGGATAATGATCGTCCGGTTGTCAGTGGGGCCCGGTACGCTCGAAAGCACGATGACAGAGGACCTCTCACCGGCCGAGCGGTACGCGGCAGCCCGCAGGCGGGCAGCCGAGCAGGCCACCGCGCTCGCGTCCTTCCGCGAGATGTACGACTTCGGCCTCGACCCCTTCCAGATCGAGGCCTGCGAGGCGCTTGAGGCGGGGAAGGGCGTGCTGGTGGCCGCCCCCACCGGCTCGGGCAAGACGATCGTGGGCGAGTTCGCCGTCCACCTCGCCCTCCGGCAGGGCAAGAAGTGCTTCTACACGACACCCATCAAGGCGCTGTCGAACCAGAAGTACGCCGATCTGTGCCGCCGCTACGGGGACGGCATGGTCGGCCTCCTCACCGGCGACAACAGCATCAACTCGGACGCCCCGGTGGTCGTGATGACCACCGAGGTCCTGCGGAACATGCTGTACGCCGGCTCCCAGACCCTGCTCGGCCTCGGCTACGTGGTCATGGACGAGGTGCACTACCTCTCGGACCGCTTCCGCGGGGCGGTCTGGGAAGAGGTGATCATCCACCTCCCCGAGTCGGTGACCCTGGTGTCACTGTCCGCGACCGTGTCCAACGCCGAGGAGTTCGGTGACTGGCTGGACACCGTCCGCGGCGACACCGAGGTGATCGTCTCCGAGCACCGGCCCGTGCCGCTGTTCCAGCACGTGCTCGCCGGGCGCCGGATGTACGACCTGTTCGAGGAGGGCGAGGGCCACAAGAAGGCCGTCAACCCCGACCTGGCCCGCCTGGCCCGCATGGAGGCCACCAGACCGTCGTACCAGGACCGCCGCCGCGGCCGGGCGATGCGCGAGGCCGACCGGGAGCGGGAGCGCAGACAGCGCTCGCGGGTGTGGACGCCGGGCCGCCCCGAGGTCATCGAGCGGCTGGACTCCGAGGGTCTGCTTCCGGCCATCACCTTCATCTTCAGCCGCGCCGCCTGCGAGGCCGCCGTCCAGCAGTGCCTGTACGCGGGCCTGCGGCTCAACGACGAGGAGGCGCGGGAGCGGGTCCGTGCCCTGGTCGAGGAGCGCACCGCCTCCATCCCGACGGAGGACCTGCACGTCCTCGGGTACTACGAGTGGCTGGAGGGCCTGGAGCGGGGCATCGCCGCGCACCACGCGGGTATGCTGCCGACCTTCAAGGAGGTCGTCGAGGAGCTGTTCGTGCGCGGCCTGGTCAAGGCCGTCTTCGCGACCGAGACCCTCGCCCTCGGCATCAACATGCCCGCCCGCTCGGTGGTGCTGGAGAAGCTCGTCAAGTGGAACGGCGAGCAGCACGCCGACATCACCCCGGGCGAGTACACCCAGCTCACCGGCCGCGCCGGCCGCCGTGGGATCGACATCGAGGGCCACGCCGTCGTGCTGTGGCAGCGCGGGATGAGCCCCGAGCACCTGGCCGGCCTCGCGGGCACGCGTACGTACCCGCTGCGTTCCAGCTTCAAGCCGTCGTACAACATGGCGGTCAACCTGGTCGAGCAGTTCGGCCGGCACCGCTCGCGCGAGCTGCTGGAGACCTCCTTCGCGCAGTTCCAGGCCGACAAGTCGGTCGTCGGGATCTCCCGCCAGGTGCAGCGCAACGAAGAGGGACTCGCGGGCTACAAGGAGTCGATGACCTGCCACCTCGGCGACTTCGAGGAGTACGCGCGGCTGCGTCGCGAGCTGAAGGACCGCGAGACCGAGCTGGCCCGGCAGGGCGCCAACCAGCGCCGTGCCGAGGCCGCCGGCGCCCTGGAGCGGCTGAAGCCGGGCGACGTCATCCACGTGCCCACGGGCAAGTACGCCGGTCTCGCGCTCGTGCTGGACCCGGGTCTGCCGGCCGGCCGCGCCACCGGGCACCGCGGCTTCGACCACCACGACGGCCCGCGCCCGCTGGTGCTGACCGCCGAACGGCAGGTCAAGCGGCTGGCGTCGATGGACTTCCCGGTACCGGTCGAGCCGCTGGACCGGATGCGGATCCCGAAGTCCTTCAACCCGCGCTCGCCGCAGTCCCGTCGGGACCTCGCCTCCGCGCTGCGCACCAAGGCCGGACACATCCCGCCGGAGCGGGCCCGCAAGAAGCGTTCGCAGGCCGCCGACGACCGCGAGATCGCCCGGCTGCGCACGGCGATCCGCGCGCACCCCTGCCACGGCTGCAACGACCGTGAGGACCACGCCCGTTGGGCGGAGCGGTACCACCGGCTGCTGCGTGACACCTCGCAGCTGGAGCGCCGGATCGAGGGACGTACGAACACCATCGCGCGGACCTTCGACCGGATCGTGGCCCTGCTGACCGAGCTGGACTATCTGCGCGGCGACGAGGTCACCGAGCACGGCAAGCGGCTCGCCCGGCTGTACGGCGAACTCGACCTGCTGGCCAGCGAGTGCCTGCGCGAGGGCGTCTGGGAGGGTCTCGGCCCGGCCGAACTCGCCGCGTGTGTCTCGGCGTTGGTGTACGAGGCCCGGGTCGGCGACGACGCGCTCGCCCCCAAGCTGCCCTCCGGCAAGGCGAAGGCGGCGCTGGGCGAGATGGTCCGGATCTGGGGCCGGCTCGACGGTCTGGAGGAGGAGTTCCGGATCAGCCAGACCGAGGGCGTCGGCCAGCGCGAGCCGGATCTCGGCTTCGCCTGGGCCGCGTACATGTGGGCCTCCGGGAAGGGGCTCGACGAGGTGCTGCGCGAGGCGGAGATGCCGGCCGGCGACTTCGTGCGGTGGTGCAAACAGGTGATCGACGTGCTGGGGCAGATCTCCGCGGCGGCTCCTGTGGAGGGCTCGACCGTGGCCAAGGCCGCCCGTAAGGCCGTGGATCAGGTGCTGCGGGGTGTCGTCGCCTACTCGTCCGTGGGCTGAACCCGTCCCGCTCGCTGTCTGAAGAGGTCGTCTGAAGGGGTCGCATCCGCGGCCCCTTTCACTCATTACGGTGAGTTGCTTTCGCATGCCCGCATGCGACTACGCAATGTGTTCGAATGGAAGCTCAGCGTGTAAATGGGGTCGAGCGTACTCCTGTTGCGGGGGCGATTTCAGGTGCTTGCCGAATATGACACGGCGATGATCCGGTCGGACTAAGCTCGCCCGCGGCGCACCGAGTTGAGGTGAATTCGTGCGCCTGTTCCCAAACATGCGATAGATCCCGACAGTTCTATGAACCTTCCCCCCACAAGCACCCCCGACACCCAGCCGATTCGTCTCAGAAGGCATCCATGGTGAGTGTTCAGAAGCCTCCCGGTCGCCGTGAACGTCCCTATGCGCGCGTGCTGTTGCCGCCGGCCATATTGATGGCAGCCGCGACCGGCGGGGCCATCGCCCTGGCGCCGGCCTCCGCCCGGATCGTCGTCGGCGCGGTCGGGGCCCTGGCCCTGCTCCTGGTCCTCGCCATGGGCGGAGAGGCCGCCCGCCGCGGCCGCAGGCTGCGCGAGGAACAGACCGAGCACGCCCGTCACGCCGCGTATCTGGAACACCGGATCGCCGCCCAGGACGAGCTGATCCACAAGTTCGCCACGGACATCATCCCCACAGGTCTGCTGCGACTGCGCGCCGGCCAGTACATCAGGGACGTACTGATCGACGTCTACGACGCCGATCCCGAACTGCGGGCCCTGCCCGACATCTACCGCGAGCTGTTCCATGTCGCGCTGCGCGGCGCCGACCGTGAGATCTCGATGCGTGACGCCACCGAGCGCTCCTTCGTGACCATCGCCCGCCGCGTCCAGGCCATCGTCCACCAGCAGGCCAAGGAACTCCGGGAGATGGAGGAGGACCACGGCCGCAGCCCCGAGGTCTTCGACGACCTGCTGCGCATCGACCACGGCACCTCGCTGATCGGCCGCCTCGCCGACACCATCTCCGTCCTCGGCGGCGGCCGGCCGGGCCGCCAGTGGCCCCTGCCGGTCTCCCTCTACAGCACGCTGCGCGGCGCCATGTCGCGCATCCTGGAGTACCGCCGCATCCAGCTGAACTCCATCGTCAACATCAACATCAAGGGCACGGCGGTCGAGCCGGTCATCCACGCCGCCGCCGAACTCCTCGACAACGCCACCCGCTACTCGCCGCCCACCACCAAGGTGCACGTCACCGCCACCGAGGTGCAGACCGGCATCGTCATCGAGATCGAGGACGCCGGCGTCAGCCTCAACGAGGAGTCCCGCGCCCGCGTCGAGCGGATGATCGAGGACGCCAAGAACGGCGACGACGCCCACAACCTGGGCGAGAACCCGCGCCTCGGCCTCGCCGTGGTGGGCCGCCTGTGCAAGATGTTCGACATGGAGGTCTCGCTGCGGGCCTCCGCGTACGGCGGTGTCCGCGCGATCCTCGTCGTGCCGCGCGTCATGACGACCACCGAGCCCGGCGTGGGCGCCGCCCACGGCATCGGTGCCACCGGCATCCCCATGAAGGAACTCGGCGCCGTGGAGGGCCCGAAGCGCCGCCCCAAGAGGCGCCGCCCCACCAGCCCCAAGATCCCTGCCGGCATCTCCATGGAGGACGACGTCCCCATCGTCACCGAGTGGACGGCAGGCGGTCTGCCGCAGCGCCGCAGCAAGGTGAAGACCCCGCTCAGCCAGCGCTACGCGGAGCAGGCCGAGATCGAGCGCGCCGAGCGCGAGGGCAGGCCGACCATCTGGTCGCAGCACAAGCCCGAACCGGAGCCCGAGCTGGACCCCGAGATCAAGAAGCTCCGGGAACGGCCGATCGGTCAGGGCATCGAGGACTTCTGGAACGGCCTGCGCGAGGGCATGCCCGAGGGCGCCACCGGGCCCGAACTGACCGACTTCACAAGGCACCCGGAAAAGTACGTGCACCTGCTCAAAGACTACCCGGACGAGCCCGTCGAGGGCGCCACCGAGGCCGACGACGAGGGGGACCTCAAGTGATCCAGCAGCGCGGCAACATCGACTGGATGCTCAAGCAACTCAACGACGGCGTGCCGGGCATCGAGATGATCGTGGTCCTCTCCGCCGACGGACTGCGCATCGCCCGCTACGGCGGCGACCCCGACGCCGCCGACCGGGTGGCCGCCGCCTGCGCGGGCGTGCAGAGCCTGGCCGGCGCCATCATCCAGGAGCTCCCGGGCGCCGGTGACATGCAGGTCGTCGTCTTCGAGATCGACGGCGGCTACTTCTACCTGATGAACGCCGGTGACAACGCCTTCCTCGCCGTACTCGCCGACGTGACCTGCGAGCCCGGCCGGATGAGCGGCATGATGCGCGACCTCGTCGTGCGGATCGGTGCCCACCTCACCAGTCCGCCCCGGCGGAACGGGCAGACCGTATGACTCCTCCACGACGCAAACGGCGCCAGCCGCTCCCGCCGCCCCCTTCGCTGCCGAAGCCGTCCGCGCCCAAGACGGCGGACGGCCAGGCCGAGCCCAAGAACCCCGAACGGCTCTACGCCTTCGCCGAATCCGAGGACGGCGCACGCGCCGAACTCGACCTCGTGACGTTAATCGTGGCGCGCTCCGCACCCCAGCCGGACGCCTCGCCGGAGCACTCGGCGGTGCTGCGGCTGTGTGCCGCCCCCCTGTCCGTCGCCGAGCTGTCGGCCTATCTGAGCCTGCCGTTCAGCGCGATGACCGTACTGATCACCGACATGATCACGACGGGACTGGTGCAGGCGCGCGCCCCGATCGTCCGCCAGGCGCTCCCCGACCGTTCACTCCTCGAAGCGGTGATGCATGGACTTCAACGGCTCTGACACGATCCCCGGACCGCGCACGGAGGATCATCTGCCGCACACGGCGCAGTCCGCGGTCAAGATCGTGATCGTGGGCGGCTTCGGTGTCGGCAAGACCACCATGGTCGGCTCGGTCAGCGACATCAGGCCGCTGACCACCGAGGAGACCATGACCCAGGCCGGTATCGGCGTGGACGACAACTACGGCTCCGAATCGAAGACGGCCACCACCGTGGCCATGGACTTCGGCCGCATCAGCATCACCGACAAGCTGGTGCTCTATCTGTTCGGCACCCCCGGCCAGGAACGCTTCTGGTTCCTGTGGAACGGCCTGTTCGAAGGCGCGCTCGGCGCGGTCGTCCTCGTCGACACCCGGCGGCTGGAGGTCAGCTTCGACGTCATGGGCCGGCTGGAGGAGCGCGGTGTGCCCTTCGTCGTCGCCGTCAATACCTTCCCGGACGCGCCCCGTTACCCGGTCGAGGAACTGCGCACCGCGCTGGACCTGACCCCGGAGATCCCGATCGTCGAGTGCGACGTACGGCGCCGGGCGTCCAGCAAGGACGTGCTGCTGACCCTGATGCGCTTCCTGCATTCCATCGCCCTGTCCGGCGCCCTCACCTGACCCCCACCGACCGACCCCCGCATCTTTTCGTTCCGGAGCGACACCGTGACGTCTGAACCCCGATCCCTGACCGACACCGACACCGACCCTGTCTCCGGCCCGCCGCCGGGCTGCCCCGCGCACGGCCTCGGCCCCGGCGGACTGCGCCGGCTCTACGGCCCCGACGCCGAGGACCTGGGCGTCCTCTACGAGAGCCTGCGGGAGGAACACGGCTCCGTGGCCCCCGCGCTGCTCCACGACGACGTGCCGATGTGGGTGGTCCTCGGGCACGCCGAGAACATCCACATGGTCCGCAGCTCCTCCGTGTACACCCGCGACAGCCGGATCTGGACCCCGCTGCTGGACGGCACCGTCAAGCCCGACCACCCGCTCATGCCGCACATCGCCTGGCAGCCGATCTGCTCGCACGCCGAGGGCGACGAGCACCAGCGGCTGCGCGCGGCGGTCACCGCGGCCATGGACACCATCGACCACCGCAGCATGCGCCGGCACATCGGCCGCTACACCCAGAGCCTGGTCAACCGGTTCTGCGAACGGGGCCGGGCCGATCTGGTCTCCCAGTTCGCCGAGCATCTGCCGATGGCCGTCATGTGCCAGATCCTCGGCATGCCCGAGGAGTACGACGACCGGATGGTCCAGGCCGCCCGGGACGCCCTCAAGGGCACCGAGACCGCCATCCAGAGCCACACCTATGTGATGGAGGCGCTGAGCCGGCTCACCACCCGGCGCCGTGCCCTGCCCGACGACGACTTCACCAGTCACCTCGTCACCCACCCGGCCGGGCTCACCGACGACGAGGTCCGCGAGCACCTGCGGCTCGTCCTCTTCGCGGCCTACGAGGCCACCGCGAACCTGCTTGCCAACGCGCTGCGCATGGTCCTCACCGAGCCGGGCTTCCGCGCCCAGCTCAGCGGCGGCCAGATGACGGTGCCGGAGGCGATCGAGCAGTCCCTGTGGGACGAGCCGCCGTTCAGCACCGTCTTCGGCTACTACGCCAAGCAGGACACCGAGCTGGGCGGGCAGCGCATCCGCAAGGGCGACGGCCTGCTCTTCGCGCCTGCGCCGGGCAACCTCGACCCGCGGATCCGCCCGGACCTGTCCGCGAGCATGCAGGGCAACCGCTCGCATCTCGCCTTCGGCGGCGGCCCGCACGAGTGCCCCGGCCAGGACATCGGCCGTGCCATCGCCGACGTCGGTGTCGACGCGCTGCTGATGCGACTGCCCGACGTCCAGCTCGACTGCCCGGAGGAGGACCTGCGCTGGCGCTCGTCCATCGCCTCCCGGCATCTGGTGGCGCTGCCGGTGCGCTTCGAGCCGAAGCCGCAGCAGGACGTCGACGTCGCGCCGCGCCATGGGGCCCCGCCGGTTCAGCAGTCCGGTTGGCCGACTGGTACTCGGCGTTCGGACCCGACTCCGACGGCCGAACCCCGGCCCGCAGTGCCGCCCATGCCGGTGCCGATGCCTGCGGCGCCTGAGCCGGTTCGGGGGCCGGGGGTTTGGCGGCGGTTGATGCGGTGGTGGCGGGGGGAGTAGCGCGTTCCGGGGGCGCGTTCCGGGGCGCCACGATGGGGTCGTCTGGCGGCTGCGGGTTCGTTATGGCTGGTCGCGCCGTCCCTCGCGCCCCTTCGGGGCGCTCCCCCTAGCCCCGCTGCGAAGCCCAGGTGTGGAGCACTCGCTCACTGACCAACCTGTGCTCCACCCCCGTGACCGGGTCCGTGAACTCCAGCCGCCGGGCGAGCAGTTGGAGCGGTTGCCGGAAGTCGTCGGCCGGTACCGGGGCGGTTACCACCGGGTACAGGGGATCGCCGAGGATGGGTACGCCGAGCGCGTTCAGGTGCACCCGGAGCTGATGGGTCTGCCCGGTCGCCGGTACCAGCCGGTACCGGGCCAACCCGCCCTGGTGCCCGGCCAGTTCCACATAGGTCTCGGCGTTCGGCTCGCCCTCGACCTCGCGGGCCGCCAGCACCCCGCGCTCCTTCACGATCCGGCTGCGCACGGTGCGGGGCAAGGTCAGCGCGGGGTCGTACGGCGCGACGGCCTCGTACTCCTTGCGTACCCGCCGGTCCCGGAACAGGTTCTGGTACGCGCCGCGCTCCTCGGGCCGTACGGTGAACAGCACCAGCCCCGCCGTCAGCCGGTCCAGGCGATGCGCGGCGCTCAGGGCCGGAAGGTCCAGCTCGCGGCGCAGCCGGGCCAGCGCGGTCTCGGTGACATGCCCGCCGCGCGGTGTCGTGGCGAGGAAGTGCGGCTTGTCGGCCACGACGATGTGCGCGTCCCGGTACACCACCTCCACCGGGAACGGCACCGGCACCTCGGCGGGCAGCTCGCGGTGGAACCACACGTACATGCCCGGCTCGTACGGCGCGTCCGGCGCCACCGCCCGCCCGTCGGCGCCGACGATCAGCCCGGCGGCGAACATGCCCTCGACCGTCCCGGGCCCGGCCCCCGTGAGCCGCTCCACCAGATGCTCCCGGACGGTGGCCCACGCCCCGTCGTGGGGCAGCCGGACCCGTACGGGATCCACCCCGTCGCGCTGGGGGAGCGGGGCGGGCGGGGGCGGGGTACGGCGTCTCATCGAGGTCAAGGGTACGAGGTGCCGGGCCGGCGGGACGCCGGGGAAAAGGGGTGGGCCGGCGACCGGGCGGCCGTCAGGATATGGATCATGCCCAGTCTCACGCAGCCGGTCGTGCCGGCCGGAACCCTCGCCCGCACCCCCCAGCCCACCCTTCCCACCGGTGACGGCCTTCTGCTGCGCCCCTGGCAGGCACAGGACGCGCCCGCCGTGCACGCGGCCTTCCAGGACCCGTTGATGCATCAGTGGCACATCAGGTCCTGCGACTCCGAGGAGGAGGCCGCCGGCTGGATCGGCCAGTGGCAGCGGGAATGGCGGGGCGAGCGGCAGGCCCAGTGGGCCGTCGTGGCCGCGGACGGCGATGAACTGCTGGGCCGGGTCGCGCTGCGCGACATCGTGCTCGGTGACGGTGTCGCCGAGGTCGCCTACTGGACGGTGGCACGGGCGCGCGGCCGGGGTGTCGCCGTACGGGCCACCACCGCCCTGTCCCGGTGGGCGTTCGAGGAAGTCGGCCTGCACCGCCTGGAACTCTCGCACGCCACCGCCAACCAGGCCTCCTGCCGGGTGGCCGTGAAGGCCGGCTTCGCCCCGGAGGGCACCAAGCGCAGTGCCCTGCTCCATCCCGACGGCTGGCACGACGTGCATCTGCACGCACGCGTGCGAGGCGACTGACCGGACGTCCGAGGGGCCGGACGGTGTGAAGATGGAGGGCATGCCGCCCTACGACCTCGCGGGCCGACTCGTCGTCGGTGTCGCCTCCAGCGCCCTGTTCGATCTGCGGGAGTCGGACGCCGTCTTCCGCGAACAGGGCGAGGAGGCCTACCGGGCCTACCAGGAAGCACATCTGGACGACACACTGCGGCCCGGAGTGGCGTTCGCGTTCCTCCGCAGGCTGCTGTCGCTGAACGACCTCGGCGAGCCGGGCGATCCGCTCGTCGAGGTCATCATCCTCTCCCGCAACGACCCCGACACGGGCCTGAGGGTCATGCGGTCGATCCAGGCCCATGAACTGCCCATCAGCCGGGCCGTGTTCATGCAGGGCAGAGCGCCGTACGCGTTCGTCACGGCGCTGAACATGTCCCTGTTCCTGTCCGCGAACGGCGCCGACGTGCGCGAGGCGGTCGCCGCGGGCCTGCCGGCCGGGCATGTGCTCGGTTCGGCGTACGCCGACGACCCCGCCGATCCGGAGCTGCGGATCGCGTTCGACTTCGACGGGGTGCTCGCCGGTGACGCCGCCGAGCGGGTGTACCAGTCCGGCGGCCTGGAGGAGTTCCGCGCCCACGAGGCCCGTAACGCGGCGACCCCGCACGACCCCGGGCCGCTGCGCGACTTCCTCGCCGGGGTGAACCGGATCCAGCGCCGGGAGGCCGAACGGCGCGAGGCCGACCCGGACTACGTGGTCCGGGTGCACGTCTCCATCGTGACCGCGCGCAACGCCCCGGCCCACGAGCGGGCCGTGAACAGCCTCAAGCAGTGGGGTGTGCGGGTCAACGACGCCTTCTTCCTCGGCGGCATAGACAAGGGCGCGGTCATGGCGGTGCTCCGGCCGCACCTCTTCTTCGACGACCAGGTGACCCACCTGGAGAGCACGTCCCGGACCACGCCCAGCGTCCACGTCCCGTTCGGCAGGATCAACGAGACGGCACCCTGAGGGCGCGGGGTGCTCAGGCGGCCGCCGCGCCGTCCTCCTGCTCGGCCTCGATACGGGCGTTCCACTCGCGCTTGGAGGCCTGCCAGCCGTCCTCGTTGTGGCCCAGGCGCCAGTACCCGGAGATCGACAGGTCCTCGCGCGGGATCTGCTTCTCGACCCGCAGCAGCCGGCGCAGCTCCTTCACGAAGCCCGCCTCGCCGTGCACGAACGCGTGCAGCCGGCCCTCGGGGAACTCCAGCCCCCGCACGGCCGCCAGCAGGGCCTCGCCGACCGGCCGGTCCCCGCGGTGCAGCCAGACGACCGCCGCGGCGGAGTCGATCTTCTGCTCCTCCTCTGGCCCGGACACCTCCACGAAGGCGTGCACCACGGCCCCCGCGGGCAGCGTCTCCAGGGCACGGGCGATGGCGGGCAGCGCGCTCTCGTCACCGGCGAGCAGATGCCAGTCGGCCTCCGCGTCGGGGGCGTAGGCGCCGCCGGGGCCCATGAAGCGCACGGTCTCGCCGGGCCGCACCCGGGCGGCCCACGGGCCGGCCAGACCCTCGTCGCCGTGGACGACGAAGTCCAGCGTCATCTCCAGATGCTCGGGGTCCCAGGCGCGCACGGTGTACGTCCGGGTCACCGGCCACTGCTCCCGGGGGAACTCCTCGCGGATCCGCTCCAGGTCGAAGGGCTCCGGATAGGTCACGCCCGCCGGGCCGAACAGCAGCTTCACATAGTGGTCGGTGCAGGTGTCCGCCGCGAAGTCGGTCAGGCCCTCGCCGCCGAGCACCACACGCTGCATGTGCGGGGTCAGCCGCTCGGTGCGCACCACCTGGGCGGTACGGGTCTTGCGCGGCTTGCGTCCCGGGCGCTCTGCCATCACGGACCTCCTGCGAATTGGTTAGGTTTACCTAAGTTAGCACCTCGCTCCGGTGCAACACCTCTCTTCCGGGGCCGCGGTGGGCGCCCTTTGCCGGAATATTCCGGTCGGGGTCAGGCGGCCAGCGTGGTCAGCAGCCGCTGCAGCGAGCCGCCGAGCCCCCAGCGCCCGGCCAGCCGCTCCAGCGCCTCCGGGTCGCGCGGGGCGTGCGGCAGCGCCGTGTCGACGTCCGGCAGCGGCACGTCCGCGGCCACCCGCACCACCTTCGGCGCGACCGCCACATACGGCCGGGCCTCGTCCAGCCGCTTGCGCTGCGACGGCGTGAGCTTCGCCCGGGGGTCGTCCAGCGCCGTCATGATCCCGTCCAGATCACCGAACTCGGCGAGCAGCTTGGCGGCCGTCTTCTCGCCGATCCCGGCCACGCCCGGCAGGCCGTCGCTCGGGTCGCCGCGCAGCAGTGCCAGATCCGCGTACCCCCGGCCGTCGACACCGTACTTCTCGCGCAGCACCGCCTCGTCCGTCAGCTGGAGCGTGCCGACGCCCTTCAGCGGGTACAGCACCCGGATCCCGCGCGCGTCGTCCACCAGCTGGTACAGATCGCGGTCGCCGGTGACGATGTCCACCGGGCCCTGGGCCCGCGCGGTGAACGTGCCGATCACATCGTCCGCCTCGTACTCCGCCACCCCGACCCGGGCGATCCCGATGGCGTCCAGCACCTCCTCGATGACCGGCACCTGCGGGGCCAGGGTGTCCGGCACCTCCTCCTCGTCCGGCCCCACCTCGTGCTCCTCGGCGACCCGGTGCGCCTTGTACGTCGGGATGAGGTCCACCCGCCACTGCGGGCGCCAGTCGGCGTCCATGCAGGCCACCAACTGCTCCGGCCGGTGGTCCTTGACCAGCCGGTCGATGAAGTCCAGCAGCCCGCGCACGGCGTTCACCGGCGTGCCGTCGGGAGCCTTCACGGAGTCCGGGACGCCGAAGTAGGCGCGGAAGTACAGCGATGCGGTGTCGAGCAGCATGAGTCGTCCGGTCACGCTCGCATCATGCCGCACGGCACCGACACCCACCCCGCTCGGCGACCCCGTTGTCGCGTATCCGCGTACGACAAGGATCCGGCCAATCACGGAACGTGATCTCCCTTGGCCCGAACCGGCGTTCCCGGCCCAGGTGGTCGGCATCTTCGCGGCCGACCCGGACACCCCTCCCACCTGCTCCCCGACCCCGGCATACTGGCGTGAACCGTGAGGGTGGGGACACGGGGACATGACAGGGATGTGGCAGGCGCGTGAAACGGTTTGCCGAACATGCGTAGGGTGCAGAGAAGTCATCAGGAGCGACCGAGGCACGACGAGCGAGGGAGGGAGCCGGAGCGATGGGCGACCACAAAGAGCAACAGCCCGTGCGGGTGGGCGCGGCCGTCCGCCGGCGCCGCCGCGCGCTGGAACTGACCCTCGCCGTCGTGGCCGAGCGCAGCGGCCTGTCCGTGCCCTTCCTCAGCCAGGTCGAGAACGACCGGGCCCGCCCCAGCCGCGCGTCCCTGGAGAAGCTGGCCGACGCCCTGCGCACCACGGCCGTGGAACTCCTCGCCGCCGCCGATCCGGCCGCCAGCGTGGACGTCGTCCGTGCCGACCCGGGCACCGAGGGGGACGGCGAGCCGCGCACCCGCTCCCTGGTCCGCGGCCACCACCAGCTGCACGCCTCCGAGTTCACCGGCGACCACGAGGCCGGCCGTGAGTTCCAGCACCGCAACGACGAGCTGATGTACGTCGCCGACGGCGCGGTGGAGATCGAGGCCGAGGGCCGCGCGTACCGCCTCGGCCGCGGCGACACCCTGTATCTGACCGGTGGGGTACGGCATCGCTGGCGGGCGACGGTGCCGGACACCCGGGTGGTCGTGGTGGCGGTGGCGGAGCACATCGAGGCAGTTCAGGACAGGTCTCGTTGAAGAGGGTCGTCTCCCTCGTCCCGTCCCTCACCGAAGCCGTCGCCCGCACCCTTCCCGGCGCCCTCGTCGGCGCCACCGACTGGTGCGCCCATCCGGCCGACCTGGAGATCACCCGGATCGGCGGCACGAAGAATCCCGGGCTCGACCGCATCCTCGCCCTCGCCCCCGACCTGGTGATCGCCAACGAGGAGGAGAACCGCGCGCCCGACCTCGACGCCCTCCGTGCGGCGGGTCTCGACGTGCTGGTCACCGAGGTGCGCGGGGTGCCGCAGGCCTTCGCCGAGCTGGCGCGGGTGCTCGGGGCGTGCGGGGCGCCGGAGCGGCCGGGCTGGCTGGCGCAGGCGGAGGCGGCCTGGGCGGCCCTGCCGGAGCCGACGGCGCGCACGAGGGCGGTCGTACCGATCTGGCGCCGGCCCTGGATGGTGCTCGGCCGGGACACCTTCGCGGGTGACGTGCTGGCCCGCCTCGGCGTGGACCACGTCTTCGCCGGCCACCCCGACCGCTACCCCCGCGTCCCCCTGGAGGAGCTGCGCGCGGCGGCCCCGGACCTGGTCGTCCTGCCCGACGAGCCCTACCGCTTCGCCGCCGGCGACGGCCCCGAGGCCTTCCCCGGGCTGCCCTGCGCGCTGGTCAGCGGTCGGCATCTGACGTGGTACGGCCCTTCGCTCACCGAAGCGCCGAGGGCGCTGGGCGAGGCCCTGCGAGCAGCTCGCCGCTGAGCAGGCCGCGTACGGTCCCGGTGGCGGCGGCCAGCCACGCGCCGACCAGGACGGTGTACAGCGCGACGGCCAGCGCGTCGTAGCACCCGAGGCCCGTGTGCCGGGCGAGGGCCGCGGCGCCGGTGACACACGTGCCCACGGGGAAGGTGAACGCCCACCACGTCATCGCGAAGCCCATGCCGTGACGCCGGGCCCGCACCACATGCGCGACGGAGAGCGCCAGCCACAGCAGCGCGAAACCCATCACCGGCACCCCGTAGAGCACGGCGAGGACACCGAGACCGCGGTCGTACGGGGCCGGTACGACGCCGGGAGCCGCGTCCGCGATCTTGGCGAGCGCGGTCGTGGACTGCCCGAGCGGGCCCAGGACCAGGAACAGGGTCGGGGTGAGCGCGAGCGGCAGCGGACCGCGGGTGACCAGCCGGGCGAAGACGAGCGCCAGCATCAGCAGCGTCATGAACAGGCTCAGCCCGAACAGCGCGAAGCAGGCCAGCAGCAGGGTCTCGCGGGGCTGCCCCGCCGGCAGATGCGGCACGAGCAGCGGACCGAGCGCGGCCGACACCATCGGCGCGACCAGTGGCAGCAGCCACACCGGGGTCGCCGCCACGGGCTCGGCGCGATGGCGCACGGCCATCAGGTACGGCACGGCCACGGCGGCCGTGAGCCCGACCGCCGTACCGGCGCTGAACAGCACGGTGTCCAGCGCGACCGCCGTCCCCGTGCCGAGCAGGGGCAGCCCGGCGGTCATGGCACCGGCTCCGACCGCCAGCAGGGCCATGGACAGACAGCCGTAGAAGGGCGCCATGGCCGGGTCGAGGAGGTGGGCACGGGCCTGGTCGCGGTGGTGGACCCAGTGCAGGGTGCGGGCGGCGAGTAGCGCCGTCAGCGCGATCAGGGACAGCGCCCAGACCCCGGCGAGCACACCGCTCGGCACCGCCCCGTGTCCGGGCAGCGCGACACCGGCCGAGCCGACGATGGCGGTGCCCATGACGGCGGCGTACCAGTTCGGACCGAGGTGCCGTACCCGGGCGGCGCGCCGGAGGGAGGGGACGGGGGAGGGGGCGGGATGGGCTGCGATGACCATGCCCTGACGATCCCGCCAGGATCAGGGGCTGACCAGGGAGTTCGCTTCTATCAGGGCATAAGCTGGTCTTATGAGTGAGGTGGAGGGGCAGTACGAGCGCACGGCATCCCTGGCGCACCGGGTGCCGGATCTGGCCGCACTGGAGCTGCTGCTGGCGGTGGCGCGGCTGGGGAGCCTCGGCGCGGCCGCACGCGAGGTCGGCATCACCCAGCCCGCCGCCAGCAGCCGGATCCGCTCGATGGAACGGCAGCTGGGGGTGGCCCTGGTCGACCGCTCGCCGCGCGGTTCCCGGCTCACCGACGCCGGCGCGCTGGTGACGGACTGGGCGCGCCGGGTGGTGGAGGCGGCGGCCGCCTTCGACGCGGGGGCGCGGGCGCTGCGGGACCGACGGGACTCACGCCTCAGGGTCGCGGCGAGCATGACCATCGCCGAGTACCTGCTGCCCGGCTGGCTCCTCGCACTGCACGCCGAGCGCCCCGACACGGCGGTGTCCCTGCTCGCCGGCAACTCGACAAAGGTCGCGGAACTGCTGCTGTCCGGCGAGGCGGACCTCGGTTTCGTGGAAGGCCTGAACGTGCCGACCGGCCTGGACTCCACGGTCATCGCCCGCGACCGCCTGATCGTCGTCACGGCCCCCGGCCATCCCTGGGCCCGCCGCCGGCGCCCCCTCACGGCGGAGGAGCTGGCGGCCACCCCGCTGATCCTGCGCGAGCGCGGCTCCGGTACCCGCCAGGTCCTGGACGCGGCCCTCGGCGGCCTCGCCCGCCCCCTGATCGAACTGTCCTCGACCACAGCGGTCAAGGCATCAGCGGTCAGCGGAGCGGGCCCCTCCGTCCTCAGCGAGCTGGCGGTGGGGGAGGAACTGGCGATGCGCCGACTGGTCAGCATCCCGGTGGAGGGTGTTTCGCTGCGGCGCGATCTGAGGGCGGTCTGGCCTACCGGGCATCGACCGGCGGGGCCCGCACGGGAGTTGTTGTCACTGACGCGGGGGTGAGAGGGCGCGGCTTGGCTGGGGCTGGGGCTGGGGCTGGACGGGGTGGGGTCGCTTGCCCGCAGCGGCGGGCGGTGCCATGCAGCTGGCGGCACTGCGGTTCCCCAAGGGGCGCGGGGAACTGCGCGATCAGCCACCCACTAACCGGCACTCGGCAGACCACCGTGAGTTCAACGGCGAAGTCCCGACCCCCACACCCGCAGAGAAAACCCTTGGCGACCTGCCCCACCGCCCCGCCCGCCGCAGGCGTCCGCACCGCCGCGAGGCACGCAACGCCGCCGCGCTCCCGCTCACCGTCCCCGCGCCCCGGCTGCTCGGGACGTACGACGACGGCACCTGGGTGGCGCTGGTCTTCGAGGAGGTGACCGGACGCCAGCCCCAGGTGCCCTGGCAGCCCGACGAGCTGCGCCGGGTGCTCGACACCGTGACCGTGCTCGCCCGCACCGGCACCCCGTGCCCGCTCGACGTTCCGCCCGTCGCCGAGGATCTGGCGGAGAGCTTCAGCGGCTGGCGCCGGCTCCTCGACGGCGAGGCCGGCGACGTACGCGGCCGACTCGGCGCGTGGACCGCCGACCACCTGGCCGACCTCGCCGCCCTGGAGGCCCGCTGGCCCGAAGGCGCCGCGGGGGACACCCTGGCCCACGCCGACCTGCGCGCGGACAACGTCCTGCTCACGGCCGACGGCGGGGTCGTCTTCGTGGACTGGCCCCACGCGCTGCGCGCCGCGCCCTGGTTCGACCTGCTCGTCATGCTGCCCTGCGTGCGGGCGCAGGGCGGACCCGACCCCGAGCAGGTGTTCACCAGCCACCCCCTGGGCCGGGACGCCGACCCGGACGCGGTGACCGCCACGCTGACCGCCCTCACCGGCTACTTCCTGCGCAGCTCCCTGAACCCGGCCCCGCCCGGCCTGCCCACCCTGCGCCCCTTCCAGCGCGCCCAGGGAGACGCGGCGCTGGCCTGGCTGAGACAGCGGCTGTGACATGGCGCCGGGGCCGCTCCGCCCGGCCCGGGGTAGTGACCCGGCTCAGCCCGCGGCAGCGACGAGGGCCCGCATCACCCGCAGGTCCTCACCCATCTCCGGATGCCACTGCACGCCGAGCACCCACCCCTCGGCCGGCGGCAGTTCCACCGCCTCGACCGTGCCGTCCGACGCGTACGCCGAGGGGACCAGGCCCCGGCCGAGGCGGTCGACCGCCTGGTGGTGGTAGGTCGGTACGGCGGTCTCCTCCGGGGCGATGCCCGCGTACCGCGTGCCCGGCACCGGCTTGACCGGATGGCGGCCGAAGACCCCGACCACCTCCGCGTGCCCGTCGAGATGCTGGACGAGTGTGCCGCCGAGGGCGACGTTCAGCAGCTGCATGCCCCGGCAGATCCCCAGCAGCGGCACCCCGGCCGCCAGCGCCGCGTCGATCAGCGCCAGCTCCCAGGCGTCCCGCTCCGGCGCGGGCGGACCCGTGCGGGGCTCGCGCTCGGCGCCGTACCGGGCCGGGTCCACGTCCGGGCCGCCGGCGACGACCAGCCCGTCCAGCCGGGCCACCGTCTGTGCCGCGCGCTCGGGCGCGTCCGGCGGCAGCATCGCGGCCAGTCCGCCGGCCCGCTGCACCAGCCGTGGATAGCCGACCGGCAGCAGCGCCGCGTCCAGCTCCCACACGCCCCAGCGCGTGCCGGACTCCAGATACGTGCTGATGCCGATCAGTGGTCGTACGGTCGTCATGCCACCCTCCCCGGAAATCAAAGGTTTATATCCGTACCTTTACAAGGGCGCGCTCAGGCGAGGAAGCCCCGCAGCAGGGCCGCCGTACCCGCGCAGTGCTCGCGCATCATCTCCCGCGCCCCGTCCGCGTCCCCGTCCAGCACGGCCTCCACCAGCGCGGTGTGCTGCCGCTGGGAGTGCTCCAGATTGCGCACCAGCAGCGGGATGCAGTCGAGCAGGTCGTTGACCGTGGCCCGGACCGCCGCGTACTGCGCCGTCAGGGAGGGTGAGCCGCACAGCTCGGCCAGCGTCAGGTGCAACAGCGTGTCCAGGCGCCGGTAGTCGGCGAGCGGGGCGTCGTGGGTGCGGGCCAGCGCCTCGCGCAGCCGGTCCGCCCGCTCGTCGTCGAGCCCGTGCGCCGCGCACAGCCCGGCCGCGCCCACCTCCAGCACCTCGCGGAAGCGCAGCACGTCCTCGATGTCCACCTCGGCGATCCGCCGCCGCAGCTCGTCCTCGCCGCCGGCGTCCGCGCGCGGCAGCACGAACGTTCCGCCGTACCGCCCGCGCCGCGCCTCCACCAACCCCTGGTCCTGGAGCACCTTCAGCACCTCGCGCAGCGTCACCCGGCTGATCCCGAGCCGCTCCGCCAGCTCCCGCTCGGCCGGCAGCCGCTCCCCGCCCGGCACCAGGCCGAGCCGCACGACCTGGAGGATCTGCTCCAGCGCCTCCTCGAAGCCGTTGCCCGCCCGCACCGGCCGCAGCACCGGAGCGAGCCGGTCACCCACCCCCTGAGCATCACTCTCCCAGGACATCCGGCCGTACCCCCTTCCCAAGCAATGGTTCTGAGCAATACCTTATGGCTCCCGGCCCGGCCGAAAAAGCGCGAAGGCGCCGAAGGAGGCTCTCCCGTGGCAGACCGCACACCCCCGCTCGGCGTCGAGGAACTGCACGCCCTTGTCGCGAGCGGTGAGATCGACACTGTCGTCCTGGCCTTCCCCGACATGCAAGGGCGCCTCCAGGGCAAGCGGTTCGCCGCCCGCTTCTTCCTCGACGAGGTCCTGCACCACGGCACCGAGGGCTGCAACTACCTCCTCGCCGTCGACACCGAGATGAACACCGTCGACGGCTACGCGATGTCCTCCTGGGAGCGCGGCTACGGCGACTTCGCCATGCACCCCGACCTCGGCACCCTGCGCCGTATCCCCTGGCACCCCGGTACCGCCCTGCTCGTCGCCGACCTCGCCTGGAACGACGGCACCCCGGTCGTCGCCGCGCCCCGCCAGATCCTGCGCCGCCAGCTGGAGCGGCTCGCCGAGCTCGGCTACACCGCCCAGGTCGGCACCGAGCTGGAGTTCATCGTCTTCAAGGACAGCTACGAGGCGGCCTGGGACGCGGGCTACAAAGGGCTCACGCCCGCCAACCAGTACAACATCGACTACTCCATCCTCGGCACCGGCCGCATCGAGCCCCTGCTGCGCCGCCTGCGCAACGACATGGCCGGCGCCGGCCTCACCGTCGAGTCCGCCAAGGGCGAGTGCAACCCCGGCCAGCACGAGATCGCCTTCCGCTACGACGAGGCCCTCGTCACCTGCGACCAGCACGCCCTGTACAAGACGGGCGCCAAGGAGATCGCCGCGCAGGAGGGCGTCTCGATCACGTTCATGGCCAAGTACAACGAGCGCGAGGGCAACTCCTGTCACATCCACCTCTCGCTCGCCGACGCCGACGGCACCAACGCCATGGCCGACGGCGACGGCATGTCCGACGTGATGCGGCACTTCCTCGCCGGACAGCTCGCCGCCCTGCGCGACTTCTCCCTCCTCTACGCCCCCAACATCAACTCCTACAAGCGGTTCCAGCCCGGCTCCTTCGCGCCCACCGCCGTCGCCTGGGGCCACGACAACCGCACCTGTGCGCTGCGCGTGGTCGGCCACGGCCGCTCCCTGCGCTTCGAGAACCGCCTGCCCGGCGGCGACGTCAACCCGTACCTCGCCGTCGCCGGTCTCGTCGCGGCCGGCCTGTACGGCATCGAGCAGAAGCTGGAACTCCCCGAACCCTGCCCCGGCAACGCCTACACCGCGGACTTCGAGCACGTCCCGACCACCCTGCGCGAGGCCGCCGAGCTGTGGGAGAACAGCCCCGTCGCCAAGGCCGCCTTCGGCGACGAGGTCGTGGCCCACTACCGCAACATGGCGCGCGTCGAGCTGGAGGCCTTCGACGCCGCGGTCACCGACTGGGAGCTGCGCCGCTCCTTCGAACGCCTGTGAACCAGCCTGTGAAAGGTCGATCCGTGTCCGACTCAGACGAGTTGAAGGTCCTCAACCCCGCCACGGAAGAGGTCGTCGCCACCGTCCCCGCCGCGAGCGAGGAGGACGTGGCCGCCGCCGTCGTACGCGCCGTACGCGCCCAGACCCGGTGGGCCGCCCTCGCCCCCGCCGACCGGGCCCGGCTGCTGCGCCGCTTCGCCGACACCGTCGACGCCCACGTCGAGGAACTGGCCCGGCTGGAGGTCCGCGAGGCGGGCCACACCGTCGGCAACGCCCGCTGGGAGGCCGGCAACGCCCGTGACCTGCTGCTCTACGCGGCGGGCGGCGCCGAACGCCTCCTCGGCAAGCAGATCCCGGTCCCCGGCGGCTGGGACGTCACCTTCCAGGAACCCCTCGGCGTGGTCGGCGTGATCGCCCCCTGGAACTTCCCGATGCCCATCGCCGCCTGGGGCTCCTTCCCGGCGCTCGCGGCCGGCAACGCGGTGGTCCTCAAGCCCGCCGAGACCACTCCGCTGACGGCTCTGCGGCTGGCCGAACTCGCCTTGGAGGCGGGCCTGCCCGAGCACGTCTTCCAGGTCCTCCCCGGCCACGGCCACACCGCCGGCCGTGCCCTGGTGGACCACCCGGACGTCGCCAAGATCGTGTTCACCGGCTCCACCCGCACCGGCCGCGAGGTCATGGAGCGCTGCGCCAAGCTCGTGAAGCCGGTCACCCTGGAACTCGGCGGCAAGAGCCCCAACGTCGTCTTCGCCGACGCCGACCTGAAAACCGCCCTCGACCCGTTCTCCTTCCTGGACAACTCCGGCCAGGACTGCTGCGCCCGCACCCGCATCCTCGTCCAGGAGACGGTGCTGGAGGAGGCCCGGGACTTCCTCGCCGACGCGCTGGCCGCCGTGGTCGTGGGCGACCCCGCCGACGAGAAGACCCAGATGGGCCCGCTGATCTCCCGTCAGCAGCTGGAGCGCGTACGGTCGTACGTCCCCGACGACGCCCCCGCCCTGCGCGGCAGCGCCCCCGACGGCCCCGGCTTCTGGTTCCCGCCGACGGTCCTGACGGGGGAGCGGCACGACAGCGCGGCGGCCTGCGAGGAGATCTTCGGCCCGGTCGCCGTCCTCCTCCCCTTCACCGACGAGGCCGACGCGATCCGTCTCGCGGGCGCCACCCCCTACGGCCTGTCCGGCTCGATCTGGACCCGGGACCTCGGCCGCGCCCTGCGCGTGTCCCAGGCCGTCCGGGCCGGCAACCTGTCCGTCAACTCCCACTCCAGCGTCCGCTACTGGACCCCGTTCGGCGGCTTCAAGCAGTCCGGCCTCGGCCGTGAACTCGGCCCCGACGCCCTGACCGCCTTCACCGAGACCAAGAACGTCTTCATCAGCACGGAGGGTCCCGCACAGTGACCGAAGACATCATCTGCCGCCGCCTGGTCGGCCGCACCGCCGTCGTCACCGGAGCCGGCAGCGGCATCGGCCTCGCCACCGCCCGCCGGCTCGCCTCCGAGGGCGCCCACGTCGTCTGCGCGGACGTCGACGAGGCCCGCGGCAAGGCCGTCGCCGACGAGGTCGGCGGACTCTTCGTGAAGGTCGACGTCACCGACCCCGAGCAGGTCGAAGCGCTGTTCAAGACGGCGTACGACACCTACGGCAGCGTCGACGTCGCCTTCAACAACGCGGGCATCTCCCCGCCGGACGACGACTCCATCCTGGAGACCGGCCTGGAGGCCTGGAAGCGGGTGCAGGAGGTCAACCTCACCTCCGTGTACCTGTGCTGCAAGGCCGCGATCCCCTACATGCGCCGCCAGGGCAAGGGCTCCATCATCAACACCGCGTCCTTCGTGGCGAGGATGGGCGCGGCCACGAGCCAGATCTCGTACACCGCCTCCAAGGGCGGCGTGCTCGCCATGTCCCGTGAGCTGGGCGTGCAGTTCGCGCGGGAGGGGATCAGGGTCAACGCCCTGTGCCCCGGCCCGGTCAACACCCCTCTCCTGCAGGAGCTGTTCGCCAAGGACCCGGAGCGGGCCGCCCGCCGCCTGGTGCACATCCCGGTCGGCCGGTTCGCCGAGGCCGAGGAGATCGCCGCCGCCGTCGCCTTCCTGGCCAGCGACGACTCCTCCTTCGTCAACGCCTCCGACTTCCTGGTGGACGGGGGAATCGCGGGCGCGTACGTCACGCCGCTGTAGGACGCGTCAGAGGAACGTGTGCCCCTCACCCCGGTAGGTGGGCACGGTCGCGGTGACCGTGTCCCCCTCGATCAGGTGCAGGGCCTCGAAGCGCTCGCACAGCTCGCCCGCCTTGGCGTGCCGGAACCACACCTTGTCGCCGATGAGGAGGTCGTCGGCGGGCGAGCCGAGCAGCGGGGTCTGCACCTCACCCGGGCCCTCCTGCGGGTCGTACGCCAGGCCCTCCGGCAGATACGGCACCGGCAGCCGGTCGGTACCGGCGGCGCCGGAGGCCGGGTACCCGCCGCCGAGCACCGTGACGACCCCGACCCCCGGGCGCCGTACGACGGGCTGGGCGAAGAGGGCCGCGGGCCGCCCGGTGAAGGACGTGTAGTTGTCGAACAGCCGCGGCACATACAGCCCCGAACCGGCCGCGATCTCCGTCACCGCCCCCTCGGCCGCGGTGTGCTGCACACTGCCCGTGCCGCCGCCGTTGACGAACTCCAGGCCGGGGACGACGGCCCGCACCGCGCGCACCGCCGCCGACCGCCGCTCGGCCAGCTCCCGGCGGGCCGCCGCCTGCATGAGCCGGACCGCCCGGGACCGCAGCGGCCGCCCGGCGACCGCGTCCCCGACCCCCGCTATGTGCCCCTCGTACCCCATGATCCCCACCAGCCGGAAACCCGGCCGCCGGGCCACCGACCGTGCCATGTCGGCGAGTTGGGCGGGGGAGTGCAGCGGGGAGCGCCGGGCCCCGACCCGCACCCGGCCGCCGAGCAGCTTCAGCGCGGTGTCCAACTCCAGGCAGACACGGACGACTTCGCGCCCACCCTCACGGGCCGCGTCGATGAGGTCGAGCTGGGCGACGTCGTCCACCATCACGGTGACCGCGCCGGCGAGCTTGGGATCGGCGGCCAGCTCCGCGAAGCCGGAACGGTCGGCGGACGGATACGCCAGCAGGATGTCGTCGAATCCGGACCGCGCGAGCCACAGCGACTCGGCCAGGGTGAACGACATGATGCCCTGGAAGCCGTCCTTGGCCAGGACCCGTTCCAGCAGGGCCCGGCAGCGAACCGACTTGCTGGCGACCCGGACCGGCTTCCCGGCGGCCCGGCGGACCAGATCCTCCGCGTTGGCGTCGAAGGCGTCCAGGTCCACGATCGCGAGGGGGGCGTCGAGATGGGCGGTGGCCCGGTCGTAACGGGCCCGGTCAGCGGCGAGCGCAGTCATGACGGAAGCCTGCCAGACAGAATTACCGCAGGGTAGGGGGACGTTCCGGGCAGATGCCCCGGGCGCGCGGACTGGTTCTGATTCTCCGACGGACAACCCGTAGAGTGACGCGCACGTACGACGGAACGCGCCCTCCCGTTTCACCTGAACCGGGATGCCGGTCCGGCCGTACGGGTATGCGTGCCCGGACGGAGCTTTGCGCACCGGGCGCGGCCGAGCAGCACGGCGGCCCACGTACGCGACGACGGCCCGGGCACGAGGAAACGGGGGGTGCATGAGCACGGAAGCCCGCCACGCCCCGATCCCACCACGCCCGTCTTCTCCACCGGCCCCGTCCGCCGCACACGATGCGTCTCCTTCGCAGCGCCCGTCTGCTGCGCAGGGCCCGGCTACTGGGCAGGGTCCGGCTACTGGGCAGGGTCCGGCTCCTTTGCAGGGGCAGTCGACTCCGCCACGGTCGTCGCATGCGCCGGGTCCGTCGGCTCCGGTGAATCCGTCGAGTCCGACCGCGCCGCGTCCGTCGCATGCGCCGGGCCCGTTGAATCCCGTGAGTCCGGCTGCGCCGCCGCGTCCGATGTCTTCGCCGAGCCTGTCGGGGCCGTCAGGGCCGTCGGGGCTGCCCGGTCCGTCGCGTCCGCCTGTGCCGCCGCGCCCGTCGTCCTCGCCAGGTCCGTCGACCCCGGCGAGTGCGTCTGCGCCGCCGTCCCACCCGGCTGTGCCGCCAACCCCTACGCCGTCGTCCACCACAGCCCACCCGTCGAGTCCGGTACGCCCGCAGCCCCCGACACGCCCCTCCACCGTGCCCGGCGGTTCCGTCGGCACCGCGCCCGGCCGCCTGGCCGACGCGGCCTCGGGCCGTCTGGCCGACACTGCTCCAAGCCACCCCGCCGGCACCGTCCCGCGCCACCCCACCAGCACCGCGCCCGCCGACTCCGTCGGCACCACCCCCGGCCGCCAGGCCCACACCGCTCCAAGCCACCCCGCCGGCACCGCGCCCGCCGACTCCGTCGGCACCACCCCCGGCCGCCAGGCCCACACTGCTCCAAGCCACCCTGCCGGCACCGCGCCCGCCGACTCCGTCGGCACCACCCCCGGCCGCCAGGCCCACACTGCTCCAAGCCACCCCGCCGGCACCGCGCCGGGCGGCTCTGGCGGCACCGTCCCCCGCCACCCCGCCGGCACCGCGCCCGATGGTTCCGTCGGCACTGCCCCCACGCACCTGGCGGACACCGAACTGTTCGATGACCCTGATGACGAGCCGTCCGTCTTCACCCCGCGTGCCGGTCGGCCGACCGGTGGCGAGGGGGCGCGTGATGGTCGGGGCGGTGGGGGGAAGCCTGTCGTGCCTGAGGGGGTCGAGGCGGTGAGTCCGCCTCCGCCGCCTGCCTCGGCTCGGTTCCCCGACGTGCCGCCGCGTGCGGGGCGGACGGGGCGGCACGACGGTTCCGGTCCGGGTGGTTCCGCCGCGCGTCCCGCGGCGCGGCCCGGGCAGGAGTCACGGCGGCCGGGAGGCCCCGCGGAGACCCCCTCCGAGACGACCGCCCGGCTTCGTCCGGTACCTGCCGTGGAGACCACGGCCCGGCTCCGGCCGATTCCCGGGTCCCGTGAATCCCAGCGCCCCGGTGCCACCCCCGAGTCCGCCGGGGTCGGCGCCGAGTCGCGTACCGGTTCCATACCCGCTTCCTCATCCGCCTCCTCGGCCCGCGCCTGGAGTCCGCTGGCGCCCGCCCACCCCGTCGGCCCGACCCCGCCCGCACCCTCCGCCGGTCCGGACCCGGCGCTGTCCTGGAGCGCCGGCGCGGCCGCGCGGCCCGTCGTGTCGTTCGGGCAGCCCGAGGCCTTCGCGGAGCCCGCCCGGCACCGGGTGGGCCCCCACACCGCCGCCGCTGCCGCCTGCCTCGTGCTCGGCCTCGGCCTCATCGGCGGTGCTGTGACCGGGAGTTGGCTCACCGGCGACGGCGGGGACACCGCCGCCGTGGACCACTTCACCACCGCCGCCACGCTCTGGCACAGCGTGCCCGTCGACCAGCTGTTCCCGCCCACCGTCGCGGGCACCGGCGCCGGACCCGGCGGCGCCGACCGCACCTGGACGAGGATCGCCGTGGCCCCGGACAGCGGCTGCGCCCACGCCTTCGACCCGCTGCTGCAGAAGGTCCTCACCCCGCTCGGCTGTCAGCGGCTGCTGCGCGCCACCTACACCGACGCCACCCAGAGCTACGTCACCACCGTCGGCCTGCTGTTCACGAACGCCGACCCCGCCGCCATGTCCGCGCTCGCCGCCCGCTTCCGCACCGAGGGACTGGACCGCCGCACCGACCTGATGCCCCGGCCGTACGCCGCCGAGGGCACCCTCGCGGCCGGTTTCGGCGACAAGCAGCGCGCCTCCTGGACCGTCTCCGTCCTCACCGACGCCCCGGTCGTCGCCTACGCCGTCTCCGGCTGGGCCGACGGCCGCACCGTCGACGAGCCCCAGCCCGCCGCCGCTGCCGTCAGCCCCAGCGCCACCACCGCACCCGCCCAGGCGGGCCTCGGCAACGAGGCCCAGGGCCTGGCCGACCGCATCGCACGGCGCCTGCGCCAGCACATCGGCACGGCCACGGAGAAACCCTCATGACGGGATCGAGGCGTTCGAGGCGATCGATACGCGGCCACCGGCGCCCGGCCCCCGCCGGAGCCGCGGTGAGCCTGCTGCTCGCCGGCGCCCTCACCCTGCTGCCGTCCGCCGCCGCCCACGCCGACGGCATCCGCGCCCAGCAGTGGGGCCTCGACGCCCTGCACCTGGACGAGGCCTGGCAGACCACCAAGGGCCGGGGCGTCACCGTCGCCGTCCTGGACACCGGCGTCGAGGCCGACCATCCCGACCTCGCCGGCAACGTCCTGCCCGGCCAGGACATGATCGGCTTCGGCGCCCGGCAGGGCGAGCGCACCTGGGCCCGGCACGGCACCGCCATGGCCGGCATCATCGCCGGGCACGGACACGGACCGGGCAACTCCGCCGGCGTCATGGGCGTCGCCCCCGAGGCGAAGATCCTGCCCGTCCGGGTGATCCTGGAGGACGGCGACCCCGCCCGCACCAAGGCCCGTACGATCCGGGGCAACGCCCTCGCCGACGGCATCCGCTGGGCCGCCGACCACGGCGCCGACGTCATCAACCTCTCCCTCGGCGACGACTCGAACTCCGCGCACCCCGAGCCGAGCGAGGACGAGGCCGTGCAGTACGCCCTGAAGAAGGGCGTGGTCGTCGTCGCCTCCGCGGGCAACGGCGGTGAGAAGGGCGACCACATCTCCTACCCGGCCGCCTACCCCGGCGTGATCGCCGCCACCGCCGTCGACCGCTACGGCACCCGCGCCTCCTTCTCCACCCGCCGCTGGTACGCCGCGGTCAGCGCGCCCGGCGTCGACGTGGTCATCGCCGACCCCGACCACAAGTACTACGAGGGCTGGGGCACGTCGGCCGCCTCCGCCTTCGTCTCCGGCGCGGCCGCCCTGATCAAGGCCGCCCACCCCGGTCTGACCCCGGCCCAGATCAAGAAGCTCCTGGAGGACACCGCCCGGGACGCGCCGGTCGGCGGCCGGGACGACTCCCGCGGCTACGGCATGATCGACCCGGCGGCGGCACTGCAGGCGGCCGGCCGGCTCCGGCCGGAGAGTCTGCGCGTGGCGTCGTACGGCAAGAAGTACTTCGGCAGCGGCCCGGACGCCCCCAAGGCCACCTCCTCGACCGCCGACTGGGCGGGCCCGCTGGCCGGCGGCACCGGCGGGGTGCTGCTGGTGGCGGGCGTGGTGCTGTGGCGGGGGCGCAGGCAGCGCACGGACGGGGGCGCCTGAGGCGTCCGGGCCGCCGACCGGCGATGTACTCGATCTCCGGGTGGCGCGGCGAGGCGCCCCGCAGCAGATGCCCGGGGTCCGGCCGGCCGCGCAGCTGGAGATCACCTTCCGTTCGGCGTCAAGTGCCTTGAATCCCAGGTCACTTGACTTCGGAAGGAAGATCACTCGCCGGTGAACGCCGACACCGCCGCCTTCGCCGCCGCCTCCACCAGCGCGATGCCCTCCGCCTGGGTCCCGGTGCCCTTCGACAGCACCGCCACCAGATAGCCGGTGCCGTCCACCGTGACCCGTCCGATGCTGTTCACGTCCCACAGGTTCGTCGTACTGCGCGCCAGCCAACCGTTCTTCAGCGCCCAGGAGCCGGCGTCACCGGCGGCCGACACCCCCCACCGCTGATCCGTCTCGACCGACCCCATCAGGCCCTGGACGTACGCCCGGGAGGCAGCACTCAGCTGCGATTCATCGTCCCCGAACACCTGCCGGAGCAGCACCAGTTGGTCGGCGGCCGTGGTCTGGGTCAGCCCCCACAGCTCGCCGTCGCCGCCGGAGGTCGACGTCAGCCCGAGACGCTTGTTGGCCGCGTCCAGGCCGTCCGCGCGCCCGATCGTGTGCCACAGCTGCGTCGCGGAGGCGTTGTCGCTGTTCTCGATCATCTTCGTGGCGTACGCCTGCTCCGTCGCCGTCAGTTGCCGGCCCGCGTCCTGCGCCTGGAGCAGCAGCGCGGCCAGGATGTCGACCTTGACGATGCTCGCCGTGTCGAAGGCCGCCTCGCCGTACCCGGCGCTCTCCCCGGAGCCCACCGCCAGCACGGCCGCCGACACCTCGGCGCCCGACGGCACGCTCACCGTCGCCATCGCCTCGCTCAGCAGCGCGTCCCGGTCCACCGCCGCCTTCGTCACGGTCGCCTCCTCGCTCGCCGCGGCCGAGAGGGAGGCCGCGGGCGTCGCCGCCGACGATACGGCCGCGGCCCCCGCGTGCGCCCGCGCCTTGACATAGACCGTGCCCTCGGCCGTCACCCCGGTGACGGCGACCACGGCCAGCGCGGTGTGCAGCAGCGGACGGCGCCGGGACGGGCGCCTGCGACGGCCCCGGCGGGCTCCGGAGGACTCCATGGCCGCGATGCTCGGCGCGCGGACTGTGCGCCCCGTCGGACGCAGGTGAGACGAAGCTCAGCGGTTCCTGAGATTCCCGTGAAGGCCCGGCGCTCGCCCCCAAGGCGGCCGGTGGGGCTCGCCCCGATAGGGTCGGTGACCGTGGCGAACAAGAACATTCCCGACCCCGGCTTCTCCGACGACGACGGCTCCGCCGACCCCCGGCTGAGCGCCGCGCTCGCCGCCTGGGCCGAGGACCGCAGCGCCCTCGGGCCCGTCCTGGAGGCGCTCAGGGGCGCCCGGCTGCTCGTGCCCGTCGTCGCCGTGCTCGGTGAGGTCGAGGAGGACGAGAAGGGCTTGCGCCGCGAGAAGACCAGCGACATGGCCGTACCCACCCTGAAGGCCGGCCACCGCACCGCGCTGCCCGCCTTCACCTCCACCGACTCGCTCGCCCGCTGGGACCCCGCGGCCCGCCCGGTCGCCGTACCGCTGCACCAGGCGCTGCAGGCCGTCGCGCACGAGAAGGCCGACACGCTCGTGCTGGACCTCGCCGGACCGGTGCCGTTCGAGCTGACCGGACCCGCGCTGCTCGCCCTCGCCGAGGGTCGCACCAGCACGGACCCGCTGGCCGACCCGGCCGTGCGGGAGGCGGTACGTACGGCCGTGGCGGCGGAGCCCGCCGTGCTGCGCGCCCACCTCGGCCCCGGACAGGCCGACGGCACCCTCGCCCTCGTCCTCGACCCGGCCGCCGCGCCCGCCCAGGCCGCCCGCGCGGTCGCCGAACGCCTCGCCGCAGACGAAACACTGAGGGCCCGCCTGGTGCGCGGCCTCGACCTGGCACTGCTGCCGGCCGGGACCACGCCTCCGGGCGAGCCCTTGTACGTACGCGGATGATCTAGCCGTAGACCGGGCCGGTGTACTTCTCGCCCGGTCCCTGGCCCGGCTCGTCCGGGACGATCGACGCCTCGCGGAAGGCCAGCTGGAGCGACTTCAGGCCGTCGCGCAGCGGGGCCGCGTGGAAGGAGCTGATCTCGGTCGCGCTCGCGTCCAGCAGACCGGCGAGACCGGTGATCAGCTTGCGGGCCTCGTCCAGGTCCTTGTACTTCTCGCCCTCCTCGCTCAGCCCCAGCTTCACGGCGGCGGCGCTCATCAGGTTGACGGCGACCGTCACGATCACCTCGACGGCGGGAACCTCGGCGATATCGCGGGTCATTGCGTCGAAGTCGGGATTCTCAGGAGGGGTCTCACTCATGCCCCACACGATAAGCGGTCGCTGATGACGGGGATCACGGGTTCCCGATTAGGCCTTGTCAAGCGATCCTGCTAACCTGGTGGACGACCGGCTGGACATGCCCTGCCAACACCAGAGCGTCCGGCCCACAAGTGGAGGCTCCGATCTCCCACCTGACCGTCCTCAGGGACGGCGGGTCACCCCGGTCAGGCGGCCGCCATCGTTCCGTACGGACGATGGAGAGCCGCCCGAAGTGCGCCCCGCGGCATCGCGGCGGTGCTCCGGTAGTGCGTTTGGAGCCCCGCCTGTGATCGTCCGGGGCATTTTTGTTGCTTCGGCGCGGTTAGGTCTTACGAAAAGAGACATACGCGGCTGTCCGCCAGACAACCGTGTGGTGCTACCGAGGAGGATCCATCAGCGCCGAGCCCCGCATCAACGACCGGATTCGCGTTCCCGAGGTGCGACTTGTCGGTCCCAGTGGCGAGCAGGTGGGCATCGTCCCGCTGGCGAAGGCACTGGAGCTTGCGCAGGAGTACGACCTGGACCTGGTCGAGGTCGCGGCGAACGCCCGTCCGCCCGTGTGCAAGCTCATGGACTACGGGAAGTTCAAGTACGAGTCGGCCATGAAGGCCCGTGAGGCGCGCAAGAACCAGGCGCACACGGTCATCAAGGAGATGAAGCTCCGGCCGAAGATCGACCCGCACGACTATGACACCAAGAAGGGTCACGTCGTCCGGTTCCTCAAGCAGGGCGACAAGGTCAAGATCACGATCATGTTCCGTGGCCGCGAGCAGTCCCGGCCCGAGCTGGGCTACCGACTGCTGCAGCGGCTCGCGGAGGACGTCCAGGACCTCGGTTTCGTCGAGTCGAACCCGAAGCAGGACGGCCGCAACATGATCATGGTCCTCGGTCCGCACAAGAAGAAGACCGAGGCCATGGCCGAGGCCCGTCAGGCGCAGGAAGCCCGCAAGGCGGAGGCGAAGGCCCACCCCGGTCGTTCGCAGAACCCTGCCGAGGCTGAGGCGTCCGCCGAGGAGCCCGCCGAGGCGTGATCCCGGGGGACACCATGTCCCCGAGGATGTAACCGAAAGTAGAGCGACGCTCCACCGTGCCCGGTTTCACGACCGGGCACCGGAGCGCCACCGACGAGGAGATAACGGCGCTATGCCGAAGAACAAGTCGCACAGCGGTGCCAGCAAGCGCTTCAAGGTCACCGGCTCCGGCAAGGTGCTCCGCGAGCGCGCCGGCAAGCGCCACCTGCTTGAGCACAAGTCGTCCCGCGTCACGCGTCGCCTCACCGGCAACGCCGAGATGGCCCCGGGCGACGCCGCGAAGATCAAGAAGCTTCTCGGCAAGTGACGTACCCGGCGCTCGCCAACCCCTGAGCGCCGTACGCCAACACCGGGACCCAGCCGTTTCCGGGTCGTGTGAGTACCACCACGGCCCCGCTACAAGGAGTTAACAAGTGGCACGCGTCAAGCGGGCAGTCAACGCCCACAAGAAGCGCCGGGCGATCCTCGAACAGGCCTCCGGCTACCGCGGTCAGCGGTCGCGTCTGTACCGCAAGGCCAAGGAGCAGGTCACCCACTCGCTGGTCTACAACTACAACGACCGCAAGAAGCGCAAGGGCGACTTCCGTCAGCTGTGGATCCAGCGCATCAACGCCGCTGCCCGCGCCAACGGCATCACCTACAACCGCTTCATCCAGGGTCTGAAGGCCGCGAACGTCGAGGTCGACCGCAAGATCCTGGCCGAGCTGGCCGTCAACGACGCGAACGCCTTCGCGGCGCTCGTCGAGGTCGCGCAGAAGGCGCTGCCGAGCGACGTCAACGCGCCCAAGGCTGCGTGACGCTGCGCTGGCTTTGAGCCGACGCTCACTGGACCCGCAGGCTTTCATGGCTTGCGGGTCCTGTTGTTTGGGGTCCCCAGGTGGTCTTTCGACTGCGGGCCGGTGGGGCTTCTCGCGCCCACGCGGTGGAGCCGCATATCGGCACAGCCCCGCGCCCCTGGGTCGGCTGCAGCGCCGCAGTTGAAAAAGCGCCGCACGTTGAAATCTCCTGAAGGTGAAGAAGAGGATGCCCCCCGTCAGCCCCGAGCTGATCTCCCCCCGGTCCGCCCGTGTCAGCGCAGCGCGCCGGCTGGCCAAGCGGAACTTCCGGGGCAAGGACCGGCTGTTTCTCGCGGAGGGGCCGCAGGCCGTCCGGGAGGCGGCCGGGCATCGGGTGGACGGCACCCCCACCCTCGTCGAGCTGTTCGCCACCGTCGAGGCCGCGGAGCGGTACGCCGACATCGTCGGAGCCGCCCGGAGCGTCGGTGCCCGGGTGCATCTGGCCGCCGAGGACGTCATCGCCGACATCTCCACCACCGTGACCCCGCAGGGGCTGGTCGGGGTGTGCCGGTTCCTGGACACCTCCTTCGACGACATCCTCGCCGCCCGGCCGAAGCTGGTCGCCGTGCTCGCCCATGTGCGGGATCCCGGGAACGCCGGGACCGTGCTGCGGTGCGCCGACGCCGCCGGCGCCGAGGCGGTCGTCCTCACCGACGCCTCCGTCGACCTGTACAACCCCAAGGCCGTACGCGCCTCCGTCGGCTCCCACTTCCATCTGCCCGTCGCCGTCGGCGTGCCCGTCGAGCGGGCCGTGCAGGGACTGAAGGACGCCGGGGTGCGCATCCTCGCCGCCGACGGGGCCGGGGACCGCGACCTCGACGAGGAGCTGGACAAAGGGAGCATGGGCGGACCCACCGCCTGGGTGTTCGGGAACGAGGCCTGGGGACTGCCCGAGGAGACCCGCGCCCTCGCCGACGCCGTCGTACGCGTCCCCATCCACGGAAAGGCCGAGAGCCTGAACCTGGCCACCGCCGCCGCCGTATGTCTCTACGCGTCGGCCCGTGCACAGCGCGCCTCCGGAGGGTGCCGCTCCGTCACCGAGAGCTAGTAGGGTGACGACCTCGGGGCCCTGCGCCGTCGGAGAGGTGGGGTACGGGGATGAGTGTGGGCGGCACGAGGACCGCGCCGGGGGGACCGGAGGGGCGGGACGCGCGGCGCACCCCCACGCCCCGGCACGGCGACTGTGCGGGCCTCGATCCCGACGAGCTGCCCGACGGCCTCGTCGTCGCCGATGAGCACGGGCGGGTCGTCCGCTTCAACGCCGCCGCCGGCCGTATCACCGCCGTACCCCCTGCCGACGCCCTCGGGCAGCCGCTGGAGAAGGCGCTGCCCTTGGAGGATCTGGAGGGGCGCCGGTGGTGGCAGCTCACCGATCCCTACGGCGGGCTCGCCATCCGGGTGCGGCAGCCCGAGCGGAATCTGCTGCTGCCCGGCGGGCGGGAGGTGCTCGTCTCCGCCCGCTACGTCCGCGCCGAACCTCTCGGGCCAGTCCAGCGTGTCGTCGTCTCCCTGCGCGACACCGAGGCCCGCCGCCGCACCGAGCGCAGCCACGCCGAGCTGATCGCCACCGTCGCCCACGAGCTGCGCTCCCCGCTGACCTCCGTGAAGGGCTTCACGGCCACGCTGCTCGCCAAGTGGGAGCGCTTCACCGACGACCAGAAACGGCTGATGCTGGAGACCGTCGACGCCGACGCCGACCGGGTCACCCGGCTCATCGCCGAGCTGCTCGACATCTCCCGGATCGACAGCGGACGCCTGGAGGTGCGCCGCCAGCCCGTCGACATCGGGGCCGCCGTCTCCCGGCACATCCAGGCCTACGTCGCCGCGGGCCAGCCCGCCGACCGCTTCCTGCTGCGCATCGAACAGCCGCTGCCCGCCCTGTGGGCCGACCCCGACAAGGTCGACCAGGTGCTGAGCAACCTCATCGAAAATGCCGTGCGGCACGGCGAGGGAACCGTCACGATAGACGTCACGCCCTGCGCATCCCCGCGCGACGGCGAGGACACCGGCACGTCGGTCACGGTGAGCGACGAGGGTCCCGGCATCCCGGAGGAATCCATGAACCGCGTCTTCACCCGCTTCTGGCGGGGCAGCAAGCGCGGTGGCACGGGCCTCGGGCTGTACATCGTCAAGGGCATCGTCGAAGCCCACGGCGGCACCATCACGGTCGGCCGCGCCCCCGTCGGCGGCGCCGAGTTCCGATTTACGTTGCCCGTGGCGGCCCCGGCGTATCTCGCCTAGCGGCCCGCGGGCTCTTCGTACACCTCCACCCCGTTAGACTCGGCCTTTGGCACCTTTGTGTCCTTCACACGGCCCACCAACGGTCTCGGGGACCATCCGCCAGCCAATCGGAAGCACGGGAAGAGATGTCGGCACCCAATAAGTCGTACGACCCTGTCGAGGTCGAGACGTTGAAACCGGAAGAGATCGAGCGCATGCGGGACGAGGCGCTCGCCGCCTTCGCCGCCGCGGACTCCCTCGACGCGCTCCACGAGGCCAAGGTCGCCCACACCGGCCCGGCCTCCCCGCTGGCCCTCGCCAACCGCGAGATCGGCGCCCTGCCCCCGCACGCCAAGGCCGAGGCCGGCAAGCGCGTCGGCATGGCCCGTGGCGCCGTGAACAAGGCCCTCGCCGGCCGCCAGACCGAGCTGGAGGCCGAGCGCGACGCCCGCGTCCTGGTCGAGGAGTCGGTCGACGTCACGCTGCCGTACGACCGCGTCCCGGCCGGCGCCCGGCACCCGCTGACCACGCTCTCGGAGCGCATCGAGGACATCTTCGTGGCCATGGGCTACGAGGTCGCCGAGGGCCCGCAGGTCGAGGCCGAGTGGTTCAACTTCGACGCCCTGAACATCGGCCCGGACCACCCGGCCCGCGGCGAGCAGGACACCTTCTTCGTGCAGGGCCCTGACGGCGGCACGGAGTCCGGTGTCGTGCTGCGCACCCACACCTCGCCGGTCCAGATCCGCTCGCTGCTCGACCGCGAGCTGCCGGTCTACGTGATCTGCCCCGGCCGCGTGTACCGCACCGACGAGCTGGACGCCACGCACACGCCCGTCTTCCACCAGGTCGAGCTGCTCGCCGTGGACGAGGGCCTGACCATGGCGGACCTCAAGGGCACCCTGGACCACATGGTCCAGTCGCTGTTCGGCGAGGGCATGAAGACCCGGCTGCGGCCGAACTTCTTCCCCTTCACCGAGCCGAGCGCCGAGATGGACATGCTCTGCTACGTCTGCAAGGGCGAGTCCGTCGGCAACCCCGACCGGCCCTGCCGCACCTGCTCCAGCGAGGGCTGGATCGAGCTCGGCGGCTGCGGCATGGTCAACCCGCGGGTGCTCACCGCCTGCGGCGTCGACCCGGAGAAGTACAGCGGCTTCGCCTTCGGGTTCGGCATCGAGCGGATGCTGATGTTCCGCCACAACGTCGAAGACATGCGAGACATGGTCGAGGGTGACGTCCGGTTCACCCGGCCGTTCGGGATGGAGATCTGATGCGGGTCCCGCTTTCTTGGCTGCGGGAGTACGTCGACCTGCCGGCGACGGAAACCGGCCGCGACGTCCAGGAGAAGCTCGTCTCGGCCGGCCTGGAGGTCGAGACCGTCGAGCAGCTCGGCGCCGACCTCAAGGGCCCGCTGGTCGTCGGCCAGGTGCTGACCATCGAGGAGCTGGAGGGCTTCAAGAAGCCGATCCGCTTCTGCACCGTCGACGTCGGCCAGGCCAACGGCACCGGCGAGCCCCAGGAGATCGTCTGCGGCGCCCGCAACTTCCAGGTCGGTGACAAGGTCGTCGTGGTCCTCCCCGGCGCCACCCTCCCCGGCGGCTTCTCCATCGCCGCCCGCCAGACCTACGGCAAGACGTCCCACGGCATGATCTGCTCCGCCGACGAGCTGGGCATGGGCGACGACGGCACCCACGGCATCATCGTGCTGCCGCCGGAGTCCGAGGTCGGCAAGGACGCCATCGAGCTGCTGGAGCTGGTCGACGAGGTCCTGGACATCGCCGTCACCGCCAACCGCGGCGACTGCCTGTCCATCCGCGGCGTCGCCCGCGAGGCCGCCATCGCCTACGGCCTGCCGCTGCGCGACCCGGCCCTGATCGACGTACCGGCGCCGAACGCCTACGGCTACCCGGTCCAGGTCACCGACCCGTTCGGCTGCGACCGCTTCACCGCGCGCACGGTCACCGGCCTGCGCCCCGAGGCCCGCTCCCCGATCTGGCTCCAGCGCCGGCTGCAGAAGGTCGGCATGCGCCCGGTCTCCCTCGCCGTCGACGTCGCGAACTACGTGATGATGGAGCTGGGCCAGCCACTGCACACCTACGACCGGTCCCTGGTCCAGGGCACCATCGGCGTGCGCCGGGCCCAGGAGGGCGAGAAGATCGTCACCCTCGACGGTGTCGAGCGGAAGCTGCACGCCGAGGACCTGGTCATCACCGACGACCGCGGCCCCATCGGCCTCGCGGGCGTCATGGGCGGTGCCAACACCGAGATCGCCGACCACGAGGTCACCGAGAACGGCGTGAACGGCACCACCGACGTGGTCATCGAGGCGGCGCACTTCGACGCCGTCGCGATCGCCCGTACGTCCCGTCGCCAGAAGCTGCTGTCCGAGGCGTCCCGCCGCTTCGAGCGCGGCGTCGACCCGCAGGCCGCCGCGGCCGCCGCCCAGCGCACGGTGGACCTGCTGGTCCTCCTCGCCGGCGGTACGGCGGAGGCCGGCGTCACCGAGATCATCGCGCCCTCGGCCCCGCACACCATCAGCATCCCGGCGAACCACCCGGACAAGGTCGCGGGCGTCGACTACGGCCGCGAGACCGTCGTACGCCGTCTCCAGCAGGTCGGCTGCGACGTCTACGGGCAGGACGAGCTGATCGTCACCGTCCCGTCCTGGCGGCCCGACCTGGTCGACCCGAACGACCTCGCCGAGGAGGTCATCCGTCTGGAGGGCTACGAGAACCTGCCCTCCACGCTGCCCAAGCTCCCCTCGGGCCGCGGCCTGACCCACCGTCAGCGCCTGCACCGCCGGGTCGGCCGGGTCCTGGCCGGCGCGGGTTACGTCGAGGCCCCGAACTACCCGTTCGTCGGCGAGCAGGTCTTCGACCAGCTCGGCCTGGAGGCCGACGACCCGGCCCGCCGCGTCGTCAAGCTCGTCAACCCGCTGAGCGACGAGGAGCCCGCGCTCCGTACGACGCTGCTGCCGGGCCTGCTCGGCGCGCTGCGGCGCAACGCCGGCCGGGGCAGCCATGACCTGGCGCTGTTCGAGACGGGCCTGGTCTTCCACCCGCGCGGGGAGCAGGGCGTCGCCACGCACCTGCCCGTCGACCGGCGTCCGACCGACGAGGAGATCGCCGCGCTGGGCGCTGTGCTGCCCGAGCAGCCGCGGCACGTGGCCGCGGTGCTGAGCGGGGCCCGCGAGCAGGCCGGCTGGTGGGGCAAGGGCCGTCCGGCGGACTGGGCCGACACGGTGGAGGCGGCGCGTGCCGTCGCCCGTGAGGCTGGTGCCGAGCTGATCGTGCGCAAGGGCCAGTACGGCCCGTGGCACCCCGGCCGCTGTGCCGAGCTGCTCATCGTCGCCGACGGTGCGGAGCGGGTCGTGGGCCACGCGGGCGAGCTGCACCCGCGCGTGCTGAAGGCCCTGGGGCTGCCGGAGCGCACCTGCGCGATGGAACTCGACCTGGACGCGCTGGAGGCCGTCGGCGACGGTGTTCCGCAGGCGCCGGGCATCTCCACGTTCCCGGTCGCCACGCAGGATGTCGCCCTCGTGGTCGACCTGCCCGTCCCGGCCGCGGAGGTCGAGGCGGCGCTGCGGGAGGGTGCGGGTGAGCTGCTTGAGTCCATCCGGCTGTTCGATGTGTACGAGAACGCGGAGCAGTTGGGCGAAGGCCGGAAGTCGCTGGCGTACGCGCTCCGCTTCCGGGCCGGGGACCGTACGTTGACCGTGGATGAGGCGTCTGCTGCCCGGGATGCCGCGGTTGCCCTCGCGGGCGAGCGTACGGGTGCGGTTCTGCGGGGCTAGTTCGCCTACGGGGCGGGGAGCTGTGCTCGTTCGGCGGCTGCGGGTTCGTCATGGTCGCTCGCGCCCACGCGGCGGGCCGCACATTGAGCACAGCCCCGCGCCCCTTCGGGGGCGCCGACCCCTCTGCCAGCTGCATAAATGCGAGTCGGCTCGGGTCGGCTCACTCATTTGAGTGGGAATCGGAGCCGATCCGGTCCTCCCGGACCATGCCCTCGACAGAATCGGACCGGCCTTTCGGGGTCGGTCCGTCTGCTCGGTCAGGGACTCCATGGGGGACCAGAGGCATGATCCGTATCAAGGCACGGGCACCCACCGCGCGGGGCGCCGTACTACCCATGGTCTGGGGCGGCGTCGCGGTCGGGTACAAGTTCGGCTGTCCGCTGGCCCAGCAGGCCGGGCTCGGGGCGCGCATCGTCACCAGCGCCGTCTTCTTCGCCGTCGGCACCGGGCTCATATTCCATGTCCGGCGCGCCCTGCTGCGTGAGCTGCGGCAGGCCCGCCGGGTGGCGCGGGCCGCGCAGAGCGTCGTACTGCGTCCGCTGCCGCCGCGTCTCGGCGGGCTGCACGTCGCCGCCGCCCAGCTGTCCGCGGACCGGGGCGCCTGCGTCGGCGGGGACCTGTACGAGGCGATCGCCACCGAGCACGGGGTGCGCGTGGTCATGGGCGACGTACGAGGGCACGGTCTGTCCGCCCTCGGCACCGTCGCCGCCGTCCTCGGCAGCTTCCGCGAGGCGGCTCACGACGAGCCCGAACTCGGCCGTGTGCTCCGCCGGCTGGACCGCGCCCTCGCCCGCCACCTGAGCGAGCGGGCCCGCACCGAACATCCGGTCGCGGAGGAGTTCGTCACCGTCCTGCTCCTGGAGGTCGGCCCGGACGGCGAGCTGCACGCCTTCAACTGCGGTCATCCCTGGCCGTACCGGATCAGCGGCACGCGTGTGGAGCCGCTCAGCCGCGTCGACCCGCTCCCGCCGCTGGGCCCCTTCCCCTTGCCGACCGAACTGGAAGCCCACGCCTGTGGCCGGCTCTTCCCCGGCGACTCCCTCGTCCTTTTCACGGACGGCGCCGAGGAGGCCAGGGACGCCAAGGGCCGCTTCTTCTCCCTGCCGACGGCACTCAGGGAGGCCGTGGGCGATCAGCCGGTGTCGCCGCAGTCGCTCCTGCGCGCCCTGTTCTCGGCTCTCCTGCACCACACGGCGGGCAGTCCGACGGACGACGTGGCACTGCTGGTCCTGCGGAACGAACGAGCGAGGGGCAAGCTGCTCACCCCGGCCAAGCCGCCGCTTTTCGAGGGGGAGCCGGAAGCTTGGCCGGGACCCCAGTCAACCGGCAGAACACGCTGAGCGACACCGCGTGCACAGCGCGGATGCAGGTGTTCCGTTCACACCCCGTGTGAAGGCGGAGCCACTACGCTGACCGCACCAGGCCACTCGGGGGGCATTCCATGCAGCCCAACACTCTGCTCGACGCGATCCTGGACGAGGCGGGCATCTCGCACGCCGGTCTCGCCGCCCATGTCAACCAGGCCGGCCGGAGACGCGGTCTCGCCCTCCGGTACGAACACACCGCCGTGGCACGGTGGTTGAAAGGCCAGCGGCCACGAGGTCAGGTGCCCGACCTGATCTGTGAGGTGCTCGCCAGCCGCCTCCATCGTCCTGTCACGCTCGACGACATCGGTCTCGGCGTGCCCGGCGAGCCGAGCACCGCGCACGCCGGGTCGCTGTCGGGCTTCGTGGAGCGGGCCACCGCCCTGTGGCGCTCGGACGAACAGCAGCGGCCGCATGTGCTGGGCGCCCCCGCGGTCACCGGGACCCCGGCGGTCATGCCGGTGTGGGAGTGGGAGAACCCGCCCGAGGACGTGGACGTGTCACGCGGTGGCCGGCACCGGGTGACCACGGCCGACATCGAGATGCTGCGCGCCGCGCGGGCGCACTACGAGCAGATGTACCGCAAGGCCGGCGGTATCGCGACCCGCACCCGGATCGTCGGCTTCCTCAACGCCGAGGCGGCGCCGCTGCTGCGGGGCAGCTACACCGACGCGACCGGGCGCCAACTGCACCGGGCGACGGGCGGGTTGGTCGCCGTCGCCGGTATCTGCGCCTATGACTCCGACGCGCACGGACTCGCGCAGCGCTACTTCCACCAGGCGCTCAGGCTCGCAAAGGCCAGTGGGGACCGGGGACTCGGCGCCTATGTGATAGCGCTGCTGGTCAACCAGTCGCTGTTCATGCGGGAGTACCGGCAGGCCGTCGCCTTCGCGGAGGCCGCGCTGCGGGCCGCCGGCCGGCACATCACGCCGGCGCTCGCCTCGGACCTGTACGCGATGCAGGCCAAGGCGTACGCCCATCTCGGCGACGCCGGCAGCGCGCTGGCGTGCATCCGGCGCGCGGAGACGGCCGCCGAGCGGATCCGGCGCGGGTACGAGCCCGACGAGACCGGCTATGTGCAGCCGGGCCTGGTCAATGTGCAGGTGGCCGAGGCGCTGCTCAGCCTCGGTGAGATCGCCGCCGCCCGGGAGCACGCGGCGGCCGCCGTCGACAACCCCGCCCACGACCGGGGGCGGGTGCACCGGCTCGCCATGCTCTGCACGATCGAACTGCGCCAGGGACAGGCCGACAAGGCGGTGGCGACCGCCGTGCAGATGGCCGAGCAGGCCCGCGGAATGGAGTCCCAGCGGCTGCGCGACAGACTCCGCGCGGTACGCGAGCACCTGGTGAGTTGCGGCTCGGCCGGTACCGCCGAGGCCGCGGAACTCATCGACGGGGCACTGCGCGTACCGCTGTAGGCCCGGTGCAGGCCCTCTGTGGGTACTCCGTCCCTGCTGCGATATTGCCACTTACTCGGCGGAAGGTGGCAGAACCGTGCAGTGGACGAAGCAGAACGAACAAACTGTGTACGCAAATCGCTGGTTCAGCGTCAATCTCGCTGATGTCGAGCTGCCGGACGGCCGGCATCTGGACCACTTCCTGATCCGGCTGCGGCCGGTGGCCGTGGCCACGGTCGTCAACGAGGCGGGCGAGGTGCTGCTGCTGTGGCGGCACCGCTTCATCACCGACAGCTGGGGCTGGGAACTGCCCGCGGGTGTCGTCGAGGACGGCGAGGACATCGCCGTGGCGGCCGCCCGGGAACTGGAGGAGGAGACCGGCTGGCGGCCGGGGCCCCTGCACCACCTCATGACCGTGGAGCCGTCCAACGGCCTCTCCGACGCCCGGCACCACATCTACTGGTCCGACCGGGGCGAGTACGTCGGACATCCCGTGGACGACTTCGAGTCGGACCGGCGGGAATGGGTACCGCTCAAACTCGTGCCGGATCTGATCGCCCGTGGGGAGGTCCCGGCCGCCAACATGGCGGCCGCGTTACTGCTGTTGCACCACCTCAGGCTCGCCGAAGGCTAGCGGGCCAGTGCCTGCCAGACCGTCACGACGAGGGCTCCGAGGGCCGTGAGGGCGGCGAGCGAGGGCAGTGGCCAGCGCGCGTGTTCCAGGGAGATCATCCGGGAGTTCAGCTCGTCCACTTCCTTGGCGGTCTCCTTGGTGCGGTGACTGAGCAGTGCCAGACCTCCCTCGACCCGGGCGTACGCGACGTCGAGGCGGCGACGTAACTCTGCGAGTTCTTCCTGGACCACGGAATGATCGGAATCGGTGGTCACGGTTTCATTCCTCTCTGTGGCCGAATGTGGTCCTCCACATCCGTTGCATGGGCATGAAGAGTCAACTCGCCTGGTGGGCGCACGGGGAGCGTGTGCGACGGGCATATGCGAGCCCGGCGCGCACACGGGGAGTGAAACAGATGGGCCCGGCACCGAGTTCCGGTGCCGGGCCCAGGCGTCGCAGGGAGTAATCAGCCGTAGGTGTAGAAGCCCGACCCGGTCTTCCGGCCCAGCCGGCCCGCCTCGACCATGCGCTGGAGCAGCGGGGGAGCGGCGTACAGGGGCTCCTTGTACTCGGCGTACATGCTGTTCGCGATGGAGACGATGGTGTCCAGGCCGATCAGGTCGGACAGCTTCAGCGGGCCCATCGGGTGGGCGCAGCCCATCTCCATGCCGTTGTCGATGTCCTCGCGGCTGGCGATGCCCGACTCGAACATCCGGATCGCGGAGAGCAGGTAGGGCACGAGCAGTGCGTTGACCACGAAGCCGGAGCGGTCCTGGGCACGGATGGCGTGCTTGCCGAGCACCTTCTCGGCGAAGAGCTGGGCGCGGCTGAGGGTGCCCTCGGAGGTGGTCAGCGCCGGGATCAGCTCGACCAGCTGCTGCACCGGGGCCGGGTTGAAGAAGTGGATGCCGACGACATGGTCCGGGCGGGAGGTGGCGACCGCCAGCTTCACCAGCGGGATCGAGGAGGTGTTGGAGGCGAGGATCGCGTCCGGGCGGGTCACCACCTGGTCGAGCACCTGGAAGATCTCCGTCTTCACCGGCTCGCTCTCCACCACGGCCTCGATCACCAGGTCGCGGTCGGCGAACTCGCCGAGGTCCGTGGTGAAGCTGAGCCGCGCCTGCGTGGCGTCCCGCTCCTCCTCGGTGATCTTGCCGCGCTGGGCGGCCTTGGCCAGGGAGTTGTACAGCCGGGTGCGGCCGATCTCCAGGGCCTCGCCGGTGGTCTCGGCGACCTTCACGTCCAGTCCGGCGCGGGCGCACACCTCGGCGATGCCCGCGCCCATCTGGCCGCAGCCCACGACTCCGACGCGCGCAATGTCTCCCGCTGGGATGCCCGTCACATCGACCCCTTCGCTGATCTACGGCACTCGCAGGACCTCCGGGTTTCGGCGCCTGCTCCGATCGTGCACGTTACCGCCAAGTATCGATGATCGATCGCGTGGGTAGGGGCATCCTGGAGCGCGGAACGATCCGTGACGGAGCGGATCCGCAGCGTATGGGGGTGTACGGATGGGGCACTTGGCACGGCGGGCCTTCACGCTGGCGGTGCTGTCGTCCCTGGTCACGGCGCCCGGCGCGAGGGCCGTACCGCGTACCGAGGGGCCCGATCACCGGCCGAGGGCCGAGATGCGCGGTGTGTGGGTCGCCACGGTCGCCAACCGGGACTGGCCGTCACAGCCCGGCCTGCCGGCCGCCGACCAGCGCGCGGAGCTGATCGTCCATCTCGACAAGGCGGTCCGGGACCGGCTGAACACGGTGATGTTCCAGGTCCGGCCCACCGCCGACGCCCTGTGGCCGTCCCCGTACGAGCCCTGGTCCGAGTACCTCACCGGCACCCAGGGCAAGGACCCGGGCTGGGACCCGCTGGGCACCGCCGTGCGCGAGGCCCACGCCCGGGGCCTGGAGCTGCACGCCTGGTTCAACCCGTACCGGATCGCGAACCACACCGACCCCGGCCGGCTGGCCCCCTCGCACCCGGCCCGCAAGCACCCCGACTGGGTGGTGCCGTACGGCGGCAGGCTCTACTACAACCCCGGCCTGCCCGAGGTCCGCGCCTTCGTCCAGCGGGCCATGCTCGACGCGGTCGCGCGGTACCCGGTCGACGCCGTCCACTTCGACGACTACTTCTACCCCTACCCGGTCGCCGGGCAGACCTTCGACGACGATGACGCCTACGACCGCTACGGCGGCGCCTTCGGCAGCCGGGCCGACTGGCGGCGGGACAACATCAACAGGCTCGTCGAGGAGATGGCCGACGGCATCAGGCGGACCCGGCCCGGCACCCGGTTCGGGATCAGCCCCTTCGGGGTGTGGCGCAACGCCTCGACCGACCCGCGCGGCTCGGACACCCAGGCGGGCGCGCAGACCTACGACGACCTGTACGCCGACACCCGGCGCTGGGTCCGCGAGCACTGGATCGACTACGTCGTCCCGCAGATCTACTGGAACATCGGCTTCGCCGCCGCCGACTACGCGAAGCTGGCCGACTGGTGGGCCTCGGTCGCGCAGGGCACCGGGACGCACCTGTACATCGGTGAGGCCCTGTACAAGGCGGGGGCCGCCGGGCAGCCGCCAGCCTGGCAGGACCCCGTCGAGCTGTCCCGGCACCTCACGCTCGCCGCGCGGTACCCGCAGGTGCGCGGGCACGTCTTCTTCGCGGCCAAGGACGTGGCGGCCGATCCGATCGGTGCGATGGCACGCGTGGTCGCCGATCACTACGAGCGACCGGCGAAGCCACCGCGGTGAGCTAGCGCTGTGGTTCTTCCTTGTGCTTGACCTGGCAGTCGGGTCCGGGGGACAGGATCGCCTGGTGTCCGTCCTGGAACTGGACGCGGTAGGGCGGGTTGCCCTCGGGACCGAGTACTTCGACCACTTCTGATTCCTGGTCGTGCTGACCGACCACCCTGCCGTGCTGAATCAGGTGGTCGCCCTTGGATGCGCGCATCTCGCAGGCCCTCCTCACGATCACGACCGCTGTGTGACGGCGATGCACACGAGGACGGCGACGGCAGTCAGGGGAGCGGCCGCCGTGAAGTGCTCGCCCAGCAGCAGCGCCGACCACACCAGTGTGAGCAGCGGCTGAGCCAACTGCAACTGGCTGGCCCGCGGGATGCCGATGGCCGCCATCCCCCGGTACCAGACGACCAGGCCGAGGAACTGCGAGCCCAGCGCCACCCACAGCAGACCGGCGATCCCGTGCCAGGTGAGCTGGACGGGCTCGTAGGACAGCGCCACCGCGGCGGCCGGGACGGTCAGCGGCGTGCACAGCACCAGCGCCCAGCCGATGACCTGCCAGCCCGGCATCACCCGGGCCAGCCGGCCGCCCTCGGTGTATCCGGCGGCGCACACCAGCAGGGCCGCGAAAAGGTAGCCGTCGGCGGCCGTCAGCGCGCCGCCGCTCTGGGTGAGGGTGAAGGCGACCACGGCCGCGGCCCCCGCGAGCGCGGCCAGCCAGAACCGGCGCGAGGGGCGGCTGCCCATGCGCACGGCCGACAGCACCGCGGTGGTCAGCGGCAGCAGCCCCACCACGACGGCGGCGTGCGCGGTGGTGGAGGTCTGCAGGGCGAGCGTGGTCAGCATCGGGAAGCCCAGCACCACGCCGGCCGCCACGACCGCGAGCCCCGGCAGATGCCGTCGATCCGGCAGCGGGACCTTCAGAGCGAGCAGACAGCCGCCCGCGACCAGTGCCGCGAGGACGCAGCGCGCGGCCACCAGCGACCACGGGCCGAATCCCTCCAGCCCCCAGGCGGTGGCCGGGAAGGTCAGAGAGAAGGAGGCGACGCCGAGGAAGGCGAGGGCCGTACCGAGGCCATGCCGCTCGCGCGGGACGGTGACCGCTATCGAGCTCGGGACAGTAGCGCTACTCTGTGTCTTCATGCATGAGCGTAGCAGTGTGAGTGAGCTGGCGGAATGGCTCCGACGGGATCTGGACCGCTACTCTCCCGGTGGAAAGCTCCCGTCGAGCCGGGCCCTGGTCGAGCGGTTCCGGGTGAGCCCGGTGACCGTCTCGCGGGCGCTGGCCCAGCTGGCCGCCGAGGGGCTGGTGGTCACCCGGCCCGGCGCCGGTGCCTTCCGCGCCCGGCCGCGGGCCACGGAGCCGCCGGCCGGGGACACCTCCTGGCAGGAGGTCGCACTGAGCGCCGACGGCGCCGCCGAGCTCGTACCGCGCACGGTGGACGCCTCCGGGGTCACGGTCTCGCTGGCCACCCCGCCGCCCGGGGTGCTGGAGTTCAGCGGCGGCTATCTGCATCCCTCCCTCCAGCCCGAGCGGGCCATGGCGGCCGCCCTGGCCCGGGCCGGACGGCGGCCCGGCGCCTGGGGCAGGCCGCCGCTGGAGGGGCTGCCCGAGCTGCGCGAGTGGTTCGCGCGGGGGATCGGCGGTGCCGTCACGGCGGCCGAGGTGCTGATCGCGGCCGGCGGGCAGTCCGCCCTGGCCACCGCCCTGCGCGCGCTCGCCCCGCCCGGCGCCCCCGTGCTCGTGGAGTCACCGACCTACCCCGGCATGCTGGCCCTCGCCCGCGCGGCCGGGCTGCGCCCGGTGCCGGTGCCCGTGGACCCCGACGGCGTACGGCCCGGCCTGCTCGCCGACGCCTTCCGGGCCAGCGGCGCCCGGGTGTTCGTCTGCCAGCCCCTCTTCCAGAACCCGACCGGCGCCGTCCTCGCCCCGGACCGGCGGGCCGAGGTGCTGCGCATCGCCCGCGAGGCCGGCGCGTTCGTCGTCGAGGACGACTTCGTCCGGCGCCTCGTGCACGCCGACGCCGGCCCCCTGCCCCGCCCGCTGGCCGCCGACGACCTCGACGGCGTCGTCGTGCACGTCGGCTCGCTGACCAAGGCGACCTCGCCCAGCTTCCGGGTGAGCGCCCTGGCCGCGCACGGCCCGGTGCTGGAACGGCTGCGCGCCATCCAGGTCGTGGACAGCTTCTTTGTGCCCCGGCCGCTGCAGGAGGCGGCCCTGGAACTGGTCGGCTCCCCGGCCTGGCCCCGCCATCTGCGGGCGCTCTCGGCCGAGTTGAGGGAGCGGCGCGACGCCATGACGGCCGGTCTCGCCCGGCACCTGCCCGAACTCGCCCTGCCCCACGTCCCGTCCGGCGGCTACCACCTCTGGCTGCGCCTGCCCGACGGCGCCGACGAGGCGGCCCTCACCGCCGCCGCCCTGCGCGCGGGTGTCGCCATCACCCCCGGCCGCCCCTACTTCAGCGCCGAACCCCCCGCGGCCCACCTGCGGTTGAGCTTCGCGGCGGTCGCCGGGACCGGGGAGATCGCGGAGGGCGTACGGCGGCTGCGGGCGGCGTGCGAGGAGGTGCTCTAGGGAAGGGTCACCAGGCCGCAGGTGATCTCCAGCTCCTCGAACAGCTCCGGGGTCAGCCGCACCCCGGTGATCCGCTCGGCGAGCGCGAAGGCGGCCTCGGTGTGCCCGGCGAAGTCCCGCTCGTCGTCGGAACGCAGGTCGAAGCCGGCCTCCCGCATCTCGGTGAGGCAGGCGTCAGGGTCGCTGCCATGGCGCTGAGCGGGGAACAGCGGCTCGAAGCCGAGACGTGTCACGCCGTCCTGCGACCAGGAGAAACTGTCCACCGCGTTGACGTTCCGGAAGTGGGAGACCACCGTACGGCCCCGGCAGACGGGATCCATCAGTTCCGAGCGGTTGCCGACGTACCCGTTGTACTCGACCATCAGCGTCCAGTCGCCGACGGCCGCGACGCCGACGAGCAGTTTCTCGTCCTCGTACTCGTCCCAGGCGTCGTACGACGGCTCGGCCAGCTCCGCCACCCCGGTCACCCGCCCCTCGGGTTCCGCCCGAAGCTCCCGCAGCAGCTGATCGGGCGTGATGTTCTCCACCAGTGTGAGGCAGTAGGCCTCCAGGAGGCCCTGGTACCGCTCCTTGAGCCAGCCGTAGTCGGCGGCGGTCGTGATCCCGTTCATGGGAAAAAGGATGTCAGGTGGCACGGACACTTCTGCGATCATCGGCCGATGAGCGATACGCCCGAACTCCCCGACGGCTACGAGTTCTCCGCCGACACCGCCCGCGTCGACGTCGACCGCGTCCACACCTGGCTGTCGACCGACGCCTACTGGGCGATCGGCCGGCCGCGCGAGAAGCATGAGCGGGCGATGGCGTCCTCGCTGAACTTCGGGGTGTACGACCGGGCCTCGGGGGCGCAGGTGGCGTACGCGCGCGTGGTCACCGACGAGGCGCTGTTCGCGTGGCTCGCCGATGTGTACGTCGACCCGTCGGTGCGCGGCAAGGGCGTCGGCACGGCGTTCGTCGGCCGCATCCGCGACCACCTCAAGCCGTACGGCCTGCGCCGCATGCTGCTCGCCACCCACGACGCGCACGGGGTGTACGAGAAGGCCGGCTTCCAGCCGCTGGAGCGTCCCGAGCAGTGGATGATCCACCTCTTCACGTGAAGAACTTTCGGGTGAGCGCCCACATATCCGCCGTAACTCGCAGGTAACACCCCTTGACCTGCGCTCTCCCTCGGCCCACCATCACCGCATGCCACTGAGGGTGACGTTCGTCGCCGCCGCGCGCAGCACCCCGCTGCTCGCGGAGCGGTTCGAGGACGACCGGCCGCTGGACCAGGGCGGCTGGGACGAGGTGCAGCGTGCGGCCGGTGAGCTGCTGCCGCTGGCCGCCGCCGAGCTGCGCTACTGCTCGCCGACCCCGCGCAGCCGGGCCACCGGCGACGCCCTGGGGTACGCCCCGCTGGTCCAGCTCGCCCTGCGCGACTGCGACATGGGCCGCTGGCGCGGGCTGACCCTGGGTGAGGCGATGGCCCGTGAGCCGGACGCGGTGGACGCCTGGCTCGCCGATCCGTGCGGCACTCCGCACGGTGGCGAGTCCCTGCTGGCCTTCATCTCCCGGGTGGGCGGCTGGCTGGACACCCGGCCGGTCGGGGACGGCGGCCGGATCGTCGCCGTCGCCGAGCCCGCCGTGGTCCGCGCGGCCCTGGTCTACGCACTGAAGGCGCCGCCCGCGAGCTACTGGAACATCGACGTGCGCCCGCTGTCCACGACCACCGTCACCGGCCGCGCGGGCCGCTGGAACCTCCGCTTCGACGGCGTCCCCGCTCAGCCCTCGCGCACATAGTCGGTGGTCAGCAGCAGATCCTTCGCCGGGCCGCCGACCCCCCACACGGTGCGCCAGTGGTCGGCGTCCCGCACGGTGAACACGCCGCGGTAGAAGTCGGCCGCGCACGGATGGCCGGCGACGTACCACCCCGTGCTCAGGTCCAGCTCGTGGAAGGGCCGCCCGTCGGCGAACCGCACGTCAGCCGTGCCCGGCACGGACCCGGGCAGGAATCGCAGCGTTCGTGTCGCGGGCCGGGTCACGCCCTGCCAGGTGAAGTCCCCGGACTCCTCGTGCAGCAGGCCGCCGTCGTCCAGCGCGCTGAAGACGGTCACTCCCGTGAAGTGCCCTTCGTCCCCGCTCGCCCGATCCCGCACGCTCCGCTCGACGCGCCAGCGCCCGGCCAGGTACGCCAGCACATCGCCGACGGGCCAGTACCGCGGCTGCACATCCATGGGTCGAGCTTACGGGTCGCCGCGTTCGCCCCATTGACGTGCTCGCATCCCTCCTCTTACCGTGCGTTCGAAGTGCTGACCAGTGTCTGATATTTCGAACAATCTGTTGTCCGGACACCTCAGAGCCGCGGAGTATCCATGTCACGCACCGCCCGCTGGAGACTCGGTCTGGGAGCGAGCGCCGTTCTGCTCGCCACGACCGGTCTTCCCGGCGTCCCCGGTCACCTTCCTGAGGATCAAGCAGAGGTGATCAAGCAGACGTAGCCGGCGTCTCCTGGGTGGGCTGCTGTCCGAGGGGCAGTAGCCCACGCTCGGCGAAGACCTTCTTCGCGGCGAAGGTGGCGTTCAGCGCCTTCGGTATGCCGCAGTACACGGCGGAGTGCAGCAGCGCCTCCGTGATCTGCTCCGCCGTGAGGCCCACGTTCAGGGCCGCGTTCACATGCACGTCCAGCTGGGCCTCGCAGCCGCCGAGCGCGGTGAGCATGCCCAGGGTGACCAGCTGCCGGTCGCGCGGGGCGAGTCCGGGCCGGTCGTAGATCTCCCCGAAGGCCCAGGCGACGATCTGGTGGCCCAGCTCGGGGCTGATGTCCGCGAGCGAGTCGACGACCCGCTGCCCGGCCTCACCGTCGACCTTCTGCAGGACCTCCAGGCCGTGGGCGAAGCGCTCTTCACGGGTGGTGCTCTGTCCGTTGTTCATGACCGGAACCGTAGGAGTTGGAGCACACTCCAACGCAAGCGTGATCAGACCCCGAAGTACCGCTGAGCCGCCCGCACACCCTCCACCAGGGCGTCCACCTCGGCCAGGGTGTTGTAGACGTAGAAGCTCGCCCGGGTCGTCGCCGGGATGCCGTAGCGCCGCACGATCGGGCGGGCACAGTGGTGGCCGACGCGGACGGCCACGCCCCGGTCGTCCAGCACCTGGCCGACGTCGTGCGGGTGGATGCCGTCGACCGTGAACGAGACGGCCGAGCCCCGGTCGGCGAGGCCGGACGGGCCGACGATCCGGACGCCCGGGACCTCGGCGAGCAGGGCCAGGGCGCGGGCGGTGAGCGTGTCCTCGTACGCCGCCACCTCCGCCATGCCCAGGCGCTCCAGGTACTCCACCGCCGCCGCCAGACCCACCGCCTGGGAGGTCACCGGCACGCCCGCCTCGAAGCGCTGGGGCGGGGGCAGGAAGGTGCTGTGGTCCATCTCCACGATCTCGATCATCGAGCCGCCGGTGAGGAACGGCGGCAGACCCGCGAGCAGCTCCGCCCGGCCCCACAGCACACCGACGCCGTTCGGGCCGAGCATCTTGTGCCCGGAGAAGGCGAGGAAGTCCGCGCCCAGGTCCGTGACGTCGACCGGGCGGTGCGGCACCGACTGGGCTCCGTCCACGACCACCAGGGTGCCGAACGCATGGGCGCGGTCGGCCAGTTCGCGCACCGGGTTGAGCGTGCCGAGGACGTTGGACTGGTGGGTGAGGGCGAGCACCTTGGTGCGCTCGTCCAGCAGCTCGTCGGCCCGGGACAGATCGAGCCGGCCCTCGTCGGTGAGGCCGAACCAGTCCAGCCGCGCCCCGGTCCGCTCGGCCAGCTGCTGCCAGGGGACGAGGTTCGCGTGGTGCTCCATCTCCGTCACCACGATCCGGTCGCCCGGACCGAGCCGGCCGGCGTTGCCCAGCGCGTAGGCGACGAGGTTGATGCCCTCGGTGGTGTTCCGGGTGAAGACCACCTCGTCGGCGGCGGCCCCGATGAACCGGGCCACCGTGGCCCGCGCCTGCTCGTAGCCTTCCGTGGCCTCGCCCGCGAGCTGGTGCGCCCCGCGGTGCACGGCCGCGTTGCGGGTCAGGTAGAAATCCCGCTCGGCGTCCAGGACCTGGAGAGGTTTCTGCGTGGTGGCACCGGAGTCCAGGTAGACGAGCGGCACGCCACCGTCCAGGGTCCGCTCCAGGATCGGGAAGTCCTTGCGCAGCGCGTCCACGTCGAAGGCCACGGCGGTCCACCTCTCATGTCTCACGGCATTTTCGGAAGTTCTCCGTGAGGCACGCTAAGCCCTCCTCACGGAGAATCGCAAGGATTACCATGAGAACATGGATCATGAGGCCCCCGTCTACCTGCATCAGCTCCCGGTCCCCGGCGAGGACCGCTACGTCGCGCTGGCGCTCGTCAACACCCGGTTCACCGTCAGCCACGGCCGGGTCGACCTGCTCGACGACACCGAGGCCGCCCATCTGTGGCTCGTCCGGCACGAGCTGCTGCCCGACCGGGTCGATCTCAACGGCAGGCAGTCCGGCCGGCTGCGCAGTCTCCGCGAGGCGCTGCGCGGCCTGTTCGAGGCCCGCGCCGCCGGGACACCTCCCGCCGCCGACGCCCTCGACACCCTGAACGCCGCCCTCGCAGCCGCCCCCGCCACCCCCCGGCTCGCCTGGACCGCCGACGGCCCCCGCCGCGCCGACGTCCCCGACACCGGCAACCCGGCCGCCGCCGCGCTCTCCCAGCTCGCCGAGGACGCCACCGACCTGCTCACCGGCGCCGACGCCGGTCAGCTCACCGAGTGCGCCGCCCAGGGCTGCGCCCGCTGGTTCCTGCGCTCCCACGGCGCCCGCCGCTGGTGCACCACCCAGTGCGGCAACCGGGTCCGGGCGGCCCGGGCCTACGCCGCCCGAAAGGGCCATTCACCCTGATCTCACCCGGCTGAAATCCGCCGTTTCCCCAAGGCCCCCAGAATTCACCGTATCTTCGCCATGTCCGATCCGGTGGCGCCTTTTTCCGGCGAGGGCACAACCATTCATAAAGCCGCCCTGTCTAAGTCGGCGAAATTTCCGAGATCTCGAAGAATTCGCTGAGGACTTCCGCTCGATGGACCGCACCGCCTCGCCCGACGGGTGCCGTAAGCCCGCACGCGCCGCCGCCCTGCTCGCCGCGGCCGTCGCGGCCACGGTGTACTGCGCCGCCGGCGTCCTCGCCCGCAGCTTTCCCTTCGGCCCCCGCACCCGCACCGTCAACGACCTGGGCAACCAGTACGTGCCCTACCACGCCCACCTCTGGGACCTGCTGCACGGCCACACCGACGGCGGCCTCCTCGTCAACTGGCAGTCCGGGTACGGCGCCAGCTTCCTGCCCGACCTCGGCATGTATGTCGGCAGCCCGTTCGCGCTCCTCGTCGCCCTCTTCCCCCGGGACGAGATCGACCTCGCGGTCTACGTCATCACGGTCCTGAAGATCGCCTGCGCCGCGGCCGCCATGGCCTGGCTCCTGCTGACGCTGCGCCCCGGCCGCTGGTGGGCGGCGGGTCTGCTCGGGGCGTCGTACGCGCTGTGCGGCTGGACCCTGGCGGACGCCGACTACAACCTGATGTGGCTCGACGGCCTGATCGCCCTGCCGCTGCTGTGCCTGGTCGGCGAGTGGACCCTCGGGCGGCGCCGCCGGGCGGCCGGTGTGCTCCTCGTCGCCCTCGCCTGGATCGCCAACTTCTACACCGCCTACATGGCCACCCTCGGCGCCGGCCTGGTCCTGCTGCTGCGCCTGCTGCTCGCCCGCCCCTCCCGCCGCGAGGCCCTCGCCACGGCCGGCCGTGCCGTCCTCACCGCCGTCCTCGGCATGGGCCTGGCCGCCCCGCTCGCCATCGTCATCTACCTGGGGACCAAGCACGCCTCTCCCGGCCACTTCCGGCAGTTCACGCGGGCGCCGGCCGACGATCTGCTCGCCCGGCTGCTGCCGACGACGTACGGCTTCGGCACCCCAGGCCTCTACGTCGGCATCACCGCCCTCGTCCTCGCCCTCGCGCTGCCCTTCCACCGCGCGGTCCCCGGCCGGGTCCGCGCGGGCTGGACGGCCCTGGTGCTCGCGGTCACCCTGTCGCTCCAGTGGGCGCCCACCAGCCTGGCCTGGCACGCCTTCGCCGTCCCGCAGGGCAGCTCCTACCGGCAGACCTTCGTGCTGTGCGGGCTGCTGGTCATCGCCGCCTGGCACGCCCTGGCGTACGGCCCGCCCGACTGGCGCGCCCTCGGCGCCGCGACCGCGCTGCTCGCCCTGATCACCGCCGTCGCCAGCCGCAGCACGCTGGTCCGCCCGGCGACCTGGCCGGTGCTGTTGCTCGCCGTCGCAGGCACCCTGGGCGGACTCGCCCTGCTGTACCGCGCCGGGCCGCGCACCCGGCTCGCCGGCCTGGCCGTCGTCATCCTGCTGGGCGCGCAGGCGGGGGAGGCGGCCGTCACCTCCGCGGACACCACGAAGCTCCGGCTGGAGCTGCTGGACGACTACGCGCCCTGGGGGCAGCGGCAGGACCGGCAGGCGGCGGCGATCGCCGGTGCCGACGGCTGGCCCCGGTACCGTACCGACCCCGGCCGCGAGCAGACCGTCGCCAACGACCCACTGCTGGTGGGCGGTCAGGGTGCCCAGTACTACAGCAGCTTCACCTCGGACGTCCTCTACCGCACCCTCACCGCACTCGGCGGCGGCTGGACCTCGGGCGGGCGCAGTCTGCAGAGCCTGGACAACGCCGTCACCGACGTCGTGTTCTCCGTCGGCGCCCGGGTCCACAACCCGCCGGACCCGCACCGGACCCACCGGCCGGCGGACGACGGCCCGTCGACCGTCACCCGGCGGGCCGTGCCGCCCCTGGTGACCGTACGGCCCGCGTCCGACCCGGCGCCCTTCGGGCCGTCGCCGTACCGCAACCAGGAACTGCTGCTCGGCACCCGCGTCTACACCGTGCCCCGCGTCACCGTGTACGACGACACCGGCAGGCCGGTCGCGGACGGCCAGGTCGGCACCGGCAACGCCCGGACCCGGCCGACGGTCACGGCCCGCTGCCCGGCCGGGACCCAGGTGCATCTGTGGGCACCGTACTTCTCGGGCACCGCGCGGTTCTCCGGGGCCGCCGCCCGGTTCGATTCGTCGTACCCGCGCAACCGCGCCCCCATGGCACCGCTCGGCCGCACCCCCGCCTCCGGACAGGTCCGCATCCAGCTGACCCCGAACCGCCCCAGCAGCATCTCCGCCGGTGCTGTCGGCTGCCTCGACACCGCCCGGCTGAGTACGGCCGCCGCCCGGCTGACGGCCACGGGAGCCACCGACGTGACCGTCTCCGACGGCACGGTACGGGCCGTGCTCCCCGCCCACAGCAAGGGGATCGCGGTGCTCGCCGCGCCCCGGATCGCCGGCTGGCGGTGCGCCACGGGCGACGGCCCGGCCCGGCCCGCGCTGAACCACCACGGGCTCGTCGCCGTCCCCCTGGACGGTACGTCGACCAGCCTCACCTGCACCTTCCGCCCACCCGGCCTGCGGCTGGGCACGGCTGTCGGGGCGGTCTCACTGATTGCCTTCGTCCTGCTCACCGCCATTCCCGCCGTCCGCCGCCGGCGCGCACCTCGCCCGGATTTCCTGGTGACGGCGACCGAAGGGGAACGTACGAAAGACCTCATTCCCTGAAATTCCTTGAAACTCCTTGAAGTCATTTCCGCTCGGCGCGACCGGGTCGCTTTTCCCTGAAACGCCCGACCGATTTCCTGATCGCCGGCCGCCCCCATGCGGGACCTGGCGCCGGCGGCGGCGGCCCCACGGTCGCGTCCGCCGGTGTGCGGACAGCCACGGGCGTTGCATAAAACTGCGGCGATACGTATAGTCATGCCATCAAGAGGAGGATGACATGGCGGTACGTGCGGCGGTGGCCGGAGCGAGCGGATACGCGGGCGGCGAAGTCCTGCGCCTGCTCCTCGCACACCCCGAGGTCGAGATCGGTGCGCTGACCGGAAACTCGAACGCCGGACAGCGGCTCGGCGCGCTCCAGCCGCATCTGCTGCCGCTGGCCGACCGGGTGCTGGACGAGACCACCCCCGAGGCGCTCGCCGGGCACGACGTGGTCTTCCTGGCGCTGCCGCACGGGCAGTCCGCGGCCGTCGCCGAACAGCTCGGCCCCGACGTTCTCGTGATCGACATGGGCGCCGACTTCCGGCTGAAGAACCCGGCCGACTGGGAGCGGTTCTACGGCTCCGCGCATGCCGGCACCTGGCCCTACGGCCTGCCCGAACTGCCGGGTGCCCGCGCCGCGCTGGAGGGGTCCAAGCGCATCGCGGTGCCCGGTTGCTACCCCACCGCCGTCTCCCTCGCCCTGTACCCGGCCTACGCGGCCGGACTCGCCGAGCCCGAGGCGGTGATCGTCGCCGCGTCCGGCACCTCCGGCGCGGGCAAGGCGCCCAAGCCGCACCTGCTCGGCAGCGAGGTCATGGGCTCCATGTCGCCCTACGGCGTCGGCGGCGGCCACCGGCACACCCCCGAGATGATCCAGAACCTCAGCGGGGTGGCCGCCGAAACCGTGCGGGTCTCCTTCACACCGACGCTGGCCCCGATGCCCCGCGGCATCCTCGCCACGTGCAGCGCCTCGGCCAGGCCCGGCGTCACGGCGGAGTCCCTGCGGGCCGCGTACGAGAAGGCCTACGCCGACGAGCCGTTCGTCCACCTGCTCCCCGAGGGCCAGTGGCCCGCGACGGCGTCCGTCTACGGTTCCAACGCCGTTCAGGTGCAGGTCGCGTACGACGCGGAGGTGGACCGCATCATCGCGATCAGCGCCATCGACAACCTCACCAAGGGCACCGCGGGCGGTGCCGTCCAGAGCATGAACATCGCCCTGGGTCTCGACGAGTCCACCGGGCTGACGACGATCGGAGTTGCGCCGTGAGCGTGACGGCAGCGAAGGGATTCACGGCGGCAGGCATCGTCGCCGGGATCAAGGAGAACGGCAACCCGGACCTGGCCCTCGTGGTCAACGAGGGGCCCCGCCGTGCCGCCGCGGGCGTCTTCACCTCCAACCGCGTGAAGGCCGCACCGGTGCAGTGGTCCGAGCAGGTGCTCAAGAGCGGCCAGGTCTCCGCGGTCGTCCTCAACTCCGGCGGCGCCAACGCCTGTACGGGCCCCAAGGGCTTCCAGGACACCCACGCCACCGCCGAGAAGGTCGCCGAGGCACTCGGCCGGGGCGCCATCGAGGTCGCCGTCTGCTCCACCGGACTCATCGGTGTCCTGCTCCCCATGGACAAGCTGCTCCCCGGCGTCGAGACGGCCGCGGCCCAGCTCTCCGAGCACGGCGGCGAGAAGGCCGCCATCGCCATCAAGACCACCGACACCGTCCACAAGACCTCGGTCGTCACCAAGGACGGCTGGACCGTCGGCGGCATGGCCAAGGGCGCCGGCATGCTCGCGCCGGGCCTCGCCACCATGCTGGTCGTCCTCACCACCGACGCCGACCTCGACAGCGAGACCCTGGACCGCGCCCTGCGCTCCGCCACCAAGGTCACCTTCGACCGGGTCGACTCCGACGGCTGCATGTCCACCAACGACACCGTCCTGCTGCTCGCCTCCGGCTCCTCCGGCATCACCCCCGGGTACGAGGAGTTCGCCGCCGCCGTGGAGACGGTGTGCGCGGACCTCGGCCGGCAGCTCATCGGCGACGCCGAAGGCGCCAGCAAGGACATCAAGGTCGAGGTGATCAACGCGGCCAGCGAGGCGGACGCCGTCGAGGTGGGCCGCTCCATCGCCCGCAACAACCTCCTCAAGTGCGCGATCCACGGCGAGGACCCCAACTGGGGCCGGGTCCTCTCCGCGATCGGCACCACGAGCGCCGCCTTCGAGCCGGACCAGCTCAATGTCGCCATCAACGGCGTCTGGGTGTGCAAGAACGGCTCGGTCGGCGAGGACCGCGAGAAGGTCGACATGCGCTACCGCGAGGTGCACATCGTCGCCGACCTCGCCGCGGGCGCCGAGACCGCGACGATCTGGACCAACGACCTGACCGCCGACTACGTCCACGAGAACAGCGCCTACTCCTCATGAGCACCACGCGTAAACACACCGCGCTCCCCAAGGCCCAGATCCTCATCGAGGCGCTGCCCTGGCTGGTCAAGCACAACGGCAAGACGGTCGTCATCAAGTTCGGCGGCAACGCCATGATCGACGAGGACCTGAAGGCCGCGTTCGCGCAGGACGTCGTGTTCCTGCACCACGCCGGCCTCAAGCCGGTCGTGGTGCACGGCGGCGGCCCGCAGATCAGCGCCGCCCTCGACCGGCACGGCATCGTCAGCGAGTTCAAGGCGGGCCTGCGCGTCACCACCGAGGACGCCATGGACGTCGTACGGATGGTGCTCGCCGGCCAGGTGCAGCGCGAACTGGTCGGCCTGCTCAACCAGCACGGCCCGCTCGCCGTCGGCCTGACCGGCGAGGACGCCCACACCATCACCGCCACCAAGCACACCCCGGAGATCGACGGCGAACGGGTCGACATCGGCCGGGTCGGCGAGATCACCGACATCGACACCGGCGCGATCGAGGCGCTCCTGGCGGACAGCCGCATCCCGGTCGTCTCCTCGATCGCCCGCTCGCAGGACGACGGACATGTCTACAACGTCAATGCTGATACGGCGGCTGCGGCACTCGCTGCTGCTCTGGGCGCCGAGACACTCATGGTCCTCACCGACGTCGAGGGACTCTACGAGGACTGGCCGAACTCCGACGAGGTGATCAGCCGCCTCACCGCTTCCCAACTGGAGAAGCTGCTGCCGGAGCTGAGCTCCGGCATGGTGCCGAAGATGGAGGGCTGCCTGCACGCCGTACGCAACGGTGTCACGACCGCCCGCGTCATCGACGGCCGGGTCCAGCACTCGATCCTGCTGGAGATCTTCACCGACGAGGGCATCGGCACGATGGTCGTGCCCGACGGAGCCGAGGGGGAACAGTCATGACGGACAACACGGGCAACGGCGAGCTGACGGCGCGCTGGCAGGGCGCCCTCATGAACAACTACGGCACCCCGCGGCTGCCCCTCGTGCGCGGCGAAGGCCTGAAGGTCTGGGACGCCGAGGGCCGGGAGTACCTCGACTTCGTCGGCGGCATCGCCACCAACGCCCTCGGTCACGCCCACCCGGCGATCGTGGCGGCGGTGAGCCGGCAGATCGCCTCGCTCGGCCACATCTCCAACTTCTTCATGGCCGAACCCACGGTCGCCCTCGCCGAGCGGCTGCTGACGCTCTTCGGCCGCGAGGGCAGGGTCTTCTTCTGCAACTCCGGCGCCGAGGCCAACGAGGCCGCGTTCAAGATCGGCCGGCTGACCGGGCGGACCCACATGGTCGCCACGACCGGCGGCTTCCACGGCCGTACGATGGGCGCCCTCGCGCTCACCGGCCAGCCCGGCAAGCAGGACCCGTTCCGCCCGCTGCCGGGTGACGTCACCCACGTTCCGTACGGCGACGCGCAGGCGCTCGCCGCCGCGGTCACCGAGGAGACGGCTCTGGTGATCATCGAGCCGATCCAGGGCGAGAACGGGGTGGTCGTACCCCCGGCCGGCTATCTGAAGGCCGCGCGCGCGATCACGGCCGCGACCGGTGCCCTGCTGGTCCTCGACGAGGTGCAGACCGGCATCGGGCGCACCGGCACCTGGTTCGAGTACCAGGCCCACGAGGGCGTGCTGCCCGACGTCGTCACCCTGGCCAAGCAGCTCGGTGGCGGACTGCCGCTGGGCGCCACGGTGGCCTTCGGCCGGGCCGCCGAACTCCTCCACCCCGGGCACCACGGCACGACCTTCGGCGGCAACCCCGTCTCCTGCGCCGCCGGGCTCGCCGTTCTCGACACCATCGCCGACCAGGGCCTGCTGGAGAACGTCAAGCGGCAGAGCGCCGCCCTGCGCGAGGGAATCGAGGCGCTGGGCCACCCGTTGATCGATTATGTTCGGGGTGCCGGTCTGCTGCTGGGTATCGTGCTCACCGGGCCGCGCGCACCGCAGGTGCAGCAGGCGGCCCAGGAGGCCGGGTTCCTGGTGAACGCGCCCGCCCCCGACGTCGTACGGCTCATGCCGCCGCTGAATCTCCGCGACGACGAGGTGGGTGCGCTGCTCCAGGCGCTGCCCGGCATCCTCGACGCAGCGAACCCGATCGACGGGGACGGACGATCCGGAGAATGAGACGACGATGAGCGAGGCGCAGGACCACGAGCAGGCGGCGGGTGCCGGGCCCGCCGTACCGCAGACCCGCACCGCACGGCACCGCCGGATCGTGGACATCCTCAACCGGCAGCCGGTGCGGTCGCAGAGCCAGCTGGCCAAGCTGCTCGCCGACGACGGGCTGAGCGTCACCCAGGCGACGCTCTCCCGGGACCTCGACGAGCTGAACGCGGTGAAGATCCGCAACACCGACGGCGACCTGATCTACGCGGTGCCGAGCGAGGGCGGTTTCCGCACGCCGCGCGCTCCGCTGGGGGAGTCGGCGAAGGAGGAGCGGATGCGGCGCCTGTCCCAGGAGCTGCTGATCTCCGCGGAGGCCTCGGCCAACCTCGTGGTCCTGCGCACCCCGCCGGGTGCCGCCCAGTTCCTGGCCTCGGCCATCGACCAGGCCGAGCTGCACGACATCCTGGGCACGATCGCCGGTGACGACACCCTGATGCTGATCAGTCGGAATCCGACCGGCGGTCAGGCGCTGGCGGACCACATGCTGCGACTGGCGCAGAACGGGCACTGAGCCCGCATGCGGCACCCCACCCGTCGGCGGAGAATGGGAATGTGATCTTCCGCGACGGGCGGGCAGGCGGGCGGGCAATCCCCTGGCGGCCGTCGACCGTATACAGGGGTGTGTCGGGTTTCCGGTCCCCCGTGGGCCGCCTCCCGGACGAGGCGCTGCTGTCCGGGCTCGCCACCGGTGATCCGGACCTCGCGGTCATCTTCGTACGCAGATTCCAGCACCGGGTCTTCGGGGTTGCCATGGCCGTCACCGGGGACGAGCAACTCGCCGAGGACGTCGCCCAGTTGACGTTCGAGCGGGCGTGGCGTCATGCGCAGATCTACGACTCGCGCCGCGGCTCGGTCGCCACCTGGCTCACGAGCATCGCCCACAACCTCGCCGTCGACGCCGTACGGGCGCGGCGGACCGAGCCGATGGCGCCGGAGGACCTCGACGCCCTCATCGGCGCCGTCACCGAGACCCCCGAGCAGTGGGCGCTGGCCGAGGAGACCTCCTCCCAGCTGCGGGCCGCCGTGGGACGGCTGCCCCGGGAACAGGCGAGGGCCCTGGTGATGGCGGGCGTCTACGGAATGACCGCCCAGCAGATCGCCGACGCGGAGCGGATCCCGCTCGGCACGGCCAAGACGCGGATCCGGGCCGCCATGACGAAACTGCGCACCACACTCGCGTCTCCGAAGCGAGGCGACCATGTCCAGTGACGCGAACTGCGACAAGCTGCGGGAGATCGGCGCCGAGCTGGCGCTGGGCGTGCTGCCCGGCCGGGAGCGCGCCGAGGCGGTCGCCCACCTGGACCGGTGCGCGGACTGCCGGGAGTACGTCAGCCAGCTGACCCAGGTCGGCGACCGGCTGATCGGCCTGCTCCCGGACCGCGAGCCACCGCCCGGCTTCGAGACCCGGGTGGCGCGCAGGCTGGCCGAGCAGGTCGCGGCGCACGAAAGCCCCACGGCCGCCGCCGGCCGCGCCTCCCGCGGCCTGCGCGGGCGCGCCCGCCGGGCCCGGCTGCGGCTCGCGGCCCTCGCCACGGCGCTCACCGTCGCCGTCGGGTTCGCGGGCTGGGCGATCGGCACCGCTGTCGAGGACGTCGTCGCCTCGTCCGGGCCCGCCGCCGAGTCCGAACCCATGCTGGTCGGGAACATGATGCCCACCACGGGCGGCGGGGGCCCCGTCGGCGAGGTCTACGCCCACCCCGGCAGCCCCGGCTGGATCTTCGTGTCCGTCGATCTCACCGGCCCGCACGGCTCGTACACCGGCAAGGTCACCTGTCTCCTCCAGCACGCCGACGGTACGACCACACGCGTCGGCGACTTCCCCCTGGCCGGCGGACACGGCGGGTGGGGCGTGCCCGTACCCGGCGACCTCTCGACCGTCTCCGGTGCCCGGCTGACGATGGCCGACGGCACCGTCCTCGCCACGGCCCAGCTGCACATGGGTCAGGTCGTGGAGTCCGAGGTGTGAAGCGGGCCGGTCCGCGTCACGGGTGCCGGGGCAGGGCTGTCTCCAGGGCCTCGGCCAGCTCCGCGACCGTGGGCCGCGCCGCCGGGTCGGCCCGCAGACAGGCGTCGACGGCCGCGGCGAGCGCGCGCGGCAGCCGCCGCCGGGACGCGATCGGCACAGCCGCCTCCTCGGCCTGCGGATACCAGCCGTCCGCCACATCCGCGCCGTCGTCCTCGGACTCGTCCACGGTCCCGCCGCAGTCGAACGGCACGTCACCGCACGCGACCTCGTACAACGTGATGCCGATACCCCACACGTCGGCGGCGGCCGTGAGCGGACCGCCGCGGGCCTGCTCCGGAGACAGGTAGCAGCACGTGCCCACGCCGGCGGGCGCCGGTCCGGGCGGCCGGGCGACGCTCAGGTCCAGCACCTTGGCATGACCGCGCTCCACCACCACGTTGGACGGCTTGAGGTCCAGGTGCAGCAGCCCCCGGCCGTGCAGATAGTGGACCGCGGAGCACAACTGCACGCCGAGCAGCGCCACATCGGCGGCGGCCGGCCGCCGCCGCACCCGGGCCACGAGGTGGGACAGGGTCTCGCCGGTCAGCGTCTCCAGGACGACGAGCGGCTCGGGCGACTCGACGGTCTCGTACCCCCGGACCAGGTGCGGATGGCTGAACTCCCGGAGCCACCGGCCCTCCCGCAGCAGCCGCTCGCCCAGCCGCTCCTCGCCCCGCAGGTCCGGCCGCACGGTCTTGAGCACGCACCGGCAGGCCCGTTCCGCGCTCCACGCGTCGTACACGTCGAGCCAGCCGGTGCGGGTCAGATGCGCCAGGATCTCGTACCCCGGCGCCGGCTTCGTGCCCGGGACGAGGGGCGCGGGGCCACCGCCGTGCGTCGCGCGGCCGCTCATGACAGCACCGTGCCCGCGCTGAGCCGGTGCAGCCGGGCGTACGGCCCCTGGCTGCGCAGCAGGTCGTCGTGAGCGCCGTGTTCCACGATCCGGCCATGGTCGAGCACCACGATCCGCGAGGCGTCGCGGACGGTCAGCAGGTTGTGGGAGATGACCACGGTCGTCCGCCCGGCCATGAGCCGGCGCAGCGGCTCCATGATCCGCCGGCCCGACCGCACATCGAGCCCGGTGGTCGGTTCGTCCAGCAGCAGCACGGGCGCGTCCCTGATCATCGCGCGGGCGATCGCCAGGCGCTGGCACTGCCCGCCGGACAGGGTGCGGCCGCGCTGGCCGACCAGGGTGTCGTAGCCCTCCGGGAGCCGCTCGATGAACTCGTGGGCGTCCGCGGCGCGCGCCGCCGCGACGATGTCCGCCTCGCTCGCCCCCGGCCGGCCGTAGGCGATGTTCTCCCGTACGGTGCCGTGGAAGACGAGCGTCTCCTGGAGCACCACCGCGACGTTCTCGCGGACGTCGAACAGCGGCAGCTCCCGCAGATCGGTCCCGTCGAGCCGGACCGCTCCCCGGTCGGGGTCGTAAAAGCGCAACTGGAGCTTGGCGACCGTCGACTTGCCGGCCCCGCTGGCCCCGACCAGCGCCAGCGTCTCGCCCGGGGCCACCCGGAACGACACGTCCGACAGCGCCCAGGACACCGTGCCGGGATAGCGGAACCACACCCCGTCGAACTCCAGCGCACCCCGTGCCCGGCCCAGCCGGCGGGCCCCCGGCGCCGGCGCGACCTGGGGCCGCTCGTCGAGCAGCTCGATGATCCGCTCGGCCGAGGCGGAGGCCGCGTAGAAGGTGGTGCCGAGCTGGGACAGACCGTGCACGGGGCCGTAGAGCTTGCCGATCAGCGCCAGGAACACCAGCAGCCCGCCCAGGGTGAGCTGCCCCTGCGTCAGCTTCCAGGTGCCGAGCCCCATCACCGCGAGGCCTCCGCTCACCTCGATCAGCTCGACCACCGGCCGGTACACCGCGTGCAGCCGCGCCGAGTCCAGCACCGCCCGGAACCTGCCGAGGTTCTCCCGGTCGAACCGGCGCTCCTCCCAGCCCTGCCGGTTGTAGGCCTGCACCAGCGCCACGTTGCCCAGCGACTCCTCCGCGATCGCGCTGAGCGAGCCGCTGCGCCTCCTGCGCTCCCGCGACGCCTCCTTGATCCGCCGGGAGAAGTGCCGGGCGGCACCCCAGAACAGCGGCACGATGACCAGGGCGAGCAGGGTGAGGTCCCAGCGCAGATAGAACAGCAGGCCGAGGAAGACGCCCAGCTGGATCACGTAGTAGAGGACGTCGGCCACCCCCGAGAGCAGGAACGTCTCGACCGCGTCGACATCGCCGGTGACCCGGGAGAGCACGTCCCCGAGCCGCCGGCGTTCGAAGAAGCCGAGCGACAGCCCCTGGACGTGCCGGAAGACGTCGGAGCGCAGTGCGAGCAGGAAGCGTTCACCGACCCAGGCGGAGGTCATGTCGTCGGCGAAGCCGAGAACTCCGGAGCAGACGACGAGCCCCAGATAGGCCGGCGCGATCCACAGAAAGGGGCCCAGCTGCCGGGGCACCAGCACCTCGTCGACGACGCTCTTGAAGAGCCAGAGTTCGGCCGCCTCGACGGCGGGGCCGGCCGCACCGAGGACGACGAGGGGCACGAGCCAGCGCCGGCCGCCGCGGGTGTACGGCCAGAACCTCCGGAACACCTCGCGCGGCGGCACGGCGGGCGCGGGCGGCACGACGGCGTGAGCGGACCGGATCCCTCGACCCCCGGCCCGCTCAGCCCGCATCCGAGGTCACCTCCGGTGACCGGTCCGACGGTGGTGGTGGGTACGACGATGGTTGTGGTGCATGTCCCCGTGGTCGTTGTCGTGCCCGGAACTGAAGTCCCTCCTGCGGTGGGTGCTGTGGTCGTCATGGTGGAGAGCAGGCATGAGCTTGCTGAAGATCGCCATCTGGTTCCTCCTGAAACATCCGGTATAGGAGTTACGTCCCAGGAGCCGAGTTGGATGGCGTTCCGGAAAAAGTTTCTGGACGAATCCCGGAATCAGCCCAGCCGCGCCGCCAGCCCCCCGGTGCACCGCACCTCGTCGCCGGCGGTGATCAGCAGGCCCTCCACGTCCGGCAGCGACTCCAGCCAGGCCAGCCCCGCCCGGGAACCCATCGCGAAGGCCGCCGTGGCCCAGCAGTCCGACCAGGTCAGCTTCGGCCCTACGACCGTCACCGCCACCAGATCCGTCACCGCCGACCTCCCGGTGCGCGGATCCACGATGTGGGCGCCCCGCTCGGCCGTGCCGGACGTCGCCACCGACAGCTCGGCCACCCCCGCCGTCGAGATCACCGCCGCCAGCCCGCCGGGACGCAGGGGGTCGGCGACCCCGACCCGCCAGGGGCGCTGTGGCTCCGGCGCGCCCAGCAGCTGGACGTCACCGCCGCCGTTCACGCTGACCCCGCACACCCCGTCCACCTCCGCCAGCAGCCGCGCCGCCCGCTCGGCGGACCAGCCCTTGACGATGCCGGTGGGGTCCAGGGGGCCCTGGTAGCGCGGGCTGAACCAGCCCTCGCTCAGCTGCTCCGCCTCGGCCGCGAGGTCCAGTACCTCGGCCATCTCGGGGGAACAGTCCGCGACGGTCAGTTCGCCCCGCGCCAGCCGCGAGACCTCGCTGTCCTCCCGGTAGGTGGAGAACAGCGCGTCCACCCGGTGCAGGTCCGCGACCGCCTCCTCAAGGGCCGCGCGGACCGCGTGTGGTTCCCCGCCGCGGACGTCGAAGGAGAAGACGGTCCCCATGACCTCCTCCGCGTGACGCACCGCGGCGGGAGCCTCGGCCGGCCCGGCCATCGCCTCAGCCACCGGCCTGGTCCAGTGCCGACTGGAGCGACTGCTTGTAGCCGGTGCTGGTGTAGGTCGCTCCCGACACCGCGTCGATGTTCGCGTTCCCGGCCACGACCGCCTCCTGGTTCAGCTTCGGCACGGCCATCGCCGTCTTCTGGTCGCTCAGCCCGCCCTGGGGCGCCTGCACCGCCGACGCCTGCGTGATCCTGCCACCGCTCACCGTGATCCGCACCTGCACCGGGCCGTACTGGGTCTGCGCCACCTTCCCGGTGACCGTGACGGTACGGGCCTGTGCGGCACCCGAAGAGCCGCCCGCACCGGATGAGCCGGATGCCTTGGACGAGCCGGATGTCCCGGACGATCCGGACGGCGCGGAGGGCGCGGACTTCTTCATCTGGTCCAGTGCCGACTGGAGCGACTTCTTGTACCCGTTGCTCGTGTACGTCGCCCCGGACACCGCGTCGATCTGCGCGCTCTGCGCCGCGACGGCCTCCTGGTTGAGCTTGGGGACGGCCATCGCCGTCTTCTGGTCGCTGAGTCCGCCCTTGGGTGCCTGGACCGCTTCCGCCTTGGTGACCCTGCCGCCCGCGACGGTCAGCCGTACCTGCACCGTCCCGTACTGCGTCTGCGTGGCGTCCCCGGTCACCGTGCCGGTGGCCGCACCGGCCGGCCGGGTCCCGCCCTGCGGTGCCTCCTGCCCGGCCGCGGTCTGCTGCGGGGCCGTGCCCGCCGCGGCCGCCGCCGGGTCGGACGCCGGCTTCAGCGACAGCATCAGGACGACACCGGACACGGTCGCGGCGGTCGCCAGTACGACCCGCCGAATCGGGTGGCTCTTCCTCATCTTTCCCTGACCCCGCTCACATCTCGAACGACTCGTGGTGGATGCGGCGGGCGGGGACCCCCGCGCCGCGCAGTGCCTCGTACACCGACTGCGCGAACCCGGGCGGGCCGCACATGAACACGTCGTGGCGGTCGATGTCCGGGATCTTCCGCTGGAGGTTCTCCGCGGAGATGTCCGGCCGCTCGCCGTCGGGGCTGTTCACCGCGTACATCAGCCGGGCGCCCCGCTCGTCGGCGATCTTCGCCAGCTCGTCCCACAGGGCCAGGTCCTGGGTGGTGTTGGCCCGGTAGAGGAGGGTGATGTCGCCGGCCGCGCCGGGCAGCGTCTCGAACAGCGCCCGCATCGGCGTGATCCCGACCCCGCCCGCGACCAGCAGCACCTTGCCCCGGCTGCGCCGCTGCGCGGTCATCGCCCCGTACGGGCCCTCTGCCCACACCCGGGTGCCGGGTGCCAGCTCGCGCAGCCGGGCGCTGTGGTCGCCGATCGCCTTCACGGTGATCCGCAGCATGTCCGGGCGGGGCGCGGCCGACAGGGAGTACGGGTGCGAGCTGAAGCGCATGCCCGGGGCGAGGAAGCGCCAGCGGAAGAACTGGCCCGCCTCCGCGCCCATCCGGTGCAGCCTGCGCCCGCCGATCAGCACCGACACGATGCCCGGGGTCTCCTCGATGACGGCCTCGACGTACATCCGGTGCCGGAGGTTCAGCCGGATCGGGGTGAACACGCGGTACCAGATCACCAGCACGGTGACGGTGCCGTACAAGCCGTACCAGAAGGTCTTGGCCATCGGCTGGACCGCGAAGTCGTTGCCGGTGGTGATCTGGTGCCAGAACGTCAGGAACACCGCCGCGTACGTCAGCAGATGCACGTGGTACCAGGTGTCGTACGGCATCCTGCGGCGCATCGGGCCGACCGACGTCAGCCCGATGAGCACGAACAGGCCCATGCCGATGGCCGCCTTGCCCATGTCGGGCAGCTGTTCGACGGAGTCGACGGTCTGCTGGACGACGTAGCTCAGCGACTTGCCCGCCTGGAGCGCGTACCCCCACATGGTGAGGAAGACGTGCGCGACGATCAGGCAGAGGGTGTAGCGGCCGCTCATCGCGTGCCAGCGGGTCACCCGGTCCGAGCCGACCCGCCGCTCCAGCGCCGGCACGCGTGCCATCTGGAGCACGACCAGCGCCATCAGATAGCCGGCGAGCAGGCCGGTGATGCGGCCCGCGTTCAGGATCCTGCTGTTGTCGTCGGCGATGGACGGCGTGTTCTGCCACCACAGCCACAGCACCGCCGCCGCGCCGGCCCAGACAGCGAGCAGCAGCGGGACGGCCGGGGAGCGGCGTGGGCGGATGCGGCGCATCGTCTGCCGGCGGGCGGCACGGCCGCCCGCAAGGGTGGTGGTCACGGTTCCTCCGTGGGGACTCGGGGGACTCGGCCCTCGGCCCACAGATACGTGCCGCACGCGCCCGGTGTTCAGCGGCCCGCCGAGTCCAGCGCGGACTGCAGGGACTGCTTGTAGCCGGTGCTGGTGTACGAGGCACCCGACACCATGTCGATCTGCGCGCTCTGCGCCGCCAGCGCCTCGCGCCGCAGCTGGGGGAGCGCGTAGCTGTTGATCTCCTGGTCGCGCGGATTGTCCTGCGGGTACTGCAGGGCCGTCACGTCCGTGATCTTCCCGCCCTTGATCGTCACCCGCACCTGGACCGGACCCCAGCGGGTCTGCACGGTGTCGCCGGTGACGGTCTTGGTGCCGGTCGTGGAACCGGTGGAGCCCCCCGACCCGGTGGATCCGCCGGATCCGGTCGACGGACTCGCTCCACTCGACGGGGACGAACTGCTCGACACCGCAGGGGAGTTGGCGTTCGCCGTGACCAGCGTGGGGCTCGTGTGCGGCTTCAGCGACAGCAGCAGGACGATCCCGGAGACGGTGGCGGCACTGGCCAGCATGATGCGGCGGAGCGGACGGTTCTTCTTCAACACGTGCACAGGTCCTGCCTCACAGCTCGAACGACTCGTGGTGGATACGGCGGTCCGGCACCCCGGCCGCCCGCAGCGCCTCGTAGACGTCCTGCGCGAAGCCGTGCGGCCCGCAGATGTAGACGTCATGGCCGGCCAGGCCGGGGAAGGTCGCGCGCAGCGACGCGGCCGAGATGTCGGGGCGTTCCCCGCCCGGCCCGTTCAGCGCGTACAGCACCCGCCCGCCGCGCCACTGCGCGATCGCCTCCAGCTCACCGCCGAGCGCCAGGTCCTCCGCGCCGCGCGCCCGGTACAGCAGGGTGACCTCGCCGGGCAGCGTCTCGAACAGCGCCCGCAGCGGGGTCACCCCGACTCCGGCCGCGATCAGCAGCGAGTGGTGGCTGGTGGCCCGGTCGGCGGTCAGGGAGCCGTACGGCCCCTCCGCCCACACCCGGGTGCCGGGCCGCAGCAGGGCGACGGCCGCGCTGTGGTCGCCGAGCGCCTTGACCGTGATGCGCAGCAGGTCCGGGCGCGGCGGCGCCGACAGGGAGTACGGCGTCGACGTCCAGCTCATGCCCGCGCCGAGGAACCGCCAGCGGAGGAACTGCCCAGGCCGCGCGCCGAGTTCGTCCAGCCGCCGCCCGCGTACGACGACCGAGTACACACCCGGTGCCTCCAAGTGGACCGAGTCCACCCGCAGTTGGTGGCGCCGGTTGAGCCGGACCGGGGCGAGGATCCGGAACCACAGCACCAGGGCCGCGACGCCCAGGTACAGGGCGTACCAGAGCGCGGTCGCCACCGGCTTGCCGTTGAACTCGTTCCCCAGGGACAGCTGATGGAAGAAGGCCAGGAAGACGGCCGCGTACGTGAGCAGATGGACGTAGTACCAGAACTCGTGGCTCGTCCGGCGGCGCACGGCCCGCGCCGAGGTGATGCCGACCGCGAACAGGATCACCGTGGCGGCGGTCGTCTTGAGCATGTCCGGATAGTCCAGGACGACGGTGACCGTCTCGTGCCAGAGCGAGGCGTGGTCCTGGGCGGCGTACCCGGTGAGGATCAGCACGATGTGCGCCACGAGCAGGCAGATCGTGTACCGGCCGGCCATCGCGTGCCAGCGGGCCACCCGGTCCGAGCCGACCCGGTTCTCCAGCAGCGGCACCCGCGCCATCAGGCCGACCAGCACCGCACAGGCGTACCCGCACAGCAGGCCGGCGATCCGCCCGGCGCCGGTCAGCCAGCCGGCCGTGCCGACCACGGAACCGGTGTCGGCCCACCACAGCGCCACCGCGCCCGCCGCCCCGGCCCACACCGCGGCCAGCACGGGCCCCGCCGGGGAGCGCCGGGCGGTCACGGGCCCCGGCGGGGCCGTCCGCCGTGTCTCGACCGTGGTCATGGAATCAACACCCTTTCGTCCGTCATGCCGGGCAACTGTGCCGGGCGAATCTCTGAGCCACCTCTGAGCAAGCCCCTGACCAGGGGTTTCCACAGCGGACTCAGAGGGATTTCTCATCCGGTGTTCAGCGGGACGGGTGTGGAAGGGGGCGGAAGGCAGGAGAAGGGAGGGGACGGGACGGCGAACGGTGAGCGCACTCACAGCAAACTCAGAGGGCGGACGGCACCGCGCACCCGCGGACAGGGGTGATGCTGGTAAGCGCGATGAACACCACCCGCTCCGGCCGCCCGGCTCTCACCCGCCCCGACGGCACCTCGCTGCGCGTCCTCGTCGTCGACGACGACCCCGACCTCGCGGAGGTGCTCACCGGCGCCCTGCGCTACGAGGGCTGGGAGGTGCGCGCGGCCGGCGACGGCGCCTCGGCCCTCAGCACCGCGCGCGAGCTGCTGCCGGACGCCGTCGTGCTCGACGTGATGCTCCCCGACACCGACGGCTTCGACGTGCTGCGCCGGCTGCACGCGGTGAAGCCCGACGTCTGTGTGCTCTTCCTCACGGCACGGGACGCCGTGGAGGACCGGATCGCCGGCATCACCGCGGGCGGCGACGACTACGTCACCAAGCCCTTCAGCCTGGAGGAGGTCGTCGCCCGGCTGCGCGGCCTGCTGCGCCGCGCGGGCATGGCCCGCCAGCTGGAGGACGGGCCGCGGCTGGTCGTCGGTGACCTGGTGATGGACGAGGAGGCCCGCGAGGTGACCCGGGCCGGCGAGCTGGTCGAGCTGTCGCCGACCGAGTTCGAACTCCTCCGCTTCCTCATGCGCAATCCGCGCCGCGTGCTCAGCAAGGCGCAGATCCTCGACCGGGTCTGGTCCTACGACTTCGGCGGCCGGGCCCATGTGGTCGAGCTCTACATCTCCTACCTGCGCAAGAAGGTCGACGCGGGCCGCGAACCCATGATCCACACGGTGCGCGGGGCGGGCTACGTCCTGAAACCGGTGACCAAGTGAGCCGCTTCCGCCCGCGCGCCCGCCTGACCCGGGTGCCCCGGCCCCGCACCCTGCGTGCCCGGCTCATCGCCGGACTGGTCGTGCTCCTCGCGATCAGCTGCGCCGCGGTCGGCGTGGCTGCCGTCGTCGAGCTGAACGGCTTCCTGACCAGTCGGCTCGACCAGCAGCTGCAGCAGGCCGGGCCGGCCTTCCCGCAGAGCCTGGAGCACGGCACGTACAAGCCCTCCGACCGGGACGGCGACGAGCACGGCGACACCCGCCGCCAGGCCGCCGGGACGTTCGGCGCCCGCCTGCTGAACGGCAAGGTCACCAGTGTGGCGGTGGTGCCCGCCAGCGACCGGCAGGGCCTCGACGTCACCCTGACCGCCGCCGACCGGGCGACCCTGGCCAGGCTGCCGGTGGACGGCCGGGGCCACACCGTGTGCCTGTCGCACCACCTGCACGACTACCGCCTGATGGCGTGGCGGGGCAAGGACGGCGACGTGCTGGTGACCGGCCTGCCGACGGAGCCGGTACGGGCCGCCGTGAAACGGCTCGAACTGGTCGCGGTGGTCGTCTTCGGCCTGGCCCTGACCGCCGCCGGCGTGGCCGGCGCGCTGTGGGTCCGCTGGTCGCTGCGCCCGCTGAGCCGGGTCGCCGCGACCGCCACCCGGGTCAGCGAGCTGCCCCTGGCCAGCGGCGAGGTGGCGCTGCCGCCGCGCGCCCCGGCCAGTGACCCGCGCAGCGAGGTCGGCCAGGTGGCGGCGGCGTTCAACCGCATGCTCCGGCACGTCGAGGACGCCCTGACCAAGCGGCACGCCAGCGAGGAGCGGCTGCGCCGTTTCGCCGCCGACGCCAGCCATGAGCTGCGCACCCCGGTCGCCTCGGTCCGCGGCCACGCCGAACTGGCCCTCCTGCACCCCGGCCCGGTGCCGCCCGAGGTCACCCGCGCCCTGGAGCGCATCAAGGGCGAGTCCTCCCGTATGGGCGAGATGGTGGACGACCTGCTCCTGCTGGCCCGCCTGGACGCGGGCCGCCCGCTGGAGCGGCAGCCGGTGGACCTCACGCACCTGGTCCTGGACGCGGTCACGGACGCGCGGGCCGCGGGCCCGGACCACCGCTGGTCCATGGACCTCCCCGAGGACCCGGTCACGGTCCCCGGCGACGCCCACCGCCTCCATCAGGTGTTGGCCAACCTGTTGGCCAACGCGCGTTTGCACACACCTGTGGGCACCAAGGTGACGGTGACCCTGGAAACCGCCCCGGACTCGGCCGTCCTCTCGGTCCACGACGACGGCCCCGGCGTCCCCGAGGAGGTCCAGCCGGGCGTCTTCGAACGCTTCACCAGGGCCGACCACCGCCGCCGCGCGGATGCCTCCGGCGGTGGAGCGGGGCTGGGACTGTCGATCGTGGCGGCGGTGGTGGAGGCGCACGGGGGAAGCGTGGGGCTGGAGAGCCGGCCGGGGTCCACGACGTTCCGGGTGAGCTTGCCAAGTTAAGGGGCGCGAGGCTGTATCGATATGCGGCTCCGCCGCGTGGGCGCACAGCAGCTCAGTACCGGGAAAGCGCTGTAACTCCCTCAGCGGTCCCAATAGCGACATGCGGAGCCTTCTCGGGTTCGGCCCACCGAAGAATCCGCACCATGGCCTCCTCCGGAACCGACACACAACCAGCCGTAGCCGCACGCCCGTTGACATGCAGAAAGATGCCGGCGCCGCGCCCGCGCGCAGGCTGCTCGTAGTTGAACCCGATGACCAGCCCGTACGCATACTGGTCCGCGTAAGAGGCCAGATGCTCGGACTCGGACGCCCGGCAGTCGCCCGGCAAGGGCTCGACCCACCGGTTGTACGACGTGGAGTCGTTGTCCTGGCACCACCAGGAGCCGTCCTTCACCGCCCGGTACGCGACGCGTGTCCCGCCCGGCGCCGGCTTGATCCCGAAGCCGAAGGGAAGGCCGTAGAGCCCGGTCGGTGTCGTGTTCGTCCCCTGTGTGCGTGTGGCCCCCTCCACCAGGCCGTTCGCCCCGAACCGCGCCGGTGCCGAGCCCGCCTGCGCCCACTGCCCGTCCCGCAGGTCCCACCAGGTGACCGTCCCCGACGTCGAGTCCGCGCGGGGCGCCTGAGCGGTGATCAGCTGGCGGCCGCCGCCTGTGTCCGCCATCCGCGCGGGCAGCGGTACGGCCCCGGGGTCCGGCGCGGAGCCGAGCAGGGCGAGCGAGGACGCGGAGACGAGGGCGAGGGCGACACCGGGGCGCATGCCTCAGACGGTAGACGGGGGCAGCGGCAACGGCAGCCCGGGTAGTCCGTCCAGGCTCGTCGCCACGTGCTCCTTCTTCTCGAAGTACGTGCTCAGCGAGGCGTCGTCCTCACGGGCGAAGCGCTTGGTGTGCAGGTCACGGTCCTGCTCGTAGGCCATGAAGGGCACGGCGTACCCGCAGGTGTCCCGCACCAGCTCCGCGTGGACGACGATGACGGCGCGCAGCCCGTGCGCGGTCGGGTCGATGTCCGGGAAGTGCGCGAGCAGCTCCTTGAAACGCGGGTCGTCACGGAAGACCGGCTCGCCCCGGCCGTGGACCCGCACGATGTTCGGCGGGCCCTGGAAGGCGCACCACATCAGGGTGATCCGTCCGTTCTCCCGCAGATGCGCGATGGTCTCGGCGTTGGACCCGGCGAAGTCCAGGTAGGCCACGGTCAGTTCGTCGAGGACGGCGAAGGAACCCTTCAGACCCTTGGGGGAGAGGTTGACCGTGCCGTCGCCGGAGAGCGGGGCGGTCGCGGTGAAGAACAGGGGCTGCTCCTCGATGAACGTGCGGAGCCTGCCGTCGATGCGTTCATACGTCTTTCCCATGTCAATCGATTATCGACGCAACTCCTTCGCTTGTCTAAGGAATTGTCGGGAGTCCGGCGGACGGACACCGGGGCCGCCCCGGCCGGCGCTCGTCGGGGCGGCCCGAGCTGCCTGCTACCTCACTTCGTGAGGGTGCAGGCGGCCAGGGAGTCGAGGCCGGTGGGCTTGGTGCCCTTGCGGCCGATGGCGATGGCGATGCGGTCGATGGTGGAGATCCGCTTGTCCTTCAGCGGTCCGAGGATGGCGTTGTTGACGAAGTTGGGTCCGCCCTGGCCGACGGTGTTCTGCAGGCGGGTGTTGGCTTCCTGGATCTGGGTCTGGAGCAGGGTGAGGTTGCGGTTGACCTCGGCCTGTGCGGACGCCGGTACGGCCGGGAGCTTGGAGGCGACGTCCGGGCAGCTGATCGTGCCGGCCCCGGTGTTCCCGCTCGCCGCCGCCCCGCCCGACTGCCGGCCCGCCGTGCCGTTCGACGCGGTGCCGCCACCGGCCTTCGCGCCGCCCGCGTTGGCGCCACCCGCGTTCGCGCCTCCGGCGTTCGTGCCGCCCGCGTTCAGGGTGCAGGCGGCCAGGGAGTCGAGGCCGGTGGGCTTGGTGCCCTTGCGGCCGATGGCGATGGCGATGCGGTCGATGGTGGAGATCCGCTTGTCCTTCAGCGGTCCGAGGATGGCGTTGTTGACGAAGTTGGGTCCGCCCTGGCCGACGGTGTTCTGCAGGCGGGTGTTGGCTTCCTGGATCTGGGTCTGGAGCAGGGTGAGGTTGCGGTTGACCTCGGCCTGTGCGGACGCCGGTACGGCCGGGAGCTTGGAGGCGACGTCCGGGCAGCTGATCGTGCCGGGGCTCGCCGCCAGCGTGCGGGCGTTCGTCGTGCCGTCGCTCTTGTCGGGCGTCCCGGCGAGAGCCGAGCCGGCGATCACGGCGCCGGACAGCACCACGGCGGCAGCGCCGCCGATGAAGGCCACACGATGCTTGTTGTACTTCGGAAGAGCCCTGGACATGCGGATGCCTCACTTGGGTCAGGAGTGGGTTCAGCGGTGAGACGCGGCGCCTGCGTTCGGCGAGGAGTACGGGAAAGCGATTGCCGTTGTTCAAGACTCCCGAGAATTGACGAATCATGCAGACCTCTGCATACTCATGCATATCGGGATTGCAGGTGTGAGGAGAAACCATGACCGAGCGCGTCGTACTCGCCTATTCGGGCGGTCTGGACACCTCCGTCGCCATCGGCTGGATCGCCGAGGAGACGGGCGCCGAGGTCATCGCCGTAGCGGTGGACGTCGGCCAGGGCGGCGAGGACCTGGACGTCATCCGCAAGCGTGCCCTCGCCTGTGGGGCCGTCGAGGCCGAAGTGGCCGACGCCAAGGACGAGTTCGCCGACGAGTACTGCCTTCCGGCGATCAAGGCCAACGCCCTCTACATGGACCGCTACCCGCTGGTCTCCGCCCTCTCCCGGCCGGTGATCGTCAAGCACCTGGTCGCCGCCGCGCACAAGCACGGCGCCACGACCGTCGCCCACGGCTGCACCGGCAAGGGCAACGACCAGGTCCGCTTCGAGGCCGGCATCGTCGCCCTCGCCCCCGACCTGAAGTGCATCGCCCCGGTCCGCGACTACGCGATGACCCGGGACAAGGCGATCGCCTTCTGCGAGGCCAAGCAGCTCCCGATCGCGACCACCAAGAAGTCCCCGTACTCCATCGACCAGAACGTCTTCGGGCGTGCGGTGGAGACGGGCTTCCTGGAGGACATCTGGAACGCCCCGATCGAGGACATCTACGAGTACACCGCCGACCCGGCGCAGCCCCGCGAGGCCGACGAGGTGATCATCACCTTCGAGGCGGGCGTGCCGGTCGCGATCGACGGCGAGCCGGTCACCGTGCTGCAGGCGATCCAGCAGCTCAACGAACGAGCCGGCGCCCAGGGCATCGGCCGGATCGACATGGTCGAGGACCGCCTCGTCGGCATCAAGTCCCGCGAGGTGTACGAGGCACCGGGCGCGATCGCCCTGATCACCGCCCACCAGGAGCTGGAGAACGTCACCGTCGAGCGCGAACTCGCCCGCTACAAGCGGCAGGTGGAGCAGCGCTGGGGCGAACTGGTCTACGACGGCCAGTGGTTCTCCCCGCTCAAGCGTGCGCTGGACGGCTTCGTCGACGAGGCCAGCCAGCAGGTGACCGGCGACATCCGGATGACCCTGCACGGCGGCCGCGCGGTCGTCACCGGCCGGCGCTCGCAGTCGTCCCTGTACGACTTCAACCTCGCCACCTACGACACCGGCGACACCTTCGACCAGGCCGCGGCCAAGGGCTTCATCGACATCTACAGCCTGTCCTCGAAGATCGCCGCCCGGCGTGATCTGCGGGCATAACCTGACGCAGACCTCGCACCACCGACCCACCCTCTCTAGGAGCAGCGCAAGTGAGCAGCAACAGCGGTGACGTACGGCTCTGGGGCGGCCGTTTCGCCGACGGTCCCGCCGAGGCCCTGGCGAAGCTGTCCGCGTCCGTCCACTTCGACTGGCGGCTCGCGCCCTACGACATCGCCGGTTCGCGTGCCCACGCGCGCGTGCTGCACAAGGCCGGCCTCCTCACCGAGGACGAGCTGCGGCGCATGATCGCCGGGCTGGACCAGCTGGAGGCCGACGTGGCCTCCGGCGCGTTCGTCGGCACCATCGCCGACGAGGACGTGCACACCGCTCTGGAGCGCGGCCTGCTGGAGCGCCTCGGCCCGGACCTCGGCGGCAAGCTGCGCGCCGGCCGGTCGAGGAACGACCAGGTGGCGACCCTCTTCCGGATGTACCTCAGGGATCACGCCCGGACGATCGGCGGCCTCATCGCCGACCTCCAGGACGCCCTGATCGGCCTCGCCGAGGCCCACTCGGACGTCGCGATGCCCGGCCGCACCCACCTTCAGCACGCCCAGCCGGTCCTCTTCGCCCACCATGTCCTCGCCCACGTGCAGTCCCTGTCCCGGGACGCGGAGCGGCTGCGCCAGTGGGACGAGCGCACGGCGGTGTCGCCGTACGGCTCCGGCGCCCTGGCCGGCTCCTCCCTCGGCCTCGACCCGGAGGCGGTCGCGCAGGACCTCGGCTTCGAGCACGGCAGCGTCGGCAACTCCATCGACGGCACGGCCTCCCGTGACTTCGTCGCCGAGTTCGCCTTCATCACCGCGATGATCGGCGTGAACCTCTCCCGGATCGCCGAGGAGATCATCATCTGGAACACGAAGGAGTTCTCCTTCGTGACCCTGCACGACGCGTTCTCCACGGGCTCGTCGATCATGCCGCAGAAGAAGAACCCGGACATCGCGGAGCTGGCGCGTGGCAAGAGCGGCCGCCTGATCGGCAACCTGACCGGCCTGATGGCGACGCTCAAGGCCCTGCCGCTCGCGTACAACCGTGACCTCCAGGAGGACAAGGAGCCGGTCTTCGACTCCTGCGACCAGCTGGAGGTCCTGCTGCCCGCCTTCACCGGCATGATCGCCACCCTCACGGTCAACCGCGCGCGCATGGAGGAACTGGCCCCGGCCGGCTTCTCCCTCGCCACCGACATCGCCGAGTGGCTGGTCAAGCAGGGCGTGCCGTTCCGCGTGGCGCACGAGGTCGCGGGGGAGTGCGTCAAGGTCGCCGAGGCCGAGGGCAAGGAACTGGACGACCTGACCGACGAGCAGTTCGCGAAGATCTCGGCGCATCTCACGCCCGAGGTGCGGTCCGTCCTCAACGTCCCGGGCGCCCTCGCGTCCCGCAACGGGCGCGGTGGTACGGCGCCGAGCGCGGTCGCGGTCCAGCTGGCCGAGGTCAAGGCGGACGTGGCGGCGCAGCATCAGTGGGCGGACGCAAAGAAGTGACGTGAGGGCATCGCGGGTTACGTTGGTCGCAGTCAGCCGACCGAACGGAGCCCGCGATGCCCTTCGCCCGTCTCGCGCACGCCACGACGCCGACCTGCCACATCGGTCTCGGTCTCGCCGCCGTCGGCCGCCCCGGCTACATCAACCTCGGCCGCGAAGAAGACCTCGGAGAGAACCGCAGTGTCGAGGCCCTGCGCGCCCGTACCTTCGAACTCCTCGACGCCGCCTACGCCCAGGGCGTCCGCTACTTCGACGTGGCCCGCTCCTACGGCCGCTCCGAGGAGTTCCTCGCCGACTGGCTGAACGCCCACCCCGATGCCGACGACGTGGTCGTCGGCAGCAAGTGGGGCTACTCCTACACCGCCGGCTGGTCGGCACAGGCCGAGACGCACGAGGTCAAGGACCACAGCCTGGCGACGTACGACCGCCAGCGCGCCGAGACCGACGCGCTGCTCGGCGACCGGCTCGACCTCTACCAGATCCACTCGGTGACCCCGGACAGCCCGGCCCTCACCGACAAGGACCTGCACGCACGGCTCGCCGAGGCCGCCGCCCAGGGACTGACCATCGGCTTCTCCACCAGCGGCCCGGCCCAGGCCGACGCGATCCGGGCCGCCCTGGAGATCACCGTCGGCGGCGAGCGCCTCTTCCGTACCGTCCAGTCGACGTACAACGCGCTGGAGACCTCGGCCGCACCCGCCCTCGCCGAGGCGCACGACGCCGGGCTCACCGTGATCGTCAAGGAGGGCATGGCCAACGGCCGGCTCGCCGCGCCGCACGCGCCGGAGACGCTGACGGCCGTCGCCGAGGAGACCTCCCTCGGCTGTGACGCCGTGGCCCTCGCCTGGATCCTGCGCCAGCCCTGGGTGGGTGTGGTCCTCTCCGGCGCCGCGACCGTCCCGCAGCTCTTCTCCAATCTGCACGCCCCCGCCGTCGACCTCGACGTGGACCAGCTGACCCGCCTCGCCACGCTCGCCGAGGACCCGCGCGCCTACTGGGAGCGGCGCGGGGAGCTGCCCTGGCACTGACGCGCACCTGGGGCGACCGGCGGCCGTGAGTCACGTATGCCTAACATGAGACAAAGACGTCTCACATGGTCTACCCTTGTCTCATGGCCCTGGATCGTGACCACGTGCTGCGCAGCGCAGCCGCCCTGCTGACCCGTAAATCCACCGCGACCATGGACGAGGTCGCCAAGGCCGCCGGGATCAGCCGGGCCACGCTCCACCGGCACTTCGCCGGGCGCGACGCGCTCGTCCGGGCGCTGGAGGCGCTCGGTATCGCGGAGTGCGAGGCGGCCGTGGACCGCGCCCGGCTGGACGAAGGGCCCGCGAGCGAGGCCGTACGACGGCTGGTGCGCGAGATCCAGCCCGCCGCCGGGCTGCTCGCCTTCCTCTACGGCGAGAGCCAGCTGTGGGAGGGCGACCGCCAGAACGACGGCTGGCAGAGCCTGGACGCCCGGATGGGCGCGGTGTTCCTGCGTGGCCAGCAAGCGGGCGAATTCCGCATCGACCTCACCCCGGTCTGGCTCACCGAGGCGCTGTACGGCCTGATCGCCTCGTGCGCCTGGGCCACCCTGGACGGCCGCGTGGCCGCCCGGGACTTCCCGACCATGGTCGCCGAGCTGCTGCTCGGCGGCGCCGTGCGAAGAGAGGAACCATGACCAGCACCCTGCAGCCGGCCCGCGCGGCGGAGGCGGAGCAGCGACCGGGCCGCTGGCTCGCGCTCTGCGTCCTCGTCCTGGCCGTGCTGCTGGTGGCCGTCGACGCCACCGTCCTCGGCCTGGCGACCCCTTACATCAGCGAAGACCTCAACCCCTCCGGCACCCAGCTCCTGTGGATCGGCGACGTCTACTCCTTCGTCATCGCCGGTCTGCTGGTCTCCATGGGCAGCCTCGGCGACCGTATCGGCCGCAAGCGGATCCTGCTCGGCGGTGCCACGGCGTTCGGCGCGATATCGGTGCTCAACGCCTATGCCACGACACCGGAGCTGATGATCCTGGCGCGGGCGCTGCTCGGTGTCGCGGGCGCGACCCTGATGCCCGCCACCCTCGCCCTGATCCGCAACCTCTTCCACGACCCGCGCGAGCGCAGCCTCGCCGTGGGCATCTGGGGCGCGACCGCCTCAGCCGGTACGGCCGTCGGCCCCATCGTGGGCGGCTTCCTGCTCGAACACTTCTGGTGGGGCTCGGTCTTCCTCATCAACCTGCCGGTGATGGCGGTCCTGGTCCTCGTCGGCATCCGCACGCTGCCCGAGTCCCGGAATCCGAACCCCGGCCCCTGGGACCTGATGAGCGTCCTGCTGTCGCTGGTCGGCATGATCGGCGTGGTGTACGCGGTCAAGGAGCTGGCCACGCACGGCGTCACCTGGCCCCCGCTCGCCGCGGGCCTGCTGGGCGCGGCCGCGCTCTACGGGTTCGTCCACCGCCAGCTCACCATGCCGGCCCCGCTGCTGGACATGCGGCTGTTCCGGCACCGTGGCTTCAGCGGGGCGGTCCTCGCCGACCTGCTGACCGTGCTCGGCATGTCCGGCCTGGTGTTCTTCCTCTCCCAGTACCTGCAACTCGTCCAGGGCAGGCGTCCGTTCGAGGCGGGCCTCGCCGAACTGCCCGCCGCCGTCGGCGCGGTGGTGGCCGGCCTGATCGCGGGCGCCGCCGCCCGCCGCTTCTCGGTCCGGGCCGTGGTCTCCGGCGGCCTCGCCGCGGTGGGCCTCGCCCTGGCCGTGCTCACCACCCTGGGCACGTCGACGGGCTACCCGGTCCTCGGCGCCGCACTGCTGGTCGTGGGCATCGGCGCCGGCTTCTCCTTCACGGTGACGGCCGACGTGATCCTCTCCAGCGTGCCCAAGGAACAGGCGGGCGCCGCCTCGGCGGTCTCCGAGACGGCGTACGAGCTGGGCGCGGCCCTGGGCATCGCCCTGCTGGGCTCGATCGTGACGGGCGTCTACCGCGACTTCACCGGCCCGGCGGGCACCCCGCCCCAGGCCCACGAGTCACTGGGCGCGGCGGTGGAGGCGTCGCAGCACATGGCTCCGCACATGGCCGCCGAGATGCTGGACGCGGCCCGGGACTCCTTCGTCCACGGCCTCCACCTGGCCTCGGGCGCAGGAGCGGCGGTTTTGCTCGGAACGGCGGTGGCGGCGTGGTTCCTGCTGAAGAACCAGAAACTGGAAAGTGCCGGATGAGGGGAGCGCCCCGAAGGGGCGCGGGGCTGTATCCGATATGCGGCTCCGCCGCTTGGGCGCGAAAAGCGACCACAAACCCGCGCCCGAAAACCGGCCGAACTGCCGGCGGCGCTAGGCCGCCTTGGCCTTCGTGGCGTACATGTCCACGTACTCCTGCCCGCCCAACCGCATGACCTCGGCCATCACCGAGTCGGTCACCGCCCGCAGCACATACCGGTCCCGGTCCATCCCGTCGTACCGCGAGAACTCCATCGCCTCACCGAAACGGACCGTCACCTTGCCCGGCCGCGGAATCCCGGAACCCCCCGGCTGCAACTTGTCCGTGCCGATCATGGCGAAGGGAACCACCGGCGCACCGGTCATCAGCGTCAGCCGCGCGATACCGGTGCGCCCCCGGTACAGCCGGCCGTCGGGCGAGCGCGTGCCTTCGGGGTAGATCCCGAAGATCCGCCCCTCCTCCAGGACCCGCCGCCCGGTCATCAGCGCCGCCACACCGCCGTTGGCCCCGTCCCGGTCCACCGGGATCATGCCGACGCCGGTGAAGAACCACGCCATCAGCCGGCCCTTGACGCCCTTGCCGGTGACGTACTCGTCCTTGCCGATGAAGTGCACCTGCCGCTTGGTGACCAGCGGCAGCACGATCGAGTCGATGAAGGTGAGGTGATTGCCCGCCAGGATCACCGGGCCGTCCCCCGGGATGTGCTCCACGCCCTCCACCTGTGGGCGGAACATCAGGCGCATGATCGGTCCGAGCACTGCCTTGATGAGCCGGAAGCGGGACAACGGGTCCTCCGATGCCGAGAGGCGTTATGAGTCTGTGCAGGTGAGGACATTACTCGCGGTCCCCGGCCGAACGCACATCGGGTACGTCCGGTTCACCCAGGTCTTACGAACTGTTGACACGGGTTTACCCGCAGGTCCCGCCCTCGGCCGGACACCGCACAGGACACATGGCGTCACCCCGGTGTTCCGGCTCAGGTCTCCCTTCGGTCATGTGCGCGACCCTACGATCGCCCCGACTTCAAAGACGCGAACGTGGACGGCAGGAGACGCTGATGGTCAGCGACCAGGCGAACGAGCGGAATCAGGGCACGGGACAGGGCACCGGACGGCGGGCGCTCCTCGGCGCGGCGGTGTTCGGCGCCGGCGGAGCGGTCCTCGGGCTGCCGGGTACGGCCGGTGCGGCGCAGGCCAGGCCGGCCAGGTCCGCGGGACGGGGGCTGAAGAGCCTGCCGAAGCCGGCGATCATCGGCCACCGGGGTGCCAGCGGCTACCGTCCCGAGCACACCTTCGGCTCGTACAACCTGGCCCTGGACCTGGGCGCCGACGTGGTCGAGGCCGGTGACCTGGTGCCCACCAAGGACGGTCACCTCGTCTGCCGGCACGAGCCGGAGATCGGCGGCACCACGGACGTCGCCTCCCATCCCGAGTTCGCCGGCCGCAAGACCACCAAGGTCCTCGACGGCGTGCCGACCACCGGCTGGTTCACCGAGGACTTCACGCTCGCCGAGCTGAAGACGCTGCGTGCCGTCGAGCGCATCCCGGCCAACCGGCCGCACAACACCCTCTACAACGGACGCTGGGAGATCCCCACGTTCGAAGAGGTCCTGAAGTGGCAGGACGAGCAGACCCGCAAGCGCGGCAAGCAGGTCTGGATCTACCCCGAGACCAAGCACCCCACCTACTTCCGCAAACTCGGCCTCGGCCTGGAGGAGCGGGTGGCGAAGCTGCTCGCCAAGTACGGCAAGGACGGCCGTAACGCACCGGTCATCCTGCAGTCCTTCGAGCCCAGCAGCATCCAGAAGCTCAACCAGCTGGTCGACAACCCGCTCGTCGTGCTGCTCTCCTCGGCGGACAGCCGCCCCTACGACTTCGTCGAGGCGGGCGACCCGCGCACGGTCGCCGACCTGATCACGCCCAAGGGCCTCCGGGAGATCGCCGGCTATGCCCAGGGCATCGGCCCGACGCTGGACCTGATCATCCCGAAGGACGCGAACGGCAATCTCACCAAGCCGACCACGCTGGTCGCCGACGCGCACAAGGTGGGCCTGATCCTCACCCCGTACACCATGCGCAACGAGAACCCCTTCCTGCCGGCCGACTACCGCAAGGGCACCGCGGCCGACGGCTACGGCGACCCCTTCGGCGCGTTCAAGACGTACTTCGCGACCGGCATCGACGGCGTCTTCACGGACAACGCCGACACCGGTGTCCTCGCCCGCGCCGACTTCCTGGCCGGCTGAGCCGTCGTCAACCGTTCGCCCGGTCGCACCTCGTTCGTGCTGACTCTGCGCCGCCCCGGAAACCTGCGTCCGGGGCGGCGCGTCGTTCCGCATATGACGCACGACTTGGTAGCCGCCCTGCATCCGCTGCTCACCGCGGAGGCCTCGGCCGAGGCATATGCCGCCGGGAGCGAGCCGGGCGACCTGGAGCAGGCCGTCTGGCTCCGGCTGCTGGAGCGGCTGGAGCGCGACGGACCGCCGCTCGACCCCGAGGGCTGGCTGCGCAAGGCCGTCCGCGCCGAGGCCCGCCGCAGCCGCCGCACCACCCGCCTCGAACGCCCGTACGGCAGCGAGCCCGCCGATGACATCCGGCCCGGCCCCGAGCAGCTCGTCCTCACCGCCGCCCGCCACCACGCCCTGCGCGAGGCCGTGCGCCGGCTGCCCGGCCGCTGCCCCCGGCTCATCGAGGCCCTGCTCTCCCCGAAAGACCTCACATACCGGGAGATCGCGGGGGAGTTGGGTATCTCACAGGGCAGTCTTGGCCCGGAACGCTCCAGATGTCTGGGATGTCTAAGGCGTTTGCTCACGCCGGAGGTTGCGGCGCGCGAAGCGCGGGGATAGGAGTGAGAACGACAGGTGATCAGGTGAGCGGGAGGCGTGCGCACATGGGCATGAGCGTGACCATCTCGGTGGCGACCGAGCAGGACGCGGAGCAGATCTTCAGGCTCCAGTACCTGTGCTTCCAGAGCGAGGCGGCGCTGTACGGCAATTACCGCATCGACCCGCTGGTCCAAACCCTGGACTCCGTGCGCCAGGAAGTCGCCTCCGACTGTGTCTTCGTCGCCCGGCTCGGGGAAGAGGTCGTCGGCTCCGTACGCGGCAAGGTCACCGAGGACGGCGCCGCCGCCATCGGCAAGCTCTGCGTCCACCCGCGCCTCCAGGGCCACGGCATTGGCGCGCGGCTGCTGCGCGCGGCAGAAGCGGCGCTGGTGGAGGAGCGGGGCGCCACCAAGTTCCGCCTGTCCACCGGCCACCGCAGCGAGGGCAACCTCCGCCTCTACCGCCGCTCCGGCTACGAGACGGTGGGCCGCTCCAAGGGTGCGGACGGGGTGGATCTGATCATCCTGGAGAAGCCGGCGGGGACGTACGCGCAAACAGCGTGAGGGCAGTGCGCCCCGAAGGGGCGCGGGGAACGGCGCGAGTAACCACAACCACCCGCAGCCGCCCGCGCTCCTCAGGCACCCCTGTGAGCAGGCGCCTTCCGCAGCCAGTACATGGCGGAAAGCGGTAGCAGAACCGGGATGAAGATGTAGCCCATCCCGTAATCCGACCACACGGTCGCATCGGGAAACGCGGAAGAGTCCACCAGAGTCCACGTACCGACGATCAGGACACCGACCAGCTCGGCTGCGCAGCAGACTTGCGCTGCCCGCCGGGCCGTCTCCCCGCCCCGGATCAGCGTGTACGTGATGAACCCGTACACGACGCCGGCCACGGCCGACAGCGTGTACGCGAGCGGCGCCCGGTCGAACTCCGTCGAGATCTGGAACGCCGAGCGCGACACCGCGCCGACCACCATCACGCCGTAGAACCAGACGAGCAGCATGCCCGGCCCGCTGATCAGCCGGGCCGGCTTCTCCTCCGCCGCCGTCACGTCAGCCTCCCCAGATGTCATAGAGCCGCACCTCCAGCACGGCCAGCACCACACCACCGGCGGCCGCGGTCACCGAACCCCAGCGGGTCCGCTCGGCCAGCGACATCATCCCCGCCGCCGGAACACACGCGAACGCGCCCACCAGATACGCCACGAAGATCGTCGTACCCTGATCCGGCTTCTCGCCCCGCGCCAGCTGCACGATCCCGATCACCAGCTGGATCACGGCCAGGAGCGACACCACGGCCATGCCGATGAAGTGCCAGTCCTTGGTCGGCTGGTCTCGATACGCGGCCCAGCCGCACCACGCGGCGAGCAGCAGCGCGGCGATCCCGGTCACCAGCGTCAGGGCATTGAGCATGCGGAGACCTTATTACGGAGGAAACGGGCCCAGGCCGCCGACCCCGCCGTACGCCATAGGGTCTAGACCACACCGTAGGGTTCTGGGCATGACGATCCACGCACAGGCCCTCCTCTTCGACAACGACGGCACCCTCGTCTCCTCCCTCGCCTCCGTCGAGCGCTGCTGGGGCCGATGGGCCGCGGAGTACGGGATCACGGCCGAGGAGTTCGGGCGCGTGGCGCTGCACGGGCGGACCGCAGCCGAGATCGTCGCCGACCTGCTGCCCGCCGCCGTCGTACCGGAGGCGGTCGCCCGGGTCGAGCAGCTGGAGGTCGAGGACGTGCCGAACGGGGGCGTACGGCTCCTGCCCGGCACGAGCGAGTTTCTGGCGAGTCTGCCGGCGGAGTGCTGGGCCGTCGTCACCTCCGCCACCCGGCGGCTGGCCGAGGCCCGCCTCGACGCGGTCGGCATCCTGCCCAAGACGCTGGTCTGCGCCGACGACATCACGCGCGGCAAGCCCGACCCCGAGCCCTATCTCCTCGCCGCCCGGCTGCTCGGCGTCGACCCGGCCCGCTGTGTCGTCTTCGAGGACGCCCCGGCCGGACTCCGGGCGGGCCGCGCCGCCGGAATGACCACCGTGGCGTTGGCCACAACCCACCGGGCCGAGGAGCTGGACGCCGACCTGGTGGTGAAGGACCTGTCGGCCTTGTCCGCACTGGTCACCGACGCGGGCGTGGAGATCTCCGTCCGCCGCTGAGCCCTGTCCGGTCCCTGTCCGCCGCTGTCCACTATCCGGACAGCGGCCACCGGTCAGGACCGTACGTCTGCTTTACTGCTCGCATGACCACGACGAGCTGCCGCACCCTTGCGACCGAGGCGACCATGACGCCCGGTGCTCGTTGTATGTGTCGCCTGATGTGTCGAATGTGCGCCTTCTAGAGGGCCCCCGCATCAGCTGAGCCATGGGGGTCCCCCCGCTCGAGCGAAGTCGAGAGTGGGGGAGCCCCGAAGCGAGAGCCGTGGCTTGTCCGTGCGCCGCAGCCGCGCCGGACGCACACCCGCTCTCCATGCCTGAACCGCATGCACCCGTGCCCGGGCACACCCACGCCCGCGCACTCGACAGTGACGGAAATCCTGTGATCACCACCTCGGGCCTGACCAAGGTCTACCGCTCCCGCGGCCGTGAGGTCACCGCCCTCGACGGCGTCGATCTCCACGTCCGCGAAGGCGAGGTCTACGGCGTCATCGGCCAGTCCGGCGCCGGCAAGTCCTCCCTCATCCGCTGCGTCAACCTGCTGGAGCGCCCCACCTCCGGCACCGTGACCGTCGCCGGACAGGACCTCACCGCCCTGGCCGGCCGCGGCCCGCGCGCCGGCAAGGAACTGCGCCGGGCGCGCAGCCGCATCGGCATGGTCTTCCAGCACTTCAACCTGCTGTCCTCGCGCACCGTGCAGGACAACATCGAGCTGCCGCTCGAAATCCTCGGCAGGTCCGGCAAGGAGCGCTCCCGCAAGGCGCTCGAACTCCTCGACCTGGTCGGCCTCGCCGACAAGGCCAAGGCCTACCCCGCCCAGCTCTCCGGCGGCCAGAAGCAGCGCGTCGGCATCGCCCGCGCCCTGGCCGGCGACCCCAAGGTGCTGCTCTCCGACGAGGCCACCAGCGCCCTCGACCCGGAGACCACCCGCTCCATCCTCCAGCTGCTGCGCGACCTCAACCGGCAGCTGGGCCTGACCGTCCTGCTCATCACCCACGAGATGGACGTCGTGAAGTCGATCTGCGACTCCGCCGCCCTCATGGAGCGGGGCCGGATCGTGGAGCACGGCACCGTCAGCGAACTGCTGGCCACCCCGGGCTCCGAACTGGCCGCCGCGCTGTTCCCGGTGAGCGGCGAGCGCACCGGCGCCGACCGGACCGTCCTCGACGTCACCTTCCACGGCGAGGCCGCCACCCAGCCGGTCATCTCGCAGCTCGCCCGCACCTACAACATCGACATCTCGATCCTCGGCGCCGCCATCGACACCGTCGGCGGCCTGCAGATCGGCCGGATGCGCATCGAACTGCCCGGCCGCTACGAGGACAACGTGGTGCCGATCGGCTTCCTGCGCGAACAGGGCCTCCAGATCGATGTCGTCGGCCACGAGGGCGAGGCGCCCCTGCTGGTGAAGGATGGTGCCAAGTGACCTGGTCCGAGATGCAGCCGCTGCTGTCGCAGGCCTGTACCGACACACTCACGATGGTGGTCTGGTCCACCCTGATCGCCGTCGCCGTCGGCCTTCCGCTCGGTATCCTCCTGGTCCTCACGGACCGGGGCGGCCTGGTGCAGAACGTCGTCCTGAACAAGGTGATCGGCCAGATCGTGAACGTCGGCCGCTCCATGCCGTTCATCATCCTGATGGTCGCGCTGATGACCTTCACACGCTGGGTCACCGGGACGACGATCGGTACGACCGCCGCGATCGTGCCGCTCGCCATCGGCGGCATCCCGTTCTTCGCCCGGCTCGTCGAGACGGCCGTCCGCGAAGTGGACAACGGTCTCGTCGAGGCCGTGCAGTCCATGGGCGGCAACACCTGGACCATCGTCCGCAAGGTCCTCGTCCCCGAGGCCCTGCCCTCGCTGATCGCCAGCACCACCACCACGGTCATCGCCCTCATCGGCTACTCCGCCATGGCCGGCACGGTCGGCGGCGGCGGCCTCGGCGACCTCGCCGTCCGCTACGGCTACCAGCGCTTCGAGACCCAGATGATGTGGATCACCGTCGCGATCCTCGCCGTCGCCATCTCCCTCATCCAGTTCGCCGGCGACCTCGCGGCCCGCTCCCTGCACAGCCGCGGCGCCCGCTCCGGCCCGGCGCCCAAGCTCCGCCTGCTCAAGGCCAAGGAGCCGGCCGCCGCGGACGTCGGCAAGGTCGCCTGAGTACCTCCCCAGTTTCCCCGCCCACCCATGACGGGGTCGCACCACCCATAAGGAAAGGCACTTTTCGTGCGTAACACCGCCAAGCTCACCACCGCCGTCCTCGCCGCCGGAGCCCTCACCTTCGGGCTGTCCGCCTGCGGCTCCGGCAGCTCCTCCAGCTCCTCCCACGACTACAGCGGCCCGCTGGTCGTCGCCGCGAGCCCGACCCCGCACGCCGAGATCCTCAACTTCGTCAAGGACAACCTGGCGAAGAAGGCGGGCCTCGATCTGCAGGTCAAGGAGTTCACGGACTACATCACGCCGAACACGGCGACCGAGGACGGCTCGGTGGACGCCAACTACTTCCAGAACCAGCCGTACCTGGACGACTTCAACAAGAAGCGCGGCACCCACATCGTGCCCGTCGTCACGGTGCACCTGGAGCCGCTCGGCCTCTACTCCCACAAGGTCAAGAAGGCCGACGCCCTGAAGAGCGGTGCGACCATCGCCGTCCCGAACGACGCCGTCAACGAGGGCCGCGCCCTCAAGCTGCTCGCCGACAACGGGCTCATCACCCTCAAGTCCGGCGCCGGCAACGAGGCCACCCCCCAGGACATCGCCGACAACCCCAAGCACCTCCAGTTCAAGGAGGTCGAGGCGGCCCAGACCCCGCGCTCCCTGGACGACGTGGACGCCGCCGTCGTCAACGGCAACTACGCCATCCCCGCCGGCCTGAAGCCCGCCAAGGACGCCCTCGTCCTGGAGTCCGCGAAGAACAACCCCTACGGCAACTTCCTCGCCGTGAAGAAGGGCAACGAGAAGGACCCGCGGGTCGAGAAGCTCGCCAAGCTGCTCGTCTCGCCCGAGGTGAAGAAGTTCATCGAGGACAAGTACCAGGGCTCCGTCATCCCGTCCTTCTGAGCCGACGGAAGGGCTCACGGAAGGGCTGACGGCACGTATACGGCGTTTCGCGACGCACGGGGTCCACTCCCTCACCGGGTGTGGACCCCGTCGTGCGGTTCAGTGGTTTCATGCTGCATGCTGGGCAGTTCAGCAGGACCTGAAGGTTTTTCCGAAGTTACGGAGCGGCGCATGAGTGGCACCTTTCCCAACGTCTCCCTCAGCACGGAGCGGTTGGTACTGCGCCCCTTCGAGGAGTCGGACATCGAGGCCTTCGCCGAGATGATGAACGACGAGCTGGTCACCGCCTGGACCTCCGTCCCCCAGCCCTACACCGAGGCCGACGCCCGGGCCTGGATCACCGCGCAGGCCCCCGCCGAGCGCGAAGCGGGCCGCGGCATCGTGTTCGCCGTCGACGAGTTCCTCACCCAGCGCCTGGTCGGCACCGTCCATCTGAGCAGCACCGACTGGCGGGTGCGCTCGACGGAGATCGCCTACGTCATCGCCCCCTGGGCGCGCGGCGAGGGCTATGCCTCCGAGGCCGCCCTGGCCACCGCGCAATGGCTGTTCCACGACCAGAAGTTCGAACGCCTGGAACTGCGCACCGCCGCCGACAACGCCGCCTCCCAGCAGGTCGCCCAGAAGATCGGCTGTATCAGCGAGGGCGTCCTGCGGGGCGCCTGGATAGCGCGCAGCAGGACCGACGACGGCACGTGGACGGACGTCCGCACCGACGTCATCGTGTGGAGCCTGCTGCCGGAGGACCTGGCGGGGGTCAGCGAGCAGCTGGCCGACACGGGCGGTTTCACGTCGTACTCGGACTGGAACTGACCCTCCGCGCCTCACCGGGTACGCTCACGGAGCCCGCCCAAGGGCCCCTTCCCCTTGACTACCTGCGCAGACCTGGAGAGAGACGACGATGGCCGACCGGGTCACGGTGATCGGCTGGGACGGCTCGCCGCTGACCGCCGCGGCACGCGCCGCCCTCGGCGCCGCCACGCTCGTGGCGGGCGCGGCCCACCATCTGGCCCTGCCCGAGGTCCCGTCCGGCGCCGAACGCGTCCGCCTCGGCAGCGTCGCGCTCGCCGCCCGCCGTATCGCCGCCCACCGCGGCACCGCCGTCGTGTTCGCCGACGGCGACCCCGGCTTCTTCGGCGTCGTCCGCACCCTGCGCGCCCCCGAGTACGGCCTGGAGGTCGAGGTCGTCCCCGCCGTCTCCTCCGTCGCCGCCGCCTTCGCCCGCGCCGGCATGCCCTGGGACGACGCCCAGGTGGTCGTCGCCCACCGGCGCACCCTGCGCCGCGCCGTGAACGTCTGCCGCGCCCACACCAAGGTCGCCGTCCTCACCTCGCCCGGCGCCGGACCCGCCGAACTCGGCCTGCTGCTCGACGGCGTCCACCGCACCTTCGTCATCTGCGAGGAACTCGGCACCGAACGCGAACAGGTCAGCGTCGTCACCTCCGACAAGGCGGCCGACCACACCTGGCGCGACCCCAACGTCGTCATCGTCATCGGGGGCCCCGTCGGCCCGGCCGGCCCGGGGGAGAGCGGCGGCTGGATCGCCGGCCGCGATCCCGGAGCCGGCCCCCGCGGCTGGGTGCAGCCCGACGAGTCCTACGGCGGCGGACCCGGCGGCAGGCTCGGCGAGGGGGAGACGGAGCTGCTGCGGGCCGCCCAACTCGCCCGGCTGGGGCCCCGGGTCGGGGACCTCGTCTGGGACATCGGCTGCGGCTCCGGCGCGTTCGCCGCCGAGGCCGCGCGCGCCGGAGCCGCCGTCATCGCCGTCGACCGCGACCCCGGGGCCTGCGCCCGCACCGAGGCGGCCGCACGCCGGTTCGGCGTCCAGCTCCAGGTGGTGCACGGCAGCGCCCCGCACGTGCTGGAGAACCTGCCGGAACCGGACGTCGTACGAGTCGGCGGGGGAGGCGCGGCCGTCGTCTCGGCGGTCGCCGACCGGCGCCCCCAGCGCATCGTCACGCACGCCGCGACCCGCGACGCGGCCGAACGCGTCGGCCGGGATCTGACCGAACACGGCTACCGGGTCGAGTGCGCCCTGCTCCAGTCCGTCGCCCTCGACACCCGCGCCTGGACGGAGACCGAGCGGAGTGTCGCGTTCCTGCTCTCAGGAGAATTGCTGCGGCGCGAAGCGCCTCGTTGAGGGGTGGTGGTCGGGCGACGAGTGGGCCTGCCCGATCGCAACCCGTGATCCGGTTGTCGTACTGCGCGCGGTAGGCTGGCCGATCGTTGTACCGCACCGGGCGGCCCGGAACTTCGTTCGCCAATGTCCGGAAAGCGCGCCCGTTTTGGGGTGGGTGTGGTACTGCGGAACCGGAGGACGCGCAACGTGGCGCAGTCCACAGCGGGCTGTCGCGGATCATGCTGTCGCGATGGCGCAACGGCCGGGACAATGCCACTGAATGGCTTTGTCGCCTTTTCCGGCGGGTCGTTCGTGCCGCTGGGCACGGACGCTCGTTCTTCACTGCAGGGGCGGTCGGTGCGCCGTTCCGGGTGAGCTGGTCGTAGGAGAGCACTAACCGATGGGCGAGGGGTACGCATGACCGACACCGGCCAGGTCCCGGGCGAGGGGCAGCCGGAGAGCGCAGGCATGGTGGAGCAGCCGGGCGTTGCCGCGCACGGTGCGTACACCTACCTCTCCGAGGCACCCGCCGAGGACGAAGACCTGCTGCTGCCGGGCGCCCAGGGCGCATGGGGCAACGAAGTACCGCCGCCCGCCCCGGAACCGGTCGTCGAGGCCGTCCACGAGCCGGGCCCGCACGAGACGGCCGGCCGTGACAGCGGCTCCGTCGACCTCAGCGGCGTCCGCCTGCCGAACCCGGCCCCGGCGTCCGTGCCGCCGTCCCCCATCCTCTCCGCCCCGCAGGACGTTTCGGCCGCGCCGCAGCCGCCGCGCCGCCCGCTGCACCTCGGCCCGCCGATCCCGGACGCCTCCGCCAGCCCGGTCCGCTCCCTCGCCGACCGCGGCCCGGCCGGCGCGCCGGTGCGCCAGCCCGCTCCGGCGCCGGCCGGCCCCGAGTACCTCGACGCCCAGCCGCTGCACGACATGGCTCCGCAGAACGCGGCGCCCTGGGGTACGGCGCCCACGCCGGCCCCGGCCGTCGCGGTGGCCGAGGCGGACGGACAGACACCGGCTGCCGAAACGGTTGACCCGGCCGCGGCGGGCATCGCGGTCCCCGCGGACGCCCCGGCGCCCGCGGAGGCCCTGGTCCCCGCGCAGGCCACCGCCCAGGCCGACCCGTCCGGCGCGGCCCAGGCCGCCGTCGCCCGGCTCGCGCACCAGGCGGCCGTACCGGCACCGGGCACCGCCGCCCAGGTGGTGCACGGCCACGACGGCGTACAGCCCGTGCACGGCCACGACGGGGTGTACGCGGCTACGGGGGCGGGTCCCGAGGGCGTCGCGGCTGCGCCGTTCGCCGCCGAGCAGGGCGCGGAAGGCGCGGACGACGCGCCGGTCGTCCCTCAGCCCGCTGCCGGGGACGGCCAGGGCGCGCCCACCGAGCAGCCCGTCGAGGGTGCGGTCGCAGAGCAGCCCGTCGAGCAGCCCCTCGCGGGTGCGGTCGCCGTCGGCGGTGCCGCCGGTGACGGGGCGCCCGTGGCCGAGACCCCGGCGGTGACGGAACCGGAGGCCGGGCCGGTCGTGTCCGAGGGCGCGCCGGTCGTCGCTGAGGGCACGCCGGTCGTCGCCGAGGAGGCGGACGTGGCGGCCCCCGGTCAGGAGGCCCAGGCGAGCCCCGCCGAACCGGCTGCCGTCGTCGAGGAGGCGCAGGCCGCCGCGCTGCCGGGCGAGACCGCGCCGCCTCAGGCGCCGGAGGCCGCTCAGGGCGCGGACGTCGCCGTCGCCGAGCCGTCCGAGTCCGCCCAGCCGTCCGAGGCGGCCGGCCCGGGCCAGGGCGAGAGCCTGCCGCAGTCGCAGACCGTGCCGGTCGCCGCCGACGCGGACCAGGCTGCCCCGGTCGCCGAGGGCGCCGTCACGGTGGACGACGCCGAGCGGACCGTGGCCGCCGTTCCCGCACCGCAGGCGCCGGACGCTGCCCAGACCGCTCCCGAGGCTCTCGCCGCGGAGGCTGCTCCGGAGGCCGTCGCGGTTCTCGCGGAGCCCGCCGCCCCGGGACAGCAGCCCGCCCCGGCCACCCCCGCGACCGCGGAGCCGCAGGCCGCCGTTGTGGACGCGCAGTCCGGCGTCGTGGAGCCCGCCGTCATGGAGGCTCAGCCTGCCGCCGCTCAGCCCGCACCCGCCGCAGAAGCCGTACCGGCCCCCGAGCCGACCGCCCTGCCCGAGCCCCCGGCGCTGCCCGAGGCTGTTGCCCCGGCTCCCGAGCCGGAGGCGGCCGAGGCCGAGGCCTCCGCCGTCGCCCCGGCGCAGGAGGCCGTCCCCGCCCCGGCCGTCGTCGAGACCGTCGCCACCCCTGAGCCGCACCTTCACCTGGCCCAGGGCCCCCAGCTGGCCGAGCCCGTCGCGCCTGCCGCGCCCGTCGCCGAAGCCCTGCCGGGCACCCCGGAGGCCCAGGCCGCCGCCGCGCCGCAGACTCAGCCGGAGCCGACCGCCGCCCCCGAAGGCGCCCCCGCGGGCCCGCAGACGCAGCCCACCGACGCCACCCCGCCCCCGGCCGCCCCTGCCGGCGATGCCGCTGAGCAGCAGGCCGCCGCCCAGGCCGAGCCGCTGCCCTCCCATGTGCCGCTGGAGCCCCAGCCGGAGCAGCCGCTCGGGCAGTTCGTGCCCGTCGAGGGACAGGTGCCCACCACCCCGCACCTGGCGCCGACCCCGCCGCAGCCGCTGGTCCTCCCCACGGAGGAGACGCAAGCGCCGGTGGCCGCGGTGCCCGCGCCGCGCGAGGGCGACCAGGCCGCCGACGTCGTACAGCACGCGGAGGACCTGCAGACCAGGGCCGCCGACCAGGAAGAGCAGGACGAGGGGAGCACGGCCGCTGTGGCGGAAGCCCGACAGTCCACCGGCCCGGCCGCGCCCGCCTACGCCGACGCCGAGCGCGAGGCCGTCCTGAAGGTCATGCGCGAGCGCCGCGACATCCGTAACGGCTTCCGCAGCGACCCCATCCCGCACGAGGTGCTGCTGCGCGTCCTGGAGGCGGCCCACACGGCGCCCTCCGTGGGCCACTCGCAGCCCTGGGACTTCGTCGTCATCCGCTCCGCCGAGACCCGGCGGACGATGCACGAACTGGCGATGCGGCAGCGCGAGGCGTACGCCAAGTCGCTGCCGAAGGGCCGGGCCAAACAGTTCAAGGAACTGAAGATCGAGGCCATCCTCGACACCCCGGTCAACATCGTCGTCACCGCCGATCCCACCCGCGGCGGCCGCCACACCCTCGGCCGCTACACCCAGCCGCAGATGGCGCCCTACTCCTCGGCGCTCGCGGTGGAGAACCTCTGGCTCGCCGCCCGCGCCGAAGGCCTCGGCGTCGGCTGGGTCAGCTTCTTCGACGAGCGGGAGATGGTCCGCGCGCTCGGCCTGCCCGAGCACCTGGAGGTCGTCGCGTACCTGTGTGTCGGGTACGTCGACGAGTTCCCGGACGAGCCCGAGCTGATGCAGGCCGGCTGGTCCAAGCGACGCCCGCTGTCCTGGGTGGTGCACGAGGAGACGTACGGCCGCCGCGCCCTGCCCGGAGAGGAACCCCACGACCTGCTTGCCGAGACCGTCGCACAGATCCGTCCGCTCGACGCCAAGGCCCTCGGTGAGGCCTGGGAGCGCCAGAAGCGGATGACCAAGCCGGCCGGCGCGCTCGGCATGCTGGAGATCATCTCCGCGCAGCTGTCCGGGCTGTCCCGGCAGTGCCCGCCGCCGATCCCGGAGCCCGCCGCCGTCGCCATCTTCGCGGGCGACCACGGCGTGCACGCCCAGGGCGTCACCCCCTGGCCGCAAGAGGTCACCGCCCAGATGGTGGCCAACTTCCTCGGCGGGGGAGCCGTCTGCAACGCCTTCGCCGCCCAGGTCGGCGCCGAGGTGTGCGTCGTGGACGTCGGTGTCGCCGCCGACCTGCCCGCCACGCCGGGCCTGCTGCCCCGCAAGGTCCGGGCCGGTACGTCGGACATGACCACGGGCCCCGCGATGACCCGTGAGGAGGCCAAGCAGGCCATCGAGGTGGGCATCGAGACCGCCCGCGACCTGGTGGCCGCCGGCAACAAGGCGCTGCTCACCGGCGAGATGGGCATCGCGAACACCACGGCGTCCGCCGCCCTGATCTCCGTCTACACGGGTGCCGACCCGGCGGAGGTGACGGGCCGGGGCACCGGCATCAACGACGAGACCCTGGCCCGCAAGACCGAGGTCGTCCGCCGCGCCCTGGAATTCCACCAGCCGGACCCGGCCGACCCGCTCGGCGTCCTCGCGGCCATCGGCGGCTTCGAGCACGCGGCCATGGTCGGACTCCTCCTCGGCGGCGCCTCCCTGCGTACGCCGGTGATCCTGGACGGCGTCAGCGCCGGCGCCGCGGCCCTGGTCGCCCGCGCCATCGCCCCCGAGGTCCTGGCGGCCTGCATCGCGGGCCACCGCAGCGCCGAACCGGGCCACGTGGCCGCCCTCAACAAGCTCGGCCTGCGCCCCCTGGTCGACCTCGACCTCCGTCTCGGCGAGGGCACGGGCGCCCTGCTGGCCCTGCCGCTGGTGCAGAGCACGGCACGGGCGATGCACGAGGTGGCGACGTTCGACTCGGCGGGGGTCACCGAGAAGTAGCGGTCTGTGTAGGGGGCTCGGCACTGTGGTGCCGAGCCCCGTTGCACACATCCGTGGCTCCGTGCCCAGCCACCGGACACCTGTCCCGCCCTCAGCGCCGCCAACGTAAAATCCGCACGTCAGCGCCACCGCACAGCCACCGGAGGACGCCCTCATGGCCGAACACCCCGCCTACCCCGTAGGCCTCCGCCTCTCCGGCCGCCGTGTGGTCGTCCTCGGCGGCGGCCAGGTGGCCCAGCGTCGCCTGCCCGCCCTCATCGCGGCCGGCGCGGACATCGTTCTCGTGTCCCCGGAAGCGACCCCCTCCGTCGAGGCCATGGCGGACGCGGGCGAGATCACCTGGGCCAGGCGCCCCTACCAGGACGGCGACCTCGCCGAGGCCTGGTACGCCCTCATCGCCACCAGCGACCCCGAGACCAACTCCGCCGCCTCCGCCGAAGCGGAGCGCCACCGCGTCTGGTGCGTCCGCTCCGACGACGCCGACCAGGCCACGGCCTGGACCCCGGCGACCGGGCACAGCGAGGGCGTCACCGTCGCCGTTCTCACCACGGACGCGCGCGGCCGCGACCCCCGCCATACCGCGGCCATCCGCGACGCGGTGGTGGAAGGCCTGCGCGACGGCACCCTGGTGGCACCCCACCACCGCACCCGCACCCCCGGCGTCGCCCTGGTCGGCGGCGGCCCCGGCGACCCCGACCTGATCACGGTCCGCGGCCGCCGGCTCCTCGCCGAGGCGGACGTCGTCATCGCCGACCGGCTCGGCCCGCGCGACCTGCTCGCCGAACTCCCGCCGCACGTCGAGGTGATCGACGCGGCGAAGATCCCGTACGGCCGGTACATGGCCCAGGAGGCCATCAACAACGCGCTGATCGAGCACGCCAAGCAGGGCAAGTCGGTCGTCCGGCTCAAGGGTGGCGACCCGTATGTCTTCGGGCGGGGCATGGAGGAGGTCCAGGCGCTCGCCGAGGCCGGCATCGCGTGCACGGTCGTTCCCGGCATCTCCAGCTCGATCTCGGTGCCCGGCGCGGCCGGCATCCCGGTCACCCACCGGGGCGTCGCCCATGAGTTCACGGTCGTCAGCGGCCATGTGGCTCCCGACGACGAGCGCTCCCTGGTCGACTGGCCGTCGCTGGCGAAGCTCACCGGCACCCTCGTGATCCTGATGGGCGTCGACAAGATCGGGAAGATCGCCGAGACGCTCGTCGCGCACGGCAAGTCCCCGGACACCCCCGTCGCCCTGGTCCAGGAAGGTACGACGGCCGCGCAGCGCCGGGTCGACGCCACCCTCGCCACGGTCGCCGAGACGGTGCGCACCGAGGACGTGAAACCACCGGCGGTCATCGTGATCGGCGCGGTCGTCCAGGTCGGCCCGGCGCCCGCCGCGTGACCATTCCCGGCTTGATCACGCGTAACCCGGGGTAACGCACCCCTCCCCAGCCGTTGGCAGCACACCCAGGACAAGGCAGTATCACCCTGTGGCCGATCTCATCACCGTCGAGGATCCCGACGACCCGCGTCTCGCCGACTACACGGGTCTGACCGACGTCGAACTGCGGCGCAAGCGCGAGCCCGCCGAGGGCCTGTTCATCGCCGAGGGCGAGAAGGTCATCCGCAGGGCCAAGGAAGCGGGCTACGAGATGCGCTCCATGCTGCTCTCGGCCAAGTGGATCGACGTCATGCGCGACGTCATCGACGAACTTCCCGCCCCGGTCTACGCCGTGCGCCCCGAGCTCGCCGAACAGGTCACCGGCTACCACGTGCACCGCGGCGCCCTCGCCTCCATGCAGCGCAAGCCGCTGCCCACGGCCGGCGAACTGCTGCGCTCCGCACGCCGGGTCGTGATCATGGAGTCGGTGAACGATCACACGAACATCGGCGCGATCTTCAGATCGGCCGCGGCTCTCGGCATGGACGCGGTGCTGCTGTCGCCCGACTGTGCCGACCCGCTGTACCGGCGGAGCGTCAAGGTCTCCATGGGCGCCGTGTTCTCGGTGCCGTACGCCCGGCTGGAGACCTGGCCGAAGGGGCTGGAGTCGGTCCGCGAGGCCGGCTTCACGCTCCTCGCGCTCACCCCGGACGACAAGGCCCGCACCCTCGACGAGGCCGCCCCGCACAGGATGGACCGGGTCGCCCTGATGCTCGGCGCCGAGGGCGACGGGCTCTCCACCCAAGCCCTGGTCGCCGCCGACGAATGGGTCCGCATCCCGATGTCCCACGGCGTCGACTCGCTCAACGTGGGCGCGGCCGCGGCGGTGGCGTTCTACGCGGTGGCCACCGGACGCCCGGCATCCTGACGGCCGCTCCGCGCGCCGCTCACCCGACGGAGCCGCGCTCCGGCTTCGCCATGTACAGATCCTCCGCCGGGCCCCCGGCGCGCGGCGGCTGGTGCAGCGTCTGAGCCTGCCGGTGTACGCCGCCGTCGCCGCCGAGTCCGCGCGCCGGGCCCTGGCAGCCCTGGGCCAGCGCGATGCCGAGCGCCACGAGCAGCGTCACCACCACGAACACGAACAGCCGCTGCCGCAGCAGCCGCGGATTGGCCGGCCGCCGCCCCGTACCCGCCGTACGCTGCGCCGGCCGCCCGGAACCGCCGCGCGGAGCGGGCCGGTTCCCACTGCCCGAGCGCTGGCCGCCGCCGCGCGGAGCCGGCGTCGGCCGGGCCGCACCCGGCCGCGCGCCGGCACCCGTTCCGCGCGCACCGCTGCCGCCCCGCGAGGGCACCCCGCCCCGCACCGGCGCGCCACCGCCCCGGGAGGGGACACCACCCCGTGGCAGCGGGGTGCCCGGAGCGGTGCGCCGCTGGGTGCGCTGCTGCTCGGGGTAGGTGTCGACGAGCCGTCCCGTGGGCCGGTCCGCCTCCGCGGCCCGCGGCGCGGGCGGCCGTACGACGCCGTCGAGGCCCTGCGCCTCACGGGCGGCGATCTCCTTCAGCCGCAGCGACAGCTGCAGGGTGCTGGGCCGCTCGTCGGGGTCCTTCGCCAGACAGGCCCGCACCAGGGGGGCGAGCGCGTCCGGTACGCCGTGCAGCTGCGGCTCCTCGTGCACCACCCGGTACAGCATCACCTCGGAACTGCCGTGCCCGAAGGGTGAGTCGCCGGTGGAGGCGTAGGCGAGGGTCGCGCCGAGGGAGAAGACGTCCGTGGCGGGCGTGACGGCCGCGCCGCGGACCTGCTCGGGCGCGAGGAAGCCGGGGGAGCCGACCGCCGTACCGACGTGGGTGAGGGTGGAGGCACCGGTGGCCCAGGCGATGCCGAAGTCGATGATCCGCGGTCCCTTGGGGGACAGCAGGATGTTGGAGGGCTTCAGGTCCCGGTGGACGACCCCGGCCTCGTGCACCGCGACCAGGCCCTCGGACAGGGCCGCACCGATCGCCGCGGCGTCGGCCGCGCCGAGCGGGCCCTCGTCGGCGACCTTGTCGTGCAGGGACGGGCCGGGTACGTACTGGGTGGCGAACCAGGGGCGCTCGGCCTCCAGATCCGCGGCGACCAGCCGGGCCGTACAGCCGCCCCTGATCCGCCGGGCCGCCGAGACCTCACGGGCGAACCGCGACCGGAACTCCTGGTCCTCCGCCAGATCGGGCCGGATCACCTTCAGCGCGACCCGCTGCCCCTTCTTGTCGGAGCCGAGGTAGACCACGCCCATTCCGCCCGCGCCGAGCCGTCGGTGAAGCCTGAAAGAGCCGACGACGCGCGGGTCCTCGCGCCTCAGGCGCATCATCGCCATGTTCATCCCCGCTGCCCGGTCCCTGTGACGTGGCACAGCTTACGTTTCCACGGCCGTCGGCGCGCAGAGGCCGCGCCCTCCGCCCCGAACGGATTGTGCGGACCGTCCACCCGATGTGAAACAGGGTCAGCAACCCTCGCTGTGCGGTGCCCTTGAGCGCACTGAGCCCTCAACCGGTGGCCGGGGAGCGGAGGTTGACGCCTGATGAGGCCAGGTGGTGCAGGTCCGCACACCCGTCCGACGGCCACCGCGGGTGGGCCGGAGGACCGGTCGCCGGAACGACCGTGAGGGGGACACGACAGCCCTCGGGCCCGCCGCCGGAGTGATCGAAGTCACGTCTTCCGCCTCCGGCGCTCCGGAAATGACGGGATACGGCGGACGCCCCCTCCGGGAAGACCCCGAGACCCGCACCGACGTCTCCACCCTGGGGAGTACGCCCCAGGTCAAGGCTCATCCTCCGGGAGGCCCGGCAATCGGTACGAAGGCATGACGACCGCTGCGGGCCGCGCCCCTAGATTTGAGGACAAGCGGCGGGTGCAGCACTCGTCCCCCGAGGTCAGACACCCGCCGCTCCGAGGACAACCGAATCGGTCAGGAGAGGGACCATGGCCCACACGGCACCGCGACGCACCACGTTCGCCCCCCGCCGCACGGGTCGTCGCCACCCCTTGGTGGCGACGCTCATGGCCCTTCCTCTGGCGGCCCTGCTCCTGATCGTCTTCGACGGCTGGGACACAGTGGCCACACAGGCGTCGTCCGTGGGTGCGATGCTGGGGCGCTGAGCGGCGACCCCAGGCCCGGAAGAGCGGTCCGGGCGGGGACATCCATCCAGGAAACCCCGTGGGGACGGGGGTGCGGCGGACGGCACAAAATGCCGGCGCAGCTGGGGAGCTGCGCCGGCATTGCGCCGTTCATGGGCCTGTCGAAGAAGCCCCGGCCGTACGAGACGGCCGGGGCTTTCCGGTGTGTGGACGATACTGGGATTGAACCAGTGACCTCTTCCGTGTCAGGGAAGCGCTCTCCCGCTGAGCTAATCGTCCGCGGGCTGTGACATGGCAGTCACAGTCAGTGCGCGATACTGGGATTGAACCAGTGACCTCTTCCGTGTCAGGGAAGCGCTCTCCCGCTGAGCTAATCGCGCGGGGAGGATCTTCGAGAAGATCCGCAAGATCTCCGAGGAGATCCAGTGGACGATACTGGGATTGAACCAGTGACCTCTTCCGTGTCAGGGAAGCGCTCTCCCGCTGAGCTAATCGTCCTTGGAGGTGGAGACGGGATTTGAACCCGTGTAGACGGCTTTGCAGGCCGTTGCCTCGCCTCTCGGCCACTCCACCAGGAGTGTAGGGGATCGGGATGACCCCTTCTTCCTTCGAGCGGACGACGAGGCTCGAACTCGCGACCTCAACCTTGGCAAGGTTGCGCTCTACCAACTGAGCTACGTCCGCCTGTCGTTTCGGTTCGCTTCCGCGTCCCGGCGACGTGTTGAACTCTAGCGGATTCCCGGGCCAGTACAAAAACGCGTTTGCGCAGCGTGCTGCGGTGCGCCCGATGGACGACATGGTCAGGGCCGCCTCGGGGACATCCCGGAGCCACCCGTCGGACACCCGACCTAGACTCGATCGCGTGCCTCACCACCCTTCCCGGCTCCCTGCTCTGGCCCGCTTCGGCGACCGCGTCGCCACCGGTCTGCTGGACGTCACCAGCGACCCGGCCGCCCTGGACTCGGACGGCTTCTGGGCCGTCTGCGCGGACTTCGAGGGCCGCCTGACCTGCGCCCGCTTCGCGGACGTCCGCACGGAGCCGGTGCCCGCGCCGGTGCCGGGCGGCTGGCGGGGCCCGGCGGCAGGGGAGTGGACCTCCTCCCTGGACCACGGCGCCTACACGGCGGCCGTCCGCCGCATCCGCGAGCACATAGCCGCCGGCGAGGTCTACCAGGCCAACCTCTGCCGGGTGCTCAGCGCGCCCGTGGCCCCCGACGCCGACGTGGACGCCCTGACCGCCCTGCTGGCCCGCGGCAACCCCGCGCCGTACGCCGGGACGATCCGGCTGCCGGAGCACGGCGTGGAGATCGCCACCGCCTCGCCCGAGCTCTTCCTGCGCCGGGAGGGTCGGGTCGTCGAGAGCGGACCCATCAAGGGCACCGGGCGCACGGAGGCGGACCTCCTGGAGAAGGACTACGCCGAGAACGTGATGATCGTGGACCTGGTCCGCAACGACATCGGGCGCGTGTGCGCGACCGGCAGCGTGACCGTCCCCGACCTGTGCGCCGTGGAGAAGCACCCCGGCCTGGTCCACCTGGTCTCCACGGTCCGCGGCGAGCTGCGCGACGGGTCGGGCTGGCCGGACCTCCTCGCCGCCGCCTTCCCGCCCGGCTCGGTGACCGGCGCGCCGAAGTCGAGCGCCCTCAGGATCATCGAGGCCCTGGAGGCCGCCCCGCGCGGGCCGTACTGCGGCGGCATCGGCTGGGTCGACGCCGACCGGGGCGTGGGCGAGCTGGCCGTCGGCATCCGCACCTTCTGGCTCGACCGCGCCGAAGGGGTCCTGCGCTTCGGCACCGGCGCCGGCATCACCTGGGGATCCGACCCCGAGGGGGAGTGGCGGGAGACCGAGCTGAAGGCGTCCCGGCTGCTCGCGGTAGCGTCGGGGACGTACGAGGCGAGTGGAGGGGTGTGCACATGAGGATCTGGCTGGACGGCGGGCTGCGGGACCTGGAGTCCGCCCGCGTCTCCGTCTTCGACCACGGGCTGACCGTCGGCGACGGCATCTTCGAGACGGTGAAGGCGGTCGACGGCAGGGTGTTCGCGCTCACCCGGCACCTGGACCGGCTGACCCGCTCGGCCCGGGGCCTCGGCCTGCCCGACCCCGATCACGAGGAGATCCGCGAGGCCTGCGCGGCCGTCCTGGAGGCCAATCCGATGCCGCTCGGCCGGCTGCGGATCACCTACACCGGTGGCCACGGCCCGCTCGGCTCCGACCGCGGCGAGCACGGCCCGACCCTCGTGGTCGCCCTCGGCGCGACCACCCGCCGCCCGGACACCACCGCCGTGATCACCGTCCCCTGGACGCGCAACGAACGCGGCGCCCTGACCGGCCTGAAGACCACCTCGTACGCCGAGAACGTCGTCGCCCTGGCCCGCGCCCACCAACACGGCGCCTCCGAGGCGCTGTTCGGCAACACGGTCGGGCAGCTCTGCGAGGGCACCGGGTCCAACGTCTTCATCGTCCTGGACGGCGAGATCCACACCCCGCCGGTCGCCTCCGGCTGCCTGCCCGGCATCACCCGTGCCCTGGCGGTCGAGTGGACCGGCGCCAAGGAGACCGACCTGCCGCTGGACGTCCTGGAGCGGGCCGACGAGATCTTCCTGACCTCCACCCTGCGGGACATCCAGGCCGTGCACCGCGTCGACGACCGCGAACTGCCCGGTGCGCCGGGCCCGGTGACCGCCAAGGCGATGCGGATCTTCGACGAGCACGCCGGCGAGGACCTGGACCCCTGAGCCGGGCCCGTGGCTTCTGCCGCAGGCCCGGGAAAACGGGCTGACTCGGCGGCCGGGCGCGGGTAGAACACCTGTGATGACCACGACTCTGCGGCCGGTCGAGCCGCTTCAGCAGCATCCGGACGGCACGCGGTCCCGCCGCTATCAGGTGTGCGTGAACAGCCGTCCCGTCGGCGAGATCCACCTCGGCACCTCCTCCTCCCTCGGCGACTCGGTGGCGCGCATCAGCGAGCTGTGGATCGCCGAGCCCGACCGGCGGCGCGGCCGGGCCACGGTGGCCGCGCTCGCCGCCGAGGAGGTGGCACGCGGCTGGGGCTGCACCCAGATCGAGACCGTCGTCCCCGCCTCGGCGGACATCGCCCTGCGGCTGTTCGGCACCCTCGGCTACACCCTGCGCAACCGCGGCATGGAGAAACGCCTCGGCGCCACCCCGCCCGAGCTGCCGCCGGGCAGTCGTGCGCGGCCGATGACCACCGACGAGTTCGACGCGTGGTACGCGTACGCGAGCGAGGAGTACGCGCGCATGTGGATCGAGCGCGGTGTCCCCGAGGCCGCGGCCTACGCCAAGTCCCGCCGTGACCACGAGACCCTGCTGCCGCACGGTCTGGCGACGGACGGCATGCTCTTCAGCGTCCTGGAGCACGAAGGGGTCCGGGTGGGCGTTCTGTGGCTGGCCCTCCAGGACGACAAGGCGTACGTGTTCGACGTCGAGACCGATGCGGACCACCGTGGCAAGGGACACGGTCGTACGCTCATGCTGCTGGCGGAGCGGCAGGCCGCCGACGCCGGACGGGCACTCCTCGGCCTCAACGTGCACGCGGGCAACACCCCGGCGGAGCGGCTGTACGAGTCGCTCGGCTACGAGACGACGGCCAGCTCCCTGTTCAAACCCCTGCTGTAGCGCTCCAAGTCCGCTGCTGTCCCTGCTGTCGCGGTCAGACGTCCCGCTCGGCGAGGAGCCGGTCGGCGATCTCCTCGACGCGCTCGCGCAGGCCCTCCTGGCTCTTGCCGCCGTCGAGGCGTTCGCCGCCGATGACGTACGTCGGGGTGCCGGTCACACCGATCGCCTTGCCCTCGGCCTGGTCGGCGTCCACGATCAGGATGTGCCGGCCGTCGATCAGGGCCGTGTCGAACTCCTCGGCGTCCAGCCCGAGTTCACGGGCCACCTCGACCAGGAAGGGTTCTCCCTGACGGTCCAGCTCCTCGACCCGCCCCAGTACGGCCTCCACGTACGGCCAGCCCCGGCCCTGTGCCAGCGCCTCCTCGGCGGCCTGGGCGGCGGCGAAGGAGTGCTTGTGCTTCTCCAGCGGGAAGTGCCGCAGCCGCAGCTCCAGCCGGTCGCCGTAGCGGGCGCGCAGGGCGCGGACGTCGTCCAGCGCGGTACGGCAGTCGGGGCACTGCAGCTCGCACCAGACATCGAGAACGGGGATGTCGGCGGGTGCGGGGGAGGAGTCGCTCATGCCGCCCAGTCTTCCAGGCCGGGGCCCGCCGACCCAATCGGGACCGTACGGCCGCGACGGGATCGTCGGGACCGTACGGCACTCCAGGAGGAGGCGACCCGGAGATGTCCCTGATGTCCGCCGGGGGCATGGCATCGCGGGCACGGGGCGGGGCAGGATGGAAGGGACGAAGCGCGCCATCGCCGCATGCCGCTTCTTCGCGTTCGTGTGTCCCACTTCCACCCGACCGAGCCGCCAGGAGGACCGGATGATTGCCGAGACCGTCTGCTCCGCCGTGTCCGCGGCGGGCCTGGGTATCGCGGTGGTGACGGCCTACCGCAAGCGATTCCTGTCGGCGGCCCGCATCGCGGCCTACTCGCTGGTGCCGGTCGGCCTGGTGATGACGGGCGTCGTCGGCTGGGTCTCCGACACCGCCTTCAGTCCCGTCGCCTGGGTGGGCTTCGGCGTGCTGGGCGCGGCCTGGCTGCTCTTCGCGAGCACCCGCGCCGTCGAGCGCCGGCGCGGCGGCACCCGGGCCGGGCGCAGAGCGGCCCGGGGCGGTGAGACCGGAGCGGCCGTGGCCCCGACGGCCTCCGCGCCCTCCCTGGGCCCGGGGACCCGCCAGACGACCGGATCCGCCACCGCCCCGCGCGCCGGCGGCGCCACCGAGGACTTCAGCGACATCGAGGCCATCCTCAAGAAGCACGGCATATGACGGCCGCATTGCGGGTGCGGCGGCATAACGGCACGTCCGCGGCCACATCGGCCCCCGGACCGAAACGACACAGTGCGTCATGAGCGCGTCCGGATCCGTTCACAACCCGAAGCAAGTCGGACGAGACGGCGCGGAATCCGGCAACTCTCGCATATCGATGGCATGGTGATCGCGTACAGGCCTCCTCCTGCGCCATGATCTGCCGCGAGATGCTGGACACGACAGAGAGCGAGGCCGCGCCGCCGAAGGACGAGCCGCGCGGGTGCCTCTTCGCCCTATCCCAGCCACCGCTGATGATCTTCCTTGCGGTGATCGGGTGTCTGCTCCTCATGGCTGCGCTGCACGACCTGCTGTTGCTGTGAGCCGTACACGTCCGTCCCGGCGCCACCCGCCGGGACCGACGTCGCCCAGGGTGTGTTCAGGCGTCTCGTGCGTGTGCGGGAATCCCGGCGCCGCGCTGTCGCTGCGGTCAGCCGGTCGCTTCCTTGCGCCGGGCCCGGTAGGCGGCCACGTGCAGCCGGTTTCCGCAGGTGCGGCTGTCGCAGTAGCGGCGCGAGCGGTTGCGGGACAGGTCCACGAAGGCACGTCGGCAGTCCGGCGCCTCACAGCGCCGCAGCCGCTCCTGCTCCCCGGCCACCACGAAGAAGGCGAGCGCCATGCCGCAGTCGGCGGCGAGATGGTCGGCCACGGAGGCGCCGGGCGCGAAGTAGTGCACATGCCAGTCGTAGCCGTCGTGGTCCGTCAGCCGCGGGGTGGTGCCGGCCGCGGCCACCAGCTCGTTGATCAGCCCGGCGGCGGACCGGGGGTCCGGAGCCGCGAAGATCGCCGCGAACCGCCCCCGGACCCTGCGCACCGCCGAGAGGTCGAACTCCGACAGCACGCCGACGTCGCTCATCTCGTGCTTTCGTACGAAATCCGCGAGCGCAGGGACATCGGGCAGTCCCTCCGCCGCCGCGCCGTCCTCCGGCGCGGTGTTCACCAGATCGACCACGGTGTCGAGGGCGCACCGGGTGTCGTGGGTGATCAGCACGTTTCGCTCCCTGGCCTGGGGGGTCGGGCGGCGCCCGCCGATGCTGGCCGATGGTAGCGACATCCGCGCCCGCTGCATCGGCCTCTTCCCGACTCCTGTCGCCGGGAGAACGCCTCCGCGCCCGGCGCGGTTCCCGGACCGCCCGGCTCCCCGCCCTCCGGCGGAGCGGGCACAGGCCGACGCCGCCCCGTGAACGCTCACGGTGACGGCGTCGGGCTGTGCCGTATGCGGTTGTCTGTGGCCCGCGCCGTCTCCCCGAGTGGACGGCGCCGGGCTGCTCTCGCGGGGCCGCGGCCTAGCTCTCCGCCAGGATGTGCGACAGCTCCTGATCCAGGTCGAAGTGCCGGTGTTCCGTGCCGGGCGGCACGGCGGCGTCGGTTCGCTTCAGGAAGGACTCCAGGGCCCGCGCCGGGGCTTCGAGCAGGGCCTCCCCCTCCGGGGAGCTGAGGGCGATGCACACGACGCCCTGACCATGACTGCGCGACGGCCAGACACGGACGTCGCCGGTGCCGGTGGGCCGATGCAGCCCCTCGGCGAGGAGGTCGCGGGCGAACACCCACTCGACGGTCTCCTCGGCTCCGGTGTGGAAGGTGGCGTGCACGGCGTAGGGGTCGGCCGTGTCGTACCGCAGGCCTGCGGGGACAGGCAGGGAGGACTCGCTCGACACAACGAGGCGCAGGTGCAGCTCGCAGCTGACCGTGGTGTTCATAAGCGCCAGGGCCTTTCGCTCAGTGTGCGCTCGGGGATTCGCACGTCGGCGAAATCGACATGCCACCTACGGTGCCGTTGTAAACCCCTCTGAGGGTTTTGCGTGTCTTTACGTAACTCTTCCGGCCGAGAACTCGTACCGGATCTACGACCATTTCAGTGACTGGATTCACTCCGGTAGGGTTTGTCTGTATGAATACGGGGAGTGACGACCCGAGCGAGGTCGCCATGGCAACGGACAAGACAGCGGCGGACGAGGCACAGGCCGACCGGGAGGCGCCGGCACAGGACGCCGGGCGGGTGGCCGGTGGCGGGCTCGGTTCCCGGGCGCCGGAGTTCGTCAAGGCGCGCCGGGTCCTGCATCTGAGCTGGCAGGTCGGCGTCTTCGTGGTCGGCCTCGCGGTCGTGGTCGCGGGCGTCATCATGCTGCCGCTGCCGGGACCCGGCTGGGTGGTGATCTTCGGCGGCATGGCGATCTGGGCGACCGAGTTCGTCTGGGCCCAGCTCGTGCTCCGCTGGACCAAACGCAAGGTCACCGAGGCGGCCCAGCGGGCCCTCGACCCCAAGGTGCGCCGCCGCAACCTCACGCTGACCGCGATCGGGCTGACGATCGTCGTGGCGCTGGCCGGGATCTACCTGGGGAGGTACGGCCTCGTCATGCCGTGGAAGATCAACACGGAGTGAGCCCGCCCCGTCGCCCCGGCGGCCCACCGACCCGTCCCGTGGTCGGAGGCACCCCTGACATGGGGTAATGTTCTTTCTGCGCCCGGGCGATTAGCTCAGTGGGAGAGCGCTTCGTTCACACCGAAGAGGTCACTGGTTCGAACCCAGTATCGCCCACCCGGACCGACGGCCCATCTGCGAAACAGCAGGTGGGCCGTCGGCGTATGCGCCCACATCCCCGCACCGGCCGAGGACGCCTGTTTTGCCGAACCGACAACAGACCTCGTGCACGGCGGACGGCTCACAGGACCATCGGGACAGGCGCCCCGATCACGGGCTCGGCGAGCACGACTCCCTCGATCACGGGCTCGGCGAGCACCGCTTCAGCGATCAGCGGCTCGGCGATCGCGGGCCGGTCGCAGAAGCTCCCGTCGCAGAAGCTCCCGCCGTAGAAGCGCCGTCGCAAAAGCTCCGCCGAAAAGCCCCGCCCACCCCGCGGACATCACTCCCGTCCCCCTCCTGGAGTCCCGATGCCGCAGTTCTCCACCCCCGGCCCCACCCACCGCCTGGTCCCCTCGCCAGCCGGGCGTGTCCACCTCGTGGAACAGGGCCGCGGCCCGCTGGTGGTGCTGGTGCACGGCTTCCCGGAGTCCTGGTACTCCTGGCGCCACCAGATGCCGGCGTCGGCCGCCGCCGGCTACCGCGCGGTGGCCGTCGACGTCCGGGGGTACGGCCGTACCTCCAAGCCCGCGGCCGTGGCGGAGAGCGCAGCGGCGCCGGAGGCGACGGCGGATCCTCCGGCGGCCACGGAGCCGGCGGCGACAGGGGCACTGACGCCGAGGGCGGCGGCGCCCTGGACGCCTCGCTCGCCTGGCCGGCCGACGCTGTCGAGGCGTTCCCCGAGACCCTGCCCGGCCTCCTCGGCTCGCACATCCTCGGCGGATGCGGCCACTTCGTCCAGCAGGAACGCCCCGAAGAGACGAACCTCCTCGACCGGCTCGGCGCCCTGCCCGGCTGCGCCTGAGCCCCGTTCCACCCAGACCCACCCACCCGCCGAAACCCGCCGTCCCTCCCCTCTGTTCGGCCCGCCGACCACACTCTCCTCACCTGCGCCAACCTCCAACTGCCCACCCCTGCCCGTGTGTCGCGCGCAAGAAATTCCTGTCCGAATCATTGACGCACCCCGGGCCCCTCCGTAACTTGTGCCAGCAAGCGCTTACTTGAAACGATTCATGATGGCGGCGACGACGCTGCGGGGAGGGCCCGACTGTGGGAACCAGCAGGAATCTTGAGAGGCGTACGATCCTGAGGGCAGCCGGGGCGTCGGCGGCCGCGCTCGGGCTGACCGCGGTGACCGGCTGCGGCAGCGGAAGTGGTTCCGGGGACGGGACGGTGACGATCCGTTACTCCTGGTGGGGTGCCGAGGAGCGGGCCAAGAAGATCAACCAGACCATCGCGCTCTTCGAGAAGAAGTACCCGAAGATCAAGGTCAAGACGGACTTCCAGACCTACGCCTCCTTCTGGGAGAAGTTCCAGACACAGGCCGCCGGCGGAAATCCCCCGGACGTTTTCCAGAACGCCGTCGGTTTTCTCCGGAAGTACGACAAGCGCGGAATTCTGCTGGACCTCAACTCCCAGGCGAAAGCAGGCAATCTGAGCCTGGATCACTTTCGGGACGGCGTCACGAAGGTCGGCGAGGTCGACGGCAAGCAGCTCGGCATTCCGGTCGGCTCCAACACCATGGCGCTCGTCATCGACAAGAAGGTCTTCCAGAAGGCGGGCGTCGAGCCGCACGCCGGCTGGACCTGGGAGGACTACTTCAAGGCGCTGAAGACGATCCACGACAAGACGAAGGTCCCCGGGGACACCGGCTACTTCACGATCATGTATCTCTACGACCTCTACCTCCGCCAGAACGGCAAAGCGTTCTTCACCAAGGACGGACTCGGTTTCGACCAGGCCGATCTGACGGAGTGGTGGACGGACGGCTACAACCGCGTGAAGGCCGGCATCGTCACCGACCCGAAGATCGTCGAGCAGGACAAGCCCAAGTCCTCGCTCTCCGCCGGACACGGAGCCTCCGAGTTCACCTGGGACAACTTCACCGTCCGCTACACGGCGGAGGGCAGCAGCACCTACGGCCTCGCACCGATCCCCACCACGGACGGCAAGCAGACCGGCCAGTACCTCGCCTCCCTGATGCTCAGCGCCTCCGCGCACACCTCGCATCCCAAGGAGGTCGCGCAGTTCATCGACTTCATGGTCCACGACCCCCAGGTCGGCACGATCATGGGCTACGACCGCGGCATCCTGGCGAGCACCGAACAGTACGAGGCGTTCAAGCCGACCGACCCGGTCAACAAGGAGATCGCGCAGTACGAGGCCGACACCGCCAAGGCGGGTGTCCTCGGCACGATCACCCCGCACCCCTCCGGTGCCGACACCATCGAGGCCGCCTTCCTGCGCATCGGCGGTGACCTCGGCCAGGGCAAGACGAAGGTCTCGGATGCGGTGAAGCAGTTCTTCACCGAGTCCGACGCCGCGTTCCAGGCCTGATGGGACCTGCCGTGACGCTCGTCAAGGACTCCTTGCCCGCTTCCCGCAAGACGCGCTCGGCCGCCTCCGCCACCACGGGGCGGCGGCCCGGCCGCCGGCGTGAGAACCTCGCCGGCTACCTCTTCATGTCCCCGTGGATCGCGGGCTTCCTGCTACTGACCGCGGGCCCGATGGTCGCCTCGCTGTACTTCGCGTTCACCGACTACAACCTCTTCAACGCCCCGAAGTGGGTCGGGCTCGACAACTTCACCAAGATGTTCCACGACCCCCGCTGGCAGAAGTCGGTGGAGGTCACGGCGAAGTACGTGATCATCGGCACCCCGCTGAAGCTGCTGCTCGCCCTCGGGGTGGCCCTCCTGCTCTCCCAGAGCCGCCGCGGCCAGGCCTTCTACCGGGCCGCCTTCTACGCCCCCTCGCTCATCGGCGCGAGCGTGTCCGTCGGCTTCGTCTGGCGGTCGCTGTTCTCCGACGGCGCGATCGTGGACCGTACCCAGTCCTTCTTCGGCTGGCACGTCGGCGGCTGGGTCGGCAACGCCGATTGGGTGCTGTACTGCCTGGTCGCCCTCACCGTCTGGCAGTTCGGCGCGCCCATGGTCATCTTCCTTGCGGGCCTGAAGCAGGTCCCGAGGGAGCTCTACGAGGCCGCGGAGATGGACGGCGCCGGGCCGCTGAGGAAGTTCTGGAGCATCACCCTCCCCATGATCTCCCCGGTGCTCTTCTTCAACGTGCTCCTGGAGACCATCCACTCCTTCCAGATCTTCGGCTCGGCCTACGTCGTCTCCAACACCTACTGCGGCCCGGCCGACGCCACGCTCGTCTACACCTGCTACCTGTACCAGCAGGGCTTCAAGAACGCCCAGATGGGCCTTGCCTCCGCCATGGCCTGGATGCTGCTGCTCGCCGTGGCCCTGGTGACGGCCGTCCTCTTCTGGTCCCAGAAGAAGTGGGTGCACTACGAGGAGGACGCCCGATGAGCTCCCCCAATCTCTCGGCTTCGCTCGAGCCGGGGGCACCCCCATCCACCAGCAAGCCCCTCGGCGGCGGACTGTCCCGCAAACGCACCGGCTCCCTCGCCTGGCACCTCGGCGCCCTGCTGATCCTGGCGGTCATCCTCTACCCGGTCGTCTGGGTGATCGGCGCCTCCTTCAAGCCCAGCAAGGACATCATCAACAGCCTCACGCTGTTCCCCTCCCACCCGATCCTGAGCAACTTCAAGGGCCTCGCCGACGGCATCGCGGACATTCAGATCTGGACGTTCTTCCAGAACTCGCTCTTCTACGCCGGCGGTGCCGTCGTCGGCGTGCTCATCTCCTGCTCGCTGACCGCGTACGCCTTCGCCCGCATCCGGTTCGCCGGCCGCAACGTGCTGTTCTCGCTGATGATCGGCACGCTGCTGCTGCCGTACCACGTGCTGCTGATCCCGCAGTACGTGATGTTCCAGAAGCTGGGCTGGGTCAACACCTACGTCCCGCTGCTGATCGGCAAGTATCTGGCCACGGAGGCCTTCTTCGTCTTCCTCATGGTGCAGTTCATGCGGAACCTGCCCAAGGAACTCGACGAGGCCGCCCGCCTCGACGGCTGCGGGCATCTGCGCATCTACTGGTCGATCGTGCTGCCGCTGTCCCGGCCCGCGCTCATCACCAGCGCGATCTTCACCTTCATCAACGCCTGGAACGACTTCATGGGCCCGCTGATCTACCTCAACGAGCCCGGCAAGTACACGGTCTCCCTGGGCCTGATGATGTTCCGCGACTCCGACGGCGTGGCCGCCAACTACGGCGGGATGATCGCGATGTCCCTGGTCGCGCTGCTGCCCGTGCTGCTGTTCTTCCTCGCCTTCCAGCGGTATCTGATCGACGGGATGGCGACCTCCGGACTGAAGGGGTGAGGCGCGCCATGGCCCAGGCTCGGGTGAAGCCGCGCCGGGAGTCCGTCTTCGCGGAGCGGTTCGCCGTCTTCGCCGAGTGCCTGCTGACCGGCGTGTGGATCGCGGTGGCCTCCCTGGGGGTCGTCACCTACCCGGCCGCCTTCGCCGCGGGCGCCCGGCATCTGCGCCGGCGCACCGGCCACCAGGGCGGCGGCCTGCGGGAGTTCGCCGCCGACTTCCGGGCCGCCCTGCGCGGCGGCTGGGTGGTCGGGCTCGCCGGCTGGGTGGCCGCGGCCCTGGCCTGGCTGGACGTCCAGGCCGTACGGGCCGGGCTGCCCGGCGGGCCGCTGGTGGGGGCCGTAGGACTGTTCGCGCTCATCGGGGTCGCGGTCGCCGGGCTGCGCGCGGCGGCCGTCTGGGCGCCGGGCACCCCCTGGCGCGGCCTCCTCGCCGACGCCGGCCGGCGTACGGTCCTCGACCCGGCCGGATCCTTCCTGCTCGTCGGCGGAGCGGTCCTCACCTGCTGTTCCGCCCTGCTCATCGCCCCGCTGGCGGTGCCCGTGCTCGGGGCCGTCACGGCGGCTGCCGTCGCCGTGGAGGAGCGGTACCGGCGTCGCTGACCCGCCTCACGGCCGGCGCCCCGGGCGCCGCGCCTCTCTCTGTCATGCCCCTGACCAGCACATCTATGGAAGGAAGGCCATGTCTCCCATCCCCCGCAGGTCCCTCCTCAAGGCGGCCGCCGTCGCCGGAGCAGCCGCGCAGTTCAGCTGGGCGCTGGGGGCCAAGGACGCCGAGGCCGCGCCGCGAGCCGCGGCCGGCGACGCCGACCCCGTGACCCTGGACTGGCTGGAGGACGGCGGCCTCGGCGCCGCGCCCGGCTCCACCGTCGGCGTGCCCTGGCCCATGGGCGCCTACCAGGAGGACCAGACCTTCGCGCTCACGGACGCAGCCGGCAAGGACGTCCCCGTCCAGACCTGGCCCCTCGCCTACTGGCCCGACGGATCCCTCAAGTGGACCGCCCATGCGGTGAGTTCGGGCGACGGCAAGCTCACGCTCACCGCCGGGACGCCCGCCGCACCCGACAAGAAGGTCACCGTCGACCGGAGCGGCGGCACCATCGACGTCTCCACCGGCGTCATCTCCGCGAAGATCGGCAAGAACGGCTCCACGATCGTCAAGTCCGTCACCCGCGGCTCCACCGAGATCGCCCGCGACGGCCGGCTCGTCCTCATCCGGCAGCCCGAGGTCGAGGACGAGGACCAGGGCACGGTGAAGACCGAGCGCTTCGACGGCGCCATCGACTCCGTCACCGTCGAACAGGACGGCCCGGTCCGCGCCGTCGTCCGCATCGACGGCAAGCACCGCAAGGGCGACCGGAGCTGGCTGCCGTTCTCCCTCCGGCTGTACTTCTACGCCGGCGCCGACTCCTTCCGCATGGTGCACACCATCACCTACGACGGCACCCAGGAGCCCGGCAAGGCCTCCGGCGACTTCATCCGCGGGCTCGGCGTCCGGTTCAGCGTGCCGATGCGCGACGCGGCGTACGACCGGCACATCCGCCTCGGCGGCGAGGGCACCGGCCTGCTCCGCGAGGCCGTCCAGGGCATCACCGGACTGCGCCGTGACCCGGGCGCCGCCGTACAGGCGGCCCAGTACGCGGGCCAGAAGCTGCCCGACCCGTCCACCTGGGACCAGCGGGTGACAACCCGGCTGCAGTACATCCCGCACTGGGGCGACTACACCCTCGCCCAGCTCTCCGCCGACGGCTTCACCCTCCGCAAGCGCACCAAGCAGGGCTACGGCTGGATCGCCGCCGGCGGCGGCAAGCGGGCCTCCGGCTTCGGCTACGTCGGCGGCGTGAGCGGCGGACTCTCCTTCGGCCTCAGGGACTTCTGGGAGAAGTTCCCCGCCCAGCTCGACATCCGCGACGCCCACACCGACGAGGCCACCGTCACCCTCTGGCTCTGGTCCCCCGAGGCCCAGCCCATGGACCTGCGCTTCTACCACGACGGCATGGGCCAGGACACCTACGCCAAGCAGCTCGAAGGTCTCAACATCACCTACGAGGACTACGAGCCCGAGTTCGGCACCCCCTACGGCATCTCCCGCACCTCCGAACTCCTCTTCTGGGCCAACGACGCCACCCCGGAAGCCGACACCCTCGCCCGGCAGGTCGCGGCCGTACGCGTGCTGCCCCAGCTCGCCGCCCCACCCAAGCAGCTCATCAAGGCCAAGGTCTTCGGCCCCGGCCTGTTCTCCGAACCGGACCGCTCCACCGCCGCCAAGGCCAAGATCGAGGACCACCTCGACTTCCTCTTCACCTACTACAAGGACCAGGTGGAGCAACGCCGTTGGTACGGCTTCTGGGACTACGGCGACTTCATGCACACCTACGACACCGTGCGCCACCAGTGGCGGTACGACGTCGGCGGCTACGCCTGGGACAACTCCGAGCTCTCGCCCGACCTGTGGCTCTGGTACGCGTACCTCAGAAGCGGCCGCTCCGACCTGTTCCGCTTCGCCGAGGCGCTCACCCGGCACACCGGCGAGGTCGACGTCTACCACCTCGGCAAATGGGCGGGCCTCGGCACCCGGCACGGCGTGCAGCACTTCGGCGACAGCGCCAAGCAGCAGCGCATCGCCAACACCACCTACCGCCGCTTCTACTACTTCCTCACCGGCGACGAACGCGTCGGCGACCTCATGCACGCCAACGTCGACTCCGACGAGACCTTCCTCGTCCTCGACCCCCAGCGCAAGGTCCGCACCGCCCCCTACACCCCCGACCGGCACGCCCTGTCCATCGGCTTCGGCACGGACTGGAGCGGCCTGGTCTCGGCCTGGCTCACCGAGTGGGAGCGCAAGGGCCCCAAGTGGGAGAAGGCCAAGGCGCGCGTGCTGTCCACGATGCAGGGCATCGCCGCCCAGCCCAACGGCTTCGTCCAGGGCAGCGGGCTGTACGACCTCGACACCGGCAAGTTCGCCGTCGCCGCCACACCGGTCGTCTCGGTGTCCCACCTCTCGGCCGTCTTCGGTCTCAACGAGCTGTGCGCCGAGCTGATCTACCTGGTCGACATGCCCGACTTCAAGAAGGTCTACCTGGACTACTGCCGCTACTTCAACGCCACCAAGGCCGAACAGAAGGCCCGCTACGGCTCCGACTTCGGCACCCTGCTGCTCTTCCAGGGCCACTCGCGCCTCGACGCCTACGCCGCCGTACAGACCGGTGACGCGACGCTCGCCAAGCGGGCCTGGACCAAGTTCTACGGCTCCGACGGCTACACCGAGTCCTCGCCGTGGAAGACGGAGAAGCTGACCGGACCGGTCGCCCTGGTCGAGGGCAGCGAGGCGGCCTGGGTGTCCAGCAACGACACCGCGCTCTACGGCCTCGCGGCCATCGAGAACCTGGCCCTGCTCGGCGACAGGATGCCGTAGCCGGATCGGTTCTGGGGAGCGCCGTCGCACGGGCGGCGGCGCTCGCCTCCCGAGTGTGGCCCGCGCCACGGCCCGGCGCATGAGTACACGTACTCAGATCGCCGCCCCGGGCCGGGCAGACTCCCGCCATGGACTGGAACCGCTACCGCTTCCTCAGCCTGTGGTCCCTGCCCGCCCCGCCGGCGGCCGTGTACGCCGTACTGGAGCGGCCCGAGGACTATCCCCGCTGGTGGCCGCAGGTACGGGCGGTGACCCGGCTGGACGACTCCACCGGCGTGATCACCATCCGCTCCGTGCTGCCGTACGCCATGAGCTTCACCGCGCGCGAGACCCGTCACGACCCGGACGCCGGGGTCCTGGAGATCACCATGTCCGGCGACATCGAGGGCTGGGCCCGCTGGACGCTCACCGCCGACGGCTCGGGCACTCTCGCGCGATACGACCAGGTGGTGCACGTGAACAAGCCCCTGCTCCGGTGGCTGGCCGTGCCGGGGCGGCCGGTCTTCCGCGCCAACCACCGCCTGATGATGCGGTCCGGGCGGCGGGGACTGATGAGGCATCTCGAAGCGGTTTGAAGGATCGGCGCCTCGACCTGTATTGTTCAGTGCGTTCCCGGGCGATTAGCTCAGTGGGAGAGCGCTTCGTTCACACCGAAGAGGTCACTGGTTCGAACCCAGTATCGCCCACCCGGAGAGGGCCGGTCCGCAGCAGCGGACCGGCCTTTCGCGTGCTGTACGTGCTCATGCCGCCGCCGGCAGCTCCGGCCTGAGCGGCCAGTCCGTGCTGACGATCTCCTCCGAGCCGCTGCGCGCGAACCACGCCTGCAGGCCGCGGGCCTGTGCCGCGTGCCAGTCGGTCTGGAGCGTGTGCAACTCGGCGGGGGAGAGGCGCTCCAGCCGGGTCGCGAAACGGCGGCCCACCGCCCGTACGACCTCCAGAGCGGCCAGCGCGTCAGCCGCCGCGTCATGCGCGTCCTGCAGCTCCACGCCGTAGTGCGCGCACAGGTCGGTCAGCGTGCGGCGGCCCTTGCGGTACCGGTCCAGGTGCTTGTCCAGCACGCGCGGGTCCAGCACCCTGAGCGGCACCGACTCGAACCAGCGGTCCAGCGAGGACGCCCGGTGTCGACGCAACTCCCGGTCCAGCAGCGTCAGATCGAACGGCGCGTTCATCACCACCAGCGGGCGGCCCATCGCCGCGTGCTCCGCCAGCTGCTCGGCTATCTCGTACATCACCGGCGCCGGCCAGCGGCCGTTGTGCTGGAGGTGCTCCTCCGTCAGCCCGTGCACCTCCGTCGCCGCCTCGGGCACCGGCACCCCCGGGTTCACCAGCCACCGGCAGATCCGGGGCCGGGTGCCCGGGGCGTCCTGGACGACGACTGCGGCCGACACGATCCGGTCGGTCTCGACGTCCACACCCGTCGTCTCCGTGTCGAAGGCCGCGAGCGGCCCCTCGTACCAGCTCGTCATCCGAACCCAACTCCTCGTTCACCCACCGCAGATGACGTTCCGTCTTCTGCCCGTTTGGTGATACCCGGGCCGTTTGCGCCGTACGCCGGGAGGAGACAACAGGAGTACGGGTCTTTGCAGTTCAGCGGCCCGCAGCGGGGACACTCATTGCCTGGAAGGCTGTTGGTCATGGCCATAGCGCAGCCCGAGCGGGGCGGGCTGCTGCCCGATCGCCCGGGCACCGTCCGCGGCACGCTCGCCACCACCGCCTGCATGGAGACACTGCAGGTCGGCTATCTGCACGCGGTCGCCGCCGCGGCGGGCTGCTCGCTGTCCCAGCCCTTTCCGGACAACGGCATCGACTGGCACGTCAGCCACAGCGCGCCCGGACACACCGTCGACGACGAGGTCACCATCAAGGTGCAGCTGAAGTGCACCTACCAGATCGCGCCGAACCCCCCGGGCCGCTCCTTCTCCTTCACCCTCGACAACGACCATCTGCGCAAGCTCGCCCGCACACCCGTCTCGGTGCACAAGATCCTGGTCGTCATGCTCGTCCCGCGCTCCCAGGACGACTGGCTGCGCGCCAGCCACGACCGGCTCGACCTGAGGCACTGCTGCTACTGGGTGAACCTCGCCGGCCACCCGGTCACCGGCCGGCACCGGACCACCGTGCGGATCCCGACCTCGCGCATCTTCGACGACCGGGCGCTGTGCGAGATCATGACGCGGGTCGGGACGGGAGGCAGGCCATGAGGAGCCGTCCGTACGAGGAGCTGCCCCGCCAGGTCCGGCCCCATCCCGACGATCCCGCCTGGCAGCAGCCCCCCGACCCCGCCCGGGTCGACCCCGCCGTGTTCGGCGCCCTGCTGCACCGGCACGGCTGGCAGCGCCGCGGCGGAGCCCCGGGACGCTACGGCCGCTGGACCCCGCCGGGACCGGGCGGCGGCGGGACCAGCCTGCTGGTGCCGGAGAGCCGCGCCTTTCCCGACAGCGACGACCTGCTGGGCGAGGCCCTCGACGCCCTCGCCCGCAGCGAGACCCCCGACGCGCGCGAGGTGCTGATCTCCCTCGCCGTGCCCAGCGACGAGATCCGCTGGTGGCGGGACACCCCGGGCGGACCCGTCGGCGCCGCGCCCTGGAGCGTGGACGAGCAGCTGCGCGGCGCCGCACGGCAGATGCTCCTCGCCGCCGCGCTCGCCACCCGCGCGCGTGCCGGCTACCACGGCGCCCGCCACCGCCGGGCGGCAGCGGAGCTGCTGGAGGACGTCCTCGTCGGCCCCGCCGTCGAGGGCCGCACCCTCACCGCCTTCGCTCCCGTGCCCACCGGCCGCCCCCTCGCCGTCCGCCTCCACCAGGCCCTCTTCGCCGCCCGCGAGGCCATCGACTACCAGCGGGCCACCGGCGGCATGGACGCGTTCGACAGCGCGGTCGAGGCCGGGGTCAGCCGCGAGCTGACCGAGGCGCTGGCCGCGTTCGTCCACGGCACCGAAGGCGCCCGGATCGCCGTCGCCTGGGCCCCGGGCGCCGGCGTCCCCGAGGGCTGCGCGGCCTCCGCCGAACCCGTCGAGTTCTCCCCGGGCGACCTGCCCGCGCTGCGCGAGGCCGCGGCCCGCTATCTGCGCGAGGAACCCTCCGTGCCGGTCCGGATCACCGGCGCCGTGGTCCGCATGCGCCGCTCCGGGCCCGGCGGCGCGGGCACCGTACGGCTGCGCGTCCTCGCCGGTGCCGAGGTCCCGCACGTCCGCGTCACCCTGGACGAGGAGGACTACCGCATCGCCGGCCACGCCCATCTCGTCGGACTCCCGGTGCGCGTGCACGGCCGGCTGGAGCGCCGGGGCGGTTTCCGCCGGCTCACCGGCGCCTCCGGGGTCGTACCCGTACACGTCGACGAGGCGGAGCGGGACCGGCTGATGAAGGCACTGCAGGAGCCCGCCGGGAAAGGTGCCTTCTTCGAGGAGGCCTGCGGGGAAGCGTACGGGGACGGGGACTGAGGGTGACCGTTTCGCGGTCGGTGCCGTCGGGTCGGTACGATCGCCTGTGCGCGCGCTCCTGGTATGGCGCCGCACCCCACCTTCAGTCAGGAGAGACCGGTGTCAGACGTCCGTGTGATCATCCAACGCGATTCCGAGCGGGAAGAACGCGTGGTGACGACGGGCACTACGGCCGCCGACCTCTTCGCGGGCGAGCGCTCGATCATCGCCGCGCGTGTCGGGGGCGACCTGAAGGACCTCGCCTACGAGGTCAAGGACGGCGAGACCGTCGAGGGTGTCGAGATCTCCTCCGAGGACGGCCTCAACATCCTGCGCCACTCCACCGCGCACGTCATGGCGCAGGCCGTGCAGGAGATCTTCCCCGAGGCCAAGCTGGGCATCGGCCCGCCCGTCAAGGACGGCTTCTACTACGACTTCGACGTCGAGAAGCCGTTCACGCCCGAGGATCTCAAGGCCATCGAGAAGAAGATGCAGGAGATCCAGAAGCGGGGGCAGAAGTTCTCCCGCCGTGTCGTCACCGACGAGGCCGCCCGTGAGGAGCTGGCCTCCGAGCCGTACAAGCTGGAGCTGATCGGCCTCAAGGGCTCGGCGTCGCACGACGACGGCGCGGACGTCGAGGTCGGCGCCGGCGAGCTGACGATCTACGACAACCTGGACGCCAAGACCGGCGAGCTGTGCTGGAAGGACCTGTGCCGCGGTCCGCACCTGCCCTCGACCCGGCTGATCCCGGCGTTCAAGCTGATGCGCAACGCGGCCGCCTACTGGCGCGGCAGCGAGAAGAACCCGATGCTCCAGCGCATCTACGGCACCGCCTGGCCCTCCAAGGACGAGCTGAAGGCGCACCTGGACTTCCTCGCCGAGGCCGAGAAGCGCGACCACCGCAAGCTCGGCACCGAGCTGGACCTCTTCTCCATCCCGGAGCAGATCGGCTCCGGCCTCGCCGTCTTCCACCCCAAGGGCGGCATCATCCGCCGCGTGATGGAGGACTACTCGCGCCGCCGCCACGAGGAAGAGGGCTACGAGTTCGTCTACACCCCGCACGCGACGAAGGGGAAGCTCTTCGAGACGTCCGGGCACCTGGACTGGTACGCCGAGGGCATGTACCCGCCCATGCAGCTCGACGAGGGCGTGGACTACTACCTCAAGCCCATGAACTGCCCGATGCACAACCTGATCTTCGACGCGCGTGGCCGCTCCTACCGCGAACTGCCGCTGCGCCTCTTCGAGTTCGGGACCGTGTACCGGTACGAGAAGTCGGGCGTCGTGCACGGCCTGACCCGTGCCCGCGGCTTCACGCAGGACGACGCGCACATCTACTGCACCCGTGAGCAGATGTCCGAGGAACTGGACAAGACGCTCACCTTCGTCCTCGGCCTGCTGCGCGACTACGGCCTCACCGACTTCTACCTGGAGCTGTCCACCAAGGACCCGGAGAAGTTCGTCGGCTCCGACGAGGTCTGGGAAGAGGCGACCGAGACCCTGCGCCAGGTCGCCGAGAAGCAGGGCCTGCCCCTCGTCCCCGACCCGGGCGGCGCCGCGTTCTACGGTCCGAAGATCTCCGTCCAGGCCAAGGACGCGATCGGCCGGACCTGGCAGATGTCGACCATCCAGCTCGACTTCAACCTGCCCGAGCGCTTCAACCTGGAGTACACCGGCCCCGACGGCTCGAAGCAGCGCCCGGTGATGATCCACCGCGCCCTGTTCGGCTCGATCGAGCGCTTCTTCGCGGTGCTCCTGGAGCACTACGCGGGTGCCTTCCCGGCGTGGCTGGCGCCGGTCCAGGCGCTCGGCATCCCGATCGGCGACGCGCACGTGGAGTACCTGGAGAAGTTCGCGGCGGCGGCCCGGAAGAAGGGGCTGCGCGTCGAGGTGGACTCCTCCTCGGACCGGATGCAGAAGAAGATCCGCAACGCCCAGAAGCAGAAGGTGCCCTTCATGGTCATCGCGGGCGACGAGGACATGTCGGGCGGCTCCGTCTCCTTCCGCTACCGTGACGGCTCCCAGGAGAACGGCATCCCGTTCGACGAGGCCATCGCCAAGATCGCGCAGGTCGTGGAGGAGCGGGCGCAGGTCTGATCCGGCCCCCTGTTCCGTACGAAGGCCCCCGGAGGTTCAGCTCCCCGGGGGCTTTTCGTCGCCCTCCCGGTAGAACGTCCGCATCAGCCAGGAGGAGAACGATCCCGTCACCGCGCCGAGCAGGGCGAGGCCGCCGATCATCATGCCGGTGGCGATCACCCGGCCCAGGGGGGTGACAGGGGTGACGTCCCCGTAGCCGACCGTGGTGAGGGTCGAGGCGGCCCACCACACCGCGTCCCCGAACGTGTGCATGGTGGCGCCGGGCGCCCCACGCTCGGCCTGGTACACCGCGAGCGAGCCGGAGAAGGCGAGCAGCACGGTGGACAGGCCGGCGTAGGAGATCACCCGCGCATGCAGCGAGAGCCGGGGCTGTCCGGACCGCCGCTGGACCGCTTCGTACAGCCGAACGATCCGCAGCGGGCGCAGCAGCGGCAGGAGGACCACCACCGTGTGCAGCATGTGCGTGGGGACGAAGCGCAGGCCCTGTCCGCTGAGCCGCCAGCGCACCACGTAGTCCGCGGCGAACACCAGCCAGAGGCCGAACGTCACGGACAAGCACACGGCATGCCAGACGGCGGGCATGTCAGTGGCCAGGACATGCGTGGCATACGCGGCGAGGTAGACCAGCGCCGCCACGAAGAGGGGAATCTCGGTGCGATGCTCCCAGTGCTTCGCACGGCTGTCGTCGTCCACCGGCCAAGCTTGGCCGGAGAGGGTCTTCCGGGCGCCCCGGCGACACGCCGGGAACGGGTGAAGCCATATGCTGCATGGCATGACGAGTGAGCCGGAGCAGCAGATCGGAGTGGGGACACCGGACGCGTTCCAGCGCCTGTGGACGCCCCACCGGATGGCGTACATCCAGGGCGAGAACAAGCCGACCGGTCCGGGGGCCGACGACGGTTGTCCCTTCTGCGCGATTCCGGCCAAGTCCGACGAGGACGGGCTGATCGTCCGCCGTGGTGAGCATGTGTACGCCGTGCTCAACCTCTACCCGTACAACGGCGGCCATCTGATGACGGTGCCGTACCGGCACGTCGCCGACTACACCGAGCTGACCGGGGCGGAGACCGCCGAGCTGGCCGAGCTGACCAAGCAGGCGATGACGGCCCTGCGCACCGCGTCCGGGGCGCACGGCTTCAACATCGGCATGAACCAGGGCACGGTCGCGGGCGCCGGCATCGCCGCGCATCTGCACCAGCACATCGTCCCGCGCTGGGGCGGCGACACGAACTTCATGCCGGTGGTGGGCCACACGAAGGTGCTGCCGCAGCTGCTGGCCGACACCCGGAAGATGCTGGCGGAGGCGTGGCCGGTCTAGGGCCTTGCTTTCGGACCAGGCCGGTTCGAGGCGACGGCGCCTCCCGGCCGACCCGAGTGGGGTCTGGTGCGTGGCGTGCAGATGCAAGGCGGAGGAGGCCGTGACATCAGAAGCCGAGCGTGGGGGAGAAGCCGAGCGTGGGGGAGTCGGCGAGTGACGGCAACGCCGCAGATGCGCGTGCCAGACCCCGCGACCCCGGCGAGATCCGAAAGAGAGGCCCTAGGGCCGGGGTGCCCTCTGCCGAGGGCACCGCTCACGCGTCGTACAGGTCGGCCTTCCGCGGTGTCGGGTCCTGCACATTGGTGCTGAGGAACGCCGAGCGGGCGCCGAACTTCTCCGTGTCCACGCCGTTCTCCTCCAGCACCCTGATCGCGGCCGAGTGCACCACCCGGAGCACCGGCGTGGCCGCGCGCAGCGCGTCGTCGGCCATGAAGCGGTGCCGCCAGGGCTGGTCGGCCCAGGCGTGCCGCAGGCCGAACGGCTCGGGCAGGGTGAGCGAGCCGCCGAGCCAGTTGAGCAGCGGCGGATACCAGGTCAGCGGGGCGCGCGCGGCGAGCCGTACGACCTCGTCGGTGCCTACCAGCGGCAGCTTGATCGTGCGGGTCTCCCAGGGCTTGAGCGACTTGGAGACCTCCTTGGTCGGCGCCTCCGGCTTGGAGGTGAACAGCGAGTTCACCGGACCCAGCGCGTGCCCGGTCACCTCGATGCGCAGGGTCTGGTGCAGCACCGTCACCGTGATCAGCATCGTGATGATGAGCTGGCCGTCCCACAGCGTCCACTGCACGCCCAGGTAGTGCCGGTCGCCGCTGCCGAACTGCTGCTTGTTGCAGATCTCCTGTATCGCGTGCGGCTTTACCTGGAACGCCTCGACGTCCGTGCCCTCGGGCCGGGACACCGCCGCGGCCTTCTCGCCGATCGGCGTGACGATCCAGTGCCTGATGGAGGGCTTGGGGAAGCCGCCGGTGTTCAGCGGGCCGCGCTGCAGCAGGCCGAGCTGGTCATGGATCGCGCGGACGACGTCCCAGCTGCGGAACGGGTGGATCTCCCGGGACGGGTCGGCGGGCAGCAGGTCCTCGGCGAGCTGCCAGGCGCCCCAGCGGGTGCCCATGCCGAGTATGCCCTTCGGGCCTGCGTAGAAGACCGAGTTGGACTGCTGCTCGGCGCTGAGCCGGGCCAGTGACTGCCGCAGCTCCTCGGCCGCCGTCTGGTTCGGACCGCGTGGCACGGCCTCGGGGACCTTGGCGCCGACGCTGGTGCCGGAGAGCAGGCCGTCCCAGCGGGCCCGCAGGTCCGTGGCGGTGGCTTCGCAGATCCGCTTGGCCCAATACCAGCCGATGACGGGCATGACGACGGCCAGGCGCGCATACCACGCCCAGAAGCCGGTGAACGGCATCTTGATCAGGAAGAGCACGGCGAGCACGCCGACGGCGAGGAGCAGCGCGGTGGCCAGCGATCCTGCGCGCTTGTCGTCGCGCTTGGCGATGTACGTGCGCAGCTGGAAGACGAGCAGCCAGACCAGCATGCCGGGCAGGAACAGCAGCCCGCACAGCGCCGTGACGGCGGCCAGGCGATTGTCGCGCTCGCGGCGGATGTTGTTGGCCGCGAGGCAGTGCTCGACGACGAACTGCGGTTCGGAGCCGAAGGACTGGATGAGCGCCTTGCGGCCGGGAGCGAGCATGCGCGCGATCACGGCCCGCGAGAACGCCTCACCGAGATTGGGCCGCAGCAGCGCGATCCGGCCGGACTTGACGGTCGACTGGTGCCATTCGTTGTCGGCCTTCTTGATCTCGTCGATCGGGCTGTCCCGGTATGCGGCGGAGGCCAGCGCGGAGGTCGCCGCGTAGCCGTCGCCGCCCGAGACGGGCACCTGGGGCCCGTCCCACTCCGTTCCTATCGACATTCCCGCCCCCTCGCCGCCGTGTCGCTTCTGCGGCCTTCCCGACTTCCTTGCTCCGCACACCTGTTGAACAGGTCATCGCACCGAATTGCCCGCCGGTCACCGGACGACTGCGGCATGGCGCGATCACGTGATCAGCGTATCCGCCGCCACCGACAACCGGCGGGCGGACGGCCGAAGCCGCCCGCCCGCGCGGCGATTTCGAGACGCGGTGACCTCCGGTGAACTAGGCCGTCTCGTCCGCCTGTTCGCGGATCCGTTCGGCGACCTGCGGTGGCATCGGCTCGTGCCGGGCGTACGTCCGGTCGAAGCGGGCCGTGCCGTGCGACAGCGAACGCAGGTCGACGGCGTACCGGCCGATCTCGAACTCGGGCACCTCGGCCCGGATCAGGGTCCGTCCGGAGCCTACCTGTTCGGTGCCGAGCACCCGGCCGCGCCGGCTCGACAGGTCGCTCATCACGGCGCCCACGTAGTCGTCGCCGACCAGCACGGACACCTCGGCGACCGGCTCCAGCAGATGGATCCGCGCGTCGGCCGCGGCCTCCCGCAGCGCCAGCGCGCCCGCCGTCTGGAAGGCGGCGTCGGAGGAGTCCACCGAGTGCGCCTTGCCGTCCAGCAGCGTGATCCGCACGTCCACCAGCGGGTATCCGGCGGCGACACCCTTGGCGGCCTGTGCCCGTACGCCCTTCTCGACGGACGGGATGAACTGCCGCGGTACGGCGCCGCCGACCACCTTGTCCACGAACTCGATGCCCGAGCCGCCCGGCAGCGGTTCCACCTCGATCTCGCAGATGGCGTACTGCCCGTGCCCGCCGGACTGCTTCACGTGCCGGCCGCGTCCGCTCGCCTTGTGCGCGAACGTCTCCCGCAGGGAGACCCGGTGCGGGACGACGTCGACCTGCACGCCGTAGCGGGTGCGCAGCCGTTCCAGGGCGACGTCCGCGTGGGCCTCGCCCAGGCACCACAGGACCACCTGGTGGGTGTCCTGGTTCTGCTCCAACCGCATGGTCGGGTCCTCGGCGACCAGCCGGGACAGGCCCTGCGAGAGCTTGTCCTCGTCCGCCTTGCTGTGCGCCTGGATGGCGAGCGGCAGCAGCGGGTCGGGCATCCGCCAGGGCTCCATCAGGAGCGGGTCGTCCTTCGCGGAGAGGGTGTCCCCGGTCTCGGCCCGGCCGAGCTTGGCCACGCATACCAGATCGCCGGCGACGGCGCGCGTCACCGGGCGCTGCTGCTTGCCGAAGGGCATGGACAGGGCGCCGACCTTCTCGTCGACGTCGTGGTCCTCGTGGCCGCGGTCGGTGAGGCCGTGCCCGGAGACGTGGACCGTCTGGTCGGGGCGCAGGGTGCCGGAGAAGAGGCGGACCAGGGAGACCCGGCCGACGTAGGGGTCGGAGGCGGTCTTGACGACCTCGGCGACCAGCGGGCCGGAGATGTCGCACGGCTTCAGCTCGCGCCGCTTGCCGTCGATGGTGCTCACCTCGGGCAGCATGTGCTCGAACGGCGTCGGGTAGCCGCCGGTGACCAGCTCCAGCAGCTCGACCGTGCCGAGCCCCTGCCGGGCGCCCTCGGCGGCGGGGGCGGCCGCCAGGACGGGGAAGAAGGAGCCGCGGGCGACGGCCCGCTCCAGGTCCTCGATCAGCGTTTTGACGTCGACCTGCTCGCCGCCGAGATAGCGGTCCATGAGGGTCTCGTCCTCGCTCTCGGCGATGATCCCCTCGATGAGCCGGTTGCGGGCCTCCTCGATGCCGGGCAGCTGGTCCTCGCCGGGTTCGGACTCCTTGCGCTCCCCGGTCGAGTAGTCGAACAGCTTCTGCGACAGCAGCCCGACCAGCCCGGTCACGGGCGCGTGCCCGTCGGGGCCCTCCGGGCCGCGCAGCGGCAGGTACAGCGGGAGCACGGCGTCCGGGTCGTCCCCGCCGAAGGCCTGCGCGCAGGTCCGGGTCATCTCCTCGAAGTCCGCGCGCGCGGCCTCCAGGTGCGTGATGACGATCGCGCGGGGCATCCCGACGGCCGCGCACTCCTCCCACACCATCCGGGTCGAGCCGTCCACCCCGTCCGAGGCCGAGACGACGAAGAGAGCCGCGTCCGCGGCGCGCAGACCGGCCCTCAGCTCCCCGACGAAGTCGGCGTACCCGGGGGTGTCGAGGAGGTTGATCTTGATGCCGTTCCATTCGACCGGCACCAGGGAGAGCTGTACGGACCGCTGCTGCCGGTGCTCGATCTCGTCGTAGTCCGACACGGTGCCGCCGTCCTCGACGCGGCCCGCCCGGTTCACGGCCCCCGCGGTCAGCGCGAGGGCCTCCACCAGAGTCGTCTTGCCCGAACCGGAGTGGCCGACCAGCACCACGTTCCGTACGGACGCGGGCTGGTCGGCCTCAAGAGCCCTGCCGGCGGCCCCGGGGTGGGTCTGTGTCTTGTCGCCCATGATCCTGCCTCCCGTGCACGGTGAGGTCACTGTGGGCGCGGACACGCGGGATCCGCGTGTGGTGGCGGCTCCGGCGACGCCCGCGGTTATTCGAGCTTTCCACTCCGGTCACGCTGCGTCCATACGAACGACCCGATCGCGCCACGCACGCCCCGCGCACGGCGGCGCACACCGGCTCGTGCCACGGGCTGCGGTGCCCGCCCGTCACGCACGCGCGCGCGTGGCTACGATGGGCCAGCCGGAGGTCACCAGGGCCGCGGCGACACCGACCGTCGGGAAGGCCATGCTGAACAAGTACGCGCGTGCATTCTTCACGCGTGTCCTCACACCGTTCGCCGCGTTTCTCATCCGGCGGGGGGTGAGCCCCGACACGGTCACGCTCATCGGCACGGCCGGTGTGGTGGCGGGCGCGCTGGTCTTCTACCCCCGGGGCGAGTTCTTCTGGGGCACGGTCGTCATCACCCTGTTCGTCTTCTCCGACCTGGTCGACGGCAACATGGCCCGCCAGCTGGGCCGCTCCAGCCGCTGGGGCGCCTTCCTGGACTCCACCCTCGACCGGGTCGCCGACGGCGCGATCTTCGGCGGCTTCGCGCTCTGGTACGCGGGCCACGGGAACGACAACCTGCTGTGCGCCGTGTCGATCTTCTGCCTGGCCAGCGGCCAGGTGGTGTCGTACACCAAGGCGCGCGGCGAGTCGATCGGGCTGCCGGTCGCCGTCAACGGCCTTGTCGAGCGCGCCGAGCGGCTGGTGATCTCGCTGGTCGCGGCCGGTCTCGCGGGCCTGCACACGTTCGGTGTGCCGGGCATCCAGTGGCTGCTGCCGATCGCCCTGTGGATCGTCGCCGCCGGCAGCCTGGTCACGCTGATCCAGCGGGTCGTCACTGTCCGCCGCGAGTCCGCCGAGGCGGAGGCGGCCGCTCAGGCGAGCCCCAGTGAGGCCGCGAAATGAGCACCGCGGAACGGTTCACCGACGCGCTGTACGGGCTCGGCTGGAGCGCCGTCAAGAAACTCCCCGAACCGGCCGCGGTCCGGCTCGGCCGCACCATCGCCGACCTCGCCTGGAAGCAGCGCGGCAAGGGCGTGCAGCGGCTGGAGGCCAACTACGCGCGCGTGGTGCCCGGCGCGACCCCCGAGCGCCTCGCCGAGCTGTCCCGCGCGGGCATGCGCTCGTATCTGCGCTACTGGATGGAGTCCTTCCGGCTGCCGGCCTGGAACCGTGAGCGGGTGAAGACCGGCTTCGACCCGAAGGACGTGCACCACCTGACCGACGGGCTCGCCTCGGACCGGGGCGTGATCCTCGCCCTGCCGCACATGGCCAACTACGACCTGGCCGGCGCCTGGGTCACCACCAAGCTGGAGACGCCCTTCACGACCGTCGCCGAGCGGCTGAAACCCGAGACGCTCTACGACCGTTTCGTCGCCTACCGCGAGGGCCTCGGCATGGAGGTGCTGCCGCACAGCGGGGGCTCCGCCTTCGGCACCCTGGCCCGGCGGCTGCGCGACGGCGGCCTGGTCTGCCTGGTCGCCGACCGTGACCTGTCCGCCTCCGGGGTCGAGGTCGACTTCTTCGGCGAGCGGACCCGGATGCCCGCGGGCCCGGCCCTGCTCGCCCAGCAGACCGGCGCGCTGCTGCTGCCGGTCACCCTCTGGTACGACGACTCGCCCGTCATGCGGGGGCAGGTGCATCCCCCGATCGAGGTACCGGAGTCAGGCACGCGCGCGGAGAAGACGTCTGTGATGACACAGGCGCTGGCCGATGCCTTCGCCACCGGGATCGCCGACCATCCGGAGGACTGGCACATGCTCCAGCGCTTGTGGCTCGCCGACCTCGACCCGGCGAAGGGGCCCTCGTGAGAATCGGGATCGTCTGCCCGTACTCCTGGGACGTGCCCGGGGGCGTCCAGTTCCACATCCGCGACCTCGCCGAGTACTTCATCCGGCTCGGCCACGAGGTCTCCGTCCTCGCCCCGGCCGACGACGACACCCCGCTGCCGCCGTACGTCGTCTCGGCCGGCCGCGCGGTTCCCGTGCCGTACAACGGCTCGGTGGCCCGGCTGAACTTCGGCTTCCTGTCGGCCGCGCGGGTACGGCGCTGGCTGCACGAGGGCCATTTCGACGTGGTCCACATCCACGAGCCGACCTCGCCCTCGCTGGGCCTGCTGACCTGCTGGGCCGCCCAGGGCCCGATCGTCGCCACCTTCCACACCTCCAACCCCCGCTCACGCGCGATGATCGCCGCGTACGCCATCCTCCAGGCCGCCCTGGAGAAGATCAGCGCGCGGATCGCGGTCAGCGAGTACGCCCGCCGCACCCTGGTCGAGCACCTCGGCGGGGACGCGGTGGTCATCCCCAACGGCGTCGACGTGGACTTCTTCGCCAAGGCCGAGCCGAAGCCGGAGTGGCAGGCCGACACGATCGGTTTCATCGGCCGTATCGACGAGCCCCGCAAGGGCCTGCCGGTGCTGATGAAGGCCCTGCCGAAGATTCTGGCCGCCCGCCCGCAGACCCGCCTGCTGGTCGCGGGCCGCGGCGACGAGGAGGCCGCCGTCGAGGACCTCCCGCAGGAGCTGCGCGCACGCGTGGAGTTCCTCGGCATGATCAGCGACGAGGACAAGGCGCGCCTCCTGCGCAGCGTCGACCTGTACGTCGCGCCCAACACCGGCGGCGAGAGCTTCGGCATCATCCTCGTCGAGGCGATGTCGGCGGGCGCCCCCGTGCTCGCCTCCGACCTGGACGCCTTCGTCCAGGTCCTCGACCAGGGCGAGGCGGGCGAGGTCTTCGCCAACGCGGACGCCGACGCACTCGCCGAGGCGGCCGTACGCCTCCTGGACGACCCCGCCCGCCGTACCGAGCTCCGCAAACACGGCAGCGCCCACGTACGGCGCTTCGACTGGTCCACGGTCGGCGCGGACATCCTGTCGGTCTACGAGACGGTCACGGCAGGCGCGGCGGCGGTCGCGGCCGACGAACGCACGACCGGACTGCGGGCACGGTTCGGGCTGGCGAGGGACTGAGGGACGGGCGACCCGGACCGGCGGTGTCCGGCCGCGCTCGTGCGTGGGTGTTCCGGTCCCGCCGGCAGCGGCGTTGGCCGAGGCCGGCGGTCTGGGCCCGGCACGGTCCCCCGGGGCCGGCGCCCGATCGGCGTGAGGGGCGTGCGGCGGCCGGCGCGGGACTGACGCCGAGGGCGCCTGCGCGCAGCCGATAGCCTTCCCGCGTGACCGCAACCCTCATCTGGATCCTCGTCGTCCTCGTCGCGATCGGCGTCTACCTGAGCTGGACGGCCGGGCGGCTGGACCGGCTGCACGTGCGGATGGACGCCGCGCGGGCCGCGCTCGACGCGCAGCTGCTGCGGCGCGCCTCCGTGACGCAGGAACTGGCCACCTCGGGCGTGCTGGACCCGGCCGCCTCGATCGTGCTGTACGAGGCGGCGCACGCGGCCCGGCAGGCCGAGGAGGAGCAGCGGGAGGTCGCGGAGAGCGAGCTGAGCCAGGCGCTGCGCGCGGTCTTCGAGGTCCCGGCCCAGGTGGAGGCCGTACGCGAGGCCCCCGGCGGTGAGGCGGCGGCCCATGAGCTGGCCGAGGCCGTCCGCCGCGTCCCGATGGCCCGCCGCTTCCACAACGACGCCGTGGGCGCCGCCCGCAGGCTCCGTGAGCACCGCAAGGTCCGCTGGTTCCGGCTCGCCGGCCACGCCCCGTTCCCGCTGGCCTTCGAGATGGACGACGAGCCGCCCGCGGCCCTGGTGGAGCGGGACGTCTGAACCCCGGGGGGACCCTCCCTGGACGAAAAGGATCCACCGGCTGTCCATTGGCCCTTGCTGTGGCCTGGTCCACTCGCGTTTCCTCTCTGAGGCAGTAACCCTCTTTCCCTTCAGTGAGGTCATCCGTGTCCACCATCGAGAACCAGGCTCCCGAGACCGGCACCGCGCGCGTGAAGCGCGGCATGGCCGAGCAGCTCAAGGGCGGCGTGATCATGGACGTCGTCACGCCGGAGCAGGCGAAGATCGCCGAGGATGCGGGCGCCGTCGCCGTCATGGCCCTGGAGCGGGTCCCGGCCGACATCCGCAAGGACGGCGGCGTGGCCCGTATGTCCGACCCGGACATGATCGAGGGCATCATCGAGGCCGTCTCCATCCCGGTCATGGCCAAGTCCCGGATCGGCCACTTCGTCGAGGCCCAGGTCCTCCAGTCCCTCGGCGTCGACTACATCGACGAGTCCGAGGTCCTCACCCCGGCCGACGAGGTCAACCACTCCGACAAGTGGGCCTTCACCACCCCCTTCGTGTGTGGTGCCACCAACCTGGGCGAGGCCCTGCGCCGCATCGCCGAGGGCGCCGCGATGATCCGCTCCAAGGGCGAGGCCGGCACCGGCAACGTCGTCGAGGCCGTGCGCCACCTGCGCCAGATCAAGAACGAGATCGCCAAGCTGCGCGGCTTCGACAACCACGAGCTGTACGCCGCCGCCAAGGAGCTGCGCGCCCCGTACGAGCTGGTCAAGGAGGTCGCCGAGCTGGGCAAGCTCCCCGTCGTGCTGTTCTCCGCCGGCGGCGTGGCCACCCCGGCCGACGCGGCCCTGATGCGCCAGCTCGGCGCCGAGGGCGTCTTCGTGGGCTCCGGCATCTTCAAGTCCGGCGACCCGGCCAAGCGCGCCGCCGCCATCGTCAAGGCCACCACCTTCTACGACGACCCCAAGATCATCGCGGACGCGTCCCGCAACCTTGGCGAGGCCATGGTCGGCATCAACTGCGACACCCTCCCCGAGACCGAGCGCTACGCCAACCGCGGCTGGTAAGCGCCACATGTCCGACGAAGCCCCTGTCATAGGCGTCCTGGCCCTCCAGGGCGACGTACGGGAGCACCTCATCGCCCTGGCCGCGGCAGACGCCGTGGCCAGGCCGGTGCGGCGCCCCGAGGAACTCGCCGAGGTCGACGGTCTCGTCCTGCCCGGCGGCGAGTCCACCACTATCTCCAAGCTCGCCATCCTGTTCGGCGTGATGGAGCCCCTCCGCGCGCGCGTGCAGGACGGCATGCCCGTCTACGGCACCTGCGCGGGCATGATCATGCTCGCCGACAAGATCCTCGACCCGCGCTCGGGCCAGGAGACCATCGGCGGCATCGACATGATCGTGCGCCGCAACGCCTTCGGCCGCCAGAACGAGTCCTTCGAGGCCGAGGTCGACGTGAAGGGCGTCCCGGGCGATCCTGTGGAGGGCGTCTTCATCCGCGCCCCCTGGGTGGAGTCCGTGGGCGCCGGGGCCGAGGTGCTCGCCGAGCACGACGGCCACATCGTCGCCGTCCGCCAGGGCAATGCGCTCGCCACGTCGTTCCACCCGGAACTGACCGGCGACCACCGCGTGCACTCCCTGTTCGTGGACATGGTGCGCGCGAACCGGGCGGCTGAGTCCTTGTAGGATCTCTGGCGTTCGTTATGTAGAGGGTTACGCGAAGGAGACAGGCAGATGTCCGGCCACTCTAAATGGGCTACGACGAAGCACAAGAAGGCCGTGATCGACGCCAAGCGCGGCAAGCTCTTCGCGAAGCTGATCAAGAACATCGAGGTCGCGGCGCGCATGGGCGGCGTCGACCTCGATGGCAACCCGACGCTCTACGACGCCGTCCAGAAGGCCAAGAAGCAGTCGGTCCCGAACAAGAACATCGACTCCGCGATCAAGCGCGGTGGTGGTCTTGAGGCCGGCGGCGCCGACTACGAGACGATCATGTACGAGGGCTACGGCCCCAACGGTGTCGCGGTGCTCATCGAGTGCCTCACCGACAACCGCAATCGCGCCGCCTCCGACGTCCGTGTCGCCATGACCCGCAACGGCGGCTCCATGGCCGACCCGGGCTCCGTGTCGTACATGTTCAGCCGCAAGGGTGTCGTCATCGTCCCCAAGGGCGAGCTCACCGAGGACGACGTGCTCGGTGCCGTCCTGGACGCGGGTGCCGAGGAGGTCAACGACCTCGGCGAGACCTTCGAGGTCATCAGCGAGGCCACCGACCTGGTCGCGGTCCGCACCGCCCTCCAGGAGGCCGGCATCGACTACGACTCCGCCGAGTCCAGTTTCGTGCCGTCCGTCCAGGTCGAGCTGGACGAGGAGGGCGCCAAGAAGATCTTCAAGCTGATCGACGCGCTGGAGGACAGCGACGACGTGCAGAACGTCTTCGCGAACTTCGACGTCAGCGACGAGATCATGGAGAAGGTCGACGCGTAACGCGCACGGCTTGCCGACGGGCCGACGGGACACACCCCGTCGGCCCGTCGCGTTGTACGGCGTTGTCAGTGGCACCCGATAGCCTGCACAAACAGGTGAGCGAAAGCCTGTGAACGAGCGGTCGATGGGAGGGGCGCGGTGCGCGTACTGGGGGTGGACCCCGGACTGACCCGGTGCGGTGTCGGCGTCGTCGAGGGGGTCGCGGGGCGCCCGCTGACGATGCTCGGCGTCGGTGTCGTACGCACGCCCGTGGACGCCGACCTGAGCCACCGGCTGCTCGCCGTCGAACAGGGCATCGAGCAGTGGCTGGACGAGCACCGGCCGGAGTTCGTCGCCGTGGAGCGTGTCTTCAGCCAGCACAATGTGCGCACGGTGATGGGCACCGCCCAGGCCAGCGCCGTCGCCATGCTGTGCGCCGCCCGGCGCGGCATCCCCGTCGCCCTGCACACCCCGAGCGAGGTCAAGGCGGCCGTCACCGGCAGCGGACGCGCCGACAAGGCGCAGGTCGGGGCCATGGTCACCCGGCTGCTCCGGCTCGCCGCGCCGCCCAAGCCGGCCGACGCCGCCGACGCCCTCGCGCTCGCCATCTGCCACATCTGGCGCGCCCCCGCGCAGAACCGGCTCCAGCAGGCGGTCGCCCGCCACACAGCCCACGCAACGAAAGGCCGTACGGCATGATCGCCTTCGTCAGCGGCACGGTCGCCGCCCTCGCCCCCGACGCAGCGGTCGTCGAGGTCGGCGGGGTCGGCATGGCCGTCCAGTGCACGCCGAACACGCTGTCCACGCTCCGCATGGGACAGCCCGCCAAGCTGCACACCTCCCTCGTGGTCCGCGAGGACTCGCTGACCCTGTACGGCTTCGGCGGCGACGACGAGCGCCAGGTCTTCGAGCTGCTCCAGACCGCCAGCGGCGTCGGCCCGCGCCTGGCCCAGGCGATGCTCGCCGTGCACACCCCGGACGCGCTGCGCCGCGCCGTCGCCACGGGTGACGAGAAGGCCCTGACCGCCGTCCCGGGCATCGGCAAGAAGGGCGCGCAGAAGCTGCTGCTGGAGCTGAAGGACCGGCTCGGCGAACCGATCGGCGCCCCCGTGGTCGGCGCCCCGGTCACCCAGGGCTGGCGGGACCAGCTGCACGCGGCCCTCATCGGCCTCGGCTACGCCACCCGCGAGGCCGACGAGGCGGTCACCGCCGTGGCCCCCCAGGCCGAGGCTGCGGGCGGCACCCCGCAGGTCGGCCAGTTGCTGAAGGCCGCCCTGCAGACCCTGAACCGCGCCCGCTGACCCTCACGACGCCGACCCCACGACGATCGAGGCACACGCTGTGCCTTCCCGGGGCAGGCAGCATCCGACAGCGGCCTCCGGCCGCGGGCCGGACTCGCGGCCGACAGACTCACCCGGCACACCCGGCTAGGAGAATTCAGTGAACTGGGACGACACCGCCGACACCCCCGCCCCCGAGCGGCTTGTCGGTGCGTCTGCCGATCGGGAGGACCAGGCCGTCGAGGCCGCCCTGCGCCCCAAGGACCTCGGCGAGTTCATCGGCCAGGAGAAGGTCCGCGAACAGCTCGACCTGGTGCTGCGGGCGGCACGCGCGCGTGGCGCCACCGCCGACCATGTGCTGCTCTCCGGTGCGCCGGGCCTCGGCAAGACCACCCTGTCGATGATCATCGCGGCGGAGATGGGTGCCCCCATCCGCATCACCTCGGGCCCCGCCATCCAGCACGCCGGCGACCTCGCCGCGATCCTCTCCTCCCTCCAGGAGGGCGAGGTCCTCTTCCTCGACGAGATCCACCGCATGTCCCGGCCCGCCGAGGAGATGCTGTACATGGCGATGGAGGACTTCCGCGTCGACGTCATCGTCGGCAAGGGCCCCGGCGCCACCGCCATCCCGCTCGAACTGCCGCCGTTCACCCTGGTCGGCGCCACCACGCGCGCGGGCCTGCTGCCGCCCCCGCTGCGCGACCGCTTCGGCTTCACCGCGCACATGGAGTTCTACGAGCCGCACGAGCTGGAGCGGGTCGTGCACCGCTCGGCGAACCTGCTGGACGTCGACATCGAGCCGGACGGCGCCGCCGAGATCGCCGGCCGCTCCCGCGGCACGCCGCGTATCGCCAACCGCCTGCTGCGCCGGGTCCGCGACTACGCGCAGGTCAAGGCTGACGGCCTGATCACCCGGGAGATCGCCGCGGCGGCCCTCGCCGTCTACGAGGTCGACGCCCGTGGCCTCGACCGGCTGGACCGCGCGGTCCTGCAAGCCCTGCTGAAACTGTTCGGCGGCGGCCCGGTCGGCCTGTCCACGCTCGCCGTCGCGGTGGGGGAGGAGCGGGAGACCGTCGAGGAGGTCGCCGAACCGTTCCTCGTCCGCGAGGGCCTGCTCGCCCGCACCCCGCGCGGCCGGGTCGCCACGCCCGCCGCATGGGCCCACCTCGGTCTGACCCCGCCGCGCGCGTCAGCCGGGGGAAACGGCCAGCAGGACCTGTTCGGCGGTTGACGGCGCCGTACCGTCTGGGTGACGGCGCGGGTGAGGGCACCGGCGAGGGCATTGGCGGGAGCAGGAACTCAGGTGCCATGCTGAGCGTTGTTCCATGCACGCGGACTCGCTTAGACTCCGCCGATGCCGCCCTTGCGGGCGGCGCCGACCACACCCCCGTCAACAGGCCGCTCTCCGTCGCGGTCGCGCGAAGGAAATTCCGTCCCGTGAATGCGTTTACCCTTCTCCCCTTCATCGTGCTCATCGCGGCCATGTTCCTGATGACACGCTCGGCCAAGAAGAAGCAGCAGCAGGCCGCCAGTATGCGGAACGAGATGCAGCCCGGCTCCGGTGTCCGCACGATCGGGGGGATGTACGCGACGGTCAAGGAGGTCAACGAGGACACGGTCCTCCTCGACGCCGGCCCCGGTGTCGATCTCCTCTTCGCCAAGAACGCGATCGGCGCCGTCCTCACCGACGACGAGTACAACCGCATCGTCCACGGCATCGAGCACGACCTGAAGTCCGACGCCGATATCGTCCCGGACGACGCGTCCTCCCTCACCGAGACCGACGAGTCCGACTCGCCCGCTGCCGCCGCCTCCGACGACAAGGCCGTCGACCTCGGTAAGAAGGACGCTGCCGAAGACGGCACCGACGCGGCGGAGGCCGCCGAGGCCAAGGCCGACGACGAGCCGAAGAAGACCGACGGCGACTCCGACGCGAAGTAGTCACGCCCCGGTGGTGCGCAACGCGGCATAATCACGCCCCGCGCACCACCGGGCGCGTCTGTTTCCCGTCGGGAAGCCCGACACCATGTCATGGCCGACCGCGCCGACCAGGGCGCGGGGCGGCCCGAGAGGGAGTACGAGAAGGTGGCAGCACCTAAGAGGGGCCGGAGCGCGAGCGCCCAGAGCAAGCCAGGGCGCTCGCTGGCCCTCATCCTGATCGCCATCGTGGCGCTCACCGGAGGCATGTTCCTCTCCGGGAACACCACTCCGCGTCTCGGCATCGACCTCGCCGGTGGTACGAGCATCACGCTCAAGGCGAAGGCCGATCAGGGGTCCGCGATCAACAAGGCCAATATGGACACCGCGGTCGACATCATGAACCGCCGTGTCAACGGTCTCGGTGTCTCCGAAGCGGAGGTGCAGACCCAGGGGAACGACAACATCATCGTCAACATCCCCAAGGGCACCAACTCCAAGGAAGCGCAAGCGCAGGTCGGCACCACCGCCAAGCTGTACTTCCGCCCGGTCCTGACCAGCGAGCCCAGCGGTGCGGCCACGCCGACCCCCTCGCCGAGCCCGTCCTCCAGCGGCAGCTCCTCGCCGAAGCCGGGCGCGAAGGCGAGCACGAGCCCCTCCGCGAACGCCTCCCCGTCGGCCTCGGGGAAGGCGGGCGACGGCAAGGCCAAGACGTCGTCTCCCACGGCCTCGGCGACCTCCCAGGGCCGTGCCGTCACCGACGCGCTGAAGGCCGGCTCCACCCCCTCGCCGAGCACGTCCGCCTCCGGCAGCGCCAAGCCGTCGGCCACTCCCTCGGCCTCCGCCGGCAGCAGCACCGCCCAGCTCCAGGCCCGGTACGCCGCCCTGAACTGCACCAAGCCCGCGGACCGCGCCAACGCCGGCAAGAACGCCAAGCCCGGCGACCCCACCGTGGCCTGCGGCCAGATCCGCGGCGCCTGGTACAAGTACGTGCTCGGCCCGGTCGCCGTGGACGGCACCGAGGTGAAGAAGGCGCAGGCCGTCTTCGACACCCAGGGCGCCTCCGGCTGGCAGGTCCAGATGACCTTCACCTCCTCCGGCGCCAAGAAGTTCGCGGACATCACCGGCACGCTGGCCAAGAACCAGTCCCCGCAGAACGAGTTCGCCATCGTCCTGGACGGCGACGTCGTCTCCAGCCCGTATGTGCAGTCCGCCATCACCGGCGGCCAGGCGGAGATCTCCGGCAGCTTCACCCAGCAGGACGCCCAGAGCCTCGCCAACATGCTGTCGTACGGCGCGCTGCCGCTGTCCTTCCAGGAGCAGTCCGTCACCACCGTCACCGCCGCGCTCGGCGGTGAGCAGCTGCACGCCGGCCTGCTCGCCGGCGCGATCGGCCTCGCGCTGGTCGTGCTCTACCTGGTGGTCTACTACCGCGGTCTGTCCCTCGTCGCCATGGCCTCGCTGCTGGTCTCCGCGATCCTCACCTACGTGATCATGTCGCTGCTCGGCCCGGCCATCGGCTTCGCGCTGAACCTGCCGGCCGTCTGCGGTGCCATCGTCGCCATCGGTATCACCGCAGACTCGTTCATCGTGTACTTCGAACGCATCCGGGACGAGATCCGCGAGGGCCGCTCGCTGCGCCCCGCCGTCGAGCGGGCCTGGCCGCGCGCCCGGCGCACCGTCCTCGTCTCCGACTTCGTGTCGTTCCTCGCCGCCGCCGTCCTGTTCATCGTGACCGTCGGCAAGGTCCAGGGCTTCGCGTTCACGCTCGGCCTGACCACCGTGCTCGACGTCGTCGTCGTCTTCCTGTTCACCAAGCCGCTCATGACGCTCCTCGCCCGCCGCGCGTTCTTCGCGAACGGCCACAAGTGGTCCGGACTCGATCCGAAGAGCCTGGGCGCCAAGGCGCCGCTGCGCCGCACCCGCCGTTCCGCCGGTCCCGCCGCCGGCCCTGCCGACCCGAAGGAGGCGTGAGCGATGTCGAAACTCGGCAACCTCGGCGCTCGACTGCACCGCGGCGAGATCAGCTACGACTTCGTCGGCAAGCGCAAGATCTGGTACGGCATCTCCATCCTGATCACCATCACGGCCATCCTCGGCCTGGCGGTGCGCGGGCTGAACATGGGCATCGAGTTCAAGGGCGGCGCGGTCTTCACCACGCCGACCCATATGAGCACCTCGGTCACCCAGGCGGAGACGTACGCCAAGGACGCCTCCGGTCATGAGGCCATCGTGCAGAAGCTCGGCAACGGCAGCCTGCGCATCCAGATCGCCGGCATCGACACCGGCCAGTCCGACAAGATCAAGCAGGACCTGGCCAAGGACCTGAACCTCGACCCCGAGAGGCTCGCGGCCGACCTGGTCGGCCCGAGCTGGGGCCAGCAGATCGCCAGCAAGGCCTGGGAGGGCCTGGCGATCTTCATGGTGCTCGTCGTGATCTACCTGGCCATCGCCTTCGAGTGGCGCATGGCCGTCGCGGCCCTCGTCGCGCTGATCCACGACATCACCATCACGACCGGTATCTACGCCCTCGTCGGCTTCGAGGTCACGCCCGGTACGGTCATCGGTCTGCTGACCATCCTCGGTTACTCGCTCTACGACACGGTCGTCGTCTTCGACAGCCTCAAGGAGCAGACGAAGGACATCACCAAGCAGACCCGCTGGACCTACAGCGACATCGCCAACCGGTCGATCAACGGCACCCTGGTCCGCTCCATCAACACCACGGTCGTCGCCCTGCTGCCGGTCGCCGGTCTGCTGTTCATCGGCGGCGGCTTCCTCGGCGCCGGCACGCTCAACGACATCTCCCTGTCGCTCTTCGTCGGCCTCGCGGCCGGTGCCTACTCCTCGATCTTCATCGCCACGCCGCTCGTCGCCGACCTCAAGGAGCGCGAGCCGGCGATGAAGGCCCTCACCAAGCGGGTCCTGGCCAAGCGCGCCCAGGCCGCCGCGGAGGAGGACCTCGCGGCCGACCGCGCCGCCCTGGACGAGGACGGATCCGACGACACCGCCCCCGCCGTCGTGGGCCCCCGCGGCCGGGGCCGCGGCCGAGCCTCCGGGAAGCGCCGATGACCGACATCAAGGAGCTGCTGCTCAGCCGTATCCGTGACGTCGCCGACTACCCCGAGCCGGGCGTGATGTTCAAGGACATCACCCCGCTCCTCGCGGACCCGGCCGCGTTCACGGCGCTCACCGACGCGCTCGCCGAGATCGCGACGGAGACCGGCGCGACCAAGGTCGTCGGCCTGGAGGCCCGGGGCTTCATCCTCGGCGCCCCGGTCGCCGTCCGCGCCGGCCTCGGCTTCATCCCGGTCCGCAAGGCGGGCAAGCTCCCCGGAGCGACCCTGCGCCAGGCCTATGACCTGGAGTACGGCTCGGCCGAGATCGAGATCCACGCCGAGGACCTGACCTCCGCCGACCGCGTCCTGATCGTGGACGACGTCCTCGCGACGGGTGGTACGGCAGAGGCGGCGATCCACCTCATCCAGCGCGCTGGAGCCGAGGTCTCGGGCCTGGCGGTGCTGATGGAGCTGGGCTTCCTCGCCGGCCGGGCCCGGCTGGCCCCGGCCCTCGGCGAGGCTCCCCTGGAGGCACTGCTCCAGGTCTGACAGGCCCCGCCCTGCTCGTCGTCACGGCCGCCCCCGCCCTGCTCGTCGTCACGGCCGCCCCCGCCCTGCTCGTCGTCACGGCCGCCCCGGCACCTCGCCGGGGCGGCCGTACGCATGCGGCGGGCACCCGCGGGCAACCCTCCCGGGACACTCCCCGCACGCCCCCGAACACCTGGAATCCACCGTCCGGAATCCGGCGGCGGCCTCCTGTGTTTCAGGAGTGAGCGGTCCTCACAGCCGCCTGGAGGCGATGACCAGCCGCAGGATCGCTACCATGGGGTCTCCGGAGCCTGACCGGGGGACCCGGATCGCGCACGAGGAGTCCTCTTGCCAGACGAGGCCCAGCACCTGACCGCCGCAAAGCCCGAGTCCGCCTCGGCCGCCGCGGCGAAGCCCGCGCCGCACGCGTCCGACGCGAAGAACGACACCCGCGGGCCGATCGAGCACGCCCAGTCCGCGCCCGTCGAGAAGGCTGCCGAGGCCTCCCGCCCCAAGCCGGCCCCGGCCGAGCGCCCGGTGCAGCCCCCCGTGGTGCGCCAGCCCGCCGGCACGCCCGCCCGCACCGGCTCCTCCAACCGCGTCCGCGCCCGCCTGGCCCGCCTCGGCGTGCAGCGCGCGAACCCCTACAACCCGGTGCTGGAGCCGCTGCTGCGGATAGTGCGCAGCAACGACCCCAAGATCGAGAACTCCACGCTGCGCCAGATCGAGCGCGCCTACCAGGTCGCCGAGCGCTGGCACCGCGGCCAGAAGCGCAAGAGCGGCGACCCGTACATCACGCACCCGCTCGCGGTCACCACCATCCTCGCCGAGCTGGGCATGGACCCGGCCACCCTCATGGCGGGCCTGCTGCACGACACCGTCGAGGACACCGAGTACGGCCTCGACCAGCTGCGCCGCGACTTCGGAGACACCGTCGCGCTGCTCGTCGACGGCGTCACCAAGCTGGACAAGGTCAAGTTCGGCGAGGCCGCGCAGGCCGAGACCGTGCGCAAGATGGTCGTCGCCATGGCCAAGGACCCGCGCGTCCTGGTCATCAAGCTCGCCGACCGCCTGCACAACATGCGCACCATGCGCTACCTCAAGCGGGAGAAGCAGGAGAAGAAGGCGCGCGAGACCCTGGAGATCTACGCGCCGCTCGCCCACCGCCTGGGCATGAACACCATCAAGTGGGAGCTGGAGGACCTCGCGTTCGCGATCCTCTACCCCAAGATGTACGACGAGATCGTGCGGCTGGTGGCCGAGCGGGCGCCCAAGCGGGACGAGTACCTCGCCATAGTGACCGACGAGGTGCAGAGCGACCTGCGGGCCGCCCGGATCAAGGCGACCGTCACCGGACGCCCGAAGCACTACTACAGCGTCTACCAGAAGATGATCGTCCGCGGCCGTGACTTCGCGGAGATCTACGACCTGGTGGGCATCCGTGTCCTCGTCGACACCGTCCGCGACTGCTACGCCGCCCTCGGCACGGTGCACGCGCGATGGAACCCGGTCCCCGGCCGGTTCAAGGACTACATCGCGATGCCCAAGTTCAACATGTACCAGTCGCTGCACACGACGGTCATCGGGCCCAACGGCAAGCCGGTCGAGCTGCAGATCCGCACCTTCGACATGCACCGCCGCGCCGAGTACGGCATCGCCGCGCACTGGAAGTACAAGCAGGAGGCCGTCGCCGGCGCCTCGAAGGTGCGCACCGACGTGCCCAAGGCCGGCAAGAAGGACGACCACCTCAACGACATGGCGTGGCTGCGCCAGCTGCTCGACTGGCAGAAGGAGACCGAGGACCCCGGCGAGTTCCTGGAGTCCCTGCGCTTCGACCTGTCCCGCAACGAGGTCTTCGTCTTCACGCCCAAGGGCGACGTCATCGCCCTGCCCGCCGGCGCCACCCCTGTCGACTTCGCGTACGCCGTCCACACCGAGGTCGGTCACCGCACCATAGGAGCGCGGGTCAACGGCCGCCTCGTACCGCTCGAATCGACCCTGGACAACGGCGACCTGGTGGAGGTCTTCACCTCCAAGGCGGCCGGTGCCGGACCGTCCCGCGACTGGCTCGGCTTCGTCAAGTCGCCGCGGGCGCGCAACAAGATCCGGGCCTGGTTCTCCAAGGAACGCCGGGACGAGGCGATCGAGCAGGGCAAGGACGCCATCGTCCGGGCGATGCGCAAGCAGAACCTGCCCATCCAGCGCATCCTCACCGGCGACTCGCTCGTCACACTCGCCCACGAGATGCGCTACTCGGACATCTCCGCGCTGTACGCGGCGATCGGCGAGGGCCATGTCTCCGCGCAGAACATCGTCCAGAAGCTCGTCCAGGCCCTCGGCGGCGAGGAAGCGGCCACCGAGGAGATCGACGAGACGGTCCCGCCGTCCCGCACCCGCGGCCGCAAGCGCCGTTCCAGTGCCGACCCGGGCGTGGTCGTCAAGGGCGTCGAGGACGTGTGGGTCAAGCTGGCCCGCTGCTGCACGCCCGTCCCGGGCGACCCGATCATCGGCTTCGTCACGCGCGGCAGCGGCGTATCGGTTCACCGCAGCGACTGCGTCAACGTCGACTCGCTGTCCCGTGAGCCGGAGCGCATCCTCGACGTCGAGTGGGCGCCCACCCAGTCCTCGGTCTTCCTGGTCGCCATCCAGGTCGAGGCCTTGGACCGCTCCCGCCTGCTGTCGGACGTCACCCGCGTCCTGTCCGACCAGCACGTCAACATCCTGTCCGCGGCCGTCCAGACCTCCCGCGACCGGGTGGCCACCTCCCGGTTCACCTTCGAGATGGGCGACCCGAAGCACCTCGGCCACGTCCTGAAGGCCGTACGGGGCGTGGAGGGCGTGTACGACGTGTACCGCGTGACGTCGGGACGCTCCCGGTCGTAGAAGACCCCGGACCGCAAAGTACCCAGGACCGCAAAGAACCCAGGACCACGAGGAAAGGGCCCCGTACGTGCGTACGGGGCCCTTTCACGCAAGCGGCGGGGAGTCTCAGCCGCCGAACTCCTGCAGACCCTTCAGAGCCTGGTCCAGGAGCGCCTGGCGGCCCTCCAGCTCACGCTCCAGCTTGTCGGCCTTGGCGTTGTTGCCCTGGCCGCGCGCCTGCTCGATCTGCGCCTTCAGCTTGTCCACGGCGGCCTGCAGCTGACCGGTGAGCCCCTCGGCACGCGCGCGTGCCTCGGGGTTCGTGCGGCGCCACTCGGTCTCCTCGGCCTCCTGGATCGCCCGCTCGACGGCGTGCATCCGGCCCTCGACCTTCGGCCGCGCGTCCCGCGGGACGTGGCCGATGGCCTCCCAGCGCTCGTTGACCGAGCGGAAGGCGGCCCGGGCGGCCTTGAGGTCCGTGACCGGGAGGATCTTCTCAGCCTCCTCGGCCAGCTCCTCCTTCAGCTTCAGGTTCTCCGCCTGCTCCGCGTCCCGCTCGGCGAAGACCGAGCTGCGGGCGGCGAAGAACACGTCCTGGGCGCCGCGGAAGCGGTTCCACAGATCGTCCTCGTGCTCGCGCTGGGCGCGACCCGCGGCCTTCCACTCCGCCATCAGGTCGCGGTAGCGGGCCGCCGTCGGACCCCAGTCCGTCGAAGCCGACAGCGACTCGGCCTCGGCGACCAGCCGTTCCTTGGTCCGGCGGGCCTCCTCGCGCTGCGCGTCCAGCTGTGCGAAGTGCGCCTTGCGGCGCTTGGAGAACGCCGAGCGGGCGTGCGAGAAGCGGTGCCACAGCTCGTCGTCGGACTTGCGGTCCAGCCGCGGCAGACCCTTCCAGGTGTCCACCAGCGCCCGCAGCCGCTCACCCGCGGCCCGCCACTGGTCGGACTGCGCCAGCTGCTCGGCCTCGGTGACCAGGTCCTCTTTGGCCTTGCGGGCCTCGTCGGACTGCTTGGCCCGCTGCTGCTTGCGCTCCTCCCGGCGCGCCTCCACGGTCTGCACGAGCTTGTCCAGCCGCGTGCGGAGCGCGTCGAGGTCGCCGACCGCGTGGTGCGCCTCCACCTGCTCACGCAGGTGGTCGATCGCGGCCTGGGCGTCCTTCGCCGACAGGTCGGTGGTCTGCACTCGCTTTTCGAGGAGGCCGATCTCGACAACCAGGCCCTCGTACTTGCGCTCGAAGTAGGCAAGCGCCTCCTCAGGGGAGCCGGCCGCCCAGGATCCGACGACCTGCTCGCCGTCGGCCGTACGCACGTACACGGTCCCCGTCTCGTCGACGCGGCCCCACGGGTCGCTGCTCACAGCGCCTCCTCCACATGATGCCTGCGAGGGGCTTCAGCGCCCCCGGGCATCGTCCACAGTTTCGTCACGGCCAACATAGGCGACCGGCGGGCGGCCTGTCCGCATCCAGCGCGACCGAAATTCCGCAGTTGGCCGTCATTGCCGTCAGGACTTCGTCACCGTCGCCTTGTTGATCACGACGGTCGCGTTCGGCGCGGTGTTGCCCGAGGTCGGGTCGGCTGCCTGCGCACCGGCCGCCGCAATCTTCTGCAGCACCTTCATGCCGGCCGCCGACACGGTGCCGAAGGGCGTGTAGCTGGGCGGCAGCGGGCTGTTCTTGTAGACCAGGAAGAACTGGCTGCCGCCGGTGTGCTTCTGCCCGGTGTTGGCCATCGCCACCGTGCCCGCCGGGTACGTGTTGCCCTTCAGGCTCTTGTCCTTCAGGTTCTCGTCCGGGAGCGTGTAGCCCGGCCCGCCCATGCCGGTGCCCTGCGGGTCGCCGCACTGGAGCACGAAGATGCCGTCCGTGGTCAGACGGTGGCACTTGGTGTGGTCGAAGTAGCCCTGGCCGGCCAGGAAGTTGAACGAGTTCACCGTGTGCGGGGCCGCCGCCGTCTTCAGCGCGATGTCGATGTCACCGCACGTCGTGGCGAGCTTCATCGTGTAGTTCGCCGACGTGTCGATCGCCATCGCCGGCTCCTTCTTCCAGCTCAGCTTCTTCACCGAGCCGGCCGCCGGCTTCGCGCAGGGGTCCGGGGCCTTGCTGGTCGGCGACGCGCTCGGCGTGGTGTCGGCGGCGGCGTTCGCCTTCTTGTCGTCGTTCTTCAGTACGCCGGTCGTGTACAGCGCGACACTGCCGATCACGACCACGCCCAGTACCGACGCGATCACGGAGTTGCGCAGGCGGGCCTTGCGGCGCGCCTCGGTGCGCCGCTGCTGCTGCCGCAAGAACTTCTCCCGGGCGAGCTGACGCCGCCGCTGCTCCTGGCTGACCACCGGGTTCTCTCCTCATGCGTGTCGTGTGTCGACCGGTACGCGTGCGGCTGCGTGGTTCTCATGGGCCGACCGCTGCGTGTTAGCCCCGTACCGTATATGGGTTCGCTGAGGAAACGGCAGCGCCGGTAGGCTCTGACTGCGACTGTCGCCGCCGGCAAGCCCTCCGCGAGCCGTCTGCAAGCCGTACCCCATCGACACAACGAAGGACGATCGTGCTCATTGCCGGGTTCCCCGCCGGGGCCTGGGGGACGAACTGCTACCTCGTCGCCCCCGCCCCCGGTGAGGAGTGCGTGATCATCGACCCGGGCCACCAGGCCGCCGAAGGCGTCGAGGAAGCACTGAAGAAGCATCGGCTCAAGCCCGTCGCCGTCGTCCTCACCCACGGCCACCTCGATCACGTGGCCTCGGTCGTCCCGGTCTGCGGGGCCCACGACGTACCGGCCTGGATCCACCCCGAGGACCGGTACATGATGAGCGACCCCGAGAAGGCGCTCGGCCGCTCCATCGGCATGCCGCTGATGGGCGAGCTGACCGTGGGGGAGCCGGACGACGTCCGCGAGCTGACGAACGGCACCACCCTCTCGCTGGCCGGGCTGGAGTTCTCCGTCGCGCACGCGCCGGGCCATACCAAGGGGTCGGTGACCTTCCGGATGCCCGAGACCGCCGACATCCCGTCGGTGTTCTTCTCCGGGGATCTGCTGTTCGCCGGCTCCATCGGACGCACCGACCTGCCGGGCGGATCCATGGCGGACATGCTGGAGTCGCTGGCCCGCGTGTGCCTGCCGCTCGACGACTCCACCGTGGTGCTGTCCGGCCACGGCCCCCAGACGACCATCGGCCAGGAGCGCGCCACCAACCCCTATCTGCGGCAGGTGGCGGCCGGCCAGGGAGCGGACATGAACACCGCTCCCCGACGAGGAATGTGACGAGAGAGCCTTTCCGTGAGTACCTTCCAGGCCCCCAAGGGCACCTACGACCTGATCCCGCCGGACTCCGCCAAGTACCTCGCGGTCCGCGAGGCGATCGCCGCGCCGCTGCGCAACTCGGGTTACGGCTACGTCGAGACGCCCGGCTTCGAGAACGTCGAGCTGTTCGCGCGCGGTGTCGGCGAGTCCACCGACATCGTCACCAAGGAGATGTACGCCTTCGAGACCAAGGGCGGCGACAGGCTGGCCCTGCGTCCCGAGGGCACGGCCTCCGTGCTGCGCGCGGCCCTGGAGGCCAGCCTGCACAAGCAGGGCAACCTGCCGGTCAAGCTCTGGTATTCGGGCTCGTACTACCGCTACGAGAAGCCGCAGAAGGGCCGTTACCGCCACTTCTCCCAGGTCGGCGCCGAGGCGATCGGCGCGGAGGACCCGGCGCTGGACGCCGAGCTGATCATCCTGGCCGATCAGGCGTACCGCTCGCTGGGCCTGAGCAACTTCCGGATCCTGCTGAACAGCCTGGGCGACAAGGAGTGCCGGCCGGTGTACCGGGCCGCGCTGCAGGACTTCCTGCGCGGCCTCGACCTGGACGAGGACACCCGCCGCCGCGTCGACATCAACCCGCTCCGGGTCCTGGACGACAAGCGCGAGTCGGTCCAGAAGCAGCTCACGGGTGCGCCGATGCTGCGCGACTTCCTGTGCGACGCCTGCAAGGCCTACCACGAGGAGGTCCGCGAGCTGCTCACCGAGGCGGGCGTGGTCTTCGAGGACGACCCGAAGCTGGTGCGCGGCCTGGACTACTACACCCGCACCACCTTCGAGTTCGTGCACGACGGCCTGGGCTCCCAGTCCGCGGTGGGCGGCGGCGGCCGCTACGACGGCCTGTCCGAGATGATCGGCGGCCCGGCGCTGCCCTCGGTCGGCTGGGCCCTGGGTGTCGACCGCACGGTCCTCGCCCTGGAGGCGGAGGGCGTCGAACTGGACCTCCCGTCCTCGACGTCGGTCTACGCCGTCCCGCTCGGCGAGGAGGCCCGCCGCACACTCTTCGCCAAGGTCACCGAGCTGCGCAAGGCGGGCATCGCGGCGGACTTCAGTTACGGCGGCAAGGGCCTGAAGGCGGCGATGAAGGCGGCCAACCGGTCGGGGGCCCGTTATGCCCTGGTCCTCGGGGAGCGCGACATCGCCGAGGGTGTTGTCCAGCTCAAGGACATGGATTCCGGCGAGCAGACGGCGATCGCCCTGGACGCCGTCCGCACGGAACTGAAGTCCAGGCTCGGCTAGGCACGGCCCGCGAGAAGGGCGCCGGACCGCATACGGCGATCACCGCGCGGCCGGCGCCCTTCTCATTGCTCCAGCAGTCTGTGGCGCATCGCGCTCGTCACCGCCGCCGTCCGGTCGTCCACGCCCAGCTTGCCGAAGATCCGCAGCAGATGGGTCTTCACCGTCGACTCCCCGATGTTGCGTCGACATGCGGCTACCGCCGCGTGGGCCGGCGGCCGATCTCCGCGTTCGTGCAGCCGTCGGCCACCAGGCGCAGGACTGCCGTCTCGCGTTCCGAGAGCCGGGGGCGTTCCGGTTTCGTGCGCAACTGGTCGACCGGACGGGCCGCCACCGAGGGGGCCAGGACCGTCTCGCCGCGCGCGGCGGCCCGTACCGCGTCGGCCAACTCGCGGCGGGGGAGGTCCTTCAGGAGGTAGCCCGCCGCGCCCGCCTCCACGGCTCGCAGGATGTCCCGGTCCGTCTCGTACGTCGTCAGGACGATCACTCGGCACGGCAGCCCGGCGGCGGTCATCCGGACGATCGAGTCGACGCCGGAGCCGCCCGGCATCCGCAGGGCCATCAGCACGATGTCCGGGCGCAGTTCCGCCGCCAGCGCCTCCGCCCGCGGTCCGCTCGCCGCGTCGCCGACCACCTCCAGGTCCGGCTCGGCGCTGAGCATGGCGCGCAGTCCCTCCCGTACGACGGGATGGTCGTCGGCCAGGACGATCCGGATCACGGTCGCTCACTCCCCATGACGGTCGGCACAGGCAGGCGTACGGTCACCGTCGTACCGTCGCCCGGCGCGCTGTGGACGGAAGCCGTGCCACCCACCTCGGCGGCGCGGGCGCGCAGCCCGGCCAGACCGTAACCGGTCGACACGGCAGCGGGGTCGAAGCCGCAGCCGTCGTCGTGGACGGACAGGGACAGCGTGGCGTCGGCATAGTCGAGACGGACCTCGATCGACGCGCGGGCGGTGGCACGGACGGCGGTCGTGTTCATCGCACGGCCTCCTGTCCGGTCAGCCGGAGGTAGACGTCCTCCAGGGTGGGGCGGGTCACGGTCAGCCCGGGGATCTCGCCGTCGAAGCGGCGCATGAGGCCGGCGACCACGCGGGTCGGCGTGCCGGTGCGCTCCGTGCGCGGGGAGCCGTCGGGCCCGGTCCAGGTGACTACGGCCTCACCCCCGTACCGGCGGCGCAGCGCGTCGGGTGTGCCCTCGGCGACGACCCGGCCTTCGGCCACGACGGCGAGGCGGTCCGCGAGGGTCTCGGCCTCCTCCAGGTAGTGCGTGGTGAGCAGGATCGTCGTGCCCTCGTCGGCGAGCAGCCGGATCAGGTCCCAGAACCGGCGCCGGGCGGCCGGGTCGAAGCCGGTGGTCGGTTCGTCCAGGAGCAGCAGCTCCGGGCCGCCGATCACGCCGAGTGCCACGTCCAGGCGGCGCCGCCGGCCGCCGGAGAGCGACTTGATCCGGCTGTCCGCCTGCGCCTCCAGACCGACCAGGTGGAGGACCTCCTCCGGGTCGCGCGGACGCGGGTAGTACCGGGCGAAGTGCCGCACCGTCTCGCGGACCGTCAACTCGGCGGGTGTCGATTCGTCCTGCCAGACGATTCCCACCCGAGATCTCCACGCGCGCGTGCCCGTCGCCGGATCCGCCCCGAGGACGGACACCTCGCCCGCGTCCCGGGACCGGTTGCCCTGGAGGATCTCCACCGTGGTGCTCTTGCCCGCGCCATTGGGTCCGAGCAGGCCGAACACCTCGCCGCGCCGGATGGTGAGATCGAGGCCGTCGAGCGCGCGCACGCCCCCGTACCGCTTGCGCAGCCCCCGGACGTCCACCGCGCGTTCGTTCGCGTGTGCTGTCATGACCCCGAGCTTCGGCCGGAACCGAACGGTCCGCGACCACCGTGCGTACTTCCTTATGTCCTCCGAACGGTGGACACACATGCGCGTGCGGCACAATGGCCCGTGCCCGAAGATGGTCCAACTCTCAAGCGACGGAATCGGCGGATGAGCAAGACGACAGTCACAGACGTCTCGACGGAGCCCGGGCCCGAGCGTGCCGCCGACGCACCCCGCACGGTGGGCGGCAGCCGCGCCTTCGCCCTGCTGCTGGTGATCACCGGCGCGGCCGGACTGCTGGCGGCCTGGGTCATCACGCTCGACAAGAACAAGCTCCTCGAAGCGAAGATCGCGGGGAAGACGTTCACGCCGGGCTGCAGTGTCAACCCGATCGTGTCCTGCGGCAGCGTCATGCAGAGCAAGCAGGCGGCGGCCTTCGGCTTCCCGAACCCCTGGCTCGGCCTGGTCTGCTACGGCATCGTCATCTGCGTCGGCATGAGCCTGCTGGGCCGCGCCCGCTTCCCGCGCTGGTACTGGCTGACCTTCAACTTCGGCACGCTCTTCGGCGTCTGCTTCGTCACCTGGCTGCAGTTCCAGTCCCTGTACCGGATCAACGCGCTGTGCCTGTGGTGCTCGCTGGCCTGGGTCGCCACGATCACCATGTTCTGGTACGTGACCTCGTTCAACGTCCGCAACGACTTCCTGCCGGCCCCGCGCTGGCTGAAGTCCTTCTTCTCCGAGTTCACCTGGGTCGTCCCGGTCACCCACTGCGGCATCATCGCCATGCTGATCCTGACCCGCTGGGGCAGCCAGCTCTGGGCCTGACCCGGGGGACACAGCATTGTCAGTGCCGTGTCTTAGGGTTTCAGCGTGGAACCCGACCTCTTCACCGCAGCGGCGGAAGAACGCCAGGAGAAGGACCCGGCAGGCAGCCCCCTGGCGGTGCGGATGCGCCCGCGCACCCTCGACGAGGTCGTGGGCCAGCAGCATCTGCTGAAGCCCGGCTCCCCGCTGCGCCGGCTGGTCGGCGAGGGCTCCGGCGGCCCCGCCGGACCGTCCTCGGTGATCCTGTGGGGCCCGCCCGGCACCGGCAAGACGACGCTCGCGTACGTCGTCTCCAAGGCGACGAACAAGCGGTTCGTGGAGCTCTCCGCGATCACGGCCGGCGTCAAGGAGGTCCGCGCGGTCATCGACGGCGCCCGCCGCGCCACCGGCGGCTACGGCAAGGAGACCGTCCTCTTCCTGGACGAGATCCACCGCTTCAGCAAGGCCCAGCAGGACTCCCTGCTCCCGGCCGTCGAGAACCGCTGGGTGACCCTGATCGCGGCCACGACGGAGAACCCGTACTTCTCGGTGATCTCCCCGCTGCTCTCCCGCTCCCTCCTGCTCACCCTCGAACCGCTCACCGACGACGACATCCGGGGCCTGCTGAAGCGCGCCCTGAGCGACGAGCGCGGCCTCAAGGACGCCGTCGGCCTGCCCGACGACACCGCCGAGCATCTGCTGCGCATCTCCGGCGGCGACGCCCGCCGCGCCCTGACCGCCCTGGAGGCCGCCGCCGGCGCCGCCCTGGACCAGGGCGAGCGCGAGATCGGTCTGGAGACCCTGGAGCAGACGGTCGACCGGGCCGCGGTGAAGTACGACCGCGACGGCGACCAGCACTACGACGTCGCCAGCGCCCTCATCAAGTCCATCCGCGGCTCCGACGTCGACGCCGCCCTGCACTACCTGGCCCGCATGATCGAAGCCGGCGAGGACCCCCGCTTCATCGCCCGCCGCCTGATGATCTCCGCGAGCGAGGACATCGGTCTCGCCGACCCGAACGCGCTGCCGATCGCGGTCGCGGCCGCGCAGGCCGTCGCCATGATCGGCTTCCCCGAGGCCGCCCTCACCCTCAGCCACGCCACCATCGCCCTCGCGCTCGCCCCCAAGTCCAACGCCGCGACCACCGCGATCGGCGCCGCCCTGGAGGACGTACGCAAGGGCCTGGCCGGCCCGGTCCCGCCGCATCTGCGCGACGGGCACTACAAGGGCGCGGCCAAGCTCGGCCACGCCCAGGGGTACGTCTACCCGCACGACCTGCCCGAGGGCATCGCCCAGCAGCAGTACGCCCCGGACGCCCTGAAGGACCGCGAGTACTACACCCCGACCCGGCACGGCACCGAGGCCAGATACGCCGACGCGGTGGAGTGGACCAGGAAACACCTCGGTCGCAGGCCCTCCTGAGCACCCTGTAGACTGCTCCGAAGTGCTGAGTCCCGCGCTGTCAGAGCGGGACAACCAGCCGGAGAACCGGTCCCCCGCGGACCGGCTCCAGGAGCGTCGCGCACCGTCGATCGGTGTCGCGGGCAGCCCACCACCACCCGGAGCTCCGGGAACGGCCGGTGGGCCACTCGCGTGCTGCACGTATGTGCCCAGACCAGGGAAGCGGCTGCCCGGCAGGTCCTCATCGAGGGCCCGGCGGGTTTTCCCGGCTGCGGATGCGACCTCCCTCAACACTGACGAGCCGAACACTACGAAAGAGATTGAGACAGTGGCGAACCAGTCCCGTCCCAAGGTCAAGAAGTCGCGTGCCCTCGGTATCGCGCTGACCCCGAAGGCCGTCAAGTACTTCGAGGCCCGCCCCTACCCGCCGGGTGAGCACGGCCGTGGCCGCAAGCAGAACTCGGACTACAAGGTCCGTCTGCTGGAGAAGCAGCGTCTGCGCGCGCAGTACGACATCTCCGAGCGCCAGCTGGTCCGCGCCTACGAGCGCGCGTCCAAGGTTCAGGGCAAGACCGGTGAGGCCCTGATCGTGGAGCTGGAGCGCCGTCTCGACGCCCTGGTCCTGCGTTCGGGTATCGCCCGGACCATCTACCAGGCCCGCCAGATGGTCGTCCACGGCCACATCCAGGTCAACGGCCAGAAGGTCGACAAGCCGTCCTTCCGTGTCCGCCCGGACGACGTCGTGCAGGTCCGCGACCGCTCCAAGGAGAAGACGCTCTTCACGATCGCCCGTGAGGGTGGCTTCGCCCCCGACGGTGAGACCCCGCGCTACCTGCAGGTGAACCTCAAGGCCCTGGCGTTCCGCCTGGACCGCGAGCCGAACCGCAAGGAGATCCCGGTGATCTGCGACGAGCAGCTCGTCGTCGAGTACTACGCCCGCTGATCCCAGCCCCGGCGCAGCACCACCTCAGCCCGCCGTCTCCTCGCCCGGTCCTGCCGGGCGGGCGAGGCGGCGGGTTCGTGTTTCCGGCCGGTTCGGGCGCTGCGGGCCGGTGGGAGCTGGTCGCGCCCCGTGGCGGAGCCGCATGTCGACACGGTCCCGCGCCCCTTCGGGGCGCGTCACCCCGCCCTGCCCCAGTGCACGGGCCACGGCTCCGGCCCGGTCCAGCCGGCCCCCTTCCCGTACGCACTCCTCGTACCGCGCGTCCCCGAGCGTTTGCCGGGCCAGCGCCTCACAGCGTTCGTGCGGGGCGTTGTAGTACGCCGAGCCGAACAGCGGCAGCCCCACCGAGGGCCACAGCCGGGCCGCCGCGCCCTGGAGCAGCGCCGCCTCGGCCGGATCGCCCTCGGTCGCCGTGACCAGCGCCAGCAGTTCCAGTGTCAGTACCTCGGCGAGCAGATCGCGGAAGGCGTGCGCGTGGCCCAGGCAGTCCGCCAGCAGCTCACGCGCGCGGGCGGGCGCGCCGTCCAGCCAGGCCGCGTACGCCAGCACATACAGTGCGTACGACCGAGCCCAGCGCTCCCCGTGGTCCTCGCACACCTGCCGTACGTCCTCGCACAGCCGTACCGCGTCCGGCAGATCGCCCTGGAACGCCCGTGTCATCGCCAGTTCCACCTGGCCCATCAGGACGTTGCTGTTCAGCTCGCCGATCTCCTGATAGCGCTCCAGCGCCGAGCGCAGCAGCGTTTCTGCGCGCGCCATGTCATCGCTGACCAGGGCCAGACAGCCGGTACGGTGCTCCGCGTACGCCACCGCCGTCGCGTCCGCGATCCGCTCCGCCTGCTCCCGGCACTCCCGCAGCACCGCGAGCGCCGGCACGGTGTCGCCCTGCAGGATCGCCACATAGCCGAGCACCCACAGCGCCTTCAGCCGGGACTGCTCGTACTCCGAGTCCAGCTCCACGCTGCGCTCCAGCCAGCGCCGCCCCTCCGCGAGCCGTCCGCACCCGACCCAGCAGAACCACAGCGAACCGGCCAGGAACTGTCCGAGATGTGCCTCGTCCGGCTCGGTCAGACAGAACTCCAGCGCGGCCCGCAGATTCGGCAGCTCGGCCTCGACCCGCTCGGCGATCTCCCGCTGCCGGGGCGAGAACCAGTCCAGCTCGCACCAGGTCGCCAGGCCCAGATACCAGTCCCGGTGCCGTCTGCGCAGCCGGCCCGCGTCCCCGGCCGCCGCCAGCCACTCGGCGCCGTAGGCCCGGACGGTGTCCAGCATCCGGTACCGGGGGCCGGCCGGGGTGTCCTCGCGGGTGACGACCGACTGGGCCAGCAGCTGTGACAGCACGTCGAGGACGTCCTCGGCGGGCAGCCCGGCCCCGCTGCACACGTACTCGGCCGCCTCCAGGTCGAAGGTCTGCGCGAACACCGACAGCCGCGCCCACAGCAGCCGTTCGGCGGGCGTGCACAGCTCGTGGCTCCAGCCGATCGCCGTGCGCAGCGTCTGATGACGGGACGGGGGTCCCCCGGGGACAGATCGCGGCCCGGCGCCCGTGGTCAGCAGCCGGAACCGGTCGTCGAGCCGCTGCAGCAGCTGCCCGGGGGACAGTGCCCGCAGCCGCCCGGCCGCCAGCTCCACCGCGAGCGGGATGCCCTCCAGCCGCCGGCACAGCTCGCGCACCTCGGGGCCGTCGGACGCCGTCAGCCCCTGCTCCCGGGCCCGGTCCGTGAACAGCTCCACCGCCGCGTCCTCGCCGAGCGGTGCCAGCGGGAACAGCCGCTCGCCCGCCAGTCCCAGCGGCCGCCGGCCCGCGGCCAGCACGCTCAGCTCCGGCAGCTTGCGCAGCAGCTCCGCCGTCAGCTCGGCACAGGCCTCCACCAGATGCTCGAACCCGTCCAGCACGAGCAGCACCGGGCGCCCGGCGAGATGCTCCAGCAGCGTCTGACGGGGCAGCCGGGCGGTGTGGTCGGTCAGGCCCAGCGCCTCGGCCACCGCGTACTCCACGAACTGCGGATCGCGCACCGGGGCCAGCTCGACCCGCCCGCACGACCCCGGCTCCCACCCGGCGGCGGCCCGCGCGGCCAGCCGGGACTTGCCGACACCGCCGACCCCGGTCACGGTCACCAGCCGCGCCCCGCCGAGCGCCGACGCCAGCGCGGCGAGTTCGGCCGAGCGCCCGACGAAAGTGGTCAGTTCCAGGGGCGGATCACCGTGAGGAAAGGGGCCTGGGCGCTGAGGACCTCGCATGGGACACGGAGCGTACTGAAGTGTGTTCACTGCGTACAATCGCTTCCCGCAACTCCGTCCCCGCCGCCGGGTAATCCGGTACGGAGCCCGGGCCACGGCGCGATAGGCTCGGACTCGACTTTTTCGATGGTGAGGCACGTTTCAGGGAGCGGGTGCGCACAGTGTCCGGTGGAGAGGTGGCCGGGATCCTGGTGGCCGTCTTCTGGGCGATCCTGGTCTCCTTCCTCGCGGTGGCACTCGTGAGGCTGGCCCAGACGCTCAAGGCGACCACCAAGCTCGTCGCGGACGTGACCGATCAGGCCGTCCCGCTGCTCGCCGACGCCTCCCAGGCGGTGCGTTCCGCGCAGACCCAGATCGACCGCGTCGACGCCATCGCCTCCGACGTCCAGGAGGTCACGTCGAACGCCTCCGCGCTGTCGACGACCGTCGCCTCCACGTTCGGCGGCCCGCTGGTCAAGGTCGCGGCCTTCGGCTACGGGGTGCGCCGGGCGCTGGGCGGACGCAAGGAGGACGTGCCCGCCAAGGCGCCCCGGCGTACGGTGATCGTGGGCCGCACGGTCCCCGCCGCGCGACGCAAGCGGAAGTAAGGACTGAGACCGAGCGATGTTCCGCCGTACGTTCTGGTTCACCACAGGCGTCGCCGCCGGTGTGTGGGCCACCACCAAGGTCAACCGCAAGCTGAAGCAGCTGACCCCCGAGAGCCTCGCCGCCACCGCGGCGAACAAGGCTCTGGAGACCGGTCAGCGGCTGAAGGACCGCGCGGTGGGCTTCGCGCTCGACGTCCGCGACAACATGGCGGTGCGGGAGGCCGAGCTGGAGGAGGCCCTCGGGATCCACGAGGACCCCGAACTCCCCGCACCCCGGCGGTTCGCCGCCATCGAGAACGTCGAGAACAGCACCAACCGCACCACACCGAAGTACATCGAAGCCCCGATGTACTCGTACAACCGGAATGAGGACCACTGATGGAGTCGGCTGAGATCCGCCGCCGCTGGCTGAGCTTCTTCGAGGAGCGCGGGCACACCGTCGTCCCTTCGGCGTCGCTCATCGCGGACGACCCGACTCTGCTCCTCGTCCCCGCCGGCATGGTGCCCTTCAAGCCCTACTTCCTGGGCGAGGTCAAGCCGCCGTTCCCGCGCGCCACCAGCGTGCAGAAGTGCGTGCGCACGCCGGACATCGAAGAGGTCGGCAAGACCACGCGCCACGGCACGTTCTTCCAGATGTGCGGCAACTTCTCCTTCGGCGACTACTTCAAGGAAGGCGCCATCAAGCACGCCTGGGAGCTGCTCACCACGCCCCAGGACAAGGGCGGTTACGGCCTCGACCCCGAGCGCCTGTGGATCACCGTCTACAAGGACGACGACGAGGCCGAGCGCATCTGGCACGAGGTCGTCGGCGTGCCCATGGAGCGCATCCAGCGCCTCGGCATGAAGGACAACTTCTGGTCCATGGGCGTCCCGGGCCCGTGCGGCCCCTGCTCCGAGATCAACTACGACCGCGGCCCCGAGTTCGGCGTCGAGGGCGGCCCCGCCGTCAACGACGAGCGGTACGTGGAGATCTGGAACCTCGTCTTCATGCAGTACGAGCGTGGCGAGGGCATCGGCAAGGACAACTTCGAGATCCTCGGGGACCTGCCGAGCAAGAACATCGACACCGGCCTCGGTATGGAGCGCCTCGCCATGATTCTGCAGGGCGTGCAGAACATGTACGAGATCGACACCTCCATGGCCGTCATCGACAAGGCCACCGAGCTGACCGGCGTGGCCTACGGCGAATCCCACGACTCGGACGTCTCCCTGCGCGTGGTCACCGACCACATGCGTACGTCCGTGATGCTCATCGGTGACGGCGTCACCCCCGGCAACGAGGGCCGCGGCTACGTCCTGCGCCGCATCATGCGCCGCGCCATCCGCAACATGCGCCTGCTCGGCGCCACCGGTCCGGTCGTCAAGGACCTGATCGACACCGTGATCCACATGATGGGCCAGCAGTACCCCGAGCTGATCACCGACCGCGAGCGCATCGAGAAGGTCGCCCTCGCCGAGGAGAACGCCTTCCTCAAGACGCTGAAGGCCGGCACCAACATCCTCGACACCGCCGTCACCGAGACCAAGCAGTCCGGCGGCACGGTCCTCTCCGGCGACAAGGCCTTCCTGCTCCACGACACCTGGGGCTTCCCGATCGACCTCACCCTCGAAATGGCCGCCGAGCAGGGGCTGTCCGTGGACGAGGAGGGCTTCCGCCGCCTGATGAAGGAGCAGCGGGAGCGCGCCAAGGCCGACGCCCAGGCCAAGAAGACCGGCCACGCCGGCGCCGGAGCCTACCGGGAGATCGCCGACAAGGTCGGCGAGACCGACTTCATCGGCTACAGCGACACCGAGGGCGAGTCCACGATCGTCGGCATCCTGGTCGACGGCACCTCCTCCCCGGCCGCCACCGAGGGCGACGAGGTCGAGATCGTCCTCGACCGCACCCCGTTCTACGCCGAGGGCGGCGGCCAGATCGGCGACACCGGCCGCATCAAGGTCGACTCCGGTGCCGTGATCGAGATCCGCGACTGCCAGAAGCCGGTCCCGGGGGTGTACGTCCACAAGGGCGTGGTCCAGGTCGGCGAGGTCACCGTCGGTGCCAAGGCCCACGCCTCGATCGATGCCCGCCGCCGCAAGGCCATCGCCCGCGCCCATTCGGCCACCCACCTGACCCACCAGGCCCTGCGTGACGCCCTCGGCCCGACGGCCGCCCAGGCCGGTTCGGAGAACCAGCCCGGCCGCTTCCGCTTCGACTTCGGTTCGCCGTCCGCCGTGCCGACGGCCGTGATGACCGACGTCGAGCAGAAGATCAACGAGGTGCTCGCCCGCGACCTCGACGTCCGCGCCGACATCATGGGCATCGACGAGGCCAAGAAGCAGGGCGCCATCGCCGAGTTCGGCGAGAAGTACGGCGAGCGCGTCCGCGTGGTGACCATCGGCGACTTCTCCAAGGAGCTGTGCGGCGGCACGCACGTGCACAACACCGCCCAGCTGGGCCTGGTGAAGCTGCTCGGCGAGTCCTCCATCGGCTCCGGTGTCCGTCGTATCGAGGCCCTGGTCGGTGTGGACGCCTACACCTTCCTCGCCCGCGAGCACACGGTCGTCAACCAGCTGACCGAGCTGCTCAAGGGCCGCCCGGAGGAGCTGCCGGAGAAGGTCTCCTCGATGCTCGGCAAGCTGAAGGACGCCGAGAAGGAGATCGAGAAGTTCCGCGCCGAGAAGGTGCTCCAGGCCGCCGCCGGTCTCGCCGAGTCCGCCAAGGACGTGCGCGGTGTGGCCGTCGTCACCGGTCAGGTCCCGGACGGCACGACGCCGGACGACCTGCGCAAGCTGGTCCTGGACGTGCGCGGCCGCATCCAGGGCGGGCGGGCCGCGGTCGTGGCCCTGTTCACGGTCACGGGCGGCAAGCCGCTGACGGTCATCGCCACCAACGAGGCCGCCCGCGAGCGCGGCCTCAAGGCCGGTGACCTGGTCCGTACCGCCGCCAAGACCCTCGGCGGCGGCGGTGGCGGCAAGCCGGACGTGGCCCAGGGCGGCGGTCAGAACCCGGCCGCCGTCGGCGAGGCCGTGGACGCCGTCGAGCGCCTGGTCGCCGAGACCGCGAAGTAACGGGCACGTAAGGAAACGGTCGGAAATGCGCAGAGGACGTCGACTCGCGATCGACGTGGGCGACGCCCGGATCGGGGTCGCCTCGTGCGACCCCGACGGGATCCTCGCCACCCCGGTGGAGACGGTCCCCGGCCGGGACATCCCCGCCGCCCACCGCCGGCTCAGGCAGCTGGTGGAGGAGTACGAACCGATCGAGGTCGTCGTCGGACTCCCTCGCTCCCTCAAGGGGGGCGAGGGCCCGGCCGCGGTCAAGGTCCGCGCCTTCGCCCAGGAGCTGGCCAAGGGCATCAAGCCGGTGCCGGTCCGCCTGGTGGACGAGCGGATGACGACCGTGACGGCCACTCAGGGACTGCGGGCCTCGGGGGTGAAGTCGAAGAAGGGCCGCTCGGTCATCGACCAGGCCGCCGCCGTCGTCATCCTGCAACAGGCCCTCGAATCCGAACGAGTGTCAGGTAAAGCACCCGGCGAGGGCGTCGAAGTGGTCATCTGATCGCGATACGGTAACGTTCCGCGCGATGTGCCGGTGTTCGAACAGCCGGCACATAGCAAGAGGAGGCGGAACGGAAGCGGGCCCACCGGCCGCGTGACCGGTCGGCCTCGCGGCTCTAGGGGATCGATGACTGAGTATGGCCGGGGCCAGGGCTCCGAACCGTGGCATCCGCAGGACCCGTTGTACGGGGACGGCGGATGGGAAGGGCAGCAGGCGCACGTCGGCCGGCAGCCCGGCTACGGCGGCCAGCCGCAGCACTACCCGCAGCAGCCGCAGTACGGCGACTGGGGCCAGGAGCAGCAGCCCGGGTACGGCCACGAGCAGTACCCCTCCTACGACGGTCAGGGGCACCCGCAGTACGCCGGTCACCCCCAGCAGCAGTACGAGTACCAGCAGCACGGCGGCTGGGACGCGACCGGCACCCAGGGTCAGGTGCCGTACGCGGCCGACCCCGGCGACCCCTACGGGCAGCAGCCCGTCGCCTACGGCGGGGAGCAGCCCGACTTCTACGGCACCGAGGACGCCTACCCGCCACCGGTGCCGCCCGGCCGCAGGCGCCCGGAGCCGGAGCCGGAGGACGTGCCCGAGGAAGAGGAGCAGCACCCCTTCTTCACGGGCGGCGGCGACGACGATGACGACGACGAGGAGCACGAGCTCGCCGGCCGGCGCGACCGGCGCGGCAAGGGAAAGAAACCCGCCAAGGGCAAGAAGCGGCGGACCGGCTGCGCCTGCATGGTGGTCGTCCTGGTCTTCGGCGGCGGCCTCGGTGCGGTCAGCTACTTCGGCTACAAGTTCTACCAGAACCGTTTCGCCCCGGCCCCGGACTACAAGGGCGACGGCACCAACGAGACGGTGACCGTCGAGATCCCCAAGGGCGCGGGCGGCTGGGACATCGGCAACCGCCTGAAGGAGGCCGGCGTCGTCAAGAGCGCCGAGGCCTTCGTGCACGCGCAGAACGACATAAAGGGCGGCAACAGCATCCAGGCCGGCGCGTACCTCCTGAAGAAGGAGATGTCCGCCGCCAGCGCCGTGAAAATGATGCTGGACCCGAAGAGCCAGAACAATGTCGTGGTGACCCCGGGCGAACGCAATGCGGGCGTCTACGAAGCGATCGACAGGAAACTCGAACTCGCCGCCGGCACCACCAAGAAGACCGCCCAGCAGGAATACAAGCAACTCGGTCTGCCGGCCTGGGCGCTGAACACGCAGTACGCGTCCGACATCAGGGACCCGCTGGAGGGCTTCTTCTTCCCGGGTACCTATCCGGCGGCCAAGGGCATGAAGCCCGACGCGATCCTGAAGCAGATGGTCGCGCAGGCCACGTCCAAGTACGACGCCTACGGCCTCTCCGCGAAGGCGCAGGACCTGGGCCTGAACAACCCGTTCGAGCTCGTCACCGTCGCGAGCCTGGTGCAGGCGGAGGGCAAGACGCACGACGACTTCCGCAAGATGGCGGAGGTGGTCTACAACCGTCTCAAGCCCACCAACCACGAGACGAACCAGCTGCTCCAGTTCGACTCGACGTACAACTACCTCAAGGGCACCAGCAACATCCACATCTCCGAGAAGGAGATCAACAGCAACCGCAACCCGTACAACACGTACACCCACAAGGGCCTGCCGCCCGGTCCGATCGGAAACCCCGGCGAGGACGCGATCATGGCGGCGCTGAATCCGACCCACGACGGCTGGATCTATTTCGTGGCGACCGACGGTCAGAACAACACCGAATTCGCCAAGACCTACGCCGAATTCCAGCAGCTCAAGGAAAAATTCAATGCCTCATCGGGCAACTGACGCCCGCCGGGCGGCCGTCCTCGGCAAGCCCATCGCCCACTCCCTCTCCCCGGTGCTGCACCGGGCGGCGTACGACGAACTCGGGCTCACCGACTGGTCGTACGAGCGCTTCGAGGTCGACGAGGCCGGACTGCCCGGCTTCTTCGAGAAACTCGGGCCGGAGTGGGCGGGGCTCTCCCTGACCATGCCGCTCAAGCGCGCGGTCATCCCGCTGCTGGACGAGATCAGCGACACCGCCGCATCCGTCGACGCGGTCAACACCGTCGTCTTCACCGAGGACGGCCGCCGCCTCGGTGACAACACCGACATCCCGGGCATGGTGGCCGCCCTGCGCGAGCACGGCATCGAGCAGGTCGGCTCCGCCGCGATCCTCGGCGCCGGCGCCACCGCCTCCTCCGCCCTCGCCGCCCTCGCCCGGATCTGCACCGGCGACATCACCGTCTACGTCCGCAGCGAGGCCCGCGCCGCCGAGATGCGGCAGTGGGGCGAGCGGCTCGACGTGGACGTCCGTACGGCGGACTGGGCCGACGCCGCCCAGGCGCTGCGCGCCCCCCTGGTGATCGCCACCACGCCCGCCGGCACCACCGACGCCCTCGCCGCCGCCGTACCCGAACGCCCCGCGACCCTCTTCGACGTGCTCTACGACCCCTGGCCCACCGAGCTGGCGGCCCGCTGGTCCATGTTCGGCGGTGCCGTGGTCAGCGGCCTCGACCTGCTGGTCCACCAGGCGGTCCTCCAGGTCGAGCAGGTCACCGGGCGTTCCCCGGCCCCTCTGGAGGCCATGCGGCACGCCGGCGAGAAGGCGCTCGCCGCCCGCTGACCACCCGCTCGCGTCCGCCTTGTGGACCGGCGGCCGGATTCGGACCCCGGACGTGGGAGGATCAGAGGTGGCGTACCGGGGTCGCGCACCCGGTGACGTCGTCGCCGTACGCGAGGACGCGCGTACGCAGGGCAGTACCGGGCGCGAGCACTGAGGAGCACCGTTGAGCAGGCTGCGTTGGCTGACCGCGGGGGAGTCCCACGGTCCCGCACTTGTCGCGACGCTGGAGGGCCTTCCCGCCGGCGTGCCGATCACCACGGAGATGGTGGCGGACCACCTGGCGCGGCGGCGGCTCGGCTATGGCCGCGGTGCGCGGATGAAGTTCGAGCGTGACGAGGTCACCTTCCTGGGTGGTGTCCGGCACGGTCTGACCCTCGGTTCGCCGGTCGCGATCATGGTGGGGAACACGGAGTGGCCGAAGTGGGAGCAGGTGATGTCGGCCGATCCGGTCGATCCGGAGATCCTGGCGGGCCTGGCCCGTAACGCCCCGCTGACCCGTCCGCGTCCCGGTCACGCCGACCTCGCGGGCATGCAGAAGTACGGTTTCGACGAGGCCCGGCCGATCCTGGAGCGCGCGTCGGCGCGTGAGACGGCGGCGCGGGTGGCGCTGGGTGCGGTGGCGCGGTCGTACCTGAAGGAGACGGCCGGTATCGAGATCGTCTCGCATGTGGTCGAGCTGTGCTCGGTGAAGGCTCCGCAGGGCGTCTACCCGACCCCGGGCGATGTGGAGCGGCTGGACGCTGATCCGGTGCGCTGCCTGGATGCGGATGCGTCGAAGGCGATGGTCGCGGAGATCGATCAGGCTCACAAGGACGGCGACACCCTCGGCGGCGTGGTGGAGATCCTGGCCTACGGCGTGCCGGTGGGCCTGGGTTCGCATGTGCACTGGGACCGGAAGCTGGACGCGCGGCTGGCGGGTGCGCTGATGGGCATCCAGGCGATCAAGGGTGTCGAGGTCGGTGACGGTTTCGAACTCGCCCGGGTCCCGGGCTCCAAGGCGCACGACGAGATCGTCAACACGCCCGAGGGGATCCGCCGTGTCTCCGGCCGTTCCGGCGGCACGGAGGGTGGTCTGAGCACGGGGGAGCTGTTGCGGGTGCGGGCGGCGATGAAGCCGATCGCGACGGTGCCGCGGGCGCTGCAGACGGTGGATGTGACCACGGGTGAGGCGGCTCAGGCTCACCATCAGCGTTCGGATGTGTCGGCGGTGCCGGCGGCTGGGATCGTGGCGGAGGCGATGGTGGCCCTCGTGCTGGCGGACGCGGTCGCGGAGAAGTTCGGCGGGGACAGCGTGGCCGAGACCCGCCGCAACGTGCGGTCCTACCTCGACCACCTGCAGATCCGGTGAGCGTCGTGCCTGCGATCGTGCTGGTCGGGCCGATGGGTGTCGGCAAGTCCACCGTGGGACAGCTGCTCGCCGAGCGTCTGGGGCTCGGTTACCGGGACACCGACGCGGACATCGTGGCCGAGCAGGGCCGGTCCATCGCCGAGATCTTCGTCGACGAGGGCGAGGCCGTCTTCCGGGCGATCGAGAAGCGGGCGGTCGCCGCCGCGCTCGCCGAGCACGACGGCGTCCTCGCGCTCGGCGGCGGTGCCGTTCTCGATGCGGACACGCGTGCGCTGCTCGCCGGGCTGCGGGTCGTCTATCTCTCGATGGAGGTGGAGGAGGCGGTCCGGCGTACCGGCCTGAACGCGGCTCGTCCGCTGCTGGCGGTCAATCCGCGCAGGCAGTGGCGGGAGCTGATGGAGGCCCGGCGGCATCTGTATGAGGAGGTCGCCACGGCCGTCGTCGCCACGGACGGCCGTACGCCCGAAGAGGTCACGCAAGCGGCCCTGGACGCACTGGAGTTGAAGAAGGCATGAGCGAGGCAGTCACCCGGATCCAGGTCGCCGGCACGGCAGGCACCGAACCGTACGAGGTGCTGGTCGGGCGTCAACTCCTGGGCGAGCTCGGTGCGTTGGTCGGGCCGAAGGCCAGGCGGGTCGCGGTGATCCACCCGGAGGCGCTGGCGGAGACCGGTGACGCGCTGCGCGCCGATCTGGCCGGGCAGGGCTATGAGGCGATCGCGATCCAGGTGCCCAACGCGGAGGAGGCGAAGACCGCCGAGGTCGCCGCGTACTGCTGGAAGGCGCTGGGCCAGTCGAACTTCACCCGCACCGATGTGATCGTCGGTGTGGGCGGCGGAGCGACGACGGACCTGGCCGGTTTCGTCGCGGCGACCTGGCTGCGCGGGGTGCGCTGGATCGCGATCCCCACCACGGTGCTGGCCATGGTGGACGCGGCGGTCGGCGGCAAGACGGGGATCAACACCGCCGAGGGCAAGAACCTCGTCGGTGCCTTCCACCCGCCGGCCGGGGTGCTGTGCGACCTGGCCGCTCTGGAGTCCCTCGCGGTCAACGACTACGTCTCCGGGCTGGCCGAGGTGATCAAGGCCGGGTTCATCGCGGATCCGGTGATCCTGGACCTGATCGAGTCCGACCCGGAGGGCGCCCGGTCTCCCGCGGGTGGGCACACGGCGGAGCTGATCGAGCGTGCGATCCGGGTGAAGGCCGAGGTGGTCTCCTCGGATCTGAAGGAGTCGGGTCTGCGGGAGATCCTCAACTACGGTCACACGCTGGCCCACGCGATCGAGAAGAACGAGCGGTACACGTGGCGGCACGGTGCCGCGGTGGCCGTGGGTATGCATTTCGCGGCCGAACTTGCGCGTCTGGCGGGCCGGTTGGACGATGCGACGGCGGACCGGCACCGCACGGTGCTGGAGGCGGTCGGCCTTCCGCTGCACTACCGCTACGACCAGTGGCCCAAGCTGCTGGAGACGATGAAGGTCGACAAGAAGTCCCGTGGTGACCTGCTGCGGTTCATCGTCCTGGACGGTCTGGCCAAGCCCACCGTGATGGAGGGCCCGGACCCGGCCGTACTCCTCGCCGCCTACGGCGAAGTGGGCCAGTAACGCCACGCGCGTCCGATTCGCTTTCCGCAACGGGCACTTCGGGCCGCCCCCGGCCGTTTCACCGAACGACGGCCGGGGACGGTACCGTTCGGTAAGGAGCGGGAGTTCGCCCCCGCTGCCAGCGCCAACAGCCTGTACGAGACGGAGTGGCAACGGATGCAGCACGCAGTGGGATCTCCGCTGCCGCCGCCCCACCAGCCGGGGCAGGTGCCGCACGCCGGCTGGGCGTCGGCCGCACACCATCCGGGCCCACACCCGGGAGCCTCCCACGGTCCCGCCCCCGTGCCCCCGCCTCCTGGCTTCCCGGCCCCGGCCGGCGTCGTCCCGCCGACGCCCCCGCAGCCTCCCGCGCCCCAGCCGCCCCTCGCGCAGCCTCCGGCCCCGCAGCATCCGGCCGCACCGCCGGCCCCCGACACCACGGGCCATGTTCCGCTGCCGCCCGGCGGCCCGGTCGGCGTGCCCACGGCGCCCCCGGCTCCCGCCTCGGTCCCCGACCCGACGACCACCACCCTGGCCGTCCTGCTGATCGGCCCGGCGGGCGCGGGCAAGACCAGCGTCGCCAAGTTCTGGGCGGACCACCGCCGGGTGCCCACCGCCCACATCAGCCTGGACGACGTGCGTGAATGGGTCCGCTCGGGCTTCGCCGACCCCCAGTCCGGCTGGAACGACAACTCCGAGGCCCAGTACCGCCTCGCCCGCCGCACCTGTGGCTTTGCCGCCCGCAACTTCCTGGCCAACGGAATCTCCTGCATCCTCGACGACGCCGTGTTCCCGGACCGCCCGGTCGTGGGCCTCGGCGGCTGGAAGCGCCACGTCGGCCCCGGCCTGCTCCCGGTCGTCCTCCTCCCGGGCCTGGACATCGTCCTGGAGCGCAACGCGGAACGCACGGGCAACCGCCGCCTCACCGACGAGGAGGTGGCCCGCATCCACGGCCGCATGGCGGGCTGGTACGGCTCGGGCCTCCCGATCATCGACAACTCCCAGCTGGACGTACCGGGCACGGCCCGCGTACTCGACGATGTCCTGGCAAGGGCGATTGCGAGCCCACCGAACTGGTAAGCAGAGGGGGAGCGACTACCCCCCACAGACTCCACTCGGCCCCCCTAAACCGGCACAACCGCCGCAAAACTCCTACGCTCGTCTCATGTCAGAGGTGTACGCGACCCGCCGATCCCGGCTGAGGGACCACTTCACCGCGGCCGGCACCGCGGCAGCGCTCGTCACCCGTCCGGCCAACGTGCGCTATCTCGCCGGTGCCGCCCCCCAGGGTTCCGCCCTGCTGCTCGGCAGACGCGAGGACCTCCTCGTCTGCGCCGGCCCACCGGACGACCGTGTCTGCGACGGCCGCCCGGACGAGAACCTGCGCCTGCACATCCTCCCGCCGAACGGCGCCGACGCCGGCTCAGGCGGTGACGCGGCGGTCGCGGCGGCGCTGCTGGCCGTGGCGCAGGACGCCGACTCCCTGGCCGTGGAGGAGCACCACCTCACGGTGGCACGGCACCGGGTCATCTCCTCCGTCGCTCCCACGCTCCGCCTCACCGACGTCGGCGGAGCCGTCGAGCAGCTCCGGGTCGTCAAGGACGAGGAGGAGATCTCCTGCCTGCGCATCGGTGCCGAGATCGCCGACCAGGCTCTCGGTGAGCTGCTGGAGTCGATCCTGGTCGGCCGGACCGAGCGGCACCTCGCGCTGGAGCTGGAGCGCCGTCTGGTGGACCACGGCGCCGACGGCCCGGCGTTCCCCACCTCCGTGGCCACCGGGCCCAACTCCGGACGGCGCGGGCACCGCCCCACCGACCGCCGCGTGGAGGAGGGCGACTTCCTCTCGGTGTGCCTGGGTGCGACGTACCGCGGCTACCGCTGCGAGATCGGCCGGACGTTCGTGATCGGCACGTCGCCCGCCGACTGGCAGGTCGAGCTGTACGACCTCGTCTTCGCCGCCCAGCGGGCCGGCCGCGAGGCCCTGGCGCCCGGCGCCGCCTGCGGTGACGTGGACCGCGCCGCACGCCACGTACTGGACTCGGCCGGCTACGCGGAGGCCCTGTCACCCCTGACCGGACATGGCGTGGGACTCGAAATCGACGAGGACCCGCAGTTGGCCCCCGCCGCCATGGGTAAACTGGACGCTTGCGTGCCGGTCACCGTCGAACCGGGGGTCCACCTCCCGGGCCGGGGCGGTGTCCGGATCGATGACACGCTCGTCGTACGCCCCGAGGCGGACGGCGGACCCGAGCTACTCACCATCACGACCAAGGAGCTGCTCGCCCTCTAGGCAGTGGCGTGCGCCGGGGTCGTACGTCAGTCCAGGAGATTCCGCAACCGTGGCTTCCACGAACGACCTCAAGAACGGCATGGTGCTCAAGCTCGAAGGCGGCCAGCTCTGGTCCGTCGTCGAGTTCCAGCACGTCAAGCCCGGCAAGGGCCCGGCCTTCGTGCGCACCAAGCTCAAGAACGTGCTCTCCGGCAAGGTCGTCGACAAGACGTTCAACGCCGGCGTCAAGGTCGAGACGGCCACTGTCGACAAGCGCGACATGCAGTTCTCGTACATGGACGGCGAGTACTTCGTCTTCATGGACATGGAGACCTACGACCAGCTGCACATCGACCGCAAGGCCGTCGGTGACGCCGCCAACTTCCTCATCGAGGGCTTCACGGCCACCGTCGCGCAGCACGAGGGCGAGGTGCTCTTCGTCGAGCTGCCGGCCGCCGTCGAGCTGACGATCCAGGAGACCGAGCCGGGCGTCCAGGGCGACCGCTCCACCGGTGGCACCAAGCCCGCCACCCTGGAGACCGGCCACCAGATCCAGGTGCCGCTCTTCATCACCACCGGTGAGAAGATCAAGGTCGACACCCGCACGAGCGACTACCTCGGCCGGGTGAACAGCTAACCGTGGCTGCCCGCAACACGGCCCGCAAGCGCGCCTTCCAGATCCTCTTCGAGGGCGACCAGCGCGGCGCCGACGTCCTGACGGTCCTCGCCGACTGGGTCCGGCTGTCCCGGTCCGACACCCGGCAGCCGCCGGTCAGCGAGTACACGATGCAGCTGGTCGAGGGCTACGCCGGACACGCGACGCGCATCGACGAGCTGATCGCCCAGTACGCGGTCGGCTGGACGCTCGACCGGATGCCGGTCGTGGACCGCAACATCCTTCGGCTGGGCGCGTACGAGCTGATCTGGGTCGACGAGACCCCGGACGCCGTCGTCCTGGACGAGATGGTGCAGCTGGCGAAGGAGTTCTCCACGGACGAGTCGCCCTCGTTCGTGAACGGCCTGCTGGGCCGCCTGAAGGAGCTCAAGCCGTCCCTGCGCCGGGACGAGGCGTAAAGCCGCTCACGACAACGCCGGAGGGCCCACAGTACGTCTGCTGTGGGCCCTCCGGCGTTCCCGCGCGCCCGCTGCATGCCTCTGACCGTCTCTCACGAGACCAGAACGCCGTCGGGGTGGCCGGAACCATACGGTTCCCGCCACCCCGACGGCACGTTTCTGCTCAGGTACTGAGCGGGTCAGCTCTCTTCGTGGGTGGCCACCGCGCGGCGCGCGTCGGCGTCCAGGACACCCCAGCTGATCAGCTGCTCGGTCAGGACCGAGGGGGACTGGTCGTAGATGACGGCGAGTGTGCGCAGGTCGTCCTGGCGGATGGAGAGCACCTTGCCGTTGTAGTCACCACGCTGGGACTGGATCGTCGCCGCGTAGCGCTGCAGCGGGCCCGCCTTCTCGGCCGGCACGGTGGCCAGGCGCTCCAGGTCCAGGACCAGCTTCGGCGGCGGCTCGGCGGCGCCGCCCGGCGTCGTGCCCGGCAGGAGCTCCTGGACCGGAACACCGTAGAAATCGGCCAGCTCGGCAAGCCGCTGCACGGTCACCGCACGGTCGCCACGCTCGTAGGACCCGACCACCACGGCCTTCCAGCGACCCTGTGACTTCTCCTCGACACCGTGGAGGGAAAGGCCCTGCTGGGTGCGGATGGCCCGGAGCTTGGCCCCGAGCTGTTTGGCGTATTCGCTGGACATATAGCTCCCCGGACACTGTGTCGACGCGGCCGGCTGTGTTGCCCGCCGCGCGGCTGGTAACTCACTGTGAGGTTACGCAGCGTGACTCTTCTGCGTCAAGCCGAATGGTCCACACCGACTCTTCCGTGGTAGTGACGGCCGATTGGGCCAAGGGGGTGATCGAGGCTCTGCCCATGACCTGCTACGGTGGATGGCGCAAATCCGACGTCCTTTAAGGTCCGTCCCGTGAGGCGGAGAAGGAGGTCCGTTTCGTATGGACAAGCACGTCTCGCCCGCGAATCCGCCGGCGTCCGATGCGCGGCCCGTTCTTGAGGGCCCCGACATCGCGCGGGTACTGACCCGCATCGCCCACGAGATCGTCGAGCGCGCCAAGGGCGCTGACGACGTGGTGCTCCTCGGCATCCCCACCCGGGGTGTCTTCCTCGCCCAACGGCTCGCCGTCAAGCTGGAGCAGATCACCGGACGCAAGATCCCGGTCGGCTCGCTCGACATCACCATGTACCGCGACGACCTGCGCATGCACCCGCCGCGCGCGCTGGCCCGCACCGAGATCCCCGGTGACGGCATCGACGGGAGGCTCGTCGTCCTCGTCGACGACGTGCTCTTCTCCGGCCGCACCATCCGCGCCGCCCTCGACGCCCTGAACGACATCGGGCGCCCGCGCGCGGTGCAGCTCGCGGTCCTGGTCGACCGGGGCCACCGCGAACTGCCGATCCGCGCCGACTACGTCGGCAAGAACCTCCCCACGTCGCTGCGGGAGACGGTCAAGGTCCAGCTCGCCGAGGAGGACGGTCGCGACACCGTGCTGCTCGGTGTCAAGCAGACCGACCAGTAGCAAGCCAGGCGCACAGGCCCGCTTCGGCGTACCCGCATACGCGCCCGTTTGCCCCGAATCTCCCTTTGAACTGCCTTACGGAGCCTGACAGATGCAGCGTCATCTCATCTCGGCCGCCGACCTGACCCGCGACGACGCCGTCCTGATCCTCGACACCGCCGAGGAGATGGCCCGGGTCGCCGACCGGCCGATCAAGAAACTGCCGACCCTGCGCGGCCGCACGATCGTCAACCTCTTCTTCGAGGACTCCACGCGCACGCGTATCTCCTTCGAAGCCGCGGAGAAGCGCCTGTCCGCCGACGTCATCAACTTCACTGCCAAGGGGTCGAGCGTCTCCAAGGGCGAGTCCCTGAAGGACACCGCGCAGACCCTGGAGGCCATGGGCGTCGACGCCGTCGTCATCCGGCACGGCGCCTCCGGAGCCCCGTACCGCCTCGCCAACTCCGGCTGGATCGACGCGGCCGTCATCAACGCCGGCGACGGCACTCACCAGCACCCCACCCAGGCTTTGCTGGACGCCTTCACCATGCGCCGCCGGCTGATCGGCCGTGACGCCGGCCTCGGCAAGGACCTGTCCGGCAGGCGCATCACCATCGTCGGCGACGTCCTGCACAGCCGGGTCGCCCGCTCCAACGTCGACCTGCTGCACACCCTCGGCGCCGAGGTCACTCTGGTCGCCCCGCCCACCCTGGTGCCGGTCGGCGTCGAGACCTGGCCGTGCGAGGTGTCGTACGACCTCGACAGCGTCCTGCCGAAGTCGGACGCGGTGATGATGCTCCGCGTCCAGCGCGAGCGCATGAACGCCGCGTTCTTCCCGACCGAGCGCGAGTACTCGCGGCGCTACGGCCTCGACGGCGAGCGCATGGCGAAGATGCCCGAGCACGCCATCGTGATGCACCCCGGCCCGATGGTCCGGGGCATGGAGATCACCGCCGAGGTCGCCGACTCCGAGCGCTGCACGGTCGTCGAGCAGGTCGCGAACGGCGTCTCCATCCGGATGGCCGTGCTGTACCTGCTGCTCGGTGGCAACGAGCCCGCCGTCACCCACGCCCGCACCAACGAGGAGAAGTAAGACCATGAGCAAGATCCTGATCCGTGGTGCGAAGGTGCTCGGCGGCGAGCCGCAGGACGTGCTGATCGACGGCGAGGTGATCGAGGCGGTCGGCACCGGCCTGTCCGCCGAGGGCGCCGAGGTCGTGGAGGCGGCAGGCAAGGTGCTGCTGCCGGGCCTGGTCGACCTGCACACCCATCTGCGCGAGCCGGGCCGCGAGGACTCCGAGACGGTCCTGACCGGCACCCGCGCGGCCGCGTCCGGCGGCTACACGGCCGTGTTCGCCATGGCCAACACCTTCCCGGTCGCCGACACCGCCGGTGTGGTCGAGCAGGTCTACCGGCTGGGCCAGGAGCACGGCTACTGCGACGTGCAGCCCATCGGCGCCGTCACCGTCGGCCTGGAGGGCAGGAAGCTCGCCGAGCTGGGCGCCATGCACGAGTCGGCCGCCGGGGTCACCGTCTTCTCCGACGACGGCAAGTGCGTGGACGACGCGGTGATCATGCGCCGGGCGCTGGAGTACGTGAAGGCCTTCGGCGGTGTCGTCGCCCAGCACGCGCAGGAGCCGCGGCTCACCGAGGGCGCCCAGATGAACGAGGGCATCGTCTCCGCCGAGCTGGGCCTGGGCGGCTGGCCGGCCGTCGCCGAGGAGTCGATCATCGCGCGGGACGTGCTGCTCGCCGAGCACGTCGGCTCCCGCGTCCACATCTGCCACCTCTCGACCGCCGGCAGCGTCGAGATCGTCCGCTGGGCCAAGTCCCGCGGCATCGACGTCACGGCCGAGGTCACCCCGCACCACCTGCTCCTCACCGACGAGCTGGTGCGGACGTACAACCCCGTCTACAAGGTCAACCCGCCGCTGCGCACCGAGCGGGACGTGCTGGCCCTGCGCGAGGCGCTCGCCGACGGCACGATCGACATCGTCGCCACCGACCACGCCCCGCACCCGCACGAGGACAAGGACTGCGAGTGGGCCGCCGCCGCCATGGGGATGGTGGGCCTGGAGACCGCGCTGTCAGTGGTCCAGGAGACCATGGTCGACACGGGCCTGCTGGACTGGGCCGGCGTCGCCGACCGGATGTCCGTCAAGCCCGCGCAGATCGGACAGGCCACCGGGCACGGCCGTCCCGTCTCGGCTGGTGAGCCCGCCAACCTCACCCTCGTCGACACGGAATACCGTGGCCAGGTGGACCCCGCGGGCTTCGCCTCACGCAGCCGCAACACCCCCTACGAGGGGCGTGAGCTGCCGGGCCGTGTGACGCACACGTGGCTGCGGGGCAAGGCCACGCTCGTCGACGGGAAGCTCACGTGACACCTGTAATCCTGCTCGCGGAGGCCAAGAAATCGGCCGCCGTCACCGACTGGCCGGCCCGCATCGGCTGGCTCGTCGGACTCGTCCTGTTCATCGCGCTCGTCTACTGGCTGATGCGCGAGGGCTGGAAGTGGCGCGGCACGCTCCAGAGCGACCTTCCGGAGCCGCCCAGCGCGCCGGAGGAGACCGGCCCGGTGAAACTGAGCATGAGCGGCCGCTACCACGGCTCCACCACCGCCGGGCAGTGGCTGGACCGGATCGTGGCCCACGGCCTCGGCACCCGCAGCCGGGCCGAGCTCACCCTCACGGAGGCGGGCCTGGAGGTCGAGCGTCCCGGAGCGAACGACTTCTTCGTCCCCGCCGCCGCACTGCGCGGGGCCCGGCTGGACAAGGGCATCGCCGGCAAGGTCCTCACCGAGGGCGGACTGCTCGTGGTGACCTGGGCGCTCGGCGACAAGCTGATCGACTCCGGCTTCCGCTCCGACCACGCGGCCGAGCACACCGAATGGGCCGACACCCTGAACGACATGATCAACGACACGGAAGGCGCACGATGACGACCTCCACCAGGGGAGCTGCCAAGGTTCCCGCCGTACTCGTCCTGGAGGACGGCCGCACCTTCCGCGGCCGTGCCTACGGGGCCGTGGGGGAGACCTTCGGCGAGGCCGTGTTCTCCACCGGCATGACCGGCTACCAGGAAACCCTGACCGACCCGTCGTACGACCGCCAGATCGTCGTGGCGACCGCCCCGCAGATCGGCAACACCGGCTGGAACGACGAGGACGACGAGTCGAGCCGCATCTGGGTCTCCGGCTACGTCGTGCGCGACCCCGCGCGCGTGCCGTCCAACTGGCGCGCCAAGCGCTCCCTGGACGACGAGCTGGTCGCGCAGGACGTGGTCGGCATCTCCGGGATCGACACCCGCGCCCTCACCCGTCATCTGCGTGAGCGCGGCTCGATGCGCGCCGGCATCTTCTCCGGCGAGGCGATCGCCCCCGAGAGCGAGCTCCTCGCGCGCGTGCAGGCCCAGCCCCGCATGAAGGGCCTGAGCCTGTACGAGGAGGTCGCGACGAAGGAGGCGTACGTCGTCCCGGCGATCGGGGAGAAGCGGTTCACCGTCGCCGCGATCGACCTCGGCATCAAGGGCATGACCCCGCACCGCATGGCCGAGCGCGGCATCGAGGTGCACGTCCTCCCGGCCACGGCCACGGCCGACGACATCTACGCCGTCAACCCGGACGGGGTCTTCTTCTCCAACGGCCCCGGTGACCCGGCCACGGCCGACGGCCCGGTCGCGCTGATGACCGCCGTCCTGGAGCGGAAGACGCCCCTGTTCGGCATCTGCTTCGGCAACCAGATCCTCGGCCGCGCCCTCGGCTTCGGCACCTACAAGCTGAAGTACGGCCACCGGGGCATCAACCAGCCGGTCCAGGACCGTACGACCGGCAAGGTCGAGGTCACCGCGCACAACCACGGCTTCGCCGTCGATGCGCCGCTCGACAAGGTGAGCGACACCAAGTTCGGCCGCGCCGAGGTCTCGCACGTGTGCCTGAACGACAACGTCGTGGAGGGGCTGCAGCTGCTCGACCAGCCGGCCTTCTCCGTCCAGTACCACCCCGAAGCGGCAGCGGGCCCGCACGACGCCGCCTACCTGTTCGACCGCTTCGTTTCTCTGATGGAGGGCCAGCGTGCCTAAGCGCACCGATATCCAGTCCGTCCTGGTCATCGGCTCCGGCCCGATCGTCATCGGCCAGGCCGCCGAGTTCGACTACTCCGGCACCCAGGCGTGCCGCGTGCTCAAGGCCGAGGGCCTGCGCGTGGTGCTCGTCAACTCCAACCCGGCGACGATCATGACCGACCCGGAGATCGCCGACGCGACCTACGTCGAGCCGATCACCCCGGAGTTCGTCGAGAAGATCATCGCCAAGGAGCGCCCCGACGCCCTGCTGCCCACCCTGGGCGGCCAGACGGCGCTCAACACCGCGATCTCGCTGCACGAGAACGGGGTCCTGGAGAAGTACGGCGTCGAGCTGATCGGCGCCAAGCCCGAGGCGATCCACAAGGGCGAGGACCGCGACCTGTTCAAGGAGGTCGTGGGGGAGGTCCGGCGCAAGACCGGCCACGGCGAGTCCGCCCGCTCGGTGATCTGCCACTCCATGGAGGACGTCCTCGCGGGCGTCGAGACGCTCGGCGGCTACCCGGTCGTCGTCCGGCCGTCCTTCACCATGGGCGGCGCCGGCTCCGGCTTCGCGCACGACGAGGAGGAGCTGCGCCGCATCGCGGGCCAGGGCCTCACGCTCTCCCCGACCACCGAGGTGCTCCTGGAGGAGTCCATCCTCGGCTGGAAGGAGTACGAGCTGGAGCTGATGCGCGACAAGCACGACAACGTCGTGGTGGTCTGCTCCATCGAGAACTTCGACCCCATGGGCGTGCACACCGGTGACTCCATCACCGTCGCGCCCGCGATGACGCTGACCGACCGCGAGTACCAGATCCTGCGGGACATCGGCATCGCCGTCATCCGCGAGGTCGGTGTCGACACCGGCGGCTGCAACATCCAGTTCGCGGTGAACCCCGAGGACGGTCGCGTGATCGTCATCGAGATGAACCCGCGTGTGTCGCGCTCCTCGGCGCTCGCCTCCAAGGCGACCGGCTTCCCGATCGCGAAGATCGCCGCCAAGCTGGCCGTCGGCTACACCCTGGACGAGATCCCCAACGACATCACGCAGGAGACCCCGGCCTCCTTCGAGCCCACGCTCGACTACGTGGTCGTCAAGGCCCCGCGCTTCGCGTTCGAGAAGTTCCCGCAGGCCGACTCCACGCTGACCACCACCATGAAGTCCGTCGGCGAGGCCATGGCCATCGGCCGCAACTTCACCGAGGCCTTCCAGAAGGCGCTGCGCTCGCTGGAGAAGAAGGGCTCGCAGTTCACCTTCGTCGGCGAGCCGGGCGACAAGGACACCCTGCTGCGCGAGGCCGTACGGCCCACCGACGGCCGGGTCAACACGGTCATGCAGGCCATCCGCGCGGGCGCCACGCCCGAGGAGATCTTCGAGTACACGAAGATCGACCCCTGGTTCGTGGACCAGCTCTTCCTGATCAAGGAGGTCGCGGACGAGCTGGCCGAGGCCCCCGAGCTGACCGCCGAGCTGCTCGCCGAGGCCAAGCGGCACGGCTTCTCCGACGTCCAGATCGGTGAGATCCGGGGCCTGCGCGAGGACGTGGTCCGCGAGGTCCGGCACGCCCTCGGCCTCCGCCCGGTCTACAAGACGGTCGACACCTGCGCCGCCGAGTTCGCCGCGAAGACGCCGTACTTCTATTCCTCCTACGACGAGGAGACCGAGGTCGCGTCCCGCGAGAAGCCCGCGGTGATCATCCTGGGCTCCGGGCCGAACCGCATCGGCCAGGGCATCGAGTTCGACTACTCCTGTGTCCACGCCTCCTTCGCGCTGAGCGACGCGGGCTACGAGACGGTGATGGTCAACTGCAACCCGGAGACCGTCTCCACCGACTACGACACCTCCGACCGGCTGTACTTCGAGCCGCTGACGCTGGAGGACGTCCTGGAGATCGTCCACGCCGAGCAGCAGGCCGGACCGGTGGCCGGTGTGATCGTGCAGCTCGGCGGCCAGACCCCGCTGGGCCTGTCCCAGGCGCTGAAGGACAACGGCGTGCCGGTCGTCGGCACGTCCCCCGAGGCCATCCACGCCGCCGAGGACCGCGGCGCCTTCGGCCGCGTCCTGGCCGAGGCCGGTCTCCCGGCCCCGAAGCACGGCACCGCGACCACCTTCGAGGGAGCCAAGGCGATCGCCGACGAGATCGGCTACCCGGTCCTCGTCCGGCCGTCGTACGTCCTCGGCGGCCGGGGCATGGAGATCGTCTACGACGAGGCCCGCCTGGCGTCCTACATCGCCGAGTCGACCGAGATCAGCCCGTCCCGGCCGGTCCTCGTCGACCGCTTCCTGGACGACGCCATCGAGATCGACGTCGACGCCCTCTACGACGGCGAGGAGCTGTACCTCGGCGGTGTGATGGAGCACATCGAGGAGGCCGGCATCCACTCCGGCGACTCCGCCTGTGCCCTGCCCCCGATCACCCTGGGCGGCTTCGACATCAAGCGGCTGCGCGCCTCCACCGAGGCCATCGCGCGCGGTGTCGGCGTGCGCGGTCTGATCAACATCCAGTTCGCGATGGCGGGCGACATCCTCTACGTCCTGGAGGCCAACCCGCGCGCCTCGCGCACCGTGCCCTTCACCTCGAAGGCGACCGCGGTGCCGCTGGCCAAGGCCGCCGCCCGGGTCTCGCTGGGCGCGACCATCGCCGAGCTGCGCGCCGAGGGCCTGCTCCCGGCGAAGGGCGACGGCGGCGAGCTGCCGCTGGACGCGCCGATCTCCGTCAAGGAGGCCGTGATGCCGTGGTCGCGGTTCCGGGACATCCAGGGACGCGGTGTGGACACCGTCCTCGGCCCGGAGATGCGTTCCACCGGCGAGGTCATGGGCATCGACTCCGTCTTCGGCACGGCGTACGCCAAGTCGCAGGCCGGGGCGTACGGCCCGCTGCCCACCAAGGGGCGGGCGTTCATCTCGGTCGCCAACCGCGACAAGCGCTCGATGATCTTCCCGGCGCGCGAGCTGGTCGCGCACGGCTTCGAACTGCTCGCCACCTCGGGCACGGCGGAGGTCCTCCGGCGCAACGGCATCAACGCCACCGTCGTACGCAAGCAGTCCGAGGGCACCGGCCCGAACGGCGAGAAGACCATCGTCCAGCTGATCCACGACGGCGAGGTCGACCTCATCGTGAACACCCCGTACGGCACGGGCGGCCGCCTCGACGGCTACGACATCCGTACGGCGGCCGTCGCCCGGTCGGTGCCGTGCCTGACGACGGTCCAGGCGCTCGCCGCCGCCGTCCAGGGCATCGACGCGCTCAACCACGGAGACGTGGGCGTCCGCTCGCTCCAGGAACACGCGGAACACCTGACCGCGGCCCGCGACTAGCAGCCCTTGAGGGGGACACCGGAAACGGTGTCCCCCTCCGCATGAGGACCCCTGAGGACTTTTCCGAGATGTACAAGCTCTTCTTCCGTCTGGTGTTCACCCGGATGGACCCCGAGAAGGCCCACCACCTGGCCTTCCGCTGGATCCGCCTCGCCGCCCGCGTCCCCGTCCTGCGCACCTTCGTCGCGGCCGCCCTCGCGCCCCGCCACAAGGAGCTGCGCACGGAGGCCCTCGGACTGCGCATGCACGGGCCCTTCGGGCTCGCCGCCGGCTTCGACAAGAACGCCGTCGCGATCGACGGCATGTCGATGCTGGGCTTCGACCACGTCGAGATCGGCACGGTGACGGGGGAGCCGCAGCCCGGCAACCCCAAGAAGCGGCTGTTCCGCCTTGTCGCGGACCGCGCGCTGATCAACCGCATGGGCTTCAACAACGACGGTTCGCTGGCCGTGGCGGCCCGTCTCGCGACCCGCACGCCGGTCTTCAGGACCGTCGTCGGTGTCAACATCGGCAAGACCAAGGTCGTGCCGGAGGCGGAGGCCGTCGGCGACTACGTGAAGTCCGCCGAGCGGCTCGCGCCGTACGCCGACTACCTGGTCGTCAACGTCTCCTCGCCGAACACGCCCGGCCTGCGCAACCTCCAGGCCACCGAGGCGCTGCGCCCGCTGCTGACCGCCGTGCGCGAGGCCGCCGACCGCACGGTCGCGAACCGGCGCGTGCCGCTGCTGGTGAAGATCGCCCCGGACCTCGCCGACGAGGACATCGACGCCGTCGCCGACCTGGCCGTGGAGCTGGGCCTGGACGGCATCATCGCCACCAACACCACCATCGCGCGCGAGGGCCTCGGGCTGCGCTCCGCGCCCTCGGTCGTGCAGGAGACCGGCGGGCTGTCCGGCGCCCCGCTCAAGGAGCGCTCCCTGGAGGTCCTGCGCCGCCTGTACGCGCGCGTGGGCGATCGGATCACCCTGGTGGGTGTCGGCGGCATCGAGACCGCCGAGGACGCCTGGCAGCGCATCCTGGCCGGTGCCACGCTGGTCCAGGGCTACAGCGCCTTCATCTACGAGGGCCCCTTCTGGTGCCGTGCCATCCACAAGGGCCTCGCCGCCCGGCTGCGCACCAGCCCGTACGCCACCCTCGCCGACGCGGTCGGCGCCGACGTGAGGAAGCCCGCATGACTTCGACGGAGCCCTTCGGCGCCCGGCTGCGCCGCGCCATGGACGAGCGCGGCCCCCTGTGCGTCGGCATCGACCCGCACGCCTCCCTGCTCGCCCAGTGGGGCCTGAACGACGACGTGGCCGGTCTGGAGCGGTTCAGCCGCACGGTCGTCGAGGCCGTGGCCGACCGGGTCGCCGTGATGAAGCCGCAGAGCGCCTTCTTCGAGCGGTTCGGCTCGCGCGGCATCGCCGTCCTGGAGACGGTCGTCCGGGAGGCGCGCGCGGCCGGCACCCTGGTCGTGATGGACGCCAAGCGCGGCGACATCGGCTCGACCATGGCCGGGTACGCGGAGGCCTACCTGCACAAGGACGCCCCGCTGTTCTGCGACGCCCTCACCGTCTCGCCCTACCTCGGCTACGGCTCGCTCAGCCCGGCCGTCGCGCTGGCCCGGGAGAGCGGCGCCGGTCTGTTCGTGCTGGCGCTGACCTCGAACCCGGAGGGCCCCGAGGTGCAGCACGCGGTCCGTACGGACGGCCGCAGCGTGGGTGCGACCATGCTGGCCCACCTGGCCGCCGAGAACGCGGGGGAGGAGCCGCTGGGGTCCTTCGGCGCCGTCGTCGGTGCCACGGTCGGCGACCTGTCGTCGTACGACCTCGCGATCAACGGCCCGCTCCTCGCGCCCGGTGTCGGCGCGCAGGGGGCGACGGCGGCCGACCTTCCGGCGGTCTTCGGGTCGGCGCTGCGCAACGTCGTGCCGAACGTCAGCAGGGGTGTTCTGCGTCACGGTCCCGACACCGGGGCGCTGCGGGCGGCCGCCGAGCGCTTCGCCGAGGAGATTCAGGCGGTCGTCGGGGGTTCCTGAGCCCTCCGGTGTGCGCCCCGGCGGGCGGCGGGCCGGCGACTTGAGTGTGAATACATCCTCAAATCGGGGGCATTATGTCTGAAATGTCCGGCCTGACGGAGGCTGACCAGGACTTTTCCGCTGTTCTCGCTGACTCTGGCGGACTTGCCCGCTAGTCTCCGAGCAGTGGGGGCACCTCCCGCGCCCTCAAGGCAGGTGTGGGGAGAGCGGGCAGCGTGTTGCTCGTAGCTCCCCAGGTGTGGGGCGACTAGGTTCCTCACCGGTCCGTATCCGACAGTTCGACATCCGAGGTGACGTAGGCGTGGCTCTTCCGCCCCTTACCCCTGAACAGCGCGCAGCCGCGCTCGAAAAGGCCGCCGCGGCTCGCCGGGAGCGGGCCGAGGTCAAGAATCGACTCAAGCACTCCGGCGCATCCCTGCACGAGGTCATCAAGCAGGGCCAGGAGAACGACGTCATCGGCAAGATGAAGGTCTCCGCGCTGCTTGAGTCGCTGCCGGGCGTGGGCAAGGTCCGCGCCAAGCAGATCATGGAGCGTCTGGGCATCTCCGAGAGCCGCCGCGTGCGCGGTCTCGGTTCCAACCAGATCGCTTCCCTGGAGCGTGAGTTCGGCAGCACCGCCTCCTGAGTCCGTCTCCGGGCGGACCGGGAGTCCCGGGCACTCCGGGATTGCTGGAATAATCGCTGCATGGCTGCAACATTCCGGGGGACGACCCCCGAGCCCCCGGACGTACGTCCGCGGCTGACCGTGCTCTCCGGCCCCTCGGGGGTCGGCAAGAGCACGGTCGTCGCCCATATGCGCAAGGAACACCCCGAGGTCTGGCTCTCGGTGTCGGCCACCACCCGCAAGCCGCGCCCCGGTGAGCAGCACGGGGTCCACTACTTCTTCGTCACCGACGAGGAGATGGACAAGCTGATCGCCAACGGCGAGCTGCTGGAGTGGGCCGAGTTCGCCGGGAACCGCTACGGCACGCCCCGCGCGGCCGTGCTGGAACGGCTGGAGAACGGCGAGCCCGTTCTGCTGGAGATCGACCTCCAGGGCGCCCGGCAGGTCCGGGAGTCCATGTCCGATTCCCGGCTGGTGTTCCTGGCCCCGCCCTCCTGGGAGGAGCTGGTGCGCAGGCTGACCGGCCGGGGCACCGAGCCTCCCGAGGTCATCGAGCGCCGCCTGGACGCGGCCAGGACCGAATTGGCGGCCGAGCCGGAGTTCGACGTGACCTTGGTCAACACCTCCGTCGAGGACGTGGCGCGCGAGCTGCTAGCCTTGATGGACGTTGTGTGATCATGACTGATCTTTTCCCCTCCTTCGGAAGGTAGAGCGTGTCCTCTTCCATCACCGCGCCCGAGGGCATCATCAACCCGCCGATCGACGAGTTGCTTGAGGCCACCGACTCGAAGTACAGCCTCGTGATCTACGCCGCCAAGCGGGCCCGTCAGATCAACGCGTACTACTCCCAGCTCGGCGAGGGCCTCCTTGAGTACGTCGGTCCTCTCGTCGACACCCACGTCCACGAGAAGCCGCTCTCGATCGCCCTGCGCGAGATCAACGCGGGTCTGCTGACGTCCGAGGCCGTCGAAGGCCCCGCCCAGTAACGCTGCGCAGTAGTACTTTCAGATCGCAGGTGACTTATCCACAGGCCCGGCAGTCGTGCTGCCGGGCCTGTGGTGTGTCATTGGTGGTGCAGGGTTCCGAGTCCGGGGAGTGAGCGTGGACAAGCCGAAGGTCGTCCTGGGGGTCAGCGGTGGCATCGCCGCGTACAAGGCCTGTGAGCTGCTGAGAAGGTTCACGGAGTCGGGCCATGACGTACGCGTCGTCCCCACCGCCTCCGCGCTGCACTTCGTCGGCGCCGCCACCTGGTCCGCCCTGTCGGGCAACCCCGTCTCGACGGAGGTCTGGGACGACGTCCACGAGGTGCCGCACGTCCGCATCGGCCAGGGTGCCGACCTCGTCGTCGTCGCGCCCGCCACGGCCGACACGCTGGCCAAGGCCGCCCACGGCCTCGCCGACGACCTCCTCACCAACACCCTGCTGACCGCCCGCTGCCCGGTCGTGCTCGCGCCCGCCATGCACACCGAGATGTGGGAGCACCCGGCCACCCAGGAGAACGTGGCCACCCTGCGCCGACGCGGCGCCGTCGTCATCGAACCGGCCGTCGGCCGCCTCACCGGCGTCGACACCGGCAAGGGCCGGCTGCCCGACCCGGCCGAGATCTTCGAGGTCTGCCGCCGGGTGCTGGCCCGGGGCGTCACCCGGCCGGACCTCAAGGGGCGGCACGTCGTCGTCTCCGCCGGCGGCACCCGCGAGCCGCTCGACCCGGTCCGCTTCCTCGGCAACCGCTCCTCCGGCAAGCAGGGCTACGCCCTCGCCCGCACCGCCGCCGCCCGCGGCGCCCGGGTCACGCTGATCGCGGCCAACACCGGTCTGCCCGACCCGGCCGGCGTGGACGTCGTCCCGGTCGGCACGGCCGTCCAGCTGCGCGAGGCCGTCCTGAAGGCCGCGGCGGACGCCGACGCGGTCGTCATGGCCGCCGCCGTCGCCGACTTCCGGCCCGCGGTCTACGCCGCCGGGAAGATCAAGAAGAAGGACGGCCACGAGCCCGACCCGATCGTCCTCGTGCGGAATCCGGACATTCTTGCGGAGATTTCGGCCGATCGCGCCAGGTCCGGACAGGTGATCGTCGGCTTCGCCGCCGAGACCGACGACGTGCTCGCCAACGGCCGTGCCAAGCTCGCCCGCAAGGGCTGTGACCTGCTCGTGGTCAACGAGGTGGGGGAGCGCAAGACGTTCGGCTCCGAGGAGAACGAGGCGATCGTGCTGGGCGCCGACGGAAGCGAGACGCCGGTACCGCACGGACCCAAGGAAGCCCTGGCCGACACCGTCTGGGACCTGGTCGCCGAGCGCCTGGGCTGAGCCCGGGCGCACCCTCGCGGCCATCCGCTGGGGGCGTGCACGAGGAGCGCTGGATTCCGGTGTGGCGACCCTGGCCAACATCACCCGGCATTGGGCAGAATTCTCGTGCCGCAGGTCACAGCGCTCCCGAGAGGCGAGACGGTGGCCCATCGGCCGAGTGCGACCGATAAACTGTTCAAGGTCGGCACCGGGCGCAGCCCTCGTGCCGACTGCAAATGATCAGCCAGCAGCCGCTGCAACCACAGGGAGCGTTGTGTCCCGTCGCCTGTTCACCTCGGAGTCCGTGACCGAGGGTCACCCCGACAAGATCGCTGACCAGATCAGCGACACCATTCTCGACGCGCTTCTGCGCGAGGACCCGACCTCCCGGGTCGCCGTCGAGACGCTGATCACCACCGGCCTGGTGCATGTGGCCGGCGAGGTCACGACCAAGGCCTACGCGGACATCGCGAACCTGGTCCGCAGCAAGATCCTGGAGATCGGCTACGACTCCTCCAAGAAGGGCTTCGACGGCGCCTCCTGCGGCGTGTCGGTGTCCATCGGCGCGCAGTCCCCGGACATCGCGCAGGGTGTCGACACGGCGTACGAGTCCCGGGTCGAAGGCGACGACGACGAGCTGGACAAGCAGGGCGCCGGCGACCAGGGCCTGATGTTCGGCTACGCCTCCGACGAGACGCCGACCCTCATGCCGCTGCCGATCTTCCTGGCGCACCGCCTGTCCAAGCGCCTGTCCGAGGTCCGCAAGAACGGCACCATCCCCTACCTGCGCCCCGACGGCAAGACGCAGGTCACCATCGAGTACGACGGTGACAAGGCCGTCCGCCTCGACACGGTCGTCGTCTCCTCGCAGCACGCCTCCGACATCGACCTGGAGTCGCTGCTCGCTCCCGACATCCGCGAGTTCGTCGTGGAGCCCGAGCTGAAGGCCCTGCTCGACGAGGGCATCAAGCTGGACACCGAGGGCTACCGCCTGCTGGTCAACCCGACCGGCCGCTTCGAGATCGGCGGCCCGATGGGCGACGCCGGCCTGACCGGCCGCAAGATCATCATCGACACCTACGGCGGCATGGCCCGCCACGGCGGCGGTGCCTTCTCCGGCAAGGACCCGTCCAAGGTGGACCGCTCGGCCGCCTACGCGATGCGCTGGGTCGCCAAGAACGTCGTGGCGGCCGGCCTGGCCTCCCGCTGCGAGGTCCAGGTCGCCTACGCGATCGGCAAGGCCGAGCCCGTCGGTCTCTTCGTGGAGACCTTCGGCACCCACAAGATCGAGACCGAGAAGATCGAGAAGGCCATCGACGAGGTCTTCGACCTCCGCCCGGCCGCGATCATCCGCGACCTCGACCTGCTCCGCCCGATCTACTCCCAGACGGCGGCCTACGGCCACTTCGGCCGCGAACTGCCCGACTTCACCTGGGAGCGCACCGACCGCGTGGACGCTCTCCGCAAGGCCGCGGGCCTCTAAGCCCGCTCCCCTTCTCTCGCCGAGGCCCGGCTTCCCTTCGGGGGGCCGGGCCTCGGCGTGTCCGAGGTGGTTCGAGGCGGCGGGGGGCCGTTGTCAGTGCGGTTTGGTAAGAATGCAAGCGTGAGCAGCGAGAACGAGCCGCCCCGAGAGGGCGGGGAGGGCGGGGCCGAGGGCGCGCCGCCGGAGCAGCTCGCGCTCATCCGGGAGAGCGTGCGCAAGGCGAAGACGCCCCGCGCCAAGCCGCGCACCTGGCGGGGGGCCGCGCTCGCCGAGGAGCTCCCCGTGGCCCGCGTGCTGGTCGACAAGGGCGTGCTGCACCTCGACCGGTACTTCGACTACGCGGTGCCCGAGGAGCTGGACGCACAGGCGCAGCCCGGCGTGCGGGTGCGGGTGCGGTTCGGGGCCGGCCGGCACCGGGTGCGTGAGGGGCGCCGCGAGGGCGGCGGGCTCATCGACGGGTTCCTGATCGAGCGCCGGGCCGAGACCGACTACTCCGGCCCGCTCGCGGCGCTCGCCCAGGTCGTGTCCCCGGAGCCCGTGCTGAGCGAGGAGCTGCTGGGGCTCACCCGGGCCGTCGCCGACCGGTACGCAGGGAGCCTCGCCGATGTGCTCCAGCTGGCCGTGCCGCCGCGCAGCGCCGCCGCCGAGAAGCGCCCGTCGCCCGCCCCGCTGCCGCCCCCCGCAGCCCCCGACACCGGTTCCTGGACGCGGTACGAGCACGGGGGCGCCTTCCTGGACGCCCTGGCCTCCGGCGGAGCGCCCAGGGCCGTCTGGAACGCGCTGCCGGGCCCGCCGTGGAGCGAGGAGCTGGCCCGGGCCGTCGCCGCCACGCTCGCCTCCGGACGCGGCGCCCTCGTCGTCGTACCGGACGGGCGGGCCGCCGCACGGGTCGACGCCGCGCTCACCGCGCTGCTCGGCCCCGGTCGGCACGCGCTGCTCACCGCTGACGCCGGGCCCGAGAAGCGGTACGCGCAGTGGCTCGCGGTGCGGCGCGGATCCGTACGGGCCGTCGTCGGGACCCGGGCCGCCATGTTCGCGCCCGTGCGGGATCTCGGTCTCGTCGCGGTCTGGGACGACGGCGACGACAGCCTCGGCGAACAGCACGCCCCGCAGCCGCACGCGCGCGATGTGCTGCTGCTGCGCGCCGCGCTGGACAAGTGCGCCTTCCTGCTCGGCGGATTCAGCTGCACCGTGGAGGCCGCCCAGCTCGTGGAGAGCGGCTGGGCCCGCCCGCTGGTCGCCGGCCGCGAGCAGGTGCGCCGGGCCGCGCCCCTGGTCAGGACCGTCGGCGACGACGACCTCGCGCGCGACGAGGCCGCCCGCGCCGCCCGGCTTCCGACCCTCGCCTGGCAGGCGGCCCGCGAGGGGCTGCGGCACGGCCCGGTGCTGGTGCAGGTCCCCCGCCGTGGCTACGTGCCCCGGATGGCCTGCGACCGGTGCCGGGCGCCCGCGCGGTGCCGGCACTGCTCCGGCCCGCTCCAGGGGCAGGACGCGGAGGTGCTGCGGTGCGGCTGGTGCGGGCGCGAGGAGAGCGCCTGGCACTGCCCGGAGTGCGGCGGTTTCCGGCTGCGCGCCCAGGTGGTCGGCGCCCGGCGTACGGCCGAGGAGCTGGGGCGCGCCTTTCCCGCCGTGCCGGTGCGGACCTCGGGGCGCGAACACGTGCTGGACACCGTGCCGGGCACGCCCGCGCTGGTGGTGAGCACCCCGGGCGCCGAACCCGTCGCCGAGGGCGGCTATGCGGCGGCCCTGCTGCTGGACGGCTGGGCCATGCTCGTACGGCCCGACCTGCGGGCCGGTGAGGACGCCCTGCGCCGGTGGATCGCGGCGGCGGCGCTGGTCCGGCCGCCGAGCGAGGGCGGCACGGTGGTCGTGGTGGCCGAGCCGACCCTGCGCCCGGTGCAGGCGCTGGTGCGCTGGGACCCCGTCGGGCACGCGGTGCGGGAACTGGCCGAGCGGGCCGAGCTGGGCTTCCCGCCGGTGTCCCGGATGGCGGCCGTCACCGGACCGCCCGCGGCCGTCTCGGAGTTTCTGGCTTCGGCCGAACTGCCGCCGGACGCCGAGGTGTTGGGGCCCGTACCGGTGCCGTCCACGCCGCCCGGCCGGCCCCGCAGGCCCGGTGCTCCGCCGCCCGGTGAGCACTGGGAGCGGGCGCTGGTGCGGGTGCCGCCGGGCACCGGGGCGGCCCTGGCTTCCGCGCTGAAGGCCGCTCAGGCCGCTCGCATGGCACGAGGGAGCGGGAGCGGGGAGGCGGTCCGGGTGCGGATCGATCCGCCGGACATCGGGTGAGCTTCTCCCACCGGCGCACCGCCCGTTTCCGGTCGGCAGTGAAGCCGGGCGACCCACGGGTTTGCTCGCCGTCGACGGCTGTCCGGCAGGCCGGCGTCCAAGCGCGTGTCTGCCCTCCCGGGTGGCCGGAAGGGCAGGGCGGAGGTGGCGGCCGTTGCTCAGCCGTTGCGCGGGCTGGGGAAGGCCGTCGGACGGGGCTCGTCGCGGTCGCGCAGGGCCGGGCTGCCGGCGGTCGGCTGCGTGGGCATCGAGCGCGCCGCGGGGACCGTCGGGACCGTGGGCAGCGTGGTGTTCACATTGAGCGTGCGTGTACCGGACGACTCCGGCGTCCGCTCGGCCTCGGCGGCGGCCGCCTGGGCCGCGGCACGGCGGGCGCCGTAACGGCGGTGCACCGCCTGCTTGGTGACTCCGAGCGCCGAGCCCACCGCGTCCCACGAGAAGCCGAGTGAGCGGTCGAAGTCCACGGCGGCCGTGACCAGGGTTTCGACACTGTCGCGGAGTTCCTGCGCGAGGCGGACCGTCGGGGCGGGGGCGCGTCCGTAGACGACGAAGCCCGTGGACGGGCCGGAGCGGCGCGGGCGGTAGACATTGCCCAGCTGGGCGGTGAGCGTGCGCAGCGCGTCCACCTGGCGGCGGACCCGCTCGATGTCCCGCACCAGCAAGTGCAGGCTGGCCCGGGCCTGGGCGTCGTGGGTTGCGTGGTCGGCCATGAACAAGCCTCTCGAACCGGCGTTGAAAGGAATTGGGCCGCGAAAGCGGCCCGATGTGGTCAACTCTTTCTTGACCAACGCGTGTGCGCTCCGCTGGTCACGGGGTGGGGGCGTACGGGCATATGCGTACGCCGTCCGTCCGTCCACGCACCACCCGTTCCCGGGTGTGGCCATAGACTGGTGCGCTGCCCGTTCAACCCCCGCCCGAGAGGCCCGATCCCGCCCATGAAGCTTGTCTTCGCCGGTACCCCCGAGGTCGCTGTTCCCGCTCTGGACGCCCTGATCGCCTCCGGGCGGCATGAGGTGGCCGCCGTCGTCACGCGGCCCGACGCGCCGGCCGGGCGTGGGCGCAGGCTGGTCGCGTCGCCCGTGGCCGAGCGGGCGGAGGAGGCCGGGATCGAGGTGCTGAAGCCCCTCAAGCCGCGCGACCCGGAGTTCCTGGAGCGGCTGAAGGAGATCGGCCCGGACTGCTGCCCTGTCGTGGCCTACGGCGCGCTGCTGCCCAGGGTCGCCCTCGACATCCCGACGCACGGCTGGGTCAACCTGCACTTCTCGCTGCTGCCCGCCTGGCGCGGGGCCGCCCCGGTGCAGCACGCCATCATGGCGGGCGACCAGATCACCGGCGCCTCCACCTTCCTCATCGAGGAGGGGCTCGACTCCGGGCCGGTCTACGGCACCGTCACCGAGGAGGTCCGGGCGACCGACACCAGCGGCGATCTGCTCACGCGGCTCGCCTTCGCCGGCGCCGGGCTGCTCTCCGCGACCATGGACGGCATCGAGGACGGCACCCTGAAGGCCGTCCCGCAGCCGGCCGAGGGCATCACCGTCGCGCCGAAGATCACCGTCGAGGACGCCCAGGTGAACTGGGCCGCGCCCGCACTGCGCGTCGACCGGGTCGTACGCGGCTGCACCCCGGCGCCCGGCGCCTGGACCTCCTTCCGCGGCGAGCGGCTCAAGCTGATCCAGGTCACGCCCGTGCCCGAGCGGACCGACCTCGCGCCGGGACAGATGGCGGTCGGCAAGAACAGCGTGCACGTGGGCACCGGTTCGTACGCCGTCGAGCTGCTCTGGGTGCAGGCCCAGGGCAAGAAGCCGATGCGGGCGGCCGACTGGGCCCGCGGGGTGCGCATCGCCGAGCGCGAGACCCTCGGCAGCTGACGGCCGCCCCCCGCCGTTCCCGGAGACTCCCTAGGTACCTCCCGGCCCACCTGACGGCGGACCCCGGCGTATGCGACGTACGCTGGGACTCGCCTCTCTTTCCCTTTCCGGAGCACCTTTTTCGTGACTGAGCAGTCCCGGCGGCCCCGTAAGCCCGCCAAGCCCTACCGCCGTCCTCAGAAGGACCCCGTGCGCATCCTGGCCTTCGAGGCGCTGCGCGCGGTCGACGAGCGGGACGCGTACGCCAACCTCGTGCTGCCCCCGCTGCTGCGCAAGGCCCGCGAGAAGGAGGGACCGGAAAAATTCGACGCGCGGGACGCCGCCCTCGCCACCGAGCTGGTGTACGGCACGCTGCGCCGGCAGGGCACGTACGACGCGGTGATCGCCGCCTGTGTCGACCGGCCGTTGCGCGAGGTCGACCCGCCGGTGCTGGACGTGCTCAGCCTCGGTGTGCACCAGCTCCTCGGGACCCGGATCCCGACCCACGCGGCCGTGTCGGCCTCCGTCGAGCTGGCCCGGGTGGTGCTGGGCGACGGGCGGGCCAAGTTCGTCAACGCCGTGCTGCGGAAGGTGGCCCAGGACGACCTCGACGGGTGGCTGGCGAAGGTCGCGCCGCCCTACGACGAGGACCCTGAGGACCACCTCGCCGTCGTGCACTCCCATCCCCGCTGGGTCGTCTCCGCGCTCTGGGACTCCCTCGGCGGCGGGCGCGCCGGGATCGAGGATCTGCTGGAGGCCGACAACGAGCGGCCCGAGGTGACACTGGTCGCGCGGCCGGGGCGGGCCACCGTCGAGGAGCTGCTGCGCGAGGAGGCCGCCGTGCCCGGGCGCTGGTCGCCGTACGCCGTACGGCTCGCGGAGGGCGGCGAGCCCGGCGCGGTCGAGGCCGTGCGCGAGGGGCGGGCCGGGGTGCAGGACGAGGGCAGCCAGCTGGTCGCCCTCGCGCTCGCCAATGCGCCCGTCGAGGGGTCCGACGCGTTGTGGCTCGACGGATGCGCCGGGCCCGGCGGCAAGGCCGCGCTGCTGGCCGCCCTCGCCGCCGAGCGCGGAGCCACACTGCTCGCCTCCGAGAAGCAGCCGCACCGGGCCGGACTGGTCGCCAAGGCGCTGGCCGGCAACCCGGGGCCGTACCAGGTGATCGCCGCCGACGGCACCCGGCCGCCGTGGCGGCCCGGCACCTTCGACCGCGTGCTGATGGACGTGCCCTGCACCGGGCTCGGCGCACTGCGCAGGCGGCCCGAGGCCCGCTGGCGGCGGCGCCCGGAGGACCTGGAGAACTTCGCGCCGCTCCAGCGCGCCCTGCTGCGCACCGCGCTCGACTCGGTGCGCGTCGGCGGAATCGTCGGGTACGCCACCTGCTCGCCGCACCTCGCCGAGACCCGGGCGGTCGTCGCCGACATCCTCAAGCACCACCCGGACACCGAGCTGGTCGACGCGCGCCCGCTGCTGCCCGGGGTGCCGGCGCTCGGCGACGGGCCGGACGTACAGCTGTGGCCGCATGTGCACGGCACGGACGCGATGTACCTGGCCCTGATCCGCAGAACCGGCTGAACGCCGCGGGGGGCCGGCGCCCCCTGAAAGGGGCGCGGGGCTGTATCGATACGCGGCTCCGCCGCGATGGGGGTCCCCCGGGTTCGAGCGAAGCCGAGAACTTGGGGGAGCGATCAGCCCCCACCGGCCCGCAGACGAACCACAACCGCGACCGACCGCCGTTACAGCCGAGCGCAGCGGCATGGCAGGCTTGGGTCATGGCCGTGCAGATCAACCCCAGCATCCTGTCCGCCGACTTCGCGCGTCTCGCGGAGGAGGCCAAGGCGGTCCAGGGCGCCGACTGGCTCCACGTCGACGTCATGGACAACCACTTCGTCCCCAACCTCACGCTCGGCGTGCCGGTCGTGGAGTCCCTGGCCCGTGCGACGGACACCCCGCTGGACTGTCATCTGATGATCGAGGATCCCGACCGCTGGGCTCCTCAGTACGTCGAGGCGGGCGCCTCCTCCGTCACCTTCCATGTGGAGGCCGCGGCCGCACCCGTGCGGCTCGCCCGGGAGATCCGCGCGAAGGGCGCCCGTGCCTCGATGGCGCTCAAGCCGGCGACGCCGATCGAGCCGTTCGAGGACCTGCTGCCGGAACTCGACATGCTGCTGATCATGACGGTCGAGCCCGGCTTCGGCGGCCAGGCCTTCCTCGACATCATGCTGCCCAAGATCCGCCGCACCCGGGAGCTGATCGGCAAGCACGGCCTGCAGCTGTGGCTCCAGGTGGACGGCGGTGTCTCGGCGTCGACGATCGAGCGGTGCGCGGACGCGGGAGCGGACGTCTTCGTGGCCGGCTCGGCGGTCTACGGGGCCGAGGACCCGGCGGAGGCGGTGCGTGCCCTGCGCGCCCAGGCGGAGGCCGTTACGGCCAAGGCGTCCTGGGCATGCGACCACTGAGCCACGGATACGTGAACGGTTAAGTGAACGGCGCCCATCAGGGCAGATCAGTCGCCCCGAATCTGCAAGGATGAACGGCGAATCCAGAGTGTGAACAGCAGTGAGGAGATCGCCGTGTCGGGTATGTCGGCGGGCCGGTCAGCCATGCGGATGGGACCCGCTGAGCTGGTTCAGGCGGCGGCCATGGCCCGCCGCTTCTACCTTGAGGGGAAGTCCAAGATCCAGATCGCCGAGGAGTTCGGTGTCAGCCGCTTCAAGGTGGCCCGGGTCCTGGAGACGGCCCTCGAACGGGATCTCGTGCGCATCGAGATCCGCGTGCCGGCCGAGCTGGACGCCGAGCGCTCCGACGCGCTCCGCGCCCGCTACGGCCTGAGGCACGCCGTCGTGGTCGAGTCCCCGGCCGAGGCCGAGGAGACCCCCGACCCCGAGAACCTCGGCGAGGTCGCCGCCGACCTGCTCGGCGAGCTCGTCAACGAGGGAGACGTGCTGGGACTGGCCTGGGGCCGGTCCACCATCCACATGGCGGCGGCGCTCGACCGGCTGCCGCCGTGCACGGTGGTGCAGCTGACGGGCGTGTACGACGCCGGGACCGCCGAGCGCGGATCGGTGGAGGCCGTGCGCCGCGCGGCCCAGGTGTCGGGCGGGGACGCGCACCCCATCTACGCGCCGATGCTGCTGCCGGACGCGGCCACCGCGGCGGCGCTGCGCAACCAGACGGGGATCGCCCGGGCCTTCGAGTACTTCGACAAGGTCACGGTCGCCTGTGTCTCCATCGGCTCCTGGGAGCCGGGCATCTCGACCGTGCACGACATGCTCAGCGACGAGGAGCGGGCGCACTACGCCTCGCTCGGTGTCGCCGCGGAGATGTCGGCGCACCTCTTCGACGCCGAGGGGCGCCGGATCGGGCGGGACCTGGGGGAGCGGTGCATCACGGTCAAGGCCGATCAGCTGCGCCGTATCCCGGAGGTCGTGGCGATCGCGGGCGGGCAGCGCAAGGCGGCCGCGATCGACGCGGTGCTGCGGTCCGGGCTGGTCACCAGCCTGGTCACGGACACCTCGGCCGCGGACTACCTGATGACGGCGGGCCCGACCCCGAAGCCGGCCCTGAGCCGGGCGGACCCGGACGGCCTCTGACCGGCAGCGTGCGGCTCCGGCCGCGCCCGACCGGTTCCGGTCGGCTCACGGCCGGCTCCGGCCGTTCGCGACGCGTCCTGACCGGCGCCGACGGGTGTCAGCGGGGCCCGCGGGTTTCCGGCGGGCCGTGCCCGGCTCCGCCCCCGGCTCCGGCCCGGCTTCGCGTGGCCCCAGCTGGTCCGGGCGGGCCCTGGCCGGTCCTGGCGGGCCTCGTCCGGCTCGCGGTGCGCCCAGGTGAACTCGGTGGGCCGCGGTGGCTGCCGGTCGCGGGTCGTGGGTTCGTGATGGCGGGCGGTCGTGGCAGCATCGGCGGCATGTCGCTGCGGTTCGTCCCCCCACCTGCCCGGCGGTCGGTGGCCCGGCTGTTCGCCGGGTTGCTGGTCGTCCTTGCCGTCCTGCTGACGGGATGCTCGTCGCACACGAGCACCGGCACCGGCACCGGCACCGGCAAGAGTGCCGGTCTCGCCTCGCGTGCCACTGCTTCCACCCCGGCCTGGGCCAAGGGCATGGGCACTGTCCAGGCGTCCGCGCTGCCTGCCGAGGCCCGGCAGACCCTCGCCCTCATCGACCAGGGCGGCCCCTTTCCCTATGCCCGCGACGGCGTCGTCTTCGGGAACCACGAGGGGCATCTGCCGAGGCACCAGCGCGGCTACTACCACGAGTACACCGTCAAGACGCCCGGCTCGCGCGATCGTGGCGCCCGGCGCATCATCACCGGCAAGGCCGGGGAGATCTACTACACGGATGATCACTACAACTCGTTCCGGGCGGTGCTGAGATGAGCGAAGACCTGGCGGGCCACCATACGGTCACGCTGGACCTCCACGGCGTGACCGACAAGGCCGGCCTGATGGACCGGGTCGCTCGCGCCCTGGCACTGCCCGACTGGTTCGGCCGCAACTGGGACGCGCTGGCGGACTCCCTCTCCGATCACACCGTCTGGCCCGAGGGCTCCGTCGAGCAGGGACTGCTGATCGTCGTACGCGGCTGGCAGCCGTACGCCGAGGCACAGCCGAAGGAGTGGCGGATCGCGCAGGACGTGTTCACCGAAGCGGTGGACCGGACACCCTCGCTCACCGTGGCCCTCGCCCTTGGACGATCCTCCTAGCTGATCGGCGGGGACCCTGGATGTTCTGTCGGGGCATGACAGAGCCCCCGACATGGGACAATGAAGTACGTGCTCTTTCCCCCCGGCACACCTGTCGGGGGGTCACCTCTGATCGACTGGGATGTGCAGCACGTGCGTTTCCTCAATGACATCCAGCCCGCGTACGACCTGACGTACGACGACGTGTTCATGGTGCCGAGCCGCTCCGCGGTCGGCTCGCGTCAGGGCGTGGACCTCAGCTCGCCGGACGGCACGGGCACCACCATCCCGCTCGTCGTCGCCAACATGACCGCCATCGCCGGCCGCCGCATGGCCGAGACCGTGGCCCGCCGCGGTGGCCTGGTGGTCATCCCGCAGGACATCCCGATCGACGTCGTCACCGACGTCGTCTCCTGGGTGAAGAGCCGCCACCTGGTGCTCGACACGCCGATCGTGCTGGCCCCGCACCAGACCGTCGCCGACGCGCTGGCCCTGCTGCCCAAGCGCGCCCACAACGCCGGTGTGGTCGTCGACGAGGACCAGCGGCCGATCGGTGTCGTCACCGACGCCGACCTCTCCGGCGTCGACCGCTTCACCCAGCTCGAAGTGGTCATGTCCAAGGACCTGCTGCTCCTCGACGCGGACATCGACCCCCGCGAGGCCTTCAACACCCTGGACCAGCACAACCGGCGCTACGCCCCCGCCGTCGACAAGGACGGCAGGCTGGCCGGCATCCTGACCCGCAAGGGCGCCCTGCGCGCCACGCTCTACACCCCGGCCGTGGACGCGAACGGCAAGCTGCGCATCGCTGCTGCCGTCGGCATCAACGGCGACGTCGCGGGCAAGGCCAAGCAGCTGCTTGACGCGGGCGTGGACACGCTCGTCATCGACACCGCGCACGGCCACCAGGAGTCCATGATCACCGCGATCAAGGTGGTGCGCGCGCTCGACCCGCACGTGCCGATCGCGGCGGGCAACATCGTCTCCGCCGAGGGCGTCAAGGACCTGATCGACGCCGGCGCGGACATCGTCAAGGTCGGTGTGGGCCCCGGCGCCATGTGCACCACGCGCATGATGACCGGCGTGGGCCGGCCGCAGTTCTCCGCGGTCCTGGAGTGCGCCGCCGAGGCGAGGAAGTACGGGAAGCACGTGTGGGCCGACGGCGGTGTCCGGCACCCGCGCGACGTGGCCATGGCCCTCGCGGCCGGTGCGTCCAACGTGATGGTCGGCTCCTGGTTCGCCGGCACCTACGAGTCCCCGGGCGACCTCCAGCACGACGCGAGCGGCCGCGCCTACAAGGAGTCGTTCGGCATGGCCTCCGCGCGCGCGGTGCGCAACCGCACGTCGGAGGAGTCGGCGTACGACCGCGCCCGCAAGGCGCTGTTCGAGGAGGGCATCTCCACCTCCCGCATGTTCCTCGACCCGGCCCGTCCGGGCGTCGAGGACCTGATCGACTCGATCATCGCGGGCGTCCGCTCCTCCTGCACCTACGCCGGCGCCGGCTCCCTGGAGGAGTTCGCCGAGAAGGCCATCGTCGGCATCCAGAGCGCCGCCGGCTACGCCGAGGGCAAGCCGCTGCACGCCAGCTGGACCTGACCGGCGAGACGTTTTTCCGCGTTCCGCGACGGCCCCCGTCCCTCCCACGCCAGGGAGGGGCGGGGGCCGTCGGCGTATCCGGAGGCCGCGTACTCACTTGTGGGCACAACGGTGCATATGAGGTCGCTGTGCAACAGTTCACAGCCCGTGCGCAACGATTTGGCGATCCGGTCCGATGAACGCAATGATTGTGCGGGGATACGCAAGGTTGCTGCATTACGTCCGTGAAGGTCCGCCTCATAGGGTGCTCGTCTGTACGTGGCGTGGCGGGGACCCCGCTCGGTGGGTTCCTGCCCGCGCAGGGCTGCTCTCGTTCCCCGCCCGCAAGACCGGCAGCGATAAGGAGCCAGCGCGTGCTCGACCAAGGCGCACCCCCGCACGACCGCACAGCGACCACCCCCGCGTCCCCGGGTCTCGCCGCACGCCTGATGCGGCGCAAGCCCGTGGAACGCCTGGTCGCGGAGGGCGGTCAGGGCGAGGGAGGCTCGCTGCGGCGCTCCCTCGGGCTGTGGCAGCTGACCATGATCAGCATCGGTGCCACGCTCGGCACCGGCATCTTCGTCGTCCTCGGCGAGGCCGTCCCCAAGGCGGGTCCGGCCGTCACCCTCGCCTTCGTGATCGCCGGTCTCACCGCGCTGTTCTCGGCCCTGTCCTACGCCGAGCTGGCGGGCACCATCCCGGTCTCCGGCTCCTCGTACTCGTACGCATACGCAACGATGGGCGAGCTGATCGCCTGGGTCTGCGGCTGGTGTCTGCTGCTGGAGTACGGCGTCTCGGTGGCCGCCGTGGCCGTCGGCTGGGGCCAGTACCTCAACGAGCTGCTGGACGGCACCCTGGGTGTCACCATCCCGGACGCCCTGTCGGCCCCGCCCGGCCAGGGCGGCATCTTCAATCTGCCCGCCCTGATCGTCGTCCTCCTCGGCATGGTGTTCCTGCTCGGCGGCGCCAAGGAGTCCGCGCGGGCCAACACCATCATGGTGAGCGTGAAGATCGCCGCGCTGATCCTCTTCTGCGCCATCGGCTTCATGGGCTTCAAGTCGGGCAACTACGCGAACTTCATGCCGCTCGGCATGGGGGGTGTCAGCGCGGCCGGCGCGACGCTGTTCTTCTCCTACATCGGCTTCGACGCTGCCTCCACCGCCGGTGAGGAGGCGAAGGACGCCCAGCGCGACCTGCCGCGCGCGATCATGCTGTCCCTGGTCATCGTGACTGCGCTGTACGTCCTCGTCGCGGCCGTCGCCGTGGGTGCCTGGCCGTGGAAGAAGTTCCAGGACTCCGAGGCCGCGCTCGCCCAGATCATGACGGACGTCACCGGACAGAGCTTCTGGGGCACGCTGCTCGCGTTCTGCGCGGTCATCGCCATTGCCAGCGTCGTACTGACGGTGCTCTACGGTCAGACCCGCATCCTGTTCGCGATGTCCCGGGACGGCCTGGTGCCCAAGGTGTTCGCCAAGGTCCACCCGAAGACCGGTGCCCCGCGGGCCAACACGATCATCGTGTCCGTGTTCTGCGGTGTCCTCGCCGCCGCGATCCCGCTGGGCCAGCTGGCCGACGCCACCAGCATCGGCACGCTGTTCGCCTTCGCGTTGGTCAACGTCGCCGTCGTGGTGCTGCGCCGGACCCGCCCGGCGATGCACCGCACCTTCCGCGTGCCCCTGTCGCCGGTGCTGCCCGCGCTGGGCTTCCTCTTCTGCGTGTGGATGATGGGCAGCCTGTCCATGGTCACCTGGATCGTGTTCGGTGTCTGGATGGCCGTCGGGCTCGTGTTCTACTTCGTATACGGCTATCGCCGTTCCCGTCTCGCGACCGGTGAGGCCCTCGCGGTGACGGCTCAGCAGTAAGCGACCGAACCGAAGAAGTGAACCACCCCCTGTGCTGAACGATCTCGACGAACGCATCGTGCACGCCCTCGCCGAGGACGCCCGCCGCTCCTACGCGGACATCGGGCAACTGGTCGGACTGTCCGCGCCCGCGGTGAAGCGGCGCGTGGACCGGCTGCGCGCCACCGGAGCGATCACCGGATTCACCGTCCGGGTGGATCCGGCGGCGCTCGGCTGGGAGACCGAGGGATACATCGAGATCTACTGCCGGCGCAACACCTCGCCGGAGACCATTCAGCGGGGGCTGGAGCGGTACCAGGAGGTCGTGGCCGCGTCCACCGTCACCGGGGACGCGGACGCGATCGCCCAGGTCTTCGCGTCCGACATGCGGCACTTCGAGCGGGTCCTCGAACGGATCGCCGGGGAACCGTTCGTGGAGCGGACCAAGTCGGTGCTGGTGCTGTCGCCGTTGCTGCGGCGCTTTTCCTCCGGGGCGCCGGGGTAGGGCGGATTCCCTCGGGGGGCTGCAGTCGAGCGTCCTGAAGGGGCGCGGGGAACTGCGCGACCAGCCACGAACAACCCGCAACCGGCAACGGCGAAGGCGCCCCGAGTTCTATTCCGCCGTCTTCCGCGCGAGCGCATTGTTGCCGATCGAGTTGTGCACGCTGAAGCTCACCGCGTCCGAGCGGTACCGGTCGTCCGACCACTCCACCGGGCGCCCCTCACGCGTCGTCGTCACCCGGCGCACCCGCAGCAGCGGACTCGTGCGGCGCACGCCCAGCAACTCGGCGTCCTGCGCGCCCGCCGCCACCGCGTCGATGATGTGCTCGCCGTACGCGAAGACCAGGCCCGTGTCGTCGTACAGGCGCTGGGTGACGGACGGGCAGTCCGGCTCGATGGACTCGACCGCGGGGGCGATCCAGTCGGCGTAGACCGTGCGCTCCAGCAGGACCGGTTCGCCGTCCAGGCCGCGGAGCCGCAGGACGTGCAACACCGGTGTGCCGAAGGCGAGTTGGAGGCGTACGGCGTCCTCTTGGGTCGCCGGGCGGTGCTCCTGTGCCACCACGTGGCCCGTGGCCTCGCGGCCCATCGCGCGGGCCCACTGGGCGAAGCTGCGCAGTTCCTCGAAGCTCTGGCTGCGGCGGCTGGCCAGGACCACCCGGCGGGCGCCCTGGCGGGAGCCGATCAGACCCTCGGCGGTCAGGGCCGCGACGGCCTGGCGGACCGTGCCGCGTGAGACACCGTAGTGCGCGGCCAGCTCCGACTCCGAGGGCAGCCGGCTGCCGACGGTGTACTCCTCGCGGTCGATGGCCCGCCGCAGCTCGTCGGCGATCTCCTCGTGGCGCGCGGTCATGCTTCCCCTCTGCGTAGGTCGCTGTGCACAGCGTGACCAGCCTAATCGACATTCCTTGGTGATCCGTGTCAGCCGGAACTGTGCAGGGAATCGGGGCTCGGTGTTTCGCCAGTGTTTACGGACCGGACACCCACGCCGGGCGTACTGAGGCCAACTTGTTCAGACAAGTTCCCCTCCGCTCCTCATGTGTCCCCCTGGAGAGACCGTGACCGTGTCCCTGCCGAGAAACGCCGTGCTCGGCGGTTCCCTCGCCGTCGTCGCCGCGCTCGCCCTCAGCGCCTGCGGCGCCGCCCCCGACAACGCGTCGACCACCACCAAGGACGGCAAGAGCGCCGCCACCGCCACCTCCGCCGCCGCCTTCGGCGGTATGGACGCCCTGGTCCAGGCGGCCAAGAAGGAGGGCACGCTGCACATCATCGCCGTGCCCCGCGACTGGGCGAACTACGGCGCGATCATCGACGGCTTCCAGAAGAAGTACGGCATCAAGATCGAGGACGAGAGCCCCGACGGCACCAGCCAGGACGAGATCAACGCCGTCACCTCCCGCAAGGGGCAGGACCGCGCCCCCGACGTGCTCGACCTGGGCAGCTCGTTCGCGCTGAGCGCCGCCCAGCAGGGCCTGCTCGCGCCGTACAAGGTGGCCTCGTACGGGGACATCCCCGAGGCCCAGAAGGACCCGCAGGCCCGCTGGTACAACGACTACGGCGGCTACATCTCCATCGGCTGCGACGACAAACGCGTCAAGGAGTGCCCGACCAGCTTCAAGGACCTGCTCAAGCCCGAGTACAAGGGCCAGGTCGCCCTCAACGGCAACCCCACCAAGTCCGGCTCCGCCTTCGGCGGCGTCTACGCGGCGGCCCTGGCGAACGGCGGCTCCTTCGACGACATCCAGCCCGGCCTGGACTTCTTCGCCAAGCTGAAGAAGAGCGGCAACTACACGCCCGTCGAGTCCACCCCGGCCACCGTCGAGAAGGGCGAGACGCCGATCTCCATCGACTGGGACTACCTCAACGCCGGGTACGCCGACGAGTTCCGGTCCAAGGGGCTCGACTGGAAGGTCGCCATCCCCACCGACGGCCAGTACGCCCAGTACTACTCCCAGGCCATCACCAAGGACGCCCCGCACCCGGCGGCCGCCCGCCTCTGGCAGGAGTACCTCTACAGCGCCGAGGGCCAGAACCTGTGGCTCAAGGGCTACGCCCGCCCGGCCCTGATGGCCGCCCTGCAGAAGGCAGGCACGCTGGACACGGCGGCCGCCGCCAAGCTGCCGAAGGTTACCGGCACGCCCTCCTTCCCGACCGAGGCCCAGCAGAGCAAGGCCAAGACGGTCATCGCGCAGGGCTGGGGGAAGGCCGTCTCCGGATGACCGCCGCCCTCACGCGCGCGGACGTGGCGCCCGTCGCTTCGGCGAAGCGGCGGCGCCGCGCCCCCGGCTGGCTGGCCGTCGTACCGCTGCTGGTCTTCGTCGCCATCGCCTTCGGCCTGCCCGCCCTGGCCATCGTCTACGGCGCCTTCTCGGTGCAGGGGCACTACGGCACACAGAACCTCACCGACTCGCTCCAGGGGCCGTACCTCACCGCCCTGCTCGGCAGCGTCAAGCTGTCCGCGACCGCCGCCGCGCTCGGCGCACTGCTCGGGCTGCCGCTCGCCCAGGCCGTGGTCTCCTCCCGCTCCCGCTGGCTGCGCGAGGCCGTACTGACCGCCTCCGGCGTCCTCGCCAACTTCGGCGGCGTCCCGCTGGCCTTCGCCTTCGTCGCCACCCTCGGCAACGCCGGCGTCCTGACCGTGCACCTCGGCCTGAAGGACGACGGCTGGGACCTCTACAGCTTCTGGGGCCTGGTCCTCGTCTACCTGTACTTCCTCATCCCGCTCATGGTCCTCACCATCACCCCCGCGCTGGACGGCCTGCGCACCCAGTGGCGCGAGGCAGCGCTCAACAACGGCGCCACCGGCGTGCAGTACTGGCGCCACGTGGCCCTGCCGGTGCTCGCGCCCTCGCTGCTCGGCGGGCTCGTGCTGCTCTTCGGCAGCGCCTTCGCCGCCTACGCCACCGCCGCCGCCATGGTCGGCAGCGCGGTCCCGCTGGTCACCCTGCAGATCGCCGACGCCCTGTCCGGCAACGTCCTCGTCGGCCAGGAGAACATCGCGCTCGCCCTCAGCCTCGACATGGTCCTGGTGGCCGGCGTGGTGATGGCCGTGTACCTGCCCCTGCAACGCCGGAGCGCCCGATGGCTCGACGCCTGACCCCGTGGCGCTGGGCCGTCCTCGGCCTGGCCGCCCTGTACTTCCTGGTGCCGCTCGGCGCGTCCGTGGTCTTCACCGTCGACGTGCCCGGCCAGGGCGTCTCCTTCGACGCCTACACCAAGATCCTGTCCACCGACGGCTTCGTCTCCAGCCTGCTGCTCTCGCTGGAGCTGGCCGCGGCCACCATCGCGGCCGTGCTGCTGCTGATGGTGCCCGCCATGGTCGCGCTCCGGCTCGGCGCGCCCCGGCTGCGGCCGGTGGTGGAGGTGGTCTGCTCACTGCCGCTGGTGGTACCGCCGATCGCGTTCGTCGCCGGGATCGTCACCGTGCTGAAGTGGGGCCCGGACCACCTGTCCCGGACCCCGCTGTTCGAGACGTTCGTCGCGATCCAGAACCCGAGCTTCCCGGTCGTGCTCGTCCTCGCCTACGTCGTGATGGCGCTGCCGTTCGTGTACCGGGCGCTGGACGCGGGCCTGCGCGCCATCGACGTACGCACGCTGGTCGAGGCCGCCCGCAGCTGCGGTGCCTCCTGGCCGCAGGCGCTGGTCCGGGCCGTGCTGCCGAACCTGCGCGGGGCCCTGCTCAACGCGGCCTTCCTCACGCTGGCCCTGGTGCTCGGCGAGTTCACCGTCGCCCAGCTGCTCGGCTACCAGCCCTTCGCCGTGTGGATCTACAACGTCGGCGGCTCGCAGGCCCAGATGTCCGTCGCCGTGTCCGTGCTCAGCCTGCTCGTCACCTGGGCCCTGCTCCTCGCGCTCGCCGGTGCCGGCGGCGGACGCAACCGAACCGCGAACTCCCGGGGATGACACACATCATGACCGCCACCACCCTTGAGAAGGCCACCGCGGAAAAGGCCGCGACCGTCGAATTCCGTTCCCTGCGGCGCGAGTTCGGGGCCACCGTCGCCCTCGACGGACTCGACCTGACCGTCCGCCCGGGAGAGTTCCTGGCCCTGCTCGGCCCCTCCGGCTGCGGCAAGACCACCGCGCTGCGCATGCTCGCCGGGTTCGAACACCCCGACTCCGGCGCCGTACTGGTGGACGGCGAGGACGTCACCCACGTCCCGGCCCACCGCCGTGACGCCGGCATGGTCTTCCAGTCGTACAGCCTCTTCCCGCATCTGAACGCCGTCGACAACGTCGCCTTCGGGCTGCGCATGCGCGGCGTCCGTACGGCCGAACGGCGAGCTCGTGCCGCCGAGTTGCTGGAGCTGGTCGGTCTCGCCGACAAGGGCGAGCGCTATCCGCACCAGCTCTCCGGCGGCCAGCAGCAGCGCATCGCGTTGGCCCGCGCCCTCGCGCTGCGCCCACGCGTGCTGCTCCTGGACGAGCCGCTGTCCGCCCTCGACGCCAAGGTCCGGCTCACCCTGCGCGAGGAGATCCGCCGCCTGCAGCAGGAACTCGGCATCACCACACTGTTCGTGACGCACGATCAGGAGGAGGCCCTGTCGGTCGCCGACCGGGTCGCCGTGATGCGTGCCGGCCGCCTCGAACAGTGCGCCGAACCCGCCGAGCTGTACGGCCGCCCCGCCACCGCCTTCGTCGCCGAGTTCGTCGGCACGATGAGCCGGATCCCGGGCGAGCTGTCGGGCGGCACGGTCCGGGTGCTCGGGCAGCGACTGCCCGCCGACGGCGCGGTGCCGGACGGCCCGGTGGACGTGCTGGTGCGGCCCGAGGCCGTCCAGGTGACGGCCGACGAGCAGGGCACCGCCCGCGTCGTCGCCACCGCCTTCCTCGGCGCGGTCGTCCGAGTCACCGTGCGGCTCGCCGACGGCACCGAGGCCAAGGCCGACCTGCCCGCGTACGAGGCCACCGGGATCGGCGCCGGAGCCGCCGTCGCCGTGTCGCTGCCCGAGCGGCCGGTGCTGGTGGCCGAACGTATCCAGAAGTGAGGAACCACCCGAACATGCCCCCCCACACCGCCCCGCAGGCGGTTCTGTTCGACATGGACGGCACGCTCGTAGACACCGAGCGGCTGTGGTGGGAGGCGGTCGAGCAGATCGCCGGACGCCCGCTGACCGAGGCCGACCAGCCGGACGTGCTCGGCCGCGCGGTCGAGCACACCGCCGACTGGCTCGCCGCGGCCACCGGCCGGCCGGACGCCGAGCTCGCCGCCGAGCTGCACCGCGAGTTCGCCGACCGCGTCCGCACCGGCATCGTGCCCCGCCCCGGCGCCCTGGACCTGCTGGCCGCGCTGGCCGCCGCCGGCATCCCGACCGCGCTGGTCACCGCGTCCCCGCGCGCGGTCGCCGACGTCGTCCTCGACGCCCTGGGCGCCGACCGGTTCGCGGCCTCCGTCACCGCCGACGACACCGACCGCACCAAGCCCGCCCCCGACCCCTACCTGGCCGCCTGCCGTGCCCTCGGCGTCGACCCCGCCGGCTGCGTGGCCGTCGAGGACACCGAGACCGGGGTCGCCTCCGCCGAGGCCGCCGGCTGCGCCGTCCTCGCCGTACCGTCCCTCGCCCCGATCGGCACGGCACCCGGCCGGACCGTACGGGAGAGCCTGGAGGGGGTGACGATCGAGGAGCTGCGGCGCATGGTCGCGCCCGGACTGCGGGTCATGAGCTGGAACCTGTGGCTCGGCGGCAGCAAGGTCGACGACCACCGGGCCAAGCAGCTCAAGGTCATCCTGGACAGCGGCGCCGACGTGGTCGGCCTCCAGGAGACGGGCGGTACGGCCGCCCAGGAGCTGGCCGAGGCCCTCGGCTGGCACCACCACCGGGCCGGCGAGAATCTCGGCGTCATCAGCCGCCACCCCATCACCGCCCGCTTCGGCGACCCGAACGTCGGCTTCTACGGCGCGGCGGGCGTCCGGGTCGCCGTGGCGTCCGGCCGCGAGGTCGATGTGTGGACCGCGCATCTGCACTACACGCCGTACGGGCCCTACGAGTCCGCTTTCGACGGGCTGCCGGCGGCCGAGCTGATCGCCCACGAGGAGGTCCGGCTCACACAGATGCGGGACGCGCTCCGCCGGATCGCCGAGTCGTCCGCCGACGGCGTCCCGGTCGTCCTGGTCGGCGACTTCAACTGCCCCTCCCACCTGGACTGGCCGGACGTGGCCTGGCCGGTGACGAGGGCCGCCGAGGACGCGGGCTTCGCCGACTCCTATCGCGAGGCCCACCCGGACCCCGCCGCCGCACCCGGGCACACCTGGTCGCCGATCCACCCCGTGCACGAGGACGGCAGCGGGCGGCCCGAGCCGCAGGACCGGATCGACTACGTCCTGCACCGGGGCCTGACCGTGCGGGACGCGCGCACCCTCGTCACCGGCAGCCCGCGCCCGTGGCCGGACGTGGCGGGCAACGACTGGCCCTCGGACCACGCGGCGGTCGTCACGACATTCGCCCTGCCCCTCGGGTGACCCGGTGCGGCGGGAGATCCGCTGCTTGTCACAGCCATGTACGGGAGCCGTGTCGGCCGCGACGCCCCGACTGCCCTCGGGGTCTCATGGAACAGCACGTCACCCGTACCTGCTGAAGGGGAATCGTGCGCGTCCAGAAGCTCTCGCTGCTCGCTGTCGCCGCCGTCGCCGGTCTGTCGCTCACCGCCTGCCAGGGCAGTGGCAGCGGCTCCTCGGACAAGAGTGACTCCCCGCTCCGAGCCGGAGCACCGGCGGCAACGGCGCCTCCGGCAGCGGCACCTCCTCCGGCACGGGTCCGGGCACCGCGACCGGAACAGACACCGGCACCGGCAGCGGTCAGTCCGGCTCACGCGGCGGTGGCACGGCCGTGGGCGGCGGCGCGGGCGCGTGCAAGACCTCCCAGCTCGCGTTCAGCACCTCCGGCGCCATGGCCGAGGGCGAGCTCATCGTCAACCTCAAGAACGCCGGCTCCGCCACCTGCACCCTCAAGGGCTTCCCCGGTGCCGACCTCAAGAGCAAGGACGGCACCGTCAGCGCCAAGCGGAGCACCCTCGCCCCCCGTGCCGGTCAGCGTCGAGCCGGGCGACGAGACCCGGTTCACCCTGCACTACCCGCCGAACACCTCCGGCGGCACCGGCGAGACCTTCACCAGCCTGATCGTCACGCCTCCCGACGAGACGCACTCCCACACCCTGGCCGTCGGCATCGACGTCCCGGTCACGGACGGCAGCGGCAGGACCATCACCGTCGACCCGGTCGGCACCAGGAAGTAGGACATCGAGACGGGGGGAGGGGAGGATGAAGCGCCGGTGGGAACGGTGATCGTCCCTGGGGCGCGCAACGAATCGCCGTTCCGCCCCGTCTCCACGCAACGATCCGCGCACCGGCGCGCAACGGCTCCTTCTTGTCCGGCCGAGTGCGCCGACCGTACCTTCTTCGTGGCCCCCCAAATCCCTCTCCGGTGAGGATCACGCATGCGCACCGCCCTGCTCCAGAGCTCCGGCCGCCCCGGCTCGATCGCCGAGAACCTCAAGGTCCTCGACGCCGCCGCGGGCCGGGCCGCCGCCGCGGGCGCCGCGCTGCTCGCCGCACCGGAGATGTTCCTGACCGGGTACGCCATCGGCGACGACATCGGCCGCCTCGCCGAGCCCGCCGACGGCGAGTCCGCCGACGCGATCGCCGATACCGCCGGCCGGCACGGCATCGCGATCGCCTACGGCTACCCCGAGCGCGCCGGCGAGACCGTCTACAACTCCGCCCAGCTGATCTCCGCCGACGGCACCCGGCTCGCGAACTACCGCAAGACCCACCTCTTCGGCTGCTTCGAGCGCGACCACTTCACCCCCGGTGAGCAGCCGGTCGTGCAGGCCGAGCTGAACGGCCTGACCGTCGGCCTGATGATCTGCTACGACGTCGAGTTCCCGGAGAACGTCCGCGCCCACGCCCTGGCCGGCACCGACCTCCTCGTCGTCCCGACCGCGCAGATGCACCCCTTCCAGTTCGTCGCCGAATCGATGATCCCGGTGCGCGCCTTCGAGAACCAGATGTACGTCGCCTACGTCAACCGGGTAGGCCACGAAGGGGAGTTCGAGTTCGTCGGACTCTCCACCCTCGCCGGTCCCGACGGCATCGCCCGCGCCCGGGCCGGCCGCGCCGAGCAGCTGGTCGTCGCCGACGCCGACCTTGCCTTCCTGGCCGCGTCCCGCGAGGCCAACCCGTACCTGAAGGACCGCCGCCCCGGTCTGTACGGGTCCCTGATCTGAAACCCCCGAACCTCCCCCTGAGTACTTTCGCGCAAGGAGTCCGTACCCCATGACGTCCACGGTGCCCAACGCCGTCGAGCACACCGACGGGCAGCAGCCGCCGATCACCATGTTCGGCCCGGACTTCCCCTACGCCTACGACGACTTCCTCGCCCACCCGGCGGGCCTCGGCCAGATACCCGCGACCGAGCACGGCACGGAGGTCGCGGTCATCGGCGGCGGTCTGTCCGGCATCGTGGCCGCCTACGAGCTGATGAAGATGGGCCTCAAGCCCGTCGTCTACGAGGCCGACCAGATCGGCGGCCGGCTGCGCACCGTCGGCTTCGAGGGCTGCGACGAGTCCCTCAACTGCGAGCTGGGCGCGATGCGCTTCCCGCCGTCCTCCACCGCCCTCCAGCACTACATCGACCTGGTCGGCCTGGAGACCAAGCCCTTCCCCAACCCCCTTGCCGAGGCCACGCCTTCGACCGTGGTCGACCTCAAGGGCGAGTCGCACTACGCCGAGACCGTCGACGACCTGCCCCAGGTCTACCGGGACGTCGCCGACGCCTGGAACAGGTGTCTCGAAGAGGGCGCCGACTTCTCGGACATGAACCGCGCCATGCGCGAGCGGGACGTGCCGCGCATCCGCGAGATCTGGGCGAAGCTCGTCGAGAAGCTCGACAACCAGACCTTCTACGGCTTCCTCTGCGACTCCGAGGCCTTCAAGTCCTTCCGGCACCGCGAGATCTTCGGCCAGGTCGGCTTCGGCACCGGCGGCTGGGACACCGACTTCCCGAACTCCATCCTGGAGATCCTGCGTGTCGTCTACACCGAGGCCGACGACCACCACCGCGGCATCGTCGGCGGCTCCCAGCAGCTGCCGCTGCGCCTGTGGGAGCGCGAGCCGGAGAAGATCGTCCACTGGCCGTACGGCACCTCGCTGAAGTCCCTGCACATGGGCGGGGAGCCCCGCCCGGCCGTGACCCGGCTGCACCGTACCGCCGGCAACCAGATCACGGTGACGGACGCGAACGGCGACATCCGCACCTACCGGGCGGCGATCTTCACCGCCCAGTCCTGGATGCTGCTGTCCAAGATCGCCTGCGACGACTCGCTCTTCCCGATCGACCACTGGACCGCCATCGAGCGCACCCACTACATGGAGTCCTCGAAGCTCTTCGTGCCTGTCGACCGGCCGTTCTGGCTGGACAAGGACGAGGAGACGGGCCGGGACGTCATGTCGATGACGCTCACCGACCGCATGACCCGCGGCACCTACCTGCTGGACGACGGCCCGGACAAGCCCGCCGTGATCTGCCTGTCCTACACCTGGTGCGACGACAGCCTGAAGTGGCTGCCGCTGTCCGCGAACGAGCGGATGGAGGTCATGCTGAAGTCGCTCGGTGAGATCTACCCCAAGGTCGACATCCGGAAGCACATCATCGGCAACCCGGTGACCGTCTCCTGGGAGAACGAGCCTTACTTCATGGGCGCGTTCAAGGCCAACCTGCCCGGCCACTACCGCTACCAGCGGCGCCTGTTCACCCACTTCATGCAGGACCGGCTGCCCGAGGACAAGCGGGGCATCTTCCTCGCCGGCGACGACATCTCCTGGACGGCGGGCTGGGCCGAGGGCGCCGTCCAGACCGCGCTGAACGCGGTCTGGGGCGTCATGCACCAGTTCGGCGGCGAGACCGACCCGGCCAACCCGGGCCCCGGTGACGCCTACGACGAGATCGCCCCTGTGGAGCTGCCCGAGGACTGAGCAGGAGAGCGAGCATGTACCAAGGCGTGGACGGCCGGCCTCAGAATCCGGCCGCCCGCGCCTTTTCAAACACCTCCGCGGCGGCATCCGTCAGCTCCTGGGCGTCCCGCGCGCTGCCCTGGAGGTCGATCAGGATCTCGTCCATGCCGAGCTCCGCGAACTCCACGAGGTCCGCCACGATCTGGTCGACACTGCCCTGGAAAGACCTGCGGTCGGCGCCCTCGTACGCCTTGGCCGTGCGGTCGGTGTTCACCCGCAGCACCGTCCGGATCGGCCGCGTACGGCCCCGCTCCTCGGCCAGCTCCCGCAGCTGCCGCCACTGGGCGCCGACCTGCTGCGCGCTGAAGCCCGCCGGCAGCCAGCCGTCGGCGTGGTCGACCAGCCGCCGGAACGCCCGCCGGTTGCCCGCGGCCAGCAGAACCGGGATCGGCCGGACGGGCTTGGGTCCGACCACGGCGGAGGCGATCTTCGTCAGGGTGCCGTCGTAGACGACCGGATCCGGGCCCCACACCGCCCGGCACACCTCGATGATCTCGTCCAGCGACTTGCCGCGCTCCTCGAAGGGCCGCACGGAGGAGGCCGCGTACTCGTCCAGGGACCAGCCGGTGCCGAGGCCCGCGAGCACCCGGCCGCCGCTCGCCGCGTCCAGCGAGGCGAGGGCCTTGGCCAGCTGGAACGGCACGTGCAGCGGTGCCACCAGGACGCTGGAGCCCAGCTCCGCCCGCTCGGTGGCCGACGCGGCCAGGGTGAGGGTGACCAGCGGGTCCGCCACGTTCCGGTACTGGTCCGGCCAGGGCACGCCGTCCATGCCGTACAGCCCCTGGGTGGCGGGCTCGGGGAACAGAGCCCGCTCGAAGACCCACAGGCTCGTGTAACCGATCCGCTCGGCGGCGCGGGCCACGTCGGGGACGTCCGTGCCGAGGGAGTACTGCCGCATCTGGGGAAGACCGAGACCGAGCCGCGTTGCCATGTCCGCTCCTTGTCGATGGGGTGCCGCACGTCAACGTACGGCGCGGACACGGCTCTTCCGGGGCGGCTCGCGTGGGGGTCGGTTTCGGCCAGTCCGGCCCGGGGTCAGATCAGTTCGGGGAGCGGGGTGAGGAGCATCCGGCCCGCGAGCCCCACGGCCGCGTCCAGCCGCTCGGTGAACTCCTCGGCGACCTCGCCGCAGTGGCGCAGCACCCACAGTGCCCGAGCCGCCGCCCAGGCCGCGTCCCGGGCCCGCTCCAGGCTCCAGGAACCCAGCAGATGGGTGAGCGGATCGGCGAGCTGGAGCAGGTCGGGGCCCGGCATCAGATCCTCGCGGATGCGCTCCTCCAGCGATACGAGGATCTCGCCCACACGGTCGAACTCGTCCTCCAGATCGGCCGGTTCGCAGCCGAGCGTGCGGCAGGTGTCCACCACGGCGAGCGCCAGGTCGTGCCCGACGTGCGCGTTGATGCCCGCCAGCGCGAACTGCAGCGGCCGTACCCCGGGATGGCGGCGGAGCTGGAAGAGAGGGCGCCAGCAGGCGGGTGGACGGCGGTCCGCCACGCTCGCATCGACCGCCGCCAGATAGCGCTCCGCGAACCGCACGTCCAGCGCGGTCGCCGCCCGCGGGTCCGGGAACTCCCCGCCGTCCAGACGCCGGTCGACCTCCTCGGTCACGGCGAGATAGACGCGGTTGAACACGGCGACCCCGTCGCGCTCGGGCAGGGCCGCGCCGATCGCGCGCATCCGGGCGACCACCGCGTCGACGGGAGTGGTGAAGCGTTCCAACTGCGCCATGGGGGAAGGGTCCCAGCCCCGGGCCGCCCGGCGCGCCGACCGGCCCGTCGCTTCGCCGGAACGGGGGAACGCGAGGACATGTCCGTGGGGTGAGGGGGAGAACGCCCGCGGCGCCGACCGCTGCGAACCGGGAGCAGGACCTGATCGCGCGCGTCCCTCGCCCCGGCGTGCGCCTACGACTTGGTGTGCGGCTCCTCGGCGTCGTAGCTGGAGGTGCCCTCGTCCAGCAGCGGTTGCTGCTGCTTCAGGTGGGCCGGGGCGAAGGCGCGCAGGGCGTGGTAGCCGGTGATGACGACCAGGGTGCCGAGGGCGATGCCGCTGAGCGAGAAGGTGTCGGTGAACTTCATGCTGACGTTGCCGACGCCGATGATGATGCCCGCGGCGGCCGGCACCAGGTTCAGCGGGTTGCGCAGGTCCACCTTGGCGTGCAGCCAGATCTGGGCGCCGAGCAGGCCGATCATGCCGTAGAGGATCACGGTGATGCCGCCGAGGACACCGCCCGGGATCGCGGCCACGACGGCGCCGAACTTCGGGCAGATGCCGAAGAGCAGGGCGAAGCCGGCGGCGGCCCAGTATGCGGCGGTGGAGTAGACGCGGGTGGCGGCCATCACGCCGATGTTCTCGGAGTAGGTGGTGTTCGGCGGGCCGCCGACGGCCGTGGACAGCATGGAGCCGATGCCGTCGGCCGAGATCGCCGTGCCGAGCTTGTCGTCCAGCGGGTCGCCGGTCATCTCGCCGACCGCCTTGACATGGCCCGCGTTCTCCGCGACCAGGGCGATGACGACCGGCAGCGCGACCAGGATCGCCGACCACTGGAAGGACGGCCCGTGGAAGTGCGGCAGGCCGATCCAGTCGGCCTTGGAGACGCCGGAGAGGTCCAGGCGCCAGTGGTCGGTGACCTTGCCGCCCGGGCCCATGGAGTGGATCTTGCCGAAGATCCGGTCGAACGCCCAGGAGATGCCGTACCCGAAGACCAGACCGAGGAAGATGGCGATACGGGACCAGAAACCACGCAGACAGACGACCGCCAGGCCGGTGAAGAGCATCACCAGCAGGGCCGTCCACTGGTCCTGCGGCCAGTAGGTGGAGGCGGTCACCGGGGCGAGGTTGAAGCCGATCAGCATCACGACCGCGCCGGTGACGATCGGCGGCATGGCCGCGTGGATGATCCGCGCCCCGAAGCGCTGCACCGCGAGCCCCACCAGGAACAGCACCACGCCGACGATGAACACCGCGCCGGTCACCGTGGCGCTCGTACCGCCCTGGGCGCGGATGACGGCGGCCACGCCGACGAAGGACAGGGAGCAGCCGAGGTAGCTCGGGACCCGGCCGCGGGTGGCGAGCAGGAAGATCACGGTCGCCACGCCCGACATCATGATCGCCAGGTTCGGGTCCAGGCCCATGAGCACGGGGGCCACGAAGGAGGCGCCGAACATCGCGACCACGTGCTGGGCGCCCAGGCCCACGGTACGGGGCCAGGAGAGCCGTTCGTCGGGGCGTACCACCGCTCCGGGCGCGGGCGTGCGCCCGTCACCGTGCAGTTTCCAGCGCACGCCGAGATCCATGGTGGGGTTTCGCTTTCTTACGTACATGAAGACGGTCTGCACCATTGTCGCGGGTGGCTGACCTGGGGGCCTCCAGCCCCAGGCTCCTGAGCGGTCGCTTAGTATGGGACTGTCTCAGCAACGATGTTCAGGAGCCCCTCCCGTGACCGCCGAAGCCTCGATCGCCCCCGCCGTCTCCTACGGTCGGCTGATCCCCGTCACCGTCCACTTCGACGACCTCGACGCGCTCGGCCTCCTGCACAACGCCCGCTACCCCGTGCTGGTCGAGCGCGCCTGGACCGAGCTGTGGAGCGCGCACGGCGTCCGCTTCGACGGCGACTGGCACGCGGCCGGCGACGCCTGCAACGCCGTACGCGAGCTGCGCGTCAGCTACGAGGCACCGGTGACCAGCCCCGGCACCTACGCCGTCCACCTCTGGCTGGAACGGCTCGGCACCACCGGCCTGACCTACGGCTTCCGGTTCTGCTCGGCGGACGGGACGCGGACCTACGCCCGGGGCACCCGGGTGTTGGTCCGGCTCGACGCCACGACCATGCGGCCGGCGCCCTGGTCGGAGGCCTTCCGCGCCGTCGGCCGGGAGCTGCTGCGCCCCGCCGGCTGACCTGCCTCAGGGGCGCGGGTCGGGAACGGCGGCCGGCCGCGGGCTGCTCTCCGTGCGGCCGCCGCGCTCGGCGCTGCGCAGCACCCCCGCGAACACCGCGAGCCCGCATGCCAGCGCCGTCACCACGCCGAACGACACCACCAGGCTGGTCGCCTGGGCCACCCCGCCGATCAGACTCGGCGCGATCAGCCCCGAGGTGTAGGTGATCGTCGCCACGCCCGCGATGGCCTGGCTGGGATTCGGGCCCGCGTGCCCGGCCGCCGCGAAGCACAGCGGTACGACCACCGCGATGCCGAGCCCCATCAGCCCGAACCCCGCCATCGCCACCGCCGGCTGCCCGGTGAGGACGATCAGCAGACCGCCCAGCACGGCCAACACCCCGCCGGCCCGGACGGTACGGACCGCGCCGTAACGGTTCACCACCGCGTCCCCGGCGATCCGGGCCACCGCCATGGTCAGCATGAAGCCCGTCGTGCAGGCCGCCGCCACCGCGGCCGAGCTGTCCAGCCGGTCCCGCAGGAACACCGCCGACCAGTCCAGGCTCGCGCCCTCCGCGAACACCGCGCAGAAGCCGACGGTGCCGATCAGCAGCGCCGAGCGCGGCGGCAGCGCGTACCGGGGCGGCGGCTCCTCGTCCTCGGCGGGCTGGAGGTCCAGCACCCAGGAACAGGCCGCCGGCCCGAGGACGGTGAGCACGGCCGAGGCGATCAGGAAGTGCACGCGGGCGTCCGCGCCCAGATGCGCGGCCAGCGTGCCGGCCGCCGAACCGGTCAGCGCGCCCGCGCTCCACATGCCGTGCAGCCCCGACATGATCGACTTGCCCAGCAGCCGCTCGACCTCGACGCCGAGCGCGTTCATCGCGACGTCGGCCATGCCCGCGCTCGCGCCGTAGGTGAACATCGCCAGGCACAGGGTGTACAGGTTCGGCGCCAGCGGTGGCAGGACCAGCGACAGCGTCCACAGCGCGAGCAGCCCGCGCAGCGCCGTACGGCTGCCGAAGCGGTGGCTGATCCGGCCCGCGAGCGGCATCGCGCACGAGGCACCGAAGGCCGTGAACGCCAGCGCGAAGCCCAACTGGCCCGCGCCGAGCGAGGCATGGTCCTGGACCCACGGCACCCGGGTGGCGAAGGAGCCGGTCACGGCGCCGTGCACGGCGAACACGGCCGCCACGGCGTACCGGGCGCGCCGCACCTCGCCGGGCGCGTATCCCACGTCACTCATGTTCCAGCCCCTCCCCACAGGTCGCCCTGCCGGCACGCGCCGTAAACTATCAGGGACCCTGCCTGATAGATAGACGGTTTTACGGCCGCAGCCCGAGGGCGGGGGCTCCGAGGCGGGGGCGAGGGGGACGCCCGCCGATCTGGGAGGATTCCCGTCATGCCCGCATCACCCAGCACCGCCCGGGCCATCAACGACCGGCTCGCCCTGCGGCTGCTCCAGCAGGAAGGCCCGCTGACGGCAGGGCAGTTGAAGCAGCTGACGGGTCTGTCCCGGCCGACGGTCGCCGATCTCGTGGAACGGCTCACCGCCGCCGGGCTGATCACCGTGGTCGGCGAGTCCGGCGAGCAGCGCCGCGGTCCGAACGCCCGGCTGTACGGCATCGTCGCCGACCGCGCCCACCTGGCCGCGCTCGACGTCCGCACCGAGGGCGTCTTCGTGCTGGTGTCGGACCTGGTCGGGCGGGTGCTCGCCGAGGCGTCCGTGCCGATCGGCGGGGACACCGGGACCGGGCCGGCCGTGGAACAGGCGGTGGCGGCGGTGGAGCGCACCGCCAAGGAGGCGGGCGCGGACCGGCTGCACACCGTCGGCATTGGCGCGCCGGGCCTCATCGACCCCGCCACCGGCGACCTGCGCGACTCCGGGGGACTGCCCGAGTGGCACCGCAGCCTGTCGACCGCCTTGCAGCAACGGCTGCCCGAGGCCCGCGTCACGGTGGAGAACGAGACCAACCTGGCGGCCGTGGCGGAGCAACGCGAGGGCGCCGCCCGGGACCGGGACACCTTCGTCCTGCTCTGGCTCGGCCATGGCGTCGGCGCGGCGGTCGTCCTCGACGGCACGTTGCGCCGCGGTGCCTCGGGCGGCACCGGCGAGATCGGCTTCCTGCCGGTGCCGGGCACCGACTCCCTGCCCTCGGCGAAGGACTGCGCCGGCGGCTTCCACTCCCTGACCGGTGCGGCGGCGATCGGCGCCCTGGCAGCGGACCACGGGCTGCCGGTCCCGGCCATGATGGACGGACCGGCGGCGGCGGCGGTCGTGCGGGGGGCCGTGACGGCGGTGCAGCAGGCGCTGGGGGAGCGGGGCGCGGCGGAGGGGGTGCTGGGGGAGCGGGATACGGCAGAGGGGGTGCTGGGGGAGCGGGGCGCGGCGGAAAAGGCGCCGGGGGAACGGGGCGCGGCGAAGGAGGCGGCTCACGCGGGCGAAGCCTCCGGCCCGTCTCCGGCCGCCCCCGCCCCCGTCGGAACCGTCCCCGCCGGAACCGTCCCCGCCGATCACCCCGCCGGCCGCTTCCTCCACGCCCTCGCCGAGCGGATCGCGGTCGGAGCCGCCTCCGTCGTGGCCGTCCTCGACCCCGGCTGTGTGGTGCTCGGCGGCGAGGCCGGACAGGCCGGCGGCCCGGTGCTCGCGAGTCTCGTGCAGGAACGGCTGCGCCGGATGTCCCCGCTGCGCACGGAGGTCCGCGCCGGCACCCTCGGCGGCGCGGCCGTCCTGCGCGGCGCCCTTCTGACAGCCAGGGACCGCGCCCAGGACGAAATCTTCGCCCCCGCGGACCGCACCTGACCACCCACCGGACACCCCGTCCGCTCACGCCCCGGGGTCAGCCTCACCGGCCCGTCCGCCCCGCCTTCCTCCCGTCAGCGGCCGAACCGCCGCCCCAGATACTCCTCGAACGTCACCTTTCCCACCGCCTCATGCGGTGCCAGATGCCCGCCGGCCCGGAAGGCGCGGTACGTCTTGCCGAACAGCGGCAGCTGGGCCACGGCCCGGCGGCGGCCGGTCGCACCGAGGTAGGCGCGGGCCAGGGAGTCGAAGGAGCGGACCTCGGGGCCGCCCATGTCCGATACCCGTCCGGCCGGTGCGGCGAGGGCCAACTCGGCGAGCCGGTCGGCGACTTCGGTCACCTCCACCGGCTGGTCCGACACGCCGGCGGGAAGCAGGAGAACGGGCGGCTTGGCCAGTCCGTCCAGGACCGTGACCACCAGGTCGTGGAACTGGGTCGTGCGCAGCAGCGTGAAGCCGAGGCCCGACTCCTCGATCTGGCGCTCCACCGCCAGCTTGGTCTTGTAGTAGCCGAACGGAATCCGGTCGACCCCGACGATGGAGATGTAGACCAGATGGCGCACCCCGGCCCGCCGCGCCGCCGCGATCAGGTGACCGGCCGCCTGCTCGTCGCCGCCGCGCTGCGTGCTCGCGCAGTGCACCACCGTCTCCACTCCCGCGAGCGCGGTGTCGAGGCCCGCGCCGCCCGTGCGCAGATCGACGGCGTACGGCTGCGCGCGCCGGCTGAGCACCCGCACCTCGCGGTCGTCCGCCCGCAGCCGCTCCGTCACATGGCGGCCGAGTGTGCCGGTCCCGCCGGTCACCAGGATCGTGGTCATGCTGTTCCCGTCCCTCTCGGATTCCGGGTGCCCCGGTCGGGGCACTGTTCGCACGCTCAGACCACGTAGCCCCCGCCGAATGTGACAAGCGCCGGCCGGCGCGGCTACGACGGCACGAGCTGCCGCCGTACGAAGCCCAGCTTGTCCGGGTTCATCGCGGCCCACACATCGGTGATCACACCGTCCCGCAGCCCGAACGCGGCCACCCCGACGAGCACCTCGCCGACCCACGCGGCCAGCCCGCTCGCGCCGTTGACCTCCACCACCGTGTAGGTCCAGTCCGCCGCGAACCGCTCGGCCCCGCCCACCAGGAAGCGCATGACCTTGTCGCGTCCCTCGACCGGACGCAGGGCCGCGGACACCTTGCCGCCGCCGTCGCTCCACCAGACCACGTCCTCGGCGAGCAGCTGCTCCAGACCGGCCACATCGCCCTCGCGGGCCGCCGCGAGGAACGTCGTCACCAGCTGCTCCTGCCGCTCGCGCGCCGGCTCGAACCGGCCCTCCGGCGCGGCGACCCGGGCCACCGCGCGCCGGTACAGCTGGCGGCAGTTGGCCTCGCTCAGGGACAGCACGTCCGCGATCTCCCGGTGGCTGTGGCCGAACGCCTCGCGCAGCACGTACACCGCCCGCTCGGTCGGCGTCAGCCGTTCGAGGAGCACCAGCATCGCCATGGAGACCTCGTCGCGCTGCTCCGCCGACTCCAGCGGGCCGAGCGTGCCGTCCGAGGTCAGCACCGGTTCCGGCAGCCAGGGCCCGCGGTAGTCCTCGTGCCGGGCGCGAGCCGAGGTCAGCCGGGTCAGGCAGAGGTTCGTGACGGTCTTGGCGAGCCATGCGCCCGGGTGCCCGATCGCCGCCCGGTCGGCACCGCTGAACCGCAGATACGCGTCCTGCACCGCGTCCTCCGCCTCGTGCGCGGAGCCGAGCAGCCGGTAGGCGAGCCCGAACAGGCGGGGCCGGTGGGACTCGAACTCGGCGGCGAGCGGCGGCAGTGGCACGGTCATGCGCGTCAGCCTGCCAGAACGGCGATGGCGGCCCGGCGGCGGGCAAGGGCCGTCGTCACCGCCGCCGGACCCGTCCGCACCCTAAAAGGACTAGACCAGTACGGTCAATGGTCCGGACCAGGCTCAATCCGCCCGCCGAGCACGGCAGTCGGCCCGTGTGACTGCGCCGCGCAAGGCCGGTGACACGCACTGTGAGAGAACCCACACTCCTCGCCTGTCTGGACGGCCGTCCGGCGTGGCACACTGGCCGTGTACCAGAAGCAGCGCACTCCGGGGTCGGTGAAAGTCCGAACCGGCGGTTACAGTCCGCGACCCGGTCGCTTCCAGCGACCGGTTGACCAGGTGAAATTCCTGGACCGACGGTTAAAGTCCGGATGGGAGGCAGTGCGCGGCGGGCGGGCACGTATTCGTGCGCGTCGCCGTATCTGGGCTCGTCCGTGCGCGGACGGCCCTTTTTTCGGCGTCGTCCGGTGTGCTCACCCGTACATGCTGTCGTCATCGACAGGCCCCGGAGTTCGTGCCCGAAGAGGCAGGAGGACCCGGGAAGTGTTCACCGGAATCGTCGAAGAGCTGGGTGAGATCACCGCCGTCGAGAACCTCGGCGACGCCTCCCGTTTCCGGCTCCGCGGCCCCGTCGTGACCGAGGGCGCGCAGCACGGCGACTCCATCGCCGTGAACGGCGTCTGTCTCACCGTCGTGGAGCACGAGGGCGACGAGTTCACCGCCGACGTCATGGCGGAGACCCTGAACCGCTCCAGCCTCGGCGCGCTGACCGTCGGCTCCCGGGTCAACCTCGAACGCCCCACCGCGGTGGGCACCCGCCTCGGCGGCCACATCGTGCAGGGCCATGTCGACGGCACCGGCGAGGTGCTGGCGCGCACGCCCTCCGAGAACTGGGAGATCGTGAAGATCTCCCTCCCCGCGGAACTCGCCCGCTACGTGGTCGAGAAGGGCTCCATCACCGTCGACGGCATCAGCCTCACCGTGGTCGAGGCCGGCCCCGACTACTTCACCATCAGCCTCATCCCGACCACCCTCGCCCTGACCACGCTCGGCGTGAAGCAGCCCGGCGACCCGGTCAACCTTGAGGTCGACGTCATCGCCAAGTACGTCGAGCGCCTCCTCGGCGACCGCGCCCAGGGAGCCGGCAAGTGAACTGGCTGAACTCCGAGGCCTTCACCCTCTTCGGCCAGCGCATCATCTGGTCGGACATGACCGGCAACATCCTCGGCCTCATCACGCTCGCCCTCGGCTGGCGCCGCTCCCTGTGGACCTGGCCCGTGCAGTTCCTGTCCGGCCTCGTCCTGTTCGCCGCCTTCTACGGCCATCTCACCGGCAGCGCCGGCAAGCAGGCCGTCGTCATGGCCGTGGCCCTGTACGGCTGGTGGCAGTGGCAGCGCAGCAAGGACCGGTCCGGCGACGGCCACATCGCGCCCCGCTTCGCCACCTGGCGCGAGCGCGCGGCCATGCTCGTCGCGGCCGCCGCCGGCACGGTCGCCGTCGCCCTGTTCTTCCAGGCCCACCCGAGCCTGTCCTGGGACCCCTGGCCGGACGCGTACATCTTCGTCGGCACCGTCGTCGCCATGTACGCCCAGGCCAAGGGCATGGTCGAGTTCTGGATCGCCTGGCTCCTCGTCGACCTCGTCGGCGTCCCCCTCAACTTCACCAACGGCTACGCCTTCTCCGGCTTCGTCTACGTCATCTACGGCGCGCTCGTCCTGTGGGGCATGCGCGACTGGTGGCTGCGCTCCCGCAGGCGTCCGCAGCCCGTCCTGGAAGGAGCTCCGGCATGACCGCGGCACCTCTGCTCCACGACACCGACCCCATCGAGGACTTCCTGCTCGACCCCGTCGAGCAGGCCATCGCCGACATCGCAGCGGGCCGCCCGGTCGTGGTCGTCGACGACGAGGACCGGGAGAACGAGGGCGACCTCGTCATCGCCGCCGAGAAGGCGACCCCCGAGATCGTCGCCTTCATGATGAGCGAGTGCCGGGGCCTGATCTGCGCCCCCATGGAGGGCGAGGAACTCGACCGGCTGCGGCTGCCGCAGATGGTCGAGGACAACACCGAGTCGATGAAGACCGCGTTCACCGTCTCCGTGGACGCCACCGCCGCGCACGGCGTGACCACCGGCATCTCCGGCGCCGACCGCGCCACCACGCTCCAGCTGCTCGCGAGCGGCACGGCCGAGCCGACGGACTTCGTCCGCCCCGGCCACATCTTCCCGCTGCGCGCCAAGCCCGGCGGCGTCCTCGTCCGCAACGGTCACACCGAGGCCGCCGTCGACCTGGCCCGGCTGGCGGGGCTGCGCCCGGCCGGCGCCATCGTGGAGATCGCCGGCGAGGACGGCCGGATGCTGCGGCTGCCCGAGCTGATCCCGTTCGCCCGCAAGCACGGCCTGACGATCATCTCCATCGAGGACCTGATCGCCTACCGCCGCAGCAGCGAGCCCACCGTCCGCCGCGAGGCCGAGACCCGCCTGCCCACCGCACACGGCACCTTCACCGCCTACGGCTACCGGTCCACCGCCGACGGAGTCGAGCACGTCGCCCTCGTGCACGGCGAGATCGGCGACGGCGAGGACGTCCTGGTCCGCATCCACTCCGAATGCCTCACCGGCGACGTCTTCGGCTCCCTGCGCTGCGACTGCGGCCCCCAGCTCGACACCGCCCTGGAGCGCATCCAGCAGGAGGGCCGGGGCGTGGTGGTCTACCTGCGCGGACACGAGGGGCGCGGCATCGGCCTGCTGTCCAAGCTCCGGGCGTACGAACTCCAGGAGCAGGGCCGCGACACGCTCGACGCCAACCTCGAACTCGGCCTGCCCGCCGACGCCCGCGACTACGGCGCCGGCGCCCAGATCCTCGCCGACCTCGGCGTGCGCGGCGTCCGGCTGATGACCAACAACCCCGACAAGACCGACGCGCTGCTGCGCCACGGCCTGAAGGTCACCGGCCGCGAGCCGATGCCGATCCAGGCCGGCGAGCACAATCTCCGGTACCTGCGCACCAAGCGCGACCGGATGGGACACGACCTGCCCTGGCTGGACACGCCCGCCGTGGCCGGCTGCGGCAACCAGTAAGAGAAAGCACTGAGGAGACACGTGAGCGGCAAGGGTGCACCGGAACTGTCCGTACGCAACGCCGGCGACCTGCGGGTCGCCGTCATCGCGGCACAGTGGCACGAGAAGGTGATGGACGGTCTGGTCAACGGCGCCCTGCGCGCCCTGCACGAGCTGGGCATCGACGAGCCGACCCTGATCCGGGTCCCCGGCAGCTTCGAACTGCCGGTCGCCGCCAAGGTCCTCGCGGGCCGCGGCTACGACGCGGTGGTCGCCCTCGGCGTCGTCATCCGCGGCGGCACCCCGCACTTCGACTACGTGTGCCAGGGCGTCACCCAGGGCCTCACCCAGGTCAGCATCGAGACCGGCGTGCCCGTCGGCTTCGGCGTGCTCACCTGCGACACCGAGGAGCAGGCCCTGGACCGGGCCGGCCTGGAGGGCTCGAACGAGGACAAGGGGCACGAGGCGGTGACCGCGGCGGTGGCCACGGCGGCGACGCTGCGCTCAGTATCCGAACCCTGGCACTAGGTCGGCCGCCATAACGGCTAGGGTGGGGCACACCATGTCCAAGAAGACGTTCGAGGAGCTCTTCACCGAGCTCCAGCACAAGGCCTCCCACGGCGATCCCGCCACTTCCCGCACCGCAGAGCTGGTCGGCAAGGGCGTCCATGCCATCGGCAAGAAGGTCGTCGAAGAGGCCGCCGAGGTCTGGATGGCCGCCGAGTACGAGGGCAAGGAGGCGGCCGCCGAGGAGATCTCGCAGCTGCTGTACCACGTCCAGGTGATGATGGTCGCCCGCGGTATCTCCCTGGACGACGTCTACGCCCACCTCTGAGCACCGCCGTAAGAGTCCCGAAGACACCCCGTCACGCAAAGGAAGCCGACCTCATGCTGCGCATCGCCGTCCCCAACAAGGGTTCACTGTCCGGCCCTGCGGCGGAGATGCTGCATGAGGCCGGCTACCAGCAGCGCCGCGAGTCCAAGGAGCTGCGGATCGTCGACCCGGTGAACGAGGTCGAGTTCTTCTACCTCCGCCCCCGCGACATCGCGATCTACGTCGCCTCCGGCCGCCTCGACGTGGGCATCACCGGCCGCGACCTGCTGATCGACTCCGGCGCCGACGCCGAGGAGATCCTCCCCCTCGGCTTCGCCCGCTCCACCTTCCGCTTCGCCGCCAAGCCCGGCACGGCGAACGGCGTCGAGGACCTCAAGGGCAAGACCGTCGCCACCTCCTACGAGGGCATCGTCGCGGGGCACCTCACGGACAGCGGCGTCGACGCCTCCGTCGTCCACCTCGACGGTGCCGTGGAGACCGCGATCGAGCTGGGTGTCGCCGAAGTCATCGCCGACGTCGTCGAGACCGGCACCAGCCTGCGCAACGCCGGTCTGGAGGTCTTCGGCGAGCCGATCATGAAGTCCGAGGCGATCGTCATCCGGCGCACCGGTGCCGACGGCGAGGAGCCGAAGGTCCAGCAGTTCCTGCGCCGCCTCCAGGGCGTCCTGGTCGCGCGGACCTACGTGATGATGGACTACGACTGCCGCGTCGAGCAGCTGGAGAAGGCCGTCGCGCTGACCCCGGGCCTGGAGTCCCCGACCGTCTCCCCGCTGCACAACGAGGGCTGGGTCGCGGTCCGTGCCATGGTCCCCGCCAAGGAGGCGCAGCGGATCATGGACGACCTCTACGCCATCGGCGCCCGCGCCATCCTGACCACGGCCATCCACGCCTGCCGCCTCTGAGGGGTGTGTGAGTGATGTCCGACACTCCCGCGCTTCCCGTGACCTTCCGGCCGGGCCACACCCGGGCGATCCTGCTCACCGCCGGTGTGGTGATTTTCCTCACCATCTCCGCGATCGGGCTGCTGCTGGAACAGCTCGGCCCCGGTGAGCGGCTCACCTTCGTCATCACCGGCGCGCTCATCTTCTGGGTGCTCGCCCTGCTGGCCCGGGTCCGGGTCGTCGCCGACGAATCCGGTGTCACCGTGGTCAACATCGCCAGCAAACGGCGCCTGGAGTGGGCGGAGATCGTTCAGGTGAACCTCCGTCCGGGCGATCCGTGGGTGTTCCTCAACCTCAGCGACGGCACCAGCCTGCCCGCGCTCGGCATCCAGCCGGGCATCGCCAAGCAGCGCGCCATCGCCGACGCGCGGGCCCTGCGGGCGCTCGCCGAGGCCCGCTCGACCGTCGTCCGGGCCGACGAGCGGGGCTGACTCAAGGGACGGCTCGGGGTGCACTCGGGGGCAGATCGGGGTCGGTTCGGGGGCGTCTGCTCTGCCCGAGCGGCCCCTGTCTTGATTAATCTGGTGCCGGAGGCCTTTTCGCTGCGCCTCCGCCCCTGTGCGCCGACCGGCGTCCAGGGGTTCCTGCTACCCGAGGAGTGACTCCCTCCAGCGATGGACGGATCGTCCTGTAGTACCTGCGCCGCCCCTGCCCGACATACCGGGAAGGCGGTGGCAGCGTGACCCTCTCCCTGCTGCTCCTCGCAGCGGCGTTCCTGCTGATTCTCGCCAACGGCTTCTTCGTGGCCGCCGAGTTCGGCCTCGTGACGGTCGAGCGCCCGGAGGCCGAGAAGGCCGCGGCCGACGGCGACCGACGCGCCCGTACGGTCGTGGAGTCGCTCAAGGAGCTGTCCTTCCAGCTCTCCGGCACCCAGCTCGGCATCACCATCACCTCCCTGGTCGTCGGCATGCTCGCCGAACCGGCCCTGGCCCGGTTGCTGCACGGCCCGTTCGCGGCCCTCGGCCTGCCCGACGGCGCCGTCTCCGGTGTCGCCGTGGCCGTCGGCATGCTGCTGGCCTCCGCGCTGCAGATGGTGATCGGCGAGCTCGTGCCCAAGAACTGGGCCGTGTCCAAGCCGCTCCAGGTGGCGCGCTTCGTCGCCGGTCCGCAAGCCCGCTTCTCCCGCCTCTTCCGGCCGGTGATCGCCGCGCTCAACACCGTCGCCAACCGGCTCGTGCGGGCCCTCGGCGTCGAGCCGGCCGACGAGCTGGCCTCGGCCCGCACTCCGGGCGAACTCGTCTCCCTGGCCCGGCACTCCGCCCGGGCCGGCGCCCTGGAGCAGGACACCGCCGACCTCTTCGTCCGCACCCTGTCCCTGGGCGAGCTGACCGCGCAGCACGTCATGACCCCGCGCGTGAAGGTCAGCGCCCTGCAGGACACGGCCACCGCCGAGGACGTCGTCAACCTCACCCGGGCCACCGGCCTGTCCCGCTTCCCCGTCTACCGGGAGAAGATCGACGAGATCGTCGGCATGGCCCACCTCAAGGACGCGCTGGCCGTCCCGGTGCACGAGCGGCTGCGCACCCCGGTGAGCCGTATCGCCCGCAAGGCGCTGCTGGTCCCCGAGACGCTGCCCGTCCAGCCCCTGCTCGCCCGGCTCCGCTCCGGGCAGCCCATCGCGGTCGTCGTCGACGAGTACGGCGGCACGGCCGGCGTCGTCACCCTGGAGGACATCGTCGAGGAACTCGTCGGCGAGGTCCGCGACGAGCACGACCGCCCGGACGCGCCGGAACTCGCCGTCGCCCCGCCGCAGGACGGCAAGCCCGCCTGGGACGTCGACGGCAGTGTCCGCGTCGACATCCTCCAGCGCATAGGCCTGGACGTGCCCGAGGGGCCGTACGAGACGGTCGCCGGCCTCGTCGCCGACCTGCTCGGCCGGATCCCGGCCCCCGGCGACCGGGCCGAACTGCCCGGCTGGCGGCTCTCGGTCCGCCAGGTCGGCCACTACCGCGCCGAACGGGTCCGCCTGGTCAGGACGGCCCCGGTGGTCAACGTGATGGAGGCCGCCCGATGAGCGTCCTCCAACTGGTCCTCGCCGCGCTGCTCGTGCTCGCCAACGGCTTCTTCGTCGGCGCCGAGTTCGCGCTCGTCTCCGTCCGCCGCAGCCAGATCGAACCGCTCGGCACGGCCAGGGCCCGCCAGGTCCTCTACGGCCTGGAGCGCCTGCCCCAGATGATGGCCGCGGCCCAGTTCGGCATCACCGTGTGCTCCCTCACCCTGGGCGCCGTCGCTGAGCCGACGGTGGCGCATCTGCTGGAGCCCGTGTTCGAGGCGGTCCGCCTTCCCGAGGGCGTGATCCACCCCCTGGGCTATGTGATCGCGCTCGCCGGTGTGGTCTTCTTCCACCTGGTCATCGGTGAGATGGTGCCGAAGAACCTTGCGATGGCGGCCCCCGAGAAGGCGGCCCTGTGGCTGAGCCCCGGCCTGGTGGCGTTCGCCCGCCTGTGCAAGCCGATCACGGTGGCCCTGGGGGCCTGTGCCCAGGCCATCCTCCGCCTCTTCCGGGTCGAACCCAAGGACGAGGTGGAGGCTGTGGTGACGAGCGAGCAGCTCAACCGCCTCCTGGAGGACTCCGGCCAGGCCGGTCTCCTCGACCCCGAGGAGCAGGAACGCCTGGAGGACGCCCTGGAGCTGGGCTCCCACCCGGTGACGGACGTCCTGCTGCGTCGCGAATCCCTGGTGACGGTGACCCCGTCGGTCACCCCGGGCGAGATCGTCGAGCTGACGGCCCGCACGGGCTACTCCCGCTTCCCGGTCTCGGCGACGGACAAGGGCCCCTTCATGGGGTACGTCCACGTGAAGGACGTCCTCGACCTGGAGCACTCCGACCGCGCCGTCCCGCAGCACGTCTGGCGCCCCATGGCCACCCTGCGGGCCGAGCTGCCCCTCGACGACGCCCTCACGGTCATGCGCCGGGCGGCCACGCACCTGGCCCAGGTCGCCGACGCCTCCGGCAAGGTGCTGGGTCTGGTGGCCCTGGAGGACGTACTGGAGCTGCTGGTGGGGGAGGTCCGGGATCCGGCGCACCGGGAGATGCCGGACGTGCAGCTGCTGGAGCCGAGGATCAGCGGGGAGCCGGAGGGAGTGCTCGCCAACTAGCGGGTTGTGAGCGCCCTTCGGGGCGCTCACAACCCCGACGGATCCTGCGGCCCCCTCCCCGACAGCACCTCCCCGTACGCCTGCATCAGATCAGGCAGCCGCAGCGTCGCCAGATCCTCCCGGGACAGCGAGCCGAGATACGCCGACAACCGCAGATCCCGGTAAGCACAGCTCTTCTCGTACAGCGTCCGCAGAAAGCGGCCGTTGCCCAGCTCGTCGATCCACCCCTGCTCGACCACGTGCCCGGCGATCGACCGCAGTTCCTCCAGCGCCTCCTCGTCCCACATGTCCCCGTTCTCCGCCGCCAGCACCTTGCCGATCTCGCTGAGTTCCTGCGGGCGGTAGGAGGGGAAGTCGACACGGGTCGTGAAGCGGGAGGACAGCCCCGGGTTCGCCGCCAGCAGCCGGTCCATGCCCTCGGGATAGCCGGCCAGGATCACCACCAGGTGGTCCCGGTTGTCCTCGGCCCGCTTCAGCAGCACCTGCAGGGCCTCGTCGCCGTACGCGTCCCCCTTGCCGTAGCCGGAGTTGGACAGCGAGTACGCCTCGTCCACGAACAGCACGCCGCCGATCGCGGAGTCGATCAGCTCGTTGGCCTTCACGGCCGTCTGCCCGAGGTACTCGCCGACCAGGTCCGCCCGCTGGGCCTCGACCAGGTGGTCACCGCCGAGCAGGCCGAGCGCGTAGAAGACACGGCCGAGGATCCGGGCCACCGTGGTCTTCCCCGTCCCCGACGGGCCCGAGAAGACGAAGTGCCGCTTCGGCGGCTGCACCGGCAGTCCCTGCCCGGCCCGCAGCCGCGCCATGTTCAACTGCGCCGACAGCGCCTTCACCTGGCGTTTGACCGGTTCCAGCCCCACCATGCGCTCCAGCTCGGCGAGCGCCTCCTCCAGCAGGGCGGGATCGGTGGGCCCGGCCGGGATGGGCGAGGAGGGGGCGCCGGTCTTCACCCGTACCGCGGGGTCGGTCACCGACGGCAGGGGGCCGGTCGGCAGATCCGGCTCCGTCAGCCGCAGATCACGGCCCTCGGTGCCGAAGAGCGGATCGAAGCCGTCCGGACCGTCCACGGTGTCCTGCCCGGCACCGGTCAGGCTGATCGCGGCGAGGTCGGCGGTGTCGTCGTACCCGTCGCCCTCGGCGATCGCCGCGAGCCGGGCCGAGGTGTCCATGAAGGCCGGGTCGACGCGGTGCACGGCCCGGTACAGCGGGTGCGCCGCCGCCGAGCGGCCGGTGCCCTCGTGCGCCCGAGCCAGCCAGTAGCGCAGCTCCTTGCGCTGCGGCTGCTCGCTGCGACAGCGCATCAGCGCCGCCGACAGCAGCGGCTCGGCCTGGCCGTACATCTCCAGCCGGACGCGGGCCATGCCGCCGAACAGTCCGGCCTCGATGCCGAGCAGGGGGTCGTCCAGCAGCGGGTCGGTGTGCCGGACCAGCTGGTCCCAGTCCTTGACCAGATAGGCGCGGCAGGCGTGCAGGAAGCGGACCTGGGGGTCGGTGTCGACCGGGGGCAGTCCGGCGAGCGCCCGGTCCAGCTCGGGCACGTGCCGGCCGTCCAACCAGTGCGAGGCGTGGGCCAGCAGCAGATCGCGCGGGCTCTCCAGCACCGGCTGCACCCACCAGCCCAGCCAGTACCAGGAGTTGAGGGCCCTGCGGTGCCGGGTGCGCTGCTCGCCGAAGCGGTCGCGGTGCCGGAACATCCGCAGCAGCGCGGTCGTCGTGTCGACCCGGAGCGCGTGCAGGCCGAGCCAGCCGTCCGCCATCCCCGGATCCATCCGCACCGCGGTGCGGAACTCCTCCTCCGCCTGCGGATAGGCACCCATCGTGTAGGCGTCCACCCCGCGCAGCCAGGCGAGGTCGGCCGGGGCGTCGGGGCCCTGCGTGCCGAAGTCCATCCGTCCCCCCACAGACCGTGCCCCCGTGGTTCACCACCGGGCGGACGCCCGGGGCCGCCGCGGTCGAACCGCCGTGCCGCGGACCGGAGTTGCAGGTGCGCGAGGCAGCCGCCCGTAGGTCGCACCGAGGGCATCGTACCTGCGGTACGACCGCGTACCGAAGGGTGCCGTACCCGCCGTTTGACGAGGTGGAAGCAGACAGGGCGCACGCGTTTTCGTGACCCAGGGTGAGCGGATCGGTGCGTGGGGCGCCCGAAAAGGTGTCTATGGGCAGAACGAAGCCCCCGGTCACGGGGGAACAACCGGGGGCTTCGCGTCGGTGGGCGGTTCCGAAGGACCGCACATTGAGAACGTAAGACCTGTACGGGCCCCCGGTCAAGCGGAGTTGAGGCACTTCGGGAAGTTCACCCGCGGGGTTCCTTCACAACTTCACCACAATGCGGAGGACTCGTCACTCTGGGTCATGTTCTGGTCCGGTCCAGCGGTTGACCCGGGCCCCGGCAGCACCTCGTACCCCTCCGGTGTCTGCGTCACCAGGAGATCGGCATGGGGGCGCGAGGGGTCAGCGGCGAAGTGTGCGCGCTCCGCCTCGACCCAGCCGTCCCAGAACTCCCGCTGTTCCGCCCCGTCCCGCAGCCGGCCGCGCGTCCAGGATTCCTCCCTCGGCAGCTCCATCCACAGCAGCCGGGCCAGGTGCGGCCGCAGCGCGCGCCGGCCGGCACCGACGCCCTCCAGTACGACCACGGGCGCGGCCGGCAGCGGCAGCGGCGGACCGAAGGCGCGGGCCCGCCAGTCGTAGGGGGTGTAGTGCGCGCTCTCGCCACGGGCGAGCGGGCGGATCACCTGGGCCAGGAGGCGGTCGGTCCACTCGAAGAGCTGTTCGTGGCTGGAGATGTCGTCGAGACGCAGCACCGGCGCCCCGCCGAGGGCCGCGGCCAAGTGCCCGGCGAACGTGGACTTTCCGGAGCCGGCGTGCCCGTCGACGCCGATCAGCCGGACCGGGCCGAGGGAGGGGGGAAGCCGGCGCAGCCGGGTGGCGAGGTCGCGAATGATGGGTCCCGGGGGTGGGTAGATGTGGGCGGTTTTCCGGAAACAGTGTAGTAGTGGTCGCGTTTTGAATCACCGGCTGGCAGCCAGTCAATGGTTCGGATAAACATTCGTGAATCGCCTGACCGATATGTCGAATTCGGCGTTCCGGGTGTGCCCGCCGCTGAGTATGGTGCCTCCAGCGCAACCGCCGATGCGTCGTACGGGGACTGGCAGGGGGACATGGCCGCGGAGTTATTCGAGGGGCACTATGTGTGGCATCCGGCGGCCGACGACCGTGTGCTGGCGAGCGTATGCGTCGATGTGCGCGCCGGACGTTATCGATACGCCTACGAGGCGCTCGCCGAGACGCGTTCCGACTTCGGCCTGCGCGCCCACCGCTCGCTGGTCCTCGCCTCCGAGGCCGCCGGCACCGATCTGGTCGAGCGCTGGCTCGCCGAGGAGCCGACCCCCGAGTCCGCGCTGATGTGGGCCCGGGTCGCGGTGCAGCGCGCGCTGCGGGCCGCCGACGCGCGCGACGAACGCGCCGAGGCGCTGGAACGGATCGCCCTGACCGCCTGCGACCGTGCGGCCGCCCTGGCCCCCGCGGACCCCACCCCCTGGGCAGCCAAGCTCGCCATGGCCCGGCTGCACCGGCTGCGCGACCCGGCCCCGCACGGCCTGCTCACCGCCCCGCCCGGCCCCTGGCGGCTGTTCGCGCATGTCCTCTCCCTGGACCCCTGGCACCGCGAGGCCCACCACCGCTTCCTGTCGTTCTTCTTCACCCGTCACGGCGGTTCCGTCAACGCGGCCTGGGACGTGGCCGCCTTCCTCAGTCAGCGAGCGCCCGCCGACTCCGCCCTGCGGCTGCTGCCCCTGGTCGCCCTGGTGGAGAGCTACAACCCGACCCAGCTGCTCGCCGACCGCGTCTGGGAACAGCCGCAGTGGCGCTCCACCGCGCTCGCGATCTACCAGAACTGGCTGCCCGCGGTGGCCGGTTACCGCTTCACCCCGGTGCTCGACCTCGCCTACCTCGCGCACGCGCTGGTCATGGCCCAGCGCGAGTTCGAGGCCCGGGCGGTGTTCACGGCGATGGGCCCGTACGCCTCGCGCATGCCCTGGAGCGCCTTCGGTGACCCCGCCGAGCAGCTCTCCCGGGCCCGGCGCGCCTGCGGGCTGCCCGTCCCCGGAGGCGCCTGATCCGCACGTGCTCTGTCCCCCCCACCGAGAGAAAGGCGACCAGTGCGTAAAGACTCGCTCGTACTCGACGACGACGCGACCCTGCATGCGATGGGTTATCCACGGAAACTCACCCGGCGTTTCCAGGCGTTCGACAATTTCGCGATCTCCTTCACCATCATCAATATCCTCTCGGGTATTTTCTCCTCCTTCGGATTCGGTATGGGTGCGGGCGGCCCCCGCATTCTCGTGTTCGGGTGGATCGGCGTCTCGATCATGGTGCTGCTCATCGGCGCGGCCATGGCGGAAGTCGCCTCCGCCTATCCGACGAGCGGCGCCCTGTATTTCTCCGCCGGTAAACTCGCCAAGCGGCACAAGGGCGCCTGGTCCTGGTTCACGGGCTGGCTGAACTTCGTGGGCCAGATCGGCGGCACCGCCGCCACCGGCTACGCGGCCGCCACCTTCATCCAGGCCTTCGTGCGCCTTCAGTGGCCCTCGTACCAGCCGACCACCCATCAGACGGTGCTCATCACCGCGCTGATCATCGTGGTGCAGGGGCTCGCCAACACCTACACCGTCCAGCTCGTCGCCGTACTGAACCGTATTTCCGTGTGGTGGCTGCTGGTCGGACTCGTCGTGATCGTGGGCGCACTCATAGTGATGCCCGATCATCATCAGTCCGCGTCGTTCGTGACGCATTTCGAGAACAACACCGGCTTCACGAGCGGACTTTACGGAGGCATGCTCGGTCTGCTGGTCACCAGCTGGACCTTCACCGGGTTCGACGGCAGCTTCCACATGTCCGAGGAAACGGTTCACGCGACGGTCAACGCGCCCAAGGGGATCACCCGGTCCATCGGCTATTCGGCGATCACCGGTCTGATCCTGATGCTGGCACTGGTCTACAGCATTGGCGACTACGCCAAGGTGGCCTCTTCCGACGCGCCGCCCGTCGAGATCCTCATCGACGGCCTCGGCCTCGGCACCGCCAAGGTGATGCTCCTCATCGTCATCGGCGCGATGCTCTTCTGCGGTCTCGCCAACCTCACCAGCAACACCCGGCAGATCTTCGCCTTCTCCCGGGACGGCGCGATGCCCGGCTCGCGCTGGTGGCACTCGGTCTCGACGCGCACCCGTACGCCCGTGAAGGCGGTGTGGCTCGCGGTGGTGTGCTCACTGGCCCTGGTGCTGCCCGGCTGGTGGTCCCACACGGCGTTCACCGCGATCGTCAGCGTCAACGTCGTCGGTCTCTTCCTCGCCTACGCCGTGCCGATCTTCCTGCGGCTGCGGCTCGGCGACGCGTTCGAGCCGGGCCCGTGGCACCTGGGCCGCTGGGGCCGTCCGGTCGGCTGGCTCGCGGTGATCTGGATCCTCCTCAGCAGCGTCCTGTTCATGCTGCCGCAGGCCTCGCCGATCACCGTCGACTCCTTCAACTACGCGCCGATCGCCCTCGCCGTCGTCCTGCTCGTGGCCACGGTGTGGTGGTTCGCCACGGCCCGCCGCCGCTTCCAGGGACCGGTCAGCTACGGCCGCCCCGACGAGGTGGCGGCGATGGATCTCGTCTGACCTCGCACACCCCGCGCCCCCAGGGGTGCGGGGAACCGTGCTTCACCAGAGGCCCAGACCAATATTCATCGCGCGCCATGCGCCGAAGTGCTGGCAGGGCCATGCCGCCTGCTCCATAGTTGGGCGGACCACGCATCGCACCCGGCCCGACCCGGACACCTGGGGGTAACCGCGCCCATGAGCAGAGCCCAGCAGCCGTCCCGCAGAACCGTCCTCACCGCCGCCGCAGCGGGCGCCGCCGCGGTCGTGGCCTGCACGACGACCTCCGCCGCCGAAGCCGCGCAGCGCACCGTCGCCGAAACCGCGCGGCGCACCGCCGACGACCCCGCGCAGGCCCGCCCGATCGACTACCACGCCTGGACCACGTACCACGAGTGGCGCCTCGGCGCCGCCCAGGGCGTCCGGGCCGTCGCCGGCGCCCGCCCCGGTGTCGTGATCGGCACCCCCGCCGGCCGCACCGACTACACAGACCCGCACACCGGCACGACCGCCACCTGGGAGTACGCCGTCTGGACCGCGCCGGTCCACGTGCTCACCGCCCCCGCCACCGAGGTCGTCGCCTCCTGGAACGCCCACACACCCGCCGGCACCTGGCTCCAGGTCGAACTCCAGGGGACGTACTCCGACGGCACCGCCACCCCCTGGTACGTGATGGGCCGCTGGGCGGCCGGCGACCAGGACATCAAGCGGACCTCGGTGGACGGCCAGGGCGACGGAAAGAGCGCCATCTCGACCGACACCTTCGCCATCGACGACGCCGGCACCGGTCTGCGCCTGACGTCGTACCGGCTGCGCCTGACCCTCTACCGCGAGCCCGGCACCCAGCTGACCCCCACCGTCTGGCGGCTCGGCGCCATGGGCTCCGACATCCCCGACCGGTTCACCGTCCCCGCCTCCGTCCCCGGCCTCGCCCGGGAGCTGATCGTCCCGCGCTACTCGCAGGAGATCCACAAGGGCCAGTACCCGCAGTACGACAACGGCGGCGAGGCCTGGTGCAGCCCCACCTCCTCGCAGATGATCATCGAGTACTGGGGCGGCCGGCTCACCCCCGAGCAGCTCGCCTGGGTCGACCCCTCCTACGCCGACCCGCAGGTCGACCACGCGGCCCGCTTCACCTACGACTACCAGTACGAGGGCTGCGGCAACTGGCCGTTCAACGCGGCCTACGCGGCCACCTTCGACGGCATCCAGGGCGTGGTCACCCGGCTCGCCTCGCTCACCGACCTGGAGACGCTGATCGGGGCCGGTATCCCGGCCATGACGTCCCAGTCGTTCCTGAAGACCGAGCTGACCGGCGCCGGCTACGGCACCTCCGGCCATCTGATGACCGTCATCGGCTTCACCGCGGACGGCGACGTCATCGCCAACGACCCGGCCTCGCCGAGCGACGACGCCGTACGACGGGTCTATCCGCGGCGGGAGTTCGAGAACATCTGGCTGAGGACCAAGCGGTACAACGCCTCCGGCAAGGTCGTCTCCGGCACCGGGGGAGTCTGCTACCTCTACTTCCCGGCCCACCCGACCCCGCACCAGCGCAAGGCGCTCGCGGCGGTGGGGGTGTGCTGACCGTGTGAGCAAGCTCATCACCGCACAGGCCGTCGCGGGTGGCAAGGTGGACCAGTGGGTGGGGACCGTTCTGCACGTCCGACCTCTGTGAGTACCACCATGACCGCACACCCGGCCACCGCCACCCGCGCCCGCACCGGCGGCCCCAAGGAAGACGGCCCGAAGATCTTCGAGCACGTCATGGGCTGGGTCCTCGTCGCAGTGGTCGCGATGTTCGTGACCCAACTCGGACTGCTCTGAACCGATCCGCTCACGCGTACGGCATGTTCTGACATACTGCGGAGGTCCCGCCGACCGCCTGGAACAGGGTCGAAATTGACTATGCCGCACCAGCGTGCCGCCGTCCGTCCCCGGGTGCGCGGCACCGAGCGCTCGGTCGCGCGTCGCGCCGAACTCATCTCCATCGGGCGGAAGTTGTTCGCCGACACGTCCTACGACGCGCTGTCCATGGACGACATCGCCCGCCAGGCCCAGGTCGCCAAGGGGCTGATCTACTACTACTTCCAGTCCAAGCGCGGCTACTACCTGGCGATCATCGAGGACTCCGTCGCCGACCTGGTCACCTTCGCCGCGAGCGGGCTCGAACTGGCCGCCGTCGACCGCGTGCACCGCACCGTCGACAGCTATCTGCGCTACGCCGAGCACCACCAGGCGGCCTACCGCACCATCGTCAGCGGCGGCGTCGGCTTCGACGCCGAGGTGCACGCCATCCGGGAGGGCGTGCGCGAGGCGATCGTCGCCACCATCGCCGAGGGCGCCTACGGCCGCCGGGACATCTCCCCGCTGGCCCGGATGAGCCTGCTCTCCTGGGTGTGCAGCGTCGAGGGCGCGACCCTGGACTGGATCGACCGCCCCGTGCTGTCCCGCGACACCATGCGCGAACTGCTGGTGAAGACGCTCGGCGGTGCCCTGCGGGCCGTCGAGGAACTGGACCCGGCCTACCCGGCCCCGCAGCCGGCCCGCCGCACCACCTGACGGCCTCCGCTCCCCGGGGCTGTGCAGGAACGCGGGCCCATTCTTGTCATGCACCTTACAAAAAGGAGGTGGCGAAAACTTCCGGCTGGATTCTTGAAGTAAGCGGTCGTTAACTGGTGACGGGAGGTCGCTGATCGGGCATACTCACTGCGCACAGCCGCTGGCCAGCACCTTCCCGAGACCCGGGAACGGTCGCCTGTGGCATCCGGAACGACTCAGGCGGAGCCGCCCCCACCCCCACGGGCCACCCGCCCGTGCCCGACAGGGAGGAGACCGACGCCATGTCCGACCGCGACCCGCAGCCGGTGGAGCGTCAACTGCCCACGGAAGAGGCGAGGGATCTGCTCGCGCTCGTCCGTGAGATCGCCCAGCGTGAGATCGCGCCGAAGGCCGCCGAGGAGGAGGACGCCGGACGCTTCCCGCGCGAGGTCTTCACCCTGCTCTCCGAGTCCGGCCTGCTCGGCCTCCCCTACGACTCCGAGTACGGCGGCGGCGACCAGCCCTACGAGGTCTACCTCCAGGTCCTGGAGGAGCTGGCCATGGCCCGGCTCACCGTGGGCCTCGGCGTCAGCGTCCACACGCTCGCCTCCTACGCGCTCGCCACCTACGGCACCAAGCAGCAGCAGGTCGAGCACCTGCCCGCGATGCTCGGCGGCGGCCTGCTGGGCGCCTACTGCCTCTCCGAGCCGTCCTCCGGCTCCGACGCGGCCTCGCTGCGCACCAAGGCGGTGCGGGACGGCGACCAGTGGGTGATCAACGGCACCAAGGCCTGGATCACGCACGGCGGCATCGCCGACTTCTACACCGTGATGGCCCGCACCGGCGAGGAGGGTCCGCGCGGCATCACCGCCTTCCTGGTCCCCGGCGACGCCCCCGGCCTGAGCGGGGCCGTGCCCGAGAAGAAGATGGGCATGAAGGGCTCGCCCACCGCACAGGTCCACCTCGACGGCGTCCGCGTCGGCGACGACCGGCGGATCGGCGAGGAGGGCCAGGGCTTCTTCATCGCCCTGTCCGCGCTCGACTCGGGCCGGCTCGGCATCGCCGCCTGCGCGATCGGCCTCGCCCAGGCCGCCCTGGACGAGGCGGTCCGCTACGCCACCGAGCGTCGGCAGTTCGGCCGGCCCATCGCCGACTTCCAGGGCCTGCGTTTCATGATCGCCGACATGGCCACCCAGATCGAGGCCGGCCGCACGCTCTACCTCGCGGCGGCCCGGCTGCGCGACGCCGGCAAGCCCTTCGCCAAGCAGGCCGCCATGGCCAAGCTGCACTGCACCGACACGGCCATGAAGGTCACCACGGACGCCGTGCAGATACTCGGCGGCTACGGCTACACCGCGGACTTCCCGGCCGAACGCTATATGCGCGAGGCGAAGGTCCTGCAGATCGTCGAGGGCACCAACCAGATCCAGCGGATGGTCATCGCCCGTCACGTGGCGGGACCAGAGGGTCGCTGAACTCCCCCCTGAGGACCGTCGGGGCCGCCAGCCTGACCCACTCCGGGTCGTGGCGGCCCGGCAGGGTGCGGCCCCCGTCGGCCCAGACGCGCAGGAGATCGCGGTAGATGGGCGGGTCCGGCGGCACGGGCGGCGGAAGTGATTCTGCGGGGCGCGGAACGAAGAGCCGGCGCTGACGCCCGGTGGCCGAATACATGGGGGTCATGCCTGGGCAACGGGATGCCGGCCGGGCAGGTCACCACCGCACGGAATCGGGCGTCAGTTCACGCGCATCCGCTTCTCTCTCCGCCCTCCGCGACTGGCCTGACGTACCGCCGGCGCATCGTACGTCAAGGGGTGTCCGTGGCCGACGACCGCTGCACCGTCCAGGTCTTCGACCAGGCAGGCCGCGCCCTGTTCATCCTCGGGCTCGGCGTCTACCCCAACCTCGGCATGATCGACGCCTACGCCACCCTGCGCAACGGCGACACCCTGCACTCCGTCCGCGCCTCCGACGCCCTCGGCGAGGACCGGATGCGGCTCGCCGCCCGCTGCGCATCGAGGTCGCCGAGCCGCCCGGCCGGCGGCGCCTGACCTGCGCGGACGAGGGCAGTTGGCTGCACGCGGCGAGTGAGGCGGAGCGCGAGCGTCCGGGAGCGGCCACGATCGGGCTGCCGGCCCGGCCGTACGCAAGTCCCGCCCAGCGAGGCCGACTTCCTGTCCCTGCCCGGCGACGGGGACGCCCGGCGCCGGCATGTCGCGTCCCAACGGACCTACCGCGCCCGGGTGGTGGACGGACTCGCTCCCTCACCCCTGATCGAGGCCGCCTTCGGCCGGCTGGCGCAGCTGTGGCCGAGCGAGCCCGGAGAACCTGTCCTGACCTGGGGCGAAGCGCGCATCGGGAACGTGGTCCACGACGGGTTCGAACCCGTCGCGGTCCTCGACCGGGAGATGGTGACACTCGCCCCGCGCGAGGTCGACCTCGGCTGGACCGTCTGTCCGCACCGCTTCTTCCACGACCTCACGGTCGCCTCAGGACAGCGCGGGCTGCCCGAACTCCTGCGCCGGGACCGGGCCGAGGCCCGCTACGGCGACCTGACCGGGCACACCGCACGGGACATGGACTTCTACGTCCTCTAGGCCGCCCTGCGGCACGCGATCGTCACGCTGCGCATCGCCTACCGCCAGGCGTACTTCGAAGAGGTCGCCGTCCCGGCGGACCCGGACATGCTGATCCTGCACCACGACAGCCTGCGCGCCATGGTGCGGGGCACGTACGGAACGGAGTGAGAAGACTCAGGCGGCCTGGCGGCGCATCGCCGGCACGCGCATCGGGCGCGAACCCGGGCCGCCGACGTGCGAGAAGGGCTGCGTCCGCCAGTCCAGACCCTGGGGGAGCGTCAGCAGCAGGGCGGTGTCCTGCTCCTGCGGTGCGAAGGACTCGTCGGCGGGGTGGGCGTCGGCCGCCGCACGGCCCGTACCCGCACAGACCGTGAGCCCGAACGGGTTCCACGGCGAGACGCACCGCGCGTGCTCCGGCAGGATCTCCTCGTCCGCCAGCAGTGCGATCGGCTGCGCGCAGTCCGGGCAGATCACCCGGTACATCTCGAAGGTGTCGTAGGCGTCCAGTTCGTCGTCGAAGGCGTCGGGTTCGACGTACTCCGGCTCGGGCTCGACGACCGGCTGCTGCCGCTTGGACGTGGTACGACCAGGGCGATGGACACTCTGCATGGGTTTCTCCCCCTAAGGCTGGGCCGTGAAGGCGCTGCGGCCTCGACCACAGCAAGCACTTCCCGCCCGGTCTCGCAGGTAATCACGAGAACATCACGGAGCCCGCCCGGGGCGTGTGGCGTTCGTCACATGCCATGTGCAGGTGCGCACGGTGGGCGTTTCGCGCCGCTTTTTGTATCGAACCGGCTATGACCTGCGCTCTCGGCTATCCCAGGGGATCAAGCGCACTGTAGGTTTTGGCGCCATGGAGGAGCTGGACCGACAGATCGTGCAGCTGCTCGTCACGGACGGGCGGATGAGCTACACAGACCTGGGCAAGGCCACGGGCCTGTCCACGTCGGCCGTGCACCAGCGGGTGCGGCGGCTGGAACAGCGTGGCGTCATCCGTGGCTATGCCGCGGTGGTCGACCCGGAGGCCGTCGGACTGCCGCTCACCGCCTTCATCTCGGTGAAACCGTTCGACCCCAGCGCCCCCGACGACATCGCGGACCGCCTCGCCGGCGTCCCCGAGATCGAGGCCTGCCACAGCGTCGCCGGCGACGAGAACTACATCCTCAAAGTCCGCGTGGCGACCCCGCACGAACTGGAGGAACTCCTGGCCAGGCTGCGCAGCCTCGCGGGTGTGTCGACCCGGACGACGGTGGTGCTCTCGACGCCGTACGAGGCGCGCCCGCCGAAGGTCTGACCCAGGCCGCCGCCCCAGGTGCGACTCCGCCTCGACGGCGAGAGAAACTGTCGGCTATGAGTGAGCGCACCGCCGAGCCCCCCAAGACCGTCCTCCTGCGCCGCGGCGAGGTGCACAGTCCCGCTGACCCGTTCGCGACCGCGATGGTCGTGGAGGCCGGCCAGGTCGCCTGGGTCGGCTCCGAGGGTGCGGCCGACGCCTTCGCCGACGGCGTGGACGAGGTGATCGACCTCGACGGTGCTCTCGTCACCCCGGCCTTCACCGACGCACATGTGCACACCACCGCCACCGGCCTCGCCCTGACCGGCCTCGACCTCTCCACGGCCCCCTCGCTGGACGCGGCCCTCGCCCTGGTCCGCGCGTTCGCCGCCGCCCGCCCGGACGACCGCGTCCTGCTGGGCCACGGCTGGGACGCCGCCCGCTGGCCCGGCGGCCGTCCGCCGACGCGCGCCGAGCTCGACGAGGCCACCGGCGGCCGGCCGCTCTACCTCTCCCGCATCGATGTCCACTCGGCGGTCGTCAGCACCGCCCTGCTGGACCTCGTCCCCGGCGACATCCCGCGCACGGACGCCCCGCTCACCAAGGACGACCACCACGCCGTACGCCAGGCCGCGCTCGGCGCCATCACCCCGGCCCAGCGCGCCGAGGCCCAGCGCACCGCCCTGGCCCACGCGGCCTCTCTCGGCATCGGCTCGGTGCACGAGTGCGGCGGCCCGCACATCTCCTCCGAGGACGACTTCACCGGCCTGCTGAAGCTGGCCGCCGAGGAGCTCGGCCCCCGGGTGGCCGGCTACTGGGCCGAACAGAACGTGGAGCGGGCACGGGACCTCGGCGCCGTGGGCGCAGCGGGTGACCTGTTCGCCGACGGCGCTCTCGGCTCGCACACCGCCTGTCTGCACGAGCCGTACGCCGACGCCGCCCACACCGGCACCGCCTACCTGGACGCCGAGGCCGTCGCCGCCCATGTCGTCGTCTGCACCGAGGCGGGGCTCCAGGCCGGCTTCCACGCCATCGGCGACGCCGCCGTCACCGCCGTCGTGGACGGCGTGCGGGCCGCCGCCGAGAAGCTCGGCCTCGCGCGGATCCGCGGCGCCCGCCACCGCGTCGAGCACGCCGAGATGCTCACCCCTGAGACCGTCGCCGGCTTCGCCGAACTGGGCCTGATCGCCTCCGTGCAGCCCGCCTTCGACGCCCTGTGGGGCGGCGAGGACGGCATGTACGCCCGCCGGCTGGGCGCCGAGCGGGCCCGCTCCCTGAACCCCTTCGCGGCCCTGCTGCGAGCCGGTGTGCCGCTCGCCTTCGGCTCCGACAGCCCGGTCACCCCGCTCGACCCGTGGGGCACCGTGCGCGCCGCCGCGTTCCATCACACGCCTGAGCACCGGGTCTCCGTGCGCGCGGCGTTCACGGCACACACGCGGGGCGGCTGGCGGGCGGTGGGCCGCGACGACGCGGGGGTCCTGGTGCCGGGCGCCCCCGCCGACTACGCCGTCTGGCGCACCGACGAGCTGATCGTCCAGGCGCCCGACGACCGGGTGGCCCGCTGGTCCACCGACCCGCGCTCCGGCACCCCCGGCCTCCCCGATCTCACCCCGGGCCACGACCTGCCGGTCTGCCTGCGCACGGTGGTGGGCGGACGGACGGTGTTCGTACGGCCGGGCGAGTGATCTACGGGGGTGGCGCGGCGCCGGGCGGTCGCCACCACCGCGCCGCCCGACCTGCGCATCCTCCTCGGCGGACCCGGCGCCCGAGTCGTCGTAGCAGGTCAGAGGGGTGTTGACAGTCGGCGCCCGCAGGCCGGTAGGTTCGTCCGAGTCCACCACCGGACGCCCGACCGGAGAGCGTTCACGCCACTCGTCGCAGCGCCGCTGGGTCAGGGACGGTGTGCCGCACCGGGGCACCGTCACTGGGAGCCAGGCTCAGCGCCCGCGCCGACGAGGGAACGTTCCGGCCAGTCGGCAAGGTGTGACCCGGGTGGGGCCCGGGCGCTCAGTAGACAACGGCTTTCGGTCGATCCGCAGCCAGCGGGTCCCAGGTCGGCCCGAAGGGCGCCGGGCCCCCATCCGTAGCGGCAAGAGCTCCCTCAGGGGCGGGAAGGCGCCGCCCGTGGACGTTGTAAGGTGCCCTAATACGCGCTCTTACCCCACTCTTGTGGAATCGACACCCCCGTACGACCCATGCGGGTGCGACCCGCCTGTCGGCGACCACTAGGGTGGACCCCTGCGTACGACCAGAAGGGGCAGCAGTGAACGACGGCGACGGGACCCTTGAGGCCAAGGCCCAGGGAAGGCAGTTCGGCCCGCTCGGCACGGCCTTGGTGATCATCCCGACCTATAACGAGGCGGAGAACATCAAGACCATCGTGGGCCGGGTACGCAAGGCCGTCCCTGATGCGCACGTGCTGATCGCGGACGACAACAGCCCCGACGGCACGGGCAAGCTCGCCGACGAGCTGGCCGCCGACGATGCCAACGTCCAGGTGATGCACCGCAAGGGCAAGGAAGGCCTCGGCGCCGCCTACCTCGCGGGCTTCCGCTGGGGTCTGGAGCGTGACTACGGCGTGCTGGTCGAGATGGACGCGGACGGCTCCCACCAGCCGGAGGAGCTGCCCCGCCTGCTCACCGCCCTCAAGAACGCCGACCTGGTGCTCGGCTCCCGCTGGGTGCCCGGCGGCCGGGTCGTCAACTGGCCCAAGTCCCGCGAGTTCATCTCCCGCGGCGGCAGCTTCTACTCCCGCTTCGCGCTCGATCTGCCGCTGCGCGACATCACCGGCGGCTACCGGGCCTTCCGGCGCGAGACGCTTGAGGGCCTGGGCCTGGACGAGGTCGCCTCGCAGGGCTACTGCTTCCAGGTCGACCTGGCGCGCCGCGCGGTCAAGGCCGGCTTCACCGTGGTCGAGGTCCCGATCACGTTCGTCGAGCGCGAACTCGGCGACTCCAAGATGAGCAAGGACATCCTCGTCGAGGCCCTGTGGCGGGTCACCGCCTGGGGCGCCAAGGACCGCGTCGCCAAGCTCAAGGGCAAGGGCAAGCGGGCCTAGCGCTCGTCGCCCGGTCGAGGCGGAGCGGCCCCTTATCCCGCACTGAGGGGCCGCCAGGCACACTGGGAGCATGACGACTGGCGCTCCCCTCCATCCGCCCACCACCCGGCCCCGGCGCTCCCGGCTGCGCAGGTATCTGCCGCTGGGGGTGGCCGCGTGGCTGGTGCTGGAGATCTGGCTGCTGACCCTGGTCGCGGGCGTGATCGGCGGTCTGGGCGTGTTCCTGCTGCTCGTCACGGGTTTCATGGCCGGCTCCGTGGTCATCAAGCGGGCCGGCCGCCGCGCGTTCCGGAGTCTCAACGAGGCCTTGCAGCGCGGCGGTTCCCCGGCGCGCGGCGAGGGCAACGGCCTGATGATGCTCGGCGGCCTGCTGCTGATGATCCCGGGCCTGGTCTCCGATGCGGCGGGCCTCCTGCTGCTCCTGCCCCCGGTCCAGAAGGCCGTGAGCCGCTTCACCGAGAACGCCCTCGACAAACGGCTGCGCACGGCGGCCCCGGGCAGCCTCGGCGACGCCTTCCAGCAGGTCCGCATCCACCGCCCCGACGGCAAGGTGGTGCAGGGCGAGGTCATCCGCGAGGACCGGCCGGAGCCCGGGGAGCAGTACCCTCCGCTGACGCGCTGAGCGCCTTTGATCGCATACGAAAACCGCGGGCGCCGTACGTGGACCTCACGTACGGCGCCCGCGGTGTGCTCGTCTGCAGCGCTATGCGGACTTACGGCTGTCCCGGGGGTGAACGGCGATGTTCATCGCCCCCGAGCGCAGAACCGCCAGACGCTCCTCAAGGACCTCTTCGAGCTCCTCACGGGTGCGCCGCTCCATCAGCATGTCCCAGTGGGTACGCGCGGGCTTGGCCTTCTTCTCTTCAGGGCCGTCGCCATCGACGAGGAGTGCCTGGGCCCCGCAGACCTTGCACTCCCACTCCGGCGGGATCTCCGCCTCGACCGAGAAGGGCATCTCAAAACGGTGCCCCTTCTCACATGCGTACTCCACGGCCTGGCGCGGGGCCAGGTCGATACCGCGGTCCGTCTCGTAGCTGGTCACCACGAGGCGCGTACCGCGAAGAGCTCGCTCACTCATGAATCGTGCCTCCCGGGCTTGTCGCCCACAGGACAGGTGTCGCTGTCGTCGTCATCCGGTCAACGTCCGGTCGGCGGTAAAGATTCCCGTTCCGAGTCCCGTTCCGGGTCATGCGTCGCCGTCGTAGCCGCCCCTTGTTGTACCCACCGGCGCCCGGTTTGTCACATCTGCTAGCAGATGTCACCCAGCGTTTCGGCTTCTTTGACGCGCAGTAACGGTACGCCTGGCAGGCCAAACGCGTACACTACCGCCCTTTCCCCTTGAACGCTAAATCGATACCGGAATCTCCCGGACTAGATCTTCTCCGGGACAGGGTTGCCGGCCTCCGCGATCGCCCGCCGCACCGGAACCCGGGCGAGCAGGGCGAAACCGATCACGAAGAAGGCCACCAGCGAGATGATCGCCGAGCGGTAGCTTCCGGTCAGCTGATAGGTCACGCCGAACAGCAGCGGCCCGAGCCAGCTCATCCCGCGGTCGCTCAGCTCGTACGCCGAGAAGTACTCGGCCTCCTTGCCGGGCGGCACGAGATGGGAGAACAGCGACCGGGACAGTGCCTGGCTGCCGCCGAGGACCAGACCGATCCCGGAGGCCAGCACGAAGAACCACACCGGTGCCTTCGCGGGCAGGAAGTAGCCGGCGGCCAGCGTGAGCGTCCAGGCCACCAGCGAGCCCAGGATCGTGCGCTGCGCGCCGTACGTCCGCGCCAGCCGGCCCATCGCCAGCGCCCCGGCCACGGCCAGCACCTGCACCAGCAGCACCGCCGCGATGAGCGTCGACTGCCCGAGCCCCAGCTCCTGGGAGCCGTAGATCGACGCCTGGGAGATCACCGTCTGGATGCCGTCGTTGTAGATCAGGTACGCCAGCAGGAACGCCAGCGTCAGCGGACGCCGGCGCATGTCCGCGACCGTGGCCGCGAGCTGACGCAGCCCGGGTGCCGCGGGGGCGCGCTCCACGCGCGCGTGCCGGTCGCGCAGCCTGCGCAGCGGTACGAGCGTGAACGCGCCCCACCACAGGCCCGCCGCGGCCAGACAGATGCGCACGGCGGCCGTCTCGGTCAGGCCGAAGGAGCCGTGCGCCGAGTACAGCACCAGATTGGCGACCAGGACCGAGGAGCCCGCCGCGTAGCCGAAGGCCCAGCCCCGCGAGGAGATCGCGTCACGCTCCTCGGGCGGGGCGATCTGCGGCAGGTAGGAGTTGTAGAGCATCATCCCGACGGACTGCGCCGCGTTGGCCACGACGAGGAGCACCCCGCCGAGCAGATACCGGTCGCCGTCGAGGAAGAACATGCCCGTGGTCGCGGCCGCCCCGGTGTACGCCGCCGCCGCGAGCAGGGGTTTCTTACGGCCCGCACGGTCGGCCGCGCTGCCCACGAGCGGCATCAGCACGACGGCGAGGATCACCGAGAGGGAGACCGAGTAGGCGAAGAAGGAGCCCGCCCGGACCGGGACGCCCAGCGGATGCACGTAGCCGTCCGAGTCCGCGGCCCGCTCGGCGACCGCCGTGAGGTAGGGCCCCAGAAAGACGGTGAGCACGCTGGTCGAATAGACCGAGCAGGCCCAGTCGTAGACGTACCAGCCGCGCTGCTCGCGCCTGAGGGCGGCGGTCTCGTCCGCCGTCCCCGTGCGCACGGTGTCGATTCCCACCCGTGCCCTCGCTTCCCCGTGCTCCTGCGAAGGCTCGGGCCGCCGCCGGGCCGGTCAGACCCAGACGCCGCGGTCCTCCATGACCTCGCGCAACGTGTCGATGTGATCGGTCATGATGCCATCGACACCCAGGTCCAGGAGCCGGTGCATGCGCGCCGGTTCGTTGATCGTCCACACGTGCACGTGCAGCCCGCGCGCGTGGGCGGCGCGGACGAAGCGCTGGTCGACCACCGGCACGCCCGACTGGGCCTCGGGCACCTGCGCGGCGACGGCGGAGCGGCGCACGGCGGCCGGCAGACCCCATGAGCGCAGCCGCAGGCTGAGCACTCCGCGGGTGCCGAACGAGGTGGCCAGGCGCGGCCCGGCCAGCCGCTGGGCACGCAGCACCCGTGCCTCGGAGAAGGAGCCGACGCAGACCCGGTCATAGGCGTCCATGCGCTCGATCAGGTCGAGCAGGGGCCGCAGGGCGGGCTCCGCCTTGACGTCGACGTTCCAGCGGACCTCGGGGAAGGTCTCCAGCAACTCCTCGAACAGCGGTACCGGTTCACGGCCGTCCACGCGCGCGTGCCGCACGTCCTCCCACGGCAGCTCCGCGATCCGGCCCGCGCCGTCGGTGACCCGGTCCAGGGTCGAGTCGTGGAAGGCGACGAGCCGGCCGTCCGCCGTGGCGTGCACATCGGTCTCGATGTACCGGTAGCCCATCTCGACCGCGCGCCGGAACTGCGCCACGGTGTTCTCGATGCCGTCGGCGGCCCCGCCCCGGTGGGCGAAGGCTATGGGGCCCGGGTGGTCGAGGTACGGGTGGCGCCGCGAGGGTGTCGTGAGGGTCACGGTCGCAGTATCACCCCTTCCGGTGTCGCTTCGGCAACGACCGTGCTTCGGGTCGATGCCGCCGGGACGGCGAACACCCGCAGGAAGAGCTGGGCGAGGGGGCCGATGGACACCGCGTACAGCAGGGTGCCCACGCCGACCGTGCCGCCCAGGAGGAACCCGGTGACCACGACGGTCACCTCGATCGCCGTCCGGATCAGCCGGATCGAGCGGCCGGTACGCCGGTGCAGCCCCGTCATCAGCCCGTCGCGGGGGCCGGGCCCGAAGCGCGCGGAGATGTACAGGCCCGTCGCCGCGCCGTTCAGCACGATGCCCGCGACCAGCAGCGGGATCCGTACGGCGAGCGAGTGCGCGTCCGGGACCAGCGCGAGCGTGCCGTCCATGGCCAGGCCGACGGCGAAGACGTTGGAGACCGTGCCCAGCCCCGGGCGCTGGCGCAGCGGGATCCACAGCAGCAGCACCGCCGCGCCCACGACGATCGACACCACGCCGATGGTCAGCCCGGTCAGCTCCGCGAGCCCCTGATGCAGTACGCCCCAGGGCTCCATGCCCAGGCCCGCCCGCAGGAGCAGCGCGGCACTCCCGCCGTACAGCGCGAGCCCGGCGTACAGCTGGACCAGCCGGCGTCCGAGATGGCCGGGACGGTCGGGATGGCCGGGAGCGGACATGAGATACCCCCCTGGGTGGTGGCGGTGGCCTGACGCATGTCACTCTGTGGCTTGGGATGAAGAGCCATCCATGGCCAATTCGGGGAAGGTGGACTGATTGTCATGGCGCAGTGGACCTCTGCGATGGGTGCCGCGCAACTCGCCCGGCTGCTGAACTCCCAGCAGGACCGCCCGGCCGGGCCCGGCACCCGCCGCCCGCCGGCCTACCGCGCCCTGGCCGACGGCATCCGGCTGCTGGTGCTCGAAGGCCGCGTGCCGGTGGCCGCACGTCTCCCCGCCGAACGCGAACTCGCCCTCGCCCTGTCCGTGAGCCGCACCACCGTCGCGGCCGCCTACGAGGCCCTGCGCAGCGAGGGCTTCCTGGAGTCCCGTCGCGGCGCCGGCAGCTGGACCGCCGTACCCGCGGGGAACCCGATTCCGGCCCGTGGCCTCGAACCCCTCCCCCCGGAGGCGCTCGGCTCGGTCATCGACCTCGGCTGCGCCTCGCTCCCGGCCCCCGAGCCCTGGCTGACCCGGGCCGTGCAGGGCGCCCTGGAGGAGCTGCCGCCGTACGCCCACACGCACGGCGACTACCCGGCCGGGCTCCCCGCCCTGCGCGCGATGATCGCCGAGCGCTACACCGCGCGCGGGATCCCCACGATGCCCGAGCAGATCATGGTGACGACCGGCGCGATGGGCGCCATCGACGCGATCTGCCATCTCTTCGCGGGCCGCGGTGAGCGCATCGCGGTCGAGTCCCCGTCGTACGCCAACATCCTCCAGCTGATGCGCGAGACCGGCGCCCGGCTGGTCCCCGTCGCCATGGCCGAGGGCCTCACCGGCTGGGACATGGACCGCTGGCGCCAGGTGCTGCGTGAGGCCGCGCCGCGCATCGCCTACGTCGTCGCCGACTTCCACAACCCCACCGGCGCGCTCGCCGACGAGGACCAGCGGCGCCGGCTGGTGGACGCGGCGCGCTCGGCCGGTACGGTGCTCGTCGCCGACGAGACGATGACGGAGCTGTGGCTGGACGACGAGATCGGCCGGCCGGGCATGCCGCGTCCGGTGTGCGGGTTCGACCCGGCCGGCTCCACGGTGATCACGGTGGGTTCGGCCAGCAAGGCGTTCTGGGCGGGCATGCGCATCGGGTGGGTGCGCGCGGCGCCGGACGTGATCCGCAGCCTGGTCGCCGCGCGGGCGTACGCCGACCTGGGGACGCCGGTGCTGGAGCAGCTCGCCGTCAACTGGCTGTTCAGCACGGGTGGTTGGGAGCAGGCGGTGGAACTGCGCCGCGCTCAGGCCCGGGAGAACCGGGACGCGCTGGTGGCCGCGCTCCGCCGCGAGCTGCCCACTTGGGACTTCGAGGTGCCGCAGGGCGGTCTGACCCTGTGGGTCCGCGCGGGCGGCCTCTCCGGCTCCCGGGTCGCCGAGGCGGGTGAGCGGACCGGCGTCCGCGTCCCGTCCGGGCCCCGCTTCGGCGTGGACGGTGCGTTCGAGGGCTATGTGCGGCTGCCGTTCACCGTCGGGGGAGCGGTGGCGGAGGAGGCGGCGGTACGGCTCGCCGCGGCGGCTCGGCTGGTGGAGTCGGGGGCGACGGGGGGAGCGGAGGCGCCGCGCACGTTTGTGGCGTAGGGCGTGCGCCGCGCCCCCGGCCGGCCCTGGCGGACGGTGCCCTACGAGGTCTCCGCCCCCACAGCCTCCGCAGTCACCGCCGGCTTGGTCAGATCTGTCGGCCGCGCCTCCACCGCCGTGGTCCTGGGCGGCAGCAGGTCCAGCACAGCGGCCCGGTCGGCGTCGCTCGTGGCGTCGTCGTACGGGTCCGGTGTGCGGGGCACCTGGAGCCGGTGCACGGGGCCGGAGCCCAGGCGGGCGTAGCCGCGCCCCGGTGGCACGTGGCTCAGCGGTGTCGTGTGCGGCGGGGCGCCCAGGACCGCCTCCACCTGGCGGGGCGCGGCGGTGCCGAGGACGACACGCGCGCGCGTGTGCTGGCGTACCGCTTCGCACAGTGACTCCGCGCCGTCGAACTGCTCGGCCACGACGACGGTCACGTTCGCCGCGCGGCCGTGCCGGAGCGGCACCTGGAGCAGGGTCTGCGGGTCCTGGCGGCCCTCCGAGGCCGCGAGGTGCGCGAAGACGGACGGGCGGTCGAGGAGGATCCAGAGCGGCCGTCTGGAGTCCGCCGGCGGCGGGTCGCCCGCCTGCCGGGAGACGTTGATCGCGATGAGCCGGCGCTCGGTCTCCTGGGTGGCCCACTCCAGGCTCGCCAGGGCGCCGGGGAGCGCGCACTCCACGGCCAGGACGCCGTCGCGGCCGGTCAGGCACGTGTACTCGCCGGTGCCGCCGCCGTCGACGATCAGGACGTCGCCGTACCGCAGGGCCTGCAGGGCGAGGGAGCGCAGCAGGGTCGACGTACCGCTGCCGGGCTGGCCCAGGGCCAGCAGATGCGGTTCGGTGGAGCGCATGCCGGTGCGCCAGACGACCGGCGGCACGTCGATCTGCTCCTCTCCGTAGGCGAGGGGCAGCGTGCGCTGGACCTCACTGGGATCGGTGAAACCGAGCACGGTCTCGCCCGGCGCGGTCACGAAGTGCTGGGCGGCGATGTCGGTGGGCAGCGGGGCGAGGACGGTGACGGTGAGCCGGTTGCCCTCCTCGTCCCACGCGAAGTGATACTCGCGGCCCCGCCCGGCCTTCGCGGTGAGCAGCTGCTCGATCCGCGCGCGGGCCTCGGGCTCGCCGTCCGGGAAGTAGGCGGGGTAGCGGATCGCGAGATGGGCGACGCGTCCGTCGTCGTCGAACCCGGTCGCCGTGAAGGCCTTCTCCCACTCCCCGCCGTGCGCGTACAGCGGCGCCGGGTCCTCGGGGCTGGAGAAGTACGGCACCAGCGCCTCGTAGAGGGACTGGAGCCGTGCGATCTGGGACTCGTCCGGCCCCTCCGGGACCGGCTCGGCGCGGTCACGGCCGTGCCAGGCCGCCGTCGCCATCACGGTGATGACGGCGAGCAGCGGGCCGTACGGCATCAGCGCCACGACCAGGACCACGGAGGCCACCAGGAACAGCAGCGGCCCACGCTTGTCCTTGGGGGTGTCCGCCCACCTGCGCCGCCCGGCCGAGGCCAGCCGGCGCATGCCGCGCGTGACGGTGATCAGCGGGTGGAGGACATCGGTGGCACTGTCGGCCGCCGTCCGGGCCAGCTCCCGGCTCCGGGCGATCTGCGTCCGGGCGATCTGGGCGCTGTCTTTGCTCAGAATGCGGGGGAGAGGGCGCCGGGCCACTGCTGTCTCCTGACGATGCGTGCGGGCGGGACGGGCGGGGTCAGAACTTGATGCCGCCGAGGAGGCTCGCCAGGCTCTCGCCGCCGGCCTTGATGCTCGGGGCGATGCCTGTGCTGGCCAGGTAGAAGCCGAACAGGGCCGTGACCGTGGCATGCGAGCCCTTGAGTCCGTCCTTGCGGAAGAACAGGAAGACGATGACGCCGAGAATCATGACGCCGGACATGGAGAGGATCATTTGAGACCTCCTGGTGTCGAGAGGGGACAGTCACCATGAGTTCTTCCAGAATCACAGGATGTATCCATACGATAAAAGGTGCAATTGGGTGAAATCTGGGCGATTTCCCCCGAACGGCGGCGGGTTCGGCCGGGTTGACCAGGGTCGATGGCCCGGGCGGGACTGCACGCGATCTTTACCTCGGGCACATCGGGTCATGTGCCGCGCGAGCCAGTACGCTGACGATTCACTCGTACGGCTGTGTTCCGCTCGCTGCCGTACGCTCCCTGCAGTCCCCGAAGTTTCCAGGAGAGGCGGTCCGGCCGATGAGCGAAGCCCCCGACCCCGAGGTCGTGGAGCTGGCGACCAAGATCTTCGATCTGGCCCGGCAGGGGCAGACCGAGGCGCTCGTGGCGTACGTCGACGCGGGTGTTCCGGCCAATCTCACCAACGACCGCGGCGACTCCCTGGTGATGCTCGCCGCCTACCACGGCCACGCCGGCACGGTGCGCGCGCTGCTCACCCGCGGCGCTGCCGCGGACCACGTCAACGACCGAGGCCAGACTCCGCTCGCGGGGGCGGTCTTCAAGGGCGAGACCGACGTCATCAAGGCGCTCCTGGAAGGCGGCGCCGACCCCGCCGCGGGCACGCCCTCGGCCGTCGACACCGCCCGGATGTTCGGCAAGACCGACCTCCTGGAACTGTTCGGCACACACTGATGCACATGTCCTGACCAGGCACGACAAGGAAAACGGGGGAGGCGGTAAAGGGCCGCCGGAAATACGGTCGCGGCAGCTCACACCGCGGGTCATCATGACGACGTGATTCACGGACGCGATGGCTGGGCAGCTGTTGCCGCACCGCGCGGGCCGTGATGCGGTCCGCATGGGCCACCGACGAGAGGCAGAGAGAAATGGTCTACAACAAGCAAGAGACGGCGGGCGCTCCGACGTTGTGTCACGCGGCCAGGTAGTGCGTGTTCCCCGGTTGCGTCGACGCTTGATGTGAGGCTGTTTCCCATGTTCGATCCGTTCATAGCGCCGAGCGGTACGCTGCTCGGCCTGCTGCAGCGGGGCCGCGGCGACGGCACGCTGCACGCGCTCACCGCGCCCCGCGCGGAAGCGCTCGCGGCACTGAACCAATGTGTGCTCCGTGACCCCCGCCAGGACTGGCAGGTGGAGAACCGCTCGCTCTACTACGCCCGCCTCTACCTCGACCTGAACGGCGAACTGGACGCCATCGAGGCCCACCTCTTCGGCCCCGAGGACGTTCTCGACGCCGACGAGTCCCGCACCGGCCTCACCCTCGCCGTGCTCGGGCACCTCGCCTCCTACGGCAGGCTGGACGCGCTCGCCCTGCTGCGCCGGTACGCCGCCCACGGCAGCAACTGGGCCTGGGCCCTGGACGAACTGGCCCTCAGAGACGACGACGCGGGCCTGCGCGCCCTCGCCGCGCCCGTGCTGGCCCGCTTCGGCACCGATGCCGAGGGCGAGGCCGAGCTGGCCGCCGCCGTCCGGGACGCCTTCGAGCCACGCCCGTGGCGGCTGTGGGCGGAGGACCCGCGCGAATCGATCGCCACGCGTGTGCGTGCCGCGCAGGAGACCGGCTGTTTCGACCGCTGGCAGCGGCAGATGCGGCCCACCGGTCCCCGGCCCGGCTGGAGCGTGCGCGCCGTCTTCGAGTGGGCGCAAGCGGGCATGGACCGCGGCGCCGCCCTCCATGTGCCGGCCGCCCGCTGTCTGGTCGCCGTGGCCGGCCCCGAGGACCGGCCGGAGATCGTCCAAGCCGCCCGCACCGGCACCGACGCGGCCCGCTGCACCGCACTGCGCTACCTCGCCGACAGCAACGACCCCGAGGCCCTCGGCCTGATCGAGGCCGCGGTCGCCGACGGCACGACGGTCGTCGTGGAGGCCGCCGTGGACGCCTTCGAACGGATGCGCAGCGTCGCCGCCGTCGACCGCGCCCGTCGCTGGGCCCAGCGCCCCGACCCCCTCGGCGCCGCCGCCGGGCGCATGCTCGCCTGCCGGGGCGGCGCGCGCGACAAGGATCTGGTCCTCGGCGCCCTGCGCGAGGTCGTACGCGGCGAAGGCCCCGACGCACCCACCCTGTGGACCCTCGTCGACGGCGCCGGCCGCCTCGGCATCGCCTGCGCGGCCCCCGTGCTGCGGCACATCTACCGCGAGACGGCCTCCTCCCATCTCCGGGGCCGCGCCGCCCACGCCCTGGCCGCCACCGACCCCTCCTTCGCCACCGGCTTCGCCGTCGAGTGCCTGTGGGACTGCGAGGAGACCACCCGCGAGATCGCCGCCCGGCACGCCGAGACCGGTGACGCCCGCGTCGTGGAGCGCCTGCGCCGCCTGGCCGCCGATCCGGCCGAGGAGGCGGAGGTACAGACGGCGGTACGCAGCCGCTTCGGCCCCGACGCCGCCGGTGATTGATCCCCACGCGCGCGTAACCCACCCCACGCGCGCGTACGGAACGGGCGGACCGCCGCCCGCCGGGTGAACACCGGATGACCTGCGGGTCAGGCGGCCATGACGGCCGTCTGACCCGCTCGGGTGTGCAGCCCAACGCTCATGGGACGTTCCCCGGACGGAAAGATCGACGTTGACGCGGCCACGTCCAGCGCGGCGACAACACCCATATGCGTGTCGTCATCGTGACCGAATCCTTTCCCCCCGATGTGAACGGCGTGGCCCACTGCGCGCTCCAGACCGCCCGGCACCTCGTAGATCGCGGTCACTCCCCGCTCGTCGTCGCGCCGGCCCCAGCTCCCGGCAGCGCGCCGGACACGGACGCCCCGTGCCCGGTCGTCCGTGTCCCCTCCCTCCCCCTCCCCGGCTACCCCCAGGTCCGCGTCGCCCTCCCCAGCCGACGCCTCGCCGCGGCACTGCTCGACCACCGCGCTGACCTGGTCCATCTCGCCAGCCCCTTCATCCTCGGCGTCCGTGGCATGGCCGCCGCCGCCCGGCTCGGCATCCCCGCACTGGCCGTCTACCAGACCGATCTCGCCGGGTACGCGCGTACGTACATGGGCGCCGGAGAGGCGGCCGCCTGGCGGCGGATCCGCTCCGTGCACGCCGCCGCCGACCGCACCCTGGCCCCCTCCAGCGCCGCCCTCACCGACCTGGAGGCACACGGCGTGCCCCGGGTCCGGCTCTGGCCACGCGGCGTGGACACCGTACGTTTCAAGCCAGAGCATCGCGACGAGGCACTGCGTCGCGAACTCGCCCCGAACGGCGAGCTGATCGTCGGCTACGTCGGCCGGCTCGCCCCCGAGAAGCACGTCGAACTGCTCGCCGGCGTCTGCGGACTTCAGGGCGTCAAGGTCGTGGTCGTCGGCGACGGGCCGAGCCACGCCCACCTCACCGAGGCCCTGCCCGGCGCCGTCTTCCTCGGCCGCCGCACCGGCCACGACCTCGCCCGGATCTTCGCCTCGCTGGACCTCTTCGCGCACACCGGCCCCTTCGAGACGTTCTGCCAGACCGTCCAGGAGGCCATGGCCAGCGGAGTCCCGGTCGTCGCGCCCGCCGCCGGCGGACCGCTCGACCTGGTCGCCCACGAGCGCACCGGACTGCTCGTGCCGCCGTGCGACGCCGCCGCCGTGACCGAGGCCGTGCGCACCCTGGCCGCCGACCCCGACCGGCGGGCCGCGTACGGCCTCGCCGCCCGCACGATGGTCGAGGGCCGCACCTGGGCCGCCGTCGGTGACCAGCTCATCGGTCACTACGACGACGTCCTCGCGGCCCGCAGGGCGGTGGTGGCGGCATGACCGGTCCGTCCCTGCGCATCGTCCGCCTCGCCAACTTCGTCGCCCCCGCCTCCGGCGGCCTGCGCACCGCCCTGCGTGAACTGGGCAAGGGCTTCCGGGCGGCCGGTCACGACCCGGTGCTGATCGTGCCCGGCGAACGGCACACCGACGAGGACACCGAGCAGGGCCGGGTCATCACCCTGCCCGGCCCGCTGCTGCCCGGCACCGGCGGCTACCGCCTCCTCACCGACAAGCGGCGCGTGGCCGCCCTCCTGGAGGAGCTGGCCCCGGACCGGCTGGAGGTCTCCGACCGCACGACCCTGCGCTGGACCGGCCGCTGGGCCCGCCGCGCGCGCGTGCCCGCCGTGATGGTCTCCCACGAGACCGCCGACGGCGTGCTGCGCACCTGGGGCCTGTCCGAGAACCTCTCCCGCAAGGCCGCCGACGCCCTCAACACCCGTACCGCGCACGTCTACTCGCGGGTGGTGTGCACCACGGAGTTCGCCGAGCGCGAGTTCGTGCGCATCGGCGCGCGCAACGTCGTACGCGCCCCCCTGGGTGTCGACCTGATGGAACGCCACCCCGCACTGCGCGACCCGGGCCTGCGCACCCTGCACGCGCGCGGGGACGAGGCACTGCTCGTGATGTGTTCCCGGCTGTCCGTCGAGAAGCGCCCCGGCACCGCTCTGGACGCCCTCGACGCGCTGATACGACGCGGGCGGCGGGCGGTGCTCGTGGTCGCCGGGGACGGACCGCTCAGGGCCCGGCTGGAGCAGCGCGCGCGGGAGCGGGGGCTGCCGGTGACCTTCCTGGGGCACGTCTCCGACCGGGCCGTGCTCGGGGCGCTCCAGGCGTCCGCCGACGTCGCCCTCGCCCCCGGGCCCGCCGAGACCTTCGGGCTGGCCGCCCTGGAGGCCATGGCGTGCGGCACGCCCGTCGTGGCGAGCGCGTCCTCCGCGCTGCCCGAGGTGATCGGGTCCGCGGGCGCCACCGCCGCCGACCGGGGCGAGGCCTTCGCCGACGCCGTCGACATGCTGCTGGAGCGGGGCGAGTGCGAGCGCCGCGAGGCGGCACGCGCGCGTGCGGAGTGCTTCGGCTGGGGTACGGCGGTGGAGGCGTTCCTGGCGGCCCACGACGCCGAGGTGCTCAACCCTGTGAAGCCCCTGCGTGTCACCGGCCGCACCGTGCCGGAGGGCGTGGCATGAGACCCGTCCGTTTCGTCGCCCTCGGTGACTCGCTGACCGAGGGCGTGGGCGACCCCGTCGGCGACGGGTGGCGGGGCTGGGCCGCGCTGCTGGCGCCGTCGCTGGCCGGGGAGGTGGAGTTCACCAACCTCGCCGTCAGCGGGGCGCAGACCCGGGACGTGCGGGAGCGGCAGACCCCGGCCGCCCTCGAACTCCGCCCGGACGTGGCCTCCGTGGTCATCGGCGTCAACGACACCCTGCGGCACACCTTCGACATCCGCGCGGTCACCGATCACCTCGACGAGGTCTACGCCGCCCTCACCCGGCAGGGCGCCACCCTGCTCACCGCCTGCCTGCCCGACCCCGGCGCGATGCTGGGCCTCCCGGGCGCCCTGGCCCGCCCGCTGGCCCGCCGGCAACGGGCGGTCAACACCGTCGTCCACGCGCTGTCCGAGCGGTACGGCGCCGTCCACCTGCACGCGACGGGCGGGACCTGGATCACCGACCGGGCCCTGTGGAGCGCGGACCGGCTGCATCCGGGCGAGCGCGGGCACCGGCAACTCGCCGTCCGCTTCCACGCGCTGCTCGCCGAGGCGGGCCGGGCGACCGGCGAACCCCCCTCGCCCGAGCCGGAGTTCCCCGCACCGACCCGCACAGCGAGCCTGCTGTGGCTCGCCACCGCGGGCACCGGCTGGGTGGTCCGGCGGTGCCAGGACCTGCTGCCCCAGCTGCTGCGTCTCGCCGCCGACGAGATGCGCCACCAGGCCCGCGGGACCAGCGCCCGGCTCGACCTCAGCGCGTCGGCGGCGGTGTCGGCGGCCCTCTCCGCGCTGCCGGAGAGCCACGGCACGGCCGACGGGGCACAGCGGCGCCGTATCGTCAGCGTCGGGCACCGCACCGCGGTGCCCGACGGCGCGCCCCACCGTGAGGACGCGGGGGTGATGGTGAACGGCGTCGGGTGACGGTGAGAGGCTCGGACAGTGGATCGTTCCACGATCCGACGATACTCATGTTGTCTCGTTCAGGCTGTCTGCGATTGAATTCCCGTATGGCAGAGCAGCTGACGGGACTGGCCGGCGACCGGGCGCTCCTCGGGCGTACGAGCACGGCGGAGCGGGTGTCGGACATCCTCCGCGGCCGTATCGCCGAGGGATACTTCCCGCCCGGCACCCGGCTGTCGGAGGACGGCATCGGCGGGGCGCTCGGGGTGTCCCGCAACACCCTGCGCGAGGCCTTCCGGCTGCTCACGCACGAACGCCTGCTGGTCCACGAGCTCAACCGGGGCGTGTTCGTCCGGGTCCTGACCGTCGAGGACGTCGAGGACATCTACCGCGCGCGCACGCTGGTCGAGTGCGCCGTCGTCCGCGGGCTCGGCGACCCGCCGTACCCGCTGGACGCGCTCGCCGCGGCGGTCGCCGAGGGCGCGACGGCGGCGGCCGCGAGCGACTGGAAGGCGCTGGGCACCGCCAACATCCACTTCCACCGCGAGCTCGTCGCCCTCGCCGGCAGCGAACGCACCGACGAGCTGATGCGCAGCGTCTTCGCCGAACTCCGGCTCGCCTTCCACGTCGTGGACGACCCGCGCCGGCTGCACGAGCCGTACCTCACCCGCAATCGCCAGATCCTCGACACGCTCCGGGCCGGGGACCGGCATGCGGCGGAGGAGCTGCTGGCGACCTACCTCGCCGACTCGCTGGAGCGGGTGGTGGAGGTCTACCGGCGACGGGTCGGCGAGGAGAGCCCCGGGCTCTCTTGAGCGTCTGTGACGCCCGTCGCTTCTGTGGCGTTTGGGTCGATGTCAGACCGAGGACCTAGTCTGTGCACCGTGACTTCGCCTGCATCGACGGACAGCGTTCCGCCCCAGCTCAGCGCGGGGCCGCGCCCGGCTCCGGGCCCGGCCGCCGACGAGGGGCTGGCGCGTCGGCTGCGCGCGCTCGCCTGCACCGCGCCGTTGCACGACCTCGACGCGCGCAAGGCCAACCTGGCCGGTGAGTACTCGGTGTACGGGATGGCCGAGGTGGCCCTGGCCGCCATCGACCTCGTCACGCTCAACATGGACTTCGACACCGGCGCCGACCACGAGCAGATCGTGGCCCGGCTGATCCCGCGCATCGCCGCCCAGGCCCCGCACCGCCCGGCCGGCGAGCACGAGCGCGTGGCCCGCTGGGTCCTGGAGAACCTGATCAACGTCGGCAGCGTCGACCGCGGCTTCCGCGCGGTGTACGGCACCTTCGGGCCCGACGGCACGTATGTCCGCCGGGACTACGACTTCAAGCTGATCGAAGAGGTCCCCGGTCCCGGCGGCACCGTCTACCTGCGTACCACGGACGAGGCGGTCAACGTCCTGGTCGGCGCCCTCGACACCGACGTCACCAGCGCCCAGATCGCCGCCGAGGTCAAGCTGGAGGTGCTGATCAGCCGCGGCCGCCTGGCCGACGCCCAGCTCGCCGCCGAACAGGCCCGCTACCGCACGGTGCAGTACTCCGAGACGCTGCGCCGCGCCTTGGAGGCCACCCGGCGCAACGTCCGCGCGGTCGACTGGCTGAACACCGTGCCGGACATGATCGCCGAGGCCCTGGACCACGTCGCCGACCGCTACCGCCACGAGAACGCGATCCTCACCAACATCCGCAAGGCCCGCGACGAGACGGAGGAGCCCGAGCACAAGCGCCGGGCCGCCGAACTCGTCGACATCGTCAAGGACTGCATCCGCCGGCACACCCAGCTCCAGTCGCGCCTGCTGGAGGCAGGCCCGCTGTTCCGCGCCGAGCAGGACCGGCAGGCCTTCGCCACGTCGGCGGCGACGTCCGGAATGGACCTGTACGGCCATCTCGTCGCCCCCGTCCTGCCCCTGCCCCTGGAGCAGGCGATCCGGGTCACGGACGCGTTCTTCGCCCAGGGCACGGGGCTGCGTACGCCGGTCTCCGTGCGCGTGGCGGACCTCGTCGACATACTGTTGACGCCGCCCGTCGAGCGGGAGCACCTCGGTGCGGAGATGCCCGAGCCCGACCTGATCGCCACGCCGGACGACAGCCGGTTCAGCGAGGAGCAACTGGCCGTCGCCATGGAGCTGCTGGACCTGCCGGCGGACGCGCCGCGCAGACTGTCCGGACTGCTGGCCGAGGCCCGGCGGACCGGGGACCCCGATCTGGCCTACCTGGTGGCCCTGCTGGCGGTCCACGCGGCCAGCCCGGCCGTCGGTACCGCCTACCGGCAGGGCGAGGAGAAGCTGCTGTTCGCCGTGGACGACGGCACCGAGCTGGACGATCCCGAGTTCGGCGGGGCCGACCTGATCGTGGGGACCGCGCTGCTGGACGCGGCGGGGATGGCCGCGGACCGGACGGAAGCAGCATGAGCAAGCGAGAACGCGACAAGGAGCCGAAGCCGTGACCGAGCACGTCGACTGGAGTGAGCCCGAGCCCGCCGCCGCGCCGGCCGGCTCCGCCGTCACCCCCGCCGACGCCGCCGACGCGGCGCGGCTCGTCGCCTTCGGGCTGCAGCCCAAGCTGCAGCCCGCGCGCGACCAGGAGTACACCGAGCTGCTGCGCCGGTACCGCGAAGACCCGGCCTTCGCGCGGCTCGCCGACGCCGTCGCCGCCGGGCTCGGCCTCGTCGTGCTGGAGGTCTCCCCGCGCGCGGGGATGGCCGTGACCGCCGCCGAGGACTCGGTGTTCGCCGTCCGCATGGGCGACTACGCGCGTCGCACCGCCGCCGACTCCGGCGACCGCTTCCTGCACGGGCTCGCCCATCTCGCCGCCGCCGCGCTGGCGTTCCCGCGCCCGGAGGACCTGGCCGACGACTCCTACATCGGCCGCGTCACGGTCAACGGCGTCGACGCCTTCGTACGGCAGGCCTGCCGGCGCCTGGAGGAGCGGGCCGAGGAGCAGGGCGAGAACACCGACCCGGCGACCGACGCGCCCGGCCTGGAGGCCGCCTGGCGGATCTGGGCCAGACGCAGCGCCACCGGCGCCACGAAGGACGCCCGCCGCCCGGCCGCCTCCACGACCGGCATCGTCGCGAAGGCCCTGGCCTTCCTCACCGACTCCGGCTTCCTGCAGCGCACCGGAGACGACAGCGGCGGCACCTACCGCACCACGGCCCGCTACCAGCTCCAGGTCCGCGACATGGCCGGCGCCGCCGCCATGGCCGAACTGCTCGAACTGGGCGTCGTCCCGGTGACCGACGGCACCCCCAGCCTGCTGCCCGCCGAGAACACCGAGGACCTGGAACTGGTGGCCGACGCAGGGCTGCCGTTCCACTCCTGAAGCCCCCAACGACCTTATTTTTCCGAAGACTTACAAAGACTTACGACGAGAGTCCGCCATGTACGAGCTGTCCCGGGTCCGCCTCTACTCCATCGGGCCCGCCGGTGCGCGCTACGCCGACACCGTGCTTGACCTGCGGGGCGTGGGCGAGCCCGTGCCCGATCCGGCGCCCACGCAGGCGGAGTTCTTCGAGGAGGAGCCGGCCGGCCCGCCGCGCCGGCCCGCACCCGCGGGCGTGCTGTTCCTGGAGAACGGCGGCGGCAAGTCCGTGCTGCTCAAGCTCATTTTCTCGGTGATGCTGCCCGGCCACCGCAACACGCTCGGCGGCGCCAGCTCCGGCGTGCTGCGCAAGTTCCTGCTCGCCGACGACTGCGGGCACGTCGCGCTGGAGTGGCAGCACGTGCAGACCGGCGAGTGCGTCGTCGTCGGCAAGGTCAGCGAGTGGCGCGGACGGCAGGTCTCCAACGATCCGCGCAAGTTCGCCGAGGCCTGGTACTCGTTCCGGCCCGGACCCGGACTCAGCCTGGACAACCTTCCGGTCGCCGAGTCCACCGCCGTACGGCCGCCCGTGGAGGGCGCCTCGGGCGCCCAGGGCCGGCGTCGCACCATGAAGGGCTTCCGCGACGCCCTCACGGAGGCCGGCAAGGCCTACCCGCACCTGGAGGTGCACTGGGAGGAGATCCACGACCGCTGGATCGAGCACCTCGGCGACCTCGGCCTCGACCCCGAACTCTTCCGCTACCAGCGCGAGATGAACGCCGACGAGGGCGAGGCGGCCGGCCTCTTCGCGGTCAAGAAGGACTCCGACTTCACCGACCTGCTGCTGCGCGCGGTCACCGACACCCGCGACACCGACGGACTCGCCGACCTCGTCAGCGGCTTCGGCAACAAGCTGGGCCGGCGCGCCGAGCTGATCGCCGAACGGGACTTCACCGCCGGGTCCGTCGACCTGCTCGGGCGGATCGTCGAAGCCGCCGACGCCCGCTCACGCGCGCGTGACATCCACGCCGGCGCCGAGCACCGTACCCGCACCCTCGCCCGGCGACTGTCCGCGCGGGCGGTGCAGGAGCGGGTGCGTGCCGCCGACCTCGCCCAGCGGGTCACGGCCGCCGCGTACGCCGTCACGCACTCCGAGGGCGCCCGCGAGCGCAGCGCCCTGATCGCCGCCGAACTCGCCTACCAGCATGCCTCGTTGGCGCTCGCCGCCGCCGAGAAGTCCGCCGCCGCGCAGAAGCGCGAGCTGGCCGACGCCCGCACCCTGCACTCCGCCTGGCAGGCCGCCGAGGCCGTGCTGCGCCACCGCGCCGCCGCCGACCGCGTCGCGCGCGTGTCCGCCGCCATCCAGGAGGCCGAGCGGGACGCCGCCCCGGCGCTCGCCGCCCGCGCCAAGGCCGCCGTGGACCTCGTACGAGCCCTGCACGCGGCCGCCGAGAGCGCCGAGACCCTCGCCAACGAGGAAGAGGAGCGCTCCGCCGCACTCCAGGAGACCGGCGACAGCGCCTACCGCGACTCCACCACCGCCGCCACCGAGGCCCAGCGCGCCCGCAGCGAGGCCGGGCATCTGCGCCAGCGGCTCGCCGAGGTCGAGCAGGAGACCGCCGAGGCGGTCCGCGCGGGCTGGCTCGACGACAGCGCCCCGGACGCCGACCCGGCCCGCGCCGCGCTCGCCGCCAGCGACGCCGAGAAGACCGCGGTGACCGCCTGGGACGCGGCCCGCGAAGCCGCCCGCAAGGTCACCGAGCACGCGCGCGAGGCGGCCTCCGCCGAGTCCCGCGCGGAACTGACCGCGGCCCGCGCGGCGGACGCGGCGACCGCGGCCGAGCGGGCCCACGAGGCCGAACAGCGCCTCGCCGAGTCCCTCGCCGCTGAGGAACGGCTCGCGGAACTGCTGAGCCTGCCGGGCGCCCCCGCCGGGCGGCCCGGCGTGCCGGGCCCTCGTACCGGAGCCGACGGCACGGCCGGCATCCGGGCCGGCGCGGGCCATGGCACGGCGGCCGACACCGGCGCCGACACAGGGCCGTACGGCCCCGCGAGCGGCGGCGACGGCGGCCCACGCGACCGAGCGGCTGGAACCGGCTCCGACGACACCCCGCGCGCCGTCGACGGCCCGCTGACCCCGGAAGAGCTGGACCGCTTCGCCGACGAACTGCGCGGACTCCTCGACGACGCCGTCACCTCCGCCGAACGGCACCTCTTCGAGCTGCGCACCGCGGCCGCCGACGACGCCCGGATCCTCGGCGCGCTCGGCGACGGCGGACTGCTGCCGCCCGGCCCGGACGTGCTGGCCACCGTGGAGTTCCTCGGCGAGCACGGCATCCCCGCGCTGCCCGGCTGGCGCTACCTCGCGCAGTCCGTCGACCCCGCCGACCACGCACGCGTGCTCGCCGCCCGGCCGGAACTGGTCGACGGCGTGATCATCACCGACCCGGACACGCACGCGCGTGCCCGCGAGACCCTCGGCGATGCCGCCCTGCTGCCCCGCTCCACCGTCGCCGTCGGCACGGCCGCCGCCCTGCTCGCCCCGCCCCCCGCCGACTCCGCCTCCTCCGGCGACGTCTTCCTCGTGCCGCCGAACCCGGCCATGCACGACGAGCATGCCGCCGACGAGGAGCGGCAGGCGCTGCGCGCGCGGGCCACCGAGCGCGACGAGGAGATCCGCACCCTGGCCGCCCGGCTCGGCAAGGACCGCGAGCTGGCCGCACGGCTCGCCTCCTGGCGCACGGGCTGCCCCGCCGGACGCCTCACCGAACTCGCCCGGGCCGCCCAGGAGGCCCGCGCGTTCGCCGAGGAGGCCGAGGCGGAACTGGCCGAGGCGCGCACCGCGCGCGCGGAGGCCGAGGAAGCCGCCGCCGAGGCCGTACACGTGCGCGACGAGCGGCAGGAGGCCGCGCAGAAGGCCCGCCGCGCCGCCGACGCCCTCGCCGGCCTCGCCTTCCGGCTCCGTGAGCGCGCCGGCTGGCAGGTGAAACTGCGTGAACTGGCCGACGAGGCTGCCGAGTCCGAGGCCCGCGCCCAGACCTGCCTGGACCGCGCCCGCGCCGCCGACGAGGACCGGCGCGCCGCTCAGCGCGCCGCCGACGACGCCCGCCGCACCGCGCGTGCCCTGCGCGCCGAGCGCTCCGAGATCGCGGGCGCCCCCGACGACGTACCGGTCGAGGACGCGGACGCCCCCAAGGCGTCCCTGCCCGCCCTGCGTGAGGCCTACCGGGCCGCCTCCCAGGTGTACGAGAAGGTCGGCGTCGGCGCCGACCTGCGCGCCGAGCAGGCCCGCGCGGAGAGCGACGAGAGCGCCGCCCGCGCCGAACTGGACCGGCTCAGCAACAAGGTCCGCACCCGCGCGGAGCAGCTGCTCCAGTCGCCCGACGGCTCCGACGGGCCCTCCCGGCAGGCGGCCGCCGCGCGCGCGGAAGAGCTGGTGCAGCTCCTGGAGACCCGGATGTCCACCGCGAGCGAGCAGCTCGGCCGGCTGCGCGGCGAGGCCGAGCGGCACGCCCCCGAGGACGGCGAGGCGCACACCGAGCTGCCCGAGGAACTCGCCCCGCGCGACGCCGAGCACGCCCAGGCGCTGCTGCGCACCGCCACGGCCGAACTCGCGGCCCGCACCGAGGCACTGGCCGAAGCCCGCGCGGCCCACGCCGAACTGCTGGACACGCACCGGGCCGCCGAGGACGCGGCCGGCGGCTTCGACGAGATCGCCGCCATGCTCCGCGACCTGCTGCGCGAACACGCCCCGGAGGAGACGCAGGAGGAGCCCGAGCCGTACCCCGGCAGCCTGGAGGAGGCCCGGCACTCCGCGGCCGAGGCCCGCCGCTCGCTGCGCGGCTGCGCCGCCGACCTGTCCGCCGCCGAGACCGCGGTGCGCGAGGCCGGCGACGTCCTCGTCCGGCACGCCAACTCCACGCGCTACGAGCAGGTCCGCACCCCGGCCCGGCAGCAGATCCGCGAGCTGCCCGCCTCCGCCCTGCCCGAGCACGCCCAGAAGTGGGCCGACGCCTTCGCGCCCCGACTGCGGGTCCTGACCGACGAGTTGGCGCAGCTGGAGCGCAACCGGGACTCGATCGTGGACCGGCTGCGCGGCCTCGTCGAGTCGTCCCTCGCCACGCTGCGCTCCGCCCAGCGGCTCTCCCGCCTGCCCGAGGGGCTCGGCGAGTGGTCCGGACAGGAGTTCCTGCGCATCCGCTTCGAGGAGCCCGACCAGGCCACGCTCACCGAACGCCTCGGCGAGGTCATCGACGAGGCCACGCGCGCCGCCGTGAAGAAGAACTCCGACCTGCGCCGCGACGGCATGTCCCTGCTGCTGCGCGGAGTCGCGGCGGCGCTCCAGCCGAAGGGCGTGGCCGTCGAGATCCTCAAGCCCGATGCCGTGCTGCGCGCCGAGCGCGTCCCCGTCGGCCAGATGGGCGACGTGTTCTCGGGCGGTCAGCTGCTCACCGCCGCCATCGCCCTGTACTGCACGATGGCCGCCCTGCGCTCCAACGACCGGGGCCGCGACAAGCACCGGCACGCCGGCACGCTGTTCCTGGACAACCCCATCGGCCGCGCCAACGCGACGTATCTGCTGGAGCTGCAGCGGGCCGTGTCCGACGCGCTCGGCGTCCAGCTGCTCTACACCACCGGCCTGTTCGACACGACCGCCCTCGCCGAGTTCCCGCTGGTCATCCGGCTGCGGAACGACGCCGACCTCAGGGCGGGCCTGAAGTACATCAGCGTGGAGGAACACCTCCGGCCCGGACTGCCCCAGCAGCCCCGGGCCGGAGAGGCGGTGCACAGCGAGATCACGGCGACCCGGATGTTCAAGAAACCTGCGTGACCGTCAGGCGGCGAGCGGGGCTGTGCCGGCCGGGGTCACGGGTGGGACAGCTGACCGGCGCCGCCGGGTATCCGCTCCTGCTCGCGCAGCCCGGCCCGCTCCCGGCGCCGGCGGGCCCGGCGCTCGCGGCGTAGTGCGCGGGCCGTGCTGCTGGGCTCGGAGACCACGCCGTACCGCTGGTGCCACACCTGGCGGGTGACCCACACGTCGACCACCGCCCAGGTGGCCACCACCGTGCTCACCACGCTGCTGATCACCATGGGGAAGGCCAGCCAGGACCCGGCCATCGTGCACAGGAAGGCCACCATCGCCTGGATCAGCGTCACCGCGATGATCAGGACCGCCCGCACCGCCGCCGTACGCACCGGATCGGGCATCGGGTGCCGGCGGGCGGGCTCCTCGATCCACAACGGCCGGTAGTCCGCACGCCGTTCACCACCGGCGGACTCCCTGCCACGCCCGCGCACCGGAATGTCGCGATCCGGCTGCCTGTACCCCCCGCGCCCCGGCTCTCCGTGCCGTTGCCGTGCCGCCGAGCGCGCCGCCACGCGCTCCTCGGGCGCTTCGCGCCGCTCCGCCGTCTCCATCACCGTGTCACTCCCCACCGCCGACCGACCCCTCGCCCCGGAGTCCCAGGACTCCGACTCCCCAGTGGCTGCCCGGCTTGCGCAGTTTTACGCCGCCGGGATGCGGGATGCGGCACCTGTGGCCCATTCCGCACCCATTTCCCGAAGACTTCCCATAGGAGAGGACGAACGAGATCGCCCGAAGATTCCCCACCGGCGAAAAAATCCAGCCAACCGCCTGGCCGTGTCCTCGCGGTCGGGCAGGACGCGGCCATCTGATTGCGGTGGCAATCTCCCGCAATGCCCGGACAACTCGCCATCTCTCGCCGCCGGAGCGGAAGTTCGCCCTCCGGACGTGTCTTCGAGTTAACTGTGAGGCGGTAGTAGGCTCGCGCCGTTTGTTGACGCACATGTGCACCCCCGGCCGGCGGGGGTCGAGCTGGGGGAGGCCATGCGCTTTCGCGGGAAGTCGATCCGCCGGAAGATCGTGGCGCTGCTTCTCGTGCCGCTGGTGTCCCTGGCCGCCATCTGGGGCTTCGCCACGGTGCTCACCGGACGCGAGGTCGCCCGGCTGTTCCACGCCACCGACGTCGTCAAGGAGATCGGCTACCCCACCGAGGACACGGTCCGCGCACTGCAGCAGGAACGCCGCCAGGCCCTCGTCTACCTCGCCGACCCGCGCGCCGCCGACGCGCTCTCCGCCCTGCAGCGCACCCGCGCCGTCACCGACCGGGCGATCGTGAAGATCCGCAAGAACGCCGGGAACCACGACGTCGTGGACGGCATGGACACATCCGACGACGATCGCCTCACCACGGTCCTGGACGCCTTCGCGGGCCTCGACTCCCTGCGCCGCAGCGTCGAACAGCGAACGGTCGACCGTGCCCAGGCCCTCGACCTCTACAACCGGCTCGTCGACCCCTGCTATACCCTGCTCGACGCCCTCGACGGCGTGGACGACGTCGAACTGGACAAGCAGGCCCGTGCGATGGTCAACGTCACGCGCGCGCGTGAGCTTCTCTCCCGCGAGGACGCGCTGCTCGGCTCCTCCCTCGTCGTCGGCCGGCTCACCCGTGACGAGACCCGGGACATCTCCGCCCTCGTCGCCCAGCGCACCCTCCTGTACGACATCAGCCTGCCGCTGCTGCCCGCCGCCGAACGCGAACGCTACGAACGCTTCTGGAAGAACGCCACCACCGCGCAACTGCGCACGGCCGAACGGTCCGTCATCGGCGCGGACTCCGGCACGCCCCGCGAAGTCACCGCACAGGGCTGGGACTCCGCCGCGGCGAGCGTCCTGGACGACCTCGGCACCATGGACGACCAAGCCGGCGACCGCTTCCAGAACCGCACCCGCCCCGTGGCCATGACCGTCATCCTGCAGGCGGCCGTGGCGGGCCTGCTCGGTCTGATCGCCCTCCTGGTCTCCCTCGTCCTGTCCGTCCGGGTCGGCCGCAGCCTCATCCGCGACCTGCGCCAGCTGCGTCTGGAGGCGCACGAGGCCTCCGGCGTCCGGCTGCCCAGCGTGATGCGCCGACTGTCCGCCGGTGAACAGGTCGACGTCGAGACCGAGGTGCCGCGCCTGGAGTACGACAAGAACGAGGTCGGCGAGGTCGGCCAGGCCCTCAACACCCTCCAGCGCGCCGCCGTCGAGGCCGCCGTCAAGCAGGCCGAACTGCGCGCCGGTGTCTCCGAGGTGTTCGTCAACCTCGCCCGCCGCAGCCAGGTGCTGCTGCACAAACAGCTCACCCTGCTCGACACCATGGAACGCCGGACCGAGGACACCGACGAGCTCGCCGACCTCTTCCGCCTGGACCACCTCACCACCCGTATGCGCCGGCACGCCGAGGGCCTGGTGATCCTCTCCGGCGCCGCACCGTCCCGGCAGTGGCGCCGCCCGGTCCAGCTGATGGACGTCGTCCGGGCCGCCGTCGCCGAGGTCGAGGACTACGAGCGCATCGAGGTACGACGGCTGCCGCGGGTCGCCGTCACCGGCCCGGCCGTCGCCGACCTCACGCACCTCGTGGCCGAACTCCTGGAGAACGCCACGGTGTTCTCACCCCCGCACACCGCCGTCCAGGTCCTCGGCGAGCGCGTCGCCAACGGCTTCACCCTGGAGATCCACGACCGGGGCCTCGGCATGACGGCCGAGGCACTCCTGGACGCCAATCTGCGGCTCGCCGAGACCCCCGAGTTCGAACTGTCCGACACCGACCGGCTGGGCCTCTTCGTGGTCAGCCGCCTCGCCCAGCGTCAGAACGCCCGCGTCTCCCTCCAGCCGTCGCCCTACGGCGGCACCACCGCTGTCGTGTTCATCCCCGACGCGCTGCTGAGTGACGACGTGCCGGACACCAACGGCCTCGGCTTCCGCCTGGACCGGGACCGCCCGGCGAAGGAGGCGGGGCAGGTCGCGGGCCACTCCGCGGGGCCCGTGCAGCTGCCCGGCCTGCAGACCTCCCTGCTGGACGGCCCCGTCGAGCTGGAGGCGCCCGTCGACCTCGACGCCCTCGACGACTTCCCCGGCGCCCTGGGGGACGAGGACAGCGAGCGTGGCGAATTGTTCCGGCCCCGCCGCTCCCGCTCCCGCGACGACGCCGGTCCGGTCTCCGCGTCCGCCGCCGACCGCGGCCCCATACCGTTGCCGCGCCGCCAGACGCCCAAACTCGTCAGCTCGCACGGCAAGCCCGTCACCGATCAGCGCTCCCGCCGTGACGAACCCGACCAGCGGCCCACCGCAGGTCCCCGCCGCCCCGACCCGGGCGGCCTCGCCCCCCTGCCCGCCCGCCGCCGCGGCACGTCCGCCCGGCGCCCCGGCGAACTCACCGACCACGTCGCGGACGGCGCCCCGCCCCGCCCCGACGGCACTGCCGAGCCCCCCGAGATCCCGGCACTGCCCCGCCGCACCCGGCCAAAGGGGACCCCCACGGCCACCCCGGGCGCCTCGACCCGGACACCCGAAGCGCCCCAGCCCGACAGCGGCGAGGCACTGCCCACGGACGACAGAGGCCGGTCCGGCGACGCGTTCCCGCCCGCCGCCGCGCGCCCGCCCGCCGCCGCGCGCCCGCCCGCCGCCGCCGCGCGCCCGCCCGCCGCCGAAGCGCAGCGGCCCGCCGATGCCCCCCGGTCCGCCGACGCGTCCTGGCCGGATGACGTGTGTCCGCCCGCCGCCGAAGCGGTCCGATCGAGTGACGCAGCTCTGTCGGGCGACGCGTTCCCGCCTGCCGACGCCACATCCCGGCCCGCCGACGCGCCCTGGTCCGGCGAAGCGTGCCCGCCCACAGCCGGCACAGCCGCGCGAAGCGGCACCGGCGGCGACGCCCCCACGCCGAGCGGCACTCGCGGCGAGACACCCCCGCCCGGCGGCACCAGAGCCCTGACCGGCGGCGACGTACCCCCGCCCAGCGGCTCACCGGACCTCACTCGCGCCGACGCCTCCCCGCCGCCCGGCACCCCAGACCTCACCACCGGCGACGCGACCGCCCGGTCGGCCGTGGCGCCGGGCGGGACCGGGCCGTTGCCCCGGCGGGTGCGCCAGGCCAGCCTGGCTCCCCAGCTCAAGCAGGACACCGTACGACGCGCCCGACGGACGGGGCAGCCCGCAGACCGTGACGCCGATGAGGTCCGCAGCCGGATGGCCTCGTTGCAGCGCGGCTGGCAGCGCGGCCGGGAGGAGAACGCCGCCGGCGACGGGACCCGGAACGGCACAGCACCAGGAACGACAAAGGGGGACGGTCGATGACCGCACCGAAGGCGACCGGCCAGACGGCGACGAACAAGGGGGAGCTGAACTGGCTCTTGGACGACCTGGTCGACCGGGTCGCCAGCATCCGCAAAGCCGTCATCCTGTCCGGCGACGGCCTGCCCATGGGCGTGTCGCAGGACCTGACCAGGGAGGACGGCGAGCACCTGGCCGCCGTGGCGTCCGGCTTCCACAGTCTCGCCAAGGGTGTCGGCCGCCACTTCGACGCGGGCGCCGTCCGGCAGACCGTGGTCGAACTGGACGACGCCTTCCTGTTCGTCACCGCCGCCGGCGACGGCAGCTGCCTCGCCGTCCTCTCCGAAGCCGACTCCGACGTCGGGCAGGTCGCCTACGAGATGACGCTTCTGGTCAAGCGGGTCGGCGTGCATCTGGGTACCTCCCCGCGCTCCGACCTGCCCGCGGGCGGGTAGTGGGATGACATGAGCCGAGACGGTCAGGGAAGAAGTCACTGGTTCGACGACGAGGCCGGACCGGTCGTCCGTCCGTACGCCATGACGCGCGGCCGTACCACGAGTCCGGCCCAGCACCGCCTCGACCTGATCGCGGTGGTCGTCACGGAGCCGGACGCGGGCGACCCGGAAGCGGATCCGACGCTGTCGCCCGAACACGTGGAGATCGTCGGGCTGTGCCGGGACGAGCCGCAGTCGGTCGCCGAACTCGCCGCGGAGGTCGATCTTCCGATCGGCGTGGTCCGGGTCCTCATCGGCGATCTCGTACACGCCGAACTCGTCCACGTCACCCGCCCGGTTCCCCCGGCCGAGCTGCCGGACGAGAGCATTCTGCGGGATGTGATCAACGGCCTCCGGGCGCTGTGACCGTCCCCCGACCCGTCGAGCAGGAGACTTAGGACCGATGATCATCGGGCGTTCTGAGCGCGGAAAGCCCCCGATCGAGCCCGTCACGCTGAAGATCCTCGTGGCCGGCGGCTTCGGCGTGGGCAAGACGACCCTTGTCGGCGCCGTCAGCGAGATCAGGCCGCTGCGCACCGAGGAACTGCTCACGGAGGCCGGGCGCCCGGTCGACGACATCAGCGGGGTGGAGGGCAAGCACACCACCACCGTGGCCATGGACTTCGGCCGCATCACGCTGCGCGAGGACCTGGTGCTGTACCTGTTCGGTACGCCCGGGCAGGAGCGGTTCTGGTTCATGTGGGACGAGCTGTCCGAGGGCGCGCTCGGTGCCGTCGTGCTCGCCGACACCCGCCGTCTGGAGGACTGCTTCGCCGCCGTCGACTACTTCGAGCGGCGCTCCATCCCGTTCCTCGTCGGGGTCAACTGCTTCGAAGGGGCGGCCCGTTACCCGGCCGAGGCGGTCCGGCAGGCCCTCGACCTGGACGACGACGTTCCCCTCGTCGTGTGCGACGCGCGTGACCGGGAGTCGGTCAAGGAGGTGCTTGTCGGGGTCGTCCAGCACGCGCTGCACCATGCGGCCGACCGCCGCGCCGCCGCCATCGGCTGACCGCGGCCGCAGGACACGGCCCGTACCCCCGCCGACCGGGGTACGGGCCGTGGTCCGATGAGAAGCACGCGCGCGTGCGGAGTTTTTCGCGCCCTGTCGTTCTCTACGCCCCGTCCTCCTCCAGCCAGTCGAAGCTCTTCTCCACCGCCCTGCGCCAGTTGCGGTACTCGCGGTCGCGCACCGCCGCCTCCATCGCGGGCGTCCACTCGGCGTCCTTCTGCCAGTGCGACTTCAGCTCGTCCAGCCCGTTCCAGACGCCTGTGGCGAGGCCGGCGGCGTACGCGGCGCCCAGGCAGGTCGTCTCCGACACCCGCGGACGGATCACCGGCACATCGAGGACGTCCGCCTGATGCTGCATCAGCAGACGGTTCTTCGTCATGCCGCCGTCGACCTTCAATGTGGTGATCCGCACCCCGGAGTCCTGATACATGGCGTCCACGACCTCCCGCGTCTGCCAGCTCGTCGCCTCCAGCACCGCGCGCGCGAGATGTGCCTTCGTGACGTACCGGGTGAGGCCGGTGACGACCCCGCGCGCGTCGGAGCGCCAATAGGGCGCGAACAGACCGGAGAACGCGGGCACGATGTACGCGCCGCCGTTGTCCTCGACGCTCGCCGCCAGGGTCTCGATCTCGTCGGCGGTGCGGATGATTCCGAGCTGGTCGCGGAACCACTGCACGAGCGCGCCCGTTATCGCTATGGACCCCTCCAGGCAGTACACCGGCGCTTCCTCGCCGATCTTGTAGCCCATCGTCGTCAGCAGTCCGCTCTTGGACGGCACCGGCCGGTTGCCGGTGTTCAGCAGCAGGAAACTGCCGGTGCCGTAGGTGTTCTTCGCGGTGCCCACGTCGTAGCAGGCCTGCCCGAACACGGCGGCCTGCTGGTCGCCCAGCGCGGAGGCCACGGGCACTCCGGCGAGCTGCCCGACCGCCGTGCCGTACACCTCGGCGGAGGACCGGATCTCGGGCAGCATCGCCTCGGGGATGTTCATGGCGGCGAGGATGCCGGGATCCCACTGGAGGGTGTCGAGGTTCATCAGCATGGTCCGCCCGGCGTTCGTGACGTCGGTGACGTGCCGGCCGCCGTCGGTGCCGCCGGTGAGGTTCCAGATCAGCCAGGAGTCGATGGTCCCGAAGGCGATCTCGCCGCGTTCGGCCCGTGCCCTGAGGCCGGGCACGTGGTCCAGCAGCCAGGCCGCCTTGGGCCCGGAGAAGTAGCTGGCCAGCGGCAGCCCGGTCTGCTCGCGGAAGCGGTCCTGGCCGTCCGCGCCGCCCAGTTCGGCGCACAGGGCCGCGGTGCGGGTGTCCTGCCAGACGATCGCGTTGTGCACGGGCTTGCCCGTGGCGCGGTCCCACAGGACCGTCGTCTCACGCTGGTTGGTGATGCCCAGCGCGCTCAGCTCGTCGGCGCGCAGCCCGGCCTTGGCCAGCGCCCCGGCCACCACGGCCTGCACCTTGGCCCAGATCTCGGTCGCGTCGTGCTCCACCCAGCCCGGCTTGGGGAAGATCTGGCGGTGCTCGCGCTGATCGACGGCGACGATCGCGCCGCCGTGGTCGAAGACGATGCAGCGGCTGGACGTGGTGCCCTGGTCGATGGCGGCGACGTAAGTGCCGGCGGTGTCCGTCATGGCTGTCCCTGGGTCGCTGGGTCGGGAAGACGCGTACGGGAAGGCGTACGGGAAGACTTACGGGGATCAGAAGGCCGCGTGGTAGAGGAGCCCGGCGAGCGTCCCGCCGATCAGCGGGCCGACGATCGGGATCCAGGCGTAACCCCAGTCGGATGTGCCCTTGTTGGGAATCGGCAGGAAGGTGTGCACGATGCGTGGGCCGAGGTCGCGGGCGGGGTTGATGGCATAGCCGGTGGGGCCGCCGAGGGAGAGTCCGATGCCGACGACGAGCAGGGAGACGATCAGCACGGTGGTGCCGGACTCGCCGAGCCCCTTCGTCAGCCCGAAGGCGAGGACGGGCAGGACGAGTGCCATGGTCGCGATGATCTCGGTGATCAGGTTGGCGACCGGGTGCCGGATCTCCGGGATGGTCGAGAAGATACCGAGGGTGGACACCGGCTCCTCGCCGGTGTCCTCCTCGCGGACGTTGGCCTGGAACTGGGCGAGATACACCAGATAGGCGAGTACGGCGCCGATCATCGCGCCCACGATCTGGCCCAGCAGATACACCCAGACCTTGCCCCACTTGCCGGTGTCGACGGCGATGCCGAGGGTCACCGCGGGATTGAGCTGGCCGCCGGAGAGCGGAGCCGCGGTGTAGGCGCCGGCGAGGACCCCGAAGCCCCAGCCGAACGCGATGACGCCCCAGCCCGCGGACCGCGCCTTGGAGTGCCGGAGGGTGACGGCGGCGCAGACACCGGCGCCGAACAGGATCAGTATCGCGGTGCCGATGACCTCGCCGATGAAAATGTGCCCGTTGCTCATGGCGGCTCCCTTGCCGCAGGGGGCGAGCAGCCCCGGCCCTGTCGTGCAGGAACGGTTCCCTTTGCGACTTCGGCCGAAGGCAGGGAAGGCCCCGCGCCCCGCCCGGCGTCCGTGACGAGCGTGCCGTCGCAGCCGCGATCGCCGGGGAGGGACCGGCCGTGGAGCAGGACAGACCCGTGGCACAGTGCCTGATAACGCCGAGAATGTACGGCGATGTCGGCCGACACCGGGAAGTGTTCACCGGTGCTCCGGGGGCGTCAAGGTTGCGGACGGTGTCGGTGACACCGGCGCACCGCCCGAGAGGGCGTCTCAACGGCCGTATACGAAGGGGTCGTTCACCACCCCGGCTCGACGGCCGCGCACCCGGCCTGCGCCGCGGCCGTCCCCGTGCCGCCGCGCCGGACCTCGTGACCGGCGGCCCCGGCGCGCCCGAGCACCCAGCTCGCGCCGCGCAGTGCCTTGGCCGCCTTCTTCAGCGGGGCGAGGTGGGCGGCGGCCTGGCGATGGTCACCCACGCTGCCCGGCGCGCACACGACGGTCGCGAGGGAGAGCGTGACCTGCCGGTCGGCCGCCGACCAGGGTGCGTCGAGCACGGTGGCCACCAGTGGATCGAGCGCCTCCTCGTCGGCCAGTACCAGAAAGTCGTCCCCGCCGATGTGCCCCACGCGCGCGTGCCCCACGACCGCCTGCTGCAGCGCGCGGCCCACCGACCGGATCAGCTCGTCGCCCGCGGCGAACCCGGCACCGTCGTTGACCTGTTTGAAGTGATCGATGTCCAGCCAGCTGAGCGCGAACGTCCGGCCGTCGGCGATCCACCGGTCGACCTCGGTCGTGATCGTGTCCGAACCGGGCAGCCGGGTCAGCGGATTGAGCCCGGCCGCCTCCTCGACCCGGCTCTCGGCCAGCGCCCGCACCAGGTCCGCGAGCCGTACGACGCCAACGCACCGGTCGTGCGCGTCGACCACCGCCACATCGTCGGAGGTCCGGTCCGGGCCGCCGATCGCGACCACGTCCAGCACCTCCCAGGCGGTGGCGTCGACGCCGACGGTGCGGGGCGCGTCGCCCAGCTTGAAGGCGGGCCGGTCGGCGTACAGGGCGTGCCCGTACCGGGCGGACATCGACAGCAGGAAGCGCGAGCGGTGCACCGACCGCACAGGACGGCCGGTCTGGTCCACCAGCAGCACACCGGAGACGTCCGGCGACCCGGTGAGCAGCCCCCGCACCTGTCCCGCGGAGGCGGTCACCGGCAGTACGGCGGCCGGGCGCACGAACTCCCGCACCGACGGCCCGGAGCGGGGCACACCCACGGCACCGGGGGAGCGGGGCGGAACGTATACGTCCGCCGCGGGGATCCGGGCCGGCGGCGCGAACAGCTCGCCCTGCGCCAGCTGTGCACCGGCCGACAGCGCCGCCGCACACTGCAGTTCGGTCTCGACCCCCTCCACCGCGACCAGGGCGCCCAGCTCCTCGCACAGCGTCCGCATCGCCCGCACCGCGGCCGGCCGGGCCAGCAGCGAGGCGTCGAGCTTGACCAGGTCGGGGGAGAGGTCGGTGAGCAGCCGAAGCGGTACGTCACCGTCCCCGATGCCGTCCGCGCTGATCCGGAAGCCCTGTTCGCGCAAGGAGGCCACCGCCTCCAGCAGCGCCCGCTGCGGCACGTGCGTGTAGGGCGGGACCACGTCCAGCGTCACCTCCCAGGGCAGCCGTCCTGCCGCGCGTACGGCGTCGTACAGCGGGGTGAGGCCGCCGAGGTCGGCGAGCGTGGCCGCGAACACGTTCAGGTGCAGCGGCAGCAGCGTCTCCTTGTGTGTCGCCGCACGCAGCGCCAACACCGTGAGCCTGCCGTCGAGTTCGGGATCGCGACGGGCCTCGGCGAGGATGTCCCCGGTCTCCGGGCGGGCGAGTGTCTCCAGTGCGGTGACCGCGCCCGTCATCAGATTGACCACCGGCTGGAAGGCGAAGCGGAGAGTGTCCGTCCAGGAGTGCACGGGAGCATGATGGCGCTGCCCGCGTACGCCCAGGCGCAGTTCATGAGAGATTCACGCAGCATTCCGGGACGATCACCCAGCGTGGACAACCTCGTTGATCACTTGCGCACCACCAGCCCCAGATCACCTTCCCTCCGGCGGACCGGTCATCTCACGGCGACCACCGCCGATCCGTGCCCGAACAGCCCCTGGTTGGCGGTGATCCCCGCCCGCGCCCCGGCGATCTGACGGTCGCCCGCGGTGCCCCGCAACTGCCAGGTCAGCTCGCAGACCTGGGCGATGGCCTGGGCCGGCACAGCCTCTCCGAAGGAGGCGAGTCCGCCGCTGGCGTTGACGGGTATGCGCCCGCCCGGGGCCGTCACACCCTCCCGCAGCAGCTTCGCGCCCTCACCCTCGCCGCACAGCCCCAGATCCTCGTACCACTGCAACTCCAGCGCGGTGGACAGGTCGTAGACCTCGGCCAGGGACAGGTCCTCGGGGCCGATGCCCGCCTCCTCGTAGGCGGCGCTCGCGATGGACGCGCGGAACGTCTCGCCAGCAGGCTCCACCGTGACCGCGGAGTCCGTCGCGATGTCCGGCAGGTCCAGCACCGCGTTCGGGAAGCGCGGGGTCACCGTCGACACCGCGCGGATCCGCACCGGCCGCTCCACCCCGTGCCGGTGCGCGAACCCGACGCTGGAGAGCACCAGGGCCGCGGCGCCGTCGGAGGTGGCGCAGATGTCGAGCAGCCGCAGCGGATCGGCGACCACCGCGGATGCGGCGACCTCCTCGGCGGTGACCCGCTTGCGGTAGCGGGCGTACGGATTGAGCGCTCCCATGGCGGCGTTCTTTACCTTGACCTGCGCGAAGTCCTCCGCCGTATCCCCGTGCACCGCCATCCGCCGGCGCGCGTACAAGCCGAAGTACGCCGGGTTCGTCGCGCCCAGCAGCCGGAACCGGAGCCAGTCCGGGTCGTCGGGCCGGTCCCCGCCCGCGGGCCGGAAGAACCCCTTGGGTGCGGCGTCGGCCCCCACGACGAGCACGACCTCCGCGAGCCCCGCGAGGATCTGCGCCCGCGCGGCGGCGATCGCCTGCGCCCCGGAAGCGCACGCCGCGTACACACTCGCGACCCGCGCCCCCTGCCAGCCCAGGGCCTTGGCGAAGGTCGCTCCCGCCACATACCCGGGATATCCGCCACGCACCGTGTCCGCGCCCACGATCGAGCCGATGTCCCGCCAGTCGACACCGGCGTCCACCAGCGCCGCGCGGGCCGCCGCCGTCCCGTACTCCACGAAGGAGCGCCCCCACTTGCCCCACGGGTGCATGCCCGCGCCGAGCACCGCCACGTCCACCGTCACACCCTCACCCCCGTCGGCCGCCAGTGCCAGATCGTCCAGGTCGTCTCCGCGTCCTCGTGCAGCACGCCGGGGACGGCCTCCACCTCCATGCCCACCGCCAGTTCGGCGACGGTGATCCCGGGAGCCGCCTGCCCGAGCACCACGATCCGCTCGGCCGCCAGCTCCACCGCGATCAACGCGCGAGGCTCCCACGGAAGTTCCGGATTGCTCACATAGGGTGACGGTGGTCGATATCGACTGTCCGTGTACGACCAGATGCGCCCCTTTCGCGACAGGGGTACCTCCTCCAGCGGGCCGCCCGCGCAGTGCGGGTTGCGGCAGTGGGCGTCCTCGCGCGGGAAGAACACCGACGCGCACGACGAGCACCGCGTGCCCAGCAGCCGGAAAGCCTCCCCCTCTCCGCCGAACCATCCGTCGACCGCGGGTGTGCGTGTGCGCGGCAAGGCTCCTCCCCGGCAGTAGATCTGACGAAGTGTCAGAAGTGTGTCACGGGCAACGGGAAATGGGCAGGGCGGCGCAGGACACGGTGAAGTCGCTCATCGGCGGCGACTGAGCAACCTTTGGAAGATGTCCCTCCGCTGATCGGATACAGTCCGCGCGTGTCCGAAACTCAGCACTCAACTTCCAACTCTGCACAGGGCTCGCACTGTTCGAGCTGCGGAGCGCCCTATGGAGAGGGCGTGACCGGCTGGCCGCGCACCTGCCCGACCTGCGGGACCGTCGCCTACCGCAACCCGCTGCCGGTCGCGATCGCACTCCAGCCCGTGTACGACACCCAGGGCACGGCCCTGGTCGTCATCACCCGTACCGTCGCCCCCGCGCGCGGGGGCACGGCCCTGCCCGGCGGCTACGTCGACGACCGCGAGGACTGGAAGCAGGCCGTCGTCCGCGAGCTCAAGGAGGAGACCGGCATCGACGCGGCCGCCCGCGACGTGCGGCTCGTGGACGCCATGAGCTCGCCCGACGGTCACCTGCTGCTGTTCGGACTCCTCCCCGAACGGCCGGCCGACGGACTGCCGCCCTCCGGCCCCACGGACGAGACCGAGGGCTGGCAGATGCTGCGCCGCCCCGAAGAACTCGCCTTCCCGCTGCACACCGTGGCCGTACGGGCCTGGTTCGAGGGCCGGTACGGCTGAATCGTCCCGCTCAGCCGAGCCCCCGTACCCGCACCGGGTAGGGCGGCTCACCCGAACCGTCCTCCCGCTCCCGGGTGACCACCACCTCCCGGCCCTGCCGGCGGGCGACATAGCGTTCCGTCTCCGGTTCGTCCCACCCGTCGCCCGCGTCCGGCACGACCAGACCACCCCCGGTCCGGCCCCGCGCGGGCGCCCACACCTCCAGCTCCGGACTGCCGTCGGCGCCCCGCACCGGAATGACCGCACCCGCGCGCGCGAACACCGGTATCCGCGACAGCGGTGCGTCCACGAGCACCTGCGCCGGCCCCTCGAACGCCTCCTCCGTCACCGTGTCGTACCAGCGGCCCCGCGGCAGCTGTACCGCACGCCGGTCCGCACCCGGATCCAGCACCGGGGCGACCAGCAGACCGTCCCCGAGCAGAAACGTGTCCTCGCAGTCGCGCAGCGCCCGGTCCTCCGGAGCCCCCCACCACAGCGGCCGCACATACGGCGCGCCGGTCCGCCGGGCCAGATGCGCCAGCGTCATCCAGTACGGCCGCAGCCGCTGCCGCTCACGCAACGCCACGCGCGCGTGCTCCAGCACCTCGGCACCGAACTCCCAGGGCTCCCTGCGCCCCGCCCGCAGACTCGCGTGCGTGCGGAACAGCGGCAGATACGCGCCGAGCTGGAACCACCGCAGATACAGCTCCGGCGACGGACTGCCGTCGAAACCCCCCACGTCCGGACCCGAGTACGGCACCCCGCACAGCCCGAGCCCCAGCACCAGCGACAACGACGCCCGAAGCCCCGGCCAGCCCGTCGCCACGTCCCCGGACCAGGTCCCCCCGTAGCGCTGCATCCCCGCCCAGCCCGAGCGCGAGAACAAGAACGGCCGCTCCTCGGGCGACAGCTCACGCAGGCCCTCGTAGCCCGCCCGGGCCATGCACAACGCGTACACGTTGTGCGCCTCCCGATGGTCACCGCCCCGCCCCTCCAGGTCGTGCCGGGCCGACCGGGGCAGGGTCGGCTCGCCGAAGGCGTTGAACGACGTCGGCTCGTTCATGTCGTGCCAGAACCCCGCGAAACCCTGATCCAGCCGCTCCGCATAGAGCCCACCCCACCACTCACGCACGCGCGCGTGCGTGAAGTCCGGGAACACCGACTCACCGGCCCACGCCACACCCCGCACCTCACGCCCGGACGCGTCCCGCACGAACGCGTCCCGCGCCGAACCGCTGCCGTACACCGCGTTGCCCGGCGCCGCCTTCACCGCCGGATCGACGATCGACACCAGCCGGACGCCGTCCCGACGCAGCTCCTCCGCCAGCACCGGCAGCTTGGGGAACCGCTCCTGGTCGACCGTGAACACCTGGTGCTCGTCGTAGTGGTCGATGTCCAGGTGCACCGCGTCCAACGGAAGATCGCGCTCCTGGTAACCCGCCACGATCCGGCGCACCTCCTGCTCGCTGCCGAAACCCCAGCGCGCGTGATGGTGCCCGAGCGCCCACGCCGGCGGCAGCGCGGGCGCCCCGGTCAGCGAGGCCCACGTGTGCAGCACGCGCGCGGGAGTGCCCACCATCACCCAACAGCGCAGCGGACCGCCGTCCATCCGCACCTCGCAACGCCCCGCCCGGTCATGCCCGGACCCGGCACCCTCCTCGCCCTCCCGCAGCACCACCGTGCCGTCCCACGTGGTGTCGTGGAACACCAGATGCGTGCCGGCGTCCGCCACCACGAGCTGCACCGGCATGGTCAGATACAGCGGATCGGTGCCGGGCCCGAACGCCCGGCCCGGATCGGTGTTCCACAGCCGGTACGCGCCCTCCCGCAGCCGCGGCCCCGACGCCCGCCCGCCCAGACCGAAGAACCGGGCGTCCGCCGTCACCTCCGACCGCTGCATCCACCGCGCCGTACCCCCGCCGACCGGCTCCCACCAGCGCGGCGGCAGATCCCGCCGCAGCATCACCCCACCCGGCGTGCACACCTCGACCGCACCGTGCCGCGAGACGACGACCGTCACACGCTCGGCGACCACCCGCCAGCCACCGTCCTTGTCCGGCTCCAGCACCGCCCGCGGATCCGGCTCCGGACAGCGCCCCGCCAGCGCGTACGACGGCTCCGGGCCCGCCCCGTCCCAGCCCCAGAACACCGGCCCGTTCACCGCGACCGTGATCCGCAGCTCCGACCGGCCGAACCGGATGACACCACCCCCGGGCCCCGGCTCCACACCCGCCACCTGCCCCGGGACCCGCGCCCGCTCGGCCCCCCGCCGCGGCAGCCCGGCGGCGTCGATCCGCCTCCTGCGCCACGCGGCCCGTACGGTACGCAACCCCCGAACCGCCCTCCCCGCACCGACCACACTCACCGAACGCACCAGGTCACGACCGTCCATGCTGCTCACCCTGCCACTGAGCGCCCCACGCGCGCGTGTCGTTCAACTGCCGTTCACCCGTGCCGGGACCACATCTTCACGAGCGGGACTATGTGGGGCGCGCCCTGGTGCTGAAGTCGATCACATGGCATCGTCCCTGTCAGCCGCGTCACGCGCACACCCCAGCACGTGCGCGGACCGACGCCCACGACGCGCACAGCCCGGGAGCCGCCCCATGTCGACCGCGAACCCCCAGCCACTCTGGCAGCCCGATCCCGACCGGATCGCCCAGGCCCGCATCACCCAGTTCCAGGCATGGGCCGCCGAACACCACGGCGCCCCCGCCGACGGCGGCTACCCCGCCCTCCACCAGTGGTCCGTCGACCAGCTCGACACCTTCTGGAAAGCCGTCACCGAGTGGTTCGACGTACGGTTCTCGACCCCCTACGCGCGCGTGCTCGGCGACCGCGCGATGCCCGGCGCCCAGTGGTTCCCCGGAGCCACCCTCAACTACGCCGAGCACGCCCTGCGCGCCGCCGCCGACCGCGGCCACGAACCCGCCCTGCTGCACGTGGACGAGACCCACGAACCGCGCCCCGTGACCTGGACCGAACTGCGCCGCCAGGTCGGCTCCCTCGCCGCCGGACTCCGCGCCCTCGGCGTCCGCCCCGGCGACCGCGTCAGCGGCTACCTGCCCAACATCCCCGAAGCCGTCGTCGCCCTGCTCGCCACAGCCGCCGTCGGCGCCGTCTGGACCTCCTGCGCCCCCGACTTCGGCGCCCGCAGCGTCCTGGACCGCTTCCAGCAGGTCGAACCCGTCGTCCTGTTCACCGTCGACGGCTACCGCTACGGCGGCAAGGAACACGACCGCCGCGAGACCGTCGCCGAACTGCGCCGCGAACTGCCCACCCTGCGCGCCGTCGTCCACATCCCGCTCCTCGGCACCGAGACACCCGAAGGCGCCATGGACTGGGCGGCCCTGACCTCGGCCGACACCGAGCCCATCTTCGAACAGGTCCCGTTCGACCACCCCCTGTGGGTGCTCTACTCCTCCGGCACGACCGGCCTGCCCAAGGCCATCGTCCAGTCCCAGGGCGGCATCCTCGTCGAACACCTCAAACAGCTCGGCCTGCACTGCGACCTCGGCCCCGAGGACCGTTTCTTCTGGTACACCTCGACCGGCTGGATGATGTGGAACTTCCTCATCTCCGGCCTCCTCACGGGCACCACGATCGTCCTGTACGACGGCAGCCCCGGCCACCCCGACACCGGCGCCCAGTGGCGCATCGCCGAACGCACCCGCACCACCCTCTACGGCACCTCGGCCGCCTACGTCATGGCCTGCCGCAAGGCCGGCGTCCACCCCGCACGCGACTACGACCTGGCCACCGTGAAGTGCGTCGCCACCACCGGCTCGCCCCTGCCGCCCGACGGCTTCCGCTGGCTGCACGACGAGGTCCGCGACGACCTCTGGATCGCCTCCGTCAGCGGCGGCACGGACGTCTGCTCCTGCTTCGCCGGAGCCGTACCGACCCTGCCCGTGTACACCGGCGAACTCCAGGCCCCCGGCCTCGGCACCGACCTGCAGGCCTGGGACCCGAGCGGCAAGCCCGTCATCGACGAGGTGGGCGAACTCGTCGTCACCAACCCCATGCCCTCCATGCCGATCCGCTTCTGGAACGACCCCGACGGCAGCCGCTACCACGACAGCTACTTCGACACCTACCCCGGCGTCTGGCGCCACGGCGACTGGATCACCGTCACCGCACGCGGCACCGTGATCATCCACGGCCGCTCCGACTCGACCCTCAACCGGCAGGGTGTACGCATGGGCTCGGCCGACATCTACGAGGTCGTCGAGCGCCTGCCCGAGATCAAGGAATCCCTCGTCATCGGCGTCGAACAGCCTGACGGCGGCTACTGGATGCCGCTGTTCGTGCAGCTCGCACCCGGCGCAGCCCTCGACGAGGCACTCCTGAACCGGATCAAACAGGCCATCCGTGAACAGCTCTCCCCCCGCCACGTGCCCGACGAGGTCATCGAGGTGCCCGGCATCCCGCACACCCTCACCGGCAAGCGCATCGAAGTCCCCGTCAAGCGCCTCCTGCAGGGCACCCCCCTGGACAAGGCGGTCAACCCCGGATCCGTCGACAACCTCTCCCTGCTCGGCTTCTACGAGGACCTCGCCCGCAAACGCGCCTGAACCGACCCCTCCCCACCTGCGCGAAACGACCGCACCACGCGCCCTCCGTCCACCGGCGGCACCCCGTTGTCAGTGCCGCCGGTTACGGTGAGTGAGCATTGATCGACCGCGCACTTTGGGGGAAACATGGCGCACACCGACCACCAGACCATGCGACGCGTCCTGCGCCGTGAGATCGCCGGCACCATCGGCCTGCTCACCGACGAACATGACTTCCGCGCCATGCGGCGCTACCGCAGCTTCACCTTCGACGACCACACCACCTACCTCCAGCAGGTCGAAGCCGTCCTCAAGGCGCGCGCCGCCCAGGGCAGCCACACCACCCTCGCCCTGTTCGACCCCGAGGACTATGCCGCCTACTGCGCGGACACCGGCCTCGACCCGGAAGCCGCGACCAGCCGCACCAGGTTCACGGCCGAACTCGCGGCCACCGGCCCCACCGTCGCCTACGACGGCCGACCCCTCGCCACGCTCGTACCAGCCCTCGTGGACGAGGCCGTACGCCAGGCCACCTGGGAGTACGCCACCACCCTCCTGTCCCGCCTCGGCCCCTGCCCCACCTGCGGCGAGGACATCGGCAGGGCCGCCTTCACCCGCGCCTCCGACCTCCTGGTCCGCATCCTCGACACCGCACGGCCCGGCGACCGGCACCTCGTGATCAGCGTCTCCGGCCCACCGGACACCCTCGTATCCGTCCTGCACGCCGACCAGGACGGCCCTGGCGCCACCCGCCTCGACGAGGCCGAAGCCCTGGAATTCACCAGCGTCCTCGCGCTCGGCCTCGCCACCCGCAGCCCCGGCGGACTCGTCATCCGCACCAGCCACCCCGGGACACCCGACCGCGTCCACGGCTGGCGACTGCGCACCGGCGACCTCGAACCCCTCACCGCCGCCGAGGTGTTCGACGCCTACTGCACCGACGCCGAATCCGGCGACCTCATCTCCCCGGAGTCCGGCGTCGACTACTGCGAACCACCCGACCTCGGAGAGGCGACCACCACCCCGGGCCACCGGCACTGACCGCACCCGCATCGCACCGCGAACGCGTCAGGGGCGCCCCACCCAAGGCGGGACGCCCCTGAAACCCGACACACCGGACCCGGCTGCCGCTACGGCTACTCGCCGGACAGCACCGCCTGAGCGGCGCTGCGCGCCTCCTCGGCGCTGTCCGCCGCTCGCGCGGCCGCCGCGGCCCGCTCGCACTGCGCCAGCGTGTACTTCGCCAGCGTCGCCCGGACATACGGAATCGACGCCGACCCCATGGACAGAGAAGTGACACCCAGACCGGTCAGTACACAGGCCAGCAGCGGGTCCGACGCGGCCTCACCGCACACACCACAGCTCTTGCCCTCGGCCTTGGCCGCCTCGGCGGACAGCGCCACCAGATCGAGCAGCGCCGGCTGCCACGGGTCCTGCAGCCGCGACACCGCGCCCACCTGACGGTCGGCCGCGAACGTGTACTGCGCGAGGTCATTGGTCCCCAGCGACAGGAACTCGACCTCCTGCAGGATCGAACGCGCCCGCAGCGCCGCCGACGGGATCTCCACCATCGCGCCGAACTTGGCCCGCAGCCCCGCCTCACGGCAGGCGTCCGCGAAAGCCTTCGCGTCCGCGCGGTCCGCCACCATCGGCGCCATGACCTCAAGGTAGACGGGCAGTCCCTCGGCGGCCTTGGCCAGCGCCGTCAGCTGCGTACGCAGGATCTCCGGGTGGTCCAGCAGCGTCCGCAGACCCCGCACACCCAGCGCGGGGTTCGGCTCGTCGGAGGGAGTCAGGAAGTCCAGCGGCTTGTCCGCACCCGCGTCCAGCACCCGCACGACCACACGGCCCTCGGGGAACGCCTCCAGCACCTGCCGGTAGGCCTCCACCTGCTTCTCCTCGGAAGGAGCGTTCTTGCTGTCGTCCAGGAACAGGAACTCGGTACGGAACAGACCGACGCCTTCGGCCCCGGCCTCCACCGCGGCCGGCACGTCAGCCGGCCCGCCCACGTTGGCCAGCAGCGGCACCTTGTGACCGTCCGCCGTCGCGCCCGGCCCGGTCGAGGCGGCCAGCGCAGCCTTGCGCTCCGCGGCCGCGGCCGCCAGCTCGGCCTTCTTCGCCTCGCTCGGGTTCACGAAGATGTCGCCGGTGCTGCCGTCCACCGCGATCACCGTGCCCTCGGCCAGCTCACCGGCACCCGGCAGCGCCACCACGGCCGGCACACCCAGCGCCCGCGCCAGGATCGCGCTGTGACTGGTCGGCCCGCCCTCCTCGGTCACGAAACCGAGCACCAGAGTCGGGTCCAGCAGCGCGGTGTCGGCAGGGGCCAGGTCCCGCGCGACGAGCACATACGGCTGGTCGCTGTCCGGAACGCCCGGCATCGGAACGCCCAGCAGCCGGGCGACGATACGATTCCGCACGTCATCCAGGTCGGCCACCCGGCCGGCGAGGTACTCACCGGCACCGGCCAGCAGCTCGCGGTACGCCGCGAACGCGTCGTACACGGCACGCTCGGCGGTGCTGCCGACGGCGATCCGCCGGTCCACGTCGGCCATCAGCTCGGGGTCCTGCGCCATCATGGCCTGTGCCTCAAGCACGGCCTGGGCCTCGCCCCCCGCCAGATTGCCGCGCGCCATCAGGTCGGCGGCGACGGCGTCCACGGCCTGGCGAGCCCGCCCCTGCTCCCGCTCGGCCTCTTCCATGGGGATCTGCTTGGTCGGCGGCTCCAGCACCGCCGTACCCATGTGCCGAACCTCGCCGATGGCCACGCCATGGCTCACGCCCACGCCTCGCAGCGTTGCTTCCATCTCACCCGTCTCCGATAGTGCGGCGGGTCCCGCCGCCGCGGTGGTTGTCCTGAACGCCGCCCCGGGGCGGCACTGCCGTCAGTTCCAGGTGAAGAGGCTGTCGCCGGCCTTCACGTCACCGTTCTCGCGGACGTCACCGAGGGACTCGGCCGTGGCTTCGAGCGCGACGACGGGGCAGACGGGGGATTTTCCGGCGTCCTCGACGGCCGCGGGGTTCCAGCGCACGACGGCCTGCCCGCGCGCCACGGTGTCGCCCTTGCTGACGAGCAGCTCGAAGCCCTCGCCATTGAGCTGCACGGTGTCGATGCCGAGGTGGGTGAGCACGCCGTGCCCCTCTGCGTCGACGACGACGAACGCGTGCGGGTGCAGCGAAACGATGACGCCGTCCACCGGGGCCACGGCCTCGGAGGGCTCGCGCACGGGGTCGATGGCGGTACCCGGGCCGACCATGGCCCCGGAGAAGACCGGATCCGGCACAGCGGCCAGTCCGATGGCGCGTCCGGCCAGAGGGGACGACACGGTGGTCATGGGAAGCCTCCCAGGAGTGGAGCTGCTTACGGGCCGTCACTGCATGTCCCTGACGGCACTGAGCAGCAGCGTATGTCATAGGAAGTTGGGGTTCCGTATGGAAGCTACCAGCTAGTGGTCTAGACCACCACCCCAGCGGATTTGCACCGCCTTCAAGGCTCCGTGTACAGTCGTACTCCTGCTTGGGGCGGAGCGACGTGAAAGCGTCCTCGCCCGGCAGCACCCAAACTCGTCAGATCCTATCTCTGGATCCGCTTCTGCATGTCTGCAGGAGGGTGGTCAGAGAGACGGAAAAACCCTGATAGAGTTTGAAACACCGAAGGGAAGCCCGGAGGAAAGCCCGAGAGGGTGAGTACAAAGGAAGCGACCGTTCCTTGAGAACTCAACAGCGTGCCAAAAATCAACGCCAGATATGTTGATACCCCGTCTCCAGCATCTGCTGGGGCGAGGTTCCTTTGAAATAACACAGCGAGGACGCTGTGTGCGAGAGGATCATTCCTCCTCTTGCACCGCTCTCGTGGTGTTCATCCCGATCACGGGAAAACATTCACGGAGAGTTTGATCCTGGCTCAGGACGAACGCTGGCGGCGTGCTTAACACATGCAAGTCGAACGATGAAGCCCTTCGGGGTGGATTAGTGGCGAACGGGTGAGTAACACGTGGGCAATCTGCCCTTCACTCTGGGACAAGCCCTGGAAACGGGGTCTAATACCGGATACGAGGTTCGGAGGCATCTCCGATCCTGGAAAGCTCCGGCGGTGAAGGATGAGCCCGCGGCCTATCAGCTTGTTGGTGAGGTAATGGCTCACCAAGGCGACGACGGGTAGCCGGCCTGAGAGGGCGACCGGCCACACTGGGACTGAGACACGGCCCAGACTCCTACGGGAGGCAGCAGTGGGGAATATTGCACAATGGGCGAAAGCCTGATGCAGCGACGCCGCGTGAGGGATGACGGCCTTCGGGTTGTAAACCTCTTTCAGCAGGGAAGAAGCGCAAGTGACGGTACCTGCAGAAGAAGCGCCGGCTAACTACGTGCCAGCAGCCGCGGTAATACGTAGGGCGCAAGCGTTGTCCGGAATTATTGGGCGTAAAGAGCTCGTAGGCGGCTTGTCACGTCGATTGTGAAAGCCCGAGGCTTAACCTCGGGTCTGCAGTCGATACGGGCTAGCTAGAGTGTGGTAGGGGAGATCGGAATTCCTGGTGTAGCGGTGAAATGCGCAGATATCAGGAGGAACACCGGTGGCGAAGGCGGATCTCTGGGCCATTACTGACGCTGAGGAGCGAAAGCGTGGGGAGCGAACAGGATTAGATACCCTGGTAGTCCACGCCGTAAACGGTGGGAACTAGGTGTTGGCGACATTCCACGTCGTCGGTGCCGCAGCTAACGCATTAAGTTCCCCGCCTGGGGAGTACGGCCGCAAGGCTAAAACTCAAAGGAATTGACGGGGGCCCGCACAAGCGGCGGAGCATGTGGCTTAATTCGACGCAACGCGAAGAACCTTACCAAGGCTTGACATACACCGGAAAGCATTAGAGATAGTGCCCCCCTTGTGGTCGGTGTACAGGTGGTGCATGGCTGTCGTCAGCTCGTGTCGTGAGATGTTGGGTTAAGTCCCGCAACGAGCGCAACCCTTGTTCTGTGTTGCCAGCATGCCCTTCGGGGTGATGGGGACTCACAGGAGACCGCCGGGGTCAACTCGGAGGAAGGTGGGGACGACGTCAAGTCATCATGCCCCTTATGTCTTGGGCTGCACACGTGCTACAATGGCCGGTACAAAGAGCTGCGATACCGTGAGGTGGAGCGAATCTCAAAAAGCCGGTCTCAGTTCGGATTGGGGTCTGCAACTCGACCCCATGAAGTCGGAGTCGCTAGTAATCGCAGATCAGCATTGCTGCGGTGAATACGTTCCCGGGCCTTGTACACACCGCCCGTCACGTCACGAAAGTTGGTAACACCCGAAGCCGGTGGCCCAACCCCTTGTGGGAGGGAGCTGTCGAAGGTGGGACTAGCGATTGGGACGAAGTCGTAACAAGGTAGCCGTACCGGAAGGTGCGGCTGGATCACCTCCTTTCTAAGGAGCACTTCTTACCGGGTTCGCTCGGTCAGAGGCCAGTACATCGGCGAACGTCCGGTGCTGGTTGCTCATGGGTGGAACGTTGATTATTCGGCACGGTCCAGGATGGACCAGGCGCTAGTACTGCCCCTTCGGGGCGTGGAACGCTGATCTGGTCGGCTGATCGTGTCGGGCACGCTGTTGGGTGTCTGAGGGAATGGTTTTTCCTCAGTCGCCGGCCCCAGTGCACTCGGACCGTTGGTTCGGGGTGATGGGTGGCTGGTCGTTGTTTGAGAACTGCACAGTGGACGCGAGCATCTGTGGCCAAGTTTTTAAGGGCGCACGGTGGATGCCTTGGCACCAGGAACCGATGAAGGACGTGGGAGGCCGCGATAGTCCCCGGGGAGTCGTCAACCAGGCTTTGATCCGGGGGTTTCCGAATGGGGAAACCCGGCAGTCGTCATGGGCTGTCACCCTTGCCTGAACACATAGGGCAAGTGGAGGGAACGAGGGGAAGTGAAACATCTCAGTACCCTCAGGAAGAGAAAACAACCGTGATTCCGGGAGTAGTGGCGAGCGAAACCGGATGAGGCCAAACCGTATGCGTGTGAGACCCGGCAGGGGTTGCGCATGCGGGGTTGTGGGATCTCTCTTCCACGGTCTGCCGGCCGTGGGACGAGTCAGAAACCGTTGATGTAGGCGAAGGACATGCGAAAGGTCCGGCGTAGAGGGTAAGACCCCCGTAGTCGAAACGTCAGCGGCTCGTTTGAGAGACACCCAAGTAGCACGGGGCCCGAGAAATCCCGTGTGAATCTGGCGGGACCACCCGCTAAGCCTAAATATTCCCTGGTGACCGATAGCGGATAGTACCGTGAGGGAATGGTGAAAAGTACCCCGGGAGGGGAGTGAAATAGTACCTGAAACCGTGTGCCTACAAGCCGTGGGAGCGTCGGAATGTGCTTGCACATTCTCGTGACTGCGTGCCTTTTGAAGAATGAGCCTGCGAGTTTGCGGTGTGTTGCGAGGTTAACCCGGGTGGGGAAGCCGTAGCGAAAGCGAGTCCGAACAGGGCGATTTTAGTAGCACGCTCAAGACCCGAAGCGGAGTGATCTAGCCATGGGCAGGTTGAAGCGGAGGTAAGACTTCGTGGAGGACCGAACCCACCAGGGTTGAAAACCTGGGGGATGACCTGTGGTTAGGGGTGAAAGGCCAATCAAACTCCGTGATAGCTGGTTCTCCCCGAAATGCATTTAGGTGCAGCGTCGTGTGTTTCTTGCCGGAGGTAGAGCACTGGATAGGCGATGGGCCCTACCGGGTTACTGACCTTAGCCAAACTCCGAATGCCGGTAAGTGAGAGCGCGGCAGTGAGACTGTGGGGGATAAGCTCCATGGTCGAGAGGGAAACAGCCCAGAGCATCGACTAAGGCCCCTAAGCGTACGCTAAGTGGGAAAGGATGTGGAGTCGCACAGACAACCAGGAGGTTGGCTTAGAAGCAGCCACCCTTGAAAGAGTGCGTAATAGCTCACTGGTCTAGTGATTCCGCGCCGACAATGTAGCGGGGCTCAAGCGTACCGCCGAAGTCGTGTCATTGCAGCATATAGCCCCAACGGGTGCTGTGATGGGTAGGGGAGCGTCGTCTGCCGGGTGAAGCAGCACCGGAAGGTAGTTGTGGACGGTTGACGAGTGAGAATGCAGGCATGAGTAGCGATTCACACGTGAGAAACGTGTGCGCCGATTGACTAAGGGTTCCTGGGTCAAGCTGATCTGCCCAGGGTAAGTCGGGACCTAAGGCGAGGCCGACAGGCGTAGTCGATGGATAACCGGTTGATATTCCGGTACCCGCTGTGAAGCGTCAAACATCGAATCCAGTGATGCTAAGCCCGTGAAGCCGCCTGCCCCCAGCTTTGCTGTGGGTGGGAGTGGTGGAGCCGGTGACCCGAGCTGGTAGTAGGTGAGTGATGGGGTGACGCAGGAAGGTAGTCCATCCCGGGCGGTGGTTGTCCCGGGGTAAGGGTGTAGGCCGCAAGGTAGGCAAATCCGCCTTGCATACGGCTGAGACCTGATGCCGAGCCGATTGTGGTGAAGTGGATGATCCTATGCTGTCGAGAAAAGCCTCTAGCGAGTTTCATGGCGGCCCGTACCCTAAACCGACTCAGGTGGTCAGGTAGAGAATACCGAGGCGTTCGGGTGAACTATGGTTAAGGAACTCGGCAAAATGCCCCCGTAACTTCGGGAGAAGGGGGGCCACGCCTGGTGATCCGATTTACTCGGTGAGCTGGGGGTGGCCGCAGAGACCAGCGAGAAGCGACTGTTTACTAAAAACACAGGTCCGTGCGAAGCCGTAAGGCGATGTATACGGACTGACGCCTGCCCGGTGCTGGAACGTTAAGGGGACCGGTTAGCTCACTTTCGGGTGGGCGAAGCTGAGAACTTAAGCGCCAGTAAACGGCGGTGGTAACTATAACCATCCTAAGGTAGCGAAATTCCTTGTCGGGTAAGTTCCGACCTGCACGAATGGCGTAACGACTTCTCGACTGTCTCAACCATAGGCCCGGTGAAATTGCACTACGAGTAAAGATGCTCGTTTCGCGCAGCAGGACGGAAAGACCCCGGGACCTTTACTACAGTTTGATATTGGTGTTCGGTTCGGCTTGTGTAGGATAGCTGGGAGACTTTGAAGCAGGCACGCCAGTGTTTGTGGAGTCGTCGTTGAAATACCAGTCTGGTCGTGCTGGATGTCTAACCTGGGTCCGTGATCCGGATCAGGGACAGTGTCTGATGGGTAGTTTAACTGGGGCGGTTGCCTCCTAAAGGGTAACGGAGGCGCCCAAAGGTTCCCTCAGCCTGGTTGGCAATCAGGTGTTGAGTGTAAGTGCACAAGGGAGCTTGACTGTGAGACCGACGGGTCGAGCAGGGACGAAAGTCGGGACTAGTGATCCGGCGGTGGCTTGTGGAAGCGCCGTCGCTCAACGGATAAAAGGTACCCCGGGGATAACAGGCTGATCTTCCCCAAGAGTCCATATCGACGGGATGGTTTGGCACCTCGATGTCGGCTCGTCGCATCCTGGGGCTGGAGTCGGTCCCAAGGGTTGGGCTGTTCGCCCATTAAAGCGGTACGCGAGCTGGGTTTAGAACGTCGTGAGACAGTTCGGTCCCTATCCGCTGTGCGCGTAGGAGTCTTGAGAAGGGCTGTCCCTAGTACGAGAGGACCGGGACGGACGAACCTCTGGTGTGCCAGTTGTTCTGCCAAGGGCATGGCTGGTTGGCTACGTTCGGGAGGGATAACCGCTGAAAGCATCTAAGCGGGAAGCCTGCTTCGAGATGAGGACTCCCACCCACTTGATGGGGTAAGGCTCCCAGTAGACGACTGGGTTGATAGGCCGGATCTGGAAGCCAGGTAACTGGTGGAGGTGACCGGTACTAATAGGCCGAGGGCTTGTCCTCAGTTGCTCGCGTCCACTGTGTTGGTTCTGAAACCACGAACAGCCCCATGTGCCACACATGGTTCGGTTGTCAGTTTCATAGTGTTTCGGTGGTCATAGCGTGAGGGAAACGCCCGGTTACATTCCGAACCCGGAAGCTAAGCCTCACAGCGCCGATGGTACTGCAGGGGGGACCCTGTGGGAGAGTAGGACGCCGCCGAACTTCTTTTACAGCTCCGGCTCTTGGGCACTGCCCAGGGGCCGGAGCTTTTTTGCGCTGAGGTAGGGTCAGGGGGCATCGTTGGTTCGTTTTCGCACAGGAGGCCCCCGGGTGGAGGTCCAGGAGACCCGTGTCCAGACAGACCGGGTCCTCACCATCCCCAACATTCTCAGCATGGCGCGGCTCGTCGGCGTACCCCTCTTCCTGTGGTTGATCCTCAGGCCCGAGTTCGGGGGTCCCAAGAGCGACGGCTGGGCTCTCCTCGTGCTGGCCTTCAGCGGCATCAGTGACTATCTCGACGGGAAGCTCGCCCGGCGCTGGAATCAGATCAGCAGCCTCGGCCGGCTTCTCGATCCAGCGGCCGACAGGCTCTACGTCCTTTCCACGCTGCTCGGTCTCACCTGGCGCGACATCCTGCCGATCTGGCTGACCGCTCTGCTGCTGGCGAGGGAACTGGTTCTCCTGGTGATGGTGGGAGTCCTTCGCCGGCACGGGTATCCGCCGCCGCAGGTGAACTTCCTCGGGAAGGCCGCAACCTTCAACCTGATGTACGCCTTCCCGTTGCTGCTCCTCAGTGACGGAAGTGGTTGGATCGCGTCACTCGCTGCTATTTTCGGATGGGCGTTCGCCGGATGGGGTACAACGCTCTACTGGTGGGCAGGAGTGCTCTACGTGGTACAGGTCCGCCGTTTGGTTCGGGCGGACAGCATGGCCGATTGAGCTCGGCGATTGTCCTGACGTTATGTCTCGATGGCCCGCAGCCGAAAAGTGCGGGACAATCAGGACGGGTGAAGTCGGCTAGACCGTCGTCTCTTGCGAGGAGGACGCTTCCGACATGAAGGCCGTCGTGATGGCCGGAGGCGAAGGCACACGCCTGCGCCCCATGACCTCAAGCATGCCCAAGCCACTCCTGCCCGTGGCCAATCGCCCGATCATGGAGCATGTGCTACGGCTGCTCAAAAGGCACGGGCTCACCGAGACCGTTGTCACCGTCCAGTTCCTGGCATCGCTCGTCAAGAACTACTTCGGCGACGGCGAAGAGCTCGGAATGGAGCTCACGTATGCCAATGAGGAGAAGCCACTCGGTACCGCCGGAAGCGTCAAGAACGCCGAAGAGGCGTTGAAGGACGATGCTTTCCTTGTCATCTCCGGTGATGCCCTGACCGACTTCGACCTCACCGACCTGATCAATTTCCACAAGGAGAAGGGCGCGCTGGTCACGGTCTGTCTGACCCGTGTGCCCAATCCGCTGGAGTTCGGCATCACCATCGTCGACGAGGAAGGCAAGGTCGAACGCTTCCTGGAGAAGCCGACCTGGGGTCAGGTCTTCTCCGACACGGTCAACACGGGCATCTATGTCATGGAGCCCGAGGTCTTCAACTATGTCGAACCGGATGTTCCGGTCGACTGGTCCGGTGACGTTTTTCCGCAGCTGATGAAGGAGGGCAAGCCGGTTTACGGCTATGTCGCCGAGGGCTACTGGGAAGACGTCGGTACCCACGAGAGCTATGTGAAGGCCCAGGCCGACGTGCTTGAGGGCAAGGTCAACGTCGACATCGACGGATTCGAGATCTCGCCGGGCGTCTGGGTGGCGGAAGGCGCCGAAGTGCATCCCGACGCCGTACTGCGCGGGCCGTTGTACATCGGTGACTACGCCAAGGTCGAAGCCGGCGCGGAGATCCGTGAGCACACCGTCGTCGGATCGAATGTCGTGGTCAAGAGCGGTGCCTTCCTCCACAAGGCCGTCGTGCACGACAACGTGTATGTCGGTCAGCACAGCAATCTGCGAGGCTGTGTCGTCGGGAAGAACACCGACATCATGCGTGCCGCCCGGATCGAGGACGGCGCGGTCATCGGTGACGAGTGCCTGATCGGTGAGGAATCGATCGTTCAGGGCAACGTCCGGGTGTACCCGTTCAAGACCATCGAGGCCGGCGCCTTCGTCAACACTTCGGTCATCTGGGAGTCCAGAGGCCAGGCCAATCTGTTCGGTGCCCGTGGGGTGTCGGGCATCCTGAACGTCGAGATCACGCCGGAGCTGGCGGTGCGGCTGGCCGGGGCCTACGCGACCACGCTGAAGAAGGGCTCCACCGTCACCACCGCTCGCGACCACTCCCGGGGCGCCCGTGCGCTGAAGCGTGCGGTGATTTCCGCGTTGCAGGCGAGCGCCATCGACGTACGAGACCTGGAGAACGTGCCACTGCCCGTGGCCCGGCAGCAGACAGCGCGCGGCAGTGCCGGCGGCATCATGATCCGGACCTCGCCCGGGGTGCCGGACTCGGTCGACATCATGTTCTTCGACGGGCAGGGCGCCGATCTCTCGCAGGGCGGGCAGCGCAAGCTGGACCGGGTGTTCGCGCGGCAGGAGTACCGGCGGGCGTTCCCCGGTGAGATCGGCGATCTGTACTTCCCGGCGAGCGTCTTCGACTCGTACACCGGCACGGTGCTGCGGAACGTCGACATCACCGGTATCGCCGAGTCCGGCCTGAAGGTCGTCGTGGACGCCGCCAACGGCAGTGCCGGGCTGGTGCTGCCCAGCCTGCTCGGCAAGCTCGGGGTGGACTCGCTGACCATCAACCCCGGTCTTGACGAGTCGCGGCCCACCGAGACGGCCGAGATGCGACGGGGCGGGCTGGTCCGGCTCGGCGAGATAGTGGCGTCATCGGGGGCCGCCTTCGGGGTGCGGTTCGACCCCGTCGGCGAGCGGCTGTCGCTCGTGGACGAGAAGGGCCGGATCATCGAGGACGACCGGGCGCTGCTGGTGATGCTCGACCTGGTGGCCGCGGAGCGGCGCAGCGGGCGGGTGGCGCTGCCGGTCACCACGACCCGGATCGCCGAGCAGGTCGCCGCCTATCACGGCACACAGGTCGAGTGGACCACCACCTCGCCCGACGACCTCACGCGCGTGGGGCGCGAGGAGGGGACGATCTTCGGCGGTGACGGCAAGGGCGGATTCATCGTCCCCGAGTTCAGCGGGGTCTACGACGGTACGGCGGCCTTCGTACGGCTGATCGGGCTCGTGGCTCGCACGCAGCTCACGCTCAGCCAGATCGACGCGCGCATCCCGCGGGCGCACGTCCTCAAGCGGGACCTGGCCACGCCGTGGGCCGTCAAGGGTCTGGTCATGCGGCGAGTGGTCGAGGCGGCCGGGGATCGCTTTGTCGACACGACCGACGGTGTGCGGGTCGTGGAGACGGACGGGCGCTGGGTGATGGTGCTGCCCGATCCGGCCGAGGCTGTCACCCATCTGTGGGCCGAGGGCCCCGACGACGCCTCTGCGCAGGCCCTGCTGGACGAGTGGTCGGCCATCGTGGACAGCGCCGGCCGGTGAGGAGCCCGCAACAGGGCGGCACCGTACCGAAGGCGTGAATCCACGCACGCGCGCGTGTCGGACAAGTGTCCCCATGGGGGCCTGTCCGGCACGTCCGTGGGGCCATTCGGAGGTACGGCCCGCGACATGCGACGATGTGCGGCATGCCGCAGCAACCCCCCGTTCGGAGCAGCCCTGTGCGGCCGCAGCGTCCGGACGCCTCCATGTCGTTGATCACCAATGTCATGGATCACAGCCTCGACGACGGGTACGCCGAGGCCGCCGCCCGGAAGAACTCCCAGGGCGAGGGCGGGCTGCCCAGGACGCTGCGGGCGAAGCTGGGCCTCGCGGGCGGTCTCGTCCTTGCCGCGCTCGTCGTGACCCTCGGTGCGGCGCAGGCGCAGGTGGCGGCGCCCGTCGTGGCCAAGGAGCGGCAGGAGCTGATCGACCGCGTCGACAGCGAGACCGCGAGTGCGGACAAGCTGCAGAAATCCGTCGACCAGCTGCGTGACGACGTCAGCGCGCGCCAGCGTGCGGCGCTGAAGTCCAGCGGCGGCAGCGCGCAGGCGGACCTGGTGGGAGTCCTGTCGGGGGCGACCGACGTGCACGGGCCGGGTGTCAAGCTCGTCGTGAACGACGCCAAGGAGGCCAGCACCGGCGGTGACGCGACCAGCCCGCGGGAGACCTCCGGTTTCTCCGACACCGGCCGGGTGCGCGACCGTGACATGCAGCGCGTGGTCAACGGTCTGTGGACGTCCGGGGCCGAGGCCGTCTCCATCAACGGGCAGCGGCTGACAGCCCTGTCCGCGATCAGGGCCGCGGGAGACGCGATACTGGTCGACAACAGGCCGCTGGTGCCGCCGTACACGGTGCTGGCGGTGGGGGACGGGGAGAGGTTGAGCACCGGGTTCCAGAACAGCGCGGACGGGCTGTATCTGCATGCCCTGGAGGAGAACTTCGGGATCCGCGCCACCATTTCCACCGAGGGCGACGTACGGTTGCCCGCCGCACCGAGTGTGATCGTGCGCACCGCACGGCCGAGCACCGAGAAGACTGAGAAGGGCACATCGTGATCGCCGTACTGGGCCTCGTCGTGGGAGTCGTGGCCGGCCTGTTGGTCCGGCCCGAGGTTCCGGCGGTTGTCGAGCCGTATCTGCCGATCGCCGTCGTGGCGGCGCTGGACGCCGTCTTCGGCGGCGTGCGGGCCATGCTCGACGGGATCTTCGACGACAAGGTCTTCGTGGTCTCGTTCCTGTCGAACGTCGTCGTCGCCGCCCTGATCGTGTTCCTGGGCGACAAGTTGGGTGTGGGCGCACAGCTGTCCACGGGTGTCGTGGTGGTCCTTGGCATCCGGATCTTCTCCAACGCCGCGGCGATCCGGCGGCACGTCTTCCGGGCGTGACAGGCATGAGCGAGCCGAACGAGCAGCCGGAGAACAGGCTGCGCAAGGAACTGCCGGCCGAGGTGCCCACGGAGGCCCCCGAGCCCGGCCCGGCGGCCGAGCGGCTTCAGGCGCCGCTGACCGGTCGACAGCGGCTGGTCAAGGGTCTGTGGCCGCCGCGTTTCACCCGAGCCCAACTCATCGTCGCCGTGCTGCTGTTCGGCCTCGGCTTCGGCCTGGCCGTGCAGGTGGCCTCCAACAGCGACACCGACAGCGCGCTGCGTGGTGCCCGGCAGGAAGATCTTGTGCGCATCCTCGATGAACTGGATGCGCGTACTCAGCGTCTTGAGGACGAGAAGCAGGGACTGGAAAAGCAGCGCCAGGAGCTGCAGAGCAGCTCCGACCAGGCGGCGGAGGCCCGTCGGCAGACGGCCGAGAAGGAGAGGCAACTCGGCATTCTGGCGGGCACCGTGGCGGCGCAGGGTCCCGGCATCACGATGACGGTCGAGGACACGAAGGGGACGGTCAAGGCGGACATGCTGCTCGACGCGGTCCAGGAGCTGCGCGCGGCCGGGGCCGAGGCGATCGAGCTCAACGGGGTGCGGGTGGTCGCGAGCACGTACTTCGCGGATGCCGGCAACGGCGTGAGCGTCGACGGGAACAAGATCAACGCCCCCTATCGTTTCCAGGTCATCGGCAAGCCGCAGGATCTGGAGCCGGCGCTGAACATCCCGGGAGGAGTGGTGCAGACCCTGGAGAAGGAGCAGGCCACGGTGACCGTCGAGGGCTCGGACAAGATCGTCGTGGATGCCTTGCGGCAGGCGAAGCGGCCTGACTACGCTCGGTCGTCCTCCCAGTGAACCGGCGGTGCATGAGGGGCGTCCGGCAGGGGCATGAGGTTGCGGGGGGTCGGCGCACTGAAGAGGTGGTGCGTGGTGGAAACTGTCCGGTGGATACGGACGTTGTGAGAATGTCCGGCTCAGCCGGTGAAGGCAATCAGGGTTCGTCCTGCCCCACGGGCGGGTCTGTTTCGGTCAAGGGGAATCGCCCGTGAAGTTGTTTGCGAAGTTGTTCGGCAAGAGCGCGCGAGAGGGGAGCGAGAACGCCACCGCTCGTCATCGCGCCCAGCCCGACGCGGAGGGCCAGCGCCCGCTGTTCCGGGACCAGGTCTCTGGTCCGGGCGGTGACATTTCCGGAGGCCAGGGCGGGGCGTCGGTTGACCCGTCCCAGTCCGGCGGCATAGGTTTCGGGCAACCGTCACCCTCGGGTACGGGTGGAGGGTTCGCCTCCGGTCCGTACGCGTCCAACGCCCCGGCGGGGCAGCCGCCGCAGGAGGATCCGTCCATGTCGGTCCTGGTGTGTACGAGGTGCGGTAACCGCAACGCGCAGAACGCCCGCTTCTGCTCCAACTGCGGCGCGCCGCTGCGCCCCGGGGTGACGCCGGAGCGTGCCTCCGAGACGACGTCCACGATCTCGATCTCCGGTCTGGAGGCCTACGACGCCGAGGTCACCGGCCAGACGCAGATCCCGACGCTGTCGCCGGAAGCGCAGGCCGCGGTGGACGCGCTGCCGTTCGGTTCGGCGCTGCTGGTGGTGCGCCGGGGACCGAACTCGGGCAGCCGCTTCCTGCTGGACGCCGACCTGACCACGGCCGGCCGTCATCCGCAGAGCGACATCTTCCTCGACGACGTGACGGTCTCGCGTCGCCACGTGGAGTTCCGCCGCTCCCCGGACGGCTCGTTCACCGTGGCCGACGTGGGCAGCCTGAACGGCACGTACGTCAACCGCGAGCCGATCGACCAGGTCGTGCTGCAGAACGGCGACGAGGTGCAGATCGGCAAGTACCGGCTGGTGTTCTACGCGAGCCGGCACCAGGGCATCTGACCCGCCCCCGGACCGGTGTCCGGGGGGACCCCAGGGAAGGTCCATGCTTCAAACACCGAGCGGCGGTGCCGGAAGCGGTACCGCCGCCAGGGACAGTGGACTGATGAGCATCGGCACGGTGCTGAATGTGCTGCGCGACGAGTTCCCCGAAGTCACCATCTCCAAGATCCGCTTCCTGGAGTCGGAGGGGCTCATCGAGCCGCAGCGGACCCCTTCGGGGTACCGCAAGTTCAGCGCCGGGGACGTAGAGCGGCTGGCGCACGTCCTGCGGATGCAGCGGGACCACTATCTGCCGCTCAAGGTGATCCGGGAGCACTTGGACGCCATGGAGCGCGGTGAGGCCGTCGAGCTGCCCGTCGTCGGGCGTCAGCGCACCCCGGAGGACCTCCAGATGCCTCCGGCAGGGCCCACGGTCGCCCGGGTCGGCCGGGCAGAGCTGCTGGCCGCGGCAGACGTCGACGAGGGCGAGCTGAAGGAGTGGGAGTCCTACGGGCTGATCGCTCCGCTGGCGGACGGGTCGTACGACGCCGAGGCCGTCACCGTGGCCGCGCTCGTCTGCGAACTGGGCCGGTTCGGGATCGAGCCACGCCACCTTCGGGTGATGAAGGCCGCCGCCGACCGTGAGGCCGGGCTCGTCGACCAGGTGGTGGCCCCGCTCAAGCGCCATCGCAACCCCCAGACCAGGGCGCTTGCCGAGGCCCGTACGAAGGAGCTGGCGGCGCTCACGGTGAAGCTGCACACGGCTCTGGTGAAGACCGCTCTCGGGGTGCGACTGCCCTGAGAGTGCCCTGATGGCCGGGGTCCGTCGGGCACCGGATCGCGCGGCGGATCGGGCACCTGTTCCCGGCCCGACTACCCAAAGGCAGCGGGCACGGCCTAGGGTTGCTGTGTGAACGAGCTCGATGTCGTAGGTGTCCGGGTCGAAATGCCCTCCAACCAACCGATCGTGCTCCTGCGCGAAGTGGGGGGCGACCGTTACCTCCCCATCTGGATCGGGCCGGGGGAGGCGACGGCGATCGCCTTCGCCCAGCAGGGCATGGCCCCCGCCCGACCGCTGACGCACGACCTGTTCAAGGACGTGCTGGAGGCCGTCGGCCAGGAGCTGACCGAAGTACGCATCACCGACCTGCGGGAAGGCGTCTTCTACGCGGAGCTGGTCTTCGCGAGCGGGGTCGAGGTCAGCGCCCGTCCCTCCGATGCCATAGCGCTGGCTCTGCGCACCGGGACGCCGATCTACGGCAGTGACACGGTGCTGGACGACGCGGGCATCGCCATCCCGGACGAGCAGGAGGACGAGGTGGAGAAGTTCCGCGAGTTCCTCGACCAGATCTCGCCCGAGGACTTCGGCACCAGCAGCCAGTGATCCGCGTGTGGCCACCGGTCACGCACGAGCGGTGACCACGAACGGGCGCGTACGGCGACTGCGGTGAGCCCCGTGTGGGCCGGTGGGCGGGCATTTGCCACCGGCCATTGAGAGCGTCCTACGGCTTCCCGCGAGCGCATTCGGCTAGCCTTTCCCCGCGGTGGGACACGGGAAACCACTCCTTGGGTGATTATCACTCGGCGTGCCGAGTGTGGCGATCGTTGACGCACCCCTGGTGACTGCCTACCGTCGAGAAGGCAGGTCAAGGACGGAGGTCGGCGTGAGAACGAGCGGCGACGGTACGGCTGGGGGTGCCCCCGGACGCGGGTTCGGGGAGAGCGGTCCGTACCCTCCCCCGGGTTCTCAGCTGCGTTCGAACGGGGGGTACCCCCAACCGGGCAGCGCGGTCGATCACGCTCGGCAGCGGCCGACGGCGGTGCCGGAGGGCGGAGGGGCGGCGGCGATGACGTCCGAGCAGATCGGCTACCGCGGGCCGACGGCGTGCGCGGCCGCAGGCATCACCTACCGGCAGCTGGACTACTGGGCGCGCACCGGCCTGGTCGAGCCGAGCGTGCGGCCCGCCTACGGGTCGGGCACCCAGCGGCTGTACAGCTTCCGGGACGTGGTCGTCCTGAAGATCGTCAAGCGCTTTCTGGACACCGGGGTCTCGCTGCAGAACATCCGCACGGCCGTCCAGCACCTCAGAGAACGCGGTTTCCGTGACCTGGAGCGGATGACCCTGATGAGCGACGGCGCCACGGTCTACGAGTGCACCTCCCCGGACGAGGTCCATGCCCTGCTCCAGGGCGGTCAGGGCATCTTCGGGATCGCTGTCGGCGTGGTGTGGCGGGACGTGGAAAGCGCGCTCTCCCAGCTGCACGGTGAGCGCATCGACACGGGCGAGACGCTCGTCGGGCACAACCCGGCCGACGAGCTGGCCCGCCGGCGCAACCGGGCGGTCTGAGCGCCGTATCGCGCACGGTCGTCCTCCGCACCGCGGCATTGTCAGTGCCGTGGTGCAGCATCGGAGATGTGAGACGCGCGCCGACCATCCTCCATCTCGACATGGATGCCTTCTACGCCTCTGTGGAGCAGGCATCCAAGCCGAGCCTGCGCGGGAAGGCGGTCGTCGTGGGCGGGCTCGGTCCGCGTGGGGTGGTGGCCACCGCGTCGTACGAGGCCCGGGTCTTCGGGGTGCACTCGGCGATGCCGATGGGCCAGGCCCGTCGGCTGGCGCCCAACGCCGCGTATCTGGTGCCGCGCTTCGGTCTGTACCGGGCGATCAGCGAGCAGGTGATGGCGCTGCTGCGGGAGCTGTCACCGCTCGTGGAGCCGCTGAGCCTGGACGAGGCGTTCGTGGACCTGGAGGCCGGCGGGAGGGCCTGGGACGCGGAGTCGGCGCGGCTGACCGGGATCAAGCTGCGGGCGGACATCCGGGCGGTCACCGGTCTCACCGGGTCGGTGGGGCTCGCCGCCTCCAAGATGCTCGCGAAGATCGCGTCGGAGCAGGCCAAGCCGGATGGGCTGATGCTCATAGAACCGGGGACGGAGCGGGCGCTGCTGGGGCCGATGCCGGTGCGTACGCTGCCGGGGGTGGGACCGGCCACGGGGGACCATCTGCGGCGGGTCGGGATCACCACGGTCGATGAGCTCGCCGAGGCGGGTGAGGACGAGCTGGTACGGCTGCTCGGCAAGGCGCATGGGCACGCGCTGTACGCCATGGCACTGGCGCATGACGAGCGGCCTGTGGTGGCCGAGCGCGAGGCGAAGTCGGTGTCGGTAGAGGACACGTACGACGTGGACATCCATGACCGGCTGCGGATCGGTCTGGAGGTGCAGCGGCTCGCGGACCGGTGTGTGGGGCGGCTGCGGGGTGCGGGGCTGTCCGGGCGGACGATCGTGCTGAAGGTGCGACGGTACGACTTCTCGACCCTGACCCGCTCCGAGACGCTGCGTGGGCCCACGGACGATCCGGCGGTCGTGCGGGAGGCGGCCGCGCGGTTGCTGGACTCCGTGGACACCACGGGTGGGGTACGGCTGCTCGGGGTGGGTGTTTCCGGGCTCGCCGATTACACGCAGGAGGATCTGTTCGCGCAGGCGTTGCCTGTGCCTGCGCCTTCGGCGGAGGAGCCGGAGGGGGGTGTGGGTGAGGTCGCTCCCGAGCGGCCGGTGGCTGTCGAGCGGCAGTGGCGGGCCGGGCAGGATGTGCGGCATGCCGAGTATGGGCCCGGCTGGGTGCAGGGGAGTGGGTTGGGGCGGGTGACGGTGCGGTTCGAGACGCCTCAGTCGGCTCCGGGGCGGGTGCGGACGTTTTTTGTGGGGGATCCGGCGCTGGAGTCTGCCGAGCCGTTGCCGTTGGTTGCGGACGCTGCCCACCCACCCGCCCGTCTCGGTCAGTCAGACAGTGACCGACACGGGGCTCCGCCCCGGACCCCGGACGGGGGCGCTGGCGCCGACGGGTGGGGCGGGAACCGGGAACAGGCTTCGGACGCGACTCGGGTTCCCGACGGAGCCTGAGCCGCGGATGAGGCTCAGGCCCCGGGCGCGGCTCCGGCTCCAGGTGAGGCTGAGGTCTCGGGCGCAGGTCAGCCTTCGTCCGAGGCTCCGGCCCCGCGGGACGCTCGGGCTTCGGACGGGGCTCGGGCTCTGGGCTTGGGGTCGGCGCCGGACGGAGCCGAGGTCGTCTCGGGTGATGCGTGGGTTCCGGTCGACGCCCTGGCCACGGAAGCGGGTCGGGCTTCGGAAGCCGGGGCCCAGGCCCCGGACGAAGCTGAGGTCTCGGGTGAAGCTCGGGGCTCCGGTCGCGGGTGAGATGTCGGATGGGGCTTGGGCCTCGCAGGAGGGTTGGGCTTCGGGTGTGTCTCAGGTCCCGGACGGAGCTTAGGTCTCCGGTGAGGCTTGGGTTCTGGTCGAGGCTCGGGTGTCGGGTGAGGGTGGGCTTCGGGTGTGGTTCAGGCTCCGGGCGAAGCTGAGGTCTCGGGTGAAGCTCGGGTTCCGGTCGCGGTTGGGGGTCGGGCCCTTGGTGAGGCTTGGGTTCCGGTCGAGGCTCGGGCGTTGGGTGACGGTCGGGCTTCGGGTGTGGTTCAGGCTCCGGGCGAAGCTGAGGTCTCGGGTGAAGCTCGGGTTCCGGTCGCGGTTGGGGGTCGGGCCCTTGGTGAGGCTTGGGTTCCGGTCGAGGCTCGGACGTTGGGTGACGGTCGGGCTTCGGGTGTGGTTCAGGCCCCGGACGGAGCTCAGGTCTCGGGTGAAGGTTGGGTTCCGGGTGGCGTCCGGGTCCGTGATGAAGCCCCGCCCGTAATGAAGCCCGTCTGTGAGAAGCCCCCCGTGGTGAAGCCCCGCCTGTGATGGCCCTGGCCCCTGATGGAGCCCCGACACCTGGACGGAGACCGGGGCTCTGAAGAAGCCCCGGTCTCTGGTGAAACGCCGGGGGCACAGTGGGGTCGGGGCGGCGGAGGGTCATGGTTCCTCTGAGCCTGCCAGTTTGCCGAAGTCGTGGTCCGGGAGGGAGGGCGGTGGGGCCGTGTCCAGGCCGTAGTGGTGGTAGAGCTGGAGTTCCTGGTCGGGGGAGAGGTGGCGGCCCACGCCGAAGTCCGGGGCGTCCTTGATGAGAGCGCGGTCGAAGGGGACGTGGAGGGTGCCCTCGATGAGTTCGCTCGGTTCCAGGGGGACGAAGGCGTCGCGGGAGAACAGGCCGGTGCGTATGGCCGCCCACTCGGGTACGCCGGTCGCGTCGTCCAGATACACCTCGTCGACGGTGCCGATCTTGGTGCCGTTGCGGTCGAACGCCTTGCGGCCGATCAGGTTGCGCGGATCGATGTCGGTCTGCACGGTCCCTCTCCCTCCACGTGGTCGCAACTCATCCGTAAGCACTACAAAAGAGCACATTCGCGGAGGCGGCCACTCGAAGGCTCGGGCGTTGACCTCGCTGGTAGTCTGACAACGGCTGCTGAACCCGTGCGGGAGAGTCCTCCGACCACTTCGGAGGCGCCGAAGGAGCAAATCCTCCCCGGAATCTCTCAGGCTCACGTACCGCACGGACGAGGTCACTCTGGAAAGCAGGGCGGGTGTCGACGGCTTCCGCCCTCACCGACGGTGAAAGCCGGGACCTTCGGGCGCCCGGTGAAGCTCTCAGGTTGAGATGACAGAGGGGGAGGCCGTCGGGGCACCCGTGCCGTGGTGTCCCTCGAAGGTCGCGTCAGACCAGGAGGCCTCCGCAATGACCGCCCATCGCCCCTCGCTCTCCGAGCTCGAACAGGGCATCCCGTTCGAGCAGCGTCACATCGGGCCCGACCAGGAAGCGCGGGCCAAGATGCTCGCGCACATCGGTTACGGTTCGCTGGACGAGCTGACCGCCGCCGCCGTGCCGGACGTGATCAAGAACGCCGACGCCCTCGATCTGCCGGACGCCCGCACCGAGGCCGAGGTGCTCGCCGAGCTGCGCGGGCTGGCCGACCGTAACCAGGTGCTCGGCTCGATGATCGGGCTGGGCTACTACGGGACGTTCACCCCGCCCGTCATCCTGCGCAACGTCATGGAGAACCCGGCCTGGTACACGGCCTACACGCCGTACCAGCCGGAGATCTCCCAGGGGCGGCTCGAAGCGCTGCTGAACTTCCAGACCATGGTCGCCGACCTCACCGGCCTGCCCACCTCCGGCGCCTCCCTCCTCGACGAGGGCACGGCCGCCGCCGAGGCGATGGCGCTGTCCCGGCGCATGGGGAAGAACAAGAAGGGTCTCTTCCTCGTCGACGCGGACGCGCTGCCGCAGACCATCGCCGTCATCGAGACCCGTGCCGAGCCGACCGGTGTCGAGGTCGTCGTCGCCGACCTCAGCGAGGGCATCCCGGCCGACATCGCCGCGCGCGAGATCAACGGCGTGCTGATCCAGTACCCGGGCGCCTCCGGTGCCGTACGCGACATCAAGCCGGTCATCGACCAGGCTCACGAGCTCGGCGCGCTCGTCACCGTCGCCGCCGATCTGCTCGCCCTGACCCTGCTGGTCTCGCCGGGTGAGCTGGGCGCGGACATCGCCGTCGGCACCACCCAGCGCTTCGGCGTGCCCATGGGCTTCGGCGGTCCGCACGCCGGCTACATGGCCGTACACGAGAAGTTCGCGCGCAGCCTGCCCGGCCGGCTCGTGGGCGTCTCCGTCGACGCCGACGGCAACAAGGCCTACCGGCTCGCGCTGCAGACCCGTGAGCAGCACATCCGCCGCGAGAAGGCCACCAGCAACATCTGCACCGCCCAGGTGCTGCTCGCCGTGATGGCCGGCATGTATGCCGTCTACCACGGGCCGGACGGGCTCCGGGCCATCGCGCAGCGGACGCACCGGTACGCCACGATCCTCGCCGAGGGGCTGAAGGCCGGCGGTGTCGAGCTCGTGCACGGTGCCTACTTCGACACCGTCACCGCGCGCGTGCCCGGCCGGGCCGCCGAGGTCGTCGCGGCCGCCCAGGAGAACGGCGTCAACCTGCGCCTGGTCGACGCCGACCATGTCTCCGCCGCCTGCGACGAGACCACCGACCGGGCTCAGCTGGGCGTCGTCTTCGCCGCCTTCGGTGTCAAGGGCGACGTCGAGGCGCTGGACGCGACCGCCGCCGACACCCTCCCCGAGGGGCTGCTGCGCGGTGACAGCTACCTCACCCACCCGGTCTTCCACCAGCACCGCTCCGAGACCGCGATGCTGCGCTACCTGCGCAAGCTCGCCGACCGCGACTACGCGCTCGACCGCGGCATGATCCCGCTGGGCTCCTGCACCATGAAGCTCAACGCGACCACCGAGATGGAGCCGGTCACCTGGCCGGAGTTCGGGCAGCTGCACCCGTTCGCCCCGGCCGAGCAGGCCGAGGGCTACCTCACGCTCATCCACGAGCTGGAGGAACGTCTCGCCGAGGTGACGGGATACGACAAGGTGTCCCTCCAGCCGAACGCCGGCTCCCAGGGCGAGCTGGCCGGGCTGCTCGCCGTACGCGGATATCACCGGGCGAACGGTGACGAGCAGCGCACCGTCTGCCTGATCCCGTCCTCCGCGCACGGCACCAACGCGGCCAGCGCCGTCATGGCCGGCATGAAGGTCGTCGTCGTCAGGACCGCCGAGGACGGCGAGATCGACGTCGAGGACCTGCGCGCCAAGATCGAGCAGTACCGCGACGAGCTGGCGGTGCTGATGATCACGTACCCGTCGACGCACGGCGTCTTCGAGGAGCACGTCGCCGACATCTGTGCCCGGGTGCACGAGGCGGGCGGCCAGGTGTACGTCGACGGCGCCAACCTCAACGCGCTGGTCGGCCTCGCCAAGCCGGGCCACTTCGGCGGTGACGTCTCGCACCTGAACCTGCACAAGACCTTCTGCATCCCGCACGGCGGCGGCGGTCCCGGCGTCGGCCCGGTGGCCGTACGGTCGCACCTGGCGCCGTATCTGCCGAACCACCCGCTGCAGCCGGCGGCGGGCCCGGAGACGGGGGTCGGACCGATCTCGGCGGCTCCCTGGGGCTCGGCGGGGATTCTGCCCATCTCCTGGGCGTACGTCCGGCTGATGGGCGGCGAGGGCCTCAAGCGGGCCACGCAGGTGGCCGTGCTGTCGGCGAACTACATCGCCAAGCGCCTGGAGCCGCACTACCCGGTGCTCTACACCGGCCCCGGCGGCCTGGTCGCGCACGAGTGCATCATCGACCTGCGTCCGCTGACCAAGGCGACCGGCGTGAGCGTCGACGATGTCGCCAAGCGGCTCATCGACTACGGCTTCCACGCGCCGACGATGTCCTTCCCGGTGGCCGGCACGCTGATGATCGAGCCGACCGAGTCGGAGGACCTCACCGAGCTGGACCGGTTCTGCGACGCGATGATCGCCATCCGCGCGGAGATCGAGAAGGTAGGCGCGGGCGACTGGCCGGCGGAGGACAACCCGCTGGCGAACGCTCCGCACACCGCCGCCGCGCTCGGCGGTGACTGGGCGCACGCCTACAGCCGCGAGGAGGCCGTCTTCCCGGCCGGTGTCTCGGCCGCCGACAAGTACTGGCCGCCGGTGCGCCGTATCGACCAGGCCTTCGGCGACCGCAACCTGGTCTGCTCCTGCCCGCCGCTGGACGCGTACGAGGACTGAGCGATCGGTGGTTCTCAGGGCCCCGTCCGGTTTCCGGGCGGGGCCCTCGCCCTGTCACGCCGTCGCGAGAGCCACCTCGGTCGCCTTGATCAGAGCGACCACGTCGGAGCCGACGAAGAGGCCGAGGTCGGTGGCCGCGTCCTTGGTGATCGCCGCGGTCAGTTCGCCGCCGTCGACGGCGATCTTCACGGAGGCCATGGCGGCGCCCGTCGTGAGGCCGGTGACCGCGCCGGGAAGCTGGTTGCGGATCGACAGGCCCTGGAGCCGGCCGGTGGCGAGGGAGACCTCGGTCGACTTCACCAGGGCACGGACGGGCGTGCCCGGGGCGAGGGCCAGGTCCTCGGCGGACTCCTTGGTGATGGCCGCCGTGAGGTCCTGACCGCCGTCCAGCCGGAGTTTCACGGTGGCCATGGCCTCGCCGGTGTGGACCTCGGTGACGGTGCCGGGGAGCTGATTGCGGATGCTCAGGGTCATGGCCCCACACCGTAGTGCGCAGGGGCGTTCAGGCCGGGTATGCGTGGGTCTGCGTCGCTTTGACCGTCGCCCAGACTGGTGCACCCGGGTGCAGATCCAGCTCGGCGGCGGCGACCGTAGTGAGGTCGGCGGCGAGCGGCAGTTCACCGGTGAGGTCCGCGCGGATCTGGTCGCCGTGCGCCTCCAGCCCCTCCACCTCGCAGCGCCACAGGTTCCGGGCACTGGCGCCGGTCGGCCGGTCCCGGAAGAGGGTGACGGCGGCGGGCGGGAAGGCCACGAAGACGGGTCCGGACAGGTCTTCCGTGGTCGTGATGGACGGCCCGGCGTCGAGCCGTACCGCATGTCCGTCCGCCTGCCCCCGGTAGAGGTTGAGGCCGACGAGCTGGGCGATGTAGTCGGTGCGCGGGTGGCGGGCGATGTCGGAAGGGGTGCCCTCCTGGACGACCTGGCCGTCCTCGATGACCACCAGCCGGTCCGCCAGCACCATCGCGTCCAGCGGGTCGTGGGTGACCAGGACGGCGACCGCCTCGAACCGGGCCAGGTGGCGGCGGAGCTGGGCCCGGACCTCCAGGCGGGTGCGGGCGTCCAGGGCGGCCAGCGGCTCGTCCAGGAGCAGCAGCCGGGGCCGGGTGGCCAGGGCCCTCGCGAGGGCCACCCGCTGGGCCTGCCCGCCGGAGAGCCTGCGCGGCTTGGCGTGGGCGTGGTCGGCGAGACCCATGCGGTCCAGCCACGCGGCGGCCTGGGCACGGGCCTCGGCCTTGGAGACGCCCTGGCAGCGCGGCCCGAAGGCCACATTGTCGAGGGCGGTCAGGTGCGGGAAGAGCAGATAGTCCTGGAAGACCACACCGACCGGGCGGGACTCCGGGCGCAAGCGCTCCAGGGAGGCGCCGTCCAGCCGCAGATGCCCGTCGGAGAGCGGGACCAGACCGGCCAGGGCCCGCAGGGCGGTGGTCTTGCCGGCGCCGTTGGGACCGAGCAGGGCGACGACGTCCCCGGGAGCGGCGGTGAGGGGCACGTTCAGGCGGAAGGAGCCCCGGTCGACGACGAGGCGGGCGTCGAGGCCCTCGTCGCCCGCCTGCCGGCGGCCGGCTGCGGGGGCGTCGATGTCGGTCACAGGACGGTACGGTCGCACATGCGTCGGGTCGGCTGCCACGCTCACGCTCCCGTCATCCAGCGGTCCCGCAGCCCCGCCAGTACCGCGATCGACACGGCCAGCAGGACCAGGCTGAGGGAGATGGCGGCGTCGGGGTCGTTCTGGAGGGCGAGGTAGACCGCGAGGGGCATGGTCTGGGTGCGGCCGGGAAAGTTGCCGGCGAAGGTGATCGTCGCGCCGAACTCGCCGAGCGCACGTGCCCAGGCGAGGACCGCGCCGGCCGCGATGCCGGGGGCGATCAGCGGCAGGGTGACCCTGCGGAACACGGTGAAGCGGGACGCGCCGAGCGTCGTCGCCGCCTCCTCGAAGCGCGGGTCGGCCGCACGCAGGGTGCCCTCGACGCTGATGACCAGGAACGGCATCGCGACGAACGCCTCCGCGATCACGACCCCGGCGGTGGTGAACGGCAGCGTGATCCCGAACCACGAGTCCAGCCACCTGCCGACCACCCCGTTGCGGCCCAGGGCCAGCAGCAGGGCCACACCGCCGACCACCGGGGGCAGGACGAGGGGCAGGGTCACCAGGGCCCGTACGAACCCCCGGCCGGGAAACTCCGTGCGGGCCAGCAGCCAGGCCAGGGGCACGCCCAGGACGAGGCTCACGGCCGTCGCCGCCGTGGCGGTGACCAGGGACAGCTGGAGCGCCTGCCACACCTCGGTGCCGGCCAGCTGGTCCGGCAGGGTGCGCCAGGGCGTGCGGACGAGCAGCGCGAGCAGCGGCAGCAGGAGGAACGCCAGCGCCAGCAGGCCCGGCAGCAGCAGCGGCAACGGCACCCCGCGCCGGGCCCCCGCGCCCACGCGGCGACGCCGCGGCCGGTCCGTGCGGGGACCGGTCGCGGCGCCGGGCTTGAGAGGCGAGGTCACGGCTGGAGGAACCCGGCCCCGCTCAGCACCTTCTGGCCCTCGGCGGACTGCACGAGGGCGATGAACGCCTTGGCGGCCTCGGCGTTCGGCGCGTTCTTCAGCAGCACGATCGGGTAGTCGTTGATCGCCTTCGCCGCCTCGGGGAACTCCACGCCCTGCACCTTGTCACCGGCGGCGTGCACATCGGTCTTGTAGACGACCGCGGCGTCGGCCTCCTTCAGCTCCACCTTGTTCAGGGCGCTCTTGACGTCCTGCTCGTAGGAGACCGGGGTGAGCTTGAGGTGGCCGGCGTCCAGGGCCTTCTGGGCGGCGGCACCGCACGGCACGGTCTTGTCGCACAGCACGACCTTCAGCCCGGACCGGGTGAGGTCCTTCAGCGAGGCCACCTTGTGCGGGTTGCCCGGCAGGGTCGCGATCTCCAGCTGGTTGCGGACGAAGGTGGCCGGGGTGCCGGCGGCGTCCTGCTTGTCCGTGACGATCTTCATCGTCTTGGGGCTGGCGGCGGCGAAGACGTCCGCCGGGGCGCCGCCGGTGATGCTGGCGGCCAGGGTGTCGCTGCCGCCGAAGTTGAAGGTGACCTTGGTGCCCGGGTGCTGCTGCTCGAACTCCTTGCCCAGGGCCGTGAAGCTCTCCTTCAGGGAGGCGGCGGCGAACACGGTGACGTCGCCGGAGAGCTTCGGCGAGGCCGAGCTGCCGGTGCCCGTGGACTTGGCCGAGTCGGCCGAGCCGGACGAGCCTGACGAGTCGGAGGACGAGGAGCAGGCGCTGAGGGACAGCAGGGCGGCGGCTCCCGCACCGGCAACCTTCAGCATGCGCCGGGTGCGGCGCACGGAACGGGTCATCACGGGTGTACTCCTCGCGTTCTGTGGAACAAGTGTCGCGCCCTGTCACGGACGGCGGAACCCGGCCGTGCGGCGATGATACTGCCGCATCTACCAGCCGTAAGTCTCCTGTCGCATCGCATGAGCTGCGAACTTGTGACTTGTAGCTTGCATGTGCGTTTGTACGGCGCACCCGCGGGGGTACCGTCCTGCGGGAGGTGGTCGCATGACGCTCGCGCAACTCACCCTGACCGGCGATCTGGCCCGGCCCGCCCGGCTGACCGTCCCGGAGCTGCGGCGCCTGCCGCAGCACCAGGTGGACGTCAGCTTCGACTGCGCCACCAGCGGCATCCAGCACCACCGCTTCACCGGACCGCGCCTGTACGACGTCCTCGCCGGCGCCGGCCCGGACTTCGACCCCGCCCGGCGCAAGGACCGGCTGCGCTTCCTCATCGCCGTCAACGGCGCCGACGGCCACCACGCGCTGCTGTCCTGGGCCGAGATCGACCCGGACTTCGCCGACGCGCCGGTCCTGCTGGGCGTGAGCATCGACGGCACCCGGCTGGACGCGGCCGGGCCCCAACTGGTGCTGCCACAGGACCGCTGCGGGGCCCGCCACATCAGCGGGATCACCGCGATCCGGGTGGACGGCGGCTACCGCTGTGGCGCTCCAGCTCCCGCCACACCCGGTCACGCAGCAGCGGCACCTCGGTGAAGCGCACGCCCGTCGCGTCCCGCAGCGCGTTGGCCAGGGCCGGGGCGACCGGGTTGAAGGGGCTCTCGCTCATCGACTTGGCGCCCAGCGGGCCGATCGCGTCCGCCGTCTCCATGAAGTGCACCTCGGTCCGCGGCACGTCGGCGTACTGCGGGAGCCGGTAGCGGCGGAAGGCGGCCGTGTCGACGGCACCCCGCTCGTCCAGCAGGACCTGCTCGAAGAGGGTGGCGCCGAGCGCCTGGGCGACCCCGCCCTCGACCTGCCCCCGGCACTGCATCGGGTTCATCACCTTGCCCGTGTCGGCCGCGTGCACACTGCGCAGGATGCGGATCTCGCCGGTGCCGGGATCGACGGCCACCCGGAACCAGTGCGCGTTGAAGGCGACCGAGCGCGGGGTGCCGCCGAAGTGCCCGTCGGCGGTGAGCTCCAGGCCGACGGCCCGGGAGGCGGCGTACACCTCCTTCAGCAGCAGGCGCCCGCCCGGGTGCAGGACGGCCTCCTCCGTGAGCCGGCAGTCCGCACGCGGGACGCCGAGCTGCGCGGCCGCGAAGTCCAGCAGCTGGTCGGCGAGGGCGCGGGCGGCGCGCAGGGTGGCCTTGCCGGCGACGACGGTGCCCGTGGAGGCGAAGGCGCCGGTGTCGTGCCGTACGACGTCGGTGTCGGACTGGCGGATGGTGATCCGGTCGACGGTGGTGGCCAGTTCAGCGGCCGCGATCTGCTGGTGCACGGTGGTGGTGCCGTTGCCGAACTCGGCGGTGCCGACGGCCAGATCGAAGGTGCCGTCCGGTAGAAGGGCGGCCTTGGCGTCGGCGATGTGGCCACCGGGTGGGCCGGTCGCGATCATCGCCAGGGCGGCACCCTCGCCGACCAGCCAGCCTTCGGGGGCGCCTTCGACGGGCTCCGCCTGGGCCCGGCGCACGATCGACACGCACTGGTCCAGGCCGTAGCTCGCGATGTGCAGGTCCTCCTCGTGACCGCCCGGAGTGAGCATCGGCTCGTCCGGGCCGATGATGTTGCGCGCCTTGAACTCCAGCGGGTCCAGGCCCAGTCGGCGGGCCAGCTCGTCCAGCGCCGACTCCACCGCGAACAGCACCTGGCCGAGGCCGTAGCCGCGGAAGGCGCCCGCCGGGACGGTGTGCGTGTACACCGAGAAGGCGTCGACCTTCTTGTGCGGGGCGCGGTAGACGGCCATGGACTCACCGACGCTGTGGAACATCACGGCCGGGCCGTGGTTGCCGTATGCGCCCGTGTTCGCGACGACGCGAAGCTGGAGCGCGGTGAGGGCGCCGTCGCGGCGGGCGCCCGCCTTCACCCGGATCGTGAAGGGGTGCCGGGTGGTGGCGCCGTAGAACTGCTCGGCCCGGGTGTACTCCAGCTTCACCGGGCGGCGCAGTCTCAGTACGGCGAGGGCCACGATGTCCTCGACCAGCATCTCCTGCTTGCCGCCGAACCCCCCGCCGACCCGGCCGGCCACCACCCGGACCTGCTCGTGCGGGAGGTCGTACAGCGCGCACAGGGCGCGGCGGGTGAGGAACGGAGTCTGGGAGCTGGTGCGGACGGTGAGCCGGCCGTCCTCGTCGACCCACGCGAGAGCGCCGTGCGTCTCCAGGCTCGCGTGCTGCACGCGCTGGGTGCGGAAGGACTCCTCGTAGACGACGTCCGCCGTCGCGAAACCGGCCTCCACGTCGCCGATCTCGCCGTGCGCCTCGCCGACCACGTTGGCCTCGGGGCGGGAGATGCGGGCCGTCGCCGCGTCCTTGGCGTGGATGACCGGAGCACCGGGCCGCATGGCCTTCTCCGGGTCGAGGACGGCGGGCAGCACCTCGTACGTCACCTCGATCCGCCGGCAGCCCTCCTCGGCCGCCGCCTCGCTGTCGGCGACGACGGCGGCGACGCGCTGGCCGATGTAGCGGACCGTGTCGTCCAGGACCCGGGTGTCGTCCGGGTCCTCCTCGGGGTGTTCGTGGCGAGCGGTGGAGAAGTGCCGTTCCGGGGCGTCCCGGTGTGTGAACACCGCCTGGACACCGGGGACGCGCAGGGCGGCGGAGGTGTCGACGGCGAGGATGCGGGCGTGGGCGTGCGGCGAGCGCAGCAGCTTCATGTGGAGCAGGCCGGGCACGTCGAGGTCGAAGGTGTAGCGGGCGGTGCCGGTGACGACCTGCGGTCCGGCCGGGGCGGGCAGACTGCGGCCGACGGACTCGCCGGGCGCGGGCGCCTCCACGTTCTTCACCCCGCGTACGGCGTCCTCGATGGCACGGTACCCGGTGCAGCGGCACAGGTTGCCCTTGAACGCCCTTGGCAGATCGGCGAGTTGGTCCTCCTTCAGGGCTGCCGTGGTCATCAGGAAGCCGGCCGTGCAGAAGCCGCACTGGAAGCCCTGGGCGTCGAGGAACTTGCGCTGCACGGGGTGGAGTTCGCCGTCCGGGGCGGCCAGGCCCTCGACCGTGGTGACCTTGTGGCCGTCGGCCCGGAAGGCCGGGTACAGACAGCTGTGCACGGGCTCGCCGTCGACGTGGACCGTGCAGGCGGCGCAGTCGCCCGCGTCGCAGCCCTTCTTCACCCCGAACCAGCCGCGTTCGCGCAGATAGGTGCGCAGGCACTGGCCGGGGCGGGGCTCCTCCTCGTGGGACCGTCCGTTGACCTCGACCCTCATCGCCGCTCCTCCTCCGTCAGTTCACGGCGGATCTCCTCCGCCAGCCGCAGTGCCATGTGCCGGCGCCACTCGGGCAGTCCGTGGATGTCGTCGAACCACTCGCCGTCCGCGACGGCTCCCTCGATCGCCGTCCGCACCGCGTCGGCCGTCGGCGGCAGCGGGAACCACAGCCGCACCGGGCGGACGGTGGCGGCGGTGACAGTGACGGTGAGCGAGTGGTCGACCGGGTCGAGGGTGCCGATGACGAGGGCGGCCGAGCGGCCCAGGCCGTACAGGGAGACCTGCCGGAACGCCGTTCGGCAGGCCAGGGCGCGGGCGGGCAGGGTGACCGAGCGCAGCAGTTCACCCTCGGCAAGGTCCTTGCGGCCCGCTCCGGTGATGAAGTCGGCGACCTTGACCCGGCGCAGGGAACCGTCCTGGGCGATGAGCAGACAGGTGCCGTCGAGCGCGGCCGTGAGGGAGATCATCGGGCCGGCGGGCAGGCCGTTGCACAGGTTCCCGCCGACCGTGGCCATGTTCCAGATCTTGAACGAGGCGAGGAAGGCCCGGCAGCACTGCTCGAACAGGGGCGCCGCCGGGGCGAGCAGAGCGCGGGCGTGGCGCGAGAGCTGGGCGACGGTGCAGGTGGCGGCGATCTCCAGTGAGCCGTCCGGGAGCCGCTGCGCGGGCGTCCAGCCCATGCGGCTCAGGTCCACCAGGCGCCGCAGGTGCGGCTGGGGTTCGGAGAACAGATAGGTCCCGCCGCCGAGCCAGGCGTCTCCCGGCCGCCAGGGTGCGGGCCGCCTGGCGTCTCGTATTTCGGCCACCGTGTTCAGGTCCATGGCCGGAAGTGAACCAACGGGAACCGGCCGAAACGACTGGTTCAGGGCACGGAAACACCGACGCCCGAGGCTCCGGCACTGGAGGATTCACCAAGAGGCGTTCCGTTGTTGGAGGCTTGCATTTACGATGCTTTCTCTCGAACTTGCCTGGTGAATGCGAGATGCCGGGGAGTTCGCTCGCCCTTCAGCGGCTGTACGAGGAGCCAGCGCATGCACGTCGAACACCTCCTGGGGGACGCCTCCCTCGGGCTGCGCCTGCTGTGGGCCGAGGACGCGCTGTTGCGGCGCGAAATCAGCGGAGTGACCGTCACTGACCTGGAGGACCCGGCCCGATTCGTGCGGCCCGGCGAGGTGGTGCTGAGCGGGCTGGTGTGGTGGTCGCCCGACGGCGGTTACGGCAAGGCGGAGCGGTTCGTCTCGGCCCTGAGGGACGCCGGAGCCGCCGCGCTGCTCGCGGGCGAGGAGACCCACGGGAGTGTGCCGGACGACCTGATCCAGGCGTGCGTGCGCCACGGCGTGCCGGTGGCCGGGGTGCCGGCGCACATCATGTTCCGGTCGATCACCGACACCGTGTATCTGCGGCAGTGGGGAGGCTTGAGCCGGCATCACGCGCTGCCGGAGAACGCGCGGGTGCGGCTGAGCCGGCTGCTCGCCCGGGAGGCCGGGCCGGATGCCGTCCTCGCGGAGGCCTTCGCCCACCTCGGCGGTAGCACCGCGTATGTCTTCACGGCCTCGGGTCGTACGGTCGCGGCCACCGAGGGCGCACCGCGGGTGCCGGCGCGGGAGGCGGTCGCGCTCGTGGCGGACGGTGCCGGGTTGACCGCCTCCGTGGACGCGAGCGGGGTCTCGCCGTACGAGCGCTGGGTGCTGTACGTGCCCGACCCCGACTGCGCCCCGCCGCGCATGCTGCACGAGGTCGCCGCCGTGCTGGCCCACTGTCAGGAGGCCGCCGCCCGGCGCCCCTCGGCCGGGCTTCGCGCGACGGATGAACTCGGCGCCCTGCTGGCCGCTCCGGACGCCCGCGAGGACGGCACGGTGGAGGCCGTGCTACGGCGGTGCGGGCTGCCGGAGACGGGGCCGTACCAGGTGCTCGTCGCCGACGCCGCCACGCGGCAGCCGGACCTGGACGAAGGCCTGCTCGCCGAGGGGGCGTTGAGCGAGCTGGCGGGGCATGTGGTGGGGGGCGGTGGTGTAGGCGGTGTTGGGGCTGCCGGTGGTGCTGGTGGTGTCGGCGGGGTCGGGGCTGCCGGTGGTGCTGGCAGGGCGCGGGCTGCCGGTGGTGCCGGTGGTGTCAGCGGGGCCTGGGCTGCCGGTGGTGCCGGTGAGGGCGGTGCGGGCGCTGTCGGCGGTGCTGGGGCGGCCACGCACGCGAAGGCTGCTGCTGGGGCGGCTGGCGCGCGTGCCGAGGGCGGTGTGGTGGGAGCCGGGCGAGCCGAGGCTGGTGTGCTGATGGCCAGGCGAGCTGCCGGTGACTTGGCGGCGGCTGGGCGCGCCGACGGTGGTGTGGTGGCTGGGCGTGCCGACGGTGGTGTTGTGGCGGCTGGGCGTGCCCACGGTGTGGTGGTGGCCGGTGGGGAGCGTGGGGCCGGGGGTGCGGTGGCCGTGGGGCGGTTGCCGGACGGGTCCGCCTTCGCGGTGCTGTCCGGCGTGCCGGGCGGCTGGGCGGAGGAGGTGTGGCCACTGGTCGCCGACTGCGCGCCCGGGGTCCTGCTGCACGGCGGCACCGGTGCGCCCGCGGCGGGGCCCGGGGAGCTCGCCGGGGCGCTCGCGCAGGCGCGCTACGCCCTCACCTCGGCCCGGACCACCGTCCCCGACGCCTCCCGGCTCACCGACGCCGGCTCCCTCACCACCCTCGACGCGCTGCTCACCGGCGTACCGGCCGAGGTCCGCACCGCTTATGCCCGTACGGTCCTCGGTCCGCTGCTGGAGACCGGGCGGCCCTCCATCGCCGCCCTGCTGGGCACGCTGGAGACATTCCTCGCCTGCGACGGCTCCTGGGCGCGTACGGCACAGGCGCTGCATCTGCACGTGAACACCGTCCACTACCGGGTGGAGCGGATCGAGCGCCTGACGGGCCGTGACCTGTCCCGGCTGCGGGACCGGCTCGATCTGTGGGCGGCGCTGCTGTGCCGGTGAAGCCGGGGGCTCACACGCGGTCGATGTGCACGTTCGTGGACTTCACGCGCGCGGTGGCCTCCATGCCGACCTCCAGGCCCAGTTCCTCGACGGCCTCGCGGGTCAGCAGGGACACCAGCCGGTGCGGGCCCGCCTGGATCTCGACCTGGGCGGCGACGTCGCCGAGCTTGATCGCGGTGACGATGCCGGGGAAGGCATTGCGGACGGAGGTGTAGGAGGCGTCCTCCTCCCCGCCGGCCGTCCTGGCCAGTTCGACCGAGAACGCGGCGAGATCCCTGCCGTCGATGAGCCGTCGCCCGGCCTCGTCGCGATGGGTGGCCATCCGGCCCGCGTCGGCCCAGCGGCGGGCGGTGTCCGGGCTCACGCCGAGCAGCCGTGCCGCCTGGCCGATCGTGTAGGACTGCATGCCGGTCACGATAGGGCCCCGCGCCGGGAACCGCGGCCGTGGGGTTGGCCGTTGGGTATAACGCGATATAGCGTTAGTGGGGACGGTGGCTCCCCTCGGGGGCATTCTGGATCGGGGTGAGGGTATGGCGGCCGAACTGCTGCCCACGGAAACATCATCGGGGCTGCGCGCCTCGCACGCGGACCGCGACCGGGCGGTGGACGTGCTGACGGGCGCCGCCGCAGACGGCCGGTTCACGGCCGAGGAGCTGGACGAGCGGGTGGCGGCCGCGCTGTCCGCGCGCACGCTGGGCGAGCTCGCGGCGCTCACCGCCGACCTGCCGGAAGAGGCCGGCACGGCACCGGCGAAGGACATCGTCCGGATCGAGCAGCAGTACGCCTCGGCGACGCGCGAGGGCCGCTGGGCCGTACCGCGCAGGCTGGAGATCGAGTCCGGGTGGGGAAACGTGACCCTGGACTTCTCCGACGCCGTGATCACGCACGACACGCTCGACATCGACCTGGACATGTGCGGCGGCACCCTGCGTCTGATCACCCGGCCCGGCGTGCTCGTGAACGCCGACTCCCTGGCGATGGGCTACGGCAGGACCAGGGTGCGGTCGCCCCGTGATCCCGGGGCGCCGGCCGTGCTCCGGGTGGAGATACGGGGGCAGCTCAGCATGGGGAAACTGGAGGTGCGGCCGCCCCGGCGCTGGTTCGGCAGGTAGGCCGGCCCCGCCGCGACCGTGCGGCTCACCCTCGTCGAGCCCTGGCCGGCCTCAGCCGGTGTGCACCCGAGGCCGGCGGGCCCGGTTCGGCTCCGCCTCGCGCAGGACCTCTCGGGTGACCGGGGCGACCTCGCCCTGGCCGAAGAGGAAGAAGCGCAGGAAGTTGGCGAAGGGGTTGCCCTCGGTCCACTCGAAGTAGATGTGCGGGGTGCAGCCTGTCATCTCCCGGGCGTGGAGGAGGAGCGCGGCCAGGGCGTTCGGGATGGACGCGGACTCCAGGGTCAGCACCCGGTAGCGGTCGTGCAGCACCTCTCCGCGTACGGTCAGCCCCGCCTCGAACTCGGACGGGTCGGTGACCGTGACCTCGACGAAGACGAAGTCCTCGTGCTCCGTGAAGTCGTTGTCCGCACGGATCTGCTCGACCTTGTCGCGGTACTCGGCCTTGTCGCGGTGGCCGGGCTCGTTGGCGATGAACCGCATCTTGCGGCTGGCCATGTCCCGGATGAATCGTTCCGCCAGCGGATCGAACTCCACGCTGGTGACGCGCAGCTCGAAGGCGCGGGCCAGCCGGGACAGCAGCGAGACCAGGATGATGCCGGCGATGAAGCAGGCACCGATCTTCACACCGTCGGGGCGCTCGATGACGTTCGCGACGGTGACGTAGAGCAGGACGGCCGAGACGACCGCGAAGCCGATGGTCCAGCCGCGCTGCGCGGCCCGGCGGGCGGCGATGGTCACGGCGATCGCCGCGGAGGACATCAGGACCAGCACACCGGTGGCGTAGGCGCCGCCCTGTGCGTCGACGTTGGCGTCGAAGAGGTAGGTGACCAGGAAGGCGACCAGGGTGAAGACGATCACCATCGGGCGTACGGCGCGGGCCCAGTGCGGGGCCATGCCGTAGCGGGGCAGGTAGCGCGGCATGAGGTTGAGCAGGCCGGCCATGGCGGAGGCGCCGGCGAACCACAGGATGGCGATGGTGGAGAGGTCGTAGACCGTGCCGAAGGCGCCGCCGAGGTACTCGTGGGCGAGGAAGGCGAGCGCGCGGCCGTTGGCCTGGCCGCCGGTCTTGAACTCGTCCGCCGGGATCAGGACCGTGGTGATGAAGCTGGTGGCGATCAGGAAGACGCTCATGATCAGCGCCGCGGCCGTGAGCAGCTTCTTGGTGTCCCGGATCCGGCCCTTGGGGTTCTCCTCGGTGTCGTCCGGGTCGCCCTGGACATGCGGCATGACCGCGACGCCGGTCTCGAAGCCGGACAGACCGAGGGCGAGCTTCGGGAAGACCAGCAGGGACACACCGACCATGGCGAAGATGTTGCCGTGCTGGGTGGTCAGGGCGCTGGCCCAGTCGGTGACGACATGCCCGGCGGTGAGCACGTGGTACATGCCGACCACCACGACCACGGCGTTCAGGGCGAGATAGACCACCACCAGGGCGACCGCGACGCCGATCGCCTCCAGGAAGCCCTTGAGGAACACCGCGCCCAGCAGCGCGACCAGCAGCAGGGTGATCACCATCTGCTGACCGTGCAGGGCGCTCGTCAGGTGCGGGTTCTCGATGAGGTGGGTGGAGGCGTCGGCGGCCGACAGGGTGATGGTGATCAGGAAGTCCGTGGCGGCGAAGCCCAGCAGCGTCAGGACGAACAGCTTGCCCTTCCAGAAGGACAGCAGCCGTTCCAGCATCGCGATGGAGCCCTCGCCGTGCGGGCTCTCCTCCGCCACCCGGCGGTACACCGGGAGGGCGCCGGCCAGGGTGACGAGGACGAGGACGAGGGTGGCGATGGGGGAGAGCAGGCCGGCCGCGAGCGCCGCGATGCCCGGCTGGTAGCCGAGGGTCGAGAAGTAGTCGACGCCGGTCAGGCACATCACGCGGTACCAGCGCTGGCCCTTGTGCGGGGGCTCCGGCTCGGCATGGGGGCCCGTGTGACCGCCGTGCCTGCCCATGTCGGACAGCCCCTCCAGCATCCAGGCGCGCAAACGACTGGAAGGAGGGTGTTCGGTCGTCGCCATCGGCGTGCTCCTGTGTGCGGCTCAGCTCTTTCCGGCCATCACGCGGACGGCCGCACCAGCGTATGCGGAGAGTGATGTCTGGGCCCATGGATCTCGGCTCGGCGGGCGTCAAGCTTGCGTTAAGAATGACCCGCCGGTGATCACACCGCATCAAGAGGCGGAGGCCGTGGGCTGTGGCCTGGGACACAAACATAATGGCCGTGTGCATGTGATCGGTCCGGCCGGGCCATCCGGCGTGGTGTCCTGACGGCGTTTCTGACGGGGACGGGGCGGTTCCTTGATGCCGGTGCTGTGTCCGGCGGGCAGCCCGGTGGCACGGTGCTCGACCACGGTGTGTGACCACTCACAGCCGCCGGAGGTCCAGGCGCAGATGCCATGTGTTCCGCCGGTGGACGGACACCAGCTCGGATTCGAGCGGGGACGGGGGTACGGCGAGGACCGGGCAGACCGCGTGGGCCACGCAGTGCCGGGAGACCCGGCCGGAGAAGGCGCGGTGCAGCCCGCGCCGCCCCGCGCCCACGACCAGGACGTCGTCCTCCCGGTCCGCGGTCGCCACCAGCGCGGGGCCCGGGGCGCCACGGACGACGACCCCGCACATCGGCACCCCCGGACTGTTCCCGTCGAAGATCTCGTCGAGCACCGCGGCCAGCCGCTGCCGGGCCAGCCGCTGCCACTCGTCGGCCGGCAGGCCGCCGGCGGGGGAGCGGCGCGCGGCGGCGTCACCGCCCGGCGGCTCCCAGGCCAGCACCACCCACAGCTCGGCTCCCAGCCGGCGGGCCAGCGTGGTGGCCCGCCGCAGGGCCGTGACGCTGCCCAGGGAGCCGCTCACACCGACCACCACCCGCGCCGCCGAGGCGTCGTAACCGGACATCGCTCCACCGATCCTCGCGTCCTGGCGGGCGCCGCCGGGGTGACGTGCGGACGTGCCCGCCTGCAAGGCCTTTGCCGTCTCCTTCCATCCCACTCCCGCGCGGGCGATTCGACCAGCCGGGCGGACGGCCCTCCCGGTGCGCACCCGGGTCGATAAGCCCGTCCGCCACTAAGATTCGGCGCCACGGCCGAAACTTTCGTGCGGAGTGGGGGCGAGCCGTGCGGACCTGCGACGACCCCGTCCCGCTGTTCCGCAGCCGGGACCTGGTGCACTGGCGGCAGATCGGCGACGTCCGCGACCGGCCGGGCCGGTTGACGCCCCCTGTGGGAGGGGTCGCTGCCGATGTGGTGCGGCACGGGTTCAGGGACCTTGCTCGCCGAGGCCGGCCCGCTCGGCCACAGGGTCCCCGGCAGCGCGGCCCCCTCGCCGCGCGGCCCCGGGGACCGGCCCCCGGCAGGCCGGTGCCGCGCCATCGCGGCACCGGCCTTCCGATCCGTTGCACGGCCACGCCGACGTGGTCCAGGCGGCCGCCGGCAGTCGGTGGGTGGTGCCGCCTGGGTGCCCCGCGAACAGCCGCCGGTGCGCGACGACTTCACCGCCCCGGTGCTCGCGCCGCACCGCATCTCTCCGTGGCGCAGGCCCGAGCGCTGCTGGTCTCCCACCCCACCGCCCGGCCGGCTGTCCGGAACCGGGGACAGCCTCGACCGGCCCGGCCGCACCTTCGTCGGCTGCCGCCGGCAACCCTTGGCCGTATACCTCCGCGCGGCCGACCCCGACACCGTCGCCTTCGCCGTCGAAACTTCCGAAGGGACCGTCCGACCGGCCGGACTCACCGGCAGGTGTCGGTCGACCCAAGTGGCCGTGCACGACACCTTGACGCTCCTCACGCCCCTTTCTAGAGTCGCGGTTCGGAACGTTCGGGATTTTGCTCGAATGTTTCGGCCCAACGGGATGCGGTGAACGGTCCGGCGGCCCTTCGGTGGCCCCCGCATTCTCAGTCGGGACCCTCTCCACAGCAACTCCGAAAGTTTCGAAGGAGCGCAAGATGGGCGACCCTGCACTGTCCCGCCGCGGCTTCCTGGCGGCCTCTGTCGCCGCCGGTCTCGGGGTGACCGCGCTCAGCGGCTGCGGCGGCGACTCAAACGGAGGGTCGTCCTCGGGGACGACCACGATCGAGTGGTGGAACATCTCGACCACCGAGCCCACCAAGACCGTCTGGGCCGGCCTGGCCAAGAAGTTCGAGGCCCAGAACCCCAAGGTGAAGATCAAGATCGTCCAGCTGGAGAACGACGCCTACAAGTCGAAGATGACCGCGCTCATCGCCTCCGGGAAGCTGCCCGACATCTTCCACACCTGGGGCGGCGGCGTGCTGAAGCAGCAGGTCGAAGCGGGACTGGTCGAGGACCTCACCGACCGCACCAAGCCGTGGGCCGACGGACTGCTGTCGGTCGCCAAGCAGCCGTACCTCATCGACGGCAAGCTGTACGGCGTCCCGTTCGACATCGGCATGATCGGCTTCTGGTACAACAAGGCGCTCTTCAAGCAGGCCGGGATCAGCGAGCCCCCGGCCACCTGGAGCGCCTTCCTGGACGCCGTGAAGAAGCTGAAGTCCGCCGGGATCACCCCGCTCGCGCTGGCCGGCAAGGAGAGCTGGACCGGCATGTACTACTGGGCGTACCTCGCGATGCGCACCGCCGGGGTCGACGCCCTGCAGAAGGCCGACGACAAGAAGGACTTCAGTGACGCCGGGTTCGTGCAGGCCGGGCAGCACCTGAAGGACCTCGTGGACCTCCAGCCCTTCCAGAAGGGGTTCCTCGGGGCTGCCTACTCCACTCCGACCGGGCAGGCCGCGGCCGTCGGCAACGGCAAGGCGGCGATGGAGCTCATGGGCCAGTGGGCGCCCGTCGTGGAGGCGGACGCGGGCAAGGGGCTCGGCGCGAACCTCGGCTTCTTCCCGTTCCCCGAGGTCGAGGGCGGCGCCGGCAAGATCACCGAGGTCTTCGGCGGAGGCGGCGGCCACGCCCTGCGCAAGGGCGCCCCGCAGGCGGCCGTGGACTTCCTGAAGTTCTTCGCCTCCGAGACCACCGACCGGGAACTGGTGCAGAAGACCAAGACCCTGCCCGTCGTACCGGCGGCGGAGAGCGCCCTGACCGACCCCAACATCAAGGCCGTGCAAGCCCAGTTGAAGGGCGCGACGGGCTTCCAGCTCTACCTCGACCAGGCCTACGCGCCCGCGCTCGGCCAGCAGGTCAACGACAGCGTGGCCGGGCTGATCGCCGGCTCCAAGTCCCCGCAGCAGGTCACGTCGTCGATCACCAGCACCGCGAAGCAGGAGCAGTAGGGCGCGCGATGACCTCGACCTTCCTCTCGGATCAGCAGGGCGAACGGAACGGTCCCGACGCCCTCGCGGCGGTCCCGGTGACGAATGCCGCCCGGCAGCGCAGCCGCCGGCGCGCCCTGCACTGGCTCACCGCCGTCGGCCTCCAGGTGCCCGCCCTGGCCCTGTTCGGCGTCCTGGTGCTGCTGCCGATCCTGTTCGCGCTGTACGCGTCCTTCTTCCGCTGGGGCGGCTTCGGGATGCCGTCCGACTACACCGGCACCGACAACTTCAGCCGGCTGTTCCAGGATCCCGTGTTCCTCGGCGACCTGTGGCGCATGCTGCTGCTGGTCGTGCTGTCGCTGGCGGTGCAGCTGCCGTTCGCGCTCGCCATGGCCGTGCTGCTCAACCAGAAGGTGCGCGGCCGGGCGGCGTACCGGATGCTGTTCTTCGCGCCGTACGTCCTGTCCGAGGCGATCACCGGCGTGCTGTTCAGCATGATCTTCGCCCCGGACCAGGGCCTGGCCGACCATGTCCTCAAGGCCGTCGGCCTCGGCGGGCTCGGCGGTGAGTGGTTCTCCGGCACCTCCACCGTGATGGCCACGCTGTTCCTCGTCATGACGTGGAAGTACTTCGGCTTCCACATGATGCTCTACCTGGCCGGACTCCAGGCCATCCCGGCCGAGTTGACCGAGGCGGCGACCGTCGACGGCGCGAACCCCTGGCAGCGCTTCCGGCACGTCACCCTGCCGCTGCTCGCGCCCACCCTGCGGATCAGCGTCTTCCTGTCCGTGATCGGGGCGATCCAGCTGTTCGACCTGGTGTGGGTGGTCACCGCGGGCGGGCCCGACCACCACTCCGAGACGATGGCCGTGACCATGTTCCAGTACGGCTTCAAGCGCTACCAGGTCGGCTACGCCAGCGCGATCAGCGTGGTCATGTTCGCCATCAGCCTCGTCTTCGCCCTCGCCTACCAGCGGTTCGTCCTGCGCCGCGACCTGGAAGGGGCCACCACGAACATGAGGGGAGCCGGCGCATGAGCCAGGAGACTCACCGCAGCGTCCGTCGCAGGGGCCGGAACCTGCCGCTGCACGTGGTGCTGATCGCCGTCGGCGCGGTGATGGCCGTACCGCTGCTGTACGCGCTGCTGTCCGGCTTCAAGTCCACCGACCAGCTCTCCCGCAACCCGGTGGGCCTGCCGCACCCCTGGGTCGTCTCCAACTACGGGGACATCCTGAAGTCGGGTTCCTTCTGGCGGCTGGTCGGCAACAGCACGCTGATCGCGGTCGGTACGACGGTCATCGTCGTCGCGGTCTCCGCGCTCGCCGCGTTCTCCTTCGCGCGCTTCGCCTTCCGTGGCCGGGAGCTGCTGTTCACGCTGTTCACGATGGGGCTGATGTTTCCGTTCGCGGTGGCCGCGCTGCCGCTGTTCCTGCTGCTGCGCTCGATGGGCCTGCTGGACAACCCGCTGGGTGTGATCCTGCCGCAGGCCGCGTTCGGGCTGCCGATGACCATCATCATCCTGCGTGGCTTCTTCCGGCAGATCCCCGGTGAACTGGAGGAGGCGGCCACGCTCGACGGCTGCGGACCGCTCGGCTTCTTCTGGCGGGTGCTGCTGCCGATGGCCCGGCCCGCGCTCGGCACGGTCTCGGTCCTGGCCGTCGTCACCAGCTGGAACAACTTCTTCCTGCCGCTGCTGGTGTTCACCGACAACACCTGGTGGACCGTCCCGATCGGCGTGCAGCAGTTCCAGGGCCAGTACTCCGCCGACACCGCACGCGTCTTCGCCTATCTCGTGCTCGCGATGGTCCCGGCCCTCGCCTTCTACTCCGTCGCCGAACGCCAGCTCGTCGGCGGCCTCACCGCCGGCGCCACCAAGGGCTGAGCACACCTTCTTCGCAGAGATCCGACAGACAGGAGCCGCACCATGCCCCAGGTACGTCTGAGACTCACCGGCGCCCTCGCGGCCGTCCTCGTGGCCGCCGGCCTCGCCACCGGCCCCGCCGCCCAGGCGAGCCCGAAGCAGCCGACACTCGCGAACCTCGCCGAGCGCCATGGCCGCTACTTCGGCAGCGCCACCGACAACCCCGAGCTGACCGACAGCGCCTACACCAAGATCCTCGGCAGCGAGTTCGACATGATCACGCCCGGCAACGGCATGAAGTGGTACGCCACCGAGCCCCAGCAGGGCGTCTTCGAGTGGACCAACGGCGACCAGATCGTGAACCTGGCCCGGAAGAACCACCAGAAGGTCCGCGCCCACACCCTGGTCTGGCACAGCCAGCTGCCCGACTGGCTCACCTCCAGGCAGTGGACGGCCACCGAACTGCGGGCCGTGCTGAAGAAGCACATCACCACGGAGGTACGGCACTACCGGGGCAAGGTGTACTCCTGGGACGTCGTCAACGAGGCCTTCAACGAGGACGGGACGTACCGCGAGACGATCTGGTACAAGACCCTCGGCCCCGGCTACATCGCCGACGCCCTGCGCTGGGCCCACCAGGCCGACCCGCACGCCAAGCTCTACCTCAACGACTACAACATCGAGGCGACCGGTCCGAAGAGCGACGCCTACTACGCGCTCGCCAAGAACCTCAAGGCCCAGGGCGTCCCGCTCGACGGCATCGGCTTCCAGACCCATCTGGCCCTCCAGTACGGCTATCCCAGCACCCTGAAGGACAACCTCGGCCGCTTCTCCGCCCTCGGCCTGGACACCGCGCTCACCGAGGTCGACATACGGATGCAGCTGCCCGCGACCGACGACAAGCTGGCCGAGCAGGCGAGCTGGTACCGGCAGCTGACCGAGGCCTGCCTGGCCGTGCGCCGGTGCGTCGGCATCACCATCTGGGACTACACGGACAAGTACTCGTGGATCCCGGCCGTCTTCCCGGGCGAGGGTGCCGCCCTGCCGTGGGACGAGCAGCTGAACCCCAAGCCGGCGTACCAGGCGCTGCGGGAGGCGTTGCGCTAGCGCCCGGCTACGGTCGGTAGCCGCCCCCGGACACGCATCGGGGCCGGTGCGCACCTCATGGGGTGCGGCCGGCCCCTCGGGTCGTTCGCGGGCGCTCCGCTCAGGCGGCGGTCATCACGTGCTCCGCACCCAGCGGGCGGTGCGGAGCGATGATCCGGCCGTCGGGCAGCAGCTCACCGGTGTCCTCGAAGAGCAGGACGCCGTTGCACAGCAGGCTCCAGCCCTGTTCCGGGTGGTGCGCCACGAGACGGGCGGACTCCCGGTCGGCGGATTCGGCTGTCGGACACGGCGGCTGGTGCTGGCACATGGGTGGGATCTCTCGCTCTGTCGTGGTCATGGCCGTCCCCCGTGGTGATAAGTCGGTCGGAACCCAGTGTTGCCCTCCGGGCGTCATTCCGCAGGGATTTCGCGGCACCGCTTCTCACAGGTTCATGACGCGTCACCCGCGCGGACGGTTCAGTCCAAGTGCACTGTCCCTTTGGGTGGTTCGCAGTGGCCGGATAGGGCTAGTCCGTGCAGGCCAGGCCCCTGACATGGGCGTACCCCGCCGCCCGGAGCGGGCAGCGGGGTACGGGGGGTGTGCGGGCTCAGGGGTCAGGCGGCGGGCGAGTCGAGCACGGGCGGGCCGAGCACCGGCAGCGGTGTCGCGCGATGGGTCAGCACCGGCAGCAGCTCGGCGACCCGGTACGGGCGGTGCGCCGGGATGCCGGGCGGGGTCGGGGCCAGCGGCACCAGCAGATCGGTGCCGGCCGGGTGCCCCTCGGCGCCGTCCGCGGTGGTGTCGCCGTGCAGCCACAGCGTGAGCATGTACAGCCCGGGGACGGACAACAGCCGCGCCTGGTACGGCTGTTGCAGCGCCTCGGCCTGGTGCAGCGCACGCTCGGTGGAGGGGACGTAGGGGCCCTCGAAGAAGTGCGAGAACGCCCAGCCGTCGGGTGTGAGCATCGTGTCGGCCGCGGCCACCGCCTTGTCGCCGCAGCGGATCAGGAAACGCCAGCCGGCCAGCCGGGTCGTGGACAGGCCCTGTGCGGTGATCCGGTCCAGTACATGCACGGGCAGTGGGAGTTCGGGTGTCGCCGGGCCCTGCGCGGCGCGCAGGGAGGGGGTGGGGGCCTCGCGGACCGCGGTGGGGGAACCGAGGGCGGTGAGGACGGAGCGCAGTGCGGGTGCGGGGGCAGGGGGCACGTGCAGCGGCATGTGGGTCGCCTCTCTCATTCGACAGGCGCGGCGGCGCGAGGAGGGTGGGGCGGACGACGCTGTCAGCTCACGGAAAAGGCCGGAAGGGTGGTGGCCCGGTTCGGTGAACGTGGGTGCGGCTCGGTCTGCCTCCCGTGACCGCGACGGCAGGAACATGGCAGGAACCACGACCGAGGGCGTCAACCTTCTGCCTTGTGGGCGAAGTTTATATGACGCGTGTTCGGCCGTTGTTTCGTCTATCCCATTCCGGTGAGGTGCGCAAGACGGGAATACGCCGTCGATTTGTGGGACTTCTCCCGATTCCCGGACCGGTGTCCCGCCGCTGACCTCGGAATACGCGCCGGTATCGGTCGGCCGAATGTCGTCGGCGTTTTTCACGAGACGCTCAGGGTACCCGCAGTGGCGGGATGAAGCTTGCCCCGTGAAAATGCCGCTGGGAACAATCCGACAGAGTAGCGCGCGCCGGGCCCGCGCGGTGCGTTATCGATCGCTTCCGCTGGGCATCATCCCCCCTGCACCCGGGAGCCCGGCGGCCGTAACGTCGGTCCGCCCACCGAGGAGGGACACTTCGATGGGGGAGAAGGTCGTGGCGGGGCAGTACGACCTGTCCGATCGCCAGCGCTATCGCGAAAAGCTTCAGAAGTGCCTCACGGGACTGGAGCGGCTGCTGGTGGAGAAGCGATTCGACCGCCCCAAGAACCTCATGGGCGTCGAGATCGAATTGAATCTCGCCGGTACCGACGGCATGCCGAAAATGCTCAACGGCCAGGTACTGGAACGCATCGCGAGCCGAGATTTCCAAACAGAACTCGCCAGATTCAATCTGGAAGTCAACATAGCCCCACACCGCCTGGGTGGCCGGGTATTCGACCGGCTCGCCGAGGAACTGCGCACCTCGCTCGCTTACGCGGACCGCAAGGCCCGCGAGGTGGACGCCGGCATCGTCATGATCGGCATCCTGCCGACGCTCGGCCCGGACGACCTGATCTCCGCCAACCTCTCCGAGGTCGACCGGTACGCCCTGCTCAACGACCAGATCGTGGCCGCGCGAGGCGAGGACTTCCGGCTCGACATCGAGGGCGTGGAACATCTCGTCCGTACGGCCAAGTCGATCGTCCCCGAGGCTGCCTGCACCTCCGTACAGCTCCATCTGCAGGTCACCCCGGCACGGTTCGCCGACGTGTGGAACGCGGCGCAGGTGGTGTGCGCCCCGCAGATCGCCGTCGGCGCCAACTCACCGTTCCTGTTCGGGCACGAGCTGTGGCGCGAGTCCCGGCCCCCGCTGTTCCTGCAGTCCACCGACACCCGCCCGCCCGAACTCCAGGCACAGGGCGTACGGCCGCGCACCTGGTTCGGCGAGCGCTGGATCAGCTCCGCGCACGAACTCTTCGCCGAGAACCTCCGCTTCTTCCCGGCCCTGCTGCCGATCTGCGACGACGAGGACCCGCTGGCGGTCGTCGCCGCCGGGGGCACGCCCAGCCTCGCCGAACTCGTGCTGCACAACGGCACGATCTACCGCTGGAACCGGCCGGTGTACGGCATCGCCGACGGCGTACCGCACCTCAGGGTGGAGAACAGAGTGCTGCCGGCCGGGCCGACCGTCACCGATGTGATCGCCAACGCGGCCTTCTACTACGGCCTGGTGCGCACCCTCGCCGACGAGAGCCGGCCGGTGTGGACCCGGCTGCCGTTCGCCGCGGCCGAGGCCAACTTCGACGCCGCGTGCCGGTACGGCATCGACGCGCGCTTCGTGTGGCCCCGGCGCGGGCGCTACGGCGGCACGGGCGAGGTCGACGCCGTCACCCTGGTCCGCGACGAGCTGCTGCCGCTCGCCTCGGCCGGGCTGGACGCGTGGGGCGTGGAACCCGCCGACCGGGACTTCTACCTGGGCGTCGTCGAGGAGCGCTGCCGACGCCGGGCGAACGGGGCGTCCTGGCAGGCGGCCACCTTCCACCGGGCCCTGGAACAGGGGCTGACCCGAGAGGGCGCACTGGCCGCCACGACGCGCCGCTATGCCGAGCTGATGCACGCGGGGGATCCGGTGCACCTCTGGCCGGTGGGGCTGCCGGAACAGGTCGCTCCGCTGGGTCTGGCCGACGTGGGCTGAGGGGTCGCTCCGCCGGGCCGGGCGGACAGGGGCTTCGTGGTGTGCGAAGTGCTCGGCGTCGTACCGGTACGTCGTCCTCATATCTCCTTCTGCGATCCTTGCCGGACGACCGGTGGGCCCGAGGGGTCCGTGCGGCGGTCTGTGCGGCGGTGGGAGGCAGGAGTGCAGGTGGAGGCTGAGTCGGTGGGCGATTCCGGGGTGCGCGAGCGTGACCCGCGGCGGATCCTGCGGGACGAGACGCTGCTCGTCCTCGCGCTGTCGCTGGGCGCGAGCGGGGTCTCCGCGCTGATCAGCTTCATCGGCTCGGTGACCAAACCGGGCGGTCTCAAGGACCAGGCGGCCACCATGAACGCCTCGGCCGCCCCGGGCCGCCCCTGGCTCGACCTCGCCTGGCAGCTCTTCGGCATCGCGACCGCTCTGGTCCCGGTGGCCCTCGTCGCCCATCTGCTCCTGCGTGAGGGCGGCAGTCTGCGCACGCTGGGCTTCGACCGCACCCGCCCCTGGCCCGACCTGGCCCGGGGTGCCGGCATCGCGGCGGTGATCGGCAGCACCGGCATCGCGTTCTACCTCGCCGCCCGCGGCCTCGGCTTCAACCTCACGGTCGTCCCCGAGGCCCTGCCGAGCGTGTGGTGGAAGTACCCCGTGCTGATCCTGTCCGCCGTGCAGAACGCGGTCCTCGAAGAGGTCATCGTCGTCGGTTATCTGTTGCGCAGGCTCGGCCAGCTGGGCTGGACCCCGGGGACCGCACTGGTGGGCAGTGCGGTCCTGCGCGGCTCGTACCACCTCTACCAGGGCATCGGCGGCTTCGTCGGCAACATGGTCATGGGCGTGGTCTTCGTGTACCTGTACCGCCGCTGGGGGCGGGTCGGTCCGCTGGTCGTCGCGCACTCCCTGCTCGACATCGGCGCGTTCGTCGGCTACGCCCTCCTCGCGCACAAGGTGGGCTGGGTGCCGACGCCCTGAGCCCCGGCGGACCGGCCGCTCAGGCCCGCAGCTCGCCCTCGATCACCGTGACCGCGCGCCCGGTGAGCAGTGTGCGCTCGCCACGCAGCCCGGTGCGGACCAGTCCGCTGCGGCGGGAGGCCTGAAGCCCCGTGAGGTCGTCGCGGCCGAGCCGGGCGGACCAGTGCGGGGCGAGCGCGGTGTGGGCGGAGCCGGTGACCGGGTCCTCGTCGATGCCGAGGTTCGGGAAGAAGCAGCGGGAGACGAAGTCGTAGCCGCGGGCGGGGTCCTCGGCGCGAGCGGTGGCGATGATGCCCCGCGAGGAGTGCCCGGCCAGGGCCTTGTGGTCCGGGACGAGCCCCAGCACCGTCTTCTCGTCGGCCAGCTCCACCAGCAGGTCGCCGACGTTCGCGCCGGTGTCGAAGGCGGCCACCGGTTCGGCGCCGAGCGCCTCGGCGACCCCGGCCGGGACCTCGACCCGGGTGAGCGGGGCGGTCGGGAAGTCGAGGGTGACCGAGCCGTCCTCGGCGGGCGTGGCGATGAGCACCCCACTGCGGGTGGCGAACCGCACCGGGCCCTCGTGGGCGCCGGTGGTGTGCAGGACGTGGGCGGTGGCGAGCGTGGCGTGCCCGCACATCGCGACCTCGGCGACGGGCGTGAACCAGCGCAGCGCCCAGTCCGCCTCGCCGCCCTCCGGCAGCCGGTGCGCGAAGGCCGTCTCGGCGTGGTTGACCTCCATCGCGACGTTCTGCAGCCAGTCGTCGTCGGGGAAGGCGTCGTTCAGGAGGAGGACTCCGGCCGGGTTGCCGGCGAAGGGGCGGTCGGTGAAGGCGTCCACGATTCGCATGCGCATGACGCCGACGCTAGCGGCCGCTCCGGGTCCCGGCCCAAGGCCAATTCACGAGTCCTGGCACGTTTCCCGGAGGCCTTCCCGGACGCCTTTCCGGACGCCGGCGGCACGCGGCCGCGCCCACGGGGCGAGCTGGGCCGCGCCGAACGAGATCTCCAGCACCAGGAACGGCCACAGCACCCCCGGCCCGCCGTGCGCCAGCGCGTACGCCTGCCACAACGCGAACAGCGCGCGGGCGGCGCCGTCGAGGAGGCCGTACAGCGGAAGCGGTCGTACGACACGCAGGACGGACCAGACCACGACGACCGAGCCCATCAGGTTGGCGTACAGGGTCTGCATCGGGGTGAGCGCGGGCATGGTGCCGAGGCCCGCCGCGTCGCCCGCGGCCGACAGCAGACGGTGCAGCAGCGTGTACGTCCACGGGGTCGCGAAGCCGGCGGTGACGATCAGGTCGTACCAGCCGCTCGCCCGGACGAGGCGTGCATAGGCGGGGGAGGCGGGGGTCATCGGGGGCTCCTCGGGAGGGGCTTCGCTCGGGCGCCGCCCACGCTAAACAGCGGAGTACGCTCCAAGGTCAAGTCGGCCACGGGGCGGGGAAGTCATGCGGATCGGTGAACTGGCGGCGCGTACCGGGGTGTCCAAGGACACGCTGCGCTTCTACGAGAAGATCGGGCTGCTCGACGGCGACCGGCTGCCCAACGGCTACCGCGACTTCCCGCCGGAGACGGTGACCTGGCTGCACTACGTCCGTACCGCCCAGGCGCTCGGCTTCACCCTGGCCGAGATCGGCCGGCACGGGGCGGAGCTGCGGGACGCGCCGGACAGCGCCGAGGCGCTGTCCGCCCTGTTCGAGGACAAGATCCGCGTCATCGACGCCCGCATGGCCGAACTGGCCGCGCTCCGCGCGGACCTCACCGCCCGCGCCGGCACCGGCTGCCCCCTGCGCGCGGCGGACCGGCCGGCCTGAGACTGCCTTGGGCTTTCAGGAAGGGGATTGTCATGCGATCGGTTCCGATATATCGTTGAGGCATCGCGAACGATACGCGATGCAGACGTGACAGATCATCGATGGAATGGAGTGATCGCAATGCGCAGCCACGGATACGAGCACGGACACCGGCACGAGGGCCACGGCCACCGGGGCTTCGGCGGATTCGAGGGGCGTCGGGCCGCCTTCGGGCCCTTCGGGCCGGGCGGGCCGGGGTTCGGCCCCGGTGGACCCGGTTTCGGACCCGGCCCCTGGGGACCCCGGGGGCGCGGTGGTCCGCGGGGACGGGCCCGGCGCGGAGACGTGCGGGCCTCGATCCTGGCCCTGCTCAAGGACCGGCCGATGCACGGCTACGAGATGATCCAGGAGATCGCCGAACGCAGCGGCGGCGCGTGGAAGCCCAGCCCCGGCTCGGTCTACCCCACGCTCCAGCTGCTGGAGGACGAGGGTCTGATCGCCAGCGAGAGCGAGGGCGGCAAGAAGCTCTTCGCGCTCACCGAGGACGGGCGTACCGCCGCCGACGAGGGTCCGGACGCCCCCTGGGAGGAGGCCTCGCGCGGAGTCGACTGGGAGGCCCTCAGCGAGATCCGGCAGGCCGGCTTCGGGCTCATGGAGGCCTTCAGCCAGGTCTGGAAGACCGGCAGCAAGGAACAGCGCGAGAAGGCGCTGGGCGTCATCAACGAAGCCCGCAAGAAGCTGTATCTGATCCTCGCCGACGAGCACTGACGAGGACCGGCGGCCTCCCCGCCGTGTGGAAGGCGCCCCGCGGACCGTCCGCGGGGCGCCTTCTGGTGTCCGCCCGTCAGGCCACCAGCCCGGCCAGCTTGCGCAGTGACTCGTTCAGCGCGGCCGTCGCCGAGTCCTTGAGCTTGCCCGCCATGAGGGAGACGGCGGCGCCCGTGAACTCGCCGTCGATACGGACCGCCGTGGCCTCGCCCTCCGGGGTGAGCGTGTAGCGCGTGGCGACGCTCACGGCCATGGGTCCCTTGCCGCGGATGGCGAACACCCGGGCCGGCTCCAGCTCCTCGATGGTCCACTCGACCTCCGCCGGAAAGCCCATCAGCTTCATGTTCTCCTGAAAGGTCCCGCCCACCGCCAGGGTCTCCGGGCCGCCCTTGGGGAAGCTGGTGTGGGTCGCGTTCCACTCCCCGTACGCCGACCAGTCGGTGAGTTTCGCCCACACCTTCTCGGCCGGTGCCTGGATGCGTGCCTCGGCGCTGACTTCGGCCATGCGACCACCCCTTCATGTCGGGCTACGGTGTCGCGGAACGTAGCCGCAGGGGCCGCAATGTTCAATACTGATGAACCGTCAGAAATGTTCCGGCTGAACCGTCAGAAGTGCTTCAGCCGACCCGTCGTATCAGCGCCGCGTCGAACAGGTCCCACGCGCGCGGGTGGGCGCTCTCGTCGTGGCAGTGCCAGGCCTCCCAGAACAGGTCGGCGAGCAGGGCGTCCTCCGGGGCGTACACCCGGTACACGTACTGCTTGCCGTCGACCGCCGGCAGCCCCACAAGCCAGCACTCGCGCACGCTCTCCATATGCATGGTGGACGTGCAGGGAAGCGCGACGGTTGCTCACGGGGCGCACGGCAGGGCGGGCGCGCGCCCTCGGGCCGCATCGGCGGGATCTCCGCCATGTCGGCCGAATCTCCTCCGCAAGGATGAGATTCCGATCGGCGATGTCCACTCTGTGTGGGACGCGAAGATGGTTCCCCTCGCGGATGACGCGGGGCGTTGTGGCTGATGGGGTAAGGGTTGTGCAACCCCGTACTGCCCGCGGGACCACCCATGACGGGGCCGTCCCGCATCACATGGACGACGATGCCGTGCTCGGCGCCGAGCTGGCGGCGGTGGTCGCCGGTGCCCGCCGGAGGGCTCTCCGCGACGGGGACCGGCAGATCGACACCGCTCATCTGCTGCACTCGCTCCTGGAGCACGACTCCGAGGTCCGCGCCGCCGTCGGCGCCCCGGAGCGGCTCGCCCGGCTGCTCGGCTATCTCGTGCAGCGCAGCATCGGCTACGGGCTGCGCTGGCAGGGCAGCGTGGAGGACTCCGGCGCCCTCGCCGTCGTGACCGCTCCGACCGTTCCCGGTGTACGGGACGCCCCGGACGCGTCCGGCGCACGGGACGCCCGGGACACCCCCGCCTGGTCGCCCGCCGCGGCCGCCGCCATCGCCGACGCCCACGAGCGCGCCCGGCACCGCGGCGAGCCCCGCCCGGCCGGCACCGACCTGCTCGCCGCCCTCACCGCGGACCCCGGTACCCGTGCGGTCGAGGTCCTCGAACGCGCCGGTATCCCCGCCCACGCCCTCGGCACCCGGATCGAGACCGGCCCCGAGGAGTACGCGGGCGACAGCGGCGTGAACTGCTGACCCACGTTCCGGCGGCCCGGTCGGCATGCCGCCGTCCACCCCATGAGACAGGTGTCAAGGTGAGTGACGCTCATGTCGTCGCCTGTCATCATGTGCCGGTGCAGATGTCTGAGAGCAGTCAGGGCAGCCGCGGCAAGGGCGCCGGGCTCGGACTCGCGCTCGCGTCGGCGCTCGCCTTCGGCGGGTCCGGCGTGGCCGCGAAACCGCTGATCGAGGCGGGGCTCGACCCGCTCCACGTGGTGTGGCTGCGGGTGACCGGCGCCGCCCTGGTCATGCTGCCGCTCGCCGTACGCCACCGGTCCCTGCTGCGCCGCCGTCCGGCACTGCTCGCCGGGTTCGGACTGCTCGCCGTGTCCGGTGTCCAGGCCTGCTACTTCGCCGCGCTCTCCCGGATCCCGGTGGGCGTGGCGCTGCTCATCGAGTACCTGGCCCCGGCCCTGGTGCTGGGCTGGGTGCGGTTCGTCCAGCGGCGGCCCGTGAGCCGTGCCGCCGCGCTCGGCGTGATCCTCGCGGCCGGCGGCCTCGCCTGTGTGGTGGAGGTCTGGTCGGGGCTGAGCTTCGACGCGCTCGGCCTGCTGCTCGCGCTCGGCGCCGCCTGCTGCCAGGTCGGCTACTTCGTCCTCGCCGACCACGGCGGCGATGCCGGCGAACAGGCTCCGGACCCGCTCGGCGTCATCGCCTACGGCCTGCTCGTCGGCGCCGCCGTCCTCACCGTGGTGGCCCGCCCCTGGAGCATGCGGTGGTCGGTGCTGACCGGCTCCGCGCACCTGAACGGCACCGCCGTACCGGCCGTCGCCCTGCTGGCCTGGATCGTGCTCGTCGCCACGGTCGTCGCGTACGTCACCGGGGTGCTCTCGGTACGGCGGCTGTCGCCGCAGGTCGCCGGGGTCGTCGCCTGCCTGGAGGCGGTCATCGCGACGGTGCTGGCCTGGGTGCTGCTCGGCGAGCACCTCTCGGCGCCGCAGATCATCGGCGGCGCAGTCGTCCTTGTCGGCGCGTTCATCGCCCAGTCCGCCACCCCCGCCCAGGGCTCCCCGGAGCCGGTGACCGCCGGGGGCCCGGAACGGGAGTTGTCCGAACACCGCGCGTCCGCCTAAGGTGCCGGTCATGCCGTCCACGCTCGTTCTTCCGCCCCCGGCCGCCTGAGGCGGGCCTCCGGAACACCCGCCCGGCGCTTGTGCGGCGTCGGGCCGGACGGTGCTGCCCGCAGATGAAGTCCGCGCGCCCCGCTGAAGCGGGTCGCCCCCGAACTTCCGCACCCCATCGGTGCGTTTCTGCGGAGAATCTCTCTTGTCGACGAACGCGAACGCTGTGTCCGGCCTGCCCGTCGGGCGTGGCCTGCTCTATCTGATCGCCACCGGTGCCGCCTGGGGCACCGCCGGTGCCGCCGCCTCCCTGGTCTACCGGACCAGCGACATGGGCGCCCTCGGCCTGTCGTTCTGGCGCTGTGCGCTGGGGCTCCTGCTGCTGCTCGCCGGACGCGGGCTGCGCCCGAAGACCCGCCCGGCCCCGGCCGGACCGCTGCCCCGCAGGGTGGCGCGCGTCCTCGCCACGGGTCTCGGCCTCGCGGTGTTCCAGACCGCCTACTTCGCGGCCGTGGAGTCGACCGGGCTCGCCGTGGCCACCGTCGTCACCCTCGGCGCGGGTCCGGTGCTCATCGCGCTCGGCGCCCGGTTCCTGCTCGGGGAGCGGCTCGGCGTCGGCGGTGTGCTGGCGGTCGCCGGGGCCGTCGGCGGGCTGGCCGTGCTGACCTTCGGCGGCTCGGCCGCGACCGTCCGGCCCACCGGTGTGCTGCTGGCGCTGCTGTCGGCCGCGGGCTACGCCGTCATGACCCTGCTGACCCGCTGGTGGGGCAGGGGCGGCGGCGCCGACGCCTCCGACACCACGGTCTGGGCCTTCGCGGTGACGGGCCTGTGCCTGCTGCCGTTCGCCCTGCACGAGGGGCTGCTCCCGCACACCGCCCACCCGGCCCGGCTGCTGTGGCTCGTGGTCTACATCGCCGCCGTGCCCACCGCGCTCGCGTACGCCCTGTACTTCGCGGGAGCGGCCGTCGTACGGTCCGCCGTCGTCTCCGTGATCATGCTGCTGGAGCCGGTGACCGCGGCCGTACTCGCCGTCGTCCTGCTCGGCGAGCGGCTCACGGCGACCACCGCGGCCGGCACCCTGCTCATGCTGGCGGCGGTCGCGGGCCTGGCCGTGAGCGAGGCCCGCGGGGCCGGCCGGCGGAAGCCGGTCCCGGCGTGACCGCGTCGGCCTACCGCACCGTGAGGTAGTCGGGCAGCTCGACGCCGGCCGCGAGGTCGGCGTTGGGCACCGGCGCGTCGTACCCCTTGCGGAGCGGGACGACCCCGGCCCAGTGCGGCAGGGCGAGGTCCTCGGGCTCGTCGTTCGCGCCGCCGGTGCGGAGCTTGGCCGAGACCTGGTCCAGGTCCAGCCGGATCACCGCGGTGGCGGCCAGCTCCTTCTTGTTCGCGGGCCGGGAGTCGGCGGCGCGGCCCGGTACGACGTGGTCCACCAGCGCGTCCAGGGCGAGGCGCCGCTCCTCGGGGTCGGTGACCTGGTGGGCGACGCCGTGCACCACCACGGAGCGGTAGTTGATCGAGTGGTGGAAGGCGGAGCGCGCCAGCACCAGCCCGTCGACGTGGGTGACCGTCAGGCACACCGGCAGACCCGGGTCGGCCGCGCCGGTCATCCGCAGCGGGCGGGAACCGGTGGACCCGTGGACGTAGAGCCGCTCGCCGACCCGGCCGTACAGCGTCGGCAGCACCACCGGGGCCCCGTCCCGGACGAAGCCGAGGTGGCAGACGTACCCCTCGTCGAGTATCGCGTGCACCAGCTCCTTGTCGTACGACGCCCGGTCCGCGGAGCGTGTGGGCACGGTGCGGTCGGTCGGGGTGTAGGCGGCGGCCCGGGCTTCCTCGGTCGTCCCCTGCATGACGGTCCCTCCATGGTGAGCGGTTCGGCGAGCGGTGTTGCCCCAGTAATTGCACTAGTGCATAATGCTCTTTGTGCTAGGAGAGTATCGGATCGAAGGGCGTGGCGCAGCCGAGATCGCCGCCAGTGTCGAGCGCGCGGTCGGTGCCGGTGAGCTGGCACCGGGCCAACCTCTGCCGCCCATGCGGGAGTTGGCGGTTCGGCTGGGCGTGAATCCCAATACGGTCGCGGCCGCCTATCGCACTCTGCGGGAGCGGGGGGTGATCGAGACGGCCGGCCGGCGGGGCAGCCGCGTCCGCTCCAAGCCGGCCACCACCGGCCGCGAGGAACTGCGTGTGGAGGTCCCCGAGGGGGGTCGCGACCTGGCCTCCGGCAACCCGGACCCGGCCCTGCTGCCCCGGCTCGCCCCTGCCCTCGCCGGTGCGGCGAAGGAGGGGGACCAGCGGCCCGTCCGTTACGGCGACGACCCCGTCGACGCGGACCTCGTCCGCCTCGCCCGCGCCGAACTCGACGCCGACGGCGTCCCCGAGGGCCCGCTGACCGTGACGTCGGGCTCCCTCGACGCCATCGAACGCGTCCTGTCCGTCCACCTCAGACCGGGTGACGCGGTCGCCGTCGAGGACCCGGGCTGGGGCAGCGTCCTCGACCTGGTTCCCGCGCTGGGCCTGCGCACTCTCCCGGTGGGCGTGGACGACGACGGCCCCCGCCCCGAAGACCTGCGCCAGGCCCTGGAGTCCGGTGCCCGCGCCCTGATCGTCACCGACCGGGCCCAGAACCCGACCGGCGCCTCGGTGACGGCCACACGCGCGCGTGCCCTGCGTGCGGTGCTGCGCGACCACCCCGGGACCCTGCTGATCGAGGACGACCACGGCCACGGCATCGTCGACGTCCCCCTGCACCCCCTCGCGGGCGTCACCCACCACTGGGCTCTCGTTCGCTCCGCCTCCAAGGCCTACGGCCCCGACCTGCGCGTCGCCGTCCTCGCCGGCGACCCGCTCACCGTCGACCGGGTGCGCGGCCGCCAGCGCCTCGGCCCCGGCTGGGTGAGCCTGCTGCTGCAGCGTGCCGTCGCCCGCCTGTGGCAGGAGCACGCGGTGGACCGGGCGGCGGTGGCGCGGTCGTACGGCTCACGCCGGGACGCACTGCTCGACGCGCTGGCCGACCGGGGGGTCCTCGGCCACGGCCGCACCGGCATGAACGTCTGGATCCCGGTCCGCGACGAGACGGGCGCGGTGGCCCGCCTCCTCCAGCGGGGCTGGGCGGTCGCCCCGGGAGCCCGCTTCCGCCTGAACAGCCCCCCGGCCATCCGCATCACGGTCTCGGCGCTCACGGAGCAGGACATCGGCCCCCTGGCGGAGGCGGTGGCGGCGGCGGTACGACCGTCTCCGGGCCGTGTGTACGGCTGAGCGCCCCGCTCGAAGTGCCGCGATGCGCTGCTTCAGGGCGTCGCCGATCCGCAGTGGACTTCACCCGACCTGCTCAGGCCTTCGGCCGCAACTGCGTCAGCGCGGCGCCCGCCAGCACGATCACGGCCCCCACCGGCGTGGACCACCGCAACGACTCCCCGAGGACCGCGACTCCCGCGGCAGTCGCGATCACCGGAATGAAGTAGGTGACCATCTGTGCGGTCGTAGGGCCGACTTCGGCGACCAGTCCGTACTGGATCAGCACCGCGAGCCCCGTCCCCAGCGCCCCCAGAGCGGCGATCGCGAGCAGCGGCACCGGGGACACATGCGTGGGGAAACCGGCGAACAGCGGTGTCACCACGGCCAGCTGGGCCGTCGCCAGGAGCAGCTGCGCGCCGGTCATGGAGAGGTGTGAGTTGCCCGTCCCCGCCAGCGTCCGCCGCACATAGATCCAGCCGATCGGATAGCTCAGCGACGCGAGCAGCGCCATCGCCGTACCCGTGGCGTCCAGGCCGTGGAAGCCCTGCCACGCGCCGAGCACGGTCAGCACCCCGAGGAAGCCCAGGCCGAGTCCGGCCACCCGGACCCGGGTCGGCCGGTCCTCGGAGAGGGCGACCAGGGACAGGGCCATGCCCCACAGGGGCGAGGTCGCGTTGCAGATGCCGGCCAGCGTGGACGGGATCGTCAGCTCCGAGTACGCGAAGAGGGAGAAGGGGAGGGCGTTGAGGAAGAAGGCCGCGACCGCCATGTGGCCCCAGAGACGGGCCCCGCGCGGCAGGCGCTCCCGCTTGACCGCCATCGCCGCGCCCAGTACCGCCGTACCGAACACCAGACGCCCGAGCGTGACCTGGAAGGGCGCGTAGCCCTCCGTCCCCACCTTGATCAGCAGGAAGCTGAAGCCCCAGATCAGGGACAGCGCACCGAAGCGGAGCCGCCAGTCGAGGCGGGGGCGGGTCCGGGCGGAGACGGGGGCGGGGGACTGGGTTCGGGATGGGGTCACCGTGCTCATGGACTCAACGATGCTGGAGACAACCTCGTAGCACAATCGAGATTTCTCAACCGGTACCTCTTAGAATCACTTACATGTTGAACTTGGAGCGCCTGCGCACCCTGGACTCCCTCGCCCGGCACGGCTCGGTCAGCGCGGCGGCCGAGGCGCTGCACGTCACCACGTCCGCCGTCTCCCAGCAGCTGGGCAAGCTGGAGCGGGAGATCGGCCAGCAGCTCCTGGCCAAGAACGGCAGGGGCGTGCGGCTCACGGACGCCGGCCGGCTGCTGTCGGAGCACGCGGCGCGGATCCTCTCCCAGGTCGAGCTCGCCGAGTCCGATCTGGAGGCGCATCGCGGGCAGGTCGTCGGCGAGCTGCGGCTGTCGGCGTTCCCCACCGCCGCCCGCGGGCTCTTCCCGGCCGCGCTCGGCACGCTGCGGGGCCGGCACCCGGGGCTGCGCGTGCGCTCCAGCGAGCTGGAACCGGAGCAGGGCATCGCCGGTGTCGTACGCGGCGACCTCGATCTCGCGGTGGTCCTGGACTGGTACAACAAGCCGATGCCACTGCCCGACGGCCTGGTCAAGGCTCCCCTGCTGGACGACCCGGCCGATGTCGCCATGCCGGTGGCGCACCGGCTGGCCGGCCGGGACGAGGTCGACCTCGCCGAGTTCGCCGAGGACGAGTGGATCACCTGGGGCGAGGGCGAGTTCTGCCACGAGTGGCTCATGTTCACGCTGCGGTCCAAGGGCGTCGAGCCGATCGTCGGCCACCGCGCCGGCGAGACCCATACCCAACTCGGCCTGGTCGCCTCGGGGTTGGGCGTGTGCATCGCACCGCTGCTGGGCCGCCACCCGGTGCCCGCCGGCGTGGTCCTGGTCCCACTGGTCCAGCGCGTGCGCCGGCATGTGTACGTCGTCTGGCGCGCGGACGCCGACCGCAGACCCTCGATCCGCGCGGCGGTCGAGGCGCTGCGGGAGGCGGCCCAGCGGGTGAGCCAGGCCTGAGCGGCGGCGCCCCGAAGGGGTGCGGGGCTGCGTCCGATGTGCGGCTACCGCCGCGACGGGGGTCCCCCTGGGTTCGAGCGAAGCCGAGAACGTGCGGGAGCGACCGGCCGCGACGGACCCGCAGACGGCATACGGCCTGTCACGGCTGCTCCCGCGGCGCGCCCAGCTTCCGGAAGTCCCAGGAGACGATCTTCTCCGGGGTCAGCCGGACCCAGGCGTGCCGGCCGTCGTGCGGCATCTCGTCCAGGCCGAAGTTCTTCCGCGCGAACAGCGTCTCGGCCGTGTCGAGTTCGGCACACAGCTCGCCGATGCGCGGCGCCTCGCCCACGAACTCCACCCGGCCGGACAGCTCGACCCCGCGCAGCTGGTCGTACTCCTCGCCCGAGTCGACCACGACGGCCACGCGCGGATCGCGGCGCAGCTGGGTCCAGCGCCGGCTGCGCACCACCGAGTACAGCCACAGCGAGGTGCCGTCCCAGGCGAACCACAGCGCGCTGACATGCGGTGCCCCGCCGGCCGAGACGGTCGCGACCCGGCAGGTGCGCTGGCTGGTCAGGAACTCGTCCAGCTCGCCGGGTGTCATCATGATCTTGCGGCCCCGGCGCTGCTCGGTCGCGGTCATGCGGTCCCCTCTTCTCCCATGTCGTGTCGGCGAACTATCGTGTCCCGGCGATCCTCTGACATCGCGTCAGAAAAGGAAACAGGTATGCCGTCGTATGCACAGCTCAGGGAACTCCTCGACCCCGCGAGCACCGTCCTGCTCACCGTGGAGTGCCAGCAGGGGGTCGTCGGCCCGGACAGCGCGCTGCCCGAACTCGCCCGCGAGGCCCGCTCCTCCGGTGCCCTGCGCAATGTCGCCCGGCTGGTCGCCGCCGCGCACGAGGGTGGGGTCCAGGTGATTCACGCGATCGCCGAGCGCCGCCCGGACGGCCGGGGCGCGAGCCGCAACGCCCGCCTCTTCCGGGCCGCCGAGCGGCTTGCCGTACGGCAGTTGGCGGGCAGCACGGCCGTCCGGGTCGCGCCGCCGATCGAGGTCGCCGAGGAGGACCTCGTCGTACGGCGGCTGCACGGACTGTCCCCGGTCCACGGCACCGAGGTCGACGCCCTGCTGCGCAATCTCGGCTGCCGCACCCTGGTCGTCACCGGGGTCTCCGCCAACGTGGCGATACCCAACGCGGTGTTCGACGCGGTCAACCTCGGCTACACGGTCGTGGTCCCGGCCGACGCCGTCGCCGGGGTGCCCGCCGAGTACACCCCCGCGATGATCCGGCACACCCTCGCGCTGGTCGCCACGGTCGCGACCACCGACGAGGTGCTCGGCTGCCTCGAACGGCCGCGCAGACGCGGCTGAGGCGGTTCAGGCCAGGGTGATGTTCCCGCCGGAGACGGCGATGTTCTTGGCCGGCAGCGGCTGGGTCGCAGGACCCTGCTTCACACTGCCGTCCGCGGCGGAGAAGTGGCTCTGGTGGCACGGGCAGACGATCACGCCGTTCGCCACGCTGCCCACCGTGCACCCCTGGTGGGTGCACGTGGCCGAGAACGCCTTGAACGTGCCCGCCGTCGGCTGGGTCACGACCACGCCCTGGTCCTTGAAGATCTTGCCGCCCCCCTCCGGGATGTCGGCGGTCTTGGCGAGCGCGGTGCCGCCGTCGTTCCCGGACGCCCCGGAGGGCGCGGTCGACCCGCCGGAGCCGGCCGTCCCCGTCGTACCGGTGGTGCCGGTCGACCCGGAGGAACCGGACCCGCTGTTGGCCGTGCCGGACGAGTTGTCGTCGCTCGAACCGCAGGCGGCCAGCGCGGCGGCGAGCCCCGCCGCTCCGGCCGCCGCCACGACCGTACGGCGGGCCGGGCCGGCTGTGGACTGGGGCGATGCGGTGCTCATGTGAATTTCCCTTCCGCGGGGCTTCTCGTGATCCGTCCTGGGGTACGGCGCTCGGGCACCACCCGTTCAGACGGGCACCCAGATCCTTGCCGCCGGGGCATGAGAGGGCCGTAAGCCACAGCTGTCGGCGAGCTGTCGGCCCCGCGCCAGTAACCTGGGGCGATGCTCAAGGAAGTCACCGCGACCCGCTACATCACGCCGCTGCGTGAGGGGGGCTCGCTGCCGGGGCTCGTCGAGGCCGACGACTTCGGGACCTACGTCATCAAGTTCACCGGCGCCGGACAGGGCCGCAAGACCCTGGTCGCCGAGGTGGTGTGCGGCGAACTCGCCCGGCGCCTCGGCTTCCGGATGCCCGGGCTGGTCACCGTCCGGCTGGACTCCGTCCTCGGACTCGGCGAGCCCGAGCAGCAGGTGCAGGAGCTGCTCAGGTCCAGCGGCGGCACCAACCTCGGCATGGACTTCCTCTCCGGCGCGCTCGGCTACGACCCGCTCGCCTTCCCGGTGAGCCCCGAGGAGGCGGGCCGCATCGTCTGGTTCGACGCGCTGATCAACAACGTGGACCGGTCCTGGCGCAACCCCAACCTCCTGGTGCACGGCGGCGAGCTGTGGCTCATCGACCACGGCGCCACGATGATCTGGCACCACAACTGGCCCGCCGCCGAAGCCTCCGCCGCCCGCCCCTACGACGCCTCCGACCACGCCCTCGCCCGTTTCGCGCCGGACGTCGCCGCCGCCGCGGCCGGCCTCGCGCCCCGGATCACCGAGGACCTGCTCGCCGAGGTCACCGCCGAGATCCCCGACGCCTGGCTCGCCGACGAGCCCGGCTTCGACACCCCGGACGACCTGCGCCGGGCCTACGCACGGCCGCTGCTCGCGCGGGCGGCCGTCGTCCACGAACGCATCACCGGCATCGGCTCCGGCTTCGAGGGGACCAAGTGAGCGAGACCCACATCCACATGGCCGGACATGTCACCGAGCGGCACATCACCCGGGCGGGCCAGGGCGGTGACCGGGACGTCTTCGAGTACGCGCTGCTGCGGGTCGTACCGCGCATCGAGCGCGGCGAGTGCATCAACGCCGGCGTGCTCGTCTACAGCCGGGCCAAGGCCTACGTCGGCGCCCGCACCCACCTGGACGAGGCCCGGCTGCTCGCCCTGGACCCCGCGGCCGACGTGACCGGGATCCGGGCCGCGCTCGGCGCGATCGAGCGCCACTGCGCGGGCGGCGAGGAGGCCGGGCAGGCGGCCCGGGACGACGCCGGGCGCCGCTTCCGCTGGCTGATCGCGCCCCGCTCCACCGTCGTCCAGCCCGGTCCGGTGCACACCGGCCTGACCACCGACCCGGCGGCCGAGACGGAGCGCTTGCTGGACCTCTTGGTGAGGTAATGGATCACACGCACCCGGTGTGCCGTTGACACCGGGTGCCAGGGCTTCTAGCGTCACCTGTGCTGAAGGTACTAAGCGGTCGCTCACCGCACGAGGGGCTCTCTCACCGAGGGCCCGCAAGGTTCTCTCAAGGGCGAGGAGAAGCAATGTCCACCACTGAACAGCGGGTCGCGGTCGTCACCGGCGCGGCACGCGGCATCGGCGCCGCCACCGCCGTACGGCTGGCCGCCGAGGGCCGCGCCGTCGCCGTGATCGACCTCGACGAGGCCGCCTGCAAGGACACCGTCGAGAAGATCACCGCCGCCGGCGGCAAGGCGATCGCGGTCGGCGCGGACGTCTCCGACGAGGCGCAGGTCGAGGCGGCTGTCGCCCGGATCGTCGAGGAGCTGGGCGCCCCGACGATCCTGGTCAACAACGCGGGCGTGCTCCGTGACAACCTGCTGTTCAAGATGAGCGTCTCCGACTGGGACACCGTCATGAACGTCCACCTGCGCGGCTCGTTCCTGATGACCAAGGCCGTCCAGAAGCACATGGTCGACGCCGGCTTCGGCCGCGTGGTCAACCTCTCCTCCTCCTCGGCGCTCGGCAACCGCGGCCAGGCCAACTACTCCGCCGCCAAGGCCGGCCTGCAGGGCTTCACCAAGACCCTCGCCATCGAGCTGGGCAAGTTCGGCATCACCGCCAACGCCGTCGCCCCCGGCTTCATCGCCACCGAGATGACCAAGGCCACCGCCGACCGCGTCAAGATGGACTTCGAGGACTTCAAGAAGGCCGCCGCGGGCGCGATCCCCGTGCAGCGCGTCGGCGAGCCCGAGGACATCGCCAACGCCATCGCCTTCTTCACCGGCGAGGCCGCCGGCTTCGTCTCCGGCCAGGTGCTGTACGTCGCCGGCGGACCGCTCGACTAGGGAATCCTGGGGAAACACCGACATGACTGAACTCCCGGAGCTGTCCGGCAAGGTCGCCCTCGTCACGGGCGCGAGCCGCGGCATCGGCTACGGCATCGCCGAGGCGCTGGTCGCCCGCGGTGACCGCGTGTGCATCACCGGCCGGGGCGAGGACGCCCTGAAGGAGGCCGTCGAGAAGCTCGGCGCCGAGCGGGTCATCGGCGTCGCCGGCAAGGCGCACGACCTCGACCACCAGACCGAGGCCGTCGCGCGCACCATGGAGGCCTTCGGCCGCGTCGACTTCCTGGTCAACAACGCGGGCACGAACCCGGTGTTCGGGCCCATCGCGGACCTCGACCTGAACGTCGCCCGCAAGGTCTTCGAGACCAACGTGATCTCCGCGCTCGGCTTCGCCCAGAAGACCTGGCACGCCTGGCAGAAGGAGAACGGCGGCTCGATCGTCAACATCGCCTCGATCGCGGGCCTCGCGCCCTCGCCGTTCATCGGCGCCTACGGCGTCAGCAAGGCCGCGATGATCAACCTGACCCAGCAGCTGGCGCACGAGTTCGCGCCCAAGGTACGGGTCAACGCGATCGCCCCGGCCGTCGTCAAGACCAAGTTCGCGCAGGCCCTGTACGAGAACCGGGAGGAGGAGGCGGCCGCCGCCTACCCGCTCGGCCGGCTCGGCGTGCCCTCCGACATCGGCGGGGCCGCGGCCTTTCTCACCTCCGCGCAGTCCGACTGGATCACCGGTCAGACACTCGTCGTGGACGGCGGAATCTTCCTCAACGCCGGCGTGAGCTGAGCAACCTCCGGGCGCCGATTTTCGGACGGATCGGCGCCCGGAACGCCGTACGGAATCCGCACAGCGAACTGACAACGTCGTCATCGACTCGTCATCGATTTTTCGATCAAGAACCCTTGTTCCAGGGGTGGTTCAGAGGCTCGAACGCTGCGGTATGGTCTGCCGACCCTTGGTACGGCGGATCGAGGAGCGTGCGCGTGTTCTACCGGAACCGATTCCTGCGGATCGTCGCGGCGATCGCGTCCCTGTCCCTGGCGGCCTGCGGGTGCGGGCTGCTGTCCGACGGCAGCGGTGACGGCAAGGGGCCGATCGTCGTCGGGACCACCAGCGCGCCGAGCACCCTGGACCCGGCCGGCGCCTGGGACGGCTCCTGGGAGCTGTACCGGAACATCTTCCAGACGCTTCTCGCCTATCCCAACGGCGCCACCACCCCCCAGCCCGACGCTGCCAAGAGCTGCGCCTTCACGGACTCCACCAGCCGCACCTACCGCTGTGAGCTGCGCCCGGGCCTGAAGTTCGCCGACGGCGACGCGCTCACCGCCAGTGCCGTCAAGTACTCCATCGACCGCATCCGCACGATCGACGCCCCCGGCGGCCCCGCCGGGCTGCTCGGCAGTCTGGAGCGGGTGCAGGCGCTCGGCGACCGCGAGGTCGTCTTCCACCTCAACCAGCCCGACGCGACCTTCCCGTTCGTGCTGGCCACCCCCGCCATGTCGATCGTCGACCCGAACGACTACCCGGCCCGCTCCCTGCGCAAGGACACCGAGGTCAACGGCTCCGGGCCGTACCAGCTGCGGTCCTACGACGAGGACAAGCAGGCCGTGCTGACGCGCAACGACAACTACGACGGCTTCGCCGAGCGGCAGAACGACGCGGTGACCATCCGCTACTTCCAGGACTCGGCCGGCATGGTCAAGGCCCTGCGGGACAAGCAGATCGACGTCACCTACCGGGGCCTGGCCGCCGACGACATCCTCGCCCTCCAGCAGCACGGGAACGCGAACCTGCAACTGGTCGACGGCGCCGGCACGGACATCAGCTACCTGGTGTTCAACCCCCAGGACCCCTGGGCCAAGGAGCCCGCCGTCCGCAAGGCCGTCGCCCAGATCGTCGACCGGGGCGCCATCGCGCACAAGGTCTACAAGGACACGGTCGACCCGCTGTACTCGATGGTCCCCAAGGGCCTGACCGGTCACACCACCGGCTTCTTCGACGACTTCGGCGACCCGAGCGTGCCCAAGGCCCGCAAGATCCTCACCGACGCGGGCATCCACCAGCCCGTCCCGCTCACCCTCTGGTACACCACCGACCGCTACGGCTCCGAGACGGCCCTGATGTTCCAGGAGCTGAAGCGGCAGCTGGAGTCCTCCGGGCTGTTCACCATCACGCTGAAGAGCCGCCCCTGGAAGACCTACGTGGTCGGCTACCAGAACGGCGAGTACCCGGTGTTCGGCCGCGGCTGGTTCCCGGACTTCCCGGACGCCGACAACTTCATCGCCCCCTTCGTCGGCGACCACAACGCCCTTGGCACGCCCTACCCGTCCAAGGAGATCACCGGCAGCCTGCTGCCGCACTCGCGCGCGCAGAGCGACCGCGCCCAGACGGTCAAGGACATGGAGTCGGCCCAGCAGATCCTCGTGAACGACGCCCGGCTGATCCCGCTGTGGCAGGGCCGGCAGTACGTCGCGGCCAGCGAGGACATCTCCGGCGGCGAGCAGGCCCTCGACCCGTCGACGATCATGATGATGTGGATGCTGCACCGCAAGACCAGCTGGTGAAGCGGGCTTCGGGTGCCGGTTGTCAGTGGTCGCCTGTAGGTTCTGGGACCAGGAAGTGACCGCACGCCGTAGTTGATAGACATCGTGAGGACGTTGACGTGACCGACATCGCCATGCTGCCCGAGTCCTGGCGCGGGGTTCTGGGCGACGAACTGCAGCAGCCCTACTTCAAGGAGCTGACCGAGTTCGTCGAGGAGGAGCGGGCGAAGGGCCCCGTCTACCCGCCGCGCGAGGAGGTCTTCGCCGCGCTGGAGGCCACGCCGTACGACAAGGTCAAGGTCCTGGTCCTGGGCCAGGACCCGTATCACGGCGAGGGCCAGGGCCACGGCCTGTGCTTCTCGGTCCGCCCGGGCGTGAAGACCCCGCCGTCGCTGCGCAACATCTACAAGGAGATGAACGCGGAGCTGGGCCTGCCGGTCCCGGACAACGGCTATCTGATGCCCTGGGCCCAGCAGGGCGTGCTGCTGCTCAACGCGGTCCTCACCGTCCGGCAGGGCGAGGCGAACTCGCACAAGGGCAAGGGCTGGGAGAAGTTCACGGACGCGGTCATCCGCGCGGTGGCCGACCGCCCCGACCCGGCGGTCTTCGTCCTGTGGGGCAACTACGCGCAGAAGAAGCTCCCGCTGATCGACGAGAAGCGGCATGTGGTGGTCAAGGGCGCGCACCCCTCGCCGCTGTCCGCGAAGAAGTTCTTCGGCTCCCGCCCGTTCACGCAGATCAACGAGGGGATCGCGCGGCAGGGCCATGAGCCGGTCGACTGGACCATCCCGAACCTGAAGGGCTGACGACCGCGCGGGCGGTCCCGTGTCGTACGGGGCCGCCTGCCCGGGATTGCCGGTGCCGCCGGTTAGCGTCGGGACCGGACACTGGCACCAGTACCCGGAGGACGCGGTGGCGGAGCGGCAGGAGCAGGTGGCACGGGATGACGTGCTGACGCGGATCGGCCAGGTCGTGATGCTGCACCATGCCGGTGACCGGGAGGAGGCCCGCAGCCGCCTTCTCGATCTGTGGGCCGAGGTCCAGGAGGCGGGGGATCCGCTGCACCGGTGCACCCTGGCCCACTACCTGGCCGACACGCAGGATGATCCGGCGGACGAACTCGCCTGGGACCTGCGGGCGTTGTCGGCGGCGGAAGAGCTTGCCGACGGGCCTGGTGGTTTCCTTCCGTCGCTGCATCTCAATCTGGCCGCGGACTATGTGAAGCTCGATCGCGCCGAGGCCGCCCGCAGCCATCTGCGCTCCGCTCTGCGGGCCGCGGGTTCCCTGGCCGACGACGAGTACGGCAAGGGGGTGCGGGCCGCCATCCGGCGACTGGAGTTGCAGCTGGGGGAGTAGCTGGGGGAGTAGCGCTTCGCCTGAGCGGCGCTCATCAGTGGCCGTACGTCTGCTCGCAGATCTCCGACTCCGGGCTGTCGCTCTTCCAGCCGCCGTACCTTCTGCCCAGGGCGCAGACGTCCGGGGCCTTGGGGACCGGGTTCGGCAGGCCCGGGGCGGCGGTGTGCGGGTGGCGGTGGTGGCGCTCGTGGTGGTGTGGGTGTGCGGGCGTGGCTGCCCGGGGCCGGGGTGGGGCGGCCGGAGGGGCTTCGGTCCGGTGCGGGGGGACCGGCGGCATCGTGTCCTTCGGGCGGTCGGACGAGCCGACCATCTCCAGGGCCTGCTGTGCCGGTGCCTGGACCGCCCGGGGCTCCGTGCTGCCCTCCGGCCGGGGTGCCCTCGGCAGAGTGGGGGCCGTGTCCGGCGGCGGTGCCGGCGTCGCCGGGCGCTGAACCGTCATACAGCCGGAGAGGGCGGAGACGGCCACGGTGACCAGGAGCGCTGCGGTGGTGGTCGTTCGATGCACCCGGGCAACTCTGCTGGGTCGGTGCCCGAGTTGGCACCAGGGAGCCCGGGTTGATGCCCCCGCACGGGTGATCTCGTGCCCCGTACGGAGGGCTCCGGTGTGCCGGAGGTGACGTTCAGTCGCCGGTGGCGCCGTCGATCCGTTCGCGGATGAGGTCGGCGTGGCCGTTGTGCCGGGCGTACTCCTCGATCATGTGGGTGTAGATCCAGCGCAGGTTGAACGGCCTGTCCGTGAACCTGCTCTTCCCCTGGGACAGATCGTCGAGTGCGAAGCCGGCCGCGTGGCGCCGGGCGATCCCGATCTCCGTCTGCCAGGTCGCGTACGCCTGCTGCCAGGTGTCGGTCCCGGTGACATGGAAGTCGCCGTCGTGGTCCTCTTCGGTGTAGTAGATCGGGCCCGGGTCGTCGCCCGTCAGCACCTTGCGGAACCAGGCCCGTTCCACCTCCGCCATGTGGCGCACCAGCCCCATGAGGGACAGTTCCGAGGGCGGCACGGACGCGGTGCGCAGCTGCTCGTCGGTCAGCCCCTCGCACTTGGCGGCCAGCGTCTGGCGGTGGTAGTCCAGCCAGCCCTCCAGCATGGCGCGTTCACCGGCGGTCTGGTCGGGCTCGTGGCGTTCGGTCGTCATGCCTCGTATCCTCGCCTGGTTTCATGCCGCCCCACCAGGGGTTTTCCGGGCCCCGCCCTGGGCTTTCACCGGCCCAGCAGGCCTGTCAGCAGTTCGCGCAGACCCGTGCGGATCTCCGCAAGGCCGGGTTCCTCGGCGCCGAACGAGCCCGCCGCGCACGAGAACATCAGCCCGTCCGCCCAGGCGACGAGGGACAGGACGTGCCGGGCCGGGTCGGGGGAGCCCGCCGCGGTGAGCAGGGCGGCCAGCTGCTCCTTGAAGACGGCGCCGGTGCGGTCGTAGAAGGCGCGCAGTTCGGGGCGGCGGGTGGCCTCCAGGGCGAGTTCGTAGCGGGCGATCAGCAACGCCCGGCCCTGTGTCAGCGACCGGTGCACCGCGAGGGCCAGCCCGTCGGCCAGCGCGTCGAGTCCGGCGCCCGGTCGGGGCATCTCCGCCAGGGACAGCACCCGGGCCTCGCGCTCGGCGTGCCGCCGTACCGCGAGTTCCAGCAGCGCCTGCCGGGTGCGGGCGACGTTCGACGTCGAGCCGAGCGGCAGCCCGGCCGCCTCGTCCACCGCCCGGTGTGTCAGCCCGCGCATCCCGCGCTCGGCGAGCAGGGCGAGGGCGGCGTCGGCGACGCGATCGGCGCGGGAGGCGTGTGTGGCGTGGGCGGCGCCGGGTGTCCGTACGGGCATGAGGTGACCTTACCCGTCGTACTACAGCCGTAGTAGCGCTCACTACGGCTGTAGTACAGTCGCGCTCACTACAGATGTAGTGCACGGATTCGGGGATCCACAGGAGGAGTCATGGCACAGTCGGCGCGCGCCCTCGTCATCGGCGGCGGAATCGGAGGCCTGGCCGCGGCGGCCGCCCTGCACGGCCGGGGCTGGGACGTGACCGTGCTGGAGCGGGCCGGCTCGCTGGAACCGGTCGGCGCGGCCATCTCGCTCGCCCCGAACGCCCTGCGCGCCCTGGACGTGCTCGGCATCGGCGACGAGATCCGCGACCTCGCCGCCTGGCAGGGCGACGGTGGCCTTCGCACTCCGGGCGGGCGCTGGCTGTCCCGGGCCGACGCCGAGGCCGCAGCCGCCCGCTTCGGCGGCCCGGTGGTCCTGCTGCCCCGGGCCACCCTGGTCGGCCGGCTCGCCGCCCTGCTGCCGCCCGGCGTCGTGCGCACCGCGTCCGCCGCCACCCTCGTCGAACCCGGCGACAGTCGGCGGCCCGCCCGGGTGAGCACCGGGACGCAGGAGCTGGAGGCCGAGCTGGTGGTCGGCGCGGACGGCATCAACTCCCGTGTCCGCACAGCCCTGTTCCCGCGCCACCCCGGCCCGGTGTACGCCGGGTTCACCACCTGGCGGGTCATGATCCCGGTCCCCGGCGCGCAGTTCGCCTCGCACGAGACCTGGGGCCGGGGCCGGATCTGGGGCACGCACCCGCTCAAGGACGGCCGCGTGTACGCGTACGCGGCGGCCGTGACGCCCGCCGGCGGACGGGCGCCCGACGACGAGAAGGCCGAACTCCTGCGCCTGTTCGGCGACTGGCACGATCCCATCCCCGCCGTCCTCGCCGCCACCCGCCCCGAGGACGTGCTCCGGCACGACGTGCACCACATCACCACGCCCCTGCCGGCCTACCACTCGGGCCGGGTCGCCCTGCTCGGCGACGCCGCCCACGCCATGCCGCCGACCCTCGGCCAGGGCGGCAACCAGGCCGTCGAGGACGCCGTCGTCCTCGGGCACCGTGCCGACGACCTGCCCGCCTACACCGCCTCCCGCCTCCCGCGCACCACCGCGATCGCCCGCCGGGCCGTCAAGGTCGCCCGCGTGAACATGGCCGAAAGCCGCGCCGCCGTCGCCGTACGCGACAGCGTGATCGCGGCCCTGTCGAAAACGGGACCCGCGCTCTTCCTGCGCGGCTTCGACGGCATCGCCGACTGGCGGCCGCCGTATGCTGCCGGAGAGACGGTCAAGCGGTAGGGGAGCGCACGTGAAGGTCGGCTGCATCGGACTCGGGGACATCGCGCAGAAGGCGTACCTGCCGGTGCTGGCCACCCAGCCCGGGATCGACCTCCACCTCCAGACCCGGACGTCCGCCACCCTCGACCGGGTGGCGGACAGCCTGCACCTGCCGGCCGGGCGGCGGCACACCACGCTCGACTCCCTGCTCGCCGCAGGCCTCGACGCGGCCTTCGTGCACGCGCCGACCGCCGTCCACCCCGAGATCGTCACCCGGCTGCTGGAGGCGGGCGTACCGACGTACGTCGACAAGCCGCTCGCCTACGAACTCGCCGACTCCGAACGGCTGGTGGGCCTCGCCGAGGAGCACCGGACCTCCCTCTTCGTCGGCTTCAACCGCCGCTACGCCCCCGGGTACGCGCTGTGCCGGGACCATCCGCGCGAGCTGATCCTCATGCAGAAGAACCGGATCGGGCTGCCCGAGGAACCGCGCACGATGATCCTGGACGACTTCATCCATGTCGTCGACACCCTGCGCTTCCTGGTGCCGGGCCCGGTCGACGACGTGACGGTGCGTGCCCGCACCGAGGGCGGACTGGTGCACCACGTGGTGCTCCAGCTCGCCGGGGACGGCTTCACCGCGCTCGGCGTGATGAACCGGCTCAGCGGCTCAACCGAGGAGATCCTGGAGGTCTCCGGGCAGGACACCAAGCGCCAGGTGCTCAACCTCGCCGAGGTGATCGACCACAAGGGCCAGCCGACCGTGCGCCGGCGCGGCGACTGGGTGCCGGTGGCCCGGCAGCGCGGCATCGAGCAGGCGGTCCTCGCCTTCCTCGACGCCGTGCGCGCCGGAAAGGTGCTCAGCGCCCGGGACGCGCTGGCCACCCATGAACTGTGCGAGCGGGTGGTACGAGAGGTGCGGGACCGCTCCGGCGCAGCCTGAGCGTCTTCAGCGCCTCCGCCGCACCGAGCACCGCCAGCACCAGCAGCGCGCCGTCCACCGGCCAGTCGCCGTAGCGGACGTACGGCGTGATGCCGTGCGCCAGCGGTACGCCGTACACCTGGACGGCGCTCGCGTCGGTGCCGAGCCACGGTCCGAGCCGCTGCCCGTCCGGCCCGTACACGGCGGAGACACCGGTGAGGGTCGCGTGCACCATCGGGCGGCCGGTCTCGGCGGCCCGCAGCGCGCCCAGCGAGGCATGCTGCTCCGGCGCCCAGCTGCCCTGGAAGGTGGAGGTGGCGGACTGGCCGAGCAGAAGGTCCGCGCCGTCCTCGGCGAGGTGCCGGCTCATGTCCGGGAACGCGGTCTCGAAGCAGATCAGCGGGCCGATCCGCAGCCCGTGGCCCACGTTCATCACGACCTGCTCGGTGCCGCGCCTGCGGTCCTCGCCGGCCGCCCTGCCGACCGAGGTGGCCCAGCCCAGCAGCGAGCGGGCCGGTATGTACTCGCCGAAGGGAACCAGCCGCATCTTGTCGTACCGGTCACCCGTCGGGCCGTTCGGGCCGATCAGCACCGAACTCTTGTAGATGCCGGGCCGGTCGGAACGACGGGCGTCCACGTTGACCAGCACATCGGCGCCGACCGCGCGGGACAGCGCGGTGACCCGCCGGGCCAGATCGGGCCGGTCGCCGAGATCGAAGCCGACGCTGGACTCGCCCCACACGACCAGATCGACGTGCTGCCCCGCGAGCTGCCGGGTCAGCTGCTCCTCGCGGGCGAACCGCCTGTCGCCGCCGTCCATGATCCCCGGCTGTACGACGGCGATCCGCGCCCGCCCGTCCACGTGCGGGCGCGGCGCCCACGCCCACGCGGCCGAGGTCGCGGCGGCCGTGGCGACCAGCGAGGCCACGGCCGGCATCCGCGACTCGCGCACCGAGACCAGCACGGCCGCCGCCACGTTCACGACCACGATCAGGAAGCTGAGCAGCCAGCTCCCGCCGACCGAGGCCAGCCGCAGCGCGGGGGAGACCTGCCACTGGCTGGCGCCCAGCATGCCCCACGGCCCGCCGAGGCCCTGCCAGGAGCGCACCAGCTCCACCATCAGCCAGGCCGACGGCAGCACCAGCAGCGCGGCGGCACCCCGGCCCGGCGTGGGCCGCCCGCCGAGGAAGCGGCGCACCAGCCAGCCCCACGGCGCCCAGAGCACACCCAGCAGGGCGGCGATCAGGAAGATGAACACGTGCAGGCTCGGCAGCAGCCAGTGATGCACGGCCAGCAGGAAGCCGAAGCCGCCGCTCCAGCCGTCGTACGCGGCGCGGCGCCCGCTCGGGGCCGAGCGGGCCAGCAGGATCCAGGGGACCAGGGCGACGTAGGCGAACCACCACAGGGAGGGGGCGGGGAAGGCCAGGACGGGCAGGGCACCGGTGAGGGCGGCGACGGTGGAGCGCCGCCAGGGTGAGGTGAGCCAGTGGTCGATCGTCCTCATGTGGACCCTCCCTACCCTGCCTGCACCTTCAGTGTGCGCTTCGGGAGCGATCTAGGACAGGGGGCCTGGTGCGCCTCCCCCGGCCGACATGTGACGCCACTTCTCCTCGACCGTCACCTGGCGCAGGTGCCAGCCCTCCGGTGTCCTCAGCAGTGCGAAGTCGTACCTGCCGCCGCACACCAGATCCGGTGCCCCGGGAGTGTCGTCGGTCCTGAAGCGCATCGGGTTGAAGTAGTCCGCCCGGACCCGGGCCGTGTCTCCCGTGTCGTGGTCCAGGAGGCCGAAGTGGACCCGGCGGTTGACGATCAGGTGCTGGCGCATGGGGAACAGGGCCAGATTCTCGGCCAGCCAGGCGGCGATCTCGGGGGCGGGGCCCTCGATGCCGCCGGACGAGCGGTAGTCGGCGCGGCCGTCCGGGGTGAACAGCCGTCGGTACGCCGCCCAGTCGCCGTCGTCCACCGCCACGGCGTACGCGGTGATCACCTCGTCCACGGCCAGCCGGTCGATCACGGTCGCGAGCTCCGCGCGCTGTGTCATCGGCACAGTGTTGGGCATCGGGGGTGAAGAACCAAGAGGGCGTGCCGGGTTATTCGGTGGTGCGGACCCGGCGTACGGGCGAACCTGTCCCCATTTACGATCAGTCCGACGAGGGATCCCTGGGGCCCGAGCCGAAGTTTGGGCCTACCTCCGTCGGGCCACATGCGGCGGCCGCGTCTGGAGAGCCTGCAGGCCAGTGATAGGACTGGGGGACTTTGGTCGTAGAGCGATGGCTTGTTGGTGCTGAGGAGGCAGGCATGTTCGATGAGGCCGGTGAGGACGAGCTTCTGCTCGCCGCGATGATGCAACTCGGTGCCAAGGGCGGCTCGATGGGAGCCGCCGCGGGAGGGGCGGCCACCGGAGTTCACGGATTGGGCGGAGCTGGGGCGCGGGGCGGTGCTCGTGGAGCCGCGCGAGGCTTCAAATGGACGAAGAAGGACGTCAGTACCACTGTTGTCGAGTTGTCCGGGGCAGTGACGGCAGTGTCCCAGCTGGTCCACAAGACTCTGGCCGACGCGGGGAATCTGATAGGCGCTGAGACCCGGGACGACGGGGGCATCGCCGTACGAGCGATGGTCGGCGTAGGGATGGGGGGCCTGAATCCCACGGTTGTGACAGCTGTTGTGGCCGCAGGTCCGGAAGGCGTCGCGGTGGTGGAGCTCCGCGCCGCAGGTCGTGAAGGGCTCATCAAACGGCACCCCGCCGACAATGCTCTGGCGAAGATCACCGGTCACCTCAAAGCTGCCTCGCAGTAACGGCGGCCGCGCGGACGCAGCCCAGGCGGCGCCGCATCATCAAGCGCGGTTCGCGGACTCCCGGACTCAAGGGGGGCCTGGGTTGCCCGTGGCCCGTATCAACACAGTTGGGTGAACCCGCCAGAGTATGGATCATGGATGCGTGACGAAGCGGACGAAGGACGGACCTCCGGTCGAGCAGTCAGTTCCTGAACCGGATCTTTCCCCGTACCAGCAGGCGATGAGGCAAAGGCTCCTCGCCGCGCCGGTGGTGGAGGCCCCCGAGCCCTGGCGGCGCATCGCGTACGCCCCGGTCGGTGGACTTCTCGGGATCGGATTCGCCTCGCATCCCGGCACCGGCCACGACTTGGTGATGGTCGTCTCGCACGACGGTCACGGGTTCTTCGACGCCGTCACGGGGGAGAAGATCGCGCGGGATCGTGACCCGGACGCCGAGGACAGTAACCGTGACGCGGATCCTGCTCTGTGGTGTCCTGGGTTGGGACCGGTCGCCGGGAGCAGGGTGCGCGTCGCCGGGCTCTTCGGCGGAGGACTGCACACCACCGGCGGAGACGGTTGGAAGCTGGAGGTCGTTGCCCCGGCCTGGCCGAACGAGCGTGTCCTGCTCTCTCGCGACGGCGGTCTGCCGCACTCCGGTCCGCACGGGGAGGGCTGGTGGCACATCTTCCACTCCCACTACTCCGAGCTCCGTGCCGCTGGCTTCTCGCCCTCCGGGCAGACCCTTGCCGTGGCGACGAGCAGCGATCTGTCCCTGTGGACTCGCGGCGCCGGCCACAGCCGCAGCAGTGGCGACTGACGATCGGCTGGGACCTGGGAGTTGAGGTCGTCGGTCTGCTGATCCTCGCCGTCCACCAGGCGCAGGCCATGAGGTTCCAGGTATGGCCCAATGCGTTGCCCTGCGGTCGGCTACGGGGATGTGGCCCACCTCCACAAATGGTTCGTGAGCGCGGCTTGACCTGGATCAAGCCGTCCTTGCGAGTGGGCCCTGCGCCATGCCTGTCTGTCGCACTACGCGCCCGGACCGCACGAGGATCAGGCGGACGTTGAGGGAGTCTCCGGCGCGGGTCCAGTGGGACCCCGAGCGGGATCTGCATCACCACCCGTTGCCCTACCGGTCGTTGCAGCTCGGTCTCGCCGGGGAGGCGGCGGCCCGGTACGCCGACGAGTGGATCAGGGGCATCGAGGAGGTGACCCCGCCGGCCACGGAGGTCCACGCGCTGGTGCGGGCGGGCGAACCGGAGCGGGCCGGCGCGCTGCTGCCGCCGGAGCGGCCGTACCCCCCTGGCCGGCGAAACGCCGGCGCATCTGCTCGCCCAGGGCGTCCAGGGGGCGGCGGGTGCCGCTCAGGCCGCCTCGATGACCTCCCCGCGGATCGCCGCGGCCCACTCGACCACCAACAGCTCGTATTCGGCGCGCTCCTGGGCGGACAGGGTGCCGCCCGCGCGCAGCCAGAGCGCCCGGATCTGCTCGTTCACCTCGGCGGCAGACCGCACGGAACCAGGGGTCGGGAATTCGGGGGACATGCGGACAGCCTAGGGGCAAGCACTGACACTGCGCTACCGGGCGGCTACGCAGAACGTATGGGCTTGGTCACCGTCGACAGGATCGTCTCCGGTGCCCGAACTGCCGCTGTCAGCTTGCCGGTTCGGCCGCGTGCGGGCTCAGTACGTCGGCCGAGACCAGGGCGATGATGACGACGCCGAGGGCCACGCGGTACCAGACGAACGGCATGAAGCTCCGGTGGGAGATCCACTTCATGAACCATGCGATCACCGCGTATCCCGAGGCGAAGGCGATGGCCGTCGCGAACAGGGTCGGGCCCCAGGACACATGGCCCCCGCCGACCGAGTCCTTCACCTCGAACACGCCCGAGGCCAGCACCGCCGGGATGGCCAACAGGAAGGAGTAGCGGGCCGCGGCCTCCCGGCGGTAGCCCATGAACAGGCCGCCGCTGATGGTCGCGCCGGAGCGGGAGACGCCGGGGATCAGGGCACAGGCCTGGCACAGGCCGAAGATCAGGCCGTCCCTGACGCCCAGGTTCTCCAGGGACTTGCGCTGCTTGGGCACCCGGTGCCGGCCGCCGGTCTCGTCCCGGGCGGCCAGCCGGTCGGCGATGCCGATGACCAGGCCGACGACGATGAGCATCGTCGCGGTGATCCGCAGATCGCGGAACGGGCCCTCGATCTGGTCCTTCAGCGTCACGCCCAGCACGCCGATGGGTATGGAGCCGACGATCACCAGCCAGCCCATCCGTGCGTCGTGGTCCCGGCGCGCCGCCTTGCTGAAAAGCGACCGGAACCAGGCGGCGAGGATGCGGCCGATGTCCTTGCGGAAGTAGATCAGCACCGCTGCCTCGGTGCCGATCTGGGTGATCGCCGTGAAGGCCGCGCCGGGGTCCTCCCAGCCGGAGAAGGCCGCGGTCAGCCGCAGATGCGCGCTGGAGGAGACGGGCAGGAATTCGGTCAGCCCCTGGACGAGTCCGAGGATGAGGGATTCGAACCAAGACATGGAGGTAATGCGTCCAGTGCTGTCGGGTAAAGAGGTGATCAAATGACGAGGGCAGCGTAGCGGGCCCTCGCGACAGCACGGACGCGGGGGGTCACGCCACGGCCGGGCCCTTGAGCGTCCAGCCCGGGGCCTGGGGGTGGGCCGTGAGGTCCTCGTGGTGGACCTCCTCACCGCAGGCCTGGCAGGTGACGACCGGGACCAGCGCGTGGCCGCAGGTGTGCTCGACGACCATGGGCAGGTCCGTGCCCTGGCGCAGGTGACGGTCGCCCCATTCCTTCAGCGTCATCAGGACCGGCTCCAGCTCCAGGCCCGCCGCCGTCGCCCGGTACTCGAAGCGCTGCGGCCGCTCGCTGTAGACGCGCTTGGTGAGGATCCCGGCGTCCACGAGCCGCCGCAGCCGGGCGGCCAGGATGTCGCGCGGGGCGCCGATGTTGCGCACGAGCTGGTCGAAACGGCCGTTGCCCAGGCAGACCTCCCGCAGGACGAGCAGGGAGTACTTCTCGCCGACCAGCGCGAGGGCGTCGGCGATGGAGCAGGGGCGGGCGTCTTGCGTGGTCTTCCGGGCGGCCATGAGGACCAGTCTAGAGGAGGGTTTGATTTTCCAACCCTGCGAGCTATGGTGAGTTTGGATTTCCTACTCACTGGTAGCTGCCGTAGCCCGCGGAAAGCGGTCCACGGACAGCCAGGCGGCCAAGGAGGCCCGCGCCATGCGCGACGCAGTGATCGTCGAAGCGGTACGCACCCCCATCGGCAAGGGCAAGCCGAACGGCTCCCTCGCCCACGTCCACCCCGTGCAGCTCCTCGCCCACACCCTGCGCACCCTGGTCGAGCGCTCCGGCGTCGACCCGGCCCGCATCGACGACGTCATCGGCGGCACCGTCGACCAGGTCGGCGAGCAGGCCATGAACACCACCCGGTACGCCGTCCTCGCGGCCGGGTTCCCCGAGTCGGTCCCGGCGACCACTGTGGACCGCCAGTGCGGCTCCTCCCAGCAGGCCGTGCACTTCGCCGCGCAGGGCGTGATCTCCGGCGCCTACGACCTCGTCGTCGCCTGCGGGGTGGAGTCGATGAGCCGGGTGCCGATGTGGTCCAACGTGCCCGAGGGAAAAGACCCGTTCGGGCCCGGCGTCGCCGAGCGCTACCCGGAGGGCCTGGTCCCGCAGGGCATCAGCGCCGAGCTGATCGCCGCCAAGTGGTCCCTCACGCGGGCGCAGATGGACGAGTTCGCCGTCTCCTCGCACCACAAGGCGGCCCAGGCATGGGCGAACGGCCTGTTCGACGCGGAGATCGCCCCGCTCGACGCCGTCAGCCGCGACGAGTGCGTACGGCCCGGCAGCACCCCGGAGATCCTCGCCGGCCTCAAGCCCGCCTACCACGACCCCGGCTTCGCCGAGCGCTTCCCGCAGATCGAGTGGAACATCACCGCGGGCAACGCGAGCCCCGTCAACGACGGCGCCTCCGCCGTCCTGATCACCTCCGGCGAGACCGCGGCCCGCCTCGGCCTGCGCCCGCTGGCCCGCCTGCACAGCTTCGCCGTCACCGGCTCCGACCCGCTGCTGATGCTCACCGGGGTCGTCCCGGCCACCGAGAAGGTGCTGCGCAAGGCCGGGCTGAGCATCGACGACATCGACCTCTTCGAGGTCAACGAGGCCTTCGCCAGCGTCGTACTGGCCTGGCAGCAGGAGACCGGCGCCGACCTGGCCCGGGTCAACGTGCACGGCGGCGCCATCGCCCTCGGCCACCCGCTCGGCGCCAGCGGCACCCGCCTGACCACCACCCTGGTCCACGCGATGCGCGGTCGCGGCGCTCGCTTCGGCCTGCAGACCATGTGCGAGGCGGGCGGACTCGCCAACGCCATGATCCTCGAAGGAGTCTGACCTCTACCGGCCGCGCAGGTGGTGCCGCTTGCGCCAGGCCACCACCGTGCCCAGCAGCGCCGGTACGGCGATACCGGCCATCGCGATCAGGAAGGCGGGGGAGGTCGGTGCCGAGGCGCGGGCGCCGGCGACCGCGTAGGCGGCGGTGTTCGGAATCGACCCGACCGCCGTGGCCAGCAGGAACGGCCACCAGCCCATGCGGGAGACGGCCGCGCAGTAGTTCGCCGCCCAGAACGGCACTCCGGGGAACAGCCGGGCCGCCAGCATCGACCGGAAGCCGTGCCGGCTCAGCTGCCCGTCGGCCGCCGTCAGCCAGCGGCCCCGCAGCAGCGGACGCAGCGCGCCCTGCCCGAGGAGCCGGCCGAGTCCGAAGGCCACCCCGGCCCCGAGCACCGTGCCCGCCAGCGCCGTCGCCAGCCCCAGCTGGGAGCCGAACAGCGCGCCCGCCGCCAGGTTCAGCAACGGCCGCGGCACGAACGCCACGGTGCACAGCCCGTACGCCGCCCCGAACACCAGGGCCGCCGCGGCCCCGCCCAGCTGCGGCGGCCAGCCGTGGGTCAGCAGCCGCTGCGGCTCGAACACCAGCACCGCCGCGCCGGCCCCCGCCAGCAGGGCGAGCAGCAGCGACAGCCGGGCGTACGGGGACAACAGCGCGCGGGTGCAGCGGGCGGCGAGTCCCGGAGAGGCCATGGCGGTGCCAGAGCGGTGGGCATCGAGCATCCGGTGACATTAACCGACACACGTGTGTGATCGCCGTCAGGGGTCTCCCCGCAGTGGGAGATCCCTTCGCTCACGCGGCGAGCGCGTGACCGGGGTGCAGGACCACCTTGGTGTAGCCCTCGATCCGCTTGTCGAACTTCTCGTACGCCTGCGGCGCCTGGTCCAGCGGCAGCTCGTGGGAGACCACGAAGCTCGGCTTGGCCCGCCCGGCGATGATCAGGTCGCGCAGCTGGCGGTTGTACCGCTTGACGTTGCACTGGCCGGTGCCCATCTGCTGGCCCTTCTCGAACATCTTGCCGATGGAGACGAGCAGTTGGCCGTGCCTGGCGTGATCGTCGGGTCCGCCCGGGTCGGACGGCACGTACAGGCCCGGCACGCCGAGCATGCCGGTGGGCCGGACCGTCTCGACGAGTTCGTTGAGGACGATCGCGGGCTCCTCGTGGCTGGCGTCGTGCGCCTGGGCCTGGTAGCCGACGGCGTCGACGCCCTTGTCGGTGCCCTCGCCTCCGGTCTGTTCCTTGATCTGTGCCGCCGGGTCGCCCTTGGTGAAGTCGATGGGGATGGCGCCGATCCCCTCGGCCTTGGCGAGCCGCTCCGGCACCCGGTCGACGGAGAAGACCTTCGAGGCACCGCGCAGCAGCGCCGAGTAGGCGGCCATCAGGCCCACCGGTCCGGCGCCGTAGACGGCCACACTCTCACCGGGGGACACCTGGGCGAGTTCGCAGCCGTGGTAGCCGGTCGGGAAGATGTCGGCCAGCAGCACGAAGTCGGTCTCGAAGTCGGTCACCGGCAGCTTCAGGCAGTTGAAATCGGCGAACGGCACCCGCAGCAGTTCGGCCTGACCGCCCTTGTACGGGCCCATCGCCACATAGCCGTAGGCCCCGCCGGCGAATCCGGGGTTGACCGTCAGGCAGAAGCCGGTCTTCCCGGCGAGACAGTTCTTGCAGAATCCGCAGGCGACGTTGAAGGGCATCACGACCCGGTCGCCCTTGGACAGGGACGTCACACCGGCGCCGACCTCCTCGATGATGCCGAGGTTCTCGTGTCCGAAGACGATGCCCGCCTCGGCCGCCGTACGGCCCTCGTACATGTGCAGGTCCGAGCCGCATATCGCGGACGACGTGACCCGTACGAGCACATCGTTGGGGTGCTGGATCCTGGGATCCTCGACATCCTTCACCTGCACGCTGAAGGGTTCTTCGTAGACGACGGCTTTCATCTGTGTCACCTCCGCGTCGAGCGCTGCCCGTACCTCCAGGCAACGCCCGTACGAAGGGGCACGCAACCGGCGCCCGCCGCGAAAATCGTTCGACGCCGGGCACCGCGTCGGCGATGATCGACCCCATGTTCCGGTACGCCTTCCTCCTCGCAGCATCCGCCGTCGCGGATGCGCCGAAGGCTGCCGTCCCGCTCCTCGTGGCCGCTGCCGACGGCGCCCGAAGCTGACCCTCTCCGGAACGTCCGGCGGACCCCGCAGGGGGAGGGTCGGCCAGTCCCCGGGGTCCGGATTTCTCCCTTCACGGCTGAGAGGCTTCGAGGTACAGCCATGTCCAAAACGGCCTACGTGCGCACCAAGCCGCACCTGAACATCGGCACCATGGGTCATGTCGACCACGGCAAGACCACCCTGACCGCCGCCATCACCAAGGTCCTTGCCGAGCGCGGCACCGGCACGTTCGTCCCGTTCGACCGGATCGACCGGGCCCCGGAGGAGGCCGCCCGCGGCATCACCATCAACATCGCGCACGTCGAGTACGAGACCGACACCCGGCACTACGCCCACGTGGACATGCCGGGCCACGCCGACTACATCAAGAACATGGTCACCGGCGCCGCGCAGCTCGACGGGGCGATCCTCGTCGTCTCCGCGCTCGACGGGATCATGCCGCAGACCGCCGAGCACGTGCTGCTCGCCCGGCAGGTGGGCGTGGACCACATCGTCGTCGCGCTCAACAAGGCGGACGGCACACAGGACGAGGAGCTGATCGACCTGGTCGAGCTGGAGGTCCGCGACCTGCTCACGGCGCAGGGCTACCCCGGGGACGCCGTGCCGGTCGTACGGGTCTCCGGGCTCCGGGCGCTGGCGGGCGACCCGCGCTGGACGGCGTCGATCGAGGCGCTGCTCGACGCGGTGGACACCTACGTGCCCATGCCCGAGCGGTATCTGGACGCGCCGTTCCTGCTGCCCGTCGAGAACGTGCTCACCATCACCGGCCGGGGCACGGTGGTCACCGGCGCGGTGGAGCGGGGCACGCTCCGGCTGGGGGACCGGGTGTCCGTGCTGGGCGCCGACATCGAGACCGTCGTCACCGGGCTGGAGACGTTCGGCAAGCCGATGGCGGAGGCCCAGGCCGGGGACAACGTGGCGGTCCTGCTGCGGGGCGTGCCCCGGGACGCCGTCCGGCGCGGGCACGTCGTGGCGGCCCCGGGGAGCGTCGTGCCGGCCCGACGGTTCTCGGCGCGGGTGTATCTGCTGTCGGGACGCGAGGGCGGACGTACGACGCCGGTCGCGAGCGGGTACCGGCCGCAGTTCTACATCCGCACGGCGGACGTGGTCGGGGACGTCGACCTCGGTGAGGCCGGGGCCGCCCGGCCCGGCGACACCGTGGCGATGCGTGTCGAGCTGGGACGGGAGGTTCCCCTGGAGCCCGGTCTGGGGTTCGCCATCCGTGAGGGCGGGCGGACCGTGGGGGCGGGGACGGTGACCGATGTCCACAATGGATGAGTGAACGAATCGATACCCGTGCTCCGCACCACCGACCACGGCACCGCCAAGCTCATGCCCGATGTCGACCGTGCGCGGGCCTGGCTGCTCACGGTCGACGGGGCGCCGCAGTCGTACGTCGATCTCGATGATCCGGCACATCTGGAGTTCGAGTACGCGCGGCGGCTCGGGTATGTGCTGGATGCCGTGGCCGAGGCCGGGCGGGCGCTGGACGTGGTGCATCTGGGCGGGGGCGCGCTGACGCTGCCGCGGTATGTGGCGGCCACCCGGCTCGGCTCACGGCAGGACGTCGTCGAGGCCGACGCGGGGTTGCTGGACCTGGTCGCCGAGCATCTGCCGTTGCCGGCCGGCTCGGGTGTCGCACTGCACGCGGCCGACGCCCGGGCCTGGCTGGAGGGGGCGCCGGACGATCACGCCGACGTGCTGATCGCCGACGTCTTCGGCGGCTCCCGGGTGCCCGCCCATCTCACCACGCTGGCCTACGCCCGTGCGGCCGAGCGGGTGCTGCGGGCGGACGGTGTGTATCTGGCCAACCTGGCCGACCAGGCGCCGTTCGCCTTCCTGCGGTCCCAACTGGCCACGTTCGCCGAGCATTTCGAGGAGCTGGTGCTGATCGCCGAGCCCGGTGTGCTGCGCGGGCGGCGGTTCGGCAACGCGGTGCTGGCCGCCTCGCACCGGCCCCTGGACATCGCCGCCCTGGCCCGGCGCTGCGCGGCGGACGCGTTTCCCGCGCGGGTCGAACACGGGGCGGCGGTGCGGGAGTTCATCGACGGCGCGCGGGCGGTCGAGGAGGCGGACGCCGTGCCGTCGCCCGAGCCCCCGGCCGGGGCGTTCGGCATCGGCTGACGCCGTGGACCGGGGCCGCAGGGCCGGCGAAGTCGGCCTTTCCGGGCACCCGTTGCAGGTTCGCTTCGAGGAGGGCGAGCGTGACGCGGTGTCAGGGGCATCGGCGACCTTGCCCCACGCGACGTGGGGCAAGGGCCGAAGCGGTGGTCATGAGTGCGACGGGGTCCCGTGGAGCCGGATCGTGCTCATGATCTCCATGACCGTCTTGTCCGGCACTTCCCCGGTGACTCCCGTGGCGCCGTAGAAGTCCCAGGACACGTAGTCGTCCTGAGAGTTCTTGAAGCCGAAGGTGACGGCCTTGCCGTCGCTGGCGCACTTCGACTTGCCCTTCTGCGGGCTGTTGTGCGACCGGGCCCAGGCGTAACTGCCGGCGATGCCCGAGTTCGTTGTGAACTGCGTGGCCTTCTTGTCGTAGGTGATGCTCTTCTTGTCCGGCTGGGTGTAGCCGCCGTAGACCCACCAGGCCGGTGTGTTGACCGCGACCTGGTCCGCGCTGCCGGCACCGCTGGCGCCCTTGGAGCCCACGGCTGCCAGCGAGGTGTCCTCCAGGCGGCCGTCGTGGTTGTCGTCCGCGGAGCACCACTTGGGCTGGTCCTCGGCGGTGCCCGACATCACGATGATCGGCTTGGTGCCGTCGCCCTTGTTGTCCGTGAACCCGATCTCCATGTCGGGGGACTGCACCGTCCAGTTCGCGGGCACGTCGTAGGCGATGCCCCACTTGGGGTTCACCACGACCTTCCAGCCGGCGATGGTGGGCTTCTCCGTGTTGACGCCGCGCGGGTCGTCCGTCACGGACGGGGTGGGCGAGGGCTGGGCCGTCGGCGACTGGCTCGCGTGCACGCCCTTGCCGGCCGTGTCGTCCTTCTTGCCGCCCTTGCCGAGGACGAGGTATCCGGTCACGCCGGCGGCGACCACGACCGCCGCGGCCGCGACGATCGCGATCACCTTCGTACGGCCGCCGCCTCCGCCCTGCGGCGGCTGCGGAACCGGCACGGTGGGCGGCTGCGGCTGCCCCCACTGCGGCTGCTGACCGTACGGGCCGCCCTGCGGGTACTGCTGGTACCCGGGCTGCTGGTACGGGTTCGGCTGCTGGTAACCCGGCTGCTGATACGGGTTCTGCTGCGGGTTCGGCGCGCCCCCTGGCGGCTGCTGATCTGGCCACATGGCCAGTAACCCTAGTGCCGCCACGGACACGATTCGGTCACCGGCCCTCGTCAGGGTCGTAGCGAAGTGCGGCCGGGCGCGGATCCGTGCTGGTCAGTCTCTGCTACCCGCGAGCGACATGTCGGTCATGAGCGCAGACCAGATGTCGATCGGCGAGATGCTCGCCGCCGCCGTGCCCATGGCGCGGACGCTGAACCCGCGTTCCGGACTGAATTGAACATCCCGGTTGTGGAGCGGGTGTGTGACCCGGGAGCTTCTTCCGGCCGGGGGGTGGGGTGTGGGGGCTGGCCAGCAGTGCTACTCGTCGGTAACATCTGGCTCATGACTGTTGAGAGCGCCTCGATGGGCGAGATGCTGGCCGCTGCGGTTCCGATGGTGCGGACGCTGAACCTGGAGTTCGTCGAGGTCACCCCGGAGCGTGCCGTGCTTCGGCTGCCGGACCAGCCGGACTTCCACAATCACATCGGCGGCCCCCATGCCGGCGCCATGTTCACTCTGGCCGAGTCCGCCAGTGGTGCCATCGTGCTCACGGCCTTCGGTGATCAGCTCTCGCGCGCGGTGCCGCTCGCGGTGCGGGCGGAGATCGACTACAAGAAGCTGGCCATGGGGGCGGTGACGGCCACGGCGACCCTGGGGCGCCCGGCGGCCGAGGTCATTGCCGAACTCGACGCGGGCGGGCGGCCGGAGTTTCCGGTCAGCATCGCCGTTCAACGCGAGGACGGGGCCGTCACGGGTGAGATGACCGTGGTGTGGACCTTGAGGCTGAACGGCTGAGGGGTTGTGCGGCTGACGGCGGCTTCTGGTGGGTCGGGCTGAACCTTCGGATCCGGGTCGTATCGACCGAAGCTGAGTCGTCTGAATTGCGGCTGTTCGGAGTGCTGTGAGTAAGAGCGGCGCGACATCGACGGCCGACTGACGGAGCTCAGGCGCAGTCCGCTGCGGCGGACGAGCGATCTCGTCGAATCCTGGTTGCTGCTCACCGCCTGGATCGGGGGAGTGCTGGGTGGCGCGACCGCCGGTGTGGTAGCCGCGATGGTGGCGGACCGGGGCTTCGAGAACGATCGTTCCGGCCGCCGGGAGGTGGTGGCAGTCCTCTCGGAGGACGCCCGGTAAGCGGCACCCGTGCACGCGGACGTGAGCACCAACCCCCGTGCGACGGTCCGGTGGACGACACCCGACAGCCGCACACGCACTGGTCGGGCCGAGGTGCCCGCGCATGCCTTTGCGGGGATGCGTGTGCCTGAGTGGACGAGATGCGCAGCAGAGTTACCCCGGACCCTGCTGCGCAACCGCGGGACGCGGCCGGTGCTGCCACGGGAGGCGCACGGGGACCTGTGACCAGATGAGAGGCGACTCAGGCCCAACATCCGACAATCCGCGCTCAGAGTGCACCTGAGACTTTGGCACCCCACAGGCTGGGCGGCCGCGAGTGCACTGCCGGAAATCACGTAGAGATCGTCGCGTTACGAGCCGCACTTAATGTCCCCTCATGGCGGATATATTTGACGCGTACGCGTTGGCCGACGCGTGGGACGAGATGTTTGTGCGGCCGGGTGAGGTCAGGACCGCCTATGAGCCGGTACTGGCGGCGCTCCAGCCGATCGCACCGAGTGAACTGCGTTTCAAAGCCGACCAGATGGCCCGGTCGTTCACCGACCGTGGTGTCACCTACGCCTTCGCCGGCGAGGAGCGGCCGTGGCCGCTGGACCTCGTGCCGCGCATCCTCGACGCCCTCGAATGGGATCTCATACAACGCGGCGTCGGCCAGAGAGTCAGGGCCCTGGAGGCCTATCTCGCCGACGCCTATGGTCCCTGCTGTGCCTTCGAGGACGGCGTCGTGCCCTGGCGGCTGCTCCTCAACTCCCCCCATTTCCACCGGGTCGCACACGGAATCGAGCCTCCCGGTGGTGTGCGCATCCACGTCGCCGGCATCGACCTCGTGCGCGACGAGGCCGGGGACTTCCGGGTGCTGGAGGACAACGTACGGGTGCCCAGCGGGGTGTCGTACGTGATCGAGAACCGGCGTGCGATGACCCGCATCTTCCCCTCCCTCTTCGCCGAGCAGCACGTGCTGCCCGTCGACGGTTACGGGCACCGCCTGCTGGCCGCCCTGCGTGCCGCCGCGCCCGACGGGACCGCCGACCCCAGGGTCGTGGTACTGACCCCCGGGCCCAACAACGCGGCCTACTTCGAACACGCCCTGCTCGCCCGGCTGATGGGCGTGCAGCTGGTGGAGGGGCACGACCTGCTGTGCCGGAACAACCGGGTGTGGATGCGGACCACGCGCGGCGAGGTGCCCGTCCACGTCGTGTACCGGCGTCTGGACGACGACTTCCTCGATCCGCTGCACTTCCGGCCCGACTCGGTGATCGGCTGCCCGGGGATCATGAACGCGGCGATGGCAGGCAACGTCACGCTCGCGAACGCCGTCGGAAACGGGATCGCGGACGACAAGCTGCTCTACACCTACGTCCCGGATCTGATCCGGTACTACCTGTCCGAGGAACCGGTCCTGCCCAATGTGGAGTCCTACCGGCCCGATGAACCGGGGCAGTTGGAGGCGGTCCTCGACCAGATCGAGCAGCTCGTGGTCAAGCCCGTGGACGGAGCGGGCGGTCAGGGCATCGTCATCGGGCCGAAGGCCGATCCCGACACCCTCGAACGCACCCGCAAAGCCGTCATCGCCGACCCGCGCGGCTTCATCGCGCAGCGGCCCGTCGCCCTGTCCACCTCTCCCACCCTCGCCGGCGAGGGCATGGCGCCGCGCCACATCGACCTGCGCCCGTTCGCCGTGCACGACGGCAACGATGTCTGGGTGCTGCCCGGCGGCCTCACCCGCGTCGCCCTCCAGGAGGGCAACCTGATCGTCAACTCCAGCCAGGGCGGCGGCTCCAAGGACACCTGGGTGCTCGCCGAGGGCCCCGCCGAGCGGCCGGCCTCCGTCGGCTCCGGTGATCTGCCCGAGGTCGCTCCCCGCCAGCTGGGTCCCGACGGCACCACCACGGTCGTACAGGAAGGGGCGCAGCAGTGAACGACGTGATCCTCTCCCGGATAGCGGAGGCGCTGACCTGGACCGGGCGGTACGTCGAGCGGGCGGACGCCACCGGCCGGATCCTCGACGCCTATCTGCACCGCATGCTGGAGGACCCCTGGCGCGACGAGGACGCGGCCTGCCGGTCGCTGTACGCGATCCTCGGCGTGGACGCGGGGGCGGAACCGGTCGACATGCAACAGGTGCTGGACCAGCTCGCGTTCGACGCCCGCTCGACCGGTTCCATCGAGGGTGCGCTGGGCGCCGCCCGGCTCAATGCCCGCAGCGCCCGTGAGGCCGTCTCCTCGGAGATGTGGGAGTGCCTCAACTCCACCTGGCACGCTCTCGCCGACCAGCGGCTCGCGGCCCGCCGTACGGGTCCGTACGCCTATCTGGAGCTCGTCCGGCGCCGCGCGGCCCTCTTCTTCGGGCTCGCCGACTCCACGATGAGCCGGGACGACAGCTGGCGGTTCGTCATCCTGGGCCGGAGTCTGGAGCGGGTCGACATGACCGTGCGGCTGCTGAGCGTGCGCGTGCTGGACGCAGCGCACGCGCCGGACTGGCCGACGCTGCTGAGCGCGAGCGGCGCCGACGAGGCGTACGCGCGCGTGTACGGCGGTTTCGGCGACACCCCGCGCGTGGCCGAATTCCTGCTTCTGGACCGGGACTTCCCACGCTCGGTGCTGCATGCACTGACCACGGCCGAGGAGTGTCTGACCGCGCTGGGCCGCCCGCGCCAGGACCCGGCACGCCGCCCGATCGGCCGCCTGCGTACCCGCCTGGAGTACCTGGACTCGCAGGCCCTGGAGGAGCAACTACCGGTTCTGCTGCGGGACTTGCAGCAGGCTTGCATGACGTCCGCCGACGCGGTGGCGGAACGGTTCTTTCCGTACCAGGGGGCCGTCGAGTGGGCCCAGGAAGGGGCGTGAGCGTGACCGGCAAGGGAATCCGCCGCCTCCGCATCCGGCACGTCACCCGCGTCTCCTACGCGCAGGCCGCCGTCTCCTCGCACAACGAGGTCCGCATGACCCCGCTGACGCTGCCCGGCCAGACCACTCTGGACGGTCGGGTGACCGTCGGCCCGGCGGCCGCGACCTGGTCGTACTGGGACTACTGGGGCACCCAGGTGACCGGCTTCGACCTGATGGACCCGCACTCCGACCTCACCATCACCGCGTCCAGCCTGGTCGAGACGGCCCGGCCCGGTCCGCTTCCCGGGCCGCTCGGCTGGGCGGAGGTGGCCGAACGCACCGCGCGCTCCCGTCTGCTGGAGTTCGCGAACCCGACGGTGCGTACGACGGTCCCGGCGGAGCTGATCGCACATGCGCGGGAGGTCACGGCGGGCCTCGACCCGCACGAGACGGCCGTCGCCGTCGCCTCGCTGGTCGCCGACCGGGTGTCGTACCTGCCCGGCACCACCGGCGTGACCACCTCCGCCGCCGAGGCCTGGGAGCAGGGCACGGGCGTCTGCCAGGACATCGCCCACGTCACCCTCGCCCTGCTGCGGGGCCTGGGGCTGCCGTCCCGCTATGTCTCCGGCTACCTGCACCCGGAGAAGGAGGCCGAGCTCCACCGCCCGGTCGCCGGGCAGAGCCACGCCTGGATCGAGTACTGGGCGGGCGACTGGTGCGGCTACGACCCGACCAACCGCACCCGCGCCGACGAGTCCCACGTGGTGGTCGGCCGCGGCCGCGACTACGACGACGTGCCCCCGCACAAGGGCGTGTACCGGGGGGTTGCGGGCGGGCCGCCGGAGGTGACCGTGGAATTCACACAGGTTGCCTGAACGCGACGGAGGGCCGGGAACCACTCCCGGCCCTCCGGACGACCCCTTCATGGCGCGTCACCCGACGCCGAGCAGGTCGGGCGAAGTCCGCTGCGGTTCGGCAGCGCCCTGAAGGGGCGCGGGGCTGTGTCTGATGTGCGGCTCCGCCGCGAAGGGAGTACCTCCCTGCTCGAACGAAGTCGAGAGCTCGGGGGAACGACTGGCCACGACGGCGCCGCAGACGATCGACGGCACATCGTGGCACGGCCGGCGGGGCGCTTGGTCAGCTCTCCAGTGCAGCGGCCTCCTTGACGGCCACTCCGCTCCGCCCGCCGGCCATCAGTGCCTCCACCAGCCCGACGATCCGGCTCGCGGCTTCCCGCACCGGAATCCCCGCGCCGTGGATGTTGGAGAGGAGGTTGCGGTTCGCGTCCGTGTGCCCGGGACGCGGCCGGTACGCCAGGTACGCGGAAAGGCTTTCCGCCGTCGCAAGACCCGGACGTTCACCGATCAGCAGCACGACCACCGCCGGGTCCAGCAACTCCCCGATCTCGTTGAGCACTCCGACCCGGCACTGCCGCACCACGATCGGACGGCCGACGGACCAGCCGCGCGTCGCGCAGCCCTCGTGCACCAGTGGCAGCAGAGCCGGCACCTGGGCGTGTACGGCGGTGGAGGACAGCCCGTCGCCGATCACGAGCTGCACGTCCGGGCCGGGTCCGTGCTCGGCGCGGATCGTCTGCCGCGCCTGCGGGGTGAGGCGCCGGCCCAGGTCCGGGCGGCGCAGGTAACGGTGCCGGGACTCGGCCATGGTGGCGACCACCGTCCAGGGGAAACGGTCGGCCAGCTCGGCCATCCCGGGGGCGTCGAGGTCCAGCGGCGTCGAGACCGCGTCCCGCGCGGCCGCATGGTCGCCGCGCAGGGCCAGCAGGGTGGCGGTGGGGTAGGAACTGCCCGCCCGGCCGGTGAAGATACGAGCGGGGGTCGCCGCGCGCAGCCAGGCAGCGGTTCGCTCCGCGGGCGTCAGCCCGGCCGAAGGGGCGGAGAGCTCCAGATGCTCCGTCACGCCACACCTCCGGGGAGGAGTTCGCGCAGGGCTCCACTGCCCTCCAGCGCGGAGGCGAGTTCGGCCAGGCTGGTCGGCAGGGCGTGCGCTCCGCCGCCCGGGCGGCCGTCGGAGCGGATGCCCATCTCGGCCAGCCAGACCTCGAACTCCGGAGCGGTGCGCAGCCCCAGCGTCCGGCGGACACTCACCACGTCGTGGTAGCTGGTGGTCTGGTAGTTGAGCATCACGTCGTCCCCGGCCGGGATGGCCATCACGAAGGTGCACCCGGCGGAGGCGAGCAGCACCAGCAGGTTGTCGTTGGAGTTCTGATCGGCGTCCGCGTGGTTGGTGTAGCAGACGTCCACGCCGGTCGGTACGCCCATCAGCTTGCCGACGAAATGGTCCTCCAGGCCCGCACGGGTGATCTGCACAGAGTCGGCCAGGTACTCCGGCCCGATGAAGCCGACCACCGAGTTGACCAGGAACGGGTCGTAGAGCCGGGCCACCGCCTGTGCCCGCGCCTCCAGGGTGAGCTGGTCGACGCCGTGGTGGGCCTCGGCGGACAGCGCACTGCCCTGGCCGGTCTCGAAGTACATCACCTGATCGCCGGCGAACTCGCCCGCCCGCTCGGCGTGGTGGGCGAGCACAGCCTCCCGGCCGCGGGCGAGCAGGCCGAGGTCGATGCCGAAACTCGCGTTGGCCGCCTCCGTCCCGGCGACCGACTGGAAGAGCAGATCCACGGGTGCGCCCGCCTCCAGTGCGGCCAGCTGGGTGGTGATGTGCGCCAGCACGCAGGACTGGGTGGGTATGCCCAGGCGGGCGATCAGCTCGTGCACGCCGCGCAGCACCTCGCCGATCACCTGCACGGACTCGGTGGCCGGGTTGACGCCGATCATCGCGTCGCCACAGCCGAACGCCAGGCCGTCCAGCGCGGACAGCATGATGCCGCGCACGCCGTCGGTGGGGTGGTTGGGCTGGATGCGAGAGCCGAAGACGCCCGCACCGCCCATGGTGTTGCGGCAGCGGGTGGTACGGCGCAGCGGGGCAGCCGCCACCACCAGATCCAGATTGCTCATCAGCTTGGCGCAGGCCGCGGCGATCTCCGGGGTGATCGCCGCGTGCAGCCCGCCCGACCAGCGCTGCCGGAAGCCGGGCTCCAGGACCGACTCGCGCAGTTCACCCACGGTGAGCGAGGCGATCTCCGCGAAGCGCGCCGGGTCGGCGGGCACGGAGACCGCCTCCGTCACCGCGTCCTCCACGACGGCGGTCGCGGCGATCTCGGCCAGCCGCACGTCGGCCAGGGCGAGCTTGGCCGCCACTCGCTCCCGCTCGCTGCGTGCGGCGAGCCCGGCGAGCTGGTCACCCGACTTCACCTCGTTCGCCTTGGCCAGCAGCTCGGGCAGCGTGGCGAACGTGAACCGCTCGCCACGCAGAGTGCTGCGGTAGACCATACTGTCAACCTCTCCGAACTCTCTCTGCGGTACGCATGAGGGGCTTTCAGCGCTCGTGGGACTCGGCCAGAACGGTGCTGCCGATCTGCTCGTAGCGCGCCCGGTCGGTGGACCGGAGCACGAGCGCGACCACCGCGCCCAGCACGCCCACACCGATCACCAGGTAGGGGGTGAGGGTGTAGACGGGGCTGTTGGAGGCGGCGCCCGCCGCGAAGGAGAGGTTGCTGAACAGCAGGTAGACGACGTAGGCCATGCCCGCCGCACCCACCGCCGGACAGAGCAGCGTCCGCCACCAGCTACGGGTCTCCGGGTGGCGCTTGCCGCCGTGGAAGTACCAGATCACCGAGACGGAGCAGATCGCCTGGACGATGAGGATCCCCATCGTGCCCATGATCGCCAGCAGGCCGAACTCGTAGTAGTACGGCACGTCCGGTGCGGCTTTGCTGGGGGCCTGGAAGAGGAAGAAGTACAAGGTGATGAGCAGGGTGATCACGGACTGCACGATCGAGGCGACCCACGGGGACTTGTGCTTGTCGTGGGTGGCGCCGAGCGGGGTGACGGCCTTGTGCAGGCCCTCGCGGCCGATCGCGTAGAGGTAGCGGGAGGCCGAGTTGTGGAAGGCCAGCGCACAGGCGAAGGAGCCGGTGACGGTCAGGACCTGGTAGAGGTCCTTGGCCCAGACACCCACGAACTTCTGGGTGATGCCGAAGAAGAGGTCGAAGGGGTTGCCGGTACCGCCCTGGGCGATGGTGACGGCGTTGTGCGCGCCGTTGCCCGCGATGGTCATCCAGGAGACGAAGGTGTAGAGCGCGCCGAGCGCGATGACCACGAGCAGGGTGGCGCGCGGGATGATCCGGGTCGGGTTGCGGGACTCCTCACCGTAGACAGCAGTGGTCTCGAAGCCCACCCACGACCAGAAGCCGAAGAACAGGCCGATCGCCACGCTGCCGCCGGCCACCGCGGTGAAACCGCCTGCCGGGTCGAGGGAACCGGCCATCAGCCCGTCGGGGCCGCCGCCGTGGAAGAGCACCGAGCCGCCCATCAGCAGCAGGATCAGTACCTCGGCGACCAGGAAGACTCCCAGCACCTTCCCGGAGAGCTCGATGTCGAAGTAGCCGAGTACCGCGATGGCGAGGATGCCGAAGAGCGCGTAGACGATCCAGCTCAGTTTCGGCCCGCCGAAGGTCTCCACGTCCGTCTTGAAGAAGGACGCGAAGATCCCGATCAGCGAACCCTCGAAGACCACGTAGGCAAGGGTCGCGATGAGGCCGCTGGCCAGCCCGGCGACCCGGCCCAGGCCACGGGTGATGAAACCGTAGAAGGCGCCGGTGGCGGTGATGTGCCGGGCCATCGCGGAGTAGCCGATGGTGAAGATCACCAGAACGGCGGTGCAGAAGATGAAGGTGGCCGGGGTCCCCGTGCCGGCTCCGGAGCCTATCGCGATGGGCACGTTGCCCGTCATGGCGGTGATGGGAGCAGCCGTGGCCAGCACGGTGAAGACGACGCCCCACATGCCCAGTGCCCCGGTGCGCAGGCGCTTGGGCTCGGGGGTGGCGCCCGTGCCGGGATCGCCGAGGGGCGTGTGGGCGGATTCTGTAGTAGTCACGCGATCTGGCTCCGGATGTTGCGCTGGGCGGTGTAAGTGCCCGATCGTCGCGAACCCTCTTTACGGAATGCGGCGGCCGCCGTTTCGTCTTCGTTAAGCAGGGCGAAGGAGACATATCTCACGGATTGCACTGACCGAGGCCTGGACCTCCTGCCCGGCAACTGGCTCCTGCTCGTCCTGCTTCAACGACGTGCGGGCCCGACCAGTCCGCTTTCGTAGGCGGCGATGACGAGTTGGGCCCGGTCCCTGGCCCCCAGCTTCGTCAGCAGATGGCTGACGTGGGTCTTGACCGTGCCAACGGTCAGATACAGCTCGGCTGCGATTTCGTTGTTGGACAGGCCACGTGCGATCAGGCCCAGCACGTCACGCTCGCGGCCGGTCACCCCGTCCAGGGCATGGGTGACCGGGCCGGGGTAACCGGGGCGGCGGACGTAGGTCTCGATGAGCCTGCGGGTGACGCCGGGTGACAGCAGCGACTCCCCGGTGGCGATCACCCGCACGGCGTCGATCAGGCGTGCGGGTGGAGTGTCCTTGAGGAGGAAGCCCGCGGCGCCTGCGCGGAGCGCCTCGAAGACGTACTCGTCCAGGTCGAAGGTGGTGAGCACCAGGACGTGGACGGGCACCGGAGACGGGCCGCCGAGCAGCGTGCGGATGGCCTCGATGCCATTGAGCCCGGGCATCCGGATGTCCATCAGGGCCACATCGGGGCGCAGTTCGCGGATCACCCTGACCGCCTGGGTCCCGTCGGCCGCCTCGCCGACGACCTGGAGATCGTCTTCCGACTCGATCAGCACCCGGAACCCCGCACGCACCAGCGTCTCGTCGTCCACCACGACGACGCGCACCGTCATGCGCACTCCAGATCGGCGCCCACGGGGAACTGGGCTGTTCGCTCGTCCGTGGCGTACGGCAGCCGGGCGGTGACGCGAAAGCCGTGCGGCGAGAGCGGGCCCGCGTGAACCTCGCCGCCGTAGAGGGCGGCGCGTTCCTTCATGCCGGTCAGACCGTGGCCCTCGGTGATCGGGGTGGTCGTGCGGCCGGCTCCGGCATCCACGACCGTGAGAGAGACCTCACCCGGCGCGTAGGCGACCGTCGCCCGGGCCTGGCCGGTGCGGGCATGCTTGACGACGTTGGTCAGGGCTTCCTGCACGATGCGGTAGGCGGCGCGGTCCAGACCTCGGGGCAGGGCGTCCGGGTGACCGCTGATCGTCAACTCGACCTGGACACCGGCCCGTCGGGTCTGTTCGAGGAGCGTGTTGAGGTCGTCCAGGCCGCCGGGCAGCCATTCGGCACCGTCGTGATCGCGCAGGACACCCAGCAGTGAACGCAGCTCTCCCAGGGCTGCCCTGCTCGTCGTCTCGATCGCGGAGAGGGATTTCGCGGCCTCGTCAGGTCGGTTGCCGATGACGTGGTGGCCGACGCCCGCCTGGACCGCGACGATGCTCAGGCTGTGCGCGACGACGTCGTGCAACTCCCGGGCGATGCGCATGCGTTCCTCGACGAGGAGGAGCTGTGCCCGCTCTTCGGCCTGCTCGACCAGACCTCGGGTGTAGGCGCGACCCTGTCTGGTGGACCATCCGATCGCCCAGGCAGCGGCCTCGACGATGAGGACTTGGATCATCCCCGGCAACCCCCAGGAGTGCCCTGTCATGCCCTGCAGAGGGATCATCAAGGCGAGTTGCGCGGCGCCTGCCACCGCGCCCGCGTACGCCGCGACACGCGCGGGCCGGGTGACCGCCACCTCGTACACCAGCAAGGCAGTCGCCACGATCCCCGACAGGCCGACCGCGGCCTCGGTGGCCATCGTCACCGACGCCACCGCCAGTGCCGGCAGTGGCAGCAGCCGCCGGACGGCGACAGCCAAGACCAACGAGCACGTCAGCACGGCCTGCCATGCCGGCCAGCCCGTGCGGTGCGTGCCAAGCGTCCACCACAAGACGTTCCATGCCATCAGGGCCATGGACAACAGCACATCCAGCCCGATCAGCTGATTCGGAGTCAGCCCCCTGGCGGAGGACACCGCTTCATGTCTCACCATCATGCGTCGCACACATCCGACCGTAGCCGGGAGGGCGATCATCCGCCTCTGTCCAGAGACAGAGATCAGCCGGTCAGTCCGTGGCCAGATCCGCGGGGCGGGCACCCTCTGCCAGGGTCGGCCACATGGATCTCTCCCGGACCCCCGCCCGCCGATGGCTTTCCCCTGTGCCCTGCGGCTTCGCCCTGCTCGCCGCCGCAACGTCCCTGATGTACGGCGGTGATCACGCGGTGAACGCCTGGGCCTCGACCAACCTGGCCAATATGGGAGATCACCCTGTGGAGGCGCTCATCGCCTCCGCCTTCCTGTTCGGCGCCGATCCCTGGGCGTGTCTGCGCAGCATCGCCCTGGCCGGGGCCATGCTGGCGTTTCTCGTCATCCGCTTCGGCAGCATGCGGGCGGTCGCGCTGATCGCGGCCGGCCAAGTCCTCGGCACACTGGTGAGCGAAGGGCTGCTGGCAGCGCGGATCGCGGCGGGCCAAGCCGACCCGGCGCTGCGTGCGACGCTGGACGTCGGCCCGTCCTATGTGATCGTCTCGGCCCTGGCCGCTGTGGTGGCAGCGGGAGCCCGGCGGTGGCACCGGTGGACCGCCCTCGCCGCGCTCGCGGTGCGCGCACCGCACATCACGAGCGGCCTGACCACGCTGGGAGTCACTCCCGTCGGCCACGTGACAGCACTGTCCACCGGCATGCTGCTGACATGGGCTCTGCGGTCGTCCGACGCCCGCCACCTGCACCGACTGACGTCACGCGCAGCACCGCTTCAGACCGAGGGGGGTACCAATGGTCGTGTACCTTCTGTGATCCGGCCACCAGCACAGCGTCGGTTCACACCCCACGACAGGCTGGATGGGACGGGGGCGAGCCAAGTACCCCCTTCGAAACGCACTGGGGCGCTTCCTCCCTGACCGGCACCGCGCCTGTTCCCAGCAAGGACGAGGGCTGCCATGAGGCCCTGTTGTTCCAGCCTTGCTATGGCCGGGCCCGCTCAGGCGGCCCGGTACCGCTCGCCGTCGCCGGCCGCGCCCTCCTCCAGGCCGGCCACGAACTCCCTGAGCCAGCGCCGGAATTCGGGGCCCAGGTCGGGCCGGTCGCAGGCCAGCCGGACCACTGTGCGCAGGTAGTCCGCCTTGTCGCCGGTGTCGTAGCGCAGACCGCCGAAGACGACCCCGTGCACGGTGCCGCCCGCCGCGAGGTCCTGGAGGGCGTCGGTCAGCTGGATCTCGCCGCCGCGCCCCGGCGGGGTGCGCTCCAGGACGTCGAACACGGCCGGGTCCAGGACATAGCGGCCGATGACCGCGTACCGGCTGGGCGCGGTGCCCGGCGCCGGCTTCTCCACCAGCCCGCTCACCCGTACGACACCGTCTTCGCCGGTCGGCTCCACCGCCGCGCAGCCGTAGAGATGGCTCTGCTCCGGATCGACCTCCATCAGCGCGACCACACTGCCCTCGTGCCGCTCCCGCACCTCCAGCATCCGGCTGAGCAGGGTCTCGCGCGGATCGATGAGGTCGTCGCCGAGCAGCACGGCGAAGGGCTGGTCGCCCACGTGATGGCGGGCGCACAGCACGGCGTGGCCGAGGCCGAGCGGGTCGCCCTGGCGGATGTGGTGGATGTCGGCGAGCCGCGCGGGATCGCGTACGGCGTCCAGGCGCACGGTGTCGCCCTTCGCGGCCAGCGCCTGCTCCAGCTCGAAGGCGTGGTCGAAGTGGTCCTCGATGGCCCGTTTGTGTCGCCCGGTCACCATCAGGATGTCGTCGAGACCGGCCGCGGCGGCCTCTTCGACCACGTACTGGATGGCCGGCTTGTCGACGACCGGCAGCATCTCCTTCGGTGTGGCCTTGGTCGCGGGCAGGAACCGGGTGCCGAGCCCGGCGGCGGGTACGACGGCCTTGCGGACCGTGCGGGGCGAGGCAGGGGTCGCGGTGGGGGTGGGGGCGATCATGCGGCCCATGTTGGGGCACCCGGATGAGAGTGCACCCGGAGAAACATGGGAACCGGCTGTGGATGCGATACCGGCGGTAACTCTTGTGTTGTCCGCCGAATGTGAAAGCCGGTCAATCCAGCTTCTTGTTTCCTGTGAGACGCGTGTGCGAAGGTGAGCCTCCCCGCGGGCACTTTCACTGCTTTCCGACAGAACGGCATTTCGCATGCTGTTCTGCGGCTGGAAGGAAATGGTTCCGTGCAGTCCCCTTACCCCCCACGCCCGCCGTATCCGCCCCTGCCCGGTCCGAGCGGGGAGTCCGACCGTGAGCTCGTCGCCCGGCTGACCGGCCCCGACAGCGCCCGCCACCACTCCGTCGCCCTGCTGCTCGCCCGCCACTGGCGGGCCGCCCGCGACTACGCCATCGTCTGCCTGGCCGCCGCCGGACCCGCCGCACCGCTCGTGGCCACCGCCGCCTTCCACCAGGTCCTCGCCCGCATGGCGGGCGGAGCCGTCGGCGGCGCCCTGCGCCCGCAGCTGCTCGTCGCCGTCCGCGACACCGTCCGCGCCTGGGCGGCGGACGACGGAACGTGCGCGACTCTGCCGGAACTGCGCCGACCCACCGGCGGTCGCGGACTGCGCGCCACAAAGCCCGGAACGCCGGAAAGGCGACAGCTCGCCGAACGCGCATTCCGGGCCCTTCCCAGCGCCTCGCAATGCCTTCTGTGGCACACCGAGGTGGAAGCGGAGCCGATAAACATACCAGCTGGTCTGCTGGGCATCGCCCCGGCCACCGCGACGGCCGCCCTGGAACAGGCACGCGAACAATTCCGCGCGGGTTGCGTACGCGCCCACAGAGAACTCGCGCCGACGAAGGAATGCCGCTTCTACAACCGGCTCCTCGACATCCCCATGCGCCGTGGCGGCGCCCTGCTGCCGGATGTGCGGCACCATCTGACGCTCTGCCCCTACTGCCGGCGCGCCGCCGACACCATCGGCCGGTTCGAGGGCGGGCTGGACCTGCTGCTCGCCGAGACCGTGCTCGGCTGGGGCGCCCGCCGCTATCTCGACTCGCGCCCCGGGCGCGGCGCCGTCGAGGAGTGGCCACTCGCACCGGTGCCGGAGGCGGTACGGGCGAGAGCCGGCGGCCGTCATCGCACCGGCCCCGTGGGCCGCCGCCGTACGGCCGTCCTCGTCGGCGCCGGACTGGCCTCGCTCGCGCTGCTCGCCACCGTCCTGGTGGTCAGAAGCTGGTCCGATGACAACGGTGTCCCGACGCCCGGCGCCACATGGGGTGCCCCCGCGGGGCACACGGCCCGTCCGAGCGGCACGGGCACCTCGACGTCCGCCGTGTCGGCCGCCTCGGCGGGCCCGGGCGGCTCGGGCGACGCCCCCGGCCCGGATGGCTCGGGGGGCTTGGGCGGCTCGGGCGGCGGTCCCGTCGAGATCGCTCACGGCAGCCTGCGCGCACTCGCCTCCGGGCGCTGCCTGGACGTGCGCGGGGGCCGCGCCGAGGCGGGCGTCGGACTACGGCTCGCGCCGTGCTCGTCCGCCGTCTCGCAGCAGTGGTCGTACCAGGACGACGGACTGCTGCGCAGCGCCGCCGACCCGTCCCTGTGCCTGGCCGCCGACCCCGGGACGAGGAGCGTGGTGCTGGCCGGATGTCTCGTGCACGCCGGAGAGGTGGCCTACGACATCACCGTGCGCGGCGAGATCCTGCTCCGCCGCACCGAGGGGCTCGCACTCGCTCCGGGGGCGGGTGGAGCGGCGGACGGGGTGGGGCTGGCGCCCAGGGACGGGTCGACGGGGCAGCGGTGGGTGCTGGAGCCGGGCGGGGATGCGTCGGGACGGCCGGACGGGTCGTCGGTGGCGCCGGGCGCGGCGGGCTCGCCAGGGGTGCCCGATGCTGCGGGGGCCGGGCAGCCGGGGCGGCCGCAGGGGGAGGGCGAGGTCGGCCGACCGGGGGTGCCTGAGGTGCCAGGGCGGACAGGGCCGTTGGGGCAGCCGGGGCAGCCGGGGCAGCCGGGGCCGTCCGGGGGCGGGGACGAGGGCGGGGGTCGGGACGGGTACGAGCCCCGGATCGCCCAGGTCCGAAGCGACCCCGGGCAGGGCCGCACCGGGGTCGTGTCGCCCGGCGGTGCGGTGCCCGCGGTGGGCGAGGTCCTTCAGCAGGTCACCGACCGGATCGCGCCCGCACCGGCGGCCGAGGGGGTGCTGCTCGGCTGATGCGCCGGGGCCGGCCGGGGGGGGGGGCTGACGCCGGGGGGCCGGGCCGCTGAAGCGGGTTCGAGCCACCGGCGTGAAGTCATGCGGAATTTACAGACTTCGTGCGGATGTCCGAGCGCGTTGCGTGTGGGTGAGCGCGCGGTGAAGCGGGCGGTGCTTTGCCGGGGTTGAGGGGGTGTGGCGCGTGGGCCGGGGAGCTCACGCGTCCGTGCCCGTGACGGAATTCGCCGCGTTTTCGGCGCTTGCGGGTAATTCGATCGCCTGGCCGAATCGGCGTCACCGGTCGCGCAATGGGCGCGACGTTATTGACCCGTGAGTAACACCTCGCTAGGTTCCGGTGCCCTCGCACCAGAGAGTTCCGCCGCACACCCCCCACCGTGCTGTCCCCGCCGATCGTGCCGGAGCATCATGACCTCCCCAGTGCGCGCCCAAGACCTGATCCTGTGTCTCACCCCCTTCGGTGAGCCCGACGCCGGACTCGCCGCTGCCGCCAGTGCCGCCGGCGCGCTCGGCGTCCTCGACCTCGGCACCGGCGACCGAAGATGCCGCGAGGAACTGTCCCGGCTGAGACGGGCCGCGCCGGGCCCCTTCGGCATACGGGTGACCGGGCGCTGCACCCTGACCCCGGCCGACGTCGGCGATGGCCCCGACACCGTGGTCCTCACCTCGGACGCGCCCTGGCAGGCGACCCAACTCCCGCCACACTGGCGGGTGTTGGCGGAGATCACCGACATCGACCAGGCCCGGACAGCCGTCCGCGCCGGTGCCCGAGGTCTGATCGCCCGGGGTGCCGAGAGCGGCGGCCGGGTCGGCGAGCTGAGCACCTTCGTACTGCTCCAACAGCTGCTGTCCGACGGCGAGTTGAACGACGTTCCGGTCTGGGCGTGCGGCGGCATCGGACCGCGTACGGCGGCGGCCGCCGTGGCCGGCGGGGCCGCCGGTGTCGTGCTCGACAGCCAACTGGCCCTGCTGGCCGAGTCGGGACAGCCCGAGACGGTACGGGCAGCTCTGCGGTCCCTGGACGGCTCGGAGACCGTACTGCTGGGCGGCCACCGGGTGCTGCGCCGCCGCGGGCCCGACGCCCCGCGCATCTCCGCCGACGACCCTGAGACGATCGCGGCCCTCCTGGGCACCGCCGACCCACGCACCCACCTCCTCCCCGTGGGCCAGGACGGCTTCCTCGCCGCCCGGTTCGCCGAACGGTGGGGGCATGTGCGGGGGGTGGTGCGGGAGCTGTCGGCGGTCATCCAGGGGGTGGCCGTCGGCGATCCGGTGCGGGTCGACGGCGTGGCCGACGCCGGTCCGGCAGGCAGGGCCGGGACGGCGGGCGCTGGACCTGAGGCGGACCTTGGCGCGGAGGGTGCTGGGGCTGCGGTGGCCTTGGGCGAGGCGGATGCCGGGGCTGAGGCCTCCCATGCCGTGTCCGATGCCCGGTCGGCGGCCTCGCAGGCCGTGTCCGATGCCGGCCCGGCGGGTGCCGCCGGCGTTTCGGACGTCGCGTCGGACATTGCGTCGGACATCGTGACGGACGCGCGGCACACCCAAGCCGAGCCTGCTGCCGTCGCCGCTCTGCGGCCCGGCTCTGCCATGAGCCGGGCGCTCGGGACCCGGCTTCCGGTGGCGCAGGGACCCATGACGCGGGTCAGCGATCAGGCCGGGTTCGCCGCCGCTGTCGCCGAGGGCGGGGCGCTGCCGTTTCTGGCGCTGGCCCTCGCCGACGGGGAGCGGACGCGGGCGATGCTGACCGAGGCGCGGGCCGTGCTGGACGGGCGGCCCTGGGGTGTGGGTGTCCTCGGCTTCGCGCCGGAGGAGATCAGGAACGCCCAGTTGGACGCCGTACGGGAGCTGCGGCCCACGCACGCGGTCATCGCGGGCGGACGGCCCGCCCAGGCCGAGGCGCTGGAGCGGGCCGGGATCCGGACCTTCCTGCACGTGCCGTCGCCTGGGCTGCTGCGGCAGTTCGTCGATGCCGGTGCGCGCAGGTTCGTGTTCGAGGGGTCCGAGTGCGGCGGGCATGTGGGGCCCCGGGCGTCCTTCCCGCTGTGGGAGGCCCAACTCGGGGTACTTGAGGACTACTTGGCCGACGCCGATGACGAGAGGGCCCGGCAGCTGGAGGTCCTCTTCGCGGGCGGTGTGCACGACGAGCGGTCGGCCGCCATGGTCGCCGCCCTCGCCGCGCCGCTCACCGCCCGCGGTGCCGCCGTCGGCCTCCTCATGGGCACCGCCTACCTGTTCACCGAGGAAGCCGTCGCGCACGGCGCCATCCAGCCCCTCTTCCAGCGGCAGGTCCTCGCCGCCACCGCGACCGACCTGCTGGAGACCGCCCCGGGTCACGCGACCCGCTGTGTGCCGAGCCCCTTCACCGGCGACTACCGGGACCGGGAGGCCGCACTGCGGGCGCAGGGGCTGAGCGACCGCGAGGTCTGGGAGGGATTGGAACGACTCAACGTGGGGCGGCTGCGCATCGCGAGCAAGGGCGTGGAGCGGTGCACCGACGGCGAGTTGGCCGCTGTCGGAGAGGAACGGCAGCTCAGCGACGGGATGTTCATGGCGGGCGAGGTCGCCGTCCTGCGCTCGGCGACCACCACCGTGGCCGAACTGCACCGTGCGGTGACCGACGGCGCCGCCGACTTCCTGACCCGACGGGCCGCGCGCCCGGCACCGCTGCCCCCGGCCGAACCGGCCCCGCCCGCACCGCTCGACATCGCGATCGTCGGCATGGCCTGCATGTTCCCGCAGGCCGCCGACCTCGCCGCCTTCTGGAGCACCGTCGTCACGGGACGCGACGCCGTCACCGAGGTGCCGCCCGAGCGCTGGGACCCGGCCGTGCACCACGCGTCCGCCAGCACCGCGTCCAAATGGGGCGGCTTCCTGCCCCGCATCCCGTTCGACCCGCTGCGCTACGGCATCCCGCCCGCCTCGCTCGGCAGCATCGAACCCGTGCAGCTGCTGTCCCTGGAGGCGGCCTGGCGGGCCCTTGAGGACGCCGGATACGGGGATCGGGGGCGGGCGTTCGACCGCGCGCGGACCTCCGTCGTCTTCGGCGCCGAGGCGGGCAGCGATCTGTCCAACGCCGTCACCCTGCGCGCCGTACTCCCCGCCTACTACGGCAAGGTCCCGGACGGGATCGAGGAGCAGCTGCCCCGGCTGACCGAGGACTCCTTCCCCGGCATGCTGGCCAACGTCATCTCCGGCCGGATCGCCAACCGGCTGGACCTCGGCGGGGCCAACTTCACCGTCGACGCCGCCTGCGCCTCCTCCCTCGCCGCCCTCGACGTGGCCTGCAAGGAACTCGTCTCCGGCACCAGCGACATGGTGCTGTGCGGCGGCGCCGACCTGCACAACGGCATCAACGACTACGTCCTGTTCTCCTCCGTCCACGCGCTCTCGCCGACCGGCCGCTCCCGCGCCTTCGACGCCTCCGCCGACGGCATCGCGCTCGGCGAGGGCGTGGCCTGCCTGGTCCTCAAACGGCTCGCGGACGCCGAACGCGCCGGCGACCGGATCTACGGCGTGGTCAAGGGCCTCGGCTCCGCCAGCGACGGCCGCTCCCTGGGCCTGACCGCACCCCGCCCCGAAGGCCAGCGGGCGGCACTGGAGCGCGCCTACCGCAACGCCGGGGTCTCACCGGCGGACGTCGGCCTCGTCGAGGCCCACGGCACCGGCACGGTCGTCGGTGACCGCACCGAACTCACCGTACTCAGCGACGTGTTCACCGAAGCCGGTGCGGAGCTGGGCAGTTGTGCGCTCGGCTCGGTCAAGTCGCAGATCGGGCACACCAAGTGCGCCGCCGGACTCGCCGGCCTCATCAAGACCACCCTCGCCCTCTACACCGGTGTCACCCCGCCCACCCTGCACGTGGAGCACCCCAACCCGGCCTGGGCACAGGACAGCAGCCCCTTCGTCTTCCACACCCGGGCCCGGCCCTGGAGCGCACCGGCCGCCGAACGCTTCGCCGGGGTCAGCGCGTTCGGCTTCGGCGGGACCAACTTCCACGCGGTGCTCGCCGGTCACAGCGACGCCGTACCACCGGCGCAGACCCTGGACGAGTGGCCGTGCGAGCTGTTCCTCTTCCGGGGCCGGGACACGGTGGCGGCCCACCGCACGGTCGAGGAGCTCCTGCGGGCCGCCGAGGCCGACGGCCGGCCCTGGCGGCTGCGGGACCTCGCCCTCGCCGCGGCCCGCCGCGCCGACACCGCGCACGAACCGGTACGCGCCGCCGTCGTGGCCCGCGACATCGAGGAACTGACCGCACAGCTACGGCGGATACTCGCCGGGGAGCACGACCCGGCCGCCGGAATCCACGCGGCGGACCCGGTGGACGGCCAGATCGCCTTCCTCTTCCCCGGCCAGGGCAGCCAGCGCACCGGCATGCTCGCCGACCTCCTGGTCACCCTTCCCGCGCTGCGCCACTATCTGTACCTGGGCCGCGCCCACGCCGACGTCGTCCATCCGCCGGCCGCCTTCGACGACACCGCCCGCGAGCGTCTCCGGGCCGACCTCACCGACACCCGGTCCGCCCAGCCCGCCCTCGGCATCGCGGGCCTCGCCGCCCACGCCTTCCTCACCTCCGCGGGCGTCCACCCCGACCAGGCCGCCGGTCACAGCTACGGCGAACTGGTCGCCCTCGCCGCGGCCGGCGCCCTCGACCCCGAGACCCTGCTGGAACTGAGCGGCGAACGCGCCGCCGCGATCCTGGCGGCGGCCGGCGACGACCCCGGCACGATGGCCGCCGTCGCCGCCCCCGCCGAGACGGTCACCGACGCCCTGCGCACGGCCGGGGCCCCCGCGACCGTAGTCGTCGCCAACCTCAACTCACCCGAGCAGACGGTGATTTCTGGACCGACCGAGGACATCGGCACGGCCGTACGACTGCTGCGCGCGGTCGGGCTCGGCGCCCGGCGCATCCCCGTGGCCTGCGCCTTCCACAGCCCGCTCGTGGCCTCTGCGGGTGAGCGTTTCGCCAAGGTCCTCGCGGACAAGACCGTACGGGCACCCGAGTTCCCCGTCTGGGCCAACCGCACCGCCGCGCCCTACCCCCGCGATCCCGACGCGGTGCGTGCCGGACTCGCCGCGCAGATCGGCGCCCCGGTCGCCTTCGTCGCCCAGATCGAGGCGATGTACGAGGCGGGCGCGCGGCTCTTCGTCGAGGCGGGCCCCGGTAGCGTGCTCACCCGGCTCGTGCGGCAGATCCTCGGCGACCGCCCGCACCGCACCGTCGTCTGTGAACCGTCGGGGGACAGCGGGCTGCGCGGCTGGCTGGACGCACTCGCCCAACTCGCCGTCGCCGGACGGCCGGTGCGCACCGCCTGGCTCCTGCGCGGCCGCGACGCCGTCGACGCGCTGCGCGCCCCGGCACCGAAACGGCCCGGCTGGACGGTCGACGGACACCTCGTCCGCACCGCCGACGGGGCACTCCTGCCCGGTGCCCTCGCACCGGCCCGACGAGTCATGGAGACGACCGTGACCACCGACCAGCCGCACGGCGCCCCCACCGACCGGGACGCGCTGATCTCCGAGTTCCTGCGCACCAGCAGGGAGATGATCGCCGCCCAGCGCGATGTGCTGCTCACCTACTTCGGGGCGGCACCGGGCGCGACACCGCCGGCCCCGGTCGCCGCCGTGCCCGCACCGGATCCCGTGGCGCAGCACGAACTGCCGTCCGCCGAGCCGCCGTTGTCCTCCCTCGTTGCCGAAGAGCCGGTGGCCGACGTGGAGCGGATCGTCCTGGAGATCATCAGCGAACGGACCGGCTATCCCGTCGACATGATCGAGCCCGACCTCGACCTGGAGGCGGACCTGAGCATCGACTCCATCAAGCGTGCCGAGATCGCGGGTGAACTCGCCAAGCGCCTGGGCATCGCAGGCGGCGCCGAGGTCCTGGACGACGCCGAACTGGAGGAACTGGCCAAGGCGCGCACGGCGGCGGCGGTGACCGGATGGCTCACGGCGCGTGTCGGGGCCGGATCCGGGGGCGAGGGCGAGCGGGTGGAGGCGGCCCATGCCCGCGAACCGGTCGAGGAGCGGGCCGAGGTGTCGTACGGTCGCGAACCGATCGAGGCGCAGGCGGAGGTGTCATACGCCCGGGAACCGGCCGGGGAGCCGGCGGAGGCGGCGCACATCGGTACGCGAGCTCCGGCGGAACCTCTCGTTCCCGGGGTGCCGCCCCGGCGCTGTGAGCTGCGACCCGTGGCCCTTCCGGAGCCCGGCCCGGTCGGTCTCGACCTGTCCGGGCGGCGCTTCGTCCTTCTCGGCGGCGGAGCGGGCACGGCGGGCGAGCTCGCGGCGCGGCTCGCCGCGCACGGTGCCGATCCCGTGGTCCTCGACCAGGCGCACCACCTCACCTCGGCCGACGGCCCGGTCGACGGTGTCGTGTACCTCGGCGCGCTGCCCGGCTCCGACCTTCCAGTGCTGCCGGACGCCTTCCCGGTGCTGAGGGCGGCGCTGGCGTGCGGCCCGCGGACGCTGCTCGCCGTGCGGGGCGCCGACCGCGCGCAGGCGCTGCGGGCGGCCGGGCTGGACGGGCTGTTCCGCAGCGTCGGCCGGGAGTACCCCGGCCTCCTCGCCCGGGTCGTCGCCGTGCCGGACACCGCCCCGGCGGCCGTCGCCGAGGCCCTGCTCGCCGAGCTGCGTGCCCCGGAGCCGGTGGCCCCGGTCGTCCTGCGTACGGCGGCCGGAGCCCGGCAGGGATTCGAGCTGCTGCCCGCGCCCCTCGGCCTGCTCGGCACCACCGGCGCCGGGCCCGCCGCCGACGGCGCCGCCGAGGCGGCCGCGCTCGGTCTCGACCGGGACTCCGTCGTCCTGCTGGCCGGCGGCGCCCGGGGCATCACCGCGCGGTTCGCCGCCACCCTGGCCCGCGCCTGCCGGTGCCGGGTCGAACTGCTGGGCCGTACCCCCGCGCCCACCGCACCCGAGGACCCCCGTACCGCGGCCGCCCGCACCCCCGTCGAACTGCGGGCGGCGCTGGCCGCCGGACCCGGTGCGCCGAAGCCCGCCGAGATCAACCGGACCGCCGAACTCCTCCTCGCCCAGCGGGAGATCGCCACGACCCTCGCCGAACTCGGCACGCTCGGCAGCGAGGCCCGCTACCGCTCGGTCGACTTCCGGGAGCGGGACGCCGTCCTGCAGGCGGTCAAGGAGATCCACGCCGAACACGGCAGGCTCGACGGTGTCGTCTTCGCCGCCGGAGTCATCGAGGACCGGCTGATCGCCGACAAGACGCCCGAGTCCTTCCAGCGGGTCTACGGCACGAAGATCGCCGGTGCCGCGGCGCTGTTCGCCGCCCTGGACGAACTGCCCGCCGCGCCCGCGTTCACCGTACTGTTCGGCAGCATCGCCGCCCTCCTCGGCAACCGCGGCCAGGCCGACTACGCCGCCGCCAACGACGCCCTGGAGGCGCTCGGCGCGGACTGGGCCGAGCGCACCGGCCACCGCGCACTGACCGTGCACTGGGGACCCTGGGCACCCTCCGGCGCACACACCGGCATGGTCGGGGCGGAACTCGGCCGCGAGTACGCCAGGCGCGGGGTCGACCTGATCGACCCGGACGAGGGCACCGCGGCCCTGCTCCGGGAGCTCGCCTGGGGCGACCCGGCGGCCCGTGCCGTCGTCCACACCGCATCGGGCTGGTGACATGACGTCACGTCAGCTACCCGTCGCCATCGTCGGGATGGCGGTGCTGCTGCCCGGCGCCCCCGGCCTCGACGCCTACTGGCGCAATCTGCGCGACGGCGTCGACGCGGTCCGCGAGGTCCCCGCCGACCGCTGGGACGCCGACTACTACCGGCCCGGTACGGCGGCCGGGCCGGCCGCCGCCGACCAGGTGTACTGCCGGCGCGGCGGCTTCGTGGACGGCCTGGCCGAGGTGGAGGTCACGCGCTACGGCATCATGCCCGCCTCGGTGTCCGGCACCGAGCCGGACCAGCTGATCGCCCTCGACGTGGCCGCCGCCGCGCTCGCCGACGCGGGCGGCACGGACCGGCTGCCCGACCGGCACCGGATCGGGGTGGCGCTGGGCCGCGGCGGCTATCTCACGCCCGGCCTGGTCCGGCTCGACCAGCGGGTCCGGACGGCTCACCAACTCGTGCGCACGCTGGGCGAGTTGCTACCCGGACTGGAATCGGACCAACTCGACCGGATCCGCGCCGCGTTCACCGAACGGCTCGGCCCCGACCGCCCGGAGTCCGCGATCGGCCTGGTCCCCAACCTGGCCGCGTCCCGCATCGCCAACCGGCTCGACCTGCGCGGCCCCGCCTACACCCTGGACGCGGCCTGCGCCTCCTCGCTCGTCGCCGTCGACCAGGCGGTCACCGAACTCACCACCGGCCGCTGCGACATGATGCTCGCCGGGGGAGTGCATCACTGCCACGACATCACCCTCTGGAGCGTCTTCTCCCAACTGCGCGCCCTGTCCCCGACCGAGCGCATCCGTCCCTTCCACCGTGACGCGGACGGCATCCTCATCGGCGAGGGCACGGGCGTCGTCGTCCTGAAGCGGCTCGCGGACGCCGAGCGCGACGGCGACCGCGTGTACGCGGTGATCCGGGGCACGGGCGTGGCCGGAGACGGCCGTACGGCGGGGCTCGTCACCCCCGACCCGGGCGGCCAGGCCCGCGCCGTACGACAGGCCTGGCACACCGCCGGCCTCGATCCGGCCGCACCGGACTCCATCGGCCTGCTGGAGGCGCACGGCACCGCGACGCCCGCCGGTGATACGGCCGAACTCACCACCCTGGCAGAGGTGTTCGGGCCACGGCAGCGGGGCGGTGACATCCTCCACCCGGTCCTCGGCTCGGTGAAGTCGATGATCGGCCACACCATGCCGGCCGCCGGAGTCGCGGGCCTGGTGAAAGCCGCCCTCGCGCTCCACCACGGCACCCTCCTGCCCACCCTGCACTGCGAGGACCCCCACCCCGCCCTCGCCGCCACGCGCTTTCGCACCCTGGACCGGGCCCGCCCCTGGGAGACCGACGCCCGGCAGCCGGTCCGCCGGGCCGCCGTGAACGCCTTCGGGTTCGGCGGGATCAACGCCCACGTGGTGCTGGAGGAGGCCCCCGGCCGTCCGCCGATCCACGCCCCCTCCGGACCCACCCCCGCCGCCGCCCAGGTGACCGGGCCCGTTCCGGCTGCCGCTCGGATCGCCGAGCCCGGTTCGGTTCCCGCCCACGTGACCGAGGCCGGTTCCATCGCCGCTCATGTCGCCGAGCCCGCTCCTGCTGCCGACCATGTGAACGAACCCGCCCCCGCCCAGGTCACCGAGTCCGAGCCGGTCCTGCTTCTCGCCGCCGACAGTGTGGCCGGTCTCGGTGCCCTCCTCGACGCCGAGGACTCCGCCGTACTCGCCGCAGGGCTCGACCCCGCCCGGCCGCACCCCGGTGCCGGTCCCGTGCGGCTCGGTGTCGTCGCGCCGAACGCCAAGCGGCTCGCCCTGGCCCGTCGTGCGGTCGCCAAGGGCCGGGCCTGGCAGGGGCGCGGCGACGTGTGGTTCCGGCCGGGGCCGCTGCTCGGCCGGGCCGGTGGCGGGCTGGCGTTCGTCTTCCCCGGGCTGGAGGGCGACTTCACCCCCCGCACCGACGACATCGCGGCCCACTTCGGGCTGCCGCCACTGCCCGGCGCGGACGTGGAGGTCGGGGACGTGGGACGGCACGGCTTCGGTGTCGTCGGCGTGGGCCGTCTGCTGGACCGGGTGCTGCGCCGGATGGGTGTCGTACCGGACGCGGTCGCCGGGCACAGCGTCGGCGAGTGGACGGCGATGGCGGTGGCCGGACTCTACTCGGCCGCCCAAGTGGACGCCTTCATGGCCGAGTTCGACCCCGACACGGTCACCGTCCCCGGCCTCGCATTCGCCGCCCTCGGCACTTCCGCCGAGCACGTCCGCACCGCCCTCGCCGAGGACTGGCCGGACTCCGGCATCGTGCTCTCCCACGACAACGCGCCCCGCCAGTCCATGGTCTGCGGCCCCGGCGCGGCGGTCGAGGCGTTCGTACGGGCCCTGCGCGCCCAGGGCGTGATCTGCCAGGTGCTGCCCTTCCGCTCCGGCTTCCACACCCCGATGCTCGGACCGTACCTCGCCCCCATCAAGGAAGCCGCCGACCGCTTCCGGCTCCATCCGCCGGCCGTGCCGGTGTGGTCCGGGACCACCGCGGCGCCCTTCCCGCCGGGCGAGGCGGAGGTGCGTGAGCTGTTCGTACGGCATCTGCTGGAGCCCGTCCGCTTCCGCGAGCTGACCGAGGCGATGTACGCCGCCGGGCACCGCGTCTTCGTCCAGACCGGCCCCGGCCACCTCACCTCACTGATCGACGACACCCTCGGCGACCGCGACCACCTGACCGTTGCCGCCAACGCCCGGCAGCGCAGTGGGATGTCCCAACTCCGGTGTGTGGCGACCGCGTTGTGGGCGGCGGGTGCGTCCGTGGCCCCGGCGCTGCCGCACCGGGCCACCCCAGCCGCTGCTGAGCGCCCACCCGTCCGCCTCGACCTCTCCGGCGCCCTCGTCTCCCTGGCCGGCCCGGAACTCGACGCCCTACGGGCCGAACTGCGCCCCGCCGCGCACCCGGCGCCGCCCCGCTCCGGCGCGCTGGACTCCCTGGCCACCCGCTTCCCGGCCGCGGCCGAGCTGAGCGCCCTGCTGCGGGACACCGCGGACACGGCGGCGGAGCTGATCACCGCGCGCCGCCGCCCCACCCCGGCCTCTGCCGCGCCCGCCCTCGACAGATCCGGCACCCCGGCCTCTGCCGCGCCCGCCCTGGACAGATCCGGCACCCCGGCCTCTGCCGCGCCCGCTCTCGACAGATCCGGTACCTCGGCCTCTGCCGCGCCCGCCCTCGACAGATCCGGCACCTCGGCCTCTGCCGCGCCCACCCCCGACAGATCCGGCACCCCGGCCCCTGCCCTGCCCGCCCTCGACAGACCCGCCCCGATCACCACCACACTCCACGTCTCCCCCCGCACCATGCCCCACCTCCTGGACCACTGCTTCTTCCCGCAGCGGCCCAACTGGCCGGATGTGGAAGACCGTTGGCCGGTGGTGCCGGCCACCACGATCGTGCGGCACATGATGGACGCGGCGGAGGCCGCGGCCCCCGGTCTGCGGGCCGTCACCGTGCGCGGGGCCCGCTTCGACCGTTGGCTCACCGCCACACCGCCCGTCGACGTGCCGGTCACCGTCACCCCCGACCCGCTTCCCGGCCGTCCCGACCGCGTCACCGTCGCCTTCGGCCCCACGGCCCGCGCCGTCGTCGAACTCGCCCCGCACCACCCCGCACCGCCCCCGCCCGGTCCGCTCCCGGACGCGCCGGAACGCCGGCCCGAGCACACCGCCGCCCAGATCTACCGGGAGCGCTGGATGTTCCACGGCCCCGGCTTCCAGGGCCTCACCGACCTCACCGCGATCGGTGAGCGGCACATCCGCGGAAGGATCACCGCACCCTCCGCCCCCGGTGCCCTGCTCGACAACGTCGGCCAGCTCCTCGGCTACTGGATCATGGCGACCCGCACCGAGCGGACCGTTGTCTTCCCCGTGCAGATAGGGCAGTTGAGCTTCCATGGGCCGCACCCGGCCCCCGGCACCGAGGTCGCCTGCCTCCTGCGGATCACGGCCCTCACGGACACCCTTCTGGAGGCGGACGCGGAGCTGACCGTCGGCGGCCGGGTGTGGGCCCGGATCACCGGCTGGCAGGACCGCCGCTTCGACAACGACCCGACGACCCGCCCCGTCGAGCGCTTCCCCGAACGCCACACCCTCTCCGTCGCCCGGCCCGGCGGCTGGGTACTGGTGCACGAGCGGTGGCCGGACCTCGCCTCACGCGAGCTGATCATGCGCAACTCGCTGGGCGGTGCCGAGCGCGCCGCATACGCCGAACGCCCGCCGCGCGGCCGCCGGCAGTGGCTGCTCGGCCGGATCGCGGTCAAGGACGCCGTACGGCAATGGCTCTGGCAGCACGGCGAAGGCCCCGTCTTTCCCGCCGAACTCCGGGTTCACAATGATGAGTTGGGAAGTCCGTACGTCACCGGTACGCATGGGCGCACCCTGCCCCCGCTGGACGTCTCGCTCGCCCACCGGGGCGAGGCGGGCGTGGCGATCGTACGGACGCACCGCCCCCAGCCGGGCCCCGGCATCGACATCGAAGAGGTCGCCGAGCGGGACCCGGCGACCCTCGCCACCGCGCTCGGCACGCCCGAACTGCGGCTGCTGCGGGGCCTGCCGGAGGACGGCCCCGATCCGCAGGCGCGGTGGTTCACCCGTTTCTGGGCCGCCAAGGAGGCGGTCGCCAAGGCCGAGGGCGTCGGATTCGGCGGCCGGCCACGGGACTTCGAGGTGCTGGAGGCCGCCCCGGACGGCAGCCGGCTGCTGGTCTCCGGCCGTCTGGAGCGCGCCTACACCGTGCACTGCGCGCCGGTGAGTAATCCACCCGCTCTGCCCGGGCGGGAGTACGTGGTGGCCTGGACGACCGGGCCCGGAGCCGACGACGCACGGGGCGACGACACACCGCCCGACGCCGGACACCCCTGAACACGAAGACGAAGCAGCCGAGGAGCACCCCCGATGAACCCCACCCAGCCGGTTCCGACGAACTCCCTCCCGCCGGCCCCCGCGCCGCCCACCGTGCCCACCGCGGACCGTGTGCTCGCCGACGTCACCGGCATGCTCCGCACCGTCCTCGCGGAGTACGGCGACGACGATGTGGTGATCGGCATGTCCACCACCTTCAACCGCGATCTGGAGCTGGAGAGCATCGACCTCGTCACCCTGGCCGGGCTGCTGGAGGAGCGGTACGGGCGGCGGGCCAACCTCGCCGAGTTCCTGGCCGGCATGGAGTTCGACGAGATCATCGAGCTGACCGTGGGCCGGCTGGTGGAGTACGTGGTGTGGAGCCTGAAGACCACGCAGGCGGGCTGAGCCGTGGCGATGGTCGACGCCGGCGGGATCCGGCTGCACGTCCAGCGCACGGGGCCCACCGGCGACCGGTCCCCGCACGCCACGGTCGTCCTGGTGCACGGGCTGCTCACCGACAGCCTGGCCAGCTACTACTTCACCGTCGCCCCCGCCTTCGCCGCGTCCGGACTCGACGTCGTCATGTACGACCTGCGCGGACACGGCCGCAGCGAGCGCCCGTCGCGGGGCTACACCCTCGACCACAACATCGACGACCTGGAGGCCCTCCTCGACCGGCTTGCCGTCACCGGGCCCGTCCACCTGGTCGGCAACTCCTACGGCGGCACCATCGCCTTCGGCTGGGCGGCCCGGCACCCGGACCGCGTCACCAGCCTCACCCTGATCGAGTCCGAGCCCCCGACCCCCGCCTGGGCGGCGAAACTCGGCCGCATCCTCGACCGGGTCGTCACCCAGCTCGCCCACAACGAGCCCGACGCCCTCGCCTGGATCACCGCGAACCGGGGCCACAACACCGCCCGGCTGGCCAAGGGCGCGGCCCGGCTCGCCCGCGAGACCACCCTCGGCCGGGACATCCCCGCCAGCCGCGTGCTCACCGAGGCCGAGATCAGGGCCGTACACTGCCCGGTCCTCGGGGTGTACGGCGGCGATTCGGACCTGGTCGACCTGGTGCCGCTGAAGCGGACGCTGCTGACCGGCTTCCGGGCGGTCGTGCTCCCCGGGCACGAGCACTCGGTGCTGGTGGAGGCGCCCACGGTCGTCGGCGGGCACATCCTGGACCTGATCCACGCGGGGGCGGGGGTCCGGTGAGCGCCTTCCTCTTCGTCGTACCGCCGCTGACCGGGCACATCAACCCGGCCGTCGGCGTCGCCGCCCGGCTGACCGAGCGCGGCCACCGGGTCGCCTGGGCGTGTGCCGACCCCGCGCTGGTACGGCGGCTCGCGGGCCCGGACGCCGAGGTGCACGGGTGCGCGGGCCCGGTGCCGGGCGCCGACGGTGCCGTACGGCCGCCGGAGCTGCGGGGCGCGGAGGCGCTGAAGTTCCTCTGGGAGCGGTATCTGCTCCCGCTCGCCGATGCCATGGCTCCGGGCGTGCGGGGGGCGGTCGAGGCGGTCCGCCCGGACGTGGTCGTGGCCGACCAACAGGCCTTCGCCGGCGCCCTGGTGGCCGAGCGGGCCGGGCTGCCGTGGGCCACCTCCGCGACCACCTCGGCCGAGTTCAGCGGCGCGTACGACGGTCTGCCGAAGGTCGCCGCGTGGCTGGACCGGAGCCTGGCCGGGCTCCGGACGCGGATCGGCGACCCGGCCGGCACCGCCGACCCGCGTTTCTCCCCGCACCTGCTGCTGATCTTCAGCACCCCCGAACTCATCGGTCCCCAGGCGCCGTTGGCCCCGCACATCCACTACGTCGGCCCGTCGCTCGCCGGCCGCCCGGCCGGGCCCGGCTTCCCCTGGGAGCGGCTCGACCCGGGCCGGGCGAAGGTCCTGGTGACCCTCGGCACGGCCAACGCGGACGCGGGCGTCCGGTTCCTCACCGAGTGCCTCACCGCGCTGCGCGAACGCGCCGACCGGGTGCAGGCCGTGATCGCCGACCCGGGTGGCGTCCTCCCGGTGCCGCCCGGCGACAAGGACGTCCTGGTGCTGCCGTCCGTGCCCCAGCTCCCCTTGCTGGAGCGGATGGACGCCGTCGTCTGCCACGCGGGCCACAACACCGTGTGCGAGGCCCTGTGGCACGGCGTCCCGCTCGTCGTCGCCCCGATCCGCGACGATCAGCCGGTGGTGGCCGGGCAGGTCGTGGACGCGGGTGCCGGCGTCCGGGTCCGCTTCGGCCGGGTCACCGCGGACCGGCTGGGCGCGGCCCTCGACACGGTCCTCACCGACCGCTCCCTGCGGGCTGCCGCGGCCCGGATCCGCACCGCGTTCCGCGCGGCGGGCGGCGCCCGGGCCGCGGCGGCCCACCTCGAACACCTCGCGGACTTCACAGACTTCGCCGACTCCGAAGCGGAGACCCGATGACCGAGCAAGAAGACAAGGGCGACACGGGCCGTGAGGCCGGCAAGGGTGACAAGGCGGCGCGCGTCGCCGCCCTGCGCCCCGCCTACCAGGACGACCTGGCCGCCGGCACGGACCGCTTCTTCACCGCCCGCCGCACCGACTGCCCCTGGTGCGGCGCGGACCGGCTCACCCCGCGGCTGCGCACCCCCGACCTGCTCCAGCACAAGCCGGGCCACTTCACCCTCGACCGCTGCGCCGACTGCGGCCACACGTTCCAGAACCCCCAACTCACCGAGGAAGGGCTGGAGTTCTACTACCGGGACTTCTACGACGGCCTCGGCGAGCAGCGCATGAGCGGCACCTTCGGCGGCCGGACCGCCATGTACGAGGGCCGCGCCGAGGCGATGCTGCCGTACGACCCCACCCCGAAGACCTGGCTGGACGTCGGCACCGGCCACGGCCACTTCTGCGCGGCCGCCCGCAGCGTCCTGCCCGGCACCTCCTTCGACGGGCTGGACTTCACCGACGGTGTCGAACTCGCCGCCCGCGAGGGCCGCGTGGACCACGCCTACCGCGGCGCCTTCCCCGCCCTCGCCCCCGAACTCGCCGCCCGCTACGACGTGGTGAGCATGTTCCACTACCTGGAGCACAGCACCGACCCGGACCGCGAACTGCGCGCCGCCCACGAGGCCGTACGCCCCGGCGGCCACCTCCTCATCGAGGTGCCTGACCCGGAGAGCCGCTACGCCCGGCTGCTCGGCCGCTGGTGGCTGCCCTGGCTCCAGCCGCAGCACCTGCACTTCATGCCGGTGGCCAACCTCCGGCGGCGACTGACCGAGCTGGGCTTCACGGTGGTCGCGGAGCAGCACGCCGAGCCGCACGACCCGGTCGACCTGCTGGCCGCCGTCTGGCTGGCCCTGGACCACACCGCCCCGCGCGAGGACGCCCCCTGGCTGCCCGAACGACCCGGCCCCCTGAGCCGAGGCCTGCGTGCCACGCTCCTCCTCGCCGGCGTCCCCGCCCTCATCACCGCCACACTCCTGGACCGCTTCGCACTACGTCCCCTGTCCCACCGCCTGGGCCTGTCCAACGCGTACCGTCTGGTGGCCCGCCGCGACTGACCAGCACTCACAGGATCTTGGCCCGGATCAGCGCGGACAACACCACGGCGCCCGGCGCCAGTGGCGCCCAGTCCGTCAGCACCCGGTATCCGATGACGGTCGCGGTGGCCACCGAGGGGGCCGAGCCGAAGGCGATCAGCGTCCACACCAGCGCCGCGTCGACCGCGAGTCCGCCCGGCGCCGGCACCGCGCCGACGGCCGTGCCCGCCGCGAGATGGGCGAGCATCACCTGCTCCCACGGCAGCTCCAGTCCGAGCGAGGTACCGACACAGGCGAGGGCGGCCGCCTGCAGCAGCGGCATCGCGACCGCCCCGCCCCACAGCGCGGCCACCCGGCAGGGCCGCGTGTGCACCTCCCGCGCGTCGGCGAGGGCACAGCGCAGCATCCCGGTCACCGGCCGCCTGAGCGGCCGTACGACCGTGAGCAGCACCCCGGCGACCGCGAGGGCCCCGCCCACGACGGCGGCGACCGGCACCAGCAGCCGCCCGTCCGGTACCAGCCCGCCGAGGTCCCGCCAGGCCGGAGACACGGCCAGGAACACGACGAGCACCACCGTCTTCGCGGAGGACTTCGCCAGTGAGTACAACCCGACCGACGCCGCCGCACGGGCCGGCGGCACCCCGCGCGCCCGCAGGAACCGCACCGTGACGGCATGGGCGCCGAGCCCGCCGGGAAGCGCGTGATTGGCCGCACCGGCGGCGAACTGCGAGGCCAGCAACTGTCCTGCCGGCAGCCGGTCGGGCAGCGCGCCCTGCCGGACGCAGGCGGCCGCCACCCAGTTCAGGCAGGTGAAACCGCCCCCGGCCAGCAGCCACCAGGGATCGGCCGCGACGAGCCGCCGGACCCCCTCGTACACCAGGGGCCGGTTGGCCATCGCCCAGCCGCCGGCCAGCAGCAGCGGAGCGAGGCACAGGGCCAGCCGCACGGGCCGGCCCGCCAGGAAAGACGCGGGCCGGGGCGAAGGGGTTGCCTCGGCGAGCGAGGAGAGGGCCCCCTCCCGCACGGGCGGGGCCGCAGGGAGCGAGAGCGGGGACGGAGACGGTGCGGACACGGGCGTCGTCCTTCCGCGGCGGGTCCCGGGGGCGGGACCTGGGGGAGGCGGGTCGGGCGATACCGGGGGAGCCTGCCCCGCCCGCGTGACACCACGGTGTCCGAAAACCCAAGGGCCGAGGGCGGGGCGGTGCCACCGGGGAGCCGGGGGGGAAGCGTGCGCTTAACCGCCGTTCACCGCCGACCAGGTAGCCTTCCCTTGGGACGCCCTTTACATGCGGCGCCCGGGAGGCAAGGACAGCGACAGGGGAGGAACCCGCGGTGCACGTCCAGGAATGGCTCGACTCGGTGCCCGCGGCCGCCGTCTACGCCGTGGTGGCCCTGGTGATCGGTGTGGAGAGCCTGGGCATTCCGCTGCCGGGTGAGATCGTCCTGGTCTCGGCGGCGCTGATGTCCTCGCAGCATTCCGGCATCAACCCGATCGTCCTCGGCGCCTGCGCGACCGCCGGTGCGGTGATCGGCGACTCCATCGGTTACGCCATCGGTCGCAAGGGCGGCCGCCCGCTGCTGGCCTGGCTGGGCAAGAAATTCCCGAAGCACTTCAGCGAAGGCCATGTGGCCACCGCCGAGCGGTCCTTCGAGAAGTGGGGCATGTGGGCCGTCTTCGTCGGCCGCTTCATCGCCCTCCTGCGCATCTTCGCCGGCCCCCTCGCCGGCGTCCTGCACATGCCGTACTGGAAGTTCCTGATCGCCAACGTCCTCGGCGGCATCTGCTGGGCGGGCGGCACTACGGCCGTCATCTACTACGTGGGCGTCGTCGCCGAGGGCTGGCTGAAGAAGTTCTCCTACGTGGGCCTGGCGGCAGCGGTCCTCGTCGGCCTGGCCTCGATGCTGCTGGTCAAGCGCAAGGCGAAGAAGGCCCAGCTGCAGGGCGAGCGGGAAGCGGAACCGGTAAGCGCCGGGGAGTGAAAGCGCGCTCCAGAGGGGCGCGGGGCTGTATCGATGTGCGGCTCCGCCGCGATGGGGGTCCCCCCGGGTTCGAGCGAAGTCGAGAACCTGGGGGAGCGACAAACCACGGACAACCGGTACTCGCCAGACGGCCTATTCATGCACCTCGCGATGCGCCTTCGCCAACTCCGCATACATGGTGCCGTTGAGGGTGACCCCCTGCCGCTCTTCCTCAGTCAGTTCGCGCCGCACCTTCGCCGGCACCCCCGCCACCAGCGACCCGGGCGGCACCACCATCCCCTGCGGCACCAGCGCCTGAGCGGCAACAAGTGACCCAGCGCCGATGACGGCCCCATTCAGCACGGTCGCCCCCATCCCGATGAGGCAGTCGTCCTCCACCGTCGCCCCGTGCACCACCGCGTTGTGCCCGATGGAAACCCGCTCACCCACGCTCACGGGAAACCCGGGATCCGCATGCAATGTGCAGTTGTCCTGCACATTGCTGCTCGCACCGATCTCGATACGCTCGACATCGCCCCGCACCACCGCGCCGTACCAGACACTCGCCCCGGAGCGGAGCGAAACGTCCCCGATCACGGAAGCCGTAGGCGCCACGAACGCCCCGGGATCGACCCGGGGCTCCCTGCCGCCGATGCCCACGATCAGCGCCTGCTGCGTCATCACCGTTCTCCTCGTGTCGTCGTCCTCCGCACCGTACGACACGGGCTGGGGCAAAGATCACAGCAGGCAGGTCTCTCGCCGAAAGCGTCCGCTTAGTAACGTGACCCCGTGCCCCAGCGGAAGAACACGTTCTCATCCTGGCGTCACCGCGCGGCGCAGCGCGCGGTGCACGCGGTCTGGGCCTGGGCGCAGCGCACGGGTTCGGTCAGCGCGGACCACCCCGGCCGCTTCCGGTTCGGCTCGATCGGCGAAGCCACCAGGCTGGCCTTCCCGCTCGGCACCGTCTTCGGCGAGCCCTGGATCCACCTCGGCTCCCACTGCATCATCGCCGAGCAGGTCACGCTGACCGCCGGTCTGATGCCGGACCTCGACCTCGGCCCGGACCCGATCCTGCGCATCGGCGACGGAGTCGTCCTCGGCCGGGGCAGCCATGTCATCGCGGACACGACGGTCACCATCGGCCGTGACTGCTACTTCGGCCCGTACGTCTACGTCACCTCCACCAACCACTCCTACGACGACCCGCACGAGCCCATCGGCAGGCAGTGGCCGCGGATGGAGCCGGTGGAGATCGGCCCGGGCTGCTGGATCGGCACCGGCGCGGTGATCCTGCCCGGCGCGCGGATCGGCCGGAACGTGGTCGTCGCGGCCGGTGCCGTGGTGCGCGGCACGGTGCCCGATCACGCCGTGGTGGCCGGGGCACCGGCCCGGGTGGTACGGCGCTGGACGGCCGAGGACGGCTGGCAGCCCCCGCTGCGGACCCCGGCGCCGGTGCCGATACCGGACGGCATGACGCCGGAGCAGCTGCGGGCGCTGGCGGAGCTGGACGAGGAGGCCGTGGCGCAGCTGGCCCGGCTGGAGCCCGAGGGCTGAGCCACGGCGCCGGCGCATGCTCGCCGGAGATCAGCCGGCCGGGACGTCGCCGCGGACGCCGCCCTCGCCGGGGAGCATCACGCCGACGCGGTCAGCGTCGGCCGGTGGCGGCCGAGAACCTGGTGCCCGATCGGCCCGCCCGCGGCTGTCCGGCCGGGGCGGCTTCGGCGGCGCGGGTCGCGGCGGAGGTGTCAGCCGGTCGCCAGCAGCAGCGTGCCGAGCAGGGCGAGCCCCGCGCCCGCCGCCTGGATCGCGCGCAGCCGCTCGCTGAGGAAGCCGCGCGCGGCCAGCGCGGTCACCACCGGGTACAGCGAGGCGAGGACGGCGGCCACGGTGACCGGTCCGTGCTGGGCGGCGATCGCGTAGGTGCCGTTGGCTGCCACGTCGGCCAGTCCGACGAAGGCCAGCGCGGGCAGCGAGGCCCAGGGGAAACCGCCCTCCGGTACGGCCCGGCCGCCCCGCCGGACGGAGACCGCGAGCGCGGCCCCGCCGACCGCGACATTGGTCAGCCGCTGTACGAACAGGGCGAGGAACAGGCCGGTCACCGTGGTCGACGCCTCCGTGATCAGGGCGAAGACCGTGCCGAAGCCGAGCGCGGCGATCAGGGTGAGCAGGATCGTCTGCCGCTGGACGGGCGCGCCGCGCAGCTGCGGGCCGCCCGCGAGGACGACACCGGTGACGGCGACCGCGATGCCCGCGACCTGGAGCAGCCCCGGGCGCTCGCCGAGGACCAGACCGACGCCGACCGGGACGGCCACGCTGAGGGTGGCGAGCGGCGAGACGACTCCCATGGGGCCGAGCGCCAGCGCCTTGTAGAAGGAGAGCAGGGCGACCGGGCCGACCAGACCCGCGGCGAACGCGAACCACAGCCGGGGTCCGGCCTCGCTCCAGCCGCCCGTCGCGACGACGATCGCGCCGAGCACGGCCGCCGCGATGGCCTGCGAGACGACCACGACCGTCAGCGCGGGGCTGCGCCGGGTCAGCAGTCCGCCGCCGAAGTCGGCCAGCCCCCACAGGAGACTGGTGGTGAGGGCGAAGAATGCTGTCACGGCTGGCCTCGCAGTACAGTTTGCTGAACGATCGTGTGCATCCCACCGTAGTTCAGCACATTGAACCCTGTCATCCCTTATAGTGAACTCTCCTCGATGGACGTGATGTGTCGGACCTCGACCTGCTGACCCAGTCCCTGGCCCGCAACGTCAAGCACTGGCGCACGGTGCGCGGCTTCACCCTGGACGTGCTCGCGGCCCGGGCCGGAGTCAGCCGCGGCATGCTCATCCAGATCGAGCAGGCCCGGACGAACCCCAGCATCGGCACCGTCGTCAAGATCGGCGACGCGCTCGGCATCAGCATCACCACCCTGCTCGACTACGAGCAGGGCCCCAAGGTCCGCATCGTCGCCCCCGAGCAGGCCGTACGGCTGTGGCACACCGACGCCGGCAGCTACAACCGCCTGCTGGCGGGCACGGAGGCCCCCGGCCCGGTGGAGATGTGGGACTGGCGGCTGATGCCGGGCGAGTCCAGCCCCTCCGAGCCGCACCCGGTGGGCACCGTGGAACTCGTCCACGTCACCGCCGGCGAACTGACCCTCACCGTCGACGGCGTGGCCCATCGGGTGCCGACCGGCGCGAGCGCCACGTTCGAGGCCAGTACCCAGCACGCGTACGGCAACGAGGGTGAGGTACCGATGGAGATGATCATGGCCGTCTCGGTGCCACCCGTGCGCTGAACCGCGCGAGGGCGGGCTGTTAGCGTGCGGCCATGCGCGCACCCATCGGAGACTTCGACACCGCCACCCCGGTTCCGGACTGCCTGGACGAACTGACCGCGCCGGTCGCCGACGCCGTACGCACCTGGCAGGGCACGGTCCCCGCCGACCGCGTCCTCTACGTCGACACCGACCCGCGCTGGGCGGACACCGCCGTCTTCGTCGAGCACTACGGCCGCGAGCTGCTGGAGCAGTCGGCGAACTGCGTGGTGGTCGCGGGCAAGCGGGGCGGCGAGACCACGCTGGCCGCGTGTCTGGTGCTCTCCACCACCCGGGTCGACGTCAACGGCGTCGTCCGCCGCCATCTCGGCGCCCGCAAGGCCTCGTTCGCCTCGATGGACACGGCGACCGGTGAGACCGGCATGGAGTACGGCGGCATCACCCCGGTCGGACTGCCCGCCGGCTGGCCGCTGCTGGTGGACGCGGCCGTCGCCGACCTGCCCTACGTCCTCGTCGGCAGCGGCCGCCGGCGCGGCAAACTGCTGGTCCCCGGCAAAGCCCTCGCCGAACTGCCCGGCGCCGTGGTGCTGGAGGGCCTCGGCATCGGCGTCTGACCTCAGGCCGTCACGTGATGGGCCAGCGCCAGGTGCGGGTCCGTCTCGCCCGGCGCCGGTGCCGGATCGGCGTGCACCAGGGCGGCCGTCAGCCGCGGTACCGCGTGCAGCAGTGCGTGTTCGGCCTCGACGGCGATGCCGTGGGCCTGTCGTACCGTCGCGTCGCCGTCCACCACCACCGCGAGTTCGGCCCGCAGCCGGTGTCCGATCCAGCGCAGCCGCAGCTCGCCCACCTCGCGCACACCCGGCACCGACCGCACCGCCCGCTCGGCCCGGTCCACCAGTGCCGGGTCCACGGCGTCCATCACCCGCCGGAACACCTCGCGCGCCGCGTCCCGCAGCACCAGCGCGATCGCCGCCGTGATCGCCAACCCCACGACCGGGTCGGCCAGTTGCCAGCCGAGCGCGGACCCGCCGGCCCCCACCAGTACGGCCAGCGAGGTGAAGCCGTCGGTGCGGGCGTGCAGTCCGTCGGCGACCAGCGCCGCCGAACCGATCTCGCGGCCCACCCGGATCCGGTACCGGGCCACCCACTCGTTGCCGGCGAAGCCGACCAGCGCGGCCACCGCGACCGCCGGCACCTGCGCGACCGGGCGCGGATCGAGCAGCCGGTCCACGGCCGCCCACGCGGCGAAGGCCGCCGAGGCCGCGATCGTCAGCACGATCACCAGCCCCGCGAGGTCCTCGGCCCGGCCGTAGCCGTAGGTGAACCGGCGGTTCGCCGCCCGACGCCCCAGCACGAAGGCGATGCCGAGGGGGACGGCGGTCAGGGCGTCGGCGGCGTTGTGCACGGTGTCCCCGAGCAGCGCCACCGACCCGGAGACGGCCACCACGACCGCCTGCGCCAGCGCGGTCACCCCGAGGACGCCCAGCGACACCCACAGCGCCCGCATCCCGCGCGCCGATGACTCCAGGGCGGAGTCCAGCTTGTCGGCGGTCTCGTGGGAGTGCGGGGTGAGCAGATGCGCGAGGCGGTGCCGGAGGGCGGCGGCGCGGGAGCGGGGGCGGGTGGGGTGGTGGTCGTGCTGGTGGTCGCGGGCATGTCCGTGCCCGTGGTCATGCCCGTGCCCGTCCCCGTGCCCGTGCTCATGTGCGTCCTGGTGAGGGTGCCGGTCGCTCACGTGGGTCCCCTTCCGGTGTGCGGGAGTGGACGGGTGGCGCCCACGGGACCATTATGTGCGTATGAGCGCACGCATGCACCTATCACCTGCGCACCATGCGCACCCGCGCACCCCGGGCGAGGAACAGTTCACGCTGGCCGCCGAGCTGCTGTCCCTGCTCGGCGACCGCACCCGCCTCACCCTGCTGCACGCGCTGACGGCGGGGGAGGCCGATGTCACCACGCTCACGGAGACCTGCGGTGCGGCCCGCCCCGCGGTCAGCCAGCATCTGGCCCGGTTGCGGCTCGCGGGCCTGGTGCGGACCCGCAAGGAGGGCCGCCGGGTGGTCTACTCCCTCGCGCACGGGCACCTGCGCCGGCTGGTGGACGAGGCGCTGAAGACCGCCGACCACCACCTCGACGAGCGCGCTCAGTAGGCGGCGGCCGTACCGAGGTACTGCTCGGCGAAGGCCGCTGCGGCCGCGGGCGAGGAGAACAGCCGGCGCAGCCGGGCCAGCGTGGTACCGGCGCGGAACGGATCACCCGACGCGACGCCGTGGTAGATGTCCGACAGCCACTGGGAGAACTCCTGGTAGTCCCACACCCGGCGCAGACATGCGTCGGAGTAGCCGTCCAGGCCGGTGCCGTCGCCCGTCGTGACGTACGAGGCGAGCGCGTCGCCGAGCAGGAAGGCGTCGTGCAGGGCCAGGTTCATGCCCTTCGCGGCGATCGGCGCGACCAGGTGGCCGGCGTCACCGGCCAGGAACAGCCGCCCGTGGGCCAGGGGCTCGACGACGTAGTGGTGCATGTCCAGCACACGCTTCTCGATCAGCCAGCCCTCGGTGAGCGGGGGCGCGCCGGCCGCGCCGAGCCGTTCGCGCAGCTCGGTCCAGACTCGCTCGTGCGGCCAGTTCGCCGGATCGTCACCCGGCGGGCACTGGAGGTAGAACCGGGTCACCTCCGGGCTGCGCGGCATCTGCCCGGCGAAGCCGCGCGGATGGACGCCGAACAGTACGCAGTCCGTGGACGGCGGGACCTCGGCGAGCAGCGCCAGCCAGCCGATGCCGTCGTCCTGCCGTGCCGTTCGGCGCCGCTGCTCGGGTATCGCGTCCCGGGACACCCCGCGCGCGCCGTCGCAGCCCGCGATGAAGTCGCAGCGCAGCAGCCGCCGTTCACCTGTGTCCGGGCACCGGTACGACACCGTCGGCCGGTCCGTGTCCAGGTCGTGCAGGGTGACGTCCCGTACCCCGAAGCGGATGTCGCCGCCGCGCACATCGGCGTACTCCCGCACGAGGTCGGTCACCAGCAACGGCTGGGGGTAGACGTAGTGGTGACGGTCAGTCAGTTCGGCGTAGGGGAAGCGGTGGCGCTCGCCGGCGAAGCGGAACTCGCAGGCGCTGTGCAGCTCGGCCCGCTGTGGCAGGTGTCCGGCCAGGCCCCGGCGGTCGAGTTCGCGCACGGCCCATTCCTCGATGACGCCGGCCCGGGGCCGGGTCTCGATGAACTGCCTGCTCTCGGTCTCCAGGACGACACAGTCGACCGAGGCGGCCCGCAGGATGTTGCCGACGGTGAGGCCGGCGGGTCCGGCGCCCAGGACGACGACCGTACGGCGTTCGTCCGTACGGCCTTCCCCGGGCGCGGAGTCGGAGTGGGGGGAGAGGGAGGGGGAGATCACCCCCGCATTATGACGGTGTCCCGTCAGCCACGGTTCTGCTGACGGGACACCGGGAGGGGGTGGTTCAGTGGGCGGGGGCGTCGGTGACGACGACCTCCTCGATGCTGCGCTCGATCGCCTGAGGCTCGGAGGCGGTCGCCTTGGCCCAGTAGTAGATGACGAGCGAGAACACCGTGACGACCAGCATGTCCCACCACAGCGGCAGGTCACCGTTGCCGCCGAAGGTGCTCAGGTAGGAGATCACGCCGATGCCCAGCAGGTAGGGGACCAGCCACTGCGCGGCCTTGAAGTCCAGCCGGGGAGCGTTGGGCAGGTTCTTGCTGATCGCGTAGGCGGCGTAGGAGCCGAGCAGCACGTAGCCGATCAGGATCGCGAAGCCCAGGCGCCACAGGGTGTCCCAGCCGGACCAGAAGATGATCAGGTTGGCGACCACGAAGGACAGCGGCGAGAGGATGTTGCCGGCGGGCAGCTTGTACGGACGGTCGTGGTTCGGCAGCCGGTCCTTGAAGACGCCGTACGCCAGCGGAGCGCCCGCGTACATCAGCACGCTCGCCGAGGTGATGAAGCCGACCAGGGTCTGCCAGCTCGGGAACGGCAGGAAGCAGATCACACCGGTCACGAACGACATCGCCAGGCCGAACCACGGCACACCACGCGAGTCGGTCTTGGCGAAGATCTTCGGCGCGTAGCCGTTCTTGGCCAGGCCGAAGGAGATGCGGGAGGTGGCGGTGGTGTAGATCAGGCCGGTGCCGCCGGGGGAGATGATCGCGTCGGCGTACAGGACACCGGCCAGCCAGCCCACGCCGACGACCGTGGCGAGACCCGCCCAGGGACCGCTGATGCCGACGTAGTCCAGCTTTGCCCAGCCCTTCGCGAAGGAGGCGTGCGGCAGGGCGGCGATGAACACGACCTGGAGGAGCAGGTAGATCGTGGCGCCGATGGCGACCGAGCCGAGCGTCGCGCGCGGCAGGTCGCGCTTCGGGTTGCGGCTCTCGCCGGCCAGCTGGATCGCCTGCTCGAAGCCGAGCAGGGCGAAGATGATGCCGCTGGAGCTGATCGCGGTGAGGACACCCTTGGCGCCGAACGGCGCGAAGCCCTCGGAGGTGAAGTTGGACGGGTGGAAGTTGCCGATGGCGATGACGAAGATCGCGACGAGCGGGACGGCGATCTTCCACCAGGTGGCGGCGCTGTTGGTGTGCGCCAGGACCCGGACGCCGAAGAAGTTCACCGCGACGAAGACCGCCATGAGGAGCACCGCGACGACGATGCCGCTGGTCGTGAGGGTGCCGTTGGCGTTCTGGAAGCCGTCGGCCCAGTGCCAGTGCTTGGCGTAGCCGATCATGGCCTCGACCTCGATCGGGGCCACGGTCGCGGCCTGGAGCCAGGAGAACCAGCCGAAGGACATGCCGGCCAGGCCGCCGAAGGCGTAGTGCGGGTAGCGCGCGGTACCGCCCGCCACCGGGAACATGCCGCCCAGTTCGGCATGCACGAGGGCGAGCAGCACGATGGCCACGGCGCCGATCACCCACGAGATGATCGCCGCGGGTCCGGCCGCGACGACGGCCTTCTCAGCCCCGAAGAGCCAGCCGGAGCCGATGATGGAACCCACCGATGCCCACATCAGACCGATGAGTCCGACGTCGCGGCGCAGACCACCACCGGTGTCGCTTGTGGCTACCGGTGGAGCCTGGTCGACATTCGCCATGTCAAGTGGCCTCTCAGATCGTAAACGCAGTAATGACGAGCAAGTGGGGCCATAGGCTAGGGGTGGGTTCCGGGCCGTTAAAAGACCGTTAACCAAATTTTGACCCTGGATCTTAGTTGTCTTGGGCCCACGCTCGGTCACGGCCTTGTCACAGCTCAGATGCCCGGTATGAATGTCAATATTCAGAGGCGAATTGTGAGTAGAAGGAGAGATTCGCTAGCGCAGGCGGGGAATTTCGATCGCCGGGCAGCGGTCCATGACCATGTCCAGACCAGCCTCCCGAGTCCGCCGGCCGGCGGCCGGGTCGACCACACCCAACTGGAACCACACCGCCCGCGCGCCCTTCGCCACGGCCTCGTCGGCCACCGCACCGGCCAGCTCGCTGTTCACGAAGACATCGACCACGTCGACGTCGAAGGGGATGTCCGCGAGGGAGGCGTACCCCTGCTCGCCGTGCACCGTCTCGGCCTTCGGATGCACCGGCACGATCCGCTTGCCGAACCGCTGGAGCACCTGCGCCACGCCGTAGGCCGCCCGGTTCCGGTTGCTCGACAGGCCGACCACGGCCCAGGTGTCGCCCAGCTCGGTCAGGATCCTGCGGACGGTCGCGTCGTCGCCGTACGCATCGGCGCCGTCTTCATCACCGTTCATGTCGTCGTGGTGCGTGGCCGTCATGGCCGCCTCCTCGGGGCGCGGGAACTCTTCGCCGGGCCAACAGCGCCGCGGGGTTCCGGATTCCCGTCCCGTTCCCGTCCCGCCGCCTCGTCATCATGTCCGGAATCGACACAAGATGCCTGCAAGATGCCTGCGCACGGCCGTCGGCCCGCCTACGCTCGCCCCGTGCTGCGCATCCTCGACGACCGAACCGGTGAGCCCGTTCCCGCCGCGCCCGCCCGCCGTGGCCTGACCCGTATCGAGGCCTACGCCTCCGGCCTGGACCCGACGGCTCTGCGGGTGCTCCTGACCGCGGACCTCCTGTCCCGCGCCCTGGAACTCTCCGGCACCCCGGTCTGGACGATCCTCACCGCCCCCCGCCGGCACGCCGAGCTCCGCACAGCCGCCACCACCCTCGCCATCCGCCCCTTCGAACACGACCGGGACCTGGCCTCGGGCCTGGGCGAGGCCCAGGCGATCCATGTGACGGCGGAGCCGGCGACCGCGTTCGGGGGCGGGCCGGTGCTGCGGGTGGCGCCGGTGGAGTGGGCGGGGGGACCGGGGGAGTGGGCGAGGGAGCCGACGGCTGAGGGGGCCGGTACGCCGGGCGCATCGGGCCGGCCTGCCCCCGGCGAGGGCTCCGGGCGGGGTTCCGGACAGAGTGGCGAGGATGCGCCCGGCCGGGTGTCCGGGGCCACCGCCCGCCCCACCCCGCACCCCGCGCTCCCGCCCCTTCTCCTTGCCGATCCGGAGGCCCTGCGGCTCGCCTTGCTGGCTGTCCCGCGGGGTGAAGCCGTGCGGCTGGACCCGGGTCGGCTGGACGATGCGGCCGGGTGGCTGGGGCGGTGGCGGGGGGCGGTGGCCGGGTGGGCTCGGCGGCCGTCCAGGCCTGTGCCCGAGGGGGTGCGGGGGCGATTGCGGTCCGCGTGGGAGGACGATCTCGATCTGCCCGGCGTTCTCGAAGTGCTGCGGGACGTCGAGAACGATCCGGAGCTGCCGGACGGTGCCCGGTTCGAGACGTTCGTCTACGCCGACCGGCTGCTCGCCCTCGACCTCGCCCGTGACCTCGGGAAGCTCGCATGATCGCGCGGGCGGGTGCGGCGGGCCCGTTGCGTCGGCTGGTGGTGCTGCGGCACGCCAAGTCCGCCTGGCCCGAGGGCGTCGAGGACCACCGCAGACCGCTCGCACAGCGTGGCCTGCGGGACGCCCCGGCCGCCGGACGTGCCCTCGCCGAGGCCGACTGCCTGCCCGACCTCGCCCTGTGCTCCACGGCCGTACGCGCCCGCCGTACCTGGGAGCTGGCCTCCGCCGAATGGGGCACCCCGCCGCCGGTGCGCTACGACCGGCGGCTGTACGCGGCCGACGTGGCCGACCTGCTGGACGTGGTCCGCGAGGTGCCGTCCGAGGTGGAGACCCTGCTGCTCGTCGGGCACAACCCCGGGTTGGAGGAGCTCGTCCTGGAGCTCGCCGGGGACGGTCTCGACGACACGCTGGAGCGGGTGCGGACGAAGTTCCCGACGTCCGCGATCGCCGTCCTCACCTGGCGCGGCACCGGCTGGTCCGCCCTCACGCCCGGCGCGGCCCTGCTGACCTGGTTCACGGTGCCGCGCGGGCCGAAGGGATAGCGCCACCCAGGGGCGCGGGCTGGTCGTGGCACTTCACGTCTCGGCGCAACCGGCGGAGCGCATAGGCTGGCGGGATGCAGGACGAGTACCGCACAGTCGCCCGCGCGGGCGTGCACGAGACCGAGATCAACCGTTCCCGCTTCCTGTGCGCCCTCGCCCCGGCCGCCACCGAGCAGGAGGCGCAGGACTTCATCGCCTCCGTCCGCAAGGAGCACGCCGACGCGACCCACAACTGCTGGGCGTACGTCATCGGCGCCGACGCCTCCGTGCAGAAGGCCAGCGACGACGGTGAACCGGGCGGCACCGCCGGCGTCCCCATGCTCCAGATGCTGCTGCGCCGTGAGATGCGCTACGTCGCCGCGGTCGTCACCCGCTACTACGGCGGCGTCAAGCTCGGCGCCGGCGGACTCATCCGCGCCTACGGCGGTGCCGTGGGCGAGGCTCTCGACACGCTCGGCACGCTCACCCGGCGCCGCTTCCGGCTGGCCACCGTGACCGTCGACCACCAGCGCGCGGGCAAGGTCCAGAACGATCTGCGGGCCACCGGACGGGAGGTGCGGGACATCCGTTACGGCGCGGCCGCCGTCACCATCGAGATCGGGCTGCCCGACGCCGACGTGGACGCCTTCCGCGCCTGGCTCGCCGACGTGACCGCGGGCACGGCGGGGTTCGAATTGGGCGGCGAAGCCTACGGAGATGCCTGATAGTTCGGTACTAATCGGGCATATGGAATGAAGGTGTCAGTCGTGGCGGCCGATACGGGAGTAACCGCCCGTGATGTCAGTCCCGGCCGTTAATCTCGGGGATCATGAAACTGCTGCACACGTCCGACTGGCATCTCGGCCGGGCCTTCCACCGGGTGAACATGCTCGGGGCCCAGGCCGAGTTCATCGGCCACCTCGTCACCACCGTGCGCGAGCACGCCGTGGACGCGGTGGTCGTGTCCGGTGACGTGTACGACCGCGCGGTGCCCCCGCTCGCCGCGGTCGAGCTGTTCGACGACGCGCTGCACCGCCTCGCGGACCTCGGCGTGCCCACGGTGATGATCTCCGGCAACCACGACTCGGCCCGCCGCCTCGGCGTCGGCGCCGGACTCATCCGGCGCGCAGGCATCCACCTGCGTACCGACCCGGCCGCCGCCGGCACCCCGGTCGTGCTGAGCGACGCCCACGGGGACGTCGCCTTCTACGGGCTTCCCTATCTCGAACCCGCCCTGGTGAAGGACGAGTTCGCGGTGGACAAGGCCGGGCACGAGGCCGTGCTCGGCGCCGCCATGGACCGCGTCCGCGCCGACCTCGCCACACGCGCGCGGGGCACCCGCTCCGTCGTCCTCGCCCACGCCTTCGTCACCGGCGGCCAGGTCAGCGACAGCGAGCGTGACATCACCGTCGGCGGGGTGGCCGCCGTACCGGCCGGCGTCTTCGACGGCGTCGACTACGTCGCCCTGGGCCATCTGCACGGCTGCCAGACCATCACCGAACGCGTGCGCTACTCCGGCTCCCCGCTCGCCTACTCCTTCTCCGAGACCGACCACCGCAAGACCATGTGGCTGATCGACCTGGCCGCCGACGGCTCCGTCACCGCCGAGCGCCTCGACTGCCCGGTGCCGCGCCCGCTGGCCCGCGTCAAGGGCATGCTGGAGGACCTGCTCGCCGACCCCGCCCTGGCCCGGCACACGGACGCGTGGGTCGAGGCCACCCTCACCGACCCGGTCCGCCCCGCCGACCCCATGGCCCGGCTCACCGAGCGCTTCCCGCACACCCTCAGCCTCGTCTTCGCCCCCGAGCGGGCCCCGGACGACCCCGGGGTGTCGTACGCCCGCCGGCTCGCCGGCCGCAGCGACCAGCAGGTCGCCCAGGACTTCGTCGCCCATGTGCGCGGCGCCGGGCCGGACGACCGGGAGCTGGACGTGCTGCGCGAGGCGTTCGACGCCGTGCGCGCCGACGACGCCGTACGGGAGGTGGCCCGGTGAGGCTCCACCGGCTCGACATCACCGCCTTCGGACCCTTCGGCGGCTCCCAGAGCGTCGACTTCGACGCCCTCTCGGCCGCCGGCCTCTTCCTGCTGCACGGCCCCACCGGCGCCGGCAAGACCTCCGTCCTGGACGCCGTCTGCTATGCCCTGTACGGCACTGTCCCCGGCGCCCGGCAGAGCGGCAGCGGCAAGGGCATGAACCTGCGCAGCGATCACGCGGAGCCGGGCACCCGCGCCGAGATCCGCCTCGACCTCACCGTCGCCGGACGCCGGCTGGAGGTCACCCGGCAGCCCGCGTGGGAGCGGCCCAAGCTGCGCGGCAAGGGCACCACGGTCGACAAGGCCCAGACCTGGCTGCGCGAGTACGACAGCACGACCGGCACCTGGAAGGACCTCAGCCGCTCCCACGACGAGGTCGGCAGGGAGTTCGAGCAGCTCCTCGGCATGAGCCGCGAGCAGTTCTGCCAGGTCGTGCTGCTGCCCCAGGGGGACTTCGCCCGCTTCCTGCGCGCCGACGCCGAGGCCCGCGGCCGGCTCCTCGGCCGGCTCTTCGACACCCAGCGCTTCGCCGACGTCGAAAAGCGCCTCGCCGACCGCCGCCGCGCCACCGAGGCACGCGTGCGTGAAGGCGACGCTGCGCTGCTCGCCGACGCCCACCGCATGCAGCAGGAGTCCGGCGACGCCATGGAGCTGCCCGAGCTGGCGCCCGGCGACCCGGGCCTGGCCGAGGCGGTCCTCGGTGCCGCCGCCGTCGCCCGCGCCACCGCCCGCGAGCGCCTCACCATCGCCCACCTCCGGCTCGGCGCCGCCGAGTCCGCCCACACCGAAGCCCGCCGCGCCCTGGACGCCGTACGCGAACTCGCCCGGCTGCAGAGCAGGTTCGCCGAGGCCCGGCAGCGCGCCGAGCGGCTCCAGCAGCACTCCGGGGCCCATCGCGAGGCCCAGGAGCGCATGGAGCGGTCCCGCAAGGCGGAGGCGGTCGCGCCCGCGCTGGAGCTGCGCGAGGTCGCCGAGGAGGAGCACCGCCGGGCCGCCGCCGCCGAGGCACGTGCGCGCGGGACGCTCCCCGACTCCCACGCCGACGCGGGCGCGAGCGGGCTGGCCGCCGCCGCCCGCCGGGCCGCCGAGGAACTGGGCGGTCTGGACGCCGCCCGCCGCGCCGAGCAGAAGCTCGTCCAACTGGCTGAGGAGCGCGACGGGCTCGACCGGCAGGAGCGTGCCGACGAGGAGGTGCTGCGCGAGGCCGAAGCCTGGCTCGACGGCTGGGACGGCGCCCGCGCCGCGCTCCAGGCCCGCGTCGACTCCGCCCAGGAAGCGGCCACCCGCGCCGAACAGCTCGCCGTGCGGCGGGAGCCGATGGGCAAGCGGCTCACCGCGGCCCGCACCCGGGACGCGCTGGCCGCCGACCTGGAGGACGCGCAGCGCCGGGCCCGCGCCTGCGAGCAGCAGGCCCTCGCCGCCCGCGCCCACTGGCTCGACCTCAAGGAACAGCGCCTGACCGGCATCGCCGCCGAACTGGCCGCCCACCTCACCGACGGCGAGCCCTGCACCGTCTGCGGAGCCACCGAACACCCCGCCCCGGCCCGCAAGATCGCCGGACACGTCGACCGCGAGACCGAGGAACGGGCACACCGGACCTCCCAGGAGGCCGACCGGCGGCACGCCGAGGCGGAGCGGCGGCTCGGCGTCGTCCGCGAGGCCCTGGCCGCCGCCACCGCCGAGGCCGGTGACACCCCCACCGCCCAACTGGAAGCGCAGGCGGAGGAGTTGGATCAGGAGTACGCCCGCGCCCGCCGCGAGGCCTCCGCCCTGCACGCCGCCCACGAGGAGCTGCGCCGCGCCGAGCGCGAGCGCGAGCAGCGCCTGGCCGACCGCCAGCAGGCCGCCGTACGAGCCGCTTCCCGGCTCACCCGGCGCGACACCCTGGAGCGCGAACAGGCCCAGCTGGAAGCGGAGTTGACGCAGGCGCGCGGCACCGCCGGCAGCGTGGCCGCGCGGGCCGCGCAGCTGGAGCGGCGCGTCGCGCTGCTCACCGACGCCGCCGACGCCGCCCGCACCGCCGAGGACACCGCCCAGCGCCTGAAGGACGCCGACGCCCGCCTCGCCGACGCCGCCTACCGGGCCGGCTTCGACACCCCGCAGGCCGCGGCCGCCGCCCTCCTGGACCCCGCCGCCCATCGCGAGCTGCAACACCGCCTGGACGCCTGGCAGTCGGAGGAAGCGGCCGTACGCACCGTGCTGGCCGAGGGGGACACCGCGGCCGCCGCCCAGCAGCCGCCCGCCGACCTCGCGACGGCGGAGCGCACTGCGGCCGAGGCGGAGCGGCGGCTCCGGGCGGCCGCCTCCGCGCGCGACGCGGCCGCCCGCTGCTGCACCGAGCTGGACCGCCTCTCCGCGCGCGCCACCGCAGCCGTACGGCGGCTCGCCCCGCTGCGCGAGGAGTACGACCGGGTCGCCCGCCTCGCCGCTCTCACCGCGGGCACCTCCGCCGACAACGAACGCAAGATGCGCCTGGAGTCGTACGTCCTGGCGGCCCGCCTGGAGCAGGTCGCCGCCGCCGCGACCGCCCGGCTGCAGCGCATGTCGTCCGGCCGCTACACCCTCGTCCACTCCGACGACCGCTCCGGACGCGGCCGCAGCGGGCTCGGCCTGCACGTGGTCGACGCCTGGACCGGCCGCGAACGCGACACCGCGACCCTCTCCGGCGGCGAGACCTTCTTCGCCTCCCTCGCCCTCGCCCTCGGCCTCGCGGACGTCGTCACCGACGAGGCGGGCGGCGTCCGCCTCGACACCCTCTTCATCGACGAGGGCTTCGGCAGCCTCGACGACCAGACCCTCGACGAGGTGTTGGACGTCCTCGACTCACTCCGGGAGCGGGACCGCAGCGTCGGCATCGTCAGCCATGTCCCTGACCTGCGGCGCCGCATCCACGCCCAGCTGGAGGTCGTGAAGGGCAGGACGGGGTCGGTGCTGCGGCAGCGGGGGGTGTGACGGCGGTCAGCGGCCCAGTGCCCGCCGGGGCAGGGGCGAGGAGTACACGACGCTGGTGGTCACCGAGCCCAGCGCCCCGATCCTGCCGGAGATCTCCTCCAGATGGGCCATGGACCGCGCGGCGACCTTGATGACGAAGCAGTCGTCGCCCGTCACATGGTGCGCCTCCAGGATCTCGGGCGTGGCGGCCACCAGATCGTGGAACGGCTTGTAGTTGCCGTTCGGATAGCGCAGCCGCACGAACGCCAGGATCGGCAGCCCGAGCCGCTCCGGGTCGACCACGGCCGCGTACCCCTGGATCACACCCGCCTCCTCCAGCCGCCGCACCCGTTCGGTGACGGCGCTCGGCGACATCGAGACGGCCCGCGCCAGCTCGGCGTAGCTGGCCCGGCCCTCCCGCTGGAGGACCTCAAGGATGCGCCAGTCGGTGGCGTCCGGGGAATACACGGTCATCCCGGATGGATAGCAGGGGAATCCCCGGCCCGGCAAGGGGAACACCGTGGATCACCGCTTCAGGGAGAACGCCCCGCGCCGTAGATTTTCGGTCATGATCAACACGACTTCCGTGAACCCCGTACTGCGCGTCGCGCCCGCCGCCCCCGCCGAGGCCGCCGCCTACTTCCGGGCGAGCCTCGCCTTCCACGCCGACGTCTCCGACGTGGCCGCCGCGCTCGCGGCCGGCGGCGACCCCGGCTTCGTCGTCGTGGACTCCCGCTCGACCGAGTCCTGGGACCAGGGCCACCTACCCGGCGCGATCCACCTGCCCACCGCGCTCATCCCCGAGCAGGCCGGGCAGCTCCTCGACCCGTCCGTGCCCGTGGTGACGTACTGCTGGGGACCCGGCTGCAACGGCGCCACCCGCGCCGCCCTCGCCCTCGCCGAACTCGGCTACCAGGTCAAGGAGATGCTCGGCGGCTTCGAGTACTGGGCGCGGGAGGGCTTCGCCTACGAGACCTGGCAGGGACCGGCGCGCCGCGACGCCGACCCGCTGACCGCACCGGTCGAAGGCGATTGCGGCTGCTGACGGCGGCCCGTGTAGGTTCTTGGCCCATGGCTCGATACGCGGAACCAGGCGCGCTGGAGTGGGTGGAATCGGGCGGCGGCCCCTTGATAGCCGTACCCGAGACGGTGCTGCCGTTCTGGGCGGGTGCCGACAGCGAGGACCTCGCCACGGACTACGACCGGGCGTGCGAGGTCGACGGCTACGTCGGCCTGCTCCCCGTCGGCGACAGCGCGGCGCTGGTGTTCGGTGACGAACCCGCCTCCACCTCCTTCCTGCCGGAACACGCCGCCTTCGTACGGTGGTCCGCCGCGAACTCCGAGGCGGAGCTGCTCGCCGGAGTCCCGGCCGCACTCGACGCGGCGGTGTGGGGGAGCGAGGTCCACTGGCGGGTGCCCGGCCCGGTGCTCCTGTTCGACTCGGCCTGGCCCGGCCAGGCCGCCGGCCGCATCGAGCACCTCCGGGTGCCGCTGGAGGCGGGCACGTACGCGGTGCGCGCCGCCTATGCGCAGCCGGGGCCGGAGACCTGGGTCGGTCTGGTGCAGCTCAGCCGGCTCGGTCACTGACCGGACCGCCGGCGACGGTCAACGCAGCCCGTCGAAGGCGATGTTCAGATGCCGGGGCCCGCGCAGCACGGCGTTCTGCCGGTACGGCGGCGGGTCCTCGACGAGGCGGGGATTCTCCAGCCGCCGGGCCAGTTCGGACAGGGCGATCTGGGCTTCCAGCCGGGCCAGCGGAGCGCCGAAGCAGCTGTGGATGCCGCTGCCGAACCCGAGGTGCTGGATGTCCTCGCGGTCCGGGTCGAAGCGCTCGGGGTCCTTGAAGCGCTCGGGGTCACGGTTGCCCGCGGCCAGCATCAGCCAGATGCGCGAGCCCTTGGGGATGGTGACCCCGCGCAGCTCGATGTCGGCGATACAGGTGCGCTGCGGCACGATCTGCACGGGCGGCTCGTAGCGCAGCAGCTCCTCCACGATCCGCACCGACAGGCCCGGGTCGTTGCGCAGCCGCGCCAGGACCTCCGGATGGCGCAACAGCGTGAGCATGCCGTTGGTGATGAGGTTGACGGTCGTCTCGTGGCCCGCGATGAGGAGCAGCACCGATGTGCTGAGTACTTCCATCGTCGTCATCGCGCCGTCCGGACCGCGACTGTTCACCAGGTCGGAGAGCATGTCGTCGCGAGGTTCCCTGGCGCGCTGCTCCACCAGTCCGTTCAGGTACATGCCGAGCTGCAACCGTGCCTCCTGCGCGGTCCGCTCGGATTCGGCGCTCGTGCGGGTGTCGGGGTCCAGGCCGGCGACGATCGGGTCCACCCAGGCACGGAAGCGGGGCTCGTCCTCGCGCGGCACGCCGAGCAGCCTGCAGATGACGGTCACCGGGAAGGGGTACGCGAACTCGTCGACCAGGTCGATCTGCCGTGCGTCCCCGAAGCCGTCGATCAGCCCGGTGACGATCTCACCCAGCTCGCCCCGCATGTTCTCGATCCGGCGCGGCCGGTGCGGGGGCCCGAAGGAGCTGTTGGCGATCCTCCGCAGCCGGTCGTGCTCCGGCGGGTCGAGTCGGATGAAGCTGGGAGGCAGCCCTGTCGCCTCCGGCCCGGACAGCTCGTCGTCCCCGGCGGCGGCCACGTTGGTGGCGTCGGAGCTGATCCGCGGATCGTGGAGCAGCGCCTCGATGTCGTAGTACGAGCTGATGACGTAGGGGCCGTCCTCCTCGTGGAGCACCGGCGTCTTGCGGAGTTCCTCGTACAGCGGATACGGGTCGGCGCGGTTGGCGAAGTCGGTGATCTGACGGAACAGCGAGGCTTGCGGCATGACAAGTCCTTGGAGCATCGGCGCCGGTCGGCGGTCAGTGGCGGGCAGGGTGGAAGACCAGCTGCTGGTCGGCCGGTGAGTAGCCGCTGAGGGTCACGGTCGGGCCGTGGGTCGGCAGGGACGGGTCGGGGAAGTCGGCCGCCACCGGCTGCCGGTTCTCGGGCCGCCGGTCGACCGTCGGGTACTCCACCGGGAACGGCGCGCCCCGCTCGATCTGCCGTGCGTAGAACTCCAGCCAGCGGGTGTTGTCGAAGCTCACGGCGGCGATGACGCGGCCCTGGTAGCCGTACACGCCGACGAACCGGCGCTCGGCCGGCGAACCCTGCGTGATCATGAGCTGGTCGCCCATGGGCGGGACGCCGACCGACTTGATGTTCACGCCGAACATCGACGACCAGAACGCCGGCATCCACAGGTGCGGGCGCCGGTCGGCGCCCCGGCAGATCATGTTGTGCGCGGCCGTCTCCGCCTGCGCGACGGCGTTGCCCCAGTGTTCCAGCGACAGGAACTGGTACCCGAACAGCGCGTGCGGGGAACGGGCCACGTCACCGGCGACGAACACGTCGTCGGTGACGATGCCCCGGAAGTCGAAGGCCCGGCAGCCCGCGTCGCACGCGATCCCCCGCGGCCCGGCGCCGAGCCCCGACCCGGTCAGCCACTCGGTGTTGCGCTGCGAGCCCAGCGAGACCACCACCACGTCCGCCTCGACGACGCTCTCGTCGGACAGATGGACCGCCCGGACCCGGCCGACCGAGTCACCCTCCAGCGAGGTCACCGTGACATGGGTGCGCAGGTCCACGCCGTGCTCGGTCTGCAGGTCGGCGGCGACCGCGCCGATCACTCCGCCGAGCGCGCCCACCAGCGGCGCCCCGGCGCGCTCCGCCACGGTGACCGGGATGCCCATCTCCCGGCAGGCCGAGGCGATCTCCGAACCGGCGAATCCGGCGCCGATGACGAACACCCGGCGCGGTCCCGCCTTCAGCCGCTGGTACAGATCGGCCGCGTCGTCCCGCGTCCGCAGCACGCAGACCCCGGTCAGCCGGGCCTCGTCCTCCTTCGGCCAGGGCCGGGCGCGCACTCCGGTCGCGATCAGCAGCCGGTCGTACTGCACCTCGTCCCCGTCGGCCAGCTTGACCCGCTTGGCCGTCAGGTCGAGACCGGTCGCCGGGACGCCGAGCCGCCACTTGGCGTCGATGTCCAGGCGGTGCGGCAGCTCGGTGCGGTGCGGGGAGGCCATGCCCAGCAGGACGGACTTCGACAGCGGCGGCCGGTCGTACGGCTCGTAGGGCTCGTCGCCGATCAGGGTCAGCTCACCGGCGAAGCCCTCGGCGCGCAGCGTCTCCGCCGCGCGCAGGCCCGCGAGGGAGGCGCCGACGATCACGATCCGCCCTTCGCGCCTGAGCCAGTCCATGTAGTCAGCGGCCATCGGACGCCTCCCGGCCGGATCCGCTCCCCGGTTCACCCGCCAGGTCGTCGAGCCCGTCGGCCAGGATCGCCTGCACCGGGCAGGCGGCCACGGCGCGGGCGAGCCGCTCCCGCTGCTCCTCGGGTGCGTTCGGGTTGTAGACCAGCGACTCCTCGCCGTGCAGGGCGAAGACGTCGGGGGCGAGGAACGCGCACTGGGCGTACCCCTGACATTTGTTGAGATCCACGACGAGCCTCATCGACGCTCCGCTCTTCCCGCGGCCAGGTCCGGTGGGCGCCCCGCGGTGGGTGCGGCCGTCCCGGACGGTGGTCATGTCCCGCTCGCCAGCATGAGAGCCGTACAGGGAACGCGCCCGTCTTGAGACCCCATCCGGGTCAACGGGCGCGACCGCTCACGGCCAGGATGTATCCGCTGAGCACCAGTGACCACGCGGGAAACACCAGTTCCGCCCAGGGCACGTTCGAGGCGGTGACGAGCAGGGTGAGGGCGGTGAGGAAGCCGAGCACGGTGAGCGGGCGGGGCAGCACGCCGAGGCGCCGGCCCATCACCGACAGGGAGCACACGAAGACGGCCGCCATCCGCATGGCGTACTCGGTCAGCAGGAGGTACGCGAGGTGGCGGCCGAAGTCCCAGGACACGAGGCCCGGCGCGGTGCCACTGGGGTGCGTGACGGCGAGTACGGCACCGGCCGCGGCGGCGGCGCCGAACAGCGTGGCGGTGAAGACGAGCCCGCTGCCGAGGAAGACGGTGGCGAGGAACTTGTCCTCGACCGCGCCGACGTGCGCCCGTACGGCGCCGATGAACCAGAGGAAGAAGATCCCGGCGAACGGCACCAGTGCGAGGGCCGTGCGCACCGCATTCCGCCGGGTGGAGTCCGTGAACCCCTGTGCGGTCATGGCGTCGGCCCCCTGCGGAATGCCCAGCCGTACGAGGACGATGGCCGCCGCCAGCAACAACGCGAAGGCGACTCCCGCCAGCCCCGCGGCCCGAGGCGTCCGCAACGCCCCCCGCTCCACCGACCACTCCTCCATGCGGCCCCACCTCCTCCGCCACCAGCTAGCGACCCGCACGTCGGCGACGCCACCGGGGGTGGGCCGGCCGGCGGAGCGGCGGGGGCCGGGAGGCCGGGGTGAGGCTGGGGGCGCGGCCCCGGCCCCACCGCGATTCGCTCGCGTGGTCGTACCGCGCTGGTCACCAGGGCCGGCGGGCCGGGATCGGGCGTGCTGCGGCCCGGTGGTCGGCCGCGTGGACCGACGCCGCGCTGCTGGACACGCACGGGGCCGTCGGGACCCGGTCGGTGCTGTTGCTCGTCCAGGCCTGTGCCCGCTCGCGCGCCGTACCGCCGGCGGGCGCTCCCGGCGGGCGGGTCGTGCTGATGACCGCCGGCAGGACATCGCCGACGGGATGCCGGGGGATCTCGCCCACACCCTGCGGAAGGGCGCGCTCGCCTCGATCCCCCGGTCCCTGGCCGGGACGCTCAGCGACCGGGGGATCACTGCCGACGCCGTCCGCCCCGGCCCCGTGGACACCGGTCACGCCACCGGCGAGGCGCACGCGCCCGGCACTGCCCGGTTCCCCGCCGGGCGCCGTGGCCTCCCCGACGGCCCCGCCCGCCTCATCGTCCGGCCACCACCGACGAGGCGCGCTGGATCACCGGGGAGGTCATCGACTCCGAGGGGGACTCCGGCGTCGACGCGGGGCGTCAGAGCTGGGACAGCTCGTCCACCAGGTCGTCCAGGCCCAGCGAGCCCTGCGACAGCGCGGCCATGTGCCAGGCCTTGAGATCGAAGGCGTCGCCGTGCCGCTCGCTCGCCTTCTGCCGGCCCAGCAGCCACGCCCGCTCACCGAGCTTGTAGCCGATCGCCTGGCCCGGGATCGTCAGATACCGGGTCACCTCGCTCTCCACGAAGTCCGCCGGCCGGCTGCTGTGCGAACCGAAGAACTCCTGCGCCAGCTCCGGCGTCCAGCGCTCACCGGGGTGGAACGGCGAATCCGCAGGGATCTCCAGCTCCAGGTGCATGCCGATGTCCACGATCACCCGGACCGCCCGCATCATCTGCGCGTCCAGATAGCCGAGCCGCTCCTCGGGGCCCTTCAGATAGCCCAGCTCGTCCATCAGCCGCTCCGCGTACAGCGCCCAGCCCTCCGCGTTGGCGCTGACGATGCCGATCGTGGCCTGGTAGCGCGAGAGGTTCTCGGCCACGTGCGCCCACTGCGCGAGCTGGAGGTGATGTCCGGGCACGCCCTCGTGGTACCAGGTGGACACCAGGTCGTAGACCGGGAAGCGGGTCTGGCCCATGGTCGGCAGCCAGGTGCGGCCGGGGCGTGAGAAGTCCTCCGAGGGGGCCGTGTAGTACGGCGCCGCGGCGCCACCGGGCGGCGCGATGCGGGACTCCACCCTCCGTACCCGCTCGGCGAGTTCGAAGTGTGTGCCGTCCAGGTCCGCGATGGCCTGGTCCATCAGCCCCTGGAGCCAGTCGCGGACCTCGTCCACGCCCTCGATGTGCCGGCCGTGCTCGTCCAGGTGCGCGAGCGCCACCCACGGCGTCTCGGCGCCGGGCAGGATCTTCGCCGCCTCCTGCTTCATCTCGCCGAGCAGCCGGTGGAACTCCGCCCAGCCGTACGCGTACGCCTCGTCCAGGTCCAGGTCGGTGCCGTTGAAGTAGCGCGACCAGCGGGCGTACCGCTCACGGCCCACCGTGTCCGGCGTGCCCTCGATCGCCGGCGCGTACACGTCCCGCAGCCAGTCCCGCAGCTCCACCAGAGCGGCGGTCGCGGCGCGGGCCGCCTCGTCCAGCTCGGCGCGCAGCGCGTCCGGGCCGGCGGCGGCGAAGTCCTCGTACCAGCCGCGGCCCGAGCCGTCGGTGTCGATCCACTCGGTGAGCTGCTCGATGAAGGTGGCGGTCGGCCGCGGCGCCGCGAACAGCTTGCGGTCCAGGCCCAGTTGGAGTGAGGCACGGTAGCCCGCGAGCGCGCCGGGCACCGCGCGCAGCCGCTCGGTGATCGCCGCCCAGTCCTCCTCGGTCTCGGACGGGGTGACCGTGAAGACGTCCCGCACCGAGTGGCCGGGGGTGCTCATGTTGCCGATCGCGCGCAGATGCTCGTCGGCCTCGTGGACCGCGAGTTCGGCGGTCAGCCGCTCGCGCAGCAGCCGTCCGCAGCGGCGTTCCACGTCACTGTCCGCGCCGGGCTGCCGCTCCGCCTCGTCGAGCCGGGCGAGCGTGGTCCGCGCCAGTTCCGCGAGCGCCTCCTGGCCCGTGGGCGAGTAGTCGGGCAGTCGGCTCGAACTCTCCTTCACACCGAGATAGGTACCGGTGACCGGGTCGAGGGCGATGAGGGCGTCCACATACGCGTCGGCCACCTGGCGGGGCAGCAGCGGGCTCTTGGTCTCAGACATGCCGCCCATCCTCGTACGAGGACGATCTCCGCGTCACCCACGTTCGAGGGGATTCAGCTCTGGGCGTGGCCGGGCGGCAGCAGCGGCCCGCACTCCCACTGCTGGAAGATCAACCGGGTCTCCACCCGGGCCACTTCCCGCCGTGCCGTGAACTCGTCCAGCACCAGCCGCTGCAGATCGGCCATGTCCGCGACGGCCACATGGACCAGATAGTCGTCCGGCCCGGTCAGATGGAACACCGTGCGCGCCTCCGGCAGCGCCCGGATCCGCTCCACGAACGGCCCGACCAGCTCCCGCCGGTGCGGCCGTACCTGCACGGACAGCAACGCCTGGAGCCCGCGGCCCAGCCTGGCCGGATCGAGCTGGAGCCGGTGGCCGAGGATCACGCCCGAGCGGCGCAGCCGGGTCACCCGGTCCAGACAGGTCGACGGCGCGACCCCCACCTGCTCGGCGAGGTCGCGGTAGGTCGTCCGGGCGTCGTTCTGCAGCAGCCGCAGCAGATGGAGGTCCACCGGATCCAGTACGACAGATTCGGCCATTGGCCGAACGTAACACGGCGTATCGTCCCGCGAAACCGTTCACTGTTCACCCTTCCGCGCATGGACACAGCGAGCACCGGTGCCTACGACGACGTACGCACCGCACCAAGAGCGTCGGCCGCAGCGCGAGCCCTGGCCACCGAGGCCGTGCACGCCGGCCGCGACGATCTCGCCCGCCAGGGCCTGCATGCCCCGCCGATCGACCTGTCCACCACCTACCCCTCCTACGACAGCCGCGCCGAGGCCGCCCGCATCGACGCCTTCGCGACCGACGGCGCCGACCCGGTCGGACCGCCCGTCTACGGCCGTCTCGGCAATCCGACCGTCGCCCGCTTCGAGACCGCCCTGGCCCGCCTGGAGGGCACCGAGTCCGCGGTCGCCTTCGCCAGCGGTATGGCCGCGCTCAGCGCCGTCCTCCTCGCCCGGTCGGCCATGGGCCTGCGGCACGTCGTCGCCGTACGGCCGCTGTACGGCTGCAGCGACCATCTGCTGACCGCCGGGCTTCTCGGTACGGAGGTCACCTGGACCGACCCGGCCGGGATCAGCGACGCGCTGCGCCCGGACACCGGTCTGGTGCTGGTCGAGTCCCCGGCGAACCCGACCCTCGCCGAACTCGACCTGCGGGCCGTGGCCCACGCCTGCGGCTCGGTGCCGCTGCTCGCCGACAACACCTTCGCCACGCCCGTCCTGCAACGCCCGGCCGAGCAGGGCGCCCGGCTGGTGCTGCACAGCGCCACCAAGTACCTCGGCGGCCATGGGGATGTGCTGGCCGGAGTGGTCGCCTGCGACGAGGAGTTCGCGGGCCGGCTCCGGCAGATACGATTCGCCACCGGCGGCGTCCTGCATCCGCTGGCGGGCTATCTCCTGCTCCGGGGACTGTCCACGCTCCCCGTGCGGGTACGGGCGGCCTCCGCGAACGCCGCCGGACTCGTCCGCCGGCTCGCCGACGACCCGCGCGTGGCCCGCGTCCACTACCCGCGGCTCGGCGGCGCGATGATCGCCTTCGAGGTGTACGGCGACCCGCACGACGTCATCTCCCGGGTCCGGCTCGTCACCCCGGCGGTGAGCCTCGGCAGCGTCGACACCCTCATCCAGCACCCCGCGTCCATCAGCCACCGCATCGTCGACGCCGACGACCGGCGCGGCGCGGGCGTGAGCGACCGGCTGCTACGGCTGTCGGTGGGCCTGGAGGACGTGGACGACCTGTGGACGGACCTGGACCAGGCGCTGGGCGCTCCGCCGCGGCGGCCGGCGGTGGGGAACGCCGGGCTGGACACCGCCGGACAGCGCGTTCGTGGCTGAGCGCCGTCGCGGCGGATTCGGCTGAGCGGATCGTCGGTCAGTCGCGGTGGGCCCGCTCACCGAGCTGTGCGGAAGAGACCGCCGGGGCCGTGTCCAGGCGGGCCGTGATGACGAGCGTGCCCTCCTCGATCTGGTAGTCGAGGGGCAGCCCGAGGCCGCGCATCGCGGCGACCATGCCGGTGTTGGACGCCTGCGTGACGGCATAGACGCTCGCGCAGCCGGCCTCCACGGCCATCGCCACGAGCCGGCCGAGCAGTTCGGCGCCGATGCCGCGCTGCTGCCAGTCGTCCTCGACCAGCAGCGCGACCTCGGTCTCGTCGCCGTCCCACAGCAGATGCCCGAGGCCGACGATGCGGCCGGAGGCGCTCTGCGCGGCCAGCGTCCGTCCGAAGCGCGGGCTGAGCAGGTGGTTCAGATAGCGGTCCGCGTCGCCGACCGGGCCGTGGTAGCGCATGCCGAGGGTGCGCGGCGAGCACCGCTCGTGCATCGCCTTCGCCGCCGCCAGGTCACCGGTGTCGACCCGGCGGACGGTGATGTCGGACCCCTCGGGGAGCGTCAGCACGTCCTCACCGCGCGGGATGCGCGGGCCGAGCCGGTTGTCCAGCTCCACCAGCGCCCGGGCCCGTGCGAACTCGGTCGGCGTGAACGGCAGATACGGCCGCTCCACGGTGAGCACGCCGCCCTCCGGAGCGCGCAGCCGCATCACGGTGTCCTCCAGCACCCCCTCGACCGGCACCGGCGCCGGCCCACGGCCTCCGCCGGCCGGCGTCCCGGGCAGCGAGCGGATCGTGCAGCGGCCCAGCAACTGGCGTAGCGTCAAAGGGAGTTCGGCCGCGTCCAGCGCGGTACGGGTGGCGAGCCCCAGCACCCGGGTGGGGGCGTCGACCAGGTCATGGGCGTCGGCCCGCTCGATCCAGGTGGACCTGCCCCCGGCCAGCGTGACGGCCCGGGTGATCCCGGCCGCCTCCAGCGTGCCCGGCGCCCGCAGCAGGAACTCGTCCACGGTGCCCTCGGCCAGCGGGTGGGTCTGCAGGCTGAGAATGTCGACGTGCCGTACGGCGAGCGCCGTGCACAGCGCCGCCAGCGAGCCCGGCTCGTCCTTGACGGTGGTCCGCATCCGCCACAGCGCGGTGGCGCCGGCCAGGTCGTCCGCGGCGGTGCCGGGCTGCTCGGCGGGCCCGGCCGACCGCGTCTCGGCGGCCGGCCGGGCACCGGTATCGTCGGCCGGCGGCGCGTGGCCGTGGCGCCGTGCCCACCAGGTGTGGAAGCCCGCCGTCGCGGCCAGCACGAGCGCCGAGATCACCAGCAGGCCGGGGCCGCCGGGCCCGTGCCCGATCAGGTTCGCCACCCCGTCGGCGACCGCGACGGCCGTGAAGAGGGCGGCGAGTTCGACGACGTCGCGCCGCCAGTGGTGCACGGGGCGTCCGTGCCTCGCCCGGGTCACATCGGACATCTCTGGAGTCATGGACCCACTGTGAAGGAAGGGTGTTGCGTGATCACGAACGCTTTGTGACCGATGGGTAAAGCATGCTCCGCCCCGATTGTTCCGTTTTCTACGGTCCCACCGTCAACCGAACCTCGGCGCAGCGGGACCCTGCCGCGCTCCGGGGGATGACGCCGTAGCGCGGCACGGTGTGAAGTGAAGCGTACCCGCCGCTGCCTACTGGCCGACGCGGCCCGGCTGGAGGGTCTGCGTGAACAGCACGGTGCCGTCGTACTCGCGCAGCCGGACCGTCAGCTCGCCGCTGTCGCCGTCGATGTCGACCTCGCCGAAGAACTGGTAGCCCTGGGCAGGCGAGACGTTGGCCGTCGTCGGCGCCTTCACGAACACCCGGTCCGGGCCGAACGTGCCGTCCAGCGCGTTGGCCGGGAAGGCACCGGCGTTGAGCGGGCCGGAGACGAACTCCCAGAACGGCTCGAAGTCCTTGAACGCGGCCCGCGACGGGTCGTAGTGCTGGGCGGAGGTGTGGTGCACATCGGCCGTCAGCCACACCGTGCCGGTGATCTTCCGGTGCTTGATGAACCGCAGCAGCTCGGCGATCTGCAGCTCCCGGCCCAGCGGCCGGCCCGGGTCGCCCTGCGAGACCGCCTCGAAGTTCGGCTTGCCCTCGACCGGGTCGGGCACGACCAGGCCGAGGGGCATGTCGTTGGCGATCACCTTCCACACCGCGCGGGACTTGGCCAGCTCCCGCTTGAGCCACTCCAGCTGCTCGCGGCCGAGGATGCCGACCGGGTCCGTGGTCTGGTTGTCGGGGGAGTTGGCGTTGCGGTAGGTGCGCATGTCGAGCACGAACACGTCCAGCAGCGGACCGTGGTTGACGACGCGGTAGATCCGGCCGTCCGGGCGGCCGCTGATCGTGGAGATCGGGAAGTACTCGGAGAAGGCCTGCCGGGAGCGCAGCGCCAGGTCGTCGAGCTTCGTGCCCGCCGGGTAGGGGGTGCCGGTGCCGATCACCTCGCCCGGGTACCAGTTGTTGCGGACCTCGTGGTCGTCCCACTGGATGATGTTGGGTACCTGGGCGTTGAACCGGCGCAGCGCCTTGTCCAGCAGGTTGTAGCGGAAGTTGCCCCGGTAGTCGGCGAGGGTGGTCGCGACGTGCGACTTCTCCTCGGTGGTGACGTTCCGGTAGACGCTGCCGTCGGGCAGGGTGGCGGTGGCCGAGATCGGGCCGTCGGCATAGATGTTGTCGCCGCTGCACAGGAAGAAGTCCGGGTCGACCTTGGCCATCGCGTCGAAGATCCGGTAGCCGCCGATGGACTCGTTGATGCCCCAGCCCTGTCCGGCGAGGTCGCCCGACCACACGAACCGCACCCCGTGGCGCCGCTTCACGGGCGCCGTGCGGAAGGTGCCGGTCACCGGCTCGCCGGTGCGGCTCGGGTCGTCCGGGTCGGCGAGCAGCACGCGGTAGTGGATCTGCTCGCCCGCGGGCAGCCCGTGCAGCCGCGTGGTGCCGGTGAAGTCCGTGCCGGCGCCGAGCAGCGGTCCGTGCCATCTGCGCGGGTTGCGGAACGACTCGGTGGCCGCGGTCTCCACGATCATGCGGGCCGGCCGGTCCGAGCGCACCCACACCAGACCGGAGCCGGTGGTCACGTCGCCGGCCTGCACGCCCCAGTTCGCCTGGGGGCGTCCGGAGCGGGCGAACGCCGGGGCCGTACCGAGGCCCATGGGCAGGGTCAGGGCCGCCGATGTGGCGAGGGAGCCGCGCAGCACGCTGCGGCGGCCGGGGAACGGACGGTGGGACATGGCTGTGCCTCCAGGGGCGGGATCCGGCCAGTGTGCACAGCCACACCTACTGGGGCGTCGCGGCGCGCACGCGAACCCGAAGTGAACAACCGGCCGCGGGCCGGAGGTTCACCCGGGGTTTCCGTGCGCGCCGATCACCTGGCCCTGGTCAGCGGCTGCCGTCCAGGATGACCCGGGCTACCAGTGCCGGATCGTCGTTCATCGGGCAGTGGCCGCAGCCGGGCAGCCGCACCAGGCGGGCGTGCGGGATCATCTGCTTGGCGCGCACGCCCTGCCGGCGCACGAGGATCCGGTCCCGGGTGCCCCAGCCCACCGTGACGGGCAGGCCCGACAGCTCGTCGGTGAACCGGACCGCCCGGCCCGCCCGCAGCGTCGCGTCGAACCCGGTGGCGCCCACGAGCGCGAGCGTCTCGGCCACCACGGCCTCGGGCGCGCGGCGCGCGGGCCGGGCGTAGATCGTGCTCGTCAGCGCCGTACGCCCGGCCGCCGTACGCGACAGCCGCTCCACCAGCGGCACCGGCATCCGCTGGGCGACGGCCCGCATCGTGAGCAGCACCGTGAAGGCGTACCGGCGCTCGGCCTCGGTCCAGAATCCGGCGGGGGACAGGGCCGTGACGGACCGTACGAGCTTCTCCCGGCCCAGCTCCAGGGCGAGCAGACCGCCCAGCGAGTTGCCCGCGACGTGTGGGCGGTCCAGCTCCAGCACCTCGAACAGGGTGCCGAGCACGGTGTTGGTGGCGGGCAGGGTGTAGCCGAGGCCGTCCGGCAGGCCCGGCGAGGCGCCGAAGCCCGGCAGGTCCACGGCGATCACCTCCCGCTCGGTGGCGAGGATGTCCACGACCGGGTCCCAGGCCTGCCGGTGGTGGCCGATTCCGTGCAGCAGGACCAGCGGTTCGCCGCGCCCCACGCGCGTGTAGGACACGGTCACGTCCTTCGGGCCGTGCGGACCGGGGACCGGGAAGGAGACGGTGGTGGACATGGGGGTGCTCCTCGTCTGGGTGCTGACGGACGGTCGGGCTGCTGTCGACGGTCTGGGCGGATACCGGCGGACGCCGTAGACAGCTTGTCAGCAATTACTACCGCCCGGTAGCCCCTGGTGACCCCGAGCGATCAACCCGCCCGGCGCACCTCGATGTTGAAGTCCGCACTGCCGGAGTTCCGGAACAGCGTCAGCCACAGCGGCAGATACATCTCCACCGCCCGCGCCGACCGGATCCCGCCCAGGTCCAGCACCCGCGCCGCCGGCCAGCCGAACTCTCCGAGCAGCGCCGTCACCTGCGCCTTGGCCCCGGCGTCGTCACCGCTCACGAAGACGTTGTGCGCGCCCGGCACCCGCCCGGGATCCACCATCACCTGACAGTTGACCGTGTTCAGCGACTTCACCACGCGCGCGTGCGGGAACGCCCGCTGGATCTGCTCGCCCACGCTGTCCGACTCCACCGGGTCCAGGCGAGGCTGCCCGTCCTCGAAGGCCAGCGGATTGGACACGTCCACCAGGACCTTGCCGTCGAGGTGCTCCGCGCCGGCCGCCCGCAGGGCGTCGAGCGCCACCCGGCCGCTCACCGCGTTGATGATCAGCTCGCCCGCCGCGGCCGCCTCCGCGAACGTACCCGCATGGGCCCGGCCCGCCGCAGCGGTGGCCCACTCCTGCGCGACCGGATTGTCCTTGGTGCGCGATCCGAGGGTCACCTCGTGCCCCAGCTCCACCAGCCGGCCCGCCAGCGTACGGCCCACCTCGCCCGTGCCCAGCACCCCGTACCGCATCGGCCACCTCCCGCACACCGGCCGCCGACCCCCGGCGGTCCGCGGTCATTGTGATCCGCACGGGCGCCGGACGGGCCGATTACGGCCGGACGCGCCGCGCGCGTGTCGGCGGGCCGACCGGACGCTCGGGGCGCTCGGGAGGGGGTGCCGCGAGAGGGAGGGGCGGAACCGGCCCCGTGCGGTGCGTGCCCGATGATGGTCCCGTGAGCGCCGACACCGCGACCGACGTCTTCGAAGAACACCGGCCCCTGCTCATGGGGGTCGCCTACCGCATGCTCGGCCGGATCGCCGACGCCGAGGACGTGGTCCAGGACGCCTGGCTGCGCTGGTCCGGCGCCGACCGCGCGGCGGTCCGCGAACCGGCCGCCTACCTCGTGCGCATCGCCACCCGCCTGTCGATCGACCGCCTCCACCAGGTGCGGGCGCGCGGCGAGGCGTACGTCGGTCCATGGCTGCCGGAGCCCTATGTCACCGAGTTCGGCGACACCGCCCCGGACGCCGCCGACCGCGCCCTGCTCGCCGACAGCGTCTCCTTCGCCGTCCTGGTCGTCCTGGAGTCGCTGTCCCCGCTGGAGCGGGCCGTCTTCGTGCTCAGAGAGGCGTTCGGCTACCCGTACGCCGAGATCGCCACGCTGCTCGACCGCGGCGAGCCGGCCGTACGACAGCTCGCCGGGCGGGCGCGCCGGCACGTCGAGGAACGCCGGCCGCGCTACGAGGTCGACCCCGCCCAGCGGCGCGAGATGACCGAGCGTTTCCTGGTTGCGGCCTCGGAGGGCGACCTGGACGGGCTCATGGCGCTGCTCGCCCCCGACGTGCGCCTGGTCGGCGACAGCGGCGGCAAGGCCAAGACACCGAGCCGGATCATGCACACCGCCGACAAGGTCGGCCGTTTCCTGGCCGCCACCGTACCGACGGCCCCGGCGGAGATGTCGTACCGCTTCGTGGAGGCCAACGGCGGCCCGGCCGTCCTGGTCATGCACGGCGACCAGCCCGACAACCTCTTCCAACTGGAGATCGCCGACGGCCGCGTCACGACCGTGTACATCGTCCGCAACCCGGACAAGCTCCGGCACCTCACCGCCCGCTGACACACGGCACCGTCCCCGTCCGAGCCCGTGGATTGGTCTTGACCAAGGGTGACGGCCGCCCTATGGTCGCAGAGAAGTGCAACAACCTTTAATAAACAAGGGCGCTAAAAACCGCCGGACCACGGCTCTTGCGGAGGACAGGGTGGGGACCACGCAGCTGGAATCGGTGCCGGAACCGAAGTACTGGCATCTCAAGACCGTGCTCAGCGAGGCACTGGACTCCGAGTTCTCGGTCGGCGAGATCCTGCCCAACGAGCGTGACCTCGCCGCCCGCTTCGGCGTGGCCCGCGCCACGCTCCGCCAGGCACTCGAACAACTGGAGCTGGAGGGCCGGTTGCAGCGCCGCCGCGGGGTCGGTACGACCGTGGCGCCGCCGCGCGTCGGCGTGGCCGTCGGGACCGAGCAGCACGCCTGGCCGGGCGCCGCCGGGGACGCCTGGCAGACCGTCGACATCGAACGGTCGGCCCCGCCCGCGGCTGTCGCCACGGCCCTGGAGACCGGTGCGGACGAGCCCGTCCACACGGTGCGCCGGACCCGGATGTCCCACGGCCAGCGGGTCGCCACCGAACTGCTCTACATCCCGGCGGCGTCGGTACCCGACCTCACCGCGATCGACACCCCGTCCGGCCCGGCACGCGCGCGTGCGGTGCTGCGCGAACTCCAGCACCTGGCCCTGGAGGGGCAGGACCGCTCCGTCGAACTGGGCTCCGCCCGTGCGGACGACGCCAAGGAACTCGACCGCCTCCCCGGCTCACCCGTCCTGGTCGTCACCACCCGCTTCGTCGCCGAGGGCCGCACCGCCGCCCTGTCCGTCGCGACCTACCGCGCCGACACCTGCCGGCTGACCTTCGGGGACGCGGCGGGCGTGGAGATACACCACGACCCGGAGCGCAGGGCTTCCTGACCACCCGCGCGCCCCAGTTCCGGCTGGGGCGCGGGGATTGCCTCAGCCCGGGCATCTCGGAAGCGCCGGGCGCGGCCAACTCCCCAAGGGGCGCGGGGCTGCATCTGATATGCGGCTCCGCCGCGTGGGCGCGAACGGCCACGACGGCGCCGCGCCGGCACGACGACCCGCACCACCACGGCGAAGCTCAACGCCGCGTCACCGAGCCGTCCACAGCAAACAGCTGCTCCTCCACATGCGCCAAAGCCAAGCGCAGCGCCCCCGTCGCCACAGCAGCCTCGCCCAGCAAGGACAAGGCCACCTGAGGCGGCCGCAGGCAATAGCGGGCCAGTTCGCGGCGCAGCGGCTCCAGGACGCCGTCCAGACCGGCCGCCCAGCCGCCGATCACGACCAGCTCGGGATCGAGCGCCAGCACCAGCGCGGCCACGTCGTGCACAAGCCGCTGGATGAACCGCTCGACAGCCGCCCGCGCCCGCTGGTCGCCCTTGCGGGCCAGCGCGAACACCTCGGCGACCGCCTGCTCGTCCAGCGGGTGCAACGGCTCGTCGGTGGTGGACAGCAGCGTCTCCGGGGTCGCCTCCCGGCCCAGCAGATGCAGCGCGCCGATCTCCCCGGCCGCCCCGCCGTACCCCCGGTGCAGCCGCCCGCCGATCAGCGAACCCGCGCCCGGACTCAGCCCCGCCAGCACGAACACCACGTCGTCGGAGCCGGTCGCCACGCCCTTCCAGTGCTCGGCGACGGCCGCCGCGTTGGCGTCGTTCTCCACCAGCACCGGGCACTTGAAGGATCGGCTCAGCCGCTCGCCCAATTTCAGCCCGGTCCACTCGGGCAGCGCCGTGCCCAGCCGTACCGTGCCGTCGGTCTCCACGATGCCCGGCGTGCCCACGCCGACCGCCCGCAGCGAGCCACGCGCGACGCCGGCCCGGCGCAGCAGTTCGGCGACCGTGCCGCGCAGCCGGTCCAGCCGCTCGTCCGCCGGAGCCGTCTCGTCGACCTCCTTGGCCTGCGCGCCCAGCACCCGCCCGTCCAGGTCGGACAGCAGCGCGGCGACCCGGTGCGGCCCGATCTCCAGGCCCAGCAGATGCCCCGCCTCGGCCCGGAACCGGAACCGGCGCGCGGGCCGCCCCTGACGGCGCGCGGTGCCCTCGTCGGCGGCCGTCTCCACGACCAGCCCGCCCTCGATGAGCCCTTCGACGACGCCCTCGACGGTCGGCCGGGACAGTCCGGTGACCCGGGTGATCTCGGTGAGCGTCGCGCAGTCCGTGGCGCGCAGCGCGTGCAGCACCACCGCGGAATTGATCCTTCGCAGCAGCGAGGGATCGCCGCCGGTCAGCTGCGCCACCGTCCGTCCTTCCAGCTCGCGGGGGGTGTTGGGCGGATCGTACTCGGCCGGACGCACCCCGGCGAGTGCCGGGGGTGCACGCACCAGGGCCGCCGGCACGGCTCAGCCCGGTGCCACGAACCCCGATTCGTAGGCCGCGATTACCGCCTGGGTCCGGTCGCGCGCACCGAGCTTCGCCAGGACACCGCTCACATGCGACTTCACCGTCTCCGTGCCCACGACCAGCCGGGCGGCGATCTCCGCGTTCGACAGGCCGCGCGCCATCAGCCGCAGCACCTCCGCCTCCCGCTCCGTCAGCCGGGCCCGCTCCAGCGCGGCCCGCGCCGGGCGCCCGCCGTCGCCGTACCGGGCGGCGAGGCGCCGTACGGACGCCGGGAAGAGCAGGGACTCGCCCTCCGCCACCAGCCGTACCGCGTGCACGATCTCGGCCGGCCGGGCCCGTTTCAGCAGGAACCCGTCGGCGCCCGCGCGCAGCGCCTCGTACACGTACTCGTCGTCCTCGAAGGTGGTCACCACGAGGATCTTCGGCGGATCGGCCACCGTGCGCAGCACCGCGCGCGTGGCCTCGATCCCGTCCAGCAGCGGCATCCGTACGTCCATGGCGACCACGTCCGGCCGCAGTTGCCGCACCAGCGGGATCACCGCGGCCCCGTCGGCCGCCTCACCCACCACCTCGATGTCGGGCTGCGCCGCCAGTACGGCCCGCAGCCCCGCGCGGACGAGCGGTTCGTCGTCGACGAGGAGTACGGTGACCGGCATCCGGCCAGCGTAGATCACCTCAGCGGCAGCTCCGCCCGCACCTGCCAGTCGCCCTCGTCCGGGCCGGTACGGGCGCTGCCCCCGAGGAGGGCGGCCCGCTCGCGTATGCCGCGCAGGCCGCTGCCCCGGCCGGGGCCGGGTATCGGGGCCGGCAGCGGATTGCGGACCTCCAGGGCCAGCAGGCCGTCGCTCACCGCGACCCGGACCCGCACGGGCACGGCTCCCGCGTGCCGCAGCACATTGGTGAGCGCCTCCTGCAGGATGCGGTATCCCTCCCGGGACACCGGCCCCGGCAGGGCCGCGAGCGGACCGGTCACCTCGGCGTCGACCTTCGCCCCGGAGGCGCGCGCCGACTCCAGCAGCCGGCCGGCATCGGCCAGGGTCGGCCGGGCGCTCACCGGCCGCTCGCTCTCCCGCAGCACGCCCAGCACCCGCTCCAGGTCCTCCAGGGCCGCCCGGCCGGTCTCCTCGATGGCGTCCAGCGCGCGCTCGGTGAACCCCGGATCGCCCGCCGCCCGTGCCGCTCCGGCCTGCACCACCGCCACCGTCAGGGCGTGCCCGATCGAGTCGTGCAACTCCCGGGCGATACGCGTGCGTTCCAGCAGCTGCTCGGTGCGCTCCTCCAGCGCTGCCAGCCGCTCGGCCGCCGACGGCCCCAGCAGGCGGCGCGCGCAGGCCGTGATCAGCTCGCCGAGCCCGACGACCGCGCCGTACAGGGCAAGCAGAGGAAGCGGCGTGAGCAGGGCCCAGGCGGGGTGCGGCGGCAGGGCGTCCAGCAGCGGCAACTCGGGCGACGGCGCATGACCCCAGGCGCAGCGGGCCAGTTCGAAGGCGGTGGCCGGCAGCCACACCGTGGCGAACATCGCCACCGCGCCCAGGAGCATCCGCAGTTCCAGCCACAGCACTGTGCGCAGCCGGTCCCGCCAGGTCGCCGACGGTGCCTCGGAGATGCCCGGCTCCGCCTCGCCCGGCGTGAGCAGCAGCCGCGCCTGCACGCCCTCGCCGTGCCGCACCGCGGGCAGCAGGCCGACCGGGGCGAGGACCAGCGCGGGCACCCAGGGAGTCGACATGTCGATGAAGAGCCACACGCTGACGATCAGCATCGGCACCCACAGATGCAGCAGGCGCGTGTACGTCGTCCCGCGCAGCAGCGGGCGCAGGAAGCGGACCATGTGGACCATGCGGACATCGTCGCAGCCGGCACTGACAACGGGCCTCCCCCGCACGGGGGAGAGGATCTCCACCGGCGGGGGAGGCCCCGGCGTCCCCCGCACGGCAAGGCTGATGCCATGACCAGCATCGACGTACGCGACCTCACCAAGGAGTACGGCGGACGGCGGGCCGTGGACCGGCTCGGCTTCAGCGTGCGCCCCGGCCGCGTGACCGGCTTCCTCGGCCCCAACGGCGCCGGCAAGTCCACCACCATGCGCCTCGTCCTCGGCCTCGACCGGCCCACCTCGGGCACCGCCACGATCGGCGGCCGGGCCTACGCCGGACTGCGGGAACCCCTGCGCACGGTGGGCGCGTTGCTCGACGCACGCGCCGCGCACGGCTCCCGCACCGCCCGCGACCATCTGCGCGCCCTGGCCACGAGCAACCGCATCCCGGACCGCCGTGTCGACGCCGTGCTGGAGCAGACCGGGCTGGCCACGGTGGCGGGGCGCCGAGTACGGACGTACTCCCTCGGCATGCGCCAGCGGCTCGGCATCGCCGCCGCCCTGCTCGGGGATCCCGAGGTGATCCTGCTCGACGAGCCCGCCAACGGCCTGGACCCCGAGGGCATCGTGTGGATCCGGACGCTGCTGCGCCGACTCGCGGCCGAGGGCCGTACGATCCTGGTCTCCAGCCATCTGATGGGCGAGACCGCCGCCTTCGCCGACCACCTCGTGATCCTCGGCCGGGGCCGGCTGCTGGCCGACACACCGGTCCAGGACTTCATCCACGCGCGCGTACGGCCCCACGTCCGCGTCCGCACCACCGACCCCGCCGCGCTGGACGACCTTCTCGCCCGCCACGGCCTCGACGCCGCCCGGGACGCGGACGGGACCCGGACCGTGCGGCACGCGCGCGTGGACGACCTCGGCCGGCTCCTGGCCGAGGCCGGCATCCCCGTCCTGGAACTCGCCGCACAGGAGGCCACCCTGGAGGAGGCCTACCTCGATCTGACCGCGGCCGAGGCCGAGTTCACCGCACTGTCCCAGGAGGCCTGACCATGCCGTTCGCACCCGTGCTGCACGCCGAGTGGATCAAGACCCGTACCCTGCCCTCGCTCCTCGGCGCTCTGGCCGCGATCCTCCTCGTCACCACCGCGTTCTCGGCCGTCGGAGCGGCAGGTGACGCCGACCCGGACCCGCTGTACTCGGTGTTCTTCGGCGTGAACCTCGGCCAGATCGCCGCGATCGCCTTCGGGACGACGGCCGTCGCGACGGAGTTCCGGGGCGGCGCGCTGCGGCTGACACTGTCGGCGGTGCCCGGCCGGCGGCGGTGGTTCGCCGCCAAGGCCACGGCGATCGCCATGCCCGTGCTGGCAGCAGGCCTCCTGACCGGGCTGGTCACCCTGCTCGTCGGCAAAGCGGTTCTCGGCGCCTCCGGGCCCTCGTGGACCGAGGGGCTGCGCGGCGCCGCCGGCTGCTGCCTCCAGCTGACGCTGATGGCGCTGTTCGCAGCCGGACTCGCGGCCCTGCTGCGCAGCGGTGTGGCCACGTTGTCCGTCCTGATCCCGTTCGTGCTGATCGTGTCCTTCGTCGTCGGCGACCTGTCCGCCGGCGTCGCCGACTTCCTGCCCGACCGCGCCGGTCAAGTGGCCCTGCACAGCACCTGGGACGGCGCCCTCGGCCCGTGGACCGGGCTCGCGGTGACCGCGCTGTGGGCGACGGCCGCGCTGCTCGCGGGCGCCTGGCGCCTCGACCGAGGGGACGCCTGACGGCCCGCCAATTGTCAGTGCCGCCCGCTTTACTGGAGCACATGGACATCGCGGAGTGCCTGACCGTCATCGAGTCGCTGTGCGCGGGGGAGTCCCCGCCGCAGGACGGCCGCGCGGAGCCGGTTCCGGCAGGCGCCGGTCACCGGACCGTGGAGTTAGCGACGAGCCATGGGACAGCGCTGGGCGACGCGGGGGAGCGGCAGCGGGCCGCGGAGGACCTGCAGGCGTACCGGGAGGCCATAGCGGAGCGGCTGCACGAGCGCTGGGGCCGGCAGGCTCCCTGGGGTCAGCTGACGGTGCGGTTGCGCGCGGGCCGGGGCGAGGAGATACCGGAGCCCTGGGCCGGCCTCAGCCTGCTCACCGACGAACTGGACGTGTGGCAGGCGACGGGGACCGGCCGCTGGGTCGCCCTCGGCGTCGCCGACCGGGACGACGCGGACGAGATTCGCCTCCTGGCCACGGTCACGGAGACCCCTCCGCCGTGACCGCCGGCCGCGCGGTGCCGGCAGCGGGTCCGGCTCCTTCGCCCGGCCACCGTCGAGCAGTCCCCGACCGTGACGCTGGGCCTGCGGCCGTGACACTGGGCCCGTGACCGTGACGCTGGGTATCCGGCCGTGACCTCTGGGTCCGCGGCTGTGGGGCTTGGCCTGCGCGGCCGTGATGCTGGGCCTGCGCGGCCGTGATGCTGGGCCTGGGGCCAGGACGCTGGGCGCGTGGCCGTGACGCTGGGTCTCCAGCCGTGACCGTTGGGCCCGTGACCGTGACGCTGGGTCTCCAGTCGTGACCTCTGGGTCCGCGGCTGTGGGGCTTGGCCTGCGCGGCCGTGATGCTGGGCCTGGGGCCAGGACGCTGGGCGCGTGGCCGTGACGCTGGGCCCGCGACCGTGACCGTCAGGCGCGTGCGGCGGCCCGCAGCCGGGCGAACTCCTCCGCCATGGTCTGCGCCGTCCAGTGCGCGTTCAGCCCGCTCGGATTGGGCAGCACCCACACCCGGGTCTCCCCGAACGTCCGCTCCTGCGGTCCCACTTGAGCCGTGCGCTCACCGAAGGCCGCCCGGTACGCGGTCACCCCGACCACGGCCAGCCACCTCGGCGCCAGCCGCGCCACCTTCGCGGTGAGCAGCCGCCCGCCCTCGACGTACTCCTCGGCGGTCAGCTCGTCTGCCCGCGCGGTCGCCCGCGCCACCACGTTCGTGATGCCCAGCCCGTACGACAGCAGCTCGCCCTGCTCCGCCGGCTTCAGCAGCCTCGGCGTGAAGCCGGACAGGTGCAGCACCGGCCAGAAGCGGTTGCCCGGGCGGGCGAAATGGTGACCGGTCGCCGCCGTGAGCAAGCCTGGGTTGATGCCACAGAAGAGGATGTCGAGGCCGTCCGCGACGACGTCCGGCACGAGACGGTCGCGGGCGGCCTCCAGTTCCTCCCGGCTGAAGCGGGTCAGAGGATCGCCCCGGGGGTGTATCCGGCCGCCTCCGGGTGCTGCTTCACGATCTCCTCGATCCGGCCGACGACGACACCGACCTGGTCGGCGGCGGCACCGGTGAAGGACAGCTTGTCGGCCATCAGCGCCGAGAGCTGCTCACGGTCGAGCGGAAGACGGCCGTCGGCGGCGAGCTTGTCGAGCAGGTCGTTGCGCTCGGCGCCCTGCTCGCGCATCGCGAGCGCGGTGGCGACGGCGTTCTCCTTGATCGCCTCGTGCGCGACCTCACGACCGACCCCGGCGCGCACGGCGCCCATGAGCACCTTGGTGGTGGCGAGGAACGGCAGGTAGCGGTCCAGCTCACGGGCGATGACCGCCGGGAAGGCGCCGAACTCGTCCAGGACCGTCAGGAAGGTCTCCAGCAGGCCGTCGAGGGCGAAGAACGCGTCCGGCAGCGCGACCCGGCGCACCACCGAGCAGGACACGTCGCCCTCGTTCCACTGGTCGCCCGCCAGCTCGCCGGTCATCGAGGCGTAGCCGCGCAGGATGACCATCAGGCCGTTGACGCGCTCGCAGGAGCGGGTGTTCATCTTGTGCGGCATGGCCGAGGAGCCGACCTGGCCCGGCTTGAAGCCCTCGGTGACCAGCTCGTGCCCGGCCATCAGCCGGATCGTCTTGGCCAGCGAGGACGGCGCCGCCGCCAGCTGCACCAGGGCGGTGACGACCTCGTAGTCCAGCGAGCGCGGGTAGACCTGGCCGACCGAGGTGAACGCCTGCGCGAAGCCCAGGTGCCCGGCGATCCGGTTCTCCAGCTCGGCGAGCTTCGCCGCGTCGCCGCCCAGCAGGTCCAGCATGTCCTGCGCGGTGCCGACCGGGCCCTTGATGCCGCGCAGCGGGTAGCGGCCGAGCAGCTCCTCGACGCGGCCGTAGGCGACGAGCAGCTCGTCGGCGGCGGTGGCGAAACGCTTGCCGAGGGTGGTGGCCTGCGCGGCCACGTTGTGCGAGCGGCCGGCCATGACCAGCTCGGCGTACTCGCCGGCCAGCTTGCCGAGGCGCGCGAGGACCGCCACCGTACGGTCGCGCATCAGCTCCAGCGAGAGCCGGATCTGCAGCTGCTCCACGTTCTCGGTGAGGTCACGGGAGGTCATGCCCTTGTGCACGTGCTCGTGCCCGGCGAGGTCGTTGAACTCCTCGATCCGCGCCTTCACATCGTGCCGGGTGACTTTCTCGCGCTCGGAGATCGAGGCCAGGTCGACGGTGTCGAGGACGCGCTCGTAGTCGGCGATCGCCTCGTCCGGCACCTCGATGCCGAGGTCCTTCTGGGCCCGCAGCACGGCGAGCCAGAGCTGCCGCTCCAGCTTCACCTTCTGTTCGGGGGACCAGAGCGTGGCGAGCTCGGCGGAGGCGTAGCGTCCGGCGAGGACGTTCGGGATGCGGGGCTTGGCGGGCGCGGCAGAAGTCACGTGTATGGATTCTACTGGTGGTTTGTGCAGGCCAGCGCCAGGCCCCGGTTCGGCGGAAGCTACGAGAGGCCCGTCACGTCGTGCGCGGAGGCTACGCCTGGCCCTCGTACGGCAGCAGCTTCGGGCGCTTGTCCGGGCGGCCATCGCCGGGTGGCACGATAGCGAACCGGCGAACGTCGTCGACCAGGCTCTTTTCGTGTGATGTTGCCGGCGTGTCGAATGGGCCTCGGTGTCAAGACGATCGAGGCTGTGCCGTTTCCCCAGGCACTCGTTCCGCGGCCCTTGGCGTTGCCTACCGGCAGCAACCGGGACGGCATCGGGTCTCGCTCTCGCTCCTCCTGTCGTGTACGACGTCGAATGGACCGGAACCGGGCGGGATGCGTCGCGAGCCACCGTCCACCACGCCCCGATCCGCAACGGCTCGTGGGCCCGTAAGTGCAGCAGCCCCGGCGCACGTACAAGGGGTGGCAGCACGAGACGCCGATGCACCTACGGCCGCGGCGGCCCTGCCTCGCGGCACCGGCCGGCTGCCCACGCCACCTTGCGTACGCCATCTTCCCGAAACGTTTGACCCAACAGGATTTGAACATGTTCAAATGGCAGTCCGGGAGTCGAGAGGGAACTGCCGTCATCCGCGCGGCAGATCTCACGAGGAGGCACGGTGGGTTCGGGCGCGGTGGTCATCGCATACGCCTTCCTGATCTACACAATCCTGATGGCGCTGTTCTGCGTCTTCATCGGGTCCAGGACCTCCTGGAGGATGGGCTGGCTCATATCAGTTCCAGTGATCTTCGCGCCCTGGGGTTTGGTGCTGATGGGGTTCGCCGTCTACTGACCGGTCCCGGCGGCCGGGACTGGGACGGCGCCGACCTACGGTGGGGCAGTAGGTGTGTCATCTCATCGCACGCCGCGCTCGGCGGCCGACCGCCCCTCGGCCGGATCGCCGGAAGCGACTACCGGATCGTCTCCGACCAGCCACCCGAACCACTCGCGGACATCCCGCAGCGGCTCACCTGCGAGGACTTCGCGTAACCAAGGTCCCGAGACACCACATTTAGAGGTCATTCGGCATGCCAGGGCCGGTGCCCGGTGCACCAGGCATGCCACATCGCTCGGATCGCAGGTGCTCATCGAGAGCGACGACTGTAGTCACGGACCCCGCTCTTCAGCCTGACGACCCCGTTCGTCACACTGACGCCGTGCCTCGAATAGCCACCGCCACCTCGTCCCGGCAGGTCCGCCGGCTGACCACGATGGCGTTTTTCGGTCCGCCGATGATCGTCGGGCTGTCGTTGCTGGCCGCCAATCCGGACTGGAGCGGGCTCGGACTGGTGCTCGGGACCTTCGCGCTGATCGCGACTCTCTCGCTGATGATCACCGCAGCGCCGAACGGGTGGTTGATCGTCGGCGGGGTGATCGTGGGGATCGCCGCGCTGTCCGGGCCGGGGCCGGTGCTGCAGGCAGAGGTGATGGCGCACCAAGGGCAGCGGGTGGAGGTGCGGGTCACCTCGGTGAAGACGTACCAGGGCAAGCACGGGCCGGAATACACCTGCCTTCTGGGGCGGGTGGACGGCAAGCCGCTCAAGCACGCCGAGCTGGGCAACGACTCCTGCGACGGGCCGATGGAGGTCGGGCAGACCGAGGACGTGCTCGTCGACCCGCACGGCTGGACGGCGCCGGAGCTGGCCGAGACGGACTACAGCGGGATCGACATCGCCGCGTGGGCCCTGCCGGTGGTACTGGTGCTCTTCGAGCTGCTGGTCTGGCTGTCCCGGCGGGTCGGGCTGCGCCGGTTCGAGGGCCGCTGATGGCGCCCGGGTCGCGGAAGAACGTGGCCTGGCCGCCGCACGTGGTGCGCCGGCTCGCCCGCACAGCCGCGCTCGTCCCCCTGCTGATGGTGGGCATCGGCGTGCTCGGCACCAGCCCGGACTGGTTTCCGGCGGCGCTGATCCTCGGAGTGCTGACCGTGGCCCTCGCGATCGCGGTGCTGATGGCGACCGCGACCAAGGGGTGGGTGTTCTTCGCCGGGCTGATCATCGGACTGGCCGTCGAGCTCGGCTCTGGGCTGGTCTTCCAGGCCGCGCTGATGCAGAGCCAGGGGCAGCGTACCGAGGTGCGGATCACCTCGGTGTACACCACCAAGGGCAAGACCGGCCCGATCTACCACTGCAGGCTGAAGCGGACCGACGGCAGGCCGATGGCCCACGCCGACATCGTCGGCATGGGCTGCAACGGCACGGAGGACGCGGGCACCACCGAGGACCTGCTGGTCGACCCGAGCGGCTGGCTGGCCCCGCAGCCCGCCGATGCCGACTTCAGCTCCCTCCCCGTCGGCGTCGTGGGAGTCGGCGTCGCGATCGGGTTGTGGGAGCTGACTGTCTGGCAGACTCGCCGGATCGGCCTGCGTGAGGCCGCGGCGAACCCGACGGCGCCCGGCCGGCCGAGCCGTGCCAAGCCGAGCGCCGACAACCGGAGCAAGAAGAAGCGCAAGCGGCGCTAGTGCTGGAGTCCGCCCTGGAGGGCGAGAGATAGCTGCCCTCGACGGCCGACTTCAGAATCTTGACGCGCTTCGGGCAGAACCGGGAGATGCCGTCCTCGATCACCATCTCCGCGTCGTCCTTCGCCAGCTCCTTTGTCGCCGGCCACTGCGCCGGCGTTTTCCCTTCCCTCTCCTGCGCGCCCAGCAGCCCGCAGTACCGCTTCATCGCGTCCGCGGCCGTCGCCGTGTCCTGCCCGTCGAGGTGGAACGACGTGCCCAACGCCATCGCGTCGAAGTCCTCCTCCGGCGTCGACCTGACAAAGCGACGTGGTATCAGGGCGTCGACGCCGGCTCCATCGAGTACCCGAGCCACCAGTACTGAGCGCGGAACCGGCCTGCCTACCCCTCATCGGCCTCCTGGCCGGCGGCTTCGTTGTCCTCGCGGGCTACCTGTGCGCCCTGCCGACCTGGATGTCCTCCTCGCGCATCCTGCCGGCCCATTGCTGAAACCTGGCCACGATGGACCCGTAAACCACCCCCACGCTCACAAGCCCGGGCGTGGCCCGGTGGTGGGCCGGGCTGACACGCACCCCACCCGGACCCCCACCAGCCCCCATCCACTACCTCGGGGGCAGGTCACCCCTGCACGCCTTGACAAACCGCCCTACATATCAGGGCCCCACCCGTCGCCAGTCCGTCACAGGGCCGGGGTTTGTGTGGTCCGCGGGGGTGACCCAGAAGGCTTTGCCCAGCTCAGCGCTAAAGTGGGCGCCTGTCCGGCCGTCTCCGGAGGAGCGGCCGGTCAGGCGGCGGCCGATCCAGGGCAGCAGATGCTGCCGGGCGAACCGGGCGTCCGCGACCCGGCGCGTGACCCAGCCGGGCGGGGGTGTGGCCGCCATCGGCACCCGCCACTCGGTGTCCTCCGGCTCGTACCCGAGCGTCTGCCACACCGCCTCGGCGACCCTGCGGTGCCCCTCCGCCGTCAGATGCAGCCGGTCCACGTCCCACAGCCGGGGATCGCCCAGCGCGGGCGCGCCGTACAGGTCGACGACGACCGCGCCGTGCTTCGCGGCCAGCTCCTCCACACAGGCGAACAGCTCCTCCATACGCGGCCGGAAGCGCTCCAGCACCGGGCCCTGGCGGCCGGGGCTGCGCATCAGCACGAGCTGCCGGCAGGACGGTGCGAGGCGTTCCACGGCCTCGGTCAGCAGGCCCTTCACCCGGCCCATGTCGCACTTGGGCCGCAGGGTGTCGTTGAGGCCGCCGACCAGCGTGACCACGTCGGCGTTCATGGCCGCCGCCCGGTCCACCTGCTCGTCGACGATCTGCCCGATCAGCTTGCCGCGCACGGCCAGGTTGGCGTACCGGAAGCTCGGTGTCCGGGCGGCCATCCGCGCGGCGAGCACATCGGCCCAGCCCCGGTAGGAACCGTCGGGCAGCAGGTCCGACATGCCCTCGGTGAAGGAGTCGCCGACCGCGACCAGGCTGCTGTATGGCGGAGATGCGGGATTCGTCTGCATGGCGTCAGCGATGCTATCCCGCCGCCATACCCGCCGGTCGGTCACCCCCGGAAACCAGCCCGGGCCCGAGCCGACCGGGCCGACCGGGCCGACGGGACCGGGCGGATCGAGCGGGGGCGAATCGGACCGGCCAGGCACCGGGGGCTTGAATCCTGCGGGACCGAGGACCGAGGACCGAGGACCGGGGACCAGGGCCCGGGGGCCGACGCAGGCCGGATCGGACCGGGTCAGGGCCGACCGGCCGATCCCGCACGTCAGACCTGGTCGGTGCCGCTCGCCGGGTCCGGTGCTGTGCCCTCCTGCTGGGTCCAGCCGTATCGGCCTGCCGGGGCCAGAGTCGTACCCGCCCGCCGGGTCCAGCCGTATCCGTGCGCCAGGGCCACAGTCCTGGCCGGTCCTGTCCGCCAGGCCCGGCTGGTGCTGCTCGCCGGGTCCGGTGCTGTGCCCTCCTGCTGGGTCCAGCCGTATCGGCCTGCCGGGGCCAGAGTCGTACCCGCCCGCCGGGTCCAGCCGTATCCGTGCGCCAGGGCCACAGTCCTGGCCGGTCCTGTCCGCCAGGCCCGGCTGGTGCTGCTCGCCGGGTCCGGTGCTGTGCCCTCCTGCTAGGTCCAGCCATATTGGCCTGCCAGGGCCAGGGTCCTACCTGTCCGCTGGGTCCAGCCATAACCGCCCGCCCGGGTCCACAGCGCTACCTGCCCGCCCGCCGGGTCCAGCCGTAATGGTCTGCCGGGGCCAAGGCCCTACCTGCGCCGGGCCCAGCCATACCCGCCCGCCAGGGCCACAGCTCTACCGTCCGCCGGGACCAGCCTCACCCTCCCCGCCCGGTCCAGCCCTTTCGGCCGGGATCAGCCTTGTCCACTCGCCAGGGGCCGGCGCCGTACGTGACCGCCCGGGCCAGCCGTGTCCTCGCGCCGGGACAGAACCCTGCCCTCGCGCCGGGATCAGCCTTGTCCGCCCGCCAGGGGCCGACGCCGTACGTGACCGCCCGGTCCGGACGTATCCGCCGGCCGCCCGCCGGTTCGGCGCCGAATACGCTCGCCCGGTGCGGACACGGCCCTCGGCGCCGGATGTGCGGGAGGTTCAGGCCGGCTGGCCGAAGAGTTCTCGCAGTACGTCCTCCATGGTCACCAGGCCGGCCAGGCGGCCGTCGTCGCCGAGGACCGCTGCCAGGTGGGTGCGGCTGCCGCGCATCGCTGTGAGGACGTCGTCCAGGGGGGTGCTTTCGCGGACACGGGCGATGGAGCGCATGTCCCGGAGGCGGAACGGGATGTCCCGGGGAGAGGCGTCCAAGGCGTCCTTGACGTGCAGGTAGCCCACGATCCGCCGGCCCACGTCGACCACCGGGAACCGGGAGAAGCCCGACTCGGCCGTCAGCCGCTCCAGCTCCTCCGGGGTGACCCCCACGCGCGCGTAGACGACCTTCTCCAGCGGCACCACGACGTCCCGCACCGGCCGGCTGCCCAGCTCCAGGGCGTCGTGCAGCCGCTCCTGGGCCCGGCCGTCGAGCAGACCGGCCTCGCCGGCGTCCTTGACGATCTCGGCCAGCTCGGCGTCCGTGAAGGTCGCCGCGACCTCGCCCTTCGCCTCCACCCGCAGCAGCTTCAGCAGCCCGTTGGCGAACGCGTTGATCGTGAAGATCACCGGCCGCAGCGCCCGGGACAGCGCCACCAGCGGCGGGCCGAGCAGCAGCGCGCTGCGCACCGGCTCCGCCAGGGAGATGTTCTTCGGGACCATCTCGCCCAGCAGCATGTGCAGATACGTCGCCAGGGTCAGCGCGATCACGAAGGACACCGCGTGGCCCGCGCTCACGGATACCCCGACCGCGTGGAACACCGGCTCCAGCAGATGCGCGATCGCCGGCTCGGCGACCACACCGAGGACCAGCGTGCACAGCGTGATGCCCAGCTGGGCGGCGGCCAGCAGCGCGGAGACGTGCTCCAGACCCCACAGCACGCTCTTCGCCCGCCGGTCGCCCTCCTGGGCCAGCGGCTCGATCTGCGAGCGGCGCACGGAGATCAGCGCGAACTCGGCGCCGACGAAGAAGGCGTTGACGACGAGCGTCGCCAGCCCGATCAGCAGCTGTACGGCGGTCATCGCGCCTCCTTCGGGCTCTCGTGGCTGCGTTCGTCGTCCAGCGGCGCGCGCAGCAGCACCCGGGCCGCCCGGCGGCCGGAGGCGTCCACCACGTCCAGCCGCCAGCCGGCGACCTCGACCGAGTCACCGGTCCGCGGTATCCGGCCCAGCCGGGTGGCGACCAGACCGGCCAGGGTCTCGTACGGTCCCTCGGGCACGCGCAGTCCCACACGCGCGAGCTGGTCGGTGCGGGCGGCGCCGTCGGCCGAGTACAGGGCCCGGCCGTGCTCGTCCGCGCCGGCCGCAGCGAGGTCGGGCGTCTCGTGCGGGTCGTGCTCGTCCCGCACCTCGCCGACGACCTCCTCCACGATGTCCTCCAGCGTGGCCACGCCCGCCGTGCCGCCGTACTCGTCGATGACGACCGCCATCGTGCGCCGGCCGCCGAGCCGGTCCAGCAGCCGGTCCACGGTCAGGGACTCGGGCACGAGCAGCGGCTCGCGCATCACCTGGAAGACCCTGCGGTGGCGCCGCTGGTCGGCGGGGACGGCCAGCACATCCTTGATGTGGGCGGTGCCGACGACCGAGTCCAGGGTGCCCCGGTAGACGGGGAACCGGGACAGACCGGTGGCCCGGGTCGCGTTCGCCACGTCCTCGCAGGTCGCCTGCGCCTCCAGGGCGATGACCTGCACACGCGGGGTCATCACGTTCTCGGCCGTGAGGTCGGCCAGGTTCAGCGTGCGCACGAACAGCTCGGCGGTGTCCGGCTCCAGCGCGCCCTCCTTGGCGGAGTGCCGGGCGAGCGCCGCCAGTTCCTGCGGGCCGCGCGCGGAGGCCAGCTCCTCGGCCGGCTCTATGCCCAGCCGGCGTACGACATGGTTGGCCGTGTTGTTCAGGTGCGTGATGAAGGGCCGGAAGGCCGCGCTGAACCAGCGCTGCGCGTTGCCCACCCGCCTGGCCACGGCCAGGGGTGAGGAGATCGCCCAGTTCTTCGGCACCAGCTCGCCGACGACCATCAGGAACACCGTCGACAGCGCCGTACCGAGCACGAGCGCGACCGAACTCGCCGTACCGCCCGACAGGCCCATCGCGCGGAACGGTCCGGCGAGCAGCTTGGCGATGGACGGCTCGGCGAGCATGCCGACGACCAGGTTCGTCACCGTGATGCCGAGCTGGGCGCCGGACAGCTGGAAGGTCAGGCTCCGTACGGCCTTCAGGGCACCGGCCGCGCCCCGCTCGCCGCGCTCGGCGGCCCGCTCCAGCTCGCCGCGCTCCACCGTGGTCAGCGAGAACTCCGCCGCCACGAAGGCACCGCAGGCGAGTGACAGCAGGATCGCCACGAGGAGGAGCAGCACTTCGGTCATCGGGTCACCCTCGTCCCAGCATCGGACAGGGCAGGACGGAACGCGCGGTGTCGCGGACTGGGAGGCTCGCCCATGGGCGGACGCTCACAACCTTTCATCGAGGATCGAGTGCTGACTGCTCCCTCAATGGTAAAGGATGAGCAAAGCATGCTGTCCGGCTCAGTCGGCGAGCGGCTTCACCCAGCGCCGCCACTGCTCCTGCGTCTCGTATCCGGCCGCACTCCACGCGTGGTGCGCGGTCTCGTTGCGGACCAGCACCATCGCGTCCGCGCGCCGGCCGCCGAGCCGTACGAAGCGCTCCTCGGCGGCGGTCAGCAGCGCCGAGCCGATGCCCTGCCGGCGCCGCTCGGGACGCACCGCGAGCCGGTACAGATGGCAGCGCCAGCCGTCGAAGCCGGCGATCACCGTGCCCACCAGCTCGCCGTTCAGCTCGGCGAGGATGAGCGCCTCGGGGTCACGGGCGACCAGACGCTCCACCCCCTCCCGGTCGTCACTGATGCTGGTGCCCTCGGCGGCCGTCTTCCAGAAGGCGAGCACGGTGTCGAGGTCGTGCGGGAGGGCGGGGCGTATGCGCAGTTCGGTCATGGGAGGCATCGGATCACGCACACCGCGCCCGCACGCCGATTTCCACTATGCGGACTCCGCGCGCAGCCGCTCCATCACCGGCGCGAACGCCTCCATGGACGGCTCCAGGACGGTCAGGTACGAGAACCCGAACCGCTCGCGCTGCGCCCGCAGCCGTGCCACGAGGTCGTCCAGCGGGCCGGCCAGCACGATGGGCAGGGACAGCGCCTGCTCCAGGGACAGCTGCGGCTGCCGTTCCAGCAGGGGCTTCAGCACGGGCTCGGGGTCGTCGGTGACCGCCACCAGCTGCAGGAGCAGGTTCAGCTCCGCCTGCTCGGCCCGGCCCGCCGCCAGGTCCCGGTAGCGGGTCACCCGCTCGTCCAGCTCCTCGGCGGTGAGGGGCTCCAGCTTCCCGGGCGTGGCGGCCGGCCGGGCTCCGGTGAAGGCCGCGATGTCCGCGTGCTCGGCGGTCAGCCGCAGCATCCGGTCGCCGTTGGCGCCGATCAGCAGCGGCACCCGGGACTGGGCGGGCCGGGGCTGGAACTCGGCCGAGCCCAGCAGCCGGGCCACCTCGCCGGCCGTGTGCGCGAGATGGTCCACCCGCTCGCGCGCCGAGCCGTACGGCAGCCCGGCCTCCTCGTGCTCGGCCGGCACGTACCCGGTGCCGAGCCCGAGTTCCAGGCGCCCGCCGGTGAGCGCGTCGGTGGTCGCCGCCTCGCGGGCCAGCAGCGCCGGATTCCAGAAGCCCGCGTTGAGCACGAACGTGCCGAGCCGGGGCCGCTGCGTCGCCTCGGCCGCCGCGACCAGCGCCGGGAACGGCGCGACCATGCCGAGGTGATCCGGGACGAGGAGCACGTCGTACCCCAGCTCCTCGGCCCGACGGCACCTCGCCCGCCACTCGGCGGCGGACGCGGGCGTGAACAGGGTGACCCCGAAGCGGAACGGACGCGACATGAACTCTCCCCGACAGCAGACGACTTGAGCCTCCTCCCGCGATTCCATCACGCCGACGGCCCGCCTGGGCGGAGACGGCCGTCAGCCGTGAGCGATCACCGTCAGTGGGCAGGCGTGACCATCGCCCGGGAGCCACTCGGGGGGCAGGTGCCGCCCGTGGGGCCGTCACTCGTGGGCGATCGCCGCCAGCACGTTCATCCGGGACGCCCGCAGCGCCGGCAGCAGCGCTGCCACCACGCCGACCACCGCCGAACCGAGTACGACCGCGACGATCGTGGTCCAGGGAATGGCCAGTTCCTTCAGGCCGCGCAGGGCCAGTACCCGCTGCATGCACACGCCCCACACCAGGCCCAGCCCCAGGCCGAGGACCGCGCCGAACACCGCGATCACCACCGACTCCAGCCGGATCATCCGCCGCAACTGCCGTCGCCCCAGCCCGATCGCGCGCAGCAGCCCGATCTCCCGGGTGCGCTCCACCACCGACAGAGCGAGGGTGTTGACCACACCGAGCACGGCGATGACGATCGCCAGCGCCAGCAAGGCGTACACCAGATACAGCAGGACGGCGATCTGATCGTGGATCAGTTGCTTGTAGTCGGTCTGGTTGCGCACCTGCACCTGGGGGAAGGGCTTCAGCGCCCGCTCCAGCCGGGGGCGCAGGTCCTGCGGTTTCGTGCCGGCGGCCGCGTCGACGTAGAGCACGGAGTCCTGGCCGCTGGGCACGTACCTCTCGAACGTGCCGAGGCCGAAGTACAGGCCGCCCTGGGAGCCGAAGCCCTCCGCCGTGTCCTGGTCGGTCAGCGCCGCGACGGTCAGCTGCGTGTGCCGGCTGCCGGGGAACTCCACCGGGAGCACGCTGCCCATCCGCACCCCGTGGTCCTTGGCGAAACCGGCGTCCATGGCGAGGTGACCGTCCGCCAGCGCGGCCGCCGAGCCTCCTCGCGCGTACGTGATGTGCACGACGTCGTCGAGCCCCGGCCCGTACCCGACGGCGGACGTCTCGACCCGGTCCCCGTCCGGCAGCCGTACGGCGACCGGGGTGAGCCGCCGGCGCACCACGAGCCCGACGCCGTGCGTGCCGGCGGCGGTGTCCCGCACCTCCTTCGTGAACGGCGTGAAGTTGGCGTTCTGGATGATGAAGTCGGCACCGAGCGTCCGGTCGATCTGCCGGTCGAACGACGCCGACATCGAGGCGCTCGCCACCGACATCCCGCCGACCAGGGCCAGGCCCACCATGAGCGCGGCCGCCGTGGCGCCGGTACGGCGGGGATTGCGCAGGGCGTTGCGCTGGCTCATCCGTCCGACCGGGCCGAACAGCGCGGGGAAGGCCGCACCCAGCACCCGGATCACCGGCCGCACCAGCAGCGGCCCGGCGACCACGGTCGCGATCAGCGTCAGTACCACGCCGACGCCCAGCAGTGAGGCCGCCTGCGCCGTCCTCGTGGCCGCCGCGCACCCGCCCAGCGCCGCCGCCCCGGCCGCCCCCAGCACCGCGCCGACGACCGCCCGCACCGCGAGCGGCTTGCCGACACCGGCGACCTCGGCGTCCACCAGGGCCGCCATCGGCGACACCGCCGCCGCCCGCCGCGCGGGCAGATACGCGGCCACGAAGGTGACGCCCAGACCGACGACGTACGCGGCGACGGGCGTCTCCCAGCCGAGGACCATCTCCGTGGCCTTCAGGTTCATCCCGAACGCGCTCATCAGCCGGATCAGCCCCAGCGCCAGCCCGATCCCGGCACCGAGGCCGAGCGTCGAACCGACCAGCCCGAGCAGCAGCGCCTCGGTCAGCACCGAGCGCCGCACCTGCCGCCGGTCCGCACCGAGCGCCCGCAACAGGCCCAGCTCACGGGTGCGTTGGGCGATCAGCATGGAGAAGGTGTTGACGATGAGGAACACACCGACGAGCAACGCGACCCCGGCGAAACCGAGCATCACGTACTTGATCACGTCCAGGAACGGGCCGAGCGCGGCCGCCGCCGACTTGGCCTGCTCGCCCGCCGTCTTCAGGTCGTAGGTGCCGGTGCCGATCGCCCGGCCGACACGCCGCTTGAGTTCGGCGTCCGGCACGCCCTTCGCCGCGTCCGCCGAGACACTCGTCGCCAGCGCCTGGGAGCCGAGCAGCTCCCGGCCCGCCACCGCCGGGTCCAGGAAGACCAGGGCCGCGCCCGGGTTGGTCGTGGTGAACGTGGCGATCCCGACGACCCGCACCCGGAACGTACCCGGCTGCGCCTGCACCGTCAGCGTGTCGCCGATCCGCACGTGCTTCTTGCCGGCGGTGTCCGCGTCCAGCAGCGCCTCGCCCGCACCCCTCGGTGCGTGGCCGGAGGTCAGCTCCACAGAGCTGTGCCGGGTGACGTACCAGGCGGTGGCGATGGTGGGGGCGCCGGTGGTCGGTCCGACGGACTTGTCGTGGCCGTCGACCACGACGACGTTCTGCACCTTGACGTCCGCACGGGCCGCCGTGACCCCGGGCACCCGCGCCACCCGGTCCCGCAGCGCGGCGGGCACGGTCTGCACGGTGCCGCCGGGCACCCGGGACTTCAGGCCCTGCTTCGGCTGTACGGTCACATCCGCGGCCGTGGAGGCGAAGAGCCGGTCGAAGGTACGGGTGACGGTGTCGGAGAAGATCAGGCTGCCCGCGACGAACGCCACGGACAGGATCACCGCCAGCGCGGACAGGGCGAGCCGCCCCTTGTGCGCGAGGAAACTCCTCAGGGTCGCCTTGAGCACCGGGTCAGTCCTCCTGGGCGGCGGCGCTGTCGTCGTCGAGCCTGTCCCGGGCGACGTCGAAACCGGGGGTCTGGGGGTTCCCCTCAGGGAAAACGCGCATGCGGTCGAGTACGGCCTCCGCCGTCGGCTCTGCCATCTCGTCCACGATCCGCCCGTCCGCGAGGAAGAGCACCAGGTCGGAGTGGGCGGCGGCGCCGGGGTCGTGGGTGACCATGACGACCGACTGCCCGAGTTCGTCCACCGCACCGCGCAGGAAGCCCAGCACCTCCAGGCCGGCCCGCGAGTCCAGGTTGCCGGTCGGCTCGTCGGCGAAGATCAGCTCCGGCCGGGAGACCAGCGCCCGCGCGCACGCGACCCGCTGCTGCTGACCGCCGGAGAGCTGCGCGGGCCGGTGCTTCAGCCGGTCCCGCAGGCCGAGCGTGTCGATCACCTGGTCCAGCCATTCTTTGTCGGGTCCGCGGCCCGCGATGGCCATCGGCAGCGTGATGTTCTCGGCGGCCGTGAGCGTCGGGATGAGGTTGAACGACTGGAACATGAACCCGATCCGGTCCCGCCGCAGCCGGGTCAGCTCCCGTTCCTTCAGCCCGGTGATCTCGGTGTCGCCCAGCCACACCCGGCCGGCCGACACGGTGTCGAGCCCCGCCAGACAGTGCATGAGCGTGGACTTGCCGGAGCCCGAGGGGCCCATCACGGCGGTGAACCGGCCGCGCGCGATGTCCACGTCCACCGAGTCCAGGGCGAGCACGGCCGCCTCGCCGGAGCCGTAGGCCTTGGTCAGCCCCCGGGCGCGGGCCGCGATCCCGCCGTCCGGCATGCGGCCCGACGCGTGCTGCGCAGCAGGTGTGGACAAGACCGCCTCCCGTTCGCCGGAACCGCCCGTCCCGGGCGAGCGTAGGGGACAGGCCGACCGGGCGCACTGATTCCGCGCGCCCTTGCCCTTGCTAGCGTCTCGGCGCTAGCGTCGAAGCATGGCGAAGACCCAGCTGAACGTGCGCGTGGACGAAGGCACCGCCCGCGCGGCCCGCGAACGCGCCCTGGCCCGTGGCATCAGCGTCAACCGCTATATCGAAGAGCTGGTCAGACAGGACACCGGGGAGGCCGGCCGGACGTTCGTGGAGGCCGCCGCCGACTTCATGAAGCAGTACGAGACCGTGTTCGCCGAGGAGTTCACCGAACCCCGAGGCACCGGTACCGGCACCGGGGACGGCCGCTGATCCCTTGAACGAGCTCAGCATCGACCTCGCCTGGCTGCTCATGCTCGCCGAACAGCGCACCCCCGGGGACCCGCAGGTCACCGACTGGGGCGCGCTGATCGCCGCCGTCGCCCGGCACAGGGCCGAGATATTCGGCGTGCCCGTCTACGACGACCCGCATGCCCGCGCCGCGTCCCTGCTCCAGCTGCTGATCCACGTACCGGCGCTGGAACGCTCCAACGCGCTGTTCGCCTCCGCTGTCGCCTACGCCTACCTGGTCGCGAGCGGTGCCAAGGTCGTCACCACGGCGGAACAGGTGCGCGACCTCGCCCGGCTGGTGAAGGACGGCGGCGCCGACGTGGACGACATCGCGCGGGAGCTGCGGCGCTGGAGTATCTGACGAGGGCCGTACGACAGGTGTCCGGTCAGCGGGCCTCCGGCTCCCCCGGCCGCCAGGCGACGCCCAGCACCCCGTACGAGGTCGGCAGCTTCGGGCCCTTCTCCGGCAGCGACAGCTGCCGGTACGGCCCGAGTTCGAACCCGGCCTCGCGCAGCGCGGCGACCGGCTCGCGGGCCACATGACAGCCGCCGAACAGGGCGGGCCACACGGTGCGGTCCAGGGCCTGCTGGGTCAGCGTCATCGCCCGGCCGCCGCCCTGCCCGTGCTCGAAGAACCGGACCTCGCCGCCGGGCCGCAGCACCCGCCGTACCTCGGCCAGCGTCCGCGCCACGTCCCGCACGCTGCACAGCACCAGCGACAGCACGGCCGCGTCGAAGGCTTCGCTCTTGACGGGCAGCGCCTCCGCCGCGCCCGGTACGACGTCGACCGGCACCTCGGCACGCAGCGCGGCCTGCCGGGCCAACTGCCTGAGCAGCGGCTCCGGTTCGAGCGCGACGACCTCGGCGACGGCGGCGGGGTAGTGCGCGAAGTTCAGCCCGTTCCCCGCGCCGATCTCGATCACCCGCCCGGACAGCCCGGCGAGCAGCCGCGTCCGCACCCCGGCCAGACCGAGCCGGGTCTCGGCGTTCACGCTGCAGCGGGCGTAGAACCGGGCGAACAGCGGGTGGTGGACGGGACTCGGGGCCACCTTGGCAGACCCGGCCGACGTCAGTCGCATGGCACCTCCCGGAGGACGTTCTCAGGGGGATTGTCCCCCGGGAAGCACGAGGGCACCCCTACGGCGCTACGCGCACCCGGAACGCCTCCGCGTCCCACACCCCGTCCAGCCGGGGCGCGAGCCAACCCGGCGCGGCAATCCGGAAGTCGTCGGGCGGCACCGCTCCCGCCCCGGCGGGAATCGCCCCCAGCAGCGGAGCCCCCGCCACCTCCGGCAGGTCGGCCACGTTGCAGCGGGCGGCGAGGTCGGGGGAGCCGGGCCAGCTGCCGATGACCACGCCCGCCAACTCCAGCTCCCGGCGCCGCAGTTCGCGGGCCGTCAGCTCCGTGGTGTTCAGGGTGCCGAGCCCGGCCGAGGCCACGACCAGCACGGGTGCGTCCAGCAGCCGGGCCACGTCGGCCAGCGTGCCGCCGGCCGCGTCGAAACGGACGAGCAGCCCGCCCGCGCCCTCGACCAGCACCAGATCGTGCTCGGTGGCCAGCTTGGCCGCCCGGTCGGCCACCTCCCGCGGCCGCACCGGTGCCATCCCGGCCCGCCGGGCCGCCGTACCAGGCGCCAACGGTTCGGGAAAGCGGGCCATTTCGGTCGCCGTGAGCGGACCCGCGAGCCGCGCGACCTCGTCGGCGTCCCCGCGCTCGTCCGGCCGTACGCCCGTCTGCGCGGCCTTCAGCACGGCCACCGAGCGCCCCGCCGCGAGCGCCGCGGCGGCGACGGCGGCGGTGGTGACGGTCTTGCCGACCTCCGTGCCCGTCCCCGTGATCACCAGTACCGGCATCTCAACCCTCCCGCGCCGCGGCGCACACCGCGCGCGCGATCCGTGCCACGTCCTCGTCCGAGGCGACGTACGGCGGCATCGTGTAGACCAGGTCGCGGAAGGGCCGCAGCCACACACCCTCCCGCACCGCGGCGTCCGTCGCGGCCTTCATGTCCACCTCGTGGTCGAGCTGGACGACCCCGATGGCGCCCAGGACACGGACGTCCTTCACCCCCGGCAGTTCCGAGGCCGGCGCCAGTCCTTCCCGCAGACCCGACTCGATCCGCTTGACCTCCGACAGCCAGTCCTGCCCCAGCAGCAGTTCGACCGAGGCGCAGGCGACGGCGGCCGCGAGCGGGTTGCCCATGAACGTCGGGCCGTGCGCGAGCACCGGCACCTCGCCCCGCGAGATGCCGTCGGCGACCCGCGCGGTGCACAGCGTCGCCGCCATCGTCAGATAGCCGCCGGTCAGCGCCTTGCCCACGCACATCACATCCGGGGTGACGGCCGCGTGGTCCGCCGCGAACAGCGCACCGGTCCGGCCGAACCCGGTGGCGATCTCGTCGAACACCAGCAGCACGTCGTGCGCGTCGCACGCCTCGCGCAGCACCCGCAGATAGGCGGGGGAGTGGAAGCGCATCCCGCCCGCGCCCTGCACCACCGGCTCCACGATCACCGCGGCCAGTTCGTCCGCGTGGCGTGCGATCAGCTCACGCAGCCGGTCCGCGTACGACTCCTCGTACTCCACCGGGGGCGCGTCGGCGAACACCTGGCGCGGCAGCACGCCGGACCACAGCTCGTGCATCCCGCCCTCGGGGTCGCACACCGACATCGGCTGCCAGGTGTCGCCGTGGTAGCCGCCGCGCCAGGTCAGCAGGCGCCGCTTGCCCGGGCGGCCGAGCGAACGCCAGTACTGGAGGCACATCTTCGCGGCGACCTCGACCGACACCGAGCCGGAGTCGGCCAGGAAGACATGCTCCAGGCCCTCGGGCGACATGTCGACAAGGAGCTTTGCGAGCCGTACGGCGGGCTCGTGCGTGAGCCCGCCGAACATCACATGGCTCATCCGGCCGAGCTGCCGCCGGGCCGCCTCGTTGAGGACCGGGTGGTTGTAGCCGTGGATCGCCGACCACCAGGACGACATGCCGTCCACCAGCTCGCCCGAGCCGTCCGCGAGCCGCAGCCGGACCCCGCTCGCCGACTCCACGACGAGCGGTTCGACACGCCCGGGCATCGGTCCGTACGGATGCCACACGTGCCGCCGGTCCAGCTCCAGCAGGTCGGGCACGCTCGGGCCGGGCAGGTCAGGCATTGGGCGCGAGGTCCGTTCCGGCACCCCGGCGGCGGACGGCGACGAGGTCGGTGCGGGCCTCGTGCGCGGCGGGCGCCGCGGCCGTGGCCGCCGTACCGCACCCGTCCGCACCCTCGTGCGAGCCGCAGACGGACCCGCATCCGGCACCCTCGTGCGAGCCGCACCCGGCGCTCTCGTGCGCTGCGCAGCCGCCGGTGGCCGCCGTCGCGCGGTGCTCGGGCAGGGTCACCTCGCCGGCGCCCTCCACCTCGAACCCGGCGTCCGCGATCATCTCCAGGTCGGCCTTGCCGGCCTGGCCCTCGGTGGTCAGGTAGTCGCCGAGGAAGATGGAGTTGGCCAGGTGCAGGGCGAGGGGCTGCATCGTGCGCAGATGGACCTCGCGGCCGCCCGCGATGCGCACCTCGACGTCCGGGCACACGAAGCGGACCATCGCCAGGATCCTCAGGCAGCGCTGCGGGGTGAGGTTCCACTCCTTGGCCAGCGGGGTGCCCTCGACCGGGATCAGGAAGTTGACCGGGACCGAGTCGGGGTCCAGCTCGCGCAGCGAGAAGACCACGTCGACCAGGTCCTCGTCGCTCTCGCCCATGCCCGCGATCAGGCCGGAGCAGGCGGACAGACCGGCGGCGTGAGCCTTGTTCACCGTGTCCACCCGGTCGGCGTAGGTGTGGGTGGTGGTGATGTCCGCGTACGTCCCCTCGGACGTGTTGAGGTTGTGGTTGTAGGCGTCCGCGCCCGCCTCGCGCAGCCGCTCGGCCTGGCCGTCGGAGAGCAGCCCGAGGCAGGCGCACACCTCGACGCCCTCGTTCTGATCCTTGATCGCCTTGATGGTGCCGGCGACCCGCTCCACGTCACGGTCGGTCGGACCGCGCCCGGACGCCACCAGACAGACCCGCTTGGCACCGCCGGCCAGCCCGGCCGCCGCGGCCCTGGAGGCCTCGTCGGGCTTGAGCCAGGTGTACTTCAGGATGCCGGTGTCGGAGCCGAGCCGCTGGGAGCAGTAGGAGCAGTCCTCCGGACACAGACCCGACTTCAGGTTCACCAGATAGTTGAGTTTCACCCGGCGCCCGAACCAGTGCCGGCGCACCTTTCCGGCCGCGGCCACCACATCGAGTACGTCGTCGTCGGAGGTGGCCAGTACGGCGAGCGCTTCCTCGCGGGTCGGCAGCTCGCGCCGAAGCCCCTTGTCCACCAGCGTGTTCAGCAGGTCCATGAGGTCCGATCCTGTCCTACGGGACCGTCCCGGGCCAAGGAGAGTTTGCACAACACAGACAGTTCACCGTGTGGGTATTGCCACACCCTGGGCGGCTGGCCGTCCCGCTAGGGTCTGTCCGCTACCTACAAAAGCCCCGGAGGACCCATGGCGTTCGGCTGGATCGACGACCAGGCCGAGGCGCGCCGCCGCGCCGGACTCGTACGGACCCTGCGCCCGCGCCCCGCCGACTCAGCCCTGCTGGATCTGGCGAGCAACGACTACCTGGGCCTCGCCCACCACCCCGAGGTCATCGAGGGCGCGGCCGGGGCGGCGCGGACCTGGGGCGGCGGGTCCACCGGCTCCCGGCTGGTCACCGGCACCACCGAACTGCACACCGAGCTGGAGCGCGAGCTGGCCGCCTTCTGCGGCGTGGAGGCGGCCCTGGTCTTCTCCTCCGGCTACGCGGCCAACCTGGCCGCGGTCACCACGCTCGGCCCGCACGGCTCGCTGATCGTCTCCGACGCGGGCAACCACGCCTCCCTCATCGACGGCTGCCGGCTCGCCCGCGGTGAGCGGCAGGTGGTGGGGCACGCGGACCCGGAGGCGGTGCGCAAGGCGCTGACCACGCACGCGGGCGAGGCGATCGTCGTCTCCGACACGGTGTTCTCCGTGGACGGCGACGCGGCTCCGCTGACCGCGCTGGCCGAGGCGTGCCGGGAGCACGGGGCCGGGCTGGTCGTGGACGACGCGCACGGGCTCGGGGTGCTGGGCGAGGGCGGCCGGGGAGCGCCCTACGCGGCCGGGCTCGCGGGCGCCGCGGACGTGGTGGTCACGGCCACCCTGTCCAAGTCGCTGGGCAGTCAGGGCGGGGTGGTGCTGGGACCGGCGAGGGTGATCGACCATCTGGTCAACGCGGCCCGGACCTTCATCTTCGACACGGGCCTGGCCCCGGCGGCGGCCGGTGCGGCCCTGGCGGCGCTGCGGCTGCTCGTGCGGGAGCCGGAGCGCGCGGCGCGAGCCCGTGAGGTGGCCGCGGAACTGCACGCACGGCTGACCGCCGCGGGTCTGGAGGCGGTGCGTCCGGACGCCGCGGTGGTCTCCGTGCGAGCTCCGTCCCCGGAGCAGGCGGTGCGCTGGGCGGCCGACTGCCGTACGGCAGGGCTGGCCGTGGGCTGCTTCCGTCCTCCTTCCGTGCCCGACGGCATCTCGCGGCTGAGACTGACCGCCCGCGCGGACCTGTCCGGGGCCGAGATCGAACGCGCTGTACGGGTGATCGGCGAAACGCGACCATGAGTCGGCGTGACACGGCCGTGCTTCACCGGCTGCGGTCAGATGGCAGTGAGGAACTCCGCCCAGCTGTCGGCCGAGAAGAGCAGTGCGGGTCCGGCCGGGCTCTTGGAGTCCCGTACGGCGAGCAGTCCGGTCCAGGGACCGGAGCACGGCCGCGCCGTCTCCACACAGTTGTTGGCTCCCGTGCTGTAGCTGCTGCGCAGCCAGCGCACGTCGTGCAGGTCGGTACTGGCAGGGACGTTCCGAGGCAGTGTTGACATGGGGGGTGTGCCTCCTTACGCGCCGTCACCTATCCCGGCGATGTAGTCCAACGATTCCTCGGGGGAAAGGGCGTGGAACTGAAGGGTCGTGAAGGCCTCGGAGTAGGCCATGAGGTCTTCTTTCCGCTCCAGGTAGAGGCTACTCGTCAACTGGTCTAGAACAACCACATCCAGATCAGAAGTGCTCGGAAATGAGAAAATAACAAAAGGTCCGGTGAGGCCCACATGGGCGCCGGCGCCGAACGGCAGTACCTGGAGCCGGACTTGGGGCAGCCGGGCGGCCTCCAGCAGCCGCTCCAGCTGCCGGGCCATCACCTCGGGGCCGCCGACCTCGCGCCGCAACACCGCCTCGTCCAGTACCGCGCACAGCGTCAGCGGCGGGTCCGAGCGCAGCACGTCCTGCCGGGCCAGCCGCACCTCCACCAGCGTGTCCAGGCGCTCCTCGTCCAGATCGGGCACGGCCGCCCGGGTCACCGCGCGGGCGTACTCGGGCGTCTGGAGCAGTCCCGGCACCACCGTGGTCTCCAGAGTGCGCATCGCGCTCGCCTGCGACTCCAGACTGATGAAATCCCGGTACGTGGGCGGCAGCACCCCGCGGTAGGCGTGCCACCAGCGGTGCCGGTCGCCCGCCCCCTCGGAGCCCGCCAGCATCAGCAGCAACTCGCGCAGATGCCCGTCCCGCACCCCGTAGGCGTCCAGCAGCGAGCGCACATCGGCCGGTTTCACCCCGCTGGCACCGGTCTCGATCCGGCTCACCTTCGACTGGTGCCAGCCGACGAGCCGGGCCGCCTCACCGCTCGTGAGCCCAGCACCGGTACGCAGCATGCGCAGTTCGGCGCCCAGTTTGCGGCGCCGCACCGCCGGACCGTTCTGCATGGGCTCCTCCTTACTCCTTCCGGGCCGCCCGAATACGGTCTCGCGTCGTAGAGTTCACCGCTTTGGGCGACAGATATATGCATATCTTGGTGGATCGCTCCCCGTGACCGGTCCGGTGATGGCAGGCTGACGAGGAAGCACCAGTCCGGGACCGTACTCGAACCATCCGCTCCTTGTCGGACTGCGGTCCCGGGGGAAAGGGACGACGTCGCCATGGCAGACCATCTGGAAGCATCCGTCACTCTGCCGAGCGATCCCGCCTCGGTCTCCGCCGCCCGTTCGTACGTCGTGGGGACCCTCGCGGAATGGGGTCTGCCGTCGGACACCGAAGCGGCCGACACCGTGCGGCTCATCGTCTCCGAACTCGCCACCAACGCCGTACAGCACACCTTCGGTCAGTCACCCACCTTCACGGTCGACATCGCGCTGGACCGTGACGAACATCTGCGCATCGGCGTCACGGACAGTCATCCGCGTTTCCCGAAGAGACTGCCCGCCGCAGTCCAGCAGGACAATGGCCGCGGCATGGTCATCATCCGCTGGCTCACCGCCGAATACGGCGGCAAACTCCGTATCCGCCCGACCCGTGAGGGCGGCAAGACGGTCTCCATCGAACTGCCGTGGATGGTTCCCGCGGGGCAGCACCCCTGAGGGACGGAGCGGCCCCTCTGCTGGAGCCGCTCCGCCCCTGACGATGGATCAGCTGACCCGGCCGTACCAGACGCTCTTGGTCCAGATCTTCTGGAGCCGCACCACGTCCCCGGTCTTCGGAGCGTGCCAGATCTTTCCCTGTCCGGCGTAGATGCCGACGTGGTAGACGTTCGAGCCGTAGTGGAAGAACACCAGGTCACCGACCCGGCGGTTGCCGGCCGAGATGTGGCGCGTCTTGTTGTACTGCCCGGCTGCGGTACGTGGCAGGGTCTTGCCCGCCTTCTTGAACGAGTAGAGCGTCAGCCCGGAGCAGTCGAAGCGGCGCGGTCCGGTGGCCCCCCACGCGTACGGGGCACCCTTCTTGGAGGCCGCGACCTGGAGTGCTTTCGCCGCGAGGCTCGCGGCCGAGGCGTCGGTGGCGAGACCCGGGACCACGATCGAGCCGCCGACGGCGGCCAGGGTGAGTGCCGAGGCCGTGCCGGCCCGGGCCATGAGCGACGGGACACGATTGAGCGCAGTCATGCGCAACCCTTCGTCAGCCGCCTGTGAAGGATGACCTGTCGGATTCGGGCTGGCGAAGGTGCCCGGCCGCGTTGCCGCGGCTTCACCCCAAGGGCTGCCCGGAACCTCAGTCCGTCTGCCAGTGACGCACAGACGAACATCCGCTCCGGCGACCCGTCTTGCTTGGGTCCTCCACTCCTGCCGATCCACTCCTGTCGACCGGTCATCCGGGGCGGCGGCAGGATTCGGCGTCCGCCCGGATCGCCCCGCCGCGGTGGCGGGGGCTTGTCGTCAGTCAGGGATCTTGGCTCACCGCTGTCCGAAAATCCCAATGGATCCGGGGATTTGTGGCGTTACTCACCACTCGCCCGTTCGGGTGGACAGTGCTGTGTTCGAGTCACCGTCAGTTCTCGTACGTAGGCCCCGACCTGGGACGAAATGCCTGCGCGTGATCGTCGGCCGGGCGCCCTGCGCAAGTCGGAAGACCGCGGAAATGATCCGGATATACACCGGTCGGCGGTACGTCGTTCGGGCCGTTTGTGTCCCGCGCGAACGGTCACGTGTCGACACCGCTGCCCGTCGGCCCGTTCGGGCGTCCGGATCAGCGGACGCCTTCCGGCGGGAGCGCGACGCGCGCAGTACGGCGTTCACCGTCCAGCACCCGCAACGCCCGTGCCAGCGTGTCCCCGTGCAGCTCCGCCTCGCCCCGCTGATGCATCAACGCGAGGGCGTCCCGCAGCTCTGCGGCCTTGCGCACCAGGGCCTGGGCCGCGCGCAGACCCCGGTAGGTGTCGCCGTCGAGGGCCGGGTTGATCCTGCCCAGCAGGTCGACCGCCTCCAGGTAACGGTCGATCAGATCGCCCTCGGCACGCGTCAGCGCGGGCAGCGGCGGCAGCTCCGGAAGCATCGTCGGCTCACCTCGCGTCCGGTGCGCCGGGCGTGCTCCGCCGGCTGGGCACGATGCCGTCCACCAGACCGTAGGCCAGTGCCGCCGGGGCGTCCAGCACCAAGTCCCGTTCCAGGTCGGCGTGCACCTGCTCCGCCGTGCGCCCGGTGTGCCGGACGAGCATCTCCTCCGCCAGCGCCCGCATTCGGCCCAACTCCTCGGCCTGGATGAAGAGGTCGCTGGGCTGACCCTGCACCGGCGCGGCCAGCTGGGGCTGCGCGATCACCATGCGCGCGCCGGGCAGCGCGAACCGCTTGCCCGGGGTGCCGGCCGCGAGCAGCAGCGCCGCGTAGGAGGCGGCCTGGCCCAGGCAGTAGGTGGCCACGTCGCAGCTGACGTAGCGCAGCGTGTCGTAGAGCGCCGTCATCGCATGGAAGGTGCCGCCGGGGGAGTTGATGTACAGCGTGATGTCCCGCTCGGGGGCCGCGTGTTCGAGGTACATGAGCTGCGCCATCACGTCGTTGGCCGCCGTGTCGTCGAGCGGGGTGCCGAGGAAGACGATCCGGTCCTCGAAGAGCTTGCCGTAGGGATCGAGGGTGCGCGCGCCGCTGCTGGTGCGCTCGGTGAATTCCGGCAGGACATAGCGGGCGTGGGCGGCGAATTGCCGGGACATGGACATACCCCTTCTCGTGGCGCGGCCGACGATGCGGCGCTGCTTCTGTAAAAAATGTACAGGATGTACGTGACGTTAGAATGGGGGTATGGCCTACGAGATTCCGGTGACACAAGCCAGGGCTGAGCTCGCCGACCTGATCAACCGGGTGGTGTACGGCGGTGAGCGCGTCGTCGTGACGCGGCATGGAAAGCCGCTGGTCGCGCTGGTCTCGGCCGCCGATCTGGAGCGGCTGGACGCGCTGGACGAGGCGGCCGGTGCGGCCGAGGAGCAGATCATCAGCTCTGTCTCGGGCGTCCGCGAGGCCGGTTCCGCTCCGCGTGAACAGCGCCGGTTCGGGATCGCCGCCGAGCATCGCGGACCCGGGGTGTCCTGACCCGTGCGGGTGAACCGGTAAGGCCCGTCCCATCGTGCAGTCATCGGTGGATCAAGGTCTGGTTAACGTCGTTGAAACGCCGACGAACTAGCCTGCCGATCCACGCCACCAGGGGTTTTTCTGCCCGGATTCTCCTTGATCTTGGGAAATGTCCGTCTGTTAGACCTGACCCCGTCGTGGTGGCTGCGGCAACCGGACCCCGCACGGTCCGGAGCGAGGACTGTGAGGTGGGACGTGCAACTGACCCCGCACGAGCAAGAGAGGCTGCTCATCCACGTGGCGGCCGACGTCGCCGAGAAGCGCCGGGCCCGCGGGCTGAGGCTCAACCACCCGGAGGCGGTCGCGCTCATCACGTCGCACATCCTCGAAGGCGCGCGTGACGGCCGTACGGTCGCCGAGCTGATGTCCTCCGGCCGCAAGCTGCTCACCCGGGACGACGTCATGGAAGGCGTCCCCGAGATGATCCACGACGTCCAGGTGGAGGCCACCTTCCCGGACGGCACCAAGCTCGTCACCGTCCACGAACCGATCATCTGACGGGGGCTGCCGTGATTCCCGGAGAGATCCTGTTCGCCGAGGGCCCGATCGTCTACAACGAGGGCCGTGAGGTCACCCGGCTGACCGTCCTCAACGCCGCCGACCGGCCCGTCCAGGTCGGCTCCCACTACCACTTCGCCGAGGCCAACCCCGGTCTGGAGTTCGACCGCGCCGCGGCGCGCGGCAAGCGGCTGAGCATCGCCGCCGGCACCGCCGTGCGCTTCGAGCCCGGCATCCCCGTCGACGTCGAACTCGTCCCCCTCACCGGCGCCCGGATCGTGCCGGGGCTGCGCGGGGAGACCGGAGGTGCCCTCGATGCCTGAGCTCTCCCGCGGTGCCTACGCCGACCTGTTCGGCCCGACCACCGGTGACCGTATCCGGCTCGCCGACACCGATCTGCTGATCGAGATCGAGGAGGACCGCTCCGGCGGACCCGGAATCTCCGGCGACGAGGCGGTCTTCGGCGGCGGCAAGGTCATCCGCGAGTCCATGGGCCAGTCCCGCGCCACCCGCGCCGAGGGCACCCCCGACACCGTGCTCACCGGGGTCGTCATCGTCGACCACTGGGGCGTCGTCAAGGCCGATGTCGGCATCCGCGACGGCCGGATCACCGCGATCGGCAAGGCGGGCAACCCCGACACCATGGACGGGGTGCACCCGGACCTGGTCATCGGCCCCGAGACCGAGATCATCGCGGGCAACGGGCGGATCCTCACCGCCGGCGCCATCGACGCCCACGTCCACTTCATCTGCCCGCAGATCGCCGACGAGGCGCTGGCCTCCGGGATCACCACCCTGGTCGGCGGCGGCACCGGCCCGGCCGAGGGCTCCAAGGCGACCACTGTCACGCCCGGACCCTGGCACCTCGCCCGGATGTTCGAGGCGATGGAGGCCTACCCGGTCAACGTCGGGTTCCTCGGCAAGGGCAACACCGTCTCGCACGAGGCGATGCTCTCCCAGATCCGCGGCGGCGCGGCCGGCCTGAAGCTGCACGAGGACTGGGGCTCCACCCCGGCCGTCATCGACGCCGCGCTCACCGTGGCGGACCGCACCGGCATCCAGGTCGCCATCCACACGGACACGCTGAACGAGGCCGGCTTCGTCGGTGACACCCTCGCCGCGATCGCGGGCCGGGGCATCCACTCGTACCACACCGAGGGCGCCGGCGGCGGGCACGCACCGGACATCATGAGCGTGGTCTCGCAGCCCAACGTGCTGCCCAGCTCGACCAACCCGACCCGGCCGTTCACCGTCAACACCGCCGAGGAACACCTCGACATGCTGATGGTCTGCCACCACCTCAACCCCGCCGTCCCGGAGGACCTGGCGTTCGCCGAGTCCCGGATCCGGCCGTCCACCATCGGCGCGGAGGACATCCTCCACGACCTCGGCGCGATCTCGATCATCTCCTCCGACTCCCAGGCGATGGGCCGGGTGGGCGAGGTGATCCTGCGCACCTGGCAGACGGCCCATGTGATGAAGCGCAGGCGTGGGGCGCTTCCGGGTGACGGGCGCGCGGACAACCGCCGGGTACGGCGCTATGTCGCCAAGTACACGATCAACCCGGCGCTCGCCCAGGGCCTCGCCGCCGAGATCGGCTCCGTCGAGACCGGCAAGCTCGCCGACCTCGTGCTGTGGGAACCGGCGTTCTTCGGGGTCAAGCCGCATCTCGTCATCAAGGGCGGGCAGATCGCGTACGCGCAGATGGGCGACGCCAACGCCTCCATCCCCACCCCGCAGCCGATCCTGCCCCGCCCGATGTACGGCGCGATCGGCCGCGCCCCCGCCGCCAACTCGGTCAATTTCGTGGCCCAGTTGGCGATCGAGGACGGCCTCCCGGAGCGGCTGCGGCTCGGCAAGCGCTTCGTGCCGATCGCGTCCACGCGCCAGGTCACCAAGGCCGACATGCGCGAGAACGACGCCCGGCCCGACGTCCGGATCGACCCCGACAGCTTCGCCGTGCACATCGACGGCGAACTGGTCGAGGCGACACCGGCCGCCGAACTGCCCATGGCCCAGCGTTACTTCCTCTTCTGATGAGCAGGGCCGCACTGCTCGTCCTGGCCGACGGCCGCTTCCCCGCCGGAGGGCACGCGCACTCCGGCGGGGCGGAGGCCGCCGTCAAGGCGGGCCGGATCACCTCCGCCGCGAGCCTGGAGGACTTCTGCCGGGGCCGGCTGCACACCGCCGGGCTGGTCGCGGCCGCGCTGGCGGCCGCCGCCGCACTCGGCACCGACCCCAGTGAGCTGGACGCGGCGGCGGACGCCCGCACCCCGTCCCCCGCCCTGCGCGCCGCTGCCCGCCGGCTCGGCCGGCAACTGCTGCGGGCCGCCCGGGCGAGCTGGCCGTCCCCCGAACTCGATGCGTTGGCACGGCAGTTCCCCAAGGGCGCCCACCAGCCGGTCGTGCTCGGACTCGCCGCACGGGCCGCCGGACTCGCCCCGCGGGACGCGGCCCACTGCGCGCTCTACGAGAGCGTCAGCGGACCGGCCACGGCCACGGTACGACTGCTCAGCCTGGACCCGTTCGACGCGACGGGCGTCCTGGCGAGGCTGGCCCCCGAGCTGGACCGGGTCGCCGACCGGGCGGTGGAGGCGGCGAGGAGGGTGACCGAGGAGGGAACCGACGCGCTGCCCGCCGCATCGGCACCGCTGCTGGAGGTGGGGGCGGAATGGCACGCCGGCTGGCCCGTCCGCCTCTTCGCTTCCTGACTTTCCCACCCGTACCAGGCACACGGAACAACGGAGCCGTACATGCACCTCGATCACACCCACTCCGGCCCCGCCGCCGTCAGCGCGGACGCGCACCGGCCCGACGGCTCGCGCCGCGCCCTGCGCATCGGGCTCGGCGGGCCCGTCGGGTCCGGGAAGACCGCGACCGTCGCCGCGCTGTGCCGGGCGCTGCGCGACGAGCTGTCCCTCGCCGTCGTCACCAACGACATCTACACCCGCGAGGACGCCGAGTTCCTGCTCCGTGAGGCCGTGCTGCCGCCCGAGCGGATCACCGCCGTGGAGACCGGCGCCTGCCCGCACACCGCGATCCGCGACGACATCTCCGCCAACCTCGAAGCCGTGGAGGACCTGGAGGACGCGGTCGGACCGCTGGACCTGATCCTCGTCGAGTCCGGCGGCGACAATCTCACCGCGACCTTCTCCAAGGGGCTCGTGGACGCGCAGATCTTCGTGATCGACGTGGCCGGCGGCGACGACATCCCGCGCAAGGGCGGCCCCGGCGTCACCACCGCCGACCTGCTCGTCGTCAACAAGACCGACCTCGCCCCGTACGTCGGCTCCGACCTGACCCGGATGGCCGCCGACGCCAAGGCGCAGCGGGCCGAACTCCCGGTGGTCTTCCAGTCGTTGCGCGCGGAGCGCGGGGCCGCCGACGTCGCCGCCTGGGTGCGGGAGCGGCTCGCCACGTGGACGGCGTGACCGCCACCGGCGTCCGGGCGCACGCGCGGATCGTCGCCCGGCCCGACGGTCGCGGCGGCACCGCGCTGCCCGTGCTGGACGGCGAGGGGCCACTGGCCCTGCGCCGCACCCGGGCCGCCGGCGGCGAGGCCAGGGTGCTGGTCGTCGGCGCGATGAGCGGCCCGCTCGGCGGCGACCGCCTCGCGCTCACGGCGAGCGTCGCGGAGGGCGCCCGGCTGCACGTCGGATCGGCCGCCGCCACCATCGCCCTGCCGGGCCAGACCAAGGCCGAGGCCCGCTACGACGTCCGGCTCGACGTGGCCGACGACGCCGAACTGCGCTGGCTGCCCGAGCAGTTGATCTCGGCCGGCGGCAGCGACCTGTACGTCACCACCCACGCCGAACTCACCGCAGGCGCACGTCTGGTGCTGCGCGAGGAACAGGTGCTGGGCCGCTCCGGCGAAGAACCCGGTCGGCTCACCAGCCGCCTGACGGTACGGATCGCGGGCCGGACGGTGCTGGACCAGGAGCTGGCCTGCGGACCCGGGGCGCCGGGCGGCTGGGACGGTCCGGCCGTGCTTGCGGGGCAGCGCGCGGTGGGGCAACTGGTCGTCGTACGGCCGGAGTTCGCGCAGGAACCGGTCCGGGCGCAGGCCTTGGGGGAGTGTGCCGCGCTGATACCGCTGGCGGGCCCGGCAGCACTGCTCAGCGCGGTGGCCCCGGACGCCCTGCGCCTGCGACGACTCCTGGACGAGGCACTGGCCAGGTTCGACTGACAGTTCGCGGCTCGAACATGATCATCCGGTTATCGGATTGGTAAAGATGACCGACGCCCCCCTGTTCTCAGGCTGCTCACAGCCGAGAGGATCCCTCGAACTGACCACTCGCAGTGATCCTGCATGTAGGGGGAGGGGCCCACTTGAGGGACAACAGACCGAAGAGCCGCCTGCTGGCGCTCGGTTCGGCCGGAGCACTCGTCACCGCCACCCTGATCGCCGGCGCCGTGTCCGCGCCCGCGGCCAGCGCCGCCGGCCGGCCCAGCCAGGACCGGGAGGCCAAGGGCGCCGCGATCGCCGCCGCCCGCGCGGCCGAGGCGGGCATCGACTGGCAGGACTGCCCGGCCGACTGGGGGCTGGAGAAGCCCATCCAGTGCGGCTGGGTCAGTGTGCCCGTCGACTACGCCCACCCGTACGGCAAGCAGATCAAGCTCGCCGTCGACCGCATCGGCAACACGGGGACCAAGGCCGAGCGCCAGGGCGCGCTCGTCTACAACCCGGGCGGCCCCGGCGGCTCGGGTATGCGGTTCCCGCGCCGCGTCACCACCAAGAACCCCTTGTGGGCGAACGTGGCCAAGGCCTACGACTTCGTCGGCTTCGACCCGCGCGGCGTCGGCCACTCCGCGCCCATCTCCTGCGAGGACCCGCAGGAGTTCGTCAAGGCGCCGAAGATGGATCCGGTGCCGGACTCCGAGGCGGACAAGCTGGCCCAGCGCAAGCTGGCCCGCCAGTACGCGGACGGCTGCCTGGAGCGCACCGGCCCTGCGATGCTCCAGCAGATGACCACGCCCAACACCGCCCGCGACCTGGACGTCATCCGCGCGGCCCTGGGTGAGAAGAAGCTCAACTACCTCGGTGTCTCCTACGGCACCTACCTCGGCGCCGTCTACGGCACCCTCTTCCCGGGCCACCTGCGCCGCATGATCGTGGACAGCGTGGTCGACCCGGCCCGCGAGAACATCTGGTACCAGGCCAACCTGAACCAGGACATCGCCTTCGAGGGCCGCTGGAAGGACTGGGAGGACTGGATCGCCGCGAACGACGCCGCCTTCCACCTCGGCACCACCCGCGCCGCCGTCCAGGCCGAGTGGCTCCAGCTGCGCGCCACCGCCAAGAAGAGCCCCATCGGCGGGGTCGTCGGCCCGGCCGAGCTGATCTCCTTCTTCCAGAGCGCCCCGTACTACGACTCCTCGTGGGTGCCGGTCGCGACGGTGTTCAGCAAGTACGTCGCCGGTGACACCAAGGCACTGGTCGACGCGGCCGCCCCCGACCTGTCGAACACCGCGGGCAACATCTCCGCGGAGAACAGCAACGCCGTCTACACGGCCGTCGAGTGCACCGACGCCAAGTGGCCCACCAGCTGGAAGAAGTGGGACCGGGACAACACCCGGCTGAACACGCAGTACCCGTTCATGACCTGGGCCAACGCGTGGATGAACCTGCCGTGTGCCACCTGGCCGGTCAAGCAGCAGAACCCGGTCGACGTCACGACCCACAAGGGGCTGCCGCAGGTGCTGATCGTGCAGTCCACCCGGGACGCCGCCACCCCGTACGAGGGCGCCGTCACGCTGCACCGGCGCTTCGCGGGCTCCCGTCTGATCACCGAGAAGGACGCGGGCTCCCACGGTGTGACCAGCCTGGTCAACCCCTGCATCAACCAGCGTGTCGACGCCTACCTGATCGACGGCAAGCTGGACGGCGCGGACGTGACCTGCGGCCCGCACGCCACGCCCAAGCCGTGACCGGTTCCGTACGGTGACCAGGGGCGGCCGGGATCTTCCGGCCGCCCCTCACTCGTGCAACGGCCGTCAACTGAGCGGCGCCCGCGGGAACTTGCGCCCCTTTCCGCCCGTCTCCGCGGTCTGCCGGACCTTGACGACGGCCGCGTACTCGTCGACGTACTCCTGCTCGGAGAGCGTCAGGATCGCGTACATGATCTCGTCGGTGACGGCCCGCAGGATCGCCTTCTGCTGTTCCATGCCGGCGTAGCGGGAGAAGTCGAGGGGCTTGCCGAAGCGGATGGTGACGGGGTGGACGTTCGGGATGACCTTGCCGGGCGGCTGGGCCTCGAACGTGCCGATCATCGCGCAGGGCACGACCGGCACGCCGGCCGTCAGCGCCATCACGGCGACACCGACCTTGCCCTTGTACAGCCGCCCGTCGTGCGACCGCGTCCCCTCCGGGTAGATGCCGAGCAACTCGTCCTTGCCCAGCACCTTGAGCCCCTCGCGGATCGCCGCCTGGCCGGCCTCCTTGCCCGAGCGGTCCACCGGGATCTGGCCGGCGCTGCGGAAGAAGAACGCGGTCAGCCGGCCCTTGAGCCCCGGGCCGGTGAAGTACTCCGCCTTCGCCAGGAACGTGATCCGGCGCTTGAGGATCGCCGGCATCAGGAAGTGGTCGGAGAAGGACAGATGGTTCCCCGCGACGATGGCCGGGCCCGATGCCGGCACGTGCTCCAGGCCTTCGATGCGGGGCCGGAAGACCAGTCTCAGCAGGGGGCCCAGCAGCACGTACTTGAGCAGGTAGTAGAACACGGCTCGCCCCTCACTCCGCCAGGCGCAGTCATATGTGAGTCATACGTAACCGCCTCGCACCTCCCTCATGCCCGTCCGCGCGTCCGTCACAACCGCACGATGACCAGTGCCGTGTCGTCGGTGGCGCCCCCGGGCGGCAGCAGCTCCAGCAGAACGGCGTCCGCGAGACTCTCGGGGTCCTCCTCGCGGTGGCGTGCGAGGGAGTCGGCGAGGCGGGCCAGACCGGCGTCGATGTCCTCACCGCGACGCTCGACCAGGCCGTCGGTGTAGAGGACGAGGGTGGCGCCCTCGGCGAAGTCCGTCATGGCCTGGGGGCGGGGTATCGGGTCGGGGCAGGCGTCGAGCGGCGGGTCGGTGGCCTGGTCGAGGAACTCCGTGCGGCCGTCGGGGTGGACGAGGACGGGCGGCGGATGTCCGGCGCTGCTGTAGCTGATCGTGTGGTCGTCGAAGTCGATGAACGTCGTGACGGCGGTGGCCGATTCGGCGCCGTCGACGACGCTCGCGTACCGCCCCAGGATGTTCAGGGCCTCGCCCGGCCCCATGGCCACCCGGGAGGCGGCGCTCAGCGCGCTGCGCAGCTGGCCCATGACCCCGGCGGCCGCCAGGCCGTGGCCGACCACGTCGCCCACGGACACCCCGATGCGGTTGCCGCCGACCAGGTCGACGAGGTCGTACCAGTCCCCGCACACGTTCAGCGCGCCGACCGCGGGCCGGTACCGCACGGCGACACGATGGTGGCCGACCTGCCGGCAGGCGGGCAGCATGGCCTCCTGCAGGGCGAGGGCCACCTCGCGCTCGCGGGCGTGGGCCCGGCGCAGCCGCTCGTTGAGCTCCTGCAGTTCGCGGGCGCGCGTGTACAGCTCGGCCTCCAGGACCCGGGTCCGGCCCCCGGTGGGACCGCCGCGGGCCCGGATCAGCTCGGTGACCTCCTCCACCCGGTGCACCAGCAGCCTCACCTTCCCCTCCGGGCCGAACACCGGGGCGTTGACCGGGCTCCAGTAGCGCTCCTCCCACTCCCCGGGCCGGTCGGGGTTCTCGACGTCGTAGCGCTGCAGGGCCATGGCGTCGCGCTCGCCGGTGGCCGCGACCCGCGTCAGCGAAGCGGCCAGATTGCGCATGCCCGACGCGCCGGGGTCGTTCGGATTGTCCGGGAAGACGTCGAAGAGATAGCGCCCCACCACCTGATCGCGGGTGCGCCGGGCCGCCTTCAGGAACTCCGTGTTGGCATCCGCGAAGACCAGACCGGGCGTCAGCAGCGCCACCATGCCCGGCAGCGCCTGGAACACTGCCGCGTAGTCGATGGCCGTGTCGTCCATGGCTGCCACCCATCCGCCGGAATCACGCCGGTTCCCGCCGTCTTCCTCTGCCAGCCGTTGTTCTCTGTCATACGACGTCCCCGCGTGCCGCGCACGTCAGACCGGCGGCTCCGTCAGGGACTGCTCGGCCCAGATGACCTTTCCGCCGGGTACGAAGCGGGTTCCCCAGCGCTGGGAGAACTGGGAGACCAGCAGCAGCCCGCGGCCGCCCTCGTCCGTGACGCGCGGATGGCGCAGATGGGGCGCGGTGGCACTGCCGTCGCTGACCTCGCAGATCAGGGTCCGGTTCCTGATCAGCCGGAGCCGGATGGGGCCCTCGGCGTGCCGGATGGCGTTGGTGACCAGCTCGCTCACGACCAGTTCGGTCGTGAACGCCAGTTCCTCCAGGCCCCACTCGTCCAGTTGCCGGGCGGCGTCCTTGCGGGCGTCGGAGACCGCGGCCGGGTCGGGGGGCAGCTCCCAGTCGGCGACCCGGTCCGTGCCGAGCAGCCTGGTGCGGGCCAGCAGGAGGGCCACGTCGTCGTGCGGCCGGGCCGGGACCAGGGCGTCGATCACGGTCCGGCAGGCCTGATCGAGCGAGGAGCCGTACCGCTCCAGGGCGCGGCGCAGCCGGCCGCGGTCAGCGTCGGCCGTTCCGTTGTCGTACGCGTGGGCCAGCAGGCCGTCGGTGTGCAGGGCCAGCGTGCTGCCCTCGGCCAGGGACAGCTCGACCGCCTCGAAGGGGGCACCGCCCACCCCGAGCGGCGGCCCCTGCGGCAGATCGACGAAGCTGACGGCGCCGTCGGGCAGGACGACGGCGGGCGCCGGATGGCCTGCGGCGGCCATCGCGCACTGCCCGGCGACGGGGTCGTAGACGACGTACAGACACCCCGAGCCCACCGACTCCGCGCCGCCGGCCGTCGTGTCCGCAAGCGGCAGGCCTTCCTCGTCGGCCGTGCGCGCCACCAGGTCGTCGAGATGGGCGAGGACCTCCTCGGGCGGCAGATCGAGCGCCGCGAGGGTGCGTACGGCGGTGCGCAGCCGCCCCATGGCCGCGGCGGCGTCGATCCCGTGCCCCGGCACCTCGCCCACGACGAGGGCGACGCGCGCACCGGACAGCGGGATCAGGTCGTACCAGTCGCCGCCGAGGCCGGTCAGCTCGTCGGCCGGCCGGTAGCAGGCGGCCACCTCCACCGCAGCCTGCTCGGGCAGTCGCTGCGGCAGCAGGCTGCGCTGCAGGACCAGGGCTGCGTCCCGTTCGCGGGTGTAGCGGCGGGCGTTGTCCACGCACACCGCCGCCCGGGACACCAGGTCCTCGGCGAGACTCAGGTCGTCCTCGTCGAACGGGTCCTGCCGGTGGCCCCGGAAGAAGGTCGTGACCCCCATCGTGACGCCCCGCGCGCTGACGGGCACGATCAGCACGCTGTGCAGGCCCAGGTCCAGGAAGGTCGCCGCCCGGCCGTCCGGGATGTCCGTGGCCCACTCCCTGGCCAGCGGATCGAGCCGTGCCTCGCGCCAGGAGCGGCCCGTGGTCAGACAGCGGATCGGGGGCGAGCCGGCGAAATAGGTGGCCACCTCGCCGATCCCGACGACGGACTCCGGGACCCCCGGGTTCACCGACTGTTGCCCGGCGCGCCGCAGCGGCACCCGGTCCGTGTCGCCCGGCTGCTCGGGCTCCGCGCCCCGCAGCACGGACTCCAGCAGGTCCACGCTGACGAAGTCGGCGAAGTCCTGCACGGCCACGTCGGCCAGTTCCTGCGCGGTGCGCACGATGTCCAGGCTGCGGCCGATCTGCTCGCCGGCCCGGTCGAGCAGGGCGAGGCGCTGCCGGGCCCGGTGCCGGTCGGTGATGTCGACGACGGTGTAGTACACGCCCATCGGGTGGCCCTGGTCGTCGTCCAGGCGGGTGAACGACATCATGTGCGCCGTCTCCCGGTGCGGCGCGGACCGCACCTGGCCCACATGCTCGTACCCGACCACCGGCCGGCCGGTCTCCAGCACGCGCCGCATCTGGGTCTCGATGCCGCCGAAGTCGATGCCCGGCTGGATCTCCGCCAGCCGCCGCCCCAGCCGCTCCCGCGGGGAGCCGCCGCCGTACCGCTCCAGGGCCGCGTTCGACCACACGCACCGCAGATCCGTGTCCACGATGGCGATGCCGACGGGGGAGTCGGTCACCATCTGCTCCAGCACCGCACGGCTCATGTCCCAGCCGCGTGCCCCGGAGACGTCGGAGAGCAGAACCAGCCAGTGCGGCGCGCCGCCGGGTTCCATCGCGGGAGTGACCCGCACCATCACCCGGACCGGCTGCCCGTCCTTGCGCCGCGCGGTCAGCAGCCCCGCCCAGCCGCCGTCCCTGCGGCACCGCGCGGCCAGTTCGGGCACCCGCGTGGCGTCCTCGGCGGACAGCAGACCGGTCACCTCGGTGCCCACCACCTCGGCCGCCGGGTACGCCAGCAGCCGCTGGGCATCGCGGGTCCAACTCGTCACCACGCCCCGCGCGTCGAGCAGCAGGGGCGCGGCATCGGCCACGTCGAACCGCTGCCGGGCAGCGTCCCGCTTCTCGTGAGTGCCCACGGTCGGCCTCTCTGTCGCTGAGAGTGGTCTACCCCTTCCTGGCTCAATCTTCACCCTCGGGGCGCCGGGCGGGACGGGCAGTGGGCCGCGTGGGACGGCGGGCGGGGCCGGAGCATGACAGGCCCCGCCCTCCGCCCCTCAGGTCACGAACCCAGCACCTTGGCCAGCGCCGCCAGCGCCGAGCGCAGCTCCTCCGCGGTGACGGTCAGCGGGGGCGCCAGCCGGATGGTGGAGCCGTGGGTGTCCTTGACCAGGATCCCCTCCCGCATCAGCCGCTCGCTGATCTCACGGCCGGTGCCGATCGCCGGGTCGATGTCGACGCCCGCCCACAGCCCGCGCGCCCGGAAGCCGACCACGCCACCGCCGGCCAGCTCGGCCAGTCCGTCGCGCAGGACCACGCCCAGCTCGGCGGCCCGCCGCTGGAACTCGCCGGTCTCCAGCAGGCCGATCACGGCCGTGCCGACGGCCGCCGCGAGCGGGTTGCCGCCGAAGGTGGAGCCGTGCTCGCCCGGGTGCAGCACGCCCAGCACCTCGCGCCGGGCCACCACCGCCGACACCGGCACGATGCCGCCGCCGAGCGCCTTGCCGAGCGTCAGCACGTCCGGCACGACGTCCTCGTGCTCGACGGCGAGGGTGCGGCCGGTGCGGCCGAGGCCCGACTGGATCTCGTCGGCGATGAACAGGCAGCCCTTGCGCCGGGTCAGCTCGCGCACCCCGGCGAGATAGCCGGCGGAGGGGATGACGACGCCGGCCTCGCCCTGGATGGGCTCGATCAGCACCGCAGCCGTCGTGTCGTCGACCGCCTCCTCCAGCGCGGCCAGGTCGTCGTACGGCACGATCCGGAAGCCGGGCGTGAACGGGCCGAAGCCGCCGCGGGCCGTCTCGTCGGTGGAGAAGCTGACGATGGTCGTCGTACGGCCGTGGAAGTTCTCCGCCGCGACGACGATCGTCGCCTGTCCGTCCGGGACGCCCTTGACGTCGTACGCCCATTTGCGGGCCACCTTCACGGCGCTCTCCACGGCCTCCGCGCCCGTGTTCATCGGCAGCACCATGTCCAGCCCGGTCAGCGCCGCGAGCCGCTCGGCGAACTCGGCGAGCCGGTCGTTGTGGAAGGCGCGGGAGGTCAGCGTGAGCTGGTCCAGCTGGCGGTGCGCGGCCTCGATCAGCGCCGGGTGACGGTGGCCGAAGTTCAGCGCCGAGTAACCGGCGAGCATGTCGAGGTAACGCCGGCCCTCGACGTCCTCGACCCAGGCGCCCTCGGCCCGGGCGACGACCACGGGCAGCGGGTGGTAGTTCTGCGCGAGGACCGGTTCCTCGGCGCGGATCAGGTCGGCGGACGTACGCGTCGGCGCGGACACACGGGTGGGCGCGGTCATCAGCGGATCTCCTGGGTGCAGCACTTGATGCCACCGCCGGCCTTGTGGAACTCCGAAAGGTCGACGGGGACGGGGACGTAACCGTGGCCGGCGAGGCTGTCTGCGAGCGCCTCGGCCTGCGGGGCGATGAAGACATTGCGGCCGTCGGACACGGAGTTCAGGCCGAACGCCATCGCGTCGTCGCGGCCGGCGAGCACCGCGTCCGGATACAGGCGGCGCAGCACCTCGCGGCTCCCCGCCGAGAACGCCTCGGGGTAGTAGCAGATGTTGTCGTCGTCGAGGACGAACAGCGCGGTGTCCAGGTGGTAGAAGTACGGGTCCACCAGAGTCAGGCCGATCACCGGGTGGCCGAGGAACTCCTGCGCCTCCTGGTGCGCCTCGCGGGTGGTGCGGAACCCGGTGCCGGCGAGCACGTACCGGCCCGTCCACACCAGGTCCCCCTCGCCCTCGGTCACCGCCTCCGGGCGGTACACGTCGTAGCCCGCCGTCTTGAACCAGGTGTCGTAGTGCACCGACTCGGGGCGGCGCTCGGGTGCGTGGAACAGCGAGCCGAAGACCCGGCCGCCGACGACGAAGGCCGCGTTGGCGGCGAAGACCATGTCGGGCAGGCCGGGCACCGGCTCGACCGACTCGACGGTGTGGCCGTGGGTGCGGTAGGCGCGGATCAGCGCCTGCCACTGCTCCTGGGCGAGATCCACGTCGACCGGTCGGTCGGGATGCATCCAGGGATTGATCGCGTAACTGACGGCGAAATGTCTGGGTTCACAGACGAGAAAGCGCCGGGAACGCGGCACACGGCTTTCGGGCACAGAGGGTTTCCTCCGGTTCCTGTGTGTCACTGACGGGTGACACAACGGTAGGAACGGAGATCCACGGCCGACAAGTGCGAAAAGCTGCGTGCATGTGCAGCATCGATGCGTCGTCGCCCGCCTTCACGCACAAGTGCTGCGCATACTTCCGCGCGCCTCATTCCGGGGCCGGCTGGGTGGCGCCCGCTTCCGGGCTCTCCGGGAGGAGGTGGGACAGCACCATCACGCTGATCGTCTTCCGGATGAACGGCTCGGTGCGGATGCGCTCCAGCACCTCCTCGAAGTGCTCCACGTCCCGGGCCCGGACATGCAGCAGCGCGTCCGCGCCGCCGGTGACCGTCATGGCCGCCGTGATCTCCGGATGGTTCCGTACGACCTCCGCGAGCCGCCGGGGCGGGGCCGCGCCCTCGCAGTACACCTCGACGTACGCCTCCGTGCGCCAGCCCAGCGCCGACGGCTTGACCGTGGCCGTGAACCCGGTGATCACCCCGGTCTCGCGCAGCCGGTCCACGCGTCGTTTGACGGCGGTGGACGACAGCCCTACGTCCGCGCCGATCTCGGCGAAGCTGGTCCGGGCGTTCGCCATCAGCGCGGTGATGATCTTGCGGTCGAGATCGTCGAAGGAGGCGGTCCTGCTGTTCATGCGGGCACTGTAATCAGCCACGCCCGCCGCGAGACGGCCTAGGACGGCGTGATGACCATGGCGAGGGTCAGCAGACCCAGCACCACCCAGCCGAACCACAGCCAGCCGTTGCTGCCGAGCGCGACCGTGTAGGCGGTCACGGCGACGAGCCCGCCGACCGTGAGCGCCCCCATCGCCTTGGTGGAGCCGCTGGTGGAGCCGTTCGTCGAGCCGTTCGTACCGTTCGTGGAACCGGGCATCGCGACACCCTCCTCATGGTCCGTCCTCGACCATGGTGCCCCGGATCCCGCCCGGAGGGGATGGCTCCGCCTAGCCCTTGCGCGCGTTCAGCGAGGCCAGGTAGGCGTTGTACGCCTCCAGCTCCTTGTCGCCGTCCCGGTCCGCGGCCCGGTCCGTGCGCCTGGCCTGCCGCTGCTCGGAGCGATACCACTGGAACAGCAGCGCGATCAGCACCAGCACGGACGGGACCTCGCTGAACGCCCAGGCGATACCGCCCGCGGCGTTCTGGTCGGACAGCGCGTCGATGCCGAGCGAGGCGGGCGGGTGCTCGAAGGTGCTCACCATCGGCGCCGACGCCATCATCAGCGCGATGCCGAAGAACGCGTGGAACGGCATGCCCGCGAACAGCTCCAGCATGCGCATCACGTACCCGGGCCGGTGCGGGCCCGGGTCGACGCCCATGATCGGCCAGAAGAACACCATGCCCACGGCGAAGAAGTGCACCATCATCGCGATGTGCCCGGCCTTCGACCCCATCAGGAAGTCGAACAGCGGGGTGAAGTACAGCACGTACAGGCTCGCGATGAACATCGGGATCGTGAACGCCGGGTGCGTGACGATCCGCATGTAGCGGCTGTGCAGCAGCGCCAGCAGCAGCTCGCGCGGCCCCTTGCGGCCCTTGCCGGCGACGGGCAGCGCGCGCAGCGCCAGCGTGACCGGGGCGCCGAGCAGGATCAGGATGGGCGACAGCATGCTGATGATCATGTGCTGCACCATGTGCACGCTGAACATGACCATGCCGTAGTCGTTGAGCTTGGTGCACATCACCACCGCGACGGTCAGCACACCGACGGCGTACGACACCGTACGGCCGGCCGGCCACGCGTCCCCGCGCCGCCGCAGCCGTACGACACCCCATCCGTACAGCCCGAGCCCGAGCAGGCACGCGATGAGGAAGAACGGGTCGGTGGACCACTCCAGCCCCCGCCCCAGCGTGAACGGCGGCAGATCCATCATCATGCCGTGCCCGCTGTGATCCATCCGGCGGCTCCTGTTTCGTGGGGGTTGTGCGAGTTGTCCGCCCCCAGAGTAGAACTGCCCCCGGTCACGGCCGTGACCGGGGGCAGGTTGTCCGCAGGCGAACTACAGCACGCACTCCGCCTCGTCGTACCGCTCCACCGGAACGGTCTTCAGCGTCTCCACGGCCTCCGCCAGCGACACCATCACGATGTCGGTCCCGCGCAGCGCCGTCATCCGGCCGAACTCGCCCCGGTGCACGGCCTCCACCGCGTGCCAGCCGAAGCGCGTGGCGAGGACCCGGTCGTACGCGGTCGGCGTGCCGCCCCGCTGGACGTGCCCGAGGATGACCGGCCGCGCCTCCTTGCCGAGCCGCTGCTCCAGCTCGATCGACAGCTGCCGGGCGATGCCGGCGAAGCGCTCGTGGCCGTAGATGTCCTTGCCGCCCTCGTCGAACTCCATCGTGCCGGTCTTCGGCTTGGCGCCCTCGGCTGCGACCACGATGGCGAACCGCTTGCCCGCCGCGAACCGCTCGCCGACCTTCTTCGTCAACTCCTCGATGTCGAAGGGCCGTTCCGGTACGACGACGGCGTGGGCGCCGGCCGCCATGCCGGAGTGCAGCGCGATCCAGCCGGTGTGCCGGCCCATGACCTCCACGATCAGCACCCGCTGGTGCGACTCGGCGGTGGTCTTCAGCCGGTCCAGGGCCTCCGTCGCCACGGTCACGGCCGTGTCGAAGCCGAAGGTGACATCGGTGACGGCGATGTCGTTGTCGATGGTCTTGGGCACGCCCACGATCGGCAGCCCGTTGTCCGACAGCAGCCGGGCCGCCTTCAGCGTGCCCTCACCGCCGATCGGGATGATCGCGTCCAGGCCGAGCTCCTGGACATGGCCCTTGGCCCGCTCCACCCCGTCGCGCAAGTGCTCCGGGCGGACCCGGGAGGAGCCGAGGATGGTGCCGCCGCGTGCCAGGATGCCGCCCACGGCATCGAGGTCGAGCTTCAGATAGTCGCACTCCAGGAGGCCTTTCCAGCCGTCCCGGAAACCGATGACCTCGTCGCCGTGGTCGGCGACGGCACGGTGCACGACGGACCGGATGACGGCGTTCAGGCCGGGGCAGTCGCCGCCGGACGTGAGGACACCAATGCGCATAGCCCGAAATACCTTCTCAACGTGGGCCGGGTGACCGGACCACGTTGTCCGGCGGATTCCCGGCCACCCTACCGGCGTGAGGGGGTCGCTCCGTAGCAGGCGTCCGCCTGCTGGACGCGCCCGCGCATATGAGCGGACGGTCCGTCAGGCGGGCTCGGAACCATCGTGCCGACAGGCGCTGGAAAGGCCCTCCAGTGTCCCTGGAAGGAGCCTTACGCAGGCTGCTGAGCGGCCGCGATGCGCTCGCCCCGCAGAGCCTCGTACCAGCGGTCGTCGATCGGCGGCAGCGCGTTGACGTCGAGCGCCAGCTTCAGCAGCAGGTCGGCGATCAGCGGGTTGCGGGCGAGGACCGGGCCGTGCATGTACGTACCGAAGACGGTCCCGTTGTACGCGCCCTCCGTGCCGTCCCCGGTGCCGTTGCCCTTGCCGATCTGCACCCGGGCGAACGGGCGGGCGTTCGGGCCGACGTGGGTGACACCCTGGTGGTTCTCGAAGCCGGTCAGCTGGGGCAGGCCGAGCTGCGGGTCGATGTCGGCGAGCACGTCACCGACGCACCGCTCGCCCTCGCCGCGCACCGACACCACGTCGAGCAGACCGAGGCCCGGCTCGCGCTGGCCGAGGTCGTTGATGAACTCGTGGCCGAGGATCTGGTAGCCGGCGCACACCGAGAAGACGATCGCGCCGTTCTGCACGGCCTGGTACAGATGTCCGTCCCGGCGCAGCCGCTCGGCCGCGAGCCGCTGCGGGCGGTCCTCGCCGCCGCCGATCAGGTAGATGTCGCCGGAGGTCGGGATCGGCTGGTCGCTGCGCACGTCCAGGCGGGCCACGTCCAGGCCGCGCTGCCGGGCCCGGCGCTCCACGACGAGCGCGTTGCCCTGGTCGCCGTAGGTGCTCAGCAGGTCCGGGTAGACCCACACCAGCCGCAGTTGGTTGTCGCTCATGAGGTGATCGCCCTTCGAGGATCAGAAGATCAGTTGCCGACGCGGCGGCGCAGGTCCTGGAAAGCGGTGTAGTTCGCGATGACCTCGATCCGGCCGGGCGGGCACATCTGCACGGCCTGGTCGAGGGTGTCGCAGACCTGGAAGTGCTGGTTCGCGACCTCCAGACGGACGGCGAGGTCCAGCTTGCGATCGCCGATCACGAAGATCGGGTGGCCGGTGAGCCGGGTGTAGTCGACGTCCCACAGCCAGGAGGTGTCGGTGCCGTCGGCCCCGCGGGCGTTCACGGAGAGGATGACCGGCGCGGGCGGCTGGTCGATCAGGGAGAACGTCTCCAGCCAGCCGGCCGGGTTCTTGGCCAGCAGCAGCCGCAGATCACGGTTCAGGAACTGCACGACGTCGTAGCGGCCGGCCACGGCCTGCACCTGGTACATCCGCTCCAGGGCGACCTGCGGCGGCACCCCGAAGACGGCGGCCACGGCGGCGGAGCTGGCCGCGTTCGCCTTGTTGGCGCGCCCCGGGAGCTGCAGATGGATCGGCCACGCGGAGCCGTGCGGGTCGAGGACGTGGTCCCCGGACAGCGCCCAGGTCGGCTGGGGCCGGCGGAACCCGCACTCGCCGCAGTACCAGTCGTCGCCGGGGCGCTGCATCACGCCACCGCAGGACGGGCAGGACCAGGCGTCGTCCTTCCACATCTGCCCGGCGGCGACCCAGACCACGTTCGGGGAGGAGGAGGCGGCCCACACCACCAGCGGGTCGTCGCAGTTGGCGACGACGACGGCCTTGGAGCCGGCGAGGCCCTCGCGCCAGTTCTCGGCGAGCATCCGGGTCTCGGCGGCGCGGTCGAGCTGGTCGCGGGAGAGGTTGAGCAGGGCGATGCACTTCGGGTCGGTGTCCCGGGCCACCCCGGCCAGGTACTTCTCGTCGACCTCGATGACCGCGAACTTCGCGTCCGAGCCGCCCGCGAGCGCGGAGGTGATGCCGGCCGGCATGTTGGCGCCGAGCGCGTTGGACACGACCGGGCCGGCGGCGCGCAGTGCCTCGGCGATCAGCCGGGTCGTCGTGGTCTTGCCGTTGGTGGCGGAGACCAGGACGACGTCCAGGTTCTGGGCGAGCCGGGCGAGCAGGTCGGGGTCGAGTCTCAGCGCGACCCGGCCACCGATCACCGACCCGCTGCCGCGTCCCGCGGCGCGCGATGCCGCAGCGACCGCCTTGCCCGCGGTCACGGCCAGCTTGGCCCGCGGCGTGAGCGGGTCCGAGTTGCCTGCCATCAGTTCTCGATCCTCCTTGCGTACGCGCCGCGCCTGGGGCCATCCGGCAGCGTGGTGTGGACCTCAGCCTATCGAGATCCCTTCGCACACCCGAATCGCGCCCACACCTGGGCGAGGGCGTGGGTCGAACGAACCGTACCCTTGCGGCCATGCGACACGGTTCCATTCCGGGCGCCCGCGGGCGAGTCCGGCCCCTCACCCTGCTCGGCGACGCGGCGCTGCGCGAGCAATGCCGGGAAGTCACCGAATTCGGCGCCGAGCTGGCGGACCTCGTGGAGGATCTGTTCGCCACGATGTACGCGGCGCAGGGGGTCGGTCTGGCGGCGAATCAGGTGGGAGTGCCGCTGCGGGTGTTCGTGTACGACTGCCCCGACGACGATGACGTACGTCACCTGGGTCACATCGTGAACCCCCGCCTGGTGGAGACGGACGGTGTCGTGATCCGCGGCCCCGAGGGCTGCCTGTCCCTGCCGGGGCTGGAGGCGGGGACGCAGCGGTATGACCACGCGGTGGTCGAGGGTGTCACGGCGACGGGGGAGCCGGTCACCGTGCACGGCACGGGGTTCTTCGCGCGGTGCCTGCAGCACGAGTGCGACCACCTGGAGGGCCGGGTGTACGCGGATCAGGTGACGGGGTGGCGCAAGCGCAGACTGCTGCGGCAGATCTCCCGGGCTTCCTGGAGCGGGCAGGCCTGACCGCCTAGAACCCGGGACCGCCGATCCTGTCCCCGGCCGCCGCCAGACGGCCCCACAGCAGGTCCGCCAAAGACCGCACCAACTCGGCCCGGGCGCAGGGCCGTTCCCCCAACCACCAGTCCCCGGCCGCGTGCATCATCCCGACGATCCCGTGCCCCCACACCCGCGCGAGCTGCTGGCTGTCCGGACCGAGGTCCACCCGCTCCTCGATGACCTGGGCCAGCTCCTCGCCCATCCGCCGCAGCAGCGGAGCGGAGTGCTTGCCGACGTCGAAGCCCTGGTCGCCGCCCGTGCTGCCCTCCGCCGGGTGCATCAGGAACCGGTACACCTGAGGACGCGCCTCGATCGCGGCGAGGTAGGTGTCCAGCGTGGACTCGACCCGCTCGCGCCGGTCCGCGGGAGCGTCCAGCGCCGCCCGCAGGGAAGCGAGCAGCGCGTCCGTGTGCCGCTTGGCGAGGGCCGCGTACAGCCCGCCCTTGTCGCCGAAGTGGCGGTACAGGATCGGCTTGGTGATCCCGGCCTCGGCCGCGATCGCGTTCATCGACGCCTGCGGGCCGTCCCGGAGCACCACCCGGTCCGCGGCCTCCAGCAGCTCGCGCCGTCGGCGGTCGGCGGACCGCTGCTGCTCGGTCCGCTGTGTGGTGTCCATGTCTTCTCCCCACCCGTGCTGATTCGGTGACGCCTGCGCAAACTAACACTGACTGTGCCCCTGACATCGAACGGGATGCCGAGGCGTCATCGCCGGTTGACTTTTCCTACCCGTGGGTAACAGACTCGGGTTACCGCTAGTAACATCGCACTGCCGCCGCTGGAGGGGACATGGCCGAGTTCACCATGGAGCTGAACGACGAACAAAGGGAAGTCCGGGACTGGCTCCATGGCTTCGCCGCCGACGTGATCCGCCCCGCGGCCGCCGAGTGGGACGAGCGCGAGGAGACTCCCTGGCCGGTCATCCAGGAGGCCGCGAAGGTGGGCATCTACTCCCTCGACTTCTACGCGCAGCAGTACTTCGACCCCACCGGGCTCGGTATCCCGATGGCGATGGAGGAGCTGTTCTGGGGCGACGCGGGCATCGCCCTCTCCATTGTGGGCACGGGCCTCGCCGCCGTGGGCGTGCTCGCCAACGGAACCGAGGAGCAGATCGGCACCTGGATCCCGCAGATGTACGGCGACCAGAACGATGTCAAGGTCGCCGCGTTCTGCTCCTCCGAGCCCGACGCCGGTTCCGACGTCGCCTCCATGCGCACGCGTGCCGTGTACGACGAGACGAAGGACGAGTGGGTGATCAACGGCACGAAGACCTGGGCGACCAACGGTGGCATTGCCAACGTCCATGTCGTCGTCGCCGTCGTCGACCCGGAGCTGGGCTCCAAGGGCCACGCCTCCTTCATCGTCCCGCCGGGCACCCCCGGTCTCGCGCAGGGCCAGAAGTTCAAGAAGCACGGCATCCGCGCCTCGCACACCGCCGAGGTCATCCTCGACAACGTCCGGGTCCCCGGCTCCTGCCTGCTCGGCGGCAAGGAGAAGCTGGACGAGCGCCTCGCCCGCGCCCGCGAGAGGGCGAAGGCCGGCGGAGGGGAGCGTGTGAAGAACGCGGCGATGGCGACGTTCGAGGCGTCCCGCCCGGCCGTCGGCGCGATGGCGGTCGGCACGGCGCGCGCCGCGTACGAGGTCGCCCTGGACTACGCGAAGACCCGCGAGCAGTTCGGCCGGCCGATCATCGACAACCAGGGCGTCGCCTTCCAGCTCGCCGACATGCGGACCCAGATCGACGCGGCCCGGCTGCTGGTCTGGCGCGCCTCCTGGATGGCGGTCAACGGCAAGCCGTTCACCGCCGCCGAGGGCTCCATGTCGAAGCTGTTCGCCAGCGAGACGGCCAAGAAGGTCACCGCCCAGGCCATCCAGATCCTCGGCGGCAACGGTTACACCCGTGAATACCCCGTCGAGCGCATGCACCGGGACGCGGCCATCTACACCATCTTCGAGGGCACGAGTGAGATCCAGCGCCTGGTCATCGCCCGCACCCTCTCGGGCATGCCTCTGCGCTAACGGTGCTTGAGCGGCGTCAGCTGCTCGATGTCGTACGTGGCCCGCAGCGCCTCGATCGCCTCCTGGTCCGGCGGGCCCCCGTTCCCCAGGATCTCCAGCAGCTCCTCGAAGTAGCGTTCGTGATCCGGCGGCGGACTCGCCTGGAAGAACATCTTCGCCGGCGTGTCCGTCGGGTTCGCGAACGCATGGGGGCAACCGGGCGGTACGACGATCACCGTACCCTGGGTCGCCCGGACCACCCTGTTGCCCGAACTCGACTGCCACTTCTGCCAGTTGTCGGGTGTGCGGACGAGCGGCTCGAAGGCGAGGACGTCGAGCTCGCCCTCCAGGACGTAGAACAGCTCCTCGCTGCGCGTGTGCACATGCGCACCCACGTCGAAACCCGGCGGGACCTCCACCTCGAAGGTGGAGGCCATCCGCGAGTGCATGCCGGTGACCTTGAACGTCACCCGCTGGGCCGGTGTCTCGACGACACGGCCGTGGCCCGGCGGTACGAGGAGTCCCTCGGTCCCGGTCATCGCCCGCTCACCAGGTCACCGGTACGGCCTCGGGACCCCGGATCAGCGCGCCCTTCTTGAAGGGCACCTGCTCCGGCGGGACGGCCAGTCTGAGGCCCGGAATCCGGTCCAGCAGGGCGTCCACCATGAGTTCCTCCTCCAGCCGGGCCAGCATGTTGCCGGGGCAGAAGTGCGGGCCGAAACCGAAGGAGACATGGGGGTTGGGACTGCGCGAGAAGTCGATCGTCTCCGGGTCGGGGAAGACGTCCGGGTCGCGGTTGGCGGCCAGGTAGGAGTTGTACACCGCGTCGCCCGCGCGGATCCGCACGCCCCGGATCTCCACGTCCACCAGGGCGATGCGGGACAGGCCGACCGCGTTGCGGTGCGGGATCCAGCGCAGGAGCTCGTCGATCGCCTTCGGGCGGATCTCCGGCTCCGCGCGCAGCCGGTCCACCAGGTCGGGGCGGGTCAGCAGCAGATAGAACATCTGGCCGCTGTTGTTGGTGACCGCCTCGCCGCCGATCTGGAGCAGCCCGGCCAGCCCGACCGCCTCCTCCAGGGTGATCTCACCCCGGCCGACCGCGGCGCCGAGCAGCGAGGTGACATCCTCGCCCGTGCTGTTCTCGCGCAGCCCGATCAGGTCGGAGAAGTAGGCGGCCATCTCCCGCTTGGCCTTCTCGCTGACCTCCTTGCCGTTCGAGGAGGACAGGATGAGCTGCGTCCAGGTGTGCATGACGTGCCGGTCGGCGGCCGGGACGCCCATCATCTCGCAGATCACCGCGATCGGGAACGGGCTGAGGATCGTGGCCGTGAGATCGGCCGGCGGGCCGTCCTGGAGGAGTTCGTCGATCAGCTCGTCCAGCATGGCCCGGGCCTTCTCCCGGACCCGCTCCACGCCCTTGGTGGTGAACGCGGGCGCCACCGAGCGGCGCAGCCGGGTGTGGTCGGGCGGGTCGAGGAAGCCGACCGCTCCCGGGTCCGGGATGAAGTGCGGGGCCAGCCGGGTGACCGGCTTGTCCATGACGGCCTCGCGGCTGAAGCGGGCGTCGTTGGTCACCATGCGTACGTCGTCGTACCGGGTCACCAGCCACGCCCAGCCCTCGCCGTTGGGCAACTGGATGCGGGTGACCGGTCCCTCGCTCATCAGCTCTCTCAGCACCGGGTCGAAGTCCGTCCCGGTCAGATCGAGCGCCGGCCAGTGCCGGATCGGGGGCAGGGTCTCGGTGAGCGTCTCTTCCGTCATGCCGTACTCATGCCGTTTCTCGGTCGGAGCCGCGCCAGCGGCCCAGCGCCATTTCCGCGGTGATGCCGGGTCCGAACCCGGCGAGCAGCCCGCGTGCCCGGTGCTCGGCGCCGCCCTCGTCGAACATCCGGCGCAGCGCGTCCAGCACGACGCCGGAGGCGATGTTGCCGTACTCGGTGAGGGTGGCCCGGCTGAACCGGAACGCGTGCGGGTCGACCTGGAGGAACTTGCTCAGGTCGTCGAGGATGCGCGGCCCGCCCGCGTGGACGATGTAGAAGTCCAGGTCGGACGCGTCCCAGCCGTGCAGGCCCGCGAGGTCCTGCAGCGCCGGGGCGAGCGGCTCCATGGTGGCCGGCACCCGCTTGTCGAGCAGGAAGTGGAAGCCGGTCGCACGGACGTCGTACATGATCCACTCTTCGGTCTTCGGGATCAGGTACGAGCCGTTGCGCTCCAGCTCGATGCCGGTGCCGCCCGTGCCGCGGACCACGGCGGCGGCTATGCCGTCACCGAACAGGCCGTTGGAGAGCAGCGAGCCGACGCCCAGGTCGGTGGGCTGGTAGCACAGCGAGCAGAACTCGCAGGCCACGATGAGCGCGTTGCTGTCGGGGTAGGCCGAGCAGAAGTCGTGGGCGCGGTTGATCGCCGCGCCGCCGGCCGCGCAGCCCAGCTGGGCTATGGGCAGCTGTCGTGTGGTGGGGTCGAAGTCCATTTCGTTGATCAGCCACGCCGTGAGCGAGGGCATCATGAAGCCCGTGCACGAGACGTAGATGATCACGTCGATGTCGGTGGTGAGGAGTTCCGCGTCGTCGAGCGCCCGCTGGATCACCGCGGGGACCCGGGCCTTCGCCTCGGCCTCGTAGAGCTTGTTGCGCTCCTCGAAGCCGGGGTGCTTGAGGGTCTCCTCGATGGGCTGCACGATGTGCCGGGTCTTGACGCCCGTGTTCGCGATCAGCCGTAGCGCGAGCGGCAGTTGTGGATGATCCGCGTGGCGGGAGCGCGCCAGCTCCAGCGTCTCCTCCATCGTGATCACGTGTTCCGGAACCGACACCGCCGGTCTGCACAAAGTCGCCATGAACCGTGCCTGCTTTCGCCGTCCGGAAGGCCTTCGCCCGCCGGTCAGAAGGTGGTTCACCTCAGGAGGTGGTCCACCCACGATCACCCGTCAGGGCGGCGATCTCTCGCCGGACTACTCCAGACCGGGGACACCCTGTCGGGGTCGGAGAAGAAGCCGCACGTCGCGCGGGGGAGAACAGCGCGACGGACAGGGTGATCCCGGCCGGCCGCCGGGCCCTCGACGGACGCGGTTCCGACCTGACGGCCGACGGACGGCGTCGGTGCGGGCAGCGATCGGCGGTGCAGGTTCTGGGCAGCCCTGAGCGTGGCCGCGACGAGTCACAGCGCACCTGCACCCGGTACGGGGTCGAAATCCCCTACGGCGTCCCACTGCTGTGCGCGATGCACGCCACGTCGATACGATCCGCGAGCTTGGCCAGCTCGATGGTGAGCGCGGCGACCGTGTCCTCGTCCAGCCCCTGCTCCCCGGCCTCCACAAGCCGCAGCCACCGCCCGCCCACGGTCCGCAGCAACCTGCTCACATCGGCGGCAGCCACCTGCAAGGTCCCGCGGTCGTCGACGATCAGAGGCAGAGTCACTTCGCGGTTCACAAATGGGATGGTAGCCCCGCAGCGCTCACAGCCCCTGCCAAACGGTGGTGATGTTGCAGAACTCCCGGATTCCGTGCCCGGACAGCTCACGGCCGTACCCCGAGCGCTTGACACCGCCGAACGGGAACGCCGGGTGGGAGGCGGTCATCCCGTTGACGAACACCGAACCGGCCTCCAGATCGCGGGCGAACCGCGCCACCTCGTGCTCGTCCCGCGTCCACACGTTGGAACTCAGCCCGAACGGCGAGTCGTTGGCGATGAGCAGCGCCTCGTCCAGGTCACCGGCCCGGTACAGCGTGGCCACCGGGCCGAACGCCTCCTCCCGGTGGATGCGCATGTCCCGGTGGATGCCGGCGAGCACGGTCGGCGGGTAGTACCAGCCCGGCCCGTCCGGCCGCTGCCCCCCGCACAGCACCTCGGCCCCGCCGCGCCGGGCGTCGTCGACCAGTTCCTCCAGATCGGCGCGCCCCTGCTCGGAGGAGAGCGGCCCGACCTCGGTGTCCTCCTCCAGCGGGTCGCCGACCTTGAGCGCCTTCATGCCCGCGACGAACCTCTCGGCGAAGGCGTCGTACACGTCCGTGTGCACGATGAACCGCTTCGCGGCGATACACGACTGCCCGTTGTTCTGCACGCGCGCGGTGACGGCGACCTCGGCGGCCCGGTCCACGTCGGCGGAGGGCAGCACGATGTACGGGTCGCTGCCGCCGAGCTCCAGCACCGTCTTCTTGACCATCTCACCGGCCGTGGAGGCGACCGCCCGGCCCGCGGGCTCACTGCCCGTCAGGGTGGCCGCCTTCACCCGCTCGTCGCGCAGGATGTCGTCCACCGCGCCCGCCCCGATCAGCAGCGTCTGGAAGCAGCCCTCCGTGAAGCCCGCCCGGTGGAACAGGTCCTCCAGGTACAGGGCCGTCTGGGGCACGTTGGAGGCGTGTTTGAGCAGGCCCACGTTGCCCGCCATCAGCGCGGGCGCCGCGAACCGTACGACCTGCCAGAGCGGGAAGTTCCACGGCATGACCGCGAGCACCGGTCCGAGTGGCCGGTAGCGCACCCGGACCCGGGACGCCCCGGAGTCCTCGGCGTCCGAGGCGGCGGGCTCCTCGTCGGCCAGCAGGGCCTCGGCGTGCCCGGCGTACCAGCGCATCGCCTTCGCGCACTTCGCGGCCTCCGCGCGTGCCTGCCTGACCGGCTTGCCCATCTCCAGGGTCATGGTCCGGGCGATCTCCGGCTGGTCCTCGTCCAGCAGATCGGCGGCCTTGTCCATCAGGCGGGCCCGCTCGGCGAACGTGGTCGTCCGGTACGTGCGGAACGTGGCCTCGGCGAGCTGGAGCCGGCGCTGAAGCTCCTCCTCGCCCATGGGCTCGTACGTCTTGAGCGTCTCGCCGTTCGCCGGGTTCACCGTCGCGATGGGCATGGCTGACCTCCCTGGGAGCGGGCTTGTCTCGACCTTCGCGCGCGGGCGTGCTGTCCGCAACGCGTGAGCGCCTCCTCAGCCCGAGTGCTCCGCCAGCCGGTCGAGAAACGCCGCCTGCGCGCTGATGATCAGCTCCCGGGCCCGGTCGAGGCCCAGCCACGCCACCCGGTCCAGCTCGGGGAACTCCTGCACCCGGCCGGACCTCGGCGGCCACTCCATGGTGAAGCTGCCGGGGTCGAAACCCGACAGGTCCAGGTCCGCCGCCACCGCCCACGCCGTGACGATCTTTCCGCCCCGCTGCACGACGTCGCCCAGCGGTACGGCCTCCCCGTCGGGCGGTGCCAGCCCCAGCTCCTCCCGGAACTCGCGCCGGGCCGCCTCCAAGGCGGGCTCGTCGGGTGCGTACTCGCCCTTGGGGACCGTCCACGCCCCCGCGTCCTTCTTCGCCCACAGCGGGCCACCCATATGGCCCAGCAGCACCTGAAGTCCCTCGTCGGTGTGCCGGAACACCAGCAGTCCCGCGCTGCGCTTCGTCGCACGCGCCGTCACGGTGTGACCTCCGGGTGGGCCGCCAGCAGGGCCTCCACCGTATCGGCCTCCTCGGGCCGTTTGTCCTCGCGGTAGCGGACCACGCGGGCGAAGCGCAGGGTGACGCCGGCCGGGTAGCGGGAGGAGCGCTGCAGGCCGTCGTACGCGATCTCCACGACGAGTTCGGGGCGGACCCGGACCACCCAGCCGTCGTCCTCGACGGCCAGCTCCCGCAGCCGCTTCGTCTGCCAGGCGAGCATCACGTCGGTCATGCCCTTGAAGGTCTTGCCCAGCATGGCGAAGCCGCCGTCGGCGGTGCGGGCGCCCAGGTGGAGGTTGGAGAGCTTGCCGGTGCGGCGGCCGTGGCCCCACTCGGCGGCCAGCACCACCAGGTCGAGGGTGTGCACGGGCTTGACCTTCAGCCACGCGGCGCCGCGCCGGCCCGCGCTGTAGGGAGCGGCCAGCGCCTTCACCATCACGCCCTCGTGCCCGCGGGCCAGCGTCTCGGCGAGGAAGCGTTCCGCCTCCGCGATGTCCTTCGGTCCCCGCGCCACCGTACGACGCACCCGCATCGGCTCGGGCACCAGCCGCGCCAGCTCCGCGTGCCGCTCGGCGAACGGCAGGTCCAGCAGATCGCGGCCGGCGACGGCCAGGACGTCGAAGAAGACGGGGGAGACCGGGACCTGGCCCGCCGCCTTCGCCACGTCCGTGCGCGACCCGACCCGGCCCGCGGTCTCCTGGAAGGAGCGCGGGCGGCCGTCCGCGCCGAAGGAGATCACCTCGCCGTCCAGGACGAACTGATCAGCCGCCAACTCCCGTGCAATGGCGGTCACTTCGGGCATCCGGTCGGTGATGTCGTCCAGGGTGCGGGTGTGCACGCGGACCGCGTCGCCGTCCCGGTGGACCTGCACCCGGATGCCGTCCAGCTTCTCCTCCACCGCGCAGGCGCCCAGCTTGCGCACCGCCTCGGCGACCGAGGACGCGCTCTGCGCCAGCATCGGCAGCACCGGCCGGCCGACGGTGAGCCCGAACCGCTCCAGCGCCCCCGGCCCCTCGGCGAGCAGCGCCCGGGCGACCGTCTGCAGCGAACCGGCGAGCATCACCGCCCGCCGCACGCGGGCCGGGTCCGCGCCGGTGGCCCGGGCGAGGCCCTCCACCGCGACCGCGTCCAGCGCGCCCTGCCGGACCTCGCCGGTGAGCAGCCCGCGCAGAAAGCGCTGCTCCTCCTCGGTGGCCGCACCCATCAGCGCGCCGACGATCCGGGTCCGCTCCGCCTGCGCGCCCGGCCCGGAGACCGCGCCCAGCTCGGTGAGCAGGGCGTCGACCTCCTGGACGGTGAGGGCGGGCCCGGCGGCCGGCGGCACGGCGCGGCTCAGCACCCTCCAGCCGACACCGATCCGCCCCTGCGGCAGCCGTCCGGCCAGATACGGGATGACGATCGGCACGTCGTCCGCCGCCGCGTCCCGGAACAGCTCCGCGAGCAACTCCGTCTTACGGGACCGGGCCGCCGCCGCGGCGACGTCCCGGGACACCTGGGCGAGCCGGGCAAACAGCATGGAGCCATGGTCCACCAGGGACCGGACGGCTACACCTCGGCCCGTGCACCGAGGTCCGCCATCAGCAGCTCCCCGTTGATCGCCGCGGTTGCGCTCCGCCGGGCGGGCCGCGGTGTGTCGGCGTTCGTCTGCGGCGTCATCGTGGCCGGTCACGCCCACGCGGCGGTAGCCGCATGTCAGACACGGCCCGCGCCCCTTCGGGGCGCTGTACCCGCGCCGTTACACGCTGACCGCCTCGTCGAGGTCCGCCATCAGCAGCTCCCCGTTGATCGCCGCCCCCGCCCGGTACCCGCGGCTGGCCGCGTTGATCACCTGTTCGGCGAAGCCGCTCGCGTTGCCCGCCGCCCAGAGGCCGGGCACGGTCGTCAGTCCGCGTTCGTCGATCACCGGGTAGCTGCCGAACGGGGTCTCGCGCAGCTCGGCGCCCAGCCGCACGAGGAGGTCGTTGCGGGGTACGGCGCGCGGGGCGGTGTAGAGCACTTCGCGGTCGTGGACCGTGCCGTCCGCCAGCCGGACCCCCGTGAGCCGGTCGCCGGTGACGACGAGTCCCGCCACCTCGCCGGGCACGATCGCGACCCCGGCGGCGGCCAGCCGGCGCAGATCGCCGTCCGTCAGCTCCGACTCGCTCACCTGGTGCAGGAAGAACCGCACGTCCTTCGTCCACTGGGTCACCATCAGCGCCTGGTGCACACTCAGCGGCGAGGTCGCGAGCACGCCGGTCGGCAGGTCGCGGACCTCCCAGCCGTGGCAGTACGGGCAGTGCACCACGTCCCGGCCGAATCGGTCGGCCAGCCCCGGGACCTCGGGCAGTTCGTCCGTCAGGCCGGTGGCGATCACCAGCTGACGCGCCCGTACCGTCCGGCCACCGGCGAGCCGCGCCGTGAAGCCTTTCCCGTCCCGGGCCGCGTCCACCACCCGGTCCCGGACCAGCTCCACGCCGTACCGGGCGATCTCCGCACGGCCGGCCGCCAGGAACTCGGCCGGGGACATGCCGTCGCGGGACAGATAGCCCTGCATGTGGGCGCTCGGCGCGTTGCGCGGCTCGCCGGCGTCGACGACCAGGGTGCGGCGCCGGGCCCGGCCGAGGACCAGTGCGGCGGACAGCCCGGCGGCTCCGCCTCCGACGACGACCACTTCGTACGCGTACCTGTTGTTCTCGGTCATGTCGCGACCGTGGCTCGATCGCCGCGGTATTGACAAATGTATTTGCCGTTTCTGCAATAGAGGCATGAGCACTGACGACGTACTGGCGGAGGTGGGCGCCCGGCTGCGCCGCATCCGCAAGGAGCGGGAGGTGACCCTGGCCGCGCTGTCGGAGGCGACCGGGATCTCCGTGAGCACGCTGTCCCGGCTGGAGTCCGGCCTGCGCAAGCCCAGCCTGGAGCTGCTGCTGCCGATCGCCCAGGCGCATCAGGTGCCGCTGGACGAACTGGTCGGCGCGCCGCCGGTGGGGGATCCGAGGGTGCGGGCCAAGCCGATCGTGCGCGGCGGGCGCACCCACTGGCCGCTGACCCGCCAGCCCGGCGGCCTGCAGGCCTTCAAGGTGCTCGAACCGCAGCGCAAGCAGGAGCCCGACCCGCGCACCCACGAGGGTTACGAGTGGCTGTACGTGCTCTCGGGCCGGCTCCGGCTGGTCCTCGGCGAGCACGACGTGGTGCTGGCGGCGGGGGAGGCCGCCGAGTTCGACACGCGCGTGCCGCACTGGTTCGGGTCGACGGGGGAGGGGCCGGTGGAGTTCCTCAGCCTGTTCGGGCCCCAGGGGGAGCGGATGCACGTACGGGCCCGGCCGACGTCCCGGAAGTGACGCAGTTCCCTCGCGGGCGACTGTTCCCTGATCGGCAAGCGACCGCTTAGTATGCCGTCGGACCCGGTCAGACGAAGCAGTCCCGTGGAGGCCCCGCATGCAGGCATGGCAAGTGCACGAGAACGGCGAGCCGAGTGAGGTGATGCGCCTCGCGGAGGTGGACCCGCCCACGCCCGGCGACGGCCAGGTGCTGCTGCGGGTGCGCGCCGCCAACATCAACTTCCCGGACGCCCTGCTGTGCCGGGGCCAGTACCAGGTCCGCCCCCCGCTGCCGTTCACGCCCGGCGTGGAGATCTGCGGCGAGACCGAGGACGGCCGCCGGGTGATCGCCAACCCCGCGCTGCCGTACGGCGGTTTCGCCGAGTACGCCCTCGCCGACGCCCGCGCCCTGCTGCCCGCGCCCGAGTCGCTGGACGACGCCGAGGCCGCCGCGCTGCACATCGGCTACCAGACGGGCTGGTTCGGCCTGCACCGCCGGGCACACATCGAGGCCGGGGAGACCCTGCTCGTGCACGCCGCCGCGGGTGGTGTCGGCAGCGCCGCCGTCCAGCTCGGCAAGGCGGCCGGAGCCACCGTGATCGGTGTCGTCGGCGGCGCGGACAAGGCCGCCGTCGCCCGTGAGCTGGGCTGTGACGTGGTCGTCGACCGCCGCAGCGAGGACGTGATCGCGGCCGTGAAGGAGGCCACCGGCGGCCGCGGCGCCGACGTCATCTACGACCCCGTCGGCGGCGAGGCCTACGCCCAGTCCGCCAAGCTGGTCGCCTTCGAGGGCCGGATCGTCGTCGTCGGCTTCGCCAGCGGCACCATCCCGAGCCCCGGCCTCAACCACGCCCTGGTGAAGAACTACTCGATCCTCGGCCTGCACTGGGGCCTGTACGCGACCAAGAACCCGAAGCTCATCCCGCACTGCCACGAGGAACTGACCGACCTGGCCGCCCGGGGCGCGATCAAGCCCCTGGTGAGCGAGCGGGTACCGCTGATCGAGGCCGCCCGGGCCGTGCAGAAGGTGGCGGACGGCCGGTCCACCGGCCGGATCGCCGTGGTGATGGAGGGAGCAGCATGACCGACGCCGACGAACTGGTCCGCCGTACACGCGAGTTGCTCGACCAGAACCCGCCCGCGAGCACCGACCGGCTGGAGTTCCTGCGGGCCCGCTTCGACGCCGGTCTCGCCTGGGTGCACTACCCGGAGGGCCTCGGCGGACTGGGCGCCCCCCGCCACCTCCAGGTCGTCGTGGACGCCGAGCTGGAGGCCGCCGGCGCCCCCGACAACGACGCGCGCCGCAACGGCATCGGGCTCGGCATGGCTGCCCCGACCATCCTCAAGTACGGCACCGAGGAGCAGAAGCAGCGCTTTCTGCGGCCGCTGTGGACGGGGGAGGAGGTCTGGTGCCAGCTGTTCAGCGAGCCCGGCGCCGGCTCCGACCTCGCCGCGCTCGGCACCCGGGCCGTCCGGGAAGGCGACACCTGGGTCGTCAACGGGCAGAAGGTGTGGACGTCCGGCGCGCACAACGCCCGCTGGGCCATCCTCATCGCCCGCACCGACCCGGCCGTGCCCAAGCACGCGGGCATCACGTACTTCCTGTGCGACATGACCGACCCGGGCGTCGACGTCCGGCCACTGCGCCAGATCACCGGCGAGGCCGAGTTCAACGAGGTCTTCCTCACCGACGTCCGCATCCCCGACTCCCGCCGCCTCGGCGAGATCGGCGACGGCTGGCGGGTCGCCCAGACCACCCTCAACAACGAGCGCGTGGCCATCGGCGGCATGCGGCTGCCCCGCGAGGGCGGCATGATCGGCCCGGTCGCGAAGACCTGGCGCGAGCGTCCCGAGCTGCGCACCCACGACCTCCACCAGCGCCTGCTGAAGCTGTGGGTCGAGGCCGAGGTCTCGCGCCTCACCGCCGAGCGCCTGCGCCAGCAGCTCGTCGCCGGACAGCCCGGCCCCGAGGGCGCCGGCATGAAGCTCGCCTTCGCCCGCCTCAACCAGGAGATCAGCGGCCTGGAGGTCGAACTGCGGGGCGAGGAAGGCCTGTTGTACGACGACTGGACCATGCGCCGCCCCGAACTGGTCGACTTCACCGGCCGGGACGCCGGCTACCGCTATCTGCGCGCCAAGGGCAACAGCATCGAGGGCGGGACCAGCGAGGTCCTGCTGAACATCGTCGCCGAGCGCGTCCTCGGCCTGCCCGCCGAGCCGCGAACCGACAAGGACGTCGCCTGGAAGGACCTCGCCCGATGACCGATCTTCTCTACTCCGAGGAGGAAGAGGCGCTGCGGGCCGCCGTACGGGACCTGCTCACGGACCACTGCGCCCCGGCCGACGTCCTCGGCCGCGTCGAGTCGGACACCCCGCACGACCTCGCCCTGTGGAAGCAGCTCGCCGACGGCATGGGTCTGGCCGGCCTTCTGGTGCCCGAGGCACAGGGCGGCCAGGGCGCCTCGCATCGGGAAGTGGCCGTCGTCCTGGAGGAGTTGGGCCGCGCGGTCGCCCCCGTGCCCTACCTCACCAGTGCCGTCGTGGCCACCGAGGCCCTGCTGGCCTGCGGCGACGAGGAACTGCTGGGCCGCCTGGCCTCGGGGCGCACCATCGGCGCCCTCGCCGTCGGACTGCACACGGCACCGAGCGCCGCCTTCACGGCCGTGCGGCTCGAAAGCGGCGTCCTGCACGGCGAGTTGACCGGCATCGCCGACGCGGCCGTGGCCGACGTGCTGCTCGTCCCGGCCGACGACGGCGGCCTGTACGCCGTCACCGCCGACGCGGCGACCGTCACCCCGCAGGTCTCCTTCGACCTGACCCGCCCGCTGGCGACCGTACGGCTGGAGGGTGCCCCCGGCCGCCGTGTCGGCGACGCCGAACCGGCCGTACGACGGGCCCTGCGCGCTGCCGCCGGACTGCTCGCCTCCGAACAACTGGGCGTCGCCGACTGGGCGTTGACCGAGACGGTCCGCTACCTGAAGGAGCGCAAGCAGTTCAACCGGCCGGTCGGCGGCTTCCAGGCGCTCAAGCACCGGCTCGCCCAGCTGTGGCTGGAGACGGTCAACCTCCGGGCGGCCGCGCGCGCCGCCGCCGACGCGCTCGCCTCCGGCGAGGACGCGGAGATCTCCGTCGCCGTCGCCCAGGCATACGCGGCTCCCGTCGCCGTCCACGCCACGGAAGAGGCCGTGCAGCTGCACGCCGGTATCGGCATGACCTGGGAGCACCCGGCCCACCTGTATCTGAAGCGGGCCAAGGCGGACTCGATCGCCTACGGCACGGCGGGCGTGCACCGGGAGGCGCTGGCCGGGCTGGTCGACCTCCAGACACCCTGACGTCACCCGAGCGAAGCCCGCCCCGTCTGGGGCGGGCTTCTTCACGTGCCTGCTCCGCGGAGGTGAACAACGCGCCAACTCCCCGCGAGACAGCCTCCGTTGAGTGGAGAGTGCACGCATACTCTCCCCGGTCCCATCCGGCACCTCAAGGGAGGCAGAGCATGGCCCTCACCACCCGACGCAGAGCCCTCGGCACCCTCGGCGCCGCCCTCGCCGGCGCGGTCGCGCTGCCCGCGGCACAGGCCTGGGCGGGCGGTTCCCAGCGGGGTCCGCACCCGCTGTGGAACGCCCACGCCCACAACGACTACGAGCACCCGCATCCCCTGTTCGACGCGCTCGGCCACCGCTTCAACAGCGTCGAGGGCGACATCTTCCTCGTCGGCGACCAGCTTCTCATCGGTCACGACACCTCCGAGCTGGACCCGTCCCGCACCCTCGAATCCCTCTACCTCGACCCGCTGGCCGCGCTCGTGAAGGCCAACCACGGCTCGGTGTACCGGGGTTGGCGCAGGCCGCTGCAGCTCCTCATCGACATCAAGACCGAGGGCTCCTCGACCTACCTCGAACTCGACCGCCATCTGCGCCGCTACCCACACCTGTTCACCCGGTACGACCGCGGCCGTGTGCACCGCGGACCCGTCACCGCCGTCATCTCCGGCGACCGTGCCGCCCGGATCCCCATGGCGGCACAGGAAGAGCGGCGGGCCTTCTACGACGGCCGGCTCACCGACCTCGGCAGCACCGCCCCCGCCTCCTTCATCTCGCTGATCAGCGACAACTGGACCCAGAACTTCACCTGGACGGGGGCAGGCGCGTTCCCCGACGCCGAGCGGCAGAAGCTGCGTGGCATCACCGCCGCCGCGCACGCGCACGGGCAGCGGGTGCGGTTCTGGGCCACCCCGGACGCCGCGGGCCCGGCCCGCGACGCCCTGTGGACGGAACTGCTCTCCGCCGGCGTCGACTACCTCAACACCGACGACCTGGCCGGCGCGGAGACCTTCCTGGACGCCCACCCCTCCGCGTAACACCACACGATCGGGGGACACGTCAGCTGCCCGGACGAACCCTCCGCTACGCCACACTTGCGGCCGAACGCCGTCAAAGGGCGTGGCGGAGGAGGTTCCCGATGGCCGTTTCCATCTCTGTGGTGCTGTTGCTCATGATCCTGGCCGTGCTCTTCATGCGCAACGGCGGGCTGAAGATCTCCCACGCGCTGGTCTGCATGGTGCTCGGCTTCTTCCTGGCCGGCTCCAGCATGGCGCCCACCATCAGCAGCACGCTCACCGCGACCGCCGACCTGGTCAGCAGTCTGCGGCCCTGAGCCGTACGCCCTCACCGATCGGAGAAGACGCCGATGCCGTTCGCGACGGGACGCTCGGCGCCGCCGCTCGGATGGTTGCGGACGGTCACGGCGCGCGTGCCCGCGTTCCGGGTGACCAGCTCCGTCGAGCCGCCGCCGTCGAGGTTGAACGCGTCGGACGCGCCCAGCGAGCGCATGGTGGCCGCCTCCTCCGCGACCGTCATCCCGGTGCGATAGGCGGCGGCGCCGTCCAGTGCGAGGATCAGCATCTGCCGTCCGCCGTCCTTGAAGCCCACGACCGTGCGCACCGCCGAGGTGCCGTCGTCCAGGCCGGACAGCGCCGTGCCGTCGCGCAGCACCGGGAAGCCGCCGATCGCGAACGCGTACGGCACCCCGGACGACGCCGCCACCAGGGTGTGCGTGACCGTCACCGCGTCCCCGACACCGAGCTTGCGCAAGCGCCGCGCGCCCTCCTCGCGGCCCAGCAGGACCGTGGTGCCCGCCGGGATCGAGCCACTGCCCGGGGTGTCCGCGGCCGAGACGACCCGGCCGTCCCGGACCTGCACCTCGTAGGTGTCGGTGCTGCACGACGCCGAGCGCCGGGTGTCCGTGCCGCAGACGGCGCGCTCGCGGGAGGCGCTGCCCCAGCGGGAGGTGAAGGCGCCGACGGAGTTCTCCGGCAGCGCGTACTGGTTCAGGCCCTTCAGGGTGAGCCGGCCCTCCGGGGTGGTGATGGTGCCGGCGAGGGAGAGCCGGTCCAGCCGGGCCCGCCCGTCCGTGCCGACACCGAAGACGTCCTGGGTGTTCGTCCCCTGGGGCAGCGTGGGCCCGAACCGCTGGCCGTCCGGCACCGCCGCCTTGAGCACGTGCCCGTCCGCGATCGCCGGTCCGACACTCGCGCCGGTGGCCTCCACACCCGGATGCTGCGTCTCGGTGATGTTGAAGAAGTCACCGTTGACCCCCGCGACCGCTCCGGCCGAGTCCGCCATCCGGGAGACGGTGGCCCGGGCCGCCACCGCGCCCGGGTACAGCAGATCGACGCGGACATGCGGATTGCCCAGGTCGACCGTGAGGAGATGGGCGTGCGCCGGGCCCGCGGCCGCGGCGACGTCGAACTGCCGGTAGGTGACCCCGGGCGCGATCCGCCGGCCCGCCGGTACGGCACCGGCCGGCGCCGCCCCCGCCAGGGCCGCACCGGCCAGCACTCCGAACGCAGTGACCACCGTGAGAACCGCTCTCGCCGCTGCCGTACGCCTGCTTCGTCCTGTCACCGTGCCCCCTGATGTCTCGTCAACTGTCCCTGCGACAAGGGCTTAGGGGGCAGTTGAGCAGACGGGGACGCACGGCGGGCCGACTAGGCGTCGACTACGCGAGAACGAGTGAGAAAACGCACCCCCTCGGGTGCCTCCAGCGAGAAGCCGCTGCCGCGCCCTGGTACGACGTCGACGATCAGCCGGGTGTGGCTCCACGCCTGGTACTGGCTGCGGGACATCCAGAAGGTGACCGGCTCCGCCACGCCGTCCACCGTCAGCTCCGCCAGCAGCACGTCCGAACCGCCGGTGCGGAACTCGCCGTCCGGGTAGCACATGGGCGCGCTGCCGTCACAGCAGCCGCCGGACTGGTGGAACATCAGCGGACCGTGCTCGGCGCGCAGCTTCCGCACCAGCTCCGCGGCCCGCGGGGTGAGTTCGACGCGGGGGACTACCTCTTCCATGGTCACCGTCCTGGAGAGCCGGGGGCGCGGGGGCGCCGGACCCGGTCCAGTCTCACGGCTCGTCACCGAGGCGTCCAGAAGGCGGTGTTGTGTCCCCCGAACGGGTGGCGGGCGGCGGCCGGATCGGTCGGCCGTGGGCCTGAGAGGATGCACAGATGCGCGCTTCCTCCGGCCGGCCCGAGCCGCGCCTCGTGCTCGCCGGTGGCCACCCGCTCCGGGACGAGGCACTGGCCGCCGTCAACCGGGACCTGGCGGTCACCGTCCCTGGCCTGCCTGCCCTGCGCCTGATCGTCTGTCCGGACGCCGACGACCTGGACGAGCAGGTCTACGTGGCCCTTTCCGACGGTGAAGCGCACGGCACCTGCCTGATACCGGCCGAGTGGGCCGGCGAAGCCATGACGGCCGTCGCCGATGCCGCCCAGGAGACGGTGACGGAGCGGCTCTGGCGGGCCTGGCCGGTCTGCACCGTCCACGACCTCGGCATGCACGCGAGGGACGTCGACGGGACGCCGTCCTGGTGGTGCGCCGGCGGCTCCCGCAAGGGCGATCCGGCCCACATCCGGGCGGCGATCGGGGACCTGGACACCCTCCACCCGCCCCGCCGCCCGAACCGCAGACGCCGTAAGACCCGCAGGCCACGCTGACATCCGGTCTGCGATCATCCTCCGGTGCGAGACATCGACGAGCTGACACAGGTGGCCGACCCGGCCTGGCCGGAACTGCGGCGGGCGTTCGCCGACAGCGCCGTACCCGTACAGGTGCTGCCCGCCGACGCGGACGAGGGCCGCCGCTGCCTGACGCAGCTCCAGGTCACGGCACGCTCCACGCTGGGTGCACTGGCCCTGCACTGCGGCGGGCTCGTCCTGGACGACGGCTGGGTGCGGGTGTACGGCGCGGGTTCGGCCGCCGATGGAATGCCGGGCCTCGGCCGGGTCAACGGGTTCCCCGCGGACCCCGACCCCGACTGGTACCCGGCGCACGGTCTGGTCGTCGGCCACGATGTGCTCGGCGGGGTGTTCTGCCTGAACGGCCACGACCCCGCCCGCGCCGGGCGACCCGGTGCGCCCGGACAGATGACGTACTTCGCACCCGACACCCTGGAGTGGGAGGCGCTGGACATGGGCCACTCCGCCTGGGTGGGCTGGCTGCTGTCCGGCCGGCTGGAGACGTTCTACGACGGGCTGCGCTGGCCGGCCTGGCGGGAGGAGGCGGCGGCTCTGGACCTCGCCCAGGGCATCACCGTCTTCCCGCCTCTGTGGACCGAGCAGGCCCACGCGGACCTGGCCGGGACCGCCCGGCGGCCGGTGGCGATGCGTGAGGTCCTCGGCGTCGCCGCCGACTCCGCCCGGCAGCTGGGCGCGGGCGAGCCCGGGTTCCTCGGTGACGTGTGAGCGCCCTCAGCCGGTGACGCGGATCCGGCACATCAGCAGCGCGTATGCCGCCGCCGACACGAGCAGACCGGCCGGCAGGGTCAGGCCGTCGACGCCGCCCAGGGCCGCGGCCACGGGCCCGGTGCAGACGGTGTCGACGCAGAGCGCGGAGGCGGTGACGCCCGCCCCGAGGGCCGGCGCCCCGGACCGGTTGACCCCGCCGGTGTACCAGAAGGGACTCGTGCGGGACTCGTCGCCGAGGGCGAGTCCGTCCACGCCTGCTCGCCCGACCCGCAGCGCTACACCCAGGTGACCACGGCCCTGCACCGCGCCGGTGTGCCGACGGCCACGCACGCAATCGGGGACGCGGCCGTGCGCCACGTGCTCGACTCGGTGCAGCCGCGGGGGAGGAGGACCGCGCGAGCCGGATCACCGTCGGGTACCGGACCGACCTGACCGTGCTGGCGGAGGATCCGCTGAGGGTGGCGGACACGGATCTGGCGGCGGTGCCGGTCGTACTCACGGTGGTCGGGGGCCGGGTCACTCATCAGGGGACGGGGCTGTAAAGCCCCCGGCACTCTCAGCGGCGTTCCCGTCGTCGGCGCCACGCCTCGATCAGCAACGGCAGCATCGACACCACGACAACCGCGGCCACCAGCGGCAGCAGATAGTCGTCGACGTTCGGAACCGACGACCCCAGGCTGTACCCGGCGAGGACGAGGGCCTGTGACCACAGCACGCCACTCACGGTCTGCCACAGGGTGAAGGTGCGGACAGGCACCCCCAGCGCACCGGCCACGGGATGCAACACCGTCCGCAGCAGTGGCACGAACCGGCCGATGACCAGTGCCTTCCCGTAGCCGTACCGCGCGAGCAGCTCCTCGGCGCGGGCGGCCGCGGCCTTCACCCGGCGACTGGAGGTGCGCGCCAGCAGCGCCCGGCCGCCCTGCCGCCCGATCAGATACCCGACCTGGCCGCCCGCCACCGCCCCGACGGCCGCGCACAGCAGCACCTGCCACAGCGCGAGCCGGGGCGGCTGGTGCGCGCCGCCGGCGCACAGCACTCCGGCCGGGAACAGCAGGGTGTCGCCGGGCAGGAAGAAGCCGACCACCAGCAGACCGGACTCCGCGAAGATCACCACCAGGACGCCGAGCGCGCCGAAGGCGGCCAGCACCGAGGCGCTGTTCAACGGATTGACGGCGATCACCTGGGCGCGCCTCCTGGCCTACTCGCAGCCTCGTCGCGGGCCGCTTGCTCACCAGGATCGCCCGCCCGGCAGAAAACCGCCCGCGTCCCTTCGGACGCGGGCGGTGTCTGCCCTCCTCTCCGGCTCCGGTCAGCGCGTGACCGCCGCTCTCCGTGTGGCCGGACCCGGGTGTCTCGCCGGCGGCCGTCGCGCCGTCCGCGTGGACCGCGAACGCGGCCGTGCCGTGAAGGAGACCTTCGGACCGGGCTCGGTGCCGCCGTCGCCGGGCTCGCCTCGACGCGGCGGACGCCTTCCCAGGCGCCGCCGAACTACGGCCACTCTCCTGCGCGTTGCTGCGGCGCGGGCCGGGAGCCGCCGTCGTGCCGGGTCAGGAGGGGGACACCTTCGTCATCGACTCCGACGACCCCGCCGCGATGCTGGTGGACACCCCGCGCTGGAGCACCACGCCGGCCACGCGCCACGAGCCCTGACCCGCACCTTCGTCCATGCCCGCCGGGCGCTCAGCCGACGTGCAAGGTGAGCGCCGCCGTGTGCAGCCGGCCGGCCGTCCGGAACTGCAGGAACAGCCGCCAGTTCCCCGACTGGGCGAACTCGGCGTGGAAGGTCAGCGTCGGCCCGCCGTGGTCGCCGTCGACCTTGCTCTCCGGGTGCAGATGCGCGAAGGCCAGGTCGCCCTGGTGGAACGCGGTCAGGTGGGCGTAGGTGTCCAGATAGGGCTGGAGGTCGGTGACCGGCTTGCCGTCCTTGGTGACGGTGGCGGTGAGCTGATGGGCCATGCCGGCCATCGGGGCGCCCTTGACGGTGATCGTGTAGCCGTCGACCGTCGTGGTGCCGGACGCCTTTGCCAACGGCGTGGTCATCGCCATGCCGGGCACCTTCACGGTCCGGCTGAGGACGAAGTCCTTGCCCTTGCCCGAGCCGCTGTCCGGGACGAAGGAGGCGTACAGCCGCCAGGTGCCCGGCTGCAGCGCGGCCAGCGGCGCGGTCCAGGTGCCGTCCGGGGCCATGGCCGGGTGCACGTGCTGGAAGCCGGAGAGGTCGGAGCGGATGGCGTAGAAGTGCATGCGCTCTGTCTGGTCGACGGCGAACGCGGTGACCGGCTTGCCGTCCGGACCGGTGACGGTGAAGCGGTAGCCGGTCGCCTTGCCTGCGGTGAGGGTCGCGGCGGAGGAGGCCATCCGATAGCCGTCCTTCGCGTCGGCCAGCCCGTTGCCGGTCGCGGCGCTGTTCATGCCGGGCATGTTCGACATGTCGCCGGACGACGCCGAGGAGGAGGGGGAGGGGGTGCCGCTGTGGTTCATGCCGGTCATGGAGCCGTTGTCGGTTCCGGAGCCGGATCCGGAACCGCATGCGGTCAGGGTGAGGGCGAGGGCCGCGGTGGCGGCCGCCGCGAGAGCGTGACGAGTCGTCCGGAGAGCCTTGTACATGGGTGTGTCTTTCCAGGTGGGCGCCGTGCTGCGGCGCGGGTGAACGTAGGTCCTGGCCGGGCCGCGGCGCTCGCCGCACCGGGGCCCGGGGGACACGTCACGTCCGCGCGACGCACACCTGGAGCAGGAGGTCCCGTCCGCCGTCCGGCGGTCCCCGCCGCCGGGCCTCGCCGTACACCCGCCGGGCCCACGGGAGCAGGGCGGCGGCGGGCAGTGCGCAGGCGAGCGCGTTGAGCGGGGGCAGCGGGAACGTGGAGCGAGGGGTGGTGGCGAGGCACAGGGCGCCCCGCATGGACTCGGCGGGGTGCGCGCCTGCCTTGGCGGCCACCGCGCCGGGAGCGCCGGGGGTGTGCGCGGCGGGCGTCGACGGCATGACAGCCGCGTTCGCGGCCGTCGCGTCCGGCGCCGATCGCGTCACGGCCGTGTGCGTCACGGCCGTATGCGTTACTGCCCTGTGTGTCACGGCCGTATGCGTGAGTGCCGTGCGCGTCCCTGCCGTGCGCGTCACGTCCGCATGCGTCATGGCCGTATGCATGGGTGCCGTGTCCGGCATGGCCCCGTGGCACCCGCCGTCGGCCGCGGCCGGGCCGCCGTGCATCAGGAACAGCCCGAGCAGCACCGCGACCAGCACGCAGGGACGCACCAGCCGCCGGCGGGGGCCGGCTGCACCGGGGGCGGACTGCGGGGCAAGCACGGCATCACCCTACCTGGGCCACTTCGCCGACACGCGGTACTGCTGCTCCGGTGTCCGCGGCCGTGGCCCGCACGGAGCGGACCCGCCGGGCCCGGACCCAGGCCGCGACCGGCTCGGGCCGCCGTACCGTCAGCCGGCCGCTCTGCGCCGGCGCGGCCACGGCTGAGAGCGGGCAGGGCCTGCCACTGGAGCAGGGTGCGCGGCGAAGACGGCCGCGGCCGTCGTGCACACGAGACGGAAGGCGGCCGCCCGCGGGGCGAGTCCGACGAGCGGACCGAGCAGCATGCCGGCTGGTGGTAGACGTTGAAGACGGCGAACGCGTCGACACGCCGTTCACCGGCTCCGTGGCCAGGTAGGCGCGCACGGCGGGGTTGAACAGAGCGCCCGCGAAAACGGTCGCGGCGGAGGCGATGATCAGGGCGGGCAGGGAGTCGCCCCAGCCGAGCAGCCCGAAGCCGACCGTGCGCAGCAGGAAGCCCGCCCAGCCCTACGGGCACGTGAAGTGACGAGCCGTCGCGGAGGTGCCGCAGCGTCACCGAGGCCGGGTGCATCGACTGGCCTGACCAGCCCGCGGCAGTGGCTGAAGCGCACGCTCGGTCGAGGGCCTTCGTCGTGGCCACCGCCGACGGCATCCGCAGTCTCCCGCCCGAGTTGCTGCGCAAGGGCCGGTGCGGCGAGGTGTTCTTCGCCGACCTGCCGGACGGCGTGGATCGCAAGGAGATCATCGAGCTCTCCTCCGGCCGCTGGCCGAAGGCCGACCTCGAGCCGGAGCAGGTGGACCGGTTCCTGCTCGACGCCTTCGCGAACACGGTGCCCTTGAGTCGCGTCAACCCCGAGCGGGCGCCACGCCGTTGCGGCGGATCGTCTTCATGGGCGCGTGACCACCACGGCCTGGCACCGCCCGGAGTGCGCCCTCCGGTCGCGGCCAACTGGCGTTCGAACGCAGGGGCGAGAGCCGCTATGATCTCCGCGGCAAGGCTGTAGCGCAGAGGTCGTCGCGCCCAAGCATCGAGCTGGAGGACGTCGGTTCGAATCCGACCAGTCTTGCCGCCCTTGTCGTGGAGGAAAGTCGATTGGCGTCGGTTCGTCCTGGGCGGGCGGAGGGCGATGCCGCCCTCGGCGAGCCGGGCACCGGCGATGGACCGGTGGAGTGGTGATGACGCAGCCGACACCCGTACGCTGCCCCGCGATCGAGCACCCGGACATCCCGCTCAGCGATCCCACCGCGCTGGAGCCGCTGCTCGACCGGCTGCGGTCCGCCCAGCCGGTCGAGGCCGACGAGACCTTCCCGCTCGGCACCGTGCGCGCGGACGGGCGTATCGACCTGTGCAAGCAGGGCCTCGGACCGGCCGGCGCCGCCCGCCTGATGCCCGTGGCCGCCGCCTCCGCGCACGCCGCCCATGTCCTGCTCGGCACCAACGCCATCGGCGACGACGGCGCCCGCACGGTCGCCGACGCGCTCGTCGACGGCCACGGCCTGCACACGCTCTACCTCGGCTGCAACCGCATCGGCCCCGAAGGTGTCACCGCGCTCGCCGACGCGCTGACCACCGACGGCACCGTCCGCGCCCTGTGGCTCAAGCGCAACCCGGTGGGCGACGACGGCGCCCGCGCGCTCGCCGCGCTGCTCCGCCGCACCACCACGCTGCGCACCCTCGACCTGGTCAACACCGGCCTGACCACCGACGGACTGCGGGCCCTGTGCGACGCCCTCACCAGTCGGCCCAGCCCCGTGGAACGCCTCTTCCTCGGCGGCAACGGCCTGACCGCCGACGCCGCCCCGCTGCTGGCCGCGCTGATCCGCGAGGCGGGCGTGCGCGAGCTGTACCTTCCCGCCAACCACCTCGGCGACGAAGGCGCCGCGATCCTCGCCGCCGCGGCCGACCCCGCCCGGCCGGTGCGTCTCGGCCTGGGCGGCAACGGCATCGGCCCCGCCGGTGCCCGGGCCCTCGCCGGCTCCCTCGACGGGATCGAGGCACTCGACCTGGGCCGGCCACTGTCGGAACGCAGCCTCGGTGCCCCCGGCAACACCACCGGCGACGAAGGCGCCCACGCGCTGGCCGCCGCCCTGCCGGGCAGCCCGCTGCGCCGGCTGGAGCTGCGCCACACCGGCCTGACCGGCCGGGGCGCGAAGACACTGTTGGCGGCGGTGACCGACAACTCGCCCCTGGAGTACGTCGGTCTGGGGCCCGGCCTGCCCCGCAAGGTGAAGCGGTCCTTCAGCCGGCGGCTGCGGCCCCTCGGCAGGACGCATCCCGACCTGCGCGCGATAGGGAGTGTCTACCGTTGAGCGCTCGTGGTGAACTCCGCTGCTTCCCCCGGGACGAGGCGGCGAGCAGGCGCCGGATCCGCCGGTACGCGGTGCCCCGCTGGATGATCGAGCGTGCGACCGCCTGCCGTCTGGCCGGTGACTGGCAGGGGGCCTGCGCGGCGGCGAACGTCGACGTCACCTTCGATCTGTCCGATGTCGCCGAGCACTGCGGCGACGACGTCGCCGCGGCCCTGGTGGACGACCTCCGTCATGTCGCCCCCGACCTGCTGCGCTGGCACCTGCCGCGCATACTCGGCGGGCGGACCACGCTCGCCACGCAGACGACGGTCGTCCTCGCGCGCTACCGCCCGAAGGCACCGGGCGAGGGCCGCCTGGCCACGCCGTATCTGCACGTCACCACTCCCGCGATGGTCGACGGCCCGCAGCGGATCGCCCTGCGGTTCAGCACGGTCGAGAGCGAGCAGACCGCGGGCGTCTTCGGGCAGTTCACGCAGGACTGGCGGTCCGCGCGGCACCTGTGGGACGCACGGCACGCGGCCGAGCTGCGCGAACGATGCGGTGGCGGCGCGGACCGGCCGCCGTTCTTCCACGCCGACGCCACCCCGCGCGGCACGGACGAGCTGCCGACGGCCGACCCCGGCGACGGCGACCCGGCGGCGCGGGCCGAGTGGGCCACGCTGCTGCACCAAAGGGGCGAGACACAGGCCGCCTTCGCCGCCGCCGGCATCGAGCTGGACCTGACACCCCCGCCGAAATCGGGCTGGCACCAGGCGGACCCGGAGCAGCTCCTGAGGGGGCTCGCCCTCGACCACACCCGCCTGGAGCCGGAAGTCCGCCGGCAGCTGGCCGAGGGCGGCGGTGACCGCCTCCTCATCGGCGCGCACTGGCGGACCCTCATCCTGCTGGAGCCGAGGGACGCCGGCGGGCTTCGGGTGCGAGCCGTCGACCGGGACGACGTCAAGGGCGAGCCCTTCCTCGCCGAGGCCTTGTGGCGCAGGCTTCCCGACCTCGACCTGATGCGTGCCGGAGGCGTTGCGGCGCAGGATCTGCATCCGCTCGTCCGCGAGGCGCTGTTCCCCGCCCTCCAGGTCCCGCAGGGCCCGGTCGGCCCGCCCGGACCGGCGGTTCCGCCGCCCGTGCGGGTCCGGTGCCGCGGGGAGTGGCACGAGGTGGCCTTCCGGCCCGGCAACCTGCTGCGCATGCCGCACAGCGACGAGGAACAGCAGCGCGAACGCGCCATGCGCGCCTTCGGCGGTGCCGTCGCGGGGTGCTTCGCCGTGGAACAGACGTGGATGTCCGGCGAAGGCCGCCTGCCCAAGGCGCTGCGGGCCGGGCGCCAGGAACTGTTCCTGCGCGCCCAGCACGGTGACACCCCCGGCGTGCTGGAGCTTCTGGACGCCGGTGTCGATCCCCGGGTACGGGACGCCTCCGGGCGCACCCTGCTGCACGTACTGAACCTCCTCGACCACGAGACGCTGCTGCCCCGGCTGCTGGCGGAGGGACTCGATCTGGAGGCCCGCGACCGGCGGGAGCGCACCCCGCTGTTCGTGGCGGTCAACGACCTGGGTTCGAAGGCGCTGGTGGAGGCGCTCGTCGCCGCCGGTGCACGGCTCGACGTGACCGACCAGGACGAACTGTCCCTGGCCCAGCTCGTGCGCCGATACAAGCGGCCCGACCTGGCCTTCCTCCGGGAACGCGTCGAGGCGGAGCATCCGGGCGTCGGCGCCGAGTGGTGGGACGAGTACCTGGACGAGCAGGAGCAGTACGCCGAGGACGACGCCGACGACGAGGAAGAGCTGTCCCTTTGAGCACCGACCGCACCGACCGCACCGCAGCCCCCACCGCGCCGGCCGGCCCGCTGGCGGCCGCGGACGACCTCAACCGCAGGCTGCGGACGCACCGGACCGAATCCGCCGCGAACCCGCAGCTGGAGGCGCTCGCCCTCGCCGTGACCGCCAATCAGCCCGTGCTGCTGTGGGGCGAGCCCGGCATCGGCAAGTCGGCCGCCCTGGAGCAGCTCGCCGCCGGGCTGGGCCTGCCACTGGAAACCGTCATCGCCAGCGTGCACGAGCCGTCCGACTTCGCCGGCCTGCCCGTCGTCGGTGACGACCCGGCCGTGACCGGGGTGCCGATGGCCCCGCCGGACTGGGCGGTCCGCCTCGCCCGGGCCGGGCAGGGCCTGCTCTTCTTCGACGAGCTGTCCTCCGCACCGCCGGCCGTGCAGGCGGCGCTGCTGCGGGTGGTGCTCGAACGGCGGGTCGGCAGCCTGGTCCTGCCGGAGGCGGTGCGGATCGTCGCCGCCGCCAACCCGCCGTCCAGCGCGGCGGACGGCTGGCATCTCAGCCCGCCGCTCGCCAACCGCTTCGTGCACCTCGCGTGGACCCACGACCCCCGGACGGTCGCCCGCGGCATGGCCGGCACCTGGCCCGAGGTGACCGTGCCCGTCGTCGCCGCCGCCAAGGTGCCCGGTGCGGTCGCACGGGCCCGCGGCGCGATCTCCGGCTTCCTCACGGCCCGGCCCGGCCTGGTCCACCACATCCCCGGCGACGCCGAGAGCCGGGGCCGGTCCTGGCCGTCCCCCCGGACCTGGGAGATGGCACTCCGGCTGCTCGCCACCGGATACGCCGCCGGCGCCGGCCGCGAGGCGCTGGCCGCCGCGCTCACCGGCGCCGTCGGGGACGGCGCGGGCATCGAGCTGCTGTCCTACCTCGAACACCTCGATCTGCCCGACCCCGACCGGGTCCTCGCCGACCCGGACGCCTTCGCCCTGCCCGACCGCGGCGACCGGCAGCTGGCGTTCCTCATCGCCGTGGTCGCCGCCATCCAGAGCGACCTCACCCGGCCCCGGTGGGAGGCCGGCTGGGCGGTGCTGGCGAAGGCCGTGGACGCGGGCGTACCGGACGTGGCCGCCCGGGCCGCCACCGACCTCGCGGCGATGCGGCACCTCAACTGGCCCGTACCGCCCGGCATCGACGGGTTCCTCGACCTGCTGCAGATGTCCGGGGCGCTGCCCGGCGGCAGCAGGTGACAGGGGCGCGGATGACGGACGACTCCCGCCGCGCCCTGGACATGACCAAACTGCTCGCCGCCCGTTACCGGGCGGCGAACGACCGGCCGTACCTGGCGTCGGCGTTGTACGCCCTGACCGTCGTACCGAGCACAGAGGTGCAGACGATGGGGGTGGACCGGCACTGGCGCTGCTATGTGTCCCCCGGCTTCGTCGACGCGACGCCGGTGCCCGAGCTCGCGGGCGTCTGGGTGCACGAGGTGGCGCACCTGCTGCGCGACCATCACGGCCGGGCGGACCGGCTCCCGGCCGCCGCCCAGCGCGACCGGCACCGCGTCAACGTCGCACAGGACTGCGAGATCAACGACGACCTGCTCGCCGACGGCCTGCGCCTGCCCGAAGGCCGCATGGAGCCGCGCCTCTTCGGCCTCCCCGAGGGCCAGTTGTTCGAGGTCTACCTCGACCGGCTGCCGCCGCAGGTGCGGGCGCCGGACTGCGGATCGGGCGCCCACGGCCGGCCCTCGCCCTGGGAACTCCCCGACTCCGCCGGCCCCGCCCGGCTCGGCGAGGTCGAGGCGCAGGCCCTGCGGCGGCAGACCGCCGAGGCGATGCGCGCCCATCAGCGCACCCGCGGCACCCTGCCCGCGGGCTGGCAGCGCTGGGCCGAGGAGACGCTGGAGCCCACCGTGGACTGGCGGCGCGCGCTGTCCGGCGCGGTCCGCGAAGCCGCCGCGTGGGCCGGCGGAGCCGTCGACTACACCTACCGCCGTCCCTCGCGCCGGACCTCGGCGCTGCGCGGCGTCGTCCTGCCGAGCCTGCGCCGGCCGCTGCCGCGGGTGGCGGTCGTCATCGACACCTCCGGTTCGATGGGCGACGCCGAACTGGCCGCCGCCCTCGCGGAGGTGACGGGCGTGCTGCGCGAGGTGGGGGTACGGGGCAATCGCGTGACCGTGCTCGCCTGCGACGCCGACGTGCACGCCGTGTCCCGGGTGACGGCCACCGAGCAGATCACCCTGGGCGGCGGTGGCGGCACGGACATGCGCGTAGGCATCGAGGCGGCGCTCGCCGCACCTGACCGCCCGAGCATCGTCGTCGTCCTCACCGACGGCCACACCCCCTGGCCCGACGAGCCCCCGCCCTGCCGCGTCATCGCGGCCCTGATCGGCTCCACCGCCCCACAGCCGCCCGGCTGGGTGGAGACGGTACGCATTCCCACCTGACGCCACCGATGCAGGGCCCCCACGGGTCGCGGTCACTGCCCCGGACGGCCTCCTGACCCACCGGGTGCGGCCGGCCGGACGCCGGTCGCCGGGAACTCCTCACCCCTCCCCGTGGCGAGGCTTCGCCGGAGCGCCTGGTCGACGCGCCGCTGTACCGGTGACGGGTGATTCCGAGGAGCGCAGGTGTTCCCTCAACCACTGCTCGGTGCTGTTGACGTGCAGGAGGGCGGCGGCCTGGCTCAGGAAGGCGTCGCGGGTGGAGAGGGCCGAGAAGATCGCCTCGTGTTCGGCGAGGGTGCGGCATTTCCGTCTGGAGCCCGACCCGGACGGCGAGGCCGACACCTGTCCGCTCCGCAATGTGCGCAGCAGCCGCTACGCCGCCCTCGATCCCGCCGACGGCCAGGTGCGCGTCACCGCCGAGAGCCCCGAGACGGCCGAGCGCTGGCAGCGTGAACTGCTGCGCGACGGCACGGCCGAGGCGCGGGCCGCCGCCGAGGAGGCCGATGTGGCGACCGCGTCCGCGTCACGACCGACAGCCCGTACCCCTGGTGGCTGCGGACGGGCGGCCCCGACGGCACCCTGCATACGAAGGTCGCGGGGCCCGCGACGACCGAGTTCCGGTACGAGGAGTGATCCTTCCGCGCATGTCACACGGCCGCGAGACGATCGCACGAACGGGGAGGGCGATGGCCCGGTGGTTGGGCTCGCCCTTGACGACAGCGGTCAGGTAGCGGTGGCTGAGGGAGGGGTCGTTCGCGTTGCAGTGCTGGTTGACGTTGTCCCGGCTGTCGGTCTCGGCGCTGCCGCAGTCGAAGCAGCAGCCCATGATGGGCGCGGAGTCCCCCGTACTCAGGTCCTGTCACGCGGCGGATGCGTCGTGGTGGAGGATCCTGGCCAGCCAACTGCGCCGCCGAAGCGGCGGCAATTCGCCGGCCAGCAGCAGGCGAACAGTCTCCTCAGGGCTCAGGACTGTTCGGCTGCCATGGCGGTCCCAGTAATGGGCGAGTCTGCGTTCCAACTCCCGCCGGTCGTCGGCCTCGGTTCGCAAGGCGACAACCGGGCCGTTGGCCTCCTCCGACGTGAGCAGGTCCACGACTCGGCCGTCGGCGGTGTACGCCGCGTAGGCGCTGCTCGCGACGTCCGCTGGTTCAAGCCGTTCCTCTGCCACCTGCAACGAGTCGAACACCATGAGTTCCCCATCCCGGTCGAAGACCAGGATGACGTCGGCTGGATGAGCCACAGTTCTCGCCCTCCCGAATGATGTGTGGGAAACCGCCAGGACGCCTACGACCAGGCAGTGGGGCGTTGGCGAAGTCGGTCAGACGATCTTTCCGTGCCCTCGCGAATCGGTGCGCTCCCATTCCTCCTCCCACTGGCGTAGACGCCGACGATCCAGCAGCGCATGGACAGTCCCGGCAGTCCCCAGCGCCGTCAAACCCGCTCCTGCGGCTGCCGACGCTCCGAGCAGAACCGACTTTGCGATCGCTCCCGGGCGTGGCCAGGGCCCGGCGGTGAGGCGGCCACGCGTGTCCAGCCACAGTGACCCGGTTACCGGCCTTCGCGGTGGTCCACATCTGTGCGACCAGCGCACTGTTGCGGGGTCTCCATGTCATCGGCTGACACCCCCTCGTACGAGAGCACCGACGACCACCCCCGCTTCTTCCGGGGTTCCCCGTCCTGGGCGAACAATCGCTCTCACATAGTTGTCCGTGCCATTCCTCCCAAGGCCACCGCGGGGCTGGGGGCGACGTCGTCGGTGGCCTACGGATTTCGGTGTGGCCGTCGCCGCGTGCGCTCCGGGTACACGATGAATGTTCCGTCGGCCGCATGTGCTGCCGGCGCCGTGCCACGGAAATCCTTCCCATCGACTTCCGGCAGACCGAATACCTGATCGACACAGCAGCGGACGCGACCCGTCGCCGGCTTGTCGGGAACTCGACATCGCCCCGGATCGGGATCTGGTGACGAAGCTCACACTGTACCGCCGGGCAGAGCCGACTAATGGGCCTAATGGGGGGAAAGTCCATAAAAGACACATAAATCCCTCTCGCGGAGAGGAGGACGGCAGCAATGTCGTATCCACAGCAACCCACTGGCATGACGGGGCACCCCGAGATTGCAGAGATGCGGGAGCGACTGGAACGCACGGCCTCCACGGGCAGGGCGATCGCCCTTGAGGGGCTGATCCTCCTGGCCGGTGTGTACGCCGCGATTTCGCCCTGGGTCGTCCACTTCTCGGCACAGCCCGATATCGCTGTCAGCAACCTGATCGTCGGCATCGCCGTCGGCGTGATCGGGCTCGGCCTGACCCTCGTTCCGGAGCGGATGTTCCGCCTGGCATGGACCATCGTGCCCCTCGGTGTCTGGCTTCTCATCTCCCCCTGGGTGGTCACCGCCACGCACGGAGCCCGGGCAGGCATCATCTGGAACAACTGCTGGCTCGGCGCTGTCACCATCCTGCTGGGGCTGGCCGCGATGGGCCTCACCATTGGGATCACCCGCGGAACCCGTCGCTGAATCCAAGAGCACTACGCAGCAAACGCCGGCCAGGGCCAGGTGATCGCCTGGCGACGGGACGAGCATCCCGGTCGGCGCCCGTCCGCCGGCGGTTCAAGATCGACTGGGCCTGGGCGGTCGGCGGGATCTGCACGCCGAGCTGCAGCCCCCATCCGAAAGTGACGTCGGCGGGCAGTAGTGCCGCATCGCACGCAGAAGACCGCCGTCGAGCCGCGATGTCGGGGTGGTTGCATCAGCCCGCGACCATCGTCAGCGATCGTTCTGCTGACGGCCGGCGGGGCCTCGGTGGCCTGCACTGCGGGCGGTGCCGAGGCCTCCGCGTACCGGGCGCGTAGGGCCCATCAGGTCGACGCGCCGGTCGATGAGCCCGAGGGATTCGAGGCGTCCGGCCATGCGCAGGGCTGTGGAGGGGGTGACCCTCAGGGTGGCAGCCGTCGCGGCCGGCTGACGGGATCGCAGGTGTGCAGGGCTACGAGGGAGCACAGTCGGGGCAGCGTCAGAGACACGTCGACCGCAGCGAGGGTGCGGGCGGAGAGGGCGACGACCAGCCGGGACGCGGCCATCATGGCGAGAGTCACGTCCTCTGCCTCGCGGTCCAGGTTCACCTCCCCTCGCCCGGGATCGGAAGAGGACCCCTCCCGATCGCCTTGTGCAAGCCCTTGGGTATGTCATTCCTCTTGGCAGCGCTCGGGATTTCATCGGCCACCCACAGTGACCATTGCAGACTGCAATGATAAGATGGCTGCACGCGGGCCCTGCGGGCGCGATGGCTCCGCCGCCAAGGGTGATGACCATGATGACCGAACCGATACACGAGGCCTATTCCTTCGTGTGCCTGCGCTGCGGGCACTCATGGGAGGGCGAGTACGAGATCCGGCACGCCCGGGGCGCCGACGGGCGTCCGCGTGCCGAGTACTACGTGAAACACGGCATCAAGGTGCCGTCGCCGCTCACGGAGAACACCTGCCGAGTATGCCTGGGGCGTAAGATCCGCATCCTGCGCCCAGGGCGGGTCCGCTCCGCCCACCCCGCGCCTCTGTGACCGTACCCATCGCTGCGCGAACCTGACGGACGTGCAAGCGAGCACGTCCGTCTGTCATGCCCCGTGCCCCCGCGCTCGGTGCTGAACGTCCGCCAGACATCCGCCGACCTGCAGCGCGAGCACGCCGTCGATCCGCGGCTGTCGGCACAGGTCAGCGAGATCGTCGATGGGGGCGGTGGGAAGGCGGCCGGGGTGCGGCTCGTGGGCGGCCCGCTCGTCGAGGCCGACGCGGTCGTGGTCGGCATCGGCGCCGCCCCCGACACCGTTCCGACCGCCGATGCCGGGCTCCAAGTGGGCAACTGTGTTGTCGCGGACGAGCTTCCCCACAGCCCGACATCTACACGGCCGGGTTGCCGGGCGGGGCACAGTGCACCGGCACCCTGATCCGCACCCCGTACAGCCCAAGCCCGTCACCCCGGTGCGAGGCGGTGGGCTGGGAGGCCGGCCCGAGGTCGTACAGGGCGGCGTACAACGCGTCGCCGGACGGGGCACCGGTGAAGATGCGCCCGGTGCGGTTCCCGCCGTGCGCGGCCGGAGCCAGACCGACGATCACCAGCGGCGCCTCCGCCGGGCCGAAACCGGGCGCGGGGCGCGCCCAGTACTCCCAGTCCGCAAACGCCCTGCGTTTGACCCGTGCGGCCTCCTCCCGCCACGTCACGGCACGCCGCGCTCCTCATCACTACGCCGGACCGCACCAGGCGGCGGCTGTGGTGGCAGACCGGACACAGTCCTGACGGGTTCGCATGAGGTGGCCCCGATAAAATGGGGGAGTCGGGAACATCCGCTTCGCAGCGGAGGGCGAAGTCGTCCGCCCGCCGGCGGGCCGAAGCGGCCGACCGATCTGGAAGGGCACCGCCATGGCCAAACAGATCACCTACCGCAGAGTCTACGAGGAGACCGCGCCGAAGGACGGCAAGCGCGTGCTGGTCGACCGGGTCTGGCCCCGAGGCATGCGCAAGGAGGACGCACATCTGGACGAGTGGCTGCGCAATGTCGCCCCATCCAGCGAACTGCGCAAGTGGTACGGCCATGAGCCCAGCCGCTTCACCGAGTTCCGCCGCCGCTACCTCGCAGAACTGCGCGACGCCGGGCACCGCGAGGCGGCCGAACATCTGCGTGACCTGGCAGCACACGACAAGCTCATGCTGCTGACCGCCACCAAGGATGTGGACCACAGCCAGGCCGCTGTCCTCGCCGAGTGGCTGACCAAGAGCCGGTGACCGTCACGCGGGACGCCGGCGGGTACGGGTGACCGTCTCCGCCGCACCGTGATGATCCGCGGCACGTTCGCCGACATCCGGCTGCCCAACCTGCCCGCCCCGGCGCCGAGGACGGCTCCACCTGCCACCTGCCCGGACGGGGAGCAACCGCCTTCCTCGACGCCGCCCTGCTGCGCGTGCGAGGACGCAGTGGAACTGCCGCGCGCCCAGCCCCGCGCACCCCCTGCCGACCTGACCGCAAAGGGCCGGGCACATGTCTCTCACCGTGCCGGGCCGTCCGAGGGTGTGCGCAGGGCCAGCAGGGCCACGTCGTCGTCGAACACCTGCCGACTTCGGCTGATCAGGGTGTCGCACAGCTCCTCCAGCGGTGCCGCGGCCAGGCGAGCGGCCTGCTCGGCCAGGTCGCCCAGTCCGGTGTCGATGTCCTCGCCGCGGCGCTCGACCAGCCCATCGGTGAACAGCAGCAGGGTGCAGTCGGGCGGGAAGGGGTGTTCGTGGCTGAACCGGGAGACGGACGCGTCGATGCCCACCGGGATCCCGTGACGGGCGGGTGCCAGGTAGCGCGTGCTGCCGTCCGCGCCGACCAGCAGCGGTGGCAGATGCCCGGCGTTGCTCCAGCCGAAGGTGTACTCCCCACCCTCTCCACCGCCGCGCTCGATGCGGCCGAGCACCAGGGTGGCCGTGGGCGGATCGGTGAGCATCGTCAGCGTGCGGTCCAGTCTTGACATGATCAGGCCGGGCGGCCCGTCGCGGTCGAGGGCGATGGCCCGCAGCATGTTGCGGATCTGTCCCATCAGCGGGGCGGCCTCGACGTCGTGGCCGGTCACGTCACCCACGACGACGCAGGTGGCGCCGTCGGGCAGAGCCATGGCGTCGTACCAGTCGCCGCCCAGCCTGAGCAGTTCGGAGGCGGGTTCGTACCGGGCCGCGGCCTTGAGCGGCGAAAGGTCGGGAAGCGCGGGCAGCATACGGCGCTGGAAGTGCTCGGCGGCGCGTTTGAGCTGCTCATACAGGCGGGCGTTTTCAAGGCTGACGCCCGCGGCACTGGCCAGAGCTGTCAGCAGGCCCACGTCGTCATCGTCGAAGGGCGTACCGTCCAGCTTGTCGGCGAGGTAGAGGTCGCCGTAGACCGTGCCGCGCACCATGAGCGGAACTCCCAGCGGCGTCCGCATCACCGGATGCCCGGGCGGAAAGCCGACCGAACGAGGGTGTGCGGCCACATCCGCCACCTGCAATGGCTCCCGGTCGTCCACCATGGTGCGCAGCAGGCCATGGCCCAGGGGCAGGCCCATGGCGGCGCACAAGTGCGGGTCGTCAACGCCCACGGTGATCAGGTCGATGACCTCTCCGGTCTCCGAGAGCACACCCAGTGCCCCGTAACGCGCGGCGACCAGGTCGGTGGCCGCTTCCACGATGCGGTGCAGCACAGTTCGGGTGTCCATGTCGGCGCTGACCGCCACGACCGCGTCCAGCAGGTGCCGCAGTCGGTGCCGGTCCAGAGCACGCTGCGGCGGCCGCGCGGCCATACCGTCCCGGGCCTGGCCCCTTCCCCGTTTCTGCCACGGGCTGTGCGCCATGGTGGTACCTCCCGGCGCGGTCGGGCGCCGTCATCACGCCACCCTGCTTTGTCACACTACGCGCTCACCTGGCCGGGAGCAGGCCGCATCGGTGTGCCGTCCCTGTGCCTGTCCCTGGAGCCAGTGGCGTCCGGCCTCTCCTGCCGTGCCGACCGCACATCAGGCACGGTCAGGCCACGATGGCTCACGGGCCGCAGTCCACCACCACAGGATGCGCCGGAGCAGCGGGCGCTCGTCGTCCCTGCTCACCTTCACCGGTCACGGCCGCGTTCACACACTCGACGGCGACACACCCGACCTCATACTGATCATCCCCCTTTGGGCACCGGGCGCTCACCGACGGAACGTCACGACAACGGCCCAGAACCGGCGAGCGGCGTCGGCCACGGTCGGGGGCGGCAAGGCACGAGGCGACCCTGCGACCTGGAAGCCGAGACGGAGGTGAAGGCGTGAGCCCGGAGTCCAGCAGACCGACTCGCACGTGGAGCCGTGCGGCGGAGGACCTCAGCCCCGGGGCGTTCGCCTTCGTCATGGCCACAGGCATCGTGTCCACCGCGCCGGCCGAGCACGGCGCGTCGGCCTCCTCGACGGCCCTGCTGTGGATCGCGATCGCGGGATACGCCGTGCTGTGGGCTGGTTACCTGTGGCGCATGGTGTTCCGATGGGAGCGTTTCCGTACCGACCTCGCCGGGCCGCGCGGCTTTGCCTTCCTCACCCTTGTCGCCGCCTCCGACGTGCTGGCCGGCCGACCGGCCCTCGACCGCACTACGGCGCCACCATGGCACTGACCGTGATCGGCGCTGCCGGCTGGCTGGTGCTCGGCTACGGCGAGCCGCTGCTGCTGGTCTGCTCCAGGCATGCCCTGTCGCTGCGTCAGGTCAATGGCACCTGGTTCATCTGGGTGGTGGGCACGCAGTCCGTCGCGGTCGCCATCACCGCACTCGCCCCGCACACCGGCGGCCCGGCCCCGGGCGTCCTGGCGTGGGTGTGCTGGGGCGTCGGACTGCTGCAGTACCTGCTGGTGGCCGCGCTGGCACTGGCCCGGCTCCTGCTGGAGCCCGTCGAAGCGACGGAACTCATCCCGCCCTACTGGGTGTTCATGGGCGCCGCCGCAATCAGCGTGCTGACCGGCGCGAAGCTCCTCCGTCCCGCCCGCGGACGCCCTGCTGACCGGGGCGTTCGTGCTGGGTGTCTTGGTCGTGGCGTGGTCGTTCTGCACCTGGCTGATCCCGCTCCTGCTCGCCCTGGGCGTGTGGCGGCACGTGCTGCACCGCGTTCCGTTGCGGTACGAGACGAGCCTGTGGAGCATGGTCTTCCCGATCGGCATGTACGGGGTGGCGACACGGGAGCCGGGCGAGGCGGCAGGCTGGGGATGGATGACCGCGACCGGCACCGGCGAGGCCTGGGCGGCGCTGGCGGCGTGGGCAGCGGGCTTCGCCGGCATGCTCGCCGAGCCCGTCACCGAGCTGCTTCGCTCCCAGCGGCCGGGAGCCGAGTGACGGGATAGGGGAGAGGCGGTGTGTGCGATCGGCCGGTTGAGGTTCGGGCAGTCGGCCCCAAGACGGAACGTGCCCGGATCGCGACGTCGACCCTGTGCCGCCACGGCAGCGGCGGTTCGGGCCACCGTCCTACGCGGACCGGCACGGTACCCGTCGATGATCGGCGGGACGATCTCCTCGCTCTACGGTCGTCTGGCGCTGCCGTTGCACCCCCACCAGCCCTTCACCTGCGCTGTCAAGTCGGCGGAGGCTGATCGCTTGCCGGTAGACGTGTTCGAGAGCGAGCAGGACCGTACCGCGGGCGCGGGTCTCACCGTGCCGGTAGTAGGTCAAGGCCGGCCAGGAACCGCCTGAGGCGGGACTGCCCGACTTCGGCTGCGGGTCCGGGACTTCGCCGGCCTCGCTCCCGAGCCGGGTCACCGCATCCTGCCGCAGTGCCGGGCCGGACTCGAACGCCTCCGCCAGCGCTCCACGGCCACTCCACCCCGTCGGCCGGCATCTTCGGCACGCTCTGCAGCCCCTGCCACTCTTCCTGCACGGCACCTTCGCGGTCGTCGCCGGCCCCGTGCAGGGGATTCTCATCCCGAGTCCTTCACCCGGCTGGTCCACGCCTGAAGCGTCCCGTTGTCGTACCTGTGGCGCCCGTTCGTCCTCCACTGCTCCCGGACCGCGGCCCACCCCACCGGACCCGGCATCGAGCGGCCGCCGTCGGCGGCGTATCGGCGTGCGCTACTGGCTGCTCCTGCCCGGCATGCGGCAGGACACCGTTTACTGAAGCCTGGAGCCCATGCAGAAATTCTCCCTCGACGCCCAGGCCCGCGAACACCTGGAACGCGCTGCCGCCGGCTCCGCGGGCCGCAGCGCCGTGACCGTCTACGGTGACCACGAACACACCCTGCGCCAGACCCTCCTCGCCCTGACCGCCGGGACGTCACTGGCCGAACACGAGAACCCGGGCGAGGCGACGTGGTTGGTGTTGCGTGGCCGCGTACGGCTCACCAGTGGCGAGGACTCCTGGGACGGCCGGGCCGGCGACCTGATCGCCATCCCGCCGGCCCGGCACAGCCTCCAAGCGGTCGAGGACGCGGCGGTCCTGCTCACCGTCGCCACCCACCCGTGACCGGTGCACGCGAGGGCGCCAAATGATCCACGACGACGGTCCCGCGCCGCTGCTCACCGTCGGCCACGGGACGGCCGACCGGGAGCAACTGACTGCCCTGCTGCACGGCGCGGGCGTCCAGGCCGTGGTCGATGTGCGCACCGCTCCCGGAAGCCGCCACAACCCGGACGCGCTCCGCAGCGCCCTGGAGCGATGGCTGCCACGGGAGGGGATCGCCTACCGCTGGGAATCGCGGCTCGGCGGATTCCGCAGGGCCGCGCCGGAATCACCCGACACGTTCTGGGAGAACGCCTCCTTCCGCGGCTACGCCGGCTACACCCGCGACCCTCAGTTCACTGCGGCGATGGACGATCTCCTGCGGCAGGCCGCGCAGGTACGGACCGCCGTGATGTGCGCCGAGACCGTATGGTGGCGCTGCCACCGGCGAATCATCGCCGACTTCGCCGTCCTGGCCCGCCGCACACCGGTGCTGCACCTGGCCCATGACGGTCGGCTCACGCCGCACCCGGCCACGGCCGGTGCCAGGCTCCGCGAAGACGGCCTTCTGGTGTACGACCGGCACTGACCGAGGCGGGCCCGGCGACGCTCGGCTCACCCGGCCAGAACCGGACAGCCCAGCGAGAGGCGGATCCGGACCTTCACCAGCTCCAGCGCGACGTAGCACAGGTGGATGCGGGAGCGGTGTGCCGAGCCGGGTCCGCGCCCCGAGCACGGCATGGGAACGCCGGTTCGGCCGTGGTCGGACGGCGGTGAGCTGGGCGGCCGCCAGTACGGCCACGGCGAGAGCGGCGAGTGCGATGACGGTCCCGGACGGGGCGCCGGTGGCCACGGGGCACCGGTGGCCACGGCGGTCATCACGACAGCGGCGAGGGCGGCGCCTCGACGAGGTTGAGCCAGGGAGGAGATCGCCGGCACCATCCGAGCCGGCGAATGCGCCCTCGCGCAGGCGGGCGCTGCGGGCCGGACACCGAGGTGGCTGGACCTCCTTCACACTCATGCCCCGACATGGGCCAGGTCGTCGGCGGTGGCGGAACGGCTGGACGCGACGGCGGTCTTGAGACGGACCGGTGCCGTGCCTTCGACGCCGAAGCGGCTGTGCGCCAATCGCCCCACGCCCATTCAGCTGGGCCAAGACCGCCTGGACCAGCACACGGCGGTCTTGGATCAGAGGGGCGGTGCCGTGCGCCCGCGCCCGCAGCCGGCGCACGGCAACCGGTCGGCCCGCTACACGTTCGCCCCGACCCGGTCGGCGAAGGCCGAGGGCTGCGGCTCCCGCCGCGCGGTCGGCAGGAGCCGTTCGAGCGCCCACGGACCCGGGCCGAAGACGGCAAGCAGCAGGAACGTCCAGGCGTACAGGGCAGAGGGCTCACCACTGTTCTCGATCGGCAGCAGGCCGGTCGGCTGGTGCACGGTGAAGTAGGCGTACGCCATCGATCCGAAGCAGATCAGTGCCGCCGGCCGCGCGAGCAGGCCGAGGACCATCAGAACACCGCGATCAGCTGGATGACGGCCGCCCACCATCCGGGCCAGGCGCCGGACGGAACCGTCCCGCTGTGCGTTCCGACGGCTCCGCCCAGCACTCCGTCAGAGCGGTCCATGAGAGTGTTCCATCATCTCGCCGGCGTTCGGGCCGGGTTGTCACGATGATCACCGGCTACCAGTCTGACCTGGTCGAATGCGTGGTTCCTCGCCCGTTGACCAACGGGTCGTTGTGAGCCGCAACCGCCCCGTCCAAACTGCAAAAGGCCTCCCCACTCGGGCAAACCGCCACCGGCGGATTTCTTGCGCCGATGCCATTGTCCGAGGGCCATGGCAGACCCCAGCTATGGAGGGACGGGATGATCGGGCACCTGTGTTGTGCGGCGGGAAAGAGTGATCGGACGCTGGTGTCGGACCGCAGGGCGTTGCCTGCCGACGAGCGGGCACTCACCAGCACGCATGCCCTCTGCACTGCGCGCATCCCCACCGGCTCCCGGACCGACACGGACCTTCGACGCCGCGCTCACAGCGCCGGCCCCGCGGTGTGGGGGAGCACCTACCTGGTCACGACGGAACTGCTGCCGCCCGGCAGACCGCTGCTGGCCTCCACGATGCGGTCGCTGCCCGCCGGGCCGGTGCTGCTCGCGATCGGCCGCGAACTACCGTGCGGCGCGTGGTGGTTGCGGGCTCTGGTCCTGGGCGCGCTGAACACAGGCATCTTCTTCTACCTGCTGTTCGTGGCCGCTTACCACCTGCCCGGTGGAGTGGCGCCGCTGGTCGTCGCCGTGCAGCCCACGGTCGTACTGCTCCTCGGCGCCGCGCTGCTGAAGGAGCCCATCCGCCCGGCGCAGCTCCCCGCCTGTCTGAGCTGATCCGGGACGACCTGTCCGAGCGACTGCCGGACTATCTGATCCCGGACCGTGTCCTGGTGCTCGACCGTCTGCCGCTCACCGCCAATGGAAAGGCCGACGCCAAGGCCCTGGCCGCCGCCGAGCAGGTACGGTCCGCCGACACCGGCAGGCCCTACGTCGCGCCCACCACCCCGGCGGGAGCGGTGGCTGGCCGAGGCGTGGGCGAAGGCACTGAGGTACGACGCCGTGTCCGTGGGGGGACGACTTCTTCGCCTCCGGCGGCAACTCGCTGATCGCGGTCGCGCTCGTCAACCGCGCCAATCGCGAGTTCGGCCTGCGCCTGCCGCTCCAGATCGTCTTCGAACCCCCGAAGCTCGCCGACCTCGCCGCCCGCATCGAGGACAACGGCGCCGCGCCCTTCGCCAGACTCGTCCCCCTGTACACGGAGGGCACCGGGCGCCCGGCGTTCTGCCGGCCGGGCCTCGGCGGCTACCCGATGAACCTGCGCCTGCTGGCCCGCGAGAGCGGCGCAGGCCGGCCGTCCTTCGGGATCCAGGCGCACGGCATCAACGCCGGCGAGACACCGCACCCGACCATCCGCGAGATGGCGGCCGCCGACGTGGCCGAGATCCTGCTCATCCAGCCCGAGGGCCCGTACAGCCTCTGGGGCTACTCCTTCGGTGCCCGTGTCGCCTTCGAGGCCGCCTGGCAGCTGAAGCAGTCCGGTCGCCAGGTCGATCACCTCCTGCTGATCTGCCCCGGCAACCCCAAGGTCCGCACGGACGGCGCGGACCGCTTCGGCCGCGAGGCGACCTACCGCAACCCGTGGACGTCGCCATCCTGTACTCGGTCTTCACCGGCACCGCCGGCGGTCCGGAGGTGGATGCCTGCCTCGCGGCCACGCGGGACGAGGACAGCTTCGTGAGCTTCGTCCACGACCGACTGCCCTGCCTCGGCCAGCAGTTGATCAGCCGCATCACTCATATCGGCGCGGAGACCTGATGACGGCTGTCCCGAGGTGCCGAGTGAGCGGAGGGTCGTCAAGCCGTCCACTCGCCCCAGGCAACCCTGTTGTTCCTCTTGACCGCCGCGGGTTGCGTCCTGGGAAGTGGTGTACGGGTTCGACCTGATCCGGGGGTTTGCTCCCGCGTCGGGGTGACGCCCGCATAGATGAACGGCCACCGGCTGATCTTCGAGATGTCGAGTCACGAAGGAGATCAGCACGATGACCGCACCCGACAGTCTGCCCCTGCACGCCCTCGCGGAGGACAACCTCGCAGCGGCGAGTCCCGATCTGCTGCGCGCGATGGTCAAGACGTTCGCGGACGCGCTCATGTCCGCCGAGGCCGATGCCCTCTGCAATGCTGAATACGGGCAGGTCAGCGACGAGCGAGTCAACCATCGCAACGGGTATCGCCTTCGCGAGTGGGACACCCGCGCGGGCACCGTCGAACTCGCCGTTCCCAAGCTGCGTCAGGGCAGTTACTTCCCGCACTGGCTGCTGGAGCGTCGCCGCCGGGCTGAGCAGGCCCTCATCAGCGTGGTCGCCACCGCCTATCTGCTCGGCGTCTCCACCCGCCGAGTGGAGAAGCTCGCCGAGAGCCTGGGCGTCACCCAGCTGTCGAAGTCCCAGGTCAGCGCCATGGCCAAGCATCTCGACGAACAGGTCGCCGCGTTCCGCAACCGGCCCCTGGACGCCGGCCCCTACGCGTTCGTCTGGGTGGACGCGCTCACGCAGAAGGTTCGCGAGGGCGGCCGCATCATCAACGTCCACGCGCTGATCGCGGTCGGCGTCAACGCCGATGGGCACCGTGAGATTCTCGGCCTGGACGTGGCCACTGCCGAGGACGGCGCCGGCTGGCTGGCCTTCCTGCGCTCCCTGATCGCCCGCGGCCTATCGGGCGTCCAACTGGTCATCTCAGACGCGCACATGGGCCTGGTCAACGCGATCGGGGCCACCCTGCCCGGCGCGAGCTGGCAGCGATGTCGTACTCACTACGCCCGCGCGTTGCTGAGCCAGGTGCCCAAGTCGGCCCAGCCGTGGGTGGCCACGCTGCTGCGGACCGTCTTCGAACAACCCGACATCGATGCAGTCCAGTCCCAGATGCGGCACGTCCTGGACGCATTGGAGGCCAAGTTCCCCAAGGCGGCAGCCCACTTGGACGCCGCTCAGGGCGATGTGCTGGCGTTCACCGCGTTCCCGCGCGAGATCTGGCGGCAGATCTGGTCGAACAATCCGCAGGAACGGCTCAACAAGGAGATCCGCCGCCGCACCGACGTGGTCGGCATCTTCCCCGACCGCACCGCCCTGATCCGCCTGGTCGGCGCGGTGCTGGCCGAGCAGAACGACGAGTGGACCGAAGCCCGCCGCTACATGGGACTCGACCTGCTGGCCAAGGCCCGCCTCCACCCGATCGAGTCAGAAACCGACGACACAGTCATCCCGACGGAACTCACCGCATAGCCTCAAAGAAGAGATCACCGAGTGGCCGTCGATACACCACTCCCGCGGACGTGACCCCGCCGCGCCGGACGCGTCATAGCTGACCGGTGCAAGCCCGCAGCCCTCCCGGTCGAGCAGGTACCGGGTGATCCTGAGCCCGGGCATATCTGGGTCAGACCCACCGCAACGACCATCAGAGCTTCGTAGAAGGACTCCTTCTTGTTTGCGTCGGCGGCTTGGATACGGTGTGCGATGTCTCCAAGTCTGTCAGCGAGCTCCTGTGTCTGGCCCGCTGTCTGGTCCGTAACTGGTCCGGGGGGGGAATTCCCAGCCAGCGCCGACTTCGAACGCCCTTGGGCCTGTATCGAAAATCCTGCTGGCGCCCGCTGCCGCGTCGGGCTGTTTGAGTACGCCCAGCACAAGGGCGGCCCTCCGCCGTGCGACGTAGGTCCGCCGCCGGATGTGGCCGAGCGCCGCAGGCCATAACCTCCCCACATGACGGCAGTTGACTCTCATCCCAGCGGCGCCCGTAGCTCGGAGCAGCGCAAGCGCGAGGCGCTTGCACGGCTTGCACGGGACAACGACGTATGGGTCGCCACGGCCGACACCACCGGCGAGCCGTGCCTCGTTCCGCTGGCCTTCTGGTGGGACGGCGAGGCAGTGTGGCTGTCCACCCGCGACACCAACCCGACTGGGCGTAACCTGTGCTCCTCGGGCAGGGTCCGGCTCAGCTTCGGCCATAGCCGGGACGTGGTCCTGATCCATGGCACCGCGCGCATGCTGACCCGTGAAGAGCTTCCGGCCGAGGTTGGCGACGCCTTCGCCGCCAAGGACGGCTGGGACCCTCGCGAGGACCACCCCTCATATGTTTTCTTCCGGGTCACCCCACAGGTGCTGCAGGCGTGGGGAACGGTTCCCGAGATGGCCGGCCGGACCCTGATGCGAGACGGGAAGTGGCTGGTCTAGCGGGTCTCGAACGGGTCACAGCCACTCATTGATGACCGTGACCAGCATGGTCGCCTCATAGCGGACCGCGAGCTTGATGTCGGCTTCTGGGCCTGCTCGACCGCCAGGTGGAGCTTGGTCGTCAGTCCGCCCCGGGAGCGGCCGAGCCCATGGTCGACGGGCTCGGTGAAGACGCCGCCTGGCGGCTCGACCTGCAGATCCCCTTTTTGCGGGCACCGGCCGCATGCTGGTGGGCGCGGGCGATGGTCGAGTCCACCGAGGCGTCCCAGGTGATCAGCCCCTCGGCGTCGGCTCGGGCCTGCAGTTGCTCGAAGATGCGGTGCCAGGTGCCGTCCCGCTGCCAACGCCGTAAGAGGCCGTAGACCGTCCCCCGCGGGCCGTACCGCTCAGGCACGTCCCGCCAGGGAGTATCAGCGCGGGTGCGCCAGCGTATGCCGTCTATCAACTGCCGCTTGGTGTGCACCGGTGGCCGCCCGGGCTTCTTCCCGACCGGGAGTAGCGGCTCCAGCTTCGCCCACTGCGCGCTCGTCAGATCGCGCCTCCCCATGAAGTGGATCTTGACACATCAAGATCCACTTATGAGACGCACCCTAGAAGAATCCAAGCCTCTTGGGTGAATAGCTGCAAAGAACGTTCTTGGTCTGCTGGTAGTGCTCCAGCATCATCTTGTGCGTCTCGCGTCCGATCCCGGACTGCTTGTATCCGCCGAACGCCGCGTGTGCCGGGTAGGCGTGGTAGCAGTTGGTCCATACGCGGCCGGCCTGGATCGCGCGGCCCGCCCGGTAGGCGGTGTTCGTGTCCCGGGTCCACACGCCCGCGCCGAGCCCGTACAGCGTGTCGTTCGCGATCTTGATGGCGTCGTCGAAGTCGTCGAAGGAGGCCACCGAGACGACCGGGCCGAAGATCTCCTCCTGGAAGATCCGCATGCGGTTGTCGCCCTCGAAGATGGTCGGCTGGACGTAGTAACCGCCCTTCAGTTCGCCGTCGTACTCGATGCGCTCACCGCCCGTGAGGACCTTCGCGCCCTCCTGCCGGCCGATGTCCAGGTAGGAGAGGATCTTCTCCAGCTGGTCGTTGGAGGCCTGGGCGCCGATCATCGTGTCGGTGTCGAGCGGGTGCCCCGGCTTGATCTGCCGCGTACGGGCCACCGCCGCTTCCAGGAAGTCCGTGTAGTGGCCGCGCTGGATGAGCGCCCGGGACGGACAGGTGCAGACCTCGCCCTGGTTGAGCGCGAACATGGTGAAGCCCTCAAGCGCCTTGTCCCGGAAGTCGTCGTCGTGCGCCCACACGTCGTCGAAGAAGATGTTCGGGGACTTGCCGCCGAGTTCGAGGGTGACCGGCTTGATGTTCTCCGAGGCGTACTGCATGATCAGCCGCCCGGTCGTGGTCTCCCCGGTGAACGCCACCTTCGCCACCCGCGGACTGGACGCCAGCGGCTTGCCGGCCTCGACACCGAAGCCATTGACGATGTTCAGTACCCCCGGCGGCAGCAGGTCCGCGATCAGGCCGACCCAGTAGTGGATGGACGCCGGGGTCTGCTCGGCCGGCTTGAGGACGACCGCGTTGCCCGCGGCGAGCGCCGGCGCCAGCTTCCAGGCCGCCATCAGGATCGGGAAGTTCCACGGGATGATCTGCGCGACGACCCCGAGGGGCTCGTGGAAGTGGTACGCCACCGTGTCGTCGTCGATCTCGCTGAGCGAGCCCTCCTGCGCCCGGATCGCCCCCGCGAAGTACCGGAAGTGGTCGATCGCCAGCGGGATGTCGGCCGCCAGCGTTTCCCGGACCGGCTTGCCGTTCTCCCAGCTCTCCGCCACGGCCAGCGCCTCCAGATGGGCCGCCATACGGTCGGCGATCTTCAGCAGGATGTTGCTGCGCTCCGCCGCCGGTGTACGGCCCCACGCGGGCGCGGCCTCGTGTGCCGCGTCCAGCGCCCGCTCGACGTCCTCCGCGGTACCGCGCGCGATCTCGGTGAACGGCTGCCCGTTGACCGGAGACGGATTCTCGAAGTACTGCCCGCGCACCGGCGGCACGTACTCCCCGCCGATGAAGTGGTCGTAGCGCGCCTGGTAGGAGACGATCGCGCCTTCGGTGCCCGGCGCCGCGTAACGAGTCATGCTGGTCTGCCTCCCGGTGCAGCGCTGCCCGCCGTTGGGCAGCTGTCGGGCGCGAGGCTAGGCAAGCCGACGTTGCAAGTACGTTGCGTCGCAGGCCGGCGGGGACAGCCGGGTGCCGGGTGCCGTCAGTTCGGCCTCCAGCGCCGCCAGCCGGGCCCGCACCGGAGCCGTGGGTCGCACCGCGGCGAGCGCCCTCCACACCACCACGTCGTCCTCACCCCACGGCGCGTGCGCCCAGTCTGCCAAGAGGTCCGGGTCGCGGTGCGCGATCAGCGCCGTGCGCAGCCCGTCGGCGAGCCGCTCCCGCAGCCGTACGATCGCCGGCGCCTGCGAACCGGGCAGCAGCGGACCGGTGTACGCCTCCGCCGCCGCCGTCAGCGCCCCCGTCTCCAGCCGCCGCTCCACGACGATGACGTCCGACTCGACCGCGGCCGTGAGCCGGTACGGCCGTGAGGCGAGCAGCCCCGGCCCCAACAGCCTGCGCAGCCGGGCCAGTTCGGCCCGCAGGGTCACCGGGGTCACCGACTCGTCCGCGTACAGCGCACACAGCAGCTCGTCACCGCTCAGCCCCTCGGGATGCCGCGCGAGCAGAACGACGATCTCGCTGTGCCGGCGGCTGAGCCGGGTCCGGCGGCCGTCCAGGACGAGTTCGGCCTCGTCCCGGCCCAGCGCGCTGAGCATCGGCGCGTCCGTGCTGCTCCGCGGCGGCGCGAGCAGCGCGAGCTGGGCCTCGGCGGCCCGCGCCACCGCCTGGACGAACCCGAGACTGTGCGGATGCGCCAGCCCGTCACCACCGGTGATGTCGACGGCGCCCAGCACACGGCCGGTGCGCGGATCGTGCACCGGAGCGGCTGCGCAGGTCCACGGCTGCACCCGCCGTATGAAGTGCTCCGCGGCGAACACCTGCACCGGCCGGTCCACGGCGACCGCGGTACCCGGCGCGTTGGTGCCGACCGCGGTCTCCGACCAGCGCGCCCCCGGCACGAAGTTCATCCCGTCCGCCCGGCGTCTCGTCGCCCGGTGGCCCTCGACCCAGAGCAGCCTGCCGTGCGCGTCGCACACCGCCAGCAGATGCTCGCCGTCGGCGGCGAAGGTGCCCATCAGTTCACGGAACAGCGGCATCACCCGGGCCAGCGGGTGCTCCGCGCGGTAGGCGCCGAGATCGCCGTCGGCCAGCTCCACCTTGGCGGCGCCGTCCGGTCCGACACCGGCCCGGGCGCTGCGCCGCCACGACTCCGCCACCACCGACCGCACCGGGCGGGGCACTGTACCCACGGTGGTGAACGTCTCGTGCGCCCGGCGCAGCGCACGGACCCGCTCGGCGGGGTCGGTCCCCGGCTCCAAGGCCACCCACGGATCGGTCAACTCGGCCTCCCCGGACAGTGAAAGGGCGGTGATACGGCTGGGACCATCGTCACTCGCAGTGTTCTTGCGGACAACCTGTCCGTCGTTGGTTCGGCTTGGTTTCGGTGCTCTCCGCTAGGCGAAGTTGACCAGTCGGATGTAACGCACCCAGTCCCAGTACGGCCCCGGGTCGGTGTGGTCGGTGCCCGGCACCTGGTAGTGGCCGATGATGTGCTCCCGGTCCTTGGGGATGCCGTACGTGTCGCAGACTGCCGCGGTCAGTCTGGCCGACTGCTCGTAGAGGGCGTTGGTGAAATAGGACGGCTGGTCCACCCACCCTTCGTGCTCGATGCCGATGCTGCGGGTGTTGTAGTCCCAGTTGCCGGCGTGCCAGGCGATGTCGGCCTCGTGCACACACTGGGCGACGTGCCCGTCCGCCGAGCGGACCAGATAGTGCGCGGACACCTTCTTCGCCGGGTTGGCGAAGATCGCCAGCGTGTTGGCGTACGTCTCCTGCGTGACGTGGATGATCACACGGTCGATCGCATAGCTGCCGGGCCGGTCGGACGACGTGTAGTTGGAACTGCTCGCAGGCTGCCACTCGGCGGGCGGGTAGTCGACGGGCTCGGTCTGTGCGCCGGCCCGCGGATCCGGGAGCAGCGCGTAGGGCACGGCGGCGAGCGCCGCGCCCCTCAGGAGCCGGCGCCGGCTGAGGAGCGACGCGGCCGGGCGGGCCGGGGGTGTTGGCCGTGCTGGTTTGTCCGGCTCTGCCGGGCGGGCCGGAGCCTTGTCCATCGTCGGATGCCTTTCAGGAGTCGGAAGAGCGGGGAGAGGCCGGTCGGGGGCGGCGCCGGTGTCAGCCGCGCAGTGCTCGCGCGGTCTCCCGCAGCCGCGCGTGCACGCCGCGGTATGTCTCGCGCTTGGGCAGCCATTCCTTACGCAGCTTGGCCACGCATGTGTAGTTCGTGTCGCACACGTTGGCCAACGGTGATTCGACCGCCTGGGTTGCGAATTGGTACGCGTCCGGCTCACTGAATCCGTAGTCGCGGACCAGCCAGCGCACCAGGTCGAGCTGCGATATCCGGAACGCGTCCTCCAGCGGGCGGGCCGAGCCGGTCGAGATGAGGTGCGTGTCGGACTCCAGCCGGGGCCACGGGGTGGCGACGTCCTTGAGGAGGTCCACGATCACCACGGTGTTCATGGCGCACTCCACGGCCACCCCGCAGGTTTCGCCCTCGCCCTGCCGGGCGTGTCCGTCACCGAGGCTGAGCAGCGCGCCCTCGACGTTGACCCCCAGGTAGCAGGTGACGCCCGCCCGCATCTCGGGCGTGTCCATGTTCCCGCCGTGCGCGTCGGGTACCAGGGCCGAGCGCACCTCCAGGTTGGCGGGGGCCACGCCCACCGTGCCGTGCATCGGGTCCATGGGCAGCTCCACCTCGATGTCACTGTCCCGCGCCTGGAACAGTGCGGTGCGCCGAGCGCGGTCCAGCTGCCAGATCCACACCTGCTCCGCCAGCGGGGGCTGGAGTGTGGCCGTCGTGTGGGTGGAGGTGAGCGCACCGAACAGCGGCACCGTCGTCGACGCCGCCCAGTCACGGGCCGGTTCGATCGACACGAAGTGCACGGCCACGGTGTCGCCGGGCTCGGCGCCCTCGATGTGGAAGGGGCCGGTCTGCGGATTGAGGAACGGGAACTCACAGACCTCGGAGACGAGATCCTTCTCGGAGCGGACCCGGCCGGCGAAGCAGTCCTCCGTGAACAGGTCGAGCACCGTGCCCGGCGCGATCCGGGCGACGGGCGCCGCTCCGCCGAACGTCCAGGCGTACTGGTCCGGTTCCGGGCGCACGGTGAGAATCCGGGGTTCGGTCATCGTGGCGGTGGTCCCTTCTGACAGGGTGCGGTCGTGGGAACGGGGAGCCGAGGAGGCTTCGGCCGGTGAAGAGAAGCGGCCCGTTGCGGGTCAGCTGGGCACAGTCCCCTCCTGCCGGTGGCCGCCCGGGTCGTACTGGTCGAGGTGGACCCGCGCGGTCTGCGCTATTCGCTCGGGGTGACGCCGTATCAGCAGGAGCAGCACCACCATGCCTGTCGCCATCCAGACGCCGACAACGGGACCGGCGTAGGACACCGGAGCCGTCAGCGCGGTCACGAAGTCGAACACCGGGAGGCCGGCGGCCGTCAGCAGGGCCGGGACGAACGCGGCGATGCCCAGCAACGGGAAGAGCAGATGCCGTACCGGCTTGATGGCGGCCCGGCCGGCCCGCAGGAAATAGCCCGCGCAGGCGAGGTTCACGACGATGTAGACACCGACCACGACCGTGACGATCACGGTGGCGAGGAGGAGGAACGCGGTCATGGGGTCATAGGCGAAGCCGAGCCCCACCACGGCTCCGACCGCCACGACCGTCTGCGCCGCGATACCGGCCACGGGGGAGCGGTGCCGGGGATGGAGGGTGGCGAGGAGGCTTGGCAGGACCCGGATGCGGGCCAGGGCGAAGGCCGTGCGGGTCGAGACGTTGGCGCACGCGTTGGCGTTGGCGATCGTGGAGTTGATCACCGCCAGGAACACCAGCACCCAGAAGAGACCGAACGAGGCCCGGGCGACGCCCTCCCATGACGCCGCACCCGACGCGCCGAACTTCGCGAAGCGGTCCGGGCCGTAGTAGACGGTCATCGCATAGGTCGTGATCACATAGAACAGGCCGATCCCCAGAGCCGCTCCGAGCACCGCGCGGTGCATGGTCCGGCGGGGGTCGCGGGTCTCCTCGGCGAGCGGCGCCGCCGCCTCGAACCCGGCGAACGCCAGGACCGTGTAGACGGAACCGGCGAACACGCCGCTGAACCCGGCGTAACCGTCAGCGGTGTGTGAAGTGCCGAACACCGACAGGGCGTTGGCGCTGCCCGCCTTGCCGATGAGCAGGCCCGCGAACACCAGGAGGACGACGATCTCGAAGATGCCGAGGACGGTCCCGAAGCGGGCCGAGGCCCGCACGCCGAGGTAACCGGTGACGGCGATCACGACCGCACCCGCCAGGGCCCAGGGCCACCACAGGCCGGCCGGATATGAGGACCACTCCTCGTGCAGCGTGCCGGATGCCGTGAAGCCCAGTTGCAACAGCAGCAGGGGCGGGACGAGCATCTCCACGAAGACGTAGCCCCAGCCGACGAGGAAGCCGACGGCCGGGTGCAGCCCCCGTGCCGCGTATGTGGCCACCGAGCCCGCAGCCGGTAACTCCCGGGCCAGCTCGGCCACGCACGACGCGGTGAACAGGCAGGCCACCAGCGCGATCAGTACCGCCAGCGGCAGGCTGCCGCCCGCGAACGCGGCGCCGGACGGGATCGACGCGGCCACCGCGGCGGCCGGCGCCATCGCCGTGACGCTCTGGAACAGCACCTCGCGCAACCCGATCGCGTCGCGTCGCAACGCCCCGCTCGTCTCCCCGTGCATACCCGTCCCCCGATACGTGTCGGTCCACTGCCACCCGACGTGTGTGAAAGACCGTCATCTCGCCAGCGTGCCAGCGTCCATGACGGCCCGTCGGCAGCGCCTCGCGTGAATTCACGGTACGGCGCGGGCGGGTCGGGCAGAAGGGTGTGCGGAGGATCCGTGGACAGCCCGCCGCCTGTGGAAAACTCGGCCACCCGATCGGGTGACTTCAGGGCATCGACGGGGGGAGTACGGGCCGTCGGAAGCCCACGAGCAGCCTCAGGACCGCTCCGCCACGACCGCCGGATCGTCCAGCACGGACCGGACGACCGAGTGCGCCGCACCCAGCAGCGGGCCCTCCGGACCCAGCCGGGACACGGACACCGGGCAGGCTGGGCCCGCCGTACGGCCCGTCAGCTCCGTCTCCAGGGACGGCAGCAGCCAGGGGGAGAGGCCGGCCAGGGCGCCACCCAGGACCACCGTCTCGGGGTCGAGCAGATTCACCGCCCCGGTCAGCGCGATGCCGAGCGCGGCGCCGGCGTCGCGCAGGGCCGCCCGCACGCTCTCGTCGCCCTCCTCGGCGCGCCCCGCGAGCAGGCCCACCCTGTCCTCGCGCGGCTCCAGCCCCGCCGCACGCAGCACCGCCTCCTCGCCCGCATACTGCTCCAGACAGCCGCGGCCGCCGCACGGGCACTGCGGCCCGTCCGGCCGTACGGGCACATGACCCAGCTCGCCCGCGAAGCCCCGGGTCCCGCGCAGCAGTCCGCCGTCCACGACGACCGCGGCGCCGATGCCGATCTCGGCCGACACATGCAGGAAGTCGCGCGGGGTGTCCTCACCGAGCCACAGCTCCGCCAGGGCGCCGTAGTTGGCCTCGTTGTCCACGGCCAGCGGCCACTCGCCGGGCAGCAGGGCGCCGATGTCGGTGTCGTGCCAGTCCAGGTTCGGGGCGCGGACGACCGTACGGCTGTCCCGGGCCACGAGTCCGGGGACGGCGACGGCGAGCCCGGCGGGCCACAGTTCCTCTCGCTCGGCCTCGGCGACGACGCGGCGCACCAGTGCCGTCAGCTCCGCCGTCACCGCCTCAGGCGCCCGGCCCCGGTTCGCCCCGCGCCGCACGGCCCGGGTGCGGACCGTGCCGCGCAGGTCGATCGCGCACACCGCGAGGTGGTCGACGCCGATCTCGGCGCCGATCCCCGCTGGACCGCGGCCGCTCACCGCGAGCGCCGACCCGGGCCGGCCCACCCGGCCCGGCCGCTCCGGGCCCAGTTCCTCCAGCAGACCCCACCGGATCAGCTCGTCCACCAGCGTCGACACGGCCGCCCGAGTCAGCCCTATGCGCGAGGCGACCGCCGCCCGGGACAGCGAACCCTCGGCGCTGACCGCGTGCATCACGCGGGCCAGATTGCGCCGGCGCATGCCCTGCTGGGTGTCCGGCAGGGCGCGGCCGGCGCCCGGCGGGCGTGGCGTGTGCAGCGGTGCGGTCATGCCTGCGTCAATCCTCGGTGTCCGCCGCCCGGCGTCACGCCTGCGGCCCGGTGTCCGTCCCCCGCTCCAGCAGCGGGGCCGCGTCGGAGAGTACCCCGGTGATCCTCTCCAGCGTGGCCTCGTCCCGTTCCACCGCCTCCAGCACCGGACCCGCGGCTGTGTTCCAGCGGCGCGCCACCGCGGCCGGATCTTCGCCGGTGAGCAGCCCCGCGGCCTGCGCGGCGGCCCCGAGGGCGACCAGTTCCCGGGCCTCGGGCACCTGGACCGGCCGTCCTGACAGCCGCCGTACCGTCTGCTGCCAGGCCGTTCCCCGGGCCCCGCCGCCGATCAGCAGCAGCGGGGTGCTGCGGTCCGCGTCCTCGTCCAGGACCAGGTCGAGGGCCCCGAGCAGCGCGTGCACGGCACCGTCGTACGCGGCCTGGAGCAGCTGGCCCCCGGTCGTGTCGTGGCGCAGGCCGTGCAGCAGCCCGGAGGCGTGCGGCAGGTTCGGGGTGCGCTCGCCATCCAGGTACGGCAGCAGGGTGACCGAGCCGCCCGGCTCCACCGCCTCGCGCTCCAGCCCCAGCAGCGCCGCGACGCGGTCCACGGCGAGCGTGCAGTTCAGGGTGCAGGCCAGCGGCAGCCAGTCCCCGTGCGCATCGGCGAAGCCCGCCACCGTGCCCGTCGGATCGGCCGGGCGGTGCGTGGAGACGGCGTACACCGTGCCGGACGTGCCGAGGCTGAGCACCGGGGTGCCCGGGCGCAGACCGAGACCGAGCGCCGCCGCCGCGTTGTCGCCGGTGCCAGGGGCGACCAGCGTGCCCTTGGAGAAGGGCAGGTCATGGCTGTCACGCACGGTGCCGGCCACCTCGCCCGGCCGCACCACGCGGGGCAGCAGCGCCGGGTCGAGACCGATGTGCGCGAGGGTCTCCTCGTCGTAGCCTTCCGTTCCGGACGCCCACCAGCCGGTGCCCGAAGCGTCGCCGCGGTCGGTCGTGCCCTGCCCGGTCAGGCGCTCGGTGAGGTAGTCGTGGGGCAGCCGTACCGCCCGGGTCGCGCGGACCGCCTCCGGCTCGTGCTCGGCCAGCCACGCCCACTTCGTGACGGTGAACGACGCGCCGGGCACGCTGCCGGTGCGCTCCGCCCAGGCCTTCGGCCCGCCCAGTTCGTCGACCAGTCGGCGGGCCTGCGGCGCCGAGCGGACGTCGTTCCACAGCAGCGCCGGACGCACCGGCTCGCCCCGCTCGTCCAGGGTGACCAGGCCATGCTGCTGGCCGCCGACGGACACCGCCGCCGCCTCGTGCGCGGCGTCACCGCACTGGCTGAGTGCTTCGCACAGCGCGTCCCACCACTGACGCGGATCACTCTCCCGGCCCGCGCCCGAGGACACGGTGTGCGGCGCCTGGCCGCTCGCCACCACCTGCCCGGTCGACGCGTCGACGACCAGTGCCTTCGTGGACTGGGTGGATGTGTCCACGCCGACGACGAGCGGACCCTCGGCTGCTGACATCGGGCTCTCCTCTTCCGCGGATGTGCGGTATCTGCATCTTGTCTCTTCCCAGCGGTGCGCGGGCATACTAATTTGTAAACGGCCATGACGAAATAGTCGCAACGCAGCAAGGAGCCGCGGCATGAGCTACCAGCCCACCCCCGAGGACAGGTTCACCTTCGGCCTGTGGACCGTCGGCTGGCAGGGAAGGGACCCGTTCGGCGACGCCACCCGACGCGCCCTCGACCCGGTCGAGACGGTCCAGCGCCTGGCCGAGCTGGGCGCCCACGGAGTGACCTTCCACGACGACGACCTGATCCCCTTCGGCGCCTCGGACACCGAGCGCGAGTCGCACATCAAGCGGTTCCGACAGGCCCTGGACGCCACCGGCATGACCGTCCCGATGGCCACCACCAACCTCTTCACACACCCCGTCTTCAAGGACGGCGCGTTCACCGCCAACGACCGCGACGTACGCCGCTACGCGCTGCGCAAGACCATCCGCAACATCGACCTCGCGGTCGAGCTGGGCGCCAAGATCTACGTCGCCTGGGGCGGACGTGAGGGCGCCGAGTCCGGCGCCGCCAAGGACGTACGCGCGGCCCTGGATCGCATGAAGGAGGCCTTCGACCTCCTCGGCGAGTACGTCACCGCCCAGGGCTACGACCTCCGCTTCGCCATCGAGCCCAAGCCGAACGAGCCGCGCGGCGACATCCTGCTGCCCACCGTCGGACACGCCCTGGCCTTCATCGAGCGGCTGGAGCGCCCCGAGCTGTACGGCGTCAACCCTGAGGTCGGGCACGAGCAGATGGCCGGCCTGAACTTCCCGCACGGCATCGCGCAGGCCCTGTGGGCGGGCAAACTGTTCCACATCGACCTCAACGGCCAGTCCGGCATCAAGTACGACCAGGACCTGCGGTTCGGCGCGGGTGACCTGCGGGCGGCGTTCTGGCTGGTCGACCTGCTGGAGAGCGCCGGCTACGCGGGTCCCCGGCACTTCGACTTCAAGCCGCCGCGGACCGAGGACCTCGACGGCGTGTGGGCGTCGGCGGCGGGCTGCATGCGCAACTACCTGATTCTGAAGGAGCGTGCGGCCGCCTTCCGGGCCGACCCGGAGGTCCAGGAGGCGCTGCGTGCCTCCCGGCTGGACCAGCTGGCGCAGCCGACCGCCGCCGACGGCCTGCAGGCCCTGCTCGCCGACCGCACGGCCTTCGAGGACTTCGACGTGGAGGCGGCCGCCGCACGCGGCATGGCCTTCGAACGGCTCGACCAGCTGGCGATGGACCACCTGCTCGGGGCGCGTGGCTGAACGGCCCCACGCGCGCGTGCCGTTACCGGAGCGTGAGAAGGGGCCGGGGCGAACGGCGGTGACGTGAGCCGCTCGCTCCCGGCCCTCATCGAGTTCCGCGGAGCCGCCGGAAAACCGGTCACAGCCCCTCGGACACGTGCCGGGTTAAGCGCCTTCGCCCGCGCGGAGACCTGCACGCGCGAAGGCAGCCCGGCGACGACCAGTCAGAATTCGTTGTCCACCTCCGACTTCGTGCCAGACGGCGCCACGGCCGGAGCGGCCTCCGGATCCGTGCCGGTACGAGCCACGGTGAGAGCGGCGGCCGGGTCGTCGTCCGGCCCGCTCACCGGGATCCAGTGGCCGGCCTCGGCGCGATACGGCCACCAGTGCCCGTCGGCGTCCAGGCGCAGCTGAACGCCTTCGCCGGCCACGGTCCACCGGTTGCCGCTCCGGTCGAACGACGGCTCCTCGCCCTCCTCCCAGGCCGCGTCCAGCACCACGCGTGCGCGTGCGAGCGCCGCGCCTTCCACCGGCCGCTCCTCGTCGAGCACGGCCAGGGCCACCGCACCTCCGGCGCGCCAGGCCCGGACAGCGGCCGTCAACCCTTCGCGGCCGCGCCCTGACCCTTCGGCGAGCCGCTCGGTGACGGCACCGACGGGCGCTTCGCAGGCAAGGCGTACGGCGTCCTGCTCGGCGGTTGCGGCGGTTGCGGCGGTTGTGGTGGAGCTGTCCTGCGGGTCGCCGCGAAGGATCTCGGCGAGCAGCCGGTACGCCTCCACGGCAGTGCGGCCCGCCAGGTGCCCCAGAGCCACAGGATCGATCGCGGGTGGCTCTGCCGCACCGGTGTCGAAGGATGGCGGCGTGCCGGGCGTCCGGGGCAGTCCGGGCAGCTCGGGCAGCGGTGGCAGGATGTCCCCGGCCGCCCACGCCTCCGCCGCGTCCACGCCCTCGGGTCCGGGCGGGGTGACTTCGGCGCGGGGTGCGACGCTGCGCACCTGCAGCTCCGCCAGAAGCACGTCCCTTTCCCGCCCGCGCAGCAGCAGGAGCAGCAATGGATCGTCGTCCAGCAGGCGCGCGACCTGGTGGCACAGCGCTGCGGTGTGTCCGCAGTGGTCCCACGTTCCGCAGTCGCAGGCGGGCTCCAGCTCCCCGAGGCCCGGCAGCAGCTCGATCCCGCTCACCGCGGCGTCCTCGATCAGGTGCGGGGGAAGCTCCCGGTCGAACAGCGCGGCCATGTGCCCGGCCTCCTCCACGGCCAGGTCCAGGAACCGCGCCCACTCCTCCTCGGACAGCACCGGCACCAGGACGTCGGCCCGGTGGGCGGCACCTCCGGGCTCCCGTACGACTGCCGTGACCCGGCCCGGACGTACGGTCGTCGCGCCGACGCCGCCCGCGCGCGCGAGCCGGCGTCCCGCCTTGACCGCCGCGCCGTCCAGGGCCGCGTCCTCCAGGGCCCGCAGCCAGGCGCGCCCCCACCAGCTCCGCGCGAATCCGCCCCCACGCACCGGCGGTTGCGCGGCGAACGTGCGGCCGGCCACGCGCGTGTGCTCGTCGTCGTAAGGGCTCATCGCGCCTCCCCGCGCAGTTCCACCAGTGCCGCCAGCTCCGCGTCCGTCAGCTCCGTCAGCGCCGCTTCACCGGTGGTGAGCACCGCGTCCGCCAACTCCCTTTTGCGGGCGAGCATGTCCGCGATCCGGTCCTCCAGAGTGCCCTCGGCGATCAGCCGGTGGACCTGCACCGGACGGGTCTGCCCGATGCGGTACGCACGGTCGGTCGCCTGCGCCTCGACCGCGGGGTTCCACCAGCGGTCATAGTGCACGACATGCTCGGCCCGGGTGAGGTTCAGGCCTGTCCCGGCGGCCTTCAAGGAGAGCAGGAACACCGGCACTTCACCGTCCTGGAAACGCCGTACCAGCGCCTCGCGCGCAGGGACCGGGGTCCCGCCGTGGAGCAGCAGCGACGGTACGCCGCGGGCGGCCAGATGGCGTTCGAGCAGGCGGGCCATGCGCACGTACTGCGTGAAGACGAGCACGCCCGAACCCTCCGTGAGGATCGTGCCGAGCAGCTCGTCCAGCAGCTCCAGCTTTCCCGAACGGCCGGCGAGCCGTGGATCGTCCTCTTTGAGGAACTGCGCCGGGTGATTGCAGATCTGCTTCAGGCCGGTCAGCAGTCGCACGATCAGGCCCCGGCGGACCATGGGGCCGGCAGCCGCGATCCGGTCCAGCGTCTCGCGGACCAACGCCTCGTACAGGCCTGCCTGTTCGGGTGTGAGAGGGACCGGACGGTCGCTCTCGGTCTTCGGCGGGAGCTCGGGGGCGATGCCGGGGTCCGACTTGCGCCGTCGCAGCAGGAACGGTCGCACGAGCTTCGACAGCCGCCGCGCGGCGGCCGGGTCGAGGCCGCCCTCGACCGGCTGCGCGTACCGCGCGTGGAAGGCGCCGAGGCGGCCGAGCAGGCCGGGGGTCGTCCAGTCGAGGATCGCCCACAGCTCCGTGAGATTGTTCTCCACCGGAGTGCCGGTGAGCGCCACGCGCGCGCGTGCGCCGAGGGAACGCAACGCTCGCGCGGTCGCCGAGTAGGGGTTCTTCACATGCTGCGCCTCGTCGGCCACGACCAGGCCCCAGGGCACCCCGGCGAGCCGCCCGGCGTCCAGACGCATCGTGCCGTACGTCGTCAGCACGAACTCCCCGGCCGCGACGGAGCCGAGATCGCGCGCGGGCCCGTGGAACCTGCGCACCGGCAGGCCCGGGGCGAACCGCTCGATCTCGCGCTGCCAGTTGCCGAGCAGGGAGGCCGGGCAGACGACGAGCGTGGGACCGATGGCCGAGGCGTCCGTCTGCCGGTGCAGATGCAGAGCGATCAGCGTGACCGTCTTGCCGAGACCCATGTCGTCGGCCAGACAGCAGCCCAGACCGAGGGACGTCATGCGCGCCAGCCAGTCGAGACCGTGCAGCTGGTAGTCCCGCAGTGTGGCGGCGAGGCTCGGCGGCGGTCCGACGACGCGCACCGGTTCGCTGTCCGTGAGCCGTTCCCGCAGCCGCTCCAGCCAGCCCGTCGAGCGCACGCCGACCTGCTGTCCGTCGGCTTCCGCCGAGCCCGTCAGAGCGGCGGCCAGCGCCTCGACGGCCGTGACGGGACGGTCCTGCCGCATCCGGGCGCGGTCCGCCTGCCGTGGGTCGACCAGGACCCACCCGTCGTGCAGCCGCACCAGGGGCCGCTTGGCCTCCGCCAGCCGGTCCAGCTCCGCCCGGGACACCTCCCGCCCGCCCAGCGAAAAGCCCCACGAGAACGCGACCGTCGTGTCCGCCGACAGGAGCGCCGAGGGAGCCGGGGCTTCTCCGGGACCGGCCGTGCCGTCGTCCCGCGGTCCGATCGTCGCGTGCACGGTGAGGTCGCGGGCCAGCTCCTTCGGCCAGTGGACGTCGACTCCCGCCGCGGTCAGCGCCCGGGTGCCTTCGCCCAGCAGTTCGGCGATCTCGTCGTCGGCGAGGTCCACAGCGTCCGGTACGGCGGAGGAGAGCAGCGGCGTCAACGGCGGCCAGGCGCGGACCGCGCGGCGCAGCGCCAGCAGCGCGTCCGCACGCGCGCGTGCACCGTACGTCTCGTGCGTGTGCCCGGCACCGGTCCACAGGCTTACGGCGTCGAGGACGTCCGTCGCCCGGCTCGGACCGTGCACTTGCAGTACCGCGCGGAACCGGGCTCCGCCGTCGTCCCGCGCGGTGGCGTCCACGTCGAGACCGGAGACCTCCATGCGCAGCGACAGCCGTACGCCCGCGTCGTGGCCGGCGGCGATGTCGTCCGCCCAGGCCCGCAGCTCGGGCAGGCGCCGCGGCTCGGTCGCCGCGTACGCGGGGCCGCCGGTCACCAAGGGGGCCGCGGGCGAGCGCGGGAGCACGTCGGCGAGCGCGTCAAGGAAGGCGCGCAGCAGCCGCTCCGGGTCGGGCAGCCGGGTCGGCTCCGCGGCCGTGAGCGGTACCGCGTGAGCCTCCGGTGGCATGGCGGCGGCGAGTTCGCGGACCAACTCCGCGTCCCGGGCGGACAGCGGGCCCACCCGCCAGGCGTCGTGATCGCCCGGGGAGAGACCCGGCAGAAGCAGGCCCCGGGCGAGGAAATGCAGGGCCAGTTCGCAGGCGGCGTGCCAGAAACGGGCCGAGCGGTGCCCCTGTGACAGCGCACGCGTGCGCGTGAGCATCGACAGGGCACTGGGTATGGGCAGCAGAAGCGCGGTCGTACGGACCTGTTCGACATCGCCGTCCGCCGCGGGCAGCACGATGTCCAGCTCCGCCGTGGAGCCGTCGGCGACGGCGGGCAGGGCTTCACCGTCCCGGCGCCAGAAGGCGAACCGGCCCGAGCGAGCCGGGTCGGACGGCAGGAACACGGCGCAGCAGCAGGCCAGTTCGGCCAGCTCGGAGGGCGGCTCCGTGGGAAGAGTCTGCACAGGGATGGCGCACTCCTCAAATTTGACTACCTGTCTCGGAGTCGCCGAGGGTACAGGAACGCCGAGCACAGCCCCTCGTGCCGATGCCGTGATCCGCGCCACTTCACAATCTGTTCGACCGGTGGCCGTCGTCAGCGGACGACATCGCATCGCGCGGCCGACAACTGGCTCGTGGCGGAGCGATACTGCGAGCAGAGCCCAGGCGCGACCATTAGGGGGCGGGCCTCGGGGATGTCTCAGGGTCGGGGCCCGGAACCGCGGGGAGCCCGGGGCCGTTTTCTGAGCAGAGAGCGGCAGTGGCCGCGAAGGAGGCGACGCTCATGTCCAAGAACGCGAAGATCGCCGCTGGAGGTGTGGCGGTCGGGCTGATCCTGCTGATATGGCTGCCCTGGTGGGTGGCGTTCCTGATCGTGGTCGGAGTCCCGGTGGCCGCGTATCTGGCCCTGGACCCCTCACAGCGGCGCAGGCTCCGCAGGGTGACGCGCAAGGAACTCGGCCGCTGAGGCGTTCGGCGGCGGACGGTCCGCGGCACCGGCTCGCACGGATGCCGGACGGCGGGGGCGGGTTGCACGGACCCCCAGCGCGGCCCTGACGGCCCCGTGGCCGCGCTGTCCCGCAGCGCGGCCACGGGGCGGGTGAGCGCGCGACCGGTGGCAGCCGAGGGCTGCCAGGTCTCAGCTCGGCCGGACAGCCATCTTGTCGAGGGCTTCCAGCAGCCCTGGCAGCTCGGGGCCCCGGCCCACCGGCAGCACCTCGCCCGGCTCGTCGTCCAGCAGGACGAACGCGATGTCGTCGGTTCGGGCCACGAGCGACCAGCCGGGGCCGTCGGCCCGCAGCGTCCGGGCGTCACCCGGGGCGAACGACGAGCGCACCCGGCCGAGCGGCGGCGGCGAGTCGACGTAGGCGCGCGCCTCCGCGAGCACCCGCCGGACCCCTCGATGGCCACTGTGCGGTACGTTTCCGCCCTCCACCAAGGGCTCGGCGGTCTCCTCGGTCTCCCTGCTCTGCGGGGAGGCTTCCGCGGCCTTTGCCGACGGGCCTGGCGTGGTGAACTCCTCGTCGTTGATCTGCTCCCGCCATGCCGCCCATTGCAGAGCGATCTCGTCGGCGCCCAGACGGCGCTGGGCCGGCCCCCAGATGCCGGTGTCCGGAGGGCTCAGCGGGGGTCCGTCGGCCACGTCGGGAGCGGGGTCGTGCGGTGCGGGGACGCCGGGTGCCGCGACGGCGACCGCCAGGGGCCAGCCGGGCAGGGCGGCCACGACCGCGCGCTCGTCCGGCGACAGCTCGTACTCCATGCCGCAGTCCCAGGACGCGATCGCCACGGCGACCAGCGAGACGTCGTCGATGACGACCGTCCAGCGGGCACCGGCGCCGTCCTGGCCCAGCACCAGGCCGTACCCGTCGGCACGGGGCGCGAGTCCCAGTGCGGCACATGCCTCCGGATAGTCGTCGCCCAGAACGCTCGGAAACTGCGCCGGCGTCAGCAGTACCGCCGTCAGCACGTACAGCGCATCGTCTGCGGCGGCGACGGCCTCATCATCCGTCCCGGCCATCCCAGCCTCCCAGTGGTTCGTCCAACGGCGCGCACCCTAGTGCGAGCGGAAGCCCGTTGTCACGACTCCCCACACCACGCGGAGCTGCAGGTTTCCGCCTGGACGGGGGCGAAACGTCCATGATGGACGCACGGTGTCCGATGGCGTGTGGACGGCCCGAGGAGAGCACGGATCCCAGCAGCACTGCCTCGAACACTTTGTGCGCACGCCCCTTCCGCTGCCCTGATCGAGCCCAGGGCCGCCGTCGCCGACGATTCACATGTCGTCACTCACCGTAGAGTTGAGCCTCCTTCGGGAGAAAGGAGGACGGCAGGGTGAAGCGGTTCGAACGGCTCGGCAGGATCCGCCGACTGGACCCGGTGGCGGACGCGGTGGAGATCTACCGGCTGAGCACGGCCTTCGAGTTCCCCTGGGACTACACGCGCGCGCTCGAACTGGCCCTGTACCGCACCTATGCCGTGCCGAGCATCGGCCGGCTGCTCGCCGAGACGGCGCAGCTGACCGAGCGCACGCAGAAGCGGTACGACGACACGGTGCTGCTCCTCGACACCATCGTGGAGAACGGCTTCGCGGCCGAGGAGGGCCGCACGGCGATCCGCCGCATCAACCAGATGCACCGCAGCTACGACATCAGCGACGACGACATGCGCTATGTGCTGAGCACCTTCGTCGTGGTGCCCAGACGATGGATCGACGCCTACGGATGGCGGCGGTTGTCCCGGCACGAGATCGTCGCCGCGACCGAGTACTACCGCACCCTGGGCCGGCACATGGGCATCCCCGGCATCCCCGGGACCTATGAGGAGTTCGAAGCACTCCTCGACGCCTACGAGCGGGACCACTTCGGCTGGGACGAACAGTCCCGGCAGGTCTCCGACGCCACCCTCGACCTGATGGCGTCCTGGTATCCGCGGCCGCTGGCACCGGTGCTGCGTACGGCGACCCTCGCCCTGCTCGACGAGCCGCTGCTGCACGCCTTCCGCTACGCGCCGCCCGGGGCGGCCACCACCGCGCTCGTGCGCCGCGCCGTACGCACGCGTGGCCGGCTCGTCCGGCTGCTGCCGCCGCGCCGCGCCCCGCACTTCGCCCGCCAGAACCGGGAGATCAAGGGCTACCCGAACGGCTACCGAGTCGACGGCCTGGGTACCCGCCCGGTCCCCGGACTGAGTGGCTGCCCGGTATGGCACAGGGACCCCTCGGCGGCCGAAGCAGCCGAGTGAGGCGAGGGCATCGCGCAGCCGGCGCCGGCAAGGAAGGCCGGCCGGCGCCGTGGCACGGTTGCCCGGCGGACCGGCCCCACCGGCGGTTCTCAGCCTGCGCGGCACGGCGCGAGGGGTGTCCGCAGCGGCGTGCCGCTCAGTTCTCGCGCGTCGCGAGCGCGAGAAAGCGCGCGTCCTCGTCGACGTACGACGTCATGCGCCATCCCGAACGGGCCAGGAGCGGACCGAGGTTGGTCTCGGCGCGCAGGTCGTCGGGGGTGACCTGGCGGCCCTGCCGGGCCGCGAGGGCGGCCCGCCCGATGGGGTGGAACAGCGCGAGCGTGCCGCCCGGCCGCACCACGCGCGCCAGTTCCCGCAGGTTGTCCACCGGGTTCGGCAGGTGGGCGATCAGACCGGCCGCGAAGACGGCGTCCAGCGTCTGCGGCCGCAGTGGCAGTGCGGCGACGTCGGCGAGCAGCAGCCACCCGTCCCGCTCCCGCCCCGCCCGCACGGCCGCCTGGAGCATCTCCGGCGTCAGGTCGGCACCCAGCACCACCCCGGAGGGGCCCACGGCGGCCCGGAGCGGCGGCAGGGCACGTCCGGTGCCGCAGCCCGCGTCCAGCACGCGGTCACCCGGCCGCAGTCCGAGGTCGTCCACGGCGGCCGCGTAGGCGGGGCCGTCGTCGGGGAACCGGCTGTCCCAGTCGGCGGCCCGGGCGCCGAAGAATTCCTGCACATGTGTGTGGTCGTCGCTCATGTTCCGCATGATTCCTCACCGTCACGAGGGATATGTAGGCGCACATGTTCGGGCCGGACCCGATCGTTCCGTCGCATCCACCTGTCATATTCCACCAGCTTTCGAAATGCGCCCCCTATGTGCGCCCGTGCCCCCTAGCGTCCCTTGGCCATGGGACACCTGGACCACGCCGCCTTCGGCTGGCTGACCCCCGTGCTGTCATACGTGATGGCCTGTACCGGCGCCGCACTCGGACTGCGCTGCACCGTCCGCGCGCTCGCCACCACCGGCCGCTCGCGCCGCAACTGGCTCGTCACCGCGGCCTCCGCGATCGGGACGGGCATCTGGACCATGCACTTCGTGGCCATGCTCGGCTTCCGCGTCAGCGGCACCGACATCCGCTACGACGTGCCGCTGACCATCCTCAGCCTCCTCGTCGCCATGGTCGTCGTCTGCGCCGGCGTCTTCGTCGTCGGCTACAGCCGCGCCCGCAACCGAGCGCTCCTGATCGGCGGACTCACCACCGGGCTGGGCGTCGCCAGCATGCACTACCTGGGCATGGCGGCGGTCCGGCTGCACGGAGACGTCCGGTACGACCCCGTCCTCGTCGGACTGTCGGTGCTGATCGCCGTAGTAGCGGCGACAGCGGCCCTGTGGGCCGGCCTCAACATCAAGTCGCCCCTCGCGGTCACCGTCGCCTCCCTCCTCATGGGAGCGGCCGTCAGCAGCATGCACTACACCGGGATGTTCGCGGTCAGCGTGCATGTGAACCCCTCCGGCGAGGCCCTGCCCGGGGCCACGGCGATGCAGTTCATCTTCCCCCTCGCCGTCGGCCTCGGGTCCTATCTCTTCATCACCTCGGCCTTCGTCGCCCTCTCACCCACCGCCGACGAGCGTGAGGCGTCCGCCTCCGCCCAGCGGCCCGTCGAGACCGTCGCCCGTTAGCGGGAGCCCGGCCCGAGCGCCCCGACCCCACGTCCCGAGCGAGGAGGCCATGCGCCCACCCCGTACCTCCCCGAAAGCCGGTGCCCCGGAACGCCCTCCGCGGGGCCGCCGTGCGCACGCCGGACCGCCCGCCGCCGAGGGCACCGACCGCCTCCTCGGCGCGTCGCCGACCACGGCACGCGCGCGCGTGAATCGCCGGCACCTGCGCCCTCGTACCGTGCGCGCCAAGGTGGTCAGCCTGCTGATGGTGCCTGTGGTCTCCCTGCTCGCGCTGTGGGCGTACGCCACCGTGAGCACCGCCCAGGACGTCGCGAGGCTGCGCCAGTCCGAGCGGGTCGACGCCGAACTGCGCACCCCGGTGGCCGCGGCCGTCGCCGCCCTGCAGGCCGAGCGCACCGCGGCCGTGCGCCACGCCACCGCACCGGGCGCGGACGACGGCAGCGACCTCCAGGGCCTCGCCGCCCGCACCGACCGGGCCGTCGCCGCACTGCGGCTCGGCAGCGACAGCACCGTCGCCGACAGCGAGGAGTTGCCCGCCGCGGTCTCCGGCCGCCTCGACGCCTTCGTCACCGGCGCCGAGCGGCTGCGCACGCTGCGTACGGCCGTACTCGACAACAAGGCCGGCTGGGACACGGTGTATACGCAGTACACGAAGACCATTGCGGCAGCCTTCGCCGTGGACGGTGCCCTCACCGGCATCCAGCAGGCTGACGTCGGCTCCGACGCGCGCGTACTGCTCGAATTCTCCCGGGCCGCCGAGGCACTGGCCCAGGAGGACGCATTGCTCAGCGGCGCGCGGACAACGGAGGGTCTCCGAGGCGAGCGACTGCGGTTGTTCAGCGCCGCTGCCGCCGCGCGCCGCAGCCTCACCGACACGGCCGTCGCCGATCTGCCCACCGCCCAGCGCGCTGCCTGGCGGGACCTGGCCGACAGCGGCTCCTACGCCTCACTCGGCAGCGCAGAGGACAAGATCGTCACCGCCGTGCCGGGCGCCAGGCAGGCCGGCGCGGCTCCACAGGCCGCCTGGAACGCCGCCCACGCACGCGTGCAGGAAGGAATGCGGAACATCGCGACGGACACGGGCCGGGCCGTCGCCGGCCGCGCCGATCCGGTCACGCGCGGTCTGCTCAGCCCCGCCGGTGCCGCCGTGCTCCTCGGCCTGGCCGCCGTCGCCGCCTCGCTGGTCATCTCCGTCCGCATCGGACGAGGGCTCGTGGTCGAGCTCGTCAGCCTGCGCAACGACGCCCTGGAGATCGCCCGTCGCAAGCTGCCGGAAGCGATGCGCAGACTGCGCGCGGGTGAGGAACTCGACATTCAGGCGGAGGCCCCCGCGGGACCACCGGCCGAGGACGAGACGGGCCAGGTCTCGGAGGCCCTGACCACCGTCCACCGGGCAGCCCTGCACGCCGCCGTGGAACGCGCCGAGCTCGCCAGCGGCATCTCCGGAGTCTTCGTCAACCTCGCCCGCCGCAGTCAAGTGCTGGTCCACCGTCAGCTCAGCCTTCTCGACAGCATGGAACGCCGCTCCGACGATCCCGACGAGCTCAGCGACCTGTTCCGTCTGGACCACCTGACCACCCGGATGCGGCGCCATGCCGAGAGCCTGATCATTCTCTCCGGGGCGGCACCCGGCCGGGCCTGGCGCATGCCCGTCTCGCTCACGAATGTCGTACGCGCCGCCGTATCCGAAGTCGAGGACTACGCGCGCGTGGAGGTGCGCCGGCTCCCCGAGGCCCATGTCATCGGTGCCGCCGTCGCCGACCTCACCCACCTGCTCGCCGAACTCGTCGAGAACGCCGCCCAGTTCTCTCCGCCCCACACGCGCGTGCGCGTCACCGGTGAGCCCGTCGGCAACGGCTATGCCCTGGAGATCGAGGACCGGGGTCTCGGTATGAGTGCCGAGACCCTCGCGGAGGCCAACCGGCGCATCGAACAGTCCGAGGCCCTCGACCTGTTCGACAGTGACCGGCTCGGGCTCTTCGTGGTCAGCCGGCTCGCCTCCCGGCACGACGTCAGGGTGCACCTGCGGACTTCCCCGTACGGCGGCACCACCGCCGTCGTCCTGCTGCCCACGGCTCTGCTCCACCGGGGCTCGGCCGACACCGCGTCCCAGCAGAACGAACAGGCCCACGACGAGCAGGAAGGCGCGTACGCGCACGTGCCCGGCACGCGTCGGCGCCAGGAGACCGCCCTCGCACGGCCGGACCGTCCCGCCCTCGCGGCCACCGCTCCCGGCCCGCACGACACGGCGGAGGGGCCGGAACGGAACGACGTGGTCAGCGAGTCGGTACGACACGGCATGAGCCACGAGACCCCGCCCCCCGGAGTCACCGCCTTGAGGCCCCACCGCCCGCCGCACGACTCCGAGCCCTCCGACGACCTCCCGCGCCGTGTGCGCCAGGCGAGCCTCGCCCCTCAGCTCCGGCAGCAACGGCCCGAAGAGCCGGCCCCGGCACGCACGCGTGGCGAGGACCGGCGCACCCCCGAACTGGTGCGGGACCGCATGACGGCCTACCGCGACGGCTGGGCGCGCGGCGGCGGCAGGCAGCCCGGCCGCGGTGCCGCCCCGGAACCCGAAACGGCCAGTGACAGCAGCGAAGGAGACCCGGCATGATCCAGGACCCCAACACGAGGGCCGGGCAGCGATCCGGCGAACTGGACTGGCTGCTCGACGACCTGGTGACCCGAGTGAGCGAGGTACGGCATGCCGTCGTGCTCTCCAACGACGGGCTGGCCGTCGGCGCCTCCACGGCCCTCGCGCGGGAGGACGCCGAGCATCTCGCCGCCGTCGCCTCCGGCTTCAACAGCCTGGCCAAGGGTGCGGGACGGCACTTCGGAGCAGGCGGTGTGCGGCAGACCCTGGTCGAGATGGACGACGCGTTCCTTTTCGTGGCCGCCGCGGGCGACGGTTCCTGCCTCGCCGTGCTCACCGCCGTCACCGCCGACATCGGCCTCGTCGCCTACGAGATGGCGCGCCTGGTCAAGCGGGTCGGCGAGCACCTCTACACGCCACCTCGTGTCAGCGCACAGCCGCCCGCGGCCGGATGAGCCGGAAGGCCGGTACCGATGACCGAGAACCCGATGGACGGCCCGCCGGAGCCGGGCAGCCAGTGGTACGACGGCGAGGCCGGGCCCCTCGTCCGCCCGTACGCCATGACCGGCGGTCGTACCCAGCCGGGGCCCACCGCGGTGCGCTTCGACCTGATCGCCCTTGTCACCCTCGTCCCCGCGTCCCCGGCGCTCGACGACGACACACCGCTCGGCCCCGAACACCGGACTCTGATCGAGCTGTGCCGCACGGAGACACAGTCCGTCGCCGAACTCGCCGCGGACGCGGACCTTCCTGTCGGCGTGATCAGGGTGCTCCTCGGGGACCTCCTGGAACTCGGCTGTGTCTCCGTCAGCCGCCCCGTACCCCCGGCGCACCTGCCCGACGAGCGGATTCTGCGCGAGGTCATCGATGGATTGCGAGCGCTCTAGATGACCATGCCGAGCAAGACGAACGCTCTCCCGCATCCCCATCCGTGCGCACTGTGCCGCCGAGCGTACGGGAATCGGTCAGATCAGGTGCATTTCGGTCCAACCCGCCGCACGGATGCCTCATTTGTCATGATGTTGACTTCACGCCCGAAGTACGCGGACGCCGGCTGCAACCGGTCCACCCGAGAGAAGTGATCATGGTCTCCGAGCACTCCGACGCCACCGGCGACACCGCCGCGCTGGCGCTGAAGATACTGGTCGCCGGCGGATTCGGCGTCGGCAAGACGACCCTGGTCGGGGCCGTCAGCGAGATCCGGCCGCTGCGTACCGAGGAACTGCTCAGCCAGGCAGGGCAGTTGGTCGACGACACCGACGGTGTGGACCAGAAGGTCACCACCACCGTCGCTATGGACTTCGGGCGCATCACGATCCGCTCCGGCCTGTCCCTCTACCTCTTCGGCACCCCCGGACAGGACCGGTTCTGGTTTCTCTGGGACGAGTTGTCGCAGGGCGCCCTCGGTGCCGTCGTCCTCGCGGACACCCGGCGCCTGGAGGACTGCTTCCCCGCCGTCGACTACTTCGAGCACCGGCGCATCCCGTTCGTGGTGGCTGTCAACTGCTTCGCGGGCGCCCGCGCCTACGGCGCCCACGACGTCTGCCGCGCCCTCGACCTCGACCGCGGCACCCCCGTGGTGCTGTGCGACGCGCGCGACCGGGACTCCGGCAAGGAAGTCCTGATCCGGCTCGTCGAGTACGCGGGGCGGATGCACACCGCCCGGCTCCTGGACTCGGTCGGCTGAGCCGGCGGGAACGTGGACCGATTGCCGGTATGTGTGCCGTCCGGGACGAACGCCCGACATCACCCGTCGGTCATCTTCTGCGCCATGCGTCCGTCCGGCTTGCCCGGGCGCCGCTCGTGGTGAAGGCTGGCGGGGAGTTCCTCCAGCCAGGGGGAGACATCGCACGGGGAGACGGAGATGGCGCAGAACCAGGGACTCGGGTGGCTCCTGGACGATCTGACCGAGCGGGTGGACCATGTGCGGCACGCGCTCGTCCTGTCGAACGACGGGCTGGTCACGGGCGCGAGTACGGGCCTACGCCGTGAGGACGCCGAGCATCTGGCCGCCGTGGCGTCCGGGCTGCACAGCCTGGCCAAGGGTTCGGGACGCCACTTCGGCGCGGGCAGGGTGCGCCAGACCATGATCGAGTACGACGACGCCGTGCTGTTCGTGACTGCGGCGGGCACCGGCAGCTGTCTGTGCGTGCTCAGCGGGGTGGAGGCCGACATCGGCCAGATCGCCTACGAGATGACCCTGCTCGTCAACCGCGTCGGCGAACACCTCGGCGTTGATGCCAGGCAGCCCGAGAGGGCGCCCAACACAGATCTCTGACCTGCGAGTTCGCCCGCCTTCGTGGAGTTATCCACAGGCTCGCCACGCGATGCGCGGAACCGGCTACGGTGTGTACACGGCTTGCGCACAGGGCGTGAGCCTCCACTCCACGGGGGAGTTACAGCCATGTCGGCAAGCATCTTCAGTCCGCCCCGGCCCGTCACTCCGAGCCGCGCCGCTCGGGAACTGGGCCTCAAACGAAGCGAGTTCGACCTCGCTGTGCACCTCGGGCACATCCGCACCGTGCCCGACGAGGGCGGGGGAGGAGCCCGCCGGGTGGAGCGCGCGGAGATCGACCGCCTTCGTGCGCAGGACGATTTCCCGGAAGTCCTGCGTGAGCGTGTGCGGGTGGTGGGAACCGCCGAGGGCGCGGCACTCATGGAGATCCCGGCCGGCCGCTTCACCCGCCTCGCCCGTCTCGGGCTGATCGTGCCCGTAAACTGGTATTTGAACCGCTACCGCGCTGTGGTCTGGCTCTATCTGGCGGAAGACCTGCGGAACTTCACCCGGGGCCCTGAGAACGCGCACCTGCTCAAGGGACGCACGCCGGACACCCTGCGCGGCCAACTGGAGGCGGGAGTGGACCTGCGCGCCCGCAACTGGCGCGGACGTCATCTCGGTTCACTGCTGCGGCGGTCCAAGGAGCCATGGGTACGTGCCGGAGCCGTGGCGTCCTTCCTCGCGCCTGTCGAGATCGCCGACGTCGTCAAGGACCCGTACGAACGTGCCTACCTGAACCGGTTCCGGCCCACGCCGCCCGGTCAGGGCACCCCGGGATCGCCCGCGGCGCACCTCGCCGAGCGGATCGCGCTCGCGCAGGACGCCGACGAGATCGACTGGCTGCGCGGCGAACTGGGCCGGTCCGTCGAGGAGGCACGCGCCGAGTCCCCCGCCCCGCGCCCGGCCACCCGCCGCCCCGTGCCGACGGTACGTGCGGTCGCACGGCCCATCCCGCCTATCGCGCGAACGGTCACACGGCACACCGAACCGGCGGCGCGGACGGCGGCGGAGGAATCGCCTGTCGTACGGGTGCCTGAGTCGAACGGGGAGCCGGGGCTGGAGAAGCCCGAGGTCGAGACCGAGCCGATGCCTGGGACGCCTGAGGCGCAGGGCGAGCCGATGATCGTGGCACCCGTGCAGAGCGGTGAGCAGTCGGCTTCGGCGCCCGAGCCGGACGACGGTCCGGTGTTCGGGGCGCCCTGGCCGGACGGTGGGGCGGCGGGCCGAGAGGCCGAGTGGCACCGTGGGGCGGTCGGACGGCCGCCCGGCTCACCGACGCGCCGGAACCGCCGGCCCGAGCAGGACCGGAGCCCGGCCGGTCGAGGTCTGCGCGGCTGGCTGCGGCGCAGAAGCCCATGGCCCGCGCCCATGTGATCCCGCTCGGCCGCAGCCGCGCCGATCCGCCCGCTACAGGGCCCTGAACAGACCCTCCTGGACGACCGAGACGAGCATGCGCCCCTGCTGGTCGTAGATGCGCCCTCGCGCCAGACCGCGCCCGCCGGTGGCGATCGGCGACTCCTGGTCGTACAGGAACCACTCGTCCGCGCGGAACGGCCGGTGGAACCACATGGCGTGGTCCAGCGAGGCCAGGTCGAAGTTTCGCGGACCCCACAGGGGTTCGACCGGGATGCGGACCGCGTCCAGCAGGGTCATGTCGCTGGCGTACGTCAGCGCGCACGTGTGGACCAACGGGTCGTCCCCCAGTGGTCCGACCGCGCGCATCCACACGGCGCTGCGCGGCTCAGCCCCCTTGATCTCCTCGGCGTTCCAGCGCAGCCGGTCGACATAGCGGATGTCGAAGGGCTGGCGGCGTGCCATCCGCTCCAACTGCTCGGGCAGCGCGCCCAGGTGCTCGCGGATCTCCTCGGAGACCGTGGGCAGCGATTCCGGGTCCGGCACATCGCGGGCCGGCGGCAGCTGGTGCTCGAACGATCCTCCCTCAGGCTTGTGAAAGGAGGCGGTCAGATTGAAGATCGTGCGGCCCTGCTGCACGGCCGTGACCCGGCGCGTCGTGAACGATCTGCCGTCGCGGACCCGCTCCACCTGGTACACGATCGGCACGCCCGGACGGCCCGGGCGCAGGAAGTACGCGTGCAGCGAGTGCACGGGGCGGTCGCCGTCCGTGGTGCGGCCGGCGGCGACCAGCGCCTGGCCCGCCACCTGGCCGCCGAAGACTCGCTGCAGGGACTCCTGCGGGCTGCGGCCACGGAAGATGTTGACCTCGATCTGCTCCAGGTCGAGCAGGTCGACCAGTCTCTCGGCCGGGTTCGTCATCGGCGGGTCTCTCCTTGGGTCACACCTGGTCGGAAGCGGCTCACAGCTGGCCGACTTCGGTGACACGGACGACGGCACGGCCCTCGGCGTCCGAGGCCGCGAGGTCGACCTCGGCGCTGATACCCCAGTCGTGATCGCCGTTCGGGTCGTCGAAGATCTGGCGGACGCGCCAGAGGCCGTTCTCCGGCTCCTCCTTGATCACCAGCAGCTTGGGGCCGCGGGCGTCGGGGCCGGTGCCGAGGTCCTCGTATTCGTCCCAGTACTTGTCCATCGCCTCGCCCCAGGCCTCGGCGTCCCAGCCGGCCTCGGCGTCCAGCTCGCCCAGTTCGTCGACCTGGTCGAGCGCGGCCAGCTCCACGCGGCGGAACATGGCGTTGCGGACCAGCACCCGGAAGGCACGCGCGTTGGTGGTGACGGGCTTGACCTCGTCGGCCTTCTCCTGGGCCTCCTCGGCGGTCATCTCCTCCGGGTTGGCCAGCTGCTCCCACTCGTCCAGCAGGCTGGAGTCCACCTGGCGCACCATCTCGCCGAGCCACTCGATCAGATCCTGCAGGTCCTCGGACTTCAGGTCGTCGGGGATGGTGTGGTCGAGGGTCTTGTAGGCGCTGGCCAGGTAGCGCAGGACGATGCCCTCGGTGCGGGCCAGCTCGTAGAAGGACACCAACTCCGTGAAGGACAGCGCCCGTTCGTACATGTCGCGGATGACGGACTTCGGGGACAGCGGGTGGTCGCCGACCCACGGGTGGCTCTTGCGGTAGGTGTTGTACGCGTGGAAGAGCAGCTCTTCCAGCGGCTTCGGGTACGTGATGTCCTGGAGACGCTCCATGCGCTCCTCGTACTCGACGCCGTCCGCCTTCATCGCGGCCACGGCCTCGCCGCGCGCCTTGTTCTGCTGGGCGACGAGGATCTGGCGCGGGTCGTCCAGCGTGGACTCCACCACGGACACCATGTCGAGCGCGTAGGGCGGCGACTCGGGGTCGAGGAGTTCGAACGCGGCGAGTGCGAACGTGGACAGCGGCTGGTTGAGCGCGAAGTCCTGCTGGAGATCGACCGTGAGCCGGATGATGCGGCCCTCGGCGTCCGGCTGGTGGAGCTTCTCCACGATCCCGCCGTCGAGCAGCGATCGGTAGATCGCGATGGCCCGGCGGATGTGCCTGAGCTGCTGCCTGCGCGGCTCATGGTTGTCCTCCAGAAGATGGCGCATCGCCTCGAAGGCGTTGCCCGGACGGGCGATCACCGACAGCAGCATCGTGTGTGTCACCCGGAAGCGCGAGGTCAGCGGCTCCGGCTCGGAGGCGATGAGCTTCTCGAAGGTGTTCTCCGTCCAGCCGACGAAGCCCTCCGGTGCCTTCTTGCGCACCACCTTGCGGCGCTTCTTCGGGTCGTCGCCCGCCTTCGCCAGAGCCTTCTCGTTCTCGATGACGTGCTCGGGCGCCTGCGCCACCACGAGACCGGCCGTGTCGAAGCCGGCCCGGCCGGCCCGGCCCGCGATCTGGTGGAACTCACGGGCGCGCAGGGTGCGCACGCGGCTGCCGTCGTACTTGGTCAGCGCGGTGAACAGCACGGTGCGGATCGGCACGTTGACGCCCACGCCCAGCGTGTCTGTGCCGCAGATGACCTTCAGCAGACCGGCCTGCGCGAGCTTTTCCACCAGGCGGCGGTACTTGGGCAGCATGCCGGCGTGGTGCACGCCGATGCCGTGCCGGACGTAACGGGAGAGGTTGCGGCCGAACTTGGTGGTGAAGCGGAAGTTGCCGATCAGCTCGGCGATCTGGTCCTTCTCCTCACGCGAGCACATGTTGATGCTCATCAGCGCCTGTGCCCGCTCCACGGCCTGGGCCTGGGTGAAGTGGACGATGTACACCGGGGCCTGCCTGGTCTCCAGCAGATCGGTGAGCGTCTCGGTGAGCGGGGTGAGCTTGTACTCGTAGGAGAGCGGAACCGGGCGGGTGGCCGAGCGGACCACCGAGGTGGGGCGGCCCGTGCGGCGCGTGAGGTCCTTCTCGAAGAAGGACACGTCGCCCAAAGTGGCCGACATCAGGATGAACTGTGCCTGGGGGAGCTCCAGCAGCGGGATCTGCCAGGCCCAGCCGCGGTCGCCCTCTGCGTAGAAATGGAATTCGTCCATGACGACCTGGCCGACGTCCGCGTTCTTGCCGTCGCGCAGCGCGATCGACGCCAGTACCTCGGCGGTGCAGCAGATCACGGGGGCGTCGGCGTTCACAGAGGCGTCGCCGGTGAGCATGCCGACGTTCTCGGTGCCGAAGATCTTGCACAGTTCGAAGAACTTCTCCGACACCAGTGCCTTGATCGGGGCGGTGTAGAAAGTGACCTCGTCCCGGGCCAGGGCTGCGAAGTGCGCGCCCGCGGCGATCATGCTCTTGCCGGATCCGGTAGGCGTCGAGACGATCACGTTCGCCCCGGAGACCACCTCGATCAGCGCCTCCTCCTGGTGGGGGTAGAGGGTGAGACCGCGCTCCTGCGCCCACGACTCGAAGGCTTCGTACAGGGCGTCGGGGTCGGCGGTCGGCGGCAGCTGATCGATGAGGGTCACGCCCCCATCTTGCCTGGCCTTGTGCCGGAGAGGGGAATCGGCTGCGGGGACGAAGATCATGGCAGCTACGCTGTGTCGCCGACGGGGCGTCAGTGCACCAGGGCAACTGGACAGCGGCACATGAGGAATGGGGCGGGAAGCAGCCATGATGGGACCAGCACACTCACTGTCGGGGGCCGCGGCCTGGCTCGGTGTCGGAGCGGCCGCCGCCGCGGCCGGGCACCCGATGCCCTGGCCCGTTCTCCTCGTCGGCGCGCTGATCTGTGCCGGTGCCGCACTCGCCCCGGACCTCGACCACAAGGCCGCGACCATCTCGCGTTCCTTCGGGCCCATCTCCCATGGGATCTGCGAGATCGTGGACAAGCTGTCCTACGCCGTCTACAAGGCGACGCGCATGAAGGGCGACCCGCGCCGCAACGGCGGCCACCGCACGCTGACGCACACCTGGGTGTGGGCGGTCCTGCTGGGTGCCGGCTGCTCTGCGGCGGCGATCACGGGGGGCCGCTGGGCGGTGCTGGCGATCCTCTTCGTGCACATGGTGCTGGCGATCGAGGGTCTGCTGTGGCGGGCCGCCCGGGGTTCCAGCAGCGATGTCCTGGTCTGGCTGCTGGCCGCGACCAGCGCATGGATCCTCGCGGGAATACTGGACAAGCCGGGCAACGGCTCCGACTGGCTGTTCACCGCGTCGGACCAGCGGTACCTGTGGCTGGGGCTTCCGATCGTGCTGGGCGCGCTGGTCCACGACATCGGGGACGCGCTGACCGTGTCCGGCTGCCCGATCCTGTGGCCCATCCCGGTGGGCCGCAAGCGCTGGTACCCGGTGGGGCCGCCGAAGGCGATGCGGTTCCGGGCCGGCAGCTGGGTGGAGCTGAAGGTGCTGATGCCCGCGTTCATGCTGCTCGGCGGCGTCGGCTGCGCGGCAGCGCTCAATGTGATCTGACCTGCCGGCCTCGGCCGCGGGACGCTCCCTGCGGTCCGTCCCGCCGCTCCGGCCCACGGGGGCTGAGTGATCGCTCCCGGTCAGCCGACCTCGCCCGGCTCGGCCCCGCCGCCGTACCGGCGCTCGAAGCGGGCGACGCGGCCCTCGGTGTCGACCGTCCGGGCCTTGCCCGTGTAGAAGGGGTGGCTCTCCGAGGAGATCTCCACGTCGATCACCGGGTAGCTCTCGCCGTCGTCCCACTCGATGGTCTGTTCGCTCTGCGCGGTCGACCGGGTGAGGAAGGCGTACCCGGCGGCGCGGTCACGGAAGACCACGGGGTGGTAGTCGGGGTGCTTGTCCTGCTGCATGGCGGCTCCTCGTGCGGGGCGGTCGGACCGGCGGCGGGCGGGTCAGCCGGACAAGGAGTCCTCGTCGACGATGTGCATCGCGGCTTCCTCGGCGGAGGCGGCGGCGCCGTCGATGCCGACATCGGTGGCGACCAGGGCGGCCTCGTCGTCCTCGTGCGCCCCCTCGTCGGGGGCGACCAGGCGGCCGGAGCGGAGGTTGCCGACCTCGTTGTCCAGGAGTTCCCCGTCGATGTCGCGGTCACCGATGTCGTCGCCGTCGGGTACGACGAGGTCGGGCTGTTCCTCGGCCAGCCGCTGGTCCAGGGTCTCGCCCGCCTGGCGCTCGGCCGCCGTGACACCGGTGTGTTCCACCGCCCACGGTCGTTCAGGAGGGGACCAGCCGCGGTCGAGCGGGTCGTCGACGCCGTCGGACTCCAGTGTGTCCTCGACGTCGAGGAGTCCCGAGTCCTCCCGGATCTCCGAGGAATCGGGCTGGTAGACGTCGTCCCCCCAGCTGTCGGCGCTGTCCACGAGTACCTCCGGGTGATGAGGACGGCCGCATACCACCGCGCCGGGCGATGGGCCGCCGGCATGCGCGGCACGGGTGTCACACACCGCGAACCGGACGGTCCGCCGGCGCTCCCCGAACCGGTGCCGCTCTCCAGCCTTCCACTCCGGCTCGGGAAGGCGCAACGGCACGACCTCCGGCAAGGACCTGCGCATGGGTACGGGAACCCGGCGTGGCGCACCGTGATGCGGCTCGTCGGGCCCTGGTCGCGGCACGCTTCGGCCAGGGAAGTCCCCAGGGCAGGCTGGCGTGACGGGACCCGGCCGGTCCACCCTGCGACTGCCGAAACCTCCGCGCAGGACCAGTCGGACGAGGCAGGGGCGCCTCGCGTTCCGGAGGCCGAAGGCACCCCGGTACGGCTGATCCCAGCCAGTCGCGGCATCGTGATCCCGCTGCGCCGTGTTGCCACCGGCTCAGCCACCGTGACCATCCTGGCCGTGGTGGCCGTGGTGGCCGTGGTGGCCGTGGTGGCCGTGGTGGCCGTGGTGGCCGGCGTCGGCGGCAGGTCCTCCACCGCCGTACCGGCCACCGTCAGGCCCGGCGGACCCTCACCCGTGCCAGGACCGCCACAGCGCCGCGTACGCCCCGTCAGCCGTGACCAGCTCGTCATGGCTGCCCAGCTCGCTGATGCGGCCGTTCTCCACGACGGCGATCACGTCGGCGTCATGGGCGGTGTGCAGGCGGTGCGCGATGGCGACCACGGTGCGGCCGTCCAGGACGCGGGCCAGGGAGCGTTCCAGATGGCGTGCCGCGCGCGGGTCGAGGAGCGAGGTCGCCTCGTCCAGGACCAGCGTGTGCGGATCGGCCAGCACCAGCCGGGCCAGCGCGATCTGCTGGGCCTGGGCGGGGGTGAGCGCCAGGCCGCCGGAGCCGACCTCGGTGTCCAGGCCGTCGTCCAGGGCCCGCGCCCAGCCGTCCGCGTCGACCGCGCCCAGGGCCGCCCACAGCTCGGCGTCTGTGGCACCGGTCCGGGCCAGCAGGAGGTTGTCGCGCAGCGAGCCGACGAAGACGTGGTGCTCCTGGTTGACGAGGGCGACGTGCGAGCGGACGCGTTCGGCCGGCATCCGGGACAGTTCCGCGCCGCCCAGCGTGATCCTGCCCTCCCGGGGCGCGTAGATACCGGCGAGCAGCCTGCCCAGCGTGGATTTGCCCGCTCCCGAGGGACCGACCAGGGCCATCCTGGTGCCCGGCGCGACTTCCAGGGACACCTTGCGCAGGACGTCGACACCGTCGAGGTAGCCGAAGTGCACCCGCTCGGCGGACACGTCCCGCCCGTCGGGGGCCAGCGAGGCGTCCCCGGCGTCCGGTTCGATGTCCCGCACCCCGACCAGGCGGGCCAGCGACACCTGGGCGACCTGCACCTCGTCGTACCAGCGCAGGATCAGGTTCACCGGGTCGACGAGCATCTGCGTGATCAGGGCTCCGGTGGTCAGCCGGCCCACCCCGATCCAGCCGTGCAGCACGAACACGCCGCCGACCATCAGGACCGAGCCGAGCACGATGACGTGGACGGCGTTGATGACCGGGAACAGCACGGACCGCAGCCACAGGGTGTAGCGTTCCCAGGCCGTCCACTCCTTGATCCGCCGCTCCGACAGGGTGACGCGGCGGGCGCCCAGGCGGTGCGCTTCGATGGTGTGGCCCGCGTCCACGGTCTCGGCGAGCGCGGCGGCGACGGAGGCGTACCCGGCGGCCTCGGAGCGGTAGCCGGAGGGTGCCCGCTTGAAGTACCAGCGGCACCCGGCCACCAGCACCGGCACGGCGAGCAGCACGGCCGCCGCCAGCGGCGGGGCCGTCACCACGAGCCCGCCGAGCAGCAGCAGCGCCCACACGACACCGATCGCCAGCTGCGGTACGGCCTCGCGCATCGCGTTGGCCAGGCGGTCGATGTCGGTGGTGATGCGGGAGAGCAGGTCACCGGTCCCCGCCCGCTCCAGCACGCCCGGCGGCAGGCCGACGGACCGGACGAGGAAGTCCTCGCGCAGGTCGGCCAGCATCCGCTCGCCGAGCACCGCGCCTCGCAGCCGGACCTGCCGTACGAACACGGCCTGCACGGCCAGCGCAAGCACGAACAGCCCGACGGTCAGGCCCAGTTGCAGATCGCGGGACCGGTCGGAGACCCGCTCGACCAGGCCGCCGAGCAGGTAGGGACCCACCATGGAGGCAATCACGGCCACCGTGTTCACCGCGATGAGCAGCAGGAACGCCCGCCGGTGCCGGCGGAACAGCTCGGTGACGTAGGCGCGCACGGTCGCGGCCGCGCCGACGGGCAGGGTGGTGGCGGTCGTCGGGGCCGCCGGGTCGTACGCCGGTGGCGCAACGCCGATCATGCGCTCTCCTCGATCTCTTCCAGCTCCTGGAGGGCGTCCAGCAGGACCCCTTCGTCGGCCGCGGCCAGTTCCTCGTCCGTCTCACGCGTCACCACGGCCCGGTACCGTGGCTCGCCGTCGACCAGTTCGCGGTGCGCGCCGACCGCCACGACCTCGCCCTGGTGGACCAGGACGACCAGGTCCGCGCGGTCGAGCAGCAGCGGCGAGGAGGTGAACACCACCGTCGTCCGGCCCGAACGAAGCCGGTGCAGCCCGTCCGCGATCCGGGCCTCGGTGTGCGAGTCGACCGCGGAGGTCGGCTCGTCCAGTACCAGCACCTCGGGATCGGTGACCAGCGACCGGGCCAGTGCCAGCCGCTGGCGCTGGCCGCCGGACAGGGAGCGGCCGCGCTCGGTGATACGGGCGTCCATCGGGTCGGTGGCGTCCAGCGATCCCTGGACGAGCGCGTCCAGGACGTCGTCGCACTGTGCCGCGGCCAGCGCGTCCGTGGCCGCCACGGCTCCGGAGGCGGGCACGTCGAGCAGCTCGCGCAGCGTGCCGGACAGCAGCACCGGGTCCTTGTCCTGGACGAGGACGGCACTGCGGGCGCTGTCCAGCGGGAGTTCGTCCAGGGCCACGCCGCCGAGCAGCACCGAACGGCCCGGCTCGGTGGGATGGCCGCCCAGCCGTTCCGCGAGCCTGCCCGCCGCGTCCGGGTCGCCGCAGACCACGGCGGTGAGCCGGCCGGCGGGAGCCAGCAGACCGGTCTCGGGGTCGTACAGATCCCCGGTCGGCACCTCGGCCTCGCGGGTACCGTCGGTGGCCGTGGCGCGCTCCAGTGACAGCACCCGGGCCGCCCGTTTGGCCGACGGGCGGGAGAAGGAGTACGCCATGGCGATCTCCTCGAAGTGCCGCAGCGGGTAGTTGAGGATCATGACCGCGCTGTAGACGGTGACGAGTTCGCCGACCGTGATCCGGCCCTGGCGGGCCAGATGGATGCCGTGCCAGACGACGGCGATGAGCAGCAGTCCGGGCAGCAGCACCTGGACGGCGGAGATCAGGGACCACATCCGGGCGCTGTGCACCGCGGCGTGCCGCACCTCCTGCGAGGCCCGGCGGTAGCGGTCGAGGAACAGTTCCTCGCCGCCGATGCCGCGCAGCACGCGTAGCCCGGCGACCGTGTCCGAGGCCAGCTCGGTGGCCCGGCCCGCCTTTTCCCGCTGGAGGTCGGCGCGGCGCGTGGCCCGGGGCAGCAGCGGCAGCACCGCGAACGCCACGACGGGCAGCCCGATCGCGACGATCACGCCGAGAGCGGGCTGGTAGACGAGGAGGCCGACACCGACCACCACGACCGTGAGCGCGGCCGCGGTGAACCGGGAGACGGCCTCGACGAACCAGCCCACCTTCTCGACGTCACCGGTGGACACGGCCACGACTTCGCCGGCCGCGACCCGTCGGGTCAGGGCGGAGCCCAGCTGGGCCGCCTTGCGGGCCAGCAGTTGCTGGACGCGAGCGGCCGCCGTGATCCAGTTGGTGACGGCGGCCCGGTGCAGGAAGGTGTCGCCGACGGCGATGCCCGTGCCGCAGAGCAGCATCAGACCACCCGTCAGGGCGAGCCGGGTGCCGGAGCGGTCGACGACCGCCTGCACGGCGAGGCCGACACAAAAGGGCAGGGCCGAGACGGAGACGAAGTGCAACAGGCCCCAGGCGAGTGATTTCAGCTGCCCGCCCAGCTGATTCCGCCAGAGCCACCACAGGAATCGGGGGCCCGAACGTACGTCTGGGACGCCCGGATCGGAATACGGAAGGTCTTGAATCTGCATGACGTCCCAGTGGCTCGTGTCAGGGAGGGGGAGGCGATGAGGAGTGGCAACAAGCCGTGAAAGGTTCGCGTTGCAGAGTGGTGAATTTCAAACGGTTTTCCTGAGGGACCGGCCGCATCCACCGGCCTTCCGGCCATCGGTTTCACGAGGACGTGGCCGATGCCGGCGCTCGCACCAGGACTCCGGCCGGTGTCGGCGGCCGGGTGACCCCGCTCCGCGCAGGTCACCCCGGCGATGCTGTCAGCCAACCCGGTGAAATGCCCAGATAAGTCACATTGTCGTTCGGTGTGTGATGCCACCATGGACGTGTGGCGATCTACAGTGTGCGGCATTGTGCAGTCGCGGTGACGGCGTTCGGAACTCTCCTGACGACCCTGTCCGGGTGCGGCAGCGATGGATCCGGCCCTGTCGACGCCGAGGGCGCGCAGGGCCCCCGTCACCCGGTGGTGTCGGCCATCCCTGCGACCGACCCGACCCGTATCCCGGGCGTCGGCGACCGTCTGCATCGGTGGATCCCTCGTGACTCCAGTCAGGTCGTCGCCGTGTACGGCAAGGGTGAGGACTCACCCGACTCCACGGTCGTGCTGTACATGAAGGAGGGACCGGAGTGGCGGCCGGTGGCGCGTTGGGCCGGCCACAATGGCCGGAACGGCTGGACCACGGACCATCACTCGGGTGACGAGCGCAGTCCTGTCGGCGTGTTCGGGCTCTCCGACGCGGGCGGTGTGCTCGACGACCCGGGCAGCATGCTGCCGTACGACCAGGACGAGTACGCCTACGCGCCGACGATCGACACCGAAGCGTACGAGCATGTCTTCGACTACGTCATCGCCATTGACTACAACCGCCTGCCGGGCACGCCTCCGCACGACCCTACGCGCCCCGACGGCGACGACAAGGGCGGCGGCGTCTGGCTGCATCCCGACCACGGCGACGGCACGGCCGCCTGTGTCAGCGTTCCCAAGGGAGCGATGAAGTTCCTGCTGCGCACGCTCGACCCGGCCCGGCATCCGGTGATGGTGATGGGGGACAAGGAGGCACTGCGCGCCTGAGGCGACGAGGCGTCATTGCGGGGCGGGCTCGACTCCCCGTAGAACACGGGCCATGAGAAGACGGATAGTCATGTCCATGCTCGCGGGGGCGACCCTCCTGGCGAGCGCGCTCTTCGGCACCGGGGCCGCTGCCGCCCAAGCGGCCGACGTCCCCGGCGAGTTCGGCACGGACTGGCACGACCCGGTGACCGCGGCACCGCCCGTCGACCGGCCGCACACCAAGTCCTGCCAGGTCACCTTGGCCGACGCCCAGTTCCGCGACTTCACACCCTATCGGGGGACGTACACCCCGCCCCAGGGCTGCGGCGATCGCTGGAGCAAGGTCGTCCTGCGCCTCGACGGCAAGGTGAAGGGCCGTCAGTACGACCGTCTCGGCTATCTGCACATCGGCGGTGTCGAGATTCTGCGCACGTCCACCCCGGAGCCCTCGCCCGACGGCATCGAGTGGCACGTCGAGAAGGACGTCACCCGCTACAGCGACACCTTCCGCAGCGCGCGGGACGTCGAGATGCTGATCGGCAACGTCGTGGACGACACGTACACCGGCGTCATCGACGTGCACGTCACGCTGACCTTCTATGCAGGCCGCCCCGCCGAGCGCACCCCCGACCGCGTCCTCACGCTTGCCGACACGCCCGACGGCACGACTCTCACCACCCCGCGCAACAGCGAGCGGATCGTCGCGGAGGTGTACGCGACGGGATCCGGGGGTGGCTGCGAGGAGTTCTGGTACCTGACCGTGGCCGACCCGGCGTCGTACTCCTGCAAGGCCGACCGCGGCCCCTACCGCGAGGTGCAGATCAAGGTTGACGGCCGGCTCGCCGGGATCGCCGCGCCGTTCCCGAACGTCTGGACGGGCGGTTGGTCCAACCCCTTCCTCTGGTACGTCGTCCCGGCCCCGCACGCCTTCGACGTCCGGCCGATCGAGTACGACCTCACGCCCTTCGCCGGCCTCCTCGACGACGGCCGCCCGCACCGCGTCGAGGTCTCCGTCGTCGGGGTGCCCGCGGGGCAGCCGGGCTGGAGCGCGCCGGTCAATGTGCTGGTCTGGCAGGACGCCCACCGCGCCCAGATCACCGGAGCGCTCACCGCGGACGACGCGACGGACCTCGCCAACTCCTCCAGCTACACGCCGGGTTCGGAGAACCGGGTGAACACCGAGGCCGGACACCGGCTCACCGTCTCCGGATACCTCGACACCTCGCACGGCCGCGTGACCACCACGGTCACCCGCTCGCTCGCCAACACCTCCGTGCACCGCTGGACGGACGGTGAGAACACGGACGGGCTGGACGCGACCTGGACCGACGACCAGACGGTGACCGTCGGCGGACACGGCCCCGCGCGGACGACGCGGACGCAGCGGACGTACACCATGGACGGCGCGACGACCATCGGTACGGACAACCGGTTGCGTACGGTGCTGACCCTGGGCGACCGCGCGTCGGTGACGGAGCGGCGGGGCGGCCGGCGCACCGCGTGGTCCCGGCTCGACGACACCTACAACGGTGACGCGGCGTACACGATCAACGTCCCGCGTGACCAGCGGCATGCGGTCGGGACCTCCAGTGAGCGCTACCGCCTGGACGGCTCCGACGGCTGCTACGACCGGTCGTTGGCCACGGCTCAGGGGGTGCTGACGGAGGATCGCGAGGGCTGTTGAGCGTGGCGCTGGGGGATGCGCCACCGGCGGCGTGATTTACACGGCTGTGACACGGGCGTCTCAGAAGGGATCAACGACACCTCCAGAGTGATCGGCACGGAAGCCGCTTTCCGTATCGCAGAAGTCCCGCTCGGCTTCCGCAAGTCGACATCCCCTAGGAGTGCCCGTGCCGCAGTCCGTACCGTCCCTGCCGCGACGCGTCGCACGCATACTGCGTACCTCCCTCTTCGCGCAGGTCGCCTGCGCGCTCGTGCTCGGCATCGTCGTCGGGAGGCTGTGGCCCGGCGTGGCCACGGATCTCAAGCCGCTCGGTGACGGTTTCACCCGTCTCATCAAGACGATCATCTCCCCGCTGGTGTTCTGCGTTGTCGTCGTGGGCATCGCCAAGGCCGGTGACCTCAAGGCCTTCGGCCGGATCGGGCTCAAGGCCCTGATCTGGTTCGAGGTCGCGAGTACGGCGGCGCTGATCATCGGGCTGATCGCTGCCAACGTCGTCCAGCCCGGCTCGGGAATGCACGTCGACCCGTCCGCGCTGAGCGCCAAGGCGGTCGACGCGAAGACGGGCGGCGGATCACTGCCCTCGACGACCGAGTTCATCGTGAATGCGCTGCCCACCAGTTTCATCGGCGCCTTCGCCGAGAACTCCCTGCTCCAAGTGCTCATCCTGGCCTGCCTGGTGGGCGCCGCGCTGCTGCACCTCGGGCACACCAAGGTGCCGCAGGTGTTGCCCGCCGTCGAGCAGGCCCAGGAGATCATCTTCGCGATCGTCGGCTTCGTCATGCGACTGGCGCCGATCGCGGTGTTCGGCGCGATGGCCGTCCTGATCGGCCAGTACGGGCTCGGCGTGATCGAGACGTACGCCAAGCTGATCGTCCTGTGCTATGCGGCCGCGGCGCTGTTCATCGTGCTGCTCGCCGTCGCCCTGCGCATGGTCACCGGGCTCAGCCTGTGGAAGTTCCTGCGCTACATCCGTGAGGAGATGCTGCTCGCGCTCGGCACCGCCTCCACCGAGTCCGTCATGCCACGGGTGATGCACAAGCTCCGCAAGGCCGGCGCTCGCGACGACGCCGTGGGTCTGGTGCTGCCCACCGGCTACTCCTTCAACCTCGACGGCGCCTCGCTCTACCTCTCCATCGGCACCCTCTTCATCGCGCAGGCGGTGGGTGTCGACCTCAGCCCCGGCCAGCAGCTCACCGTCGTCCTCGTGCTCATGCTGACCAGCAAGGGGATGGCGGGCGTGCCCGGTTCCGCCTTCCTCGCGCTGTCCGCGACCGCGACCTCGCTGGGCGTCATCCCCGCCGGAGCGGTCGCCCTGCTGCTCGGCGTCGACCGGATCATGGACTCCATGAGGGTCACCACCAACCTGCTCGGCAACTGCGTCGCCGTCTTCGCGGTCTCCCGCTGGGAGGGCGCGCTGGACACCGTGCGGGCGAAGAAGGTGCTGGACGGGGAGATCGCCTTCGTGCCGGAGGAGAGGCAGGAGGCCGGGGGCGCGACGACGGTACGGCCGGCTGTGAAGGAAGCCGCTCCCGAGGCCGGCTGACACCGCCTCCATCGGGTGCGCGCGGCCCCCTCTGCCTGCTCGGCGGAGCGGGGCCGCGCCGCGGTCAGCAGGTCTTCGCCGTGTCCCCGTCGATCAGCGTGTCCAGCAGGACGCCCAGCACCTCGCGCTCCTTCTCGGTCAGCGGAGCGAGCATCTCCTCGGCCGCCGACCGGCGGGCGCCGCGCAGCTCGCGCAGGGTCGCGCGCCCCTCGTCGGTCAGCTCGATCCGGGTCACGCGGCGGTTCGCCGGATCCGCCGCCCGCCGCACCTTCCCGCTCGCCTCCAGGCCGTCGACCAGCGTCGTCACCGCGCGCGGCACCACCTCCAGGCGCTCGGCCAGGTCGGCCATGCGCGGGGGAGAGGGATAGTGCGCGAGGGTGCGCAGCAGCCGGGACTGGGCCGGGGTGATGCCCAGGTCGCGCTGTTCCAGATGGCGCTTCTGGATGCGGTGCACCCGGCGGGTGAGCCGCAGCAACTGCTCGGCGAGCAGGCCGTCGGAATCTGGGGTGCTCATGCGGGAACAATATCAGGATGCCGTTCATTGTGAATATAGGTAACAATGAGCTACGATCCGTCAGTCATCGTCGGCCGACCCCTGGCCGGCGCCCGTTCACCTCCGTAGGAGCCCATGCATCCCGACCGTGAAACGTCCTGGACCCCGCCTGCCGATGCCAAGGAACATCCCCGGCAGGTGCGCCGCATCCTGAAGCTCTTCCGCCCCTACCGCGGGCGGCTCGCGATCGTCGGCCTGCTCGTCGGCGCCTCTTCGCTGGTCTCGGTGGCCACGCCGTTCCTGCTGAAGGAGACCCTCGATGTCGCGATCCCCCAGGGCCGCACGGGCCTGCTGAGTCTGCTCGCGCTCGGCATGATCCTCAGCGCGGTCCTCTCCAGCGTCTTCGGCGTCCTGCAGACGCTGATCTCGACCACCGTCGGTCAGCGCGTCATGCACGACCTGCGCACCGCCGTCTACGGCCGGCTGCAGCGCATGTCGCTCGCCTTCTTCACCCGCACCCGCACCGGCGAGGTGCAGTCCCGCATAGCCAACGACATCGGCGGCATGCAGGCCACCGTCACCTCCACGGCCACCTCCTTGGTCTCCAACGCCACCAGCGTGGTCGCCACGATCGTCGCGATGATCGCCCTCGACTGGCGGCTCACGATCGTCTCGCTGCTCCTGCTGCCGGTGTTCGTGTGGATCAGCCGCCGCGTGGGCAACGAACGCAAGAAGATCACCACGCAGCGGCAGAAGCAGATGGCCGCGATGGCCGCCACGGTCACCGAGTCGCTCTCGGTCAGCGGCATCCTGCTCGGTCGCACCATGGGCCGCTCGGACTCGCTGACCGCGTCCTTCGTCGATGAGTCGGAGCGCCTGGTCGACCTTGAGGTGCGGTCGAACATGGCGGGGCGCTGGCGCATGGCCGTGATCACGATCGTCATGGCCGCGATGCCCGCCGTCATCTACTGGACCGCGGGTCTCGCCCTGCAGTTCGGCGGCCCGAAGGTCTCCCTCGGCACCATCGTCGCCTTCGTCTCGCTCCAGCAGGGCCTGTTCCGCCCGGCCGTGAGCCTGCTCGCGACCGGCGTCCAGATCCAGACCTCCCTCGCGCTCTTCCAGCGCATCTTCGAGTACCTCGACCTGCCGATCGACATCACCGAGCGCGAGCGGCCCATTCGGCTCGACCAGATCAAGGGTGAAGTCCGGCTGGAGGGCGTCGAGTTCCGCTACGACCAGGACGACAAGGCCCGCCCCGTCCTCGACGGCATAGACATCACCGTGCCGGCGGGCGGCAGCCTGGCCGTCGTGGGCCCGACCGGCGCCGGCAAGTCCACGCTCGGCTATCTGGTGCCCCGGCTCTACGACGTCACCGGCGGCCGGGTCACGCTGGACGGCATCGACGTCCGTGACCTCGACTTCGACACCCTCGCCCGCGCGGTCGGCGTCGTCTCGCAGGAGACGTACCTCTTCCACGCCACCGTCGCCGACAACCTCCGTTTCGCCAAGCCGGATGCCACCGACGAGGAGCTGCACGCGGCGGCCGAAGCGGCGCAGATACACGACCACATAGCCGCGCTGCCCGAGGGCTACGACACGGTTGTCGGCGAACGCGGTCACCGCTTCTCCGGCGGCGAGAAGCAGCGGCTCGCGATAGCCCGCACCATCCTGCGCGATCCGCCGGTCCTCATCCTCGACGAGGCGACCAGCGCGCTCGACACCCGTACGGAGGCCGCGGTCCAGGAGGCCATCGACGCCCTGTCGGCCGACCGGACGACGATCACCATCGCGCACCGTCTGTCCACGATCCGCGGTGCCGACCAGATCGTGGTGCTGGACTCCGGCCGGGTCGCCGAACGCGGCTCGCACGAGGAGCTGCTGGAGCAGGACGGGCGGTACGCGGCCCTGGTGCGCCGGGACGCGCAACTGGAGCCGACAAACTGAACATATGCCGCAACTAGGGGGTTATGCGTATTAACGTTCCCGCATGCAGACGAACATTCCGCCACGGAGCACGATCCGGCTGACACGCCGGGGCAGACTCGTCCTCGGCGTGGCCGCCGCCGTCGTGGCCGGTATCGCCGTGGCGGTGCCGCTGCTGATGCAAGCCGACCGCTCTGCGCAGTCCCGGACCGCCGCGCTGGTCATCCCCGAGGGCTGGCGCGCGAGCCAGGTGTACGACGCCATCGACAAGGCCCTCGAACTGCCTCAGGGCAGCACCCGCAACTCCCTGGGAAAAGCGCGCCTGAAGCTGCCGAGCGACGCCCGGGGCAACCCGGAGGGATACCTCTTCCCGGCGACGTACCCCCTGGGGAAGGGAGCGACCCCCGAGTCCCTGCTGCGCTCCATGGCCGACACGGCCAACAAGAGGTTCAACGCGGCGCCGATCGCCGCCGGGGCACAGCGCAACGCGATGAACATCTACCAGGCCGTCACCATCGCCAGCATCATCCAGGCCGAGGCCGCGACGAAGGCGGACATGGGCAAGGTCGCCCGGGTCGTCTTCAACCGGCTGGAGCACGGGATGCCGTTGCAGATGGACTCCACCATCAACTACGCGCTGAACCGCGACACGGTCCGCACCAGTCAGGACGACACCCGCATCGGGAGCCCGTACAACTCCTACCGGCGCATGGGGCTGCCGCCGACACCGATCGACAACCCCGGCGAGGAGGCGATGCGTGCCGCGCTGAACCCGACGCCGGGCGACTGGCTGTACTTCGTCACGGTCAAGCCGGGCGACACCCGCTTCTCCGCCGACTACAGGACGCACATGCGTAACGTGGCGGAGTTCAACGCCCTCCACCCAGGCACAGGTCAGGGGCAGACGTCCGGTCGGAGCCCGGCCCGGTCCTCGGTCCCGGCGCAGCCCTCGGTCCGCTGAGCCGGCGGGACTCACGGGCTCGGCCCGGTTGGCGGCTTTCGCCCGCACGCGGACTCGGAGACGCGATGACCGGTTCAGGCGGCGACCGGCTGCTCCTCGGCCAGCAGCCGCCTGATGTCCCGGACGGCGGCACGTCCGGCACGGTTGGCGCCGATGGTGCTCGCGGAGGGGCCGTAGCCGACGAGATGGACGCGTGCATCGGCGACGGCCCGGGTGCCCTCGACGCGGATCCCGCCGCCCGGCTCGCGCAGCCGCAGCGGGGTGAGATGGTCCAGCGCGGGCCGGAACCCGGTGGCCCACAGGATCACGTCGGCGTCGACGTGGCGCCCGTCGTTCCATGCCACGCCGTCCGGGGTGATCCGGTCGAACATCGGCTCCCGGTCCAGGACCCCGTCCGCGAGGCCCTGCCGGACGGCGTCGTTGAGGGGCAGCCCGGTGACCGAGACCACACTGCGCGGCGGCAGCCCCTGGCGCACCCGCTCCTCGACCAGCGCGACCGCCGCACGGCCCGCCTCCTGGTCGAACGGCCCCTCGCGGAACACCGGAGGCCGCCGGGTGACCCAGGTGGTCGCGGCCGCGTACGGAGCCAGTTCCAGCAGATGCTGGGTGCCCGAGGCGCCGCCGCCCACGACCACGACCCGCTGCCCGGCGAACTGCTCCGGACCGCTGTACTGCGCGGTGTGCAACTGCCGCCCGCGGAAGGTCTCCTGGCCGGGGTAGCGCGGCCAGAACGGCCGGTCCCAGGTGCCGGTCGCGTTGATCAGCGCCCGCGTGGACCAGTTGCCGGCGGAGGTCTCCACGGTCAGTCGGCCGCCGTCACCCTCCCGGACGGCCCGTACGTCGACGGGCCGCCGCACCCGCAGGTCGAAGGCGCGCTCGTACCGGTCGAAGTACTCACCGATGACCTCCGCCGACGGCCGCGCCGGATCGGCGCCCGTCAGCTCCATGCCGGGCAGCGCGTGCATCCCGTGCACCTTGCCGTACGTCAGCGAGGCCCACCGGAACTGCCAGGCACCGCCCGGTGCGGGGGAGTGGTCGAGCACCACGAAGTCGCGGTCCGGCTCGAAGCCGGTGCGTCGCAGATGGTAGGCGCTGGACAGCCCGGCCTGACCAGCGCCGATGACGACTACCTCGACCTCGCGCGATTCGTTCACGCTTCTACTAACCGGGGGGAGGGGCCGGATCTTCCCGAATGCCGGGCCCTGACCGGAGCCGGTCCTCAGCCGGAACGGGCCGTTGGCCGGGGTCACCCCTTGGCCGGGGTCACCCCTTGGCCGGGGTCACCCCTTGGCCGGGGTCAGCCTTTGACCGGTGTGGTCGACGGTGGGAGGGCGTCGTTGAAGCGGGTGTCCACGAAGTCGCCGAAGTCGACCTTGTTCGGGATCAGCTTCAGCTCGGTGAAGGCGTCGGCGATCTGCTGCTCGGACGCGACGAGCGGCTTGTCGACGGCGACCGCGAAGCGCGTGGAATTGGTTCGCTTCACCGAGTCCAGCGCCACGTCGTACGGCAGCCCGGTGTCCTTGGCCCACACCGTGGCCCACTCCTGCTGATGGTCGTGGACCCAGGCGGTCGCCCGCCGCAGCCGGGCCAGATAGTCCTTGATGGCGGCGGCCTTCTTCGGGTCCTTCAGCGCGGCGGGCGCGGCCACCTGGAAGGTGAGCCCGTTGGTGATGCCCTCGCCGGTGGTCAGCACGCGGCCCTGCTTGGCACGCAGGATCTGGGAGGTGTACGGGTCCCAGACCGCCCAGGCGTCGACCTTGCCGGAGGTGAACGCGGCCAGCGCGTCGGCCGGCTGGAGGTACTTCACCTTGACGTCGGCCAGACTGAGTCCGACCGCCCTGAGCGAGGCGATCAGCTGGTAGTGCGCGGAGGAACCCTGTGCGACGGCGACGGACTTGCCCTTGAGCTGCTTCGGCCCGGTCAACGAGGAGCCGTTGGGCACGAGGATCGCATCGCCCTTGGACGTGCCGTGCCAGGCGGCCACGACCGAGATCTTCGAACCGGCGCCGGCCGCGAAGACGGGCGGGGTGTTGCCGACACCGCCGATGTCGACGGCCTGCGCGTTGACCGCCTCCAGCAGCGGCGGGCCGGAGGTGAAGGTGGACCACTTGATCTTGTAGTCCAGATTCTTGAGCTCGCCGGCGGCACGCAGAATGGCCTCCGAACCGCCCTTCTGGTCCCCGACGTCGAGGGTGACGGATCCCTGTCCGTCGGTGCCGCTTCCGGTGCTCGCGGACGAGTTCCCGCCGCAGGCGGTGAGCAGGAGCGCGAAGGGGAGGAGAACTGCGGCGGGGAGGAGGCGTCGTCGCATGACGGTTCCGTTCATGTGCGGGAGATTCGAGCGGTACAGGGACTTCGGGACGGGCTTCGGGGGAGAGGCCTCTAGGGCGGAATGCCGAGGTAGGGATGTCGGGGGGAGTTGGCGGGAGGAAGGTCAGGCGGCTTCTGCGGCGGTGTGGACGCCGAGCCGTTCCAGCAGTCCGGTGCGGAGTGCGGCGAAGCGGGGGTCGGTGATCTCGCGCGGCCGGTCGAGGTCGATGCGCTGCTCGTGGGCGATCCGGCCGCCGTCCATCACCAGGACGCGGTCGGCGAGCAGTACCGCCTCCTCGACGTCGTGCGTGACCAGTAGTACGGCGCAGCCGCGCCGCTGCCACAACTCCCCGACGAGGCGCTGGGCCTTGATCCGGGTGAGCGCGTCGAGGGCGCCGAACGGCTCGTCGAGCAGCAGCAGATCGGGCTCGCGCACCAAGGCCCGGGCGAGGGAGGCACGCTGGGCCTCGCCGCCGGAGAGGGTCCTCGGCCAGGCGTCGACGCGGTGGTCGAGGCCGACCTCGTCCAACGCCCGCACGGCGACGGAGCGTTCGGGCCTGCCGGGCAGACCGAGCAGAACGTTGCGCCACACCTTCTTCCAGGGCATGAGCCGGGGCGCCTGGAAGGCCACGGCCCGGCGGCGCGGGACCAGCGCGGTGCCCTCGATGTCCCGGTCGAGGCCCGCGAGGATGCGCAGCAGCGTCGACTTGCCGCAGCCGCTGCGGCCGAGCAGGGCGACGAACTCGCCCGGCGCGATGTCGAGGTCCAGAGCGTCGATGACCGTACGGCCGTCGAAGGAGCGGGTCAGCCCCTCGACGTGCACGGCCGCGGACACGGGGGACCCGGGGGACCCGGTGGAACTCGTGGGGCTCACCGGCCGGTGAACGTCGGTCGCCATTGCAGCAGCAGCCTTTCGAGGGAGCGGACGATGAAGTCGGCGAGCAGGCCGAGGAAGGCGTAGACGATCAGGCAGACCACGATCACGTCGGTCCGCAGGAAGTCCCGCGCCTGCACCATCAGGAAGCCGATGCCGGCGTCGGCGTTGACCTGCTCGGCGAAGACGAGCGCCAGCCAGGCGATGCCGAGCGAGTAGCGCAGCCCGGTCAGCGCGCCGGGCAGGGCGCCCGGCAGGACGACGTGCCGTACCAGCCCCCACCGGGACAGGCCCAAGGACTCGCCCGCCTCGATGAGTTGGGCGTCGACGCCACGGATGCCGGCGTACACGTTGAGATAGAGCGGGAAGGTCACGCCGAGGGTGATGATGGCGATCTTCGGGGCCTCACCGATGCCGAACCAGATGATGAACAGTGGGATGAGACCGACGAACGGCACCGTCCGCAGCATCTGCACCGGCGCGTCCACCAGATCCTCGCCGATCCGGAACAGCCCGGAGACCAGGGCGAGTCCGGTGCCGGTCAGGGTCCCGAAGAGCAGTCCGAGAGCGACGCGCTGGAGCGAGGTCCCCATGGCCGACGGCAGCGAGCCGTCGCTGATCAGATCCCAGCCGACCTGCGCGATCCGGCCCGGAGAGGCCAGTACGTCGGCCGTCAACACGCCGGTGGCGCTCAGGAGTTGCCACAGGGCAAGCAGCAGGATCGGGCCCGCGGTGCGGCGCAGCCAGCGCGGGATGCGCAGGGAACGGGAGGGGGCGGGGACGACGGGCTGGAGGTCGGGGACGGTGGGGGTGGAGCGCCCTCTTGCGGGATCCTCGTACTTGGATATGCCAGAAATATCGGGTTCTGGAGAGTTGGGTGGGGCGTGGCTGATGCTCATGGATGCTCCGCGGAGAGGGGTCAGCGGGGTGGCGGTGAAGTGAGGGGCGGCTGAGGTGGGGATGGGGTGAAGCGGGTGTGGGGTGAAAGGAGAGCGGAGGGGCGGCGAACGGCGCACCACCGCGTCACGCCTGTCTCAAGGGCCGGTCGCGGCTTCCGGGAACGGCTGGTCACAGGCGTACGGGAGCGACGGCGGGACACGCCGGAAGGGTGAGGCGGGAAAAGGGCGTCAGCAGCCGCGGCGACACGCGGCGGAGGCCACCCGCAGCAGGTCGATGTGACCGCGCGTGGTGAGCAGGGCTGAACGCAACATGCGGCAGAACGTAGCCAGCCGGGTGGTCCACGGTCAATGGTGTCTCGCCTTGTGGACCTCGGATATCGGCAGGCGGTCGTGCCGCCGAAGGGAAGCCTGGCGTATGGGTCAGGATGGGGGCATGCCAGATGCCTTCACCACCCGTACGCTGCACGTCTCCACCGGTTCCCGGGAGCGCGTCGTCGATCTCACCGCCGACTGCGACGACTTCCTGCGCGAGGCGGCGGCCGGCCGCGACGGGCTGCTCAACATCTTCGTCCCGCACGCCACCGCCGGGATCGCCGTCATCGAGACGGGCTCCGGCAGCGACGACGACCTCCTCGCCGCCCTGCACACCCTGCTCCCCGCCGACGACCGCTGGCAGCACCGCCACGGCAGTCCCGGCCACGGCCGCGACCACGTCCTGCCGGCCGTCGTCGCGCCGCATGCGACCCTGCCCGTCATCGGCGGACGCCTGGAACTGGGCACCTGGCAGTCCGTCTGCCTGGTGGACACGAACAAGGACAATGCCAACCGTCAGGTTCGACTGAGCTTCCTGGGCTGAGCAAAGTCGTCCTGAGTGCGGCCGCCGAATCTCCGTACCGGCCGGCGCTCAGGCGCCGCCATCGGGCGCCGAGCACCCGGCGGTGTTCTCGCAGGCCAGTGGTGAGGAAGCGCAGGGCAGAGCTGGACGGGTTCAGCCCGGACGGGTGGACAAGCACGCGAAGTCTTTGGCGGAGACGGTTCTTCTCGGTCGAAAACCCGTCTGTCAGGGGCTTCACTCGTTCGTCAGCCCAACTGGCCGGCATGTGAGGCAGGTTGGAAAGGGCAGGGCTCACTGCCCTTGGCGCACCAGCGGGGTCGGGTGGTCCGTGGGCGTCGAGGTATTGCTGGAACGCGGTCGGCGGGCGGTGTCGGTGGGTTCCTGCGCGCTGAGGCGTTCGATAGTGACGGCGATTGCCGTGAGAACGTGCTGGACGTGGGCCTTGCCGCTCACCGAGCCGTGTCCCCGTGGAGTCCACATGGGCTGGCCGTGTCCCCGTGGAGTCCACCTGGGCTGGGCGAGGAGGCGCGGATGAGGACCTGGCGGGCGCCGCGAGAGTCACCCCACGGCAGCGCCGCCGTGGGTGCTGGTCCGGCTGAATTCGCCCTTGAACAGCGCCACTTGGCGGCATCGCCACACTCGCTGGTACGTGTAGAAGGACGAACCCGTCTTCCGGCCGGAGCCGGCCCGCCTCGCTGTCCTGACGGTTGCTTCAACGGAGGTTGGCGGACACAAACACAGTCGCGTGTCGGAGCTTGAACCTACGACCTCTTCTTCCCGAAGCAATCTGGACGGCAGATCCGCCTTGGGCTGCTCTGCCTCTCACCTGCGCTGAAGGTCCGCAGGCGTCCGCGCTAGTCCGTGGCTGTGCGTCGATGTCGTCACGCAGTCAGACACTCCGGGCCGGCTTGCATCAGTGGACAGGGTTACATGACATGCTGCTCGTGTGGATGTGGCCACCGCCGACGGAGCCACCCTGGCCAAGGCCCTGCGCCCGGCCCTGGACGCGCCCCCGCCGGCTCCCGGGCCCGGATCGGCCGGGCCAGATCGGCTGCGGCGCGGTGCTGTCGGCTCCTCGCCGCCGTCCTCGTCGTCGCCGCCCGGGGCCGCACCCGAGCGGTGGCGATGGCCTGTGCGGTCGCCGCAGTCGTCGGCCCCTCGCCTGGAACGCCATCCTGTGGTCTGCCCGCGGAGGCCGGTTCCTCACCGATCCACCCGCGACCGTCTTCCCCATCAGCCGGTGGGACACCGGCTGCGGCGTCTTCACCCGCGCCGCCCCCTCCCTCGGCCACCCGCTCGGCCCGCTGGCCCCCCAGCCGAGCCGTACCGGCATCGGCTGACCCACGGGCGGCGGGACGGCTCTCGCCGGCTCACCGCCGACCTCGGGAGCACCCGCAGATGATCCGTCGTCGCAGTCCCCGCGCCCTGCTGGCCCTGGCCGCCGGCCTGGTCCTCGCGATCGCCGCCGCCGTGGCCGGCGTGACGCTCACCCGGGACGGCGGCCAGCCGTCCAAGGTGGCGCTGCCCCTCCGGTTGGTCAAGGAGATCTCCCTGCCGGGTGACAGCTCCCGCTTCGACTACGCCAGCCTCGACCCCGGCCGTGGCCTGCTGTTCATCGCCCACCTCGGCGCGAGCCAGGTCATCGAGGTGGACACTCGCGCGGACAAGGTCGTACGCACCATCTACGACCTGCCCGGCGTTCACGGTGTCCTGGTTGTCCCCGCTCTGCACCGGGTGTACGCCACCGCCAGTGACGCAAACCAGGTCGCCGCCATCGACGAGACCACCGGCAAGGTCCTGCACCGGGGCCCCACCGGCGACACCCCGGATGGACTGGCCTACGACCCCGTGCACCACACGGTGTGGACCACCAACGAGACCGGCGGTTCGGAGACCGTCGTCGACGCCACCACCGGAGCCGTACGCGGCACCGTCACCCTGGGCGGCGAGGCCGGCAACGTCGCCTACGACCCCACCACCCGGCAGATGCTCGTCGACGTCCAGACCCGCAACGAGCTCGCCGTGATCGACCCGGCTGCCCTCCGAATCACCCGCCGCGTGTCCCTGCCCGGCTGCGACCACGACCACGGCCTCATCCTCGCCCCCGCCGACCGGTTGGCCTTCGTCGCCTGCGACGGCAACGCCCGCCTGCTCACCGTCGACCTGAACACCTGGCACGTCACCGGCACCGACCGGGTCGGCCAGGACCCCGACGTCCTCGCCTACGACCCCGTCGCCCGCCACCTCTACGTCGCCGCCGAATCCGGCTGGGTCACCACCGCCGACACCCACGACCGGCACCTCACCGTCACCGGCCGCGCCCACCTCGCCGACGGCGCCCACGTCGTCGCCGTCGACTCCACCACCCATCGCAGCTACTACCCCATCCCCCACGGCACAGGCGGCCACCCGGCCCTCCTGGTCTATCAGCCGGCACCATGACCCGCGGGCGACCACGTCGCCTTTCCAGAGCGCGCGGCGAGCTGCTACGGCTCAAGCCGGCGCCACCGGGCCGAACGCCAGCGGTCGTCGTCGGAACGCTGCGCCTGCCCGGCGACCGGACGACTCAGGCAAGGAGGGACCGGACGGCGTCGTTGGAACGGCCCACCACCGTCGTTCCGTCGTCCGCCGTGATGACGGGACGCTGGACGAGCATCGGATGGTCGGCCAGGGCCCGGATCCAGCGGTCGCGGTGTGCGGCGTTGCGTTCCCAGGTCGCCATGCCAAGATCGACCGCAGCCGGCTCTCCGGTGCGGGTGATGTCCCAGGGTTCCAGATCCAGCCTTCGCAGCACCTGTTCGATCTCTTTCACGGTCGGTGGCTGCTCCAGACAGCGGCGCACTGCACTCCGGTCGGTGCCGGCCGGCGGGAGTGACGTCAGGCGTGGTCAGGGGTTCGCGCCGGTCAGGGCGAGGAATTCACTGCGGGAGCGGCCGTCGGTTCGCAGCAGGCCGAGCAGGGTGGAGGTCAGGGTGCTGGAGCCGGTGGACTGGACGCCTCGCAGGGTCATGCAGGTGTGCTCTGCCTCGATGACCACGCCGACGCCCTTGGGCTCCAGGTGGGTCTGCAGCCAGTCGGCGACCTGCTTGGTCAGACGCTCCTGGACCTGCGGTCGGCAGGCGAAGTGCTCGACGATCCGGGCCAGTTTCGACAGGCCGACGATGCGGTCGCCGGGCAGGTAGCCGACGTGTGCAACGCCGACGAACGGCAGCATGTGGTGCTCGCAGACGGTCCGGACCGGGATGCGGCGGGCCAGCACGAGTTCGTCGTAGCCTTCGTCGTTGGGGAACGTGGTCAGGTCGAAGGGGCGGGGGCTGAACAGTTCGGCATACGCGCGGGCCATGCGGCCCGGTGTTCCCCGCAGGCTCTCCGACGAGGTGGAGATGCCGAGGGCTTTCAGGAACTGACCGGCTGCTCGTTCGGCGGCGTCCAGGTCGATGCCGTCGGGCTCGTGGACAACCCGCAGGGCGGCGGGTCGTGCGGATGCCTGTTCTTCCTGGTCGGCGGGGCGTATTCGGGCTGTGGCGCGGTGCGAGGACTCGGTCATGTCAGCTGCCGCCGATGCCGAGGGCGGTGAGCAGGACGAGGACGAGGGTGACCACGGCCAGCAGGCCGTGGGCCAGGACCACGGGCAGCGGGAAGTGCCGTTCGGCCGGGACGCTCCCCTCCGCCCCCGCAGCAGCGGCGGCCGGGGTGGCCGTGGCGCGGTCACGGTAGACGGGGATCCATCGGGCCAGCATCACGAAACCCAGGAGCGCGACCGGCAGGAGCAGGCCGAACGAGGTCCAGGCCAGGGCGGTCTTGTCGGCCACGACATAGATGATCCACACCACCAGTCCGATCGCGGCCAGGGCGAAGTGGCCGAAGACGACGGGTGCGGGCAAGCGGCTGGTGCCGGTTTGGTGCCGGCGGATTCCGCCGCGTTGGATCCAGGTGCCGAGCATGTAGAAACCGCCGAGAGCGGTGACCACCCAGGTGATCAGTGCGGCGATGTCCATGAGCGAACTCCCGGGTGAGGTTGTGTTGGAGGCAGCAGGGGGAGGCCGGCCGCCGTGGCAGGGTGGGGCCGGGTCAGGCCGGGGTGCGGGCGCTCCCGTCGGCGGGCGTGTATCCCTCGGTCTGGGTGCTCTCGTCGGCGACGCGCACGCCGTAGCGGTAGGCGAGCTTGCCGCCCAGGAATCCCGAGACACCCAGAACCGTCACACTGAGCGCGGACAGGACGAGCCGTCCGATCCCGACGCTTGCGCCGTCGGCGTAGTCGCCGTGGCGCCACAGGAAGTTGACGACGTAGGCGGCGATGACCAGCAGGTTCAGCGTCATGTGCACCAGGGCGGTACGGAAGGCCGGGGTGCCGGCGGGGACGGCGAACAGGTCGAGGAAGCCGACCATGGCCGCCAGCACCGCACCGATCACCCCGACTGCGATCAACCACTCGGAGGACTGGGTCAGGAATCCCGGGCGGTGCACGACGTGAGATGCGATGTCGAACACCAGGATCGTCACCCAGGCACCGATCGGCACGGTCACCAGGATCGGATGGAACGGGTGGCCGTACGGGCCGGCGAGCGCGGCGTTGACCGGACGCTTCGCCTGAAGTCGTGACTCATGGACCATCGCAACCTCCTCTCCTCTAGTTTCACCAACAATTGTTGGTCTTATTCAAGGTGGGCGTCAAGGTGCGCAGCCAGAAGGAGTGAAGAACGCTTGTACCCACGTAGGTGGGAGTTACCGTGGTCGCGTGGCTTCAGATCCGAGTACGCAGGCCGACGCAGCCGACAGCGCCATCGACTCCGTCAGCGTCCTGAGCGAGGACTCGCGGCGGCGCATGTTCACCTTCATCCGGCGGGCCCGCCGCGCCGTCACCCGCGACGAGGCCGCCGCCAGCGTCGGCATCTCCCGCAAGCTCGCCGCCTTCCACCTCGACAAGCTCGTCGACGCAGGCCTGCTCCGGGCGCGCTACGAAACGCCCGGCGGGATCCGCAAGGTCGGCAGGCAGCCGAAGGTGTACGAGCCCACCGACGCCCAGATCACCGTGAGCATCCCCGACCGGCGCCACGAGCTCCTGGCCGACCTGCTCCTGGACGCTGTTCTGACCGAGGGCGCGGACGAAAACGCCTCGCAGGCGGCCATGCGGACCGCCGAGCAGCGTGGCCGGCAGCTGGGCGAGGCCGCGCGGGAGGAGACCCGCCCGGGCCGCCTGGGCCCCGAGCGGGGGCTGACTGCGTGCGAGCACCTCCTGGATGAGTACGGCTACGAACCCGTCCGGGACACCCCCACCCAGCTGCGGCTGCGCAACTGCCCGTTCCATCCGCTGGCCGCTAAGGCCCCCGCCCTGGTGTGCGGCATGAACCACGCTTTCCTCAGCGGCTACCTCGACGGCCTCAAGGTCAACGGCCTCCAGGTCGTCCTCGCCCCAGAGCCGGGCGAATGCTGTGTGCGGCTGGGCCCGCGTGGCAACGGCGGCGACGGCCAGGTGGCTTGAGGAGCACTGACCCACCATGGCCCGGCCCACACCCCGCCAGGCTGCCGGTGCCAGGCCGGTGCTCGCAGCCCGTCATCAAGGGCTCAGCGGACCTCGATGTGCCGGTCCATCCCGAGCTGCTTGTGACTGCCGACCGGGCAGTGCACGTCGTACGTTCCCTTCCTCGCAGTGCCGGGGTTCGTCCACGGCTACTCCTGGCCCTCGCTCTTGACCCAGGTCCAGGGGTACTGGGCGCGGTGCTGGTGATGACATCCTCGCTGTATCCGCTGGTGTTCCTGCCGGTGGCTGTACCGACGCCTCGGCCGAGGAGGTCGCGCGCAGCCTGGGCCGTGGCAGGCTCGCCACCCTGTGGCGGGTCACGCTGCCGCTCACCCTCCCCCGCCCTGGTCGGCCTCGCCCTGGTCCTCGTGGCTCTCGACTCGTGCGCGGGGCTGCACCCCGATGGCCTGGGGCCGCTGGAAGCCGGTCTCCGCAGGCGCGGCGGCGGCAGTGGTGGGGGTGACGCTCGTTCTGACCTCCGTGCGGGCCTCCCTCGCGCATGTGCCGTACGCAGTCGAGGACGTGGCGCGCTCGCCCGGCGCCCGCAGGATCGCGGTCCTGGGCCGGGGCGCTCTGCCGCTGATCCTGCCCGGACTCGGCACGGCCTTCGCAATGGTCACCCTCCCCGCGAGCACCGAACTCGTCGCCACGCTGCTGCTGCGCCCGACCGGCACCGAGATCCTTGCCACCCAGTTCTGGATCTGCACCACCGGCCTCTCCTTCGTCGGGATCGCTCCGCCGTCGAAACTACGACGCGACGGCAGATCTCGGTCAGGTGCGGGAAGAGCGCCCTCTTGCGGTACACAGCCGATGCGCCGGCGCTCGGCGGGGACCCTCGTGGCGCCGTCGTCGAGGAGGCGGCCGTGCAGGGTGACCCTCCCCTGGGTGGCGGAGTGGAAGCCGGCGACGACACGGAGCAAGGTGCTCTTGCCGCAACCGGAGGAACCCAGGACACAGGCGAGCGCCCCGTCATCGACGGTCACCGTCACGACGGCGTACGGCGCCGCTGCAACAGCATTTCCGTATGAGTTCACAGGAGGCAAAGCCCTCTCCCCAACAACATCACCGAGAAATTCTGCAAATTCTTATGATCGATATACTGACTGAGTGGGACTTGACCACGCCGCGCTGACCAGCTTGGCCGCCCTGGGCGACGCCACGCGGCGCCGCATGTTCGAGCTGATCCGGCAAGGGCGGCGGCCGGTGACGCGTGAGGAGATGGCCGACAGCCTTGGCATCTCCCGCAAGCTGGCGGCTTTCCACCTGGACAAGCTGGTGGCGGTCGGCCTGCTCCAGGCGCGCGTCGATTCACCCGGGGGTATTCGCAAGGTCGGCCGTAGGCCCAAGGTGTACGAGCCGGTGGACGAGGCGATCGGGGTGACCATTCCCGAGCGTCGTTACGGCATGCTGGCCGACGTCCTCACCGAGGCCGTGCTCACCGAGACGGACGAGGAGTCGGCTCGCGAGGCCGCGCTCCGCGTGGCATACCGGCGCGGGGAGACCTTGGGCACCACCAAACGTGAGCGGGTGCGTCCCGGGCGCCTCGGTGCTGAGCGCGGACTGACCGTAGCGGCCGAAACACTCGATGAGTTCGGTTACGAGCCGGAGCGCATCGGGCCCACCCTGATGAGCCTGCGTAACTGTCCCTTCCACCCCATGGCGGCCAAGGCCCCCGAGCTGGTCTGCGCCGTCAACCAGGCTTTCCTGGCCGGTTACCTGCACGGTCTGGGAAGCGACAAGACCACAGCGGTACTCGCCCCGAGGCCCGGCGTATGCTGCGTCGAACTGCGCGGTGACGACACGGCGGGCGGCACATCGGAGTGGGGTGGCGTCTGCGAGCGGTGAGCCGTGTCCGTGCTTGCCGCTCGCGGCCCGCAGGTTGCCTCGGCTGGTGCGCTGCGTACACATGAACAGGGGGAGTTGTCATGTGCGCGGTTGATTGCGATCCCGTGGAACCTGGCGGTGTGGGCGGTCCCTGGGGTGGTGGACGGTGCCTTGGTCGGCGCCCGCCTGCAGAGGAAGGCCGGCGAGGGGTCGGCCCCGGCGCTTCTTCGTCCGCCTGTTCCTGCTGATCGGCGTCATGTTCTTGCTCGGGGTTCACCGGCTTCGCCGGGCCTGCGGCCTGAGGCTGCCGCCATGCGTGCGCGTCGGGAGGCGTAGTGACGCCGTGGCCATGCCGAGCCCGGGCGGGCTATGCGCTCAGGGAGATGAAGGCGCCGACGATGACGCCGTAGGCGAGGTGCGCGACGAGGGTGACGATCGGGGTGGCCAGGCCGTAGTTGAGCATGAGGAAGCCGGGAGGTTCGAGCAGTGCCACATCGGGGGCGCTGGTGAGGGAGGTGCCCATACGGGGGTGGACCAGGGGCAGCAGGATGTTGACCAGTACGGTGCCGGCGAACACGCCGTGGGCGAGTCCGAACAGCGCCCCCAGCCACCAGCTGCTGTGGCCCAGGGCAAGAAACAGGGCGTAGTAGCCGAGGGCGAAGAGCAGTCCGATGGTGAAGTGCAGCAGGTAACCGAGGGCCTTGGCGCGGGTGCGGTTGACGGTGAAGGCGCTGCCGAGGAGGAAGGGCAGGTCGATGCGGGTGAGCCTGAGTTCGCCCGCCGCCCGCAGCATGGTGGTGAGGACCAGGGTCCCGAGGAACCCGCCTGCGAGCGCTGCTGTCACACTCATCGCTGGTCCCGTTCGGTGAGGGCGCAGGCGGCGCTGATCAGCGCCAGGTGGCTCAGGGCCTGCGGCAGGTTGCCCAGGAACGTGCCGTCGGCCGGGTCGATCTCCTCGCTGTACAGGCCGACGTCGTTGGCCTGTGTGATCAGCTGGTCCATCAGGTCGGCTGCTTCCATGACGCGTCCGCAGTCGGCCAGCGCCTCGGCGAGCCAGAAGGAACAGGCCAGGAACGCGCCCTCGCTGCCGGGCAGGCCGTCGGCGTCGCTGTAGCGGTGGACGAACGGGCCGAAGGCCAGCTCGCGGCGGATGGCCTCGACCGTGCCGCGCAGCCGCGGCTGGCCGGGGTGGGCGTAGCCGTACAGCAGGCCGAGCAGCAGGCTGGCGTCCACCTCCTCGCTGTCGGCGGTGCGGGTGTAACTGCGCTTGCGGTCGCTGAAGCAGCGGGTCTCGATGAAGTGCCTGATCGCCTGGCGTTCCCGCCGCCACCGGTCGGCGTGACGGGCGGGGATGAGCCGCAGGTCGGCCATGCGTGTGGCGCGGTCCAGGGCCACCCAGCACATCATCTTGGACTGGGTGAAGTGCAGCGGGCGACTGCGGACCTCCCAGATCCCCGCGTCCGGCTCCCGCCACAGCCTGCACACCAGGTCGGCCATCTCTGCGACGCGGCGAGCGACGTCGGCGTCCAGCCGTCCCACCGCCTGCGCGTACAGCCACGCGGTCTGGAGTAGCTCACCGTAGGTGTCCAGCTGCAGCTGGTCGGAGGCTGCGTTACCGATCCGGGGCGGCGCGGATCCCTGGTAGCCCTGGAGCGGCAGCGTCCGCTCGATCGCGCGGGCGCCGCCGTCCAGCCGGTAGAGCACGCGCAGGCGCGGATGGGTGAGCTGGGTGGCGTGCATCAGCCACCAGAAGTAGGCGTGCGCCTCGCGGGCGCAGCCCAGCCGCAGGAACGCGTCCAGGGTGAAGGCGGAGTCCCGGATCCAGGAGTACCGGTAGTCCCAGTTGCGGATCCCGCCGATCTGCTCGGGCAATGAGGACGTGGCGGCTGCCGCGATCGTGCCCGAGGGGGCGAAGTCCAGCAGCTTCAGCGCCAGGGCGCTGCGCTCCACCGCCTGCTGCCATGGCCCGCCGCAGCTGCGCTCGCCCAGCCAGCGGCGCCAGACGGTGCAGGTGTGTACCAGGCGCGCATCGCACTCGACACACGAGGGGAGGATCAGCGGCTCCTGGTGGGCGAAGGACAAGGCGATCAGTGCGCGGGACCCCGGCCGGGTTTCGAAGTGGCCGCTGATCGCCGACTCGGTGCACTGCGGTCGGCCGGCCTGCCAGGTGCAGACCGCGACCGCGTCCGCCCCGCAGGAGGCCACCGGGGCCCCTGCCCGCGTGCGGATGTGCGTCGGGCCGCTGCCGTAGCCGAAGCGGGGCGTCACGCTCCAGCGTATCGGCACGCTTCCCGACAGCCCGTCGACCCGGCGCTGCAGTTCCCGCATGGGCGTCAGACGGGTGTCCGGCACTGTCATCGCATCGGTGACACGGACCGTGCCCAGGGCCGTGGTGAAGGTGGTCTCCAGCACGTTGGTGCCAGGCAGGTAGCGGCGGGCCACTGCCCAGGGCACGGTCGGCCGCACAGTGCAGCTGCCACCGTGATGACTGTCGAGGACCGCGGTGAATACCGTTGGGGAGTCCAGATCGGGCACCGGCAGCCAGTCCACGGCACCGTCGCGGGCCACCAGCGCGACGGTGCGGCCGTCCCCGATGGCCGCGTACTCCCGCAGCGGCGCGTACCCGTCATGGCGCTCCGGCCGCTCGCCGGCGGCCGATCCTGAAGAGCACTTTCCCATCCGGAACACCTCCGACTTGCCTGACCTCCTCACCCTGACGTCGGCAGCCCGCGAAGGCTGCAACCGATCATTGATGCGTGTGCGTCTGAAGGTCGGGGACGACATCGTGGTCGGCCAGCGCCGGCAGCATGCCCACCTGGATGGCACCCAGGCTCCCCCCGCCGCACAGCACGACCGCCCCGGCCATCGGAGTCTCCTCTCCACAGGCGCAAGCCGCTGGGGCAGGGCCCCGGCAAAAGATTGCGCGCCGACTTCTCGGCCGCCCTTGGTGCTACGGCTTGCGACGCCTGCTCAGGGCCTCCAGCCGTCACGTCCTTCCGACGTGGTTTCGATGCTGTCGGCGAGGAGGCAGTACCGGGCTACGCAGTGTTGAGTCGTGAGTCGGCCGTCGACGCGCAGCGGCGTGCTCACGGCCGCCCCCCGTCCGCGGGCCCACTGCCGTGGGGCGGACTGTCCAGGAAGTACTCCCGGCGCAGCGACCCCGACCGGAAATACTTGATACTTGGTGCCTCAACCACCTTCGCGCGGGCGCCTCAGTGAGCACCCGTGCCGTTCCAGATCGGATGCAACGTGCCGATCATCTCATCTTGCGTCTTGTACTGCCATTCCCCGCGGTATGGAAAAGCGTTTCGGCGTCGGCGCATTTCCCGGTGGATCCACCAATCGGGATGGACCTGAGTGACGCCGAGGGCGCGGCCGGTGATGGCATTGGAAGCGAGCTTGACCAGTCACGGAGCGCCGCTGTCAAGATCTGACGCGCGACAACTCAATAGGCAAAGCGGCGGCTCGGACTGTAGCCGATCATTGCGGCGGGTATCCGTCGGCGGCGGCATGCGAGCCCGGCCCGCCCGCTACGGCGTCTCCCCGCTGTGGCTCACCGCGCACGGCCACTTCCCGTGGACCACCTTTTCAGAGCGGTGTTTGCGCGGGCTGTCCCGTTCCCATGGATGTCCTCACAATCTCCATGCCCTGGCAGGTCCGGACTCTGCTCCGGTCTTTTGCCTGTTCTCCAAGCCGACGTCGGTCCTGCTTTGATTGACTGCGCGGCAAGCTGGTCGTACGTTAAAGGAAAACCGTTATGTCCGTTTCATGTCGGAATTGACGGTCGCCGCCTGAGCGGGCTTCGCGGGCGGCGGGGGACGCACAGAGCTACGCGCAGGCTCTGAGCGAAGTGGACGGCCCGTCGAGGCCGCCGTAGATCAAGCACACCCTCGGAGAGGGGCTCATCATGCGCGCGAACACCCGTATCAAGAGAGTGGCCATCGCGGTCGCGTCAGCACCGATCCTGGCCCTCGCCGCCGGAGCCGGAGCCGCCCACGCAGCCGTCACCGCCGCGCCCACCCACGTCGCCTCGTTCCACCAAGACGACGGCTGGGGCTGGGGTGACCACGGCGGCTGGGGCTGGGGTGGAGGACACCACGAACACGGCTGGGGCTGGGGCGGAGGACACCACGAGCACGGCTGGGGCTGGGGTGGAGGACACCACGAACACGGCTGGGGCTGGGGTGGAGGACACCACGACCACGGCTGGGGCTGGGGCGACGACGGTTGGGGTTGGGGTTGGGGCGACTGAGTGTCAGCAGAACTGATCGCAACCCCTGACAACAGGGTGGATCCGGGTGCTCGATCCCATCGGGCACCCGGCTCCATATGACGAAACCCCGATGCAGCTGATGGGAGACGGGCTCGTAGGCGGGGCGGTGTCCGTGCGCGTGTATGCGGTGTCGGCTCGGGTGTGCAAGCCCGGGCAGGTGAGGCACTGCATGAACTCCTGCTGGTGGCCGATGCGGCCGATGTCGGAGCCGTCGCCGATGCTGTAGCGGGACGCCACCGAGGGCGTTGACCATGCCGCTGAAGCCGCGGAGTCGACGATCGATGCGGATCAACCCCGACCGGCTGGACCATCACCCGCCCGGCGTTACCCGAGTATCGCTGTGGAGGGTCGTCATCATGCTGCATGCGCTGAGCGCGCGCAGAGAGCGAGCGGCCGTTGGTACGTCAGCTCGGCGAGGCGGTGTCGCGGCTCGCGCCTGTGGCGGCCGAGCGTGATCCGACCAGGAGCAGGCAGAGCACGGCGACCCCCGCGACGACCCCGGCGAGGAGGAGCAGCGGATCGAGCGGGCGGGCCGCGGAGGTGGTGCTGTCGGCCGGTGCGGCCGCCTGCTGGGTCGGCGCTGCCGCGGCGGCTGCCGCTGTGGCGGAGGCAGACGGGTTGCCCGACGCGGGCGCGGCGGCCGACACGCTGTGGCCGGCGTGCGTGGTGGGGACAACCGCGGGAGCCGACCGGGCGGGCCGTGCGGCCGAGGGGGCGGAACCGGAGTGCTGCTGGGTGGTCGGGTGCGTGGTGGGAGTAGGTGCGGCGGCGGCCCTGACGACGAGCTGGGCTGTCATGCCGGGGTGCACGGTGCAGACATAGCCAAAGGTGCCGGGCGTGGTGAAGGTGTGGCTCCAGGAGCCGCCCTTGTTCAGCAGTGGGGAGTGGATCGACTCCGGACCGGAAGTGGTCTTCACGTCGTGGGGGGCCTGGTCCTCGTTGACCCAGGTGACGGTGTCGCCGGCTGTGATGGTCAGGCTGCGCGGGCTGAAGGCGTAGCCGGACATCACGACACGGTACGACGTGGCAGCGTGCGCGGGGCGGGGGGCGAGGAAGGTGACGGCGCTCGCCAGGAGCAGGGCTGCCAGCAGCAGGCGTACGGTGTGGACGAGCCGGAGCCGGGCGGTCAAGGGATGCATGTGAACTCCGCGGCGACGAGCAGCCCGAGGTGGCGTGCGGGGCGTGTCCGGGACAGGGCGAATCCGGTCGTGCGGTGCAGCGGGCCGTAGGGGACGCGTGCGGTGCCGACGACGAGGAGATCGGCGTCGGCGCGTTCGACGACGCGCAGCAGCAGCGTGGCGGGGACGTGCTCCAGCGTGGTGTCGCCCGTGCCGAGGCTCCCGGGCACGCGCAGCCGCGTCCCGCCCGCCACCGGTTCGATGGCGGTGCTGGTGAAGGTGAGCAGTTCGCCGCCGAGTGCGTCGCCGCCCAGCGCGAGGCTCAGGACACAGTCCTCGGGGTCGGGGGCGACGGTCAGTGCCACTTCCACGACGTCGGCGCGTCGGCGCAGGGTGACCAATGGACCGGTGCGGTAGGTGAGTTCGGTGATGATGCGGTCGGCGGCGGCTGCGTACGCGCCGGGGCGGGGCAGCCAGTCACGGCCTGGCTGCGGAGGCAGTGTCGCGGTGGGCGACGACGTATGCACCCGGAGCGGTTGCGTGGGCGGGAGTTCGGTGGTCATGGCGGTACCTCGGGCTCGTGGCGGACGCCTGCCGGATCGGGGACAATGGCGGTGGTGGCGGGCCGGCCGACTGCGACTCGGCCGGCCCGCCACATCTCATCGCCCTGGTGTCAGCAGGAGTTGGTGAGGTAGTCCTCGGTCGGGGCGAGCATGTGCTCGGCCCAGACGGTGTGCATCTTGACGTAGGCGTCGGGGTTGAGGATGTCCGAGACCTGCTGGCCCAGGGACTCGTCCAGGTGCGCGGAGTTGATGTGCTGGAGAAGCACCGTGAGGGTGTCGTCGCCGACGGAGCCGGCGCCGTTCACGGCCGGGGCGAGGATGGACTCCACCCAGACGGTGTGCATCTTGATGTAGCTGTCGAGGTTGAGCGCGTCCTGGACCTGCTGGCCCGGGGACTCCTCCAGGTGAGCCTTGTCGATGTGCTGGAGGATCGGCAGCAGGACCTGCTGGATGCTGACGCACTGCTCGCTGCCGCCGTCCCCGCTGCCTCCGCCCGTACCGCCCGAGCCGCTGCTGCCGCCGTGCGAGCCGCCGCTGGAGCCGCCGGAGCTCGATCCGCCCGTGCTGCCCCCGGTGGAGCCGCCCGTGGACCCACCGGTGGAGCCGCCGGTCGAACCGCCCGTGGAGCCGCCGGTCGAACCGCCCGTGGAGCCGCCGGTCGAACCGCCCGTGGAGCCGCCGGTCGAACCACCGGAACCGCTGGTCGAACCTCCCGTACCGCCGCCGCTGTCAGCGACGACGGTGATGGAGGCGGTCATGTCGGGGTGGACGGCGCAGTAGTACTTGTACGTGCCGGGCTTGGTGAAGGTGTACGACCAGCTGTCGCCCTTGTTCAGGGTGCCGGAGTCGAACTTGGCGGGGCCGCTGGTGGTGGTGACCGTGTGCGGAGCGGAGTCCTCGTTGATCCACTTCACGGTCTGGCCGGCCTTGATGGTCAGGGCCTGCTGGGCGAACTTGTAGTTCGTGATCTTGATGGTGTAGTCGGCCGCCTTGGTCTGTGCCGCAGCCGACTGCGCCTGGGCCATGGAGCGGACCTCGGCTGCCGGAGCGGCGGTGGCCGGAGCGGCGGCGCCGCTGGATGCCTGGAGAAGGCTCAGACAGGCGACGGCTGAGAGGCCGGCGCCCACGCCGGTGGCCAGCAGCACCCGGTTGCCGGCCCGGGATTGCCGGTGGCGTGGCGGAGGTGCGGTGGTGTCGTCGGTACGCATGATCGTGCGTCTCTCCTTGTCAGGTGAGGGGGGTGGGGCAGTGAGGGCTGGTCAGCGGCCGGGGGCGGACGTGACCAGCAGACTCGTCGCGGCGAGGACGACGAGGACGAGCCCCGTCTCGGCCGCGACCGAGTAGACGAAGGGCCGTACGGTGGCGCGGTCACCGCGCAGCAGTACGGCGATGTCGAGTCGGGTGCGCACCCACCTCCGGCTGCCCTGGGCGATGAGCAACACCGCGGCCAGGACGGCGAGTTTGAGCAGCAGCAGATGGCCGTAGCCGGTGTGGAACAGGGCCCCGAACGAGCCGACGACCTGCCAGGCCAGAACCGCGCCGGCCACCGCGATCGCCGCGACGGACACGCCGGCCAGCGTGGAGTAGCCGGAGACGACGGCCGACAGGTCCTCCGGGCGGCGCCTGGCCAATACCCCGAGGAGCAGCAGGGTCAGCCCGCCCAGCCACACGGACACGCCGAGCAGGTGCACCAGGTCGGCCACCGCGCCCCACCCGGGATGCGTGCCTTCGGCGTTGTGGCCCGCCATGCCGGTCGTACGCAGCAGCCCGAGCGTGACGGCGAGGGCGCCGACCCGCCAGCCCGGTGAGCGGGCGGCCCGCTCGCCGCCCTGGAGCAACGCGGCGAGCACGATGGCGGCGAGCACCCACATCAGCACCCGGCAGGCGGCCACGATGCCGACCTCCGTGCCCAGCAGGTCCCGATACGTGGTCAGGCGGTACGTGTCGCCGAGGGTGCCCATCGCACCGTACGCACCCTGCAGTCCCGGTGTGACCAGGCTTGCCACGAGCCCACCCGCCCAGGCCAGCGTGAGGATGCGGCGGGTACGGCGGTCTTGGGCACCCTGTGGCCAGAGAAGTGCGAGGAAGACGAGACCACCGACGTAGAGGGCGAGGGCGAGGTATCCGGCCCAGCGGGCGGCCGCCCAAGCCTTGCGCACGCTGTCAGAAGGCTTGGGTGCGGCCGCGGCGTCATCAGAGGGGGAGGCATCCTTCGTCTTCGCGGTGAGGGGGAAGAAGAGCGTCCCGGAGGTCGGATGACCGTCCTCCATGTCTCGCACCTGCCAAACCAAGGCGAGCCGGTTCTGCCCGGCCATCCTGGGAACGGAGACCTCGACACCATTGTTCCGACGATCGCCGTGGTCCGGACGGGACAGAGCGAGCCGACTGCCACCTGCGGTGACGCGGACGTCGGGCAGGTCGACCGGTTCGCTGAAGGTCAGCCGTACCGTGGCCGGTGTGTGCGTGAGCCGGGTGCCGTCCTTGGGCGAGGAGGACACCAGCTCGGTGTGAGCAGAAGCGGCTGGAGCAAACAGCAGCAAGGTCACAGCAGCGGCCAGCGCGGTGGTCCATAGGCGCACAGCATGGTGTCTCACCGGAGCACCTCCGGCAGTACCGAGGGTGACGGTGCAACGTCTGCGCACAGCGGCGAGAGGTCGGTGCTCGACGGTGACGAGGAGGGAGAGGGCGCGGGGAAAGCGGTGACTCCGGAGGCGTCCGGCCCGAGCAGGCCATTCAGTAGGTCGGTCAGCGAAGTGAGTGTGCCGTTCAGCAGCGGCTGGACCAGGTGCACCTCGCCCTTCTGGCAGCCGTCCGACGGCGTTGGAGAAGGGCTGGGGGAAGGCTTCGGTGAGGGGGAATGCGACGCCGAATCGGAGGGGCCGGGCGTCGGCATCCAGCCTCCGCTTCCGCCGCCTGCGTGTTGCCCGCCGTGCCCGTCGCCAGACGACGTGTCGCTTGCGATCGGAACTCCGGGACCGCCGCCTCCGGCCCAGGAATTCCCTGATGAATCGGCTCCCGTATCGCCGCCAGGGTTGCCGGGATCCCCGGACGCCGTCCCCTGTGACGGGTCGGCGGAGGCCGACGGGGCCGGTGCTGCCGGCGGTGCGGCTGTGTCTAAGGTCGTGGGCGCGGGAGCGCCGATGCCGGACGCGTACCCGAGTACGACGATCACCGCGGCGACCAGGGCACCGGCCACTATCTCGTCGCGATGGTCTCCCGGCCAGGACGCCTTGGCGAACAAGGACATGGCCCCTCCTGACGCTGTGCGTGAAAGGCAGTGCCCAGGAGTGGACCGGGATGAGGATTCCCGGCCGCTACGCGTCAGTTAATCGCCCGTTTCGTTGCCTCATATTCGCCCCCTGTCCGACTGTGAGAACGGACCTCCCCACCACAATCCGCGCAATGCATTCCGTGAAGAACGTGGAGTGTTCGTGAATTCGAACGCGCTCTTCATTTATTCCTTCACTGAATCACCGCGCATGCATATGCAGGGCATCGGCATAACTCACAGGTGGCTTGAGCTCGCTTGCCGGCCGCGGCTTCGATCTCGCTGCCGTATGAGACTTCACGCGGCGGGGTGACGGGCCCAGCTTGGCCTCGACAGCGCCTCGCGGATCGTGCACCGGCCGGGGTCCCTGGACCATGGATCCGCCTGCCTGTCCGCGACGCTGGTGCTGCCGGCGACACGGGGAGTGGGCGGCAGCTGACGACGGGCGCGGATGCCGCTACGGCCTCTGTCAGCGGTCGTCGGCTCGCCGGTGGGGCCGGCCGGGTGCCAGGTTCCAGCGTCCGGCGCGGCCACTGCCGCCTTCTCACCCGCGCCTTCTTCGTGTCCAGAAGTGCACAATGCCCTGCTCGGTGGATGCGCTGAAAGAGACAGCGCACGGATACTTGTGAACGACACGAGGCAGTACGTCAGGAGTCGGCTTGTCCCGTACCCACCCCCGCAAGTTCTCACGTTCCGAGACCACACGGGCCGAGGCCTTCAGCGACGGTGTGTTCGCCATCGCCGTCACGCTTCTCGTTCTCAATCTCGCCGACCCTCCGCACAAACCGGGCGGCCTTGGCCCGGCTCTGCTGGCTCAGTGGCCTGCCTACCTCGGCTACGTGGCGTCCTTCGGCTACGTCGCGGTGATCTGGCTCAACCATCACCAGGCCTTCGTCCGTATCAGGACCATGGATCGCGGGCTGCATGCCGCCAACCTGTTTCTGCTGCTCACCACGGGGTTGTTGTCCTTTCCGACCGCGGTGGTGGCGGACGCGCTGCAGGCAGATCCCATGGGCGCGGACGCGCGGGTGGCCGTCGCTCTGTACGCCGGCATCGCCGCGGCGATGTGCCTGAGCTGGGTGGCCTTCTACCAACAGATCTCCCGCCGGCCCGAGCTGCTGGACCCTGATGTGGAGGAGACGTACGTGCGGCACGGGCGGCTTCGTTCCTGGGCAGGCGCCCTCGCTTACACCGTGGCCGGGCTTCTGGGGGTGCTCATCGCACCGCTGCTGGCGATCGCCGTGTTCGTCCTGCTCCCTGTCTTCTACTTCGTCACCAGTGAAGGTCTGCCCGGTGGGACGGCTCCGCCTGGTGCCGGTCATCGGGCCGACCAGACAGGTCGTGACGGTGCGGTCTGACGCGCCCTGACACTCGGTGGCACGCTCTCAGCGGGCGGACGGCCGCCGAGCCTCGCCGACCCCGGGGTGACTCGCCGGGACACTCGTGGGCAGGGGCATCGGCGCCGACTCCGTACAGACGGCGAAGACCTGTGGCCCTCGACCGGTTGAGGCCGGGCGCACTTGAGATTGCCCTTTCTTGAGCAGGTTGAAGACCAAGCCCGCGACGATGCCCGCCGCCGTGTTGGCCACCAGCCATGTCCACACCTTGGACCAGGCGATCAGTCTCATGGTCGCCGCCCCGAGGACGACGGGTCGGCGCTGCGAGGAAGGCGGCGCCCGTCTGGGCGACCCAGTAGAGGAATGCGCGCAAACGTGATCTTCGCGGTGCATCCCACAGCCCCACCCCCTGTCCGCCGAAGTCGATAGCCGAGATCTGCGAGCTGCGCCGCCGGCACCCCCGTTGGGGACCGGGTGCCCTCAGGATCTCCCACGAGTTGGCGCGGCCGCGGAGTCGGCGCCGTCGCGGCCGGCGTGGTTGGTCCGTGAGGGATGACGACGGCACCGACGCTGGGTGCGCGATCGCGACCCGGTCAGCCTAGGGATGCCATAACGGAGGTTGGCGGACAAGAACAGCCGTGGTTGGGCGGAGGCTTCGAGGTGCTGCCGGGCGAGATCGACGGCTGGGCGTCGGCAGACCTGCGCCGCCTCCACGCGTCCCGGGTCGGCTCCTCGGTCGAGGGCGACGGCCGGCATGCCGGCGCGGAGCGCGACCTCGGTGGCGGCGTTCGCCCACAGTCCCACCACGCCCGCTTCACGGCTTCGTCGAAGACGTCCTGGGCGAGGGCCGTCCTCCCGCTGCCCGCGGTGCCGTGGAAGACGAACGCCTCGGGCGAGGCAGCGGGGACACGGTGGAATCGGGCCTCGCGCGGTAGTGGACCACGTACTGCCCTATCTCCACGATGTACTGGTCCCGGGGGGCGGTGTTCCAGCGGGTGTGTCCCCGTACGAAGACATCACCGGCAGCCGGATCCGGTATCGCCGGCCTCCGCGGTTCGGCCATGGGCTACCGCCGTACCGTCGCGTCCGGTGTCATGTCCGACTGCGTCGAACGGCCCACCGTCATCCAGCCGTCAGACGCCATGGCTGACGAACTCACCGGCGCGTGCGTCTCTTTGTGTGATTGTGGTCCGTGCTTTGCCGGACCTTGCGTTGTCCGTTTCGTTGCTCGGACCTAGCCTCACCTGGAACCGCGGGAGGGCAGGCATGCTGAAGACCGTCCGGGAGCAGGCGACGGGTCTCACCAGGGATCAGCGCAACGCCTTCGTCGCCGCCTACTTGGGCTGGGCGATGGACGCCTTCGACTACTTCCTGGTGGTCCTCGTCTACAGCGAGATCGCCGACGACTTCCATGTGTCCCTCACCGACATGGCCTTCCTCACCACCGCCACCCTCGTGATGCGGCCGGTCGGTGCCTTGTTCTTCGGCATGTGGGCGGATCGCCGAGGCCGCCGTCTGCCGCTCATGGTGGACGTGGTCTTCTACTCGGTCGTCGGATTCGCCTGCGCCTTCGCGCCCAACTACGCCGTGCTGCTGGTGCTGCGCCTGCTCTACGGCATCGGCATGGGCGGCGAGTGGGGCCTGGGCGCGGCTCTCGCCATGGAGAAGATCCCGGCTGCGAGGCGCGGATTCTGGTCGGGCCTGTTGCAGAGCGGCTACTCGCTGGGATACCTGCTCGCCGCTGTCGCCTTCTTCGGTATCGAGCCTGTCTTCGGCTGGCGGGGGTTGTTCGCCTTCAGCCTGGTGCCCGCCCTGGTGGCATTGTGGGTGCGCACCCGGGTGGAGGAGAGCGAGGTGTGGGAGCAGAGCGTCAAGGTCAACCGCACCCCCGCGTACCAGGTGTTCAAGAACCCGGCGGTGCTGCGGCGCTTCGTGTACCTCGTCGCGCTGATGACCGCCTTCAACTGGATGTCGCACGGCACCCAGGACGTCTACCCGACCTTCGTGAAGAAGGGGCTGGGCCTGTCCGCGGACACGTCCATCGCCATCGCGGTGGTCTACAACGTCGGCGCCATCATCGGAGGCGCACTGCTCGGCTCCCTGTCCGAGAGGCTGGGGCGCCGTCGTACGATCATGATCGCGGCGGCCGGGGGCCTGCTGGTGGTGCCCTTCTTCGTGCTGTCCACGGCCGTGGGCTGGCTGATGCTCTCTTCCTTCCTGATGCAGGTGTGCGTACAGGGGGCCTGGGGCGTCATCCCCGCGCACCTGACCGAGATGAGCCCCGATGCGATCCGGGGCTTCTATCCGGGCGTCACCTACCAGCTCGGGAACCTGATCGCCGCCCTCAACCTGCCGATCCAGGAGGCCGTCGCCGGACGGCACGGTTATCCGGCGGCGATGACATGGACCGTGGTGCCTGCCCTGGCCGCGGTGATCGTGCTGAGCGCTGCAGGCAAGGAGGCCAAGGGCATTCGGTTCGGCAGCACAGGCACCAGGGCCCCGAACACCACAGCGGCCGACACCGTGTAGCCCTGGCTCAGCCGGTTCCAGCATCCTCGGCGTGCCCGCGTGCCCGCGTGCCCGCGTGCCCGCGTGCCCGCGTGCCCGCGAGCCCGCGCGCCCGGTCGCCCACTGGCGCACGGTGGGATCTTGCCCATGCCGCCGCACGTGCAACTCGCCGTTGTGGCCAGCGAGTTGCACATGTGGACGATGTGTGGAGACCGGCCTGGCCGACCGATGAAAGTCCTGAGGGCCGCGTGACGTCGGGCTCCGGGTGTGGCTTTACTGGGAGTTACCCATGGACCGGCGCCGGGATCAGGCGTGGCGGTGATCAGGGTAACGGGAGGACTGTCGATGGCTTACGCCAAGGGATACGACGTATCCGACTTCCAGTCGGGCATACCGGGGGACGCAGGCTTCGTCTTCATCAAGGCGACCGAGGGGGCGCACACCGAACAGAGCGGCTACAAGGCGAAGTTGGGCGAGGCCCGACGACGCAGACTGGTGGTCGGGCATTACCACTTCCTGCACGCGGAGAACGCGGTGGCGGACGAGGTGGACCACTTCTGCCGGGTCGTCGGCCATGTGCCGCCGGGTGAGCTGCTGGCGCTGGACTTCGAGCCGTACGGCCAGAACGTGAGCGACGGGCACGCGACCCAGGTGAAGAACGAGTGGCTGGCCGCGGTGAAGCGGCACTACCCGGACAACCGGGTCGGCCTCTACGTCGACCGCGACTTCTGGTTCCGGACCGACGACAACGCGGGTGACTTCCTCTGGATCGCGGACTACGTCACACCGGGCGCGCCCAGGATCCGGGCTCCGTGGAAGTTCCACCAGTACACCGACCGGCCGATGGACACCGATGTGTATCACGGCACGATGCAGCAGTTGCGGGAGTGGGCGGGCGCCGCGGCGAAGCCGGGCCCTGCGCCACAGCCCAAGCCGCAGCCCAGACCCCAGCCGAAACCGCAGCCGAAACCCCAGCCATGGCATGGCCTGCAGTTGGTCTCGCGCGCCGAATGGGGCGCCCGCCCCTGGCGGGAGCCGAACGGGTCGATCCCGTACCACGAGCCGCGCAAGGGAGTGAAGGTCCACTACCTGGGGACGCCGTACACCTTCGGCCCTCACTCCACCTGCGCGGCCTATGTGCGCCGCATCCAGGCCGGGCACATGGACTTCGACAAGTGGTCCGACATCGGCTACAGCTTCGTGGTCTGCGAGCACGGCGTGGTCTTCGAAGGCCGAGGCCTGGAGCGACGCAACAGCGCCAACGGAAACGTGCCGCTCAACGAGGCGCACTACGCGGTCTGCGCGCTGGTCGGCTCCTCCGGGTCCACCTCGCCCACCTGGGACCAGCTCAACGGCCTGCGGGACGCGATCGAGTACTGCCAGAAGCACGGCCCGGCCGGCCCGGAGATCAAGGGCCATCGGGACGGGTATGCCACCGACTGCCCCGGGCCGGTGCTCTACGCATGGGTGCGCGAAGGGGCGCCGAGGCCGTCGGGCTCGGGCACGAGCCCTCAGCCTCAGCCCACTCCGAAGCCCCAGCCCAAGCCCACTCCGAGCCCCGAGCCACCGACACGCCGTCAGGTCACCATCGGGGGGCTGCACTACGGATTCGGCGCCAACGGCATGCACGTCACCGCGGTCGGCCGGGCGCTGGTCGGCGCCGGGTTCGGCAAGCACTACCACGACGGTCCCGGCCCCGAGTGGACCGACGCGGACACCCTCAACTACGCCGACTACCAACGCAGTCTCGGCTTCTCCGGCGCCGACGCCGACGGTGTCCCCGGTGAGCGCTCGCTGCGTTCCCTGCTGCACGGGGCGATCCCGCTCGCCACGGTCGCGCACGCCAAGGTGGTCGACTCGGCGCGGCACGACCCGGGCGCCCCCCAGGGCGCCACCAGCAACCCGGACGACGTCTTCACCGTCGAACTCGCCCTGGCGGATGAGCGGTTGCTCGACCGCAAGTGGGTCGACGGCTCCTTCGGCACCAAGACCGTCACCGCCTACTCGGAGCTCCAGAAGCGCTACGGCTACACCGGGATGATGGCCGACGGCATCCCCGGCAAGGACTCGCTGACCAGGCTCGGCCATGCGCACGGCTTCGCCGTCGAGTGACCTGTTGCCGCCCGAGACTGAGGAAACGTCATGTACCAGATCGTCCTGTCCCTTTGGCGTACCTGCGTGCCCTACCTGGTGGCCTTCGTCGTACTGCAGGCGGCCCGGCTGGGCATCCATCTGAACAACGCCACCGTGAACTCCGCCCTCACCACCGGCTTCGGCACGGTCTACTACGCCGTCTTCCGTGTGCTGGAGCACCGCTACGGGGCCCGCTGGGGCTGGTTCCTGGGAGCGGCCCGGCCGCCCGCCTACGCACCCGCGGCTGCTTCCGCCGCCGGCAGTCACGCGATCGACTACACAAAGCTCCCCGAAGGTGGCTGACGACACGTCAAGAGTGCGTCAATTACCGAGACTTGATGCAATCAGGTGAGTTGTGAAGGACCTTGGGGTGAAGCGTGCAGATCACTGTCTCCGGGTCGGGAATGACCGGAAGTGACCGACTGTAGTCCTTGACTGGCGCGCGATCGGACCTGAGACTCATCCTGCATTCAGGCACCAGGGACCTCTTGCACAACGAGCGCAACCCCCCGCGGTACGGGTGCCGCGGGGGCTGCGACGGGGGAATCAGTAACGGCCTCACCGAGCCTCTTCCGGTGCTCGCGTGTCGTGACTCCACGCACGTTCGGCGACAGCGCACTCGGCGCCGCCAGCCGGTTCGCGCGCCTTCCTCCTTCTTCCTGTCCCCAGGTGCGACAAGGGAATGGAGGGGGAATTGACGACGACACCGACCTATCCCGGGGTCTACATCGAGGAACTGCCCAGCAGCGTCCGCACGATCGGCACCGTGACCACCTCGGTCACCGCCTTCGTCGGCCGCACCCGGCGCGGACCCGTCGACCGGCCTGTGACCATCACCAGCTTCGCCGACTTCGAGCGGCAGTACGGCGGCCTCGACCCGCAGAGCCCGGTCAGCTACGCCGTGCAGCAGTTCTTCGTCAACGGCGGCACCGTCGCCGTCATCGTCCGCGCGGTGGCGGCCGGCACCGGCAAGTCGGCTGCGGTGACGCTGCACTCGACCGAGAGCAGCACCGAGACCCCGGTCCTGGAGGTCACCGCCGAACAGCCCGGTGCCTGGGGTGCGGGCCTGCGGCTCCTCGTGGACTACGACACCACCGCTCCGGAGAGCACCTTCAACCTCCGGGTCTTCGACGTCACCGGCGGCGTCAGCGAGTTCTTCACCGGGCTGTCGGTCACCGCAGGCGACCCCAACTTCGCCGAGACCGTGGTCAACAGCGGGTCCGATGCCATCAGGGTGAAGGTGCTCGCCTCGCAGCGCCCGGACCCGGTGGGCACCGTTTCCAAGCCCTTCGCCGCCACCCTGCCCGACCTCACCAAGGAGATCGAGGTCAAGATCGGGCAGGTCGCGCGCACCTTCCGCATCTACGACGCCGAGCGGGACGGCGACGCCCCCAAGACCGTCACCGATCTCGCCCTGCTGCTGGAGCGCAAGCTGCGTGCGCTGCCGGACGCCCCGGGCCGGCGGGTCTTCGCGGGGACCACCGTCACCGCCTTCGGCAAGCGCCTGCAGATCGTGGCCGGTTCCACCGACCCCGCCGACACCGTGCGCTTCGTCGGCGAGGCCGCCAACAACCTCGGCCTGGAGGCCGGTGTCAATCCGCCGGTCTTCGCACTGGCCGGCGGCGAGGACGGGGCTGCGCCCGGCCCGACCGACCTGATCGGCAGCGAGCAGGCCAAGAGCGGCATCCAGGCGCTGCGCGACGTCCAGGACGTCAATCTGCTGGTGCTGCCCGAGATCGCGGCCTACCCGGACATCGAGGATCAGCTCACCGTGCTGTCCGCGGCGCAGGCGCTGGCCGAGGAGAAACGGCTCTTCGTCATCGCCGACGCCCCGCAGACCTGGTCGAGCGTGGACGCGGCGCGCGCGGGCCTGTCCGCCTTCGACCCGGTGCGCAGCGACCATACGGCGCTCTACTTCCCGCAGCTGGAGCTGGTCGACCCGCTCACCGGCCGACTGCGCTCCTTCCCGCCGTCCGGCACGGTCGCCGGGGTCTACGCCCGGACCGACGCCGCCCGCGGGGTGTGGAAGGCGCCGGCCGGGACGGATACCCCGCTCTCCGGGGTACGGGCACTGGGCGTCAAGCTCACCGACAAGGAGAACGGGCTGCTCAACCCGCTGGGCCTGAACTGCGCGCGCAGCTTCCCGGTCGTCGGCCCGGTGGTGTGGGGCGCGCGGACCCTGGCGGGTTCGGACGCGCTGCAGTCCGAGTGGAAGTACGTTCCGGTGCGGCGGCTGGCTCTGTTCATCGAGGAGAGCCTGTACCGCGGGCTGCGGTGGGTGGTCTTCGAGCCGAACGACGAGCGGCTGTGGTCGCAGATCCGGCTCAACGCCGAGGCCTTCCTGCAGCGGCTCTTCCAGCAGGGGGCGTTCCAGGGGACGACTCCGCGCACGTCGTACTTCGTCAAGTGCGACAGCACGACCACCACGCAGGCGGACATCGACCGCGGAGTGGTCAATGTGCTGGTCGGCTTCGCCCCGGTGAAGCCCGCGGAGTTCGTCGTCGTCCAGATCGAGCAGATGGCCGGGCAGTTCGAGGCATAGGTTCAGGGGTTAGGAAGCAGCTTTCATGGCCGAGTTCACTGTCAACCCGCACCGATTCGACCCCTACAAGAACTTCAAGTTCCTGGTGGTCTGGGACGGCCGGGTGGTCGCAGGCATCAGCAAGATCAGCCCGTTGAAGCGGACCACCGAGGTGGTCAAGCACCGCAACGGCGGCGATCCCAGCTCGCCGCGGAAGTCCCCGGGCCGCACCGAGTTCGAGGCGATCACCCTGGAGCGCGGCGTCACCCACGATCCGGAGTTCGACCGCTGGGCCAACAAGGTCTGGCAGGTCGGCGCCGGTCCGGGTGCCGAGGTCTCCCTCGCCGATTTCCGTAAGGACCTGGTCATCCAGGTGCTCAACGAGGCCGGACAGGTGGCCGTCGCGCACAAGGTGTTCCGGGCCTGGCCGAGCGAGTACCAGGTGCTCGGCGAGATGGACGCCAACGCCAACGCGGTCGCCATCCAGAGCCTCAAGCTGGAGTGCGAGGGCTGGGACCGGGACTGGTCGGTCCCGGAGCCGCAGGAGCCTACGTACACCAACCCCGCGTAGCCGACCGTGAGTTCCGAGCGTTCGGTCGGCGCGGCCGGCTTGCTGGCCGTCTGGGAGGCGGGGCTGGCAGCGGGGTACGCCCAGCGCGCCCTGCTGCTGCACTCCGCCGCCCGCCCGGCGGCGGGCAGCGAGGAACTGCTGTCGGTCCCGGTCGGGCACCGCGACGCCGATCTGTTCGCGCTGCGACGCGAACTCTTCGGCGAACGGCTGGAGTTGCGTGTGACGTGTCGTCAGTGTGCCGAGGAGATGGAGTTCACGCTCGGCGTGCAGGACGTCATCGGCGCCGGGGCGGCCGAGGTCGCGGACGGACCGCTGTCCGTCGACGCCGACGGCTGGACGGTGCGGTTCCGGCTGCCGACGGCCGGAGACCTGGCGGCGGTCGAGGCCTCGCCTTCCGCGGACGCCGGCGCCGAACTGGTCGCCCGCTGCGTGCTGCACGCCGAACGTTCCGGAACCGAGGTGGCGGCCGACGCACTGCCCGAGCATGTGCGCCGGCGCGTCGCCCAGGCCGCGGCCGCGGCCGACCCGGCAGCCGACATCCGGCTCAACCTGGCCTGCCCGGCCTGCGGCCATGCGGCCACCGCCGAACTGGACATCGCCTCGTACCTGTGGGCCGAACTGGACGCCTGGGCGCGGGGCACCCTGCAGGACGTCCATCTGCTCGCCGGCCACTACGGATGGAGCGAGTCCGAGATCCTGGCGCTCAGCCCGCTGCGGCGCCGCTACTACCTGGAGCTGTGTGCGGATGTCTGACCACTTCGACCGCCTGGTGGGGCGGGCTGCTCCTGCGGCCGCGCCGGCCGGCGGGGCGGACGGCGGGAGGGACGCCGGTGTGGTGCGGGTGCGCCCGCGCCTGCCGGGTCCGTTCGAGCGGATGGACGCCTTCGGCGCGCGTGTGGAGCCACTCGGACCGGATACCGAGGAGCGGCAGTGGGCGGAGCCCGCAGGGCGTACGGAGGAACCGGCTGCGCGCCGTAGTCCGGTGGAGGACATGCCGCGCAGCGGCCCCGTTCAGCCCGTCCTCCAGCACCTGCCCTTGGTGCTGCGCGAACAGACCGCTCCGCGGCACGGGGTGCTGACCGCCGCCGTTCCGCAGCCTGCCGCCGAACCCGCCACGCGGCCGGCAGGGCCTGCCGCCGGGGACGCCACGCGCGATGATTCGGCGCGGCGATCGCCGTCCCCCGGGCGGCAGTTGACGGAACTGACGGTACGTCATGAAGCCGTCGAGGCGCGCCAGGACACCGGCGCACGCCCCATCGCCGTCCCCGCTCAGACCGCGCGTCCCGCGACACGTCCCGCCGAGGCCGCCGCCGGGCGTCGGTCTGCCCGCGACAGCGCGCGGCAACACCAGCGGGAACGCACCGTGCACATCAGTATCGGCCGTCTGGAGGTCCGCGCCGTGGGCCGGCGCAACGACGCTGCCGCACGCCCGCGCGAGCGCGCACAGCAGCCAGGTCGGCAGTCGCCCGTCCTGAGCCTGGAGAAATACCTGTCCCGAGGGGAGGCCCAGCGATGAGCAACACCCTCGCCGTGGCCACGGTCACCGAGGCGCTGCGCCAGCAGATCGCACAATCGCTGGCGCCCGACATCCCGTTCGCCGTCGACGTCGCCGCGCGCAAGCCGCCCACGGACCCGCCGGCCGAGCCGACCATCACCATCTTCCTGTACCAGGTGACGCCCAACGCCTCCCTGCGCAACATGGACGCGCCCACCCGCGCGGCCGACGGCACCGTACTCACCCGGCCCTCGGCCGCCCTCGACCTGCACTATCTGATCAGCTTCTACGGCGACGAGGCCGAGCTGGTCCCGCAGCGCCTGCTGGGCTGTGTGGTGCGCACCCTGCACGAGAGCCCGGTGCTGTCCAGGGCGATGATCGAGGCCGCCGCCGAGCAGCCCTACCTTCAGGGCTCCGACCTGGCCGATTCCCCGCAGCGGGTGCGCTTCACCCCCACCGCGCTGGACATCGACGACACGTCCAAGCTCTGGGGGATGCTCTACCAGAACAACACCCCCTACGCCCTCTCCCTCATCTACCAGGGCATTGCCGTGCTGATCGACGGCCGTTCGACCCCGGTCGAGGCCAAGCCCGTCAAGACGCGCACCGTGCACGCGGTGCCCGAAGCCGGCTGAGCGGGAGCGGAGCAACGGCCATGGGAGGGGAGAAGGCCAAGGTGCCGGGCGGCCACGATCTGCACCACAAGGCGCTGTCGATGGCGGTGGAGGCGGTGCTGGCGCGCCTGGACGCCCACGCGTCCGGGCGCGACCGCGCCGGCGCGGCCGCCGAGGCCCGGTCCGAGCTGCCCGCCTGCCCGGACCCGGAGCCCGGCAGCGCCCTGGACACCCTGTGCTCCTGCTTCGGGCTGAGCCCCTTCGAGCGCGACATCCTCGTCCTGGCCGCCGCCGCCGAACTGGACTCCACCACCGCGAGCCGCTGCGCCGCGGCCGGCGGTGACCCGGCGCGGCCGTACCCGACCCTCTCGCTCGCCCTGGCCGCCCTCGCCGACGCGCACTGGAGCGCGCTCGCCCCGGTCGGACCGCTGCGCCGCTGGCGGCTGGTCGAACTCGACGACAGGGACGGGACGGTGGCCCTCACCGCCGCACGCATCCGGATCGACGAGCGGATCCTGCACTTCCTGGTCGGCGTCGACTATCTGGACGTACGCCTGCACGGGTTGCTGCAACGTGTCGCCCCGTCGGGGGAGGCGCTGCCGGCTGCGCATGAGCGCACCGTGGGTGAGGTGTCCGTGGGCTGGGCCGCAGCCGAGCTGGACGCGCTGCCGCATGTCGAGCTGGTCGGGTCCGACCGGCAGACCCGCTGGGAGATCGCCGCCGCTGCGGCCCGCGATTCCGGGCTGACCCTGTACGCGGTCTCTGCCGAGGATCTGCCGACCGATCCCGGCGAGCGCGACCGACTCGCCAGGCTGTGGCAGCGTGAGGCGGTGCTGCTGCCCGCGGCGCTGCTGGTGGAGTGGTACGACGGCGCGTCGGGGGTGTCGCTGGGCGAGGCGCCGGCCGGGCTCTCCGCCCGGGACACCTCGGCCGCCGTCGACGCCCTGACCGGCGGGCTGGCCGTACCGCTGGTGCTCTCCGCCGACGAGCCGCGTCCGGCGACGGCTCGCGCCCGCGCCGAGCGGGTGACCGTTCCGGCGCTCAGCGCGGAGGAGCAACTCGACGTCTGGTCGGGTGCGTTGGGGGACCTCCCGGATGTCACCGAGAGCGGACTGCGGGGGCTGGTCGCCCAGTTCTCGCTGCCCGCGCACGTCATCCGTGCGGCGGCGACCTCGGTCCGGCGTTCGTCGGGCTCCCGCAATGGTGGCAGCGATCCGACCCAACTCGCCTGGCGGGCCGGTCTGGTGGAGGCCCGCATGGCCCTCGACGAGCTCGGCCGCCGGGTCGAACCGCGCGCCGGCTGGGACGATCTGGTCGTCGCCGAACGCCAGCGAGCGATTCTCCGCGAGATCGTCGCGCATGTGCGGCGCCGGGCCACCGTCCACCAGGAGTGGGGCTTCGAGAGCGTGCTGCGCCGCGGACTCGGCGTCACCGCGCTCTTCGCGGGCGGATCCGGCACCGGGAAGACGCTGGCCGCCGAGGTCATGGCGGGGGAACTGGGCGTCGACCTCTTCGTCATCGACCTCTCGCAGGTGGTCAGCAAGTACATCGGCGAGACGGAGAAGAACCTCCGCCGGGTCTTCGACGCGGCCGAGCGCGGCGGCGCCCTGCTGCTCTTCGACGAGGCGGACTCGCTCTTCGGCAAGCGCAGCGAGGTCAAGGACAGCCACGACCGGTACGCCAATCTGGAGGTCAGCTACCTCCTGATGCGCATGGAGGCCTACCGCGGACTGGCCGTCCTCACCACCAACATGAAGAAGGCCCTGGACAACGCCTTCATGCGGCGGATCCGCTTCGTCGTCGACTTCCCCTTCCCGTCCGTGCCGGAGCGCGCCGAGATCTGGCGCCGTGTCATCCCCGACCGGACGCCGACGGAGGGACTCGACCCCGATCGGCTCGCCCAACTCACCGTCGCGGGCGGCTCGATCCGCAATATCGCGCTGGCCGGTGCCTTCCTCGCCGCCGAGGAGGGCAGCCCGGTGCGCATGGAGCACATGCTCGCCGCGGCCCGGACCGAGTACCTCAAGCTCGAACGCTCCCTGACGCCTTCGGAGGTGGACGGGTGGGTCTGAACGACGTGCGCGACGCGACCGAGGACCGGCGGCGGGTGCCCGCCGCACCGACCACGATCCGCATCGACATCGCCGAACTCGTCTTCGACGGCTTCGACTTGGCCCCGCGCGACGTCGACCGGGTCCGCCAGGCGTTCCACGGCGAGCTGGACCGGCTGGTCCGCGAGCGCGGTGTCCCGGCCGCCCTGCTCGCCGACGGCGACCGCGCACTCGATCTCCTCTCGGGACTGCCCGAGCTGCCCGCCACCGGCAACCCGCGCCGCCTGGGCGAGGCCCTCGCTCGCGCGGTCCACGCCGGCCTGTCGGGTGCCGGTGCCGGAGCCGCGAACAGCCGCATGGAGCGCGGATGAGCGGCACCCACGCGCCCGCGCAGGGCCGGCAGAGCAGCGGCAGCTCCAAGCAGAAGGCTCGCAAGCCGCAGCGCTCCGCCCGTACGCCCGAGCCCAAGGAGATCATCAGCGGGGCCGGCCACCCTCTCGACCCCGGCATCCGCAGGGAGTTGGAGGCGCGGCTCGGTCACGACTTCAGCCGCGTACGTGTGCACACGGACGAGGACTCGGCCGCGCTGGCCGACCTGGTCGGCGCCGACGCGGTCACCGTCGGCCAGGAGATCTTCTTCCGAGCGGGCACCTTCCGCCCCGGCACCGAGGACGGCCGTCGGCTGCTCGCGCACGAGCTGCTGCACACCGTCCAGGCCCCCGACCAGCCGGGCCGGCTGCGTGCAGGCCGCGACTTCGGCGGCGTCAGCCTGCCCACCGACGCCGTCGAGCAACAGGCCGAGCAGGGCGCGCGCAGCGCGGACGCAGGGCGGACCGAGGTCACGCGGGACAGCTCCGCCACCCCCGGCTGGCTCCGCTACGCTCGCGTCGATGCCGACCGGCTCCGCAGCGAACGCCTCGACCCGGCGACCCTGGTGGACCGGCTGACCGCCGGCATCCTCCGTTCCCTGCGCGGCGACCCCACGGACTCCTCCGGCCGCGTCCGCCGGCAACTGGCGCGCTTTGCCCCGGAGCTGGAGCAGGCGGTGCTCGCCAAGCTCGAACTCCGCCTGCCCTCCTCCGACTACCAGCGCGTCCTCGACCTCGCCGAGCAGGCCTCGCACCTGCCCGAGGGCATGGACACCCCGCTCACTCCGGTGCCGGTCACGGACACGGTCGACCGGATCGAGGCCGAGCACGACCAGGACGACGTACGGGAGCGCGACCACCGCGAGGCCGAGCAGGAGCACCGCGACGACGCGGCCGAGGGGCGTCGACGGCACGAGGAGGAGCACGAGGACCGGCACCCGCAGCAGCGCGTCCACCAGGAGGAGCGGAAGAGGCGAAGGCCCTCCGAGCAGCGCAGGCGTGGAGAGCGGAACGCACAGGGACCGGACGGGACTTCCTCCTCGTCCGGCAGCGGCGTCGACGGCTCCGGAGCGTCCGCATCCTCCGCGTCCTCGACGACCGATGGCGCCACCGCCGGCCGGTCCGCTTCCGCCCAGCCCGACGCCGCCACCGGTGACCAGGCGCAGGCGGACCAGCCGGGTCAGGACGCCCAGGGCGCAACCGCCGGTCAGCAGCAGGCCGACGGCCAGGACGCCCAGGACAAGAACCGCAAGGACCAGCAGGCCCAACAGGACCAGCAGGACCAGCAGGACAAGAAGGAGCAGCAGGCCCAGCAGCAGAAGACCGAGCAGAGCAAGGACCCCAAGGACAAGCCGGCCGCCGCGCAGGCCGAGGGCTCGCCGGAGCACGAGCGGAAGTCCGCGACCAAGCAGCCGGTCGCCGGCGGCAAGCCGCACAACCCGGACCACCTGCCCACCCCGCAGCCCGGCCCCGTCCGCCCGGAGGAGGTCGACAAGACCGCGGAGCAGCGCGACGGCTCGCTCGTCCGCCACGGCGTCCTGGAGGGCGACGAGGAGAGCGGCGAACCCCCCGAGCAGGAGCAGCCCGAGGGTCTGGAGCCGGGCGCCGACAGCGAGATCGGCGGTCCGCAGGGTGCCGAGAAGCCCGGCGCCACCGGCGGGGCGGAGGCCACGCTCAAGCCGGAGGACTTCCTGCCCTCCACCGACCTCGACGTCTCCGCTGTGCCGACGGCCGATCAGATACACCTGTCCGTAGGCGGATCTGCCCCGGCCTCAGCCGAGGTCCCCAGTTTCCCGGCCCCGCCCCCGACCAAGGCGGAGAAGGTCCAGGCGGCGCGCGAGAGTGAGCGCGAGGACGACGAGCCCGCCGAGCCCCCCATCGCCACCGCCCCGCCCGCTCCGGGCCGCCGTACTCCCCAGTCGGTCCCGCAGCCGGGCCCCGTCGCCGAGAACGCGGCCGGGGACCGCACCGAGCACGACCTCCAGACCGAGAAGCCGGTCGAGCAGGAGGTCGGCCCGGACCCCGAGCAGGCGCAACCGGCCGACGACGGCTCCCCGGCCGCTGAGCCGGAGGCCGAGGCGCATCCGCAGGCCGGCGGGCAGACTGACGTAGCGCCGGCCGAACCTCCGCAGACCGAGGGGGGGACCGCCCCCAGCCCGGCCCAGCAGGAGAGTGCCGCCGAGCACAACGAGCGCCAGGAGGCCGAGCACGCCCCGGCTCCCGCAGCGCCGACCCCTGCCCGTGTCACCGCGCGGCCGGCCGCCGCGCAGCACGCGCAGCAACCGGCGGGCGTCTCCTATGGATCAGGCAGCGCCGCGGGATCGGCCCCGGGCCGCGCACCTTCCTCCGCCGCTGCTGCCGCCGGCCCGGCCGGCGCGCCCGAGCCGGCGGGTGCGGTCGCGGGACCGGGGGCCGCGCCGGGCGCCGTCGCTCCCGTCCGCGCCGCTGCGCAGTCCCCGGCCCTCGGTCCCGCCGACCAGCAGTCCGACGCCCCGGGAGCCCTCGGCGCCCAGCCCGCCCCCGGCGCCTCGCTCGAACCGGGCGGCGGTGCCTGCGCGGGGTCCCCGGAGCCCAGCACCGAGGCTGACAAGCCCGAGGGCAGCGGCGGCGGTTGCGGAGGCGGAGGTGGCGGCGCTCAGGAGCGGAAGAGCCCGGCTCCGCCCAACGTCTCCGATCAGGACCCGCAGGCCGCCCTGGGTACGGCCGCCGCCGTGCCGCCGGACCAGACGGTCACCGTCCTGGGCGGTGCCGACAGCGCCGTCGACCACTCCATCGGGCAGCAGCAGGCCCAGCTCAAGGCTGCCCCGCCGACCACGCAGCGCCCCTCCGGCGCGCCGCAGACCCTGCAGGGCAAGCCGACGGAGGAGGCCCCGGCCGCGCAGGTGTCGGGTCAGCTGGAGCGGGTGGCCCCGCCGGGGCAGGGCCGGCAGCAGAAGGCGGACGGCAATCAGGTCCAGGGCCAGAACCCGGCCGAGCAGGTGCAGACGCCCAACGTCCCGGACACCGACGCCGGCAAGGCGGACGCCCATGACGTCCAGAACATGCAGGACGCGGTCAACGACGTTCCCTCCACCGACCCCGGTCTGAACGTCACTGTCGGCCCGGCCCCCCAGGTGCAGCTGACCGGTGACGCCGACCCGCAGCTGACGGACCAGCAGGCCGGCAAGTACAACGACAAGACCTCCGAGATCCAGGACACCGGCCGACAGGACGCGGCCAAGCCGCTGGGCGAGGACCAGATCTACCCGGACGTGCCCCAGGAGACCCTGAAGGGCAACGTCCCCGGGGGCGCCGGCGGCCGGGGCGGCGGGGGCAAGGCCGGTACGCAGCTGAAGCCCGGCGAGGCCACCGTCGTCCAGCAGCAGCGCGGCCCGCAGATCAAGCAGGCGATCGGCCAGGGTCAGGGGCAGGTGGGCAGCGCCCAGGCCGACAACAGGCAGCAGCAGGCCGAGGCGCGCAAGAAGAACCAGTCGGACATCGACAAGGAGACGGCCGACAACGCCAGGAAGCAGACGGCCAAGCGCGGTGAGGTAGGCGTCCAGGCCAAGCAGGCGCGCGACCAGTGGCGCTCGGAGCAGGACCAGAAGGTCGCCGACTCCGACAAGCAGGCGGATCAGTCGCACACGGAGAACAACCAGAAGATCCTCTCCAAGCGCGACGACAGCAACAAGCAGGTCAAGGACCGGCAGGCCAGCGACAACCAGAAGATCCAGGACAACCGCGAGCAGGCGCAGAAGAAGGCCCAGGACGAGAAGGAGAAGAAGAAGCACGAGTCCTCGGGCTGGTTCGGCTGGATCACATCCAAGATCAAGGATGCTTTCAACGCGCTGCTGTCGGCGGTCACGAAGATCTTCGACTTCTTCCGCAAGCTGGTCAACGACATCATCGACGGCTTCAAGAAGTTCGCGGACTCGGTCATCGACACCTGCCGCAAGCTCGCCGTACAGCTGATCAAGGCCGTCGCCGATACGCTGATCCAGATCTGCGACGTCCTGCTCGCCGCGTTCCCGGCGCTGCGCGACAAGTTCCGCAAGGCCATCGAGGACCTGCGCGATGGCGCCATCGCGGCGGTCAACGCCCTGGCCGACACGCTCAAGGCGGCGGTCAACGCGCTCCTCGACGGGCTGGGGGCCGCGCTCAACGCACTGCTGAAGCTGGCCGAAGCGACCCTCAAGGCCATCATCAACCAGGTGCGCTCGTTGGTCGAGGCGGCGATCAACTTCGTCAAGGCCGCCATCGCCGCGCTGGGTCAACTCGCGGCGCTGATCGCGGACATCGCCCCGGACCCGGGCGGCTGGCTGAGCAAGATGGGCGCCGCCGCGAGGGACGGCATCCAGCATCACCTCTGGGGCGCGGTCAAGACGGCGGTGAAGGCCTGGTTCGACCAGAAGGTCGAGTCCGTCGTCGGCCTGACGTCCACCCTCCTGAACATCCTCGTCAAGGGCTGCATCTCCCTCAAGAAGATCGGCCAGATGGCCTGGAAAGCGATCATCTCCGCGCTTCCGATGATGCTCGCGCAGATCATCATCGAGAAGGTCATCTCGATGATCGTGCCTGCGGCGGGCGCGATCATGACGATCATTCAGGGACTGATGGCCGCCTGGGGAACCATCAGCAAAATCATCGCCGCCTTCGGCAAGTTCTTCGCCTTCCTGAAGGCGGTGAAGGCGGGCCCGGCCGCCTGCCTCTTCGCGGAGGCGGTCGCAGCGGGTGTCGTCGCCCTCCTGGAATTCGTCTCCCAATACCTCCTCTCCAAGCTCAAGGGCGCCGGCAAGGCCGTGGGCACCAAGCTCAAGGCCCTCGCCCAGAAGATCCTGAAGGCCCTGGCCAAGGCGGGCAAGGGCGCGAGAAAGGCCGTCGGCACCGCCGTCAACCGGGCTCGGACGGGCCTGCGCAACGCGATGTCCTCACTCCGCGAGCGCATGCCGTCCGGCCGCCGACCCGCCGAACCGGATTTCTTCGCCCATCCTCACGAGCGGCCCGGCGAGCCCCATGAGACGGCCCCTCACCACGAGGAGCCGCATGCGCCGAGCCCCGAGGCCTCCAAGACCTCGAAGTCGCACGAGCCCAAGTTCCAGTCGGAGAGCAAGTCCTCGAAACCCCACGAACCCGAAGGGCCCAGGAAGCCCCGCGAGCCGGAGGAGGCGAACGCGCCCGCCCGACCTCGTCGTCCGGTATCCCGCGCGGGTCGAGCACTCAACCGGGCCAAGGGCGCCGTGAAAGCGGCCCTTGGGAAGGCGCGCAACGCTGCCCGCGCACTTGGTCGCAAGCTGAAGAACAGTAAGCTCGGCCGCGCGATCGGCAACGCTGCCCACAAAATTCGCGACGCTTACAAGCGCAAGCGCGACCAGTTGCGCGAGTGGTGGAACAAGCGGAAGGAGCAGCGGGCGCAGAGGCGCGCGAAACGGCATGACGACCGGCTCGCGCGAGCCGTTGCGCGAATGAAGCCGCTCTTCACGTCGATGCTTCGGCGAGGCGTCCACCCGACCGTGCTCCGTGCGGTCATGGGCGGCATGCGGCTTTGGTACCGACTTTCGCGCGTCGCAGCGGAGGGCGCGCAGCGTTTCGATATCAAGGCGTGGGCAAGCCCGCCCGAGCTTGTGGTTCCGGGCACGAACGTCAGGCTCGACCCACGAGATGTGCTCGAATTTGTGCAGCAGTTGGCCAACAAGGTACGTATCGAGTTCAGCAGGCGCGGATCGCATCCGGCCAACGTGGCTTTTGGAAGCGATGGCAGTGTGAATCGGGTCGAATTCGGGCGTGCCGCTGGAGTCGGCCATATGGTGGACCGGTTGGATTCGCTGCAGGGGGACAGACTCTTCCCGGAGCCCACGACAGAACGTCGAGAAAAGGACGGCCAGGAGAAAGAAGTGTCGGTGCCGGGCCGGTGGACCTTGGCCTGGGCGTCGAACGAAAATGCTGGTGATACGACTGTCGAGGAACCGGGCGGCGCCAACAGTCACATATACCGGCGCACACCGGATCAGGCCAGAGGGCGAGACCTCGAATACCAGGAGATCATAGCGGAGGAAAATGAGAGCGCTGATCTCCTTGCTGTCGGACGTGACTACCTCAACATTTTCCGCGGAGCGGCTCCGAATAAAAATCTGAGCCAGATGCAGCTTCTGAAAAGTCGCTTTCTCATCAAGCTCACTGCATGGACTGAGAAGCGACGGGATGAGAGCGCCAGGGTCCATGCGGCAATGCTGGCCCAAATGATTTCACGAGCTGCCACCAAGAAGGACGGAGAAATGATCATCAAGGCCATCGAGGGGTATCCGATGGCTCCCAAGGGGGCGCAAGCGGCCGCAGTGAGCAAGCGAGCGTGGGTGGGTGGGGCGAACAGGGAGAGGCAACTGGCCGATCTCGGCGCACGCGTGCAGAACGAACGGGCTGAGATAAACAGGCTTTCGGATCTGGAGGAGCGAGGTGCGAGAAGAAAGCTGGTGAATAATATGAGGCGCAGGATGAGGCGGGGCATACTTGGGCACACGACCAAATCGGGGGTGCACTCAATTAGCGGCGAAGAGCTCGCCGAGCGTGAAATAAACTTCATCCAGGCGTGGCTGAACGAGTATAGTGTGGACATTGCGGATGGAATGGATCCCAGGACTGTCAAGGAAAGGGTTTTCAAACATATCGAGACCCAAGTTATGAATACGTACGGTCTCTAGGGTTTTCTGCACACTTTGAAAGGAGGGCTGCCGCATGGATGGTGCTGTTTTCCATCGCAGTCGTAGGCTCGTGTTCCGGCATCCTGACCCTTCCCAGGCGGAGCGGGTAGCGACACAGCACGGGTGGGCCTCCCTCGGCTCTCGCGGAGGGCATCGGAAAGCCGTAGAACTCGTATGGGCGGTTGATGATGAAACGACCTTTCATTGTGTTGAGGACGTGGCCTCCGGGGAGTTTTGCTGCTTCTTTCGTGGGTCCAGGATCGATGGTGTCACGGATGCCTTCCGTAGGATTGATGCAGAGGTAGATGCATGGAGCTCGGCCGAGCTGATCGATCAAGTCTATGCAGAAGCCCCTCCGATGGAGCGTGTGGGTGCGCTGTTCCGTCTGGGGCTCGGCGCTCCTGCGGCTTTTGATGACGAGTTCTTCGATGCCTTCATGGTTGCGCTGCGTGATGAGCACCCCATGATCAGAGCAGCTGCAGCGCGAACTGCCGCATATATGGAATGGCCGCAATTGCTTCCCGAGTTGCGGATCATTGCCTCAGGCGACACCGACGCTCGCGTGCGGGGGGAGGCAGAACAGGTGGTCTCGGTTTTTGAGAGCGCAGAAAATGGTGCCCAGTGAGCAGCTACGCCGACATACCCAAACCCATCCGCTCCGGCCTCGTCATCATCGACCCCCAGCGCGGAACCCCCAATGACATCATCGTCCTCCAGTTCAACCCCGACAGCCTGGAGCGCAGTATCGCTCCCCAGGCCGCCGGGGCTGACAACTCGTCCGGGGATCGGACGGAGGCGTTGCGGCTGAAGGGGCCGGCCGTCGAGACGTGGAAGCTGACCGCTGACATCGACGCGACCGATCAGCTGGATGTCGCCGCGCCGAACGGGATTCATCCGCAGCTCGCCGTGCTGGAGATGCTGGTGAGCCCGTCGTCGGCGAGCCTGCGGCAGCTCGAAGCGCTGGCGGCCCGCGGCACCTTGGAAATCACCCCCGTCGAGGCGCCGCTGACGCTCTTCACCTGGGGCAACAAGCGCGTCGTACCGGTCAGGCTCACCGAGTTCTCGATCACCGAGGAGGCGTTCGACGTCGACCTCAATCCGATCAGGGCTCAAGTGGCCATCACACTGCGGGTGCTGACGGTCAGTGATCTGCCGGTCACCAACCGGGGGTACGAGCTCTACCTCGCGTACCTGGCGCAGAAGGAGCGGCTGGCGGGTCCCGCCGCGACCCGGCGGTTCAGCGCGCTGGGGCTGAGCGGAAGCGGACTGGGAGGGATCTGATCAACCATGGCGTCACTGGAGAATCCGCTGGACGCGGTCGCGCTCACCCAGGCGACCACCGCCTATCCGCGATCGAGCCGCTACTACGGACTGGGCACCGCCCGGTTCACGGAACCGGACGGCCATCAGATCACCTACCTGCGTCGTCGCCTCCTGCCCGACCCGCAGGGCATGGCGGACCTGGCCACCCACACCGTCAGCACCGGCGACCGCCCCGACCTCCTCGCCGCCCGCTACCTGGGCAACGCGGAGCAGTGGTGGCGGATCGCGGACGCCAACCTGGTCCTGGACCCAAGGGAGTTGACCAGCGATCCGGGCCGGCGGATCCGGATCACCCTGCCCAGCGGCGTGCCCGGAGGGGTGAATGGCTGAGAACGGTCCGATCACGACCGGGCCGATCCATCTGACGCTGATGATGGGCCCGCAGCTGGCCGTACCTGTCGCGCAGGAGGTCGCGGACTCGCTCCTCTCCGTGCAGGTGACGGTGGCGTCGGGGCAGCGCAGCGGCTTCCAGCTGGCGTTCGACCTGGCGAAGGACAGCCTGATCAGCCGCAGTCTGCTGCCGGGCGGCTCCTTCGATCCCAAGACGCGCGTCATCATCACGATCACGGTCCAGGGCACCCCCACCGTGCTGATGGACGGTGTCATCATTCGCCAGGAAGTCGGCATCAGCAACCAGCCGGGCCAGTCGACGCTCACGGTCACCGGCGAGGACCTGACCGTGCTGATGGACCTGGAGGAGCGTGCCGCCGTCCCGTACCCCGCGATGTCCCCGGCTGCCCGCGTCCAGGCGATCATCGCCCAGTACGCCCAGTACGGGATCACCCCGCTGGTCATCCCGGAGCTCATCCCGCAGACCCCCATGCCCACTCAGCGCGTGGACTTCCAGAAGGGCACCGACCTCGCCTACATCAACCAGCTGGCGCAGGCGAACGGTTATGCCTTCTTCCTCGACCCGGGGCCGGTCCCGGGGCAGAGCCGCGCCTACTGGGGGCCGGAGGTCCGCCTCGGCGAGCCGCAGCACGCGCTGAACGTCAACATGGACGGGCTCTCCAACGTCGACCAGCTCACCTTCGCCTTCGACGGGACCGCGCGGGAGCAGCCCGAGGCGCGCATCCAGTTGCCGGCCACGCGCGTCTCGGCCATCCTGCCCGTGCCCGAAGTGAGCATCCTGCGCCCGCCGTTGGCGCGGCGCCCGGCGCCCGCGCTGAAGAAGACCGTCATCGGGGACACCGCGAAGAAGGACAGCGGACAGGGCATCGCCGAAGCCCTCGCCAAGGCGGCGGAATCCGCCGACGCCGTCACCGGCTCCGGGCAGTTGGACGTGGTCCGGTACGGATACGTGCTCCGCGCCCGGGAACTGGTCGGCGTCCGTGGTGCCGGGATCACCTACGACGGCCGGTACTACGTGAAGTCCGTGACCCACAACCTGCAACGCGGCTCGTACACGCAGAACTTCACCCTTGCTCGCGAGGGGCTGATCGCACTGGAGCCCACGGTCGTCCCCTAGGAGACAGAGAATGGCTGCTGAACCCACCCGTTACCTCGGCAAGTACCGGGGCACCGTGGTGAGCAACGCCGACCCCATGCGCGTGGGCCGGCTCCAGGTCCAGGTCCCGGACGTGCTCGGCGACGTGACCTCGACCTGGGCCATGCCGTGCTTCCCGCTGGCCGGTCCCGGGATGGGGCAGTTCCATCTGCCGCCGGTGGACGCCGGTGTGTGGGTGGAGTTCGAGCAGGGCGACCCCAGCTACCCCATCTGGACGGGGTGTTGGTACGGCGGCTTCCACGAGGTACCGGAAGACGCCATGACCACCGGCAACGACCCGAACGTGGTGCTCCAGACGCCCGGTCGGCGCCAGATCGTCCTCTCCGACGAGCCCGGCGGCAAGGGCATCACCCTGAAGCACCCCTCCGGCGCGTCGATCGTCATCGACGACACGGGGGTGCACATCAGCAACGGCCAGGGCGCGGTGATCTCCCTCGTGGGGCCGACCGTGACCATCAACAACGACGCGCTCACCATCACCTGAATTCCGACGGGGGAAGGCCAAGTTCACGTGTCCGGAAATCTTGTCACCATCAGCGCCACGGTGATGTGCCCGCACGGCGGGCAGGCGAACGTCCTGCCCGCCCAGTCCCGGGTGCTCGTCGACGGCAGCCCGGCCGCCACCGAGGCCGACGTCTACACGGTGACCGGCTGCACCTTCACCGCCGGTGGAAAGGCCGACCCCTGCACGACGGTCCGCTGGACGGGGACCTCCGCGCGCATCCGCGTCAACGGCTCGCCCGCCCTGCTGCAGGACTCGACGGCGCTCTGCCACACGGCCGAGGGCGCGACACAGGGCCCGCCGAACGTCACCGTCGTACAGCAGCGGGTGGTGGGACGATGAGCCCGCGCAACCGCCGGACCGGCGCGGCGGGCGCGGCCGCCGCAGCCGGTGCCCCCGCCGAGCGCGTCATCCAGCTGCCCGCGCCGCAGCCGTACCCGCCCCGCACGGACATCGCTTTCCCCTTCCACGTCGACAGCCGCGGCCGTACCGCGGACAGCGACTACGACGGCCACGTCCGCGACATGATCGAGCAGTTGCTCTTCACCAGCCCGGGGGAGCGGGTGATGCGCCCCGACTTCGGCTGCGGGCTGCTCGACCTGGTCTTCGCGCCCAACAGCCCGGAGCTGGCCTCCGCGCTCCAGCTCTCCGTCCAGGCCGCCCTGCAGCGCTGGCTCGGCGACGTGATCGAGGTGGACGCGCTCGACGTGGTCAGCGAGGAGAACGTGGTGCGGGTGCACCTGGCCTATACCGTCCGGCGCACCGGGTCGCGACGGACCGATGTGTTCGAGGGGAGCGGGGTAGCCGCGTGAGCAGCACAGACTGCCGGAGCGACCGGCGCCGCGGCGCGGTCCGTGCCGCGCGCCTGCACGGCGTGGACGAGGTGGAGACGAGTGACGACGGCCGTACGCTCATCGTCACCTTTCTCGGCAAGGCGCCACACCATCTGACGCATCATCACATACGTGTCGAAGGCGGCCGCCGTATCAGGGACATCCACGCCCTGGCGGTCGAGATCGTCCGCGAGGACGACCCCGAGCTCGACGACCGGATGTTCGTCACCCTGGACAAGGCGGGGGACGCCTCGCCCTACCGGCTCCGCGTCGTCGAGACCGACGCCTTCGGCCGGCCGGGCACACAGCCGCGCCGCGGCTTCGATGTCCGGTACGCCGCCGTCGAGTTCACCTTCGACCAGGGCGGGCCCAGCCCGTACGACTGCGGCGGGGACGAGGAGGACTGCGCCCCGCAGTACGCCCGCCACCCGGTCATCGACTACACCGCGCGCGACTACGACAGCCTGCGACGGCTGATCCTGGACCGGATGAGCCTGACCGCCCCCGGCTGGGTCGAGCGCCACGCCCCCGACGTCGGCACGGCCCTGGTCGAGCTACTCGCCTACGCGGGCGATCAACTCTCTTACCACCAGGACGCGGTGGCCACCGAGGCGTACCTGGCCACGGCCCGCCGTAGGGTCTCGGTCCGCCGTCACGTCCGCCTGATCGACTACGCGATGCACGACGGCTGCAACGCCCGCGCGTTCGTGTCCCTCCAGACGGACCGTCAATGTTCCTTGCCCAGAGGTGAGTTCCGCTTCGCCGCCATCGACGTGTCGCGCCTGGGACCGCAGGAGCGCCCGGACTTCGGCACGGTCATCGCCGACGAGGACCTGGACGCCCTCGCCGACCTCCCCGTCGGTCTGGAGATCTTCGAGCCGCTGAACCCGGGCGCCGACGTCCAACTCCGTCCCGAGCACAACGAGATCCGCTTCTGGACCTGGGGTGAGGAGGAGTGCCTCCTGCCCAAGGGCACCACCGCCGCGACCCTCATGGACACCCCGCAGCGGGGACTGAAGCTCAAACCCGGCGATCTGCTCGTCCTGGAGGAGGTCCTCGGCCCGCGCACCGGCACACCCGCCGGAGCGGACCCGACACACCGCCAGGTGGTCCGGCTCACCTCGGTCGTCCCCGGTGAGGACGAGCTGTACGAGCAGCCGATCGTCGAAGTGGCCTGGAGCCAGGGAGACGCGCTGACCTTCCCGTTGTGCCTGTCCGCCCGCGGCGGGCTCGACTGCGCCCTCATCACGGACGTCAGCGTCGCCCGCGGCAACGTCGTCCTGGTCGACCACGGCCGTTCGCTGACCTTCTGCGGCGGCGCCCCCGAGCGCTTCGCGGTCCCGCCCGCGCCTGCCGAACTCAGGCCCTGCGGCCCCACCGTCTTCGGCTGCTCCGACGAGCGCACCCAGGGCAGCCCTGCCGCCGAAGCCGTCCACGCCGTGCTCGAACAGACCCGCTGTGGGCGCCCGCTGACGCCTGATCAGGTACGTGACCTGGCACCGCTGCTGGGCGCGGAGGCCGTCGCCCGCGCAGGCATATCCGTCGTCCTCGCCCCCGGCACCACGGTCGAGGAACGCGTCCAGCCCTCCACCGCCGACGCGCAGGCCCAGGCCCTGGAGACACTGCTCGCCCAGACCACCTACCCGGCGATCACCCCCCGCTTCCGCCCGGTCCTGCGCTACGCCCCCGTCACCCAGGCCACCCCCTACCCCGACCCCGCTCGCATCGCCGCAGGCCAGGCCGACCGGCTGGCAGCCGTACCCACCCGCCTGGGCGAGCGGATCGAGGAGCTGTGGCGTCGCGCCGAGGAGGGTGAGCCGCCGACCGAGGGCGAGATCGACGAGCTGACCGTGGCCTTCGGCGCCCGTACGATCCAGCGCCTGCGCATCGAGGAGCACCCCGGCCGCGCCCTTCGGGAGCTCTACGACCGCCGGACCCGCCTCCTCGCCGGCAAGCTGCGCCGCCTGGAGGTGCTCACCGCCCGCGCCCATGCGGGCACGGTGCTCAACCGCTACGTGGCGTGGGAGATCGCCCAGAGCTGGGGCGAGCGCTACGCCGCCGAACTGGACCCCGGCGACCCCGTTCTCGCCGGACCGGCCGCCGACGGCCTGCGCCAGGACCCGCGCACCGCGCTGCCCGCCGTCCGCGCCCAGGCCGGCGACGGGGTGTGGACGGCCCGCCGCGACCTGCTCGCCGACGGCCCGCGCGGCCACCACATGGTCGGCGAGGTCGAGGACGACGGACGCCTGGCCCTGCGCTTCGGCGACGGCAAGCACGGCGCGCCGCCCCCGCCCGGCGCCACACTGGAGGTCGCCTACCGCGTCGGCAACGGCGCATCGGGCAACGTCGGCGCCGAGGCGATCAACCACCTCGTCATCTGCCGCGGCAGCGAGGACAGCGGCCGCGGCGCGCGCTCCCGACGAGCCGCCTTCGAGGCGGTCACGGCGGTCCGCAACCCGCTCCCCGCCGTCGGCGGCACCGAGCCCGAGGCGATCGAAGAGGTGCGCCGGCTCGCCCCGCTCGCCCCGCACCGCGAGCTCAGGCGCGCCATCACCCCCGGCGACTACGCGGCTCTGGCCGCGCGGGTCCCGGGCGTGCGCCGGGCCGCCGCCGAACTGCGCTGGACCGGCAGCGGCCAGGAGATGCACGTCGCCGTCGAGGCGGTGGAGCGCCCGAGGGCCGCCGTGGCGGGCGGCCCCGCAGGGGCCGTCGACTTCCCCGAGCCCGGCGAGGCACTGCTGCGGGCCGTCGAGCACAGCCTGCTGCCCTACCGTCGCATCGGCCACGAGCTGGTGGTGCGCCCCGCGCTCCAGGTCCCGGTCGACCTCGCGCTGTCGGTCTGCGTGGACCCCGCCCATCAACTCGGCCATGTGCTCACGGAGTTGCGCCGGGTGCTGGGCAACCGCCGCCTTCCCGACGGCAGGCTCGGGTTCTTCCACCCGGACGCACTGACCTTCGGCGATCCGGTCCGGGTCAGCCGCCTGGTCGCCGCCGCCGCGGCGGTCCCCGGTGTGCTCAGCGCCAAGGTGACCCGTCTGCGACGCCTCTTCCGCACCGACCAGGGCGAGTTGGCGGCCGGAGTCCTGCCGGTGGGCGCGCTTGAGGTCGCGGCGTGCGACAACGACCCCGCACGGCCCGAGAACGGCCGGCTCAGCATCGAGATCGGAGGCGGACGATGACCGGCACCCCGTGCAGCTGCGGTTGCGGTCGCGGCGGAGCCGACCCGGCGACGCCGGTCGAGGTGTTCAACCCGCCGGGCCTGGACGCGGTGCGCTACCGGGTGGGGGAGTACGGGCGCTTCGTCTCCGCGATGCTGGAGCGGCTGTCGGGCCCGGCCTACCCCGCCCTGCGGGGCCTCACCGTGCGCACACCGGACGACCCGGCGATCGCACTGGTCGACGCCGCGGCCGTGGTCGGCGACGTCCTCACCTTCTACTCGGAGCGGATCGCCAACGAAGGCTACCTGCGCACCGCCACCGAGGAGGGCTCGCTCGCCCTGCTCGGCGGCCTGGTCGGCCACAAGCCCCGTCCGGGCGTCGCCGCCGAGACCTATCTGGCGTACACCGTGGACCGCGATCCGCGCAGCGGCCAGGAGGCCACGGTCGTCGTCCCGCGCGGCACACGCTCGCAGAGCGTCCCGGGCCAGGGTGAGGAGCCGCAGTCCTTCGAGACCGTCGAGGACCTCACGGCCCGCTGGTCCTGGAACGAGCTCCAGGTCCTCCAGCGGCGCCCCTACCAGCTGACGGCTGCCCAACTCGCCAAGCGAAATAACCTGTTCGCCGCAGGCACGACCAACAACATCAAGCAGGGCGACCAGCTGCTCTTCATCTTCAGCGCCGACCGCGCCGCCGACCGCAGCCAGCGCATCCTCGTCACGGTCCCCGGCGTCAGCGTTGACCGGGACAGCGGCACCACGGTCATCGGCCTGCCACAGGCCGCACTGCCCTCCCTCCAGGGAATCAAGGCCGTACTCACCCGCTGGATCACCCCCGGCGGGGAGCACAACCCCAATCCCTGGCCCGAACACAGCCGCATCGTCAGCGACTTCGACGACCAGGTGCTGGCCCCGCTGCGCAGCGAACTGGACACCCTCGACACCCCGCCGAAGCTCGCCGACCGGCTGACGCAGACCCTCGCCCGGCTGCGCGAGGCCAAGGCCTACGGGCAGGACTACCGGGACGTCTCCGACTGGTTCGAGGCCCTCGACACCGAACTGACCCGGCTGCGCGCCCAGGCCCTCGGTCTGCAACCGCCGCAACCGGCCACAGCCGGGACCGGCACGCGCACCGCCGCCGTATCACACGTGCCTGACGTCGCCTCGCCTCCCGGAGCTCCCGGCAGCGAGCCGGGGGACTCTCCCTGCGAGGTGCACGATCCGGCCCTGGCCGGCCTGGGCCCGCTGCTCTCCGCCCTGCGCACCCCGCCGGCCGGCCTGCCCCCGGACGCCCGCTCCCTCCCCCGTGATCCGCAGCGCAGCTACGCCCCCGGCTCCGACCTCGGCGCCCAGCTGCTCACGGCGCTCGACCCGCGGCTGCGCGACGGCCTCTACTCCGCCTGGGGCAACGCAGACCTCGGCGCGCCCCTCGCACTGCTCGACGCGCAGGCCATGCGGGTCACCGCGACGCCTTTCGGCGCCACCGCCCCGCTCAAGCCGGTCTACGACGCCTCCGGCCGCGTCGAGAGCTACGCCGACTGGCCGCTCACCGGCTCCAAGCTCACCGGCATCCGCGTCGACTACGACACGGACGGCACCACCCCCCATGGCGTCGCGTTCAGCTACACCGAGGCCGGCGGATCGGTGAGCCTGAACTTCACTCTCCCCCAGGACGACGGCTCGCACGAATTCGGCCCCGGCCGGATCGAACTCGCCACCACCGGCGACGAGTCGGCGCTGCGCCGGGTCTTCGAGGCCGGTCAGGAGCAGGGTGTCACCGCGCGCCTGCAGGCCCACCTCCCGGAGCGCGACGTCTTCGTCTCCCGCCCCGGCGACGACGGCCGCATCCACGTCACCATCACCGCGACCGGCACCACCGACGAGGGCGACGGCAACGGCCCCACCCCCCCGCTGCCCGAGCCGCTCGACTTCCACCTCGCCCCCGGCGACCAGCTGACCGTCCCGCAGGGCGCCTACCAGGTCACGGTGCAGCGCTCCACCGGCGACAGTCCCGCCTCCGTCGGCATCAGCCTCGCCTCCCAACTCGGCCTGACCTCACGCAATGTGCTCGCGCTCGACGCGGTCTACGAGGGCATCGCCCCCGGCAGCTGGATCGCCGTCGACCGCCCCCGCAAGGGCGTGACCGGCGGTGTCCCCGGTGATCCCGCGCTCTCCAGGGTCATCACCCGGGTGAGCGGCGTCCGCGTGCTCTCCCGCGCCGACTTCGGCATCACCGGCAAGGTCACCGAGCTGACCCTGGAGGACCCCTGGCTGGACGAGAGGGACACCCTGCTCTCGCACATCCGTGACACCAGCGTCTACGCCCGCGGCGAGAGCTTCCGGCTGGCCGACGAGCCGCTCACCGACGACGTGGGCGGCGACCTGATCGACCTGGCCCAGCTCCACCAAGGCCTGGCTCCCGGCCGCTGGATCGTCGTCTCCGGTGAGCGGACCGACATCCCCGGCACCCCGGGCGTGCACGGCAGCGAGCCGGCCATGGTCCTCCAGGCCGTCCAGGCCGTGGATCCGGCCCTGCCCGGCGACACGGTCCGCACCACCCTCATGCTCACCGCCCCGCTCGCCTACCGCTACAAGCGCTCCACGGTGAAGATCTACGGCAACGTGGTCCGCGCCACCCAGGGTGCCACCCGCGACGAACCGATCGGCAGCGGCGACGCGAGCCAGGCCGGCCAGAGCTTCGTCCTCTGGCAGGCCCCGCTCACCTGGCTGGCGGCCGACACCCCCGAGGGCGCGGCCAGCACCCTGCGTATCCGCGTCGACGGAGTCCTCTGGCACGAGGTGGACACCCTCGCCGCGGCCGGCCCGCACGACCGCGTCTACACCACGAGCACCACCGAGGACGGCCGGATCCGGGTCACCTTCGGCGACGGCGTCCACGGCTCCCGCCTGCCGGGCGGCCACGAGAACGTCCGGGCCACCTACCGCACCGGCATCGGCAGGTCCGCCAACCTCGCCGCCGAGAAGATCACCCAGCTGGCCACGCGCCCGCTCGGCGTGACCGGAGTGACCAACCCGCTGCCGGCCACCGGCGGGGCCGACCCCGAAGGCACGGCGGGCATCACCGACACCCGCACCCTCACCCGCGGCTTCACCCCGCGGCGCCGCCAGGTCCCGCTGGCCGTCTCGGCGCTGGACCGCCTGGTTTCCGTCCCCGACTACGCGGACTTCACCCGGGCCCGAGCCGGCATCGGCCGCGCCGCTGCGGCCCAACTCTTCGACGGGCAGCGACAGTTGGTGCATGTCACGGTCGCCGGCGTGGACGACATCCCGATCGCCGCCGACTCCGGCCTGCTCACCGCCCTGCGCGCCTCGCTCGCCGAGTACGGGGACCTCCGGCTGCCGGTGCAGGTGGCGGTCCGCGAGAAGGTCCTGCTCCTCCTCGCCGCGCAGGTGACGGTCGGCCAGGACCACGACTGGGAACAGGTGGAGCCCGCACTGCGCTCCGCCCTCCTCGCCCGCTTCGGCTTCGACGCGCGCGAACTCGCCCAGCCCGCCTACCTCTCCGAGGTACTGGCCACCGCCCACTTCGTCCCCGGCGTCGACCACATCGAGGTCACCGCCTTGACCGGGGTCCCGGGCGACCTCACCCCCCAAGCGCTTGAACGGCTCGGCGACCGACTCACCGTCCCCCAGGACGTGGTGGCGGCGCAGCCCGCCCGCCACCGGATCGAACGCCACCGGGTGACCGACCCGGCGGGGGAGACCCTGACCGACATCGCGGCCCAGTACGGGATCTCCCTGGTCGAACTGCTCCGCCTCAACCCCGACCTCACCGGAACCCAGCCCCTGCTGCCGCCCCGCAGCGTGGTCGTCTTCCGCGGGATCCGCCCGGCGCAGCTCGCCGTGCTCTCCCCGGACCTGCCGGACACCCTGATCCTCAAGGAGGCCTCCGCATGAGCCGGGACCCCGACGGCCTGCTCGACCTGCTCCCCGACTGGTACCGCATCCGCGACGCCCGGTCGGGCGAGCCGCTGCGGGCCCTGCTCGCGGTCATCTCCGAGCAGATCGACCTGATCCGCACCTCCGTCGAGCAGAGTTACGACGACTGGTTCGTGGAGACCGCCGCCGACTGGGTCCTGCCCTACCTGGGCGACCTCGTCGGCTACCAGGTGCTTCCCGGCTACCAGGACATGCTGAGCACCGACCCCGGCCTGGCCGCCCGCCTCGCCCCGCGCCGCGACGTGGCCGACACGGTCGCGGGCCGCCGCCGCAAAGGCACACTCGCCGTGCTGGAAGAGATCAGCGCCTCCACCGCCGACTGGCCGGCCCGCGCGGTGGAGTTCTCCAGGCTCCTGGCCACCACCCAGCCGGTGCGCCTCCTGCGGGCCGACGAGACGTCCGCCGACCACCGCCGCCTGCGCCGTGGCCGCCTCGCCGACCTGCGCGACGGCGCCGCCCTCGACCTGCTGGGCAGCCCCTTCGAGACCTCGGCCCGCACCGCCGACGTCCGCCGCGCCGCCGCCACCCGCCGCCAGGGCGGAGTCACCCCGGCCGGCGTGGGCCTCTTCGTCTGGCGTCTCAAGCCGTACGCGATCTCCCGCGGTCCGGCCTACTGCCTCGACCGGGCCCGCAACCACTACACCTTCTCCATCCTCGGCAACGACACCCCGCTCGTCACCCTCCCCGAGCCGGAGCCCTCGGTGACGCACATCGCCACCATCGACAACGTCCCGGGTTACATAACGAGGCGTCAACTCACCAGCCGCCTCAGCGACTTCTACGGTCCGGGCAAGAGCTTCGCCATCTGGCGCGACGACGACTTCACCCCCGTCCCGCTCTCCGACATCGTGGTGGCCGACCTCTCCGGCTGGCACTACCGGCCCAGGTACGGCCAGGTCGCCGTCGACCCCGAGCTCGGGCGGATCGCCTTCGGCGCCCGCTCGGCACCCACGCGCGGCGTCTGGGCCAGCTATCACCACGCGTTCTCAGACGACATGGGCGGCGGCCAGTACCCGCGCGACCGCGTCACCCCGCCCGAGGCCGCCGTCTACCGGGTCGGCCCGGGCCGCCGTTTCGAGCGGATCACCGACGCCTACGAGCAGTGGCGCACCGACAAGTCCGAGGGCAGGGCCGGGGCCGAGGCGATCATCCAGATCACCCACAGCGGCGCCTACCAGGAGCAGCTGGACTTCGCCCTCGACCCCGAGGACCGCCTCGAACTGCGCGCCGCCGAGGGCACCCGCCCGGTGATCCGCCTGCTCGACTGGTACGGCAACCGACCCGACGCCCTCAACATCCGTGGTACCGGCAGCGGTTCGAGGGGGGTGCCGGGCGGCCGTATGGTCCTCGACGGCCTTCTCATCACCGGTCGCGGCGTCAACGTCACCGGTCCGCTGGGCGAGTTGGTCATCCGGCACTGCACCCTGGTGCCCGGCTGGTCACTCACCGACCGCTGTGCACCGCACTCGCCCGAGGAGCCGAGCCTGGTCCTCGACCGCACCACGGCCTGCGTCCAGATCGAGCGGTCGATCCTCGGCACCATCCAGGTCGTCGGCGACGAGGTCGACGACGACCCGCTGCCGATCCACATCACGGACAGCATCCTGGACGCCACCGCCTCCGACCTGGAGGCACTCTCCGCCCCCGACTGCCGCCACGCCCACGCCGTCCTGCACGCCTACCGCACCACCGTGATCGGTGAGGTGCACACGCACGCCGTCGACATCGCCGAGGACTGTGTCTTCACCGGCCGGATGAACGTCGCCCGCCGCTCGGTCGGCTGCCTCCGCTTCAGCTACGTGCCGCCCGGCTCGCGCACCCCGCGCCGCTACCGCTGCCAGCCGGACCTCGTCCGCGAGACCGTCCAGGAGCTCGTCGAGAGCGGCCGGCTGCCACAGGCGGACGCCCCGGCACTGGCCGCCGCCGAGAGCGACCGGGTCCGCCCGCGCTTCACCAGCCTCCGCTACGGCACCCCGGCCTACGCCCAACTCGCCCGCGGCTGCGCCCCGGAGATCGCCCGAGGCGCCGCCGACCGCTCCGAGCAGGGCGCCTTCCACGACCTCTTCCAGCCGCAGCGCACCGACAACCTCCGCGCCCGTCTGGCGGAATTCGCCCCGGCCGGCACCGACGCGGGCGTCTTCTTCGTGACCTGACGCCCGTCGGCCACCAGACGTGGACGCAGACGCAGACCCACCCATCGGCGCACCAGCACAAGAAAGTTGAAGGGGACCATGTACGGCGACTTCTCGCGCCTGACCCACCAGCCCGGAAAGCACTACTCCGCGGTGCTCGCCCAGCAGGGCCGTGTCCAACTGGACGCCGACGCCAACGAACAGGCGGCGATCGAGCTGTTCCGCTCCCGCACCCTGGCCCGCGACCTGATCGGCACCGACGGCGGGCCCGGCAAGAGGCCCGGCGACCGGCCCGGCGAGGGCCCCGGCTTCGAGATCACCTACGTCAACGGCACCCACCCCGACCTCGCCATCGGCGCCGGCCGCTACTACGTCGACGGCATCCAGGTCGACGCGACGCGCCCCCAGCCGGCCCCGGCCGTCCCCAGCGGCGGCCCGCGGCCACTGGACGGCGACGGCGCGGACAGCGACGGCGTCATACCGTCCCCCACCCCCGCCACCTGGTCGTACTGGAACCAGCCCGACGCCTACCGCGACCCCGAGCTGCAGAGCGACAAACTCCCCGCCCCCTTCCCCTTCCTGGCGTACCTGAAGGTCTGGGACCGCAGCGTCACCGCCGTCGAGGACCCCGAGATCCGCGAGGTCGCGCTCGGCGCCGCCATGCCCGACACGGCCGCCCGCGTCAAGACCGTCTGGCAGGTACTCACCCTCTCCGCCCAGGACCTGGAGGTCGGCGACGGCGGTGCCGCCACCGTGCGCGACGCCTTCTACCACTGGGTCGACGCCCAGCGCTCCACCGCCCTTCTGGCCGCCCGCGCCGAGCGGCCGGAGGGAGCGGCGGACGAGCCCTGCCTGGTCCGGCCCGACGCCCGCTACCGCGGCCCGGAGAACCAGCTCTACCGCATCGAGATCCACCAGGGCGGAACGGCCGAGCGGGGCGCGACCTTCAAGTGGTCGAGGGAGAACGGCAGCGTCACCTTCCCGATCGCCGAACTCGACGGCACCTGGGCCGCGCTGTCCACCCTCGGTGACGACGACAAGCTCACCCTGGACGTCGGCGACCGCGTCGAGGTCTGCGACTCCGCCTACCTCAGCCGCGGCGAGCCCGCGCCCCTGCTGCGCGTCGAGGAGATCGACCTCCCCGGCCGCCGGGTCCGCCTCTCCGCCGAGCCGCTCCCCGGCATCGGCGCGCTGCCCGAGCGCCACCCCTTCCTGCGCCGCTGGGACCATGCCTCCACCGGGACCCCCGGCCGGCGTCCGCGCACCGACGGCGGCGCCCTGCCCGTCGAGGAGGGCACGTGGCTGGAGCTGGAGGACGGCCTCCAGGTCTACTTCAACCCTGGCAGCTCCTACCGCCCCGGCGACTTCTGGCTGGTCCCGACCCGCACCGTCACCGGCGCCGTCGAGTGGCCGACCGACGCCGCCGGGGACCCCCTCCTGCGACACCCGCTCGGCATCGACGTCCACTACGCCCCGCTGGCCTGGATCACCGGCGAGAACTCCCACTCCGACCTCCGCCGCGTCTTCTACCCCCTGGCCACCCCGCTCTCCGACATGAACGCGGACGCCCAGGAGAGCTGAGGAGAACTGACGTGCCCCTCTGCCCATTTGCCTCGGTCCGGCTTCTCGCCGGGCCGAAGCCGCCGTCGCCCCTCCAGCCGACCCAGATCATCGTCCACACGGCGAACACGACCCTCGCCGCCGCGGACATCCGCTTCCGCCGGCCCGACGCCCGCGGCTGGAGCCATTTCGGCGTCTCCGCCACCGGAAAGATCACCCAGTGGCTGGACACGTCCACCCCCGCCGACTCCGCGTACCGCGCCAACCTCCGCTCCGACGGCACCGGCGCGGTGTCCATCACGACGGAGGGGAACGTCTCCGAGCCCTGGACGGACGCCCAGCTGGACGCCCTGATCCGCCTCCACTGGTGGCTGATGCGCGCCCACCCCGCCATCGCACACCGGGCCTGCCGCACGGCTGCCGACCCCGGCCTGGCCCACCACACTCTCCTCGGTTCGCCGAGCCCCTGGACTCCCATCCCCAAGTCCTGTCCGGGCCCTCGCCGCATCCAGCAGTGGGAGGACTCCCTCCTCCCGCGCGTCCTGGCCCCCTACGGCATCAGCGTCTCCGACATGCGCCCGCGCCATGAGCACGCCGAGGAGATCGTCCGGGAGTTGTTGTCGGTGTCGGTCGCGTCCCCCTCCACCCCGACCGCCGAAGAGACGCCCCTGACTTCATCCTCGGACCAGCTCTCGGCGATGCCGTCGCAGCCGCCGTCCCCCGCGGCCGATCCCGTACCCCGGCCCCGCGCGCAGGACTCCGCGACATCGGTCCCGGCCCGCCAGCACCACCCCGTCCGCGAAGCCCTCCTGGACTTCTTCCTCCCCGACTCCGCGCCCCACGGCCCCAAACCGTCCCCACCTCCGGCGGAGGGCTGACAAGGACGCAGAGCGGCAGCGCGCGGGGTTGCCCTGACGGAGTCCGGCCGATACGAACAGGGACAATCCCGAGCGCAAGGTCCGGATGACCTTCCTCGGCTGATGCAGGTGCCGGAACCGTAGCGCCGAATTCCGGCCGCGCCCAATGCCCCTTGGCCCCTGCCGCCAAGGACGGCGTGATCTTCGACGGACCTGACCCTGCCCAGGAGCCTGCCGCTGCAGTTCACCCGCACCCACCTCTCTCCTCCTACCGGGGAGGCGTCCGCTTCGGTCCGACCTGGATCTGCACCCTGGACGAGTGCGCTGCGATCTGCGGGGCTGTCTTCCCGCAGCGGCGAGGCCGGGTATCGCCGAAGTCTTCAGGCAGGCGGCGCCGATTGCCCCGTACCCGGTGTAGAGGTGAGCGGTGTCGGCGGGACATCTTGCCGCGTGCATCCCGGGGCCGGAGGACGTCCCTGTTCCGTAAGGCGGCCGGACGTTCCATGGCGGCCTTCCTCCGGGTGGGATGGAAGACATGAGATCGCGCTTCCTTCCGCCCGTGTTCAAGGGCAGACTGCACGACGCCCGCACGGCAACCTCCATCGGGCGGTGGCTCGGCCTGGCGTTCGCGGTGTGCTTCTGCACCGGCTTGATCAGTCACTTCATGCAACATCCGCCTGGGTGGCTCGCCAATGAGCTGCCGAGCCGCCCGGTGTGGGGCTACCGGTTCACGCAGGGGCTGCACGTCGCTTCCGGTATCGCGGCGATTCCGTTGCTGCTGGCCAAGTTGTGGACGGTGTATCCGCGGCTGTTCGCGTGGCCATTGGTGCGCTCGGTGCGGCACGGGTTGGAGCGGGTGTCGGTGGCCGTCCTGGTCGCGGCGGCCCTCTTCGAGCTGGCGACCGGCCTGCTGAACACCGCGCAGTGGTACCCGTGGCCCTTCTCCTTCGTGGAGGTGCACTACGCCGTGGCCTGGCTGGTGGTGGGAGCGCTGGTCCTGCACATCGCGGTCAAGGCACCTGAGATCGCGGCACACTGGAGCCGCCGCTCGCCGGGCACGCTGGCCCTGCCGGCCGAGGACGCCCCCGATCGGCGCTCCCTGCTCGCCGCGGTGGCGGCGGCGGTCGGCGCGGTCACCATCACCACGGTGGGGCAGTCCTTCACGCCGTTGAAGGACCTCACCCTCCTCGCGCCCCGCCATCCTGACCACGGTCCCGAGGGCCTGCCGGTCAACCGGACCGCCGCGGCAGCCGGTGTCGGCCTGATCCACGCCGAGGGCTACCGCCTGACCGTCGCCGGACCGCGGCCCTACACCCTCACGTTGGACGAGCTGCGCGCACTGCCCCAGCACGAGGTCGAGCTGCCGATCGCCTGCGTGGAGGGCTGGAGCAAGTCGGCGCACTGGACAGGCGTGCGCGTCGTGGACCTGCTGGAGCGGGCGGGCGCCCCGGTCCACGCGCGGGTACGGGCGGTGTCCTTGCAGACCCGGGGTGGCTACCGGGTCTCCGAGATGGGCCACGAGCACGCCCGGGACCCGCTGACCCTGCTCGCGCTGCGCCTCAACGGCGAGGAACTGTCGCCCGATCACGGCTACCCGGCGCGTCTGATCGCCCCGAACCGTCCGGGCGTGTTGCAGACCAAGTGGGTCGGCCGACTGGAGGTGCTGTCATGAGGGTCAACGTGCTGCGACTGCTGGCCGGCGCTGCCGGGCCGGCGCTGATGGGTGTCGGCGCGTCTCTGCTGATGGACAGGCAGCAGGACCTGATGGGCGTGCTGGAGTGGCTCGGCGGGGCGGTCGTGTTGCACGACGCCCTGATCGCGCCGGTGGTGCTGCTCATCGGGCTGGTGCTGGTCCGTGGCGGGGTGAGGGGGCCGGTCCGCGGGGCGCTGCTCGTGGCGGGCGCCCTGACCGCGGTGGCGCTGCCGGTGCTGCTGCGGCCGGGGCCGCGGGCCAACGCGACGGTGCTGCCGCTCGACTACCCGCGCAACTGGTTGCTGACCCTGGTGGCCGTGGCCACGGTCACGGCTCTGCTGGTGGCGGCGAAGGAGGTCCGTGGCATCCGACGTCGTCCGCCTTCGTGACGGCGGCGTCTTACGGGTGTCTTACGCACCGCCGGTGCGGGCCCGCCCAGCCCGGGGCATTCCTACGGTGTCGCCATGCGAACTCTTCGTACGGTGGCCCTCGTCACGGCGCCGCCCCTGCTTCTGGCTGTGGCGGGCCTGGTTCACCCACGGCATCTCACCGCATCGACGGCCGCTCGCTGGGCAGCACTGCACGTCGTCCTGCTGCCCGTCTTCCCGCTGCTGGCGCTCGGCCTGCTGGTGCCGCTGTGGGGCAGACCGGCGCGTGACCTCGACGGCGTACTCACCGTGCTGGCCTGGGCCGGGTGTCTCGGGTACGCGGCCTACTACTCAGGGCTGGACGCGGTGGCCGGTGTCTCCGCCGGTACGGTGGCGGGCCACGGCGTGCACGGAGCGGTGGGGTGGCTGTTCTCGACCGGTGACGAGCTGGGCCGGGCAGGCGTGTACGCGCTGACGGTCGCCGCCCTCGCCGCAGCCGCGCTACTGCTGCGGCGCCACGGCGTCCGCGTCCTGCCCGGGGCCGTGGTGGTGCTGGGAGCATGCTGGTCGTTCCTCGACAGCCACATCTTCTGGCCCCGCGGTGTGTTCACGATGCTCGCGTTCGCCGTGGGCTTCGGTCTGCTGAGCGCGGCGGCGTCCCGGCGGTCCGGAAGGCTTACGAACCCCTGACGGATCCCCGCCGCAGCATCCACCCACGCCCATCCAGGCATAGCGTCGAAGCATGTTGATCCTGGTCACCGGAGGTGCGGGCTTCATCGGCTCGCACATCGTCAGCGCTTTCACCGGCGCCGGGCACGAGGTGCGCGTGCTCGACGCGCTCCTGCCCGCCGCCCACCACACGCCGCCGCCCGTCCCCGATGGTGTCGACTGGCGTCACGCGGACGTCCGCGACAGAGAAGCGGTGCGAGACGCGCTGGACGGCGTGGACACCGTCTGCCATCAGGCGGCGATGGTGGGGCTCGGCAAGGACTTCGCGGACGCGCCCGACTACGTCGGCTGCAACGACTTCGGCACGGCCGTACTGCTGGCAGGCATGGCAGAGTCCCGGGTACCCCGACTCGTGCTGGCGAGTTCCATGGTCGTCTACGGCGAGGGCCGCTACGAGTGTGCCCGGCACGGCGTCGTACGGCCGGGGCCGCGACGGATCGCCGAACTGGACGCGGGCCGTTTCGAACCACCCTGCCCACACTGTGGCGAGCCCCTGTCCGCCGGCCTGGTGGGGGAGGACGCGCCGACCGATCCGCGCAACGTCTACGCGGCCACCAAGCTCGCCCAGGAGCACCTGGCCGCGTCGTGGGCACGGGCGACGGGTGGACGGGTGGCGGCGCTTCGCTACCACAATGTGTACGGGCCCGGCATGCCGCGCGACACCCCCTACGCGGGAGTCGCCTCCCTGTTCCGGTCCGCCCTCGCACGCGGCGAGGCACCTCGTGTGTTCGAGGACGGTGGTCAGCGCCGGGACTTCGTCCACGTCCGGGATGTCGCGGGGGCCAACCTGGCGGCACTGAGCGGGCTGTCCGGTCTGCCGGAGGGTGGTCTGCGGGCGTACAACGTCGGCAGCGGCGCTCCGCACACGGTGGGGGAGATGGCTGCCGCCCTGGCCACGGCACATGGTGGCCAGGCGCCCGTCGTCACCGGGGAGTACCGGCTCGGCGACGTCCGTCACATCACCGCTTCCTCGCGCAGGCTCCGCGATGAACTGAGTTGGAAACCGGAGGTGGACTTCGCCGAGGGAATCGCGGAGTTCGCGGTGGCCCCCTTGCGGGCCGGCTGAGCCTTCCCCGGTGCCCATGCGGAAGGGCCGCCCCCGTGCTCTCACGGGGGCGGCCCTTCCGGCAAGGGGCTCAGGCGGCTGCTGGGAGGCGGACCTCGAAGCGGCAGCCGCCCGGCACGTTGTGAACGGCGGCCTGGCCGCGATGGGCCTCGACGATGCCCCGGACGATGGCCAGCCCCAGGCCCGCGCCGGCGGGCGGGGTGCGGGCGTCGGAGCCGCGCCAGCCGGTGTCGAAGACGCGGGGCAGGTCCTCGGGCGGGATGCCGCCGCAGCTGTCGGTCACCGAGACGACGACGCTGTCGGCCTCCTGTCGGGCGGAGACCGCCACCGTTCCGTCGTTGGGCGTGCGGTGGATGGCGTTGACAAGGAGGTTGGCCAGGACGCGGGACATCTCGCGGCCGTCGACCTCGATCGGCACCGGTTCGACTCCGTCGCCGACGATCCGTACGCCGTGCTCCTTGGCCAGGGCGTCGGCGCCCGCGATCGCGTCGCCGACGAGGTCGTAGACCGACATGCGGGCCGTGTTCAGGGCGAGCACGCCGGCCTGGATGCGGGAGAGCTCGAACAGGTCGCCGACCATCTCGCTGAGCCGCCCGACCTCCCTGCGGATCCGGGCGTGGTAGACGCTGGGATCGTCCACCATGCCGTCCTCCAGCGCTTCGGTCATCGCCTGGAGCCCGGCGAGCGGGGTGCGCAGGTCGTGGGAGATCCAGGCGACCAGTTCCCGGCGGGAATCCTCCAGGGCCCGTTCGCGCTCCCTGGATGCGGCCAGCTTCGCACTGGTGGAGTCCAACTCGCGGACGAGCTGGGCCAGTTCGGCCGTGGGAGCGGCCCTGGGCGGGGTGAAGCGGCCCTCGTCGCCCAGGGCGCGGGTGGCCTCGGCGAGGGCCCGGCTGCCCTTGACGACGCTGCGTCCGAGGACGAGTGCCACTGCGAGGGAGACGACCGCCGCGATGGAGCACACCATCGTCACGACCCACAGGTCGTGATCCGACAGCAGCATCGCCCACGACACGAGCATCGTCCCGGCGAGCATCGCCGCCACGGCAACAGTGGCGACCACGGCCAGGGACAGCGCGACCGAGCGGTTCCGCAGCAGTCTCAGGGCGCCCACACCGAGCAGTCCGGCGGTGCCCGCACCGATCGCCGCGTACACGGCGATCAGGAAGATGTCACGCAGCATGGTCCGCCCCGTTCGTCCCGGGTACGTCGAAGCGATAGCCGACCCCCCACACGGTGCTGATCAGCCGGGGGCCGGCCGGATCGTCCTCGATCTTCTCGCGCAACCGCCGGACGTGGACGGTGACGGTGGACAGGTCACCGAAGTCCCAGCCCCACACGCGGCGCATGAGTTCCTCGCGGCTGATGGCCCGCCCGGGATTGCGCAGGAAGAACTCCAGCAGGTCGAACTCCCTGAGGGTCAGCGCCAGTTCCTTCCCCTCGCGAGTGGCCCGGCGAGCCGTGGGGTCCAGCGCGAGAGGCCCGGACCGCAGTTCCCTCGCAGCGGCCGGTGCGGACGATGCGCCCTGTGCGGCCATCAGTGCCCCCGCGCGGCGCAGTACGGACTCCACCCGCAGGACCAGCTCCCGGGGGCTGAAGGGCTTGGTGACATAGTCGTCTGCTCCGACCTCCAGGCCGAGGATGCGGTCCTCCTCGTCACCTCGCGCCGTCAGCATGATCACGGGCAGTGGTCCGGCCTGCCGGATACGGCGGCAGACCTCCAGTCCGTCCATGCCGGGCAGCATGAGGTCCAGGACCACCAGATCCGGCGGCTGTGCAGTGGCGCCGGCCACGGCGGAGGGACCGTCGGCGGCCACGTCGACGGTGAAGCCCGCCCGGGTCAGGTATCCGGCGACGACCTCGGAGACGGTCGGGTCGTCGTCCACGACGAGTACGCGTTTCACGGTGGCGAGTCTCGCACTGTCCCTCGTCTGCCGGCGCGTGTGACGGGGGACGTCAGAGATCCGTAAGGAGTGCCGCCGACGTCAGAGATCCGTAAGGACACCAAGTCCGTTATGTCCTTTTTTCGTTCGTAGGGTGAGTGGGGTGATCGAGACTCCCTCCTCTTCCCCTTCCCAGGTCGACGTGGTGCTGCCCTGCCTGAACGAGGCCGAGGCACTGCCCTGGGTGCTCGACCGGATTCCGTCCGGCTGGCGCGCCATCGTCGTCGACAACGGCTCCACCGACGGCTCGGCGGACATCGCCCGCGCCCTCGGCGCCCACGTGGTGTCCGAGCCGGTGCGCGGCTTCGGCGCCGCCTGCCACGCCGGCCTGACCGCCGCCACGGCCGACGTCGTCTGCTTCTGCGACTGCGACGCCTCCCTCGACCCCGCCCTGCTGCCGCGCATCGCCGCGCCCGTCCTCGACGGCACCGCGGACCTTGTGCTGGGCCGACGGCGCCCCACCACCCCCAAGGCATGGCCTCCGCACGCCCGCCTGGCCAACCTGGAGCTGGCCCGGCTCGTCCGCAGGCGCACCGGAGTGCGCCTGCACGACCTCGGTCCGATGCGCGCCGCCCGGCGCGAGGCCCTGCTCGCCCTGGACCTGACCGACCGGCGCTCGGGCTACCCGCTGCAGATGGTGGTGCGCGGTGCCGACGCCGGCTGGCGGGTGGCGGAGATGGACGTGTCCTACCACCCGCGAACCGGCCGCTCCAAAGTCACCGGCACCTGGCGGGGCACTTGGCAGGCCGTGCGGGACATGCGCGCCGTGCTCGCCGAGGCGCCCGTCACCGCCCCCGAGGTCGTCGGCGCCGGCGTGCGGGGAGGCGAACGATGAGCGCCCGAACCCCGGTGACCCTGCTGGTGATCGCCAAGGAACCCGTGCCCGGTCGGGTCAAGACGCGGCTCACCCCGCCCTACACACCGCAGGAGGCGGCCGCCCTCGCCGAGGCCGCCCTCGCCGACACCCTCCACACCGTGCTCAAGGCCCCCGCACGCCGCCGCGTCCTCGCCCTCGACGGCACCCCCGGCCCGTGGCTGCCACCCGGCTACGACGTCGTAGCCCAGAGCTCCGGCGGCCTGGACGAGCGGATCGCCGCCGCCTTCGAGCACTGCGACGGACCGACACTCCTGGTCGGCATGGACACCCCCCACATGACCGCCGACATGATCGCCGGCGTCGGCCGGGACGGCCACGACGCCTGGTTCGGTCCGGCCGCGGACGGCGGCTTCTGGGCGCTGGGCCTTGCCGATCCCGCCCGGGCCGGCGCCCTGGTCCGTGGGGTGCCGATGTCGACGGACCGGACGGGCGCGATCCAACGCGACCGCCTGACCGAGGCAGGGCTGGCGGTGGCCGACCTGCCGGTACTGCGCGATGTGGACACCGCTGCCGACGCCGTCGAGGCCGCCGCCCGCTGCGCACGGGGCTCCAGCTTCGCCGCCGTCCTCAACTCGCTGGCGGAGGTGGCCCGATGACCGGGACCGCAGTCGGCACGCACACGGTCGTGGCCGAGTGGCCGGACGCGGTCACGACCGAGCTCCGGCCGAAGCCCCCGACGGCAGGCGCAGCCGGGAAACACCTGCCGAGCCCCGCCGAGCCCACCACGCCCGTGGCACCGGGCGCCCCGTGGACCGACGATCCCTACGCCCACGCTCTGCGCACCGGACGCGGCCCGCTCTTCCTGCGCCGCCTGTCACACTCTGATCGCCCCGACGGCTTCGGCGTGGAGCACACGCTGCCGCTGGACGTGGAACGTTGGTGTGCACCTGCCGACGCGGCGGACACCACCGTGCTGCGCCGATGTACGGGCTCCGTCCTGGATGCGGGGTGCGGGCCGGGACGCCTGGTGGCCGCACTGGCCGCCCGTGGCGTACCGGCGCTGGGCGTGGACCTCAGCCGGGACGCCGTGCAGCGGACCCGGCGCAGTGGCGGTGCCGCCATACGGCGGTCCGTCTTCGACCACCTCCCGGGCGAAGGCCGCTGGGGCACCGTACTGCTGCTGGACGGCAACATCGGCATCGGCGGCGATCCCGTCGCCCTGCTGCGCCGCCTGCGCGAACTGGCCGCCCCCGGCGGGCTCCTGCTGGCCGAGGCCGCCCCGCAGGACGTGGACGAGCGCCTCACCGTCCGCGTCGAGAACGCCCACGGTCACCACGGCCGGCCCTTCTCCTGGGCCAGGCTGGGCACCACCGCGCTGCTGTCCGCCGCACGCTCCGCCGGCTGGATCCAGACCGGCCGCTGGACGGCCGAGGGCCGCCCGTTCGTCGAACTGCGCCGCCCGCACGCGGAGCACCCCCACGCACAGGCCCCGATCACCGAGAGGCGCCCTCCCTCATGACCGACAGTGCCTCGACGCGTTGGCCGGCTCCCCGGTCCGCCGAGCCCGTCCCCGACCACCCCGCCGTACCGGCGAACCGCCGCATCGGTCGTGTGTGTACGGCGGTCACGGTGGTGCTGCTCGCCGCGCTCACCGCCGCAGTCGTCGCCACCCTCCGGGCCGGCGACAACCAGAGCGACCCGGGCCGCCTGCTCGCCGGATACGGCATCGCCTGGACACTGTTCGCCGCCGGGGCCTGGGCCGTACGCAAGGCCCCCGCCCGCGCCGCGACGTTCCTCGTGCTCGCGGGCTCGGCCGCCGTCGCCCTGGCCGGCCTGGCGGCAGCGCCCCGCACCAGCGACGACATGTACCGCTACGCCTGGGACGGACGCGTGCAGGCCGCCGGCATCTCGCCCTACGCCTATCCGCCGGCCGCCCCCCAACTGGCCCATCTGCGGGACAACTGGCTGTTCCCCACCAGTGGATCCTGCGACGGCTGGGGTCTGAGGCGCACCGACGGCGGAGTGTGTGTCCGCATCAACCGCCCCACCGTTCCGACGATCTACCCGCCCGTCGCCGAGGGCTGGTTCCTGGGCGTCCACGCCCTCTCGCCACCGGACAGTCGCCACAAGCCGATCCAAGTAGGGGGCGCGGTACTGGCGTTCGGCACCACCGCAGCCCTGCTCGTCGTCCTGCGCCGACGAGGGGACCCGCAACGCGCCGCCGGCCGTGCCGCGTTGTGGGGCTGGTGCCCGGCCGTCCCCTTCGAGGCCGTCAACAACGCACACATCGACACCCTCGGCGTCCTGCTCACCGTGCTGGCTCTCGGCACCGCCACCGCGGGGACGCGCCGCGGCGCCCTGCTCGGCGCCGCCATCGCGGTCAAGCTGCTGCCCGTGCTGGCCCTGCCCGGCGCCCTGGCCGGGCAGCGCGACGCGAGACGCATCGGGACGGTGACGGCGGCTGCCGTTGCCACGGTCGCGCTCGCCTACGTGCCCTACGTCATGGCCTCCGGCACCGGAGTCCTCGGCTATCTCCCCGGCTACCTGAACGAAGAAGGATACGAACCCGGCGATGTACGCCGCTTCGCCTTGCTGCGGCTGATCCTGCCGGACTCCGCCGCCGAAATCGTGGCCATCGTCCTGCTCGCGCTCACGGCCCTGTTCGTGTGGTGGCGCGGCGACCCGGCACGCCCCTGGCGCGGTGCCCTCCTGCTGACCGGTACGACTCTGCTGCTGTTCTCGCCCAACTACCCCTGGTACTCCCTGCTCGTCGTCGCCCTCGTCGCCCTGGACGGCCGCTGGGAGTGGCTGACCGTCACGCTCGCCGGCACGGTCCTGTACCTCGCCGGGCGGCTGTTGCCCGGGTTCCCTTTGCAGGCATGGGCCTACGGCGCCGCCGCTGTCACGGTGGTACTAGGTGCCTGCTTGAGAGGGCCCACCGTGGGACCGGCGTCTTCGGCTCCGTCTCCTACGTACAGCGCCTAGACACGAAAGGAGGCCTGCCGGCCGGCGCCCCGTGCCGTAAGGATTTGGCGACACAGTCACCTCCACCACCCGCACGGGCGGCGCCCGGTGCTTACCAGTTGGCTGGCGACAGGGGGACGTGTGTGGCCCATGGGGTTGGTCTCAGGTCGTGACAGCGGTCGGAGACGAGGTCGGCAATGGTGTGACAGGTGTCGGGGCGCCGGTCGGGTCGTGCATGCGTCCCAGCCGTAGTGTGACGGTCCACAGTATGCGGCCCTTGAAGTCGGCGATGACTGACCCCCACATGCCACACGCGTACAGCGTCAGGCGATACGGGTGGGTGCTGTTGGGGCGTGGGCACGGCCCGTCGTACGTTGCCTCACCGAGGTTGTTGAGAAGCTCCCGCGCGCCGGGCGTCAGATGGTGCGCCTTCAGTTCCCGTGTGGCAGCGGGAATACCCACCTGAAGCCAATGGATCTTCTGATTCTTTACATCGACCATGGAAAGGGCCAGTTCGACAGTACCCTTCGGGGTATTGGCGATGGTGAGCCCAGGCGAGTAGTCGTGAGCTGCGCCGGCCCACAGAGCGAGCCGGACATGCGGTTCCGGCTGACTGGTTACGGCCACTTCCCGCCATCGGGACAGTCCTGACCCTCGCGCGGCTACGGCAGCTCGAAGCCCGGGTTCATCCCGCCGAGCGCGTTCACGCACGGGCAGTCCCGCTCCTTGGTTTCGGGCAGTGCGGCCACCGCGTCGAACAGCACGCTCCGCAGCCGGTCCACGTTGGCGGCGAACACGTTCAGCACCTCGTCGTGCGAGACACCCTCCCCGGTCTCCGCCCCTGCGTCGAGGTCCGTGACCAGGGTCAACGACGTGTAACACAGCTCCAGTTCACGGGCAAGCGCGGCCTCGGGATGACCGGTCATACCCACAACGGACCAGCCCTGCGCCCGGTGCCACAACGATTCCGCGCGGGTGGAGAACCGCGGCCCCTCGACCACGACCAGGGTGCCGCCGTCCACGGGCTCCCAGTCCCGGCCGTACGCGGCCTTCAGCGCGGCCACTCGTCCGACGGGGCAGTACGGGTCGGCCAGGGACACGTGCACCACGTTCGGCGTGGTGCCGTCCGGCAGCGGCAGCCCGTCGAAGTATGTCTGCACCCGGGCCTTCGTGCGGTCCACCAACTGGTCGGGGATCAGCAGCGTGCCCGGTCCGTACTCCGGGCGGACTCCGCCCACCGCGCAGGGACCGAGAATCTGACGTACGCCGACGGAGCGCAGCGCCCACAGGTTGGCGCGGTAGTTGATCCGGTGCGGCGGCAGATGGTGACCGCGGCCGTGGCGGGGGAGGAACGCGACCCGCCGGCCGGCGATCTCGCCGAGGAAGAGGGAATCGCTGGGGGCCCCGTACGGGGTGTCGACCTGGACCTCTGTCACTGCGTCGAGGAAGGAGTAGAAGCCGGACCCACCGATGACACCGATCTCCGCGTTCGTCATGACCAGCACGTTAGCCGCGCAGACACAATTCGAGATCACGACGTCGGGAAACGTCATGATCTCGAAAGAAGTTCGGCCCCCGAGAGCCGCGGGCCACCGTCCGAGTCGACAGCCCGGCAATGCGGCTGACGACCTCGTGCATGGTTGGCCGTGGCGCGTCGAGGGCTGCAGTGCCGACGTATTCACACGTGAAGGCTGAGTGAGCGGCTCGACGCTCCGTCCGCAGCTTCACACCGGGGCCGTAGGGACTCAAGTGCACCGAACTGAGAACCAGGTGCTCCAGGGGCGGCAACTCGGCGTAGAGCGCGGTCAACTGCTCGGAGTGGACCAAGAGTTCCGACCGTGTGTCGGCTGGCATGGGCGGTCCCTGAACATGGGGTGCCTCGCGCCTGGCGAGGCCGAGCGGTCCTCGTCCCCGGGGACGGCCGGAGGGCAACATAGAGCACTTGAGCTGGGATGACAGTGCTCGTTCACGGTCCGGTTGCATCGCCCCGGCGCGAGGCACGTTCCCGCCGCGTTGTCGGCGGCGCCCCAGCCGTGCCGCAAGCCGCGGGCGGTGCACGACCCGGGCAAGATCCTTGTACTCGGTGGGCAGACACTGACCCTTGATAGTGGGCGCCGCCGGTCGCACCGGGCGGGCGACCTCACATCCTGTCGCCCCGGCCCTGCTTTCAGCAGGTCGGGGGCCGGTCTCTCATCCGTGAGAGGGAGGCCTTCCGTGCATCCCGGGCTGCTGCAACCGGGCCGCGAGCTCCCCCGGAAGGACGTCCCGGTTTGCCGGAGTGAGCTGGACGACCTCGATGTCGGCGCGCCGCTTGAGGGCGTCGGTGAACGGATCGCGGTGCGTGTGGACCGTGGCGACGACGTCGACCTCTGCGACGAACAGCGCGTCGACCGCGTGCCGGAACGCCGTGCACGCCAGTTCCATCCGCCCCAGCTCGTCGATGAGCACCAGCCGCCCTGTTGCCTCCTCGGTTGCTGCCGGCCGAAGCGACGGCAGCGCCAATCGTTCCATGACGCCCGTGTCGACGCCGTACTTCCCCACCCGTGGCGGACCGGGAAGGTCGACATGGGCGAGCACTTCCCGTCGGCCTGCCAGGGTCTCCAGGGCGAAACCGACGCGGGCGCCGGATTGCCGGATCTCCTCCGTGGTGAAGCCGGTGGCCGTGTGGGTGGGCAGCAGCGCGGCGAGCCGCCGCAGAGCGGTCGTCTTGCCCGCGCCAGGGCGGCCCTCCAGCAGGATCCTCGTCGGCACACTGCCATCTTCACCCCCGCTGCCGGAGGCGGCCCGGGTGGGCTCGGCCGAGCGGGGGTTTTGGGGTGCGGACCGGTGCCGGTGCCGCCGTTTGCGGGTATGGCCGCGCGCATGAGCGGAATTGAACTCAGCAGCACCGCGTTCGACGACAAAACGGTGATCCCCCGTCGGTACAGCGGGGAGGGCGAGAACATCTCACCGCCCCTGACCTGGTCGGGGGTGCCCCACGAGGCCACGGAGCTGGTGCTCCTGTGCGAGGACCCGGACGCGCCGGGGACGACCTTCCTGCACTGGCTGGTGACCGGCATCGATCCGGGGACGACCGGGGCGGCGGAGGGCCAGGAGCCCCAGGGCGGCCAGCCGTGGCCCAACGGCTTCGGCCGCGTGGGCTGGGGAGGGCCGATGCCTCCACCGGGGCACGGACCGCACCGCTACTTCTTCCGCCTGTACGCCCTGTCCGAACCCCTGCCGCTGCACGACCGCCCGGGCGCCGACGACGTGCACCGTGCCCTGAAGGGCAGGGAGCTGGCCTCCGGCACCCTGGTCGGGACCTATCAGCGCTGAGCGCGTCACCGCTCGTCATACCCATGGGCGCCGTACAGCCGGACGAACCGCGCCGCGGTGACCGTCCTGCGGCGCACCAGGTCGTGGGCCCGCCGCTCGTACAGCTCGACACGTTCCTGTCCGCCCTGCCCGATCGGCTGGACCAGCCGGCCACCGGTGCGGAGCTGAGCCACGAGCGGCTCAGGCACGCGTGGGAAGGCCGCGCAGACGATCACGGCGTCGTACGGGGCACGGCTCGGCATCCCGAGGGTCCCGTCGCCGAGTACGACCTCGGCATTGCCGACGCCCTGCCCGGCCAGCCGCAGCCGGGCCTCGTCGACCAGGTCGGGCCAGCGCTCGACGCTGACGACGTACGCGGCCAAGCGGGCCAGCAGCGCGGTCTGCCAGCCGTATCCGGTCCCGACCTCCAGGACCTGTTCGTCTCCGGTGAGGCCGAGCGCGGAGACCATCATGGCGATCAGCGAGGGCTGGGTGGTCACCTGCCTGTGGGGGAGCGGAACGGGCGTGTCCCGGTACGCGAATGCCACCTCGTCCGCGGGGACGAATTCCGCCCGGGGGATGCTCCGTACGGCCTCCAGGAGACGTGCGTCGGTCACGCCCGCGGCGTGGGCCGCGCGGACCAGGTCCTCGGGGGTCCCTTCATGGGCCATCGGACCGCGGGGCCGTGGCGGTGGCGCCGGCGGCCCCGGTCGTGGTGCGTTCCGGAAGCCGCGCGGCGTGATCGTGCTCGCCGCCGCACCCGCAGTACTCGTTGCGATACCGGTGAGCGGGGTCCGGTTCCGGCCAGGCGCAGCCCGGGCAGCCGAAGCCCTTGGTCTGGTCGAGGCCGAGCAGTGCCGGCGCCGTACGGCGGACCGTCGTCCGCTCCAAGGAGTACCGCAGCGGGTCGGCCACCGCCGGCCCGCCTGCCGCCCAGGTCGTGGGCGGGGTGATCGAAACGTCCGTCTCCGCCACGCCGCTCCTGCTCCTGTCCATGTGCCCCATCCGCTGCTCCAGCCCAGTGTCGGAGTGTTCAGCGCGCGGCGCGATTCGGGACGGTCGGGCGCCAGGGGCGACCCGTGATCCGGGAGGCGCAGCGCGTCGGCGTCAGGATGGGGTCCCCGGGTCGGTGTACCGCAGCAGGGCGCCCACGCCCTCGTACAGCCTCAGCTCGCTCTCCGGTACGACGACCAGCTCGGCACCGGTGCCGACGAGGGCCCGTACGAGGGCCTCGTCAGCACGTTCCTCGCGCGGGGCCCGCACGCCGAAGGACATCAGCTCCGCCTCGGTCAGGGCGAGCTGAGTGGGCTGGGAGCCCGACCAGAGCCGCAGCGAAGACCCTGGCGGTCGGTTCAGCAGCAGTGCCGCGACCTGGCCGCGCTGGAGGGCGGCGACGGTGGCGGCCAGCCCGTCCGTCATGGGTCCGTCCAGGGCACGCCGACCGATGAAGATGTCCACGAGCTCCCGGTCGTGCGCGGCCATGCGGCCGCGGAAGACGCCGTCGAGCTGCGGCTCCAACAGGGCGCGTCCGGTGTCGGTGGGGGTCCGGCCGCCCACGCGTACGACCTTGTCCCGCAGGGTGTGCGGCAGGCGGCGGATCAGTACGTTGCAGGCCCACTCGTCCCCGCCCACGACGACGGCGTCGGCATGGGCGTGCCGCGCCCGTTCGTCCAGCCGGTGACCGAGCCGGAGGGAGGCGCGGTGCCAGGTCGCCACCGCGACCCTGCGGTGCAGCCGCTCACCCGGGGTGACGGTGGACGCGGGCCAGGTGCCGGTCTCCGCCTCCAGAGTCACCCAGCCGTGGGTCTCGGCGGTCGGAAGGCCGCCGTAGTGGACGACCACGGCCATGTAGGGGATCTCCGGAAGGTGCTGGGTGACCAGGGGCATCGCGTCCGGCAGGGTGCTGTAGCGCGCGGAGTCGTGCTCGGGCGGCCTGGGCAGCTCCCCGTCCAGGACGAGTGTGCCGTGGGCGGCGAAGATGGCCTGACCGTGCACCCCCGGCACCTCCGTGTCGGCGCCGACCACCTCCTCCAGTACGTTCAGCAGCGCCCGGTCCGCGCCCTGACGGGACAGACTCTCGCGCAGCCGACGCCAGCGCAGCGCGATCGCCCGCTCGGGATGCTCGACGTTTCGGGAGGTGTTCAGGTACACGGAGGCGAACGGGCCCGGTTCCGCGTAGAGGGGTTCAAGGAACGACAACCTCATCGCCACTCCTCGCTGAGGGTCTCCCCTCCTTCGATGATGCCTCCCATCGCTCCCATGGATCACCCATGGGAGCTCCGGCAGGCCTACTGCACGGGTCACTCGGCCGTGGCTCTGAGACTCGCGCCCGCTCCCCGGACGGTCGGGTGTCGGTACAGGTCCCGCAGCCGCGGGGACGGCAGACCGCGGGCGCGCAGAGCGGCACCGATGCGGACAGCGAACAGGGAGTTGCCGCCGAGCCCGAAGAAGTCGTCGTCCGGGCCGACAGGCACGCCCAGCACGTCGCTCCAGATCTCCGTCATGCTCGCGGCGAGGTCGTCGGCGGCGGCGACGGGGGCCGTTTCCCGCCCTCAACAACTACGGTCCTCTCGGCGTCGACGGCGCCACCCCGATCCTCAATCACCCCCAGACGGCGATGCTCGGCATCGGCCGCCTCGTCGACCGTCCTTGGGCAGTGGACGGCCGCGTGGAGACACGGAAGGTCTTCCGTCTGTCCCTGACCTTCGACCACCGAATCTGCGACGGCGGCACCGCGGCCGGATTCCTCCGCCACGTCATCGACACCTTTTCCCAAGGCACGGAACGCGGCCGGCGAAGTGAGCCGTCTTCGTCCGTGCACCCCTGACCGGCCGCGCCGCCTCCTCCGCCGTGGAGGTCCCAGGACGCGTCATCGAGTCAGCGGCGAGCAAAGAGGGTCCTCGCGTTGGCCAGACCGGCGATTGCGGGACCGGTCCAGGTGACGAATCGCGGAGCGTGAGCCCAGGCCCCGGGCGGGGCGGCCGTGGCCGGCAGCGTGGGGCCCGGACTCTCCCGTGTCCGTCAGCCCGACCAGGCGGCGGCGCACAGAGCGCGGTCCAGCTCGTCGGTGTAGCGGGCCGCCGCCAGCCAGGCGCGGGCGAAGCGGTCCGGGTCCGTCGGCAGCAGGCGGCCGAACACATCGCGGGACCGCTCCGCCGCCGACGCGTGCAGCACCTCCAGCAGTTCGCCGGCCGTCACGAGCCCGGAGCGGCCCAGCCGCCGGGCGTCGGCCGCCGTGTCGCCGGAGAAGGACAGCACCCGCCGGCCGCCCGACACCGCCTGCCGCACCCGGCGGCGCAGCAGGTGGACCGGGGCCTCTTCCGGTGCCGCCGGCACGGGCCGGGCCAACGACGCGGGCACGGCGGGCAGGTCCGTGCGCTGAAGCCGGTCGAAACCCACGTCGACCCGCGTGCCGGACAGCACCGGATGCTCGGCCGCGAGAAGCTGCGCCCGAGGATGCGGGGCCGGGATGAGGCGGGCGACGATCCGCAGCCGGCTGCCCCGGGCGGCGGCCAGCAACCGCAGGTTGTCCCGGTGGGGCAGCGCCGGATCATCATGGGCTCTGGTCAGCCGCAGTACGACGGCACCGCACTCGGCGAGCAGACATTCGCCGCTCGCCTCCGCCGCCGTACCCACGAGGGTGACCTCCAGGAACAGCAGGTCGTGGCCGCCGGACAGCGCCCGGCCGAGCTGCTCGGCCACCGGCACCGCCCAGAGCCGGTCCAGAGGTTCCTCGCGCCAGCCGGCGCCGGCCGCCGCGACCGCCCGTACTCCCGCGCCCGCGCCGAGCCGCCCGCTGGGGGAGACGGTGGCCCCCGAGACCGCCAGGCCCGCCCGGGACAGCTGCCGGTGGGTCAGGGCCGTGTCGCCGATCCGGACCGCCCGGTCCGCCGCGCCCAGCGCGCGCCCCGCACCGCCCGGAGCGACGTCGGACACCTGGTACAGCCGGCCCCCGGCGTCCGCGGTCCAGGTGACGGCACCCGCGTAGCCGCTCGCGGTGAGCACCGGCTCGCAGAACAGGCCGTACAGCCGCAGCGAGCCGTCCGGACGGTACGGCTGCCGTGCCGTGCCGCGCAGCCCGGCCAGTTCCGCACCCGTGGCGTCGGGCACGCGGTGGGCGACGGACAGCACGTCACGCAGCCTCGCGACGAGGTCGTCCAGCCGGTAGTCCGGGTCGGCAGCGCGGGCGGCGCGCAGCGCGGTGACCACGGACACGGCCGAGGCGGCGGCCCGGTGCAGACCGGCGAGGCGGGCAGCGTGCGCGGCGCGCAGCAGCTCCGCCTGCAGCACCGCGCCCGCGCCGTCCGTGCCGGCCTCCAGCACGGCGGCAGCGGCGGAGAGCAGTGCACGGGCGGCCGCACGCTGATCGGGGCCGGCCGTCTCCGGCTCGACCGTCCGCTGCTCCGCCGCCGGCTCCTCGCCGGTCGAAGTCGCCGTGTCCGAAGAGATGCCGGTGTCGTCCGCGACCGGAGCCGCGGAGGCGATCGCGGCGCGGTGGAGGCAGTCCGGGGCCAGGAGACAGCCGCAGCGGACGGCGTCCACGCTCGCCACCGTGCCGTCCGGGACATGCAGTTCGAGGTCGGTGTCGTCGTCGATCGCGATGCGTACGACGTCGCCCTCCCGGACGACGGGGCGGTCCGCCAGTTTGGCCATGCCCGCGTCCAGACGCTTGCGCAGCCGGGGTGTGAGCGCCGCGACGAGTTCGGCGGTCACGGACGGTGCGACCGGAGGCAGCTCCGGGCTCGGGCTCATGCGATCTTCTCCCTTACCCAGCGGGCGAGTTCGAGCGGACTGAGAGCGGCGACCGGCATGCCCGCGGCGACCAACTGCCCGGCCACGCCCGTGGAGTAGCGGGGCCGGCCGGTGTCGTCGAGGCTCGCGCAGCCCAGCACCTGGCAGCCGGCCCCGACCAGGGCGCGGACCTCGGCGAGCAGCCCGCCGACCGGATAGCCCTCCTCGAAGTCGCTGACGACCACGACGAGTGTGCGCGACGGCACGGTGACCAGCTCACGCGCGTGCCGCAGCCCGGCCGCTATGTGGGTGCCGCCGCCGACCCTGACCTCCAGGAGGAGGGAGAGCGGGTCGGCGACCTGCTCGGTCAGATCGATCACCTCGGTGGAGAAGGCCAGGAAGTGCGTGGCGAGCGTGGGCACCCCGGCCAGCACCGAGGCGGTGAGCGCCGCCCAGATCGTGGACGCCTCCATGGACCCCGACACGTCGGTGACCAGGATCAGCCGCCAGTCGGCCGCCCGCTTCGCCCGGCTGCGGAAGACGGGCCGCTCGGGTATGACCCGCACGGTGCCGTCCGGCATACGACGGGCGGTGGCGAGGTTGGCCCGCAGTGTGCGGGGCAGGTCGAGGCCGCCGCCGGGACGCCGGCTGGGGCGCGGCAGCGCGATGCCGTGCAGCGCGGGGCGCAGCCGGGTCGCCAGCTCCCGGGTCAGCGCGTCGACCAGTCGGCGGACCAGCGGACGCAGCGCCGCCAGCCGGGCCTCCGGCAGACCGCCGGCGTGCCGCAGCACCGAGCGCAGCAGATCGACGGAGGGCCGTACCGTGTCCGGGTCCAGTTCCGCGAACACATCCTGGCGGCCGCTCGCGGCGGCCGCCGCCAGCACCTCCTCCCGGATACCAGGGCCGAACAGCGCGGCGAGTTCCTCGGACCACTCCCGCACTCCGGGAAACGCCGCCTCACGCCCGCCACCGGCCCCCTGCCCCGACAGATCCCCGCGACTCCCCTCACCGCGCCCGCTGCCGTACAACTCGTCCAGCGCGGTCGCCAAGGGCCGTGCGGAGGAGCCGAGCCGACTGTTCCGGCGGCCCAGGACCAGACGCCATCGGTCGGCTGGGGGCAGGCGGTGTTCGTCAGTGGGCGGGGGAGGTACGGGGCCGTCGGTGTGCGTGCCGGGCGTCGGACTCGCGGGTTCGCCGGCGTGCGCCTCGCCCGGTGTGGCCGGGCCGGCGGGGACCACCTCGGCCGGTGTGCGTGCTGTGCCGTCGGTGTCCGCCCCGGTGGACCGGTCGGGTGACAGGAGCCCGAGTGCGGCAAGGGTCTCGCGGGCCGTGAGGTCGGCGCGGGTCCACCTGGCCAGGGCCACCGGGTCGACGGCGCCGGTGTCGTCCGGGCGCTCACCGTCCAGGCGCTGCTCCACGGCGGTCAGCAGCCGCTCGCGGGCCGCCGGGCTGAGCGTGTCGAAGCCGCCGCGCAGCGCCGGGAGCCGGTCCAGGAAGTCCCGGTCGGACAGGTCCGACACCCGGTTCAGCAGCGGTTCCAGGGCAGGCGCCGCCGACTCCAGCAGCGGTCCGGCCGCACTCAGCAGACCGGTGAGACGTGCGGTGAGCGCCGTACGCGACTCGGTGTCGACGGCACCGTCCACCCAGGAGGCGACCCGGTCGCCGAACGCCCGGGCCTCCTCCTGCCCCAGCAGCACGCGTACGGCACCGGCGGCGCCCCGCATCAGCGCAGAACCGTCGGCCGCCAGCCGGGTGAGCGCGTCGGTGAGCCGGATGCCGCCCAACACATCGGCGCGATGGGCGAGTTCCAGCAGGGCGTGCGCGTCGGCCGGGTCCTCGGAGCCGGTCAGTCCGTCGACCTGACGCACCGCGGCGGCGGTCAGCAGCTCGGCCACCGCTGCCGCGCGTGCCGTACGCTCCTCGTCGTCGTCGAGGCCGGCGATGTGCCCGGCCCGCAACCGGTCCAACAGCGCCAGTCCGGAAAGGAGTTCGGGCAGGGTGCCGGAACCCGGCAGCACCTCGGCGGTGTCGGTCAGCCGCTCGTCCGCGAGCCCGGGCAGGCCGCACTCCGCCGCCTCTTCCAGGCCCTTGACGGTCTGTGCCGCGGTCGGGCCGCCCTCGTCCCGCTCCGTGCGACGCCGTTCCCGCAGCACGCCCTCGGTCGCCTGTGCCAGGGTGACACCCCGCAGGCCGGCGGCGGTGAGCATGGCCGCCGTGGCCGGGGTCCAGCGGACCTCCCAGCGCGAGGTGAGTGCGTCGGAACCGCCCGTGCCGGTCACGGCCTTGGGATCGCCGTACGGAACCCCGCACACCGTCAGGCGCCGGAGCAGCAGTTCGCGGCGGCGGTCCAGATCCGAGCGCAGCGGGTCCAGACGCAGATCCCGGGTGTTGTCGCCGGGATGTGGGTCGGCCGGGCCGGGCAGGCCCAGCGAGGCCAGCTCCGCCTCGACCGCCGGGGCCAGTCCGCTGCGTGGCGCGTCCGGGGCCGGGCGGCCGGTGCGCGTCCCGACGAGCACCTGTTCCATCGCCCGAGCGACGGCCCGCCCGCGCCCGTACGGCTCACCCTGCGTCAGTACCGTCTGCACGGCCTCGACCAACTCGCCCCGGCCCGCTGCGGGCAGCCCGCGCAGCCGGGCCAGATCACCGGCGAGCCGCGCGATCTCCCGCGCGTCGGCGGGCCCGGACGGATGGCCCAGCGCCCGCAACTGGGCACATATGCGTACGGCCGCCCGGGTCAGCGCGTCCTCCAGCGCCGCCGGATCACCCGCCGCGTCCAGCACCATGTGCTGCCACTCCGGGTCACGGATTCCGGCGGGGTAGCCGGAGCGCTCGTCCAGCAGGGCGTAGCTGTAGGGGATGAGGGAGGTCGTCCAGGTGGAGGCGGTCGGCTGCCGGGTCGCCTCGTCGGTGCCGTCGTCGGCCGGCGCCAGGAGCTTGTCGGTGCCGTCGTCGGCCGGTGCCGGGAGCTTGCCGGTGTCCTCGTCGGCGGGTGCCAGGAGCGCCGGGGCGTGGAAGGCGCCCACGAGCACGGCGGCCCGCTCCCCGTGCGCCGTGGCGGCGGCGAGGCACGACCGCATCCACCGCTCCCGCCGCAGATCCAGCTCCGGCACCCCGCCCGAAGCGACCGCCTCCTCCCGCAGCGCCCACCCCGTCAACAGCGCGGCCCGCCGCAACGCCTCCGGCGAGGAACCGGGTGCGGCGGCCTCGACCAGCCGATCCCACAGATCGTCCCCAGGACGACCGGTGAGCCGGGAACGTAGCGCGCCCACGACCCCGGGCACGGCGCCCACACCACCACGCCCACAGGATGGGGCCCCTGGGGCGCCGGGCGCGGAGCCCTTCCCGTCCGGGTCGGCCGCCGGAGGGCAGGTCGTGGCGGAGCCCCTGTCCGTAGGTGCGGCCAGGGAGCCGGGTACGGAGTCCCGCCCGTGCACTTCGGCCCCCGAAGCGTCCGTCGGGGCGGACTCCCCGGCAGTGTTCGCCGGCGTGGCACCGGGCTTCGCGGCCGTCCTGGCGGTCCCGACCGGCCCGGCCGTCGCGACCGGCCCGGCTGTCCTGGCTGCGCCAGCTGTCCCGACCGGCCCGGCCGTCCCGACCGGCCCGGCTGCCCCGACCGGCCCGGCTGTCCCGACCGGCCCGGCCGTCTCCTGCGACGGGCCGTCGGGCATGCCCGTCCCGTCCTCCGGTCCCGGGCCCGGCGCTGCCGTAGCCGTCCAGGCCCGGTCGGCGAGTGGCAGGTCGCAGGCGATCACCGGAACCCCGTTCCGGGCGGCCCAGCGTACGGCCGCAAGCTCCGGGGAGAAGTCGGCGAAGGGATAGAACGCCGGGCCGCCGCCCCCGGCGCCGGGGGCGGCGGCGAGGGCGATCGGGGCCTGGGTGTCCTCGTGGGCGAGCCAGGGCAGCCAGTCCTGCAGTTCGGCGGGGAGTTCGACCAGCAGGACATCCGGCCCGGCGGCATCCAGCAGCGCGGGCACGGCGGCGGCCAGGGAAGGCGCGTGATGCCGTACCCCGATGAGACAGGGCGCGGCCGGCCCGGTCAGGGCGGCGACGGCCGCGTCGGGCGAGGCGTCTGGGCCGGTCCAGGCCGCGACGGCCGTAGCACCATCGGCGCAGGCCTCGGCCGTTGCGTCGGCGGCGGACGGGTGGGACACGATCCTCAGCCCTCCAGTACCGTGCGGAGATCCCACAGCGTGCGCCAGGTGGCCGATCCCTGTTCGGCGCGGCGCCGGACCGGGCCGTCCCAGTAGCCGCGCAGCCGTGCCGCGTCCGCCGGGTCGTCCTTGCGTACGACGCCGAGGAGATGGCCGGGCAGCAGGCCGAGGACGTCACGGTCCCCGAGGAAGTACGCCGTGGCCAGCCCCAGCGCGCCCGCCACGGACACCGCCTCCGCCGTACTCATGACCGTGGACGGCCGCTCGACCTCCCAGCCCTCCGCCGACCGGCCCTCTCGCAGATCACGGAAGACGGTGACCAGGGCCTCCAGCACGGCGTCGTCCACCTGGAAGGGTGACCCGGCCCGCTCCACCGCCGCCCGGGCCTGACCGCGCACCAGAGCCGTCTCGGCGTCGAGGTCCGAGATCGGGCCCACCGTCTCGAAGTTGAAGCGGCGCTTGAGTGCGGCCGACATCTCCGAGACCCCCTTGTCCCGAAGGTTCGCCGTGGCGATGAGGTTGAATCCGGGCGCCGCGTGCGCCAAGGCGTCCTCGCCGCCCGCCAGTTCGGGCACCGCGATGCGCCGCTCCGACAGCAACGACACCAGGGAGTCCTGCACTTCGGGCAGGCAGCGGGTGACCTCCTCGACCCGGGCGATCGCGCCCCGGGTCATCGCGGTGAGCACCGGCGACGGGACGAGCGCCTGCCGGCTCGGGCCCTGCGCGAGCAACAGGGCGTAGTTCCAGCCGTACTTGAGCTGATCTTCCGTCGTGCCTGCCGTCCCCTGCACGACCAGCCCGCTGGTGCCGCACACGGCGGCCGACAGCAGCTCCGACAGCATCGACTTGGCGGTGCCGGGCTCGCCGACGAGCAGCAGGCCGCGCTCCCCGGCGAGGGTGACGACACACCGCTCGACCAGCGCGCGGTCGCCCACGAACTTGCCCGAGATCTCAAGGCGGCGCGGCATGCCCTCCGGCGCCGCCACCTCGTCGGGCAGCCGCAGCGCCCGGCCGCCGCTGCCCATGACGAACGTGACGACGGACCGGGGCGTGAGCCGCCAGGCGGGCGGCCGCGGACCGGAGTCGTAGGCGGCGAGAAAGGCAAGCTCGGCGGCGTACCGGTCCTCGGGCGGGACGATCTGACGGGTCGCGTCGGGCGCGAGGGCGGCGGTCATCGGCGGAAGTCCTTCGACGTGGTGCGGGCAAGAGGGGTGCAGGCAAGGGGTGTGTGCCCAAGGACGGTGCGCTCAAGGGGAGGCGAGGGGACGGTGCGGACAAGGTTCCGCAGTGATCGACTCGGCGGCAGGGACGTCATGGGCGTCGCCCCCGCCGGTGCGCGCGCGTGGTCAGTTCCTCGTACGCCGGGCCGTCGCCCGCGCGGACGCGGTCCCAGGCGCGCGCGAAGAGTTCCGGCACCGGCGCCGGCGGTATCGCACGCCGGCGGTCCAGGACCGGGTACAGACCCTCCTTCCACGTCTCCACCGGCAGCGCGGGCGACTTCAGGTCGCGCCAGCCGCACGGCAGGAACAGGGTCCGCCCGGCGCGCGGGCGCTTGGCGGACACGACCAGGTCCGTCGCGGCCAGCTCGGTGCGGGCCTTCTTCAGACGCGCGGGCTTCCAGCCGGTCCAGCGGGCGCAGTTGCGGTCCGTCGGGTCCGGCAGAGCCAGCAGCTGGAGGTAGAGCGCGGCGGCATCCTCGCCCAGGCCGTGTGCCGCGGCGACCTCGGCGACCAGTGCCGGCACACTGACGGTCGGGTCCTGAGCGAAGCCCGTCATACCCTCGCCCTGACCACCGGCGCCGGCTCCGGCCGCGACCGCGCGGCCCAGCTCGTCCCCCAGCAGCGTGCGCAGCGTGCGCAGGCCGTCTCCCCGGTGCGGGCCGACCAGGCCTTCCAGCAGCCCGAGCACGGCGTCGTCGGGCCCGGTGAGCCCAGCGGGCCGGACCAGGACCGTCTCGACGTCCTGATACCAGGGGCGCAGAATGAGCGCCTCGCCGATCCGGGTCGTGCCGTGCGCGTCGGCGCCGCCGGTCGCGGGCATTCCGTACGCCTTGCGCAGCTGCACCGCGGTGGGGCCGCCCTTCTCCGTCGACTCCACGTCCAGGCCGAGCACCAGCTCCGGGTCGGACATGCGGCGGCGCAGCGCGGCGAGGCCGGCCGGCAGGGCGGCGCGCAGCGGGTGGCCGTACGGCAGGACGTAGGACAGCGCGGCGAGCGCGCGGACCGCCCCCGACAGATCGTGTCTGCTGGGCAGAGCCTGCCGGTCCTCCGCCACGAGCCGGCCGTCCTCGTCCCACCGCAGCGCCGTGGTGCGGCTCAGCCACGGTGTGCGGGTCGGGTTGAGGACGTCCTCGGCGCGGCCGGCGTTCATGCCCGCCAGCTCGGCGCGGAGCTCCTCGGGCAGGCGGACCATCGAGCCGAACCGCTCGCCCCACTCCCGCCCGGCGGCGTCCAGGTCCGGTCCCGTCGTCCACAGGGCGGCCGGGTCGTCCGGCAGCAGTGCGCCCAGGAGCGCCGACCGGGCCTGCGCACCCAGCGCCTGCAGCAGGGCGTTGCCGAACTCCCGCTGCTTGGGCTTCAGTCCGAGCAGGGCGAGGTCGTCGGCGTGCGCCTGCTGCGGCTGGCCGGCGAGCAGAACGGTGGCCTGGAGCGGGCCCAGCCCGCCGCCCGTCGCCGCGACCAGCGCCTCGGGCGCCGCCGGCTGCCAGGGCACGGCGCCCTTCGCCCGGACGAGGCCGGTGACGGCGGTCAGGTCCTCGGCGGACATCGTCGGGGTGTACCGCGTCTCCTGGTCCAGCGTGAAGTGCGCGACCGCGCCGAACGCACCGGACGGGTCGTGGTCCAGCGCCAGCCACTGGACCCGGTCGTGCCGGACGTCGATCCGGTGCGTGCCGAGGATCACCACCGTGCGCCCGCCGTGGCGCAGCACCTGCCCGTCGCGCTGCCGCTGCCTGTTCTGCTCCAGTGGCTCGCTCAGCACGATGTCGCGCAGCGTGCCGCCGGCCGACGCGAGCGGTCCCTCGGTGAGGGCCTCGGCGAGCAGGAGCAGCGACTCACGGTGGGCATCGGGCAGGACGGGGGAGGCGGCGCGGTAGAGCAGCGCCCGCAGGACGCCCAGAACAGGTGGCCACACCATGCCGATCGCGGGGACGGTGTGGTCCTCGCTGGTCCAGCCGTCGGTGAGGGCGCCGAGGCGCTCCATGCCGGGCAGCGGTTTGCCTTCGGCGGGGCGGCCGGACAGCACGTGGTTCACCGCGCGGATCTGCCGCAGTACGCTCCAGCGCTCCCCGTACCACCAGCCCCGCAGTCCGATGATTCCGGACAGCGCGTCGTGCAGCGTGCGGTCGTCGCCGTGGGCGGGGCTGTAGTCGGCGAACATGCCCTCGGTGCGGCTGCGCGGCTGCTGCGGCCGTTCCTCCGGGGGGTTCGCGAAGGCCGTGGCCGCGTCGGTGAGGCGCAGCGCCGACCGGATGAGGGAGGCGACACCGATGCGCAGCCGCTCGTCGGTGACGTCCGGCAGGAACTGCTCCACGGCCTTCAGCACGACGGTGTCGACGGTCGGCACGGCGGCCTTGGCGGTCTCGTCCGTCCCGGCCTTCGCCAGCGCTTCCTGCCGCAGGACCAGCGCCTCGGCCGTGACCTTCAGTACCTCCGCGGCCTGCTCGTCACCCATGGCGCGCAGTGCGGCCGAGCCCCGCTCGTCACGCGGACGCAGCGCGTGCCAGAAGGGCAGCGGGGGCACGAGGCGGGTGCCGGCGGCGTACTCACCGCCGCCGTCGTTCGGCGTCACCTGGCCCAGCAGGCCGGCGGGGGACGTGTCGTCGCACGCGAAGAGCCCGAGGTGTCCCCCCAGGTGGGCCCGGTGGCCGCTCAGCCGGGCGACGACGGGCTCGGCGCCGCCGGGCAGCCGCAGCGCGCCGTACGGAACGGTCGCCCGGTCGCCCTCAGCCGTCTCGAACGACACCGTCCGCCCGCCCGGCGTCCCCGCGGTACGGCGCTCCTCGGCGCCCGTGCCCTCCGTGCGCACCCACCGCCCCAGCACCGTGCCGTCGGTGCCGAACGGGCTGTGCTCCAGGCCCGGTTGCAGCGGCAGCACCTCGCACTGCGCGGGCAGCAGCTCGGCGTCCTCGCGGACGCCCGCACGCAGCAGCGCGGGCAGGGACGCGCGGCCGTGCGTGCCGGTGGCCGGGTCGTACTCCAGCCACACCGTCCTGCGGCCCTCCTTGCCCTGGCGCCACAGGGTGGTGCCGTCACCGATGACGGCACGGCACGGCGGCAGGACGGTGTCCCCGGCGTGCAGGGTGCGGCCGCCGGTGGCGCGCCCGCCGGCGGCGAGCGGGATCGAGGGGACGATCGCCTCCTGCCCGGACCACCACGCGGGCAGCTGCTCACCGCCGAGCTCGAACACCTCGGTGGGCCGGGCCGACCAGTAGGCGTGCTGCTTGGAGCGGTGCCACCAGGTCACGAGCAGCTCCCCGTCCACGAAGCGGAAGCGGGGGCGGTGCCAGCGGTCCAGATCGTGCGGTACCCGCAGCTCGTGTTCGAGCAGGATGCGCTCCGGGCCGACGACGACCGCCTTGCGGCCGCGGCTCAGGATCAGCGCGGGCCAGGCCTCGTGGAGGGCCAGGGAGTTGTCGTGGTTGTTCCCCTTCTTCCTCACCTCCCCGTCGAGCAGCGTCAGCGCCTCGTCGAGCGCGGGCCAGCCCAGCTCGTCGAGGACACCGGCACGCACGGTACGGCCGAGCAGCGGTGCCACAGCGTGTCCGGCGACCTTGGCCACCGTGTCCGGGGCGACCTCGGAGGCGATCATCCGGAAGGGACGCAGCCGGTCGAGCGCCGCGCGGGCACCCGGCAGACCCACCGCGCGCGTGAAGTCGCCGGCGGCCTCGTCCAGCCACTCCCGCAGCACCTGGCACAGCACCGGATGATCCGCGACCCGCCTGAGCAGCTTGGCGGCGTGCTGATGGCTGCCCACCCGGTCCATGACCCGGTGCAGCAGCCGGCGCAGCCGCGGGTCCGCCGCGACGGCCGCCAGGTCGCGCCGGCCCTCCTGGCTGTCCAGCAGCCATTCGGGCAGCGGCAGATACACGGGGACGTCGGCGCCCGGCAGCGTCATCGGGACGCGCTCGGCCGCGCACAGGTCCAGCAGATCCAGGTCGGCGCCCGCGTGCCAGCGGCCGGTGCACAGGTCCACCGGCCGGCCGGCGGCCCGCAGCAGCGGAGCCATGCGCTCGACCAGCGCCAGCGTGGCCGGGCAGCGCCGTGAGGAGGAGCCGCCGTGCTTGCGGAAGGACGCCCAGCGGGTCAGCCAGTCCGCCGGATCGGCGCCGTGCTCCCGGGCCGCCGACTCGTCGGTCAGCAGCCGCTCGGCCCCGGTCTCCGCGAGCAGCGCCAGCCAGAACTCCTCGTCCTCGGCGTCCCGGCCGATGCCGGCCGGCATGATCTCCAGCAGTCGCAGCCGGACCTCCGGGCGCTGTCCGGCGAGAACCGGCAGCACCGAACGGTAGGCGGTCCAGAAGGACCTCGGCGCACGGACCGCGGCCGGGGAGGCGATCAGGTCGGCGACCAGCGCGCACTCCTCGGTGACCCGGTCCAGGCCAGCCGCCTTGATCAGCCCGCGCGCGTCCTGCGGCAGCGAGGCGTACGGCGGCATCCCGGCCGCGCAGCGCTCCACGGTCAGCTGCCGGAACTGCGTCCAGGCCGCCGCCGGGTCGAGCCGCCCGGTGAGGTCCCGCACATGCTCCTTGAGGGCCTTCACGGTCAGCGCCCCGGCGAACGCGAACTCCAGGAAGACCGCGCGCTGCCGCTCCTCGTCCACCGCGAGCGCGTGCACCCGCTCGGCCTCCCGGGCCTTGCCGAAGAACGCCGCGGCGTACGTGGTGTTGTCGTGCTCCAGGAAGATCCGCGCGGCCTGTTCGTAAAATGTCGGCAGGAAGTGCGGCACGGCCCGGCCCAGCCGCTCGCCGAGCGACTCGAAGCCCTCCTTGGCCGCGCCCGGGCGGGACTTGGCCTGCCGGGCGAGGCGCTCGACGTCCTTCACCAGGGCGAGCGCGTGATGCCCGTTGGCCGGGTCGTGGACCAGCGCCCAGGCCGGGAAGCCCAGGGTCTCCCGGCGCACCTGCCCGACCTCCGGCGCCTCGGGCTCGCGCGTGAGTCCCAGGAACTCCAGCGCCAGGTCCTCGGCCTCACCGAGCGTGCCCGGCACCAGCCGGACCACCGGACGGTCGTCGAGGGCGGGGTGCGTGTAGGTGCGCACCGTGAGGCTGTCGGCGTCCTCGCGCGCGGTGCTGCCCGGCGGCAGGACGGCGCCGGCGTCCAGCAGCGACGTCACGCTGTTCTCGTCGTACGTCATGCCGCCCGCTCCTCGTCCTCGATGTCCCGTCCCGCGTACAGCGCGGCCGCCATGCGCATGCCCTCCGACCAGGCCACCGGCCCGACCTGACCGAGCTTCATCCCCTTCCCGGCGGGGTCGGACCAGGTCAGGGGGCCCGTCTCGGTCTCCGCGTAGCCGTCGTAGTCGCCGATCCACACGCGGGCCTCGACGCCGCGGCCGGCCTCCAGGACCGAGCACACCGCGTACCCGCCGCGCACCCGGTAGCCGAGCTGGGCGGCTCTGCCGTGCAGGAAGCGCAGCTCCTTGAAGGAGCCGCCGGCGTACTCCTCGACCTCGGTCGCCTCGGCGTCGAGGGTGGCCGGGCGGTGCCAGACCTCGCGGAAGAGCTGCTGGGCGCGCTGCTCCACGCCCAGCTCGACGGCGAACTCCCGCAGCTCCTCCAGATCTTCGAGCAGGACCGGGTGCGGGATGCGGACGAGGTCGGGGGAGACGCGGACGGTGTCGCCGTCGAGGTCGACCAGGCCCAGGCCGCGCTCGGGGTCGGCGTCCCGCAGGAACCCGGCGATCTGTCCGTCGGTGCCGGTGACGACGAGATCGCGCAGCGCCGCCCGCCAGGCGGGGTCGGGCCACACGCGCGTGACGACCGCGAGCGGCACGGGCAGCGAACGGACCATCCATCGCTCGGCGTCGGCCAGACACCGCCGTTCGTGCCGCTCCAGCCACTCCGTCAGCTGCCTGAGGCCCACGACCGCCGGATCGTCCGCGATCTTCGGCGGCACCGACTTCAGCAGCCGTCCCGAGGCGTTGCGGCACACCACCTTCCCGTTGTCGAGGGCGACTTCGTAGTCGCCGGCCGACACCCACCCCATACGTGCCTCCCGCACCCGTGCTGATCAAGTGACGGGAACTGTAGGGCAGACCACTGACAACGCCCGCGGGCCCTGGGGAGAAAGGGCCGGCGGGCAGGACGGACCGGGCCGCGCAGGCCCGTGCAGAGCAACCGAGAGGTGCCGCCCGTGGGCCTCTCACCAGCGGGGCAACCGCAGTACTCCGGGTGGAAACGGCGCATGTACCCAGTGTCGTTGCGGCTGCGCACCCCGGAGTCCAGGTACAGCCGGTGCAGCCGGTCGAGGGCGTCGTGGTCGAGCTCCACACCGAGACCGGGACCGGTGGGGACCGCGACGGCTCCGGCACGCAGTTCCAGCACGCCGGGAAACAGCACCCACGAACTCGGCATCCAGCCCGAGGCGTACGACCCGAAACTCGACGTCGGCTTCACCCCGCTGCGCGAGCAGGACCTGACCCCCGCAGGCCTCGGCCAGGCCGCCGGAACCGTGAGGTGAACTGGCTGGTGACGCCCTTCACAGGAGCGGGCCGGTGTACCCCGGAATCCCGCTGCGAGGGTCAGCCTCCAACACCGTGGCCTGGGCAGGTGATCCGATAGCGCTGCCGTGGGGACGGGGTTTGTGACCCACATCGGCCGCTGGAACCTCGTCGAACGCACCCCCGCCGACATCGAGGCCGACGTCCGTGCCGCCGCGCCGCCGGGAACCGTCGCCGGACTGGACATCACCGCCGATGCCACTGGCCTGACGCTGTTCGCGACGGTGCGGCGCGCTGACGAGCCGGGGTGATTCCCGCAGTCGGCTTCGTGTTCGTCGCCGACGCAGCCTCGATCGTCAGTCGAGGCCTTCGATGATGCGGAAGTCGCGCTCGACGCCGTCAGCAAGTGCGGCCAGCGCCTCCTGGTAGGCCGCACTCGCATGTGCGGCGACCGCCTGTTCGAAGCTGTCGAACTCGACCAGGACGGTGCGCTCGGCGATTCCGGCGTCGTGGGCGACGACCCGGCCACCGCGGGCGAGCGTCCGCCCGCCCGCGGCCCTGACGGCTGGACCAGCCAGCTTGTTGTAGGCAGCCAGCTTCTCGGGGTCCGCAATGGTGTGGTAGGCGCTGACCCAATAGCCCTTGGCCACGGTACCTCCTGTGTTCGGAATGGATGCTCAGAAGCATGCTCGATCTGCGGCCGGCGCGCTGTGGGTCAGCGAGCCGGCGGGGACGGCGTCGAAGTCGGACGGCGGCGATCCTCAGCTTCCGGTTCGGCTCGACCGGCCCAGGCCCGGCACACCGACTGGGGCTGTGCTCGGATCGGTCTCGGGTGAGCGTCGGCGGGCGAGGGCGAGGCCGGCCGTCGTCGTGATCGCCATCGCGGCGACGCCGACCAGCGCCGCGGTCGTGTAGGCGTCGTCGTTCGGGAAGAGGCGGCCCGTGGCGGTGCCGGCGGCCAGGACCAGACCGCCGATGGCGCTGCCCAGGGAGTACCCGACGCTGCGGACGACGTAGTTGAAGCTCATGGCGCTCGACGTCTCGCTCTTGGGGGTGACGGCCAGGATGACGCCGGGCATGGCGGCCGAGAAGCTGCCGACGCCGAAGCCCAGCACGCTCATGGCCGCGAGCAGTTCGGCCAGGTTGGACCGGGCGGTGGCGAACAGGACGAACCCGCCGCCGACGATGGCGGCGCTGCCGGCCAGGAGCAGGGGGCCGTCGATCCGTTCGCGGACCCGCGGCGTGAGCTTGCCGGCGACGAACCCCAGCACGGAGAACGGGATGAGGACCAGCCCCGCCACGAAGGTGGTCAGTCCGAAGCCGTAGCCGGCGCTGTGCGGCGTCTGCGCGTAGCGGGTGATGAGCGTGAGCAGGAGGTACATGCCGCTCCCGCCGACGAACATGGCGATGTTCGCCCCGGCGACCGCCGGGTGCCGTACCGCCCGGACGTCGACCAGGGGCGTCTTGGTTCGCAGTTCGGAAACGGTCCAGACGCAGAGCAGGAGTACGGCGGCGACGGCAAGGGTCACCGCCACGGCGAGGTGTCGGCTCCACAGGCTCCTCTCGCCGGCCAGGAACAGGACGAGGAGCAGTCCACCCGCCAGGACGAGCGCACCGGCCACGTTCACGTGAGCGGAGCGGCCTTCGGGAGCTGCGGGCATGGAGCGCCACGCGGTCACCAAGGCGACGGCGGTGACGAGCAGGCCGAGGCCGTAGGCGGCCCGTAGTCCGCCGAACTCGGCGAGCAGAGCGGCCAGCGGGTAGCCGACGCCGGCTCCGATGATGGAGACCACTGAGATCAGGGCGATCGTGGCCGCGCTGCGCTCCTCGGGAAGATGGTCGCGGGCCACGGCCATCATCAGCGCCGTGAGACCGAGTCCGACGCCTTGGGCCGCTCTGCCCACGAGCAGGCAGGCGAACGGCAGCGGCAGCGGCAGCACGGTGAGCGCGCTGCCGACGACGACGATCGCCAGCGTGGCGAGAATCGTGGCCCGCCGGTGCGGACCGGCTCCGAGCCGGCCGAGGACGGGTGTGGCGACGGCGCCGCTGAGCAGGGCGATGGTCAGCGTCCACTGCGCGCTGTCGAGGGAGACGTGGAACGTGGTCGCCACGCTGGTGATGAGCGGCGTCCCGAGGCTGGCGACCGCCGCCACGACCAGGGCGATGAACATCAGGGCGGGGACCAGCAGACGTGCCTCGGAACGTATCAGGGCAGTGCTCATGGGCTGGTCATGAGCCTGGGCCGCGGTCACCGGTCCGACTCCTCTCGGGCGTGGCTTTCGAGCTCCGCCAGATGCAGCAGCGCCGGAAGGGCTGCTGCCAAGGCCTCGACCTCGTCACCGCTGAGTTTGTCGATCAACCGCGCGTACGCGTCGACACCCGCCTGGCGTCGCGTCCGGACGTACGACGCGCCGGCCTCGGTCAGGCACACCAGCGTGACCCGCTTGTCGGACGGATCGCCCTTCCGCTCGACCAGCCCGGATTCCTCCATCACCCGGACCAGGACGGTCATCGCGGGCTGGGTGACGCCCTCGGCCACCGCCAGATCGGTGATCCGTCGCGGGCCGGTCTTGTCCAGGGTGGCCAAGGTGGCGGCCGACGTCAGGCTCATGTCGCGGGGAAGGCGTTTCACGGCCCTGGTGGCCAGACCGTAGAGGGCTGACCCGATGGCATCGGAAGCGCCGTGCGCGGCGTCTCGGCGACTCATGCCTGAAGCATAGCAGCTTTATATGAATCCTTTATGCATCTCTCGATCAGGGTTCACCGCCGCCGTCGAGTGCACCATGCCGGCCGCGTTGAGCGGGCCGAGGGATCTTCTACGTTGGTGTCGAATCTCTGGACCTGCTGGCAGAAGTCCACGCCGGGGTTGAATCCGTCGATAGGTTTGTGCCGGTTCTCGTGAGCCCTCGCCGTATTTCAGAGGGATACCCGCGCTGTTCTGCCAGCGGCAGAACACCAGCTGGACCGGGCTCGACGATCACTACAGTCCAGTCCCATGACGACGATCACGACGCGTACGGTCGAGTATCCGGCCGACGGTTTGACGATGATCGGGCACCTCGCGCTCCCGGCCGGTGTCGACCGCCGGCCCGCGGTGCTGCTCGGACCGGAGGGCATGGGGCTCAGCGACGTCGAGCGCCGCCGGGCCGATGCTCTCGCCGAACTGGGATACATAGCGCTGGCCTTCGACCTTCACGGCGGGCGCTATTTGGGCGACCCGGAGGAGATGCTGGCTCGTTGCCTGCCGCTGCTCGCTGATCCCGACCGGATGCGGGGCATCGGCCATGCGGCGCTCGACGTGTTGCGCGCCGAACCGCGCACCGACCCCGTCCGGATCGCCGCCGTCGGCTACGGCACCGGGGGCGCCGTCGGGCTGGAACTCGGGCGCGGCGGCGTCAGCCTGCGTGCGATCGGGACAGTCAACGCACTGACCACGGGCCGACCGGGCGAGGCGGCGCGCATTCGCTGCCCGGTGTGGGCCGGGGTCGGGTCGGAAGACCCGATCATGCCGCCCGCGCAACGGAACGCGTTCACCGCTGAGATGCAGGCTGCGGGCGTCGACTGGCGCCTCGCGGTCTACGGCGGCGCCTTGCACGCCTTCCACCACCCGCCGGTCGGCCACCCCGTGGTCCCCGGCGTCGGCTACCACCCACGGCACGCGCAGCGAGCCTGGCGCGACGTCGTCGACCTGCTCGCCGAGTGCCTGCCCGTGACGGAGGATCTGGGGCCTGACCCAGGTAAGCATGCTGGCCCCGGGCACTGACAGTCCCCTCCCCTCAAGTCCGCACAGCAGAACCGCATTCGGGCGGTTACTCGATCGCGGAGACGTATTCACAACTACCGCAGTAAATACCGGATTTACTGCGGCAGAGCCCCTACGGTGATCACCGCGACCTGCGGCGGACCATCCCGGCCGCCGGGGCGAGGAGTGCGCATTTACTGCGGCAGTTCCAGGAAGTCGGGGCGACGTGACGATCGAACCGGTGACCGAGCTCGGGAGCGGGGGCGCGCTTCGGTTGCCGCGCGCTCGGGTCGTACCTCTGTCCATCCCGCCGTCGTCGTACACCGCGGCGGTCGAGCGGTACCTCACCGGCGCGGGCATCGCGAAGTCCTCCGCGCGGATCTATCGGATCTCGCTCACGACATGGGGGTGGATGCTCGTCGGCGAACCGGAGCCGACCGGACCCGCCCGGACCCGCCCGCCGGGGCGCGCCCCCCGTCTTCCCCGTCACCGCGATCGACGACCCGGCACTGCCGGAGGTGCTGGCCGAACTGGCGGCGGCGCGGGCGGACGAGATGGACGCCGACACCGTCAACCGGGAACTGTCCGTCGCACGCAAGGCGATCGGCTGGTGGCAGAGCCAGGGCTGGATCGACGGCGACCCGACGATCGGCATCGAGCGGCGGCCGGCACCGCCCGACCGCATCAAGGCCCTCGCGGAGAACCAGATCGCCGCCCTGTGGCGCCTCGACGTCGCGCTGTGGGAGAAGACCCAGTGGAAGATGCTCTACGAGTCCGCCGCACGGGCCGACGAGATGCTGTGCCTCAACGTGGCAGACCTGTACCCGCAGGACAAGCGCGGGAAGATCACCGCCAAGGGCGGCGCGACCGAGTGGATTCACTGGCAGTCCGGCACCGCCCAGCTCCTGCCCCGACTCATCGCCCGCCGCACGCGCGGCCCGCTGTTTCTCACCGACCGCAAGGCGCCGGCCGGAACACCGACGCTCGACGTGTGCCCGGAGACGGGCCGTGCCCGGCTCTCCTGCCGCCGCGCTGAGGAGGTCTTCGAGGAGAACACCCGGCTGCTGGCCAACCCCCTCGCCTCACCCGACGACATCAAGGATCTGGACGGCTGGACCCTGCACCGGCTACGGCACAGTGCCCTGACGCACGACGCGGAGGACGGCGGCCCCTTTGGCGCGTATCTCGGTCACACCCCCATGGTGGAGGACCAGGACTTGACGCTGATCTGATCGTGGCCCGCGATGGAATCGGGGTCGATCGGCTTGAGCAGGCCCTGGCTCTGGTAACTGCCCATCAGAGCGGTGTCGTTGATCATCACGTCCGGCAGGTCCTTGGTGAAGGCGGCGAAGACGCAGTCGTGGGTGGCGGCGGAGTCGGGATTGCTCCGGGTCCAGACCTCCAGTGTTCATATGCGTGAACCGATTTCTTCAGGGGCGTGACAGCACGCCGACAGCACGACAACGCCCCCACCGCCGTACGGATCGGCGACGGGGGCGTCGGTGGAGCGCGGACGCTCGGTGGGTCAGTGCTGCGCCTGCTCGGCGCGTTCGGCGTTCCTCTTCTTGATCCGCGCGGCCTCCTTGCGGACCTCGGCCTGGGTGGCGCGCTCCTTCTCCAGCCACTCCGGCCGCTCCTGCTTGAGCGCCTCGATCTGCTCGGTGGTCAGTGCCTCGGTGACCCCGCCGCGGGCGAGACCGGCGATGGACACACCGAGCTTCGCGGCGATCACCGGACGCGGGTGCGGGCCGTTGCTGCGCAGCTCGCTCAGCCACTGAGGCGGGTTCGCCTGCAGCTCGTTCAGCTCGGCGCGCGTGACGACGCCCTCCTGGAACGAGGCGGGGGTGGCGGGGAGATACACACCCAGCTTCTTCGCCGCGGTCGCGGGCTTCATCGTCTGGGTGCTCTGCTGCGAACTCATGAGGTCAAGGGTATCGGCCGTGTGCCGGGCCGCCGACCACGGCCGGTGCCGTCCGGACCGGCCACGGCCGGTAACCTTGGCCCGGTGACAGGCTCGCAGGAATCACCGTCGTTCCGGCTCGCGTACGTCCCCGGAGTGACGCCCGCCAAATGGGTCAAGACCTGGAACGAGCGCCTGCCGGACATCCCGCTCACCCTCGTCCAGGTCCCGGCCGCCGAGGCGCCCGGCGTGCTGCGCGCGGGCGAGGCCGACGCGGGTCTCGTACGGCTCCCCGTGGACCGTACGTTCTTCAGCGCGATCCCGCTCTACACGGAGACCACGGTGGTCGTGGTCCCCAAGGATCACCTGATCACGGCCGCGGACGAGATCACCCTGGCCGACCTCGCCGACGAGGTGCTCTTCCACCCCCTGGACGACGTCTTCGACTGGGACAGCCCGCCCGGCGAGCCGGCCTTCGAGCGCCCCGCCACGACATCGGACGCGATCGAACTGGTCGCCGCGAACGTCGGCCTCCTGGTCGTCCCGCAGTCCCTGGCCCGCCTCCACCACCGCAAGGACCTGACCTACCGCCCGGTCACCGACGCCCCGCAATCGAGCGTCGCCCTGTCCTGGCCGGAGGAGGCCACCACCGACCTGGTGGAAGACTTCATCGGCATCGTCCGCGGCCGCACCGTCAACAGCACCCGGGGCCGTGCCAAGCCTCCGGCGGAACAGAAGCGCACGCGTACCGAGAGCACGGGCACCCGCCAGAAGCAGCAACCGAAGTCACCGGGGCGCACCCCACGCCCCCGCACGGCAGGAGGCAAGCCGACGCCGAAACGGGGGAAACCGCGCCGTAGGTCGTAGGCCGAGGGTGGTGGTAGGGGCGCGCGCCGGTACGTGCCGGTCCCGCCGGTTGGTCGCCCGCCCACACGCCACCCCTACGACCCCTGCCGAGCCGCCGCCTCCGTTCTTCTCCCGCCCTCCGGATGGGCGCGCCGTTCGCGCAGGTCGGCGTAGGCCAGGAGGAGGGCCAGCAGGATGATGGCGACGGAAGTGAGGAGGCCGAGCTGGAGGGCGGTGGCAGGGTTGCCCCCGTGGGCCAGGTGGGCGAAGTACACCGAGCCCACGACGGCGATGCCGGCCGCCGAGCCGATGCGCTGGCCCGTCTGCAGCACCCCGCCCGCCGCCCCGCCCCGTCCCACCGGCACGCGGGACAGGGTGAGAGTGGTGTTCGGCGAGATGGTCAGGCCCGAGCCGATGCCCGCGACGAGCAGGGGAAGCGCGACCCCCCAGGCCACGGCCCGCCCCGGCGCGAACTGCACGGCCGTGACGACCCCGAGCATGCCCACCGCCACCGTGCCCAGCCCGGCCATGACCAGCCCGCGCCCGAACCGCAGCACCAGCCGGCCCCCGGCCGCGGCGCCGACCGCCGCGCCCAGCGCGAACGGCATCGAGGACAGGCCTGCCGCCAACGGGCCGTAGCCCCTGCTGTTCTGGAGGAAGAGGGTGTAGACGAAGAACAACGTCGTGAAGCCGGCGAAGTACACCAGGCTCAGCAGCGCGCCGAGCGAGAAGGAGCGCAGCCTGAACAGCCCCAGGTCGATCAACGGGGCCCGGCCGCGCAGCTCCTGGTGCCGCTCCCATGCCCAGAACGCGGCCAGCAGACCGACGCCGACGGGCAGCAGGACCCACTTCAGGCGCCCGTGCCACTGCTGGTTCTGCACCAGCGGCAGCATGAGGGCCAGCACACCCGAGCCGAGCAGCAGTACGCCGGTCAGGTCGAAGCACTCGCGCTTGCCGGGCGAGCCGGGGGTGCGGGGCAGCAGCCGCAGCGCCGCGCAGAAGACGGCCGCCCCGATGGGCAGGTTGACGTAGAAGACCGAGCGCCAGCCGTCGGGACCGCCGGCCGCCTGGATCAGCAGGCCGCCCGCGAGCGGGCCGACCGCCGTGGAGACCCCGATGGTGCTGCCCATCATGCCGAACGCGCGGGCCCGCTCCGGCCCCTGGAACATCTGCTGGATGAGCGCCGAGGTCTGCGGCGCGATCAGTCCGGCCGACGCCCCCTGGACCAGTCGGAACAGCACCAGCCAGGCCGCCCCGGACGACAGCCCGCAGGCCGCCGAGGCCAGCGTGAACAGGGCGAGCCCGGTCAGGAAGGTCTGGCGCCGCCCGCGCATGTCTCCGAGCCGCCCCGCCGGGACGAGACAGAGGCCGAAGGCGAGCGCGTAACCGGACATCACCCACGACAGGTCCGCCTCGTCGGCGTGCAGCCCGTGCTCCACCGAGGGCAGGGCCACGTTCACGATCGATGTGTCCAGCAGCGTCATGAAGGCCGCGGTCAGGCAGACGGCGAGCGCCTTCCACCGCCGGTCGTCGGCGACCGCTCCGGCCTGGTCTGTGGTCATGCGATCACGCTACGGAGCCACAGCCCACCCCGCACGGCGGGACGGTCGTGCGGCGCCGCCGGCAGTCCGCCCCGCACTGACCCGAACGAGGGTTCCGGACGAGGGTTCAGCGGGCGCGGGCGGCGGTCTGCCGGAGCCAGGCGTACACCGACCTCGCCGAGAACTCCCGCTGCCCTCCCCGCAGCAGCAGGGCCGCCGTGGCGAACTCGGGGGCGTCGGCCTGGGCCGCCACGTACGGGATCGCGATGCAGCGCATCCCGGCCGCGTGGGCGGCGGCCGCGCCCGGGGCCGCGTCCTCCAGGACCACGCAGTCGGCGGGGTCCGCGCCGAGGCGCCGGGCCGCCTCCAGGAAGAGGTCGGGGGCGGGCTTGCCGTGCCCGACCTCCTCGGCGGACACCGCCGTGCGCAGGTACGCGTCCAGTCCCGTGCCCGCGAGGATCGCCTCGATCGCCTCCGGGGAGGACCCCGACGCGACCGCCATCGGCACCCCGTCCGCCGCCAGCAGCTCCACGAGGGCGCGCATCTGCGGGAACACCGGCGTCCGGGTGCGGGCGAGGTCCAGGTAGCGCGGATTCAGCTCGGCGAGCAGTTCCCGCGCCGGAACGCTCAGGCCGTAGCGCTCACGCCACAGGGCCGCCGTCTCCAGGGTGCTGACGCCGATGTAGCTCTCGTGCTCCGCCCAGGTGAAGTTCGGGACGCCGTGCTCGGCCAGGATCTGCCGGCTCGCCTCGTAGTAGTTCGGCTCGCTGTCCACCAGCGTTCCGTCGAGATCGAAGATGACCGAGAGGGCGCCGAGATCGCTCATACGGCCAGCATGCCCAGCGTCAGCCGCGGGCGGCCCGGCCCACCGACTCCACGAGCGGCAGCAGCCGGTACGGGACGCGCTCGCGCAGCGCCACCTCCGTACGGGTGCGCACCACGCCCGGGAGGCTGATCAGCTTCTGGATGACGTCCTCCAGATGGGCGTTGTCCCGGCCCACCACGCGCGCGAGCAGATCCCCGCCGCCCGTGATGGAGAACGCCTCCACGATCTCCGGTACGGCGGCCAGCGCGTCCCCCACGTCGTCCAGATGGCCCTGGGTCACCTCGATGTGCACGAACGCCAGCACCGGATGGCCCAGCGCGGCGGGGGAGAGGGACGGGCCCGTGCCGGTGATCACCCCGTCCCGCTCCATGCGGTCCAGCCGGGCCTGGAGCGTGCCGCGGGCGACGCCGAGAACGCGGGCGTACTCGCGCACGCTGGTGCGCGGCTGCTCCAGGAGGAGCCGCAGGATGCGGGTGTCGAGTTCGTCCACGGCCATGATGGACGACTGTACCAATGGCTCAGCTCTGCCGTGTCGGCGCAAGCCACGCGACCTGGTCCGTTGGCATTTCGGCGGGTGCTGGTGAGTGGCTGAAACCGGGCCAATGGCTCAGTGATCCGGGCATCACTTGAGCCAGTGACCCGGGTGGTGCTCTCATGGATACGTCGATGGCGCTGCGGACCTCCGCGGCGCCTTTTCTGTGCCGGTGTTTCCCAGGGGAGGGCAGCAGTGCTGAAGAGGATGTTCGTGGCTCCGGACCCAGGGCGTGCGCGGTTGCGCTTCGCCGCGCGGGCCGTCCTCGGCATCGGCCTGGCGGTCGTCGTCTGCTTCCTCGCCGGACACTCCCTCGTCGGCGCGGTCACCGGTGGCCTCACCGCGCTGCTCGCGCTCTTCACCGTCACCGACGCGACCGTGCGCGGGCAGGCGGTCACCACCGCGCTGCTGCCCGCCGTGGGCGTGCCGGTGCTCGCCGCCGCGGCCGAACTGCACGCGTTCCCCGTCGCGCGCGATCTCGCCTTCCTGGCCGTGGTCGGCGCCGGGGTGTACGCGCGCCGCTGGGGACCGCGCGGCCACAGCCTCGGCGTGTTCGCCTTCATGACCTTCTTCGTGGCCCAGTTCCTGCACGCCACCCCTCAGCAGCTGCCCGAGCTGTACGCCGCCGTCCTGCTGTCCGTGCTCAGCGCGGCCGTGGTCCGCTTCGGCCTGTGGTGCTACGAGCGCCGGCTGCCCCCGGCCGCCGTACCGTCCCCGCCCGCCGGCACCGGACTGGCCCGGGTGACCACCCGGCAGGCGGTCCAGGCGACCGCGGGCGCGGGCTTCGCGCTGGTCGTGGGCCAGCTGGTGTCCGGACAGCGCTGGTACTGGGCCGTCGGCGCCACCTGGTGGGTCTTCGTCAACACCGCCTCGCGCGGCGAGACGCTGGTGCGCGGCTTCCGGCGGGTGCTCGGCACGCTGATCGGTATCGGCCTGGGCTTCCTCGTCGCCGTCCCCGTGCACGGCGCGCCCGTGCCGACGGCCGTCCTCGTCACGGTCGCCGTCTTCGGCATCTTCTACACCGCCGCAGTCTCCTACACCTGGATGATGCTCTGGGTCACCGTGCTCGCCGAGTCCCTCTACGGCCTCCTCGGCGTCCTCAGCCCCGGCCTGCTCGGCCTGCGTCTGGTGGAGACCGGTGTCGGCGCGCTCGGCGCCGCGCTGGCTGTGCTGTTCGTCCTGCCGGTCACCACCCACGCCGTCACCGACGTCTGGATCCAGCGCGCCCTGCGCTGCGTCCACGCCTGCACCGCCGAGGCCGCGGACCGGCTCGCGGGCTCGGCGACGGCCGACCCGGCGCCGCGCGTGGCCGAACTGGAGCAGCTGCTCGGCCGGGTCCGGCTCGCCGTCGCCCCGCTGGTGCACCCGCTGAACCCGATGCCGGCCCGCAAGCGGCGCGCCCGCCGGGTCCTCGCGCTCCTCGACGACTGTGCCCGCGAGGTGCGCGGTCTGGTGGCGGTCGCGGCCGACCCCGAGGCCTCGCACGACGCCCGGCTGGCCGCGGCCTGCTGGCGCGTGGAGGCGGCCGTCGAGGCGCTCACCCAGGGCCGCCGGGTCACCCTCGTGGCCGAGTCCCCTGCCGAACCCGCCCTGGCCCATCTGCACGGCCTGGAGCGCGCCCTCGCCGACCTCGCCGAGCCCCTGCGGGCGCCGTCGGGATCTCTGCTGGTGGGCGCCTGAGCCGACACCGGCGCGAAGGCGACAAGGCGAACAAAGGCACTCTGCGCCTCTTGGTCTAGACCGAGCGTGACCGACTGCTAGCGTCGGCCACGGACCGGTACGACCGAGAGGGGACAGCGGTGGCACAGGACGGCAGGCCCGGCGGGCGCCGGGCGTTCATCGGCTCGTTCACGGCGGCGGGCGGCCCCGGACTGGTGACCGCGAGGCTCGCGCCGGACGGCGGCGCCCTCGTCCTCGGCACCGCCGTGAACGACGTACCCGACCCGTCCTATCTGGCCCTGTCGCCCGACGGGGCCACCCTCTACGCGGTCAGCGAGACGGCCGACGGCGCCGTCGCCGCCTTCCGGGTCGGCGGCGACCGGCCGGAACTCGCCGGGCCGCCCGTCCCGGTGGACGGCAGCGGCCCCACACACGTCGGTCTGTACGACGGACATGTGCTGACCGCCAACTACGGCTCCGGCAGCGTCACCGCCGTACCCGTGCGCCCGGACGGCTCGCTCGCCGCCAAGCCCTCCGGACTGCTCCAGCACACCGGCTCCGGCCCGCACGACCGGCGCCAGCGCGGCCCGCACGCCCACCAGGTGCAGGCCGACCCGACCGGCCGGTGGGTCGTCAGCGTCGACCTCGGCACGGACTCGGTGCGGGTGTGCGCCCTCACGGACGGCGCCCCGGTCCTGCACCGCGAGTTCGCCCTGCGCCCGGGCTCGGGGCCCCGCCATCTGGCCTTCCACCCTGACGGCCGGCACGCCTACGTCGTCAACGAACTCACCCCGACCGTCACCGTCTGCCGCTGGGACGCCGCCGGCGGCTCCCTGAAGCCCCTCACCGAGGTCCCCGTGCTGCCGGGCGCCCCGGCCGGCGACGCCTATCCGTCCGGGATCGCGGTCTCGCCCGACGGCCGCTTCGTGTGGACCGCCACCCGCGGCGAGGACGTCCTGTCGGTCCTCGCCGTCGAGGGCGCCGGACTGCGGCTCGTCGGCGCGGTGACCTGCGGCGGGGACTGGCCGCGTGCGCTCGCCGAGCACGACGGCTTCCTGTACGTGGCCAACGAGCGCTCCGGCGACGTCACCTGGTTCGCCGTCGACGAGGCGACGGGACTGCCCCGCTACGACGGCTCGGTGCAGGTCCCCGCGGCCTCGTGCGTCGTCTTCGGCTGAGTTCTCGGCCGACGGGCCGACGGGCAAGGTGAAGGGCCCGCTCCGGGGCGTGGAGCGGGCCCTTGGCCGTACGGGACGCCGGGCGGGTACCGGCGCGGGTCAGCGGACCGGCGTGCCCTGCGCCTGCTGCGGGGCGATGCCGAGCGCCGTCGTGTACTTGGCGAGGGCGAGCTTGCCGATCGCCGGGTACGCGCCGAGCGCCTCGGCCGTGGCGCAGCCCGCCTCCTCGGCGGCCGCCGCCAGCAGCCCCGGGTCGATCTCCGGGCCGATCAGATACGGCGCCAGGGCCAGCTGCTGCGAGCCGGAAGAGCGCAGCTGCTCGGCGACCGAGGAGATCGCGCCCTCCTGGTCCAGGGCCGCCGCCATCACCGGCACGGCCAGGCGCGCGGCGAGCAGCATGCCGGTGATCCCGGCCGCCTGCACCGCCTCGTCGCCGCCCACGGACGCCAGGATGATGCCGTCCGCGGCGGTGGCCACGGTGAACAGCCGGGCACGGTCGGCGCGGGCCAGGCCCGCCTCGGACAGCCGCACGTGCAGTGCCTCGGCGAGCAGCGGGTGCGGGCCGAGGACGTCGGTCAGGTCGGCGGCGACCCGGCTGTCCATCACGGACTGGCGGATCTGGCGCAGCAGGGAGCTGTCCGGACCGGCCAGCAGCGGTACGACGACGGCGACCGGGCCGTCGGGCTCCTTGATCCCCTCGACGCCGGCGGCGACGGCCTGCTCGTAGCGGGCCGTGCGCTCCTCGGCGGCGTGCGCCAGCACGGACCGCAGCGCGGGGAACTCGGCGTCGTCCCCGTCCAGGTACCCGATCCGGGCGTCCAGGCCGGGCAGCTCGGAGCGGGCGATGCTCACGACCTCCTCGGCGAGGCCGCGGGTGGCGGTGCTGGGCGCGCCGGGCACCGCGAGGACGAGCGCGGGCGCGCCCTCGGGAGCCACCAGCGGTTCCGGTCGGCGGTGCCGTCCGGGCTGGCGGGGTCGCGGCATTCGTACTGGCAGGCCGGACGCGGGTCCAGTGGGGGAGCTCATGGCGCCGCATGTTACTGGCTTTGCGGGTTGCTCCGTTCGGGGAGGGTGCAGGTGAGCGGTATCCGTCCGGTTTTGTCTGATGAGTTACATGCGGCGGGCACGTGTTCGGAGCACGTGCCGGGCCCATGGTTCATGAAAGGGGTAATCCCCTTATGTGCTGACCACGTAGAGCATGTGCGGTTCACCCGGGAGGGTGAGCCGCCCCGCCGCCAGCTCGGTCGCGATGCGCACACCGCCGTGCAGCGGATCCCCCTCGGCCGGCACCTGACGGGTGTGCGGCAGCCGCTGTGCCAACTCCTCGCGCAGGGGTACGAGGAGTGGGTCGCCCATCGTGAAGAGGCCTCCGGTGAGGGCCACTTCGGGCGCCCCGTCCGCCGGACACACGGCCGCGACGGAGTCCGCCATGTGCCGGGCCGCCGCGCGCAGGATGCCCGCGGCCACCGGGTCGTGCGCGGCGCACGCGGCCACCCCGGGCGCGAAGGAGGCCAGCACGGCGGGCCGGTCGGTGCGGGGGTAGAGCCGGCCCGGCAGCTCGCGGACCGGACCGAACTGCTCCTCGGCGCAGGCCAGCAACGGTGCGGAGCCGCCGTCCCGGCCGTCGTGGGCGCGCAGCGCCGCCTCCAGGCCGGCCCGTCCGATCCAGGCGCCGCTGCCGCAGTCGCCGAGCAGATGACCCCAGCCGTCGGCCCGCCGCCAGCCGACGAGGTCGGTGCCGACCGCGATCAGCCCGGTGCCCGCGGCGAGCACCGCGCCGGGACGCGGCCCGAGGGCGCCGACGTAGGCGGTGACGGCGTCGGCGGCGAGCGCCACCCGGCGTACTCCCAGCTCCCGGGCCAGGGCGCCCGGCAGTTCGGCGCGCAGGGCGTCACCCAGGGTGGCGAACCCGGCGGCGCCGACGACGGCCGTGCCCAGCTCGTCCACTCCGGCCTCCGCGGCCGCCGCCCGTGCCGGCGGGAGGAGCTCGGCCAGCAGATGCGCCGGATCGATGCCCCGGGCACCTGTACGGACCGGTTCCCGTGACTCCCGGCGGGCCGGGGGCGCCCCTCCCGGGACACCGACGGCGATACGGAGGCCGGAGCCCCCGGAGTCGACGGCCAGATACCCGGCCTCGGTCACGGCAGGCGCCAGTCCACCGGCTGTCCGCCCTGCTGGATCAACAGGTCGTTGGCCCGGCTGAAGGGGCGGGAGCCGAAGAACCCGTAGTCGGCCGACTTCGGCGAGGGGTGCGTCGACTCCACCGCCGGCAGGCTGCCCAGCAGGGGACGCAGATTGCGGGCCTCGCGGCCCCACAGGATGGAGACCAACGGTTTTCCGCGGGCGGCCAGGGCCCGTATCGCCTGCTCGGTGACCTCTTCCCAGCCCTTGTCCCGGTGGGCACCCGGTCGGCGCGGGGCCACGGTCAGCGCCCTGTTGAGCAGCAGGACGCCCTGCTGGGTCCACGGGGTCAGGTCGCCGTTGGCCGGGTGGGGCAGGCCCAGGTCGGTGTTCAGCTCGCGGAAGATGTTGATCAGGCTCGGCGGCAGCGGGCGTACCTCGGGCGCGACCGAGAACGACAGGCCCACCGCGTGCCCCGGAGTCGGGTACGGGTCCTGACCGACGATCAGGACCCGTACATCGTCGAAGGGTTGCTGGAAGGCCCGCAGGACGTTGGGTCCGGCCGGGAGGTACGTGCGTCCCGCGGCGATCTCCGTGCGCAGGAAGTCGCCCATCTGGGCGATCCGTCCGGCGACGGGTTCCAGGGCCTTCGCCCAGCCCGGTTCGACGATTTCATGCAAGGGTCGTGGTGCCACGGGCGTCACCCTACTGCCGCACACAGGCAGGTGATCAACCGATGGCCCGAGCACGCGGCCCAGGCCTGCGCCGGCCGGCACGCCCGTCTCAGCCGATCACCGCCGCCCGCACGCACAGCACGTCCGGCAGATGCGCGGCCAGCTGCTGCCAGCTGTCGCCGTCGTCGGCCGACGCGAACACCTCGCCGTTGCGGTTGCCGAAGTACACACCCGCCGGGTCGGCGTCGTCCGTGCACAGGGCGTCCCGCAGGACCGTGCCGTAGTGGTCCTCCGCCGGCAGTCCCTGGGCGAGCGGCTCCCAGGTGCGGCCCGCGTCCTCCGTGCGGAAGACCCGGCAGCGGTGCTCGGCGGGCACCCGGTCCGCGTCGGCGTTGATCGGGAAGACGTACGCCGTGTCGCCCCGGCGCGGATGGGCGGCCACCGCGAAGCCGAACGTGGACGGCAGATCCGCGCCGATGTCGGTCCAGTGCCCGCCCGCGTCGTCGCTGCGGTACACCCCCCAGTGGTTCTGCAGATACAGGCGGTCCGGGTCGGCCGCGTCCTTGGCGATCTTGTGCACGCACTGGCCGAACTCCGGGTTCGGATCCGGCAGGAACACCGCGGACACCCCGGAGTTGGACGGCGCCCAGCTCGCGCCGCCGTCGGTCGTGCGGAACACGCCGGCCGTCGAGACGGCCACGGTCACCGCCTTCGGGTCGCGGGCGTCGGTGATCACGGTGTGCAGGCCCTCACCGCCGCCGCCCGGCACCCACTGGGCGCGCGTCGGATGCTCCCACAGTGCCCGGACCAGCTCGAAGCTCTCGCCGCGGTCCTCCGAGCGGTACAACGCGGCCGGTTCCGTGCCCGCGTAGACCACGCCAGGCTCGGCCGCGGCCGGATGCAGCTGCCAGACGCGCTCCAGCGAAGCGCCGGTGTCCTTCGGGAACTTGACGGCCGGCTGCGCGGGCTCGGTCCAGCTGCGGCCGAGGTCGTCCGAGTGGAACACCGACGGCCCCCAGTGCGCGCTGTCGCCGCCGGCCAGCAGCCGCGGCCGGGGCTCACGGGTGTCGATCGCGACCGAGTAGATCGCCTGCGCGTTGAAATACGGGCTGTCGTCGAACTCCCAGGTGCCGCCTTTCCGCCGCCCGATGAACAGGCCTTTGCGGGTGCCCACCGCCAGCAGAACCTCGGTCATGCCGCTCACCTCCGGGACGTCGTTGTCCAGGTAGTCGTCAGATATCGGCCAGTGTGCACCCCACCACTGACACTCTCCCCCGGGCCGACGTTTGCCCAGGTCACAGTGGTGTCGTCGGTGTGTGGCGAAGATGGGCCGGATGCGTTCGGGCATGTGCCTGCGCGAACGGGGTGTCTCGTGCGACCGTCGAGAAGACGGCTCGTCGTGAGCAGCGGAGCGATCTCCCGCGTATGGGAGGGCGGTCCGGCCGGTCGGTGCGCGCTCGTGAGGAGGATGCCTTTGAAGGCGTTCCGTGGTCCGAAGGTGTGGCTGTGGCGCTGGCGGCGCAACCCGCTCAGACGCCGGGCCGATGTGATCGAGGCCTGGCTGGTGCTCGGTACCTGGCTGCTGACCGCCCTCGCCGGAGTGTTCGCCGGCCTCGCGGCGGCCGGGTCAGTGGAGGACGGGCTCGCCCGGGAACGCGCGGACTGGCGCCCCGTCGTGGCCCGGGTCGTCGAACCGGTCCGGGCGGCGTCCCCCGCGCAGTCCCACACCGTCGTGGGGGAGCCGGTGTGGGCCGAGGTGCGCTGGACGGCCGCCGACGGCTCCGTCCACACCGGTCAGGTCCGGGTACGGCCCGGCAGCGCGGCCGGCACCCCGGTCACCGTCTGGACCGATCCCCAGGACCGTCTCGTCAGCCGCCCCACCTCCGCGTCCGAGTCCGCTTTCCGGGGCGCCCTCATCGGCGCGCTGGTCGGCGTGAGCGCCGCGGCCGTCCCCTTCGCCGGCGGCCTGGCGCTGCGCCGCCGGCTGGAACGGCGGCGGATGGAGGCCTGGGACACGGAATGGGCCCGGCTCGGACCACAGTGGGGCGGATGGTCCGACCACCGGCAATAGGCCCGCAAGGGCCTGATGGTCCGAGCACACCGTCACCTGTCCTGCCCACGTCCCCACTCAGCCCATCTCCTCACCACTCACCCACCACTCATCACCATCAATCACCACTCACCTCACCCCCTGCACCACCGCCAGCACCTCCCGGCACGCGGTCAACAGCGCCTCGTCCATCGGTATGCCGCGGCGGCAGGGCGCGCCCGTGCGGGCCAGATGGCGGCGCGGGGCGGACAGTTCCGCCGCCACCAGGTCCCGTAGCGGGGCGGCGGCGGGGCCCATCGCGGTGAGGCACCGGGCGATGGAGCCGCGGGCGGGCGGGTCCTGCGTCCAGGCCGTCCGGAACACCGGCAGGACCGGTTCCGGATCCGCGTCGACGTACCACAGCGCGCACGCGGCCGCCGTCCGCTGCCGTATCCGCCCCGACCCCGCCGCCCGGCGCAGCGCGGGCAGGGCAGGGCGCGCGGCCGGACCCAGCCCGCCCAGCCGCCGGGCGGCCGCGCACCGGCTCGCCGGGTCGCCCTGAGTCAACTCCCGCAGCAGGACCGGGAGTACGGCGCCGGCGTCCCCGTCCGCCGACCAGAGCGCACCGGCCGCGGCGGCCGCGTGCCGGGTGGGCAGCAGTGCCCGGAGCAGCGGTGCCGCCCGTCCGGCGGCGCCCAGTGCCTCCAGCGTCCCGATGGCCCGGTCTGCGACCGCGTCCCGCGCGCCCAGGCCGTCGGGGGCGCCCGAGAGCAGCCGCAGCACCTCCGGGACCGCGTCCCGGTCACCGACGGCTCTCACCGCCGCCAGTAGCGCGGCGGCGAGCGGGGCGGCGGACGGCGAGGCCAGCGGGACCCGGCCGAGCCGGTGCCGTACCGCCGGCGCGAGCGGGACCGCGGCGGCGCCCAGGCAGGCCAGTTCGAACCCCAGGTCCGTGGGTGCGGCCGGGCCGGCCAGGAGCTGGGCCAGGGCCGGAACCGCGCGGGGGTCACCGCATCGGGCCAGGGCTCTGAGCGGGCCGCCGAGTACGGGGGAGCCGCGCTCCCAGCGGTGCGTCCACAGGTCGGGGCGTGCGCACACCAGCGCGTACAGGTCGCCCGCCGCGGGCGCGGCCAGCGCGAAGAGCTCCGCCAGCACGGCGACCGCGGCATCCCGCAACGGGTCCTGGTCCGTGCCCAGTTGGCCGCCGAGCAGTCCGACGACGGCCGCGTGGTCGCCGCGCCAGCCGCGCAGCAGGGCCGCCGCCATCCACACGGCGTTGCACCGGTCCACCGGGTCCGGGCTGGTCAACTGGCCGGTGAGCAGGGCGGTCCGGTCGGCCACGCGGTCGCCGAGTGCGCTGTGCAGGGTGCGCAGCAGATGGGCGCCCTCCTCGTCAGAGGGGCGCAGCCGCCGTATCCGCCTCACGAGGGTGTCCGGGCCGACGGGCTCGGCGGCACCGGCGCGCCGCGCGGACCGCTCCCGCAGCAGCCCGACCGCCGTCGGCACCAGGCCGGCCGGCAGCCGGGCGGGCGCGGCCAGCGCGAGCTGGCCGAGCGCGGCGAGCCGCAGCCTCGCGTCGTACGGCGGCGCGCTCTGCTCGACCAGGAGGTCCACCGCGGCGTCGGCGTGCGCGGGGTACCGGCGGGCGAACAGGCCGAGCGCCTCGGTCAGGGCGAGCAGGACACAGCCGTCCCACTCGGCCCGCAGCCGCTGGTGCATCAACTCCAAGGTGCGCGCGGGCTCGGTCGGGAAGTGCACGAGGGCCGCGGCCGCCGCGCCGCGCACCGCCGGGTCCGGGTCCGCGGCCAGCGGGACGAACACCTCGGCGCCCGCGCACACCGCTTCCCACGCGCGCGTGTCTCTGGCCCTGCCCTCCGTGCCGATGCCGACCAGCAGCTCCACGATGCCGGCCCGGTCCGGCACCTCCGGGCGGGCCGCGAGCGCGAACAGGAACGGGACGCAGGCCGGCGTCGCGTCGTACACCCGGTCCTCATGGCGCAGCGCGCCGTACATCACGTCGAGCGCGCTCGCCCGCTCGGCGCTGTCCGCGGACGCAAGCGCCCGTAACCACTTGGGCACGTCCCGCGCGCTGCCGTGGGCGTGCCGCAGCGAGGCCCAGTCGACCTCGTCGATCCCCGTGAACACGTAGTCCTCCCCAGACGAGTGCCACCTGATCGCGAGTGTGCACCACGGCACTGACAACGGTACGGAACCGCACGCTGACTGTGTGCGATCCGTCGGCTGTCATCGGCCACGCGCGCGTGTGGGCCATGTTCGTTCAGGGAGGAGGCAGTTCAGGCCGGACGGGGCTGCTTGCCCGGTGCGGTGGGCCTCGGTCGCCTGAGGAGGTGTCAGTCCGGGTCGGGCAGGGAGCGCTCCAGGATGGCGTCGAGGTCGGCTCCGGTGGGCAGCGTGCCGAAGGCGTGGCCCCAGTCGCCGCCCAGCCGGGTCGCGCAGAAGGCGTCCGCGACCGGGTGCGGGGCGTGCCGGACCAGCAGCGAGGCCTGGAGGGCGAGCGCCATCCGCTCGACCAGTCGGCGGGCGCCCACCTGGTCGGTTTCGGCCAACTGGTCCTTCAAGCCGGCCACCGTGGCGTCCAGGCGGGCGTCCGCCCCGCGCGCGAGGGCGAGTTCGGCGAACAGCGCCTCGGCGGTGTCCCGTTCGCGGCCCAGGGCGCGCAGCACGTCGAGCGCGTTGACGTTGCCCGAACCCTCCCAGATCGACAGCAGAGGAGCCTCCCGGTAGTGCCGGGGCATGCCGGAGTCCTCGACATAGCCGTTGCCGCCCAGGCACTCCAGGGCCTCCGCGGTGAAGGCCGGACCGCGCTTGGTGACCCAGTACTTGCCCACGGCGGTGGCGATCCGCCGGAAGGAGCGCTCACCGGCGTCCCCGCGCACCGCGCGGTCGGCCGCGCCGGCCAGCCGAAGCGTGAGCGTCGTCGCCGCCTCCGACTCCAGTGCCAGGTCGGCCAGGACGTTGCGCATCAGCGGCTGGTCGACGAGCCGGGCGCCGAACGCGCTGCGATGCCGTGCGTGATGCCCCGCCTCGACCAGCGTCTTGCGCATCAGCGTCGCCGTGGACATCACGCAGTCCAGCCGCGTGCAGTTGACCATCTCGATGATGGTCTTCACCCCCCGTCCCTCCGGCCCGACCAGCCAGGCCACCGTCTGGTCGAACTCCGGCTCCGAAGAGGCGTTGGAGCGGTTGCCCAGCTTGTCCTTCAGGCGCTGGATACGGAACGTGTTGCGACTGCCGTCCGGCAGCACACGCGGTACGAGGAAGCAGGACAGCCCGCCCGGTGCCTGCGCGAGCACCAGGAAGACGTCGCACATCGGCGCCGACGTGAACCACTTGTGCCCGCGCAGCGTGTACACGCCCGGCTCGCCGGTGGGTGTGGCCGTGGTGGTGTTCGTGCGCACGTCCGAGCCGCCCTGCTTCTCGGTCATGCCCATCCCCGCGAGCAGCCCCGGCTTCTCGGCCGGAACGCGCAGTTCCGGGTCGTACTCCCGGCTGGTGAGCAGCGGTTCGTACACCTTGGCGAGATCCGGCTGGGCGCGCAGCGCGGGGACCGCGGCGTACGTCATCGACGTCGGGCAGCCGTGCCCGGCCTCGGTGTGGCCCCACACCAGTCCGCCGGCGCTGCGGGCCACATGCGCGCCCGGCCGTTCGTCCGCCCACGGAGCGGCGGCCAGGCCCTCGGCGATCGCCGTGCGCATCAGATGGTGCCAGCTGGGGTGGAAGTCGACCTCGTCGATCCGGTTGCCGTAGCGGTCGTGGGTGCGCAGCTCCGGCTCGTACCGGTTGGCCAGTTCGCCCCACTCCTGCGCCTCCGCGCTCCCGGCGCGCGCCCCCAGCCGCCGGATGTCCTCCTCGGCCCAGCCCGCACCCTCCCGCCGCAACCCCTCCAGGAGGGCCCGGTCGTCGGAGGCGTCGTAAGGAGCCAGGGGCGGGGCCTGGTTGGTGACGTCATGCGTGACGAACTGCGGCTGGGACGGCGACGGCGCGGGCGACTGCGACTGTGCGGGAATCGAGACCATACAGCCATGTTGCATCCTTCCTACGGCTGTAGCAATAACGCAACAACAGAAGGCGCACGTACAGTACGTGCCCATGCGCATGAACGTCTCGCCCGAACCGGAGCAGGCGGACGCGGACCCGGACCTGCGGCCGCTGTCCGCGCGGTCGGTCGTCCTGAGCCTGCTTCTCGGCGCGCACCCGCCGGAGCTGCCGGTGAAGGACCTGGTCCGGCTGGTGGAGCCGTTCGGCGTGGGCGGCCCCACGCTGCGGGCCGCGCTCAGCCGGATGGTGGCCGCCGGGGATCTGCGGCGCACGGACACCGTCTACCGGCTCAGCGACCGGCTGCTGGCCCGTCAGCGGCGACAGGACGAGGCGCTGCGTCCCGGCACGCGCGCGTGGGACGGCGACTGGGAGATGGTGGTCATCACGGCGACGGGCCGCGGCCCCGCCGAACGCGCCGAGCTGCGCACCCGGCTGACCGCCCTGCGCCTCGCCGAACTCCGCGAGGGCGTATGGCTGCGCCCCGCCAACCTGGACCGGCCTCTGCCGGGCGACCTGCACACCCTCGCCCTGACCTGCACGACCCGCCCCGACGAGCCCGCGCGCGACCTCGCCGCCCGGCTCTGGCCGCTGGACGCCTGGGCCGCCACGGCACGCACGCTGCTCACGCACACGGCCGCCGACCGGGCCCCCGCGGACCGGTTCACCGCCTGCACCGCCGCCGTACGCCACCTGCTCACCGACCCGGTGCTGCCGTCCGCACTGCTCCCCGCCGACTGGCCGGGGGAGCCCCTGCGCGCGGCCTACGCCGCCTATCAGCGGGAGTTGACCGTCTCGGTGGGCCGAAGGGAGCGTGCCGCATGACCGCTCTCGAAGCGTTTCTGCGGGCCCGGTTCGAGGAAGAGGAGCGCGTTGCCCGGGACGCGATCGCCGGCGCGCCCGGTGCGGTCTGGGGCGTCATGGCCGACGAGATCGAGCAGGTGCTCACCTCCCGGCACGGCACGACCACGCACACACCGATGGCGCAGTTCGGCGCCGACGACCCGGTGAAGCTGCTCACCCACGTGGCCCGGCACGATCCGGACCGGGTGCTGCGCGAACTCGCGGCGAAGCGGACCCTGTCGGAGGAGCACAGGGCGCAGGACGACGGCCTGTGCCGCACCTGCCGCCGGGGAGAGCGGCCCCGTTCGCCCTGCACCACACTCCGCCTGCTCGCCGTACCGTTCGCGGACCATCCCGGATACGACGACTCCTGGCGCCTTTAGGGCAGTGCTGACGGGGCCGGCCTGGTGGACGATGATGCTGCCGCCGGCTCCGCTGCGCGCGCTCCACCAGGGCCCGCAGTTCGCCTTCGGCCTCCGGACGGCGGGTCAGGAGTTCCGCCGGCTGGTACCGCCACACAGGGATCAGGCTGTGCCGGGCCAGTTCCCCGTCCTCGGCGTGGGAGACCATGGCGGCGTTGCCGTCCGACTGCGCCGTGACGGCGTCCGCGGCCCGGTCACTCGGGAGCCGCTGCGCCCGTGCGGGTTACGACGGAGCGGGGCGGCCGTCGGCCGCTTCGCCCGTGTCGGTACCGCGGAGCCCCGCCATGGTGGCCTCCGGCTCGCCGTCGACGTGGCCGGTTCCGCAGCCCAGGCGGATCTGTTCCTCCGCCACGATCCGCCGTGCCAGCTCCGTGTCCGACACGTCGACGGCCTCCGGGGTCGCCTCCGCCAGCGCGCTGCGGCGGGCGTAGGCGTCGAACAGCCGGGCCTTCCTCTCCAGCATCCTCACCATCTGCTCGTCCACGCCGCCGGGAGCCAGGAGGCGGTGCACCCGGACCGGCCGTACCTGGCCCATGCGGTGGGCCCGGGCCACCGCCTGCTGCTCGACGGTCGGCTTGAGCTGAGGCTCGCAGATGATCACGACAGAGGCCGCCTGGAGGTTGAGCCCGAGGCCCGCCGCCTGGATCTGTGCCAGCAGCACCGCCGGGCCGGACACGGCCGCGAACTCGTCGACGAGCAGCTGGCGCCGCTCGGGCGGGACGTTCCCGGTGAGCGGGCCGATCACGGGGCCGCCGCCGGAGCGCGTCCCGGCGGCGAGCGCCTCCCGCACCACGTCCAGGACGTCCCGGAAGGCGGAGAACACCACCACCTTCAGCCCGTTCTCCCGTGCCTCGTGCACGATCTCGCGGAGCCGGACGAGCTTGGCGGACTGCTCGGGACGGGCGTACGCGGCCCTGCGCATCGCCATGAAGTTGCCGGATCGCACCGCCTCGCGGTACGCCTCCTCGTCCGCGGGGCTCGGCTCCTCCCACTCGTCCGTCTGCTGCAGCGCGGGGAGTTCGGCGAGCACGTCCACCTGATTGCGGCGCAGGTAGACCGGGGCGACCGTCTTCCGGAACGCCACGGAGCCGGGCAGTCCCGCATGGTCGCCGATGCGCGTCGCCACGGTCTTGTCGAGCATGTGGACCAGGTTGCGGAACTCGGCGACCCGGTTCTCCATCGGCGTGCCCGTCATGAAGAGGACGCGTTCGCAGCGCCTCGCCCATCGGGCGACGGCCTGGGAGCGCAGGGCCTGGGGGTTCTTCACGCAGTGTGCCTCGTCGACGACGAGCATGCCGATCCCGCCCCGGACCGGGACCGGGAATCCGCGCAGGGCCTCGAAGGTCGTCACGGCGACGCCGCCCCGTTCCTTCCAGTCGGCGAACGCCCGGCGCCGGTCCGGCCCCCGCAACGGCGTGACGTTCAGCGAGGTGCGCGCCTCGGTCTCCCGCGTCCAGTTCACCAGGACGCTCGCCGGACAGACGACCACGAAGTGGCTCTGCCCCTCGGCGGCCAGATGGGCCAGCGCGGCCAGTGCCTGGATCGTCTTCCCGAGCCCCATCTCGTCGCCGAGGATCACCCGCCGCTGCGCCAGGGCGAAGCGGGCGCCGAACGCCTGGTAGCCGCGCAGCGACACCCGCAGCCCCGAGTCGTCGAACCGCTGGCCGCGCACCCGCTCGGCGATGCCGTCGGGCAGGAATCCCTCGGCGGCGGCCGTGTCCGGAGCGCGGCCGGAGATCTCCGCGAGGAGGCCGTAGTACTCGGCGGAGCGCAGTTCGAAGTCCACCCGGACCGCGAGTTCCGTCGACGGTCCCCGCAGCAGGTCCACGGACGCCTGCGCGAGCGCCTCGGGAGTGCCGGCCTGCTCGGCCTCGGAGACGACCGTACGGATCTCCTCGACGGCGGTCAGTACGCGGGCCTTCTTGTCCGGCCCGGCCACCAGCATGCTCAGCCGCCCGGCGGCGGGCCGGGCGTCGGCGAGCAGCGGTGCGAGCCGCTCGGCCAGCACGGCAGCCGCGCCGACCGCGCGCCGCGCGTCCGGGCCCGCCTCCACGAGCACGTGCAGCGCCATGACGAGCGCGGTCGTCCGCGGTTCCGGCCGGTCGACGTCGATGTGTACGGCCACGGTGTCCCGTACGGCGTCGGCGAGTTGCCGTGCGGCCGCGACGATCTGGTCCGCGGTCCGCCCCGCCACTCCGGGTACCTGTCGCAAGCGGTAGGAACCGGCGTCGAGCACCTGCCGGACCGTGTGCAGCCCGCTGTGGTCGACTTCGCTCAGCCGCAGCCGGCCGCCTGTGGCGTCCTGCAGCCGTGCCACGGGGATCGCGTCGAGCGCCCGCTCCACCGCGGCGTCCTCGATCGGCCGCAGCGCCGCGCGCACCGCCTCGACGGCCCTGGCGTGGTCGTCGGCCAACGACCGCGCCGCCTCGTACAGTCCGGTCGCCCGCGCGACCGTCTCCCGCTCCCTGCGCCCCATCCGCCCTCCCCCTCACCCGCATCCTCCCACCGCCCGGCCGGGACGCGGCCAAGACCGGTGGGAGACGGCGGCGAGAGGGCGGAGGGCCGACGGGCACCCGAGGGGCTTACTTGTAGGTGATGTCCGAGCCGGAGTACTTGCACCAAGTCCCGTCCGGGCCCGAGCCGTTGGTGGTCGGCTCCTTGCCCGTGTTGTTGCCGATGTACTTCTGGCACGGGACGATCTTCTTGCCGGAGTCCCCGACGATGGTGATCCTCTTCAGAGTCGCACTGTCGCCGTAGTTGGTGTTGATGCCGACGATCGCGAGGCCCTTGTACGTCGCCTCGATGTCGCTGAGGTTGATCGTGCGCTTGTACTGCGTCTTGCAGTTGCCGCAACTGCGGACCAGCTTGCCGAAGTTCCGCACCGCGAAGTTCGACACGTTGAGCGTGCCGGCGCCGTTGAACTGGAACACCTTGTCGCCGGCCTCCTTCGCGCCACCGCCCGAGACGGTGTACACGTTGGACGGCGAGGAGCCCTTGAACGTCGCCGCGTCCTCGCCGACGTCCTCCCACCAGACGTTCTGCAGGGTGCAACTGCCCTCGCAGTGGATGCCGTCCGCGGCCGGAGCGCCGATGATGACGTTCTTCAGGACCGTGCCGGGGGCGAGGTCCAGGATCGGCTTCTGGTTCTCGCTCTGGCCGCTCGTGCCCAGGTCCCCGCTGCCGTACAGGCGCTTCATCCCGTAGTCCTTGGTGCCGGACAGCGGGATGGTCTTGGTGACCGCCTGGCTCCCGTTGGCGGTGGGCCAGGTGGCCGCGTGAGCGGAGGCTCCGCTAGCCATGATCATGCCAAGCGTGAGTCCCAGGGCGGCGAGCCCGCCCGTCAGTGCGCGCCCGGTCCCGGTGCGGGTGTGTGCTCGTACTCGTGAGGTCATGTCCCGAATGCCCTTCTTCGAAGTGGGGGGTCATGGGTCATGTCCGTGGCCAACGTGCGCCATCTGGAACGCAGTTGGGGTACGAGCGGCTCTGCATGCCCAGGTACGGCGCGTTCGGTCACGCTGATGAACGGACCGTAGAGGGCAAGCGCTTTCTGGTCAATGGATCGCGCAGCTCTGTCCCCGCCCGGCGGAAAGTGAGGTGGGAGCGCTTCCAAGGAGGACGTGTTCATGCCACGATGACCGCCGTGAAGCAGCCCACCAGGAAGCAGCCCGCCAGAGCGCCCTTCGCCACCGTGCTGAGTGTCTGTGTCCTCGTGCTGACCCTGATCGTGACGGGATCGGCGGTCAGGGCACTGCTGGACAGCCCCGGCCCGTCCCCGGCCGAGGGCAGTCCGGGCACCGCCGGCCACTGGGTCGACACGTGGACCGGCATGCCCCAGCTGACCGAGCCCGGCAACCTGCCGCCCGCGCCGTACACCGGTGAGAAGTCCGTGCTGGTGGACACCACGCTCCGGCAGACCGTCCGGGTCACCGCCGGCGGCCACCGCATCCGGCTGCGCTTCTCCAACGCCTACGGCGACACCCCGCTGCCGCTGACCGCCGTGACGGTCGCCCTGCCCCAGGGCGGGAAGGCCGGGGTCAGCGGAGTCGAACCGGGCAGCCTCAGGCGGGTCACCTTCGCGGGCCGGGACGCCACGACCGTGCCGGTCGGGGCCCAAGTGGTCTCCGACGACCTCGACTTCGACCTGCGCGCCGGATCCGAGCTGACGGTCACGGCGTACACCGCGAGCGGCCAGCCGTCGCTGGCGCTCACCTCGCACCCCGGCTCGCGGACCACCTCGTACCTCGTGCACGGCGACCACACGGGCGACCAGGACCTGACCGGCGCGACCGCCGTCGACCACTGGTACCTGCTCAGCGACGTCGAGATACTGGCGCCCGCGCGCACCCGGGCGGTGGCCGTCGTGGGCGACTCGCTCACCGACGGGCGCGGCTCCACGACCAACGGCAACGACCGCTGGCCGGACCAGTTCTTCGACCGCCTCCGAAGCCGGCCGGACACCTCGGACATCGCGGTCCTCAACCAGGCCGCCGGCGGCAACCGCGTCCTCAACGACGGGCTCGGCCCCAACGTCCTCGCCCGCCTCGACCGTGACGTCCTGTCCCGCAGCGGGGTCTCCTGGCTGATCCTCTTCGAGGGCGTCAACGACATCGGCACCGCCGCCGCCACCCCCGAGGCGCAGCGCGCCGTCACCGACGACCTGATCGCCGGGTACCAGCAGGTCGTCGTCCGCGCCCACGCCCTGGGCATCCGGGTCTACGGCGCGACGATCACGCCGTTCGCGGGCAATCCGTACGACGACGGGGCGGGCGTGCGCGAGGCCTCCCGGCAGCGGGTGAACGCCTGGATCCGCACCCCCGGCCACTTCGACGCGCTGATCGACTTCGACAAGGCGGTGCGCGACCCCTCGGCGCCGGAACGGCTGCTGCCCGCCCTCCAGGTCGGCGACGGGCTGCACCTCAACCCCGAGGGCTACCGGGTCCTCGCCTCGGCGGTGCCCGAGGGACTGTTCCGGAACAGGGGATAAGGGGATAACTCGCGCGGTGACGGGCACTCGGTGGGGCACGAGAGGCGGTCTCATCCGAGGAGAGTCATGGCTGAGCAGAAGTCGTCGCCGGCCCTCACGGCGCCCGTGAGCGGCGCGGCCTCGGTGGTGCGCAGGGTACCCGGCGCCGGCCTGGTGAGCAGGGCCGCGGTGGACACCCTGGACAAGGTGGGTGCGGTCTCGCCCCGTGGGCGGCGGATCGCGGTGTACGTGGGCGCCGGAGTACTGGGCGCCACAGGCGTGGTGGACTGGCCCGTCGCCCTCACCGGTGCGGCCGTGGCCTGGCTCACCCAGCCCCGGCCGCTGCGTCCGGCGGGCGCTCGCCAGCGCGTGGCGGTGACGGCCGGGAGACAGGGTCTCGCGGCGCCCGGCAACCGCCGAGCGGCCGAGCCACCCGGTCCGGTGGCCGTCGCGGAGCGAGCAGCCACCGAAGGACCGGCCGCACGCACGGCCGGCGACAAGGACGCCGGCCCGCCCCACGACCTCGGCACGGCGGCCCTCAGGTCCGGCACCGGGGGCGGCCGGTCCCGGGGCGCCGACGGCGAGCGTGGGACGGAGGCCTCGGCGGGAGAGAGCGGCGCCAGGGGCGCGGCGGAGTCCGGCGAGAGGGGAGCGGCAGTCGGGGCGGCCGCCGGCGGGCGCGGGGTGGAGGGTGCAGCGGGGGCTGAGGGGACTGGTGGGGCCGCGACGGAGGAGGCAGCGGGTTCTGCGGCATCCGGTGCGGCCGAAGCCGGCGGCGAGAGCGCGACCGGGCGACTCGGCGATGCAGAGGCTTCGCGCGGGCGCCAGGCAGCCGACAGTGGCAGGGCCTCCGGCAGCGCGAGGGTGTCCGGCGCCGAGGCTTCCGGCGCGGCCAAGACGTCCGGTGGTGCTGTGGCCTCCCGCGCGGGCGAGGGTTCGCGTGGGGGTCAGGTGTCCGGCGGTGCTGGGGCATCTGGTGGTGCGAGGGTGTCCGGTGCTGTGGCTTCCGGCGCGAGCAAGACGTCTGGTGGTGCCGTGGCCTCCCGCGCGGGCGAGGGTTCGCGTGGGGGTCAGGTGTCCGGTGGTGCTGAGGCATCTGGTGGTGCGAGGGCGTCCGGTGCTGTGGCTTCCGGCGCGAGCAAGACGTCTGGTGGTGCTGTGGCCTCCCGCGCGGGCGAGGGTTCGCGTGGGGGTCAGGTGTCCGGTGGTGCTGGGGCATCTGGTGGTGCGAGGGCGTCTGGTGCTGTGGCTTCCGGCGCGAGCAAGACGTCTGGTGGTGCCGTGGCCTCCCGTGCCGGTGAAGTTTCCCGTGGGCGCCGGGCGCACGGCACTGCTCCGGCGGCCGGAGGCAGTGGTGCGTCCGGCGGCGCCAGGGCGCCCGCCGGTGTCAGGGCGTCCGGCGGTTCCCGGGCCTCCCGTGGGGACGAGGGGTCGGAGGTCGAGGATGCGGTGCCCAAGCCGTCCACCGGTCCGCTCGGACCCACCGCGCGGCCCGGCCGCGCCACGCGCTGAGGGCGGCCGTGGTGCCCGGGCTGTTGGCGGTGCCCTCGGCTGTGGCGCGGCTGCTGACTGCCCCGCCACGGCTGTTCGCGCCGGCCGTCGGACTCGTCGCCGGTGCCGCGGCCGGAACGGCGCGTGCCGGAGTGCGCGGCGCGGACAGCGCCGTACGGGTGGCGAGGGTCGGGCGCAACGCGCTGCCCGGCCCCGGTGGCCGGTGGCGGGCCGGCGCCCGTGCGCACCTCGCGCTGCGTGCAGTGGAGGGGGCGGGCGGCACGGCGCGGCTGGCGCGCGGGGTGGCCCGGACGCTGGCCGAGCGGCCGGACGTGCTCGTCGCGTACTGGGACCAGGGACTCGCCCGCCTGGTGGTGACCGCGACCGGCGAGGAGGCCGCCGACCGGGTCGTGGAACACGCCGCCGACCTGGCCGAGCGGCACGGGCTGGTGCTGTCCGCCGCGGACGTGGAGGAGACCACGCATCCGGCCGACCCGGCCGGGGTGCGCGCCGCCGTGGCCGCGCTCGCCGCCGACGGGGTGGGCATCGGCGCCGCGGTCACCGCGTACGCGCTGCGGCTGCCGCCCTCGCCCCGGCTGGCGACCGCAGTGGTGACGCTGCTGCGGGAGAACCCGCGCTGTCGTGCCTGGCTGCGGGCCCGGCTCGGTGACGCCCCCATGGACCTCGGCCTGGCCTGCGCGAACGCCGCCGTCCACGGCGCGGGACAGACCCCCACCTCCTTGGTGCTCGACGGCGCTCTGCGGAGCTGTCAGGTGGCGGAGACGGTGGCCCGCGCCGCCGCCTTCGACACGGTGCACGACCAGCTCTGCGCGCCCGACCGGCTCAGTCTCCCGGCCGCCGGCGCGCCCCGGCCGCCCCTACCGGAGTCCCCGGCCCAGGAATACGCCGACCACGCCTTCGCGGGCAGTCTGCTGGGCGCCGCGGCCACCCTGCTGGTCAAGCACGACGGCGCCGAGGCGGCGGAGGCGGTCCTCGCCGGCTCGCCGAAGGCCGCCCGGTACGGACCTGCCGCCTACCACGCGCTGCTGAGTGCCGCGCTCGCCCGTACGGGAGTGCTGGTCAGGAACCCGGACCGGCTGCGCCGGCTGGAGCTGGCCGGCACGCTCGTACTGCCCGCCGGCGTACTGCGCACCGACGAGGGAGAGGCGGACCCGTGGGCCGAACCGGTGCTGGACGCGGCCCGCCGGGCGGGCCTGAGGGTCGTGCTCGTGGACGACCCCGCCCTGGAGGACTTCACCGGCCTCGCCGACCAGGTCGTGGACGCGCGCCGACCGCTGGACGACGTGGTGTACGAGGCGCGCGGCGACGCGGGCGGGGTGCTCGTCGTGGCCCGGGTGCGCACGGCCGGCGAGCACGACGTCCTGGCCGGGCTGTCCGCCGCCGACATCGGCATCGCGCTCACCGACCGCGAGGGCGCGGTGGTCTGGGGCGCGGACATCCTGGCCCTGCACGGACTGCCCGACGTGTGGCGGGTGCTGACCGCGATTCCGGCCGCCCGCACGGTCGGCCGGCACGCCCAGACCCTGGCCCGCTCCGGCGCCGCGCTCTCCGGTCTCCTGGTGGCCGTCGGCGAGGCGCGTGGCCCCGGCGGGCGCCTCGCCACCCTGCCGGGACTGCGGCACGCCCCCGTCGACGCCGCCGCCGCGACCGCCCTGTTCTCCGGCGCCCGGGCCGCGCTCGGCGTGGCGGCGGCCCGGCCCCCGCATCCGCGTCCGCGCGTGCACTGGCACGACCTGGAGGCCGCGGCGGCCCAGGAGCGGCTGGAACACGAACCGACTGCTGAGACCAGCGACTTGGACGAGCTCCTCGCCCTCGTGCGGTCGGCCGCCGCCGGGGTCACCGGGCACCCGCTCGCCGCTCCCGCGCGCTGGACGTACCGGCTCGGCCGGGCCGTACGCGGGGAACTCCATGACCCGCTGACCCCGGTCCTCGCGGTCGGCTCGGCGGCCTCGGCGATCCTCGGCTCGGTCGTCGACGCCCTGCTCGTCCTCGGCGCCCTCGACCTGAACGCACTGGTCGGCGGCTTCCAACGGCTGCGTGCGGAACGGGCGCTGTCCGGACTGGTCGCGGAGCAGCAGCGCAAGGCGCGGCTCGTACCGCACGAGGCCGAGGCACCGGCCGGCGGCACCCGCACCGTGGACGCGGGCGAGCTGCGTCCGGGCGACGAGATCCGGCTGAAGACGGACGACGTGGTGCCCGCGGACGCGCGCCTGCTGTGGCAGGAGGGCCTGGAGGTCGACGAATCGGCCCTGACCGGCGAGTCGCTGCCGGTGGAGAAGCAGACGGCCCCGACCCCGCACGCACTCGTGGCCGACCGGCGCTGCATGGTCTTCGAGGGGACGACCGTGGTCGCGGGCCAGGCCCGGGCCGTGGTGGTCGACATCGGTGAGCACACGGAGGCCGCCCGCGCCGTGCACCTCGCCGCCCGCACACCCCCGGCCGCCGGCGTACAGGCCCGGCTGCAGGAACTCACCCGCGAGGCACTGCCGTTGACCCTGGGGGGCGGCGCCGCGGTGACCGGACTCGCGCTGCTGCGCGGTGCCCCCGTCCGGGAGGCGGTCAGCGGTGGGGTCGCGGTGGCCGTGGCGGCCGTACCGGAGGGGCTGCCGCTGGTGGCCACGGTCGCCCAGCTGGCGGCCGCCCGGCGGCTGAGCCAGGGCGGTGTCCTCGTGCGCACCCCGCGCACCCTGGAGGCGCTGGGCCGCATGGACACCGTCTGCTTCGACAAGACGGGCACCCTCACCGAGAACCGGCTGCGGGTGGTGCGTACATGCGATGCCGAGGGCACGGTCCGCGCGGTGGACGACCCCGGGTCGGCCGGCACCGTCCGGGCCGCCGCCCGCGCCTGCCCGCAACCCGACGGCGGTTCCGAGCAGCCGGTGCACGCCACCGACGAGGCCGTGCTGGCGGCGGCCGGTCCCGACCCGGACTGGACGTGGCGCGCGGACCTGCCGTTCGAGGCGGCCCGCGGATACGCCGCCGCCGTCGGCCGCAGTGGCGACGGACCGCTCGTGCTCGTGGTCAAGGGCGCCCCGGAGACCGTGCTGCCCGCCTGCTCCGGAACCCCCGCGCACGCCGCCGAGGCGGCGCAGCGCCTGGCCGGGGACGGCCTGCGGGTGCTGGCGGTGGCGCAGCGGCGGCTCGGCCCGGACGAGGATGAGACCGATGTCCTCGAACAGCCGCTGGGGGAGCTGGAGTTCACCGGTCTGCTCGCGCTGTCCGACGTACCGCGCGAGACCTCCACGGCGCTGGTCCGGGGGCTGCTTGAGGCGGGTGTACGGCCGGTCATGCTCACCGGCGACCATCCGCAGACCGCGCGGGCCGTCGCGGCCGAACTGGGCTGGCCTGAGGACACCGTGGTGGTCACCGGGGACGAACTGGCGGCCGCGGACCGGGCGGACCGGGCCCGGATGCTGCGCGACGCGGGCGTGGTGGCACGGGTGGCACCCGAGCAGAAGCTCCAGGTCGTGGAGGCGCTGCGGGACGCTGGCCGGGTCGTCGGCATGGTGGGCGACGGCGCCAACGACGCGGCCGCCATCCGCGCCGCCGACATCGGGGTCGGGATCAGCGCGCGAGGTTCGGCCGCCGCGCGCAACGCCGCCGACATCGTCCTCACCGACGAGGACCTGACGGTCCTGATCGCCGCCGTCGGCGAGGGACGGGCGCTGTGGCACAGCGTCGCCGACGCCATCGCCATCCTGATCGGCGGCAACGCGGGCGAGGTCGGCTTCGGCCTCCTCGGCACGCTGCTGTCCGGCCGGGCGCCGCTGTCCACCCGGCAGATGCTCATGGTGAACCTCTTCACCGACCTGTTTCCGTCGATGGCGGTGGCGGTCACCGAGAAGGAGGACGGCGCCGACCCGGCACAGGTGGAGGAGCCGGCCGGGGTGCTGGGCGAGCCCCTGCTGCGGCAGATCCGGCACCGGGCGCTCACCACCTGCCTGGGCGCGGTGACGGCCTGGCTGATCGGCCGGTTCACCCCCGGAACGCCTCGCCGCTCCAGCACGATGGCGCTGTGCGGGGTGGTCGGCACCCAGCTCGTGCAGACCTGGCTGGACCGGCGCGAGAGCCGTCTGGTGCAGCTGACCTGCCTGGGCTCCGCCGTGGCGCTGGCCGTGGTGGTGGAGACCCCGGGCGTCAGCCACGCCGTCGGATGCACCCCGCTCGGCCCGCTCGCCTGGGCCGGCGTCCTGGCGGCGATCTGCGTGGCGCTGGCGGGACAGCGGGCGCTGCCCCGCCTGGAGGAGACGGTACGGCGGATCCTGCCGCGGTGACCTGGGGGTGGTACGGCGGGACCTGCCGGGGTGACCTCGGACGTCACGGCGGGACTCGCCGTGGTGACCTCGGACGGCCGGCGGATCCTGCCGCGGTGACCTCGGTGGTACGGCTGGACCCGCTACCGTGACCTCGGTCGTACTGCTGGACCCGCCGCCGTGGCCTCGGACGGTACGGCTGGACCCGCTACCGTGACCTCGGTCGTACTGCTGGACCCGCCGCCGTGGCCTCGGACGGTACGGCGGGACCGCTGACATTGCCTCAGGCTGAAGCGACCTCGGACGGTGCTCGGATCCAGCCGCGGTGACTCAGACCGAGCGCAGGTACTGCTCCGGCACCCGGACCTCGCCGCCCAGCTCGCGGGCCGCGTGCCGGGCCCAGGAGGGGTTGCGCAGCAGCTCGCGGCCGAGCAGGACGGCGTCGGCCTCGCCGTTCGTCAGGATCTTCTCGGCCTGCTCCGCCTCCGTGATCAGACCCACGGCGGCGACGGGCAGCGGCGTCTCGGCCTTCACCCGGGCGGCGAACGGCACCTGGTAGCCCGGCTCGGCCGGAATGGTCACGCCGGAGACGTTGCCGCCGGTGGAGACGTCCAGCAGGTCGACCCCGTGGGCGTGCAGCTCGCGGGCGAACCGGACCGTGTCCTCCGTGGTCCAGCCGCCGTCCTGGAGCCAGTCGGTGGCCGAGATCCGGAAGAACACCGGCTTGTCCTCGGGCCACACCTCCCGTACGGCGTCCACGACGTCGAGGGCGAAGCGGGTGCGGTTCTCGTACGAGCCGCCGTAGGCGTCGGCGCGGTGGTTGGAGTGCGGCGACAGAAACTCGTTGATCAGGTACCCGTGGGCGCCGTGGATCTCGGCGACCTCGAAGCCGGCATCGAGTGCACGGCGTGCGGCGGCGGCGAACTCGCCGACGATCCCGGAGATCTGATCCATCGTCAATTCGCTGGGCACGGGGTGCCGTTCGTCGAAGGGTACGGCGCTCGGTGCGCTCGGCCGCCAGCCGCCCGCCTCCGGTCCGACGGGTGCGCCGCCCTTCCACGGCCGGTCGGTGGAGGCCTTGCGGCCGCCGTGCGCGAGCTGGATGCCCGGCACCGTGCCCTGGTCGGCCAGGAAGCGGGTGATCCGGCGGAAGGCCTCCACCTGGGTGTCGTTCCACAGACCGAGGTCGTACGGCGAGATCCGGCCCTCCGGCGAGACGGCGGTCGCCTCGACGATGATCAGGCCGGCGCCGCCCGTGGCGCGGGCCGCGTAGTGTGCGAAGTGCCAGTCGTGCGGGACGCCGGTGAGCGGTCCCTCCGGCGCGGCCGAGTACTGGCACATCGGGGGCATCCACACCCGGTTCGGGATGGTCACCTCACGCAGGGTGATGGGCTCGAAGAGCGCGCTCACGACGGACTCCATTCGTCACGGGACCCCTGGTCGACTCGTACCGCCCGGTCGACTCGTACGGCTCGTACGATAACCCTCGTAGTACGAGAGATGTCAAACTACGATGACTCTCGTACAATGCTCGCAGGGCAAGGATCACGCGACGAAGGGCGGCCACCGTGACCGACATCGCCACCACCGGTCGCGCACTGCCGCACCCGGCGCGGGAGGAGCTCCGCCTGGAGGCCGTGCTGCACGCGCTCTCCGACCCGATGCGGCTGCGTATCGTGCGCGAACTCGCCGCGGATGAAGCGGAGTTGACCTGCTCGGACTTCGCCCTGCCGGTGACCAAGTCCACGTCCACGCACCACTTCCGGGTGCTGCGCGAGAGCGGGGTCATCCGGCAGGTCTACCGGGGCACGGCCAAGATGAACGTCCTGCGCCGGGACGACCTGGACGATCTCTTCCCGGGACTGCTCGACAGCCTGCTCGCCGCAGCCGAGCTACAGACCCGCCGGCTCGGCGACGGAGCCTGAATCCGACGAACCCGGTGCGCCCGAACCCGCCCTCGCCGGAAGGTGGTTGAAGAGCAGGTTCAGTACGATCGCGGACAGACAGCCCGCGCTGATGCCGCTGTTCATCACCGTCTGGAACCAGTCGGGGAACTTGTCGTACACCGTCGGCACACCCACCGGCAGCATGCCGATCGCCACCGAGACGGCCACCACCGTCAGATTGTGGTTGCCCTTGAAGTCCACCCCGGCCAGGGTCCGCAGCCCGCTCGCCGCGACCGTGCCGAACATGACCAGACCCGCGCCGCCCAGCACCGGCGCCGGGATCGCCGCGACCACCGCGCCCAGCTTGGGCAGCAGCCCGAGCAGCACCAGGATCCCGCCGGCCGCCGCGACCACCCAGCGGCTGCGCACCCGCGTCATACCGACCAGGCCCACGTTCTGCGCGTACGCCGTGTAGGGGAAGGTGTTGAACACTCCGCCGAGCACGGTCGACAGACCGTCCGCGCGCAGCCCGTCGGCGAGGGGACGCGGCTCGACCTTCCGCTCGGTCAGCTCACCGACGGCGATCAGGTCACCGGTCGTCTCGGTCATGGACACCAGCGCCACCACCAGCATCGACACGATCGCGGAGACGTGGAAGGCCGGCGCCCCGAAGTGGAACGGCGTGCTGATGCCCACCCAGTCGGCGTCCTTCACCCCGCTGAAGTCGGTGAACCCGAACGGCACCGCGACCGCCAGGCCCACCGCGATGCCGACCAGGACGGCGATCCGGGAGAGGAAGGCGGGCGCGAACCGCTGCACACCCAGCACCACCGCCAGCACGAACGCCGCCAGCGCCAGGTTCCTGGGCTCCCCGAAGTCCTTGGCGCCGACCCCGCCGGCCGCCCAGTTGCCCGCGACCGGCAGCAGCGAGACCCCGATGATGAGGATCACCGTGCCGGTCACCAGCGGCGGGAAGAAGCGCAGCAGCCTGCCGAAGACCGGCGCGAGCAGCATGATCGCCAGCCCCGCGACGATCACCGCGCCGTAGATCGCGGGCAGTCCGCCGCCCGTCGTCCCGATCAGCACCATCGGCGACACGGCCGCGAACGTACAGCCCTGCATGATGGGCAGCCGGACGCCGAACCGCCAGAAGCCGACACACTGGATCAGCGTGGCGATACCGCACACCAGCAGATCGGCGGTGATCAGATACGCCAGATCGGCGGGCGACAGCTTCATCGCGCCGCCCACGATCAGCGGTACGGCGACGGCGCCCGCGTACATCGCGAGCACATGCTGCAGGCCGAACGCGGCCAGCTGCCGTACCGGCGGTATCTCGTCGACGGGGTGCATCTCTGCGGTGGTGGCCATGGGGACTCCAACAAGCTGCGGGTGGACAGTGGCATCCGGACAGGAGGAGACCGTAAGCGCCTTGAACAGTTTGTTGATTTCCGGACTGTTGCCGCGGTGTGTCCTACCCGACCGCTCTGTGTCACACCCGGCCGGGCTGGGCCGAGCGGGCCGCCGCGCGCAGCGCGTCCCAGTCGGCCAGCTTGACCACGCTCCGCCCGAGCCGGGCGCCCAGCTCGGTCTCGGCCCGCTGGATCGCCAGCCATCCGGTCCACGGCACCGGTTCGAACCCGGCCGCCCGCAGCGCCGGCACCGGATCCTGAAGCGCCCGCTCGCCGAGCAGGCCGGGCGCGTCCGCGAGCAGCGAGGCCGCCGTCTCCTTGGCGCAGGGCCGGTTGGTGCCGATGACACCCGTCGGGCCGCGCTTGATCCATCCGGCGACGTACTCGCCGGGGGAGGGCACACCGCCGCGCACGACCCGGCCCTCCTCGTGCGGCACGGTGCCGCTCGCCGGGTCGAACGGCAGCCCGTCCAGCGGCACTCCGCGATAACCGACCGACCGCAGCACCAGCTGGGCCGGCACCTCCTCGTACCGCTGTGTGCCCGTCACCCCGCCGTGTCCGTCCGGTGCCGTCCTCTCGAAGCGGACGGCGCCCACCCTGCCGCCGTCCGCGAGCAGTTCTACGGGCCGCAGAAAGAAGCGCAGGCCGATCCGCCGGCCGGCCGCCGTCCGCGGACGCTCCGCCCAGTCGCGCAGCACCTCCAGATTGCGCCGCTGCACCCCGGGCAGCATGCCGGAGTCGGCCGGGTCGAGTGCCAACTCGCCTGGCTGTACGACCACTTCGGTGTCCGGCAGGTCGCCCAGCTCGCGCAGCTCCTTGGTGGTGAAGCGGGCCTGCGCCGGACCGCGCCGGCCCACCATGTGCACCTCGCGGACCCCGCTCGCCGTCAGCGTGTCCAGGGCCGCCTGCGGGATGTCCGTCGGACTCAGCTCCGCGGCACCCCGGACCAGCATCCGGGCGACGTCCACCGCCACATTGCCCACGCCGATGACGACGGCCGACCGCACCCCGCGCAGGAAGCCCGCGTCGGCCGCGTCCGGATGCGCGCTGTACCAGGCCACGAAGTCGGTCGCCGACCAGCTGCCCGGCAACTCCTCGCCGGGGATCCCGAGCCGGCGGTCGCCCGCGGCGCCCACGCAGTACACCACCGCGTGATACAGCTCCCGCAGCCGCTCCACCGGCAGCCCGCCCGGGCCGCCCACCCGGACCCCGCCGAGGAAGCGCACCCGCTCGTGCTCCAGCACCGCCGCGAGGCTGCCCTGCAGGGACTTGATCTTCTCGTGGTCCGGGGCGACGCCGTAGCGGACCAGGCCGTACGGGCACGGCAGCCGGTCCAGGACGTCCACCCGGACCCCGGGATCTCGCTGGACCAGGCTCTGGGCGGTGTAGCACCCGCTCGGCCCCGAACCGACGACGGCGACACGCAGCACAGCGGAACTCCTCGGCGGAAGGAGGGTGTGCGGACGGCTCCAGCATGACACCGCCCCGCGCGTGGCGGCAGGGGCCGGCGGGGTGACGCGGCCGCGTGTTCCTTCGTATGGAGTGTGATCACGCGGCTACGTCGCGTATGTGCCAGGCGTGAGGGGAGTTGACCATCACCAGGGGCGTCAGCTGAGGTCCGTGCGCTCCTCCGTCGCGAAGAACCGGGACAGATCCCGTTCCCGAGCCCCGGAACCCGTCTCGCTCTCCGGCGGCACCCCCAGCGACCAGTCGAGCCCGTACCGCTGGAACAGCTCGGCCCGCAGCGCCGGAATCGGCATCGGCACCCCCGGGATCAGTGCCGCGTACACCGCCCCCATCAGCACGGCGCGCAGCATCGGGTAGTCCGCGGCGACGTTCTGGGAGCCGTAGCGGGCGACGGTGTCCCCGAGCAGTTCCCCGAGCCGCTGTTGCTCCGGACACTGCACGAAGCCCTCGCCCTGGAGCAGTCCGGCCATGTGCTGCCGCATCAGCACGGGATGGTCGCGGGCCAGGCCCAGGATCGCGTCGATGGCCCGGGCCAGCCGCTCCGGGCCGTCCTCGGTGCGCGGCTCGCGCTCCAGGGCCTCCTCCAGCGTGCGGTGCATCAGCCGGTGCACCGCGGACTGCACCAACTGGCGCTTGCCGGGGAAGTAGTACGACACCAGCCCGCGCGCCGAACCCGCCCGGTCGGCGATGTCGCCCAGCGTGGTGGCCTCGAAGCCGTGCTCGCCGACCAGTTCAACGGCCGCCTGCAACAGCCGTTCCCGGGAACGCCGTCGCAACTCTTCATTGACCGAGGCGCTGCGCGGGGACATCCTGTAACTCCTGCGTTGACTGGCTGCCAGCCAACTATACTCACGCAGGGAAGCACCGCCGTGTGCGGGGCCCGTCCAGGGCTGCCGTCCGTCTGGGGCGACGCGGGGGATCGTCTCAGGCGGACGGCGTGCGGGCGAGCCCGTGTTCTCGGCCCACCTCCCAGGCCTCCGGCGACGCTCAGCCGACCAGGTCCAGCACCGGCAGCAGCGCGTCGGGCCGTTCCGTGACCGGCAGATGGTCCACGAAGTGCACCCGGCAGCCGAGCGCGGCCGCGCCGCCGTCCGCCTCCTTGCTGTCGCCGACCATGACCACCTGCCGGGGATCGGCGTCCAGCGCCCCACAGGCGACTGAGAACAGCCGCGGGTCCGGCTTCTGCACCCCATGCTCGTACGACAGCACGTACGCGTCCACGTACGGGTCGAGCCCGTGTGCGCGGAACACCGGTCGCAGGTCCCAGCCGATGTTGCTGACCACACCGACCCCGATCCCGCGCTCGCGCAGGGTGCGCAGCACCTCGGCGGCGTCCGGGTACGGGGACCAGGCTGCCGGGGCCATGTGTCGCTCGTACAGGGCGTCGTACAACCCCGGGTCGGGCAGCGGCACTTGCCGGGCCGCGCCGGTGTAGGCGGCCCGGTGCAGTTCCGCCGTCTCGTCCCGCACCGCCCAGAGTGCGGCGAGGTCCGCCGGCAGCTCGACCGGATCCACACCGCCGCCCGGCAGCGCACCGGCCGCGTCCAACGCCCGTGCCGTCTCACTCAGTCGGGGCTCGGGCAGGGTGTGCCCCGACGCGTCGAGCGTCGCGCGCAGCCAGGACTCGGCGGACTCGATCCGGAACAGCGTCCCGGAGAAGTCGAACAACACAGCAGTCATGTCCTTGACTCTATCGGGGCCGCTTTACGGGCGTTTACGGGCGAGTTGACGCTTCCGGGCCGTTGCCACTCGTACGCCGTCACCGCCAGGGCCACCACTGCCGCCCCGAACGGCGCAGCCGGTCATCAGCCCGAAAGCCAACCATCACACGATCGAGCTGAACCGCCCTCATGCCGGCGGGCGGGAGGCTCGGCCGAGTGCCCGCAGCCCCGGTACCAGCGTCACCAGCACCGGGATCACCGGCACCAGCGCCGCCAGTGCTGTCAGGCGGAGCCGGTGCAGGGCGGGGAGGCGATCCGGGGCGGTGAGCAGGCGGTGCGCGCGCTGCGGCACATGGGCCTGCGGGGTGGGGGAGGGGTCGAACACGCCCCGTTCCTCGTTGAGTTCGACCAGGGCCGGCGCGGTCGTCAGCCGGCCGAAGCGCCGGGAGGCCATGTCGTCGGCGGCCGGCTCGACCAGCCGGTGCATCTCGTCCCGGAACGCGGCGAACACCGGCACCTGCGGGAACCCGCTCGCCGGCGCGGCCGAGCTGCGCAGCAGCCAGTCGTGCCGGGCCTGTGCGTGCCCCTGCTCATGGACGAGGAGCGCGTCGAGCTGACGCCCGCTCAGGCGGCGCAGCGCGGCCGTGGTGACGACCAGCTGAGGTGCCGTACCGGACAGCCACCAGGCGTCGGGACGCCCGCCCTCCAGCACCACGAGCCGGCCGCTTCCCGGCCCTCACGCGGCAACAGCGGCGCGCGTACGAGGAGTTCGGCCCGTCGGGCACGGCGTCGCGCCCGGGACCGCACGACCTCACTCACCAGCATGGCGAGGCTCCACAGGCCCCCCGCGGCGAGCAGCAGGGCAGTGGCGGCGGCCCACGGTCCGGCCGTCCCGAGCGCGTACGCGTCCACGACCGCGCGCGGAGCCGGGGCGCACACATGCCCGCGCACCGCCTGCCGGGCCGCGGCCGCGCTGAGCGTCATCGACAGCGCGCAGCACAGCAGGACGGCCACCACGACGCCTCCCCAGAGGGGGTACCCCCAGCCACGCCCAGAGAGCCACGATCGGTTCGCGGTCCGCCCCGTCGGCCCGGGCGAGCAGCCGGGGGCGACGACGGCGGTCAAGGCACCGAGCGGCAGCAGTGCCATGGGGACCATCGTGGGCAACACCCTGTGAGCCCGTGGCCGCTCACCGTGCGGCCCATGGGGCCGACGTGGCGCAGACAACGCTCCCGGCGCGCCGCTGCCCGAGCCGTTCACATGGTGAGCAGCATGGCCACCATGCCGATCCCCATCGACAGCCGGCACGCCCGCGCCAGCTCCGGGCGGTCGCCCCAGCGGGCGGACCCGGGCCCTGCCACCGCGACGGCGGCGGGCACCAGCCGGGCGCCGGCGAGCAGCACGTACCCCATGAAGTACACCAGGAGCGCGCCGGTCAGCGGCGGCACCCCGATGCCGCCGTGCGCATGGTGGGCGGCGGGCGGGGCGGTGGCCATCGCCGCCGCCATGTAGACCATCGCGCACGTGCCCACCAGGTGGTGCAGATGATGCGAGGCGGTGCGGGCGGCCCACAGTGCGCGCAGCGCCGCCGCGCCGAACACCGCCGCGTACACCGGCCACGCCCATTGCGGCGGCGTGAAAACGGCCGCCGGTACGGCCATCAGGGCCATCCCGAAACCCATCAGCGCCTCGCCGCCCGCGGACCGGCGCTGCTCCTCGACCCGGCTGCGCATCCGCAACAGGCAGTAGGCCCCGGTCGCCGCGCACAGCGCGACCAGCAGCCAGGCCGCCGGTACCGGTCCGTGCACGTGCACCTCCCCGCTCGACGGTCGGTCGAAGGACGTCGATGGATGCGATGCCCATGCCGTGCGGGGCGCACGCGAGCGCAAGGGTGTACACGGGGAGCGTTCGGCGGAGCACGGCTGGTGAGGGCCGCCGATGTAGAGATGTTTTACGAGTAAAACACATGCTAAATTGATGGGTATGAGCAGTGTGACCCGCCGTCTTCCCCTCGCTGGAGTGCTCCGCCTCGGGCGGCCCTCGGACATCTGGTTCAAGCCCGCGCTGAGCGTGGTCGCCGCGGTCGCCCCGCCCAATCTGATCCTGCTGGCGCTCGGCCGCCTCGACCTCGCCATGTACACGATGGCCGGATCGCTGTGCGCCCTCTACGGCCACAACCGGCCCTACGCCGCCCGGGCCCGCGTCCTCGCGTGGGTGGTGCTCGGCATGGTCGGCGGCCTCGCGCTCTCGCTGCTCGCGGCGTCGCTCACCACCGACGCCGTCGTCCTGGTCACCGTCGGCGCCGTCATGGCGGCCGTGCAGAAGGCCGTGTGCGACGCCACCCGGGTCGGACCGCCCGCCAACGTGGTCCTCACCTTCATCAGCTCCGCCTCGCTGTTCGCCCCGCAGACTCTCGGCGAGGTCCCCGGGCATGTCGGGCTGGCCCTGGCGGCGGGCACCTGGGCCTGGCTGGTCGGCATGGCACCCGGGCTGCTGCGCCCGCACGGCCCCGAACGCCGCGCCACCGCCCAGGCCCTGAACTCCGCCGCCGCGTACGCCGCCACGGACGGCGCCGGCGACGGACACGCCAGGGCCCGTGCGGCGAGCGCCGCCGCGATCCACGCCGCCTGGCAGTCCCTGCTCGCCGCCCGCCCCGACCGCGCACGACGCGCCCTCGAACAGCTTCTGGTGCGGGCGGAGGTCGCCCTCGCCGCCCCCGCCGACAGCGACCCCGACCGGCTGCGCGCCTGGGCCCGCGAACTGCGGGGCACCGGCCGGATCCCGAGGGTCGAGCTGCCCCGCGAGTCGGCCGACGAGCTCCTCGGCCTGGAGCTGGAACTCGACCGTCCGCAAAGGAAGTCGTGGCAGCGGCTCGCCCCACTGGCGCCGATCGCCGCGCGCACCGCGATCGGCTGCGCCCTCGCCGGCTATGCCTCTCTTGCGCTCGGCGTCGGCCGCCCGTACTGGGCCCTGGTCACAGCGGCCTCCCTCTATCAGGCGAACGTCACCCTCACCTGGAGCCGGGGCGTCCAGCGCGTCGTCGGCAACCTCGTCGGCGTGCTCGCCTTCGCCGCCCTCGCTCCGTTCGCCCATCTCCACCCGGCCGTCCTGGTGCTGTGCTGCCTCGCCCTCAACTTCGGCGCCGAGGCGCTGATCGGCCGCAACTACTGGCTCGGCAGCGTCTGCGTGACCCCGATGGCCCTGCTCATCACCGAGTTCGCCCGCAGCCAGGATCCGGGCCGCCTGATCACCGAACGGGTCCTGGACACCCTCGTCGGCGCGCTGGTCGGCTTCGTCGCGGCCGTCGCCGTCACCAACCGGCGCGCCGGCGACCGCCTCGAACACGCCCTGACCACGGCGGAACGCGCCCGCGAGAATGCCGCCCGGCTGCTCGCCGAGCCGCACCCGGCACCCCACGCCCTGGAGTCCGCCCGCCGCGGCCTCACCGCCGCCCTCGCCGACCTGCGCGCCACGGCCGACGCCGCGGCCGGCGAGTGGTGGCAGCGCGCTCTGCCCGAGGAGCGGGTCGTGCTCGCCGAGCAGAGCGGACACCGTACGCTCGCGGCGACGGTACGACGCCAGGGGTTCGTACCGTGGCAGAACGAGGCCCAGACCCGGGACCGGGGCCAGGGCCCGGGCAGGGCGACGGAGGACATACGGCCATGACGGCGACGAACGACGGACCGGCGCCCGGGGACAACGGGGCGGGCGCGGGCGCGGGGGCAGAGGCCTGGGCGGGCGCGGCTTCGGCTCCGGTTTCGGGTCCGGTTTCGGCTCCAGGGGCGGAGGCGAGGCCTGGCGGCGGAGCGGAGCGGGGTGGTGGGGGGCGAGGGGACGTTGAGGTCCCGGTCGGTGGAGTGCGAGGGGACGACGAGGTTTCGGCTGGCGTGCGGCCGGGGGAAGCGGAGGCCCCGGCGGGTGTGCGAGCGCGGCGCGGGGCGCCCATGGCCGACGCCGGCGCCGGGACTGGGGCGGAGACCGGGGGCGGCGCGGATTCCGGGTCCGGAACCGGCATCGACCCTCGCTCCGACACTGCATCCGGGACTGGTTCCGGCTCCGGCGCCAACTCCGGCACCGGAGTACCCGCCGGTATCGGGCGTGGCACCGTGGCGGGTGACACCGTCGCGGGCGTGGTTCAGCAGTGGCGGGTGGTGCATCCCGGGCTGGACACCGGGCCCATGGAGGTCATCGGACGTATCAACCGATGCGCCGCTCTCCTCCAGCAGGCCGAGGACGCGCCGCTGCGGCGGGACGGTCTCAGCCGTGCGGAGTTCGACCTGCTCGGCGCGCTGCGCCGCACCGGTCACGAGCTGACCCCGGGGGAGCTGGCCCGGGAGACCTTCTCCTCCGGAGCCGCCGTCACCAAGCGGCTCAAGCAGCTGACCGAACGCGGACTGGTCGAGCGGCGCGGCGACACCCGCGACCGCCGCGTCGCCCACCTCCGGCTCACCGACGCCGGCCGTGACCTGGTCGACGGCATCCTCCCTGAGCAACTCGCCTACGAGACCGCCGTACTGGCGGTCCTGGACCCGGATGGGCAGGGTCAACTCGCCGGTCTGCTGGGTGAGTTGCTCAGCCGGCTGGAGGGCCGCATGGGGGCGCTGCGCGCATAGCGGCGCGGTGTCGCAGGACGGTGTCAGGGGACGTCGTGCGCCGTACGCCGATGGGTGGAGCGGCGGTCGTCGATGTCCGCCCAGCGGTCGCCGTAGACGTTCCGCGTGACCGACGGCTCGCGCAGGAAGTCGTGCGGGAAGCCCAGCGGGACCGCGCTCACCTCGTTCAGCCGCCGTACCGCGTCCGAATCCAGCCGGACCTCGGCGCTCGCCAGATTGCCGGCGAGTTGGGCCCCTTGGTGGCCGCGATGATCGGTACGACGTACCGGGGCCGGCCCAGCAGCCAGGCCGGCGCCACCTGCGCCGGGTTCCAGCCGCCCTGCTCGGCGATCTCCAGGACGGGTGCTGATCACGTGCTCCTCCCAGGCCTCAGGCTTGGTCGCCCGTGGCAGTCGGCCCGCCCGGCTCCCCGCGCCGGTACTTGCCGGTGAGCTTGTCCGACGCCAGCGGTGCCCAGGCGGACACGCCTGGTCGAACGCCCGGGCCTGCGGCAGGAGTTCGCACTCCGGAGTGCGCTCCAGCAGGCTGTAGCGCAGCCGCGAACCCGCCAAGATCATCCAACTCCTCGGCTCTGCAAGGGTGTTGGCCTGGGCGACCTACCAGGCGGTCCAGTCCGACACGCCCACGCACTGCACCTTGTCGGGGGTCCCTGTCGCGCGTGCCGCATGTGTACGTGCCGGCTGGAGGGCAAGCCGCGGCTCAGCTCTCCGTGCCGGCGAGGTGTACCCCGAACGCCGCGCCCTGCGGATCCCGCAGCACCGCGATGCGCGGGCCGTCCGGCACCGTCACGGGGGCCAGCACGACGGCACCGCCCGCCCGGTCCGCGACCTCCGCGGTGGCGTCCACGTCGGCCACCGCGAAGTACGGCATCCAGTGCGCGGGTGCCTCGGGCGGGAACCGGTCGCCCATGTCGGCCATGCCGCCGAACTCCGCACCGCCGAGGGCCCACTCCGTGTACCACTCGGAGGACTCGGCGCTCCAGTCGAACACCGTGGTGTAGAAGTCGCGGGCCCGGTCGGTCTCCCGGGTGGCCAGCTCCACCCAGCCGAGGGCGCCGGGCGCGTTGAACAGGCCGGCGCCCGGGAAAGTCCGGGCCTGCCACAGCTGGAACGCCGCGCCGGTCGGGTCGAGGACGACCGCGAACCGGCCCGCGTCGAACACGTCCATCGGGCCGAGGACCACCGTCCCGCCGGCCTCCTCCACGCGCCGAACCGCCGCGTCCGCGTCCGGCACGGCGAACGAGACGTTCCACACCACCGGCTGGGACTCCTGGTACAGCGGGGTGAGCCCGGCGACGGGCGCGTCACCCAGATGCGCCACCGTGTACCCGCCCGCCTCCGACCGCGTGTCCGTCTCCGGCCGCCAGCCGAACAACTCGGCGTAGAACCGTTTGGCCCCCTCCAGATCCCTGGTCCCCAACTCGACCCAGCACGGGCCACCGATCACCGGCTTGTCGAACTCCATGACGGCTCCTTCCGGAGGGGCAGAGGCGGGAGAAGGGAAGAGAGACAGAGACGCACGGGGGACAGAAGGACACAGGGACAGGCAGTCGGGCCTCCCGCGCGCGAAGCCCCTCCCGGCACGCTAACCCCGGCCCACGGACCCGGCCATCCGAGCGGGCCCGAGTACGAGCCGGCCGCCCGATCCCCAGCCGCCCCGCACCACTTCCCTCCTCCCCCCGACCCCCTCCCTCGACCCTCACCCCCTCAGACCCCCGGCCGATACCGCATCGGATGATCCGCCGGGACCTCCACCAACGCGATGCGGACGCCGTCCGGGTCGCTGATCCACATCTCGATCAGGCCCCACGGCTCCTTCACCGGCGCCCGGAGGATGTCGACGCCCTTGGCCCGCAACTCCTCGTGCGCGGCCGTCGCGTCGTCCACCTGGAGCCACAGCCGTACCGCGGGCGACGGTGGGGTCTCGGAGCGGCCGGAGATCTCCAGGAAGCCGCCGCCGAGGAAGTAGACCGTCCCGCGCTCGGGACCGGTACCGAACTCGCGGTAGACGGACAGCCCCAGCAGCTTGCCGTAGAAGGCGCGGGCACGCTCGGGGTCGGTGGGGGTGAGCAGCGTCCGGCTGCTGAGTACATGCACCATGCCGGCGGAGCCTACTGGCAGGGTTACCCTCGACCCTGGCTCAGCCACGCCCGAGATCGAAAGGCCGCCCATGGACACGCCCGCCGCCGGACTCACCTTCCGTGACGCCACAGACGCCGACGTCGACGCCCTGGTCGCGCTGATCGAGTCGGCGTACCGCGGTGACGCCAGCCGGGCCGGGTGGACCACCGAGGCGGACATCCTGGAAGGACAGCGCACCGACCCCGAGGGCGTGCTCGATGTGATCAAGTCGCCGGACAGCCGGCTGCTGGTGGTGGAGCGGGACGGCCGTATCATCGCCTGCTGCCAGCTCGAACATCGCGGTGACCACGCCTACTTCGGCATGTTCGCGGTCCGCCCCACGCTCCAGGGCTCCGGCCTCGGCAAGGCCGTCATGGCCGAGGCCGAACGCCGGGTGCGCGAGGACTGGGGCGTCACCGCGATGCACATGACGGTGATCTCCGTACGGGACGATCTCATCGCCTGGTACGAGCGCCGAGGCTACCGCCGTACGGGACAGATGAGCCCGTTCCCGTACGGCGACGAGCGCTTCGGCATCCCGCAGCGCGCCGACCTCCAGTTCGAGCTGCTGGTCAAGCCACTGGCGTGAGCCTCACGCGGTGAAGCGGCCGGTGCGCTTGATCTCCGGGAAGTCGGTCGTCGCGCCGTCCAGCTCCAGCGCGCGCACCAGCCGCAGATGGTCCTGCGTGTTGACCACCCAGCCGATGGTCCGCAGGCCGGACGCGCGCGCGTGCTCGACGATCTCCAGGGTGATCCGGCGGATGTTCAGACACAGGGTCGGGGCGCCGACCGCCACGGCCCGCTCCACCACGTCGGGGCCGTAGCTCCCCGCGACCAGCGCGGTGCGCACCCCCGGCACCAGCCGGGCGATCTCGGCGACCGCGTCGTCGTCGAACGAGGACACCTCCACCCGCCCGACGAGGTCCCGCTCGTGCATCACCTTCGCCAGCGCCCGGGCCGCCGCCACATCCTTGATCTGGGCCTGGAGCGGCGTGCGCACCGCGTCCAGCACCTCCTCGAACACCGGCACCCGCTCACCGCGGCCCGCGTCCAGGGAGCGCAGCTCGGCCAGGGTCTTCTCGGCGATCGGCCCGGAGCCGTCGGTCGTACGGTCCACCTCCGCGTCGTGCATGACGACCAGGGCGCCGTCCTTGCTCAGGTGGAGATCGAGTTCGATGAGATCGAGGCCGGCGTCCTGCGCGGCGACGAAGGAACGAAGGGTGTTCTCGGGTTCTACACCCATGACCCCGCGGTGACCGATGGTAAGGAAGTTCAAGGTTCGACTCGCTTCCGTCGACGGCGGCTCGGCGCGCGCGGGACGGGCGGACGCCGTCGTCCGCGCGGGCCAGGCTCGCAGCCTAATCGCCGGGACCCGCGATGAACCCGCACGTGCACGCCGTCCGGGTGCACGTCGCGCGCCTCAACTGGCCGGTTTGCGCCCCTGCCGTCACCCACTCGTGGGCGCGTCCCCGTTCTCCTGGCCGACCGGATCGGCACTGCGTCCGGATCCCGTGCACGCGACGGAAGTGAGCGTCGTCACGCTGCGATGCAGGAAAATCGGCGGCTACCACACGATCGAACAGAAAAATTTCCCGGGCTGCCTCTTGATGGCGTAAACGGGGTACGCATACGGTGTCCATACGCGAGGTTCTCCCGTGGAGGATGGGACATGACGGAAATTCTTGTGCAGGCGGCTGCGAAGGGGCAGATTCCTTCGTCGACCAGGGTGATCGAGCACCCGGCCTGGCCCGTGCTCAAGGATGCCGTGGAGCAGATCCGGCCATGGCAGAGCAAGGACGGGTCGATCGACTTCACCGCCGAGGGCGCCCCCGCCCAGGCCGACGCCGAGGCCGCCGTACGGCGTGTCGTCGACGCGGTCGAGCAGCTCTCCCCGCTGCTCCCGCACGACAAGGCGTACCACGAGGCCCTCGTGCGTGACCTGGGCCGCTGGGCCGAGGGCGGCTTCGAGGTGCCCGACTTCCTGGACTCCCTGCTGGCCTTCCAGCCCGCCGCGAACCGCGCGGACGGCCTGCAGCACCTGGTCGTCTTCCCGATGTACACGCAGAACGGCAACCTGGACCGCAACCTGGAGGCGGTCGTGCTGCGCATGGTCTGGCCGGACTGGCTGGCCGAGCTGGAGCGCACCCGTTACGACAACCCGCTGTTCTGCGGCATCACCTTCGAGGACTTCACGTCCGGCTACGACACGAACTCGGCCGTCCTCTTCCCGGAGACCATTGCCGTACGTGAGGCGCCGGAACGTTTCTCTTGGGGTGGCATCTTCTGCGACCGCGAGGCCGCCCGCTTCCGCCGGGTCACCGAGGCGGCCGTGGACCTCCTGGGCGTATCGCTGCCCGAGGACGTCGCCGCGATGGTCCACGACCAGAAGCGCTGCGAAGAGGCCTTCGTGCTCTGGGACATGGTGCACGACCGCACCCACAGCCACGGCGACCTGCCGTTCGACCCGTTCATGATCAAGCAGCGCCAGCCGTTCTGGATGTACGGCCTGGAGGAGCTGCGCTGCGACCTCACCGCCTTCAAGGAGGCCGTGAAGCTCCAGGCGGACGGCATCCCGCAGGCTCGTGACGTGCAGTACGCGGTGCTCTTCGACCGGATGTTCCGCTTCCCGGTCACCGGCGACCGCGTCCGCAACTACGACGGCCTCGGCGGCCAGCTGCTCTTCGCCTACCTGCACAAGCACGACGTCCTGCGCTGGACCGACAACAAGCTCTCCATCGACTGGGAGCGCGCCCCGCAGGTCACCAACCAGCTGTGCGCCGAGATCGAGAAGCTCTACAAGGACGGCATCGACCGCCCGAAGCTGGTGCACTGGTTCGCCGGCTACGAGCTGGTCGCGACCTACCTCGCCCCGCACCCCGGCTCCAAGTGGGCCAAGGGCCCGGACGCGCTGGACCTGACCCAGCCGCCGCGCAAACTCGTGGACGACGTGCTTGCGGACGAGTTTCCGCTCAGCATGTTCTATGAGGCGCTGTCCAAGAAGCTCAAGAACGTGATCGCCGCGACCAAGGGCATCAGGGCGGACGACGCCGAGCGGATCGCCGCGTGAGCGACCGCCCGAAGAACACTCCTCAAGAGGGGAAGAACATGGTGGGGAACGGGTCTCTCAGTGGTGCGGTGATCGCGGTGGCCGGCGCGGGCGGACCCGCCGGGCACGCGACGCTGGTCCGGCTCGCCGAGGCCGGCGCGGTCGTCGTCGGCGCCGACAACAACCCCGAGCGCCTGGCGGAGGCCGTGGACGCGGCCCGCTACGCCCGCGGCGGCGCCACGGTCACCGGCGAGACGGTCGACCTGCTCGACCTGGAGGACACCCGGGCCTGGGCCGACCGTATCGAGAAGGACCACGGCCGGATCGACGGCCTGGTCCACCTCGTCGGCGGATGGCGCGGCGGCGCGACCTTCGCCGAGACCGACCTCGCCGACTGGGACCTGCTGGAGAAGCTGCTGATCCGCACCGTCCAGCACACCTCCCTGGCCTTCTACGACGCGCTGCAGCGCAGCGACCGCGGCCGCTATCTGCTGATCAGCGCGGCCGGCGCCTCGAAGCCCACCGCGGGCAACGCGGCGTACTCCGCGGCCAAGGCCGCCGCCGAGGCCTGGACGCTCGCCATGGCCGACGGCTTCCGCAAGGCGGGGGGTGAGGAGGGGCCGCGCTCGGCGGCTGCCATCCTGGTGGTGAAGGCGCTGGTGCACGACGCGATGCGCGCCGAACGCCCCAACGCGAAGTTCGCGGGCTTCACGGATGTCAAGGACCTGGCCGCGGCCATCGAGGGCGTCTGGGGCAAGTCCGCCGCCGAAGTGAACGGAAACCGTCTGTGGCTGACCGAGAAGCCGTGAACCCTCCCAGGACCGACGCGCGTCGCCACCACGACCCGCAGGTCCGCGGTTTCGCCAGTGACAACTACGCCGGAGCCCACCCCGAGGTGCTGGCCGCCCTGGCCCTGGCCAACGGCGGCCATCAGGTGGCGTACGGCGAGGACGAGTACACCGAGAACCTCCAGCGGATCATCCGCGGCCATTTCGGGGCCACCGCGGAGGCCTTCCCGGTCTTCAACGGCACCGGCGCGAACGTCGTCGCGCTCCAGGCGGTCACCGACCGCTGGGGCGCGGTGATCTGCGCCGAGAGCGCGCACATCAACGTCGACGAGGGCGGCGCCCCCGAGCGTATGGGCGGCCTGAAGCTGCTCACCGTGCCCACGCCCGACGGCAAGCTCACGCCGGAGCTGATCGACCGGCAGGCGTACGGCTGGGAGGACGAGCACCGCGCGATGCCGCAGGTCGTCTCGATCACCCAGAGCACGGAGCTCGGCACGCTCTACACGCCGGACGAGATCCGCGCGATCTGCGAGCACGCCCACGCCCGTGGCATGAAGGTGCACCTGGACGGCTCGCGCATAGCCAACGCGGCCGCCTCGCTGAACGTGCCCATGCGGACGTTCACCAACGCGGTCGGCGTCGACATCCTCTCGCTCGGCGGCACGAAGAACGGCGCCGTCCTCGGTGAGGCCGTCGTCGTCATCAACCAGGACGCGGTGCGGCAGATGAAGCACCTGCGCAAGATGTCGATGCAGCTCGCCTCCAAGATGCGCTTCGTGTCGGTGCAGTTGGAGGCGCTGCTGGCGAAGGACCTGTGGCTGCGCAACGCCCGGCACGCCAACGAGATGGCCCAGCGGCTCGCCGAGGGCGTGCGCGCGGTGCACGGGGTGGAGATCCTCTACCCGGTGCAGGCCAACGGCGTCTTCGCCCGGCTTCCGCACGACGTGAGCGAGCGCCTGCAGAAGCGGTTCCGGTTCTACTTCTGGGACGAGGCCGCCGGAGTGGTGCGCTGGATGTGCTCCTTCGACACCACGGAGGAGGACGTCGACACCTTCGTGGCGGCTCTCAAGGAGGAGATGGCGCGTTAGCTATACATAGGTATGCGATCACCCGAAAAGTCATCGACTCTCGGGTGATCGCATTCCTGTGCTCTGCGTCTGCCGGCGAGGTGAACGGGCTCAGTGGGCCTCGGCCGTGCGCAGCTGGTCCACTGTCGGTGCCGTGCCGCCCAGGTGGGCGGGGAGCCACCAGGAGTCCTCCGAGCCCTTGGGGCGGCCGGGGTAGGCGCGCTGGGCGGCGTCCAGGAGCTCCTGGACGGCTTCGCGCAGGCGGCGGGTGATGGCGCCCGCGTACTGGTCGCGAGGGGCCTCGACCGCCTCGCCGACGCGGATCGTGACGGGCAGGTGGCTGCGCTTGAAGTTGCGCGGGTAGCCCTTCGTCCACAGCCGCTGCGTGCCCCACACCGCCATCGGGATCAGCGGGACACCGGCCTCCTGGGCGAGGCGGGCCGCACCCGACTTGAAGCTCTTCAGGGTGAAGGACTGGGAGATCGTGGCCTCCGGGAAGACCCCGATGATCTCGCCGGAGCGCAGCGAGTCCAGCGCGTGCGCGTAGGCCGCCTCACCCTGCTCGCGGTCCACCGGGATGTGCTTCATGCCGCGCATCAGCGGGCCGGAGACCTTGTGGCGGAAGACCGACTCCTTCGCCATGAAACGCACCAGGCGCTTCTGCGGCAGGGCCGCCAGGCCGTTGAAGATGAAGTCCAGGTAGCTGATGTGATTGCTCACCAGCACGGCCCCGCCCGAGCGCGGGATGTTCGCCGAGCCCTGGCAGTCGATCTTCAGGTCCCAGACCTTGAACAACGTCTTGGCGAAACCGACGACGGGACGATAGACCAGCTCTGCCATGGGCGGGACGGACCCTTTCTGCTCTGCTCGGGAAAGGGGGCTCCCGGCGGGAAAGTTACGCAGCCGTAGGTTTACGGCGTCTCGCAGATCGTGCCCGAAGAACGGACGGGTAGCCAGCCCTGGTGCCCCGCGGCGGCGAGATCCTCGTCACGTCGGCCTACATCCGGCGTGTCTCTTCCGCCGTCCGGGAATCTTCGCGGCCCGACCGACGCTGGTGCAGGGTGAGCGGTAGCGGCGGAGCGGGAGGGTGCGGGTGCGCGGGCAGGACGACGCGGTGCGGCTGGGAGCCGTCGAACTGGGCGGCGAACTGGGGGAGCGGGCCACTCTCGTGCAGTTCTCCAGCGCCTTCTGCGCGCCCTGCCGGGCCACCCGGCGCGTCCTCGGCGAGGTGGCGGCGCTGGTCCCCGGCGTGGCACACGTCGAGATCGACGCCGAGGCCCATCTGGACCTCGTACGCGCGCTGGAAATCCTGAAGACCCCCACCGTGCTCGTCCTCGACGCGACCGGCCGCGTGGTGCGGCGCGCCGCCGGACAGCCCCGCAAGGCCGACGTCATCGCGGCTCTGGGGGAGGCCGTGTGAGGGGGCCTCAGGAAACGGTACGGCGCCTTCCGGATCCCGGACCGCACTTGACTGCGCGCACCACCTATCGTCAGCCTGACCGTATGCCGATCGAACTCCTTCTCCACCGGCGGGCCCACGTCGACCTCGCCCGCACCGCGAGCGCGTGCTGTCCGGGCTGTTGAGCAGCTACGCATCGACACGTCCCCCTCGGCAGAAGGACAACTCCATGACGGCCACGCCCCAACTCGGCACCCCTCGGCTCGCCTCTCCCGACCTGCTCCGCTCGGCCTTCCGCCGGCACGCCGCCGGTGTCGCGGTGATCACCGCGCGCGGCGCCTCCGGCCCGGTCGGCTTCACTGCCACCTCGCTCACCTCGGTCTCCGCCGAGCCGCCGCTGATCTCCTTCGGCATCGGCACGGGTGCCTCCAGTTGGCCGGCGATCGCCGAGGCGGAGCATGTCGGCGTGCACATACTCGGCGAGCACCAGAGCGAGCTGGCCGGCACCTTCGCCCGCAGCGGCGCCGACCGCTTCGGCGCCCCCACCTCCTGGCGCGAGGGCCCGGAAGGCGTACCGGTGCTCGACGACGTGCTCGCCTGGCTGGTCTGCCGGATCGTCGGCCGGGTCCCGGCCGGTGATCACCGGATCGTGCTCGCCGAGGTCGTCCTGGGCGACCCCACGGGGGCCGGCCGCCCGCTCCTGTACCACCAGGGGCGTTTCAACGGCCTGCGGGATTGATCACGCCGGCCTCTCCTGCGAAGGCGTCGAGTTCCGGTTACGCTGCGTTGCGAAGGTCACAGTTCAAAGCGCTTGCTTAGCGGGCGTGAACTGGGTGTACTGACGAGTAATATTTCGTTCGGAGCGCGCGGACGCCCCGATCGGGATCGGCCGCTTGAGGCGCCTATGCTGCCTGCAAGAGGCAGCCCGGAAATGACGATGCAGTAGGAGAGCCGGCGTGAGCTTGAGGATCGTTGTCACTGTGAAGTACGTGCCCGACGCCACTGGCGACCGGCACTTCGCCGATGACCTGACCGTCGACCGCGACGACGTGGACGGCCTGCTCTCCGAGCTGGACGAGTACGCGGTCGAGCAGGCGCTGCAGATCTCGGAGAACTCGGACGACGACGTCGAGGTCACCGTCCTGACCGTGGGCCCCGAGGACGCCAAGGACGCGCTGCGCAAGGCCCTGTCCATGGGTGCCGACAAGGCCATCCACGTCGAGGACGACGACCTGCACGGCACCGACGCCATCGGCACCTCGCTGGTGCTGGCCAAGGCGATCGAGAAGGCCGGCTTCGACCTGGTCGTCTCCGGCATGGCCTCCACCGACGGCACCGGCGGTATCGTCCCGGCCCTGGTCGCCGAGCGCCTCGGCGTCCCGCAGGTCACCCTGCTCTCCCAGGTCTCCGTCGGGGACGGAGTGGTCAAGGGCCGCCGTGACGGTGACGCGGCCTCGGAGCAGCTGGAGGCCTCCCTCCCGGCGGTCGTGTCCGTGACCGACCAGTCCGGCGAGGCGCGCTACCCGTCCTTCAAGGGCATCATGGCGGCGAAGAAGAAGCCGGTGGAGTCCTGGGACCTGTCCGACCTGGACATCGAGGCCGAGGAGGTCGGCCTGGAGGGTGCGTTCACCAAGGTCGAGGTCGCGAACGAGCGCCCGGCGCGCACGGCCGGCACCATCGTCAAGGACGAGGGCGAGGGCGGCAAGCAGCTCGCTGAGTTCCTCGCGAGCCAGAAGTTCATCTAAAGGCTCGCCCCCGCTGACCGCCCCTCAACTTCGTTTCGCAGGAGAGCATTCCCATGGCTGAAGTCCTCGTCTACGTCGACCACGTGGACGGTGCCGTCCGCAAGCCCACCCTGGAGCTGCTGACCCTGGCCCGCCGCATCGGCGAGCCCGTCGCCGTCGCGCTGGGCAACGGCGCCGCCGACACCGCCGCGGCGCTCGCCGAGCACGGCGCGGTGAAGGTCCTCACCCACGACGCCTCCGAGTACGCCGAGTACCTGGTCGTGCCGAAGGTGGACGCCCTGCAGGCCGCCTACGACGCCGTCTCCCCGGCCGCCGTCCTCGTTCCCTCCTCCGCCGAGGGCAAGGAGATCGCCGCCCGTCTGGCGCTGCGTATCGGCTCCGGCATCATCACCGACGCCGTCGACCTGGAGGCCGGCGACGAGGGCCCGGTGGCCACCCAGTCGGTGTTCGCCGCGTCCTTCACCACCAAGTCCCGTGTCATCAAGGGCACCCCGGTCATCACGGTCAAGCCGAACTCGGCCGCCGTGGAGGCCGCCCCGGCCGCCGGCGCGGTCGAGACGCTCGCCGTGACCTTCTCGGACCAGGCGACCGGCACCAAGGTGACCGCCCGCACCCCGCGCGAGTCGACGGGCCGTCCGGAGCTGACCGAGGCCGCGATCGTGGTCTCCGGTGGCCGTGGCGTCAACGGCGCCGAGAACTTCTCGATCATCGAGGCGCTGGCCGACTCTCTCGGCGCGGCCGTCGGTGCCTCGCGTGCCGCCGTCGACGCCGGCTGGTACCCGCACACCAACCAGGTCGGCCAGACCGGTAAGTCGGTCTCGCCGCAGCTGTACATCGCCAACGGCATCTCCGGCGCGATCCAGCACCGCGCCGGTATGCAGACCTCCAAGACGATCGTGGCCGTCAACAAGGACGCCGAGGCCCCGATCTTCGAGCTGGTCGACTACGGCGTCGTCGGCGACCTCTTCGACGTCGTCCCGCAGCTGACCGAGGAGATCAAGGCCCGCAAGGGCTGAGCCTCGCCCGGCCCACCCGAGGCCCCGGTGACCGCGTCGGTCACCGGGGCCTCGGTGCATCCTGGTGAGGATCCCCCAGGGGCCGCCCAAGGTCCGGACGGGGTGTTGACCAGCGGGAACCACCCAGATAACTTCATTCTACGGATTATTGATTCCGTAGAGCGGAAAAATTGGAGGGTGTGGGATGGGTCAGCAGGAGAAGGTGGCGACGAGCCTCGCGGGAGCCGTCAGCGAGGAGATCAGCGCCTCCCTCGCACCGGTCGACGCGGAGCTGGAGCGCCGCTACCCCGGGGACCCCGGCACCCGGCAGCCCGTCCACACCGTCTACGTCCCCGGTGACGCCTTCGCCGCCGACACCATCCGCTCCTGGGGCGACCAGGCCCTCGCCGCCCTCGACCAGCACGCCCCCGACGCCGCCTCCTTCGCGGCCGTCCTCGGCCTCGCCGACGAACTCGCCGAGCCGGTCTACTCCCGCGTCCGCGCCAAGCTGGAGCGCGAGCCCGTCGAGGACCTGCGCGTCGACTTCGAGGACGGCTACGGCCCCCGCCCCGACGCCGAGGAGGACGAGACGGCCGCCCGCGCGGCCCGCCTGATCGCGGAGGCGTACAAGAACGGCACGGCGGCGCCGTACATGGGCATCCGCATGAAGTGCATGGAGGCGGCCGTCCGCGACCGGGGCATCCGCACCCTCGACGTGTTCCTCACCGGGCTGATGGAGGCGGGCGGGCTGCCCGAGGGCCTGGTCCTGACCCTGCCGAAGGTGACGTACCCCGAGCAGGTCGGCGCCTTCGTACGTCTCCTGGAGGCCTTCGAGAAGGCGCACGGGCTGGCGGCCGGGCGGCTCGGCTTCGAGATCCAGATCGAGACCAGCCAGTCCATCCTCGCCACCGACGGCACCGCGACCGTCGCCCGGATGATCCAGGCCGCCGAGGGCCGCGCCACCGGCCTGCACTACGGCACCTTCGACTACAGCGCCTGCCTCGGCGTCTCCGCCGCCTACCAGGCCAGCGACCACCCGGCCGCCGACCACGCCAAGGCGGTCATGCAGGTCGCGGCGGCGGGCACCGGCGTACGCGTCTCGGACGGCTCCACGAACGTCCTGCCCGTCGGTCCGACCGCCAAGGTCCACGACGCCTGGCGGCTGCACTACGGCCTCGCCCGCCGTGCCCTCGCCCGTGCCTACTACCAGGGCTGGGACATGCACCCGGGCCACATCCCGACCCGCTACGCCGCCGTCTTCGCCTTCTACCGCGAGGGCTTCGAGCAGGCCGCCGGCCGTCTCGCCCGCTACGCGAACCGGGCCGGCGGCGATGTGATGGACGAGCCCGCCACCGCCAAGGCCCTCAGCGGATATCTGCTGCGCGGCCTGGACTGCGGCGCCCTCGACATCGCCGAGGTCGCCCGCCTCACCGGCCTGACCCGCGCCGACCTGGAGGGCTTCGCCGCGCCCCGGCGCGGCGACCTGACCGCCTCGGCCCAGCACAACTGACAGCGGGCACAGCCCGGTTCACCGCCGCCCCGGCCGCCGACCCGGGGCGGGCGGCGCGTGGACCGACGGCTCAGGCGGGCCCGGCATACGGTTCGAGCCCCGACCCCGTGAGCCACCTCTGCTCCGCGAACAGCCGTGTGCCGAGGGTGCTGAGCCCCGGATCGGCCTGCACCCGGCTGACGAACTCCTCCGGTGTACCCCCGAACAGTCGGCGCAACGGGGCGGACTCCAGGAGCAGTTCGGTGAGCAGGGCGCGCTGTCCCGGATGCCGGCGCGGCGCGCCGCCGCCGTCGCGCAGCACCCCGTGCCGGTTGACGTACGCGTGCACGTCCGAGAGTGCCGCACCGTCCGGCAGTTCGATCCGCACGTGCTGCGCGGGCAGCGCGACCCGCCAGTAGTGGGGCTCGCTCGCGTCGACCACTTCCAGCTGGCGCCGGTCCAGCCAGATCACGAATAACTCCCTTGAGGAATCAGGTGACTTGACCGGGGAAGCGGAGATGTATCCCGAGAGGCTGACATGCCCGGAGACGCCCACGTCGAGGCCCGTCACCCGTGTGCGCACCATCGGCACCGGGGCGTCGATCCCGAACGCGGCCATCTTGTACCGCAGATGGCCCGGACAGGCGTTGGAGCCGACGGCGAGCACCGGCATCCGGTCGTCGTACACCAGGCGCTCCAGCGGGAGCATCCGGTCGCCGTGCAGCAGCCCGGAGTCGACGGGCCAGGCGCCGGGATAGGTCAGCGGATGGTCGCGGGGGGTGTCGGCCAGGCCGAGTTCCGCCAGGGTGCGTCCGGTCATGCGCGGCTCAGTCGGCCGGCGGCAGCTCGCCCGAGCCGCGCGTGATCAGCCGGGTGGGCAGTTCGATGCGCTCCGGGGAGACGAGGCCGCCGTCCAGCTGACGGAAGAGGCGCTCGGCGGCCGTACGGCCGAGGGCGGCCGCGTCCTGGGCGACGACCGTGACGCCCGGCTGGAGCAGATCGGCGAGCTCGAAGTCGTCGAAGCCGACCAGAGCGACCCGGCGGGAGCGCTCGGCCAGCACCCGGACCACGGTGACCGTCACCCGGTTGTTGCCCGTGAAGATCGCGGTGACGGGCGCCGGCCCGGCGAGCATCTCCTCCGCCGCCCGGCGCACCCGCTCGGGGTTCGTCTGCCCGAGGGACATCCAGCTGTCCTCGACCGGTATCCCGGCGTCCTCCATGGCTGCCCGGTAGCCGCGCAGCCGTTCGGCGGCGGTGTGGATGCGGGGCATGTCGCCGATGAACCCGATCCGGCGGTGGCCGTGCGCGATCAGATGGGCCACGCCGTCCCGGGCACCGCCGAAGTTGTCCGACAGGACCACGTCGGCGTCGATCCGCCCGGCCGGACGGTCCACGAACACCGTCGCCACCCCGGCCCTGATCTCCGGTTCCAGATACCGGTGGTCGTCCCCGGCCGGGATCACCACCAGCCCGTCCACCCGGCGTGCGCACAGTGCCAGCGCCAGCTCCTGCTCGCGCTCCGGGTCCTCGGCGCTGGAGCCGTTGATCAGCAGGGCGCCATGGGCCCGGGCCACCTCCTCGACGGCGCGGCTGAGCGGGCCGTAGAACGGGTCGGCGAGGTCCTCCAGCACCAGGCCGATGCTCGCCGTACGGCCCTTGCGCAGCACCCGGGCGCTGTCGTTGCGGCGGAAGCCCAGCGCGTCGATGGCCTCCTGCACCCGCCGCTCGGTGTCCGGGGTGACTCCCGGTTCGCCGTTGACCACCCGGGAGACCGTCTTCAGCCCGACACCGGCCCGCGCCGCCACGTCCTTCATCGTCGGGCGGTTGCCGTAGCGGTTCCCGGGCAGGCGGTCTGCGGGGCTGGTGGTGTCGGGCACAGTGTGGTGTCCTGTCCTGTCGTCCGGTTTGTCGTATCCGTCCGGTCCGCGGGGTCGGAGCGCCCCTCCGTGCGTACCGAGGGGGTGCGCCGATCCGGCGTTCGTATGAGGATGTGGCGTCGAGCATAGAGCCTGGACAACGTTGTCAGATGCGCGAGAGACTGTCCACCGCTGTCTGTCGGCCTGCGTCCCCACCGCTTGACCGGCCTGCTTCGTCTTTGGTCTTTGGTTCTCAAGCTTCGACGGGGAGATCTGACTCTCATGCACACCGACTTCGTGGCGGCTCTGGACATCGGTGGCACCAAGATCGCCGGCGCCCTGGTGGACGGCGACGGCCGTATCCTGGCGCGCGCCCAGCGCGGTACGCCCGCCCAGCAGGACGGCGAAACGGTCATGCGGGCCGTCGAGGAGGTGCTCGCCGACCTCACCGGCTCGCCGCTGTGGGACCGCGCCGGCGCCCTGGGTATCGGCAGCGCCGGCCCGGTGGACGCCTCGGCGGGCACGGTCAGCCCGGTGAACGTGCCGGGCTGGCGCGACTTCCCGCTGGTCGACCGGGTTCGCGCGGTCACCGGTGGCCTCCCGGTCGAGCTGATCGGCGACGGCGTCGCGATCACCGCGGCCGAGCACTGGCAGGGCGCCGCGCGCGGCCACGACAACGCGCTGTGCATGGTGGTCTCGACGGGCGTCGGCGGCGGCCTGGTCCTGAACGGGCAACTGCACCCCGGCCCGACGGGCAACGCCGGGCACATCGGCCACATCAGCGTCGACCTCGACGGCGACCCGTGCCCGTGCGGCTCGCGCGGCTGCGTGGAGCGGATCGCGAGCGGCCCCAACATCGCCCGCCGTGCCCTGGAACAGGGCTGGCGGCCGGGTCCCGACGGTGACACCTCGGCCGCCGCGGTGGCCGCCGCCGCCCGCGAGGGCGACCCGGTCGCCGTGGCCTCTTTCGAACGGGCGGCCCAGGCACTGGCCGCCGGCATCGCGGCCACCGCGACCCTGGTCGAGATCGACATCGCGGTCATCGGCGGCGGCGTCGGCAAGGCGGGCGACATCCTCTTCACCCCCCTGCGCAAGGCCCTCACCGACTACGCGACGCTGTCCTTCGTCCAGCGGCTGACGGTCGTGCCCGCGCAGATGGGTACGGACGCGGGGCTGGTGGGGGCGGCAGCGGCGGCCTTGCGCGTCGCCGCCTCAACTTCCGTGTGAAAAACGGAAGTTGGCGATCCATTCGGCGGTTGGCGCTCCGTTGGCCGTCTGTTGGAGCCGTCCAGGAAGATCCCTTACGTGCGGCGGACGCTGCACATGAGGGAGGGAACGGAACATGAACGCACGCAGCATCGTGCGCCGGGCCGCCGTCGGGGCCGGCACGCTGGCCGGAGTCGCCACGCTGGTGCTGGGCGGCGGCGGGGTCGCCTCCGCCGAGACCACGCAGTATACGGTCTGGAGCAACGGCTGCTCGGGCAGCCTGATGACCCAGTACGTGTCCGGCGGCGGGGGCTGGCAGGTCCGCAACTACGTGAACAACAGCGGTGGCAGCACCACCTGTTCGGGCTGGATCGACTGGGCCCCGGACGGCGACACCAACCACTTCTACGGGCTGCAGAACCGGGTCTGGGTCGACCCGTGGAACACCCAGGAGTCCACCTACATCCCGGACAACGACCCCGCGCTGGCCCGCGTCTGCGTGCAGGCGAACGGCGACAACTACGCGCGCTGCACCGCGTGGTGGTAGGCCGATGACAGTCACCGCGTGATGGTCGAGGGTGGTGAACACCCGACGATCACGCGGTGACCTCGGTCAGGGCCCGTCGCTCAGCACGTGAGCTTCGCGTCCGCCCAGTCCGCGTGGTCGTAGTCGATGCCGTCGCCGCCGTCGGTGACGACGAGGCGGACGACCTGGGCCCCGGTCACGTCGGCTGACATGGCCTGGGCGGGTGTCGCGTGGGTGAGCACACCGGTCGACGCGGCCTTCCTGCCGTCCGCCAGGATCTCGAAGGCGACGGTTCCCCGGGTGCCCGTCTCGTCGTCGAGGCCCACCCGGGCGGTGACCGTCGAGCACCTGCCGCCGGTGTAGAACTCGACGGCACTTTCGGCATGGACGCCGAGCCCCTTGGCGTACACGGCCCCGCCGACGGTGATCGGATGCCCGTCGCCCGCAGCGTTCTCGCCGTTGCTGGTGTCACGCTCCACCGGCCCCCAGCCGTTGGTGGTCGACAGCCAGGGCAGGTCGCTGAGGTACGACGCCCCGGCGGGCGGTGGCACCACCACGGTGGCGGTCAGCGGGAGGACGGCGGTGACGTGCCGGCCGGACGGTGAGCCGTAACTCGCCTTGAGGGAGACGGCGTACGCGCCGGTCGGGGTGCCGGTCGGGGCGGTCACCGTCCAACCGGTGCGCAGCGAGCGGCCCGTGGCGAGCGCGGCGGTGGTGGTCGCCGAGGTGGGCCGGACGGTCCAGCCGGCGGGGCCGGTCAGGGACACGGACACCTGCCGGGTCGAGGTGCGGCCCAGGTCGGTGACCGTGGTGGTCAGCGCGGCCGGCGTGCCCGCCTCCACCAACGGGCTGCCGTGCAGGCCGAGTTCGACGGCGGGCGGGTGCGTGGCCCATGCGGGGTCGGCCGTGACCCGCAACAGGACCGTGCCGTGCGCCGGGACGGTCGCCGCGAGGGTGCCGGCGGTGTTGTAGCTGCGGTGCTGCCACAGGTCCCGCAGGGTGTACGCGGGCGCGCCGGGCAGGCCGACGGCGCTCGCGCTGGTGGCGATCCGCTGGGCCGTGCCCGACTCGTTGAACAGGGCCACCGCGCGGCTGCCGTCCTTCATCTCCTTGGCGATCACCCAGCGTCCGCCCGCGGAGGAGACGACCGTGCCCTGCTTGCCGAGCGGGTCCTGGTCGACGGCGACGACCTCCTTGTTGTCCAGGATGTCGAAGGTCGCCTGGGAGGCCTTGCGCAGATCGGTGCCGATGAGCAGCGGCGCGGCCATGACCGACCAGAGCGAGAAGTGCGAGCGGTACTCGGTGTCCGTCATGCCGCCGTTGCCGACCTCCAGCATGTCGGGGTCGTTCCAGTGGCCGGGGCCGGCGTAGGGCGCGAGCGGCAGGTTCTGCTTGAGGATCGACACCATCGAACCCCAGTCGTCGCTGATGTCGCCGGTGGTCCGCCAGAGGTGACCGACGTTCGCCGCCCACTCCCAGGGCTTGTTCTCGCCCCATTCGCAGATGCTGTAGACGATGGGCCGGCCGGTCGCCCTGAGCGCGTCACGCATGGTCGTGTAGCGCTTCTTGGCGTCGACGCCCTGGTTGTTGCAGTTGTCGTACTTCAGGTAGTCCACGCCCCAGTCGGCGAACTGCCGTGCGTCGCTGTACTCGTGACCGAGCGCGCCCGGGAAGCCCGCGCTGTTGCAGGTCTTGGTGCCGGCGCTGGTGTAGATGCCGAGCTTCAGCCCCTTGGCGTGGACGTAGTCGGCGACGGCCTTGATGCCGTTCGGGAAGCGGGCCGGGTCGGGCACCAGCTTGCCGTCGGCGTCGCGGTTCGGCAGGGCCCAGCAGTCGTCCAGGTTGACGTACCGGTAGCCCGCGTCCTTCAGGCCCTTGGCCACGAAGAGGTCCGCGATCCCCTTGACCATGGCTTCGTCGAAGTCGGCCCGGCAGTGGGTGGAGTTCCAGTTGTTGAAGCCCATCGGCGGGGTCAGGGCGAGGCCGTCGGCCAGGGCGGGGGCGGCGGACGCGGCGGGGGCCCGCGTGGGGGCCGCGACGGCCGGGGCGGCGAGGCCCGCTGTGCACAGCAGGCCGGCGGTGAGTGCTCCGGCCAGTCTCAGGCGGGTGGTGCGGGTCGTGCGGGTGTGAGGGTGACGCATCGTTGACGTTCCTCCGACTCGCGAGACGTGGCTGACGACATGAGCGCCCCCTGGGCGTCATGTGTGTGTCAGCTGTGCGCGTTTACGGTAGGACCTGTCGGACTGTGTTGGAAGAGGCGCGCCCGACCGTTCGATATCCCGTCAGAAGCCTTGAAAGCTGGGCAGATTCACCTCGTGCGCGCGCCGCGTGTTCGGATGTGTTGGCTTCCCGGGCTCACGTCTCGTCGTCGACGCGGCCCCATCCCGGCAGCGGTGGCTGGGGCCAGGCGGGCGGATGCGGCAGGAGGCGGGCCGGGTGGCGGGTCGTCAGTACGCCGGCCGGAAGCCGTCCGGTGAGCCAGCCGAGCACCTGGTGTCCGGCCCCGGTGACCGACGGGCCGTCCGCCGCCACGGCCCAGCTCCGGCCGAGGTCGGCGGCCTCCACCGAGGCGAGCGGAAAGCCCTGGGTCCGCAGCGTGCCGAGGGTGTCGTCGAGCGCCCAGGAGACGTACGCGTCCGGCCACTGCTCGGTGCCGTGACCGACACCCAGGTCGACGTGATGCGTCTCCAGCTCCCGCAGGCAGCGCAGCAGGAGGTACCAGGCCGGGTGCCGCCAGCCGGCCAGCGCCGCGACGGGCCGGTCCCAGGCAGGAGCGGGCATCGCGCGCGCCTGCGCCGTGAACCGGTCGAGGCTCTCCCGCAGCAGGGCCGTGAGCCGGTCGGCGGACAGCGCCGCGTCCCGCTTCAGCGCCGCGGCCAGGGCCGCCGCGTCCGCGCGCGGACCCGGCTCACGGCCCGTGCGCGCGAGCCGCAACAGCCACACATAGGCGTCGGCGGAGTGGGCGACATGGGCGAGCACATGGCCGCGCGTCCACCCGGGCAGCCCCGAGGGGGCGCGCAGCCCGGCGTCGGACAGGGCGGCGGCGGAGCGCACGAGCCGGTCGCCGGAGAGCACGACGTCCGCGACGCGATCGTCCAGGGCGCCGAGGACCGTGAGCGCGCTCACCGGCACTCCCGCACGAGGCCGCGCGGCGAGTGGTCGGGGCCCGCGGGGCGCCGGAGGGCGGTACGGGGGCGGGGTCCGGTCATGGCGGCCGCCTTCCTGGTCGGCGAGGGCACTGCGGCCCGGACGATACCGGTCGCGTGATCGTCCGGGCCACGGGAAATCCGCTCACCCGCGGGCCGGACGGCGATCGAGCCGAAGGACGGATCTGCGGTGGTCCGCGTGACCCGAGGGCCGCCTCCGTAGTTGATCAGCGCATGAAGAAGCGCAGCATTCTCGCCCTCGCCACCCTGGCCACCGGATTTGTCGTGGCCGCCGTCACCCCGTCCCACGCGGCGGACGAAGGCCCCCTCGGAGACCTCGGCGTCCAGGACACCGTGCACTCGGCCGGTGACCTCGTCAGCCAGGACAGCCTGTCCCCGGTCGGCGATCACGTCCTCGGGCAGGAGTAGCCCCGGCGGCTCGGCGCGCGAGTGCCGGTGTCCCCGTCGTGGGGGGCACCGGCACTCGCGTACGGGCACCCTCACCGGGGCGGGGTTTCCGTGGCAGGGTGGAGCGGGCAAGCCACAGGGGGCCAACAGAAGAGGGGGAGTCCGTGACCGTCGTCTGGATCAACGGCGCGTTCGGTGCGGGGAAGACCACGACCGCACGGGAACTGATCGAACTGATCCCGAACAGCACGCTCTTCGACCCCGAGGTCATCGGTGGGTCGCTCACGCACCTGCTGCCGCCCAAGCGCCTCGCCGAGGTAGGTGACTTCCAGGACCTGCCGATCTGGCGCCGGCTGGTCGTCGACGCGGCGGCCGCGATGCTCGCCGAGCTGGGCGGAACCCTCGTGGTCCCCATGACCCTGCTCCGCCAGGAGTACCGCGACGAGATCTTCGGCGGCCTCGCCGCCCGCAGGATCGCCGTCCACCATCTGCTGCTCGCTCCGGCTGAAACGATCCTGCGAGAGCGGATGGCCGAGCGGGAGATCCCACCGGAGCCGGCCGAGGGCGAGATACGCCAAGGCCAGTGGGCGTACGACCACATCGAGCCCTACCACGCCGCCCTCGCCTCCTGGCTCACCGCCGACGCCCATCTCGTGGACACCAGCGCCCTGACCCCGTACGAGACCGCCGTCCGCATCGCCGACGCCGTCGCGAGCGGTGCCGTACCGTCCTGTGACATCGTGCAGACCCCGGAGCCGACCGCCGAGACGCTGGCCGCCGGGGTGCTGCTCTTCGACGAGCACGACCGGGTGCTGCTCGTGGACCCCACGTACAAGCCCGGCTGGGAATTCCCCGGCGGTGTGGTGGAGCGCGGCGAGGCACCGGCCCGCGCCGGGATGCGTGAAGTCGCCGAGGAGACCGGGATAGAGCTGCGGGAGGTGCCCCGGCTGCTGGTCGTGGACTGGGAGCGGCCCGCGCCGCCCGGCTTCGGCGGGCTGCGGCTGCTGTTCGACGGCGGCCGGCTGCAGCCCGGCGAGGCCTCCCGGGTGCTGCTGCCGGGCCCGGAACTGCGCGCCTGGCGCTTCGCGAGCGAGCAGGAGGCCGCCGGCATGCTCCCACCGGTGCGCTACGAACGCCTGTGCTGGGCCCTGCGGGCCCGGGAACGGGGGACGGTGCTGTATCTGGAGGGCGGGGTACCGACCGGCTGACCGCCCGCCCGGGCGCCTGGCTCACCGCCGGTTCATGTGGCGGGTCCTCGGTGCGCGGGTCGGCCGGGCCCCTGGCTCACCGTCGTCCACGTGCCGTCCGTCCGGCACGTGCCTTCGCGTCGTCCACGTGCGCCCGTCCGGCACGTGCCTTCGTGTCGTCCCGGACGGGCGGCGGACTCGGCCGGCCTCGTGGTCAGCAGGCGGCTGCCAGCCCGCGCAGTGCCGCCGCGGCGTGCTTCCGTACCGGGGCGCCGTGGCCGAAGCAGGCCATCTCCGGGTCCAGCTCCGCCAATCGCCGTACGGAGTCGAGGAGTTGGGGGCGGTTGAGGTTGAACACCCCTGGGATCGGAGTTCCGTCGGAGGGTGCGGCCGCGATCGTGTCGCCGGTGAAGAGCACGCCCTCGGCGGGGAGGAACAGCGCGATGCTGCCGTCCGTGTGCCCCGGGACGTGGATCACCCGCGCCCCGCCCCCGAAGTCGAGGATCTGACCGTCCGACACGCCGGTGACCGCGGCCGGCGGCACCGGTGTCCCCTGGGGCAGCCGCTCGGCCGCCGCCGCGTGCAGCGGCAGCTCCCAGTCCTCGAACCGGGGCGGCGGGCCCGGGAGTTCACCGCGCACGAACGGGGCGTCCAAGTGGTGCGCCAGCACCTCGGCACCGCTCAGCGCCGCGAACTCGCCCGCCCCGCCCGCGTGATCCTCGTGGAAATGGGTCAGCACGATCCGTCGTACGTCCCCGGGCGCCCGGCCCAGTGACCCGACCGCGTCGGCGATCGCCCGGCCGGCCCCGAGCGCGCCCGCGTCGATCAGTGTCAACTCGTCGTCGTCGCGCCAGAGATAGGCCTGGCCGACAGGGAAGCGCAGCAGGTGCAGCCGGGGCAGCAGTGCGATGACGTCCATGGGCCGACGGTAGGCAGCGCCCCCGCCGGGAGGCGAGGGCGCTCTGCCAGGGGCAGAAGAGAGCGGAAGGTGTCAGCTCGCCGCGTAGTTGCGCAGGAACAGCGCCTCGGCGACCGACAGTCGCTCCAGCTCCTCGGGCGAGACGCTCTCGTTGACCGCGTGGATCTGCGCCTCCGGTTCGCTCAGCCCGATCAGCAGGATCTCCGCCCGCGGGTACAGCCCGGCGAGGGTGTTGCACAGCGGGATCGAGCCGCCCTGCCCGGCGTACTGCATCGTCTCGCCGGGGTAGGCCACGGCCATCGCGTCGGCCATCGCCTGGTAGGCGGGGCTGGAGGTGTCGGCGCGGAACGCCTGGCCCTGCCCGACCTGCTCGGTGGTGACCCGGGCGCCCCACGGGGTGTGCGCCTCGACGTGCGCCTGGAGCAGCTTGGTCGCCTCGGCGGCGTCCACGCCCGGCGGCACCCGCAGGCTGATCAGGGCCCGGGCGGTGGACTGCACCGACGGGGTCGCGCCGACCACCGGCGGGCAGTCGATGCCGAGGACGGTGACCGCCGGGCGGGCCCACAGCCGGTCGGCGACGGAACCGCCGCCGGTCAGCCGTACGCCGTCGAGCACCCGGGCGTCGGCGCGGAACTGCTCCTCGCTGTACTCCAGGCCGTCCCACGTCGCCGAGGCGTCGAGACCGTCGACCGTGGTCGAGCCGTCGGCGGCGCGCAGCGAGTCCAGGACCCGGATCAGCGCGGCGAGGGCGTCCGGGGCGGCACCGCCGAACTGGCCGGAGTGCAGATTGCCCTCCAGGGTGTCGATCTGCACCCGGATCATGGTCATGCCGCGCAGGATGGTGGTCACGGTCGGCAGGCCGACGCGGAAGTTGCCCGCGTCGCCGATCACGACGGTGTCGGCCTGCAGCAGGTCGGGGTGCTGCTCGGCGTACCGCTCCAGGCCGCCGGTGCCCTGCTCCTCCGAGCCCTCGACGATCATCTTCACGTTCACCGGCACGCCGCCGTTCGCCTTCAGGGCGCGCAGCGCGAGCAGGTGCATGATGAAGCCGCCCTTGCAGTCGGCGCTTCCGCGGCCGTACCAGCGGCCGTCGCGCTCGGTCAGCTCGAACGGCGGGGTGGTCCAGCCGGCCTCGTCCAGCGGCGGCTGCACGTCGTAGTGCGCGTAGAGGAGAACCGTTTTGGCGCCCTCGGGGCCCGGCAGGTAGCCGTAGACGGACTGTGTGCCGTCGGGGGTGTCCAGTAGGGCCACATCGACGAAACCCTCGGCGGTGAGGGCGTCGGTGATCCAGCGCGCGGCGGCCTCGCTCTCGCTCTTCGGGAACTGCGCGAAGTCCGCCACCGACGCGAAGGCGACCAGCTCGGTCAGCTCCTCCTTCGCCCGGGGCATCAGCGAGGCGACGGTCTCGGCGACCGGATTCGACGACATGGGCACGCTCCTCGTGGGTGCGACGTTCAACAGGGTGAGTCCCCCGATACTCCCACAGTGGCCTGCGACGACGTCCGCCGTAGGATGCGAGGGACACTTCGGCAGCGGCTGGATCGGAGCGGTAGACCATCGTGAGCGGCGAGAACTCTTCGGCGGACGGCGTTCAGCGGGTGTGGGACGTCGTCGTGGTGGGCGCGGGACCCGCGGGGGCCTCGGCCGCCTACGCGGCCGCGGTCGCGGGACGGCGCGTGCTGTTGCTGGAGAAGGCCGAGTTGCCGCGCTACAAAACCTGCGGCGGCGGCATCATCGGCCCCTCGCGCGACGCGCTGCCCCCGGGCTTCGAGGTGCCCTTCCAGGACCGCGTGCACGCGGTCACCTTCTCCCTGGGCGGCCGCTTCACCCGCACCCGCCGTGCCAAGCAGATGCTGTTCGGGCTGGTCAACCGCGCCGAGTTCGACCAGCAGCTGGTCGAGCACGCCCAGAAGGCGGGCGCCGAGCTGCGTACGGGCGTCACGGTGCAGCGCGTGGAGCAGCACGGCGCCGCGGTTCCTGACCGGCGCACCGTCGCCGTCGTCCTGCAGGGCGGCGAGACGGTGCTGGCCCGCGCGGTCGTCGGCGCCGACGGCAGCGCGAGTCGCATAGGGGCCCATGTCGGGGTGAAGCTGGACCAGGTGGACCTCGGTCTGGAGGCGGAGATCCCGGTCCCGGTGCCGGTCGCCGAGGACTGGAGGGGCCGCGTCCTCATCGACTGGGGCCCGATGCCGGGCAGTTACGGCTGGGTGTTCCCCAAGGGCGACACCCTGACGGTCGGCGTGATCTCCGCGCGCGGCGAAGGCGCCGCCACAAAGCGGTACTTGGAGGACTTCATCGCTCGGCTCGGTCTGTCCGGCTTCGAGCCCGCCGTCTCCTCCGGGCACCTGACCCGCTGCCGTGCCGACGACTCGCCGCTGTCCCGGGGCCGGGTGCTGGTCTGCGGTGACGCGGCCGGTCTGCTGGAGCCGTGGACCCGCGAGGGCATCTCCTTCGCGCTGCGCTCGGGCCGGCTCGCGGGGGAGTGGGCGGTGCGCATCGCCGAAGCGCACGACGCGGTGGACACCCGCCGCCAGGCCCTGAACTACGCGTTTGCGGTCAAGGCCGGGCTGGGCGTCGAGATGAGCGTCGGCAAGCGGCTGCTGACCGTGTTCGAGAAGCGTCCCGGCCTCTTCCACGCGGCCCTCACCGGCTTCCGCCCCGCCTGGCGGGCGTTCCGGGAGATCACCCAGGGCAAGAGCTCGCTCGGCGAGATGGTCCGCTCCCACCCGCTCGCCCAGCGTGCCCTGACCGCGCTGGAGCGGGGGCAGACCGAGGCTCCGGCGGAGGAGCCCGTCGGTTCGTGACGGTTCAGTTCGTGACCGTGATGCGGAAGACGGGGTGGTCGGGGGCGATCCGGCGCAGGTCCTCGTCCGGGGAGTCGGGGCCGACGCCGTTGAAGAAGACGCCGACCTCCGCCTTCCAGCGCTTGAGGTAGGCGCGCAGCAGCGGGACCTTGTCGTCGTCGGCGACCTCGGTGGCGGTGAAGACGTCCACGTTCTTGCCGAGCCGCAGCTCGCCACCGCCGGCCGCCCGCATGTTGCGGGTCCACTGGACATGGCCGCGCGGGGCGAGCAGGTACTGCTGCCCGTCCACCGTCAGCAGGTTCACCGGGGTGGTGCGCCACTCCCCGCTCTTGCGGCCGCGCACCGCGAGGACCCGGGAACCCCAGACGCTGAGGCCGCGCCGGGTGAGCCAGGCCACCGCCCGGTTGAAGACGTTGACGGTGAACCAACCGGGCTTCTTGACATGTGCCGACATGGTGACCCCCACTGTTTGGGAGAGCGGTGCTCTCGCTTGTCTTCAGTGTGGGGCAGGTCGGCACAAGAATGCAAGAGCGCTGCTCTCTTTTGTGTGCACCGATCTATTTTGTGTGCACCGCTCTCCTTCGTGGGAGACTTTCGGCATGAGCACCCCACAGGGCGCCCGTGCACGGGCCAGGATCGAAATCACCGCCGCGATCAAGGAAGCGGCCCGCAGACAACTGGCGGAGGAGGGCGCGGCGAAGCTCTCGCTGCGGGCCGTCGCCCGCGAACTGGGCATGGTCTCGTCGGCCCTGTACCGCTACTTCCCCAGCCGTGACGAGCTGCTGACCGCTCTGATCATCGATGCCTACGACTCTCTCGGCGAGGCCGCGGAGCAGGCGCGCGACGCGGCCGACGGCGCTACCCCTGTGGCCCGCTGGACGGCTGTGTGCGAGGCGGTGCGCGGCTGGGCGCTCAGGCATCCGCACGAGTACGCGCTGATCTACGGCTCGCCTGTGCCCGGCTACTCCGCCCCTCAGACCACCGTCCGCGCCGCCTCCCGCGTCGGCCTGGTCCTCATCGGCATCATCCGTGACGCCCACGAAGGCCCCGGCCTCGCCGACCTGCCCCTGCCCGCCGCCCTGCGCCCCGAGGCCGAGCGCATGGCCGCCGACCTCGCTCCCGACCTGCCCCCCGAGGTCGCCGCGGCGATGGTGGCGGCCTGGGCCCAGCTCTTCGGGCTGGTGGGCTTCGAGCTGTTCGGCCAGTTCACCAACGTGGTGGAGGACCGGGAGGCCTTCTTCCGGCATGCGGTGACGCAGCTGGCGCACGGGGTGGGGATCCGGTAGCCCGCGACGCCGGCGGAACCGGCGTCGTACTTCCCTGGGAGTACGAGTGATCACCTCGCCCGGCTGACGCCTCGCCGCGCCGCCGGCGTCTAGCGTGGCGGGCATGGAAGAGCAGCACGGCCCCTCGCCGGGGTGGCGGCACGGGCCCCCGTGGTGGCGGCATGGACCTCCGTGGCCGTCGTACGGGCCTCCGTGGTCGCGGTACGGGCTCCCGTGGCGAGGTGGTCCGGACGACGACGAGCCGTACCGCGGGCACCGCCTGCCCTGGCGCTCCACCGTGGTGCTCACCGCGTTCGTGCTGATCGGCAGCAACTTCGCCGCGCACGGCCAGCCGCACCGGGTGCCGCTCGACCCGTACGCGCGCGTGCTGCTGCTCGTGGCCTCGCTCCTGCTGCTGTGGCGGCGCCGCCATCCGGTGGCCGTGGTGTTCGGGACGGCGGCGGTGACCTTCGGGTATCTCGCCGCGGGATATCCGTACGGGCCGGTCTATCTGACGGTCGCGGTGGGGTGCTTCAGCGCCGTCGTCGCCGGGCAGCGCAGGGCCGCCTGGACGGCCGTGGGCCTGCTGTGGGCCGGGCAGGCGCTGGTCGCGCTCTGGCTGTACCGCTTGCTGCCGCCCTCGGGGGACAAGGGCGCGGGTCTCGCCCAGGAGGTCGTCATCGGCACCTGGGTGCTGGCCGTCGTCGCCGTGTCCGAACTCGCCCGGGTGCGGCGCGAGCAGTGGGCGCGCGAGCGTGCGGACCGGGCCCAGGCGGCCAAGCGCCGTGCGGACGAGGAACGGCTGCGGATCGCCCGCGAGCTGCACGACGTCCTCGCGCACAGCATCTCCGTCATCAACGTCCAGGCGGGTATGGGGCTCGCGCTGCTCGACAGCGACCCCGAGCAGGCGAGGGCCGCGCTCACCACCATCAAGGCCGCCAGCAAGGAGGCCCTCGGCGAGGTGCGCCAGGTGCTCGACACCCTGCGCACCTCCGGCGCCGCCCCGCGCACCCCCGCGCCGGGCCTCGACCGGCTGCCGGAGCTGGTGGACCAGGCCGCGGCGGCCGGACTGACCGTGGAGGTCGAGGGGCAGCTGCCGGCCCTGCCGCCGGGGGCCGACCTGGCCGCCTTCCGGATCGTGCAGGAGGCCCTGACCAACGTCGTACGACACTCCGGATCGCGGCACGCGCGCGTGGCGTTCACGTACGACGGCGACGCGCTGCGGCTGCGCATCGACGACGACGGACCCGCGACCGGCGCGGATGCCGGGGGCAGCGGGAACGGGCTGGCCGGCATGCGGGAGCGGGCGGCCGCGCTGGGTGGCACCATCGAGGCGGGCCCGCGCCCCGACGGCGGCTTCCGGGTGCTCGCCGTACTGCCGTCGCAGCTCAGGGAGGACCAGTGATCCGGGTACTGCTCGCCGACGACCAGTCCCTCGTGCGGGCCGGTTTCCGAGCGCTGCTGGACGCGCAGCCGGACATCGAGGTGGCCGGCGAGGCGGCCGACGGCGAGGAGGCAGTGCGCCTGGTGCGTGAACTGGCCCCGGACGTCGTCCTGATGGACATCCGGATGCCCGTGCTCGACGGCCTCGCCGCGACCCGGCGCATCACCGGCGACGCGGCTCTGCGGGACGTGAAGGTGGTCATGCTCACCACCTTCGAACTGGACGAGTACGTCTTCGAGGCGATCCGTTCCGGTGCCTCCGGCTTCCTGGTGAAGGACACCGAACCGGACGAACTCGTGCGCGCCGTAAGGGCGGTGGTCGAGGGCGACGCACTGCTGTCGCCCGGTGTCACCCGCCGCCTCATCTCCGAGTTCGCGGCCCGCTCCAAGGAACCCGCCGCGGCCGGTGCCCTCGCCCGGCTCACCGAGCGGGAGCGGGAGGTGATGGCCCTGGTCGGCATCGGCCTGTCCAACGACGAGATCGCCCGCCGCCTGGTGGTCAGCCCTCTGACGGCCAAGACCCATGTGAGCCGCGCGATGGTCAAACTGGGCGCCCGCGACCGCGCCCAACTCGTGGTACTGGCCTACGAGTCGGGACTGGTACGACCGGGCTGGCTGGGCTGAGCCGTCTGCCGGAAACGCACCATGACGCTCACCACCCGGGCCACGAACAGGGCCGGTGCGAGTGTCATGGCGAGCCATGTCAGCGCCGTGGACAGCAGGTCCGGCAGCTCGAAGAGCAGGACGGGCACGCCCAGGGCCCCGCACAGCACCGCCGCCGCGAACGCGGCGCTGACCAGCGCGTAGCCGACCTCGACCGTCGCCGCGTCCTGCTCGGCTTTGGTCCGCCGTCCCCCGTACCTGTCCATCCACCCAGTCTCACGGACGTGCGCCCGGCGGAGCAAGCAACTCCGGCCGGGCGCACGTCTGGAGGCGGTTCCCCCTAGTCGCGGACCGCCACGCGCTCCGCTTCCGCCTCCCGCTCCGTGGACTTGGCGACGACGAGCGACGGCCGGTCACGGCGGCTGCGCAGGCCGGTGAGGGTGATCAGCAGGCCGGCCAGGGCGATGCCCGTCACGACGAGGAAACCGGGGCGGTAGCTGTCGAGGACGGCCTGCGGGGTGGCGTGTGCGGGGGCGCCCGCGGTGACCACGGCCGTCACCACCGCCAGGAACAGCGCGCCGCCCACCTGCACCGAGGTGTTGAGCAGACCGGAGACCATGCCCTGCTCGTGGTCCTCGACCCCGTTGGTGGCCTGGATGTTGAGCGAGGGGAAGACCAGCGCGCAGGCCGCGCCGATCAGCAGCATCGACGGCAGGACGACGGCCGCGTACACCGGGTCGAGGTCGACGCGCAGGAACAGCGCGTACCCGAGGGCCATGAAGGCGAAGCCGAGCGCGATCAGCCGCGGGGTGCCGAACCGGTCGACGATCGCGCCGACCTTCGTGGAGGACACCGCCACCAGCGCGCCCGCCGGCAGGAACGCGAGCGCCGTGTGCAACGCCGACCAGCCGAGCAGGGACTGCATGTAGAGCGTGGTGAGGAACTGGAAGCCCACATAACTGCCGAAGAAGGCGATCGCGCCGAGCTGGGCGCGCACCTGGCTGCCCGAGCGCAGCACACCCAGCCGGATCAGCGGGCTCGGCGAGCGTCGCTCGACCAGGACGAAGGCGGTCAGCAGCACCGCGACGGCGAGGAACGACAGCAGCGTACGGGCCGAGGCCCAGCCGGCCTCGGGAGCCTGCACGACGGTGTAGACCAGCAGCAGCATCGAGGCGGTGCCGAGGACGGCGCCCGGGATGTCGTAGCCGTCGTGGTTCTCCTCGCGGGCGCTGCGCGGCAGCAGCCTGAGGCCCGCGACCAGCGCGATCAGGGCGATCGGCGCGGGCAGCAGCATGGTGAGGCGCCAGCTGGCCTCGGTGAGCAGGCCGGAGAGCACCAGGCCCATGGAGAAGCCGGTGGCGGCGCAGGTGGTGTAGATGGACAGGGCCCGGTTGCGCAGCGGGCCCTCCGGGAACGTCGTGGTGATGATCGACAGGCCGGCCGGCGCTGTGAAGGCCGCGCTCAGGCCCTTGATGAAGCGGCTGGCGATAAGCAGCGGATCCGAGTCCACGAGCCCGCCGAGCAGCGAGGCGAGCGCGAAGACGCCGAGGGCGACGAGGAACACCTGGCGCCGGCCGAGCAGGTCGGCGGTGCGTCCCCCGAGGAGGAGCAGGCCTCCGTAGCCCAGGATGTAGCCGCTGACGATCCATTGCAGCGTCGACGTGGACAGGTGCAGGTCGGAGCCGATGGACGGCAGCGCGACGCCGACCATCGACACGTCCAGCGCGTCGAGGAACATCGCCGCGCAGAGCACCAGCAGGGTGCCCCACAGCCGGGGAGTCCAGCGGACCGTAGGGGACGGGGCCGCGGAGGTGGTGAGCGGAGAGGTCATGGCGACGACACTACATGCGCATGCATCGAATGCAAATGCATTTAATTACGATGCAACAAACTCGTTTCTCTGCTACCGTGCGCTCATGGCGGCGAACAAGGCCGAGCAGGAGCTCGTGGAGCAGTGGCGGGACATCCTGGCGCTGCATGCCCGGACCCAGAGCGAGCTGGACCGGGCGCTGAGCGGACACGGCCTGTGCTCCAGCGACTTCGAGGTGCTCGACCTGCTGGCCGAGGGCGGGGCGGCGGACGACGGCACCACCTACCGCGTGCAGGAGATCTCCGAGCGGATCCATCTCAGCCAGAGCGCACTGTCCCGGCTGATCGGCCGGCTGGAGAAGGAGGGCCTCGTCGACCGCGCCATGTGTGCCGTGGACCGGCGCGGGGTGTGCGTGGCGCTGACGGCCAAGGGGCGCGCGCTGCACGGCGAGGTACGTCCGGTGCAGCGCGCGGTGCTGGCCCGGATGCTGACCGAGGCCGGCTGACGGAGCCGGCCCGCGCAGCCGGCTCACCGGGGCCGGTCAGGGGTCAGAAACCGCCCTTCTCCCGCCACAGTTCGGCCAGCGAGCGATCGCCGCTCACGTTCGGCACCGGCGCGCGGTTCCACAGAGCCAGGTACAACTCGTCGGCGGGGCCCGACAGTTCGGCGTCGGCCTCACCGTCCGCGCCCCGCACGCTCACCGGCGGCTCGGCCGAGAGCCGTACGGTCCACACCGCGTCCGCCCCCGCGTCCAGCGCGCGCACCCGCAGGACACGCGGCTCCGGGGTGCGCAGCCGGCTCCGGGAACGGGCGTGGAAGCCGAGCAGCAGCTCGTCGATGCCGTCCACGGCGAAGTCCGGCGCGAGATCCGGGGCGACGGGGGACGCCGTACCGCCGCGCGCCGCCTCGGCGTCGTAACGGTGGACGGTCGTCTCGTGCGCCTGCCGGCGGGTCCAGAACGCCAGCGGTGACGGGTTGGGCGCCGGATGGAACGTCCAGCACTCCAGGTCGGCGGGTGCGGCGGACAGGGTGTCGACCAGCAGGCGGTGACTGTCCCGGTACCAGTCCACCAACTCGGTGCCGTCCAGGTCGGGCAGGTCGCCGAAGGGGCGGGGCGTGGTGTCCCCGTCGGCGACGATGCCGGCCGCCCAGCGGTGTACCGCGCCGGTGTGCCGCAGCAGGTCGCCCACCTGCCATGCGGGGCAGGTCGGCACCTTGGCGTCGGTTCCCGCGGCGTCGGCGGCCGCCGCGAGCAGCCGGCCCTCCCGGTCCAGGGTCTTGAGGAAGTCCGCAGTGTTCATGGGGTGAGTGTGCCGGATGGAGCGCGCTTCACGGGTTCGCCACGGTCCGGTGTCGTCAGCGGCCCATGGCCCGCCGTGTCGTGACGCCGATGACCGCGGCGACGGCGGCCAGCGCGGCCACACTGGTGAGCGCGGCCGGCAGGGAGAACCAGTCGGCCATGAAGCCGATCGAGGGCGGCCCGAGGAGCATGCCGCCGTAGCCCAGGGTGGAGGCGACGGCGACGCCGGACGGGCCGGTCAGCGCGCCGGCCCGCTCCACGGCGACCGGGAAGAGATTGGCCAGCCCGAGCCCGGTGACGGCGAAGCCGATCAGCGCCGCCCACACGGTGGGCGCGAGGGAGCCGAGCAGCATGCCGGCCGCCGCGACGGTGCCGCCGGCGATCACGGTCCGGGCGCGGCCGAGGCGTTCCAGGAGCGTCGTCCCGGTCGCCCGGCCGACGGTCATGGCCAGCGCGAAACACGCGTACCCGGCCGCCGCCACCCCCGAGGAGGCCGCGAGGTCCTGCTGGAGGTGCAGCGCACCCCAGTCGGCCATGGCGCCCTCGCCGTAGGCGGTGCACAGCGCGACCAGTCCGAAGACGAGAACCAGCCCGCGCCCGCCGGTGCGCGGTGCGCCCCCAGGGGCCGGCTCCGCGCGCTGCGGCGCACGCGGCGCCGGCGGCCGCTGCCGCAGCAGAGTGCGCCCGGCCACGGCCGTGACGAGCAGCCCGATGAGGGTGAGCCCGAGCAGATGCCGGGTGGGGGAGAGGGCACCCGCGACCAGTCCGCCGAGACCGGCGCCGATCATCCCGCCGAGGCTGAACGCGGCATGGAACGTGGGCATGATGGGCCGCCCCAACGCGGCCACCAGATCGACGGCGGCGCTGTTGAAGGCCACGTTTATCCCGCCGTAGGCGGCGCCGAAGACCAGCAGCACCACGCCGAGCGCGAGCGCGGAACGGGTGAGCGGAGGCAGGGCGACGCTGAGCGAGAGCAGGACGGCACAGACCACGGTGACCGGATGGCTGCCGTAGCGCCGGCACAGCCGCCCGGTGAGGGTCATCGTGATCACGGCACCGGCGGAGACACCGAGGAGCGCCAGACCGAGATCGCCGGCGGAGGAGTGGGTCTGCTCCTTGATGGCGGGGATCCGGACGACCCACCCGGCGAAGACGAAGCCGTCCAGGGCGAAGAAGGCGGTGAGGGCGATCCGGAGGCGGGTGAGTGCGTGACTGCTGCCCGGCACGACGCTGTGCGATCGGGTTTTGTTTATTTGCGGCACAAACTCAGGTTAGGGGCGGGCGGCGGGGAGGAGCAAGGGCTGGCCCGGGTATGCGCGCGTCACCCGCGGGCCGGCGGTGTTCACATGGCGAGACGGCCGGGGCGGCACCTCGCCCGCTCCGGCGGCACCGGCCGGGTCGGTGGCGCGGGCCACCCACTGGCTCCGGGTGAGGGTGCACCGGCGTCCGCGGAGTGAACGATGTGCCCTTGACCTGTGGCTATTTGTCCGCTCTCACGTCGCCGGTGTCGTCAACGGGCTGCGGACAACGCCCCGTTCGGGGTGGCCGGTGTGTCTCCCCGGGCGTTCTCCACACGGATACAGGTCGGTTAATGCTTGCTCACGAGCTGGTTGCCGACGGGTGAGCGGGCCATGATGGGCCCATGACGTTGGCCTCGCGCGCGCTCGCGCAACTGGCGACCTGGCCCGACCTGAGCCAGGCGGTCCCGAGCTGCGGCCTGGGACAGGCGGTGAGTTCGGCCCAGGGCGAGATCGCCCACTTCCACTCGGACCGGGATGTCGATCTACGCCTGACCGACCGGGCCATCCGGCGCTTCGCCAAGGACCTGAAGGGCTCCGGGGCGATCAGGATCGTGCCCGGCTCGCAGTGGGTGACCCTGCGCCTCGACGCCGCGAGCGACGTCGACCTGCTGCTGACCCTGGTGAGTGTGGCGCTCCAGGCCCAGCAGACCTGGCCCGACCCGGCCGACCGGCCCGTGACCGGCTGCAACGACCAGCGCGGCGCGGGCTTTGTGAAGGCCGACCTCGGCCGGATCTGAGCCGGCGACGGGCAGCCTCTGCGGCCGCCTGGCGCCGGGGACTTGTGCCGCGCGGGCTCTGTGCGGACGGCGGCCGTCGTCGAGGCGGCCGGCCCTCACACCGCCAGGACCCTGACCCCCGCCTCCTCGAACCGGCGTACCGTCTCCTGCGCCACCGCCGAGTCCGTCACGAGCGTGTCCACCAGCTCCGCCCCGCAGATCCGGGCGAACGCCCGCCGGCCCAGCTTGCTGGAGTCGGCGGCGACCACCACCCGCTCGGCGCGCTCGCACAGCAGCCGGTTGATCGCGGCCTCCGCCTCGTCGTGCGCCGCCGCGCCGTGCGTGACGTCGAAGGCGACGACCCCGAGCACGGCCACGTCCAGCGTGATCTGCCCGAGCACCCCGTCCGCGAGCGGGCCGATGAGCTCGTACGACTGCGGACGCGCCACCCCGCCCGTCACCACGATCTTGAACTGAGGGCGTACGGCGAGCTCGTTGGCGATGTTGAGCGCGTTGGTGACGATCGTCAGCGCCGGTGAGCCGCTGGACAGATCCCCGCGCACGGCCAGGGCGCGGGCCACCTCCGTGGTGGTCGTACCGCCGGTCAGCCCCACCGCCTCGCCCGGCGCCAGCAGTTCGGCCACGGCCTTGGCGATGCGCTGCTTCTCGGAGGCGCGGCGGGCCGTCTTGTAGCGCAACGGCAGTTCGTACGACACCCCGTGCACCACCGCTCCGCCCCGGGTGCGCACCAGCATCTGCTGCTCGGCGAGCTGGTCGAAGTCCCGGCGGATCGTCGCCGCCGACACCCCCAGCTCGGCCGCCGCTTCCTCGACGTCCAGCCGGCCGCGCTCCACGAGCAGTTCCAGCAGCGCCTTCCAGCGGGCGTCCCGGGACATCCGCAGCCTCCGTTCTGAAGTGTTCCCGGTGACCCTAGCGCACCACTCTCTGCGCGTGGATGCTTGATTGTGCTCGAAATCTGGCTATATCTTGCAGGAACAATCAGCGAGGGAGAGTGTGGGCCATGACCCATGTCGAGGACGAGCTGAACAGCCAGCCGGAGTGCTGGACCAGGGCCGCCGAGGGCGCGGAGCGGCACAAGGCCGCGCTGCCGGAGCCCGGGGAGAGGGTCGCGATCGTGGGGTGCGGGACCTCGTACTTCATGGCACAGGCGGCGGCGGGGCTGCGCGAGGGCGCCGGGCAGGGCGAGACCGACGCGTTCGCCGCCTCCGAGTTCCCGTACGGGAGGCCGTACGACCGGATCGTCGCCCTCACCCGCTCCGGTACGACCACCGAGGTGCTGGAACTGCTGGGCAAGGTGCGGGGGCGGAGCCGTACCACCGCCGTCACCGCCGACGCCGCCACGCCCGTCATGTCCGCCGCCGACGACCTCGTCGTGCTGGACTTCGCCGACGAACGCTCCGTCGTGCAGACCCGGTTCGCGACCACCGCACTCACCCTCCTGCGCGCCCATCTCGGCCTGCACACCGACTCCGTCGTCGCCGACGCGCGCGCGGCCCTCGCCACTCCTCTTCCCGAACAGCTCATCGCCTGCACCCAGTTCACCTTTCTGGGGCGCGGCTGGACGGTCGGACTCGCCAACGAGGCCGGACTGAAGATGCGCGAGGCCTCGCTGGCCTGGACCGAGGCCTACCCGGCGATGGAGTACCGGCACGGCCCGATCAGCATCACCACCGCGGGCACGGCCACCTGGATGCTCGGTGAGGCACCCGAGGGCCTCGCCCGACAGGTCGGCGCCACCGGGGGGTTGTGGATCGGGGGCGGACTCGACCCGCTCGCCGAACTCGTCCGCGTCCAGCGCCTCGCGGTCGCCGTAGCCGCCGCGCGCGGCCTCGACCCCGACCGGCCGCGCCACCTCACCCGCTCGGTGATCCTCGCGCCCTGAGGACACGAAGTCCCGAAGTCCGGAGGACCTGAACTCCCGAAGCCCTGAGGCCTTGAGGTCCCGAGGCCCCGAAGCCCGGCCGCCTTCGCCCGGCCGCCCCCCGCCCGACCCCGGTCCGCGTCACGGAAGGACACCCCACGTGCCCCTCGCGTCCACCGGCGAGCTGGTCACCGCCGCCGCCACGGCCCGCTCCGCCGTCGCCGCCTTCAACGTCATCACCCTGGAACACATCGAGGCCGTCATCGCCGGCGCCGAGACGGCCGGCTCGCCCGTCGTCCTCCAAGTCAGCGAGAACGCCGTCAAGTTCCGCTACGGACGGCTGCTGCCGCTCGCCCGCGCGGCCGTCGCCGCCGCCGAACGGGCCGTCGTACCCGTCGCGTTGCACCTGGACCACGTACAGAGCGACGACCTGCTGCGTCAGGCGCCCGGCGCCGGGTTCAGCTCGGTGATGTACGACGCGGCCCGCCTGCCCTACGCCGACAACCTCTCCGCCACCCGGGCCGCCGCCGACTGGGCCCACGCCCAAGGGCTGTGGATCGAGGCCGAGCTGGGGCAGATCGGCGGCAAGGACGGCCGCCCCCCGCTGGAAGCCCACGCGCCCGGCGCGCGCACCGACCCCGACCAGGCGCTGGACTTCGTCAGCGGGACCGGCGTCGACGCCCTGGCCGTCGCCATCGGCAGCGTGCACGCGATGACCACCCGCACCGCCGATCTCGACCACGCCCTGCTCAAGCGGCTGTCCGCCGCGCTCGCCCTCCCGCTCGTCCTGCACGGCTCCTCCGGCGTACCGGACGCCGGGCTGGTCGAGGCGGTCGTCGGCGGCATCACCAAGGTCAACGTCGGCACGGCGCTCAACGCGGCCATGACCGGCGCGATCCGGGAGTTCCTCGCCGCGCATCCCGAGGCCGTGGACTCGCGCAAGTACCTCAGCGTGGGCCGGGAGGCCATGGCCCAGGAGGTGCGCCGGATCATCGGAGTGCTGGCCCGGACCTGAGGCCGGCCGCGCGAGCGCCCGGGTCAGTCCTTCCGGACCGCCCGCAGCACCACGAACTTCGGGTCGGAGGCCACCAGTTCACTGTTCCCGAACAACCGCCGCAGCTTCACGTGATACCCCAGATGCCGATTGCCGATCACCCACAGCTCGCCGCCCGGCCGCAGCGCGCGCTTCGCGCCGGTGAACATGCGCCACGCCGTCGCGTCGGTCGTCGCCTGGTGGGAGTGGAACGGCGGGTTGTTCAGCACCAGGTCCACACTGCCCGGCGCGACCCCGGCCAGCCCGTCCCCGACCCGGAACTCCGCGTGCCCCGGCACCCCGTTGGCCTTGTACGTCGCCTCGGCCGAGGCGACGGCCTGGAACGACTCGTCCACGAACAGCACCTCGGCCGACGGGTCCGCCAGTGCCACCGCCGTACCCACGACACCGTTGCCGCAGCCGAGGTCCACCACGCGCCCCGCGCCCGGACCGGGCAGGTGCTGGAGGAAGAAACGCGTGCCGATGTCGAGCCGGTCGGCGCAGAAGACGCCCGCGTGGTTGACGACCGTGCGCCCCGACACCGGCCCGACGCCTTGAGGGAGGGCGTAGCTGTACGGCCACGGGTTCGCCGGCCGCTTCAGCGCCGGATCCGGGGTGCAGAGGATCAGCCGGGCCTTCTGCCGCGCCAGTGAGGTGCGGGTCGGCCCGAGGATCCGCTCGAACAGCTGGAGCGTGGAGGTGTGGATCTCCTTCACCATGCCGGTACCGACGACGACCGTGTCCGCGTGCACGGCGGGCGCCAGCCGCAGCAGCTGGTCCTCCAGCAGCGCCAGGCTCTTCGGCACCCGGACCAGCAGCACGTCCACCCGTTGCGGCGGCGGATCCTGGGTGGTGAGCAGCTGGACGGCACCGGGCTCGACGCCGGCCCGGGCCAGGTTCACCCGGGTCGCCTCCTGGCTCAGGAAGGAGTCGGTGATCTGCGTCGGCCGGTGCTCCGCGAGCGCCGTGGCCAGCGCGCCCCAGCGGTCCCCGACCACCACGACCGCGCCGGTGAGCGGCACCCCCTCCTCGGCCAGATGGCGCAGCAGGTACGCGTCGGAGGCGTCCCAGGCGCGCAGCCGGTCGCGGGGATCCTCGGGGAAGCGGGTCAGCTCGACCTCGCCCCACGGTGTCGTCATACGGTCGCTCATCGTGTGTCCAGGCTAGCCGAGCCGCAGATCAGGGGTGGTGCGGCAGCATGGGAGCATGGAGGACGAGCTGTTTTCCCGGGGGCGTGCGGAGGTCGCGCCGGGCGCCGTGCACGCCCCGGCCTGGCTGGACCGCGCACGGCAGCGCGACCTGCTCGCCGCCTGCCGGGACTGGGCGCGGCCCCCGGCCGGGCTGCGCACCGTCCGCACCCCGGGCGGCGGCACGATGACCGCCCGGCAGGTCTGCCTCGGCTGGCACTGGTACCCGTATTCCTACGCCCGTACGGTCGTCGACGGCGACGGGGCTCCCGTCAAGCCCTTCCCGGCCTGGCTCGGCGAGCTGGGCCGCCGCGCGGTGGCCGACGCGCTCGGCCCGGACGCGGTCCCGGCGGCGCCGTACGACATCGCGCTGATCAACTTCTACGACGGCGACGCCCGCATGGGCATGCACCGCGACGCCGACGAGCGTGTGGACGCCCCGGTGGTCTCGCTGAGCCTCGGCGACACCTGCGTGTTCCGCTTCGGCAACACCGAGACGCGCGCCAGGCCGTACACCGACGTGGAGCTGCGCAGCGGCGATCTGTTCGTCTTCGGCGGGCCGTCCCGGCTCGCCTACCACGGGGTGCCGCGCGTGCGCCCCGGTACGGCACCGCCCTGGCTGGGCCTCGCCGGACGGCTGAACATCACCTTGCGGGTGAGCGGGCTGTAGCGGGCGGCCGGGAACCACTCCAGCGGATCATGGGAGACTCGCCCTCATGAGCGGCAAGGCGGACCCCCGGACGGCGGGGGAGAGAACGACCCCGAGGGCGCGGCTGGACCGGGGGCGCGGTGCGCTCGGACCCGCGCTGGAGCTCGTGCACACCGGACGGGCGCCGACCCGGGCCGTGCTCACCGCGGAACTCGGGGTCACCCGGGCGACGGCGGGCGCGGTGGCCGCCGAGCTGGAGGCGCTCGGGCTGATCCGGGTGGACGCCCGGCCCGGCGCGGCGGCCGGATCGCAGGGGCGCCCCTCGCACCGGCTGGAGGTCGCCGAGGACGGGCCCGTGGCGCTGGCGGCCCAGGTCCACGCCGACGGGTTCCGGGCCGCGCTCGTCGGTCTCGGCGGGCGGATCGTGGCGACCGCGCCCGGTTGCGAGACCGTCGACGCCGACCCGGCGAAGGTGCTCGGCTCGGTCGTGGAAGCGGGCGCCGAGCTCCTGCGCACGACCGGCCGCCGCTGTGTGGGCGCCGGACTCGCCGTGCCGTCCGCCGTCGCCGAACCCGACGGACTGGCCCTCAACCCCCTCCACCTGGCCTGGCCCGTCGGCGCCCCCGTCCGGCGGATCTTCGCGGAGTGCGTGCGCGCCGCCGGCCTCACCGGCCCCGCGTTCGCCGGCAACGACGTCAACCTCGCCGCGCTCGCCGAACACCGGCACGGCGCCGGCCGGGGCGCCCGCGATCTGCTGTGCGTGGCCACCGGGCACCGGGGCGTCGGCGGTGCCCTGGTGCTCGACGGCCGTCTGCACACCGGCAGTTCGGGCCTGGCTCTGGAGGTGGGCCACCTCACCGTCAACCCGGAGGGCCGCCCCTGTCACTGTGGCAGCCGGGGCTGTCTGGACGTCGAGGCGGACCCGCTGGCGCTGCTCGTCGAGGCGGGCCGCGAGCCGGGCCCCGAGGTGTCCCTGCTCCAGCAGGCCAACGACCTGCTGCGCACGCAGTACGACGACCCGGCCGTCCGCACGGCCGCCGAGGCCCTGATCGACCGTCTCGGCCTCGGTCTCGCCGGACTGGTCAACATCCTCAACCCCGACCGGATCATCCTCGGCGGCCTGCACCGCACCCTCCTGGACGCCGATCCCGGCCGGCTCCGCGCGGTCGTCGCCGACCGCAGCCTGTGGGGCCAGAGCGGGGGCGTGCCGATCCTGGCCTGCACGCTGGACCACAACAGCCTCGTCGGCGCGGCCGAACTGGCCTGGCAGCCGGTCCTGGACGACCCGCTGGCGGCACTGCGGTGACCGGTCCGGCCGGGGACGGCGTGGACATCCTGCCCGCAGCCGGCATCCGCCTGGTCGAGACCGCCCTGCCGGAGCTGTCGCGGCCGCACCGCGCGGCGATGGACCAGGCGTGGGCGGAGTCGGTACGGGCCAACCCGGCCCTCTTCGACGGACCGGTGGCCGCCCTCGTCGCGGTGGAGCGGGACGGGACGGACGGCCTGGTGCTGTCCTGGGCGCGGGCCAGTTACCGATACCGCGCCCTGCGGCACGTGCCCGGCTCGCCCGCGCTGTCGTCCCTGTTCGTGTCCGTGCTGCAGCCCACCGACGACGGCCGTGTGCTGGTGGGCCGGATGGCCCCCTCGACCTCGGCCCCGGGCCGCTGGCAGCTCCCCGGCGGGACCGTCGAACCCCCCGATCCCGACGGGGAGTTGGACCTCGCCGCGCTGCGCGCCCACGCGGCCCGCGAACTGGCCGAGGAGACCGGCTCCGCCACCCCGGCCGACGCCCTCGCCCCATGGCTGACCACCCGGGGCGCACGCGGCAGCGTCGGCGTGGCGTTCACCGCCCCGCCGCGCCCCGCACGGGAGTTGTACGACGGCTACGCCGAGCTGGTCCGGACGGAGAGCGCCCGTGGCGCCGAACCGGAGTTCGACCGCGTCGAGTTGATCGGCTCGCTCTCCGATCTGGACGGCCTCGAAGGCCCCGTCGTCGACTATCTGCGCCCGGTCGTACGCCACCACAGGGGCACGGGGAACCGCGCGGCAGGCCACGCACGGTCCGTGGCCGCCGAACGACCGGACCACGCGGGTGCGTAGGCGAAGACCGGCTACCGCCAGTCGACCCCGAACGCCCGCCCCGGATGCTCGGTGAGGATCCGGTCGACCAACTCCGCGCCCAGCTCGGCCTCAAGCCGGGGCCGAGTCCTGCGCAGCAGGTACGGCATGCCGGGCCCGCCGTCGACCGAGCGCGCACCGGCGAGCACCGTGTCGCCGCCGAGCAGCAGCCGGTCGGCGAAGCCGGCCTCGGCCAGGGCCCGTACCGCCTCCGGCATGCGCCAGTCGGTGGCGTGATGGGCGCGGGAGGGCCCGTCGAAGGCCAGCCAGCAGCCCGACGCGGCGGCCTCCCGCTGCACCACCGGGTCGGGGGAGCGGTTCAGATGGCCGAGGATCACCCGGTCACCCGGCACCCCGGACTCGCCGCACAGCAGGTCCAGTACGTCCAGCGCGCCGGTGCCCAGCTCCAGGTGCACGGCGATGGGCGCGCCGGTGGCGTGGTGGGCCTCGGCCGCCGCCTTCATCGTCCAGCGGGTGTGTGCGTCGAGGGCGTGGAAGCCGCCCGCCACCTTGATCAGCCCGGCCCGCACCCCCGTCGTACCGATGCCCTCGGTCAGTTCGGCCACGAACAGCTCGGCGAGACCGGCGCCGCGCAGCTGGTCGAGCAACTCGGGGTCGTAGTGCGCGGCTTGGTGCAGGCCCGTCGCGCAGACCAGCCGTACACCGGTGGCCCGGGACAGCTCCGGCAGGTCCGCCGCCCGACGGCCCATGCCGTGCGGTGTCCACTGTACGACGGCCGCTCCGCCCACCGCCCGGAACGCGGTCAGCTCGGCCCGGGCCGCGACCGTGTCGTCCAGCTCCTGACCGGGGAACCGCGGGCTGCTCAGGAAGAGATGGTCGTGCGCGTCGCACACGCCCAGCTCCTCGGGCGGGAGGTCGCCGAGGACCGTGCGGACACGGCTCACCACTGCCGGCCCCGGGGGAGCCGGTCCCGGCCGGGGGCGGACAGGTGCAGCACCTGGAAGAGGTCCCCGTCGGCTTTGGGCGCATCGTGCTCCCAGAGGGAGAAGTGCACCAGCTCCCATGCGCGCGTGTCCACGGCGGCCGCCGCCAGCACCGCGCCGTCCTGGGCTGCCAGCCGCGCGGTCTCGGCCGCCGCGTCCGTCATGAACGCCGCCAACTCCACACCCTCCGGGACGGGTTGACGCCGACGCACGGCGAACGCCGGGGCGGATCCGGTGGCGGTGCCCTCCTCGAAGGCCAGGCCGGTCCACTGTCGTATGTCCGGCCGGCCGAAGTCGCGGACGGGGCCCTGGAAGGTGCCGCCCCACAGGAAGCTGTTCATGCCCTCCATGGTGTTCCAGAGGTAGAACGGCCCGTACTGGTTCACCGGCGAGCCGTGCACCCCGCGCTCGCGCAGGATGTACGTCTTGATGCCGAGGCCGTCCCAGTCGTCCAGCAGGTGCGCGACGCGGGCGACGCGCGAGCGGATGATGCCCATGTCGTAGTCGGCGGGCAGGGTGAACTCGTACTGCATGGCGTGCATGTCGCGATTCCCTTCGCAGGTCTCAGGCGGAGGTTCGGGGTGTGAGCAGAGACAGCAGACCGCGGACGCCCGCGTCGAACGCGGCGGGGGAGCCGGAGGCGCGGGCCAGGACATAGCCGCCCTGGATGGTCGCGAGGACGGCCGCGCCGATCTCCTCGCCGTCCAGTTCGGGCGCGAACTGCCCCTGCCGCCGGCCCTCTTCGACGGTCTTTGCGATCAGCTGCCGGATCCGGGTGATCGTCTCGTCCACCGGCGCGCGCAGCTCGTCGCTGGCGATCACGTCGGGGTCCATCGTCAGCCGGCCGATCGGGCAGCCGCGCAGCACGTCACGCTCCCGCAGCAGATACGTCTCGATGCGCTCGTACGGCGTGCCCGGTCCGGCGAGGACGCGCTCCGCGGTGGCGCACAGCTCGTCGGCGGTGCGTCTGATCGCGGCCAGGGCGAGGTCCGGCTTGCCCTTGAAGTGGTGGTACATGCTTCCCTGGCCCGCGCCCGCGCGTTCCAGGATCGCCTTGGGGCTCGTCCCCACGTATCCGCGCTCCCACAGCAGCTCGCGGGTGGACTCGATCAGCCGTTCCGAGGTGCTCATGAAACTACCGTACATACTAGTAGTTACAGAAGGCCAGTGTCTTCGGGGAGCAGTGCGCCACTCTCGTCGTACTCCCCGGGAGGTACGCGCACGGCCGCCGGGCGCACGACGACCCGGACCCCCTGCCGGAGGGAGGCTCGTGTCATCCCCGCAAGAACGACGACGAGCAAGGCGACGAGGGAGATGACCGAGATGCAGACCCTGGCGAGCTGGCACGGCGGGCCCGGCCCGTGGATCCTGTTCTTCCCGCTGATCTGGGCGGTCGTGGTGATCGGCGCCGTGACGGTGCTGCGGCGCACCGCGTGGCGCGGCCGCGGCGGCCCCTGGGGTCCCGTCGCGGGCGGCCGCCCGGCCGGTGACTCACCGGTCGCCGTCCTCGGCCGCCGGTTCGCCTCCGGCGAGATCGACGAGGACGAGTACTGGCGCCGCCTGTCCGTCCTGGAGGAGCAGTTCGGCCGCACGGGCAAGGGCGGTCCGGCATGACCCCGCCCCGGCCGTCGTCGGTCGCGACGGCTGACTCCCTTGCTGCGCACAGGGGTTGAAACGCACGTGTGCCTTTCCGGGCGCGTGCACCACAGGTGCCGGGACCGTGCGCGGCCACGGGTCGGTCATGGCTGGTCGCGCAGTCCCGCCCTTCGGGGCGCTCCACCCGGAGGCCGGGTCTCACCGCCCGGTCAGCCGGAAACGGCCGGCCGGGCGGGAGTTTGTACCCCGGACGCGATGGAGGCGTGCACCACGGTGGGCGCGGGCGTCGCCCCCGGAGTCGCGCTCCCGACAGGAGCCGTGGCGCCGACGGGCGTCCCGGCGGACAGGGGAACCGCGGCGGACACGGGGGCCCCGGCCGCCACCGAAGCCCCGGCGGCCGCCGGCACCGCGGCGCTGACCCGGGCCGGTTCCGGTGCCGGTCGTGCCGTCTGGGTCGTACCGCGCGGTGGGCCCGCCGGGTGGGTCCGGGCGGCCGCGGGCGCGGGCAGCGTGAACCACACGATCTTGCCGTTCTCGCCGTCCGGCCGCGCGCCCCAGCTCTCGCTGACCGCCGCCACCATCGCCAGCCCCCGGCCGCAGGTGGCCAGCGGACCGGCGTCCGGGGTGTCCGCGGTGTCGACCGGCACCGGCAGCCGGGGGTCGTTGTCGCGCACCGAGACGGTGAGCCGGTCCGGGCGCAGCTCCAGCTCGACCGTGCACGACTTGTCGGGCCTCGCGTGCCGGTGAACGTTGCTCAGCAACTCCGTCACACCGAGCGCGGCCCGGTCTATCAACGGGTCCATATGCCAGTACCGCAACTGTGCAGATACGATTCTGCGGACCTGACCGATCCGCGACGGCAGGGCTTGAAGCTCCACCGTGCAGTGCCTGCTCGGATGACTGATCACTGCTGCGACTCCCCGATGTAGAGGTCCGGACGGACCGGAAGAACACGGAGAACAACGGATCCAGCAGGGTGCTTGCGTCCAAACGTCCGCCTGCTGTCATGGCCGGCGGGCTGGTTCGCAGCGTTATCGCCGGTAAACCCAGAGTGACGTGAGAACAGCGTGACAGGGCGGATGCGCTACCGCAACTCGCCGCGACGGAACGCTGCTCGGAGTAATGACGGCCGGTGGCCGGCGCCGGCCCCCGGCCGGCGTGTGGCTCAGCCGCCGCGCCCGGCGGCCCTGCGTACCGCCTCGATGAACCGCCGTGCCGCGGGCGGCCCCGGCTCGCCCGGAGCGGGGTCGTGCTCGCCCAGCGTCAGCAGGTACCGGTGGCCGTTGAGGTCGGCCAGCGCGCGGTCGTCCGGCGCGAACCACGGCTTGGACGCCCGCACCGCCTGCACCGGGGCGCTGTCGATCTCGCTGCCGTAGCTGTTGAGCAACTCCAGCCTGCCGTCGTTGATCCGGACCTGCCCGGCCCGCGTGAGCGAGCGCAGCCGTTTGCCGATCCGCACGCCCGTGGCCGTGAACTCCGGCTCCGCCATCGTGTGCCGCCCCCTTGCGCGTGTGCTTCCGCGATCCAGTGTGCGCCCCCGTTCGGGACGATCGGTCCCGTCGCGTGCAGTCTGCCCCGAGGGCGCCGAGAGCACCAGTGCACGCGGAGCGCGTGCGGTCGCCGACCCGGAGCACTCCCGCCAATGCGCCCCCGCCGTTCTCGCACGCGCCCGGTCCCAGGGTGGCTTTGAGTCGCCCAAAGATGCGTTTATGCAGGTGGGAAGCGGTGTGAAAGATGCCTATGCTCGACGTGCCGACCGCGTCAGCGCCGTCGGCGCCCAGCGTAAGGAGCACCGCCGTGAGCACCACCCCTCAGGCGCGGACCGGCGCCACACTCGACGTCGACCGCAGTGACGCCGCCTACCGCGACTGGCTGAAAGACGCCGTGCGCAAGGTCCAGGCCGACGCCAACCGCTCGGCGGACACGCACCTGCTGCGCTTCCCGCTGCCCGAGCGGTGGGGCATCGACCTCTACCTGAAGGACGAGTCGACCCACCCCACCGGCAGCCTCAAGCACCGCCTCGCCCGCTCCCTGTTCCTCTACGGCCTCTGCAATGGCTGGATCCGACCCGGCCGCCCCGTGATCGAGGCGTCCAGCGGCTCGACCGCCGTCTCGGAGGCCTACTTCGCCAAGCTGATCGGCGTGCCCTTCATCGCGGTCATGCCCCGCACGACGAGCGCCGAGAAGTGCCGCCTGATCGAGTTCCACGGCGGCCGGTGCCACTTCGTGGACGACTCCCGGAAGATGTACGAGGAGTCGGCCCGCCTCGCGGTGGAGACCGGCGGCCACTACATGGACCAGTTCACCTACGCCGAGCGGGCCACGGACTGGCGCGGCAACAACAACATCGCCGAATCCATCTTCCGCCAGCTTCAGTTGGAGCGGTTCCCGGAGCCGACGTGGATCGTCGCCACGGCGGGCACCGGTGGCACCTCGGCGACCCTCGCCCGCTACGTCCACTACATGCAGTACGACACCCGGATCTGTGTCGCCGACCCGGAGAACTCCTGCTTCTTCGAGGGCTGGACCAGCGGCGATCCGGACGTCACCTGCGACTGCGGCTCACGGATCGAGGGCATCGGCCGGCCGCGCATGGAGCCGAGCTTCGTGCCCGGCGCGATCGACCGGATGATGAAGGTCCCGGACGCGGCCAGCGTCGCCGCCGTACGCTCCCTGGAGCGGGCCATCGGGCGCAAGGCGGGCGGCTCCACGGGCACCGGGCTGTGGAGCGCGCTGAAGATCGTCTCCGAGATGGTGGCCGAGGGCCGTACCGGCAGCGTCGTCACCCTGCTGTGCGACCCGGGCGACCGCTACCTCGACAAGTACTACTCCGACGCCTGGCTCGTGGAGCAGGGTCTGGACATCACGCCGTACACGGCGGCGATCGAGGCCCTGCTGTCGACGGGTGTCTGGCCGGACTGAACGCGCGGGCGGGTCAGCGGGCCGGTGAGCCCAGTCGGCGGTCCAGTGCCGCGACCGCCTGACGGACGGACCGTCCGACGCCCGGCCGGATGAGCCGGGACACCGTGCGGAAGGCCGCCGTACCGTCGAGGGCGAAGGTCATCCGCACCCGGGTGCCGGTACCCGCCGGGGCCAGCCGCCACTCCTCTACCCAGGCGCGGGTGCCCGGGATGTTCGTCACGTCGACCCGGTACGCGTACACCTCGGGCGCTTTCGCCACCAGCACCGTCTCCTGGAAGCGGATGCCGCCGCGCAGCCGTACCTCACGCCCGCCCTCGGCCGGCCGGGCGGAGGCCACCGCCGGGAACCATGCGGGCCAGCCGGGCACGTCCTCGGCGAGGGCGTGGAAGACCGCCGCCGGGGCGGCGGCCATGTCCCGCGTGAACACCAGCCGTACCGGCGCGCCGTCGACGAACTCCGGCCCGACCGGGCGCAGACGCTGCGGCATGACGCGAACCCCCTCGTGAAGTCCCGTGCGGAAGCGGGGCGTTGCGGGGCAGGGTAGCTGACGGGCTGTCAGATGTCCTCGTCCGCTTCGGGCTCGGGTTCGGGTTCGCCCGCCACGATCAGCCGCGGCAGATGCTCCGAGATCTCCGTGCGCGCCTCGGCCGGCAGCCCCGCGTCGGTGACGAGCGTGTGCACCTGCTCCAGCGCGGCGAACGAACTCAGGCCCACCGTGCCCCACTTGGTGTGGTCGGCGACCACCACGACCCGGCGCGCGGAGTGCACCAGCCGACGGTTGGTCTCGGCCTCCGCGAGGTTCGGCGTGGACAGCCCCGCCTCCACCGATATGCCGTGCACACCGAGGAAGAGCAGATCGAAGTGGAGGGCGGCGATCGCCTGGTCGGCGACCGGGCCCACCAGCGAGTCCGAAGGGGTGCGCACCCCGCCGGTCAGCACCACCGTCGCCGCGCCCTGCCGCTGGCCCGAGGTGCGCTGCGCCGCGTGAAAGACGTCCGCGACCCGCACCGAGTTCGTCACGACGGTCAGATCCGGCACCTCCAGCAGGTGCTGCGCGAGCGCGTACGTCGTCGTACCGCCGGACAGAGCGATCGCCGTCCCCGGCGTGACCAGCCGGGCCGCGGCCCGCGCGATGTCCTCCTTGGCGGTCAGCTCCAGACCCGACTTGGCCTCGAACCCCGGCTCATGGGTGCTGGCCTCGACCACCGGCACCGCACCGCCGTGCACCTTCTCCAACATGCCCTGGCGGGCGAGGGAGTCCAGATCCCGGCGCACGGTCATGTCCGACACGCCGAGCTTGCGGGTCAGCTCGTTGACCCGCACACCGCCCCGGCGCCGGACCTCGTCCAGGATCAGGGCGCGGCGCTGCTCCGCGAGGAGGTTCTGATTCTCGCTCACGTACGCTCCGGTCCTTTCGCCGCCAACGGTCCGACACGCCCGGCACACCGGCTTCGACCAGGAGATTCCGTACGACCGGAGGTGCGCGGGCGTCCCATCTTTTCACGGGTGGGTACCGGTTGCGCCACCCGCCTGTCACGAAGCGCACACGCCACTCGGGTCTCCGCTGTTCCCGTCCGTTGTCACACGGATCGGGGAGATTCCGTGACGAGCGGTGTGCGGCGCCGGTGGAGCGGAGATCCTGATGCCCGCATCGACTCAGGCCTTCGGGCGCGTCACGGGGGTGCGACGACAGTGGACCGCGCGCAGGACCGCCCCATCGGGCGGCGGACGGGCACACACGACGAACAGCAGACCGATCTGGCGGCCGGCGACACCGCCCCGGACACCGACCGGACCGGCAGCGGTGCGGGGAAAGAGAGTGACCGGACACGCGTGGGTGCCGGGGCGGGGGCCGACCGCACGGATCCGGGTGCCGGGACCGACAGCGAGGGCACGGGTACGGGTGCGGGGACGCAGACCCGGCGGACGAGCACCGGTGCCGGGGCGGGAATCGAGCGTATGGGTGCGGGTGCCGGGAAGTGGACCGAACGGGCGGATACGGGTGCCGGGGCGGGGGTGGAGCGTACAGGTACGGAGCCCGAGGCGCGGACCGGGCGGGCGGAGCCGGATGCGGGGCCGGCGGCCGGTCGTAAGGGGCTCCAGCCCGAGTCCGAGCTGGAGCTGCTGGTGCACGGGGTCGGTGGCACCACGCCCGAGAAGATGCTCGGCGATCCGCGCACGGTCCGGATCACCGGTGACGACACGGCCGCGGTCTTCCGGCGCGCGGCCGACGCCGGCCGCCGCAAGGGGGCACGCGGCGAGCCGGTGCAGGAGGCGTACGTCTGGTGCAACCTGACCTCCGGCGACAGCAGCCGCGCCCTGTGGCTCTTACTGCTGCCGTTCATGGTGGTCAACCTCGCCCACTGGATGCGCCCCGCCACGACCGGCCGGCCGCGCGCCGTCCGCCTGTACGGCCTCCTCGTCCGCCTGACCGCCCTCACCCTGACGGTGCTGCTGGTGGCCGCCGCCTGCGAGGTGGCGCTGGACCTGGTGGCCTGGCAGTGTGCGGGCGTCCACGACTGCGCTCGCCGCCACTCCTGGCTGACCTTCTCCGCCGCCGGAGCGCCCGGCGGCGACGGCGGCTGGTGGAGCCTGCCCGGGCGCCGGCTCGCGCTCGCCGCGCTGGTTCCGGCCGCGCTGACCCTCCTCCTGTGGTATCTCTCGCGCCGCACCTGGAGCGCCTACGAGTCGCACCGGCCCATGGACCGCGACCCCGAGCCGGAGACCGACGGCAGCGCGCTGGCCCGGCCCGGCTTCTGGTACGGGCGCCGCCTGGTGGCCCGGCTGCGCGCCGCGCACACCGCGGCGGCCCTGCTGACGGTGGCCGCCGCCGTCGTGACCCCGGCGGCCCGCTACGACCACCGGCCAGGCGGTCCCGCGGCCCTGAACGCCCTGAGCTGGCTGCTGACCGCGGCCCTGCTGGCCTGGGCGGCCGCGGCGGTGGGCGTGGTCTGCCGCCGGGGCCGCAGCGAGAACCGCCTCGACCGGCGACTCGACCGGCATCTCGTACGCCGGCTGCCGCTCGGCGCGCTCGGCCTGCTGCTGCTCACCGCTCTGTACGCCGGCTGGTCCCGGCCCGGCTGGCACTCCACCGGGCGGCTGCCCGGCGACCCGGCCTTCGGCGCCCTGATGCTGGCCCAGGGGCTCCTCATCATCGCCCTCGCCGTCGTCGCGCGGAACCTGCACCGCCGGAGCCCCGACCGGCGCGCCGGGATGCGCGGCCTCGGCGGTCCGGCGGTCGCCCTGCTCGCCTGTGCGCTGGGCGGTGTGATGTCCGGCGGGGTCGCCCAGCGCGTCGCCGGCTGGCTGTCCGGCACCGGCGGCCTGCCCGCCGGTCCGCCCGTGCTGCTGACCTGGCAGGCGTCCACCATCCCGCCGGTTCTCGCGGTCCTGCTGCTCCTCGCCGTCCGGCTCGGCTCCGATGCCGCCCGGGTCGCCCGCGCCGAACGCGGCCGGATCCGCCACGAGCACCCCGGCGAGCCCGAGGACCCCGGCCGCACCCGGGCCATCGCCCATGTCCGGGCCATGGCCACCCTCACCGACCGGGCGCCCCTCGTCGTCGCCGTACTCACCGCCACCACCTTCGTGCTCGGCGCCCTCGCCCTTGCCGGTGCCATGGCCACCGGCAAGACACCCGACGGAGCGGCCCGCCGCACCTACGACGTCCTGCGGACCGCCGCCGACACCTCGCAGGCGCTGGGCTCCTGGCTGGTCGGGTTCGGCTTCCTGCTGTTCGTGACCTGGGGCCGGCGCGCCTACAAGGACGCCTCGGCCCGGCGCACCATCGGCATCCTCTGGGACGTCGGCACCTTCTGGCCGCGTGCCGCCCACCCCTTCGCGCCCCCGTGCTACGCCGAGCGCGCCGTACCCGACCTGACCTGGCGGATGGCGACCTGGACGCAGCGCACCGGAGGCCGGCTCGTCCTCTCCGGGCACTCGCAGGGCAGCGTCCTGGCCGCGGCCGCCGCCTGGCAGCTGACCCCGTCGGCACGCAAGCGGATCGCCCTGCTGACCTACGGCTCTCCCCTGGAGCGCCTCTACGGTCGCTGGTTCCCCGCCCATTTCGGGCCGCCCGCGCTCGCCGCCCTGCACCGCGACGTCGCCTGCTGGCGCAACCTCCACCGCCGTACCGACCCCATCGGCGGCCCCGTCCGCGTCCCCGACGACGACACCGCCCCCGAGGTCGACCACGCCCCCTTGCGGGACCCGCTCGCCTACGGCCGCACGCCCGACCATCCCCTCCCGGCGCCCATCCTCGGCCACTCCGACTACCAGGCGGACCCTGTCTTCGCCCGGGAACGCGCCCGCTTGCTGAGCCGACTGCGCCCAGAGGTGCCGGGACAGCGAAGTTGAGCGCCCCGAAAGGGCGCGGGGCCGTGCCTGATGCGCGGAGCGCTCACGTGTGCTCGACGTACTCCAGCACGGCCCCGCCCGGATGCCGTACCGTCGCGTTGCGGCCGGTCGGCACCTTGTTCGGGCCGTCGAGGATCTCGCCGCCGTGCTCGGCGAGCAGCGAGCGCAGGCCGTCCAGGTCGTCCACGAGCACCGTGCTCTGCACACGGCGGAACGGGGCGAGGGCCTGCTCGGTGCCCGCGACGAGCAGAAAACCGCCGATGCTCGCCACCTCCACCTCGCCGTGGAAGAACCGCGTGCGCACGTCCTGGCCCGTCAGCGCGCGCAGGGCGGGCAGCGCCTCGTCCAGGTCGGCCACATAGAGCCGGGCGAGCGTCGCCAGCGCCTTCATATCCGTGCCTCCAGAAGCTTGTCCGGTTCGGGCCTCGCCGCTCAGGGCAGCTCCGGCAGGTCCTGCGCGTACAGCAGGGTCAGATCGTCGGTGCTCGGGTCCGCGAGCTGGGCGACCCGGCTCGCGTGCCGCTCCACCATCGCCTCGAAGGTCTGCCGGGCCGTGCGGCCGTTGCCGAAGGCCGGGCCCTTCGGGATCGCCGTGAAGTACTTCAGCAGCGCCTCGGACGCGCCCTCCGCCAGCCGGTACTCGTGCTCGTCGGCCTGCTGCTCCACGATCCGCAGCAGCTCGTCGGGGCCGTAGTCGCCGAAGGTGATGGTGCGCGAGAAGCGGGAGGCGACACCGGGGTTGACGGACAGGAAGCGCTCCATCTCCGCCGTGTACCCGGCGACGATCACCACCACCGCGTCCCGGTGGTCCTCCATCAGCTTCACCAGGGTGTCGATGGCCTCCTTGCCGAAGTCCCGTCCGGCGTCCTCCGGGGACAGCGCGTACGCCTCGTCGATGAACAGCACCCCGCCGTGCGCCCGTTGGAAGGCCTCCTGGGTGCGGATGGCCGTGGAGCCGATGTGCTCGCCGACCAGGTCGACCCGGGAGACCTCGACCAGGTGGCCTTTCTCCAGTACCCCGAGCGAGGCGAGGATCTCGCCGTAGAGCCGGGCCACCGTCGTCTTGCCGGTGCCGGGGGAGCCGGTGAAGACCAGGTGCCGCTTGACCGAGGCTGCCTTCAGACCCGCCTGCTGCCGGCGCCGGCCCACCTCGATCATGTCGGTCAGCGCCCGCACCTCGCGCTTGACGCTCTCCAGGCCCACCAGCGCGTCCAGTTCCCCGAGCACGTCCTTCGACGTCCGCACCGGCTTCTCGGGCTCCGCGGCGGCGACCAGCGGCTCCTGCTCCGTGCTGCGCTGCCCGGGGATCGAGCCGAGCAGCCCGGGGGAGGGCGTCACCGTCTCCACTGCGGTCTCGCGTACTGCAGCCGGCCGCAGGCCTCCGCTCTCGTCGCTGGTGCAGTCCTCCACGACCGGGCCCGTACCGGAACCTGCGTCCGGGCCGTTGTCGGCGAACTCGTAACCGCCGCGCGCGCAACGCTCCGTACGGCACTTGCGCAGGGTCGCCCGGCAGCCGTCGATCACATGGAAGCCGTAGCCACCGCTACCGCTCACCCGGCAGTTCAGGAAGCTGCCGCGGCCGCCCGCGGAGACGTAGAAGCCGGCCTCGGCAGGGGACTCGACCGTGCAGCGCTCGATGGTCGGGTCGGCGCCCTTGGTGACGATCACGCCGGTCTGGGTGCCGTCCAGGGTGCAGTTGTTCAGTGTGCCGCCGCTGCCGTGGTCGCGGAACCACGCGCCGGTCGCCGCCTCCCGGATCCGGCAGTCGTCGAGCTGCGCGGTCGCCCCGTCGCTCACCGACACCGCCGTGTTGCGCACCTGGGACAGATCGCTGTCCACGACGTCCGCGCGCGAACCGCGGTCCAGCACGAACAACGCGTCCGGCACATCGTGCACCCGGCAGGAGTCGAGCACGGCGGTGGCGCCGTCGCTCACCCACACCGCCGGATAGTCACCGGTGCTGTCGAAGATCTCGCACTGGTTGGCGTCCACGCGCGTGCCGGGGTCCCATACCGACAGGCCGTTGCGGCCGAACTGACGGACCGTCGTGCGGGTCAGCGTCAGCACCGAGCGAGAGCGCAGGTCGACCGCGTTCTCCGGGATGTCGTGGATGTGGCAGTCGGCGAGCGTGAGCACCGCGTCCGTGTCCATCGTGACGCCGTCGGCGGTCGTGCGGTGCACATCGCAGTCGGTCAGATGGGCCGTCGCACGCTGGGTCACCTGCACACCGGAGCCGCGGACCTCGTAGATCTCGCAACCGACCGCCTCCAGCGCGGAGTTCTCCCCGGTCGCGGTGAGCCCGGTACCGGAGGCGTGATGCACGCGGCAGCGCTCCAGCCGCGGATGGGCGCCGCCCTGGACGGCCACGCCCGCCTGTCCGGCCGCGACGACCTCGCATTCCTCGAACACCCCGCCGCCGCGGTCGAGCACGGCGATGCCGATGCCCGCGGGATTGTCCACCGTGCAGCGGCGCACGGTCGGGCGGGCGCCGCCGCGCACCTCGATGCCGGCGGCGGACCGGGTGACGATCCGCAGATCCGTCAGCTCGGGCGTGCCCTCCTCGACCAGGAGCGCCGGGGCCGCCGCGTCCTGGCCCTCCACGTGCAGGTCCTGCACCACGGCCGAAGCCCGCACGGTCAGCGGCACCCCGTCCACCGGGGCGATGCGCACCGAGCCGGGGGAGCCGTTGGGGCCGCGGAGCGTCACCGCCCGCTGGACGACGAGGTTCTCCCGGTAGGTGCCCGGGGCGATGGTGAGGACGTCGCCGTCGGCGGCGGCCTCCAGGGCGGCGGCGAGCGAGGCGTACTCGCCTGTGCGGCGCCGCCACCGCGACGTACCGGTGTGCGTCACCTGGACCGTGCCCTGTGCCATGGCGTTGCTGTGCCCCCACCTCGTCGTGCTGATGGCTCGCTCCCGTGCGGGACCGTGCCACTGGTGCCGGGACCGCGACCGTGCTCGGCCCTGGGCCGGTGCGCGTCCGCGCTCGCGAAGACCTGCGCGCCCGTGCGGTTCGCTCATCCGCGGGTTGTCGCCGAAAGCGTTCCGGCCGGTCCACCGTAGCGTGTGCGTGCGGGGTGGGTTGACCAGAGCCGTCAGGCCGTCAGCTGCCGGTGCCCGCCTTGCCCCAGTCCGGACCCGCCCGGTCCCAGGCCTGGTCCCAGCGGGCGTACCGCCGCCGGACCATGCGCCACACGGTCAGCCGCCGGACGCCCTCGACCAGGCCGCCGATCAGCAGGGCCGTGCCGAACCCGGCCAGCACCGCGTGCGTCGTCGCGGTGGGGGAGTCCAGCGGGCGAGTCGTTATTCGGCCCTGCGGGTCCGTCCAGAGGCTGAAGTGGTCGCCTGTGTGCGGGGACTTGAGGTCCGCCAGCGCCGCACCGTGCTGCCGGGAGCCGTCCGGCGCGGTCCAGTCCGCGAGGACGCGGTGGCGGGGCTCGCGCACCGTGGTGGCGTCGGGGTCGGTGTCCAGCGGAGCCTCGCCCAGATCACGCACCACCGTGGCCGCGACGAGATGGCGTGTGTGCTGCTGCTCGCGTACGGCCCGCTGCAGCGAGTCCTGTGCGACGGCGCCGACCAGACAGCCCGTCACGGGTGCGGCCACGGTGATCAGCACCAGTGCCACGAGCGCCACCCAGGCCTCGGCCAGATCGGTCGTCCGGCGCAGCGGATTGCGCCGCCAGCGCCACAGCCCCCTGATGGCACGCATGTCCCACCCCCTTCCGCTCCGTCATAACTCCCGGCGCGGGCGATGCGTCCGTGCCCCGGAGCAAGAGAGAGCGACATCACGTCCGCCGCGGACGGTCACGCCCGTGGCCTCTCACGCAATTCTCATGAGCTCCCAACGACCGGGCCCCGCCCCTGGTTCCCGTCCGCAGCCGTTCTCGACCGTCACTCCAGCACCCGGACCGGGTCCCCGACCCTGATGGTGCCGCGCGTGAGCGGCACCAGGTTCTGGCCGAAGACCAGCTTCGAGCCGACTCTGCGGTGCCGCGCGAGGGTGAGCAGCGGCTCACGGCCGCGCACGGCGGTGTCCTGGTCGGTTGTGGTGACGACACAGCGTCCGCTCGGCTTCGCGACGCGGAAGACCACCTCGCCGACGGAGAGCCGCGTCCAGTGGTCCTCGGCCCACGGCTCGGTGCCCGCGACGACGAGGTTGGGCCGGAAGCGGTTCATCGGCAGCGGGCCCTCGTGGGCGTGAGTGCCCTCTGCCATCAGGGAATTGAGGGCGGCCAGGGAGGCGGCCGTGGTGGCCAGCAGGGGGTAGCCGTCGGCGAAGCTCACCGTCTCGCCGGGCAGGGCGTACGCGGGGTCGACCGGGCGCCGGGTGGCCGGGTCGTCCATGTGGACCAGGCGGACGTCCGCCTCCAGATAGGCGCTGCACCAGGCGTGCGCGGCCGCTGTGGCCGGGACCGCCTCCACCTTCGTGCCGAAGACACTGATCGGCACGGTCCGGGCCGGCTCGGGCACCGGCACGCTCAACGCCGCGCGACCGGGCGCGGACAGCCGCACTCCGCCGCCGGGCAGCAGCTCGGCGGCGGCCAGTGCGAGGCGTGGCTGCTCGCGCTGTGTGACGACCTTTCCCCCGTCGTCGATCAGTGTCCAGCGCCGGTCACCGGCCAGGCCCCAGGGCTCCACCACGGCTTCCAGGGCCGCGAATCCCCGGAACGCCTTGACCGGATGGACGTGGATCGACTGCACTTCGGCGTGTTCCATGGCGCCATCGTGCCAGGTGGCACCGACAGCGCGGGGCGCCGGTCAGTAGCCGCGGTACTGCTGGTTGTTGTACGGGTCCTGGTAGGGAGCCGGTGTGGGCCGCGGCGCGGCCGGGCGCATGGCCTCGTACCCCGTGCCCATCGGGCGCTGCTGCTGCGGGGCCTGCGGGCCGGGATAACCGCGTGGGGCGCTCGCCTGCTGCGGGATGTACGCCGTGGGGGCCTGCTGCAGCGGTGCGGGCTGCGCCGTCTGCGGGTATCCGTAGGAGGGGACCTGCGGGGAGGGCGCCGCCGGGAGGGCGGGCAGGGCCGACGGCAGGGCCGGCAGGTTGCCGCCCGTGTCGTAGGCGGCGGGGACCCGGATCGGGGCGATCTGCGGGGTGCCTCGCTCGGCGACGAGCGAGTCGTAGATCGGGGTGTCCGGGAAGGAGGCGGAGTAGTAGCCGCCACCATAAGTGGAGCGGGGGGAGGTCATGGCACATAAGTTAAGCCCACGATGTGCTCGTTGGGGAGACCGATAAGAGGGTTCTTTTCCGTGTCGGCAGTGGCCTGGGATACCCAATCCGAGCGAACTTGGCAAAATGGGGCGCCGGTCTACGTTTGAATCATGTAAAGGCCGACTTTCTGCGGGGTTACCGGCGGTCGACCGGCGATCTTCCGGTGCTGCTCAGGAGAGTTCGCGGGCCCGGAATACGTTGTGCGGGTAGGGATGGGTCCGAGTGCCGGGGGAGCCCGGGAGCCGACATCGATTGGGGCGGACATGTCAATGTCGAAGGGATCGAACGCGCCGGTGCCGGCCACGGCCCTGCGTGTCGAATTGGGCTGGCGCTCCGGTCCCGGTGTGCCCGACGCGGACGCCTCGGCGCTGCTGCTCGCCGCGGGAAAGGTCCGCTCCGACGGAGACTTCGTCTTCTACAACCAGCCCGCCCACCCCTCCGGCGCGGTACGCCACGAGGGCAAGCGCACGGCCGGCGGACACGTCACCGACATCCTCTGCGTCGACCTCGCGCGCGTGGAGGGCGCGATCGAGCGCATCGTCCTCGCCGCCTCGGCCGACGGCGGGACGTTCGCGCAGGTCCCCGGCCTCTACATCGAGGTGACCGACGCCATGACCGGCTCCGTCGTCGTCCGATTCGACAGCCCCGGCGCGACCTCCGAGACGGCCTTCGTGCTCGGTGAGTTCTACCGCCGCCAGGGCGGCTGGAAGTTCCGCGCCGTCGCCCAGGGCTACAGCAGCGGACTCGAAGGCCTGGCAACGGACTTCGGGATCACCGTCGACCAGCCCCAGCACGCCGCACCGACCGCCGCCCCGGCCCCAACGGCGCCCCCGGCAGCCATGCCGCCGGCGCCCGCCACGCCTCCGCCGCCACCTCCGGTCCCTCCGGCCGCCGCCCCGCGGATGCCCCCGGCCCAGCCGGTCCGCCTGTCCAAGGTCACCCTCACCAAGGCCGTACCCTCCGTCTCGCTGGCCAAGCAGGGCGGAACCTCCGGCGCCCTGCGCGTGAACCTCAACTGGCAGACGCGCAAACGGCTTTCGGGCTGGGGCGGTCGCTGGGGAGGGCAGGGGGACCTCGACCTCGACCTGTGCGCGCTGTACGAACTCACCGACGGCCGCAAAGGTGTCGTCCAGGCCCTCGGGAACGCCTTCGGATCGCTGCACCGGCCGCCGTACATCCATCTCGACGGCGACGACCGCACCGGAGCCGTGGCCGCCGGCGAGAACCTCACTGTCAACCTCGACCACCGGCAGGACTTCCGGCGCATCCTCGTCTTCGTCACGATCTACGAAGGCGCCAGCTCGTTCGCCGACCTGCACGCCACCGTCACCCTCCAGCCGCAGCACGGCGCCCCGATCGACTTCTCGCTCGACGAGTGCACGGTCCCCTCGACGGTGTGCGCGCTCGCGCTGATCACGAACACCGGCGGCGATCTCCTCGTGCAGCGCGAGGCGCGCTATCTGGTGCCGGAGCGCGGGGTGAGCCCGCAGCGGACCGTGGACCGCGCCTACGGCTGGGGCATGAACTGGACGCCCGGCCGCAAGTGAGCGCGCTCAGCCCTCGTCGGGCACGGCACCGGGACGCGCGTACGTACGGCCCTTCCATGCGGCCCCGCGGCCCCGGTAGTGCTGTACCGCCGAGTCGACCGTCATCAGCAGATAGAGGAACGCGGTGAACGGCAGCAGCGGGGCGAGCCACAGCGGCTGGCCGTAGTAGCGCAGCATCGGCACGTACGTGCCCGCCATCACCGCCCACGCCACCGCGCCGAACACCGCCGTCGCCGCATCCCCGCCGGCCGCTCCCACGACCAGCGCGGCGGGCGGCACCAGATACACCAGGGCGAGTCCGGCGACCGTGCCGAGGAGCAGCAGCGGGTTGTGCCGCAGCTGCGCGTAGGCGCTGCGCGAGACCATCCGCCACAGGTCGTGCAGCCGCGGATAGGGCCGCACGCTTTCCACCCGCTCGGCCAGCCCCAGCCACACCTGTCCGCCGGCGCCCTTCACCGCGCGCGCGAGCGCCACGTCGTCGATGACGGCGTGCCGGATCGCGTCCGGGACGCGCGCCCGCTCGGCCATGTCCGCGCGCAGCAGGACACAGCCGCCCGCCGCCGCGGCCGTACGCGATCCCCTGCGGCCGATCCACCGGAAGGGATACAGCTGCGCGAAGAAGTAGACGAACGCCGGGACCACCAGCCGCTCCCACAGGCTCTCCACCCGCAGCCGCGCCATCTGCGACACGACGTCGAAGCCCCCGGCACCGGCCGCCGCGACCAGCTCGCGCAGGCTGTCCGGGGCGTGCGCGATGTCCGCGTCCGTCAGCAGCAGATACTCGGGATCACGCGCGCGTGCCAGACCGATACCGTGCCGCACCGCCCACAGCTTGCCCGTCCAGCCCGCCGGCGGCTCACCGGGCGAGCCCACGGTCAGCGGCAGACCGCCGTGCCGCCGGGACAGCTCATGGGCGAGCTCACCGGTGCCGTCCGTGCTCCCGTCGTCCACCAGGAACACCTCCGCCCGCCCCGGATAGTCCTGCGCCAGCAGCGACGGCAGGCTCGCGGGCAGGACGGCCGCCTCGTCCCGGGCCGGTACGACGACACACACGGACGGCCACGCGTCCGGTTCCCGGCGCGGCGGCAGCCGGACGTCCGTGCGCCAGAAGAAGCCCTGGCACAGCAGCAGCCAGCACCAGGCGGCCAGCGAGACGACGGTGATCCACATCAGGGCGCTCACGGCCGCAGTCTGCCCCACCGGAGCGGTCCGTAAGGGCGCATCGTCTATCGTGGCCGGGTGAAGATCGCGCTCATGGACTCCGGAATCGGCCTGCTCCCCGCCGCCGCCGCGGTACGCCGGCTGCGGCCCGACGCGGATCTCGTGCTCTCGTGGGATCCCGACGGGATGCCCTGGGGGCCGCGCACCCCGGAGGACATCACGCAGCGGGCGATCGCCGTGGCCGAGGCCGCCGCCGCCCACGCCCCCGAGGTTCTGATCGTCGCCTGCAACACCGCGTCCGTGCACTCCCTGCCCGCGATGCGGGCCCGCTTCGAACCGGACCTGCCGATCATCGGAACCGTTCCGGCGATCAAGCCGGCCGCGGCGGGTGGCGGCCACGTCGCCATCTGGGCGACCCCCGCCACCACCGGGAGCGCCTACCAGCGGGGCCTGATCGAGGAGTTCGCCGCCGGTGTCGCCGTCACCGAGGTGGCCTGCCCCGGCCTCGCGGACGCGGTGCACCACGCCGACGAGGCCGCCATCGAGGCCGCGATCGCCTCCGCCGCCGCCCGTACCCCCGAGGACGTGACCACCGTCGTCCTCGGCTGCACCAACTACGAGCTGGTCGCCGAGCGGATCCGCGCGGCCGTCCAGCGGCCGGACCGCCCGCCGCTCGTCCTGCACGGCACCGCCGGGGCGGTCGCCGCCCAGGCCCTGCGCCGGATCGGGGTGGAGCCGGCTCCGGACGCCGTCGCCGACAGCACCCTCACGGTGCTGCTCAGCGGCCGCGAGGCCACGCTCCCGGACACCGCCCTGACCTACGAGGAAGGCCGTTTCCTGCGGACCGTCAGCCCCGTCCGCTGACCGACGGGGCGACGGATTCGCGCACCGGCCCACCGTGCCCCACCGGGTCCAGCCACGCCCAGCCACACCGTCCCCGCACGGCGAATCCTGAGTAACCTCATACGCATGAGGGACCACCCCCACGCCGACGACACCGCTCACCCCGAGGTCTGGACCGGGCGCGCCACCAACCGGGTCCAGTGGCTGCTGGCGCTGGTCGGTGCGGCCTGCATGGCGCTCGGCATCGAGCTGGCCGTGGACTCGGCATGGACCTCCGGCGTCGCCCCGCTGGCGATGTCCGTCGTGGGCTGCATCGCGGCCGGTCTGCTGGTCCTCTTCGGCACCCTCGCCTTCGTGCACGTCGACCTCAAGCTCGACAAGGAGTCCCTGGAGGTGCGCTGCGGCCACATGGGGCTGCCGCGCCGCCGCATCCCCCTCTCCCATGTGGCGGGCGCCGACTTCACCGCCCTGGTCACCCCCCGGCACTGGGGCGGCTGGGGCTACCGCTGGCGGCCCGAGAAGGGCACCGCGGTCGTCGTACGCCGGGGTGAGGGCATCGTGCTGCGCCTGTGGGACGGCCACACCTTCACGATCACCGTCGACAACGCCGAGTCGGCGGTACGGGTCATCAGGGCCCGGCTGCGGACCATCACACCGGGCCCGGCCGCCTGAGCCGCGCACACCGGAGTGCGGGCCGGTGCCATCGCCCGCGTCGGCCACGCGCGCGTGGCATACGACATCTCTCGGAGACGGGCACGCGCGCGGAGGCCGTTGCTCTCTGATGCGGCGGGCGTTTCTCTCTGACACGGGCACGCGCGCGTGGCGGGTGGCACCGCTCCGATCGTGCGGCCGCCCGGCACAGCGTGGCCGCCCGGCACAGCGCGGCCGCCGGTGACCGCGTTCAGAGCCGGGGCTCCGCGCCGGCGCGGGCCCAGGGCCGTGCCGTGGCCCACCCGGCCAGCAGCCCGGCGCTCGCCGTCACCGTCGTGAAGCTCAGCGCGTTGCCCAGCGAGGCGAGCGCGGCCAGCGCCGTCAGGGCGGCGCCCGCGGTGAGGGCGACGGGCGTCGGACGGGGCGTACGCCACAGCGCGTGCAGCACCCAGCAGAACGCGGCGCCGAGCAGCACCACCCCGACGAGGCCCTGCTCCGCCGCCAGTTGCAGCGGGGCCGAGTGCGGCTTGCCGTCGGAGGGCACGGTGTGCGCCGCCGGGCTCAGCTCGCCGAACCGGTCCGGGCCGACCCCGAGGCCCCTGTTCCGGCCCGCCATCCGCAGGGCGTCCTGCCACAGCCCCACCCGGTGCGCGCTGAGCCGTCCTTCGAGCACGTCCGAGAGCCCGTCGGGCAGCACACCGGCGGCGAGCGCCCACACTGTGCCCCCGACCAGGGCCGCTGCCACGGCCAGCCCCAGCAGGGACGGGCCCCGGCGGGTCACCGAGCCCGCGGCCAGCGCGCACAGCAGTACGGCCGTGCTCGCCGCACAACCGGCTACGGAGCCCAGCAGGGCCCCGGTCGGCACGATTCCCGCGGCCAGCGCCCACAGGCCCAGCCGCAGCGCCGGTACGGACGTGGCCCAGGCGGCGCAGCACGCGGCACCGGTGGCCAGCGCCAGCAGAGCGGCCGTGCCGCCGGCGTGCCCGAGTGGGGCTGCGTACCAGGCGCCCGGGGAGAGATCGGGCCGCGCCACGGCCACCGCGAGGGCGGCCAGCGCGCCGGCGCAGGGCGCGGCCACCGGCAGCAGCGCCCCGGAGACCCGGCCGACGGCATGACCGGCGGTCACGGCGAGCACCGCGAGCAGCATGCCCTCGGGCCGCCCGTCATGGGCCGCCGCGGTGAGCAGCGCCCATCCGGCACAGGCGCCCAGCAAGATCATGCCTGCCCCGTCAGAAACGTTTCCTCTGACGTCGGCCGCGTCCACACCTGCCGCAGGCCTCATCCCGGTCGAGCTCACTCGCCGCCCCTCGTCCCCGCTCACCCCTGTCGGGCCACGGCAGAGCACGGCGCCGGGGTCGGCCGCACTGCCGAGGCTGGGCACACCGTAGCGGCTGATGACCTGGTTGGGCACGAGATGCGGCGGATCGCCGTGATGAGAAGTGTGCGGGGGGAGCGTGACGAAAAGGGGGAGAAGCGTGGCGGGCCGGAGCCGGGGCCGGCCTGCGGACCGTGCTGTCGGTGGCCAGGTCAGCCGCCGTACACTCACCCGGGTGACCGTCACCGCAACTTCCGTGGACCAGCCGGACCAGCTCCAGCCGCCCTCCGCCCCAGGCGTGCGCAGCGGCCGGCTGCTGCGTCTGGTCCCGGCCGTCGCCTCCGCGCTCTGCGGAGTGCTGCTCTACGTCAGCTTCCCGCCCCGCACCCTGTGGTGGCTGGCGCTGCCCGCTTTCGCCGGCTTCGGCTGGGTACTGCGCGGGCGCGGCTGGAAGGCGGCCCTCGGCCTCGGCTACCTCTTCGGCCTGGGCTTCCTGCTGCCGCTGCTGGTGTGGACCGGCGTGGAGGTCGGTCCCGGTCCGTGGCTGGCCCTCGTCGCCATCGAGGCGGTCTTCGTCGCCCTGGTCGGCGTCGGCGTCGCCGCCGTCTCCAAGCTGCCCGCCTGGCCGGTGTGGGCCGCGGCCCTCTGGATCGCCGGCGAGGCGGTACGCGCGCGCGTGCCGTTCCGGGGCTTCCCCTGGGGCAAGATCGCCTTCGGCCAGGCGGACGGCGTCTTCCTGCCGCTCGCCGCGGTGGGCGGCACTCCGGTGCTGGGCTTCGCGGTGGTCCTGTGCGGCTTCGGGCTGTACGAGGCCGGGCGGCTCATCGCCGAGAACCGCCGGAACCGGGACGTGCGGCGGGGGGCCGCGGCCGCCGCGCTGCTGAGCGTGGCCGTCCCGGTGGCGGGCGCCGTCGCCGCCCGGCCGCTCGTGAGCGACAAGGCCGAGGACGGCACCCGGACCGTCGCCCTCATCCAGGGCAACGTGCCGCGCTCCGGGCTGGAGTTCAGCGCCCAGCGCCGGGCCGTGCTCGACTACCACGTGCGCGAGACGCTCAAGCTCGCCGCCGACATCAAGGCGGGCAAAGCCGCCAAGCCCGACTATGTGCTGTGGCCGGAGAACTCCTCCGACATCGACCCCTTCACCAACCCCGACGCGGCCGCCGTCATCGAAGGCGCCGCCAAGGCGGTCGGCGTGCCCATCTCGGTCGGCGGAGTCGTGGAGCGCGACGGAAAGCTGCTCAACGAGCAGATCCTCTGGGACCCCGAGAAGGGGCCGACGCAGACCTACGACAAGCGGCAGATCCAGCCGTTCGGCGAGTACCTGCCGTTGCGCGGGCTCGTCGGCGCGATCAACAAGAACTGGACCGGCATGGTCCGCCAGGACTTCAGCCGGGGCAGCAAGCCCGGCGTGTTCGACATCGACGGCGCCAAGGTGGGCCTCGCCACCTGCTACGAGGCCGCCTTCGACTGGGCCGTACGGGACACGGTCACCCACGGCGCCGAGATGATCTCCGTGCCGAGCAACAACGCCACCTTCGACCGCAGCGAGATGACCTACCAGCAGCTCGCCATGTCCCGGATCCGCGCCGTCGAGCACAGCCGCACCGTCACCGTGCCGGTGACCAGCGGCGTCAGCGCGATCATCATGCCGGACGGCAGGATCACCCAGAAGACCGGCATGTTCGTGCCCGCCTACCTCGTGCAGAAGGTGCCGCTGCGCACGTCCAAGACCCCGGCGACCGAGCTGGGCATCCTCCCGGAGATCGCCCTGGTGCTGGTCGCCGCGGGCGGCATCGGCTGGGCCATCGGGTCCGGGCTGCGCGGCCGGCGCGCCGGTGGCGCATAGCCGTACGACCGGGTCCGGCCTGTGAACCGGCCGGAGAGCACGGGCCCGGCCGGTTAGGGTCGGGGCCATGGCTACTCCTGACTTCATCCGCACGCTGCGTGCCTCCGCCGGACAGCAGTTGCTCTGGCTCCCCGGAATCACCGCGATCGTCTTCGACGACGAGGGCAGAGTGCTGCTGGGCCGGCGGGCCGACACCCGCAAGTGGTCGGTGATCGGCGGCATCCCGGAGCCGGGTGAACAGCCGGCGGCCTGCGCCGTGCGGGAGGTCTTCGAGGAGACGGCGGTGCGCTGCGAAGCCGAGCGGGTCGTCCTGGTGCAGGCGCTGGAACCGGTCACCTACCCCAACGGCGACACCTGCCAGTACATGGACATCACCATCCGCTGCCGCGCGGTGGGCGGCGAGGCCCGGGTCAACGACGACGAGTCGCTGGAGGTGGCCTGGTTCGACGTGGACGCGCTGCCCGAACTGCATGAGTTCGGCCTGTTCCGGATCAAGCAGGCCATGTCGGATGCACCCACATGGTTTGACCCTATGGCTGGCGACTGAAGTATGGGTGATCACCATATGTGGGGAGAGAGGGGTTCCCCTTAGGGTCGGCACATGACCGCGTCCAGCCCGCCGCCCGGCTCGTGCCCCCCGCCCCTCGCCCTCGACCTCGGCGGCCGCACGGCCCTCGTCACCGGTGCCGCCGGCGGCATCGGCCGCGCCTGCGCGCTGCGGCTCGCCGCCGCCGGGGCCGAGGTGCGGGCCGTCGACCGCGACGCGGCCGGCCTGGCCGAGCTGGCCGCGGAGGCGGACACCGGCCTCCTCGGCACCGTCGTACCGCAGGTCGTCGACCTCACCGACCTCGACGCCGCCGAACGGGCCGCCGTCGGCATCGATGTGCTGGTCAACAACGCGGGCCTGCAACTGGTGCGCCCCATCGAGGACTTCCCGCCCGACGTCTTCCACACGGTGCTCACCGTGATGCTGGAGGCACCCTTCCGGCTCATCCGCGGGGCCCTGCCGCACATGTACGCCCAGGGCTGGGGCCGGATCGTCAATGTGTCCTCCGTCCATGGTCTGCGCGCCTCCGCTTTCAAGTCGGCCTATGTGGCCGCCAAACACGGTCTGGAGGGACTGTCCAAGACAGCCGCTCTGGAGGGAGCCGCCCACGGGGTGACCTCGAACTGCGTGAACCCGGCCTACGTGCGCACGCCCTTGGTCGAGCGGCAGATCGCCGACCAGGCGCGGGCGCACGGCATCCGCGAGGAGCGCGTGCTGTCCGAGGTCCTGCTGAAGGACAGCGCCGTGCGACGGCTCATCGAACCGGAGGAGGTCGCCGAGGCCGTCGCCTACCTGTGCAGCCCCCAGGCGTCCTTCGTCACCGGCACCTCGCTCGTGCTCGACGGCGGGTGGACGGCCCACTGAGAGGCCCGAACGTCCGGCCCGGGAGCCCAAGCGCCCGGGGGCCAGGGGGCCGGGAGTCCGGGAGCCCTGGAGTTGTCCACAGGCCAGGCGGGCCGGGCCGTCGATGCGGAATCCTGTGACCATGTCTCGCGATCACGTTCAGCCGGCACCCAGCCGCAGCCCGGAGGTCCCCTACCTGGAGCTGCTGGCCCGCGACGCCTCCGTGGAGGCGTACGAGCAGCCGGTGCTGCTCGCCCGCGCCGAGGGCCTGCCTGCCGACCGGATCGCCGCGCTGGAACGGGCCCGCCCGCTGGCCCTGCGCGTCCGGGCCGAGCTGGAGGGACGCCGGCGGCGCGAGGCGGAGCTGTCCGCGCTCTTCGAGACCGCCCACGATCTCGCGGGCCTGCGCGATCTCGACGCCGTTCTGCAGGCCATCGTGCAGCGCGCCCGCTCGCTGCTCGGCACGGACGTCGCCTATCTCACCCTGAACGACCCCGCGCGCGGCGACACCTACATGCGGGTGACCGAGGGCTCCGTCTCCGCCCGCTTCCAGCAGCTGCGACTCGGCCTCGGGGAAGGGCTCGGTGGACTGGTCGCGCAGACCACACGGCCTTACGTCACCGACGACTACTTCCAGGACGCCCGCTTCCAGCACACCCTCACCATCGACGGCGGTGTCCGGGACGAGGGCCTGGTCGCCATCCTCGGCGTCCCCCTGATGCTCGGGCCGCACGTCATCGGGGTTCTGTTCGCCGCCGACCGCCGGGCCCGGGTCTTCGAGCGGGAGCAGATCGCGGTGCTCGGCTCCTTCGCCGCGCTCGCCGCCGCCGCGATCGACACCGCCAACCTGCTCACCGAGACCCGCGCGGCGCTGGCCGGGCTGGAGCGGGCCAACGAGATCATCCGGGACCGCAGCGCCGTCATCGAGCGCGCCTCCGAGGTGCACGACCGGCTCACCGAACTCGTCCTGCGCGGCGGCGGGGTGCACGACGTGGCCGCCGCCGTCTCCGAAGTCCTCGACGGGACCGTGGAGTTCACCGAGCCCGGCGCGGCACCGGCCGAGGCGCTTCAGGCCTCCCGCGCGGAGGGACACGCCGTACGGCACGCCGGGGACTGGATCGCCCCGGTGGCCGCCGGCGGCGAACTCCTCGGCGCGCTGGTCCTGCGTGGACACCCCGACCTCGACCCGGTGGACCAGCGCACGCTGGAGCGGGCGGCGATGGTCACCTCGCTGCTCCTGCTGGCCCGCCGCTCCGCCGCGGAGGCCGAACAGCGCGTGCGCGGCGAGCTGCTGGACGACCTGCTGGACGCCCGGGACCGGGACCCGCGCCTGCTGCGCGACCGGGCCGCCCGGCTGCACGCCGACCTGGACGCGACCCATGTCGTCCTCGCCGCCCGCCTCGACGGCCCCGCCGCCGACGCCGACGAGGAGGCCGCGGCCCGCCGTCGGCTGTGGTCGGCCGCCTCCCATCTCGCCGCCACCCGTCACGGTCTGGCCGCCGCGCGCGACGGCGGCACCGTCCTGCTGCTGCCGCTCGGCACCGGCGACAGCGCCACGGAAGTGGCCCGCCGCACCGCCCGCGACCTGGGCACGGCCGTCCGCCAACCCGTCACGGTCGGCGCCTCCGCCCCCGTCACCGGCCTGGCCGCCCGCCCCGAGACCGTGGCCGCCGCCTACGTCGAGGGCCGCCGCTGCCTGGAGGCCCTGCATCTGCTGGGCCGGGCCGGGGACGGCGCGGCCGCCGAGGACTTCGGCTTCCTCGGTCTGCTCCTCGCGGGCGACCGGGACATCGCCGGCTTCGTCGAGCGCACCGTGGGCCCGGTCGTTGCGTACGACGAACGGCGCGGCACGGACCTGCTGCGCACTCTGGACGCGTACTTCGCCTGCGGGATGAGTCCGGCCCGCACCAAGGACGCCCTGCACGTCCACGTCAACACGGTCGCCCAGCGCCTGGAGCGGGTGGGCCGGCTGCTCGGCGCCGACTGGCAGACCCCCGCCCGCGCCCTGGAGATCCAACTGGCCCTGAGACTGCACCGGCTGGCGACCCCGGACAGAGGGTGACACCGGCACCGTACGCATGTGGCGGGGCCCGGGAGTCGTATCCAGCTCCCGGGCCCCTGGGGATGCCACCCAATTGCGCATGCCGGCGGCGTTTAAGAGGACGGATCAGTCATCATGCCGTCGTGTTCTTCCTTTGAACTACCGCACCGTGGAAGAGGTGCAGGCGAGAGTCGAACTCGCATCCGACGGCGTTCGTCCGGCCCCGGTCGATCCGGCGATCGGCGGCGATGCTGAGACTGGAGCGAGAGTCTGAGATTGACCGCGGCTGCCTCTGCCATGTTGGGCTACCCCGGCCCGTTGCTCGTGCCGTGCCGGGGGAAGGACTCGAACCTTCACTGTCACCGCTTCTTCAGGCTGAACTTCAGTGTCAGCTTGCGCTCATCACGCGCACCGGTCCTCAATCCGGCCCGCGCCTGTCGCGCACCCCCGCGCTCGCACGCGGGGGCGATCGTGGATGCTACCCGTGGCCGGCGTCAGCCGAGCAGGTAGCCGAACACCGCGTCGCCGACCCGCTGGTCGGTGATTTCCGCGCCGTTGGCCTCCTCGCGGGCGAACTTCACTGCCTGCTGGAGCTTCTCGACCCGCTCCACCAGCTCGTTCACCCGCCGCGCCGGAAGCGCTCCGGAGAACTTCACGGTCGTCCAGTACCCGATGGGCACGTCCTCGTAGTACACCTCGACCTGTGCCGGGTGCTTCTCGGTCGCCTCCGCCTTGACATGGTTGCGCGGGACCTTCTTGGTACGGATCGTGCGCACCGGGTCCGTCTTCCACCAGTCCGTGGACGGGTCGTGCGACCAGGACTCGGCGGCGTCGAGCGTGGGGAGCTTCCTGACGAACGTGTGCAGGTCGGTGAGCTGCTTCTCCAGGAAGAGCAGATAGCTGACCGGGACGTCGGTGAGGATCGTCCGGCCGTCGACCGTGACGTCCGCGCGGGCCGTGCAGTTCGCCCAGTCCTTGGTGGCGGTCACGTCGAAGAGGCGGGTGAGCGAGGTGGACATCTCGCGCAGCACGTCCTCGGCCTGCACCTGCACCCGCGTGGACTCGGGCGGGAGCTGCTCGCCCTCCTCGTCCTTCGGCTGGTACGTGCGCGAGATACCGGCCAGCAGCGCCGGCTTCTGCACCTTGTGGTGCGCCGCGGTGATGTCCTGGAGCGACTTGCTCTTGACACCCTTCTCGACAGCGATGATCTGATTCAGCTTCGCCATGTCGGCTCCCCCTTCGAACAGGCAGGAACGTATCTCACCTGCTCGAACACTCGCACCCGTTTTATCGCTGGCCCCGGATCATGCCTGTCCGTCGGCCGGGACCGGGGGCAGCGCGAGGTGGGCCAGGTCGCCCGGCGGGGGAGTGGTGACCGGCCACAGCGGAGCGGCCTCTCCGTCGGCCAGCGCGGCGGGGGCGTCGGTGAGGTTCATGCGCTCGCGCAGCCGGCCGTAGAAGTCCGTCGGGCCCAGCCGCACGGCCTTCAGCGGGCGCGGCGCGGCGTACACACCGATCCAGTCGCCGGGGCTCAGCACACCGCGCAGCTGGCCGTCGATGCTGACGGCGGCCTGGCCCGACCGCTCCAGCACCCGCAGCGCGATGGGCTCGTCGGGGGCGGCCACGACCGAGCGGTTGAACACCATGTGCGGGGCGACCGGTGTGAAGACCAGCCCCTGCGTGCGCGGCGAGACGACCGGGCCGCCCGCGGCGAAGCTGTACGCGGTGGAGCCCGTGGGCGTGGCCACCAGCAGCGCGTCGGCGGAGTAGCAGGCCAGCAGCCGGCCCGCCAGATAGACGCCGACCGACACCTGCCGGTCCCGGGCCAGCTTCTCCACGACGATGTCGTTCAGCGCGGTGACGTTCAGCGCGACACCCCAGTCACCGCCTGTTTCGCACTCGGTGCGCACCCGCGGCGGCGGCAGCATCGGCCCGCGCCCGTACCGCAGCAGCGCCTCCATCTGCGCCGGGACCTCCAGCCGGCACGACGCGCGCATGGTCAGCAGCATCCGGCGCTCCACGGTGATCCGCCCGTCCTGTACGGCGTCCAGGGCCGCGCGCACCTTCGGGACCGGGACCTCCGTCAGGAAGCCGACCCGGCCGAGGTCGACGCCGAGGACCAGGGCGTCGTGCTCGGCGGCCAGCCGCGCCCCGCGCAGGAACGTGCCGTCCCCGCCGAGCGTGACGATCAGATCAGGGTCGCCCGCGGCCTCGATCTCCTCCAGGGCACTGTGCCGCGCACCCTCCTGCCACACATCGATGTCGGCACACGTCACGCCCTGCTCGGCGCACCACGCGCGCACGGCCCCCGCCGCGGTCACGGCCTCGGCGCGTCCGCCGTGCACCACCAGGCCGACACGGTTCACCGTCATACCCGCCTCCGCCTCCCAACCGGCTGCTCCGAGCGCCATCCTCGCCGCGCACCCCTCCGCCGCGGCACGCGCCACGCCGCCGGTTGCCGCGACCGGGTGGGCCGTAGCCGGCGGCCGGGCACAGCACCCCGGCCCCCCGCGGGCGCCGGCCAAGCACTGCGCCGGTCCGGACCGACGGGTGGCCGCGGCGACCCAGGAACCCACGTCGGCGCGGGCGGTCATGAAACCCCCGGCCCGCGTGGACGATCCGCGGGCGTCGATTGACGCCCCCACGGCACCGGCCTAGCGTGATCGAGAAACTTCCGGACAGGCAGGGCAGGTGGTTCGGTCATGACGCGTGCGCAGGACCCCGTCGGCGACAGATCCCCCGGCCGGCCGATCCAGGTGGAGGCACACGGCCTCGACGTGATCGGGGACGCGGAGCGCAAGGGCACCCCGCGCACGCTGTTCTGGCCCTGGTTCGGGGCCAACGTGTCCGTCCTCGGCCTGAGCTACGGCGCCTTCGCGTTCGGCTTCGGCATCTCCTTCTGGCAGGCCCTCGCCGCCGGCGTGCTGGGCATCGTCGTCTCGTTCCTGCTGTGCGGGTTCATCGCGGTCGCCGGAAAACGCGGCTCGGCACCGACGATGGTGCTCAGCCGCGCCGCGTACGGAGTGCGCGGCAACCGGCTGCCGTCCGTGATCTCCTGGGTGCTCACCGTCGGCTGGGAGACCGTGCTCACCGCGCTCGCCACCCTGGCCACCGCGACCGTCTTCGGCCGTCTCGGCTGGGGCGGCGGCACCGGGACCAAGGTGGTCGCCCTCGTCGTGGTCGCCGCGCTGACCGTCGTCGGCGGGGTCATGGGCTTCGACCTCATCATGCGGCTGCAGACCGCGATCACCCTGATCACGGGCGTCCTCACCGTCGTCTACATCGCCCTCGTCGCCGACCACATCCACTGGGCCGGCGTCAGCGCGATCCCGGCCGGTTCCCCGCAGGAGTTCATCGGCGCCCTGGTGTTCATGATGACCGGCTTCGGCCTCGGCTGGGTCAACGCCGCCGCCGACTACTCCCGCTATCTGCCCAGGAACGCGTCCAGCAGGGGCGTGATCGGCTGGACCACCTTCGGCGCCTGCGCCGCCCCACTGCTCCTGCTGGTCTTCGGCCTGCTGCTGGCCGGTTCCTCGCAGGCGCTGAGCAAGGCCGTCGCCGCCGACCCGATCGGCGCGCTCACCACGATCCTGCCCACCTGGTTCCTGGTGCCGTTCGCCGTCGTCGCCGTCCTCGGCCTGGTCGGCGGCGCCGTCCTCGACATCTACTCCTCCGGCCTGGCCCTGCTCTCCGCAGGCCTGCCCGTGCCCCGCTATCTGGCCGCGCTCCTCGACGGCGCCCTGATGATCGCCGGCTCGGTGTACATCGTGTTCTTCGCCGGTGACTTCCTCGGCCAGTTCATGGGCTTCCTCACCACGCTCGGCGTACCCATCGCCGCCTGGTGCGGCATCATGCTCGCCGACCTGGCCCTGCGCCGCCGCGACTACGACGACGGCGACCTGTACCGCCCGCACGGCCGCTACGGCGACCTCCCCCTGACACCCCTGCTGCTCACCCTCGCCGCCACCGCCGCCGGCTGGGGCCTGGTCACCAACACCGCCGCGAGCTGGCTCACCTGGCAGGGCTATCTGCTCGGGCCGCTCGGCCTCGGCGGCAGGACCGGCGCCTGGGCGTACGCCAACCTGGGTGTCCTGGCAGCCCTGGCCCTCGCCTTCCTCGGCACCCTGCTGCTCGGCCGGGGCCGGGTCCGCGCCCAGGAGGCCCAGGCGCCGAGCCAGGCACCGAACGAGGGAGCGGTCCGCGTATGACCGCCGGACACCTCGCCGTCATCGACATGCAGCGCGTCTTCGCCGACCCGGCGAGCCCGTGGGCCACCCCTCGGTTCGCCGACGCGGCCGCGGGCGTACGCACCCTCCTGCCGGCCTTCGCCGGGCGCGTGACCTTCACCCGCTTCCTGGCCCCCGAGCGGCCGACCGGGGCCTGGCGGGCGTACTACGACCGCTGGCCCTTCGCCCGCCGGCCCCCGGACGCCGAACTCTGGGACCTGGACGGCGAGTTCGCCTCCCAGTCGGACGTCCTGGACACCACCACCTTCGGCAAATGGACCCCGGAACTCGCCGCCCGCCTCGGCCCCGGCGGCCGCCTGGTCCTGGCCGGGGTCAGCACCGACTGCTGTGTGCTGTCCACCGCCCTGGCCGCCGCCGACGCCGGCACCGAGGTGCTCGTGGTCGCCGACGCCTGCGCGGGCGCGGACGACGACTCGCACCGCAAGGCCCTTCACTTGATGGACCTCTACCGGCCGCTGATCCGGGTCACCACCATCGCCGGCCTGCTCGCGGAGCCCGGCCCGTGAGCCGCTGACGCGGCCCGGCCGGCGGCCGCGTCAGGCCCGCCCCGTACCCCGGTACAGATCCAGCTCACCGTCGAGTTCCACGGCGAGTACGGTGGCGTACTCGTCCACGTCCCGCGCCGCCGGCGCGTCCAGCCAGGTCACGCCCGGTACGTCGGCCAGCCCGCCGGTGACCCGGTGGCCCAGCTCGGCACCCGTACCCAGCACGCTCACCCGCCGCACCCGGTTGCGCAGCCCGCGCACCGACACCGTCTCGCGCGGGGTGTCGAAGCAGACGAGATACAGCGTCCGGCGGTCGGCCGACAGCGTGCTCGGGCCGTAGTGGTGCCCGGGCGGCAGCCCCGCACCCGTGCCGTACACGGCCTCGGCGTGCCGGGCGATCCACGCCCCGAGCCCCGTCAGCCGTTCCGCCTGTTCCGCCGGGATCGTGCCGTCCTCGCGCGGGCCCACGTCGAGCAGCAGATTGCCGCCCGCGCCGATCGTCTCCGTGAAGTAGCGCACCAGTTGGCGCACGGACTTGTGGTTGTGGTCCTGGTGCTGGAAGCCCCAGGAGTCGTTGACCGTGAGGCACAACTCCCATGGTCCGTCGGGGGCCTGAAGCGGCACACCCTGCTCCGGGGTGGCGTAGTCGCCGTGGCTGAGCATCCGCGCGTTGAGGACCGTGTCCGGGTTCCCGGCCAGGATCAGCGCGGCCAGCGCGTCCAGCCCCCACTGCTCCTCGGTGCGCTCCCACTCGCCGTCGAACCACAGCAGATCCGGCCGGTACCGGTCGACCAGCTCCCCAACCTGGCCGTCCCGGTAGGCGAGGTAGCGCGTCCAGGCCGCCGGGTCCTCCTGACCGGGCTGGGCGTGGGAGAGGGGGTTCGCGGGCTCCTGGTCCGGTCCGGGGTGCCGGAGGCTCGCGTAGTCGGGGTGGTTCCAGTCCGAGTGGGAGTAGTACAGGCCCACCCTCAGTCCGCGCTCGCGCAGCGCGTCCGCGTACCCGGCGAGCAGATCGCGCCCCGCAGGGGTGTGGCGGACCACGTCCAGGCCGCCCTGCGCGCTGTCCCACAGGGCCACCCCGTCGTGATGGCGCGCGGTGAGCACGGCGTATCGGGCACCGGCGCGGGCGAACAGCTCCGCCCACGCGCGCGGGTCGTAACGGGACGCCGTGAAGCCGTCCAGCTGCTTCATGTACCGCTCGTGGGAGACCTGCCCGGTGTAGAACGACCAGGACTCCGGGACTCCGCCCACCGCGTAGACGCCCCAGTGGACGAAGATGCCCAATTTGGCCTCGCGGAACCAGGGTTGCATCGGCATACGGACACGCTAGGCGGCATGCGCGCACGGTCACCAGACCTCCGTACGATCCTCACGCATGCCCGGGATCCCAGCGGGTACGCGAGCCGGGAGCGCCCGGGCACGGACCGGCCCGGGAGGCCGCACCGTAGCTACCTGGGGATCCGCCATGGACACATCCGCCGCACACAACGACCCGGCGACGCCGGCCCGGAAGGCGCTGGACGCGCTGGTCGTGAACACCGAGGACCAGGCCGCGCTGGACACCCTCGCCCACAGTGACGTGCTCGTCCCGGTGCCGGACGACGAGGCCGACAGCGAGGGCACAGCCCCCGAGACCGTGGCCCTGCCGGTCCTCGAAGCACCCGGAGGCGACCCGGTCGTCCCCGTGTTCACCACGGAGGACGAACTGGCCCGGCTGCTGCCGTTCGTCTCCCGCTACCGCCTGATACCACTCGGCGCACTGGCCGCCCAGTGGCCCGACGAGGACCTGTGCCTCGCCATCGACGGCAACTCCGCCCACGCTCTGACGCTGACGGCACAGGGGGTACGCACGCTCCTGGCTCGGTGATCGGCGCCTCGAAGGAACTCCCTCGGACGACCGAACGACCGGAACTGCGCCCTGAACCAGGGTGGTCATCCACCCCTGCGCGGGAAGACCCCACCGGAGACACAACCGGACGCGCGCGAAGGAGCCGATGGTCGTGAGGGTCGTCCTGCTGGGCACCGCCGCCGGCGGCGGCTTCCCGCAGTGGAACTGCGCCTGCGCACTGTGCACGGCCGCCCGGGCCGGCACGCTGCCCTCCCGCACCCGGGAGTGCGCCGCCGTCACCGGCAACGGCCGCGACTGGTGGCTGCTGAACGCCTCGCCCGATCTGCGTGTCCAGCTCACCGCCACACTCGCGCTGCGCCCCGGCCCCGGCACCCGGGACACCCCGCTGCGCGGTGTCCTGCTCACCGACGCCGAGGCCGACCATGTCAGCGGCCTGGCCGAACTGCGCGGAGCGGCCGGCCTGAAGGTCTACGCGGCTCCGCCGGTCCGTGCCGTCCTCGCCCCCGTCCGCGCCGCACTGGACCGTCACGCCCCCTGGGAGTGGGCGGACAGCCTGGCCGACGGCGGTTTCGTGCTGGCCGGCGGGCTGGTGGTCACGGCCCACGCGGCGGGCGCGAAGATCCCGGCGTACGTACCGGCCCAGGTGCCCCAGCCGGCCGGCCCATGGGTCACGGCGTACCGCATCGAGGATCTCGCCAGCGGGGGAGTACTGCTGTACGCGCCCGGTGTGGACACCTGGAGCGCGGAGCTGGACGAGCTGTGCGCCGAGGCCGACTGTGTGCTGCTGGACGGCACCCGCTACACGGCGGACGAGACGGGTACGGTGCCGCGGTCCGGGGCCGGGCAGCCGGCCGGCGGACATCTGCCGGTGACGGGCCCGGACGGCACCCTCGCCGCCCTCGCCCGTCACCTCGGGGTGCGCCGGGTCTACACCCACCTCGACCACACCAACCCGTTGCTCGACCCCGCATCACCGGCACGCGCGCGTACCGCCGAGGAGGGGGTGGAGGTGCTGCCGGACGGAACCGAGCTGATGCTCTAGGTCTCCCGCCGCGCCGCTCTCGCCTCACGTTCCTGCTCGGCCAGCATGCGCTCCAGCACCGCGCGCTGCAGCGGCCGTACCTCGGTGTGCAGCCGGCGGCCCTTGGGGGTGAGCGCCACCCACACCCCGCGCCGGTCCTCCGCGCACACCGAGCGCTCGACCAGTCCGTCCTTCTCCAGCCGGCCGATCAGCCGGGACAGCGCGCTCTGGCTGAGGTGGACCCGGCCGACCAGGTTCTGCACCCGGCACTGGTCGCCCTCGGCGGGCGACTCGGTCGCCAGGATGTCCAGCACCTCGAAGTCGCTGGCGCCCAGCCCGTGCGGATGCAGGGCCCGGTCGATCTCGCACATCGTGCGCGCGTGGACGGCGAGGATGTCCCGCCACCGTTCTTCGAGCCGGGCGTCGGCCGTCTTGACTGCCATACCCGCACCGTAGCACCGATCCGGCCAATCGTTGAGTGTGCAACTAGTGTGGGGTGCGGGCGGCCGGCCGGGGCTCAGGCGGCGGGGTCCTGGAGGAGACCGATCAGGTTGCCGTCGGGGTCCTTCACGGAGGCGATCAGCCGGCCGTTGCCGACGTCCCGCACGTCCTGGAGCACCTCGGCGCCCGCCTCCACCAGAGCCGCGAGGCGCTCGCGCAGATCGGTGACGTGCCAGAACGGCACCGGCCCGGTCAGGCCCTGCGCATGCCCGTTCGGGTCGAGCCCGACGTCCTGCCCGGCGGCCTTGAAGCCGATGTAGTACGGCTCGTCGGCGTACGGCTCGACGCCCAGCAGGGCGGTGAACAGCGCCTTGGCGGCCTTCGGGTCCTTGACGGGGTAGATGATCGTCTGCACGCCCGCGGTCATGGCACTCACTCCTTCACGAAACAGGGTCCGGCGGCCCTGACCGCCGGTGCACTTCACGCTAGGGCGGCGGAGCCGGTGGCGGCTTCTCCGATCCTGACCGGTTGCGGCTGCCCCGCCGGCAGGGCCTCATCCCACGGATGCAGACCACTGAATCCCCAGGTCGATGCTGATGTCAGTGCCGTCTGCGACCATGAACGGCATGGGGGAGTACGAGGTGCTGACGGCGGCGCGCGCGGGGGCGAGCGCCGCCGTGGTGGGGCTGACGGTGGCCCTGGTGCGCACCCGGCGCCGCTGGCAGGCGGCGGTCGGGGAGCGCGGCTGGCTGCTGGAGCGGGAGCGGGAGAGCGCCGCCGAGGCCGCCATCGCGGCTGAACGCGACCGGATCGCCCGGGAGCTGCACGACATCGTCAGTCATAACGTCAGCCTCATGGTCGTCCAGGCGAGCGCCGCGCGCGAGGTGCTGGGCACCATGCCGGACGAGGCCGCGACCGCGCTCAGAGCCGTCGAGGACGCCGGCCGGGGCGCCATGACCGACCTCAGACACCTGCTGGGCCTGCTGGCACCGGCCCCGGACGGCACGGAAGCCGACACCGACGCCGGACCGGGCGCCTACCGGTCGAGCACCCCGCTCGCCCCGCAGCCCGGCCTCGACCGGCTCGGCTCCCTGGTGGACCGGATATCGTTCGCGGGACTCCCCGTCGAGGTCCGCGTCTCGGGCGAGCCGCGCCCGCTGCCCCAGGGCATCGACGTGACCGCTTACCGCATCATCCAGGAGGCCCTGACCAATGCGCTCCGGCACGGCGACGGCGGCACGGCGGAGGTGAGCGTGCGCTATGCCGACCACGCCCTGCGCGTCGAGGTGCTCAACTCCGGCCCCAGCGTGCTCACCGGTGACGCACCGGCCGCGCCGAGACCGCGCGGCGAGGGCACCGGCCGCGGCCTGCTCGGGCTGCGCGAACGGGTCGCCGTCTACGGCGGTGACTTCGACGCCCGGCGCCGGCTCGGCGGTGGCTACCGCGTCCGCGCCCGCATCCCGCTGGACCGCCCATGACGCCGGACACCCCCGAGTGGGCGCCCCGCGTCCTGATCGCCGACGACCAGACCCTGATCCGCACCGGCTTCCGGCTGATCCTCACCGCCCGGGGCATCGAGGTGGTGGGCGAGGCAGCCGACGGCGCCGAGGCGGTCGCCGCGGTGCGGGAACTGCGCCCGGACGTCGTGCTGATGGACATCCGCATGCCGGTCATGGACGGCCTGGCGGCCACCCGGCGCATCCTGGAGCGGGTCCCCGACTGCCGGGTACTCATGCTGACCACGTTCGACCTGGACCGCTACGTCTACGAGGCCCTGTCGATCGGCGCCAGCGGCTTCCTGCTCAAGGACGTCACCCCGGAGCACCTCGCTGCGGCCGTACGCCTGGTCGGCACCGGCGACGCCCTGCTGGCCCCGCAGATCACCCGGCGCCTGGTGGAGCGGTACGCGGCCGAGGCCCGGCACACGGCCGAGGCCCCGCCCGCCGACCTGGCCGCTCTCACCCCGCGCGAGCGCGAGGTGCTGACCCTGATGGGCCGAGGCCTGTCCAACACGGAACTGGCCACCGAACTGACCTTGAGCGAGGCCACGATCAAGTCCCACGTGGCCCGCATCTTCGCCAAGCTGGGCCTACGGGACCGCGCCCAGGCCGTCGTCCTCGCTTACGAGACAGGGCTGGTAGCGCCCCGAAGGAGCGCGGGGCCGTGTTGAATGTGCGGCTCCGCCGCGATGGGGGTCCCCCCTGTTCGAGCGAAGCCGAGAACGTGGGGGAGCGACCAGCCACAACGACGCCGCAGACGCCTGACGGCCTTCCCGGCACCCCACTGGTCGCCATCGCTCAAGCGGACTCGCGCCGCACCAACTCCGTAGGAAGAATCACCGCCGCCGGATCCTCCCCGCCCATCTGCGCAAGCAGCACCCGCACCATCTCACTGCTGATCCGGTCCCACGGCTGCCGGATCGTGGTGAGCTCCGGCGTCGCGGCCGTCGCCGCCGGCGAGTCGTCGAAACCTCCGACAGCGATGTCATCCGGCACCCCCTTGCCGGCCCGGTGCAGCGCCGCCAGCACGCCCTGCGCCATCAGGTCGGAGGCCACGAACACCGCGTCCATGTCCGGTGCCTGCGCCAGCAGCCGCTCCGCGCCCGCCTCACCGCTCGCCCGGCTGTAGTCACCGGAGACGATGAGCTGCTCGTCGACCCCGATGCCCGCCTCGGCGAGCACCTCCTTGTACCCGGCGAGCCGCTCCACACCACCGGGAGTGTCCAGCGGACCGGTGACCACACCGATCCGCCGCCGTCCCAGCGACAGCAGGTGCCGGACCATGTCCCGGGCGCCGTCCCGGTCGTCGGCGGCCACGTAACTCACCTTGGAGCCCAGGCCGATGGGCTTGCCGCAGGCGACGAGCGGCACGCCCGCCTCCCGCAGCTCCTCCGCGACCGGGTCACCGGAGTGGCTGGAGACCAGCAGCACCCCGTCGACGTGCCCGGCGGTGATGTACCGCGTGATGCGCCGCCGCTCGTCCTCCGTGCCCGCCAGCATCAGCAGCAGCGGCACGTCGTGCGCGGCCAGCGCCTGGGTGCAACCGCGCAGCAGGACATTGAAGTTGGGGTCCTCGAAGAACCGCTCCTGCGGCTCGGTCAGCAGAAAGCCGACCGAGTCGGACCGCCCGGTGATCAGCGAACGGGCGTGCCGGTTCACGACGTACCCGGTCTTGCGTATGGCGGCATTGACCGCCTCCTGCGCGGCGGGACTGACGTAGTGCCCGCCGTTGAGCACGCGCGAGACGGTGCCGCGCGAGACGCCTGCCTCGCGCGCCACGTCGTGGATCGTCGGCGGTTTGCGCCGGCCCCCCGGATTGCCCATGGTCATGACTTTACGGCCCCGGAGAGCAGGTCGAGGCTCCAGAACCGCTGAATGATCAGGAACAGCGCGATCAGCGGGAGGACCGCGAGGAACGCGCCCGTGATCACCAGCGTGTAGAGAGCCGGCGTGTTGGAGCCCTGTTCCAGCAGCGTGTACAGACCCAGCGTGAGCGGGAACTTGTTGTCGTCGCTGAGCATGATGTACGGCAGCAGGAAGTTGTTCCAGATCGCGACGAACTGGAACAGGAACACCGTGACCATGCCCGGGATCATCATCGGCAGCGCGATGCGGGTGAAGATCCGCCACTCGCTCGCCCCGTCCATCCGGCCGGCCTCCACCACATCGGTGGGGACGGCGGCGGAGGCGTAGATCCGGGCGAGGTAGACGCCGTACGGGGAGAGGATCTGCGGCAGCAGCACGGACAGGTAGGAGTCCGTGAGGTTGGCCTTCGCCAGCAGCAGGTACTGCGGGACGGCGAGGATCACCGGCGGCATCAGGACGCCCGCGAGCAGCACGTTGAAGATCGTCTCGCGGCCCTTGAATCGGTAGGTCGCGAGCGCGTAGCCGCTGAACGCCGACACGGCCGTGGACAGCAGGGCGCCGACACCGGAGTACAGGGCGGAGTTGCCCATCCAGCTCCAGTAGATGCCGCCCCGGTAGGCGTTCAGGTCCTTGATGTTCTGCGTGAACCCGGTGCCGGGCAGGAAGGTGAAGGTGGAGAACAGCTCGTGCCCGGACTTGGTGGACGCGATCACCACCCAGGCGACCGGCAGCAGCGTGTAGATCGCGCCGAGCAGCAGGGTGATCGTCGGCACCAGCGCGATCCGGCGGCGCAGCGGCGGGCGCCGTGCCGTACCGGGTGTGGTGCCGGCCGCCGGGGCGGCCTTGTGGACGGCGAGGGTGCTCATCGCGCCTCCTGCTTGTTGCGGCGGTTCGCGGCCCGCAGGAAACCGAACGACAGGACCAGCGTGACCAGGGCGATCAGGACCGCCTCGGCGGCCGCCGAGTAGATGTCGTTCCGGTGGAAGGCGTCCTGGTACACCTTCATCAGCGGACTCCAGCTCGTGTCGACGGAGTTGGTGAGCGGTTTGAGGGTGGTCGGCTCGTTGTACACCTGGAGTGTCGCGATGATCGAGAAGAAGAAGGTCAGCACCAGTGAGGGCGCCACCATCGGGATCTTGATCTTCAGGGCGATCTGCAGCGGCGTGGCGCCGTCCAGCCTTGCCGCCTCGTACACCTCGGCCGGTATGGACTTCAGCGAGGTGTAGATGACGATCATGTTGAAGCCGGTGCCGCCCCAGACCGCGATGTTCGACAGGGCGAGATAGAGCGGACCGCCGTCCAGCAGGTTCGGCTGCGGCAGGTGGAGCTTGGCGAGGACGTAGTAGAAGGGGCTCACGTCCGGCAGGTACAGGAAGCCCCACAGCAGCGCCGCCACCACACCGGGGATGGCGTACGGCAGGAAGATCGCGAGCCGGGTGAACGGGGTGAACCGCACCTTGTCGGAGTCCAGCATCAGCGCGAACAGCAGGGCGAGGCCCAGCATCACCGGGACGACGATGCAGCCGTAGCCGAGCACCCGCAGCGCGCCGTGCAGCAGCTCGCTGTCCTTGAAGGCGCCGGTGTAGTTCTCGACGCCGGCCCAGACCTCCTTGCGGGCGTTCGCACCGAGCCCGAGCCCGGAGACGTGCACCTTGCGGAAGCTGAGGAAGACGGCGTAGCCGATGGGCAGCGCGAAGAAGAGGGCGAACAGAACGGTGGCGGGGAGAAGGAAGGCGTACGGGGCCCCCTTGACCCCGTACGACTTCCGGCTTGCGGGGCTTGTCACTGGGAGACCTCGAAGCCCTGCTTCTTCATGTCGGCGACCGTGGCGTCCTGCATCTGCTTCAGGGCGGCGGAGAAGTCCGACTTGTTCTTGGCGGCGGCACCGAACGCGTCGTTGAAGGTCGCGTACGCGACGTTCACGTTCGGGCCCCAGGCCGACGGCGCGGTGGTCTTGGCGATCTCGGCGGCCTTCGGGTAGAAGTCGGCCTGGTTGGAGAAGTAGTCCGGCGGGTTCGAGAACGCGCCGCTGAGCTGTGCGGACGTCGAGGCCGGGTAGATGCCGCTGTCCTTCGCCAGCGCGTCGAGGGCGTCGTGGTCGGTGTTCAGCCAGGCGGCGAACTTGGCGGCGGCGTCCTTGTGTGCGGAGTCGGTGGTCACGGCCGTCGAGGAGCCGCCCCAGCTGCCGGTCACGTCCTGGGTCGCCGACCACTGCGGCAGCGGGGCCATGGCCCACTTGCCCTTGGTGTCGGGCGCGGCCGTGGTCAGCGTGCCCGGCGCCCACACGGCGCTCACCCAGGCGATCTGCTTACCGGTGTCGAGAGCCTTGTTCCAGGACGGGGTGTACATCGGCTGGTTGTCGATGACGCCCTCCTTGACCAGCCCGCCCCAGAACTTGGCGACCTTCTGCGTGGCCGGGTCGTCGATCGCGACCTTCCACTTGCTGCCGGAGGTGGTCCACCACTTGGCGCCGGCCTGCTGGGCGAGGCCCGCGAAGAGACCGGAGTCGTTGGCGGAGAAGGTGGTCAGGGACTTGTCCGGGGCCTTCTGCTTCAGCTGGCGGGCGACCTGGGCGAACTGGTCCCACGTGGTCGGGACCGTCAGGCCGTACTGCTTGAACAGGTCCTCGCGGTAGTAGAACATCATCGGGCCGATGTCCTGCGGGATCGCGTAGACGGCGTCCGTGCCGAGCGTGGTCTGCTGCCAGACGCCGTCGGCGAACTTGCCCTTGACGTCGCCGACCTGCTTGGAGATGTCGGCCAGCGCGCCATTGCTGACCAGGGTCGGCAGTGCCTGGTACTCGGCCTGCACCAGGTCCGGGGCCTGCTTCGCCTTGTGCGCGGTGAGGATCTTGGTGACCAGAGTGTCGCCGCCGGCCTGCTTCTTCGCCGTGACGGTGATCTGGTCCTTCTTGCCCGGCCCCTTGTTCCACAGGTCCACGACCTTGTCCATGCCGGGCGTCCAGGTCCAGTACGTCAGCGAGACCGGACCGGACTCGGACTTGCTGTCGTCCCCGGAGCCGCAGGCGGCGAGGGTGGTCGCGCCCAGCGCGACGGCGAGGGCGGTTGTCACGAGGCGACGGCGCTTCGTGTGCGGCATGGTTTCTCCCCTGACCTGGGTCCCCGCCCGCTGCGGGGACCTGCCATGCAGATGTGCGTTGTGCACGTTCACATGACCCGGGTGCTCGCCCGTCGCGAGCCCCTGCCATGCTTCTGTGAGCGTTCACAGTAGAGAAACATCCCGGACACTTGTCAATGGTTGTTGCTGTGCGGTTATGTTGGGCTTGCACCGCTGCCGTTGTGTGTGCACGTTCCCAAATGATCGATTAAGCGGGAGACATCCATGCCGGACACCAGCCCCAGGGGCCTCACCAGGCTCGCCTTCGGTGGCGACTACAACCCCGAGCAGTGGCCGGAAAGCGTCTGGCAGGAGGACGTCCGGCTGATGCGGGAGGCCGGCGTCACGATGGTCAGCGTCGGGATCTTCTCCTGGGCCCTGCTGGAGCCGGCCCCGGGGGAGTACGACTTCGGCTGGCTGGACCGGATCATCGGCCTGCTGCACGACAACGGCATCCGCGTCGACCTCGGCACGCCCACCGTGGCCCCGCCCGCCTGGTTCTACCGGGCGCACCCCGAGGCCCTGCCGGTGACCGCCGAGGGCATGCGCCACGAGTTCGGCTCGCGCGGCGCGATCTGCCACAGCAACGCCGACTACCGGGCCGCAGCCAAGGCGATCACCGTGAAGCTCGCCGAACGCTACGGCGACCACCCCGCCCTCGCCCTGTGGCACGTGCACAACGAGTACGGCGTCCCCGTCTCGGCCTGCTACTGCGACTCCTGCGCCGCCCACTTCCGCCGCTGGCTCGCGCGGACCTACGGCACGGTCGACGCGGTCAACGAGGCCTGGGGAACGGCATTCTGGGGCCAGCGCTACACGAGCTTCGAGCAGATCAACCCGCCCCGGGCCACCCCGACCGTCGGCAACCCTGGCCAGGCCCTGGACTACAAGCGGTTCGCCGACGCGACCATCCGCGAGAACTTCCGCGCCGAACGCGACATCCTGCACCGCCTCTCACCCGGCGTCCCGGTCACCACCAACTTCATGACCGCGCTCAGCCAGTGCGACTCGATCGACTACTGGGCCTGGGGCCGCGAGGTCGACCTCGTCACCAACGACCACTACCTGATCACCGACGGCCGCCGCACCCACGTCAATCTCGCGATGGCCGCCGACATCACGCGTTCCGTCGCGGGCGGCTCGCCCTGGCTGCTGCTGGAGCACTCCACCTCGGGCATCAACTGGCAGCCCCGCAACCCCGCCAAGGCCCCCGGCCAGATGGCCCGCAACTCCCTCGCCCATGTGGCCCGCGGCTCCGAGGGCGCGATGTTCTTCCAGTGGCGCCAGTCCCGGCGCGGCGCCGAGAAGTTCCACTCGGCGATGCTGCCGCACGGCGGCACCGACACCCGGGTGTGGCGCGAGGTCGTCGAACTCGGGGCGTCCATCGACTCGTTGCGCACCGTCCGCGGCACCCGCACCCAGGCCGACGCCGCCATGCTGTGGGACTGGCAGTCCTGGTGGGCGCAGAATCTCGCCTGGCGTCCCAGCGAGGACCACGACGCGCGCGAGCGCGCCGACTCCTTCTACGAGGCCCTCTACGACCGCCACCTCACGGTCGACTTCGCCCACCCGGAAGCCGACTTGTCGGCCTATCCCCTTGTCGTCGTACCGGCCCTGTACCTGATGACGGAGGCGGCCGGGAACAACGTCCGGGAGTACGTCGAGAACGGCGGCACGCTCGTGGTGTCGTACTTCTCCGGCATCGTCGACGAGCACGACGCCGTGCACGAGGGCGCCTACCCGGGCGCGCTGCGCGACGTCCTCGGCCTGACGGTGGAGGAGTTCTCGCCGCTGCTGAAGGACGAGCGGGTGCGGCTGAGCGGCCCCGACGGCTCCGAGCTGTCCGGGGACGTGTGGACGGAGTTCGTCGTGCCGCGCGGCGCCGAGACCGTGTGGACCTACGCCGACGGACTCACCGCGGGGCGCCCGGCCGTCACCCGGCACCGGCTCGGCAAGGGCACCGCCTGGTACGTCTCCACCCGCCTCGACGCCCAGGGCCTGGACGCACTTGTCGGCTGGGCGGCCGACGACGCCCGGCTCACCCCGCGCGCCGACCTGCCCCGGGACGTCGAAGTGGTGCGCCGCAGCGGCGAGTCCGGCACCTACCTCTTCGCGATCAACCACACCGCCGGCGACACCAAGGTGCCGCTGGACACGCCCGGCACCGAGCTGCTGACGGGCGAACGCGCCGCGGGCCGCCTCCCGGTCCCGGCGGGGGCCGTCCGGGTCGTACGACTCGACGGCTGAGCAGGCTCCCCTCCGCCCGCGTGTGCCACGAGAGCCGTGGGCGGAGGGGTTCTCCTCCGGCCCCACCGGAGGACCCCCTCCCCAGTTACGTCGAAGGGACGACGGACGATGAAGTTCCATCCCAGACGCACCATCAGAGCCCTGCTGCTGCCGCTCACGGCCGGGCTCGCCCTCTCCTTCCTGCCCGCGCAGGCCGCGCACGCCGCGAGCACGCTGACCAACGGCGGCTTCGAGGCCGACGGCACCGGCACCGCCACCCCCTCCGGCTGGTCCGAGTACGGCGACACCGGCGCCTCGTACACCGAGTCCGGCGGCCACAGCGGCAGTTACCGCCTCACCCACTACTCGGCCTCCGCCTACAAGGTGGAGACGTACCAGTACCTGTCGGGCCTGACCAACGGCACCTACACGTTGACCGCCTGGGTCCGCTCCAGCGGCGGGCAGAACGCCGCGTACATAGCCCTCAAGAATTGCGGGAGTTCGGAGCAGCGCACCGATCTGCCCATCTCGTCCAGTGGATGGATCCGTATCGTCACGCCGATCAATGTGACGAACAATCAGTGCACCATCAGCATCAACAGTGACGCGAACGCCGGCAACTGGATCAACGTCGACGATCTGACCTTCACGTCCGGCACCACCGGCACGTCCATCCACGGCGCCGACATCTCCTCCCTCGCCAAGAGCGAGGCCAAGGGCGGTGTCTACAAGACCAGTTCGGGCACCACCAGCGACGCGCTCGCCGTCCTGAAGTCGTACGGCATGAACTACGCCCGCCTGAAGGTCTGGGTGAACCCGGCGGACGGCTTCAACGACAAGACGCACGTCCTCGCCATGGCCAAGCGCATCAAGGCGCAGGGCATGAAGCTCCTGGTCGACTTCCACTACTCGGACACCTGGGCCGACCCCGGCGCCCAGACCAAGCCGGCCGCATGGATGGGCCATACATACAGTCAACTCAAGACTGATGTGTACAACCACACGTACGACGTGTTGAACGCCTTGAAGGCTCAAGGCACCACCGCCGACATGGTCCAGATCGGCAATGAGATCAACGGCGGCATCCTGTGGTCCGAGGGATCCACGTCCAACTGGAGCCAGCTCGCCGGTCTGCTCAACTCGGGCTACGACGCCGCCAAGGCGGTCAGCTCCGCCACGGTCGTCGCGCTGCACCTGGCCAAGGGCGGGGACAAGGCTGGCACCGAGACGTTCTTCGACAACGCGGTCGCCAATGGCGTGAAGTTCGACGCGATCGGCCTGTCGTACTACGGCTACTGGCACGGCCCGCTCTCCGACTTCCAGACCACCCTGGACGACGCTGCCTCCCGCTACGGCAAGCCCGTCTTCGTCGCCGAGACCGCCTACCCCTTCACGCTGGCCAACGACGACTCGCTGGAGAACCAGATCGACACCACCGCCAAGCTGGTCTCCGGCTACCCGGCGACGGTGGCCGGCCAGACCAAGTGGATGAACGACGTGGCGAGCATCGTGGAGGCCGTCCCGAACCACCGAGGCCTCGGTGTCTTCTACTGGGAGGCCACCTGGACCGCCGTCACCGGCAACGGCTGGGACCCGACCGACGCCACCTCGGGCAACGGCTGGGAGAACCAGGCCCTGTTCGGCTACGACGACAAGGCGCTGTCCTCCATGACGTGGTTCAGCCACCGCTGAACCACACCGCGGGGCCCGGCCGTAAGGGGCGGCCGGGCCCTCTCCCTGTTCGGGGGCCGCGCCGGACGCTCCTCGGCCGCCCTGCGCCGCGTACCGGACAACGGCGGGCGAGTCCCGGACGCGGCGGCGTCGCCCGGGCCACAGTGGGAACACTGCGTACGAGGAGGCCGGGACGGAGGGTGGACGGATGACGGGAACTCCCTCGGGCCGGATGCGGAAGACGATCCTGGAATGGCTCAAGGACCCGGCGGCCCACTTCCCGGCCCACGGCCCTGGTGACCTCGCCGAGACCGGTGTCACCGCGCGGGCCGTGGCCGCCAAGCTGGGCGTGCCCCACCGGACCGCCCGCGCCCACCTGGACTTCCTCACCCGCCTCGGCCTGCTGCGCACCCGCCGCGTGCGGTGCCGCGTCTGCTACCGGCGCGACGAGATCCGCATCGCCGAGGTGTCCCGGGTGTTCGAGAAGGGCTGGTGAACACGGGGTTCGGCGGTGCGACGGTACCCTGGTGCCCGGCCGTGATCACCCGTCGGGTCGGCCGAACAGGAGACGTACGAGCATGACAGCCCCGGAAGCCGAGAGCATCCGAGTCCGTCCCGCGCCGCGGGGGCGGTCCGAGTGGCGCGCCCAGGCGCCCGTCGTCGCGGTGGTCGCGATCGGCGGCGCCCTCGGCGCGTGCGGCCGGTACGGGCTGAGCCTCGCCTGGCCCACGCCGCCGGGCTCCTTCCCCTGGGCGACCTTCTGGACCAACGTCATCGGCTGCGCGGTCATCGGCGTGTTCATGGTGCTCATCACCGACGTGTGGGCCGCCCACCGCCTGATCCGCCCCTTCTTCGGCACCGGCGTCCTCGGCGGCTTCACCACCTTCTCCACCTACGCCGTCGACATCCGCAAGCTGGTCGACGGCGGCCGCCTGGGCATCGGGCTGGCCTATCTCGCCGCGACGCTGTGCGCGGCCCTCGCCGCGGTGTGGCTCGCCTCGGCCGCCGCCCGCCGGATCATCGTAGGGAGGCAGCGATGACGTCCCTCACCGGCCGGGCCCTCCGGCTGACCGTCTACATCGGCGAGGACGACACCTGGCACCACAAGCCCCTCTACTCCGAGATCGTGCACCGCGCGCACGCGGCCGGGCTCGCCGGGGCCAGCGTCTTCCGGGGCATCGAGGGCTTCGGCGCCTCCTCGCGCATCCACACCTCCCGCCTGCTGTCCCTGAGCGAGGACCTGCCCGTGGCCGTGGTCGTCGTGGACACCGAGGAACGGGTGCGGGCGTTCCTGCCGCAGCTCGACGAACTCGTCGACGAGGGCCTCGTCACGCTGGAGGAGTGCGAGGTGGTCCGGTACGTGGGGCGCTCCGCAGATGATTCGGACACAGGGGAAGCGAAGGGTAAGAATTCATTGTGAGCTGGCTCCTGGTGATCGCGGGGGCCATGGTCGGGGCACCCCTGCGCTATCTCACCGACCGTGCCGTGCAGGCCCGCCACGACTCGGTCTTCCCTTGGGGCACCTTCGTCGTCAACGTCGTCGGCAGTCTGGTCCTCGGACTGCTGACCGGCGCGGTCTCCGCCGGCTCCGCCGGGCCTCACCTGCAGCTTCTCCTGGGGACCGGGTTCTGCGGGGCGCTGACGACGTACTCGACGTTCTCCTACGAGACCCTGCGGCTGACCGAGGCCGGCTCGGGGCTCTACGCTGCCGTCAACGTCGTCGGCAGCGTGGCGGCCGGGCTCGCGGCGGCGTTCGCCGGGTTCTCCCTCGCCGACGTGCTGTTTGCCTGACTCTTGCTCTACGGTCGGGCATAGTAAGACTGTCTACAGCACTGTCGACCAACTCTTACCCAGAACTGGATCCCATGAGCGCCATCTCCGTCGGTCAAGCCGTCGTCCTCGGTGTCGTCGAGGGGGTGACCGAGTTCCTCCCGGTGTCCTCCACCGGTCACCTGAAGATCACCGAGGGGCTCATGAACATCCCGGTCGACGACAAGTCCGTCGTCGGCTTCTCCGCCGTCATCCAGGTCGGCGCCATCGCCGCCGTGCTCGTGTACTTCTTCAAGGACATCAAGCGGATCGTCTCCGCCTGGTTCCGCGGTCTGACCAACCGCGAGGAGCGCTACCACCACGACTACAAGTTCGCCTGGTGGGTGATCGCCGCCACCGTCCCGATCGTCCTGGTGGGTCTGGCCGCCAAGCCGCTGATCGACGGCGCGCTCGGCTCTCTCTGGGTGGTGGCCGGCTCACTGATCGTCGGCTCCGCCGTGATGTGGTGCGCGGACCAGATGGGCCGGCACAAGCGCGGCGAGGACGACACCTCGTTCAAGGACGCGATGTGGGTCGGCTGCTCCCAGATCCTCGCCCTGCTCTTCCCCGGTTTCTCCCGCTCCGGCGCCACCATGTCCACCGCGCTCATCCTGGACCTGGACCGCGTCGCCGCCACCCGGCTGTCGTTCTTCCTCGGTATCCCGGCCCTCACCGGTGCCGGGATCTACGAGCTCAAGGACGCCCTCGGCGCGGGCGTGGGCGCGGCCCCGCTGGCCGTCGGCACCATCGTCTCCTTCGTGGTCGCCTACGCCTCCATCGCCTGGCTGCTGAAGTTCGTCGCCAAGCACTCCTTCAACGCCTTCGTGATCTACCGGATCGTGATCGGCGTAGGCCTGCTCGGCCTGCTCGCCACGGGCGTGCTCGACGCCTGACCGAACACCGCTGATCACCCACGGGGTGCGGATGCCTGTTTTCAGGCGCCGCACCCCGTGAATGTTTCCTTACGCGATGCCTTGACAGCCCTGGCACGCAACCCGCAGGATCGCTCCCGTGAACCTGTCAGACAGCCAGACAGGTGGTCCGGGCCCCCGGCGCGTGAGCGCCATGGAAGCGGTTCTCGGCCACCTCCGCGGCGCCATCGAACGCGGCGAGTACGCCATAGGCGACAAGCTCCCCTCCGAGGCCGAGCTGTGCCGCACCCTTGAGGTGTCCCGGCCCGTGCTGCGCGAGGCGCTGCGCGCGCTGCAGACGATGGGCCTCACGGTCTCCCGGACCGGCAAGGGCACCTTCGTCGTCGCGAACGCCGTCGAGGACCCCACGTTCGGCGACTACGCGGCCAGCGACCTGCTGGAGGTGCGCCGGCACATCGAGATCCCGGTCGCCGGGTACGCGGCCGCCCGCCGCACCCCGGAGAACCTGGACCACCTGGCCCACCTGCTCGACCGCATGGAGCGGGAGACGGACACCACCGCGTGGGTCGCGATGGACACCCTCTTCCACCTCGCCGTGGCCGAGGCCGCCCAGAACCCGGTCTTCCGCCGGGTCATCGAGGAGATCCGGGACGCACTGGCGCGTCAGTCGGCCTTCCTCAACGAACTGGGCGGCCGCCGCGAGCAGTCCAACCGGGAGCACCGGGCCATCGTCGAAGCGCTGATCGACGGTTCCGAACACGACGCGGTGGAGGCCATGAGCCACCACCTGGACCGCGTCGAGACGACCCTCACCGACATCGTGCGTCCCCAGCGGACGGACGACCTCCCTACGGAAGGCGGACCCGAGGCGTGAGCGAGCAGCACCTCAAAGACGAGACGCGCCCCTCGTCCGGCCATGTCGACGCCGGAGACGCCGGCTACAGCAAAGGCCTGAAGCACCGGCACGTCAACATGATCGCCATCGGCGGAGCCATCGGCACCGGCCTCTTCCTCGGCGCGGGCGGCCGGCTCGCCGACGCCGGGCCCTCCCTCTTCATCGCGTACGCCGTGTGCGGCGTCTTCGCCTTCCTGGTCGTGCGCGCCCTCGGCGAACTCGTCCTGTACCGCCCGTCCTCCGGCGCCTTCGTGTCGTACGCCAGGGAGTTCCTCGGCGAGAAGGGCGCGTACACCGCGGGCTGGATGTACTTCCTGAACTGGGCCACCACCGGTATCGCCGACATCACCGCGGTCGCCACCTACACCCACTACTGGGGCATGTTCTCGGACATCCCTCAATGGTTGATCGCATTGATCGCCCTGGCCGTCGTGTTGACCGTCAATCTGATCTCGGTCAAGATCTTCGGCGAACTGGAGTTCTGGTTCGCGATCGTCAAGGTCAGCGCGCTGGTCGTCTTCATGTGCATCGGCATCTTCCTGCTGGTCACCCAGCACCCGGTCGCGGGCCACCACCCCGGCCCGTCGCTGATCACCGACAACGGCGGTGTCTTCCCCAACGGCATGCTGCCCATGCTGCTGATCATCCAGGGCGTCGTCTTCGCCTACGCCTCCGTCGAGCTGGTCGGCGTGGCCGCCGGTGAGACCGAGAACCCCGAGAAGATCATGCCGAAGGCGATCAACTCGATCATGTGGCGCGTGGGCCTGTTCTACGTCGGCTCCGTCGTCCTGCTCTCGATGCTGCTGCCCTGGAACAAGTACAGCGCCGGCGAGAGTCCCTTCGTGACCGTCCTGTCGAACATCGGCGTCCCCGCGGCCGGCGGCGTGATGAACCTGGTCGTCCTCACCGCGGCCATGTCCTCGCTCAACTCCGGCCTGTACTCCACCGGCCGCATCCTGCGCTCCATGGCCATGAGCGGCTCGGCCCCGAAGTTCACCGCGAAGATGAGCCGCAGTCAGGTCCCGTTCGGCGGAATCCTGCTCACCAGCGGTATCTGTGTTCTCGGCGTCGGCCTCAACTACGTCGTCCCCGCCGACGCGTTCGAGATCGTCCTCAACTTCGCGGCGATCGGCATCCTCGCGACCTGGGGCATGATCATGATCTGTCACGCGCTCTTCTGGCGGAAGACCCAGAAGGGCGAACTGACCCGGCCGTCCTACCGGCTGCCGGGTTCCCCCTGGACCGAGATCGTGACGCTGGCGTTCCTCGCCTCCGTCCTGGTCCTCATGTACGCCGACGGCGGCGCCGGACGCACCACCGTGCTGTGTCTGCCGCTGATCGTCGCAGCGCTGGTCGCGGGCTGGTACGCCATCCGCGGCCGCATAGCGCGCACGTCCACCGGCGCCGACGCGTGACCCGCGAACCGGCCCGACCCGACCCATCGATGCAGGCAGTGATGTACAGCAGTTCCCCCGCCGACGCACCCGTCGTCCGCGAACCCCTCCACACCCCCGTCGCCCACCTCGTCCGCGGCGGGGTCGTCGAGGGCATCCACTACGGCTCCGTCGTCGTCCTCGGCGCCGACGGCCGGGTGGAGTTCCAGCTCGGCGACATCGAGGCCGCCTTCTACCCGCGCTCGGCCCTCAAGCCCGTCCAGGCCGTGGCCATGCTGCGGGCAGGGCTGCCCCTCGACGGGGAGCTGCTCTCGCTGGCCGCCGCGAGCCACTCCGGCGAGGAGCGTCACCTCGCCGGCACCCGGCGCATCCTCGAACTCGCCGGGCTCACCGAGGACGACCTGCGCAACGTCCCCGACATGCCGTACGACCCGGCCGTCCGGGACACCTGGGTCCGCGAGGGCCGCACGCCCGACCGGCTCGCCCAGAACTGCTCCGGCAAGCACGCGGCCATGCTGTGGACCGCCAAGCTCAACGGCTGGTCCCTCACGGACTACCTCGACCCGGCGCACCCGCTCCAGCAGGCCATCCAGGAGATAGTCGAGGACCTCACCGGCCAGCACGTCGCCCGGGTCACCGTCGACGGCTGCGGCGCGCCCCTGTTCTCGATCTCCCTGCACGGCCTCGCCCGCGCCGTCGCCCGGATCGCCTCCGCCGCGCCCGGCACGCCCGAGGCCAAGGTCGCCGACGCCGTGCGCTCGCACGCCGAGATGGCCTCCGGCTCAGGGCGTGACGTCGCGGCGCTGATGCGGGCCGTGCCGGGGCTGCTCGCCAAGGACGGCTTCGAGGGCGTGCAGGTCGCCGCGCTGCCGGACGGCCGGGCCATCGCCGTGAAGATCGCTGACGGGGCGAACCGGGCGCGTGTGCCGGTCGCCGCGGCCGCGCTCGCGCGCGCGGGCGTGGCTCCCGAGTCGCTGACCGAGTTCGTGGGTGAGCCGCTGCTCGGGGGCGGGGAGCCGGTGGGGTCCGTGCGTGTAGTGCGTGCGCTGGATCCGGTTCCCTTCACTGCTTGCGCGTAGTTCGCCGAACACAGATCGCCCCTGTAGCCCAGAAAGAGGACCTGAACCCTCATGACCGCCGCCACCCGCAGCGAGCACGATCTGCTCGGCGACCGTGACGTACCCGCCGACGCCTACTGGGGTGTGCACACCCTGCGTGCCACCGAGAACTTTCCCATCACCGGTACGCCGATCTCCGCGTACCCGCATCTGATCGACGCCCTGGCCGCCGTCAAGGAGGCCGCCGCGCTCGCCAACGAGGAACTCGGGCTGCTGGCGCCCGAGAAGGCGCAGGCGATCGTCGCCGCCTGCCGGGAGATCCGGGCGGGCAAGCTGCACGACCAGTTCGTCGTCGACGTCATCCAGGGCGGTGCCGGCACGTCCACCAACATGAACGCCAACGAGGTCGTGGCGAACCGGGCGCTGGAACTGCTCGGACACGCCAAGGGCGCGTACGCGTATCTGCACCCCAACGAGGACGTCAACCTGGGTCAGTCGACCAATGACGTCTACCCGACCGCCGTCAAGATAGCGACGGTCTTCGCGGTGCGTGGACTGCTCAAGGCGATGGCTGTACTGCAGGACTCGTTCGCCCGTAAGGCCGTCGAGTTCCGTGACGTGCTCAAGATGGGCCGTACACAGTTGCAGGACGCCGTGCCGATGACGCTCGGCCAGGAGTTCTCCGCCTACGCCGTCATGATCGAGGAGGACCGCAGCCGTCTCGCCGAGGCCGTCGAGCTGATCCATGAGATCAACCTCGGTGCCACGGCGATCGGCACGGGCCTCAACGCGCCCGCCGGCTACGCCGAGGCCGCCCGCCGCCACCTGGCCGCGATCACCGGGCTGCCGCTGGTCACCGCCGCCAACCTGGTGGAGGCCACCCAGGACTGCGGTGCCTTCGTCCAGATGTCCGGCGTGCTCAAGCGGATCGCGGTCAAGCTCTCCAAGAGCTGCAACGACCTCAGGCTGCTGTCCTCCGGTCCGCGCGCGGGCCTCGGCGAGATCAACCTGCCGCCGGTGCAGGCCGGTTCGTCGATCATGCCGGGCAAGGTCAACCCGGTCATCCCCGAGGTCGTCAACCAGGTCGCCTTCGAGGTGATCGGCAACGACGTCGCCATCACCATGGCCGCCGAGGCCGGACAGCTCCAGCTCAACGCCTTCGAGCCGATCATCCTGCACTCCCTGTCGGAGTCGGTCACGCATCTGCAGAGCGCCTGCCTCACGCTGGCCGAGCGCTGCGTGAACGGCATCACCGCCAACACCGAGCGGCTGCGCGCGAGCGTCGAGAACTCCATCGGCCTGGTCACCGCGCTCAACCCGCACATCGGCTACACCGCGGCGACCGACATCGCCAAGGAGGCCCTCGTCACGGGCCGCGGGGTGGCCGAACTCGTGCTGGAGAAGGGCCTGCTGCCCGCCGAGCGGCTGGCCGAGCTGCTGCGTCCGGAGATCGTCGCGGGCAGTGCGGCACCGGTCGCCTGACCTGCGGTGACGCGGGCCCGATGACGCTCCGGGACCGGCGGGAGGCACAATGGTGATCATGACAATGACGTCGTCCCACACCTTTCTGCCGGTCCTGGAGCGCATCGCCGAGGAGATAGGCCGCACCCCCGGCCGCGGCCGTCCCGCCGACTACATCCCGGCCCTCGCCGCCCGCGATCCGCGCAGCTTCGGCATGGCGGTCGCCGAGCTGGACGGCACCGTGTACGGGGTGGGGGAGTGGCGGGAGCCGTTCTCCGCGCAGTCCATCACCAAGGTCTTCACGCTCGCCCTGGACCTGGCCCGCGAGGGCGACGAACTCTGGGAGCACGTGGGCCGTGAACCCTCCGGCAACCCGTTCAACTCCCTGGTCCAGCTGGAGTACGAGAACGGCATCCCGCGGAATCCTTTCATCAACGCGGGCGCGCTCGTCGTCACCGACCGCCTCCACACCCGTACCGGCGACGCGGCCGGACATCTCCTGGACTTCCTGCGCGCCGAGAGCGGCAACCCGGCGCTGGACTTCGACAAGGAAGTCGCCGCCTCCGAGACCGCCCACGGCGACCGCAACGCCGCCCTCGCCCACTTCATGGCGTCCTACGGCAACATCGACAACGACGTACCGGTCCTGCTCGACCAGTACTTCCGGCAGTGCTCCGTCGCCGCCACCTGCGCCGACCTGGCCCTGGCCACCGGCTTCCTCGCCCGGCACGGCATCCGCGCCGACGGCGGGCGGCTGCTCACCCGCAGCCAGGCCAAGCAGGTCAACGCGGTGATGCTGACCTGCGGGACGTACGACGCGGCCGGAGACTTCGCCTACCGCGTGGGCCTGCCCGGCAAGAGCGGCGTCGGCGGCGGCATCATCGCGGTCGTACCCGGCCGCTGCACGCTGTGCGTGTGGAGCCCCGGGCTGGACGAGCGGGGCAACTCGGTGGCGGGGGTGGCGGCCCTGGACCGTTTCACGACGCTCACCGGACTGTCGGTGTTCTGACGGGTGCCCCGCGCGCCTTGGCCGGTTCCCACCCCCGCCGGTCACATCTCGGCCCCCGCCCGGTGGGCTCGCCGTATCCTTCCGGCCACCCGGCGTTGACACGCTGAAGCAGTGTTGGCCATGGCATTCCCCGTCGATCTCCGCCGCTGCCGGCTGCTCGGGCTGGCCGGTACCGCCTTTCTCGCGCTGGGCGGTGAGACCGCCGGTGCGCTGCCGGTGCAGGACCTGCTGGCGCCCGCCTCGGCGCGGGCGGCGCTCGGGCTGGTCGGCGTGTACTTCGGTGTCGTCCTGCTGATAGCGGCCTGGGTGCTGCTCGGCCGGCTGGTGCGCGGACCGCGGCCACCGAGCCCGCGTGCCCTGCTGCTCGTGCTGGCCGCGTGGACGGCCCCGCTGCTGCTCGCCCCGCCGCTGTTCAGCCGGGACGTCTACAGCTATCTCGCGCAGGGCGCCATGGTCGACGCCCACATGGACGTCTACGCCCACGGTCCGGACCAGCTCGGTGGCCCGCTCGCCGACGAGGTCGCGCCGATGTGGCAGCACACCGGCGCCCCCTACGGCCCCGCCTTCCTCGGGCTGGCCTCCGCACTGTCCGGCCTGACCCGCGGCGAACTGCCCGCGGGCCTGCTCGGCATGCGCCTGGTCGCCCTGCTCGGTGTGGCCCTCATGGCGCTCGCGCTGCCCCGGCTCGCCCGGCACAGCGGCGCCGACCCGGCCGCGGCCCTGTGGCTCGGCGCCCTCAACCCGCTCGTCCTGCTGCACCTCGTGGCGGGCGCCCACAACGACGCCCTCATGCTCGGCCTGCTGGGGCTCGGCCTGGTCGCCGCGCGCTCCCCAAGGCCGGCCGCCGGGATCGGCGCGGCCGTCCTCGTCACGCTGGGTGCTCTGGTCAAGGCGCCGGCCGGGCTCGGACTCCTGGCGGTGCTCGCCCTTCAGGTCCGCTCCGGCCGCCGTCCGCTGCCCGCCCTCCTGACCACCGCGGCCGCCTCCGCCGCGACCACGGTCGCCGCCACCGCCGTAGCCGGTACGGGCTACGGCTGGATCGGCGCTCTGGCCACGCCGGTCTCCCCGCACAACTGGGCCCTGACCAGCCTGCTCGGCCGGGCCACCGGTGCCCTGCTGGACCACCTCGGCAGCGGCCTGGCCCCGCTCGCCGTTCCGGCCTGGCATCTGCTGGGCCTCGCAGTCACCGCCGTCCTCGTCGCGCTGATATGGCTCCGGCTGCGCCTCAGACCCGTGTACGCGCTCGGTCTGAGCCTGCTGACCGTCGCCGTGTTCGGCCCGGCGATCCGCCCCTGGTACGTGCTGTGGGGCCTGTTCCTCATCGCCGCCGCCGCGCCCGACACCTCGGTACGACACCGGGTCGCGGCCCTGGCCGGTGTCCTCGCCCTCGCCGTCCTGCCCAGCGGCGGTCCCGCCGATCCCGGCCAGCTGGTGCTCGCCGTCTCCGGCGGGGTGCTCGGCGTGGTCGTCCTGTGGCAGGCCCACCTGGCGGCCCAGGCCCCGGCGCCGGGACGTACGGCGTGAGCGCGCTCGGAGTGACCGGGCCGCGCACGACCCGGGGCCGGCTGCTGCTGGTCCTGGTCCTCGCCGCCGCGGTCACCGTCTTCACCGCGACCGTGCCGCTGCTGCGCGACTTCTTCGACCTGCGTGTCTACTACGGGACCGTGCACACCTGGGTGCACCACGGGGGCCGCATCTACGACTACCACGTCCCCGGCACCGCCTACGGCTTCACCTATCCGCCGTTCGCCGCCCTCGCCATGCTGCCGCTGGCCCTGCTCGGCCGGACCACCGCGATCGCGCTGTCGCTGCTGGTGAACCTGGCCGCGCTCGCGATGGTCCTGTGGATCCTGGCCGGCTCCGGCCGCCGGCGGTACGGCTGGTACCGCTGGTCGCTCGCCCTGTGTGCGCTCGCGCTGTTCGAACCGCTGCGGGACACCTTCAGCTTCGGCCAGGTCAATCTGGTGCTCCTCGCCCTCGTCCTCGGTGACTGCCGGCTGCTGACGAGCGGCCGGGGGCGCTGGGCGGGCGCCGGGATCGGGCTCGCCGCCGCCGTGAAGCTGACGCCCGCCCTGTTCATCGGCCTGCTGCTGCTCGCCGGGCGCCGCCGGGCGGCCGGTGTCGCGACGGCCGTGGCCGTCGCGGCGAGCGCGCTCGCGGCCTGGGCGGACCCGAGCGCGTCCCGCTTCTACTGGACCGAGGCGCTGTGGGACACCAGCCGGGTCGGCCGCCTCGCCTACGTCTCGAACCAGTCGCTGCAGGGTGTGCTGGCCCGCCTCGGCGAGACCGGCCGCCCGCTGTGGGCCACGGCGGTCCTGCTGACCTTGTGCGTGTGGGCCTGGCGGGCCCGGCGGGCGGTGACGGCCGGGGACTGGACGGCGGCCTTCGCGCTCACCGGCGCGGCGGCCTGTCTGGTCAGCCCGATCACCTGGGTTCATCACCTGGTGTGGCTGCTGCCGTCGTTCGCGGTCCTGGTCCGCGCCGGGCACCCGCGCATCGCGGGGGGCCTGTACGCGGTGATGTGCACGAGCGTGGTGTGGCTCTGGTACGACGGCGCCTCGGGCGTCGGCGGGTTCCTCGGCGGCAACCTCTACACGTGGATCACCTTGGGCCTGCTTCTCGGCCTGCCGGTGGGTCAGTCGCGCGAGGCCTTGCCCCTGGCCCGCAGCACCAGCGCCACGGCCGCCCCGGCGCCGATCCCCGAGAGCCCCGCGACGAGCGCGGTACCGGACCAGCCCGATTCGTCGTCCGGGACCCGCGACGCGGCCGCGGCCACCGGTACCGCCGGTTTCGCCGGGCGGGGCTTGACGCGCAGCCCGTCCAGCGAGCCGACCGGATCGACCCGCCCGGCCGCGTCGAAGCCCCAGTCCAGCAGCTGACGGGCCTCGTTGTACACCGTGAACCCGCCGCCCGCCTGAGGGTTCATCACGGTCACCACGAGCGTGCGCCCGTGGCGGCGGGCCGCGGCCACCAGGGTGTTGCCCGCGTGGGACGTGTAGCCGTTCTTGATGCCGATCAGCCCCGGATACGGTGCGACGCCGTCCCGGCCGGTCAGGAGCCGATTGGTGTTCGAGATCCCGAACGCCCATCCGTCGGCGGGGAACGTGGCCTCGGCGGTGGAGCAGTAGCGGGCGAAGTCGGGGTTGCGCAGCCCCTCCCGGCCGAAGACCGCCAGGTCGTAGGCGGAGGACACCTGGCCGTCCGCGTCGTAGCCGTCGGGGGAGACGACATGGGTGTCCAGGGCGCCGAGCGAGCGGGCCTTGGCCTGCATCCGCGCGGCCGTGGCGTCCCATCCGCCGGCCATCGAGGCGAGCACGTGCACGGCGTCGTTGCCGGACCTGAGGAACACCCCGCGCCACAGATCGGCCACGTCGTAGGTGCGCCCCTCCTGAATGCCGACCAGGCTGCTGCCCGGGCCGATGTCCGCCAGCTCCGCGTCCCGCACGGTGTGCCGCATCCCGCCCGGCAGCTCGGGCAGCACGGTGAGGGCGAACAGCGTCTTCAGGGTGCTGGCCGGCGGCAGCCTGAGGTGGGCGTCGCTCGCGGCCAGCACGTCCCCGCTGCCGGCGTCGGCCACCACCCAGGACAGCGCCGACACCTCCGGCACCTCGGGCGCCCCCCGGTGCGGCCGGACCTGCGTACCTGAGCGGTACAGCTGGGACGGCCCGGGCATCACCGCCTGGGGGCCGGGCGGAGCGGGGTCCCCCGTGTGCTGCCCGGCGAAGACGGCGCCCGGCGCGAGCGCCAGCACCCCCGTCACGCACAGGGAACAGGCCGACAGGGCCGCCCGATGAGAAAGTCCGGTGATCATGTGATCAACGTACGAATACCTCTCTCGTTCTTCGCGCCCTCCGGGCCGTTCGGCCCACGCGAGCAACCCGGACGAGGCACCCCGGGCGAGGCGTGCCGGGGCGGTGGTCAGCCGGCCGGCAGTGTGGGCCGGATCTGCCGCAGGAACGCGGCGTTGCCGGGGGTGGCGCGCAGCCGCTCCAGCAGGGTCTCCAGTCCGGAGGGACCGCCCTCCCGGCCGCGCAGCACGCGGCGCAGCCCGTGCACGGCCGTCAACTCGGCCGGGGTGAGCAGGAGTTCCTCGCGACGGGTGCCGGTGGCGTCGATGTCCACGGCGGGGAAGAGGCGGCGGGCGGCCGCCTCCCGGTCGAGGCGCAGCTCCATGTTGCCGGTGCTCTTCAGCTCCTCGAAGTAGTACTGGTCGGCGCGGGAGCCCGTGTCCACCAGCACGGTGGCGAGGATGGTGAGCGAGCCGCCCTCCTCGGCCTGGCGGGCGGCGCCGAAGAACCGCTTCGGGCCGAGCAGCGCACCGGCGTCGACACCGCCGCTCAGGGTGCGTCCGCCGGCGGCGGAGGCGTTGTTGTGGGCCCGGCACAGCCGGGTCAGCGAGTCCAGCAGGACGACGACGTCCTCGCCGGCCTCGACCAGGCGCTTGGCCCGCTCGACGACGAGTTCGGCGAGCGCGATGTGCTCCTTGGGCGTCCGGTCGAAGGTGGAGGCGTACACCTCGCCGCGCACCGAGCGGCGCATCTCGGTGACCTCCTCGGGCCGCTCGTCCAGCAGCAGGACCATCAGCCGGCACTCGGGGTGATTGCCGGCCACGGCCGCGGCGAGCTGCTGGAGCAGCACCGTCTTGCCGCTCTTCGGCGGGGCCACGATCAGGCCGCGCTGGCCCTTGCCGACCGGCGCGAGCAGATCGGTGACCCGGCCGGCCGGCCCGGAGGCGGGGTGTTCGAGGCGGAGGCGGTCGTGCGGGTGGAGCGGGGTGAGGTCGCCGAAGCGGCGCCGGCCGACCGGGCCCGCCGGATCGCGGCCCTCGATGCGCGTGATCTCGGTCAGTGCCCGCCGCTCGCCCCGGACGCCCTCGACGAGGTCGCCCTTGCGCAGCCCGTGGCGCCGGATCAGGGCCGTGGGGACCTGGGGGTCGGCCGGGGCGGACAGGAGGTTCGTGGCCCGCAGACATCCCTTCCCCTGCGCGTCGATGTCGAGGACACCGGTGACGAGCCGGGCAGCCGGGGCCTGTGGGACCACGGGAGGGTGGTCGAGTGTGGTGGTCATGGTGGGAGGTCCTTTCGCGGACGGGAGAAACAGCGTGGGAAGGGGGGAGAGGCCGCGAGCGGCAGGCGGACACATGCCTGCGGGCGGCGGGAACGACACCTCGGGGTACGGCGGAAACGACCTGGTCACGAGGTGTGCCGAGAAGAAGCCCGGGCCGGTCGAGAGTCCTGGCCGAAGGGCTGGTGGAGAGAAGAGCGACACCGGTGTCCGTACGACGGGACACACACATGCGCTGATCGCACTATACCCGTACGTCCGGTGACGTCAACATGAGGGCGTCCACGTCTATTCCCGCCCTGCCCGACCGTCAGAAGAACCCCGTGGAACTTCCTCCCGCCCGGCCCCGTCCCCTCCGGCCCCCTTCGGCGGCTGCTCGTACGCCGTCAACGCGCGCCTGCGGGTGCAGGGCACCGTGGGCCCCGGTCGAACTGCCCGGCGGCATCGAGGGGATGGCCGTACGCGGGCACGACGCGCTCAAGGAGTCCCTCCGGCATCCCGAAGTCGCCAAGGACACAAGGCACTTCACGCCTTGCGGGAGGGGCGGAACGCTCCCGGCCTGCCGCCGCCGACCTTCGCGACCGTACGGGGCATGGCCACCGCCGACGGCGACGACCACCGTCGGCTGCGGTCCCCCAGGCCGGCCGCGCCTTCACCCCGCGCCGGGTGGCGTAACTACGGTCCCGATCGTGGAGTTGACCGGGCAGTCATCGAACTCATCGGGGTGGACGTCGTGTTCCGTGACCGGCTGCATCACGTGAGCAATCAGGTCCTGGCCACCGGCATCACGCCGGCCCGGGCCGGTGCCGCCAGCCGTGAACTCGTCGCCGTGCTCGGTGAGATCGCCGCGGCGAAGGCCGCGCAACCGGCCAGGAGGCCGCGATCGCGCTGGAGCGGCTGTTCTCCCGGTTCCCCCGACCTCCAACTCGCCGCACGCGAAGCCGACTTGCCGCCGCACTCCGGCTTCGCCGGCAACAGCGTCCGCACGGACCCTGCCGTCCGCCTCCGGCGGTATGTCCCCAGACCGTAACGATCCCGGACGTCAGGGGACTTGACCGATAAGCGTGCACTATGTTCAGGACATGTCCACGCCATCGCAGCCGCCTCAGCCGGCCGATCAGCCGGCACCGCAGCCCGCGCAGCCGCCGCAGCCGGCCGTCCCGCCGCAGCCGACGGCCTATCCGTACCCGAGCCCGCAGTCCCCGCCGCCCGGGAACTTCTATGCGCAGCCCACCCTGGTCGGCCAGCCCGCTGCCCAGCCCCTGCCGGTGCCGCACGGACAGCAGGTGCAGCCGGGACAGTTCGGCGGGGCGGGGCAGCCCCAGCCGGGCAACCCCTATGCCCAGGCACCCCAGTACGGCCCCGGCGCGCCCGTTCCCCCAACAGGTGGCGGCGGGGCGGGCAAGGCGGTGCTGTGGGCGGTCGTCGGCGCGGTGGTCGCGTCCGCGGCCTGGGCGGGCGGTGTCTTCCTCATCGGCGGCAAGAGCGACAGCGCGGACCTGCGGGGCTACGCGGCGCCGGCCGACCTGTGCTCCCGCGCCGACTACTCCTCCTTCAAGAGCGAATACCCGCAGGACGACGCCACGCCCACCAAGAACACCCTCAAGAACCCGGCGCTGGACGAGAGTTACTGCAGTCTCGGTCTGAAGAAGACCGGCTCCACCTACGCCGACGCCTACCTGACCATGCAGCTGGACCTGCACAGAAAGACTGATCCGGGGCCCGAGTTCACCGCCCTGTGGAAGAACTACGCCGACAGTCACAGCGGTTACGAGGTCTCCACGGTCAGCGGCATCGGCGACGAGGCCTACCTGGTCAGCCAGGACACCACCGGCGGCTCCGCCGGGAGCGGCTCCCGCTCTGCCACGCTCACCGTGCGCGACGGCTGGGTGACGTACGAGATGACCTACAACGCGTACCTCAGCTCGTACGACCAGGACAAGAACCCGCCTAGCCTCGGCAGTGTGACCGACTGGCTGAAGAAGGACGCCAAGGCGACCCTGGGGCAGCTGAAGGGCTGACGCGTCACGCCGATCGTGCCTCCGCCTCCTTCGCGATCTCGTCGAACCGCGCGCCCATGGCCTCGGCGAGGGCATGGGCGCCGGACAGGGGGCGGACCATGACCATGAAGTCGTCGATCAGGCCGTCCTCGTTCACGTGGATGAAGTCGCAGCCGGTCAGCTCGCGGTCGCCCACCCGGGCCGTGAAGACCAGCGCGTGGTCGGCGCCGTCCGGGGCCCCGATCTCCCGGACGTAGCGGAGGTCCTCGAAGACCTGGGAGACCGCGCGCAGGATCGCCGCGGTGATCGCCTTGCCCGGATACGGCTTGAAGACGACCGGGCTGGTGAAGACGACGTCCTCGGCCAGCAGCGCCACGGCGGCGTCGATGTTCCCGGCCTCCACCGCCTCGCGGAACGCGCGCATCGGATCACCTCGCATACTCAATTAATTGATTAGGTGCGGATGAGATTAATCAATGGCTGCTAACCTGTCCACATGTCGCTCAAGTACGCCGTCCTGGCCGCTCTGCTGGAGGGCGAGGCCTCGGGCTACGAGCTGTCGAAGGCGTTCGACGTCTCGCTCGCGAACTTCTGGCCCGCCACCCCGCAGCAGCTCTACCGGGAGCTGGAGCGCCTGGCGCAGGACGGGCTGGTCCAGGCCCGGACCGTGCAGCAGGAACGCCGGCCCAACAAGCGGATGTTCACGCTCACCGGGGCCGGCCGGGCCGAGCTGACCGCGTTCGCCGCCGAGCCGCCGAAACGGCCCACCGCCGTGCGCGACGAGTTCCTCATCAAGATCCAGGCGATGGACGGCGGCGATCCGGAGGTCACCCGCGCGCTGGTCGAGGAGCGGATGGGCTGGGCGCGCGGCAAGCTCGACCGCTACCGGCGGGTCCGCGAGCGCCTCCTCGACGGGCGCAGCGAGGAGGAGTACCTCCGCACCGCCGAGCGCGTCGGCCCGTATCTCACCCTCATGGCCGGGATCGCCTTCGAGGAGGACAACCTGCGCTGGTGTGAGCGGGTCCTCGCCGTCCTCGCCCAGCGCGTGGCCCTGGGCTGAGACGATGTTCGGTCCCGAAGGTCCCCGACTGCGTGAACTCGCGGTCCAGGCGCTGTCGTCCGTCGAGCGCGGCTACGACCTGCTCGCCCCGAAGTTCGACCACACCCCGTTCCGGACCCCCGACGAGGTGCTGGAGTCCGTCGCCAGGGCGCTCGCCCCGCTCGGCCCGTTCGCGGACGGGCTCGACCTGTGCTGCGGCACGGGCGCGGGCGTGGAGGCGCTGACCGGGCTGTGCCGGCGGAGCGTCACCGGTGTCGACTTCAGCGCGGGCATGCTGGAGGTGGCCCGGCGGAGGGTGCGGCCGCCGGCCGGCGGGCCCGGGGTCGCCTGGGTGCGCGGCGACGCCCGCGCCCTGCCGTTCGTAGCCTCCTTCGAACTCGTCGTCTCCTTCGGGGCGTTCGGCCACTTCCTGCCTCGTGAGCTGCCGGGGCTGTTCGCGCAGGTCCACTCGGTCCTGCGGCCCGGCGGCCGGTTCGCCTTCCCGGTGCTCGCCCCGCCCCGCCCGACCCGGCCCGGCTACTGGCTGCTGCTCGGCTTCGACGCCGTGATGCGGGTGCGCAACGCCCTGTGGCGGCCGCCGTTCGTCATGTACTACCGCACCTTTCGGCTCGGCGACGTGCTGCGGGAGCTGGGGCATGCGGGCTTCGAGGTCGAGCTGCACCCCCTGCCGGAGTTCGGGCGGCGGGACGACGGCAGCCCGCGCGCCCGGCTGGTGGTGGCCCGGCGAGGTCAGCCCGCGGCGGGCAGCGTGAACTCGTAGACCAGCATGTCCTGTTCGTTCACCACCAGGTCGGTGATCTCCAGCGGCCGGGCGTACTGGTCGTGCACCCGCCGGGTCACCCGCACCGAGGAGGCGTCGCCGACCTGGCTGATGGCGTCCCGGTGGTGCAGGGCCAGACCGGCCTTGCGCATCCAGTCGTAGGCCCGCAGCAGCTGCGCGGGCGTGGCCCCGTCGGCCCGGTCCCGGTACCGGGCCAGCTCGGCGACCTCGGCCAGCGCCACCGCCGAGAACGACGTCACCGCCGTCCGCAGCGAGCGGCCGTCCGGCGTGGACGACCGGTAGCGGTGCACCAGTGTCGGCCGGTGCGGGGCCATGCCCAGCGCCCGCGCGTGCTCCGGCGGCGGCGCCTCCCAGGTCACCGTGGCCCGGTCGACCGCACACGGGTCCGCCGAGCGGGCGCCCAGCGGGAACACCGGCGTCGCCGGGGCCTTGACCGGCCGGCCGGGCAGCGTGGCGTGGCTGCCGCGCCGGTCGGTCGCGACCAGACCGCCGCGCCGCAGCACCTCCAGGGCCTGCCGGACGGTCTCCCGGCTGACCCCGTAGTGCGTGGCCAAGTGCCGTTCGCCCGGCAGCCGTTCGCCCGGGGGAATGGTGCCTGCGCGCAGTTCGTCGAGCAGCAGAGCCGCGATCCGCCCGTACAGGGGCCGGTCGTCGTGCGGTGCGGGTTCGTGGCTCTGCGCGGATTCGTGGCTCTGGTCGGGTTCGTGCGGGGTGGTGCGGGCCATGCCGCGCCCTCCTGTGGTGACAAGACGTAGCCGTGCGGGCTCATTGCGCGACCACAATTAGCATTGGTCTAAACCACGAGGGAAGAGTGGCCTGCCGGTTCGGCCGAAACCCGCCCCGCCGGCTCAGGAGCCCGCCCCGCCTCTCAGGCGTACGACCGCAGCCAGCGCACCTTCGCCGCCTCGTGGAAGGGGCCGCCGCCCTCGTGGTCGTTGAAGTCGTAGACCTCGATCGCCTTGTCCTCGTGCGCCCAGGCGTTGAAGGCCGCGAACACCGTCGACGGCGGACAGGTCTGGTCCTCCAGGGCGGCCGAGAACAGCGCCGGCGCCCGGCCCCGCGCCGCGAAGTGCACACCGTCGAAGTACGCCAGGGTGCGCCGCACCTCCGCCGAGCGGCCGCGGTGCGTCTTGAGGAACAGGCCCACCTCCCGGTACGGATGACGGTCCGTCAGGATCGTCGCGCGCGGGAAGTCGCACAGGAACGGCACGTCGGGCGCGATCGCGGCCAGGTCCGGGACCAGACCGCCGACGGCCAGGGCGATGCCGCCGCCCTGACTGGCGCCGAGCGCCACCGTGCGCGCCGCGTCGGTCAGCGGATGCGAACGGGCCGCCTCGACCGCGCGCACGGCGTCCGTGAACACCCGCCGGTAGTAGTAGTTCTCGGGCGCGTCGATGCCCCGCGTCATGAAGCCCGGGTACGCCGGAGCCGCGCCCACCGGGTCCGCCGTGCCGCCCCCCGCGCCCCAGGTGCTGCCCTGGCCGCGGGTGTCCATGGTGAAGTGCGCCCGGCCCGTCGAGGCCCACAGCAGGTTCTCGTGCGCCAGTCCGCGCCCGCCGCCGTACCCGATGAACTCCACGATCAGCGGCAGGGGTTCCGTCGCGCCGGCCGGCAGCCGCAGCCAGCCCTTGACGGGGTGACCGCCGAACCCGGCGAACGTCACGTCGTACACCTCGACCGTCGACAGCCCGGTGTCCACCGGCTCGAAACGGGCGTCCAGCTCGTGCTCGCGCGCCTCCTCCAGGGTCTTGCCCCAGAAGGCGTCGAAGTCCTCGGGCTCGGTGGACTCGCTGCGGTACGCGTGCAGTTCGGCGAGGGAAAGGTCGAACAGGGCCATCAACAACCGCCTTTGTGAAGGGACAGTGCGTCAGCTCACCGTACGTGGATGATCGGAGGACTGACCAGGCCCGGGGATGCGCCCGAAGGGTTTCTTGGTGGTCGACGTGCCAGGTCATACGGTGAGTAAGCGCTTGCTGTCGAGGCGGCGGTGTGCGCCGGGCGGAACGTGGTGGTCGGGTGACCGTCAGGCCTGGTGCTGGGTCCACCTCGGCCCGGTCCGCGCCCACGCGCGCTCCCACTCCGCCATCCTGCGGCGCAGCGCGATCCGCCGCTCCACGGCGTACCCGAACAGCACGACAGCGGCCGTACCGCCCGCCGCGCACACGCCGACGGTCACCGCGTGCTGCCAGACGGCCGCGTCGCCCGGGGGCGGGGCGACCGCGCGGCCCCGCGCGTCGAACCACACGGAGACCGTGTCGCCGGTACGGGTCCCGGAGGGCACCCTGGCCCAGGTGGTACGGGTGCCCTTGCCGGGCTCGGTCCAGCGGACCTCGGCGCGATAGGGGCGCTGACGGTCGCCCTCCACCGCCGGCACCCGCCGGGGCGGGTCGCCGATCACCACGGCGCGCACCTGGTGGCGTTCGGCGCGGGCCGCCGCCGCGAGCGCCCGGGCCTGGTCATGCGCGTGCAGGCCCGCGGCCGCCCCGGCCAGCGGCGCCACCACGAACAGCAGGACGGTGACCACCAGCACCGTCCACGCCTCCACGACGTCCGAGCGGCGCCGCAACGGATTGCGTTGCCAGCGCCAGCCACGCACCTGGGTCCGCATGTCCACCTCCTTGCCCCGTCGGAGCCGGAGCGCCGGCGGACCGCTGCCGCGGGCCCACCGTCCCCCACCGCTCACGCACACGGGCGTCCACACCCGTCTCGTACCCCGTACGGTGCCCCTCGTTCACGCCGCGAACCGTGAGTTCAAGCCCGTTTGGAGCGCGGAACGAGCCACGCGCCCCACGGCCACGCGGCCGGCCTGCGGCGTGCGACCGGGGTGCTCGGGCGTCAGAGGACGGACGTGCCTGGCCACCGGGCTCGGACAGGGTTCCCCGGAAGAGCGGGCGGGAGGTTCAGCCGAAGCGTTCGATCCGGATCCGTTCCACCGGCTGGCCGGCGGCGACCAGGAGCCGGGAGGCGTGCTCGGCGAAGCCGTTGGACCCGCATACATAGGCCTCCCACCCACCTGGAGGCTGCTCGGACAGGAGGGGTGCCACATGTGCGGCCGCCATACGCCCCACGGGCACCCCCTGTGGGGCGCTGCGTGTGAACACGGGCGCCGTCTCCGCGCCCAGCTCCGACGCGTAGAACAGCTCCTCGGGGCTGCGCGCGGACACCAGCAGACGCAGCGGCACGGTGAGGCCGCGCTGCCGGTGGTGCCGCACCATCGACATCAGCGGTACGACCCCGGAACCGGCACCGAGCAGCAGCGCGGGCCGGTCGCCCTGCCAGGCGAAGAAGCCGCTCAGCGGTCCGCGCACCTCGACCGTGTCCCCGGGCCGGGCCACGGTGTGGAACCAGCCGGAGACCTCACCGTCCGGCACATGGTCGAGAGTCAGTTCGATGTGCCCGGAGTCGTCGGGTGCCGACGCGATGGAGTAGTGGCGCTGCGCCGTGTAGCCGTCCGGCGCGGTCAGCCGCAGCAGCAGATGCTGTCCGGGCAGATGCCCCGCCCAGCCCGGCACGGCCAGCCGGAACGTGGCCGCGTGCGCTGTCTCGCGCCGGATCTCCGTGAGTGTGGCCGTCCGCCAGACCGCCGCGGCCTGGTCGCTCACCGCGATCCGCCCGGGCACCGCGAACCGGGTCACCGCCGGGTTCGTCGTCACCGTCTCAGTCACCGGAGTACCGCTGCTCCTCCCAGGGATTGCCGCGCTCGTGGTAGCCGTTGCGCTCCCAGAAGCCGGGCTCGTCGTGGTCGAGCAGGGTGAGGCCCGCGATCCACTTGGTGCTCTTCCAGAAGTACAGATGGGGCACGATCAGCCGCGCCGGGCCGCCGTGCTCGGACGGCAGCGGCTCGCCGTCGTACTCCCAGACGATCCAGGCCCGGCCGCCCGTGAGGTCGGCGAGCGGAAGATTCGCGGTGTAGCCCGTGTGGGAGCAGGCGACGGCATGTGTGGCGGACACCTGGGGCCGCACCCTGTGGAAGAACGCGTCCAGCGAGACACCGCCGAACCGCACGCCGAACTTCGACCAGCCGGTCACACAGTGGATGTCCCCGGCGTACGCCGACTCCGGCAGTGCGTGCGCCGCGTCCCAGTCCCAGGTGTGCGGCCGCTCGACCAGGCCGTCGATACGGAAGGACCAGTCGGCCGGGGCGAGGTCGGGGGTGACCTCGGCGGACAGGACGGGCCAGTCCTCGCCCGCGTCGTACTGGCCGGGAGGCAACCCGGGGTTGTGTACGCGCGGGCGGCCCGTGAAGCCTCGCGTGACGTTCATCCGTCAACCGTACGCTGTCACATCCCGTGCTCCGTCCCAGGCCACTGCCCGGATCTCCCAGGTCACCGCGGGATCGTTGCGTCCGTATGAACTCTTTCGGGCCCGGGGAATAGCTCTGCGGCGCTTCTCCTTTGCGCTCGATGCCGGCGCCGGTACACCGGTGACAGCGCGAGAGAAGCGAGGAAATTGCATGCCCAAGGCATACGTCTACACGCGGCACGGCGGACCGGAGGCCGAGGCGCTGACCGAACTGGACCGGCCGCACCCCGGCCCCGGCGAGATCCTGATCGCGGTCCGCGCGGCCGGGGTGAACCCCGTCGACTGGAAAATGCGCCAGGGCTTTCTCCGCCCCGGCGAACACGCCCGCGACTTCCCCACGGTCTTCGGCAGCGAGGCCGCCGGGGTCGTGGCGGAGACCGGCCCGGGTGTGACCGGGTTCGCGGTCGGCGACGAGGTGTTCGGCAGCACGGTCCACGGCGGATACGCGGAGTACGCGCTGCTCTCCGCCGACGTGACCGTCCACAAGCCGGCCGCGCTGTCCTTCCGTGACGCCGCCACCCTCCCGGTCGCCGCGGCCACCGCCTACGACGGCGTCCGCCAGCTCGGCCTGCCGGGCGGGACGACCCTGCTGGTGACGGGCGCGGGCGGCGGGGTCGGCAGCGCGGCCGTGCAGATCGCCCGCGCCTTCGGACTGCGGGTCGTGGGCGTGGCGAGCGAGGGCAAGAGGGACTTCGTGGAGTCGCTCGGCGCCGTCCACGTGGCCTCCGGTCCCGGCCTCGTCGAGCGGGTGCGGGCCGCCGCCCCCGACGGGATCGACGGGGTGTACGACCTGATCGGCGGCCCGGTGCTGGCAGAGGCAGCCGAGCTGCTGAAGGACCGCGGCAAGCTGATCACGGCCGGTTCCCCACTGGAGGCGGTCGCCGCGCTGGGCGGGGACCGGGTGCAGCGCGCCCGCACTGCCGCCGTTCTGGACGCGGTCGCCGACCTCGTCGTACGCGGCGACCTGAAGCCGCACGTCACCCGCACCTTCCCCCTGGAGCAGGCCGGCGAGGCGCTGCGCGCCGTGGAGGACGGGCACACCCGCGGCAAGATCGTCATCGAGGTGGCCGCGTGAGCCACATACCCTTCCCGGGCGGCGACGCCCCGCAGCTCCTGACCGACCCGGCCGACCCCGCCAGGCAGGTCTTGGCCGACGCCGCCACCACTCCTCAGGCTCTGGCTGATCCGGCGGCCGCCACTCCCGCTGCCCGGCAGGGCCTGGCCGATTCCGCAGTCCCCGCCGCCCGGGAGGTCTTGGCCGATTCCGCCACCGTCGCCACCTCTGCGGCCCTGGCCGGTTCCGCTGCCGCCACCTCCCACGTCCTCGACAACCCCGCCCTGGCCGCGCTGACCGGCCCGCATGCCCGCTTCGCAGAGCGGCGTGGGCGGGTGCTGCGGTACCCGGTGGACGTCTCCCCGTGGCTCGCCCTGCCCGACGAGCCGGACGCGCGGGACTGGGCGGACGCCGCCGCGCTGGCGGGTCCCGGTGCCGAGGTCCCGCTGCTGGGGTTCAGCGGTGAGGTGCCGGAGGACTGGGAGATCACCTTCCGGGTCGAGGGCGTTCAGCTCGTGGACGACGGCCTCGTCGCAGAGCCGGACGCGGAAGCGGTCCCGCTCGGCCCGGCCGACGTACCCGAGATGCTCGACCTCGTGGCCCGCACCCAGCCCGGACCGTTCCTGCCGCGGACCATCGAACTCGGCACCTACCTCGGCATCCGCCGCGACGGCGCGCTGATCGCGATGGCGGGGGAGCGGCTGCACCCGCCGGGCTGGACCGAGATCAGCGCGGTCTGCACCGATCCGGAACATCGCGGCGAAGGCCTCGCCACCCGGCTGATCCGCGCGGTGGCGCACGGCATCCGCGAGCGCGGCGAGACGCCGTTCCTGCACACGGGCGCCCAGAACACGAACGCGATCCGGCTGTACGAGTCGCTGGGTTTCCGGCTGCGCCGCCGTACCGCGTTCGGCGCGGCCCGCGCCCCGGAGCACCTGGCCGGTGGCCGCGCGGCGGTACCGGTGGCGTAGCCCGCACGCGTACGCGGGGGGCGCGTGCCCCGGTCGTACCGCTGCCGGAGCCGGGCCGCCCGGCGCCGGTCACTCGGACCCGGTACCGCCAGGGCCCCCGTTGTACCGCTCCAGATAGGCCGCGAAGCGGATCAGGTCCTCCTCCGGCCAGCCGGCGAGCCGCTCGCGGAAGGCGGCCCGGCGGCTGCGGGTGACCCGGTCGAGGATCTCCTGGCCCGCCTCCGTCAGATGCAGCACCTGGACCCGGTGGTCCTCCGCGTCCAGCCGGCGCTCGATCAGCCCGGCCCGCTCCAGTGCCGCCACCTGGCGGCTCACCGTGGACTTGTCCAGGGCGTAGTGCGCCGCCAGGTCCGTCGCCCGGCAGCCGCCCTGCTCCTCCAGATGGCCGAGCAGGGTGTACGACACCAGCGAGAGCTCGGGGTGCATACGGCCCGCCGAGGCGCGGGCCCGGCGGGCGAAGATCGTCATCTCGCGCTGGATCGTCTCGACGGCCGACTCCGCTGCGCTCACGGGAATACCTCCTCAGGCGTTCTAGTTGTATAGTACAACTTGAGCTGAGAGTTGTATAAGCCAACCTTTGGAGGTCCGCGCGATGAGGTCACCGGCACTGCGCCATGTGCTCACGCACCTGATCACCCCGCTGCTGATGTGCATAGGCATGGGGCTGGCGTACATGGGGGCCTTCGTCACCCCCGAGCCGCACCACCTGCCGGTCGCCGTCGTCGGCACCAGCCCGCAGGCGAAGGTGTTCGCCCAGACGGTCAAGGACACCGCAGGGGACAAGCTCGACGTCCGTACGGTCGCCACCCGTGCCGACGCCGTACATCTGCTGAAGTCCCGCGATGTGACCGGCGCCTATGTGCCGAGCGCACACAAGCCCGAGCTGCTCGTGGCCAGCGCCGCCTCCGACATGGGCGCGACGGCCGTCGAGAAGGTCTTCACTCCGGTCGCCGCGGAGCAGGGTGTGCCGCTGAAGGTCACCGACGTGGCCGCGCCGGTCGCCGACGACCCCACGGGCCAGGGTCTGTTCTTCCTGCTGATCGCGGTCAGCATCGGCTCCTACGCCTCGGTCGCCGCCCTTGGTGCCGCGGGTGCCGCGCTGCCGATGCGGGTACGGGCGCTGCTCGCGCTCGGTGTCTCCGCCGTGGTCGGCGGCATCGGCACGCTGCTCGCCGGGCCGGTGTTCCATCTCGCGCACCACGACCTCGCGAGCGTGTTCGGCATGGCGTGGCTGTACTCGGCGGGCATCCTCCTCATCGGCGTCGGCCTGCACACCTTCCTGAAGCGGTGGACCACGCTCACCATGATGGTGCTGTTCGTGATGCTGAACTTCACCAGTTCCGGCGGCCTGTTCCGCCCCGAGCTGCAGAACGGCTTCTTCGGCACCCTGCACGCCTTCTGGAACGGCGCCGGCTTCGTCGAGGGCATCCGCAGCCTGCTGTACTTCGGCGACGACGGCCTCGCGCGCACTGTGTGGACCCTCGCGGCCTGGCTGCTGGCGGGCCTCGTGGTGACCGGGATCGCGGCCCTGTACGAGCGGCCCCGGCACGCCCGGCACGCGGCCGCCCACGGCGAGACGGCCACCGCAGGGCCGACCGCCGCTCCCGCCGTGCAGCGGACGGCGGCGGACCAGGCGGAGGCGGAGGCCGAGGAGGAGATCGAGGAAGAGGTCGAGGAGTCGGTCGGCGTCTGATCCGGCACCGGCCACCGAGGACAGGGAGCGCACCGCCCGGCCCGGGGCGGTGCACCTGCCGGTGTGTCAGCCCGGCCCGGAACCGATCGTCACCACCCGTGCCCACGCGGGTGGTTCGTCCGGTCGGTGGTCGGGATCGTTCTCGTCGTACGACCCGCCGGCCCGGGAGAAGAGGCCCACCACGGTCCGGCAGGCGGGCCGCGCCTCGGGCCACGGGGTCTGGCCGTCGGTCAGCACCACCACCACGTCGGGCCGGGTCCGCAGTGCCCGCGCGAACCCGGTGCGCAGGTCCGTCCCGCCACCGCCCGTCAGCTCGATGCCCTCCGCCCGGCACAGCGGCTGCACGGTCCGGGCCGCGGCGTCGCAGGACAGCACGGAGACCAGGTCCCGCCGCCCGCCCAGGGCCCGGCAGATGGCGGCCACCTCCAGCAGCGCACTGCCCAGTTCGGCGTCGCTGACCGAGCCCGAGGTGTCGACGACCACACAGACCCGCGGCGGACGGCGCCGCAGGCTCGGCAGCACCACCTTGGGCACTCCGGCCGAGCGCCGTGCCGGACGGCCCTGGTGATAGTCCTCGCCCGCACCCGGTGCACAGACGGCCGAGCGCAGCGTCGAGCCCAGCAACTGCCGCCACGGCTGCGGCGGATGGAACACCTCTTCCGCCCAGCGCCGCCAGCTCTGCGGAGCGCTGCCCGGAGCGCCCCTGATGCCCTGGGCCACCCGGAAGCGCACCGCGTCCCGCTCCTGCTCGCTGAGTCCGTGTGCGCCGTCGGGGCCCAGCTCCCACGCCCGCTCCAGCCCGTCCGCGCCGCTGCCGCAGTCCAGCCACCCCAGCCGGTCCAGCGGCGGCCCGAGCCGGACGTGCCGGAGGTAGTCCTCCATCAACCAGCCTGCGGGCACCCCCAGTTTCTGCGGTGTCACCGCGTCCTCGGGGCACACCAGACCGTCGCCGTAGACGTCGTCGTTGATCTCGCAGTCCGCGGCGATGTTCATCCGCAGCCGCTCCGCCGGGCCGGTCAGTCCGCGCTCGCGGGCGACCCGGTCGCCGCGCCCGTGGTGGTCGCGCAGCAGATGCGCCACCTCGTGCACCCAGACCGCGGCCAGTTCCTCCAGCGCAGTGCGGTCCACGAACGCCGGGAAGACGTAGCACCGCCAGTACCGGTCGACCGCCATCGTCGGCACCTGCCGTGACTCCACCGGGCGCAGCGCGAACAACGCGGTCGCCAGGTACGGCCGGGCGCGGGCCGCGTGCAGCCGGGCCGCGAAGAGCTTGCCGAGGTCCAGCGCCCCGGGTGCCCGCGCCGTCATCGCCGGGCCCCGGCGGTCCGCACGGAGCGGCGGGCGGCCTCGTCGGCCCGCCGGGACAGGGACACCACCCCGGCCAGCCGCTCGACCGCCGCCGGCACCTCCCAGTCCTCCCGGCGCAGCGAGGCCAGCGTGGTCGCCGGGACGACCACCACGTCCGGCGCGCCGGTCTCCATCGCCCGGACCAGCAACGCCCAGGCCGCGTCCCAGCGGGCCCGCTCCGGTCGCCCCCGCACCGCGGCCACCACCCCGTCCAGCGCGGCCTGGCGCAGATCCCCGCGCTCGGGCAGCACGGCACCGGCCGGGTCGGCCAGCAGCGACTCCGGGTCGGGCAGGTCCATCCGGTCCAGGCTCGCCAGCAGCTCCAGCCCCGGACCGTCGCCCACGGTGCCCCGGACCAGCAGCGACAGCACGTCCCGCGAGGATCCGGCGGCCGTGGCGAAGGCGATCAGCCGCAGGGTCGCCTCCCAGCTGCGCGGCGACGGCCATGCCCCGCCCCGCCGGCTCTCCCCACTGGGCAGCCGGTGCACGAGCCCCGGCCGCGCCTGAAGGAAGGCGCACACCGCGCGCCGGGCGAAGTCCACCGCCTCGGGCAGCCGTTCGGCGTCGAGCCGGGGCAGGGCGGCCCGCGGCCAGGTCCCGCCGAGACCGCGTACGACGACGTCGTGGTCGTGGACCCACTGCAGATGCACGAACCGGTTGGCGAGCGGCGGGCTCAGTTCCCAGCCGTCGGCGGCCGAGGAGCGCGGGTTGGCGGCGGCCACGATCCGCACCCCGGCCGGCAGCCGCAGCGCACCGATCCGCCGCTCCAGCACGAGCCGCAGCAGCGCCGCCTGCACGGCCGGGGGAGCGGTGGACAGCTCGTCCAGGAACAGCAGCCCCCGCCCGGCGCGCACCAGCCGCACCGCCCAGTCCGGCGGTGCCATCGGCACGCCCTGTACGGCGGGATCGTCGCCCACGACGGGCAGCCCCGAGAAGTCGGACGGCTCGTGCACGCTCGCGATCACGGTGGTCAGCGGCAGGTCCAGAGCGGCGGCGAGCTGGGTCAGCGCGGCCGTCTTGCCGATGCCGGGCTCACCCCACAGCAGGACCGGGAGGTCGGCGGCGACGGCCAGGGTCAGTGCCTCCAGCTGGATGTCGGCGCGCGGCTCGGTGGTGGAGTCGCGGAGCAGGGTCAACAGGGTCTCGGCTACGTCGAGTTGAGGGAGGACAGGCAGGGCGGAAGCAGTCATGTGGCATCACCTGAAGTCGGGAGAAGGGAAGGGGTTGGCGCCAACGGGGCAAGAAATAAAGGGCGTTCAGCGCAGACGGTTGGGCTGCCGGTGCCGGATCCGGTTGCGGTACGGGTCGGCCGGGGCGTGGGCGGGGCCGGTCAGGCCGGCCCGGTAGAGACCGTGGGCGATGCGCCGTTCGGCCGCGGCCGCCAGTACGTCCCGCAGCGGACCGTCGCGCAGCACCGCCTGAGGACCCAGCAGTGCTTCGACCACGGCCAGAGCCCCGGCGCTGTCGCCGTGGTCCAGCCGCTCGCGGACGCCGGTGAGGCAGTCCGGACGCCGGTGCGCCTCGTCGATGACCCGCAGGCAGGGCAGCGCAGGACCGCCGAGCGAGGCCAGCAGCTCCTCGCGCCGGATCTCGTCCGGGGCGTGGTCCAGCGGGACCAGGACACCGTCGACCAGACCGATCCGGTGCCGCTCGCCCCGGCACGCCACGACATGGGCCCCGGCCACCGGATCGGCGTCGGGCGGCGGCCCCTGCGGCCGGTGGCCGGGGGCCAGCGCGGCGGCCACCAGGGGATGCAGCCGGTCCGGGCCGAGCAGCCCGGCCCGCAGCAACTCCAGATCGGGTGCCACCCAGGTCGCCGCGTCGGGCAGCACCGGCACGGCGCGCAGGCCGCCCGGCACGCGCTGGGCGACGATCCGCGGACAGAGCGCACCGCCGCCGTCCGTGACGAGGTGCGGGTGGTCACGGGGCCGTGGCCCGGACAGGCCGGGGAGCTCGTCGGCCGGGCCGACTGCGTGCCGGTGTCCGGTCGGCTCCGGGGTGTCGTCCGCGTCCACCGCCAGGATCAGCCGGTGCCGGCTGCCGAGCCGTACGGCGAAGACGCCGGCGGACCGTCCCTCGGCGCCCAGCAGGACACGCGCCTCGGCCGCCCACCGGCCCACGGCACAGCCCTGCTCCGGCGGCGCGAGCCCCAGCGGGTCGGCGTCCGGCGGCGCGGGCCCGCCGGCGCCCGAGCGGTCGCGCAGCTCGGCGGCCCTGCGGGCGTCCCACAGGTGCCGGTGCAGATCGAGCCGGTAGCGCCGGTTCGGGCGGGGATGCGGATGGCCGCCGCTGTGCGCACGGGCCGGATCCCACAGGGCGAGGCTGATCCGCTGGCCGGCATCGGCCCAGGCCGGCGGGGTACGGGCCACGAGATGCAGCGGACCGGCCCGGCCGGAGGTGCCGTACCGGGCCAGGGTGAGGGTCAGCCCCGGGCGCAGCAGCCCGTCGGGCGCGATCCTCGGCATGTGCCAGCGCAGCAGGTCGGGGGCGAGATGGCGGAGATCGGTGCGGAGCAGGGCCGCCAGTTCCCGGCCGTGGGCGCGGGCGACGGAACGCAGATCGAGGTCGACGTCGATCCGGGCGGCGGCGCAGGCCCCCGCCCAGTCCCCGACGGCACGGCGGCCGGCGGCCAGCTCGATCATGGACGGTGGCACGGCGTACGCACGCACACGCTGCCACAGGGAAAGCCGGGTGTCCCGGTACGCGGTCGAGGTGGGCATCAGCACTCACCTTGCGCGGACGGGACCCCCAATCGCTGAGTCGAGTGAGTGGTCATCGCCGGGATCGTAACCACGGTCCGGGCCGGGCGGCACCTGTTTTTCCCGGCGGCCCCGGTACGGCGACCCCGCGCGGCCGTTGGGGTAGGGTGGCCGTCCGGTCGCGAACGGTCGCGGCCCCGATCGCCGAGGAGGTGGGACCCATCACCGCTGTGTCAGCCGGGGTGCTCTCTCCTCAGGACGGCGCGGTGCACCGGCAGCGGTGACCGCGGGAGCGCCCATCCGGTATCGCGCTCCCGAAAGGCTCTCGCCCTCCGTGCTTTCCCCCTCTTCCCCTTCCGCCGTCGTCTCCGCGCTGCGCGCCGCCGGGTGCGTCTTCGCCGAGGACGAGGCCGAGTTGATCCTCGCCACCGCCCGCAGCGCCGAAGAGCTGACCTCGATGGTGGACCGGCGTGTCGCCGGGCTCCCGCTCGAACAGGTCCTCGGCTGGGCCGAGTTCCACGGTCTGCGCATCCACGTGGAACCGGGGGTGTTCGTGCCCCGCCGCCGTACCGAGTTCCTCGTCGGCCAGGCGCTGGCCCAGGCGCCGGACGCGTCCGTCGTCGTGGACCTGTGCTGCGGTTCCGGTGCCCTTGGCGCGGCCCTCGCCGCCGCCCTGGACGGTGCCGAGGTGCACGCCGCAGACATCGACCCGGCCGCCGTCCGCTGCGCCCGCCGCAACCTCGCGCCCTTCGGCGGCCGGGCGCACGAGGGCGACCTCTACGACGCCCTGCCCCCGCACGTGCGCGGCCGCGTCGACGTCCTCATGGCCAACGTGCCCTACGTCCCCACCGCCGAGGTGCCGCTGCTGCCGGCCGAGGCCCGCGACCACGAGCCGCTGGTCGCGCTGGACGGCGGCGCGGACGGCCTCGACGTACTGCGCAGGGTCGCCGCCGGGGCGCGCGAGTGGCTCGCCCCGGGCGGCTGCCTGCTGACCGAGACCAGCGAACGCCAGGCACCGGCCGCAGTACAGGCCTTCGCCGACGCCGGTCTGACAGCGCGTCTGGCGGTGTCGGAGGAGCTGTACGCGCATGTGGTGATCGGTGAACTGCCGTAAACATTAAGACAGTTGTTGTGCCCGAGCGATGAGCAGGGCCACGTCGTCGTGGTTGTCGGGGTGGTGCAGGGTCCGCAGGAGGAAGTCGCAGGTCTCCTCCAGCGGGCGTGCGGGGTCGTCGAGCAGGGACAGCAGGAAGTCCAGGCGCTCGTCCAGCGAGTGGCGGCGGGTCTCCACCAGCCCGTCGGTGTAGAACACCAGCTCGTCGCCGGGCTCGAAGTCGACGGCGACGGTGGAGAAGCCGACCCCGCCCACCCCCAGCGGCACCCCGGTGGGCAGGTCGAGCAGTTCCGGCGGCCGGCCGGGGCGGACCCGGACCGGCGGAAGATGGCCGGCGTTGGCGATCCGGCACTGCCGCAGATGCGGATCGTGGACCGCGTACACACAGGTCGCGATGGAGTGGTCCAGGGCCGACGTCGTGTTGTCCAGGTGCTCCAGCAGCAGCGCCGGGTCCAGGTCGAGGGCGGCCAGCGTGGTGGTCGCCGTACGCAGCCGGCCCATGGTGGCGGCCGCGCTGATACCGCTGCCCATCACATCGCCCACCACGAGCGCGGTCTTGCCGCCCTCCAGCGGGATCACGTCGAACCAGTCGCCGCCGACCTCGCTGGTGGCCCCGGCCGGCTGATAGCGCGAAGCCACCTCCAGGCCGGTGGCGACCGGCGGATGACTGGGCAGCAGACTGCGCTGCAGGGTGAGGGCGGTGTTGCGGGCGTTCTGGTACCAGCGCGCGTTGTCGATCTGCACCGCCGCGCGGGCGGCCAGCTCCCGGGCGAGCAGGACGTCGTCCTCGTCGAACGGCGCCGGATTGCGGGTGCGTTTGAGGTCCAGGGCGCCGAGCACCTCGCCGCGCGCGATCAGCGGTACCGCGAGATACGAGTGCAGTCCCGCCCGGGCCAGCAGCGCGGCGGCCTCGGGGGAGCGGGCGATGCGCGGCAGGTCCTCGTCCTTGACCTGCCGCACCAGCACCGCCTCGCCGGAGCGCACGCACTCGGTGACCAGCCGGTCGGGTTCGTACGTCGCGATCCGGCCGGGCCGGTCGGCGGCCCGGAGCGCGTCGGAGCCGTCCTGCGGACGCACGGCGAGGGCACGCATCACCGCCGGCTCCGCCGGGCCCAGCGTGCTGCGCCGGCCCTCCACCACCGGGTCCAGCAGGTCCACGGCGGCCACGTCGGCGAGTTCCGGCACGGCGACATCGGCCAGCTCGCAGGCGGTGCGGTCCAGCTCCAGCGTCGTCCCGATCCGGGCGGAGGCGTCGGCGATGACCGCCAGCCGGCGCCGGGCCGCCTCGGCCTCCAGGGAGGCCCGGTGCTGCTCGGTGACGTCGACCATGGAGGCCGCGACGCCGAGCACGTTGCCGAGCGCGTCCTCCAGGCGGTACAGCGACAGCGACCAGGAGTGGTCCGCCTCCGGGTCGGCCGCGGTACGGCCGACCACGAGCCGGTCGATCAGCGGCACCCCGGTGTCCAGCACCTGCCGGGCCTCCGCCTCCAGGACGTCGGCCTCCATCCGGGGCACCACCTCACGCAGCGGGCGCCCCACCTGCTCGGCGGCGGGGAGCCCGTTGATCCGCTCCAGCGCCGGGTTCACCGAGACGAACCGCAACTGCGGGTCCAGGACGGCGAGCCCACTCGGCGACTGCTTCACCACTCGCTCGGACAGCGCCACGTCCTGCTCCAGCCGCCGTACGGTCGACTGGTCGGCGGCGAGTCCGAGCGCGTACACGTCACCGCGGTCGTCCAGCAGCCGCATGTTGCGGAACTCCACCACGCGGGTGCTGCCGTCCTTGTGCCGAATGGGGAAGCCGCCGGCCCAGCTCTGCCCGGTGCGCATCACATCGGCGAAGAGCCTGCCGACCAGCTCGAAATGCCGCTCGTGGACCATGAGCCGGGCGGCGTACTGGCCGAGCGCCTCGCCCGCGCTGTACCCGAACAGCTCCTCGGCCTGCGGGCTCCACAGCACGATCCGGCCGTCGGTGTCCAGCACCACCGACGCCACGCCCAGCACGTCGAGCAGGCCGCCCGGCCGCACCGGGCCGCGCACCGGCTCGCCGCCCTGCGTCACCGGAGCCTCGGCTGCACCCATGCCCTGCACCGCCTTCGCCCGTCGGCTCGGCACGTCGTCCCCCGTGCCGGTTCCCCTTGGTCCACCGCGTCACACCCGACTCCCCGGCACCCTCGCCGGCTACCTCCACCATCTCTCACCACGGCGGCGCACGTCCGCGGAAGCCGCCGTGCCCGGCGTCCGCTCCCGCGCCGTCCCGCCGTGCCCCGCACGGGTTCCCGTCCCGCACATCCTGCACGCGCCGTGCGCGGGCCGGGAGAGTTCACGCTCATGTTGCCGTATTGGTCTGTACATGACTATCGCGCCGCGCCAGACTGTCCGCCGACCGAGTACCCGTCCCCCCCGTCCGAGGAGTCGGCATGCCCGCGCCCGCCCGGCAACGTTGTCACGCAGTCCTCGCCGGACTCGTCACCCTGGCCACCGCCGCCGTCGTGTCCCTCGCCGCGCCGGCGCCGGCGTCCGCCGCCGACACATGGACGGAGACCGGCTCCGACCGCGCCGACCCGCTGACCGAGAGCCAGGGCCTGACCTCGGTGGAGGTCCCGGCGAACAGTCCCAACCGGTACACCGGCATCGGCACCATCCCGATCGGCGTCTCCAGCCGGGGCTGGAACCACGTCGGCGACCCCGACGCCTCCTACAACGGCTACTACATCGAGCCCTATCAGGAGGACTCCGGCAACGCGAAGATGTTCCGCGTGCAGGCGCCCGACGGCACCTGGTCGGAGTACGTGCACACCCTGAGCCCCGGCGAGGCGCTGAACAACTCCTGGGACGCGATCTCGCCCGACGGTCAGTGGATGCTCTCGGGCGAGTGGGGCACGATGAGCCGCCTGCTGGTCTTCCCGGCCCCGGGCGTCAATGCGAGCACCTCGCCCTCGGCCGACCTCCCGCTGGCCTCGAAGGTGAACCTGGACCACCCGGTCCGTGACGTCCAGGGCTGCGACTTCTCCGGCCCCACCACCCTGCTGTGCTCCTCGGACGACCCCGACGGCAGCCTCTTCGGCATGACCAAGCCGCTGCTCCGGATCGACCTGTCGGCCGCGCCGAACGGCTCCTCGGACGTCACCGGCCATGTCACCGCTCTGCGGCAGCTGCCGCTGCGCAGCTCCTGCTCGGGCACCTTCGAGGTGGAGGGCATCGACTACGACCGGCGCACCGGCATCCTGCGCGTGATCGTGATGTCGCCCGGCTTCTGCATCCTCACGGACAGCAAGACGTACAAGTTCTCGCGCGGCTGAGCCCGGCTGGGGGTGTGCTCCGCGGCCGGTGGTGCTTTCCTGAGGATGGACGCGGTTCGGCGGGGTACCCCCTTCCACCGCAGCACGGCCACGAAAGGAGCGATCAATGGCACACACGGAGCGGTCGCATCCGGAAACCGTCACGGTGGAGATCAGCGGCTCCAAGGAGGACGCCCGGATCGTCTTCGACGCCCTGAGGTCCTGCTTCGCTTCCGACCGGGGCGCGGACGAGGTGCCGCAGCAGCTCCACGAGGTCCGGCCGATGGTGTGGCTCGGCACGTACGACGTCGCGGACGAACACGTGCCGCACTGCGCGCCGGTCCACCTCGGCGCGTCCGTCCAGGCGGACGTCCAGGGCGGCTACTGGGCGGTGAACCGGTTCCGGCACACCCTGGACTCCATCTTCACCGTTCAGGAGACCTGCGCGGCCTCCGGCGACCAGGAGCGGGACCTGCATCTGCGCCTGGAGAGCGCCTGACGCCGATCGCGCAGCGCGACGACAGCGCCCCGGCCGGCTCCTCGCCGTCCGGGGCGTACGTTCGCCGGATCCGTGCCGGTGTCCTCGCCTGTACATATGAGTGGTTACAGAGTGGCTGGGGTCACCCTCCGGCGGTTATGCAACTAGTTGCATAAAGGGGGTCGCGTCCTCTACAACAAGAGGCGACGACACCGCGCACGGAGGGCCCGATGAGCCGTTACCCGCATCTGATGACCCCGCTCGACCTGGGCTTCACCACCCTGCCCAACCGCGTGCTCATGGGCTCCATGCACGTCGGCCTGGAGGAGGCCGAGCGCGGCTTCGAGCGGATGGCGGCCTTCTACGCGGCCCGCGCGCGTGGCGGCGTCGGCCTCATCGTCACCGGCGGCATCGCGCCCAACGACGAGGGCCGGCCGTACGAGGGCGGTGCCCGGCTCACCACCGAGACGGAGGCCGAGCAGCACAGGGCCGTCACCGACGCCGTGCACCGCGAGGGCGGCCGGATCGCGATGCAGATCCTGCACTTCGGCCGGTACGCCTACCACCAGGACCTCGTCGCGCCGAGCCCGCTCCAGGCGCCGATCAGCCCCTTCGTGCCGCGCGAGCTGACCGACGCCGACATCGAACGGACCATTGACGACTACGCCCGCGCCGCCCGCCTCGCCCGGCAGGCCGGCTACGACGGCGTGGAGATCATGGGCTCCGAGGGCTACCTCATCAACGAGTTCATCGCCGCGCAGACCAACCGGCGCACCGACCGCTGGGGCGGCTCCTACGAGAACCGGATGCGCTTCCCCGTCGAGATCGTCAAGCGGGTGCGCGAGGCCGTCGGCGAGGACTTCATCGTCATCTACCGGCTCTCCATGCTCGACCTGGTCCCCGGCGGCTCCTCGCTGGAGGAGGTCGTCACGCTCGGCAAGGCGGTCGAGGCCGCCGGGGCGACGATCATCAACACCGGCATCGGCTGGCACGAGGCCCGCATCCCCACCATCGCCACCTCGGTACCGCGCGGCGCCTACACCTGGGTCACCAAGAAGCTCATGGGCGAGGTGTCGGTGCCCCTGGTGACCACCAACCGCATCAACACCCCGGACCTCGCCGAGGAGTTGCTGGCCGGCGGCTTCGCCGACATGGTCTCCGTGGCCCGCCCGATGCTCGCCGACCCCGACTTCGTCGCCAAGGCCGCCGCCGGCACCCCGGAGGCCATCAACACCTGCATCGGCTGCAACCAGGCCTGCCTCGACCACACCTTCAGCGGGAAGATCACCTCCTGCCTGGTCAACCCGCGCGCCTGCCACGAGACCGAGCTGGTGCTCTCCCCGACCCGGCTGAAGAAGCGTGTCGCCGTCGTCGGCGCCGGACCGGCGGGTCTGGCCTGCGCGGTCTCCGCCGCCGAACGCGGCCACGAGGTCACGCTGTTCGACGCCGCGAGCGAGATCGGCGGCCAGCTCAACGTCGCCCGCAAGGTCCCCGGCAAGCAGGAGTTCGACGAGACCCTGCGCTACTTCCGCCACCAGCTCGACGCGCACGGGGTCGACGTACGCCTCGACACCTGGGTCACCCCCGAGACGGTCGGCGGCTACGACGAGGTCGTCGTCGCCACCGGCGTCACCCCGCGCACCCCCGACATCCCCGGCGTGGACCACCCCCGCGTCCTCGGCTACCTGGACGTCCTGCGCGACGGCGCCCCCGTCGGCGACCGGGTCGCCGTCCTCGGCGCCGGCGGCATCGGCTTCGACGTCGCCGAGTACCTCACCGACGGCGGCGACAAGGCGAGCGAGGACCCGGCGACGTACTTCCGCGCCTGGGGCGTCGACATGGACTACCGGGTGCCCGGCGGACTCGCCACGCCCGAGCGGCCGGCCCCGCCGCGCCAGGTCCACCTGCTCCAGCGCAAGACCACCAAGGTCGGCGCCGGACTCGGCAAGACCACCGGCTGGATCCACCGCACCGAACTGAAGCACCGCGGCGTGACCATGGTGCCGGGCGTGCGCTACGACCGGATCGACGACGCGGGCCTGCACATCACCGTCGGCGAGGAGAGCACGGTCCTGGAGGTCGACACGGTCGTCCTGTGCACCGGCCAGGAGCCGCGCCGCGACCTGTACGACGCCCTGACCGCCGCCGGACGCAGCGCGCACCTGATCGGCGGCGCGGACGTCGCCGCCGAGCTGGACGCCAAGCGGGCGATCAAGCAGGGTACGGAGCTGGCGGCGACGCTGTAGGGCTCGTCCCACGCGTCCCTAGGATGGGCCCATGTCACTCCCGCACGCGATCCTCACCGCCCTGCTGGAAAAGCCGTCGTCGGGACTGGAACTGACCCGCCGGTTCGACAAGTCGATCGGCTACTTCTGGTCCGCGACACACCAGCAGATCTATCGCGAGCTGGGGAAGCTGGAGGCCGAGGGGCTCATCCGCACCCTGCCGTCCGAACAGCCCGCCCGCGGGCAGAAGAAGAGCTACGAGGTGCTGCCCGCGGGCCGCGCCGAACTGGCCCGCTGGACCGCCGCCGCCCAGGACCCCAAGCCGCTGCGGGACACGCTCCTGCTCCGGCTGCGCGCGGCGGCGGTGGTCGGCACGGCGGGCCTGGGGGCGGACCTGCGCCGCCATCTGGAGCTGCACCGGCGCCAGTTGACCGAGTACCAGGAGATCGAGCAGCGCGACTTCCCACCGGACCGGGACGCCCCCGAGGACCGGCTGCGTCATCTCGTGCTGCGCGCCGGCATCGACCTGGAGACGTTCTGGACCCAGTGGCTCACCCATGCCCTGACGGAGTTCGACGACCTGCCCGACGCCGGCTGAGCCCCGCGCTGAGCCGGTACGGCCGTGCCCTCGGCGCGTTGCTCAGAGCCGGTACGGCTTCGAACGGCGGCGAAGGTACCACCCCGTGGCGATCACGCCGCTCCCGACCAGCGCCGCGCCGAGGCCCAGCGTCAGCGGGCCGTAGTCCCGGGCGGCGCCGCCCAGGCCGCCCAGCACACCGCGGGACGGGGCCGGCGAGGACGTGGCGGAGATCGTCGCCGCCGAGGGCGAGGAGACGACCACCGACTGGGTGCCCGCCGTGCTGCCGCTGGAGCAGACCACGACCACCGTGTACGTCCCCGGGCTCACTCCCGGCCAGGCCGCGGACTGGCTGACGGTCGTGCCCGCCAGGGCCATCTGCCGGCCCTGCGCGAAGTTCGCCTGCCGACTGGTGAGCAGGGCCGCCTTGCCCCAGCTGCCGTTGATCTGCGCGCACGCGCCGGTCACCACCGAGACGGTGGAGCCGGTGGTACTGACGGAGATACCCGAGGCGGCGGTGGACGGACCGGCGAGGACGACGGGCAGCGCGGCGGCGGCCACCAGGGCCGGACCGGTGCGCAGGAGGAGTCGCGAGGTGTGCATGGGCTGGCCTCCGGCGGCACGGTCGGCGGTACGTCCCATGCGCCGCCGAGGGTCGGGAAACGTCCGTGCTGCCTGGTCAGCAGCCAACGCGGCCACGGGGGTGCGCGCACCTGGGAGACAGCCGGTCAGGTGACGGTTTCCTTCGTGCGGCGCAGGCTGGGTGGGGCCGGGCCGCCCGCCATCACCGGCGGCGGCGGACGCGCGGCCTCACTCACCCGTCGTCACGATCCGTTAGGCCGACCAGCCGCCCCACACCAGTGACGTGGCCGTCCTGCCGTCGAGTTGGATCTGGTACTCGGTGATCACGCCGCCCGTGCGCGGCGACGTACGACACCACATCCCACATCCCAGTCGTCCCGGGAGGCGCCCCAGGACAGCTGAACCGCGCGGCTGCTCACGCCCCGGCCGGCGGGCGACGACGGCCGGGTCGGTGCCGAGCGGTCCGCCGCGAGGTGGGCAGGTGTACGCGCCCGCACCGCCCCGCTCGGCGGGCCGAGGCGGCCCGCGGTGTCCCGGGCCCGCACGGTGAAGGCGTACACGGTCGACGGCCTGAGCCTGGTGACATCCACCATGTGCCGCGAACCCGGCACTTCAGCCGCCGTCGTGGTGCCGCGAGACAGCTCGTGGGTGCGGCTGCCGGGACCGTCGGTCACCGCGTTCCACATCGCGTGCACGCTCGTGGCACTGCCCGCCTGCGCGGTGACATCGGTCGGAGCGCCGGGCCCTCGGCCGCCCTCGCCGTCGTCGGCCCGGCTCCAGCCGCAGGACGCGAGCAGCAGGAGGGCTCCGCAGACCGGTACGACCGGCAGGGGTACGCGTCGCTCGGCCCCGCGTTGGTGACCACCCGGGAGGGTTACGTATGCTGATGCTCCCTGCGGCTGAACTACCCTAGAGGGCAGGGGAGTTCATGCCATCGGCGCGGACACGCTGTCGTCGCCGGAGCCGCGCCGACGCGGGCGGCCGGGGATCCGGGCCGGAATCGTCCCGGATCCCCGGCCCCTGTTGTCCGTCGACATTCCTCTTGTCCCTCACGGGGCGTCAGAAGCGTGCTCCATCCGGCCTCTTCCCAGTGCTCCGGACGGACCAGGGCCCGGGCCCGCACCACAGTGGCCTGGATGTCGGCCCGTTCCCCGACGAGCCGGATGTCCGTCCCGTCCCCGACGAGAGGGTCCCTCATCGTGCGTGTCCCGTCGCTGACGCTGGCCGCGGCCGGCGCGGCCCTGCTCGCCCCGGCAGCGCTGTCCGATCCGGCCGCCGCCGTCCCGCCGCCGCAGCGGCCCGTGGTGCGGAGCGAGGGGGCCGTCGCCGCGGTGGATCTGCTGGCCCGGCTGGGCGAGTGCCACCAGATCTCCCACGGCCGGTACCGCACCGACGCCGGCAGCCCGGCGACCGTCCCGGTGTGCGGCACCCAGGACGCCGTCTACTGGAAGGCCGACCTGGACATCGACTGCGACGGCCAGGCCACCGCGCGCTGCAACCGCCGTACCGACCCGGTCTTCGCCACCACCACCTCCTTCCAGCAGTCCGACGGGCGGCACCTGAACGCCGAGACACTGCCCTACATCGTCGTCCCGGCACCGAGCGGGATCTGGGACCATCGCGCCGCCGGCGTCCAGGGCGGCTCCGTCGCCGCCGTCGTCTACCGGGACCGGGTGCAGTACGCGGTGGTCGGCGACATCGGCCCGCGCGACCTCATCGGCGAGGCCTCCTACGCCACCGCCCAGGGCCTCGGCATCCCCACCGACCCGCGTGGCGGCGGGGTGTCCTCCGGTGTCACCTACATCGTCTTCAGGAACTCCCGCGTCGATCCCATCGAGGACCACGCGGCGGCGGCAGCGGCAGGCGAGCGCATGGCCCGTCTGTTCCTCACCGACCACTGACGATTTCCGGCCTCGGCCACGCACCACTGACGGGGCCTGCCCGGGCAGCGAGCCGATGACAAGGCCCTTCGTCCCGGCTGTGCGTCGATGACAGGACCTGGCCCCGTCGCGGGTCGATGGCACGGTCCGGCTACGCGCCGTTGACCAGGAGTCCCGTCGGCCGCGCGCTGCTGACTGGCGCGGTGCCGGTCCGCGCGCCGCCGGCTGCCCGACCAGCCGTGCACCGCTGACGTGCTCCAGCCCGGGACGCGAGCCGCCGATCCGGCTCGGTCCCGGTTGCGGGGCGATGGCACGGCCCGGCCACGCGCCGCAGACCGAGCCTGGCACGCTGCTGACCGGCTCCGGCCCCGATTCGCTCGCCGCTGACCGGGCTGCGTTCCGGCCGCATGCCGATGACCGCGGCGCCATTGGCCGTGCGTCGATGGTCGGGTGTAGTACCGGCCGCGCGCCAGTGTCCGGCTCCGGCCCCGATTCGCTCGCCGCTGACCGGGCCGCGTCCCGGCCGCACGCCGATGACCACCGCACCACCGGCCATGCGTCGATGGTCGGCCGCACCGTGCGCCGCGCACCGCGCGCCGGCTCCGGCGACACCGCAGACCGGCCCCCTTTCTGGCCGCACGCCGACGAACAGGCTCGGCCACGTGCCGTTACCGGCCGCGTCACGAGCCACGCGTCGTCGGGCGGCCGGGCCACGAGCCGCTTGTCGTCAGGGGCCTGGGCCAGCGGCCGTGTACAGCTCAGACCGGCCCCGCTCCCGCCGCGCCACCCGGGGCCGGGTCACGTCTTGCGGTAGCTGTACGCCTCCGTTGCCGCGGCTTCCACGGCGGCCAGGTCGGCGCCCGTGGAGGCGGTGACCACCGCGGCGACCGCGCCCTCGACGAACGGCGCATCCACCAGCCGGGTGCCGTCCGGCAGTTCGTCGCCTTCGGCGAGCAGCGCCTTCACGGTCAGCACGGCGCTACCGAGGTCGGTGAGCACCGCGACGCCGGCACCCCGGTCGACCGACGCCGCCGCGGCAGAGATCAGCTCGGCGCTGGTGCCGAGCCCGCCGCCCTCGGTGCCGCCCGCCGGGGCCACCGGCACCGCCGTGGCCCCGCCCGCGAGGCCCTTCGCCAGCTCGGCGACCGACGCGGCCACCTCCGCGCTGTGCGACACCAGCACGATCCCGACCAGCTTCTCCCCGCTCACGCCTCAGCCCTCCGCCGACTCGGCCGCCGCGGAGAGTCCGGCGATCAGCAGCGCCGACGAGGTCGCCCCCGGGTCCTGGTGGCCGATGCTGCGCTCGCCGAGATAGCTCGCCCGGCCCTTGCGGGCCTGCAGCGGGATCGTGGCCTCGGCGCCCTGCTCGGCGGCGGCACGCGCGGCGGCGAACCCCTCCCCGAGCGCGTCCACGGCCGGCACCAGCGCGTCGATCATGGTCTTGTCACCGGGCACCGCCCCGCCGAGCTTCATCACCCCGTCCACGCCGTCCCGCAGCGCCGCCGCCAACTGCCCCTCGCTGACCTCGGCGGCCTCGCCGAGCGCCTTGCCGGTCCGGCGCAGCAGCGTGCCGTACAGCGGCCCGGACGCGCCGCCGACCTTGGAGATGAGCTGCCGACCGGCCAGGATCAGCACGGCACCCGGGGTGTTCGGCGCCTCCTCCGCCAGGGCAGCCGTCACGGCGGTGAAGCCGCGCTGCATGTTGATGCCGTGATCGGCGTCCCCGATGGCCGAGTCGAGGTCGGTGAGCCGCTGCGCCTCACGGCCGACGGACGCGGCGGCCGCCGCCATCCAGCGGCGGAAGAAGTCGGCGTCGAGCACTGGAACTCCTTGCGTGGTAAGGGGGTTGATCGGCGGGGCAGGGGTGTCGGTCGCGGTGGCGGTCGCCTTCCGCACCGCCGTATCACATCCCCCAGCGCAGCGCCGGGGTCTTCACCGGCGCGTCCCACAGCCGCAGCAGCTCCTCGTCGACCTGGCACAGCGTCACCGAGGCGCCCGCCATGTCCAGGGAGGTGACGTAGTTGCCCACCAGCGTGCGGGCCACGGCCACGCCGCGCTCGGCGAGCACCCGCTGCACCTCGGCGTTGAAGCCGAACAGTTCCAGCAGCGGGGTCGCGCCCATCCCGTTGACCAGCACCAGCACGGGGTTGCGCGGAGGCATGTCCTCCAGGATCGCATTCACCGCGAAGTCGGCGATCTCCCCGGAGGTCATCATCGGCCGCCGCTCCCGGCCCGGCTCGCCGTGGATGCCGACGCCCAACTCCAGCTCGCCGTCCGGCAGATCGAAGGTCGGGCTGCCCTTCGCCGGGGTCGTACAGGCGCTCAGGGCCACGCCGAAGCTGCGGGAGTTGTCGTTGACCTGGCGGCCGATCGACTCCACGCGCTCCAGCGGCTGCCCCTCGGCCGCGGCGGCGCCCGCGATCTTCTCCACGAACAGGGTCGCGCCGGTGCCGCGCCGGCCCGCCGTGTAGAGGCTGTCGGTGACCGCGACGTCGTCGTTCACGAGCACCTTGGCGACCTGGATGCCCTCGTCCTCGGCCAGTTCGGCCGCCATGTCGAAGTTGAGCACGTCACCGGTGTAGTTCTTCACGATGAACAGCACCCCGGCGCCGCTGTCCACGGCGGCCGCGGCGCGGGCCATCTGGTCCGGCACCGGGGAGGTGAAGACCTCGCCCGGGCAGGCGGCGGACAGCATGCCCGGACCCACGAACCCGCCGTGCAGCGGCTCGTGCCCCGACCCGCCGCCCGACACGAGCGCGACCTGCCCGGCGACCGGGGCGTCCCGGCGGACGATCACCCGGTTCTCCACGTCCACGGTCAGATCGGGATACGCGGCCGCCATCCCGCGCAGCGCGTCCGCCACGACGGTCTCCGGAACGTTGATCAGCATCCTCATCGGTGTCTCCTCGTGCGGCTTGCGGGAGCGGGGTGGAGTACGGAGCTACTGGCAGTATCGACCTTGGACCCGGCGAGGTCACGCGCAGAAGCGATGATCACGGAGCGCGATGTGTGTCGCCCGGGCGGTGATGGCCGGGATGGCGGGAGGAATCACCCTGGCCGCCGTCGCGCGCCGGCGGTCCGGTGGCGTACGCCCGCTCGACGGGACGGGACGGCACCAGGACCGGAGGGTCCGGCGGCCGACAGCCAACTCACCAGGCTTTCCGGCCAGTTGCTTCCCGGACGGCCGGACGCTGAGCAGGAGCCGCCGGGCCACAGCCCATTCCGCGTCCCCGCCGGGAACGGCCCGTTGTCGCCCGGGGGAGCCAGGCCCTGGACGCGGCCCGCCACAGCGGGCAACTCCGGGTGCGCGCACCGGCCTTCAAGCCCTCATCGCCGCCATCGCGGGCCGGTGCCGGCGGGGGCTGAGCTCGCGGGGCCGGGAGTTGGCGGCCGGGGCGGAGTCGGAGCACACCCGTTCGGCGGCGTCGCCCGGGGGTGCGACACGCCCGGGGAAAGTCGTTGCATCGAGCGGACGCGCGGAGCACAGTGAAGCCCCGGTCAAGACGCGGCTGGCTGATCCTTCCCCACTCAGGAAGCCCGATCTCATGGAAAACGGTCAGCCGTCCCGTGCTCACGCCCACCCCCGTGGCCCGGCCCCGCTGCTTCTGCAGACCGTGCACGAGCGGCGTCCCGAGGTCGGCGTGATCAGCGTTCTGAAGGCCCGGGGCACGGTCGACGCCTCCAACGCCATGGAGTTCTCCGAGGTGCTGGCCGAGCACATCGCCCACGCCGACAAGGCCGGAGAACACCCCCTGCTGGATCTGACCGAGATGTACCTCGCCTGCGCCGCCGCCGTGCGCTCCCTGGACCGGGCGACCGGCGTCCTCGCCTTCTCCGGCCGCGCCCTGCCCGTCGTACAGCCCCGCCCGCACGCGCGGGACGCGCTGCGCACCGCCGGGCTGCCGGGCGTCCGGGTGCACGCCACGATGGCATCTGCTCTGAACGCCCTGGAGGCCCGAAGGGACGCCGTGGACGCGGACCTGGACGCGGGTACGGAGCCGGGGGCCGCACCGGACGTTGTGACGACGCGACGACGGGCGGGACCATGACACCCGTTTCCGGCAGCTCGGACGCGTCGGCCCCGCTGGTCATCGAGTCGTCCGTGGTCGAGGGACTGCCCGCCGAGGGCGCGCTGCTGCTGCGCATGTCCGGCAGCCTCGACGCCGAGGGCGCCCGCTCCTGGTCGGCGCAGCTGCGCGGCCACCTGGAACAGGCGGACCTGGCGGGGCTGCGGCCCGTCCTCGACCTGGCCCATGTGCAGCTCGGCGGCGCCGCCGTGCTGCGCGCGCTCAGCGAGACGACCCGCGCCCGCACCGGCCGCCCGGACCTGATCGTCGTGCGGGCCCGGCCAGGGGTGCGCGAAGCCGTGCACCTCGCCCGCCTGGACGGCGTACGGCTCTACGCCACCCTCGACGAGGCGCTGCGCGAACTGGCCCGTGCCGCCACCCGCCGGGCGGACCTGCCCGCCTGGCGGTCGCAGATGGCGGACCCGCTGCGGCCCAGCTACGAGGATCTGCGCAAGGAGGTCCGCGCGCTGCGCGCCCGGGTGCGCACCGCCCCGGTCATCGGCCTGGCGCAGGGCGTGCTCATGGTCCGCTACGGCCTGCCGGACGCCGGCACCGCCTTCCGGGCGCTGCGCGAGGGCTCGCAGCGGTTCAACGTGCCGCTCCGCGTCCTCGTCTCCGCCGTGGTGGTGGCCCGGCCGCCGGACGGCGCGGTGTGGTTCCCGGGCCGCCGGCCCCTGCCCGTGCCACCGCTGCGGATCCTGGCCCGCGAGGGCCGGGACCCGCGCAGCCGGCGGCAGATGATCGACGCCGTGCTGCACGAGGCGCTCGCCCTCGGGCGGGCCTCGGCCGGTTACGTGCAGTGCGTCGACCCGGCCGTGAACGCGCTGGTGCCGGAGTCCGACCACGGCTGTGCGGATACGTTTCTGGACCATCTGGTGCGCGGCTGGGACGAGGGCACGGCGGACGCGGTCGCGTACCGGCGCCGACGCCCGGTGAGCGTGCCCGACGTGGCCGCCGACACGCTCCTGTCCGAGGAGTCCCGGCGCGTCCTGCTGGCCACGGGCACCCGTGCCGTGCAGAGCGTCCCCGTACTGTCCGGGTCCGGGTCCTGCGCCGGCGTACTGACCCTGCACTGGCCCGACGCCGGACACCGCCCCACCACCGACCGGTCCGAGGCCCTCGCCCTGCTGGCCTCCGACACGGCGGCCTGGCTGAGCTGGTACCACCGCTCGGTCCTCCTCGACGCCCTGGAACACCTGCATCGCGTCCTGACCGCATCGGCCGAAGCATGACCTGAGCCCAGGCGGCCGACGGCCCAAGATACGACGGCGCTATGGCGGTGTCAGTGTCGGTGGTCGGCCCTGGCTCGCCTCGATCATCGCAACGGCGTCTGCGGTAGGTCGGTCGCGGTCGCGCTTCATCCCCGGGTTCTGCCGGGCGAGCGCGGGCAGCAGGACACGTCGGGCTGTCAGTCGCATGAGGCGGCTGACGATCCGCATGGGCAGGCCGCCGACGACCACGCCGCGGTCGGCGTCGAGCGCGTCGACGCCGATCTTCGCCACCTCGCGGGACGGCGTGTACAGGAAGGCCGGGAATTCGTCGCTGTCCAGACCGGCGAAGTGGAGGAACTCGGCGCGCACGGGCCCGGGACACAGCACGGCGACCGTGACACCCGTACCGGCGAGCCCCGCGCACAGGCCCTCACTGTAGATCTGGACGAACGCCTTCGTCCCGGCGTATCCGGCCTGGCCCGGAGTCGGACAGAAGCCGCTGACGGAGCCGACGTTGAGGATCGCGCCGCGTCCGCGCGGCACCATCTGCTGCACCGCCCGGGTGGTCAGGTCGATGACCGCCTCGACGTTCACCCGCACCTGCGCGACCTCGGCCTCGACCGGCGAATGGACCACTGTGTCGAGTGCCGATGCTGGCGTTGTTGACCAGGACGTCCACCGGCAGCCCGCGCTCGGCGACGGTGTCGAACAGTCCCGCCCGCTGCCCGGCGTCGGCCACGTCACAGCCGATGACTTCGACCCGGACCGTGCCGGAGAGTTCGTCGGCCAGATCGCGCAGCCGGTCCTCACGCCGGGCCACCAGCGTGACCCCGTGGCCGCGCCGGGCCGGCTCGCGCGCGATGTCGGCGCCGATGCCCGAGGAGGCGGCGGTGACGACAGCGGTGGTGGAGGGGGTGGGCTTCGGCAGAGCCATGCGTCCGCCCTTCGCGGTCGACCTTGCCGGGCAAGGTGTGGGCGGTGGCTATGCGGTGTCGAGGGTGCCGACACCGGCGCGCAGGAAGGCCATCGCCGTGTCGATGTCGGCTTCCTGTGTGCGATGGCAGACCTCGCCGATGACCGCCGCGGCTGCCGCTGCCGCCATGCGGGGACCGAAGTCGTCCGGCGCGGCCCCCCGTTCCTCGGCGAAGATGCGGGCGCCCTCCTGGATGACCTCCGTGAGGCGGGCGTTGGCGATGGCCCTGAGCTGCGGGTTGAGGTCGAGCATGCGGTCGTGGAGATCGTCCAGGTCGCTGCGCTGGGCCCCCTCGCCGCGTAGCCAGTGCTCCAGTGCGTCCAGGGTTGTCTGCCCGTCCGGCCGTTCGCGCAGGACGGTGCCCAGCCGGTCGGCGAACGCGTCGAAGTGGGAGGTCGCCAGTTCCAGCTTCGAGGGGAAGTACAGCGTGACGGTACGCGGCGACACCTCGGCGGACGCCGCGATGTCGGCGATCGTCGTCGCCTCGAAGCCGTGATCGGCGAACAGCTCGTACGCAGCCCGGAGGATCGCCTCCCTGCGGCGCGCCTTGGACCGTTCCCGTAGAGAGAGGAAAGACGGGCATGGCCTCACGCCTGTACGCATGGGCGCGATGGATGGCACGCCGTCGCGGCCGGGTCATCGCGGTCTGGCTGCTGCTGCTCGCTGTCGTCGGCGGCCTCGGGATCACCCTGCACGGCAAGGTGACCACCGAGTTCTCGGTGCCTGGGATCGAGTCGCAGAAGGCGCAGGACCTGCTGAAGGAGAAGGTCCCCGAGGCCGCCGGCGGCGTGGCCCGGGTGGTCTTCGCGGCGCCCGAGGGACACAAGCTGACCGAGCCGAAGACGACGGCGGCCGTTGAGGCGAGCCTGAAGAAGGCCGCAGGGGTCTCCGGCGTCGTGAACGTCTCCGACCCGCTCAAGACCAAGACGGTCTCGCCCGACCTGCGCATCGGATACGCGGACGTACGCTTCCGCCGGCAGGCCAGCGATGTGCCGCAGTCGGCCAAGGACGCCCTGTCCGGCGCGATGGCCCAGGCCCGCGACGCTGGACTGCAGATCGAGTTCGGCGGTTCGGCGATGGACGCCAAGACGGAGGTCGGCGGCCCGGCCGAGGTGGTCGGCGTTGTGATCGCCTTGGCCGTCCTGGCCCTGGCCCTCGGCTCCCTCACAGCCGCCGGGCTGCCGCTGCTGACCGCCCTCGTGGGCGTGGCGATCGGTGTCCTGGGCGTCGAGTTCATGACCCGATACGTCGAGATGACCAGCACCGCCACCGTGCTCGCCCTGATGATCGGGCTGGCCGTGGGCATCGACTACGCGCTGTTCATCATCTCCCGCCACCGCGAGCCGCTCGCCGACCCCGAACAGGACGCGGAGGACTCGATCGCGCGTGCCGTGGCCACGTCCGGCGGCGCGGTCGTCTTCGCCGGTGCGACGGTGATCATCGCGCTGGCAGCGCTCGCGGTCACCGGCATCCCGTTCCTGACGGTGATGGGCCTGGCCGCGGCGGTCACCGTACTGCTGGCGGTCCTGGTCGCCGTCAGCCTCGTACCCGCCGTCCTCGCCCTGTTCGGCGACCGGCTACGACCGCGCAGTCGCGCTACGGCCGAACGCGCCCCCGGCGCCTGGGGCCTGACCTGGGCCCGCGTGGTCACTCGCAAGCCGCTGCTCGTCCTGCTGGCGGGAGTGATCGGTCTGCTCGCGCTCGCCGTACCCGCTCGCGAGTTGCGCCTCGGCCTGCCCAGCAACGCTTCGCAGCCTGTCGACAGCACCCAGCACAAGAGCTACGACCTGCTGACAAAGGGCTTCGGGGCCGGCTTCAACGCCACCCTGACGGCCGTGGTCGACCTGCGTGACATGCCGGCGGCCGATCGCGGCTCGGCAGTGACGCATCTGAGGGGGAGCCTGGCCGGTGACCGCGGCGTGGCCGTCGTCACCCAGCCGGTCGCCAACGCCGACTCGACCCTCGCCGTCATCGCCGTCGTCCCGAAGACCGGGCCGGACGCCCAGGCCACGACCGACCTCGTGCACCGGCTGCGGGAGAACGCCCCCGCCGTCGACAAGGCGGGCGGCACCCTCTACATCGCGGGTACGACCGCGGCCGCGATCGACGTTGCGGGCAAACTCGCCGACGCACTACCGCTGTTCATCGCCATCATCGTGGTCCTGGCCCTGATTCTGCTGACCATCGCCTTCCGGTCCCTGCTGGTCCCGGTCAAGGCCGCGTTCGGCTTCCTGCTGTCCGTCGCCGCGTCCCTGGGAGCCACGGTCTGGGTCTTCCAGGACGGACACCTCAACGGTGTCCTCGACATCCCGTCGGCGGGCCCGGTCACCAGCTTCCTGCTGGTCCTTCTCATCGGCGTCCTCTTCGGACTCGCCATGGACTACGAGGTCTTCCTCGTCAGCCGCATGCGCGAGCACTATGAGCACACCAACGACGCCACCGAGGCCATCACCCACGGCGTCGCCCGCAGCGGCCGGGTCGTCAGCGCCGCGGCGCTGATCATGGCGGCGGTCTTCGGCGGCTTCGTCTTCAACCATGACCCGATCATCAAGTCCATCGGTTTCGCCCTGGCGTTCGGTGTCCTCGTCGATGCCTTCGTGGTCCGCATGACCCTCGTCCCGGCGGTCATGGCCCTGCTCGGCCGCCGCGCCTGGGGCCTGCCCCGTTGGCTCGACCGGATCACGCCGGATGTCGACATCGAGGGTGCGCGGCTTCCCGCGCGCGCGGAGGCCGAGGCGGACCGGAAGCAGGACGAGGTCGCCGTGCGCTGAACCCTCGGCATCTCGTCCATGATCTGTCGGTCCGGTGGCCGAAGCGGCGTGTCGTGGGGTCTGTCCCCACTGCGCTGCTCCGCCCCCCTGTTCGGCCACCCTTGCAGAAGGAGGGCACTGGTTCCCGAACTGGAATGTGCTTCCGCCTTCGAGGAGCCCGTTCTGACCCTTGTGAGCCGGTGTCCGACCGCTACGGCGCCCACGCCCGCAGTGCCGCGTCCACCACGCTGTCGACCGTGTCCGGGCCGAGCGGGGAGCCCACGAGGAAGCGCTGGTAGACCAGGGGGCCGACGGTGGTCATGGCGAATGTCTCGGCCGTGACGTCGACGCGGAGCCGGCCACGCTCGACGGCAGCGGCGACGGCGGGGCGCAGGGCGTCGACGATCTGGGTCAGTAGTGTCTGCCGCAGGTGTTGCATCCCGCCGTCGTGCTGGGCCCCGCCCAGGACCGCGGCGAGGACTGCTCCGGCCTGGGCGTCGTCGAGCCGCTCGCCGAGCTGGCGCAGATAGTGGACCAGCTCGGCGCGTGGTTCGGCAATGGACGCGGCCCGCACGTCCTCGGGGGCCGACGACAGGGGCGGCATCCCGGCCTGCAGCGCGGCCAGGCGGAGGCCGAGCAGGTCGGGCCAGTGGCGGTAGACCGTGGCCCGACCGACCCCGGCACGCGTGGCCACTGCCTGATGGCTCACGGCCTCCAGCCCCCCCTGCGTGAGCAGCTCGGTGGCCGCGGCCACCATGGCCTCACGGCTGCGCACCTGGCGCGGGTCGGCTCGCTCCTCCGGCATGCGGCACCTTCTTGTGAGACAACTTGACTCACATGTTAACCGCAAGGTGCCGTGGCAGGGCCGTGCCGAGCGTCTCCTGGCCGCCGACCGTACGGGCCCGCCCGACCAGGGCGTACGACCTGGTCGTCTGACGCATGACGAGGGTGCGCAGCGCCAGCTGGAGTCCGCGGTCGACGTCGCCTCCGACCGTCAGCCAGAAGTCGGCGGCGTGATCGGCGTACGCCTCCGGGTGCCGCAGTACCAGATCCTCGTACTGTTCGGCCGCCTGGTCCCGCCATGCCTGCGCTTCCTGGTGCCGGTCGGCGGCCCGCAGGGCGCGCGCGAGATGGGCGGCGTACTCGGGGTCGTCGCTCGTTTCCGCCAGGGAGCGCAGCCGGGCCACAGCGGCCCGGGGATCTCCGAGGAGGAGTTCGACTTCCGCGAGGTGGCCGGTTGCCGGCGCGTAGCCCGGCACCCGGCGACATGCTGCCTCGAACCACCGCCGGGCCCTGGGCAGATCGCCCGCGCGCATCCACATCACACCGCGCCGGAAGTCCAGTTGGGCGAGCGGGAAAGGAGAGACGCCGTGACAGCGCCGTCGCGCCTCCTCGAAGACGTGCTCCGCCTCTGTGGTCTCACCGCGTTCTGCCCGGAACACCGCAAGGGCCCCCAGCATCGCGAAGTCGGACTGGTGCGGGGCGGCCTTTCTCAGCAGGGAACGGGCTTCGGTGTGACAGCCGACCGCCTGCAGAATCGCCGCCCGTTCCGCGTCCAGGGCGGCCGGTGCGGCGCCGAGCCGGGCCGCCGCGTCGAGGTCGGCCATGGCGTCGGCGCAACGGTGCAGGGTTGCTCGCGCCCGGGCGCGAGCCAGCAGGGCGGCGGTGTGCTCGGGAGCGCGGCGTACCCATCCGTCGGCGAGTCGGGCCGCCTGCTCGTAGTCGGCGATGCGACCGAGGAAGTGCCCGCGCAGCGTGAGCAGGTCGACCAGGCCCGCCTGTGGTGCGACGGTGAACGGTCCGGCCTCGTCCGCCTGCTGGGCTCGTGCCGTCAGGCCGTCGATCCGGGCCGACAGGTTCACCAGGGCGATGGTGCCGTTCGTCGTGGTCGGCTCGTGGTCGCCTCGGACGGGTGCGGGGGTCATGCCGCTTCCCCCTCCGGCTCGGGCGCCGCCAGCAGCGCGGTCATCACGGTCATGAGGTCCGGCGGGTTCGGGTTGGGGGCCACCAGGTAGGGGAAGCGGTGGGTGGCCGGCCGGGTCCCGTGATCGACGCCGTCGCTGATGCGGGCTCCGTCGACACCGTGCACCAGCAGCGTGTACAGGGTGTCCACGATGTCGTCGTTGGGAGCCCTGCCGCCACAGGTCGTGTGTTCGCGGCCGGCGAGGAGAGCGGTCTCGATCTCGAAGCAGCTGTTCTCCGAGAACGGCTTGGAGACATCCACGACGAGGAAGTCCGCGAGAAGCAGCCCGGTCAGCGGGTGACCGCCCTGTCCGTTCAGCGGTCAGACGGTCTCGCCGTCGAGGCGGTCGAAGAAGGCCGGGTTCGCGTCGAACCGTGCCCGGTACGCGCCGGCGTAGTCCGGTCGTACGGCGAAGGCGTCCTCATCGTTGTACAGGTCCCGGATTTCGAGGTCGCTGTTGACGGGGTCGAACTTCCTGCTCGCCAGGACGACGTTCTTGATCTCGGGTCGGCCCATGCGCTCCAGCCGGACAGGACGTCCGCCCGAGGACACGGTCTCGCCGACGACGGCGAGCAGCGGGCCGCTGTCCGGGTCGAACACCGTCTCGGGGTCGACTTCGACGACGATGCTCAGGACGTTCATGCCTTCGAGGGTGTTGGCCGCGCCGGGCCGGAAGGCCAGCTTCTCCGTGGCGTCGGCAGCCAGTACGCCCGCGAGGTCGATGAAGAACGGGTCGAGCCGCGGCCCGGCGAAAATCCGCAGGCCATTGGTGTCGATGGGTGTCTCGTCGCCGACCTGGAAGACGACCTGTCCGCCGTCCGGCGTCGTGCAGAGGCCTGTCTGCACCGGCCTGTCGTCGCCGAGGACTCGGTCGGGCGCAGCGAAGGTGAAGTCGAGTGCGTACTCGGCATCGCCGACGACGAACGCGGCCCCCTCGGACGCCGGCGAGACCGGGCGGACCCGGAAGCGGTAGGTGAGGGCGTCGGAGAACAGCGCCGTGGGCGTGGCGGCCGGGAAGACGTTGAGGACGAGGACCAGACGGCCGGGCCGGTCCGGGCTCGGGAAGACGAAGACGTCGGCGATGTCGGACGCGGGATCGAAGAGGATGCGCGGTCCGGAGAAGTGATCCGCCATCGGGACTCCTTCAGGAGGGATGGATGTGCCGGAGATCCGTCAACTGTGAGACAGGCTGACTCATAGAAGGTTGTGAGTCAACTTGTCTCATAGTGGCGTTCGTCATGCCGCCGATTGCGAGCGGTGCGTTGACAGGCCGCGTAGGTGAACTGATGATGTCCTCAGTTATGGGGGATTGCTCAGAGGCGTCGACCGGCAGGTGGGCGCCCCGAACCCGAGGAGAAGTGCCATGAGCGAGAAGGACCTGCACGCGAAGTTCCAGAAGCTGCCCGAGGCCGTCCGCGAGAAGGTCGACTCGGCGCTGGCGGACGCCAAGATCGCGCTCAAGCTGAAGGTCGCCGAGATCCTGGCCGACAAGCAGGAGGTGGCCGAGCACGCCGTCACGACAGCCGGCCGGATCGGCGCCAAGAGCGGTGAGGTCTCCGAGCTGACGACGATCCTGCCGCTGAAGCCGGGCGGTGCCGAACGGCTGCGGAAGTTCTTCAAGCTGGTCGGGGGAAATCTGGCCGGCGCCGGTCAGGTCGGAACGCTGCACAACATGCGGTTCGTGTTCCTGGACAACGACACCAAGCTGCTGTTCGCGACCGCCTTCGACGGCGAGTGGGACCCCTACATCGACGACTTCGCCACCAAGATCCCCGACTTCATGGACTACCTGTTCAGCAACGTCGAGGGCTGGCCCGGCATCACCTCGCCGGACGTGAAGGACTTCATCGTGAAGTACCAGATCCCGGCGGAGGCGTGGTTCGTCGCCCACCCGGGCCTCACCGTCGCAGAGGGCGCCCGCCTCAAGCGGCAGGAGTCCGCCGTGCAGCGCTTCCTGTCCGACCTCAACTGAGGACAGGCGCACCATGTCCGTCTTCCGACGCCTGCGCCGCCCGCCCACGCTGGAGCTCGACGACATCCAGGCGACCCTGCTGCGGGCCCGGCCGGAGCCCTACTTCGGCACCCACGCCATCCTGGAGATCACCGAGCCCGCCGCGGGCAGAGAGCTGCTGCGCCGGCTGGCGCCCCGGGTGACCTCGGCCGCCCGCTGGGACGAACCGCGGCCGTCCTGGCTGGCTCTCGCCCTCAGCTATCAGGGACTCGTAGCCCTTGGTGTGCCGCACGAGTCGCTGGCCTCCTTCCCGGCCAACTTCCGTGCCGGGATGGCCGCCCGCGCCGAGCGGCTGCGTGACACCGGCCCGAACGCGCCGGAGCGCTGGGAGTTCCCGTTCGGCACGCCGCGCGTGCACGTCGCCGTCACGGTCTACGCCGCGAGCGAGCACGACTGGCGTGCCGAAGTCGCCGCCTACGAGACGGAGTTGGGCGAAGTGCCGGGAGTGCGGCTGCTGTCGCACCAGGACTTCGCGGCCGACGGGTTCAATGTGTTCGGGTACCGCGACGGCTTCAGCCAGCCGGTGGTCGAGGGCAGCGGCGCCGAACCCCTGCCCGGCGACGGCCGCCCGATCAAGGCCGGCGAGTTCGTGCTGGGCTACCCGAGCGAGACCGGCCATCCCCTGCCCGTGCCGACTCCGGACGTCCTCGGCCGCAACGGCACCTACGTGGTCTTCCGCAAGTACCACTCCCATGTCGCCGCCTTCAACACGTGGCTGCACGACAACGCCCGCACCGAGGCCGAACGCGAACTGCTGGCCGCCAAGCTCGTCGGCCGCTGGCGCAGCGGCGCGCCCTTGGCCCTGGCTCCGGAGCGTGACAACCCCGCGATCGGCGACGACCCGAACCGGATCAACGACTTCGACTATGCCGCCGACCCGCGCGGCCTGCGCACGCCCCTCGGATCGCACATCCGCCGGATGAACCCCCGCGACACGAAGCTGACGGTCCTCACCGACGTCAACATCCGCCGCATCATCCGGCGCGGCACCTCCTACGGCACCCCTCTGCCCCCGGACCGCCTCAAGGACGACGGCACGCCGCGCGGCCTGGACTTCATCGCGCTCGGCGCGCGTGCGATCGACAACGTCGAGTTCCTGCAGAGCGAGTGGGTCGGCTCGGGCAACTTCATGGGCCTGGGCAAGGAGAAGGACCCGATGATCTCGCTCCAGGACAAGGGTGCCTACTTCACCGTGCCCGGCACCCCGCCGCGCCGGGTGCAGAACATCCAGTCCTTCAACACCCTTCTCGGCGGCGAGTACTTCTTCATGCCGAGCCTGACCGCAATCCGCTGGCTGAGCAGCATCTGACCCCACCCCGCGCGGAGGCATCCCATGACCTCGTACATCCGCTACCGGCCCGACCTCGAACAGCCCTTTCCGAACGAGCAGGAACTCGTCCGCCAGGTCGTCGAAGCCATGGGCAAGGCCAACCGGCAGGTCGCCGACAAACACCGCCACGGCCTGCGCGATGCCCACGCCAAGAGCCACGGCGTCCTCGCCGGCGAACTACGCGTCCAGCCGAACCTGCCGGCCCACCTCGCCCAGGGGCTGTTCGCCGAACCCGCCGTCTACCCGGTCATCGTCCGCTTCTCCTCGGCTCCGGGCGACCTGCGCTCCGACCAGGTACCCGTCCAGCGCGGCATCGCGATCAAGGTGATCGGCGCACCTGGACCCCGTGCCGTCGACGACGGCTTCACCACCCAGGACTTCCTCCTGGTCAACCACCCCACCCTGCCCTTCGGCAACATCGCCGAGTACGCCAAACTGCAGGACCTGCTGGAGAAGCAGCCCCGCCAGAGCGACCAGCAACTCCAGCTCACCGGACTGGCCGCCCGCGTCGCCGCCAAGGCCCTCACCCGCGCCGGACGCCCGCTTCCACCGGCCGTCGAAACCCTGGCCGCGGCCAACCACCACATCCTCGGCGAGACCTTCCACTCCATGGCGGCGCTGCGCTACGGCGACCACGTCGCCAAGATCTCGGCCGCGCCGCGCTCGGCCGACGTCAAGGCCCTCACCGGCCGGCCCGTCGACCGGAAGGCCGGAGAGTCGGCACTGCGCGACCTCGTCGTGGACTTCTTCGCGCACAACAGCGCGGACTACGACATCAGGGCCCAACTGTGCACGGACATCGACCGCATGCCCGTGGAGGACGCCTCCGTCCTGTGGCCCGAGGAGCTGTCAGCGCACGAGGTCGTCGCAGTGCTGCACCTGCCCGCCCAGAACGCCTACAGCGACGCCCGCCGCCGCTACGCCGACGACGTCCTGTCCTTCAGTCCGTGGCACGCCCTGGAGGCCCACCGCCCGCTGGGCTCCATCATGCGCTCGCGCCGGACCGCCTACCCCGCCTCCAGCGACTTCCGCCACCGCCTCAACGATGTGGAGCCCCAGGAGCCGTCCGACATCAAGGAGCTTCCTGCCTGATCCTCCTCGCCTGTCCTCCCGGCGCGAAGTGCGGATGCGGCCGCAGATCGCGCCGGGCGCTCGCATGTCAGAATGGAGGCGCTCGTACGTCGTCCGGTCTTCATCGAGGTTTTCCGTGTCCCAGCCCGTCGGCCGCGTGCCACAGCGACGCAACGCACGGTCCAATCGGGCGCGCATTCTGGCCACCGCACGCCAGGAACTCGGACGGAACCCCGACATCACCCTGGAGGAGCTGGCCCGCGCCTCCGGTGTCGTCAGGCGCACCCTTTTCGGACACTTCCCCGGACGGGCGGCGCTCCTGGAGGCGCTGGCCGAGGAGGCTGCCGAAGCTCTTGAGGCCGCCGTGGCGTTCGGAGCGCCGGCGACGGAGCCGGCCGAGCGGGCGCTCGCGCGGTTCACTCTGTCGATCTGGCCGGTGGGCGACCGCTACCGGATGCTCCTGGCGCTCGCCCACCGTGACCTGGGCGCGGAACGTGTCGACGAGATCCTCACGCCCGCCCGGGTCAGGGCCACCGCCATCGTGGAGTACGGACAGCGCGACGGCGTCTTCCACTCCCATCTGCCGCCCGCCGTGCTCGGCGCCGCCCTGGAGGCGATGACGGTCGCCCTCCTGGAGGAGGTCAACACCGGCACGTTCGAGGACGACGGCACCCGGGTGGCTGTCGCCACGCTCATCGCGGCAGGTGTCCCGGAGAAACAGGCGCGCGTCGTGGTCGACGAGGTGGTGGCCACGGCAACGGCGGAGGATGCCGCGGACGGCTGAGCCGCCGTGCGGCTGGCCAGGCAGAGGTCCGATCAGACCCCGGTGCAGATGCACCGGGGTCTCGTCACAGGTGCCCCTGCTCCTTCAGTGAACCGCTCCCATTCCGGCGGACGGCACAGGGAGTCGACGACCAGTCGCGGCCGACCTGCTGACAGCCAAGGAAACCGCGGTTTGTACGGGTGCGGACAGCAAAAAGGGACGGTGCCGGGCGTCCCCTCCCGGCACCGTCCGGGGCCGTGCGCCGCTCAGGCACGGCCCGTCCTTGGGCGGTGGAGGCCGGATCGGGTGTCCGGCCCGTCACCTCGTGGGGCTCAGGCGGCGCCCACGGCCTCGGTCTCCTCCGGCGCGACCACCGTGTCCTGCTGGCGGTGCTTGCCGGTGTGCTTGCGGCCGGGCAGGACCGCGATGACGATCACGGCTCCGACGGCCATGATGATGCCGCCGATGAGGCTGGTGTGGGCGATGGCGTGGGCGAAGGACTCGTGGACCGCCGCGACCAGGGCCTGGGCCTGCTGGGCTCCGCCCTGGGGGTTCTTCGCGACCTGCTCGGCGACCGCGAGGCCGCCGCCCACCGAGTCCTTGGCGGTGCTCATCGCGGCGGCGGGGAGGTGGCCGCCGACCAGGTCGGTCAGCTTGTGCTTGTAGGACGTGGCGAGGAGCGAGCCGAGGATCGCGATGCCCAGGGAGCAACCGAGCTCCAGCGCGGTGTCGTTCGCACCGCCGCCGACGCCCAGTTCCGACTCGGGGAAGGAACCCATGATGGTGCCGGTGGCCGGGGACAGGCTCAGCCCGATCGCGAGGCCGAGCACCAGCAGGGACGGCAGGAAGTCGGTGTACGTCGAGCCCGCCTCGACCCGGGTGAGCAGGACGACGCCCGCCGTGCCGAGCACCATGCCGACGCCCACCACCGCCTTCACACCGAGCTTCGGCGTCAGCTTCGCGGTCACGGCGGCGCCGACGAAGACGGCGCCGGCCAGCGGCAGCAGTCGTACACCGGTCTCCAGGGCGTCGTAGCCGAGGACGAACTGCAGGAACTGGGTGGAGTAGTAGATCGAGCCGAAGGTACCGAAGAAGAAGAACAGCACCGCGAGCATCGAACCGGAGAAGGGGCGCTCGGTGAACTTGCGCACGTCCAGCATGGGGTTGGAGTGACGCAACTCCCAGGCGACGAAGGCCAGCAGGCCCACGCCGGCGACCACGGCCGCGGTGATCGGGCCGGCGCCCCAGCCGAAGTGCGGGCCCTCGATGGTCGCGTAGACCAGGCAGCCGACCGAGACGATCGACAGCAGACCACCGACGTAGTCGATGCGGCCCATGCCCTCGGCCCTGGACGGCGGCACGAGGAGCAGTGCCCCGATGACGCCGAGGACGGCGATGGGCACGTTCATCAGGAAGGTGGAGCCCCAGGCGTGGTACTGGAGCAGCCATCCGGCGGCCAGCGGGCCTGCGGCGATGGCGAGTCCGGAGGTGGCGGACCACGCGGTGATGGCCTTGGCGCGCTCGGACTTCGGGAAGATCGCGACGAGCAGGGACAAGGTGGCCGGCATGACGACGGCGGCGCCGACGCCCATGATCGCGCGGGCCGTGATGACCAGGTCGGTGTGGTGGACCTGGCTGCCCATCACCGAGCCGCCCGCGAAGATCAGCAGACCCAGGACCAGGGCGCCACGGCGGCTGTACTTGTCGCCGATCGCACCCAGCACCAGCATCAGCGCGGCATACGGGACGGTGTAGCCGTCGATGACCCACTGCAGGTCACTGCTGGACAGGCCCAGGTCCCTCGTCATGTCCGGCGCCGCCACGATCAGCGATGTATTGGCCATGACGACGATCAGCAGGCTGAGGCACAGCACCAGCAGCGCCCACCAGCGCCGGGGGTACGGCCCCGTCATCTTCTCGACGGGGGTGGTGGCAAAGAGCGGCATCGAAAGCTCCTCGGCAGAGGCGAAGCAGAGGCTTCGGAGGTTCGTGGATCGGTGTGAGCGGTGCGGGCACGGCCGGGAGCCTGCGAAGCACCGGGGCACTTAATTGCCCATTGATGTGCAGGCTAGTTTATTGCCCGTCGATGTGCAACTATCGAGGAGCCCCCTCCCGCCGTCGACCGGAGATCCCCACATGACCAGCGCACACGTGGCAGACAGCCCGGGACGCAGCCGCACCCGCATGACCCGGGCCCGGATCCTTGAGGCGGCCAGACAGGAACTCGGCCGTGACCCCGACAGCAGCCTCGGAGACATCGCGGAGGCCGCCGGCGTGGTGCGTCGTACGGTCTACGGCCACTTCAACGGCCGGGCCGCGCTGGTGGAGGGGCTGGTGGAGGATGCCACGCAGGCGCTGAGGCGAGCGCTTGAGGTCCCGCACGCTTCCGAGCCGGACGCTGTCGCGGCTCTGGCGTGCTTCGTCCTCGCCGTGTGGCCTGTCGGTGACCGCTACCGCATGCTGCTCCGCCTCGCTCCCCAGGATCTGGGGGCCGAACGGGTCGCCCAGGTGCTCGCTCCCGCGCGCGAGACGGCGGCGACGATCATCGCCCAGGGGCAGCGGCAGGGGGTCTTCCAGAGCAGCGTCCCGGCCGATCCGCTGAGCCGGGCCCTGGAGGGCCATCTGCTTGGGCTCCTGGAGTGTGTGAACGCAGGGACGTGGACCGATGACGGCACACACACCGCGACCGCCGCCCTGATCGCCATGGGCGTGGACCGCGACATCGCCGTCACCTGCGTCCGACACCTCCGCCGGCCGGACCGCGCCGGTGCCTAGCTGCACATATCGGTTTCAGACACATAGCCCAAGACGTTCCCGAGCACGTCCAGGAAAGGACGCTCATGTACCAGTCGCAGCCCTATGGCGAATTCGACAGTCGGTCCAGCTACGACGACGCCACCGTCTACGCGAGCCCGCCCCCTCCCGGGAGGCGACGCAGGATCATCATCGCCGCGTCCCTGGCCGCGTTGCTGGTGGGCGCCGTCGTGGTCGACCGGACTGCCGCCGCCCATGCGGAGAGCCGTACGGCGGAGGCGTTCCAGGAGGGCATGGGCACATCTGACCAGCCTTCGGTGCACGTCAGCGGCTTTCCCGTGCTGACGCAGCTGGCCCGGGGCAGTCTGCGGCACGTCGAGATCACCGCCCGCGACATACCGGCCCGCGGCACGGCCCGGCCGCTGCCGGTGACGAAGCTGACCGTCGGCCTCAACGGCCTCAAGACGTCGGGGAGCGCCAAGGAGGCCCATGCCCGCAGCGTCGATGCGACCGCCTTCGTGTCCTACGACGACCTGTCGAGTGCCCTCGGCGTGCAGATTTCTCAAGGGGACAAGCCCGGACGGGTCGACGCCACGGCCAGCCTTCCGCTCGCCGGCGACGTGACCGTGAGCGCGGCCGTCTCGGTGGTCGACGGCAACAGCATCGCCTTTTCGGACATCCGCGTGACCCAGGGCGAGTTGATCCCTCCCGCCAAGGCGCTGCTCGACAAGGCCCTGTCGAAGCCCGTCCCGCTTCAGAACATTCCGGAGGGGCTGCACCTGCGATCGGTGACCCCCACGGAAAGCGGCATCGATGCCCGCTTCACCGGAACGTCCGTCACCTTCCGCCCGAGCACGTCGTCCGCCGCGTAGACGTGCCAGGCGGTCAGTCGAGGGTGGGGAGGGGGCGCCGGGCGACCTCGTGGGCGTCGTCCGGCGGGACGCCCAGCATGCGCAGGACCATTTCTGCGAGGTTCACCGCCGCCTCTTCGCCGTCCAGGTCGGGACGGGCGAACCTCAGCTCCACCATGGACAGCAGCGTTCCGCCCAATGCCGACAGCGCGACCGCCGGGTCGACGGCGGTGAAGCGGCCGGAGGCCATGCCGACCTGGAGGTCGCGCAGCGCCCGGACGGCGAGGCCGTTGTCCGAGTGGATATGGCCGAGGCCGCGGCGGCGCACGACCTGCATCAGCTCCGGATGGGACGCGGTCAGCCGCGCGCTCAGCCGGAAACCCGCCGCGACCAGCTCGGCCGGGTCGTCGATCCCCGTGAGGTGCTTGTCGAAGTTCTGGCCGAACTCCTCCAGGGCGTCCACCACGGCCGCCTCGAACAGCTCCGTCTTCGACTCGAAGTGGTTGTAGAAGGAGCCGAATCCGACGTCGGCGCGCTCGGCGATCGCCTGGATGCTGGCGCTGGTGTCACCGGTCTCGGCAAGGATCTGCCGGGCCGCGCGAATGAGCGCCCGCCGGGTCTCGGCGCGGCGCCGCTCGAACCGGTTGCTGGGCGGGGCTGACGTAGACATGCGCCGAGTCTAACGGCAGGGCGATGAAGATCGCAGTCCTGATGAATTCGTCATTTTCTGCCGTGAACAGCTTGACGACAGAACTGTCACAGTTGATGATTTCCTCATTACGGCAATGTTGCTCGGAGGGCACCATGTCTGAAACCCGCAACAAGGGGGCCGTCGTCAAGACGGCCCACCAGGACCTCCACAGCGAGCAGGGCGCCCTGCGTGGCGAACATCCGGGCAGGTCCCGCAATCCGGTGATCAAGGTGGCCGACCTGGCCTGGCTGGAGTTCGAGAAGCCGGACCTCGACCGGGCCGAAGTCTTCGCCCGCGACTTCGGCTTCCAGGTCGCTGCGCGTACCGAGCGCGAGCTGTGGCTGCGTGGCACCTTCGCCGGCTCGCCCTGCATGGTGATCCGGCAGGGCCGCACCTCCCGATTCATCGGCCCGGTGTTCCGGGCTTCCGAGCAGGCAGACCTGGAGCGGCTGGCGCGCGCCACCGGTACCGACGTACGGGACGCGGACGTGCCCGGCGGTGGCAAGACGGTCGGACTGCTGGACCCGTCCGGCTTCCCGGTGCGCGTGGTGCACTGCGGTGAACAGCTGCCGGAGCTCCCCGAGCAGCAGCCGCTGCTCCTCAACTTCGGCACCGACCACCGCCGTACGAATGCCACGCAGCGGCCTCCGCGCGAGCCGTCCCGTATTCAGCGGCTGGGCCATGTGGTGCTGGAGACCCGAGTGTTCGGCCGGGCCCTCGACTGGTACCTGGACACCCTCGGAATGATCGTGTCCGACTTCCTGTTCCTGGACGGACAGCGCGACCGCGGCCCGACCATGGCGTTCATCCGCTGCGACCAGGGCAGCGTGCCGGCGGACCACCACACGCTGGCCATGCACCTGGGGCCGGGAACGGGGTACGTCCACTCCGCCTACCAGGTCACCGACCTGGACGCGATCGCCGTCGGTGGCGAATACCTCAAGGAGCGCGGATACAAGCGCAGTTGGGGGATCGGCCGGCACATCCAGGGCAGCCAGCTCTTCGACTACTGGCGCGACCCCGACCACTTCATGCTGGAGCACTTCGCCGACGGCGACCTGTTCTCCTGCGACGTCGAGCCCGGCTGGGCGCCGATGTCGACGAGCGGCCTCGCCCAGTGGGGACCGCCCGCCACCCGAGACTTCCTGGGCGCCAGTCCCTCTCCGCAGCGTGTCCGCGACGTCGTCCAGGCGCTGCGCGGCGACAACGAGATGGACCCCGCCCGCCTGTTCGGCCTGCTCAAGGCCGCCAACTCCTGAGCCCGACTCCCCTCACAAAGGCACCGATCATGAGCACCAACGTCCTGCGCACCGCCGACGGCTGGTGGGCCGTCCGCGGCGACCGCGCCGTCCCCGTCGACACCAAGGCCGCCACCACCGCCGAACTGATCGCCGACCGCGTCGCCGTACGCGAGGCGACCGTCTCGGACGATGCGGGCACCCCCGTCGCCGACCTGGTCGCCCTCTCACCGGTCACCACCCCGTGCCGAGTGGTCGCCCAGATGGTCAACTACCGCAGCCACGCCCGTGATTCGGGCTTCACCGGCGACATCCCGCCCGCCTTCTTCCGCAAGGCGTCCGGCTCGGTCAGCGGCCCGGCGGAGACCATCGTCCGGCCTGCGCACGTGAAGTTCCTCGACTACGAGATCGAACTCGGCCTGGTCATGGGCGCACCGTTGCCCGTCGGCACCGTCGTCGAGGAACGCGACCTGCCGTCGTACGTCGCCGGTCTCGTGATCACCAACGACGTCAGCGCCCGTGACGTCCAGCTGACCAAGACGCAGTTCTACGAGAGCAAGTCGTACCCCACTTTCACGCCGACCGGTCCCTACCTGACCCTGCTGGAGCCGGAGGAGTTCGCCCATCTTCTCGACCTGCGGCTGAAGCTGTCGGTCAACGGCGAACTGCGCCAGGACCGCACCCTCGCCGACATGATCGTCCGCCCGGCACGGGCAGTCACCCTGCTCGCCCGCTTCCAGAGCCTCGACCCGGGCGACCTGCTGCTGACCGGCACCCCCGGCGGCACCGCGCTCAAGGCCCCACCCAAGGCCGTGGAGAAGATCGGCTCGCTGCTTCCCCCCGCCGCGAAGTGGAAGGCGTTCTTCAAGAGCCAGGCCCGCAACCCGCACTACCTGCGCACGGGTGACGTGATCACGGCGACGATCTCGACCCCGGACGGCCGGATCGACCTCGGTGAGCAGCGCACGCCCGTCACGGACGCCGAGTAGGGACCCGAGGTGAGCCGCACATGACCGTCGAGCCCAACTCGGCACACGTACCCGTCGTGATCATCGGCGCCGGGCCGGTGGGCGTGACCGCCGCCCTCCTGCTCGCCCGGCGCGGCGTCCGCAGCGTCGTGCTGGAACGCCACCGGGACGTCTACCCGCTTCCGCGCGCCGTCGCCACCGACGACGAGGTGTGCAGGATTCTCCAGGCGGCGGGCGTAGGAGAGGAGTTCGCCGCGATCTCCCGTCCCGCCAAGGGGCTGCGGCTGCTGGACGCCCGGCACCGGGTGATGGCCGAGTTCCGCCGCTCCGTGCACGGCCATCACGGCTACCCGCAGACCAGCATGTTCGACCAGCCCGAGCTGGAGCGTGTGCTGCGCGACGCCCTGGGCCGCAGCCCCGAGTGCGAACTGCGGGGCGGAGTGGAGGTCACCGCCGTCGGCCCGTACACCTCGGGTCCCGTGCGCGTGACCTACCGCGATGACAACGGCGAGCACCACCTGTGGGCAGAGGCGGTCCTCGGCTGCGACGGCGCCAACAGCCTCACCCGCGAGGCCATCGGCGCCATGTGGGAGAACCTGCGCTTCGAGGAACGCTGGACGGTCGTCGACGTCCGGACGAACGCCGACGTCCGCTGCTGGGAGGGCGTCGACCAGGTCTGTGACCCGGACCGGCCGGCGACCTTCATGCGTGTCGGCGAGGACCGCTACCGCTGGGAGTTCCGCCTGGGGGAGCGGGACGAGCCGGTCCGTGAGCTGGTCGCCCCGTGGGTGTCGCCCTCGTACGACGGGGACTTCGAGGTCGTCCGCAAGACGCAGTACACCTTCCGGGCGCGGGTTGCCGACCGGTGGCACGGCGGACGGGTCTTCCTCCTCGGTGACGCCGCCCACCTCACCCCGCCCTTCATCGGGCAGGGGCTGTGCTCCGGCCTGCGGGATGCCTACAACCTCACCTGGAAGCTCGCCCGTGTCCTCCAGCAAGGCGCCGAGGAAGGCCTGTTGGACACATACGAGAGAGAGCGCAAGCCACACGCACGGCGCGTGATCCGGCTCGCGGTCGCCATGGGCTGGGCCATGACCGGCGGCCAGGACGGCGCCGCCGCGCTCCGCCGCAATCTCCTGGCCGCCGCGTGCCGCATCCCCGGCCTGGCCGAAGCGGCCGGCCGCGACCTCAGCCCGGCCCTGACCGCAGGGCCGCTGGTGCGGCGCCGTGCGCGCCGGGGTCTCGCGGGCACACATTGCCCGCAACCGTGGGTGAACGCCGACGGGCGGCGCAGCCGTCTCGACGAGGTGATCGGCGACTCCTTCATCATCCTGACGGCCACCGACCCCTCGCCCTCGCTGACCGCGCTCGCCCACGGGCTCGGCGTCCGGGCGGTCCCCGTGACCGGGCTGCGTGACGACGGCACGCTCGCCGCCTGGCTGCACGCCGGCCGGGCGGACGCCGCACTGCTGCGCCCCGACCGCGTCGTCCTGGACATCGTCCCGGCCGGTGGCCGGGACTTCACGGACACCGCCACCTGGGCGCCCCTGCTGCACACCACGCGTGGCCCCCACCCCTCCCCGCGAACCGCCGAGAAAAGCCTGTTGAGGAGCGCCACACGATGACCAGGCCGTATCCGGACCCCTTCACGACGCCCGACCCGCAGGCCGTCGCCGGCAGCCGCATCATGGACTTCGCCCGCCACGCCGGGCAGGACGGCACCGACTACGCCGCCCTTCACCACTGGTCGGTCACCGACCTGGAAGGCTTCTGGGGCGCGGTGTGGGACTACTTCGGCATCGACGCGGACACCCCGTACGCGTGCGTCCTGGCCGAGGAGACCATGCCGGGTGCCCGCTGGTTCCCGGGCGCCACCCTGAACTACGCCCATCACGCTCTGCGTCATGTGCCGGACGACGGTGTGGCGATCATCGCGCTGGACGAGACCGGCTCGGGGTACCAGGTGACGGGGAAGCAGTTGCGCTCCCAGGTCGCCTCGGTGGCCGCGACGCTGCGCGACCTGGGCGTGGGGCCGGGCGATCGGGTGGCGGGCTATCTACCCAACACCCCGCACGCGATCGTCGCGTTCCTGGCCGCCGCGAGCCTGGGCGCTGTGTGGTCGGTGTGCGGACAGGACTATGCGCCCAGGGCTGCCGCCGACCGCTTCGCCCAGCTCGAACCCACCGTGCTGATCGCGGCCGACGGCTATCTCTTCAACGGCACCACCCACGACCGCCGCGAGGCAGCCCTCGAACTGGCCAAGGCCCTCCCGACGCTGAAGGCCACGCTGCTGGTCGATCATGTGGGTCTGCCGTGGCCCGAGGGCTCCTGTCCGTCCCTGGTCATCCCGTGGGAGGACGCTTCCACCCGCACCGAGGAACTCACCTGCGTGCCGGTGCCGTTCGACCACCCCCTGTGGGTCGTGTTCTCCTCCGGCACCACCGGCCTGCCCAAGGGCATCGTCCACGGCCACGGCGGCGTGGTGCTGGAACATCTGAAGACCCTCGGCCTGCACTCCGACCTCGGCCCTGGCGACCGCCTCCTGTGGTACACCACGACCCACTGGATGATGTGGAACCTGGTCGCCTCCACCCTGCTGACGGGGGCCACGACCTGCACGTACGACGGCAGCCCGGCGCCGCACGCCAAGCCCGACGTCCTGTGGGAGCTGGCCGCGCGCCAGCGGGTGACCGTCTTCGGCACCAGCCCGCAGTACCTGCTGGGCATGGCCAAGTTCGGCATCGACCCGTCCTCGCACGACCTGTCGTCCGTCCGCGTGGTCGGCTGCACCGGCTCCGCCCTGCCCGCCTCCGCCTACCCCTGGGTCCGCGATCACGTCGGCGACCACGTTCTGCTCGCGTCCATCAGCGGCGGCACGGACGTGGTGTCCGGCTTCGCCGGCAGCGCGCCCAACACACCCGTGTGGGCGGGTGAGTTGTCCGCGCCTCACCTCGGCGTGGCCCTGAGCGCGTACGACGCCGAGGGCCGCCCGGTCACCGACCAGGTCGGTGAACTGGTCGTCACGCGCCCCATGCCGTCGATGCCGCTGTCCTTCTGGAACGACCCCGACGGCACCCGCTACCGCGACGCCTACTTCTCCACCTACCCCGGCGTCTGGCGCCATGGCGACTGGATCACGGTCACGGGACACGGTTCGGTGATCGTCCACGGCCGCAGCGACAGCACGCTGAACCGCAACGGCGTGCGCCTGGGCAGCGCCGACATCCACGACGTCGTCGAACGCCTCCCCGAGATCGCCGAGGCCCTGGTCATCGGCGCGGAGGAGCCCGACGGCGGTTACTGGATGCCGCTGTTCGTCGTGCCGGCCGCCGGAGTGACCGTGGACGACGCCCTCCGAGAGAAGATCAAGGAGGCCATCCGCACCGGCGCCTCACCCCGCCATGTCCCTGACGAGATCCTCGAAGTGCCCGGAATTCCGCACACCCGGACCGGCAAGAAACTGGAGGTCCCGGTCAAACGCCTGCTGCAGGGCGCGCCGGTCGAGCACGTCGTCAACCCCGCTGCGGTGGACGCTCCCGTCCTCATCGAACACTTCGCCCGCCTGGGGGCCGAACGGCGGGAACGGTCGGCATGACGACCGTGCACGTCATCTTCGCCGTCGCGCCGGCCTCGGTCTTCCTCCCGCTCGGTCTGGCGAAGCTCGCCGCGGTGCCGTTCATGCGCCGGGCGGCGGCGCACCTCGGCATGACGACCGGCCTCTACCGGGTTGTCGGCTCCCTGGAGGCAGCCGGAGCCGTCGGGCTCCTGCTCGGACTGGCAATGGTTCCGCTCGGGTTGGCCGCCGCGGCGGGGCTCGCGCTGCTCATGGCCGCGGCCGTGGTGGTGCACCTGCGCCATGGCGACCCGCCGGTACGGGCCGTGCCCGCCGCTGTCCTGGCCCTGGCAGTGGTGGCATACGCCGGGGCGGCGGTGGCCGCCGGCTGACGGAGCGGGATGTGTACGGCCTGATGAGGAGGTCCGTCGACCGGCCACGGGCTTCCCGTCGGGCGTGACGTCGACAGTGTGGACCTCACGGCCGACGGCCTCATGCGCCGTGCCGCACATGAGCTTGCCCCGCAGGCGGACGAGCTGATCGTGGATGTGGCGCGGCGCCTGCGGAGCGAGGTTCCCGAGCTGTGGGACGACCCGGACCTGGTCCGCATGACCTCCGAGAACATCGCCGAGCACGTCCGTGGCGTCCTGGCCGGCCTGGAACTCGGCATCGAGGCGAGCGGCCTAGAGCCGCCGTCGGTGTCTCGGCCCGCCCGGTCTCTTACCGGTCCGGCTCGTTCCTGGACTCGCCGCTGTGGTGTCCGTGATCAGGCTGCCGCCTCCGCGCGGGCGACCAGGTCCAGGGCGACGTCGGTGATCATGTCCTCCTGGCCGTCGACCATGCCCCGTCGGCCGACCTCGACGAGGATGCTGCGGGTGTCCAGGCCGTAGCGGGTGGCGGCGGTCTCGGCGTGCCGCAGGAAGCTGGAGTAGACGCCCGCGTAGCCGAGGCTGAGCGACTCGCGGTCCATGCGGACCTCACGGTCCTGGAGCGGTCGAACCAGGTCGTCGGCGGCGTCCATGAGAGGGAACAGGTCGCAGCCGTGCTCCCAGCCCATGAGATCGGCGACCGCGATGAACGCTTCGAGGGGGCAGTTGCCGGCGCCCGCGCCCTGTCCGGCGAGCGAGGCGTCGACGCGGGTGACGCCGTTCTCGACGGCGACGACGGTGTTGACGACGCCCAGGGCGAGGTTGTGGTGGGCGTGGATGCCGAGTCCGGTGGCCGGGTTGAGGATGTCGCGGTAGGCGCGGAAGCGATCGCGGACGCCGTCCATGGTGAGGCGGCCGCCGGAGTCGGTGACGTAGACGCAAGTGGCGCCGTAGGACTCCATCAGCTTGGCCTGGCGGGCGAGCTCGGCCGGTTCGGCCATGTGGGACATCATCAGGAACCCGGCGACGTCCATGCCCAACTCCCGTGCGGCGGCGATGTGCTGGGCGGAGATGTCGGCCTCGGTGCAGTGCGTGGCGATGCGCACCGAGCGGATGCCCAGCCGGTGGGCCTGACTGAGGTCGTGCAGAGTGCCGATGCCGGGGAGGAGCAGGGTGGTGGGTACGGCGTGGTCCGTGACGTCGGAGACCGCCTCGATCCACTCCCATTCGGTATGTGCGCCGACGTCGTAATTGACGCTGGAGCCCGACAGGCCGTCGCCGTGGGCGATCTCGATGGCGGCGACCCCGGCGGCGGCCGGCGCGGCGGCTGTGGTGCGGGCCTCGTCGACGGTGTAGCGGTGATGGACGGCGTGCATGCCGTCTCGCAGGGTCACGTCCTGACCTTCTGCTTGAGCCGGTAGCCGGGGACGTACGACTGCACGCGCGCCACCATCTCCTCGGCCGACGTGGTGACGCTCTCGGTGGCGCAGTCGGAGACCAGGCAGTGCACGGTGTCCCGCGTGATCAGCGGTGGTTCGGTCGGATTGAGGATGATGATCGCCTTGCCGCGCCGTGCTCCCCCCACTTCCTCGATGGCGCAGGAGGTGGTCTCGGTGAACTCGTCGATGTTCGCGCGGGTGCCGGGGCCGGCCGAGCGGGAGGCGATGGACGCGACGATCTCGCCCTAGTGGACCGGGGCGACCGCGTTCACGGCGGCGACGATCGGGATGGTTGCCTGGCCGCCGCAGGTGACCATGTTGACGTTCGGGGCATCGAGGTGGGCGTCGCCGTTGACCGGTGGGACGACGTAAGGCCCGAAGGCCGCCGATCTCGACATCCGCGAACTCGTCCAGTTCGACGAGGCCCTCGACGCCCTTGTGGGTCGTGGCGACCTTGAGACGGTGTGCGCGGGCCAGGCCGTCGGAGTCGGGTCGATGCCGACCAACGCGGTGATCTCCAGGCTCTCCGACAGTTGCAGAACCTTGATCATCAGGTCGGTCCCGATGTTGCCCGAACCGATGACGGCGACCTTGGTGCTCACTGCTGGTCTCCTTCCGCGGTGAAACGGACCCGCACGGAACCCAGGCGCGAGATGTGCGACTCGAACACGTCGCCTGGGCCGGTGGGGGCCATCGGGCCCAGCGCGCTGGTCAGTACGAGGTCACCCGCGCGCAGCGGACCGCCGTGCTCCGCGAGCGTGGAAGCCAGCCAGACAGCCGCGTTGAGGCCCGGTGCCGGCTGCCTCCGCCAGCAGGTCGGCGGCCTTGAGCACAGCCGGTGGGGCGGCGTCCGTACAGGTGCCGTCGGGTGCGGCCGACAACGGTTACCTCCGGGAAGGTATAAGCAGGGGGTGGACACCGATATAGACAGGGTCGCTCCGAAAGGACAAAATCTGTTCCGTGACACGGAACGGCACCGGCGGCAGCATGCTGGAAAAGGCCACGCTCATCCTGGAGAGCTTCAGTCCGAGTGGCGGATCGTACCGTTTGGCGGAACTTTCGGAGCGCACCGAGCTGCCCAAGCCCACAGTGCACCGGCTGGCGGCCGACCTGGTCCGGCTGGGCTGGCTGGAGCGGTCGGGGCCCCGGTATCGGCTCGGCGCGAAGCTCTTCGAGCTGGGCTCACTCGTGCCGCATCGCCTCGACCTGCGGGAGACCGCGCTGCCCTTCCTCCAGGACCTGTTCGAGGCCACCCGCGAGACCGTCCATCTCGGCGTTCGCGAGGGCATGGAGGTGGTCTACCTCGAACGCATCCACGGCCATGAGGCTCTCCAGCTCCCGTCGCGCATCGGCGGCAGCCTCCCGCTGAGCTGCACCGCGGTGGGCAAGGCTCTGCTCGCCTTCTCCGGCGCCGAGCTGATGGAAGAGGCGCTGTCCCGGTCGCTGCCCGCACTCACCACGCACTCGATCACCGACCCGGACCGCCTGCGCATGGCCCTGGAGAAGATCCAGGTCTCCGGCCTCGCCTACGAGGAACAGGAGGCCGCCCTCGGCGTGAGCTGCATCGCGGCTCCCGTCTTCGCCGGGGGTGCCACGGTGGCCGCCCTCTCCGTAGCCGTACCCCGGTCCCGCTTCAGCCCTGCCCGACTCGCCCCGGCCGTACGGACAGCGGCGTTGGGGCTGTCCCGAGCACTGCGGGGCAGCGGCTGACAGACACACCCGGCGAAAGCCGGGGTCGTTGCCGAGAGCTGACGAAACTGATGTCCGCAATTGATGTCACCGAGCCATCGAGCTCTCTGACCTGCGAGGATAGAGTCGCACATGATCATCTCCGTCTCCTCCGACATGGACGAACCCGTGGCCCGGCTCCTCCTCGCCGAGCTGGAGAAGCGCGGCCACGAGGTGCGGGCGCACGGCGCGCTGCGGCCCGGAGCCGACCCCCAGTGGGCCGTGTGCTCCGAGGCGGCCGCCCGGGACGTGGCAGACGGCGTCGCCGACCAGGCGGTGGTGTGCTGCTGGACCGGTACGGGCGCGTCCATCGCGGCCAACAAGGTGCCCGGCGTCCGCGCGGCCCTGTGTACGGACGCCGGGACGGCGGACGGCGCCCGCCGCTGGAACGACGCCAACGTCCTCGCGCTCAGCCTGCGCCTGACCTCGGGACCGCTGCTGACGGAGATCCTCGACGCCTGGTTCGCCGCCGAGCCCAGCGAGGACCCCGAGGACCGGCGGAACGTGGCCCGCGTCGGCCGCCTGGACGCCGCCCGGAAGGACTCCTAGGGGCGTACGGCGGTCCGGCGCGGGCCGGGGCTGTCAGGGGCGGGGCTGAACCGGCTCGGGGATCAGTGGGCGCCGAGGCCGCCGCCACCGAACGAGCCGCTGGACCCCCTGCTCCAGCGCGGCCGCTCCTTCGACGCGCTCGGCCTGGTGTCCTGGTTGCTCAGCTGGTACGGGGTGAGCGGGCGGCCGCCCTCGGGGGGCACGGGAACCTCCTGGGATTCCCTGTTCTCCCGCACTTCGTGCACCGGCCCCTCCGGCGGCAGCTTGGGCTGCTCCTCGGGGCGCGGCCGGGGGGATTCGCGGTACTTGACGCGGGAGGTCAGCCAGAAGCCGCCGGCGAGAATCCCGAGCACAGCCATGGCTACGACGAACAGGACGAGGCTCATGAGGCCGCTCGCTGCGGCCAGCTGCGTCGATGCGGTACTCATAGGACAGGCATACCCCCCTCAAACCCGGGCGAACCAGACACAATGCGTGACCAATTCTTCCCGGGCATGTCATTCCCAATTTCTGGAACACGTTCTACGGTGTGCGCCGTCAGGACCGCCCTTGGGGAGCCTGGAGGCGCCGTGCACCTCGACCACACGCCCGAGCAGCAGCGACTGCGCGCCGAGCTGCGCGCCTACTTCGCCGAACTGGTCCCGGATCATGCCTACGCCCGCTACGGCGACACGGCCGCGCAGAAGCGGTTCTACCGCGCGACCGTCCGCCGGCTCGGGACCGACGGCTGGCTCGGCGTCGGATGGCCCGAGGAGTACGGCGGACGCGGCATGACGGCGATGGAGCAGTTCATCTTCTTCGACGAGGCCGCGCAGGCCGGCGTACCGCTGCCGCTGATGGCGCTGAACACCGTCGGCCCCACGCTGATGCGGTACGGCACCGAGGAGCAGAAGGCGTACTTCCTGCCACGCATCCTCTCCGGCGAGATCGACTTCGCGATCGGCTACAGCGAGCCCGGCGCCGGCACCGACCTCGCCTCCCTGCGGACCAGGGCCGTACGCGACGGCGAGGAGTACGTCGTCAACGGGCAGAAGATCTGGACGACGAACGGCGACACCGCGGACTGGGTCTGGCTGGCCACCCGCACCGACCCCGGCGCCCCGCCGCACAAGGGCATCACCATGCTGCTGGTGCCGACCTCCGACCCCGGTTACTCGTGCACCGTCATCAACACCCTCGCCTCCCACGACACCACCGCGAGCTACTACGAGAACATCCGCGTCCCCGTCTCCCGCCGCGTCGGCGAGGAGAACCAGGGCTGGCGGCTGATCACCAACCAGCTCAACCACGAACGGGTCACCCTCGCCGCCCACGGCACCATGGCCATCCGCGCCCTGTACGACGTCCAGCGCTGGACGATGGAGACCAAGCTCGCCGACGGCCGCCGGGTCGCCGACCTGCCCTGGGTGCGCCGGCTGCTGGCCCGCACCCACACCCGCCTCGACGCGCTGAAACTCATGAACTGGCAGATGGTCACGGCCGTCCAGGAGGGCACCCTCACCCCGCAGGACGCCTCCGCCGTCAAGGTCTACGGCTCCGAGGCCCGCCGGGACGCCTACGCCTGGCTCATGGAGATCGTCGCCGCGGCCGGCCCGCTGAAGGAAGGCTCGGCGGGCGCGGTCCTCCACGGCGAACTGGAGCGCGGCTACCGCTCGGCGGTCATCTTCACCTTCGGCGGCGGCAACAACGAGATCCAGCGCGAGATCATCTCCTGGATCGGCCTGGGGATGCCGAGGGTGCGGCGCTAGCCTGCGGGCATGAGCGATCCCGGGCTCTTCACGCCGAACTCCGTGACCTGGCAGATGCACGGCGACCCCATGATGTGGGTCGCCGGTGTCCGCGCGCTGTACCTGCAGGCGCTGCACCCGCGCGCGGTGCGCGGGGTGATCCAGAACTCGGACTTCCGGCGGGACGCCTGGGGCCGGCTGATGCGCACCGCGAACTTCGTCGGCACGACGACCTACGGCACCACCGAGGCCGCCGAGCGGGCCGGCGTCCGCGTCCGGAAGATCCACAGCATGCTGACGGCGACCGACCCGGACACCGGCGAACGCTACGGCGTGGGCGAGCCGGAACTGCTGCTCTGGGTGCACTGCGCGGAGATCGACTCCTATCTGCACGTGCTGCGCCGCTCCGGCTTCCCGCTCACCGACGCCCAGGCCGACCGCTACATAGCCGAACACCGGGTCAGTGCACGCCTGGTGGGCCTCGACCCGGCGACAGTACCGGCGAGCCGCGCCGAACTCGCCGCGTACTTCGAGAAGGTGCGCCCGGAACTGGCCGCGGGAACCGAGGCACGCGTGGTGGACGACTTCCTGCTCCGCCCGCCGACGCATCCCCTCCTCGTACCGGCGCGCGAGCTGCTGTGGCGGCGCGTGGCGGTGTTGGCATACGCCGCCCTGCCGTCGTACGCCCATGAGCTGTACGGCAGACCGGCCCCCGCACCCGCCGTCGTCACCCGTCGGCTGCGGGCCACGGGCAGGCTCCTGCGTGCTGTTCCCGCAACGGTGCGCTGGCAACTGCCGCCCAAACACATCCTGCGCGCGATGGCGAGGCTCGGACCGGGCGCGCGTCCGGCACCGTACAAACTCGGACGATAGGCCGTCATACTGGACGAGCAGGGGGTGTGGCGCGGATCGGGCCGGCGCGGTGTGTCCGGTCGCGGTCCCGGGCGCCTCCCGGGGCGGGGCGGACGGCGACGGGGGCGGCGGATCGCTATGGGGGAGAACAGGCTGGTTCAGGGCCGGTACCGGCTGCTCGAACTGCTCGGGCGGGGCGGGATGGGTGAGGTGTGGCGGGCCCGGGACGAGTCCCTGGGCCGGCAGGTCGCGGTGAAGTGCCTCAAGCCGCTCGGCCCGTACCACGATCCCGCCCTCGCCCGCGTCCTGCGGGAGCGGTTCCGCCGCGAGGCCCGGGTCGCCGCGTCGCTCTCGCACCCCGGGGTGACCGTCGTCCACGACTTCGGCGAGTGCGACGGCATGCCGTACCTGGTGATGGAACTGCTCGACGGCCGCGATCTGAGCCGGCTGCTGGAGGAGAACAAGGGCCACCCGCTGCCCGTCGACGACGTCACGGACATCGCCGCCCAGGTCGCCGCCGCCCTGGCCTACACCCATCGACACGGCATAGTCCACCGGGACTTGAAACCGGCCAACATCGTGCGGCTGACCGACGGCACTGTGAAGATCTGCGACTTCGGCATCGCCCGCCTCGGCCACGGCATCGGCTTCACCGCCCGGCTGACCGGCACCGGCGTCGCCCTCGGCACCCCGCACTACATGTCCCCGGAACAGATCGGCGGCGGCGAGGTGGACCAGCGCAGTGACCTGTACTCGCTGGGCTGTGTGCTCTACGAAATCGCCACCGGGGCACCGCCGTTCGACCTGGAGGACGCCTGGGCCGTCCTCATCGGCCACCGCGACACCCCGCCCCGCCCCCTGCGCGAGCTGCGCCCGGAACTGCCCGGCCACCTCCAGGAGATCATCCTCGCTCTGCTGGCCAAACGGCCGGAGGAACGGCCGTACGACGGCGGTGAGTTGCTGCGCAGAATCCGGTCCGGGCACATGACGAGCAAGCCGGTCAAGGCCGTTGAGTCAGCTGTCGGGGAGGAGGGGGGCCGACTGCCGTCCTGGACTCATCGCATGACCACCGGGCACAAGGCGCTCGGCGCCGGACCGGGCGCTCTGCCGCCGGACCCCGGGGCGGTGCTGTCGGGCTGCTGGGTCGTGACGCCGGAGGCGGTCGCGCCCCGAAGGAGCGCGGGGTCCCATCTGACCTGGGGCCATCGCCGCGGAGGCGCGACCGGCCGCAACGGACCGGCGGGCGACCGGCACCCCGTTCCGGCCCTCCCCGCGGAGCGCCTCGGTCCCGACCACCCCGAGAGCCTGGCCGGCCGGTACGAGGCCGCCTTCACCCTCCTGCGCGCCGGCCGGGTCGCCGAGGCGCTCGACGCCTACACGGACGTCGCCGAGGCCAGCGCGCGGGTGCTCGGCGCCGACCACCCCGACACGCTTGCCGCCCGTCAGGAGACCGCCTACGTGCTCGGCCGGCTGGGCCGCCACTTCGAGGCCCACCAGGTGTACAGCACGGTGCTCGCCGCCCGGGTGCGGGCCATGGGCCCCGACCACCCGGACACCCTGCGCTGCCGGCACAACCTCGCCTGCACCCTCGGCCGGCTCGGGCGGCCGGCCGACGCGCTGCGCGCCGCCCTCGACGTGGCCGGGGCGAGGGCGCGGGTGCTCGGCGCCGACCATCCCGACACCCTGGTCTCCCGCTGTGAAGTCGCCTACGCGCAGGGGCAGTCGGGCCACTGGGAGGAGGCCCTGCGGCTCTACCGCGAGGTCGCCGAAGTCCGGGCCCGCGTCCTCGGCCAGGATCACCCCGACACCCTGGCCGCCCGCTACGAGACCGCCCTCAGCCTCGGCCGGCTCGGCCGCAGCGCGGACGCCCTGCGCCTGTACCGCGACCTGATCGAGGACCGCACCCGTGTCCTCGGCCCCGGCCACTGCGACACCCTGCGCGCCCGGCACGGCCTCGGGGTCAACCTCGGCCGGCTCGGCCGCTGGGAGGAGGCCCTGGCCGAGGCCCGCGACGTGTGCCTGCTGCGCGAGCAGGTCCTCGGCCCCGCCCACCCCGACACGCTCGTCAGTCACCGTGAGATCGCCGTGGCCCTGGGCTGGCTCGGCCGGTGGGAGGACGCCCTCACCGAGTACCGCCGGGTCGCCGCCACCCGCGAGCGGACCCTCGGCCCGGACCATCCCGACACCCTCGCGAGCCGCAACGACGAAGCCCACTGCCTGGAGCGGCTCGGCCGGGGCACCGAGGCCGGCGAGCTGTACCGCAGGGTCGCAGTGGTCCGCCACCGGCTCGCGCCCGGCAGCGCCTGACCACGGCGGGGCGCGTACCGGTGGGGCGGGACTGGTCAGGGTCGGGGGTCTGCCGGTGGCGTGGGGCGTCTGGCCACGCCGATGGGCAGGGGCCTGATCACGGTCGGTGGTCCGTCAGCGGTGGGGGCGCCTGACCGCGCCCGGGAGCCTGCCGGTGGGGCGGGGGCTGATCATGGTCGGGGTCTGTCAGCGGTGTGGGGTGTCTGAGCACGGCTGGTGTCTGCCGGTGGCGTGCGGCGTCTGGCCACGCCGATGGGCAGGGGCCTGATCGCGGCCGGTGGTCCGTCAGCGGTGGGGGCGCCTGACCGCGCCCGGAAACCTGCCGGTGGGGCGGGGGCTGATCATGGTCGGGGTCTGTCAGCGGTGTGGGGCGTCTGAGCACGGCTGGTGTCTGCCGGTGGCCTGCGGCGTCTGGCCACGCCGACGGGCAGGGGCCTGATCGCGGCCGGTGGTCCGTCAGCGGTGGGGGCGCCTGACCGCGCCCGGGAGCCTGCCGGTGGGGCGGGGCTGATAGAGGTCGGGAGCGCGTGCCGGTGACGCGGGGCCTGATCGCGGCCGGTGTCTGGCGGTGGCGGGGCGCCCGACCGTGGCCGGCGCCTGCGCCTGACCACCCCGAGGCCCGCCGGTGCCGCCGGGCCTGGACACGCCCGAGGCCCGCCTGGGGCTCCGCGCCTGACCACCCCGAGGCCCGCCGGTGCCGCCGGGCCTGGACACGCCCGAGGCCCGCCTGGGGCCCCGCGCCCGGATACTCCCGAGTCCCGCCTGGGGCGCGCCGGGTCCGGACACGTCAGGGGCGCACCTCTGGCCGCCGTGGATCAACACGTGTTACGAAGAACCATGGCTGCCCCTCACGCAACCCGCACGTACGACGCCGTCATCGTCGGCGGTGGACACAACGGCCTGGTCGCCGCCGCCTACCTGGCCCGGGCCGGCCGCTCTGTCCTGGTGCTGGAACGGCTCGACCACACCGGCGGAGCCGCCGTCTCCACCCGCGCCTTCGCCGGCGTCGACGCCCGGCTGTCGCGCTACTCCTACCTGGTCAGCCTGCTGCCGCGGAAGATCGTGCGCGATCTCGGCCTCGACTTCCGGGTCCGCGCCCGCACCATCTCCTCGTACACCCCCGCCGAACGCGACGGCCGGCCCACCGGACTCCTCGTCGGCGGCGGCGAGCAGCGCACCCGGGAGGCCTTCGCCCGGCTGACCGGCGGCGCACGCGAGTACGCGGCCTGGGAGCGCTTCTACGGCATGACCGCCCGCGTCGCCGAACGGGTCTTCCCGACCCTCACCGAGCCCCTGCCCACCCGCGAGGAACTGCGCCGCCGCATCGACGACGAGACCGCCTGGCGCACCCTGTTCGAGGAGCCGATCGGCGTCGCCGTCGAGCGGGACTTCGCCGACGACCTGGTGCGGGGCGTGGTCCTCACCGACGCCCTCATCGGCACCTTCGCCGACGCTCACGACCCCTCCCTCGTCCAGAACCGCTGCTTCCTCTACCACGTCATCGGCGGCGGCACCGGCGCCTGGGACGTACCCGTCGGCGGCATGGGCGCCCTCACCGACGCGCTGGCCGCCGCAGCCCGTTCGGCGGGCGCGGTCCTCCGCACCGGTCACGAGGCGGTCCGGATCGCCACCGACGGCGACCGTGCCGAGGTCACCTACCGCACGGCCGACGGTGAGGGCGTCGCCGCCGCCCGGCACGTCCTGGTGAACGCATCCCCGCACGAACTGGCCGCACTCACCGGGGACTTGGCGCCCGAGCCGGCCGAGGGCGCCCAGCTCAAGGTCAACATGCTGCTCACCCGGCTGCCCAGGCTGCGCGACCCGGACGTCGACCCGCGCGAGGCCTTCGCCGGCACCTTCCACATCGCCGAGGGCTACCGGCAGCTCGCCACCGCCCACGCCCAGGCCGCCGCCGGCGAACTCCCCGCCGTGCCGCCCGCGGAGATCTACTGCCACTCCCTGACCGACCCTTCGATCCTCGGCCCGGAACTCGCCGAGCGCGGCTACCAGACGCTCACCCTGTTCGGCCTGCACACCCCTGCCCGGCTCTTCGACCGGGACAACGACGTCGTGCGCGAGGAACTGCTGAAGTCCACGCTCGCCCAGCTCGACGCCCACCTCGCCGAGCCGCTCGCCGACTGTCTGGCCACGGACGCCGACGGCCGTCCCTGCATCGAGGCGAAGACCCCGCTCGACCTCGAACGCGACCTCAGGCTGCCCGGCGGCAACATCTTCCACCGCGCCCTGTCCTGGCCCTACGCCCAGGAGGGCACGGGCCGTTGGGGAGTGGAGACGGGCCACGCCAACGTCCTGCTGTGCGGGGCGGGCGCGGTGCGCGGGGGAGGGGTGAGCGGGGTGCCGGGGCACAACGCGGCGATGGCGGTGCTTCAGGCCACCGCGTGACACCGCTACCGCTCACAGACCACCGGTCCCCAAAGAACTGACGATACGTCAGAAAAACTCTTCCGTCGTCCGGCCGGCTGCGGCATCCTGCGCCCATGCAGACGGAGCTGAGCAAGAGACTGGGAGTCGAGCACGCCGTCTTCGGCTTCACGCCGTTCCCTGCCGTCGCCGCGGCCATCAGCCGGGCCGGCGGCTTCGGCGTGCTCGGCGCGGTCCGCTACACCGCCCCCGACGACCTCAAACGCGACCTCGACTGGATCGAGGCGCACGTGGGCGACCGGCCGTACGGGCTGGACGTGGTCATGCCCGCGAAGAAGGTCGAGGGCGTGACCGAGGCGGACGTCGAGGCGATGATCCCCGAGGGGCACCGGCAGTTCGTACGGGACACCCTCGCCCGGCACGGGGTGCCGGAACTGGCCGAGGGCGAAGCGTCCGGGTGGCGCATCACCGGGTGGATGGAGCAGGTCGCCCGCACCCAGCTCGACGTCGCCTTCGACTATCCGATCAAGCTGCTCGCCAACGCCCTCGGCTCGCCGCCCGCCGACGTCGTCGCCCGCGCCCACGAACGGGACGTCCTGGTCGCCGCGCTCGCCGGCAGCGCCCGGCACGCCCGCAAACACCAGGAGGCGGGCATCGACATCGTCGTCGCCCAGGGCTACGAGGCAGGCGGCCACACCGGGGAGATCGCCACGATGGTGCTCACCCCCGAGATCGTGGACGCCGTCGACCCGCTGCCCGTCCTCGCCGCCGGCGGCATCGGCAGCGGACAGCAGGTGGCCGCCGCGCTCACCCTCGGCGCCCAGGGTGTGTGGCTGGGCTCCATATGGCTGACCACCACAGAAGCCGATCTGCACTCGCCCGCCCTGACCCGCAAGCTGCTCGCCGCCGGGTCCGGGGACACCGTCCGCTCCCGCGCCCTGACGGGCAAGCCCGCACGGCAGCTCCGCACCGAGTGGACCGACGCCTGGGACGATCCGGCCGGACCCGGCACCCTGCCCATGCCGCTGCAGGGACTGCTGGTGGCCGAGGCGGTCTCCCGGATCCAGAAGTACGAGGTCGAACCGCTGCTCGGCACCCCCGTCGGGCAGATCGTCGGCCGGATGAGCAGCGAGCGCAGCGTCCAGGCCGTCGTCGACGACCTCACCCGCGGCTTCGAGCGGGCCGTGGACCGCATCAACCGCATCGCCGGGAGGAGCGGCCAGTCGTGAACGCACCCGTGAGCACGCCGCCCGCCGGTTTCTGGGCCGAGGCCGCCCGGCACCCCGATCACACCGTCCTCATCGCCCCCGACGGCGAGGAGTGGACCGCCGGACGCCTGCACGCCGCCGCCAACCGGCTCGTCCACGGGCTGCGCGCGGCCGGTCTCGAACGCGGCGACTCCTTCGCCGTCGTGCTGCCCAACGGCGTCGAGTTCTTCACCGCCTACCTGGCCGCCACCCAGGCCGGTCTCTATCTGGTCCCGGTCAACCACCACCTCGTCGGCCCAGAGATCGCCTGGATCGTCGCCGACTCCGGCGCCAAGGTGCTCATCGCCCACGAGCGGTTCGGCGCCGCCGCGCGCGCCGCCGCCGACGAGGCGGGACTGCCGTCGTGTCACCGGTACGCGGTCGGCGAGGTCGAGGACTTCCGGCCGTACGGCCAACTCCTCGACGGCCAGCCGGAGTCGGCCCCCACGGGCCGCGAACTCGGCTGGGTCATGAACTACACCTCCGGTACGACCGGACGCCCGCGCGGCATCCGCCGACCGCTGCCCGGCAAGGCGCCGGAGGAGGCCTACCTCGGCGGCTTTCTCGGCATCTTCGGCATCAAGCCGTTCGACGACAACGTCCACCTGGTCTGCTCACCGCTCTACCACACGGCCGTCCTGCAGTTCGCGGGCGCGTCCCTGCACATCGGCCACCGGCTGGTGCTGATGGACAAGTGGACTCCTGAGGAGATGCTCCGCCGCATCGACACCCACCGGTGCACGCACACCCATATGGTCCCGACCCAGTTCCACCGGCTGCTGGCCCTCCCGGACGAGGTGAGGGCCCGTTACGACGTCTCGTCCATGCGGCACGCCATCCACGGCGCCGCCCCCTGCCCGGACCACGTCAAGCGGGCCATGATCGACTGGTGGGGGCACTGTGTGGAGGAGTACTACGCGGCCAGTGAGGGCGGTGGTGCCTTCGCCACTGCCGAGGACTGGCTGAAGAAGCCCGGCACGGTCGGCAAGGCCTGGCCCATCAGCGAACTCGCGGTCTTCGACGACGACGGCAACCGGCTGCCGCCCGGCCGACTCGGCACCGTCTACATGAAGATGAGCACCGGGGGCTTCTCGTACCACAAGGACGAGGCCAAGACCCGCAAGAACCGCATCGGTGACTTCTTCACCGTCGGCGACCTCGGCGTACTCGACGAGGACGGCTACCTGTTCCTGCGTGACCGAAAGATCGACATGATCATCTCCGGCGGGGTCAACATCTACCCGGCGGAGATCGAGTCCGTGCTCCTCTCCCACCCGGCCGTCGCCGACGCCGCCGCCTTCGGCATCCCGCACGACGACTGGGGCGAGGAGGTCAAGGCCGTGGTCGAACCGGCCCCCGGCCACGAACCCGGCCCGGCCCTCGCCGCCGCCCTGCTGGACCACTGCGCGCGGCAACTCGCCGCCTACAAGCGGCCCAAGAGCGTCGACTTCATCGCCGAGATGCCCCGCGACCCCAACGGCAAGCTGTACAAGCGGCGCCTGCGGGACCCGTACTGGGCGGGCCGCACACGTCCGGTCTGAGCAGGTGTGGTCCCGCCCCATGTGGGACGGGACCACATACTCAGCGGTCGTGCACGGGGACGACCTGGAGCGCGGGCGAGGACAGGATGTCCTTCTCGCAGAACCGGGCCGTCACCCACCGCTCACCGGAGAACAGCCGGGTCTGGTCGCTGGAGTGGGGCGAGTCCGGGTTCGAGGACTGGGAGTACGTCAGCAGCGTGCGGGCCACCGGGCAGGGGCTGCCGTCCCAGCCGACGGCCTGGATGTGACTGGAGCCCGTCGTCACCTCCGCGTAGCCGCCCTGCGCCGCGTTCCAGACGCCCTCGACCTTGTTCCACACGCCGAGCCGCTCCGTGCCGCCGGGCACGGGGATGCGCCGGCCGTCGCGCACCACGAACTGGTGCTCCCCGAGCGGGGAGTCCAGCGCGAAGCCCGCCGCCCGCAGCTCCTGCACCGTGTCCGCGAGCGCCGTGGCGAAGGCCGGGGTGCCGGTGTTCAGCGTGTTCGGCGTGCGGACCGGATCCGCCGCCGAGAACGGCACCTTCCACAGCAGGCCGGACGGCACCGCGCTCGTCAGCTTCCGCCAGAACCGGTCGAACAGCAGGGCGCCCCGGCTGCCGGTGCCCATGGTCCGGTCCCATGCGGCGAGCACCGGGCAGGCCGCGCCGACGTCGACCCGCGTGCCGTCGCTCGCCGTCGCGGTGCCGCCGGGCAGCGCGGCACAGGCCCTGGCCGCGTCGGCCGCGGCGAGCTCTCCCGCGGGCGCCCGGTCGGTGAACTCCTGGTGCTGCAGGTCGCGGACGGTCAGCCCGCCTCGCTGCGCCATGGCCGCCACGTCCTCGATCGCGCCCCGGGTGCGCAGCGAGCGTTCGGTGCCGACCGTGCCGAAGATCCGCTCGTACCCGGTCAGCGGCCGGTCGGCGTTGGTCAGCCAGGCGCTGTTGTTGGAGTTCTCCGCGTACGGGGCGTCCTTGAGCGTGGGCATGCGGGCGGGCCCGAAGATGCCGGGCTGGACGGCGTCGGGGTCGCTGCCGGGCGCGCAGTCGCCGCGGGAACCGTCGAGCACCGCGAGTCCTGCCGCCGGGTAGGTCTGCCTGCCGAGGTCGGTGGAGCACCGCGCCACGAGGTCGTCGGTGATGCGGGGCAGCACCTGCGACTGGGTGTAGAGGGTGTGGCCCGAGGAGTCCGCGGCGATGGTGTTCACCCAGGGCAGTCCCTGGTGCCGGTCGAGGGACGCGAGGACGTCCGCCGTGGAGCGCGCCTTGGCGAAGTCCAGCGAGGTGTCCGCGAACCGCATGTTCGTGGCGTTCGGGTCGCTGAACGCGTAGGCCGTCGTGGTGGTCCAGGGCAGCGGCGGGTTGCCCTGGGCGTGGGCGACGACCGGGCCGTAGCGGGTCCACCACTGGGTCCGGGTGACCGGAGCGCCGTCCTTGACGGCCACGGTCACGGTCCGCCGGGTCATCCGCTCCCGCTCGCCGTCGACCAGGTAGACGGTGGGGTCGGCCGGGTCGAGGGTGAGCCGGGTCAGGTTGTACGGCACACCGGTGGCGACCGTATGGCTCCACGCCACATGTGCGTTGTAGCCGATGGAGATGACCGGCGAGCCGAGCAGCGAGCCGCCCGCGACGTTCAGCTCGCCCGGAATGGTCTCCTGCGACTGCCAGAACCGGCGTCCGCCCTGCCACGGGTAGTGCGGGTTGCCCAGCAGCAGACCGCGGCCGTTCGCCGTGGTGGCGCCGCTGAAGGCGACCGCGTTCGAGCCCATGTCCGCGTCGGCGGTCCGGGCCCGCACGGATGTGATCAGTGCCTGTGCGTCCACGTTTCGCGGGTGGGCCGCGGAGCCGGTGGGAGGCTGCGCCGAGGTGATGTCGTCCACGGCGCCGCCCTGGCCGCCGAGCACCGCGAGGGCGTAGAACCGGGCGGCCACGTCCAGGGTGCTCACCGGCCGCACCCAGGCGGCGTCCCGGCATGCCGGATCGGTGATCCGGTGCTGCTTCAGCCAGGCGTTGTAGCCGGCGGCGAAGCCCCGCATCAGGTCCTTCACGTCGTTGCTCGGGCCCAGTGGTGCGGGTGCGGCGAGCAGCTTGCGCACCGTGCCGGCCTGCCGCACCCCACGGAAGTACAGGTCGCTGGAGAGGTTGTCGGAGGCGGAGGACAGCGACAGATCGGTCTTCGCGTCCGGTCCGAAGAAGCGCGAGCGGTCGCCGCGTACGGTCACGAAGCCGTCGGCGAGCGTGCACACCTGGTCGGCGGCCTGCGCCCAGCCCGTGCCGAAGCCGAGGTCCGGGTAGTCCCTGGCGACGATGTGCGGAATGCCGTACTCGGTGTAGCGGATGACGGCGGACAGCCCGCCGTGCGAGGGGTGTTCCGGCCGGCTCGGCCGCCCGGCCGCGGCGGCCGGGAGCGCGGACGAGGCGGTGAGCAGGGCGACGGCCGTGACGGCCAGTCGTCTCAGGTGGCTGCGCAATGTGCCTCCCAACGTCGTTGAGGGAAGGAGCGGTTGAGCCCACCGGGGGGACCATCCTCCCCGGTGCTTGACCTGCCCCGGCGACGGGCCGAGGATCATGAGTCATGACGCAGGGACACGGCAGCACGGTTGACGGGGTGCTGCGGCGCAGCGCCCGGCGCACCCCGGCGCGGGTCGCGGTGGAGTACGGCGAGCGCCGGTGGACGTACGAGGAACTCGACGACGCCGTCTCCCGCGCGGCCTCGGTGCTGCTCGCCGAGGGGCTCGCGCCGGGCGACCGGGTCGCCGCCTACGGCCACAACTCCGACGGCTACCTGATCGCCTTCCTCGCCTGTGCCCGCGCGGGGCTGGTCCATGTGCCGGTCAACCAGAGCCTCACCGGCGACGACCTGGCGTATCTCCTCACCCAGTCCGGCAGCACCCTCGTCCTCGCCGATCCGGGCCTGGCCGCCCGACTCCCGGACGGCGTACGGGTGTTGCCCCTCAGGGACACGGCGGACTCGCTGCTGGCCCGCCAGGCGGAGGCACCGCCGTACGAGGGCCCGGAGCCGCGCACCGAGGATCTGGTGCAGTTGCTGTACACCTCCGGTACGACGGCCCTGCCCAAGGGGGCGATGATGACCCACCGGGCGCTGGTGCACGAGTACTTGAGCGCGATCACCGCCCTCGACCTGAGCGCCGGCGACCGCCCGGTGCACGCGCTGCCGCTGTACCACTCGGCGCAGATGCATGTGTTCCTGCTGCCGTATCTGGCGGTCGGCGCGACCAGCATCATCCTGGACAGCCCTGACGGGGACCGTCTCTTCGACCTGATCGAAGCGGGCCGCGTGGACAGCTTGTTCGCACCGCCCACGGTGTGGATCGGCCTGGCGGGCCGGCCCGACTTCGCCACCCGTGACCTCGACGGCCTGCGCAAGGCCTATTACGGCGCCTCGATCATGCCCGTCCCGGTCCTGGAGCGTCTTCGCGCACGCCTGCCGGGGCTGGCCTTCTACAACTGCTTCGGGCAGAGCGAGATCGGCCCGCTCGCCACGGTGCTCGCCCCCGACGAACACGAGGGCCGGCTGGACTCCTGCGGCCGTACGGTGCTCTTCGTGGACGCGCGGGTCGTGGACGACAAGGGCGAGGACGTGCCCGACGGCACCCCCGGTGAAATCGTGTACCGCTCACCGCAGTTGTGCGAGGGCTACTGGGACAAGCCCGAGGAGACCGCCGAGGCCTTCCGGGACGGCTGGTTCCACTCCGGCGACCTCGCCGTCCGCGACGCCGACGGCTACTTCACGATCGTGGACCGGGTGAAGGACGTCATCAACTCCGGCGGCGTACTGGTGGCTTCGCGCCAGGTCGAGGACGCCCTCTACACCCATGAGGCCGTCGCCGAGGTTGCGGTCGTCGGCCTGCCCGACGACCGCTGGATCGAGGCCGTCACGGCGATCGTCGTCGCCCGCAGCGAAGTGACGGAGGATCAGCTCATCACCCATGTGAAGGAGAGACTCGCCGCCTTCAAGGCTCCCAAACGGGTCGTGTTCGTCGACGAGTTGCCACGCAACGCCAGCGGCAAGATCCTCAAACGCGAACTACGGGACCGCTTCGGCGGCTAGCGCACCCGGCGCCGGGACAGCGTCAGACGGCGTCGCTCCCGGTCGAGGCCGGTGACGACGACCGTGATCTCGTCACCCACCCGGACGACGTCCGAGGGTGCCTCAGCAGGCGGCGACGAGAGCTCTTGGAGGTGGACCAGTCCCTCGACGCCGTCGGCGACCCGCACGAAGACACCGAACGGAACCAGCTTGGTGACCGGCCCGCGCAGTCTCTGCCCCACTGCGATGCCGTCCGCGAACTCCTGGAAGGGATCCGGCCGGGTCGCCCGCAAGGACAGCCTGGCCTCCAGGTTCCAGGTGTCGAACTGCAGGAACTCGCAGGTGACGCGCTGCCCGACCCGCACGACGTCGGACGCCGCCGCGACCGGTGTCCAGGACAGCTCGGGGATCGTGATGAAGCCGACGCCGGGGAAGACCGGGTGCGCGGGGCCGTCGTCCAGGGCCACGAACACCCCGAACCGCTCGATCGCCGCGACCGTGCCGGACAGCAGCTCGCCGCGGTGCAGGGATGCCAGAAAAGCCCGGAGTTCCGGTTGCTCGGACCGCCCGTCCATGCCGGCCAGTATTTCACCCGGAGCCGGGTGGGCCCAGGCCTTGGCCGGCAGCAGCGCGTCGGCCGGCAACCGCCAGTGCGGGGCGCCCGGTCGGCTAGAGGCTCCGGCCCAGCTCGGCGACGAGGCCGGCGATGCGCTCCTCGTCCCGCTTGTAGTGGGTCCACTTGCCCACCCGGGTGGCCCGGACCAGGCCCGCGCGCTGGAGCTCGGCCATGTAGGCCGACACGGTCGACTGGGCCAGTCCCGCCTTCGCCTGGATGTGGCTCACGCACACACCGACCTCGGCCGGGTCGGCGATGGCCTTCTCCGTCGGGAAGTGCCGCTCCGGCTCGCGCAGCCAGCGCAGCATCTGCAGCCGCATCGGGTTGGACAGCGCCCGCAGCGCGTTGACCAGGTCAGGGTCGGTGTCCGGGAGGGGGGCGGTGTCCGTCATGGCTCCGGAGTATAGGTCGCCGACGACGTTTCGAGGTACGTCGATACGATCACCTCTCACTGCCCTGCGTCCCGCGGCCGCAGGTCCACGATCCGCCGGATCTTGCCCACCGACCGCTCCAGCGACTCCGGGTCCACGATCTCCACGTCGACCGAGACCCCGATGCCGTCCTTCACGGCCACGACGATGGAGCGGGCCGCCGCCTCACGCGCCTCGGGCGGTGCGTCCGGGCGGGCCTCGGCGCGGACGGTCAGCCGGTCCAGGCGGCCCTCCCGGGTCAGCCGGAGCTGGAAGTGGGGCGCCACCCCGGGCGTGCGGAGCACGATCTCCTCGATCTGGGTCGGGAACAGGTTCACCCCGCGCAGGATCACCATGTCGTCGCTGCGCCCGGTGACCTTCTCCATCCGCCGGAACACCCGGGCCGTGCCGGGCAGCAGCCGGGTCAGATCCCGGGTCCGGTAGCGGACGATCGGCATGGCCTCCTTGGTCAGCGAGGTGAACACCAGCTCACCCCGCTCGCCGTCCGGCAGCACCTCGCCCGTGATCGGATCGACCACCTCCGGATAGAAGTGGTCCTCCCACACGGTCAGCCCGTCCTTGGTCTCCACGCACTCCTGCGCCACACCGGGACCGATCACCTCGGACAGTCCGTAGACGTCGACGGCGTCGATCGCGAACCGTTCCTCGATCTCGGAACGCATCTGCTCGGTCCAGGGCTCGGCACCGAAGACACCGACCCGCAACGAGGTGGTGCGCGGGTCCACGCCCTGCCGTTCGAACTCGTCCAGCAGCGTGAGCATGTACGAGGGGGTCACCATGATCACGGCCGGTTTCAGATCCCGGATCAGCTGCACCTGCCGGGCCGTCATGCCACCGGAGGCCGGGACGACCGTACAGCCCAGGCGCTCGGCACCGTAGTGAGCGCCCAGGCCACCGGTGAACAGCCCATAGCCGTAGGCGACATGCACGATGTCACCGGGCCGCGCGCCCGCCGCCCGGAGCGAGCGCGCCACCATGTCGGCCCACATGGAAAGATCGCTGTCCGTGTAGCCGACCACCGTGGGCAGGCCCGTGGTGCCGCTGGAGGCGTGCAGCCGGCGGATCCGCTCCCGGGGCACCGCGAACATGCCGTACGGGTAGTGCTCCCTCAGATCGGCCTTGGTCGTGAACGGGAAGCGGGCGAGGTCCGCCAGTGAGCGGCAGTCCTCGGGGCGGACGCCGGCCTTGTCGAAGGATTCCCGGTAGAACGGCACGTGCGCGTAGGCGTGCCGCAGCGAGGCGCGCAGCCGCTCCAGCTGAAGTGCCCGCAGCTCATCGGGCCCGAGCCGTTCGCCCGCGTCGAACAGCTCCGTCGCATCCACCATCGACACGTCTCCCTCGCCGACCGTACATTCCGGACGACCGATCATTCGGTCGATCTGTTCGGGGCCAGTAATTCAGGCCGTCGGCCGTCAGGCAAGAGGGATGCGCGGATTTTCCGTACGGCCATCTCGCTTCAAAGACGTTGCGCCCCGCCACCCCGGACCGAAAGGATCACGCCCATGCCGACCTTCACCGCACCCGACGGCACCCCGCTCGCCTACCACCTGCGGGGCGAGGGCGATCCCCTGGTCGTCCTGCCCGGCGGCCCCATGCGCGCCTCGGCCTACCTCGGGGACCTCGGCGGGCTGACCGCGCACCGCCGCCTGGCCCTGCTGGACCTGCGCGGCACCGGCGACTCCGCACTGCCGGCGGACCCGGAGACGTACCGCTGCGACCGGATGGTCGAGGACGTGGAGGCGTGGCGTACGCACCTGGGCCTGGAACACATGGATCTGCTCGCCCACTCGGCCGGCGCGGCCCTGGCCACGCTCTACGCGGCCCGCTACCCGCAGCGGATACGCCGCCTGCTGCTGATCACCGGCAACCCCTCCGCCCTGGGTCTGCGGACGACCCCCGAGGACCGGCTGGCCGCGGCCCGGCCGCGCACGGCCGAACCCTGGTTCACAGAGGCCTTCCCGGCCTTCAGGGCCTGGCTGGCGGGCGAGGCCGACTTCGACGACGCGTTCGTACCGTTCTTCTACGGCCGCTGGGACGCCGCCGCCCGGAAGCACGCGGAGGCCGAGCCGGCGCAGACCAACGACGAGGCGGCCGACCGTTACTTCGGCGACGGGGCCTTCACCCCCGACGCGACCCGGACCGCTCTCGCCGCCCTGACCGCACCGGTCCTGGTGTACGCCGGCGAAGTCGACGGCGGCCCGCGCCCCGGTCTCGCCCGCCGTGCCGCCGAGGCCTTCCCGAAGGCCGAGTTCACCGTCCAGCCCGGCGCCGGCCACTTCCCCTGGCTGGACGATCCGGAGTGGTTCGCCGACCGCGTCCTCGCGTTCCTCGACGGATCCGCGGCCACGGCTCTGCCCTCGGCGGAGTAGGCGGCCGGGTCCCGGCCCGCCCGGCCGGCGTGCCGGCCTGGGCACCGCGCAGCCGCAGATCGTCAAGGCCGAGGGCATGACCCTCCGGGCCGATGACGGCCGGCGGGCGCCGTCGGGGTCCCGTCACCGGCCCGGCTGTGGCCCGTACGCCGTCAGGAAGCGGTCGCGGAAGACGTCCATCGGCCAGATGGGGGCGTCCGGGGCGGGTTTCAGGCCCTCCGTCCAGCCCCAGCCGGAGATCCGGTCCAGCACCTTGGGGTCGTGGGCCACGATGGTGACCGGCACGTCCTTGCGGGGGCTGTTGGCGGTGACCGTCGGTACGGGCTGGTGGTCGCCGAGGAACACCAGGACCGTGTTCTTGTCGCCGTAGCGCTGGAGGAATCCGACGAGGCTGTGCAGCGAGTACTCGATGGAGGCGCGGTATTCGGCGCGCACGCTCTCCGGGCTCTTCCAGACCTCCTCCTGGGACTTGCCCTCGCGCCTGATCTGCTGGAAGACCGAGCCGTCGCCCAGCTTCGCCCAGTCGGTCATGCGCGGCACGGGCGCCCAGGGGTAGTGGCTGGAGGTGAGGATGATCTCCGCCATCAGCGGGCCCCGGCCCGCCTTGCCGAACTCCTCGCGCCGGAAGGTCTCCAGGGCGAACTGGTCCGGCACCTGTGACCAGCCGAAGTCCGGCCCGTGGTAGCCGAGATGATGGCCGTCGTAGATGTGGTCCAGGCCGAAGAACCGGCCCTCCGGCCAGGCCACCAGCACGCCCGGCACCACGCCGACCGTGCGCCAGGCACCGGTTCTACGGAAGGAACTGGTGAGGGTGGTGCGGTCGCTGGAGGTGAGGCTGCGGAACCGCTGCTGGTTGCTGATCCACAGGCCGGACAGGAAGGTCGAGTGGGCGAGCCAGCTGCCGCCGCCCGTCACCGGCGAGCGCAGCCAGCCACTGCGCGCCTGGAACCCGGCCGCCTTCAGGCTCGCCGTGCTCTCCTTGAGCACCGCATCGATCCGCGGGGCCATCGCCGGGTCCTCGATCGCCGAGCGGCCGTAGCTCTCGACGAAGGTGAACAGCACGTCCTTGCCGCGCAGACCGGTGAGCAGCCGGTCGGCGGGGGTGTGGGCGAAGGCGTCGACGGCGGCCTGGCGGCGGAAGATCCGGGCGTCCGCGAGCGAGGCGCGGACCTGGTGGGCGCGGTCGCCGAGCAGGTCGGCGTCGAGCGTGGCGGCCACGGGCTGCCCGGCGCTGTGCAGGCCGAGTACGACGCAGGTGACCCAGGCGGTGCCCAGCGCCAGGGTGCCGCGGACCGAGCGGGCGCGGTGCCGGGCCATCAGCGTGGTCAGCCGGACGGTGGCGCCCGTGGTCAGGACGAGGACCGCGACCGCGAGCAGCACGGCGCCGGCGATGGTGGCCAGCTCACCCGTCCGGCCGGACGTCTCCCGCAGATAGTCCGCCGCGTTGCCCAGCAGGCCCCAGTCCAGGACCAGGTCGAAGGGGCGGTACAGCACCGAATAGAAGCCCAGGTCCAGGCACTTGAGGAGGACGAGCAGCCCGATCAGCCCGCCGCCGGCCACCGCCCCGGCCCGCCGCACCCGGGCCGGCAGTGCGAGCAGCAGCGCGGCGAGCAGGATGCCCTCGGCCGGCAGCCGCACGAACGCCTTGGGCGTGAGGTGGTCGGGCTGGTCGGGCAGCACCAGCGCGACCAGCAGGAGGGCGACCGCGAGGACGGTCGTGCCGATGGCCACCCCCCGCCCGGTCCTGGTGTGCCGACGCAGCCACGCGAACCGTGGACGAGGCGTGGGGTGCGACACCTGAGGGTCCTTCCGTGCGGGGCCGTACAACCGAACGACACCATCCGTGATCAAGTGACGTCGATTGCGCACACAGGGTAATCCTCCGGTGCTGTTGAGGCGGCGGGACACCCCGGATCTACGGCCGGTCCGCCGCCACCGCCACCTCCCGCGCCCACCGGTAGTCGGCCTTGCCGCTCGGGGAGCGCTGGATGGACTCCGTGATCACCAGCTGGCGGGGGACCTTGTAGCCCGCCAGCCGGGTACGGCAGTGGGTCTGGATGTCGGCCAGGGAGGGCCGGGACGCTCCCTCGCGCAGCTGCACCACGGCCGCCACATGGTTGCCCCAGGTCGCGTCCGGTACTCCGGCGACGAGCGCGTCGTACACGTCCGGATGCGCCTTGAGCGCCTGCTCGACCTCCTCGGGATAGACCTTCTCGCCCCCGGTGTTGATGCACTGCGAACCCCGGCCGAGCACGGTGACCACGCCGTCCTCGTCGACCGTCGCCATGTCGCCGAGCAGCACCCAGCGCTGTCCGTCCTGCTCGAAGAAGGTCTCGGCGGTCTTGCGCGGGTCGTTGTAGTAGCCGAGCGGCACATGGCCGCACTGGGCGACCCGGCCGACCTCGCCCACCGCGACCGGCTCGTGTGTCCCCGGATCCACCACCTGCGTACGGGAGTTGACCCGGATGCGAAAGCCCCGCTCGGGCCCGGAGTCCTCGGTCGCCGTGCCGTTGAAGCCAGACTCGGAGGAGCCGAAGTTGTTCAGGAGCATCGCGTTCGGGATCAGCTCCCGGAACTGCCTGCGCACCGTCTCCGACATGATCGCGCCGGAGGAGGAGACGCTGAACAGGGTCGAGCAGTCCGTGCCCTTCAGCGGTCCGCCGAGCGCGTCGATCAGCGGGCGGAGCATCGCGTCGCCGACCAGCGACATGCTGGTGACCTTCTCCTTCTCGATGGTCCGCAGCACCTCTTCCGGCACGAACTTGCGGTGCAGGACGACGCGTTGGCCGAAGTTGAAGCCGATGAACGCGGTGAGCGTCGAGGTGCCGTGCATCAGCGGGGGAGTGGGGAAGAAGGTGATCCCGGTGCCGCCGGCCGCGACTCGTTCGGCCAGTTCCTCCGGCGTCTTCACCGGCTCCCCGGTCGGTGCCCCACCGCCCAGCCCCGCGAAGAACAGGTCTTCCTGACGCCACATCACCCCTTTGGGCATACCCGTCGTGCCACCGGTGTAGATGATGAACTGGTCGTCCCCGGAACGCGCCGGGAAACCCCGCTCGGGCGACCCGGCCGCCTCCGCGTCCGCGAACGGCACCGCCCCCGGCACCTCTGCCGCCCCCGCCCCCACGCACAGCAGATGCCGCAGCCCCGGTGCCCGCGGCAGCGCCCCCGCCACCCGGTCCGCGAACTCCGCGTCGAAGACCAGCGCGACCAGGTCGGCGTCCCGGTAGAGGTACACCAACTCCTCTTCGACATAACGGTAGTTGACGTTGACCGGGACGACCCGTGCCTTCAGGCAGGCCAGCACCGTCTGGAGGTATTCGACGCCGTTGTACAGGTGGAGGCCCAGGTGTTCCCCGGGGCGGATCCCGCTGTCGATCAGGTGGTGGGCGACGCGGTTGGCGGCCGCGTCCAGCTCCGCGTAGGTCAGACGGCGTTCCGCGCCGGTGCCGGGACGGTCGAGGTACACGAGCGCCTCGCGGTCCGCGGCCACGTCGACGACCGACTCGAACAGATCGGCAAGGTTGTACTCCACCGCTCCTCCTGACCCCGGCAGCCCCGGCGAAGAAAGGTGCTCGCTTCGCCGGTCATCAGAGCAAAGGGCGCTGCAACTGTGAAGGGTCCTCACCAACAAATCTGACTGTCTGTCAGAAAACCCTTGAAGTGCCTCCCCGGCTACTGCAACCTGTTCTCGTTCTCACCGAGGGAGGATGGCCCATGGGCGGGACGGAACACCTCACCGTGCGGCGCGAGGGCGCCACACTGGTGCTCACACTCAACCGGCCCGACGCCAGGAACGCGCTCTCGCTTCCGATGCTCGTCGGCCTGTACGACGGCTGGCTGGAGGCCGACGCGGACGACGCGATCCGCTCGATCGTGCTCACCGGCGCGGGCGGATCCTTCTGCGCCGGCATGGACCTGAAGGCGCTCGCCGGGAACGGCATGGCGGGAGAGCACTACCGCGACCGGCTCAAGGCCGACCCCGATCTGCACTGGAAGGCGATGTTGCGCCACCACCGCCCGCGCAAACCGGTCATCGCCGCCGTCGAGGGGTACTGCGTCGCGGGCGGCACCGAGATCCTCCAGGGCACCGACATCCGGGTCGCGGGCCAGTCCGCCACCTTCGGCCTCTTCGAGGTCCGGCGCGGCCTGTTCCCGATCGGCGGCTCCACCGTGCGCCTGCAACGCCAGATCCCGCGCACCCACGCCCTGGAGATGCTGCTCACCGGACGGCCGTACACCGCCGAGGAAGCCGCCCGCATCGGCCTGATCGGCCATGTCGTCCCCGACGGCACGGCACTCGGCAAGGCTCTGGAGATCGCCGAGCGGATCAACGCCTGCGGCCCGCTCGCCGTCGAGGCCGTCAAGGCGTCCGTGTACGAGACCGCCGAGCTGACGGAGGCCGACGGCCTCGCCGCCGAACTCACCCGCGGCTGGCCGGTTTTCGACACCGCCGACGCCAAGGAGGGCGCCCGCGCCTTCGCCGAGAAACGGCCCCCCGTCTACAAGCGCGCCTGAACCGCCGAAGGAGTCCCCAAGGATGCCCGAAGTCCTCCGAGCCCCCCTCGTCGTCGAGTTCCCCTTCACCCGCTCCCTCGGCCCCGTCCAGAGCGCCTTCCTCACCGGCCTGCGCGAACGCGTCGTACTCGGCGTGCGGACCACCGACGGACGCATCCTCGTCCCGCCCGTCGAGTACGACCCCGGCACCGCCGAGGAGATCCACGACCTGGTGGAGGTCGCCCCCACGGGTACGGTCACCACCTGGGCCTGGAACCACGCCCCGCGCCGCGGCCAGCCCCTCGGCAGCCCCTTCGCCTGGGTCCTCGTCCGGCTCGACGGCGCCGACACCGCTCTCCTGCACGCCCTCGACGCCCCCGGCCCCGACGCCGTCAGCACCGGCATGCGGGTGCGCATCCGCTGGGCCGAGGAGCGCACCGGCGCCATCACCGACATCGCCTGCTTCGAGCCGTACGACGGAGAGCCCCAGCGACCCGACGGCCACACCGGCGAGTTCGAGGACCCGCTCACCGGGATCGTCGCCCCGGCCCGCCTGGACTACACCTACTCGCCCGGCCGTGCCCAATCCGCGTACATCGACGCCCTCTCCGAGCGGCACACCGTCGGCGAGCGCTGCCCGTCCTGCCGCAAGGTGTACGTCCCGCCCAGGGGGGCCTGCCCCACATGTGGTGTCGCCACATCCGAACGGGTCGAGGTAGGTCCCCGGGGCACGGTCACCACCTTTTGCATCGTCAACATCAAGGCCAGAAACCTGGACATCGAGGTGCCGTACGTCTACGCGCACATCGCCCTCGACGGCGCGGACCTCGCCCTGCACGCCCGTATCGGCGGCATCCCCTACGACCAGGTGCGCATGGGCCTGCGGGTCGAGCCGGTGTGGGCGGAAGGGGCTCGGTTTCCCGACCACTACCGCCCCACCGGCGAACCCGACGCTCCGTACGAGACCTACAAGGAGCTGCTTTGAATCCTCCCCCTCGCGAACGACGGGGATTCCTGGCTCACGCTGCTCGATCGCTCAGCGAACAATCCAGTCTCACGCGATCAGCGCCAGCCGGGTTGAAACCAGCCCGGTTGTATGAAGTTTTGGAAGGAACTGCCATGCGGGCTTGGCTCTCGCTCCGCAGTCAGGACTCTACAGCCTGGAGACCTCGTGACGCGTGAGATCGCAGTAATCGCCTTCGCCCAGACCGACCACCGGCGCTCCACCGAGGAATCCTCCGAGGTCGAGCTGCTCATGCCGGTGCTGCACGACGTCCTCGCGCAGACCGGCCTGAAGACCGCCGACATCGGCTTCACCTGCTCCGGCTCCAGCGACTACCTCGCCGGCCGCGCCTTCTCCTTCACCCTCACCCTCGACGGCGTCGGCGCCTGGCCGCCCCTCTCCGAGTCGCACGTCGAGATGGACGGCGCCTGGGCCCTGTACGAGGCCTGGACCAAGCTGCTCACCGGCGACGCCGACACCGCGCTCGTCTACTCCTACGGCAAGTGCTCACCCGGCTCCGTACGCGACGTGCTGACCCGGCAGCTCGACCCGTACTACGTCGCCCCTCTGTGGCCCGATTCCATAGCTCTGGCCGCCCTGCAGGCGCAGGCCCTCATAGACGCCGGCCACACCGACGAACCGGCGCTCGCCGCCGTCGGTGCCCGCAGCCGGGCCGATGCCGAAGCCAACCCGCACGCCCAGCTCAGGGGCCGGGTCCCCCAAGGCGACTACGCCGTACGGCCGCTGCGCACCGGCGACTGCCCGCCCGTCGGCGACGGCGCCGCCGCCGTGATCCTCGCAGCGGGGGAGCGGGCCCGCCGGCTGTGCGCGCGGCCTGCCTGGATCCGCGGCATCGACCACCGCATCGAGGCGCACGGCCTCGGCGTCCGGGACCTCACCGACTCGCCCTCGGCCCGGCTCGCCGCCGAGCGGGCCGGCGCCTTCGAACGGCCCGTCGACACCGCCGAGCTGCACGCGCCGTTCACCGCCCAGGAGGTGATCCTGCGCAGGGCCTTCAGGCTCGGCGACGACGTGCGCGTCAACCCCTCCGGCGGGGCGCTGGCCGCCAACCCGCTGATGGCCGCCGGACTCATCCGCATCGGCGAGGCCGCCGCCCGCATCCACCGCGGTGCCTCCGACCGCGCCCTCGCCCACGCCACCTCCGGCCCCTGCCTCCAGCAGAACCTGGTCGCCGTACTCGAAGGGGATCCACGATGAGCAAGGAGCCCGTGGCCGTCACCGGCATCGGCCAGACCAGGCACGTGGCCGCCCGCCGGGACGTGTCGATCGCCGGACTCGTCCGCGAAGCGGCCCGAAGGGCATTGGCCGACGCCGAGTTGACATGGGCCGACATCGACGCCGTCGTCATCGGCAAGGCGCCCGACTTCTTCGAGGGCGTCATGATGCCCGAGCTGTACCTCGCCGACGCGCTCGGCGCCGTGGGCAAACCCATGCTGCGGGTGCACACGGCCGGTTCGGTGGGCGGGTCGACCGCGCTGGTCGCCGCCAACCTGGTCGCCGCCCGGGTCCACGGCACCGTACTGACCCTGGCCTTCGAGAAACAGTCCGAGTCGAACGCCATGTGGGGCCTGTCCCTGCCCATCCCCTTCCAACAGCCCCTGCTGGCCGGGGCGGGCGGCTTCTTCGCCCCGCATGTGCGCGCGTACATGCGGCGCAGCGGCGCTCCCGACACGATCGGCGCCCTCGTCGCCTACAAGGACCGCCGCAACGCCCTGAAGAACCCCTACGCCCACCTCCACGAGCACGACATCACGCTGGAAAAGGTGTTGGGCTCACCCATGTTGTGGGACCCCATCCGCTACTCCGAGACGTGCCCCTCCTCCGACGGCGCCTGCGCCATGGTCCTCACCGACCGCGCCGGAGCCGCCCGCGCGCCCCGCCCGCCCGCCTGGATGCTCGGCGGCGCCATGCGCAGCGAACCGACCCTGTTCGCCGGGAAGGACTTCGTCTCCCCGCGGGCCGGCCAGGACTGCGCCGCCGACGTCTACCGGCAGGCCGGTGTCGCCGACCCGCGCCGGGACATCGACGCCGTCGAGATGTACGTGCCGTTCTCCTGGTACGAGCCCATGTGGCTGGAGAACCTCGGCTTCGCAGCGGCGGGCGAGGGCTGGAAGCTCACCGAGTCCGGCGTGACCGAACTCGACGGGGACCTGCCCGTCAACATGTCGGGCGGCGTGCTGTCCGCCAACCCCATCGGCGCCTCCGGCATGATCCGCTTCGCCGAGGCGGCGCTCCAGGTGCGCGGCCAGGCCGGGGAACACCAGGTGGACGGTGCCCGGAAGGTCCTCGGGCACGCCTACGGCGGCGGCTCGCAGTTCTTCTCCATGTGGCTCGTGGGATCCGCGCCGCCCGACGCCTGACCGACCGGGCGGCGACTGACCGAAGTCCTTCCCACGTGGCCTGTCGGCCGTCGTGACCGGTCGCTAGGCTGACCCGCGGACGACGAACCGGGAGGAGCACGGACGTGGCCGAGAGCACCATCCAGCAGCAGCCGTTCGCGGGCTGGGACAAGCCGGACCTCGACCTCAGCAACGCTGAATGGCAGTCCAGCAGCCGGGGTCTGGGCGATGTCCAGATCGCGTTTGTCGAGGGCTTCATCGCGATGCGCAACAGCGGCCGCCCGCAGAGCCCTTCGCTGATCTTCACGCCCGCCGAGTGGGGAGCCTTCGTCTCCGGCGCGCGCGAGGGGGAGTTCGACCTGACCTGAGCCGGACCGGGGGTGATCCGGCCGGATTTCCGGACACGCGACCAGCGGCGCCGCGCTGGGGCCGAGCCTTGCGTCAGGCTGGCCCCAGCACGGGGTAGGTCGTGTTCCGGAGGTGAGGAACGATGAGCACTGCGCCGGTCATCGCCGCGGTCGACGGTTCGGACGACAGTCTGCGCGCGCTGGACTGGGCTGTCGATGCCGCCCGGCGCCGCGCGGCACCGCTGCGGGTGGTCCACGTACGGCAGTACGCCGCCTGGGGACAGGCCGACGTGCTGGTCGCCGGGCCGCCCGATGCGGAGGGCGATCCGGTCCTGGACGAGGTGCGCGCCCGGCTCGCGGACCGCGCCGGGGAACCCGCCGTGGAGTACGTCGCCCTGGAGGGCGTACCGGGCGCCGTACTGCCCGAACTCGGCAGCGACGCCGAGCTGTTGGTCCTCGGGTCCCGTGGCCGCGGCGGTTTCGCCAGCCTGCTGCTCGGCTCCAACGGCCTCGCCGCGGCCCGGGACGCCGGGTGCCCGGTGGTCGTCGTACCCCGGCCCGGCCGGGAGGTGCACGGCGACGGGCCGGCCGAGCCCGGACCCCGGGTGGTCGTCGGCCTGCACGTCGACAGCCCCGACGACGGAACCCTCGCGTTCGCCTTCGCCGAGGCCGCCCTGCGCGCGGCCCGGGTGCAGGTGATCGCCGCGTACCCGTGGCCGGTGCAGACCTGGTCCGCGCCCGGACAGCTGATGCCGCCCGCGCTCGACCAGGACGCCGTGGAGAGCGAGACCCGCACGCTCGCCGAGGGCTTCCTCGCCCCGCACCGCGAACGGCACCCCGAGGTCCGCGCCGACACCGAGGCCCTGCCCGGCGACGCGGCCGGCCACCTCGTCGCCGCCTCCAAGGAAGCCGACCTGGTGGTGGTCGGCCGCCACCGCCGCCGCCTGCTCGCCCCGGCCCGCATGATGGGTTCGGTCACCCAGGCAGTCCTGCTCCACGCGGCCAGCCCGATCGCGGTCGTACCACCGGCACCGGCGGGGGACTGAGGCCGGCTCGCCTGCCACTCCACCGCCCCGCGCGCGTCCCCGCCGATCCCGAGCCGCTGAGGCCGAGGGGGCTCGGTGCGTCCGGTCGGGTTCGTGGCTTGGGCACGGGCGAGGGAGCGAAGGCGGCACGTACGACGACCGTGCCGAGCGCGACAGCACCGGCGCGCAGGCTTCCCGGCCCGGTCCGTGCCGCGTGCCCGGCCGTCGGCCCGGCACCTGTCCGGCCACGTGCTCGTGGCCCACGCGCGCGTGGTCTCCAGGAACCGCCGGGCCTCGGGCCGGTTCATCCGTCGAGCGGCGCTCACCCGTGGCCACGGCGGCTTACCGGGCCGGGCGCCCGGAGCGGCGGGTTGTGCGCGGCGGCAGGCCGACGGCCACAGCGGTTCCTCACCTCACGCCGTCGCCCGCCCGGCACCTTCCCCCGGGCAGCGTGGGCCGGTCGTCCCGGGCCGCAGGTGCCCGTCGTTCGCCGGGTGCGGTCCGTGATGCCCGGTCGTGCCCGCACGGCCGATCCGCGGAGCGGATGCAGCCCGTGCCTCCCGGGCTTCTCCGGCGCCCGGTCCGAAGCCGCTGCCGGTCGGCCGCTTCACCGGCCCCCGCCGGGCCTTCCCCGGCGGCCCCGGCCGCGCCTGTCACCCACACCGCCCCCGCCCCCCCTGCTCGGGTGCCCGCAGGTCACCCCCCGAGGCGTGGGCACGTACCATGGCCGCATGTCGTTCCTCCGCCGCCGCAGCGCCACTCCTGCCGGACCCGACTTCGATGTGCTGGCCATGGATCCGGGCGACTGGCCCGGCAATCTCGGTGCGGGTCTGCTGCCCGCCCCCGACGGCACCTGCCAGGGTGTCTTCCTGCGCTACGACCTCTTCGGCGGCCGTGGGCCCGCGATGATCATCGGCAATCTCCCCGAGGGCTCCCCGGCCCGCGAGGTCGCCGAGGGCGAGATCCCCTTCGAGGTGGGTCAGCTGCTGCTCGCGCTGGAGAACGACGAGGAGGTCACCGTCGTCGGCACCGAGGACACCCCCGTCCTGCAGGGCGACAACCTTCTGATCGTGCGGCGGCTGAAGCTCTCGGAGAGCCGGATCTCCTGCGTCCAGTTCGACCGCAGCGACGGCGTGCTCGTGACCATCGCCGCCTGGGACCGCCCCATCACCGACGACCTGTACGCCCTGCTGAAGCCGCTCCCGGCGGAGCTTTTCCAGCAGGGCTGAGCGACCGCCGGCGCCCGGGGCCCTAGCCGGCCGAGTCCTCCAGGGTGACGTCCGCGGCACGGACGAACGCGACCCGGTGGCCGTACTGGATCTCGTAGTACAGGTCCTTGCCCACCACGACCTGGTGCGAGTCGGTGGTGAAGGTGACCGAGTAGTAGTACTCGCCCGGCACCTCGTCACCGACCACGTACCGTTGCCCGGCCGGGATCGTGTACGGCAGCGGCACGACAGACTGCGCGGGGACGCCCGTCGGGTAGGCCTCCTTCTCCGGGTAGGCGCGGCCGTACACGGGAACGCTCGCCAGGCCCTCCTTCGGCGTCACCACCAGGCCCTTCGCCGCGACAGCCGTCGGCGCGGTGCGCGGGTTCCGGAACCAGGCCTTCTGCCCCAGGTACCAGATGGCCGTCCAGTCGCCCCAGCGATCCGCCATCGCGTACTGCTGGCCGGTGGAGGCCCGTGAGGACAGGTCGTTGACGTCGGTCGTCGGGTCCTTGCCCAGGCCGATGTCCTTGATCAGCGGCGCGGTCACGTCGTGGTCCGCGTACAGCCGCACCTCGCTGGAGCCGTGCGCGGTGCAGGGCTGGCCCGATGTGGTGCAGCCCGTGTACGCCGGCTGGTTCGTGGCGTAGTCCGGCAGGATCGTCACCAGGCCGGACCGCTTGCCGGCGGTGCGCTTGAAGGGGTGGCCCAGCAGCTGGAAGTAGTGCCGCCAGTCCCAGTACGGGCCCGGGTCCGTGTGCATGCCGGGGATGGTCGACGTGGTCGGACCGGGCACGTTGTCGTGGCCCAGGATGTGCTGCCGGTCCAGCGGGATGCCGTACGTACGGCTCAGATACTTCACCAGCCGCGCAGAGGACCGGTACATCGCCTCCGTGTACCAGGCGTCCGGGTTGGCGAGGAAACCTTCATGCTCGATGCCGACGGACTTGGCGTTGATGTACCAGTTGCCCGCGTGCCAGGCCACGTCCTTCGCCTTCACATGCTGGGCGATCAGACCGTCCGTGGAGCGGATCGTGTAGTTCCACGACACATAGGTGGGGTCCTGGATCAGATTCAGTACGCCGTCCCAGGCGCCCTCCGTGTCATGGATGACGATGTACTTGATGCTCTGCGACGCCGGCCGGCCGCCGAGGTCGTGATTGCCGTAGTCGTTGTTCCCGAACTGGGAGTACGGCGCCCACACCGCCTCGCAGGACACCGACTTCGGGCACTCGACGCCGTCCGTGGGCAGCGTGCGCAGGCCGGCGTGGATCAGCTGGGCCGTGTCGGCGGCCAGCCGCGGCTGGGCGGCCAGCGCGACCAGCTGGCCGTCGTCCGTGGTGCGTTCCTCGCCCGTGCGCAGGACGTCGTACACGTCGTTCGCGTACGCCGCGGCCGTCGCGGTGTCGTCCGCGCCGGAGAAACGGGCCACCGCGCCGTACCAGTCGGCCGGGTCCTCGCTCAGCGGCTCGCCCAACTGCTTCTGAGTGGCGGCGAGCAGGGCGGCGCCGCCGGTCACGTTCGCCGCCGGATCGGTGCGCAGCCGTTCGGCGGACAGGCCCGTCAGCTGCGCCGCCCTGGGCAGCGTCTTCAGCCGGGCCGGGAGCGCGGACTCGGCCGGCGCCTTGACGGCGGGACGCACGGCCGGGCGGGTGCCGTCGCCGCGGGCGTCCTCGGTGCCTTCCGCGTAGTGCTCCGTGGTGGCGATCGCGGTCCGGGCGTCGGTCAGATGCATGGGGCCGTAGCCGCCGGTCACGCTGGGCGCACCGCCGTGCCAGTCCCAGCGGGACTGCAGGTAGGAGACGGCCAGCAGAACGCTCTGCGGCACGTGGTACTCGGTAGCGGCGGTGGCGAACGCGTGCTGGAGCCGGCCCGCGGAGGAGCCGCCGACGCTCTGCGCGGGGGCTGCGCCGAGCAGCGGCAGCAGCAGGGCCGCGGTGGCCAGGGGGGCGGCGGCGCGGCGGAGATGTCTGTGGGGTCTGGTCGTGGGATCGGTGGCGGAACCTCGCAATGCGGCCTCCTGTGACGGGCGGGCGTGGCGGGGCGTACGGCGCCGAGCTGGGTCAGTGGTACCCGCTTGCCGACGATCCGTCAATAATGCCTTCGGATCGGCGATTTCCCACGTCACGGAGGGTTTTCGGCGAGTTTCGCCGTGATGGCGCCCGGGCCTGCGGGGCGTCACTGGCATACACCAGTGGCCGCGGACCGGCCCGGACGCACGAAGGTCCGCGATGCGCCGCCGCTCTGGCGCACCGCGGACCCGTCGTCCCCGTCAGCGAGTACCGACCGCCGCCCGGACGGCCTTGCGGGCCATCTGGCAGTCGTCGTGCAGCCGCCGGAGCAGCAGCCGCTGTTCCTCGCCGGACGGCGCGGCACCCGGGTGGGCCGTACCCGGAGCCGCCGGGGCCACCTCGTGCATCGAACGCTGCACGGCCGTCTCGTACGTCCGGATCTCCCGGGTCAGCAGCAGCATCAGGTTCACCAGGAAGGCGTCCCGGGAGGCCGGGCCCGCCGACTGGGCGATCTGGCTGATCTGACGCCGTGCCACCGGCGCGTCCCCGAGGACCAGCCACAGCGTCGCCAGGTCGTACCCCGGCAGATACCAGCCGGCGTGATCCCAGTCCACCAGCACTGGACCGGCCGGGGACAGCAGGATGTTCGACAGCAGGGCGTCGCCGTGGTTGAACTGGAGCATGCCGTGCCGGCCCACCTCGTGGGCGATGCCGTGCAGCAGCTTCTGGAGGTCGCCGAGATCCCGGTCGGTGAGCAGGCCCAGCTCGTGGAACCGGGAGATCCGGGCGCCGTAGTCCAGCGGCATGTCGAACGTGCCGGCCGGGGGCCGCCAGGCGTTCAGCCGGCAGATCGCGCCCAGCGCGGCCCGGACGTCCGGGCGCGGCGGCGCCTCCACCGGATGCCGCTGCAGCGCCGTCACCCGGCCCGGCATCCGCTCGATCACCAGGGTGCAGTTGTCCGGATCCGCTGCGATCAGCCGGGGCACACGGACCGGGGGCCGGTGCCGGACGAACGAGCGGTATGCGGCTATTTCGTGGCGGATCCGCTCCGCCCAGGCGGGCGAGTGGTCCAGCAGACACTTGGCCACGGCCGTACTGCGCCCGGTCGTCCCGACGATGAGCACGGACCGCCCGCTGCGGCGCAGCACCTGCACCGGAGCGAACTCCGGACAGATCCGGTGCACCGAGGCGATCGCGGAGCGCAGCTGCGCCCCCTGGGGACCGGACAAGTCGAGTCTCCCGCTGAGCGGTGGCGTGCCCGGCTGTCCCGGGACCCGCCGGAGCCGGCCCGCGACCGGCACGGGCGCGCCCGGACGCGCCACCGGGTCGAGGTACGGCCCGCCGCCCGCCGGGCGGGAGCGCAGCGGCCGGGGCGGGGCGGACACGGAGGACGATGCTGCGTACATGGGAGATACAGATCCCTTCGTGTGCCTGCGGTGCCTGCCTGTGCAAGTCCTTGCGCGCAACCCGGCCCGGTCGCCCAAGGGGCACCCTGGGGAATGCCTCTGTCATATTGACGGGAGACCGGGTCGGGGTGGCGCGTTCCTACCTGACACCCGATGGGCAGTGGCACACCATCTGGCGCACCCTGGCGAACCGTGGCGAATAGTCGCTCGGCAACCTCCACAGGGCTACTGTCAACTCAGCCGAGAACCTGGGGGCTTGACGTGAGCGGACAACCCAACACCCGCCTATCGGACCTGTTCGGCCTGGCCGGCTGGTCCAAGGGCGAACTCGCGAGGCTGGTCAACAAGCAGGCGGCGGCCATGGGCCACCCCCAGTTGTCGACCGACACCTCCCGGGTGCGGCGGTGGATCGACATGGGAGAGATCCCGCGCGATCCCGTGCCGCGGGTGCTGGCGGCGCTGTTCACCGAGCGTCTCGGCCGTGTCGTGACCATCGAGGACCTCGGTCTGGTGCGGCACGGGCGTAACGGGAAACGGCAGGGCGACGGGATCGAGGAACATCCCGACGGCGTGCCGTGGGCGCCCGAACGGACCGCCGCGGTCCTCACCGAATTCACGGGAATGGACCTCATGCTCAACCGACGCGGCTTGGTGGGCGCGGGTGCCGCGCTCGCCGCGGGATCCACACTCAGCAGCGCCATGTACGACTGGTTGCACACCGACCCGGCCCTGAAGGCCGACGCCCCCGTCCTCGACGATCCCCTGCACGCCGACCCCGCTGGGTTCGACCGCTATGAGGCCGCCCCCATCGGGTCGCAGGAGATCGAGGAACTGGAGCGCTCGGTCGAGGTGTTCCGCGCCTGGGACGCGGCCCGCGGCGGCGGGCTTCAGCGCAAGGCGGTCGTGGGCCAGCTCAACGAGGTGGGCGGCATGCTCGCCTACCACCACCCTCCCCATCTCCAGCGCCGCCTGTGGGGCGTCGCCGCCAACCTCGCGGTCCTCGCGGGCTGGATGTCGCACGACGTGGGCCTGGAGCCCACGGCGCAGAAGTACTTCGTCATCGCCGCCCACGCCGCCCGTGAGGGCGGTGACCGGCCCCGCGCCGGAGAGGCCCTGTCCCGGGCGGCCCGGCAGATGGTGCACCTCGGCCGGCCCGACGACGCGCTGGACCTGATGAAGCTCGCCCAGGACGGCGCCGGCGACCGCCTGCAGCCGCGCACGAAGGCGATGTTCCACACCATCGAGGCCTGGGCGCAGGCGTCGATGGGCAAGGGCCAGGCGATGCGCCGCACCCTCGGCCAGGCGGAGGACCTCTTCGTCTCCGACCGGCAGAACGAGGAGACGCCGGACTGGATGCAGACCTTCAAGGACGAGGACCTGTACGGCATGCAGGCCCTCGCCTACCGCACGCTCGCGGAGTTCGACCCGGCCGCGGCCGCGTACGCCCAGCACTACGCGGAGAAGGCGCTCGCCCTGCGCATCGACGGGCGGGAGCGCTCGAAGATCTTCGACCATCTGTCCATGGCCTCGGCCTGCTTCATCGCCGACGACCCGGAACAGGCCGACCGCTTCGCCCGGCTGGCCCTGATGTCGATGGGTTCGAACTCCTCCCGCCGCACCTGGGACCGGCTGCGCCAGATGTACCAGCTCACCGCCCAGTACGCCGAGTACCCGAAGATCCACGAACTGCGGGAGGAGATCAGGAACGCCCTGCCCAAGCCGAGGGCCAAGGGCGGTAACAGCGCACAGGCGTGAGCCCACGGGCACAGGAAGTCCGTGGGCTCGACGTCCCTGCCATCACTGCCGGTTCACGCGGTGACCCTGGCGACGAGTACGCATGCCTCGTCCTCGCGCCCGGCTCCGCCGAACTCCTCGACCACTGTCCGGACACAGTCCTGCGCGGTGCGCGCCGCGTCGAACCGTGGGGCGAGGTCGAGCAGTCGGTCCACGGCTGCCGTGGTGATCCGGCCCGGTACCAGCCCGTCGGTGTGCAGCAGCAGCAGGTCGCCCGGCTGGAGGGTCTCCTCGGCCTGCCCGTAGACGGCGCCCGAGGTCGCGCCGAGCAGCACGCCGTCCGGCGCGGTCAGTACACGCCCCGTCCCGTCGCGGTAGAGCAGCGGGGCGGGGTGTCCTGCCTGGGCCCAGACCAGGGTGCAGGTCTCGGGCCGGTAGCGGCAGCAGACGGCGCTGCCCAGGGCGGGCTGCACGGTGGTGTCCAGTAACCGGTTGAGCAGGCCGAGGAGTTCACCGGGCCGGGTGCCGGCCACCGCCATGCCGCGTACGGCGCCGAGCACCATCGCCATGCCCGAGGCGACGGCCACCCCATGTCCGGTGAGGTCGCCGACGCTGAGCAGCATCTCGCCGTCGGGCAGGTCCAGCGCGTCGTACCAGTCACCGCCGATCAGGGTGCTCGTCTCCGCCGGCAGATGGTGCGCGGCGAGGTCCAGGGTGCCCGGTCCCCGGTGCGGGAGCCGCAGGGAGCCGAGCCAGGGCGGCAGCACGGCTTCCTGCAGTTCGGCCGCGATCCGGTGCTCGGTCTGCTCCTGCCTGCGCTGACGGTGCAGCGAGTCACGGGTCTCGCGCACCGTGCGCTGACTGCGGCGCAGTTCACTGACGTCCCGCAGCACCGCCCACATCGAGGAGGTGCCGCCGTCGGCGCCGAGCACCGGCTCGCCCATCATGTGGACCGTGCGCACCGAGCCGTCCGGCCGTACGATGCGGAACTCGCCGTCGATCGGCCTGCCGTCGACCAGACAGCCCGTGACCATCGCGGTGAGCTGCGGCCGGTCCTCTTCCAGGACCAGCGAGGGCAGCTCGTCCAGGGTGAGGGCGGGGTCGGCCGGGGCGCGGCCGAGGATCTGGTACAGCTCACCGGACCAGGTCGCCTCGTCCGTCAGCAGGTTCCACTCCGCGCTGCCGACCCGGCTGAGCAGCGAGCCGCGCGGGCTCACGGCCGGTGCCGTGCGCAGTCCGGACGCCTCGGCGGGCTCGGCCGGGGCCTCGGGCGCCGGGTCCGGGCCGTCGCGAAGCTGGGCCAAGTGGGCGTCCAGATCGTTCAGTTGATGCAGCGCGAGGTCGTACAGAGCGCGCTGCCAGCGTTCCTCGGGGTCCGCGCCGTCGCTCTGGGTGTCCCGCCGTACGGCGTCCACGTCGCCCCGGAGTCGCCGTGCCTGCGTGATCAACGCCTCGACCGAGCCGTGTCCGGGTGGCTGGGCGGCTGGGCGGCCCGCGGAGACTGGGGACGGCATGACGCACTCCGATGGGGGACGATACGGCCAAGCAGGACGGGGGACCGTTACGACTCTTGCACAGCCCGCGACGCCCTGTAAGGGATTTGGCAACACACGATACGGTGGTGCTTCTGACATATGCCAGAGTCTCCCCGGAGTGATCCGGAGGCGTGAATGACGTACGCGCCCGGCGGTCCAAGTCGTAGAAATCCTACGAGAGTTGTCCCGCGTCGGCGATCTTCGTGTAGCGCTCACTCGACTGTTCGACGCACCTGTGTTCGCCCGTGCCGTGACCGGCCGGTACCCGTCGAACTCTGACCGGATTTGGGGGCATGCGAACGGCCTTCGCGCACTCCATATAAGCATGGACACCACTGTCGAACAGCCCGTGCTCGCCCGGCTCATCACCGCGGAGGACCAGGAGATCCCCGTGTCCGCCACGCTGCGCTACACCACCGGGGATCCGCTCGCCGTCTTCGTGGACTTCCCCGCCGAGGCAGCCCTGGAGGGCGAGGACGTCACGTGGACGTTCGCGCGCTCCCTGCTCGACCAGGGGCTGCGGGCCCCGGCGGGTCACGGGGACGTGCAGATCTGGCCGTACGGGCGCACCCGGACGGTCATCGAGTTCCACTCGCCGCACGGCCTCGCCCTGCTGCAGTTCCACGCCCTCGCCCTGCGCCGCTTCCTGCTGCGCAGCTACGAGGTGGTGGCGCCCGGACAGGAGGACGTGGCCAGGGTGGTGGAACGAGGGCTCAGCGCCCTGTTCGGCGGGGTGTGAGCGGCCCGGGGCCGACTTTGACTTTTGTTCACCTTCGCCTCACCACGCGGGTATGGACCCTGACGTTCCGCCCGTGCACCCTGTCGCGCGGTGTGCCGGAGGGGCACACGAAGTGACGAGGACGGGGCGAATGACACCGATCAGCCGCAGAGGCTTCGTGGGACTGGGCGCGTCCGTCGCGGCGGGGGTGGCGCTGGGCGCCGGCACCTCCCGGACGGCGGCTGCCGCACCGGCCACGGCGACCGGCACGATCAAGGACGTCCGGCACGTGGTGATCCTGATGCAGGAGAACCGCAGCTTCGACCACTACTTCGGCCGTCTGAAGGGTGTGCGCGGCTTCGACGACCGCAGTGGCATCACCCTGAGCGGCGGGTACCCGGTCTTCGACCAGCCGAACGGGCTGGGCCGCCAGTACCCGTGGAAGCTCAGCGCGACCCCGTCCGCCGCGGGCGCGGACGGCGAGACCCTGGCCCAGTGCAACGGCGACCTGCCCCACTCCTGGTCCTCGCAGCACTCCGCGTGGAACAAGGGCCGGATGGACAACTGGGTCGCGGGCGTCGGCAACGTCCGCTCGCTCGGTTACCTGGACCGCTCCGACATCCCGTTCCACTACGCGCTCGCCGACAACTACACGATCTGCGACGCCTACTTCTGCTCCACACTCAGCGCCACCGGCCCCAACCGCACCTACCTGTGGAGCGGCAAGGTCGACTCCTCCTCTTACGACGGCGGCGACGAGTCCGGTCTGACCTGGCAGACCTACGCGGAGGCGCTGCAGGCCGCCGGGGTGAGCTGGAAGGTCTACCAGAACGCGGCCGACAACTACGGCGACAACGGCTGCGCCTACTTCAAGAACTTCGCGAACGCCAAGGCGGGCGACCCGCTGTACGACCGCGGCATGTCCTCGGTGCCGAAGGTGACCGGCTCGACCCCGGACGACATCGCCGCCGCGATCAAGGCCGACGTCCTCGCGGGGACCCTCCCGCAGGTCTCCTGGATCGTCCCCAACCAGGCCTTCTCCGAGCACCCGTACGCCCCGCCCGGCGACGGCGCCCACTTCGTCAGCCTCGTCTACCAGGCCCTCGCTGCCGACCAGGACGTCTTCGACTCGACCGTCCTGTTCCTCAACTACGACGAGAACGACGGCTACTTCGACCACGTGCCCCCGCCGGTGCCGCCGGCCGGAACGGCCGGGGAGTTCCTCAACGGGGTGCCGTACGGCTTCGGCTTCCGGGTCCCGATGATCGTCGTCTCGCCCTGGACGCGCGGCGGTTGGGTCTCCTCGGAGGTCTTCGAGCACACCTCGGTGCTGCGCTTCCTGGAGACCTGGACCGCCGCCCTCGGCACGCCCGCCACGTGCCCCAACGTCAGCGACTGGCGGCGCACGGTGAGCGGCGACCTGACCGGCGTCTTCGACTTCGCCAACCCGGTCCACGGCGCGGTCTCGCTGCCCGCGACCAGCGTCATCGGCATCAACACCTGTGGCCCGCTGCCCAATCCGGTGCCGACGGACAACGCCCTGCCCGCCCAGGAGCCCGGCACCCGGCCCGCCCGCGCGCTGCCGTATCAGCCGAACGGCTATCTGGACCACCTGGAGTTCGGCGCGGCCGGCCAGATCCTCGCCTGGTTCACCATGACGAACCAGGGCGGCCCGGCCACCCGCGCGGCCCACTTCTCCATCCACCCCAACGCCTACCGGGACACCACGCCGTACCAGTACACGGTGGGCGCGGGCGGCACCGCGTCGGACTCCTTCAACATCGGCACGGGCTTCGGCGGCGGCAGGTACGACCTGACCATGGTCGGCCCCAACCGCTTCCTGCGCCGCTTCCAGGGCGACGCCACCAAGGCGGGCAAGTCGGCGGAGGTGAGCAGCCGTTACGCGGTCGAGCCGGGCACGGGCAAGCTCGCGATCTACTTCAGGATGGCCAACTCCGGTGCGTCGCCGGTGAAGTTCACGATCACCTCCCACCACTACCGCAGCGACGGTCCGTGGACCTACACCGTGGCCGCGGGTGGCTCGGCGGAGGACTTCTTCAACGCCGTCGCGTACCAGAACGGCTGGTACGACTTCACGGTGACCGTCGACTCCGACGCGACCTGGTCGCGCCGGTTCACCGGGCACCTGGAGACGGGCGCCGCGAGCGTCAGCGGCTGACCCCGGCGCGGGGATCGTACAGGTCCGGGCGCGGGGCCAGGCCGACGGTCACCCGGCCGCCGCTCTCCAGCGCCCGGACCCCCGCCTCGGCGACGACCGAGGACGCGTAGCCGTCCCACACGCTCGCGCCGGTGACCTCGCCGCGCCGGGTGGCGTCGACCCAGGCCTGCACCTCGCGGTCGTAGGCGGCGGCGAAGCGGACGAGGTAGTCCTGCGCCACCTCCTCGCGGGCGGCGCCGCCGGTGGTCACCACCATGGTGTGCTCGTCGCCGATCCGGGCGCTGCCCCGCTCGCACACGGCCTCGCAGCGCACCTGGTAGCCGAAGCCGCAGTTGACGAAGACCTCGACGTCGACCAGCGCGCCGCCGTCGGTCTCGAACAGCACGAACTGCGGATCGAGCAGGCCGGCCGGAGCGTCCGAGGACGGTGCGGGCCGCAGCACGGTCACCGCCGTCAGTTCTTGTCCGAGCAGCCAGCGGGCCGCGTCGATCTCGTGCGAGACCGAGCTGTTGACCAGCATCGCGCTGGTGAAGTCGGGCGGCGAGGAGACATTGCGGTGGGTGCAGTGCAGCATCAGCGGCCGGCCGAGACTGCCCCCGTCCAGCAGCGACTTCAGCCGCCGGTACTCGGCGTCGTAGCGGCGCATGAAGCCGATCTGTGCCAGCCGGCGGCCCACCCTGGTCTCGGCCTCCACGATGCGCAGCGCGCCGGTGGAGTCCGGCACCATGGGCTTCTCGCACAGCACTGGCAGACCCCGGGCGAAGGCGGCGAGCAGTGCCTCCTCATGGGCCGGGCCGGGAGAGGCGATCAGCACGGCCGCGACCCCGGGTGCGTCGAGCGCGGCCTCCGCGTCCGGGCGGACACTCACCCCGGTGAGGCCGGCCACCGCTTCCTTCGCCCGCTCGACGTCCGGGTCGGCCACGGCCACGACCCTGGCTCCGCTCACCACCTGGTCGAGTCGTCGTATGTGATCGGCCCCCATGTGTCCGGCACCCAGTACCGCCACACCCAGCAGGTCACCCATGCGTGCGCTCCCCTACGCCGACGATCACGCCGTAGCGTACGCCGCGCAGGGAGCGCCGCCAGTGGGCTCAGTACCGCAGCACTCCCGCGATCCCGTCGGCGTCGCCCAGGGTGCCGTCGGGCACGAAGCGGACGTCGGCGCCGGTCTGCAGGCACTGCTCGACGATCTCGTCCACGATGTCCTCGCGGGCGTCCAGATCGCCGGGCTCGGCCGGCACCAGATGCGCGCCGAGGTCGCGGACGGTCGCCCGGAAGTTCTCCTCGACGGCGAGCAGCCGGACCCGGCCCTCGCGGGCGCTCTGCCACAGCTCGTCCAGACCGGCCGCGTAGGTCTTGTGGCCACGCGCGGAGGTCAGCTCGTCGATCACGGACCTGGTGTCCTTGCGGGCCTCGTCCTGCAGCACCGGCCGCAGCGCCTGCCACACGGCCTCCGGACCGGCGTGCGCGAGGCCGCCGTGCGGGACCTGGACGGCTTCCTTGGTCACCTGGCCGGCCTCCTCCAGCAGGGACAGCGCGGCCTGTTCACCGGTGATGTAGAGCGGCCGGGGCTGCTCGCGCAGCAGCGCGGCCATGGCGATGTCGGCCTCGCGCAGGAACTGACGGGTGGCCTCGTCGCTGTACGCGCTCGGCATGTCGCCGATCTGCTCCTGGCGTTCGGGGTCGAAGTTCGGCTGCCGCCGCTCCAGCGGGAAGCCGCCGGACTCGTCCGCCACGACACGGCCCTCGCCGCCGCTCCACAGGGCGACGCGGTCCGCGGACACCGACAGCACCCAGAAGGGCCGTTCGGCCGCCTGTGCGGCGACCAGGTTGCGGGTGAGGAAGGTGTCCGAGAGCACCACCCGCTCGGGGACGGATCGGGCCAGGGACCAGACCTGGTGCTCGCCCGGCGCGGCGAAGATCACCAGACCGTCCTCGGCGTGGGCCAGGTCCACCTCGGCCAGTGCCCGGTCGAGCTGGGCCTCGACGTCGTTGCGCCGTTCACGGGTGACGGCGGGATCGGCCTCCAGGCGCTTGCGCGCCTCGGTGAGGACATTGCGCAGCCGGACGGGATCCTGCCCGTTCTCCGGTTCACGGCGGTGCGTCGGGGTCAGTACCGACACCGCCGGGTAGGGACGCGGGCGCCGCAGTTCGGCCAGGGTCGCGGGACTCAGTGCGTGCTCCATGACAGCACGATAGGGCGGATTCACGCGTACGGCATTCGGGGTAAACCGGACCCGCCTGCCACCGGGAGTTCCCCGGCGGAAGGCGGTGACGCGCCGCCCGGGGCCGGATACCGTACCCGCCAGTAACTACATGCTGCCGCACCCCTCAGGAGGCCCCCATGCCGCAGTTCGACGTCGCCGGAGCGACCCTGACGTACGACGACGAGGGTCCCCGGGATGCGCCGGAGGTGCCCCTGGTGTTCGTGCACGGCTGGACCGCGAACCGGCACCGCTGGGACCACCAGACGGCGCACTTCTCCGAAAGACGCCGGGTGATCCGGCTGGACCTGCGCGGGCACGGGGAGAGCAGCGGGGCCGGCGTGCGCACGATCGCCGAGCTGGCCTACGACGTGCTCGCCCTGCTCGATCATCTGCAGGTCGAGCGGTTCGCGCTGGTCGGCCACTCGATGGGCGGGATGATCGCGCAGACCATCGCCCTCGCCCACCCCGCGCGGGTGGAGCGGCTGGTGCTGGTCGGTTCCATCGCCCGGATGGCGTACAGCCGCGGCCGGGGGCTGCTCATGGCCGCCTCCACGCTGGTGCCGTTCAGGCTGTTCGTGGCGGCCAACATCCGGCGCGCCTTCGCGCCGGGCCATCCGCGCGAGGAGATCCGCGCGCACATCCGCGCCTCGGCCGGCACCCCGCGCGAGGTCGTCATGACGCTCTACGGCGCCATGCGCGCCTTCGACGTCCTCGACCGGGCCGGTGAGATCCGCACGCCCACCCTGATGGTGCACGGCTACCACGACGTCCAGCTGCCGGTGCGGCAGATGCTGCGGATGGCCAGGGTCTGGCCGGACGCGGTCGTGCGCATCCTTGACGCGGGCCATGAGCTGCCCCTGGAGAGGCCTGCCGAGCTGACCGACGCACTGGACCGGTTCCTGACCGAAGCCCGCCCCCTCCTGACCGAAAACAACTGACCGGTGTAACGCTTGGGGAAGTTTTTGCCTCTGGCCGGTTCCTGGTGGCGCCGGCCCGACGGTGCGGCCTCCACCGGATTTCGCGCGAGCAAAAAGCGGCCGAAAGCAAGGGGGATGTGGGGCCGTCCGTGTTACGCCCACGTTGACTGCCTCGGGCAACTGACGGACGCTCGTAGCTGTAGGTGCTCAATACAACTGGTTTGCCGACCGGAACCCGGATCACCACGGAACGCACAGGTGAAAGCGGAGAACGGCAGCGAACCGGAGGCAGGAGGCAGCGCATGTGCGGCATCACCGGATGGGTGTCCTTCGACCGTGATCTGACCGCCGAGGCCACCACATTGGATGCGATGACCGAGACGATGGCCTGCCGGGGCCCCGACGACCGCGGCATCTGGACCGAGGGTCCGGCTGCCCTGGGACACCGCCGGCTCGCGATCATCGACCTTCCCGGCGGCCGTCAGCCGATGTCCCTGCCGACCCCCCAGGGAACCATCGCCATGGTCTACTCCGGGGAGGCCTACAACTTCACCGAGCTGCGCCGCGAACTCGAAGGCCGCGGCCACCGGTTCACCACCGACTCCGACACCGAGGTCGTGCTGCACGGCTACCTCGAATGGGGCGACGAGGTCGCCGAACGCCTCAACGGGATGTACGCGTTCGCCGTCTGGGACGGCCGGCACGACAAGCTCGTGATGATTCGCGACCGCATGGGCATCAAGCCGTTCTACTACCACCCCACCCCCGACGGCGTGCTGTTCGGCTCCGAGCCCAAGGCCATTCTCGCCAACCCGCTGGCCCGCCGCCGGGTCACGCTGGACGGCCTGCGCGAGCTGTTCGTGCTGATCAAGACGCCCGGGCACGCGATCTGGGACGGCATGCGCGAGGTGGAGCCCGGCACCGTCGTCACCGTCGACCGCTCCGGCATCAGCACCCGCGTCTACTGGCGGCTGCGGACCCTCGCGCACCCCGACGACCGTGACACCACCATCGCCACCGTGCGCTCCCTCCTCGACGACATCGTGCGCCGCCAGCTCGTCGCCGACGTGCCGCGCTGCACCTTGCTCTCCGGCGGTCTCGACTCCTCCGCGATGACCGCGATCGCCTCCCGGCAGCTCGCCGAACAGGGCGAGCGGGTACGGAGTTTCGCCGTCGACTTCGTCGGCCGGACCGACAACTTCGTCGCCGACGACCTGCGCGGCACCCCCGACACGCCCTTCGTGCACGACGTGGCCGAGCTCGCCCGGACCGACCACCAGGACATCGTGCTCGACGCCCAGTCCCTCGCCGACCCCGCCGTGCGCGAGCGGGTGATCCGCGCCCGCGACCTGCCGGCCGGCTTCGGTGACATGGACTCCTCGCTGCTGCTGCTCTTCCGCGCCATCCGCGAGAAGTCCACCGTCGCCCTGTCGGGCGAGTCCGCCGACGAAGTCTTCGGCGGCTACCTGCAGTTCTTCGACGAGGAGGCGCGCCGCGCCGAGACCTTCCCCTGGCTGGCCAGTTTCAACCGGCACTTCGGCGCGGACGGCGACGTACTGCGCGCCGACCTGACCAAGTCCCTCGACCTGGAGGGCTACGTAGCCGATGGCTACCGCACCGCCGTCGCCGGCATCGAACGGCTCGACAGCGAGAGTGACTTCGAGTACCGGATGCGGCGCATGAGCCATCTGCACCTGACCCGCTTCGTGCGCGCCCTGCTCGACCGCAAGGACCGGATGAGCATGGCCGTGGGCCTGGAGGTCCGGGTGCCGTTCTGCGACCACCGGCTGGTCGAGTACGTCTACAACGCCCCCTGGGCTCTGAAGTCCTTCGACGGCCGGGAGAAGAGCCTGCTGCGCGAGGCGGCCGCGGACGTCCTGCCGCGCTCGGTGTACGAGCGGGTGAAGAGCCCGTACCCCTCCACCCAGGACCCGCGGTACGCCGCCGCTCTGCAGGAACAGGTCAAGGAACTGCTCGCCCGGCCCTCCCACCCGGTGTTCGACCTGGTGGACCGGGAGCGGGTCCGTGCGGCCGCCGAGCGCGAGGAACCGGTGAGCACCCAGGTGGAGCGGCGCGGGCTGGAGCGCGCCCTGGACCTCGCGGGCTGGCTGGACGCCTATTCCCCCGAGGTGGAGCTCAGCTGAGACCGATGGCCCGGTCCGCGGCCGCCGCCGTGGGCTGCCAGCACGTCGTCACCGGCTCCCACACCAGGACCTGCCTCCCGGTGCCGAGCCGGCCGGCGGTGAAGGCGCGGCCCCGCTGCGCGGCCGAGGCGGCCACGGTGAGGTCGTCCGTCCGGCGGGCCTGACGGTCCGCCGGGTCGGCGATGGTCCGTACGTCCGCGTAGGCGCTCCGGCCCGCCGCGAGCCGGTAGGTGCCCGTGCCGCCCGCCGGCACCGGCAGTGCCGCTCCGTCGAGGTTCCCGAACGTCACGGTGGGCACGAGGTCGACCACGCAGGCGCGGGCGCCGCGGTTGGTGACGCTCGTGCGCACCACCGTCGGGTGGCCGGGCACGGCCCTCGCCCGGAGCGTCAGCGACGTCTCGGCGCAGCCGACGGTCCGCGCGTGCTCCCCGTCGGCCGTGGCGGCGTGACCCGGCTGCGCGGTCGGCAGCAGGGCCGTCACGGCGGCCGTGGCGGGTACGGCGAGGGCGGCGCGGATACGTATGGCGGTCTCTCCCTGTCGCGGTCACGTACACCTGTCATCCGTCGTCGGTGTTCGCGGTCGCGCTCCAGTCTTCCCCGTCCGCCGGGCAGGAGCTGCCGTTCGGCGGCAGGGTGCCGTACAGCAGGAAGTCGTCGATCTTCCGGTGGACGCATGGCGAGGAGTCGTACCCGGTGTGGCCGTCCCCCTTGTTGTCGAGCACCACCGCCGACGGGCCGAGCCGCGCCGCCGTCTCCACGGTCCACCGGTACGGCGTGGCCGGGTCGCCGCGCGTGCCCACGAGCAGCATCTTCGCGGTGTCGACGGCCTTCACCCGGTCGCGGATGAAGTCGGTGCCCCTGGGGCGGCCGTAGCACATCAGCAGCTCACTGAGCCGGTAGCGGCCGAAGACCGGGGAGGCCTGCTCGTACCGGGCCGGCAGGTTTTTGAGGTTCTCGGTGATCCGGGCCGCGCCGGGCCGGTCGGGGTCGTCCGCGCAGTTGATCGCCATCAGCGCGGCCAGGAGGTTGTCGGCCGGGACGTCCTGCGGCTCGACCAGCCCGCCGTCCGTACGGATCCCGGCGTACGACGTTGCCGTTGCCGTTGCCGTTGCCGTGCCCGAACGGACCGGCAGGCTGGTGCCCCCGGCCGCGAAGTCCAGCACGCCCCGGGTGTCGCCGTCCTGGACCAGCGAGGCCAGCGCCCGCTCCAGCGAGGGCCACAACTGCTTGCTGTAGAGGGCCTGTCCGATGGCTCCCACCAGGTCCTGGCCGGAGAACGTGCCGCCGACGCCGGTGGGGACCGGCTTCTCGTCGAGCCAGTTCACCAGCCGTACGACCTGGTCCCCGGCCGCCCGCCGGTCCCGTCCGAACGGACACGCGATGTCCGTCGTGCACCAGTCCAGGAAATCGTCCAGCGCGGTCTGCTGCCCCTCGGCCCCGGCCACCCCCTGCTCGGCGAGCGGTTCGGTCAGGGTGTCCACGCCGTCGAGGGCGAAACGGCCGACCTTGTGCGGGAACTGCGCCGCGTACACCGCGCCGAGCCGGGTTCCGTAGGAGAAGCCCAGGTAGTTGAGCTTCTTGTCGCCGAGCGCCTGGCGGATGACGTCCAGGTCGCGGGAGGCGTCCACGGTGCCGATGTGGGCCAGCACCGGGCCGGAGTACCGGGCGCACTCCTCGGCGGTCCGCTTCAACTGCCGCAGCAGTGCCTGCGGATGGCCGAGGTCGGTGTGGTCGTCCGTCGTGCCGGAGGCGTCGTCGCCGCCCTCGCCGCAGCTGACGGGGGAGGAACGGCCGACGCCGCGCGGATCGAAGGTCACCACGTCGTAGCCGTTGGTCAGGTCCATGAACTTCCGGCCGTCGGAGGCGAGTTCACTGACCCCCGGACCGCCGGGACCGCCGAAGTTCAGCAGCACCGAGCCCTGTGACGTCCCTGTCGCCCGGTAGCGGGCCAGGGCTATGTCGAGAGTGCCGGCGCGGGGGCGGGCGTAGTCGAGCGGGACGGTGACCTTGGCGCACTGCAGGTCCTTCGGCATGTCCGGACCCTTGCAGCCCGTCCAGGTCGGCTTCTGCCGGTAGAACCGGGACAGGTCGGGTTGCGGCGGCCGGTCGGCCGCGGGCAGCCCGGCGCCGAGCAGCGCCAGGGTGAGGGCTCCGGCGCCCGCGCAGCGCCGCACGGCGGGCCGTGGGGACAGCTTGACCAGCATCGATCGCCTCCCGGGACGCCTGTCGCGGACCGGGGGACGGCGCCCTCGGATCACCATAAGCGGGCCCCGGAGCGGCCGCCTCCGGACGAGCGAGGCGGCGCAGGGTGTCGTATGATCCGCCCCTTCTGTCACTTGTTGATGATCATTGATCCGCTTTACATGCGGTTCGGAACAGGTGTCACTCGATGGGGTGAAAGAGGGATAAGCCATAACTCGGATGGTTCGCCTGCGTTTTTACAGGGTGCGGGTGAGTGCCCGTGATGATGTCTGGAAGGCAGGGAACCTCATGAGACGGGCTACCCGAAACGGCGTGATCGCCCTCGTCGCAGCCTCCGGGGCGATGGCCGTGGCGCTGCCGGTGTCCGCCGCCTTCGCGGCCGACGGCGCCTCCGCCGACGGCTCCGCGGCCGACTCGCCCGGGTTGATCTCCGGCAACGGCATCCAGCTCCCGGTACACGTACCGGTGAACGTGTGCGGCAACACCGTGAACGTGGTGGGACTGCTCAACCCTGCCGCGGGTAACGGCTGCGCGAACACCGGCGGTACGGCACAGGCCGGCTCGGCCACCACCGGCGGCGCCTCGGCTCATGGCACCGCCCAGGACTCGCCCGGCGTGCTCTCCGGCAACGGCGTCCAGCTCCCGGTGCACGTACCGGTGAACGTGTGCGGCAACACCGTGAACGTGGTGGGACTGCTCAACCCTGCCGCGGGTAACGGCTGCGCGAACACCGGCACCGCCACCCAGCCCCCGCGCAGCCGGCCCTCCACGCCGCCGGTCTCCACGCCGCCGGTCTCGACACCCCCGGTCTCCACACCCCCGGTGTCTGCACCTCCGGTCTCCACACCCCGAGGGTCCGTGAAGCACCGCCCAGCCCCGGCCACACCACGGCAGACCGTGTCCTCCCTGGCCCACACCGGTACGGACGTCACCCTCCCTGCCGTCGCCGGCAGCGCCGCGCTGCTCCTCAGCGGCGCGATCCTCTACCGCCGCTTCCGCCCGGCCCGCACGTCCTGAATCCCCCACGCCGCATGGCCCCACCGGACGCCGGCCCGGTGGGGCCGGATCATGGGTGCAGTACGTTGTCCCGGTGACGGACGGCATACGCGGACGATGGCGGGCGCTGCCGCGCCGGGCGCGGGCGGTTCTCGTGGTCTACGCTGCCGGATTCCTGGAAGGGACCGGCGACCACGCCCTGTACCTGGCGCGCGGCGGACTGCACGCCTATGCCGGCTTCGGCCCCCCGCCGTTGCAGGTGTTCTTCGTCGCTCTGGTCGTCCTCGACCCGCTCGCCGCTGCTCTGACGCTCTGGCTACGGCCCTGGGGCTTCCGGCTGGCGGCCGCTGTCATGACACTGGACGTCCTCGGCAACTGGTACGTCAACTGGCGCTGGGTGAAGGCGCATCACGAAGAACTGCTGCGGCCGGTGGGGCTGCTGCCCATCACCCTCTTCGGGCTGTTCGTGGTCGCGACGGCGCCGGTGATGACGCGCGTGGTGCGGGGTGCCGTAACGGCTGATCTTCCCGTGGCGCGGCCCCCGTTGATCCGGAAGGATGCGGCACGGCAGTCCGGTCCCGACGGAAATGGAGCGCACCGATGACCTCTGCGGCCCCCCACGACCTCGTCGTCACCCAGGCCACCCTCGCCGACTGGCAGGTGATCGCCGGGTGGGCGGCGGCGGAGGGCTGGAATCCGGGGGTGTCCGACGGGCCCGCGTTCTTCGCGCAGGACCCGGACGGATTCTTTCTCGGCCGGATCGACGGGGAGCCGGTCTCGGCCATCTCGGTCGTCACCTACGGCCCCGACTACGCCTTCCTGGGCTGCTACCTGGTCCGCCCCGACCTGCGCGGCCACGGGCACGGCCTCACCACCTGGAAGACCGCCCTGGCCCACGCCGGGAACCGCACCGTGGGCCTGGACGGAGTCGTCGCCCAGCAGCACAACTACCGCCAGTCCGGGTTCGAACTCGCCTACCGCACCGTCCGGTTCACCGGCACCGCCCCCGAGGCCCAGGTGCCCGCCGGTGTCCGGCCGGCCGGTCTCGCCGACCTCGCCGCCCTCAGCGCCTACGACGGTGCCTGCTTCCCGGCCGACCGTCCGCGCTTCCTCGCCGAGTGGCTCACCGGCCCCGGCCACCGGGCCTTCGTCCGCCACGACGGCGAGCGCGTCACCGGCTACGGCGTGCTGCGCCCCGGCCACGACAGCCTGCGCATCGGCCCCCTCTTCGCCGACACCCCCGAGGACGCCCGGGCCCTGTTCGCCGCCCTCACGGCCGAGGCCGCCGGGCGCGAGGTCGCCATCGACGTGCCCGAGCCGAACACGGCCGGCGTCGCCCTCGCCGAAGCGGCCGGATTCCAGGCCTCGTTCGAGACCGCCCGGATGTACACCGGACCGGTCCGCGCCCATGCCCAGCACCGCGTGTTCGGCGTCACCACCCTCGAACTGGGCTGAAACAACCAGGAGTTGTCGGAATCGGCTGAGAAGCAGGGGGCTACGACAGGAGGCGGCGCCGGTGCAGCTCCCGGACCTGGTCCAGCAGCTCCGGCACCGGCCCCTCCACGGCCACGCCGGGCGCGATGTCCTGGACGGGCAGCGGCCGAACCGGCGGCTGCGGCGCGCCCAACTCCGTGAGCCATCCGGACATTTGGGCGGACGAGGCGACGTACACGATACGGCCGAGCCCCACCCAGGCGTGCGCGGCCGCACACATCGGGCAGTGCTCGCCGGAGGTGTAGACGGTCGCCCCCGCCCGCTCCCCGGGCGTCAGATGCGCGGCCGACCAGCGGGCCAGCTCGAACTCGGGATGCCGGGTGTGGTCCCCGCCGGCCACCCGGTTGCGGTCCTCGGCCAGCACCGTGCCGTCCGCCGCCACGAGCACCGAGCCGAACGGCTCGTCACCGTCCCGAAGCGCCTCGCCGGCCAGCTCCACACAGCGGCGCAGATACCGCAGCTCACTTTCCTTCACCATCGTCCACCGACCTCCTCACGGCATGATCTCCGGCGGCGCACGGTACGGCCACCTCGCAGGGCTCGGACGGCGGGTTCGCCTCCGGGGCAACACCGCGCCGCACGGCGGGGAAGGCGTACCGGCGCCCCGCCGCGACCACCCCGAGCGCCACTACGGCCGGTGCCAGCGCGGTCCAGGGCAGGGCCCCGGCACCCAGCACGTCCAGCGCCACCCGGCCGGTGAGCGAACCGGCCGCGATGCCCGCGTTGTACACCGTGGTCTGCAGCGAGGTCGCCACATCGGCGTCGGCCGGACCGGAGGCGTCGACCAGCGCGGTCTGGATCAGCGTCGGCGCCCCGCCGAAGGCCACGCCCCACGCCGCGACCGCCCCGACCAGCAGCACATGCGCCGCCGCGCCCAGGCCCAGCACCAGCAGCACGCCCGCGAACAGGGCGAGCGCCATCAGCAGTGTGCGGCGCGGCCACCGGTCGATCAGCACCCCGGTGAGCCAGATCCCGGCCACCGTGGCCGTCCCGAACACCGCGAGCAGCAGTCCTGTGCGGTGGTATCCCGCGTGCGCGGCGAACGGGGCGACATACGTGTACATCACCTGGTGCCCCAGCAGCAGGAACAGTGTCACGGACAGCACCGGGCGGATCCCGGGCCGTCGTGCGACCCCGGTGAGCGGCACGCGCGCGTGCGCCGGTTCGCCGGGGAAGGCGGGCACGCGCAGCCGTATCCACGCCACGAGCAGCACCGCGAGCACGGCCAGTGTGCCGAACGCCGCGCGCCAGCCCACCGCACCGGCCAGCGCCGTACCGGCGGGCACCCCGAGCGCCAGGGCCAGGGTGATCCCGGCGAGCACGATCGCGATGGCCCGCCCGCGCCGGTCGGCCGGCACCATCCGGGCCGCGTAGCCGGCCAGCATCGCCCACAGCGTGCCGCCCATCGCACCAGCCAGCAGCCGGGCCGCGAAGGTGAGCGGGTACGCCGAGGACAGCGCGACCAGCGCGTCGCTCGCGGCGAACCCGAGCAGCGCCCCGCACAGCACCGTCCGCCGCGGCAGCCCGCGCAGCGCCGCGGTGACCGGGACCGCGGCCGCGAACGAGGCTGCCGCGTAGGCGGTGACGAGGAAGCCGACCCGGGACTCGGCGACCCCCAGCGGCGGCGCCATCACGGGCAGCAGCCCGGCCGGGAGCAGCTCCGTCAGGACGGCGGTGAACGCGGCACAGGACAGGGCGAGCAGCCCCGACCACGGCAACCGACCGCCCTTGAGCTGGGGATACGTGGAAGACACGGAGAACACGGTCATGCGACCATGGTGGGAGCTTCACATCAGTATGAAGGTCAAACATGTGCCGGGAGAACATGATGCGGATCGGTGAGCTGTCGCGCCGCACCGGCGTCCCGACCCGGCTGCTGCGCTACTACGAGGAACAGGACCTGCTCCACCCCGAGCGCTCCGGGAACGGCTACCGCAGCTATCCCGAGTCCGCGGTGGCCGACGTCCAGCAGATCCGCGGCCTGCTGGACTCCGGGCTCACCACCGAGATGATCCGTGTGATCCTGCCGTACCTGTCCGGACCCGGCGAGCTCCATCCGCCCGCCGCGTGCGTGACCCCGCAGACGGCCGCCCTGCTCCAGGGGCACATCGACCGCATCCAGGCGCGCATCGACTGCCTGGCCCGCAACCGCGACCGGCTGACCGCCTACCTCGCCGCCGTACGGCCGGACGGAAGCGGGCCCGACGCGCGGTAATCCCGTTGCCCGGCCGGGGCCGGACTGATCGGCTGGGCGCATGGATCACACCACGGTACTCGCCCGCTACGACCGCGACATGCGCGAACGCGCACGCCCCGACGGCCCTGGCGCCCGGATCGAACGGGCCGGCGCGGTCGTGCGCCAGGTCGCGGACGCCCACGGCTGGAACGGCGTGCTCTGGAGCGCTCTGGACGCGGCCGGCGCCGACCGGGCGATCCGCGAGCAGATCGACCACTTCACCGCCCTCGGCCGGGACTTCGAGTGGAAGCTCTACGGCCACGACCGGCCCGTGGATCTCGCCGCCCGGCTCACCGCCGCCGGATTCCGGGCCGAGCCGGAGGAGACGTTGCTCGTCGCCGACGTCGACTCCCTCGCCCTGGACGCCGAACCGCCCGCGGGCATCCGGCTCGTGGCGGCCGATGACGAGGCCGGCGTCGATCTCGTCGTCGGCGTGCACGAGCAGGCCTTCGGCACCGACGGCACCCGGCTGCGGCACCGGCTGCTCGCGCGACTGGCCGCCGACCCCGGCACGGTCGTCGCCGTGGTCGCGCTCGCCGGGGACGAACCGGTCAGCGCCGCCCGCATGGAGTTGGTGCCCGGCACCCCGTTCGCCGGGCTGTGGGGCGGCGGCACCGCCCCGGCCTGGCGCGGCCGGGGCATCTACCGCGCCCTGGTCGCCCACCGTGCCCGCGTCGCCGCCGCCCGCGGCTACCGCTACCTCCAGGTCGACGCCTCACCCATGAGCCGCCCGATCCTCCAGCGCCTCGGTTTCCACGCCCTGAGCACCACCACGCCGTATCTGTACGGGGATTGAGCTCGGACCCGCCGAGAGGGGACGGGGATTGAGCTCGGACCCGCCGAGAGGGGACGGGGATTGAGCTCGGACCCGCCGAGAGGGGAGGGCGGGGCCGGCTCGTTCATTGCCTGGACTTTCTGTTCACCGGACCGTCATGCCATGTACCTTTCAAACAGTCCACGCGTGTAGAACCCTCAATCCGGTTCTACGCGCGCAGATTTGGCGTCCCCCACCGCCACTCCCCACCCCTCAACGGAGGTTCGCCGGATGCTTGGATCCATGAGATCCCGCCGCAGACTCACCACCGCCCTGGCCGGATTTGGGCTGCTCCTCACCGGAGCCGCCGTCCAGGTCGGCAGCGGCAGCACCCCCGCCCACGCGGCGACCACACACCGCATCCTGTTCGACAACGCCCACGCCGAGACGGCCGGCAACGCAGACTGGATCATCTCGACCAGTCAGCCCGACCCGCTCGGCGAGAACTCGTCCCCGTCCGCCGAGACCGACTGGACCGGCGCCATCTCCTCCTGGGGCGTGGCGCTGCAGAAGACCGGCAACTACAGCCTGAAGACGCTGCCGTCGGGCTCCAGCCTCAGCTACGGCGGCTCGTCCTCGCTCGACCTGTCGAACTTCGACACGCTGGTCCTGCCGGAGCCCAACACGCTGTTCACGAGCGCCGAGAAGACGGCGATCATGAACTTCGTGAAGAACGGCGGCGGGCTGTTCATGATCTCCGACCACACCGGAGCCGACCGCAACAACGACGGCTACGACGCGGTCCAGATCCTGAACGACCTGATGACGAACAACAGCGTCGACTCCAGCGACCCGTTCGGCTTCTCGATCGACTCGCTGAACATCTCCTCCGACCACCCGGCCGCGATCAGCGACAGCACCGACCCGGTCCTGCACGGCTCCTTCGGCACCGTCACCAAGAGCCTGATCGCCAACGGCACCACGGCCACCCTCAAGCCGTCGGACAACTCCGCCGTCAAGGGCCTGCTGTACCGCACCGGTTACTCCGGCAACACCGGCGCCTTCTTCCTGACGTCCACGTTCGGCAGCGGCCGCGTCGCCTTCTGGGGCGACAGCTCCCCGATCGACGACGGCACCGGCCAGTCCGGCAACACCCTGTACGACGGCTGGAACGACTCCAGCGCCACCAACGCGGCCCTCGCCCTCAACGCCACCGAATGGCTCTCCGGCGCCAGTGGCACCAGCGGTGGCGGCGGGACCGGTGGCGGCACCGGCGGAGGTACCGGCACCTGCACCGCCGCGCAGCTCCTCGGCAACCCGGGCTTCGAGTCCGGCAACACCACCTGGAGTGCCTCCAGCGGTGTCATCACCAACTCGACCGGCGAGTCGGCCCGTTCGGGCTCGTACTACGCCTGGCTCGACGGCTACGGCACCGCCACCACCGACACGCTCTCCCAGTCGGTGACCATCCCGTCCGGGTGCTCGGCCACGCTGAGCTTCTACCTGCACATCGACACCGCCGAGACCTCCACCAGCACCGCATACGACACCCTCAAGGTTCAGGTGCTGAACAGCTCGGGCACGGTCCTGGGCACCCTGGCCACGTACTCGAACCTCAACGCGGCCTCCGGTTACACCCAGCGCAGCTTCGACCTCAGCAGCTACGCCGGGCAGACCGTCACGCTGAAGTTCACCGGCACCGAGGGCTCCCAGTACCAGACGTCCTTCGTCGTGGACGACACCGCGCTCAACGTCGCCTGAGCCGAACAGCGGTACGGGGGCGGGCCGTCCGGGCCCGCCCCCGCTCCGTATGTCCGTCATGCCGCCGGGACCGTCCGCTCCGGTGTGTGCCAGCCGGTGCCCCGCACACTCGGCGCCGAGCCGTGCAGATCGGCCGTGCGGTACGCCGCGGGCAGCGTCGCCGTCGTGGTCGACAGCCCGTCCGACGCGCTCGTGGCCGCCGTCACCGAGACCGGCACCCGGGCCGTCGAGGAGAGCCCCTTGAGGTCGGCCTGGCCGGACCGCGTTCGCGTCGGTCTTCACCTGCCTGCTCGGCGGCTCCCGCGTCCTCCACGGGTGTGATCACCGCGGTCGGCTTCCTGATCGGCCGGCGCACCGACCTCGCCGCGCTGATCCAGTTGCTCACCACGGTCATGGTGATCGTCCAGGCGCTGCGGGCGCGGCGAAGGCCGGTCCACCCGGGCGGACCGGCCTCACCTGGTCACCTGTCCTTCCTCGCCTCTTCCTCTTCCTTCTCTCTCGCGTCTCCAGCTACGGCCTGGGTGTGCTCTTCGCCGCCGTGCCGGCGCAGAGCAGTCCGAGGAGAAGCGCCAGGGCGCCGATGACGACGTTGTTGATGATCACGCCCTTGTCCGGGCCGCTGCCCACGATCCACGGGGCGATGATCAGCCAGACGCCCATGGCGCACATGGCCCAGCTGAGGCCGTACATCCGCTCGGGGGCCCTGGTGAAACCGAGTGCCAGCAGGCCGATCGCTATGCCCATGATCAGGTTGTGGGTCATGAGCGCCGGCTGGCTCGCCGTGTAGTGCACGATCCACGGTGATGCCGCGCAGTACAGGCCGAGCAGGAACACCGGCCCGTCCACGAGCGCCACATCACGACCGCCGAGCATGCGGGCGTAGCGTGCCCGCATTTCGGAGACATCGGGGTGAGTCGTCATGTCACCCCTGTGCGAGACGTTGGCCATGACTCGTCTCCTTTGACTTCGCTGGCCAGACCGCGTCTGGTGCGGTGCGGGTAAACACCGCTTGCTACCATTTTGCTCTTATTTCTTCTTTATGTGTAGGCCTGTGGCGGGCCGTCCCGGACCCGCGCCGGACCCGCGCCCGGCGCGGGTCCGGGATACGAGACCGGTCGGGTTTTCCTTGACGGTCCTCACCGGCGGCTGCCACGATCAACGGCATGACGATGCGACTGGACCTCACGCGGCGACGCCATGTCGACCTCGCGCGCGTTGCCAGCGCCTCCTGTTGCGCCGCGGCCTGATCACTTCTCGGCGATCCGCCGCGCTTTCTCCTTTTCCCGCCTGAATTCACCGTGCCGGCACCTCTCTTGGCGTGCCCGCGCACCCCTTGAGTTCGGCGTGCCTGAAGACTCTCCGCACCAGGAGTCCGGCGGGTGCTGCCACCGACGTGCGGGCGAAGAACCGGAGTTGGTCTCCGTCGCGGCCCACGGCTGACCGCCGGCAGCACCCCGCACTCCCAGAAACGAGGCACCCATGGCCACCGTCCTGTCCGTCTCCGGCAGCCCCTCCGCCACCTCCCGCACCGGCCGTCTGCTGCGCCACCTGGACCAGCGCCTGACCGCCCAGGGGCATGACGTGATCCCGCTCGACGTCCGCACCCTCCCGGCCGAGGCCCTGCTGGGTGCGGACGTCCGGCACCCGGCGATCGCCCGGGCCGCCGAGCTGGTCGCCCGCGCCGACGGCGTCGTGATCGGCACGCCCATCTACAAGGCGTCGTACTCCGGTGTCCTCAAGGCGCTGCTCGACCTGCTCCCGCAGTACGCCCTCACCGGCAAGACCGTGCTGCCGCTCGCCACCGGCGGCTCCACCGCGCACGTCCTCGCCATCGACTACGCGCTGCGCCCGGTCCTGAACTCCATGGGTGCCGCCCACATAGTCCAGGGCTGGTTCACCCTCGACAAGGACATCACCGTACGCGAGGACGGCTCGCTGACCATCGCCCCGGCCACCGCCGAGGCGCTCGGTGAGGTGGTGGACCGGTTCTCGGCCGCCCTCGGCCGGACCCCGGTCCTGGCGGCGGCGAGCTGAGCGGCCCGCGCGCTTCGTGGCCGGCACCCGTTCGGCGCCCAACTCCTCCCACCCGTGCCGTGATCGGCGCGGCACCCGCATCCACACCCGGTACCCCCCCGACCCGCCGCGGCCTGCTCTGACGCACGATCCCGAACGGAGAGTCCCCGTGTCCCTCACCTTCCACTGGTTCCTGCCCACCAACGGCGACAGCCGCGATGTCGTCGGCGGCGGTCACGGCACCCCGGCGACCGCCTCCGGTCTGGACCGGCCGCCCACGGTCGGCTATCTGAGCCAGATCGCCCGGGCCGCCGAGCAGCTCGGCTTCGCCGCCGCGCTCACGCCGACCGGTGCCTGGTGCGAGGACGCCTGGCTGACCACCGCCATGGTCAGCCAGAACTCCGAGCGGCTGAAGTTCCTGGTCGCCTTCCGGCCCGGCTCCGTCTCGCCGACGCTCGCCGCGCAGATGGCGTCCACCTTCCAGCGGCAGAGCGGCGGCCGGCTGCTGCTCAACGTCGTCACCGGCGGCGAGACCCAGGAGCAGCGGGCCTACGGCGACTTCCTCGACAAGGACGCCCGCTACCGCCGTACCGGTGAATTCCTGCACATCGTGCGCCAGTTGTGGGAGGGCAAGAGCGTCGATCTGCACGGGGAGCACCTCCAGGTGGAGGACGCGAAGCTGAGCCGGCTGCCCGACCCGGTGCCCGAGGTGTACTTCGGCGGCTCCTCGCCCGCCGCCGGCGAGGTCGCGGCCAAGTACGCCGATGTGTACCTGACCTGGGGCGAGCCGCCCGCTCAGGTCGCCGAGAAGATCGCCTGGATCCGTGAACTGGCCGCCGCCCACGGCCGTACCCTGCGCTTCGGCATCCGGCTGCACGTCATCACCCGGGACACCTCGGAGCAGGCCTGGGCGGAGGCGGACCGGCTGCTCGACGGCTTCGACCCCGAGACCGTCAAGGCCGTCCAGACGGGGCTCGCGCGCAGCGAGTCCGAGGGCCAGCAGCGCATGCTCGCCCTGCACGGCGGCAGCCGGGAGAGCCTGGAGATCCACCCCAACCTGTGGGCCGGCATCGGCCTGGTGCGCGGCGGCGCGGGCACGGCTCTGGTCGGCAGCCATGACGAGGTCGTGGAGCGGATCAAGGAGTACCACGCCCTCGGCATCGACGAGTTCGTCCTCTCCGGCTACCCGCATCTGGAGGAGGCGTACTGGTTCGGCGAGGGCGTACTGCCCCGGCTCGCCGCCCAGGGACTGTGGACCCATCCCGACGCCCCCGTGTCGGGCCCCTCGGCGCAGGTGCCGTTCGCGAGCTGACCAACCCGCCCTGGCGGACTGCCGTTTCATGACGCGAGCACCGGACGAGGCCCCCGCTGCCTTCACCTGGGGTCTGCCGGCCGCCTGGGCCCTGCACGACACCGAGGCAGTGGTCATGGTGCCGCGTGGGTGCGGGCGCATCTGCCGGAGCTGCGCAAGCGGTTCCGCCGGGTGCCGGAGGCGGTGTGGCGGGGGCCGGAGTCCGTGGACGCGCGGGAGTTGGCCATCGCGGTCGGCGCGATGGCGGTCGTGGTGGCGGCCGCGGCCGCCGACGGCCACCGGAGCGGCGGCCGCTGCGCCGTCTGCCGGACCGCGCTCAACGCCTTCGGGCTGCACGGCCTGGTCCATCTGGCACAGGCGGCCGCGAGGCGCGGCTGCACACCGGTCCGGTGACCACCCCCCTGGTGGTTCTGCCCTTCACCGTGTGGGCCCGCGGCCGGCTGCGCCGCTCGGGCGTCCTGCGCCCCACCCGGCCCCGGGACCCGGCACCAGGGCCTCGCCTACGCCGCGGCCGCCGTGGACGCCACCCACGCGCCGACCCAGGGAGTACGACACCGACGGTGAAGGCTCAGCTGCCCGTCAGCGCCCGCAGATGGGCCGTACGCGTCTCGGCCGTCTGCCCCTGCACCAGCAGGAACAGCGCCTCCCGGGCGAGGCGCTGGGCCCGGCTCGTCAGGGCCATGGACCGGCCGCCCCCGGCGACCACCGCCGCCGTGGTGGCCGTACGCAGCAGCTCGTACGCCTGTGCCCGCACCGCCAGCCGTTCCTCGGCCCGCTCCAGCGGCACCGGGTGGTCGGCCAGGGCATAGGCCCGTCGGCGGACGTCGGCGAGCCGGGCGCGCAGCGGGGCGGCCCGCTCCTCGTCCAGCAGGGACAGGGCGGCCTCGGCGACGCCGAAGATCGCGGGGCCGGCGTTGAGGGTCCGGGCCCGGTCGCCGGGCGCCCAGCGTTCGTACCGCGTCCGCAGGGCCACCGCCTCCTCGGGCAGCCACAGCCCCGCCAGCTCCAGCGACACCGTGCGCGCGGCGGTGAGAGCGGCCAGGCGCATCGGCGCCGACGCCCGCAACCCCGGCTGGTCGCGGGCCTCGGCGAAGGCGAACAACACCTCGCCGGTGTCGGTCACCCCGGCGAGCAGCAGCACGTCGTTCAGCCCCCAGCCGGTGTACCAGGGCACGGTGCCGTCGAACCGCCAGCCGCCGCCCTCCCGGCGTACGCGCACCGGCACGCGCGGATACGACCGCAGATGCGCGTACGCGACCCCGGACAGCAGCTCCCCGCGCGCCAGCGGGCCCAACAACCGCTCCCGGACAGGCAGTTCGCTCTGTGTCAGGGTCTGCACCGGTGTGTGGTGCTGGGTCTGCACGAACCATGTCGCACAGCACGCCCCGGCCAGGATCTCGGCGGTCTGCCGCAGTACGGCGGGCGGCGCGCCGGAGCCGCCGTACGCGACGGGTGCCACCACTCCCAGCAGTCCGGACCGCTTCACCGCGGCGATGTGGCTCGCGGGTACGCCCTCCTGGTCCACCCGCTCGGCCTCGGGGACGAGCAGCTCGGCGGCGAGCCGCCGGGCCCGGGTGACGAGGGGGTGTGCGCTGGTGGTCATGACGAAGATTCTTCCGGACTTTTCCCGGCGACTCGTGGGCCGGGTGTCGATCCGGGGGGCCGCCGTTCGTGTAGGAGGTGACAGGGAGCCGAGAGACCCTGAGAACACAAGGAGAACGTCATGAAGCACTACCTGCTCAGCGTGGTCACCCCGGCCGGCGGCACCCCGCCCGCCCCGGACGCGCTCGCCGCGATCATGCGGGACGTCGAGGCCTTCAACGACGAGCTGCGCGCCGCCGGGGCCTGGGTCTTCGCCGGTGGACTGCACGGCCCCGAGACCGCCACCATGCTCCGCCCCCAAGGCGGCGACGTCCTGATCACCGACGGCCCCTATGCCGAGGGCAAGGAGTACCTCGGCGGACTCTGCCTGATCCGGGCCGCCGACCTGGACGAGGCGCTGGAGTGGGGGCGCAAGGCAGCGCTCGCGACCACGCTGCCGATCGAGGTGCGGCCCTTCGTCGACCAGCACTGATGTCCGGCGCCCCCGACATCGAGGCCGTCTTCCGCGCCGAGTACGGGCGCGCGGTCTCCGTCCTCGTCCGCTTCCTCGGCGACATCGACCTCGCCGAGGAAGCGGTGCAGGACGCCTTCACCACCGCCGTACGCACCTGGCCGGAGACCGGCGTGCCGCCGAGCCCGGCCGGCTGGATCATCACCACCGCCCGGAACCGGGCGATCGACCGCCTGCGCCGCGAGTCCTCCCGGGACGCGCGGCAGGCGGAGGCCGCGCTGCTGCACGCGCCCGACCCGTCCGCGCCCGACACATCGCCCGAGGAGGGCCCCGTGCGCGACGACCGGCTCCGCCTGATCTTCACCTGCTGCCACCCCGCGCTCGCCCTCCAGTCCCGCGTCGCCCTCACCCTGCGCCTGCTCGGCGGCCTCGGCACCGCACAGATCGCCCGCGCTTTCCTGGTGCCGGAGCCGACGCTCGCCCAGAGGCTGGTGCGGGCCAAGGCCAAGATCCGCGACGCGGGCATCCCGTACCGTGTGCCGCGCGACGCCGACCTGCCCGACCGGCTCGGCGGAGTCCTCGCGGTGCTCTACCTGATCTTCAACGAGGGCTACACCGGCGACCCCGCCCTGTGCGCGGAGGCGTTGCGGCTCGGCCGGCTGCTCGCCGCGCTGATGCCGGACGAGCCCGAGGTCACCGGCCTGCTCGCGCTGATGTTGCTGATCGAGGCACGCCGGCCGGCCCGGCAGGACGCGGACGGCGCCCTCGTACCGCTGCCCGAGCAGGACCGCAGCCGCTGGGACCGGGCGCTGCTCGCCGAGGGCCAGGACCTGGTCCGCCGCTGTCTGCGCCGGAACCGGCCGGGGCCGTACCAGATCCAGGCCGCGATCAACGCCGTGCACAGCGACGCCCCGACCGCCGGCGCCACCGACTGGGGGCAGATCCTGGCCCTGTACGACCAGCTCATGGCCGTGGCACCGTCCCCGGTCGTCGCCCTGAACCGGGCGGTCGCGGTGGCCGAGACCGAGGGACCGGCCCGGGCGCTCGACCTGGTCGAGGCACTGGACCTCGGCCGCTACCACGTGCTGCACGCGGTCCGCGCCGACCTGCTGCGCCGGCTGGGCCGGACCGCCGAGGCGGCGACGGAGTACGGCGTGGCCGCCGGGCTGGCCGCGAGCGAAGCGGAGCGGGCTCATCTGGAGCGGCGCGGGCGCGACCTGGGCGTGTGAGCGTGATCACTTCCCTCGGCCGGAATCAATTTGAGGACCTGAAAGGTTGGCATTTACATCCGACCGTGAGAGATCCGAGATCCGGGCCGAACCGCCCGGCACCACCAGCGAGGCACCCGTGAACCACCCTGCCATCGAGCAGCCCGCCGACATCGTGGCCCGGCTGCGCGCCACCTTCGCCACCGGCCGCACCAAGCCCGTCGAGTGGCGCACCGACCAGCTGCGCCGCCTGCGCGCGATGCTCACGGAACGTGGTGCGGACCTCGCCGCCGCCCTCCGCGCCGACCTGGGCAAGAGCCGCACCGAGGCCTACCGCACCGAGATCGACTTCACGATCCGCGAGATCGACCACACGCTGGAGCACCTCGCGGACTGGCTGCGACCCGAGCCCGCACCCGTCCCCGCCCACCTCGGTGCCGACGCCACGGCCTGGACGCAAGTCGACCCGCTGGGCGTCGTCCTCGTCATCGCCCCGTGGAACTACCCGGCGCAGCTGCTGCTCGCCCCCGTGGTCGGCGCCCTGGCCTCCGGCAACGCGGTGGTCGCCAAGCCGAGCGAACTGGCCCCGGCCACCTCGGCCGTCCTCGCCGAGCTGATCCCCGCCTACCTCGACACCGACGCGGTCGCCGTGGTCGAGGGCGGCATCCCGGAGACCACGGCCCTGCTGGCCGAGCGCTTCGACCACATCTTCTACACCGGCAACGGCGCCGTCGGCCGTGTCGTGATGCGTGCCGCCGCCGAGCACCTCACCCCCGTCACCCTCGAACTCGGCGGCAAGTCCCCGGTGTTCGTGGACCGTGACGCCGACCTCGACGTGGTCGCGGACCGGCTCGCCCGCGGCAAGTTCCTCAACGCCGGGCAGACCTGTGTCGCCCCCGACTACGTGCTGACCGACCCGGAGACCGCCGCCGCGCTGGAGTCCGCGCTGGTGCGCGCCGTCGGGACGCTGTTCGGTGCCGATCCGGCCGAGTCGCCGGAGTACGGCCGCATCATCAACGAGCGCCACTTCGACCGCCTGTCGGCACTGCTCGACTCGGGCCGGGTGGCGGTGGGCGGCACGAGCGACCGCACGGCCAAGTACATCGCGCCGACCGTCCTCGCGGATGTCGACCCGAAGGCGCCGGTCATGCAGGAGGAGATCTTCGGACCCATCCTGCCCATCGTCACCGTGTCCGGCCTGGACGAGGCGATCGCCTTCATCAACGACCGCGACAAGCCGCTCGCGCTGTACGTGTTCAGCGAGTCCGGTGAGACACGCGGGCGCATCGCCGCAGAGACCTCCTCCGGCGGCCTCGGCTACGGCCTGCCGCTCGCCCATCTCACCGTCTCCGACCTGCCGTTCGGCGGTGTGGGGGAGAGCGGTATGGGCAACTACCACGGCCGCTACTCCATCGAGACCTTCAGCCACCGCAAGGCGGTGCTGGACAAGCCGCTCGGCTGAACTCCCTTGTCCGGTGGGCCGGATGTGCGAAACTCCGCCGAATGACTGCTGACACGATCACCGCGGACGCCTCCGGCACCTGGGAACTCGGCGACCTGCCCGTCCACCGCATCGGCCTCGGAGCCATGCGGCTGACGGGCAGCGCCGCGTTCCATCTCGGCACCCCCAGCGACCGGGAACGCTCGATCGCCGTGCTGCGACGGGCGGTGGAGCTCGGCGTGAACCACATCGACACGGCCGCGTTCTACTTCTCCGCCACACGCTCGGCCAACGAACTGATCAACACGGCCCTCGCCCCGTACGCCGACGACCTGGTGATCACCACCAAGGTCGGCCCCTTCCGGGACTACCACGGCGAGTGGGGCGCCTCGGCCCGCCCCGACCAGCTGCGCGGTCACGTCGAGGAGAACCTGCGCCAGCTCGGCCGCGACCACCTCGACGTCGTCAATCTGCGCCGGATGCGCCAGGACTCGATCGCCGAACACTTCGGCGCCCTCGCGGAGCTGCGTGAGGCCGGCCTGATCCGCCACCTCGGCATCTCCGGCGTCGAACCGCGCCACCTCGCCGAGGCGCTGGAGATCGCCCCGGTGGTGTGCGTGCAGAACCGCTACGCCCTGGACCGCCCAGACCCCGTCGACGACGAGATGCTCCGCCTGTGCGGCGAGCACGGCATCGCGTTCGTCCCCTTCTTCGCCGTCGCCGGAGAGGCGGGTCCCCAGGCCGCACCCGACACCCACGGCGACGAGGTGCGCTCCATCGCCCAGGCCCATGGCGCGACCCCCGCCCAGATCCGCATCGCCTGGACCCTCCACCAGGGCCCCCACGTGCTGGCCATCCCCGGCACCGGCAATCCCGCCCACGTGACCCAGAACATCGCCGCCGGCGCCCTGCACCTCACGCCGGAGGAACTGGCCCGGCTGAACGCCGTGCACGACGCGGACCGGTGAGGCGGGGCGGGGGCTTCTGGTGGGGGGCTCGGTGGCTGCCACCTCCCGTCGCGCCGGCCCCCGCATCCTCGGCCGCCGTCCCTCCCGCCGCCGCGCTCTCCCATAATGGGCATGTCGGCGCACAGCCGTGCGAAGGTGCGGTTGACTACCATCGTGTAGACGGTCTCCGGGCCGCAGAGAAGGGCAGCGAAGGACGGGGTGAGGAACGTTTCATGACCGAGGCGAAGGACGAGCGCCGGCCGGCCGGTGAGCTCGAAGCGAGTGTCATGGCCGCGCTCTGGGCCGCGGGCGGGCCGCAGACGCCCGGCCAGGTCCAGTCGACCCTCGGCGCGGAGCTGGCCCGGACGACGGTGACGACGATCCTCACCCGGCTGTACGACAAGGGGGTCGTCCAGCGGCACCGACAGGGCCGCGGGTACGCCTACTACCCCGTGCGGGACGCCCAGGACGCCCAGGGGCTGACCGCCCGCCGGATGCACAGCGAGCTGGACCGGGACAGCGACCGCCAGACCGTGCTCGCCCGGTTCGTCGCCCAGCTCACCCCCGACGACGAACGCATCCTGCGGGACCTGCTCGAATCCGACGAGTGATGACCGGCCTTCTCCTGCTGCCCCTGCTGCTGCCGTTCGCGCTGCCGGCCCTGGCCCGCCGGGCGCTGGACCGGCTGGCCCCGGTCGCCGCGCTGTGGGCCGTCACCGGCTGCGCGGTCGTCCTCGCAGGCTGCTCACTGGCCGCGCTCGGCGGTTTCGTGCTGATCGGTCTGCTGAAGATGCCGCTCTTCGCCGCGCTCGGCCGGCTGGTCCAGCCGTTGCACACCGCCTCGGACCTCGTCGTCCTGCCCGCGGCCGCGACGTCCGTCGGCGTGCTCGCCGTGTGCGGCTGGACCCTCGTACGGTCCGTGCTGCACCAGACCCGCGCCTTCCGCGCCGCCCGCACCCAGGCCGGGAGCGGGCCCGCCGCCGGTGATCTGTGCGTCGTGGACTCGCCCCGTCCGGACGCCTACGCCCTGCCCGGCCGCCCGCACCGCATCGTCGTCACCACCGCGATGCTGCGCAGCCTGGACGGCCCCGAGCGGGAGGCGCTGTTCGCGCACGAGCGGGCGCACAACGACGGCCGTCATCACTACTTCCTTGCCGCCGCCGAGCTCACCGCACATTGCCACCCCGCCCTGCGCCGGGTCCGTGAGACGATCCGCCTCGCCGTCGAGCGCGCCGCCGACGAGGCCGCCGCGGCCCGGGTCGGCGACCGGCGGCTGATCGCCCGGGCCATCGCCCGCGCGGCCCTGGCCGGACAGGCCACCCGCTCCGAGCGCCCCGACTTCGCGCCCGCCGCGAACGCAGGCCCTGTCCCGCTGCGCGTCCAGGCCCTGCTCACCGCCCCGCGCGCCGCCCGGACCGGGCGTACGATCGCCGCCCTCCTCCTCGCCTGCACCGCCGTCTCCGGCGTGGCCGCGGTCGCCGGGATGGCCGACGTACACCACCGGGTGGAGGTCGCCCAGGGCGAGGATCGGCCCTGAGCCTGCCTGCCCCACACCACCCGCGCCACCCCTGCGCAGACCCGCGCCGGGACGCCCTGGTGCGACGCGCGTAGAACGGGACTGGCGCCCGTGAAGTTTTACGTATAACCTCACCGGCTAACCAACCCCACCGGAAGGTCCCGATGCGACGCGTCGCCCTGGTCACCCTTGTCGTGGACGACTACGACGAGGCCATCCGCTTCTACACCGAGGCCCTCGGCTTCCGGCTCGCCGAGGACGCCCCGCGCCCCGACGGCTCCCGCTGGGTCGTCGTGGAGCCCGGCGGCCCCGCGGCCGGCACCGGGCTGCTGCTCGCCCGCGCCAAGGACGAGGAGCAGCGCGCCCGCGTCGGCGACCAGACCGGCGGACGCGTCGGGTTCTTCCTGCACACCGACGACTTCGCCCGCGACCACGCCCGCATGACCGCGGCCGGAGTGACCTTCCTGGAGGACCCTCGGCACGAGCCCTACGGCACCGTCGCCGTCTTCCAGGACCTCTACGGCAACCGCTGGGACCTGCTCCAGCCCGCCTCCTGATCACCGCTGAACCACCTGCCGAGGAAAGCCCTGCCATGACCGCGCCCCGCATCGACACCGAGACCCTCCGCCGGCTCCCCAAGGCCGTGCTGCACGACCACCTCGACGGCGGCCTGCGTCCCGCCACCGTCGTCGAACTCGCGGCGGAGATCGGTCACACCCTGCCCACCACCGACCCCGACGAGCTGGCCGCCTGGTACTTCGAGGCCGCCAACTCCGGCGACCTGGTCCGCTACATCGCCACCTTCGAGCACACCCTTGCCGTCATGCAGACCCGCGAGGGCCTGCTGCGCACCGCCGAGGAGTACGTGCTGGACCTCGCCGCCGACGGCGTCGTCTACGCCGAGGTGCGCTACGCCCCCGAGCTGAACACCCGCGGCGGGCTGACGATGCGCGAGGTCGTCGAGACCGTCCAGGAGGGCCTCGCCGCGGGCATGGCCAAGGCGGCCGCCGCCGGCAGCCCGGTCCGCGTCGGCACCCTGCTGTGCGGCATGCGGATGTTCGACCGGGTCCGCGAGGCCGCCGACCTGGCCGTCGCCTACCGGGACGCCGGCGTCGTCGGCTTCGACATCGCCGGTGCCGAGGACGGCTTCCCGCCCGCCGACCACCTGGCCGCCTTCGAGCACCTGCGCCGCGAGAGCGTGCCGTTCACCATCCACGCCGGTGAGGCGCACGGCCTGCCCAGCATCCACCAGGCCCTGCAGGTGTGCGGCGCCCAGCGCATAGGCCACGGTGTGCGCCTCACCGAGGACATCCCCGACCTCGCGGCCGGCAAGCTCGGCCGGCTCGCCTCCTGGGTGCGCGACCGCCGAATCGCGCTGGAGATGTGCCCCACCTCCAACCTGCAGACCGGCTGCGCCACCTCGATCGCCGAGCACCCGATCACGGCCCTGAAGGACCTCGGCTTCCGGGTCACCCTCAACACCGACAACCGCCTGGTGTCGGGCACGACGATGACCCGCGAGATGTCCCTGCTGGTCGAGGAGGCCGGCTGGACCGTCGAGGACCTGCGCACCGTCACGGTGAACGCCCTCAAGAGCGCGTTCATCCCGTTCGACGAGCGCACGGCCCTCATCGAGGACGTGGTCCTGCCGGGTTACAAGGCAGCGCTCTGAGCGAGCCCCCTGAGGTAGGCGGCCTGTCCGACGTGCTGAAGGTCGTCGGACAGGACGCTCACCAGGCGCACCCCCAGTGAGACCGGGGGATCCCAGCGCTCGTCCACGATCCGTTCCAGGTCCTTGGCGGCGAGCCCCCTGAGCGCGTGGAGGGTCTGCTCGTGGACGGCGTCGTAGTACCCGGTCAGCAGGTCGGCGGAGTCGACCCTGACCTTCGCGACCTGCGCGGGGGAGTGCCCGAACCCGTGGTCACGGGGCGGCAGGTCGAGGCCGAAGCGCTTGTGCCAGTCCTGGTCCAGCCAGACCTGTTCGAGTCCGAACGCGTCGGCGATGTGGTCGTCCTGCACCCGGGTGAGGTGCCAGATCAGCCAGGTGATGGAGTTGGCGTCGGGTGCCGGGCGGTGATTGAGCTCGTCCGGTCCGAGGCCGTCGAGGGCGGCGTGGACTTCTTCCTGGATGCGGCCGTAGCCGTCGATGAGGATGTCCTTGGCATGCATACCGTCCACCATCCCAAACGACGGCCGTTCACGCGCCCGGAAATTCAGCTCCGTGCACTCCCGCACCACGAGGACCGTGCCCACCGCGCCGGGCTCGGCCCGGCAGGCCGGACGCCGTCAACTCCCTTGCGCGGCAAGCCGATGCAGGGCGCCGGGCGACGGCCTTGAGCCCGGTGCGGCGGACGGCCCGGCGGGCATCAGGAGGCCTCGGTCCCTTCCCGGAGCGGTGCCAGGCCCTCGGTCTCCAGAAGCGTGACGAGCGCGCGGGCGGCGGGGCTGGTGGCGCGATCCGGGGGCAGCAGGGCGACGGTCTCGTACTCCGCCTCTTCCGTGCCCTTCAGCGGCAGCGCCGTGAGCGCGGGCCGCTTGTGCCGGAAGTGCCGGGGGACGACCGCGATCCCCAGGTTCTCGTCCACCAGGTCCAGCAGGCTGTGCACGTCGTTCACCTCCAGCGCCACCGTGCGCCGGATCCCGGCCGCGGTGAACGCGGCGTCGGTCGTGCGGCGCGGACCCCAGTCCGGATGGAAGTCCACGAAGACCTCCCCGGCCAGGTCCTCAGGGATGAGCGCCGCGCCCGACGAGGCCAGCCGGTGCCCGGGATGGCACAGCACGGTCATCGGCTCGCTCGTCAGCGCCACCGAGCGCAGCTGGTCGGAGTCCGCCTGGGTGCGGTAGGCGAAGGCCAGGTCGAGCCGCCCGGCCGCGACCTCCTCGGCCAGCGCGCCCGAGCCGGCCTGCCGCAGCCGGATCTCCACGTCCGGGTGCCGCCTCCGGAACCCGGCCAGCAGCCGCGCCACATGCACCCCGGCGATGCACTGCTCGGTGCCGAGCGCCAGCGTGCCGCGCAGCACGCCCTGCACCGCGGCCACCGCCTCGTGCGCCGAGCGCACCTGCGCCAGGATCCGCTCGGCCTCCACCAGCAGTGCGCGCCCCGCCTCGGTGAGCGTCACCCGCCGGGTGGTCCGCACGAACAGCGGCGCCCGCAGCTCCCGCTCCAGCGCCCGGATCGACGCCGACAGGCCCGACTGGGACACCATCAGGCGTTCGGCGGCCCGGGTGAAATGCTGGTCCTCGGCGACCGCGACGAAGTGCTGGAGATGACGCAGTTCCATGATTGAGAAGCTTATCCGCTGAATTCCATCGGATTCTTCTGTTGGACCACTGCACGGCACCCGGTGAAGAGTGGGTCCGGTAGACCGTGTGCCAACCCCTCTGGAGTCGCGTTGTACACCGCACACCCCGGCCGCTACGACGGCATGCCCTACCGGCGCACCGGACGCAGCGGGCTGAAGCTCCCCGCGCTGTCCCTCGGCCTGTGGCACAACTTCGGCCCGGACCGGTCCGTCGAGACCCAGCGGGCCATCCTGCGCCGCGCCTTCGACCTGGGCGTCACCCACTTCGACCTCGCCAACAACTACGGCCCGCCGCCCGGCGCCGCCGAGTCCGCGCTCGGTGAGGCGCTGAGGGCGGACTTCGCGCCGTACCGCGACGAGCTGGTCATCTCCACCAAGGCCGGCTACCTCATGTGGCCCGGCCCGTACGGCGAATGGGGCTCGCGCAAGTACCTGCTGTCCTCCCTGGACCAGAGCCTGAAGCGCATGGGTCTGGACTACGTGGACATCTTCTACTCGCACCGTCCCGACCCGGACACTCCGCTGGAGGAGACGATGGGCGCGCTGCACTCGGCGGTGCAGCAGGGCAAGGCGCTCTACGTCGGCGTCTCCAACTACTCGGCCGAGCAGACCCGCGAGGCCGCCCGCATCCTCGCCGACCTCGGCACGCCGCTCCTCATCCACCAGCCGCGCTACTCGATGCTCGACCGGCGCCCCGAGGACGAGGGCCTGCTCGACGCCCTCGACGAACTCCAGGTCGGCTCGATCGTCTTCTCCCCGCTGGAGCAGGGCCTGCTCACCAGCCGCTACCTCGACGGCATCCCCGAGGACTCCCGGGCCGCGAGCGACAGCCCCTTCCTCAACTCCGACGCCGTCACCGAGGACCTGGTCGCCCGGCTCCGCGCCCTGGACGAGATCGCCAAGTCCCGCGGCCAGACCCTCGCCCAGCTGGCCCTGGCCTGGGTGCTGCGCGGCGGCCGGGTCACCTCCGCACTGGTCGGCGCGAGCAGCGCACGCCAGATCGAGGACAGCGTCGGCGCGATCCAGAACCTGGACTTCGACACCGAGGAACTGGCCCGCATCGACGCCATCGTGAAGCCCTGAGAACGCCGGGCGGCGGCTGCCGTCAGGGGTCAGGGGGTGAGCCGAGACCCCGGGGCAGGCCGTATGCCACGGGGAGGTCGGCGACCGCTTGCCGGGTCGTACGGCGCCCGGCCGGCCCGTAGCCGCGGGGCGGCCCGTGGCCACCGACCGGGGTGCGCGGTGCCGGCCTGGGTCGCCTGCCGAGGGTGGGCCGTGGCCGCTTGTCCGGCGCCCGCGCGGTCGCCCGCCGGGCCTCCTCGGAGACGTGCTGGGCGAGAGCGGCGTCGAAGACCATGCCGGGCTGCACGGCGAAGGGCCATGCCCTTCGCCCGGCCCCGCGCCTGATGCACACAGGCCCCGCCCACCCCTGGCAGGTGTGGAGGAGCGGACCCGGACCACCCCCGTCGACCGCTTCCGACAGGCCGAGGATGCGGCGCCGCTCACCTGTCTGCGGTACCGGCGAGGAGCGCCCTCCGGCGGACCGGCGCCGCCGCGCCGCCCCTGTCGGGGGACCGCCGGGAGCTGAGCCACCGCAGCCTGTCTCAGACGCCCGCCGGCACCCGGTCCAGGAAGCCCAGCACCTGGCGGATCCGGCCCTCCTCGTCCAGGGTGACCACGTCGAAACCGGCGACCGGGGCCGAGCCTCCTCCAGTACCCCCGGACTCGCTGACCAGCTCCCAGGCGAAGCGCGCGGTGTCGTGGTGGCCGTCGACCGGGCCGAGCGGGCGGAAGACGAACCCGGGGAACTGCTCGTGGACCGCGGCGATCACGGCGGCGACGCCCTCGTGGCCGCGGACGTCCGCGAGGGGGTCGGTGTACCCGCCGTCCGTGGTCCACGCGGCGGCGACCGCCTTCCGCAGCGCCTCCGGCTCGGTGGCGTTCCAGGCCTCGAAGTAACGGGCGGCCGCGGTCTCGTAACGGTTGGTGTTCACGGACATGGTGAATCAGCCTCCATCGAGGTCGTCACTGCTGGTCAGGCCCGGATCCGGGGCTTCGCCGATCCGGTGTGACCACCATGCCGGAGACCGAGGGGGCCGGTCGATTACCTCCCCGGTAAAGCCGGGTGGCCCGCACACGCCGGTGCAATCTCGGCCAGAACGGGCACCGAATATGCCAACAGGCTGGCCGGAAAGTCATGGTGACAGTGTTTCGGGAGAGGCGATACTCGAACGTCAGGGGCACTTCACCGCACAGGAGCCGCACGGGAAGCGAGGCCTGAGCCGGCACACGAGCGAGGCGACGGGGGAGTGAGACGTGCACGACGAATTCCTGTGCCATGTCACGGCATACGGCATGTGCGACGGCCGGCGCATCGGCGTACCGCTCGGCACCTATCGCGCGCCGACGCTGGCCCTGGCCCTGTGGTGGCTGCGGGACCGTGCGTCCTGGATCGCCGAGCGGCTCGACCCCAGCCCGGAGGATCCCGCCTTCCCCGCGGGTGCGCTGGTGCCGGTGGCCGAAACCGTCGCCGACGTGCCCGCGCTGCTGCGTGCCTGGTGTGCCGACGACGTCCGGCAGGAACTGGTCGCCGACGAGCTGGCGGCCGGCCGGCTGGTGCGGATCGCCGCCAGCGACGACACCACCGAGTACGAGCTGCTCGCCGAGTCCGTCGACGCCCTGCGGATGCAGCGGACCCTGCCCGTCCTCGTCGTACCCGTCGCCTGACACGTGTCCGCACGCCGGGCACCGCACCACCTCGCTGCGGCGCGTATGTGAACAAATCGGTAGAATTCTGGCCATGGCGGAGCGACCGGTCGCCCCGACGGCCCCTGAGCTCGTCCTGGAGACCGACACGGGCTCCACGGTGATGAGCCCGGGGCGCGACTACCACGTCGGACGCGACCCGTTGAGCGACATCGTCTTCGACGATGCCCGGGTCTCGTGGCACCACGCCGTGCTGCGCTGCGACCACGATCACTGGACCCTGGCGGACCGGCACAGCACCAACGGCACCTACGCCGACGGTCGCAGGATCGAGGAGTGGGAGGTGCGTCCCGGGAGCGAGATCCGCTTCGGCAACCCCGCCGACGGCCCCCGCGCGGTGCCGGCCGGTGCGCCGCCGCCCACCCCCGACCGCCCCTCCGCGGTGTCGCTGCCCCTGCTGACCGGCACCTTCCGCCGCCCCACCAGCGTGCGTCCGCTGCCCGTGCGCACCGTGCGGATCGGCCGGGCACCGGACAGCGACCTGGTGGTGGACGACCTGACCGTCTCCCGCCGGCACGCGGAACTGCGCGCCCACGCCGACGGCACGTACGAGATCGCCGACGTCGGCAGCCACAACGGCACCTACCTCAACGGCCGGCCCGTCACCCGCGCCACCCTCGGCCCCGGCGACATCGTCGGCATCGGGCACTCGGCGTTCTGCCTGGTCGGCGACGAACTGCAGGAGTACGTCGACACCGGCGAGGTCTCCCTCGACGTGCAGGAACTCACCGTCGCCGTCGACCGCGGCCGCAAGATCCTGCTGGACGGCGTCTCCTTCCCGGTGCAGGAGAAGTGCCTGCTCGCCGTGGTCGGGCCGAGCGGCGCCGGCAAGTCCACCCTGCTGAACGCCCTGACCGGGCAGCGGCCCGCCGACCACGGCACCGTCCTCTACGACGGCCGTGACCTCTACCGCGACTACGCCGAACTGCGCCAGCGCATCGGCCTGGTCCCCCAGGACGACATCCTGCACGTCCAGCTGACCGTGCGCAGCGCCCTCACCTACGCCGCCGAACTGCGCTTCCCCGAGGACACCGCGAAGTCCGAGCGCGTGCAGCGGGTCGAGGAGGTGATCCGGGAGCTGGGCCTCGAACAGCGTGCCGAGCAGCCCGTGCACAGCCTCTCCGGTGGGCAGCGCAAGCGGGTCAGCGTGGCCCTGGAGCTGCTGACCAAGCCCTCCCTGCTCTTCCTCGACGAGCCGACCTCCGGCCTCGACCCGGGCATGGACCGCTCGGTGATGAACATGTTGCGCGGCCTCGCGGACGACGGCCGTACCGTCATCGTCGTCACCCACAGCGTGCTCAGCCTGGACGTCTGCGACCGCCTTCTGGTGCTGGCGCCCGGCGGGCGGACCGCCTGGTTCGGCCCGCCCGGCGACGCCCTCGGCTTCTTCGGGTTCGAGGAGTGGCCGGAGGCCTTCGAGGCGTTCGAGCGGGACACCGGCCGGGACTGGGCGGGGGAGTACCGCGCCTCGTCGTACCACCGGGAGTACATCGTGAACTCCGGCGCGCAGCCGCGTGTGCCGCGTACCGGCCCGGTCGCCCTCGCCCCGCCGCCGAGGCCGCGCAGCTGGGGAGCCCAGTTCGCCACCCTGGTGCGCCGCTACGCGGCCGTCCTCGCCGCCGACCGCACCTTCCTCGCCATCATGATCGGGCTGCCGTTCGTCATGGGCGCGATGGCCCGGGCCGTCGCCGGCAGCAAGCTGACCGTCGACACCGCGACCAACGCGCTGCTCACCCTGTGCGTGGGCGGGGTGCTGACGGGCGCCGCCAACGCCGTGCGCGAGCTGGTCAAGGAACGCGTCGTCTACCGGCGTGAGAGAGCCGTCGGCCTGCCCCGCTCGGCCTACGTGATGTCGAAGGTCGCCGTCCTCGGTGTGCTCACCGTGCTGCAGGCGGTCGTCCTCACCCTCGTCGGACTCGCCGGTGTCGACCTGAACGCGCCCCGCGGCGACGGGGTGCTGCTGCCACCCCTGCTGGAGATCACCGTCGCCGTGGCCGTGCTCGCCTTCACCGCGATGCTGCTCGGCCTGCTGATCTCCGCGCTGGTCCGCAAGGAGGAGGTGACGATGCCGCTGCTGGTGCTGCTCACCGTCGTCCAGGTCGTCTTCTGCGGGGCCCTGCTGAAACTGAACGGCGTGCCCGGCCTGGAGCAGTTCGCCTGGCTGGTGCCCTCGCGGTGGGCGCTGGGCGCCATGGCCGGCACCGTCGACCTGGGCCGGATCGTGCCGGGCACGCTCACCGCGGACCCGTTCTTCCGGCACTCGGCCGGCGTGTGGCTGCGCAACATGATCATGCTGGTGGTGCTCGCGGCCGTCTTCGGCTCCGCGCTCTCCCGGCTGCTGCGCCGGCACGAGCCGGCCGTGACGCGGAGGTAGACGGCACGATGACCCATGCCCCGGACACAGACACGGACACCCTGGCAGGCGCCCGATGAGCAAAGCGCCCGGCCCCGGATTCCGGCCCACGCACGTCGTCCCGCCGCGCGGCATGCCCGCCTGGGAAGCCCCCGACCCGGCCCGGCCCACCGTGCCCCTCGACCCGCTGCTGCCGGTCCAGCTCATGGAACGGCGCGGCGACTGGAGCCACATCCGCTGCGCCAACGGCTGGGCCGCCTGGGTCGACGGCCGCCACCTCATCGCCGTACCCGAGGATCCGCCGGCCGCCGAAGGCCCGGCCGGCACCGCCGACCCCCGGCCTCTGCTGGCCCGCGCCGCCGAGGCCCTCGCCGACTACCGCGCCGCGGTGGGTGAACTGACGGCCGGCGCGCTCGACGGCGAGGACTTCGCGGACCGCACCCGGGACCTGAGAATCGGGATCGTCGTCGACGGGGAGAAGATGTGGCTGTACGACCCCGAGGAGAGCCGCTGGATGTACGGCGACGGACGGCGCCTGACCACCTACGCCACCGACCGCCCGGTCACCGGCGACACCGACGCCGGACACGCTCCGACCCGGCTGGTGGCGTCCGACGGTGAGCCCTGATGGCGCGCGAGACCAGCCTGTTCTCCGGCCGGCCCTCCGAACTGATCGGCCGGAAGGTGGCGAACTACCTGGTCGAGAGCGAGGTCGGGCGCGGCGGCATGGCGGTCGTCTTCCGCGCCCGCGACCTGCGCCTGGACCGCACGGTCGCCCTCAAACTGCTCGCGCCCGAACTCGCCCGCAACGACACCTTCCGCAAACGCTTCACCCACGAGTCCCAGGTGGCCGCCGCGATCGACCACCCGCACATCGTGCCGGTCTTCGACGCCGGCGAGACGGACGGCGTGCTCTACCTCGCCATGCGGTACGTCTCCGGCAGCGACCTGCGCCATCTGCTGGACGCACGCGGCCCGCTGCCGCCCCCCGACGCCGTCCGCATCGCCGCGCAGGTGGCCTCCGCCCTCGACGCCGCCCACGAGCACGGCCTGGTCCACCGGGACGTCAAGCCCGGCAACGTCCTGATCGCCGAGGGCACCGACAGCGACCACCCCGAGCACGTGTACCTCACCGACTTCGGCCTCACCAAGAAGTCGCTGTCCCTGACCGGTTTCACCAGCGTCGGCCAGTTCGTCGGCACCCTCGACTACGTGGCCCCCGAGCAGATCTCCGGCCGCCCGGTCGACGGCCGCTGCGACGTCTACGGCCTCGCCTGCGTCGCCTACGAGACCCTCGCCGGCCGTCCGCCCTTCCAGCGCGACGACGACATGGCCCTGCTGTGGGCCCACCAGTACGACGAACCGCCCCCGCCGAGCGCGGCCCGGCCCGGTATCCCCCCGGCCGTCGACGCCGTGTTCGCCAAGGCCCTCGCCAAGAGCCCGGACGACCGGTACGACACCTGTCTCGACTTCGTGGCCGCCCTGCGCGCCAGCCTGGCGACCGGCCCGGCCGAGGTCCGCCCGGCGCCGGAGACCGGGCCGGAGCCGGCCCGCACGGTGACCGAGACCCCGCCGCCTCCGCACTGGGCCGGGCCGGTGTTCCACGGCTGAGCGCGCCTGGACGCCGGCTCAGTGCGGCGGTTCGCCGACGTCACCCCGGCGGCGCACCGGCAGGGCCAGCAGCCCGCCCAGCAGCCCGGCGACCAGTCCCCACAGCGCGCCCAGGCCCACCGCCTGCCAGAGCATCGGCCTGAGGAACAGCTCGCCCGACAGACCGCCGCCCAGATCGCCGATGCCGAGCAGGGACAGGCCGTAATGCGCCGAGACACGGACCGTCAGACAGATCATCAGCACCGTCAGCGCCAGCGCGACGGCCAGGTGCAGGGCGTGCTGCCACAGCCGGATCCGGGCCGGTGAGCTCACCGCCATCCGGAAGGCCACGGCGAGCAGCAGGAGCGCGTCCACGACCACCAGCCACCACCAGCGGCCGTCATAGCCGGTGAGCGAGCGCAGACTCAGCACGGACACGTCCGGGGTGCGCAGCAGCACGTCCAGGACATGCGGCATCGGCAGCCCGAACGGGCCGTCCACCCGGCCGTGCCAGGTCGCGCCCAGACCGATGGTGAGGGCCAGCCAGGCCAGGTTGGGCAGGCCGAGCAGGATCAGCGCGAAGGTCGCGGAGGCATGTCCGCGGCCGGCCGCCGTGATCAGCGCGACGACCAGGGCGACGACGACGTAGGCGAGGAGCAGGACCACCATCGCGTGGGCCGCCGGGCGCACCGACTCCTGGCAGCGCAGCAGCCGCCCCGGGAGCGGAGCCCCGCGCGCGACCAGCACCGCCAGCAACAGCACCCCGGCCAGCCACACCAGCCCGAACAGCACGGTCAACGGCACGTCGGTGGTGAAGCCGACCCTCGGTGCGGCCTCGAACAGCCCGGTCAGATCGCTGAGGGTGCCGCTGCCCACGTCGACGGCGAAGGTCTGCCGGGCGCCGAGGGCCAGGCCGATCAGCACCAGCAGCCACAGCGCCGCGATCCGGGCGGCCCAGCCGGCCAGCTCCGCGGCCGAGGCCACCGCCCGGTGCCGCAGCGGGCGCAGAAAGCCCGCCCCGATCACCAGGGCACCGGCCAGCGTGACCGACAGCGGGAGCACGGTGAGACCGGCCCGGCTCTGCGCCAGCGCCCCCGCGTTGCCGGACAGCTCCACGCTGCCGCCGACGGCCGTGGCCAGGGTCGCGGCCACCACCCTCGGGAACGCGCCGTCCGGCAGACCCGCCGCACCGGCCGCCCACAGCCCCAGTGCCGCCACCAGGACCATGACGGCCAGGCCGGTCAGCACCACACCCAGGGCATGGGCCCAGCCGTGGCGGGAGGCGGGCCGCGCGGTGACGGTCGGAGGGCTCACACCGGCCACGCTAAGCAGCGGCCGGGCATCCCGCCCGTCAGCTTGCGAGCAGCGCGACCCTGAGACACACAATGGGACCAATGTGCAGCCAAATGCATGAAACGGAACTTGACTGCGAAAAGCCGCACTGAGAAAAGCCGCGCATCGCGACGGGAAGAAGTGCTCGTGAGCGTCGAACCTCCGTCATCAGGCCGCCCCACCGGGCCGCCCTCCGGCCCGCTGTCGGGAGGGTCCCAGCCGCCCTCCGGCCCGCCGCCCGCAGGGCCGCCCCCCGGCGGCACCGGGCCCAAGGGGCCGCACGGGCCGTGGTGGAAGTCCGTACCGCGCGTCGGAGCCATCAGCGCCCTCGTGGTCGCCGCCGTGGTACTCGCCGTCGTCTTCACCCGTCCGGGTGGCGGCAAGGGCGGCGAGGTCTTCCTGCAGTCCGCGGCCAGCACCGGCCAGGATCCCTTCACGGAGTCGACGGCCAAGCAGAGTTCCGCCCCGCCGCCCCCCTCGGCCTCCGCCGCGCCCTCCGGCACGGCCAACGCGGTGCAGGGCGTGCAGGGCGGGGCGCCCGGCCTGTACGGCGGCACCCAGAAGGTCGCCGCCTGCGACGTGGAGCAGCAGATCAAGGCACTCCAGGCGGACCCGGCCAAGAACAGGGCGTTCGCGTCCGTGGCCGGCGTCCAGCCGTCCGGCGTGCCCGCCTATCTGCGCTCGCTCACCCCGGTCCAGCTGCGCGTCGACACGCGCGTCACCAACCACGGCTTCCGCAACGGCGCCGCCACCAGCTACCAGTCCGTGCTCCAGGCGGGCACCGCCGTACTGGTCGACAACCGCGGCGTGCCCCGGGTGCGCTGCGCCTGCGGCAACCCGCTGACCTCCCCGGTCGCCGAGAAGAACACGCCCAAGCTGGTGGGCCCGCGCTGGCCGGCGTACCGGCCCTCGAACGTGGTCGTCGTGACGCCCGCGCCGGTGGTCGTCAACGTCTTCGTGCTCTACGACTCCCACCACGACGACTGGATCCACCGCCCGCACGGCGACCAGGGCTGGCACCACGACGAGCACGCCAGGCCGCCGGAGCATCCCCACCCCTGGAACCCGCCGCCGTCCCCGTCGCCGTCCCCGTCCCGGTCGTGCCCGCCCGGTGCGAAGCACTGCCCGTCCCCGTCGCCGTCTCCGTCCCGGTCGTGCCCGCCCGGTGCGAAGCACTGCCCGTCCCCGTCTCCGTCTCCGTCCCGGTCGTGCCCGCCCGGTGCGAAGCACTGCCCGTCCCCGTCGCCGTCTCCGTCCCGGTCGTGCCCGCCCGGTGCGAAGCACTGCCCGTCGCCGTCCGCGTCCTCCACATCGGGCAAGCCGAGCCCGTCGACGTCGTCCTCCTCGTCGAGCGCGTCCCCGTCGTCCTCGTCCAGCAGCGTGTCCCCCTCGACCTCGGCGTCCTCCTCGTCCTCGGCGCCGTCCTCCTCCTCGTCATCGCCGTCGTCGTCGAGCACGTCCCCGTCCTCCTCGTCGTCCGCACCTTCGACCTCGGCCTCGTCGTCATCCGCGCCGTCGACCTCGTCCTCGGGACCGAACTCGGTCGTGTCGACCTCGGCAGGGTCGTCGTCGGCCTCGTCGTCCTCCGCCGGGCCGTCGTCACCGGCCCCGGGCTCGCCGGGAGGTACGACGCAGCAGTCCACGCAGCAGCAGACGAGCGTCTCCGCGCCTCCGCCCACGCAGAGCTCCGCGCCTCCGCCCCCGCAGAGTTCCGCGCCCGGCGAGGTGACCCCCGGGACCACCGGCGCGCCGCCGATGCCCGCCACCCAGCAGCAGTCGCAGGGCTCCTCGCAAGGGTGACCATCGCCACTGTGCGCGGTCGGCGAACGCTTCGGGGGACTGCCGGGCCCGGCTCGGGGTACCAGAACCGGTGCAACAGGCGACCGGCCCGACCCGGCATTCGAGAGAGACAGCATGACCGAGCACCTGGGCGGGGACGTGATACCGACTGGTTTCGACGTACCCGTGGAACCGCTGAGACGCGCGGCGCACTACACCGGCGAACCTGGCTCCATCGCGGAGGCACGGGCCTTCGCCGCACGGTTTCTGGAGCAGTTGAAGACCGAGTGGTGCGCCATGCCCGACCGCCGTGCCGACGGCGAGCTGCTCCTGCTCGTGAGCGAGCTGGTCACCAATGCCGAGCAGCACAGCAACGGCCCCTACATCCTGGAGCTGGAGGGCACGGACAGCGCGGTCACGGTGTGCGTCTACGACAGCAGCTCCGCCCTGCCCCGCCGTTACCCCAGGGACCCCGCGCGCGTCGGGCGGCACGGCCTGGAGATCGTGGATGCCCTGGCCACCGAGGTCACCGCCGAGCGCGTGCCGGTCGGCAAGCGGGTCCGCGCCCGCTTCCCGCTCAAGCGCTGAGTCGGTTTCCCTCAGGGCGCAACGCCGGGCCCTTGTCCCGCGGCCCCCGGCGCCTAGGCTGACGCGGGTGAGCAACCAGGCGAGCAACGAAGCCCGAGTGATCCCGCTGCGACCGGCGCCCGCCCGCCCGCAGCTGCCCGAGCCGGAGCCCCGGGAGGCCGCGAAGGAGCCCCTGTGGCGCGATCTGGTCGGTGAGGTGCTGCGGCGCGAGCGGCGAGCGCAGGACCGCACCCTGAAGGACGTGGCCGACGCGGCCCGGATCTCGCTGCCCTACCTGTCCGAGGTCGAGCGCGGCCGCAAGGAGGCCTCCTCGGAGGTCCTCGCCGCCGCCGCGCACGCCCTCGGTCTGGACCTCGGCGACCTGCTGTCGCTGGCGCACGGCGAGCTGACCCGGCGGACAAGGTCGCACCGCCGCCCGGCCGGCGCGCCGCACCGGCCCTACAACGGACTCTGCCTGGTCGCCTGACCCGGCGCCCGGCACACGTCCGCACCGGCCCGAGGGACCTCACGTCTCCGGCGGCTGCCGGGGGAGCTCACTTCTCCCGCAGCTGCCGGAAGAACGCCCGCACATCGCCGACCAGCAGGTCCGGCTCCTCCATGGCCGCGAAGTGCCCGCCCCGGTCGAACTCCGTCCAGCGCACGAGGTTCTCGGTCCGCTCCGCCCGGTGCCGTAGCGGAAGCTGGAGCTCGGCCGGGAACACGGCGAGCGCCGTCGGCGCCGTGGACGGCTCGGCGGGCTCGGCCCTGCGACCGGTGGCGTGCGCCCGTTCGTAGTAGATGCGCGCCGACGAACCGGCCGTGCCGGTCAGCCAGTACAGCATCACGCCGGTGAGCATCCGGTCCCGGTCCACCGCCTCCTCCGGCAGTTCCTCGGAGTCCGTCCACGCCCGGAACTTCTCGACGATCCAGGCGAGTTGACCGACCGGCGAGTCCGTCAGCGCATAGCCGAGGGTGTGCGGCCGGGTGGACTGCAGAGCGGCGTACGCGCTGTCCTCGCGGGACCAGTCCGCCCACCGGCGCCAGGACCGCAGCGTCCGCTCCCGCTCCTCGGGCCCGAGCGCGGCCAGCTCCTCCTCGGTCGGCTCGGCCGTCGCCTGCGCGCCGGGCAGCAGATTGAGGTGGACGCCGATGATCCGGTCCGGGTGGGCGCGGCCCAGCTCGCGGGAGATCGCCGCGCCCCAGTCGCCGCCCTGCGCCCCGAACCGCTCGTAGCCGAGCCGCCGCATCAGCTCCACCCAGGCGTCGGCCACCCGGCCCGCCTCCCAGCCCGGCTCGGTGGTGGGCCCGGACAGCCCGAAGCCGGGGATGCCGGGCATGACGACATGGAAGGCGTCGGCCGGGTCGACGCCGTGCGCCACCGGGTCGGTGAGCGGGCCGACGACGTCCAGGAACTCCACGAGCGAGCCCGGCCAGCCGTGGGTCAGCAGCAGCGGGGTGGCGTCCGGTTCGGGCGAGCGGACATGGGCGAAGTGGACATTTGCGCCGTCGACCGTGGTGGTGAACTGCGGCCACCGGTTCAGCTCGGCCTCGGCCGCGCGCCAGTCGTACGTGTGCCGCCAGTAGTGGACGAGCTCCCGGAGATAGCCGGCCGGGACGCCGTACTCCCAGCCCGCGCCGGGCAGCTCGGCGGGCCAGCGGGTGCGGTCGAGGCGGTCGTACAGGTCGTCGAGGTCGCTCTGCGGCACCGACAGCCGGAAGGGTTCGATGCGCTCGCCGGATGTCTCGCCAGGTGTGGAGGTCATGATCCGGATGCTAGGCGGGAACGCGCGCTCACCCAGGTGGATTTTCCGCCGGTCCGGCCGATGAGTTTCGCCGCGCGGAGCGGTCGATACAGATGACTGTGTTCCCCGCCCAGGAGGTATCCATGACCACCGACGGTTTCGTCACCTGTCTCTGGTTCGACGGCCGGGCCGAGGAGGCCGCCGAGTTCTACGTCTCGGTCTTCAAGAACTCCAGCGTCGGCCGTGTCAGCCGCTACACCGAGGCCGGGCCCGGTGAGACCGGCTCCGTGCTGACCGTCGAGTTCACGGCCAACGGCCAGAGGTTCATCGCGCTCAACGGCGGCCCCCAGTTCACGTTCAACGAGGCCGTCTCCTTCCAGATCCTGTGCGCCGACCAGGAGGAGATCGACTACTACTGGACCAAGCTCACCGAGAACGGCGGCGAGCCCGGCCCCTGCGGCTGGCTCAAGGACAGGTACGGCGTCTCCTGGCAGGTCGTCTACGACCGGCTGTCCGAGATGATCCACGACCCCGACCGGGAAAAGGTCGACCGTGCCATGAAAGCCATGATGGCCATGGGCAAACTGGACGTCGCCGCGCTCGACAGGGCGTACGCGGGGGAGTAGCCGCAGGCGCTTGTCATCCGGCCTCGGCGAGGATCTCGGCGATGACATGCCGGGAGTTCTCCGCCAGCGCCGGATTGGTGGCCCAGTAGTACGGCAGCTGGATCAGCGAGATCGACAGGGCCCAGCCGCGGCCGCGCGCCCACTGGGCGTCGTCGGCGCCGACAGCCTCGCGGAAGGCGTCCCGGGCGCTCGCCGGCAGCAGGTTCCAGGCGACGATCAGATCCACGGCCGGATCGCCGACGCCGGCGCAGCCGAAGTCGATCACGGCGGTCAGCCGGCCGCCGTCGACCAGCACATTGCCGGGAGAGAGGTCTCCGTGGGCCCACACGGCGGGCCCGGTGTGGTCCGGGGCGTCGAGGGCCCGCTCCCACAGGGCGGTGACCGCGTCGGTGTCGATACGTCCGCCCAGTTCGGAGATGGCCGTGCGGGTCGGCTCGTCCCGTTCCCGGAGCGGACCGGCCCGGTAGCCGGGCGGTGCGTCCCGCGGGTCGACACGGCGCAGCGCGCGGACGAACGCCCCGAGATCCGCGGCGAGTCGGCCGGGTCCCCGGATGGCCGTAGGCACCGGATTGTGTCCCTCCAGCCACCGGTAGACGGACCACGGCCAGGGGAACTCCCCGTCAGGTTCCCCGATCCCGAGCGGCTCGGGCACGGCCACCGGAAGGTGCGGCCCGAGCCGGGGCAGCCAGTGCTGCTCGTGCAGCACGTCCGGTACGGCGCCGGGCCGCCGGGGCAGCCGTACCAGCAGATCGGCGCCGAGCCGGAACATGGCGTTCTCGGTGCCGGAGGACACGAGGCGCCGTACCGGCAGGCCGGCCCAGTGCGGGAACCGGCGGGCGACCAGCCGGCCGACCAGCGGGGCGTCGAGGGGAACCTCGTCCGCGTGCATACGCGGCGGTGGGGTGAAGGCGTTCATCGCCGGCCATCCCAGCGCCTCGGCGCCCGCGCTGTCGACCGGATTTCGGTACGGCCGATCACCTTCGGCCTAGATACGGTCCGCCACGATCAGCAGATACTGGAAGCTGCCGTTGCGGTAGGCGTCCAGGAACGCGTCCTCGATGCCCGTCACCAGATGGTCGGCCTCCTTGCGCAGCTCCCAGTACGGGATCGTCGCGTCGGTCAGGTCCTCGACATGGACCGGCACCAGCCGGTTCTTGGCCATCGCGCGGAAGTACTCCGACCTCGGGTGGATGTCGCAGATGTAGTGCGCGTTGATCAGGGACACCTCGCGCGAGGCCCGGCCGTAGGTGTCGTTGTAGCAGCCGGTGATCGTCACATAGCGGCCGCCGCGGCGCAGCAGCCGGGCGTGCTCGGCGAACAGCAGGTCCAGCTCGACGTACATCGTGGACTCGTTGTTCCACGAGGCCGCGTACGCCCCCGACTCGAAGCCGGTGTCCAGCATGTTGCGGTGGTGGTAGCGCACCTTGTCGCCGACGCCCCGCTTGCGGGCCATCTCGTTGGCGAAGTCGCACTGCTTGGCGGAGATCGTGACCCCGTCGGCGTGGCAGCCGTGGCGCAGGTTCGCCACGATGCTGCCGCCGCCCCGGCCGCAGCCGGCGTCGAAGACCCGGTCGTCCGGGGTGAGCGGGCCGAGGTGCGAGGCCAGTACCTCGGCCTGGGCGTGCTCCAGGCGGTGCAGCTCGCCGGTGATCCGCTCCTTGCGCAGCTCGGGGTCGGGTTCGTCGAGCACCGACCGGTCGGCCTCACCGATGCCGTAGTGATGGTGGTACAGATCGTCGATCTTGCCGAGTTCGAGGTTGACCGGGTTCTCCTCGGCGTTCCAGTAGTCCGCGACCCGGTTCTGGTAGATGGACTGGGTCGGGACCGGAACCACGTGGGGTCGGGCGGGGGCGGTGGTCAACGATGACTCCTTCGGTACGGATGTGACGGTGTTGCGGAGAGGCTGAAGGCACCCGTGGCCGGGCGCATCACCAGTAGTCGGGCAGGTGGTAGCGGTTGCTGTTGGTGGCGTGCCACTCGTGGTTGCCGGAGACCCAGGCGGCCAGGCCCTCGGCGTAGCGCGCGATCAGGGGCGAGGTGGCGGACAGGGTGGCCGACTCCTCCTCGAAGGCCTCCATGACCTGGTTGTGGATCTCGACGGACTTCAGATAGGCCGCCTTCAGCCCGCATCGGTCGTTGGCGGCGACCACCTGCGGCAGATTGAGGTGGTCCGGATCGCTCGCCAGCTCCTTGGTGAAGGAGTACAGGTCGTTCACGATGGTGGTGGCGTTGCAGGCCAGGGCGGTGATCCGCTGGATCTCCGGGCTGGCGTAGAGCTGCTCGGGCAGTTCGTAGCCGTCCACGGCGTCGACCAGCGACAGACAGGGGCGGAAGTTGTTGAACTGCCGCATGACCAGGTACTCCCAGATCCGGGGCGTGTACCGGGTCTCCATCCAGGCGGCCTCGCCGAGATAGCCCAGGTGCAGCCGGGCCATGTCGTGCACGAACCGGTCGGTCTGGCTGGGCGTGGCGAAGGTGGCGTAGTCCGCGAGGGCGTGGTGGTACGAGCGCAACGCGGGGTCGGCCTGGAGGCCCTCGCGCCACTCGGCCTCCAGCTCCGGGACGCCGTGGAAGGGGTCGAGCGCCGACTGGGCGATGATCAGCGGGCCGCCGAGGCCGCGCCGCGATCCGCCCCGGCCCTCGTCCTCCTCGCAGTAGCAGGAGTCCACGATGTTCTCGGCGAGCAGCAGCTTGCCCGCGGCGGTGAGCCGGTCCAGGTCGAGGCCGCCCGGGTGCTGCAGGACGACGGCCCGGCCGCACTGGAAGTCCGAGAAGTCGCCCGTCCAGGACTCGGGGAACAGATCCAGCTCCCGGGCCCAGGCCTCCAGCCGGCGGTCGATCTCGGCGGCCTTCTCCGGGTCGGCGGGCACGGCCGGCCGGTGGCGCAGGCCGGGGATCACACCGGTGCGCCGGGCCGGGCGCAGGGCCTGGGCGATGTTCGGCGGGCCGGGCAGTGTGTAGGCGGTGGTGGGTGTGCTCATGGCGTGCTCCAGGCCCCTCAGTCGGCGGTCCGGCCGAGCTGGACGTTCTCCAGGATCCCGGCCGCGTCGGGCACGAGGATCGCCATCGAGTAGTAGGCGGTGACCAGGTAGTTGATGACGGCCTGCTCGTTGATGCCCATGAAGCGGACGTTCAGGCCCGGCTGGAACTCCTCCGGGATGCCGGTCTGGTACAGGCCGATGACGCCCTGGTCGGCCTCGCCGGTGCGCAGCGCGATGATGCTCGTGGTGTGGTCGTCGCTGATCGGGATCTTGCTGCACGGGTAGATCGGCACCCCGCGCCAGGCCGGCACCTCGTGCCCGTCGACGCTCGCGGTGCCGGGCACCAGACCGCGCCGGTTGCACTGGCGGAAGAAGGCCGCGATCGCCTTCGGGTGGGCGAGGAACACCTTGGTCTTGCGCCGCATGGACAGCAGCTCGTCCATGTCGTCCGGGCAGGGCGGGCCGGTGAAGGTGCTGATCCGCTGGCCGTAGTCGACGTTGTGCAGCAGCCCGAACTCGCGGTTGTTGACCAGCTCCCACTCCTGGCGCTCGCGGATCTCCTCCACGGTCAGGCGCAGCTGCTGCTGCGTCTGGTCCATGGGGTGGTTGTAGAGATCGGCGATGCGGGTGTGCACCCGCAGCACGGTCTGGGTGAGGGACAACTCGTATTCGCGCGGGGCGAGTTCGTAGTCCACGAAGCCGCCCTGCAGGGTCGGCTCGCCGGTGTGGCCGGCCTGCACCGGCACCTCGGCCTCGCCCTTGCGGTTCATGGGCCTGCGCTGCCGCTCGACGTACGCCTGGAGGTGCGCGGCGAGGGACGGCGCCCGGTCGGTGACCTCCCGGACGACGTTCCAGGGCAGGGCGAGGACCACGCCCGGGGTGTCGGCCCGCACCGAGGACAGCCACAGCGGGTCGGACTGGCCGACCGCCTCGTCGCCCATCTGGTCGCCCGCGGTGACGACCCCGGTGATCTCCTCGTCGCCGTACTTGCCGTTGGTGAAGCGGGTGAAACGGCCGTGGACGACGAGGTACGCCTCGGTCACGGGCTGGCCCGCCTCGAACAGCACCTGCCCGGCGCGCACCTCGCGGGGCTGGAAGCGTCCGGCGATCTCCTGCAGGACCTCGCCGTCGGGGTAGCCACGCAGGATCGGCAGCTCGGTCAGGGTCTCCGGGATCACCCGGATGTCGTCGGCGCCGTTGTGCTCGAAGTGCACCCGGCCGCGTCCGGTGCGCAGCTGGAGCCGGCGGTTGACCCGGTAGGTGCCGCCCTTGACGTCCACCCACGGCAGGGTCTTCAGCAGCCATCGGGAGGTGATGGCCTGCATCTGCGGTTCGGACTTGGTGGTGGTGGTGAGCTGGCGTGCCGCCCGGGTGCTCAGGCTGGTGAGCTGTCCGTCCGGGTCGGGGACGGGTTCATCGATGACGGAACCGGTGGCGTCCGGTGTGGACACATTCCCTCCAGCGGGGCGCAACGGGGGTGACGGGATTGGTCGGTGGTGCTCCGGGTGGAGCTGCGCACGGATCAGCCAAACAGGCCGGATGATCACCGGGTAAGGCGTGAAAGGGGCGGTTGAGCGCGCGGGTTGTGCAAACTCGCCGTTCGCGTCAAACAGTCGGCGCGCGGCTGTGTGCACGCTTCCGGTCGCCTCCGCGCAGAGGTTTCTTGGCCGCCCTTCACCCGTCCGGGCGAACTGATCGTGCCCGGAACATTACTCTCCGCGACCTTCCGGGCGGGCGGCTCCGGCCCCGGCCGCTCGGCGCGCGGGCCGACGGGTGGATGGCTAGCGTGAGCAGCGGGGTGGGCAAGCGGGAGTAACCGGGCTATACAGCACCAGGAGGGCCGTGACCATGGCCGTGCAACCCGAGGGAACGCCCTGTTGGGCCGACGCGATGTTCAGTGACGTCGAGGGAGCCAAGCGCTTCTACGGCGACGTCCTCGGCTGGACCTTCGGCGAGTCGTCGCCGGAGTACGGCAACTACACGCAGGCCTATGCGAACGGCAAGGCGGTGGCCGCCGTCGTCCCGCCCATGCCCGGCCAGGAGGGCCAGTCGCGATGGTGCCTCTACTTCGCCTCGCCGGACGCCGCCGCCACCGCCCGGAAGATCCGGGACAACGGCGGCGAGGTGCTGATGGAGCCGATGAAGGTCGGCGACTTCGGCACCATGTGTCTGGCCCGGGAGCCCAGCGGAACCGTGTTCGGCGTCTGGCAGGGCGGCACCCACGAGGGCTTCGAGGCGATCGGGACCCCGGGCGCCTACTGCTGGGCCGAGGTCTTCACCCGGGAACCGGAGAAGGCCGACACCTTCCTGTCCGCCGTCTTCCCGTACCGGATGAAACAGATGGAGGACCAGGCGATCGACTACCGGATGTTCGACGTGGCCGGCCGGACCGTGCTCGGCCGGATGAAGATGACCGACGACTTCCCGCCCGAGGTGCCGTCGTACATCAATCTCTATTTCAGCGTCGACGACTGCGACCAGGCGGTGGAGCGCGCCGTCAAGCTCGGCGGCGTCCTGCGCTTCGGGCCGATGAGCAGCCCCTTCGGCCGGTTCGCGGCGCTGAGCGACCCGCAGGGCGCGGACTTCTCGGTGATCGACACCGCGACCACCGAAGGGGAGATGCCGGCGGTCAGGGACGTCTGAGGGCGGTGCGCGCGACCGGCGGGGTGCCGGGAAGGCCGTCCGCGCGCCCATGGCATGATCGTGCGCATGCGTGAACGTGTGGTGGCCGCGTGCGACGGGGCTTCGAAGGGAAACCCCGGACCGGCCGGATGGGCATGGGTGGTCTCCGACGACGAGCGGACCCCCGCCCGCTGGGAGGCCGGCCCGCTCGGCCGGGCCACCAACAACGTCGCCGAACTCACCGCCCTGGAGCGTCTGCTCTCGGCGGTCGAGCCGGATGTGCCGCTGGAGATCCGCATGGACTCCCAGTACGCGATGAAGGCCGTCACCACCTGGCTGCCCGGCTGGAAGCGCAACGGCTGGAAGACGTCCGCCGGCAAACCCGTCGCCAACCAGGAACTCGTCGTCCGCATCGACGCGCTCCTCGACGGCCGCACGGTCGAGTTCCGCTACGTCCCGGCCCACCAGGTCGACGGCGACCCGTTGAACGACTTCGCCGACCGCGCGGCCAGCCAGGCGGCCTCCGTGCAGGAGGAGGCCGGCAGCGCGCTCGGCTCCCCGGAGCCGCCGGCCTCGCCCGACACCCCGAAGGCGGCCGCCCCGCGGAGGAAGGCGCTCCGCCGCGCCGGCGGCGGGGCCTCCTCCCGCACGATCAAGGCGAAGTTCCCCGGCCGCTGCCTGTGCGGCCGCGCCTACGCGGCCGGCGAGTCCATCGCCAAGAACGCGCAGGGCTGGGGCCACCCGGAGTGCCGTACCGCCGAGGCCTGATCGGCCTGCCTCAGCTGTCGAAGGTGTAGAACTTCGTGTGGTCCAGCAGGTCCGCCGGGCGTACGTCGTCCCACGGCTTCATCGTCTCGTCCAGGTCGACGACGTCCGGCGTGCCGCCCGTCGGGACGTAGCCCGCGTCCGGGTGCCGGCGCTGCCATTCGGCCCACAGCTTGTCGACGTAGGCGTGGTGCAGCCAGAACACCGGGTCGTTGGGGGAGACCCCGGTGGCCATCTGCCCGCCGACCCAGACATGGACCCGGTTGTGCAGATTGACCCCGCGCCACCCCTCCAGGTTGTTGCGGAAGCCGTCCGACGCACTGTTGTAGGGCGCCATGTCGTACGTCGACATGGACAGCACCGACTCCACCTCCGCACGGGTCGGCAGCTCGCGCACGGCCGTGCCGAGCGAGCGGCGCAGGAACGTACGGCCGTCCACCCGCACGTTCATCGGCCAGTTGCCGGCCGCCGCTGCGAACGGGCCGTCCATCACCCGGCCGTCCGTACTGCGCCCGGTGCCGCCGAGGAAGTCCGGCGCCCACAGCGAGGCGCGCACGGTGCGGTCCGAGCTCCAGTCCCAGTACGGCAGGGCGACCGAGGAGTCCACCGACTGCAGCGCCTGTTCGAAGTCGAGCAGGAATCTGCGGTGCCAGGGCAGGAAGGACGGGGAGCGGTGGCCGGTGCGCTCGCCGGTGTCGGTGTCCGACATGATGAACTCGTTGTGCGTGCGGACGAAGTCGTCGTAGCGTCCGCTGCGCTTGAGCGCGAGGACCGCGTCGACGAAACGCTTCTTCTCGTCGGTGGTCAGGGCGGCCTGGTTCTTGCGTACGGTCATGGTGCGCGATGCTCCGAAAATCCTTGCGGGGGCGGTCAGTTGGCGGGGAAGGGCAGCAGCGGGGCGCCCTGGAGCTCGTCCACCGCGGCCCGGGCGGCGGCGCGCGGGGTGGCCACCGGGTCGTAGTGGCTGACGATGCTGATCCAGGTGCCGTCGGCGTTCCGCATCAGGTGCAGCTGGACCCCGTCGATCAACACCTCGAATCCGCCGCCGTGTTCGTGGTGGTGGCCGCCCCCGCCCATCGGGCGGCCCTGTATCCGGCGGCCCTTGTAGACCTCGTCGAAGGTCTCGGGCATCGGCATGGGGTGCGTGTGGTCGGCGGCCGAGGCGGCGGTCGCGGCGACGCCCACGGCGGTGGCCGTCACGGCCAGGGCGGCCGCGGCGGTGAGCGCGCGGCGACGGCTGATGTCGGGCATGCGGGTCCTCCTGGAGGGTGCTTTCCGTGGTGACGACGCATGCCTATCGAGGCCTTCGGGGCCGGGCGAAATCGCTCGGAACCGGTTGGCTGTGATCCGGACAAGTAACCACATGTCGTGCAGAGTTGAACGAAGTTGATCTTGCTGCCGTCGATGGCGATCCGCTCCGGAACAGGGAATTCCTTGCCTCGCCGGCCGTCTTTTCGGTGATCTTTCTCGGGTTCCGTCCGTCCGAGTGGCTCTGCTCACCACGCCAAACTGACGCGATCGAAGGGCTCGCCCCGCCTGCTACCCTGCGGTCCCGTCCGACCACGTTCAGTGATGTACAGGGGTGTCTGCGTGAAGGTCGTCTGTGCCGGGGGCGGGCCCGCAGGTCTGTACCTCGCCATCCTGCTGAAGCGGCTGAACCCGTCGCACGACATCACCGTCCACGAGCGCAACCCCGAGGGCTCGACCTACGGCTGGGGCGTGACGTACTGGCGCGGCCTCCTCGACCGGCTCCAGGAGCACGACCCCGACTCGGCGCGGGCGATCGCGGACGCCTCCGTCCGCTGGAGCGAAGGCGTCGCCCACGTCCGCGGCCTGTCCACCCGTCACCACGGGGACGAGGGCTTCGGCATCGGCCGCCACCGGCTGCTCGGCCTGCTCGCCGACCGGGCCCGCGCGCTCGGCGTGCGGCTGGAGTACGAGAGCGAGCTCACCGAACCGCCCGCGGGCGCCGACCTCGTCGTCGCCGCCGACGGAGTGCACAGCGCCCTGCGCGCCCGGCACGCCGACGCCTTCGGCACCGAGATCAGCGCGGGCCGCAACCACTACATCTGGCTCGGTACCACCAAGGTCTTCGACGCCTTCACCTTCGCCTTCACCGAGACCGCCCACGGCTGGATCTGGGCCTACGGCTACGGCTGCGGCGACGGGCACAGCACCTGCGTCGTCGAGTGCGCCCCGGAGACCTTCACCGGCCTCGGCCTGGACCGGACCGACGAGGCGGAGGGGCGTGCGCTGCTGGAGCGGCTCTTCGCGGACGTCCTCGACGGCCACCGGCTCATCGGCCGTCCCGGCGCGGGCTGGCTGACCTTCCGCACCCTGACCAACCGCACCTGGCACAGCGGCAACCTGGTGCTGCTCGGCGACGCGGCCCACACCACTCACTACTCCATCGGCGCCGGCACCACCCTCGCCCTGGAGGACGCCATGTGCCTCGCCGACGCCCTGCACAGCCACGCCGGCCTCTCCGAGGCCCTCGCCGCCTACGAACGCCGCCGCATGCCCGAGCTGTTGTCCGCGCAGAGCGCCGCCCGCTACAGCGCCCGCTGGTACGAGAACCTGCCCCGCTACATCGACCTGCCCCCGCACCGGATGTTCGCCCTGCTCGGCCAGCGCCACTCACCGCTGCTGCCGTACGTCCCCCCGCAGGTGTACTACGGCCTCGACAAGGCGGCCGGACAACTGGAGGCGCTGCGCCGGTTCAAGCGGTGGCTCGGCCCGCGGGCGGCCGGCGCCCTGCACGCCCGGTCCGCCCCCCGCCGCGGCTAGCCGGACCCCCGATCCCCCCGAAATCCCCCCACCGAACCCCCCACACGCAAGGAACCCGCCCATGACCGTGCCCGAAGTGTTCGACCAGACCGCCTCCGGCTACAGCGTGCAACGCGCCTACTGGCTGGCCCGCGCGGCCGAGCTCGCCTACAAGGACCGTGCCGTCATCGAGGACCAGGCCGCGAAGTGGGGCTTCGGCCAGGTGCGGCACCACGAGACCCGGTTCACCCCGCCGTTCCCGCTGCAGGACACCCAGGCGTACACGATGGCCGGCGACCGGATGATCGTCACCGCGTTCCGCGGCACCGAACCCACCCAGATCAAGGACTGGCTCACCGACGCCACGACCCCGCCGGTCACCGGCCCCGGCGGCAACGGACACGTCCACCACGGCTTCGCCGAGGCCCTGCGCTCGGTGTACCCGGACATCGCCGACACGCTCGCGGACCTGCGTACCGACGGACAGACCCTGTACTTCACCGGGCACAGCCTGGGCGGCGCCCTCGCCATGCTCGCCGGCGCCCGGATGTACCTGGAGAAGCCGCACCTCGCGGCCGACGGCATCTACACCTTCGGCCAGCCGCGCACCTGCGACCCGGTGCTCGCCGAGGCGTTCCACCAAGGCCTCGGCCGGTGCACGTACCGCTTCGTGAACAACAACGACATCGTCCCCCAGCTGCCGCCCGAGCCCGTCTTCACCCATGTCCGGGCGCTGCGCTACATCGACTCCAAGGGCAAGCTGCACGAGAGCATGCCGATGTTCTCGGCCCTCACCGACCGGGCGGCGGGGCTGACCGCCGACGTCTTCGCGCCCGCGTCCGACGGAATCCGCGACCACTTCATGCACAACTACCTGGCGGCCCTGGAGAAGAACCTGGGCTGAGCCGGGGTCGACGGACCGGCCGCTCCGACGAGGCCGCCGCGGCGCTGCGGGCCGCGGGGGCCGAGGCCTGCCGCGGCGAGCTGGCCGACCCCGAGGGCCTGGCCCGTGCGGCAGGCGCCGCCGGCGGTGTCGTCCACCTGGCCTTCGTCCACGACTTCGGCGCCATCCATGCGGCGGGCGCCACCGACCTGCGGGCCATCGAGGCCATCGGCGCCGCCCTGGCCGGCTGCGCTTCAGGTCGCGTCAACTCGATCGTGTGATGGTTGGCGTTCGGGCTTGTGGCGGTCTGGGCCGTTCGGGCTAACCGGCCTCCCGGGACCGGACCACGGACAGGATTCGTGTCGCCGCGTCGGGGTTGAGGACGCCGGGGACCAGTGCGCCCAAGACCGTTCGGGGCGTGCTGCTGAGCAGGCTTACCCCTGCTCAGCCCACAGGAACGGTGCCCTTCCGGGATCTCGCGGAGGTCATCGGCCGGCACCTCGGCGTGCCCGTCACCGGGGTCTCCCCGGAGCGGGCCGACGAGCACTTCGGCTTCCTCGGCCGGTTCGCCGGGGCCGACATGCCCGCGTCGAGCGCGCTGACCCGCACGCTCCTCGGCTGGGATCCGCGCGAGACCGGATTCCTCGCGGACCTGGACGAGGGGCACTACTTCCAGGCCCAGTCGGCTTCCAGGCCTGGTCGGCGCAGCAGCCGGTCCAGGAAGGCATTGCCGAACACCCGGTGCGGATCGAGGCGGTCGAGGGTCGTGACCGCCCGTGTCCACACCTGCCGGCCGAAGGTCCCGGGCACGACGGTGCCGAGCACCTCCGGGTCGCTCCAGACGGAGCCGTCGGTGTACGCCCAGCCCTTGGACCACTCCGCACGGGCGAGGGCGTACCCGCCGTCGTAAGCGCCGAGCAGGAACCGCTCCAGCTCGCGCAGGAACGCCTCCGCGTACGGCGTGCCGGGCAGCGTCAGCACGTCCAGCCACACCGCGGTGTCCCACTCGGGATGCTCCGCGCTCGGCCGCAGCGCCGACAGCAGCGGGATCCGCGCCCCGGGCACACCGCTGTCGGCCGGATCGTCCAGGCCGGTCACCCGGATCTCCACCGAGCCGTTGACCGGGAAGCGGCCCCGCGCGGCGTACGCGGCGAGCAGTTCCCGGTAGTGACGGGTGAACTCGTGGACCACGCGCTGCACTCCGGTCCGCGAGGTGAGCACCGCGTACCCGTTCGCGGTCACCCTGAGCGTGGTCGGCCGCAGATACAGCAGCGTGTTCTTCGACGGCCCCCACAGATCGGCGGAGCCGGTGGCCGCCAGCCCGAGCCTGGCCACCGTGAGCTGCGCGGTGCCCAGCTCCGGTGCCAGATACCAGCCCGCGCCCGCGACCAGCCGCCCCACCAGGTCGGCCACGAGCGTCGGCACACTGTCCGAGAACGGGTAGTTGTACGGCGAGGTGACGTGCCGTGAGCCGGCCGGGCGGACCGGCGTGACGCTCCACTCCTTCAGCCACGGGAACTCGGTGAAGGCGAACCAGATCGCCTCGACCCGGCCCGAGCGGCGCAGAAAGCTCTCCAGAGTGCGCCCTCCGGAGCCGGGCGCCGCGAACAGTTCGCGGGCCGGGATGTCCGTACGGCTGACACAGCGCAGGTCGCTGTCCGGGCCGGCCCGCAGCACCACCTCGGTGACGAAGGCCCGGCCGAGGTGGGTCAGCAGTGCGGCGCAGTCCGCCTCCTCCCGGCGGAAGGTGCGCAGGACGTACGCCCCGCGGTCCGCGTCCCACACCACCGCCGTCAGCTCCAGGACGCGGTTGCTGAGCGAGCCGTACGTGCTTCCCGGCGGCGGGCGTTCGCCGTCGGCCGGTACGGCGGTGCCGTGCGCGTCGATCGCCAGGGCGCCGCCGAGGGTCAGGTCGCCGGGCGCGGGTGTCGCGGTGAGGCCCAGCCCGTGCCCCTCCAGGAAGGTGAGCAGGGCCTCCAGGGTCACCCCGGTGCCGGCGCGGACCGCCGAGCCGGATTCCAGGGCCAGGCCGGTCAGATGAGGGGTGGTGTCGATCAGCAGGGTCCGGGTCCGCGCCGTCGTCCCCTCGGTGATCGTGAGCGGTGACCAGCCGTGCGAACTGCCCCGCGCGCGGACCCGCCAGCCGCCGCGCCACGCCCAGTTCACCACGGCGAGCACCTGCTCCGGCCCGGTCGGGGCGCAGGCCCACAGCCCGTCGGCGGTGATCTCGCCCACCCAGTTGCGGTAGGCCGAGCGGTAGAGCGTCACCTCGGCCGGAAACCCGGGGAGTTCGGCTGCGGCGACCGCCGGGTCGGCCGCGAGCAGGACCGGTACGGCGGCGAACGCGGCGGCGCCGCGCAGCAGACCGCGACGGCTGACCGCACCCGAACCACCGTGCACAGAAGGGAAGTTGGCCGACGTGTCCATGGAACGATCGATCACGGGCTCACCGTAAGGGCGCGCTTGACGCCCACCGTGCTCTTGTCCACCCAGATCACCCATGTGGGTGAAAAGCGTACCGTCGACGTACAGACAGCGTGCCGGAGCGGCCCGTTCCGCGCCGGCCGGTTCCGGATGCCACACTGGCGCCATGGACGAACGCGAATTCGGCAGGCCGGGCCAGTGGGCCTCGGTGGTCGGTCTCGGCACCTGGCAGCTGGGCGCCGACTGGGGCGACGTGGACGACAAACAGGCCGTGGCCGTCCTGGAGGCGGCGGCCGAGTCGGGGGTCACCTTCTTCGACACGGCCGATGTGTACGGCGACGGGCGCAGCGAGGAGACCATCGGCTCGTTCCTGCGCGGCCGCCCCGATCTGCATGTGCTGGTGGCCACCAAGATGGGCCGCCGGGCCGAGCAGCTCCCCGAACACTACGTCCTGGACAACTTCCGCGTCTGGAACGACCGTTCGCGCCGCAACCTCGGTGTCGACCGCATCGACCTCGTCCAGCTGCACTGCCCGCCGACGCCCGTCTACTCCTCCGACGCGGTCTACGACGCGCTGGACACGCTCGTCGCGGAGGAGCGGATCGCGGCGTACGGGGTGAGCGTGGAGACCTGCGCCGAGGCGCTGACCGCGATCGCCCGGCCGAACGTGGCGAGCGTGCAGATCATTCTCAACCCGTTCCGGATGAAGCCGCTGTACGAGGTGCTGCCCGCCGCCCGCGAGGCCGGGGTCGGCATCATCGCGCGCGTGCCGCTCGCCTCCGGCCTGCTGTCCGGCAAGTACACCAAGGACACGGTGTTCGCGGCCGACGACCACCGCACCTTCAACCGGCACGGCGAGGCCTTCGACCAGGGCGAGACCTTCTCCGGCGTCGACTACGAGACCGGTGTCGAGGCGGCCGCCGAGTTCGCCGCACTCGCCCCCGAGGGGTACACCCCGGCCCAGCTGGCGCTGCGCTGGATCATCGAGCAGGAGGGCGTCACGACGGTCATCCCCGGCGCCCGCACCCCCGAGCAGGCCCGCGCCAACGCGGCCGCCGCCAAGCTGCCGCCGCTGCCCGAGGAGACGTTCACCGCGATCCGCGAGCTGTACGACCGCCGGATCAAGGACCAGGTCGAACGGCGCTGGTAGTCGTCCGGGCGACCGCCGTTTGCCGGGTGGCCACCGTTTGAACGAACGGCCGGACGGTTACCCGCACCGCATGACGGAGGACGGAGGACGCAGGGGGCGGCACGAGACCGAGGAGGAGCGGGCCGACCGGATGTGGGGTGAGCTCATCCAGGAGGTCCGGGTCGCCCAGACGGGCGTGCAGATCCTGTTCGGCTTCCTGCTGACCGTCGTCTTCCAGCCCAAGTACGACCGGCTTTCCCACAGTGACCAGGTCATCTACATCGTGACCGTCGTCCTCGGCGCCTGCGCGACCGGCGCCCTGGTCGGACCGGTGTCCCTGCACCGCCTCGTCTCCGGCTTCCGGGTCAAGCCGCGGGCGGTGCGGCTGGCGTCCCGGATGACGTTCGTCGGCCTGCTGCTGCTCCTCGCGACGATGACGTCCGCCCTGCTGCTGATCCTCCGGGTCGCCACACACGCCGGCTTCGTGCCGTACCTCGTGGCGGCCGTCGTCGCGTGGTACCTGCTCTGCTGGTACGCGCTGCCGCTGTGGGCCCGCCGCCGGCACCCGGTCCGCCCCGGCGACCGGGCCCCGGACCTGCCGCCGGGCGGCCCGGGCCCCGGACGCCGCCAGGGCCGGACGTAGGGCCGGGTCATGATCTCCTGGTGTGCCCGGACGGGTCGGCGAAGTAGGCGTCACGGCCGCCGAAGAGGCGGTTGACGCGCCCGTTTCGCCGTGGTGGGGATCGGCGAAGCAGGTGACGCCGAGCGCCTCCAGACGGGTGACTGGAACGGCTGCCCGCCGAGATCGGCGGGCCCGGCGCGGGAAGCGGGGCGGAATGCGCTGCGGTCACGGCGGGGCTCCTCGGCTCGGGGCGGCACCGGAACCTCATCGTGGCGCCGGGCGGGGGCACGGGCACGAGTACGGCAGCTCACCCCCGTGGGTGCGCACCGCTCAGTCCCGCGGCCGCTCCTCGCGCGCTCCGCGCAGCGCGGTCAGGCAGGTGCCGATGGCCTGCTGGAGCTCCTCCAGGCGCTGGACCATGTCGTCCTCGTAGAAGTCCTGGGCGTCGTCGAAGGTCAGCTCCTCGAACGCCTTGGTGGCCTTCTGCAGGCTGCTGTAGAACCTGGTCCGCCGCTCCTGGACCCGCAGCTCCGGATCGGCCTCGACCGCCTCGACGACCAGCGACCTCATGGTGTCGTAGGCCTCGGTGGCCCACTCGCCGGTGTCCTCGGTCTCCTCCAGCTCGTCGATCAGCGACAGATGCCGCTCGGCCTCCTCGCGCAGCTCGGCGGGGGCCTCGACGGTCTGTCCGGCGGGCGTCCTGATCTGCCCGGACTCGGCGATCTGGCGGACGTAGCCGATCCGGTCGGCGGCCCGGCTCTCGGTCGCGACGGCCTTCTTCAGGTCGTCGGTGCGCACGACGTCCCGCGCCAGCTCGGCCTGCAGCTCGGGGTCCTCCCGGAGCCGGTCCAGCAGGGCGGTGCGGGCGGCGCGGGCGGTGGAGGGGTCGGCCAGGATCGCGGCGCGCAGCGCGGTCGGGTTCTCGGCGACCTCCAGGGCCTTGGTGGGGCGGATGCCCTCGGCCTCGGCTGCCTCGGCGATCGCGGTGCCGCGCTCGGAGGTCGCGCTGTTGCGGGAGACGTAGTAGCTCAACCACACGTCGGCATCCGGCAGTTCGACCTCCTGTCCGGGTTCCAGGGTCTCGAACTGCGGCACGAGCCCGTCGTCGGCGGCCCGGTCCCAGGCCTTGTAGTGACGCATGACCCGCTCCGGGGAGCAGCCGGCCAGCTGCGCGAACTCCTTCGCCGACACCTTCGGCGTCTCGCCGGCGGCCTGCCCGCCCGGCCGCACACTGCGGGCCACCATCAGCGCGAAGGCCCAGCCTCCGGTGCGCGCGTAGACGCCGAACTCACGCGCGTCGCGCGCCACGAGGTCGGACAGCGGCGCCGCGGCCGGGGCGGACGTCTCGGACGGGTCGATGGCCAGGGTCACGGATGACTCTCCTGCGAGGATGTCGAGGGACCGCACCCGGGGCGGGTACGGACAGGAAAGCCTATATGGACGCGTTGGCCATGCTTTGGCAGACCCGGGCGGACCCGGCCGGCCCGGGTCAGCCGAAGGCTTCCCGCAGCGCGGGCAGCAGGGTCTTCGCCGACCAGTCCAGGTACGCGGACTGTGCGTCGCCGCCGATCTGCACCAGGGCGATCTCCCCGAACCCGGCCTCGGCGTAGGGCCGTACGGCGTCCACGAAGGCGTCCGGGTCGTCGCCGCACGGGATCGCGGCGGCGACGTCGTCCTCGTCCACGAACCGGGTCGCGGACTCGAAGGAGTCCGGGTGCGGCAGCTCGGCGTTCACCTTCCAGCCGAGCCCGAACCAGCGGAACTGGGAGTGGGCGCGCTTGACGGCCGTGTCCCGGTCGGGGTCGTAGCAGACCGGCAGCTGACCGACACGGGGTTTGCCGCTGCCGCCGTGCCGGTCGAAGGCCGCCAGCAGCCCCGGCTTCGGTTCGGTCGCGATGACCAGGTCGGCGAGGTGCCCGGCGAGCTCGCAGGACTGCTCGCCGGAGACGGCGATGCCGATCGGCGGCGGCTGCTCCGGCAGGTCCCACAGCCGGGCGGAGTCCACGTCGTAGTACGGCCCGTGGTGGGTGACATGACCGCCGGCGAACAGCGCGCGGATGATCCCCACGGCCTCTTCGAGCATCTCGTGCCGCACGTCCACGGGGGGCCAGCCGCCGCCCACCACATGCTCGTTCAGGTTCTCGCCCGCGCCCAGGCCGAGCCGGAACCTGCCCTGCGACAGCAGCTGCACCGTGGCCGCCTTCTGCGCCACGATCGCCGGGTGGTAGCGGAGGATGGGGCAGGTCACGAAGGTCATCAGCGGGATCCGCGAGGTGGCCTGGGCGGCGGCGCCCAGCACACTCCACGCGTACGAGGAGTGGCCCTGCGAGCGCAGCCACGGAAAGTAGTGGTCGGAGATCACCGAGAAGTCGAAGCCGGTCTCCTCGGCCCGCACGAGGTGGTCCACGAGGTCCCGGGGCCCGGTCTGCTCCGTCATCATCGTGTATCCGATGTGCACCATGACCGGCGAGTCCCCACGCCCGGGGACCGGAAACGGACCACCGGCACCGGTCAGTCCCGCGGCTCGCGGAACGTCGCCAGGAACGTCTTCAGCGCCAGCCGGTTCGCGGCGTCGTCCCAGGTCGCGGCCGGGGTGGTGAAACGCAGCGAGAAGCTGCGCCCGCCGCCGAGCAGGAAGCCGCGCCCGAAGGTGTGCACCCGGGCGCTCCCCGTCCCCGACAGCCACTCCAGGTCGGCGGCCTTGTGGCCCCGATAGGTCGTGGCATGTGCGTCGGCCACGTCCTGGTAGCCGGGGAGCCGCTCCAGGTGCGGTTCGACGTCGTCCTGCCAGACGGCGACCGGGTCCGGGCCGGCGTGCTCGCTGTAGGTGACGGCGAGCGTGGGGGAGGAGCCGCCCGTGCCGAAGGTGATGCGGTAGGAGTCCGTGACGCGCGTGGTGACGAGCCGCTTCCAGCCGTCCGGCAGTGCCACCGAGAAGCCCTCCGGGGCCGTGTAGCGGTGGTATCCGGCGGGCAGCGCGGCCGGGGCCGCCGCCGACGCGGTCGGCGTGGGGGTCGGCGTGGGCTTCGCGGAAACGGAGGGCCGCTCGGCCGGGGCGGCCGGGGTGACCGGTGCCGCGGAGGTGGCGGGCCGGTCCGGCGCGTGGGCGGTGCCGGTGCCCGGCAGCTGGTGGGTGACGGCCAGGGCGGTGACCGCCACGGTGACCACGGCCAGCGCGCTGCCGGCGGCCAGCACCCGTCTGCCGTGCACCCCGCCGGGGAGCCGCACGCTCGGGTGGACACCGCGCAGCCGGGGCACGGGGGCCGCCGGCTGGTCCGCCTCGCCGTCGCCGTCCAGCGCCCGGGTCAGGGCCGCGCGGACCACCTGCCGGGTCAGCCGCTCCCGCGAGCTCTTCCGCAGCAGCCCCTGCACGGCCTGGTTGAGCGGGCCCGCGCGCAGCGGGGTGCGCAGCGGCAGCCGGTCCACCGCCTTCAAGGTGGCCTCGGGCCTGCCCCGGTCCCGGTACGGCGGCCGGCCCTCCACCATCGTGTACAGCAGCGCGCCCAGTGCCCACAGGTCGGCGGCCGGGCCGATCCGCTCGTCGCGGGCCTGCTCCGGCGAGGCGTACGACGGTGCCGTGAGCCGGGGCACCAGGGTCGCCCCGGCCAGCCCGAACCCGGTGACGATCACCGGGCCGCCCTCCGGGACGAAGACCTGGCCGGGGCTGAGCTCGCCATGGGTGATGCCCTCGTCGTGTGCGGCCTGGAGCACGTCGAGCAGCTCCAGGCCGATCCGGGCCGAGCGCACGGGGTTGAACGCACCCTCGCGGTCGAGGAGTTCGGTGAGCGGTGTGCCGTCGATCCACTCGGTGACCGTCCACAGGGTGCCGGCCTCCACCACGGCGTCCACGACCGCGGCGACCTGGGCGGGGCGCAGCAGCCGCATGGTCTCCGAGGTCCGGACGACCCGGGCCGTGACCCGGCGCACGGTGTCGTCGGTGAACGGCTCCGGCAGGGCGGTCTGGGCCACCAGCCGGGGCTGGTCCGCCGTCACGTCCTCGGCGTACCACCACAAGCGGTTCGTCTCGCGGGCGAAGACCTCCAGGAGCCGGTACCGTCCGGCGACCAACTCGTGTGCGGAGACGTGCGCCTTGACCATGGTCATCCCTCGCTGAAACCCCTGTTCCGTGTCTCCCAGGGGTACGCGGGGCGCGTGGGGGTGCGTTCAAAGAAATCCCGGATGCGCCCCTTTTTCCATGGATTCCGGGGCGCGCCCCCGGCTCAGCGGACTCCGGTGCGCGCCCCGGCTCGGCGGATGCTCACCTCAGCCCGAACTCATCGGCCCATCCCATGAGTTCCCGGGGTGTCGTGTTCCCGCCGCACACCACGAGGCCCAGCCGGGCGCCGTCACCGACCCGGGCCAGCACCTGCCGGGCCGCCGGCAGCAGACAGCCCGCGGCCGGCTCGGCCCACACCTTGGCGTGGTCGGCGAGGTCCAGACAGCCCTGCACCGCCTCCCGGTCCGGCACCACGAGCACCTCCTCCACCAGCGCGGAGACATGGTCATAGGTCAGCTGGGACACGGACGGCGCGCTCAGTGTGGTGACGAGCGAGGACACCGGCACCTGAAGCGGACCGCCGGCCTTCAGCGCGGCCGACATCGCCTCGGCGCCCGCCGTCTCCACGCCCCACACCCGCACGTCCGGGCGCCGGGCGCGCAGCGCGGCCGCCACTCCGGCGATCAGTCCTCCACCGCCGACGCTGACGATCACATCCGTCAGCTCCCGCGCGTCCTCGGCGAACTCCAGCCCCACGGTGCCCTGTCCGGCGATCACGACCGGGTCGTCGAACGGGTGGACCAGGGTCAGCCCCTCGTCCCGCAGCCGGAGCACCAGCTCGAACGCGCTGCCCATGCCGTCGGTCAGCCGCACCGACGCCCCGGCCGCCTCGGCGAGTTCGACGGAACGCGCGGGAGCGGTCCGGGGCATCACCACGGTCGCCTTCACATCGAGGGCCGCCGCCATCACCGCGAGGGCGATGCCATGGTTGCCGCCGCTGACCGCGACCACGCCGGCCGCCCGCTCGGCCTCGCTCAGCGACAGCAGCTTCGCCGTGGCCCCGCGTGCCTTGAACGAGCCGGTGCGCTGGAGGAGTTCGAGCTTGGTGGTGACCGGGGCGCCGAGCAGCGCGGTCAGCCCCGGGCTCGGTACGGTCGGCGTCCGTACCACGTGCCCGGCGATCCGTTCCGCGGCGGCTTCGATGTCCGAGATGCCGATCAAGGTGCTTCACCCTTCCGGCGCGGGGTGTGGGAACCGCGCCCCTGGCACCCTCACCCGCCCGGACTCCCCAGGTCAACACCGTTTCGCCACCGGCCCCGAGGAGCTCACAGCTCACGGTCCGCCAGATGGTCCAGCAGCGTGTGCAGCTGCCCGGCGGCTCCGGCGGCCAGCGGTGCTTCGGCGAGCAGCGCCCGTGCGGCGGCCGTGTGCGTCCGCGCCTCGGCCAGCGCCGCTGAACGGCCGCCCGCCGCCTCGACCAGTGCGGCGGCTTCCGTGGCCCGCTCCGGCCGGCCGAGCAGTGCGGGCAGCCGGCCGGCCACCGGGGAACCGAGCGCGACCAGCACCGGGTATGTCATCTTGCGCATCCGCAGATCGCCGTCCGCCGGCTTGCCGGTGACGGCCGGATCGCCCCAGATGCCCAGCACGTCGTCGACCAGCTGGAAGGCGATGCCGAGGTGCCGGCCGGCCCGTGCCAGCACGCCGACCGTGGCCTCGGGCGCCCCGCCGAGCGCGGCGCCCAGCGCGAGGGCGCAGCCCAGCAGCGCGCCGGTCTTGCCCTCCGCCATCGCCCGGTACTCCTCGGGCGTCACCCGCTGCGGTCCGGCGTGCGGCCGGGCGGTGAACAGCAGGTCGTCGGCCTGCCCGCGCACCAGGTCGGCGAGGGCCGCAGACAGCAGCCGCAGGGTGCCGGGACCGCCCGCCGCCGTGGCCAGGGTCTCCACCGCGAGGGCGAACAGGGCGTCCCCGGCGAGTACGGCCGGTCCGGTGCCGTAGGCCCGCCACACGGCCGGGCGGCGGCGCCGGGTGCCGTCGCCGTCCATGATGTCGTCGTGCAGCAGCGAGAACGCGTGCACCAGTTCCACCGCCACCGCCGCCGGTACGCCGGCCCGGCCGTCGGCGCCCGCCGCCTCGGCGCCGAGCACCGCGAGCGCCTGCCGTACGCCCTTGCCGCCCGGCGCGGCCGCGGGCGCCCCGCCGACCTCGCACCAGCCGAAGGAGTACCCGGCCATCTCGGCCACCCACGGATGCATCCCGCCCACCGCCTCCTCCAGCGCCGGCCGCACCAACTCCCGGCAGCGAGCGAGGACTTCGGGCGCGCGAGGCGGAGCTTGTACGGTGGTCATCGCACGCCCTCCATGCCGGCACGGAGCTCCTCGGGTGCCGGCTGGGTCAGGTCCCGGCGGGGGGCGAGGTTTTCGGGCGCGCGAGGCGGAGCTTGTACGGTGGTCATCGCACCCCCTCCATGCCGAGACCGAACTCCTCCTGGGCGCGGGCCACCATCTCCCGCGCGTGCTTGAGCCCGCCGCGCTCCAATGTCCGGGCCAGATCGGCGAGTTCGGCCGCCGTCTCGGCGCGGTCCCGGCCGAGCTGAGCCAGCGACTTGGCCAGCCCCAGCCGGGCCAGCGCCGTGCCGCGCGGCTCGCCCATCGCGCGGAACTCCTCCAGCGCCAGCTCGTACAGCTTTCGCGCTTCGGCGTAACGCCCGGCGCGGTAGAGGACGTTGCCGCGCATCTTGTGGTTGTAGGCGAGCGCGCTGGACAGATTCATCGCGCGGCAGCCGGCCTCCGCCCGCGAGAGCAGCTCCAGGGCGCCCTCGGTGTCCTTGTCGCGGACCGAGAGGATGTCGGCGAGCCCGCGCAGTGCCCAGGCGTGCCCCCGCCGGTCCTCGGCCCGCTCGGCTATCCGGGCCGCCTCCTCGAACAGTGCGTACGCCCGGTCGAAGTCCCCGGTGTTGCGGTGCATCTGCGCGATGCCCTCCAGCGCCCACACCGTGTGCCGGGCCTCCCCGCGCCGGCGGGCCTCGGCCAGCAGCTGCTCGTGCAGCCGGCCCACCGCCGCGTAGTCGCCCTGGATGCGACCGGTCTCCGCCAGCCCCGCCAGGGAGTAGCCGCGCACCACCACGTCCCCGCCGCGCTCACCGAGGTCGGCGGCGAGCCCGAGCAGCCGCCAGGCCAGCGGAAACGCGCCGCGCTGCCGGGCGAGAGTGCCGCCGCTCCACAGCGCCCACGCCATCGCGCCGGTGTCGCCGGCCTGGCGGGCGGCGCGGTAACTCGCCTTCCAGGCCCGGTCCGCGTCCTCGATCCGGCCGAGCCGACGCTGGGCCTCGGCGACGGCGAGCCCACAGCGGGCGGCCTCGCCGGGGCGCCCGGCCCGCTCGGCCTCACGCAGCCGCGCGGTGGCCTCGGCCAGCACGTCGACCAGCGAGGAGTTCACGGAGAGGGAGGTCAGGGCGCCCTGGTACTCCGGGGCGAAAGCCTTGCCGTACATACGCACCTTTCTATACACGACATGTATAGATGTCGTGTATACATCCCGTGTATAGGGGATCGAAAAGATGCCCCGGCCCGGGAGCCGGGGCGCATCGCTCTGTTGCCGGTCAAGACGCGCGTACGGCGACGGAGGTTGCCCGTGCGACGTGGATCACGTGCTGAGGGCGTGCCGGCTCAGTGCTGCTGGGCCTTCTGCGGGGTCGCCTCGCTCGGTCGCACCACGACGAAGCCCTCGCCCTGGAGCATCAGCTGCACGGCCTCGCCCGAACCGCCGCGCAGCATCGACCCGATGGACTGGGAGCGGTGCAGCGAGGTCTGCAGCTGCGCGGTCCAGCCGACCACCGCGTCCGTGTCGACGTACACCGGGGCCTGCGCGGAGACCGGGATGACCAGCGGATTGCCCTCGCAGACCAGACCGAGCCGGCCCTGCCCGCTGAACACGCTGTTGAACAGCCCGCCGCCGGCGATGCCCGACCCCTTCACCGTCTTGATCTCGTACGACAACGAGGGGTCGAAGCACAGCACGTTGCGCCCGTTGACGGTGAACCGGTCACCCGCTTCGACCTCGACGATGAAGCAGTTCTGCGCCTCGTGCGCGAACCAGGCCTCGCCCTGCCCGCGCACCGCCATGAGGGGCAGCCCCTCACCGGTGACCGCACGCTTCAGCATGCCGCCGACGCCCTGGCCCTTGCGCTCGAACTTCAGGTCGCCCCGGTAGGCGACCATCGCGCCCTGGCGGGCGTACATCTCGCCGCTCACCGCGTAGCGGAGGCACTTGGCGTTCTCGACGGACATGCCCGGCGCCACGGCCGGCTGCACCACGTGCGCACTGGAAAAGAGATCACCCTTCATGCCGGGCATGGTGTCCCGGAAGCAGTCGTTCCGCCAAGATCACGCAAAGTGGCCGGTCAGCCACCGAACAGCTGGCACCAGTAGGTGCCCGCCCGGCCGCCGCCCGCGAAGCCGATGCCGATGTGGCCGAACTCCCGCTTGAGGATGTTGGCCCGGTGCCCGGGGCTGTTCATCCAGCCCGCCACGACCTCGGCGGCACTGCGCTGTCCGCAGGCGATGTTCTCGCCGATGGTCCGCAGCCGGGAACCCGCCGCGGCGGCCCGGTCCCACGGCTGGGCGCCGCCGGGGGGAGACATGGTCGTAGAAGTCCCGGGCCACCATGTCCGCACAGTGCGCCTGCGCCGCGGCCGTGAGCTGTGGATCGACGGCCAGCAGGGCCAGCCCGGCCCGCCGGCGCTCGGTGTTGGTGAGCGCGAGGACCTCGGCGGCCGCGCGGTCCAGCGCCTCCGGGGTCAGCGGAGCGGCCCACAAGGCGGTCCAGTACCGGTCCCCGGCGTCGGCGTGGGCGAGTGCGGCATGCCGGAACCCGGGATCGAGCAGGATCCGCCGGGACCGTTCCGATCCCAGGCAGTACTCCACGAACTCGTCCGGAGTGCGCGGCCCCGAGACCAGATGCTCCCCGACCCTGATGTACGCGTACCCGGCCCCGGTGATCCGCTGATGCACCGACACCCCGTCCCGCCCCTCGGCCCCCAGCCGCCCGGCGTCCGCCATGGCACGCGCATGCGACCGGGCGGCGGACACGAGACGCGGTTCGAGAGCGATGCGCACCGAACCGGCCTGCGTACGCGCGGAGTTGACCAGCCGAAGGAAGTCGGCATCGGCAGGGGAGCTGTCCTCGGTGGTGGAGCCGTCCTCGCCGACCTCCACCCCGAAGTCCCGGGCGAGCCCGGCCAGCCCGTCGGCGTACCCCTGCCCGATCGCCCGCAGCTTCCACCCGGTGCCGGGCCGCAGATACAGCTCGGCGAGCAGCAGCACGGTCTCCGAACCGGGCCGCGGCGGTACGAACCGGGCCACCGTACGACCGGAGGCGTCCGTGACCTCAAGCCGGGGAGCGGGCCACCGTCCGAGCGGCGTCCCCGGCTCGGCGGCACTCACGACGACGGTGACCCGGCACGCCCCGGCCCGCAGCCGCCCCGGCTCGACGGCCAGGGCGTCACCGAGCAGCCGGACACCGGGCGCCTGTGGCTGGTTGTAGAACACGAAGTCGCCGTCGGACCCGACCTTGCCGTCCGCCCCGGTGACGAGAGCGGACACATCGAAGCCGCCGGCCACCCGAAGCCGCAGCACACCACCGGGCAGCGGCACATTGCCCCCGGCGACAAGCTCACTGGTCACATCGGGGACAACGCCCGGCCCTCATGGAGGAGTTCCCCGCTTGCCGCCCCCAAGCCCTTGGCCGACTTCGCCGCCCCACAGAACGCGGACTCCAGCACACCCCCCATCGCACTCTGCACCTGCCCGTTGTTGGACGTGTTGGCGACAGCCGCGACACTGCGTGAACCATCCTTCGTGGCGAAGGCATACGTGTAGTACCCCTGCACGATCCCGGTGTGCCCGTACACGAACACCCCGCACGACAGCGCACGCCGCCGCAGCCCGAGCCCGTACGCGGTCGTCGCGTTCACCGCGCTGAACCGCTCCATCTCGCCGAGCCGCGCGGCGGACATCAGCCTGCCGCTCAGCAGCGCGGAGTAGAACGTGTCCAGATCCCGCGCGCTGGAGATGATCGCCCCCGCGCTCTGTGCCCAGGACACGGTCTGGACGGTGGCGTCGACCAGCGGCTCACCGGCAGTGTCGGGGGTGAGGTAGCCGTGGGCGTACCGGCCGGGGATCGTGGTCTCGGGGTGGACGTAGAACGTGTCGCGCAGCTTGAGGGGCTTGAAGATGCGGTCCTCGTACGCGGTCCGCACGGACTGACCCGTGAGCTTCTCGATGAGCATCCCGGCGATGACGAAGTTGGTGTTGGAGTAGGAGTACGCGGCGCCGGGCGCGTTGGTGCGGGGCTTCTTCAGGGAGAGCTCGACCAGCTGACGGTAGGTGAAGACCTTGTTCCGCACCGCCTCGAAGCCGGCGACGCTGTCGGCGAACATGTCATTGGTGTAGTCGTACAGCCCGCTGCGGTGGCCGAGCACCTGGCGGACGGTGATCCGGTCGTCCGGCAGCAGCTTCGGCAGATAGTGGTTGACCGGCGCGTCGAGTGCCAGCCGGTGTTCGTCGGCGAGCTGGAGCAGGACGACGGCCGAGAAGGTCTTGGTGACGCTGCCGATACGGAACCGGTCGTCGGTGCTGAGGGCCCGCCGGGTGCCGCGGTCGGCGAGGCCGCGGGTCACCTTGTACGTCTTGCCGTGGTCGTCGATCAGTGCCATGGCACCCGGCGCGCCCGCCTCCACCGACGACTTCAGCGCCGCGGCCACCCCCGCGGTGTCGGGCGCCGCGAGCGACGCTCCCCTCGGCGTGTCCGGCTCCGCCGTCGCGGCCCGTGCCGGAACCGCGAGAAGCGACAGCGCGATCGCGCCGAGGACCGCACCTTGCCCCACCCTTGCTGACACCATCCGGCACCCACTCCCGTCCGTACGACATGTGATGCGACATCGGTCACATTCCGGCCCTGGAACCTAAGGGATTGACGCCACGTCTCCACAGCCGACACGCAGCTGATCAGATTGTGATCACTTCGTGGCGCCCGTTCGTAAAGGAATTACATAGAAGTTCGCGAATTGGATCATTCCGACTTTACGTGGACATGACTGATCCGTAAGGGTTGTCCTCGGGGCCCGACCAGCCCCCGTGGTGCCGAACAGCGCCGCGTCTCAAGGCGGTTGGCGATCCCGGCCGCCTTCGAACGAAGGAACCCTGATCAGTGCGTAGACCGCACATACGCGGCGTAGCCGTCGCCATCGCGGTGACGACCGCTGCCACGGGACTGGCCGGTACGGCCTTCGCGGGCTCCGGCACGGGGGTGGAGCGGTCCGCCGCGTCCGCCGGCACGAACGCCTCGGCGGTGGTGAAGGCGGCGCAGGCCGCGGCCTTCGCGCACGCCTCGGCGACCGGCGTCTCGAAGGGCGACGAACTGCACGCCCAGGACGTGATGATCGACCCCGAGGGCGCCCGGCACGTGCGCTTCGTCCGGACGCTGAGCGGCATGCCGGTGCTCGGCGGCGACCTCGTCGTCCACCTCGACCGCACGCTGGCCTACACGGGCGTGACCCGCGCGGCCGACCACGCCGTAGCGCCGGCCGCCTCCCGGGCCAGGCTGACCGCGGACCAGGCCGCCGCCAAGGCCGCCCAGGCCGCCAAGGGCGAGGCAGGCAGCGCCCAGCTCGTGGTCGACGCCCGCGACGGCGCCGCCGCCCTCGCCTACCAGGTGACGGTGACCGACCGGCAGGGCACCAGCACCGTCGTCGTCGACGCCGTCACCGGCAAGGTGCGCAGCAACACGCCCGACAGCGACGAGTTCCTGTCGCCGAAGCTGCTCGCCGACCTGCGGGGGCGCGGCGAGACGCTCGACCCGGCCACCGGCACGGCCGCCCCCGAGGCCGGCCTGCTCGGCTCCGGCGTCTCCGGTGCCACCACGTACCCCTCGCCCGCGAGGGGCACCGGCAAGACCCTCTTCGTGGGCAGCGTCGGCCTGACCACCACGGCCACCTCCAAGGGCCACTACCGGCTCAAGGACCCGAGCCGGTACGGCACCGAGACGCGTGACGCCAAGGGCACGTACACCGAGAAGTTCAGCGCGGGCACGGCGTTCACCAGCACGACCGACGTGTGGGGCAACGGCACCACCGGCAACCGGGCCAGCGCCGCCGCGGACGCCCAGTACGGCATCACCAAGACCCTGGACTTCTACAAGGCCGCCTTCGGCCGCAAGGGCATCGCCGACAACAGCAAGGCCGCCCAGGGCATGGTCCACTGGGGCAGCAAGGTCGCCAACGCCTTCTGGGACCCGACCTGCACCTGCATGCTGTACGGCGACGGCGACGGCAAGACCTTCAAGAAGCCGCTCGTCGTCCTCGACGTCACCGGCCACGAGCTGACCCACGGCGTGGTCGACGCGACCGCGAAGCTGGAGCCGACCTTCGTCGACGCCAAGGGCAACCAGTACGGCGAACCCGGCGCGCTGAACGAGTCCCTCGCGGACATCTTCGGCTCGAACGTCGAGTTCTACGCCAACAACCCCAAGGACACGCCGGACTACCTGATCGGCGAGAAGCTGGGCCTCGCGCAGAAGTTCCTGCGCCGCCTCGACCACCCGTCGCTCGACAAGCTTGAGCACACCATCGACTACTGGTCGCCGGACGCCTACTACACCGAGGTGCACGCGGGCTCCGGTGTCTCCTCGCACGCCTACTACCTTCTCGCCGAGGGCAGCGGCAAGAAGACGATCAACGGCGTCGCCTACGACTCGCCGACGTACAACCGCGCCACGGTCAAGGGCATCGGCCGCGCCAAGGCCACCGCCATCTTCTACCGTGCGCTCACCCGCTACATGGTCTCCACGACCGACTTCCACCAGGCGCGCATCGCGACGCTGAAGGCGGCCCAGGACCTGTACGGCGCGAACAGCATCGAGTACAAGACGGTGGACACGGCGTGGGCCGCGGTCAACGTCACCGTCGCCAACACGCCGGCCGCCCGTCACTGACGTCACCGTCGTACGGAACCGCCGTACCCCTGGATGCCCCGCCGCGCGCGGGGCATCCGCATGTCCGGGACACGTGTGCGCCCCAACTGCCTCCGTAACAGCCTCTGTTTCTTTTATTGACAGCGGAAAATAACGGCCCTAGGTTCCCGGCCATGCCCTCGACCCCGCACGCCGAGACCTTCCCGGCACCCACGCCGGCCGTCTCGCAGGTCTTCACGACGGTGCTGTCCCACGGCCCGCTGACCCGTCTGGAGGCGGGCCGCCGGGCCGGCCTGTCCCCGGCCGCGGTCACCAAGGCCGTACGTCCCCTGCTCGCCGCCGGTTATCTGGCGGAGGACGCCGACGAGGACGCTCGGCCCACCCCGGGCCGGCCCGCCACCCTGGTCCGGGTCAACGGTGAACGGGCCCTGTTCCTCGGCGTGAAGGTCACCGGCACCGAGCTGATCGCCGTCCTGACGGACCTGTGCTGCCGTATCCGCCTCGACCGCCGCAGGCCCCTGCCGGACCGCGCGCCCGGGGCCGTGCTGACCTCGATCGCCGGCCTCGTCCAGGAACTCCTCGCCCACGCGGCCGAGTCGGACGCCCCGGTGGCCGGGCTCGGCATCGCCGTCTCCGGCGACGTCGACCGCGCCGAGGGCGTCGTACGCTACTCGCCGTTCCTGGACTGGCGGGACGTGCCGCTCGCCGAACTCGCCGCCACCACCACCGGGTTGCCCGTCACCGTCGACAACGACGTGCGCGCGCTGACCGTCGCCGAGCAGTGGTTCGGCGCCGGCGCGGGACTCGCCGGCTTCGCCCTCGTGACGGTCGGCGCGGGCATCGGCTGCGGACTCGTCGTGCACGGGCAGGTGGTCGCCGGCGCCCATGGCGTGGCCGGGGAGATCGGGCACGTCGTCGTGGACCCCGCCGGACCCGAGTGCCACTGCGGCAACCGGGGCTGTGTCGAGGCGATCGCCGGCGAGTCCGCGATCGTCGCCCGCATGCGCGAGGTGACGGGACGTCAAGTGGACGACAGCGCACAGGCGGTGGCACTCGCACACGAAGGCGTGCCCGGGGCCCGGGAGGTGTACGCGCGGGCCGGGGAGGCCATCGGCCGGGGCATCGCCACCGTGGCCAATCTGCTCGGCCCCGAGCGCGTGATCATCTCCGGCGAGGGGCTCGCCGCCTACGACCTCTTCGCCGGCCGGATCCGCCAGGCGTTCACCGCGGCCGCCTTCGGCTCCGCCGCCCGCTGCGACGTCCTGACCCGCCCGCTGCCCTTCGAGCAGTGGGCGCGCGGCGCCGCGGCCGTCGCGATCCAGTCCTTCATCACCCAGCCCCCCGGCATCGGACAGGGCTGAGCCGCCCCTACCCGAACCCACCCAGGAGGTACGGCCCATGCGGTCACCCTCGTACTCCGTCCTGCCCGCCCGCGGGCTCAGAGCCGCCGTCGTCCTGGCCCTCACCGCAGGCCTCGCCACCGCCGCCCCCGCCACCGCCCACGCCGAGACCGCCCCGGTCACGGCGGCCAAACCCTATATGGGCTGGTCGAGTTGGAGCATGCAGTCCTCCAGGTACCCGGGCCTCAACCCGGACGGCGACTACAGCTACCTCACCGAGGCGAACGTCCTGAAGCAGGCCGGTGCGCTGGCCGTACGGCTGAAGCCGTACGGCTACGAGTACGTCAACATCGACGCCGGGTGGTGGATGGACACCACCTGGAAGCCCGAGTTCGACGGCTACGCACGCCAGCAGGCCGACCCACACCGCTTCCCGCACGGCATGAAGGCGGTCGCCGACCGCATCCACGCGCTCGGCCTGAAGGCCGGGATCTATCTGCCGGTCGGCCTGGAGAAGGAGGCCTACGGCGACGGCAAGGTCCCCGTATGGCACGCCGACGGCTGCACCACCGCCGACATCGTCTACGGCGACCTGCGCACCACCAACGGCTGGGACAGCGCCTACAAACTCGATCTGGGCAAGCCCTGCGCCCAGAAGTACATAGACTCCCAGGCCCAGTTGCTGGCCTCATGGGGCTATGACTTCCTCAAGCTCGACGGCGTGGGCCCCGGCTCCTTCAAGAACGGGGACAACTACGACAACGTCGCCGACGTGGCCGCCTGGCAGCGGGCACTGGCCGCCACGGGCCGCCCGGTCCATCTGGAGCTCTCCTGGTCCCTGGACATCGGCCACGCCGCCGACTGGAAGAGGTACTCCAACGGCTGGCGCATCGACACCGATGTCGAGTGCTACTGCAACACCCTTGTCACCTGGGACAACTCGGTCGACGACCGCTTCGACGACACCCCCGGCTGGACCCGGCACGCGGGCCCCGGCGGCTGGAACGACCTCGACTCCCTCGACGTCGGCAATGGCGCCATGGACGGCCTCACCAAGGCGGAACGGCAGAGCTACGCCACCCTGTGGGCCATCGCCAAGTCCCCGCTCTACACCGGTGACGACCTGACCGGGCTGGACGACTACGGCGTCAGGCTCCTCACCAACCGTGAGGTCATTGCCGTCGACCAGGGCGACACCCCGCCCGCCCGGCCGGTCACGCCCTCCGACCCGCAGCAGGTCTGGGCCGCGAAGAACCCCAACGGCACATACACGGTGGCCCTGTTCAACCTCGCCGACAGCCCCGCCGCCGTCACCGCCGACTTCTCCGCCCTCGGCTTCACCGGCAGGGCGGCCGTACGGGACCTGTGGAACCACGAGAACCTCGGCACGCACCGGAACAGGATCACCGAGGCCCTGCCCGCCCACGGCTCGCGCCTGTTCACGCTCACCCCGCACGGCAGCGCCCTCACGACCACCGCCTACGAGGCCGAGTCCACCGCCAACACCCTCAGCGGCAACGCCTCCGTCGCCGACTGTTCCGTCTGCTCCGGCGGCAAGAAGGTCGGCAACCTCTACCTCGGCGGCGCCCTCCGCTTCAACGACATCGTCGTGGACCGCCCCGGCACCTACCTGATCAAGGTCGCCTACGTCAGCGGCGACGCCCGCTCGGTCAACATCTCGGCCGACTCCGGTGCCGCCGCGTCCCATCGCTTCCCCTCGACCGGTGACTGGGGGACCGTCGAGACCGTGAGCGTCCCCGTCACCCTGAAGGCCGGCGCCAACACCGTGACCTTCGACAGCGGTTCGGACTACGCACCGGACATCGACCGCATCGACGTGCCCCAGTCTCCTCGCCCGTGATCGGAGCCCGCCATGGACACCCTGCCCAGCAGACGCGGCTTCCTCGCCCTCGCCGCCACCACCGGAGCCCTCGCCTCACTCCCCGCCTTCACCGCCGGCGCCGCCCCGCAGCGCCCCGCCGAGGCCGTCGCGCCCGACCCCCGCCACCGGCTCTGGTGGCAGGCCCCCGCCGACGAGCACTCGCTCATCACCCAGGGGCTGCCCATCGGCAACGGCCGGCTCGGGGCCCTCGCGACCAACGACCCCGGCCGGGAACTCCTCCTCGTCACCGACGCCACGATGTGGACCGGCGGCCGCAACGACACCCTGGACGCCGACGGTCAATTCCCCTACGGACGGGACGACTTCGGATCCCTCACCCTGCTCGCCCGGCTCGCCGTCGACCTGCCCGGCCACGACCTGTCCGCCGTCTCCGGCTACCGCCGCACCCTCGACCTCGCCCAGGGCGTGGTGACGACGTCGTACGTCCGCTCCGGGGTCACCTACCGGCGGCAGCTGTTCGCCAGCCGCCCCGACGACGTGATCGTGCTGCACTTCACCCAGGACGGCGGCGGACAGTACACCGGCACCCTCACCCTGCAAGGCACCCACGGCGAGACCGGGGGAGCCGCCGACTCCTTCACCGGGTCCTTCCCCAACGGGCTGACGTACGGCGCCGCGGTCACCGCCCACGGCAACGGCGGCAGCGTCCGAGTCGATGGTGATCACCTCATCTTCTCCGGCTGCCGCGAGCTGACCGTGATTCTCAGCGGCGGCACCGACTACGCGCCGGACGCCACCGCCCACTACCGCGACCCGTCCCTCGATCCCCGCTCCCTGGCCCGCGCCAAGGTCCGCGCCGCCGCCCGGCATTCCGCCGACACCCTGCTGCGCACCCACACGGCCGACCACCGCGCTCTCTTCGACCGGTTCAGCCTCTCCCTCGGCACGTCCACCGACCGGCAGCGCTCCCTCGACACCTGGGAGCGGATCCAGGCCCGCGCCCGGGACGGCGAGCCCGATCCCGAACTGGAGGCCGTCTACGTCCAGTTCGGCCGCTACCTGATGATCTCCGGCTCCCGGGGCAGCCTGCCGCTCGGCCTCCAGGGGCTCTGGCTCGACGGCAACGACCCGGACTGGATGGGCGACTACCACACCGACATCAACCTCCAGATGAACTACTGGACGGCCGACCGGGCGGGCCTGTCCCCGTGCTTCGACGCCCTCACCGACTACTGCCTCGCCCAGCTGCCCTCCTGGACCGACCTCACCCGGCGCCTCTTCGGCGACCCGCGCAACCGCTACCGCAACTCCAGCGGGAGGAACGCCGGCTGGACCCTGGCCATCTCCACCAATCCCAACGGCGGCGGGGGCTGGTGGTGGCACCCGGCCGGCAACGCCTGGCTGGCCAACACCCTCTTCGAACACTACGAGTTCACCCACTCCCGTACGCACCTGGCGAAGATCTACCCGCTGCTCAAGGGCGCCTGCGAGTTCTGGGAGGCCCGGCTGCTCACCACCACCCTCCCGGACACCGGCCGGGAGGTCCTCGTCGCCGACAGCGACTGGTCCCCGGAACAGGGCCCGCTCGACGCCAAGGGCATCACCTACGCACAGGAACTGGTGTGGGCGCTCTTCGGCAACTACCGCACGGCGGCAGCCGAGCTGGGGCGGGACGCCGACTACGCGGCCACCGTCGGCGCCCTGCGCGAGCGGCTGTACCTGCCCGTGGTCAGCCCGAAGACGGGCCGGCTGGAGGAGTGGATGTCCCCGGACGACCTCGGCGAGACCACCCACCGGCATCTCTCCCCCCTCATCGGCCTGTTCCCCGGCGACCGCATCCGGCCCGACGGCTCCACCCCCGCCGGCATCGTCACCGGCGCCACCGCCCTGCTCACCGCACGCGGCATGAACAGCTTCGGCTGGGCCAACGCCTGGCGCGCCCTGTGCTGGGCCCGGCTGAAGAACGCCGACAAGGCCTACCAGCTCGTCGTCACCAACCTGCGCCCCTCCGAGCACGGCGGCAACGGCAGCGCCCCCAACCTCTTCGACATCTACGAGACCTCCCCGGGCCGGGGCATCTTCCAGATCGACGCCAACCTCGGTACCCCGGCCGCCGTCACCGAGATGCTGCTGTACTCCCGCCCGGGGCACCTCGAACTGCTGCCGGCCCTGCCGGACGCCTGGGCGGCGGTCGGCTCGGTGACCGGGGCCGGGGCCCGCGGCGGGTTCGTCGTCGACCTCCACTGGCGGAACGGGACACCCACCGAGGTGCGGATCCGCAGCATCGGCGGGACCATGACCTCCGTGGGATACGCAGGGCAGTCCCGGACCGTCCGCATACGCCCCGGCGAGTCCGTCACGCTCCGGGACTTCGCCCGGTGAGCGGCCCGATCGGACGCGGCTGCCGCGTCGTCGCCGCCCTGCTGACCGCCGCCGTCTGCCAGTCCGCACCCGACCAGGCGGCCGAACCCCTGCCCGCCACCGCCACCCGCGCCTCCGGGGTCGTCACCTGGGCGGCGAGCGCGGACCGGGTCGGCACGGGTACGGCGGACGCGGACTACCGGCTGATCGTGCACACCAGCGTCGGCGGCAGCGGCCTGCGCGTCCGTGTCACCAACGCCTTCGGCGACCGCCCGCTGACGGTGGACAGTGTCTGGGCCGGCCTGCGCGACCACGGCGCCGCCCTGCGCCCCGGCAGCAACCGGCGGCTGACCTTCGGCGGCTCCCGCACGGTCACCGTGCCCGCGGGCGCCCTGGCCTGGAGCGATCCGCTGCCCGGCAGCGTCCCCGCCGGCACCGACCTCGCCGTCAGCCTGCACACCCCGGACGCGGCCGGCCCGGCCGGCGGCCACGGGATGGCGATGCAGACGTCGTACACCGGCCAGGGCGACCACACCGCCGAGGAGAGCGACACCAACTGGACGCGGACGACCGGCTCCTGGTGGTACCTCGACGCCGTGTCCGTACGGCCGTCCCGTGCGGCCACCCGGGCCGTGGCCGCGCTCGGAGACTCGATCACCGACGGCTGGCAGTCGACCGGCGACCGGAACCGCCGCTGGCCCGACTACCTCGCGCGCCGCCTGATCACCGCCCGGACCCGCATCAAGGGCGTCGCCGACGAAGGGATCTCGGGCAACAAGGTCCTCGCGGACGGCGCCGGGCAGAGCGCCCTGCACCGGCTGGACCGGGACGTGCTGTCCCTGCCCGGCGTGCGCACCGTCTTCCTCTTCGAGGGCGTGAACGACATCAAGGCGCACACCGGCGTCACCGCGGCCGATCTGATCGCCGGGTACCGGGAGATCGCACGCCGGGCCCACGCGGCCGGAAAATGCGTCGTCGTCGCCACGGTCGGCCCGTTCAAGGGCTGGCCCGAATGGGACCCGGCCGCCGAGACCGTACGCCAGGAGGTCAACCGGTACCTGCGCACCAGCCATGACGTCGACGCCGTGACCGACTTCGACCGCGCCCTGCGCAGCCCCTACGACCCCGAGCGGATCCTGCCGTTCTTCGACGGCGGCGACCATCTGCACCCCAACGACAAGGGAATGCGGGCCCTGGCCGACGCCGTCGACCTCGGCCGCCTGGACTGCGCCCGCTGACCGAGGGCCGGCCCGGTCAGCCCGACCCGGCCGGCTCCGGCGCGATCAGCCCTGTGCGGTAGGCGATCGCCACCGCCTCCGTACGGCTCGCCGCGCCCAGTTTGGCCAGGATGTTGGAGACGTGCACGCTCGCCGTCTTGCCGGTGATGAACAGCTCCTCGCCGATCTGCCGGTTGCTGCGGCCCCGCGCGAGCAGCCGCAGTACATCCCGCTCCCGGGCGGTGAGGGACACGGTGGGGGCAGCGGCAGCGGCCTGGTGGTCCCGGCGGGACAGCGCGTCGATCCGCTCCAGCAGCGGCGCCGCGCCGAGCCGGGCCGCCGTCTCGCGGGCGAGCCGTATCTGCTCCGCCGCCTCGGTACGGCGCTCCCGGGCAAGCAGCGCCTCGGCGAACCGGACCCGGCAGCGTGCCTGCTCGTACACGTCGCCGTACCCGAACGCGGCGACCGCCTTCGCCCAGGCCGCCGGATCCGGCCCGGACACGGCCGTCGCCCACTCCGCCTCGGCGCGGGCCAGCCAGGCCTCCCCCTCCGGGCCCCGCGTGCGGCCCTCCTTGCCCGAGGCGGCCGTCGCGCGCGCCAGCTCCACCAGTTCGGTCGCCGTGTCCGTCCAGCGGGCGAACTCCCGGTCGTCGCCGGCCCGGCGCGGCTCGGCCGTGCGGTCGGCCACCGCCGTCAGACACAGCGCGGCGAGCCGGACCAGCACACCCGGCCGGTGTGTCGTCTCGTCGGACAGGGCCGCGGCCGCCTCCCGCATGTGCTCGACCGCCGCCTGCGGATCGCCGGCCCGCGCGGCCGCGTCGGTGAGGACGACCCCGGCCACCAGCGTGCCCATCCAGTCGAACGGGCCCGCCAGCAGCGCGCGGGCCCCGGCGACGGCGCTCTCCTCGCCGCGTGCCAGCGCCACGTACAGCACCGGGCTGTCGGCGAAGCCGGCGCTCGCCGGGGCCGGCACCGCCGGGTCGGCCGCGGCGGCCAGGCACTCGTCCCAGCGGCCCAGCGTGTACAGCGCCAGCAGCCGCAGATAGCGCAGGCCCAGCGGATACGTCGAGGACAGCAGCCCGGCCCGGCGCGCCCGGTCCAGGCCCTCGCCGAGCAGGGACAGGCAGGCTTCGAGGTCACCGCTCTCGAAGGCACCGACGGCCAGGTTGAACAGCGCGCGCATCTCCACCGGAGCGTGCCCGGCGGAGCGGGCCAGCTCCCGGGCCCGGTGCAGCCGCTCCCTGCCCTCGCGGGTGCCCCGGCTCGCCCCGTCGAGGCCGACGAGGGAGATCAGCAGGTCGGCCTGGGCGCCGGTCACGCCCAGGTCCTCGGCGACGGGCAGGGCCTGCCGGGCGACGCGCAGCGCGGTCTCGTCCTCGCCCACCTGCCGGGCCGCCGCGACATGCGTGGCCGCCGCCCACACCCACGTCCGGGACGGCGGCTCGGCGGGGATCAGGGCCAGCGCCTCGCTGCTGTAGCGGTACGCCGCCGTCAGGCTGTCCACGCTCAGCAGGTTCCCCGCGAGGGTGTACCGCACCCGGGCGGCCAGTTCGGAATCGGCGTCCCGGCCGATCCCGGCGAGTGCGGCACGGGTCAGCGCGACCGCGCGGTGCGCGTCCCCGGCGTGCGCGGCCGCCGCCGAGGCGCGCAGGGTCAGGGCGATCCGGTCCCGGCCCGCCGCCCCCGGCCGCTCGGGCTCCGGCACCGAGGGCCACAGGTCCAGGGCGGTCTCCAGATGCCGCAGCTCCTCGGCGGGCGCCCCCAGCCGCCGGGCGTGGTCGGCCGCCTCCAGACAGGCGGCGAGCGCCCCGGGCAGGTCGTGGCTCTCGCGGGCGTGATGCGCGCGCTCGGCGGCGGTCTCCGGGGCCCGGCCCCGCGCGGCGAGCAGCCGGGCGTACGCGCCGTGCAGCCGGGACCGCTCGCCGGGCAGCAGATCGGTGTAGACCGCCTCGCGAGTCAGCGCGTGCCGGAAGGCGTAGGTGTCCGCCGGTCCGGGGACGAGCAGTTGCCGTCCGACGGCCTCGCGCAGCGCCGACTCCAGCTCGTCGTCCGGGAGCCCGGCGGCATCGCGCAGCAGGTCGTGCTCCACCCGGCGCCCGGCCACCGCGGCGGTCCGCAGCACCTGCTGGGCGGTCTCGGACAGCTGCTCGACCCGGATGAGCAGCAGATCCGCGAGCCCGCTCGGCACCCCGCCGCAGTCGGCGCCGGAAGCCGCGAACAGCTCCTGCGCGTAGAACGCGTTGCCCTCCGCGCGGGCCACGATGCCGCGTACGACGGACTCGGACAGCGGACGGTCCTCCAGGGCCCGCACCAGCCGCGCGACCTCCGGGTCCGGCAGCGGCCGCAGCTCCAGGCGCTCCACGGCCGGCAGCCTGACCAGCTCGGCGAGCAGCGGGCGCAGGGGGTGGCGGCGGTGCAGATCGTCCGCCCGGTACGAGGCGAGGACCGTCAGGCGCCGGCCGGGGGCGCCGCTGCCCGGCCGGTGCGGCATGCCCCGGCTGAGCAGGAAGCGCAGCAGGTCCCGGGACGACTGGTCGGCCCAGTGCAGATCCTCCAGGACGAGCAGCAGCGGTGCCACGGCGGCCAGTTCGGCCAGCAGCCCGGCGACGTCCTCGAACAGCCGCAGCCGGCCGTCCGGACCGTCCGCCGCGTCCGTGCCCGCGCCCAGCAGCCGGTCCACCACCGGATGCGCGGCCAGCACGGACGTGAAGCGCGCGTCGGCCGCGAGCGCGCCGAGGATCTCGGTGAACGGCAGATACGGCAGGCCGACGTCCCCGAGGTCCACGCAGTGCCCGGTGACGACGGTCGTCCCCGCCCGCTCCGCCCGCCCGGCGACCTCGTCCAGCAGCCGCGTCTTGCCGACCCCCGCGTCCCCGGCGACCAGCACACCCCGCGCCTCACCGCCCCGGGCACGCTCCAGCACGCCTAGGAGCCGGGCCAGTTCCTCGTCCCGCCCGATCAAGGGCGGCGCACTGAAGACGATCTGTGACACGCGCCTATGGTGACACGGGCCACCGACCACGCCGTGCGTGCGGCCGGGTACGGATCAGCGCAGCGTCTCCGCCCAGTTCGCCGGCACCCGTCCCGCCGGGCCCGGTACCGGCTGGTCGGCCGGATGGCTGGCCGGCGGGGCCAGTTCGGGCCCCGAGGCGTACAGCTCGTCCGTGGCGTAGTTCCAGAACCACTCCTCGCCCGGCTCGAAGCTCCGGATCACCGGGTGCCCGGTGGCGTGGTAGTGGGCGGTGGCGTGCTTGGCGGGGGAGTCGTCGCAGCAGCCGATGTGCCCGCACTGCGCGCAGCGGCGCAGGTGGAACCACCAGCCGCCGGCCTCCTCGCACTCCAGGCACCCGGTGCCGCTGGGCGCGGCGGTCGGGTCGAGTCCCTCGACGTCGTTCATACGCGTTCCTCGGCTTCCTGCGCGTCCTCTTCGGGTGTCTCGGCGGTCAGCGGGAGCAGCACCTGGAAGCGGGTGTCGCCGGGCACCGACTCCACGCGCAGCGTGCCGTGGTGCTTGTTGACGACGATCCGCCAGGAGATGTCCAGGCCCAGCCCGGTGCCCTCGCCGACCGGTTTCGTGGTGAAGAACGGGTCGAAGATCCGGCTCCTGATCTCCGCCGGCACCCCGGGCCCGGTGTCCCGGAACTCCACCAGCAGCCGCTCGTGGTCGAGCGCGGTCCGCACGGTCAACGTGCCCGTGCCGCCCGCGCTGTTGACGGCGGAGACCGCGTTGTCGATCAGGTTGGTCCACACCTGGTTCAGCTCCGCCGGATACGCGGGCACCGGCGGGAGCGTGCGGTCGTACTCCTTGACGACCTCGATGCCCGAGCCGATCTTGCCGGAGAGCATCAGCAGGGTGCTGTCGAGGAGTTCGTGCACGTCGACCACCCGGTAGGGGGCCCGGTCGAGCTGCGAGTACTGCTTGGCCGCGTCGACGAGATGCGAGATCCGGGTGGTGGAGTCCTCGATCTCGCTCATCAACAGCTCGGTCTCGATGGTGTAGTTGAGCCAGGCGACCGCCCCGGGCAGGATCTCCTCGTCGACGGCCGCCGCGACCTGCTCCAGCCAGTCGACGTCGAGCCCGGCCTGCACGAACGTCGGCGCCAGCTGCCAGCCGTAGTCGATGCCGTGGTCCTCCAGCCAGTCGGTGAGCAGGTCCTCCCGGTCGGCGGCCTCCAGGGGACTGAGCACCGGGGCCTTGGCGACCCGCTCCGCGGTGCGCTCCTGGATCTCGATCAGGCCCGCCAACTGATCGCGGGAGAAGGGACCTTCGGCGATCACGGCGAGCTTGTGCCGCATCTTCGCGACCCGTTCGCGCAGCGTGGCCGTGGCCCGTACGGCCGCCGCCGCGGGGTTGTTGAGCTCGTGCGTGAGCCCCGCCGACAGCGAGCCGAGCGCCAGCAGCCGCTCCCGCTGCCCGATCGCCGCCTGGGTGCTCTTCGACCCGAAGAACAGCCCCTCCAGCAGATGCACGGCCATCGGGAACCAGTCGGTCATGACCTCCGCGAAGACGTCCGCCGGCAGCACGAAGAACCGGGTCGGCTCCGTCACCCGCATCGAGTTGTTGTACACCTGCCGCACCCGGTCACCGAGATAGGCCTGCATCGCGCCCGCGTACACCCCGGGCTGGGAGGCACGGGTGACCTCCACATCGTCGCCGCCGACCCGGCGGGAGAGCACCACCGTGCCCTCGATCATCACGAAGAAGCAGGTGGCGGCGTCGCCCTCGGTGTACACCGGGCCGGGCTCGAACAACTCCACCCGCCCGTCGCTGCACAGCCGCCCGAGCTGCTCGGGGCTCAGCTTCTCGAAGAGGAACAGCGAGCCGATCTCCTTGGGGCTGCACGGCATGATCCGCCCGCTCATGACTGCTCCAGATACCGGTGGACGAGCATCACGGCCATGGCTCCCTCTCCGACGGCGGACGCGACCCGCTTGGCGGACTCGGCACGGGCGTCGCCCGCCACGAACACGCCCGGGACGCTGGTCTCCAGGTGGTACGGCGCCCGGTCCAGCTCCCAGCCGGCCGGCGGCCGCCCGTCGGCGGTCAGATCGGGTCCGGCCAGGATGAACCCGCGCTCGTCGCGCAGCACGGAATCGCCCAGCCAGTCGGTGAGCGGGGCGGCGCCGATGAACACGAACATCCACTGGGCGTCGACCCGTTCGCTCTCGCCGGTCCCCGTGTCCCGCAGCGTGAGCTGCTCCAGGTGGTCCGAGCCGTGCGCCGCGGTCACGACCGTGTGCGGGCGCACGGAGATGTTCGGCGCCTCATTGATCTGCTGGATCAGGTAGTGCGACATCGAGGCCGACAGGTCGGGTCCGCGCACCAGCACGGTCACCGACTTCGCGCCCCGGGACAGATACATCGCCGCCTGGCCCGCCGAGTTGGCGCCCCCGACGATGTACACGTCCTGCCCCTGGCAGGCGGACGCCTCGGTCAGCGCCGAGCCGTAGAACACCCCGCAGCCCGTCAGATCGACGCAGCCGGCGGCCTCCAGCTGCCGGTACTGCACGCCGGTCGCGAGGATCACGCTGTGCGCGGCGATCGCCGTGCCGTCCGCGAACCGTACGACGCGGGCGGCGCCGTTGACCTCCAGCCCGGTCACCTCCCGCGCGGTCAGGATCTCGGCGCCGAACTTGGCCGCCTGGCGCCGCGCCCGGTCGGTGAGCTGGGCGCCGGAGACGCCGTCCGGGAAGCCCAGGTAGTTCTCGATCCGGGAGCTCTGCCCGGCCTGTCCGCCGGTCGCCGAGCGCTCCACCAGCACGGTCCTGAGCCCCTCGGAGGCCCCGTACACGGCCGCGCCGAGCCCGGCGGGCCCGCCGCCGATGACGATCAGGTCGTAGAAGTCGGCCATGGGCGTCGTCGCCAGCCCCACCTGCGCGGCCAGTTCGGGCGCCTCCGGCTCGACCAGGGCGGTGCCGTCCGGGGTGATCACCAGCGGCAGCCGCCGCCCGTCCTGCCCGGCGGCACTCAGCAGCCGCTGCCCCTCCGGCTCGTCCACCGAGTACCAGCGGTACGGCACCTGGTTGCGGGCCAGGAACTCGCGCACGTCCGACGACCGCGCCGACCAGCGGTGCCCGACCACCTTGGTGCTGGGCACGGGCCGGTAGGCGCTGGTCCGCCAGGCCTCCAACAGGTCGTCCAGGACCGGGTAGAGCTTCTCCTCCGGCGGGTCCCAGGGCTTGAGCAGATAGTGGTCGAGGTCGACGACGTTGATCGCGTCGATCGCCGCGTTGGTGTCCGCGTACGCGGTCAGCAGCACCCGCCGCGCCCCCGGATACACGTCGAGCGCCTGCTCCAGGAACTCGATGCCGTTCATCTGCGGCATGCGGTAGTCGGCCAGGATCACGGCCACCAGGTCGCCGCGCAGCTTCAGCTCGCGCAGCGCCTCCAGCGCGGACGCGCCGGACTCCGCGCGCACGATCCGGTACGACTCGCCGTAGCGCCGCCGCAGATCGCGGGCGACGGCACGGGAGACTCCCGGGTCGTCGTCCACGGTCAGGATGACGGTCCGCGCGGTATCGGCGGCCTGTGTCATACGTCTCCCACCCCGAGCATCGGTTCCCGCGGCGCGCGTCGTGGGGACCGCCGCACCGGTTCCCCGCCATCGTATGTTCGATCGCTCCGGTTCGCCCCGGGATGCGACGGGGACCGCGCCGCTCGGCGTGCGCGGTGCCCGGCGGGGGATGATCGTTGCCGTGCGTGCCGCAGCCCGGCCCCGGGCACCGGCAGCGCGAGACGCGCCGCGACGACGAGGAGGCCCACGCATGACACGCCCGATCACGGCAGGGGTGGACGGTTCGCAGGAGAGCCTGGCCGCGCTGGCGTGGGCCGGCCGGGAGGCCGTACGCCGGGGGCTGCCGCTGCGCGTGGTGCACGCGTGGCGCTACGCCGAGCAGCTCGCCACGGCCGACCGCGGCACCCAGCGGGGGTGGGCGTCGGACGCGGTGACCGAGGCCGTGCGGGCCGTCGCCGAGCGGCATCCGCAGCTCGTCACGACCGTCGACGTCGTCGAGGGCGAGCCCGTGCACGCGCTGGTCCGCGCGGCGGCGGACGCCGAGATGCTGGTGCTGGGCTCGCGCGGACACGGGCCCGTCGTCGGTTTCCTGCTCGGCTCGGTCGGCCAGCAGGTGATCGCCGGCACGGCACGGCCCGTGGTCCTGGTCCGCGCAGAGGACAGGCCCGCGGCCGAGGCGGCCGGACGGGACGTCGTCGTCGGCCAGCACGGCGACAGCGAGGACAGCGCGGCCGTGCTGCGGTTCGCCTTCGAGACGGCGGCGGCCCGCGGCGCCGGCGTGCGGGCCGTACGGGCGTGGACGCTGCCGCCGGTCTTCGCCTACAGCCCCGGTTCGCTCAAGCTGCTGGACGACGCCGGCGGTCTGGAACCGTACGAGAAGGAGGCGCTCAGCGCGGCCCTCGCGCCGTGGCGGGAGCGGTTCCCCGGCGTTCCGGTGACCGAGCACGTCGAGATGGGCAGCGCGGGCCAGGTGCTGCTCTCGGCGGCCGCGCGGGCCCAGCTGCTGGTCGTCGGCCGGCGGGCGCACCGTTCGGCCGTGGGCGCCCGGATCGGCTCGGTCGCGCACGGGGTGCTGCACCACGCCGAGTGCCCGGTGGCCGTGGTCCCGCACGAGTGAGCTACTCGGGGGCGGTCGGCTCCAGGGTCGCCCGCGCCTTCGGCAGGACGTTGGCGATGTAGTCCTGGACGGCCGTGTCCAGGCCGATGTCGTGCTGCGCGCGCTCGGAGAGGTACCAGCGGTGCTCCAGGAGTTCGTGGTAGATCTCCGCCGGGTCCATGGCGCCGCGCAGCTCGGGCGGCACGGCCCGCACGGTCGGCCGGAACACGTCCCGGACCCAGCGGTGGGCCAGCACCTCCGGGCGGGCGGCGAGGGGATCGCCGGGTGCGTAGTCGTCCTGGGTGGCCATCCAGCTCTCCAGGTCGCTCAGCAGCCGCCGCGCCTGGTTCTCCTCGGTGTCCAGGCCGGTCAGCCGCAGCAGCTGGCGCTGGTGGTGGCCGGCGTCGACGACCTTCGGCACGAAGGTGACCGCGTCCCCGTTGGAGGAGTGCTCGATCTGCATCTCGGCCACGTCGAAGCCCAGCTCGTTCAGCCGGCGGATCCGGCGTTCGATGTAGTGGTACTTGCCCGCCGGGTACACCGAGGTGCGGGTCAGCTCCTGCCAGAGCCCCTCGTACCGGGTGCATATCTCGTGCCCGAACTCCACCGCGTCGACGGACGGGTGCAGCGCGCCGGACGCCTCCAGGTCCAGCAGCTCGCCGCTGATGTTCACCCGGGCCAGATCGAGGTCGTACTCCCGCTGCCCGGGGCTCAGCTGCGGGTGCAGGTCGCCCGTCTCGGCGTCGACCAGATAAGCGGCGTAGGCGCCCGCGTCCCGCCGGAACAGCGTGTTGGACAGCGAGCAGTCGCCCCACGCGAAGCCGGCCAGGTGCAGGCGGACCAGCAGCACGGCGAGGGCGTCCATCAGCCGGTGCATGGTCGCGGGACGCATGGTCGTCTCGAACATCGAGCGGTACGGCAGCGAGCCGCGCAGATGCCGGGTGACCAGGACCGGCTCCAGCGGTGCGCCGGCGTGGTCGGTGCGGCCGGTGATCACCGCGAGCGGGTCGACGGCCGGGATGCCGAGCCGGTCGAGGTCGCGCAGCAGCTCGTACTCGCGCAGCGCGGGCCGCTCGGCCAGCTCCTTGACGGCGATCACCTCGTCACCGGCGTGCGCGTAGCGCACCACGTGCCGGGAGATGCCCCTCGGGAGCGGGACGAGGTACTCCTCGGGCCACTCCTCCAGGGGCACGTCCCAGGGCAGAGCGAGCAGGAGCGCGGGGTGCTCCGGGTTCGTGGCGCTGATCTGCAAGGCCATGACACGAACCCTAAGGCCCCGCGCCGGAGTCCCAGCAGGCCCCTCCCCGGTTCCGGCGGGTCCCTCCCCGGTTCCAGGAGCCCGCTCCCGCGTTCTAGGAGGCCCGCTCCAGGGCCTGCTCGGCCGCCGCGCGCACCGGACCCCGGTGGACCGGCCCGTGCCCCGGCAGCAGGGTGTCGCCCGCCAGCTCGCCGATCAGCTTCAGAGAGGCGATCGCCTGGGTGCGGTCGTGGTGGAAGAAGTCGGTCAGCAGCTGCGGCCCCTTGACCTGCGAGATCGCGTGCCCGGTGACCAGCGCGTCGCCGGAGATCACGATCCCCGCGCCGGGCAGGTGGTAGACGCAGTGGCCGTCGGTGTGGCCCGGGGTGTGCACGGGAACCGGGCGGCCGGGCAGGTCCAGCGGGCCCTCGGCCGGGAACGGCTCGGGGGCGGTGACGGGGTGCTGCTCGGTGCCGCCGACCCGGATCGTGTGCACCGCCCAGGGCAGCACACCCGGCCGCCAGATGTTGCGCACCACGTCGCCGATGGTGGCCTGCTGCAGGAACTCCCGGCGCGCGTGCGGGACTTCGACGGGATGCAGATGGACGGGGGTGCCGTGGGCGGCGCGCAGATACTCGGCCGAGCCCAGGTGGTCGTTGTGCGCGTGGGTGATCAGCACGGCGGCGACCGCCTCCGGTGCACTGCCCACCGCCGCGAGGGACTCCAGGACCCCCTGCCGGTCGCCGGGGTAGCCGGTGTCCACGAGGGTGACGGCGTCCCCGTCCTTGAGGATCACCCAGTTGACGTTGTTGCCGTGCACCAGATATGTGCCGTCGGCGACTTGCTGTACTTCTGCCCGCATGCTCATCCCGCCCCGGTGGCCGCTGATCGTCTCGGGACAGCCAACCAGATGGGGCACCGTGCGGTACAAGCGGTTGCGGGACACGTCACAGCACGCCCCTGGGCCGGAACTGCACGCTGATGCGCGGTCCCGTGGCCCGCGCGGTCTTCGGTACGCAGTGCTCCCACGTACGCTGGCAGGAGCCGCCCATCACGATCAGGTCGCCGTGCCCGAGCGGGCGCCGCACGGTCGCACCGCCTCCGCCGGCGGGCCGCAGCAGCAGATCCCGGGGTGCGCCGACGGAGAGGATCGCGACCATCGTGTCCTCGCGGGCGCCCCGCCCGATCCGGTCCCCGTGCCAGGCCACGCTGTCCCGGCCGTCCCGGTAGAAGCACAGCCCGGCGGTCGCGAACGGTTCGCCCAGTTCCTCGGCATAGTGCCGGGACAGGGCCTCGCGCGCCTCGGCCAGTACCGGATGGGGGAGGGGGTCCTCGGCCGCGTAGAAGGCCAGCAGGCGCGGTACGGCCACCACGTTGTCGTACATCTTCCGGCGCTCGGCCCGCCACGGCACGTCCGCCGCCAGCTGCTCGAACAGGGCGTCGGCGCCGCTGAGCCAGCCCGGCAGCACATCGATCCAGGCACCGGCGGACAGTCCGGTCCGGCGCAGCCCATCGAGCGGGCCGAGCCGCAGCTCGTCGGTCTGGTCGAACAGGGAGCCCTGGAGGTGCGTGGACATGGGCCCAGCGTACTCCTTAATCGAAAATGCGTTCCCATGTTTTCTTGTCGCGGGAAGGCATCCTCGGGCTCTTTCGATACATCGATGTATCGGATACATTCGCGTATCGAACGGAGGGCGGAGGAGCCGGTACCGATGAACGACACACCCAAGCGCGTCACCCGGCGCCGGGTCGCCACGCGCGCCCGGCTGCTCGACGCCGCGTTCGAGGTGTTCGCCGCGAAAGGCTTCGGGCGGGTCTCCATCGAGGAGATCTGCGAGGCGGCCGGCTACAGCCGCGGCGCCTTCTACTCGAACTTCGCCACCCTCGACGAGCTGTTCTTCGCGCTCTACCAGGAGCGCGCCGACCTCATCGCCGCCCAGGTCGCCGACGCCCTCGCCCAGGACGGACCCGACCTCGACGTGCCGGCCTCCGTGGACCGGGTCACCGAGGTGCTGCTGCTCGACGTGGACTGGCTGCTGGTCAAGACCGACTTCCTGGTGCACGCGGCCCGGGATCCGGCCGTCGCCCGGGCCCTCCTCGACCATCGCGCCCGGCTCCGCGAGGCCGTCGCCGACCGGCTCTTCCGGGCTCGTGGCCACACCGAACTGCCCGCCGTGCTCGGCGACGTGGACGGCGCCGCGCACGCCGTGGTCGCCGCGTACGACGGGGTCACCACCCAGCTGCTGCTCGACAAGGACGTCGAGGCCGCGCGGACCTGGCTGAAGCAGCTGCTCACCGCGCTGCTGACCGACGGCAGCCGCACCCCCGTATGAGCACCCTCCGAGCACCCTCAGGAAGGACACATTCGCCATGGACGCGGACGTCATCGTCGTCGGAGCGGGCCTCGCCGGCCTGGTCGCGGCGCACGAACTCACCAGCCGGGGCCGCCGGGTGGCCCTGGTCGACCAGGAGAACGCCGCCAACCTCGGCGGCCAGGCGTTCTGGTCCTTCGGCGGGCTCTTCCTCGTCGACTCCCCCGAGCAGCGCCGCCTCGGCATCAAGGACTCCTTCGACCTCGCCTGGAACGACTGGCAGGGCAGCGCGCGGTTCGACCGGCTGGACGACGAGGACGCCTGGGCGGTGCGCTGGGCCCGCGCCTACGTCGAGTTCGCGGCCGGCGAGAAGCGCTCCTGGCTCCAGGGCCACGGCATCGAGCTGCTGCCGACCGTCGGCTGGGCCGAACGCGGCGACCTGAGGGCGAACGGGCATGGCAACTCCGTCCCCCGTTTCCACATCGCCTGGGGCACCGGCACCGGTGTGGTCGAGCCCTTCGTCAAGTACGCCCGCCAGGCCGCCCGGGACGGGCTGCTCACCTTCCACCACCGCCACCAGGTGGACGAGCTGGTCATCGAGGACGGCACGGCCCGCGGGGTGCGCGGCACCGTGCTCGCCGAGGACAGCTCGCCGCGCGGGGTGGCCTCCAGCCGCGACCGCGCCGGCGACTTCGAACTCACCGCCCAGGCGGTCGTCGTCACCACCGGCGGCATCGGCGCCAACCACGACATCGTCCGCCGCCACTGGCCCGAGCGGCTCGGCACCCCGCCCACCGAAATGGTCACCGGCGTCCCCGCCTACGTCGACGGCCGCATGCTCGACATCAGCGCCGGGGCGGGCGTCCGCCTGGTCAACCGGGACCGCATGTGGCACTACACCGAGGGCCTGCAGAACTGGGACCCGATCTGGCCCGGCCACGGCATCCGCATCCTGCCCGGCCCGTCCTCCATCTGGCTGGACGCCCTCGGCCGCCGGCTGCCCGACCCCTGCCTGCCGGGCTACGACACCCTGGGCACCCTCAAGCACCTGCGCACCACCGAGGACATCGCCGGGTACGACCACTCCTGGTTCATCCTCACCCGGAAGATCATCGAGAAGGAGTTCGCGCTCTCCGGCTCCGAGCAGAACCCCGACATCACCGCCAAGGACCGGGGCGCCGTGCTCAAGGACCGGCTGCTCGGCAAGGGCGCGCCCGGACCGGTGCAGGCCTTCCTCGACAAGGGCGCGGACTTCGTCACCGCCGGCACGCTGGAGCGGCTGGTCGAGAAGATGAACGGCCTCACCGAGAAGCCTCTTCTCGACGCGGCGGAGGTGCGCCGCCAGATCGAGGCCCGCGACCTGCAGATCGCCAACCCCTACAGCAAGGACTCCCAGGTCCAGGGCATCCGCAACGCCCGCCGCTACATCGGGGACCGGCTCGGCCGCGTCGCCGCACCGCACCGCATCCTGGACCCGGCCGCCGGCCCGCTCATCGGTGTGCGGATGCACGTGCTGACCCGCAAGACCCTCGGCGGCATCCAGACCGACCTCGACTCCCGCGCCCTGGCCGCCGACGGCACCCCGATCGAGGGGCTGTACGCGGCGGGCGAGGTGGCCGGCTTCGGCGGCGGCGGGGTGCACGGCTACAACGCGCTGGAGGGCACGTTCCTCGGCGGCTGCCTGTTCTCCGGCCGGGCCGCGGGCCAGCACGCGGCCCGGCAGACCGGCTGACGCAAGCCCCTCAGCAGGTCCGGCACCACCTGCGCGTGGCTCTGCTCCGGCGTCCTGGACGCCGTCGGCAGGGCCACGCACCTGCGGCGGGCCGCCCAGCACAGGCCGTCGACGAGCTCGGCGGCCTCGGGAGCGTCCGGCTCCGCCTCGTAGCGGCTGCGGAACTCCTCGTACCCGGTCGACCAGCACCCGCAGGCGTCGTCGGGTTCGGGCTCGCCGTGGATCCGGCGCGCACGTACGCTCACTTCGGCCCCTCTCGGGTCGCGGACGGCGCCGTGAGCCTGACCCCGGTGCGCTCGGCCGCCGGACGCGACGCGGCGTAACGTGACCTGAAGGAGCGGATCACCAGGACCGGGCCGCGCCCTACGCTGGGCGGCCAGACGATCACCGGCCACTCCCCGAGGAGCGCATGTGACGCCATTCCGCAGACAGCCCGCCCGGCGCCGTACCACTGTCCTGCGCCGCCGCGCGGTCCTCGCCACCGTCCCCGTCGCCCTCGCGGCCCTCATCGGCGCCACCGCGCCCACGGCACCCGGCACCGCCGGCGCGCCCGGCGCGGGCGACCCCTACTTCCCGCTCAGCGGCAACGGCGGCTACCACGTCCGGCACTACGACCTGACGCTGCGCTACGACACCACGACCCGGAACCTCCGAGGCACAGCGGTCCTCAGCGCCCGCGCCACCCAGCGGCTGAGCCGCTTCGACCTCGACCTCACGGGCCTGACCGTCACCGGCGTCACCGTCGACCGCACCCCGGCCACGTTCCGCCGCGACGGCCAGGAACTCGTCGTCACCCCGCCCCGCACCCTGCCCGCCGGAGGCGCGTTCCAGGTCGCCGTCACCTACCAGGGCACGCCGGCGCCGGTCACCGACCCCGACGGCTCCCAGGACGGCTGGATCCCCACCGACGACGGCGCGTTCGTGGCGGGCGAGCCGCAGGGCGCGATGAGCTGGTTCCCGGGCAACGCACACCCCAAGGACAAGTCGTCGTACGACTTCACGCTCACCGTCCCGCAGGGGCGCACGGCCGTCGCCAACGGCGAACTGCTCTCCGAGCACACCACGCACGGGCAGACGACGTTCCACTGGCGCGAGACCCGCCCCATGGCCGCCTATCTGGCCACCGCGACCATCGGCACCTTCCGGGTCGAGCGCTCCACCACCCCCGACGGCATCCAGATCTACAACGCCGTCGACCCGCGTGAGGCGTCCGCCGCCGCGCCGGTGCTGAAGCAGCTGCCGGCCGTCCTCGCCTGGGAGAGCAAGCTGTTCGGGCCGTACCCGTACCGCTCCGCCGGCGCGATCGTCGACCACGCCCCGGACATCGGCTACGCGCTGGAGACCCAGACCCGGCCGGTGTACGACTCCGCGCCCGACCTGACCACCCTCGTCCACGAGAGCGCACACCAGTGGTTCGGCGACTCGGTCTCGCTGACGTCCTGGAAGGACGTCTGGCTCAACGAGGGCTTCGCCACCTACGCCGAGTGGCTGTACAGCGAACAGCACGGCGGCGACAGCGCCCAGAAGACCTTCGACGCCCTCTACGCCTCCCCGGCGAGCGACGCGCTGTGGGCCTACCCGCCGGCCGATCCGGGCAGCGGCAAGAACATCTTCGGCACGCCCGTCTACTCGCGCGGCGCCATGGCCTTGCACGAACTGCGCAGGGCGGTCGGGGACCGGGACTTCTTCCGGATCCTGCGCGCCTGGGCGACCGGCCACCGCGACGGCCACGGTACGACCGCACAGTTCACGGACCTGGCCGAGCGGCTGTCCGGAAAGCGGCTGGACGGGCTGTTCCACACCTGGCTGTTCAGCAAAGGCAAGCCGAACAAGGCCTGAATCCTCACCGGTTCCAAACAAGTGTCGGCCAAGGTCGGCACCATGATCCAGCGCAGAACCGCCGTCGCGTTCCCCGCCGCCCCGCTGCTGCCCACCGGCTGCGGCGGCGGAGCCGACCGGCAGGCCGCCTAGGATCCGCACTCGTGTGCGCACATGTGCTGGTCGCCGAGGACGACGAGAAACAGGCCGAGCTGATCCGCCGCACCCTGCTGGCCGAGGGACACACCGCGACGGTGGTGCACGATGGCGCCGCCGCGCTGGACGCCGCCCGCCGGCTGCGGCCCGACCTCGTCGTCCTGGACCTGATGCTCCCGGTCGTCGACGGCTTCGGCGTGTGCCGGATGCTGCGCGGTGGCGAGGACCCGGAGATCCCGGTCGTCATGCTCACCGCCCGCTCCGCCGAGGACGACGTGCTGCTCGGCCTCGAACTGGGCGCCGACGACTACATGACCAAGCCGTACAGCCCGCGCGAGCTGATGGCCCGCATCCGCACGGTGCTCCGGCGCAGCGGACGTGGCACCGGATCCCGGGACGGCGACCTCGTCGTCCGGGCCGCCGGGATCAGCGTCGACCCCGAGCGGCACGAGGTGCGCTGCGACGGTGTGCCGGTGGAGTGCACGCCCGCCGAGTTCCAGATCCTGCTGGCCATGGCGGGCGAGCCGGACCGGGTGTTCACCCGGCGGCAACTGCTGCACTGCACCCGCGGCTTCGACCGGGCCTCCACCGAACGGGCCGTCGACGTCCACATCATGAACCTCCGCCGCAAGATCGAGCCCGACCCCCGTCACCCGGTCCGCCTGACGACGGTCTTCGGCGTCGGCTACAAGCTGACCGGCACACGGCCGTGAGACACCGGGAGCCGGGGGCGGGGCAGGGGACGCCGGTGACGCGTGGGCTGTCCCGGCCGGGGCGGGAAGCGGGCGTGAAGCGTCGGATCCCGCTCCGCAAACGGCTGCTCGTCCGGCTGCTGTTCGTCTCCGCCCTGATTGCCGTCTGCTCGGTGGCCGCCACCGCCTGGCTGGCGGTCACGACGACGACCAGCGCCCTGAAGGAGGAGCAGGGCCAGGATCTCGCGGCCGACAACAGCATCCTGGCCCAGCTCAGCGGGTACGCCGCCACCCACGCCGACTGGTCCGGGGTCCGGCGCACCGTGCGGGAGCTGGCCGTGAAGACCGGCCGCCGGATCGCGCTCACCACCGCCGACCGCACCCCGGTCGCCGACTCCGCGCCCCGTGGCACCCCGCTGCCGCCCCGGCCCGCCGCCACCGTCGACCCGCTGCGCACCGACACCTACAGCGAGACCGGTGCCCAGCTCAGCGGCATCGACCCGCGCGTGGTCGGCCCTTACCGGCTCCCGGCGGCGGAACAGGCGAAGCTGGACGCGCTGGCCGCCGCGCGCAAGCGGTGCTACGAGCGCTTCGGTCTCCAGGCCACCGTGGTCCGCACGGCGAGCGGGCGGCCCGTCGTCTCCGGCTCGGACGGCACCGACCCCGCCGGCTACGGCGTCACGGCGTGCGAGGACGGACAGCTGAACACGCCCACCCCGACCGAGCACAGGGCTCTGGACGCGCTCACCGACCTCGCCCGCCCCTGTCTGAAACAGGCCGGGCTGGACCTCGAAGGCCCGCTGTTCCTCACCTACGACCCCAGCGGCAAGGACCCCTTCGGCGGCGGCTACCTCGTCGCCAAGTACGCCAAGGCGGGCAAGGCGGCGACGGCACGCGCGGCCCAGCGGTGCGTCCTGACCGCCCGGCGCACCCAACTGGAGCCCTACGTCGCCCCGGTGGCGGACCTGTTCCTCGGCATCGGCGACCAGAGCCCGTCCCGCTTCGACATGTCGGCGGCCAACAAGGCCAAGGTGATCGGCGCGGCCGGACTCGTCCTCGCCGTCACCGTCGCCGTGACCGCCGTCGTCGCGATCCGGCTGGTACGGCCCCTGCGCGCGCTGACCGAGGCCGCGGGAGCACCGCCCGAGCTGCACATACGGGTGCCGGTGACCACCCGGGACGAGACCGGCATCCTCGCGGAGGCCTTCAACGACCTGACCGAGCGCCGCGAACGTCTGGAGGCCCAGCGCAGGGCGATGGTCAGCGACATCGCCCACGAGCTGCGCAGCCCGCTCACCAACATCCGCGGCTGGCTGGAGGTCGTCCGAGACGGAGTCGTGGAACCCGAACCGGCTCTGCTGGACTCCCTGCACGAGGAGGCGCTCGTCCTCCAGCGGATCATCGACGACCTCCAGGACCTCGCCGCGGCCGACGCCGGCACCCTGCGGCTGCACCGCGAACCGCTGTGTGCTGCCGACCTGTTCGACCAGGTGGCCGCCGCCCACCGCGTCGCCGCCGACGCCGCCGGGGTCGCCCTGCGCACCGCGGCCGATCCCGCCGCCTGGCTGGAAGCCGACCCGGTGCGGATGCGGCAGGCGCTCGGCAACCTGGTCTCCAACGCGCTGCGGCACACCCCGGCCGACGGAGCGGTCACGCTGGCCGCCCGCCGTGACGGCACCGATGTCGTGGTCACCGTCACCGACACCGGGGCGGGCATCGCGGCCGAGGATCTGCCGCATGTCTTCGAGCGGTTCTGGCGTGCCGAGAAGTCCCGCAGCCGCCGCACCGGCGGCAGCGGGCTGGGCCTGCCCATCGTGCGCCATCTGGTCGCCGCCCACGGTGGCACCGTGACGGCCGCCAGCGAGCCGGGCGGGGGCGCGGCCTTCACCCTGCGACTGCCCGGCACCGAACCGCCCGGCGACGACCCGATCGGCACCGGCCTGCCCGGCACCGGCCTGCCTGGCGACGACCCGTCCGGCGACACCCCGGTCGGCACCGAGCCGCCCGGCACCGACGTGCCCGGCGACGCCCTGCCCGCCACCGAGCCCCCCGGCGACACCCCGGTCGGCACCGAGCCCTGACGGCCGTGGGCGTGGGGTCAGCGCAGACGTGGCCGGGAAGGGGCCCGGCGCCGCAGCGCCCGGCGCTCCGTCTCGGTCGTACCGCCCCAGATGCCCGTGCCCTGACCGGTCGCCAGCGCCCAGTCCAGGCACGGCTCCCGGGCGGGGCAGTGCCCGCACACCGCCTTGGCCCGCTCGGTCTGCACCAGGGCGGGACCGGTGGTGCCGACGGGGAAGAACAGGTCGGGGTCCACGTGACGGCAGACGGCGTGGTCGCGCCAGTTGTCCATCGAAGTCTCCTGGATCGTCTCCTGGATGGGATCGAAGTCGTCCGTGCCGGTCGAAAGCTGTTCTGAGGATTCGGCTGACCGCTCGACGCGATGTGAAACAGCGCGATCGGCGGGAATCGCGCGACGGCCGCGATCCGGACACGGGCGCGGCTACGGGCCCGCGGGGGCGCCGTACGCGCTCAACAGGCCGGACCACGGGGCGAACGGGCCCTGGGGGGAAGCCCGGTGAACGGGCCTGGGCCGAGGGACACCCGTGCCCGACCGGGCACCGGGAGCGCGGAGTCGGGGGCGACGGGCGGGTGGGCCGCCGTCCACCGCGCCACCGTCCGGACACCGTACTGCGCCGGCGGCCGCCCGGGCACCGGTCGGACGGAAGGATTCCGGTGTCCGGACGCGTCAGCCGCGCAGCGCCTGAGCCGCCGTCGCCGTCACCGCGTCGGCCAGGGCGGCCAGCGCGGGGGAGTCGAGCCTCCACTGCTGCCAGTACAGGGTGACGTCCACCCACGTCCTCGGGGCGAGCACCTTCAGCCGGCCCTCCGCCAGCAGCGGCCCCGCCTGGGACTCGGGGACCATGCCCCAGCCGAGGCCCGCGGCGACCGCGGCGACGAACCCCTCCGAGGTGGGCACGTAGTGGCGCAGGGGGCTCGCGGCCCCGCGGCCCAGCCGGCGTACGAAGGCGTCCTGGAAGTCGTCCTTGCGGTCGAAGACCACCACCGGGGCCGCGGGCAGCAGCTCCGGCAGCGGACCGGCCAGCTGCCGCTCGGCGAACTCCGGTGCGGCGACCGGCAGATAGCGCATCCGGCCGAGCGGGCGGACCGTGCAGCCCGGCACGGGGTCGGGCAACGTGGTCACCGCCGCCATCACCAGCCCCTCGCGCAGCAGCGCCGCCGTGTGGGACTCGTCCTCCCGGTGCAGTTCGAAGCAGAGCCCCGGCACCCGGGTCAGCGCCGGCAGGAACCAGGTCGCCAGCGAGTCCGCGTTCACCGCGACCGACACCCGGGTCGGCTCCCCGGCGCCGCTCAGCCCCAGCTCGCCCCGCGCGTCCCGCTCCAGCCGGGCCAGTTGCCGGGCGAACCGCACCAGCACCGCCCCGGAATCCGTGGGCCGCACCGGCTTGGTGCGCTGGAGCAGGACCCGGCCCGTGCGCTGCTCCAGCGCCTTGACCCGCTGACTGACCGCGGACGGGGTCACATGCAGGGCCGCCGCGGCGGCGTCGAAGGTGCCCTCGTCCACCACGGCGAGCAGCGTCCGCACCTGGTCCAACGGAAGCTCTGTCATCATGAAGGCTAAGGATACGTAAGAATCTTTAGCTGTACTTGTGTACAGTCTGTCTCCTAGCGTCGACGGCATGAACCACGCACTGACCGCCGCGATCGCCGGATTCGGCAGCGGACTCTCCCTGATCGTCGCCATCGGCGCCCAGAACGCCTTCGTCCTGCGCCAGGGGGTGCGCCGGGACGCCGTGCTCGCCGTGGTCGGCATCTGCGCGCTCTCCGACGCGGTGCTCATCGCGCTGGGCGTCGGCGGGGTCGGGGCGGTCGTGGTGGCCTGGCCGGGCGCGGTCCGCGCGGTCGGGATCATCGGCGGCGCCTTCCTGCTCTGCTACGGCGCCCTCGCCGCCCGCCGGGTGCTGAGGCCCGGTACGGCCGGACTGAGCACCGAGGGGGAGGCGGCCGGTTCCCGGCGCCGGGCCGTGCTCACCTGCCTGGCGCTGACCTGGCTCAACCCGCACGTCTATCTGGACACGGTGTTCCTGCTCGGCTCCCTCGCCGCCGACCGCGGGGCGCTGCGCTGGACCTTCGGGATCGGCGCCGCGCTCGCCAGCCTGTGCTGGTTCACCACGCTCGGCTTCGGCGCCCGGCTGCTCGGCCGCTTCCTGGCCCGGCCCGCCGCCTGGCGGGTGCTGGACGGCCTGGTCGCCGTCACCATGCTGGTCCTCGGCGTCATGCTCATGGCCGGATCCTGAGACAAACCGTTCGGCACACACGGGACTTCCTGAGATAGTCAGCCTCTCGAACGGAAAAGATGTAGCGAACAACCAGGACATCCGTGGACACGAGCGAGCGCAGCAGCACCGAACCCGGCTCCGCGACGGACCAGGAGGCGACGCCTCCGCCCCGGCGTGGCTGGCGCCGCTGGGCGATGGACACCCGCCCCCTGCGCATCCCCGCCTACCGGCGCCTGTGGACGTCGACCATTGTCACGGCCGTGGGCAGCCAGCTCACCGCCGTCGCCGTACCCAAGCAGATCTACGACATCACGCACTCCTCGGCCTGGGTCGGCTACGCGAGCCTGGCCGGACTCGTGCCCATGGTGGCGTTCGCGCTGTGGGGCGGGGCGGTCGCCGACACCGTGGACCGGCGCAAGCTGCTGCTGGTCACCAACAGCGGCATCGCGGTGACCTCGCTGCTGTTCTGGGCGCAGGCGGTCACCGATCTCGGCTCGGTCGCCGTCCTGATGGTGCTGCTCGCGCTCCAGCAGGCCTTCTTCGGCCTCAACTCCCCGGCCCGCAACGCCTCCATCGCCCGGCTGGTGCCCGCCGGGGAACTGCCCGCCGCGAACGCCCTCGGCTCCACGGTCACCCAGACCGGACTGGTCGCGGGTCCCCTGCTCGCCGGTGCGCTCATCCCGGTCATCGGGCTGCCGGAGCTGTATCTCATCGACGCCCTCGCGCTCTGCGTCACCGTCTGGGCCGTCCACCGGCTGCCCGCGCTGCCGCCGCTCGGCGACAGCGCCGCCCGCCGGGCCGGGATACGCGCGATAGCCGAGGGCTTCCGCTACATCTCCCGGCACCAGGTGCTGCTGCTGTCCTTCCTCGCCGACATCGTCGCCATGGTCCTCGGCATGCCCCGCGCCCTGTTCCCGCAGCTGGCCGCGCAGACCTACCACTCCTACGGCGAGGGGCTCGCGCTCGGCGTGCTGTTCGCCGGGATCCCGGTCGGCGCGGTGCTCGGCGGACTGTTCTCCGGGGTGTTCTCGCGGGCCCGCCGGCACGGCTGGATGGTGATCGGGGCGGTGGCCGGCTGGGGCGTGGCCGTCGCCGCGTCCGGGCTGAGCGCGAACCTCTGGGTGGCCATGGCCTTCCTCGCCCTGGCCGGGGTCGCCGACATGGTCTCGATGGTGTTCCGCGGCGCGATCCTGCTGTCCGCCGCGACCGACGAGATGCGCGGCCGGATGCAGGGCGTGTTCACGGTCGTCGTCGCCGGCGGACCGCGGCTGGCCGACGTGCTGCACGGCACCGCCGGTTCCGTCTTCGGCCCCCGGGCGGCCGTGGCGGGCGGCGGCGCCCTGGTCGTCGTGGTGATGCTGGCCCTCGCCGCCGCGGTGCCGGCGTTGCGCCGCTACCGGATCTGAGGTCCGGCTCAGAGAGGACCGGTGCGCCGCCGCATCGCGTACTGGTCCATCAGCTTGCCGCGGGTCGCCTCCAGGCGGCCCGCGAGGACCTCGGCCACCGTCCGCACCAGCGACAGCCCGAGCAGCGGATCCTCCACGCACAGCGCGAGCACCGCGGGCCCGTCGAACTGGTAGGCCCGTACGTCGGTGAAGGCCACCGCGCCGAAGTCCCACTCGTACGGCGGGAACAGCCAGGACCAGCCGAGCAGGTCGCCCGCGCCGAGCGTGGCGACCGTCACCCGCTGCCGGGAGGTGACGTGGTGGTCCAGATGGACAGCGCCGGAGCGGATCACCCAGAACCGGTCGGCGGTGCCGCCGGCCTCGAAGATACGGGTGTCCTCCGGGAAGGAGACCTCCTGGGCCAGCTCCATCAGGCGCTCGCGCTGCTGCTGGGGCAGGGCGGTGAGCAGTTTGATCGCTTTGGTCATGGCACGGGGCTCCTCGCCGGCGGCGGTTCCGGGTGATGTCCGTAAGCCCATTTCAGCCGCTGCCGCCGTACGGGGCACCTCGAAGGAGGGGCATGTCCGCGCCGGATCACCTGTCCGGTGGCGCGCGGGCACTGAAAAGCCCTGGCTGGACGGGGGAGGCCAGCCAGGGCAGCTTGTGGTGACGCTCAGCGGGAGGGAAGGACGGTTCCGGTCCGCTCCGGCATCACGTATGTATGAACGATAAACCATTCGATATGCCGGAGCATCATCAGGAGCGGGTCACGTGACCTGTTTCACCCTCCCGCCCGAGCCCGAGCCCGAGCCCGCGTCGGCGCCCGGCCTGGGCACGCCCAGCGGCCGGGCCAGACCCGAGACCGCCTCGTCCAGGCGCTGGAGATGGCGCAGCACCCGGTCGGTCACCCGGCCGTAGCGCGGGGTGCGCAGGGTGCCCGGCTCCAGCATCGAGGCGATGCTCGGACCGGTCTCGATGGCGGCCGCGGAGCGCGGGTCGGCGACATGGGCCGCGATCGCCTCGATGTTGCGCAGCATGCGCGCGCACGCCCCGCTCAGCCGGGGATCCGCGGCGATCGACGGGTGCGTCGGCAGCAGCTCGGCCGTGGCCGCGAGGGAACGCGCGTGATAGGCGCAGGTCTCCAGCAGCGCCACGACGTACCGGGCGGTGTCCCGGCGTGAGCGCAGCGGGGTGATCGGATGCGTCAGCGGGTCGATGGCCGCGCGCAGATCGGCCAGTGCCTGGTCCAGCTCGCGCGCCTGCTCCACCAGGTCGGCGCCCGCCCCGCCGCTCAGCTGGTCGACGGCGGCCCGGGCGACCCCGGCCAGCCGGTCCAGCACCTCGACGAGCAGCTCGTTGGTCCGGCGGTCGGTGTGGATCGGCAGCACCACCGCCGCCGCGATCACCCCGCAGGCCGCGCCGAGCGCCGTCTCCTCCACCCGCAGCACCAGCACCGACAGGCTGTAGGTGTTCAGCAGCGTGTACAGCAGCCCCAGCGCCGCCGTCACGAAGAACGACATCAGCGTGTACGACAGGGGCGCCGTGTAGAACATCGCGAAGACGAACACCAGCACCAGCGCGAACGCCGTCCATGTGTGGTGCCCGACCAGCCCGGCGAGCCCGATGCCGGCCACCACGCCGAGCACCGTGCCCAGCAGCCGGCGGTAGCCCTTGACCAGGATCTCCCCGGTGGAGGCGGTGTTGATGAACACGATCCAGCAGGTCAGCACCGCCCAGTACCAGCGGTGGCTGGACAGCAGCTCGCCGCCCGCGATGGCCAGCGAGGAGCCGACGGCCACCTGGACCGCGGCCCGTGTGGTGGGCCGCCCGAGCCCGGTCGGCTCCGCCTTCTCGGCCTCGCGCTCCTCGCCCGCCCCGATCGCGGCGTCCTCCGCGTCCAGCTCCTCCCGCGAGCGGGTGGTCGCCGGGCTGTCGTCCGACTCGTCCTGCGCCCCGTCCAGAGCGACCCGCAGACCGAGCGCGGCCCGCGCGGCCTCGCCGAGACCGCGGAAGACGTCCTGCACGGCCGGGGAGGCCTTCGGCAGGTTGTCCTCCTCGCGGTAGCCGAGCAGCCGGTTGCGCAGATGGGCGAGCGCGGTGCCCCGGGCCTCGCCGACCGGCCGCAGCATCAGCAGCCGCAGCGCCTGAAGGTCCCTTCGCAGCGCCGCCGTCGCCTCGTCCCGCACCGGCAGCGAGCCGCCGGAGGGCAGGTGGGCGCCGGGCAGATGCAGGGTGAGGGTGTCGGTCCGCTCGGCGCTGCGCGCGGTGAGCAGCAGCAGGCCGAGCCGCTCGGAGGCGATCTCGGCGTCGGCGATCCGGCGCTGCAGCAGCCGCGCCACCGCCGGGTCGGAGGTGCCGTCTTCCAGCCGCCCCTGGATCATCAGCGCCGTCTCGTGCAGCCGGGCGGTGGCGGCGCGCAGTTCCTCCAGCACCTTGTCGACCGCGTCCGGCCCGGCGTCCAGCAACTCGGCCTGTACGGCGATCAGCTGGGCGAGCCGGGCGCGGAAGGCCCGCCGCAGCCGGTCCAGGGTGCCCGCCGGGGTCTGCGGCAGCAGCACGAACCGCGCGAGGGCGCTGCACGCGAACGCCACGCAGATGACCCCGTACAGCGCGGGCAGCACGGCGGTGGTCGCGTGGACGAACAGCGACAGGAAGTAGATCTGGAAGCCGATCAGCCCCAGCGCCGTACCGCGGTCACCGAAGCGCCGGCCGTAGACCGCGGCGAAGATGAGCACGACGAAGAACAGGTCGCCGACGACGACCCGTTGGTTCAGCAGCGCGCCCAGCGACACCGAGGCCAGCGCCACCGGCAGGCCGAGCGCGAGCGTGACCGCCTGCTGGGCGCGCGACTTCTCCCGGATGGCGAAGGTCGACACCATCGCCGCCATGGCACCGGCGACCAGATGCGGCACCGGCACCCGCAGGGCGGCCAGGACGGCGAGGGTGAGGGCGATCGCGGTGACCGTGCGCAACCCCGCGGTCAGCCGCAGCAGCCCGGGATCGGACGCCGCGAGCCGGTCCCGCATCCGTACCCGCCCCGACCGTCCCGCTGCCCTCACGCCGCCGCGCTCTCTCCCGTGCCAGAAATCGATCTCCGTCCCAGCATCGCACGTCGTGATCGGAGGAACGCCACCCGGTGGGGACCGGTCAGGAACTCTCGCCCGCCCCGCCCTCCACCCGGGCCCGCAGCTCCTCCGGGGTCAGATACGCGTCCGTGTGCTCGAACTCCTTCAGCCGGCCGGACCTGTGGGCCTGGAAGCCGGTGCGGACGAAGTCGTCGCCGCCGACGGCGTTCAGCAGCCAGTTGGTCATCACCCTGGTCTTGGCCACGTTGGTGCGCAGCGCCGACCAGTGGTAGCCGCGGGCGACGGCCTGGGCGGGCACCCCGCGCAGCTCGACGCCCAGCGGCTTGGACACCGCGTCCTTGCCGCCGAGGTCCACGACGAGTCCCAGGTCCCTGTGCACGTACGGCGTCAGGGTCTCGCCGCGCAGGGTCGCGATGACGTTCTCGGCGACCTTCTTGCCCTGCCGCATGGCGTGCTGCGCGGTGGGCGGGCAGACCGCGCCCGACTCGTCCTTGGCGAGGTCGGGCACGGCGGCCGCGTCCCCGAGGGCGAACACCCCGTCGTGCCCGGGCACGGTCATCTCCGCGGTGACCGCCAGCCGGCCGCGCACCGTCTCCGCGCCGAGCGTGCCGATCAGCGGGCTGGCGACCACACCGGCCGTCCAGATCAGCGTGTGCGTCGGCACCACCCGGCCGTCGGTGAACGTGACCTCCTCGGCGCCGGCCTTCTCGATCGACACCCCGAGCGAGACGTCGATACCGCGCCGGCGCAGGATCTCCTGCGCGCTGCGCCCGAGCTTCTCGCCGAGCTCCGGCATCAGACGCGGCGCGATGTCGATGAGATGCCACTTGATCAGGCCGGGGTCGATGCGCGGATAGCGCTGTACGGCGGCGTGGGTGAGCCGTTGGAGACAGGCGGCGGTCTCGGTGCCGGCGTATCCGCCGCCCACCACCACGAACTGCAGTCGCGCGGCCCGCTCGACCGGGTCGTCGCAGGCGTCGGCGAGGTCCAGCTGGGTGATGACGTGGTCGCGGATGTAGGCGGCCTCGGCGAGGGTCTTCATCCCGAAGGCGTGCTCGGTCAGCCCCGGGATGTCGAAGGTGCGGGTCACGCTGCCCGGGGTGAGCACGATGTAGTCGTACGGCTCGTCGACGACCGTGTCGTTGATGGTGCGTACGACGCACACCTTGGCCTTCAGGTCCACGCCGATCGCGGCGCCCGGCAGGATCCGGGTGCGGTACTTCTTGCTGCGGCGCAGGCTGAGGGCGACCGACTGCGGGGTGAGCACACCCGAGGCGACCTGGGGCAGCAGTGGCAGATAGAGCTGGTAGGAGAACGGCGTCACCAGGGTGACGTCGGCCTCGTCGGGGGCGAGCTTCCGCTCCAGGCGGCGGACGCACTCGACTCCGGCGAAGCCTGCGCCAACCACCAGGATCCTGGGTCGTGTCACGGTGTTCATCCCTTTCTGCGGCACCAGGCGGTCCGACTCGACGCCGTTCGCGTGCCCTGGATCGCTGCACACACCCTTCGATCCCACCGTGACCCGAGCCGTTCCGCCAGCTGGGGTGCGGCAGGCAGACGAACGCGTGGGCTCCAGCATGCCCCTACATCGGGGCGAGTAACCGGTTTTTCACACAGATACTCGTCGCACACATGCCGATCCGGTCCGACCGTGTCCGCTCAGCGGAACGGGCGCCTCCGCTCAGCGGAAGACGTCGTCGGGCTCGTCCCAGTCCGCCGGCTCCGGCACCCCCCGACCGGCCCGCGAGCGCGCCTGGTACATCGCGTCGATCTCGGCGGCGTAATGGCGCACGATCGCGTCCCGGCGCAGCTTCATCGACGGAGTGAGCAGGCCGGCCGTCGCGGCGAACGGCTCCGGCAGGACGCGGTGGACCCGGATGGACTCCGCGCGGGAGACGGCGCTGTTCGCGGAGGCCACGGCACGGGCGATCTCCTCCCGCAGCGCGTTCTCCTCACGGCTCTCCCGGCCGGGGCCCTCGCGTGGCAGCGCCAGCGCGCCCCGCCAGTGCGCGAGGAACTCCGGGTCCAGCGTGATCAGCGCGCCGACACAGGGCCGGTCGTCACCGAGCACGACGGCCTGGTGGACCAGCGGGTGCATCCGCAGCCGCTGCTCCAGCAGGGCCGGGGCCACGCTCTTGCCGCCGCTCGTGACGATGACGTCCTTCTTGCGCCCGGTGATCGTCAGATAGCCCTCGGAGTCCAGCCGCCCGATGTCCCCGGTGGCCAGCCAGCCGCCGCGCAGCACGGCCCGGGTCGCCGCCTCGTCGCCGACGTACCCCTGGAACACCGACGGGCCGCGCACCAGGATCTCCCCGTCGTCGGCCACCTGCACCTCCGTGCCGGGCAGCGGCCGGCCCACGGTCCCGGACTTCGCCCGGCCGAGCGGCTGCATGGTGATGCCGCCGGAGGCCTCGGTGAGCCCGTAGCCGTCGTTGACGACGATCCCCATGCCCTCGTAGAACAGGGTCAGTTCACGGCTGAGCGAGGAGCCGCCGGAGGTGCCGCGCACCACCCGGCCACCGAGCGCCGCGCGCAGCCTGCGGTACACCGTCCGCTCGAACAGGGCGTGCTGCAGCCGCAGTTCGAGCCCGGGACCCGGCCCGGTGCCCAGCCGCCGGCGCTCCTCGGCCGCGGCGAAGTCCCGCGCGGTCTGCGCGGCCCGCTCGAACAGAGTGCCCCGGCCCGCCTGTCCGGCCGCGCGCAGGAAGTTCTTGTACAGCTTCTCGAACACCGACGGCACGCCGTACAGATACGTCGGCCGGAACGTGCCGAGCGCCGACGCCAGCGCGGTCTCGGACAGCTCCGGCTCGTGCGCCATCAGCACCCCGCCACGGACACACGTGAGCATGATCATGATGCCGTACACATGCGAGAACGGCAGGAAGGCCAGCACCGACGGCTGTTCGCCCGGCGGCGCGGCCGTGTGCAACCAGCCGGCCAGCACGGTGTCACAGGGGTAGGCCAGGCCGCGGTGGCTCAGCGCGCAGCCCTGGGGACGGCCCGAGGTGCCCGAGGTGTAGACGACGGCCGCGGTGGCGTCCGGCAGCACGATCCGGCGCAGCGACTCCACGGTGGTGTACGGCACCGTCGCGCCCCGCTGGACGAGGTCGGGCAGCGCCCCCGCGTCCAGCTGCCACACATGGCGCAGCCGGGGCAGGCGGGTGCACACCGTGCCGACGGTCATGACGCCCTGCTCGTCCTCCACGACCACGGCCACACAGCCGGCGTCCCGCAGGATCCACTCGACCTGCTCGCGCGAGGAGGACGGATGGACCGGCACCACCTCCGCACCCACGGCCCACAGCGCATGGGCGAAGACGGTCCACTCGTAGCGGGTGCGGGCCATCACGGCCACCCGGTTCCCGGGCGAGATCCCGGCCGCGACCAGTCCCTTGGCCAGGTCGACCACCTCGTCCCGCAGCTCGATCGCGGTCACCTCCTGCCACACGGTGGCCGCGGGGTCCGCGCGGTGGGCGAGGAGCGGCAGCGCGGGGCTGCGCTCCGCGGTGTCGAAGACGCTGTCGGCGAGGCCCCCGGTGAGCGGTGGGGCAACGGCGGGAGCGAGGGCGACGTCGCGCATGCGCTGCTCCTGGAGGTACGGAGGGTCACACCGCCGATCGGCTCTGTGGTCGGCAGTGCTCGAATGTAGCCGAGGCGAGCGCGTTCGGTGCATCGAACGGGGAAGTTGTGATCGGTTGATGACCTGGCCGTGTCCGTTCCTGGCGAGGTGCGTCCCCCGACGCCGGATCGCTCAGCTCTCGGCGCTCAGCCCTGGGTGCGCCGGACGCACTCGGTGACGACCTCGCGCAGGCTGCCCGTGCGCTCCATCAGCCGGAGCTGCTCGCGCGCGCCCGTGCCCCGGTGCAGCAGCTCGTCGACGGCCTCCTCGGCCAGGGCCGTGTCCCCGCTGTCGGCGAGCGCCTCCCCGCTGTGCTCCAGCAGGGTGCGCACCACCTCGGGCGCCGGCCGGGGCCGCATCGTCACGGGGTCGAGCAGCTCCCGGTCCAGGCCGGTGTGGGCGGCGTGCCAGGCGGCCAGCCGGAGCAGGCTCACACTGTGGTCGGGCGCCGGCCGCCCGGCCCGCCAGTCCCGGGCGGCCGTCTCCACCAGGGCGCGGGCCAGGGTGGCGAGCAGCATGGTGGTCTCGGCGCGCAGGCACACGTCCGCCACCCGGATCTCCACCGTCGGGTACTTCGCGGACAGCCGCGCGTCGAAGTACACCATCCCCTGGTCGAGGATGACCCCGCTGGCCAGCATGTCCGCCACCTGCCCGTGATAGCGCGCGGGCGAGCCGAACAACTCGGTCGGCCCCGCCGACGGACAGCGGCTCCACAGCCGGCTGCGGAAGCTGACGTACCCGGTGTCCCGGCCCTGCCAGTACGGTGAGTTGGCGCTGAGCGCGCGCAGCACGGGCAGCCACGGCCGCAGCCGGTCGAGGACGGCGACGCCCTCCTCGTCGGACTCCACCGCCACATGCGCGTGACACCCGCACACGAGCCAGTCCTGGGTGGCGATCCCGTACTGCTCCGCCATCCACCGGTAGCGGTCGTTCGGGGTGAGCGCGCCGGTGACCGGCACCGGGCAGGTGGCCAGCGCGGCGACCGCGCAGCCCACCTCGCCCGCGAGCCGGGCCGCCTCCTTGCGGGAGCGCACGACATCGGCGCCGAGGTCCGCCATGTCCGTGTGCGGACGCGTGGCGAATTCCAGCATCTGGCCGAACACCTCCAGCTGGAACAGGTCCTGCCCGGGGTCCTCCTGGACGGCCCGGGTGAGGACGGCGGCCGACAGCGCCTTCGGCTCGCCGGTGTCCGGATCGACCAGAAGAAGTTCCTCCTCCACACCGACAGTGCGCACGTGGGGCCGCCCTTCTGTTCAGGCCACGAGGGGCAGACGAGAGTCCGTACGACCCTGACTGCCCCTCGGGCGTCCGCCCGACTCCTGCGAGTTCAGGGCACGGGCGTCAACCAGACAGTGGCGAGCGGCGGCAGCGTGACCCGCACAAACCCGTCCTTTGGCCGGAAGGGAACCCCGGGGGCCCCGGCGCCGACACCGCTGCCGCCATAGCGCGTGTCGTCCGTGTTCAGGGTCTCCTGCCAGGCCGGGAAGGGATCCGGAACCCACAGGCGGTAGGCGTCGCGGACCACGGGGGAGAAGTTCGAGACCGCCAGCAGGGCGGAACCCTCGGCGTCGAACCGGAGGAACGCGAATACGTTGTCGTCCGCCGCGTCACACAGCACCCAGTGGAAACCGCCCGGATCGGTGTCCCGCTGCCACAGGGCCGGCGTCGCCCGGTACCTGGTGTTCAGGTCCCGTACGAGATCCTGGACACCCCGGTGGTCGCCCGCCGAGTGGTAGTCGTCGCCGAGCAGCCACCACTCGGGGCCGTTCGCCTCGGACCACTCCGCTCCCTGTGCGAACTCCTGCCCCATGAAGAGGAGTTGCTTGCCGGGGTGGGCCCACATGAAGCCGAGGTAGGCCCGGTGGTTCGCGCGCCGCTGCCACCAGTCGCCCGGCATCTTCGACACCAGTGCCTGCTTGCCGTGCACGACCTCGTCGTGGGAGATCGGCAGGACGTAGTTCTCGCTGTACGCGTACACCATCGAGAACGTCATCTCGTTGTGGTGGTACTTGCGGTGCACCGGCTCCTTCCGCACGTACTCCAGCGAGTCGTGCATCCAGCCCATGTTCCACTTCAGCCCGAAGCCGAGCCCGCCGCTGTCCGTCGGCCGGGTCACCCCGTCCCACGCGGTGGACTCCTCCGCGATCGTCACCACCCCCGGGCAGCGCCGGTACACCGTCGCGTTCATCTCCTGCAGGAAGGCGACCGCGTCCAGGTCCTCCCGTCCGCCGAAGACGTTCGGCTCCCACTGCCCGGAGTCCCGCGAGTAGTCCAGATAGAGCATCGAGGCGACGGCGTCCACCCGCAGCCCGTCGATGTGGAACTCCTGGCACCAGTACACGGCGTTGGCCACGAGGAAGTTGCGCACCTCGGTCCGCCCGAAGTCGAACTCGTACGTCCCCCAGTCCGGATGCTCCGCCCGCCGCCAGTCCCCGGGCTCGTACAGCGGCTCCCCGTCGAACCGGGCCAGCGCCCAGTCGTCCTTCGGGAAGTGCGCCGGCACCCAGTCCATGATCACGCCGAGCCCGGCCTGATGCAGCCTGTCCACCAGGTACTTGAAGTCGTCGGGCGAGCCGAGCCGGGGCGTCGGCGCGTAGTACGAGGTGACCTGGTAGCCCCACGACCCGCTGAACGGATGCCCCGCGACCGGCATCAGCTCCACATGGGTGAAGCCCAAGTCCTTGACATACGCGGGGAGTTCCTCAGCCAGCTGACGATATGTCAAGCCAGGTCGCCAGGAGGGCAGATGCACCTCGTACACCGAGAACGGCGCCTGGTGCACGGGCGTGTCGCCCCGGTGGGCCAGCCACTGGGCGTCGCCCCACTCGTAGCGGGACACCGCGACGACCGACGCCGTGTCCGGCGGCACCTCGGTGCACCGGGCCATCGGGTCGGCCTTGAGGAACCGGTGGCCGTGCCGGGAGGTGATCTCGAACTTGTAGCGGGCGCCCTCGCCGATCCCGGGCAGGAACAGCTCCCACACCCCGGACGCGCCGAGCGAGCGCATCGGATACTGGGTGCCGTCCCAGTAGGTGAAGTCTCCGGCCACCCGCACCCCCTGGGCGTTCGGCGCCCACACGGTGAAGCGGGTGCCGGTCACCCCCTGGTGCGTCATCGGCTCGGCGCCGAGCGCCTGCCACAGCTGCTCGTGCCGGCCCTCCCGGATCAGATGCAGATCCAGCTCGCCGAGGGCGGGCAGGAAGCGGTACGGATCGTGTACCTCCTGCTCGGTGTCGTCGTACGTCACCAGCAGGGTGTACGACTCCGGGATCTCCGGGTACGGCAGCACCGCGGCGAACAGACCGCCGCCCTCCGACCCGAGCGGGTGCCGCGTGCCGCCGGCGACGACGCTCACGGCGCGGGCGTTCGGGCGCAGCGCCCGGAACAGGGTGCCGCCCGGCACCGGGTGGGCGCCCAGCAGGGCGTGCGGATCGTGATGGGCGCCGCTGAGCAGCCGGCCGCGCTCGGCCGGGTCGAGCGCGCCGGGACGGGGGTCCTCCCGGACGGCGTCCGGGGCAGGGACGGCCTCGGCCGGCGCGGGGCCGGCCGTCTCGGGGAGCGAGGTGTCGCGCAGAGCCATGCCGTCAGCCTCCCCACACGGCGAGCCGCTTGATCGCCGCCATCGGAACCGGCAGCCAGTCCGGCCGGTGTCTCGCCTCGTACAGCACCTCGTACACCGCCCTGTCCGTCTCGTGCGCGCGCAGCAGCGCGTGCTTCTTGCGTGGATCCCAGCCCGCGCGGGCCGCGTAGCCCGCGCAGAACGCCTCCCGGCAGCGGCGCGCCCATTCGGGTCGCCAGGGGCGACGCTGCCGGGCGGCGTAGTCGAAGGAGCGCAGCATGCCCGCCACGTCCCGCACCGGGGACTGCGGGGCCCGGCGCTCGGCCAGCGGCCGGGACGGCTCGCCCTCGAAGTCGATGACGAACCAGTCGCGGCCGGCCCGCAGCACCTGTCCGAGGTGCAGATCACCGTGCACGCGCTGGGCGGACGGCCCGGCGTCGCACGTGGCGAGCGCCCCGAACGCCGCTCTGAGCCCCGGCACATAGGGCCGCAGTCCCGGTACGGCGTGCGCGGCCGCGTCCAGCCGCGCGGACATGGCCTGTGCCGTACGGCTGTTCTCGCCCGGTCCGGCCGGTCCGAACGCCTCGGCCAGTGCGAGATGCACCTCGGCCATGGCCCGGCCCAGCTCCCGGGCCTCGGCGGTGAAGTCGTCGCCCGCGGCGAGCGCGCGCAGCGCCAGCGTCCAGCCGTCGGTCGCGTCCGGCAGGAACGGCTGGAGCACCCCGAGCGTGGCCGGCCGCGGCGCGCTCGTGCCGAACCAGGCCACCGGCGCCGGCACCCGGGTGCACCCCTGGGCGGCGAGCGCCGCGGACACCTCCAGGTCCGGGTTGACGCCCGGCTGGATGCGCCGGAAGACCTTCAGGATGTACGCGTCGCCGTACACGATCGAGGAGTTGGACTGCTCCGCCTCCAGCAGGCGCGGCGGCAGCCCACCGGGCAGCGCGGCCTCGGGATCCGCCTCGAAGCGCAGCGGCCCGGCCGTGCCGGGATGCCGCAGCCGCTCCAGCAGCAGATGGGCCGAGCGCGGATCGTGCAGCGCGTCGTACACCGCGAGCCCGGCGAACGGCCCCTGCTCGGCGCGTCCGATGAACGCCCGTTCCAGCCGCGGGGCGAGATGCTCACGCAGGCCGAGCAGCAGCTGGTAGCAGTCGCCGGGCGGGGGAGTGCCGCCCGGTGTGGGCACCGGGGCGTGCGAGGCGTGCACCAGCAGATGCAGACACCCTGGGAACAGCTCGGTCACGGACAGCACCGAAAGGTCCGTGACCGGCCGGTCCTTGCCGGCGAACCAGCGCTGCCGCGGCAGCCACTCCTGCAGCAGCCCGCCCAGCGAGGCCAGGGGGTCATCGAGGTCCGCCGCGCTGCTCGGTCGGACAGTGATGGTCTTCGGCATGACGCGCGTCCTTTCCTCGGCGCCGGGCGTTCAGTGGCGGCCGATGCGGGATGCGACTCGGGTGAGCCGGAACCAGTAGAAGCCGTGCCCCTGCAGGGTGAGCAGGTACGGCAGTTCACCGATGGCGGGAAAGCGCACCCCGCCGATCAGCTCGACCGGATGCCGGCCGTCGTAGGCCCGCAGGTCGAGTTCGGTCGGCTGGGCGAACCGGGAGAAGTTGTTGACGCACAGCACGAGGTCGTCGCCGTACTCGCGCAGGAAGGCCAGGACCGCCGGGTTCGACGACTGCAGCTCGGTGAACGAGCCGAGTCCGAAGGCAGGGTTCTGCTTGCGGATCTCGATCATGCGGCGGGTCCAGTGCAGCAGCGACGACGGCGAGGACATCGCGGCCTCGACGTTGGTGACCTGGTAGCCGTAGACGGGATCCATGATGGTCGGCAGGAACAGCCGCCCCGGATCGGACGTCGAGAAGCCGGCGTTGCGGTCGGGGGTCCACTGCATGGGGGTGCGGACGGCGTCACGGTCGCCGAGCCAGATGTTGTCGCCCATGCCGATCTCGTCGCCGTAGTAGAGGATCGGCGAGCCGGGCAGGGACAGCAGCAGAGCGGTGAACAGCTCGATCTGGTTGCGGTCGTTGTCGAGGAGGGGCGCGAGGCGCCGCCGGATCCCGATGTTGGCACGCATCCGCGGGTCTTTCGCGTACTCGGCCCACATGTAGTCGCGTTCCTCGTCGGTGACCATTTCGAGGGTCAGCTCGTCGTGGTTGCGCAGGAAGATGCCCCACTGGCAATTGGAGGGAATGGCCGGGGTCTTGGCGAGGATTTCCGAGACCGGGTAGCGGGACTCGCGGCGTACGGCCATGAAGATGCGTGGCATGACGGGGAAGTGGAACGCCATGTGGCACTCGTCGCCGCCGGAGCTGTAGTCCCCGAAGTAGTCGACCACGTCCTCCGGCCACTGGTTGGCCTCCGCCAGCAGCACGGTGTCCGGGTACATCGCGTCGATCTCCTTGCGCACCCGCTTGAGGAAGGCGTGTGTGGCCGGCAGGTTCTCGCAGTTGGTGCCCTCCTCGGCGTAGAGATAGGGGACCGCGTCGAGCCGGTAGCCGTCGATGCCCAGGTCCAGCCAGAATTTCAGGGCCGCCAGGATCTCCTCCTGCACGGCCGGGTTCTCGTAGTTGAGGTCCGGCTGGTGCGAGAAGAAGCGGTGGAAGTAGTACTGGCCGCGCACCGGGTCGAAGGTCCAGTTGGAGGCCTCGGTGTCGACGAAGATGATCCGCGCGTCCTCGTAACTCTTGTCGTCGTCGGCCCACATGTAGTAATCCCCGTACGGACCGTCGGGGTTGCTGCGGGACTCCTGGAACCACGGGTGCTGGTCGCTGGTGTGGTTCATGACGAAGTCGATGATGACGCGCATGCCGCGCTGGTGGGCGGCGTCGACGAACTCCACGAAGTCGGCGAGGTCACCGAACTCCGGGAGGACGGCGGTGTAGTCGGAGACGTCGTAACCGCCGTCTCGCAAAGGGGACTTGAAGAACGGCGGCAGCCACAGGCAGTCCACGCCGAGCCACTGCAGATAGTCGAGCTTGGCGGTCAGGCCCTTCAGATCGCCGATGCCGTCGCCGTTGCTGTCCTGGAAGGAGCGGACCAGGACCTCGTAGAAGACGGCGCGTTTGAACCACTCCGGGTCCCGGTCCTTGGCGGGAGTGTCCTCGAACGTGTCGGGTACGGGTTCGTTGACGGTCATGACGCTGCGGGCCCTCCGATCTGGGGCGTCTCTCGCCCGACGTGGAGCACGTGCGCCGGCGCGCTGCCGGGCGTCAGACGCACGTAGTTGGTCCTGCCCCAGTGGTACGACTCGCCCGTCAGTTCGTCGTGTACGGACAGGGCGGCGTCCCAGTCCAGGCCGAGTTGCGGCATGTCCAACGAGACCGTGGCCTCCTGGGTGTGGTGGGGGTCGAGGTTGACGACCACGATGACCGTGTCCGTCCCCGTGCTCTTGCTGTAGGCGAGCACGGCATCGTTGTCGGTCGGGTGGAAACGGAGATCGCGCAGTTGGCGCAGGGCGGGGTGGTTGCGGCGGATGGTGTTCAGCCGGGTGATGAGCGGGGCGATGCTGCGGCCCTCGCGCTCGGCCGCCGCCCAGTCGCGGGGCCTGAGCTGGTACTTCTCGGAGTCGAGGTACTCCTCGCCGCCTTCCTTGAGCGGGGTGTTCTCGCACAGCTCGTAGCCGCTGTAGATGCCCCAGGTGGGGGAGAGGGTGGCGGCGAGCACGGCACGGACCTCGAAGGCGGGGCGGCCGCCGTGCTGGAGGTAGGCGTGCAGGATGTCCGGGGTGTTGGCGAACAGGTTGGGCCGCATGTACGCAGCCGCCTCACCCGCCAACTCACTGAGGTATTCGGTGAGTTCGTGCTTGTTGTTGCGCCAGGTGAAGTAGGTGTACGACTGCTGGAAGCCGATCTGGGCGAGGGTGTGCATCATCGCGGGGCGGGTGAAGGCCTCGGCCAGGAAGATCACGTCGGGGTCGGTGCCGTTGATCTCGGCGATGACCCGTTCCCAGAAGACGACCGGTTTGGTGTGCGGGTTGTCGACGCGGAAGATCCGCACTCCGTGGTCCATCCAGTGCCGCAGGATCCGTACGGTCTCGGCGACCAGGCCGTCCATGTCGGCGTCGAAGGCGACGGGGTAGATGTCCTGGTACTTCTTCGGCGGGTTCTCGGCGTAGGCGATCGTGCCGTCGGCCCGGTGATGGAACCACTCGGGGTGTTTCTGCACCCAGGGGTGGTCCGGCGAGCACTGCAACGCGAAGTCGAGGGCGATCTCCAGACGCGACTCCCGTGCCTCGGCGACGAAATGATCGAAGTCCTCGATCGTGCCGAGGCCGGGGTGGACGGCGTCGTGACCGCCCTCGGGAGACCCGATGGCCCAGGGCACTCCCACGTCGTCCGGACCGGCGGTGAGGGTGTTGTTGGGGCCCTTGCGGAACGTCGTACCGATCGGATGGACGGGCGGGAGATAGACGACGTCGAAGCCCATCTCCGCGATCGCCTTCAGCCGCCGCGCCGCGGTCCGGAAGGTGCCGTGCGGCTGCTCGGCGGTGCCCTCGGAGCGGGGGAAGAACTCGTACCAGGAGCCGTACAGGGCCCGCTCCCGCTCCACCAGCAACGGCATCGGATCCGACGCGGTGACCAACTCCCGCAGCGGATACTGGGCCAGGAGCGCGTCCACCTCCGGGGACAGAGCCGGCTTCAGGCGCTCGTGCACCGACCGGGAGTCGTCGCCGAGGGCGCGCGCGGCGGCCAGGACGAGGTCGCGTTCCGGGCCCTTCGGCACTCCGGCGGCTGCCCGCTCGTACAACTCGGCGCCCTCCTCCAGGACCAGCCCGGTGTCGACGCCCGCCGGGATCTTGACCGAGGCGGTGTGCCGCCAGGTCGCCACCGGGTCGGACCAGGCCTCGACGCGGAAGGTCCAGCGGCCCGTCGCGTCCGGCGTGACCTCCGCGCCCCACAGGTCGCTGCCGGGAGACAGCTCCCGCATCGGTGTCCACGGGCCACGGCGGCCCTTCGGATCGCGCAGGACCACGTTGGCACCCACGGCGTCGTGCCCTTCGCGGAACACGGTCGCCGTGACCTGGAAGGTCTCCCCGGCCACCGCCTTCGCCGGGCGCCTGCCGCACTCCACGGCCGGCCGGACGTCACGTACCGGTACACGGCCGATGGCCGGGGTCCTGCGCATGTATCTCACCTCCGCCGTGCGCGAAGCCGGGCACCGGGCCCGGCTTCGCGATCCAGGACGGGCCGACTCACGTCGGTCCCGGGGGGAACGCCTTGTACGGTGCCAGCTCAGGGGCTTGACGCCGTGGAACGCCGCTCCGGTGGCGGCGGTCTTCTCGCCTTCCGGCGACGTTTCGGCCGCCCGTTCTGCTCGCGCAGGTAGGTGACCAGGCTGGTGCGCAGATAGCGTTCGGCCGCGTCCGCCGCCTCGCGGGCGCAGCGTTTGCCCATCAGTACGCACAGCGTGTAACCCGAGTCCTCGAAGGTGGCCCGGACCGTGCGGTCGTGGGGCGAGGCGAGCATCACGCGCTCCCACGCCCGGTAACGCCGCAACTGCCGGGCCACTTCGGCCTTGGCGGGTAGCAGCATCGCCGTCTTCACCTTTCACGCTCTCGACTGGGCGCGTTCCCGACGGTCGGGTGGTGTCCGCGCACGGAAGGGCACGGCACCGTTACGGCGATCGAGGCTTTCACTTATGGTGCACGCACGACGACGCAGCGTCTTGTTGGAGCTTCAACCATGGGTGGTGTCGGGTGCTCGTGTTGCACGAATGGCGTAGTGACCGCACCGTGGAGGTGACTCAGAAGCGATCTGCCCTCACGCTGTGTGTCCGGGATCCCTCCCGGACAGGCGCGGGGAGCCAGAGCTTCGCCGGTGAGGAGCAAGCGACGATGAAGACCGCAGTGCCCTGCTACTACCACCTCGACGTGGAAGTGAGCCCGGAACGGGTGGGACAGGTCAGCCGCATCCTGGCCGCCCACCTGCGTTACTGGGACCTGGAGAATCTCACGGACCCCGTCTGCCGCGGCACCGAGCTGCTGCTGCGGGCGATCCACCAGCACGCCTCCGACAAGCACACGTCGATCGAGATGTGGTGGAACGGACAGCACCTGATCACCGCCTTCGGCGACGACGACCCCGATCTGCGCCCCGACCAGGACCTGCGGGCCTGTCTCGCGGACATCGCCGCCATGAGCGACGGCTGGGGCTGTTGCGCCTCGGACACCGGCAGCAAGATCATCTGGTTCTCGCAGCGCGCCCGCGCCGGCGAGCGCGTCCCGCTGGTGCCCCTCGCGCCCGCGCCCACCCTGCGGCAGGGCCTGGAGGTGCCGCGCGAGCTGCCGGTTACCGTGCTGGCCGCCCCGGCCGGTGCCCCGGACGACACTCTGGCCGCCACGGCGGCCGCCGGGGACGACGGGCTGGCCGCACCGGCCGCCGTTCTGGGCGACACCCTGGAGGGCAGCCGGTGACGTCCCGCACCTCCCGGTCCCGAGCAGGGCTGCCCGTGTGGAGCGGGCAGCCCTACCCGTTGGGCGCCTCGTTCGACGGGCAGGGCACCAACTTCGCGCTGTTCAGCGAGGTCGCCGAGCGCGTCGACCTGATCCTGCTGGACGACGCGGGCACCGAGACTCCCGTCCGGCTGCACGAGGTCGACGGCTTCGTCTGGCACGCCTATCTGCCCGGCATCACCCCCGGCCAGCGCTACGGCTACCGGGTGCACGGCCCCTGGCAGCCCTCCCTCGGCCACCGCTGCAACCCGGCGAAGCTGCTGCTCGACCCGTACGCCATGGCCGTGGACGGCCAGATCGACAACCACGCGTCGCTGTACGAGCGCGCCCCCGACGGCCCGGCGCCCGGCGACAGCGCCGGGCACTCCATGCTGGGCGTGGTCGCCGACCCGTACTTCGACTGGGGCGACGACCGCCCGCCCCGCACACCGTACGCGGAATCGGTCATCTACGAGGCCCACGTACGCGGCCTGACCCGCTGCCACCCGGACGTCCCCGAGCGGCTGCGCGGCACCTACGCCGGCCTCGCGCACCCCGCGGTCACCGAGCACCTGACCGGGCTCGGGGTGACCGCGGTGGAGCTGATGCCGGTCCACCAGTTCGTGCAGGACGGCGTGCTCCAGGACCGGGGTCTGGCCAACTACTGGGGCTACAACACCATCGGCTTCTTCGCCCCGCACAACGCCTACGCCGCCTTCGGCACCCGGGGCCAGCAGGTCAACGAGTTCAAGGCCATGGTGAAGGCGCTGCACGCGGCCGGCCTCGAAGTGATCCTCGATGTGGTCTACAACCACACCGCCGAGGGCAACGAGATGGGCCCGACCCTGTCCTTCCGGGGCATCGACAACGCCTCCTACTACCGCCTGGTCGACGGCGACTGGGCGCACTACTACGACACCACCGGCACCGGCAACAGCCTGCTGATGCGCCACCCGTTCGTCCTGCAGCTCATCATGGACTCGCTGCGGTACTGGGTGACCGAGATGCACGTCGACGGCTTCCGCTTCGACCTCGCGGCCACGCTGGCCCGGCAGTTCCACGAGGTGGACCGGCTGTCGGCGTTCTTCGACCTCATCCAGCAGGACCCGGTGATCAGCCGCGTCAAGCTGATCGCCGAACCCTGGGACGTGGGCGAGGGCGGCTACCAGGTGGGCAACTTCCCGCCGCTGTGGTCGGAGTGGAACGGCAAGTACCGTGACGCCGTACGGGACTTCTGGCGGGCCGAGCGCGGCTCGCTCGGCGAGTTCGCCTCCCGGCTGACCGGCTCCTCCGACCTGTACCAGCACAGCCGGCGCCGGCCGCGCGCGAGCGTCAACTTCGTCACCGCGCACGACGGTTTCACCCTGCGCGACCTCGTGTCGTACAACGACAAGCACAACGAGGCCAACGGCGAGGACAACCGGGACGGCGAGAGCCACAACCGGTCCTGGAACTGCGGGGCGGAGGGCGACACGAAGGATCCGGCCGTCCTCGAACTGCGCGCCCGCCAGCAGCGCAACCTGCTCGCGACGCTCCTGCTCTCCCAGGGCATCCCGATGCTCTGCCACGGCGACGAGTTCGGGCGCACCCAGCGCGGCAACAACAACGCCTACTGCCAGGACAACCCCATCTCCTGGGTCGACTGGGAACTCACCGGCGAACAGCGGTCGTTGACGGAGTTCACCCGGTACCTCATCGCCCTGCGCGCCGCCCATCCCGTGCTGCGCCGGCGCCGCTTCTTCCGCGGCGAGACCGCGACCAACGCCGACCAGCCACTGCCCGACCTGATGTGGCTCAGGCCCGACGCCCGCGAGATGACCGGCCGGGACTGGCAGCGGGGGGACGCGCACTCGGTCGCGGCGTTCCTCAACGGCGACGCCATCGCCGAACGCGACTCCTACGGGCGCCGGATGACCGACGACTCCTTCCTGCTCCTCGTCAACGGCTACTGGGAACCGGTCGACTTCCGCCTGCCGGGCACGATGTTCGCCCAGCGCTGGGCGACCCTGATCGACACGGCCGACCCGGACGGCATCCCGGACGAGCGCGAACACAAGGCGGGGACGAGGGTCCGGGTGGAGGCGCGGAGTCTGGTCGTGCTGTCCAGGCCGTCGCGAGGCGCCGGCTAACGCTGCCGGCGTGCCGTCACGGTGAACTGCGCCCCGTCCGCATCCCGCAGGATCGCCTCGTCCTCCTCCTCGCTCAGCACACTGCCCCCGTGCTTCTCGGCCGTGCGGGCGCAGCCCAGGACGTCCGCGACGGCGAAGTGGATCTGCCAGTGCGGCCGCACGGAGGGATCCGGTGCCGACTCCAGCGCGCCCGAGTCGATCCGCGCCACGATGTCGCCCTCGCTGCGCAGCACCACCTCACCGCCCTCGTACTCCACCTCGCAGCAGCCCGGCAGCCCGGACGCCCAGTCGAGGATCTCGCCGTAGAACATCGCGGCGTCGAAGGCGTCGCGGGTGTGCAGCCGTATGAACGTCGGTGACGCCCGCCGCCAGGCCTCCCAGTTGCCGACCAGTTCCCCCTGCCAGATCCCGAAGGTCGCCCCGTCCCGGTCGGCGAGCAGCGCGGCCCGGCCCGGCGGGAAGGACAGCGGTCCGACGGCCGCCGTACCGCCGCGCTCGCGGGCCCGGGCCACGGCCACGTCGGCGTCCGGCACGGCGAAGTACGGCGTCCAGGCCACGGCCATCTGCCACATCGCGGCGACGGCGGCGATCCCCGCCACCGGCACCCCGTCGGCCAGCGCGATCCGGAAGTGCTCACCGAGTTTGGCGCCGCGCCAGCGCCAGCCCAGGACGGCCGTGTAGAAGTCCTGGGTGGCCTTCAGGTCCCGGCTGGTCAGGCTCACCCAGCACGGGGCGCCGAAGACGGAGTGCGTGGAGATGATGTCCCGTCGGCGAGGTCCACCGTCGGCAGGGGGGTTCTGGTTCATGGCGCTCGCGTCCTGCGGTAGGGGACGGTCTGGCACCAGTGTCCACTGCGCGAGCCGTTTCGCGCTCCTTGACCTCTTTTGACCTCCTCGTGAGGAAATAGCTCTGTAACAGAGGTAATCTTCGAAGAGTGGAGGACGAGACCTTCCCGGAGGAGCTCGCGGACACGCTGGTGCGCATTCAGCGGCTGGTCCGGCGGCGCCTGCGCGGCGGGCTGAGCGTGCCCCGCCTGCGCGGTGCCGAGGTGGAGCTGCTGCGGCTGGTCGAGGCGCGGCCCGGCATCGGCATCTCGGACGCGGCCAGGGCACTGCACCTGGCGGGCAACTCCGTCTCCACCCTGGTCAACCAGCTGGTCAAGGGCGGGCAGCTGCTCCGGGAGACCGACCCGGCCGACCGCCGCGCCGCGCGCCTGCTGCTCACCGAGGCCGCCGGACAGCGGCTCGCCGACTGGCGGCGGCGCCGGGCAGAGCTGGTCGCGCGGCATGTCTCCCGGCTCGACGCGGCCGACCGGGAGGCCCTCCGCGCCGCCCTTCCGGCGCTGCGCAAGCTGGCCGTCACCCTGCACGAGGAGGCCGAGGAGCCATGACGAGCGACAGGGACAGCGACCTGGCCGGCCTGTCCGGTGTGTCCGCCGAGGGCCCGTCGGGTGCGACCGCGCAGGACCCGTCCGGCGTGTCCGCCGAAAACCTGCCCGCCGCGTCCGCCGAAACGGTGACCGAGGCCGTCACCTGCACCGCTCTCGCCTACGCGTTCGGCGACACCAAGGCCGTCGACGGGCTCGACCTGGCGGTCCGCGAGGGCGAGGTGTTCGGACTGCTCGGCCCGAACGGCGCTGGCAAGACCACCGCCATCCGCTGCATCACCACCCTGCTGCCCGTCCCCGCCGGCACGGTCCGGGTCTTCGGCCACGACGCCGCCAGGGAGCGGATGGCGGTGCGCCGCCTGCTCGGCTACGTTCCGCAGCAGCTGTCCGCCGACAGCGGGCTCACCGGCCGGGAGAACGTCACCCTGTTCGCCCGCGTCTTCGACGTGCCCCGGCGCGAGCGCGCCGCACGCGTCGCCCAGGCCCTCGCCGCCGTCGGCCTCACCGACGCCGCCGGCCGGCTCGCCGGCACCTACTCCGGCGGTATGGTCCGCCGGCTCGAACTCGCCCAGGCCCTGGTCAGCGCGCCCCGGCTGCTGATCCTCGACGAGCCCACCATCGGCCTGGACCCGATCGCCCGCACCGGCGTCTGGGAACACATCAACGCCGTCCGCGCGGCCACCGGCATGACCGTCCTGGTCACCACCCACTCCATGGACGAGGCAGACCGGTACTGCGACCGGGTCGGCCTGATGCACCGCGGCCGGATCCGCGCCCTCGGCACCCCGGCCGAGCTGCGCCAGGGCCTCGCCGAACGCCGGGGCACCGACACCCTGCCCACGCTGGAGGACGTCTTCCGCGACGTCGCCGGCAGCGGTCTCGACGACACGTCAGCAGGAGGTTTCCGCGATGTCCGCAGCACCCGCCGCACCGCGCACCGCGTCGGCTGACCGCACGGATCTGCTGCTCACCCCGCCCGTGCCCCGCGCGGGCTGGCGGCTGCTGCCCGCCCGGGTCGCCGCCCTGTGCGCGGTCGAGCTGCAGAAGCTGCGCCACGACCGCACCGAGCTGTACACGCGCGCCGTCCAGCCCGCCCTGTGGCTGCTGATCTTCGGCCAGACGTTCACCCGGATCCGGGCGATCCCCACCGGCGGTGTGCCGTACGTCGACTATCTGGCGCCCGGCATCATCGCCCAGTCCGCGATGTTCATCGCGATCTTCTACGGCATCCAGATCATCTGGGAGCGGGACGCGGGCATCCTCAACAAGCTCCTCGTCACCCCGACCCCACGCTCGGCGCTGATCACCGGCAAGGCGTTCGCGGCCGGGGTGAAGTCGCTGATCCAGGCGGTCGTCGTGATCGTGATCGCGGCCCTGCTCGGTGTCGCCCTCACCTGGAACCCGCTGAAGCTGCTCGGCGTCGCCGCCGCCGTGGTCCTCGCCGCGGTGTTCTTCTCCTGTCTGTCGATGACCATCGCGGGCATCGTCCTCAGCCGGGACCGGCTGATGGGCTTCGGGCAGGCGATCACCATGCCGCTGTTCTTCGGCTCCAACGCCCTCTACCCCGTTTCGGTGATGCCGGGCTGGCTCCAGGCCGTCAGCAAGGTCAACCCGCTGAGCTATCAAGTCGACGCCCTGCGCGGGCTGCTGCTCGGTACGCCGGCGCATCTCGGGTCCGACTTCGCGGTGCTGGCGGTGGCCGCCGCGCTCGGTGTCGCGGCCGCCTCCTCGTTGCTCGGCCGGCTGGCCCGCTGATCTTGCCGGGAACGTGATGTGCCACACGCGCGCGTACCCCGCGAAAAGGGGCCGTGAACGGATTCTTCCTGGGCAGCGCTTGATCAGCGATCAAAGCGGGCGAATCCGCTGGCCACAGCGCATTCCGCTCATTTGACAGTGCGATCGGCGCACAGATAGACAGCAGCTCTCGAAGGTCGAGAGGGGCACTGTGTACGAGCCGAACGTGGTCGGGGACTGGCACGAGTACGACGAGCATGCCGGTCTGCGGGTCCGCGTCCACCGCCTGGAGGCGGGCGAGCCGCCGCGCGGACGCGACGACGCCGCCGTGGGACTGACGTACTTCAGTGTCCGGGTGACCGTCGAGAACCGCGGTGCGCGGCAGTACTGCATCCACCTGGAGGACGGCCAGCTCGACGTCCGCGTGGGGCCGGACGGCGAGGCCGCGTTCATGGACTGGCGCAACTCCCAGTTCATCGAGGGCTTCGACGTCTATCCGCTGCGCCGGGCCACCGCCGTGCTCTACGCGGCGGCCCCCGAGGCCGCCCTCACCCACGTCGATGTGCAGGTGCAGCTGCGGGTGGAGGACGAGTGGACCGACCGCCGGCTGTGGGCCGGTGGCATCGGCGTCCAGGAGGCGCCCACCACGGCCGCCTCCACCGGCACCGCCCAGGGCAGCCTGGCCCACCAGGTCAGCGCCTTCCTGCGGGACCAGACGGAGCCGGGCACCGGCTGACCGCGCCGCCCCGGGCGTCGTACGGCGTCAGTGCGGGATGCCGTCGATGATCTCCCGGGCGCCCTGCCGGAGCAGGGCCACCGCGACCGAGGTGCCGAGGGTGGCGGGATCGAGCCGGCCGGCCCACTCGTGGGCGTTCAGCCGGGTCTTGCCGTCGGGTGTGAAGACACAGGCCCGCAGGGAGAGTTCGCCGCTGCGGTCCACGCGCGCGTACCCGGCGATGGGGCTGTTGCAGTGGCCCTGCAGCACATGCAGGAACATCCGTTCGGCCGCGGCCTCCCGGTGCGTGTCCGGGTCGCCGAGCCCGCTGACCGCGTCGATGACGTCGGTGTCGTCCTCCCGGCACTGCAGGGCGAGGATGCCCGCGCCGATCGGCGGCATCATCGTCTCCGGCGACAACACCTCGCTGATCACGTCGGTCCGCCCGATCCGTTCCAGCCCCGCCACCGCCAGCAGCAGCGCGTCCGCCTCGCCGGCGGCGAGCTTCGCCAGCCGGCTGTTGTCGTTGCCGCGGAACGGCACGCACTCCAGTTGCGGGTGAGTGGCGGCCAGTTGGGCGATCCGGCGCACCGAGGAGGTGCCGATCCGGGTGCCGGCCGGCAGCTCGTCCAGGGTGAGCCCGCCCGGGTGGATCAGCGCGTCCCGGATGTCGTCCCGCTTCAGGAACGCGGCGAAGACCGTCCCGGCGGGCAGTGGCCGGTCGGCGGGCACGTCCTTGACGCAGTGCACCGCGAGATCGGCCTGCCCAGCCAGCAGAGCCGCGTCGACCTCCTTGGTGAACGCGCCCTTGCCCTCGACCTGGGACAGATCGCCGAGCCACTTGTCGCCGGTGGTCTTCACCGGGACGACCTCGGTGCGCACCGCCGGGTGCAGCACGGCCAACTCGGCGCGGACCCGCTCGACTTGGGCCAGGGCCATGGGCGAATCGCGGGAGACGATACGGATCAGTTCGGGAACCGGCATGGCCACACGATAGACCTTCGCCGCTCAAGCCGAGGTCTCGGGCAGGTCGGCCGCCGACTCCTCCGGGGTGAGGTCCGGGCGCAGCCGCAGCCACGACGGCTGGCGCAGCAGCCCGCCCCGGGTCCGCGTGCTGTAGCTGACCTCGCCCACCAGCCGGGGCAGCACCCAGCGGGCTCCGGCGATCCGCGGCACCGGGTCGAAGGGGCACCGGCTGCTCGCGGCGGCCGCCAGCAGCCGGGCCAGCTCGGTGCGTTCCGCCTCGCTCCAGCCGGTGCCCACCCCGCCGACGTACCGCAGCCGGCCGCCCGCGGCGCGCTGGCCGACCAGCAGCGCCCCGGGCAGCCCGGTCAGCCGCCCCTTGCCGGGCAGCCAGCCGCCGACGATCACGTCCTCGGTCCGCATGTTCCGGATCTTGATCCAGGCGCGGGAGCGCACGCCGGGCTCGTACACCGAGTCCAGCCGCTTGCACACCACGCCCTCCAGCCCGTGCTCCCTGGTCGCCGCGAGCGCCTCGGCGCCGTGCCCGGTGACGGCACCGGGCACCGACCAGTACGGCCCGGCCAGCTCCAGCTCCTCCAGCCGCGTCCGCCGCTGGACGTACGGCTGCCGTACCAGGGATTCCCCCAGGTAGGGCACGTCGAACAGGACCAGGTGCACCGGCACCTCGACGGCCCGGCGCGCGGCCCGCGCGGGGGCGTGCGCGAGTCCCATCCGGCTCTGCAGCAGCTGGAAGTCGGCCCGGCCCCGCTCGTCCAGCGCCAGTACCTCGCCGTCCAGCACGGCGGGCGTGGCGCCCAGGGCGGCACCGAGCGGCCGGAGTTCGGGATAGGCGCCGGTGATGTCCTCGCCCGAACGGGCACGCAGCCGCACGCTGCCGTCGCCGGGCAGATACACCATGGCCCGCTGCCCGTCCTGCTTGGTCTCGTACGCCCACCGCGCGTCCTGGGCGGCGGGCGGCAGCCGGCCGGGCGTGGCGAGCATCGGCGCGATGAGCGGCAGGGATGCGGCGGTCACGGCTGAAGGTCTCGACCGCATGCGGCGGCCGTACGCGCCCTGGACCGTCGGTTCCCCTGAACGGGCCCGCAGCGCGCTCAGGCGTGCCGCAGATAGGCGAGCACGGCCAGCACCCGGCGGTGTCCGCTGTCGCTCGGCGGCAGGCCCAGCTTGAGGAAGACGTTGCCGATGTGCTTGCTGACGGAGCGTTCGGTGATGACGAGTGTCCGGGCGATGGTCGTGTTGTCGTGGCCCTCGGCCATCAGCCGCAGCACCTCCCGCTCGCGCGGGGTGAGCGAGTCCAGGGGAGAGCCCGCGCGGCCGGTCATCAGTTCCGTCACCACCTCGGGGTCGAGGGCCGTACCGCCGCGCGCTACCCGTTCCAGCGCGTCGAGGAACTCGTCCACACAGCCCACCCGGTCCTTCAGCAGATAGCCGACCCCGCGCGCGCCGCCGCCGAGCAGCTCGGCCGCGTACGACTCCTCGACGTACTGCGAGAGCACCAGCACCGGCAGTCCGGGCAGCCGCTCACGCGCCTCCAGTGCCGCCCGCAGGCCCTCGTCACGGAAGCTCGGCGGCATCCGGACGTCCAGGACGGCGATGTCCGGCCGCCGGCCCAGCAACGCCGGAAGAATCTCCGGGCCGCTGCCCACGACGCCGGCCACCTCGTGCCCGGCCGACGTCAGCAACAGCACCAGCCCCTCCCGGAGCAGGGCGTTGTCCTCGGCGATCACGACACGCACGGCGGTTCCTTCTCCACTCCGGCTGGGCGCCGACGGGGCTGATCAGCGGAACGAAGCCAACGGGACCGGCCCGCTCCGGGGTGGTGGGGCAGAGTCTGGCACGGGGGAGGCGGTGTTGCCCGGGGGAGGGCGAGGGGAGGGGGCCCGGAGGGCCTTCGCCCGGCTCGGCCCGGAGGGCCTTCGCCCGGCTCGGCCCGGAGGGCCTTCGCCCGGCTCGGCCCGGAGGGCCTTCGCCCGGCTCGGCCCGGAGGGCCTTCGCCCGGCTCGGCCCGGAGGGCCTTCGCCCGGCTCGGCCCGGAGGGCCTTCGCCCGGCTCGGCCCGGAGGGCCTTCGCCCGGCTCGGCCCGGAGGGCCTTCGCCCGGCTCGGCCCGGAGGGCCTTCGCCCGGCTCGGCCCGGAGGGCCTTCGCCCGGCTCGGCCCGGAGGGCCTTCGCCCGGCTCGGCCCGGAGGGCCTCGCCCCCGGGCCGAGCCCGCTGTCCTGGCTGTACCCCCGCGCTGCCCGCCTCAGGCCACCGCCTCCGCCGAGGCCTCGGCGGGCGTCGGCTCCGGGGCCGGGGCGGTCGGGCGGTGGCGGGGGAGGAAGGAGGCGAGGACGAAGGCGAGGACGGCCGCGCCCGCGCCGAGCGCCATGACGACCTTGAACCCGTTCTCGGACGGCAGTGCGTGTCCGCCGAGGCTGATCGTCATCTGCGCCAGGATCACGCCGGCGACCGCGCTGGCCACCGAGGTGCCGATGGACCGCATCAGCGTGTTGAGGCTGTTCGCGGCGGCCGTCTCCGACGGCGGGACCGCGCCCATGATGAGGGCCGGCATGGCGCCGTAGGCGAAGCCGACGCCCGCGCCGATGACGCAGGACACCAGGATCAGATGCCAGACCTCGGACATCAGCACGATGTTGAGGCCGTAGCCCGCGGCGACGATCACCGCGCCGATCATGAGGGTGACCTTCGGTCCCCTGGCCTTGGTGATGGCGGCGGAGACCGGCGCGAAGCCCATCATGACCAGGCCCTGCGGAGCCATGACCAGGCCGACGGTCAGCATCGACCTGCCCAGGCCGTAGCCCGTCTGCGTCGGCAGCTGCAGCAGCTGCGGCAGCACCAGGGACATCGCGAACATCGAGAAGCCGAACGCGATCGAGGCGAGGTTGGTGAACAGCACCTGGCGGCGGGCCGTGGTGCGCAGGTCGACCAGCGGCTGGGAGGTCCGCAGCTCGAAGAAGCCCCAGGCGCCGAGCACGACGACGGCGAGCGCGAGCAGACCGAGCGTGGTGCCGCTCGCCCAGCCCCAGTCGGCGCCCTTGGAGACGGCGAGCAGCAGCGAGACCAGGCCCACCGCGAGACCGGCGGAGCCGACCGCGTCGAAGCGGCCGCCCGAGCGCACCGTGGACTCCGGCACCAGGAGCATGACCAGCCCGAAGGCGACGACACCGAGGGCCGCGGAGGTCCAGAACAGCACATGCCAGTCGAAGTGGTCCGCGAGGAAGGCCGCGGCCGGCAGCCCGAGCGCGCCGCCGACGCCCAGCGAGGCACTCATCAGCGCCGTCGAGCCCGCCAGCTTCTCCGGCGGCAGCTCGTCGCGCATGATGCTGATGCCCAGCGGGACCACGGCGGAGGCCAGTCCCTGGAGCGTACGGCCGACGATCATCGGGACCAGCGCATCGCTGAGCGCGCAGACCACGGAACCGGCCACCAGCATCACCAGGCTGATCAGCAGCATCAGCCGCTTGCCGAACATGTCACCGATACGGCCGGCCACCGGGGTGGCCACGGCGGCGGCCAGCAGGGTCGCCGTCACCGCCCAGGCCGCGTTCGACGGGGAGGCGTTGAGGTACTTCGGCAGCTCCGGGACGATCGGGATCACCAGGGTCTGCATCAGCGAGACGGTGATACCGGCCAGGGCGAGCACCGCGACCACGGCACCCGGGCGCACCGGAGCGGATCTGCCGGCCTCGGTGGGCCGGGCGGGGGCGTCGGACATGGGACGTGCACCTTCCGAAGAGAGAACAGGAGAGGGAGAACGTGAGAACGGAGTCTTTTAAGTCAAGTGCTTGACTTACTTTAGCGAGCCGAAAAGGCACCGCACGCGGGCCCTGCCCCGGGTGGGGCGGGCCCGCACCGTAGGGTGGTCCGGCTGGACCTCGCCGCCCCGGTCGAGGACCTGGGGCGGTGCGCGGGACTGGCCGCCCCGGGGCGGTGCGCAGTCCCGGAGCGGTGGTGAGCATGGCGCGCAGGTCGGCGCGGGCCGAGCAGGTGAGCGCGACGCGGGAGGCGATCCTGACCGCGGCGGAGCGGCTGTTCGCCGAACACGGCGTGTACGCCGTCTCCAACCGTCAGGTCAGCGAGGCCGCCGGCCAGGGCAACAACGCCGCGGTCGGCTACCACTTCGGCACCAAGGCCGACCTGGTCCGCGCGGTGGCCCGGCGGCACGCCGAGGCGATCGAGACGCTCCGCGAGCGGGCGCTGGAGGCGGCCGGCGACTCCACGGACGTACGCGACTGGGTCGACTGCCTGGTCCGCCCGGTCACCGAGCATCTGGCCGGCCTGGGCAGCCCCACCTGGTACGCCCGGTTCTGCGCCCAGGTGATGACCGACCCGGCGCTGCACGAGATCATGGTCGAGGAGTCCATGGCCTCGCCGGCGCTGCGCCGGGCGATCGAGGCGCTGAACCGCGTCCTGCCCGAGCTGCCGCCCGAGGTCCGCGCCGAGCGCGGCCAGATGGTCCGGCTGCTGATCCTGCACACCTGCGCCGAGCGGGAGCGGGCCCTGGCCGAGGGCACCCCGACCCCGCGCTCCACCTGGGCGGACGCGGCCGGCGGACTCGCCGACGCGATCGTGGGGCTGTGGCTGGCCCCGGTGGGCCACGGCGCCCACTGACCCCCGCGCATCCGGCGTGCGCGCATCGGCTCACGCATCGAAGGTCACCACGACCTTCTCCGCGGCCCCCGGCGTCAGCGCCAGCCCGAAGGCGCGGCCGGCCTCGGCGAAGGGGACACGGTGGCTGATCAGCCGGGCGAAGCGCTCATGGTGTTCGATCAGCTGGGGTGTGACCTCGAAGATCTCGGTCGGGTAGCCCTGGGAGGCGATGAGGGTCAGCTCGCTGCGCAGCATGCCGCCGAGATCGATCTCGGCGCCCTTCTTCTGCACGGCGACCATGACCAGCCGGGCACCCCACCTGGCGGCACCGACGACCGTATGGAAGACGGCGGGGGCCCCGGCGGCGTCGATGTAGACGTCGGTGCCCGGCCGGGGCTGGCCGAGTGCGTTGGCGCTCCGCCCGTGCAGCTCGGTCAGCCGCGCGGCCACGTCCTCCTCGGCCGAGTTGATCACCGCGTCCGCGCCGACGGCGAGGGCGGTCTCCAGCCGGTCCGGCAGTACGTCGACCACGACCACGTGGGCCACGCCCCGCAGCTTCAGCCAGATCGCGGCGCCGAGCCCGATGGGTCCCGCGCCGAAGATCACCACCTGCTCCGACGGCTGCGCCCCGGACCGGTTGACGCAGTGCAGCGCGACCGCCATGGGCTCGTTGAGCGAGGCCACGTCGAAGGGCACGGTGTCCGGGAACACGGCCACGCTCTTGCCGGCCACGGCGTTCTCGATCAGCAGGTACTCGCTCACCCCGCCGTACCGGCCGCCGCAGCCGATGATCCCGGTGGGCGCGTCCTGCGGATTGACGACCACCCGGTCACCGGCCTTCAGGTCCGTGACCTCCGCGCCGATCTCGACGATCTCCCCGGCCGGCTCATGGCCGAGGGCCACCGGCACCAGCTCGCCGCCCAGGTGGGCCCGGGCCGGCATGCCGCCCATGTGCAGGAAGGTGACGTCGGTGCCGCAGATGCCGCAGGCGCGGACCCGTACCAGGACGTCCTTCGGCCCGGGGTGCGGACGCTCGACCTCCACCAGCTCGATCTGCCCGGGGGCGCCGGTCTGTACGGACTTCATGGTGGCCATGGGGTGTCTCGCTTTCGAGGTCGAGGTGCGGCGGAGGCGGAGGGTGCCCCCGGACCGGGGCCGGGCGGGGGGAGTGGCCCGGCGGCCGGTCCGGGGGCCGCGCCGTCCCCGTCCCCACGGGATGCGGCGCACAGGGGCGGCCTCCGCTCAAGAGCCGCCCCGGTCGGGTTCGCTTACTTGAGTTAGGCAAGCACATATGGCTTACTTGAGTCAAGCAAGTGATTGTGGATCCTCGAAGCCGAGGCGAGCGCGAGAGACAGGGTGAGTGTCATGTCCGCACCGACGTTGGAATCGCCGCGTACCGTCCCGCCGGACCCCCGGGTGCTCGACGGGGGAGAACGGCGGCGGCTCGCCCGTGGCGGCGGAGAGCACCTCCTGCTCGCCGTCGCGGACCAGGCGGCCGCCGAACTGCTCACCGTCACCCTGGAGTTGGCCGGCTATCGGGTCGCAGCCGCCGACACCGGCGCCGGTGTCGCCCGACGGCTCACCGAGCGGCCGTACCGGCTGGTCGTCGCCGACATGGACCTGCCCGGCCTGGCGGAGCTGGAGGGCGCGGGTGCCGTCGCCTACCGTCCTGCGGTGCTGTTGCTCGCCGGCTGTGACGAGCTGCCCGGACTCGTGCCCCGGCTCGGCGCGGTCGAGCGGGACTGCGTCACCAAGCCCGTCCGGATCGCCGAGGTGCTTGCCCGGATCCAGGTGCTGCTGCGCGGCACCGGGGTGCCCGAGGACACCCGGCCCCGGGCGGCTGCCCTGCACTACGCCGACCTGGTCCTGGACGACGTGACCTGCCGGGCCCGCCGGGGTGGCCGGGTGCTCGATCTGACCCCGGCCGAGTACCGGCTGCTGCGCCACCTCCTCGTCAACGCCCGCACCGTGCTCTCCAAGGAGCGGATCAGCCGGCATGTGTGGGGTGAGTTCCGCGGTGACAACGCCATCGAGCAACTCGTCTCGCGGCTGCGGCGCAAAGTGGACCGGGAGGGGCCGGCGCTGATCCACACACGCCGGGGCTTCGGCTACCGGCTCGGCGGGACGTCGTAACACCTCAAGTGTTCTTGATTACGCATGGGTTGATGCGCACCCCTCTCCTGGTGTGTGGCCTGTGTCACGTCAGGTTGCTGTCAGGGGACGGACCGGTGGCGGTCAGGCTGCTCTGTTTGCATGTGCTCATCCCGGAGCCCCCACCACCGAGGAGCGTCATGACCGACAGCCTCGCCGGAGCCGCCCCGCACGCGGCCGGCCCGGTTCCCGAGTTCCCGATGCCGAGGGCGGCCCGCTGCCCGTTCGACCCGCCGCCCGCCCTCGCCGAGCTGCAGCGGCAGGGCCCGCTGGCCAAGGTGCGCCAGTGGGACGGCAGCGAGTCCTGGCTCGTCACCCGCTACGCCGAACAACGCGCCCTGCTCGGCGACCCCCGGGTGAGCGCCGACCCCGACCGGCCCGGCTACCCGACGAAGGCGAGCCCGGCCGCGGGCGAGGGCAAGCTCAGCTTCATCATGATGGACGACCCCGAACACGCCCGGCTGCGCCGGATGGTGACGGCCCCGTTCGCCGTCAAACGGGTCGAGGCACTGCGGCCCACGGTCCAGCGCATCGTCGACGGCCTGATCGACGACCTGCTGGCCGGCTCCGGACCGGCCGACCTCGTGGAGTCCTTCGCGCTGCCCATCCCCTCCCTGGTCATCTGCGCCCTGCTCGGCGTGCCCTACGACGACCACGCCTTCTTCCAGGACCACACCAGGACCATGGTCCACCGCGAGGCCACGCCCGAACAGCGCGGCGAGGCGAGCCGCGAGGTCGCCGGCTACCTCGCCGGGCTGATCGGTGCCCGCCTCGACCAGCCCGCGGACGACCTGCTCTCGGCTCTCGCCGGGCGCGTCACCGCCGGCGAGCTGACCCACCAGCAGGCGACCGAGATGGCGCTCCTGCTGCTCATCGCGGGCCACGAGACCACCGCCAACATGATCGCCCTCGGCACCCTCGCCCTCCTCCAGCACCCCGAGCAGCTGGCCCTGTTGCGCGAGAAGAGCGACGATCCGGCGTTCGTCGCCGGAGCCGTCGAGGAGCTGCTGCGCTATCTGCACATCACCCACCTCGGCCGGCGCCGGGCGGTGACCGAGGACATCGAGATCGCGGGCCAGGTGATCAAGGCCGGCGAGGGTCTGATCATGGTCAACGAGATCGGCAACCGGGACCCCGCGGCCTTCCCCGACCCCGACCGCCTCGACCTCACCCGGGACGCCCGCCGCCATGTCGCCTTCGGCTTCGGCGTCCACCAGTGCCTCGGCCAGCCCCTGGCCCGCATGGAACTCCAGGTCGTCTACGGCACCCTCTACCGCCGCATCCCCACCCTGAGGCTCGCCGGTGCCCTTCGGGACGTCCCCTTCAAACACGACGCGTTCATCTACGGCGTCCACGAACTCCCGGTCACCTGGTGACCGTTCACCCCCGAAGCAGCGAGGAGAAGACCATGCGTGTGGAACTGGACGAGCCCAGGTGCGTCGCCTCGGGACAGTGCGTCATGGCCGCCCCCGAGGTGTTCGACCAGCGCGACGAGGACGGCATCGCCTTCCTGCTCGACGAGACACCCGGCGCGGACGTGCTGGACGGCGTCCGCGAGGCCGTCGCCGTCTGCCCGGCCGCCGCGATCCGTCTGGTGGAGCGGTGAACCGGATCGTCGTCGTGGGCGCCTCGGCCGCGGGACTCGCCGCGGCCGAGACGCTCCGCCGCGAGGGGTACGACGGCACGCTCACCCTCGTCGGCGACGAACCCCGCCCGCCGTACGACCGTCCACCGCTGTCCAAACAGGTGCTGGCCGCCGAGTGGCCGCCGGAACGGATACGGCTGCGCCCTCCCGCCGATCTCGCCGCCCTCCGCCTGGACCTCCGACTCGGCGTCGCCGCACAGGAGTTGGACACGAGCGGCCGCACGGTGCGGCTGGCCGACGGCTCGGCACTGCCGTACGACGGGCTGATCGTGGCCACCGGCGTACGGCCCCGCCGGCTGCCGGGCACGGGCGCGCACGTGCTGCGCACCCTGGACGACGCCCTGGCCCTGCGCGACCGGCTCGGCCCCGGCCGGCATCTGGTCGTGGTCGGCGCCGGGTTCCTGGGCGCGGAGGCCGCCGCTGTCGCACGCGGCCTCGGCACCCGGGTGACCCTGCTGGAGCCGGCCCCGGTGCCGCTCGCCCACGCCGTCGGCGCTCAGGTGGGGCACCTGCTGGCCCGCGTGCACCGGGAGCGGGGCGTGGACCTGCGGACCGGGATCACCGTGACGGAGACGGCCGAGGACGGCGTGCGGCTCGCGGACGGCACCGGGATCGAGGCCGACGCGGTCCTGGTCGCCGTCGGCTCGCTGCCGAACACCGAGTGGCTGGCCGGCAGCGGGCTCACCGTCGCCGACGGGCTGGTGTGCGACACGTACTGCGAAGCCGCACCCGGGATCTACGGCGCCGGGGACGTGGCCCGCTGGCAGCATCCGCTGTTCGGCACCCGCATCCGGATCGAGCACCGCACCCACGCCGCCGAGCAGGGCATGGCCGCGGCCCGCAACCTGCTCAACTCCGAGGCCCGCAAGCCGTTCGCACCGGTGCCGTACTTCTGGTCCGACCAGTACGAGCTGAAGATCCAGGCGTACGGGGTGCTGCGCGGGCATGACGAGGTCGCCGTACTGGAGGGCGGCGCGACGGAGGGGCGCCTGCTGGCCGTGTACCGCACCGGCGACCGGCTCGTCGGAGCCCTCATGGTCGGCATGCCGCCGAAGGCGATCCGCCCATGGCGTCAGGCGATCGCGGCAGGGGCGCCTTGGCGAGAAGCAGTGGGCTAGCGACCCGAAGGGCGCGGGGCCGTATCGGTATATGCGGCTCCGCCGCGTGGGCGCGATCAGCCACAACGTACCCGCACCCGGGGGACGGCCTGTACTCCCACGGCGGGGCCCGACGGTGCTCACCCCTTCGTCGCGAGGCTCACCGCGTTTGCCACCACCACCGCCCCGATGCCCGCCCACTCCGCCGCGCCCAGGCCCTGGCCGAGGACGACCCAGCCGACCAGGGCCGCCAGGACCGGGTTGACGCTCATGAACAGGCCGAAGGTCTGCGCGGGGACATGGCGCAGGGTCAGCAGGTCGGCCAGGTAGGGAACGGCGGAGGACAGGACGCCGGCCGTCACCGCGCACAGCACCGCACCGGCCGTCGGCGGATGGCGCAGAACGAGGACGACGCCGACGGGCAGGAAGGCCAGCGCGGACACCGTGGCGGCCGCCGCGACGCCCTGCGCGCCGGGTATGCGCCGGCCGACGACCCGGTTGAGCAGGATGTACGACGCCCAGCAGCACGCGGCGACCAGGCCGAAGGCCATCCCGGCGTAGTCGGCGGAGGGGCGCGGGCGCATCAGGACGACCACCCCGGCCGCGGCCACCACCGCGCACCCGGCGTCCAGCCGGCGCCGTGTGGCGGCCAGCGCGACGGTGAGCGGCCCGAGGAACTCCAGGGTCACGGCGAGACCGAGGCCGATGCGGTCCACGGCGGTGTACAGAGTGAAGTTCATCGTGCCGAAGACCCCGGCCAGCAGCAGCACCGGCCACCACTGCCGCCAGGTGAAGCCGTGCAGCCGGGGCCGGCCGACGGCGAGCAGGACGAGCGCGGCGACGTACTGACGGACCGCGACCACCCCGAGCGGACCGAGGACGGGGAAGGCCAGGGCCCCGACGGCGGCGCCGGTCTGGTTGGACAGCCCGCTGCCCACCATGGTGGCCACGCCGGTCAGCCGCCGGGCCTTCGCCGGGGACGGGGTGATGACTGTGGGCGGGGCCACGGCCGGGCGTTGGAGAGCGCGTCGCATGCCGGGATCGTGCGCCGCCTGCATCCTTGCGCAAAATGCATGCGCCGACCGATCTATACGCTGAGCGTATGCACGACATCGATCTGCGCCAGCTGCGCTGTCTCGTGGCGATCGTGGACGAGGGCACCTTCACGGACGCGGCCATCGCCCTCGGGGTCTCCCAGGCCGCGGTCTCCCGCACCCTCGCCTCCCTGGAACGCGCCCTGGGCGTACGGCTGCTGCGCCGCACCTCCCGTGAGGTGACCCCGACCGCGACCGGACTGCGCGTGGTGGAGCGGGCCCGCCGCGTGCTCGCGGACGTCTCCGGCCTGGTCCGGGAGGCGAGCTCGGGCCACACCCGGCTGCGCGTCGGCTACGCCTGGTCGGCGGTGGGCCGCCACACGGTCGCCTTCCAGCGGCGCTGGAGCGCGGAGCACGGGGGCATCGATCTGCACCTCGTGCGCGTCAACTCGCCCTCTGCCGGGCTCGCCGAGGGCGCCTGTGATCTCGCCGTGGTCCGCAGGCCGCCGGCGGACCGGCGGTTCGACACCGCGATCGTCGGCCTGGAGCGCCGGCTGTGCGCGCTCGCCGCCGACGACCGGCTCGCCCGGCGCCGTTCGGTGCGGCTCGCCGAACTGGCCGACCGCACCCTGCTCGTGGACCCCCGCACCGGCACGGCCACTCCCGAGCTGTGGCCGCCGGGCGCCCGTCCGGCCGTCGAGGAGACGTCCGACGTCGACGACTGGCTCACCGAGATCGCCGCCGGACGCGGCATCGGCGTCACCGCGGAGTCGACCGCGCACCAGTACCCGCGGCCCGGCGTCGTCTACCGGCCGGTGCGCGACGCCGAACCCGTTGCCGTACGGCTGGCCTGGTGGCGCGACGACCCCCACCCGGCCCGCCAGGCGGTCGTGGAACTCCTCACCGAGCTGTATCGCGCGGCCTGAGCCGGTCCTGGGCCCGGATAACGCAAACAAAATTGTTGACAATCTTGTCGGGCTGGATTGAAGGAACTCGCCGAGCAGTTCGGTGTGACGCGGGCCGGCATCCGTGCGGCACTGGTCGATCCGGAGGCGCAGGGACTGGTCGAGCGGATCCGCAATCGCGGCTCGCGGGTGCGGGTGGTGACCGTGGAAGAGGCGGTCGCGATCACGGAGTGCCGCATGGTCCTGGAAGGCTGTGCGCGGCCAAGGCCGCCGTCGCCGCGAGCGAGGCGCAGCTGACCGAACTGGCCGACCTCGGCGCGGCGATGGAGAAGGCCGTCGCCGACGGCGAGCCCGTGACGTACTCCGACCTCAACCACCGACTGCACGACCGGATCCCGGAGATCTCCGGCCGGCGCACCGCGATCGAGCTGCTGGAGCGGCTCAACGCCCAACTGGTCCGCCACCGCTTCCAGCTGGCGCTCCGCCCGGGGCGCCCCCAGCAGTCCCTGAACGAGCACCTGGCGATGATCGAGGCGATCAGGGCCAGGGACCCGCAGGCGGCCGAGGCGGCCGTCCGCGCCCACCTCGCCGACGTGATCGAGGCGCTCAGCGACTGATACGGCGCGCCCCCGGGGCGCGTTCGTGTGCCTGCGTCGCGTGTCCGGTCGCCGGGCGGGTGGAGGTTCACCTGTCCAGCAAGGAGATGCCACCGATGACGCAGTCCGACGCGTCTGCCTCCGCCGATCCCTCGGCCCCGCCCGAGCTGGGCGGACCCCCGTCCCCGCCCCGCTCGACCCTCGTCGTCACGGCCCATGCCGGGGACTTCGTGTGGCGGGCGGGCGGAGCGATCGACCTGGCCGCCTCACGGGACGAGCAGGTCACCATCGCCTGCCTGACCTTCGGCGAGCCCGGCGAGTCCGCCAACGCGTGGCGCGACGGGCGGACCCTTGAGGAGATCAAGGCGATACGCCGGCAGGAGGCCGAGCAGGCGGCCGCCACGCTCGGCGCCGACGTCCGGTTCTTCGACGTCGGCGACTGTGCCCTCGTCGCCACCGCGGAGCTCACCGACCGGCTCGTCGCCGTCTACCGCGAGACCCAGCCCGACGTCGTCCTCACCCACCCCGTGGACGACCCCTGCAACGGCGACCACCCGGCCGCTCACCGCATGGGCCCTTCAGGCCCGCGTCCTCGCCCAGGCCATCGGCCACCCCGGCCCCGGCGAGATCATCGGCGCCCCGCCCGTCTGCTGCTTCGAGCCGCACCAGCCCGAGATGAGCGGCTTCCGGCCCGAAGTCCTGCTCGACATCACCGAGGTGTGGGACACCGAGCGCAAGGCGATGGAGTGCCTCGGCGCCCAGCGGCACCTGTGGGACCACTACACCGACCTCGCCGTCCGCCGCGGCGTCCAGCTGGGGCGCAACGCCGGCCCCAACCTCGGTCTGCCGCACCGGACCATCGCCGAGGCCTTCATGCGCCTCTACCCGCAGGTCACGAAGGAGCCGGCGTGAGCGGCGTGATCGTCACCGGCCCGCCGAAGGCCGATCCGAAGGACGTCGACGCGCCGGCCGGGTACGGGGTCGCCACCGTGCACGAGGCGATGGGGCGAACCGGCTTGCTGGGGCCGGGCATCCGGCCCGTCCAGCAGGGCGTGCGCGCCGCCGGCACGGCCGTCACCGTGCTCAGCCGGCCCGGCGACAACCTCATGATCCACCCGGCCGTCGAACAGTGCGGCGAGGGTGACCTCTTGGTCGTCACCACGACCTCGCCGTCCACCGACGGCATGTTCGGCGAGCTGTTCGCCACCGCCCTGCGACGGCGCGGGGTGCGCGGGCTCGTCGTCAACGCGGGCATCCGGGACACCCAGGAACTGCGCGACATGAACTTCCCGGCCTGGTCACGCGCCGTCAGCGCGCAGGGCACGGTCAAGGCCACCGACGGTTCGGTCAACGTGCCGGTCGCCGTCGACGGCCAGGTGATCCACACCGGTGACGTGATCCTCGGCACGGCCGCCCTCGGCATCGCCGCCCTGCGCTCACCCCGCCGGTCCGAGCCCAGCGGCAGCGGACAGCGACTCGTCACGGCCGGCTGACCCGCCCCGCGCCCGCGGTGCCGCACCCCGGACCCGGGGCACGGCACCGTACGCGCGAACCCGGAGGAGCGGCACCGTATGCGTACGTCGCGGTTCACCCCGCCTCGTCCGGTTCCACGTCCCGGCCCGTGCACGCCAGCTCGCCGCCCACCTCGGCGCACGCTTCCACTCCCCGGGGCGAGGAGACCGACAGCATCGGACTGCTGTCGCCGGCGGAGTCGTCCGCGGGATAGCCGGCCGACAGTACGTTCTGGCCCTCCCGCACCGACACCTCGCGGGCCCGCGCCGAGTGCAGCCGCACCTGGGACCAGGCGGTGCCGCAGGCCGCCGACCAGCGCAGCCGGACCGTGTAGGCGGGGTCGGTGACGGTGCTCGCGGTCCGCGCGTCCCGGGCGCACGCCGACGCGTCGGGCAACTCGCCCTGGCACGACCGGCCGTGACAGCGCGACACCGCCGGCAGCGTCTGCGCGGCGGGCGCGCCGGCCGGACGCGCGGCCAGGGTGACGACGGCGGCCACCGCCGTGGCGGCGCCGAACACGGCCAGCGCGGACAGCGCAAGCCGGGACGGCGGGCGGGACGCGAGCCAGGAGGGGAGCTGCGGCCGGAGCCGGCCCGGCTTCCGCTCCCCGCCGGTCTCGGCGGCCGCGGCTTCCGAGTCCGGCGGGGGCGTACTGGCCGCGTCCCACTCGGCCAGTACGGCCTCGGGGTCGGCGCCGGCGAGCCGGCAGAGCGCCTCCACAGCGGGCCGCGGCGGCGGTGTGCCGCCGGACAGATAGCGGTGCCACGCGGACTTGCTGTACGGGGTGCGCGCGGCCAGCGCCGCAAGGCTCAGCCCCGTACGGTCCTTCAGGTCGCGCAGCGCCGCCACCCGTGGCTCGTCGTCCGGCGTGACCGCTGCTGTCGATGCTTGGGGGTGCCGCATCGTGCGTCCTCGACTCCCGTTCCGCTATGGGCCATTTCGCCCCTGTTGCCGGAATGGCTTCCCTGCGGCGCGGCGAACACACACGTGAGGTAGGAGGAAGGTGAGGCATGGGCAGGCCGAAGGCCCGTCCGGGGGTCGTCGAACGGGCCTTCGGCGGCTGGGAGTGCGGTGCTGAGGTGCCGTCAGCACCAGGGCAGGGCACGGTCGATGAGGACGTAGCGGGCCGAGACGTAGCCCCGGTGGTGGGCGAGCCGGTACCAGACGCGGTTCCCGGCGACCCACGAGCCGCGCGTCTTGCAGGTCAGGTGCAGATAGCGGCCCGTGTGCCGGTGGCCGATCACCCGGTAGCCGGTGCCCGGCCCGGAGCGGACGTTGAGTCGGGCGTGCCGGGTGGTGACACGGCCGGTGGCGCGGACGGCGACACGGTGCGTGAGGTGTCGGCGGTGGGCGCGGCGCTGGAAGAGATCGATGTGACGGGCATGGTGCTGGGTGACGGCACCCGGCAGGGGGTAGGAGCCCGCGGCGCTCGCGGTGGCCGCCCCGGCCGTCGTGGGCAGGAAGGCGAGCACCGCGACCGTGGCCAGCAGACCGCTCTTGAAAGTCCGTCGGATCATGGCAACCTCCGGCTGTCGTTCTCGTGACCACGAGCAGTGATCACGACAGCCAGCGTTTCCGTGGCGGGTCGTCGGAATGCCGTTCCGGTGTCCCCCGGGACGCTCCGGAACGTTCCTCGGGGCGGGATCCGGCGCCGCGGCCGGGGCGACAGGGGGAGGCGCGCCGTCGTCCCGCCCGTGCCTGTACCCGTCCGGGTGAGGTGTCCCGAGGGGAGTGGTCAGACCGTCTCGGCGAAGGTGATCGTCCGCTCCTTCAGCAGCGGGAAGACCGTGCCCCGGATCAGTTCCGCGAAGTGGGCCGTCTCCTTGTGCGCCTCGAAGCCGGCGCGGTCGGTGTACCGCTCGTACAGGACGAACGCCCCGGGCTGGTCCACCACCTCGTGCGCCTCGTAGGCGAGGTTCGCGGGCTCGGACGGGACCAGCTCGCGCATCGCGCGGAGCGCGTCGCGCACGGTGTCCGCGTCGGCGGGTGCGCACTGGTACTGGGCGACGACGGCGAAGGCCATGGGTCCCTCCGGTGTTCGACGAGAATCGTGGTCTGCCGATTGCAGCACGCGGCCGCCCGCGGACGGCCCGTACGACACGCGTCCCGATGCCCGGGGGCGCGCGGAAGTTACTTGACTTACGCAACGAGCTGGTAAACTGCCGGGTATGCCCAGCACGGAATCGCTGTCCGACCTGCCCGACGCCTCCCCGGAGGTCGTCGACATCGAGCGCGCTCTGACGCGTGTCACCTACCTCAGCACCCGGTCCCGGCAGCACGAGCGGCTGATCGCGCTTGCGGGCGTGCCGCTGGACCGGGCCGCGGTGGCGCTGCTGCGGCAGATCGCCGACTCCGAGCCGCTGCGGCCGGGGGAGCTGGCGCAGCGGCTGGGCGTGGAGGCCTCCCATGTGACGCGGACCGTGCAGCAACTGCAGAAGGCCGGTTACGTCAGCCGCGTCCCCGACCCTGCCGACCGGCGCGCCCAGCGGATCCAGCTCACCGACGCCGGCCGGGAGGCCGTGGGCCGGATCCGGGACGCCGGGGCCCGGGGCATGCAGCTCGCCCTCGCCGGGTGGCGGCCCGAGGAGCTGCGGCAGATGGCCACCCTCTTCCATCGCATGGTCGACGACTTCCTCGCGTACACCATCGAGGAGGACTCCGGGCGGGAGGCGGACGAGGCCCCGCTGACGACGGGCTGACGTCCGCTGCCGGCGAAGGTAGGGCGAGCGGGGCCCCACATGGCTTCTACCGTCCAGTAATATCCGGCGGCAGGCCATCGGAGGCGAAGACGGTGCCGCCGGCACGGTGGGCGCCGGGAGTCGCCCGGAACGAGGAGAGACGGTCGTGACGGAACGTATCGAGGTCGGCAGCAAGGTGGCGGACTTCGCCCTGCCCGACGAGACCGGCGCCACCCGCCGGCTCACGGAACTGCTGGCCGACGGCCCGGTGGTCCTCTTCTTCTACCCCGCCGCCATGACCCCTGGCTGCACGGCCGAGGCCTGCCACTTCCGGGACCTCGCCGCCGAGTTCGCGGCCGTCGGCGCCCGGCCCGTCGGCATCAGCGGCGACACCGTCGACAAGCAGCAGGAGTTCGCCGGCGCGCACGGCCTCGGCATGCCGCTGCTCTCCGACACCGACGGCGCGGTGCGGGAGCGGTTCGGCGTCAAGCGCGGCTTCTCCCTCGCGCCCACCAAGCGCGTCACCTACGTCATCGCCCAGGACCGCACGGTGCTGGAGATCGTCCGCAGCGAGCTGCGCATGAACACCCACGCCGACCGCGCCCTCGCCGCCCTGCGCACCCACCAGGGCTGAGACCACCCACCTGTTCCCACCCGGCGTCGGCCGCCACGTCCATCCCCTGAGCCGGACCGGCAACCGTCCACCCGCCGCGTCGGACAGGCCTCCGCCCCGCGCTTGATGGCCCGGAGCAGTCGGATCATCCTGGGGCATATGAAGCATGGCGCCGCCGTGGCGGTCATCGATGTCCTGGGCACCGTGACCGGCTGGCGTGAGGGTGCGCGGCTGCTCACGGGCCATTCGGCCGGGGACATCGTGGGCCGGCCCGCGACCGAGCTGCTCGCCGGGAACGTCCCCGGCGAGCTTCTTGCCGCACGGGCCGGCACCGTAGCCCTGCGGCACCGCGACGGCCACCGCGTGCAGCTGACCCTGACCGCGTTCCCGGTGCTCGGCCCGGACGGCGAGGCCACGGGATTCGTCGTCACCGCCGGCCCGCCCGGCAGCGCCGCCACCGCCCTGGCCGCCCAGGCCTTCCAGCAGGCGTCCATGTCCATGTCGGTCTTCGATCTCCAGCAGCGCTATCTGCGGGTCAACGACGCCGCCTGCCATGTGATGGGCGTACCCGAGGAGGTGCTGCTCGGCCGACACTTCCTGGACACCGTCGAGGACGCCCCGCACAGCCGGCCAGGCCGCGCTGCGCGCTCCCCGCGCTGCGCGCTCCCCGCGGGGCCGCCCGTTCCGGCTGGGCGCCCATCCCTGATCACGGTGCCGCTGCGGGCCCGCGGCACCACGCTCGGCGTCGCGATCTGCGTCCGCATGGCCCATCCCGACGACTACGGCCCCGACGACGCCGTCTTCGCCGAGGAACTCGGCAGCCGCGCCGCCGTCTGCATCGACAACGCCCGCCGCTTCGAGCGCGAGCGCAGCACCGCCCTCGCCCTCCAGCACAGCCTGCTGCCACGGGACCTGCCCGGGCAGGCCGCGCTCGACGTGGCCCACCGGTATCTGCCGTGCGGCTCCCTGGCCGGCGTCGGCGGCGACTGGTTCGACGTCATCCCGCTCTCCGGCGGCCGGGTCGCCCTGGTCGTGGGCGACGTGGTGGGCCACGGCATCCAGTCCTCGGCGACCATGGGCCGGCTGCGCACGGCCGTACGCACCCTCGCCGACGTCGACCTGCCGCCGGACGAACTCCTCACCACCTCGACGACCTGGTGGTCCACCTGGCCGCCGAGGACAGCGGCGAGGAGGTCGCCGAGCTCGGCGCGACCTGCCTGTACGCGATGTACGACCCCGTCTCCCGCCGGCTCGCCCTGGCCGCCGCCGGCCACCCGGCCCCGGCCGTCGTCCTGCCCGGCGGCGCCGCCGAGATCGTCCCGATGACCGCCGGGCCGCCGCTCGGCGTAGGCGGGCTGCTCTTCGAGGCGATGGAACTGGACCTGCCCGAGGGCTCCGTCGTCGCGCTCTACACCGACGACCTGCTGGAGGACCGCGACCGGGACCTCGACGGCGCCACCGACGCCCCGTGCCAGGCCTGACCACGCCCGCCGGATCCCTCGACGCGCTGTGCGACAGCGTCTTGAAGGACGTCATGCCCGACCAGCCAGGCGACGACGTCGCCCTGCTGCTGGTGCGCACCCGCGCCCTCGGCGCCGACCGGGTCGCCACCTGGGACGTCCCGCCCGACCCCGCCGAGGTCGCCGTCTTCCGGCAGGCGGCCGGGGAACAGCTGACCGCCTGGGGGCTGGACGAGGCCGCCTTCGTCACCGAACTCGTCGTCAGCGAACTCGTCACCAACGCCATCCGCTACGGCGAACCGCCCATCAAACTACGGCTGATCCGCGACCGCGCCCTCATCTGCGAGGTCTCCGACGCCAGTTCCACCTCTCCGCATCTGCGCCGGGCCAACGCCTACGACGAGGGCGGCCGCGGACTCCTGCTGGTCGCCCAGCTCACCCAGCGCTGGGGCAGCCGCCAGACCGGCCGGGGCAAGACCATCTGGGCCGAACAGACGCTGCCCGAACCCTGATCACCGGGTCACCGCCCGATGACCGGTCACTGGAACGGGCACCCCGGGTTCGGCGCGTCCTCCGAGAACGGCGCCCCGTGCGGCAGCACGTACAGCACATCGAGCACGAGTGGTGTGTCGCCCAGGTTCCGCCCGATGTGGACGTGGTCGGGACCGGCCGGTTCCTGGATCGTCGCCCCCCTCCGGTACACACCGTCCGAGGCGCAGGACGAGTCGAAGTGGCTCAGCGTGCCCTGCTTCACCACGCCGTACAGCGGACCGTCGTGGTAATGCCAGCCGGTGCTCTGGCCGGGCGGGATCGTGATCTCCCGCAGGGTGTAGTCGGTGCCGTCGACGGTGGTCCGACTGATGATCCGGGCTGTCACCCCGGGTCCGGGCGGAGTCGCCTGGGCGGTACCGCACAGCAGAACGGTGGCGGCGGTCAGCGCGCCGGTGACGGCGGTGCGGAGTGCGATGCGCATGCGGGAGCCTCCCCGGAGGCGAGCGGGTGTCGCCGTGAACATGGCGGGTCTCGCCGTGAAGATTAGGCCAGCGGGCGCCCGTTGGGGCCGGAACCCGGCGATCCGCCCCCGGCTCAGGCGCAGACGTCGGCGATGGTGCCGGTGAGGACGTCCGTGAGCCGGTCCAGCGAGGCGAGGTCCGCGTACTCGTCGGCCGCGTGCGCGCCCGCGCCGTCGACGCCGAAGAGCAGGCAGGGGATGCCGGCCCGGTCCAGCAGAGCGCAGTCGGTCCAGAACGGCTCGGCGCGTACGACGGGCGGATGCCCGAGGACCTGGGCGGCATGGCGGGTGAGGGTGCGTACGATGCGGGCCTCGGGGTCGGCCTGGAACGGTTCGCGGTGCAGGCCGCGGGCCAGCCGGTACCGGAAGTCGGGGACGGTGGCGGCGAGTCGGTCCAGCAGGCCGGTCAGCTCGCGCTCGACGCGGGCGGCGCTCTCGCCGGGAACGGTGCGGCGCTCCAGGGTGACACGGCAGCGCGCCGGGTAGGTGGACGGCTCCTCGCCGCCCCGGATGAGGGAGGCGTGCACGGTCCCGGTGCCCGGGAGCGGGTGTGCCGGTCCCCGGGCGAGGTGCCGGCCCAGGTCCTCCAGGGCGACCAGGAAGTGCCCGGGGTCCGGGTGGACCGTCAGATGGCCGACGGTCGCGCGCAGCTCGCCGTACGCACCGGAGTCGACCATGGCTCGCAGCCGGACGACGATCTGCGCCGCGGCGAGGCCGGCGTCGGCGCGCAGCCGGGTGGGCGTGGTGCCGGCGTGCGCGGCGCGGCCGTGGACGGTGATCTCCTGCCAGGAGATGCCCTGCACGCCGGTGACGACACCGATCTCGACACCCTGCTCGGCGAGGACGGGTCCCTGTTCGATGTGGCACTCGACGTAGGCGTACGGCGGGGCGAGCGTTGCGTCGGCGGGGCCGGCGAAGCCCCGGTGCGGGCGAGTTCGCCGCCGAGGGTGCGGCCCTCGCGGTCGGTCAGCGCGTGGGCGTACTCCAGGGTGAGCCGGCCGGCGGCGACGGCGCTGCCCAGCATGTCCGTGCCGAAGCGGACGCCTTCCTCCTCGGTGAAGACGCCGACCTCGATCGGACGGCGGGTGGCGATGCCGTGTTCGTCGAGCGTCCGGACGACCTCGATGCCGCCCAGGACGCCGAGGCAGCCGTCGAAGGCGCCGGCGGTGGCGACGCTGTCGATGTGCGAGCCGGTCAGGACCGGGGCCGCCTCCGGGTCGGTGCCCTCGCGGCGGCCGTAGATGTTGCCCATCCGGTCGACGCGGACGGCCAGCCCGGCCTCCTCCATCCACGCGATGACCCGGCGGCGCCCGGCCGCGTCGGCGTCGGTGAGGGCGAGGCGGCTGACACCGCGCAGACCGGTGCGCTCGTCGTCGTACGCGCCGATCTCGGCGAGGTCCATCAGGGACCGCCACAGACGGTCGCCGTCGACGGTGATCGTGCCGGGGCGGGGTCCGTCATGATCTGTCTCCTGGCGGTTGCGAGCACGTGGTCAGCGGGCGGTGGGGGAGTGCGGGTTGGCAGCCGTGCCCTCGGTGTTCAGCAGGACGACCACCGAGGCCGGCCCGAGCCCGAGTGCGGTACGGCGGTCCTCGGCGCCCGCGCCGGTGAGCACCGCGCGCAGGCCGGCCAGAGCCGCGGCCCCGCAGGGGCCCGAGGAGACACCGAGAGCCGCGAGATCGCCCACCGCGCGGGCGCTGTCGGCGTCGGTGACGGCGACCGCGGCGTCCAGCCCGCCGTGCAGGAAGGGCCAGGCGGTGCCGGACGGGGTACCGCAGTTCAGCCCGGCCATGATGGTGTCGCCCGTGGCGATGCTGAGCGGACGGCCGGCGGTGAGACTCTCCAGGACGCAGGCCGCGGTCTCCGGCTCCACGGACAGCAGCGCCGCCCCGCGCCCGGACGGCCGGCTGCGGTAGTGCGTGCCACGGCCTGCGCCAGGGACCCGACACCGACCGGTACGCACACGAGATCCGGTCCGTCGGCGACATGGGCGGCGGCCAGTTGTTCATCCGTCTCGGCGCACAGGGTGGAGTAGCCCTCCACGATCCACCCGGGGATCCGCTCGTAGCCCGGCAGCCCCGTGTCCTGGACCAGGACCGCGTCCGGCGCGGCGGCCGCCTCGGCCGCCCGGCGCACGGCCTCGTCGTACGACCCCGGGACCTCGGTGACCCGCGCCCGTTCGGCGGCTATGGCGGCCACGGCCCGCGGATGCACCCCCTGCGGGACGAAGACATGGGCGCGTTGCCCGAGGCGGTGCGCCACGCGGGCCACCGCGCGGCCGTGTGGGACGCCCTGCGCCGCGCGGCCGGCCTCCGCTCCGGCCCGCGACCACCCGGCCCGCGCTGAGTCCCCCGCTCGGCCGGGGCCGGCTGGGCGAGGGTGCGTCCGGAGCGCACCGGCAGCCAGGCCGGCCGGAAGCGGAAGTGCAGCCGCCGCGCGTCATGGATCCCCCCGACGGAACGCGGCTCACCGGCCTCGGCCGAGGCCGGTCGCCCCGCCGGCTCGCGGGTGCGCCCGAGCGCGAGCTGCGCCGGGACTGGGAGGACCTCACCGAGGAGGGGGTGGGGGCGCTCGGGTCCGAGGCCGGCGTGACCGCGGACGACCCGCGGCTGCGCGACCTGGTCGGGGAGCTGTCCCTGCGCAGCGAGCGCTTCCGCAGCCAGTGGGCCCGGCACGAGGTACGGCCCCGCCTGTGGGCCCGGCACGAGGTACGGCCCCGCCGCGGCCGCACGAGCCATCTCACCCCCCACAGGCCGGCGACCTCGACCTGCACTCCACCAAGCTCTCCGTGGACGGCACCGACGGACTCACCCTCGTCGTCTTTCAGCCGAACCCGGCAGCCGCAGCGCCGAACTCCCGGACATCCTCGGCAGCCTCAACCTCAACGCGCCCGCGCGCGACGCCGCCCCGGAGCGTGTGGAGGACCAGTAGCGCACCGAGGAACAGACCGGCGTACGGCGGGGGCGGAGCGTGTGGTCGCGCGGCGTCCCGGACGAACCCGCGCCGGCCCAGGTCCGGCCGCCACCGGTGCCGTCGCCGTCGCCGTCGCCGCACGGATAGGGTGAGTGGTGATCAACACACGGGTGGGGAGAGGGCAGCGGACGGTATGGGCGCAGGCGCGGAGCGCAGCGGCGCGGGTGGCGGACGGCCCACCTCACGGGACGTCGCCCGGCTCGCCGGGGTCTCGCACACCGCCGTCTCCTTCGTCTTCAACGGCCGCGCCGAGGGCAACCTCTCGCCCGCCACCCAGGAACGCATCCGGCAGGCCGCCGCCCAGCTCGGCTACCGCCCCGACCCGGTCGCCCGCGGCCTGCGCCGCCGCCGTACGGCCGTGATCGGACTGGTCACCGACGAGATCGCCTCCTCGCCGTTCGCCGGCCGGCTGCTGCGCGGCGCCATGGAGACCGCGTGGGCGAGCGAGCACCTCGTGCTCACCGTGGACTCCGGCGGCGATCCGGCCAAGGAGGACGCGGCCGTGGCCGAACTCCTCGACCGGCGGGTCGACGGCATCATCTACGCGGCCATGTCCCTGCGCCGGGTCCGGGTCCCCGAGGGCCTGCACCGCACCCACTCCGTGCTCGCCAACTGCGTGCCCGACGACGACTCGCTGCCCGCCGTCATCCCGGCCGAGCGGGCCGGCGGGCGTACGGCCGCACGGCTGCTGCTGGAGGCCGGGCACCACAAGGTGGCCCTCGTCGGCGGACAGGACGACATCGCCTCGGTGGAACGGCTGCGCGGCTTCCGGGACGCGCTGCGCGCCGAGGGCGTCACCGTGCCGAAGGAGTGGGTCGTACGCACCGGCGGCGAGATCAGCGGCGGCCACGAAGGTGCGATGCGGCTGCTCGACGGCGCCGATCCGCACCACCGGCCCACCGGGATCTTCTGCTACAACGACCGGGTCGCGGCAGGCGTGCTGCATGCCGCGGCCCGGCTCGGGATCGCCGTACCCGGCGCGCTGTCGGTGGTCGGCTACGACGACCAGGAACACATGGCCGCCTTCCTCACCCCGGCCCTGACCACCGTCGCGCTGCCGCACCGGGCGATGGGCGAGGCGGCGGCCCGGCTGCTGCTCGACGCGATCGACACCGGCCGCACCCCGCCCGCCACGGTACGGCGGCTCGCCTGCCCGGTGGTCAGCCGCGCCTCGGTGGGACCTGCTCCCACGCGCTGACCTCGGCGTCCCCGGCGACCACCAGCTCGGCCACGTCGTCCGGGCGGCGATAGACCCGCTCGGTCACCATCGCCCGCTCCCCGGCGAAGAGTTCGAGGAGCGAGCCGTCCACGAGGATCCGGACGGTGAGCGCCGGGCCGGGCGGCACGCCCACCGTGATCGGAGCCGACCCCTCGGCCGCCATGGCGCCCGTGCGCGGCCAGCCGCTCCGGTCCAGCACGACGCTGCCCGCCGCCGGGTCCAGCCGGACGGTGAGCTCCCGGTCCGCCGCTCGCAGCAGGGTGACCGTGGTGGCACCGCGCGCGGTCACGGTCAGGTCGTACGACGGCGGGAGCGGCGCCCGGCCCGGCGCGGTCACGAACGGCACGGGGGCGCGCAGGAGTTCCAGCTCCGGCGCCGGGAACACCCGGAGCGAGCCGTCCGGATGGACGTCGACCACGCGGGGCGCGGTCAGTGTCCCCGCCCAACCGGCAGCCAGGACCGTTGAGTTGTCTCGGGCCTCCCACGACCAGCCCCACAGCAGGGCCCGGCCGGGATCCTGGCGGACGGCGGGCGCGTAGAAGTCCCGGCCGTGGTCGAGTCGGCCGCCGGCGCGGGTCGTGAGCGCCAACCCACCCTTGCCGTAAGCTTCCAGACGTCCCGTCAGATAGCCGGTGGAGCAGGGCTCGCCGTCCCACAGCGACAGCACGAGGACGTGTTCCCCGCCGCTCGCCTCGTACAGCTGCGGGCACTCCCAGCCGACGGCCTTGTCACCGAAGGCGCCGGCCGCGACCGGGTCGGTGCCGTCCAGCAGGACACCGGCGAACCGCCAGTCGGTGAGCTCCTGGCAGTCGTACAGCAGCACCGACGGGGTGCCGTCGGCGTGGCCCGCACCGACCAGTGCCCAGCGCCGGCCGCCGTGGTGGAAGACGAACGGGTCGCGGAACATCACCACGTCCAGTCCGGCGGGGGGCGCCGCGACCACGGGGTCGGGCAGCGGACGCCAGTCGAGGAGGCGGTCGTCGCCGGGGTCGGCCGCGCGGGCCAGGCAGATGGTGCCGACGCCGGTGTGGGTGTGGTCGACCCCGGTGTACACGGCGGTGGGGACGCCGGCGTCGTCCACCACACAGCCCGACCAGCAGCCCGCCTCGTCGGGGCCGCCCGGGGTCGGGGTGAGGGCGATCGGGTGGTGCTCCCAGTGGACCAGGTCGGGGCTGGAGGCATGGCCCCAGTGGACGTTCGCGTGCACCGGCGCGGCCGGATTGTGCTGGTAGAAGAGGTGGTGGCGGCCGCGCCAGCGGAACGGGCCGTTGGGGTCGTTGATCCAGTGGGCGGGCGGGCGGACCCGGAAGCGCGGGGCGGCCGGGTCCGGGGCGGCCGGGTCCGGGGCGGGAGCGGCGAGGCTCAACGGTTGACTCCTGCGGAGGTGATGCCCTCGCGGAGAGGGCGCTGGCCGACGGCGAACACGGCGACGGCGGGGAGCATCGACAGCACGACACCGGCGAGCACGACGGAGATGGAGCCGGTGCCGAGGTTGCCCTGAAGGGAGACCAGCCCCAGGGGGAGCGTGTAGTTCTGGCCGGAGGTCTCCAGGATCAGCGGGCGGAAGAACTCGTTCCAGTGGTAGTTGAAGGCGAGGACACCGACGATCGCCAGTCCGGGCCGGGCCAGCGGGGCGTACACGGACCGGAAGATCCGCCAGGGCCCGGCGCCGTCCAGCATCGCCGCCTCACCGAGGTCCTTCGGCATGCCGAGGAAGTACTGGCGCATCAGGAAGGTGCCGAACGCGGTCGGGAACGCCGGAATGATCAGACCGAGCAGGGTGTCGGTCAGACCCATCGACTTGAGCACCAGGAACACCGGAACGATCGTGACCTGCAAGGGGACCATCATGGTCGCCAGGACCAGCCCGAACAGCGGCTTCTTGAAACGGAAGTCGAGCCGCGCGAACGCGTAACCGGCGAGCCCCGCGGTGATCATCTGACCGACCGCGATCAAAGCGGTCACCAGGGTCGAGTTGAGCGCCAGCAGCCACACGTCGATCTGGTCGAAGACCCCGCGATAGGCGGCCGTGCTCGGATGAGTGGGAATGATCTGCGGCGGCAGATTGAACGAGTCCGCCGGGGTGCGCAGCGAGGTGGAGACCGTCCACACGACCGGGCCGAGGGTGAGCAGCGCGCACACGGTCAGCCCGGCGATCCGCGCCCACGGCCCGAGCGCGTACCGGGCGCGGCCGATGTTCAGGGTTGCTTGGCTCATGAGACTCACCCGGCTCACTGGTAGTGGACGAAACGCCGGCTGAGCCGGAACTGGACGGCGGTCACCGCCATGATCAGCACGAACAGCAGCACGCCCACCGCGGACGCCTCCCCGAACCGCAGCTGCTCGAAGGCCTTCTCGTAGATCACCATCACCACCGTGCGGGTCGAGTCGCCGGGCCCTCCGTCGGTGAGCACGTACGGCTGCTCGAAGACCTGCAGCGCGTTGATGATGCCGACCACCGAGGCCACCAGCAGGGTGGGGGAGAGCAGCGGCAGGGTGATGGCGAGGTGCTTGCGCAGCCCGGTCGCGCCGTCGAGCGCGGCGGCCTCGTGGATCTCCTTCGGGATGTTGTTCAGCCCGCCCACGAACAGCAGGAACGAGAAGCCGAACTGCTGCCACACGTACACGATGATCACCGTGGCCATCGCGCCGTGCTCGGAGGTCAGCCAGGGCACGGGAGCGATCCCGAACAACCCGATCAGCCAGTTGATCACTCCGAAGTCCTGGTTGAACAGATACTTCATCACGACCGAGATGGACGCGGCCGACAGCACGAGCGGGAAGAAGAACGCCGAGCGGAAAAGCGATCGCAGCCAGCCCGGCATCCGCCCGTTCAACGTCAGCGCGAGCGACAGCGCGATCAGCAGCTGCGCGGCGACCGCGAACACCATGAAGACGAGCGTGTTGCGGAAGGAGACCAGAACGGTCGAATCGGTGAACACCGAGCGGTAGTTGGCCGCACCCGCCCAGCCGGGCGGATCGATCACGTTCCAGTGGAAGAGGCTCAGCACGACCGACCCGATGATCGGTACGACCGTGAAGATCACGATCCCGACCACCGTCGGAGCAAGGAACAGCGCGGCCAGCAGCCGTGTGCCCCGCTCACGGGCCGAGGGCCGCACGGCCGCCGCACGCGGGGTCGCGGCGCGCGGCCGCAGGACGGGGACCCGGGTGTCCGTCGTGTCCGTGGTGTCGGTCATACGTCACGCTCCATGGCCTGCTCCAGATCGCCCTGCATCCGCCGCAGCGCCGGCCGCACCGAGTGCGGGCTCGCCAGTGCCGTCCCGGTGTGCTTGAGCAGCACCTGGGTCACCTCGGCGACCTGCGGCGGGGCCGGGATGGGCCCGGTGTCGGGGAACTTGTCGAGGGTGTCGTAGAAGACCCGCCAGTGGGCCGGGCCGGACTCCCGGTAGCGGGCCGCCGTCAGCATCGAACGGCGGGCCGGTGTCGTCTGGTTGGTCGAGAACAGCGCGGCCAGGGTGTCCAGCCGAGCCGAGTACTTGATGAACTCCCAGGCCGCGTCCTGCTTCTTCGAGGTGCGCAGCAGCGCGTAGCCCGCCGCGCCGAACTGGTGCCGCTGGGTGCGCCAGCGCGGAAAGTACTGCACGTCGAAGGCGTCGGCGCGCATGCCGGCCAGATGCAGACCGCCCGCCCAGAAACCGCCGGCCGGCGTCACCCCGACCCGGCCGGTGGAGAACACCCCGATCAGATTCTGGCCGTTGCCGCCCTCGGGCCGGGTGCACAGCCCCTCCTGGATCAGCTCGGCGAGATAGTCGTACGCCTCCTCGACCCGGCCGCTCGTCGCCCGCGGGGTCGTCCAGCGGAAGCCACCCCCGCGCCCCTGCCGCCGGTCCGCCGGATAGAAGGCGTCCCACAGCCAGGAGCCGCCGGGGGCCTTGGACTCGGCCAGCAGATCGGTGCCGTTCGCGAACAGCCAGGGCACCACCCCGCCCCACAGCCGGTTCGTCCAGAAGTACGGCGTGAAATGGGAGTCGTTGGCCTTCTTCAGCTGCCGTAGCAGCGCGGTGAAGTCGTCCCGGGTCCAGTCGTCCGCCGGGAGCTGCGCGCCCGCGCGCTGCAGCACCTGGGTGTTCAGGTACATGTCGGCCGCATTGAACTCGATCGGCAGCTGATACAGGCTGCCCTCGTACATCATCGACTCCACCAGCGAGGGATGGACGTCGGCGAAGTACTCCGTCAGCTCCGCCGCGTCCCGCTTCACCCAGCGGTCCAGCGGCACGCCCAGGTGCCGGGCGAACAGCTGCACGCCCTCGGTGGCCACATAGACCAGGTCCGGCGCGGTGCCCGCCGCGATCTGCGTGAGGATCTTGGCGAAGAAGTCCGGCCAGTCCACGGCCTGCACCGCGTTGATCCGGACCTTGATGTCGGGGTGCAGCCTGCGAAAGCCCGCGAGCAGCGTGCGGATCCCGTCCGGCGAGAACGCCGAGCCCAGGGTCGCGACGACCAGCGAGCCGTCGTCACGGCCCGGGATGTCGTTGCCGGTGAGGCGGTCCCAGCTCGCGGCGGTACCGGCGAGCGCCGCGGCCCCCGCGCCGTAGGCGCCGTACCGCAGCAGGGCGCGGCGGGAGAGAAGCGAGTCGGTCATCAGGTGCCTAACTCGTGTTAGCCAAGGTGTGATGCCCAGATGATGTGAAGCGTGTTACGGCCCTGTCAAGGTGCGGGAACGCTTGACCTTTAACGAGTTAGGTCCCACAGTCCTGGTCCCATGGATCGTCAAGAACCGTCGCGAGAGGACCGGTACGTGATGCGTGGCCCTGGCCTGACGAGAAGAGCCCTGTTCACCACGACCGCCGCGGGAGCCGGCGCGGCACTGCTGCCCGCGGCACCCGCCGACGCCCGCCCGCGCCCCAAGGTGGCGCGGGACTGCCTGAGTTACCGGGCCGGATACCACTTCACGGTCCCCGACCAGTGGAAGAACGACCCCCAGCGCCCGGTCTGGATCGACGGCGAGTACCACTACTACTACCTCTACAACGCCGACTATCTCGCCGGCGGCGAGGTGGGCACCGCCTGGCGCCTGGCCACCAGCGCCGACCTGGTCCGCTTCACCGACCGGGGGATCGCGGTGCCCAAGGACACCACGGTCAACGGCGACGTCTGGTCGGGCTCGGCGGTGGTCGACACGGGCAACACGGCCGGCTTCGGGGCGGGCGCGGTGGTGGTCGTCGTCACGATGTCACCCGGCGGCGGCACCGACCACCAGGAGCAGTTCCTGTACTACTCCACCGACGGCGGCCTCACGTTCACGAACTACGGCACCGATCCCGTACTGCCCAGCCCGGGTACGGGGGCCGACTTCCGTGACCCGAAGGTGAGTTGGGACGCGGACCGGAACCGCTGGACGATGGCCCTGGCCGAGCGCGACACCATCGGCTTCTACCACTCGCCGGACCTCAAGTCCTGGACGCGCGACGGCGGTTTCGTCAAGGACGGCATCGGGGTGCTGGAGTGCCCCGACCTGTTCCGGATCACCGCCGACGACGGCACGGCGACGTGGGTGCTGGGCGCGAGCGCCGACGGCACCGGGTCCGGACAGCCCAACACCTACGCGTACTGGACCGGTTCCTTCGACGGCGGCTCCTTCACCCCCGACTCGGCCGAGCCGCAGTGGCTCGACCACGGCTGGGACTGGTACGCGGCGGTCACCTTCGACAAGCGTCGGGCGGACGGCTCGGTCGATCCGGCCGCGCGGTACGCGCTCGGCTGGCTCAACGACTGGGCGTACGCGCACACCACACCCACCATCGACGCGGACGGCTTCAACGGCACGGACTCCGTGGTCCGCGAGATCACGCTCAAGAAGTCGAACTCCGGGGGCTATTACCTCGCCTCCCAGCCGGTTGCCGCACTCGACACGTATGTCTCTCGCACGGTCAACCTCGGCGACCTCACCGTCGACGGCACCCGCCCGCTCGACTACACCGGCGTCTCCTACGAGCTGACGACCGAGATCACCTGGTCCCAGCTCACCGGCGCGGGCGTCCAGTTGCGCCGCTCACCGGACGGCGGACGGCATATCGACGCCGGCATCTGGAACGACTACGCCTTCCTCAACCGGCGCGGCACCGTCAACCCCGACACCAGCGGCGTCCGGCAGGAGAGCCACAGCCCCTTCGACCCGAGCGCCGGCCGGGTGAAGCTGCGCATCCTGGTGGACCGTACCTCCGTCGAGATGTTCGTGGACGACGGCCGGTACGTCCACACCAGCGAGGTGTTCCCCTACCTCGTGGACAACCGGCTCGCCCTGTTCACGGCGGGCGGGACGGCCGTGTTCCGCGACACGGTCATACGGGAGTTCACGGTGTGAGGGATCCGGGCTGGTCTCGGATGCCACGATCTGTCGTGGAGCGGACACCGACGACGGACACCGACGAGCATCGGAGCGCGTATGACGACGCACAGGACCACCGAGGATCGGACGGAGCGGGTCGAGGGCGTGGAGGTGAGGCCGGTCGCGGGGCACATCGGAGCCGAGATCACCGGGGTCGACCTGGCCAAGCCCCTGGACGACGGCGTGGTGGCCCTGATCCGGCAGGCGGTGCTGCGCTGGAAGGTGGTGTTCTTCCGCGGACAGGAGCTGGACCACGCCGGCCACATCGCCGTCGCCCGCCGCTTCGGCGAGCCGGTCGTGCTGCCGCGCCGCGGTCCGCACTCACCGCCCGGCTTCCCCGAGATCGAGACGACCGCGGACCGGCTGGAGTTGGCCGGACGCTACGGCATGGAGCGCGACGAGTGGCTGCACCGGCGCCGGCACACCCTGCTGCGCGGCTGGCACTGCGACTACGGCGCCCGTGTCGACCCGCCGGCCGCCACGATCCTGCGCGCCGAGACGGTACCGCCCTACGGCGGCGACACCACCTGGGCCAATCTGGCCGCCGCCTACGCCGGCCTGTCGGCGCCGGTGCGCGCCTTCGTGGACGGGCTGCGCGCCGAACACCGGCTCGGCGTCGGCTACCAGCCCCGGCCCGTCGACGACGGGTACGCCCACCGCCTGCTGGACCACCAGGTCGTCTCCGTGCACCCCCTGGTGCGGGTGCACCCGGAGACGGGCGAGCGGGTGCTGTTCGTCAACGGCTACTACGTGGAGGAGATCGTCGGCCTCTCCCGCCCGGAGAGCACGGCGATCCTGGAGATGCTGGTGGAGCAGGCCGTCCGCCCCGAGTACACGGTCCGCTTCCGCTGGGAGCCCGGCAGCGTCGCCTTCTGGGACAACCGGGCCACCATTCACCTCGCCCCCGGCGACCACACCCACGTCGGCTCTCCCCGGATCATGCACCGGGTCATGCTCGCCGGGGATGTGCCGGTGGGCGTGGACGGCACGCCGTCGGAGCCGGTCACCGGCACCGAGGCGGGCCGCTGGTGACGGGCGGCGGGAGCGTCAGCCCGCGGGGTGCCAGCCGAGCGCCGGTCCCAGCTTCGTCGCCATGTCGGTGAGGATCTGGACGTAGTCCTCGTGCTCGAAGGTGAACGGCAGCGCGAACGCCACCTCGTCCACCTCGCGGAACGCGGCGTCCGCGCGCAGCCGTTCGGCGATCTCGGCCGAGGTGCCGACCAGGTCCGGCGCGAACAGCAGCCGCGCCGGGCCCTGCGGGGCGGCCGTGCGGGGCAGCCGCCGGGCCGCGTACGCCTCGTACCTGGCGCGCTGCTCCGGGCTCGCGGAGTCGGTGGGGATCACCACCAGCCCCTGCGAGACCCGGGCCGCCTCGCCGTCGGGGTGATGGGCGCGGAACTCCTTGATCAGGGCCAGCTGGATCGCGGCGAAGTCCGGTTCCGCGTCCGGGTCTTCAGCCTTGACGACACTGCTGGTCAGGAAGTTCATCCCGTGCTCGCCGGCCCAGCGCGCCGAGCCGAGGCTGCCGCCGCCGTACCACAGGCGACGCCCGAGACCGGCGGAGTGCGGCTGGACCACGTCCGAGAACACCTCGAAGCCCTCGACCCCGCTGAAGTCGGTGGCGGGCTTGCCGCGCACCAGGTCCAGCAGCCGCCGAACCCGCTCGTAGGAGAAGTCCTCCGCGTCGGCGGTGTCCGGGTACAGGGCCTCCTTGACCTGGTCGTAGTGCATCGGCGGGCCCACGCTCACACCCGGGTTCAGCCGGCCGCCGGACAGCAGGTCGACGGTGGCCAGATCCTCGGCCAGGCGCAGCGGGTTCTCCCAGCCCAGCGGGATCACCGCCGTGCCCAGCTCGATACGCCGGGTGCGCTGGGAGGCGGCCGCGAGGACCGCCACCGGGGAGGAGATGCCGTACTGCAGATGGCGGTGCCGGACCCAGGCGCTGTCGAAGCCCAGCCGCTCGCCCAGCTCGATGATCTGCAGCGTGGACTCGTGGCCCCGGGCCGGATCCGCCGCGTCGAACAGGCCGATCGTGAGAAAGCCCAGCTTGCGCAGCGGGCGGGGGGTGGACGGCACGGGCTCCTCCAGCGGTCGTACGTCGGCTCTGTTCCGATTCTGGCAGGCCAATATGACAACCGTGTGATCACTTCTGATCGCCGCCGAGGTCACTTCCCTGGTCACTTCAGCGGGATGACGACCTCGTCCTCCACCGGCGGTTCGACTTCCTGGGCGCGGTTGCCGGTCGCGGCGAAGCAGCGCAGCCGTATCTCCTCCGGGGCGACGTCCAGCCGCAGGAAGCACTTGAAGAACGGCGGGCTGTAGGTGACCGAGCTCGGCGAGAACAGCGAGGCGTACATCTTGCGCACGGGCAGCCGGAACCGGGACCTACGGTCCGGACGACCGCCGGTGCCGAGCAGGCTCGCGACCAGCCGGGTGCGCCGGGTCACCCGGGCGTCCGGACCGGGGGCGCGGCCCGGCTCGATGCCGAGCCGTTCTGCCACGACGGCCGTCGCCTCGGACTCGGTGAGGGTGAAGAAGCGGGGCAGGCGCAGCCGGCGGCCGTACAGGCGGCTGTAGAAGGCCAGCGAGTCGCCGCGCAGCGGATAGCAGCGGAAGTCCCGCTCGGTCACGCCGCCGACCGACACCCGCGGGATGGTGTGCGTGGCGTGCATGAACGCCCCGCCGCCGCCCGAGACCACGTACTGGACGGTGCGGCCGTCCACGTCGACCGGGTAGCGCTGGTAGTTGTGGATGTCCCCGCCGATCGCGGCCACATAGTGGTGCTCGGGGTCGCGGACGATGTCGTCCACCGTGCCGCCGCCCTCGATGGGGCACGGGTGGTGCTCGCCGTCGACGTACAGCGGTGAGCCGGTGATGAGGATCTTCGGCTTCGGGTCCCGGGACACCGCGCGCAGCCAGGCGCCCTGTTCGGCGTCGATCGTGCCCAGCAGGCCGGTGTCGATGCCGACGAGCCGCACCGGGCCCGCGTCGATCGCCCAGTACGGCCCCGGCTGCTCGGCCTGCTGGCCGGGCGCCGCGCGCAACTCCCGTGCCATGGCGAGGCGTTGCTCGTCGGCCGGTGCGGGCCGGTGCCACAGCAGGGCGCGCCACCAGGCGCGGGTGAGCGGGCGGGGCCGGGGCTCGGGGGCGAGCGGCGGGGTGTCGGCGCAGAAGACGCGCATGAACGCGCCGAGATCCTCGTACCAGTCGTGGTTACCGGGTATCGCGTAGATCGGCGCCGGATAGTCCCGGTACGGCCGGAAGAACTTGTCGTGGTAGTCGTCGGTGCTGCCGACCGGGTAGATCACGTCGCTCGCGATCACCGCGAAGTCGGTGTCCTGACTCTCCTTCAGAAAGCCTGGTACGACGGCGTACTGGGAGTCGTCGCCCTCGCCGGTGTCCCCGATGACCATGAAGGAGAACGAGTCGGGGACCGCACGCCGGATCACCTTGTCCGCGGGCGCGCCGGCCGCCTCCCGGTGTGCCACCCAGCGGCTGCGCGTGCGCCCGGTCGGATCGCCGAACCAGGACGCCAGCACGCCGTTGCGGGCGGCCCACAGGGTCCGCGGGTCGAGCCACGACAGTTTCTCGACGTGGTCCGGCATCAACTGCTTGTAGGCACCCGGCTCGGCCGAGCCCCAGCCGGCGCCCTGTGCGGTATCGCGTGAGGAGTCAGACACGCCTGCACCGTAACAACGCCCCGGTCAGCGGCGGTTGGCGGGCCCACGCCCGCACGCGGCACGGCGGGTCAGCCGTGCGGAACGCCCAGATTCCGCACCAGCTGGGCGAGTTCCTGCTGAAAGAGCTTGTCCGGTCGCTTGGTCTGGGTGTGCAGATGGCCGTAGATCTCCAGCGAGACCAGTCCGTGCAGATGCCCCCAGATGCGCAGTGCGAGCGCGACCGCGGCCGGCGGCAGCTCGGGGAAGGCGGGACGCACCTTGTCGAGGAGACCGGCGTCGAAGTCGGACCAGGTGAAGTCGCCGTCCTCGTACAGGCGTCCGGCGTGGGGCCAGGCGGCTGCGGCGAGCGCGGTGAGTCCGGTGCAGACCCGGCGGGCGGCGTCGGGTGCGGGACCGCCGGCGGGGGCCTGGTAGCCGGGGACGGGGTCGCCGTAGATCAGCCGGAAGCCCTGCGGGTTGGCCAGGGCCCAGTCGCGGAAGGCGGTGGCCCAGGCCTGGATCCGGGAGCCCGCGTCCTGCTGTGAGGCGGCCTCCCAGGCGGCGTCCACGGTGTCGGCCAGCGCGGTGTACACGTCGTGGACGAGTGTGGTCACCAGGTCGTCGCGCGTGGCGAAGTAGCCGTAGATGGCGTTGGCGGTCATGCCCATCTCGCGGGCGATGGCCCGCAGTGTGATGGCGTCGGGTCCGCCCGCGGCCATCAGGCCCATGGCCACGCTCTTGATCTCGGCCGTCGTCTCGGTCCGCAGCCGCTCGCGCCGTCCTCTGCCCGCTGTCGCTGTCACGCGATCACTCTACAGCGTGATGATTTCTGTGCGGCGTCACAAAACTTCACGGCGTATAGTTTCTGCACCGCGTCACCATCGCGTGGTGTTCGCACATCCATGTCGGCATGCACAGGGGAGAGCCATGCACATCGGAGTCATCGGAGCCACCGGGACCATCGGCAGCCGGGTCGTCACGGAGGCCCTGCACCGCGGCCACCAGGTCAGCGCGTTCAGCCGGGACGCGACCGGGCCGGGGCGCGCCGAGCGGCGCGACCGCATCACCTGGGCGAGCCTCGACGTTCTGGACGCGGCGGACATCGCGCGTGTCCTGCCCGGCCTGGACGTGCTGATCAGCGGGTTCCAGCCGGGCAACGCCGCGCGGGACATCGAGGACACCGTGCGGCGCTCGATCGCCGACCCCACGGTGTACGCCACCGCGGCCCAGGCTCTGCTCAAGGCGCTGGAGAGCCACCCCCGCACCCGCCTCATCGTCATCGGCGGCGCGGGCAGCCTGGAGCTCGAACCGGGGGTGGTGCGCGCCGACTCCGACGAGCTGCTGCACGCCGCGCTCGACCGGATCGGGCTGCCCCGCGCCTACGGGGCGGCGGTCCGCGGCCACCGCGACGCCCTGAACGTCCTGCGCACCTCGAACCGTCTGTGGACCTACTTCAGCCCCGCCGAGGAGATCGCTCCCGGCGAGCGCACGGGCCGCTTCCGGCTCGGCGGCGACCAGCCGGTCCTGGACGCGGAGGGGCGCAGCCGCATCTCGGCGGAGGACGCGGCCGTCGCCCTGCTCGACGAGGCCGAACTGCCCCGCTTCGTCCAGCGGCGGTTCACCGCCGGCTACTGACGGCCGGAGCGCGGGGCGGGCGCCGGTACGCTGTGGTCTTCCTTCAGGAGGGGGCTGACCATGGAACTCGCCTTCGCCGGGCGGGTGGTGGAGTGGCGGGGGCCCGCCCCGTACTACTTCGTCGCCGTACCGGACGCGGAGTGCGCCGACATCCGCGACGTGGCCGCGATGGCCAGCTACGGCTGGGGCGTGATCCCCGTCGAGGCCAGGATCGGCGCCACCGCCTTCACCACGTCCCTCTTCCCCAAGGACGGCGGCTACCTGCTGCCGCTGAAGACCGCGGTGCGCCGGCCGGAGGGGCTCGCGGAGGGGGACGAGGTGGCGGTCGCGATGACGGTACGGCTGTGAGCGCGGTGTCGGACCGGCCGCTGCGGGCCTGCGGAAGACGTAGCCCCGGCGCCTTCGCTCCTCGCAGCCCCGCGCAGCGAGGAGTTGCAGGGCTGTTGCGCGCCAGGTGACCGGTTCGATCCGTGCGCGGAGCCGAGAGGTGGCGCCGACCCATCCGGACCAGGCGTCCAGCCGGTCGGGGAGGGCGCTGTGCGCCCAAATGCCGTCGTCGGCACCGGCCTGCCATGCGCGCCGGGTACGGTGGAATGCGCGTGTGGAATGCGCGGGCGCGGACACAGTTGTGGCCGGGCCGGGCGCAGTCCAGCAGGGGGACGAGGCCCTGCCGGCCCGGTTCGCCGGGGGATCGCCCGGGCACCGCGATGCCGCCGCTCACCCGGGGGCGGAGCAGCCGGGCCCAGCCCCGGAGGAAGTCGTCGATGGTCCGGTTCTCCCAGGTCAGCGGAGAAGTCCTGTTGGGTCCGTACGTCGTTCCAGGACCGTGGGCTGGTGGATGCGGACATGCCGTGGGACGAGGGGTCAGGTCAGGTTCATGCCGCCGTCGAGCAGGATGACCTCGCCGGTGAGATAGGTGTGGGCGAGGACCGACGCGACCAGGCCGGCGACGTCGGCGGGCTGGGCCGGGCGGCGCATGGGGGCGCGGTCCCGCCACAGTTCGTGCGCCTGCGTCCAGTCCCGGGTCATGGGCGTGTCCACCAGCCCCGGCGCCACCGCGTTGACCCGCACGTCGGGCGCGAGCGCGGCCGCGAGGAGCCGGGTCACGTGGTTCAGCGCCGCCTTGCTCGCCGCGTACGGCACCGACGAGCCCTTGGGGCGTACTCCGGCATGACTGGTGATGTTCACGATGCCGCCGCCTCCCGGGGAGTCGCGCAGCGCCGGCAGCGCCGCGGTGCACAGGACCCAGGGCGCGATCAGGTTGACCTCCAGCAGACGCCGCCAGTCCGCCGGTGTCGCGGCGGCGAGGTCGGCGTGCGGGATGGGCCAGCTGATGCCCGCGTTGTTCACCAGAGCGTCCAGCCGCCCGTACCGGCCGAGCGCCGCCTCGACCAGCCCGCGTGCCTCGTCCTCCGCCTCCAGGTCGGCCCGCACGTACGCACCGTCCAGCTCCGCCGCCAGGGCCTCCCCGGCCTCGGTGCTGCCGCGCGAGTGCACGACGACCCGCATGCCGTCCGCGGCCAGCCGGCGCGCGACGGCTTCCCCGATCCCCGACGTGGACCCGGTGACCAGGGCAACGGGCCGATCGCTCTGTTCGCTCCTCATGATCGAGGATCCTGTCACGGGCCGGCGCAGCCCTGCCCCCGGTGGGCCTTCAGAGCGTCTCGCAGCCGCGTGAGCCGCCCGATCTCGGCCTCCAGCACCGCGATGCGCTCCGCTACGACCACCGCACCGACGACCCCGGCACCGACCCCCTCCGCACCGATGACCCTGGCGCCCACGCTCCCCGTGCCGATGGCCTCCGCGCCCGCACCCTCCGCACCGGTGACCCCCGCGCCTGCGGCCTCCGTGCCGGTGGCCTCTGGACAGCCGACCTCTGCACCGACGATCGCCGCGCCCCCGTCCCCCGGTTCCGCGCCCCCTGGCCCAGCGCCCCCGTGTGCGGCGAAGGCGCAGCTCGGCGCTGGTTCCGTGGTGAGCAGGGGGAGCCGGTTCGCGAGGCGGTGCAGGTCCTCCACGGTGAGTCCGAGTGCCAGCAGACGCCGGATGACCCGCAGCACGGCGACCTCGTCGGTGGTGTAGTCCCGCTGCCCCGACCCCGTGCGGCGCGGTGGGGGCAGCAGCCCGCGCTGCTCGTAGAAGCGCAGCGCCCTGGGTGTCGTACCCGCCGCTGCCGCCGCGTCCGCGATCCGCATGCTCACCCTTCCCCGCCGTCCCGGGCCAACTCCACGACCACCGTGCCGAAGTGCCGCCCCTCGATCAGTTCCCACAACGCCTGCGGGGCGCGTTCGATGCCCGCGATCCGCGTGAGCGGAAAGCCGATCTCGCCGGAGCGCAACCAGTGCCCGAACCGCTCCCGCCACTCCTCCTCCACCCCGGGATGATCGCTGCCGAGATACCCCCGCACCGATGCTCCCAGCAGAACGAGCCGATACGCGTCGATCTCGACCGGAGCGCGCTCTCCGCGGCCCCCGGCGGCCAGCTGGCCGGACAGCGATCCGACCAGAGCGATGCGCGCGCCCGGCCGGGCGGCGTCCACCGCCGCGCTGAGTTGCGCGCCTCCCACCAGGTCGAGTACGACGTCGATGCCGTCCGGAGCCGCTGCGGCCAGCCGCCCGGCGAAGTCCGCCCCCGCGGTGAGCGCCGCGTCGTATCCCGACTCGGCCGTCAGTCGCACGGCCTTGTCGGGCGACCTCGTCGTGCCGATGACCCGCGCGGCGCCCAGCAGCCGCGCGATCCGGCCGGCCGCACTGCCCACGCCACCGGCGGCACCGGTGACCAGGACGACGTCGCCCTCGCGCACCGGAGCCACCCGGGTCAGCGCTCCGTAGGCGGCGGATCCGGGGGAGAGATGGGCGACCGGGTCGGGCAGCGCCGGGTCGACGGCGGTGCACTGCGCCTCGGGGACGACGGCGTACTCCCGCCAGCCGAGCAGGTGCGTCACCAGGTCTCCGGGGCCCAGCCCGCTGCCGGGCGGTACGGCGACGACCTCGCCGACGGCCGGCCCGAACAGCGCGTCCCCCGGCTCCAGACCCGGCAGCGGAGTACTTCTCGCGCCCCCGCCGATGAGGGTTCGCAATCCGGGAAAGACCACGAACTGCCGGTTGCGCACGAGGACTTGACCCTGTCGGAGAGGCGGAAGCGATGCGTCGCCCAGGGCGAAGTCCGCGGGCGTGGGCAATCCCTGGGGCACGGCGACCAGCCGGACCTCGCGGCTGGTCCTGGGCGGCGATGTCACCATCGTGAGCCTCCTGAGGGCAGAGGGCGGAACGGGCCCGCAGACGCTAAACCCTGACCCGCACGTCAAGGGCAACCCCCGGCCCGGTGTGCCCGCCGGCGACCTCAGCTCTTGACGGCCTCTGCGATCCGCAGGGCGGCCTGGGCGGGCGTGAGGTGCGTGGTGTCGACGACCGCGGCCTCGCCGTGCAGCCATGTGCGGGCCGCCTCGGCGTAGGGCTCAAGGTATGCGAGACGGAATGAGGACGGACCGAGAACAGTGTCCCCCTCGATGCGCTCGCGCAGGGTGTCCTGGTCGGCGTGAAGGACGAAGTGCCGTACCGGGATGGCATGGTGGGCGAGGCCCGTGCTGATCTCGCGCCAGTACTGCTCGACCAGGACGGTCATGGGAATCACCAGAGTGCCGCCGGTGTAGTCGAGTACGCGGCGGGCGGTCTCGACGACGAGCTGCCGCCACGGCGGCCAGTGCTGGAAGTTGTCCGTCCCGGGCCCGGGCAGCCCCGGCGTGATGTCCATGAGTGTCTCGCCGACCTTCTCGGCGTCGAACACCCGTGAATCCGGGATCAGTTGCTGCACGAGTGGACTGGTCGTCGTCTTGCCTGCGCCGTGGGTGCCATTGATCCATACGATCATGGAGCCCGATGCTAGGGCCTGTGGGCCGCGAAAACGGGCATGCCCTTCCGTTATCGAACAGGTGTGCCAAAGGAAAGGAAGGGGAAGTGGCCCTGTGTGACCCCCGATCCCCTCCTCGCCCAGCTCGTTCGTACGGCCCGCTTCACCCGTGGCGTTTCCGGCCGGTTCACCGTGACGGCGGACGGCCGGACCGTGCTGTATCTGCGCGGTCGTACCGGAGACGACCCCGCCCCCTGCCTGTGGGCGCTCGACCTCGGCACGGGATCGGAGCGGCTTCTGGCCGATCCCGTCCGGCTGCTCGGTGACGGGCGCGGGACGCGGGGGATCGGCGGGTACGCCACCGATGCGGCGGGCAGGCTCGTCGCCTTCACGCTGGCGGGGGCCCTGTGGACGGCCGGGGCCGACGGCGGCGAGCCCCGGCGGCTGCCGGCCGCGCGGCCCGTGTCCGATCCGCGGCCCGATCCCGGCGGTCGCCGTATCGCGTACGTCCGACGCGGCGCACTCCGGGTCGTCCGGGCGGACGGGACCGACGACCGTCCGATCGCCGAACCGGCCGCCGACGACGTCGAGTTCGGCGTCGCCGAGCACACCGACGCCACGCTCGCCGACGGGCCGCGCGGCCACTGGTGGGCGCCCGACGGCACCGCCCTGCTGTGCGCCCGCACCGATCGCCGACGGGTACACCGCTGGTACGGCACCGATCCCGCCGACCCGGACCGTCCGCCCCGGATCCGTCGTCACGCTCCCGCGGGCACCCCGAACCCCGACGTCACCCTGTGGTTGATCCCGGTCCACGGCAACGCCCCTCGCACGCCGGTGCGTTGGGACCGCGCCGCCTACGAGTACGTCGTCGGCGCCGGCTGGGACGGGCACGGGCCCTTCGCCGTCGTACAGTCCCGTGACCAGCGCACCGTCCTGCTGCTCGGCATCGATCCGGTGGACGGCCGTACGACGGTCCTGCACGAGCAACGGGACGCCCGCTGGGTGGAGCTGGTGCCCGGACTGCCCGCCCGCACCGCCTCCGGCGTCCTCCTGGCCCACGCCGACGCGCAGGGCACCCGGCACCTGACCGCCGACGGCGAGCCGGTCACGCCCGTCGGCCGCCAACTACGGTCCGTACTCGGTGTCGACGGCGACGAGGTGCTGTTCACCGCCTCGGACGAGCCCACCGAGACCGGCCTGTGGGCATGGCGGCCCGGCACGCGGCCGCGGCGGCTGGGCGAGGGGCCGGGGCTGTACGGGGGCGTGCTGCGCGGCGGCGTCCTCGTCCGGACCGTCGCGGACACGACCGGCGCCGCCCCGCGCGCCGAGGTGCTGCGCGGCGGGCGGACCGTCGCCACCGTGCCGTCGTACGCCGAGCGGCCGGTGCCCGCGGTCCGGCGGAGCATGCTGCGACTCGGCCCGAGGGAGCTGCGCGCCGCCCTGTACCTGCCCTCCTGGCATCGGCCGTCGGATCACGGGCCGTTGCCCGTGCTGCTCGATCCCTACGGCGGCGCGGCCCGGCAGCGGGTCACCGTCGCGCACACCTGGCAGACCCTGGTGTCACAGTGGTTCGCCGAGCAGGGCTTCGCCGTGCTCGTGACCGACGGCCGGGGCACTCCGGGGCGCGGGCCCGGGTGGGAACGGGCGGTGTACGGCGACCTGTTCGGGCCGGTGCTCGACGACCAGGTGAGCGCGCTCGCGGCGGCCGCGCGCACGCACCCCGTGCTCGACCTGAACCGGGTCGGCATCCGCGGCTGGTCCTTCAGCGGTTCCCTCGCCGTACTCGCCGTACTGCGCCGCCCGGACGTCTTCCGCGCCGCCGTGGCGGGGGCGCCGGTGACCGACCAGCGGCTCTACGACGCCCACTGGCGCGAGCGAGTCCTCGGCCGGCCGGACGAGCACCCCGAGCGGTACGACGCCTGCTCCCTGCTCCGCGAGGCACCCCGGCTCACCCGGCCCCTGCTGCTTCTGCACGGCCTCGCCGACCCCAAGGTCCCGCCCGCCCACACCCTCCGGCTGTCCGACGCACTGCTCACCGCCGGGCGCCCGCACGAGGTGCTGCTCCTGCCCGGTGCGGGCCACCAGCCGGTGGGCGGTGAGCTGACCGAGAACCTGCTGCGGCACCAGCTCCGCTTCTTGCGGGGGCACTTGGATGCCGGAGTCCCGGATTCCGTCCGCACCGGTCAGTGACCGGCATAGGGAAAACCCTCGAATGACCTCGACGTGACTGACATGTGCGGGACAAGACTGCAATCCTTCCCCGGCACACCGCACCTCCATGGTGTGCACGCATCCCCGCACGACTCAGCTCGCCCGGGCAGCGGACCCGTCTGCCCGGCTGTCTGTCACCGGCCGCGACCCGGCGGCCGCAGCAGGAGGAGTACGAGTGAGACCCCACAGACCCGTTCCCCACGCAGGTCGCAAGCGCGCCACGGTCACCGCCGCCGCCCTGATCTCCACCGCGGCCTTCCTCGCCGTCGGCATCCAGGCCGGCCCGGCCGCCGCCAAGCCCGCGGCACCCCACCCGAGCCCGCTGCGCGCCGGCGGCCTGGAGGCCAGGCTCAGCCCGGCCCAGCATCAGGCACTGATGGACAGTGCCCGGCAGCAGACCGCCGCCACCGCCCGCACCCTCGGGCTCGGCGCCCAGGAGAAGCTGGTCGTCAAGGACGTCGTCAAGGACAACGACGGCACCGTGCACACCCGCTACGAGCGCACCTACGCGGGCCTGCCCGTCCTCGGTGGTGACCTCGTCGTGCACACCCCGCCCGCCTCCCTGGCCAAGGGCACGGTGACCACGACCTACAACAACCAGCACCGGATCAAGGTCGCCTCCACCACCGCGACGTTCACCAAGTCGGCCGCCGAGAGCAAGGCGCTGAAGACCGCCAAGGCCCTCGACGCCAAGAAGCCCGCCACCGACAGCGCCCGCAAGGTGATCTGGGCCGGCACCGGTACCCCGAAGCTCGCCTGGGAGACCGTGATCAGCGGCTTCCAGGACGACGGCACGCCCAGCCGGCTGCACGTCATCACCGACGCCACCACCGGCAAGGAACTGCACCGGTACCAGGCGATCGAGACCGGTGTGGGCAACACGCACTACAGCGGGCAGGTGACGCTGTCCACGACCCAGTCGGGCTCGACGTACACGCTGACCGACGGCACGCGCGGCGGGCACAAGACGTACAACCTGAACCACGGCACCTCGGGCACCGGGACGCTGTTCTCGCAGTCCACCGACACCTGGGGCGACGGCACCAACTCCAACGCGGCCACCGCGGGCGCCGACGCCGCCTACGGCGCACAGGAGACCTGGGACTTCTACAAGAACACCTTCGGCCGCAGCGGCATCCGCAACGACGGCGTCGCCGCCTACAGCCGCGTCCACTACAGCAGCAGCTACGTCAACGCCTTCTGGGACGACAGCTGCTTCTGCATGACCTACGGCGACGGCTCGAACAACAACGACCCCTTGACCTCGCTGGACGTGGCCGGCCACGAGATGAGCCACGGCGTCACCGCCAACACCGCCGGGCTCGACTACAGCGGCGAGTCGGGCGGGCTGAACGAGGCGACCTCCGACATCTTCGGCACGGGTGTGGAGTTCTACGCCAACAACAGTTCGGACCCCGGTGACTACCTCATCGGCGAGAAGATCGACATCAACGGCAACGGCACGCCGCTGCGGTACATGGACAAGCCGAGCAAGGACGGCTCGTCGGCGGACAGCTGGTACTCCGGTGTCGGCAACCTCGACGTGCACTACTCCTCGGGCCCGGCGAACCACATGTTCTACCTGCTGTCCGAGGGCAGCGGCACCAAGGTCATCAACGGCGTGACCTACAACAGCCCGACCTCCGACGGCGTCGCCGTCACCGGTATCGGCCGGGCCGCCGCGCTGCAGATCTGGTACAAGGCGCTGACGACGTACATGACGTCGAGCACCGACTACGCCGGCGCCCGCACCGCCGCCCTCAACGCGGCCGCCGCGCTGTACGGCACCAACTCAACGCAGTACGCGGGCGTCGGCAACGCCTTCGCCGGCATCAACGTGGGCAGCCACATCACCCCGCCGAGCAGCGGAGTGACGGTCAGCAACCCGGGCAGCCAGACCGCCACCGTGGGGACGGCCGTGAGCCTCCAGGTCCAGGCGAGCAGCACCAACAGCGGCGCGCTCAGCTACAGCGCCTCCGGCCTGCCCTCGGGTCTGTCGATCAACGGCTCGACCGGCCTGATCACCGGCACGCCGACCACCGCGGGCACGTACAGCACCACGGTGACGGTGACCGACTCCACCGGCGCGACCGGCACCGCGACCTTCACCTGGACGGTCAACCCCAGTGGCGGTGGCGGCGGTTGCTCCTCGACCCAGCTGCTGGCCAACCCCGGCTTCGAGTCGGGCAGCACCGGCTGGACCGCCACCAGCGGCGTCATCACCAACGACACCGGTGAGGCGGCCCACGGCGGCTCGTACAAGGCCTGGCTGGACGGGTACGGCAGCTCGCACACCGACACCCTGTCCCAGTCGGTGACCATTCCGGCCGGCTGCAAGGCGACCCTGACCTTCTGGCTGCACATCGACACCGCCGAGTCCGGCAGCACCGCGTACGACAAGCTGACGGTGAGCGCCGGTTCGACCACCCTGGCGACGTACTCGAACGTCAACGCCGCCTCCGGGTACACGCAGAAGACCTTCGACCTGTCCTCGCTGGCGGGCCGGACGGTCACCCTGAAGTTCAACGGCGTCGAGGACTCCTCGCTCCAGACCAGCTTCGTCGTGGACGACACCGCCCTGACGACCAGCTGAGCCACCACCCGTACGACGCGGTCCCGCACCCTCGGGCGCGGGACCGCGGCATGTCAGCTCAGCGGATCCAGTGTGAGATACGCCTGCTGCGGGTTGCCGTCGTTCACCAGCGACTCCTGGTCGCCGACGTCGTCGAAGGCGAACGCGTAGGCCTTGCCGTCGGCCATCGCCGCGTGGACCGCGCGGGCGTACTGGTTCGTCACCGCGTCCTGGTAGAAGTCCGAGGGCGTGGTGTCCGGCTGGTTCGAACTGCTCAGCAGCGTCGAGCGGTTGAAGCCGGCGCACAGCGTGCGGGAGATGGGGCCCCGGACCGTGTCATTCGGTGCGTCGAGCAGCTTGTGGCAGCCGAAGACACTGTCCGCGTCCGGCTTCTGGAAGCTGGTGACGACCGCGCCCGAGGCGTCGGTGAAGTTCATGACGCCGCCCGAGACCCGCCCGAAGTACCGGGTGCCCGGCTGGTCGGCGAACGGTGTCACGGTCAGCGTGCTGTTCGTGTACTTCTGCCAGACCCGGCCCACGTAGTCGTCCATCACGTTCGCCGGCAGCGCCCCGGTCTCCACCCCGTACAACGGGGACAGCGCGCGCAGCACGGTGCCGTCGGAGCGGGTCTGGATCAGCCCGGCCCAGCCGCCAGGCTGTGCGCGCAGGGCGTTGAAGAAGCCGGTGTAGCCACCGGACCTGAGGTGTCCGGTGGTGCTCACACTGCCGTCGGCCCGCCGCACGCCGACCGCGTACGGCGCCGAGAACATGTCCACCTGGGTGCTGTTGAGCCACAGGCCGGAGTCGTTCAGCGTGTACTCGGACCAGTTGAAGAGGATGTTCCGGTTCGGGTCGGACGGATTCTGCACGGCCGGCTGCACCAGTCCGCCCGTGGTGAGCCGGAAGTCGAGCTTCTGGCCGTGGGAGAAGTAGATCCGGCCGGAGAACTTCGGGATCCGGATCGTCGTGGACTGCCCGGGGGCCGGGCCGGCGATGGACACGTCCGGCGCGGGTGTCGGCGGGGTGCCGCCCGCGGGCCAGGCGTGGAAGACGCCGGCCGCGTCGGCCCAGCCCTGCCGCCCGGAGGACAGCTGGGTGCCGAGGTCGTAGACGTAGACGGGTTCGGAACGGCCGGAGTTGTTGGTGATGTTCAGCGGGACGGTGTCCGGGACGGCGGCGCCGGCCGGGTCCGGGACACCGAGGGCGAGCGCCCCGCCGATCAGGGCCGCTGCGGCCGCCAAGGGCAGCGCGGGGCGCGTGAGGTGATGCGGCACTCTCCTACCTCCGTGTGGGGTCGGGGTCGTACGGATATTGGTCCGTACCTGTCTGAGAGCGCTCTCAGACTCGTGCTGCGCCGCGTGCATGTCAATGCCATGGGCAGACGTGCGCACGACGCCCACCGTGTGGCGGGCGCCGTGCGCCGGTGTCAGAAGGTGCGCTGGAGCAGGCCGAGCAGGGCCGCCCAGTGGCGGTCGTCGGCCTCCTTGTCGTACGACGGGGTGTCCGCCTGCGTGTAGCCGTGCTGGGCGCCCGGGTACACCTCGCAGGTGTGCCGGACCCCGGCCTCGGTCAGGGCCTTCTCGAAGCGCTCGATCTGCTCCGGCGGCAGCGACTGGTCGTTGTCGGCGTGACCGCAGTACACCTCAGCCTTGATGCGCGGGGCACCCAGGTGCGGGCTGGTCGGGTCGTCGGTGGCGAGCCCGCCGCCGTGGAACCCGGCCGCGGCCGCCACCCGGTCCGGATGCGCCGCCGCCGTCCACAGGGCGAGCCGGGCGCCCATGCAGTAGCCGGTGACGCCGACCGGACCGTCGGCGACGAGCGGGCTGTCGGCCATCCAGCCCAGATAGGCGGCCGAGTCCCGTTCGATCAGATCCGGGGTCAGCGAGAAGACGATCGGACCGAGCTTCTGCCAGATGGTCGGGTCGGCGGCCGGGTCCTTGAACTCGGGCAGGTCCACGACCGGAGACCGGCCGAGGCGGTAGGTCACATTGGGCACCAGCACCGTGTAGCCGGCGGCGGCCAGCCGGTCGGCCATCGACTTCAGGTGCGGGCGCAGGCCGTAGGCGTCCTGGTAGAACAGCACACCCGGACGGGGGAGCCCGTCCGCGGGGTGGACGAGGTAGGCGTCGGCGACGCCGTCCTCGGTCTGGATGTCGAGGTCGATTCCCTGGACATCGGTCATGGTGAGCAGGCCTCCCTGGAGAATGGGCGCCGGACGGCACTCGCCCCCGGCGCCAGGGCTACGGCCATGCTGTCATGCAAGATCGGTGGCGCCGCACCGGGTGGGCCGTACGACCGGACGGAGCCGCACCGTTGGGCCGTAGGAGTGGGCCGTCACTCGAAGCGGTCGGTGTCCCCGGCGCCCCGCCGGACGATCTCCGCCTCGCCGCCGGAGAAGTCCACGACGGTGGTCGGCTCGGTGCCGCAGTCGCCGGAGTCCACCACCGCGTCCACCACGTGGTCGAGCCGGTCCTTGATCTCCCAGCCCTGGGTCAGCGGCTCCTCCTCGTCCGGCAGCAGCAGCGTGCTGGACAGCAGCGGCTCACCCAGCTCCGCCAGCAGCGCCTGGGTGACCACATGGTCGGGGATGCGCACGCCCACGGTCTTCTTCTTCGGGTGCAGCAGCTTGCGCGGCACCTCACGGGTCGCCGGGAGGATGAAGGTGTAGCTGCCGGGCGTGGCCGCCTTCACCGCCCGGAAGACGTCGTTGTCCACCCGCACGAACTGGCCGAGCTGCGCGAAATCCCGGCACATCAGCGTGAAGTGGTGCCGGTCGTCCAGCTGCCGGATGGAACGGATCCGCTCCATGCCGTCCCGGCTGCCCAGCCGGCAGCCCAGCGCGTAACAGGAGTCGGTCGGGTATGCGATGAGCGCGTCCGAGCGCACCGCGTCCGCGATCTGGGCGATGCTGCGCGGCTGCGGGTTCTCGGGATGCACGTCGAAGTACTTCGCCATCCATCGAGCTTATGCCGTCGCCGGGCGCGGCCCGCGCAGCCGCGGAGGCCTGTGGCGCGCATGCCTGTGACGGCATACCTGTTTGAGATGCCTATGAGGTCATACCGAGGTCATACCTGTTGCGGCAGCCATGCCCGAACCCAGCGCCTCCCGGCGAGACGTCGACAGCGTCGCCACGCCGCTCGCCGACTGCCTCCCCGCGCTGTACCGAGCCCTGGACCGGCGGGCCGGCCGCGACTGAAGCCCGACAACGTCAGCGCGCTGGTCTCCCAGCCGGACTCCCGCGGCCACGTACCTTCCACCTCGTCTGCGTTGCCGGGTCCGTCGTGTCCCCTGACGATCGGCACGATCATCACCGCGCCCAACTTCTTCGTCGTATGACGCCCGTTCAGGCGGGATTGCACACCCTGCCCGCCACGATGTGGCTGGCGGGCTCCAGGCCACCACCCTGCAGATCGGCGGCGCCCTCGGCACCCCCGCCCTGTGCCTGGTGGGCGCGGTCCTCGCGACGGCCGGGATGCGTGCGGAAGCGGTGCCGGCCCGGACCGAGTGAGCCGTTTCCCGCCCCGACCGCCCCGAAAGTCCCTCGCGTTCTCCCGTGTACGTTCCGGATTCCGGGGCATCCGACCTCTGAGCCGTCCGGGGCACCCCCCGCTCCGGGCGCCGCGTCTCCGCCGACGGCCCACCCCCCCCGGGCCGTCGGCGGAGCCGAGCCCGGGGCAGGGACGCGAGCGGGCCCCTTCGGGTAACGTGCCGCTGCGTATGCCCAGGTCGAAGCGGAGGCGAGGAGGGGGCGGAGACGTGGCGGCCCGACCGGACGAGGACACGGCACCCGTGCTGCCGTACGGCGGCGACGGCGCCTGGGAGCAGCAGTTGCTGGACCATCTGCGGCCCGCCGGACGCGACCTCGGCCGGCTCGTCGCCTGGCTGGCCCGCACCACCCGGGCGGTCGTGTGCCTCCAGGACGCGCACGGCCGCCTGCTCGCCGGTGAGCGCCTGCCGCTCGATGCCGCCGTGGCCCGCGACATCGCCGCCGGCCGGGTCGCCGCCGCGGCCCTGGAAGACGGCGTACGGCATGTGCGGCTGGTCGGGATACGGCACCCGGGACCCGGCCCGGCGGCCGGAGCCGTGCTCGCCGTGGCCCGCCCGGCGCCCTTCGACCGGCACGCCGCCGAGATCCTCAACCACACCGCGGGCGTGCTGGAACTGCTGCTCAGGGAGCGGGAGCTGGCCGATGCCGGGCGGCGGCTGCGGCGGGCCACGGCCGATCTGCGCCTCGCGATCCTGCAACTGCTGATGGTGGAGGACACCGTCTCCGCCCGCCGGGTCGCCGCCGGGCTGTGGCCGGGGCTGCTGGAGGAGGACACCGCCCGCGTGTACGTCGTCGAGACCTCCGCCGCCGAACGCGACCGGCTCGCCGACGCCTGCGCGGACAGCACCGAGGGCCGGGCCCTCGTCGTGCGCTGCCCCGCGATGGACGGACACGTCATCGTCGTCGGCCCGTCGGCCGAGGTGGGGGAGCGGCTGCGGTCCCTCGTCGCCGGCCACCCCGGCACCTTCCTCGGCGGCAGCCCCCGCCAGCGCCTGGCCCTGACCGCCACCGCCTACGGACAGGCCGTCACCGCCCTGGCCGTCGCCCGCTTCCGGCCCGAACGGTCCGCGGTCTACGCCGCCCGCACCCGCCCCGCCCAGCTCATGGACCCGGCCGGAGTGCGCACCTGGGCCGCCGGGGTGCTGCGCCCGCTCGACACACTGCCGCACCATGTGCGGGCCGAACTGCTCGCCACCACCGGGCTGGGCCTGGAGTTCACCGCCGTCAGCGCCGCCAAGGTGCTCGGCGTCAGCCGGAACACGGTCCGTGCCCGGATGGACCGGGTCGCCGGCCTGCTCGGCGCCGACTTCTCCCGGCTCGCCGTCCGCGCCGTCGCCCATCTCGCCCTCAACACCGAGGCCGCGCACGGCCCGTACGACCCCGGCGGCCCCGCGGGCCATCCGGCGGACCGGGACGGGCTCGCGGACCTGCTCGGCACGCGGGCGCTGCGCACCTGGGCCGAGGGGCTCCTCGGCCGGCTCGACGAGGACGGCCGGGACCTGCGCGCCACCCTGCGCGCCTGGACAGCCGCCGACGCGCACGCCGAGCGCGCCGCCCAGACGCTCGGTGTCCACGCCCAGACCGTGCGCGAACATCTCCGGGCGGCCGAAGGTGTCCTGGAACGCCGGCTGACGGGCGGCGGCACCGATCTGTACGAGACCGTCCTCGCCCACCTGGTCACCGGCGAGCTGCCCGTACCCGAACTCGGTACGACGAACCGGGAGGAACCGGACTCGGCTGTGCACGGGTGAGTGCCCGGCGGACCGGGCCGGGCACCGGTGCGCTACCCCGGGCCCCGTATCGCACGTAAGTTCAGTGGTCCGCGGGGCACGACCGGCACGGGGGACCGGTCGCGGCCCCGCGCCGCTGCGTCAACCCGTGGGTGTGACCGGGAGGTTGTAGACGTGGGCGGGGGTGATGATCGTCGTGATCGCCCTGCCCAGCACCGTGGTGGGCTCCTGGCCCTGGTAGTCGGTGTCGGTGTTGAGCAGCACGACGAGCGTCGTCCGCGTCGACGGCAGGTGGACCGTCAGGGACTCGTAACCCGGCAGGGAGCCGTTGTGGCCGATCCAGCCCTGCACGTCGAAGATGCCCAGGCCGTATCCGGCGCCCTTGATCGTGCCGGTCTGCGGTGTGATCAGCCGCTGTTGCTGGGTGGCGGCGCTGATCATCCGTTCGCCGTCGGGGAATTGGCCCGTGGCGACGGTACGCGCCCAGATCCGCAGATTCTCCAGGGTCGAGATCATCGCGCCGGCCGCCCAGCCCCAGGACGGGTTCCAGTCGGCCGCGTCGGCGACCTCGCCGTTCGCCGTCTGCTCGGTGTAGCCCTGCGCGTGCGGGCTGGGGAACTCGTTGCCCGTCGGGAAGAGCGTGTCCCGCATGCCGGCCGGATCGGTGACGTGCTGCTCGATGTAGTCCCCGAGGCGCTGCCCGCTCTGCTTCTCCACCACCAGGCCGAGCAGGATGAGGTTGGTGTTGCAGTAGGAGAACTTCTGCCCCGGCGGGAACAGCACCGGATGCTTGAAGGAGTAGGCGAGCAACTGCCGGGGTGTGAAGCCCCGTTGCGGATGCGAGGTGAGCTCCTTGACGAAGCCCGGGTCCGCGGAGTAGTTGAACAGCCCGCTGCGCATGTCCGCGAGCTGCCGCAGCGTGATCCGGTCGCCTCCCGGCACCCCGTCGACGTACTTGCCGATCGGGTCGTCGAGACCGACCTTCTTCCGGTCGACCAGCTGCAGCAGCGCGGACACGGTGAACGTCTTGGTCTCGCTGCCGATGCGCATGTACAGGTCGGGCGTCATCCTGCGGCCCGTGCTCGTGTCGGCCACACCGAACGAGCGGACGTAACTCGGCTGCCCCGGCGTCCAGATGCCGACGGTGGCGCCGGGAATGTCCGCCTCGCGCATCACCTTCCGTACGGCGGCGTCCAGTTGGCGTGCCACGACCGGCGTGAGGTCGCGGACGGCCGGTCCCGAGGGGGAGGGGCCGGGTGACCCGGTGGCCGGTGCGGCGGGTGCGGAAGCCGGCGTTGCCCATACGGGCGCGGCGGCGGGCGGTGCCAGCAGCGTCCCCACCGTGACGGCCACCGTCGCCCCCCTCAGCAGGCGTGCGGACGATTGCGACATGGGCTGACTCCAAGCACGTGAGAGCCGAACCTGCGCTGAGCGGGACGTCGGAGCCCGGACCTCCCAGCATAGGAGCGCGCACCCCGGCCCGCCCGTCGGACCGGGCGGGCCGGCAGGGCGCGCGGGAGCGCCGGCGGGATGCTTGTCCGACAGGTGAGGGGCCCATTCGGGGGACGGCCTCACCCGGCCCGGTGACCCGACGGGGCCGGGCGTACCGGCGGTGACTCACGGGCGTTGCCCCGGCATGAACCGCTTGGACGGCATGGACCGTTCGGACCGCCTGGACCCGGCGTACCGCCCCGACCGGCCGGACGCGGCGTACCGCCTGGACCCCGCCTACCGCCTGGACCGGCTGGAGCGTAGGCACCGTACCGGCCGTCCGGAGCAGGCGGGCCCGGGGGACCGGACGGAGCAGGCGCGCCGGGTGGACCGGATCGACCAGGCGCGCCGGGCGGAGCGAACCGATCAGACGCGTCACGTGGACCGGACCGATCAGACGCGCCGGGCGGACCGGACCGATCGGACGCGTCACGTGGACCGGACCGATCAGACGCGCCGCGCGGACCGGCGCGAGCAGGCGGACCGGGCCCGGGAGCCGATCTACGCCCGGCTCGTCGCCGAGTGGCGAGCGCAGGGGCGGGCCGTGCCCGCGGAACCGGACGTGCTGTGGGCCGTCGTTCCCGGTCTCGCCTCGCGCACCCCGGCCGCGGCCGAGCGCACCTGATCCGTCACTGCCCGCACAGCGGGGCGAGGACGGCGAGGGTGCCGTTGGCCTCCCGCAGGGCTTCTTCGAGAGTGCCGGGCGCGTGCAGCGTGCCGGTGCCGTCGGGCGGCACGAGCCACTCCAGGAAGCGCGCCGGGCGGTACGGCGGCGGTACGGCCACCCAGGACCCCTTGGTCGCGTACCGCAGACCGGCGCCCACCCAGCCCCCGGACGGGTCCGGCGGCACGAAGAACCCGACCCGGCCCGCCGCCGAGTCGACCAGTGTCGGCCCCGGGACGGGCATCCCGGGCCGCCACAGCAGGTCCAGGGTGAGCAGCCCGAGCCGGTCGGGCACGCTCAGCACGTCCCAGAAGCGGCCCGCCTCCAGCAGCGCGATCCCCTCACCGTGATCCCACTCCCATTTGCACGAGCGCGGGTCCGCCGCCGCGGCGGCCAGCCACTCCACGCCCCGCATCCACATCGTGTTCGTCATGCGCTGCTCCGGATGTCCTCGCTCGCCTGCCTCGGCGCAGGCAGCGACCACGGCCGGGCACGTCGTGCGCCCGCACAGCGACCCGGCATATGCATGCTCGTAGATATTTCTACGTGGCGGAAGGGGTGGCGCGGCCTGGCGTTTGAGACGGTTCGTTCGAACTACGGCTGTGGGTTCGTCAATTGGGGGCGTCCGCCGAGCCGGGGGCCAGCACCAGCATGGAGACGTCGTCCCGGACCTCGTACCGCAGCCGCACCAGGTCCTGCCAGACCAGTCCGGGCAGGTCGGTGGCGGGCCCGGTACCGCTCAGGGCGGCCAGCCGCGCCGGCAGCGGATAGAAGACGTCGCTGGCGTCCCGCGCCTCCCACACCCCGTCGGAGGCCAGGAACAACCGGTCGCCCGGCCCGAGCGCCACGGTGATCTCCTTCGGCGGTTCGACGCCGAGCAGCCCGAGGCCCAGTGGTGGCCCCGGCGCGACCGTCACCTCCAGGGCGTGCTCCTCGTGCAGCAGGACGGGGGCCGGATGACCGCAGCCCACCACCCGCACCGCCCGCCCGTCGGCGGAGAACTCCAGCAGCACGCCGGTGGCGAACAGCTCCCCGTCCGGCACACCCGCCGAGTCCACCGCCAGCCGGCGGTCCATCCGCGCGGCCACCGACTCCAGGTCCGGCTGGTCCAGCACGGCCTCCCGGAAGGCACCCAGCAGGGACACGACCGTGGAGACCGCCGACAGCCCGTGTCCCCGGACGTCCCCCATCACCGCGCGCACCCCGTACGGCCCGTCGCGCACGTCGAAGAAGTCCCCGCCGACCAGCGTCCCGTCCTGCGCGGCCCGGTAGAAACCCGTGCACTCCACGCTTCCGACCCGCTGCGGCAGCAGTGGCATCACGGCGCGCTGCACGGCCTCGCCGATCGCCCGCTCGGCGTCCAGCTGGGCGTCCCGGCGACTGCGCACGTACGACACGAACACGCTCAGCACGGCCACGAAGACGATGGTGAGCAGGTCGGTGTTGCCGGGACGGTTCAGATGAGTGGCCGGGACGTTCAGCGCCGCGACCACTCCGGCACCGAGGACGGCGGTCGCCAGCGGGCCGTACGACAGGACCGCCAGTGGCGGGATGGCGCCCAGCAGGAAGCCGAGGTCGCGGGCGTGCGGGGTGACCGCGGTGGCGGTGCTGACGCCGACGAGCAGCGCCACGGGCAGCACCCGTACCCACCCCGGCGGCGGCGCCCCGCGCAACCACCCACGCTCCTCCCGCGCCCCCCACCCGCACACCAGTCCCACACCCCCAACGTACGCCGCCACCCCGGACCGGGCCTCTCGCTCCGCGGCGGGAGAGGCGGGCGCCTGAAGCCGGCCGGAGCCCCGAGTTCCCGGCAGGGCGGCCACGGCGCCGGGGCCGGCCCGGGGTCCGCAGGCGGGTCGGCGGTGCGGGGCCCGGGGTCAGGCTGTGGTGGTGGCCAAGTGGCTCTGCGCCGTTGCCAGGATCTCGGTGACGCGGAGGCCGAACGCGGCGTCGCAGGCGTGCGGGCGGCCCGTGCGGGCGGCGGTCAGCAGGGCGTCGGCCGCCCGGGTGAGCGCGGGGACCGCGCCCTCGGAGCTGCCGGGGAGAACCGTCACCCCCGCCTCGCCCCTCAACTCCACATCGGCCCCGGCGGCGGCCGGCGGCGCCGTCAGGCTCAGCGTGAGCGTGCTGGAGGCGCCGGTGGCGTGGTCGAGGACCAGGTGGACGGTGTCGGCGGGACCGTGCGCCGCCGCCACCACCTGCCGTACGTCACCCAGGACCGGCAGCAGAACGGACAGGGCGTGCGGGCCCACGTCCCACAGCGCACCCTTCTCCCGCCGCCACGGCGAGTCCGCGAACGGGCTGTCGGACGTGAACACCGCCCCCAGCCATTGCGCCCGCGCCGTGAACCAGCCCGCCACGGCCGCCTGCTCCTCGATCCAGGCCTCCGGCTCCTTCTGGAAGCGTGCGGTGAAGAAGACCACCGACGCCACCCCGGCCCGGTCCACGGCCGCCACGACCGACCGGGCCTCGGCGACCGACAACGCCAGCGGCTTGTCCAGCAGCAGATGACGGCCCGCCCGCGCCGCCCGCACCGCCAGCTCCGCCTGCACGGACGGCGGCAGGGCCACCGCCACCGCGTCCACGTCGGCCAGCAGCGCGTCCGCGTCGTCGTACGCCGTGACGTCGTACCGCTCCGCCAGTTCCCTGGCCGCCGACGGCCGGCGCCCCCACACCCCCGCGAACCGCAGGCCGGTGTGTCCGGCGAGCGCGGGGGCGTAGGCCGCCCGGGCCCACGGGCCCGTTCCCAGCAGTCCGATGCGCATGCCGTGTTCCCTTCTCCGAGCCGATCCCCGCACCCTCAAGATGCTGCGCTCCGGTCGCCCTTCGCACACCTGACGTCAGAATCCCCGCCCGCGGCAAGCCAGTTGGCGATCGTGGCGGCGATGGGCTGACCTGTGTCCATCTCCACGAACCCGAACTGGCCCGACTGGTTGCACTCCAGGAACCACCAGATCCCGTCCGCGTCCTCGGCGAAGTCGAATGCGCCGTACGCGAGTTCCGCGCCCCTCATGTACCGCCGCACGCCCTCCGCGACGCTCGGCGGCACCTGAGCGGGCAGCCACGGGGAGACCGACGGGGCGAACCGGACGTCCACGTCGTCGGGGTGCGCGTCGGGGGCGGTGGGCTTGCGCGCGGCCAGCAGGGTGTCGCCGACGACGGTGAGCCGGACGTCGGCCCGCTTGGCGATCCGCCGCTGCAGCAGTGTCGGACCGAAGGCGACCGCCGCGAAGTCCGTGTCCGGCGCGACCCGGCTGGTCGGCACCGCGCGCGGCGGCTCCTGCGGATGCGCACCGGAGACCGGCTTGACCACCAGGTCCGGGTAGCGCGCGGCGAACTCCCGCGCCGCCTGCGGGAATGTCGTGATCAGCGTGGCCGGCACCGGCAGGCCGCAGTGCTGGGCGTGACGCAGCTGCCAGGGCTTGTGCCGGGCGCGCTGGGCGGCGTCGGGATGGTTCATCCAGCGCGCGTCGGTGCACCGCAGCATGCCGTACAGCGCCTGCGCGGACTCCTCCGTCAGCCAGGCCGACGGGTGGACGGCGCGGGCGGCCGCGGTACCCGGCCTGCGCACCCAGACGGAGCGCAGGCCGCTCATGCTCACCAGGCGCCCGCCGACGGACAGATGTCCACGGCAGGCGCCCTGCACGTACTCGCCCGACAGCGCCACCCCGTTGGTCAGATCGGCGGGGTCGAGCCGGACGACGGGCACGCCGGCCTCGCCGAGCCGGAGGACCACCATGTCCGCCGTCACGTCCTCTTCACTGGTCAGGATGAGCACGGTCATGTTCTCGGGTCCGCGGTTCAGTCGTCGAAGTGCGTCTTGGAACCGGCGGTCGACGTCGTGGTCCCCAGAGCCCTCAGGGTCGCGTGGTCGGTGGCGGCGATCCGCCCGTCCGGGAGGACGTTCAACTGCAGTCCGGAGTCATACGCATACGGAGTGGTGACGTCCAACTGCACAGCGGGGCGCGCGTAGTTGAGCGTGAACGGTTGCATGGTCTCTCCCTGGTTCGGCTTTCACGTCCTTATACGAATCGAACGGGTGATTGGTTTCCTTACGCTGCGTAACCGCAGGCCGGAGTGGGTGCCGCGAGTCCTCCCCGTAAGGAAACAACACAACGTTGTTCCGTTGGCCGGGCCGGATAGCATGCCCGCATGGCACAGGACGCCTACGACGCCCACGAAGTTCACGATGCCCGGGATTCCCAGGCCGCCCAGGCCGCGGCCCGGCTGCGGCTCGCCGCCCTCGCGGCCGACGCCGCGCTCGACGGTACCCCGGCACACCGGGTCGCCGAGGACGCGGCGCTCCTCGCCCGGCTGCTGAGCGCGACCGACCGCCGCGGGCCCGGGACCGGCGCGCCGTCGGGCGTCACGGCCGACGACGTCGGCGCCGCCCTCGGTCTCGTGGACGGACTGCGCCGTCAACTGGACCGGCTGGAGAGCCAGGTGGTGATGGAGGCGCGGCGCCGGGGTATGGACTGGCGGCAGATCGCCCTGCACCAGGGGATGAACTCCGCGCAGGCGGCCTCGCAGCGCCATCAGCGGCTGACGACCCGGCTCGAAGAGATCCGCCAGGGCGTCAGGTAGAAAGACGGATGTGGAAATGACGGACCAGCCCGACGACCTCTTCTCGGCGGTGGACTCGCTGCTCGCCGCCGTGGACGACGGCACCGTGCTCCCCGCCCCCGCGGAGCGGACACGGCTGCGGGAGGCGGCCGGCCTGACCGAGGCCGCGGTCGCGCAGGCCCTCGGCGTCCGCGTACCCAGCATCCAGGCCTGGGAGGCGGGCCGCGCCGAACCGAAGGGCGACCGCCGCGAGGCCTACCGCCGCCTCCTGGAGGGCCTCTCCCACCGCTACCCGGCTCCACCGCCCACGTCTCCTCCGGCCGCCACTCCGGGTCCACAGGTATCTCCGGCGGCGCCCCTCCAGCGAATGTCTGCAACCCACGGGACACCCGCGGACGCCACCGAGCCTTCCACGGCGCCCCCGGCCGCCCCGGCTGCCGGGTCCCGGCAGCCCTTCACCCCGTCGGCCCCCACCGCGACCGCTCACGCCGCGCCGCCGCCCGGCACCGCACTGTCCGAGCCGAGCGCTCGGGCCGCCGAGCCCCACCGAACGGTGACGGCTCCGGCCACTGCGTCCGCATCCCTCACGTCTCCGGCCGCCGCACCGGGCCCGCAGACGTCCTCGGCGGCGCCCCTCCAGCGAACGTCCACAGCCGACGGGACGCCCGCGGACGCCACCGAGCCTTCCGTGGCGCCCACGGCCGCCACCTCGATCCACCCGGCGGCCGGGCTCGACACATCTCCGGCCGCCCCGGAATCCGCCGCCCCGCCGCAGACCGTCCCCGCTCCGCCGGCCGCCGATCGGTCGGCACCCCCTGGCCGCCCCGAGCCCGGACATCACACTCCCACCTCAGCCACCACCGCCGGCACCGACCCGGCCCCTCGTCCAGCGCGCCGTCCCGCCGGCAAGAAGGCCGCCTCCGGAAAGTCCCGCACCCCCTCCGCCCCCGAACCGGCGGACCCCCGCTTCGCGCACGGGCCGCTCGCCGTGATCGACGTCGATGACGACGGCCGGGTGAGCGCGTACTGCGTCGGCGGGCTCGTGCTCGACGTGCCTGCCAGGTCGCTGCCCGCGCTCGTGGAGTGGACCCTCGCCGAGGCACGGCTCGGACAGCCGCGGCTGCACCGGTCCGGCAAGGACGCCGATCCGCTGGTCGTGCTCACCGAGTCGGCGTGCGTGCGGTACGGGCTGCCACCGAAGCTGAGCGACGAGGAACGGCTCGCCGGACGGATCCCCGACACGAACAAAGCTGTCCGGCAGTTGCTCAAGGCCGACTGGCTGCTCACCCGGCGCGGTTTCGGCCCCTGGGCCTGGGTCTACCGCCCCGCCGAGGGCAGCCGGCGCCACAGTGTCCACTTCTGTCTGCCGTCCTGGAACGCGCTGGACAGCCGGTACTGGGGTGACGCGGGCGGCCTGCCCGCGGCGGAACTCGCCCGGGTCCTCGGCGCCTACGCGGCCCGCGTCCTCACCCCGTGCGGCTCCACGGCCGTGACGGGCCTGGAGCTGATGACGGCCCTGCATCCGCCGACCCGCGCGGTGCGGGACGAGCACGGCACGTGGGTGTCCGCGCCGAACCCCGGTGCCCTGACCGAGGCCGTCGACTGCGCGCCCTGCGAGGCCCCGGACGGGCACCCGCTCCTCGCCCACCTGCCCCGCTTCCACGAGCGCACCCCGGCCGAGATGCTCCGCGAGGAGGCCTACGACTGGGCCCGGCCGCTGACCGACGAGGAGTGCATGCGGCCGTACCTCGTCGGCATCGACGTCAACATGGCGTTCGCGGCGGCGGCCAACCGTACCGTCGTCGGCCTCGGCGCCCCGGCGCATGTGCACAACCCGCAGTTCGACCCGGCGCTGCCCGGCTCCTGGCTGGTCGACCTCTCCCACGTCCGGCTCGACCCCCGACTGCCGAGCCCCTTCACACCGGACGGTGAAACGCCCGAGGGTCCGGCCTGGTACGCGACGCCGACCGTGGCGTACGCCCTCGAACTCGGCTACGAGGTGGCACCGCTGGAGGCGTACGTCCGTCCCGAGCACGGCCCCTACCTGGACGCTTGGTACACCAGGCTGCGCGACGCCTACATCGCCACGATGGCCGACCTCGGCGTCACCACCGGCATGACGCCCGAGGAGTACCTCACGGCGATGGCGGGCCACAAGGACCGCGACCCGCACCTCGCCCTCGTGCTCTCGGCGATCAAGGCCACCGTCAAGGGCGGCATCGGGAAACTGCGCGAGCGCGGCCGCTCCGGCTGGCGGCCGGGGGAGCGGTGGCCGGCGATGGACCGGCCGACCTGGCGCCCGGACATCCGGGCCGCGGTCATCGCCAAGGCGCGGATCAACATGCACCGCAAGATGCTCGCCACCGCCCGCGCCACCGGCCAGTACCCGGTCGCGGTCCTCTCCGACTGCGCGGTGTACGCCTCGCCGGGCCCGACCCCGCTGGGCTTCCTGCCGTACCGGGACGGCAAGCCCCTGCCCGGCGGCTTCCGGATCGGGGTCAGCCCCGGCATGGTCAAGCACGAGGGCACGCAGAGCGTGCTGTGGGCGGAGGGCCTGCGCGAGGAGCACGGCGACCACCTCAACCTCGCCCGCTACATCAAGTCCGGGCTGATCACCGCCCCGGACGCGGAGGAGTAGCCCCGCATCACGCCCGCAGCGCGCTCCGGGCCACCGCCAGCGCCTGGTCCGCGTATCCGCGCCCGAACAGCACGGCGTGCACCAGCAGCGGGAACAGCTGGTGCACGCCCACCCGGTCCCGCCAGCCGCCGGCGAGCGGCGCCGCCTCCTCGTACCCGGCGAGCACCCGGTCCAGATGGGGGCAGCCGAACAGCTGGAGCATCGCCAGGTCGGTCTCCCGGTGCCCGCCGTGCGCGGCCGGGTCGATCAGCCGGACCTCGCCGTCGGCGCCCCACAGCACGTTCCCGTTCCACAGGTCGCCGTGCAGCCGGGCGGGCGGCTCGGCGGGTCCGGCCAGCTCCGGCAGCCGCACGCAGACCCGCTCGAACACCTCCGCCTCCCGGTGCCGGAGCGTGCCGCGGTCGACCGCGCCGCGCACATAGGGCAGTACGCGGTGCTCGGCGTACCAGCGGGGCCAGTCGGTGCCGGGCGTGTTGCGCATGGGAGCGAGGCCGATGAACGCGTCCTCGGGGCCGTCGGGCGGCGGCGCTCCGAAATCCGAAGCACCCGCGCCGTGCAGGGCCGCAAGGGCCTGGCCGAAACGCAGCGCCGCTCCGGGGTCCGGTCGGCCGGTCGGCACCCGTTCCGTGACCATCCAGCGCTCGTCGTGACCGAGCACCTCGGGCACCCGGACCGCACCCGCCGCGGCCAGCCAGCGCAGCCCGGCCACCTCGGCCCGTACCGCCCCGGGCGCGTCACCGCGCTTGACCATCACCGGGATATCGCCGTCCAGCATGACCTCGGCCGGCGATCCGGCCCCCGCCCGCCCCTCGCCGACCGGGCGGCCGGTGAGCCGGGACGCTGCCCGGCCCGGATCCTCGTAAGCCCCGTCTCCGTTGACCACGGCCCCAGGGTACGGCCCTCAACAGATGTACGGCTCACGGAACTTCGACCATTACTACGACTGTTTCCAGCCAAACTCAGATGGTCACTACCCGTGCTGATTCCGTACCGCTAGCGTGAGGGCGCCGCGCAGCCACACCAGGGGCACCGGGCCCCGACGGGACTAGCGCGCGGCGGAGGACTCCCTCTGTGACCACAGCATCCGTGCTGATGGCCGACGTCTTCGAAGTCCAGCCGTACACCTCCCACTGCGAGGTCATCCTGGGCGAGGGCGCGCACGCCGTGATCGGTGTGTCCCCGGGCAACAGCTACTTCTCGGCCCGCCGCCTGCACGCCCTCGCCCGCTGGGGACTGGACCGCTTCGACCGCGTCGACTTCGTCTACACCGACCTCTACGTCGCCGAGATGTACGAGGCGTCCGGATACCGGCCGGACGAGGCCCGGCGCAAAGCGGTGAAGAACCTGCGCGGAGTGCGCGCCAAGATCCGGGACGCCGTGGCGGCGGCAGATCCGGACGGCACCCGGCTCGACTGGCATCCCATGTCGGAGTTCCGCACCAACCCCGCCTACCAGGAGATCCACCGGCAGCTGAAGGCCCGGCTGGGTTCCGACGGCGCCTTCCGGACCGTCTGCGACACCCTGGTGAATCGTTTCCTCACCGCCCGGGGAGAGGAGCCGACCGAGCAGCTGCGGGCCGTGTGCCTGGAATACGTGTGCGCCGAGGCCCCGCTGTTCCTGGACACCCCCGCGATCCTCAAGGTGCCGTCCTCGCTCAACTGCTACCACCAACTGCTGCCGATGGCCGAGCTGTTGTACTCCCGCGGCGCCGGTCTGCGTGCCTCCCGCAACCAGGGCCACGCCGTCGTCACCCCCGCCGCCCTGGAAGGAACCGCCGCATGACCACCGCCCCTGCTCCGAGCGCCCCGCCCCTGCTCGGCTTCCCGTTCTCCTGGGACGGCACCCGGGTGCCCGCCGAGGTCGAGGAACTGCGTACCACCACCCCCGTGCGGCGGGTACGGACCATCGCCGGCGACGAGGCCTGGCTGGTGTCGTCGTACGAACTGTGCGCGCAGGTGCTGAAGGACGACCGCTTCTCCCTCAAGGACACCTCCGCCCCGGGCGTGCCCCGCCAGTACGCGCTCACGATCCCGCCCGAGGTCGTGAACAACATGGGCAACATCACCGGGGCCGGGCTGCGCCGGGCGGTGCTGAAGGCGCTGAACCCGAAGTCACCGGGCCTGCTGGAGTGGCTGCGCACGGAGGCCCACCGCCTGGTGGACCGGCTGCTGGCCGACGGGCCCACGGCGGATCTGCGGGGCGCGTTCTGCGAGCCGTACTCGGCGGGGATGCACTGCCACATCCTCGGCATCCCGCAGACCGAGGCCCCGGCCTTCCTGCGCAGCCTCGACATCGCCTTCATGAACGCGCCCTGCCCGATCGCCGGCGCGCGCATCAACTGGGACCGGGACATCACCCGGATGACGGCCCTGCTCGACGACCCCGCGACAGTCGGCCTGATGGGCGAACTGGCCGCCCTGCGCGACGACCCCGACTACGCCCATGTCACCGACGAGATGCTGGCCACCGTCGGCGTCACCCTGTTCGGCGCCGGGGTCATCTCCACCTCGGGCTTCCTCGCCATGGCCCTGGTCTACCTGCTCACCCACCCCGTCGCCCGCGACCTCCTCCGGGACCGCCCGGACCTCATCGGCCCCGGGGTGGAGGAACTGCTGCGGGTGAACCTCTCCATCGGCGACGCCCTGCCCCGACTCGCCCTGGACGACATCCGGCTCGGCGACACCGTGGTGAAGAAGGGCGAACTGGTCCTGGTGCTGGTCGAGGGCGCCAACCTCGACCCGGCCAAGTTCCGGGACCCGCACCGCTTCGACGTCCACCGCGACAACACCGCCGATCACCTCTCCTTCGGCGGCGGAGCCCATTACTGCCCCGCGACCGCCCTCGGCCGCGCCCACGCCCGTATCGCCCTGGAGGTCCTCCTCACCCGCCTGCCGGACCTCGCCCTGGCCGTTCCGCCCGGCCAGCTGGTCTGGCGCACAGGCTTCATGAAACGCATCCCCGAACGGCTGCCGGTGACCTGGTAACCCCAGGGGTCACCCGTACGCCGTCCCGGGCCAAGCCGCCGGGGACGACGTACGGGCGCACCGCGCGGCTCGGGGAGCACGGCCCGGGGCCGAGGTGCCGACGGGCCTCCCACGGCTCGGCGGGCGGCCGGCGCGGGAGACATCAGGCCGGCCGCTCGACGGGCTCACCCGGCCCGCACCCCGGCGTGCGCCCGCCGCGCTGTGGGGTCCTCGGAACGCCCTCAGCCTCCGACGGCGTACGACCCCCGCGTCACCCCCACCGGATTGGCCGGCGGCAGCAGACCCGAGCCCTCGACGGCGTGGGCCAGCGGTTCCAGCAGGCCGGCCAGGCGCGCGGTGCGGTCCGGGCCGAGGGCGGTCCACGGTCCTTCGGCCGCCGCGTCGGTCAGGGCCTCGACCTCCGTGCGTACGACCGCACCGGCCGGGGTGAGGGACCCGTCCGCCGCGAGCAGACCCCGCTCGCGCAGTCGGGCCCCGGCCGCGTTCCAGTCCGTCTGCTCCCACTTGCGCGTCTCCCGCAGGAACGCCTCGTCCGACTCGTCGGCCGCCGTCTTGAGCAGCATCGCCTCGACCGGCCCCAGCCCCTGGCTCACCAGCACCGCGACATGCGAATCGCCCCTGTGCTCGCGCAGGGTCGTCAGCGCCTGCCACAGCCGCGCGGCCGGGCGCTCGGGCCGCTCCAGCGCCTGGTTGGCGGCGCCCAGCACCCGGCCCGTGGTGTCCGCGGCGGCCGCGGCCTGCCACGCGAGGTCGGCGGCCTCGGCGAAGTCGGCGGAGCCGACGGTGTCCGGCCCGAACAGGCCGGTCATCGCCGCGTCCAGGGCGTCCAGGCGGGCGGCCAGGACGTCACCGGGTGCCGCGTACTGCCAGGCGTCCGGCAGGGCCCGGGCCACCCGGTCGGGGTGGAAGACGTAGAAGCAACTGGTCACCACGGACGGAGACACGGCGCCGAGCGGCGCGGCCCGCAGCGCGAAATATCCCATCCAGTACCCGCGCATCCCGAGCGCGTCCGCCGCCCGGCGCACCTCCGGTGCGAAGTACACGAGATCGTGCACCGGCTCGTACCGTTCCCACAGCGCCCGCGCCATCCCGTCCGCCACTGATTCCTCCCACCGCTTCCGCCTGCCGTGCCTGTCGGCACCAGCCTGCGTTATGACGGCAGTCATAACAAGGGGATCGTGAATCTTCGTGACCGATCGGCGTGATCTCGCTGGGGAAGGGTCTGGACCGGATCCCGTCGACACCGGGACGGCTCCATCAACTGCGGTTCTGAGTGGGGGAGTTGTCATCCAGGCAACCATGGGTGACGCGCCCTGTGCTGCGGACGTCCGCGTGAGGTGGGCGTAATAGACGGCGAGGTGCCGTACGACGGTGGCGCCACGCCGCTCGATTCACCCGGACGGCGGTTCAAAGGAGGCGATCACTGGGTCAGACGGGTGGCTGGGTGACCCGGCTGGGTGGCTCGGATGGTGCGAGTCCGGTTGCTCGCTGACGGTGGTTCATGTCGAGGCCGGGTCTATCCAGCTGATGAGGTATCCGCTGCCCGGTCACGGCGGAAGGACATCGCTATGCGTTCTGCCCGCAGGCTTTTGGCAACGGCGGCCGTCACTGCCGCCCTCGCCTTCGCCACGCCCGGCGCCGCGTTCGCCGCCCACATGGGCGACGACGGTGGCCGCGACGACTCTTCTCACAGCCGGAACCACGGCCGGGGCGGTGACCGCGACCGGGGTGGCGACGACAACCACGGCCGTGGCGACGACCACGGCCGGGACCACGACAACAACGGCCGCGACCACGACAACGATCGCGGAGACGACCACGACAACGGCCGCGGACACGACGAGCCGCGCGGTGGAATTCACACCGGCGGCGGAGCACTCTCCGTCGTGCGAGGCGATGACCACGGCGGTGACCGCGGCCGGGGCGGCGACGACGAGCGCGGCCGGGGTGGCGACGACGAGCGCGGCCGGGGTGGCGACGACGAGCGCGGCCGGGGTGGCGACGACGAGCGCGGCGGCGACGAGCGCGGCGGCGACGACCACGGGCGTGGCGAAGACCACGGCGGTGACCGCGGCCGGGGTGGCGGCGACGAGCGCGGCCGGGGTGACGACCATGGTCGGGGCGAGGGCCGCGGGCGTGGCGAGCCCCGTGGCGGTGTGCACACCGGTGGTGGCGCGCTCGCCCTGGTGCAGGGCGACGACTGGGGTTCGGACTCGGGCCGCGACAACGGCCGGGGCAACGGCCGTGACGGCGGGCGTGACGGAGGCCGTGACAATGGCCGCGACGGCGGGGGTGACGGCGGCCGCGACGGCGGGGGTGACGGCGGCCGTGACGGTGGGCGTGACGGCGGCCGTGACGGTGGGCGTGACGGCGGCCGGGAGAACGGTCGTGGCAACGACGAGCGTGGCAACGACCGCGACCGGCCCAACGGCGGTATGCACACGGGCGGCGGCGCGCTCGCCGGTCCGAGTCTGACCGCGGGCGGGCTGGCGGTGCTGGCCGCGGGTACGGCCGGCGTCTACGTGATGCGCCGCCGGAAGGCCGGTCGGGCGTCCTGATCCGACCGATCCGACGGCTCGTTCCTGAGGCAGCGGCCGCCGCCGACGTGCTCACCGCGTCGGCGGCCCGCCGCCGGGGGCCGGTCCCCGTGTCCCTCTCCCCGCGCCGGGCCCTGCGTGCCGGCGCCCTTGTTCTCATCCCCGTGCTGCCGTGCCCGAGCGAGGTGGTGTCCGATGGCAGCAAATCCCTCCTCCCCGACAACGGCGGACGGGCAGAGTTCCGGCCGTGGCGGACGACTGAGCCTGTGGATTGTGGCGATCCTCGTCCTCTTCGCCGCCGTGTTGGGCGGCCACCACAAGGCGGGCGACGCCTCGCAGGCCGCGCGTCCTCCTGGTGCAGCAGGTACAGGTGCTGGCGCAGGTGCTGGTACAAGCACAGGAGCAGGCGCTGGTAAAGGTGCAGGCGCCGGTCCGGGCGCTGTTGCGACGGCCCGCCCACAGCAGGACGACCCACAGCAGGACGACGAGGAACTGCCCCGGTCCGCACCGACCCGGCTGCTCATCCCGAAGATCGACGTGGACGCCCCCTTCACCACCCTGACCATCGGCGCCGGGAACCAGCTGCAGCCCCCGACGGCCGACGACACCAACCTGGTCGGCTGGTACGCCAAGGGCGTCTCGCCCGGTGAGAAGGGCACCGCGATCATCGCGGGGCACCTCGACACCACGACCTCCCCCGCCGTCTTCGCCGGCCTCGACGAGCTGAAGCAGGGCGACCAGTTCACCGTGGAGCGGGCCGACGGGCGCGACGCGGAATTCGTCGTGGACGACACCGAGACCTTCGCCAAGGACGCCTTCCCCGACCAGCGCGTGTACGCCGACGCGTCACGCCCCGAGGTCCGGCTGATCACCTGCGCGGGGCCGTACGACCACGACGCGAAGGACTACAAGGACAACCTGGTGGTCTTCGCTCACCTGGTGTGAGCCGGCCGCCCGTACGGGTCAGGCGGCGCCGTCCGCGAAGGGGCCGCCCGGTGTGAACGCCCGCGCCGCGAACCGCTCGCCGATCCGGCGGTGCGCGGCGGCGTCCGGGTGGAGGTCGTCGGGCAGCGGCAGTTCGCCGAAGTCGGCCTCGCCGTACAGCTCACGGCCGTCGAGGTGGTGCAGGTTCGGGTCCTCGGCGGCCCGCTCGCGCACGATCCGGGCCAGCTCCTCCCGGATGACACGCAGAGTGAGTTTTCCGCTCGCCGTCTCCGCGGGGTCCCCGGTGGCCCGGAACCGCAGCCGTCCCTCGTTCAGGGCGGAGAAGTCCGGGGCGCTGGGGCCCGGCGTGTCCTCGTGTATCGGGCACAGGATCGGCGAGACGACGAGCAGCGGGGTGTCGGGGTGCCCCTCGCGGACGGTGTCGAGGAAGCCGTGCACGGCCGGGCCGAACGCGCGCAGCCGCATCAGGTCGGTGTTGACGACGTTGATGCCGAGCTTGACGCTGATCAGGTCGGCCGCGGTGTCGCGCAGCGTGCGCGCGGTGAACGGGTCGAGCAGGGCGCTGCCGCCCAGCCCCAGATTGATCAGCTCCACCCCGCCCAGGGCCGCGGCGAGCGCCGGCCAGGTGGTGGTCGGGCTCGCGGCGTCCGAGCCGTGGCTGATCGAACTGCCGTGATGCAGCCACACCGCGCGGCCACGGTCCGCCACGGGCTCGACGGGCGCGTCGGCGCGCAGTGCGACGAGCTCGGTCGTCTCGTTGTGCGGCAGCCAGATCTCCACGTCCTTGAGCGTGCCGGGCAGATCCGTGAAGCGGACCGTGCCGACCGGGCCGGGACGCTGCTCGGCGCGGCCGGCCGCCATGTCGATCGTGAGCGTGTTGCCGCCCTCGACCCGGCCGCTGCCGGCGAGCCGTCCGTCGACGAGCAGGTCGTACACACCGTCCGGGCGGGGCGGCGCGCCGACGTAGACCCGCTTGGTCGGCAGCGTGTCCAGCTCCACGGTGGTCGCGCGGGTGCGGAACACCAGTCGTACGCCGGAGGGCTGCGACTCCGCCATGGCCAGCTGCGGGTCGGCGCACTGGGCGCGGGCGCGGGCGGGCAGCCGGTGCGGCAGCAGTCCGCGCTCGGTGCGCTCCAGGTCGAGCGCGCCGCGCAGGAGGTCGGAGGTGAGGGGGATGGCGTGCATGGTGTCCGCCTGCGTTTCGATGAGGGATGAGTTTCGATGAGGGATGAGTGGAGGGCGAAGCGGGTCAGGGGGAGGGCCAGGCACGCAGCAGGGAGTCGAGCGCGTCCAGGTTCCGCGTCCAGGACTCCTGCGCGTCGGGGGCGCTGTGGCTGAAGGCGCCGGCCGTCTCCAGGCTGACGTAGCCGTGGAAGAAGCCGCCGAGCAGCCGGACCGCATGGGTCTGGTCGGGCTCGGCGAGGTCGTAGCCGCGCAGGATCGCCCGGGTCATCTGCGCGTGCCGGCCGCCCGCGCTCGCCGCCGCCGCTTCGGGGTCGAGCGGGTGGCGGGTCGCCGCGTAGCGGCCCGGGTGCTCGCGGGCGTAGTCGCGGTACACGTCGGCGAACGCGGTCAGGGCGTCCTTGCCCGCCCGGCCGGCGAGCGCCTCGGCGGCGCGGTCGGCGAGCTCCTCCAGGGCGAGCAGCGCGATCCGGGTCTTGAGGTCCTGGGAGTTCTTCAGATGCGAGTACAGGCTCGCGACCTTGACGTCGAACCGCCGGGCCAGCGCGGACACGGTCACCTGCTCGAAGCCGACCTCGTCGGCCAGCTCGGCCCCCGCACGGACCAGCCGCTCGGTGCTCAGACCTGCGCGAACCATCAGCTCTCTCCTCTCCGACAGAGAGGATTATGGAGCTACCTAATACTTTTAGGCAAATACCTTTAGGTAGAGGTGGACTCGCGCAGCACCAGTGAGAAGGGGCTGACGAACTCCTCCTGCTCCGTCGGAGGCCCCGCGCTGCCGAGGCGCGCGACGAGCAGGCCGACGGCACGCTCGGCCATCAGGTCGTGATCCGGATCCACCGTGGAGAGTGACGGGACGAGGAAGGCGCCCTCGTCGACGTTGTCGAAACCGATCACCTTGACCTGCTCCGGCACCCGCACCCCCGCGTCCGCCAGCCCCCGCAGCACCCCCATCGCCACGGTGTCCGTCACACAGAACACGCCGTCGAAGTCCAGGCCGCCCGCCACCATGGCCCGCGCCCGCCGGGCCCCCTCCGCCATGGTGAGTTCCGGCACGCTCTGTACCAGGGCCGGGTCGGCGGGCAGCCCGGCCGCCCGCAGCGCCTGCCGGTAGCCGGTGTGGCGCAGGTTCGACATGTGGACCTCGTCGCGCAGCTCCCCGCACACGACGGCCACGCGCCGGCAGCCCCGTTCGATCAGATGCCGGGTGGCGGCCGCCGACGCCTCGACGTTGGGCATGGCGACATGGTCCACGGGCCCGCCGAAGATCCGCTCGCCGAGGATCACCACCGGGTGGTCCACCTTGAGCGCCTCGACGTCGGCCGGGCCCATGCCGACCGTGCTGAGGATGAGCCCGTCGTAGAGCCGGTTGCGGGACAGCGACAGCGCCGCCAGTTCGTTCTCCCGGCGGGCGCCGGTCTGCTCGACGCTCACCCTCAGGCCGTGCCGGCCGGCCGCGGTGAAGATGGCCGCGGCCAGCCGGCCGTAGTACGGGCGGTTCAGCTCGGGGACCGCGAGGCCGATGGTGCCGGTGCGGCCCTTGCGGAGGTTGCGGGCGGCCACGTTGACCCGGTAGTCGAGCCGGGCCATCGCCGCGAGGACGCGTTCCCGGGTGGCGGGGCGGACGTTGGGGTGGTCGTTGATGACGTTGGAGACCGTCATCGCCGACACCCCGGCCGCCTTCGCCACGTCCTGGATCGTCGCCACGCTCACTCCCGCCCGCTGTCCTCCACCCCGCTGTCCTGCGCAAGACGATAGAGGGCGGCGCCGTGGGCGGACACGTCGACGGTCAGGTGCCGGCCGTCGTGCGCGACCGCCGTACGGCTCCACAGCTCGCGGACCCGGTCGCCGGGCCGGGCGCCGAGCGAGCCGAGCGGAACCTCGTACCGGCGGGGCTCGTCGGCAAGCGAGAACACGGCGGCGTAGCGGGTACGGCCGTCGGTGTCGCGGGCCGTCCAGAGCACCAGGTCGCCCTCGCGCAGCACCTCGCGGTTGCCGGTGCTGTGCCACAGCACGGCCAACGCCTCGTCATTGCTGAGGAGTTCGATGGTCTCGGGCGGGCTGGTCGGCAGGTCGCCGCCCATCATCAGCGGCGAGCGGGAGATCAGCCACAGGGTGAGCAGGCTGATCTGCTCGGGCCGGGTGAGCCGGGACATCCGGTCCTCGCCGCGTTCGGCGCGGATGCCGATCCGGCCGAGCGGCAGCATGTCGGCGTCCGCCCAGCCGCCCTCGCCCTGCCAGGGGGCCCACCGCGCCATCCGCGCGAACTGGGCCTCCACGTCCGCCCAGCGGTCCCACAGGTCGTCGCAGACCCGCCACATCGTGGCGTGCTCCCGCAGATGGTCCAGGTGGGCGACGGAGACATCGGTGCCGGGGGACAGGCTCAGCTCGATGGGCCGGCCGCTGCGCTCGATCGCCCGTGCGTAGGCCGCGATCTCCCGCTCGTGGTACGGGAAGAGCATGTCGTCGGCCTTGACGAAGTCCACGCCCCAGTCGGCGAACTGGGCCACCTGGGAGTCGTAGTAGGCCTGAGCACCCGGGTGGTCGTGGTTCAGGCCGTGGTTGTCGGAGTTCCACGGGCAGACCGAGTCCGTGTCGGCGATCTCGTCGGCGGTGAACTCCGTGCCGTACACGGGCAGTCGGGCGGCGACGGCCCGGCGGGGGATGCCGCGCATGATGTGCAGGCCGAAACGCAGACCGAGGTCGTGCACTCGCCGGGCCAGCGGTGCGAAGCCCGCCCCGCCGGCGGCGGAGGGGAACCGGTTCGGCGCCGGGAGCTGACGGCCGTAGGCGTCCAGGACCAGCGGCGCATCCGGGTTGTAGCCGTGGGCGCGGGCTGTCGGCTCGTACCACTGGATGTCCACCACGACCGTGTCCCAGCCGTGGGGGAGCAGATGGTCGCGCAGGAACTCCGCGTTGGCGAGCACCTCCTCCTCGGTGACGGTCGTGCCGTAGCAGTCCCAGCTGTTCCAGCCCATCGGGGGACGCAGCCGCCGGTCGGGCAGGGGCCGTTCCATGGCCGCCATGTGTCAGCCCTCCGCGGTCGTGGGGGCCTGGACGGTCACGAAGGAGTGCGGCGGCAGAGTCAGGACCAGCCCCCGGTCGGTGACCCGCACCCCGTCGCCGTCGAAGGCGCGCGGCGCCACCGCCTCCGGCGTCCGCGGGGTGTTGTGGGCCTGGAGCTTGTCCGCGGTGAGGATCCGCGCCCGCGCCTCGCCGATCCGGCCGCCGCGCAGGTCCAGGGTGACCTCGGTGCTCTCCTCGGCGTCCAGGTTGCTCAGCGAGACGAGGAGCGTGCCGTCCTTGACGCTGGCGGAGACCGACACCGTCTCCAGCTCGGTGTCCCCGACGGTGCGCCGGGCGTCGTCCGCGCGCAGATGGACGGGGAGCGACGTGGCGTCCTGGTGGCCCTTGTTCATCTCGAAGACGTGGTACGTCGGGGTCAGCACCAGCGCGTCCCCGTCGGTGAGCAGCATGGCCTGCAGGACGTTGACGGTCTGCGCGATGTTGGCCATGACCAGGCGCGCCGCATGCCGGTGGAAGATGTCGAAGTGGGTGCTCGCCACGAGCGCGTCACGCAGCGTGTTCTGCTGGAACAGGAAGCCCGGGTTGGTGCCGGGCTCCACGTCCCACCAGGTGCCCCACTCGTCCAGCACGAGGCCGACCGTGCGCCCCGGGTCGTAGCAGTCCATGACGGTGGAGTGGCCGGTGAGGATACGGTCGACGCGCCGGGCGGAGACCATCGTCCGGTAGTAGTCGTCGGTGTCGAAGCCGGTGGCGCTGCCCTTGGCCTCCCAGGGACCGGCCAGCGTGTAGTAGTGGACGGACAGGGCCTGGTAGTAGGTCCGCGGGGTGGCCTCGCAGCCGAAGCAGTTGATCTGCCGCATCAGCGTCTCGGTCCACTTGTAGTCCTCGTCGGAGGCGCCCGAGGCGATGCGGTACAGCTTGTTGTCGCCGTGATCGCGGCAGTACGTGCCGTACTGGCGGGCGAGGTCCGCGAAGTACTCGGCGCGCATGTTGCCGCCGCAGCCCCAGGTCTCGTTGCCGATGCCCCAGTACTTCACCCGCCACGGCTCCTCGCGCCCGTTCTCCTTGCGCAGCCGCACCATCGGGCTGTCGCCGTCCCGGGTGAGGTACTCCACCCACTCGCTCATCTCGCGGACCGTGCCGCTGCCCACGTTGCCGCTGATGTACGGCTCGGCGCCGAGCAGTTCGCACAGCGCCATGAACTCATGGGTGCCGAAGTGGTTGTTCTCCTCGACGTTCCCCCAGTGGGTGTTGACCATCCGGGGCCGCTGCTCGCGCGGGCCGATGCCGTCCATCCAGTGGTACTCGTCGGCGAAACAGCCGCCCGGCCAGCGCAGGTTGGGGATGTCCAGGGCGCGCAGCGCGGCCACGACGTCGAGGCGGATACCGCCCTCGTTCGGGATCGGGGAGTCCTCGCCGACCCAGAACCCGCCGTAGACACACCGGCCCAGATGCTCGGCGAAGTGCCCGTACAGGTGACGGCTGATCGTGGGTCCCTCGATGTCGAGGTTGATGATCGCGGTGGCTGTGGGCACGGGCGTACTCCGATTCAGCGATGGAACGAGACGATGCCGAGATCCTTTGTATCGATAAAAAAATGGCAGCCCGACCCGGCCGGGTCAAGGGGGGAGGGAATTGGTTCGCGCGGCGGCGACCGGTCGTCCTAGCCTGCCCGGCATGGCAAAAGCACCCGTTCTCACACCCCGGGCGGACGACTTCCCGCGCTGGTACCAGGACCTGATCACCAAGGCGGAGCTGGCCGACAACGGCCCGGTGCGCGGCACCATGGTCATCCGACCGTACGGGTACGGCCTGTGGGAGCGGATGCAGCAGGAGATGGACGCCCGGATCAAGGCGACCGGCACGCGGAACGCGTACTTCCCGCTGCTCATCCCGGAGTCCTATCTGACCCGGGAGGCCGAGCACGTCGAGGGCTTCGCGCCCGAGCTCGCGGTCGTCACCCGGGCGGGCGGCAAGGAGCTGGAGGAGCCTGTCGTGATCCGCCCCACCTCCGAGACGATCGTCAACGAGTACTTCGCCAAGTGGGTGCAGAGCTACCGCGATCTGCCGCTGCTGATCAACCAGTGGGCCAACGTGGTGCGCTGGGAACTGCGCCCGCGCCTGTTCCTGCGCACCACCGAGTTCCTGTGGCAGGAGGGCCACACCGCGCACGCCACGCGGGAGGAGGCCCGCGCCTTCGCGGCCCGCATCCAGAGCGAGGTCTACGGCGCCTTCCTGCGCGACGTCCTCGCCATGGACTTCGTCTCCGGGCGCAAGACGGCCCGGGAGCGGTTCGCCGGCGCGATCAACACCCTCACGCTGGAGAGCATGATGGGCGACGGCAAGGCCCTGCAGATGGTCACCAGCCATGAGCTGGGCCAGAACTTCGCCAAGGCCTTCGACACGCGGTTCGTGTCGCGGGAGGGCCGGCAGGAGCACGTCTGGCAGACCTCCTGGGGCTCCACCACCCGCATGATCGGCGCGCTGGTGATGACCCACGGCGACGACGACGGGCTGCGCGTCCCGCCCCGGCTGGCCCCGGTCCAGGCGGTGGTCCTCGCCGTCAAGGGCGACGAGGAGGTGTCGGCCGCCGTCCGCGCGCTCGGCGAGCGGCTGCGGGAGGCGGGCGTGCGCGTGGAGGTCGACGACCGCACGGACGTGCCGTTCGGCCGGCGCGCGGTCGACTGGGAGCTGAAGGGCGTGCCGGTACGGATCGAGGTGGGCCCGCGCGATCTGGAGAGCGGCACCGCCGTGCTGGTCCGCCGCATCCCGGGCACCAAGGAGCCGGTCGCCGTCACGGCGCTGCCCGTGCTCCTGCCCCGGACGCTGGAGGACGACCAGGCGCTGCTGCTCGCGCAGTCCCGCCGGCGACGCGAGGAGCGCACGGTCGAGGTGAGCACCGTCGACGAGGCCGTCGAGGCCGCGGGCACCGGCTGGGCCCGCATCCCCTGGGCCGCGCTGGGCCCCGCCGGCGAGGCCCGGCTGGGCGAGCAGGGCGTGTCCGTGCGGTGCCTGGTCGCGGCGGACGGTTCGGTGCCCGCGAGCGACGACGAGCCGGGGAGCGTCGCGATCGTGGGTCGGGCTTACTGAGCGCCTCCTGAGTCGGGGTCCCTGTCGAGGGGCGGCCCGCGGGTATGCCGCGGCCCGCCCCTCTCGCACACCCACTTTTTTGTGCGTACTAGGCAGCCGGCACCCGGCCGGGAGAGGCTCGTGACACGAGGCCGGGGCGCGCGACGGCACAACGGACGGGAAGTGGAGGTTTGCTGACGATACGTCAGGCTGGGGCTTGGTGTTCGCGCTCGCGGAGCCGGTCCAGGCGGCGGTGGCCCCAGTCGGAGACGGGGCCCAGGGCCTCGGACAGGTCGCGGCCGAAGGCGGTCAGCGAGTAGACGGTCTTCGGGGGCAGCACGTCGTACACCTCCCGGTGCACCAGACCGTCCTCCTCCATCTCGCGCAGCGCCTGCGTCAGCACCTTCTCGCTCAGCCCCGGCAGCCGGCGCCGCAGGGCGGCGGGCCGGTGCGGGCCGGACTCCAGCAGCCACAACAGGGACGTCTTCCACTTGCCGTCGATCACGGCGATCGCGGCGGTCACCCCGCAGACGCCGGGGTCCTGGGCACGGCTGCGTGTCATCGGCGTCCTCGGTTCCTCACCGGGCCGTACGGCCACGTTCTCGACCACGTACTTCTCGCACACATACAGGAGTTGGAACATGTCCGCATCTCTGGACCTTCCCGCCGTCACCGTGCTCGGACTCGGGCCCATGGGCCGCTCGCTCGCCGCTGCGTTCCTGAGGGCGGGGCTGCGTACGACGGTCTGGAACCGTACGCCGGGCAGGGACCGGGAGCTGATCGCGCAGGGCGCCGCCGGCGCGGGCTCGGCGGAGGAGGCAGTGGCCGCCTCCGGCCTGACCGTGGTCTGCGTGGTCGACTACGACGCGGCCGACGCCCTGCTGCGACCCGAGCCCGTCACCCGGGCGCTGAAGGGCCGCACCGTCGTGAACCTGACCGCCGACACCCCGGGGCGGGCCCGGGACACATCCGACTGGGCGGCCGCCCACGGCATCCGCTACCTGGAAGGGGCGATCATGACCCCCGCGCCCAGCATCGGCACACCGGAAGCCGTGTTCCTGCACAGCGGCCCGCGTGCCCTCTACGACGAACACCGCGCCGTACTGGAGGCGCTGGGCGGGACGCACACCCACCTCGGTGAGGAGATCGGGCGCGCGGCGACGTTCGACATCGCGCTGCTCGACATCTTCTGGACCGCGATGGCCGGCTACGCCCACGCCGTGGCGCTCGCCCGGGCGGAAGGCGTCACGGCCGGCGAACTGGCCCCCTTCGCACAGGGCATCGGCGCGATCCTGCCGCCGCTGTTCACCAGGTTCGCCCAGGACGCCGACGACGGCACCTACTCCGGCGCCATCAACCCCATCACCTCCGCCGCCTCGGCCATGTCCCACATCATCGCCGTCTCCGAGTCCCACGGCATCGACGCGAGCGTGATGCGCGCGACGGCGGGCCTGGCCCGACGGGTCATCGACCTGGGCCATGGAAGGGACGGTTTCATCCGCGTCGCGGAGGTGCTGGGCCGCCGGTGAGGGGTGGCCGGGTGGGACGAGTCCGGGCGGTCCGGAGCCGTTACGGGGCGAGGCGCGAGGGCGCCCGGGGCCGGGGCAGTGGCGGCACAGGCCCACAACGGAGACGGATCGGCTGACCTCGGGGCGGGCTCCGGGGCGGGTGGAGGGGGCCGTCGGGCCGGGGCCGGGGCCGGCGGTCCCGTGTGCTGTGCCGGGGCCCGGGGTGGGTGGGCCCCAGCGCGGGCAGGGTTCCGAGGCCGGCGGGGTTGTGCGCCCGGGGTGGGTGTTGCGGCGAGGGCGGGCCTTCGGTCTGGTCCTGGGCTGTTGGGCCGGTGTGTGCGGCCGGATTCCGGAGGTCTGTGGTCCTGCGCTCGGCCGGGGCCCGGGGCCCGGGGCTGGTGGGCCTGCGGGCTCGGGCCGGATCCTGGAGGTCGGCCGGGCTGTGCCCTTGAGTCGGGGCCCGAGGTCGGCTGGGCTGTGTCTTGTGCGGGGTGCGACACAATGGAACGCTTCGGCGCGCCGGGTGCGGTCAGCTGCGGCGATGGTGGTGAGCTGCGGGTTTTCCGAGGCGGGCGGGCTCGGACGTGGGACGAGGAGGGGTGCGATGGAGATGGAGCTGCGGCATCTGCGGGTGCTGTGCGCGATCGCCGACGCCGGGAGCGTCGGGCGCGCGGCGACACAGCTCGGCTACTCGCAGCCCGCCGTGAGCACGCAACTGCGTCGCATCGAGCGTCACTTCGGCGAGCCGCTCTTCGAACGCGGCACGAGCGGGGTCCGGCCCACCGCCTACGGCGCGGAGGTGGTTGCTCAGGCGCGCGACGTGCTGGCCCGCGCCGATGCCATCGGCCACCGCACCGCCGCCGCGCGCCCCCGCCGCCGTACGCTGCGCGTGGCCGCGACCAACTCGCCCATGCTGTCCGGCACGGTCTCCCGCGTCCGCACCCGGCTGCCGGAGCTGTCCCTGGCGGTCAACAGCGTCTACGCCTCCTCACGGATCGTGGAGCTGCTGGAGGAGGGCGCGGTGGACGCCGCGATCGCCGCCGACTACCCGGGCATGGAGCTGCGCCACTCGGACGCGGTGAAGCATCGCGGGATCGTCACCGAGCCGACCTTCGTCGCCCTGCCCTCCCGGCACCGGCTGCGCCAGTGTGCCCAGGTGCAGCTCGCGGACCTGGCCGAGGACGCCTGGTTCGTGACCCCGGACGACGGCGCCGGCTGGCCCGGGGTGTTCTACGACGCCTGTGCGGCCGCCGGTTTCACCCCGGTCACGGTCCATGAGTTCCTCGGCGACCAGAGCCAGCTGCAGAGCATGATCGCCGACGGCCTCGGGGTGTCTCTCGTGCAGCCGACGCTGCGCCCGATCCCGCACGTCGTGGTCAAGCCGCTGGTCGGCTCGCCGCTGTGGTGCCGTTATGTGCTGGCCTGGCGGCCCGACACCGTCGACGACGAGGTCCTGGAGGCGCTGACCCAGTCCGCCTCGGCCGCGTACCGCGACCTCGTCGCCCAGGCACCGCACCTGAGGGCCTGGGCCTCGCGCACCTGGAGCGCCACCGGGGCGTAGCGGCGTGCCGGCATGCCAAGAGCGTGCCGTGATGTTATGCGGCACCGGTGTCATGTGCTATGTCACACGGCATTGTTGGGGCGGGTGGCCCGCTGAGACAGTGCCTCACACGCCTCAACACCCCACCGAGGCACATCCCTTCGTGGAGGAACCCCCCCATGCTCTATCGCTTCGCGCTGCCCGTACGCGGGCCCGGGCGTACGGCCGCACGCCTGGCTGCTGCCGCCGCCGTCGGTGTCACCGTGGCCGGCCTGCTGTCCGCACCGGCGTCGGCCGCGCCCCAGCCGCACCCCGGCACGGCCGCCACGTCCCGCGCGCACACCTCCGCCCCACCGTCGCCCACCGGCGCCACCGCACCCGTCACCGAGCGCCCGGCGAGCCAGTCCCGCCGGCTCAGCCCGGACCGGCTCCCGCCCCGGCAGCCGCTGCTGTCCCGGCCGGCCGCCCGAAGGCCGGCCACGGCGGCCTCCTGCACCCCGGCCGACTTCGGCAGTCGTACCGGCTCCGCCCTCGTCGCCTTCGTGAAGGCCTCGACCACGGACTGCGTGAACACCCTCTTCCCGGTCACCGGCCAGGACGCGCACGCCATCTTCCGCCAGGCCCAGATGCTCACCGTGGCGGCCGCGTTCACCCGCGAGGCCGGGCGGTACCGCGGCGACGACTCCGGGAGCCTGCAGCAACTGGTCCTGTTCCTGCGGGCCGGGTACTACGTGCAGTTCAACCACTCCGCGGACGTGGGCCCGTACACCTCCCGCCTCACCACCGCCGTCACCGCCGGCCTGGACGCCTTCTTCGCCCGCGCGCACGCGTACGACGTCACGGCCGCCAACGGCGACATCCTCGGCGAGACCGTCGTCCTCACCGACAGCGCCGACCAGCAGGGCAGATATCTCCCGGTCTATGAACGGCTGTTGAGCGGCTACGACAGCTCGTACGACTCCGTGGACAGCATGGTCCGGGCGGTCAACGACGTCTACACTCCGCTGTGGCGCGGCAACTGGAACCCCGACTATGTGAACGCCGTCGCCGCGGACCCGTCGATCACCGACACCCTGCACGACTTCGCGCTGGACCACACCGACCTGCTCGGCACCTCTCTGGCCTTCCTGGACTCCAATGCGGGGACGAACCTGGCCCGCTACGTCGAGCATCCCGAACTCCAGGAAGCCGTACGGCCGTTGACCAAGGACCTGCTGGACGAGTCGGAGATCACCGGCCCGACGGCCGCCCTGTGGGTCGCGGTGGCCACGCAGGCGAACGCCTACGACGGCGGCGACTGCGCGTACTACGACGTCTGCGACCTGCCCGCCAAGCTCACCGCCGCCGCGCTGCCGATCACCCACCACTGCGACGCGGCCCACACCGTCCGCGCCCAGTCCCTGACGGCCGACGACCTCGCCGCCGTATGCGCCAGCGTGCTCAACCAGGACGCCTACTTCCGGAACCTGGTCAAGGCGGACGGCGCCATACCCGGCCAGTACGTCTCCACCATCCAGCTCGTCGTCTTCGCCGACCGCGCCGACTACCAGACCTACGCCGGCGCGATCTACGGCGTCAGCACCGACAACGGCGGCATCACGCTCGACGGCGACCCGTCCGACCCGGCCAACCAACCGACGTCGATCATGTACCAGAAGGGCTCCGACGACGGCTTCACCGCCCGGATCTGGAACCTCAACCACGAGTACACGCACTTCCTGGACGCCCGCGACGACATGAAGGGCGACTTCACCCAGCAGACCTCGGTGCCGGACGTGTGGTGGATCGAGGGCCTCGCCGAGTACGTCTCCTACGGGTACCGGGGGATCGCCGACGACCAGGCGATCCAGGAGGCCGGCCGGCACACGTACAAGCTGAGCACGCTCTTCGAGAACACCTACGCCAACAGTGACGTGACCCGCACCTACCCGTGGGGCTATCTCGCCGTGCGCTACATGGCGGAGCACCACCCCGACGACGTCCAGCGGATGCTCGCCCGCTTCCGCGCCGGTGACTACGCCGGCGGGTACGCCGTCTACCACGACGGCATCGGCACCCGCTACGACGCCGACTTCGACCAGTGGCTCACGGCGTGTGCCGCGGGAGCCTGCGCCGCACCGGCGAAGGCCTGAGCGTCCGGGCCGTGCCGCACGGCGGCCGCCGACCGGAACCCCGGTCGGCGGCCGTACGCGTCTCGGCGAAAAGGATCAGACGGCCGTCGCCGGGAACGTGGGGTACTCGACGCCCGAGACGTGCTGAACGACACGGACGACCTGGCAGGAGTAGCCGAACTCGTTGTCGTACCAGAGGTAGAGGATCGCGTTGTCGCCGTCGACCTTGAGGGCGCCTGCGTCCACGATCGAGGCGTGGCGCGAGCCGATGAAGTCGCTGGAGACCGCGTCGGGCGCCGTGGTGAAGTCGATCTGGCGGCGCAGCGGCGAGGTCAGCGAGACCTCGCGCAGGTAGTCGTGGACCTCCTCGCGGGTGGTCTCACGGGACAGCTGGAGGTTGAGGATCGCGATCGAGACGTCCGGCACGGGGACGCGGATCGAGCTGCCGCTGATCTTCGCCTTGAGGTCGGGCAGCGCCTTGGCGACGGCGGAGGCGGCGCCGGTCTCGGTGATCACCATGTTGAGCGGCGCGGAGCGGCCGCGGCGCTCGGCCTTGTGGTAGTTGTCGAGCAGGTTCTGGTCGTTGGTGAACGAGTGGACGGTCTCCACGTGGCCGCGCAGCACGCCGTACTCGTCGTCCATCGCCTTCAGCGGCGGCACGATGGCGTTGGTGGTGCAGGAGGCGCAGGACAGGATCCGCTCGTCCGGCTTGACGGTGTCGTGGTTGACGCCGTGCACGATGTTGGGGACGTCGCCCTTGCCCGGCGCGGTCAGCACGACCTTGTCGATGCCGGGGCGCAGGTGCTTCGACAGGCCCTCGCGGTCACGCCACTTGCCGGTGTTGTCGATGAGGATGGCGTCCCGGATGCCGTACTCGGTGTAGTCCACGTGCGACGGGTCGTCGGCGTAGATCACCTTGATGGCGTTGCCGTTGGCGACGATGGTGCTGTCGGCCTCGTCGACGGTGATCGTGCCCTGGAACTGGCCGTGGATGGAGTCGCGGCGCAGCAGCGAGGCGCGCTTGACGATGTCCTGCGCACCGCCGCCGCGCACGACGATGGCGCGCAGCCTGAGACCGTTGCCGGAGCCGGCCTTCTCGATCAGCAGGCGGGCGACGAGCCGGCCGATGCGGCCGAAGCCGTACAGGACGACGTCGCGCGGCTCACGGCGCTCGATCTTGTTGCCACCGGTCGCGCCGGCGACGGCCTCGGCGGTGAACTCCGCGACGCCCAGGCCGCGGTCGTCGGCCTTGTAGGCGGTGGCCAGCATGCCGAGGTCGATCTGGGAGGGCCCGAGGTCGAGGGCGGTCAGGGCCTGCAGGAACGGCATGGTCTCGGTGACCGACAGCTCCGCGCCGTCGATCTGCCGGGCGAAGCGGTGCGTCTTCAGGATGCTGACCACCGACTTGTTCACCAGGGAGCGGCTGTGCAGCAGGACGGTCACGTCCCGCTCGCGGTGCAGCTTCCCGATGAGCGGGATCATCGACTCCGCGATCTCCTCGCGGATCTTCCAGTTGGTGAACGAGTCGTCGTTGACAGTCACAACATCCATCTTTCGAGCTAGGCAGCGCTCATATGTTTACCACACCCTATGTTGATCTTCCCGAGGGTCCTCGATGAGTACTGGTATGGGGTATTTGTCCTCGATTGCCCAGATTTCTGAACGAGGGGAATTTCCTGAATCAGGGTGGAAGAATGTAAGAAACCCGGGTCGCGGATTGCACGTCTTACCAGGCGTGTTCAAGGTCAAGAGGGTGAGCACCTCATCCGTACCCCGGCCCGAGTCGGCCGCTCCCGCCGGCCCCCTACGACGCCCGGCCCTGCCCCGGATCACCCGGCGCGGGACACCTGAGGGCGTGCTGCCGGCCCTCGCTCTGTTCGCGGCAGTCCGGTTTGCCGGGATTCTGGTGATGATCCTCACCAACGCGGTGCGCGGGCACCCGCTCGTCAAGAACCTCGCCCACTCCTGGGACTCCCGCTGGTATCTCCACATCGCCGAGTACGGCTACAGTCACAAGATCTGGATCACCCCGCAGGGTTCCGTACAGGCCGACTGGGCGTTCTTTCCCCTGTACCCGGGCATGATCAGGGCCCTCACCACAGTCCTGCCGCTGACCCCCGGCCAGGCCGCGCTGCTCATCTCGTGGATCGCCGCGGTCGTGGCGGCGTGGGGCGTCTACGCCATCGGTCACATGCTCTACGGGCGCGGCGTCGCCACCGCCCTGGTCGCCCTGTGGGCCGCCATGCCGCACGCCGCCGAACTGACCATCGCCTACACCGAGTCGCTGTTCGCCGCGCTCGCCATCTGGTCCCTGTACCACGTGCTCAAGGGCCGCTGGCTGTGGGCCGGGACGCTCGCCGCGCTCGCCGGCCTGGCCCGGCCCAGCGGCTTCGCGATCGCGCTGGCCGTCTCCCTCGCCGCCGGCTACGAGGCACTGCGGCAGCGCGGCCGGGTCCCGGTGAGTCTGTGGGCCGGCGCCGTGCTCGCCCCGCTGGGCTGGCTCGGCTATGTGCTGTGGGTCGGCAGCCAGACCGGAAACCTGCTCGGCGGCTACTTCACGGTGCAGAGCGCCTGGGACTCCAAGTTCGACGGCGGCGTCGGCGCGGCCAAGTTCGTCAAGGCCCTGCTGCTGCACGGCGGGGGCGTCGTCTATCCGGTGGCTCTGGTGATCGTCGCGGCGAGCATCCTGCTGTTCGCGCTGCTGTGCCTGGATCGTGCCCCGCTGGCGCTGGTGGTCTTCTCCGGCGTCCTGCTCCTGCTCGTGGTCGGCGGGTCCGGCTCCTTCTCCTCCAAGCCGCGGTTCCTGCTGCCGGCCTTCCCGCTGCTCATCCCCATGGCCCGCGCGCTGATGCGGACCTGGCGGGTCCGCCCGGCCCACGCGGTGCTCGTCTACGGCGCCCTCACCGTCGCGTCCCTGCTGTTCGGAGCCTATGTGACGACGGTGGCCAAGTCCCCGCTGTGAGCCACCGCCATCCGTCACACGGGCTCCCACTCGCGCTCGCCGCGCCCGGCCACGGCCAGGCCGGCGAGCGCCGCTGTCATCAGCAGGGCGCTGACCCAGACCGGTGAGCGGTAGCCGAGCCCGCCGTCGATCGCCGCACCGCCCAGCAGCGGGCCGAGGGCGGCGCCGACGTTCAGCGCCGACGTCGCGAACGCGCCCGCGAGGGACGGGGCGTCGGCCGCCTCGTACAGCACCTGGGTGATCAGCGTCGCACCGACGCCGAACGCCAGCAGCCCGAGGACCGGGACGAGCAGGACGGCCGCCGCCGCGTGCCCGGCGGCCAGGGCCAGCAGCACCCAGCCGGCCGACAGCGCCGCCCCGCCCGCCCGCAGGACCGGCACGGCCCGCCGGTCCGCGAGCCGGCCCGCCGAAGCCACCCCGGCGAACGCGCCGGCGCCGAACAGCGCCAGCACGCCCGGCAGCCACCCGGCGCCGAGCCCGGTCACCTCCGTGGCCAGCGGGGCAAGGTAGGTGAAGGTGCAGAAGGTGGCCCCGTTGACCAGCGCGCCGAGGCCCAGCGTCATCAGCAGCCGGGGCCGGCGCAGTACCCGCAGCTCCGCGCGTGCCCCGATGCCGGGCGCGGCGGGCTCGGTCAGGCCGCCCGGCACCGAGCGGGCGATCGCGGCCAGTGCCGGTGCGGACAGCAGGGCCACCGCCCAGAACGCCGAGCGCCAGCCCAGCGACTGCCCCAGGGCGGCGCCGGCGGGCACGCCCACCACACAGGCGAGCGTGGTGCCGCCGAGCAGGACCGAGGTGGCCCGGCCCTTGGCGTCGGGCGCGACCATGCCGGTCGCCGCCGTCAGCCCCACGGCCAGGAAACCGGCGTCGGCGAGGGCCGCGAGGACCCGGGTGGCCAGCAGGACACCGAAGTCGGAGGTGAGCGCCCCGACCACATGGACCGCCAGGAACACGCTCAGGAACACCAGCAGCGTCTGCCGTGCCGGCCGGCGCCGGCCGAGCAACGCCATCAGCGGCGCCCCGGCGGTCATGCCGGCGGCGAAGGCGGACGTGAGCGTGCCCGCGGCGGGGACGGAGACCCCGAGGTCCCGGGCGATGTCCGGCACCAGGCCGGACAGCATGAACTCGGACGTGCCCTGGGCGAAGACGGCCAGCCCGAGCAGATAGAGAGCCAAAGGCATGAAGACTCCACACACCGTGTCGCGGACGGGGGCGAGAACGCGGACCCGTGACGCTCACGACCGGTGCGTGCGGTCGTTCACGACAGGCGAGTGCAGTCGGAATCGGACATCCAGCCGAGCGCACGGGTCACCGCGTGCGGAACGGCGGTCCGGTGAAGGCGTGGTTGTGCGGCTCGCGCCATGAGAAGAACGACGAGAACGCCACCGGACGGCCGGTGGCTAACCTCTGGATGCCTCGGGACTCGACACGGATGGCACGCTAACGCCCGGACACGGACCGGTGCCACCCGATTTCGGCATGACCCCGAGGCTCCCTCTCAGGGCGGAAATATCAGATATCGGTAAAATCTAGACGTTTGCCGAAGATTCAGGTGGTCGGCCGCCGAGGGTCACCGCCGTGCCGGAAGTGATCGATGCCCCGCAAGCGCCCCATGGACGAAGGCGACGAGCTGCTGGCCCGGCTCGGCTCGCTCACCGCCCAGGCACGCCGGCGCGCGGAGCTGCAGCGCAGCCAGGTCGAGCTGGCCATCGCCCTGCAGCGCGGCATGTTGCCCCGGGACCTGCCCACCGCCCCCGGCCTGCACCTCGCTGTGCGCTACACCCCGGCGAACCTCGGCCTCAACGTGGGCGGTGACTGGTACGACGCCTTCGCCCTGCCCGACGGCCGGATCGGGCTGGCGATCGGCGACGTCCAGGGGCACAACATCGAGGCCGCCGCCTTCATGGGGCAGGTGCGGGCCGGACTGCGCGCCCTCGCCTCGGTCACCAGCGACCCCGGTGAACTGCTCGCCCGCACGAACGAGCTGTTGCTCGCCCTGGGCAGCGATCTGTTCGCCACCTGCACCTTCATGCGCCTCGACCTGGCCACCGGGGTGCTGGAGAGCGCCCGGGCCGGCCACATCCCCTTCGTGTGGGCCACGGCGGACGGCAAGTCGGGTGTCGTCGACGACGAAGGCGGGCCGCCGCTCGGCATCGAGTCGGGCATGGAGTACCCGGTGACCCGGCACCGGCTGACCACGGGCGGGGTGTTCGTCCTGCTCACCGACGGCGTGGTCGAGGGACCGTCGCTGACCGTCGAGGACGGGCTCGACCAGGTGGTGCGCCTCGCCGGCATCGCCGCCGTCGCGAGCCTGGAGGTGCACGCACTGGCCGCCGCCGTGATCAAGGGCGCCGAGAGCGTCGGACACGAGGACGACGCGGCCGTCCTCGTCGTCGGCCTGGACGGCCCCCGCTCCCCTTCCTGACCGTCGTGGCGTGAGGGTGGGCGGGCCGTGTCCTTGGCGGGGGTGTCCTGTGGTGGGCTCGGGCGGGCCCTGTCCCCGGCAGGCCGTGACGGTCACTGCCGGCCCGCACCGGCGCTGCCCCCCGCCCCGGTCCGGGGCATCCCGGCATTACGCCATAGGGCTGGACGGCACCCGGTCTCGCCTCGCCGAGCCGGGGCCGGCGGTGTGAGATTGCTGCTGTGGTGGGCAACGAGGATCTGCGCCGGCGAGGCGGCTCCGTCGTCCAGGTGCTGGTCGTCGGTGCCTGCTACTTCGCCGCGGGCCGGATCGGGCTCATACGTGAGCTGGTCGTCGAGGGCGCGGTCGTCACCCCCGTCTATCCCGCCAGCGGCGTCGCGGTCGCCGCCCTGCTGATCCTCGGCACGCGCTGCTGGCCCGGCATCACGATCGGCGCCTTCTTCGTCGTGCTGTCCATCGTCATCCCCCGCATCGACGTGCTCGTCACCGTCGCCGGCCAGACCGCGGCGCCGGTGTGCGCGGCCCTGCTGCTGCGCCGGGCCCGGTTCCACCCCGACCTCGGCCGGTTACGCGACGGCCTCGCCCTGGTGTTCCTGGGCGCGCTCGGCGCCATGCTGATCAGCGCGACCGTGGGCGTCGGCCTGCTCGTCGTCACGGGCCACCTGGCCGCGCACAGCTTCTGGCCGGTCTGGCTGGCCTGGTGGGTGGGCGATGCGATGGGCGTCCTGATCGTGACCCCGCTCCTGCTGTCGCTGGGCAACGCCCGCCGGCCGCTGCCCACGGCCCGCTGGAAGGAGGCGACCGCGCTCGCCGTCATCGCCTGCGCGCTGCTGCCGCTGGCCGTCTACAGCTCGCTCAGCCTGCTCTACCTCGTCTACCCGCTGCTCATCTGGACCGCCCTGCGCTTCCAGCTGGTGGGCAGCGTGCTGTGCGCGCTGCTGACCTCCGTGCTGGCCACGGTCGCCGCCACGGACGCCGTCGGCGCCTTCGCCGGGCTGAGCCGGATCGAGGTCATGGCCAAACTCCAGGCGTTCAACGGCTCGATGGCCCTGACCGCGCTGCTGCTGTCCGCCGTGATCACCGAGCAGCGCAACACCCGCAGCTCCGTGGAGAAGGCCTGCCAGGAGCTGGTCGAGGTCCTGGAACACCTCACCGCGGGCGAGGCCCCGCCGCCGCGCCCGCAACCGGACGACGAGGGCCCGGAGAACCCACGCCCCGGCCGTCTCCCACCGGCCTCGTGAGGGCCGCGTCATTGCTTACGCTTGATTGAACAGTCCAGACTGATAAACCTATCGTTATCACCATGGACACGGTTGCACTCGCCGCCGGGCTCCGGCTGGCCATGGGCCGGATCGTCCGGCGACTGCGGCAGGCGCACGCGGTCGGGGACGTGTCGCTCTCCGAGGTCTCGGTGCTGGCGCGGCTCGCCCGTGGCGGCCCGGACTCGCCCGGGTCGCTCGCCGAACTGGAGCGGGTCCGGCCGCAGGCCATGGCCAGTACGCTCGCCGGGCTCGAACAGCGCGGGCTGGTGAGCCGTGCCCCCGACGCGGCCGACGGGCGCCGGGCCATCGTCTCCCTCACCGACGAGGGACGGACCATGCTGGAGCAGCGCCGCTCCGAGTCCGTGAGCCGGCTCGCCCACGCCCTGGACGACTTCACCCCGCGCGAACGGCAGGCCCTGCAGGACGTCCTGCCCCTGCTCGACCGACTGGCGGAACGGCTGTGAGCGGCACGGGGCCCGCTCCGAACGGCGCCAGGCCCGCATCGGCCGGGGCCCGGCCCGCTCCGGACGGCCCCGGCGCGGCCGGCGGTATACGGTCCCGGCTGCTCGCTCGTGCCGCCCGGCTGCGGGACACGTCCCCGGGACCCGGTTACAAGTGGATCGCCCTCTCCAACACCACGCTGGGCGTGCTGATCGCCACGATGGACGCGTCGATCGTGATCATCTCGTTGCCGGCGATCTTCCGCGGGATCGGCCTGGACCCGCTCGCGGCCGGCAACATCGGCTATCTGCTGTGGATGATCCTCGGCTATCTGCTGGTCTCGGCCGTCCTGGTGGTCGTGCTCGGCCGGCTCGGCGACATGTTCGGCCGGGTCCGGATCTACAACCTGGGCTTCCTGGTCTTCGCGTGTGCCTCCGTCGCCCTGTCCCTCGACCCGTTCCGGGCCGGCGCGGGCGCGCTGTGGCTGATCCTGTGGCGCATCGTGCAGGCCTTCGGCGGGTCCATGCTCACCGCCAACTCGGCCGCCATCCTCACCGATGCCTTCCCGGCCCGGCAGCGCGGCATGGCCCTCGGCATCAACCAGATCACCGCGCTCGCCGGGCAGTTCCTCGGTCTGCTCGCCGGGGGTCTGCTGGCCGCGGTCGACTGGCGGGCGGTGTTCTGGGTGAGCGTCCCGGTCAGTGTCACCGGCACCGTCTGGTCGTATCTGAGCCTGCGCGAGACCGCGGCCGGCGCACGCGGCCGGATCGACTGGCTCGGCAACCTCACCTTCGCCTGCGGCGCCGGCGTCCTGCTCGCCGGCATCACCTACGGCATCCAGCCCTACGGCGGCCACTCCACCGGCTGGACCAGCCCCTGGGTCCTCACCGGACTCCTCGGCGGCCTCTTCCTGCTGCTGGTGTTCGCCCTCGTCGAGACCCGGGTCGCCGAGCCCATGTTCCGGCTGTCGCTGTTCACGGTGCGGGCGTTCGCCGCCGGCAACCTGGCCGCGCTGCTGACCGCGATCGCCCGGGGCGGGCTGCAGTTCATGCTCATCATCTGGCTCCAGGGCATGTGGCTGCCGCTGCACGGCTACGCCTTCGAGGACACTCCGCTGTGGGCCGGCATCTTCATGCTGCCGCTCACCCTCGGCTTCCTGATCGCCGGGCCCGTCTCCGGCTATCTGTCCGACCGGTTCGGCGCCCGGCTCTTCTCCACCGCCGGGCTGCTCGTGGTCGCCGGGTCCTTCCTCGGCCTGCTCGCGCTGCCGGTGAACTTCGACTACGGCGTCTTCGCGGCGCTGCTGCTGCTCAACGGGCTGGGCCAGGGCATGTTCTCGGCGCCCAACACCTCCGCCGTCATGGGCAGCGTGCCGGCCCGCCACCGGGGCGTGGCCTCCGGGATGCGCTCCACCTTCCAGAACTCCGGTACGGCGCTGTCCATCGGGGTCTTCTTCTCGCTGATGGTGTCCGGCCTCGCCGCCACCCTGCCGAGGACGCTCGCCCAGGGGCTCCATGCCCATGGCGTTCCCGCCGGCACCGCCCACGAGGTGGCCTCGCTGCCGCCCGTCAGCACCCTGTTCGCCACCTTCCTCGGCAACAACCCCGTCGGCCACCTGCTCGGCTCGGGCGGCACCCTGGACCAGCTGACCGCGGCCCAGCGCACCACCCTGACCGGGCACACCTTCTTCCCCGAACTGGTCTCCGGGCCTTTCCACCACGGCCTGACGATCGTCTTCTGCGTCGCCGCCGGCATGGCCCTGGTCTCCGCCCTCGCCTCCGCCCTGCGCGGCGGCCACGAGCGCGCCCCCGGCACAGGCCCGACGGCCGGGAGCGACACGGAAGGACAGCCCTCGCGGCGCACGGCGCGCGTCCCCAAGCGCCGGTGAGCGCCGGTCCTGTTCGACGCGGACGCCGTCAGTCCGCGCGCCGCCTGCGCACGAAGTGCCGTACGACGAGGGCCGCGACGAGGACGGCGGCGGCGATGACGGCGTAGAGCAGATAACGGTTGACCTCGTCGTAGATCACCGTGATGTGACTGCCCGCCACATAGGCCAGGGCCGTCCACAGGCCCACCCACAGGGCCGCCCCGAGGGCGTTGAAGGCGAGGAAGCGGCGCCAGTGCATCCCGGAGGTGCCGGCGATGATGCCGTTGGCCTGGCGCAGGCCCTCGATGAACCGGGCCACGGTGACGATCTTGCCGCCGTGCCGGGCGAAGAACTCCTCGGCGGCCGCGAACCGTTCCGGCGTCAGGAAGACGTACTTCCCCCACCGGTGCACGAACGCCCGTCCGCCGAAATGGCCGATCAGATAGCCGATGTTGTCCCCGATGACGGCCGCGGCGAAGGCGATGGCGGCGACCGCGACGATGTTCAGCCGGCCCGCGCCCGCGTACACCCCCGCCGCGATCAGCATCGTCTCGCCGGGCGCGGGCACCCCGAAGTCCTCCACCAGGACCACGGCCCCCACCGCCCAGTAGCCGTAATGTTCGAGCAGCGGCGCCAGATGAGCCAGCGGGCCTGGGAGCGGAGGGGCGGACATGGCACCACGGTACGTCCGGGCGGGCCGCTCCCGGGCGGCGGCCGGTCAGGGGCGGGCCATCGTGTCCTCCTCCGGTACCACGGAGCGCGGCCCCTCGGCCGGCACCGTCCGCCCGCCCGGCCGTCCGGTCAGCCGGCGCGCGACCGGCTCGGTGTACCGGGCGGTCAGCGGGCCGAGGACGACGAGGATCAGCACATAGGCCGTGGCCAGCGGACCGAGATCGGAGTCGATCCCGGAGGTGACCGCGAGTCCGGCGATGACGATGGAGAACTCGCCGCGCGCGACCAGAGTGCCGCCGGCCCGCCAGCGGCCCCGGACCGAGACGCCCGCGCGCCGGGCCGCCCAGTACCCCGTCGCGATCTTGGTGAGGGCGGTCACCACGGCCAGCGCGAGCGCGGGCAGCAGGACTGGCGGGATGCTCGCCGGGTCGGTGTGGAGGCCGAAGAAGACGAAGAACACCGCCGCGAACAGATCCCGCAGCGGTGCGAGCAGAAGGTGGGCGCCCTCGGCGACCTCGCCGGACAGCGCGATGCCGACCAGGAACGCGCCGACGGCCGCCGAGACCTGGAGCTGTTGCGCGACACCGGCGACCAGCAGCGTCAGCCCGAGCACCACGAGCAGCAGCTTCTCCGGGTCGTCGCTGGAGACGAAGCGCGAGATGTGCCGGCCGAACCGCACCGCCACCAGCAGGACCACGCCCGCCACGCCGAGCGCGACACCCAGCGTGAGGCTGCCGGCGGCGAGGCCGGTGCCGGCCAGCAGGGCCGTGACGACCGGCAGATAGACCGCCATGGACAGATCCTCCAGCACCAGGATGCTGAGGATCACCGGTGTCTCGCGGTTGCCGAGGCGGCCCAGGTCGCCGAGGACCTTGGCGATGACCCCGGAGGAGGAGATCCAGGTGATGCCGGCGAGGACGACGGCGGCGATCGGGCCCCAGCCCAGCAGCAGGGCCGTCGCGGCGCCGGGCAGGGCGTTGAGGGCGGCGTCGACGAGGCCGGCCGGGTACTGCGTCTTGAGGTTGGAGACCAGGTCGCCGGCCGTGTACTCCAGGCCCAGCATGAGCAGCAGCAGGATGACGCCGATCTCGGCGCCGATCGCCACGAACTCCTCGCTGGCGCCGAGCGGCAGCAGCCCGCCCTCGCCGAAGGCCAGCCCGGCCAGCAGATACAGCGGGATCGGCGAGAACCTGAGACGCGCGGCGAGCCGGCCCAGCAGGCCGAGGCCGAGGATGATGGCACCGAACTCGATCAGGAAGACCGCGGAGGAGTGCACGCGCTCACACCCGCCCGAGTATCGCGGCGGCCGCGTCGGCACCCTCGCGGGTGCCGATCACGATCAGTGTGTCCCCGCCGCCCAGCCGGAAGCCGGGGCCGGGGGAGGGGATGGCCGCGGCGCGGCGCAGAACGGCCACGATCGACACGCCGGTCTCGGTGCGCATCCGGGTCTCGCCGAGCAGCCGGCCGTTCCAGTACGAGACCGAGGACAGCTCGATCCGCTCGGCCACCAGGCCCAGTTCTGTCGTGGACAGCAGGCTGGGGCTGTGGTGGGCCGGTTTCAGCGTGCCGGCCAGCGCCTCCGCCTCCTGGCCGGTGAGGTGGACCGACAGCGCGCAGGCGTCGGGGTCGTCGCCCCGGTAGGCGCTCAGTGTCCTCGACCCGTCCCGGTGGGCCACCACCGACAGTCTGCGCTGCTCCCGGGTCGTCAGGTCGTACCGGACCCCGATGCCCGGCAACGGTGTACTCGTCGTGCGTGCGCCGCCCACAGCCGCCCCCTGCCCGCTTGGAGATTTCTTGGTGAAATCATTGCCGGAACCTTATCTCGACGACTCACGGCCGCTGAGGGGTCCGGCCGGGCGGAGGGTGGCTACGCGTCGGGGCGCGCGACGGCCTCGTCGTCCTCGGGGAGGGGCTGGCATGTGCGGCACAGCTCGTGGTCCCCGTCGCGCGTGACGACGGTTCCCCAGCCGAGGCACATCTCGCACTCGCGGGCGAGTTCCAGGTCGGGGCGGGGAGTCAGGAGGGGGCTGTGGTGGGCTCCGTGTGCCATGAGGCGTGCGGCTCCTCGGGCGTCGCGGGGTGTTCTGCCTGGGCGCTGACAACGCTGTCAACCGTTCCCAATTATGTCGGACTTATCCCTTATGTCTGTGATGCATGTCACATGGAGCCGTCCCATTCGGAATCCGTGGGTCAGCCGAGGTTGCCGAGCCGCGCCTCCCGCCACAGGTCCACGCCGCCGTCGGTCGCGTACGTGTCGATCTCGGCCAGTTCCTCGGTGCTGAAGTCGAGGTTCTCCAGGGCCGCGACGTTCTGCTCCAGCTGCTCGGTCCGCGAGGCGCCGATGACCAGGGATGTCACCCGCTCGTCGCGCAGCGCCCAGGCCAGCGCCAGCTGGGCCAGGGTCTGGCCGCGCCGGGCCGCGATGTCGTTCAGGGCGCGCAGCCGGTGCAGCGTGTCGTCCGTCAGCCAGGCAGGGTCGAACGACGTGCCCTGCGCGGCGCGCGAGTCCTGCGGCACGCCGTCGAGGTAACGGCCCGTCAGCAGCCCCTGGGCGAGCGCCGTGAAGCCGATGACCCCGAAGCCCTCCTCCTCGGCCGCGTCCAGCAGGCCGTCGGTCTCGATCCAGCGGTTGAGCATGCTGTACGACGGCTGGTGGATCAGCAGCGGGGTGCCCAGCTCGCGCAGGATCGCGGCCGCCTGCCGGGTGCGCTCGGCGTCGTAGGAGGAGATGCCGACGTAGAGGGCCTTGCCCTGGCGCACTGCGGTGTCGAGCGCGCCCATCGTCTCCTCCAGCGGCGTGCTCGCGTCCAGCCGGTGGGAGTAGAAGATGTCGACGTAGTCCACGCCCATGCGGCGCAGCGACTGGTCCAGCGAGGCCAGTACGTACTTGCGGGAGCCGCCGCCCTGTCCGTACGGGCCGGGCCACATGTCCCAGCCGGCCTTGGTGGAGATCACCAGCTCGTCCCGGTACGGCGCGAGGTCACGCTTCAGCAGCCGGCCGAAGTTGAGCTCGGCCGCGCCGTACGGCGGACCGTAGTTGTTGGCCAGGTCGTGGTGGGTGATCCCGAGGTCGAAGGCGCGCAGGGCGATCTCGCGCTGGGTCTCGAAGGGGCGGTCGTCGCCGAAGTTGTGCCAGTAGCCGAGCGACAGGACCGGCAGGTCCAGTCCTGAGCGGCCGGTGCGCCGGTAACGCATGGTGCCGTCGTAGCGAGCGGGATCAGCGACGTGGGTCATCGGGTCTTTCTCCGGGTGGTGCCGTAGGGGAGCCCCTCCGGGTGCGGACGGGCTCGTCCACCCTGCTCCGGCGCCCTGTGCAAGTCCAACCGCCGTCCCGGATGGGATTGAGCGCTTCCGTTTCTGAATCGGGCGCCTCGCGGGGTGATTGTTCGATCCTACGAACTTCAAGCCGACCGGGTTACCGACCTCCCCGGCTTTTGATAGGAAACTTTCCTACCAGTACTGCACGGACCAACTCCCCACCCCCCGCCTCGACTTGGAGTCTCTGTGGTGCACGCAGACCGCGACACAGCCCCCGCCATCATCTCTCGCCGCACCGTCGTCGCCGCGCTCGGCGCCGCCGTCGCCTCCGGCGCCCTGATCGGAACCCAGCGCGCGACCGCGGCCCCCTCGGCGCGGGCCGCCGCGACGGGCCTCGACGACCCGGCGAAGAAGGAGATCGCCATGGAACTCGTGTCGAGCGCGGAGAACTCCTCGCTCGACTGGAAGGCCCAGTACAAGTACATCGAGGACATCGGTGACGGCCGCGGGTACACCGCCGGCATCATCGGCTTCTGCTCCGGCACCGGCGACATGCTCGACCTCGTCCAGCTCTACGCCGGCCGCAGGCCCGGCAACGTCCTCGCCAAATACCTGCCCGCCCTGCGCAAGGTCAACGGCAGCGACTCGCACGCCGGCCTCGACCCCGACTACCCCAGGGACTGGCGCACGGCGGCCAAGGACACCGTCTTCCAGCAGTGCCAGAACGACGAACGCGACCGGGTCTACTTCAACCCCGCGGTCGCGCAGGGCAAGGCGGACGGTCTGCGCACCCTCGGCCAGTTCTGCTACTACGACGCCATCGTGATGCACGGCGACGGCGACGACCCCACCAGCTTCCGGAACATCCGCAAGCGGGCCCTGCGCAGCGCCGAGCCGCCGGCGCAGGGCGGCGACGAGACGAGGTACCTCAACGCCTTCCTCGACGCCCGGGTGTGGGCCATGAAGCAGGAGGAGGCGCACAGCGACACCAGCCGCGTCGACACCGAGCAGCGGGTGTTCCTGCGCAAGGGCAACCTGGACCTGAACACCCCGCTCGACTGGAAGACGTACGGGGACAGTTACCACATCGGCTGACGGCGCCACGCGGCGTGCGGCAGGCCGTCGGACGCGGATCCCGCAGACCCGCGTCGCCACTGGCGGCCTGCCTGCGCCGGCATCGGGCGAACCTCTCTGCGAACTGCGGGAGGTGTCCTGCACGGGCGGCAGCACGGCGCGGCGCGGGGACCGGCGCACCGGATCCCTGGGCGGGACGCACTCGCATGTCAGGGTCCTGGCGAGGAAAGATGGACGCGAGCGATCGATCACACGGACATCGATCCCACCCGACGCGGAGGAACGGAACTCATGCCGCACGAGCGAGCGGGCCGCCCGGCCGGTCCCGAGGACCTTGTCGACGTGGCCCGGCTGGTCACGGCGTACTACGCGCTCCATCCGGACCCGGCCGACCCGGGACAGCGGGTCGCGTTCGGCACCTCCGGGCACCGGGGCTCCTCCCTGGCGAGTGCGTTCAACGAGGACCACATCGCGGCCACGAGCCAGGCCATCTGCGAATACCGCGCCCACCAGGGCACCGACGGCCCCCTCTTCCTGGGCGCCGACACCCATGCCCTGTCCGAGCCCGCGAAGGCCACCGCGCTGGAGGTGTTCGCCGCCAATGGCGTCACGGTGCTCATCGACAGCGCCGACGGCTACACGCCCACCCCCGCCGTCTCGCACGCGATCCTCACCCACAACCGCGGCCGTGCCTCCGGTCTCGCCGACGGGGTGGTGGTCACCCCATCGCACAACCCGCCCGCCGACGGCGGCTTCAAGTACAACCCGCCGAGCGGCGGTCCGGCGGCCTCCGACGCCACCTCCTGGATCCAGGACCGGGCCAACGAGATCATCACCGGCGGCCTGAAGGACGTACGCCGGGTGCCGTACACGCGGGCGCTCGCCGCGGAGACGACCGGACGGTACGACTTCCTGGGTGCCTACGTCTCCGATCTGCCGAGCGTGCTGGACCTGGACGCGATCCGGGCGGCCGGGGTACGCATCGGCGCCGACCCGCTCGGCGGCGCCTCCGTGGCCTACTGGGGCCGGATCGCCGAACAGCACCGTATCGACCTGACCGTGGTCAACCCGCACACCGACCCCACCTGGCGGTTCATGACGCTGGACTGGGACGGCCAGATCCGCATGGACTGCTCCTCGCCGTACGCGATGGCCTCCCTCATCGAGCAGTGCGACCGCTTCCGGATCGCCACCGGAAACGACGCCGACGCCGACCGGCACGGCATCGTCACCCCGGACGCGGGCCTGATGAACCCCAACCATTACCTCGCGGTCGCCATCTCCTACCTCTACCGGCACCGCGCGCAGTGGCCCGCCGGCGCCGGCATCGGCAAGACACTGGTGTCCTCCACGATGATCGACCGGGTCGCCGCCGACCTCGGTCGTCAACTCGTCGAAGTGCCGGTCGGGTTCAAGTGGTTCGTGGACGGACTGGCCGACGGCACCCTCGGGTTCGGCGGCGAGGAGTCGGCCGGCGCGTCCTTCCTGCGCCGGGACGGCTCGGTGTGGACCACCGACAAGGACGGCATCATCCTGGCCCTGCTCGCGTCCGAGATCACGGCCGTCACGGACCGGACCCCGTCGGAGCACTACGCCGGCCTGACCGCCCGCTTCGGTGAACCCGCCTACGCCCGTATCGACGCCCCCGCGACCCGCGAACAGAAGGCGCTGCTCGGCACGTTGTCCCCGGCCCAGGTAACCGCCGACACCCTCGCCGGTGAGCCCGTCACGGCCGTCCTCACCGAGGCGCCCGGCAACGGCGCCGCCATCGGCGGGATCAAGGTCACCACGGACAACGCCTGGTTCGCGGCCCGCCCTTCGGGCACCGAGGACGTCTACAAGGTCTACGCCGAGTCCTTCCTCGGCCCCGGCCACCTCGCCCGGGTGCAGGAGGAGGCCCAGGCCGTGGTGCAGGCCGCCCTCGGCGGCTGAGTGACCGACGGCGGCCCGTCGCAGGTCCGTTCGCGACCGGCCGCCGTTCGCTCAGCCGCGGCGGCGGTGCTCGTCCAGCCGGTCCAGGACGGCCTGGGCCATGGCCTGCTCGCCCTTGGCGTTGGGATGTGCCGGGGCGGCGGGGGAGGCGGGCTGGAGGGGCTCGATCCAGCGGTCGGCGGGCGACTTGCACATGTCGTGGCCGACCGTGGGGCCGTACGTGTCCACGTACTCGGCCCGGTTGACGGCGGCCACCAGCCGCAGCATCAGGTTCAGCCGCTTCTCGGTGTCCCGCAGGTAGGAGAAGTCCCCCTGGGCGAAGGGAACTTGGGGGAAGCAGCCGGTGCCGTCGTCGGGCAGCAGGTCCGGGTAGCCGACGACGACCACCCGGGCGTGCGGTGCCCGGGCGTGCACGTCTCGCAGGACCCGGTCGACCTTCGGCGCGGTCCTGGCGATCGCGAAGGTCAACTGGTCGTAGCCGGCGGCCCGGTAGGAGCGCTCGCAGGGGTTGCCCGTCGGGTCCTGGGCGGCGAGCCGGGCGCAGGTGGCGATGACCGGGCCGAACCCGACGTCGTTGCCGCCGATCTGGAGCGTCACGAGGTCCGTGTCCCGGTGCACGGCGTCGAGCTGCGGCTTGTTGGTGCCCTGCGCCTGCCACATCTCGGCGGTCGTCGCCCCGGCACAGCTGACGTCCGTGAAGGCGGTCACCTGCCGCTGTGCTGCCACCAGCGAGGGGTAATTGTGGTCGGAACGGGCGCAGTTGGCGTCCACCTGGGCCGGGATGCCGGGGCCCGAGGTGTAGGAGTCGCCGAGCGCCACATAGGCGGTGTCGCGGCCGTGTCCGCCGGGGTGTGCGGCGGCCGGGGTGGTGGAGGCGGCCACGAGGGCGCAGCCGCCCAGTGCCGCCCCGAGCACGGCCGCCCGCCGCCGGCCTCTCGTCCCGTCCGCCGGATGTGTGTCCTTCGCCATGACATCCTCCCCCTGAGTTCGACTGGGGGTCTGTATACCGTCCGGTAGGTGTCGCCGACCAGAAGCCGGAAGCGACGAGTTCTTCGCCGCCGCCGAGACGCAGACCGAACGGCGCCAGGAGACCCCCTTCGCCGCCGCCGCCGACCGGGCCGGCCTGCCCGCCTGCCGCTGCCCGGTCCAGGCGATCCGGCGGCTCGGCGCGGCCCCTGCCGTCCTCGACCCGGCTCAGCCGACCCCGGCCGCGCCCGCCTCGCCGACCTCACCGACACCTTCGAGGGCCACTGGTCCACGTACGCCACGGAGTTCACGTGGCCGGCCCGGACCGGCCGGCATCCCCCCGACCGGTTCCGCCGTCTCGTCCACGGCGTCCCCGAGGTTCACGTCCCGCTCGCCGTCCGCACCCGAGCGCGGCGCGGACGTGTGCCGGCCGGTGACCGGCGAACCACCCGATCCCTGGCCCCAGTTGACGTCGGCGTTGTCCGGGGCGGGCCACTGACCAGCGGGAACGGTGTGCGAAGCTGTTCCGGTCAGCAACCGCGCACGGGAGGGGAGCCGTCGTCATGGCCATCATCCACCACACCACGCTCAAGCCCACGAAGCTGGAGCTGCTCACCGACTGGCTGCCCAGCCGCCCCTGGTACCACGGTGGCTCCGGCGCCCCGGTGCTGACCAAGTCCGGCGGCTTCCGGCTGGACGACCCCGAGGGCGAGGTCGGCATCGAGTTCATGGTGGCCACGGACACCTCCACCACCGAACCGACCGCCTACCTCGTCCCGTTGACCTACCGCGGCGCACCGCTGGACGGTGCCGAGCACGCGCTCATCGGCACGATGGAGCACGGCGTGCTGGGCAAGCGCTGGGTCTACGACGGCTGCCACGACCCGGTGCTGGTCGCCGAGCTGCTCTCGCTGATGGAGGGCAGGGCCCGGGCGCAGGCGCAGAGCATCAACGACACCCCCGACCCCGAAGTGGTCCACTCCTACAGCGGAGCCCCCTTCACCCTGGACGGCTTCACGCCGGAGCCGGCCGACGACGCGGAGGGCACCCGCCTCCTCCTGCCGCACGGCACGGTCCTCCATGTGCACCGGGTCCTGGCACCCGTCCCCGAGAATCCGCCGCTGCGCCCCGAGGGAGCCCTTGGGCATGTGGCCCGTGGCTGGCAGGCGCCGGACGGCAGCCGGCCGGCGGCGCTGTTCATGACGCTGCGTACCGCCTGATCCGGCCTGTCTCACCCGCACCCCGCCCGGCCTTCTGGCATGGACTGGTCAAATCTGTCACTCTTTCGGCAGCCCGCGCCCTGACCTCTTGAGGGCACGGCGCACCTCACGGTGCAGCGATCGCGCAAGCCCCGTCCGTGGCCGTCCGGCGCACCCCAGCCGGCCGGCCGCCATCGAGCCGGCCGGGATCCCGGCCGCCGCAAAGGAGTAGCGTGTGAGACCGACCCCCCACAAGGCCCTCGGCGCCGGTGCGCTCACCGTCGCCGCGCTGGCCGCCTTCGTCCTGCCCGCAAGCCCCGCCGCCGCTCAGCCGGCCACGCACCCGTCCGCACACCGAGCGGCCACCGCCTGCACCCCGGCACAGGTCGTCGGCAACGGCGGCTTCGAGAACGGCACGTCGCCCTGGACGGCGTCCTCCTCCGACGTCATCACCAGCCGCACCGGACAGACCGCCCACAGCGGCAGTTCCTACGCCTGGCTGGACGGCACCGGCGGCACCCACACGGACACCCTGTCCCAGAGCGTCGCCATCCCGGCCGGATGCGGCACGGCCACGCTCACCTTCTGGCTGCACATCGACACCGACGAGACGACGTCGTCCGTCGCCTACGACAAGCTCACGGCCAGGATCGGCGGCACCACGCTGGCCACGTACTCGAACCTCGACGAGAACACCGGGTACGTGAAGAAGTCCATCGACGTGTCGGCGTACGCGGGCCAGACCGTCAGCCTGTCCTTCACGGGAACCGAGGACTCCAGCCTCCAGACGAGCTTCGTCCTCGACGACATCGCGCTGGACACCTCCGGCGGCACCACACCGCCGGGCGACTCCACCCGCACCCCGGCCGCGCCGTCGTACACCGTGAACCTCAGCAGCGACACGACCGGCACCGAGTGGACCGGACACGAGAGCGTGACCTTCACCAATGCCTCGGCCACCGCACTGAACGAGGTCTACCTGCGGCTGTGGGACAACTACCACGGCACCTGCGACGCGATGCCGATCCGGGTCACGAACGTCACCGGCGGTACGGCGCAGGCGCCCACGGTGGCCTGCACCGCGCTGGAGATCGACCTGCCGGCCCCGCTCGCCCAGGGACAGAGCGCCACCATCGGCTTCGACCTCGGCATCACCGTGCCCAGCGGCGCCGACCGCTTCGGCCACGACGGTGCCTACAGCTTCATCGGCAACGCCCTGCCCGTCCTCGCCGTCCGCGACAGCTCCGGCTGGCACCTGGACCCCTACACCAACAACGGCGAGTCGTTCTACTCCCTGGCCGCCGACTTCAAGGTGACCCTCGACCACCCCACCAGCCTGCTGGTCCCGGCCACCGGCACCTCCACCGACACCCCCGGCTCCAGCGGCCGTACGGTGACGACGGCGACGGCGAGCGAGGTGCGTGACTTCGCGTGGGCCGCCGGCCCGTTCAGCAAGATCTCCGGCACCTCGTCCGCCGGCGTCGCGGTGAACGTCTACTCCGTGTCGGGCATCAGCTCCTCCAGCGCCCAGTCGATGCTCAGCACCGCCAAGACCGCCGTCGACTCCCATGCGAGCCGCTTCGGCGCCTACCCCTACGGCGAACTGGACGCCGTCCTCGACAACAACTACTGGTTCGGCGGGATGGAGTACCCCGGGTTCGTCCTGGACCTGGTCAGCACCACCGCCCTCACCCATGAGATCGGCCACCAGTGGTGGTACGGCATCGTCGGCGACGACGAGTACAACAGCCCCTGGCTGGACGAGGCCTTCACCGACTACGCCACCGACCTCGCCCTCGGCAAGACCGGCAGCAACTGCTGGAGCAGCGTCTCCTGGGCCTCCGCCGACGAGAAGATCACCAACTCGATGGCCTACTGGGACGCGCACTCCTCGCGCTACTCCACCGTCGTCTACGGTTACGGCAAGTGCGCCCTGCACGACCTGCGCCGCGTCCTCGGCGACACCGCCATGGCCAAGCTGCTGAAGGACTACGCGACCGCGCACTGGTACGGCGTGTCGACCACGGCCGAGTTCAAGGCCGCCGCCCAGGCCGTCACCAGCACCGACCTCACCTCCTTCTGGACCCAGCACCGCATCGACGGCTGACCCGGTGCGGGCCGGTCACGGAAGCCGCCCCCGGCGTCCGTCGCGACCGGCCCGTACCCGAGCGCCGGGCCACCCGTACGGCCCAAGCAGGGCCCGGGATGGCATCGTTGGGCGGTACCCGGCGTGCGGCGCGGTCCGCGGGCGGGTCAGATGGTAGGCGTGCGACTCTCCATATCCCTTCAGCGCGGCCGGACCCGCCTGGCCTTCACCGGCGCCCTCACCGGCCTCCTCCTCAGCGCGTCCGTCCCCGCGGCTTTCCCCGCGCCGGACCCGGACACACCCCGGCGCGGCACCGCGTACATGGGCATGGGCGTCCTCGCCCACGACGGCGGCGACAGCGACCCGGACGCCCTGTCCCCGGTGACCCGCGCGAGCCAGACCGAAGGGGTGGACGTCTCCAGTCATCAGGGCGAGGTCGACTGGTCCACTCTGTGGGGCAGTGGCGTCAAGTGGGCGTACACGAAGGCCACCGAGGGGACGAGCTACCGGAACCCCTACTTCACCGGGCAGTACAACGGCCCGTACACCACCGGCCTGATCCGCGGGTCCTACCACTTCGCCACCCCGGACACCTCCGGCGGCGCCGCTCAGGCCGACTACTTCGCGGCCCACGGCGGCGGCTGGTCCAAGGACGCCAAGACCCTGCCCGGCGCCCTCGACATGGAGTGGAACCCGTACGGCGACTCCTGCTACGGCAAGTCCGCGAGTGCGATGGTCGGCTGGATCCGCGACTTCCTGAACCGCTACAAGGAGCGCACCGGCCGCGACGCCGTCATCTACACGGCGACCAACTGGTGGCAGCAGTGCACCGGGGACTACGGCGGCTTCGCGGCGAACAACCCGCTGTGGATCGCCCGCTATGCCTCCAGCGCCGGGCCGCTGCCGTCGGGCTGGTCGTCGTACACGATGTGGCAGTACACCGCCACCGGCAAGACCGTCGGCGACCACGACCGCTTCAACGGGGCCCAGGACCAGCTGCGAAGCTTCGCGACCGGCTGACCCGGTCCGGCCGCGTCCAGGAAGACGGTGGCCGCGGAGCTCGTCGTCACCCGTGTGACGCACGGCTGGGCGAGACCTGACCGGGGCTCTCACGGGCGGACCGGCGGTGCTCCGCGTCGACGCCCTCGCCGCGCACCAGGGTTCACGAGGAGGTCATCACGCTCCACGTGGCCGCCAGCCCCGCCGCGTACAGCAGGGCTCCCGCCGGAAGCCCCCACCACACCTGGCCGCCGTGCCACCAGGCCGCGGCGGCCAGGGCCGCGCCCGCGGCGGCGGCGAGTCCCAGCCAGGGCAGGCCCATCATCATCAGGATCCCGGTGCCCGTGCAGCGGAACGCCGGGTTCTGCGGCGAGCAGTCGTCCGTGGCGAAGACGGAGATGAAAAAGACGCCCGCGTTCAGCAGGGCGCCGGCCGCGGTCAGCACTCCCGCGACGATCAGATACGCGGTGGGCCACCGACTCGCTCCGCTCGCGTTCGCGCCGTACACACCGGCATGCATGGGCAGTTCCCCCTCGGCCTCGACCGACCCGATGCCCGCGACGCTACGAGCGCCGGGCGGGCGACACCTGAGCACGCGTACTCAGTCGGAAGTGCGCGTGCTACTCGGCCGGGCGCCAGGCGAGCCGACCGACGGCACGTGCCGGCGGGCGGCCGGACCACTGAGCCCGCGCTTTCCCGACCGGTGGCCTGTTTCACGCCGGTTCACGCTGTTCGCCGGACGCGTCACCGATGCGCGGTTAGCGTGTGCACGCACGGTTCGTCAGAGCGCGGGCCGACGTCATGTCGCTTGTCGACAAGGGGGGTTCACCCATGGAGTCATTACGCAGAACGCTCGCCAGACTGTCCCTGGCGCTGCTCGTCGGCGCCGGTCTGGTGCTGGCCGGATCCGGCGCGGCGAGTGCCACGGCGACCGCGGAGATACCGGCCGCCACCGAGGGCGGGATCTCGGCCACGGTCACCTTCCACGGCGCCGTCGTCCCGCAGCCGTACCGGCCGGATCCCGACGCCGCCTTCGGGGACCACAAGTGCCGGCTGATCTACCACGACTACGACCCGACGCCCGGCTGCGGCGGGTTCAAGCTCGACTTCACCCTGCACAACGTCCGCAGCCGGCCCGGCTACACCGCCGGACTCAGCAGCAGCGACTACTACTTCAACGCCTACGCCGACACCGCCCGCACCTTCGGCTGTCTGCGCCCCGACGGCACCTTCGACCACAGCACCGGCTTCGTCGTACGCACCGAACACCAGCAGCTGATGCCGACCTACTACCTGACCCAGGCCAACTGGGTCCTGTCCGACCTGCGTTCGGACCCCACGCGGGACTCGGGGCCGTACTTCTTCATGAACTTCCCCGCGGTGCAGGTGAACTGTCCCGACGGCATGACGCCGACCCAGTACGGCCTGAAGGTCACCGACGTCAGCCTCACCATCGCCGACGACAATGTCTTCGGCCACACCACCTGGTCCACCCCCGGCCCCTTCTACGCCTAGATCACGGCGTCGGCGAGCCCTGCACGGCCGGCTCGCCGACCCCGGCCCCCGCCACCGTCGCCTGACCGGACCGCGCCGGCTACGGCGGCCTCAGTGCCGGAGGCTCGGCGGTGTCCAGTCGGCGTGGCGCAGGATCGCGCGCATCGTCGCGCCGGACGGCGCGAGCCGCATCGCGGTGTTGCGCAGGGAGACGGCCAGCGGGTGGGTGAGCCGCTGACCCATGCGGCCCGCCCGGCGGGCGGCGCGGGCGACCGCCTGGGAGCGGGGGCGGCGCTCCGCGTCGTAGCGGGCGAGCGCCGAGGCGAGCGAGGTCTCCGTGGCGAGCGCGGCGGCCAGCGTGGCGGCGTCCTCCAGGGACTGGCACGCGCCCTGCCCCAGATTCGGCGTCATGGCGTGCGCCGCGTCACCGAGCAGGACCACCCGGCCGGCGGTGAACGACGGCAAGGGCGTGACCAGTTCATGGATGTCGTGGTGGAGCACGGCCTCGGGACGTGTGGCCGCCAGCAGCTCCGGGATCGGGGCGTGCCAGCCGTCGAAGCGGCGGCGCAGCCAGTCCAGGGGGTCGTCGTGGCGTACGGCGGCCGGCGCGGTGAGCACCGCGTGCCACTCGGCCCGGCCGTCGGTGAAGCCGATGTGCCCGAACTCGGCGCCCTCGCCCCACGTCAGCTCGAAGTCGGTGTCCAGGTCGAGGGGTTGGTCGGTGATGGCTCGCAGGACCGTCGAACCGGCGTAGACCGGGCCGGGATGCCCGGGGAACAGCAGTCCGCGCAGCCGGCTGTTCACCCCGTCGGCCGCGACGACCAGGTCCGCGTCCCAGACGTCGTCCGCGACCGGCACGGCCACCCGGTCCGGGGCCGAGCGGTCCAGGGTGGACACGGTGACGCCGATGCGCAGGCACGCGGCGGGCAGGGCCGCGCGCAGCGCCCGGTGCAGGTCGGCCCGTCGGATGCCCACGATCGGCGTGCCCAGGGCGCGTTCGAGGGCGGCGCCGTCCATCCGGGCGAGCCAGCGGCCCTCGGGGGTGCGGGTACCCCCGGTGTACTGGGGGCGGGCCGCCGCGCGCACCGCCGTACCGACGCCGAGGGTGTCCAGCGCGCGCAGGCCGTTGGCGTGCAGCGAGATGCCCGCGCCCGCGTCGGCCAGGGTGCCGGCCCGCTCCACCACCCGGACGTCCCAGCCGATCCGGTGCAATCCGATGGCCGCCGCCAGCCCGCCGATGCCGCCCCCGACCACCACCGCCGTACCGCCCATGACGGACCCCCTTCGACCTCGCATCGCTCACGTCTTTCTACAGCTGTAGAAGACCCTACAGTCGTGTTCTACAGCTGTAGAACCGGGGGTGTAGAAAGAGGGGGTGACCGCAGACCGACGTACTCTCCTTGCCGACACGGCCATCGCGGTGCTCGCCGACACCGGCATGCGGGGACTGACGCATCGCGCCGTGGACCGGGCGGCGGACCTTCCGCCCGGCACCACGTCCGCCTACTACCGCACCCGCCAGGCCCTGCTCATCGCGCTGGTGCGGCGGCTGGTGGCGCTCGACCAGGCAGAGCTGGAGGAGGCGGGGGGCAGGGTGCCGGTGGTGCGCACGGCGGCCGAACTGGCCCAGGGCATCGCTGGATTGGTCGAAGCGCGGCTCACGGGCGAGGGGCGCAGGCGCTCGCTGGCGCGCTACGCGTGCGCCGTCGAGAGTGTGCACCACCCTGAACTGCGCGAGATCCTGGTGCCGCGCGAGAACCGGGGGCGGCGCACGGTGCGCGACTTTCTCGCCGCGCAGGGGGTGGCACAGGTGGAGGAGCGTACGGTGACGCTGCTGACCTGCGTGGACGGTCTGGTCTTCGACCGGCTGGTGAACGGTGGCAGTGTGCGCGAGGAGGAGATCCGCGGACTCGTGGCCGCGGCACTGCGCTGACCGGCCGCAAGGCGACGGCGGTGCCGCCTCCTCCTGAGTGAAGGTCACCTGTTCCGGGGGACAACTGATCCCTTGTTCTGGTCAGCGTCAACTGCCGTGATTCACAGGTGAGTCGGTCCGGGTGGTGGCACCGCGCGCAGGGCGCGCAGTACCGACCAGACGACCGAGACCAGCGGGACGGCGACCACGGCGCCGATCACCCCCCCGACGATGCTCCCGGCGATCACCGAAACGGCGACGACCAGCGGATGCAGCCGTACCGCCCAGCTCATCACCAGCGGATGCAGCACATGCCCCTCCAGCTGGCCGATCACCACGATCAGCGCCAGCACGGCCGCGGCCGTGAGCGGTCCGCGCCCGGCCAGCGCGACGATCGTGGCGACGCCGAGCGCCACGGGCGAGCCGACCAGCGGCACGAACGCCGCGAAGAACTCCAGCAGGGCAAGCGGCAGCGCCAGCGGCACCCGCAGGACGAGCAGCGCGATCCCGACGAGCACGGCGTTGCTGGCGGCCACGATGATGATGCCGCGCGTGTACCCGGCGAAGGCCCGCCAGGCCGCCCGCCCCGCCCGGTCCCAGGCCGGCCGGGCGGGACTCGGCAGCAGCTCGTCGCGCATCCAGCCCCACAGACGCTCACCGGAGTGGATGAAGAACACCGAGGCGAACAGCGCGAGCGCGCCCCCGGTGGCCACCTCCACCGCCCGGCTCAGCCCGCTGACCGCGTTGCTGAGCAGACTCGACCGGTGGGTGGAGATGTAGTGGGTGACCTGGCTCTGCAGCTGGGAGAGCCGGCCGGGACTCAGCCGGAACGGCGGCCGCTGCAACCACTGCTCGATCCGGTGCACACCGCCGCGGAACTCCCCCGCCAGCCGCCCCGACTCGCCCGCCACCGCGTTGCCCACCAGGGCGAGCAGCGCCAGCATGAACAGCACACTGCCCACCAGCGCGATGGCGACGCACAGCGGGCGTGGCAGCACCCGGTCGAGCAGATCCGTCAGCGGGCGCAGCACGGAGGTCACGATCAGCGCGAGGAACAGAGCCACGGCGATGAGCTGGAAACTGCCGAGGATGCTGAAGACGCCGTACACGGCGAAGCCGACGAGGATGAGCCGCCAGGCGTAGGCCGCAGCGACCCGCAGCCACGGCACCGTCCACTCGGCCGCCGACGCCGGCCTGGGGCGCGCGGCGGGTGCGAGCCGTACGGAGTATGCCGGCCGGCTGCCCAGCACACCCCGCGTCCGGCGCCGGCCGCCCGGCCCCACCGCCCGCCGACGCGCATCGCCCACCACCGCTTACGGCTCCTCTCCGTCACCCCTGCTGACGGTCGGTCACATAGAGAGAACCGTAAGCGCCCGGCCCGGAAGGGTCCCGCACAACGCGCCCGCGCACACCTAGGAGCCCGTCCGGCCGGGGCCTGCCGCGGTCCTGTCGTCGTCCAGGAAGGTCAGTGTCCGGGCGAGCGGTGCCCGGTCGGTCCGGGCGTACGGCGCCGACGGATCCGCGAAGCCGATGGACAGGCCCGCGAAAAGGATCAGTTCCTCCGGCGGTGACACGACCTCCGCGACCGTACGGTGGTACACGGACCACGCCATCTGCGCACAGCTGTGCAGCCCCTCGGCACGCAGCAGCAGCATCACCGTCTGGAGGTACATCCCGAGGTCGGCCCACTGGGCCGCGCCCATGTGGCGATCGATGTAGCACAGCAGCAGGCAAGGGGCGCCGAAACACCGCCAGTTCGCGGCGACGGCCGCCCGGCGGGCCCCCAGGTCCTCGCGCCGGATGCCGAGCGCCCTGAAACGCCGGTCGGCCGCCGTCGACCGGCGCTCCCGGTAGGGGGACCGCAGCCCCGCCGGATACATCTCGTACGCGCGCTCGTCCCCGGGGTCACCGGCCGTGACCCGCTCGCCGGCGCGCTTCTTCAGCTCGGCCAGCGGCGCACCCGTGAGCACGTAGACGTGCCACGGCTGGAGATTGCCGCCCGAGGGCGAGCGCGCGGCGGCGGTCAGGACCCGTTCCAGCACCGCGCGCGGAACCGGCTCGTCCGTGAAGGCCCGCACCGCGCGCCGGCTCGCCACCGCCTCGTACACATCCACCCGTACGACCTCCCGGCCGGTTCCGTCTTCCGCGTCTTCCGCCGTACTGACGGATGCGGGGCGACGGATGTGACGGAGCCGGCTCAGGCCCTCGTGACCTGCTGGTACTGCCCGAGGAAGACCGGTTCGCCCCGGCGCACCTGCCACAGGAAGAGGCCCGGGGCCATCTGGACCGCGCCGGCGGCGGTGCGCGTGTCGAAGGCGAAGGTGCGGGTGACGCCCCGGTACGACAGGGCCCGCAGCCGGTGGGCCAGGGTGCCCGGGTCCACGTGGCCCGTCCCGGCGGCCGTCAGCGCGGTCATGACCATCCCTGCCGCGTCGTAGGCCTCGGCGGCGCCGACCGGGACGCCGTGGACCGCGTACCGCTTCTCGTACGCTCGGACGAATCCGGCGGCGGACTCCAGGCGGGCGGGGTCCACGAAGGTGGCCGAGAAGACCCAGCCCTCGGCCGCCGAGCCCGCCGCCTCCAGGAACGCGGGCCCGAGGACCGGTTCCGTCGCCGCGGCCGTACCCGTGAACCCGGCGGCGCGCAGCGCCCGGGCACAGGCGGCGGCCCGCTGGGGCGAACGCCCGCAGTAGACCACGGCCTGCGCACGCGCGGACATCGCCGCCGCGACGGCGGGGCCGAAGTCGTCGCTGCCGGCGGCGACCGTGGGGGTGACGACCGTGCCGTGCGGCAGGGTGTTCTCGGCGAGCGCCCCGGAGATCTGCCAGCTGTAACCGCTCGCCGCTCCGTCGCTGATCAGCGCCCGGCGGACGGCCGGGCGGACGGCGGCGAGGTAGTGGACGAGCGGGGCGGCCATCACGTTGTCCGACGGGCGGATCTGGAACACGGCGGGCGCGTGGGTCGACTGCGTGGCATACAGGTCGTCGGAGTCCGACCAGGCCGTCACCAGGGGCAGCTGCGCCGTGTTGTAGATGTCCCGCACGGCGAGCGCCGTGCTGTCCGAGGTCGGGCCGATCACCGCCGACACCTGCCCGGCGGCCACCAGCCGGCGCGCCACCGCACGCGCCCGGTCGGCCTCGCCCCGGTCGTCATGGGACTGGACGACGAGGTCGTACGACCGGTCGGCGCGCGCGTTGTGCTGCGCGGCGGCCAGCCGTACGCCCCGTTCGACCGCCGTGCCCAGGTCCTTGCCGGGGCCGGTCAGGTCGGCGTGGACGGCGATCATGCGGGAGGGGACGGCATCGCGGGCGGCGGAGGAACGGGTGGCGAGCCAGGCCGCCGTGGCCCCGCCCGCCGCCAGGACCCCCGCCGAGGTGCCCAGCAGGAGGAAGCGGCGTCTGGTCGGCGCGGGCGGCGCGTCCGCGAGCGTCGGCGGCTCGGCGCGCTGCGGCTCGGGTAGTTCCAGGACCTGGGCGGAGCGTTCGGCGATGAGCGCGGGCAGGCCGGGCGGCAGCCAGTCGTCGGTGCCGAAGTGGCCCAGCGCCACCCGGAGTTCGGGCAGTGTGGGGCGGGCGGCCGGGGACTTCGCCAGGCAGCGGGCGATCAGCGTGCGCAGCGGGTCGTCCGGCACCCCCGCGAGGTCGGGGGCCTCGTGGATGGTGCGGAAGATCACCGCCGCCGGCATGCCCGTGCCGAACGGCGGGCGGCCCGCCGCGGCGTAGGCGAGCAGACAGCCCAGCGAGAACACATCGCTCGGTGGACCCGGCTCGCCGCCCCGGGCCCGCGCCTGCTCGGGGGACAGATAGCCGGGGGTGCCGATCACGACGTCGGTTGCGGTCAGCGCGGTCGCGCCGCCCGCGCGGGCGATGCCGAAGTCGATCAGGCGTGGGCCGTCGAGCGCGAGCAGGACGTTGCCGGGTTTGATGTCGCGGTGCACGAGCCCGGCCGCGTGCACCGCGGTGAGCGCCTCGACCAGCCGGGCCCCCAGTGCTCGTACGGTGCCCGGCGGCAGCGGGCCGTGCCCGGCGACGATCTCGGCGAGCGAGGGGCCGGGCACGAACGCCGTGGCGAGCCACGGCTCGGGGGCCTCCGGGTCGGCGGCCAGCACCGGAGTGGTCCAGCGGGCGTCGACCCGCGCCGCCGCCTGCGCCTCGCGACGGAACCGGGCCCGGAAGGAGGGATCGGCGGCATGTTCCGCCCGGATCACCTTGACGGCGGCCAGGGCACCGCCCTCGGAGCGCGCGAGGTAGACCACGCCCATGCCGCCGGCTCCGATCCGGGCGAGCAGCCGGTACGGGCCGATGGCTTCCGGGTCGGTGGTGAGAAGCGGACGCACCGTCACTTCCCCCGGGGCACGGGCGCCTTGTCCGGAGCCGGGCCGACATAGCGCAGGGCGCCGCCGCGCACCTGGTGGACGAAGGTGGCCGGAGTGGCGAGCATCGGGGTCCCCACGGTCGTCGAGTCGAAGACGAACTGCCGTGTGAGGCCCTGGTACTTGGTCTTCTGAAGGGGCGCGATCAGGTCCCTGGGGGCCGGACGTCCGCCCTTCGTCGCCAGGAGCCTGTCGATCAACAGGTTCGCCGCGTCGTACCCCTCGGCCGCCCAGAACCCGGGTGCGTGCCCGTACCGGGTGCGGAACGCCTCGGCGAAGGACCGGACCTGGGCCGCGCCCGGACCGATCGCGCTCGCCACGACCGTCCAGCCGTCAGCGGCCGGCTCGGCGGCGAAGCGGGTGTCGAGCGCGGGCTCCGCCGCGTACTTGGGGCCCTTGAAATCGGCCATGCCCCGCGCGGCACGCAGCGCGCCGTCCAGCGGACCGGCGTACACGAAGGCCGCGATGCCGGCCGCGCGCATCTCGTCGAGCACCGGCTTCAGGTCGGTCGTACCGGCGGGCACGACCCGGGGGTGGGTGGCGCGGCCGTACTGTCGTATGACGAAGTTGGCCATCTGGATGGTCATCCAGGACAGATCGCCGCCGCTGCGGTCCAGCAGCACCCCGACGGGCGCCGCCGCGCTGGTGGCCGCCCACTGGAACGCCAGCTTCATCGCGACCGCGTTGTGCAGCGGGCGGCCGCGCAGGAAAGAGCGGGTGTTCTGGAGCAGATTCTGGCCCGCGGACATGCTCAGCAGGGGCAGCAGGGCGGCGTCGTACACCGGGAGCGCGGCCTGTGTCGTGGCGTCCGTGCTCGACCCGATCACGGCCAACACGTCCTTGTCCTCGGCGAGTTGACGGGCAGCCACCGTCGCGCCGCCGGTGCTGCCGCGGTCGTCGGCGCTGCGCAGGCGAAGCGTGAACGGCTTGTCGCGGCGGGCGTTGAACTGTTCGACGGCGAGCTGCGCGCCCTGGAGCTGTGCCTGCCCGGCCTCCTTTCCGGGGCCGCTGAGGTCGGCCTGTACACCGATCGCCCAGCCGGGCGCGGCCGGTGTGCCCGACCCGTCGTGGGTGCCGCGCAGCGCGGCCCAGGCCGCCGCCCCGCCGCCGACGGCGAGGACGGCCGCCCCGGCGGACGCGGCCGTGAGGAATCCCCGGCGGGACCGGGACGGTGCGGGGACGGTCGGCGGCTCGGCGAGGGTGGCCTCGATCTCGGGCAGCGCCAACATCTCGGCCGACCGTTCGGCGATCATACGGACCACGTCGGCCGGCAGCCAGTCCGCCGTCCCCGACGGCACGTCCTCCACCAGCGCGGCGTCCAGCTCGGCCGGCGTCGGCCGGGCGGCGGGATCCTTGGCCAGGCAGCGGGCCAGGACGGCCGCCGACTCCGCGTCCACGCCGTCGAGATCGGGCTCGTCGTGCACGGTCCGGTAGAGCAGCGCGTCGGTCGCCCCGGCACCGAACGGCGGCCGCCCGGTCGCCGCGTACGCCAGCACACAGCCCAGCGAGAACACATCGCTCGCGGGAGACAGCTCCCCGGCCGCAGCCTGCTCGGGGGAGAGGAAACCCGGTGTGCCGACCACCAGGCCGGTGGAGGTGACGGCGGTGTCGTGCGGGGAACGGGCGATGCCGAAGTCGATCAGCCGCGGGCCGTCGGCGGCCAGCAGGATGTTGCCCGGCTTCACGTCCCGGTGCACCAGACCCGCCTCGTGCACCGCGGCGAGCGCCCGCGCCAGCATCTTGCCGAGCACCCGCATGGCCCGCGGCGGCAGCGGACCGTGCCGTCGCACGGCGTCGGCGAGGGCGGGGCCGGGCTCGAACGCCGTGGCCAGCCACGGCTGTTCGGCCTCGGCGTCCGCGCCGGTCACCTTCACCACCCAGGGGCTCGTCACCCGCTGGGCGGCCCGCACCTCACGGCGGAACCGGCCGCGGAACTCCTCGTCGTGGGCGAACTCCGCCTGGATCACCTTGACGGCGGCGAGCGCCCCGGACTCCGTACGGCCCAGATAGACCACACCCATGCCGCCCTCGCCGAGCCGGGCCAGCAGCCGGTGGCCGCCGACGAAGGACGGGTCCAAGGGACGCAGCGAACGGTCGGTCACTTCTTCGCTCCCAGCTGGTTGCGCACTCTCGTCTCCATGTCCGCGACCGCCCGCGCCTGCACGATCAGCAGATCCTCCTGCCTGAACCCCTTGCCGCCCTGGACCGCGACGGCGATCGTCACCGGACCGAGCCGCACCTGGTCCCACAGATAGAACAACGGGCCCTTGTCCAAAGCGGAGTTGTAGTAGGCGCCGATCTCCTCCAGCACGTCGTCGGCGGACGTGTTGCCGTTGGTGCCGTAGCCGGAGCCGACGGAGTTCAGCCCGGCGATCCGCTCGGTGGCGCGCAGCTGCTGGTCGGGGCAGCGCAGCGCCTCCTCCAGCGTCTCGGCGATCTCCTGGTCGGCCTGTGCGGTGGTCCGGTGGACGGTCACGGTCGCCGCCGTGTGCACCTCGCCCTTGCCGCCGCCGGCCGGGAGCCTGCTGTAACGGGTCAGGCTGGCCAGCACGTCACCCGGCAGCGGCTGCTGCTGCCACACACAGTCGGTGCCGAGTACCGGCCAGTCGGCGGGGTCGCTCTCGAACGGGCTGCGCCTGAGGTAGCCGGGTCCGTAGCTGTCCGGGCCGGCGGTCACGGCACGCAGCAGCTCCAGCGCCGCGGACCGGGTCCTGGGCAGCTTCGCCGGGTCCGCCGTGAAACGTGGCGTGGCCGCGGCGGTCGAGCCGTCGTCCACCCGCGCGCTCGCGGAACCCGACGCGGACGGGCTCGCCGTACCCGGCCCGCCGGATCCGCCGCCCGATCCCGAACACCCTGCGAGCAGCACCCCGCAGACGGCCAGCGCGGCGCCCGCCCGCCCGCCGTGCCTTCGCGTCCCTGCGTTTCCCACCGTTCTCCGTTCCGTTCCCCACCTCGCCGCCGGGCCCCGCCACACCGGGCGGGCGCCCGGAGGCGAGGAGCGGGATCAACTCGACCTTCCCGCCGAGGCCTTCCGGGAAGGGGGCGGCCGTCCTGCCGGACCGGCCGGACCGGTCCCCAGGGCCGCCGGTCACCGGACATGGCATGCGGCGCGGCCGGCGACCCCCGGGCACCCTCGCGCGTCGCTCCGTACGATCCCCTTCGGCTCGCGTGTCCGCCGCCCCCGCAGCACCGCACGACACCTTCCCCAGCCCCGCGGCACCGGCCAATCTCGCAGATCACAGCGGGCTCCTACGTCCGTGTCACCACGTAACTTCCTACGTATCCGCGGGCGGACGGCGCCGGCGGGGCAGCCCGGTGTCATTCCGTGGCCCGCAGACCCTGGTACGGCGTGTGCGGGCCCGAAGACCTGTCGGGACGCGGTACGAGCGCGGCCAGGGCGGTACGGGACGACACACCAGTCTTGCGGTAGATGCGGGAGAGATGGGTCTCCACCGTGCGCGTGCTGAGCACCAGCTTGCCCGCGATGTCCTTGCCGGTCAGCCCCTCGGCGACCAGGGTGGCGATCTCCCGTTCGCGCGCGGTGAGTCCGGCCAGCGCGGCGTCCGGCCGGTCCGCGGCGCCGAGTACGGCGTCCCGGGTCGCGTCGGCCAGGCCCACGAGCGCCGCGGCACCGCCGTCGAGCGCCAGCCGCCGGCCGCGCCGCCACGCCTGTCCGGCCCGGCCGGCGTGCTGCGGCGAGGCCGCCATCAGCGGGGCGCCGAGCAGCAGGCAGTACGCCTCCCAGAACCGCGCCCCCGACCGCTCGCACTCGGCGGCGGCCTCGGCCAGCAGCCCGGCCGCGTCGCCCGGCCTGCCTTCGGCCACCGCGAGCTGCGCGGAGATGCGCAGCGCCAGCGCCCGTGGCAGCGGCAGGTCCAGTCGGCCGGCCACCTCGCGGGCCCGCCCCTCGTACGCGCGGGCCCCCGGCAGATCACCGAGGGCCAGACAGGCCCGGACCAGGATCTCCAGGAAGAGCACGTGCCGGGAGGGCGGAAACCGTTCGAGACCGGGCCCGCCCGCCCGCAGCACCAGGTCCCGGGCGCCCTCCGGATCGCCGCTGAGGAACGCCGTGTAGGCGAGCACGCTCCACGCCGTCGACGCCCACCAGTCCACGCCCGGACCCGACACGGCCACCGCCTCCCGCGCCGCGGCCACCGGAGCCGGATCACCTGGCGGGCAGGCCGCGGTCAGCACCTGCGCCTTCAGCGCCATCACGAACGACAGCGCCTCGTCACTGCCCAGCCCGCGTGCGACCTCCTCGGCCTCGGCGACCTGCTCCAGCGCCGTACGCAGCTCCCCGGTCTGATTGCCGATGTGTGCCTTGACCAGCAGCAGATACGGCAGCTGGGCCACCTGGCCGGTGCGCCGCGCGACGGCGAGACCCCGATCGGCGTGTCGGCCCGCGTCGGCGAAATCCTCCAGCAGCGTCTCCGCCCAGGCCAGCCGGGCGAGCGGCTCGCACAGCCCGGTCAGCTCGTCGTCGGGCAGCGCGTCCACCAGCGCGGCGGCCCGCCGGGCGGCCCGGCGCGCCGCCGCCATGTCACCCTCGTACGCCTCACCGAGCGCGGACACCGCGAGCACGCCCGCCTCCGCCACCTCGTCGCCCAGCGACCGGGCCGCCGCGAGCGCCCGTACGACGGTCGCCCGGACCTCCCCGTAGGCGGCGGCACGGGACGCCGACGAGCCCAGCTCCCGGCCCAGCGCCACCATGTCGGCCGGCGCCGGGCCGGGCCGCCGGTCCAGCTCCCGGCGCAAGAGCGCGACCGCCTCCGCGTAGCGGCCCAGGCGCCGTTCCATGTCCGCGCAGCTCACCACGGCCGGCACCCGCACCGGGCCGTCGTCCGGGCCCTGCGCCAGGGCGATCACCTCGTGCAGCAGGTCCCTGCTGTCCCGCAGCCGCCCGGCGGCGCCGAGCGCCCGGGCCCGCTCCAGCAGCCAGCCCCGGCGCCGGGCCGCGTGCTCCGCGGTGTGCGGCAGATGGCGCAACGCCGCCTCCCACCAGTGCGCGCTGCTCGCCGGCGCCGTCCGCGCGGTCTGCCGGGCCGCCCGCACCAGTACACCCGCCGCGTCCGGGTCCCAGCCGGTCAGGGCACGCTCCACATGGTGCGCCTGCTCGGCCGGGGGAGCACCGGTCCGGGCCAGTTCGGCGGCGGCCCGGCGATGCACGGCCGCGCGCCGCCAGGGTTCCATGCCGTCGTGCACGAGGGAGCGCAGCACCGGGTGGCGCGGGGCCAGCCGGTCGCCGGTGCCCGAGCGCAGCAGATCACGGCGCGCCAACACGCCCAGGTCGTCCAGCAGTTCGACCTCCGGACGGCCGCTGACCGCCCGCACCAGAGCGGGGGTCGCCTGGTCGCCGAGGACCGCGACCGTCTCCAGCGTGCGCAGCTGGTCCTCGGTCAGCGGGCTCAGCTCCTCCAGCAGCAGCGACGTCAACCCCAGGGCGGGCAGGGCCCGTTGGGCGCCGGCCGTGCGGTGGGCGTGCAGCAGGGCCAGCAGATAGAGCGGGTTGCCCTCGCTCGCCGCGTGCAGCCGGTCCAGCTCCGCGGGCGCCAGATCGGGGGCGAGGCGCTCGGCGCACTCCTGCCGGGGCAGCGGGCCGAGGTCCAGACGGAGCACGGTGTCGGCCTCGACGCCCCGGGTCAGCGACGCGGCGAGCGGTGCCGGGCTCTGCCGGGCCCGGCGGGCGACCAGGAGGACGACGGGCCCGGGCGCGGGGTGCCGTACCAGATGGTCCAGCAGATCCCAGGACGCCGGGTCCGCCCAGTGCAGGTCGTCCAGCGCCAACAGCAGCCCCGGGCCGCTGACATGGGCCAGCAGTGCGGCCGTCGCCCGGTGCAGCCGGAACCGGTCCACACCGCCGCGGGCACAGCCGTGCAACACGGGGGCGGCGTCGGCGACCGCGGCGAAGCCTTCCGGTGCGCGCGGGTCGAGGTCGGCGAAGGCGTCGGTGAACGGCTGGAGGGGCAGATGCCGTTCGTACGCCGTCGCCCGGCCGCGCAGCACCGTGAACCCGCGCTGCCGGGCCCGCCGGCACACCTCGCTCAGCAGCCGGCTCTTGCCGATGCCGGCCTCCCCGGTGATGTCCACCACCGACGGCGTCCCCCGCTCACCCCCGCCCGCGAGCACCTCCGCCAGCCGCGCGAGTTCGGCGGCCCGGCCGACCAACGGGGCGGTCCGCCCGGCCGCCGCCTCCGCGTCGATCCCAGCCTCCACATGTCCCCCTCCGTGCATCCGTCCGCCCCGGTGGTCCTCGCCTGCGCATCTGTCAGACAGATCATCGCCTGTGGCCGGGGACTGCAGAAGACGGTCACAGGACCTTCACAACGGCGGACGGTGGGTGCCCGCGGACCGGGGGACTCGGGAGATGTCGTCGCACGGAGGGAGAGCCTCCAGTGATCATCGTCGCGGTTCTGCTGCTGCCCGTCCTGACCTTTCTGCTGTTCGGCCTCGACCAGGTCGAGGACCGGTGGATCGCCCGGCCTCCGACCCCCCACCACGCCCGCCGCCGCCGCCGGGGCCGGGGCCGCTTCCCGGCCGGCCGGCGCTGAGCGGTCGCCGGGACTCGTCTGCCTGCGGCTGATGAGCGGTCCGGCTCCGGCGGCTCCGGTCTCACCCCCATGGCCCGGTCCCGATGACCTGTTGACAGCGGCGGGTGCCGATGAGCTGGTCGACGATGGCGGGTCCTGATGACCTGGTCGATGACGGTGACCTGGTCGATGACGGCGTCGGAGGTCACGCTCCGGACCGCGCCCTGCGACCTTGCCCCGCGACAGCTCCCGCCACTGCGCCGTGCGCCCGCACCGGCCTGCCGCCGCCTCGGTTCAGCCCGCGTTCCCGGTGCCTTCGGTGCCCTCGGTCTCTTCGGACGCCCGGCCCACCGGCAGCAGCGCGCGGATGTCCGCGGGCAGCGCGGCCGCCATCCGCTCGGTCAGTTCCGGGGCGACAGCGGCGTCCAGCACCTCCAGCACGGCGGCGGCCTCCCGCAGCGCCGTGTCCTCGTCCGTGCCCGCCCGGCCGGCGATACGGCCGGCGAACGCGGTCAGCCCGAACCGTTCGCCCGCGGTGCCCGCGTCGGCCCCCGCGCAGGCGTCGGCCGCCTCCCGCATCGCCGCCGCCATGTCGGGCGGCAGCTGAGCGGCCACATGCCGGGCCAGGCCGGACGGGAGCCGCTCCGACAGCGTGCACACCACGGCGTGCGCGGCCCGCTCGGCCGACCCCCGGTCGGGCAACTGGGCGAGTGCCTGCACCTTTCCGATCATCTCGTCGTGCCGCATGAGGCCGGTCCTTTCCGGATGAAGTTCTCCCGGGCACGGTCGGCGCACCGAGGCCACCGCAGGACCGGAGCCGTGAACAAGGAGGTGAGGGAGCCGTAGCCCGCGAGCGGGACGTCACCCTGGTCGTCCTCGCGTGCGGTGTCCGTCGTCATGGGGCCTCCGGTGCCTGTCCGGACCTGCGGCGGTGCGCACCGGGTTCCCCAGGGCGAGCGGGCGACACGCGGGCGCGAGCCGGCACACGGGCACCGGCGGCACATGGGCGAACGCGTGACGTGGGCGAAGCCATACATGACCTGATACGCGGTGACCGCCTCCCCTCCGAGCGGCGGCGCGCCGGCCTCCGCGCCGCGCGAGGTGCAGGCCCGGCAGGCCGCGACGGTCGCGGCCTGGCTGCGCTGTCCCACCGAGATCGACGCGGCCCTGGTCGGCTTGGCCGGTTCCGGGGCGCCGGCCGCCCCGACGGGATCACCGGCGCCGTACCGGACGGCGACGCGACGGCCGGGCCTGGCGCACCTGGGTGGACGAGGTGGTGGCCGGCTGGGCGGCGGCGCTGCTCACCGAGCCGGCACCGGCCGCACCCGCTGTCGCTGCCCTCGCGGGGCGCACTCAAGAAGGCAGGGCGGCCTGACGGCCGTCACCCCGAGGCCACGGGAGCCGAGCCCCGCGCTCGCCTCTGTCGCAACTGCCGCTGCTCGCCGCTGAGTCCATGACGGCTGTCATGCTGCCGGAGGGGCACGACGACGACCACGGCCAGGCCTTCGAGGACCTGCGCCAGGCGATCCGGATGGAGGAAGAGACCTGAGCCGCGCGGACGAAACGCCGCAGCGGTCCTTCACCGCACCCGGAACAGCGACGACCATGGCATGTCATGAACATTCTGCTCGTGGCCAGCGCGTTCAACAGCCTCTCCCAGCGTCTGTACGCCGAACTGTCGGATCTCGGTCACCACGTCGACGTCGTCCTCGCCTCGCACGGCCCCGACCCGGTCCGGGCCGCCGTGCGCGACCCGCGGCCGGATCTGGTCGTCGCGCCGATGCTCAGAACGGCCCTGCCGGAGGACGTGTGGCGCGAGCACACCTGCCTGATCGTGCACCCGGGGCCGCCCGGTGACCGTGGCCCGTCCGCGCTGGACTGGGCCATCGACGGACAGGCGGCGGAGTGGGGAGTGACCGTCCTGCAGGCCGAGGCGGCGATGGACGCGGGCGGCATCTGGGCCGCGCAGGCGTTCCCCGTACCGCCCGTCGGCAAGAGCGACCTGTACCGCAACGAGGTCTCGGACGCCGCCGTCACCGCCGTCCTCACGGCCGTACGGCGCTACGCCGAAGGGTCCTACAAGCCCCGCCCGCAGACCGACGAGTCCGTCAGCGTGGTCTGGCGGGGCGCCCTGAGGCAGGAGCGGCGCCGCATCGACTGGGCGGACGACGACACCGGGACGGTGCTGCGCAAACTCCGCGGTGCCGACTCGCAGCCGGGCGTCCTGGACGAGCTCCTCGGGCGGGAGGTGTTCCTGCACGGCGGACACCCCGAGGACGAGCTGCGCGGCCGGCCCGGCGAGCTGCTGGCACAGCGCGCGGGCGCCGTCTGCCGGGCCACCCGGGACGGCGCCGTCTGGATCCCGGAACTCCGCCCTCGCAAGAGCTCCGGCGACCCCGCACCCTTCCGGCGCCCGGCCACTTCCGTCCTCGCCGCCTGGGAGCCCGACCTGCGTCTCCCGGACGCCGCCGCACCGCTGGAACTGCCGGCCGGCCGGCGCACCTGGACCGACATCCGCTACCGGCAGCGCGGCGACGTCGGCTTCCTGGGCTTCACGTTCCCCGGCGGCGCGATGAGCACCGACCAGTGCCGCCGTCTGCTCGCCGCCTACCGGGACGCGCTGACCCGCCCCACCCGGGTCCTCGTGCTCGGCGGGGAGCGCGACTTCTTCTCCAACGGCATCCATCTGAACGTCATCGAAGCGGCCCCCGACCCGGCCGAGGAGTCGTGGACCAACCTCAACGCCATGGACGACCTGGTCGAGGCGGTGCTGCGCACCACCGACCGGCTCGTGGTGGCCGCCCTCGCGGGCAACGCGGCGGCAGGCGGAGCCATGCTCGCCCTCGCCGCCGACGAGGTGTGGTGCCGCACCGGCACCGTCCTCAACCCGCACTACCGGCGCATGGGCCTGTACGGCTCCGAGTTCTGGACCTACACCCTGCCGCGCCGCGCCGGAGCCGAGCAGGCCGGCCGGCTGACCACCGAGGCCCTGCCCGTCAGCGCCGCGTCCGCCGCGCGGCTGGGGCTGGTGGACCGGCTCGTACCGGCCACGACCGCTGACTTCCCGGCCGAGGTCGAGCGGCTCGCGGCCGGACTCGCCGCCGCACCCGGCCTGGACCGGCGGATCGCCGGCAAGGCCGCCGCCCGCGCCGCGGACGAACACGAGTGCCCCCTCGCCGACTACCGCGCGGCCGAACTCGCCCGCATGCACGCTCTCTTCTACGACCCGCGGGCCCCCTACCACGCGCTGCGCTCGGCCTTCGTGCGCAAGACACCCACCGGCTCGCCCCGGCCCCTGGCCGCGCCCGCCGGGGACGTCCGGTGACGGCCCGCCTGCTGGTGGCGGGCGTCGGCAACGTCTTCCTCGCCGACGACGCCTTCGGCCCCGAGGTGATCCGCGCCCTCGAACAGCGCCCGCTGCCGTCCCAGGTGCGCGTGCGCGACTACGGCATCCGGGGCATGGACCTCGCCTACGACCTGCTCGACGGATACGACACCGCCGTCCTCGTCGACACCGCGCGGCGCGGCCACCACCCTGGCACCCTCACCTTGATCGAGACCGAACCGCCCGACGCCACCGTCGTACCCGAGGCCCACGGCATGGATCCCGCGAAGGTGCTCGCCCTGGCCCGGCACCTGGGCGACGAGCCACTGCCCCGGGTGCTCCTGCTGGCCTGCGAACCCGCCGTGCTGCCGAGCGGGGACGACGACATCCTCCCGGGGCTCAGCGCACCGGTCCGGACCGCCGTCGACCATGCCGTGGCCGCACTGCACACCCTGATCCCGGCCCTGCTCGCCGACCCCGCCGGGCCCGTGCCGATCCCCGCCGGGCCTGTCACCGCGTCGGGTAGCCCGGTCTCCGCCGGTCCGGTGCCTGCGTCGGGTAGCCCGGTCTCCGCCGGTCCGGTCCCTGCGTCGGGTCGCCGGGTCCCCGCCGGGCCTGTCACCGCGTCGGGTAGCCCGGTCCCCTCCGGTCCGGTCCCCGCCTCGGGCCGCCCGGTCCCCTCCGGTCCCGTCCCGACGTTGGGCCGCCCGGTGGAATCCGGGCCCCCGCGCCCGGCTGTGCTGCCCGGAAGCGCGGCCGACGGAACCGAAGATCGGTGAGACCCCGGGCCGCATCCGATGCGGCCCGGTCCCCGCCGCCGTATCCGAGGAGCAGCGCCCATGTGCCGGTCCGACGTCCGCCAGGCCGTCCTGGCCAAGAACGACGACCTGGCCGCGGGCCTGCGCGGCGACCTCGCCGGACAGGGCGTGAGCGTCGTCAACCTGTTGTCCAGCCCCGGCAGCGGCAAGACCGAACTCCTCGGCCGGGTCCTGGCCCGCGCGGTCGGGCGGGGCGTGCCGGTGGCCGCGCTGACCGCGGACCTCGCCACCGAGAACGACGCCGTACGGCTCGCCCGGTCCGGGGCGCCCGTCCAGCAGCTGCTCACCGACGGACTGTGCCACCTGGAGGCCCGTCAGGTGCGCGCCCGGCTGGACGGCTGGCTGCCGCCGGACACCCGGCTGCTCTTCGTGGAGAACGTCGGCAACCTCGTCTGCCCCGCCGCGTACGACCTCGGGGAGACCCTGCGGATCGTGCTGATGGCGGTCACCGAGGGGGAGGACAAGCCGCTGAAGTACCCGACCGCGTTCGGCTCGGCCCATCTGGTCGTCATCACCAAGACCGACCTCGCCGAGCCGGCCGGCTTCGACGAGAGCGCCTTCCGGACGAACGTGCACCGGGTCAACCCGGGCGTGGAGATCGTCCGGTCCTGCGCCCGTACCGGCGCCGGTGTCGACACCCTCCTGGACCGCGCCCTCGCCGCCCGGGACGGCATCCCGCATCGCCCGCCCCTCGCCTCGCATCCGCACGGCCATCACCCCGCCTCCCCCGCTTCCCTCGCATGACCGCCCCCGCCGCCGGCCTCGTGCGCCGCGTCGTCATCGTGCGGGGCACCGTGCAGGGGGTCGGCTTCCGGCCGTACGTGCACCGCCTCGCCGCCGGACTGGGCCTCGCCGGATTCGTCGGCAACACCGGCGACGGCGTGCACATCGAGATCGAGGGCCCCGCGGAGGAGGTGCACCGCTTCTGTGTCCGCCTCGCCGAACAGCCGCCGCCCCTGTCCACCGTGACCGCCGTCGACTGCGCGGACCTGCCCGCCACGGGCGACACCGGCCCCTTCGTCATCCGCTCCACCGAGCGGGCCGGCGGCCGCACCGAGCTTCCGCCCGACACCGCCACCTGCGCCGACTGCCTGCGCGAACTGGCCGATCCGGCCGACCGGCGCCATCGGCACCCGTTCGTCACCTGCACCCACTGCGGCCCCCGGTTCACCATCGCCACCGGCATGCCGTACGACCGCGCGGCCACCACCATGGCCGGCTTCCCGATGTGCCCCGCCTGCGCCCGCGAGTACGGCGCTCCGGCCGACCGGCGGTTCCACGCCCAGCCCGTCGCCTGTCCCGACTGCGGCCCGAGGCTCGCCCTGATCCCGGCCGACGGCCTCGGGGTGCGCCCGGCCCGGGACGCGGACGCCCTCGCGGCCGCGCGGGCGCTGCTGGCCGCCGGGCGGATCGTCGCCGTCAAGGGACTCGGCGGCTACCACCTGGCCTGCGACGCCACCGACGCCCGGGCCGTGGCCACCCTTCGCGGCCGCAAGGAACGGGGCGGCAAGGCCTTCGCGGTGATGTGCGCGGACCTGCCCACGGCCGAGCGGATCGCGGTCGTCTCCGACGCGGAGCGGGCGGCCCTGACCGGCCCGCACCGCCCCATCGTCCTGCTGCGCCGCCGCACCCCGGCAGACGGCCCCGGCTTGGCCGACCAGGTCTGTCCGGGCAGCCCGCACGTGGGGGTCATGCTGCCCTACACCCCCGTCCACACGCTGCTGCTGGGGCTGCCCGGCGATCCCCCCGGCCCCCGCATGCTCGTCATGACCAGCGGCAACCGCTCCGGCGAACCCATCGTCACCGACGACACCGAGGCGCTCACCCGGCTGGCCGGGCTCGCCGACGCCTGGCTCACCCACGACCGGCCCATCGCCTGCCCATGCGACGACTCGGTGCTGCGGGTGCGCCCCGACGGCAGCACCCAGGTGCTGCGCCGCTCCCGCGGATACGTGCCGCGTCCCCTGCGCCTGCCGGTCCCGGTCCGCCCCACGCTCGCGGTCGGCGGCGATCTGAAGAACGTCCTCTGCCTGGGCGAGGGCGACCACGCCTGGTTCGGGCCGCACATCGGCGACATGGGCGAACTGGCCACCCTGGAAGCCGCCGAGCGCGCCGAACGGCACCTGGCCCGCCTGACCGGGGTCACCCCGGCCCTCGTCGCCGCCGACCGGCACCCCGGCTACCACTCCACCCGCCGGGCCCGGCACCGGGCCGCGGGACTGCCGGGCGGCTGTCTGCGGCTGGTCCAGCACCACCACGCCCACATCGCCTCCGCGATGGCCGAACACGGACTCGACGGCACCGCCCCCGTCATCGGGGTCGCCTTCGACGGCACCGGGTACGGCGACGACGGCACCGTGTGGGGCGGCGAGGTCCTGCTCGCCGGCTACAGCGGATACCGGCGCTACGCGCATCTGGCGCCCGCCCCGCTGCCCGGCGGGGACGCGGGCGTGGCCAACCCGTGCCGGCAGGCGCTGGCCAGGCTGCGGGCGGCCGGGCTGCCCTGGGAGCCGGACCTGCCGAGCGTGCGGGCCTGCACCGAGACCGAACTCGCCTTGCTCCGGCAGCAGTTGACCAGGAGGACGGCCTGCGTCCCGACGTCCGGCATGGGCCGCCTGTTCGACGCGGTGTCGTCCCTGGCGGGGGTGTGCCAGCGGGCGGGGTACGAGGCGCAGGCCGCGCTGGAGCTGGAGGCGGCGGCGCTCCAGGCCGCGGACCACGACACGGTGGCGTACCCCTTCGGCCTCACCGGCAGGGGTGTCCTCGTGTGCAGTCCCGCGCCGATGCTGCGGGACCTGCTCGCGGACCGGCGGCGCGGCACCCCCGCACCGGTGCTCGCCGCCCGCTTCCACCGGGGTGTCGCGCACGCCGTCGCCCGGATCTGCCGCCGTGCCCGCGCCGACACCGGCCTGCGCACGGTCGCGCTGACGGGCGGCGTCTTCGCCAACGGCCTGCTGGAGCGGCAATGCACCGCGCTGCTGGCCGCGGACGGCTTCACGGTCCTCAGGCACGGCGAAGTCCCCCCGAACGACGGAGGACTGGCGCTCGGTCAGCTCATGGTCGCGGGAACGGCAAGGAACCGACGGACGGAGTGACCCATGTGTCTCGCAGTGCCCGGCAAGGTCGTGTCCATCGACCGCGATGCCAGTCCGCTGACCGGGCTGATCGACTTCGGCGGTGTGCGCAAACAGGCATGCCTGGAATACCTGCCCGACGTGCGGGTGGGGGAGTACGTCATCGTCCACGTCGGCTTCGCCCTCCAGCGCCTGGACGAGGAGTCGGCCCGCGCGTCCCTGGAACTGTTCGAGCAACTGGGGCTGCTGGACGAGGAGTTCGGTGATGCCTGGGAGCAGGCGGCCCGGCAGCGGAACGGGAGTGAGGCCCGGTGAAATACATCGACGAGTTCAACGACCCCGAGCTGGCCCGGCGGCTGCTGGACGAGATCCGCGCCACGGCCACCCGGCCCTGGGCGCTGATGGAGGTCTGCGGCGGCCAGACCCACTCCATCATCCGCCACGGCATCGACCAACTGCTCCCGGACGAGGTCGAGTTGATCCACGGCCCCGGCTGCCCGGTGTGTGTCACCCCGCTCGACGTCATCGACAAGGCCCTGGAGATCGCCGCCCGCCCCGAGGTGATCTTCTGTTCCTTCGGGGACATGCTGCGCGTGCCCGGCACCGACCGCGACCTGTTCCGGGTCAAGGGTGAGGGCGGTGACGTACGCGTCGTGTACTCGCCGCTGGACGCCCTCGACCTCGCCCGGAGGAACCCGGACCGCGAGGTCGTCTTCTTCGCGATCGGCTTCGAGACGACCGCCCCCGCCAACGCCATGGCCGTCCACCAGGCCCGCCGTCTCGGTGTCGGCAACTTCAGCCTGCTGGTCTCCCACGTCCGGGTACCGCCGGCGATCGAGGCCATCATGACGGCACCGGACTGCCGGGTGCAGGGCTTCCTCGCCGCCGGACACGTGTGCAGCGTGATGGGCACCGCCGAGTATCCCGACCTGGCCGACCGGCATCGGGTACCGATCGTGGTGACCGGCTTCGAGCCGCTGGACATCCTGGAGGGCATCCGCCGCGCCGTACGCCAGCTGGAGCGCGGCGAGCACCTCGTGGAGAACGCCTACCCGCGCGCCGTACGCGAACAGGGCAACCCGGCGGCCCTGCGCATGCTGCAGGAGGTCTTCGAAGTCACCGACCGCAACTGGCGCGGCATCGGCCGCATCCCCGCCAGCGGCTGGCGGCTGTCCGACGCCTACCGGCCGTACGACGCCGAGCACCGGTTCGACGTCACCGGCATCCGCACCGAGGAGCCCGCCGTGTGCCGGGCCGGCGAGGTGCTCCAGGGGCTGATCAAGCCGACCGAGTGCGAGGCGTTCGGCACGGCCTGCACACCGCGTACCCCGCTCGGGGCCACGATGGTCTCCAGCGAGGGCGCGTGCGCGGCCTACTACCTGTATCGCCGGATGACCGACGGCCCGGCACGACAGGGGTCCCGGATCCCGCAGACGGAGGTGAATCCCGTTGGCTGACCTGGCCACCGATGCGGTCGTCGACCCCGCGAACTGGACCTGCCCCGCCCCCCTGCGCGACCAGCCGGTCGTCGTCATGGGCCACGGCGGAGGCGGTGCCCTGTCCGCCGAACTGATCGAGCAGGTCTTCGCGCCGGCCTACGGCAACCCGACGCTGGCCGCGCTCACCGACTCGGCCGTCCTCGACCTCGCCGGCACCCGGCTGGCCTTCTCCACCGACTCCTACGTGGTGCGGCCGCTGTTCTTCCCCGGCGGCAGTCTCGGCGACCTGGCCGTCAACGGCACGGTCAACGACCTGGCGATGAGCGGCGCCCGGCCCGCCTTCCTCTCCACCGCCTTCGTCCTGGAGGAGGGGGTGGAGATCAGCGTCGTCGGGCGCGTCGCGCAGGCCATCGGCGCCGCGGCGCGGGCCGCCGGCGTCACCGTCGCCACCGGCGACACCAAGGTGGTCGAGGCCGGACACGGCGACGGCGTGTACGTCACGACGGCCGGCGTCGGCCTCGTGCCCGACGGGGTCGACATCCGCCCGCAGCGCGCCCGGCCCGGCGACGCCGTCCTCGTCAGCGGACCCATCGGCCTGCACGGTGTCGCCGTCATGAGCGTGCGCGAGGGCCTGGAGTTCGGCGTCGAGATCGCCTCCGACACCGCGCCGCTGGCCGGCCTCGTGGCGGCGATGCTGGCGGTCACGCCGGACCTCCACGTCCTGCGCGACCCGACCCGCGGCGGGCTCGGCGCGTCCCTGAACGAGATCGCCCGCGCCTCCGGCACCGGGGTACGGCTGGACGAGCGGGCCGTGCCCGTCCCGGACGAGGTCCGCAGCGCCTGCGGCTTCCTCGGGCTGGACCCGCTGTACGTGGCCAACGAGGGCCGGCTCGTCGCCTTCGTGCCCGCGGAGCATGCCGAGGCCGTGCTGGCGGCGATGCGGTCCCATCCGCAGGGCACCGGAGCGGCCCGTATCGGCACGTGCGTGGCCGATCACCCCGGCATGGTGGTCGCCGCCACCGGCCTCGGCGGCACCCGTGTGGTCGACCTGCCGCTGGGCGAGCAACTGCCCCGCATCTGCTGAGAAACCGGCGAGGCGGCCGTCCCCGGGTGGGGCCGGCCGCCCGCTCAGCGCGCCGGTTCGACGCCCGTGATCTCCAACTCCCGCCCGCTGCGCAGGTCCTGCGAGGGCCGGTCGCAGCGCGGGCACCAGAAGAACGGCGGCATGCCGACCGCGAACTCCTCGGCGCACGGCGCGCAGTACGCCTGGGCGGCCACCTGCTCGACCACCAGCCGGGCGGCGGTCAGCGCGGTGCCCTCCCGGGCGACCTCGAAGGCGAAGTCCAGCGCGTCGGGGACGACACCCGACAGCTCGCCCACGCGTACCGTCACCGACGAGACGCCGCCGGCCCCGTCCGCGCGGGCGATCTTCTCGGCCTGCTCCACGATCGCGGTCGCGATCGACAACTCGTGCACGGCCGGCTCAGCGGTGGCGGCGGTCGGAGCACGGGCCACCGGTCATCCGGTAGATCCTCAACTCGCGCCTCACACTGGGTAGTTGCCTGATGAGCAGAGCCAGCAGCAGGCCGCCCACCACGGCCGCCTGGGCGATCAGCACCTGGCGGCCGGACATCGCCGACCTCGCGGTCGGGCAGCGCTTCCTCACGATCACTCCCTGTTTCCTCATCCCGGTGAGATGTTCGGCATGGCCTTCAGCACGGCGTCATGCCGCTTCGAGTGGATCCCCGTGGAGCGGCGCGCGTCCGCGGTGCCGTCCTCGTGGTGTCCGCCCTGCCGGCCGTACGGGCCCTTGTTGCCCTGGTGCAGACCGGGTACGTGCGTTGGCGTGTCGGGCCTCGCCTGGGCTCGGCCCACTCGGATGCTGCCCATGGTCATCTCCTTTCCGGCTTCACGACCGCTCGGTGAGCTCCGCGAAGAACCGTTCGACGGCCGGCCACACGCGACCGCCGCCGGACAGCCCCCGCCACTCACGGCGTACGAGGGCGACCATCCGGTAGCAGTCGTCGACCGGCACGATCCAGTGTTCGTCCAGGCCCCGCACGGTGTTCACCAGCAGCGCCTCCACCTCGGGTGCCACGGAGGCGAGCCGCGGACACCCGGCGGACAGCCGCTGCCAGGCCGCCGCGTCCACCTCCCAGCGCATGACCCCGGCCGGGCTCGGGCCCTCGGCGGTGACCGTGCCGTCCTCGTGCGGCACGAAGAACACCAGCCCCACCGGGACGCCCAGCACCGCCGTGTCCACGGTCGGCAGCCGGACCCGGCGCCGGGGCACGAGCCGGTACCGGCCCGCCGCGTCCCCGGGGAACAGCACCGAGCACGGCGCGCACACGCACCGCACGGCGGCCGCACCGGTGTCGTACAGGTGCGGGTGGCCGTCCGCCACGGCAGCGGCGCACAGGTCACAGCGCTCGGCCTCGGCGGCCGCCGCGCGGTCCGCGGCGGACCGGATGACCCGGGCCAGCGCTCCGGCCGTGGTCACCGCGCCCCCTGCGGCCGTACCGCGCGGTGGGTCACCGTCGCCAGCGGGACGAACGCCGGCGCCGTCCGCCGCCCGGCGGCCTCCGGCACCAGGGACACGGCCGTCAGCTCGGGCGCCGCGGCCAGCACGGCCGCCCGGACGGCCGCCAGGGCGTCGTCGGTCCCGCTGCCGCACCCCGCCCCGCACCCGCCGCCCGCGTTCAGCCGGACCTGGGCCACACTCCCGTCGACGCCGGCCCACTGGAGGTCGCCGCCGCGCTCGCGCACCGCGGGCCGCAGCCGCTCGACCGCGCGGGCCGCCCGGCGCTCCGGTGGCTCGGGATGGATCGCGTGCAGCACCAGCAGATGCCCCACCAGCTCGTCCTCGACGAGCCCCGCCCGCAGCGGCGCGTCGGCGTGGTCCAGCACCCGGGCGAGCGCCTCGCCGTAGACCTCGGTCAGCAGCGAGACCGCCTCCAGCGCCGGTCCGGGTGCGGACTCCAGCTCGGCCAGCACCTCGTCGAGCCGGGCCAGCCGTGCCTCCATCGCCGGGTCGGCGAGCCGTACTGCGTCAGCCATGGTTCGCTCCGTACGTCGGCGAGTGCACCGTGGACAGCGTGCGGCCCTTGCCCATGTACATGTGCACACCGCACGGCAGACACGGGTCGAAGCTGCGCACCGTGCGCATGATGTCGACGCCCTTGAAGTCGTCCGGACCGTTCTCCTCGAAGATCGGCTGGCCCTGCACGGCGTCCTCGTACGGGCCGGGCGTGCCGTAGATGTCGCGGGGGCTCGCGTTCCACGGGGTCGGCGGGTACGGGTGGTAGTTGGCGATCTTCTTGTCCCTGATCACCAGGTGGTGGGAGAGGACACCGCGCACCGCCTCGTGGAAGCCGCAGCCGATCGACTCGTCCGGCACCTCGAAGTTCTCGAACACCTTGGTGTCCCCGGAGTGCAGCATCCCCATCGCCTCCTCCAGGAACTGCAGGGCCATGGCGGCGGCGTAGGCGACGAAGTAGGGCCGGGCGCGGTCCCGTTCGATGGTGTTGCTCCACTTCGGGATGCGCCACTCCAGCGTGGTCTCCGGCAGCTTCTCGCCCTTGGGCAGGGAGATGCGCACGCTGTCGCCGGTGGCCTTGACGTACGGCGTGTCGACCAGGGCGCTCAGCGCCGTCGACCACAGCCGGGCGAGCGGCCCGCCGCCGGTGTCCAGCGCGAGGTGCTGTCCCGTCTCCGGGTGGTACCAGCGCGGGCTCATCACCCAGCTGTACTTGCCGTCGAAGTCCCGCTTCTGCGGCACCGGGACGGTGGTCTGGTTCCACGGGTGGCGCATGTCGACGGGGTTGCCGAGCGGGTCGTGGGTGACGAACGGCTGCTCGTTCACCCAGTCCTCGTAGTAGGAACTGCCCAGCATGATGCGCAGGCCCAGGTTGATGTCGATCAGGTTGTTGGTGACCAGCTCACCGTCCACGACGATGCCGGGCGTGACGTACATCGCCCGGCCCCACTCGTTCATCGTCGCGTACCGGTAGTCGACCACGTCGGGGTTCTGCCAGGCGCCCCAGCAGCCCAGCAGGACGCGGCGCCGGCCGACCTCCTCGTAGCCGGGCAGGGCCTCGTAGAAGAAGTCGAAGACGTCGTCGTTCATCGCCACCGCCTTCTTCACGAAGTCGATGACACGCATCAGCCGGGAGAGGTAGTCGGTGAAGGTGTTCGGCTGCGGCATCGTGCCGACACCGCCCGGATACATCGTGGAGGGGTGCACATGCCGCCCCTCCATCAGGCAGAACATCTCCCGGGTGACCCGGCTGATCTTCAGCGCTTCCTTGTAGACCTCGCCCTCGAAGGGGTTGAAGGCCTTCATGATGTCGGCGACGGTCCGGTACCCGTGGACGTCCCCGCGGGGCGCGGCCGTGCGCTCGGCGCGGGCCAGCACCCCGGGGTTGGTGGCCTTGACCATCGCCTCGCAGAAGTCCACGAACACCAGGTTGTCCTGGAAGAGCGTGTGGTCGAACATGTACTCGGCGGCCTCGCCGAGGTTGGTGATGTGCTCGGCCAGCTTCGGCGGTTTGACGCCGTACGCCATCTGCTGGGCGTAGTTGGAGCACGTGGTGTGGTTGTCGCCGCAGATGCCGCAGATGCGGGAGGTGATGAAGCCCGCGTCGCGGGGGTCCTTCCCCTTCATGAACACCGAGTAGCCGCGGAAGAGCGACGAGGTGCTGTGGCACTCGACGACCTCCCGGTTGGCGAAGTCGATCTTCGTGTAGATGCCCAGGTTGCCGATGATCCGGGTGATCGGATCCCAGGACATGTCGACGAGCTGGGCGGGTTTGCGTGCTGTGGGCCGGGACTCGGTGGTGGTCATCTGCGGTGCTGCCCCTCGCTGTTGGGGTGGTGGTGCGGGCGGGTCGGGGATACGGGACGAACGGTGTCAGGCACGCCAGTGCGGGTCGTAACCGCTGGTCAGCTTGCGCTTGTTGTGCCGCCACCGCGGCTCGTGGTTCACCATGTCGTTGGTCAGCCCGCGCAGCCGGCGGATGACGGCGCCGTACGGCTTGATGACGAGCGACGACAGGGTGCCGCCGGGCGGCTCGTCCATGAACGGCATGAAGGTGTCGGGGAATCCGGGCATCGTGCAGCCGATGCAGATGCCGCCGACGTTGGGGCAGCCGCCGATCCCGGCCATCCAGCCCCGCTTGGGCACGTTGCAGTTGACGACCGGGCCCCAACACCCGGTCTTCACCAGGCACTTGGGGGAGTTGTAGTCCAGGCCGAAGTCGCCCTGCTCGTAGTACGCGCCCCGGTCGCACCCCTCGTGCACGGTCTTGCCGAACAGCCACTGTGGACGCAGCATGTGGTCCAGCGGCGGCGGGGGAGCGGCACCGGCCGCGTGCTGGAGCACCCAGATCAGGGTCTCCATGAAGTTCTCCGGCTGGATGGGACACCCGGGCACGTTGACCACGGGCAGCCCGCCCTGCGACCGGTAGTCCCAGCCCAGGTAGTCCGCGAGCCCCATGCAGCCGGTCGGGTTGCCCGCCATCGCGTGGATGCCGCCGTACGCCGCGCAGGTCCCGGCGGCGACCACCGCCCAGGCCTTGGGCGCCAGTTGGTCGATCCACCAGTTGAGCGGCTGCGGCTCGCCCGTCTCCGGGTCGTTGCCGAACGACGTCCAGTAGCCGTCGCCCTTGATGACGTTCTGGTTCGGGACCGAGCCCTCGATCACGAGGAGGAACGGGGTCAGCTCGCCCCGTGCCGCCGCCCGGTAGGGGGCGAGGAAGTCCTCGCCGCCCAGGCTCGGCGAGAGCACCTTGTTGACGAGATGGACCTTCGGCAGGCCCGGGATGAGACCGAGCACCACGTCCTCCAGCGAGGGCTGGTCCGCGGCGGTCAGCGAGACGGTGTCGCCGTCGCAGCTCATGCCCTCCGAGATCCAGAGGATGTGGATCTCGTCGAACCCGCTGGGTGCCTCGGCCCCGCCGGGCTCGTCGCGGACCTCGGTGGTGTCGCGCTGTGTCGTCATGTCTGCGCCTTCCGTCGGAACCGGTCGCCGAGTGGGTGGTGGACCGCCGGGTCCGGGCCGTCCGCGGGCGCGAGCGGTTCGAGTTCGGCGGGCCGGAAATAGTGGAAACGGCCGTACCAGCCGTGCAGTTCGGCGGCGGGATCGTCGTCGACCGTGACGGCCAGGTGCACGCTGCCGTCCACGTCGTGGAGGACCGCGGCGACCTGCGCGGTCCGCCCCGCCAGGAACATGTCCTGGGCGTCCGCACCCCGGCCGCGCGGGCACAGCCGCACCCGGCTGCCGGCACCGACGGGCACCCCGGCCACGAGCACCGAGTCGGTGGTCGGGGACAGCCCCTCGTCGCCGCCCTCCTGCCACCACGCGGGCCGCCCGGAAGCCGGGGTCTGCGCGGCGTCCGCCTGGGGCTGCGCGGGGGCCAGGGAACGGATCGCGCCGTGCAGCCGGGAGAGGACCTCCTGGGGCAGGGTCTCCACCCGGTCGAGGATCTGTGCGGCCCGCGCGTCGGTGGCCCGCGCCTCGGCCTTCTCCTCATCGGTCAGCAGCATCGTGCGCAGCGTGAGGATCTCGTCGATCTCCGCCGCGTCGTGCAGATCACCGGGACTCTCCGGAGCGACCTGCGGAAAGTCCGGCAGGATGATCGGCGCGGAGAGCAGCACGGCGCCCGTGCCGTCCGCCCGGGGCGCGCCGCCCAGCACGGGGAACGTGAAGGCGTTGCGACAGCCGCGCGCGTGCTCCGCGAGGCCCTCGGGCGGATCGATCAGGGACACGAACTCCACGCCGTCCCCGCCGACGAGGGTGTGGGTGGCGATCAGCGCCTGCCGCAGCGCCTCGCCCCGGGGGGCCCGGGGATCCGGCAGCTCGCCGGTGTTCTCGGTCCGCACCCGCAGCCGGTAGAGGTCCGGCGCGAGCGGCTCGGCCGCCACGGTGGTCCGGGCCCGCACCTCCCGGCACCGCCGCACGGTCCGTCCGGCGTCCGACGGCAACGGTTCGTACTCCGTGCCGGCGGGCGCGCCGACCTCGACGGTGCGCCCGCGGTGCAGCAGGTCCCGCAACGGCAGCACGAGGTCGGTCTCGCGCGGCACCGCCTCCTCGAACGACAGATGCGCGGCACCGTCGGCCGACCGCAGGGACGCGACCGGGCGGTGCCGGCCGTCGCCGCCGGGCGCCTCGACCTGCTTGTCCCGCATCTGCAGATACCGCACCCGCACCCGTACGACCGCGTCGGCCCGCCGCACCCGCAGCAGGCACTCGGTCCGCTGGTACCAGGAGTCCGCGGAGCCGGCGATCCCGGGCTCGACCGGGCCGTCCCGCTCCGCCCAGGCACGCGGCAGCAGCACCCCGAACTGCCAGCGGACCCGGTTCTTCGGCGAGGACCGGCGGTACGGATAGAGCAGGTAGCCCTCGTAGAGCACCGCGTCCGCGACGGCGCCGACCTGCTCGAAGCCCTCGGGCCCGAGTCCGTCCGTCATGCCGCCTCCTCGTCGCCGGTGTACGCGCGGATCCCTATCCCTCACGGTCACACCCGTCACGGCCGCTCGCCCCTCCGGAGGACTGTCATTGGGCCGCTCAGGGGACGACGAACAGTGCTTCGAAACATTCGAAGCGCGGAGTTCAAATTACGATCTTGCCTTCCAGGGTGCCGACTCTCTTGGTGAAGTTTCCTCTTTAACAAGTCACTTGAACTGCTGAAATAAGAATCAGGCCACTTGATCGCGTAGACGAATGTTTCGAAATAATCACCGAAACTGTTGACAGCTGACATGCCCAGGCCAACACTCCCCTCCAAGTCACACCCGCACAGGCCGTACGAGGAGGAGGCACGACATGAGCGTGTTCGACCACGCACTGAGCCGTAGGAGCGCAGGCGCCCTGCTGCTGGGCGCCGGGGCCGCACTGGCCCTGCCCGGCACCGCCCGCGCCGCCACGGTCATCACCACGAACCAGACCGGCACCAACAACGGCTACTACTACTCGTTCTGGACCGACGCCCAGGGCACGGTCTCCATGACCCTGGGCTCGGGCGGCAACTACAGCACCAGCTGGAGCAACACCGGCAACTTCGTCGCGGGCAAGGGCTGGAGCACCGGCGGACGCCGGAGCGTGACGTACTCGGGCAGCTTCAACCCGTCCGGCAACGGCTACCTGTCCCTCTACGGATGGACGTCGAACCCGCTCGTCGAGTACTACATCGTCGACAACTGGGGCACCTACCGGCCCACGGGCACGTACAAGGGAAGCGTCACCAGCGACGGCGGCACGTACGACATCTACGAGACGACGCGGTACAACGCCCCGTCCGTCGAAGGCACCAGGACCTTCAACCAGTACTGGAGCGTGCGGCAGTCGAAGCGGACCGGCGGCACCATAACCACCGGCAACCACTTCGACGCCTGGGCCCGCGCCGGGATGGCCCTCGGCAGCTTCAAGTACTACATGATCCTGGCGACCGAGGGTTACCAGAGCAGCGGCAACTCGAACATCACGGTGATGTCATGAGGGCCGTACGGCCGCTCGCGTCCCGTCCGCTGACGGCGGCAGCCACGGCAGCCACGGCCGCCGCGCTGGCCGCCGCCGGCATGCTCACCGTCGGCGCCGCCCCGTCCCACGCGGCCGGCTGCTCCGGCTATGTCGGCCTCACCTTCGACGACGGCCCGTCCGACGCCCACACCCCGGCCCTGCTGAGCGCGCTCAAGCAGTACGGGCTGCGGGCCACGATGTTCAACGAGGGCCGGTACGCGGCGGCTTACCCCGCCCAGGTCCGGGCCGAGGCGGCTGCCGGGATGTGGATCGGTGACCACAGCTACACCCATCCGCATCTGACCCAGCTCAGCCAGGCGCAGGTCGACTCCGAGATCTCCCGCACCCAGCAGGCGATCGCGGCGGCAGGCGGCGGCACACCCCGGTTGTTCCGCCCGCCGTACGGCGAGACCGACGCCACGGTCAGGGCGGTGGCGGCCAAGTACGGCCTGACCCAGGTCATCTGGGACGTCGACTCGCAGGACTGGAACGGCGCGACCACCGACGCCATCGTCCAGGCCGTGTCCCGGCTGACCAGCGGCCAGGTCATCCTCATGCACGAGTGGCCGGCCAACACCCTGGCCGCGATCCCGCGCATCGCCCAGACCCTGGCGAGCCGTGGCCTGTGCGCGGGCATGATCTCCCCGCAGACGGGCCACGCCGTCGCTCCCACGGACTGACCCGGCCCGCGCCCCGTCGGCACGGCGCAACGGCCGCCGTGCCGACGGGTTTTCGCGCGCTGCCGCCGCCCCGATGCCTCGAACGCGCCCTCCCCGGTGCCTCGAACGCCGTCTTTCGGGCCCCCTCCGCATGGGATCATGGACCGGGTCCGCCCCGGCAGCCGAAGGAGAGAGGATCCGCACATGTTCGACGCTCTGAAGAACCTGAAGGACACGATCGAGGACATCGCCGAGGCCCACGGCGACAAGATCGCCGACGGTCTGGAGAAGGCCGGCGACTTCATCGACGACCGTACCGACGGCAAGCACAGCGACACGATCGACAAGGCCGTCGACAAGGCGCAGGACCTCGTCGAGAAGCTGGGCGAGAACGGCAAGAAGCACTGACCCCGGGTGTGCGCACCGGTCACGGGGAGCGCGCGAGGTCGAGGCAGCAGCGCACGAAGTCCCGTACGACCGGATTCCGGTCGTCGGCCCGGGCCCAGGCCACGCCAACCCACGTCGGCCCCACTCCCGTGACCGGCCGGTAGACCACACCGGGGCGGGCGTAGAACCGCGCGGCGGACTCCGGCGCGAGGGCGATGCCGTAGCCGCTCGCGATGGCGCTCAGCCAGTCGTCCGGCTGCTCGGTGACCGCGCCGATCCGCACCGGACGGCCCGCGCGCTCGTCGGCGGCCAGCCAGTGGTCGCGCCACGCCCCGGTGTGCGCCGGCGCGGCGACGAACGGCTCGTCCCACAGCTCGCGGAAGGCGATCTCGGTGCGCCCCGCGAGCGGATGCCCGCTCGGCAGCGCCACCCAGCGCGCCTCGCTGAACAGCACCTCCACCCGCAGCGCGCCCTGACCCGGGAACGGCAGCCGGAGCAGCGCCGCGTCCACCTCGCCGTCGGCCAGGCCCGCACTCGGGTTCGTCCAGGCCGCCTGCCGCAGTTCGGCCCGCCAGCCGGGCCGCCGCCGGGCGAACTCGGCGACGATCTCGTGGGTCGCCTCGTTGGCCGCGCTCGCCACGAACCCCACGCGCAGCACCCGCGCCGAACGCCGCCCGGCGGCCCGCGTGGTGCGCAGCGCCTCGTCCCAGGACGCGAGCAACTCCGGCACCCGGTCGGCCAGTTCACGACCCGCGTCGGTCAGTGCCATCCCGGTGCGCGAGCGGTCGAAGAGCCGTACGCCGAGCTGGTTCTCCAGCTGGCGGACCTGCTTGGTCAGGGCCGGCTGGGACACGAACACGCGCTCCGTGGCACGGGTGAGGCTGCCCTCCTCGGCGACGGCGAGGAACGCACGCAGCAGACGCGTGTCGACATCCATTCCCACAGGTTATAGAAGCTGGTATTGGACGGCACAACAGCCGTCCGGTGAGGGTGGAGGCATGGATATCGCCTCTGTGGTCGTCACCTGCGCGGCCGTCCTGGCCAACGCCGGCATCGCGGCGGCGGACGCCGCCAGGGCGCCGTTCGTCCTCGCCAACTCGGCCGAGGTCGGCGTGCCGCGCACCTGGCTCCCCGCCCTGGCACTGCTGAAGGCGGCGGGAGCGGCCGGACTGCTCCTCGGCCTGTTCGGCATACGGCCCCTGGGGATCGCGGCAGGCGCCGGACTGGTGCTGTTCTACGTCGGCGCCCTGACCGCCCACGTCCGGGCGCGGGTGTTCCACAACATCGCCTTCCCCGGACTGTTCCTCGCGCTGGCCGCGGGCGCGCTGACCCTGGCGGCAGCCCGCTGACCGGAGCGGTCACCGCAGCCGCTCCAGCGCCACCAGGGCCGCGTCGTCGTCGAGGTCGCCGCGGACGTGGTGCAGGAGGTCACGGCGCAGCGCGGCCACCATCGCCTCCAGCGGCCGGCCCGCGTGCGCGTGGATCCGGGCGGCCAGGTCAGGGAAGCGGCCGAGGCGGTCGCGGGCCTCGATGAAGCCGTCGGTGTACAGCACGAGCCGGTCACCGGGGCCGAACGGCACGGTCTGGGCGGCGGGTTCCGCGGTCAGCAGATCGCCGAGCCCGAGCGGCGCCCCCGGGCGGTCCGGCTCGCAGGGGCGCACCTCGCCCGCCCGCACGAGGTACGGCTCGGGGTGGCCGCAGTGCACCAGGCGGGCCACGCGGTCGCCGGGCGGGAACTCCACCAGCAGCGCGGTCGCGAACCGCTCGGTGAACAGCGCGTCCCGGCCCCGGCCGGCGGGCCGTGCCGGGCCCGGATCCCCGTCCAGTGCGGCGATGTGCCGCCTCGCCCGGGCGTCCAGCAGCTCCGCCACCCGCGTCAACGACGCCTCGCCGTAGGCCAGTTCGCGGAACGCGCTGAGCAGCGTCGAGGTGGCGCCGACGGCCGGCAGCCCCTTGCCCCGTACGTCACCGATCAGGATCCGGGTGCCGTACGGTGTGCGCAGCGCCTCGTAGAAGTCGCCGCCCATCCGCGCCTCCGACTCGGCCGGCAGATACACCCCGGACAGGGCGAGCGAGCCGGCGCGGTGGGGGAGCGGATGCATCAGGGCGCGCTGCGCGGTCTCGGCGACGGAGCGGACCTGGCGCAGCTGCCGATCCCGGCGCTGCCGCAGCGCGCACGCGGCCAGCGAGGTGAGTCCGACCACGAACAGGCCGGCGAGCGTGACGTCCGCGTCCGGACGCCCGCAGCTCCCGGCCGCCCACTGGAGCAGCGCCGTGATCACGAGCGTGGCGCACGCCAGCGCCGCCGTCGCCCACCGGGGGAGCAGCGCGGCGGCCAGCACCGGAACGGCGGCCAGCACCGGAGCGATGTGCAGCCAGTCCGGGGTGAGCAGATCGGTGACGGTGACGATGGCCATGAACAGCACGGGAGCCGACACAAGGAGGGCGCGGGCCGGGACGCGTCGGTGCCACGCCGGCCCAGGGTCCCGGTGCCGGTGGGGTGCGGCGGCCGCGGTGGCGGTGTCCGGACGGGCGGTGGGGTGATCGGTGGCGTGAGGGGTCATCGTCGAGGGGTGGGTCGCAGCGGGTCGAGGATCCGGTGGGACCGGGCGGCGGGTGCGGGCGCCGGCTCCGACAGACAGCTCAGCGCCGACTCCAGGGGCCGCAGCAGACGCCGGTCCGCGGCGGCGCCGGGCGGGGGATCGCAGCCGGGGGCGCCGAGCCGGGTGAGGGCGTGCCGGGCGGCGGGCAGTGCGGGGTGCGGCCGTCCGCCCCGGCAGGAGTAGGCACACAGGGCCGTCGTGCGCAGCAGGTGCGCGTACGGCCGTGAGAAGCCGGAGTCGTCAGCCGGACCGGACTCCGTGTCCAGCAGCCGGCCGGTCGCGGTCACCTGCCCGGCCACACCGCCCAGCGTGCGCAGTACCCGGTGGTCCAGGTGCCGGCGGCGGCGCCGGGCGGTCGGCCGGGGGTTCCAGCGCATGCTCTCGTGCGCCTCGTCCACGGCGGTGCGGGCCCGGGTGAGCGCCGTGTCCAGATCGTTCTCCCAGGCCGGTCCGAGCACACTCCGGGGGCGCTCGTGCCGTACGACCGCGTCGGCCAGGCCGTCGAGATGCCGGGCGACCAGCAGCCGCAGGTCCTCCAGCGCCCGCTCGGCGGACCGTACGCGTACGACGGGGAAGAGCAGCGCGCCGCACGCCAGGCCGAAGCCGATGCCGAGCACCATCTCCGCGAGGTGGGTGATCAGCTCGTCGTGGTGGCGGCCGCGGATCAGGGCGAACGTGATGAGGGCGGTCATCGGGACGTGCAGGCCGTGGTGGCCGAGGAAGCCGTGCCGGGCCAGCAGCACGGAGACGAAGGCGACGAGTGCCAGGCCGGCCGTGCCGGGGCCGGCGTACAGCGCGCCGGGCACGGCGACGAGGACGCCGATCAGGCATCCGGCGGCGTACCGCGCGGCGGCGCCGACCGTCGCTGCCACGGTCGTCTCGACGACGAGCAGGGCCGCGACGGCGCCCGCGTAGGGGTCGGAGACGTGCAGGAGCAGGACGCAGGTCTGCCAGGTCAACCCGGCCGCCACGGTCGCCCGCGCCGCCTCGGCGCAGCCGGCCCGGCGCAGCCGGGATGTGAGAGCGGACAGCTGTGCGCTGTGCATGTCGGGCCGTCTTCCTTCCGCGAGCGAGTCCGTCGGGTCGGTCGAGCCGCCCAGGGTAATCAGACAAATAGGGCATATGCCAAATACGGGCCGTGTGACATGGGTGGTGCGGCCATGGTGGTTCAAACCTCAACAGGATGGGCGGCGCTTCTTCCTCTGTCGGGCCGGTTGAAGGGCCCGTGAACTGCGAGTCCGCAGCCGCGGGGGTGCTGCTGATGGGGGGAGCGGAGAGCGGTTGCGTGATCTGGACACGCGCATCGGCGGGCTGTCGAAGTCCTCGGGCGACAAGGACGGCCGCCCGGCCGAGGCCGCCGGACGGGCCGGCCGGAGCGGTGACGCGGGGGAGTACGCCTGCGGAGTCTCCCAGTACAAGGACGGCGACTTCGCGGCGGCCCGGAAACCCATGGAACAGTTCGTCGCGGACGACAAGAACGACGGCAACACCGCCCGCGCCATGAAGGTCGCCATAGCCGCCGAGGTCGCCCAGACACTCCCGGATGCCGGCAAGAAGCTGCCCACCACCGCCTCCGGCGGCAGCATCTCCGTCACGGTGAAGAACGACAGTCCGCACGTCATCACCGTCCTCTACGTCGGCCCCGTCACCGGCAGCTTCACCCTCAAGGCCTGTGGCAGCTGCACGTCGTACACCCTCGCCGACACGCTGCTGTCCGGCTTCAAGCCGTGCAACGACAGCGGCAAGGACGAGCCCGGCCTCGGACACCGCCGAGCTTCGGTCCGGCTACATCTGCACGGAGTGCGCCTACACCACGCGGACACCGGGGTCGAGTTACTGACCCGACCGCCTTTCCGGCCCTTCGTCCTCGGAGTGGAGAGAGCGGACGGCCTCGACGACCAACTGCGCCGTGGCCCCGGCGGCCAGGGCCTCGTCCCGGCGGCCCTGGTGGTCCGCCACGACAAGCGCTACCCGCTGTTCCGGGCCAAGGACGGCGTCGTCGACACCACCAAGGGGATGGGCTACGCCATGGTCCCGTTCGGCATCGGGATCGACTACCGGACCGTCTTCTCCCGCGTGGGCCACCGCACTTCTCACAAGCCGATGGTCGAACAGGACAACGCCCCGACCCCGGCCGACCCGGGCCAGTGCCTGCGACACGCGGCCATCGGCTACCGCGACCTGGCGGCGCTGCGCCGCTGACCCCGGTACGGCGACCGGCCTCCCCGGCGCGGCAGGGTGGGCACCCCGCCCCCAACTTGTCTGGTCAAGTTTGGTCGTGGTTCTTCCCTCCGACAGCGGCGGCCACTACTCATGTCCCGTTCGTCGTGCACAGTCAGGCCGTGAGACCACACTCCTCACGGCACCCTCACCAACGGGACGAGGTACCACGTATGCGACTGCGCTGGAGATCCCTCGGCGGGCCGCTCGCCCTCCTCGGCGCGCTGATCGTCTCCGCTCCCGCACCGGCCCAGGCGGCCGGGAGCAGCGGCAACCTCATCGTCAACGGCGATGCGGAGAGCGGTGGTTACTGCACAAGTGACTGGTCGGCCGCCACCACCATGCCCGGCTGGACGACCGAGGCCGGCGGCCCGGACGTCATGTGCCACTCCGTCGCCCCCTTCGGGCTGCCCAGCGACGGCAACACACCCGGCAAGGCCTTCTTCGGACCGGGCAACCTCGGCGACGGGGCGATGACACAGACCGTCGACGTCTCCTCGGCCGCCTCCGCCATCGACGCCGGCGGAGTGCACTACGACCTCTCCGGCTGGCTCGGCGGCTGGACCACCTACTCCGGCTATGTCGCGGTGAGCCTGCACTTCCACGACGCAGGAGGACACCGCCTCGGGGCCACCGCCGGGCTGCCGACCGTCTCCGCGACCGACCGGGGGCTCGCCACCAAGTTCCTCGCGCGCAGCACCACCGGCGCGGTACCGGCCGGCACCCGGTCCATCCAGGTCGAGGTGCAGTTCCTGTCGACGAGCAACGAGACCGGCTACCTCGACAACCTCTCCCTCACCCTGGACACCCCGGTCACCGCGCCCGCCCCGCTCGCGCCGCCCGTCTCCAAGGTCCCGGGCTACGACCACGTGTTCATGGTCATGATGGAGAACACCGACTACTCCGAGGTCATGAACGACCCCGCGGACACGCCGTACATGCACAGCCTCATGGCCCAGGGCGCCACGCTCACCGACCACCACGCCGTCTACCACCCGAGCGACGAGAACTACCTGGCCGTCGCCGGCGGCGACACCTACGCCAAGGGCGCCACGTACTTCCCGAACATCAACTCTCCCGAGCGCAACCTCGGCGACACCATCGAGGCGGCCGACAAGACCTGGAAGGCCTACGAGCAGGGCATGGGCACCCCTTGCAACACCAAGAACAACAACGACAGTTACTACGAGCCCGACGACGCGCCCTTCATCAACTACACCGACATCAGCGGCGATGCCACACGCTGCGCGGCCCACCTGTTCGACACCACGCAGCTCACCACCGATCTCAAGTCCGCGGCCACCACCCCGAACTTCTCCTGGATCGCCGCCGACGACTACTACGACGGCGAGGCCTCCGGCAACGGCAACGCCACCAGCCTGAAGACCCAGGACGGCTGGCTGAAACAGACCCTCGCCCCGGTCCTCGCCTCCCCGGCCTGGACGCAAGCGCGCTCGCTGCTCATCCTGACCTGGGACGAGAGCCAGAACGAGGCCTACGACCACGTGGCCACCACGGTCCTCGGGTCCCAGGGCACCGTCCCGGCCGGCACCAGCAGCCCGGCCCACTACGACCACTACGGCATCGCCCGCACCATCGAAGGCGCGCTCGGCCTGCCCGGTCTCACGGCCAACGACACCTACGCCACCCCGCTCGACGACGCCTTCGTGCCGTCCACCGCGACCACGCCGACGCTCACCGGCGGCCTGAACGCGGTCGCGAACGGCGGCAACGTCACCTTCCGCTACGCGGTGCCGTCGGCGGCGCAGGTGAACGCCAAGAACTGGGTCGGCGTCTACCCGGCGGGTGTCACCCCGGGCGGGCAGTCGTCGCGCACCTGGGCCTACGCCCCGAACGCCAGCGGCGCACTGACGTTCTCGACCGGCAAAATGGGCGGCGCGGGGACGTACGACGTGTACTACCTGGCCGATGACGGCTACTCGGTCCTGGCCGGACCGTTCACCGTGACCGTCGGCTGACGGCCCGCAGAGGGCCGACGCCCCGGCCGCGCCCGCAGCAGCCGGCGCACATGCGTCGTCAGCAGGCGCCGGCCGGGGTCGCCGAGGTCCGGCACGGGTGGGAAGCCGTGCAGTGCGCGCGGCCCGGCGAATTGTGCCGGGCCACAGCATGGAGGGAGCTGGTTCACGGCGCGCTGCAACGGCGGATACCGGCCGGTCACAGGCCCAGGGCGATGGCCGCGCGGGTCAGCTCGGCGGTGTTGGTGATGTTGAACTTGGCCCGGATGCGGCGCAGATAGGCATCCACGGTGTGCGTGGACAGGCCCATGTGGCGGGCCGTCTGGAGATAGGTGCGGCCGGCGGCGATGTGCCGCAGTGTCTCCCGCTCGCGCGGCGCCAGCGAGGGCTGGGGCGCGGTGGCGGCAGCGGACGCGGGAGCTTCGGAGTGCGGTGCGACGAGAGTGGCACTCATGAGGCTGACCTCCAGCGGAATGTTTTGGCCGATTAGGGCGATTTGCCCTTGTTCCTCCACGTTGCGCGCCGTACTTCATGAGCCTGTCCGCCGACTGTCACAGGAGTGTCACAGGGGTGGGTGAGCGGTTTGGCCGACGTCAGCGGCCGGACCCCGCCGCCGGCGGCTCGGGAGTGTCCCTGGCGAGCCCGGTCCGGTGGGCGTACAGGGCCGCCTGCACCCGGTTCTCCAGGGCCGGCCGGGTCGGGATCCGGTGGACCCGGCTCCTCGCCGTCGCCTTGCTCAGGCCCAGGTCCACTGCGATGCGCGCGTCGGACAGCCCGCGCCGACCAGCACCAGAACCTGCACCTCGCGCTCGGTGAGCCCGCCGTCGACCGGTGCCCCGGCGGGCGTCGGTGCCGTCGGCGGCAGCGCGGGCGGCAGCGCGGTGACGGTGTCGATGAGGCGCTGGATGGTGGCCTACGTCCGCGTGCGCGGCGTGCGGACCGTCTATGACCGCATCGGGGACACCTGCGCCTGGCTCTGCCTGGCCGCGTCGGCAGCGCTCACGGCCACCACCGTCGTCCGGCCCCGACGCCCGGCGCACCGCTGAGCTGCCGGGCGGCGGCCCGCGGACGGGCCCTGTGTCCACCCATGGGGCCCAATCCTCGCGCGGGTCGACCGGCCGGCGGCGTGTACGCGGGGTCCGGCGACGCCTCTCGCCTATCGTCGGCCGGACACCGACATCCGGAGTGATGATGGAAAAAACGGATGAATTGGTTGGTGTGGCCGAGGGCGTGACGGTCGCACCCGTCGATCCGCCCGTGCGCCGCGTCCGGTCGTGGCCGCACGGCGCCGCCCTGGCGATCGCGGCCGGAGCCGTCGCCGTACCGCTCCTCGCCGGCACCGAGTGGCTGGACCAGCCGGCCGTCCAGGCCTGGCGCACCGTCTGCCTCGCCATCACCGTCCAGGCGCTTCCCTTCCTGCTCCTGGGCACCGCCCTGTCCGGTGCCATCAACGCCTTCGTGCCGGCCGAACTGTTCACCAAGGTGCTGCCGAAGCGGCCCGCGCTCGCCGTGCCGGTGGCCGGGGTCGCGGGCGCCGTGCTGCCGGGCTGCGAGTGCGCTTCCGTCCCCGTCGCCAACAGCCTGATCCGGCGGGGCGTCACCCCGGCCGCGGCCTTCGCGTTCCTCCTCTCCGCGCCGGCCGTCAACCCCGTCGTGCTGACCGCCACTGCCGTCGCCTTCCCGGGCAACCCCGCGATGGTCGCCGCCCGGCTGCTCGCCTCCCTCGCCACCGCGGCGGTGATGGGCTGGCTGTGGCTCTGGCTGGGCCAGGAGAAGTGGCTGCGGCCCGTCCTGCGGCAACGGCACACCGGCCACCGGCACGGGGGCAGCCGCTGGAACGAGTTCCGGCTCGGCTTCCAGCACGACTTCCTGCACGCCGGCGGTTTCCTGGTGCTCGGCGCCATGGCCGCCGCCACCTTCAACGTCGCGGTGCCGCGCTCCGTCCTCGACACCTTCTCCGGCTCGCCCTGGCTGTCGGTGCTCTTCCTGGCCGGGCTCGCCGTGCTGCTGGCGGTCTGCTCGGAGGCGGACGCGTTCGTCGCCGCCTCGCTCGCCGGGTTCTCGCCGACCGCCCGGCTGGCCTTCATGGTGGTCGGCCCGATGGTCGACCTGAAGCTGATCGCGCTCCAGGCGGGCACCTTTGGGCGCGCCTTCGCCTGGCGGTTCTCCACGGCCACCACCGCCGTGGCGGTCGCCGCGAGCACCCTGATCGGAGGGGCGCTGCTGTGAGACGCCCGGTACAGACCCTGCTGCTGGCCCTGACCGGCACCGGCCTGCTGCACACGGCCCTGTTCACCGACATCTACCTGCGCTACGTCAAGGCCGGCCTGCGCCCGCTGCTCATCGTCTCCGGGATGGTCCTGCTGCTGCTCGGCGTGGCGTCGGTGGTGATCAGGGACGACAGGGACCGGCAGGGCCACGCCCACGACGCGCACGGGCACGAGCACGGCCATGACCAGGGCCAGGACCGCCACGGCCACGACCACTCCGGCGCACCGCGCATCGCCTGGCTGCTGTTCCTCCCCGCCCTCAGCCTGCTCTTCTACGCCCCACCCGCCCTGGGCGCGTACACCGCGGCACGTTCGAACGCCAAGCCGGCCACCGTGCAGAAGAAAGGATTCGCCCCGCTGCCCGCGACCTCACCCCTGCCCCTGACCCTCACGGACTTCACCAAGCGCGTCCAGCAGGACCGCAGCCTGGCCATCAAGCGCCGCGCCGTCCAGCTCACGGGCTTCGTCACCCCGGCCGAGGACGGCGACGGCTGGTACCTGACCCGCATCATCTTCACGTGCTGCGCAGCCGACTCGCAGACCGTCAAGATCCGCATGTACGGCGGCACCGAGGCACCCGCCGCGAACACCTGGCTCGCGGTGACCGGTACCTGGCATCCCCAGGGCGTGCTCGGCACGAGGACCGCGCAGGCGGCGCTCGACGTGCGGGACGCCCGGCCCATCGCCCAGCCGGTGAACGCCTACACGGACGACCTGCCGCTCACGCCCTCGTAGGTCCGACCGCGTCGGCGAGCAGCACGCCCGTGACCGTCGAGGACGTGGTCGACCGGGCGGACGGTGGGCAGGGCCTGGCGGGTGAAGACGATCCTCCCAGGGACACACTCCCAGCAGCCGCAGCGCGTCGACCCGGTCGAGGCCGACGCGCCGGTCGGTGGGGACGCTGTCACAGATCATGGCCGGCTTCTTCGCGGGTATGTGACTCTTCTCCTCGCGGATTCCGATGATCCGTACGCGCGGCGGCACACCATGAGCGGAGCGCGGAGCGACACCGCGGGGGATCGGTGCCGCTCCTGATGTCACTGTGTCCCCTCTCGTACGGTTCGGACCAGTGCCTTTCGGCCCTGGCTCAGGGGGGCCGGACGTCCCCGGCGCACCGCCCCCGCAACCCGGTGAAACGGTGCCTATGGTGATGAAGCGGACGGATCCGAGGGGGCCCGGTGTGAGCCCGTCGCGGGTGTCTTCGGCACTCACGCCGCCGCGATCCCGAATGAGGTGCACGATGGAGTGGTGGCACCCCGCGGCACGCCTGGCGCGGTGGAGAGGAGGCGGTGACGATGACCCGGACACCTCCCACGACAGTCACCCCGGTACGGCTGTGGCGATGGCGGCGCAATCCGCTACGCCGGCACAGCGACGTCGTCGAGGCCTGGATCGTCCTCGCGACCTGGGTGCTCGCCGTCCTGTGCGGGGCCGTCGCCGGTCTCGCGGCGGCCCATTCGGCCGACTCGACGTTCTCCGCGCGGCGGGCGGAGGTGCACGCGGTGCACGCCGTGCTCACCGACGACGCGGCGCGCACCTCCGTCACCGGGACCGGCTACGACGACGGGCGGGTCTGGGCGTCCGTGCGCTGGACGGACGCGCACGGCGTGGTCCACACCGACCGGGCGAAGGTCGTGCCCGGCGCCCCCGCCGGCTCCCAGGTCACGATCTGGACGAACAGCGCGGGCCGCATCGTGTCCGCGCCGGTCACCGGCGCCGCGGCGGACCTCCAGGCGGCCCTGACCGGCGCCCTCGTCGCCCCGTCGGCCGGCGCTGCGGTCTGGGTCGTGGGCTGGGGAGTCCGCACCCGGCTCATCCGGCGGCGTATGGCCGAGTGGGACGAGGAGTGGAAGCAGATAGGGCCGAGGTGGGGAAACCTCAGCGGAGGCCGTGGCTGACCGTCCGACACTGCCGCTGCCGGTGGTCCAGAAGACACGAGCCGCCTCCTCCCACCGGCCACGCGGTCCTCGGCCCCGGGACCCAGACCCAGGCAGCACCCGGCCCTCCCCGGGACCTAGGCAGGCACCCATGCCTTCCTTGACCTTGTGCGACGCCCCGTTCGCGGAATCGGTGCGGCACTCTGCGGCACTCGACCGTTCCCAGATCCACACGCCGACCGACCTGTCCCGGGCCGTGCACACGCCGACCGACCCGTCCCCGCGTCGACGTGGCACCCGTCTGTCCCGGGCCGTGCACGCGGCTTCCGCCCTTTCCTGAGCGTTGCGCGGCTCCCGCCCTTTCCCGGGCCGTGCAAGGCATCCGGCCTGCCCAGCTGTGCATGCGGCCCCCGCCCCCGCCCGGACCCTGCGCGGCACCGGCCTGTCGGGGCATATACGCGGCACCCGGCCCCCGGAACCCACGCGGCACCCGGTGCCTCCTCGATCCGCGCGGCACCTGCCCTCTCCACCCCGCCGCCCACGAGGTACCCGCGCTTCCCCCCGCCGCCCACGCGGCACCGGCGGTTGCCGAAAACGTCAGGGCGGGAAGGGCCACCCGCTTCTCGCGGATCCGGATTGCGCGGTGCACGGTTCCCGACCGCTTCTCCGCGTCTTTCTCGGTCCTTCCCGCCACTAACCAGCACACCACGGAAACCGCCGGTCCACCAGGGGCGAACGGCCCCGCCCTGCCGGTCCGGATCCGGGTGTGCCCATCACCCGAAAGGGGCGTTCCTGTACCGCGCGGGTCGCTGGGGCGCATGACCCGGCCCGGGAGGGTGAGACCTCTGGCATGGAGAATCCTGCTCAGGGACACCCGCTCCCGGCCCAGCGCCCCCCGTCCGAGCCCCGCATTGTCTTCACGGCGGACTTCACTTCCCCCCGCCAGTGGGTCGCGGGCCGTTCCTGGGCGTATCCCGGGGGCGGCCCGGTGAACCCGGGCGACGACAAACTGGACCACCTGGTGTCCGATCCCTCCTACTCCCGCTCCGGCGTCTTCAAGGCGACCCGGCGCCCGGACGGCGACTGGGACACCGGTCTGCTGACGACCGAGGGCAGCGAGGAGGCCTTCACGGTCCGGTCCGGGGACGTGCTGGAGGCCCGGGTACGGCTGCCCCGAGAGGTCGGAGCGTGGCCGGCGATCTGGACCTGGCGCGACGGCGGCCAGGAGATCGACGTCTTCGAGTACCACCCGGACCACCCGGACCTCCTGGAGTTCACCAACCACGTCCGCGGCACCGGGCACTGTGTCCGCGACCCCGCCGTCAGCCCCGGCGCCTGGGTCGACCTGCGCACCGAGTTCGGGGCCCGCTCCGTCGTATGGTCGGTGAACGGCGCCCGGGTCTTCGCCGACGGGCGGGGCGTGGGACACGACTGGCACGCCTGCCTCATCGTCAACCTCTCCGTCTCCGCGGGCCGTTACCACCCCGCCCCCGATCCGGAGACGACGCGGATGTCCTTCGAGGTGACCGGGCTCGTCGTACGCCGCCCGCATCCGGCCGACCGCACGCCGGTCAATTGATCATTCCCCGTTGATCAATACAACCCTTGGGTCCCTCCGCGTGTGCCCGAGCTCGCCGCACCGTGGCGCACGCGGACGAAAAGACCCCGATCCGGTGGTCTCGCGTCACCGACGGCCCCTCCCGGGCCGGGCGAGATGTACGACCAGGTCGTCACGGTCCAGCAGGCGCTCTGCGGGCTGCCCACGGCGATCGCGCTCGGCACCTCCGTTGCGGGCGCGGGCGAGCGCGCGCCCGGCCCGGAGCGCGCGCCCCTCGTGACACCGTCGGGCGCCCTCGTGGCCCACGGCGTGCCCCGGCGCCCGCACCCACCTGCCCGGGGATCCGCGCGCCCGCCCCGCTTCACCCGAACGGCGGAGTGCCCGGTCGGCAGCGCTCGGTAACTTACTGTGATCAGCGCTGGTCAACCTGTGCGGAGGCGCCGTCATGTCCACCCCGTCCACTGGCTCCCGCTCGCGCGCCCCGATCGAGGTCGGCCCGGGCGACGACCGCTACGAGGCGCTCCGCCGGGGCTTCAACCAGCGGTGGATCGCCTCTCCGGAGCACGTGGTGGTGGCCACGAGCACGGCCGACGTCGAGGCCGCCGTGAACGCGTGGCTGGACCGGCATCCGGGCACCGGGACACCGCCGCGCCGGATCACCGTCCGCTCCGGCGGCCACTGTTACGAGGACTTCGTCTGTGGCGACGACGTCGCGGTCATCATCGACGTCAGCGCCATGAACCGGGTCTCCTACGACCCCGAGATGGACGCGTATTGCGTCGAGGCCGGCGCGAGCAACTGGCACATCGCCACCCAGCTCTACCGCACCTACGGCCTCGCGGTGCCCGGCGGCTCCTGCTACTCCGTCGGAGCCGGCGGACACATCTCCGCGGGCGGATTCGGCCTGCTGTCCCGGCTGCACGGGCTCACCGTGGACCATCTGTACGCCGTGGAGGTCGTCACCGTACGCGACCGCACCCGCGCCGCCGTGACGGTCGCCCGCAAGGACTCCGCCGACCCCGCCGTACGCGACCTGTGGTGGGCGCACACCGGCGGCGGGGGCGGCAACTTCGGGGTGATCACCCGGTACTGGTTCCGCGACCTGCCCCGGCCGCCCGCCCAGGTGCTGCTGCGCACCGTCGCCTGGGAGTGGAAGCTGTTCGAGGAGAACCCGGAGCTGTTCCTCGGTCTGGTGCGCCGCTACGGCAGCTTCTTCGAGGGCGAACAGAGCGGCGGCGACTCGGACTTCCCGGGGCGGTACGACCACTGGGACATGTTCACGCTGCTCAAGCTGAACCACCGCAAAGCCGGCAAGGTCGGCCTGATCGTGCAGCTGGACGCGACACGCGCCGACTCCGTGCACCGCCTGGAGACGTTCCTGGACTACCTCGCCCCGGAACCGGACTATCCGCGCCACCCCCTGGACCTGCGCATGGGCGAGCATCCGGCGCTTGGGGAGCTGTACATCCCGACCCGGCTGCCCTGGCTGACGGCCACACAGAACCTCAACGAGTCCGGCCCGAGCCGCTGCGGAAAATACAAGTCCGCCTACCACACGGCCGGCTTCACCGAGGACCAACTGGCCACCATCTACGACTACTTGACCGACCCGGAGTACAGCAACGACCAGGCGCTGCTCCAGGTCGACTCCTACGGCGGCCGGATCAACGACCTCCCCGCGGACGCCACCGCCGTACCGCAGCGCTCCTCGGTGCTGAAGCTCCAGTTCCAGACGTACTGGACCTGGAACAGGGACGCCAACTTCGACGGTGTCTACGACTTCCAGGACGCGCGCGACGACCCGGGCATCGCCGCGCCCCACCTCGACTGGATCCGACGTTTCTACCGCGAGATGTACGCGGCCACCGACGGCGTCCCGGCCGTCCTCCCGCCCGGCGGGGCCGAGGCACCGGAACAGAACACCGACGGCTGCTACATCGGCTACTGCGACGCCGACCTCAGCGACCCCGAGTTCAACCCGCCCGAGGCCGAGCAGCCCTGGTACCGCCTCTACTACAAGGACAACTACGACAGGCTCCAGCGCACCAAGGCCCACTGGGATCCCCGCGACGTCTTCCGCCACCGGCAGTCCGTCCGCCTTCCGGGGACGGGGGCACACCCATAGGGGCCGGCTCAGAGCGGGGTCGCCGCGCGGAGCAGAAGAAGGAGCGTCAGGGCCGAGTCGGCCGAGAACATCGCGGAGAGGGCGGCTCCGCCGGCCGCGGTCCACAGGGCCAGGCCCGCGGTCGTGAAGACGGACGGCCAGGAGCGTGCGTGCGGCGCCGGGGCCAGCAGCGCGGCGACCCGGCGGGGGAGGGGACCGGGGGCGGCCAGGGCGGCGAGCGTCGGCGCGGTGACGGGGCGGGAGACGAGTGCCGCGGTGCCGATCGCGCGGGCGACGGCCTTGCGGCTGCCGACCGCCTGGGCCGCCTCCTCGTCCGCCCACCGCTCCGCCGTGTAGGCGACCGCCGTCCGCAGCGGGCGCAGGAACGGATTGGCGCAGGCGGCGAGTTGGACGAGCAGCAGGTGCCGGTGATGTTGGGCGGTGAGGTGGGCGCGCTCATGGGCGAAGAGCGCGCGACGCTCGCGGGAGGCGAGGCACCCGAGCATGCCCGCGGACACCACGATCCGGTCGCGCGGCCCGCCCGGCAGCGCGTAGGCGTACGGCCGGTCGTCGGGCAGTACCGCGACCTGTGTGTCCGGCAGCCCCCAGAGCGCGGCGTGGGCTCGCCGCCGTACCCGGCAATGGCGCAGCAGGGCCCGGCCGCAGGCGGCGAGGACCGCGAGCAGCGCCGGGATCGCGGCCTTGCCCGCGACCTCGTGCCGGGGCACGCTCTCCCGCACCTCGGGGTCCGACCAGCCGTCGGGGAGAGGATTGCCGGGCAGCTGGGCCGTGCCGACCACCATCAGCAGTGCCAGACACACCGTGCTGCACAGCGCCATGACCGTGGACACCCAGGTCAGCAGGGTGGTCGCGGTGTGCGGGTGGAGGCGCTGCTCGGCCAGGCGGGCGACCGGCCAGGCCGTCAGCGGCAGCACCAGGGGGAGGAGGACGAAGATTCCCATGCGCGCTCGGCCTTGTCCTCAGTCCTCGTCGGTGGCCTGGTCCAGCAGTTCGCGCAGCACTTGTTCGTCACCCTCGGGCAGTGCGGTGATGAAGCTGGCCAGCACCGCGCGCCGGTCCTGTTCGCCGTCGAGGACCTTGCGCATCTTCAGCGCGGCCAGCCCGGCCTCGTCCGCGGCGGGCAGCCACAGGAACGACCGCCCCTCACGCCGGCGCGTCACGGCGCCCTTCGCCAGCAGCCGGGCCAGGACCGTCATCACGGTCGTGTAGGCGAGGTCGGCGGCCAGATGATCCTGCACCCAGCCTGCGGTCACCGGGCCCCCGGCCTCGTGCAGTGCCGCGAGCACCTGTGTCTCCAGCGCGCCCTGCGCCCTGCGCCGACGGCGCGGATCGAGGTCCGTCACCCGCGTCTCCCTTCGCTCGCGTCTCTCGCCTCGACTCCTCGTGCCGGGGGAACGTCACATCGTACAGATCCGGCAGTCACGGAGGTGTCGTACCGGCGCCTTGATTCTACAGTGATGTAGATTCAAGGCATTCCGGGAGGCGGAGCCGTCCGACCGTGTGCGTGGAGGGACGAAACGTGGGTGTTCTGCTGTCCGGGCGCCGATCCTCACGGGCCGGGTCAGTCGCGGGAGTTGCCGAACAGGATGCGGTAACCGATGAGCAGCACCAGGGAACCGCCGATCGCCGCGCCCCAGGTGTAGAGGTCGAAGAAGTGCTTCTCCACCGGGCGGTCGAGGAAGCGGGCGGAGAGCCAGCCGCCGATGAAGGCGCCCGCGATGCCGATGACGGTGGTGCCGATGAGGCCGCCCGGGTCGCGGCCCGGTAGCAGCACCTTGGCGATGGCCCCGGCGGCCAGGCCGAGGATGATCCAGCCGATGATGCCCACGGTGTTGTCCTCCAGTCGGTAGCGTGTTCGGGCCAGACTAGGGGCGGTTGACGTGATCGCCCGGCACGCGCCGGCCTCTGGTGATGTCCCGTCGAGGTTCTGCTACATGATTAAGACATTGCGCAACTGGGGAACCGGAAGGGCTCCGGTGGCGTTGATCGTGATGGACGCGGGAAGCGTGAGCGGCTGCGGAGGACGTGGATGAGTGTGTCCCTGACCAAGGGCGGCAATGTGTCGCTGAGCAAACAGGCCCCCGGCCTGACTGCTGTGACGGTCGGGCTGGGCTGGCAGGCGAACACCGGGTACGAGCTGGACGCCAGCGCGTTGCTCTGTGACGGGTCCGGTCAGGTGCTGTCCGACGAGCACTTCGTCTTCTTCAACAACCTGACCAGCCCCGATGGTTCGGTCCGCCATGGCGGCGCGGGCGGGCCGGCCGGCGGTGACGACCAGCGGATCCAGGTCGACCTGACCCGGGTCCCGGCCCAGGCGGAGAAGATCGTCTTCCTCGTGTCCCTCTACGAGGCCGCGAGCCGGGGCCAGGCCTTCGGGCAGGTGCACCGGGCGCACATCCGCGTCCTCGACCGGGACGGCGACACCGAACTCGCCCGCTACGACCTCGCGTCCGGCGGTCTGTCGGCCGAGACCGCGCTGGTCTTCGGCGAGCTGTACCGGCACGGCGCGGAATGGAAGTTCCGCGCGGTCGGCCAGGGTTACGCCTCGGGCCTGGCCGGCATCGCCGGCGACTACGGCGTGACGGTGCTCCAGGAGGCATCCCCGAGCGCCGCACCCGCCCCGGCGCCGGGCCCGGCCCCGCTCGCCGCACCGCCGGCGAGCGCGGCAGCGCCCGTGCCGCCCGCCCCGTCCAAGCCGCTGGTCGCCGCCTCGCCGGCCCCGGCGTTCACCGCATCACCACAAACCACCGGGAGTTCCACCGTGACCTGCTTCTTCGACCCCAACCACGGCCCGGGCACGACGACCGTGACCTGGTCCCCGCAGTGGGGCGTGCCCCGGCCCGTACAGACCTGCGGCGGCTGCGCCCAGCGCGTGCAGACCACGGTCCCGCCCTTCTACACCCCGCCCCAGCAGGGCTACCCGCAGCCCGTGTCGCAGGGCTATCCCCAGCAGGGCTATCCCCAGGGCTACCCCCAGCAGGGCTACGGCGAGCCGTACGGCGATCACCACGACCACCAGCAGCAGGGCGGTGGCCGCCGCTTCGGCGCCGGTGCGCTGATCGGCGCCGGCGCGGCCGGTCTCATCGGCGGCGCGCTGCTCAACGAGGCGTTCGACGACGATGAGCCGGAGGTCGTGGTGAACAACTACTACGAGGACTGATCCGTCCCCGCCGACTCCACGCGGGTGGGTATTTGATGCCGATTTATTCCGGCACAAGCCCCACCTGGAAGCGCACCTGACACCGTTCTTAATCGGGGGGCGTACACTCCGCCTCCCGTACCGTCCCAGGTCGCACGGCGGTTCCAAGTGGTGCCTCGCCTGTGAATCGAGTGTGTATCTGTGCTGTTCGGGCCACAGGTTTGCTAGATTGCGCAACTACGCAAGCGAGGTGGAGCGATACCGCTTCACCTGCCCTTACGCCGCCGCGCGGTCCCGGCCGTAACACCCCACGGCAGGGACTGACGGGCCCGACCGTTCATGGGAGTGGGAGATGAGCGACCCGTGGGACGGGCCCTCCGGGCAGGCCACGCGGAGCCGTAGTGCACGGGTGGTGCCCGCGCAGCGGGCGTCCGAGTCCGACGGGGGCCGCGCCCAGGGCGGCAGGGCCGCGGCCCGGGCGGCGGCCCGCTCGCACGGCGCCCGGCGCGGACGCCGGGCCCGCCCGGTGGGGCGCGGCAAGAAGGCGCTGAAGATCTTCGGCATCGGCATGTCAACCCTGATCGTGGTCACGGCCGGTGCGGGCTGGTGGTTCTACGAGCACCTGAACGGCAACATCCACAGCGTCTCGCTCGACGGCAAGGGCGGCACCGAGAAGGCCGACGCCTTCGGCCGTACCCCGATCAACATCCTGGTCATGGGCTCGGACGGCCGTACCAGCCAGGAGGACTGCAAGCTCGGCGGCGGCTGTTCCCACACCGGTGTGCAGACCGGCAGCAACGCGGATGTGGAGATGGTGCTGCACATATCCGCGGACCGCTCCAACGCCACCGTGATGAGCATCCCGCGCGACACCATGACCAAGGTGCCCGCCTGCACGGACAGCGAGAGTCACCAGTCCACGAACGGCTACTACGGCCAGATCAACAGCGCGCTGCAGTACGGCCCCGCCTGTCAGGTGGCCACCGTCCACCAGCTCACCGGCATCCCGATCGATCACTTCGTCAAGCTCGACTTCTCCGGCGTCGTGAAGATGTCCGACGCGGTCGGCGGTGTCTCCGTGTGTGTCAACGACGACGTCTACGACACCTACTCGCACCTGAAGCTGTCCAAGGGCACCCACACCCTCAAGGGCGTCGCGGCCCTGGAGTTCGTCCGCTCCCGGCACGGCTTCGGCGACGGCAGCGACCTCGGCCGTACGACGACGCAGCACATCTTCCTCAGCTCGCTGATCCGCAAGTTCAAGAGCGCGGGCACGCTCACCGACCCCACCGCCGTCTACGACCTCGCCGACGCCGCGACCAAGGCGCTGACCGTGGACGACGGCCTGGGCACCGTGAAGAAGCTGATCGGTCTCGCATCGGACGTGAACAAGGTGCCCACCAAACGCATGACCTTCACGACGATGCAGACGGCCCCCGACCCGAACAACAAGGACCGCCTCGTCGTGGGCCCCGGTGCGCAGACCCTGTTCTCCACCATCGCCAACGACCAGTCGCTGACGACCGGTTCGGGCGGGAAGTCCGCGGCGGCCTCCGCCACCGCCAAGCCCACCACCCCGGCCGTGCCCGCGTCGCAGATCGCCGTGACGGTGGGGAACGGCACCACGGTCACCGGCCGGGCCTCGGACATCGCGACCGCCTTGACCGACCAGGGGTTCGGTTCCGCCACGGTCACGCGCTACGCCCCGGCCTCCGCGACGACCACGCTGACCTACGGCGCCGGCCAGAAGGGGGAGGCGCAGACGGTCGCCAAGGCGCTCGGTCTGTCCTCCGCGCATCTGAAGCAGGGCACCGGAACCGGCCTGACCCTGGTGATCGGCGCCGACTGGCCGAGCGGCACCAGCTTCCCGGGCGGCACGTCCGCGCCCGCGCCGGCGGACACTCACGCGGCCGTCTCCAACGCCCATGCCTCCACCGCCGACGAGGCCAAGACCTGCGCCAAGGTCAGCCAGTACAAGACGGTCAGTGTCAACGGCATCGCGATGACACCGTCCCAGGCGTACGCGGCGGCACGCAGCCAGCCCGACTCCGACAGCTGACCGGCCGGGAGCCGGGCCCCGAGGAACGACGACATGGCTCAGCCGGCCGCCACCCCCGTCGCCGGGGGTGGGCCGGCCGGCTCGGCCTTGTCCAGGGTGCCGGTCAGGGACTGGCGATGTCGAAGCCGTACCGCAGGGGCTCGCTGGTCACGTGGTAGTCCCGGCGGTACACGTACACGGCCTCCGCGCGAACCCCGTCCGCGGAGGCGGCCTCCACCTTGCAGGGGCACGTCACCTGGATCACCCGCGGCCGGCCGGAGACCTTCATCCGTGTCCCGTCCGCCGGCCCGCCCGCGAGTACGGCGGTCTCCCAACCCGTCACTTCGGTAGTCTCCACGGCGACAGTTTACGGCTTGCGCAAGTTTTGATCCCGTGAATCCGATCACTGGCGCCGTCAGCCCACCCGGCCGGACATGGCGAAGCCGACGGGCCTGCCCCCCGACGGTCACTTCGTGTCGGCTCCGGTCGTCCGCAATGCCCTGACGGCACGACCTACGCCGGACGCTGGGAGGCCGCCGCGGTGGGTTCCAGGTCGGCCAGCGTGAGCGGGTGGGCCGGCGGGTCGGGCAGGGCGATGCGGGCTGTGGTGTGCAGGTCGGGGCCGACGTGGAGCAGTTCGCCGGGGTCCATGAGCCGCCACAGCGGGTTGTCGTCCATGGGCTCGCTGGCCACCACGACGGAGGGGAGCACGCTCAGCCGTGCCGAGCGGACACGCAGATGGCCGTTCCGTCCGGCGTGGTCCAGGTGCCGCGAGCCGTGATGGCCGCCGGGCGGGCGCCGCAGGACGTACAGCTCGTGCGTGGCGGGGTAGCGCAGGGCCCACAATTCGTCGTCGGTGGCGAGGATGACGTTGAGGGCGAACAGGGGAAGGTGCCCGGCGACCCAGCGCGCCGCGGACACCAGCCCGGCGGACACATCGCCGCCGTGCGCCGCGGTCTCCCGGGTCACCAGGGCGAAGAAGCGCTCGGAGTCGGTGTCGCCGCGCACCAGCGACCGGTCATCGCCCAGATGCCGGTCGAGCTGGTCGAGCCCCTCGATCACCCCGTTGTGTGCGAACAACCGCCCCTGCTGGGCGAAGGGGTGTGTGTTGCGCACGTCCAGGCCTCCGGTCGAGGCATAGCGGATATGGGCGAGGAAGGTGGCCGACTCGACCTCCCGGGCCTCCTCGGCGAAGGACCGGTCCTCGTACGCGGCGATCGGCGCCTTGTGCACCTCCGGTGTCCCGTCCGCGTCGAAGAATCCCAGCCCGGTGCCGTCGGGTTCGCGACGGCTCTGCGCGCTGAGACTGTCGGGGGCGTCCAGCAGCCAGAACGTGGCGTGCGTGCGGTGGGGAGAGCTGATCAGTCCGAACAGTCGGCACACGGCATCCTCCTTGGCGCCCCTTGTCCCGGGCCTGACGCCGGGACCCGTCACCGTACGGCCGGGCGACCATGGTCCCGCGTGCCGGGCGTTCGCGCACTCGGCGCGGCGGACGAGTTACCGGGTGCCGGCGGCATCCACTCCCGCGCGCTCGTCGGCACGGGGCCTCAACCGGCCGTGCGCAGCACCGAGTCGAGCGCCTCGGCGATCCTCGGGTGGGCGAAGACGAACCCCGCCTTGTGCAGGGCACCGGGGACGGCCCGGGCGCTGCAGGTGATGGTCCCCGCGAACTCGCCCAGCGCCGCGCGCAGGGCGACGGCGGGGACGGCCGCGAACGCCGGGCGGTGCAGCGCGCGGCCGAGGGCCCGGGTCACCTCGCGGTTGGTCAGCGGCTCGGGGGCCGTGAAGTTGACGGGACCGGACAACTCCTCCGTGTCGAGGGCGAAGCGCAGCGCGGCGACGTGGTCCGTCAGCGAGATGAAGGGCCAGTACTGCTCGCCGGAGCCGAGCCGGCCGCCCAGGCCGAGGCGGAAGAGCGGGAAGAGACGGCCGAATGCCCCGCCCTTGGCCGAGACCACCAGACCGGTGCGCGGGTGGACGACACGGACGCCCATCTGCCGCGCCGGATCGGCGGCCGCCTCCCAGTCGACGCACACGGAGGCCAGAAAGTCCTCCCCGGCCGGCTCGCTCTCGTCGACGACGCGCTCGCCGGTGTCGCCGTAGAAGCCGGTCGCCGACGCGGACACCAGGACGCGCGGCGGGGCGGCGGAATCGGCCACGGCGCCCGCGATGGTCCCGGTGCCGAGCACCCGGCTGTCGTGGATCTCCCGCTTGTAGGCCGCCGTCCACCGCCTGTCCCCGACTCCGGCGCCGGCGAGGTGGACGACGGCGTCGGCGCCGTCCAGCGCACCGGGCTGGACCCACCCCGCGACCGGGTCCCAGTGGGCGGTCTCGCTGCCGTCCGCAGGGGCGGTGGCGGACCGGTCACGGACGAGGCGGACGACCTGGTGGCCGTCCGCCAGCAGCGACCGGGTGAGTGCGGAGCCGATGAGTCCGGTGGACCCGGTGATCGCGACGCGCATGGCGTCCTCCCGAGGAGGCGTGAGCTGTTCTCGTGATCCAAATTTGAATCACGAGGGACGATACACCGGGTGCTTGTAGTTTCAAGTAAAGGGATGCTGTGCGGGGCGGCGTGAGGCCACGTGTGCGTCCCAGGGGCGTGCGAACTCATCGGGGGCCGGACCGGTACGGCACGGGCCTGGGCAGCCGAAGCCGTCCGGGTGCCCGCTGGACGAGGTCCGAGGCGGCCGGCTCCCAGGTGGGATACGCGAAGCGGAACCCCGCCTCCCGCAGCCGGCCCGGTGTCACCCGGCGGCTCTTGAGGAGCAGTTCGGTGTCCGAGCGCAGCGCGAACGCGCCCAGTTCCGCCATCCAGCGCGTCGCGGGCAGCCCGAACGGGACGCCCCAGGCCGCCCGCAGGGTCCGCATGAAGTCCCGGTGCGGGAGCGGGCCGGGGGCGGCGAGGTTCACCGGGCCGTCGAGATCGTCCCGGTCGATCAGGAACTCCACCGCGCGGACGAAGTCCTCGTCGTGGATCCAGGAGACGTACTGCGCACCGCCCGCGACGGGCCCGCCGAGCCCCAGCCGGGCCAGGCCGAGCAGCACGTCGAAGACGCCGCCCCGGTCGGGGCTCATCACCATCGCCGAGCGCAGCGCGACCTTCCGGGTCGCCGGCGTCGGCGCCTCGCGCTGCGCCCGCTCCCACTTCCGCGCGATCTCGACGCTGTGGCGCCAGTGGTCCGGCACCCCGGTCTCCGTGCCGCCGAACACACCGGCCGCCTCGTCGTTGGCCGCGTCGAAGCGATGGGCGTAGATCGTCGCGGTGCTCATCTGCAGCCAGACCCGCGGGGGCCGTACGGCCGTGGCGATCGCCTCGCCGACCACCCGCGCGGAGTCCACCCGGGAGTCCATCATGGCCCGCAGGTTCTCAGGGGTGTACCGGCAGGAGACGCTGCGGCCCGCCAGGTTGATCACGACGTCGCAGCCGTCGATCGCCCTGGCCCACGGACCGAGCGTGACCCCGTCCCAGCCGATCTGGCGCTCGCGTTCCGGATGCCTGGTCAGCACCGTGACCTCGTGACCGGCCGCCGTCAGCGCGCGGTCCAGGATCGTGCCGACCTGTCCGGTTCCCCCGGGCAGAACCACCTTCATCGCTCCCCCTCCGTTCGTGTCGGACCCAGCGTAGCCTCGATTTGAACGTGTTCAAAAGAAGGCGTGGCGCGAGTGGCCTGCAGCGCCGGCCGCGTCGCATAGGCTGACCTGCGAGACGGCCGCCGCGAGTCGCCTCGACGTGGAGAGGAGAAGCCCGTGGACACCGTCGGGGAGAGTCTGGACCGGGCGCTGGAAGGGGCGTTCACCCGTCCCGTCCCCAAGTCCGCGCAAGCCCGGATGAAGTACCTGGTACGGCAGCTCAAGGGCACCCGGCAGGCCGCCGAGCTGCTGGGTGTCTCGCAGCGCACCGTGGAGCGGTACGTGGTCGGCACGCTCAAGCACCCGCGCAAGGACCTCGCCGCGCGGCTGGAGCACGAGGTGCGGCAGCGCTGGCAGCCGCAGGTTCGGGCGCGGGCCAGGGACCGGGCCGCCACGGCAGAGGGCATCGTCGTCTCGGCGCGCGCCCGGTTCGGCTTCACCGCGGCACCGGGAACCACGGACGACGCCCGGCTGCGCCACATCACCCAGGCACTGCCACCCCGCTGGGCCGAGCGTCTCTTCGCCGCCCGCGACCAGGGCGCCACCGAGTCCCAGCTGCAGCGGATCGCCGCCGAGGGGCTGGGCGAGATGTACTTCCGCGACGCCGGCCGCCGCGCCCAGGGACTGCTGGTGGAGTTCACCGACGTCGAGGACATCGACATCTCCCTGTGAGCGGCGGCCGTGCGCGCGGCTGGACCGCCGGCCGTGTCGACGACCCGGCCGCGCACCCGCACCTCTGCGCGCGCGGTGTACAGGCTGGGCGATTCGGGCGACCACAGAGACGGCCGGGCCACCGTGAGGTCGAGCGCGGCGACGGCGGTGGCACCGGGGGCGACGGTCCCCGCCGGTGCCCGGCCCTCGGCCACGGTACGGCCGTGCGGGTCGAGGACCGCGGCCCGTACCGTCGCCTCGGCGGGCGCGGCGCCGAGGTTGGCCACCGACACGTCCAGAGGCGCGACCGAGCGGTCCGTGCCGACCTCGGGTGTCGTGACGTGGACGCCCCACAGGGGGATGCGCACGGGGCCCGTCACGGTCAGCCAGGTGTGCCGGTGGATGCCCGATCCCGAGTACCAGCGGCTGTTCTGGCCGCTGTTGTCGACCCGCACGGCCAGTACATTGCAGCCGTCGGCGGCCAGGTGCGGGGTGAGGTCGTGGGCGAAGGAGGTGTAGCCGTAGGGGTGGAAACCGAGGTGGACGCCGTTGAGCCAGACGTCGGCGTTCTGGTGGACGCCGTCGAAGCGCAGTTCCACGTGCTGCTCGGCGGCGCCGGCCGGTACCGGGAGCCGGACGTGCTTGCGGTACCAGCCGACGCCCCCGACCGTGTACCCGGTCGAGCCCCGTTCTGGCTGCGCCGGGTGTCGAACGGGCCGATCTCCTGCGGAGCCTGCGGCGCACCCGGGTCCGGATCCTTCAGCACCAGCAGAGAGGGATCGCTCGCGGCGCCGCCGTCGGTGGACGTGGCGTACGGGAGGTCCTCGATGCTCCCGTCGTGCGGGAGGTCGAGGGGCCGCCAGGACGAGTCGTCGTACGCCGGAGACCGAGCGCCGTCGGCGTCCCCGCGCAGGAACAGCCGGCCCTCGTCGAAGGACCGCTCGCGCGGCCCGCCGCCGGGGGTGGCGGCGGCGGACGTGGCGGCCTCCGGTTCGAGGGCGACCGTGCCCGCCACCGCCGCGCCGAACGCGAGCGCCTGCCGCCGGGTGACACCCCGGCCGTCTGTCCCGTCACCGTCTCTCCTGCTGGGCAAAGGAATGCGGACAGGTGTGCCGCGGGCTCGGCTAGGCGCCGGCCAGGGCCGTGACCTCGGCCGCGGTCAGAGTCTTGCCGTAGACCCGGAAGTCGTCGACCGTCGCCTTCAGATACGGGTCCGGGTACTGCGACCGGCCGATGTAGTTGGCCCGGATGTGATTGCCGAAGTCGCGGGGCTCGACGGAGACGGCCGTGTTGCGGCCCACTTCGCGGCCGTCGGCGTACAGCACGGCCGTCCCGTCGCCGTAGGTGACGGCCACATGGACCCAGCGGTCCGTCGGCAGCGGGCCGGCGTCGATGCGCTGCTCCGCGCCGCCGCCGCTCGTGGTGATCGCGTAGCGCAGGGTTCCCGCGTCGCTGAGCGGGGTGAGGAACATGTTGGCGCTCACGCCGGTGCCGAAGTCGAAGATCCGGCTCCAGGTGGCCGGTTGCCCGGCGAGGTTGACCCAGGTGGCGACCGAGTAGGCGGAGGCGCCCGCCAGCAGGTCGTCGGCGAGGGCGACATGGCCGTCCGTGCCGTCCAGGGCGACGGCGTCCGCGAGGTGTCCCTGCGTCCAGGAGGCTCCGCCGGTCAGGGTCGCCGTCTTCCCGTTCCCGGTGGCGTCGGCGGCCGTCGTGCCGGACGTCTCGTCGAAACGGTGCCAGGCGGCGAACGCCGGTGGTGGGGACGGGGGTCGGCCGGTCAGCCAGTAGACGTTGTAGTACTGGTGGTGGACCCGGGCGATGGGCAGCAGCGTCACCGTCTCGTCGTCGGCCGTCGCCGTGAACCGCAGGGGGTCGGCCGACGTCTGCCGGATGGTGCCGGGGTTCAGCCGGGGCATCGAGCGGCTCTGCGTGGTGCCGTACGCCCCGGCCAGCACCACCGGACCGTGCAGGACGGCCTGGACGTCCGGGTCGTCGGGGGTGGCCTCGACGGTCGTCCGCATCGGCAGGGTGACCTCGACCTGGTCGCCGGTCTTCCAGACGCGGTCGAGGCTCTGCCAACTACCTGCCGCCAGGCGGCTCTTGACCGTACGGCCGTTCAGTCTGACGCTCGCTCCGGAGGCCCAGGCCGGGATGCGTACCAGCAGCTCGTGCCGCGCGCTTCCGGCGGTGACGGTGAGGACGGTCGAGGCGGAGTCGGGCAGCCGGGTGGTCTGCCGCCAGGTGATGCCCTGCTCCTGCCAGTGCACCTCCGAGGGGATGAACAGGTTGACCAGCAGCCGCTGTCCGTCGTGCGTGTAGATCGTGTCCGCGAACTTCGCCTGGGTCTCCATGCCGGTGCCGTGATCGCAGGAGAAGTTGTCGTAGTCGGTCGAGTACGCGTTGGGATCCGTCCCCATGAACGACGGCTGTTGCTTGAATGAACCCGGGCCGAGGCCCGTGTAGTAGATGTTGAAGCCGTGCGCCGAGTCCGGGTCCTGCTCGCCGAGCATCTGGTTGAACAGGGTGCGTTCGTAGTAGTCGAGCAGGTCGGTGCGGTCCGGGTTCTCGAAGTGCAGCAGCCGGGTCAGCTTGAGCATGTTGTAGCTGTTGCAGTTCTCGCAGGTACCGTTGGACAACTGCCCCGCGACGACGTCCGGTTCGTGGAAGGCCTCGCCGTTGCTGTTGCCGCCGATGACGTACGAGTGGTGATCGGTGACGATCTGCCAGAAGTTCTGGGCGATGGTGCGGTACCGGTCGGTCAGGCCCTCCTGCCACAGCCGCATCGCGCCGACCATCTTCGGGATCTGGGTGTTGGCGTGCAGCCCCGCGAGCTGGTCCTGGCCGGCGGCCAGGGGGTCGAAGACCCGGGCGTGGGTGAAGCGTTCGGCGACGTCCAGCCAGACGGCGTCCCCGGTGATCGTGTGCAGATCGGCGAGGACGTCGTTCATCCCGCCGAACTCGGTCTCCAGCACCTGCTGCATCTGCGCGTAACTCAGCTTGCCGGTCCGGCTGTCGACCCACTGCGCGAGGTGCAGCACCACGTCGAGGGCCTGACTGTTCCCGGCCAGCCGGTACTGCTCGACCAAGCCCGACATGATCTTGTGGATCGTGTAGTACGGCGCCCAGACGCCCGTTCCGGCCTCCAGCCGGTCGAAGAAGCTCTCCGGGAACGCCGACAGATACCCCTTGCCGTAACCGGCCGACGGTGACGCGGCCTGGCAGGCGGCCAGCGCAGCGACGAGGCTGCGGCCCTTGTCGCGCAGCGCGGTGTCGCCCGTGTTCGCGTAGGCGAGGGCGAGACCGGAGAGCAGATGCCCGGTGGAGTGCCCGCGCAGCTCGACGCTCGGCGCCTCCCAGCCGCCGCAGGACTGGGCGGTGCTGGGCAGGCCGACGTTCCGCCGGAAGGTGTGCAGCAGCCGGTCGATGTCGACGAAACGCAAGTAGGCGGTGTTGCGACGCTGGTTGTCCTGGAACGGCCCGGCCAGCAGGGTCACCGCGGTGAGCGGGAAGGGCTGTACCTGGGCGGCCTGCCGGCGCGGCGCTCCGGTCCGGTGGGGTGCCGCGTGGGCGGCGACGGCGTCGGTCACCGTCAGGGCCGCCGCGGTGGCGCCGGCCGCGGTCAGGAAGGAGCGTCTGCCGAGGGGTGGGGTCACGAAGTCCTCCGCATGTCGGTGGCGTGCGGCGGGGAGTCCCGGTCCCCGCCCCACTGGCACGTCGTTCGAAACGGCATGTTCGAAATATCGAAAGCTGTGCGACATGCTGTGCGGGGATCCACCGTAGAGGACTGGATCCTGGTGTCAATGGCAAGGGAGAGACAGGAGCGCCTGGCCGAAACCGAGTCGACAACGCGGAGCCGTGCGACGAGAGTTGGTGCCATGGAGCAGAAGGACATCTGGGACGCCGCCACCGCCCGGCGCTACGACACACCAGGTACCGGGATGTTCGCACCGGAGGTCCTGGAGCCCACGGTGGCGCGGCTCGCCGAACTGGCGGGCGGCGGAGCGGCGCTGGAGTTCGCGATCGGGACCGGACGCGTCGCCGTCCCGCTCGCCGAGCGTGGAGTCCCCGTCACCGGCATCGAGTTGTCCGAGCCGATGGTGGAGCGACTGCGGACCAAGGCCGACGCGGCGGCGATCCCCGTGGTCATCGGCGACATGGCGACGACCGCCGCCCCGGGGACGTACCGCCTCGTCTACCTCGTCTACAACACGATCTCCAATCTGCTCACCCAGGCCGAGCAGGTCGAGTGCTTCCGCAACGCCGCCCGCCATCTCGGCCCCGGCGGCCGCTTCGTGATCGAGCTGTGGGTGCCCGAGCTGCGCACCCTCCCGCCGGGCAAGACAGCCACCGTCTGGCGCGCCGACGCCGGCTACATCGGCCTCGACACCTACGACGTCCTCGACCAGCGCGTCGTGTCGCACCACGTCCGCTTCGACGACACCGAGCGCGCCGAGCTGTACCGCAGCCCGCATCGCTACATCTGGCCGGCCGAACTCGACCTCATGGCCCAACTGGCCGGATTCGAGCTGGAGTCCCGGCACGCCGACTGGGAGGGCGGCGCGTTCACCGCCGAGTCGCGTTCGCATGTGTCGGTGTACCGGCTTCCGGCGCCCTGACCGCACTCCTGACCGGCCTTCCGGTGCCCCGCTGACGCCCGCTCAGGACGGCAGCAGCCGCAAGGCGTACAGCGCGGCGCCCAGGTCGGCCAGCGTGGACGGGTCCGAGAGGGAGCGGCCCGTCAGCTCCTCGATGCGGCGAAGCCGGTAGCGGACGGTGTTGGAGTGGACGAAGAGACGGTCCGCCGCGTCGGCTGCCACGCCGCCCGCGGTGAACCAGTGGCCCAGCGTCCGCAGCAGCCGCCCCCGTTCCGCCTGCGGCAGGGCGAGCACCGGACCCAGGGCGACCTCGACCAGCCGGCTCGCCTCCGCCGGCGCCGCGGCGACCAGCATGGTCAGCGGACTGTCGTCGAAGCGCGTGACTCCCGGCCCGTCACCGGGCGGTCCGGCCAGGGCCAGCCGCGCGAAGCCCAGCGCCTGCGGGGTGTCTCGCAGCGAGTCGAAGCGCGGGCTGACCCCGACCCGGGCGCGATGCCGGCGCAGCGCCCGCAGGCTCACCGACTCCGAATCCCGGTGCGCGAGCGAGACCAGCCCGATCTGCTGGTCCGGCAGCAGCCGCCAGACCGACGACACCCCGGACCGGAGCAGCGCCGCCTCGATGCCGGGCAGTGGCTCCTGACCGGGATCCGGCACGGCGGCGGCCACGACCGCGTACGGGCCACGCTCCGGCAGACCGAGCTGCCGGGCCGCCTCCCACGGCGTCGTACGGTCCGCGAGCGCGCCTGTGAACAGCGCCTCGGCCAGCGCCGACCGGCGTGCCTCGCGCTGCAGCGCCAGCTCCGCGCTGGCCTCCCGGTACGCGGCCGCCACCGCCTCCGCGTACCGGCCGAACAGGGCCCACACCTCCGAGGAACCGGCCACCAGGTCGGCGTCCGTGACGTCCGGATGCCGACGGGCCTCGTCGACCACCTCCGACCAGAACAGCCCGAAACCGACCCGGTAGGCGTGGAGCGTGTCCGCCAGCGGCACCCCCTGCTCCGCGCGCAGGCGCCCGGTCTGCACCGCGGCGCCCACATCGGGCTCGCTGCCGTAGGCGAACCGGCCGAGGAGCAGATCGGCGTTGTCCTCGCAGGACTCCCTGAGCGACGCGAAGGGGATCAGCGCGTCGTCCGCGTACGACTCGACCTCCGCCCGGATGCGCTCGGCCATCCGCACGCCCAGCTCCGGGAGGCGGCCACGCAACGCCGCGCCCACATTCTGCAGACCCATACGTGCAGCTTACGAGGGGTTGTTTGTGCCTAGGAACAAATGCGGGGGTCGTGGACTGTGGGCGCCGCCATGGACGACCGTGAGCGCGCGGGCGACCATGCCGTGAGCGTCGGCGGCGGGACCCGTGGCGCGCCGGGAGCAGGGGTGCGAGGAGGCATCATGGCCAATCTGGCGGACTTTCTGGTGGACACGGCGCGGCGCCTGCCCGACCGTCCGGCGCTGCGCCTGGGGCCGGTGACCACCACCTACGCCGAACTGGACCGGCTCAGCGCCCAGGCCGCCGCCCTGCTGCGCACCGAGGGCCTGCGCACCGGCGACCGGGTCGCGCTGATGCTCCCGAACGTGCCCGAGTTCGTCGTCCTGTACTACGCCGTCCTGCGCGCCGGCGGCATCGTCGTACCGATGAACCCGCTGCTGAAGGAGCGCGAGACCGCCTACCATCTGCGGGACTCCGGTGCCGTGCTGCTCTTCGAGTGGCACCAGGCGCCCGGCGAGGGCGGCGCGGGCGCGGCCGCCGCAGGGGTGCGGCACCTGGCGGTCGAGCCCGCCGTGTTCGCCGCCGAACTGGCGCGTCTGGAGCCGCGGTACGAGGTGGCGCCCGCCGCCGGCGACGACATCGCCGTACTGCTCTACACCTCCGGCACCACCGGCCGCCCCAAGGGCGCCGCGCTCACCCACGCCGGGCTGCGCCACAACACCGAGGTCAATGTCACCGAGGTCCAGCGGCTGACCGGCGAGGACGTGATCGTCGGCTGTCTGCCGCTGTTCCACATCTTCGGGCAGACCTGCACGATGAACGTCGCCGTCCGCAGCGGCGCCGCGCTCACCCTGGTCCCGCGCTTCGAGCCGGCCACGGTGCTCGACGCCATCGCCCGCGACCGGGCCACCGTCTTCGAGGGCGTCCCCACCATGTACGCGGCGCTGCTCCAGCACCCGGGCGCCGCCGAGGCCGATGTGTCCAGCCTGCGCATGTGCATCTCGGGCGGCGCCTCCCTGCCCGTGGAGGTCCTGCACGGGTTCGAGCGGCGCTTCGGCTGCATGGTGCTGGAGGGCTTCGGCATGTCCGAGACCAGCCCGGTCGTCTCGTTCAACCACCCCGACCGGCCGCGCAAGCCGGGTTCCGTCGGTACGCCGATCCGTGACGTCGAGGTCCGGCTGCTGGACGAGACCGGCCGGGACGTCGCGCCGGGCGAGACCGGCGAACTGGCCGTGCGCGGGCCGAACGTGATGAAGGAGTACTGGAACCGCCCCGAGGAGACGGCCGCCACCATTCCCGACGGCTGGCTGCGCACCGGCGACCTGGCCCGCCGGGACGAGGACGGCTATCTCTACATCGTGGACCGGAAGAAGGACCTGATCATCCGCGGCGGCTACAACGTCTACCCGCGCGAGATCGAGGAGGTCCTGCACGAGCACCCGGCCGTCGCCCTCGCCGCCGTCCTCGGCGTGCCCGACGAGCGGCTCGGCGAGGAGGTGGCGGCCGCGGTGGTGCTGCGCCCCGGGGCCCGGGCGGACACCGAGGAGTTGCAGCGGTTCGTCCGCGACCGGGTGGCCGCCTACAAGTACCCGCGCCAGGTCTGGCTGACCGACGCGCTGCCCATGGGCCCGAGCGGCAAGATCCTCAAGCGGGAGATCACCGCACCGGCCTCCTGAGGGTGTGGCACCCAGGTGTGAACAGATCGTTCACAATAACAAGTTGACGCCATGTCGTGCTGAACTCGATGCTTGCCTCATGACATCGACCACCGACCACAACGACCCCTTCCTTCCGCCGCGGCCGGACGAGGCGCGCGCCCGAAGGGTCCACGCCTCCCTGTTCCGCATCGCCGAGCGGCACGCGGCGACGGACGGGCAACGGCGCCGCCAGACACACCCGTCGGTCCTCGGACCGCACGAGGCCGTCCGCCTGGTGACGTTCCTGATGAGCGGCGCCGCTCTGCTCGACGACGGGGAACCGGAGGTGGACCACGCGGACATCACGGCCGCGCTGAGCCTCGTCCCGCTGGTCCGGGCCGAACTGGACGAATTGGAGGCCGGCCTCATCAAGATGGCCCGCGGCCGGGACATGACCTGGCCCGAGGTCGCCTTCGGACTCGGCCTCGGCACCCCGCAGGCCGCGCGGCAGCGGTACGAACGCCTGGCCGACCGGACCGGCGAGGGCGAGGGCGAGAACGTGGACCAGGACGCGGACACCGACGCCTGACCGTACCGCTCGGCGTGGCTGTGATTCCCGCTGTGGTGATCCCGGGGGCAGCGCAGCCGCCGGCAGGAGACGGCTCAGGGGCGCGACCGCCGCCACCGCGTGTGTGACGCGGCTCTGTGCGCGCCTCCACCACGGACGACGCGGGGGAGGTGCGCCGGCGGCGCGGGGAGCTTGATGCTCACCTCGCCGTCCGATGTGACGCGGATGGTCTCGTTTCCGTACCGCTTCCCGGACTCGCCGTCCGCCGCAAGGAAGCGGCGCTCGGCCTGCCACCGGACACGCCACCGTTCCTCGGTGAGATGAGCGGCCTGCAGATGGTGGCGGGTCTTCAGCAGCCGCTTCCCGCCGCGCACCACGTGCACGACACCGGCCTGCCAGTCCGCCCGCGCCCGCTCAAGCCGGTCGGCCAGCACGTGCAGGCGGCGTGCCTTCGCGTGCCACTCCCGCCTGCTGCGACAACCGCCCGGCGCCCGCTCGCTTCCCTTCTCTCCGACCGGCAGGGACAGCCGGTGCGTGATCGTGGCGATCCCGGCTTCCAGGCTGTGGATGTGTGCGAGCAGGCCGCGCCGGGCCAGCGCCCACTGATCACGGGAGGCCTTCGTGGCAGAACCGGCCCGCCGCGAGGAGGGCTCCTGCGTCAGGGCGCGCTTGCGCTCGGCCCAATGCCCGGTGTCATGGCCCAGCCCGGCAGCACACCGCGCTTTGAGGTCACGGCAGGCGAGGGTGCCGAGCAGATCACCGACCAGACGAAGAACCTTCTCGTGCTCGGAGGTCAGATGCTTGAACCGAGTGCGGACCGCAACACCGGACGGCCCGAGCGTGACGAACGGCGCCGCCATCTCCCGCAGCGCGCCCACACCCTCACCCCCCCGTGCCGGCCGAACATCCGGTCACCACACCCAACGACCACCACCGGAAAAGGTCACGCATTCGATGAGCGAACACTCATGCTTCCGGACCCGCGAGTCCCGTGACCGAGGCACTCACGCACACCAGGACACGCGTGTCTGCAGTCAGCGGGAAGTTGACATCACGTCACCAGCCCGTGAAAAGAAGGTGATTGATGAGCAGGGCGAGCACGGCCTGGGCGGTGAGCCAGGCGCGGGGGCGGGGGAGCAGGGCGCAGGCCGGGAGCAGCCACAGGGCGAACGGCAGCCAGATGCGTTCCGTCTCCGCCTTGCTCATGCCGGACAGGTCGGCGATCAGCAGCGCGAGCAGGGCGGCCGTCACCAGGACCGCGAGCCGGACGGACGCGGGAGCGGGCCGCGCGGTCCGGGAGCCACGGCGGCGCAGCAGCACGGCGGTCGTGCGGCGCAGACCCGCCACCGTGGCCGGGCCGGTGATGATCGCCGTACAGGCGAGGTTGGCCCACACCCAGTAGCCGTACGGCCGGGTGCCGCCCACGCCCTGGTGGTAACGCGTGACGAGCAGGTGGTAGCCCTCCCACCAGTTGAAACCGGCGAGCGCGAACACCACCGGGACCACGGCCAGTCCGGCGAGCAGCGGCAGCACCAGCAGGGGGCGCGCCCGCGGTCCGGACCGGCCGAGCACCAGCACCGCCGCGCCGATCAGCGCGAAGAGCGTGAGGCCGTAGGACAGATAGCAGGTCAGGCCGAACAGCAGGCCCGAGGCCGCCGCGCACCCCAGGCAGCGGCGCGTCACGGCGAGGGCGAGCAGGGCCACGGACCAGGCGGCGACGGCGGCGAACCAGCCGTCCGCGGAGACGCCCTGCCACACCGCGGCCGGGGCCGGCACCAGGAACGGCGCGGCCCGGCGCGCGAGCGTCTCGTCGGCGAGGGCCCGGAGCGCGATCAGCACGGCGGCACACCCCGTCGCGCCCGCGACGATGACCCACACCCCGGCCCAGCCGCCGCCGCGCAGCCCGATCCGGTCCAGCAGGACGAAGGTGAGCGTGGCGGCCGGCGGGTGCCCGGCGATGTGCGCGGGCCAGGGGTGAGGGGTGCCGTCGACGATGTGGTGGGTGAAGTCGCGCAGGGTGGCCGGGATGTCGTGGAAGCGGCCGATGACCCGCAGGTACTCGTTGGTCGTGGTGAGCCTGCCCGCGATGCCGCGCTGCCAGCCGTCGATCGACGCGAGGGAGAAGATCCAGGCCACGGCGCTCGCCCAGACCGCCGCGAGCAGCGCCCGCCAGGACAGCCGGGCGGCGAGCGCGGGGCCGTACGCCACGACGGCCGCCGCCACCGCCAGGGCCGCCGGAGTGCCGGGGCCGAGGTGCGGGTCCCAGTCGGCGAACAGCGGCGGCCAGTGCACGTACAGGGTGTGGCGGGTGTCCTGGATGTGCCGGCCGACCAGGACGGCCGCCGTCACGAGCAGAGCGGCGGCGAGGACGGCGTACAGATCGCGGCGTGCGGCGCGGGACAGGTCGAGGTGGCGGAAGCGGATCACACCGGAACGCTAGGCCGGGGGAGCGGTGAGCGGCCGCTGTCCCGGCCGGACGTCAGCGTTTCGTCATGCGTCGCGCACCCTTTTCCGGGGGTTTCCCGGCCTACGGTCGGGACATGCGCGACCATCCCCGGCTCCCCACCTCCCCAGGCTTCTGGCGCAGCCCGCTGCGCGGCCCCTGGTTCACCGCCGTGCTCGGCCTCGTCCTGCTCGTCGGCGTCACCGTGCTGTTCGTGACCGGCCTGGTGTCGTACGCCGCCTACAACCCGGACCTGTCCCGGGTGAACGACATGACACCGGACAAGGGCGTCCTGGGCTTCTACCTCTTCGCCTGGCCCACCGGCCCGGTGTGGCTGTACCGCTTCACCCAGGGCCTGCACGTCACGCTCGGCATCACCCTGGTCCCGGTGCTGCTGGCCAAGCTGTGGTCGGTGGTGCCGAGGCTGTTCGCGCTGCCGCCCGCCCGCTCCCTCGCCCACGCGCTGGAGCGGATCTCGCTGCTGTTGCTGGTCGGCGGCGGCCTGTTCGAGTTCACCACCGGGGTGCTCAACGTCCAGCTGGACTACGTCTTCCCCGGCTCCTTCTACCCGCTGCACTTCTACGGCGCCTGGGTCTTCTTCGCCGCCTTCGTGGCCCACGCCGTGCTGAAGACCCCGACCGCGGTACGAGCCGTACGGCACCGGCTGACGGAGAGGAGCGACCTGGTCCCGCCGCGTCCCGACGCGCCCACGGTGTCCCGGCGGGGCGCGCTCGGACTGGTCGGCGGCGGCTCTCTGCTGCTGTTCCTGACCACGGTCGGACAGAGTCTCGGCGGGCCCTTCCGGCGTACGGCCCTGCTCGCGCCGCACGGCACGGCCGACCCCGGTGGCGGCCCGAACGGCTTCCAGATCAACAAGACCGCCGCCTACGCCGGGATCACCGCGGCCGACAGCCATGAGGACAACTGGCGCCTCGTCGTCACCGGCCGCACCGGCACCGTCCGGCTCAGCCGCGCCCAGCTGCTCCAACTGCCGCAACACAGCTCGTCGTTGCCCATCGCGTGCGTCGAGGGATGGTCGACCGCCGACCAGTGGTGGCACGGGGTGCGGCTGCGCGACCTCGCGGCGCTCGTCGGGTACGACGGTGATCCGCCGGACGTGCTCGTGGAGTCCCTGCAACGCCACGGCGCCTTCCGCCGCGCGGCCCTGCGCGCCAACCAGGTGGCCGACGGGCGCTCACTGCTCGCCCTGTTCGTCAACGGCGAGGAACTGTCCCCCGACCACGGCCGGCCGGCGCGGATCATCGTGCCCGCGGCACCCGGTGTGCTCAACACCAAGTGGGTGGCCCGGCTGACCTTCGGAGACTTGTGATGCCGCGCCGCGTACGCCTCGGCAGCCCCTTCCAACTGCTGCTGCTCGCCTGTTCGTTCGCGCTCGCCGCCTACGCCGGGGTCCGGCTGTTCGCCGGTGACTGGTTCGGGGTGGCGCTGTGGATCGTCGGCGCCGCCCTGCTGCACGACCTCGTGCTGGTGCCGCTGTACGGGCTGGCGGACCGGCTGGTCGTCCGCTGCCTCGGGGCGGCCGGCCGGCGCGGCCGGACGTCGTACGTACGCGTCCCGGCCGCGCTGTCCCTGCTGCTCCTGCTCGTGTGGTTCCCGCTGATCAGCGGGATGACGGCCCAGAGCTACCGGATCGCCACCGGACTCTCCCCGGACGGCTTCCTCGCCCGCTGGCTGCTGATCACGGCCGTACTCTTCGGCGGCTCGGCACTGCTGATGGCGGCGCGGGCGTTCGGGGTGCGCAGGGCGGCGAAGCAGCGGCCGCCCGCCGACCACTGAGCGACGGACCGCCACCCGGTCCTGCGCGCGTACCGCAGCAGGGCCGGGGTGCCGAGGCGCGCCCAGGGAAACGGGGCACCGGTGGCCCGGGACGCGCCGACCGTGTCGACCACCTGGACCCGGCGCGTGCGTCGACGCGTCCCGGCACGGTCTCGGCGATCAGCAGGCCGCCCGGGCGGAGCAGCGTGGCCACCCGCTCCAGCAGCACGGACGGCTCTACGCCGATGACGATGTCGCCGTCCATGAGCAGCACGGTGTCCCAGCGGCCCTCGCCGGGCAACGGCTCGAAGACCGAGCGCCGCCGCGCCTGCCCGCCGAGGCCGACCGTGTGGTCGACGGCGGCCTCGCCGACGTCGACGCCGAGCACGGCACGGCCCCGGGCGGCGAGCTCCGCCACCAGGCGGCCCGGACCGCAGTCGGCGTCCAGGACGGCGCCCTCGCAGCGGTCCGGCACGGCCGCGGCCACGGCGTCCGCGCGGGCGCACCAGCGCTCCATCTCCAGCGGCAGCAGCCGGCCGTCGGTGCGGCGCAGGAACAGCGGGCCCCGGCCGGTGCGCAGCGCGGCAGCGTAGGGGGCGGCTGCCGCCCAGGCGACGTAGCTGCCCGTCATCGCGGGGTGACGGATGTGCAGTCGGCCAGCCGTGCCGCGAACCGGCTGTGGGGAGCCAGGGCGGCGACGGCGTGGGCGTCGGCGGCGGTGTCGACGTCACGGAGCCGGGGCAGCTCACGCACCCGCAGTCCCGCGGCCAGCAGGCGCTCCCGCTGCACGGCCCCGGTCACCGGTGCCGACATGGGCACGCCCCGCAGCAGCGCGGGATCGGGCGTCGCAAGACCGAGGGCCCAGAAGCCGCCGTCCTCCGCCGGGCCGAGACAGGCGTCGCAGTCCGTGAGATCCACGGTGAGCAGGTCCGGCGTGACCTGCGGGGTGTCCATGCCGATGAGCAGCCCCGGGCCGTGGCAGTGCGCGAAGGCGTCCGCCAGCCGCTCGTCCAGCCCGCCCGCGCACTGCGGCAGCACCTCGAAGCCGGGCGGCAGCCAGTCGCCCGGCGAGCCGTCCAGGACGAGGACCCGCCGGGTCGCCGGGGTGGCCGCCACCGCGTGCAGGGTGTCGACGAGGGCGGCCTCGGCGAGGAGAGCGGCCTGCCGCGGGGTGAACGGCGGGGTCAGCCGGGTCTTGACCCGCCCCGGGACCGGTTCCTTGGCGATGACGAGGAGCGTGGTCACCGTACGGACCTCCCCTCGGCCGGGGCTTCGGCCAGCACGCGGCTCATGTCCCGCACCGCCTGCCAGGTGCCCCGCCAGGTGCCGGTGACCTTGGAGGTGCCGGTGCGCGGCCGGTACGGCACGTCGCGCTCGGTGATGCGCCAGCCGGCGTCGGCCGCGCGGACGACCATCTGGAGCGGATAGCCGCTGCGCCGGTCGGTGAGGTCCAGCGCGAGCAGCGCCTCGCGGCGGGCCGCGCGCAGCGGGCCCAGGTCGTGCAGGCGCAGCCCGGTACGGCGGCGCAGCATCCGGGCCAGGGCGAGATTGCCCGCCCGGGCGTGCGCCGGCCAGGCGCCCCGCCCCTGCGGCCGGCGCCGGCCGAGCACCAGGTCGGCCGCGCCCTCGTGGACCTGCCGCACGAAGGGTTCGAGCAGCCCGGGATCGAGGGAGGCGTCGCAGTCGCAGAAGCACACGATGTCGCCGGTGGCCGCGGTCAGTCCCGCGTGGCAGGCGGCGCCGAAGCCGCGCCGTGGCTCGTGCACCACCGTCGCGCCGAGCGCGCGGGCGATGTCGGGGGAGCCGTCGGTGGAACCGTTGTCGACGACGAGGGCGCGCCAGCCGGCCGGGATCCGGCCGAGCACCCAGGGCAGGGCCTCGGCCTCGTCCAGACAGGGCAGCACCACGTCGACGTCCGTGGAAGTGGTCGTCACAGTCTCACCCTACGAACGTCAATAGGGCATTTCGGGCTCCAGGACCTTACGAAACGCGGACGCCGGACCGGGCGGCCCCGGTGGTGCCGACCTGGCGGTGCGACGCTGGAGGCATGCACGCACCGTACGAGCCCCACGGGACCGAAGCCGCCGAGCCGACGGCCCGGATCCTGGTCGTGGACGACGATCCGACCGTCGCCGAGGTCGTCACCGGATATCTGCACCGCGCCGGCTTCACGGTCGACCGCGCCGATGACGGCCCCATGGCCCTGGCCCGCGCCGCCGCGCACCGGCCCGACCTGGTGGTGCTCGACCTGATGCTGCCCGGCATGGACGGCCTGGAGGTCTGCCGGCGGATGCGGGACGACGGCCCCGTGCCGGTCGTCATGCTGACCGCGCGCGGCGACGAGGACGACCGCATCCTGGGCCTGGAGGTCGGCGCCGACGACTACGTCACCAAGCCCTTCAGCCCCCGCGAACTGGTCCTGCGCGTGGAGTCGGTCCTGCGCCGCAGCCGCCCCGCCGGCGGCACCGGGCACCGGCTGGCCGCGGCCGGCCTCACCGTCGACCCGGCCGCCCGCAGGGCCACCAAGAACGGCACCGAACTGGCCCTCACCCTGCGAGAGTTCGACCTGCTGGCCTTCCTCCTGCGGCACCCGGGCCGGGCCTACAGCCGCGAGGACCTGATGCGTGAGGTCTGGGGCTGGGACTTCGGCGACCTGTCGACCGTCACGGTCCACGTCCGCCGCCTGCGCGGCAAGGTGGAGGACGACCCGGCCCGCCCCCGGCTGATCCAGACGGTCTGGGGCGTGGGCTACCGCTTCGAGCCGGCCGAGGGGGCGTCCTGACCATGCGCGACACTCTCCTCATCGCCCTGTACGCCTTCGCCGGTGCCGCCGCCGCGGGGGTGACGGGAGCGGGCGTGCTGCGTCTGATCCGGCGGCGCTCGCTCACCGCCTCCCTCGCCGTGGTCGCGGCCGTCGGTGTCGTCGCCATGCTCGCCGGCACGCTGGCGGTGGCCTGGGCGATGTTCCTGTCCCCGCACGACCTGACCGTGGTCACCACCGTCGTGGCGATGGCGGCGGTGGTCTCGTTCGCCACCGCGCTGCTCCTCGGCCGCTGGGTCGTCGCCCGCAGCCGCGAACTCGCCGACGCCGCCCGCTCGTTCGGCGACGCGGGAGCCTTCGCGGCCCCGCACGGCCCCACCACCGCCGAACTGGACGCGCTCAGCCGCGAGTTGGCCACGACGAGCGCACGCCTGGCCGAATCCCGCGAGCGGGAGCGGGCGCTGGAGAAGTCACGGCGCGAACTGGTCGCCTGGATCTCCCACGACCTGCGCACCCCCCTGGCCGGCCTGCGCGCCATGTCGGAGGCGCTGGAGGACGGCGTGGCGGCCGACCCGGACCGCTACCTCAAACAGATCCGCACCGAGGTCGAACGCCTCAACGACATGGTCGGCGATCTCTTCGAACTCTCCCGCATCCATGCGGGCACCCTCCCCCTGAGCCCCAGCCGCATCTCCCTGTACGACCTCGTAGGCGACGCGCTGGCCGGGGCCGATCCGCTCGCCCGGGAGCACGGTGTACGGCTGGTGGGCGACGGCGTCGAACCCGTCCCCGTGGAGGTCGACGCCAAGGAGATGACCCGCGTCCTCGGAAACCTCCTGGTCAACGCCATCCGCCGCACCCCGCCCGACGGCACGGTCGCGATCGCCGCCGAACGCACCCCCGACGGGGTGGTCCTCTCCGTCACCGACGGCTGCGGAGGCATCCCCGAGGAAGACCTCCCCCGCGTCTTCGACACCGGCTGGCGCGGCACCGACGCCCGCACACCCCCGGCGGGGGCGGGGCTGGGGCTGGCCATCGTCCGAGGCATCGTCGAGGCCCACCAGGGCCGGGCGAGCGTCCGCAACATTCCCGGGGGGTGCAGTTTCGAGGTGACTCTGCCTTTTCCGACGGCGTGAGTCGCGGGAATCGTCAGCCACCGTCAGCTTCGTCGACGGGATGTCCGCCTGGGGTGCCGTCGTGCTGATCCTGCTCGGCGTAGGCGTGCACACCCTCGCTGAATTTCTTTACGCGGCGGGCTCGTTCGAGCTGCGCTACACCCTCGCCCTGCCCACGCGCAGGGCGAGTACGCGGGCGTCTTCCACTGCGGCGGCACGCTCGGCCGGCCGCTGATGGGCGGTGTCTTCCTGAGCGTGGGGTGTGTGGCGCCGGCGGCGGTCCGGTGGGCGCGGCAGCCCGGCCGGCACGAGGGGGCCGCCGTCGCCTGACCTCCCAAGGGGCACACCGCAGGCCCGTGTTCACCCCTCGCGCAGTTCCGCCCGCGCGAACTCGCGCATGCCTTGCGCGAACCCGACCTGCGGCTTCCACCCCAGCTCGGCGCGCAGACGGGAGGAGTCCGCGGTGATGTGCCGTACGTCGCCCAGCCGGTACTCCCCGGTGACCACAGGCCGGGGACCGCCGCAGGCGTCGGCCAGGGCCCGGGCCATCTCACCGACGGTACGAGGTTCGCCGCTGCCGGTGTTGTACACCGTGAGGACACCCGGGGCGGCCGCCGCCTCCAGAGCTGCCGCGTTGGCCTCCGCCACGTCCCGTACATGGACGAAGTCCCGCCGCTGCCGTCCGTCCTCGAACACCCGCGGGGCCTCACCCCGGGCGAGTGCCGAGCGGAAGAAGGAGGCGACCCCTGCGTACGGGGTGTCGCGCGGCATCCGGGGGCCGTACACATTGTGGTAGCGCAGGGACACCGCCGATCCGCCCGTGCTGCGGGCCCACGCGGCGGCCAGGTGTTCCTGGGCCAGCTTGGTCGCCGCGTACACGTTCCGCGGATCGGCCGGGGCGTCCTCGCCGACCAGCCCCGGGCTCAGCTCCGCCCCGCAGCGCGGGCAGGCGGGCTCGAACCGGCCCGCGTCGAGGTCGGCCGCCGTCCTGGGACCGGGGCGTACGACACCGTGTCGCGGGCACGCGTAACGGCCCTCCCCGTACACCACCATGGACCCGGCCAGCACCAGGCGCCGTACCCCCGTCTCCGCCATGGCCGCGACCAGGACGGCCGTACCCAGATCGTTGCGCGAGACGTACTCCGCCGCGTCGGCGACACCGTGGCCGAGCCCGACCATCGCCGCCTGGTGACACACGGCGTCCACGCCCGCCAGCGCCCGGGCGACCGCCGCCGGGTTGCGCACATCCGCGCCGGGATCCTCCCGGACGTCGTACACCAGCGGCTCGTGCCCGCCGGCCCGCAGCGCCTCGACGACATGGGACCCGATGAACCCGGCACCGCCGGTGACCAGTACACGCATACGGTCACGCTAGCCCTGGACCGCCCCATGACCGGGTGGCGTGGCCGGCACGTCATGACTCCGTAAGAGGTGGCCTCGCCGTGCCGGCCGTCAGGCCCTCTTGAGAAGTGCCTGCCATCGCTGGTCCCACTTCCGCCGTCGCTCCTTCTTCGCCTCGGCCCGCTTGAGCTGCTGGTACGTGCCGGCCAGGACGGCGAAGGAACGCGGCAGCAGCTCGGGATCGGTGACCCGTGCCAGGCCGTACACGGCGCTGTTGGTGAAGGCGGTGCGGATCTCGGGCTCCAGCTTCCGCAGGCCCTCGGCGATCCAGGGGTCGACCCGCTCGGGATGCGCGAGCGTCAGGGCGGCGCGCAGGGCGCCGTAGCCGTGCCCCGGCGGGGCCGCCGCGACGAACCGCCGCAGGTTCTCTCCCGCCTCGGGGAAGTCCTCGCAGGCCCGGCACAGCAGGGCCGCCGCATGCTCGGCCCGGCGCATGGTCAGCCCCGACTGGAGGCGGTCGAACAGTTCCGGCTCGGCGCGCAGCCGCGTGGTGAGGAACCAGTTGGTGAACCGCTCCGGCCCGATCCAGGGCTCCGCCATGCGTTCGGCCGTCCGCGTGCCGCCGTGCAGCGCGAGGGCCCAGCGCACCCACGCGTACGTCTCGGTCCAGGCCCGGTCCCGGTCCAGCCCCTCGAATCCGGGGAGCCGTTCGACGAGGTGCGTGGCGGCGACGTACTCCCGATGGCTGTTCAACAGCATGGCCAGCATGACGCGTTCGGGCAGCTCGGGGTGGTCGGACAAGCCGGGCAGCGCGGCGACTCCGGGGGCGGTGAAGGACGCGGCACCGCGCCGCCAGCGGTCCCGCTCCCGCTCGAAGAGGACGGCGGCGATGTCCTCGAAGGCGTGGGGTGCGGGTCCGCCGGTCAGTGCGGTGACCAGGGCCTGGGCGTGCAGGTCCAGAAGGGTCTGGCCGTCAGGCGCGGGGGCCGCGGCGCGCGGGGCATCGGCGGGGGCGTCCCCGAGTACGGCGGTGAAGGCGGCGAGGGCCTGCGCGTGGCGCTCGGCCCGGGCGGCGCGGTCGAGCACGGGCGGCGCCAGATCGAGCACGGAAGCCTCGTCGATGAGGTACCGGGTGTCACGGCTGCGATGGTCCTGGCCCAGCTCCTCGGAGACCACCGCGCGGAACCGCTCCGCGTGCCGCACGACGAACAGCAACCGCACCGGCGGCCCGTCCTGGGGGCGCCTGCGGAACGCGTCGAGCAGCGGGACCACGTCCGCGCGCACCCGGGAGTGCATATGGCTGTCGAGGTCGGAGCAGATGTCGGCGTCGTCCACGACGACCAGCGCGGGCCTGCCACGGTCGCGCAGTGCTCGAAACACCGTGTGCGTGTGCGCGGACAGCAGCCGTCCGGCGGTCCAGTCCTCGCCGAGCGCCCGCGCGAGCTCCAGCGCCAGCCGGGACTTGCCGACCCCGCCGGCACCGGCGAGCAGCAGCACCGGGTGCGGGTCCGCCTCGCCGTCGCACCAGGCCCGCAGCCGGGCCAGCTCGTCCTCGCGGTCGCGGAAGGGCACGGGGCTGTGCAGCGGCGAGAGCAGCCGGAAGACACCGGGGTCGGCATCCGGGTGCACGCTCGTACGGCCCGGGTTCTCCAGCATCGTCCGGTACGCGAGGAAGCGCTCGATCCGCCGGACGTGTCTCCCGATCCCCTCATCGACCATGATTCCCGCGAGTCCTACGGCGATCAGCCCGCCGATCTGCCACCAGGATCCGTGCCACACCCGGGGCCGGCTCTCCCGCACGAAGAACCCGGCGACACCGGCGAGGACGCACGCCAGACCGCCCCACATGGCCACTCCCGCCGCGATCCGCAGCCCCTTGCCCGCCCCCGGGTCGTCCCAGCCACCCCGTCCCGTACCCCGGCGCCCCACTCCACTCACTCCACCCACGGCACCCCTCCCGTCCCTCGCCCAAGTCCCCATGATCTCCGGGCAACTCGCACGTCGTCAGCGTCTTAAGAATCTCCGTCGACAACGTTGACTCCAGGGTGCGCCACCCTCACATTACTTATCGGTAGAACCCCGAAGTAACTCCCCTGCTCCGGCACTCCCCTTGCTCCGAGCCGCCGCTTTCTCGCGCACCCCCACCCCGAGAAGAGGGAGCACCTGCCATGCCCAAGCCTGCCCTGCGCCGTGTCATCGCCGCGACCTCCGCACTCGCCGGGGCGCTGGCCCTCGGCCTCACCGCCGCGCCCGCCCAGGCCGCGACCCCCCTGAACTACGCCGCCCTCGGCGACAGTTACAGCGCCGCGTCCGGAGTCCTTCCCGTCGACCTCGGCAACCTGCTGTGCCTGCGCTCCACGGCCAACTACCCCCACGTCATCGCCGCCCGCACCGGCGCCCGGCTGACGGACGTCACCTGCGGGGCCGCCCAGACCAAGGACTTCACCGCGTCCCAGTACCCCGGGGTCGCCCCGCAGGCGGACGCCGTCACCGCGGACACCGACCTGGTGACCCTGACCATCGGCGGCAACGACAACGGCACCTTCATCAACGCCATCCTGGACTGCGGCACCGCGGGGATCCTCAGCGGCGGCAAGGGCAGCCCCTGCAAGGACACGTACGGCACGTCCTTCGACGACGCGATCGACACGAACACCTACCCCGCGCTGAAGAGCGCGCTGAGCGCCGTACGGGCCAAAGCGCCCAACGCCCGGGTGGCGGTGCTCGGTTACCCGTGGATCACGCCCGCCACGGCCGACCCGTCCTGCTTCGCCCAGCTGCCGATCGCCGAAGGCGACGTGCCGTACCTGCACGCCCTGCAGGCCCACCTCAACGCCGTCGTCGAGCGCGCCGCCGAGGAGACCGGGGCCACGTACGTGGACTTCTCCCAGGTTTCCGCGGGGCACGACGCGTGCCAGGCGCTCGGCACCCGGTGGATCGAGCCGCTCCTCTTCGGGACGAACATCGTCCCCGTGCACCCCGACGCGCTCGGCGAGCAGCGCATGGCCGAGCACACGATGAGCGTGCTCGGCCTCGGCTGACCTCCGGGGACTTCAGGCCCGAGCGCCGCCGTCGACCCGCAGCACCGTGCCGGTCACGAAGGAGGCGCGGTCGCTCAGCAGCCAGGCGGCGGCCTCGGCGATCTCCCCGGGGTCGGCCGCGCGGCGCAGCGGCGTCAGGGCCGTGAGCCGGTCCTGGAGTCCGGGCGACTCCTCCTCCCAGGCCCGGATCATCTCGGTCAGCGTGTTGCCGGGTGCGATGGCGTTGACCCGGATCCCCTCGGGTCCGTACGTCACGGCGGCCGACTCCGTCAGGCTGTTCACCGCCCGCTTCATCGCGCCGTACGCGGGCAGTTCGGGGTTGGCCCGCAGGCTGCCGACGGACGAGTTGTTGACGATGGCGCCCGTCCCGGCGGTCGCCCGGATGGCGGCGACCTCCGCGGCCATGGCCAGCCACACGCCCTTGAGGTTCACCGTGTAGACGTGGTCGAAGTCGGCCTCCGGCAGCTCGTCCAGCGGGCCGGGCCGCTGGATCGTCGCCCCGTTGTTGAAGGCGATGTCGAGGCGGCCGTGGAGGCCGACGGCACGGTCCACCGCGGCCCGTACGCTCTCCGGCTCGGCGAGATCGCACACCACGAAGTCCGCGGTGCCGCCCGCCGCCCGGATCTCCTCGGTCACCGCCTTCAGCTGGGCCTCCGTACGGGCCGCGAGCAGCACCCGGGCCCCTTCCCGGGCGAAGAGCCGGGCCGCGGCGGCGCCGATCCCGCGCCCGGCACCCGTCACGAAGGCGACCTTGCCCGCCAGCAGGCCGGGAGCGGCCGAGGCGGATGTCCCGACGGTCTGTGTGTTGTTCTCCATGGCAGCGAGCCTGCGCCCGTGAGCAGGGCTCATCCAGGCACCGGCGGTACCTGGATCGGCCACCCGGCGCCCGCGCACACTGGGGGTGTGGACAGAACGGAACTGGCGGCCTTCCTGCGCAGCCGGCGCGAGCGGATCGGCCCCGCCGACGTGGGCCTGCCCGCCGGGCCGCGCCGCCGCACACCGGGCCTGCGCCGCGAGGAGGTGGCGCAGCTGGCGTACATCTCGACCGAGTACTACACCCGGCTGGAGCAGGCCCGAGGCCCGCGCCCGTCCCGTGAGGTGCTGACCGGGCTGGCCCGGGCCCTGCGGCTGACGGACGCCGAACGCGACCACCTCCACCTCCTGGCCGGCGCCCCGGTGGAGCCGCCGCCCGGACCCCCGCGCGAGGTGCGGCAGAGCATCCTCGATCTGGTGGACCGGCTGCCGGGGTCCGCCGCCTTCGTCACCTCCGCCACGCTGGAGGTGCTCGCCTGGAACGAGCTGGCGGCCGCCCTCATGGAGGACTTCTCGGCTCTGCCCCGCCGCGACCGCAACCTCGCCCGCCGGGCCTTCCTCGGGCCGCGCCCCGGGGGACGCCGGCTGTACGGCGTGTCCGACGCCGACGCGTTCGCCCGCCACGCGGCCCGGCGGCTGCGCACCGCCGCGGCCCGCTACCCGGACGATCCCGAGGTGACCGGGCTGATCCGTGAACTCCTCGACGGCAGCGAGGAGTTCGCCCGGCTGTGGGCCTCCCGCGACGTGGCCGTGGCACCCACCCTGCGCAAGACCTTCCAGCACCCGCTGGTCGGGGCGGTCACCGTCAACTGCGACGCCCTCGACCTCACCGACCGGGACCAGCAGGTCGTCATCTACACCGCCGTCCCCGGTTCGCGTTCCGAGGAGGCGCTCCGGCTGCTGTCGGTCATCGGCACCCAGCGCATGGACGCCCCCCGCTGACCCCGCCCTTGCCGCCCGGGTGTCAGCTCCGCTGGAAGAACTCCACCTCGGCGACGGCGACATGACGCCGAGCCGTGAGCCCGGTGACCGACCCCAGCACCAGCCGCACCTTCACCACGTCGTCGATCCCGGTCGTGACGGTCTGCCATCCCGCCTTGTCGCCGAGGTCGATCTCCTTGCGGTGCACCGTCCCGTCGGCCGACGTGACCTCCATGTCCATCCGGAGCGCCCGCGCCTCACGGTCGTACTCCTCGGGCTCGTTCGACGCGCCGTTCGTGATGATGAGGTCGACCATCCGGAACGGCTTGCCGAAGGTGTACGTGATCGAGGCCCCCGCGCCGGGTGCGCCCCAGTAGCGGTTGCTGAGCCCGTCCGTGGTGTTCTTCGCCGGATGGCCGGGCACCTCGGCACTCGCGTGGACGGCCACCGGAGTGACGGCCTTGACGCCGCCGAGTTTGTCGCGGGTGTCCTCGAACAGGGCGCGCCCGGCGGGCAGCAGGAAGAACCCGCCCACGCACAGCGCCAGGATCACGGCCAGGGTGACCAGCACCCGGATCCACCGCCCGGACCCCGCCCGCACCCGGCGCCGCAGCGGCCAGATGGTCCGCCACCAGGGCAGCGGCGCCCGGTCCGCCGCCGGGGTGAGCAGGCTCGCACAGCGGCGGCAGAACCGGCGGCCGGGCGGATTGGGTGTGCCGCACACCGGGCACGGCACACCGGACACCTCCTCCTCCGGCACGGCCGCCGCCCGCACGACAGGACGCGGTGCGACCGGCTTCGCGGGCTGCACGGGCCCGACGTCCTCGGACTGCGGCGGCGAGGACGGCGTCGAGACGGAGGCGGCGGGGTGGACCGGAGGGGCAGGTGCGGCCGGGCGGACCGGCGGAGCCGGAGCGGGCGGGGGCGCGGTGGCGGTGTCGGGGGTGCCGGACGGGGTGGAGGCGGTGTCGGGGGTGCGGGATGTGGTGGGGCCCTGCTCGTCCGCACCGCGTTCCGCGCCACCCGCGCCGATCCCTTGGCCCGAACTCGCGCCCTCTGTAAGGTCGTTGTCTCCCGGGGGCCCGTCCGTGACCGGTGATGCCGGCACCGGGGCCACCGGAGCCAGGGCCTCCTGGGCTCGCTCCGGCTCGGGCGTGTCGTCCGAACTCCGCCGGGACCGCCCCGTCAGCCTGGTCCGCAGGGACGAGGTACGGGGTGCGGGAGAGGGTGACGTGCGGGACGTCGAAGGACGGGAAGCGGCGGTTTCGTCGGCCGCCGGGGCGGGTGGGGCCGGCGGTTCCGGTGCGGCCGGCGGGGCGGACGTATCGCGCGAACCCTCCTCGGACCAGCCCAGGTAGGCCCCGCAGTTGCCGCAGAAGTCGTCAGCGGGGTCGTTGGACGCCCCGCACGCGGGACAGGCGCGCATGGCGTCACCTCCCTTCGTCGGCGGGCGGGCCGGGCAGGATCTCCACCCGGCACGAGACATGCACCGGACACAGGGACCGGACGACCTCCCGGACCCGGCCCTCGTCCACCTCCGGGTCGCGGCCCGGCCACACCCGGACCAGTACCTCTTCGGACGGCTCCGGGGGCAGGTCGGCGCCCGCGGTGCGGGACCACACCGCCGTGCCGTCGCCGCTGACGTCGGCGTTCACCCCGAGGGTGAGCCACAGCCGCTCGACCAGCCCGCGCCGGGTGCCGCGCCGCCGGTGCAGCTCCACCGCGCGGACGACCGCCTCGCGGCGCAGTTCAGCAGGCCACCCGGGGTCGTCGTCGGCGCCCACCCAGGACGCCAGCCAGGCCACGAAGTCGAGCGGCGCGATGCGCGGGTCGAGATAGGCGGGCAGATTGTCGAGGGTGGCGAACACCGGGGCGAGGACCGTGTCCAGACCGGCGGTGAAGCGCTGGGCGAAATCGTCGTCGGCGTACAGCGCGGGCAGCAGCCCGCCGATGGGGTGCCGGCTCGGCAGGCCGGGTACGGCGGCGCGGCTCATGCCCGGCCTCCCGGCTCCAGGGGCTGTACGACGACCTGGTGCTGGTGCGAGAACACCAGCGCGCCCGGGGTCACGTCGACGCGGTCCGCCGGAGCGCCCCGGCGGCCCGTGACCGGGTCGGCGGGGAACAGCCGGATCTCCTCCACCAGCGCGTTGCCGGTGGCGCGTTGCAGCAGGCCGAAGATCTCGCCGTACTGCACGGGCCGCCCGAACGGCCATCCGGTGCCGTCCGGTCCGCCGTGCAGCGGATTGAGGTACCCGAAGAGCGCGGCGAGGGCCGCGTCCCGTACCCGGTCGGTCTCCCCGGGTGCCGCCGCGAGCCGGGCGACGACCGTGACGCCCTGGTAGACCGGCGGCTCCACCACCAACCGGGTCCCGATCAGCCGTCGTTCGTCCAGGCTCTCGGTGATCGTGGCGAGCACCTGGTCCGACGGGATCAGCTGCTCGAAGCGGAGCCGGTCGCCCTCGTCGGCCACCGCGTCCGGCACCACCAGCACCCGCACCGCACCCGCGCCCTCAGCGGCGGGCAGACAGCGCACCCGGCGCACCGAAGGAGCCGCCTGCCGGGCGATGATCTCGTAGTCCTCCGCCGTCACCGCCCGTTCCTGCATCCGCAGCGCGTCCGGGGCCCGCAGCTTGGCGTTGGCGACGCTCTCCCCGTCCACCCCGCCGCGCGCCGCCTCCCGGTTGGTCACCCGCGCGACGTACGGCACCGAGCTGCGCAGCACCGAGATCGCGCCCCGGGCCACATTGCCGGCCGGACCGCCGCCGGTGCGATAGCGGGACACCCGGATCCGGGCGCCCTTCTCCGGCACCGCCCCGCACGGCCGCAGCGTGCCGTCCGGCTCACGCAGCGCGGGCGGGAAGGTGAACTCGCCCGTGGTGGCGTCGACTTGGACATGCCGGTCGGTGGGGCCCGAGCGGCCGAAGTGCTCGACCACCTCCCAGCGCCGCCAGCCGTCGGCCGAGGAGACCTCCACCACCGGTGGCTCGCCGTCCAGCAGCACCGGCGGCCGGCCGAGCCGGAACGTCTGCCCCGGCACCCCCTCGGACGATCCGAGCGGCACGTCCGTAACCGTCTCCGCGTGCTCGACGGTGATGGTGCCGCCGACCGTGAACACCGTGGCCTCGCGCACGGTCGGGGACTCCGAGTAGAACGGCTGGCCCGGCTCCGCCTCGGTGGCCCGGCAGCGCAGCCATCCGGCCCGCGTGCCGCCGATCACCGACGCGGTGTGCCCGGCCGGGACGTACACGATGACCTCACCGGGCCGGTTCAGACCGCCGGTGGTGTCCGAGCCGGTCTCGCACACCTGCCAGCGCACGCCGTCCCACGCCTCCCACACCAGCGGCGGCTGGCGCGGGTCCACCCCGACGCCCTCCACCCGGCTGTCCAGCCGCACGGCGACGATGCACCGCGGTACCGCCGCGGGCAGCCCGAACAGCACCGCGTCCCCCGGCTCGGGGGCCGCCTGGAAGCACCGTACGTCCCGGCCCTCGGTCAGCTCACGCGTCCGGTCGGCCTGGTCGCCGGTGCGGGGCGCGGTCACCAGCCGGATCAACTCGGCGGGTACGACCCGCAGTTCGTCCGTGGTCGCGAACACCACGGGCTCCTCCGTGTCGCCGTCCGCCGTCGTCACCTCGGTCCCGGCGGGCAGCGTCACCGTGTCGGGCTGCGGTGCCGACAGCCAGAAGTCGACCTCGGCCGAGGCAGCCGCCGGCGGGAACAGCCGGATGCCCAGCAGGTCGAGAAAGGCGGTGTAGTTCTTGTCCGGCACCCGGTTCAGCCGGTACAGCAGCTGGTCCACGAGATAGGCGAACGTCTCGATCAGGGTGACGCCCGGATCGGAGACGTTGTGGTCGGTCCATTCCGGGGCGCGCTGCTGCACGTACCGCTTCGCCTCGTCGACGAGTTGCTGGAACCGCCGGTCGTCCAGGTTGGGGGAGGGCAGGGCCATCAGTCCGCGACCGCTTCCTCGGCCCCCTCCTCGGAGGGGATCGTGTAGAAGGGAAACACCAGATTGCGCCGGTCGTTGGTGGAGCGCACCGTGTAGCGCACGTCGATGTAGAGGGTTCCGTCGTCCACCGCGTCGAAGGCGACCGCCACGTCGTCCACCGTGATCCGCGGCTCCCACCGCTCCAGCGCCTCCCGCACCGCCTGTGCGATCCGCCCCGCGGTGGCGCCGTCACCGGGTGCGAAGACGTAGTCGTGGATGCCGCAGCCGAACTCGGGCCGCATCGGGCGCTCGCCGGGCGCAGTGCCCAGCACCAGCCGGATCGCCTCCTCGATCTCCCGCTCCCGCTCCACCATGGCGATCCCGCCGGTCGGCCCCACCCGCAGCGGGAACGCCCAGCCGCGCCCGATGAACCGCTCGCTCATCACACCCCTCCGATCTGCACGTTCAGGGCGCCGAGCTGAACGGTCGCGCCGCACGCGGTGGTGTCGCCCATCCGGGCGGCCGGCAGCCCGCCGATGAGCACCTCGCCCGAGAGGAGCGCGGCCGGGCTCGGCAGGATCACATTGGCCGGGCCCAGGGCCGCGTGCGGGGGCATCACACAGGTGTGCAGGCTGCCCACGACGGCGGCGGGACGGCCGCCGATCAGCACACGCGCCACCGCCGCGGCGGCGCCGGGCGGCGGGGTGGCGATCACACCCCCGTGACTGGTGGGGTCGCCGGTACGGGCTGCGGCGGGCATGCCGGGCTCCTCTCCGAAGGGGTGGTCATGGCCTCGACGGCCGTGGAAACAGCTCGGGTCGACGTCAGTTGATGCGCACGAGATCCGCCTTCAGCACACCGAGCAGACCGCCGTCGAGCGTGAGGTCCGCCTGCCCGGCGACGCTCACCGACCGGCCGCCGACCTTGACCGCGCCGGTGCCGTCGATCTCCACGCTGCCGCCCTTCACGCTGACCTTGCCGGTCGTCGCGTCGAGCGTGATGCCGTGCTCGTCCAGCCGTACCGAGGACACCGCCCGCCGGCCGCCGGCCGCGTACACCGTCAGCTCGATCCGGTCGTGCCGGTCGTCCAGCAGCACCTCCAGCCGCTCGTCCGCGGTGCGCAGCCGCACCCCGGACGGGCCCGGTGCGGGCGTGTCCAGCAGCTCCAGCCGGTGCCCCGAACGCGACACAACGGAACGGCGGTTGACCTTGCCGCTGGTCGCGTCGACCAGCGGCACGTCGTGCGGCGAGGGCCGGTCCACGCCGTTGTACAGACCCCCGATGACGTACGGGCGGTCCAGCAGCCCCTGTTCGAAGCCGACCAGCACCTCGTCGTTGACCTCGGGACTCACCACACCCCCGCCACCCTTGCCGCCCCACTGCACGGTTCGCACCCAGTCGGTCACGTACGTGTCGTCCAGCCAGGGGAAGGTGAGCCGGACCCCGCCGCTCTGCGCGCCCCCCGGCTCACGCACGTCCGTCACCACGCCGATCGCCAGACCCGGCATGCGCGGCCCGCGCCCGGGTGCGTTCGCGCCGGTCACCAGGCCCGCCAGGGAACGGTCCGGGCTGGCGCTCACCCATACCGTGGTCCGGTAGCCACCGTGCGGCTCCAGGCTGTGCTGCACCGCCGTCGCCGTGTACCGGCCGGAGAACGCCGGCCCCACATTGCCGAGCGCCACCGGCAGGCCCGCCCGCAGCCGCGGATTGCCCTCGGCCACCGCCTCCAACTCACCGAACCCGGCGCTCACTTGACCGGCGACCGCAGCGGCGGCCGCGGTGGTCTCGGCCTGCGTCCGGTACGGCGTGTCCGTCACCGTCAGTTTCGCCGACTTCCCGAACCGGGCGCCGAACTCCGGGGCCAGACCGGGCAGTACCGTGTCGCTGGTCACGGACTGCTGCCGGGCCACGAGCGGCGTCTTCGTGGTGACGTCCCAGCCGCGCACCTCGACCTGGGCCGCCCCGTCCGCTCCCGACAGCGCGGCCCGCAGCGCGAGCAGATTCCGCCCGTACTCCAGCACCATCGGGCTCTGCGTGGCCGGCGTCGACGGCGCGGGCGCACCCGAGGCTTTCTCGGGCTTGGTGAACTGCAGCACTCCCTGGTCGTCCACTCGCACCAGCGCACCGCTCTCGCCCGCCAGATACTGCAGGAAGTCCCAGTCGGAGACATTGGCCTGCGACAGCTGCTTGTACGTCACCGGCGCGGCTTCCACCTTCCCGCACGGCAGCCCCGCCCCGGCGGCCACCTTGCGCACGATGGCGGCGGCCGTCATGTTGCGGTACGCCACCACCCTCCGGCCGCGCTGCAGCCGGTGCGCGACCGAGTAGGCACGTACGACGGTGAACGACCCGGTGGAGTCCCGGTCGATCTCCACGGCCGTGACCTCGCCGTTGAACAGCCGCTCGCGCGCCTGCCCGGCGACCGTCACCACCGACACCCGCAGCGGGGTGCCGAGCGTGATACCGGTCGACCTCAGGAACTCGTGGTCGGGATCGCGGTAGGTCAGCACGGCGGTGTCCGGCAGACCCACGTTCTCGTCCACCACACAGCTCACCAGCTGGGCCGCCCAGATCCGCGGCAGCTCACCGGGCGCCTCCACGACGGGGTCCGCCGCGAACGACCGGCCGCCGCGCGCCTCGGGTGTGGTCACCGCTCCTCCTCACCGCCCGCGTCCCCGAGCGCCGGCACCACCAGTTCGGTGCCGGGCGCCAGGGCCATCGGGTCGTCGATCCCGTTCGCCTCCGCGATGACCCGCCAGGCCGTCGCGTCGCCGTACTCCCGCCACGCCAGCAGCGCGAGACTGTCCCCCGCCACCACCGTGTGCGTGCTGCGGGCGGTGCGCGCACCGGACGTCGGGTTCTGCCCCGGCGGGTCGACGCTCGCCTCCTCCACCGACAGCGCACAGGTCGCCCGCAGCGGCTTGCCGTCCACGTCGAACAGCGTGTACGTCACCGACAGGCTCGACAGCACCCCGTCGAACGACGTCGTGCGGGCCGTACCCCACTCGAACCGCACCCACGGACTGGCCGGCTTCTTCCGCGCGAGGCTCGCCGGACTCGGCACGCACGCCTTCATCAGCGTCTCCACGGCCTGCTCGACCGAGTTGTCATGCGTCGACGTCGCGTCGAGGAAGACCTCAAGACTCAGCTCCCGAGGCCCGCTGCCCACGAACTCCGGCAGCGCCGACTGCCCGGCCATCCGCGACGGGGTGCGCCGCCACTCGGTGGTCTTGCGCAACTGGAGGGTGTTCGGATTGAACTGCAGAGCCAGCCGCGCGATCGTCCCACCGGGCTTCGCGCCCACCGCCGCCGGAGGTTCCTTCAGGGTCAGCTGCGCCCTGGCCCGGCTGGTGCGCACAGTGGTCATCAGGAGGGCCTCAGTCCCTCATGCGCGATCTCCAGCGTCTCCACGGCGGCTTGCGAGGACGAGGGATCGAACGACGGCCCCTGCCAGCGCACCGGCACGATGCCGAGCACCTGCCAGCTGATGATCCGGCTCAGATCCGGCCTCAGCGCCACGATCTCCCCGTCCTTCGGTTCCACCCGTCGCAGCGTCTGGTCGAGCCAGCGCCCGATCTTCGCCGTGTCGGCGGTGACCGGCCGGGTGAACGTGATGTTCGACCAGGTCACCCGGCCGGGCAACTGCCAGGTGAAGCCGTTGTTGCCGCCCTCGGCATAGGTCTCCATCTCCACCTCCGCCCCCATCCCGGAGCAGGTGTGGAAGGCACCCAGGTCGTTGCCGCCGATCGCGAGCCGGAAGAACACGCTCGTCGCGAAGATGTTGTCCGTCATCCCTTGGCCATCCGTTCCCTGTTCCTCAGCGCCGTCCGTCATACGGCCGGCCCGCACGTTCCCGGCCCCTGCGCAGATCGGCCCGCAGCAGCCGGGCGAGCGGATCCAGCAGCCGCCGCGCCAGCTCGTCCAGATCGATCCCGGGGTCCTGGGACGTTCCGGCCGACCGGACCGTGTCCTTGCCCGGGGCCTTCCGCGCCGCCTCCGGTGGCTTGTCGGACGTCCGCTGCACCGGCCTCGGGGGCATGGCGGTCACCGGCACACCGGGGGGAACACCACCGGCACCGGCCACGTCCCGCTGGACGAGGGGTGTCGCCGGGGCGGGGGCGGTGCCGGTACGCGCCCCGGCCGTCGTACGGGTGGCGCGGACCACGGGCACGGGCGGGCCGGTCTGCCGGGCCGGGCTCGCCGGGCGCTCCTGCGTCGGCGGCGCCTGCGGATCGGTCACCGGCAGCGCCTGCGGCCTTATGGGTGTGGCCCGCTGGACGGGGGGATCCGGGCGTACGACGGGGACGGCGCGGCGAGCTTGCGCGGAACTCGGGCTGTGCGAAGGCGAGTTGTACGTCGTCGACGCCGGCGGGGAGACGCTGCTTCTCTGCACGTAGGGAGCGGACGACGTTGGTGCCGGTGCCGGTGCCGGTGCCGGTGCCGGTGCCGGTGCCGGTGCCGGTGCCTGTGCCTGTGGCGGGTTCGGGTCGCGTCGCCAGGAGGCGGCCACGACCGGACGCTCGGTGGAGCGGACAGCGGCAGGAGGCGCAACGCCCTCCGGGACACGGGTGTTGACCGTGAGCCGGCGGGCGGCGAGCAGGGAAAGACTGCGGTGCGGCGGCCGACGCGGAGGCGTGAGGGGGTGTACGCCGATGACACCTGAGGGCTGGTCGCCGGTGGTGCCCGGGGGTCGGCCGGGGGCGGGGACGCGGGCGGGGGAGTGGACGGGAGCGCCGACGGCCCGGGCGACGACGACCGGAATGGCTCCATCGGGTTGCGTCCGTGCCGGTGTCGCCGATCCGCTCGCGAAGGCGGGCACAGCCCTCGCCGCTGTGCCGGCCGGCGCCGTCGGCTCGTCCGAGGAGGCCGCTCGGGCCTCCGGTGCGGGTCCGGCGGAGGGCCCTGACCGGGCCACCAGGGGTGTGGCGGGAGTCGGGGCGGTGGACGGAACCGCGGCTGAAGTTGACTGTGGGGTAGCGAAGTTGACGTCTGGCTTGCTGAGTTCGGTGTCCATTGCGCCCAGCAGCGGGGAGGCGGCCGCGGGGGACTCGGGTGTGCTTGCGGCGGTCCGGTCCGGGCGCGCGGGGGAGCGCTGGACGTGCGGAGCGGGCGGATGGGCCGGGGTGTGCGGCCGGCCACCGGGGCGGGCAGCGCGTGGGACGTCCGCTGTCGGTGGCATCGCGGGCAGAGGTGCCCCCAGGCCGCCACGGGCCCGGGCGCCTGACGGACGGGGGCCTGACGGACGGGCGCCTGACGGGCGATCGTCGGGTGGGCGGTCGTCGGACGGGTGGTCGTCGGACCGGCGGGGCGGGGTGGCACGGCGAGCCGGTTCGGGTCCGGCCGGTGCGGCGGCCGGCCTCTCCTCGCTCTTGGGCGTCGCGAGGCCGCTGCCGTACGAGCCCGGAGGGGAAGCAGAGGTGGTGTCCACGTGGCGCTGCACGACCGGCAGTGCCGGTCCGGGAGCCGGGTGTGGGACGTTCTCCGGTCGTGTCGCGTCCGGCGCATGGGAGGGCAACGGGCGGGCTGTGGAGGGGAGTTCGGGCAAGGGGGCGCCCAGTGGTGGCCGGGTGCCGGGTCGTGCGGAGGTGGCGGCGTGCTGCCCAGCGGGTGTGGGTGCAGGAGCCTCATCGGTGACGGCGGTCGGTGCCGCGTGCTTGCCCGAGGCAGGGGGAGTGGGTGCCTCGGTGGGCGGAGCAGCGGGCCGTAGCGCGGTGATCCGTCGTACCGGCGTGGCCATGCGTCGGGCCACGGTCAGGGAGGGGCCGACGGCCACCGGGCGCACGGGGCCGTCCGCCGACCGCTCCCGCCGTGCGGAGTCTTTGGCCTGCGCTGCGGTACGGCGGCCGGCCGGAGCCCCGGGCACAGCGGAGCGGCCCGATGTGTCCGGCACCACGGCAATGCGCCGCACCACGGGAATCTCCGGCCCCCGTGCCAGGCGGCCGGGATCGCCGGGCCGGACCGCACGGGCGGCGTCGCCCTCGGCTCCGGCCCGCTGAACCGGCGTCCTTGGCGCGGCCGTCGGCACGAGGGGTTCCGCGGGCACGAGCGCACGGCTGGGCGCGGACGCGGTCACCGAGCGCTGGACGGACGGGATGCCGGCCGCGGCGGGAGAACGTCCGGACCTGTGTGACGGAGCCGAAGACCGCGTACGTGCCGCCTCGTTGTCTCCCTTGTCTCCCCCGGCTCCCTTGTTCCCCTTGCTGCCCTTGCTGCCCTTGTCGCCCGCTGGGCTCTCCGCGGAGGCAGGGGCCGGACGGTCGGGCACGGCCGGGATTTCGCCCTCCTCGGCATCCGTCCGCAGCGCCCGCAACAGCAGCGGTCCGCCGTCGGCGTACGTGCCACCTGCTACGGCGCGCCCGGTGACGCCATGGATCAGGCCCACCGGCGCGGACGGCAGCAGTGCGTGCCCGAGGCCGGCGTCGAAGGAGGGGTTCTGCCAGGACGCGAGGCCGGCGCGGAAGGTGAGGCCGTCGCTCACGCCGAGCGGGGCGCGGGCCACGGTCAGCGTCGGCGGCGCGGTGCGGCGCCAGCCGCCGTCCCAGTCGCCGGGCACGGACCGGGACGTATCCGCTGTGCCCGGCACCGACGACTCCGCGCCGGAACCCGTGGAGGCGGCCGCACCGGAAGCGGACGTACCCGCGGGAGAGCCGGGCGCGGGGGTCCGCGCCGGGGCCCGACGGCGCAGCCTGTCCCGCCATGCCATGTGCTCAACCACCTTCGTTCACACGGGTGTTGATACGGGCGATCTCGGTCACCCATTGGCGCCGCTCGGCGTGGGTGAGGTCGAGGATCTCCTCGCGCTGCCAGTGGAAGTGGTAGGCGATGTACGCGATCTCCTCCCGCAGCCGGGGGAGTGCGTACGTCACGATTCCCCCAGGCGCCCACCCGAGAGGTCGACCTCGAAGGCGCCCTCGCAGTGCGGGCAGGTCACCGCAGCGCGGGTGTGCCCCTCGCTGTTGACGCGGCGGTAGAAGTCCTGGAGGAACGCGACGTCGGTGGCGTACATCCGCTCCACGACGCCCGCGTGCACATCGGTGATGGTGCCGAGCCGGGTGATGACCTGGCTCAGCAGCACCACGCTCAGATACGCCGGGTTCTCCTTGACCCGCAGATCGATCTGGGGCCGCAGCTCGTCCCGGGCGGTGGCCAGGCGCATCGCGCCGTGCCGGTGCAGGGTGCCCGCCTCGTCCACGTACCCGCGCGGCAGCTCGAACTCGAACTCCGTGCGCAGCCCGTGGTCCTGCGGTGTCGTGGGGCCGGGGGCCGGAGCCTGAGGCTGAGCCTGGGGCTGGTCGGCTGCCTGAGCGGGCGACGTCACCTCCAGGAGCTCCTCCAGGTTGCCGGCCGTGACGGTACGGCGCCTCATTCGACGACGATCTCCTCGAACACGATCGTGACGGTCTCGGTGGCCGGTGAGGACTCGCCGGCCTTGAGGGAGGGGCCCTCCCACTTGGAGGCCCAGCCGTTCATCAGCTGGATACGGCGGACCGTGTCGCCCTTGGTGTCCTTGATCTCGATCGTCAGGTTCTGCCGGGCGGTGTCGACGGCACCGTTGTTGAGTGTCTCCTTGATCCACTTGGTGAACTCACTGCTCTTGTCGAGTCCCCGTGTGATCGTGATCTCGCCGGCCTGCCGTGCCCCGGGCTGCTTCCGGATGATCTGCTTGCCCGTCGACGTGACCTGCTTGACCTCGACGACCTCCTCCTCGACGGAGAACCCGCTGATCTCCTGGATCGACTCGACCATGTACCCGCCGAGCTGCACACCGAAGACGTGTGTGGAAAGAGCATCGCCCTCTGCCATGACTGCCTGTCACCTTTCCTTGTCCGACCCGCGGGTCACTCGTCGATGAGGCTGGTGCTGTCGGAGAACTGGGCCAGCCGGAACACCACGAACTCGGCGGGCTTGACGGGGGAGACGCCGATCTCGCAGACGACCCTTCCCTGGTCGATGGACGTCTGCGGGTTGTTGTCGCGGTCGCACTTGACGTAGAACGCCTCGTCGGCGGTGCGGCCGAAGAGCGCGCCCCGGCGCCATTCCTCGGTGAGGAACGCGGTGACGTTGCGCCGGATGCTCGACCACAACCGGTCGTCGTTCGGCTCGAAGACCACCCACTGGGTGCCCAACAGGATGGATTCTTCAAGGTAGTTGAACAGGCGGCGCACGTTCAGATAGCGCCAGGCCGGGTCGGAGGACAGCGTGCGGGCGCCCCAGATCCGGATGCCCCGGCCGGGGAAGGCACGGACACAGTTCACGCCGATGGGGTTGAGCAGGTCCTGCTCGCCCTTGCTGAGCCGGATGTCCAGGTCCACCGCGCCCCGGATCACCTCGTTGGCGGGCGCCTTGTGCACCCCGCGCTCGGCGTCGCTGCGCGCCCACACGCCCGCGATGTGACCGCTCGGCGGAACAGTGGTGTTGCGGCCCGCCGCCGGGTCGAAGACCCGCACCCACGGGTAGTAGAGGGTGGCGTACCGGGAGTCGTAGCCCGCCTCCTCGTTGCGCCAGTGGCGCACCTGCTGGGCGGTGAGGCCCGGCGGGGTGTCCAGGACCGCGACCCGGTCGCCCATCTGCTCGCAGTGCGAGATGACCGCGAGCTGGACGGTGCGCACGCCCTCGGCGTCGATGTCGCCGCGCTGGTAGGCGCCCATCAGGTCGGGCACCGCGACCATGGTGATCTCGTCGATGGCCTCCAGCCCGGCGAACCCGGTGCGGGCGGCGGCGTCGCCGACGTACTCGGCCGGGTCGAGCCGGTTCGCCGCGCCCGGGCCGGGCACGGCGGGCGCGGCCGGCGCGTCGGGCACGGCCACTGTCTGGCTCGCCGGGCGGGTCTGGCCGGCGTCGCGCTGCTCGGTGACCTCGATCAGCTTCGAGGCGCGCAGCTGGCTGACCACATAGCCCTTGACGTTCTTGCGGGTGGAGACGTCGTACGTCTCGACGACCTGCTCGCCCTGGCGGACCAGCAGCTTGAAGCGGTCCTCGGGCGGGTTCTCGCCGTCGGCGTCGGCGATCTCCACCGACAGGCCGGAGATGCCGGGCCGGGCCGTGATCTGGAACCCGCCGAGCGTGATCGGCTCGGCCGTCCGCACCTCACGGGAGCCCCGGCCGCCCTCCGACGTGCCCTCGGCGGAGCCGCCGATGCGCACCACGTAGGCCGCGCCGCCGCCGTTGGAGAAGTAGCCGTAGACAGCGTGCGCGAGGTAGGTGCCCTCGGTGAAGCCGCCGAACAGCTGGGTGTACTGGTCCCAGTTGGTGACCAGGGTCGGTTCGTGGAAGGGCCCGCGCTGGGCGAACCCGACGAACGCGGCGACGGCGGTGCCGACCCCTTCGATGGGACGGGCACCGGACTGCACCTCCTCCACGTACACGCCCGGGGTGAGGTACGTCGGCATGCTCGCTCCTTCACGTTCCATCGGGTCACCTGCGTCGATGCCGAGTCTCCGAGGCGGGTCCGGCTCACGGACAGGTGCGTGGGTACCTTGCCGGGGGCAACCGCGCTGCCTTTTCAGGCGCCGAGGACGTCCGCCAGATACGGCCCGAACTCGCTCTCCAGGACCAGTCGGCCGAGCTTGCGGTACTCCTGCACCACCGCCGACACCAACTGCCGCATGGTGAGCGGTCCTTCGGCCTCCGCCGCGAGATAGGCGGCGGTCACCGCGCACGCCCGGATGGACCCGCCGGCCAGTTCGAAACGGTCCGCGCAGAAACGGAGGTCGAGGTCGGCGGCGCGCGGCAGCCGCTCGCCCAGGCAGCGTTCCCACAGGGCGAGGCGCTGAGCTGCGTCGGGCACGGGGAACTCGGCCACCACGTCGAGTCTGCGGGTGAACGCCTCGTCCAGGTTGGCCCGCAGGTTCGTGGTGAGCACGGCGATCCCGTCGAAGGACTCCATGCGCTGGAGCAGATACGCGGACTCGATGTTGGCGTGCCGGTCGTGGGCGTCCTTGACCTCCGAGCGCTTGCCGAAGATCGCGTCGGCCTCGTCGAAGAGGAGCACCGCGTTGACGGCGGACGCCTCGGTGAAGATCCGTTCCAGGTTCTTCTCGGTCTCGCCCACGTACTTGTCCACGACCGTGGACAGATCGACCACGTACAGGTCCATGCCGAGGTCGGCGGCGACCACCTCGGCGGACATGGTCTTTCCGGTGCCCGACTCGCCCGCGAACAGCGCGATCACCCCGCGCCCCCGGCCGCCGCCCGGCCGCATCCGCCACTGCCCGAGCACCTGATCGCGATGGCGCGCGCGTACGGCCAGCTCGCGCAGCCTGCGCCGGGTCGGCGAGGGCAGCACCAGATCGTCCCAGCCGACGTCCGGCTCCACCCTGCGCGCCAGCCGCGCCAGCCCCGCCCCGTTCTGCGCCCGCACGGCCGCACGCAGATCACCGGGGGAGACCGGACGCCCCGCGAGCCCCGCGCTGCGCACGGCGGCACCGGCGGCCCGCCGAAGTTGCCCGCCGTCGAGACGATGCGCGGCGACCGCCCGGGCCAGCGCATCGGCATCGCCGGCCGTGGGGGTGCCGGTCGAGGGAAGTGCCTCGCCGTCCGTGGAGGCCTCGGTCAGCGGGAGGGCGTCGGCGTCCGGGGCGTCACGGGTCGGGGGAGCTGTCCGGCCGTCCGGGGAGTCACGGGTCGGGGGAAGTGCCTCGCCGTTCGTGGGGGCCTCGGTCAGCGGGAGGGCGTCGGCGTTCCTGGAGGCCTCGGTCAGGGGAAGCGTGATGCTGTCCACCGGTGTCCCCGCCAGGCGAAGCGTGGCGCCGGTCGCGGAGGTGTCGGCGCCGGCCAGGGCGAGGGCGTGGCGCCAGCGCGCGGCCTGTCGTGCGGGGGAGGGCGGGTTGACCGGCAGCACGATCGGGGTGTCGGCCGCCCACGACGGGTCCCAGCCGTCCGTGCCGTGGGTGAACAGGGGGATGCCGCGCAGCGCCGCGCACAACTCGCTTGCGCTGCGGGCCCGTTCGGCGGGCGCGGACGGCAGGTCCGCCAGCGGGCCGAGGACGACGCCCGCGCCGGTGAGCCGGGCCTCCAGCGCCGCGACCCGGGCGAGCACGGGCAGGTCGGCGGGGCGCCGGGCGAGTGCCGCCGTGTCCAGGACCAGCGTGCCGAGTCCGGCCGCGCACAGCGCCGTGGCGGCCAGTCCCGGCGCGTCCCCGCCCCGGTCCAGCAGATGCACCAGGCCCGGCCCGGACCGGACCGCGCGGGCTGCTCGCCGGACCTCGTCCGGCTCCGCCGTCGGGTCCGCCGCGGCCGTGCCGAGGACTCCGGCGAGCCGGGCGTCGGGCGCGGTGTCGCCCAGCAGATATCCGGTGACCCGGTCCGGGACCACCAACACCCGTGACAGCGGCGGGCGTTCGGGATCGGTGACCTCCAGCAGGCCGCCCGCGACCAGCGGCGCCCCGGGCGAGAACCGGAACCGGGCTGCCGACGCCGGCCCGAGCCCGCACAGCTCCAGCGCCAGCCCGACCGTCGGCCGACGGCGGGTCAGATCGTCGTTGAGATAGCCGTAGAGCCGCTCGAAGCGGGCGTCCAGATCCGGGGCCAGGGCGATCAGCAGCAGGTCCGTGTCGAGCGGCGCCAGGCCGAACCGCTCGGCCAGGGTGCCGAGCGCGGAACCGGGCGGCGGGGGCTGCGGGTCGTAGCCCGGTACGTCGAGGCCGCCCGGTCCGTCCAGGATCCGCTGGGCCGCCTCCGGGGTGAGGTACTGCCCCCGGTACGGATCGTCGGGGTCGGGATCGACGGCGCGCCGGGCCGCCACCGCGTACCGGACCCGCTCCTCGACCAGGCGCAGCCGTGCCCACAGCGGGTCCGCGCCGATGTCCCTGATCGTCTCCTCCAGGTAGGTCACGGCTGGCGGCCTCCCCGGCGGCGGCGCGCGGGGGCCGGACGCCGCTCGCGCGGACCGGCGAACCCCTCCTCGGGCCCCGGGTCGCTCACCCCGTCGTACCGCAGCCGGCGCCCCGGCACCGGAGCCCCGTCCTCACCCTCCCGCCGTCCCTGCGCGGAACGCACCACGAGCCCCTCGGTGACCGGCGGCGCGGCGGCCCTGCTCGTCCCGGCGAGGGGCGCGCGCACCCGTACGCCGAGGGACGCCTTCAGCTCGCCGCCGAGTGCCGACCACACGTCGGAGGCGGCGGGCGCGTCGAGCGTGGCTCCCGCGGTGTCCAGGGACACGGTCAGGCCCAGTTCGGCGAGCGAGCCCGTGAGATGCCGGTCCGGCAGCGCGTCGGCGGCCGCCAGCAAGGCCAGTACCTGCGACAGCAGCCGGTGTTCGTCCTGCGGGCGGCTCGCCCACGCCGTGACCAGGTACGTCAGCTCGTACCAGCGCGGCGGGGTGCGCCGCGCCACCACATACCCGTCCGCGTCGTACACCTCCCCGGCGCCGCTGCCGCGCCGGGTCGCGTCCTCCCGGATGTCGTACAGGAAGACGCAGACGGTGGGGGCGGTGCGGCGGGCCGCCCAGTCGCGGGTCGGCGCGTCGAAGACGATCTCGACCCCGGACGCCGCCAGCCCGGACTCGCCGAGCAGGCCGCGCAGCGCCTCGTCGACCTCGTGGATCATCGGCGGGTCACCTCGTCGGGCGGCTGCACACTGCCGTTCACCACCAGGAAGTCGGTCTTCACCGGGGAGAAGCCGGGGCCGCGCGCGGTGATGGTGCGCGGACCCGTCTGGTCCTTGGCGAGGATCAGCAGCTGCCCGATGAACGTGCCGTCCGGCTCGGGCACGGTCGGCGCGGCGGCCGCGGTGATCCCCGGCTGCCAGGTGAACCGCACCGGCACGCCCGGCGGGAAGTCCTTGCCGCGCACCGAGGTGACGAAGCCGGGCTTGCCGATCGGCGGCACGGCGACGATCTTCGGCTGGAGGATCCGCAGCGTGGTGCGCGTCCGGTTGTCGGTCGGGTCGGCGTCCGTACCGGTGGTGGTCAGCACGCCGGTGGCCCGGCCGGTCGTGGCGTGGTCGGGGGCGAGGACCACCCGGACGACCGTGCTGTCCCCCGGCGCCAGGTCCGGCAGCGCGCACACCCAGCCGCTGTCGCACCCCGCCGGCGGCCCGCCGTCCGGGATCCCGGCGGGCAGCCCGATCCGCAGCCGCAGCCCGGTGGCCAGCGCGTTGCGGCCGTTGCGCACGGTGTACGTCACCACGACCCGGCCCCCCACATAGCCCGGGTTCGGCTGGGCGGTGACCCGGACCCCGGGGCCGGCCTTCGGCGCAGGCGGTGTCGGAGGCGGTGTGGGTGCCGGAGGGGTCGGGGACGGGCTGGGGGCCGGCGGGGCGGCCTTGTGCACCGGTACGACGGTCCGCGCCGCGTTGTCGCCGGGCCGCGGGTCGACGACGCTGCCGGTGACCGACCAGTCCACGGGCTGCTCGCCGGCGGTGCGCCCGGTCACGGTCACGGTCACCGGCACGGTCGTACCGGGCGGCACCACACCGAGGTCGCACTGGAGGGAGGCCGCGTCACAGGTGCCGCCGGGCCGGCGGACCCGGGTGACGGAGACACCGGCCGGCGGTGCGACGGTCAGCCGGGTGCCGGGGGAGGCGGCCGGGCCGTTGTTGACGACGTCGACGCGGATGTCCGTGGAGCGGCCGACGGTGACCGCGGGCACCGTACCCGGCGCGTGCACGGCCAAGTCGACCGACTGCTGGACGCCGGGCTCCTTCTGGCGTCCCGGCAGCTCCAGGGTGAGCGGCGTCAGGTGGCCGGTCGTGATGTTCAACAGGTGGAGTTTCTCGGGGCAGTTGGGTGGGGTGTCGGTGCGGGAGCTGTAGACGATCCCGTTGCCGTCCGCGGTCCAGGCCGCGTCGCGCGGCTGGTGCGGGCCGGTGCCGGAGGTGTCGGGCAGCTGCTGGTGGCAGGCGTCCTCGGTGGAGCGGGCCGACTCGGGCAGCAGCACCTGGCAGCCGGCGCCGGACACGGAGGTGAGCAGGAGTCCGTTGCGCTCGTTGACACGGCCGCCGCCGTCCTTGCGGTTGAAGGCGATCCGGCGTCCGTCCGGGGAGAACGCGGGGCTGTCGTCGATGACCGTGCAGTCGCCGGGGCAGATCCGCGCGCTCAGGTCGCGCTGCTGGTCGAGGGCGTCGACCGGCACGGTCCAGATGTGCTTGTTGCCGCCGCTCCCGCCGATCGTCATGTTCCGGGTGAACGCGAGCGTGGTGCCGTCGGAGGACCAGGTGGGCTGGGCGTCGCCGCCCGTCTGCTGTCCGGCCGGCGGGACGATCTCGTGCACGATCGCCCCGGTCGTCGCGTCGGCGACGAGGATACGGCCCGGTCCGGACGCGGATCCGACCCCGCCGGGCGAAGTCCGGGTGAACGCAAGGTACTTGCCGTCCGGCGAGAACGCCGGGTCGGTGTCCCAGTCCCTCGGCCCGCGCCCGGCCAGCGGCATCGCCGCAGGGTTGGAACCGTCGGCGTCCACCATCCAGATCCGCTCGATCCGGTTGTCCCCCGTGCCCTCGAACCGGGTCACCACGATGCGGCGGCCGTCCGGTGTGTAGCTCTGCCGCTCGGTCCACGGGTCGTACCCGGACGCCGGGTTGAACAGCGGATCCTTCGTCGGATCGGTGTTGGTGTCGGCCGCCGGGTCCTCGTTCAGGATGGTGAACCCGAGGTCGCGCGGGTCGGCGCCGTCCGTCCGGACGTCCTGGAGGGTCACCACGTGCGGACCGTGCACGCCGTTCGGCGGGTCGCTGGCCTTCGCCGTGGTGCGGTCCACCACGACGTAACCGCCGTTCTGCGGGCCGACCCAGGTCGGCGTGCCGACCGCGCGGTCCTCCATGAGCACCAACTGGGGGTCCTGTGCGCGGTTGTCCACCCGGTACACATGGTCCCAGTCGCCCTCGCAGCCACAGGTGCGGTCGGGGCTGAGGAACAGCACGCCCTCCCCATCGGGCATCCAGGCTGCCCCATGGGTCCGCCAGTAGATCGAGGTTTTGGTGAGCAGCACCTGGTCCCCGGCCGGCCCGCCGGTCACCCGCAGTCGCGGGCCCGTCGAGGAGTCCGAGGTGTAGGTGTACGCGATCAGGTCCCGGTGTGCCGCGTCGTTCACCGGATTCCAGACCGGCTCCGTCGCCTTGCCGGCCACGGTGGTGAGCCGGGTCGCGGTGCCCCCGGCCAGTCGCTGCTCATAGATCTGGAACCCGAGCACCGCGTTGCTGTCGCTGGAGTACGCCAAGCGCTGCCCGTCCGGTGACACGGTCGGGCTCTCCTCGTCGTACGGCGTGTCGGTCAGCCGGGTCAGCCCGGTGCCGTCGGTGCGCACCAGCCACAGGTCGCGTTGCTTCTTGCCGCTCGGGCCGCCGGGCTCCGCCGAGTCGAACACCACGGCCTTGCCGTCGGGGGTCAGCCGGGGGTGGGCCGCGTCCCGGCCGCTGGTCAGCTTGCGCACCGAGCCGTCGGGGGCGCGCAGGTAGATCTGCGGGTTCTTGGAGTCGCGGCGGCTCGCGAACACCATCGTGTCGCCGAGCGCCGACGGCTCGACGTCGTAGTGCGCCGGACCCGCGCCGAACAGCGGCTCGCTGGACTTGGTGCCGACCACCCTGCCGAGACTGCGGTGCCCGGTGCCGGCGTAGGCGATGCGGGTGGCGGCGTCGGCGGCCGCCTGCGGCCGGGCCTCAGCGCTGTCCGGCCCGGCGGCCGCCGTCACCACGAGCAGCGGGACCAGCAGGAGCAACGACGCACCGAATCTCCCCAGCCGGCGCTCCCCGCCGGGGCCAGCGCTGCCGTTCACGGTCCACCTCGCAGTCTTGGGACACCAGGGTGTGCCCCGCCACTGTGTGCCCGCGCGCGCGTCACACGGGAGGGCGACGGGGCCGTGCCCGGGGGAAGCGGGGGCTGCGCTTTCGGGCAGCGGCCGGGTGCGGGGTGCGCCGGCACGGGGCCTGGGCGGGCGTGGGTCGGTGTTCGGGTGCCGGGTGTGCTGTGGGCAGGGCTGCCCACAGCACACCCGGCGGTGAACCGGCCTGTCAGATCAGTCCGTTGCGCAGGGCGTAGCCCACCGCGTGGGCGCGGTTGCGCAGTTGCAGCCGGGTGGTGATCTCGTGCAGCACATTCTTGACGGTCCGCTCGGAGTACGCGGTCTTCTGCGCGATCTCGGTGGTGTCGAACCCCTCCGCCACCAGACGCAGCATGTCCGCCTCGCGTGCGGTCAGCGTGGACAGGGTCAGGCCGCGCGGATCGAGCGCCGACCGCTGCAGACCGCCCACATGGGTGAGTAACTTGCCCAGCAGGTCACCCGGGAGCACCCCCTCGCCCTTGGCCATCGCGAGCACCAGATGCAGCAGCCGGTCCTGGTCCGCCTCGGCGCGCCGCAGCACCGCGGCGACACCGCACTCGATCACCCGCTGCAGCGCCGCGGACTCGAACGTGCCGACCACGAGCCCGGTGCGGGTCCCGGCGTTGCGCTGCAACCGTTGCAGCAGGGCTATGACGTCGTCGTCCACGGCGTCGACGACCACGAGCGACGTCCGCGCCCGGTCCGCCTCGGCCTCGTCGAGAAGCTCCACCTCCGGGCGCTGGCGCAGCTGGTGGACGACACCGATGCGCAGCACCAGGTCCTGGGCGTACACCGCGACGGACACCCGGTGTGGCCGTTCCTCGGGGGCGGCTCGGTGCGTGGTCACGGGGGGATTGGTCGCGCGGGGTGTGCGGGCGGCCATGAGCGGGTTCTCCTTCACGGAGCCGGACATACTGAGTACCTGTTTCATGACGAGAAGAGCGGAGAGAGACGTACGGGGCCAAGGAGGCGCGCGGGACGGGCGACGATCCCCGGCCGGCGGACCACGCGCCGCGCCGAATCCGCTCAACAGGCCGTCCATTCAGCGGAGTTGACGGTGCCCGCTGGGGGCATGTCCACTGCCCGGATGTTGCCCTCGCACCTCTCGTGACACTCCGGTGCCGGCTCTACGGTCGTGGCGTGACGCCATCTGCAGCCTCTTCCGGACCCGGGGCGCCCGGCCTCGACATCCCCGCCGTGACGGTGACGCCGGGCGGTACCGCCGCCACGAACCTGACCGTCCGCAACGACAGCGACATCGTCGAGGCGTACACCCTGGAGGTCGTGGGCGACTGCGCGGCCTGGACCACCGTGGAACCCGCACGGGTCTCGCTCTACCCCGGGACCTCCGAGACGGTGGCCATCCGGCTGGCCCCGCCACGCTCCCCGCACGTGCGCGCGGGCGATGTGCCGCTGGGCGTACGGGTGTTGCCGGCCGAGCACCCCGAGTCCGTGACGGTGCCCGAGACCACCGTGCACATCGAGGCGTTCCACGAGCTGCGCACCGAACTGCTTCCCCGTCGTCGGCGCGGCTGGCTGCGCGGCCGCTACCGGCTGGCGGTGCGCAACGAGGGCAACACCCCGGCCCGGGTGAGCTTCAGTCCGGAACAGCCTGGCGAGGAGCTGAAGTTCGGCTTCACTCCCGCCGAACTGGCCCTGGAGCCCGGTGAGTCGGCGGAGACCCGGCTGCGGGTGCGCACCGGCAAACCGGTCTGGTTCGGCAAGCCGGTGGTCTGGCCATTCACGGTGGGCGTCGGCGACAGCACGGCGGAGGGGGAGGCCGAACGGCCCGGGACCGCCGTACGGCCGCCGCTGGAGGCCGAGTTCGTCCAGATCCCCGTCTTCCCGAAGTGGCTGCTGGCGCTGCTCGCGGCCCTGATCGCGCTGATCGTGGCCTGGTTCGCGCTGGTCCGCCCGGCGGTGCGCAGCGCCGCCAAGCAGGCGGCCGACGAGGTGGTCCAGCCCCGCCCGACCCCCGGCGGGAGCCAGAACGGGCAGTCCCCGGGGACCGGCGCCGGCACCGGCACGGGTACCGGCACCGGTTCCCGGCAGGGCGGCCAGGGCGCGAACACGGCACCGGGCGCCGGAGGCGACGGCCCCGACGGCACGGTGGCCGGAGCCGGGCAGCAGAGCTCGGCCACGATCGACGTACAGACATCGGGTGGGGTGGACAAGACCGGCACCTATGTGGTCCCCAAGGGCAAGATCTTCGGCATCACCGATATCGTCGTCGCCAATTTCCAGGGCGACGAGGGGGTCATGACCATCACCTTCGGCGACCGGAAGATCACCACGATCGCGCTGGAGACCTTCCGCAACCAGGACTACCACTGGGTCACCCCCATCAAGATCCCCGAGGACGCCACCGTCACCATGAACGTGACGTGCGCGAAGCCGGGGACACCGGCCACCGGCCGGCAGGCGACGCAGTGTCACGAGGTCCTGAACGTCAGTGGTGTGCTCAGCGACGTCGCACGGTGAGGTGGTGCCCCCGCACATCGTTCGCCTTCGTGTGGCGTAAGGGGAAGGGGTGACTCCCACTCCGGCCGAAAACCACCAAGGGACTCCATGTAACGTGCATGTTTCGCATGCCGTCACACACCCCGGAATCCCGGCGTCCGCACCGGTGACGTCCTGCGGCCCGAACTACCCACCGTCGTAAGTGAATTGGCCGGTTTACGCGCTGCTGACCGGCGCCCGCGGGACCGCGAACGCCTCCCTCGGCGGCACACCGAATTCGTCCACCGTGCGTGCGCCGGACTCCGCGAGCTTCGTGCCCGGCGGCAGCGCCATGGTCACCCCCGTGCCCACGGGGACCCTGACCGTCACTGGCCGACCGTGCAGTACGGCCAGCCGTACGGCCCTGTCCGGAGAGGCGGCGGCGCCGTCGGCACGGGTGAGCCGTCGCGGCCTCGGGGCTGCCGGTAGTGCCTGTCCCGCCACCGCGGCAGCCCCGCCGTGAGGAACGAGGCGGCCGATCAGCAGCACGGCCCCGCCGAGGACGAAGCCGTAACAGGCCAGCAGGCTACGCCGGTTCTCCTGGACCACCCACATCGCGAGCCCGGCAGCGGGGACGCATGCTGCCGGCAGTCGTTCCCCGGTGGCCGGGCTGGTCGGCAGGAGTCCGGCCGCCAGGATCGCGGCGAGGAAGTGCATCGCCCCCGAACTCCCGGCGACGTCGCGGGGATCGGTGCCGCGAACGGTCTCGCCGAACAGCGCGTCGATCCGATGGGGGAGCAGGACGTCGCCGGCGAACGGCGCCGGTGTCGGCGGACCGCCCCAGAACCACTGCGCCGGCGCGGCGATCACCGCGAGGGTGACGATGTTCCAGACGGCCCCGAACATACCGCCGTTCTGCTGTCCGCGCCCGCGATCACCCCGGCCGAGGTCCGCCCTTCAGCTGCCCGAGTGCCCTGCGGCAGCCGCCTCTCCGTCGGTGGCCAAAGGGACTTCGCCGCCCGTCTTGCTGTACCCCAGGGCCTGGACGATCCGGCCGTTCTCGACGTGCATCAGGTTCACGCCGCGTACGGAGTCGTGAGGGCCGTCGCCGAAGTGGTAGCGCCAGCGGATCGTCGCCCGGTCGCCGGCGACGGTGACGTCCTCGGGTGCGAACCGGGTGGTGCGGTCGGCCGCGAGCGTCCGCCAGAAGGCGAGGCACGCCTCCCGCCCCTCAACGCGTTCGCCGTCCGGCGCCGGCTGGATCGCCTCCATGACACATCCGTCGCCCACGAGATCGTCGAGCAGATCGGGCTCGTGATGGACGAAGGCCTGGTTGAACAGATCGATGACTGCTGCGGTCGTACGAGGTGACATGGTCGCTCCTCAGAGGGGAAGGACGTCGTAGATAGAACAGTCGGTCTATCTCCACCATATAGACCGGTTGATCTACCGGTCAACGGGTGGCAGGCTGGCGCCCATGAAGCCGGGACCGCGTGATCGCCTGCTGGAGGCGGCGCAGCAGCTGACCTACCGTCATGGCGTCGCAGTGGGCGTGGACACACTGCTCAAGAGCGCGAACGTGGCCCGCAGGTCGCTGTACGAGCACTTCGGCGGCAAGGACGGCCTGATCGCGGAGGTGCTGCGGCGCAGCGCCGCCGAGGACGAGGCGGGCTACGAACGAACCATGGGGGCCGCGGGAGAGGATCCGCGCGAGCGTCTGCTGGCGATCTTCGACCAGCTCGGCACCGTCATCACGGAGCCGGACTTCCGGGGCTGCCGTTATCTCGCCGCCGACCTGGCCCTGGCCGACCCCGACCATCCTGCCCACGCCGTCACCCGCGACTACCGCGCGCGCGTGACCCGGCTTCTCGCGGCCGAACTGGTCCGGCTCGGCCATCCCCGGCCTGCGCGGGCCGCCGACCAGCTGCTGCTCCTCATCGACGGAGTCATGGCGGCCGGCGCCACCCGCCCCGGTACCGACCCGGCCGCGGCCGCCCGTGAACTCGCGGAGCGGATCCTGGCGGAGCGGGAGTGACCTTTCGACCCCCGAGGGGGGCCGCGGTGCGGCTGCTGGAGCCCGTGAGGGAAACTGGTTGCCTAGCGAAACCACCGGGACCCCGGGAAAGGCCCTCCATGCCGTACCTCACCGTCGACTACTCCTCCCACCTGGCCGGAACCTTCGACCGGGCGGCCCTGGTGAAGGAGTTGCATCCGCTCGTGGTCGAGGAGTCCGGTACGAGGGGTGTGTGCAAGACACTGTTCCGGCCGGTGGAGACGTACGTCGGGGACCGGCCGTGCGAGGAGGCGGCCTTTGTGCACGTCGACGTGGGGCTCATGCCCGGTCGTCCCGAGGCGCTGAAGGCGCGGCTGTCCGAGGGGGTGCTCGCGCTGTTGGAGAAGCATCTACGGGTCGAGGGCGTACCTCCGGACGCGGTCTTCTCGGTGGAGGTGCGCGACCTCACCGGCTCCTACCGGCTCTCGCCGTCCGCGCGCTGACCGACCGCGCATGCGCTTGAGCACCGTTGCCGTTCCGCACTACGGTGCCCCGGTGGAGCTCTTCTCACGTTCCTGGACGGCGTTGCGCGAGGCGGTCGCCGCACTCGCCGACGAGGACTTCGAGCGGCCCTCCGGTTGTGCCGGCTGGCTGGTGCGGGACCTGGTCTGCCATCTGGTCATCGACGCCCAGGACGTGCTGATCACCCTGGTCACCCCCGCGACCGGCGCACCGACCGTGGACGCGGTCACCTACTGGAAGCTCGTCGAACCCCCGACCGGTGAGGATCCGCTCGACGCGCTGATCCCCCGGCTGGCCGCCGCCTACGGCGAGCCGGGGTTGCTGAGGTTCCATCTGGACGACGTCGGCTCCGCCGCGGGCCGCGCCGCCGAACTCGCCGATCCGGCCGCGCGTGTCGGCACCCGCGACGAGGTGCTGACCGTCGGCGACTACCTGTCCGCGTACGTCGTCGAATGGACCCTGCATCACCTCGACCTGATCGCCCATCTGCCGTCGGCCCCCGATCCCCCCGCCGAAACCCTCGCGGCGGCGCGCGTGTCACTGGAGAAGATCGCGGGATCCGGGTTCCCCGCCTCGCTCTCCGACAGGGAAGCACTGCTGATCGGCACGGGCCGGCGCGCACCGACCGACGCGGAGCGCGAGACGCTGGGCGACTTCGCGGAACAACTCCCCTTCATTCTCGGCTGAACGGTCGTCCACGTGGCGGTCGAAGGTTCCGGCGCGGACACGGCCGACACGGCGCCCGTCACCAGCGCACCGCCGTGAAGTCGACCGGCCGGGGCCGCAGTTCGCGGGTGCGTGCCGCCAGCCGCCGCATCCGCTCGGCCATGTCGTCGGCGGGCAGCCGGCGCCGGTCGCCGTGGCCCGGCAGCAGCCACTCGAAGCGCAGCCGGCCGGCGGTCCGGGCCAGCGAGGCGGCCAGTTCGCGGATGGAGTACCAGGTGACGCTCTCGGCCACCTCGATGTCCCCCGTGCCGCGTGACCAGTAGAAGCTGTCGCCGCTGAAGCAGTACCGCTCGTCCGCGACGAACAGCGCGCTGCCCTTGGTGTGTCCCGGGAGCGGGTGGGCGATCACCCCGTCGGCGACCTCCACCGGATCGGTGCCGCGCAGCACCTGGTCGGCGTCCGGAGCGGCGTCGAGGTCACCCTCGTGGATCCAGAGCCGGGCGCCCAGCCGGTCGGCGTACCGGCGGCCGTGCGCGGCGTGGTCGCGGTGGGTGAGCAGGACGTCGGTGACGGGGCCCAGTGCCTCGTAGCGCGTGGCCAGCGCGGTGCTCCAGCGCGGGGTGTCCACCAGCATCGCGGTGCCGTCGGGCCGGCGCAGCAGATAGGAGTTGGCGCCCGCGGTGTGCGGGGAGTTGTGCCCGCACAGGAGCACGGCGTCGTCCAGGGCCAGCGGGAAGGGGTCCAGGGCCGAGTCCAGCCGTCCGGTCACAGGGCGGACGGCGCGGGTGTGGCAGGCGTGCGCGGCGGCGAGGAGCTGCCGCACCTCGGCCTCGCCGCTCGGCTGGCGCAACACCGCCGAGCGGCCGTCGACCTCGCCGATCAGGCCGGGGGCCAGCTGCCGGGCGACATCGCAGTTCGTGCATCGCTCGGTCACATGCCAGCCCTCTGGTAAGCGCATGTCACCCATGGTCCGTTCCTTTCTGTACCGCGCTCGCCGAGCGGCCGCGCACGTCCAGAGGTATCCCGCGCCGGGCGGAAACCGGAAGAGGGTCCGGACCTTGTTCTTGCGGGGGCTTACTGCTCTGGCACGTGACCTTGACGCACGTCATGTTACCGGTAACATTCATGTCCCGTCGGAGCCGAGGCAACTCGCCCTGGACACCTGTGACTTGTGGAGTCGGCATGAGCGAACCATCGACCCGGCCGTGCGACACGGGCACCCGTGCGGCCTCCGCCGCCCCCGAGGCGCCCGTCTTCAGCCCGGCGGCCGTGGTCGCCTCGTGCGTCGGCTTCGTGCTGATCGGCGTGCTCCAGGCGCTCTACGGGCCGTCGATCCCGGCTTTCCGCCGCGAGTTCGGGCTCAGCCCCGCGGCCGCCGGCCTCGGACTGAGCGCCCATTTCGTCGGCGGTGTGGCGGGCGTGCTGCTCTTCGACCGGCTGTACGGGCGGCTCGGCAACCGGCAGATCCTCGGTGCCTCCTACCTGCTGATGGCCGTCGGCGCGGCGGGCTTCGCCTGGGCCCCGAACTGGCCCGTGGCGCTGGCCACCGCGCTGCTCGGCGGGCTGGGCTTCGGCGGCATCGACTACGGCCTCAATCAGCTGTTCGCGGTCGGTTTCGGACACCGCTCGACGGCCATGCTGAACGTCCTCAACGCGCACTTCGGCATCGGCGCGATCCTCGGCCCCGCGCTGGTCGGCACGGTCGGCGCCGGGCACTACCCGGCGATCTTCCTCGGCTTCGCGCTGGTCAACCTGCCGTTGCTGCTGTGCCTGAAGGGCGTACGGGACCGTGCCCCGCAGCCGTCGGACGCCGCCGGGGACGCCGGCGGCGGACAGGCGCTCGTCCGCGGCCTGGCATCGGTGCTCGCGGTGTTCGTCGCCCTCTACGTGCTGCACGTCGGCATCGAGGCGGGCGTCGGCGGCTGGGAGCCCACCCATCTGGAGACCGTCGGCTACGGCGCCGGGACCGCGGCGACGGCTACCTCCGTGTACTGGCTGATGATGACCGTCGGCCGGTTCCTCGTCGCACCCATCGCGCTCCGGTTCAGCCCGCAGGCCATCATCACCGTCTCCTGCGCGGGCATGACCTGCTGTCTGCTGCTGGCCTCCGTGGCGGGGCTCGCCCCCTACGCGTACGCCGGTGTCGGCCTGTTCATCGCGCCCGTCTTCCCCACCGGACTGCCCTGGCTGCACCGCACGGCCCCCCGGGCCCGCCGGGCGGGGGCGATGGTCATCGCCGCGTCCATGGTGGGCGGGGTCGCGGCCGGGCCGGCGCTCGGCAAGGCCATCGAGTGCTCCGGCGTCCGCGCCGTACCCCTTCTGCTGGGCGCCGTCTCGGCCCTGTGCCTGGCCGCCACCCGCTGGCTGATCCGCGCCACCCGCCCGCGCTGAACCGCCGTCCGGCAGCCACGGGACCCGCGGGCCGCAGCGCACCCTGTACGTCCCCGCTCCGGTCCTGCGCCCCGGCACGCCATGACCTCGTCCTGCCCGGACGGCACGCCACCCACCGGCCTGACCGCCCGGCTCACCGACCTCCCCGACCCCGGACCGGAGAACCCCTGATGCCCTTTCCGCACCGCCTGCGCGTGCCGCGCCCCGCCGCGCCCCCGCTCACCGGCCATCTGCCGTTCACGGACGCACCGGGCGTTGCCGACCCGATCGAGGTCACCAGCCGCTACTCACCCGCGGCGGCCGCCCCTGGTTCCCGGCCTCCGGCGAGTTCCACTACTCCCGTTGTCCGGCGGGAGAGTGGGAGGAGGAGCTGCTGAAGATGAAGGCGGCCGGGGTGACGGCCGTCGCCTCCTACGTCATCTGGATCCACCACGAGGAGACCGAGGACCGGATCCGCTTCGACGGCGACCGCGACCTGCGCCGGTTCGCGCGGCTGTGCGCCCGGCACGGCCTGGACTTCATCCCGCGCATCGGCCCCTGGTCGCACGCCGAGGTGCGGGGCGGCGGACTGCCCGACTGGGTGCTGGCCCGCGACTGCACCCCGCGCACCGACGACCCCGCCTATCTGGAACCGGTCCGCACCTGGTTCGCGGCCCTCGCCGAGCAACTGCGCGGCCTGGACCGCGCACACGGCGGCCCGATCGTCGCGATCCAGATCGAGAACGAGCTGTACGACCAGCCCGGCCATCTGCTGACCCTGAAGCGGATGGCGCAGGAAGCAGGACTGAGCGCGCCGCTGTGGACGTCGACGGCCTGGGGCGGCGTCCAGCTGCCCGGCGAGGAACTCCTGCCGCTGTACGGCGGCTACCCGGAGGCCTTCTGGACCGAGGCCGACGGCGGCCGGCCCGACACCTGCCGCAAGCACTTCTTCTTCACCCACCAGCGCGACGACGAGGGCATCGGCGCCGACCTGCGCCCCACCACCGTGCGCGGCGCAGACCCGGAGGCCCACACCGACCGCTTCCCCGTGGGCCACCCGCGAGCTGGGCGGCGGCATGGCCGTGGCCTACCACCGCCGGCCGTGCGTGGACGCCGCCGACATCGGTGCGCTGGGCCTGACGAAGATCGGCTGCGGCTCGGTGTGGCAGGGCTACTACATGTTCCACGGCGGCACCAACCCGGCCGGCGAACTGACCTCCCTCCAGGAGTCGCACGCCACCGGCTACCCCAACGACCTGCCCCTGCTGACGTACGACTTCCAGGCCCCCTCGGCGAGTACGGCCAGGTCCGGCCCTCGTACCACGAACTGCGGCTTCAGCACCTGCTGCTGGCCGACTTCGGGGAGCGGATCGCACCCATGGCGTCCGTGCTGCCCGAGCGCCGGCCGGCCGGGCAGCACGACCGGAACACCCTGCGCTGGGCGGTGCGCGGAGGGCGTCCTCACCCGCTTCACGCTGGTCACCGCCGAGCACGGCGACGCGTTCCCGGCGGTGGTCACAGCGGTGCGCGCCGCCGGGACGGCACCCGCGACCGTCACCGGTGTGCAGGGCAGGGCGAGCGTCCCCGACGACACGCACTTCGACACCGTCGCCGCCGAGTACCGCGTCGAGCTGCCGGAGGCCGTCCTGGACCGGGCGGACCGTACGCTGCTGCGCCTGACGTGGACCGGGGATGTGGCCCGGGCCTACGCCGGGGACACCCTCGTCGCCGACCAGTTCCACTCCGGACGGCCCTGGGACATCGCCCTCGACCGGCTCCCCGCCGAAGCGCTGCGCGGTGCCGGGCTGCGCCTGCGGATCCTGCCGCTCTCCGCGGACGCTCCCGTGTACCTGCCCGCACCCGCGGACACCGCCAGGGGCACGGCCGTGATCCACCGGGCCGACCTGCTGACCACCCGGGTCCGGGCGGTCCGCGCGGGCTGAGACCCGGCCACGGCACGGTCCCGGACGGCCGCCTGTCCCGCCCGGCCTATCCTGGGAACCCGCCGGGCGGGAGAGCACCACCACCGTATCGAGGCCGGAGGACACACACCCGTATGACCGCATCCACCGCAGACGGCTCGGGACCCCAGCGGCGCAGCCGGCGCAACTTCGCGGGGAGCCGTCCCGTGATGGACGACGTGGCCAAACTGGCCGGGGTGTCCAAGCAGACCGTCTCCCGGGTGCTCAACGACCACCCGGCCGTGCGGCCGGAGACCCGTGAGGCGGTCCTGGAGGCGATGCGCACACTCGGCTACCGGCCCAGCCGCAGCGCGCGGTCGCTGGCCAGCGGGCGGTCAGGGATGCTCGGGGTGATCTCCTTCGACGCGGCCAGGTTCGGGCCCGCGTCGATCCTGACCGCCATCAACAGGGCGGCCCAGGAAGCCGGTTACCTGGTCAGCTCCATCGCTCTCGACACCGCCTCCCGGGACACGGTGGTACGCGCCCTGGACCGGCTCTCGGCCGAGGGCGCCGAGGGTGTCATCGCCATCGCCCCGCAGCGCCCGGTCGGCGCGGCACTGGCCGAGGCGGGGCTCGACAGGCCCATGGTGGTGCTGGAGAACGACCCGGGGCAGGGCCCCCCGCGTGTCACCGCGGACTCCACGGCCGGGGCGCGCGCCGCCACCGAGTATCTGCTCGGCCTCGGTCACGCCACCGTCTGGCACCTCGCGGGCCCGCACGGCTGGACCTCGGCCGAGCTGCGCGCGGCGAGCTGGCGGGCCACCCTGGAGGCCGCCGGTGCGCGGGTCCACGAGCCCCTCTTCGGTGACTGGAGCGCCGATTCCGGCTACGCGCTGGGCCGCCGGCTGGCCGAACGCCCCGAGGTCACAGCCGTGTTCGCGTCCAACGACCAGATGGCCCTCGGCGTCCTGCGGGCCTTCCACGAGGCCGGGCGCCGCGTCCCGGACGAGGTCAGCGTGGTGGGCTACGACGACATTCCCGAGGCCGCGCACTTCCTGCCGCCGCTGACCACCGTGCGCACGGACTTCGCCGAGATCGGCACCCGTTCCCTGCGCCTCCTGCTGGACCGCATCGACGGCGACACCTCGGCGCGGGCGGCGTCCGTCGTCCCCGTGGAACTCGTCGTCCGCCACAGCACCGGCCCGGCCCCGGCCCGCCGACCCGGCCCACTCTCCGATCCCGTCGGCCCGCGTGCGTAGTACCGCGGTACCACGGGACACCTCCGGTTCGGCCCCCGGTACGACCGGATCCGGGTGCCGCCGGACCTAGGTTGGCCGTGAGGCGCCAGGGGCTATCGGCGGGCGCCGCGGCCGACAGAGAGAACGCGAATGATCGAGGCACAGCAGCTGACCAAGAGGTACGGCGAGAAGACCGCCGTCGACGGGCTGGACTTCACCGTCAAGCCCGGCACCGTGACCGGCTTCCTGGGCCCCAACGGTGCCGGGAAGTCCACGACCATGCGCATGATCGTCGGGCTCGACGCCCCGACCAGCGGCTCCGTCACGGTCAACGGCCACCCCTACGCCCGGCACCGGGCGCCCCTGCAGGAGGTCGGGGCGCTCCTGGAGGCCAAGTCGATCCACCCGGGCCGCTCGGCCTACCACCATCTGCGCGCGCTCGCGCTGACCCACGGGATCCCCCGGCGCCGGGTCGACGAGGTCATCGACCTCGCGGGCCTCGCCAGCGTGGCGAAGAAGCGTGCCGGGGCCTTCTCCCTGGGCATGGGCCAGCGGCTCGGCATCGCGGCCGCCCTGCTCGGCGACCCCCAGACGGTGATGCTGGACGAGCCGGTCAACGGGCTGGACCCGGAGGGCGTGCTCTGGATCCGCAACCTGCTCAAGGCGCTCGCCGACGAGGGCCGTACCGTCTTCGTCTCCTCCCACCTGATGAGCGAGATGGCACTGGTCGCCGACCACCTCATCATCGTGGGGCGCGGCCGGCTGCTGGCCGACACCACTGTGCCGGACCTCATCCGTGAGGCCGGCGGCGACACCGTGAAGGTCGTCACGCAGGACCCCGCGCGGCTGCGGGACGTGCTCGCCGGGCCCGGTGTCGACATCACCGGACGGATCGGCTCGGAGGAACTCCAGGTCACCGGGCTGACCCCCCGTCAGATCGGACTGGCGGCGGCCGAGCACGGCATCGCGCTGTTCGAGCTGACCCCGCGGACGGTCTCGCTGGAGGAAGCCTTCATGAACCTGACCAGGGACGCCGTCGAATACCACGGCTCCACGACCGCCACCGAGACCCTGGAAGCCGCCGGGAGGCCCGCATGAGCGCCCTGACCACCGCCGAGCCCGAGGCACCCGCCTCCGCTCCCGCCCGCCCCGCCTACCGGGTCACCGGCCGGCGCGTGCTCTCCTCGGAGTGGTCCAAGCTGTGGACGCTGCGGTCGACCTGGATCACCCTCGGGCTGGCCCTGCTGTTCCTGGTCGCGTTCGGGCTGATCGCCTCCGCCCGCTACAAGTCCAACATCGACTCGGGCCACCACATGGACGGTGACTTCGCCCACTCCACCGCCGTCAGCCTGTCCCTCTTCGGCACGCACTTCGCCCAGCTGGCCCTCGGCGTCCTCGGTGTGCTCGTCACGGCCGGGGAGTACTCGACCGGCATGATCAGGTCGACGCTCGCCGCCGTACCGCGCCGGCTGCCCGTGCTGTGGTCCAAGGCGGCCGTCTACGGGCTGGTCGCACTCGTCGTCGCGACCCTCGGCGCGTTCGTCACGTTCGGGATCGGGAGCCAGATCGTCTCCGGCACCCCCGCCGCCCTGGGCCTCTCCCACGCGGGAGTCCTGCGCAGCCTGCTGGGCGCCGGGCTCTACCTCGGCCTGGTCGGCGTGATCGGCACCGCACTCGGCGCGCTGCTGCGCTCCGTGGCCGGCGGGATCTCCGTGCTCGTGGCGACGCTGATGCTGATCCCCGGCCTGATCTCGCTCCTGCCCAGCTCCTGGCAGGACAACATCAGCCCCTACCTGCCGAGCAACGCCGGTGAGTCGATCTTCGCCCTGACGCACGACTCCACCACCCTCTCGCCGACGGCCGGTCTGCTGGTCTTCCTCGGCTGGACGGCACTCGCCCTGGCCGGAGCCGCGTACCGGCTGGTGCGCAGCGACGTGTGATCGCGCTGCACCATGGTCGGGTGACACCCTCGACGACCACGACCACCACCGACGACGTCAGCGGCATGGGACCGCTGGTCGCCCGGCTGTCCCGGGGCGGCCAGCGGCTGCGCCAGGCCGACGCCGCCCATCCCTGGGTGCTGGACACCGCGGTGGTGGTCGTCGTCTTCCTGCTGTTCTGCCTGCCCGACCTGGCCCACGGGCACGCCGGAGACCGCGACGCCCCCCGCCGCCTGCGGCTCGCCTTCACCCAGCTTCCCCCGGCGGGCATGCTGGCCTTCCAGGCGGGGCTCGTGCTGCCCCTGCTGTGGCGGCGGCGCCGGCCCATGGCGGCCTTCGGCGTCATCGCGGCCGTGTTCATCGCCCAGTGGTCCGTGGACGCCGTACTGCGCGCGGACGTCGCCCTGTTCATCGCCCTGTACAGCCTGGCCCTGCACGGCAGCCTGCGGCAGCTGCCGTGGGCCTGCGGGGTCATGGCGGCCGGGATGACCCTGGTCGCGGTGCGCGCCTCGGCGGCGGTGTCCGTCTGGGACGCGCTGTTCTTCCTGCTCAGCACCACGATCGCGGCCCTGGCGCTCGGCCTGATGGTCCGCATCCGCAGGGCCCAGCTCGCCGGGCTGCGGGAGCGCGCCGCCCGCCTGGAGATCGAGCGCGACCAGCGCAGCAGACTCGCGACCGCGGCCGAACGCACCCGGGTGGCCCGCGAGATGCACGACATCGTCGGACACAACCTGTCCGTCATGATCTCCCTCGCCGACGCCGGCGTGTACGCCACGGACACGGCCCCCGAGCGTGGCAAGGAGGCCCTGCGGCTCATCGGGGACACCGGCAGGATGGCCCTCGACGAGCTGCGGCGCGTGCTCGGCGTGCTCCGCGAGGACCCGGACGGCCCCGCCAAGGCGCCGCAGCTCAGTCCGCAGCCCGGCATCGCCGACGTCGAGACGCTGTGCGATGGTGTGCGCACAGCCGGCCTGGAGGTCGTCTACCGGACGGTCGGCGAGGTGGACGCCCTCGACAGCGGGGTGCAGCTGACGGTCTACCGCATCGTCCAGGAGGCCCTCACGAACACCCTGAAGCACGCCGGCGCCGACACCCGGGTGACGCTGTCGGTGGTCGTCGAGGACTCACGGCTGAGCATCCGGGTCCGGGACAACGGCCCCGGCGCGCGCCCGGGACCACCGAACGAGGAAGGACACGGCCTGGTGGGCATGCGTGAGAGAGCGGCGCTCTACGGCGGGCACGTCAGCGCCGGACCCGCCGCGGGCGGCGGCTGGGCCGTGGAGGCCGTCCTCGACCTGACGCCCCAGGGCGGTGCCCGGTGACCACCGTGCTCGTCGTGGACGACCAGCCGCTGCAGCGCTTCGCCTTCCGGATGCTCCTCGACGCCGTGCCCGAGACGGAGGTCGTCGGCGAGGCGGCGCACGGCGCCGAGGCCGTCCGCAAGGCCGCCGAACTGCGGCCCGACGTCGTCCTGATGGACGTCCGCATGCCCGGCATGGACGGCATCGAGGCCACCCGCCGGATCACCGCCGCCGGCGCCCGCTCCCGTGTTCTCGTGCTGACCACCTTCGACCTGGACGAGTACGTCCACGCCGCGCTGCGCGCCGGAGCCAGCGGCTTCCTGCTGAAGGACGCGCGCCCCGAGGAACTCCTCGCCGGGATCCGCGCCGTCGCCGCCGGCGACGCCGTGATCGCCCCGTCCCTGACCCGCCGTCTCCTCGACGAGTTCGCCCGCTACGGCCCCGTGCACGGCACCGACGGCACCGACGACGCGCGGCTGCGCTCCCTCACCGACCGCGAGCGCGAGATCCTCGTCGCCATCGGCAAGGGCTGGACCAACGGCGAGATCGCCGCCCGCTTCGTCCTGTCCGAGTCCACGGTCAAGACCCACGTCGGCCGCGTCCTGGCCAAGATCGGTGCCCGCGACCGCATCCAGGCCGTGATCTTCGCCTACGACCAGGGCCTCGCCCGCCCGAACGGCGGGTGACGCCGGGCGCAGCCGGCTGGACCCGACCCGCCGCGGTTTCCTGGGCGGTTCACGGCATCTCGCGAGGGTTCAGTCCTGTGCGGCGAGGCGGTCGAGCCACTCGTGGAGCAGATGCTGTTCGGCGCCGCTGAGGACCGTCTGTTCGGGCAGTGTGGCGCGCAGGGCGCGGGCGGCACCGGCCGGGCCCGTCTCTCGTACGGCGGGCTCCTGGTTCGTGATGGCGGTGACCATCGCCTCCCGCAGCGCGGTCAGCAGGGCCGGGGAGCGGCCGTCTTCGGGCAGGGACAGCCAGGTGAGCACCGCCCCGCGCGCCGTGGCGTGGATGATCGCGGCCGCGAGTTCCTCGTCCACGCGCAGCCGGCCATGGGCGGCGAGGCGCCGGATGCGGCCCTTCAGGATCTTCAGGCCCGCCTGGTAGGCGGGCGAGGCGGCACGGGTGGGCTCGCTGTACATCAGCGAGTAGAGCGCGGGATGTGCCAGGCCGAATTCGACGGCGAGGTCCCACCCGGCCCGCAGGTCCTCGATCAGGTCCGGCGGATCGGGGTCGACCCGCTTGGACGCGAGAAACGTGGCGAAGCCATGCTCCGCCACGGCCTCCAGAAGACCGTCCTTGTCGCCGAACAGCCGGTAGAGGGCGGGCGGCTGCACGCCTGCCGCATCGGCGACCGCGCGGGTGGTGACCGCGTCCCGGCCGCTGGACTCCAGCAGGCCGATGGCGGCCTCGACGATGCGCGTACGAGAGGGCGGCGATGGCATGTATCAATGCTATCCGACTCTTGTTTCCGTCGTTAGTATCGGTGATAACGTCAAAGTGATTCCACTGGAACTCTGCCGGGGATCTCCCGGACTTCTTGGAGTGCATCGTGATCATCGTGACCGGAGCCAACGGACATCTCGGACGCCGCGTCGTCGACAGGCTGGTGACGCGCGTGCCCGTCGAACAGGTCGGCGTGAGCGTCCGCGACCCGCTCAGGGCGCAGGCCCTCGCCGACCGGGGCGTACGGGTGCGACAGGGCAGCTTCACCGACCCGGCGGCTCTCGCCCACGCCTTCGAGGGCGCCACACAGGTGCTGGTCGTCTCTGTCGACAAGATGGGCGACGAGGCCGTACGGCAGCACCGGACCGCCTTCGAGGCGGCCGTCGCGGCAGGCGCCCGCCGCGTCCTGTACACCAGCCACATGGGTACGGCGGCCACGTCCCGCTTCGAGGCCTGCCGTGACCATGCCGCCGACGAAGCGGCGCTGCGCGCCTGCGGTGTGCCGTTCACCGCGCTGCGCAACGGCTTCCACGCGGCCAGCGCTCTGCAACTGCTCGGCCCCGCGCTGGAGACCGGCGAGATCGCCCTCCCGGAGGACGGGCCCGTCTGCTGGACCTTGCACGACGACCTCGCCGAGGCCGCCGCCGTGCTCCTGGCCGACGAGGGCCGCTTCGACGGTCCCACGCCGTCGCTCACCGCCGGGCAGGCGCTCACGTTCGCCGACATCCCCGGTATCGCCACCCGCGTCACGGGCCGCGCCGTCAAGCGGATCACCATCTCCGACGAGCAGTTCAGGGAGCGGCTGACGGGCCACGGCCTCCCCGCCGAGCGGGCCGACCAGCTGCTGGGCATCTTCGCGGCGAGCCGCGCCGGCGAGTTCGCCGGCGTCGACCCGACCCTGGCCGGCCTCCTCGGCCGTGCACCCGTCGCCATGGACACGGTGCTGCGCGCCCGGGTGTCGGGACCGGATGCCTAAACTGATCCGGCACGCGTGCGCCGGGCCGTCCGCCCGGCGGCCCGATCGGCGCGCGCGGCCGACTCCCGGAGGAGACGGGCATGCCGGATTCCGTGCGGCCGAGGCGTCGCCGCCTGCTCGCTGTGGCGGTCCTCGCCCTGGCGCTGTACGTCGTCCTGCGTGCCGCCGGCCTCTTCGGCGGCGACGACGACGGCGACGACACCCCGCCACCGGCCAGGGCGTCGGCTTCCGCGCCGACCCCGTCGGCCAGTGACACCCGTCCCTCTCCCGCTGCGGCGGCCGGCCCGTCGTACGACCCCGCCCGGTACGCCGCCCAGGTCCGCACCCGGGCCCGGCAGGCCGGTGTCAGCGCCCAGTTGCTGATGGCGATCCTCTACAACGAGGCGTACAAACCGCACGATCCGGCCTTCGAGCGGGCCTGGCAGAAGTACAAGCCCGACGCTGCTTTCGGTATCGCGAACATGCATCGGGCCGCCTTCGACGAGGTCAAGCAGGGCCGGGACTTCGCCGGCCGCAGCTGGGACGAACTGCCGGACGACCGCGACCTCGCGATCGAGGCCGAGGCCTGGTATCTGCACGACCTGGCGGCCCAGTTGCCGGCCGGCCGGTCAGCCGCCTACACCCGGGACGACCTGCTGGCGCTCGGTTACAACACCGGCGCGGGCAACATGCTCGCTTTCGCCCGCGGGGCCACCCCCGGCAGTCAGGCCCGCTCGTATCTCGACCGGCTGCACGCCAACTGGACCAAGGCGGAACAGGCCGTCGGCACGGACTGAGGCGACGGCCCAGGCTCGGTTGTACAGTTGCGCAAAAAGGCAATCTAGGGAGGGGTGGGCGGGATGCTCCGCAACGGGCTGGAACCCTGGCACCTGCTGATCGTGGCGATCGTGATCATCCTGGTGTTCGGTTCGAAGAAGCTGCCGGAGGCCGCTCGCGGGCTGGGCAAGTCCCTGCGCATCCTCAAGAGCGAGGCCGCGGCGATGAAGGAGGACGCCCCCACCCCGTCCCCCGCCCGCGCGCAGGACACGACGGACACCCCCGCGTCGGCACCCCGCCTCACCCCGGTCGCCTCCGAGGCGCCGGAGACCACAGCACCGGTCACGGAGAACCGCGCGGCCCACTGACGCGATCCGCGGACGCGTCCGGGCCGACGGCCTCCCACAGTTCAACGTTTGCGCACATCATGGAACCGCGGCGGCGGGGATGACGTTCCACCCAGTGAACGGACAAGTGACCGCAGTCGGGAGGATGTGTCGTGGGAGTTTCCCTGGGCAAGGGCGGCAACGTGTCGCTGAGCAAGCAGGCGCCGGGACTGAGCGCCGTGGTGGTCGGACTGGGCTGGGACGTCCGGACCACCACCGGAGCGGACTACGACCTGGACGCCTCCGCCCTGCTCTGCGACGCCTCGGGGAAGGTTGTCTCCGACCAGCACTTCGTCTTCTACAACAACCTCAAGAGCCCCGACGGCTCGGTGGAGCACACCGGCGACAACCTCACCGGTGAGGGCGAGGGCGACGACGAGTCGATCAAGGTGAACCTGAGCGCCGTACCGGCCGAGATCGCCAAGATCGTGTTCCCGGTCTCCATCCACGAGGCCGATGTGCGCGGCCAGAGCTTCGGCCAGGTGCGCAACGCGTTCATCCGCGTGGTGAACGAGGCGAACGGCCAGGAGATCGCCCGCTACGACCTCTCCGAGGACGCCTCGACCGAGACCGCGATGGTCTTCGGCGAGCTGTACCGGCACGCCGGCGAGTGGAAATTCCGCGCGGTCGGCCAGGGCTACGCCTCCGGACTTCGGGGCATCGCCCAGGACTTCGGCGTCAACGTCTGACCCGGCACGCGTCGACCTGACACACTGGACGACCGAACTCGCCCCCAGGGCAAGTGACTTCCCCGCCATCGACCGACTGGAGAAGCCTCGTTGCGTCCGCTCACCGACAACCCCGTCACCAGCCCCGAGGACGACTCGTTCCACTTCGGGCCGTACGTCGACGTCCTGCACGCGGCGGTGGAGCAGGCGACACCGTTGCCGCTGACCGTCGGGGTGTTCGGCTCCTGGGGTGCGGGGAAGTCGAGCTTTCTGCGACTGTGGGAGCGGCGGTTCGAGGCGGGGAAGACGCGGACCATCTGGTTCAACCCCTGGAAGTACGACCGCAAGGTCGAGGTCTGGGCGGCCCTGCTGCACACCATCCTCGCCGAGATGGAGCAGGAGGAGACCCTCAAGGAGAAGGCCGTCCGGCTCGCCAAGGCCGCGACCTGGCTGTCGGTCCGTGCCGGGCTCGGTACCGCGGCGGCGCTCGGCACCGGCGGCGTCATCAAGCGCGAAGACGTCGACGAGCTGCTGCAGGGCCTGTCCGAGGGGGACGCGGAGCAGTACCGGCAGGTGAACCGCTTCGAGGCCGACTTCGCCGACGCCGTACGGGAGTTCGTCGGTGCGGACGGCCGGCTGGTGGTCTTCGTGGACGACCTCGACCGCTGCACCCCCGAGTCGGCGATGACGGTGCTGGAGTCGCTGAAGCTGTACCTGGCACAGGCACAGTGCGTCTTCGTCCTCGCCCTGGACGTGGACGTGCTGGCCGCGATCGCCACCAACAAGTTCGGCGAGGCCCTCAAGGGGGCACCGGCCGAGGTGGCCTCCGGCATGGCCTACCTCGACAAGATCGTCCAGCTGCCGTTCTTCCTCCCGGACGTGGGGTTCGACACCCTGCGTGAGGCCTTCAGACCCTATGTCTCGGAGCTGGCGGACGACCCCTTCTTCTGGGAGCTGCTCCAGCGCGGTCTGGGCAGCAATCCGCGTCGGCTCAAGCGGTACATCAACGTCTTCAACATGGCGCTGGCCGTCGCACGCGGACAGCTGCCGCCCGGCGCGATCGACCGGCGGTACAGCCTCCAGCTGGCGGTGCTGCTCATCATCCGTACACTGCACCGCGGCTTCTACCACACCCTGACCGCCGAGCCCGACTCCTGGCTGACGCTGACCAGGTTCTTCGAGCAGGCCCAGACCAATGCGACCATCCGCCAGACGGCCTCTCTGCAACTCCCCCCGTACCTGCACGATGTCGCCACGGACTCGGTCCTCGAACGCCTCCTCACCCACAACGGCCAGGAGCGACTGAGCCCGCCGGACGGCCCCGCGGTCCGGCAGATGATCAGCACCCTGCGCAGCACCGCCGGCCCGGCCGACCCGGAGTAGACACAGCGGACGACACCGGTCTCACAGCGGCTTGGGCGCGAGGGCGGCCAGATAGGCGCCGTAGAGCAGGGACACGGCGGTGAGACCGGCGTACAGGGCACGGGTCCGGCGCAGGCGGGTGCGCCAGGCCGTCGCCAGGGCACGGGCCGCCGGGATGAGCAGGGGGAACGCCGGGAGGAGGAAACGCGGCCTGGAGGAGAAGGGGCCGGACATGGCGAGCACCAGCAGGAGCAGAGAGCCCGCGAAGACCACCAGCACCAGCGGGGCGCGGTCGAGGCACAGCAGACAGAAGAGCAGGATCCCCGCCAGGACGACGCACACGGCCACCGGATAGGCGGCTCCGGTGCCGTCCAGGGGCATCGACCGCAGGATGCGCAGGGGCCCGACGCTGAGGTCCAGCTGTGACCTCCAGGCGCTCTGCACCCGGAAGTAGCCGTGCAGCAGGTCCCCGGTCTGCCGGCCCACCCACAGCACGTACGCGATCCAGCCCAGGGGGCCGAGAACGGCGCCGGCCCACAGCCCGGGTGGCACGCGCCCGCGCCGTCGTACGGCCTCGTACACCGCCGCGGTGGTCACGGCGGCGGCAGCCGCGATGCCGCTCGGCCGGGACAGGCCGGCCACCAGCGCGAGCGCCCCCGCCGCCGGCCAGCGGCCGTTCAGCACGGCGTACAGGGCCCAGGCCGCGCACGCGGTGAACAGCGGCTCGGTGTAGGCCAGGCTCAGGACGACCGCGTGCGGAAGCGCCGCCCACAGCGCGACCAGGGCAGTGGCGACCGCCTGCCCATGGAGGTGGTGTCCGACGGCGTAGACGCCGTACGCGGCGATCAGCGCGCAGGCCCACGCGATCAGCACGCCGGCCTGCCCCGCCGTCAGATGCAGAAGGCCGCTCAGGGCCCGGATGAGCCCCGGATACAGGGGAAAGAACGCCCAGTCGGTCTGCACCGCGCCGGTCGAGGTGATGCGGACCTGGGTGCCGTACCCGTGCTCGGCGATGTGCAGGTACCAGACCGAGTCCCAGGCATGGGCGAGGCTCTTGCCGAACGGGCGACCGGCGACCCCGTCGACCGCCACCACCACGGCGACCCCGGCCAGACGGACGGCGGCGAAGAGGGCGAGGGCCCGCAGAACACCCGGTGGACTCTCGACCGGTGGACGTCCGGTCCCGCCGGGACGGTCCGATCGCCTCAGCGCGGAGGACGTGCTCACCCTTCGACCATGAACGGACGGGACCCCGGACGCAATCCGGAACCCGCCCACCGGGTCCCGCACGGAGCGAGGCCCGGCGTCGGTCACGGCCCGTGGTGGTAGACCATGCCCGGTCTCAGGCCGGTGCTCGTGGCGAACAGCTGGGGGACGGTGACCAGGTGGTAGCCGCGGGCCTGGAGCGCGCGGACGATGGAGGAGATCGCCGGCGGGGTGGTGGCGTACCGGTCGTGCAGGACGACGATCGCGCCCGGCCGCACCAGGCGCAGCACGCGGTGCTCGATGCGGGGCGGGTCACGGTACTTCCAGTCCCGGGCCGTGACGCTCCACATGATCACCGGCATGCCCTCCGCACCGGCCGCCGCCCGCACGCGCGCGTTCCACGCTCCGAACGGGGGCCGGAACAGCGTCGGCCGCCGCCCGGTGACGGAGGCGATCTGCCGTGCCGCGGTGCCGATCTCGTACTTGACGCGGGCGAGCGGGAGCCGGATGAGGCGCGGATGGGTGACGGTGTGGTCCCCGATCGCGTCGCCGTCCCGGTACTCCCTCAGCACGTCCGCGCGGTAGCGCAGCGCATGCGGTCCGATGAGGAAGAACGTGGCGGGCACGTGCCGGTGCTGGAGCGTGTCGAGGATCGGGGCCGTGTACCGGGTCGGCCCGTCGTCGAAGGTCAGCGCGACGCACTTGACGGCCCGGCAGTCGACCGGAGGGGCCTGAGGAGTCCGCTCGCCTGCGGTGACCGGAACGGCGGCGGCCCCGGACAGCAGCGTCACGGCCGCCAGGGCGGCGAGTGGGCGGGGGAGACCGGACATGCCCTGCTCCTTCCGCAGGGGGCCGGGGCGCCGGCCCCCGGAACATCGTCAGCGTAATCCGGGGGCGTGAGAAGCAGGTGAGAACGGGGAGAGAACGGCGGGCCGGGGCGGCGGTCCTCAGCCGCGCTCCTCCTGTGCGCGGGCGGCCCGGCGGGAGCGGAGGATCTCGGCGAGCAGCGGGAGCAGGGACACGACGACGATCAGGCCGACCAGCGGCAGCAGATAGCGGTCGACGTTCGGGATCGAGGAACCCAGCGCGTATCCGCCGAGCGTGAGGCCGAGGCTCCACACCAGACCGCCGGCCACCTGCCAGATCGTGAACGTCCGCGCCGGCACGCCCAGCGCGCCCGCCATCGGGTTGAGCACCGTACGCACCACCGGCACGAAGCGGGCCAGGACGACCGCCTTCGCGTGGCCGTACCGCTCCAGCAGCTCCTCGGCCCGCTGGGCTCCTTCGAGCAACCGCTTCGAACGGCTGCGGGCGAGCAGCGCCCCGCCCGCCTTCCGGCCGAGCAGGAATCCGAACTGGGCGCCGGCGAGCGCCCCCACGGCCGCCGAGACCAGCAGCGGCCCCAGCGAGAGATGCAGGCTCTGGTCGGCCGAACCCGTGCAGAGCAGGCCGGCGGTGAACAGCAGCGAGTCGCCGGGGAGGAAGAAGCCGACGAGCAGCCCCGTCTCGGCGAACATGACCACGCCGACGCCCAGGACGCCGAACGCGGCCAGCAGCGAACGCGCGTCGAGGACGTTGACGGCCAGCTGCGTGGCGAGGTGCACCGATGTGGTCATAGGCTCCGAGCCTCCAGGAGGGTGACTACAAGCATGTAGACGGTTTATGAACTGTAGACGAGCGGAAAGGGTGGCGCGTTCCCGGTGTCTAACGGCCGGCGCGGCCCGGGGCACCGGCACCGGCCGGGTGAACGTCCGGAACGGTACCGGTACCGGACCGTCCGTGGTCGCACAGCCGACCGACCTCGTAGCCCCGCTCCTCGCAGGTGTCGAGGATGCGGGGGAGTGCGCCCAGGGCGGAGCGCCAGGCACCAGGGGCCGAGGTGCAGTCGGAGTCGTGCAGCAGGATCGTGCCGCCGCCCTCCAGGTCCGCGGTGACCGTCCGGTGCACCGACTCGGGCGTGGCCCGCGCCGTCCAGTCCTCGCCCCAGCACGTCCACAGCACCGGGGTGAGCCCGAGGCGCCGGGCCGCCACATGGGCGGCGGCGGACATGACCCCGTACGGCGGGCGGAAGAGCGTGGGCCGGGTTCCGGTGAGGTCGGCGACCGTGTCGCGGGCGCGGGCGAAGTCGTCGTACGTCGCACGCGGGCCGCGCAGCAGCAGGGGCCGGTGGCGCCAGCCGTGGATGCCGATCTCGTGGCCGGCCGCCGCGATCTCGCGCACCACGCCGGGCGAGCGGCGGGCCTCGGCGCCGAGCAGGAAGAAGGTGGCGCGCACCCCGCGCCGGTCGAGGAGTCGCAGGAAGAACGGTGTGGACAGCGGGTCGGGACCGTCGTCGAAGGTGAGGGCGACATGGTCCGCGCGGCCCCGCCCGGAGAGGCGGGGCATGGTGCGATTGCGCAGCGGGCCGAAGGTGGAGACGACAGGGGCGCAGTGGACCGCGGCGAGGGCGGCGGCCGGCAGGGCGGCCAGCGCGGCCGTGCGCAGCGGGCGGGACGCGGTCACGAGTGGTGTCCCTCCTCGCCGAAGGCGGGCGCGAGACGCGCCGGATCGAGATCGTGGCCCAGCGTGTGCAGCAGCGCGGGACCGCCGTACGTCGTCGCGACCCCGGTGCCGACGGCGCATCCCCACACCGCGCAGGCCGCGGCGGTGGTGAGCGCGAGCCGCCGGGCGCGGGGGCGGCGCCGCGGGCCGGGTCCCGGCGGCGGGGGTGGCGGGCCCGGCCGGTGGACGCGGGCTATCTCGGCCGCGGGGCCGTCGCCCGGGGACCGGGCGAACAGGGCGAGCCCGGCCGCACGCTGGCGCAGTCCCAACGGGCCGTCGACCAGCGCGCACAGCGCGCTCTTGAGGTCGGCCGGGTCCCGGATCCAGACGGCCGCGCCCGCCTCGTCCAGGGCGGCGGCGTTGGCCGGCCCGTGGCCCGGTATGCAGCGGTAGCTCGCCACGGGCAGCCCCGCGGCGAAGGCCTCCAGCGAGGTGAGACCGCCCGCGTTCTGGACGAGGACGTCCGCCGCCTGCATCAGGCCGGGCATGTCGTCGACCCAGCCGTAGACGTACTCGATCCCGTCCGCCCGCAGCTGCCGGGCCAGGACCTGGTTGCGGCCGCAGACGACGACCGGGACGGCGGCCCCGCAGTCCCGCAGCTCCCGCGCGACCTGCCGGACCGGGCCGACTCCCCAGGACCCGGCGACCAGCAGCGCGAGCGGGGCGTGCGCCGGCAGCCCGAACCGCTCCCGCGCTCGGGCGCGGTCGTCCGGGCCGCCGGGGCGGAAGCGGGGGTCGGTGACCGGCCCGCACACCCGGACGTCCCGGGCCCCGGCCGCCCGGGCCTGCGCGGCGGGCACCGCGTGGGCGGCGAGATGGACGTCCACACCGTCCGCCACCCACAGCGGATGCACCGAGAAGTCGGTCAGGTAGGTGACGACGGGGACGGCCAGGCGTCCGGCGCGGCGCAGTTCGCCCAGCACGCGGCTGGCTCCCGGATACGTGGAGACGACCGCGCCGACGTCCGGCCGCAACGCCCGCAGCACCCGGTCCTCGGCGGCGCGCAGCAGCGCCCGTGCCAGGGGACCGCTGCCGCCGGCGCGTTCGGTGCCGGCGTAGATCCGCTGGTAGGCCCAGGGCGCCGCGACGAGCATGCGGTGGTAGCCGTCCCGGACGGCCCGGCCGAAACCGGCGGGCAGCAGATCCAGCAGGTCGTACCGGTCGACGGCGAAGCCGTCCGCGACGAGCCGGCGCTCCAGCTCGGCCGCGGCACCGTCGTGGCCGGCGCCGACGCTCGCCGAGACGATCGCGACCCGGCCCGAGGCCGGTGCCACGGCGCGGGGCACCGGCAGGAGACCCGTGGGAGCGGATCTCGGGAGCGTACGTCCGGGAATGGCCATGGGCTTTTCCTCCGCGCAAGTGGAAGGACGTGCGACTACAAGTTGTAGTAGTTCGCGCTTCGAAGCCCGGAGCATACCTCCTACAACTAGTAGGAGATCGCCGGGTAGTCTGTCCCACGGCAAGGCGACGGAAGGGTGAACGGTGAACGGCTTCAGGGACGGCGGCACACCCGGCAGGCGGGCGCGCGGCGAACTGGAGAGCAACGTGCTCGCCGCCCTCTGGTCCGCCGACGGACCGCTGACGGCACGACAGGTCCTTCAGCGGCTGCCGGGCGACCTGGCCTACACGACGGTCCTCACGATCCTGTCCCGGCTGTACGACAAGGACATGCTCGTCCGGCACCGCGAGGGCCGCGGCTACGCCTACGAACCGGCCCGCGACGAGGCCTCGCACACCGCGCACCGCATGAAGTCGCTGCTGGAGGGCGGTTCCGACCGCGAGGCGGTGCTGACCCGCTTCGTCTCCGAACTGTCCGAGCAGGACGAGCAGTTGCTCCAGCACCTGCTGTCCGGCCCCGAGGGGCCCGACGGCCGCCACGGCGCCGGCCACTGAGACGACGGGAAGTGAGCCGGTGCTGATCAGTGTCTACGTCCCGCTCGTCGTGACGGCCGTGCTGAGCGTCCTCGCGCCCCGCCCGGCCCGTCGGCTCGCCCCGCGCCCCGCCGCCTGGGCCCTCGCCTGCGCCGCGCTCGTGACGACCGTCGGCTGGACAGGCTCGCTGGCTTTGCTGGCCTTCACCGGCGTCGCCCAGATCCCCGAAGTGGCCGCGGAGGGCCGCTGGTCGGTGTCCGTCCTGCGGGCCGAAGACCCCGTCCATCTCACCGTCGCGGTCGCCGGCGCCCTCGTCCTGCTCGTGGGATTCGCCTCCCTGGTGCTCGCCGCCGTACGGCAGCTGCGCCATCTGCTGTGGGCCCGGCGCGAGTGCGCGCGCGTGCCCGGCGACGGCGAACTGGCCGTGGTCGACGCCGACGCGCCCCAGGCGTTCGCCCTGCCCGGCGCGCCCGGCCGTATCGTCGTCTCCCGGGGCATGCTGCGCTGCCTCGACGACGCGGAACGCGAGGCCCTGCTCGCGCACGAGCGCGCCCATCTGCGCGGCCGGCACCACCTGTTCCAGACCCTGTGGCGGCTCACCGCCGCCGTGAATCCGCTGCTGCGGCCCCTGGCCGAGGCGGGCGGTTACGTCCTGGAGCGCTGGGCCGACGAGGAGGCGGCCGCGCACGTCGGCAGCCGCAAGGTCGTGGCCCGCGCCGTCGGCCGGGCCGCCCTCGCCGCCTCGGCACACGCGTCGAGCCCCCCGGCGCTCGCCGTCACCGGGGGTGCCGTTCCCCAGCGGGTCCGCGCCCTGCTCGCCCCGCCCCCGCCCCGCCGGACCCTGCCCATCGCCGGCGGAGCCCTGCTGCTCACCCTGTGCTGTGCCGGCCTGGCCAACGCGGCCTCCGACAGCGACAAGATGGTCGACGACGCACAGCGGGCCCAGTGTGCCGCTGCGGCCGCGCAGTTCGGCGTGGACGCCCACTTCTGCTGCCGGCATCACCGGCCGGGCGAGCGGCACGCATAGCTCCCGGCCGGCGCGGCCGCCGCGCTCAGTGAGCGGTCCGGATCCGGCGCAGCGCGTCCCCGGCGATGCGGGTGGCCGCGAACTCCGTCCCGGCGACGAACCGCATCATCGGTCCGAACACCGGCGCGGCGAGCGACCCGGTGAAGTACAGCCCGGGAACGGAGGACTCGAAGGCGCCCGTAAGCTCCGGGGCCCTCGACCCCGGCACGCACACCAGCGCCCGCCGGACCTCCGGTGAGAGGAACGGCAGGGCGTCCAGGTCGAGCCGGTAGCCGGTGGCCGCGAGGACATGGTCGACGGTGAGCGCGGACGTACCGTCAGGCTCGGCGAGCCGCAGGCGCACCGCAGCCCGAGGTGTCACCTCGGCGTGCGTGACCCGGCACGAGGTGTGCACCGGTACGACGCCCTCGACCCGGTCCCGCAGCCACCAGCCGCCCGACGGGCCCAGGGCGCGCCGGAAGAGCAGCAGCCGCGCGGACGCGGGCAACCGGCGTACGGCGTACGGGGCCTTGCACACCGCGGCCAGAACCCACCCGGTGCCCAGGGGCGACGCCGGCTGGGCGAGGCGCTGCGCCCAGGGGCGGGACAGGACCGGTGTCGTACCCCACCGTACCCGGCTCTCCCGGACCAGCACCCGCACCTCGGCGCCGGACTCGCGCAGCAGCGCGGCGCTCTCCAGCGCGGACTGGCCGCCGCCGATCACGGCGACGTGCCGTCCGGCGTAGCGCGAGAGGTCGGTGTGGTGGCTGGTGTGGGACACAAGAGCCCCGGGCCCCGGTCCGTCGGGTGCCAGCCGCCGCAACTGGCCCGGTATGTGTGCCAGTCCGTTCAGTCCGGTGGCCACGACGGCGGTCCCGGCGGTGAGTTCCCGCCCGTCCGCCAGCCGGACCGTGAACCCCGGGCCGGCGCCGGCCCGGTCGAGGGCCACCACCCGGGCGGGATCCACGTCACCGACGTACCGCTCCTGGAACCACTGCCCGTAGCGCACGAACACATCGCACGGGATCGGCGTCAGCTCGGTCAGCTCCGGCTCGCCCCGCAGCCGGCGGAAGTCGGCGAGCCGGGCGCCCGGCTCCGGAGCGGACAGATCGGTGGCCGCCGGGGTCGACTTCAGGAACATCCCGGTGGCCATGGCGTGCCGCCAACTGCCCATCACCTCCCCGAAGACACGCACCGGCACCCCGGCCGCCCGCAGATGCGCGGCCACCGACAGCCCGTACGGCCCCGCCCCCACCACGACGACCGGAAGCCCCGCGCGCCCGGTGAACGCCCGTTCGTGGGCGGAGCGTTGACCCGGAAGCGACTGCGTCATGCATCCCCCTGCTGGTCCGCTCGCCGCCCTCCCCCGGGCGGCGCGCCACGTCGGGATGGTGCGACCGCCGTCGCACTCGTCCCCCCTCCGCCACCGAGTGTGACCTGTCGCCCTTCAACGGTGTGTGAAAACGACGCACGTTGCCCGAAACATGGTCGAACCGTGTGCGGTGTATTGCACGTCACCGGAGACGTCACAGCGGGGAGCGGCGCGGCTCAGCGGGCGCGCAGCGCGGCGAGCGTGGCGGCGAGGTCGGCCGAGCGCGGCCGGTTGTGCGGCAGCCTGGCGAGCACCGCCGCCATGCCGCAGGTGTCGGTCAGCGCTGAGAAGACCAGGCCGCCGGCGATGCCCGCCGAGAGGATCTCGAAGGCCGGATGCACGAGCAGACCGAGCAGCAGGCCCAGCAGGACCAGTGTCCCGGCCGTGAAGCGGACCTGCCGCTCCATGGACCAGCCGGCCTTCGCCGTCTCGCAGGCCGTGGGCCGGTCCAGCGCGTGTCCGGCACCGGCCCAGGCGGAGGTGCCGCCGGTGAGCGTGGCCGTGGGGATGCCCTGCTCGGCGAGGAACCGGCAGGCGTTGCCGGACCGGGCGCCGGACGCGCACACCATGAGGACGTCACCGCGCTCGGCCGCCTGCCGTAGCTCGGGCAGCGCGCGCCGGAGCTGGTCCACGGGGATGTTGAGGGCCCCGGGCAGATGGCCGGAGGCGTACTCGCCGGGGGTGCGCACATCGATGACGGTGAGTTCGGTCAGGCGGGTCCGGGCCTGCTCGGGGCCGAGCGCGACGGGGGAGAGGGGGCTGGTCATGGCTGAGGTGGTCCTTCGCTGTTCGTGGTCGTGCCGCTCGGGGACGTAAAGTTACCCCTAGGGGTATTCGGTGAGGAGTTGATCGTGGAACTGGAACTTGAGGGCGACTCCCTGAAGGCCGTGCTCAACCGGCTGCGGCGGGCGCAGGGGCAGATCTCCGGGGTGATCCGGATGATCGAGGAGGGGCGGGACTGCGAGGACGTCGTCACGCAGCTGGCCGCGGCCTCGCGGGCGCTCGACCGGGCCGGGTTCGCGATCATCGCCACCGGCCTGCAGCAGTGCATGACCGACATGGAGTCCGGCCGCCAGAACGGCGAGGACCCCGAGGCGATGCGCGCCCGGCTGGAGAAGCTGTTCCTGTCGCTGGCGTGAGGCGTCCGTGGTCCGGGGTCGGGCCCTTGGCTTCGGCAGGCGTATGTCTGACAGGCCGTATGTCTGTCGTGTCGCCGATGTGAGGCATCCGCTTCGGCGATCGTGCAGCAGGCGTGATGCGTCCGGCCGCACGCCGGCCGTCACAGCATCGCGTCGGCCAGCATGAAGCCGGCCACCCCGAGCAGGACCACGGCGAAGGCCCGCTGGAGTGTCCGCGCGGGGAGCTTCGCCGCCAGCCGTCGGCCGTCCCAGGCGCCGAGGACGGCCGCACCGGCGAACGGCCCGATGACGGCCCAGTCCAGACCGCTCGCCGTGCCGGTGCGGGTCGCCAGCGCGGCCAGGGAGTTGACCGTGATGACGAGCAGGCTCGTGCCCACGGCCGCGCGCATCCGCATCCCGAGGACGCCCACCAGCGCCGGGACGGCGAGGAAGCCGCCGCCCACGCCGAGCACGCCGGTGACCGCGCCGAGCCCGGCACCGGCCGCCGCCGCGCGGCCCGGCCGGACCCGTGCCGCCTCCCGTGCCACCTCATGTGCCGACGAGCGCGGCCGGAGCATGCGCAGCGCGGCGACCGCCGCGACCACGGCGAAGCCCAGCGTCAGCGCGGCCGCCGGCAGCCGCGCGGCGAGCGCTCCGCCCAGCATGGCCGGACCGATGCCCGCCGCCGCGAACAGCAGCCCCGTACGCCAGCGCACGTGACCGTCGCGGGCGTGCGCGGACAGGGCGGTCGCGGAGGTGACGGAGACGATGACCAGCGCGGCCGTGGTGGCCGCGACCGGGGTGAAGCCGAGCAGGTAGATCAGGGCGGGAACGGCCAGCACACTGCCACCGCCCCCGAGCGCCCCGAGCGTCAGACCGATGACGGCCCCGGCGGCCAGGGCGAGCAGGACCGCGCTCACGCGACGATCCCGCTCGCGCCGGCCGGGCCCACCACCGGCAGCTCCGCGTCGGCCCATGCCCGCATGCCGCCGACCACGTCGACGGCCTCGACGCCCCTGGCCCGCAGCAGCTCGACGGCCTGCTGTGGGCGGCGCCCGGAACGGCAGATCACGACCACCGGCCGCACCCCTGCCGCCGGGGGCAGCCCGGCACCGGCGGCCGACGCCGGCAGGGGCAGGCGTACGGCGCCCGGCGCGTGCCCGGCCGGCCACTCGTCGGCTTGCCGGACGTCCAGCAGTACGGCGGCCTCGCCGCCCCCGGTGATCTGACGGGTCCCGCTGACCGGGCCGTGGCCGGTGCGCGCGGCGGCCTCGGGTGTGGTCACCCGCCGTCGCCCGCGACGGCCGGCGCGGCCTCCTCCGACGTGACGCGTCATGCCGCTCGCTCCTGTCCGGCTTCCCGGGAGCGGACGACGAGCCCGGCCCGTACGGCGGAGTCGAAGGAGTCGTCGACGGCCACGACGTCGCGCCCCACGGCGTCCAGCAGGGACGCGGCGACGGCGGCGCGCATGCCGCCCGCGCAGTGCACCCACACCTGCCCCGCGGGCACCTCGCCGAGGCGGTCGCGCAGGCTGTGGACGGGGATGTGCACCGAGCCCTCGATGAAACCGCCCGACCGCTCGGAAGCCCGGCGGACGTCCAGGACGACCACGCCGTCCCGGGGCCGTTCGGCGAGATCGGTGAATGTGGCCCTGGGGAAGGAGGCCGGGTCCGTGCCCTCGGGCACCCAGTGCGCCGGATTCCCGGTGGCCGCGGCGGCCGGACGTTCGATCCCGACCCGGACCAGCTCACGCTGGGCGGCGGCGAGCTGATCGGCCGACTCGGCCAGCAGCGTCACCGGCTTGCCCCAGGGGATCAGCCAGGCCAGGTAGGTGGCGAGCTGCCCGCCGGATTCGAAGTTGAACGAACCCGCCACATGTCCGGCGGCGAAGGCGACACGATGGCGCAGGTCGACCACCCATTCCCCGGCGGCGAGCCGCGCGGCGATCTCGTCGGCGTCCGCGACGGGGGGCGGTGTCAGGTCGACCGGAGCGGGACCGGCGGCGTTGGCCGGGCCCATGTGCGCGTAGTACGCGGGGATGTCGTCCAGGGCGGCCAGCAGGCCGGCGACGAAGGTGTCGACGTCACGGACGAGGGCTGTGTTGTCCGCCTTCTCCTTGCCGATCGTCGTGGTCTCGCCGCCGCCCGCCTGGCTCGACGCGCAGAAGCTGCCGAAGCCGTGGGTGGGCAGCACCGCCGTCTCGTCCGGCAGCTCGGCGGCCAGCCGGTGCGCGGAGGCGTGCTGGGCCCGGGCGAGGTCCTCCGTCAGGCGCGGCTCGACCAGATCGGGACGGCCGACGGTGCCGATCAGCAGCGAACCGCCGGTGAACACCGCGACCGCCGATCCGTCCTGCTCCAGCGCGTACGAGGTGTGGTGCGGGGTGTGGCCGGGGGTCGCCAGCGCGCGCAGGACCAGTCCCGCGGCGGTGTCGACCTCGTGGCGGTCGCCGTCGTGCACCGGCACGCGTGCGTAGGAGACCCGGGCGCCGGCGGGGACGAGGTAGGCGGCGCCGGTGGTCCGGGCCAGCTCCAGGCCGCCGGTGACGTAGTCGTTGTGGACGTGTGTCTCCACCACGTGGGATATGCGCACGCCCCGCTGTGCCGCCGCCGCGATCACGCGGTCGATGTCACGCGGCGGATCGACCGCCACCGCCGTCCGCTCGCCGCCCGCCAGATAGCTGCGGTTGCCGAGCCCCGGCACCTCGATCGTGTCGACGAAGTACACCACGTGCTCCTTCCTTTCCCGTGCATCAATTACCCCGGGGGGTATGTGTCCGACAGTAGCACGGTACCCCCGGGGGTATTTTTGGAGCCGTGGACGCCGCGCTGGACAGGGCGGGAAGCGGGAGTCGCCCGGTGTGTTCTGAAGCCACTCGGGTGATCGGCGGGCCGGTCCAGGGCTCGGGTGCGGCCCCTGGTGGGCTCGGCCGTGGAGACTGCCGCCATCCCAGTGGAGGTGGCGAACAGCATGCTCAGCGACAGCACAACGACGATCGTGACCGAGCGTCCGCTCGTGGCGGATGTCGTCGCCGGCGCGCCGCGCGTGGCGGAGATCGCGGCCCGGTGCGCCGCGGAGACGGAGGCCGCCCGGCGGCTCGCGCCCGAGGTGGTCGAGGCCGTGCGCGAGGCCGGATTCGGCCGGCACTTCGTCCCCGCGGCCTTCGGCGGCGCGGAGGGCCGCTTCACGGACATGACCGCCGCGGTCACCCTGGTCGGCCAGGGCTGCGCCTCGGCCGCCTGGGCCGCCTCGCTGTCCGCGTACGCGGCCCGGTACGGCGCCTTCCTGCCCCTGGAGGGACAGGCCGAGATCTGGGCCGACGGTCCGGACGCGTTGATGGCGGGCGCGCTGATGCCGGCCGGCAAGGCCGAGCCCGCCTCCGGTGGCTGGCGGCTCAGCGGCGAGTGGAAGTACATCAGCGGAGTGCGCTTCGCGGACTGGGTGTTCGCCTGCTCGGCCGTGCCCGACGGTCAGGTGGGTCCCGACGGGCGGCCCGAGGTGCGGTTCTTCGCGGTGCCGCGGGCGGACATCGCCGTCAAGGACACCTGGTTCACGATGGGCATGCGCGGGACCGGCAGCGACACCATGGTTCTGGACGACGTCTTCGTGCCCGGGCACCGGACCCTGTCGCGGTTCGACATCAACGCGGGCCGGGCGCCCGCTTCCGAGGCCCGCTGCCACACCGTCCCCGTGGACGCCTTGAACGCCCTTCCGCTCGCCGTCCCGTTGCTGGGCGCCGCCCGGGGTGCGCTGCGCGTCGGCGCCGAGCAGACCATGCGCCGGGTCGACCGCCGGGGCGCCCCGGCGCGGGAGAAGCCGCCGGTGCAGATCGAACTGGCCCGCGCGGCCGGCGAGGTGGACGCCGCCGAACTCCTCATGCAGCGCGCCGCCCGGGTCGCCGACGGCGACGAACCGGCCCGGGAGGGCGAGGCGGCGGTCCGCGGGCCGCGGGACCTCGCGCTGGCCGTGGAACTGCTGGTGTCGGCCGTCGACCGCATCTTCAAATCCGGCGGAACCACGGCCCACTTCGAGTCCGACCCCGTCCAGCGCTACTGGCGGGACATCAACACCGCCGCGTCCCATGTGATCTTCGACTTCGAGACCGCCGGGGCCGCGTTCGGCGCCTGGGTGCTCGGCGTGGAGGGTGCGGAGCGCGGGCACTGAGTTGCGGGCGGAGCCGTGGCGGCGGCGGAGGACGGCCGCCACCGCACCGCCCACCGGGTCGGCCCTGCGCCGCCACCGGGCCCGTCCCGGACGTCGGTACGCGGGCGCGGTCGGCGCACTGCCCGGGCAGCGCGGGGCACGGCGAGGCAAGAGGCCGGCGGGCGACCGGAGACACCCTGATCGTCGCGGCGCCGGCCGAGCAGGTCAGGAGCCGGTGTGTCCCGCACCTGATGCCGTGACTTCTCCCGGTTCGGGACCACCCGGGCCGGGGCGTTCAGCGACGGCGTGTTCGCCATCGCCGTCACCCTGCCGGCCCGCGGCCTCGCCGATCCCGCGCACCGGCCCGGCGGGCTGGGCCGGTGCGCTGCTCGCCTTTGATCACCAACGCCTCGGGGCGGCGGGCGAGTTGGTGAGGACACCTATGTACGGCACGGACGGCTGCGCTCCCGGGACGGCGCCCTCGCCCGCACCGCCGCCGCGATCCTGGGCGTGTGGCCCAGCGTATTGCTGCTCCAGTAGCTTTCGCGTGGCGCGGTAGCTTCTCAACTCGCCTGACATCACTGTCTGTCGCCCGGTGGAGCGACCGGAGAGAGAGCCGCCCATGCCCCGACAAGCGCCGTATCTCGCGATGGCCGACGTGCTGCGCGCCCGCGTTCTCTCGGGGGAGTGGGACATCGGCGAGCGCCTGCCGTCCCGGGCCCGGCTCGCCGAGGAGTACGGGGTCGGGCGCAATGTCGTCCAGCGGGCCATGGACCGTCTGATCGGCGACGGCTTCCTCGAAGGGCGTGCCGGTTCGGGCACCTACGTCCGCACGCCCCGCGAACGCCTGCGGCTGGTCCGCACACGGCACCAGGAGCGCCGGGGCGGTCCTCCGTTCCTCGCCGGCACGCGGGAGCGGGGCAGGGCGGATGCCTGGGACGCGCACAGTCAGGTGCGGGTCCCCGCGCCGGAGGCGATCGCCGAGCGGCTCGCCATCGGCCCCGGGGAGCCCTGCGTCACCACGCACTACGAGTTCCTGGCCGACGGGCAGCCCGTCCAGCTCTCCGAGTCCTGGGAACCGATGGCGATCACGGACGGCACGCCGATCGTGCTGCCCGAGCGGGGACCCCTGGCGGGCAAGGGGGTGCCGGCGCGCATGCGCTCCATCGGTGTGGTCATCGACACCGTCGTCGAACTGCCCCGCCCGGCCCGCGCCACCCAGGCACAGGCGAACCTGCTGGGGATCGGCGTCGGAGACCTCGTGCTGCAGATCGAGCGGACCATCTACGACACCGACGGCCGCCCGGTGGAAACCGCCGACATCGTCATTCCGGACGCCCGCCGGGCAGTGGTCTACGAATTCGGTGTCGAACGGTGATGTCGAAGGAGACTTCCTCCCGGCTCGGTCTCCTGCGCAATCCGGATTTCGGGCTCCTTTTCACCGCCACCGCGCTCGGTCAGCTGGGCGATCGGATCGTTTTCCTGGCCCTGCCCCTGGTTGCGATCGCGGTCCTGAACGCCGGTGAATTCCAGGTCGGCCTGCTGACCGCGGCGACCACCGCGGGCTCGCTTCTGATCGGACTCCCGGCCGGTGCGTGGGTGGACCGGATGCGGAAACGGTCGGTGATGATCAGCGCCGATCTGGTGCGTGCGCTGCTCCTGCTGTCGATTCCGCTGGCCTGGTGGGCGCATCTGCTGACGATCGGGTGGCTCTGCACGGCTGCGCTGTTGCACGGAGTGCTGACCGTCTTCTTCGACGTCGCCTACGTCAGCTATGTCCCGCACCTGGTGGGACGGCACCACCTGATCGAGGGGAACACCAGACTCTCCGCCGTGCGCTCGGTGACGAGCATCGGCGGCCCGGCGGTGGCGGGCCCGCTGGTGGGCTGGGTCGGCGCTCCCGCGGCGCTGCTGGCGAGTTCGGTCGGAATGGCCGCGTCGGGGTTTCTCGCCCTCCGTATGCGCAGCCGCGAGGAGAAACCGTCGGCGGGTGGGAAACGTCACCTGGCACGGGAAGTGAAGGAAGGGCTGAATTTCGTTCTTCAGCACCCCGTGCTGCGCGCGATCACAGCGGGGGACGCGATGTTCAATCTCTTCCTCGTTCTGTATCAGACCATGCTGCTGGTCTACCTGGGCAGGGACATCGGGCTCGGCTCCCTCGGTATCGGTCTCGTCCTGTCGGGAATGGGCTGCGGCGCGCTGCTCGGTGCTCTGCTGGCGACCGGAGTCGCGCGGCGGCTCGGACAGCGCCGGGTCATCTGGCTCGCGCCCCTGGTGACGTGTCCGCCGACCGCCCTGATGTCCTGGGCGCGGCCGGGCTGGAGCGTGTGCGCGGCGGCGGTCGGGCTCGCGGCTCTCTCCCTGGGCGGAGTCGTCCGGGTGGTGTCCCAGTCGAGCCTTCAGCAGTCCCTCACCCCGGACCGGCTCCTGGGCCGGATGAGCGCGACGGCGCGATTCGTGTCCTGGGGCGGCATTCCGCTGGGGGGAGTGCTGGGCGGAGTGTCGGGCTCGGTGTGGGGAGCCGCGGTGACGCTGTGGATCGGTGCCGCCGGCATGACACTGAGCTCTCTCGTCCTGCGCCGGGCGAGCCGGGTGGTCCTGCGCACGGACCTCGCCCCGATCAGCTGACGCGCTGGTGGGGGAACCGATCTTCGCCTGATAACGTCTACGCACTTGTAGACGTTCAACTTCTGGACGCCTGCCAGTCATCTGTACGTCCACTCAGTGTCGCTGTGCGTTCCCCGGAGCGCGCCGCGCGTGCACCACGGCCCGGAGATCCGCTCGATGACGACTTCTTCCCCGACTGCTCAGGCACTCGACGGCGCGGCCATAGACGGCGGCCTGTACACCGACGTCACCGACTTCGCCCGCCATACGCACTGGCTGAACGGGGCCGCGGCCGCGTACAGCGCGTACGGCACCGGTATCTTCGCACTCGTTCTGCTGGTCGCCTGGTGGCGCGCCCGGGGGCAGGGGAGCTCGATGATGGCGGCCGTGCTGGCCACGCCGTTCGCCGTCGTCCTCGCCTATGTGGTCAACAGCGGAATCAAGACGGTCTTCCAGGAGCCCCGGCCCTGCCGGGCGCTGCCCCACGACTTCCTCATCGAGGCGTGCCCGGCCCCCGACGACTACGCCTTCCCCAGCAACCACACCACTGTCGCCTTCGCCTTCGCGGTATCGCTCCTCCTGGTGAGCCGGTGGCTCGGCTCCGTCGCCCTGCTCGCGGCCGTCGTGATGGGGGCCTCGCGCGTCTATGTCGGCGCCCACTACCCGCACGACGTCGCGGTGGGCGCCCTGGTCGGCAGTGTCGTCGCCCTCGCCACGGTCCTCGCGGCCCGCCGCTTCGCCCCGCCCCTGGTGGACCGGCTGCGGGACGGCGCGCTGCGCCCGCTGCTCACGTCGTAGCGTCCGCTGCGCCGCCCCGTCCGTCCGGTCAGTGGATGGCCCCCTCGGTGACCTTCAGGTCCTGGCCCGCGGGGGTGGTGGCCGCCGTACGCAGCAGGGCGCGCAGACCGCGGGCGACCGTGGTGGGCTCCAGGGCCGGGGCGGTGCCGTCGGTGACCTGCTCCGGGGCCCGGGGGACGTGCACGAAACCGCCCCGGACGTACGGGAGTTCGGTGGCGATGAGGTGGCCCAGGCCGTACGCGACGTGGTTGCAGACGAACGTGCCGGCCGTGAGTGAGACGGCGGCCGGGACTCCGGCCTCGCGCACCGCGGCGACGCAGGCCTTCACGGGGAGGGACGAGAAGTACGCGGCGGGGCCGCCCGGGACCACGGGTTCGTCGATCGGCTGACGGCCCTTGTTGTCGGGGATCCGCGCGTCGTCGAGATTGACGGCGACGCGTTCGACCGTCACGCCGGGGCGGCCGCCGGCCTGGCCCAGGCACAGGACCAGGTCGGGGGCCGACACGCGGACGGCGTCGCGCAGTGTGTCGACGGACTCGCCGAAGACACACGGCAGTTCGACGGCGGTGACGGTCAGTCCGGCGGGCGGCTCGGCGGCCACGAGGGAGGCAGCCTGCCAGGACGGGTTCACGCTCTCGCCGCCGAAGGGGGCGAAGCCGGTGATGAGTACGCGGGTCATGGCGCTTCCTTCCTGCGGGCAGAGGGGCGGCCGGTACCGGTCAGAACGCGAACAGCGCCATGATCGCGGTGGAGCAGGCCAGCAGCGGCAGCGCCGTCGGGATCTGGGCCTTGATGGGGCCGTACTGGTCCTTCAGTTCGAGCAGCGTGGCCGGGACGATGTTGTAGTTGGCGGCCATCGGCGTGCACAGCGTGCCCGAGAAGCCGGCCAGCATGCCGAGCGCGAGGACGGCGGCTTCATTGCCGTGCATCTGCTGGACGAGGACGGGCCAGCCGATCGCCGCGGTCATCACCGGGAACGCGGCGAAGGCGTTGCCCATGATCACGGTGAACAGGAACATTCCGACGCAGTACGCCATCACGGCAAGGTACTTGGAGTGGTCCGGCAGGACGTCGTGCACGATCCTGCCGACCTGGGTACCGACCCCGGCCAGCGCGAAGATCGAACCGAGCACGGCGAGGAGCTGGGGCAGCAGCAGGGCGGAGCCCATCGCCTCCAGCATGGAGCGGCCGGAGTGCAGCGGCACGGACAGCTTGCGCTCGCCCGTGACCAGCATGCCGACGAGGAGGGCGACGAGACAGCCGATGCCGAGCCCGAGGAGCGTGGCCTTGCCCTTCTCGAACAGGCCGGACGTGTCGAGCAGCGAGGCGCACACGAGGGCGACGAGCGGGATGGTCAGCGCGGGGACGAAGATCCTGCTGCCGAGCCGGGTCGCGGCGGCCTCGCGTTCCTCCGCGGTGCTGGTGACGGGTTCGCCCTTGCCGAGGAAGTTGAATCCGGCGAGCACGATCAGGGCGAGCACGGCGACGCCGAGCGGTTCGGCCGGCAGGGTCCAACCACCGTTGTGCGCGGTGGCGTCGGCGACCCCGGTGCCGTAGGGGAAGGCGAGCCCGAGCAGGCCCCAGAAGGCGGCGGAGGTCCAGCGCCTGGGGTTGGTGCGGTCGGCCGCCATCTGTACGGCCATGACGACGAGGACGAGGCCCACCAGCCAGTAGAGCCATTCGACCTTGATCACTTGTCGGTTCCCTTCGGCAGCGGCAGATCGTGCTCGGCGTGGGCGAGAGCCGTCTCTCGCTGCAACTGCCGGTCCAGGAGCAGCAGTCGGGCACCGTGGATGACGAAGGCGCAGGCGGCGAGCGGGATCGCCCACAGGGCCAGCTGGGTCGGTTCGAGATCCTGGTGGTACGTCGAGTTCACGAAGCCGGTGATCAGCAGAATCGAGCCGATGGCGATGAAGCAGTCCTCGCCGAAGAAGAGGCCCACGGTGTCGGCCGAGGCGGCGTAGGAGCGCACCTTCTCGCGCAGGCGGTCGGGCAGCGCGGCGCCTGTCGAGCGTTCGGCGGCGGCCTCGGCCATGGGGGCGACCAGCGGCCGTACGGTCTGCGCGGGACCGGCGATGCCGGTGAGGCCGAGTGCCGCGGTGGTCTGACGGATCAGCAGGTAGACGGTGAGGAACCGGCCGGCGCTCAGGGCGCCGAGCCGGCCGATGAGCCGGCGGGCCTGTTCGCGCAGGCCGTAGCGTTCCAGCAGGCCGATCACCGGCAGCGCGACGGCGAAGACGGTGACCGAGCGGCTGTCGGCGAAGGACCGGCCGAAGGCCGCGAGGACCTCCAGCGGGTTCATCCCGCCGATCAGTCCGGTGAAGACACCGGCTGCACCGATCACGAGGACGGGATTGCGGCGCGTGACGAATCCGAGGATCACCACGACCACGCCGAGGAGAACGATCATGCGGTGGCCTTCTTCCCGCAGACGGGGCTGGGCGCCCGGGCGACGCGGATCCGGGGCCTTTCGGATCCGCGGGGATGCAGGGACCGTAGGGGATCGTTCAACGATCGAACAAGAGGGCGTTCAGAAAAATCGAGGTCTTGTCGGATCGTTCAACAATCGACTACGTTCTCCGCGTGGTGATCGACCTCAACGCAGACCTCGGTGAAGGCTTCGGCCGCTGGACCCTCACCGACGACGACGCTCTGCTCTCCGTCGTGACCAGCGCCAATGTCGCCTGCAGCTTTCACGCGGGTGACCCTGTCGTGATGCGCCGCGTCTGTGACCTCGCCGCCGAACGCGGCGTGCGGATCGGCGCCCAGGTGTCCTACCGCGACCTGGCCGGCTTCGGCCGCCGCGCCATGGACGTACCGCCCGACGAACTGGCGGCCGAGACGGCCTACCAGATCGGCGCCCTGCGGGTCTTCGCGCAGGCCGCCGGGGCCGAGGTGGCCTACGTCAAGCCGCACGGCGCGCTCTACAACCGCACCGTGCACGACGCCGAGCAGGCCGCGGCCGTGGTGGCGGGCGTACGACTGGCGGGCGGGGCGCTGTCGGTGCTCGGTCTGCCGGGCTCCCGCCTGCTCGCCGCGGCCGAGGAGGCCGGCCTGACCGGCGTGCCCGAGGCGTTCGCGGACCGCGCGTACACCCCGGAGGGCACGCTCGTGCCACGGCGCGAGACGAACGCCGTGGTGGCCGACGAGGAGACGGTGGTCCGGCGTGCGCTGGCATTCGCGGTGGACGGCGCGGTCGAGGCCGTGGACGGTACGACCGTCGAGGTGACCGCCCGCTCCCTGTGCGTCCACGGCGACACCCCGGGCGCCGCCCGGATCGCGACGCGGGTACGCGCGGCCCTGGAGGCGGCCGGGGTCGAGGTCGGGGCGTTCGCATGACAGGGAGCCGGTCCGTGCGGGTGCGCCTCGCCGGGCGACGCGCACTGCTCGTCGAACTGCCGGACGCCGAGCAGACCGCGGCCTTCCACACCGAGCTGCTGCGGCGGCGCGCGGCGGGAACCCTGCCGGCGCTCGGGGAGATCGTCCCGGGGGCACGGACCGTGCTGCTGGACGGTGTCACGCACCCCGAACAGCTGGCGCGCCGGATCGCCGACTGGGACGTGCCGTCCCGTGCCGCCGACGACAGCGGAGCCGTGGAGATCCCCGTGCGCTACGACGGACCGGACCTGCCCCACGTGGCCGCGCTGTGGGACGTCGCCGTCGAGGAGGTCGCCGTGCGGCACTCCGCGTACACCTACCGCGTCGCCTTCTGCGGCTTCGCCCCCGGCTTCGGCTACCTCACCGGACTGCCCACCGAGTTGCACCTGCCGCGCCGCGACACACCACGCACCCGGGTGCCGGCCGGCGCCGTGGCCCTCGCCGGTCCGTACAGCGCCGTGTACCCGCGGGCCACGCCGGGCGGCTGGCAGCTGATCGGCACGATGCCGGACCCGGCCCCGCTGTGGGACCTCAGCCGCGACGAACCGGCGCTGCTCACCCCGGGCACGCGCGTGCGGTTCGTGGCCGAGGGCGCCGAGGGCGGTGCGCCATGACCGCCGGACTCACCGTCGTACGCCCCGGAGCCCTCACCACCGTCCAGGATGCCGGCCGGCGCGGCCACGCCCACCTGGGCGTCCCCCGCTCCGGCGCCCTCGACGCCCCGGCGATGACCCTGGCCAACCGGCTGCTCGGCAACACCCCGGACGCCGCCGTCCTGGAGACGACCCTGACGGGCTGCGCCCTGCGTCCCGACCGCGCCGTGACCGTCGTGGTCGGCGGCGCGCCCTGCCCGGTGACGGTGGACGAACGGCCGGCCGCCTGGGGCCTGCCCGTACGGGTGCCCGCGGGCGCCGTCCTGGACGTGGGCGCCGTCACCGCGGGCGTGCGCTCCTACGTGGCCGTCGCCGGCGGCGTCGCCGTCGAGCCCGTCCTCGGCAGCCGCTCGGCGGACCTGCTCTCGGGACTCGGCCCCGACCCGCTGCGCGCCGGAGACGTCCTTCCGCTCGGCACGCCCGCCCCGCAGCCAGCGCCCGCCGACCTCGCCCCCTGGCCCGCGCCGCCCGCCCGGCTGACCCTGCCGCTGCGGCTCGGACCCCGCGCCGACTGGTTCACCCCCGGGGCACTGCGCACCCTCACCTCGGCGACGTACCACGTGTCCCAGCACAGCAACCGCATCGGCCTGCGCACCGAGGGCCCGCCGCTGGCACGCGCGTCGACGGGCGAACTGCCCAGCGAGGGCATGGTGCTCGGCGCCGTACAGGTGCCGCCCGACGGCCGCCCGGTGGTGTTCCTGCACGACCACCCGACCACCGGGGGATACCCGGTGATCGGCGTCGTCACGGAACCGGCCCTGGCGGCGGCGGCCCAGGCCGCGGCGGGGACACCGGTCCGCTTCACCCTGGGCTGACACACCGCCCGCGCGGCAGGCCCCTGGGTCCGCAGACGCGGCTCACCGGCCCTCCGGTCACCTGCCGAGGGCGCACAATGGGTGCATGACCGGTCGCTGGCAGTTCTGGATCGACCGCGGCGGCACCTTCACCGATGTGGTGGCGGTGACGCCGGATTCCGAGGTGATCAGCCGCAAGCTGCTGTCGGAGCGGCCGGAGGCGTACCGGGACGCCGCGGTCGCGGGGATCCGGCTGGTGCTGGGGCTGGAGGCGGACGAGCCGATCCCGGCCGACCGGATCGAGGTGGTGAAGATGGGCACCACCGTCGCCACCAACGCGCTGCTGACGCACACCGGCGAGCCGACCGTCCTGGTCGTCACCCGGGGCTTCAGGGACGCCCTGCGCATCGCCTACCAGAACCGCCCGCACATCTTCGACCGCCGCATCCTGATCCCGGAGCCGCTGTACGACCGGGTGATCGAGGTACCGGAACGGCTGGGCGCGCACGGCGAACTCATCCGCCCGCTCGACCTGGACGCCGCGCGCGAGGCGCTGGGGGAGGCGTACGCGGACGGGTTCCGCAGCGCCGCGGTCGTCTTCCTGCACGGCTACCGTCACCCGGACCACGAGACCGCCGTCGCCGAGGCGGCCCGCGCGATCGGCTATGCGCAGGTCAGCTGCTCGCACGAGGTGAGCCCGCTGATCAAGCTCGTGCCGCGGGGCGACACGACGGTGGTGGACGCCTATCTCTCCCCCATCCTGCGCCGCTATGTGGACCAGGTGGCCGCTGAGCTGAACGGTGTGCGGCTGATGTTCATGCAGTCCGGGGGCGGCCTGCGCGAGGCGGGTCACTTCAGGGGGAAGGACGCCGTGCTGTCCGGCCCGGCGGGCGGCGTCGTGGGCATGGCACGGGCCGCCACCGGCGCGGCCCGTACCAGGGCGATCGGATTCGACATGGGCGGCACGTCGACCGACGTCTCGCACTACGCGGGCGAGATCGAACGGGTCCTGGGCACCCAGGTGGCCGGGGTGCGGATGCGATCACCGATGACCGACATCCACACCGTCGCCGCGGGCGGCGGTTCGGTCCTGCACTTCGACGGCATGCGCTACCGGGTCGGGCCGGACTCGGCCGGCGCCGACCCCGGCCCGGTCAGCTACCGGCGCGGCGGACCGCTGACCGTCACCGACGCCAACGTCATGCTGGGCCGCGTCCAACCCGGCTTCTTCCCCCGCGTGTTCGGCAAGGACGGTGATCAGCCGCTGGACGAGGCCGCGGTCCGTGCCCGCTTCACCGAACTCGCCGAGCGGACCGCCGCCGCGACCGGGCAGCGCCGAAGCCCGGAGGAGGTCGCGGCGGGCTTCCTCGACATCGCCGTGCTCAACATCGCGAACGCCGTGAAGAAGATCTCCGTCCAGCGCGGCCGCGACATCACCCGCTACGCGCTGGTCGCCTTCGGCGGCGCGGGCGGCCAGCACGCCTGTGCGGTCGCCGACCGGCTCGGCATCGACACCGTCCTGATCCCGCCGCTCGCCGGGGTCCTGTCCGCGTACGGCATCGGGACGGCGGACGCGGTCGCGCTGCGCGAACGCTCCGTCGAGGCCCCCCTCGACCGGCCGGAGACGGCCGCCCGCCTCGAAGCCGTCCACGCGGAGTTGGCGCAGCGGGCGCGCACCCAGCTGCGCGAGGACGGCGTGCCGGAGGACGGCATCCGTACGAGTGCCCGCGCGCTGCTGCGCTACGAGGGCACCGACTTCTCGCTGCCCGTGCCGCTGGGCCCGGCCGAGGGCATGCGGGCCGACTTCGCACGCGAGCACCGCGACCGCTACGGCTTCACGATGCACAAGCCGCTGGTCGTCGAGGCCATCTCGGTCGAAGCCATCGGTTCCTCCGGTCCGCGCACCGAGACCACGCCGGTGCTGCCGGCGCGGACCGGCCCGCTGCAACGAACCGCCACGGCACGGATGTTCACGGAGGGCCGCCGGCTGCCCACTCCGCTCTACCGGCGCGAGGACATCCGCCCGGGGGACACGGCGGAGGGCCCGGCGATCATCGCCGAGTCGGATGCGACCACGGTCGTCGACCCCGGCTGGCGCGCCGCGGCCGACGAGCACGGCGACCTCGTCCTCACCCGCTCCCGGCCCCGCGCGGCCCGTACGGCGGTCGGCACCACCGTCGACCCGGTGCTGCTGGAAGTCTTCAACAACCTCTTCATGTCCGTCGCCGAGCAGATGGGTGTGCGGCTGGAGAGCACCGCCCACTCGGTCAACATCAAGGAACGCCTCGACTTCTCCTGCGCCTTGTTCGACCCGGACGGCAACCTCATCGCCAACGCGCCCCACATCCCCGTCCACCTGGGCTCGATGGGTGAGTCCATCAAGGAGGTCCTGCGCCGCAACGAGGACTCGCTCCGCCCCGGCGACGTCTACGCCATCAACGACCCCTACCACGGCGGCACCCACCTGCCCGACATCACCGTCGTCACCCCGGTCTTCGACGAGGCGGGCGAGCGGCTGCTCTTCCTCGTCGCCTCGCGCGGCCACCACGCCGAGATCGGCGGCATCAGCCCCGGATCCATGCCCGCGTTCAGCACCACCATCGACGAGGAGGGCGTGCTCTTCGACAACTGGCTGCTGATGCGCGGCGGACACTTCCGCGAGGACGAGACCCGGGAGCTGCTGACCACGGCCCGCCACCCCTCACGTGACCCGGACACCAACCTCGCCGACCTGCGCGCCCAGATCGCCGCCAACGAGAAAGGCATCCACGAACTGGGCCGCGTCATCGACCAGTTCGGCCTCGATGTCGTCCACGCCTACATGCGCCACGTCCAGGACAACGCCGAGGAGTGCGTGCGCCGCATCATCGCCACCCTCCACGACGGCGAACACCGCTACGAGACCGACAACGGCGCCGTCATCCAGGTCGCCCTGCGCGTCGACCGCGAACGGCGTGGCGCCGTACTGGACTTCACCGGCACCTCACCCCAGCAGTCCGGCAATCTGAACGCGCCCTCCTCCGTCGTCATGGCGGCTGTGCTGTACGTCTTCCGGACCCTCGTCGCCGACGACATCCCGCTCAACAGCGGCTGCCTGAAACCCCTCGACGTGCGCATCCCCGCCGGCTCCATGCTGTCGCCCGCCTTCCCGGCCGCCACCGTCGCCGGAAACGTGGAGACCTCCCAGGCCGTCACCGGTGCTCTGTACGCCGTCCTGGGCGCCCAGGCCGAGGGTTCCGGCACGATGAACAACGTCTCCTTCGGCAACGACCGCGTCCAGTACTACGAGACCGTCGCCTCCGGTGCCGGCGCGGGCGAGGGCTTCGACGGGGCGGACGCCGTACAGACCCACATGACCAACTCCCGCCTGACCGACCCCGAGATCCTGGAGTGGCGCTACCCGGTACGGGTGGAGGAGTTCCGTATCCGCGAGGGCAGCGGCGGCGCGGGCCGCTGGCACGGCGGATGCGGAGTGGAGCGCCGGATCCGCTTCACCGAGCCGATGTCGGTCGCGGTCGTCTCCGGCCACCGCCGCGTCCCGCCCTACGGCATGGCGGGCGGCGAGGCCGGCGCCCTCGGCGAGAACCTGATCGAACACGCCGACGGCCGCAGCCGGCGGCTGCGCGGCTGCGACACCGCGGACGTCACCGAGGGCGACGTGCTGGTGATCCGCACACCCGGCGGAGGCGGGTACGGCTCCGTGGACGGCGACCAGGACACTCGCTGACGTGCCGGGCGGTGTCTGCCTCGTGGTGGTGCCGGGGGGCCTGGCCTGATAGGCATGTCCTGTGCGATTCGAGAAGGTTCCCATGCCCGCGGGCATCGAGGCGCGTCCCCGGGACGTGCGCGGATATCCCGTGCCGGCGATCACTCCGTGGGAGAACGACGAGCCGCAGTTCGCCCTGACCGACTACGACCGCAGCGCCGAATGTGCACGCAAGCGGCTGTGTTCGGTGTGCAACCGGGCCATGCCCCAGGGCCCGGTGTGGCGCGTGGTGGGGGCCGCGGAGAGCGCGGCGATCGCGGAGGCACGGGCCGTCGGCCGGCCCTACCGCAACCTCGCGCCGACCCTCGAAGGACCGGGACACCGGGCCTGCATGCTCTACGCCTCGATGGTCTGCCCGTATCTGGCCCGGCCCAACGCCCGGCGCGGCATGTCGGCGGCCGAGCCGGACGAGATGACCGCACATGTGGTGCGTGGCGCCGTCCGCGGCGCGCTGGGCGCGGTGGTGGGCTTCGCGGAGTACGAGTACGCCGTCACGAGCAGCCAGGTGCTGTTCCGGTTCCTCGATGTCGTGGAGTTCCTGCCGCACGACACCGCCGACACGCACCTGGACGCACTGCGGGCCGAGCTGGCCCGGACGGCGAAGTGACCCGCACCCCGCCGCCCGTACCCGCCCGGCCCGCATGATCGGCCCCTGGGTCAGGGGCGGTACGCCGCCAGACCCACGGTCGAGGTGACCTTCGTCGGCCGGCCGGTGCCGTTCGCCGGCAGGGTCACCGTGCCCGACGGGGTGCGCACCGCGAGGGTCTTGCCGTCGGGGGACCAGGCCGGCTCGGTGTAGTCGGTGGTCGCGTGCGGCGTGAGGTCCGTGACCCGGTCGTGGTGCATGAAGTCCTCGACGAGGACGTGGTCGTGACCGGCGACCGAGCGCACGAAGACGACCTCCTCCTCGTTCGGGGACAGCGCGGGCTGGGAGCCCTTGGTGAGCTTGCCGCCCTGCTGACGCAGGTAGTCGTCACGGATGTAGACCGCGCCGGTGTCGACGTTGGCGTAGACCGAAGTGCCGTAGTGCCCGGCCGCGTCGGGCCACACGTTGCCGGTCTGCGGGAGCGCCCCGCCCGGACCCGGGTCGCCGAACAGGGACAGCGTCTTCGGCGTGCCGTGGACGGCCTTGGCGGAGATGAACTTCAGGCGCGACACGCCCTTGTCCCGGGCCGCGAAGATGAGGTTGTCCTTGGCGGGGATGCCGTTCTGGGTGTCCTTCGCGGTCACCTGCCAGGTCGGGTGGGACCAGTTCTGGTTGCCGGGGTTCTTGGCGACGACGACGCGGTGGCTGCCGTCCGCGTCCGCGATGTCCAGGTTTCCGGAACCGTCGACGAAGGCGGCCTTGGTGCCGTCCGGGGACCAGGCGAGGTCCCGGACGGGCACCCCGAAGTTCACCCGGTGCCCGCCGATCAGCACGTAGTTGGTGCCGTTGCTGATGGTCAGGGTGCCGTGCGAGGTGCCGGCGGCGGCCGAGGCGGCGCCGGAGGCGCCCAGCAGGGCCGTGCCGGTGACGGCCGCGGCCACGGCGATGGCGGCAGCGGTGGTGGTGCGGGTACGCGTGGTCATGACTGGCAGTCCCCCAGGAGCGTGGTTCGGTGGGACCGAGCATGACCGGCTTCCGTCTTCGGAACGGTCCGCTCCGCGTCACAGGGGCGTAACACCGTTCCGTGACGGTGATTGACTACGCCGTATGGACTTCACTTCGCCCTCGACGACCCGGGAGGCACCGCCGCTCGACCCCGAACTGAGCGAGGCCCTGGCGGCGCTGGGGCCGGCGGCGAGGGAGCCCTTCACCCCCGAGAACCTCGCGGCCCGGCAGGCGCGCGACGCCACGGCCCGGCCCAGGCCGACGGCGCGGGACCTCCGGGCCGACGGCCGCTTCGAGGTGGAGGAACTGCGGGTGCCGGGCGCACCGGACGCACCGGACGTCACGCTCGTCAGCGCACGGCCCGCGGGGGTCGCCGGGCCGCTGCCGCTGCTGTACTACATGCACGGCGGCGGCATGATCATGGGCAACGCCTGGTCCGTCCTGCCGAAGCTGCTCCGCGACTGGGCCCTCCCGCTGGAACTGGCCGTCATCTCGGTCGAGTACCGGCTGGCGCCGCGGACGCGCTACCCCGGTCCGCTGGAGGACTGTTACGCCGGGTTCGTCTGGGCGGCCGAGCACGCGACCGCACTGGGCATCGACGCCGGCCGTGTCATCGTCGGCGGAAAGAGCGCGGGCGGCGGACTCGCCGCCGCCCTCGCCCTCCTCGCCCGGGACCGTGGCGGCCCGGCCCCGATCGGGCAACTGCTCATCTGCCCCATGCTCGACGACCGCAACGACACCCGTTCCAGCCACCAGATGGCCGGCGTCGACGTCTGGGACCGCACCTCCAACGCGACCGCGTGGCAAGCTCTGTTGGGCGACCGGTACGGCGCCGCCGACCTGCCGCCGTACGCCGCCCCCGCCCGCGCCACGGACCTGTCACGGCTGCCTCCGGCCTATATCGAGGTCGGCGCGGCCGAGACGTTCCGGGACGAGGACGTGGCCTATGCCGACGCCCTCTGGCAGGCGGGCGGCCAGGCCGAACTGCACGTGTGGCCCGGGGCGTGCCACGGCTTCGACACCTTCGCGCCCGAAGCCGCCCTCAGCCGTGACGCCCGCGACGCCCGCACCCGCTGGCTCCGCCGGATCCTGGAGCGATCCGGGAACCGATGACCCGGCGGCGGATGTCTCCCAAGTGATCAAGCCTGAGGAGTGCACACGGTGCGGATCTACATCAGCGTGGACATGGAGGGCATTACCGGGCTCGTGGACGCCCACGACGTCCAGCCCGGCGGCCGGGACTACGAGCGCGGCCGCCGGATGATGGCGCAGGACGTCAACGCGGCCGTCCGGGGCGCCGTGGCGGCCGGCGCCACCGACCTCCTCGTCAACGACGCCCACGGCCCCATGCGTAACATCCTTCCCGAAGACCTGAACCCGGCGGTCCGCCTCGTCCGCGGCAAGCCCAAGCACATGAGCATGCTCGAAGGTCTCACGCCCGAGCACGACGCCATGGTCTGTGTCGGCTACCACGCCCGGGCGGGCGAACTCGGGGTGCTGAGCCACAGCTTCATGGGCCACGAGATCGAGGACATCTGGCTGGACGGCCGGCCGGTGGGGGAGATCGGGCTCGCCCACGCCACCGCGGCGGCCATGGGCGTGCCGACCGTGGTCCTCACCGGCGACGACAGCGCCTGCGCGGAGATGACCGCGTGGGACCCGGCAGTCACCACCGTGCCCGTGAAGTACGCCCGGGGCCGCTTCGCGGCCGAACTGCGCCCGGCCGGGGAGGTACATGCGGCCATCCAGGAGGCGGTCACGGCGGCCCTCTCCGCACCTCTGCCGGCCCCGGCGGCCCCCGCCGGCCCGGCCACGCTCACCGTCCGCTGGCAATCCGCCTCCGTGGCCTCGACCCTGCCGGGAATCCCCGGAGTCACCTCGACGGACAGCCGGACCGTCCAGGCGCGGGGCCCGCTCCCGGATCTCTACCGCCAGTTCGTCGTATGGATGCGCGTGGCCGCTTCCCTCACCGACCAGCCGCCGTACTGCTGAACCGCCCCCTCGGCCGAAACGGAACGCGCCCTGCTGACACGCTCCGTGAGGGTACGTCAGCATGGATGTCATGGCCGACACACCCAGCACGCCACGCCGTATCGCCGACGACCATGTCACACAGGTTGCCGCCCTGGACCCCATGGCCTCCACCCGGCTCGGCCTGCGTCCCGAGGACGACCGGCAGCCGGATCTGTCGCCGGACGGCTTCGCGGCACTGGCCGACGTGGCCCGGCGCACGCTGTCCGCGCTCGACGCGGCCGAGCGGTACGGCGAGAAGCACGGCACGGAGTTCGCGGCGGCCGAACGGAACTGCGCCCGGCTCCTGCGGGAACGGCTCACCGCCGAACTCGCCCAGCACGAGGCGGGCGACCACCTCCGCGAGCTGCGCAACGTGGGCTCACCCCTGCACCGGGTGCGGGGCATCTTCACCCTGATGCCCACCGAGACCGACGAGCACTGGGCGGCCGTCGCGGGCCGGCTGCGCAACCTGCCCGGCGCCCTGGACGGTTACCGGGCGACCCTGTCCGAGGGCATCGCCCGCGCTCTGTTGTGCGCGCCCCGTCAGGTCCACGTCGTGCGCGGCCAGCTCGCGGCCTGGACCGGCCAGGACACCGGTGGACCGAGCTGGTTCGCGACGTTCGTGGCGAGCGCCCCGGACCGCCTCAGGACCGAACTGGACGCCGCCGCCGAGCGGGCCACGGCCGCGGTTGCCGGGTTCCGCGACTGGCTGCGCACCGCCTATCTGCCCGCCGCGGACGGTACCCCGGACGCCGTCGGCCGTGAACGCTATCTGCGCGCGGCCCGCTGGGCCACCGGCGCCGCCCTGGACCCGGCGGAGGCCTACGCCTGGGCCTGGGAGGAGTTCCACCGCACGCACGCCGAGATGCGGGCCGAGGCCGCCCGGGTCCTCCCCGGTGCCGGCGTCCGCGAGACCATGGACCACCTGAACCGGCACGGCCACGCCGTCACCGGCGAGGAGAACATCCGTGTCTGGCTCCAGCAGATCATGGACGAGGCGATCGACGCCCTCGACGGCACCCACTTCGACATCTCCGGGCCGATCCGCAGGGTCGAGACACGCATCGCGCCCCCGGGCAGCTCGGGCGCGCCCTACTACACCGGCCCCAGCCTCGACTTCAGCCGCCCCGGCCGCACCTATCTCCCCACCCTGGGCCAACAGACCTTCCCCACCTGGGAGATGGTCAGCACCTGGTACCACGAGGGCGTACCGGGGCACCACTTGCAGACCGCCCGCTGGACGGCCGAGGCCGACCGCCTCAGCGCCTACCAGATCACCCTCGGCGCGGTCAGCGCCGACAAGGAGGGCTGGGCTCTGTACGCCGAGCGCCTGATGGACGAACTGGGCTTCCTCACCGACCCCGCCCGCCGCCTGGGCTACCTGGACAAGCAGATGCTCCGGATCATCCGCGTGATCGTCGACATCGGCATGCACCTGGAGCAGGCCATCCCGGCCGGCTCCGGCTTCCACCCCGGCGCACGCTGGACGCCGGACCTCGCCACCGCGTTCATGGCCGCCCGCCACGGCAGCGACACCGCCCGCCGCACCAGCGAGATCGACCGCTACCTCGGCTGGCCCGGCCAGGCCATCGGCTACAAACTCGGTGAACGCGCCTGGCTGGAGGGCCGCGCCGCCGCCCGGCGCCGTCTCGGTGCCGACTTCGACCTGCGGGCCTGGCACACGAAGGCGCTCGCCCTGGGCTCGCTCGGCCTCGCCGACCTGGCGGACACCCTCGCGGCGCTGTGAGACACGGCTCCGCCGGCGCGGGCGGGCGGTGCGTCTGGCCGGCCTGCGTCCGGCGGCCGATGGAACGCTCCACCTGGTCCGAGCCCGCCGGCTCGGCAACTCCAGGGGGCAGCTCGGTCCATTGCGGAAAACCGCGTGGCCACGAGGCGGCGCACCGGCATCGTGTCGAGCACGGGCTCGGGCGCTGCTCCGATCGCCTTGGGGCGCCATGTACGGCTCCCTGCCCGGCCCGCTCCCGCGGCGGGCGATCAAGGCCGTCACGGTCCGCCGCCCGGCCCGGGCGGACCTGATTTCCCCCCGACCCTGCCCGGTCCGGGCCACTCGATGGGGGTCCGTCGGGGGCGCGGCGCGGGAGAGCCGTCGTCTTCGATGGCTCATTCGTCGACGGAATCGGCACCTGACCGGGCTGGTTAGCCTGAGACCCGTGATGACCATCTCATCGATCCTCGGGCAGTTCGACCTGTGCGCGGACAAGGCGGAGTTCCCCGACCTGGACAACGGCTACTACTACCCCGTCGACGGGCGGATCCACCTGTTCGGTGATGCCACGCGCTGGGCCATGGTCGCCGAACTGCTCGGATACAGCCCGCGGGGTGGCAACCTCTTCGACGTCGTGCACCGCTTCGGCAACTGTCTGACGCGCGGCGAACCGGGATTCGGGGACTTCCTGGCCCGCGTGGACAACATGGCGGAGGTCGATCCCGACGGCGCCGAGGTCTACGGGGCGACGGCACCGGTCGTCGTACGAGGGACCGGTCTGGCGGTCGAGGCCGCCGCAGGCACCCCGTTGCAGGACGTGTTCCGGCAACTGGTCCCGGAGCACCGGGAGCTGCTGCTGGCCGACGAGACGGAGCTGCGGGCCGACCTGCCCGGCGATGTGCCGGTGCTGCTGCGGATCGACGAGTGGAACCAGCCGGAAGACCTCTGGGACGTTCTGCCCAGTGCCCACGAGACGTTCCAGCTGATCGCCGAGGTGCTGGACTCCGGGGATCCGGCTCGCTACCGGCCGACCCTGCCCGCGAACACCCATTGGTCCCACTGGCCCGAGGCCGGCACGCTGTAGTTCCGCCGGTGCCGACCGGTGCGGCCGCTCCCGGCCCGCGGGAAACCCAGGTCGCAAGGGTGTCGCCGGGCCGGCATGCCAGGTGAGGGCAGGACCCCCAGCCCGGATCCACCGGCCTGGATGGGAAGGCGTGAGTACCGAGAGCGACGTCCGCTCCTTCCTCGTCTCCCGCCGCGCCAAGATCAGCCCCCGGCAGGCCGGGGCTGCCCTGCCGGACAGTGCGCTGCGCGTCCTGGAGTCCATGACGACCCCCCACCGCCTGCAGCTCCGCACCCCGTACCCCCGGCCACGACGCCTTCAACTCCTCGCGACCTGGACAGCCGCCCACGACGAACACCGCCCCGTCGACCGGACCGGCCACGGAGGCCTCCGCCAGGAGCGGGTCCGCGTCTCGGGGTGCACGGGGGCCGGGCTACCGGAGTGGGTGCGGCATTGAGAAGATCGTCCGTGACCTGCGGGCGCACCGCATGCTGGAAGGAACCGGAGAGATCATGCACGTCAACGCGGCCCCTGGCCCGACGGAGGTGTTCGGATGACCGGCACCGGGGGAACCGACCGGCCGCACCCCGACGACGAACCCGTCCTGTTCCACACCGCCGGACGGGCCGCCCACATCACCCTCAACCGGCCGAGGGCCCTCAACGCCCTCAACCATGAGATGGTGCGCCGCATCGACGCGGCCCTCACCGCGTGGGAGCACGATCCCGACGTGGAGACCGTGGTTCTTTCCGGTGCCGGGGAGCGCGGCCTGTGCGCGGGCGGTGACATCCGCGCCGTCCACGACGACGCCCGCGACGGCGACGGCACCGCCTCCGCGGCGTTCTGGCGCGACGAGTACCACCTCAACGCCCGTATCGCCGGCTACCCCAAGCCGTACGTCGCCCTCATGGACGGAATCGTGATGGGCGGCGGGGTCGGTCTCTCCGCGCACGGCGGCGTCCGGATCGTCACCGAACGGTCGCGGGTGGCGATGCCGGAGACCGGCATCGGCTTCGTCCCCGACGTAGGCGGCACCTTTCTGCTCGGCCGGGCACCCGGCGAGCTGGGCACCCATCTCGCGCTGACCGGCGCGCAGACCGGCGCCGGCGACGCCCTGCTGTGCGGGCTCGCCGACCGCTACATCCCGTCCGCCGCACTCCGGGACTTCGTGGCCGCCCTCGCCGTACAGCCCGTGCACGATGCCGTCGCGCACCATGTGCAGCAGCCGCCGCCGGGGGAGTTGGCCGAGCAGCGGGTATGGATCGACGCCTGCTACAGCGCCGGTACGGTCGAGGAGATCCTCCAGCGGCTCCTCGACCACGGCGACCCGGGAGCCAAGGAGGCGGCCGAGACGCTGCTCGCCAAGTCGCCGACGGCCCTGAAGGTCACTCTCGCCGCGATGCGCCGCGCCCGCCGCCTCGGCTCGCTGGAGCGGGTGCTCGACCAGGAGTACCGCGTCTCCTGCGCCGCGCTCGGCACCCCCGACCTGGTGGAGGGCATCCGCGCCCAGGTCATCGACAAGGACCGCAGTCCCCGCTGGTCCCCGGCGAGCCTCGCGGAGGTCACCGACACCGACGTGGACCGCTTCTTCGCCCCGCTCGGAGCGCGCGAACTGGGACTTGCCGGGCGTGAGAGGCAGATCACGTAGGGCGGTGGCGGCAGCACGGGCGGGCTCCGGAGCGCCTTGTCCTCATCACAACAGTCCCTATCGACAAGCCAGTTGGAGCACAGCCTCGCCCACCGGGCGCCACCCGGGACGGGGGCCACGGTTGGCTTCCGTTCCCCTAGCGTTCAACCGGCCACCCCTGTCACCGTTGTGTGCCCTCCTTAGCCTCCTTGAGGCTTGTGAAGGAAGGGGCACATGGACACACTCCTTGCGGTCCGGGCGCGCGGTATCACCAAGTGTTTCGGTGAGGTCGTCGCGCTCGACGGCATCGATCTGGATGTGGCGCAGGGTCAGATCCACGGCCTGGTCGGACCGAACGGCGCGGGCAAGACGACGTTGCTCGGGCTGCTGCTCGGCCTGGCCGTCGCCGACGGCGGGAGCCTGGAGATCCTCGGCACGCCGGTCGGGCGGACGTACGCCACACCCGACGGTGTCGCCGGATTCGTGGACGGCCCGGGTCTCTATCCGTCGCTCACCGCCCGGCAGAATCTCGCCGCGCTGGCCGCGTTGCGCGGCCATGACGCGCGGGCGGCCGGCGTCGACGACGTGCTGGACCAGGTCGGGCTCACCGATGTCGCCGACGACAAGGCCCGCGGATTCTCCCTGGGCATGCGTCAACGGCTCGGACTCGCCGCCGCCCTGCTCACCAAGCCCCGGCTGCTCGTGCTGGACGAGCCGGCCAACGGTCTCGACCCGGCCGGCAAGAGACATGTGCACGGGGTGCTCACCCGGCTCGCGGAGCAGGGAACCGGCGTCGTGCTCTCCAGTCATCGCATGGACGACCTGGAGGCGCTGTGCTCCGAGGTCACCATCATCGCCACCGGACGGGTGGTCTTCTCCGGTCCGCTGAGCAAACTGGCGGCCGAGCACCGCGAACTCGACTACCGGCTCGTCACCTCCGACCCGCCGGCCGCCCGCGCACTCGCCGCCGACGCGCCCGGGATCCGCCTGGTCGACGGCGTCGGCGCACGCCAGGGCAGCGAGCCGGTCGTCGTGCGCGGGCTCGTGCCCGACCTGGACGAACTCGTGACGCGGCTCGTGCGGGCCGGCATCGCGCTGCGTGAACTCGCCCCCGTGGTCTCCCCGCTCGAAGCCGCGTTCCTCGCCCTCACCGAGCAGCAGGAAGCCGGCGCCGACCGGCAGCGGACCGACGCCGTACCAGCCCTACGACAGGACCACGACAGCGCGCGGCAGGAGGCCGACACGTGACCTCGACCGCCGTCGCTCCCACCCCCGTCGCCGACGCCGGCCGCGTCTCCGTGGCCCGTGGCTACCGCTTCGAACTGGTCAAACTCGTCTCACAGTGGCGGATCCGGCTGCTGGTCCTCGCCTGCTGGATCGCGTCGGCGCTCTTCGTCGCCGGGGTGAGCCAGCAGAGCACCCTGCCCTCCGACACCCTCTTCGGCCGCTGGATGCTGGCCACCGGCTGGGCCGGACCCCTGGTGATCCTCGGGTTCTCGGGCACATGGGCCCTTCCGCTGCTGACCTCCGTGGCCGCCGGTGACGTGTTCGCCGCCGAGGACCGGCTCGGCACCTGGCGGCATCTGCTCGTCGCCGTCCGCTCGCCCCGGCGGATCTTCGTGGCCAAGGCCCTGGCGAGTCTCACCGTCATCCTGCTGCTCGTGCTCGGACTGGCCGCTTCGAGCACGATCGGCGGGCTGCTGGCCATCGGCAGCCATCCGCTGGTCGGCCTCGACGGCCATCTGCTCTCCCCCGGTGACGCGGCCGGCAAGGTCCTGCTCGCCTGGCTCAGCGTGCTCGCCCCGACCCTGGCCCTCGCCGGGATCGGCCTCCTCGGGTCCGTCGCACTGGGGCGCTCTCCGATGGGGCTGCTGCTGCCCGCGGTCGTCGCGCTCGCGATGCAGCTCGCCCAGATGCTGCCGCTGCCCGTCACCGTCCGGCTCGCCCTGCCCAGTTGGGCCTTCATCGCCTGGAACGGCCTGTTCACCAGCCCGGCACAGCTCGGTCCGCTCGTCATCGGCATCGTGGTCAGCCTGGCGTGGGCCGTGACGGCGACGACGCTCGCGTATCTGCTGTTCCTGCGCCGCGACTTCACCAACCCGACCGACGACGGTTCGGGGCGCCGCGCGGTCACCGCCGGGCTGCTGCCGCTCGCGGGGCTGACCGGCGTCACGGTCGCGGTCGTCTTCGCGGTGACCGGGGCGGGTACGGGCTCCGGCATCCAGCAGGACAAGGTGCAGCGCTCGCTCGCGACGGCGTTCGCCCACCTCTACCGGATGCAGACCGCGCAGCTCAACCGGCCCGCCGTCACCGAGGCCCAGCTGAGGTCCACGGCCGCCTGCACCAAGGGCGACGTCGCGGACGACGCGCAGGGAGCGGGCAACGACTGGCGCTGCGTCGTCTCCTGGCACCTGCCCGGCACCCAGACCACGGGACAGGCCGTCTACCAGCTCGACATCACCGCTGACGGGCGGTTCGTGGCCGACGGCGACGGACCGAAGGAAGTCAACGGCTACTTCTTGGTGCGCACCGCTACCGGCGACGCACCGAATCCGCTCTGGCAGTTCGACGGCCATGTCGATCTGCTCACCACCTCCCCGAAGGGATGACGTCATGCAGATAACGCGCCGCCGTCGACAGGTCGAGAAGGAGTACGTCGACCTGCTGGGCAGACGCGTCGGCCGCCGGGCAGCGCTGCTCACGGCCTGCATCACCACGGTCGCCCTGGCCACCGGCACCGCGGTCGCCTCGACCCACCAGTTCGGCACCGACCAGGTCGGCCAGGTCACCGACAAGGGCCAGGTCATCGCCAGCGACCAGTACATCAACCCGTACGGCAGCCGCCTCGTCATCAACGACGGCAAGATCATGTCGTCCACGGTCAGCCCGGACGGTGGCCACCTTGCCGCCGCGGTCGCCGACGGTGACGCCGCACTGGTCGTCGTGGACCTGAAGACCGGCCAGGTGAAGCAGAAGGTCGGCACCAACGCGGCGGACGACCTGCGCATCAAGAGCGGCTCCGTCGGCCAGGAAGGCCCGACGTACTCGCCCGACGGCACGCAGCTGTGGCTGGGCCAGCTGGACGGCTACACCAAGTTCACCGTGAACGCCGACGGTACCCTCGCCAACCCGGTGACCGTCTCCATCCCGGCCGACGGCACCAAGCACGCCCTGGCGAGCGCGGCCGTGTTCTCCGCCGACGGCTCCACCGTGTACTCCGCGGTCAACGGCCAGAACCGGGTCGTCGCCATCGACGCGGCGACCGGCGCCGTCAAGCAGAGCTGGTCCGTGGGCAACGCCCCGCGCGGCATGGTCCAGGTCGGCGACAAGCTCTACGTCAGCAACGAGGGCGGCCGTCCGGCGAAGGCCGGCGACACCACGATCAACTCCTACGGCACCCAGGTGCCGGCCAACCCGAAGACCGGTGCCACCACCACCGGTACGGTCAGCGTCATCGACCTGAAGAACCCGTCCGCCGCCGTCGGCAGCATCGACGTCGGTCTGCACCCGACCGCCGTGTACGCCAAGAACGGCGCGGTGTTCGTCACCAACACGGCCGACAACAACATGTCGGTCATCAACACCAAGAACGACAAGGTCGTCCAGACCATCTCCACCCAGCCCTGGCCGGAGGCCTCGGTCGGCTACGAGCCGAACGCGGTGACCCTCACCGACGACGGCCACCTGCTGGTGACGCTCGGCCGGGCCAACGCGGTCGCCGTCTACCGCTACACCTCCGCGCAGGAGCCGGTCTCCTACGTCGGCCTGCTCCCGACGGACTACTTCCCGGCGGAGATCACCACCGTGGGCAAGACCGTCGTCGTCTCCAACACCCGCGGTATCGACGCCCGCCGCCCCGACAGCGCCGGCCACGGCACCCACGACACCACGTCGAGCCTGACGCAGTTCGCGCTGCCCAGCGACCGGGTCATCCGGTCCGAGACCCGCAAGGTCTTCCAGCAGAACGGCTGGACGGCGGGCGCGGTCCAGCAGGCGAACAAGAACAGCAAGGCCAGGCCCGTGCCGGTCCCGGCGCGGCTCGGCGACCCCTCGACGATCAAGCACGTCTTCCTGATCGTCAAGGAGAACCGGACCTACGACCAGGTCTACGGCGACATCGCGAAGGGCAACGGCGACCCGTCGCTGACCCAGTTCGGCGAGAACGTGACGCCCAACCAGCACGCGCTGGCCGAGCAGTTCGGGCTCTACGACAACACCTACGACATCGGCACCAACTCGGCCGAGGGCCACAACTGGCTGATGCAGGCCGACAACCCCGAGTACACCGAGTCCTCCGCCGGTGAGTACCAGCGCAGCTACGACACCGAGGACGACGCCCTCGGCCACCAGAAGTCCGGCTTCCTGTGGTCCGGCGCCCAGGCGGCCGGCAAGTCCGTGCGCGACTTCGGCGAGTTCCAGCAGTTCCTGACCAAGCCGGCCGGCGCGACCTGGCAGAACCTGTACTGCGACGCCAAGAACATGGCCGCGACCGGGCAGGGCACCGCCTACCCCCTGAACTCCTCCTCGCCGATCCCGTCGCTCAACAGCGTGTCGGTGCCCGGCTTCCCGAAGTTCGACACCAGTGTCCCGGACGTCTACCGGGAGCAGATCTGGAAGCAGGACTTCGAGAAGAACGGTCCGGCCAACCTGAACATGTTCTGGCTCTCCAGCGACCACACCGGTGGCCCGGCGAGCCCCGCCGCCCAGGTCGCGGACAACGACCTCGCGACCGGCAAGATCGTCGACGAGATCTCGCACAGCAAGTACTGGAAGGACTCGGCGATCTTCGTCGTCGAGGACGACTCCCAGGCCGGCCTCGACCACGTCGACGGCCACCGTGCGCCGATCCAGATCATCAGCCCGTGGGCCCAGCACGACACGGTCGACAGCCACTACTACTCGCAGATCACCATGATCCGCACCATCGAGCAGATCCTCGGGATCCGCCCGATGAACCAGAAGGACACCGCGGCCACCCCGATGCGCGGCGCCTTCACCAGCCACCCGGACTACACGCCGTTCACGGCGCTGCCCAACCGGACCTCGCTGACCGACGGCCTGAGCACCCCGCCGTCCTGCGGTGTGGACACCCCGGCCGCGCAGAACACCAAGGCGGCTCTCGTCCCGGCGACGAAGGTCCCGGCGGACAAGAAGTCGCTCGTGGCCCAGTGGAACACCTGGAAGTCGCAGCAGCGGCTGACCGGTCCGAACGCCGTGCCCGACTACGCGAACCCCGCGCAGATGAACCACCTCACGTGGTACGAGACCCACAACTGGACCAAGCCGTACCCCGGTGAGAACAGGATCTACGCGCCGAACGACGTGCCCGGCGCCTACATCCCGTCCGCGGAGAACGACGGCTGACCCAGGCCGATCCGGCACACGGCCCCCGACCGGCAGCAGCGCCGGCCGGGGGCCGCTGCGCTTTCGGACGGCGGCGTCATCGGCGGGCTCAGGGAAGGGTGAGCGGTTGCGTCTTGTCCTCGGGGTCGACGGCCGGCTTGTCGGGGTGCACCGCGACCAGGCGGGAGCCCTGGGCGTACCGGCTGTCCCGCCCGTAGAACCGGTAGCCCGCCCGCAGCAGTTGGAGGATCTCGTGGCCCAGCATCGCCTGCGGTCCGCCCTCGTCGGCGGTCTTGCCGGTGTCCCACAGGGCGCTGTTCCCCTGCTTCTCGACCTCGTCCCAGAAGTTGTTCGCGTCAAGTGTTCCGCTGATCAGCATGGTTTCGAGCCGGGGCCCCAGACCGGTGAGGATCTTGAAGACCGCGCGTTCCTCGATACCGCCGTCCATGAAGGCGTAGTTGACGGGCACGGACCACTTTCCGGTGTTCAGCCTCCTGCCCAGCCGCGCGCTCAGCGGAAGCCGGTCGCCGCCCTCCGCCTTGAGCTTCTGCCGGTCAGCCCAGCGCAATGTGTCGCCGGTGCGGCCGAGGACGAGCTTGTTCTTCGCGTCGCGGCTCGCCGTCCGCGTGTCCGTCATCGTCTGCGCCGCGGTGTCCGTCAGATCGCTCCGGATGCCCGCCGCGAGGGCGGTGCGGAGCTCACCCTTGCTGCGCCCGTCGGGCTCGCCCAGATAGAAATCGAGGGTCTCGATCATGTCGGCGACATCGGCATTCCTCGTGATCCACTTGTAGTCGCCCGCACTCCAGGTGCCGTAGTGCGTGAGGTAGTCGTCCAGACCGTCCTGGAGTTGGGTGAAAATCCGCTGGACCTCGTCGTCGATCTTGTCCGGGTACTCGACCCGCTGAATGCCGGCCGGCTGGCCGGGGACGGCCCCAGTCCGCGCCGGATGCGGTCCGGTGAGCGCGTGCCCCGCCGACGCGGGGGCGCTCAGCACGCGCCGTGCGGTGGCCTCGGCCTCGCGCTCGAACCGGTCCGCCGGGTCACTGACCCGCAGCCCGTCGCCCCGGTCGGTCCCGGCCACGGGCCCCGAGCGTTGCTGCAGGACGTGGGTCAGTTCATGGGCGAGGGTGTGCCGGTCGAGGCCGGCGGCACCGGCGACGATGTGGCTGCCGGAGGTGTAGGCGGCCGCGCCGACCTCGGCGGCGGAGGCCTGGGCGGCCGCGTCGGTGTGGATGCGCACATCGGAGAAGTCGGCGCCGAAGCGCGCCTCCATCTCGGTGCGGTCCCGCTCACCGAGCGGCCGTCCGCTGCCGCGCAGGACGTCGTGCACGGCGGAGCGCTGCACCGCGTACTGCTCCTGGTCCTCACCGGGGCCGTGCCGGTGCCGGCCGTGCGCCCCGGACCGGCGCACCATCTGGACGACGGCCGCGTTCCCGGCCGAGCGCTGCAGGGCGAGCAGGGCCTCGGCGGGTACGACCGCCCGCCCCGGGGCCTTCCGGGTCGTCGCGGCGCTGGTGCGGTTCGCTGCGCGGCTGCTCGTGCGGTCGTACAAGGCGGTTGCTCCCTGGCGCCGGTGTACCTGCCGTCCCGGTATACCGGAGCGGCGTGACGTACGGCCATGTACCGGCGGGCAGAGTACGGGGACCGCCGGGCGGTTCCGTGGCGCGAACGGCCGGTGGCCGCTGCCCTCGTGGGCCGGAGTCCGTCCCACCGGCCTCAGTCGCTGAGGGCGGCCCGGATCGCCTCGGCCTTCCCCGCGCTGAACACCCCGCTGTCGAGGAGGGAGAGGACGGACAGCACACCGCCGCGCGAGCCCCAGCTGCCCTCCTCGATCACCCGGAAGGTGACCCACCAGGCCGGCGACGGCTCCGGCAGACCGCACGCCTCGGCCAGCGCGGCCAGCACGCGCTCGATGACCTCGGCCCGGACCTCCCCCGGCCAGTCGCCGTCCATCACCGTCACATCGATCACCATGACGTCGGCTCCCGGACCGGCATCCGCCAGCAGCCGGCCGCCGATGGCCGTCATGTCCGGCTCGCGCTCCGTGAAGTGCACCTGGAAGCCGGCCCGCGCGGCGGGCGCGAAGCGGCCGACCTCGGGGACCAGCACCGCGTCCGTCAGGGTCTCGGCCAGCACGCGGCGCTGCTCGCGATCCAGACGCCCCTTCGAGGTGGTGAGGTGACGACGGTCATGGACTGCCTCCTATAACGCTCGTTATAGCCGGACCCTACACCGTTCCTATAACGACTGTCATAGCGGGCGGGCGGACGTGCGGCGCACCTCCTGTGGGGGGAGAGGTGCGCCGCACGCGGCGAGGAGCGGTCCGGGGTGGGCTAGCCGAGGGTGAAGTCGTCGGCGTAGACGTCGGCTTGGCCGTACCAGCCGTGGACGTAGACGGTGACGGTTCCGCTGCTGCCGGTGGTGAAGGTGACCGACTGCTGGTTCCAGCTGGAGCTGCTCGACCAGGTGCTGGCGCCGGCTCCGCCGCTGACGCCGAGATAGGCGTAGGGGCCCTGGACCCAGCCGGTGAGCGTGTACGTGTGGTCGGGGGACAGGGTGACGGTCTGGTCGCACTCGCCGGTACTGCTCGCGCTCGGGACGATCTGGAGGCTGTGGCTGCCGGAGTGGACCGGACTGGAGACCACCGCGCTGCCGCCCGTGCAGGTCCAGGGGCTGAGGCTGCCGCTCTCGAAGCCGGGGTCGGTCAGCGAGCCCCCGCCGCCTCCGCCTCCGCCTCCGCCGGAGGTGACGGTGAGCGTGTACGTCGCGCTGTGGCTGCCGCTGGAGGCCCTGCCGGTGACGGTGATGGGGTAGGTGCCCGCAGGGACGGACGAGCCGACCGCCGCCGTCAGTGTCGATGTGCCCCCGGAGGTGACGGAGCCGGGGCTGAAGGAGACGCTGACCCCGGACGGCGCGCCGGCGGCGGAGAGGCTGACGGACTCCGAACTGCCGGAGGTGACGGCCGTGTTGACGGTCGCGGTCGCGGAACCGCCCTGCGCGACCGAGGCGGAGCCGGGCGCGAGCGACAGCGAGAAGTCGCCGCTCGTGCCGCCGCCCCCGCCCCCCGCACTGCCCTCGTACGGGACGAACGCGTCCGTGAACGCGAGGCTGTTCTGGCTGATCTCGCTGCACGTGGGCAGGGAGTTGGCGCTGCCGCTGCACGGCTGGTCCCGGGTGACCGCCCAGAACGCCAGCCGTCCCACGCCGTTCTGCGCGGCGAAGTTCTCCACCGTCCGGGCGTCCGCCAGGGTGAACGTGGAGCCGTCGTCGTTCTTGCCGATCATCGGGGTGATGCCGAGGTTGGCGTAGGTGTAGCCGGAGTCGACGGACTGCATCTGCGCCAGGGTGGCCCTGGCGGCGTCGACGGCGCCCTGGCCCATCTCGGTGCCGGTGCCCGCGTAGTAGTCCATGGCCATGATGTTGACCACGTCGATCCTGATGCCCGCGTTCTTGGCGGCCTTGAGGATGTTGACGCCGTCATTGGTGAGGCCGCTCGTCAGCACCGGCAGGGTCATCGAGAACTGCAGGCTGGGGTTGGATGCCTTGAGGTCCTTCATCGCCTGCATCTGCCGGGCCGCCGCCGCGGTGTCGGCGACGGCGGCGCCCTCGACGTCGAAGTCCAGCTGGGTGACGCCGTAGTCGTCGATGATCGCCTGGTACCCGGCGTCGATGCTGCTCTGGGTGGAGCACGTCCAGGCCAGCGGCTCACCGCTCGCCCCGCCGGAGGAGATGACGACGGACGCGCCCTCCGACTTCGCCCTGGCGATCTCGGGGTCGGTGTAGGAGTCGTTGCCGATGGGGAGCGTGTCGCCCCAGATCTGGTTGCAGCCCTCGCCGATGACGAAGGCCGCGGTGTAGGCCTTGAGCTGGTGTCCGGTGATGGCGGTGTCGAGCAGCCCTTCCTGACCGTTCGACATGTCGACATAGGGGGCTACCGAGTAGACGCTGCTCGCCGCCGCAGCCGCGTGGCCGGCGGGTGCCAGGGCGACGGCCGCGCCGGTGGCCGTGAGTGCGAGCGCGCAGGCGGAGGCCACGCATCGCGCCAATCTTGCCAGGTGCATGACAGTACCCCTTTCGGGGATGCCCTTCGGGTGTTGAAGGGTGGGGAGATGCCGTACCGGGCCGACGTTGGTACATACCAAACCGCCCGCGAGCGCACCCGTCAAGAGGACTAGACCAAATAGTCACCGGCGTCCTCGGGCCTCTCGCCGGTGGGTGCCCTCTCCCACCGGCGCTTCCATGGGGCCCGGCCTATGCGTCGGCCGGCAGCACGTGGTCGCCGAGCTTGTCCGTGCTCAGGCACAGCGAGCACACCACCGCGTCGTGCGTGGCACAGGCCGTCAGGTCCGGGCGCTCGTACGGCTGGTGGCAGACGTGGCAGTCGAGGGTGACCGCGCTCGGGTTGCCGTCCGCGTCGAGCAGCGGCTCGGTGATCCCGTCGTCGGTGCGCCGCAGGTAGTACCGGCCCTTGGTGACGACGGCCATCACGGGGGTGAGGACGAAGGCGAGCAGGGCCGCGGCGACGGGGGAGTACGGCTGGAGGGCGTCGCCCAGGAGGTGGAAGTACATCGCGATCGACAGGCCGGAGGAGGCGACGAAGGCCACGACCCCCACCGGGTTGACGGCATACAGCATGCCGCGGCGGAACTCCGGGGTGAGCGGGGACAGCTTCAGCAGGTACTTGTTGACGCCGATGTCGGTGGCGACGGTGACCACCCAGGCGATCGCACAGTTCGAGTAGAAGCCCAGGATGCTGTTCAGGAAGCTGAACATGTCCGCTTCCATCAGGGCGAGCGCGAAGCCCAGGTTGACCAGGACGAAGACCATGCGGCCGGGGTAGTGCCTGGTGATGCGGGTGAAAGAGTTCGTCCATGCCAGCGAACCGGAGTACGCGTTCGTCACGTTGATCTTGATCTGGCTGATGACCACCAGCGCCACGGCCAGCGGGACGACCATCCAGGACGGCATCATCGCGTCGAAAGCACCGCGGAACTGGTGGATCGGCTCGGTCGCCGCGGCCGGGCCGACCTTCGCGAGGATGTACACCGCGAGGAAGACACCGATGGCCTGCTTCAGCGCGCCCAGCACCACCCAGCCGGGACCGGCCATGACCACGGCGGTCCACCAGGTGCGCTTGCTGGCCTCGGACTTGGGCGGCATGAAGCGCAGATAGTCGATCTGCTCGCCGATCTGCGCGATCAGGGACAGGCACACGCCCGCACCGAGCAGGACGGACGCGGTGTTGACGCCGCCGTCGCCGCCGGTGCCCGCGTAGGAGAGGAAGCGGTGGACGGTGCTCGGGTCGGTGGCGATCAGGTAGACCAGCGGGCCGACCATCAGCAGCAGCCAGATCGGGGTCGTCCACACCTGGAGCTTGCTGAGCGCCTTCATGCCGTAGATCACCAGCGGGATGACCATCAGCGTGGACACCAAGTAGCCGAACCACAGCGGCAGTCCGAGGCCGAGCTTCAGGCCCTGGGCCATGATCGAGCCTTCGAGGGCGAAGAAGATGAAGGTGAAGCTGGCGAAGATGACGCTGGTGAGGACCGAGCCGTAGTAGCCGAAGCCGGAGCCGCGGGTGATCAGGTCGAGGTCGATGTTGTAGCGGGCACCGTAGTAGGCGAGCGGGAAGCCGGTGACGAAGATGACGACGGCGGCGACCGCGATGGCCACGAGCGCGTTGCCGGTGCCGTGGGCCAGGCCGATACCGGCGCCGATGGAGAAGTCGGCCATGTAGGCGATGCCGCCGAGCGCGGTCGTCGCCACGACCATGGGGGTCCAGCGGCGGTAACTGCGGGGCGCGAAGCGGAGGGTGTAGTCCTCCAGTGTCTCCTTGACGGCCTGACCGCCGGCTGCCTCCGCCGTGCCTGCCGCAGGCGACCGTGACTCGGTGGTGCTCATGTCTCGCCTCCCGATGATCCTGGTGCGCGTACTGCGTCGAGGGATGAGCCCCCGCTTGGCGTCATCGGCAGGCCGGGGGAGCCGACGGACCGTCATGTGTCGCGTGCGGCCGTGTATACGACTCTGATCCCACGGCCGGTCACGCTAGAAAGGGGTTGTTGCCGCCGGTTCCTCCTGTCATGAACGCGGCGTTTCCGGGAGCTCACCCGCTGTTCCGCCTCCGGCCCGTCCGTGGGCCGCCGCCAGCGGATTCCGGTACGGACGCGTCGCTTCGAGCCGGGAGATCAGGTATTCGCCCGCCACCTGCGGTGCGTACCCTCGGGATGGTCGGGGCGTGCTGCGCCGCCGGTGTCCAGCGCCGCGGCGGCCGTGCCGAAGCAACCCCGGTGGCAGGCCGACCGGCTGAGCGCCAGTGCGGCCCTGTACTCGTCCGGCATCGCGCAGACACGTGTCGCTGAGCTGAAGGGCTCGACGGGGCGGGTCGGTCCGCTGACGGTGCCGCCGAAAGAAGCCGTACGTGCCCGACGCGGGCCGGTGTCGGCGGTCGCCGCCAGGCCCGTGGTGGGCGTCGACGCCGTTGCGGCAAGCGCGAGTCCGTGTGCCATCACCGACGGTCAGCCGGTGATCTTCTGCCGGGCCCTCGGCCCGATCGGGGTCGAGACCGACGGTCGGGCCGCGGAGCTCGGTGGCCCGATTCCCGCAGCCTGCCGCCGGCGCTCGCCGCCGGCGCCGGGGCCGTCGGGTTCCTGCCGACGCTCGCCGAAGCGGTCGGGGACCCCGAGCCGACTGCCGGAGGTGCCTGGAGTCCCGCAGGGCCATCGGCTCACGCCGGCCCGGGAGGCGACCGACCGCGGCCTGTTCGGGCAGTGGGTGGAGCGCGGCGCGGGGGAGCTGACCGACGCCGCTCCGTCCGGTGCCGTAGGAACGCTGCAGCGTTCGCGCTCGCGGCCGTGAACCAGCCGATGATCGAGGCGCCGTACCGCGAACGGTGCTGGGAACCGAACCGGGCCGGGCGTCACGGGTGTGGGAGCAGCGCATGCTCGCACATGACCCGAGCCTGCCAACCGAGATGGATGCCATCCACACCGCGCTCCATCCTGCGGATGCGGCCGGGCCTGCGCCGGGCCCGCCGCGAGCACACGCGGTCCGCGGCGCCGGGCGGGTGTCTGCCGGCCGTGCGCCGCGTGGTGCGAGCCGTTGTCCGTGAGCCTCCGGGCGCCGGCGTCCGCCCCGGGAGGTCACGCACACCCGAAGCTCGTACGCCTGCATCCGGCGAACGCTTCCCCGACCGCCGCCGAGCGAGGCTCAGTCAGTCGGGAAGCGTCGTCGTCAGGAGCCGTTGCCCGAGCCGGTCGCCGTCTTCGAGTAGGCGTCATGCCAGGCGGCCTTCGCGCCGGAGTCGCCGATCCGGTAGACGTCCACGACCGCTCCCACGGCGACGGCCAGCGAGAGCACGCCCACGACGATTCGCACGGGCAGGGCCGACCAGCGCACGGTACGGCCCCGGCCGGGTTCCGCCTGGGCGCGTCGGCCCGCCCACCACACGACCGCCGCCAGCACGAACAGACCCAGGGCCCATGGCAGCAGCCCGTCGCCCAGCTCCGTGTGCCGGCGTACCAGGGCGTCGTCACCCACGTGCCGTTCGAGCCACTCGCCGGCGTGGGTGGTCAGCGGCACACTGACCAGGGCGAGGAAGGCCACCAGCGGCAGCAGCACACCCAGCCGCCGGGCGGCCCGCGGCCACAGCGCGGCCATGACCAGGGCCAGTGCGGTGAGGGGTATCAGCACGACCACGACATGGACGAACAGGACATGGGCGGGCAGACCGTTGATCAGAGTCATTCAGGCGCTCCTGAGGGGGGTGAGGCGCGCCAGCCTGCCACAGCAGGCTCTCAGTTACCTCTGAGCCTTCTCTGCCGCGGATCGCCCCCGTGAAGCACCGCGGCACGGGCCTCGTCGGCGCGCCACATCACGAACCAGGTCCAGTAGAGCTACGACGCCACGACCGGGCGTCGTACGAGACCGGGCGGGAGCGAAGTGGCCCGGCTCTTGGGGCAGTTGACGACCGGGGGTCGCAGCGGCGGACGTGGTCGAAGAAGGCCGCGCCGGTGATGCCGCCGTCGGAGATGTGCACCGCGCGGACGCGGACCGTATCCGTGCCGGCACCGGTCGCGACGGCGTGGAGCCGCTCGGCGCCGATGAGTCCGGCCCGCAGGCCGCGCCGCTCCAGATACTCGGTGCGGACCCGGCACACCGCGAGGTGCAGGCCGCTGTCGGCGACCCGGGCTGCCTGGGTGTGGGAGGGGCGAGCCAGGCGCCGACATGGACCTGTGCCGCCGCCGACGTACGTGCGGTCAGCTCCGGCGGAAGCCAGTTGACGTAGCCCAGCCGTACCGGTGCCGACCCGGACCGGGCGCCGGCGTGGCGCTGCAGGCCGGCGGCGTGGGCCAGCAGATCGCGGGCCCGGAAGAGCAGGGCGGAGCCCGCCGGGGTGAGGGAGACCGACCGGCGGTCGCGGTCGAAGGGGCGCGCCCCGAGGTCGCGTTCCAGGGCCGTGATCTGCTGGGAGAGGGAGGGGCCGGCGATCAGGAGCCGCTCGGCGGCCCGGCTGAGGTTCAGCTCCTCGGCGACCGCGACGAAGTACCGGGGTCCGCGCAGCTCCCCGCGGCCCTCACGCTACGGCCTGTCGGAGGCTGTGCCTCTCGGCAGGGAGACAGCCGGCCGTGGCGCCTGGCCGCCCGCCGACGGACGATGAGAGAACGGCGGCCCGCGGTCCGGCAGCCCGCGGTCCGGCGGCCCGCGGTCCGGCGGTCCGGAACCCAGGGCGCCGCAGCATCCGCGGCGCACCGGTTTCCCCCGGACGCCCCAGCGAACGGAGTCGGGCCATGCGAGAGTTCCTGGTCGAGATCACCACCACGATTCCCGAGGGCACCAGTCAGGACGAGATCGACCGCCGGCGCGCCGCCGAGGCCGTCCGCGCCCGGGAGCTGGCCGCCGCCGGCCATCCGGCACGGCTGTGGCGCCCGGTCGGCGAGCGGCGAAGCATCGGCGTCTGGCTGGCCACCGACGAGGACGAGCTGCACGAGAGGGTGCTCGGCACGCTCCCGCTGAACCCGTGGATGAACTTCGCCGTCACCGCGCTGGAGCCGCACCCCAACGACCCCGGCCGGAGCGCCGGCACCCGCTGACCCGTACGCCGTCGGTCCGGCATCACAGCGGCGCCGGGCCGAGACGGCGCGGCACATACCAGGCTCCGGACAGCCACGTGGTCCACGGGCCGGACAAGGAGAACTCCTCCCACGACCGCACGACCCCTGCGCGCGGCCCCGGACCGAGGCAGCGGCCCGCTCCGCTCATCCTGCGGCCACGTCGCCCAGGCCGCCGCCGGCATGAGAGTCGCCGCTTTGTCCACACCCCGACCCTTCCCCTCACGCACACCCAGGCGGGTGTACGTGGGCGCCGGCGCGAACCCGGCGCCGCCGACTATGTCGGCTGTCTCATCGGCGCGCTCGCGCGCATCCTGCGCCCCGCACTGGTGCGCTCGCCGCTCTCCTGCGTGCCTCCCCGGCCGTGCTGACCGTGAGCCCGGCCGCCATGCCCGGCATGCCCGCCATCCACGGGACGCCGGTGCTGTTCGCGCTGCGGCTGCTCGCCGGGGTGGCCGGCGCCCTGGTCTTCGTCGTCGCTGTCAACTCCCTCCCGATCCACCTGCGGGAGCACCCGGCCCGCCGGCCCTCAACCCCCTGCTGCAGGGCAGCCGGCCTCCGTGGCCGCCGACCGGCCCGCTGAAAGTCTTAGGGTGGGCATGTGGGCGGCGGTGTGGTGACGCTGTTCCTGTGCGGTGATGTGATGCTCGGGCGCGGTGTCGATCAGATTCTGGCGCATCCCTCGGAGCCGGAGCTGCGCGAGGACTACGTCAAGGACGCGCGGTCGTACGTGGAGCTGGCCGAGGCGGTCAGTGGTCCGATCCCCGCACCGGTCGATCCCGCGTGGCCGTGGGGCGAGGCGCTGCGGGTGCTGGAGCGGTGCGCCCCGGACGCACGGATCGTGAATCTGGAGACGGCTGTCACGCGCAGTGACGCGTTCGCGCCGGGCAAGGCGATCCACTACCGGATGCACCCGGACAACCTCGCCGCCCTGACGGTGGCCCGGCCCGATGTGTGCGTCCTGGCCAACAACCATGTGCTGGACTTCGGCCGGCCGGGGCTGCGGGAAACGCTGGACGTGCTGGGCGGTGCGGGGCTCCGGGCCGCCGGCGCCGGACATGACGCCGACGAGGCCCGCGCACCGGTGGCGGTGCCCGTCGGGCCCGGCCGCCGGGTGCTCGTCCTCGCCCTCGGCGCACTGTCCAGCGGCATCCCGTCCGACTGGGCCGCGACCGCGGACCGGCCCGGTGTCGCCCACGTCCGTGACCTGTCGGCGGCGGCCGCGAGCGCTGTCCGGCGGGTGCGCGCGGCCAGGCGACCGGGCGACATCGTCGTCCTGTCCATCCACTGGGGCACCAACTGGGGCTATCTCGTCCCCCGCGAGCAGCGGCACTTCGCGCACGCCGTGATCGACGGCGGCGTCGACCTCGTCCACGGCCACTCCTCGCACCATCCCCGCCCGGTCGAGGTGTACCGGGACCGGCTGATCCTCTACGGCTGCGGCGACTTCATCGACGACTACGAGGGCATCTCCGGCTACGAGGAGTACCGCGACGACCTCCGGCTCGGGTACGTCGCCTCGGTCGACGCGGACACCGGGCGCCTGGCCGGCCTGCGGATGTTCCCCCTGCGGGCGCGGCGGATGCGGCTGGAGCATGCGGGGGAGGAGGACCGTGCCTGGCTGTGCACGACCCTCGACCGGATCAGCCGCGGCGTGCGCGTCGACGCGGCGGCCGACGGCACGCTCAGTCTTGTGGCCGGGCCGGAGCGAAGCTGACTTCCGCGACGACGTCTACGACGGCTCCTGTTCCGTCGCCGTCGTGCGCAGACGCTCCGCGCACCACTGCCGGACCGCGTCGGCGACCTGCTCCAGGGCGCCCGGCTCCTCGAAGAGGTGGGTGGCTCCCGGGATCACCCGCAGAGAGTGCGGGGCCCGCAGCTGCCGTGCCGCCTCCTCGTTGAGCCGCAGCACCTCGTGGTCGTCGCCGCCCACGACGAGCAGGACCGGCGCGCGTACGGCGGGCAGCGCGTCGCCGGCCAGATCGGGCCGGCCGCCCCGGGAGACGACGGTCAGGACGCGGTCGGGGTGCTGCGCGGCGGCCCGCAGAGCGGCGGCCGCGCCGGTACTCGCGCCGAAGAGGACGACGGGCAGCTCACCGGTGCCGGGCCGGGCGCCGAGCCACTCCATGGCGGCCACGAGGCGACGCCCCAGCAGCGCGATGTCGAAGCGGTGCTCACCGGTCACGACATCCCGGCGCTCCTCCTCAGCGGTGAGCAGATCGATCAGCAACGTGGCCAGCCCGGCCTCCCGCAGAGCCGCGGCCACCGCCTGGTTGCGCGGACTGTGCCGGGAACTGCCACTGCCGTGCGCGAACAGCACCACGGCCGGTGCGGAGTCCGGCACCACCAGATCACCTGGGAGCTGGGCGCCGTCGGCGGGCACCACAACCGTCTCGGACATCATGGTCATCGACTTCCCCGGAGGACCGTGTGGATCCTCGGTCGTCGGGTCGAACCTCGTGCATATCTCACTTACCCCCGTGCGCCCCACCTACCCCGCGGCGCGCCCTGATACCAATTGAAAGCTGAACAGGACAGAGGCCGTCCGCCGGGTGCACGCTGGCTGAGGACGGAGGGAACAGCGATGACCACTGCGAAAGACATCATGAGCCCGGGCACCCAGTGGATACCCCGCTACGAGACGCTGGACCGCGCGGCCCAGATGATGCGGGACCATCACGTGGGCGCACTCCCTGTCAGCGACCCCGACCAGGGCGACCGTATGTGCGGCATCATCACCGACCGCGACATCGTGGTGAAGTGTGTCGCCGAAGGCCACGACCCTGCGCGGGTGACGTGCGGTGACCTCTGCGAGGGCACACCGCGCTGGATCGACGCCGCCGCCGACGTCTCCGAGGTCCTGCGGGAGATGGAGGGGCACCAGATCAAGCGCCTGCCCGTGGTCGAGAACAAGCGGACGATCGGAATGATCAGCGAGGCAGACATAGCCCGGCACCTCAGTGACGAGAAGCTCGCGGAGTTCGTGCACCGCGTGTACGCGAGGTGAGCGGAAGCGGGCCTCGACCCGCGAGGAAGCCGACGGCCGGCTCTTCGTCGTCCTCGTCGCGGGTCAGCGGCCCGCGCCGCTGAGCGAGGGCTCGGCCCGGTCGCCCCGTACCGTGTCGGTCAACACCCCCGGATCCCTGGGCAGTTCGTCGCCGCGCCAGGCCACATGGCCGTCCGGGCGGACCAGCACGAAGGACCGTTCGTAGAGCTCGGCGACCTCCCTGTCCGCCCCTCGGAGCGCTGCCAGCGGTACGCCCCGCTCGGCGAACGCCCGTTCCACACCGGTAAGTTGACCGTGCTCGCCGAAGCGCAGCAGGGCGAAGCCGTGGCCGAACAGGTCGAGGGTGGAGGTGCCGGCGTCCCACCACGCGTGCGCGGCGCGGTGGCCGGGCTCGCTGCCGGGACGCCAGTCGGCGTCCGGGTCCTCGACGGCATCGGGTGCCGACGGGTGAGCGGCGGCGGGCACCGGAGCCGCCCGGGTGGTGGCACCGGAGCCACAGAGGACGCCGCCCTCGGCCGAGAAGCCGTGCGCGCCGGCCAGGGTGACGGCTTCGACGAGGAGCCGGGTCTTGCCCGCGCCGGGCCTCGCCTCCACCAGGAGCACCTTGCTGCGCCGGGTGTTCCCCACCGTGTGCAGACTCGCGCTGATCTGCGCCGGCTGTTCCTCCCGCCCCCGCACCGGGGGCAACGGTCGTGCAGTGGGTCCCATGACGCTCCGTATCAGAAAGTGAGCGGACGCAAGCTGCACGTACCCGTCTCCCTGCACGACGTACACGGGCGCGAACGCCATGGGGGAGGCGCGGAGGGCTCACTGCTACGCAGGTGGTGAACGCATGGCGCACATACACCCCTCAGCGCCTTCTGTCCCGCAGCCAGGGGCGCAGGTCGTCGCACACCGGTTGTCCCGCGCGTGTGAAGGTCGGGCATAATCTTCAACAAATTGTTGAAGGGGGTGGCGGTGCGGCAAAGGAGCTGGACTGCGGCAGATGTCGGGCACATGCAGCTGCGCGGCATCGCTCAGGTGGCGCTCAGCGCGAGTCCATGGACCGGACTGCTGTTCACCGCCGCACTGTTCGCCGGGGAGTGGCGCATCGGCGTGTACGGACTGCTCGGCGCGGCGGCGTCCACCGCGGCCGCTGCCGTGCTGGGCGCCGACCGGGAGGGCCTCGGCAAGGGCCTTGAGGGATACTGCGGTTGCCTCACCGGTATCGCCGTGGTCGTCCGGCTCGGGGCCTCGTGGCAGACCGTACTGCTGGCCGTCGGCGCCGCGGCGATCTGCTCCGTGGTGGGAGCCGCCGCCGGCCGCCTCCTCGGCCGCTTCGGACTGCCCGCCCTGACCGCCCCCTTCTGCCTGGTCGCAGGCGTGCTGGTGATCGCGCTGCCGGCCGGCGCGCCCGCCCCCGCGGCCCCCGCTCTCCGCGACGGGTTCACCACCCTGACGGCGGCCGAACTCGGCCAGGCCTTCTGCGACAACATCGGCCAGGTCTTCTTCCTCGACCGCTGGTACGCGGGCCTGATCCTGCTCGCGGGTCTGCTGGTCGCCTCCCGGAAGGCCGCCGTCGCCGCCGTGTGCGGCAGTGGCCTCGCGATCCTCACCGCCTGCGTCCTCGGCCTGCCCGCCGACCGGATCGGCGTGGGGCTCTACGGCTACAACGCGGTGCTGGTCGCGATCGCCCTGGGCGCGACCTTCCTTCCGCTGACCCCCTGGACCGCCGGCTACGCCGTGGCCGCCGCCGTCGCCTCGGTCCCCTTCACCGCCGCCTGGGCCGCCTTGGCCCGGAGCCACGGCGGATCCGCCTTCACCTGGCCGTTCGTCGTGACGACCTGGCTCTTTCTGGCGGCCGCTCCAGCGCTGGACCGGCCCGGCATCTCGTCCGAGAAAGCGACGTGACGCCATGAACGTCGTACCGCGTGAAATCGACAGACCGCACGTCCACGTGGTGGCCGACCAGGCCCGGCGCCGCCGCGCCCGCGGCACCGGCCTCACCTACGGCGAGGCCGCCGCCGTGCTCACCGAGGCTGTGCCGGAAGCGGCCCCGCAGCGAACGGCACGCCTGCCGCGGGCTGTTCCATGACCTGGAGGTCACACGGCGCGACGGCGAGCCGGTCGTGCTGGACACGGTCCGGCTGGACTCCGGCACGCCCCGGCCCGGTGGCGGGTCCCTCGGTCTTCGCCGGGTACGACCTGCCGGCGACGCTCCACGCCGTCACGGCCCTGGCGCCCGCCGCCGCGGTCGCGGACGGTCTGCCCGTGGCCCTGCTGGACACAGGCCCGGCTTTCGGCGGGAGCGTTCTGCCGACGACTGCGGCGCCCGGGCCCGGAACACGGGCGACTCCCCGCCCGGGAACGCCCACGCCCTGCGCACGGCCCGGACCGCGGTGCGCCCGCGCCTCATCGGGTTCCCCGCGTCGGACCTGCGCCTGACCTGATTCCTTCAACGCCCGTGCCCGCGGGCTGTGGACGCCAGAGCAAGATCCGTGATCGAGTTGCCGGCATGAGTTCTCTCATCCGCCACGTGACCATCGACTGCACCGATCCCTACGCACTGGCGACCTTCTGGGCCCGGGCCCTGGACGGTTCGCTCGCGGACGACGACGTCCCGGGAGACCCGGAGGCCACGGTCACGACCGCGGCCGGTGCCCTGCTCTTCATCCGGGTCGCGGACCGCAAGACGGCGAAGAACCGTGTCCACCTCGACCTCCAGCCCCAGGACCGCACCCGGGACGAGGAGGTGGAGCGCCTGCTCGCCCTCGGTGCCACGCTCCAGGCCGACCACCGCCGGCCCGACGGAACGGGCTGGGTCACGCTGTACGACCCCGAGGGCAACGAACTGTGCGTGGAGCGCAGCGCGGCGGAACGGCGCGGTGACTGACGGCGCCCTCGTCGGACGTGCCCCTCGGCCCGCCCTCAGAACGGGTACGGTGCCTGGGCCGAGCGGGCCGTGATCCAGCGGGTCTCGGTGAACGCCTCGATGTTCGCGGCCCCGCCGAAGCGTGCGCCGGTACCGGAGGCGGCGACGCCACCGAAGGGCGCCACGGCCTCGTCGTTGACGGTCTGGTCGTTGATGTGGACCAGCCCCGTGGGGATCCGCTCGGCGAGGTCGAGGCCGCGCATGACGTCGGCGGTGAGGATACCCAGGGACAGCCCGTACGGGGTGGCGGTGGCCAGCGCGATCGCTTCGTCCAGGTCGGAGAAGACACGGACCGGCGCCACGGGACCGAAGACCTCCTCGGCGTAGGCGGGGGAGGCATCGGTGACGCCGGTGAGGACGGTGGGCCGGTAGAACAGCTCCTCGTACGTACCGCCCGCCGCCAGCCGGGCCCCGCCGTCGACGCTGGCGGTGACCAGGGCGTGGATCTTGTCCCGCTGCCCGGCGTCGATGACCGGGCCGAGGGCGACGTCATCCTTGGCGGGGTTGCCGACGGGCAGCCGCTCGGCCTTGTGCGCGAGGCGTTCGACGTACTCGTCGGCGATCGAGGCGTGCACCAGATGCCGTCCGGTGGTCATGCAGACCTGACCCTGGTGGAAGAAGGAGCCCCAGGCGGCGGTCGAGGCGGCACGGTCGAGGTCGGCGTCGGGCAGGACGATCAGCGCGGAGTTGCCGCCCAGTTCGAGGTGGGCCCGCTTGAGGTGCTCGGCGGCGGCCGCGCCGACCTTGCGGCCGGCGGCGGTGGAGCCCGTGAAGGAGATCACCCGGACGTGCGGGGCCGTCACCAGCGCCGCCCCGGTGTCGGCGCCGCCCGGCAGGAGGTGCAGGACATCGGCGGGCAGCCCCGCCTCCTCGAAGACCCGCATGATCGCCACGCCGCCGGACACCGCGGTGCGCAGGTCGGGCTTGAGGAGCACCGCGTTGCCGAGGGCCAGGGCGGGCGCCACGGAACGGATGCCCAGGACGAGCGGCACATTGAAGGGGGCGATGACGCCGACCACTCCGGCGGGCACCCGGCGCGCCAGGCTCAGCCGGGGTTCGGCCGACGGCAGCACCTCGCCGAGGGGCCGGGAGACGAGGGCGGCGGCCTCGTAGCACTCCTGCGCGGCGGTGACCGTCTCGAACGCCGCCTTGCCCGGGACGCTTCCGGCCTCACGGACGATCCACCGCTGGATCTCCTCGGCGTGCCGGGTGAACAGGTCCCCCGCCCGGCGCAGTACGGCGGCGCGCTCGGTGTACGGCGCGCGGGCCCAGGCCTGTTGTGCGCGGGCGGCGCGCTCGGCAGCGACGGTGACGTCGTCGGGCGTGGCCACGCCGATCGCGTCCAGGGTCTCACCGGTGGCGGGTTCGACCACGCGGGCGCTGCCGCCGGCCGGGACCGTCCAGCCGCCGATGTGGGCCTTGCCGGACCAGAGGGACGGATCGAGCAGCATGACGGCCTCCAGGATGTGAGGGGGGATCCCGTGGAAGCAAGGCTACGGCCGCGAGCCGGTCAGGGGCGGAACTCGTGCGCGGCCGAGACGGCGATGCCGGGGACCGGCGGTTCGGCGCGAGCCTCCGGTCCCCGACATCGACGGCCCGAACGACCCCCTTGCTCGGCGGCACTTGGCGACGTGCCCCCGCGTCCGCCACCGGCGCGGGCACCAGGCCGGTCTTCGCGACGCGCAGTGCGCATCGCCGGCCGGACCGGGGGAGCGGACGGGCGTACCAGGGCAGGGCATGGTGTCGCCGCCTGGCGGGGGCACGTCCGCCGGGAGGGCGGGCAGCGGTGTGTGCCACTGACCGCCGCGCAGCTCGCCCGTCCCGGTTCCGGCCGGGAGCAGGGCGCTGAGGAGACCGTCGTCGTCCTCAGCCGATTCGGCCGCCCACGCCGGAACGCCCTTCGGGGACGGCCAGCAGGCCGACCGACACCTGCTCACGCACCTGCTCGCCGAGTACGCCGGTGGCCGCGTCGGTGATCGCGGAGATGAGGCGTGCGGGTGCGTCCGGTACGTCCGGGTGCCGGTAGGCCGCCTCGCGCAGACTCAGGGTGATGTTCGGGGCGACCTGGCTCGTCGGTACCCCGCCGACACCGCGCCGGCGCGCGGGAATGCCGATGAGGTCGACGGCGACCAAGCGGCCGAACCCCTCGCCGTAGACGGATCCGACCGCGTCCGCGAGACCTCGGATCAGGCCTTCTTCGGTCTTCGCGTCAAGGGCGTCCTCGCTGATGTGCACGGTGAAGTGAGGCATGCTGGACTCTCCGTTCGCGCCCGCCGGGGCGGGCGGCTCGGGTGCTGATGTCTTTGCCAGCAAAACATCTTTGTCATCAAAGGTAAAGGGTGAGGGGTGCGTGATGGCCGGATCTGTGCGGCGCGAGGCCGGGGCGGGAGAGGTGGACGCCGCGGTCCGCGAACTGCTGTTGCTCATGCCGCGGATGGCCGGCCGGGTGAAGCGCATTCCCGTTCCCGAGGCCCTGCGGTCGCAGGCGCTGGCACCCCGTCATCTCTCCTTGCTGGCCTGTCTGTTGTTCGACGGACCCATGACGGTCAACGACCTGGCCGCGCGCCTGGAGGTGGCGCCCACCACGGTCAGCCTCATGGTCGGGGACCTCGGCGAGAAGGGCATCCTGGACCGGCGCGAGGACCCGTCCGACCGGCGCCGCCGGATCGTGGCCATCGCCCCCGACCGGCACGACGCCATCGCAGCCTGGCTCGCCCCCGGTGCCGCGGCCTGGCGCCGCGTACTCACCCCGCTGACCCCGGCGCAACGGCGCCTCTTCGTCGACACCCTGCGGGCCTACGAGGCGGCGGTGGAGGAGGAGCGGCAGCGGTAGGGGGCTTGGTTCTGTGAACGTCCGGCATTTCTCGGCTACTTGACGGCTTGTTGGTCCGTACCTATGGTCGTCGGTCAGCGTTACGTTCAAGCTGCCGCATGTCGTTCACATACGAGGACGTGTCTCATGCAGGAGATGCCCGCTCTACGTCGTCGCAAGTCCCCGCGATCCGCTCTCGCCCTCACCGCGGCCGCCGCCCTGCTGACCACCGGCCTTCTCGCCTGGCCCGGCACCCAGCGGGCGGCGGCCGCTCCCGCCGCCTTCGTCCACCCCGGCGTCACCGTCTCCGCTGCCCAACTCGACTTCGCCCGCGGCAAGGTGCTCGCGGGCGCCGAGCCCTGGAAGAGCGCGTACGACCAGATGATGGCGAGCCCGTACGCGAGCCTCAGCCGTACGCCCAAGCCCCGCGCCGTCGTGGAGTGCGGCCCGTATTCCAACCCCAACTACGGCTGCACGGACGAGCGCGAGGACGCCATCGCGGCGTACACCGACGCGCTCGCCTGGTACATCACCCGGGACGCACGGTACGCGAACAAGGCGATCGAGCTGATGGACGCCTGGTCCGCCACGCTCACGGACCACACCGACAGCAACGCACCCCTGCAGACCGCCTGGGCGGGCGCCTCCTGGGCCAAGGCCGCCGAGATCATCAAGTACACCTACACCGGAACCTGGGCCGAAGCCGGCCGGTTCGCCGGCTTGCTGCGCGACGTCTACCTGCCCGAGGTCGTCAACGGCTCCAACTCCAACGGCAACTGGGAGCTGACGATGATGGAGGCCGCCGTCGGCATCTCCGTCTTCCTGGAGGACAAGGTCTCCTACGACTCGGCCATGGCGCGTTTCCGCACCCGTACCGCCGCCTATGTGTATCTCTCCTCCGACGGCGATGTGCCGAAGACCGTGCCGAGCCAGAACCTGAACACCCGGGACAAGATCGTCGCGTACTGGCAGGGCCAGTCCACCTTCGTGACCGGCCTGACCCAGGAGACCTGCCGCGACTTCACGCACACCGGGTACGGCATCTCCGCCATCTCGCATGTGGCCGAGACCAGCCGGATCCAGGGTCAGGACCTCTACGGCACCGACGTCGGCGAACGGCTGCGGCAGGCGCTCGGCTTCCAGTCCAGGTACGAGCTGGGCGCCGCCGTGCCGAGCTGGCTGTGCGGCGGCACCCTCAAGCTCGGACTCGGTCCCGTCACCGAGGTCGGCTACAACGCCCTGCACAACCGGCTGGGCATCGCCATGACCAACACCCAGACCCTGACCGAGCGAAACCGCCCGGCCGGCACCGACAACCTCTTCGTGGCCTGGGAGACCCTCACCGACGGCGACAACCCGAACTGACCGTCACGCGGCCGGCGCGACGTCGGCCTTCTCCCACCAGTCGGTCCAGCTCGGCAGCCTGCCGTGCACGGCCAACGGGCGGAGGAAGTGGAGCAGTTCGGGTGAGGCGACGGGGGTCGGTCCGGCCCCGGCCGGCAGAGCGGCGTCCACGAAGACCGAACCGGACACCGGATGGCCGAGGCCCACGCCGATGACGGGGACGAACAAGCCCGCGTTGCTGTGCGCCACCAGCCTGACGGTGCTGTCGGCCGGGACCTGCCGCAGATCGTCGCAGACCGCGTCGACGAACCGGGGGGCCGGAAGCGCGGCTCGCCGGCGCCGATGTGCAGCAACGACGGCACCCGTACCCGGTGTCCCGCCGCCGGCCAGGTGTGCGGCGACGGGACACCGGGTCGAGGTGCCGACGGACGGACTGTGGGCGAGAACGAAGACCGGCTGCACTGTCCGATGGTGTCGCCCGCGCCGGGGCAGGCGCGACCGTCTCGGCCGACAGCAGAACGCCCCGTACGGTCCGGATCGACCGACCCGCCGACGTCGTGTACGCCTACGCGTCGAACCCGGCCGACCTCCCGGCCTGGGCCCGTGGCCTGGGAGACTCCATCGAGCAGGTCGACGGCCAGTGTGTCGCGGGCGCCTCTCCCCTGGGGCGTGTCGTGGTCGCCTTCGTGCCGCGCAACGAGCTGGGCGTGCTCGACCACCATGTCACGCTCCCGTCGGGGGAGACCTTCTACAACCCGGTACGGGTGATCGCCGACGGCACGGGAAGCGAAGTGGTGTTCACGTCGGGAGCCGTACATGAGTGTCGGGAGCCGTACTGAGTGACGCCGACTTTCGGCGTGACGCCGATTGCGTCGCCGGCGATCTGGCCAGGCTCAAGGAAGTGCTGGAGTCTGTGCAGGAGCCGACGGGAGGGGTCACGTGAGGGTCGTCATCACCGGTGCGTTCGGCTTCCTGGGACGTCTGCTGGCCGCCGCCCTGCTGCAGACCCGGACGTTCGACGGCGTACCGATCGAGCGCCTGGTGCTTGCCGACCGCGCCGTACCGCCCGACGCCCCCGTGGCGGCTGACCCGCTGGTGGACGTCGTGCACGGCGACCTGACCGACCGCCTGGACGCCGTGTTCGCGGCGCCGGTCGACGTGGTGTTCCATCTCGCCGCCGCGGTGTCGGCCGAGTGCGAGGCCGACGTCGACCTCGGCATGCGCGTCAACGTGGACGCCACCCGTGCCCTGCTCGACGCCGCGCGGGCGCAGTCGGCCACCGGCGGGCCGGTGGCGCGGGTGGTGTTCTCCAGCAGCCTCGCCGTCTACGGCTCCGGTCCGGGCCTGCCCCAGACCCCGGTGGTCAGCGAAGCGACACCGTCCGTGCCGCGGTCGAGTTACGGAACCCAGAAACTCATCTGTGAACACCTGATCGCGGACTACACCCGCCACGGCTTCCTCGACGGACGCGTCGTCCGCCTGATGACCGTCTCGGTACGGCCCGGCCCACCGAACGCGGCCGCCTCCGGCTTCCTGTCCGGCATCATTCGCGAACCCCTCGCGGGCCTCCCCGCGATCTGCCCGGTGCGCCCCGACCTGCGCGTGGCCCTGGCCTCACCACGACGCACGGTCCAGGGGATGCTGCGCGTCGCGCAGGCCGAGCGTGGCGCCGGGCCGGGCCGGCTCGACGGCCCGATGCCGGTCAACCTTCCCGCGCTCACCGTCTCGGTCGCCGACATGCTCGCCACCCTGCGGCAGACGGCGGGCGACGCCGTCGCCGACCTGGTGACCGTCACGCCCGACCCCGCCGTCGAGGCCATCGTGGCATCCTGGCCCGCCGCGTTCGACAACACGCGCGCCGCCCGACTCGGCCTCGCCCCCGACCCGAGTTTCCTGTCGATCGTGCGGGATTACCTCACCGACCACGCCGACGCGGTCCGTACCGACCTGCCGGACGGCACCTAGTGCTGCCCGGCCGAAGGTTGGAGGGCGTCGATCACGTTGTCTTGAGTGGGGTGCCGTCGTAGGTCCAGCGGTACGGTTTCGCGGTCTTGTTGTGCTGGATCACGTAGGTGTCCGTCTTGTCGATGAGGTCGTCTCGGCTGTGGAAGTCGCTGTTGCGCGGGACTCGACGGGTCAGTTGGGGGACGGCGAGACCGGAGCGAAGACCGTGCCCGTCACCTGCGCGGCGAACGCTCGGTGCGACCAGGCGGACCGGCCCCGCCACGTGCGCACGGTGTTGACGCTGATCTTCAGTTCGCGTGCGATTGCGGAGTTGGTCAGTCCGTCGGCCGTTGCGAGCACAATCTTCGCCTGGAGGACCTGCCTCACCTGTGCGGTGGCGGAGGCTGCCGGCCGGTGCAGGTGTGCACGCACCGGCTCGGCAAGCCTCACCATGACGTTGTGGGAACCGGGTGGTTGCGCGGGTCATGGCATGTTCCTGGCGGCGTGGGCTCGTTGCTGTGGGGGTTGTGCGAGGGCCGCTGCGAGTGTGGAGTGGGGTGCACGGCCCAGCAGTTGGCGCAGGTCACCGCCGGTGCGGGACATGAACCCGGCTGCGATGGCGGAGTAGGTGCCCACCAGCATCGGCACCTGGAACGGCTCGGCACCGGAAGCGGCCATGCGGGTGCGGGCCTGGGCGAGGGTCTCCGGCTCGTAGGTGACGTGCGGGCCGTGTGCGCGCGCCAGATCGGCGCCGCCGACGGCCTGCTCGCCGACGAGTTCATGGATGCGTCCCGCATGAGCGGGGGCGTCCACGGTCACGCGTGCCGCGACCTCGGCCAGATCCGCCCGTGCAGCGGCGGCCAGTTGGCCCTCTGCGAGCGGGGCAGTGATCCGCCCGTCGGTCGACGGCCCCGCGAGCCGGCCCAGCAACTCCGCGTACAGGCCATTGCGCAGGATCGTCCAGCCCATGGTGCCCTCCTGGAGCCGGCGCTCGGTCCAGCGGTGCGGCAGGGCGTAGGGAAGGTGATCGCCGTCAGCGGTCAGGCTCGTATACACGACATGCCTCACGCCGGCCTTCTCTGCGGCGTCGATGGCGGCGCTGTGCCGGGCGATGACGGTGTCGTCCTCGCCGTAGCCGGCGGAGATCAGCAGCAGCACATCCACACCCTCGAAGCCTCCGGCGAGGGTGCCGGGCTGGTCGAAGTCGATGCGGCGGACCGGCAGCGGGGCCTTGAGCTGCCGAGGGTCGCGCGTTCCGAGGATGGTGTCGTCGCGGTCGGCCAGCCGCTCGGCGATCAGCGTGCCCAGCGCGCCGGTGGCGCCGGTGACCAGGATCATCAGGGTCTCCCCGTTCCGGTAGGTTCTCTTCGGTAACCGGGATCATCCTGCGGTTTTGTGTCGGGGAGCGTAAGGAGGCACTTCCATGTCAGTGGGGCACACCGGGGTAACCACCGACCCGGTCGTCAGTTGCGGCGACGAGCACGAGGACTGCGGGATCCGCGAGGTGCTCGACCGGATCGGCGACAAATGGTCGGTCCTGGTCGTCGTCGAACTCGCCCAGGGAGTCCGCCGTTTCCGGCAGCTGCAGCGCGCCATCCCCGGCATCTCACAGCGCATGCTGACGCTCACCGTGCGCCGCCTGGAACGCGACGGCCTGGTCACCCGGACCGTGCACCCCACGGTGCCCCCGCAGGTCGAGTACGAGCTCACCACGATGGGCCACAGCCTCACCTATCTGGTCAAGGCCCTCGCGGACTGGTCAGCCCAACACCGCGACGCCATCGCGCAAGCACGCCAGACATGGGACGCCGAACACCCCGACTCCGGAATCCGGTGAACACGTGGGCGCCGGCACCTCACGGCGGGGACAGCTTGATCAACCCCCTCAACGAACTTCCGCGGGGCAGCACTAGGAGCCGGCGGAGGAGGCGTCGCGGGTCCCCCTGAGGTGGAGGTCGACGTAACGGGCGAGTGTCAGCCCGTCCTTCGGGTCGTCGGCTCGGAAGGCGATACGGCGGAGCAGGCCCACGCTGTCGAGCGTGACGCCTTCGCGGGCGAGGACGAAGACGAGGGCGAGGAAGGCGGACCGGGCGTTGCCGTCGGCGAAGGGATGGAAGAAGCAGACGTCGAGGTAGGCACGCGCGGCGCGGGCGGTCAAGGGGAGCGAACCGTCGCCCTCGGCGCTCTCGGCCAGACATGCGTCGAGGCGCGCACGGGTGTCCGGGGAGATGCCGTACCGCTCCCGGCCGCCCTTGGCGAAGGCGGGCAGGGTGCGGAACGCGGGCGGCCGTGCTGTCCCCAGGACGTGCTGCTGCCAGCCGCTGAGCAGCTCGACGTCGAGCGGGGCGCCCTGCGCCGCGTCGGCCCGGAGCCGTTCGAGCGCGGTGAGCAGGCCCTGCGCGCGGGCGGGGTCCACGGCGCCGTCGAAGGCGCGGATGTCCTCGGCCGCCCCGTCGCGCGACGGCGTCACCGGCGCGCCCCCGCCTCCGTCCGGGGCGTCCTGCCAGGCCACGGTCTCCCGTACGGCGAGCCACCGCTCCAGGTGGTCGCGCACCGGCGGCTCGGCGGACCCTGCCCCGTGCTCCGGCCGCAGCGTCCGCGAGAGCTGTTCCGCGACGTCGTCGACCACCACGGTGTCGGGGCCGATCCAGCTGAGGAACCGCCCGCCGATCGCCTGCCCGACCAGGTCGTCCGCGACGGCGGGGGCAACTCCCCAGCGGCTGAGGAACCATGTGAGCACCTGACGGCAGTGCGCGTACCACCCGCTGCCGCAGCCGGTGCGGTCCACCACCTGCAGGATCAGGTTCCGCGCGGCGCGCTCCCACAGGATCCGCTGATCCTCGATCCCGGCCAGTTCCAGCGGATACGCCTCGAACCGCTCGGCGAGGCTCTCCAACCACGCCCGCCACTCGCAGAGCGCCGCGACCACGCGCTCCAGCGTCCCCTCCGGGGTGACCATCGAGTGTCGCGGGCAGCACCAGTTCCCGACCGGGCCGCCGTCGAAGTCCCCTTCGTCATGCGCCCAGCGCCAGCCCAGGACCCACCGGCCGTAGCGCTCCGCCAAGGCGTACGACATCGCATCGGCCCAGAGCTTGCCCACGTCCCAGCTCCAGGCACTCATCGCCGGGTCGGTGACGGGGACGTCCGGGCGGACCGGAACGTGCCGGGCCGGACCCAGTGAGCGCACCTCCCGCGCCGCCGCGACGCTGTCGAAGGGATGACGGGCGGGATCCACCTCGTCCCAGCTCAGGTTACGAGGGCTCAGCTCTCTCAGCACGGCACAAGCGTGTCATGCCCACCCCGCGTCCGGGCAAGCGAGCGCGACGAGATGCTCCAGCTGCCGCGCCCTGCACGTACTTCCGGGTTCAGAGCGTGAGCAGTTCCTCAGGGACCCCGCCGAAGCCCCGCTTCCGGTCGACGAGATGGATTCCAGGATCCGGTGACACCGGTGCCCGGAGTGCCGGCCGCCCGGTTCCCGGCCCGCGTCGGCGGTGAGCCGGGCGACCTCGGAGTGCGGTGCGGTGCCCGTGAGTTCCGGGTCGCTCGCGAAGAACCGCTTGCCGGCCTCGAAGACCTCGGGCAGGTCGGCGCGCAGGCGCTGCTCGACCGGACCGATGTCGAGGACGAAGGTCCGGCCGAAGTCCGCCTCGTACGCGCGTGTTGTCGTCCTCCGCCATGGGCCCGGAGGCAGTCAGGCCGGATCACCGCCGACGACACGCCCGACCCGGCGGGCGGTGTCAGGGGTGCGCCGTGCAGTCGGCCGCCGCCCGCGGACCGTGGTCAGGACCGGTCCGACGGGGTGGCCGGGCGGTCCGCCGTGACGAGCCAGGCGGTGCTGCGGAGCAGGACCGTGCCGTCGGCCGTCTCGTGGGCGCGCAGGTGGTCGGTCAGGGTGTGGCGGGCGCGGTCCTGTGCCGTGCTGTCGGCCTGGTCCATCAGGTGGCGGCCGGGGCCGGTGCCGAGCAGGAACTCCGCCGCGTCCTCGGCTCCCTGCCCCCATTCCCCGTCCGCGTGTGCCTGCTCGACGGCGACGGCGGTGTAGCCGGAGATGGTGAGGACGTCGCGGATGCGGTCCGGGTCGGCCAGCGAGAACATGCCGGGCACTCCCGGCCTGCCCAGATCGCCGACCGGCAGGATGCCGCGCAGCGCGTTCACCGCCACCACCCAGCCGTTGAGCTCGGGTGCGGCCGGGAGAACGAAGGCCAGGCGGCCGCCGGGCGTCAGTGCCCGGCCGACGTTGGCGAAGGCAGCCACGGGGTCGGCGAAGAACATCACGCCGAAGCGGCTGATCGCCGCGTCGAAACCGCCTGCCTCGAAGGGGTGGACCTGTGCGTCGCCTTGCGTGAAGGAGACGTTGGCGATGCCCTCCCGCTCCGCGCGGGCCCGTGCCTCGTCCAGCATGGGGGCGGACAGATCGAGGCCCAGCGCGTGTCCTCGGGGTGCCCGGAGCGCGGCGAGACGTGTGGTCCGGCCGGAGCCGCAGCCGATGTCCAGGATCCGGTGGGTCGCGGTGATGGCCGCGGCGTCGAGCAGCGGGGCGTCGAAGCCCCCGTTCACGGCGTTCCAGCGGTCCTGGTGCCGGGCCCAGTGGGCGCCCTCGGGGCCGTTCCACGCGCGTGCCTGCTCGGTGTTGGCGACGTCGGACACGGATGCCTCCTGTGGTGGACGGCGGAGAATGGGCGTACGCCCAAACTGTATGGGCATACGCCCAAACCCGCAATGTCCATTACCATCACCGCAGTTGCGCGTCATGCGGACGGCGGCACGGAACGGAGGAGAGGCCCATGTCACCGCGCGGAGTGGCGACGCCGGACGTGCGCGAGCAGTTGTTCGCCGCCGCCGAGCGCGTCGTGGACAGGCACGGGCCCGGCGCCCTCACCAGCCGGGCCGTCACCACCGAGGCGGGCTGCGCCAAGGGGCTGTTGCACACGCACTTCGCGGGGATGGACGAGTTCGTGGCCGAGCTCTGCCTCGACCGCTTCGCGCGGACCGCCGCGCAGGCGGAGTCGCTCGTGGACCTGGCGGGGCGGAACACGGTGGCGGGGAATCTCGACGCCGTCGCCCGCGCGCTGTTCGACTACGGCGGCCTGGCGATATCGGGGCTCGCCATGGCCCGCCCCGGCAGCATGCTGCGGATCCGCGAGGCCTTGGAAGGCGGAGCGCCCGGCTTCGATGCGATCCAGCGGGCCGTCACGGGCTATCTCGGGGCCGAACAGAGGCTGGGCCGGGTGGCGGAGACCGTCGACCCGGCCACCGTGGCCCTCGCGGTCGTCGGCACCGCCCACCACCTGCTGATGACCAGCCGGCCGGGCACACCCGACCCCGGCCCCGCCATGACACGCCTGGTGAGCGCTTTGCTGGACGGCTAGCAGACCGCCCTGGCCTCGGCCACGACCGCAACTCGCTTGCCCGCCACGCCATGTGCGCGGCCGCCCCCGGTGAGCCCTCTTTCAGGCCGAGGGTGCCGAAGGGGAGTGTGAGGCTCGTCCGCCGGCCCCCGTGCGCAGGCCGTCCATGACCAGGTCGAGAAGGCGGGCGGCGCGCGGCTGCCAGTCGTCGTGCGGGCCCAGTTGCCAGAGGCCGGCGATGGCGAGGAAGAAGTCGTCCGCGGTGACCCCCGGCCGGATCGTGCCCGCTTCCTCGTTGGCGCGGAGCAGGAGTTCCGCCGCGGCGCTCACCGGTGTGTGGGGCGGCTTCGCCGGGCTGCCGGGGGCGCCCGTGGCCTGCCGGATGGCGTCGGCCAGTCCGGCCTTGGTCATGGCGAACTCGGCGAGCCGGTCCATCCAGGCGCGCAGGGCCTGATCCGGTGCCCGGGTCTGCAGCAGGTGGACCGCGGTGTCGGCGACCGCTTGCGTCTCGTGGCGGTAGATCTCCAGGACGAGTGATTCGCGGTTGGGGAAGTTCCGGTAGAACGTGCCCTGTCCGACCCCCGCCTTCTTGGCGATCGCGCTCAGCGGGGCGTCCGCGGACCGGGACAGTTCGACGAGCGCCACTTCCAGGATGCGCTCGCGGTTGCGCTGCGCGTCCGAGCGCCGGGGTGAGTCCTTCTGCTGCGGCACTCGTCCTCCTCAGGGGTCCGTGGCCGAAACCCCACACTTGCTAAGCGGACAGCTGTCCGTTACGTTTCCAGGTAGCGGACAGCTGTCCGGTTGTGTCCACCATAGCTGCGGACACGGTCCTGCGGCAGTCCGGCAGTCCCCCTGTCCGGTCCCAGCATCCCGCACGTCTGCTTCACCCCTTCCGTCTGTCCCGTACATACGAAAGAAGCGACTCATGGACCCATCGACGTCCAGTGTCATCACGTTGAAGATCAACGGCGCGACCCACACACTGCCCGTCGACCACCGCACCACCCTGCTCGACGCACTCCGTGAGCGCCTCGACCTCACCGGCACCAAGAAGGGCTGCGACCAGGGGCAGTGCGGGGCCTGCACCGTCCTGCTGGACGGACGCCGGGCGGTCGCCTGCCTGCAACTGGCCGTGGCGGCCGAGCACCGCGAGATCACCACCATCGAGGGCGTGGCCGACGGAGACACGCTGCACCCCGTCCAGCAGGCGTTCCTCGACCTGGACGGCTTCCAGTGCGGTTATTGCACCCCAGGACAGATCTGCTCGGCGATCGGAGTGATCGAGGAACACGCGGCGGGCTGGCCGAGCGCCGCCACCGAGGACGTCCGCCCCGAAGCGGGGCCGCCGTCCCTTACCGCTGAAGAGATCCGGGAGCGGATGAGCGGCAATCTGTGCCGCTGCGGCGCCTATGTGTCGATCGTGGAGGCGGTGGGCCGCGCGGCCCGGGTCCCAGCGGACCGAGGCCGTGCCGACGAGGTCGAGGAGGCCGTGGCATGAGGGAGTTCGGCTATCAGCGGGCGTCCGACGTCGCCGGAGCCGTCGCGCTGCTCGGCGCCGATCCGGACACCCGCTTCCTCGGCGGCGGCACCAACCTCGTCGACCTCATGAAGAGCGGTGTGGAGCGGCCCGCCCGGCTGGTCGACATCCGTGAACTCCCGCTCGACGACATCGAGTCCACGCCCGAGGGCGGCCTGCGCATCGGTGCCACCGTCACCAACGGCGACCTGGCCGCCCACCCCGAGGTCCGGCGCCGCTACCCCGCGCTCGCGCAAGCGGTGCTGGCGGGTGCGTCCGGCCAGCTGCGCAACATGGCCACGGTCGGCGGGAACCTGCTGCAGCGCACCCGGTGCGGCTACTTCACCGATGTCACCAAGCCCTGCAACAAGCGCGTCCCCGGCAGCGGTTGCCCCGCCGTCGAGGGCGAACACCACAACCACGCGATCCTGGGCGCATCCGATCACTGCGTCGCTGTACACCCCTCGGACATGGCCGTGGCCCTCACCGCCTTCGATGCCGTCGTCCGCTTCGAAACCCCGGACGGACCGGGGGAGTTGCCGCTCACCGACTTCTATCTGCCCGTCGGTGACACCCCGCACCTGGAGACCGCGCTGCCGCCGGGCGCGCTGATCACGCACGTCACGCTGCCGCCCGCCCCGGTCGCCGCCAACTCCCGCTATCGCAAGGTGCGTGAGCGTGCCTCCTACGCGTTCGCCCTCGGCTCCCTCGCCGCCGCGCTCGACGTCCGCGACGGCGTCGTACGCGACGCGCGCCTGGCCCTCGGTGCCGTGGCCTCCCGGCCGTGGCGGGCCGTGGCGGCCGAGCGGGTCCTGGCCGGTGCGCCGGCCGGCGCCGCGACCTACGAGGCCGCGGCGGACGCCGAGCTGGCGGCGGCACGGCCGCTGCCGCACAACGGCTACAAGGTGGACCTGATCCGCAATCTCGTGGTGGCCGTCCTGACCGAACTCGCCGAGGAGGCCGCCCGATGAGCACCCTCACCACCCCGACCTCCCTGCATACACCCGCCGTCGGCACGGCACACACCCGCATCGAGGGGCGCGACAAGGTCACCGGAGCCGCCCGCTACGCAGGAGAGGTGCCCTTCGCGAACCTCGCGTACGGCTGGCTGGTGCTGTCCACGGTCGCCCGCGGCCGCATCCGCGACCTCGACACCGACCCGGTCCTCGCCATGCCCGGTGTCCTCGCCGTCCTGGACCACCGCAACGCCCCCCGCCTCCATACCGACTACACCTCTCTGCTGGGCATGAGGCCCGACCTGACCTGCGCCGTCTTCCAGCACGACCGGGTGCCGTACCTGGGCTGGCCGGTGGCGCTGGTCGTGGCCGAGACGTCCGAGCAGGCCCGGGAGGCCGCCGAGGCGCTCGTGGTGCACTACGAACAGGAGCCCCACGACATCGAGTTCGGCGCCGAGCGCCCCGACGCCTACCCGGCGGCCGGGCACATGCCCGCGGTGACGGAGAAGGGCGACCTCGACGCCGAACTGGCCGCCTCGGCCGTCGTCGTGGACGCCGAGTACTCCACCCCCGAAGAGCATCACAACCCCATGGAGCCCCATGCGGCGACCGCCCACTGGGACGGCGGCAGGCTGGAGGTGATCGACTCCAATCAGGGTGCCACCTGGGTCGTCGGCGAACTCGCGAACCTCTTCTCGCTCGACCCCGCCTCGGTGCGCGTACGCTCCGAGCACGTCGGCGGCGGCTTCGGCAGCAAGGGCGTGCGCGCCCACCAGGTGGCCGCCGTGATGGCCGCGACCGTCCTCGGGCGGCCGGTGCGAGTGGTGCTGACCCGGCGTCAGATGTTCTCGCTGGCCGGCTACCGCAGCCCCACGGCCCAGCGCGTCCGGCTCGGTGCCGACGCCGACGGACATCTGCGCGCGCTGGAGCACCGCTCGGTCAGCCTCACCTCCACCGTGTACGAGTTCGTCGAGCCGAGTGCGGGGGTGGCCCGGGTGATGTACGACGCGGGCGCCCACCACACCGCCAACCGCGTCGTACGGCTCGACGTGCCGACCCCGACCTACATGCGCGCCCCGGGCGAGGCGCCGGGTTCGTTCGCGCTGGAGGCGGCGCTGGACGAGCTCGCCGAGAAGTGCGGGCTCGACCCGATCGAGCTGCGCCTGCGCAACGAACCCGACAAGGGCCCGGTCTCCGGGCTGCCGTTCGCCGGCCGCAATCTGGCCGCCTGCTTCCGGGAGGGCGCCCGCAGGTTCGGCTGGGCGGACCGGGACCCGCGCCCCGGGCTGCGCCGGGACGGCCGCTGGCTGCTCGGTACGGGCACGGCGGCGGCCTCCTTCCCGGCCGGCGCCCAGCCGTCCACCGCGACCGCCACCGCGCACCCGGACGGCACCTTCACCGTGCGGATCTCCGCGGCCGACATCGGCACCGGGGCTCGTACCGCACTCACCCTGGTCGCCGCCGACGCGCTGCGGACCGCTCCCGAGCGCGTCCGGGTGCGCATCGGCGACAGCGACTTCGGCCCCGCGATGATCGCGGGTGGTTCCATGGGCACCCGGTCCTGGTCCTGGGCCGTCCGGGTCGCGGCCGGTGATCTGCTGGAGCGGCTGGCCCTGGGCGACGGCATCCCGCCCCAGGGCATCACGGTCCGCTCGGACACCACCGAGGCCGTCGGGGCCCTCGCCGCCGCCGAACGGCACTCCTTCGGGGCGCAGTTCGCCGAGGTGGCGGTGGACGTCAGCACCGGCGAGGTACGGGTGCGGCGCATGCTCGGCATCTTCGCGGCGGGCCCTATCGTCAACCCGCTCACCGCACGGGGGCAGTTGCTGGGCGGCATGATCTGGGGCATCTCCATGGCCCTGCACGAGGAGGCCGTCCGGGACCGCGCCTCGGGCGGCCACGTCGGCGCCGACCTCGCCGGCTACCACGTGGCCACCCACGCCGACGTGCCCCGCATCGAGGCGGACTGGATCGAGGACACCGATCCCGACGACCCGGTCGGCATCAAGGGCATCGGCGAGGTCGGCATCGTCGGCGCCGCGGCCGCCGTCGCCAACGCGGTCTGGCACGCGACCGGCGTACGCCACCGCGCCCTGCCCATCCGGCCGGACCGGGTGCTGTCGGCCGCCAGGCAGAAGCCGACGGACGGGATCCGCCCGGCCGCCGCGGGGGCGCCGGATGCTTGACCTGGCCGAGGAGCTGGCCGGCTGGATCGAGGAGGGCCGGGAGTTCGCCGTCGCGACCGTGGTGGCCGTCGGCGGCAGCGCGCCGCGCGGACCCGGCGCCGCCCTCGCCGTCGACAGTGAGGGCACGGTCATCGGCTCGGTCTCCGGTGGCTGTGTGGAGGGCGCGGTGTACGACCTGTGCCGCGAGGCCCTGCGGAGCGGACAGAGCGTGCTCGAACGGTTCGGGTACAGCGACGAGGACGCCTTCGCCGTGGGCCTGACCTGCGGCGGGACGATCGAGGTGCTGATCGTGCCGATGACCGGCCGGGCACGGACGGTGCCGGCGGCGGCCCTGTCGGCCGCCGCCCGGCGCGAACCGCTCGCCCTCGCCCGGGTCGCCCGCGGCCCGGCCGAACTCCTCGGACGCGCCCTGCTGGTCCGGCCCGACGGCACCGGCGAGGGCGGTCTGGGCGGCCACCCGGACCTGGACCGGGTGGCGGCGGCCGAGGCTCGCGCCCTGCTGGAGGCGGGCCGCACCGGCGCGGTCGACCTGTCGGCGAGCGCGGCGGGATGGGGGTCCTCCCGGGCGGAGTCCGGGGGAGGCGCGCACTGCCCCGGCGGTCTCACCCTGCTGGTCGAGTCGAACGTGCCGCCCCCGCGCATGATCGTCTTCGGGGCCGTCGACTTCGCGGCGGCGCTGGTGCGGGCCGGTAAGTTCCTCGGCTATCACGTGACCGTCTGCGACGCCCGCCCGGTCTTCGCCACCCGGGGCCGCTTCCCCGAGGCGGACGAGGTGGTCGTCGACTGGCCGCACCGCTATCTGCGGCGCGCCGGGACCGACGCCCGCACGGTGCTGTGCGTGCTCACCCACGACGCGAAGTTCGACGTCCCCCTGCTGACGGCGGCCCTGCGGATGCCGGCGGCCTTCATCGGTGCGATGGGCTCGCGGCGCACCCACGAGGACCGCGCCCGGCGGCTGCGTTCGGAGGGCGTGACCGAAGCGGAACTGGCCAGACTGCGCTCGCCGATCGGCCTCGACCTCGGTGCCAGGACGCCGGAGGAGACCGCCCTGTCGATCGCGGCGGAGATCGTCGCCCTCCGGCGGGGCGGGACGGGGGCGCCGCTGACCGGGGCGAAGACACCGATCCACCGCGACGGCCGGGCAGGGGAGAGGCGGGCGGTGGCCTGAAGGAGTAGAATATTCATCGGCCGATGAATTAGGAACGGTGAAGCGCCGATGAATCACTGCTCTCGCGAAGGGCGGGACTGTCATGGAACAGACCACGTGCTGCATCGTGGGCGGCGGCCCTGCGGGCATGGTGCTCGCCCTGTTGCTGGCCCGGTCCGGTATCGACGTGACGGTGCTGGAGAAGCACGGTGACTTCCTGCGCGACTTCCGCGGCGACACCGTCCACCCCTCCACCCTGGCGCTGCTGGACGAACTCGGCCTGGCCGAGCGCTTCGCCCGGCTGCCGCAACGCCGGGTCCGCACCATGCGGCTGCCGGTCGGGCCCGGCCGGTCGACGGTCACGGTCGCGGACCTGTCCGTGCTGCCGGGCCCCTACAACTACGTGGCGATGGTGCCCCAGTGGGACCTGCTGGACCTGCTCGCGGACGAGGCCGGCCGCGAGCCGTCCTTCCACCTGCGGATGAACACGGAAGCGACCTCCTTCCTGGTCGAATCCGGACGCGTGACGGGGGTGCGCTACCGCACCTCCGACGGCCGCACCGGCGAGCTGCGCGCCCTGCTCACCGTCGCCTGCGACGGCCGCGGCTCACTGGCCCGCTCCCGGCCGGAACTGCGGCTGCGCCGCTTCTCCTGCCCGATGGACGCCTGGTGGTTCCGGCTGCCGCGCCGGGAAGGCGACCCGCAGGGACTGGTCGGCGCCGCCGGTGACCGCTTCCTCACCGCGATGATCGACCGCGGCGACTACTGGCAGTGCGCCGGACTCATCCCCAAGGGCACGGACAGCCGGCGCCGCGCCGCCGGCCTCGACCGGTTCCTGGCCGAGTTCACCGCCGCCGCCCCCTGGATGGCCGACCGCGTGCACGCCCTGCGCTCATGGGACGAGGTCAAGCTCCTCGACGTACGCCTGGACCGGCTGCGCCGCTGGCACCGGCCCGGCCTGCTGTGCATCGGCGACGCCGCGCACGCCATGTCCCCGGTCTTCGGTATCGGCATCAACCTCGCGGTGCAGGACGCCGTGGCCACCGCCCGGTACCTCACCGAGCCGCTGCGCCGGGGGAGCGTGGGCCTGCGCGACGTACGCCGTGTGCAGCGCCGCCGCCGTCCCGCCACGGTCGTCACCCAGGCCCTCCAGCGGGCGGCCCACGCGCGCGTCATCGCGCCCGTCCTGCGGGGCCGGCCACCGCTCGGCGGCGCGGAACGGGCTGAGCACATGGCGCACCTGGTGGCCGAGGCGCGCTGGATCCGCCGGATCCCCGCGTACTTCGTCGCCTACGGTGCCCTGCGGGAACGGCCACCGCGGACGGCGGTCCGCCGGACGCCGTCAGCGACCGCCGCGCCGCCGGGGTAGCCGGACGGTGCGGCCGAGGCGTCTGACGGCCGCTGCCGGGACGGACCTGTCCTGCCGACGCCGGGCTCGTCCGTCGCCACGGCAGACAGACGGAAACGGCCGAGGAGATGGCCGGCGAGGCCGGCGTGAAGCCTTGCGGCGCCGGCCCGCCCGGCCCCCCTGCCGGCGGGAGACCGCCCGGCCCCGACTCCTCCGGAGCTCCACGACAGGTTGCCGGCCGCCGACCCGTCACCGGTCGCACGTCTGAACCGAGCCGTCGTACGCAGCCACACCGACGGCGCGCCCGCCGGACACGCCGGCAGGCTCGTCCTCGGACCGGGGCCTCCTGGTCGTCCGAGAGCGTGATGGCCTGGACGGGACAGGCGCGGACGGCCTCCCACACCATCGGGTCCCCTCGGCCGTCCTCGCTGCCCGCGCGGACCACTCCGTAGCCGTCGTCGTCCTGGTCGAACACGGCAGGAGCGGTCGATGCACACGGCCCCGAACCGAGACAGAGACCGGAGTTGATCGATACCCGAGCCATCCCGCACTCCTGGACCGGAAACGGCCGACCCCATGCTCCAGGGACAGCCACGACACCTGGAGCACAGGGATCTTCGTCGGCGCATGGGGTGCGTTTCCCGCGGACGGGCGAGGACGTGTCGCTGTGCCTGGTCAGCCCGCCGGTGGTGGCTCTTCGCCGAAGACCCAGGGGGCCAGCACGATGTGCCAGCCGTCCGGATCCTCGAAGAGGACGGCGCCGTGGTCCGGCCAGTAGGGGTTCGCGGAGGGGACCGGGCTGTGCCCGGCCTCGGTCAGCCGCCGGACGGCGACGGAGACGGCTTCGGGGCCGCGGAGGTAGAGCACCAGCTGGTTCTCCGGGTGCGGCTCCGGAATGCGGGGCGGGTCGCCGTGCTGCAGGAGCTCCATGTGCACCGGGGTGCCCGGCAGACCGAGGACGACACCGTCGTAGCCCTGGTGATCACGCCACTGGGCGAGCACCGGCAGACCGAGGACGTCACGGTAGAAGACGAGGACGTCGTCGTACCTCGCGGTCGGCCGGGCGAAACGGACCGCTCCTACGTCGAGATGGCTGGGCCAGGAGTGAGACATGGGTCGATACTGGCACGGGTCCACGAGGGCGCGGATCGGCCGTTGGACGTACGCCTTGCGCCTGGGCTTGCTGCCCGGATCCGGTGTTCAGCGCATGTCCTCTCCGAAGCGTGCCGTGATCCACGCGGCGCCGCGCTCGGCCAGCGCGCGTCTGCGTCCCCAGCGGGAGCGGCGTGGGGCGGAGGGCAGAGGTCGTGTCTGCGGCGGGACGGCTGCCAGGGCGGCGAGGCGGCGGGCGGCGCGTGCCAGGTCCGCCTGCAGCCGTTGGTGTCGTTCGGCGGAACCCGCCCTCAATAACGCCGAATAGAGTCCCTCGATCTCGGCCACGGCAGCGCCCAGTCGCAGATTCGCATCGCGCACTCGCTGCATGTCCCCACGCGGCATGAACGCCCTTCCTTCCCCCGATGCCGAGGTTGCCCCGCCGGATTGAATTATTGCGCAACCCGGCAAGTGCCGCTTGCTCTTATGCCCCACCTCGCATGGGCGGTCACCAGCGTTCTCACCGACCCCTCACCCGACGGTCCTCGGAGCCGACGGAGTTCACAGCTGCGCCGTGTGGTCCGGGACGTAGGTCTGCAGATCGCGCGGCGGTCGCTCGTAGCCGGTCGACGGCGGGCGCTCGGGGAGCTCCAGCACCGGTGGGGGCACCTCGTGATAGGGGACGGACTCCAGCAGGTGGGCCATCATGTTCAGCCGCGCACGCTGCTTGTCGTCGCTCTCGACGATGTACCAGGGCGCCTCGGTGATGTCGGTGTGCACCATCATCTCGTCCTTCGCCCGGGAGTACGCCTCCCAGCGGGTGATCGACTCCAGGTCCATCGGCGACAGCTTCCAGCGCCTCAGCGGATCCTCCAGACGGCGCTGGAACCGCTCCTGCTGGACGGTGTCGCTCACCGAGAACCAGTACTTGCGCAGCAGGATCCCGTCCTCGACCAGCATCCGCTCGAAGATCGGGCACTGGCGCAGGAACAGCTGGTGCTCCTCCTTGGTGCAGAAACCCATGACACGCTCGACCCCGGCCCGGTTGTACCAGGACCGGTCGAAGAGCACGATCTCCCCGGCGGCCGGCAGATGCTCGACGTACCGCTGGAAGTACCACTGGGTGCGCTCGCGCTCCGTCGGCTTGGGCAGCGCCGCGATCCGGGCGATACGCGGGTTCAGGCGCTCGGTGACCCGCCGGATGGCGCCGCCCTTGCCGGCTGCGTCCCGGCCCTCGAAGACGACCACCAGCCGGGCGCCCTCGGCGCGGACCCACTCCTGCATCTTCGCCAACTCGGTCTGGAGGCGCTGGAGTTCGGCTTCGTACGTCTTGCGTGACAGTGGCTCCGCGTTCTTGTCCGTCATGTGTCCATTCTCCCCTCGGCCGCACGGGACGGCGAGAAAGCGTGCCGCCGGGTGGGCGGCACGCTCTCAAGGAGGTGTGGGACGGGGGGCGGAGATCGTCGCCCGGCCGGTTCAGCGCCGGCGCAGAGCCTCGCTGACCGTGGTGGACAGTTCGGTCCGGTCGGCGATGCCGAGGACGCGGTACGCCTGCGGGCCCTCGGCGGCGATGCGGACCTGGGCGAGCACCGGCTTGCCCGGCTTGACGCTCTTGAGCCCCGCGTCGTCGGAGACGACCTGGCAGCCGAGCTTCCGGGATGTGAGCTGTGCACCCGTGGCAGGCGGTGGTCTCGAACGTACCGGTCTCCTGGAGGCGACTGCCGGGCTGTGGACCGGCGAGGGAGCGGACCCCCAGACGATCGCCCCGCCCCTGGCCCGCGCGACCGGCCCCGTCCACCCCACATCCTGAACTCGCAGCGCTCGCAGGTCGGTTGACGTGCCGCACCTGACCGGTCGCAGCCGGAACGGCACGCCCCGTGCACAAGGCGGACGTCATGACCGGGCGCGGACTGAGACTCACGTCCCGGACGGCGGCAGCTGTGCGGCGGTGTGTTCCAGCAGCATCTCCAGTGCCGCCGGATTGGCGCTGTGCGGCATGCGGCGGGCCAGCAGGTGGGCCGTGGCGGCGATGTCGGGGTGCGACTCGGCGGGCAGCCGGGCGTAGGCGGTGTGCCACACCTCCTGGCCGCGGGCACCTGGTCCGGCAAGGGCGTCCTCGGCCCGGAAGCCCTGCCGCCCCGCCCCTTCCTCGACCTGCTCACCGAGTACGGCTCGCCCTGGGGACTGCGCGAGGAGGGCTGACCGCTCACGGGGTCCGGTTCAGCGGCCGAGCGCGTTCTTCAGCTCCTGCTTGGTCATCGAGGAGCGCCCGTGGATGTCACGCTTCCTGGCCTCCTCGTACAACTGGTCCTTCGTAGGGCCCTCCGCGCCGCTGTGCGAGCGCTGGCCACCGCGCTGGTACGCCGACTTCGGGTCGCGGATGGAGGTCTTGCTGGCGCTCTCGCTCTCGCCCGACCTGGCCCGTTGCTTGTTCACGGTCCGCGACGCGATCTCCTTGGCCCGCTTCGTGGACTCACCGCGCTCCTGCGCGCTCTTCTTGATGTGCTCGTACTGACGCTCACGCTTCGCGCTCGATCCGGCAGGCATGACAGCTCCTTTCTGCCGGATGCACGGGTACCCCTGGCAGCGGTCCCGTCACGCCGGCATCAGCTTCTGCCTGCGGGCTCGACGCGGATGACGATGGACTTCGTGGCAGGGGTGTTGCTGATCTCGGCCGTCGCGTCCAGTGCGACCAGCGTGTTCGCCTCCGGGTAGTAGGCGGCGGCGCAGCCGCGGGGCGTGGGATAGCGGACGGCGCGGAAGCCGGGCGCCCGGCGTTCGCCGTCGGGGTTGACGCTGACGAGGTCGACCAGGTCGCCGTCGTGGAGGTGGAGTTCGCGCAGGTCTTCCTGGTTGAGGAAGACGACCCGCCGCCCTCCGCTGATGCCGCGGTAACGGTCGTCGAAGCCGTAGACGGTGGTGTTGAACTGGTCGTGCGAGCGCACGGTCGTCAGCAGCAGGTGTCCCTCGGGTACCTCGGCCGCGGTCGGCGGGTTGACCGTGAAGTGCGCCTTGCCGCTGTCGGTGGGGAAGGTACGGGAGTCGCGCGGGGCGCGGGGGAGCATGAAGCCGCCGGGCTGCCGGACGCGCTCCTCGAAGGCGTGGAATCCGGGGACGACGTGCTCGATGTGGCGGCGGATCACCGCGTAGTCGTCGCGCATGGCACGCCAGCCGAGGTCGTCGCCGAACAGCGCACGGCCGAGGCCGGCGACGATCGCGACCTCGCTGCGCAGGTGCGGTGACCCGGGAGCGAGCCGTCCGTGCGAGGCGTGCACCATCGCCATGGTGTCCTCGACGGTGACGAACTGCTCGCCGGAGGCCTGCCGGTCGCGCTCCGTGCGGCCGAGGCAGGGCAGCAGCAGGGCCTCGGTGCCGTGGCAGAGATGGGACCGGTTCAGTTTGGTCGCGATGTGGACGGTGAGGGCGCAGTTGGCCAGCGCGGCCTCGGTGACCTGTGTGTCGGGGGTGGCCGAGGCGAAGTTGCCGCCGAGGCCGATGAAGACGTCGACCTCGCCGTCACGCATGGCCCGGATCGAGTCGACGGTGTCCAGGCCGTGGGCGCGGGGCGGGTCGAAGCCGAACTCGTCGCGGAGTCTGTCGAGGAACGCGTCCGGCATCCGCTCCCAGATGCCCATGGTGCGGTCGCCCTGGACGTTGCTGTGTCCGCGGATCGGGGCGGGCCCGGTGCCGGGGCGTCCGATGTTTCCGCGCAGCAGCAGGAAGTCGACGATCTCGCGGAGGGTGGCGACCGCGTTGCGGTGCTGGGTGAGGCCCATCGCCCAGCAGACGACCACCCGGTCGGCGGCGATCACCTCGTCGGCGACCGCCTCGATACGGCGCCGGGACAGACCGCTCAGCGTCTCGATCCGCGACCAGGCCAGGGCGCGCCAGGCGGCCACGGCGGCCTCGAAGCCGTCGCAGTACCGGTCGATGAAGTCGTGGTCGAGGACGGAGCCCGGCCGGGCGTCCTCCCGGTCGATCAGGGCCCGGTTCAGGCCCGCGAACAGGGCCAGGTCGCCGTTGACGCGCACCGGGAGGTGGCGGTCGGCGAGCCGTGTGCCCGGGCCGATCAGTCCGCGTGCGGTCTGTGGGTTGTGGAAGCGGCCGAAACCGGCTTCGGGGAGCGGGTTGGCGGCGATGATCCGGGCGCCGCGCCGTTTCGCCTGTTCCAGCGCGGTGAGCATACGGGGGTGGCTGGTGCCGGGGTTCTGGCCCACGATGATGATCAGGTCGGCGTGCTCGGTGATGTCGTCGTACGAGATCAGGCCCTTTCCGGCGCCGAGCGTCTCGGTCAGGGCCGCGCCGCTCGACTCGTGGCACATGTTCGAGCAGTCCGGCAGGTTGTTGGTGCCGAAGCGGCGCGCGAGCAGCTGGTAGAGGAAGGCCGCCTCGTTGCTCGTGCGGCCGCTGGTGTAGAAGACGGCGCGGTTCGGATCGTTCAGGTCACGCAGTCGGGCGGCGGTGAGTTCGAACGCGTCGTCCCAGGTGATGGGCGTGTAGTGGGCGGCACCGGGGGCGAGGTGCATCGGCTGGGCGAGCCGGCCCTGGGACTCCAGCCAGTGACCGTCCCGTTCCCGCAGCTCGGCCACGGAGTGCTCGGCGAAGAAGGTGGTGTCGACGCGTTTGCGGGTGGCCTCCCAGGCGATGGCCTTCACACCGTTCTCGCAGAACTCCGCGGCCTTGCGATGCTCCGGATCGGGCTCGCCCCACGCGCAGCTCGGGCAGTCGAATCCGTCGACGTGGTTCACCGACAGCAGCGTCAGCAGACTCCGTCTCGGCCCCATCTCCGCGAGGGAGTAGCGCGCGGATTCGGCGATGCCGTGCACGCCGACGCTGGACCTCCGGGGGCCCGAGGCGCGCGTGCCGCTCGGCTCGGTCGGTTGCTCAGCCATGGCTGCCTCCGTCGCCCATGCTGCCACGTCTGCCCGCGTGGGCCACTGGAGCCGAGGACCGGCCGGCCAGGGGCATCAGGCCCGGGTTCCGACGGTCGGCCCGGCGGCGGTCCTGCGGTGCTTCCGGTGCGGACGACGGTGGTGTGCCACTCCGCCGGCCGCCATGGCCATGCCGAGACAGAAGATGAGCGCCAGCGCGAGGCCCGAGCAGAAGAGGGCGAGCGGGCCGAGGGTGGCGATGTCGTGGCCGAGCACCGACACGGTCTGGCCCGCGCCGCCCGACAGGTTGTCGCTGATCGCCAGGGCCGTGAAGGCGGCCGTCCCGGCGATGAGGAGCAGTCCGAGGAACAGCATCCGATTCATCTCCTCAAGAAGTTGTCATTGAGACGAGTACCGGCTACCGGGTACCTGATACCTGCCGCCGTCAGGCGACCCGGAACTTCTCGGCCTCGCCCGTCCGCAGGGTCAGCCCGTGTCCGAGGCCCTGCTCCGGCTGGACCGTCCCTCCTGTCGGGTCCAGCGCGCCGTCGAAGAACATCGACTCGATCCGCACATGGTCGTGGAACCACTCGATGTGCCGGAGGTTGGGAATCGAGGCCGACACGGCGGCATGGGCGTGCGGCGCGCAGTGGGCGGAGACCTCCAGCCCGTGGGCCTGGGCCAGGGCGGCGGCCCGCAAGAACTCGGTGATGCCGCCGCAGCGTGTCGCGTCGATCTGGAGACAGTCCACGGCATGTGCCGCGATCATGCGCGCGAAGTAGGGCAGGTCGTACCCGTATTCACCGGCGGTCACGTCGCACGGCAGGGTGTCGCGGAGCAGCCGCAGACCGGCCAGGTCGTCCGAGGAGACGGGCTCCTCGAACCAGCGGACGTCGTACTCGGCGAGCCCGTCCCCGATCCGCAGCGCCTGTTTGCGGGAGTAGGCGCCGTTGGCGTCGACGTACAGCTCGGCCTCGGGACCGATGGCCCGGCGGGCGGTACGTACCCGGGAGAGGTCCCACTGGGTCTCGTGGCCCCAGCCCCCGCCGATTTTGATCTTGACGCGGGGAATGCGCTGGCGGTGCACCCAGTCGTCGACCTGCTCGGCGAGCCGCCGGTCGTGATAGGTCGTGAACCCGCCGCTGCCGTACACCGCGACCCGTGTGCGGGCCGCGCCCAGGAGACTGACGAGGGGCAGGCCCAGGAGCCGCGCCTTGAGGTCCCACAGGGCGATGTCCAGCGCCGAGATCGCGCACGCCGTGATCCCGGGGCGGCCCGCGTTCCGCACCGACCTGCACATCGCGTCGTGCAGAGCCGGGATGTCCAGCGCGTCATGGCCCTCGACCAGGGGAGCGAGGTGCTCGCCGAGCATGAGTCCGACGGCGGCCGGGCCGTACGTCCAGCCCGTGCCGGTGGCGTCGCCGGCCGTGACCTCGGCGATCACCATGGTCGTCGAGTCCCACGACAGCGTGCCGTCCGCCTCGGGGGCGTCGGTCGGCACCGTGTACACGGACACGGCGGGTCGGCTGAGTTTCATCGCGTACCTGACCGGAACTGACGTCAGTCGCGAGCGAGCTGCGGCAGCACCTTTGTGCGGTAGAAGTCGAAGAATCCACGTTGGTCGGGGCCGATCTGAGTGACGTAGACCCGGTCGAATCCGGCCTCCGCGAAGGCGTTCAGTGCGGCAAGATGGGCGTCGACGTCGTCCCCGCACACCACGTTCTCGCGGACCATCCTCTCCGTGACGAGCGGCTCCAGCTGTTCGAAGTGGCGAGGCGAGGGCAGTATCTGGCCCATTTCGCCGGGCAGCAGTTCGTTGAACCACAGCCGGCGAGCCGTGCGCACCGCTTCGTCCCGGTCAGGGCCGTAACAGACCTTGGTGCCGCCGCTGATCACCTTGCCGGCGCCACCGTCCTTCAGGAACTGGGACACCAGTGATTCGTCGGGCATCATCGTGATGTAGCCGTCGCCGACGCGTGCGGCGAGCCGGGTCGACCGGGGGCCGAAGCCGGAGACGTCGATGGGCACCGGTTCGTCGGGGACCGTGTAGAGGCGGGCGTTCTCCACCGTGTAGTGGGGGCCGTAGTGGCTGACCTCCTCGCCGGAGAACAGCCGGCGCATCACCTGGATCGCTTCCTCCAGCATCTCCAGCCGCACACTCGCGGGCGGCCACGGCCCGCCGAGAACATGCTCGTTGAGCGCCTCACCCGAGCCGACACCCAGCCGGAAGCGACCGCCCGTCATCGTCGCGCAGGTCGCTGCGGCCTGCGCCACGACCGCCGGATGGATCCGCAGGGAGGGACAGGTGACGGCGGTCTCCACGGGCAGTGACACCGCTTCGGAGAGCGCGCCGATCAACGCCCAGACGAAGGGGCTGTGGCCCTGGGCGTCGTTCCACGGGTGATAGTGGTCGGAGATCCACAGTGACCGGAAGCCGGCCTGTTCGGCGGCCCTGGCCTGTTCGATCAGGTCGCCCGGACCGAATTCCTCGCACGAGAGGAAATATCCGTATTCGGGCATACGCATTCACCTCCACCACCGGGAGCGAAGCCATGTCCCCTTTCGGGTAACCGGCGTGCGGGGGCGGAAACAGCAAAAGCGTGCTCCGGGGGCACTTCCTTCCCGGAGCACACATGCTCCGCACCAGGAATCCCAGGAGCCACATGAGGAGAACCATCCCCCTCACCTGAACCTCCTGAGTACGGGTTTCCCCGAATGCCACGATCAGGCATGATCACGGCGGAGGCTCACCCGTGACCGGCGGCGAGCGCGCGGCGGCCGGTACACCGTCAGGGCCTCGGGCAGTTTCTCCAGCGTCACCGTGCCGTCCACACCGGTGACTTCGCCGTCGTGGGCGAGGAGCGTGCCCGGCGGCAGTCCCGTCACGGTCAGCCGGTCCCGCTGGACCGCCGCGTGGCTCCGGGAGCGGCTGAGCGGGCCCGCGACAGCGGCGGCGAGCAGCCGCAGCGCCGGGTGCCGTCCCCCGTGCACCACCCGTACATCGAGCCGTCCGTCCGCCAGATCGTCCCGGTGGCCCGGGTCCAGACCCCTGCGGCGGTAGATGCCGTTCCCGGCGTACAGCAGCCACAACGGGCGGACACAGCCGTCGAGTTCGGCCGTCAGCGGGTGCCGGCCGGCCCGCAGGACGTGCAGGGCCGCGAGCACCCCGGCCGGCCAGCCGCCGATCCGGTGCGACCAGCGGTCGCGCTCGCGCACCAGCTCCGGATACACGCCCAGGCTGCAGTTGTTGAGGAAGAGACCCCGCGTGCCGCCGGAGGTGAACCGTCCCACGTCCACGCGCACCGCATGGCCGCGCGCCAGAGCCCGGCCGAGATCTCGTACGCCTTCCACGCCCAGGTCCCGGGCGAAGTGGTTGAGTGTGCCCCCGGGCAGGACGGCGAGCGGCAGGCCCCGGCGGACGGCCACCTCGGCCGCCGCGTTCACGGTGCCGTCGCCGCCGCATACGCCGAGCACCCGGGCGCGCGCCGTCGCCCTGTCCAACTCGGCCCGCAGTCGGGACGGTTCGCAGAGCACGACCTCCGCCTCCGGCAGGACGGCCTGGAGAGCGCGGACGGACTCCGCACGGCCGGCGGCGGTGTTGGCCACGACCACCAGACCCGCCCCGTCGGGCAGCACGGGCGCCTCGGCGCGGCTCCGGGCCGCCGGGCCGGCCGCGGCCCGCGCCGGTACGACCGCCTGGACGGCGAGGGCGGCGCCCGCCCCCAGCACCGCGCCCGCGAGGACGTCACCGGGGAAGTGGACGCCGGTGTAGACGCGGGACAGGGCGACCGAGAAGGCGACCGGGGCGACGGCGGCACCCCAGCGGGGCGACTCCAGCGCGACCCCGGCCGCGAAGGCGGCGGCGGACGCCGAGTGGCCCGAGGGGAAGGAGGTGGTGATCGGCCGGCGCTTCAGCTGCCGGACGAGCGGGACGACGTCCAGCGCGGGGCGCGGGCGGCGTACCGAGCGTTTGCCGATCGTGTTGATGGTCAGCGAGGCCACCGTCAGGGAGGCGAGGCCCCGCGCGGCGGCACGCCGGGCACGCGGAGTGCCGCTCCCGGCGATGGCCGCGGCCGTGGCGAACCACAGGACGCCATGGTCGGCGGCGCGGCTGAGCCGGGGCAGGACGCGTTCGGCGGCGGGCCAGTGCAGGGCCGCGGCCGTGTCGAACAGCCGCCGGTCCTGCGCGAGCAGCAGCGCGACGGGTCCGCGTCCGCCGGGACGCGGTGCGGTGAGGCCGGCATCCCGTGTCATGCGGAACCGAGTGCCCGCCCGCGTCCGCGCCATGCGCGCGGACAGAAGCCACGGTGGGTCACGGCCGGGCACCTGTACGTTGCCCCGACGCGAGGGGTTTACGGCCCAGGCCCAGGGGCAGAGGACAAACAGAGTGTTTCGGACAGGAGGCACATCCGTGGGAGCGACGACTTCGTCGCCCGGATGCGGCCGTCCGAAACACGGTCGCAAGTCCACGGTGATCGTTCATCCCTCGCAAGAGAGGTGCGACGCACCATGCGAACCCGTACAAGCGCGCAGCACCATCCGCATGACGACGCCCCCGATACCGAGCAGGCCTTCCGCCGGCTCGCCGCGCTGCCCCCGGGACACCAGCGCGACGTACTCCGTGAGGAGCTGGTGGAGGCCTGGCTGCCCATGGCCGATCGGATCGCGGGGCGGTTCCGCAGCCGTGGCGAGAGCTTCGAGGACCTGCGCCAGGTCGCGGCCCTCGGACTGGTCAAGGCGGTCGACCGCTACGACCCCGAGCGCGGCCACGCCTTCGAGAGTTACGCCGTTCCGACGGTGACCGGAGAGATCAAGCGGCACTTCCGCGACCACATGTGGACCGTGCATGTGCCGCGCCGGGTCCAGGACCTGCGCAACCGCGTGCGCACCGCCTGCCAGGACCTGTCCCGGAGCACCTCGGACCACTTGCCCAGCGTGCGCGAGATCGCCGAGGAGGCCGATCTGAGCGAGGAGGACGTCCAGGTCGGGCTGGAGGCACTGGAGAGCTTCAGCGCGCTGTCCCTCGACGCGGAGGTCCCCGGCAGCGACGACGGCTACTCGCTCGCCGACGCACTGGGCGCCTGTGACCCGGCCCTCGACACCGTCGTGGACCGCGAGGCCGTCAAGCCCCGTCTGGAGGCCCTGCCCGAGCGTGAACGCACCATCCTGTACATGAGGTTCTTCAAGGACATGACCCAGAGCCACATCGCTGAGCAGCTCGGCATCTCGCAGATGCACGTCTCCCGGTTGATCAACCGCTGCTGCCACCAACTGCGCGACGAGGTCCTGCAGGACATCGGCTAGCAGCACCGCAGTCACCGAAGCCGGTGCCGGGCCACAGCCACGGCGCCCGCCGTGGCGGCGAGCCCGGCGAGGGCGAGCGCGTCGTGATGGCGTGAGGCCCACGCCTGCGGCGCGCGCGGCGCGGCCCGCTCGTCGAAGCGGCCGTGCGCACCGAAGTCCCGCCCGTCGCCGCCGTCCACCGGCTGCCACAGGTTGTCGGGAAGGCCGGACGGCATGGGCTCGTCGGTCATCTGGGAGTCGTAGCCGGTACGGGCGAGGTAGCGGTCGAGCAGCCCGGGTGCCACGGCGTTGGCGAGCAGCGTGCCCACGGTGCTCGCGCCGACCCAGTACTCACGCCGGCGCGGATGATCGGCCGCGTACAGCACGGCCCGGGCGGCCACCTCGGGCTGGTAGACCGGCGGTACGGGCTGCGGCCGGCGCGGCATCCGGGCCGACGACCACTCGAACTGGGGAGTGTTCAGCGCGGGCAGCTGGACCATGGTGACCGACACCCCGCTGCGGTGGTGCAGGAGCTCGCAGCGCAGCGCCTCGTTCCAGCCCTGGATCGCGTGCTTGGCACCGCAGTACGGGGACTGCAGGGGGATGCCGCGGTAGGCGAGCGCCGAGCCGACCTGCACGACGGCACCGTGGCCGCGCGGCAGCATCCGGCGCAGCGCGGCCTGTGTGCCGTACACGTACCCGAGGTAGCAGACCTCGGTGACCCGGCGGAACTCGTCCGCGCCGATGTCGGTGAACTCGGCGAACACCGTGGTGAGGGCGTCGTTGACCCAGATGTCTATCGGACCGAGTTCGCGTTCGGCCCGCGTGGCCGCCTCCTCCACCGCGCGGGGGTCGGCCACGTCCGCCTCCAGGGGCAGTGCCGTACCGCCCGCGCGGCGCACCTCCTCGGCCACCGCGTCCAGCCCGGCCCGGCCGCGCGCCACGAGTGCCACCCGGTCTCCTCGTGCGGCGAACGCCCGGGCGGTGGCCCGGCCGACGCCTCCGCTGGCGCCCGTGACCACGACGACCTGCGGGCTGCGCGACGTACGAGCGGACCGCCGGAACATGAGCGCTGCCTTTCGCTTCGCCGACGTCACCCGGGCCGGCGTCACCGGTGCGCCGCCCGGTGCGACTTCTCGCGGCGGCGCGGACGTCCCCGGTGGGCGTGCGCCCGCTTGCGCGCGCCCGGCAGGAACTCCTGGACCTTGGCCTTGAAGCCCTGCCGGACCACCGCCTCGCGCTCGACATCGCCCTTGAAGACGGCCTTCGCGGTGGACTCCATCTGGTCCCACGTCGCGTGCGGCGGGATCGGCGGCACGGAGGGGTCGGTGAGGAACTCGACCACCGCCGGGCGGTCCGCCCGCAGCGCCTTCTGCCAGGCGTCCAGGACGCCGTCCGGCCTCTCCACACGGATGCCCAGCAGACCGAGCGACTCGGCGAACTCCGCGTAGGAGACGTCCGGGATCGACTGGGACGGCACGAACTGCGGGGAGCCGCCCATCGCCCGCAGCTCCCAGGTGACCTGGTTCAGGTCCTGGTTGTTCCACACCGCGACCACCAGACGCGGATCGCTCCACGCGTCCCGGTACTTGCTCGCGGTGACCAGCTCGGCGAGCCCGTTCATCTGCATCGCGCCGTCACCGACCAGCGCGATCGCCGGACGGTCCGGATGCGCGAACTTCGCCCCGATCGCGTACGGCACACCGCAGCCCATGGTGGCCAGCGTCCCCGACAGCGAGGCCCGCATCGAACCGCGCAGGTGCAGATGGCGGGCGTACCAGTTGGCCACGGAGCCGGAGTCCGAGGAGATGATCGCGTCGTCGGGCAGCAGCGGATCGAGCGACCACGCCACGAACTCCGGGTTGATCGGGTCGGCCGACTGCTCGGCCCGCCGCGTCATCACCCCGCGCCAGCGTTCGTTGTTCGCGATGATCTGCTTCTGCCACGAACGGTTCTTCTTGCGCCGCAGCAGGGGCAGCAGCCGGGACAGGGTCGCACGGGCGTCACCGATCAGATTGACCTCGTACGGATAGCGCATCCCGACCATGTGCGGGTCGATGTCGATCTGCACGCCCCTGGCCTGGTCGAACTCGGGCATGAACTGGGTGTACGGGAAGCTCGAACCGATCGTCAGGAGCGTGTCGCAGTCCCGCATCAGCTCGTACGACGGACGCGTCCCCAGCAGCCCGATCGCGCCGGTGACATACGGCAGTTCGTCGCTCAGTACGTCCTTGCCGAGCAGTGCCTTCGCCACTCCGGCGCCCAGCGTCTCGGCGACGCGCTCGACCTCGTCGGAGGCATCCGCCGCGCCCTGGCCGACGAGCATCGCGACCTTCTCGCCGGCGTTGAGGACCTCGGCGGCGTGGTGCAGTGCGGCCTCGTCGGGCTGCGGGGCGAAGTGCTCGCAGCCGAGGCTGGAGGGGACCATCTTGAAGGAGTGGGTGGGCGGTGAGTAGTCGAGCTCCTGGACGTCGGCCGGGACGATCACAGCGGTCGGGCACCGGCGGGTCCAGGCGGTACGGATGGCCCGGTCGAGCACGTTCGGCAGCTGCTCGGGCACGTTGACGGTCTCGACGTACTCCGACGCCACGTCCTTGAACAACGTGTGGAGGTCGACCTCCTGCTGGTAGGAACCACCCATGGCGCTGCGGTTGGTCTGCCCCACGACCGCCACGACCGGCACATGGTCGAGCTTGGCGTCGTACAGCCCGTTGAGCAGGTGGATGGCGCCCGGCCCCGACGTCGCCGCGCACACTCCCACGCGCCCGCTGAACTTCGCGTACCCGACCGCCTCGAACGCCGACATCTCCTCGTGCCGGGACTGGATGAAGCGTGGCTCGTTGTCGGCGCGGCCCCACGCGGCCAGCAGCCCGTTGATGCCGTCGCCGGGATATCCGAAGACGCAGTCCACGCCCCACTCGCGCAGGCGGGCCAGGATGTGGTCGGACACCTTGGTGCTCATGGACTCCTCCTCGACAGTGCCGGTCGCCGTCGGACCGCCGGCGGCGAGCACGACCGGGATGCACTTCTCGGAGTAACCCCCGGGCGCGCCGGAAAACCTCCCGTCCGGCGGCACCTCACGCCAGGTCGTCCAGCCGGTGCGCGGCCCGGTCCAGGGAACGGCGGCAGCGACTCAGGTCCTTCCACGGGTTGCCGTGCTCGGCCAGGCGCTCGGGCAGGGTGCGCAGGGTCCACCGCCGCGGGCCCAGCTCCGGGTCGTCGAGTTCGTCCCACTCCAGCGGGGTGGCGACCGGGGCGTGCGGGCGGGCGCGTACGGCGTAGGGGGCGACCGAGGTCTGGGCGTAGGCGTTGCGCTGGGTGTCCAGGTAGAGGCGGCCCCGGCGCTTGTTCTTGCGTGCCTCGGTCGTCAGCCGGTCGCTGTGCCGTGCGGCGAGCACGTCGGCGACCCCGCGCGCGAAGTGCCGCGCGGTGTCGAAGTCCGTGTGCCGGTCGAGCGGGACCAGCAGATGCAGGCCGCGCGATCCCGTCGTCATCAGCGCGGGCCGCAGCCCCAGTTCGGTGAGCAGGTCACCCAGCTTGCGCGCGCCCCACCGGACGTTGTCGAAGCCGTCGCTCGCGCCCTCGGGCGGGTCGAGGTCGAAGACCAGACGGTCGGGGCAGTCCAGGCAGTCCGCGGGGCTCAGCCACGGATGGGGGGTGATGCACGCCTGGTTGGCGAGGTAGACGAGGGTGGCCGTGTCGTCGCAGACGGCCATGGTGAGGCTGCCGCCCTCCTTGGGCACCCGCACGGTGCGGATCCAGTCGGGGAAATAGTCGGGGACGTCCTTGTGGTAGAACGACTTCCCCTGGTAGCCGTCCGGATACCGCTCCATGACCAGCGGCCGGTCCTTGAGATGGGTGAGCATCGGGCGGGCGACGGCACGGTAGTAGTCGATCAGCTCCGCCTTGGTGATGCCGTCGTCCGGGAACAGCTCCTTGTCGGGGTTGGACACCGGCACCGTACGGTCGCCGATCCGGATCCCGTCCTCGGTCCTCGCCTTGGCACTCATGACGTCTTCCTCGTGTCGTCCCCGGGCCGTTCCCGCACCACGTCCTTCGCGGACTTGTCGGTGCGCAGCCCGACGAACCGCGGATGGCGCAGCTTTCCGTCGCCGGTCCACTCCGTGAACCCGATCTCCGCGACGAGCCTCGGCCGTGTCCAGTGCGCGCCGCGCTCACGGGGCCGGCTCGCGAACGGGCAGCGGTCGCTCTCCAGGCGGTCCAGGCGGGCGCGCAGCTCCTCCAGGGTCGTCCGGTCGTAGCCGGTGCCGACCTTGCCGGCGTAGACGAACCGCTGTCTCTTGTAGTAACCGACCAGCAGCGCACCGAAGCCGGTGCGGCTGCCCCGGGGCTCGGTGAAGCCGCCGATCACCAGCTCCTGCCGGCGCCCGCACTTGAACTTCAGCCACTGGGTGGAGCGGCGCTGCTCGTAGCTGCTGTCGGCGCGTTTGGCGATGACCCCCTCCCAGCCCCGCTCGCACGCCTGGCGCAGATACGCCTCCCCCTCGGCGTTGCGGTGCGGGGTGAAACGCAGCGGGGAGGACAGCTGCAGGGCGCGTCGCAGCAGGGCCTTGCGGGTCCGCAGCGGCAGAGCGGTCAGATCGTGCCCGGCCAGATAGAGCACGTCGAAGACGTAGTACGTCACCGCCACCCGGCTGGCGCGGGCCTGCCGCGGGTCGTGGATGCCGATGCGCTGCTGCAGCCGGGCGAAGCTGGTCCGGGTGCCCTCGAAGGCCACGATCTCGCCGTCCACCAGGAAGTCGTCGCACTCCTGGCGGCCCAGCGCGTCGGTGATCTCGGGATAGGTGCCGGAGAGCGACTGACCACTGCGGGACAGCAGCTCGACGCGGGCGCCGTCGCGGGAGCCGAGACAGCGTTCCCCGTCGAGCTTGCGCTCGAAGATCCACTGCGGATCGGAGAAGTACCGCTCGGTCAGCGTGGCGAGCATCGGCCGGGCATCACCGGGCCGGGCCGCCCGGCGCAGCGCCGCCCGCTCCTCGGCCGGCACTGCGTCGAACAGGTCCGTCACCGGCGCGGAGACGGGCATCCGGATCCACCCCTTCCACCGGGGGAGCGGCTGGTCGCCCTCTCCGAGTGCCCGGCGGACCGGATGCCATGCAGGCGCGCCGTACGGTGCCGGGCGCTACACCGTCATGGCGACGAGCAGCACCGCCACACCGACGGCGAGCCAGGCGACGTAGTCACCGAGGTGCCCCGAGTGCAGCCGGCGCAGCGGCACGACGACGTGCCGCCCCACGCTCTCGCAGGCCGCCCGGACCCGGCCCGCCCACGGCGAGCGCAGCGCGGGACCCCATACGGCGGCCGCCGCGAGGAGTGCCGCCAGGGCGGTCGAGGCGAGCGCGAGGAGCACGCCCTCGGCGCTCCACCCGACGTCGGGCACCGGGCCGGCCCACGCGACCGGGTGGCCGCGGACCGCGGCGGTGTAGGCGGCACGGTCGGTGAACTGCCGTGCCGCACGGGCGAGCGCGACCCCGAGGCCGGGCAGCAGCCCGACGGCGAGCGCGCCGGCGAGCAGCACGGCAGGCACGGCGAGCATGGGCACGGGGATGCGACGCTGCGGATCGCGGATCTCCGGTTCCTCACCGCCACCGGTGGTCTCCGGCCCGGCGTACCGCTCCCGCGGCCGGGGCCCGGCACCGGCGAAGATCCGGGCACCGGCGCGCAGCACCGCCCCGCCCGTGAGCGCCGACACCAGCACGAACACCACGGGCAGCCAGGGGAACCGGCCCTCGCCGGCGTGCTCGGTGACGGCCTTGCCGAGGGCCGTGCCGAACGGCGGCAGACCGGCCAGCGCGAGACCGCCGAGGGTGAACAAGGCGCCGGTGAGCGGCAGATCACGGCCGCGCCGGTACAGCCCGTGCTCGTCGACGGAGCCATGCCGGTCGAGCAGGACGCCGGTGGTGGCGAAGAGGGCCGCCTTCACCCCGGCGTGAGCGGCGACGTACAGGGCCACACCGGCCGTCCCGGCGGGGGTCAGCAGCGCCGCGCCGGTGAGGAAGAGCCCGACATGGGCGACGGTGGAGAAGGCGAGCAGCCGCTTGAGGTGCCGCTGCTGCCAGCACATCACCCCGCCCACCAGCGCCGTCAGCACCCCGGCGGCCACGAACACGGCGCGCAGATGCGGCTGCGCGATGCCATGGGGCCCGGAGAACACGACCCAGTAGACGCGTGCGGTGCCGTAGACGGCGAGTTCCACCATGACCCCGGAGAGCAGCATGCACACCGGAGTCGGCGCGACGGAATGCGCGTCGGGCAGCCAGAAGTGCAGCGGCACCACCGCCGCCTTGACCAGCAGCCCGGTGACGATCAGCACGAAGGCGACGGACAGCAGCGCGTCGGGACGGTGCCCGGCCAGCTTCACCCCGATCTGCGCGAGACCGAGCTCACCGGTACGCGCGTACACCAGGCCGATGCCGAGCAGGGAGCAGTACGCCCCCAGCGAGTTGACGACGCCGAAGATCAGGGCGCCCTGCACCGGCCGCGGGTCCTCGATGCGATAGCCGGTGAGCGCGTAGGCGACCGCCCCCATCAGCTCGAAGAACACGAACGCGTCGAACAGGTCGCCGGTCAGCGCGAATCCGCACATGCCCGCTTCGAAGAGCAGGATGAGGGCGGGGAAGGTGCCGGCGTGCTCCACCGGCGGCTCGTCGAAGTAACGCCAGGAGTAGACGACGACCGCGAGGACGAGCGCGCCGGTCAGCAGCGCGATACCGATACCGATCCGGTCGCCGACCAGCACGATGCCGACACTCTCGCCGTGCACGGGGGTCCAGCCGCCCAGCCACGAGACGCTGCGCCCGTCGCCGGTGCGCAGCCACAGCCAGGACAGACAGGCCACCTGCAGCACCGCCCAGACGGTGACCAGCGCGTCGATGGCGATCCGCGGCAGCCACCGCCCGACGGTCACGAGGACGACGGCACCCAGCAGCGGGACGGCGACGGCGAGCGGCAGCAGATCAGCGGTACGCACCATGCCCGGCCCACTAGCCCTTCAGCCCGGTGAGGGCGTCCGGGTCGACCGTGCCGTGCCGCTTGCGGATCTGCATGGCGAGCGCGAGCAGCAGCGCCGTGACGGTGGCGCCCACGACGATGTCGGTCAGGGCGAGGGCCTGCACGACCGGGTCGACGGTGCGCGTGCGCAGGGGAGTGTCGGTGAAGTACGGTGCGATGCCGCCGCGCCGGTATCCGACGGTGAGCAGCAGGACGTACGTCGAGGACTGGGCCACGGCGAGACAGCCGACGGCCTGGATGATGTTGCGGCTGGTGACCAGGCCGTACACACCGGCCAGGAAGATCCAGCCGGCCGTGAGGAAGGGCAGGACCGTCATGTGCGGCCTCCCGGGCCCGGGTTGTTCGCCGATCTCACTTCGACGGCCTGGTCGAGGAAGGAGGCGAGCAGGACGATGACGCCCGAGCCGACCTCGACGCCGACCGCCGCGTTCAGCACGGGCACCAGCCCGCCGGAGGAGAGCTGCCCGAAGGTGCCGAGCGGCAGCACGTTCTGCAGATAGGCGCCGCCCGCGATCAGCCCGGCCAGCCCCAGTGCCGTGAAGGCGCCCGCGCCGAGCGCGTCGGCCACGTCGAGCACGGCCAGCGGGCGGATCCGTTTCAGGACGCGGTAGTCCGCCGCCACGTACGCCATGTGCAGCCCGGTGGCGAGGATGACGCCGCCCTGGAAACCGCCGCCCGGCGACAACTGGCCGTGCGCCACGATGTACACGCCGGTCAGCAGCGTGACCGGCACCAGCACCAGGCCCAGCAGCCGGGTGCTGGGCAGCACCCGCCCCGCCCGCGGCCGGCCGACCCGCTCGTCACGGGCGTGGCGCAGCAGCACGATGGTCCCCAGCACCGACGCGAACAGGATCGACTCCTCCCCGAGGGTGTCCAGGGCACGCTGGTCGAAGTTGACGGACGAGACCACGTTGGCGGTGTGCTGCCGCAGGGACGCGGCCACCGCGCGGGTGGCATAGGGGTGCACGCGCGTCCCGAAGCGCGGCAGCCCGGTGCAGGCGAGCGCGTACACCACGGCGAAGACGACGGCCGCGGCCCAGAACAGCCGGATCCGCGCGTTACGACTCATCGGATCCCTCGCGGCCGTCCCGGTCGCGGCGGGCAGCCGTGCTGCGGCGCACCTTCCGTACCGTCAGCAGGATCAGCAGCGGGGTGACGGCAGTGCCGACGGCCAGCTGGGACAGTGCCACGTCCGGCGCCTGGAGGAGGGTGAACAGCACGGTGAGACACAGACCGAGGACGGCCAGCAGGACGGCCTGGCGCACCGGGTCGCGGGCGAGCGCCGCCGCGGTGGCGCTCGCCGCCACCAGCACCAGCGCGACGGCGATCAGATACTCCTGGGCGGTGGCCGTGTTCACTCCGGGGAGTCCTTTCGCAGCAGACGTTCGTGCTGGGCCGTCGCCCTGCCGATCGCCATGGCGGTGACCGCACCGCCGATCGCCACGATCACGGCGATGAGGAGCAGCTTGACCGCGGCGCGCCCGGGGCCGGTCGCGACGGCCAGGGCGAGCGCGACGAGCGGCAGGCCGACGGTGGTGGCGGGGGTGAGGGCGTGCAGTCGCTGGAACGGCCGGGGCAGGGCGACCAGGCCGACGGCCGACAGCAGCAGCACGCCGGTACCGGCGACGAGCAGGACCAGCGCGCACACATGACGGACCGACACCTCACGCCTCCCGCCGGGTCGAGGTGTCGGGGGTCTCGATCGACCGGCCGCCGAGGAAACGTGCGAAGACCAGCGTGCCGGCGGGCCCGAGGACGGCGAGGACGAGGCCGAGGTCGGCGAAGGAACTGCGACCGAATCCCTGGGCCGTCAGCAGCAGGACGGCGGTCACGACGGTGGTCGCCAGGTTGAGCCCCGCCAGCCGCTCGACCGCCGTTCCCCGGGCGGTGGCCCCCATGCACAAGGGCATCGCCAGGGTCAGCAGGACGGCGATCGCGAGCAGCCACGCGTTCATCGCCGCCGCCCCTCGGTGAGCACGTCCTCCAGGCGCGTTCGGTCGTCCGTGAGGAAGTGGGCGACGACGATCCGGCGGTCCTTCCCCTCGCGCTGCCACCCGGGGACGTCGACGACGTACGCGCCCGGGGTGGAGGACAGCAGAGCGCAGGCCCACGCGGGTCCCGTACCGGACGCCAGTGTCACCGTCTTCAGCCTGCCGCCGGCCGAACGGCCGCCGAGGGCACGCGCGGTGAGCGCACTCAGCCGGAGCACGTCGTTCAGGACCGCGCCGGGCCAGGCGAGAGCCGCCGCCCCCCACCTCCGGGTGCCGCCCGGTCCGGCCCCCGACGCCGTGTGCACGGCCCGGGCGGCGACCGCGGCGATCACCGCTCCCGCGGCGGCCACGACGAGTTCGAGGGCCGAGACGGAGCTGATGAACATCAGGTCGACGACGACCAGCACCGCCCACCACGCCAGCACCTCGCCCACAGTCGCTGTCGTCTGCCGCATCGCCCCTCCTCACCGACGTACGCCGTCACGGACCAGCAACGTGTACCGTGCACGGCGAGCGCCATGCCCCGCGCACGCCGGGGAGGGCGAACCGCCGGGCCGAGCATCACCGTGATGGAGCATCACGTTCCGCCGCGGGTACCCACGCCCGCGGGCCTGTATCACCCGGTCATCGGATGCGCCGGCCGTGGTCGCGGTGGCGGACGGCGGTGACGGTGCCCGCGGCGGCGAGGGCGGCACCGGTGGCCGTCAGTGCCGCGGCCCGGCGTGCGTCGGCCGGCCGTGGATCCTGGCGCGGGGCGCCGAGCTTCTCCGGACGGTCGGCCGGCGCGCCGCCGTCGAGCCCCAGGGCGAGCGCCTCGGCCAGGTGCATGGCCCGCCGGCCCGTGTCGCCCTGCTCGATCTGGGTACGGCAGCTGTAGCCGTCGGCGACGACCAGCGCGGAGGGGGCCGCCGCGCGGACCGCCGGGAGCAGCCCCAGCTCGCCGATCCGCATCGACAGCGCGTAGTGGCCGCGCTCGAACCCGAAGTTCCCGGCGAGACCACAGCACCCCACGTCCAGTACGTCGGCGACGATCCCGGCGCGGCGCATCAGTTCGGTGTCCGCGTCCATGCCCAGGACCGCGTGCTGGTGGCAGTGCGGCTGCACGGTGGCGAGGCGGGCGAGGTGCGGGGGCTGCCAGCCGGGAGTCCGGTTCAGCACCACCTCGGCCAGGGTCATCGCCTGGTCGGCCAGACGCCGTACATCGCGGTCGTCGGGCATCATCTCGGGGGCGTCGGCCCGGAACACGGCGGCGCAGGAAGGCTCCAGGACCACGACCGGAGTGCCGGCGTCGAGCCACGGCCGCAGAACGCGCAGGGTCCGGCGCAGCACGCGCCGCGCGGTCTTCAGCTGGCCCGTGGAGATGCAGGTCAGACCGCAGCACAGCGGCTCGGCCGGTACGGCGACCCGCAGTCCGGTGTCCCGCAGGACGCGTACCGCGGCCTGGGCCACATGCGGGTGGAAGGCGTTGCTGAACGTGTCGGGCCACAGGACGACGGCGTCCGGATCGCCCGGCCGCGGCTCCGGCGCGCCCTGCTCGCGCCACCACTGGACGAAGGACTGCTCGGCGAAGAGCGGCGCGTCCCGCTGCGCCGCCACACCGGCGAGCCGTTTGCCGACGTCGGACAGCACCGGCGCGTGCAGGAGCGCGTTGACGGCTCGCGGGCTCGTCCGGGACAGCAGGGCCCACAGCGGCAGCCAGCCGAGCGCGTAATGGGCGGCGGGCCGTGGTCGCCCGGCGTAGTGGTGGGCGAGGAACTCGGCCTTGTAGGTGGCCATGTCGACGCCGACCGGGCAGTCCGACTTGCACCCCTTGCAGGCCAGGCACAGGTCGAGCGCGTCGCGCACCTCGGGCGAGCGCCAGCCGCCGCGGACCGGTGAGTCGGGGTGGCCGCCCAGCATCTCGAACAGCAGGCGGGCCCGGCCACGGGTCGAGTGCTCCTCTTCGAGCGTGCCGCGGTAGGAGGGGCACATCACGCCTCCGGAGCGGCTGCGGCACTGCCCGATGCCGACGCACCGCAGCACGGCCCGGCCGAAGCTGCCCTCGTCGTCCGGGTACCGGAAGTGGGTGGCGGGGTCGGCCGGCCGCCACCGCGCGCCCAGCCGCAGGTCGGCGTCGAGCGGACGGGGGTGGACGACCTTGCCGGGGTTCATCCGGTCGCCGGGGTCGAAGAGCGCCTTGAACTCACCGAACGCGTCCACCAGTCGCTCGCCGAACATGCGCGTCAGCAGCTCGCCGCGGGCCTGCCCGTCGCCGTGTTCGCCCGACAGCGAGCCGCCGTAGGAGCCGACCAGGTCGGCGGCGCGTTCCAGGAACCGCCGGAAGTCCGCGACGCCCTCGGCGGAGCGCAGGTCGAAGGGGATGCGGGTGTGGACACAGCCCTGGCCGAAGTGCCCGTACAGGGACGACAGTCCGTAGCCGAACTCGGTGAACAGGGCTTCCAGGTCGCGCAGATAGGCGCCCAGCCGGTCCGGCGCCACCGCGGAGTCCTCCCAGCCCTCCCAGGTCTCGCGGTCGTCCGGCGGACGGGCGGTGACGCCGAGCCCGGCCTCGCGCGCCTTGAGCATCTCCTCCTCGCGGGCCGGGTCGTCGCTGAGGGCGACGGAGGCGTCGTCGACGCTCCGGCCGGTCGCGCGCAGCAACGCGTGCGCCTGCTCGTCGGCCTGCTCGGTGGAGTCGCCGCTGAACTGCAGCAGGAGCCAGCTGTCGCCGTCCGGGAAGCGATCGAGGGAGTCCAGATAGGCGTGCTCCTCCCGCATCAGCTGGGCCATCCGGCCGTCGATCGCCTCCAGCATCGTGGGGGAGCAGTGCTCCAGCAGCCGGGGCACGTCGTCGGCGGCCGTGAAGATGTCGGGGTAGCCCAGCACCAGGGTCGCATCGGCGGCCGGGACCGGGACCAGGTCGAGCTCGGCGTGCGTGACGGCGACGAGCGTGCCCTCGCTGCCGGTCAGCGCGCGGGCGACGTCGAAGCCGTTCTCGGGCAGCAGCGCGTCCAGGTTGTAGCCCGAGACCCGGCGGGGGATGTGCGGGAAGCCCTGGCGGATGTCGGACATATGCCGGTCGGCGAGCTCCCGCATGCCGCGGTACAGCTCGGCCCGCCGGCCGCCGGCGGCGAGGATCTCCGCGTACTCCTCGTGCGTGGTGGGGCCGGTCCAGCAGCGCAGCCCGTCGTAGGTGAGGACCTCCAGCCGGCGCACGTTGTCGGCGGTCTTGCCGTACGCCTGCGCGGTGGCGCCGCACGCGTTGTTGCCGATCATGCCGCCGAGCGCGCACTGGCCGTGGGTGGACGGCTTGGGGCCGAACTTCAGGCCGTACGGGGAGAGTTGCCGGTTGAGTTCGTCCAGCACGATCCCTGGTTCCACGACACAGGTGCGCCGGCCCTCGTCCACGGAGAGCAGACGATGGCAGTACTTGGTCCAGTCGACGATCACGGCGTGGTTGGTGCACTGCCCGCCGAGCGAGGTCCCACCGCCCCGGGACAGCACCGGAAGGCCGTACTCGGCACACACGGCGATGGCCTGCGCCCCCGCCTCCACGGTGCGGGGCACCACGACGCCGACGGGGATCTGGCGGTAGTTGGAGCCGTCCGTCGCGTACGCGCCGCGACTGCCGGCGTCGAAGCGGACCTCGCCGTCGACCCGGCGCCGCAGGGCGGCCCCGGCGGCGCGCAGCCGCTCGGGCGAGAGACTGTCGGGGTGTTCGGCGGCCATGGGGGCCTCGTCCTTCCCGTGCGCAAGCGATCAGGTCCGTTTCCCGTGCCCGTCGTCCTCGGTGAGCTCGTCCAGGGTGCGGCCGCTGCGTACGGAGGCGGGCTCGGTGCTCACCGGGTTCCGGCGGGCGTCGGCCCCTTCGTCGGACAGCTTGATCATGATCCAGCGCTCGCGCTCGCCGTCCTGTCCGGTGCGGGTCATCGCATAGCCGCCGCGCAGCTTCTCGCCCTCCAGCCACACCTTGACATGGCCTTCGCCCACCCCTTTGGCCACGGGCACCTTCCTGCCCTCGTCCTCGGCCAGATTCCGGTACGTGCCGGTGTCCCAGACGATGACCTCGCCGGCGCCGTACTCGCCGGGCGGGATGACGCCCTCGAAGTCCAGGTAGTCCACCGGATGGTCCTCGGTGCGCATCGCCAGCCGCTTGTCCCTGGGATCGGTGGAGGGGCCCTTGGGGACGGCCCACGACTTCAGCACACCGCCCGCCTCCAGCCGGAAGTCGTAGTGCAGCGAGGTGGCGGAGTGCTTCTGGATCACGAACCGGCGCCTGCCGCCCTTCGGCGAGGCACCGCCCATGGGTTCCGGCGTCCGGCCGGCCCTGCGTTTGCCGCGGTACGTCTCCAGCGAGCGACCGGATGCCGATCTGCGGGGTGTGCCGCTCTTACCAGCCATGCCGCCCGTGTTCCCGGGACGGACGGTGACAAACGGCCGCATGGAGCGGACCCCGAGGGGTACCCGCACGCTCCGGAACGGCGCACTGCTGACCCCGGTGGAACGCCGGACCGGTGACACGGCGATTGACGGCGGGTGACGGGGCGATGGCTGCGAAGACCGACGGGAAGCCCGGCCGGAAGAAGGCCGGCGCCACGGACACGGCGGTGGTGCGCGCACTGCTCGACCGGCAGAAGCGGACCTATGCGGCGCAGGCCGGCATCCGGCTGCGCGACACCCCGGCCCCGCTCTACCAGATGCTGGTGCTGGCGACGCTCCTCAGCGCCCGTATCCGGGCCGACACCGCGGTGGCCGCGGCCCGCGCGCTGTTCGACGCCGGGATGCGCGACCCGCGCGCGATGGCGCGGGCGTCCTGGCAGCAGCGCGTCGACGCCCTCGGCAAGGGCGGCTACCGCCGTTACGACGAACGGACCTCCACCATGCTCGGCGAGGGAGCCGAGCTGCTGCTGGAGCGCTGGGGCGGTGATCTGCGCCGGCTGCGCGAGGAGTCCGACCCGAGGAAGGCGCTGCTGGACATTCCCGGCATCGGTCCCACCGGGGCCGACATCTTCCTGCGCGACGTGCAGGGGGTCTGGCCGGAGTTCGCCCCGTACGCCGACCGCAAGGTCCTCGACGGAGCCCGGCGGCTCGGGCTGCCCGCCTCGCCGGAGAAACTGGGCGGCCTCGTCACCGGCCGTGACCTGCCCCGGCTGGCGGACGGCTTGGTCCACGCCGCGCTCGACAGACCGCTCGCCGACGAGGTGCTCGCCGCCGCGAAGGCGGCCTGACCGACCGGTGCGACCGATGGACCCGACACCCACGATCCATGAATGCGCTGCCATGTGCCTGAGACTCGGGAGGTGCCGGTGATGGACGGGCGCAGGCTGACGGAGGCCGAACGCCGGGCGCTGGTCGAGATCGAGACCTGGCTGCGCCAGGAATCGCGGCAGCTCGATCACGAGCTGAGCACCATGACCCGCAGCCGCCGGGCCCGGATGAAGGACGCCCTGGACAGGGTCAGGGGACGCGTCGTCCTGGCCCTCGGCCTGGTCTCCCTGGCCCTGCTGATCGGCGCCCTGCGGACCGCGTCGACGGCGCTGACCTGGGTGTTCGCGATCAGCTGGGCGCTGACCCTGATCAGCGCGGCCGTTCTGCTGTTCAGGCCGCGCGACGGCACGCCCCGGGACCCGGCCGGACCCGAGAGGCGGTGACCGCCCTCCGGACCGATCGACAGCCGGCCAGGGTGGCAGGGGTCCCCCGCGAAGAGCAGGATGGATGAGGCGGACCAGTACCTGAGGGGCGCACGGCGCGTCGGACTCCGGAGGGGTTGATGACCACGGGCAGCGACTCGGCCAGGGCCGACGGAGAGCGCATCCACGAGCTGGAAGAAGAGGTCGACCAGCTCAGGCGAGCCGTCAGTTCCCACGCGGTCGTGGACCAGGCCATCGGGATGATGGTCGCGCTGGGCCGGGTCACGCCCGACCAGGGGTGGGACGTACTGAAGGACGTGTCCCAGCACACGAACATCAAACTGCGCAATGTCGCGGAGATGATCCTCATCTGGGGGCGGCAGGGCGAGATCTCCCCGGAGATCCGGGTCGCCCTCGAAGCGGCTCTCGACCGTCACAGCCCTGCCCAGATCCCCGGCGTGCCGCTGATCGAGTGAGGCCGACCTCCGCCTCGGTAGCCTCCGGGAGAGCTATGTGCCGTACGTGAGGTGGCCGGGTCGTGGCTGCAGCAGCACCGTCGCCCCTTCGGAGTACCGGCACGTCGGGCGGAGACCGTGCTGTCCCGCCCGGCCGGCTCCGAGCAGCCTCAGCTGCAGGTGCGGCCGGTCCCGGACATGCCGGCGATCTTCCGGTTCCACGCGGTGCAGGAGATCGACTTCGACGTCGATCTGCGGGAGATCCAGGGGCAGGAACGCCTCGATGTCCTCTGCGGGTTCATGACGGGCGCCCCCGCGCGTTCCGAGCGAACGAATCCGGCCCCGTCGGCGTCGATCTACCGTGAAGACACATGCAGCGGATGGTCGTGTCGCCGCGTCGGTGGTCGTCGTCGCCCTGGTCGTTCTGACGGGGTGTTCGGCGTCGGGAGCGGGCGGTTCACAGACCGTTACGAGGAGTGAGGCGATCACTCGGCCGGTCACGGTGAGCCGCGACGGCCGCAGCCTCGCGGTCACGGTGGAGTCGGGTGGGTGTGACGAACTCCCCCGGGTCAGGGTTTCCGAGCAACCCAGGAGCGTCCTCCTCACCGTACGGATCACCAGCCGGACGGGACCGGACGTCGTCTGCCCGGCTGTCGCCCGGTTCGGCCCGGTCCGCGCGACCCTGCGTGCGGCCCTGGGAGCCAGGACCCTGACCGACGGTACGACCGGTCGTCGGCTGTCGGTCCGGAGAGAGTAGCCGCCTGAACCGGCGCAGCGGAGCGGCAGGGAAAGAACGGTCGTCGAATAGTTCGGTGACCGATGTAAACTGGGGGCATGGCCACCGACATGAACCCGCACACGTCCACGCGCCGCTGGCCTGCCGTGCTCACCGTGGAACGGCCCCGCCCGGAGGGGATACGGTCGCGGCCGAACGGCTGGTGGCTGGCCGTGGGCGCGGTGTGCTTCGGCGCGTTCATGGGACAGCTGGACGCCAGCATCGTGACGCTGACGTACGGCAGTCTGCGCACGGAGTTCCATGCCTCGCTGGCGGCGGTGGAGTGGGTGTCGCTGGCCTATCTGCTGACCCTGGTGGCGCTGCTGGTGCCGGCCGGCCGACTGGCGGACGCGCACGGCCGCAAACTGCTGTACCTGTACGGGTTCGCCGTGTTCACCCTGGCCTCCGCCGCCTGCGGTTTCGCCCCGTCCCTGCTCGCGCTCGTCGCGTTCCGGGTCGTCCAGGCGGCCGGAGCGGCCATGATGCAGGCCAACAGCGTGGCGCTGGTGACCACCAGTGCGCCGCGCGAGCGGATGCGCAGCGCCCTGGGCGTCCAGGCCGCCGCCCAGGCGCTGGGACTGGCCCTGGGACCGACCGTGGGCGGGGCCCTGGTGTCGACGCTGGGCTGGCGGTGGGTGTTCTGGGTGAACGTCCCCGTCGGCTTGGTCGCGCTGGTCGGCGGGCACTATCTGCTGCCCCGCACAAGGGCGCGGACCCGCGTCGCACGCTTCGACTGGTGGGGGCTCGCCCTGCTGGCCACGGCCACCACCAGCGCCCTGATGGCGGTGTCCGCGGCGTCCGGGCTGCCCGTGCCGGGGTGGGGCGTGGCCGTGCTGTTCGGTGTGGCGGTTGTGGCGAGCCGGGGGTTCGTCCGGCGCCAGCGTCGGACTGCCGCCCCGTTGCTGGATCTTGCCCTGCTGAGGGTGCGGGCGGTGGCGTCCGGGCTGCTGGGCGCGCTGAGCGGCTACCTGGTGCTGTTCGGCCCGCTGGTGCTGGTACCCGTCGTGCTCACCGCGCGGGGCACCTCCGAGCTGACCGCCGGACTGGTCCTCACGGCGCTGCCGGCCGGGTTCGCGCTGGCCGCCACCGGCGGTGACCGGCTGCTGCCGGGCGGTCTCGCGGACCGCGGGCGCTGCCTGGCCGGGGCCGCCGTGTGCACGGTCGGGTCGGCCGCCCTGCTGGCCGTTCCGCTCACGGCCGCCTGGCTGGTGCCCGTGCTGGCGCTGACCGGGCTGGGCCTCGGGACGTTCACCCCGGCCAACAACGCCATGATCATGGGTGCGATACCCGCCGGTTGCTCCGGCACGGGCGGTGGTCTCGTCAACATGACCCGCGGCCTGGGCACGGCACTCGGCGTCGCCCTGGTGACCCTCGCCCTGCACCTGGCAGGCAGTGCGGCCGCACAGACGGGGGCGCGCTGGGCGGCCGTCGTCCTGCTGGCCGCCTCGGCCGTCGCGATCGCGTCGGCCTGGCTGAGCCCTCGTACGGACCCGAAGTCGTCGCGCTCGGCCCTGTGAGGGCGGGGCGGCCGACCGTCAGGGGGTTTCGCCGCCGGGGCGGACCAGGAACGCCACCCCCGACGACGGTCCGCCCGGCGGCGCCAGGGGCACGGTCGTCACACCCGTTTCGTGCCGGCCGCGACCGACGGTTCCTTCCCCTCGGCGACGCCGGGCGGGTACGGGGCGTCGTCGCCGGGTCGAGGCCGGCGGCTCACGAAGAGATGGACCAGCGCGCCGGTGAACAGCACGAGGGAGACGTAGTCGTTCAGGCGCAGGCCGAGGAAGTGGTTGGCGTGGTCGATGCGCAAGGCCTCGATCCAGGCCCGGCCGGCGGTGTAGGCGAGCACGTAGCAGGCGAACAGCCGCGCCCGGCGCAGCCGCCCGTGATACCGGCGGTCCAGCCACAGCAGCAGCGCCAGGACGCCGAGGTCCCACAGCGACTCGTACAGGAACGTCGGGTGGTAGAGACCGACCATGGGCATGTCGGCGGGGCGGTGCGCGGGGTCGATCCGGAGGGCCCAGGGCAGATGGGTGGGGCGACCGTACAGCTCCTGATTGAAGTAGTTGCCCCAGCGGCCGATCGCCTGCGCGAGCACCAGCCCCGGCGCGACCGCGTCGGCGAAGTCGGCCAGCCCGATGCCGCGGCGGCGGCAGCCGAGCCAGGCGCCGAACGCGCCGAGCGCCACCGCGCCGGGGATGCCCAGGCCGCCGTCCCAGATGTAGAGGGCGCGGATGGGCTGCTTGCCGGCGGTGAAGTACAGCTCCGGGTCGGTGAGCACGTGGTAGAGCCGCCCGCCGAGGATGCCGAACGGTACGGCCCAGATGGCGATGTCGGCGATGTCCTCGCGGCGCCCGCCCCTGGCCTCCCAGCGTCGGCCGGTGAGCCACACGGCGGTGAAGATGCCAGCCAGGATGCACAGCGCGTACGCGCGGATCGGCAGCGGCCCGAGGTGCCACACCCCTTGGGAGGGGCTGGGGAGGTACGCCAGATTCAAGGCTCGACCGTTTCTTGCGTGCAGGGAGCCCGGTCCGCGAGAGCCGGGGAGGACTCACCCGACGATACATCGGACACCGAAGCGTCTGGCGAGGGACGGCACAGGACGAGGCCGCGTCCGACCCGCGGACGACGGGGCCGCACCGGGGTACGGCCCGGCTACCCTTGCCCCATGCCCGCGCAGCCCCGTACCGAGGTCTCCTCGTCTTCCTCCGGCCCCCTCGGTGAGGAACCGCAGGCGCGCCAGCTCACCGAGGCCGTCACCCGGCTGCGCCGCGCGCTGCGCTCCTCGATCCGCACGGACTACCCGTGGGAGACCCTCCCCATGGCCCAGGTCGAGCTGCTGCAGGTGCTCGGTGAGCACTCTCCCGCGCGGGTCAGCGACCTCGCCGCCCGCCGCCGCCTGGCACCGAGCACGGTCAGCGGACTGATCGGCCAGATGATCGGCGCCGGTCTGGTCACCCGGGACGTCGACGCCGCCGACCGCCGGGCCTCCGTCGTCGCCCTCACCGACGCCGGCCGCGAGAAACTCGCCGCCTGGACCACCGCCCATGAACGCCGTATCGACGCCGCCCTCGCCGCGCTCGACGACGGCGCCCGCGCGGCCATCAAGGACGCGCTGCCCGCCCTGTTCCAGCTGGCCGAGCACCTCGGTGAGCCGGCCGAGGACGGCGCGGAGGACTGACCCAAGCCGCGACGCGCGCACCGTCCAGGACCGTGCGCGGTCCGCGGCGAGGCCGGCAGCCGCTCCCCGTGGAGCCAGGCGCAGCGCGCACCGTCCGCACCGGGTCATGCCGTCTCCCGGCCGGCGCCGGCGATGGGGTTGCCGGCCCAGCGGGTGCCCGCCGGCACCGTCTCGCCGCGCATCACGAGCGAGGCGGCGGCGATGGAGGCCCCGGCACCGATCGTGCTGCCGGGCAGGACGATGCTGTGCGGGCCGAGGGAGGAGCCGGCTGCCAGCTCCACGGTGTCCATCCGCATGATCCGGTCGTGGAAGAGGTGGGTCTGCAGCACACAGCCGCGGTTGACGCTGACCCCGTCGCCGAGGGTGATCAGATCGGTCTCCGGCAGCCAGTGGGTGTCGCACCACACGCCGCGTCCGATGCGTGCGCCGAGGCTGCGCAGCCACCAGTTCAGTACGGGTGTCCCCGCGAACGCCCCCGCGCCCCACGGTACGGCCAGCACCTCGACGAACGTGTCGAACAGCTCGTTGCGCCAGACGAACGGCGACCAGAGCGGGCGCTCCCCGGACCGGAAGCGGCCCATGAGCAGCCACTTGGCGCCGGTCGTGCCGAGGCAGGCCACCAGGGACGCGGCCATCAGCAGCGGGGCGCCGGCGAGGGCGGCCAGGGGCAGCCCGCCGAGGTCCAGGAACTCCTGCTCGCCGAGCAGCAGTCCCTCTGCCAGCAGGGTGCCGATGACCAGAGGCAGGACGCGGCACAGTTCCACGGCCGCGCGGGCCACGACGAGCCGCCGCGGCGGGGCGAACGTCCGTGCCGGGTCGCCGGTCTCCGGCAGCCGGGGCAACGGCATCGCGGGGCGTCCGATCCAGGACGTCCCGGGTTCGCTCCGGGCCGGCGCGTCGGACAGCACACCGACCAGGGCGTGGTCGGCCACCTCGCGACCGGGGCCGACGATGCCCGAGTTGCCGACGAACGCGCGGCGGCCGATGCGCACGGCCCCCAACCGCATCCACCCACCGCGCAGTTCGTACGGCGCGACGAGCGTGTCGTCGGCGAGGAACGCCCCGTCGTCCACCCGGAGCAGGGAGGGCAGCGGCAGCACCGTGGAGATCTCGGTGCCACGCCCGACGCGGGCACCGAGCAGCCGTAGCCAGTGCGGTGTCGCCAGGCTCGCGTACAGCGGGAAGAAGCCGGTCCGGGCGGCGTCGAGCAGCCGGGTCACCAGCCATGCCCGCCAGGCCACCCCGCCGTCCGCGCGGTGGGTACCGGGCTTGATCGACCGGTTCAGCAGGCGGACGGTGAGCGCGGTGACGAGCGAGCCGCACACCGTGGTGAGGACGGCGAACAGCGGTGCGGCGGCCAGCAGACGTGTCGTCGCACCGGACAGAGTCGGCGTGGAGCGCACCAGCAGCCAGACGGTGAACAGCGCCGGGGTCGCCGCCAGGAGGGACAGCAGGGGCAGGCCGGTCAGGGACAGCGCGTAGGCGAGGTGCCAGCGCCGGTGGCGGCCGTGCGGCGGGGCGGGCCAGCCGGCACCCGCGAGGCGTTCGGCGGGCTCGGCCGGCCGGGCCGGCGACCCGGTCCACACGGCGCCCTCCGGGATCCGGCCGTCCAGACAGCCGCCGGCGGTCAGTTCGGCGTTCCGCCCCACGACGGCGCCGGGCAGGAGCGTGCCCCGGTGCCCCACCCGCGCACCCGCGCCGACGGACACCCGGCCGACGTGCAGCGTGTCACCGTCGAGCCACCAGCCCGCGAGGTCCGCCTCGGGCTCGACGCTGCACCCCTCGCCCAGTTCGGCCAGGCCCGTCACCGGGGGCATCGCGTGCAGGCGTACGTCGCGCCCCGTCCGGCAGCCGAGGAGGCGGGCGTACACCGGCGCCCATGGGGTGCCGAGCAGGGCGGGCACGCCGAACGACGCGACGGCCCGTTCCGCGGTCCACAGCAGCAGATGCGCGCTGCCACCGCGCGGATGGGCGCCCGGCGTGACCGAGCCGGCCAGCGTGCGCGCCAGGGCCGCGCCGATCAGACAGCGCAGCGGTGCGCTGAACAGCACCGCCCAGCCGGCCAGGACCAGCCACCAGGACGTGTGCGGAGCCCAGTCGTGCGGCGCGATCACGCCCAGCACATCGTCCGCGGCCGCCAGGGCGACCAGTCCGCGCAGGCCCGTGATCCCGTAGCCGGCGAGCTGCACGAGGAACTGCACGACAGCGGCCCGCCGGGGAATCGGCCGGGCGGGGCGCACCATACGCGTCGTACCGGCGAGGGATCCGAGATGGCCGGCCATGCGGTGCAGTACCGAGTGCCGGTACAGGTCGGCGACGGACAGGCCCGGGTATTCCTCGCGCAATATGGAGGCCATGCGGGCGGCGGTCAGGCTGGTGCCGCCGAGCGCGACGAAATCGCTGTCCGGGCCGGGCCGCACACCCAGCAGCTGCTCCCAGAGGTCCGCCAGCCGGGCCGCCGTCCCGTCGAGCCGGTGCGTCGCCTCACCGCCGCCGCTCTCGTCGCCCGCCAGGGGCACCGGCCAGGGCAGAGCCGCCCGGTCGACCTTCCCGGAGGCCCGCGTGGGCAGCGCCGGCACCTCGGCCAGCAGCGGCACCAGGGGCGGGGGCAGCCGCTCGGACAGCAGTTCCCTGGCCTTGCCGGCCTCGAACGCCGACCCGCCGTCGGCGGCCGGCTCGGCCATCACGTACCCGACCAGGACCGAGGCGCCGACGGCCGTCGACCGCACGGCGGCGGCCGCGCCGCGCACCCCCGGCAGCGCGAGCAGGGCCGCGTCGATCTCACCCAGCTCGACCCGCCGGCCGCCGAGTTTGACCTGGTCGTCGGCGCGGCCCAGGAACACCAGTCCCTCGGCGTCGGCGCGCACGAGATCCCCCGAGTGGTAGGCGCGTATGGCGTCGAGCGCGGGGCACGGGCGATAGCGTTCCGCGTCCTTCGCGGGGTCGAGATAGCGTGCGGTGCCGGCGCCCGCGATGACCAGCTCGCCCTGCTCCCCGTACGCCACCGGGTCCCCGGCCTCGTCGACCACGGCCAGGTCCCACCCGGCCAGCGGCAGTCCGATGCGCACCGTACTGCCGCGCTCCAGCCGGGCGGCGCACGCCACGACCGTGGTCTCCGTGGGGCCGTACGTGTTCCACATCTCCCGCCCGGGGCCGGCGAACCGCTCGACCAGGCCCGGCGGGCACGCCTCGCCGCCCAGGATCAGCAACCGCACCCGGCGCAGCGCCGGTTCGGGCCACATCGCCAGCAGCGTCGGCACGGTCGACACGACGGTGATGCCGCGGGCGTCCAGCCAGGGCCCGAGTTCATGACCGGCCCGGACCAGCGAGCGCTCGGCCGGCACCAGACAGGCACCCGAGCGCCACGCGAGCCACATCTCCTCGCAGGAGGCGTCGAAGGCGACGGACAGTCCCGCGAGGACCCGGTCACCGGGGCCGAGCGGCCGGTCGCGCAGGAAGAGCCGTGCCTCGGCGTCGACGAAAGCGGCCGCGGACCGGTGGGTGACGGCGACGCCCTTGGGGGCACCGGTGGAACCGGAGGTGAAGATGATCCACGCGTCGTCCTCCGGACCGGGCACGCGGCGGCCGGCCACCGCGCCCGAGGGTGCCGTCAGCTCGGCGGGCTGCGGATGAGGCCCGAGGACGAGACACACCCCGGCCTCGCGGAAGACGGTGGCGGCACGCTCCTCGGGATCGTCCGCGTCCACCGGCACATAGGCCGCTCCGCTGTGGAGCACGGCGAGGATCGACAGATACAGCTCGGCGGCACCCGAGGAGATGCGGATCCCCACCCGGTCGCCGGGACCGATGCCCTCACCGGTGAGCCGCCGGGCGCGCCGGAGCACCTCGGCCGCCAGCTCACGGTAGGTCAGCGTCTCGGCGCCCGTGTCCAGGGCGGGGGCGTCCGGATGCCGGGCGGCGGTGGCGTGCAGGATGTCGATCAGGGTGCGCGGCGGCGAGGCCGTCGCGGAGCGGAAGAGAGCCCGGTGCGGCGCATCGAATGCGGGCGAAGACAAAATGGTGCCTCTGGTGTGCGGTGCCTACGGATGCGAAGTCCATTACGGCTTGTCAGAAGCCTTTGCCAGCCTATGCGTTCACCAACTCGATGCAATTATTTCACGACCGTGCCATGGGGATAAATTGATGAATTCCACACCATGATTCAACCATTCGAATTGATGTGCACTTATTCCTTTCGAGTTCGGAAAGAATGCGGCGTGAGAACGGTTTGATTTCCGTGCGGTCACCATGTGATGATCGTATGGCCGGTGCGTCGACTGCCGTGCCGGGCCTGAGTGTCAGGAGTGACCGATGACTGTGGGAACCGAGCGGGCCGTGCTGGCGGGCGGTTGTTTCTGGGGCATGCAGGATCTGATCCGCAAGCAGCCGGGCGTCGTCTCCACACGCGTCGGCTACAGCGGTGGTGACACGCCGAACGCCACGTATCGCGACCACGGTGACCACGCCGAGTCCATCGAGATCCTCTTCGACCCCACGGTCACGAGCTACCGCGACATCCTGGAGTTCTTCTTCCAGATCCACGACCCGACCACGAAGGACCGCCAGGGCAACGACCTCGGGCGCAGCTACCGGTCCGCCGTCTTCTACGCCGACGAGGAGCAGCACCGCGTCGCCCTGGACACGATCGCGGACGTCGAGGCGAGCGGCCTCTGGCCGGGCAAGGTCGTCACGGAGGTGCAACCCGTGGGCGACTTCTGGGAGGCGGAGCCCGAGCACCAGGACTACCTGGAGCGTTACCCCGACGGCTACACCTGCCACTTCCCGCGGCCGAACTGGAAGCTCCCGCGTCGAGGCTCGTCCGCCCTGTGACGCCGCGCAGGGGAAACCGCGGGCGGTGCCGCTCGCCGAGGGGCCGCATCGTGCGGCGCATGCCGAGCCGGACGCGCCTCGGGTGATTCAGCGGTGGAACGGCACGCAGGGGAGACCGTCGGTGTCGTCGCCGGCCGAGGACCGGGAGCGCTGAGCCACCGGCGGGCGGAGGAATCGACGCCGGCCGCGTACGAGCCCGTCAGCGCCGGGAGCCCTTCTTGCGGGCCTTGGAACGGGCCGGCCTGGGCACGGCGGTGACGTACGGTGCCGAGAACCGCCGGTTGGCGATGACCTGTTGGCGGATGCCGTCGGGCAGGTCCGGGAGAGCGAGCAGACGGTCGCAGGCGCGTACGGCCTCGGCGTGTTCGCCGACCCAGTGGGCGGTGATGGAGTACTCGAACAGCAGCCCCCACCGGTACACCCACGACCGGGTGAACAGCAGGTCGTCCGGCTCGGGCCGGCCGACCGCCCGGGCGAGCAGGGCGTGAGCGGTGCGGTACCGGCCCTGCACCCGCAGCCGGGACGCCAACTCGTAGCAGGCCTCCAGCCGTTGGGGCCGTACCTCCCAGGCCCTGCTGAGCGCGTCCATGGCCCCGGGCCAGTCGTCGGTGCGCTCGGCTCGCAGGACTCCGGACTCCAGCAGCGCGCAGTACACCTCCTCGGGCCAGCCGCCCATCGCCGCACGGCGCTCGTAGAGACGGATGGCCTCCTCCGTGTGCCCGAGGTCGCGTTCGGTGTTGGCCAGGTAGAAGACGGTGCGCGGATCGCCGGGGTCGCGGACGAGTTCCCGGCGCAGCAGCCGGGCGTCACGCTCGAACTTCTCGGCGCGGCAGCCGCCGTCGGCGTGGTCCTCGATGACCAGCGCGTCGAGGTTCTCCTGGAGGTCGGGCGCGTCCGTGCAGGGGTACTCGTGGGTGACCCCCTCGTAACGCCAGGCCAGGTCACCGCGCATGAGGTGCTTGAAACGGTGCTGGGTGCCGGGGGTGTCGTAACGGAGCATGTACGACGTCGCGGTGAGCCTCGGCAGCGGTGCGTCCTGGCGCAGGACATGGTCGGCGTCGAGGGTGAGGAGGTAGTCGGCCCGGCCTCGGGCCCGGCGGATGTTGCCGGTGCGGTTGTGCCCGAAGTCGACCCACTCCTCCTCGACCAGTTCGCCGGGGATGCCGTCCAGCACCTCCCGGATCAGGTCCTGGGTGCCGTCCGTGGACCCGGTGTCGGAGATCACCCAGGTGTCGACCAGCGGCCGTACCGACTCCAGGCAACGCTCGATCACGCGCGCCTCGTTCTTGACGATCATGCACAGGCACAGGGTCTGCGGCTTCACGGCGGCCAATGTGGCACGGGCCGATCGCGCGGCGCCGCGCCACACGCGGGACGGGGACGGTGGTGCCCCGTTCGGCCGTGCGCGGGCCGTGCGGTCGGCCGAGGGCGGCGGGAGCCGGGGCCGATGGGGCCGGGCCCGGCCGGTTCGGGCCGGCCCGGTCCCATCGGCCGGCTCGTCCTCTAGTCCGATCCAATGACAAGTCGGCGCGCTCTCGTTGTGTCCGCCGGTCCTTCCCCGGCGTTCAGGCCACTCTCGCACTGGAGTCCGGGGCAGCGCCCGGACCGCTTCGAGTCAAGGAGCATGTCGATGAGTCCTGACCCCAGGACGTCCCACTTCGGGCCACTGGCCCGAGACAGGTTCAAGAAGGCCGGGATGCTGGCCTCCCTCACGGTGGTCCTCGCGGCCGGTGTCCTCACCCCCGCCGCGGCGGCCGCGCGCGCCATGAGCGACCGCGCTCCCTCCGTGCAGCGGTACGGCGGCGACGACGAATGCAAGCCCAGCCACCACAAGACGGCCGCGACCGCCGCCGGCGGGGACCACGGGAAGAACTGCAAGGGTGCCACGGGACCGACGGGCCCGACCGGTCCGCGCGGCGCGACAGGTCCGACGGGCCCGACCGGTCCGCGCGGCGAGACGGGTGCGCCGGGTCCCACCGGCCCCACGGGTCCCTGCACGGACATCGACGCCCAGCAGGACTCCAGCGACTTCGAACTACGGGCCGCGGTGAGCGGCGGACGCACATACGCGGGCGTCCGCGACCTGCGCATGAACGAGCTCCACAACTTCCTGTGGACCGACCTCAGCACCCACACCGGCTATCCGTCGGGGCCGGTCCAGGGCACGCCCTGTGGAGTGTCGATCAACGCCCACAATCAGGGCAATCAGCCGATCAGGATCGACGTCATCACCACGACGGGGCAGATCTGGGAAACCACCTGCACCGAGAACAACCGCACCCATCCCGCCACCCTCGACTGCGGTACTGCCACCAGTAATCCGTGGGTCGAGGTGAACCGCCAGCCGGCCCCGATGCAGACGAACGGCGGCACGGTCGTCCCGTGACGCTTTCGCCCCGCCCGGCCACGAGCAAGCCCCCTCCCGTGCAGGGAGGGGGCTTGCGTCGCTTGTCCCGCACGGACGCGCCGCCTGACGGTCAGTCGGGGGCGGGGAGCCGTACCGGGGCGGTGTCGCTCACCTGCTGGAAGATGAGCGAGGTACGGAAACCGGTGATCTCCCCGCGCTTGCTGAGCCGGTCGGTGAGGAAGGCGTGCAGGTGGTCGAGGTCCTGCACGGCGACATGGAGGAGGAAGTCGTCCCCGCCGGAGAGCACGAAGACGTGCAGGACTTCCGGCAGACCACTGGCGAAGGTCTTGAAGCCGTCGATGACGACGCGGCTGAGCGGGCGCACCTGAACCGACACGAGTGCCTGGACACCGCGGTTGAGCGCGGCGGGGTCGATGTCGGCGTGGTAGCCGCGGATGACGCCACGGCGGGTCAGCGCCCGCACCCGCTCCAGACACGTCGAGGGGGCGATGCCGAGCTGCCGGGCGAGTTCACGATTGGACTGCCGCGCATCTGTCTGGAGAAGCCGGACAATCGCCGAATCAAGTTCGTCCATGGCCGACGACCGTAGCGCATCCGCGGCCAAACGTTCGGTGGAGAGCCCATCCATCCAGGCATTCATGCAGGATCAGGTCGTCACACCGGACGAACGAAAGGACGGCAGGCTCATGCTCGAACACGAGCAGGTCGTGATCCGCACCGGCCGGCGCTCCCGGCTGCCGGTGATCGTGGCGGTGCATTCGACGGCACTCGGTCCGGCGGCCGGCGGCCTGCGGCTCTGGCACTACCGCGACTGGCGGGACGGCCTCGACGACGCCCTTCGCCTGTCATCGGCGATGACGTCGAAGTTCGCCGTGGCCGGGCTGCCCAGCGGAGGCGGCAAGACCGTCGTGGCCCTGCCGCAGGGCACGAAGCCCGACGCCGCCCGGCACCGCGATGTGCTGCACGACGTGGCCGACGTCATCGCCTCGCTGGGCGGTGCCTACGCCACCGGCCCGGACGTCGGGACCGGCCCCGACGACATGGCCGTGATCGGGGAGATCACCCCCCATGTGTTCTGCCGGCCGGCACATCAGGGCGGCAGCGGCGACTCCTCCCCGCACACCGCACAGGGCGCGTTCGCCGCTCTGCGCGCCGTGAGCCGGCGGCTGTACGGCACGCCGAGCCTGGCGGGCCGTACGGTCGCCGTGGCCGGGCTGGGCCGCGTCGGCGCCGCGCTCGCCCGCCTGCTCGCGGCCGAGGGCGCCGCCCTGACGGTGACCGACATCGACCCGGACAAGCGGACGATCGGCGAGGAACTCGGGGCGGTCTGGGCCGCACCCGAGAAGATCCTCGGCGCGGACGTGGACATCGTGGTCCCCGCCGCCCTCGGCTCCGTCCTGGACCGGCAGACCGTGGCGGACCTGCGCTGCCGCGCCGTGGTCGGGCCGGCCAACAACCAGCTCGCCACGCCCGAGGCCGCCGAACTGCTGCACGAGCGCGGCATCGTCTGGGTGCCGGACTACGTCGCGAGTGCGGGCGGAGTCATCCACGCCGTCAGCGTCGAACTCCACCGCCTCACCGCCGACGAGGCGCGTGCACGGGTCGACGCCATCGAGCGGACCGTCGACGACCTGCTGGACACCGCGCGGTCCCGCGGCCAGAGCCCGGCCCAGGCGGCCGGCGAGCTGGCCCGGCGCCGGCTGGGCGCCGCGTCCGGCCCGGCCGGCCGACCCGTGGCCCAGCGCCCGCCGGCCCAGGAACAGCACGCATGAGCCCAGGCCCGGCATCCGTAAGTCCAGGAACAGTACGCATCCGGCCAGGAGGTGCGCCGGGCCTGGCCGAAACCCACACCGCACAGGGGTCGGTGACGAGACACCATGGAGGATTATGAGCACCGACACGGGCACCGCCGTCGGCCACTACGACCGGCTGCTGGCCGAGCACTACACCTGGATGCTGGGCGGTGACATCCAGGCGGCCGCGGACCGGCAGGCCGCGCTGCTCGCCGACCTCGGGCTGACCGGTGCCGAGAGCGGTGGCACGGCCGTCGACCTGGGCTGCGGTTCCGGCGCGCAGACGCTGGCGCTGCTCCGGCTGGGCTTCTCCCCGGTGATCGCGGTGGACACCAGCCGCGCTCTGCTCGACGAACTCCTCGCGCACGTCCCGGACTCCGGTGCCGTCCGTCCGGTGCACGGCGACATCCGTACCGCTCTGCCCGAGGTGAGCGAGCCGGGCACGGTGAGGACCGTCGTGTGCATGGGGGACACGCTTCCCCATCTGCCCGCCAGGTCGGACGTGCCCGCGTTGCTCGGCGACATCAGCCGCGTGCTCGCTCCGGGCGGTCACCTCGTGCTCACCTACCGCGATCTGACGGTGGAACTGCACGGCACGGACCGCTTCATCCCGGTCCGCAGCAGCGACGACCGGCTGCTCACCTGCTTCCTCGAATACCGCGACGAGGACACCGTGATCGTCCACGACCTGCTGCACACCCGGGTCGACGGCTCCTGGCGGCAGCGGGCGAGCAGCTACCCCAAGCTCCGCATCGCACCGCCCTGGCTGGCCGGACAGTGCCGGGCGGCGGGGCTGGACGTCCGCCGGGAGACGGCCGACTCCAGGGGCATGCGGATCCTGCACGCGGTGAAGCCCTGATCCGGTTTCGAGGCGACGAGCCCCGGGAGCCGGCCGCTCCCGGGGCTCGTCCACGTCGGCGGTGGCGGACAACCGCGCGACGGATCCTTGACCGCTGCTTCGACCTCCGCGATGCTGTGTTGCGAAACACGAGATGCGTGCCGTAATAGGCAACATCTCGACCTTCTGTCAGCCGAGGAGTGGCCATGACTCAGCAGGTCCGTGCTGTCGTCGCGCGGAGCAAGGGCGCCCCTGTCAGTCTGGAGACGATCGTCGTGCCCGACCCCGGTCCGGGCGAGGCGCTGGTCAAGATCGAGGCCTGCGGTGTCTGCCACACCGATCTGCATTATCGCGAGGGCGGCATCAGCGACGACTTCCCGTTCCTGCTGGGCCATGAGGCGGCGGGAGTGGTGGAGGCGGTGGGCGAGGGCGTCACGGACGTGGCCCCCGGTGACTTCGTCATCCTCAACTGGCGTGCGGTGTGCGGCCAGTGCCGGGCCTGTCTGCGCGGGCGGCCCTGGTACTGCTTCAACACGCACAACGCCAAGCAGAAGATGACCCTGACCGACGGCACGGAGCTGTCCCCGGCCCTCGGTATCGGCGCCTTCGCCGAGAAGACCCTCGTCGCGGCGGGACAGTGCACGAAGGTCGACCGGGCCGCCTCGGCCGCTGCCGCCGGGCTGCTGGGCTGTGGTGTGATGGCGGGCCTCGGCGCGGCCATCAACACCGGCAACGTCGGCCGCGGTGACACCGTCGCCGTGATCGGCTGCGGCGGCGTGGGTGCCGCGGCGATCGCCGGGGCCGGCCTCGCGGGTGCGGCGAAGATCATCGCGGTGGACATCGACGACCGCAAACTCGCCACGGCGACGAAGCTGGGTGCGACCCACACCGTCAACTCCAGGCAGGCCGACGCGGTCGACGCGGTGCGCGAGCTGACCGGAGGGTTCGGCGCCGACGTCGTGATCGACGCGGTGGGCCGCCCGGAGACGTACCGGCAGGCCTTCTACGCCCGTGACCTCGCCGGAACCGTGGTGCTGGTCGGCGTGCCGACCCCGGAGATGAAACTGGAGCTGCCCCTGCTGGACGTCTTCGGCCGGGGCGGGGCGCTGAAGTCGTCCTGGTACGGCGACTGCCTGCCCTCCCGCGACTTCCCGATGCTGATCGACCTCTATCTCCAGGGCCGCCTCGACCTGGACGCCTTCGTCACCGAGACCATCGCGCTCGACGACGTGGAGAAGGCCTTCGAGCGGATGCACCACGGCGACGTGCTGCGTTCGGTGGTGGTCTTCTGATGCCGGGCGCTCGCATCGAACGCCTCGTCACCTCGGGGACGTTCTCGCTGGACGGCGGCACCTGGGACGTCGACAACAATGTGTGGATCGTGGGCGACGACACCGAGGCGATCGTCATCGACGCCGCCCATGACGCCGACGCGATCCTCCAGGCCCTCGGCGAACGTGCCCTGCGGGCGATCGTGTGCACCCACGCGCACAACGACCACATCGACGCCGCGCCCGAGCTCGCCGCCCGCACCGGAGCTCCGATCCTGCTGCATCCCGACGATCTGGAGCTGTGGAAGCAGACCCACCCCGACCGGGCGCCCGACGCCGAGCTGACCGACGGGCAGCCCCTCACGGTCGCGGGAGCGGAGCTGACCGTGCTGCACACCCCGGGCCACGCCCCCGGCGCCGTGTGCCTGTACGCGCCGCGGCTCTCCGCGCTCTTCAGCGGCGACACCCTGTTCGCCGGCGGGCCGGGTGCCACGGGACGGTCGTACAGCGACTTCCCGACCATCATCCGCTCGATCGGCGAACGCCTCCTCGCCCTGCCGGGCGACACCGTCGTGCACACCGGTCACGGCGACACCACCACCATCGGCGCCGAGGCACCGCATCTGCAGGAGTGGATCGACCGCGGCTTCTGACCGCCTCGGCGAAGGAGCGGCCCTGCCCCGGTGACGGACCCGCGTGGACGGCACCGCCGGCAGGGCCGTCGGCGTCCCGTGGGGCATGCCTGTCTCCCTGCCTGTTCCCTTTGTTGACCTGCGCCTTCGCAGGCGCTTCGGCGTGCCCGGAACACCGCCGGCGAAGCCCGCGCAACCCGGCCTTCCGACGCCTTGACAAGCCTTCAGCGCCGCCAGCAGACTGACGTTGCGCTAATCGCAATCCGTTTCGCTATACGCACCGAGGTGTCATGATGATTCCCGCGTGCCGTCTCGCGGATCTGCCGCGAGGCGAGGCCCACCGGCTCGACATCGAGCCTCCCGTGTCGGTGTTCCACACCGACGACGGCGAGCTCTTCGCCATCGACGACACCTGCACCCACCAGGACGCGTCGCTCGCCGACGGCTGGCTGGAGGGCTGTGAGGTGGAGTGTCCTCTTCACGCCTCCAAGTTCGACCTGAGAACCGGGGCCGTGGACGCGCCCCCGGCCAAGCTGCCGGTCCGCACCCACGAGGTCGTCGTGGAGGACGGCATGATCTATGTGCGGCTCTCCGCGCAGGCCCCCAACCTTCCGCCGTGCATCTCGGCCCGCCTGGCCGGAGGCCCCGCGTGAGGACCGTGGCCGTCGTAGGCGCCTCGCTGGCCGGCCTGTCGGCCGCGCGCTCGCTGCGCAAGCGGGGCTACGACGGCCGCCTGGTCCTCGTCGGCGAGGAACCGCACCGCCCGTACGACAGGCCGCCGCTGTCCAAGGAGTTCCTGGCCGGTGCGATCGGCGAGGCCGAACTGGCGCTGGAGCGGGACGACGAGGACCTCCAGGCGGAGTGGGTGCTCGGCACCCGCGCCACCGGACTCGACCGCACCGAGCGGGCGATCCGGCTCGCCGACGGCCGGGAGATCCGCGCCGACGGGGTGGTCATCGCCACCGGCGCGGCCGCCCGCACCCTGCCCGGCACCGAGGGCCTCGCCGGCGTCCATGTGCTGCGCACCCTGGACGACGCCCGCGCCCTGCGCGACGGACTCGCCCTGGGCGGGCGGCTGGTGGTGATCGGCGGCGGCTTCGTCGGCGCCGAGGTCGCCGCCACGGCGTACGCCCTCGGCCTCGACGTCACCGTGGTCGAGGCGGCGCCGACCCCGCTGGCCGGACCGCTCGGCCCGGCCATGGGCGGCATCGTCTCCGCCCTCCACACGGATCACGGCGTACGGCTGCTGTGCGGTGTCGGGGTCAAGGGGCTCGGCGGCGAGCGGCGCGTGGACGCCGTACTCCTGGAGGACGGCCGCACCCTGCCCGCCGACATCGTCGTCGTCGGCGTGGGCGCGCGGCCCTGCGTCGACTGGCTCGAAGGCTCCGGCGTCGCCCTCGACAACGGCGTGAAGTGCGGCGCCGACGGCCGTACGACGCTGGCCGGGGTGGTCGCCGTCGGCGACTGCGCCAACTGGTACGACCCGCACACCGGAGCCCACCGCAGGGTCGAGCACTGGACCGGCGCGCTGGAACGGCCGGACTCCGCCGTCGCCACGCTCCTCGCGGGCGGTGCCGTCGAGCCGGGTGTGCCCCGGCCGCCGTACTTCTGGTCGGACCAGTACGGCGTGCGGATCCAGTTCGCCGGCCACGCCGCCGGGGCCGACGACGTGACGGTGGAGGAAGGCTCCACCGGCGACCGCAGCTTCCTCGCCGTCTACCGGCGCGCGGGCCGGCCGGTCGCCGTGCTCGGGATGAATCAGCCGCGGCTGTTCACCCGCTGGCGCAAACAGCTCACCTCCGCGGCGACAGCCTCTTGACGCCCCTCATGCGGCACCTCATGCTGCGCTGCGCCTGAAACGCAGTGCCGCTCCCTGCACCACGCCGTTGCGAAGCCGCTCTTCCCGGCGCGTGACCCATCGATCCACGACGTTTCCCGAGGAGTGCACCGTGACCTCGACCAGCCTGCCGGACAGCCTGATCGCCACCCTCCCCGGCTCCGCCTACACGGACCCCGGCATCTTCGCCCAGGAACAGGAGCGCATCTTCGAGACGATGTGGTTCTGTGTCGCGCGCTCGTCGGAACTGGCGAAGCCCGGCGCCTTCCGCACCGTCGACGTGGGCCGCGAGAGCATCCTCGTCACCCGCGCCCGGGACAAGTCGATCCGGGCCTACTTCAACGTCTGCCGGCACCGCGGCGCCAAGCTCTGCACCGAGGACACCGGCGAGGTCAAGCGCGCCTTCCAGTGCCCGTACCACGCCTGGACGTACGACCTCGACGGCAAGCTCGTCGCGGCGCCCAACCTCACCAAGATGCCCGACGTCGGCCGGACCGAGTACGGCCTGGTGAGCGTTGCCGTGCGGGAATGGCTCGGCTATGTCTGGGTCTGCCTCGCGGAGAACCCGCCCTCCTTCGAGGAGGACGTGATCGGGGCCGTCGTCGAGCGGCTCGGCGACGTCGAGTCGATCGAACGCTACGGCATCGAGAACCTCTCGGTGGGCCGGCGGATCACCTACGACGTGCAGGCCAACTGGAAGCTCATCATCGAGAACTTCATGGAGTGCTACCACTGCGCCACGATCCACCCCGAACTCACCGAGGTCCTTCCGGAGTTCGCCGACGGCTACGCCGCCCAGTACTACGTCGGCCACGGCGCCGAGTTCGGCACGGACATCCAGGGCTTCACGGTGGACGGCTCCGAGGGCCTGGACCGCATTCCGGGTGTGTCCGAGGACCAGGACCGCCGCTACTACGCGATCACCGTCAAGCCGCAGGTGTTCATCAACCTGGTGCCGGACCATGTGATCTTCCACCGGATGTACCCGGTGGCCGCAAACCGGACGATCGTCGAGTGCGACTGGCTCTACCTGCCGCACGTCGTGGAGAGCGGCAAGGACGTCAGCCGGTCCGTGGAGCTCTTCGACCGGGTCAACCGCCAGGACTTCGACGCCTGTGAGCGCACCCAGCCGGGCATGAGCTCACGGCTCTACGCCAAGGGCGGTGTCCTGGTGCCCAGCGAGCACCACATCGGTGCCTTCCACGACTGGGTGAACGAGCGGCTCGGTACGCCCCGGCCGGAGTGACCCGGAGGAGGGACGCCCGTGGCCCGCGTGGGGGGCGAACGCGGGCCGTACGGCGGTCGTGCCGTGCGCGCTCAGCCCAGGTATCCCATCCGGTGACTGATGTCCTCCGCGCCCTTGACGAGCGCGGGGGCCAGTTCGTGCATGCGCTCCTCGGTGAACCGGTACGACGGCCCGGAGGCGCTGATCGACGCGATGACCTGGCCCTCCCGGTCCCGGATCGGTGCCGCCATGGCGTGCAGCCCGATCTCCAGCTCCTCCAGGGTCCAGGCGTAACCGCGCTCCCGGGCCTCGGCGAGGTTCTTCTCCAGCTTCGCCTTCGAGGAGATCGTGTGCGGGGTCAGCTTCTTCAGGCCGGCCTCCGCCAGCAGCGCGGCCCGCTCCTTGGCGGGCAGGTGGGCCAGCATGATCTTGCCGCTGGAGGTGGCGTGCAGCGGGGTGAGCTGGCCGACCCAGTTGTGCGCGGTGACGGCGGCCGTACCGCGCACCTGGTACAGGTTGATCGCGTAGTGCTCCTGCATCACGGCGATGTTGACCGTCTCGCCGATCTCCTCGGCGAGCCGCTCGCACACCGGCCGGCCCTGCTGGGTGATGTCGATACGTCCCGTGACGGCGCCCGCCAGGCGTACGATGCCGAAGCCGAGCGCGTATTTGCCCCGCTCGCCCGATTGCTCCACCAGGCCGCGCGCCTCCAGGGCGCCGAGCAGACGGAACGCGGTGGACTTGTGCACATCGATCTCGGCGGCCACCTCGCTCACGCCCGCCTCGCCACGCTGGGCGAGGATCTCCAGGACGCTGATCGCCCGGTCGACGGACTGCACTCCGCCGGACGGCGACCCGTTCGTTTCGGTATCCGGACTGTAGTTGCTCATAGCGGAACTATACGCGCAGTAAACAACGGGCCTGCAAGTAACGCGGTGTGAACAAAGATCTTACAAGTTGCGTTGTTCGCAACCTGGTGCACATTGCGGCACCGTACTAGCATGCCGCGCATATCGACGGCGCAAGCGAGACGAGGCGACACATGGCTCCTCTTCACTACGACTTCGTCATCGTCGGCGGCGGATCGGCCGGCAGTGCGCTGGCGAACCGGCTCTCGGCCGACCCCGGAAACCGGGTGCTCGTCCTGGAGGCGGGCCGCTCCGACTACCCCTGGGACGTCTTCATCCACATGCCCGCGGCTCTCACCTACCCCATAGGCAGCCGCTTCTACGACTGGAAGTACGAGTCCGAGCCCGAGCCGCACATGGGCGGGCGGCGCATCTACCACGCCCGGGGCAAGGTGCTCGGCGGTTCCAGCAGCATCAACGGCATGATCTTCCAGCGCGGCAACCCCATGGACTACGAGCGCTGGGCGGCCGACCCCGGCATGGAGACCTGGGACTACGCGCACTGCCTACCGTACTTCCGCCGGATGGAGAACTGCCTGGCGGCCGACCCGGACGACGAGTTCCGCGGTCATGACGGACCCCTCGTCCTGGAACGCGGCCCGGCGACCAACCCGCTGTTCACCGCCTTCCTCAAGGCCACCCAGCAGGCGGGCTACGCCCCCACGGACGACGTCAACGGTTACCGGCAGGAAGGATTCGCCAAGTTCGACCGCAACGTCCACCGGGGGCGCCGGCTGTCGGCCTCGAAGGCGTATCTCAAGCCCGCCATGAAGCGGCCGAACCTTGACGTGACCACCCGCGCCCTCGTCACCCGGGTCCTCTTCGAGGGCAAGCGGGCGGTCGGCGTCGAGTACCGGCGCGGCCGGGGCGCACCCCAGCAGGTCCGCGCCGGTGAGGTCATCCTGTGCGGCGGCGCGATCAACTCGCCGCAGCTGCTCCAGCTCTCCGGCGTCGGCAACGCCGCCGAGCTGTCCGCCCTCGGCATCGACGTCGTCCACGACCTGCCCGGCGTCGGCGAGAACATGCAGGACCACCTGGAGGTGTACATCCAGTACGCCTGCAAGCAGCCCGTCTCCATGCAGCCGTACCTGGCGAAGTGGCGGGCCCCCTTCATCGGCCTGCAGTGGCTGTTCAGGAAGGGGCCGGCCGCCACCAACCACTTCGAGGCCGGCGGCTTCTGCCGCAGCAACGAGGACGTGGACTACCCCAACCTGATGTTCCACTTCCTGCCCATCGCGGTCCGCTACGACGGTTCCGTGCCCGCCGGCGGCCACGGCTATCAGGTCCACGTCGGACCCATGTACTCCGACGCCATCGGCTCCGTGAAGATCAAGAGCAAGGACCCGCGCGAGCACCCGGCCCTGCGCTTCAACTACCTCTCCACCGAGCAGGACCGCCGCGAGTGGGTCGAGGCCATCCGGGTCGCGCGCAAGCTCCTCAACCAGCCCGCGCTCGCCCCCTACAACGACGGCGAGATCTCGCCCGGCCCGTCCGTGGAGACGGACGAGGAGATCCTCGCCTGGGTCGCCAAGGACGGCGAGACCGCCCTGCACCCGTCCTGCACCTGCAAGATGGGCACCGACGAGATGTCCGTCGTCGACCCGGCCAGCATGCGCGTGCACGGCGTGGAGGGCCTGCGGGTCGTGGACGCGTCGGTGATGCCCTACGTCACCAACGGCAACATCTACGCCCCGGTGATGATGATCGCCGAGAAGGCGGCCGACCTCATCCTCGGCAAGGAGCCGCTGGAGCCCTCGAAGGCCGCGTACTACCGGCACCGCGACGCCCAGAAACAGGCAGGGTAGGCGATGGCCGCCGAGACGCTGCGGTCGCTGCTCGGCCGCGTCCGCTACGAGGTGCTCCCGGCCAAGGCGACGGAGGAGAAGGTCCTCGCCCATGTGCCCCGCGACGTCGTGGTCACGGTCACGGCGTCGCCGGTCAAGGGGCTGGAGCCGACACTCGGCCTGACCGAGCGGCTCGCGGCGCACGGGTACCGGGTCGCCCCGCATGTGCCCGCACGCTTACTGCGGGACGACGCACACCTGAAGGACGTGGCCGAGCGGCTGCGGGCGGCGGGCGTGGACGACGTGTTCGTGCCGGCGGGCGATGCCGACCCGCCGGCCGGGCCGTACGACGCGGCCCTGCCCGTGCTGCGCCGGCTGAGCGAGCTGGGCAGGCCCTTCGGGGAGCTGGGGATCACCGGCTATCCGGAGAGCCATCCGCTCATCCACGACGACCTCACCATCCAGTCGATGTGGGACAAGCGGGCGCACGCCACGTACATCGTCAGCAACCTGTGCTTCGACCCGCGCGTGCTCGGCGACTGGATCACCCGGATCCGGCGCCGTGACATCACCCTGCCCGTGTACGTCGGCGTCGCGGGGCCGGTGCAGCGGGCCAAGCTGCTGGCCATGGCGACGAAGATCGGGGTGGGGGAGTCGACGCGCTTTCTCACCAAGCACGCGTCGTGGTTCCTGCGGTTCGCGACCCCCGGCGGATATGTGCCGGAGCGCCTGCTCGACCGTGGCGCCGAGGTGTTCGCGAGGCCGTCGGCGGGGGTGGCCGGTCTGCACCTGTTCACCTTCAACCAGATCGCCGAGACGGAGCGCTGGCGGCGAGCGGTGCTGGACCGGCTGGACACCTGAAACCGGCAGCTGCCGACCCCTTGACGGCGTCGGCTCATTCGGCCAGGGTGTTCCACCACAAGCAATGCAGTGCACAATGCGCAACGACTTCATGTGAAGGGCGCGGGCTGTGGCAGATCTGTATGTGGCCGGAAAATGGCGTGATCCGGTGGCCGGCGGTCACCGGGAGATCCGCTGTCCGGCGGACGGCACGCTCGTCGCGACGGTCTCGGAGGGCACCCGCCCCGACACCGAGGCGGCGATCGCCGCGGCCCGGCGGGCCTTCGACGACGGCCCCTGGCCGCACACCCCCGAGCGCGAGCGCGGCGCCCTGCTGCTGCGCACCGCCGACATCCTCGAACGCGACGCGAAGGAGTTCGCCCGCGCCGAGTCCCTCGACACCGGCAAACGCCTGGTCGAGAGCGAGTACGACATCGCCGACGTCGTCTCCTGCTTCCGCTACTACGGCGGCATCGCCGGCACCAGCGCCGGCCGGGTGGTCGACACCGGCCGCGACGACGCCCTCAGCCGGGTCACCTACGAACCCGTCGGCGTCTGCGGACTGATCACCCCCTGGAACTACCCCCTGCTCCAGGCCTCCTGGAAGGTCGCCCCGGCCCTCCTCGCGGGCAACACCGTCGTCCTCAAGCCCAGCGAACTGACGCCCTCCACGTCGATCCTGCTGATGAAGGCGCTGGAGGAGGCCGGCCTTCCCGCCGGCGCCGCCAACCTCGTCCTGGGCGCCGGAGCCGAGGCGGGCGCACCGCTGGCCGAGGACCCGGCCGTGGACATGGTGTCCTTCACCGGAGGCCTGCAGACCGGGCGGCACATCATGGCGACCGCCGCGGCGACGGTGAAGAAGGTCGCGCTGGAACTCGGCGGCAAGAATCCGAACGTCGTCTTCGCCGACGCCGACTTCGAGACCGCCGTCGACTTCGCGCTCACCGCCGTCTTCCTGCACTCCGGGCAGGTCTGCTCGGCCGGCGCCCGGCTGATCGTGGAGGACTCCCTGCACGACGCCTTCGTCGACGAGGTCGTACGCCGGGCCCGGCTCATCCGGCTGGGCGGTCCCTTCGACCCCGAGGCCGAGACCGGGCCGCTGATCTCCGCACAGCACCGGGAGAAGGTCGAGGCGTATGTCGCGGCCGGCCTCGCCGAGGGCGCCGTACTGCGCTGCGGCGGCGCACGTCCCGCCGAGCCCGCGCTGGCGAGCGGCTTCTACTACCCGCCGACCGTCCTGGACGAGTGCCGGCAGGACATGCGTGTGGTGCACGAGGAGTCCTTCGGACCCGTGCTCACCGTCGAACGCTTCCGTGACGAGGACGACGCCCTCCGCATCGCCAACGACACGGAGTACGGCCTCGCGGGGGCCGTGTGGACACAGGACGCGGGCAGGGCGCAGCGGGTCGCCCGCGGGCTGCGCCACGGCACCGTGTGGATCAACGACTACCACCCCTATGTGCCGCAGGCGGAGTGGGGTGGTTTCGGGCACTCCGGTGTGGGCCGTGAGCTGGGGCCGACGGGCCTCGACGAATACCGGGAGCCCAAGCATGTCTGGCAGAACATCCAACCCCGGCCGCAGCACTGGTTCCGCGGCTGAACGCCGAAAAGAGGCCGATCGTGACCCCAGCACAGACCGAGGTGTCGCAGCGGCGCGACACGTCCCAGGACCCCCAGGACCGCACGCCGGTCATCTCCGTGCGCCGGCTGTGGAAGGTGTTCGGGCCGAAGGCCGACCAGGTGCCGGGCTCCGCGGAGCTGTGCGGACTGACCCGCCGCGAGCTCATGGACCGCACCGGATGCACCGCCGCCGTACGGGACGTGAACTTCGAGGTCTCGCCCGGCGAGGTCTTCGTCGTCATGGGCCTGTCCGGCTCCGGCAAGTCCACCCTGGTGCGATGTCTCACCCGGCTGATCGAACCCACCGCCGGTGAGATCGTCTTCGAGGGCGAGGACATCCGCGACGCCGACCCCCGGCGGCTGCGCGAACTGCGGCGCAGCAAGTTCTCCATGGTCTTCCAGCACTTCGGGCTGCTGCCGCACCGCAAGGTCGTCGACAACGTGGCCTTCGGCCTGGAGATCCGGGGGATGGGCAAGGCCGAACGCGTCAAGCGAGCCCTGGAGACCGTCGAACTCGTGGGCCTCGCCGGCTACGAGAACTCCTACCCCGACCAGCTCTCCGGCGGCATGCAGCAGCGCGTCGGACTCGCCCGCGCCCTCGCCGGCGACCCCGACGTCCTCTTCTTCGACGAGCCCTTCTCGGCGCTCGACCCGCTGATCCGCCGCGACATGCAGAGCGAGGTCATCCGGCTGCACCACGAGGTCGGCAAGACCATGGTGTTCATCACCCACGACCTCTCCGAGGCCCTCAAACTGGGCGACCGCATCCTGATCATGCGCGACGGCAAGATGGTCCAGTGCGGCACCGGCGACGAACTGGTCGGCGCCCCCGCCGACGACTACGTACGCGACTTCGTCAAGGACGTGCCGCGCGGCGACGTGCTCACCCTGCGCTGGATCATGCGCCCCGCGCAGCCCGAAGACGCCCTCGACGGGCCCGAGCTGGGGCCGGACGTCGTGGTGCGCGAGGCCACCCGTGCCGTCCTTGCCGCCGAGAAGCCGGTCAAGGTCGTCGAGGGCGGCAAGCTGCTCGGCATCGTCGGTGACGAGGAGATCCTCGCCGTCGTCGCAGGTCAGGAAGGCGGTGCGTGATGGCTGTCGCCGCCGACGCGACCGCGCCGGTCGCGACCCTGCGCCGTAAGGTCAGCCGCCCCATGGTGGTGGCGGGCATCCTGATCGCCTGGCTGGTGCTCTTCGCCCTGCTGCGCGGCCGGCAGACGCTGACCCTCGCGGCGGCCGACCTCACCGGTCTGCACCGCTGGCTGAACGACCTCAACGACAGCATCGGGGCCAACCGCAACTCCAACCCGATCTTCCTGTACTTCTTCAACGAGATCCGGCTGGTCATCGACAACCTGGTGACCTTCGTCCAGTCCCTGATCTCCCAGCCCACCGGCACCCGGCCCGTCCCGCAGATCGGCTGGCTCGGCGTCGTCGGCATCACGGGCTATGTCTCCTGGGCCGTGGGCAACTGGCGGGTCGCCCTGCTGGCCGTCGCCGGCTTCACCTTCTTCGGGCTCCAGGGCCTGTGGCAGGAGAGCATGGACACCCTGGCGCTGACCCTGTCGGCCGTCATCGTGGCGCTGCTCATCGGCATCCCGCTCGGCGTGTGGGCCGGACTGTCCGACCGGTTCAACCGGATCATGACGCCCTTCCTGGACTTCATGCAGACGATGCCGACCTTCGTCTACCTCGCCCCGCTCACCCTGATCTTCCTGATCGGCGGGGCCTCGGCGGTGATCACCACGGTGATCTACGCGGCACCGCCCGCCATCCGCATCACCGCGCACGCCATCCGCTCGGTGCCCGAGACCACCGTCGAGGCGGCGGACTCGCTCGGCACGACACGCACCCAGCAACTGCTCAAGGTGCTGCTGCCGATGTCCAAGCGCACGGTCGTCATGGGCGTCAACCAGACCATCATGGCCGCCTTGGCCATGGTGACCATCGCCGCCCTGATCGACGCGCCCGGCCTCGGCAAGACCGTCGTACAGGCCCTGCAGTCCCTCGACGTCGGCACCGCCTTCAACGCCGGTCTCGCCATCGTCGTCATGGCGATCGTGCTCGACCGGGTCACCACGGCGGCGGCCGCGCGCACCGAGGCGGCCCGGCGCACCGGCGACGGCCTGCTGAAGTGGCGCCGGCCGCTGCTGGCGGCGGGCGGGATCGCGGTCGCCGTCCTGGTCTACCTGTCCCACACCTACGTCTGGGCGGCCGAGTTCCCCGGCAGCGGCAGCACCGGCAGCCACATCGCGAGCGCGGCCGACACCACGACCACCTGGCTCCAGGACCACCTCTCGGGCCTGACCAACGCCCTGCGGGACGCCATCACCAACGGTCTGCTCAACCCGTTCCAGACCCTGCTGACCGACTCCCCGTGGTGGCTCGTCGGCGTCACCCTGGTCGCGCTCGGCGCCGTGCTCGGCGGCCGCTGGGCCGCGGTGACGGCCGCCGTGTGCGTCGGTCTGCTGGTCGGTACGGGCGTGTGGTCGGACGGCATGACGACCCTCGCCTCGACCGCCGTGGCCACGGTGCTGGTGATGCTGTTCGGTGTCGTCTTCGGCGTGTGGATGGGCCGCAGCGCGCTCGTCGACCGGCTGATACGACCCACCCTGGACGCCGCACAGGTCATGCCGCCGTTCGTCTACCTCGTGCCGTTCCTCGCGCTCTTCGGCGCGACCCGGTTCACCGCGATCGTCGCGGCCGTCGTCTACGCGGCGCCCGTCGCCATCAAGATCATCGCGGACGGGGTGCGGAACGTGCCGGAGACGACCGTGGAGGCGGCCACCTCGGCCGGGTGCAACACCTGGCAGATCATCACCAAGGTTCAGCTGCCGATGGCACGCAGCGCCCTGACACTGGCGACCAACCAGGGCCTGATCTATGTGCTGTCGATGGTTGTGGTGGGCGGCCTGGTAGGGGCCGGCGCCCTCGGCTACGACGTCGTGGCCGGATTCTCGCAGGGACAGCTGTACGGCAAGGGGCTGGCGGCGGGGCTCGCCATCGTACTGCTGGGAGTCATGTTCGACCGGATCACTCAGGCTGCGGCACGACGCACCAGGGCATAAGGAGCACGACACCATGGCACAACACTGGCGAGCCGGCGCGGCCGGCCTGGCCGTCCTCGGCCTCACCCTCACGGCCTGCTCGGGGGCGAAGGTCGGCGACAGCACCTCCGCGGGCGCGAAGTCCTCGGGCGGCAAGTGCGGCACCTTCAACCTGGCCGTCAACCCGTGGGTGGGCTACGAGGCGGACGCGGCGGTCGTCGCGTACGTGGCGCAGCACGACCTCGGCTGTACGGTCCAGAAGAAGGACCTGAAGGAGGAGATCGCCTGGCAGGGCTTCGGGACCGGCGAGGTCGACGCCGTCCTGGAGAACTGGGGCCACGACGATCTGAAGAAGAAGTACATCACCGGCCAGAAGACGGCCGTGGAGGCGGGTTCGACCGGCAACAAGGGCGTCATCGGCTGGTTCGTTCCGCCGTGGCTGGCCAAGGCGCACCCGGACATCACCGACTGGAAGAACCTCGACAAGTACGCCGACAACTTCAAGACCTCCGAGTCGGGCGGCAAGGGCCAGCTGCTCGACGGCGACCCCTCCTACGTCACCAATGACGCGGCCCTGGTCAAGAATCTGAAGCTGAACTTCAAGGTGGTGTACGCGGGCAGCGAGACCGCGCTCATCCAGGCCTACCGGACGGCCGAGAAGAACAAGCAGTGGGTGATCGGCTACTTCTACGAGCCCCAGTGGTTCATGTCCGAGGTGCCCCTGGTGAAGGTCAACCTGCCCAGCTACACGACGGGTTGCGACGCCGACGCGGCGAAGGTGGCCTGCGACTATCCCGTGTACGACCTGGACAAGATCGTCAGCGCGCAGTTCGCCAAGTCGGGCAGTCCGGCATACAACCTGGTGAAGAACTTCCACTGGACCAACGACGACCAGAACACCGTCGCCAAGTACATCGCGGTGGACAAGATGTCGGACGACGCGGCGGCCAAGAAGTGGGTCGACGCGAACCGCGACAAGGTCGATGCCTGGCTGAAGTAGCACAGGTCGGAAAGGGCCGCTGAGGACGCCCGGCAGGCGGTGTGCACCTGTGCGCACCGCCTGCCGGGCGTTGCCGTCTTCCGGCCCGTTCTCCGATGTCACCGCCCCCTTGACACCCCTCCTGGCGGCGGGCACATTGAGTTGCGCAACCTGAATCGAGTTGCGCAGAAAGCAACTAGGCCGGTTTCAAGTTCGGAGGTTGGGCGATGGCGGGACCCCGAGTGGTGATCATCGGAGCGGGCGTCGTGGGAGCGGCCCTGGCGGACGAGATCTCCGCACGCGGCTGGACCGAGGTGACCGTGGTCGACCAGGGCCCCCTCCCGGCCACGGGCGGATCCAGCTCGCACGCTCCGGGCCTGGTCTTCCAGACGAACCCCTCGAAGACCATGACGGAGCTGGCGCGCTACACCGTCGAGAAGTTCTGCTCCCTCGACGTCGACGGCAAGCCCTGTTTCCTGCAGGTCGGCGGCCTGGAGGTGGCGACCACCGCCGAGCGCCTCGCCGAGCTGCACCGCCGGCACGGCTGGATCACCGCCTGGGGCATCGAGGCGCAGCTGCTGAGCCCCGACGAATGCGTGGAGCGGCACCCGTTGGTCGACCGGGACAAGATCCTCGGCGGCCTGTTCATCCCCACCGACGGTCTCGCCAAGGCCGTCCTCGCCGTCGAGGCCCAGATCCGCCGGGCCACCGAGCGCGGTGTGCGCTTCCTCGCCCGGCACGAGGTCCTCGGCATCCAGCAGAGCGAGGGCCGCGTCACCGGCGTGGTGACCGACCAGGGCGAGCTGCCCGCCGACATCGTCGTGTGCTGCGCCGGCATCTGGGGCCCGAAGATCGCCCGTATGGTCGGGATGAACCTGCCCCTCACCCCGCTCGCCCACCAGCTCGCCTGGACCGGGCCGGTCCCCGCCCTCGCAGGCCAGACCGAGGAGGCGGTCCGCCCGATCCTGCGCCACCAGGACGCCGACCTCTACTACCGCGACCGCTACGACGGCCTCGGCATCGGCTACTACGGCCACCGGCCCATGCCCGTCTCCGCCGACGACATCCTCTCCGTGGACGAGGCCGACCAGATGCCCTCCGTCCTGAAGTTCACGGAGGAGGACTTCGAGGACGCCTGGACCGAGACGCAGTCCCTGCTCCCTTCGACAGGCGAGGCCAAGGTCGAGGAGGGCATCAACGGCCTGTTCTCCTTCACCACCGACGGCTACCCGCTGCTCGGCGAGTCCCCGGACGTCAAGGGTTTCTGGGTCGCCGAGGCCGTGTGGGTCACCCACTCCGCGGGCGTCGGCCGGGCCGTCGCCGAGTGGCTGGTCGACGGCCACTGCTCCTCCTTCGACCTGCACGAGTGCGACGTCAACCGCTTCGAGCCGCACCAGCTGTCCCCGGAGTACGTCCTGGCCCGCGACTGCCAGAACTTCGTCGAGGTCTACGACATCCTCCACCCCCTCCAGCCGACCGGGAAGCCCCGCCCGATCCGCACCAGCCCCTTCTACGCCCGCCAGCAGGAACACGGCGCGTTCTTCCTGGAGGCGAACGGCTGGGAGCGCCCGCAGTGGTACGAGGCGAATGCCGGGCTGGTCGAGGGCCGTTCGATCCCCACCCCCAACGACTGGGCCGCACGCTACTGGTCGCCCATCGTCGGCGCCGAGGCCCAGGTCACCCGCGAGACGGTCGCGATGTACGACATGACGGCCCTCAAGCGCCTGGAGGTCAGCGGCCCCGGTGCCGCCGACTTCCTGGAAGGGCTGGTCACCGGCAAGGTCGCCAAGTCCGTCGGCTCGGTGACGTACACCCTGCTCCTGGACCGGGACGGCGGCATCCGCAGCGACATCACGGTGGCCCGCCTCGCCCGCGACCTCTTCCAGGTCGGCGCCAACGGCAACCTCGACCTCGACTGGTTCACCCGCCACCTGCCCGCCGACGGCACGGTCCAGGTCCGCGACATCACCGCCGGCACCTGCTGCATCGGCCTGTGGGGCCCGCTCGCCCGGGAGGTGCTGCAGCCCCTGACCGACGAGGACTTCTCGGGCGACGGCCTGAAGTACTTCCGCGCCAAGCGCGCCTACATCGGCAGCGTCCCGGTCACGGCGATGCGTCTGTCGTACGTCGGCGAGCTCGGCTGGGAGCTGTACACCACCGCCGACCAGGGCCAGAAGCTGTGGGACACCCTCTGGGCGGCCGCCCAGCCGCTCGGCGGCATCATCGCCGGCCGCGGCGCCTTCAACAGCCTCCGCCTGGAGAAGGGCTACCGCTCCTTCGGCACCGACATGACCTACGAGCACGACCCCTACGAGGCCGGCGTCGGCTTCGCCGTCAAGCTCGACAAGGGCGACTTCGTCGGCAAGGCCGCGCTGGAGCGCCGCAAGGCGGACGTACGGCGCAGGCTGTCCTGCCTCACCATCGCCGACCCGCAGGCCGTCGTCATGGGCAAGGAGCCGGTGTACGACGGTGACCGCGCCGTCGGGTACGTCACCAGCGCCGCCTACGGCTACACCGTCGGCAAGGGCATCGCCTACGCCTGGCTCCCGGCGGAGCTGGCCACCCCCGGCACCACGGTGCACATCGGCTACTTCGACCAGCGCATCGAGGCGGTCGTGGCCGAGGAGCCGCTGTTCGACCCGACCATGTCCCGCCTCCGTGGCTAGCCCAGGGGAAGGAACACCACCGGTGACCGCACAACTGCTTGACGGCAAGGCCACTGCCGCCGACATCCGGCGCGAACTCGCCGAACGTGTGGCCAAGTTGACCGCAACCACCGGCCGCCCGCCCGGCCTTGGCACCGTCCTGGTCGGCGACGACCCCGGCAGCCGCGCCTACGTCGCCGGAAAGCACCGCGACTGCGCACAGGTGGGCATCGCCTCCCTGCGCCGCGAACTGCCCGCCGACGCAAGCCGGCAGCAGGTCGAGGACGTCATCGACGAACTCAACGCCGACCCGGCCTGCACCGGCTACATCGTCCAGCTCCCGCTCCCGCGCCACCTGGACACCAACGCCGTCCTCGCCCGCATGGACCCCGCCAAGGACGCCGACGGACTGCACCCGGTCAACCTGGGCCGGCTCGTCCTCGGCGTCGACGCCCCGCTGCCCTGCACCCCACGCGGCATCGTGGAACTGCTGCGCCGCTACGACGTGCCGCTCGCCGGAGCGCGCGTGTGCGTCGTCGGCCGGGGCATCACCGTCGGACGGCCGATCGGACTGCTGCTCACCCGCCGCTCCGAGAACGCCACCGTCACCCTCTGCCACACCGGAACCAAGGGCCTGGCCTGGCACGTACGCGAGGCGGACATCGTCGTCGCGGCGGCCGGCTCGCCCGCACTGATCACCAAGGACATGCTGCGCCCCGGCGCGGCCGTCCTGGACGTCGGCATCACCCGCACCGAGCACGGACTCGTCGGCGACATCCACCCGGAGGCCGCCGAGGTCGCCGGATGGCTCGCACCGATGCCCGGGGGAGTGGGACCCATGACCCGGGCGATGCTGCTCGCCAACGTCGTCGAGGCCGCCGAGAGGAACGCGAACTCCGCATGAACGCGCTGAACACGCCCCTTGCCGAGCTGGACCCCGAGGTCCACGAAGCCCTCCGGGCCGAGCTGCACCGCCAGCAGTCCACCCTGGAGATGATCGCCTCCGAGAACTTCGCGCCCACCGCCGTGATGGAGGCGCAGGGCTCGGTCGCGACCAACAAGTACGCCGAGGGCTACCCCGGGCGCCGCTACTACGGCGGCTGCGAACACGTCGACGTCACCGAGCGGCTGGCGATCGAACGCATCAAGTCCCTGTTCGGCGCGGGCTTCGCCAACGTCCAGCCGCACTCGGGCGCCCAGGCCAACACCGCCGCCTTCTTCGCTCTGCTGAAGCCCGGCGACACCATCCTCGGGCTCGACCTCGCGCACGGCGGTCACCTCACCCACGGCATGCGCATCAACTACAGCGGCAAGATGCTCAATGTCGTGCCGTACCACGTCTCAGAGGCGGACAACCTCGTCGACATGGGCGAGGTGGAGCGGCTCGCCAAGGAACACCGCCCCAAGATGATCATCGCGGGCTGGTCGGCGTACCCGAGGCAGCTGGACTTCGCGGCCTTCCGCCGGATCGCCGACGAGGTCGGCGCCCTCCTCATGGTCGACATGGCGCACTTCGCGGGCCTGGTCGCCGCCGGACTGCACCCCAGCCCCGTCCCGCACGCCCATGTGGTCACCACCACCACGCACAAGACCCTCGGCGGTCCCCGTGGCGGCGTCATCCTCACCAACGACGCCGACCTCGCCAAGAAGATCAACTCGGCGGTGTTCCCCGGGATGCAGGGCGGCCCGCTGGAGCACGTCATCGCCGCGAAGGCGGTCTCCTTCAAGGTCGCCGCATCGCCCGAGTTCGCCGAGCGCCAGGCCCGGACCCTCGCCGGCGCCCGCATCCTCGCCGAGCGCCTGACCCGGCCCGACGCGGCCGCGGCCGGCGTGAAGGTCCTGACCGGCGGCACGGACGTCCACCTCGTCCTCGTGGACCTGAGGGACTCCGAACTCGACGGCAAGCACGCCGAGGACCTGCTGCACGAGATCGGCATCACCGTCAACCGCAACGCCGTCCCCTTCGACCCGCGCCCGCCCATGGTCACCTCCGGCCTGCGCATCGGCACGCCGGCGCTGGCCACCCGGGGCTTCACCGAGGCGGACTTCGCCGAGGTCGCCGACGTGATCGCGCTGGCCCTCCAGCCCGAGCCGGACGTGGCCGCGCTGCGCGCCCGCACCGCGGCGCTGGCCGCGAAGCACCCGCTCTATCCGCACCTTTCCGGCACCTCAGGAGACGCCCGATGAGCCCCCGCACCCCCGGCGCCGACCTCCCCGACCACCCGGACTGGCTCTGGCGCACCCCCGAGCCGAAGCGGTCGTACGACGTGGTGATCGTGGGCGGCGGCGGACACGGCCTGGCCACCGCCCACTACCTGGCGAAGAACCACGGCATCACCAACGTCGCCGTCCTGGAGAAGGGCTGGCTCGCGGGCGGCAACATGGCCCGCAACACCACGATCATCCGCTCCAACTACCTCTGGGACGAGAGCGCGGGCATCTACGAGCACGCGCTGAAGCTGTGGGAGGGGCTGGAGGAGGAGCTCGACTACCCGATCCTCTTCTCCCAGCGCGGTGTGCTGAACCTCGCCCACAGCCTGCAGGACGTCCGCGACAGCGTGCGCCGGGTCGAGGCCAACCGGCTCAACGGGGTCGACGCCGAGTGGCTCGACGCGCAAGCGGTCAAAGAGGTCTGCCCGATCGTCAACATCTCACCCGACGTGCGCTACCCGGTCCTCGGCGGCACCTACCAGCCGCGCGCCGGCATCGCCAAGCACGACTACGTCGCCTGGGGCTTCGCCCGCTCCGCGGACGCGGCCGGCATCGACATCATCCAGAACTGCGAGGTCACGGGGCTGGACGTGGTCGACGGCCGGGTGGTCGGCGTACAGACGAGCCTCGGTCCCATCGCCGCCGGCAAGGTGGCCCTGTGCTCGGCCGGCCACACCTCGGTCCTCGCCGCCATGGCGGGCATCGAACTCCCGCTCCAGAGCCACCCGTTGCAGGCCCTCGTCTCCGAGCTGCTGGAGCCGGTCCACCCCACGGTGGTCATGTCGAACGCCGTCCACGTGTACGTCAGCCAGGCGCACAAGGGCGAGCTGGTGATGGGCGCGGGCATCGACGCGTACAACTCGTACACGCAGCGCGGCGCGTTCCACATCATCGAGGAGCAGATGTCCGCCGCCCTGGAGCTCTTCCCGGTGTTCGCCCGCGCCCATGTGCTGCGCACCTGGGGCGGCATCGTCGACGTCAGCCCCGACGCCTCGCCCATCGTCGGCCTCACCCCGGTCGACAACCTCTACCTCAACTGCGGCTGGGGAACCGGCGGTTTCAAGGCGACGCCGGGCGTCGGCTGGGTGTACGCCCACACCATCGCGCACGACACCCCGCATGCCCTCAACGCCCCCTTCTCGCTCGACCGTTTCACCACCGGCGCGCTCGTCGACGAGCACGGCGCGGCCGCGGTGGCCCACTAGGGAGCCGAACCATGCTGCTGATCTCCTGCCCGTGGTGCGGGCCCCGCGACGAGGCCGAGTTCCACTACGGCGGCCAGGCCCACGTCCCCTACCCGGAGGACCCCGCCGCCCTCACCGACGAGGAGTGGGCCCGCTATCTCTTCTTCCGCGACAACCCGAAGGGTCCCTTCGCCGAACGCTGGAGCCACGCGGCGGGCTGCCGCAAGTGGTTCAACGCGGTGCGGGACACCTCGACCAACGAGATCCTGGCGGTGTACCGGGCGGGGGAGGAGCGCCCGGAGACGGTGGAGCCGCGTCCGGTGACGTCTCAGCCGCATCCGGTCACCTCCGAGCCGAGTCCGGCACCACCGGCGGGGCCGACGCGGGTCCAGGGGGCGGAGCCCCCGGCACGGCTCGCGAGCCAACCGCACCGCCTCGTCACCGGCGGCAGGATCGACCGCGAGACCCCCCTCACCTTCACCTTCGACGGCACCGAATACCAGGGCTACCGAGGCGACACCCTCGCCTCCGCCCTCCTCGCCAACGGCGTCATCCAAGCCGGCACCAGCATCAAACTCGGCCGCCCCAGAGGGATCTTCTCCGCCGGCGTCGAAGAACCCAACGCGGTCGTCCAGATCGAGGCCCCCTTCCCCGAGCCCATGCTCCCCGCCACGACCGTCGAGCTCTACGACGGCCTGGTCGCGAGCAGCCTCCCGGGTCAGGGCCGCCTCGCCACCGAACCGGACCCCGCCCGCTACGACGCCGTACACGCGCACTGCGACCTGCTGGTCGTCGGTGCCGGACCGGCCGGCCTGGCGGCCGCGGCGGCGGCAGCGAACAGCGGCGCCCGCGTCATCCTCGCCGACGACCAGCCGGAACCCGGCGGCAGCCTGCTCGGCGCCGGGGAACACCTGGACTGGGTGGCGGCGACGCGTGCCCGGCTCGAAGCCGCCCCCGAGGTGCGTGTCCTGCGCCGCACCACCGTCTTCGGCCACTACGACGACAACCACGTCCTCGCCGTCGAGCGCCGTACGAACCACCTCGGGGCCGACGCCCCGGCGAACGTCTCCCGTGAGCGGGTCTGGCGCATCCGTGCCCGGCGGGTCGTCCTCGCCACCGGTGCCCACGAGCGGTCGCTGGCGTTCGGCGACAACGACCGCCCCGGCGTGATGCTGGCGGCCTCGGCGCGGACGTACCTGCACCGGCACGCCGTCGTGCCGGGCCGGCACGCGGTGGTGTTCACCACCAACGACAGCGCCTACGCCGCCGCGCTCGACCTGGCGGCGGCCGGCGTGGACATCGCGGCGATCGTCGACGCCCGGCCCGAGCCGGGTCAGTGGGCCGAGCGCGCCCGGTCCGCCGGGATCGAGGTGCTGGCCGGCCACGCGGTCACCGGAACACAAGGCGCGCAGCGCCTCACCGCCGTGACGGTCGCCCCGTACGGGGAGTCCGCCGGACAGCGGGAGTTCGCCGTCGACCTGCTCCTGGTCTCCGGCGGCTGGAACCCGGTCGCGCACCTGTTCAGCCAGGCGGGCGGCAAGCTCCGCCACGACGACGTCCTCGGCACGTTCGTCCCCGACAGCTGCCGTCAGGCGGTCGAGGTCGCCGGCAGCGCGAACGGTGCCTTCGACCTCGCCACCGTCCTCGCGCAGGGCGCGGCAGCCGGCGCCCGCGCGATCGAGGCGGAGGGCTACACCGCCGAGGCACCCGCCCTTCCGGCCGTGGCCGCCCAGCCGCACACCCCGCCCATGCAGGTCTTCACCGTCCCGGCTGCCACCGGCGTCCCCCGGTTCGTCGACCTCCAGCGTGACGTCACCGTCGACGACCTGGCGCGGGCCACCGGGGCGGGTCTGCACTCGGTGGAGCACACCAAGCGCTACACCACGGCCGGTACCGCCAACGACCAGGGCAAGACGGGCGGTGTCCTGGCCAGCGGGGTGGTCGCCGAACTCCTCGGCGTGGACATCTCGGCGCTCGGCCTGCCCACCTTCCGGCCGCCGTACACCCCCGTCTCCTTCGCCGCCCTCGCGGGCCGGGACCGCGGCGCGCTGCACGACCCGATCCGCACGACCGCCCTGCACGGCTGGCACGTCGAGCACGGCGCCCTCTTCGAGAACGTCGGGCAGTGGAAGCGGCCCTGGTACTACCCGCAGGCCGGCGAGGACATGGAGACCGCCGTGCTGCGCGAGTGCCGTGCCGCCCGCGACAGCGTGGGCTTCATGGACGCCTCCACGCTCGGCAAGATCGACGTACAGGGCGCGGACGCCGGGCGCTTCCTCGACCTGCTCTACACCAACATGATGAGCACCCTGAAGGTCGGCATGATCCGCTACGGCGTGATGTGCCGCCCGGACGGGATGGTCTTCGACGACGGCACGGTCATCCGGCTCGCCCAGGACCGCTTCCTGGTCACCACCACGACCGGCAACGCGGCGGCCGTCCTGGACTGGATGGAGGAGTGGCTGCAGACCGAGTGGCCCGATCTGCGGGTGCACTGCACATCGGTCACCGAGCAGTGGGCCACCGTCGCCCTGGTCGGCCCGAAGTCCCGCGCGGTCCTCGGCGCACTGGCGCCTCGACTCGCCGTCGCCAACGACGACTTCCCGTTCATGGCCTGGCGCGAGACGACCGTCGCCGGCATCGACGCGCGCGTCTGCCGGATCAGCTTCTCCGGCGAACTCGCCTATGAGATCAATGTGTCCCCGTGGGACGCCCTCGCCCTGTGGGAAGCCGTGTACGAGGCGGGTGCCCCGTACGGCATCACCCCCTACGGCACCGAGACCATGCACGTCCTGCGCGCCGAGAAGGGCTACCCGATCATCGGCCAGGACACCGACGGCACGGTCACCCCGCAGGATCTCGGCATGAGCTGGGCGGTGTCCAAGAAGAAGCCCGACTTCATCGGCAAGCGCTCCTACGCCCGCGCCGACACCGTCCGCCCCGACCGCAAGCACCTGGTCGCCCTGCTTCCGGACGACTCCGGTGCCCTCCTCCCGGAGGGCACCCAGCTGGTCGCCGACAGCGAACTGCCGGCCCCGCCGGTGCCGATGCTCGGCCACGTCACCTCCAGCTACCGCAGCGCGGCGCTCGGCCGGACCTTCGCGCTCGCCCTGATCAAGGGCGGCCGGGACCGCATCGGCGACCGCCTCTACGCACCCGTCGGCGACCGGTTGCTCCCGGTGACCGTCGCCGGCCCCGTCCTCTACGACCCCGAGGGAGCCCGCCGCGATGGCTGACACCGCCCTGACCGCCCGGCAGCGCAGCCCGCTGGCGCATGCCGCCGACCGCCTGGCCGCCGCGACCCGCTCCTCCGGGGGCGCGGTCCGGCTGGCCGAAGTCCCCTTCCTGGCCCAGGTGAACGTCCGCCTCGACGCCAAGAGCCCGGCGGCGGACGCCGTGGGACTCGCCCTGGGGCTCCAACTGCCCCTGGAACCCGACGCCGTCGTCCGTGCGGGCGAGCTGACCGTGGTGTGGCTGGGCCCGGACGAATGGCTGGTGCTGGGACAGCCCGGTGCGGAGCGTGAGCTGGAGAGCCGCATCCGTGCGGCGGCGGGCGACGAGCACGTCTCGGTGACCGACGTCTCGGCGCAGCGCACCACCCTTCTGGTCACCGGCCCCCGCGCCCGTGACCTGCTCTCCCACGGCTGCTCGCTGGACCTCCACCCGAGCGCCTTCGGCCCCGGCCGCTGCGCCCAGACCACCCTGGCCCGCACCCAGGTCGTCCTCGTCGCCCGCGACGAGACCAGGGCCGGGTTCTGGATCCTGGTGCGCTCGTCCTTCGCGGGTTACCTGACGGACTGGCTGCTGGACGCGGCCGTGGAATACACCGAGGGAACTGCCTGACCGTTCCGGTCGACGCAGGAAGCGAGGCGGGCCGGTGAAGACACCGGCCCGCCTCGCTGTTCCTCGGCAGGCCCTGCACATCCCGGGTTCGCGAGTCAGGGGTGACTCAGCCCAGGTAACCCATCCGGTGGCTGATCTCCCGCGCGCCATGGAGCAGCGCCGGGGCGAGTTCGTGGAGGCGTTCCTCGGTGAATCGGTAGGCCGGCCCGGACGCGCTGAGGGCCGCGATGACCTCGCCGTCGCGGGCGCGGATCGGTGCCGCCATGGCGTGCAGGCCGATCTCCAGTTCCTCCAGCGTCACCGCGTAGCCGCGCTCGCGCGCCTCGGCGAGGTTCTTCTCCAGCTTCGTCCTGGCGGTCAGGGTGTGCGGCGTCAGCTTCTGCAACCCGGAGGCCGCCAGCACCTGGGCGCGCGCCGTCTCCGACAGGTGGGCCAGCAGGATCTTGCCGCTGGACGTGGCGTGGACCGGCGTGAGCTGTCCGACCCAGTTGTGCGTGCCGACCGCGCCGGGCCCGCGTACCTGGTAGAGGTTGACCGCGTAGTGCTCCTGGAGCACCGCGATGTTGACGGTCTCGCCGATCTCGTCTATGAGCCGCTCGCACACCGCCCGGCCCTGCTGGGTGACGTCGAGCCGGCCGGCGACCGCGCCCGCGAGGCGCACGATCCCGAAGCCCAGCCGGTATTTTCCCCGCTCGGCCGCCTGCTCGACCAGACCGCGCGCCTCCAGCGCGCCGAGCAGACGGAACGCGGTCGACTTGTGGACGTCGATCTCGGCGGCGACCTCGCTGACGCCCGCCTCGCCGCGCTGGGCGAGAATCTCCAGCACGCTGACCGCACGGTCGACGGACTGCACCCCGTTCACAGCGGGACCCGCTGTTTCGCCATTTGCAACGTAGTTGCTCATAGCGCAACTATACGCACTGAGGTCCCGGTGTCCCGGGTATACGGCGGAGGCGATGGGGCAGGGCGGCGTCCCCGTCCCGCGGCCCGGTCACGCCGGTATACCACGGCGTGGCCGCCCCCGTGGAGACCCCGGTCGCGGGTCACCGTGGGCCGGGAGGCTCGGGGCCGGACCGCGGCCATGCCCCTCCCGTCAGCGGAAGACGACCGTGCAGTTGCCGTTGACCAGCACACGGTTCTCGCTGTGCCACTCCACGGCGCGGGCGAGCACCTGTGCCTCGACGTCACGGCCGAGGGTGACCAGCTCGTCCGGGGCGTGCGAGTGGTTCACGCGGACGACGTCCTGCTCGATGATCGGGCCCTCGTCCAGGTCGGGTGTGACGTAGTGCGCCGTGGCCCCGACGAGCTTGACGCCGCGCCGGTGCGCCTGGACGTACGGCCGCGCCCCCTTGAAGCTCGGCAGGAAGGAGTGGTGGATGTTGATGGCCCTGCCGTCGAGCTCCTTGCACAGGTCGTCGGAGAGGATCTGCATGTACCGGGCGAGCACCACGAGGTCGATGTCCAGCTCGTCGACGAGCTGGAGCAGCCGGGCTTCTGCCTCCGCCTTGGTCTGCGGTGTCACCGGGACGTGGTGGAAGGGGATGCCGTAGTTCTGCGCCAGCGCCTCGAAGTCGCGGTGGTTGGAGACGATCGCCGGGATCTCGATGTTGAGCGCGCCCGTGGACTTGCGGAAGAGCAGGTCGTTCAGGCAGTGGCCGAACTTCGACACCATGATCAGCGTGCGGGTCGGGGTCGAGGCGTCGTGCAGCTTCCAGGTGATCCGGTACGCCTCGGCGACCGGGCCGAAACCGGTGCGCAGATCCTCCAGGGTCACTCCGGGGTCCGAGACGTCGAAATGCACCCGCATGAAGAAGCGGTCCTGAAGCCGGTCGTCGAACTGCTGGCTCTCCAGGATGTTGCCGGAGTGCGTGACGAGATAGGTGCTCACGGCGTGGACGAGACCGGCCCGGTCAGGGCAGGAAAGGGTGAGGACGAACTCGCGGCCGGGCTGCGGTCGAGGGGACATGACATCCTCCCTGGGTGCGCATTGCGCAACTATTTGAGTGATACGCAACATGGTCGGGTGTGGTGGCCGACAGGTCAAGGGTGGCGTTCTTATTGCGCATCAGGTTGCGTTATTTGCAACTCGCTCGTGGGCTCAAGGGCGGCCGAGGTGGCCGAGCCGGCTGGAGATCTTCTCCGCCGCGGCCCGTACCGTCGCGCCGACCTCCGGCAGTCTCTGTTCGGTCAGCCGGAAGGACGGTCCCGAGGCGCTGAGCGCGGCCACCACCTGCCCGGTGAAGGTGAACACCGGCGCGGCCACGGCGTTGAGGCCCGTTTCGAGTTCCCCGACGCTGTAGGCGCAGCCGTCGGTGCGGGCGCTCTTCGGCTGTGTCCGCAGGATGGCGATGTTGATGGCCTCGGCGACCTGTGCCGCCAGCTGCTCGCGCACCGGGCGGCTCTGCCGGGAGAGGTCCAGCCGTACGGTGGCGGCGCCGGCCAGGCGGATCAGACCGAGGCCGAGGCGGTACTTGCCGCGCTCCTCCGTCTGTTCGATGAGTCCGCGCAGTTCCAGTGCGGTGGCGAGCCGGGAGGCCGTCGACTTGTGCACGCCCAGCTCGGCGGCGATCTCGGTGACGCCCGCCTCGTCCTGGCGGCCCGGTAACTCAAGGATGGCCGTGGCGCGGTCGACCGACTGCACCGGGGATTCCGGCCGGTGGGAGGAGTCCGTGTGCCCGGACGGCCCGCGGCCGTCGCTCTCGTTGCTCATTACGCAACCTGCGTCTCTCAATATGAAATTTGTTTCACAATACGCAACATGATGAGGATGTCGTGAAGTGTCGTCAAGGACTTCCGTCCCGTGCCTTGACGGCGGCGCGCGATCGATGTTCCGTTGCGTATGCAGAAATGCGTTTTGCTAAGCGCAACCGAGAGTTGAGATGTGAGCCGCTGAAACGGCCCCACAGTCCCCCACTCCGGGAGGTCGGATGTCCATTCGTGCCGTCGACGAGGCGCCACTGAACAAGTTCCATCGAAAACTCACCTGGGCCTGCGCGGGCGGCCCGTTCCTGGACGGCTATCTGCTCAGCATCATCGGCGTCGCGCTGGTCGGCATGAGCGGCGAGCTGCACCTGACCACGGGGGACGAGAGCCTCATCGGTGCCGCCGCGCTGGTCGGCATCTTCGTGGGCGGCCTGTTCTTCGGGGCCGTCACCGACAAGCTCGGCCGCGAGGCGATGTACACCATCGACCTGGCGGTCCTGGTCGGCGTATCGGTGCTGTCGGTGTTCGCCACCGAGGCCTGGCAGCTGGTCGTGCTGCGCTTCGTACTCGGCATCGCCATCGGCGCCGACTATCCGATCGCGACGTCCCTGCTGGCCGAATGGGTGCCGAACCGGCATCGGGGCCGACTGCTCGGCATCCTCATCCTCGCCTGGTACGTCGGCGCTGCCGCGGCCTACACGATCGGCTACGTGATGGCGGAGATCGGCGGCCATGGCACCTGGCGGTGGATGCTCGCCTCGGGCGCCGTGCTGAGCGCTCTGATCCTGATGATGCGGATCGGTACGCCCGAGTCGCCGCTGTGGCTGGTCAGCAAGGGCCGCACCGCCGACGCGCAGAAGGCGATCGAACGGGCCATCGGACGCACGGTGTCGATCGAGGACCTGCTCGCCGCCTCGGCGGCCGAGCAGGCGGTGGAACAGAGCCGCTTCCGCGATCTGTTCCAGGGGGTCTATCTGCGGCGGACTCTCTTCTGCGGGCTGTTCTACATGTGTCAGATCACGCCGATGTTCGCCCTGTACACCTTCGGCCCCACCATCCTCGGCTCCTTCGGGCTCAGTGAGGGCAACGGCAGCAATCTGGGCTCGGCGCTGATCAGCGTGGTGTTCGTGCTGGGCTGTATCCCCGCGCTGCGCATGGTGGACCGGGTGGGACGCCGTCCCGTCATGGTGTGGTCGTTCGCCCTGATGGTGATTCCGCTCGCGGTGCTCGGTGGCGGCAACGCCCTCCCCGTGGCGGTGGTCATCCTGTGCTTCTGCGCCTATGCCCTCTTCTCGGGCGGTCCCACGGTGCTGGAGTGGACGTATCCCAACGAGCTGTTCCCCACCGGTATCCGGGCCACCGCGGGTGGTGTGGCCACCTCGATCAGCCGCATCGGGGCCGCGGCGGGCACCTATCTGCTGCCGGTCTCCCTGGACAGGCTGGGCATCGGCCCGACCATGCTGATCGGCGCCGGCATCACCCTGGTGGGGTTGCTGGTGTCCGTGGCATGGGCCGAGGAGACGCGAGGGCTCACGCTGGCCGAGGCCAGTGCGATGCCCGGCCGGTCCCGGTCCGCGGCGGCCGGCGGGGACCGTCGCGACGACCTGCGGGAGAGCGGCGCCGAGCGCAGCTGACGGCACGCGCGACCGAACCTGACGACACACGCGGCCGGCCGGCCCCTCGGGGGGCCGGCCGGCCGCGTGTCGTGCCGGGACGTCCGGTCAGGGGCGCTGAAGTCCGCGTGTCCGACCTCTTGACAGGTGTCGCCCCTGGAGCAGACAGTTTGAGCGTTGCTTATAGCGATGCGCAGTGCGTAATGCGCAACAAGCGAGCGACTGGCCGGATCGGCCGCGCACAGCGAAGTCCACCCTCTCCCTCCGTCGATCACTGCGGGGGAGCGATCGACGTCCCGCAGTCCCGAACATCGCGCCGAAGCCGCCTTCGGCAGTCCCCTCAGCGAGGAGAAGCACGTGGCACACGAGGTACGCGCCGTCGTCGCCCGGAAGAAGGGCGCCCCGGTGTCGGTGGAGACAGTCCTGGTGCCGGACCCCGGCCCGGGCGAGGCGCTGGTGCAGGTGCAGGCCTGCGGCGTCTGCCACACCGATCTGCACTACCGCGAAGGCGGGATCGGCGACGAGTTCCCGTTCCTGCTCGGCCATGAGGCGGCCGGTGTCGTCGAGTCGGTCGGCGAGGGCGTCACCGAGGTCGCGCCCGGCGACTTCGTCGTCCTCAACTGGCGTGCCGTCTGCGGCACTTGCCGGTCCTGTCGCAAGGGCAAGCCGTGGTACTGCTTCGCCACGCACAACGCCACCCAGTCGATGACCCTGACTGGGGGCACCTCCCGGACGAAGTCTGGGGGAGGCAGCGAGCTGACCCCGGCCCTCGGTATCGGAGCCTTCGCCGAGAAGACCCTTGTCGCGGCCGGCCAGTGCACCAAGGTGGACCCGACCGCATCGGCCGCCGCGGCGGGGCTGCTCGGCTGCGGCGTGATGGCCGGATTCGGCGCCGCGGTCCACACCGGCGGCGTCGGCCGCGGCGACTCGATCGCGGTCATCGGCTGCGGCGGCGTCGGCATGGCCGCCATCGCGGGCGCCAAGGTCGCCGGCGCCGGCCGGATCATCGCCGTGGACGTCGACGAGCGGAAGCTGAAGCGGGCCGAGGAGTTCGGCGCCACCGACACCGTCCACTCAGGCAGGACCGACGCCGTCGAGGCCATCCGCTCCCTCACAGGCGGCTTCGGCGCCGATGTCGTCGTGGACGCGGTCGGCCGCCCCGAGACCTACCGGCAGGCCTTCTACGCCCGGGACCTCGCCGGCACCGCCGTCCTGGTCGGCGTGCCCACTCCGGAGCTGACCGTCGAGCTGCCCCTGCTGGACGTCTTCGGCCGCGGCGGGGCGCTGAAGTCGTCCTGGTACGGCGACTGCCTGCCCTCCCGCGACTTCCCGGCCCTCATCGACCTGTACCTGCAAGGCCGCTTCGACCTCGACGGCTTCGTCAGCGAGACCATCGCCCTGGACGAGGTGGAGTCGGCGTTCGACCGGATGCACCGCGGTGAAGTCCTGCGCTCGGTGGTGGTCCTGTGACCGCACGGACCGAGCACCTGGTCACCTCCGGCACCTGCCAACTGGACGGCGGCAGCCGGCAGGCGGACAACAACGTCCGGCTGATCGGCGACGACCGGAAGGTCCTGGCCGTCGACGCCGCCCACGACGACGCCCCCGCCGAACTCACCGCCCCCGAAACCCCGGTGGAGATCGAGTACTTCGGCGCCAAGGTGCCGGCCGTCACCGCGGCCGAGCCCCTGTTCGACCCCGAGATGACGCGCATCCGGCGCTGAAACGGCCACCACCCCCACCGATCCACCACCGGCACGACTCCCAGGAGATGGACAGATGGCCTCTTCGTACGACGTGATCGTCGTCGGCCTGGGCGGGATGGGCAGCGCGGCCGCCTGTCACCTCGCCGCCCGCGGCCTGCGTGTGCTCGGCCTGGAACGCTTCGGTCCGGCCCACAACCGCGGCTCCAGCCACGGCGGTTCCCGCATCTACCGCCAGGCCTACTTCGAGGACCCGGCCTATGTGCCCCTGCTGCTGCGCGCCCACGAACTGTGGGAGAAGCTGGCCATCGACTCCGGGCGCGAGGTCTTCACCGAGACCGGCGGTCTCATGATCGGCCGCGAGGACAGCGCGGCCTTCGCCGGCACCCTGAACAGCGCCCGCCAGTGGGGCCTGGACCACGAGGTGCTCGACGCCGCCGGCATCCGGCGCCGATTCCCCACCTTCAACCCGGCCGCCGAGGACGTCGCCTTCTACGAGCGCAAGGCCGGCATCGCCCGGCCCGAGGCGACGGTCACCGCGCACCTGGATCTCGCCCGGGCCCACGGCGCCGAACTGCACTTCGCCGAGCTGGTCCTCGGCTGGGAGGCCGACGGGCCGGGAGGCAAGGCCTGGGTGGTCACCGACCGCGGCGCCTACACCGCCGACCGGCTCGTCTTCGCCCCCGGGGCCTGGGCGTCGAAGCTGCTGCCCGGCCTCGGTGTGACGGTGACGGTGGAACGCCAGGTCATGTACTGGTTCCAGCCCGAGGGCGGCACCGGCCCGTTCGCCGCCGACCGGCACCCCGTCTACATCTGGGAGGACCCCGACGGCACCCAGATCTACGGCTTCCCCTCCCTCGACGGCCCCGACGGCGGCGCCAAGGTCGCCTTCTTCCGCAAGGGCGTCCCCAGCGACCCCGAGACCCTCGACCGGCAGATCCACCCGGACGAGATCGAGGCCATGGCCGCGCATCTGCGCACCCGTATCCCCACCCTGCCCGGCCGCTTCCTCAAGGCCGCGGCCTGCATGTACAGCAACACCCCGGACGAGCACTTCGTCCTCGCCCGGCACCCCGAGCACCCGCAGGTGACGGTGGCCTGCGGATTCTCCGGCCACGGGTTCAAGTTCGTGCCCGTGATCGGCGAGATCATCGCCGACCTGGCCATCGACGGCACCACCGATCACCCCATCGCCCTCTTCGACCCGCGCCGCGTGCGCGTCCGCCCCCTTCCGAGGTGACACCGATGACCACGACCGATCTGCCCCCGAGCCTGATCGCCACCCTCTCCGGCGAGTACTACACCGACCCCGCCGTCTTCGCCCTGGAGCAGGAGCGCGTCTTCGAGACCATGTGGTTCTGCGTGGCCCGTGCCTCGGAGCTGGCCGAGCCCGGCCAGTTCCGCACCTGCCAGGTGGGCCGTGAGAGCGTGCTGGTCTCCCGCTCCCGGGACGGCTCGATCAAGGCCTTCCTGAACATCTGCCGGCACCGCGGCGCCAAGCTGTGCACCGAGGAGTCCGGCGAGGTCAAGCGTGCCTTCCAGTGCCCGTACCACGCCTGGACGTACGGCCTGGACGGCAAGCTGGTCGCCGCGCCCAACCTGACCTCGATGCCGGACATCGACCGCACCGCGTACGGCCTGGTCAACGTCCATGTCCGGGAGTGGCTGGGCTATGTGTGGGTGTGCCTGGCCGACAACCCGCCGTCCTTCGAGGAGGACGTGATCGGGGCCGTCGTCGAGCGGCTCGGCGACGTCGAGTCGATCGAGCGCTACGGCATCGAGAACCTCTCGGTGGGCCGGCGGATCACCTACGACGTGAAGGCCAACTGGAAGCTCATCATCGAGAACTTCATGGAGTGCTACCACTGCGCCACGATCCACCCCGAACTCACCGAGGTCCTTCCGGAGTTCGCCGACGGCTACGCGGCGCAGTACTACGTCGGCCACGGCGCGGAGTTCGGTGAGGAGGTCAAGGGCTTCACCGTGGACGGCTCCGAGGGCCTGGACCGCATTCCCGGGGTCGCCGAGGACCAGGACCGCCGCTACTACGCCATCACCGTCAAGCCGCAGGTCTTCATCAACCTCGTGCCCGACCACGTGATCTTCCACCGGATGTACCCCCTCGCGGCGGACCACACCATCGTGGAGTGCGACTGGCTGTACCTGCCGCACGTCGTGGAGAGCGGCAAGGACGTGGACCGCTCGGTGGAACTCTTCCACCGCGTCAACCAGCAGGACTTCGACGCCTGTGAGCGCACCCAGCCGGGCATGAGCTCACGGCTCTACGCCAAGGGCGGTGTCCTGGTGCCCAGCGAGCACCACATCGGCGAGTTCCACACCTGGCTGCAGGACAAGCTCGGCGTACGCCCCCTCGGCTGACCCTGCCCGCCCCGGTACCGCCCGTCCACCTGCCGCACGGCCCCTCCGGCGGGTGGACGGGCCATTCGGCCGTACGCCCCGGCCCCGCACCGCCCGGGGCCACCCATACTGGAGGTATGGCCATGCATCGGCGTGCGGGCCGGTCGCCGGGTGCGGCGCGGCCGGCCGGGACCGAGGTCCGGCCGCGAGCCTCGCAGCGGCGAGGGGCAGGCCTGCGCTCTCTCCTGAGCGTGCACAGCGTCGCCGGTCAGGTGCTCGTCCTCCAGGTGGGGGTCGTCCTGTTGCTCGTGGTCGCCGCCGTGGTGGCCCTGGTGCTCCAGGCCCGCAGCACGACCCTCCAGGACGCCAGGGAGCGCTCGCTGGTCGGCGCCGAGATGTTCGCGAACGCCCCAGGGACCCTGAGCGCCATGAAATCGGCCGACCCCAGTGCCCTGCTCCAGCCGCGCGCGGAGCAGGCCCGGAAACAGGCCAAGGTCACCTACGTCATCGCGTTCAGCCCGTCCGGCATCCGCTGGACCCACCCCGACCCGCGCCTCATCGGCAAACGCGTCGTCGGCACCTACGCGGACTCGCTGGCCGGCAAGGTGCACCAGGACACGTACGACACACCGGGCGTCGGCCGCGCCGTGGACACGATGGCCCCCGTGAAGGACCCAGCCGGCAAGGTCGTCGGCGTGGTGTCCGTGGGCATCACCGTCAAGAGCGTGAACCAGCGGGTGATGGGACAGATGCCGCTGCTGTTCGGCTCCGCCGCCGTCGGGCTGGCGCTGGTCACGGGCGGCTCGGCCCTGGTGAGCCGGCGGCTGCGGCGGCAGACGCACGGTCTGGAACCGGCCGAGATGACGCGGATGTACGAGCACCACGACGCGGTCCTGCACTCGGTCCGGGAGGGCGTGCTCGTCATCGACGGCGAGGGACGGCTGCTGCTGGCCAACGACGAGGCCGCCCGCCTGCTGGACCTGCCCGGGGACGTGACGGGCCGGCGCGTCACCGAACTGGGCCTGTCCTCGCCGGCCGCCGCGCTGCTGGCCTCGGGCCGGGCCGTCAGCGACGAGGTGGTCCTGGCGGGGGAGCGGCTGCTCGCGGTCAACGTACGTCCCACCGCCCCGCACGGCGGGCCGGGCGGCAGCGTGGCGACCCTGCGGGACACCACGGAGCTGCGCGCGCTCGCGGGCCGTGCCCGGGTCGCGCGGGAGCGGCTGCAACTGCTCTACGACGCCGGGGTGCGCATCGGCACGACCCTCGATGTGGCCCGCACGGCCGAGGAACTGGCCCGGATCGCGGTGCCCCGGTTCGCGGACTTCGCCACCGTCGAACTGCTGGACGCGGTACGGCGCGGTGAGGAACCGGACGGGGCGAACCCGACCGTGCACCGGGCCGCCGTGCACGGCATCCGGGACGACCATCCGCTGAACCCGGTGGACGAGGCGGTCACGTGGCCGGCGACGACGCCCCAGGCACAGGGGCTGCGCAGCGGCCGCGCCGTGCTGGAGTCCGATCTGCGTGCGGCACGCGGCTGGCGGTCGCAGGATTCCGAACGGGCGCGCCGCGTCCTGGACTTCGGGATGCGTTCCCTGATCACGGTGCCGCTCCGGGCCCGTGGCATGGCGTTGGGGGTGGTCGACTTCTGGCGCTCGGAGCAGGACGCCTCCACCGAGGAGGACCTGGCGGTCGCCGAGGAACTGGCTGCCCGTGCGGCGGTCGCGATCGACAACGCCCGCCGCTACACCCGCGAGCACGCCATGGCGGTCACCCTCCAGCGCAGCCTGCTGCCCCGCATCCTGCCCGAGCAGTCGGCCCTGGAGGTGGCCCACCGCTACCTGCCCGCCCAGGCCGGGGTGAGCGGGGACTGGTTCGATGTGATCCCGCTGCCCGGGGCCCGGGTCGCCCTCGTCGTCGGCGACGTCGTCGGCCACGGACTGCACGCCGCCGCGACCATGGGCCGGCTGCGCACCGCGGTCCACAATTTCTGCGCCCTCGATCTGTCCCCCGACGAACTGCTGAGCCACCTGGACGAGCTGGTCGCCCGGATCGACGAGAGCGAGAGCAACGACAGCGGTGAGAACGGCGGTGAGGCCACCCGGGGTGAGGGCGCGGGCGTCACCGGTGCCGGCTGTCTGTTCGCGATCTACGATCCCGTCTCCGGCCGGTGCACCGTGGCCCGGGCCGGCCATCCGGGACCGGCTCTCGTCGGCCCCGACGGCACGGTCACCTTCCCTGATGTTCCGGTCGCGCCGCCGCTGGGCCTCGGTGCCGGTCTGCCCGTCGAGACCGCCGAACTGGAGCCGGCCGAGGGTTCCCTGCTCGCCCTCTACACGGACGGGCTCGTCGAAGACCGCGAGCGCGACCTGGACACCGGGCTCGAACTCCTGCGAGGAGCCCTCGCACAGCCCGACCGGACACCCGAACAAGCCTGCCGGGCGGTCCTCGACGCCCTGCTGCCCGACCGTCCCCGTGACGACATCGCTCTGCTGGTGGCCCGGACCCGGCTCACGGACCCGGACCGGGTCGCCGACTGGGACGTGCCCGCCGACCCCGCCGCCCTCGCTCCCCTCCGCGCCGAGTGCGCCCGCCGGCTGGCGGCCTGGGGCCTGGACGAGATCTCCTTCACGACCGAACTCATCCTCAGCGAGCTCGTCACCAACGCCATCCGCTACGGCGGCGAGCCCATCCGGCTCCGGCTGCTGCTCGACGGGGACAGCTTGATCTGCGAAGTGGCCGACGGCAGCAGCACCTCACCGCATCTGCGCCGCGCCGCCACCACCGACGAGGGCGGCCGGGGGCTGTTCCTGGTCGCCCACTTCGCCCGGCGCTGGGGCGTGCGGTACATCGCCCGCGGCAAGGTCATCTGGAGCGAGCAGTCCCTGGAAGGCCCCGCCGCCGGGCCCGACGGTGATCTGGGTGACCTGCTGCTGGAGCTGGGGGACGTACCCCCGCTGTAACCCCCGCAGTGTTGCGCATGGCGAATCTCGGTGCACCATGCCAAACCAATGCCTGCATCTCCCTTGACAAGCCCGTGCCGCCGCGGAAAGCATGTTGCGTATAACGAAGAGCGTTGTGTTATTAGAGACAGCGAGCCACAGTGTTCGGCACCCGGAGGACCGGCATGAGGAGCATCACCGTCGTCGGCGCGTCACTGGCCGGTCTCAGCACGGTGCGCGCGCTGCGCGCGGAGGGCTATGACGGCGAGATCGTCGTGGTGGGCGAGGAGCGCCACACCCCCTACGACCGGCCCCCGTTGTCCAAGGAGTTCCTCAAGGGCGACCTCGACACCGACGCGCTCGCGCTCGGCGACGCGGACGAGTACGAGGAGCTGGGGGCGCGATGGCTGCTCGGCGAACGCGCGGTCCGGCTGGACACCGCGGCGCGCTCCGTGACGCTGGCCGGAGGGCAGGAACTGCGCACCGACGGCGTCGTCGTCGCGACCGGCGCGAGCCCCCGCACGCTCCCGGGCACGGAGGGCCTGGCCGGCATCCACACCCTGCGTACCCTCGACGACGCCCAGGCCCTGCGCGCCGATCTGCACAGCGGCCTGCCCCGGGTCGTCGTCATCGGCGCCGGCTTCATCGGCGCCGAGGTGGCCTCCACCGCCCACCGGCTCGGCCTCCACGTCACGGTCGTCGAGGCGCTCGACGTACCGCTGGAGCGCCAACTGGGCCGCGAGATGGGGCTGGTGTGCTCCTCGCTGCACAGCGATCACGGGGTCGGCCTGATCTGCGGCATCGGCGTGGCGGGATTCACCGGCGAGGAGCGGGTCACCGGAGTGCGGCTGGCGGACGGGCGGGTGCTGCCCGCCGACGTCGTCGTGACCGGGGTGGGCGTGCGGCCCGCCACCGACTGGCTCGCCGGCTCCGGCGTCCAGGTGGACGACGGCGTGGTGTGCGACTCCGGCTGCTCGACCAATGTGCCGGGCGTGGTCGCCGTCGGTGACGTCGCCCGCTGCCCCCACCCGTTCACCGGACGGCACGCCCGCGTCGAGCACTGGACCAGCGCCACCGAGCAGGCGACCACCGCCGCCCGCACCCTGCTGTCCGGGGTCTCGGCCCCCGCCCCGCTCACGGCCCCGTACTTCTGGTCCGACCAGTACCAGGTGCGCATCCAGCTCGCCGGACACGTCGCCCCCGGCGCCCAGCCCGAGATCGTCGACGGCGACCTCGACAGCCGCTCCTTCACCGCCGTCTACCGGCGCGAGGGCTCCGCCGTCGCCGTGCTCTCCCTCAACCAGCCGAAGCTCTTCAACCGGCTGCGGCGCACCCTCGTCCCGGCCGCCGTGGCCCTGACCTCATGACTCCCGTGACCTCCCCGCGCGCCGGTGCCCTGAGTGTTCCGCGGCATCTGCGGTACACCTGGGACCACGAGTGGCTGATCGTGGACGGGGGCAACGCCACCGTCGGCGTGACAGCTTTCGCCGTACAGGCCCTCGGCGAGGTCGCCCACCTGAGGCTGCCCGCGCCGGGTGCCTGGGTCGAGGCCGGTGAGGCCTGCGGCGAGATCGGGTCAGCGGCGGCCGTCAGCGCCGTGTACGCCCCCGCCTCGGGCGAGGTCCTGGAGGTCAACCCCGCGCTGGCCGACGATCCGGGCATCGTCAACTCCGCGCCCTACACGGCTGGTTGGCTGTTCCGGCTGCGGGTCGAGAACATCGCCGGCGCCCTGACCGCCGAGGCGTACGCCGCCTATTGCGACACCCGGGGAGACCGCCGATGACCTCGCCCCAGCGGACCCTGGCCGAGAAACACCCGCCCTGTCCGGGCCGGTGACCGACACAACCCTCCCGCAGGAGCGTGCGCGGGTCCTGCCCGGCACGCTTCGCCGACCCCACGGAGTGTGGCGTGGCAATCAGCGTCTTCGACCTGTTCTCCATCGGCATCGGCCCGTCCAGTTCGCACACCGTGGGCCCGATGCGCGCCGCCGGGATGTTCACCGCCCGGCTGAAGAAGGACGGCCTGCTCGCCCAGACCGCCGCGGTGCGGGCCGAGCTGTTCGGCTCCCTCGGCGCCACCGGCCACGGCCACGGGACCCCCAAGGCCGTACTGCTCGGCCTGGAGGGCAACGAACCGCACACGGTCGACATCGCCCAGGCCGAGCTGGACGTCGAGCGGATCCGCACGACCGGGCGCATCCGCCTGCTCGGCGCCGAGATCGGCCCGGCCCACGAGATCGATTTCGACGTCTCGACCCAACTGGTCCTGCACCGCAGGCGATCGCTGCCGTACCACGCCAACGGCATGACCCTCTTCGCCTATGACGCCGACGGTCTGCCGTTGCTGGAGAAGACGTACTACTCGGTCGGCGGCGGCTTCGTGGTCGACGAGGACGCCGTCGGCGAGGACCGGATCAAGCCCGACGACACGGTGCTCGCCCATCCCTTCCGCACGGGCGACGAGTTGCTGCGTCTGACGAAGGAGACCGGCCTGTCCATCTCCGCGCTGATGCTGGAGAACGAGAAGGCCTGGCGCTCCGAGGAGGAGATCCGCGCGGGCCTGCTGAAGATCTGGCGGGTGATGCGGGCCTGCGTCTCGCGCGGCATGTCCCGCGAAGGCATCCTCCCCGGTGGCCTGAAGGTCCGCCGGCGGGCCGCCGCGGCGGCCCGGGCGCTGCGCAGCGAGGGCGACCCGGCGAGCCGCGCGATGGAGTGGGTGACGCTCTACGCGATGGCGGTGAACGAGGAGAACGCGGCCGGCGGCCGCGTGGTGACGGCCCCCACCAACGGCGCGGCCGGCATCATCCCCGCCGTCCTGCACTACTACCTCGACTTCGTGCCGGGCGCCGACGAGGACGGAGTCGTCCGCTTCCTGCTCGCGGCGGGCGCCATCGGCATGCTCTTCAAGGAGAACGCGTCGATCTCCGGCGCCGAGGTCGGCTGCCAGGGCGAGGTCGGCTCGGCCTGCTCGATGGCGGCCGGAGGCCTCGCCGAGGTGCTGGGCGGCAGCCCGGAGCAGGTGGAGAACGCGGCCGAGATCGGCATGGAGCACAACCTCGGCCTGACCTGCGACCCGGTCGGCGGCCTGGTCCAGATCCCGTGCATCGAGCGCAATGGCATGGCCGCGGTCAAGGCCGTGACCGCCGCCCGGATGGCCCTGCGCGGCGACGGCCGCCACCACGTCTCCCTGGACAAGGTCATCAAGACCATGAAGGAGACCGGCGCCGACATGAAGGTCAAGTACAAGGAGACCGCCCGCGGCGGACTCGCCGTCAACGTCATCGAGTGCTGAGGAAGCGGGTGGGGTGGGCGGAAGGAGGCGCGTGAGGTGAGCTGGCATGTCCTGAGGCCCGGAGTGGTCCGCCCCCGCCGGGTCGCGATGCTCAGCGTGCACACGTCGCCGCTGCACCAGCCGGGCACCGGCGACGCCGGCGGCATGAACGTCTACATCGTCGAGCTCGCCAAGCGCCTGGCCGCCCTCGGCATCGAGGTGGAGATCTTCACGCGGGCCACCTCCGCCGGTCTCCCGCCCAGCGTCGCCCTCGCGCCCGGGGTCCTGGTCCGACACGTGACCGCCGGACCCTACGAGGGCCTGGCCAAGGAGGACCTGCCCGCCCAGCTGTGCGCTTTCACCCACGGCGTGACGCGGGCGTGGGCCGGTCACCGCGCCGGTCACTACGACCTGCTCCACTCCCACTACTGGCTCTCCGGCCACGTCGGCCGCCTCGCCGCCGAGCGCTGGGGCGTCCCCCTGGTGCACACCATGCACACCATGGCCAAGGTCAAGAACGCCTCCCTCGCCCGGGACGACACCCCCGAGCCCGAGCTCCGCGTGCGCGGCGAGACGCACGTCGTCCGGGCGGCCGACCGGTTGATCGCGAACACCGACACCGAAGCGGCCCAACTCCTGCGCCACTACGACGCCGACGACGGCCGGATCGCCGTCGTCCATCCCGGAGTCGACCTGGAGCGCTTCCGGCCCGACCCGTCGGGCGTGCCGGCCGGGCGTGCCGTGGCCCGGAGGAGTCTGGGGCTGCCGCAGGACGCGTTCGTCGTGCTGTTCGCGGGCCGCATACAGCCGTTGAAGGCACCGGACGTCCTGCTCCACTCGGTGGCCGGGCTGCTGCGCGAGCGGCCGTGGCTGCGTGAGCGGATCCTGGTGCCGGTCGTGGGCGGGCCGAGCGGGAGCGGGCCGGCCGAGCCTGAGGGCCTGCAGAAGCTGGCGGCCCGGCTCGGCATCGCGGACGTCGTGCTGTTCCGGCCGCCGGTCGCCCAGGACCGGCTCGCCGACTGGTACCGCGCGGCATCCGTGCTCGTCATGCCCTCCTACAGCGAGTCCTTCGGCCTGGTGGCCGTCGAGGCGCAGGCCTGTGGGACGCCGGTGATCGCCGCCGAGGTCGGCGGCCTGCCGGTGGCCGTACGCGACGGCGTCAGCGGCGTTCTCGTCCCCGGGCACGACCCCGTGGACTACGCCCGCGCACTGTGCCGCTTCGCCGACGTCCCCGCGCTCTCGGCGGAGATGGGCACGGCCGCGGCCCGCCACGCCCGGCGCTTCGGCTGGGACACGGCCGCGGCGGCGACGGCGGAGGCGTACGCGGCCGCGCTGCGCGAGCGACACCTTCACCGCTGACGCGCCACGGGGAGACGCCCAGGCCTGACGCTCCCGTACCGGAGTCCGGATCGCTCGACCGCCCCTGACCCGCTTCCGCGCAGCGGGCATCCTGGCCGGCGAGTCCGGGGCACCCGCCGCCCCCCCCCCCCCCCCCCCCCCCCCGCCCCGGTCTCATCCCATGCTGAGAGCGGTCCGCTCCGTACCGTCCTGCGCCCGCGACGCGCCCTCCTCGGCCGTCCGCCCGCGCAGTGCCGTCACCACCAGCAGCGCGGAGAACAGCGCGGCCGAGCCGCACACCACGAAGCCGATCGCGTAGCCGTGGCCGAGGGCGTCGAGAGCGTACGCACGGGCCGCGCCCGGCGGGGAGGCGGCGGGTACGGAGTTCAGGGCGAGCGGGCCGCCCTCGCGCAGCACCTCGTGGGCCGCCGCCTTCGACCCCGCGTCCAGCGACGACGAGGTGGCCAGTGAGGAGGTCACCCGGGACGCGGCCTGGCTCAGCGCGACCGCGCCGATGACCGCCGGGCCGAGCGTGAAGCCGAAGTCGCGCAGCAGGTTGGTCGCCGCGCTCGCCATGCCCGCGAGCGGCAGCGGCACCGTGTTGACGGCGGTCGCGGTGATCGACGACACCGTGAAGGCGAAGCCGATGCCGACCAGCCCCAGCGGCAGGATCAGCGAGGTCAGGTTCCGGTCACCGACGTCGAGCCCGGCGGCCAGGAAGTCACCCGCGGCGATCAGCGCCAGACCGGCGGTGAGCAGCGCCCGCGCGGGCAGCCGGTGCAGCAGCCGGGAGGTCAGCGGGGTGAGGACCGGGGTGATGCCGTTGAGCAGCAGGAACGCGAAGGCGGCGCGCATCGGGCTCTGGTGCTGGATGGGGCCGAGCCGGATGCTCGTCGCGTAGGCCGTGCCCAGGAAGCTGAACATGCCCACGACGGCGACCACCGACGCGATGGCGAAGGAACGGTTGTGGAAGAGGTCCAGGCGCAGCAGAGGGGAGCGGGCCCGGCGCTCGGCGGCCACGAACAGGCCCACGAACACCGCGGCGAGCACGAACGCCACGACCACCGGAGCCGACCCCCAGCCGTCCGTCGGCCCCTGGATGACGGCGTACAGCAGGGCGAACAGGCCGACGCCGATGGTGATCTGGCCGCCCAGGTCCAGCGAACGTCCTTCCGGCGCCCGGGAGTTGCCGGCGAGCCACAGGCTCACCAGCGCGCTGACCGCGGCCAGCACGGCGACCACCACGAACGCCGAGCGCCACGAGCCGTAGGTGCCGGTGATCCCGCCGAGCAGCGGGGCGAGGAAGCCGCCCGCCGACAGACTGGAGGCCCATACGGCGATGGCGCGGGCGCGTTCGGCGCCGGTGTGCGTGCCGGCCGCGATCATGGCGAGCGAGGTCGGGAAGAGCGCTGCGGCACCGAGACCGGCCAGCGCCTGCCCCACCCACAGCTGATGGATGCCGGAGGCGCTCGCGGCGACGACCTCACCCGCGCACAGCAGCGCGGCGCCGCCGACGAGGAGCCGCTTGCGGCCGAAGAGGTCGCCCAGCACGCCGAAGGTGAGTTCCAGGACGGCGACAGGCAGCAGGAACGCGTCGGAGATCCAGGTGAGTTGGGAGCCCACCGGGTGGAGGTGCTCCTGGAACAGGCCGTTCAGGGTGGCCGGTATGGCGAGGCCGATCTGGGCGAGGCAGACGGCGAGACACCCGGCGACGAGCGTGCCGAGGGGGAGCGAACCGCGCGGGGCGGCGGATGCGTCGGACATGAGCGGGTCCCAACGTCAGTGGTGGGCAGGGTGCGCCGGGCGGTCACGGCCGACCGTCAGGCGTGCCGGACGGAACGGGACGTAGGCCGCCCCGTCCAGACCGAGCGCGGTGGCGGACTTCTGGAGCGCGGCCGGGGTCGCGGCGTCGTCCCAGTGGCCGCCGGCGACGCGGTGTTCGAGCGCGTGCAGGGCGGCGACGGTCTCGGCGGTGGTGAACGTGCAGTGGCCCTGCCGCTCGACGTACGCCTGCCGCAGCAGCGCACCGTCCCCGGCCGCGCGCACCCGGTCGCCGAACTGCCGTTCCTGCTCGACCGGGACCAGGTTGTCGGCGACTGTGTGCACGTCCAGGAGGGGTACGGCGAGCCCCTGACCGGCGGAGGACGTGCGCTGCGCGGCACGGACCGCGGCGGGGTCGGCGGTGATCGAGGCGCCCCGGGTCAGGGACGCGAGGTCGGCGCGCAGGTCGAGCCCGGCCGCCTGATACAGGGCGCGGACCTGGGGGGCGTGCACGGATCCGGCGAGCAGACGGGCATAGTCGACGCCCTGGTTCCAGGAGTTGTTGCCACCGGCGGACTGCTCGACGGCGTACCGGCCGCCCTCGACGAACGACAGGATGCCCTGCGCGAACCACGCGTACTGCTGCTCCTCCTGGCCCGCCCAGTCGGCCGGGCCGGGCCGGTCCGCACCGGGCGCCCAGGCGGGCAGGTTGAGGAAGGCCGCGGCCAGCGCGATCCGGGCCCGGCCCTGCGGGGTGGCCTGGGCGGCCGTGACGGCGTCGGTGAGCCGCTTCGCGGTGGCGGCCGCGGCGTCGGCGGAGCCGAAGCGGACCAGGCCGACGTCCTGCCCCGGCAGCAGCAGCCGGGCGAGGGTGTACTCGGCGTCGAGCTGATAGTTGTCCAGGTCGGTGCCGCCCGCGACCAGGCCGCACAGCCCGAGCGCGCCGTCGACGCGACCGGCGCCGTCGCGGGCGATCTGCGCGTTGACGAGCCCGCCCATGGACTGGCCGACGGCCAGCGTGCGCCGGGGAGTGCCGATCCGGGCGGTGACGGCACCGAGCGTGGCGAACTGGTTGCGTTCGGCGCTGTTCAGGGCCCACATCGAGCCATGGGGGTCGTACGACGACCCGGTCATCGCGTAGCCCTCGGCGAGCAGTTCGGTGCGCACGGCGTCGGAGGGCGCGTCCCTGGCGACAGTGGGCCCGAAGCCGTGGCTGAACAGCAGCAGGGTGCCGTTCCAGCGGGCGGGCACGTCCGCGATCCAGGTGGCGCCGTCGGAGAGGGTGCCGGTCAGGTGGGAGGCGGCCGGCGCGTCGGCCTCGGCCGCGGGCGCTGGGGAGGTGGCGAGGGCCGTGGAGGCGAGGGTGGCCAGCGCGGCGAGGGCGATGCGCAGACGGGTACGGGCAGCGGGACGGCTGCTGTCGTGCATGACGTGGGCTCCTTCTGGGCGGCTGCGGAGCGGGGACGACGACATGGGCAGATGCTCAGTGCACTGAACGATGGTGCGAGGAATGTAGGGCTGATTTCTTACGGCCGTCAATGCGATGCACAACATTAGGTGCGGGCGAGTCCGTGCGGAGGTCCCGACGCGGGCGGAGTGCTACGCCACCGGAAGGGTCTCGATCAGCCGGCGCGCCGCGTCCCGGGCGGGTGCCTCCAGCAGGGCGTGCACGGCGCGGAACGTCCGCTCCGCCCCGGCCGCCGGCCAGTCCGCCGGCAGATGCTGCACCGGCAGCCGGGGATCGGCGCGGATGACCTGGAGCCACTCGGCGGTCAGCCGGAGGCGCAGCGCGAGGGCGTCCTCGCCGGCGAGGCCCGCGCCGCCCGCCGCGTACGGCCGCCAGGTCGCGTCGAAGTCCCGGTAAAGGGCGGCGAGTTCGGGCAGATCCCAGGTGTCGTCGATCATCTCGGCGATGTCCATGCCCGCGTCCGCGTGGGCACGGAAGACCTTCACGTGCGTGGTCAGACCCAGTTCGGCGACGATCCCGGAGACATCGACCTCGCCCGGCGCGATCCACAGCCCGCTGAACAGCGCCCCGAAGCCCGCCCAGGTCAACTGCGAGCGCAGATCGTGCCGTTGGCGCTGCCAGGACTCCGGCAGCGAGAACCCGAGCAGCGTCCAGGTGCCGTCCCAGTCCCGGTTGACCGCGCCCGTCTTCCAGATCCGCCGCTCACCGTCGCGCAGGATGGCCTCGGAACGGCCGGTGAGCCCGACATAGGTCCGCCGCCCCGCACGCCGCCGGCTCAGCAGCCCGCGCCCGACCATCCGGGTGAGCGTGGACCGGGTGGCCTGCTCCCCGACGCCGGCGCGCCGGAACACCTCGATGACACTCCCCGTGTACACGCACACACCGCGGCCCAGCACCTCGTCACCGAGGAAGCTGAGCAGGAGGGACTGGGGACGGGGGACGGGACTGGTCACGCGGATACAGTACGAGGCCCGCCTGCCGCTGACACACACATGATCGCCGGTCGCCCCGAGCGCCGCGTCAGTCGCCGGGCGCGGCGAGGCCGGTGAGGGCCGCGGCGATCTGGGCGAGGCGGGCGTGGTCGAGCGAGTAGAGAACGTAGTAGCCCTCGCGCCGGGTGGTGGTGAGCCCCGCCTGGCTGAGCTGCTGGAGGTGGCGGGAGATCACGGACGGGGACAGGCCGAGGAGGGTGGCGAGTTCCTGGGTGCTGCGGCTCTGCGCGGCGAGGCAGGAGATGATCTGCAGGCGTGGGGCGGCGGCCAGGGCCCGTAGCGCGGTGAGTGTCTCCGCCTGGCTGGTGGGGCGGGCGGCCGAGGCCGGCGCGAGGGGCAGGGCGGGATAGGTGATCCGCAGCGGCCAGGGAGCGTCGCAGGTGACGCGCACGTGGGGCCAGACGTAATGACTGGGCGTGAAGGTCACCGGGCGGGCCGGGGTGACCGCGATGTCGTGGTCGTGCGGACGGTCCAGGCGGAGCGTGCGCTGTCCCGGGTCGATGCGGATCTGCGGCACCAGGGTGCGCAGCATGGGGAAGACCCCCTGGTGGGCGATCCGCTGTCCGGCCTGGGCGATCGCCTGGTGCAGGGCGGGCTCGACGCGTTCCCACTCGGCCGCGAAGGCGGCACTCCAGTAGTCCTCCAGCGCGGTGAGCGCGCCTTCGAGGACCGGGAGCGGATCGGTGAGGACGGCGCTCAGGCGTGCGGCCCGGCCGGAGTCGCTCCGCCGGAGCCCGGCGAGGGCGGCATCACGGGTGCCGGCGTTCTCGACGAGGTCGGCTCCGCGGTAGCGGGTGGTGTCGACGAGGGTCTCGGAGAGTTCCGCGGCCACCTGCGCGGGCGGCAGGGCGCGCACGGCCGCGAGCTGCTCGGCGAAGTCCGCCTCGTGATCGTTCGCCAGGCTCTCGAACAGGGCCGGAATGTGGTCCGCCACCACGAAGCTGTGCTCGCGCAAGTGCCGGCGCAGCGCGACGGGCAGGCGTCGGCAGCGCCGCACCCAGGGCACGTGCAGGGTGTGGTGTCCGGGACGGGTGAGCGCGTGCCAGGAATGGACCGCTTCGAGCAGCGGGGAGAGGGAGAAGGCGAGATCCTCCTCGGCCGTCTCGCTGAAGCGCATCGTGATCACGATTGCATGATTTCACAATCAGTTGATCGGATCCGGCCGCGTCGTCCAGGCTCACCGGAGCAGCCATCGCCTCCACCAGCCGAAAGCCCAGGTCGCGCATGAGCACCCATGAGGAACCCTGGCAGGCCCTGCTCGACACGGACGGCAGCGCGTACACCGTCCACGAGCACGCCGCCGCCCACAGCGTCGCCGAACGCAAGGCACTGCCCTTCCCCTGGTCCCAGGCCGTCAAGACGCTCGCCTTCACCACCCCGCGGCTCCCGCTCCTGCTCGTGGCCCTGCGCGCGGACGACCGGGTCGACTTCGCCCGTCTCGCGGCCGCCGCCGGCATCGGCCGCGCACAGCTGCGTACGGCCGACACCGACCTGCTCACCGCGGCGGGACTGGTCCCCGGAGGCATCCCGCCGATCAGCCCCCGGCCCGGCGTGCCCTGCTGGATCGACACGGCCGTCGTCGCATCACGCGGGCCGGTCTTCTGCGGTGCCGGATCGGCCGCCCGCACCCTGGAGGTGCGGCCCGCGGTCCTCGCCCGGCTTCCGCGCGCGCACGTGGCCCTGCTGCACAAGTAGCCCGACAAGTAGCCCGGCGCACCGACGCACCGCCCCAGCCCTGAGGAGAAGACCGGCCCATGGTGTCCACGTCGAGCCTTCTGGCGTTCGCGGCGATGTGCTTCGTGGTGATCGCGATCCCGGGACCGAGCGTCCTGTTCGTCATCGGCCGCGCCCTCGCCCACGGCCGCCGCGCGGCGCTCGCCACCGTGCTCGGCAACCTCCTCGGCAGCTATGCGCTCGTCGTCATCGTGGCCCTGGGGCTGGGCCCCCTGGTCCAGGGCTCGGCCCACGTGCTCACCGCCGTACAGCTCGCCGGCGCCGCCTACCTCAGCCACCTCGGCGTCCAGGCGATCCGGCACCGCGACCGGCTGCGCGCGGACATGGCGGTCCCGGCGGGCCGGAAACGGGGCGATCTGCGCACCGTCCTGGACGGCCTCCTCGTCGGCGTCACCAACCCCAAGGGCCTGGTCTTCTTCGCAGCGGTCCTGCCGCAGTTCGTCCACTACGACGCCGGCGGCATCCCGGCCCAGATGATGATCCTCGGCCTGGTCCCCGCCGCCGTAGGACTGTGCTGCGACACCTTGTGGGGCCTGGGCGCCTCGGCCGCCCGCTCCTGGTTCGCCGCCTCGGACCGTCGCCTGTCGGCCATCGGCGCGGCGGGCGGCACCGCACTGATCGGCCTGGGCGTGCTCGTCGCCCTCACGTCCCGCTGAACGGCCGGGGTTCCCCAGGGCCGGAACTCGATACGGCTCGATGCGCCGCGGGGGTACGTTCGGCCCATGACGTGGTGGACGTACCTGGAGGACCGGACCCGCCGGGAGGTCGACGCGCAGGTGCTGGACGACCGCCCGCTTGCGGCGATGAAGGCCGTGTGGGAAGCGCTGCGGCCGCTGGGGCTGGGTGTGCGCGAGGCGGAAGAGGTGGTCCACGCGCGCTACGAGGTTCTCGGCGACCGGGTGAGGCACAAAGCACCCGATCCGCTCGACGTCCCCTCGCTGGCCGCCCGTGCCGCAGCCCACCCGGGTCGGGTGGTCGTGGTCGAGGCGCTCTGGGACGGTGACACCGTCCACGACTGGTTCGTGGACCTGGTCGCCGTCCTGGAGGAGCCGTCAGGGGAAGGCCATCTGGCGACCGTCCACCGCCGTCCCGGAGGGCCGCCGCCGGGCAGGATCGCCGACGAGGCCGGTCGCGCCCTGGCCGACCACCTGGGCGTGCCCTTCCACTTCAGCTCCCCGGACGTCCCTGACGACGAGGCGCCACGCTGGCGGGCGGTCAGCCGATGAGCGAGCGGAACTGCTCGATCGTACGGCGGCGCATCGTGAGGAACGCGAGCCAGGAACCGTCGGCGTAGTGCAGGCGGAAGCGGGCCATCAGCCGGGTGCGGGGCCGGCGTTCGACCCGGGCCACCCAGGCCCGCGGCACCTCCCACACCGGGGTGCCGTCCAGAGACCGGACCAGGCCGACCCGCTGGTCGGTCACGCGCAGCAGCAGCGCCCCTGAGGTGCCCGGCATCCCCGCGGCGATGCTGCCGGCTCCGCCGGACTGTGCGCCGACGTTGTGCATCAGCTGGTTCGCGACGACCCCGCCCACATTGATGCTGACGCCCTTGGCGCTGTTGGCGGGAACGACGCTGCCGTACCCCAAGAGCCGTTCACCGGAGGCCAGTTGACTGAGGGCGGAACGCTCGTGGAGGGCAGACATGCCCGTGATCACAGGCGACGAGCCGCCCGGGCCCTCCGTGCCGAGGGCACCCCCTGCCTTACGACATCGACAAGATGGGCGGTGTCTTCCAGGTGCTGGGACGTGCCCGGGATCGACTCCAGCGCCCCGAGCCGGACCACCGTCCCCTGGCCGTCCGCCCTCTGACCGTGAGGCGTCACGGCCGGTGATCAGACGCCGGCGAGCAGGGCGTCGAGTGGGGCCGGGACGCGGTCGGCGTCGAGGGCCTCGACGAGGACGCGGCCGTAGTGGATCTTGCGCCCCTTCTTCGTGCCGAGGAAGCGCCGCAACTGCTGCTGGGCGGTGCGGCGCTGCTGTGCGGGCTGGCGCAGGAAGGTCTGCAGGGCGCGCAGGTCGCCCTCCGCCTCGATGAGCTCCGCCATGTGTGTCACGCCCAGCGCGCGGATGAGCTCGTCCTCCAGATCCGCCGCGCAGACGAAGAACTCCCGCTGTGCCGCACCGGCGCGCTCGAAGCCGCGGGCGTAATAGGGGCGTTCCCGCTCGTCGCACAGTCCGGTGAGGCGGAGGTCCAGGCCGGTCGGCCCGAGAAGGCGGGTGTAACGGCCGACGCTCATGGCGCCGCCGATCGGCAGGAGGCAGACCCCTTCGGCTGCGAGGTCCCGGCCGCGCCGCGCCGCCAGCGCGCCGACCGCGGCGACGTCGCTCGGCCCTTCGAGCAGGACGGCCGTCCGGACGGACAGCCGCGCGGCCAACGCGCGCGCGGGCTCGCCGGGGCCGCCGCCCGCCCACGTGGTGATCGCGTCCCGGAACGCCCCCATGTCGGCCATGACACGAGTCTCCGCCCCGCGACGGCCGCCGCGCCAGGCACTTCACGCCGCGCCGTCGACGACCGCCGCGGGTGGGCCGGGACGCGGCAGGCGGCGCAAGCGGGGCCGGCCGCCCCCGAGGGGGGCGCCGGCCCCTGTGGTGCGGGTGTGAGCTCAGCTGAGGCCGAGGCTCGACAGTGCTGTCGTCCAGTCGGTCTCGATCGCGTTCTGGGCGTCCGCGAGGCTGACGGTGCCCGCGCAGACGGCCTTCTTGAGCTTGTTCTCGACGGTGTCCTTGTCGGAGGAGGTGTAGCCGCCCGTGTCGTAGCGGGGCTCGGGCCAGAGGTTCTGCTCGCTCGTCGGGTTACCGCCGAGTTCGAGGGGGACGAAGTGGTCCTCTTCGTAGTCGGCGGTGCTGGTGTCCGTGTAGCCGTACTCCACTATTTGCTTCTTCTTCAGCGCGGTGGTGTACGAACTGGAGGGCCGCACCGTCGCGGTCCAGCCGGAGACACAGATCGTGGAGTCGATGGTGTCCTGCGTGACGTCCGGGTTGAGGTCGCCGGGCTGGCAGGTGGGGTCGGGGAGGGGGAGGTAGGCCTGGCTGCACGACTGCGCGTGCGCGGTTCCGGTGGTCACTGCGAGCCCCGCCGCGGCGAGGGCGAGGGTGGACAGCGTGGTCACCAGGGGGCGCGCTATTCGGGACATGTGGGGGTCTCCCGGTGTGGTTGCCCGGCATCGTTCCGGGCGAGCATGAGCATGACATCACCAGCTCATCTATGCGGGTAGACCCCTTTGCTGCACCGGGTGATCCTTTGGTTGAAGATTTATCTAGAGCAGGGCGCCCCGAGGGGAACGCGTGGCCGGAACTTGGTTGTTGACGGAATGGCGGGAGCCGTGCCGGTCGGCGAACGGCGTCACTTCGGGCCGTAGTAGAGCCGGAGGAACTCCTCCATCGCTGCGTCGACGCCGGCGCGGTCACCGGTGGCGAGCAGATCGAGCAACAGGCCGCGGACGGTGGCGAGTCCGAGCCTGGCGCGGCTTCGGGCCGTGACGGGGTCCACCCCCGCGGCCGTCTCGGCGGCGACGAGCGGCTCCAGCCAGTCCGTCACGAGTCCGTCGAGGACCGGTACGGCCTCGGGGCGCCCCCGCAGCGCGTGCCCGCAGATCTCGAAGAAGAGCCGCTCTTGGCCGGCCAGTGCGGGATCCGTCAGCTGCCGCCACAGGCGTCGTGCGACATCGGCGGGGGAGAGGCCGGGCTCCGTGCGCAGGCGGGAGAGCTGATCGCGCCGGCATCGCTCCGACGTCCGGACGATCTCGACGAGCAGCTGTTCCTTGGAGCCGAAGTAGTGGATCAGCATGCGGTGACTGACACCGATCGCGGCGCCCAGGCGGCGCAGGCTCAGGTCGGCGATGCCATGTGCCGTGACGTGGTCGACGGCGGCGGCCACGAGCTGGGCACGCCGGTCCCCTGTGGTGCCATGTGCGGCGCTCCCGGGGTGCGAGTCGTCCGAGTCCGCCCCGTCGTTGATCCCGTCACGCGCCACGCCGGCAGTGTACCCATGGGTACACACCGCATGTACCGTGTGGTACATGAAGCCTGTCTCCGTGTCGATCGACGTACCGCAGACGCCCCAACAGGTCTACGACTTCCTGGATGTCATGGCTCATCACGAACGCTTCACCGACCACTACCTCGGCAACTGGCGATACGACGGGCCCGATCGCGGCATCGGATCGTCCGCCACGGTCACCGCCGCGCTGGGCGGCACGAGGACCGACGTCACGATCGAGGTGGTCGAGGCCGACGCGCCGCGGCGCATCGTCGAACGCAACGTCAGCGCGGCCGGCCGGCGCCTGGCGCACGGCACCTACACCGTCGAAGCGCTGGCGAGCGGTGGGAGCCGTGTGTCGTTCACGTACACCTGGGTGCGCGCCCCCCTCGCCGACCGTCTGCTGGCACCCGTCGTCCGGTCCGTGATGCGGCGCGCCAACCGCACGGTCATGCAACGGCTGGCCACCGAGCTGGCCCGCCATGTGTCCGCCGCCGGATCCTGACGTCGAGCGCGGATTTGGACGGTTGCTGGGGCCGTGCTGTACGTCCGTTGCACGGGCCCTAACCGGCGCGAAGCGAGTCTGGAGGCACTTCGACAGGCCGCTTGCGCAATGGAGTTCACCGTGAACCGTACGACCCGTACCCGCGCCTCCGTCATCACCGCCACCGCCCTCGTCGCCGCCGCCACCCTGACCGCCGGAGTGGGCGTGGCCGGAGCGAAGGACGCGCCGAAGCCCAAGGCGACCAAGGCACAGATCGCCTCCCTCTTCGACCGCTGGAACGACGCCCTGCGGACCGGCGACGCCGAGAAGGTCGCCGGCCTGTACGCGAAGGACGCCGTTCTGCTGCCGACGGTCTCCAACAGGATCCGCACCGACCACGCCGGGATCGTCGACTACTTCGAGCACTTCCTGCAGAACAAGCCGGTCGGCAAGAAGATCGAGTCGATCGTGAACGTGCTCGACCGCAACTCCGCGATCGACACCGGACTGTACGAGTTCACGCTCACCGACCCGAAGACCGGTGCCAAGAAGTTCGTGAAGGCGCGGTACACCTACGAGTACGAGAAGCGTGACGGCGTGTGGCTCATCGTCAACCACCACTCCTCGATGCTGCCCGAAGGCTGATCGCCACGCACAGCCCGCCGCTCGGGGCGTCCCGCAGGGCCACCGATCCGCCGTCGTCCGTCACCAACTGGCGTACGACGGCCAGTCCCAGGCCGGAGCCAGAGCGTCCGGTCAGGCCCTGGCCGCGCCAGAAGCGGTCGAAGGCCCGGGACTTCTCCTGGTCCGTCATGCCGGGACCCTCGTCCAGCACCGACAGCACCACCTCGTCGGTGCCGGACTCGACCCGGACGGTGATCGTGCCGCCGTCCGGGGAGACCTCCAGGGCGTTGGAGAGCACGTTGTCCAGCACCTGGTCCAGATGACCGGAGCCGGCCAGGACGACAGGCCCGCCGTCGGTCCGGCCCTCGGACGCGATGCGCACTCCGCGCTCGGCGGCAGCCGGCCGCCACACCGAGAGACGTTCGCGGACGATGTCGCCGAGCGGCAGCGGTTCCGCCGCCGTCACCTTCGCCTCGGCGCGGGCCAGCACCAGCAGGCCATTGACCAGGCGGCTCATCCGGACCACCTCGGCCGTCGCCTGCTCGAACGAGGCGACCAGGCGGCCGTTCGGCAGCTGGGCCGACTTGGGGTAGATCGCGCAGTTGCCCCGTCCCTTCAGACAGGGCTCGTTCCCGAGCTGGTAGAGGATCCCGCCCGTCGGGTTGTACGCCCGGGCGCCGGCCGTGGGTACGGTCACCAGCGCCACTGCCGTGAGGAACGTACCCAACACCGTTGCCGGTCTTCGTCTCCGCATGGCCCCTCCTTCGGGGATGACCAGGGATGACGCTCAGTTCTCCGGTGAAGTGACGAGGACGCGGACGTCCCACGCGCCGAGCTCCAGCTCGCTCCCCGACGGGATCTCGCCGCCGTCCAGTACGTCGGTCAGGTCGGCGGGGGCGGTGACACGGGTGGGTGCCCAGCCCCAGTTGTGCAGGACATGGACCCGTCGGCCGTCGGGGGAGGTGCCGGTGGTCGCGGTGACGGACGCGGGGAGGTCCCGCCAGCCGTGGCGCGCGGTGGGTGCCAGCCATGCGGCCAGGGCGCGGGCGAAGCCTCGGTCCGGAACGGTGCCGACGCAGGTGATCCGGCCCGCGCCGTGCCGGCGGGTGGTGACCGCCGGCCAGCGGCCGAAGTGCGGATGCTCGTACGAGACGAGCACGTCGGCGTCCGTGACGACGAGGCCGTCCGCCCACCGCGTGGCACGCGCGTGCTCCGGCAGCCGGAGCGGGCCGCCCGCCGTGCCGCGGACCGAGAGGTCGTGGACGAGGTTGCTGAACTCGTCGTACCGCACGCCCGCGGCGTCGGCGAGCCGGCCGGGCGCGGGTGCGAGCCGGGCGCGGGCCTCGTGGTCGGCGTAGGCGGTCCGCGGGCCCAGGACGAGATGGCCGCCGGCCCCGGCGTAGGCGGCGAGCCAGTCGACCGTGCCGTCGTGGGCGAGGTACAGGCCCGGGACGAGCAGCACCGCATGCCGGCGCGCCGCTTCCTCGGGGGCCATGCCCTCCCGGTCTCCGAGCGGGTCGTGCAGCTGCCGGGCGTGGATGACGCGCACCTGGCGGCCGGCGTCGAAGGCGCCACGGTAGAAGGGGTCGAAGATGCCGTCGTAGGCCGTCGGGTCCGGGGCGCCGTCGGCGGTCGCGAGCGGGGGGTGCTTCTCCATCAGCCACTTGCTCGGCGTCGAGTAGACCATCGCGAGGTCGGCGTCCGGTTCGAGACCCGCGACGAGTGCGCCCGCCTTGTCGAACTCGGCGCCCAGCCGGGCGAGTTCGGCGTGGACACGGCCGGGCTGTCCGCTGTGCGGCAGGACACCGCCCCAGTACGTCTCGGCACCGAAGCGCAGTGTCTGCCACTGCCAGTACTCGATCATCCGTGCCCCGCGCGCCACGTGCGCCCAGGCGGCCTGCCGCCACTGGCCGTCGTAGGCGGGACGGTTGTCCCAGGCGAAGCCGATGGAGCCCGCGTTGGTCTCGGTCACCAGGAAGGGTTCCTGGCGGGAGGAGAACATCCAGTCGGCGGTCCGGTACATCGCCCAGACGCCGGTCGTCTTCCAGATCTGTCGGTGGTCGTCGGGCGTGGGGTCGGGGAGCAGGAGGCCGTCCTGCATGTCGTAGTACGGGTTGCCGGAGGCGATGTCGAGCACGGCGGAGAGGTCGTCGTCCCGCACGCCCTGGCGGGTGTAGGAGACGCAGGTGGTGACGAACTGTCCGGGGCGGGCGTACTCGCGGACGATGCCGGCCTGCCAGCTGATGAACTCGGTGACCTGGCGGGCCTGGAACTCCCGCCAGGCGACGTCGTACTGGGGCTGGGCGTTGCCGTCCGGGGTCCACAGATCGGCCCAGTCGGTCAGCCGGTGGGACCAGTACACCAGCCCCCATTCCCGGTTGAGGGTCTCCACGTCCCCGTAACGGTGGCGCAGGTGGTCCACGAAGCGCTCGAAGACGCCGCGGTTGTGGAAGAGGTGCAGGCCCGGTTCGTTGTCCACCTGCCAGCCGATGACCGCGGGGTGGCCGGCGTACCGGGCGACGACCTTGCGGATCACCCGCTCGGCGTGGAAGCGGAAGGCGGGATGGGTGAAGTCGGCCTCCTGGCGCCCACCCCAGCCGATGCGCCGGCCGGTCGCCTGCTCCCCGGCGATCTCCGGGTACTGGCGGGCCAGCCACGGCGGTACGGCGTACGTCGGCGTGCCCACGACGACGGAGATGCCGCGCTCCTGGGCGCCGTCCAGCACCGGTTGCAGCCAGTCGAGTTCGAAACGGCCGTTCTCCGGCTCCCACGTCGACCAGACCGACTCCCCGACCCGGATGACGCTGAAGTGCGCCTCCGCCATCAGATCGAGGTCGGTCTTCAGCCGTTCCTCGGGCCGCAGCCCGGGGTCGTAGGCGGGCGTGTACTCGTGGTAGTACGCGGCACCGAAGAGGACACGGGCGGGCAGATCCGCCATGAAGGGACCTCCTGAGGAGAGAGAAGGGGGAGCGCCGGTGGCGCTACTGCTTGACGCTTCCGGCGGCCAGGCCGCTCTGCCAGTAGCGCTGGAGCAGCAGGAAGGCCACGACGAGCGGGACGATCGAGGACGGGTGGGTGAGGGTTCTGGGCATGGGGAACTCCCGCCGCTGGGCGTAGGAACGGCACGCCTGGCGAGGGCGTGTCGGGTGGGTGCCGTGTGCCGTACAGAGGAGGCGACGAGCGCCGGCCGGCCCGTGGGGCAATGGGTCAGTCGGTGGTCTGTGGCCGGTGCTGTGGTGGGGGTGCGGTGGAGGCGCGGAGGACGAGTTCGACCGGTGGGTCGTTCGCCGGGGGCAGCTCCGTGTCCGGTTTCTCGATCGCGTGGACCAGTAGCCGGAGCCCTTCCCGTGCCACGGCGTCGAACGGTTGGCGCACGGTGGTCAGCGGGGGCGTCACATAGGCGGAGACGGGGGTGTCGTCGAAGCCGATGACGCTGACGTCCTCGGGCACGCGCAGTCCGGCCTCCGTCAGCGCGCGGATCAGACCGATGGCCATGTCGTCGTTGGCCGCGAACACCGCGGTCAGGTCACGGTCGGAGGCGAGCTCGTGGCCCGCCGCGTAGCCGGACGCGGCCGACCAGTCACCCTCGATGACGGGCGGCTGGTCCCTGCCCCGCTCGGCCAGCGCCGCGCGCCAGCCGGCGAGCCGGTCCCGGGCGGCGAACCACCGCTGGGGACCGGCAAGATGATGGACCACCCGGTGCCCGAGGCCGAGGAGATGCCGGGTGGCTTCCCGGGCCGGCAGTTCGGCCCCGACTCCCGCGGACACCGTGCGAGGACCGGCGAACGGGGCGGGAGAGCCGAGGACGAGCACGGGTACGTCGACACTGAGCGAGACCGCGCCCTCGTCGATCGGCTCGGACACGACGATGCCGTCCACGCCCTGTTCCAGGAGGTGTTCCACGGCACCGGCGATGCCGCCCGGGTCGCCTTCCAGGGTGTTGACCACCCGGAGCGCGTACCCCACGTCCCGCGCGGCCCGCTCGATGCCGATCAGCAGTGAGGCGGGCCCGTACAGGGCGGTCCCCAGGGTGACCACGCCGATGGAGTGGGTCCGCCCGGAGGCCAGTGCCCGGGCCGCGCTGTTCAACCGGTAGCCGAGTTCCTCGGCCGCCTCCAGCACACGGCGGCGCACGTCCTCGGAGACGTACCGCTCTCCGTTGAAGACGCGCGACACGGTTTTCTGCGACACACCCGCGTGTCGGGCCACGTCCACACCGCGTGGTGCGGCGGCGCTGCCGCTCCGCACTTCCCCTTGTGCCATGGCCTCTCCCTGGGGCGTCGGTGACCCGCTGCCGGCCGGTACCTGTGGCTGACTGCGCTGTCATGACTGCGCAGTCATGTGTACGCAGTCGAACAAGGGGCGTCAAGACTCTGGGCAACATCCCGTATTCGCGGGCGGCACTTCGCCGACATCGGCGCGGTAGATGATGCGTCAACGACATTTACACTGTGTCCATGGAGGAGAGCGTGCGGTGGTTGACGCCGGAAGAGCAGCATGCGTGGCGGGGTTTCGTACGGTTGCACGAGCGGCTCGGAGGCCGCTTGGCGCGCTTGCTCCAGTCGGAGTCCCAGTTGTCGGCTGCCGACTTCGCGGTGCTGGTCCATCTGACCGACGTGCCGGAGGGGCGGCAGCGCCACCAGGATCTGGCCCGTGCGCTGGAGTGGGAGAAGAGCCGGATGTCGCATCACATCGCGCGCATGGCAGGCCGCGGTCTGGTGGTGCGGGAAGAGTGTCCTGAGGACGGACGCGGGGCGTTCGTCGTGATCACAGAGGGGGGCCGGGCGGCGATCGAGGCCGCTGCTCCGCTTCATGTGGCAGCGGTGCGCTCTCTGTTCCTCGACCATGTGACTCCGGCGGAGCTGCGGACACTGGCCCAGGTTTCCGAGCGAGTGATCACACAGCTGGACGCGGAACCGTCATGACCAGGGGCAGGTGGCCATCCGCCCGCCCTCATGGCAAGGTAGTTGATGTGACAACCAGCATGTGCGAGAGGCGGTCTCGGTGAGCAACGTGGAAATCGACCCTGCGGCCTTGAGGTGCGGATCGCCGACCGACGGCGACCGGCCGGATCGGGAGCCCTCGGTCGATGTGCTGTCCGCGCGCGAGGTGCCCTTGGGCGGTCCGCGTGCGCTGCGCGTGCGGCGGACGCTGCCGCAGCGCTCCCGGACGCTGATCGGAGCCTGGTGCTTCGCGGATCACTACGGCCCCGCCGATGTCGCCGCGACGGGCGGCATGGACGTGCCCCCGCATCCGCACACCGGGCTGCAGACGGTGAGCTGGCTGTTCAGCGGGGAGATCGAGCACCGCGACAGTCTTGGCACCCGCGCCTTGATCCGGCCCGGCGAGATGAACCTCATGACCGGCGGATACGGCATCTGCCGCTCCGAGGTCTCCACCCCGCGCACCACCGTCCTCCACGGCGTCCAACTCTGGGTGGCGCTTCCCGAGGAGCACCGGAACACCGACCGCGACTTCCAGCATCACGTGCCCGAGCCGGTGCGGACCGACGGGGCCGAGATCAGGGTGTTCCTGGGCTCGCTCGCCGGAACCACCTCACCGGTGCGGACCTTCACACCCCTGCTCGGCGCCGAGATCACCCTCGGACCGGGTGCGTCACTCGACCTCGCCGTGGACCCCTCCTTCGAGCACGGTCTCCTCGTGGACAGCGGCGACGTCCGTCTGATCGACACGGTGCTGCGGCCGGCGGAACTCGGCTACGTTCCCTGCGGCACCGGCGTCCTGACAGTGGTGAACGAGTCGGACGCTCCGGCGCGGGCGGTCCTGCTGGGAGGGCCTCCCTTCGAGGAGCAGATCGTCATGTGGTGGAACTTCATCGGGCGCAGCCACGAGGACATCGTGCGGGCCCGGGAGGAGTGGGAGGCCTCCTCCGACCGTTTCGGAGCCGTCGAGGGCTTTCCGGGCGGCCGCCTTCCCGCTCCGCAGCTGCCGAACGCGATCATCACCCCGCGCGGGAACCCCGCGCGCCGCTGACCTGCCGCGCCGGCGGGGGAGGGCCATGTTCTCCTCCGCCGACGCACACGCGATGCTTCAGCACCGGGCCGCCGGGCGGGTGGACCTGATGGACGGGACCGCGGCACCACGGCCCCGTCTCTCCACACCCCGCCAACTCGACCTGGCCCAGGCCGAGTCCCGCCGCCGCGGTTTCAGTCCTGCTGGGCGGTCGCCCGTGCGAGGCTGTCCTCGATCCGTCCCAGGACCTTGAGGGCCTCGGCCCGTTCCTCGGGGGTCAGCTCATCGGCGACGCTGGACTCCAGGTCGAGCCACACGCGTTCCACCTCGCGCCGCAGGGCCATGCTGGCGACCGTGGGTTCGATGATCGTGACCCGCTTGTCGCTGGGGGAGGAGCGGCGGCGGACGAACCCCGCGTTCTCCAGGCGCCGAATGGTACGGGTCATGGTGGCGGCGTCGGAGCCGAGCAGACGGACGAGGTCGGTCTGACGTTGGGGGCCGCGGTCCCACAGCTGCATCATGACCAGTTCCTGGCTGGTGTGCAGGCCGACGCGGCGCAGCAGCTGCCCCGCGAGCATGCGGTGCAGGCGGGCCACGCGGAAGATCGCATGGCTCACGGGGCCGGCCGCGACGGAAGGCGGCAGCGGCATGGGGGCGCCAGCCGATGCCGTGGCGTCCTCTGGGGTCGACCGACAGGTCCCCTCGTCCTCCGGCTGGCACATGTCTTCCTCGCTGAACGGGGTCTGAAGCTGGTTGAGCAAGGAAAGGCTACCGCTCCCTCGGGACTGGAGAGACGTCGGGACGCATTCCGTGTGTACAGGGCAAAACCCGGATGAGGTGACGTGGATCACTGGCGTGACGGGACGTCTGCGTGGTGTTTACTTGTTCGGACAGTAAATGGCGCGATCGGCGCCAGTCCGTCACGGGCCGCCGGAAAGCGGCGGCCTGCTGTGAGACAAGGAATGTGAGCATGTCGACGGCTTTCCAGCCCTACGAGCTCAACGGCAAGCGTCTGGCCAACCGCATCGTGATGGCCCCGATGACCCGCAGCCGTGCGTACGGTCCCGGGCACTCCCCGACCGACCTGGTGGCCACCTACTACGCGCAGCGGGCGGGCGCCGGTCTGATCGTCACGGAAGGCGTCCAGCCCTCGGTGGCCGGCCAGGGCTACCCCGACACCCCGGGTGTCCACTCCGCGGAGCAGGTCGAGGCCTGGCGCAAGGTCACCGACGCCGTACACGCCGAGGGCGGTGTGATCTACCTGCAGCTCATGCACACCGGCCGGGTCGGTCACCCGAGCCTGATGGGTCTTCAGCCGGTCGGCCCGTCCGCGGTCACGGCCAAGGGGCAGGTCTACACGCATGAGGGTCCGCAGGACTTCGTGACGCCGAAGGAGCTCACCGAGGCCGAGATCCTGGAGACGGTCGCCGACTACGCCGCCGCTGCGCGCAACGCGATCGAAGCCGGCTTCGACGGCGTCGAGCTGCACGGCGCCAACGGCTACCTGATCCACCAGTTCCTCGCCCCCAACTCCAACCAGCGCACCGACGGCTGGGGCGGTTCCCCGCAGGCCCGCATCCGCTTCGCCGTCGAGACCGCCAAGGCCGTCGCCGAGGCGATCGGCGCGGACAAGGTTGGCTTCCGCATCTCCCCCGGGAACCCCTACAACGACATCGACGAGTCCGACCGGACCGACGTGGAGGCCACCTACACGGCCCTGGTCGACGCGCTCGCCCCGCTCGGCCTGGCCTACCTCCACCAGATGGAAGCCCCCGAGATCCGCGACCTCACCGTCCGGCTGCGCAAGCAGTGGCCGGGTACCTTCATCCTCAACCCCTTCACCGCCCCCCGCCCCACGGGCCCGGAGGAGCTGCAGCTGATCGAGGACGGTGTCGCCGACCTGATCTCCTACGGCGCCCTGTTCCTGGCCAACCCGGACCTGCCCCGGCGGCTCGCCGCAGGTGGCCCGTTCAACGCGCCGGACCCCGCCACCTTCTTCGGCGGGGACCACCGCGGCTTCACCGATTACCCGACCCACGGCTGATCCTCGGCCGCCAGTCCCTGCGCGAGTGCGCCCGGGCGGTCGTCCGGCCGGGCGCGTGCGTTAGTTGTTCGAACAGGCGGCTTGGCAAACCCGAGGACGGCGTCGGCGCGGCGGCGACCGCCCGCAGGCTGAGAAGCCGGAATCAGGGGCTCTCCTCGGGGCCGGGGGCCTCGGTGATGTCCAGGAAGACATGTTCGGCCTGGGGCCACTTGGTGGTGATCCGGCGCTTGAGCCGCACACAGACCAGCTCGACCTCCTCGCTGTCGAGCCCCGGCACCAGATCGACGCGGGCGGCCACCAGGACCACGTCCATCCCCAGCCGCATCGTCAGCAGCGCGGCGACCCTGTCGATCTCGTCCTGGGACGCGAGGAAGTCCCCGATGCGGTCGCGCAGTTCCGTGTCGACGGCCTCGCCGATCAGCCGGTCCCGCGCCTCCCGGGCCAGCCGGTAGGCCACGCACAGCAGGAGGGCGCCGATCCCTATGGACGCGCCGGCCTCCCAGGCGACCTGCCCGGTCACCAGGTGCAGCCCGAGACCGGCCGCCGCGAGAAGCACACCCGTCACCGCGGTCGCGTCCTCAGCGATCACCGTGCGCAGCGCCGGGTCGGTCGCGCCCTCCCGGTGCCGGCGCGCCTGGTGCACGGCGCGGAGCAGGGAGGCGCCGTCGGCCAGCAGGGCGACCCCGAGCACCGCCAGTCCCGCGAGGTAACCCGTCAGCGATTCCTGCCGGTTGGTACGCAGCGCCTGCGCGCCCTGGTACACCGAGAAGCAGCCGCCCATGACGAAGATCCCCACCGCGGCCAGCAGCGCCCAGAAGTAACGCTCCTTTCCGTAGCCGAACGGATGACGGTCGTCGGCGGGCCGCTTGCTGCGGCGTAGGGCGATGAGAAGGAACACCTCGTTCAGGCTGTCCGCGACCGAGTGCGCCGCCTCCGACAGCAGCGCGGGCGACCCGGCGAAGAGCCCGGCGACCGCCTTGGCCGCGGCGATCACGAGGTTGGCCGCGAGGGCGACGAGGACGGTGACCCGGGTTCGCAGGTCCCGGGCCATGGAGTTCCGGCCGCGCTTCCCGTCGGTGTCCTTCCCCAACACAGCCCTCCAGCCTGCCGTACGGACCCGGCCGTACGACTCGTGCCGCGGACGCGAGGTGACCGGGCGCGGATCTCGGGCCGGCCGCATGCGGCGCGACACCGGCGCGGCCGCCAGGGCCCGACGTCCGCCTCTGCCCGGCGAATGCCCCGGTGAGCGCCGTTCATGCGGGGGCATGGAGCCCACCCCGTCCACAGGTGTGCCGACGGCGCGCACCGAGGGGAGCGAGCCGGGTGCGTGCGCGTGGTGAAGCGGGCGGTGCGGGGTACCCGGCGCGGGAGCGCGGTGACAGGGCCGGGCCCGGGCCTGGAAGGGGGCCGCAATGGTCAGGAAGGTGCGCGAGGTCATGACCGACGCTCCGACAGCCGTGGACGCCCGGGCATCGGTGACAGCCGTGGCCCAGGTGATGCGCAACCGGGGGATCGACCTCGTCATGGTGGTGGCCGACGGACATCTGATCGGGCTGGTCAGCGGCCGCGATCTGCTGGTCGGTGCCGTCGCGGACGGGGCCGACCCGCGGCGGGTGCCCGTGGCCCGGTCGGTGCCCGGGGAACTGGTCACGGTGACGGTGGACGAGGACATCGCTCACGCCGCCATGAGGATGCGCGAGCGGTCGGCCCGGTACGCCGCGGTGACCGTCGACGGTGAACCCGTGGGTCTCGTCTGCGCCGACGACCCGGCCCTCGGGGCGACCTGGGCCCCCACCGTGGCACCGACGCCGGAACTGCACGGCAGAGTCGTACCCGGCGCGTGACCGCGACACGGCGCAGAACCGCATGACACGGACAGCGAACACCGGAGAGGAGAGTCGACCGATCATGCGTATCGCGTTTCTGACAGCGCCCGAAGGCGTCGAGCAGGTGGAGCTCACCGAACCCTGGCAGGCGGCCCTCGCGGCCGGTCACGAGCCGGTGCTGGTGTCGACGCGTGCCGGTCAGATACAGGCCTTCCACCACCTCGACAGGGCGGACACGTTCACGGTGGACGAGGTCGTCGGTGACGCGTCGGCCGAGTCCTTCGACGGCCTGGTGCTGCCGGGCGGGGTCGCCAATCCGGACTTCCTGCGGATGAACGACAAGGCCGTCGCGTTCGTGAAGGACTTCTTCGAGCAGGGCCGCCCGGTCGCCGCGATCTGTCATGCGCCCTGGACCCTGGTCGAGGCGGACGTGGTGCGGGGGCGTGAACTGACGTCGTGGCCGAGTCTGCGGACCGACATCCGCAACGCGGGCGGCACCTGGGTCGACGAGCAGGTCAAGATCTGCGACCACGGGAGCAACAAGCTGGTCACCAGCCGCAAGCCGGACGACCTGAAGGCGTTCTGCGAGAGCTATCTGGACGTGTTCGAGGACGAGGCGGCGGGACGCTGACCGCGACCCGCCGAGTTCATCTCACGTTCTGTACGACGGAGGGAGGGCGGTAAAGGCCGCTCTCCCCGTTTCTCCGGAATGCGAGGGAGGAAGCATGACCCAGCATGTTCGCGACATCATGACGAAGGACCTCGTCACGGTGGCTCCGCTGACATCGGTGGTCGACGTCGCCCAGCTGATGCGCCGTGAGGACATCGGCGATGTGCTCGTGGTCGAGGACGGTCATCTGCGCGGCATGGTGACCGACCGGGATCTCGTCGTCCGCGTCATGGCAGAAGGCGGCAACCCCGGCGACCGGACCGTGGCGAGCGCGTGCAGCGAAGACCTGCTCACGGTCGGCCCCGGCGACACCGTCGGCGACGTCATCGGGCTCATGCGGGAGCACGCGGTGCGCCGGGTGCCCGTGGTCGAGGGCGACCGCCCCGTCGGAATCGTCTCCCTGGGAGACCTGGCCATCGAGCGGGATCCCGGCTCCGCGCTCGGGGACATCAGCGCGGCCCGGCCCGACGGGTGAAGCGGAAAGCCCACCGGGGTGAGCCCATGCAGCGAATGACCGGGGAGGCGGCAGGCCGGCCGATGGTCGCGTGGCGGAAGGCCGGACAGGGGCCGTCGGTGGTGTGCGTGCACGGCGCGGGGGTGTCCAGCCGCGAGCTGCGTCCCCTCCTGGAGGCGCTCGGTCCCCGTCATGACGCCTGGTCCGTGGACCTCCCCGGATTCGGCGCCAACGCGGGGCCCGCGCGTCCGCTCGGACTGCGGGCGCTCGCCGACTCGCTGGCCGACTGGCTGACGGCCGTGGGCCTGGACCAGCTGACGGCCGTGGGCCTGGACCAGGCGGTCCTGCTCGGCAGCTCCTTCGGCTGCCAGATCGCCGTCGATCTCGCCGTCCGCCGCCCGGAGCGAGTCACCGCCCTGGTCCTGGTCGGACCGACCGTCGACCCCGCGGCCCGTGGCTTCCTCCGCCAGCTGCTGCGCTGGGCGCACAACGCGCCCCAGGAACGGGCCTCGATGGCGCCGCTCAACCTCGCCGACTACCGGGATGCGGGACCGCGCCGCCTGGTCGAGGCGTTCGCCGAGGCACTGCGCGACCGGATCGAGGACAAGCTGCCGTACGTGCCCGTGCCCACCCTGGTGGTCCGCGGCGCCCGGGACCGGCTGGTTCCTCAGGAGTGGGCCGAGGAGGTCACCCGGCTGCTGCCGGCGGGACGGCTGGCCGTCGTGGCGGAGAGCGGCCACATGGTGCCGTACCGGCAGCCGCACGCGCTGGCCGCACTGGTGACGGACTTCCTCACCTGCCTCACCGGGGATCAGGCAACGGCCGCCGGCCGGCCGCAGGCACAGGGGCCGGCGCGGTGAAGGCGGCCAGATCCGTCGCGGCGTTCGACTCGGCGACCGGCATGGTGCGGGCGCTGTCCCGGTTCCTGCAGGGGCGGGACATCCCGGCCATCGGTCAGCTGCCCGCGGCCTTCGAGACGCCGATGTCCGGGCTGCTCGGCACCCTGAACCGGCTGCCGGTCCCGGTCCAGGAACGTGTCTACGCGTTCAGCGGCTGGGCCGAGGCCATACCGCAGCGCCGGGCCGGCGAGGTGCGCTCCGCGGCCCTCGCCGAGTGGATCACGGGTCACTATCCGCAGCGCCGCTACCCGGTGATCTTCGTCGGCTCCGCCAACGGCGCCCTGGTCCATCTGGCCGCGGCACTCGACGCCCCGTGGCTGCCGCAGACCCTGCTCGTGCCCGTACGCCGGCACGGTGTGGCCCCCGACGACGCGCGCGGCGACCTGGACGCCTCCCGCGACGCGGGCCGGGCCCTGCTCGCGGCCAACCCCGACCTCGCGCTGCATCACATGCACGATCCCAACCAGGACCGTCTCATGATCGCCGGCATGACCTACTTCCGCGTCAAGTGGCTGCGTCTGCCGGAGGCATACCGCCGCTTCATCCGGGACCTGCTGGCGCCGGGCGGACTGCTCGTCGCCGTCGACTGCACCCTGCGCTGGCCCACCACGACCGTCGACGACCGGTACGTCTTCCAGTTCGGCGCCCTCGGCGACGCCACCGCCGAGGAGTACCACCAGGGCGGCCCGCGGGTCGCCGCCCTGCTCGCCCGCTACGGTGCCCCCACGCGCCACTGGGACCCGCCGGCGCCCGACGGCACCGGCCCCGAAGCCGAGTGGGGGCTGCGCACCGATCTCCTCGACGACATGGCGGCCTTCGCCCGGCGACACCGACTCCGCCTGGACGCACTGCGTTTCGACAGCCCCCAGCGGCTCAGCCCCGCCGTCGCCGATCTGTGCCGTGCGGCGTACGCCGAGCGCGGTGTGCCCACCGACCGCCTCCTGGTCGAGTCGTTCCTGCTCCTCGACCCGCGGCAGGCGCTGCGCACGGGCTCGGTGCCGTTCTGGACCGTGTTCGGCACCGAGACGTGCCGTGCCGGCCTGGAGAAGTACCTCGACGGCACCGAACCGTACGACGAGATCCGCGTCCTGCTCTTCAACCACGGCACCGAGTCCATCGGCCTGGCTCCGGCGGAGGAATGGCGGCGCACGGCCGCCCGGGCCCGCAAGATCGGCGTCCTGACCGGCGTCGACGCCGCCGAGTACCCCAGGGACTTCGCCGGCCTGGTCCGTTCGCACCAGGCCCTCGGCAGAATCCGCACCCGGTGGCCGCTGCCGCTCCCGCTGAACGTCGACGCGGCCGTGGAGGCCTTCACCGGACGTGAGGAGATCACCTGGAGCCGGGTGGAGTGATCCGCGCCGAAGCCTCCCGCAGCACCTCGGTGCGTACTTTCCGGCAGGACCGGCTGATCAGGCGTGACACCTGCATCTGCGAGATACCGAACTGCTCGGCGATGCGGCTCTGCGTCATGTCCTGGAAGAACCTCAGGTAAAGAATGGCGCGTTCGCGTTCGGGGAGCGCCGCGAGATGGGGTTTGACGGCCTCGCGGTCCACGACGGTCTCCAGGGCGGGGTCGGCCGCGCCCAGGGAGTCCGCGAGGAGGCGGCCGTCCGCGGCGCCGCGAACCCCGGCGTCCAGGGACAACGGGCTGAAGCTGCCCAGCGCCTGGAGCCCGGTCCGGACCTCCTCCTCGCTCAGCCGGGCGTGATCGGCGATCTCGGCGACGCCGGGCAAGCGGTCCGACACGCCCCCCGCCAGGTCCTGGCAGGCGAACCGCACGCGATTGCGCAGTTCCTGGACCCGGCGCGGCACATGCACGGTCCACAGGTGGTCACGGAAATGCCGCTTGATCTCGCCGGTGACCGTGGGCACGGCGTAACTCTCGAAGGCGTGGCCGCGATCGGGGTCGTAGCGGTCGACCGCCCGGACCAGGCCGAGCGCGGCGACCTGACGCAGGTCCTCGTCGCTCTCTCCGCGCCGCCGGAACCGTCCCGCCAGCCGTTCCGCCATCGGCAGCCACGCCTCGACGATGTCCGTGCGCAACTGGTCGTGCTGCCGCCCCGCGGGGAGCGCGGCCAGCCTGCGGAAGGCTTCCTCCGTATCCGGGGCGTCGTCGTGCGGATGGCGTCGTGCTGTCACGTGAGCGCACATGATGTCTCGCAGTCCTGTGTGACGTGAGCGGGTATCGCAGGAGTGCGGACGTGGTCCGGGCAGCCCCGTCCCGGCGACGCGTGCCACGCTCCCACGGACGTGCTTTCCGTTCCGCTGCCCGGGACCGGCCGCCGCAAACCGCCCCCGCGCGATGCCCGGCGGTCCGCACAGCGGGCCGTCGTCGGGGCGCGTGCACCCGCCGCGTGGGGGTACCCGGCTGCGCGTGAGGGCTCACGCACGAGGCGGACACGAGGAGGAACGGCCATGGGCACCGAGCCCGCCGACCCGGCCGAGAGGCATGACGCGACACCCTTCCTCCCGGGACGGCGCGCGGGACTGCCCGGGCTGCGCAAGGCGGCCGCGGGATGCCGGGGCTGCCCGCTGTACCGGGAGGCCACCCAGACCGTGTTCGGCGAAGGCGACACGGACGCACGCGTCCTGCTCCTCGGCGAGCAGCCCGGGGACCAGGAGGACCGGCAGGGCAGACCGTTCGTCGGCCCCGCGGGCAGGGTGCTCAGACGCGCGCTCGCGGACGCGGGCATCGACCCGCAGCACGTGTACGTGACCAACGCGGTCAAGCACTTCAAGTTCACCGTCCCCGAGGGCCGTAAACGCCGTATCCACAAGGCTCCGACCCTGCGCGAGATGACGGCCTGCCGGCCCTGGCTCGGAGCGGAGCTGCGGGTCGTGGCACCGGAGGTGGTCGTCGCCCTCGGCGGGACGGCGGGCAAGGCCCTGCTCGGCTCGGGCTTCCGGGTGACCGAGCAGCGGGGCGCCCTGCTGCCCTGGCCCGGGCTCGGCGTGGACGGCGACGGCGGCGGTACGGGCGCGGCGGAGGAGGGGATCAGCGCCCTGGTGGCGACGATCCACCCGTCCGCCGTGCTGCGCGCCGACGACGCCGACCGGGCGAAGGTCTACGACGGCCTCGTCGCCGACCTGCGCCTCGTGGCCGACGTCCTGGCCGACGGCGACGGGCACACGCGGAAAGCCGAGAGCCGCTGACCTTCGCGCACCGCCCCTGACGCGCTTCGGAGGCAGTCATGCCGGAGTTGCCCGACGTGGAGGGCTACCGCGAGGTGCTGAACACCTGTGGCCGCGGGCGGCGCGTCCGCCGTGTCGACGTACGGGACACGGGCGTGCTGCGCGGGGTCGGCGCGCGACACCTGCGACGGGAGGTGGAGGGACAGCGGCTGGGCCGCCCATGGCGGCACGGCAAGCTGCTGGTGGTCCCGTTCGGCGACGGCCCGGCCCTCGTCTGGCACTTCGGCATGACCGGTGAGCTGGTGTGCACCGGCGCGGACGACCCGCTTCAGACCCACGACCGGGTCGTCCTGGCCCTCGACGACGAACGGCAGCTGCGCTACCGCGACCAGCGCAAACTCCAGGGCGTCCGGCTCTGCCCGGACCAGCGGGCGCTGGAGCGGCTGCTGGCACGGCTGGGCCCCGACGCCCTGGAGATGGACCGCCCCGACTTCCTGGAGCTGCTCGCCGGGCGGCGGGGCGCCGTCAAGAGCGTGCTGATGGACCAGTCCCTCATCGCCGGTCTGGGTAATCTGCTCAGCGACGAGATCCTCTGGCGGGCCCGCGTGGCTCCCCGGCGCCCGGCGCGGGACCTGGACGAATCCGAGGCGCGTCACGTGTTCACGGCGATGCGCCGCGTGCTCGCCACCGCCAACCGGGCCGGACGCGTACCGCCGCGCCGTACCTGGCTCACCGGCCGTCGCGACGACGCCGAACCGGCCTGCCCCCGCTGCGGCGAACGACTGCGGTCCCGCCGCGTCTCCGGCCGCCGCACCGTCTGGTGCGCGCACTGCCAGCACTGACCGCCGTACGGCACTAGCCGGACGGCTCGTCGGGTACGGGCTGGTCCGGATGCACGCCGGCCTGCCGCGGGGCGCCGCGCGGCCCCGCACCGGCTTCGTCCACATCGGGTACGTCGCCTGTACCGTGCCCCTCGTCCGAGCGCGGCTCCCAGCGGTCGTCCCCGTTTCCCGCCTGCTGGTCGGGGGGATCCCTCGGCACGGGCCGCGGGGCGTTCGGCTGCGGGTCCGGCTTCTTCATGACGGTCTCCTGCCGCATCAGCGAATGATCACAGGGCTCCTGGCGGAAACCCCGCAGAGGTGTCACGAAGCCGTGGCGCGGCCCCGTGCACCGGCGTGCGAGAGCGCTTCGAGCAGTTCCTCGCGCTTCATCGCGGATCGGCCCTGGACGCCGGCCTCGGCCGCCAGGTCGTAGAGCTGCGACTTGGTGAGCGAGTCGAGCGAGGCCTCCGTCCGCGCACGGGACCGCTGGCCGGCGGCCGACCGCTCGGCCGTGCCGCCCTTCCCCCGGGACGTGCCGCCTTCTTCGACTTCGCGCGGTCCACGCTGGCCCGCAACGCGTCCATGAGGTCGATGACGTTCGTGGCCTCGGCCGGCTGCTCGGCCTTCTCGACGCTCTCGCCCTTCTTCTTGGCCTCCACCAGATCCTGCACCTTCTCGTGATAGATGTCGTGGAAGTCCTCCGGGTCCCACTCCATGCTCAAGGCGTCGATCAGCTGCTCCGCCGTCTTCAGCTCGCGGTCGGCCACCCGGACCCGGCCGGGCAGATCGTCGATCTCGGCGCGCGGATCCCTGATCTCGTCCGCCCAGTGCAACGTGTGCAGGGTCAGGATCCCGGACTCGGCCTTCACCGCGACCAGATACTCCCGGTTGCGCATCACGAAGGTGGCGATCCCCGCTTTTCCCGCACGCTCCAGGGCCTTCTCCAGCACGGCGTACACCTTCTCGTACTGCTCCCCTTTGGGCCCCAGGTAGTACGTCCGGTCGAAGAAGACGGGCTCGACGTCCGCGAGGTCCACGAACCCGGTGATCTCCAGCTCCCGGGAGCGGCCGGGGGCGATGTCCTCCAGTTCCCGGGGTTCGAGGATCACGTAGGCGTCTCCCGCGTCGAGCCCCTTGACGATCTCGTCCGGCGGCACTTCCTCGCCGGTGCGCTCGTTCACGCGCTTGTTGCGCACCCGGTCCGAGGTGCCGCGCTGCAGCTGACGGAACCGGATGGTGTGGCTGTCCGTAGCCGTGAACAACTGGACCGGCAACGACACCAGACCGAAGGTCAGGGCACCGTTCCACACCGCACGTGCCATGCCGGACACCTCCAAGCTCGCCGCGGGACCCGGGTACCCAGCGCGGGCCGACCCATGACGGGCTTCTCAGCGGCAGAGCTGGGTGCGCCGTACACACTCCGTGACGACCTCGCGCAGGCTGCCCGTGCGCTCCTTGAGCAGCCGCTGTTCACGCGCGCCGTTCCCTCTGCCGAGCAGCCCGGCCACGGCCGCTTCGACGCAGTCCGTGTCTCCGCTGTCCGTCAGCGCGTCCCCGACGTGCTCCAGCAACGACCGCACCACGTCCGCGGCGGGCCGGGGCCGCATGGTCACCGGGTCGAGCAGATCCTCCTCCAGGCCCGCCCGGGCGGCCTGCCAGGCGGCCAGCCTCAGCAGGCAGACGTCGTGGTCGAGCGGTGGCCGGCCCGCCCGCCAGTCACGTGCCGCCGTCTCCACCAGGGCACGGGCCAGCGCGGCGACGAGCACGGCGGTGTCCGCGCGCAGGCACACATCCGCCACCCGGATCTCCACCGTCGGGTAACGCGCGGACAGGCGTGCGTCGAAGTACGCCATCGCCTCGTCGAGGATCACCCCGGTGGCCAGCATCTCCGCCACCCGCCGGTGATACCGCTCGGCGGACCCGAACAGCTCCGTCGGTCCCGCCGACGGCCAGCGCCACCACACCAGGGTGCGGTAGGCGGCGTAGCCGGTGTCCCGGCCCTGGCAGTACGGCGAGTTGGCGCTGAGCGCGGCCAGGACGGCGAGCCATGGCCGCACCTGGTCGATCACGGCCACGCCCTCCGTGGCGGACTCCACCGACACATGCACATGGCAGCCGCACACCAGCTGTTCCTGGGCGGTGATCCCGTACCGCTCGGCCATCCACTGATAGCGCTCGTTCACGCAGAGCGACGGGTTGATCGGCAGCGGGGACATGGCCAGCGCGGCGACCGCGCACCCGACCTCGCCGGCGTGCCGGGCCGCCTCCCGGCGGCAGCGCATGATCTCGGCGCCGAGGGCGCCCATCCGCGACTGCGGGTGGGTGGCGTATTCCAGCATCTGCCCGAACAGTTCCTTCTCGAACACGCTCTGCCCCGGATCGTCCTGTGCCGCATGGGCCAGGACGGCGGCCGACATGGCCCTCGGCTCCCCGGTGCCCGGGTCGACCAGAAGGAGTTCCTCCTCCACTCCTACGGTGCGCACGGCTCACGCCACCACGAGATCGCGCGTCAAGGCACGGCCACCGCACCGGTGACCGGCGGGGCGTGTCCCGCCCCGCAGGCGCCCACGTCTGCCGGCGCGGAGTCCCGTGCCGTCCGCACGGCGCCGGGCAGCCGCTCGGGCAGGGTGATGCGGACCGGGTGACCTTTGTGCCGGTAACTCATCGTAATCACGTCCCAGAACTGTGTCTCCGCCCCGGGCGGCTGCGGCCCGCGCTCCGTACGGCCAGGAGCAACGCTTCGAGTACCCACAGAATGCGCCTCCGCGCACCCTTCGCGGTAGGACGCGCCGCGGACCAGGGCAGATACGGCGGACACCAGGGGGCGGCCGACCGGTTCACCGGCTTCCGGTGGGGAATTCGCCGGGAAGGAGTCCGAGGGCCGCCCTGGTCTGCCGGGTGCGTTCGTCGGCGAGTACCTCCGTACGGTCCGCTTCGACAGCGTCGAACGTCTGCCGGGCGATCGCCTCCGGGGTGTTCTTGGGGCCGGTGACATGGGCGGCCATGTCCGTGTCGATGTAACCGCAGTGCACGCCGACGACGAGGACGCCGGTGTCGTGGAGTTCGCCGCGGATCCCGTTGGTCAGGGCCCACGCGGCGGCCTTGGAGGCGCTGTAGGAGCCCATCGCCGGGTTGGTGAACCAGCTCGCGATGGACAGCACGTTGACGATGGCGCCGGGCGCGTTGCCGATGAGCAGCGGTGCGAAGGCGCGGCACAGGGCGAGCGTGCCGAAGTAGTTGACCTCCATCTCCGTGCGAGCGGCGGCCGTGTCGGGTGCGGCCAGCAGGGCGCTGTCGGTCAGCACTCCGGCGTTGTTGATCAGCAGGGTCACATCGGAACACGTCCGGGCCGCGGCGGCCACCTGGACGGGATCGGTGACGTCGAGGCGGACCGGGGTCACACCGGGCTCCACGACCGTCCGCGGGTCCCGGGCGCCGCCGTAGACCCGCCGGGCGCCGCGCTCCAGGAGCATCCGCGCCATGACCTGGCCGAGCCCGCGGTTGGCACCGGTGACGAGCGCCGTCACACCCTGGATCTTCATGACTGCTCCCCGGTCGCGGTCCACTTGAGATAGGCGGCTGTCTCCTGGAACCCCAGATCGCGATAGAAGCCGGCCGCCCTGCGGGTCGGCACGGTCACCTCGACGTCGTTCGCCTCCCCGGCCCTGGTCTGCGCGGCCCGGATCAGCGCGGAACCCGTACCACGGCCGCGCACGGGCGTGTCCACGGTGAGTTCCAGCAGTTCGAGGACCGTTCCGCCGGCGAAGAGGGTGGGCATGCGCACCGCGAGCAGGTAGCCGACCACGCGAGCGTCCTGCTCGGCGACGAGGAACTCGGCCCTCCCGGCTGCGGCGGCCTCGATGATCTGCGGAAAGGTGACGGCGTCGAAGACGGCTCGCTCGGGCTGATAGCTCGTCACGAATCCGCTCAGCAGACGGTAGATGTCATCGCCGTCCGAGGCGGCGGCGTCGCGGACGATCACGACGGTCCGCCCGCTGGGAGACCGGCGACCATGAAGACGAGGTTCACCCGGCCGAGACTACCGTGCACGGAACGGAAAGAGATTCTGCGTCTCTTACGCATGTACAGATCCGCCGAGCAGGCCCGGGATCGCCGTACGGGCCGGGAAAGTGACACGGGTGCTCACCATGGTGAACGACGACGCCTCCACCGCTCTCGCGGACTTCGATCCCCCTGCCGTCCTGGAACAGATCGACGCCGCGACGGAGCACCTCCTGCAGACGGCAGCCCGGTTCACCGACGCCGACGTACGCGCGCCGTCGCTGCTGCCGAACTGGTCGCGTGGGCACGTCCTGACCCATCTGGCCCGCAATGCCGACGGCGGGCGTCGGCTGCTCAGCTGGGCCCGGACCGGCGTGGAGACGGCGGAGTATCCGAGCCTGGCGGCCAGGGAGGAGGAGATCGAGAGGGGGGCGGGGCGCAGCGCCGCCGCGCTGGTGGCGGACCTGCGGGACAGCGCTGCCCGGTTCGCGGCGGAGTACCGGCGGATGACGTCCGTGGCCTGGAGCCGCACGGTCCGCTGGACCCGGGGCCAGGAGCGTCCCGCGGCCCGCGCCGCCGACTCCAGGCTCAGCGAGGTGCTGGTGCACCATGCGGACCTGGACGCCGGATACACCGCCGCGCAGTGGCCGGCCGTCTTCGTCCACGACATGCTCGGCCGGGTGGTCACGGCATTCGGCGTCCGTGACAACACCCCCGCCATGCGGCTGCACGCCACCGACACCGACACCTGGTACGGCATCGGCGGCGCGCAGCCCGCACCGGTGATCCACGGCACGGAAAGCTCGCTGCTGAGCTGGCTGATGGGACGTTCCCCGGGCACCGACCTGACCGCGCAGGACCGCACCTCACTGCCCGAGCCCCCGTTCCTCTACTGATCACCTGTAAAACGGCCCCGCGCGAAGGGAAGCTGACGGCTCGGGGCTTCCGAACTGCACGGCGCCGACAGCCACGACGGCACCCCGGTCCTGTGCCGCTTCATCTGGTCCCGGATCACGCCGGCCGCGGCCCGCTGGGAGCAGGCGTTCTCGACCGACGGCGGGCAGAGCTGGGAGACCAACTGGACCATGGACTTCCGTCGGGCAGCGTAGGCCTCCGCATGACCAGGACGCCGGCCGGCGGCGACACTGACCGTCCGGCACGGGCCGCACTGTACCTCGGCGCGGTCCTCGGCACCGGTGTGACCGCCCTGCCCGCGCCGCCCGAGCTGCCGGCCTGGCCCGGACCGGTCCCGCTGTCGGCGCCGCTCGCGGCCACGTTCACCGCGCTGGGCGCCTGGTACCCGGAAGGTGGGGGTGGCCGGCTGGTGTTTCTGCTTCGCCGTTCCCGCCGGTGCCCCGGCGGCACTGCTGCTGATCGTCGTCGTGGTGGCCAAGAGCTTCGGGTGAGCGTCTCGCGCCGGCTGCAACTCGCCCTCGCCGTACTGCTGGTCGCCCTCTTGCCGGCCACCGTGCTCGCCGCGCTGCCCCGTACCCGCCTGCGGAACCCGCATCCGTTCGCGCCGCGCGGCTGGTCCGCGATCGGTTCGGCCGGCGCCGCTGCCGATGTGGAGAGAGGGCGCCGTCGGCTGAGGCCAGGCGCTGCTCGGGCAGCCCGCCGACATCCGATCACCGAGCACCGTTTCGACGTCGTGCAGTCCGACGTGGCCAAGTGCGGCGGCTTCACCGAGGCCCGGGCGGCCACCCTGCGGCTGCTGTCGGCCGTACCGGAATGGGTACGGGCGCACCGGCTGGACGACCACAGCGTCCACGTCCGCTAGACGTCCGTCTCCGCCTGCGCCCGGAGCTTCTCCGCCCGCTCCCGCGGGTCGTACGCCGGTCCGACGCCCTCGATCAGGAGTACGTCCCCCTCGATGTGGTCCGTCCGCAGCCTGAGGATCCGCTGGTACTCGGGGGAGGCGTACCACGCGCGGGCCCTGGCCAGGTCCGGGAACTCGATCAGCACCATGCTGCCCGGCCAGTTTCCCTCCACCACCTCGGTCGGCGGGCCGTGGATGACGAAGCGTCCCTGGAAGGGATCGAGGGTGGCCTGGATCCGCTCCAGGTACTCCAGGATCTCGGGGTGCTGACGACGGCTGCGCAGATGCGCGAAACCATAAGCAGGCACGGTGACTTCCTTCACTGGATCGTCCGCCTTCCCGGTGGGGAGGCCGATCCGAACGTAGCCATGGACGTCCATCCACTGCCATTCCCTCCGAGGTAATGGCCTCGCGGCGTCACGATGCGCGGCCGGTGCGGCTACGGTGTGCCGGCGGGCCGAGTTCGCCCCCTACCCATCGAACGCCCAGCGCAGGAGGCAGCGTTGACCGGTATCGTTCCCGAGACCATCCGCAGGGGACGGCTGGAGCTGCTGCCCTTGTCCGTCCGGCACGCCGAAGAGATGGCCGCGGCACTGTCCGACCCCGCCCTGCATACGTTCATCGGAGGGGCCCCGGACACCGCGCAAACGCTCCGTACCCGCTACGAACGCCTGGTCGCGGGCTCACCCGATCCCGCCGTCACCTGGTGCAACTGGGTCATACGGCTCCGCGACGCGGCGTGCCTGACCGGCACGGTCCAGGCGACGGTCACCGTGGGTGCCCATGGACGGGTGGCGGAGATCGCCTGGGTCGTGGGAACTCCCTGGCAGCGGCGGGGATTTGCCACCGAAGCGGCCGGGGCCCTGGTCACATGGCTGGCAGAGCGAGGCGTGCGAACGGTCGTCGCCCACATCCACCCCGATCACCAGGCGTCCGCCGCTGTCGCCACCGCCGTCGGCCTCGCCCCCACCGGTCAATGGCACGACGGAGAGAGAAGGTGGCTGCTGAACGTCCACTGAGACTCGCGCCTTTGGATCCGCCGGAGCAGGTCGCGCCACCGAGGCAACTGGTGCCTGCGCCGGACCGGTTCCCGCGGAGGGACCCGACCCTCGTGAGGCCCAGATCACCCGGCTCAAGGCGGAGAACACCAAGCCCAGGGGACGGTTGACCCGATCGGAGCAGGCGGTCATCGAGCTCACGGACTTCCGCACCCAGGCCCCGGCCCGGCTCGCCGCACAGCACGAGGAGATCGTCCGGCTCCGCGAGGCCGCCGCCGGAACAAGCCGAGTCAGCCGCCTCCCGGCACCACGAACCACAGCGATCGGGACCTGCAGTTGAGGCGGGCGCGTGCAGTGGTCCCGTCAGCCGTTGTTACGGAAGACGAGCAGATAGCGCCAGAAGAGGAGCCTGCGGATGCTGCATCCAGGCAGCAGGACCGCGGCCTCCCGGCGGATCTGGAGCAGGGGCATGGCCGGCTGTCTCACCGGCGCTTTCACCTGCTCTCGACCGGTCGCAGCGGCGGTGGGGCGAAGCCTGTCCTTCACAGCGACGGTCAGCCTGGCGACAGCGTTGACGGGAACGGCCGCCAGACTCCAAGCCCAGTCGAGCCGGGTCTTCTCCGGATAGCAGCCCAAGATCACGAGGACGCCGCCGGGCGCGAGTGCGTCACGCAGTGCAGCGACGGTGTCGAACGGCATGTGATGGATGCTGGCGAGGCACGAGATGAAGTCGTAGTGATCCTCGGGCAGTTCGACTTCGGTGACGTTCGCGTGCCGGAAGCGTGGGCTCCGGTCGCCCGCTAGCCGCCCCGACAAAGCGCGGGCCTCGGCGATGGCCTCCTCCGACGGGTCGATCGCATCGACCTCTATGCCCAGGTGAGCGAGTCGACGAGCGAACCGGCCGGTTCCGCAGCCGACGTCCAGGGCCGCACCGCAATTCCGCGGCATGTGGCGCAACAGCAGACGGTGATAGTGGTCGTTGTGATCAAAGGGCATGGTCTGACCCTGCCACAGCGCACGCGCAGGGCCCGGCGGTTCCACCACCAAGACGCAGGCAGTGAACTGCGTCACGCCGGCGGGGTTGGACTACAACACGCACGCGCCGTTGTGGAGGTGCAGCGGTTGCTCGGGCACGTATGGACGACCACCACGGTCGACAACCTGGCGACGGCTCAGGCCGATCCAGAGCAGGCGGACCGATGGCGGCAGTCGGCGGCCCGGGCCGGGCAACGGCTGGTCACGGATAGGCGGAGTCTACGGTGAAGTGGAATCTGCGTTGGCACGGCCGCCAGTCGAATTTGCGTTGGCACAGCCGCCAAGCGCGACATCCTGCGGCCGGTTGATCTGCAGGCGGCCTTCGCGACCGTGGGCTTCACTCCGTCACTGAGCAAGGTCGCCGCGCTGTGGGGCGGCACCCCGGTGACGGTGCGGTTGGACGACCTGGACAAGATCTGCGCGGCGCCGCAGTGCACGGCAGGCGACCTGTTGGAGGCCGAGCTCGACGCCGAACACCTGGCCGTAGAAGGCAGTGGCGGCGGACACGTCGCTGGTGTGCAGTTCGTTCCAGGGCAGCGCGCCAGGCTCGCTGACGACCTGTGCGCCGAAGAACTCGCCGGGCTGCCGGACACCGAACACCGCGCCCTGCGGGTCGGCGGCGATCAGCATCCGGCCGAGCGTGCCGACGTCCATCAGCGGAGCGAGCAGGGTGCCGCCGTGGCGGTGATCGCGTCCTGGGTGGCCTGGGCGTCGGTGGTGGACAGGTAGCTGGTCCAGACGGTCGGCGGCTCCGGCGCTCCCTCGGGTGCCATCGTCGGGCCGATGCCGGCCACGGGCTTGCCACGGAGCTCACAGACCGCGTACCCGCCGAACTCGGGCGGGCCCGGCCGGCGCTGCCAGCCCAGCAGAGCGCGGTAGAAGTCCGGCGCGGCGGGCTGGTCCTTCGCCATCAGATCGACCCAGCACGGGGTACCGGTCGCGTACGCGGTGGTGACTTCGGGCATCTCTCGCTCTTTCTGGTCAGGTCCCCCATCAGTCACCCTCGTGCCGCGGGCTGGAATCCGCCACCCGGCGGCCGGATCGGCCTACGCCTCGAACGAGGGGACGCGGGCGGCGAGTTCCGCGGCGAAGTGCCGGGCCTGTGCTCCCCAGTCGTGGTCGATCGCACCGAAGTGCTGGAGGACGTCGAGCAGCTCGTGTGCCTCCGAGAGGGTGAGCAGGGGCAGGCGCGGCTCGCGTGGTTCGTGCAGACCGAATGCGGGATCGAGGATTTCGTCCATACCGGGCGCAACGGACATCGATCGCGAGGGTTACGGGTGCTGGTCAGGCAGGGGAGGGGTCTTTGCCGAACGAATGCCCTCCACGACGTCCGTCGGCCGAGCGGCAGCATGGCTCCGGTGCAGCCGGCACGTGATCGTGCCCGACCTTCGTGGCCACGGCGGCAACAGCCGGCCCGGCGTCCATTGCGTTGAGCTGATGCGGCTGGTCGCCGTCGGTGCCGGACACCTGGTCCATGCCACACGGCCCGACGAGCGCCGTGGTCGAGTCGTTGGCGGTCTCCCGGCCCAGCAGCTCCGAGCAGAGGCGCGTCGGCGCCCGTGGACCGGGCGCCCCCAGCCGATGTCTCGGGGGACTGCTTCCGGAGCCCACTGGCCGACGCGCCGCGGGGGAGTGTCCGCGTCAGGTGCCTCATGGATAGCCGCACCTCATACCGTGAGGCAGGCGCCGTACCATGAACGTCATGAAGGAATCCGTGACGGAAGAAGCCGCCCTGCCGCCCGCACAGGGCGAGGGGGAGCACCTCTCCCTCGCGCTCGCCAACAGCGCCATCGCGCTGCCCGGCGGACACATGGTCGATCTCCTCAGGACTCCCGCACTGGCGAACCACTGGCTGACCGAACGCGGGCTCGCCCCGGTCGACGCGGGCATGCGGGACATGTGCGCGACACAGCTGCGTGCGCTGCGCGAACAGATCAGGTCGCTGTTCGCGGCTCATGACGCGGGGCTCCCCGCACTCCCCGCCGCCGTCACGGCCGTCAACGACGCGATGACCCGCGTCCCCACGGCCCCGCTGCTGCGGTGGGACGACAAGACCGGCCCCTACCGCGCCACCCCTCACCCCACCACCGAGATCGTCGACCACGCCCTCGCGACCCTCGCCGCCGATGCCGCCGACCTGCTCACCGGACCCGACGCCGACCGCCTCACTGCCTGTGGCTCCGCCCCCTGCAACCGCTATCTGCTCCGCCACGGCCGCCGCCACTGGTGCTCCACCCGCTGCGGCGACCGCGCCCGCGCCGCCCGCGCCTATGCCCGCCGTACCCGGACCACGACGGAATGACGACTGCCCGCCGGACACGGGATCTCTGAGCGGGGGTGTCCCGGGCGACCTCGGCGGCTTCGAAGTGCAGGGCGTCGTGTGAGGTGTGGGGTTCGGTGCGGACCAGCGATGTGCCGCCGCCGGCCGGGGTGAGGAGGAGGTCTCCGGGCTGGTAGAAGGGGCCCGGCAGGCTCAGGGTGGCGTGGGTGCCGGCGATGGTGGCGGTGGTGGGGGTGTCACTGAAGAGCGTGGTGTGGACGATGGCCTGGTGGCCGTCGGCGTTGCTGAGGATGGCGGCGAGCTGGCCGTTGACACCGGCGGGATGGGGCTGGCCCGTGGCCTGGACGGTGGTGGGGGCGCCCAGGATCCACGTGGCGAGGGACACGGGGTACGTGCCGAGGTCGAGGAGGGGACCGCCGGCGAGCTCGGGGCGCGCGATGCGGTGCCCGGCGCCGAAACGCTCGCCGTGGTCGGCCAGGACGGTGTGGATGTCGCCGAGCACGCCGGAGTCGAGGATCTGGCGGACGACGTCGAATCGGGGGAGGAAGAAGGTCCACAGGGCCTCCGCGCAGAACAGCCCCCGTTCGGCGGCGAGTTCGGCGATCTCGGTGGCCTGGGCCGCGTCGAGCGCGAGCGGTTTCTCGACGAGGGTGTGCTTGCCGGACTCCAGGGCGAGCCGGGCGCAGGCGAGATGGGCGGTGTGCTCGGTGGTGACGTACACCACGTCGACGTCCGGTGCGGCGGCCGGCTCTTCGTACGAGCCGTACGCGCCCTCGATGCCGTGCCGGCCGGCGAAGTCCTCGGCGCGGACGGCGTCGCGGGAGGCGACTGCGGTGAAGCGCTGCCGGGTGTGCCGCTGGACTGAGCGGACGAAGCGCTCGGCGATCCAGCCGGTTCCGAGGACGCCCCAGCGCAGGGCGGAGGCGTCCATCGGGTCGGGGTGCGAGGGGTGGGGAGGGAGTCGGGGAAGGCGGGCGTCGGGTCGGCATCGGCGTTCAGACCTCCGGGACCGCGACGGGGACGGTTCTGCCGCCGTCCTTCATGGACCGGATGACGGCCTCGGCCACCGCGGTGGCGGCCAGACCGTCGTGCGCGGTGGCCGGCGGGGAGGGGCCGCCCTGCGCGACGGCGTCCGTCCAGGCCTGGAACTCCAGACGGTAGGCGTCGGCGAAACGCGGCCGCCAGTCGGTGGGGTGGGCCGTGGCACGGGTACGGTCCGCGTCGCGGACCAGGCGTGCCGGGTGAGCCAGGGCCACGGCGCCGTGCTCGGCGACGATCTCGCAGCAGACGTCGTAGCCGTAACCGGCGTTGAGGAACGTCTCGACGGTCGTCAGTGCGCCGTCGGCGGTGCGCAGCAGCATCACCTGCGGATCACGCAGACCGGTCACGGCCGAGGTGGCGCGGGGTGCGTGCCGGCTGACCTCGGTGACGGGGGAGTCCAGCAGGCAGGGCACGGTGTCGAACTCGTGGATGGCCGATCCGGTGACGCTGAACTCGTCGGTGCAGCCGGGCGCGGAGGTGACGCCCCGGCTGACACAGAGCAGCGGCGCGCCGTACGTTCCCGAGGCGACGGCCGCCTTCAGGTCCAGGCAGGCGGGGTCGAAACGGCGCATGAAGCCCAGCGAGATCAGTCGCTCCCCGCCCGCCGCTCCTCGCGCACGACCCGGACACACCCCTGTGTCGTCGGGGCGAGCGGCTTCTCGCACAGCACCGGCTTTCCGGCCCGTACGGCGGCGATCGCCAGGTCCGCGTGGGTCGTGTCGTGGGAGGCGATGACGACGGCGTCGACGTCCGGGTCGGCGATGAGCGCGTAGCCGTCGCCGGCCGGACGGGCGCCGGCCGGGCCGGCGACGGCGGCGGCCCGTTCCTCGTCCACGTCGGCGACACTCACGACCTCGGCGCCGGACACACAGCGGTGCAGTGTGTTCACATGGTCGGCGCCCATGACGCCCGCGCCGGCGACCCCGATGCGTACGGTGCTCACGCCGGACTCACCCAAGTCCCCTGCTCGGCCGAGCGCCCCATCGCGTCCAGCGCCGCCGCACTGGCCACGGCGTCGCTCAGGGTGGCACCCACCGGGGTGCCCTCCGTGATGGAGCGCAGGAAGCGGTACGCCTCGATCACCTTCAGATCGTCGTAGCCCATGCTGGTGGCCGCCCCCGGCTGGAACGCGGCGTATTCGCCCGCGCCCGGGCCGACGTACACCGTGCTCACCGGCTGGTCCTGGTACGTCGTGCCCCGGCTGACCGCCAGCTCGTTCATCCGCCGGAAGTCCCAGAAGACGGCGCCCTTGGTGCCGTGCACCTCGAAGCCGTAGTTGTTCTGCTCGCCGACCGAGACCCGGCATGCCTCCAGGACGCCCCGGGCGCCGGAGGCGAAGCGCAGCAGACAGTTGACGTAGTCCTCGTTCTCCACCGGGCCGAGCTCGCCGCCGGTGGCCAGGCTGTGCCCGGCGGTGGCGCCGGTCGGTCGGGCGCGCTCGGGGACGAAGACGGCGGTGTCGGCAGTGAGCGAGGTGATCTCGCCGAGCAGATGGCGGGCGAGGTCGACGCCGTGCGAGGCGAGATCGCCCAGTACGCCGCTGCCGCCGCGCTCGCGCTCGTAGCGCCAGGTCAGGGCGCCCTGGGGATGGGCGGCGTAGTCGCTGAAGAGGCGGATGCGGATGTGGGTGACCGTGCCGATCTCCCCGGCGGCGATCAGGTCGCGGGCCAGCTCGACGGCGGGTGCGTTGCGGTAGTTGAAGCCGACCGTGCCCTGGACGCCGGCCTTCGCCACGGCGTCGGCCACCGCCCGGGCATCCTCGGCCGTGAGGCCGACCGGCTTCTCGATCCAGATGTGCTTGCCCGCCTCGGCCATCGCGACGCCGATCTCGCGGTGCAGGAAGTTGGGAGCGGTGATGCTGACCGCCTGGACCCGGGGATCGGCGGCCACCTCGCGCCAGTCCCGGGTCGCGGTGGCGAAGCCGTAGAGCCCGGCCGCCTCCTCCGCCCGGCCGGGTACCTCGTCGGCGACGGCGACCAGGTCCGGCCGTAGGGACAGCTGGGGGAAGTGGTGGGGCAGGCGGGCGTACGCCTGGGTGTGCACCCGCCCCATCCAGCCGAATCCCACGACGGCGACGCCGAGAGTGTTCACCATGAGAGCCCTTCTTTGGACCGTTCCAGAGCTGGCCCGCTCACGATGGGCCCCGGTTCACCGGGAAGTCAAGAGTCTTTACAGGGGGAGGCGCCTTGTGGAACGGTCCAGTAATGAGCTCTCCCACCATCCGTGACGTGGCCGAACGGGCCGGCGTGTCCAAGTCCCTGGTCTCGCTGGTGCTGCGCGGCTCGGAGGGCGTACGGCCCGAGAAGCGCGAGGCCGTCCTGGCGGCGGTCGAAGAGCTCGGCTACCGGCCCAACGCGGCCGCGCGCAGCCTGAGCGAGCGGCGCACCCGCACGGTGGGGGTGCTGCTCAACGACCTGCGCAATCCCTGGTTCGTGGAACTGCTCGACGGCCTGAACGCCCGGCTGTACGACAGCGGCCTGCACGTACTGCTCGCCGACGGCCACCTCAACCGGCGCCTCGGCGAGGACCTCACCCGCACCTTCACCGAGCTGCGCGTCGACGGCCTGATCGCCGTCGGCACGCTGCAGGACCCCCAGGCGTTGCGCACCGTGGCCGGTCATGTCCCCACGGTCGTCGCGGGCGCCCGCGAACCGGTGCTGCCCGGCGTGGACATTGTCGCCAACGACGACGAGCACGGCGCCCGCCTGGCGACCGAGCACCTCATCGGCCTCGGCCACCGGCACATCGCCCACATCGCCGGCCAGGGCGCGGTCGGCGAGCTGCGCCGGCGCAGCTTCGAGGCCACCATGCGCGCACACGGCCTGGCGGACACGGCGGTGGTGGAGCAGGGCGACCTCACCGAGGAAGGCGGATACCGGGCCGCCGTCCGGCTCCTGAACCGCCCGCGGCGCCCGACCGCCGTCTTCGCGGTCAACGACATGACCTGCGTCGGCGCGCTCTCCGCCGCCGAGGAGAGCGGCCTGCGGGTCCCGCTGGACCTCTCCCTGGTCGGCTACGACAACACCTACCTCTCGCGCCTGCGCCATCTGTGGCTGACCACCGTGGACAACGCCGGCCATGACGTGGGCCGGCGCGCCGCGCAGCGGCTGCTCGACCGGATCGACGAACCGGACCGTCCGGCCGAGGTCGACCTCGCCACTCCCCGCCTGGACGTGCGCGGCACGACCGCCCCGCCCCGCACCGGAGCCTGACCGCGCCGGACAGGGGCTGCGGCGGCCGGGAAATGATCAGCGGGCCGCGGGTCCGCGATCGTACGATCACCGCATGACAGCTGATGAGCGCATCCAGGAGATCTCCGTGGCGGACCAGGAGGCGGGGCCCTACGGCATCACCGCCGGCCCGGACGGTGCCCTGTGGCTCACCTTCGTCCACAGCGGCCGTATCGCGCGTCTCACCCTCGAAGGCGAACTCAAGGAATACGCCCTGGACTCGCCCGCGTGTCGCCCTTCGGTCATCGCTCCGGGTCCGGACGGTGCACTGTGGTTCACCCGGTCCCAGGACCACCGGATCGGCCGCATCACCACCGACGGCGCGGCGGAGTCCTTCCGCGTGCCGACGCCCGACAGCGGACCCTTCGGCATCACCGCCGGTCCGGACGGCGCGATGTGGTTCACGCAGATGAACACCAGCCGTGTCGGACGCATCACCGGCGACGGAGAGATCACCGAGTTCGCCCTCCCCGTCCAGGGTGCCTTCCCCGCGGCGATCACCGCCGGCCCCGACGGAGCCCTGTGGTTCGCCCTCAACCAGGCGAACGCGATCGGCCGCATCACCACCGACGGCGAGGTCTGCCTGCATGCCCTGCCCACACCGGGCGCCGCACCCGTGGGCATCGCGAGTGACGGCGAGGCGCTGTGGTTCGTCGAGATCGCGGCGGGGCAGATCGGCAGGATCACGACGGACGGCGGGATCACGGAGTTTCCGCTTCCCGACCGTACGGCCAGGCCCCATGCCATCGTCGCGGCCGGCACCGGGGACTGCTGGTTCACCGAATGGGGAGCCAACCGCATCGGCCACATCACCACGAACGGTGAGATCACGGAGTACGACCTGCCGTCACCGTCCTCCGAACCGCACGGCATCACCCTGGGTCCCGACAGCGCCCTCTGGGCGGCCTTGGAGACGGGAGGTGTGGCACGGGTGCGCTGCTCGGCTCGCACGGCGCGGGGTTAGGTTCGCCATGCGCACACGCACAAGAGCGTCCGTCGTCGCGGCTGCGGCCAACGGCGCGCGTCCGGCGAGCTGGGTGAGCACCGGACCCGATGGCACGGGCTACGCCGGCGGGCTGTTGTTCGACGCCGCCGACGCACGCAACGGCGTGGCCGCCTCGACGTCGTACGACGGCGGACGGACCCGGACGCACACCACCCCCTGAACGACAGCGGCGGAACCGTCGGTGACGCACGCGACGCCCGGCGCGACAGGGACGCCGAGCACGGCCGGACCTTCGCGCCCCGCCACCGCCCCTGAACTGAGCATCACCACCCTGCGTCCCGGCGGAACGATCACCCTGCCCGCCACGCTCGGCTGCACGATCACCGGCGCGCACCTCACCGCCTGGGCCGGCTACCGGCTGCGTCTGGCGCTGGGCGGCTCGGGAACGTACAGCCTGGATCTCCTGCCGTCTTCACCGTCGTCCGCGGAGGCGGGGCGCCGGCCTGGTCGTCCCAGCGCGCGGCGGACATGGCAGACGTGACCATTTGCGGCCCCACATAGCAGCGCTTAAAGGAGATGACAACGGTCACCGGTGCAGCCTTTGGCGATTGTGCCGACCGTGCGTTTCACTGCCCCCAGAGACCCGACGCGATGGGGGAGACGTACGACATGGGCGATCACGGCCACGGCCACGGTCACGCGCACGGCGCCGGCGGTCACGCGGGCCACTCGCACGGTGTGTCGGCGGACGCCGACCGCCGCTGGCTGGCCATCGCGCTCACCCTGATCACGGTGTTCATGGCGGCCGAGGTCGCCGTCGGCATCATCGCGAGCTCCCTCGCCCTGATCTCCGACGCGGCGCACATGCTCACCGACGCGGCCTCGATCGTGCTCGCCCTCGTCGCCATGCGGCTGTCCGCGCGCCCCGCCCGGGGCGGCTTCACCTACGGACTCAAGCGAGCGGAGATCCTCTCGGCCCAGGCCAACGGCCTGACCCTGCTGCTGCTCGGGGCCTGGCTTGCGTACGAGGCGGTGCGCCGGCTCATCAGCCCGCCCGAGGTCGAGGGCGGTCTGATGCTGGCGACGGCACTCGTCGGCATCGCCGTGAACCTGGCCGCCACCTGGTGCCTCTCCAAGGCCAACCGCAGTTCCCTGAACGTCGAGGGCGCCTACCAGCACATCCTCAACGACCTGTTCGCGTTCATCGGCACCGCCGTCGCCGCGCTGATCGTCGTGCTGACGGGTTTCGCCCGGGCCGACGCCATCGCCACGCTCGTCGTGGTCGCCCTGATGGTCAAGGCCGGTTACGGTCTGGTGCGCGATTCCGGGCGGATCTTCCTGGAAGCCGCCCCGGCGGGCTTCGACCCGGACGCGATCGGCGACGAACTCGCCGGGCAGCCCTCCGTCGTGGAGATCCACGACCTGCATGTGTGGACCATCACCTCCGGCGAACCCGCCCTGTCCGCCCACGTCCTGGTCGAACCCGGCGGGGACTGCCACGCCGTACGGCGCCACCTCCAGCACCTGCTGCGCGCCCGGCACGGCATCGGCCACGCCACTCTCCAGGTCGACCATCTCGGAGAGGACGTGGACGCGGCGGACCTCCTGCAGATCACCACACCGTCGGCCGAGCCGCCGGAGCACTGCGACGACGCCCACGGCCCCGTCCACCGGCCGGGCCCGCACGAACACTGAAGCCGGCGGCTTCGGCGTCTGCTCAGGGGCTGACCCCGCTGGGCGCCTCCGGCGCATCCTCAAGAGCCTTGGCGGGGGCGTCGGGGATACCGAGGCGCAGATGCTCGACGTGGTACAGGGCTTGGTCGAGCAGTTCGGCGACGTGGTGGTCGTAGAGGGCGTAGACGACGGACCGGCCCTTGCGGGTGCCGGTGACCAGGCCGAGGTTGCGCAGCAGGCGGAGCTGGTGGGAACAGGCGGACTGCTCCATGCCGACCTCGGCGGCGAGCTCGGTGGCGGGCAGCGGCCCTTCGCGCAGCCGGGCGAGGATCAGCAGCCGCGAGGGGGTGGCCAGCGCCTGGAGCGTGGTGGCCACCTTCGCGGCGCTGTCGGCGTCCAGGCGAGTGCGCGGGACGGTACTGGCGGGGGTGGCTGCTCCATGACCCATGCCGGTCATGCTACCGACAGGAACACATGAAGGCTTCTTCATGTGTTCCTGTATGGTGAGGGCGTCGGACCGAATCGAATCCCGCGTGCCTGAGGAATCCGCCGTATGTCATCCACCCTCGCCCGGCCGGTCCCCGCCGGTGCTGTCCGAGACGCGGTGGCGCCCAAGCGCCGCACGCGGATCTTCGCCCTGCCGGAGGCCCGGTGGGCCGCCGCGGCCCTGGCGCTGTTCCTGCTCGCACTGCCGCTCCAGCTGACCGGGGCGCCGGCCTGGACGTGGGGCCCGCTGTACGCGCTCACCTACGTCACCGGCGGCTGGGAGCCCGGCTGGGCCGGACTGCGGGCACTGCGGGAGAAGACCCTGGACGTGGACCTGCTCATGGTCGTCGCCGCCCTCGGTGCGGCCGCGATCGGGCAGGTGCTGGACGGCGCGCTGCTGATCGTCATCTTCGCCACCTCCGGCGCCCTGGAGGCCATCGCCACGGCCCGCACCGCCGACTCCGTGCGCGGCCTGCTCGACCTGGCCCCGGCCACCGCCACCCGGCTGGCCGACGACGGCACCGAGCAGACCGTCCCCACCGGGCACCTGAGCGTGGGCGACGTGATTCTCGTACGGCCCGGGGAGCGCGTCGGCGCCGACGGTCAGGTGCTGGACGGTTGGAGCGAGGTCGACCAGGCCACCATCACCGGCGAGCCGCTGCCGGTGCCGAAGGAGGCCGGGGACGAGGTGTTCGCCGGCACCCTGAACGGCACCGGCGCGCTGCGGGTGAAGGTCGAGCGCGACCCGTCGGACTCGGTGATCGCCCGGATCGTGGCCATGGTCGAGGAGGCCTCCGAGACCAAGGCGCCGACCCAGCTGTTCATCGAGAAGGTCGAGCAGCGGTACTCGATCGGGATGGTGGCCGCCACCGTCGCGCTGTTCACGCTTCCCCTGCTCTTCGGTGCGGCGTTGCAGCCGACGCTGCTGCGGGCCATGACCTTCATGATCGTGGCCTCGCCGTGCGCGGTGGTGCTGGCCACCATGCCGCCGCTGCTGTCCGCGATCGCCAACGCGGGCCGGCACGGCGTGCTCGTGAAGTCGGCCGTGGTGATGGAACGCCTGGGACAGGTCGACGCGGTGGCGCTGGACAAGACCGGCACACTCACCGAGGGCACCCCGCGGGTGACGGACATCCGCCCGTCGGCCGGCTCCGGCCTGGGCGAGGAGGAACTGCTGGGGCTCGCGGCGACGGCCGAGCACCCCAGCGAGCACCCGCTGGCCCGCGCCGTCGTGGACGCCGCCCGCGCCCGCGGCCTCACCATCCCCTCGGCCGAGGACTTCGACTCCGCCCCCGGTACGGGCGTGCGCGCCACGGTCCGCGGCAAGACGGTCGCGGTCGGCAGCCCCGCCCGGCTCCTCGACGGCCGGGCCCACCCGGCCGCCGAGACGGCCGCACACCTGGAGACCGAGGGCCGTACGGCCGTCCTGGTCACCCTCGACGGCACCCCGGTCGGTGTGCTCGGCATCGCCGACCGGCTGCGCGAGGACGCCGCCGGCACCGTCACCGCGCTGACCGCTCTCACTGGCACCGCGCCGGTGCTGGTCACCGGGGACAACCCGCGCGCCGCGGCCCGCCTGGCGGAGGAGGTCGGCATCACCGAGGTCCGTGCCGGTCTTCTGCCCCAGGACAAGGTCACCGCCGTACGGGAGCTGGAGCAGGCCGGGCGGAAGGTCCTCGTGGTCGGCGACGGCGTCAACGACGCCCCCGCACTCGCCGCCGCGCACACCGGCATCGCCATGGGCCGGGCGGGCTCCGATCTCGCCCTGGAGACCGCCGACGCCGTCATCGTCCGCGACGAACTCGCCACCATCCCCGCCGTCGTCGCGCTGTCCCGCCGCGCCCGGCGCCTGGTGGTGCAGAACCTCGTCATCGCGGCGGTGTTCATCACCGGCCTGGTCGTCTGGGACCTGGCCGGCACGCTGCCGCTGCCGCTCGGCGTCGCCGGCCACGAGGGGTCCACCGTCATCGTCGGCCTCAACGGCCTGCGCCTGCTGGCGGACGGCGCCTGGCGCCGTGCTCGCTCGGGGTACGGCCGGTGAGCCGCCGTACCCGCGGGACCGCTCTCGCCGCGGGCGCGGAGGCGGCCCGCTGCACGGTCACCGTCTGCCGTGGCTGTTGCTGCGGCACTCCGAAGGTGCCCGGCGTGGACCATGCCGGGCAACTCACCGATCTGCGGGCCTCGTTGGCGCAGGTGGCCACCGTGCGGCCCGTCGCCTGCCTGGACACCTGCGAGCACGCCAACGTCATCGTCGTCCAGCCGTCCGCCGAGGGCCGCAGGGCAGGCGGGCGCCCGGTCTGGCTCGGCCTGGTCAACGACCCCGACGCCACACGTGACATCACCGCCTGGGTCCGGTCCGGCGGCCCCGGCCTCGCCGATCCGCCCGACATCCTCGACCTGTACAGCTTCACCCCGTCCCGCCGTATCCGCCGGACGATCGGCGACTGACGACCCGCGGCGAGAAGGTCTCAGGGACACAAGGCTGTCACGGGATCCGGAAGCCGGGGAAGGTCACCGGCTTGCGCACCGTGCGGCCGAGCCGTTCGTAGCGGGCGACGGCGGTCGTGTTGGCCTCGGCCACGTGCAGGAAGGCATGCTCGCCCCGGGACTCGATGCGCGCGATCAGCGCGCGCACGAGCCGGCGGCGTGGCCCTGGCCGCGTGCGTGGGGGCAGACAGCGCTGATCTCGGTCCAGCCGGGCGGCCGGAGCCTCCCCCAGCCTTCGGCCGGGGGACCCTCATCTCGCTTCGCTCGCCTGCCATGGCGACCGGTGTGCCGTTCTCCCGGACACCCAGATGCGTGCCGAGTTCGTGGGTGCGGGGCCAGAACGGACCCGGGCCGGTCCGCGCGACGACGTCCAGCATCCCGGAACGTTGTCCGCCCCCAGCTCGACCACGGCGGCCGCAGTGTGCTCGGCAGGCGTCCGGCCAGGATCGCCGCTCACGGGGCGGACCATCTGCGGACCGCCGCCGCCCGGTTGGCCTGCTCCGCGCCGCGCAACAGCCTCGGACCGTAGCTGCCGGGGTCGATCACGCCGTCCAGGACCACCCGGTCGGTGCGGGACGGGAACATCGTGGCGTACACCTGGCCGAGGTAGCTGCCGTACGGGTAGCCGAGGTACGAGATCCGGCGCTCGCCGAGGGCGGCTCGGATCATGTCCATGTCGCGGGCGGTTCCGGGTGGTGGCGTACGGCAGCAGGTCGCCCGCGTGGGTACGGCAGCGGCGGGCGAGGCCGGCGGAGAAGGCCACCATGCGGTCGAGCCGGCGCGATCGCTGCCCGCCCCGCGGATCATGCTGCCGGTGGGTCACCGGCAGTCCAGCGTGGTGCTCCGGCCGACGAAGCGCGGATCCACGCCGACCACGTCGTAGCGTGCGCCGGCCTTCTTCATCGCCGCGCGCACCCACGGTGGATCACCGATGGTCTGCCCGCCGGGCCCGCCGCTGTTCAGCAGCAGTGCGCCGACCCTGTGGGCGGTGTCGGTGGCCCGGATCCGGGAGATCGCGACGGTGATCGTACGGCCGTCGGGGTGTGCGTAGTCCAACGGCACGGTGACGTCGGCACATCGAGCGCCGGCCTGCTCCAGTTCCTTGCGGGTGGTGTCGTCGGGGCCGAGCCGGCAGCTCTTCCAGGCGAGGAGCTGGTGGTGGTAGCGGGCGAGGGGGACGGTGGCCGTCGGGGCCGCGGAGGCGGCGGGGGCGGTGGCCGGGGTGAGTGTGCCCGCGAGACACAGGGCGGCCGCCGCTCCGATCCGAGCCGCCAGCCGGCGCGAGCGGCCGGTGCGCGGAGTGTCGCACGTGGGGGAGGCGGAGCGGCGTGACGCGTCGTGTGTGCCGCACGGGCGGGGCACATGGGGCGATGCCCGCGCGGCGGACGGGCGTGGCGACCAGCACGACGGCCGTCGCCACGGCCGCGAGGGGGGTACGTCCGTGGAACATGGAGTTCAGAAGGGGGCCGGCCACGGAAAAGCACGCTAGGCACCGTCCGGGCCCCGATCACTCCGGCCGGCAGGCGGCTCGATGCTGGGGACAGCACGAGTGCGCCGGGGGCAGAAACCCCCGGTACACCCCCTGCCGCATGGGGGTACGGCGCGCGTGGTGCCTGGTCCACGCCGTGCCGTCGCGTACGGTGAAGACGGCACGACATTGGACAGCGACGGCACCGGTGCGAGCTCGACGGAATTGACTCTGCTGAGAAGATCTCTGGCGCGGGGCGCGGCTTCGACGGCCGCGTCGGTGCTGTTCTGCGTCGCCGCCGTCCTCTACAACGACTGGCTGCTGCAGTTCGTCGTGACCACCGGCCTGCCGCAGGCCAGCTCCTACGTCAGCGAGACCTTCGCCGCCGATCAGCCGCACCGGCTGCTGTTCGGCACCGTCGAGCTGGCCTGTGCCGCGCTGCTGCTCGCCGGTGCGGCGCTGGCCGCGAGCTCCGCACCGTGGGGCCTGGCCCTGGCGGGCTGGGGCGCCGTGGCGGCATTCGGCGCATGCTCCGTCCTGGACGTGCTGCTGCCGATGGGATGCGCGCCATCGGTGGAGCGCGGCTGCCCACCCGACAACATCCAGCACACCGCCACCAGTGGCCTGGTGGAGTTCACGCTGTTCGCGTCCATGGCCCTGTTCGGCCTTGCGGCGCGCCGCCCTGGCCACGATCGCCCGGGGCCGGTCGCCGGCCGCTGGGCACCGTATCTGATGCCGGTGTCGATGGCATCGGCGATCGCCACCGTCGGCCCCTATCTGGGCCACCCCGGCGGTCAGGGCATCGCGCAGCGCATTCATCTCGTCAGCGTCGCCGTATGGTTCCTCCTTCTCGCCGCCGAGGCCCGCCGCACCGGCCCACTGCCCCGGCAGCCGGAGCTGGAGATCGGTGATGACCGCTGGTACGACGGGGTCCCGGGCGGAAAGTAGCCGTCCTCGGTGGGGGTCGGGTCAGCGCGGGGAGTCGGTCCGGGCGAGCAGACCGAGCCGCCAGGGCAGGCTGTTGGAGTCACCGGTCGCACTCGGATCCATGCCCTGGTACAGGTACTGCAGGTGGCAGGCCGGGATGGCCAGGGTCTGGTCGTACCCGGAACGGATCATCTCGCCGTGGCTGAAGTCCTTGGTCCAGGCGCCCGAGGGAGACTGCCCGAGGTCCAGGACCGCAAGCTCGCGGGCGGCCCGGAGGTGCCGAAGTGACTCTGGAAGCCGACCCAGTCGCGCACCATGCGGTAGACGGCCTGGGCCTTGGCGTCCGAGCAGTTCTCGATGTTGTAGTCGTTGTTCACCGGCACACGGAAGGGAGCAGAGCTTGGCGGAGGGGTCGGCGAAGCGGGCGGTGCGGAAGGCGTCCTCGATGTAGCCGTCGCCGAGGACCTTCTGGAACACGGAGGCCCGGCGCGCACCGCTGCCGCCGTCCGCGAAGGCCTCGTCGACCACGTCCCAGGCGTAGATCTTGACCTTGAAGCGGCCACTTCTGCGGTGATGTGACTACGCATCACACCGCGCAGAGTGCCGGCGTCCGTGATCGCGGAGACCCAGCTGGGCAGCTGGGAGTGCCAGACCAGGGTGTGACCGCCGAGAACTCGCGGTCCAGGATCGGCGCGTACGTCCGGTCCCCCAGCTTTCCGGTGCCCACCGCGGTGCCGAAGCAGCGCCTGGACTGGGCGGCTTGAGCACCGAGGGTGCTCGCTCTGACCGGCGTGGCTGTGCGCCGGCCGGTCCGTCGGGGATGCAGTAGTGACGTGTGTATGACACTCCTGTGGGCGGATGGGTGAGTGGCCGGAGGCCCCTCGTGGCGTGCGGTATTCGGCCCACGCCGAATCTCTGGTCAGCCCGACAGGGCTTCTGCTGGGATGCCCGGCATGAAGATCTTCGCTGCCGGCGGCATGCCGGTCATGTATGACCGTATCGGCGTGGGCTACCAGCACGTCCGCCGCCCCGACCCCCGGCCGGCGGAGTTGATCCACCGGGTCCTGGGAGGGGTGCGCTCAGTGGTGAACGCAGGCGCGGGGTCCGGTGCGGCATGACAGCTGCGAGGGGCACAGCCCGTGAACACGCGGCGGTCGCGGATCTGCCGGAATCGGGACACTGGTACGAACTGCACGAGGTGGACGACGGCGTCGTACGGATCACCGAGCCGCAGGTCGACAAGCTGCTGCGGGCCAACCTGTGGTGGCTGCGCGGAACCGACCGTGACATCGTCGTGGACGCCGGTCTGGGAGTGGCCTCACTGCGTCGGGAGATTCCGCGCCTGTTCGAGCGGGATCCGCTGGTGATCCTCACCCACTCCCACCTGGACCACGTCGGCGGAGCCCACGAATTCCGGGAACGGGCCGCGCACTCGGCTGCCGTCGAGGTCCTGGCCGCAGGTGTCCCGGCGAGCCTGTACGGAGCCGAGCTCTACGCGAAACTCGGCATCGACGCCGCAGGAGAACCCGTACCGGACCTCTTGATCAACGCCCTGCCGCACCCCGCATACGACCCGAGGACCTACCACCCGGGCCCGATCACGGTCACCCACCCGCTGCAGGAAGGAGACACCGTCGATGCGGGGGGCCGGACGCTGACCGTTCTCCACCTGCCCGGCCACACACCCGGATGCATCGGCCTTCTTGAGGAACGCACCGGCGCGCTGTACTCCGGCGATGTGATCTACAACGGCGACCTCATCGACGACCTCCCCGAATCGGACCCGCCCACCTACCGGCGCAGCCTGCGACGCCTCGCCGGCCTTGACGTGTCCGTGGTCCACCCCGGCCACGGCCGCAGCTTCGGCCCCCAGCGGCTCCGCGAACTGACGCGGGGTTACTTGAGCGGAACCGCCAGTTGATCGCCGAGGGGACTGCGCAGGTACAGGACGACGTGTCCGTGCCGGGCCCGCGTCACCAGCCGCGCACGGTGCAGGACGCCGAGGTGCTGACTCACCGTGCCGGGGCTGAGGCCCAGTCTGTGGGCCAGGTCGGTGGTGCTGGCGGGCTCCGCCAGAAGGGCCAGGAGACGGGCCCGGGTGCTGCCGAGGAGGTCGGCCAGAGCCTTCGGCGGGGCGGCCGTGCCCGGGTGCCAGACCGTCGCACGGCCTCGCGCGGGGTAGCCGATCCTGGGTGGCAGCGCCGGGTTGACGAGTGTGCTGGCATGGTCGCAGAACAGGGACGGGGTGAACGCCACTCCGCGGCCGTCCACCGCGAGGTCGCGGTGTTCGTGACGGAGGGCGTCCACGGTGAGGGTGCCGGCCTGCCAGCGCAGGCCCGGGTCGATGTCGGCGAACAGTGCCGCGGCCCCGCCGTCCGTCAGCCGCTGGGCCCGGTGCAGGACGTCGGCGCGCAGCACGGCCTGCATGCGCGGCCAGTGCGGTGCGATCACGAGGGCCCAGTAGGCGTGCACGGCGTCGACGATGCGGTCGAGCAGGCCCGCGGGGTCTTCGTGCGCCTGCTGGAGGCCGGGGTGCAGTGCCGTACCGCTGGCGGCCTGGATCAGCTCGCTTCGCACACGCTCGGGCGGGGTCGCCCGCAGCGCGGTGAACTCGTCGTCGATGTCGGGGGACGGGCCGGTCGGGTGCGGGGTCAGGAAGTCGGGGATGCGCCGGCGCGGGCCGACCAGCGATTGCAGCAGGGGCCAGTCGAGTTGCCGCAGCAGTGGGGCGCAGTGGCGCAGAAAGGGCTGATGTTCGGCGTGCCGGACCGGGTTCTGCCACGCCCACAGGCTCAGCACGGTCTCCTGCAGGGGTGAACAGGCGAACCTGACGGAGGCGAGGTCGTCCAGGTCGAGCCGTAGCAGCAGCATTCGGCCTAGCGTAGATCGCTCGCACGGCTGGTGCTCGGCCCGGTGGGATCACCGACCGGTGCGGGAGTGGGCGTCCGGGGCCGCGGCCTCCAGTTCGGCGATGCTGCCCGACATGATGGTCCGCACATGCTGGGTGATGTGCTCCGCAGGCCAGTCCCACCAGGCCACCGCCAGCAGCCGGGCGACGTCCTGTGCGTCGTAGCGGGTGCGGATGAGGCGGGCCGGATTGCCGCCGACGATGCCGTAGTCGGGTACGTCGCTGGTGACCACCGCGCCCGAGCCGATGATCGCGCCGTGTCCGATCCGTACGCCCGGCATCACCATGGTGCCGTGACCGAACCAGACGTCGTTGCCGACGACGGTGTCCCCTCGGTTCGGCAGGCCGGTGAGCAGGTCGAAGTGGTCGGCCCACGCACCGCCCATGGTGGGAAAAGGGAAGGTCGAGGGGCCGTCCATGCGATGGTTGGCGCCGTTCATGATGAACCGCACTCCGGTGCCCAGAGCGCAGAACTTGCCGATGATCAACTTCTCCGGCCCGTAGTGATAGAGCACGTTGCGCGTCTCGAACGCCGTCGGGTCGTCCGGGTCGTCGTAGTACGAGTACTCTCCGACCTCGATCAGCGGGGACGTCACCAGCGGCTTGAGCAGCACCACCCGTGGCTGCTCAGGCATCGGATGCAGAACCGTCGGGTCGGCAGGCACGGGCATGGAAGGTGAGTCCTCATCGGTCGCGGGTCTGTTGTACCGTCCATGATCGCGGAACAGTGCCGTCCCAGGACACCGATTTCCCGCCTGCGTGATGGCGCACCGAACTGGGTGATCGTACGTTCCGGAGGGGGCTGGGCAGTGGGTGAAGGACAAGCGTGGCGGACGCGATGGCGTCGGCCCACGGCGATCGCGGTGCCGACTGCTGCGCTCCTCACCGGGGTCGCCTGGCATCTCGTCCGCGTACATGACGCCGAGCCCCGGTTCGCTGTCGTCTCCTCCAGGTCCTCGGTCCTCGGAACGTGGAAGATGACGGACGGCGACACCGGGCAGGTCGAGTTCTCCGCGAACGGACGGTTCTCAGCGGTCCGATTGCCGATCGAGGCTTTGACGCTGTCAGAGGGCGGCGAATTCACCGGCACGGGAAGGTGGTCGCTTGTCGACCGTGGAGGGTCGGTGGCCCTCGCTCCGGATCATCCGCCGTCGGGCATGATCCAGGACGCGAGCCTGGCGGTCGTCCGCACCGACGGCCGCATACGGCTGTGCGTCATGTCCAGCTCGCCAGGAGTCCTGTGCGACTTTCTGCTCCGGTCTGTCGCAGGTGCGTGACGGATCGAACGGGGATGGTGCACTGCTGGTCCGCCGACGGTCCAGCACGGGCCGTAGACATGGCCGCCGGGCGGAACACCGGGCCACCCGATCTTGCCGTTGGTGGTGTCGGGCATGTCGTAGAGGCCGCCCCGCTGTGACGGCGCTGAGTGCCGCGGCCACTGCGCGTGTCGCTGTGAAAAGGCTTGCTATCGGCTGGATTTGGCGTGCCGCGCATCGAGTTATCGGCACAGGGTGCCGCAGGCTGCCGATCCGGGGCAGGGCCGGACGCCGTCACCGTGACCGTGCGGTCGTCCGGAGCGGCCCCACCCTCGGTGTGCGCCGGCGGTCTGGTTGGATCCGGGCATGACGGATTGGTCGAAGCTCAGCGACGCGCACGGCTCAGCGGAGGGTGTCCCAGTCCTGCTCGAACGGTTCGAAGCCGACCCGCCCGGCGTCTGGTCCGAGCTGATGGACCGACTGTGTCCCCAGCTCGACATCGCTTTTTCGGCCAGTTTCGCGGCGCTTCCCCGGCTTGCCGAGATCGCGGCAGACCGGGAACCGGCGGACCGGCACTGGGTCCTGTCCGCCGCGGGGCCCATCGTGTCGTGCGCGCGCCGGTCCGTCGAGGGCGTCGCCGCGCGCGAGGCCTACGCCATCGAGATCGCGGAGCTCGCGCGGCTCACCGGCGAATGCCTGCGGCTGCCGCTGGATATCGAGGACTACGTCGGATTGCTCCAGACGGCCCTCGCCTTCGATGACGTCCAGGTCTGGGACGAGCGGCTGGGGGACCTGGCACACGGCGAATACGAGGTCGAGTGCCCTTACTGCGGAGTCGGCCTCTTCATCGTGCTCGGCGACGACAGCTTCTTCGTGTGCAGTGACGATCACGCGCTGCGAGATGTCGAGAAGTCCCCACTGCGGCCAGCCGATCCGCCCGGACTGGTGGGTCTGGCGAGGCGGCTGTACGACCGGGCCCTCGCGGACGGGCAGCCGGTGGTGGCCCGCAGGCTGGCCTACCTGTTCGGGCAGGGTACCTGCACCGACTGCGGTACGGGATTCTCCGTGGCGGACCGTGTGGTCGCGCACGAGATGCCCGTGTGAGCCGCCCGGTGCGTCCGATCCCAGCCCAGGGGCTCACTCCTCGTCGTCCTCGTGGCGAATGGTGCCGTCCTCGTCGAGCACGGGGTGCAGGCGGTCGGGGCCGTGATCCTCGATGTCGGACGGGCGCGGTCCTTCGGGCCCGTCAGGCCCCGAGTTGCAGGAGCCGGCGGGTGCGGCCGATCCGGTAGACGGTGCCCAGGACGCCGACTTGACTGACCCGGCCGACGCGCAGCCGGTCGGCGGCCTCGGTGTACGCCGTCAGCTCTTCGGCCACGGAGCCCGCGTTCTCAGCGACATGGGTACGGGCGTCGACCTGACGGCCGGCGTCCTCGGGGAGGAGACCGCGCCGGCGCGGCTTGAACCATGTCAGGCAGGAGTCCTTGAACGTCGCCGGCAACAGCAGGACGTCGGGGTGGGTGGTGAGTGCCCGGTGCGATGCGGCGCGTACCTTTTCCGGGAGCCGGGAGCCGGGAGCCGGGAGCCGGGAGCCGGGAGCCGGGAGCCGGGAGCCGGGAGCCGGGAGCCGGGAGCCGGGAGCCGGGAGCCGGGAGCCGGGAGCCGGGAGCCGGGAGCCGGGAGCCGGGAACCGGCGCAGGCGAGGTTGCGCAGTGCCAGCCGCTCCACGGCCTGGGGCGGGGTGAGCGGCGCGTCAGGGTCCAGGACCAGGCCGGCGTCGGCCTTTGCCTTCTTGGTGCCGGGGCTTCAGTCAGGGGCGAGGGGCTCCGGATCGGTCGGTCGTGGCCGCTCGATGCCGTCGGTGCCCATACCGGCGTACGCCTCGACGCCACCGGCCACGCCCCGCCCGGCCGCACATCACCGAGGTCCATTCCCCCATCCTGTCGATCACGGCACGCCCCCGAGGCGGATTCTTCCGAATTCCCAGTTTCCGTACCCTTGGTCCCGGGCCCGCCCGCGTCCGTCGGAGACGGCGCGAACGAGGGGGCGACTGTGCCGGTCGCGCACCATCCCGCAACTGTTCAGCCGGCCCCGTCCCCTCATGGCCGACTGATCGTGCAGTACTTTTGCGAGAGTCCGGACATAAGCCCCCCACTGCCCCCGCGTCGCACCGCCGGGCAGCGGCCAGAGATGCGAGCAGCCGCCACGGCATGTGCCGGAGCTGATGGCCTTCTACGCCGAATGGTTCCCCGGGGACGCGGAGACACTGTGAACGAGACCGACGTACTGATCATCGGTGGCGGGCCGGTCGGGCCGGCGCTCGCCCTCGACCTGCGCTCTCGGGGTGTGGCCTGCATGGTCCTTGAGACCATGGACGGCCGGATCCGCCATCCCGGAGTCGGCACCGTCGGCCCCCGGTCCATGGAGCTGATGCGCCGATGGGGCCTGGCCGAGCGGATCCGCAAGGCAGCTGGCACGGTGACCATCCGCTCGACGTCGCCTGGGTGACAGCGGTCGGCGGGCACGAGATCCATCGTCTGCACTTCGGCACCACCGACACCCGTACGGCCCTGCCCTGCACACCCGAATCCGATCAGGTCTGCCCCCAGCACTGGCTGCTCCCGCTCCTCGCCGAGGCCGTGGGCCCCGACGTACTGCGGCGCGAGTGCCGTCTGGAGTCCTTCCTCCAGGACGACGACCAGGTCCTGGCCACTGCCACCGACCTGTCGGACGGCAGCCGTCTCGGCATCAGAGCCCGGTACCTGGTCGGATGTGACGGTGCCGCGTCCACCGTCCGCACCGCCCTGCGGATCGCGGCGCCGCCCCGGCGCCGGACCCGGGTCTTCCGTAACATACTCTTCCGCGCTCCCCGGCTCCGCGAGCAACTCGGGCCGGGCGGCGCCCTGGTGTACTTCCTGACGCAGCCCCCGGACCTGCGCTACCCGCTGCGGGCGATCGACGGCCGGGACCTGTACCGGCTGACCGTCGGACACCACACCTCAGCCGAACCCATGGCGGCCATCCGGTCGGCGATCACCCTGGACACGCCTGTCGAGGTGCTTTCGGACAGCGTCTGGCACCTGACCCACCGCATCGCCGAAAGCTATGGCCGAGGCCGGGTGTTCCTCGCCGGGGACGCCGCCCACACGCTGTCGCCCTCCGGCGGCTTCGGGATGAACACGGGCATCGCGGACGCGGCCGACCTAGGCTGGAAACTGGCCGCCGAACTCGCCGGCTGGGCGGGTCCCCCACTGCTCGATTCCTACGAGCGGGAGCGCCGCCCGGTGGCCGAACGCAGTCTGGTCGAGGCCGACGGCACCTTACGCCGCACCCTCGACCGCCGGCTGCCCACGGAGATCCTCCTCGACACCGAACAGGGCGCCAGAGCGCGGACACAACTCGCGCGCGGCATCCAACGCAGTGGTGTGCGACGGGAGTTCGAGGCACCGGACATGCACTTCGGCTACCGCTACACCTCCACGGTGGTCGTCCCCGACAGCGTCACCGCCTACGACTGGAGCGCCGACCTCGTGGCCGGCGGCCAGGCTCCGCATGTCTGGCTGGGCCCCGAGACCTCCAGCCTGGACCTGTTCGGTCCCGGCTTCCACCTGGTCGCCTCCGAGCCCCACCCCGACCTGCCCGGACTCGACGCACCGGCACGGCCGGCTGGACTGCATGCCCGCGGAGTTCTCCTTCGCCCGCCGGCAAGCCGGCACGTTCTATCGCTACCGGCAGCCCTCCGAGATCGATCCCGGCGCAGTGCTGCCGGACTGGTTGGCCGAACTTCCCGCAGACCAGCCGCTGGTGCTCGCCTCGATCGGGACCGTGCTCCCCACCGTCCCACCCGGGGTGACGAACGTGCCGGGCCTCCTCGACGCGCTCGTCGCCGGCCTGGCCGAACTCGACCGCCAGGCCGTCGTGGCGACCGGCGGCGTCCCGGTGGAGCGCCTGCTGCCACCGGGACGGGTGCACCTGGTGGACTCCGTACCCCAGCCGATGGTCCTGCGCTGCGCCCAACTCCTGGTCACCCACGGCGGATACAACAGCATCAGGGAAGCCGTCGGGGCCGGGGTCCCGATGGGCGTGCTGCCCGCCCTCGGAGACCAGCAGGCCAACGCCGACCGCGTACAGCAGCTCGGCCTGGGCCGGCGCATCCCGTCCCCGGATCAGGTCGCAGCCGTGTGCCACCACGTGCTGAACGACCCCGAGGTGACCGCACGGACCCGTTACGCCCAGCGGTGGATGCTCTGCCTGCCGCCGGTCCAGGCGGCGGTGGACGACCTGGAGAAGGTGGCGTCTGGCACCGGGCCCTGGAAGTGCCGGCCGACCTCGGCTGCGCCGAGCGGTTCCTCGCCGCGGGAGTGGCGCTCGACTCGACCGAGCTGATCGCCCAGGGCCGGCCGGTCGGAGTGCTCGACCTGACCGCGACCGGCACCCGCTACCCCAACCCGCTCTCGATCGAGCAGGACACGGTGGAGCGGCTGCTGGGAGAGCGGCTGACCGAGGTGGGCGGAGCGATCGAGTGGTCGACCGAGGCCACGGCGGTCCGCGTGGCCGAGGACGGAGCCGAGGTCGACGCCCGCGGCGCGGACGGCCGGCCGCGGACCCTGCGCTGCGCCTGGGTGGTCGGCTGCGATGGCTCGCGCAGCCTGGTGAGCAAGGCCGCCGGCCTGCCGTTCGACGGCGGCCCGCGCCGCCGTCTGCAGGTCGCGCAGATCAACGCCAAGGTGGACTGGAGCCTGCCCCACCACGGCGACCGCACCTGCCTCCTGCTGGACAAGGACCGTCGATCGGCTGCGCGCCCCGCCCCCGCGGCGGTTACCGCTGCTTCGCCTTCACGCGGGAGCCGGACACGACACCGCTCACTCCGGTGACCGCGGAGGAGATGCGGCAGCTGCTGCTGCGCGCCGCACACGAGCCTGATGTGTGGCTCACACCGACGCTGCCGCTGTGGACCTACCGGGCCCGCTTCCAGGACCGTTCGCCCGCTCGCTGCGCTCCGGTCGGGCCCTGCCGGCCGGGGACAGCGCGCACCTGTGGGCGCCGATCGGCGGACGCGGACTGAACACCGGGCTGCGCGGCGCGCACAATCTGGCCTGGAAACTGGCCGGTGTGGTGCACGGCTGGGCTTCGCCCGCGCTGCCGGACACCTACTCCACCGAGCAGCGGCGCACCGCGTTGCAGGTGATGCGCCGGACCAGACGCGACGTGCTGGAATCGCCCGGCACCTGGCGGACCTTGCTGATGATGCGGCTGTTCGGCCGCCGGGTGATGTGCAGCCGCTGGGCGACCGACCGCTTCCGCGACCGGCTCGGCGGCTGGACCTCGACCACCGGGAGAGCCCGCTCTCGGCGCACGGAGGCGGAGAGCGGATGCCGGACCAGGAGGTCTGGACGCAGGGCCGCCGGCACTGCCTGCACGACCTCCTCTCCTACCAGCACTGGACCCTGCTCGCGGTCAGCCCACGCCCCGAACCGGACCCTGCGCCGGAGGCGGTGGCGGCCGCACACGCCGCGCCGGTCACCGTCCGCGTCCTGGACCCTTCGCACGGCGTCTCACCCCACCTGCCGGCAGGCACCCTGGTACTGGTCCGTCCCGACCTCCACATCGCCCTGCGGGCCCGTGGCCCTGAGGAGGTGCGGGACTGTCTGGGGCGCTGGTCCACCCGGACCGGGGCCATACGCGACGAAGGACACGGCAGGGCACGACCGGGGCGGTAGACCGGTCAGTGCGACATCATCGTGGCGCGCAGGCCGGGCGACTCCGGCGGACCGTGGGCACGGGGCGAGCTCTCCAACCCGTCACCCGTGCCGGCCCGGGCGGGAGGAGGTGGGGGTTGGCGAGGTCCCGCCGGTGGTGGTCCCGGTGGTGCCTCCGGTACCTCCGGTGCCTCCGCCGATCAGGCCGCCGTCGGTCGCGCCGCCGGTGGTGGTCCCGGTGGTGGTGCCGCCGGTCGTGGTGCCTGAGGTGTCGGTCGGGGTCGGGGAAGGACAGTGACGCTTCTGGTGGCACGCTCCGGCGGAGGGGCTCGGGCTGGGCGAGGTGGTCGGGCTCGCCGGGGCCGTGCTCGGGGGCGCGGAGGGGGTGGGCGACGGGGCGCCGTACTCGTCGGTGCCCTGGCCCAGCTGCGGTGCCGGCGGGAACTGCTGGACCGGCTGCCCCTGGAGGGCGGCGGTCATGTAGCCGGTCCACACCTCGGTGGGCATGTCGGCGCCGAAGACCTTGGAGAAGCCGCCGACGCCCTTCATCGACTGCAGGCCGGAGTTCTTCGGGTCCTCCTTGAACATGCTCACGGACGTGACCAGTTGCGGGGTGTAGCCGATGAACCAGGCCGACTTGTAGTCGTCGGTCGTGCCGGTCTTGCCGGCCACCGGGCGGCCCAGGGCCTGGGCGTTGGTGCCCGTACCGCTCTTCACGACACCCTGCAGGACGTCGGTGACGGTGTCGGCGGTCGAGGAGGGCATGGCCGTGGTGCCCTTGGGTGCCTCGAAGCCGGGCAGCTGCTGGCCGCCGGCGACGACCTTGGATACCGAGTACGGCTCGTGCTGGACGCCGCCGTCGTCGAAGGTGGCGTACACGTCGGCCATGCGGATCGCCGACGGGGTGGAGGTGCCGATGTAGAAGCCGGGGGTGTCGTACTGCAGGCTCTTGCGCAGCAGGCCCGCCTTGAGGGCTTCGCCCTCCACGTTGTTGTAGCCGACGTACTCGCCGAGCTGGACGTAGGGGGTGTTGACGGACTGCTCCATGGCCTTGCGCAGGGTGATGTAACCCCATTTCGTGGGCACGTCGTTGCGCTGGTGGAGAAGGCCCGTGGGGTCGTTCGAGTCCGGCATTTCCTGGCCCTGCTGGTTCTTGATGGTGATGCCGTCGTCGCCGTTGAACTTGGAGTCCGGGGTCACCGGTGAGGCCGGTTGGCCCGGGGACAGGACGGCGCCGTGGTCCAGGGCGGCGGCCAGGTCGATGGGCTTGAAGGTGGAGCCGACCGGCACACCCGTGGCGTCGGCGTTGTCGGTCCAGTGGCCCTTGTCCCAGCCCGCCCCGCCGTACAGCGCCACGACCGCTCCGGTCGACGGATCGATCGAGGCCGCGCCGACCTGGACGTCCTTGTCGGCCGAGCGGTGCCCCGCGTCGAGGTGCTTCTTCTCCATCGCCGCGACGGACGCCGACAGCGCGTTCACCTTCTTCTTGTCGAAGGTGGTGTAGATCTGGTAGCCGCCGTGGCCGAGCTGCTGGTCGGTGAGGGACGAGTGGGCCTCGACGTACTTCTCCGCGGTCTGCACCAGATAGCCGGTCTGCCCGGACATCCCGGCCGACGGCGCGTACGGCTTGGGCGTGGGGAACCCGGCGGCCAGGTACTGCTGTTCCTGGGCGCCGGTGATCTTGTTGATCTTGGCCATGCGGTCCAGCACGTACTTCCAGCGCGCCTCGGCCTGGGCCTTGGCCTGCGGGTCGGTGTCGGCGTGCATCAGCAGGCTCGGCTCGTTGACTGTGGCGGCGATGAACGCGCCCTGGCTGACGGTCAGCTGGGAGGCGTGCTCGTGGTAGTAGGTGCGGGCCGCGGCCTCGATGCCGTAGGCGTCCCGGCCGTAGTAGCAGCTGTTGAGATAGCCCTGCAGGATCTGCTGCTTGGACATCTGGTCGCCGATCTTCAGGGAGATCATGATCTCCCTGAGCTTGCGGGTGACCGACTGGCTCTGGGTGAGGTAGGTGTTCTTCACGAACTGCTGGGTGATGGTGGATCCGGACTGCACCTCACCGCCCGTGGCCATGTGGTACACGGCGCGGAGCATGCCCTGCGTGTCGACGCCGGGGTCGGAGTAGAAGGTGGCGTTCTCCGCGGCGAGGAAGTCCCACTGCACCAGCTTCGGGACCTCGGCGAGGTCGACGTTCTGCCGGTTGGTCGATCCCTGCGTGGCCATCACCGAACCGTCGGACCAGTAGTAGGTGTTGCTCTGCAGCTGGGTGCTGGGGTTCGCGCTCGGGATGGTCGTGGTGGCGTAGGCGTACCCGAACAGGCCCACCAGGCCGCCGAAGAACAGCAGGAACGTGCCGGACACCAGCTTCCACGAGGGCAGCCACCGCCGAAGGCCCCGCTTGCCCGCCCGCGGGTAGTCGATGAGGCGGCGTCGGCCGGTGCGCCTGGCCTCCGCGCCTCGCGTGTCCGCCGCGCGGCGGCCCCGTCCGGCGCCGGCCTTGGCGGCCCTGCGCGCCGCTGCCCGGCCGCCCTGCGGCATGCCGTCCGAGCCGGCCGGCCCGGTCCTCCCCGACGGTCGGCGCCGGTGTTCACTCATACTCGCCACTCCTCAGCCAGGCACGGGCCTGTCCGCCGCGGTGCATCCGGCCCGACCCCCGCGGTGCGGCATGGGGACCTGACCTGGGGCGGAACGATCACTCCCGGCAACTCCTACAAGTTGTCAGAGTAGGCGGTGCCCGGCGGGCGCCGACAACCGGCCCCGGGCAAAGTCACACGGCGCGGTCACGGCCGCGGCGTGGTGCGCGGCGGTCACAGGTCGTTCAGCAGTACGGCCGCCCCGTCGAAGCGCCCCGCCTTCAGATCGGTCAGCGCCCGCGGGGCCTCGGACAGCGGGTAGGGATGGGTGGTGGCCCGGACGCCGTACCGGGCCGCGAGGGCTAGGAAGTCCCGGCCGTTGTCCCGGGTGTTGGAGGTGACGCTGCGCAGCTCCTTCTCGTAGAACAGCTCGCTGCTGTAGTGCAGGACGGGGACGTCGCTGAGATGGATGCCCGCGACCGCCAGCACCCCGCCCCGGTCCAGCGCCCGCAGGGCCACCGGTACGAGCTCACCGGCCGGCGCGAACAGGATCGCCCCGTCCAGCGGCTCCGGCGGCTGGTCGTACGCGCCACGGGCCGAGGCACAGCCGAGGCCGAGCGCGAGCCGTCTCGACGGCTCGTCGCGGGTCAGGACGTGCACGGTGGCCCCCTGCGCCAGGGCGACCTGAGCGCACAGGTGTGCGCTGCCGCCGAAGCCGTACAGCCCGAGGCGCCCGCCCGGCGGCAGTGACGTCCGCAGCAGCGCCCGGTAGCCGATGATGCCCGCGCACAGCAACGGCGCCAGCGCGACGTCGTCCACGTCCGCCGGCAGCCGGTAGGCGAAAGCGGCCGGAACGGTCGTGTACTCGGCGTAACCTCCGTCGGCGTCCCAGCCGGTGTACTCGGACCCGGGGCACAGGTTCTCGTCCCCGCGCAGGCAGTACCGGCACGTGCCGTCCGTGCGGCGCAGCCACGCCACCCCCACCCGGTCGCCGACCGCCCACCCGCTCACGCCCGCGCCGAGGGCCGCGACCGTGCCGGCCACCTCGTGCCCGGGCGTCACTCCCGCCCGGCGCACCGGCAGGTCGCCCTCGGTGACATGCAGATCGGTACGGCACACCCCGCACGCCCGCACCCGCACCAGCAGGTCGCCGGACCCCGGCACCGGGACGGGCCGTTCCACGAGCCGCAGCGGCCCGTTCTCCACCGGCCCCGGCCGAGCCACCACCCAAGCACGCATCGCCTCCGCCTCCTGTCTGTCATCACCCTTCACCCGGACGAGGCGCTCGGCAGCACGAGCGAGCAGGTCTCTCCGGGCGCGATCGTCACCGTGCGGTCGGCCGGCATCACGCGGATCGGCGACTCCTCCGAGTCGGGCACGCTGATCTCCAGCAGCCCGCTGCGCCGCCCTACGCCGACGCCCCAGTGACCGCGATAGCGCAGGGTGAACCCGTACTCGGAGAGCGCCGGCAGCGGCACCGGGTCCAGCCACAGGGCGTCCTCGCGGGTCTCCAGCCCCGTCAGGCCGCGCTGGAACAGGTCGAGAGTCCCGGCCATGGCCCCGAGATGGATGCCCTCGCCGGTCGTGCCGCCCTGGATGTCGGCGATGTCGGCCTCCAGGGCCTCACGGACGTAACTCCATGCCTCGGCCCGTCTGGCGCGGGCGAGGACCAGGCCGTGGACGAGCCCGCTGAGGGTGGAGCCGTGGCTGGTGCGCCGCAGGTAGTAGTCGACGGTCGTCCGCCAGACGTCGTCGTCCAGGTCGTAGCCGAGCCGCCGGAACCGCGCCTGCGGTTCGGCGGGCGAGAACAGGTAGCCGAGCATGAGGACGTCGGCCTGCTTGGACGCCTTGTAGCGGTTGACCGTGTCGTCCTCGGCTTCCAGGATCCGGTCCAGCCGCCGGATGGTGCCGTAGCGCTTGCGGTAGGCGTCCCAGTCGAGCTCGGCGAGGCCGTCGTAGCCCTCGAACTGGCTGATGACGCCCTCGTGGAACGGCACCCGCAACCGGCGGGAGACGTCGTCCCACCGCGGCAGCTCGTCGGTGTCCAGCCGGACCCGGTGGAACAGTTCCTCGCGGCGCCACGCGGGCAGACGCCGGCCGAGCTCCAGGGTGCGGGTGAGGACCCAGGCGGCGGTGACGTTGGTGTACGCGTTGTCGTCCAGGCCGGGGCGGTCGGCGCCCGGGTAGCTGTCGTGGTATTCGTCGGGGCCCACGACACCGCGGATCCGGTAACGGCCCGTGCCGGGGTCGAGGGCCGCGAGATCCGCCCAGAAGCGGGCGATCTGCAGCAGCATCTCCGCCCCCTTGGTGTGCAGGTACTCCGTGTCGCCGGTCGCCTCGCAGTACCGCCGGACGTTGTGGGCGACGGCCGAGCCCACGTGGTGCTGCAACCGGGAGTGGTCGGGCAGCCAGCGGCCCGAGGCGGGATTGAGATGCCACTCCTGGGTCTCCTCACGGCCGTCGCTGCCGCTCTGCCACGGGTACATCACACCGAAGACCGTCCGCAGGGCGGCCAGGTGCGGATCCCCCATGTGCACCAGGCGGGTCTGCTCGACGCCGAGCAGGCCCGACTCGTCGCCGCGGTGGCGGAAGGACCGGGTGAGCGTGCCCCGGCACAGATCCAGGACGTGCGTGTGGTCCAGGAGCGTGTGCGTGCCGGAGGAGAACCACGGACCCCACGCCGCCTCGGCGTGGCGCAGACGGAACCGGAGAGGCAGCCAGTCCGGGAGGTTGACCAGGTCCTCGTTCACCACCTGCCGCCCCGCCACGGTCGACTCCCGGCGGTTGTAGCACCCGGCCGCGTAGGTGCCGGGGCAGTGCACCAGACCGGCCCGGTGTTCGGGCAGCGCGCCCCGCGTGGCGAAGTAGCCGTTGCCGAGCGTGCAGAGCGATTCCCGCAGGCGCTCCGTGCCGGGGGCGTAGCCCGTCCACTCCCATGTCCACTCCGACATCCGCGCACCCCTCTCGCTCGCACGGGACCGTGCACGGCCCGGATGGATCCGGCGGGCCTCAGACCGGCTGCGGAACCACGGCGACCGGGCACGCGGAGTGATGCAGCAGGGCGTGGGCGACCCTGCCGAGCTGCAGCCCGAAGCGACCGTGCCGGCGTTTCGCGCCGACGACGATCAGGTCGGCCTCGGCCGATGCCTCCAGCAGGACGCGATGCGCCGGCCCTTCGACGGCCAGGCTGCGGACATCCACCCCGGGATGCGCCCGCACGGAAGCGCGCAGGGCATCCGCGAGGGCGGTCGCGGCACGCTCCTCGCGCAGCCGTGCGGCGTCGTCCGCGATGAGCATGTGGTCCACGGGCTCCTGCGCGGGGTTGCGCCAGGCCCGTACGGCCGTCAGGGCGCAGCCGCGTACCTCGGCCTCGCGGACGGCGAACCGAACGGCGCCCTCGGCCCCCGTCGGGTCCCCGACACCCACCACGACGCGGTGCCGGGCCCCCGTGATGCCGGGTTCCGTGCCCCGGACCACGACGACCGGACAGACGGCGCGAGCGGCCACCGCGAGGCTGACCGACCCGAGCAGCATCCCGGCGATCTCGCCGCGCCCGCGTGAGCCCGTGACCAGTGCGAACGCATCGGGTGCCGTACGCAGCAGCACGGACACGGCGTCCTCGGCCATGACCCTGCCCGACACCTTCACCTCCGGATTGCGCGACCGGGCCCGCTCCACGCCGGACGCGACGATGTGCTCTGCCATGACCTCCGCGCCGGGGTGGCCGGTGCCGAAGGAGGGCTGTGCTCCCTCGTAGGCCTCCCACAGGGACGCATGGACCAGGTGCAGGGGGAGTCCGTGCCGTGCCGCCTCGTCCACCGCCCAGTCGACCGCCGTCAGACTGGAGTCCGAGCCGTCGACCCCCACGACCAGGGGGAGTTCCATCGCCGTCACCGTCCTCTCCGCCAGGCTGCCCGGAGCCCCTCTGAATACCGTCGCACCGGCCGCGCGGCGCCGCGACACGCCCGGCCCCGGAGGGCGGGGCCGCGCCGGTGCGCGGCCGCCCGGATTGCGGTGATGCCGGAGACGATGGCCGGGCCGGGGAGCTGATGAGCACGCCCGCTGTCACGGTCCGCGCGCCTGCGGCCGGACGAGGACATCGAGGAGGAGGCCGGCTACTGGTCGGCCGGAGTGATCCGGCGGCCCGTGAGGCTCGTGGGCCGGATCGACACCCACATCTCGCGCCGGCCGCCCGCCCACGGCGTGGTGTGGGCCTGCCGGGTGAGCCTGCGCACGGCCTCGGGGTCCGTCACCACGCTCGCGGGGCCCACGGCGAGCACGCTCCAGCCCTGGCTCAGCGCCTCGTCCACGTGATCGACCTCGAAAGCGACCTCCCGTTCCGCGGCCGCGGCCGTCACCGAATCGGGCGTGGTCCGGAAGGCGATGGTGTCGTCGACGACCTCGTAGTTGACCGGCACGACCGCCGGACGGCCGGCGGAGTCCGTCACCGCGACGCGCCCCACGCCGTGCGTGGACAGCAAGGTGCGGCACTCCTCCACGCTGAGATCCCGCAATCGGGGGTGCAGCAGCGCGTGGCCCTGCCCCGGCGGGAGATCCAGGCCTCCGCCACGCAGCGCGGCGACCGTGGTGCCCAGGGCGTCGGCCAGCCTGATGAGGGTTCCCAGGGTCGGGTCGGCGGGCCGTTCCTCCAGGTATGCCAGGTAGTCGGGCGACATCCGGGCGCGAGCGGCCGCCTCCTCCCGGCTGAGCCCCCTTCTACGGCGTTCCACGCCCACGCGCCGGCCGATGTCGCCCGGGTCGGCCGCCCGGGCCGCCGTGGATGTGCTCTCCGCGCGGCCCGCGCCCGCCGGCCGTGCCTCAGGCCGGGACACCGGCTGTCCCTGTTCCAGCGGTTCAAGGTGTTCAAGGTGGCGGACGTGGGCATCGGGTCCGGGGAACACGAGCGTGACTTCGTCCGTGTCCGACCAGCGCACGTCGTAGGGAGGCGTTCCGTCCTCGTGGTGGAGTCCGACGATCTCGCCGTCGCGCCGGGCCGCGCCGGTCGTCGGACCTTCGATGACGAGCTGGTCGCCGAGGTGAGCTCGCATGATCGCCGCCCTCTCCTCAGAGTGATGCTGTATCCAACCTGCCACGCGGAACCCGCCGCCGCACGGCGCTTCTCCGGGTTCGGACGGGCCGTCCGGTGCCCTGCCGGGCGCCCTGCTCGTGTGCCGTCATGCCGTCGAGGTCGCGTTCGGCGGTGTGCAGCAGCTGACGGGCGAGGTCCGGCACGGCACGATCCGCCACCCGTTCGTCGACGGTCTCCGGCACATCGCCCTTGCCTTGCCTCCGGGCCGGTGTCCCGTCCTGGTCCTCTCACCATCGACCGGCAGTGGTCCTGCGCCACAGGGCCGAAAGGCCCGGCGGGAGTGACGTCCGGCCCCACACCGGCGGGCGTCACCTCTGGGGCACGACTGCGACAGGACACGGCGCGTGATGAAGCAGCGCGTGGTTGACCAGACCCAGCTGCAGACCCGGATGCCCGAGTCGCCGCCGGGCGCCCACGACCAGCAGATCCGCCATGGCGGCGGCTTCCAGCAGCGCGGGACGCGCCGGTTCCTCGATCAGGCGGCGGCTCACCGCGGCGTCGTCGTACCGTGTCACGGGGTCGCACAAAGCGTCGTCGAGCACCTGGGCCGGCGGGCGGCGGTGGGCGTCCAGGAACCACGACGGTGCTCGCGGTGTCGCACACGCACCGGACGGCGCGCTCCAGGCGTGCACCGCCACGAGCCCGCAGCGCCGCACCCGGGCCTCGCGGAACGCGAACTCCACGGCCGTGCCGCTGCCCTCCCCGTCCTTGACGCCCACGACGACGCTCCCGAACCGGGCCTCCCGGTGCTCCTCGGTGCCCCGCACCACGACGACCGGGCAGTCTGCGCGTGCCGCCACGGCGAGGCTCACCGAGCCCAGGAGCATGCCGTCGAGGCCGCCGAACCCCCTGGACCCCAGGACCAGCGCGAAGGCGTTGCGTCCGATGCCGACCAGGGCGGAAGCCGCGTCCGCGTGCGCGACCTCGCCGGACAAGGGAACCGAGGGAGCCGCTTTCCTGGCGCGTGCCGAGGCGTCGCTGAGCACCGCGGACGCCATACGCTCACCGGCCGCCGCGTGCAGCAGCCGGAGCGGGACGCCGTGCCGGGCCGCCTCGGCGGCGGCCCAGTCGACCGCCTCAAGGCTTCCCTCGGACCCGTCGACGCCCACCACCAGGGGAATCGCCACCGCCCCTTGTCTCCTCTCGTGCCGGCTTCCCCGCGCAGGAGGACACCTATGGCACCCCGTCCGCGGGAGACGTGCGGCCCGGCCACTCGGCCGGACTGTTCGCCGGCATGTCCAGCTTGGTACGGGAGGGGGGCCGCCGCCACGCCACGGCCGGACAGCGGTCGGGCGGCCGTGTTGCCCGGACGTGCGGCGGGGGTGACCGTGGAGGTGTGGGGGAGCGAGGGAGTGAGTACCGTGCGAGCGCTCGTCTATCACGGCCCGTCACAGGCCTCCTGGGACACCGCCCCGGACCCTGTGATCGAGGAGCCCGGCGACGCGATCGTACGCATCGACGCCACCACCGTCTGCGGCACCGACCTGCACATCCGGCGGGGCGACCTCCCCGAGGTGAAGCCGGGGACGGTCCTCGGCCACGAGGCCGTCGGCGAGGTCGTGGAGGTCGGCGGCGAAGTCCATCACCTGCGCCCCGGCGACCAGGTGATCGTCTCCGCCGTCTCGTCCTGCGGCGACTGCGGCGAGTGCCGGGATGCCCGGTACGGGCAGTGCCGCGGGGGCGGCGGATGGATCCTGGGGAACCTCATCAACGGAACCCACGCCGAGCTGGTGCGGGTCCCGTTCGCCGATCACTCCACCACCCGGCGCCCGTGCTGCCTTCCGCTCGACGACGCGGTCCTGCTCGCCGAACTCCTCCCGACCGCCTACGAGGTCGGGGTCCGCAACGGGCATGTGTGCCCGGGAGACACCGTTGTCGTGGTGGGCGCGGGTCCCGTCGGCCTCGCCACCGCGGTCGTCGCGCGACTCTACTCGCCCCGCCGCGTCATCGTCGTGGACCTGGCCGACGCCCGGCTGGAGACCGCCCTGCGGGTCGGTGCCGACGCCGCCGAGTCGCCGGGCCGGATGATCGCCGACCTGGCCGAGGGACCGGGCGCCGACGTGGTCGTCGAGGCGTCGGGCGATCCGGACGGCTTCGTGCTGTGCACGCGCGCCGTCCGCACGGGGGGACACATCGCCAACATCGGCACGCACGGCAGACCGGCGACGCTGCACCTTGAGTCCCTGTGGCGCAAGAACGTGACGATCAGCATGGGCCAGGTGGACACGTCCTCCACACCGCGGCTGCTGGAGCTGATGAGGTCCGGCCGCCTGCCCGTCTGCGGGCTGGTCACCCACACCTTCGGGCTGGAGCGCATGGAGGACGCCTACGAGGTCTTCGCGCACGGCACCGCCACCGGTTCCCTCAAGATCGTGCTGCACCGCGAGTGAACCCGCCGGAAGCGCGAGGTGTGCCATGGGCAACCCGGTCGTCGTGGGCGTGGACGGCTCCCCGTCCAGCCTGGCCGCGGTGGCCGTCGCCGCGCGGGAGGCCGGGCTGCGGGGCGTGGGGCTGCGGCTGGTGCACGCCTTCGGGCGGCCCTCCCTGCCGCTGCCGTCCGGGGGAGCGCCGTGGAATCCGGCCATGGCGGGAGTGCGCGAGCTCGTGGACGGCACGCTGGCCACGGCCGAGCGGCGGGCGCGCGAAGCCGGACCGCACGTGGAGATCACCCGGGAGGTCGCCCTCGGCGAGCCGCTCACGGTGCTGGAGATCGAGTCGCGCACCGCCTCGCTCCTCGTGGTCGGCAGGCGCGGACTCGGCGGGTTCGGCGGGCTGCTGCTGGGCTCGACCGCCGTACACCTGGCCGCCCACGGCCGCTGCCCGGTGCTGGTGGTACGCGGCCGGGCGGACCCCAGCGGGCCCGTGCTGCTCGCGGTCGACGGTTCACCTGCCGGCGCGGCGGCCGTCGAGTTCGCCTTCACCGAGGCGTCGCTGCGCGGCGCGGACCTGGTGGCGCTGCACGTGTGGAACACCTGGAGCGAGCCGGCCGCCGCCGGCCCCGACAATCCGCTGGACCTGGTGGTCGACATCGACCGGATCCGCGCGGAGGGCCAGCGGTTGCTCGACGCGACCCTGGCCCCGTGGCAACTGCGCCGGCCCGGGGTCCGGGTGGAGCGGCGTCTGGTGCGCGCCCGGGTTCGCCCGGCCCTGATCGAGGCCGGTGGCGAGGCCCAGCTGGTGGTGGCCGGTGCCCGTGGCCGGGGCGGCTTCACCGGGCTGCTGCTCGGCTCGGTCAGCCAGGCCCTGCTGCACCACGCGGACTGTCCCGTCGCCGTCGTCCGGGGGACGGGGCGAGCCTGACCGACGGGCGCTCACGGCCTGCGGCCGGCCCCCGTCCTCGACCTGTCGACCAGGAAGCGCGTGGCACCGGCCAGCGTGGCCAGGTCGGGGAAGTCCGCTTCGTCGATACGGATTCCGGTGCGCTCGGACAGCACCTCCACCAAGCTGAGGAAGTCGAGGGAATCCAGGTCGAACACGTCACGGAGCCGGTCGTCCGGTCGCACCGAGGCGAAGTCGGCGTCGGGGGCGATCCGCGTGATCGACTCCTTGACCACGGCCAGGGCCTGTGCGTCGTCCAAGTACGTCATGCGGCTCAGGGCTCCTCCGGTTTCCGCGGCAGTCGGCCGACGGCGGTGAGGCAGCGCGCTCCCACGGCACGGCCCGTGGCCCGGTCACGAGCGGGACCCCGCCGCCGACGAGCGCGTTGCCGTCGTAGCAGCGGCGGGCGGCGTCGCGCAGGTGCAAGCGCGGCCCGGTGGTTCGGCCGGTCGGCGGGGCGTGGGCGGGGCTCATGCGGGCTGCTCCGTCCGCTTCGTGGGGGCGGATGCCGGGGAGTCCTCCAGGGTGGAGGTGTCGCCCTCGGGCAGGCCGAGTTCACGTGCCCGCAGCAGACGGCGCATGACCTTGCCGCTGCGGGTGTGCGGCAGATGCTGGTCGAAGGCGATCTCGCGGGGCGCGACGGCCGGGCCCAGCCGGCGCCGGGCGAAGACCAGCAGGTCCCGCCGGGTCGTACCGTCCGCGTCGAAGCCCGGCCGCAGCGTGACGAACGCCTTGACGACGTTCCCGGCCATGGGATCGGGCCGGCCGATGACCGCTGCCTCGGCCACCGCCGGATGCTCCGTCAGCGCGCTCTCGACCTCGAACGGTCCGACGAGGTGTCCCGCCGACTTGAACACGTCGTCGGCGCGTCCGACGAACCAGTACCAGCCGTCCGCGTCGCGCCGCACCAGGTCGCCGGTGAGGTACCAGCCGTCCGCGAAGGCCGCCGCGGTGCGTGGCTCGTCGTGCAGATAGCCGCGGAACATGGACGGCCAGACGGTGCGCAGCGCCAGCTCACCCTCCACGCCGGGCTCCTCCAGTACGGTGACGTGTCCGTCGGTCACCTCGGCCCGGCCGTCGTCGCCGCGCCGCAGCACCGCCGCCCGCACACCGGGCACCGGACGCCCCATCGAGCCGGGACGGATCTCGCAGGCGGCGAAGTTGGCGATCATGATGGCGCCGGTCTCGGTCTGCCACCAGTTGTCGTGCACCGGCAGCCCGAGCACGTCCCGTCCCCACACCACGGCCTCGGGGTCGAGTGGCTCGCCGACCGTCGCGATGAACCGCAGGGCGCTCAGGTCGAACGAGCGGGGAAGGCCGTACGGCCCGCTCCGCGGCGTCGTCCGCATGAGCATGCGCAGGGCCGTCGGCGCGGTGTACCAGACACTCACCCGCTGCTCGGCGAGGATCCGGTACCAGCGGCGGGCGTCGTAGTCGCCCTCGTCCACCACGACCGTCACGCCGTGCAGGAGCGGGGCGATGATCCCGTACGACATACCCGTGTCCCAGCCCGGGTCCGCGGTGCACCAGAACACGTCGTCCTGGTGGAGGTCGAGCGCGTAGAGCGCGGTCATGTAGTGGGCCACGGCCGCCTCGTGCACGTGCACCGCGCCCTTGGGGATGCCCGTCGTCCCGCTCGTGAAGTGCAGCAGGGCCATGTCGTGCGGCGAGGTCGGCGCGATGGTGAACGTGTCGGGCGCGTCGGCCATCAGTGCGGAGAAGGACACGGTGCCGGGCAGCCGCTCCGCGCCCTCACCGACGATCAGCACATGGCGCAGGCCGGCGAGTCTGCCGCGCAGCCCGGCGACCTTTGCGCGGTACAGGTCCGCCGTGGTGACCAGCACCTGCGCGTCGCTCAGCGTGATCCGCTGGAAGACCGGATCCGGGCCGAAGGCGGAGGACAGCGGGCACAGCACGCTGGTGTTCTTCAGGGTGCCGAGGACCACGGTGTACAGCTCCGGGCACCGCCCCAGGAGCGTCGCCACCCGGTCGCCGTGACCGATCCCGAGGCCCCCGAGCACCTGCGCGAACCGCGCCGTCGAACGGGCCAGTTCCCCGTAGGTCACCCGGGTGACGGAGCCGTCCCGGCCGACGCAGCGCAGCGCGACCGCCGTCGCGCGGTCCGCTGCCGCGTGCCGGTCCACGGCCTCGTGCGCGATGTTCAGCCCCCGCCCGCCGGGCAGCCCGTCCAGCCTGGCCCGCGCCCGCGACCACGAGAAGTCCGCGCACGCCTCGTCGTAGTCACGCAGATTCGGGGCGACCCGAAGCGGGGCGTCCTTCCGGATGGTGTCCCACCGCATGCCGGCCTCTCCTTCCCGCGGGCCTGCTACGACCATCTTCCCGCCCCGTCGTGCCCGCACGGGGCCGAAGGACCTGCGACGCGGGCCGAAGCGCCCTCGCGGCTCCCGCCCCGGGGTGCGACGGTGAAGGTCACCCCGTGTGGCGGCCCATGAAAGGCGGTGCACCACATGACTCTCCCTCTGGTGGTGGGCGTCGACGGCTCGGACTCCTGTCTGGAGGCGATCGACTGGGCCGTGGACGAGGCCGTCCGCCACGGTCTTCCGCTCCGGCTGGTGTACGGCTCCCTCTGGGAGCGTTACGAGGGCGGCCTGCCCTCCGCGGGCCACGAGCGCCCCTCCGAGCAGATGATCGCGGAGCACATCGTCGCCACCGCCGCCGACCGCGCCGCGCGGCGCAATGCCGACGTGAAGGTCACCACCGGCATCCTCCCGCAGGACGCGGCGGACGCCCTCGTACGCGAAGGGGACCATGCCTTCGCCGTGGTCACGGGATCCCGGGGCCGTGGCCGGCTCAAGGGGCTGCTGCTCGGATCGGTCGGTCTGGCCGTCGCGGCCCGCGCACCCTGCCCGGTGGTCGTGGTGCGGGGCGACCGGGCGGGCCTGGCGGGGACGCACGAGCGGATCCTGCTCGGTCTGGGGGAGGCCGACACCGGCGCGGAGGCGGTGCGGTTCGCCTTCCGGGAGGCCGAGGTGCGCGGCTGCGTCCTGGACGTGGTGCGTGCCTGGCGCCGGCCGGCCTACGACGGCGGCGCCCGGGCCGCGGCCGGCGACGCCCACGAGGAGCGTGCCGCCGAACTGCTCGACACCCTGCTCGAAGACGCGACCGCCGAGCATCCGCACGTCCGGACGCGCCGGACGACCCTTGAGGGACCGGCCGGGAAGGTGCTCGTCGACGGGTCGGCGGCCGCGGATCTCGTGATCATCGGGGCCCGGCGCAGGACGGGGCTCCTCGGGCTTCAGCTCGGCCGGGTGAGTCACACGCTGCTGCACCACGCCCTGTGCCCGGTCGCCGTCGTGCCGCAGCGGCACTGACCGCTTCGAGGAGCCGACCGCCGGCTCACCCGTTCTCCGCTTCTCAGCCGAACAGACGGGGCACGCGGATGGTCTCGACGCGCCGCCAGCGGCCGTCGGGCAGCAGCATGCGATCGCCGTCGGCGCCGACGGCGGGTGAGCGGACCGAGCCGGCCACCGACGCGGTCCGTCGCCGTGCCCGCCCCGTCGACGGCAACAGGGCACCGCAGCCGGCGCTCTCGGCTCCAGGCCCGGCCTGCACGCGTTCGTTCATCGTCCCTCCCTCCGTACGTCCGGACATCCGACGGTCGCTGTCCGACGGCCGTGGTCGGGCAGGCCGCCGACACACCCCAGCATCGCTCCCCGGCACGGCATGGTGCGAGGGCACACGGAACCGGCGGCTGCAGGGGCGGAGAGGTCCAACGCCCCCTGGAACGGCCGGTGGACCGGAGCGCCGACTGCACGTCGCCTTGACGGCCGAGGGAGCACGGCGACCGTGTGGCAGGACACTCGCGGTGCCGTCGCCATGCCGCCCTGGACCCGCGAGGGGGAACGCGTGGGGTCCGGCTGGGTGGCGCGGTACGGCCGTCGATGAGCGTCCGGCGTCGTCATGCCGCCGGATGCTCATCTCTGGCGGTGGGGCGGTGCGTCCCGCAGCGTGGAGAAGGGGAGCGGACCGGCCGGGTGCGCGCAGACGGAACGAGAGGTGGCACGCATGGACAGGGATGTCTCCGAGCGCCGGGTGGTGGTCGGCGTCGACGGGTCGCCGTCCTCGTACGAGGCCCTGCGCTGGGCCGTGCGCTACGCCGCCCTCGTCGACGGCACCGTGGACGCCGTCGCGGTGTGGGAGCTGCCGGGCCTGTACGGCTGGTCGGCGCCCGCCGTGGACATGGACGTCGACGAGAACGAGGCCCGGCAGGCGATGCGGAAGGAACTGACCGAGGTGCTCGGCACGGACGTGGCCGGCTCGGTCCGCACCCATGTGGTGCACGGCAACCCCACCGATGTCCTGCTGCGGGCCGCCGAGGGAGCCGAGGTGATCGTCGTCGGCAGCCGCGGGAGGGGCGGGTTCGCGCGGGCCCTGCTCGGCTCGGTCAGCCAGAACGTGTCGCAGCACGCGAGCTGCCCGGTCGTGATCGTGCGGTCCGCGCCGGCGTGACGTTTCAGGGCCCGTGCCGGGACCGGGGCTGCGCGGGCGGCCCCGGCGGCTCCTGCAGGACGCTCCAGGAGACCGGGCCCAGCAGGTCGGCCAGCCGTCGGAAGACGTCCAGGAGCAGGTCGTCGATGGTCAGCACGCCCACCACCCGGCCCGCGTCCAGGACGGGCAGCCGGCGGACGCCCGAGCGGCGGAACGCCCGGTAGGCCGCCTGGAGATCGTCGTCGGCCTCGACCGTGACCGCCTTCGCCGACATCACCGTGTCCACCCGCGCGGTCGGCTCCAGACCGCCGCCGAGGGCGCGCACGGCGAGGTCGCGGTCGGTGACGATGCCGCGCAGTACTCCGTCCTCGGTCACGAGGACCGAGCCGACGGCGTACTCGGTCATGCACCGGGTCGCCTCGGCCAGGGAGACGTCCGGTGTCACGCACACCGGCGGAGCGGTCATCAACTCGGAGACGTTCATACGGCTCCTCCTGCCTGTGAGGTCGGGCCGGCGCCCGTGGGTCCGGGCCGCGAGCCCGCGTCAGAGGACATCGAGCAGATCGGCCACCGGCCGTCGCGGGCTCGCGGGGCCTTCGGGGCCGTAGCCGAGCCGGATCACCATCTGGACGTGCGCCATGGCCGAGACGGGGTCGCGGACGGCCCACCGGATCTCCGGCCACTCCAGGGGCTGGGAGGTGACCGAGATGACCAGTCCGTCCGTCGTGGCCCGCAGCCAGACACGCTCCAGTGCCTGACCCGCCCGCAGCCAGTCCGCCGGTCCGTCGCGGGTCGTACCCAGCAGAGCGATGTCGGGGTTCTTCTCGAAGGGCGCCCAGCCGCGCCCGGGGACCTTGCGGCCGACGGCGAAGTCACGCACGGGGACCGAGGTACCGCGCCGGCGCGGACCGAACGCCTCGGCGGGGATGCCGTCGGACGCCGCGGCGGCGCCCGACGGTTCCGTACGCGTCCATCGCGCCGTCTCCTCGCGCAGGCCCGGGTCGGCCGCTTCCCTGCCCTCGGCGTCCCGCACCAGTTCCAGGACCGACCGCACATGCCAGGCACCGGGGAACAGCAGCTGTGCGCCCTCGGCGCGGGCCGCCTCGCACAGCCCCTCGCGCACGAGGGCGGGGACCGCCTCGTCGCGGTAGGGCCGGCGGCTGGAGTGCCGGCGGGGGACCGCGGGCCGCAGCGGGGCCAGCGCCGCGTCGGGCGCTCCGGTGCCGCACAGATGCAGCTCGGCGAGGAACTCCGGGTAGGCCGCGTCGGGCAGCAGCCGCACGACCGGCGCCAGCCCCGCCGCGGCGGCGGCCACGCGCAGGTTGAACAGCGCGGCCCCGCAGCCCAGATGAAGGCCCCGGTTGTCCGGGTCGGCCCGCGGCAGGGTGCGCTTCAGGTCGGCGTACACGCGCAGCACGCCGAGATCCCGCAGGTAGCGGAACGCCCAGGGCTGTGCGTTGTGCAGCGAGGGTGCGGTGCCGGCGTCCGCCACGAGCGCCGTGACGGTGTCCACGTCCAGCGGTTGTGTGGTCATGGTGGCTTCCTTCGTGACGGTCCGGCGGCTCACCCGGGGGACGGGACGGCGATGACCGGGCAGCGGGCGTGGTGCAGCACACCCTGGCTGACCGAGCCCAGCAGCATGCCGGTGAAGCCTCCGCGCCCCCGGGTCCCCACGACCAGGCCGAGCGCATGGGCCGAGGCGTCGGTGAGCACCTGCACGGGATGTCCGACGACCAGTTCGTGACGCAGGTCCACTTCGGGGAAGCGGTCGCGGCGGCCCGCCACGATCTCGGACAGCAGCCGCCGGGCCTCCTGCTGCGGCCCGTGCTCGTCGAAGATCCTCAGCGGCCCGGACTCCCGGACGAGCAGGGCCCGCAGCTCGGCGCCGCGCAGGGCCGCCTCCTCGAACGCCACGTCGACCGCGGCGGCCGAGTGCGGGCTGCCGTCGACGCCGACCACGAAGTACGCGGGATCCTGGACGATGTGTTCCGGCTCGGGCACGACCACCAGGGGGCAGTGCGTGTGTGCCATGAGCGGCAGGGCGACGGACGCGGAGCCGAACAGCTCCTGCGTCCGGTCCAGATGCCGCGATCCGAGCACGACGGCGGTGGCGTCGCGGCTCTGCTCGCGCAGCACCCACACCGGGTCGCCCTCCGCGAGCAGGGCGTCCACCTCCAGCTGCGGGTGCCTGGTGGCGACGTAGTCCGCCGCCCCCTCCAGCACGCGCCGGCCCGCTTTGTGCAGCGCCTCGTTCCACTCCTCCCAGGACGGCGGGACCTCCCGCCCCCGATACCCCCTGGTCGGCACGCCCTCGACATGGACCGCACGCAACGGGAGCCGGCGGCGGGCGGCCTCGTCGGCAGCCCAGGCCAGCGCCGTGTGCCGGGCCGGATCCGGATCGACGCCCACCACGACCGGCCGGCGGTCACCGGGCCGGGACATGGCCGCCTCCGGACATCATCTCGCCGGTCACGGCGGGTCCGGCGGCCCGGTCCTTGTCATTCAGTGGTGCGGGAGCGGCCATCGCCCTCGCCTCCTCCCTGCGGTGGCGCGGACGAGCACCGCCGCCGGTTCCATCGAAGGTTCTGCCGGGGCCGGTCTACCAGGGGCCATTGGTCCCCAGGGCGGCCCCGTAGGCCCTGGCGGCGCACCGGGACCGGTCACGGTGTACGAGCCGAGAGCGCGGAAGAGGGCGGCGCGGCCGCGGGCCGGCGGAGCCGGGCGTCGATGCCGGAGCGCACCACGGTCGTCAGGTGCTCAAGGGCCCGGGACCGGACCGGCGCGACCGGCTCCGGACTGTCGATCCGGCGAGCCGTCTCGGGCAGCGCGGCGACGTCCTCGCGGAATCGCTCTCGGGCGTCTTGCAGCCGGTCGGGCGGGCCTGTCCGCCGCCCGCCGCGCATCACCGTGCGCAGCAGGGGCCGCGCCGCGTCCGGCGGTTCCTCGTCCGCCAGGGCGATGACGTCGGGGCGCCCGGGCCGGCGGAAGACCTGTTTGCGGCCCGGGGCCGTGACCTTCGCCGAGGACAGCTTCATGACGGGACGGCCGGCGTACTCGACGAGCTTGTACGCGGCGTCCAGGTACGGGGCGTCCGCGGCCACGCCCACCCGTGTGCCCACCGCGTACACGTCGATCGGCGCGCCGGCGCGCACCAGCCGGTCCACGGCGTACTCGTCGAGTCCGCCGCTGGCCACGATCCGTACGTCGTTCAGGCCGGCGGTGTCCAGCAGCGCGCGGGCCCGGCGTGCCAGCGCGTCGAGATCACCGCTGTCCAGACGGACGGCACAGCCGGGACCGCGCCGGAGGCCGGTCAGCACCCGGGCAGCGGTGCGCACCCCCTCCTCGGTGTCGTAGGTGTCGACGAGGAAGGTGACCGGGCCGGGGTGGCTCAGCGCGAAGGCACGGAAGGCGGCCTCCTCGTTCGGGAAGGCCTCGATGTAGGAGTGCGCCATGGTGCCCGAGGCCGGGATGCCGAGGGCGGTGGCCGCGGCGACGTTGCTCGTGCCGGCGAAGCCCACCAGGGCACCCAGCCGGGCGGCCTGGAACCCGGCCCACGGACCATGGGTGCGGCGCAGCGAGAAGTCCACGACCTGCCGTCCGGCCGCGGCCAGCACGCAGCGTGCCGCCTTGGACGCCACCGACGTCTGGTGGCAGAGCTGGTTCAGCAGGTACGTCTCGACGAGCTGGGCCTGGGGCAGCGGCGCGGTCACCTCCAGCAGCGGCTCTCCGGCGCACACCACACGGCCTTCCGGTACGGCCCGGACCTCGCCCTCGAAGCAGAGGCCGCGAAGCGGCAGCAGGTCGTGCACCGGGCGACGCAGGGCGGCCGCGAACTCCTCGACGTCCTCGCGTTCGACGCGGTAGCCGGCCAGGTGGTCCAGGGCGGATTCCAGACCGGCGGCGACCAGGAAGCCGCGGCCGGGCGGGAGGTCGCGGACGAAGAGACTGAAGGTGGCCGGTGCATGCATGTCCTCGCGCAGGTAGGACAGGGCCATGGTCACTTCGTAGAGATCGGTGGTGGTGACGTCGGACATGGTGATCGCCGCCGTATGTGGTCGCTTCTCCCGGCACCAGTCTGATCGTGCCAGGTGTGGGTAAAAGGGACATAGGGGACCCCGGCAGGGGCTGTTCGGCCTCAGTGCGACAGCGCCGGGGCGCGCTGCACTGGAGGTGCCGGCGGACGACGACAACCGAGGAGGTACGGCGATGGCCACACTGACACGCAGGCAGAGGTTCCCGTTCCCGGAGATCCCGGACTGGTTCGAGACGATTCCCAGCAGGCTCACGATGCCCGCGGTCCGTATCGAGGACTACCTGGAGGAGGGGCGCTACGTGCTGCGCGCCGAGCTTCCCGGCATGGCCCCCGAGGACATCGACGTCGTGATCGGCGACGGGGTGCTGACGGTTCAGGCCGAGCGCACCGAGCGGGAGGTGGACAAGAGCCACAGCGAGATCCGGTACGGCGAGATGAGCCGCAGCGTGACGCTGCCGCCCGGCGCCGACGAGGACGACGTCAAGGCCGACTACACCAACGGCATGCTGACCGTCAGCGTGGGGCTGGGCGTCGAGAAGGCGGAGGCCCGGCACGTCGAGATCCAGCACGGCAGCTGACGAGGACGCCTTTGCGTCCGCGGCGGGCCCGAGCGGGCCCGCCGACGTCTGCGCGCGTCGCGCCGCGGTCACCCCGCGCCGCGCGAAGCGGCCCAGCGACGCCGAACGTCCTCCTCGTGCTCGCCTCCCAGGGCGTGAGGACTGAGGAGACAGGTCTTGCCGCACCACCGTCACGTCTGCCTCAACGGCATCGACGTACACATCGCCGAGCAGGGCGAGGCACCGCTTGTCCTGCTCCTGCACGGTTTTCCGGAGACGCGGTACTCCTGGCGGCACCAGATCGACGCACTCGCGGCCGCCGGCTACCGCGTGGTCGCGCCGGACCAGCGCGGCTACGGAACCACCGACCGCCCTGATGGCGTCGACCAGTACACGATCTTCCACCTCGTCGGTGATGTCGTCGCGCTCATCCGCGAGCTCGGCGAGGAGCAGGCCGTCGTCGTCGGCCACGACTGGGGCGCCATCGTCGGGTGGAACGCCGCGCTGCTGCGCCCCGAGGCCGTTTGCGGGGTTGTCGGCATCGGCGTGCCGTCGCTCCCGCGCGGACCACTGCCGCCGCTGACCGTCACCAGACAACGCTTCGGCGAGGGCTTCTACCAGAACTACTTCCAGGAACCCGGAGTCGCGGAGGACGACCTGGCGGCCTTCGTCGACCAGTTCACCGTGAGCGGCTTCACCGGCGCGCTGAACTGGTACCGCAACTTCGACCGCAGCTGGGAGCTGACCGCCGCGTGGCGGGACGCCCCGATCACCCCGCCGTCGCTGTACATCAGCGGTGAGAACGACGTCGTGCGCACCTTCTACGCGATGGACGAGGCCGCGCGGGCGATCGTGCCGGACCTGCGCGGAGTCGTCGACGTGCCGGGGTGCGGCCACTGGACCCAGCAGGAGCGGCCCGAGGCCGTCACGGACGCGCTGCTGGACTTCTTGCGCGGCCTGTAGAAGCCGCTCCCCCGAGAACGCCCTAGTCCCGTGGCTCCAGGTGGGACGCGAGGACCGCCGCCTGGACCCGGCGCTGGACACCGAGCTTGGACAGCATCCGCGAGATGTGGTTCTTGACGGTCTTCTCCGACAGGTACAGCTTCTTGCCGATCTCCCGGTTGGTCAGACCGTCGCCGATGAGGGTCAGGATGTCCCGCTCCCGGGGCGACAGGCCGGCCAGTTCCGGCGGCAGCGCGGGAGCCACGGCCGGATCGCGCAGGGAGTGCATGAGGCGCGCCGTGGTCGCGGGGTCCAGCATCGACTGTCCCGAGGCCACGGTGCGGACCGCCGAGACGAGGTCGGAACCCTTGATCTGCTTCAGCACATAGCCGGACGCTCCAGCCATGATCGCGTCCAGCAGGGCCTCCTCGTCGTCGAAGGACGTCAGCATCAGGCACGCGAGCTCCGGCATCCGGTTGCGCAGTTCCCGGCAGACCGTGATGCCGTCGCCGTCGGGGAGCCGGACGTCCAGTACGGCGACGTGCGGGCGCAGCGCGGGGCCACGGGTGAGTGCGTGCTCGGCGGTGTCCGCGTCGCCGACCACCTGGATGTCCGGTTCGGCGTCGAGGAGATCGGCCAGTCCGCGCCGGACGACTTCGTGGTCGTCCAGCAGGAACACCCGGATCGGGTCCCGCTCGGTGAAGGTGCGTGGCTCGGTCATGACGACCTCTCGTTCCCCGGTGACGGACAGACTGCGGGCCGTTCGTGAGGCCGATCATGACCTTTCGGGGCCGAACGCACTAGGGCCGTCCGGCCCCACTCGCCTGCCGGGCGCCGTGCGCGAGGTCGAACCGCACGTCCACCACCCCTTCGACGGCCCGTACCAGGCGTGCGGCCACCGGGATCAGCGCGCTGTCGCGGATGTGGCCCGTCAGGGTGACGATGCCGTCCGCCACCTCCACCTGGACGGCCGAGGTGGACAGCGGGAAGAGGTACGACACGATCTCGCGCCGGACCTCCCCCGCGATGTCCTCGTCGTCGCGCAGGAAGACCTTGAGCAGGTCGGCACGGCTGACGATGCCCTGGAGCAGCCCGGTCTCGTCGACGACGGGCAGCCGTTTGACGCCGCCCCGCGCCATGAGCCGTGCGGCCTCGGCGACGGTGGCGCTCGCCCGGACGGTGAGGGCGGGGGAGGACATCAGGTCGCCCGCGGTCATCCCCTCGGCCTTCGCCACGTCGACCGGCTGACGCAGCTGGAGGTAGGCCGCGTCCGGGGCGTCCCGCAGCTCCTCCTTGGGCAGCAGGTCGGCCTCGGAGACGACACCGACCACCCGGCCCTCGCCCTCGATCACGGGGAGGGCGCTGACCTGCCAGTCCTGCATCAGCTGCACGATTTCCTTGAACGGGGCCCGCCGGCCGATGGCGGCGACCGTCTGGGTCATGACATCGCTGACGATGTGCGAGGTGCCGTGCATGGTGAGCTCCATCGGGTCTGCATGGGTCCTGCCCTACCAGCCTGTGCCGGTGCGGGACGCCTGGCCAGGGGCCACCCGGCCCCTCGCAGCGGCTCGGCCGGCATGCGGGCCCGGCGTGCACGACGAGCGGGCCGAGCACCGCGGCGGGCATGCGGGGCAGCAGCGGCCTGAGGAACAGCAGGACGACGAGGACGGCCGCCCCGCGACCAGGGAGTACGCCTGGCCGCGGGCGCCCGCCGAGGCCGCGAGCGCCGTGTGGCCGGCACCTGCGACGGAGAATCGGGGCAGCGCTGAGACGAAACGGGACACGACCCTCCCCCGTGACAGGGACGCCCGTGAGCCGGGTGGCAGCCCGACCGTGACGGCCGGTGCGGCCGCCTGTGAGGCGCAGCGGCCGGACTCGCCGGCAGCCAGGGGACCTACCACCGCGGCCGTCATCAGCGCTCCGTCGGCTCCGCCGACAGGGCCGTTCCGCCTCGTGCCGGACGCCGTCGGGGGAACCCGGACACCGGGGCCGTTCGGCCCCGCGCAGGGACCTGCGGCCCCTGACCGTGCGGCCCTGGCGTCACCACGCTGGTATCGGATTCCTCGTCCCTGGGAGGTGCGGCCATGACCCGACCCATCACCGTAGGCCTCGACGACTCGGCCGAGAGCCGGGCAGCCGCCGAATGGGCGGCCCGGGAAGCCCGTCTGCGCGGACTGCCGGTGAAGCTCCTGCACGCCTTCGAGCCCGCGCCCGTGCCCGTGGCCCAGGCACCGCTGCTCGGCACCGAGACCGGTCAGGACTGGGCGGCGAGCATTCCGGCCGAGGCCGCGGAAGGGCTTCGGCTGCGCCACCCGGGTGTCGAGGTGATCGTCGACCGGGTCACCGGCGAACCCTCCCAGGCCCTGGCCGAGGCGGCGGACGCGGCGGAGATGCTGGTGCTGGGCTCGCGCGGCTTCGGCGGGATCGGCGGGTTCATGGTCGGCTCGGTCAGCCTGTCCGTCATCGCCCACGCCGCCCGTCCGGTGGTGCTGGTGCGCGCAGGGGAGCAGGCCGCCGACGAACACCGGACGGACCCCGCGGGCATCCCGTCGGCCGCGACGCCCTTCCGGCCCGTCGTCGTCGGCCTCGACACCGACGACGTGGACGAGACGCTGATGGAGTTCGCCTTCGACGCCGCCGCACGCCGTGGGGCGTCCCTGAGGATCGTGCACGGCTGGCCGGAGCCGCCCACCGCCTTCTACCGCTTCTACGGCGACGCGGAACTCTACGGCACCCTCGCGCGTCAGCAGGCGGCCGCCCTGAGCGAGGCGGTGCGCCCTTGGCGGCAGAAGTTCCCCGGCGTCGACGTGATCGAGGCGAGCCGCTGCGGAAGCGCCGCGCAGGTCCTCGTCACCGCCTCGCGCGACGCCTCCCTGACCGTGGTCGGCCGGCGCATCCGGACCAACCCGTTCGGCGCCCACATCGGTCACGTCACCCACGCCGTACTGCACCACGTCGTCGCGCCCGTCGCGGTCGTCGCCCACGGCTGAGGTGCGGCGAGGACGAGGCAAGCAACCGAGGAGAGGGAAGCATGGCGGATCTTCCGATCGTCGTGGGCGTGGACGGCTCGGAACCGAGCCTGCGGGCCGTGGACTGGGCGGCGGACGAGGCCGCCCTGCGCGGGGCGCCGCTGCGGCTGGTGTACGCCTCGCTCTGGGACCGCTACGAAGGCGCCCTGATCGCGCAGGAACTCGGCAGACCGGTGGAGGAGGTGACGGCACCGGACGTCGTCGGCACCGCCCGGCAACGGGCCGCGCGCCGCCGGCCCGAGGTGCAGGTCAGCACGGACGTACTGCCCGACGAGCCGGAGTACGGGCTCGTGCGGGAGAGCCGCACCGCCCGCGCCGTCGTGCTGGGCTGCCGGGGCCGCAGCGGGATCACCGAGGCCCTCCTCGGCTCCGTCGGTGTCACGGTCGCCGGGCACGCGCACTGCCCGGTCGTCGTGCTGCGCGGCAGCCATGACAACCAGGCCCGGTCCGGGACCCGGGGCCGTATCGTCCTCGGCGTCGCCGGGAAACGCGAGGGCGCGGCCGCCGTACGGTTCGCGGCCGAGGAGGCGCTGCTGCGCGGAGTGCCGCTGGAAGCCGTACGAGCCTGGCGCCGTCCCGGGCACGCGACCACGGGCCATCCGCCCCCGGACTTCGTCCAGGGGTACCCCCAGCTCGCCGGCACGCCGGCGCACCTCCACGAGCTGCAGGCCGCCGAGGCGGTGGAGGATGCCCTGCGGGATGTACCGGCCGACCTCGAAGTGCACCCCCGCACCGTCGAGGGCCACGCCCGCGACGCCCTGCTCGCCGCGTCCCACGAGGCCGACCTGCTCGTCGTCGGATCCCGGCGCCGGCACGGTCACTACGGACTCCAGCTCGGCCGCGTCGCCCACGGCGTACTGCACCACGCGGCGTGCCCCGTGGCCGTCGTACCCGAGCCTTCCTGACCGGACCGGCGAACCGAGACGGCGCGCATCCCGCCGGGCACTCCTGAGCCACCACCGGCACGCGCCGGGTCCGCACGGCCGAGTCGCTGCTCCTCGGAGGGCTACGGAAGGGGCTGGTGCGGTCCTTCGGGGCCGGGGTGCGCCGTGCCGGCCGGCCAGGCCAGGGCGCGGGTGACATCGGCGACGGTGAGGATGCCCACGAGCCGGCCGCCGTCCAGGACCAGGGCACGCCGGACCGGGCTCTCCTGGAGACGGGGAAGCAGGTCGAGCACGGGCTCGTCCGGAGCCGCTGTCAGGACCTCGGTGAGCGGGCGCATCACGTCGCCGACGGTCGTGTGCGCACGCTCCTGCGGTGGGGTCCGGTCCACGCGCCGCACCGTGACCAGGCCGGCGACCGACCCGTCCGCCGCCAGGACCGGGAACGCCGAGTGCCGGTAGGGACCGAAGGGACCCTCGGCCAGGAAGTCGGAGAGCGCCGCCGTCGCGGGGACGGTGACCGGGTCCGGAGTCATGACCCGGCTGACCGGAACGCCGTCCAGGACGCCCCGCAGCTGTGCCTGACGGGCCTCGGCGGTGGCCGCGGCGATGAGGAACCACCCGATCAGCGCGGGCCACAGACCGGTGATGTCGCCCGCGAACAGGACGTCCGCGAACCCGGTCAGCACCATGAACCAGCCGAGCACCCGGCCCGCCGCCGTGGCGCCCCGGGTGGCCCGCAGGCGGTCGCCGGTGCGGTGCCACAGATAGGCCCGCAGCAGCCGCCCGCCGTCCAGCGGAGCGGCGGGCAGCGCGTTGAAGACGGCCAGCAGCACATTGATCGCGGCCAGCCAGACGGCCGCCTCGACCACCAGCCCCGACGCGTGCACCGCGCGCAGCCCCACCGCGACGCCCGCGAGTACGGCACCGGCCAGCAGGCTCGTCAGGGGACCCACCGCAGCGATCCGCAGCTCGGCGGCCGGAGACGGCGCCTCGCCGCGCAGCCGGGCGGCACCGCCCAGCATCCACAGCGTGATGCCTTCCACCTGCACGCCGTTGCGCCGGGCGACCACGGCGTGCGCCAGTTCGTGCGCGAGCAGGGAGGCGAGGAAGACGACGGCGGTCAGGACGGCGAGCGCCCAGTACGCCACGGGGGAGTGACCGGGGTGGGCGGCGGGGAGACGCCCGCGTGCCAGCGCGACGGTGATGAGGGCGAAGATGACCAGGACGCTCCAGTGGAGGCCGATGCGGACCCCGGCGATCCGGCCGAGGGGCAGTGTCTCGTCCATGAACCTCGCCTCGCCTTCCGCCGCGCACCGCAAGGGCCACCACTTCCGCGCTCCTGCCGCGAAGCACGTCCGGGGCACCTTCAGCGTGCGGCGCCCGGCGTTCCCGCCGCAGGGGCCGGTCGGCTCTCGTCGGGGACGGTCGGTCCCGGCGCGGCCGCCGGGACGGGGCGTACCGGGCGGGCGCTCGACCGGGCCGGCCGCGCCGGTGGCCCCAGCGGGGCTCCGCCACATCCCGCTCGCGGTCCCAGCGGGCCACGCACCGCCGGTCGAGCCGCGCCCGCGTGAACGCCGCCGCCCCGCATGCCGGAGCGGCAACAGCGAGGCCGGCCGCGGCGCCGAAGAAACCGGCCTCGACGGTCTCCTCGGCAGGGCCCGTCGGCTTCGCGGGAGTCAGCCGGCCCCGGTCGTCCTGCCGGACCAGCACCCGGAGCCCGGCCCGCAGGCCCGCGTCGACCAGTGTCTGTCCGGTGTGCCAGGTGCCGTCCGATGCCGCCCAGCGCACCACCGCCCGGATCTGGGCCGTCCGCCGACGGAGCGGACACGGCGCCGCCCGCCGCGTCGGCCAGGAGTACGGCACGGACGGCGTGCCGGTGCGCGCGCCGGCTGCTGCGCGAACACGTCCCCGGCGGCACGGGCCGCCCTCAGCCCGGCGACCCGCCGCCGACCCGCACGACCACCCAGAGGGCCAGGACGATCCACGCCTCGGCCACGTCCTCGCGCCGCGCAGCGGATTGTCGCGCCAACGCCACAGCGGATTCCTGACGTTCGTCAGAACACCTCCTCGTCGCGTGGCGCCGCCGTCGACACCGCCTCAGGGCCGGGGGCGGAGACCTCGGGGCGGGGGAGACGGGGATGCGCGTCGAAGACGTCGCGCAGCCCGGTGGCGCGCAGCACCCGCTGGAAACCCGCGTCGTCCGTGACCAGCCGCAGCCGGCCCCGCCGGGCACGTACCCGGTTGCGCGCCCGGCACAGGACGCCCAGCCCGGCGCAGTCGATGAACGTGACCGGACGCAGATCCAGCGCCAGATCGGGCCGAGCGTCCGCGGTGAGCCTGTCCAGCCGTGCCGACAGCGCCGGCGCCGTGAGCACGTCGATCTCGCCGAGCAGGGGTACGACTGTCGCTCCGCCGGGAGCGGGGCGGGATCCGGCCGGCAGAGGGATGCGGTGCTCGTCGGTCACGACCGGCGGGTGGTTCAAGACCATGGGCAGATCGAACCGGGCAGGCAGGGGCGGTCGACAGGGCTGTCCGGCCCTGGCCGTCGGTCCGTCCGGAGGTACCCGCGCCGCCGGTGAGGGCCGGGGGCTCCTGCGGCACGGTCCGGTCCGAGGTGAGGGCCGTACGGCCCAAGCGGAACGGTTCGCGTGCTGGCGAAGCTGAGCGTGCGGGTGGTGTCCGGCCCCGCGCCGGACACGCCGATCCCGCGACGACCGGCCGAAGAGGGTGAGGAACGCCATGAAGGGCTTCGTCTTCCAAGGTGCCGGACAGGCGTCCTGGCAGGACGTCCCGGACCCCGGCATCAAGGAGCCGACCGACGCGATCGTGCAGGTCGGCGTCGTGACGATCTGCGGGACGGATCTGCACATCCTCAAGGGCGACGTGCCCGAGGTGAGCCCCGGCACGGTCCTCGGCCACGAGGCGGTCGGAGAGATCGTCGAGGTCGGCAGCGACGTACGCGGCGTGCGGCCCGGGGACCGGGTGCTGATGTCCTGCATCACCTCCTGCGGCCGGTGCCGCTTCTGCCGGGAGCGGCGCTACGGCCAGTGCCGGGGCGGCGGGGGCTGGATCCTCGGCCGTCTGATCGACGGCACCCAGGCCGAGTACGTGCGCGTCCCGCACGCCGACCTGTCCGTCCACCCGCTGCCCGCCACCGTCCGCAGTGAGGACGCCGTCCTGTTCGCGGACATCTTCCCGACCTCCTACGAGGTGGGTGTCCGCAACGGGCAGGTGCGGCCCGGAGACACCGTGGCCGTGGTCGGCGCCGGGCCGATCGGACTCGCCGCGATCGCCACGGCCCGGTTGTTGTCCCCCGAGCGGATCATCGCCGTGGACCTGGCCCCGGCCCGGCTGGAGGCGGCCCACCGGCTCGGCGCCGACGCGGTCGCGGACGCCCGGGAGGCCCCCGGCCAGCTGGTCGCCGACCTGACCGACGGGCTCGGCGCGGACGTGGTCATGGAGGCGGTCGGCGTCCCGGAGAGCTTCGAGCTGTGCACCCGCATGGTCCGCCCGGGCGGGCACGTGGCCAACATCGGCGTGCACGGCAAACCGGCCACGCTGCACCTCGAAGAGCTGTGGAGCAAGGACGTGACCATCACGACGGGCCTGGTGGACACCTACTCCACCCCGACCCTGCTGCGGATGGCCGCCGCCGGCCGGCTGCCCACCGGGCACCTGGTCACCCACACCTTCCCGGTGGAGCAGATGGAGGAGGCCTACGACGTCTTCGCCAAGGCCGCCGAGACCGGCGCGCTCAAGGTGGCGCTCGGCGGCGAGCGGTACGACGTGGCCGTTCCCACGGACTGAACGGGAAGGGAAGCAGGGTCCCCGGACAGGACAGCGAGCCGGAGTCGCCGAGGTGGTGCGCAGCCCGGTGCGCGCACCGCCTCAGCGGCGTTCTTCGACCGGGCTGGTGAGCAGCACACCCGCGACCAGTTCGGGATGGATGCGTACCGCCTGGTCCATGCCCTGCTGCGGCGCCCACGGGCGCAACAGGGAGCGGATACGGGCCAGTTCGCGCGGGTCGGTGACGAGGCTGGCGTACCCCGTGACCACCACGCTCCAGCCGAGGTGCGTGACCGGGTCGATGGCGTCGGCCTCGTAGGCGACCACCACGCCGGTGCCGGGGTCCTGCCGGGCGTGCGAGGTGAGCGCCGCCCCCTCGTGGAGGCGGATGACGATGTCGCCGTCGTCCAGGATGTGGTTGACCGGGCGGACGGTGGGCAGGGCCTGCCGGGTGAAGACGATCCGGCCCAGGGGCACGCTGGCGAGCAGCCGCAGCGCCTCGGCCCGGTCGAGCTCCACGCGGCGGCGGATCGGCTCGTGGTCCTGGATCATGGCTGGCTCCGCTCACCTGCTGTCACCCGTGTCGGTCCCGCCGAGAGCGGCCCGCCCGGCCTCCAGACGGGCCACCGGGACCCGGAACGGAGAGCAGGAGACGTAGTCCAGTCCGGCGGTGTGGAAGAAGCGGATCGACTCCGGGTCGCCGCCGTGCTCGCCGCAGACGCCGGTCTGCAGACCGGGCCGGGCCGCACGACCCTCCTCGACGGCGATCCGGACCAGCCGGCCCACACCCTCGCGGTCGAGCGTCTCGAACGGCGAGGAGGCGAACACGCCCTTGTCCAGGTAGGCGGAGAAGAACGCGGCCTCGACGTCGTCGCGGGAGAAACCCCAGGTGGTCTGGGTCAGGTCGTTGGTGCCGAAGGAGAAGAACTCAGCCTCCTCGGCGATCCGGCCCGCCGTGAGCGCGGCCCGGGGCAGTTCGATCATCGTGCCGACGGGGCAGTGCACCGCCACGCCCGTCTCCTCGCCGACCTCGGCCAGCACCCGCGTCACCTCCTCGCGGGCGAGCCGCAGTTCCTCGACCGAACCGACCAGCGGGACCATGATCTCCGCCCGGGGCGAGCCGCCGGCCCGCACCCGCTCGGCCACCGCCTCGGCCACCGCCCGCACCTGCATCGCCACGAGCCCCGGCACCACGAGCCCGAGCCGGACGCCGCGCAGGCCGAGCATCGGGTTCTCCTCGTGCATGCGGTTCACGGCGTCGAGCAACTCCACGTCGTGCGGCTCGGGTTGTCCACCCGCGGCCTCCGCGACGGCGACACGTACGGCGAGTTCGGTGCGGTCGGGCAGGAACTCGTGCAACGGCGGATCGAGCAGGCGGATGGTGACGGGCAGCCCGTCCATCGCCCGCAGGATGCCCGCGAAGTCCTGTCGCTGGAGCGGGAGAAGAACCGCCAGCGCCTTGTCACGGCCCGCGTCGCCACGGGCGAGGATCATCTCCTCGACCAGCTTGCGCCGCTCGCCGAGGAACATGTGCTCGGTGCGGCACAGCCCGATGCCCTGAGCCCCGAACCGCCGGGCCCGCGCGGCGTCCTCGGGCGTGTCGGCGTTGGCCCGGACCTCCAGACGGCGTACCACGTCGGCGTGTTCCAGGGCGCGGGCGACCGCCGCGACCACGCTGCCGGTCTGTTCGCCGGACTCCAGATACCGCATCGTGGTCGAGGCGACGAGCGGCACCGCTCCCGCGTACACGGCACCCGTGGAGCCGTCCACCGAGATGAAGGTGCCCTCCTCGACGACCGTGCCGTCGCGGGCGGTGAACCGCCGCGCGCCCGTGTTGACGGCGATGTCCTGCGCACCGCACACACAGACCCGGCCCATGCCCCGGGCGACGACGGCCGCGTGGCTGGTCTTGCCGCCCCTGCTGGTCAGCACCGCCCGGGCCGCGACCATGCCGGGCAGGTCGTCGGGGGTCGTCTCCTCGCGTACGAGCACCACCCGCTCGCCGGCGGCGGCCCGCCGTACCGCCTCGGCGGAGTCGAAGACGGCCGCACCGGACGCCGCGCCGGGCGAGGCGGGCACGCCGTGGGCGAGCTCCGGCCCGGCCCGGCCGGTGTCGAAGCGGGGGAACATCAGCCGGCCGAGCTGTTCCCCGTGCACCCGGCCCAGCGCCTCGTCGGGGGTGATGAGCCCCTCGCCGGTCAGTTCCGCGGCGATGGCGAAGGCGGCTTCGGCGGTGCGTTTGCCGACCCGGGTCTGCAGCATCCACAGCGTGCCGCGCTCGATGGTGAACTCGATGTCGCACAGGTCGCGGTAGTGCCGCTCCAGCGTCTGCGCGTGGTCGCGCAGCTGCCGGTAGGAGCGCGGGTCCAGCCGCTCCAGCGCGGAGAGGGGCACGGTGTCACGGATGCCGGCGACGACGTCCTCGCCCTGGGCGTTCGGCAAGTAGTCGCCGTACAGGCCGGGCTGTCCGGTGGCCGGGTCGCGGGTGAAGGCGACGCCGCTGCCGGAGCCGGGGCCGAGGTTGCCGAACACCATGCGCTGCACGGTGACCGCGGTGCCCAGGTCGTCCGGGATGTGCTCGCGCCGCCGGTACACGCGGGCCCGCCCGGCGTTCCAGGACCGGAACACGGCGAGGACCGCCTGCCGCAACTGCCCGGCGGGGTCCTGCGGGAAGTCCTGGCCGGTCTCGTCGCGGATCAGCCTCTTGTACGTCTCCACCAGCCAGGCGAGGTCGGACGCGTCCAGATGGACGTCGTCGGGCGCCTCCCGGGCCCCCTTCAGCAGAACCATGGCCTCGCCGAACAGAGCAGGGTCGACGCCCATCACGGTGCTGCCGAACATCTGCACCAGCCGGCGGTAGGAGTCCCAGGCGAAACGCTCGCTTCCGGACACCTTCGCGAGGCCGAGCACGGAGTCGTCGTTCAGGCCGATGTCGAGGACCGTCTCCATCATGCCGGGCATGGAGAAGCGAGCGCCGGAGCGTACGGAGACCAGCAGCGGATCGTCGGGCTGCCCCAGCAGCCGCCCGGTCGTCCCCTCCAGCGCCGACAGGTGCCGGGACACCTCCGCCGCCATGCCGTCCGGCTCCGCACCGGTGGCCAGGAAGGCGCGGCAGGCCTCGGTGGTGACGGTGAACCCCGGCGGCACCGGCAGGCCCAGCCGGGTCATCTCGGCCAGATTGGCGCCCTTGCCGCCGAGCAGACCGGCCAGGTCACGGCCCCCGTCCCGGAAGTCGTACACATAACGGACCATGGCGGGCACTCCTCGGCAGCGCGGTCTCGCGTACGCCTCCAGCGTCGGCCGGGACGGTACGGCCGGGGAGGTGCCCACGGTCCCCCTGACCGGGCCGATCGGCCCCGGCCGGAGCGGACCGTGCCGGGCGGACCCGGCAGAGTGGCCGGTTGCACCGGTCCGTATACCGTTGCCCGCCCGGGCGGGCTACGGTGGAGCCGACCCCGGATGCCGGGTCCGCGAGCCGAGGGACCGGGAGGCACACGGTGGGAACTCCCGACGAGCTCCGCGAACTGCTGCCCCAGCTGAAGCTCGACGAGCTGCTGGGGGAGCTGCAGGCGCGGATCGACGCCGTGCGCGGCACCCGGGACCGTGTGCACAGCCTGCTCGGCGCGGTCCTCGCCGTCGGCCGGGAACTGGACCTGGAACACGCCCTGCGCTCCATCGTCGAAGCCGCCGCGACCCTGGTGGACGCCGAGTACGCGGCCCTCGGTGTCATCGGCCCCGACGGCACGACGCTGTCGGGCTTCCACACCGTCGGCGTCACCGAGGGGCAGATCGCCGAGATCGGCGCGCTGCCCGAGGGCCACGGCATCCTCGGTGAGCTGATCCGCCACCCCGAGCCCCTGCGCCTCGAAAAGCTCTCCCAGCACTCCGCCTCGTACGGCTTCCCGGCCCATCACCCGCCGATGAACAGTTTCCTGGGCGTCCCGATCCGGGTCCGCGACCAGGTCTTCGGCAACCTGTACCTGACCGAGAAGCGTGGCGGACTCGCCTTCGACGAGGAGGACGAGGCGGTCCTGTCCACGCTGGCCGTCGCCGCCGGCGTCGCCATCGACAACGCCCGGCTGTACGAGGACTCCCGGCTGCGCGAGCGCTGGCTGAGGGCGAACGCCGAGATCACGCACAGCCTGATGTCCGGCAGCGATCGCGCCGAGGCGCTGGACCTCATCGCGGAACACGCGCGGGAGAACTCCGGCTCCGCCCTCGCCGCGGTCGCGATGCCCGTGGAGGGCAGCGAGGCGCTCGGCGTGGAGATCGCGGTCGGTATGGACGGGGAGGCCCACCGGGGTCTCGTACTGCCCCTGGACCGGACGCTGATGGGGCTGGCGTTCTCCACCGCCGCCCCGGTCATCAGTGACGACGTCTTCCACGACGAGCGGATCTCCGCGGAACCCCCGCGCTTCGAGGGGCTCGGTCCCGCCGTGGCCATCCCCATCGGCACCGGCGAGGGTGACGTACGCGGAGTGGTGCTGCTGGCCCGAGAGACCGGCGGGCCGGTCTACTCCGCCAAGGAGACGGAGACGCTGCGGGGATTCGCCGCGCAGGCCGCGATCGCGATGGAGCTGGCCGAGCGCCGGCACGACGCCCAGCGGATCGCCGTGCTGCAGGACCGTGACCGGATCGCCCGCGATCTGCACGACCTGGCCATCCAGCGGCTGTTCGCCACCGGGATGACCCTGCAGAGCGCGGGCCGCTTCATCGACCACCCGGAGGCGTCCGAGCGGGTGCTGCGGGCCGTGGACGACCTGGACGAGACCATCAAGATCATCAGGTCGGCGATCTTCGGCCTGCGGACCCGTGAGAGCGGCGCCGGCGGCGGGCTGCGGGCCAGGGTCGTGCAGGTGGCCGGCGAGGCCGCGCGGGTGCTCGGCTTCGCACCCAGCGTGCGCATGGAAGGCCTGCTCGACACCGATGTGCCGCGTGAGATCGCCGACCATGTCGTGGCCGTGCTCTCGGAGGCCCTGACCAACATCGCCCGGCACGCGCATGCCCACCGGGCGGACGTGGCGGTCACCACCGACGGCCGGGAGATCCGCCTGAAGGTCTCGGACAACGGCGTCGGCATCCCGCCCGACGGCCGGCGCAGCGGGCTGCGCAACATGGCCGAGCGGGCGGAACAGCTCGGCGGGCGGCTGGAGATCGCCTGTGCCGAGAGCGGGGGCGCCGCGCTGGAGTGGCACGTTCCGCTGCCCGGGAAGTAGCCGGTGCGGGGTGCGGGGCCGACGGGGTGGTGTCTCGGGCCCACTCGGCCCATGACGCCGACGCCCCGGGGTCGCAGGCTGAAGGTGTCCCACGACGCAGCCGAGCCCTTGGAGGACGCCATGAACGGCACTCCGACCGTCGTGAACGACGTGATGGCCCACCGGGTCGTCGCCCTGCGCACCGGCGCGCTCTTCAAGGACATCGTGAAGGCCATGCGGCAGTGGCGGGTCAGCGCCCTGCCGGTGCTGGACGACACCGGGGTGGTCGTGGGCGTGGTCTCCGAGGCCGACCTGCTGCCCAAGGAGGAGTACAGCGACGCGGACATCGGGCGGTACGGGCAGCTGGGGCACCTCGCCGACGTACACAAGGCGGACGCGGTGACCGCGGGCGAGCTCATGACCGCCCCGGCCGTCACCGTGCGTCCCGAAGCCACTCTCGCGCATGCCGCCCGCATCATGGCCCGTACCGGGGTCAAGCGGCTTCCGGTCGTCGGCCGCGACGGCACCCTGAAGGGTATCGTCAGCCGCTCCGACCTGCTGAAGGTCTTCCTGCGGGACGACGCCGACATCGCCGCGGAGGTGCGGCACGAGATCGTCCTTCGGCTCTTCGGCCCGCACTCCGACACGGTCCAAGTAGCGGTGCACGACGGCGTCGTCGCACTCTCCGGGCAGGTCCGCGAGACCGTCCTGATCCCCCTGGCCGCCCGGCTCGCCCGGGCCGTGCCGGGCGTGGTCGACGTGGAGTGCGCACTGACCGGCCCACCCCGCCGCGCGGGCTTCGCCCCCGGCCTCCACGGTGCCGGCCGGACCCGTACGGGCTGAGGCGGAGCCGTCGGCCGGGGACAGGAGGCGGCGGCGATGGCGGGGCCGGCTCCGGCGAAGCTCACCCCGGTGCGGCTGTGGCACTGGCGGCGCAATCCGCTGCGCCGGCACAGCGATGTCGTCGAGGGCTGGATCGTGCTCGCCGTCTGGATGTTCGCGATCCTCGCCGCACTGTCGGCCGGTGCGATGGCCGCACAGGCCGTGGGCCGGTCGATCGAGGTGCACGCGGTGTCCGCCGTCCTCACCGACGCGGCGGCGCGCACCCCGGCCGACACCGGTGGATACGACGGCGGGCGGGTGTGGGCCGCCGTCCGCTGGACGGACGCGGACGGCTCGGTGCACACGGGTCAGGCGAAGGTCTTCCCGGGCGCACCGGCGGGCACCCATGTCACGGTGTGGGCGACCCGAGGCGACCGGGTGGTGTCCGCTCCGGTCACCGGTGCCGCGGCGACGCTGGAGGCGGCCACGGCCGGCGCCCTGGTCGCCCCCGCGGCCGGGGCCGCGGTCTGGGGCGTGGGACGGGTGGTCCGCGGCCGGCTCATCCGGCGGCGCATGGCCGAGTGGGACGCGGAGTGGCGGCGGGTCGGACCGCGGTGGGGGAACCTGAGCGGAGGCAGAGGCTGAACGCAGCACCCGACACGGTCCTGTGGGCCGTGTCGGGTGCTGCTCGTCCGTGCTCTCGGCTCTGCTCTCGCTCCTTCTCGCCTGGTCTCAGTCCTTCTCGGTCGCGGTGAGCCGGCAGTCCACGCCCACCACACCCTCGACGCCACGCACCAGCCGGGTGGCGAGTGGTATCCGGGTGGCGTCCTGGACCCGCCCGGTCAGGGTGGCCACGCCGTCGGCGACCGTGATGTGCACGGGCTCGACCGGCGCCGGGAACAGCACGTCGACGATGTCACGCCGGATCTCGTCGGCGAGGTCGTTGTCCGGGCGCAGGAACACCTTCAGCAGGTCCGCCCTGCTGACCACGCCCTCCAGCAGGCCTTCGGTGTTCACCACGGGCAGCCGTTTGACGTGCCGCAGCGCCATGATGCGCGACGCCTCGGCGATCGTGGCGTCGGCGTGCACGGTGACGGCCGGCGTGCTCATCAGCTCCTCTGCGGTGACCGCGCCCGCCTTGGCCAGGTCGGCCAGCCGGCGCCGCTGGGTGAACCGGTCCGGATCGCTGCCCCGGAACTCCTCCTTGGGCAGCAGATCGGCCTCGGACACGAGCCCGATCACCCGGCCGTCGCCCTCCAGCACGGGAAGGGCGCTGACCTGCCACTGTTCCATGCGCTCGACCATGTCCTTGAACTGAGCCTTGCGGCCGACGGCGACGACGGCATGCGTCATCACGTCACACACGTGGTGCGGGCTGCTCTCCATGCTCTCCTCCTCACAGGGCCGAGGGGTCACATCAGGCTGCCGCTGCCGTAGGGGGCGTACAGATCGAGCAGCCGGACCCGGGAGGCGTGCAGCCGCTGGGCGACCACTTGTCCGACCCAGACCGCGACCGCCCGGCCGAACTCGGCGTCCTCGGCGCACAGCCGCAGGACCGCGTCGGCATCGAACTCCCAGGCCCGTACCGGGCTCGTCGCCTGGGCACCCAGGTGCCAGAGGTGCGGCGGGAAGTGCCAGGACCAGCCGACGAGTTCGCCGTGACCGAGTGTCTCGATCACGGCGGGCCGGCGGCCCGGCACGTGCAGGTCGAGGGCGACGGTTCCGGTGCGCACGATCCAGAAGCGGTCGGCGCGCCGCCCCTCCTCGAACAGGCGGATCCCGGCCTCGAAGGAGACCTCGCGGGCGAGACGCATCAGCCGTTCGCGGTGCGCCGGTTCAAGGGCCGAGGTCATGGTGGTGGCGGAAGTCATCGCACCGGCTCCCTTCATGGTGTGTACCCCCAGCCTGGTCTCGTCCGGCACCCGTCACCACGGGCCGCCAGGACCCGGCCCGGGGCCCTTCGGCCCATGCATGCGGACAGCTGGGGCAGGTCGGCCGCCATCCGGGACAACCGCCGCACCAGCTGCTCCGGACCAGGGAGGGCTGCTCCAGCTTGTGCGGCGGTCCCGGGCCGGTGCGCCTTCATGACCATCCGTCCGTCGGGACCGGCAACCCGATCGAACGCCGCCACCGCCTCGTCCCGGGCCCATGCCCAGGGAAGCCGCGGAATGCCGTAGCAGCCCAGGAGTTCGGTGCTCTGCTGGGGATCGAGCAGGCCCGTCGGGATTCCGGCCCAGGAACGTGGCGACGGCGTCCCGCGCCCGCCCGGTCTCCATGTCCGGCAGCTCCGCCGCGGTGCCGGAGGGCCGGTTGAGCCGACGGGCCCGGGTGGCGGCATGGGCCAGGGGGCGGGTGGCGCAGCAGAGCGAGGAGGTCGTCGACGAGATCGGCCGCGGTGTCGATAAGTTCACCAGGCGTGCGGGTGGCGATGAGGTCGGCCTGCGTGAACAGGGCCTGCCGGGTGATGTCCGGGGTGGCCGCGGCGGCCGTGTTCGCGGCGGCTGCCCGCCGGCCGGCCTCCGAGCGGCCGGCGTCCACGGTGAGCACCGGCGTCGTGCGGGCCGCCCGGCGGGCAGTACGCGCGAAGGCACGCGGATGCCGAACGACTCCGGATGCAGCAGCGCCAGGTTCGTGCCGACGGCGCCCGACGGTACGGCGACTCCGGCGGTGCCCGGGCCGGGATGCCGGGCGGCGTGGCGTCCGGCCGGACGCCGGGCTCGGTGTCGGCCGGGACCGGGCAGTCCGGGCCGAGCAGACCCGTGCCGTGGCGCCGGCAGGCCCGCATCAGTGCGCCGGCCTGCTCGGCGTCCGGGCGGGTGACCGGCGCGGACAGGGGCTCATCGGGCTGCGCACGGGGCCGAGCGGCCCCGTCACGCGTCCCGGACATGGGGCCAATGGCGGGCGGCGAGGCCATGCGGCCCATGACAGCCGACGTCGGGCGGACGAGCGTGGAAGAGCACGCGAGGCGCGACGACGAGGCCGACCGCCGGCGACGTGTGACGCGGCGCCTGTGCGTGGGCCACCCCACCGGGCGCCCGGCACAAGGAGGGCAACCGTGAACGAACAACCCGTGGTGCGGAGTCTGATGGACGCCGCCCCGTACGCGATCAGCGAGGACGAGAGCGTGCTGATGGCCTGGGAGATCATGGAGAGGTCCGGGCAGCGCGAGCTCCCGGTGGTCCGCGGGGACGGCTGTTGCGCCGGACTCCTGGACCGAGCCGAACTCGCCGTGGTCTGCGCTGCCGCCGCCACGACGCTGTCCCGCCGCAGGGTGCGCGACCTCGTGCACGCCCGCCGGACCGTCACGGTCCACCCCGAGGACCCCGTGCCGCGCGCGGCGTCCGTGATGGCGCAGGAGCATCTCGACGCCCTGCCGGTCACGGATGCGCACGGGCGACTGATCGGACTGCTGACGGCCCGGGACTACGTCGCCGCCGCGGCCGGCCTGCCCAGCGGCGCCGAGCCCGTCGGCCAGGCGGCTCCCGCACGGGTGACCTTGCCCGCACTGCCACCGCGTCGCGCCGTACGGGAACACGGCATCGTCATCCCGTAGCGGACAGTTCGCGAGAGCCGAACGGCCCCGGTCCCGGGGCCGACGGGTCCCTGCGCGTGCCGGTCGCCCGTGACGATGATCAAGGGATGCACGGATAAGGAGAACCAGAAGTGATCGCTGTCGTGGGGCGCACGGATCTCTCCGCGCCGGCACTCACGCTGCCGGAGGAGGAGCCGCGCCCCCGCCCGGCCGGCTTCGCCCGCGCGGGCCGGGCCGGGCGCGTCCGCGCGGGACACGGGCGGTCCGTGGCGTTCGGGCGGGCCGCGCGCGGGGCGGGGCCGGCCCTGGTGACGGTGCTGCCGTCCCGCGACGGCCTGCCCGCGTGGCTCGGCGAGAGAGACCGCAAGGCGGCCGGGGAACTGCTGTCGCTGTCCCAGCAGGTGCGGCTGCTGGAGTACCACCCCGGCGATCGCACCTCGTGCGGCACGGCCGACGAGGGCCTGCCGCGCTCGTGCGCCCGGGTCCCGGCCGTGGGGGACGGCTCGCCCTCGTCCGGCAGGGACACGACGGCGCACCTGGTCGCCTGCGCCCGCGGTCACGGTGCCGACGTCGAGGTGCTCTGGCCCCGGGGAGCCGAACACAGGGCCGTCGGCGGAGAACCGTCATGACCGGCCCGTCGCCTTCCTCCCCGCCTGTCGCCCGCCTGGTCGAGCTGAGCCGGGAGGAGGCCCTCGGGCTGCTGGCCGGCGTGCCCATGGGACGGGTGGGCTTCACCCACCAGGCACTGCCGGTGATCCGGCCGGTCAACCACCTCGTCACGGACACCGGCGACGTCGTCATCCGCACGCACGCCGGAGCCGCCTTGCTGACCAGCGCCACGGCGTCGGAGGTGGTGGTGTACGAGGCGGACCACATCGACGGGGACACGCACACCGGCTGGAGCGTCATGGTCACGGGTATCGCGAGCCGCGTGACCGACCCGACGACGCTGTCCCGCTACCACGCCGAACTCACGCCCTGGGTCAGCAGGGACACGGAGTACGTGGTCCGCATCGACGCCGAACTGGTCACCGGATACCGTCTTGAGCGGTCCCGTCCAGGCATCACAGATCGTTGCCCGCGTACGACAGGTTGAAGCTCTTGTTGGTCAGGGGGAAGTCCGGAACGATCGTGTCCGCCAACGCGACCGGCAGAGCAGGCCAGTTGAAGAACGACGGGTCGACCGGCTTGACCCGGGCCAGGGTGCCGTCGGCGGCGAGTTCCACACGGGTGGCGATGGTGCCGCGCCAGCCTTCCACCAGACCGACACCGCTCCTGCCCGCCGACCCGGACGTGGCCGTCGGCCCCTGGCCGGTTCGCGGGGCGGTGAGGCCGTCGGCGAGGTGCTCGATCAGGGCGAGGGAGGCGTCGATCTCCTCGGCGCGGACCAGGAAGCGGGCCAGGACGTCGCCGCCGGTGTGCACGGGAATGCCGAGCCGGGTGCCGTGGCCGGTGAACGGATGCGCGACGCGGGCATCGCCGGTGAGACCGCTGGCGCGGGCGACGTAGCCGAGGCAGCCGATCTCCCGTGCGGCGTCGGTCCTCAGGACGGCGGTGCCGGTGAAGCGGTCGCGCACCGTGGAGTGGCCGAGCGCGAGACCGGCGATCTCACGGATGTCCGCGCCGATCGCCTTCAGCCGCCGTACGTCGGGCACGCACCGCAGGACGGCACCGCCCGGTACGACGCCGCCGCGCAGCAGCCGGTGGCCGGTGGTCTCCAGGTTGAGGCGCAGGAGCTGTTCACGGACGCGCTGGGCGTGGGCGTTGAGGACGCCGTGGCCTGCGTCGTTGCAGAGCATGCCGAGGTCGGCGACGTGGTTGTGGATCCGCTCCAGCTCCAGCAGCAGGGCGCGGGCCCGGCGGGCCTCGGCGGGTACGTCGGTGCCGGTGGCCTCCTCGACGGCCAGACAGTAGGCCAGGGCGTGGCCGACGGCCGTGTCGCCGCTGATGCGTTCGGCCAGCGGCAGACCGGCAGCGACGGTCCGGCCCTGGAAGAGCTTCTCGATGCCCTTGTGGACGAACCAGAGGCGGGCCTTGAGTTTGAGGATGGTCTCGCCGACGACGGAGAACCGGAAGTGGCCGGGCTCGATGAGACCCGCGTGCACCGGGCCGACCGGGATCTCGTACACGCCGTCGCCTTCGACCTCCAGGAAGGGGTAGGGGCCTTCCTGTTCGGCGAAGCGCGGCGGGGGGCCGGCGGCGGGGTTCATCGGGTACCAGCCGCGGGGCCAGTGGAAGTGCCGCACCAGGCGGTGGGGCAGGGGGTGGCCGAGCGGGACGATGCCGAACAGATCCCGCATCTCGCGTTCGAACCTGCCCGCGGGGAAGGAGAGATGGGCCAGCGTCGGCAGCACGGGCCGGTCGGGGTCGAGCCGTACCTGCAGTTCGGTGCGGGTGTCGGGCGGGCCCGCCGCGAACAGGTACACCACGCGGATGCCGTGGTCGTCGTGGTGGGCGGCGATCAGGGCGAGCCGGTGTCCACCGGTCAGCAACTGCTCGAAACGATACGGAAGTTCGGTCGCGGTGAGCTCTTCTGTGGTGCGCATCGACGTCAGTGGCCTCCGAGCGTCTTGGCGGCGGCGTGCAGCAGGCCGGTGAGGGGGCCGGTGGTGATGCCCAGGGCGGCGCAGGCGACCAGACCGAGGACCAGCGGCCAGATCCCCGGCTCCGCCAGGCCCGAGGGCCGGGACGGAGCGGGGCCGAGGAGCATCCGCGCGGTCCGGGCGGCAAGGGCGGCGCAGGCGGCCACCACCAGCAGCAGGGCCCCGGAGGTCGCCCAGGCCAGGCCGGTCCCGGCGGCGAAACCGGCGCGGGCGATGCCGAGTTCGGAGGCGAAGAGGCTGAACGGCGGGAAAGCCGTCAGTGCCACCACCGCGAAGCCGAACGCTCCGCCCAGGGCCGGCGCCCGGGCGAGCAGCCCCCGCACCCGGCCGATCCTGGCGGTGCCGGTCAGTTGCAGGATGCGGCCGGCACCGCAGAACGCGGCCGACTTGGCGAGCCCGTGGCCGGCGATGTGCAGCAGGGCGGCAGACAGGGCGAGCGGGCTGCCGATCGCCGCCGCCAGGGCGATCAGGCTCATGTGCTCCATGCTGGAGTAGGCCAGCATCCGCTTGTGGTCGCGCTGGGCGAGCAGCAGCCCGGCAGCGAGCGCGAGGGTGAGCAGGGCCATTCCGGCGAGCAGTACGCGGGTGAAACCGGCGCCGAGGGCGGCGTCGGCGATGACCCGGTAGCGCAGGATCGCGGCGAAGGCGACGGACAGCAGCACCCCCGACATGAGCGCGGAGACGGGCGCGGGCGCCTGGCTGTGGGCGTCGGGCAGCCAGGCGTGCAGCGGGATCAGCCCGGCCTTGGCGCCGAAGCCGAGCACGACCAGGGTGATGCCGAGCCGGGTGACCGCCGGGTCGAGCCCGCCGGCGCGGGCGACGAGGGTGGGCCAGCTCAGGGCCTGGGCCTCGGCGATGCCGGCCTGCCGGGCCGCGTAGTAGATCAGCACGGTGCCGAGGAAGGCCAGCGCGATGCCCGCGGAGCAGATCACGACGTACTTCCAGGCGGCCTCCACCGAGGTGCGGGTGCGGCGGTGGCCGACGAGGAAGGCGGTGACGATGGTGGTGGCCTCGACGGCGACCCACAGCACACCGAGGTTGGCGGTGACGACGGCCAGGCACATCGCGGCCAGGAAGGCTTGTACGAGGACGTGGTAGTGCCGCAGCGTACGCTCGCTCGCCCGTCCGGCGGCGCGTTCGCCCGCCAGATACGTGGGCGCCGAGCCGCAGGCGATGAGCGCGACGGCGCCGATGACGAGCAGCATCCACGCGGTGAGGGCGTCGGCGCGCAGCAGCCCCGCGCAGGCGGAGACGGGTCCGGCGCCGACGACGTCCGCCGCCAGCAGGCTGCCGCACAGCAGGATCGTGCCGGGCGGGACGAGCGCCGGCCAGGCGGCCGCACACCGGCGGGGCATGAGCGCGTACGCCGCGGCGACGACCAGCGGCGCGGCGACAGGGGTGATCACCAGCGCGGACCCTTCTGATGGATGCAGCATCAGTCGTGCAGCTCCCGCAGGTCGTCGATGTCGGTCGTGCCGAACGCCTCCCGCATCCGCGTGGTGAGGATCTGCAGCACCAGTACCGCGAGCAACACGTCGAAGGAGACCCCGAGTTCGACGATCAGCGGCACACCGGAGGTGGCCAGGAAGGCGGTGGCGGTGATGCCGTTGTCCAGCAGCAGGAAGCCGACCACCTGAGCCGGCGCGCGTCTGCGGGTGACCAGGACGAAGAAGCCGATCAGGACGACGGCGAGCCCCACCGGCAGGGCATGGGTGGCCGGCGTCGGGGCCAGCCGGGTCAGGGGCCGGCCGACCGCGTAGGCGAGCAGGGTCAGCAGTGCCGCGGTGAGCAGCGAGGCGGCGACGGTGACCAGGGGCTGGGTCTCGCGGACCTCTTCGCCGCCGTGGCCATCGGCCGGCACGGCCGTCGCGCGCCGCATCAGATACGGCAGGACGCCCGCCCTCAGCAACCCCAGAGCGACGCCCACGGCGGTCAGGTCCCCGCGTTCCTCGTGCGCGCCGAGCAGCAGGGCGATCGCGGCCAGGGCGACGCCCTGGAGGGCGAAGGCCCGTACGATCGCGGCGAGTTCGTGCCGCCACAGCACGAGCACTGCAGCCAGCAGGAAGACACCGCAGGCCAGGTCGAGGAGCTGGGTGTAGAGGCCGTCGCTCATGGCGCTCCGTTCAGGAAGTACGACGCGGTCACCGCCAGCAGCGCCAGCAGGAAGGACCCCGCGAGCAGTTCCGGCACCCGGAACAGGCGGATCTTGGCCCAGAACACCTCGGCCGCCGCGAGGAGCGCCCCCAGGACGGTCAGCTTCACCACGAACAGCACCAGCGCCACCACCAGAGCCGTCCAGGAAGGGCCGGTGGCGATGCCCCACGGCACGAACAGCGAGGACAGCAGGCCGAGCAGCAGGGTCAGCCGCATCTGGGCGCCGAACTCGACCAGCGCGAGGTCGGGTCCGGCGTACTCCAGCACCATCGCCTCATGGATCATGGTCAGTTCGAGGTGGGTGGAGGGGTTGTCCACCGGGATCCGGCCGGTCTCCGCGAGCACCGCCACCGCGAGTGCGGCCACCGCCAGCAGCCCGGCCGGGGAGGCGAGCCGGGCCGGCTGGTGGATGGCGCCGGCGACGATCGCGGGGACGTTGGTCGTCCCGGCCGGTATCGACAGCGCGAACACCGACAGCAGCAGGGTCGGCTCCACCAGGGAGGCGACCGTCATCTCACGCGAGGCGCCCATCCCGCCGAACGCGGTGCCCGAGTCCAGCCCGGCCAGGGCGAGGCCGATCGTGCCGAGCGAGATCAGCGCCACCACGACGATCAGGTCCGCGTGCCCGCTCACCGGGGTGTCCGTGGACAGCAGCGGCAGCAGCGCGGCGGCCACGGCGGCGGTGGCGGCCAGCAGGGCGGGGGCGGCACGGAACGCGGGGCCGGTCCCCACCGGCGTGACGGGTTCCTTGCGCAGCAGTTTGCGCGCGTCCCGCCAGGGCTGCAGCACCCCGGCCCCGGCCCGCCCCTCCAGGCGGGCCCGGACCTGCCGCATCCACCCGGTCAGCAGCGGCGCCCCGGCCGCCACGACCGTGACCTGACCGGCGACGGCCACGTACCCGAGTCCGTGCGTCACCAGCCCACCGCCAGTGCCAGCAGCAGGACGACCAGCCCGGCGAAGCCGTAGCCGAGATACAGATGGACGCTGCCGCCCGCCAGCCCGCGGGCCGCCTGCCCGGCACCGGCCAGCGCGCGCAGCACCGGGTCGTACAGCCGGTGCTCGATCCGGTCGGGCACCCGGTGCCGGAACCGGACCCGTCGCACCAGGTACGCCGACTCCCGCACCGGGGTGACGTCCACATGCTGCTCCGGGGCCAGCACATCGTCGAAGACGCGTTGCAACGGCTCGGCGAACGAGGTCGCCGTGTACGTCATGCGCGGCGTCGGAGCCCCGCCCCCGCAGTCCCACAGCCGGGCGTTCACTCGGCGCCCGCGCCGACCGCGGAGCCGGGGCAGGCCGGTGGCCGGCAGGATCGCGGCCGTGAGGGCGGCCACCACCCACAGCGGGGACAGCGAAGCGGAGATGCCGGCGAGCCGCACCCGCGCTCCGCCCCCCGACACCGCCCCCGTGCCTGGCAGCCCGACCGCGCCCACGGCCCGGTCGAGGCCGTCACCCAGGAGTCCGGGCACCACCGCCAGCGCCACGATCGCCACGGCGAGCAGGGCCATCCCGGCGAGCATCAGCGGCGGCGCCTCCCGCGCCGAGGCAGCGCGCCGATCGCGCGGCCGGGCGAAGAAGCCGACGCCGAGTGCCTTCACGAACACGGCAGCGGCGATACCGGCCGACAACGCGATCAACGCCACCGACAGGGGCAGCGCGACCGCGACGGCCACACCGGGCACCTGCCGGCCGTGGACGAGGGACTGGAGGAGCAGCCATTCGCTGACGAAGCCGTTGCCGGGCGGCAGCGCCACCGCGCCGAGCGCGGCCAGCGCGAAGCAGCCGGCGGTGACAGGCAAGCGGGACCGCAGCCCGCCGAGCCGGTCCAGATCGCGCAGGCCGGTGGAGCGCTGCACGGACCCTGCCGCGCAGAACAGCAGGGCCTTGAACGCGGCGTGGTTGACGACGTGCAGCAGCGCCGCCGCCAACGCCAGCGCGGCCAGTGGCCGGTCACCGTGGGAGGCGAACAGCCCGCAGGCGCCGACACCGATGAGGACCAGGCCCATGTTCTCGCTGCTGGAGTACGCCACCAGCCGCTTCAGGTCGGACGCCACCGCCGCCTGGAGGACGCCGTACACGGCACTCGCCCCGCCCACCGCCAGCAGCCCCAGCCACCACCACGCCGGGCCGCCGCCGAGCAGATCGAGCGCGGTGCGCACCAGGCCGTAGATGCCGAGGTTGACCATGGCCGCGCTCATCAGCGCCGCGACGGGGCCGGGGGCCTCGGGATACGCCCGTGGCAGCCAGGCGTGCAGCGGCACCGCCCCCGCTTTCGAGGTGAAGGCCAGCGCCAGGAGGGCGAAGACGAGCCCCCGTACGCCCGCTGGGACGCCGGATGCGCCCGCCCGCAGCGCGGTGAAGGTCTCTCCACCGGCCCGCGCGGCGAACAGTGAGAATCCGGCCAGCAGCAGAACCAGGCCCAGGTGGGTCAGCACCGCGTACCAGACGCCCGCCTGCCGTACCGAGGCATGCTGCTGGTGTTCGGCGAGCACCAGCAGCAGCGAGCCGAGCGCCGACACCTCCCACAGCAGCAGGAACGTGGACACCGACGCCGCCACCGGTACGAGAACCAGGCTGAGCGCGAACAGCGGCAGCACCGCCTGCGCCGTCCGGGAGCCGAGGCCCCCGGAGCCCCGGCCGGCCGCGTACCCGATGCCGTACACCGCCACCGCGGCCACGACGGCCCCCGCCACCGCCATGAACAGCCCCGCCAGCGCGTCCACCGCCACCTGCGCTCCGGCCGGCGGCACCAGCCCGGAGCAGACGGCCGCCCAGCGGTTGCCGCTCAGTGCGGCCGCACCCGCCACGGCACCCGCCACCCCGACACCGGCCGTCAGCACTCCGACGACCGGGACACGCGGCCGGTACGGCAGCGCGAGACCCGCCGCCGCCCCCGCGCCGCCCAGTGCCACGGCCGTCGCGAGGGCGGCCGGAATCGCGCTCACCGTCCGGTCACTGTCCTGAGCGCCGCCACGATCGCCGCCGGCTCCGGCGGGCACCCCGGCACCGTCAGATCCACCGGTACGACATCGGCGACCGCGCCTTCGACGCCGTACCCGCCGGCGAACTCCCCGCAGTCGAGCGCGCAGTCACCGACCGCGACCACCAGCCGCGGTGTGCTCATCGCGGCGACCGTGCTGCGCAGCGGCCCGGCCATGTTCCGGGTCACCGGTCCGGTCACCAGCGCCACGTCCGCGTGCCGGGGCGAGGCCACCAGCCGCGCCCCGTACCGCTCGGCGTCGTACACCGGGTTGAAGGCCGCGGCGATCTCGATCTCGCAGCCGTTGCAGGAACCCGCGTCGACACAGCGCACCTGCGCCGAACCACGCAACTCCCGTGCCGCCTCGGGTACGTCGCCCGCCGGGGGCGGCGGTGCCGGTTCGGCGACCCGGCCGGTGCTCAGGATCTTGCGCAACAGGCCCATGAAACCTCTTCGTACTGGTGGTGAGGACTTCCGCCAGTGACAAACAAGGCGACCAGGGGCCCGAGTTACGGGGGTTTTCCAGTGCTTTGCCTAGGTGGGGATACTTTGCCCCTCTCGTAGGCGTTCGATAGCCGACGCTACGCCGGCGGTTTCCCCTCCGGCTGGGCCGCCCGCAGGTCGGCGAGCAGCTCCGCCTGCCCCGCCAGTACGCCGGAGAGGATCGAGCGTGCCACCCGCAGCAGTTCCGCGACCTCGGGGCTGGCCAGGGAGTAGTACACGTTCGACCCCTCCTTGCGGGTCCGCACCAGGTTCGCCCGACGCAGTACGGCCAGCTGCTGGGACAGGTGCGCCGGCTCGATGCCCACCTCGGGCAGCATCTCCGCGACCGCGTGCTCGCGCTCGCTCAGCAACTCCAGGACGCGGATGCGGGCCGGATGGCCGAGCGTCTTGAAGAACTCGGCCTTCAGCTGGTACAGCGGCGCGCTCATCGCATCCATCCACTCGTCAAGAACATGTGACCCATCCTCGCGTGCGACACGGCGGAGCCGAACTCCGCACCCGGCCGCCGGCCCGGTGGCAGGGCCGGTTCAGGCCTTCTTGACCACGCTGGACTTCAACTGCATGGCGCCGAATCCGTCGATCCTGCAGTCGATGTCATGGCCGTCCGTGCCGTCGACGAGCCGGATGCCCCGCACCTTGGTGCCCGCCTTGATCCCGGTCGGGCTGCCCTTGACCTTGAGGGTCTTCACGACGGTGACGGTGTCGCCGTCGGCGAGCACGTTGCCGACCGAGTCCTTGACGACCTTGTCCCCGCCCGCGCCGGCGGACGCGTCGGACGGCGACCATTCATGGCCGCACTCGGGACAGACGAGGAGGGCACCCATCTCGTACGTGTACGTACCGGAGCACTCGGGGCAGGCGGGAAGGCTGTCGCTCATGGAACCAGTGTCTTTCTTTCGGTGAGCGGATACGAATGTGGGTCAGGTCGCAGTGCGGACGGGCCGGGGTCACAGGGGCAGGGTGATCCAGACGGTCTTGCCTCCGCTGTCGGCGTCGTCGCGGACGACCGCGGTCCCGCCCAGGCCGAGGACGAGCTCCATCACGGTGCCCAGGCCGCCGGCGCCGGACGCGAAGAGCGGGGGCCGGCCGGGGTGACGGTCGTGGACGCCCATGGCCAGGCAGTCCCGGCCCGCGGCGTAGACCACGGTGAGCTGCGGGGAGAGTGCGGCCGCGTGCCGGACGCTGTTGGTGACCAGTTCGCTCAGGATCAGCAGGGCCGGGTCCACGGTCGGGTGCCGCAGCCCGATGCCCCATTCCATCAGGGTCTGTTCAGCGGTCTCGCGGGCCACGCGGACCGCCGACGGCACGGCCGGCAGGGTGAGCACGTGCCGGTGCGGCAGTGCCTCCGACTGCGTGGTCATCGCCGCACCGCCCCCTGGACGAGATCATTCATCGGACTGCTTCCTCGCTGGTGCCGGCGCTCTCCCGGCTCGTCTTCCGCGCCGGTACGGCGGGCAGGACGCCGGCCGACTCCAGGTGGTCGCGGGCGGCCTGGATCGCCTCGGGCGTCCCGGCGTACTCGCGGCCCGCGTGCCGCAGCAGACCGAGGGCGCCGACGGAGTCGAGGACCTGGCGCTGGCCGGGACGTATGCCGGAGGCCAGGACGAGGATGCCGCGCCGGTTCAGCTTCTCCACCGCGTCCTTCAGGACGAGGGCGCCGGTGGCGTCCATCGTGGACACCCGCGACATCCGCAGGATCACGACCCGTACGTCCGCGACCTCGGTCAGCTCCAGAAGGAAGCGGTGCGCGGCGGCGAAGAACAGCGGTCCGTCGATGCGGTAGGCGACGATGTGCTCGGCCAGCAGCCGGTGCTCCTCGGCGGTGTGGTCGCCCGGGTCGAGCGGGACCTGGTCGAAACGGGCCTGCTTGGCCACCGCGCGCAGGGCCAGGGCGCCGGCGACGACCAGGCCGATGATCACCGCGTACACCAGGTCCAGCGCCAGCGTCGCCGCCGCCGTCAGCACGAGTATCACCGCGTCGGACCGCGTGGCCTTCGCCATCGCCTTCAGCGAGCCGACCTCGACCATGCGGACCGCCGTGGCCAGCAGGACGCCTGCCAGCGCTGCCAGCGGGATCCTCGACACCAGGGGAGCCGCGGCGAAGACGATCACCGCGAGGACGGCGGCGTGGGTGAGGGCGGCCAGCCGGGAACCCGCACCCGTACGGACGTTGACGGCGGTCCGGGCGATGGCTCCGGTGGCCGGGACGCCGCCGAACAGCGGGGCGGCGATGTTGGCCAGACCCTGGCCGAGCAATTCCCGGTCCGGGTCGTGCCGTTGTCCCACCGTCATCGCGTCGGCGGCGGCCGCGGACATCAGCGACTCCAGCGCCGCCAGGGCGGCCACCGCCACGGCCGGGGCGAGCAGCGAACCGAGCGCGCCGGGCTCGAAGAAGGAGAGCGACGGCGCGGGCAGTCCCGCGGGCAGGTCGCCGATCGGCTTCGCGTCCAGGTGGGCGACCTGGGCGACGACCGTCGCGGCGATCACGGCGACGATGGAGAACGGAACGGTCGGCCGCCACCGGGCACCGGCCAGCATGAGCACGACCACGGCGACCGCGAGCCCGACGGCGGTCCAGTTCGGCGCCGTCACGAACTCCCGGACCGCGTGCCAGGTGACGACGAGCACCTTGTCGCCCTTCGGCTTGGGCACGCCGAGCGCGTTCGGCACCTGCTGAAGGCCGATCACACAGGCGATGCCGAGCGTGAAGCCCTCGATCACGGGTGCCGGTACGTACCGCATGTAGCGTCCGGCCCTGAGCAGGGCGAGGGCGACGAGCATGACGCCGGCCATCAGCCCCACCGTGAGAACGGCGGTCGGACCGTACTGGGCGACGATCGGCACGAGGACCACCGTCATCGCGCCGGTCGGCCCCGACACCTGCAGATTCGATCCGCCGAACACCGCGGCCAGCGCGCCCGCCACCACGGCGGTCGCCAGTCCCGCCTCGGCGCCGAGCCCGGAGGACACCCCGAATCCCAGGGCGAGCGGCAGCGCCACGATCGCCACCGTGAGCCCGGCGAACAGATCACGGCGTGGATCGCGCCGTATCTGCGCCAGATCGGAGCGGGCGGGCAGCAAGGAGGTGAGGCGGGCCAGAGCCGCCCGGACGGCCGTCGTGCTCATCGGGTGCCGACCTCGGCTTCCCGCAGCTCGGCCGGCAGTTCGTTCCGCTCCACCCCGATGGCGGCCGGCAGATCCCGCACCGGCATCGGCCCATCCTGCAGCAACTCCAGCACCCAGTTCTCCTCGCAGAGCTGTGCCCGCGGCCATCTGCGAGCACAACGAAGACAGCATCTAAGCAATTGCTGATTTTCGCAATTCTACTATCCGATCTATAGAAGTTTGCGGAGATTGCCGGCTGTGGGTGTTCGGTCAGGTGGAAGACCCGTGCTCCTGCATCTCCAGGAAGCGGCCGTGCCAGGAGTGATACCAAACGGCTCCGGTGGCCGCGTTGACCGAGAGCATCCCCACGATGTGGTCGTCGCGCAGGGTGTGCAGGGTGTAGTAACCGGGGAACAGGTCGGGTCCGGCGGCGTGCAGACCGGTGCGGTGGTCGCGCAGCCACCGGTCTGCGATCCGCACCGCCTGTCCGGAATCGACCTTCGCGGCACCGAGCCGGGTGCCGGCGGGCATCATGCCGTAGGCGGTGTTCCAGATCATCGCCGGCCCGAATTCCAGCCGGACCCGGCCGCTGCCCGGGTCGACGAGCACCTCGGTGGCGCCCTTGCCGGAGGAGTCGAGGAGCTGGGCGTAGAACCCGTTGCTGAACCGCATGACCTCCCCGACGTGCAGACCCCAGTGGCCGGCGAAGCGCGTGGCGGCGCGGTCCGCGTCGGCCAGGTTCCGCACCGGTTCCCGCCGCGCCGTCACCTCGCCCGCCATCATCCCGGCCCGTGGCCGCCACGACGGGGAGTCGTGGCCGGCGGCCCAGAGGAGTGAGGCGATCAGCGCGGCCACCGCGGCGATCAGCACGGCCAGTGGCAGCCCCCGCGCACGGAGACGGTTCACTGCGGCCTCGGCCGGTGGGCGGCGAGGCGTTCGCGCGCCTCGGTGTATGTGTCCGTGTCGATCTCTCCCGAGGCGTAGCGCCGGTCGAGGATCTCCTCCGGGGTCTCCCGGTGCTGCTGGCCTTCCCAGCCGTGGCCGCGGCCGGACGCGCCCGCGGACGAGCTGTGCGTCAGGCGGATCACGGCCCACACGGCGAGGCCGATCAGCGCGATCCACAGCAGGGGCATGAAGGCCATCCAGGCCCAGCCGCCGTCCCAGTACATCACCGCATCCACCTCCACCAGCGAGGTTTCGAACAGCTTCTGCCCTCATGGTGGGCCTCGGCCGGGGGCCCGGGCCAAGGGCTCTTCGGGCCCGGTCCGGGGCCAGTCGGCACCTCTCGCACGTCTCCTTCTCGTGGGCCGGTCCTGCTGACGGGCCGCTCCGCGCCGCCGAGCCGCAGCTGCCGTACCGCAGGGGCCGCTCAGCTCCCGGCGGCCGCCGTCATCGTTCCACGACACTCATCACGGCGAGCGTGATGTTGTCCGGTCCGCCGGCGGCCATGGCGGCCTTCCAGAGTTCGAATGCGGCCCGTCCGTCGTCGTGTTCGCGCAGTACGTCGTCGAGGACGTCGTTCGGCAGGGGGTCGGTCAGTCCGTCGGTGCAGATCAGGTATCGGTCGCCGGGGGCGAGGGACACGGTTGTCACATGAGGGGCGACAGGGCGGTACTCCGCGGTGCCGCCGAGGGACTGCGTCACGAGGGAGGTGGTGCGCCGCCCCGGTTCCGGCGTCGGGCTGTCGTCCGTGCTGACCTGGAGCACCCCGTCCCGGGGCACGGCGAAGACCCGGCTGTCGCCGACGTTGAACACCAGCAGCGACCCCGGCAGTACGACGGCTCCCGCGACGGTCGTGCCCATCGTGGCCAGCGCACCACCGCTCGCACGGGCGGCCGCGTACACCTCGCGATTGCAGATGTCGAGGTCCTGGCGGACCTCGTCCTCACCGGCCAGACCAGGCCCGCTCGCGGCGAGCCGGCGGACCACCAGGGCGCTGGCCACCTCGCCGCCGGGCTGGCCGCCGAGCCCGTCGGCGACCGCGACCACGAGCGGTGTGCCGAGCCGGAACACCAGCGTCTGCGGATTCTCGGTCACGGTGGAGCACACGGTCCACGGCCCGACGACCAGGCTGTCCTCGTTGCTGTCGCGGATCAGCCCTGGATGACTCAGCGCGGTAACGGCGACGTACGTCATGGAAGCCAGTACCTTCCCAGCTCGGAGTCTTCGGCCCCGGCCACGATCCGTGGCGCGCCGGCGTTCGTGCGGTTCATCGTGCGCCGCCTGTCGACGCGTCGTGGACACGTACCGCCATGACCTGGTACTCGGGGCACGACGTGGCGGTGTTCGCGTGCTCGGAGGTGGCGCGGTTCACCCTGCTCGCGGTGAAGCGGAAGGAGCAGAAGGCCTGGCCGGGGGGCGCCTGTTCGCTGACGCGGGCGGTGAGCCGGGCCCGGCCGTGGCGGCCGTCGACGCCCACCCGCGCGCCCTCCCGCAGGTCGTACCGGGCGGCGTCGTCGGGATGGAGGTCGAGGAGATCGACGGGGTCGAGCGCGCTGGTGCCGCTGTGGCGGGTCGTGCTACCGGAGTTGTGGTGAGCCCAGCGCCGCCCGGTAACCAGGAGCAACAGGTAGTCGTCGTCGGGTGGTTCGCCAGGCGGAAGGTACGGCGCAGCGGCGAGGTGGGCCCGCCCGTCCGGTGTGGCGAACACCTGCACGGCGGTGCCCGTGCCGTGCACGGACCGGCCGAAGTGCCCGTCGGCGTACGCCCGCGCCACCGCCTCCCGCATGCGCGCCAGCGCTCGCGGATACTCCGAGCGGACCAGCGCCACGGCCTGGCGCGCCCCGCAGGCGAAGCAGGCCAGCACCAGACCCTCCGGCACCCGTTCCGGGGCCGCTTCCCTCAGCAGCCGGTCGGCGAAGGAACCGGGATCACCCTCGTCCCCGTCGGCGACGACGGTGCCGGGCGCCCGCCCGACGGCCGCCCACTTCGTGGCCACCCGGCACCCCGCGCCACCGCGTCCCCGCAGCCCCGACGCGGCGACCTCCGGCCCGACCCGACCGGGAGTACCGGACGTCACGATCCGCGGCCACACCTGCCGGGCGGGCTCACCGGCCGGCAGACGGCCCAGCAGGACGGGATCGCCGGTGTCGTCGGCCGCCGGAATCGCCGCATCCCGGGCGACGGCGCGTCCCGCGAGCTGAGCGGCCGGCGTCGGGCCCGTACGCGTTGCGTCACCGTCGAGCGCCGCGGGACCCGCGTAGCAGTGCCCGAGGCAACGGACGGCCTGCAACGACGTCTCCCCGTCCGGTGTGGCAGCCCCCGCGGCGACACCGAGCTCCCGCTCTACGCCACACAGGTGTCGTCCGAGCTGCGCGGCGAAGCACGCCGTCGCCTCGCACACCCGGACCTGGCGGCGACCGTGCGGGGCGGTGAGGTCCGCGTAGTGACCGGCCGGTCCGAGCGCGGCGGCCGCAAGCAGCCCCATACCGGCGGTGACCGCAGGAGCCCGGACCCCCGGGCCGTCCGCCGTTCGCGCCCTGGCCTCGGCCAGCGACCCGACCAGCCGCTCTCCCGGCCGGCCGCGCCGTTCTGCCAGGGCCCGGAACGCGTCGAAACGGTCCACAGGGCCCGTGGGAACCATGCCCTCATCGTGGCGGCGGCGCCACAAGGTCGCAATCGCGCATCACGGCTCGCGGATGCCTGCGGTGGCTGCCCGAGCCTGCCGCGCTGTCGGCGAACGGCGGGCACCTGGCCCGAGGCGCCGTGGCTCACCGATGATGCCGGCGATCACCGCGGCGGGTCGTGTGTGCCCGGCTCGCGGCGATCAGGGCTCGGCGAGGCGTCGACGGCGAGGGCATCACCTGCCCCGTCAGCCCGGTCACGTTCCCGGCACAGGACGTCGAGGACGACGGAGCCGTCGACGGTCTCGTGGGCGACCAGTTGTCCGGCCAGGTCGTCCAGGGCGGTCCGGTGGTCGCGCAGCAGCGCGGTCGCGCGTTCCTCGGCCTGGCGGAGCAGACGAGCGACCTCCTCGTCGACGATGCGCTGGGTCTGCTCCGAGTACGGCGGCCGGCCCGGCTCGTCGGCCGTCTCACCGAGGAAGTGCGGATGGGCCGAGGCGTAGCCGATCGGGCCGAGTGCCGAGGAGAGGCCGAACTCGCGGACCATGCGAGTGGCGATCTGGGTGGCTCCGGCCAGGTCGTTGGCGGCTCCCGTCGATCCCTCGCCGAAGGCCACGAGTTCGGCCGCCCGCCCGCCCAGGCGCACCGCCAGAAGGTCGGTCAGATAACTCTCGCTGTACAAGTGACGTTCTGCTTCCGGGAGTTGCTCGGTGACTCCCAGGGTGACGCCGGCGGGCAGGATGGTCACCTTGGCCACCGGGTCGGCGTGCTCGCACAGTGCCGCGACCAGGGCGTGACCCGACTCGTGGACCGCGACCGAGCGGCGCTCCTCGGGCAGCAGCGCGTTGGAGGACTCCCGGCGTCCCAGCAGCACACGATCGCGGGCGGCGTCCAGGTCGTGCGGTTCGATCCGGGTGCGGTCGTTCCGTACGGCGTTGATGGCGCCCTCGTTGACCAGGTTGGCGAGATCCGCGCCGGAGAACCCCGGGGTGGCACGCGCCACCGCGTCCAGATCGACCTCCGGGGCCAGGGTCTTGTCCCGGGTGTGAACGGCGAGGATCGATGCCCGCTCGGCCTGGTTGGGCAGCGGCACGGTGACCTGCCGGTCGAACCGCCCGGGACGCAGCAGGGCCGGGTCGAGGCTCTCGGGACGGTTGGTGGCGGCGAGGACGACGATGCCGCTGGACTGGTCGAAGCCGTCCATCTCGGACAGCAGCTGGTTCAGGGTCTGCTCGCGCTCGTCGTTGCCGCCCAGCCGGGTCCCGCCGCCGCGACGCGAACCGAGCGCGTCGATCTCGTCGATGAACACGATCGACGGAGCGCGTTTGCGCGCTTCGCCGAACAGGTCGCGCACCCGGGAGGCGCCGACCCCGACGAACATCTCCACGAACGCGGAGCCGGTCACCGACAGGAACGGCACGTCCGCCTCGCCGGCGACCGCCCGCGCGAAGAGCGTCTTGCCGGTCCCGGGCGGCCCCACCATGATCACGCCACGGGGGCCCTTGGCCCCGGCGGCGGTGTACCGGGCGGGATTGCGCAGGAAGTCGACGACCTCGCTGATCTCCTGCTTGACCCCGTCGTACCCGGCGATGTCGTCGAAGCCGGTGGTGGGCCGCTCCGCCTCGATGATCTTCGCGCGTGAGCGCCCGATGGCGCTCAGCCCGCCGGTCACCGACCCCGCGGCGCGGCGTCCCATCCACACGAGGAAGCCGGCCAGCAGCAGGAACGGCAGGAACGCGACGAGCACGGACAGCCATGGCGAGCCGCCGCTGCCGCTCTGCCGGGCGGTGATCCGCACATGGTGCGAGGTCAGCTGCTGCTGGAGCTGGGCGCCGGTGCCCAGCGCGGTGGGGATCTGGGTGGTGAACTTCGTGCCGTTCTTCAGGGTGCCGCTGACCGCGCCCTTGTCGCTGATGTCGACCATCTGCACCTGGCTGGCGCCCACCTTGCCGACGAAGTCGCTGTACGAGAGCGCGGTGGCGTGCGTTCCGGACCGCGCGCGCGAGAGCAGCAGGACCATGACCAGCGTCATCAGGACCCACCAGAACATCCACCGCCCGCCGAGCGGCTGCGGCGGCCGGGACGGAGGGGTGGGCGGTTCGCGCGGCGGCCCGGACCGGGCGGGCGGCGTCAGATGCCGGTGCGGCATCCGCACTCGTGTGATCACCGATCCCACGCCCTTCGACGACATCGATCCCCATCCACCAGCCTCCACCCTGCCGTCCCCGGACGGCAGGGGTCGAACGGCCCTGATGAGGCGCACCCCGGACCCGCACGGACCCGCACGGACCCGCACGGGCCGGCTCGGCCCGGCCGGTGCGCTGTCCTCCCGCCCCGGTCACACGAGCCCCGCCCCCAGTGGACGACCGGCCGCCCCCGGCAGTACGTACCCCACCGCCGAACCCCGGTGCTCGATGAAACGGCTCAACTCGTCACGCTCGGCGAGCCGTTGCTGGACCCGGACGAAGAGAGCGGGGTCGCGCATGTAAGCGAGGAAAAGCAGGCCGCGGTCGTCGGCTCCGTTGTCGTAGGAGTAGCCGCGCCGCAGCATGCGGGCACCGCCGTCGAGGTGCGGCGCGGCCGCCCTGATGTGGGCGTGGGGCGGGATGACGTAGCGGCCCTGCGGGGTCTTGGCGAACATGTCCGGCTGGTCGTGCTCACGGCTGCCGCCGAGTGGCGCGCCGTCGGCCCGGTGCCGCCCGATGACCTCTTCCTGGCGGGACAGGGGGAGCGCGGCGAAGTCTGCCACGTCGACATGGACGCGGCGCACCACGAGGTAGGTGCCGCCCCGGGAGTCCCACACCCAGCGTTCGCACTCCTCGGGAGCCGGGTTGGCGGTGCCGTCCTTGAAGCCGAGGACGTTGCGCGGGGTCTGCCCGGGCGGGGTGGGCGGCAGGAAGCCCGGCTGGCGCCAGCGGACGCCTCCGGCGGTGCGGCGGGTGAGCTCGCCCGCCGCACCCGCGACGGTGGCGGGGTCGGCCGCGCAGAACTGGACGAGGAGGTCGCCACCGCAGCCGGCGGGGTCCAACCGGTCCCCGGCAAAGATCGGGAGGTGCGGGACGGGGGCGGTGCGGAGCAGACCCGGTCCGACGGCGACCGTCACGGTGAGAGCCGCCCGCCGGGCCTCCTCCACGAGGCCGGGCAGCGCGCTGGTGAAACGGCCGAGGGTGGTGCGCAGCGCGGCCGGCCGGGGTTCGTCGAGGTCGTACGCGAGGAGGAGGACGTGGCGCTGCTGCGGTGTGCTCACCCCGGCCTGGCGGTCGCCCGCGAAGGGCCGGACGCGGGCGGCTTCCTGCGCCCGTCGGGCCACCGCGGACCCGTCCGGGCCGTACCGCGGCAGGCCCCTCGTGGAGGCAGCCCGGCCCTCCGGCGCCCCGCCGCACCCGGACACACCGGCGCCGAGTGCGGCGGCTCCGGCCGACCGGACCACCGTCCGACGGGAGAGCGCGCCCGGTTCGCCACCCGGCTCGCCGCGCGGCTCCGCATCAGCTGGCGTGTCGAAATTCGTAAACCTCCTCATTGGCACGAAAGGGACGATACATCTGCGTGTCATGCGATCGAATCTCATCCAACGAGGCATGGCGCGCCGCGTGGTGTGGCCGGCCATGGTGCTGCTGCTGGGCCTCGCCGGGGCGGCCGGGTGCAGTGGGCGGCAGTCGGCAGCAGGGCCGGCAGCCGGCCCGGCCGGCGGCGCGACCGGCGGTGCGGCCCGGGCAGGGGCCGGGGAAGGGGCCGTGGTGCGGGTGCCGCAGGACACCCGCTCCCTGCAGAAGGCGATGGACCGGGTGCGTCCGGGCGGCCTCGTCCTGGTCTCGCCGGGCGTGTACCGGGAGAGCGTCACCATCGCCAAGCCCCGTGTCGTGCTGCGCGGTACGGACCGCTCGGGCGTCGTCGTGGACGGCGAGTTCCGCCGCCCGAACGGCGTCATCGTCACCGGTGCCGGCTCGGTCGTGGAGAACCTGACCGTGCGCAACCACCTCGCCGACGGCGTGCTGTTCACCGGCGTCACCGATGCCCGCCTCCAGGCCGGCCGCGCGGGCGGCTCCGCCAACGACTCCCTGGACACCGAGAAGTTCCCACCCTTGCAGGGCTTCCGCGCGTCCTACGTGACCGCGCACAACAACGCGTTGCACGGCATCTACGTCTCCGACGCCCAGGCCGGCGTCATCGACCACTCCTACGCCTCCGGACAGGCCGACTCCGGCATCTACGTCGGTCAGTGCCAGCCCTGCTGGACGGTGGTGCGGGACAACGTCACCGAGCACAACGCGGTCGGCATCGAGGTCACCAATGCCTCCGAACAGCTGTGGCTGCTGGGCAACCGGGCATCCCGCAACCGGATCGGACTGACCGTCAACTCCAGCGACGTGGGGACCCTGGGCCCCCAGCACGGCGCGGTCGTCGCCGGCGACGCCTTCACCGACAACAACGACGCCGACAGCCCGGACCAGGCAGACGTCGGCTTCGGCATCGGGATCGGCACCGGCGGCGGACGCGACAACCTGTTCCAGCAGAACCTGGTCTCCGGCAACCGGGCCGCCGGGATCGTCATCAGCGACGTGCAGGGCTACCCCGCCACCGGCAATGTCGTACGGGACAACTCGGCCACCCTCAACGGCACGGACCTCGTCCTGAGCGCGGCCGACAGGACCGGCAACCGGCTCTCGGGCAACGGCAGGGCAGTGGTCGCCCGGCGGCTGACGGCGGTACCGGAGCCGCCGGGCGTGTCCTTCCGGAACGTCCCCGCACCCCCGGCGCAGCAGCCGATGCCCCAGGCGGCCACCCAGCCGCCCCAGCCGGCCGTCGGACTGCCCGGCACGGTGGAGGCCCAGTCGTACCGCATCCCGAGGTCCGGCTAGCCGGCACCGTCGTACGCCGCCCAACTCGGCCAGCCGGCTTTGCCGGTCGCGTCGCCCTTGGTCGTGTTCCCACCGGCACCGCGGACGTCTTCCTGCGCTGCGGCGCCGCCGGCCGCCCCGAACGCCGTTGCGCCTGGCGAGGGTGAGCGCCGGGATCAGTACAGCTCCACGCAGTCGTAACTCATGCCCGGGCTCAGATAGGAGCTGCCGCTCGAACCGCTGATGACGTTGATGGTCAGCGTGTTGGTGCCGGCGACGAAGGCGCTCGCCGGGACGGAGTAGGTGAACACGGTGTTGTTGCCGCGGTAGGTGCCGATGGTCAGGCTGCGGGAGCTCGGCTGGCCGGAGGCGCCGGGCGCGGCGGAGGTCCAGTCGTTCACGGTGATCTGGGGACGGCCGCCGGCGTAGGCGGCGGTGATGCCGATGCGGACCGTGCGGGCGGCGATCTGGGCGGAGGTGAGGGTGAAGACCACCTTGGTGGGGTTGTTGACGTCCTTCCACTGGTACGCCGGGAAGTCGGCGGCGGTGCTGCTGCCCACCGTGTAGGTCGTCGGGCCCCAGCTGCTCATCCGGGCGTCGGACGGGTGCATGGACGTCAGCCGGGAGCCGTTCTTGAACGACGTCGGTGTGCCGTTCCACTCGCCGATCCGGAAGAGGGCGGTCGGGGTCGTCCAGGCGGAGGTGATGTTCTGCCCGGTGGTGGCGGTGCCCGCGCTCACCGTCACGGTGCGCGTGGCGACGGCGAGTTCGTCCTGGTACAGCGTCTGGGTGTACGTCCCCGGCTTCATCATCGGGCTGCTGAAGTTGCCCGTCGACGGGTCGGGCGTGCACCAGTACTGCGCCGTGGCGCTCGCGAAACCGACCAGGGCGGTGGAGCCGCTCGCCACCCCGGACGCCTTGCCGCTCACATAGCCGCGCCCGGAGTCCGTCACCGCGCCGCGCAGGCCGAGCCCGTACAGGAAGCTCATGTCGGGTGCGTTGGGCGTGCTCGTGCCGCCGACCATCAGCGCGTACGGCCCGTACAGGACGCCGAGTCGCTGGCTCTCCGTCTGATTGTGGGCGGAGAACAGGTAGTTGTAGAGCTCGATCGACGAGTTCGTGCCCTGCTGCTCGATGTCACGGAAGAACGGGCCGCCGGCGCTGCTCTCCCGGTTGCCGTACACCATGTGGACGCCGATGCCGTTGCCCGTGACGCCGCGCGGGGTCAGTTCCAGGGCCCGGCGGTTGGAGTAGTACTTCGAGCGGGTCTGGCTGCCGACCAGGTAGATGTCCGAGGACTCGATGGCTGTGCCGCCGCTGATGTCGGACGGGGTGTTGATGCCGCTGAGGACGGAGCGGTTCAGGTACTGGATCCAGCGCAGCTCGCCGCCGCCCGCGGAGTCCACATAGGTGGCCATGTAGATCGTGTTCTGGCCGCTGACGACGACGAAGTAGTGGATCAGGGTGCCGCTGCCGTACCAGTTGGTGACCGACTCGGTGACGATGATGTGGTTGCCGGTCTGCGTGGCGGTGACGGTCGCCGTGCTGCCGAGACCCGACTCGACGTGGGAGCCCTTGGTGCCGGGGGGCTGGAGTTCGGTGCCGTTGTAGTTCAGCGAGGTCATGTCGCCGTTGCTCTGGCTGATCTTGAAGCTCAGACCGGCGCCGGTGTTCACGGTGTAATAGCCGCCGCCGCTGGTGTAGCCGAAGCCCGCGGCCTGGGCGGGCGCCGCGGCCGTGAGGACGGCCGCGCCCGCGCCGCCGAGGGGGACGAGAGCGGCGGAGGCCGCGAGCACGGATCGTCTGCTGATGGCCAATTCCGGTTCCTTTCATGGGGGTTGGAATCCGGGGGAGCGCAGAGGACGATGTGGAAAGCGCTTACCGTCAGCGGGGCAACGTAGCAACGCCCGTCACGCGCGTCAATCGGCGGCAACCATTGCGGGGCGGCCGGCAACTGCACGGCATCAACGAGTCGGAGGCAGACATGACTTCACGCAGACGCCGCACCACACGCCGTACCGTCATCGCCGCGGCCGCCGCCCTGGGCGCGGCCGCTGTCGCCGTGCTCGCGCCCGGTTCCTGGGCGGATCCGGCCGGCCCCGCCCCGGCCGCCCGGGCGGCGGTGGCGTTCGACGGCGCGGTGGGCTACGGCGCGTCGGCCACCGGGGGAGCGGGCGGGACCACGTACCACGTGACCAACCTCAGCGATTCCGGCAGCGGTTCGTTCCGGGACGCGGTGAGCGCGCCGCACCGTACCGTCGTGTTCGACGTGGGCGGCTACATCACACTGAATTCCGCGGTGTCCGTGGCCGACGACATCACCATCGAGGGCGACACCGCGCCCGGCCAGGGCATCGGCCTGCGCGGCAGGGAGGTGTCGTTCTCCAACTCCTCGAACGACATCGTGCGGTACGTCAGATTCCGGGAGGGCACACTCGACCCGGCGAACGGCAAGGCGAGCGTCGCGCTCGCCGACGCCAGCGAGATGATCTTCGACCATGTGTCGGTGGAGTTCGCCAAGTGGGACGACATCGACGCCGTGGGCGCGAAGAACATCACCGTGCAGAACTCGATCATCGCCGACCCGATCGGGCAGCGGTTCGCCGCGCACACCGAGGGCGGACCGTTCACCTGGTACCACGACGTCTTCGCCAACGCGCACAACCGCAACCCGCTGGCCAAGGCCGACACCCAGTTCATCGGCAACGTCGTCTACGACTACCAGGGCGGCTACACGGCCGGGAACTCCGGCGGGACCTTCCGGCACGACGTGGCCGACAACGCCTTCATCGCGGGACCCGTCACCGGCACGGCGTCCAACGCCTACTACCAGATGGCCCATCAGCAGGTCTGGAACAGCGGCAACGTCCTGGACGGCGACGCCGACGGCAAGCTCGGCGGCACGGCACTCGGCGTCGGCGCGGGCGCCACGCCCCTCATGTCCCCCTGGTCGTCCGCCACCGCACCCCTCGTGGCCGCCGCGGGCACTGCGCAGCACGCCTACGCGTACGACATCGCCCAGGCAGGCGATCTGCCCCGGGACGACGTCGACTCCCTGGTGATCGCCGACGTCACCTCGCTCGGCACCAGCGGACGGCTGTGGTCGTCGCAGAGCCAGACCGGGCTGGACAACGGCGGCTACGGAACCATCACCGGGTAGGTCTCCGCCACCGGACCAAGAGGCCGACGCGACGGCGCGCAGGGCTGTCGCACATGGACCTGCATCCCGACCGGCTGCCGTACCACATGCTGTGGCAGGACGTCTGGCAGGCTCAGGGCCCGTTCGGCCGGGGCACCGGCCGGCGTTCGAAGGGCTGGTCCCGGAGTCGCTACAGGGGTGGGGGAGCAGTCGTGGCTGTGGCCGGGCGGTCCATGGCCGGGGCCTCCTTCGCGGGAAGAGGGCGCCGGCGCAGGCCGACGACCAGGCCGAGGACCAGGACGGCGATGCCCAGCCACACCGACGGCCTGGGCGCGCCGCTGCCCGAGACGGCGCCGACGACCGCCGCGGCGAGCGGTGCGATGCCGGTGAGCAGCCCGGCTCGCCCGGCCCCGACGGCGCGGACCGTCGAGTACCACAGGACGAAGGCGACCGCCGTCACCATCAACGCCAGGTAACCGAGGGCCGCCCATTGAGCACCGGTCAACTCGCGTGCGGCCGAGGGCCCGTCCGACGTCACGCCGAGAACGGCCAGCAGCACGGCGGCCAGCCACGTCGCGTGCACGGACACGCCCCACGGCGCATGCCGGCGCAGCACCGGCACCGCGAGCAGGGTGAACCCGGCCTCGCAGCCCAGGGCCAGCACCGCCCAGGCCACCCCGACGGCATCGGTGCGGCCCGTGCCCTCCACCAGTACCGCGCCGGCCATGACGACAGGTGCGGCCAGCAGGACCTGCCTGCCCGGCCTGCGCCGCTCCAGCACCGGCCCCACCACCCCGAGCACCACCGGTACGCATGCCACCGCGACGGCGACCACCGCGGGCTCCGCGTGCGCGACACCGCGGACCACGGCCACGTTGAACAGCACCAGACCGGTGACCGCGATCCCGGCCAGCCACAGCCACTCCAGGCCGCGTGGCCACATCAGGCGGGCACCGGTGAGCCGGGCCATGACCAGCAGGATCGCGGTCGCGGCCGCGTACCGGATCGCCTGACCGGTGAACAGCGGGGCGTCGACGAGCGTGCGCGAGACGGTGACGCTGCTGCCGACCAGCGTCATCCCGGCCATGCCCGGCACGAGCCGGGCGAACGATGCGGAAGGTGTGTCCATACCGCCTACGCTGCCGTCACAATGGACGCCATGGACAGGTCCACCATGCCCTCGGCCCAGGGGTCCAAAAAACGACGCCCGGCGACGGCGGCGGACAGCTCGGCGGACCGCACGCGGGCCTCAGGAGCGGCCGTCGGTTCGGACTTCCTCCAGCTGGACATCGGTCAGGCGCCGCCCGGCGGGCGCACCGCCTGGCTCGCCGACAGGCTGCGGTCGGCCATCGCCGACGGCCGGCTGCCGGTCGGAGCGCGGCTGCCCGCCAGCCGCGTGCTCGCCGAGGAACTGCGCGTCACCCGGGGCGTGGTCACCGAGGCCTACCGGCGGCTCGCCGAGTCCGGTCAGATCGCTGGTCGCGGCCGGCTCGGCACGGTGGTCGTGGCGGCCCCCGCCGCGCCCCGCGAACGCGCCCGCGACGCGGCGGAACCCGGGCCCGCAGCCGGCTCTGCGCCCAAGGAGGCCGGGGCCGGCCCCGCATTCTTCGGCAACGTCGACCGCGAGGGTGTCGTCGACGCGCTGCGCGCCCTGCCCTGCCGCATCGATCTCTCCCCGGGCGTCCCCGACCTCGCCGCGTTCCCCCGCGCCGAATGGCTGCGCGCCGAACGCGCCGTCCTCGGGGCCGTCACCCCTGCCGACTTCGGCTACGGGGACCCCCGGGGTGCCCCCGCCCTCCGCCGGGCCGTGGTCGGCTGGCTGGCCCGCAACCGCGGCATCCGCGCCGACCCGGACGAGGTGGTGGTGGTCGCGGGTGTGGCCCAGGCCCTGGGCCTGCTCGGGCAGCTCCTGCGGGCGGACGGGATCCGGCGCATCGCCGTCGAGGACCCCGGCTCGCTCGGGGCGCGCCAGCAACTGGAGTACAGCGGCCACGAGATCGTGCCCGTCCCCGTGGACGCGGGCGGCCTGGACGTCGCGGCGCTGCGTGCCGGAGGCGCCCGGGCGGTGGTGCTGACCCCGGCACACCAGTTCCCCACCGGGGTCGTCCTCGACGGGGAACGCCGCCGCGAACTGCTGAGCTGGGCGGCCGACGGCGGGGTCGTGATCGAGGACGACTACGACGCCGAGCACCGCTACGACCGCCCGCCGGTGCCGGCGCTGCGCTCGCTGCTGCCCGACGGTGTCTGCTACGCCGGCAGCGTCTCCAAACTGCTCGCGCCCGCGCTCCGGGTGGGCTGGCTCCTGGTACCGGCGGACCGGCTGGACGCCCTCGTGACGGCCAAACGCTACGCCGACCTCGGCAACGGCATCCTCACCCAGCTCGTCCTCGCTCGCCTGATGGACTCGGGTGAGCTGGAACGGCACCTGCGCCATGTCCGGCTGCGCCACCGCAGACGCCGGGACGCGATGCTGCGAGCGGTCGAGAAGCACCTGCCCGGCGCCCGCGTCCACGGGGCCGCCGCCGGCCTGCACCTGATGGTCACCTTCGGCGAGGCGCGGGGAGGTGCCCGCGGCGGCGGCTTCCGCGACACCGACCTGGCCGCGGCCGCGCTCGCCCGGGGCGTCAAGGCGCACCCACTGTCCTGGCACCGGATCAACCCCGGGCCGCCAGGCCTGGTCCTCGGCTACGCGGCAGGCCCTGTCCACGAGATCGACGAAGGCATCGCCACCATCGGCACGGCCCTGCGCGGCCTTCTCCCATGAGACCGGCCTCGAAGGCTATTGCTCTCCGGCACAACACCCGTGCCGGGCCGGGGCACCCGCATCGGTGTCCAGACGGCAGAAGCAGGACGCCTCGATCGGTACGTCCGCCATCGCTGAAGCGATCTTCAGCTGCTGGGCCACGATCTGTGCCTCTCCCTCCTTGCCGAGCCGCACGAGGCACTCGTGGAGGCCGTGCAGGGCCCAGACGTTGCCCGGATGCTGCAGCGGGCGGGGCAGGGTGTCGTCGAGCCCGAGGTCGGCGCGGTAGACGGCCTCGGCCTCCGCGACCAGCCCCTGTTCGAGGAGCAGTGCGCCGTATGCGTGCCGGGTGGGCTGCATCCACCCCCACGGCTCGTCGTACGGAAGGCTGTCGTCCAGCTCGATCGACCGGCGCAGTGCCGCGAACGCCGTTTCGTGTTGCCCCTTCCGGTACTCCAGCTCGCCGTCCAGCATGTGCGAGGCGATCGCGAGGATGTCCGCACAGGTGTTGTTGAACAACGTCCGGGATTCGGGGACTCGGGCGACCGCTTCGCGGAAGAGCGCACGTTCGGTGACGGCCTCCTCGATCCGGCCCAGGGCCGACAGAGCGACCCCGCGCGCGTACCGCAGCATCGCCGTGGTCACGCAGTACAGCCGCGCGTCGGCCGGCATCGCGAGCCTCAGGATGTCGTCCCAGCGGCCGAAGCGGATGAGCACGTGCACCCGCATCGCGAGGAAGCCCTCCAGCCAGTCCGCCATGGGCGGGCTGTCCACACGCAGCAGTTCCTCGGGTACGGCCGCTTCGAGCCGGTCCGCCGTGTCGATCGCGTCCTGGAAGCGGCCGAGGAACATCGCGCCGTAGATCTTGAAGTGGTAGTTGTGACACCGGTACAGCGTGTAGAAGTTCATCGCCCCGGCCCTGGTGCGGAACTTCTCGTCGGCCGCGATCGCCTCGGTGTTGTCGGAGACGACACGGCGGTAGTCGCCGCACAGCACCTCCAGGTGTGACGGCATGTGCTGGAGATGGCCGGCGTCCGGCACCAGCCCGCGCAGCCGGTCGCCCGCCGGCAGGGCCGCCTCGGGCGTCGGGGACATCTCCATCAGGTGGATGTACATGTGGAGCAGGCCCGGGTGCCGGGTGCCCGCCTCCGTGGCGATGGCCCGCTCAAGGACCGCCTTGGCCTCGGCGGTGCGCGAGCCCGCGGCCGGCCCGCCCGTGCGGATGTCCCACAGCCGCCAGGGCGTGAGGTTCATCAGGGCGTCGGCGTACAGGCTCGCCACGTCGAGGTCGTCGGGGGCCGTGCGATGCACGGCCCGCATGCTGTCGGCGTAGGCGACGTTCCACACGGAACAGTCCTCGGCGCCCGGTGCCTGGGCCCGGGGGTAGCGGGCCCGCAACGCGCCGATGAGGGCCTGTTCGACCGGGGTGGCGCCGGCGGCCTTCGCCTGGGCCCGCTGCACGGCGGCGTGCGCACGCTCCACCGTCCGCCCCAGGTCCTGCTCGTCGAAGAACTCCCAGGGCTTGTTGTAGTTGGGACCGAGCGCGTGGGCCAGGCCCCACTCGGCCATGGCGCAGCCGGGATCCGCCGCGACGGCGGCCTCGAAACAGCGGACGGCTTCTTCGTGGTTGAAGGCGTACGTCCAGTTCAGCCCGCGGTCGAACCATGTCTGTGCCTCGGCGGACGACGTCGTCACGCGCCGGCCGTGGCTGCCGAGGTCGTAGTAGCGCATACGAACCGACCCTAGCGGAGGGCGGCGCCGACGAGACCCGGCTCGCGCGGCGCGAGCAGGACGGGCACGCGCCTCTGCGGTGGGTGCCGGCCGTGCCGTTGCCGACGCCGGGACCGCGTGACCGGCACCGTCCGACGGCTCAAGGGGCGGCCGGCGCGGACCTTCCCTGCTCTCGTGGAAAGGGAGCCGCGCCGGCCTCACCTCATCCCACCTCCCGCGCATACGGCGCCACGGTGATCCGGTCGATCAGCGGAGCGTAGCGGGAGCGGAGAAGTATCCCGGGGAAGGTGTCCGAGGCGTACGTGGTGCCGTCGAAGTTCGGCAGTTCCTCGGAGCGGAAGGCGATCGTGTTCTGGCCCTTCTTCAGCTGGACCGGGACGGTCAGTTCCCAGAAGTCGTTCTGGTGGAAGGTGTGCGGGAAGCTGACGCGCTGCGTCTCGCCGCCGTTGACGCTGATGTCGGCGTGCCGGGCGAGCGGGTCGGGGTTGTAGTGGGTGGCCTGGGACTGCTCGGGGTTGGAGTAGCGGATGCGCAGCGCGTACAGGCCGGTGCGGTCCGCGGCGACGGTGAAGGTCGCGGTGTTGTCGTTGCCGGGGTTGCCGCCGATGCCGGTGATCGCCGTGCCGTCGGTGGCCAGGGACAGCGGGGTGAGGGTGGCCGAGCCCGTGAGTTCGGCGTCCTGCGCCTCGTACGTCCGCGTGGTGAGCGTGCCCTCGGTGGGTGTGACCGTGAGACGGTCGACGAGGGTGGTGGACGAACCGCCGGTCAAGGTCACCTTGTTGATGCCGCCGGAGAGCGAGACCGCCACCGCGTGCCGGCCGTGAGTGACGTGCAGTACGTCGTGTCCGTTGACGGAGAGCCGGGCGTCCGCGGTGCCCAGGGTGTCGACCCTGAGGGTGGCCTCGCGGTCGGCGGGGGAGTAGACCCAGAACGTGGCGGTCCCCCTCTTCGGGAGCCTTGCCGCGCCCGAGCCGGTCGCGGGGGTTCCGATGTGTTTCGGCAGGTCGTAGACGGGTCGTGCCCCGCCGCCCAGCCAGGCCAGTTCGCCCTCGTAGACCTGGGTGGCCGCCGACGCGTCCGGCAAGGACAGGGTGAGGCGGTCGACGATGGCGTCGCCCTGGGTGGCACGCTTGCCGTCGAGGCTCTTGGCGGCCAGCGTGAGGGTGTGTGTGCCCTTGGTGAGGCGGACCTCGGTGTCGGTGTGGTCCCAGACCACCCACTTGTAGCCGAGCGGCAGATACAGCTCCTGCTCGCTGTCCGTCCTGCCGTCCACCCTCAGGAAGACGTTGGTGGGGCCCTGCTCCTTGACCTTGTCGTAGGTGTTGAGGGAGTTGGCGAAGACGCTCAGGTCGTAGGTGCCGTCCTCGGGCACGTCCACGGTGAAGTCGAGGGTGACGTCCGAGCCGGTGCGCAGGCCGCCCACGTCGTAACCGCCGGAGGTGTAGAACTTCGACACGTCGCGCGTCGAGCCCTCCGGGCCGTTCTTCGAGTAGCCGGACCCGGTGTGGGCGGCGTCCTCCGCCTCGTACGACGCCTGCCAGCGCACCGGCGGGGCCTGTGTGCCCTTGGCCTGTCCGGCCGGGCTGAGGACGATCTCGTACGCCGAGGACTCCTTCAGCTTCGGCAGCGCGCCGTCGCCGAAGTCGACGCTCACCGTGCCGTCCTCGCCGACCTTCAGGTTCGTCTCCGTGAGCAGCTTCGGGCCCGAGCTGTCGCCGATCTGACCGGTCCACTCGATCTCCTTCACCCAGGCGTGCACACGGTCGCCGAAGAGCTTCCTGGGAACGCCCGCGAAGGTGATGTGGCCTCGGCCGGTGGAGCCGCCGAAGAGCAGCCGGGCCTGCCGCTTGTCCTCGTCCAGGCTGGCGACGCCCTGCATGGTGTAGTTCTCGCCGGGGAACGGCGGGTTCACCTTCACGGTGTGGCCGCTCATCGAGGCGTACGAATGCAGCAGCCACCACTGGCCGTTGCCGCGGTTCGACTGCACCGCGGAGTCGGAGAGGTTGCCGTCGATGTTCCAGTACGCGATGTCGGCGTCCACCTTGGACTCCTCGATCGCGGACACCCACTGGATCATCTGGCCGGGGACGGAGGTGTGGTAGTTGAAGGCGTACTCGTTGATGTTGACGGGGAGTTGGGTGCCCTCCTTGTCGGTGCCCTTGAACAACTCCTTCTCCCATGCCCGGTACTTGGCGACGCTCTGGCGCACCGCCTCCGGGTGGCTCAGTTCGTGCCAGGTGATGACGTCCGGGAGGGTGCCGGCGGTCAGGGTGTGGGAGAGGAAGCCCTTCACCTGGTCGTACAGGACACTGGTGTTGGGCCCGGCGATGCGGGCGCCGGGCATCCTACCCTTGATGAGCTTGTAGACCTCGTCCCAGGCCGCGAAGTAGTCGTGGGGGTCGGTGAGCCAGCTGACCTTGTCGTAGCTCCACTCGCCGGTGCCGAACATGTTGCCCTCGGGCTCGTTGAACGGCACGAAGATGATGTTTTTCCGGTATCGCGCGGGTAGTTGGAGTACCTGGTCGACCTGCTTGGCGACCTTCTCCTCGTAGAGCCTGAGCTTCTCCTGCGGCGTGCCGCCCGGCCACTCGTACGGGAAGCCCCGGTGGATGTCGGTCATGTAGATGTACACGTCGCCGTCGGTGGAGTCGGCCAGCGGCTTCACCACCTCCAGCGCGTCGGCACCGGGGTGCTGCGGGCCGTCCTGGGCCTTGGTGGAGACCGTGCGCAGGCCCATGCCCTCGATGAGGTTGTTGGTGGGGACGCCCGGTCCGTACACCCCGTACAGGGTGCCGGAGGCGCCGCCGTGGAACGCGCCGGTGTCCGAGCCGAGGTCGACGGTCAGTTCGCCCTCGCGGACCACGGTGACGGTCGCCTGCACCGCGCGCCCGGCCGCGGTTCCGGCCACGGTGAAGGTTCCCGGCCGGGCGTACTTCTCGGGGGGTACGGCGTCCCAGGCGATCGGCGTGTCACGGTCGTAGCCGTCGGAGAAGGAGGAGCGGACGGCCGCCGGGAGGGACGGGGCGGTCCCCGTCGTCGTACGGGCCTCGAACGACGTCTGCGAGAGCTGCCGCAGCGTGGGCACGGCGCCGACCGTACCGGCCACCTGCTCGGGGCTGAGCGCCGCGTGCCACACCGTGAAGTCGTCGATCGCGCCCTTGAGCAGCGGGTCCTGGTAGAAGGACCTGCCGATGTAGCCGCCGGCCGTGGCCGCGTCGTCCAGCAGGTCCTTGGCCCTGACGGACGTCTCGGCGGAGGAGACCGCCACGCCGTCGAGATACGTGGTGACCCGGCGGGCGGCCGTGTCGAGGGTGATGGTGACGGTCCGCCAGGCGTCGGCGGGGAGCGGCGCGTACCCGGAGACCTGAGCCTCCGCGCCCCCTCCGCCGGTGGTCACGGCGGTGCGCAGCACCCCGTCTCCGTTGGACGGGGTGGTGAAGAGGTACTTGGTGGTGTCGGTGCCCAGATCGAAGATCCGCTGCCAGGGTGATGTGTCACCGCTCCACTTCACGCGGGCCGAGACCGTCAAGTCGCTTGCGTCGCCCAGCACTTCGCGGGGCAGCCGGACGTATGCGCCGTCCGAGGCGGACGCCCCGCCGGGCAGGGCGAGCGCCCTGCCGCCGTCCGCGCCCTCGACGGACCGGGCGGTGGAGCCGTTCACCAGTGTCGCCGTCAGGCCGTTGCCGGAACTGTCGCTGATGGTGCCGGAGGTCAGGTCGTCCTGGTCGAAGGTGTAGTGGGCGGCGGGTCGGGGCATCTCGGCCGCCTGCGCGGGGGCGGCCGGTGCGGCCAGCAGGCCCGCACCGAGAGCCAGCGCCACTGCGGCCGGGGCCCGGCGCCGGGCGGATCTGTCAGCGGATGCCATGGATGGGGTCCTCGCTCCTTGAGTACGGAAGGCGTGGCCGGGATGGGGGAGGAACACGGGCGTCGAAGGATCACTGCATCGAACCGGTTCGCGAAACTAGCACCGGGCACTCCGACGAGCAATCCCTTCGGCGCGAGGTTCTCGCGATCTCCCCTCCGGGCAAAAAGTCTTCTACCAGCGGGTGTTGACAGGCGCCCGGGCAGTTCCTACCTTCGCTTCTCATCCCCTCCCACACCCACACGACCGGCGGCCACCCCTTCCGAAGTGTCGAACCGGTTCGAGCAAGGAGTCACCGTGAACATCGGTGAGATCGCCCGGCGGGCCGGTGTCTCGCGCAGCACCGTGTCCTACGCGCTGAGCGGCAAGCGCCCGGTCTCGGACGACACCCGCCGGAAGATCCAGCAGGTCATCGACGAGCTGGGCTACCGCCCCAACGCCAGCGCACGCGCCCTGGCCAACGGCCGGACCAGCACGATCGGCCTGGTGTTCCCGCCCGCCGGCAATCACTACACCGGGATGCAGCTCGACTTCATCGGCAGCGTGGTGGAGGCCGCCGCGGCCTACGACTACGACGTGCTGCTGTCCCCGAGCGGCGTGGACAGCGACCGCTCGTTCCAGCGGCTGCTGGGGGAGCGGCGGGTCGACGGTGCCATCCTGATGGAGATCAGGCTGGCCGACGACCGGGTCGATCACCTGGCCGCGCTGGACTTCCCCGCCGTCGCCATCGGCCGTACCGCCCGTCCGGAGAACGGCTGGTGGGTGGGCCTGGACCACACCGCGCTGGCGGCGGCGTGCGTCCATCACCTGGCGGATCTCGGCCACCGCCGGGTCGCCTTCGTCAACCGTCCCGAACAGCTGCTGCGGGCGGGGTACGAGTCCGCGCACCGGGGCCTGGACGGCTTCACGAAGGCCGCGGCCGAGCGCGGGCTGACGGTGCGGACGTACTGCTGCGGGGACGATGCCGCGTCCGGCGAGGCCTGCCTGGAGCAGATCCTGCACGACGACCCGGCCACCACGGCCCTGGTCACGCTGAACGAGGCCGCGCTGGGCGGACTCTACCGAGGGCTCGCCCAGGCGGGCCGCCATGTGCCGCGCGACTTCTCCGTCACCGGGGTCGTGGCCGGCCGCTGGGCGGAGACGGTGACCCCCCAGCTCACGGCGGCGGACGTACCGGCGGCGGAGATGGGCCGGCGCGCCGTCGAACTCCTCGTGGAGCGGCTCGACCATCCCGACGCCCCGCCCCGGCACCACCTCCTGGCACCCCCCATCTCCCTGCGGGCCAGCACCGGGCCCGCTACGGCGTCCTGACCGCACCGCACGAGCAACCTGCCTCACACCTACGTCACCCGCCGATCACCCCGTTCGCTCACCGGCGCTGTTCGGCGTGCCCTTTCCGCCCCACCACCCCGTGTCCTCGGCACCCGCATGCCAAAAACAAAGGAACCCGCGATGAACAGCTCCTCCAGACACCTCCGTCTGACCGCGGCGGCCCTGACCGCCCTGGCCGTGGCCGTCGGCGCCACCGCCTGCTCCTCCGGCTCGGGCAGCAGCGGCACCGCGGGCGCCGGCAGCGGTACGTACACCGTCTGGGACCCGTACCCGCAGTTCGACAAGGGCTCGGCGTGGGCCAAGCTGCTGGACCAGTGCGGCACCAAGGCGGGAGTCACGATCAAGCGGACCGCCTTCGACACCAGCGACCTGGGCAACAAGACGCTGCTGGCGGCGCAGCAGGGCAACGCCCCGGACGTCCTCATCGTCGACAACCCGGTGGTGTCGACCCTCGCCGAGGCGGGCGTGCTCACCACCACCGAGGACAACAAGCTGGACACCTCGAAGACCGACCCCAACCTGCTCGCGGCCGGCCAGTCGGGCGGCAAGACCTACGGCACGCCCATCGGCGCCAACACCCTCGCTCTCTACTACAACAAGAAGGTGCTGAAGGAGGCCGGGGTGGACATCGCCACGGTCAAGGACTGGACGTCGCTGACAGCGGCGCTGGAGAAGGTCAAGAAGGCGGGCAAGAAGGGCATCACGTTCTCGGCGATCGGCACCGAGGAGGGCAGCTTCCAGTTCCTGCCCTGGTTCTGGGGTTCGGGAGCCAAGCTGACCGAACTCGACTCCCCCCAGGCCGTGTCCGCCCTCTCCCTCTGGCAGGGCTGGTTGAAGAACGGCTACGCCCCCAACTCGGTGCTCAACAACACCCAGACCACCAGCTGGCAGGAGTTCGCCAGTGGCGACTACGCGTTCAGCGAGAACGGCACCTGGCAGCTCGCGGGCGCCAAGAAGGCCGGCCTCGACTACGGGGTGCTGCCCATCCCCGGCACCGACGGCGGCACCGCGGCGGCCCCGACCGGCGGCGAGTTCGTCACCGTCCCGGTCCAGAAGGACACCGGGCGCTACACCACCTCCCAGAAGCTCGTGACCTGTCTGACCAGCACCGACAACCTCTACACCACGGACACCACCCTGTCCTACGTGGCCCCCACCAGCGAGGTCCAGGACCGGCAGGTGGCCGCGGACTCCGGGCTGAAGCCGTGGGTGGCCGCGGTCAGGACGGCCAAGGGCCGCACCAGTGACGACCTGGGCACCAAGTACCCCACGATCTCCGAGCAGCTGTGGAAGGCCGTTCAGTCCGCACTCAGCGGATCCAAGTCGCCCAAGGATGCGCTCACTTCGGCGCAGGCCGCGGTCAAGTGACGTGGGCCCGATGAAACAGACGACACATCCGCCGGATCACCGTTCCGCGCCCGCCCGGAACGGGGCGGCCGCCGCCCCGCCCCCAGCCCGCGGCGAACAGCGCCGCCGGCCCGCCTCCACACAGTGGGCCGCCTGGGGATTCCTCACCCCGGTGACCCTCTACCTCGCGCTCTTCTACGCCTATCCGCTGTATCGCAACATCGACCTGAGCCTGCGGAACTACACCGTCCGGTCCTTCGTCCAGGGCGACGCGCCCTTCACGGGCCTGAAGAACTACCGCACCGTCCTCGACGACCCGACGTTCGCCCCGGCCCTGCTTCACACCACGGTGTTCACCGCCGTGTGCCTCGCCTTCCAGTACGCCATCGGGCTCGCCCTCGCCGTCTTCTTCAACCAGCACTTCCGGCTGTCGGCCACCCTGCGCGCCCTGTTCCTGGTGCCCTGGCTGCTGCCGCTGATCGTCTCGGCCTCCACCTGGTCGTGGATGCTCAACAGCGAATCCGGCATCGTCAACGCCGCCCTGCACGCCGTCGGCATCGGGCCGGTCAACTGGCTGACCTCGCCGTCCTGGTCACTGACCTCGGTGATCATCGCGAACATCTGGATCGGCGTCCCGTTCAACCTGGTCGTGCTCTACAGCGGTCTGCAGTCCATCCCGGCCGGCCTGTACGAGGCCGCAGCGCTGGACGGGGCGGGTGCCTGGCGGCGGTTCTGGAACATCACCTTCCCACTGCTGCGCCCGGTGTCCGCGATCACCCTGCTGCTGGGGCTGGTCTACACGCTCAAGGTCTTCGACATCATCTGGATCATGACCAAGGGCGGCCCGGCCGACTCCTCCACCACCTTCGCCACCTGGTCCTACCAACTCGGCTTCGGCAACCTCCTGCCGGCCTTCGGTCCGGGAGCGGCCGTCGGCAACCTGCTCGTGGTCGCCGCGCTCGTCTTCGGCCTGGTCTACGTCCGGGTGCAGCGAAAGCAGGCCCTGTCATGAGCCGCATACGCAGGCGTACGTGGGTGAAGACCACGATCGGCGTCGTACTGACCGCGATCATGCTCTTCCCGGTCTACTGGATGCTCAACGTGTCCCTCACCCGCGACCAGGACATGCGCAAGAGCCCACCGGACCTGCTGCCGCTGCACGGCACCCTGGCCGGTTACCGCACCGTCCTCGACGAGCAGTTGCCCTACCTCGGCACCAGCCTCGTCATCGGTCTGGGCACCGTCCTGCTGACCGTGCTGCTGTCCGCCCCCGCCGGCTACGCGCTGGCCAAACTGCGCCCGCGCGGCGGCGGCATCCTCAGCTTCGTGCTGCTGGCCGCGCAGATGATTCCCGGCATCATCATGGCGATGGGCTTCTACGCCATCTACCTGCAACTCGGGCTGCTGCAGTCCGTTCCCGGCCTGATCGTCGCCGACTCCACCCTGGCCGTCCCGTTCGCGGTGCTGATCTTCACGGCGTTCATGTCCGGCATCCCCAGCGAACTGCTCCAGGCCGCGCAGGTGGACGGGGCAAGGGCCCTGCGCACCTTCTGGTCCGTGGTGCTGCCGATGAGCCGCAACGCCGTCGTCACGGTGTCCCTGTTCGCGTTCCTGTGGTCCTGGTCCGACTTCGTCTTCGCCAGCACGCTGGTCAACGGCGGCGCCCATGAACCGATCACCCTCGGCATCTACCACTACATCGGCAACAACAACCAGCAGTGGAATGCCATCATGGCCACCGCCGTCGTGGCCTCGCTGCCGGCCGCGGTGATTCTTGTTCTTACTCAGCGGTACGTTGCGGCCGGCGTCACCGCCGGTGCGGTGAAGGACTGAGCTGCCGTCTGTTGTCTGCGGGTGCGTTGTGGCTGGTCGCGCCCACGCGGCGGTAGCCGCACATCAGACACAGCCCCGCGCCCCTTCAGGGCGGTGTCCTCACCCCGACCTGCATAGAGCCCCCTGTTGTCGCCCTCTGTCCCAGAAACGAGTCACGCCACATGACCGCCGCACCGTCCGGCCCGGCCTTCTCCGTCCATGACATTCCGTTCAGTACCTACGGATCCTGGTTCGACATCTCGCCCGTCATCGCGGAGAAGACCTACGCCGAGGATCTCCACCTCGTCTCGCACCAGAACGGCATGCACGGTGTCCTGCGCCTCGTCCCCATGAACCCTGCGATCGGCGACCGCGCCGAGACCCGCGTCGAGGCGACGCCGGGCCTGCTCAGCTGGATCGGCGAGAGCGGGCGTGTCGACCTCGCCTACGAGTCGCCGGACACCGTACGGCTGCGGGGGAGCGGCCTGGGCATAGGCGTCTACGCCGCCGCGCAGGCACTGACCCCGTTCAGCGGGACGTACTTCTTCCATGATCCGGCGGCGGGCGCGCACGTGTTCACGTCGTACGAGACCGGGCGCCGCTATCGCGTGACCGTGCTGTCCGGCACCCTCGCGGAGGCGGCCGGAGCCCAGGCCCTGGGCAGCGCCGACCGCGGTCTGGCCATCACCGAGGACGCGGGCGGTAGTTGGGAGATCGCTGTCGAGGAATTCGACACCGCCCGCCCGCCGTACACGTCCTCGGCGACCTTCGACGAGATCGTGGAGAGCGCACAGCGCGCGTTCGTGGACTTCGTCGACGCGGTGGCCCCCTGGCGTTCGTCCGCCACACCGGCCGCCGAACTCGCGGCCTACGTGGTCTGGTCGGCGACCGTACGGCCCACGGGTCTGGTCACCCGGCCCGCCGTGCTGATGTCCAAGCACTGGATGGACAAGGTGTGGAGCTGGGATCACTGCTTCAACGCCCTTGCTCTGGCGCCGGGTTCGCCGGAGCTGGCGCTGGATCAATTCCATCTTCCCTTCGACCACCAGGACGACAGCGGCGCCCTGCCCGACTCGGTCACCCACTCCGAGGTCCTGTACAACTTCGTCAAGCCCCCCATTCACGGCTGGGCCTTCGGCCACCTGCGCCGCCGTCTGCCGACGCCTCCCGGCCAGGCTGAACTCGCCCAGGTGTACGCCCGGTTGGAGCGTTGGACGAACTTCTGGCTCAGTGCGCGACGAGCCCCCGGCGCCGAACTGGCCTATTACCAGCACGGCAACGACAGCGGCTGGGACAACGCCACCACCTTCGACCCGGAGCGGGTGGTCGTCACCGCTGACCTGGCCGCCTTCCTCGTCCTCCAGCTGCGCGAACTCGCCGACCTGGCCGAGGAGTTGGGTGAGGCGGACGCGGCGCTCCGATGGGCGGCCGCGGCCGAGGAGACACAGACGGCGCTGCTCGACCAGCTGTGGACCGGCGAACGGTTCGTCGCCCGGGGAGCCGCCGGCGGGGACACCTGGAGCAGCGCAAGTCTCCTCGACCTGATGCCCATCGTGCTGGGCGAGCACCTGCCCGGTGAGATCAGCAGCGCGCTGGCCGACCACATCAAGGCCCACCTCACCCCGTACGGCCTCGCCACGGAACTGACCACCTCCCCGCACTACCTCGCCGACGGCTACTGGCGCGGCCCCATCTGGGCCCCCGCCACGGTCCTGGTCGAGGACGGCCTGCGGCGCGCCGGCCACCACCGGCTGGCCGACGACGTCAGCGCCCGCTTCCGCGCCCTGTGCGAGACCCACGGGTTCGCCGAGAACTTCGACGCCCTCACCGGAACGGGCCTGCGCGACCGCGCCTACACCTGGACCGCCAGCAGCTACCTCCTGCTGGCCGAAGCACACGCACACCGGGGCAGCCGCTGACCGGCCGCCTTCCGCGAGCTCCGGGGGCCGTTCAGTCCCCGGTCCTTCCCCCCACCCTGTTAGGAGTCGCACAATGAAGTCGCTCTCCGCACCGTCCCGACGCGCATCACGCGCCAGACGCCGAGCCATCTCGTCCGCGGCCGTCCTCCTGGCCACCCTGGCCACCACCCTGGTACCCGCCGGCCCGTCGCAGGCCGCCGACACCACCGTCGCCGTCGACTTCTCCGTCGCCGGGGGCGCCCCTACGTACCATGCCTCGGGCACCCTCTACGGGATGACCGAGGACGGTTCGCTGCCCCAGGACCACTTCTACAAGGACATCAAGTGGAAGTTGGAGCGAGCCGGCGGCGCCCAGCTGGACAGCCCGGGAGGCTGGGTCGCCGGCAAGTACGACCGCCGGTGGAACTCCACCCTGGCCCAGTACAAGCGCACCAAGGCGCTGGGCGGAACCTTCGTCATCCTGCCGCACGACCTGTGGGGCGCCGACGGCACCACCAGCCCCACCTTCCCCGGTGACAACGGCGACTGGTCCAGCTTCGACGCCTTCTACAACCGCCTGCTCTCCGACGTGAAAGCGGCCGGCATGACCGACATCGAGTGGGACATCTGGAACGAGCCCGACTGCCCCGGGTTCTGGAATTCCGGCATGCCCCAGTACCTGGAGATGTGGAAGCGCGCCTACCAGAAGATTCGGGCCGCCATCCCCGGCGCCGTCGTCGTCGGCGCCAGCACCTGCGGCCACCCCACGGTGGACAACGGCTGGTGGACCACGTACCTCGACTACGTGAAGGCGAACAACGTAGCGCCGGACATCTACAGCTGGCACGACCTCCCCGGCGATCCGGTCGCCCACAGCAACTCCCTCAAGTCCCTGCTGTCGGCGCGGTCGATGACGACGAGCCGCCCCTTCCAGATCAACGAGTACGGCGCCAGTAACGAGCAGAACCCCGGCCGCGGCGGCTGGTACATCTCCCGTCTGGAGCGCGCCGGAGCGGACGGACTGCGCGCCAACTGGGCGTGGGGTGCCAACCTGCACGACTTCGAGGCGAACCTGCTCACCAAGAACAGTGCCGGCCAGTACCTGCCGCTGGGCGAGTGGTTCCTGTACCGGTACTACGGCTCCCAGACCGGAAACATCGTGAACCTCACGCCCGGTACGAACACCGACGGGCTGGCGACGAAGGACAACTCCGCGCGGAACGCGAAGATCCTGCTCGGGAGCAACGGCAACACGGGCAACGTCACCGTCAGCCTCAACCGTCTCGACACCACCTCGGTCGTGGAGAACGGCCAGGTCCGCGCAATAGTCCAGCGCATACCGAACAACGGCGGCGGCGCGGTGACGGGTCCGGTGACGGTCTCCGACCAGACCCTGACGGTGAGCGGGAACTCGGCTTCGGTGAGCGTGCCGTGGACGGACTCCGCGGACGGCTACACGGTCACGCTGCTGCCGCCGTCGAACACCACCGTCTCCACCGTCGCGGTGGCCGAGCACAGTGGTCAGTGCCTGGACGACACCAACCTCAGCACCGCCGACGGCACGCAGTACCAGCAGTACTACTGCGAGGGCGGCTACCAGCAGATGCTCGATTTCAAGCCGGTGGCCGGCCGGGCGAACACCTATACCGTCGTGAATGAGCACAGTGGTAAGTGCCTGGACGTCTCGGGCGCCTCCACGGCCGACGGCGCACCCGTCATTCAGTGGACCTGCAACGGCGCCACGAACCAGATGTTCACTCTGAACCCGGTGACCGCGCTCGGCAACAGCAAGGACTACCAGCTGGTCGCCGTGCACAGCGGCAAGTGCGTCGACGTCAGCGGCGTCTCGACCACGGCCGGCGCCCTGGTCCACCAGTGGACCTGCGACCCGGCCAGTGCCCTGAGCACCAAGAAGAACCAGATCTGGCGGCTGTCCGGCAAGAGCTGACGCCCACGGCCGGTCACCTCTCCCTCGGTGACGTCACGGGGACACCGCCTCCGGGGTGACGGGGACCGCACCCCGGGGGCCGGTGACGCGTGCCGTGGCTTCCCACAGGGTGGTGGTCCGTACGTAGCCGTGAACCACCGAGGCCATCGCCAGAACGACGAGTGGTCCGGACACCCACGGATGGTGGGCCATCTCCAACGGCAGAAAGCGATAGGACGCCAGGAGCGCGGCGAAGACCGTCGCGCCATGCGCGACCAGCTGTGTTCCCGACCGGTCCCAGCCACGTTCGAGCGCGCGCAGAGCCGCCTCGACGGTGAGCGCGAAGACGGCGCCGGCGACGAGGTCCACGCCGTAGTGGTAACCGAATCCCAGCGTCGCGCCGAGCGTGGCGATCAGCCAGAACGTGCCCGCGAACCGCAGAATGCGCGGACCCTTGCGGGAATGAATGAAAATGGTGGTGGCCCATGCCGTGTGCAGACTGGGCATGCAGTTGCGCGGGGTGATCTCGTCGAACGGTATGGGGTGCGGAGCATGCACCGGCGGCGGCGTGTGGGGCCAGACGTCGGCCACCGCCCAGTGCCCGCCTCCCGTGCCGTACGCGAAGACAGGACCGACCACCGGGAAGATCATGTAGACGGCCGGACCGAGAAGGCCGATGACCAGAAAGGTGCGCACCAGATGGTGGCGCGGGAATCGGCGCTCGACCGCCACGTGGCGCAGCTGGTACATCGCGACGACGACCGCGGCCACCGCGAGCTGGATGTAGACGTAGTCGAGCACGTGGGAGCCGATCGGACCGCTGGCCCTGACGATCCGGCCGGCCAGCCATGACGGGTTGCCCAGCGCGTGATCGGCGGTCGCCGCGTACTGGTCGAGCACCGTAGGGCGGGTCCTCGACGTGATCAGCAGCCAGATGTCGCCGGCCTTGCGGCCGGCCACCAGCAGCAGGCCGAGCCCGACACCCTTCAACAGCAGGACCCGTTCCCGCCCCGCGCGGCGCGTGACCGCGATGACAGCGCAGCCCAGGATCACCCACAGCGCGCCGTTGCCGAAGGGGTGGCCGTCGGTGACTCTGATGCCCAGCGCCCACCGCACCAGGAAGACAACGAGGTCGATGCCGATCGCGGCACCCGCCGCGATGAACCGCTCCCGCCAGGTGAGCACCACCATCGTCAACGCCATGCTGGCGTACAAGAGGAAACCCGATTTCGGCGGGAATATCACCTCTTTCGCCTGATTGGTGATCGGCCCGGGCAACCCGTAGTGACGCGCGGCGATTTCCAGCGTGATGAGGAATCCGACGGCCGTCGCACCCGCCGTGGCCCACAGCAGCGTTCGTGGCTGACGCCACCCGGCGGGCTTGATTCTGCTGTTTATTCGCGAAAACAACCGCGATGTTATGGATGTCAATTCTCTAGCCGATGTGTGAAGGACGAGCGGTGAGGACGCTCGTCGTGGGGTCGATCATGCTATCGGAGCGGCACGACAGCGGGCCCCGAGCGGCGTCGGACATCCCGCAATCCCGGATCCGCCTGGGTCTCGCCCGGCCCCACGACCATGTGAATCCACGGCTGGACCCCGTACGTGTGGCTGTACGGCCGCTGCTGGGCCGCGGAGGCTCGCCGAGCGCACCGTACCGGGCGTTGACCAGGACTCACCCCGGGGCGTCTGCTCAGCAGCCGCTGTCGGCGAGGACGAAGTAGCCCGGGGACGTCTCCTTCAGGGTGTGAGTGACGGCGACGTTGTACAGGCCCATGCTCTGGTCGGAGCCGTTGGCGTAGGTGTAGCCGCCGCTCTGGTGGGCGCGGCCGGCCGCCACCTGGTTGTAGTTGTTGTCGGTGTAGCACTGGGGTGCGGCGCCGGTCGTGGTCGCCGTGACCGGCGTCGAAGGGGTGCCGGCGGCGCCGGTGGAGCCGACCGCGGCGACGCTGTACCGGTAGGAGGTGCCGGGGGGCAGTCCGGTGTCGGTGTACGAAGTGCTCGTCGCGGAGCCGACCTTGGTGCCGTCGCGGTAGACGTCGTACGAGGTGGCGCCGCCGACGGAGGTCCAGGACAGCGAGACGCCGGTGTCGGTGGTGCCGGTGACCGTCACCCCGGAGGGCGCCGGCAGGCCGCTGCTGCCGGAGCCGCCGCCGGAGCCGTCCAGGCCCCAGAACTTCGCGGTGTAGTAGCTGGAGCAGATGGAGGTGAGGTAGTAGGTCCCCGTGCTGCCGCACTGGTCGGCACCCGAACCGGGGTTCACGGCGAGGCCGTGGGTCATGCCGGAGACCGAGAAGAGGGCGACAGCGGGCTTGCCGGAGGAGTCGTCGTAGATGCTCTCGGTGGTGCCGCCCGTCAGGGTCTGGGTGCTGGAGGCCGTCTGTCCGACGCCCCACACGTCGGTCCACTGATCGCGCAGCTCGGTGCCGTTGACCGGGGTGACGGTGGTGTCGGACGTGCCCTGCCAGATCGCCACCCGCGGCCATGGCCCGGTGTATCCGGGGTACGCATTGCGGACCTTGTCGCCCCACTGCTGAGGCGTGAGGTTCTGGCTGCTGTACTGGCATCCGGAGGCCGCGCTCTGCGTGGTGGCGCACTGGGCGGGAAGCCCGGAGTCGACGGCGCCGGCGGCGAACACGTCCGGGTAGTCGGCCAGCAGGTCGGCCGTCATGCCGCCACCGGCGGACAGGCCGGTGACGAAGACCCGCCCGCGGTCCGAGCCGTACTGCGCCACGGCGGTGTCGACCATCTGCTTGACCGAGGCCGCCTCGCCCTCGTCCCGGGTGTCCTTGGTGGAGTCGAACCAGCTGAAGCAGGACAGGCTGTTGTTGGCCGTGCTGGTCTGCGGGTAGACCACGGCGAAACCCCACTCGTCGGCGAACTTCTGCCAGCCGGAGTGCGTGTGGTAGTCGCTCGCCGACTGGGTGCAGCCGTGCAGGGCGACGACCAGCGGGGCGTCCGCCGGGAGGTTCGCCGGCGCGTACTCGTACATCGCCAGATTGCCGGGGTTGGAGCCGAAGCTCGTGACCTGCTGGAAGGTGCCGGAGGCCGCGGCGGCCGGGGTGGCGGGTGCGAGAGGGGTGACCAGGCTCAGGCCCGCGGCGAAGGCACCGAGCGCGGTGGTCGCAGCGGTGCGCCTGAAGAGTCTGCGCACGGTGGAGGCATGCATGGGGCGGCTCCGATGAGTGGGGGAGAGGGGCGTACGGGCTTGCTGGATGCGGACCGTACGACCGGTGACCGGACCGCGATATGTGAAGGGCGCCCAGGAAGGCGGCAGCCGATGTAGCCGGGGCACACATGGTGTCGGCCCCCACCTCATGGTTCGGAAATATGTGACCGACCCATGTGTCTTGCGGAGGGCTTCCTCCCTACCGTGTTCCGCCATGGACAGCACCAAGAACTCCGCTGAGAGTTTCCTCGCGGGCCGCAAGGCCCTGGTCACCGGCGCGGCCAGTGGCATCGGCCGCGCCTGTGCCGAGGGCTTCGCCGCGGCCGGGGCCGAGGTCTACGTGGTGGACCGGGCCGCGGAGGCCGCGAAGGAGGTGGCGGAGCGAATCGGCGGCATCGCCGTCGTGGCCGACCTCTCCGAACCCGAGGCCGTGGACACGCTGCCGGACGACTCCGACATCGTGGTCAACAACGCGGGGCTGCAACACGTGGCACCCGTCCACGAGTTCCCGCCGGAGCGCTTCGCGCTGATCCAGCGGGTGATGGTGGAGGCCCCGTTCCGCATCCTGCGCCGCACCCTGCCCGCCATGTACGCGCGGGGGTGGGGCCGGGTGGTCAACATCTCCTCGGTGCACGGTCTGCGGGCCAGCGCCTACAAATCGGCGTACGTCGCCGCCAAGCATGCCCTGGAGGGGCTGAGCAAGGTGGTCGCCCTGGAGGGTGCCGCACACGGCGTGACCAGCAACTGCGTCAACCCCGGCTACGTCCGCACGCCCCTGGTCGAGGAACAGATCGCCCAGCAGGCGCTCGCCCACGGCATACCGGAGGCGGACGTGATGGACCAGGTGTTCCTCGACCGCACCGCGATCAAGCGCCTGATCGAACCGGCGGAGGTCGCCGCGGCGGCCCTGTGGCTCTGCACCGAGCACAGCGGCTCCGTCACGGGCAGCTCGATCCCCCTGGATGGCGGCTGGACCGCCCGCTGACAGGTCCGATCCGTTCCCTGTCCCGCTCCCTGTCGACGGCCTGGGGTGCCGTGCCCAGGATGCTGGTCCGGGACAACGAGGCCGGCTGGAGCAGGTCTTTGTCGTCCGTCGCAAAGCGGAACTGCCCTCGGCGGCGCGGGCCGGTGTTCAACCGGACTGCTCGGTCGCCGCATCGGCCAGGGCTGTGATCCATGCGGCCAACTCGTCGAGGCGTGAGCTCAGTTCCGGGTCGCCGGCATTCTCGGCGACCAGACCGGGCAGGGTGAGCGGCCGCCCCTTGTACAGCTGCGCCCGAACGAGGTGGAGGCGGTTGCTGCGGGAGAACCTGAAGGACTGGACTTCCTGCCAGGTGACCACACGCGTCCTCAGCAGGGTGCGCGTGGTGAGACCTTTGGCGTCCACCGTGGTGCTGCCGCACAACGGACCCACGAAGGCGGCGAAGTAGAAGCAGGCACCGATCACGCCGATCGCGCTGATCACGATCCACGCCGGATCGCGCCCGTCGGTCGCTGTGGCGTCGATGAAGGCGATGACACCGACCAGAGCGGCCGAGCTGACGATCAGGATTCTCCGGCCCGACCGTCGGTACCGATACGGCGCCTCGAAGCGCAGCTGCCCGACACGCTCATCGCCCACTGTTCTCTCCCTTTCCGTCGTCGGCCGACCGGCTGGGCGCAACCGCCGGACAGTCATGTCCGACTCTGACTTTCCGGCCGTGCGACCGGCCTGTCTGCCTGACCAACAACGGAGACCACCCGGCGGCTCGGAAAGCCTTCGCCGCGCCCATGGGCTCGTGTACGTCTACGGCCTGCTGTTGCGCCAGATCAGGTACTGCTGACGCACATACCCACGGCGGTCGTCGTCGGCCACGACCTGGTCGTGCTCGGCCAGTTGGTCGGCCTCCCGTAGTGCGCGGACGACGTCCGCGGAGACGGTGTCGTCGGTCTGGAGCGCCACCCGGTCGGACATCGCGGCGCAGCGCAGCAGGTACTCGCGAAGCTTGCGGGGGAACGACGGCCTGTGGCGGAGGTGGCGACGCTCATCCTCGATACTCGGGGCGTCGGCGTAGGCCTGTTGCGGCGTGGGGACCGGGCCGGTCGGCACGCGTCTGACGGGCTGGGGCGGGAGAGGGGGGAGGCGGTGTGCGGCGAGGACGGCGTTGGCGAACTCGGGGTGGTCGACGTGCAGGCCGTACGTGCCGAACAGGGCGAAGAGATCGGCGAGGGCGCGGGGTTCGGTGCCGCGCGGGAGGTCGCCATCACTGACCGTGAGCTTGCCGAGGAACGGGCCCCAGTGCAGTCCGGGGGGATCGGTGAGGCGTAGCTGGAGGGTGACATAGCGACCGCCGACTTCCCCGTCCTCTCGGAACCGCATTCTGAGTCCATGGACGGCCGGCCACGGGTAGGTGCGCCGGACGAGCAGCCGCGTCATGGTGAGGCCGTTCGCGTCTGCCCGGAGCCAGTAGGTGTGAGGCGTCGCCCCGGCGATGACGACGATCCCGGCCGCGATCAGCATGGCTGTGCGGGGACCTGCGGTGCCGGTCTCACTGAGCACGATCACCGTCAGGAGGGCCGGCAGGCAGCCGTACAAGACCATCTCCCACGTCGGCCGCATGAAGGCCAACCGTACTGTGGTCATCCTGTGCCCCTCCTGAGGTGTTCTGTCCGGCCACGGTCGCGAACAGCGCTCGACCGAGAGGGTTGCACGACCGGCCGAACGGGGATGGTCGGAGAGCCTGGCGGGTCCAGTGGTCCGGGGGGTCGGAATTCGGCGGACCCTCCTGATCGTCCGTCGGCGCTGGACCTCGGCAGTTTTCGCAGTCTCACGGCCCGGCGTCCTCGCCCTTCCTGAGCGTCGCGTCCTCCACCGCTACGGCGATCCTCTGCAGCCGTCCGCTGAACGACGCCCGTGCCTCGACGACCTCATCACCCGACGCGCCCGAGCGCATCGCGTCCTGGGCCCAGGCCACGATCTCGTTCAACGTGAGGAACACCCCCTTGCCGGCGGCGTACTCGACCTTCTTCTTCGCCATGCCGTTCCCTCCCCTTGTGGATGCTGCCAGGGCGTGGTTCCGGTCAGGACAGGTCGCTCCAGGCCTTGTCGACCAGTGCTGCGACCTGGTCCGGGTGGTGGATCAGGGGCCCGCCGTGGATGCGGATCTGTACGGTCAGGCCGCCTCCGCTGCGCTGGCAGTAGGACGTGTTCACGCTGTCCGGCGCGGGTTTCCTTCCGGCGGCCGTGAATGTGTTGATCACGACGCAGGAGACGTTCCCGTAGGTCAGCAACTGGTCGTACGGTACGGCGGCGCCGGTGTCGACCGGGTCCTCGTAGGGGACGTAGGGCTTGGGCGAGTCGCTGCGGACCGCCCGCAGATCGAGGAAGTTCTCTTGCGGCCTGTCGGCATAGGAGCGCACCATCGCGACCGCGCCGCCGTAGTCGTCGGACAACCGCTGCCCGCTGCGGACGTCCTCGATGGCATGCCGCTTCGCCGATGCGCGTTGGTACGCGTTGGTGGCCTGGGCGCGCTCCATGTCGGGGAAGGAGGTGAACCCGTTCAGGTCGGCGGGCGCGCGGAGGGGGCCGCTGCTGGTCGTGCCGAAGGCGGAGTCACCGTTGCCGCCGACCAGAACGGGTATGCCGACCGCGGCCAGTCCCAAGAGGAGGCCGAGGGCGCCGGTGACAGCGGGGTGGCGCAGTGGGAGCAGGGGGCCGCGGTGCGGTCCGGACGGAGGGGCGGGGACATCGTTCTGCTCGGTCATGTCTCTCTTGTCATTCATCTCAGCTGTTGCACAGCTCCAGTGCCTTCTCCAGCCGGTCGGCCTGCTCTTCGAGCTGTGTCTCCGTGCCCGAGGTCAGCGCGTGGACCGGGATGCTCCTGCCGCCCTTCAGCTGGAGGCGGGGCAGGTAGTACCTGGAGTAGGGGATGCCGAAGTCGCCGGTGCGGACGCCCGAAGCCCGCTGGACCGCGACGATGTCGGCGCGGGCCATGTCGAAGGGCTTGAGAGGAAGGAAGGCGTGGACGAGGACTCTGTCCGGCCCGATCTCGACCCGGCTGTTGGCCAGTCGGAGCAGGAGGAAGGTCATCACGGCCATGGACAAGGCGCAGAACACGGCCAGTACGGCGACCGTCGTGGGGCTCTGCGTCGAGGCCACGACGATCGGGAGCGCCATGAAGGCCAGGTCTCCCGCCACCATGAGTGCGATCACCGTTCTGCGGTTGCCCGTGCTCGGGCGCAGGACGACCTGTGCGTTTGTGTCCCCCATGGTCATGCCTCCTCGACGGTCGACGCGCGTAAGCTAGCATGAATGTATGAACTCATTCCATTCATACGGGCAGAGGTGGTCGCCGGGATACGGCCCCGGGCGGCCGCCCCGGCTGCCCGTCGGGTTCATCGTGGTCCTGGCGGTGTTCGCGGCGGTCGGTGTCCTCGCCGACCTGCTCTTCTCGTTCGGGATGCTCTTCGCGGGGGACAGCTGCGGCACCAGCGGCCCCGGCGGCTCCGCGCCGGTCTGCGATGCAGGGGTGTGGTTGATCCTCTTGGCGGTGCCATGGCTCGGGCTTGTGGCGGCGGCGCTCGTCGCACTGCTGGGCGGCATCTGGGCCGTGCGTCAGCGGCTGTCGCCGTGGTACCTGCTGCTCATCGGAGTGGCGCTCTATCTGACCGCCTGCGAGATCACGTATCTGGTGCTGTTCGGCTGACCCCGGCCTGCGGAGACCGCGCCGGTCACGAGTACAGGGTCTGAGGCGCATCTTCTGTCTCAGCCAGGATGAATGCCTCAGCTAGGATGAATGAGCGAGGAGAGGAAGGGGGACACGTCGGATGGCCAGTCAGCGTGAGTCCGCGGCGGAACAGGACCAGCGGGGATCGACGCTGGCCGAGAAGATCGACGCGCTCTTCCGGGTCGTACGTCGGCCCGACCATGAGCCGTACAGCCACGAGGAGGTCGCGCGGGCCTGCCGCGAGGCCAGCGGTGAGTCCTTCTCCGCGACCTATCTGTGGCAACTGCGCACCGGCCGACGGGACAATCCGACCAAGCGTCATCTGGAAGCGCTCGCGGGCTTCTTCCAGGTACCCGTCGCATACTTCTTCGACGACGACCAGGGCGCGGCCATCGCCAGGGAACTGGAACTGCTCGGGGCGCTGCGTGACGCCGGGGTGCGCAGTGTCGCCCTGCGCGCGGTGAACCTCTCCCCGGAGGGTGTGAGCACCATCAGCGACATCATCGACGTCCTCGCACGCAGGGAGCAGGGGACCGCCGGGCACGGCAAGCAGAGTTGACGCGCACCGACCCACCACGCGCGCAGGGGAAGCGGAAGAGGTATCGCAGGTGTGGACCGATCGGCGCCGCGGAGCGCTGACGAAGCGGCACCGGCGCAGGGTCCAGGCCCTGTCGCTGCCGCGGCCCTTCGACGCGGCCGTCTTCATCGCCGCGCTCGCCGCCGAACGGGGCAGGCCCATCGACCTGGTGCCCGTGGCCGGGCGGACCGACACACCGTGCGGCCTGCTGGTGACCACCGACCGCGCCGACTGCATCGTCTACGCCGCCGACACCACCGCACTGCACCAGCAGCACATCCTGCTGCACGAAGCGGCCCACCTCATCTGCGGCCACCACGAGGCGCCGCCCTCGCTCTCCCCTGCCGCTCGCGTCCTGCTGCCCAACCTCCCGCCCTCGCTGGTCGAACGGGTCCTGGGAAGAACGGTGTACACCGAGCCCCAGGAGCGCGAGGCGGAACTGGTCGCCTCCCTCATCCGCTGCCGGGCCGCCCGGGAGGACAGTCTCACGGCGGCCTCAGAGGTGCCCGACGGATCCCGGCTGGCCACCCTGCTCACCGCACCGCACGGGCGGGCGGCCAGTGGTTGAGGCGACCGCTCTCCTCGCCGCCGCACTCCTCCTCGGCTTCGGTGCACGCCGCATCATGACGGCCCTGTACGCCGGAGCCGACCCGGTGCACGGGTACCTGTGCGGGTTCGCGTTCTGCATGGGGGCCTCGCTGGTCGTCCTCGCCCCGGCGAACCTGACCCGACTCGCCCACCTGGTACCGCAGACGGCGGCCGTCCTGGCCGGCGACGCACTGAAGACGGCGTCGCTGAGCTTTCTGATGCTGTTCGCCCTCTCCCTGTCCTCGGAACCCGAGAACCCGGGCCGGAACCGAGTGCGGCGCCACCTGGTCACCGCATGGGCCGTCCAACTCACCTCGGCCGCCCTCCTGCTGGCGGCCCGTCCCGGCTGGAGCGGCGGCGCGGCAGTGCTGCACGACACCGCCGGGCGGCTGCTGATGGCGGGCTACGACGCGCTGTTCACCGGCTATGCCCTCTGGTGCCTGGCCGTGCTCGGCCGAGTCCTCGTCCGCCACCTGCGTTCGGCGGGGCGAGGTCTGCCGCGGATCGGACTTCGCCTGGCGCTCGCCGCGGTCGCGGCCGGCACCCTGTGGACACTCTGGTCCCTCGACGACATCGTCGCCGTCCTGACACGGGGCACTCAGGACGGAGGCGAGGACACGCTCTCCAACGTCCTCGGCATGATCTGCGTGGCCCTGGCCGTCGCCGCGGCGACCGTGACGCTGTGGAGCACCCGGCTGGCCGCACCGCTGCGCTGGCTGCGCGCGTACCGCAGCTACCGCGACCTGGAGCCACTGTGGGCGGCCCTGCACGCGCAGTTCCCGGAGATCGCCCTGCCGCTGGCCGAGCCAGGCGGCAGACTCCCGCTGTGGCAGGCCGAGTTCGCCCTCTACCGCCGCATCATCGAGATCAGGGACGGCCAGCTCGCACTACGCCCCTACGCCGACCCTGCTGCCGGCACCTGGGCGCCCACCGATGCGCAACGCGAGGCCGAGGTTCTGGCCACGGCCCTGGACAACCACCGGCACGGTCGCCGGCGCACCGCGGACGCTGAGGCCGTCCCCGGCCTCAGCCCGGTACCGGGCACGGTGGAGGCGGAGGCCGCGTGGCTGACCCAGGTCGCCCGAGCGTTCCTCCGCACCAGGCCGGACGTCCTGGCACCCTCACCCGCCACTCCACCCAGAAGATGAGGCCGAGGCCCCGGAGGACGCGGCAGATGCCACCTGACGGCGGCATCCCCCGCAGTGCCTACGGGACCTGCCCCGGGCCCGCCTGCCTGGTCGCGGAAGTACCGAGACCGGCCCATCACGCTGCTTTGACCTGCTGGTATTGCCCGAGGAAGTCCGGCCTTCCCCGCCGTATGCGCCACAGGAACAGGCCCGGGTTCAACTGCACCGCGCCGGTCGAGGCGTCGAAGGCGAAGGTGCGGGTGATGCCCTGGTACGACAGGGACCGCAGCGGGAGGATCAGGGAGCCCGGGTCCACCGGGCCTGTCCCGGACTGGGTGAGCACGTGGGCGACCATGCCGAGGGCGTCGTAGGCCTCGGCCGCGCCGGCCGGGACGCTCGGCACTCCGTACCGCCGGGTGAAGGCCCGTACGAACGTTGCGGCCGGCGCCAGGCGCACCGGATCCACCCAGGTGGACGAGAACACCCAGCCCTCGGCCGCCGCTCCTGCGGCGGCGAGGAAGGCTGGGTCGAGCACCGGCTGGGCCGCCGCGGCCGTACCCGTGAACCCGGCCGTCCGCAGCGCCCGGGCGCAGGCTGCGGCCCGCTGAGGCGAGTTGCCGCAGTAGACGACGGCCTGGGCGCGGGCGGCGATGGCGGCGGCAGCGGCCGGGGCGAAGTCGTCGCTGTCGGCGGGGACGGTGTGTGTGGTGACCGTGCCGTGGGTCGGGGCGTTCTCCGTCAGGAGTCTGGCGATCAGCCAGCTGAAGTCGCGGGCCGCGTCGTCCTCGATCAGGGCCCAGCGGCTGGCCGGGTGGATCTCGGTCAGGTAGCGGAACAGGGGTGTGGGCATCGCGTAGTCGGCCGGCCGGATCTGGAACACGGCCAGGTGTGTGGACGACGCGGTGGCGTACAGGTCGTCGGAGCCGGCCCAGGCGGTCACCGTCGGCAGCGACGCCTTGGTGTAGATGTCCCGGGTGGCGAGCGCGGTGGTGTCCGAGGAGGGGCCGATGACCGCGCACACCCGGCCGTCGGCGGTGAGCTGCCGTGCCACCGCTTGCGACCGGGCGGCCTCCCCGTGGTCGTCGTGCACCTGGAGCGCGAGGTCGAAGCTGCGGTCCACGCGCGCGTTGTGGTCGGACACGGCGAGCCGGACGGCCTGCTCGATCGCCGAGCCCAGTGCCTTGCCGGGGCCGGTCAGGTCGGCGTGGACGGCGAGCGTACGGGTGGGGACGGCAGGGGTGCGCGCGCTGGAGCGGGTGGTGGTGTACCAGGCCGCGGTGGCGCCGCCCGCCGCCAGGACCCCCGCCGAGGTGCCCAGCAGCAGGAAGCGGCGTCTGGTCGGCGCGGGCGGCCCGGCCGCGAGCGTCGGCGGCTCGGCGCGCTGCGGCTCGGGTAGTTCCAGGACTTGGGCGGAGCGTTCGGCGATGAGCGCGGGCAGGCCGGGCGGCAGCCAGTCGTCGGTGCCGAAGTGGCCCAGTGCGGTGCGGAGTTCGGGGAGCGTGGGGCGGGCGGCCGGGGACTTCTTCAGGCAGCGGGCGATGAGCGTGCGCAGCGGGTCGTCCGGGACGCCGGTGAGGTCGGGGGCTTCGTGGATGGTGCGGAAGATCACCGCCGCCGCCGTGCCCGTGCCGAACGGCGGGCGGCCCGCCGCGGCGTAGGCGAGCAGACAGCCCAGCGAGAACACATCGCTCGGTGGACCCGGCTCGCCGCCCCGGGCCCGCGCCTGCTCGGGGGACAGATAGCCGGGGGTGCCGATCACAAGGTCGGTTGCGGTCAGCGCGGTCGCGCCGCCCGCGCGGGCGATGCCGAAGTCGATCAGGCGTGGGCCGTCGAGCGCGAGCAGGACGTTGCCGGGTTTGATGTCGCGGTGCACGAGTCCGGCCGCGTGCACCGCGGTGAGTGCCTCGACGAGCCGCGCCCCCAGTGCTCGTACGGTGTCCGGGGGCAGCGGGCCGTGCCCGGCGACGGTCTCGGCGAGCGAGGGGCCGGGCACGAACGCCGTGGCGAGCCACGGTTCGGGGGCCTCCGGGTCGGCGGCCAGCACCGGAGTGGTCCAGCGGGCGTCGACCCGCGCCGCCGCCTGCGCCTCGCGACGGAACCGGGCCCGGAAGGAGGGATCGGCGGCATGTTCCGCCCGGATCACCTTGACAGCGGCCAGGGCACCGCCCTCGGAACGGGCGAGGTAGACCACGCCCATGCCGCCGGCTCCGATCCGGGCGAGCAGGCGATACGGGCCGATGGTCTCGGGGTCGGCGGCGAGAAGCGGACGCACCGTCACTTGCCCCTCAGCGGGAGGGCGATGTCCGGGGCTGGGCCCAGATAGTCGAAGGCACCGTCACGCACCTGGTGGACGAAGCTGGCCGGCGTGGCAAGCATGGGCGTACCTACGGTCTTGGAGTCGAAGGCGAAGGTCCGGGTGATGCCGTGGTACTTGGCTGCTTGGAGCGGGGCGATGAGATCCCTGCGGGCCGGCCGTCTGCCTCCGGTCGCCGTGAGCCGGCCGATCAGCAGGTTCGCCGCGTCGTAGCCCTCGGCCGCCCAGAAGCCGGGCGCGTGGCCGCTGCGGGTGCGGAACGCCTGCGCGAAGTCGCGGACGGAGGCCGCTCCGGGGCCGATGGCGCTGGCCAGCACCGTCCAGCCGTCAGCGGTCGGCTCGGCGGCGAAACGGGCGTCGAGGGCGGGTTCCATCGCGTACTTGGGCCCGGTGAAGCCGGCCAGGCCGCGGGCCGCGCGGATCGCGCCGTCGAGCGGGCCCGCGTAGACGAAGGCCTGGATGCCTGCCGAGCGCATCTCGTCAAGGACGGGCCGCAGATCGGTCGTCCCGGGCGGCACGACCCGGGGGTGGGTGGCGCGTCCGTACTGTCGGACGACGAGGTTGGCCATCTGGATGGTCATCCAGGAGAGGTCACCGCCGCTGCGGTCCATCAGGAGGCCGACGGGTGAGGCCGCGCTCGTCGCCGCCCACAGGAACACCAGCTTCATCGCGACCGTGTTGTGCAGCGGCCGGCCGCGCACGAAGGATCGGATGTTCTGGTACAGGTTCTGCCCGGCGGACATGGTGAGCACCGGCAGCAACGCCGCGTCGTACACCGGGAGTGCGGCCTTGGTCGTCAGGTCCGTGCTGGACCCGAGCACCGCCAGCACGCTGTCGTCGCCGGCGAGCCGGCGTGCTGCTGTGGCCGCGTGGCCGGTGCTGCCGCCGTCGTCGGCGGTGCGCAACTGTAGCGTGAACGGCTTGTCACGGCGCGCGTTGAACTGTTCGACGGCGAGCTGCGCACCCTGGAGCTGTGCCTGGCCCACCTCCTTTCCGGGGCCGCTGAGGTCGGCCTGTACACCGATCGCCCAGCCGGGCGCGGCCGGTCTGCCCGAGCCGCCGCCGTGGGTCCCACGCAGCGCGGCCCACGCCGCCGCGCCGCCGCCGACGGCCAGGACGGCAGCCCCGGTGGACGCGGCCGTCAGAAAGCCCCGGCGGGACCGGCCGGTGGCCGTCGCCGGCTCGGCGAGGGTGGCCTCGATCTCGGGCAGGGCGAGCATCTGCGCCGACCGCTCGGCGACCATCCGGACCACCTCCGGCGGCAGCCAGTTCGCGGTGCCGGACGGCACGTCCTCGACCAGTGCCGTGTCCAGCTCGGCGGGCGTGGGGCGATCGTCCGGGTCCTTGGCGAGGCAGCCCAGCAGGACCGCCGCCAGTTCCGGCTCCACCCCGTCCAGGTCGGGCTCGTCGTGCACGGTCCGGTAGAGCAGCGCGTCGGCCGCCCCGCTGCCGAACGGCAGGCGTCCCGTCGCCGCGTACGCCAGCACACAACCCAGTGAGAACACATCGCTCGCCGGCGAGAGCGACTCGCCGCCGGCCGCCTGCTCGGGTGAGAGAAAGCCGGGCGTGCCGATCACGAGGTCGGTGGAGGTGAGGGCCGTGTCGTGGGGGGAGCGCGCGATACCGAAGTCGATCAGCCGCGGCCCGTCGGCGCCCAGCAGGATGTTCCCGGGCTTGACGTCCCGGTGCACCAGACCGGTCTCGTGCACGGCCGTCAGCGCCCGCGCCAGCAGCTTGCCCAGGACCCGTACCGCCCGCGGCGGCAGCGGACCGAGCCGGCCGACCGCTTCGGCGAGGGAGGGGCCCGGCTCGAACGCGGTGGCCAGCCACGGCTGTCCGGCCTCCGGGTCGGCTCCGGTCACCTTCACCACCCACGGGCTGTCCACCCCCTGCGCGGCCCGCACCTCACGGCGGAACCGGGCGCGGAACTCCTCGTCGTCCCCGTGACCGGCCTGGATCACCTTGACGGCGGCAAGGGCCCCGGACTCCGCACGGCCCAGATAGACGACGCCCATGCCGCCCTCGCCGAGCCGGGCAAGCAGCCGGTGACCGCCGACGAAGGACGGGTCGGACGGCCGCAGCGAACGGTCGGTCACTTCTGCACCCCCAGTGCGTTGCGCACCTTCGTCTCCATGTCCGCGACCGCCTGCGCCGCCACGGTCATCAGGTCGTTCCGGGTGTATCCTTTGCCGCCCTCGACCGCGACGGCGATGGTGACGGGCCCGAGCCGCGCCTGGTACCACGCGTAGTACAACGCGCCCCCGGCCAAGGCGGGATTGAAGTAGTTGCCCAGCTCCATCACGACGTCGTCGGCGGACAGGTTGTCGTTGGTGTCGTATCCGGAGCCGGCCGAGTCCAGCTGGGTGATCCGCTCCGTGTCCCGCAGCTGCTGGTCGGGGCAGCGCAGCGCCTCCTCCAGCGTCTCGGCGATCTCCCAGCCGGCCTGCTGCGCGGTGCGGTGCAGGGTGACGGTCGCCGCGGTGTGGACCTCGCCCTTGCCGCCGGTCGCCGGAAGTCTGCCGTACCGGCTGAGACTGCCCAGCACGTCACCGGGCAGCGCCTGCTGCTGCCATACGCAGTCGGTGCCGAGCACCGGCCAGTCGGCCGGGTCGCTCTCGTACGGGGTGCGCCGCCCAAAGCCGGGGCCGAAGCTCTCCGGTCCGGCGGTGACGGCCCTCAGCAACTCCAGGGCGGCCGACCGTGTTTTCGGCATCCGTGCGGGGTCGGTCCGGAAGGGCGTCCCACTGGTGCCGCCGCCGGCACCGGCCTGCACGGACGCCGTACTTGACGCGGTCGGGCCCGTCGTGGGCTTCGCGCCCTTCGGGCCGGATCCGTGGCCGCCGGAGCATCCCGCGAGCAACACCCCGCAGACGGCCAGTGCGGCGCCCGTGCGCCCGCCCTGCCGTCTTCCCCCTGCGTATCTCACTGTTCTCCATTCCGTCCCATCCGGCTCGCTCGCGCTGATCGGGAGTCGGGAGCATCTGGTTCACCTGAGCTTATATGCAATCTGAAGCATTCACATCAGTTTGCTTCGCGTCGAGTGATGTGAGGTGAGCGCGAGTGTTGTGTGCGGGATGCGCGATGAACGGGCGGTGGCGGGAAGTGGGAAGTGGCCTGTCTGCCTGGCGAGTGGTTCCCGTGGGGCCGGTCCTGGGGGGTCTTCGGCTCTCCGGTACTTGTCCCAACCTGCTGCAGCCCGTGCTCAAGCGCCGGTTCCTGGTGCGCTTCGGCGAGGAGAGCGTCACTGTTGTGGGAATGCGGGCTGTCGGCCGCACGCTGTCTTCACCTGGGCAAGGACGGACTGCACCATGATCGGTTGTGGTGCTGCGTCTGGCCTACCTCGCGGCGACCAACGCCTTCACGCTCCTGCGCCTGCTGACGATGAGCAACTGCGCAATCAGGCAGACGCACTGCTCGCGTGTGACTTCTTCGAGACCCGCACCCTGACCAGGGTGCGTCTGTACGTCTTCACCGTCAGCTGAAGGTCCACTGCTGGTTGTCGCTGCCGGTGCAGGTCCCCAGGATCACCGGGGCACCGGGGGTGGTCGAACCGTCCTTCGCGTCCAGGCACAGGCCCTTGGTGGTGAGGGCGCCCGTGGAGGTGTACTTCCACTTCTGGTTCGCCGAGACGTCGCAGTCCCAGATGTCGACCCGGGTGCCCGGGGCCGTACTGGCGCCCGGATCGTCGAGGCAGCGTCCGGAGGCTCCACCGACGAGGGGGCTGCCGGCGGGCACCTTGATGGCTGCCAGGCCGATCGACGCGGATCCGAGCCTGCGCACGTCGGCCGCCGGGGTCGCGGTCACCGCGGCGAACGGCCGGGCGCCGACCGGGTCGGAGGGCTGCTGGATGAGGTAGGACCTGCCCTTGACGGCCGGGACGGAGATCTGCGCGGCGTTGGTCGCACGGACCACTACGGTGTGCCCGTCCTTGCCGTCGACGACCTCGACCTGCCTGCCCGGCCAGGGGTTGCGGACCCTGATGGTCCCGGTGGACCCGGCGTTGACGCCTACGGTGCCGATCGTCCCGTCATGGACCTGGACCGAGACCTTGCTGCCGCCCTGGACGAACACCGTGCCGTCAGCGTTCCAACCGGAGGGCAGCGCGGGCGCGATGCGCAGCAGCCCGTCGTAGTCCTGCACCAGCGCCTCGCCGAGTGCGGCGGCCGCCACACCCTGCTGCTCGAAGTAGGGCTCGTTGCCGACGAAGGTCGCCAGGCCCGAGGGCAGCGTCTGGTACTTCTTGGTCAGCCTGGTCAAGGTGGCGGCGACCTCGTCGCCGAGACCTAGGCGGGCGGCCTGGATCGGGTCGTTGCTCCAGTCGTTGACCTGCTTGTTCGGGCGGCTCGTGTACGTCCGCCTGGCCAGGTCGGACGAGTCTCCCGAGTCGCCGATCAGGTTGTAGGGCCACACCGGTTCCAGCCCGATGTTCTCGGTGTTGTGCTTGGCGGCCGACGGCTCGTAGGAGGGCGCGATGACATCCGTGCCGTCGGCGTCGTCGGCCTCGGTGAGCAGCTTGGACTGTGTCGCCGCGTCGGTGCGGGGAAGTGGGAGGATCTTCGCCAGGGCCGTGTTCAGCTGTCCGACGAGACCGGCGTCCTTGCCGAGCACCCGGGCGGCCTTGGCGGTCGCCGGGAACAGGGCCCGCATGGCAGAGATGTCTGTGGTGGGGTCCTTGACGTCCCACTGGGTCTCATGCGCGTTTGACGGGGCGGTGTGCAGATAGCCGTCCGCGCCCGTGGTCGAGTACGCGAGCAGGAACCGGCTCGCCTCGGCCATGAGGGGGTAGTTGCCGCGCAGGAAGGACCGGTCGCCGGTCATGAGGTACTGCTGCCAGACCCACAGCCCGACCTCGGCCCCGGTGGACATGGTGCGCGCGTTGTAGTACGGGCTGGAAGCCGAGTCGCAGTTCAGGCCCGGCGAGGACAGCCACGTCTCGTACTCGAAGCCCTGTCCGTTGAAGCGCATGGTCTCGGGGACGCAGATGCCCGTGCGGTCGCCCAGGTGAGCCTTGGTCCACGCCTGGATGTTCGCCAGGTTGCGCCGGTAGAGGCGGAAGTAGGGTGCATTCAGGCCGAAGGCGCCGGCGGACAGGTTCGCCTGGACCTGCATGCGCAGGTTCCAGTGCCAGTACGCGCCCGGATCCCACCGGTGGAAGTCCTTGTACGCCGAGAACAGGTCCGCGACGCCCGCCTGGGAACCGGGGTAGAGGCCGCGGCTCTGCGCCGCCGCGTCGTACAGGTCGAGTGTGCGCAGGCTCTCCAGGTAGTCGGCGGTGCCGTCGGCGGAGGAGTACTTGATCAGCCCGACCCTGTTCCAGAAGGAGTGCCACCACGACAGGTGCGCCGCGAAGAGGCCGGACGACGTCTTGGTCGTGTCCTTCGCCAGCAGGCTTGCGGCGGTGCTCCGGGCGTCCCCGCCGGTCCAGTGCGGTGCGGCGGTCACGATGCGGAAGCTGCCGTCGGCGTGCGGGGTGAAGGAGACCTGCACCGTGCGGGAGTCCACGACGCTCGCGGTGACATCCTGTCCGCCTGCGGTGATCGCGCCCAGCGAGCCGAACGTGCCACCGCCCGATCCGGGCCGGCCGGTGTCCTTCCAGGTCTCGGCGAGCGTGCCGATCGCGCCGTCGGCATCCGCCTGCGGTGATCGCCCGGACCACAGGGCGAGCCGGGCCGTCTGCGGGATGGTGGGATCGGCCCCGGTGACGTCGACGACCAGTTCGTCCTTGTCCGCGCGGACGTAGACGGTGGCGGTCATGCCGCCGCCGGATTCGGTGAACGTCCCGTTGTACAGGTCCAGGTGGGCCTGGTAGTCGGAGGCGCCGGTGAGCTTGGCGAGTCCCGGGACGGTCACCCATCCCGGCGACTTGCGGTCCGGATATGTGTCCGAGCGGTTGAGCTGGGCGGTGAAACCGCCGGCGGCCCGGACGGCGGCACCGAGCCTGCCGTTGCCGAGCGGCATGAACTGTGACTGCGCGGCGTTCGGCCGGCGCAGCACCACGTCGGAGCGACGCACCAGGTTCGGTGTGTCGACGGTGAACCTGCCTGACTCCCACGCGGTCGTGGCGGTGGCCGCGTGGGCGGTCTGCCACGCAGGTGCGACGGTGAGAGCCGCAGCCAGCGCGAAGGCGCAGGCGAGGCTGCTCGCCGCGCTTCTTCGGAGTACGGCCATGTGCTACCACTTCCTTGTGATCGACGGCGGGACGAGGGCCGGCCGACCGGAACTGGCAGCCGGACAGGGGCGCACGCGGGCATGGCGTGCCTGCCACGCCCGCGTCGCCAAGTCGCCGCTACAGGGAGACGAGCTGCCAGTCCTGGCTGGCTCCGCCGGTGGCGGTCCACTGGACGACAGGGGAGCCGTCCGCGGTGGAGGCGTCCTTGACGTCGACGTACCAGCCGGTGCGGACGTTGACGAGCTGGTAGTAGCCGCTGGTCGAGGAGGGGACCAGCTTCCACCACTGGTTGTCGCCGCCGTTGTCGGTCCACTGGTCGAGGGCGGCGCCCTTGGCGGAGTTGCCGGGGCTGTCGAGGACCTTGCCACTGCGGACGTTGACCAGCCGGTAGGACCCGTCGGCGTTCGACGCCAGCTTCCACTGCTGGTTGGTGCCGCCCGTCCAGGGCCACTGGATGACGGCACCGCCGTCGGCGGTGGAGGCGCCGCTGACGTCGAGGACCTTGCCACTGTTGCGGTTGAGCAGCTTGAAGACACCGAGATCCGTGGCGAAGGGCCGGTCGTACACCTCCAGGCTGCGGATGCCCGCCGTGATGCCCTCCGGCACCCCGGTCACCGTCACCCGCACGTACCGGGCCGTGGAGCTGAAAGCGGAGACCTGGACCTGGCCGGTGGCGGCGGTCGTGGTGAGGTCGGCCAGGGTGGACCAGGTCCTGTTGTCGGTGGAACCCTCGATCCTGTACTGGTAGTTGGTGTCGCCCTTCGCCCAGGCGATACGGGCCCCGGTGAGCGACCTCGCCGAGCCCAGGTCCACCTTCAGCCACTGCCCCGCACCGCTCTCGCCGGCGATCCAGTAGGTGGCGGTGGAGCCGTCCACGGCCTTCGCCGCCGGGTGGCACTTGGCGGCGCTGGACGCCGTGGCCCTCCTGCGCAGGGCGATGTCCGGCTGGCACACGTCCCGGTCCAGCCTGATGCCGATCACGCTGTCCTCAGGGTGACGGGTGCGGTTGATGCCCTCGACGGTCACGGTGCCGTCCGTGTCGGACGCGTACGGCAGCGACTGGCCTGTCGCCACGTCGAAGACCCGCTCGACCTGGGCGTCGCCGATCGACGGTGTGGTGAAGCCGGTTCCGTTGTAGCCGGGCAGCAGGTGGACGTAGACGGTGCGGTCCCGGTAGGTGAAGCCGTACTGGCCGTCCACAGGCTGCCAGGGACCGCCGCGCGTCTTGTACACGGACTCGCCGTAGGTGGTCATGAAGGTGCCGATCCGGCGCAGCAGACTCGCCTGTGCGTCAGAGACGGTGCCGTGCCGGTCGGGGCCGACGTTGACCATGACGGTGATGTCGCGCACCCATGAGTTGACCAGGATGTCCATGGCGGTGCCGTAACTCATGACCTTGCCGTCGGAGTTGTAGCCCCAGGTGCTGCCGACGGTGAAGACCTTCTCGGCGAGCTTGCCGGTGCGGATGGTGCCGGTGGGCACGGATCCGCCCTCTTCGCTGGCGTAGTCGCCGATCCAGCCGGAGCGCGAGGTGGCGACGATGTCGGGCTGGTGCTTGCGGACCATGCCCATCAGGCCCAGCGGCTTGCCGTCGGAGTCGGTTTCGCCGTAGGCGGCGTCCACGGGCCAGGCATTGGAGGTGTCACGGTACCGGCCGGGTTCCCAGAAGAACGCGGCGTCGGCGTCGGTGCCCTGTTCCGCCAGCCAGCCGCCGTCCCACCACAGGTCGTCGATGACGCCGTACTGGGTGACGAGTTCCTTGACGGACTCGTACACCTCGGTCTTCATGATCCGCGCGTTCTCCTTGTGGGAGGGGTCGGTGGTGTAACCCCAGGGATTGGCCGCGCAGTTGGTGCCGTGGACGTCGTAATAGCCGGGGTAGCGCCAGTCGATCGGCGAGTAGTAGAGCCCGACCTTCAGCCCGGCCGCCCGCACGGCCGCGACGTAGTCCTTGACGAAGTCACGGCTGAGCGGGGCCTGGCCGGAGTTCCAGCTGTTGGGGTGTTTCAGCGGCCACAGGGCGAAGCCGTCGTGGTGACGGGTGGTGAGGGTCACGTACTTGGCGCCGAAGTCCTTGGCCAACTGGGCCCAGTCGGCCGGCTTGTAGGCGTCGGCGGTGAACTGCTCGCTGGTGGCTTCGGTGACGTACTTCTTGTAGTTCTCCGGCGTGACGGGGGCGTTGTGCATGTACCACTCGCCCTTGGCCGGGCCGGAGTAGACGCCCCAGTGGATGAACATGCCCAGCTTGGCGTCCCGCATCCACTGGACCTTGGCGTCCGGCTGCTGCTCCACACCCATGTCCGTCTGCGGGATGCGCAGCGGAGGCAGCGGCAACGGCTGGGGCCCGGTGGAGGCGGCGGCGTGGGCGGGAGCTGCCAGGGCGGGCCCGACAGCGGCGGCGACCGTCAGGGCGGCCACGCCGGTGAGCATTCTTCGGCGGTTGATGGAAAACGACAAGACGAGACTCCTGACTGTCCACAGGAGAGCCCGGGCGGTCATGCGGCTGAGCATCCGGACCGAATGGATGGGATGAGTCATCCGCCATCGGCGAGATACGGGGAGCCGTACGGAGGCGCATGTCTCGCCGGGATGACATCGGATGTATTAATGGGCACCAACCCGTGCCACGTCTAGTGGACGGACACAATCGGCTGAAATACCCAGGCTGTTGCATCGGTGGAGCGTGCATCTTCAAGAAACATTGGATGTCATCGTCTTCCGAGCCTTGACGACGGCATGCTTGGCATCTACGGTCCTCAACGGAGTCGCACACAATCCCCCAAATCCCAACCCTTGTTGAAGGTGGGAGTGGATTCGAAGGACCTCTGATGCTCAGACGTGCCCTGACGTATGTGCCGGCCGCCTCCATGGGTGTGCTCGCCCTACTGGCCGCCGGGTCTCCCGCCCAGGCGGCCAAGGCCGCCCAGGTCACCATCACCAACGCCACTCAGTTCACCGACACTCCGCCGCCGTGGTTCAGGCCCACGGCGGCGGAGTGATCAAGGTGGGCTCCTAGGGCGCGTATGGAGTCATGATCATTGGGTGCCTCGGGTGGGGCATTTGATCCAGATCGACGCGTGCAGGCAGAAGGCAGAGGTCGGCGAGGTAGCTGTCCGTGCCGGTTCCGAGATCGATGCATCTGGGCAGGTCACCGTGATTGTGCCAGGATCGCTTCAGTGTCGATGTTGGTATTGAAGCTGTTCCTCGCACCCGCGCTCGTAGTCGCCTCGTCCTTGGCCGGCAGACGCTGGGGGCCGACCCTCGCCGGGACGCTCGTTGCGCTGCCGATCGTGGCCGGGCCGATCCTGTTCATCACCACCCTGGAGCACGGTGAGGTGTTCGCCGCGCGGGCGGCGTCCGCCTCCCTCCTCGGGCTCGTCTCGCTCGCTCTGTTCGCGGTCGTCTTCGCGCAACTGTCGCGGAGGCCGGGGACCGGCCAATGGGCCGTCACGCTACTGCTGTCGTGGCTCCTGTGCCTGCTCGCGGATCTCGCGCTGGCGCGACTCGTGGTGCCGGCCGTTCTGGCGCTCGGCGTCTCCTTCGCCGCGACCGCGAGCGGAGCGCGGGTGCTGGGACGGACGGGGACGGAAGTCGGCCCGAGCCGGGCCGTCACGCCGCCGCCGTGGTGGGACCTGCCTGCGCGGGCCGCGGCGACGGCGCTGCTGGTCACCGCGCTCACCACGGCCGCCGCACACCTCGGCCCGGACCTCACGGGCGTGCTCGCACCCTTCCCCATCGGCACCAGCGTCGTTGCCGGCTTCACCCTCGCCCAGGGCGGCGCGCCGCTCGCCGGGGCGACACTGCGCGGTGTGCTGCGCGGTCTGTGGGGCTTCGCCGCCTTCTGCTTCCTCGTCTCCGTCCTCGTCGAACCGCTCGGTGCCGTTCCCGCCTTCACGATCGCGGTCATCGGGACACTGGCCCTGCAACTGGCCCTCAGCCGTCTCGGCGCCGCGACCGCAGCCCGGGCCCTGGCCGCCGAGGCGGCGCTCGGGGCCCGTACCGGGTCGTAATCAATTCGCGGGATTCGCCCTCGTGGCGGGCCGAGGTCCGATAGATCGTCTTGCGTGACTCGTTCGCAACTGACTGACGAAGAGTGGGAGTTCATCGAGCGGTACCTGCCGATCGGCGAGTACGGGCCCTACCCCGAGCAGCTGCGGCGGCAGTTCGAGGGTGTGATCTGGCGGTTCAAGACCGGCGGGCAGTGGCGGGAGATGCCGCAGGAGTTCGGCGCCTGGTCGACCATCTCCAATCGCTTCCGCCAGTGGCGTGACGCCGGCGGGTTCGAGGCCCTGCTGGAGGGCCTGATCGCGGAGGCCGCGAAGCGGGGCGAGGTGGACCTGTCCCTGGTCAGCATCGACTCCACTACCGCACGTGCCCACCACGACGCGGCCGGGATGGACCTTGATGAGGAAGTCATCACCGTGCTGGAGAAGGCCGCCGCCGAGCAGGAGAAGGCCAGGTCAAAGGGGGCGACCCCGAAGAACAAAGCGGACGAGACCCCGAAGCGGATCCCGACCGGGATGAGCGACGACGCATCCGACGCCGACGGAAACTCCGGCTGAAGGCCGCCCTCCTGGGACGCTCACGGGGCGGGCGGACGAGCAAGGTCCACCTCGCGGCCGACCGCAGGTGCCGCCCCCTGGCGTTCATCCTGACCGCCGGACAGGCGGCCGACAGCCCGCAGTTCATCTCGGTGCTGGGGAGGATCCGGGTCCGCGGACCCGTCGGCCGACCCCGCACCCGGCCCGACGCTGTCGCCGGGGACAAGGCCTACTCGTCACGCGGCAACCGCGTTCACCTGCGCAGACGCAACATCAAGGCCGTCATCCCCGAGAAAGTCGACCAGGCCGCGAACCGGAAGAAGAAGGGCTCCAGCGGCGGTCGGCCCGTCAGCCACGACGCCGAGCTGTACAAGGAGCGGAACACCGTCGAGCGGCTGATCAACAAGCTCAAGGCCTGGCGAGGCATCGCAACCCGGTACGACAAGACCCCGGAGAGCTACCTCGCCGGCCTCCACCTCCGCGCCTCGATGATCTGGATCAAAGACCTCACCAGAGCGAGTCATTGATCACGACTCAGTACGCGCCCTAGTACCAGGTGCGTTCGGTCCGCCGAGGGCGCCGCCGCACACTTCTCCTTGGGCTTGCGAGAGGCGATCGGGCACACTTCCCGGACCTGGGAAAAGGGGTCAATGCGGGGCCGGTCATGGGGCGCAGGAAACCTTGCCCCCTTCGGCGCGGGATTCGTGAACAACGCCGCGCTGTCGACCGTGGTCGGCGTGGTCTGGTTCCTGGCCATGCTGTTCGTGGTGTTCGGCGACGCCCGATTCGCCGTCCGCGCGCAGCCCGTCATGTCCGGCGCCGAGGGGCCATTTACGCTCTCTTCGCGTACTCGTCCTCTTCCGCGCCCACAACGCCCTCACGTTCGACTGGTCCCGGCTCGGCTCCAGGCACTTCTGGGGCTGGGATGTGACCAGCAAGGTCAGTGAGGAGAGACCCGCAACCGTCTTCGTACGACCGGCTGTCGCGATGCTGGCATGTCTGCGAGCGGTGCCAGCAGCGCCCTCTTCGCGCGGTGGCGGCTCACGACTGGAATCGGCTCGCGGCCCAGGAGCGTGAAGAGGGCACTATGCGAGCCGGCCTTCGAGATGTCGTACGACGACGGGACCAGCCGGCAGGTCGGACCCGTGGGTCCGGGTGGGCTGTTTCTGCACCATCCCGGTCAGCGGGCCGTCAGCACCAGCAAGAGCCCGACCAGCGCCGGGACAGTCTGCACGAAGAGAATCTTCCGGCTGGAGGTCACGGCCCCGTACACACCCGCCACGGCCACACAGACAAGGAAGAAGACCCTCGCCTGGAATCCCACGGGGTCGGACGCCACGGCGCCCCACACCAGACCAGCGGAGAGGAAGCCGTTGTACAGCCCCTGGTTGGCCGCGAGCACTTTCGTCTGCGAGGCGAACTCGGCACTGGTCCCGAAGGCGGCCCGAGCCCGCGGGGTGGTCCACAGAAACATCTCCAGAACCAGGATGTAGGCGTGCAAGGCGGCTATGGTCAGCACTGCGACGGTCGCGATGATCGACATGACAACAGGATCGCAGACCGGTCCGTTCCCCTCGATCGCGGGGAGGCCACGACTCGGGAGTTGCGTTACACACTGCTGGTTCGAGAAGCCCGCCAAAGGACCGCAATATTTGACGCACGTGGGCCATCGTCACCGCAGACCGCAGACCGCAGACCGCAGACCGCAGACCGCAGACCGCACACCGCAGAGTCAGCGACCTCTTTCAGCGTTGTCGCTCCAAGGCGAGGACCGCTGCGGAGATTGACGACATTCGATTCTGACTACGACATCGGGATTTGCGGAAGATCCGCCACGACTTCAGTCGTGCGACGCCGCGCTCGACCGGTAGCCCGTGCGGCGGACAGCGCGCGGTTGACGGTTTGTTGGGTGGGCGTGAGGCCACGGCCTGGTGGGCGTCTGAGGGGTGTCGTCACCCACGGGTCGGCTCCCGTGTAGGCACGGGTCGGCGAGGACCGGAACGCCCTGCCGCCTCGCAGATCCGAATGATCCGGTGGGTGCCGACTGCGGTCTGGTCGTGCCCGCGGCCGGGCAGGGCGGGTGAGATCCAGAGCGGTCAGCCATGCGGATCGGTCACGAGCTGTACGTTCACGCCGTGCTGGCGGTGTTGGTGGGAGTAGTCGGCCCGACTGTCGCCAACCCGGTCGCACTCGGCCAGAGTCCCCGTCGAGCAAAACGTGGTCGGGGTCGGCCTCGCACAGGACGCGCAGCAGTCCGGGCGCGCGGTCGGCGAGCAGGTTGACCACCGCGGTCACGTAGGCGGGGGTGGTGCCGACGGCGATGCCGAAGCCTGCAGCGATCTGCACGGCGGTGTCCTGCCGGCGCAGGTACACCAGGCCTGCCAAGGCACGCTGGTGCGGCGGGAGCTTACAACGGCGGTTACTTTTGCGGGTGACCGGTCCCCAAAGCCCTCTGACCAGTCCGAGAGCAAAGCGTTCCACCCAGGGGGAGCACGGGTCACCGTTCACAGGCCACGCCGGTCCTGCTCCCTCGTGAAGAAGCCACTCGGCTTCATGACGGCAGGCTACCGACGGCCACCCGACCCCCATCACCACACTCGCCACGGCAGGGCAGCCGCGTCTGCAATACCCGCACGCGCGCCACCAAATCATGCCCGAACAACGCAACTCGACAGCACCCTTCGTGGCCTCATTGCGGCCGTCGCCAGGGACCTGGCAGCGCCTCCATGGTGGCCGCACGCACTCCGACACCCAGAACTATGGTGTCCCACCACATACGCCTCTGACCTGTGCGTTCCTACGGTGTGGCGACACGCAAACGTCCCCGCCGAACGCCAGGAAGTGGTGCCGATGTCGTCGCCCGCAAGCGCTCCACCAGCCCCGTCCAAGCTCCACCGCATCGTCGCCGCCAGCCTCATCGGCACCACCATCGAGTGGTACGACTACTTCCTCTACGGCTCGGCGGCCGCCCTGGTCTTCGGCCGGGTGTTCTTCCCCGAGTCGGACCCGCTGACCGGCACCCTGCTCTCCTTCCTCACCTACGCCATCGGCTTCGCGGCCCGCCCGATCGGCGCCGTGGTCTTCGGGCACTTCGGCGACCGTCTCGGCCGTAAGAAGCTGCTGGTGATCAGCCTGCTGATGATGGGCGGCTCCACCGCTCTGATCGGCTGCGTCCCCGGCTACGACTCCATCGGCGCCGCCGCCCCGCTGCTGCTCACCACCCTCCGCCTGATCCAGGGCTTCGCCCTCGGCGGCGAGTGGGGCGGCGCCGTCCTGCTCGTGTCCGAACACGGCGATCCACGAAGGCGCGGGTTCTGGGCCTCCTGGCCGCAAGGCGGCGCACCGGCCGGCAACCTGCTCGCCGTCGGCGTCCTCTCCCTGATGACCAGCCTGCTGAGCGACGACGCGTTCAACTCCTGGGGCTGGCGCGTGCCGTTCCTGCTCTCGGCCGTACTGGTCATGATCGGCCTGTGGATCCGGCTGTCCGTCGACGAGTCCCCGCTGTTCAAGGAGGCACTGGCCAAGGCCGAGCCGCGCAAGGCCGAACAGCGGGCCGAGCAGCCGCCGTTCGTCGCGGTGCTGCGAGGCCACTGGCGTGACGTCCTGGTCGCGATGGGCGCCCGGATGGCCGAGAACATCTCCTACTACGTGATCACCGCCTTCGTCCTCACCTACTGCGTGGAGCACCTCAAGCTCGGCAAACAGACGTCACTGAACGCCGTACTGATCGGCTCCGCCGTGCAGTTCTGCCTGATCCCGCTGTTCGGCGCCCTCTCCGACCGGGTCGGCCGCAAGCCGGTGTACCTGGTGGGCGCCGTCGGCGTGGGCCTGTGGTCCTGGGCCTTCTTCGGCCTGCTCGACACCCGCTCCTTCCCGGCGCTCGTACTCGCCGTCACCGTCGGCCTGGTCTTCCACAGCGCCATGTACGCCCCGCAGGCGGCGTTCTTCTCCGAGCTGTTCGCCACCCGGATGCGGTACACCGGCGCCTCCATCGGCGCCCAGCTCTCCTCGGTGGCGGCCGGTGCACCGGCCCCGCTGATCGCCACCGCCCTGCTCGGCTCCTACGGCACCGCCACCCCGATCTCGGTGTACGTCGGCCTTGCTGCCCTGATCACCGTGATCGCCGTCCTCGCCGCCCGGGAAACCCGCGGCAGCGACCTCGCGGCCATCGAGCCGGACGGCACCGCTCCACGGCCCGCCACGGACCAGCAGCGGGCCCCCTCCGCCTGACGCGCGAGGCCCCGGTCTCCTGACGGGCGGTGCCGGGTCTCCTTCCGTCAGGAGACCCGGCACCGCCCCGCGCCCTGACCCGGTCCCGCCGCCTCGCCCACTCCCGACGATGGCCCGCCCACGTCCCAGAAACCCCCGTCCGTCGCCCCTCACCTGCGTCGCCTGGTCGAACTCCTCCCCTCGGGCGCGCCCGCCGCGGAACTGGGCGCCGTGGCCGTCGAGGCGCGGCGGCGCCACGGCCCAGGACCTCACCGTCGTCGAGCAGGCCACCGAAGCGGCGCTGCGGGTACAGAGCACGCTCAGGCAGCACCGGCGCCACGAGGCGGAGCTGACCGGCCTCTTCGACACTGCCGGAGACCTCGCGGCGCTGCGCGACCTCGACGCCGTACTGCGCTCCATCGTCCGCCGCGCCCGCATGCTCCTCGGCACCGACACCGCCTACCTCACGCTGCCCGACGAGGAGACGGGGGGCACCTGTATGAGGGTCAGCGACGGCTCGCTGTCGGAGCTGTTCCAGAACCTGCGCCTCCAGCTGGGGGAGGGCCTCGGCGGTCTCGTCGCGCAGACCGCCCGCCCCCACGCCTTCCCGGACTGCCGCACCGACGACCGGTTCCTGCACACCGGCAGTATCGACGCCGGAGCCCTGCGAAAGAGGAACTGCATGTGCACGTGAACACCGTCACGCAGCGCCTGGAGCGCATCCAGGCCCTGCTCGGCCCGGACTGGAACACCCCGGAGCAGGCCCTGGAACTCCGACTCGCCCTGCGCCTGCATCTGTTGTCGGACGCCTGACTCCTCGCCGTATCCGGTTAGCCTCCGGCGTCCGCCACGCCCGCGGCCGCCGGCAGATGGCGTGCCGCGACCCGGGCGCCGTCGTCACCGACCAGGATCGTGCAGTGATTGGCGCGGAGCGTGATGGCCCGAACGATACGAGCGCCGTGCGACGGGCGGCATGTGGCCGCCCGGTACGGACCTCGCTGCCCGCGGTACGGAATTCCGGCCGGACGCCCCGAATCCCACCCGGTTCACTTCGCCGCTCCGGCTACGGCGTCGCGCGGCCCGGTGGGCCTCGATGTCAGTGGCCCCCGTACGGTCTGCGCATGACTGATCGCCAACTTTCTCTGTCCGCGGCGCACGACTTCGCGACCTGGGAGCCCGTGCTGAGGCTGCTGTGGGGCGGCGGTGCCGAGCGGCAGCCCGCGTCCCCTGCCCGCCTGGCGGGTCGGATCGGCAGGCAGAGTTGGAGTCTGCCGTTGCGGCGACGGCTGCCGCAGCCGGGTCGCGCCGCCCAGTCCGAGGACATGCGCGACGAGTACGAGGCGGTCCAGCGGGTTCAGACCGCACTCGTGGACGCCGGTGTCGACGACATCTCGTTCACGGCGAAGATCTCGCCGACCGGGAGGACCGCGCTGCGCCTGTTCGCGCCCAGTCCCGCCGTGGAGCCCGGCATCGGTGCCGCGCACCCGGGGGCACTCCTCCTGGTCGAGGGCGCCGTTCCCCAGCCCTGGCGCTGTCTGCCCGATCCGGTGCCCGGGGCTGTGCCGGCGCCGTCGGCGGATCCGGAACTGCTGGAACGGACGCTCCGCGAGCGGCTGCCCGACGCCGTCGGCGCGACGGAGGCGGACATCGCCGCCGCGGAATCCCGCCTCGGGGTCACCCTGCCCGAGGAGCTCAAGGTGCTCTACCGGGTCACACGGGCTCGGTGGGAGGACTGGGGCGACGACTATGAGGCAGTGGTACGCGCGTGCACGGCCGTCGGCTGCGAGCTCTTCCCCTTGGAGGACCTGTACATAGCCGACGCGGCGTCCCGGCAGTGCCTTTGGCAGTTCGCGGCGAAGGAAGCGGTGGACACCGCGCCCGACGCCGCGGTGCAGGACCTGGTCGGCTCACCGGGCTGGATCGCCTTCGGTGACAACGGGGGTGGCGACCGGCTGGCGGTCGATCTGACGCCCGGCCCGCGCGGACACACGGGGCAGATCATCATCCTCAGCCACGAGGAGAGCACCGGCGCGTGTCTGGTCGCCGACTCACTGACCGACATGGTGCTGAACCGGAGCAGCGAGCGAGGTGGCGGTTCGGGCGCGGACCGGCCGCCGGCGGTGGCGCACGTCAACATCCTGAGCCTGCCGAGCATCGAGGCCGCCGCGCACCCCGGCCTGCAGGTCCTGTCCATCGGCGTATGGGAGGCCGAGCCGCTCAGCCTCGCCCCGGTCGCCGGCCTGCCCCGCCTGCGGACCCTTGCCGCCTACCCCGGCACCCTCGCCGATCCGCTGGAGATCAACCGGCTCACCGGGCTGGAGTTCCTGGAGCTCGGCCCGGAGGAATGGCGTGTCCTCCTGGACGCGGGATCCGTCCCGCGAAGCCTGTCGGCCGCCGCCATCAGGGTGTACGGCGACCAGGACCCCCAGGCGATCGTGGACATGGCCAACGAACTGCTCACCCTCTGGAACCGTCCCCCGATCATCCAGACCGTCCTCGAAGGCGACCTCGGCCCCACGCCGTAGGGCGGCCGGTGCACGCCTGATCGCCACCGACGCCGTACTCCGGACAGCGGACCGCGTCAGGACCGGCGCGGGCGGGAAGCCGGCCCCTGGTGCCCGCGAGGGCAGCCAGGGACCGGCTGCGGACGATCAGACGCTCCGCCAAGTCCTTCGCGTACGAGGCTTGTTCAGTGGCCGACGGGCCTGCCCCGGCCCCAGCCCCAGGCGAGCCGGTCGGCACCGGACTGGTTGGTGGTGGCGAGCCAGGGGCGGGCGGTGGTGCCGGTCAGGGTCTGGATCGAGTAGGTGTCGTCGGTGCGCAGACCGGGCCAGTAGACCGACCCCATCCCGAGTTTGCGGAAGGTGTCGGTGTCGGCCTGGATGAAGTTGATCGAGTTGTTGTCGGGAGCCGGCTTGTCGTAGTCGAGGCCCGTGGTCATCGGGGCGCCGAACTCGTCGGCGACCGTCCGGTTCGCGCAGTCGCCGAGGCGTTCCTTGAGGTCGGCCACCCACTGGTCGTAGGTCGCGTAGCTCTTCCAGAACCCGTAGTGGTGCAGTGACAGGTAGGTGCCCTTCAGACGCGGGTCGGCGCACACCGAGGTGACGTGGTCGTTGTAGCCCGCGCCGCTGACGAAGACGCGGTCGCGCGGGACCGAGGGGTAGGTCGCCAGCCACTTCGCGGCGATGTCGGCCCACTGGCTGTCGGTGTATCCGTGCGGCTCGTTCATCGGCTCGAAGTAGACGAGCCGGTTGCCCGTGTAGGTCTTCACCACCGTGTCCCACATGGGCCAGAAGGTGCTGGGGTCGTCGATGAACCCGTCCTTCTGGGCGCCCGTGCCCTCCCAGTAGGAGAGGATCACCTTGAAGCCGCGGGCCGTCGCCGCGTCGATGACCGCTCGGTACGACTTCCAGTAGGCGCCGTTGACCGTGTACGGGTTGACCGGCAGCCGCACCGTGTTGGCGCCGAGGTTCGCACGGAAGGCCTCGATGATCCGGCTCGACTTCGCGTAGGTCTGCGCGTAGTCGTCGGAGAGCGACAGACCGGACAGGTGCAGATAGTCGTCGGCGTAGTTGTCGCGGGGGTCGGCCCAGTTGACGCCCTTGAACTGGGTCGTTCCGGTGCCCGGCACGGCGGCGGAGGCGGGGCTGCCGGCGAGCGTCGTACCGCTGACCGCGGCGATCGCGACCGCGACGAAGGCGGCGCGCAGGCGGGGCGCGAAACGGGCTCTGGCGGGGGACTTGCGCATCGGACGTGCCCTTTCGGGAGAGTGCGGCTCGGGGACGGGCGCGCGGGACAGGTCGCAGGGAGGCCGGCCAGGCGCACCGGGAACTCCCCGGAGGCTCCTCGGGCCGGCCGCGGCACGGCATGATGGTTACGTAAACATCCTGGTGCGCCAGGACCGGGACGGGATCTCCGTCCGTACCGGTCGCAGGAGAATGTTTACGTAAACACGAAGGCGTCGGAATCGTGGCACCCGCTCCAGCGGTCGTCAAGGTTTTCCCACGCGTAACATCCGGGTGCGTGGATCAGGTGGGAGTGGTGGCGCGATGAACCCGAAAGAGGCGGAGCAGCGGGTCCCGCCGCCGGCGGGCGGTGTGTGGCGAGGCGGCTCCGGTGTGCCCGGCGGGCGCCGCAGACAGCGTGTCTCCATGGCGGACGTGGCCAAGCTGGCGGGCGTCTCGTCGCAGACGGTCTCCCGGGTCGCCAACGGCCACGCCGGGGTGATCGACTCCACCCGCGAACAGGTGCTCGCCGCCATGCGACAGCTGGGCTACCGGCCCAACAGTGCCGCGCGCGCCCTGCGGTACGGCCAGTTCAACACCATCGGCGTGATCCTTTTCAACCTGTCCACCACGGGCAACAGCCGTACCGTCGAGGCGATCGCCACCCACGCCGCGGCCGAGGGATACGCCATCACGCTGATCCCCATCGACATCCCCACGCAGGACAACGTGCTGGGCGCCTTCACCCGCATGGGCGAGCTGGCCGTCGACGCCGTGATCGTCATCATGGAGAGCCACCTGCTCGACACCGGCACCGTGCAACTGCCCCCGGGCGTCCACGTGGTCGTCGTCGACTCGGATGCCGGCGACCGCTACAGCGTGGTCGACACCGACCAGGCCGACGGCGCCCGCCAGGCCGTCAGGCACCTGCTCGACCTGGGCCACCGGACCGTATGGCATGTGTCCGGACCCGAGACCTCCTACGCCGGGCAACGCCGCACCGAGGCCTGGCGCGCGGTCCTTCAGGAGGCAGGACGCCCGGTCCCCGCGCCCCTGCACGGCGACTGGTCGGCCGAGTCCGGCCACGCGGCAGGACTCGCCCTCGCCCAGGAACCCGGCTGCACCGCCGTGTTCGCCTCCAACGACCAGATGGCCCTCGGGCTTCTGCGCGCCTTCCACGAACGCGGCCTGTCCGTCCCCTCCGACATCAGCGTCGTCGGCTTCGACGACACCCCCGACGCCGCCTTCTTCATCCCGCCCCTCACCACGGTCCACCAGGACTTCGCGGAGGTGGGACGCCGCTGCGTCCAGGGAGCCCTGCGCCAGATCCGCACCCGTGACGGATCCCGGCCCGGCACCGACCTCGTCCCGGTCCGCCTGGTGATCAGGCACAGCACCGCACCGCCTCGCGGCTGACCGGGCGCCGGCGGAGGAATCGGTGCCGGTGCGGTCCGCTACCGCCGCACGTACCGGTGCACCGGCGGCCCCTCCGCGAGTACGGCGCCGACGGTCACCGTGCAGGTGACCGCTCCGCACACGGGCAGGAGACACAGGCGCTTCGGCCTGACCGGCCGGCCCGGCGAGCCTGCCTGGGCCGCTCGGATGACGACCGCGTCACCCGTACGGCGTCGACCCGCTCATGCGGATGAGTGCCCCGGGCGGAGCATGGCATTGGCCGCTTCCGCCGTGGTGCCGGTCCCCGGACCGCCGCCGGCGAGACAGACCCCGATGTCCTGGAACACCGAGGCCGAACCCGCGCTGTCGGCACCTGGTGTGGCCTGCGCTCGGTGCCGTCGGCGAGTTCGGTCCGGTCGTCGCGATCGCGCTGCTGCTGCGCGGCCGCAAACGGGCGAGTCGACGGCGCTGCCGATCGGCCGACCTGCACAGCAGCGGACAGTTCGCCGTCCGCTTCGTCATGCTGCTCCTGGCCGGGATGCTGGGCCTGGCGGAGGTCTTCGACCTCGACATCGGTGTTCCGGTACCTCCTGGCTCCGCGCGGCATGCGCCGCGGCGACCGTACGGCGCTCACGCTCTTCGCCGCCACCTGTCTGCCCCTCGTCGTGGCCGTCACGATCACCGGCGTGTCCCAGAAGGTGCTCGCGCGGACGAGGCCGCGGCGCTGGTCGGTGCCGCGATGCTCTTTCGTGCTCGTCCTGCCGCTGCTCGCGGTGCGAGCCCGGGCCCGCCGTGCCCCCGAGAAGCCCGCGTCCTTGTCTCCGGCGGAGTCGGAGGCATGGTGACGGCCGTCGGCGCCCAGGCAGCCGGACACCACCGGCCGGCCCGCCGCGCCCGGTCCGGCTCCTGCTTCCGGGGCCGGAACGGCGTGCGCCCGGCGGCTTCCGTCCGGTCGTCCGCGGCGGTGACCCGGACGGCTCACTCCTGCTCGCGCCGCCGCCTCGAAGCGGGTCGGCTGGCAGGCAGAAGGGTCGGAACCGAACGGGAGGCACGGTGACGGAAGGCAGCGGCGAAGACGCGGACGAACGCCCGGAACGGTCGGAGATGGCCGCACTGCGGGCACGGGTGGCAGCTCTCGAACACGCGCGGGCCCGGCCGCCCCGGCACCGCGTCTCATCCTTCGTGGCCGCGGTGCTCATCGTCATCGGCTGTGTGCTCGCCCCGCTCTCCGTCGTCGCCGCGTGGGCGGCCGACGAGGTGGACGACACCAGCCGCTACGTCGCCACGGTCGCCCCGCTCGCCTCGAACCCCGACGTGCAGAACGCCATCGCCAACCGGGCCACCGACGTGCTCATGACCCACCTCGACCTGCCCTCCCTGCTGTCGGGCGTGGTACCCCAGGACCTGCCCCGCCTGAAGCGGGCGCTCGGCGGCAGGCTGGGCGACGCCCTGGAAGGCGCCGTACGCAGCTTCGTCCACGACCAGGCCCGGAAGGTCGCCGCGTCGGACGCCTTCAAGACCGTGTGGACCGAGGGCAACCGCCGGATCCACAGCACCCTCGACAAAGCCCTCACCGGCAGCGGCGGCGGCGCGATCCAGCTGAAGAACAACGCCGTCACCCTCGACCTCGGCCCGGTCATCGACCGCGTCAAGCAGCGTCTCGTCGACGCCGGCATGACCGTCGCCGGGCACATCCCCGCGGTGCACACCGACATCACCCTCGTCAGATCGGACGAGGTCGGCAAGGTCAAGACGTATGTACGGCTGCTCCAACTCGCCGGGAACTGGCTTCCGGTGCTGGCCGTGCTGCTGGTCGCCGCCGGTGTACTGCTCTCGGTCCGGCGGCGCCGGGCCCTGGTCGCGGGCTGCCTCGGTGTCGCCGTCGCCACCGGCGTCCTCGGTATCGGACTGCGCGTGTTCCGCGTGCTCTATCTCGACCGGCTGCCCGCCGACGTCTCCCCGAAGGCGGCCGGTGCCGTGTACGACGCGCTGACCCACTTCCTCCAGACCACCGTGCGCATGGTCGTGGCCCTCGCCGTCGTCGTGGCCCTGGCCGCCTGGCTCACCGGCCCGGGCCGGTACGCCGGACTCGTACGGCGGTTGTGGACCTCCGGCATCGGCGCGGCCCGCGCCACCGCCGACCACGCCGGTCTGCGCACCGGCCCGGTCGGTCCCTTCGTACGCCGCTACCGCACCTGGATCACCTGGCTGCTGGTGGTCGCGTCGCTGGTGGTCTACCTCCTGTGGACGTACCCCACCGGCTGGGTCGTCGTCGGCATCGCCCTGTGTCTGCTGTTCGTGCTGGCCGTGGTGGAGTTCCTGGCCGCGGCGCCGGCCGGCGAGCCGCCCCCCGCCCGGGCGCCCGCCTGACGGGGCCGTCAGTACCGTACGGCCGTGCCGGCCTCTGCCTTCGCCGTCCCGGAGAGCTTGTGCGTGCTGCGTGCCGTGGCGGTGCCGGACGTGCCGGCCGCGACGTCGGGGACGGTCACCACGACCACGTCCAGCAGATTCCCCCCGGCGTCCCGGAAGTCGACCTGCACCGCGAAGGACTTCTTGGCGGCCGTGGTGTTGTGCGCCGTCACCGTGACGGTGCTGCGCCCGCTGCCGTCCGTCCCCGTGGCGCCGAGTCGCACATCGCCCCTGGCGTCGACGCCGCCCTTGACCGCGTCGAGCCTGCGGCGGGCCTCGGCGGTCGCCGAAGCCAGAGCGGCGGCCGCCCGCGAGCCGGCCGACTCCGCCGCGGAGGCCGCCTTGCTCGCGGCGTTCGACGCGCTGCCACCGCCGCCGGAGCATCCGCCCGCGCTCACGGCGAGGAGCGCTGCCAGTACGGCGACCGTCGCCCGCCGTCCCACGTGTTCAGCCATGCCGCGGCCTCCCTGCTGACTCAAGGTCGGTCATCCCTCCCGAGTGAAGTGCCGCTGCCCGGGAGCCGCACGCCCAGGCTCGCGGGCGCGCCGCGGAAACCACCGGACATCACACCGGAAAGCGCACCGGAAACCCGGCGAGAACCGGGCGGGCCGACCCTGGACAGGCCCCGTCATCCATCACCCGAACGGCCTCACGGCGGTGGCCGCGTCCCCCCGCCGAACGGAGGGTCACCATGACCGCACAGCCCCACTCCGGAATGCCGTCCGGAGGCTACGGCCCGGCCCCACCCGGAACAGCCCGTGGGCCGCCGGCGGCGCGACCTTCGCCGGCTGGGGCATCCTGTCCGGCGCCGGGTGAGCCCGCGCGGTCGGCAGCATGTCGGCCTCGCCGCCATCGACGTGTTCGTCATCTGGGCGCCTGCGGCCCGCCAGCCGGACACCACGAATCCCTGACGCGCCGCTGCCCGCCCGTCGCCGGCCACGGCCGACGTCAGGCTGTCAGGAAGCCCGGTGCCGGAAGGCGCGGCGGTACGCCGTGGGGGTGACTGCGACGGCGTCGCGGAACCGGGCGCGCAGGTTGGTGCCGCTGCCGAGGCCGCACCGGGCGGCGATCTGTTCCACCTGGAGATCGGTGGTCTCCAGGAGTTCTCGCGCGCGGTTGACGCGGGCGGTCATGAGCCACTGGTGGGGGCTGACGCCGGTCTCCTGGCGCCACAGGCGGGTGAGTGTGCGGGGGGAGACACCGGCGTGTGTGGCGAGCCGGGGGATGGTGAGCGCTTCGTCCAGGCGCCGCAGGGCCCATGTGCGTGTGGCGGCGAGCGTGGTGGCCTGGGGGGTCGGGAGGCTCCTGGTGATGTACTGGGCCTGTCCGCCGTCACGGTGCGGGGCGGCGACGAGTTCCCGGGCGATGTCGTTCGCGACGGCCGCGCCGAGGTCTTTGCGGACCAGGTACAGGCACAGGTCGATGCCGGCCGTGACGCCCGCGGAGGTCAGGATCGTGCCGTTGTCGATGTAGAGGACGTTGCGGTCGACGCGCAGCCGGGGGTAGAGCGCTTCGAGTTCGTCGGCGCTGGCCCAATGGGTGGTGACCGTCCGGTCGTCGAGCAGTCCGGCGGCGGCGAGAGCGAAGGCTCCGGTGCAGATGGAGACGGTACGTGTCCCGGCGCGCCCGGCGCGTTCGAGGGCGGCCGTCACCCGTGGGTGGGGAGGGCGCCGGTAGTCCGCGAAGCCCGGGACGATGACCGTGTCCGCCTCGCCGAGTGCTTCGAGCCCCGCGGTCAGTCCGAGGGTGAAACCCGAGCTGGTGGTCACGGTCTCCTGGGTGTCGCCGCACACGGTGAGTTCGTAGGGCGTGTTCGGGCGGGCGTTGAAGATCTGCGTGGGGATGCCGAGATCCATGGGCAGCACGCCGTCCACCGCCAGAACCGCCACCCGGTGCGTGTTCATGGCTGCGATGGTACGGCGCGCCTGGCCCAAAAGTTGCGGACAGTGGCACATGAGCCCATGGCTGGGCGCGAGGCGGGGGGAGAAGGATCGTCATCGAGCGCGGGGCGGCCGGCTCCCCACACCGGTGGAGCGGTCTGTGGGTCCCGGCTGTGAAGGAGAGTCCGACGATGACTTCGCAGAATGTGGTGGGCCGTCACTTCGACGTGGCGGGCGGCCAGGTGTACGCACATGTCCGTGAGGGTGACGGCCCTACGCTGGTCTTCCTGCACTACTGGGGAGGCTCACGGCGCACCTGGATCCCGGTGTTGCGGCGTCTCGACCCCGGACAGGGATTCGTGGCCTACGACCAGCGCGGATGGGGCGACTCCACGCGCCTGCCGGGCCCTTACGGCCTGGACCAGCTCGCGGACGACGCACAGCGGGTCATCGACGCGCTCGGACACCCCGGGTATGTGCTCGTCGGACACTCCATGGGCGGCAAGGTGGCCCAGATGCTGGCCGCGCGCCGGCCCGCCGGTCTGACCGGGGTCGTCCTGGTGGCGCCCGCGCCGCCCACGCCGATCGGGGTGACCGAGGAACTGCAGGAGACGGTTTCCCGCGCCTACGACAGCGAGGAGACGGTCCTGCGAAGCATCGACCTGATGCTGACCGACGGCGGGCTGACCCCCGAGCTGCGCCGGCAGGTGGTCGAGGACAGCCTGCGCGGTGGCGAACAGGCGCGTCTCGCATGGCCGTTCGGGGGGCTGGTCCAGGATGTGTCGGCCGGCGTCGCGGCGATCGGGGTGCCGGTGCTGGTGCTCGCGGGCAGCCACGACAAGGTCGACCCGCCGGCCGTGCTCGCCGATCACCTGCTCCCCTTGATTCCCACCGCCTCGCTGACCGTCCTGGAGGGCACCGGCCACCTCTCGCCCTTGGAGGTGCCCGGCCAAGTGGCAGCGCATATCAGCGAGTTCGTGGCCCAGTTGTAAGGGGGGCGACGGAGAACCGGTGCACACATTTTCTTCACAGAGGTGATGGCCGGGAGTTGCGTGAAGAATCAAATGTTTAATCTAGGATCAGTTCATGTCCGGCCCGAACGGCTCTCCTCAAGCCCCCCGTCTCGCCGACCTGGCGAACCTTGTCCGTATGCCCGCAGCGCTCAGCGTGCCCGGTGACGTGCTCGCCGGCGCCGTCGCGAGCGGCGGCACCCCCCGTCCGCGTACCGTCGCCACCATGGCGTCGTCGGTCGCCCTGTACTGGGCGGGAATGGCGCTCAACGACTACGCGGACGCGGCCGTCGACGCGGTCGAGCGCCCCGAACGCCCCATACCCTCCGGCCGGGTGCCACGGCGCACCGCGCTGGCGGCCGCCTGCGGGCTCACCGCGGCGGGCCTCGGCCTCGCGGCCCTGGCCGGCGGGCGGCGGGCGCTCGGCGTGGCGGTTCCGCTGGCCGGGCTGGTCTGGGCGTACGACCTCGGGCTGAAGTCCACTCCCGCCGGCCCCGCCGCCATGGCCGGCGCGCGGGCACTGAACGTCCTGGCCGGAGCGAGGCCCGGCCGCACGGCGTCGGCCCTCCCGGCCGCCTTGCTGGTCGGCGCGCACACCTGGACCGTCACCGTGCTGAGCCGCCACGAGGTGTCCGGCGCGCCACGCACCGTACCCGCCGCCACGCTGGCCTCCAGCACCGTGACCGGCCTGGCCACCGCGGCACTTCCCTGGGTACGGCGGCGGAGCCGCACCGCACGGACCGGCGCGGCCGTCGGCGCGCTCGGCTACCTCGCCTCGTACGGCACGGCGCAGGCCCGCGCGACACGGGACCCGTCCGCGGCGAACGTCCGGGGTGCCGTCGGCACCGGGATCCTGTCGCTGATGCCCCTTCAGGCGGCGCTCACCGCGGGCGGCGGAGCCGTGGGCCCGGCCGGAGTCCTGGCCCTGGCACACCCGCTGGCGCGCAGACTCGCCCGGAAGGTGTCTCCCACGTGACCCCGGCACCCGTGCCCGCGGGGCGGCTCCGGTTCGGCTTCGGGACCAACGGCTTCACCTGCCACCGGCTCGACGACGTCCTGACCGTGCTCGCCGACCTCGGCTACGACTCGGTCGGACTCACCCTCGACCACGGCCATCTCGACCCGTTCGCCCCCGACCTGCCCCGGCAGGTCGACCGCCTCGCCCGGCGGCTGGACCACCTCGGGCTGGCAGTCATGGTGGAGACCGGGGCGCCGTACCTGCTGGACCCCTGGCACAAGCACGTCCCCACCCTCATGTCCGCCACGGGCTCGCACTCGCGCGTCGACCTGCTGGCGCGCGCGGTGCGCATCGCGGCCGGCCTGGGCGCCCCCGCCGTCCATCTGTGCAGCGGACCGGCACCGGAAGGCATGTCCGAGGACGAGGCCTGGAAACGGCTGACCGGGGGCTGCGAAGAGGTCCTGGACATCGCGCGCGAGCACGGTGTGGCCCTGGGGTTCGAACCCGAGCCGTACATGTTCGTCGACACCGTCGCACGCGTGCTGGAGTTGCGGCGGCGGCTCGGCCACCCCGAGCACTTCGGTGTCACGCTCGACATCGGCCACGCCCACTGCGTCGAGGACCTGCCCCTGCTCGACTGTGTCGAGACGGCGGCTCCGTACCTGGTCAACGTGCAGATCGAGGACATGCGGCGCGGTGTGCACGAGCACCTCGAACTCGGTGCGGGGGAGATCGACTTCCCGCCCGTCCTGGCCGCCCTGAAGGCCACCGGCTATCAGGGACCGGTATCGGTGGAGATCCAGGGTGGGTCCCTGAACGCCCCCGACGTGGCCCGGCGTTCGCTGGAATTCCTCAAGGCCGCCGAGCGCGCCTGACGCCACGGCCGCACGTCACCGCTTTCACCCCCCACCGACGGTACGGCCTCGTGCCGTACGCACATCGAGAAGGAGGCATGGGCCGTGGACCCACGCATCCCCACCGACCTCGACCGGCATCTCGCCCCCGACGCGCGGCACTGGCTGGCCGAGGCCGTCACCCGGGTCGGCCAGGACCCGACGGCCGTACGCGCCGTCTTCCCGGCCGTCGGCCGGCGTTGCGGACGCGGACCGCTGGGCGCCGGCTGGACCGTGGCGGACGCCGCCCGCGCCCGGCTGCTGACCGCGCTGCCGCTGCGCGGGGCGGCCCTCGCCGAGGAGATCACCGCGCTGCACCGGTACGGAGACACCGCCGAACAACGCGCCGTACTGCGCTCGTTGGCCTTGCTGGAGGACGCCGACGCCTCCTTCGCCGACCTCGGTCTGCCGCTGGTGCGCGCGGCGCTGCGCGGCAACGACACCAGCCTGGTCGAGGCGGCCCTGGGCCCGTACGCCGCCCGCCACCTGGACGCCGACGCCTACCGGCACGCCGTCCTGAAGTGCGTCTTCTGCGACATCCCCCTCGACCGGACAGCAGGCCTGACGGAGCGTGCCGACCGCGAACTCGCCCGCATGCTGGCCGACTTCGCCCACGAACGGGTTGCCGCCGGCCGTGACGTCCCCGCCGACGTCTGGCCGGTCGTGCGCGACCACCCCGGCACGCTGGAGGCCTCCGGCCTGCCCGCCGGCCTCCACTCACCCGTGCCCGAGCGCCGCGCCGCGACCGCGCGCGCCCTCCTCGCCTACACCGCCGCCACGCCCGCAGGAGCCGCATGATGCGCATCTTCGACCCCCACATCCACATGACCTCACGCACCACCGACGACTACGAGGCGATGTACGCCGCCGGTGTCCGCGCCGTCGTGGAGCCGTCCTTCTGGCTCGGCCAGCCGCGCACGTCCGTCGACAGCTTCACCGACTACTTCGACGCGCTGCTCGGCTGGGAGCCGTACCGCGCGGCGCAGTTCGGCATCCGCCACCACTGCACCATCGCCCTCAACCCGAAAGAGGCCAACGACCCACGCTGCGCCGGAGTGCTGGACGTACTGCCCCGCTACCTGGCCAAGGACCGCGTGGTGGCCGTCGGGGAGATCGGCTACGACTCCATGACGCCCGAGGAGGACAAGGCGCTGGCCCGCCAGCTCGAACTCGCCGTCGAGCACGACCTGCCGGTGCTGGTCCACACTCCGCACCGGGACAAGGCCGTCGGCACCCGGCGCACCCTCGACGTGGTCCGCGAATCGGGGATACCGCCCGAGCGTGTCCTCGTCGACCACCTCAATGAGCTCACCGTCACCATGGTCGCCGACAGCGGCTGCTGGATGGGCTTCTCCATCTACCCGCACACCAAGATGAGCGAGGACCGCATGGTGCGGATCCTCCAGGAGCACGGGACCGAGCGGATGCTCGTCAACTCGGCTGCCGACTGGGGCCGCAGCGACCCCCTCAAGACCCGCAGGACCGCCGACGCGATGCTCGCGGCCGGCTTCGACGACGACACCGTCGACCAGGTCATGTGGCGCAATCCGGTGGAGTTCTACGAGCAGAGCGGCCGACTGGACCTCGACGACGCCGGGCCGGACGGCACGGCCCTGTTCGAGGGCAACTCGATCAAGCGCGGCGGAGAGTGACCCCACCGTGCGTTTCCGGCACCCCGACGGCACGACCGTCCACCTCGCCTACTGCAGTAACGTCCACCAGGCCGAGAACCTCCAGGGAGTGATCGACCAGCTGGCCGCCTACGCCGAGCCCGTACGGGAGACCCTCGGCGCCGGCCTGCTCGGCATCGGCCTGTGGCTGGCCCGCGATGTGGTCACCGAACTGTCCGCCCGGCCCGACGCCGTGCTCCGCCTGCGCACCGAACTGACCGCGCGCGGCCTGGAGACCGTCACCCTCAACGCCTTCCCCTACGAGGGATTCCACCGCGAGGTGGTCAAGAAGGACGTCTACCTGCCCGACTGGACCGACCCGGCCCGCCTGCACTACACCGTCGACTGCGCCCGGGTGCTGGCCGGGCTGCTGCCCGACGACGCGCGCCGCGGCAGCGTGTCCACACTGCCCCTCGCCTGGCGCACCCCCTGGCCGGGGTCGGCACGCGACCGTGCCCGCCGGGCCCTGGACCTGCTCGCCGCCGAACTGGCCGGCGTGGAGCGGGAGACGGGCCGTACGATCCGGGTCGGCTTCGAGCCCGAGCCCGGCTGCGTGGTGGAGAACACCGTGCAGGCGGCCCGCGAACTCGGGGGACTGGACCCCGAGCGGCTCGGTATCTGCCTCGACACCTGCCACCTCGCCGTACAGTTCGAGGACCCGGCGACAGCGCTGCGCCGCCTCGCCGACGCGGCTCTCCCCGTCGTCAAGGTGCAGGCGTCCAGCGCCCTCCAGGCCGACGACCCGGCCGACCCCGCGGCGCGCCGAGCCCTCGCCCGGTTCGCCGAACCCCGCTTCCTGCACCAGACACGCACGGCCCCGCACGGCGTCGTCACCGGCGTCGACGACCTCCCGGACGCCCTGGCCGGAGACCTGGACCCCGGCTCTGCCTGGCGGGTGCACTTCCATGCCCCGCTGCACGCCGAGCCCGAACCGCCCCTGCGCACCACGGCGAGCGAACTGACCGCTGTCCTGGTCGAGTTGCTCGGCGGCCCGCAGGCCGTCTGCGACCACGTCGAGGTCGAGACCTACACCTGGTCGGTCCTGCCGGAACACCTACGGCCCCACGACCGCGAGAGCCTCGTCGCCGGCATCGCCGCCGAACTCGCCTGGACCCGCGGCCGGTTCGCGGACCTCGGCCTGCGTCCCAGTCCCCGCACGCGAACGGAACCCGTTTCATGACGAGACTCGTCGTCCTCGACATCGTCGGCCTCACCCCACGCCTGATGCGCCACATGCCCGCCGTCTCGGCCCTCGCACAGCAGGGCTTCCAGGCCCGCCTGGACACCGTGCTGCCCGCAGTGACCTGCTCCGTGCAGTCCACCCTGCTGACCGGCACACCGCCTTCCGAACACGGTGTCGTCGGCAACGGCTGGTACTTCCGCGACCTGGGCGAAGTGATGCTGTGGCGCCAGCACAACGCCCTGGTCGGCGGCGAGAAGCTGTGGCACACCGCGCGCCGCGCCGAACCCGGCTACAAGGTCGCCAACATCTGCTGGTGGTACGCCATGGGCGCCGACGTCGACCTCACCGTCACCCCGCGCCCCGTCTACTACTCCGACGGCCGCAAGGAACCCGACTGCTACACCTGGCCGCCCGCCCTGCACGACGAACTCACCAGCAGGCTCGGCCCGTTCCCCCTGTTCACCTACTGGGGACCCAACGCGGGCCTGCCGTCCAGCCAGTGGATCCTGGCCGCAGCCCGCCAGATCTTCGACGAGCACCGCCCCGACCTGACCCTGGTCTATGTACCGCACCTGGACTACGAACCCCAGCGCTCCGGCCCCGACTCACCCCAGTCCGCCCGCGAGGCACGACGGCTCGACGACGCACTGCGCCCCCTGCTGGAACACTTCCGCCGCGAGGACGCCACCGTCGTGATCCTCAGCGAGTACGGCATCGCGCCTGCCTCCCGGCCCGTCGACATCAACCGCGCCCTGCGCCGCGCAGGTCTCCTCGAAGTCCACACCCAGGACGGCATGGAGTACCTCGACCCGTGGACCTCCCGCGCCTTCGCGGTCGCCGATCACCAGATCGCCCATGTGTACGTCCGTGACCCCGCCGATGTCGCGAAGACCGCGGAGATCGTGGCGGGCCTCGACGGTGTGGACGAGGTGCTGGACGAGCACGGCAAGGCGCGCCACGGGCTCGCGCACGAACGCTCGGGAGAGCTGGTCGCCGTCGCCGAGCGCGACGCCTGGTTCACGTACTACTACTGGCTGGACGACGACCGCGCCCCCGACTTCGCCCGCCAGGTCGAGATCCACCGCAAGCCCGGCTACGACCCCGCCGAACTCCTCTACGACCCCGCCGTGCGCGGTGTCAAGGCGCGCGCCGCCGGGCAGGTCGCCCGCAAGAAACTCGGCATGCGCTACCGCATCCGGACCGTCCCCCTGGACCCCTCCGGCGTGCGCGGCAGCCACGGCCGGCTGCCCGACGACCCGCAGGACAGCCCCGTCCTGCTCTGCTCGCGGCCAGGACCCGCGCGCGAGGCGATCGACGCGACCGAGGTCAAGGACCTCCTGCTGACGCTGGCCGGCGTCACGGCACCGTGAACCCCTGAACAACCGGACCCCTCATGGCTGGAGCCCCCCACGTGCACCCGACGACCACTCCGCCGCCCCTGCCCGGCGCGCGTCCCCTCCTCGATCCCGCCGCCGAGTACGGGCGCTGGATCACCGAACGGCCCCTGGACAGGATCACCCTGTGGGGCGACCTGCACCCCTGGCTGGTCACCCGGCACGCGGACGCCCGCGCCGTGCTCAGCGATCCGCGGTTCAGCTCGGAGAACATCCGCCCCGGATTCCCCGGACTCCAGCCGACGCCGCCGCCGCGCACGCCGGGCCAGCTCTTCGCCATGGACCCGCCCGACCACACCCGGCTGCGCCGCATGCTCATCCCCGAGTTCACCTTCCGCCGGGCCGAGCAACTGCGGCCGGCCATCCGGCAGATCACCGGCGACCTCCTCGACAGCCTCGTGAAGCAGGGGCAACCCGCGGACCTGGTCGAGCACTTCACGCTCCCGCTGCCGCTCCTCGTCATCTGCGAGCTGCTCGGTGTGCCCTACGCCGACCGGGACTTCATCCACCACCAGGCGTCCGCCTTCGCCACCGTCTCCGCCGGCCCGGAGGCGATGCGGGCCGGCTGGGCGGCGCTGTTCGGCTACCTCCAGGAACTGCTCGCCGCCAAGTCGCGGGAACCCGGCGACGACCTGATGAGCAGGCTCGCCACGGAACGCGTCGCCACCGGCGAGGCCACCCCGGCGGAGGCGGCCGGGCTGCTCGTCCAACTGCTCATCGCCGGGCACGAGACGACGGCGAGCATGCTCTCTCTCGGCGTCGTCGCACTGCTGCGGCATCCCGGGCAGCTGGCCGCGCTGCGCGCCGACGAGGCTCTGGTGCCGGGCGCGGTGGAGGAACTCCTGCGCTACCTGACCGTCGTCCACATCGGGCTGCGTCGCATCGCCACGGAGGACGTCGAGATCGGCGGTGTCACCATCCGCGCCGGCGAGGGCGTGGTGATCGCCCTGCAGGCCGCCAATCGTGACCCCGCGCTCTTCGCCGGCCCGGACGCCCTCGACCTCACCCGGGACGCCCGGCAGCACCTGGCCTTCGGCCACGGCCTGCACCACTGCCTCGGCCAGTCCCTCGCCCGGGCCGAACTGCAGATCGCGCTGCCGATGCTCTTCGACCGGCTGCCGGACCTACGCCTCGCCGACCCTGCCCCGGAGGAGCTCGCCTTCGAGGGGCGCGCGGTCCACGGGGTACGGGAACTGCCCGTCACCTGGTGACACTCAGGACGAACGGGCCCGCACCACGGTGGCACGGGCCCGCTCGGTGTCTTCGAGGAGCCCGGGTCTACTTCCCGTAGCCGGCGGCCGTGATGCTCGCCTGGACCGCGCTCTCGGTGGAGTCCGACGGGTAGCCGGAGGTCATGACGCCTTCGTAGAAGGTGCCGGCGGAGCCGTGGCTGTTGTCGCCGCCGATGCCGAGGATGATGGCGCCCTCCTTCTTCATCGGGTTGTAGCCCGAGACGTTGGGACGGGTGCCGCTGTAGAAGGTCGACAGGCCGCCGGACTGGGCGTTGCCGCCGCGGATGGCCCAGTGGTTGGGCTCGCCCTTGACGACGGCGGTCAGATAGCGATGGCTTATGGAGGGGTCGCCCGCGTTGTAGTGCTGGTTCACGCCGGAGAACAGGCCGTTTTCGAGGTCGGCCATGATCCAGGGGCCGTTGCCCGATCCGTAGCCCCAGACCTTGATGTTGCCGAAGTAGATGGCCTCCATGGTGCCGTTGCCGTTGTCCCGGCTGTTGGTCTCGGCGTTGCCGTAGTCGAAGCAGCAGCCGCCGTTGTAGTGCGTGCCGTCGAGCACGGCGTACATGCCCTCGGGCTGGTCGCCCTTCGCGACGCCGTTGGTGCTGTTGTCGCGGTACCCGGTGCCCGGGGCGACGTAGACGCCGTAGGCCTTGTGGCCGCCGATGGTGATCGGTGCGGCGGTGGCGTTGGCGAGGTTGTCGTAGCCGCCGGCCGCCGGGCCGGAGAAGCCGCCGGGGGGTGCCTGGGTGAGGCGGTTGCCGTGGCCGGACTGGTCGTAGATGACGGTGATGAGGCAGGTCGTACCGGCACAGAAGGAGTCCTGGGCGGCGGCGTTGGCGTATCCGCCGGTGCTCAGGACGCCGATGTCGCGGGTGGCGTTGTCGGAGGTCCGGCGGACCTGGTACAGCGGGCCTTTGTAGGAGGAGTACAGCGCGCGCGTGGTGCTGTGTGCCGCCACGCAGGGTGTGCCGCCGGCGGCGTAGAGGTCGCACGGCAGCGAGGTGGCCGCCGGGGCGGCGGGTGCCGCGCCGGTCAGCACGCCGACGCTGAGCGCGGCGGCCGCTCCGGTCGCGAGCAGTGCGCGCTGCCAGGGCCGTATCAGTGAGCGGATGGGCATGAGTGAGCTCCTTCGGTGGGTGGGGGGTTCCTCACCTTTTCCGTCATCACATGTCCGGCATGCCGAACAGTGCTCGGCACTTCGGACCCTCCGGATGATAGAAATCCCGCCCCAATCGTCAATGCCTGTGACGCGATCCGCCGAGTCGCGGTCGAATCCGGCAGGCCGTCGGCGAAAAATTCATCGCAGAATTACGCCACATTTCCTGGTGCAGGTTTCGATCGAACGGTGCTGGCACGCCTTGCCCGAACAGGCCATGCTCCAGTCGCTGTTGACACACATTCAGGAACTTTGCGGCCGAATTATCCGTAAAGGCGGAATTTACTCTCCTGTCAAGAAAACGACAGACAGGGCACTGGAGGGAGCCTTGGAGATTGTGTAGTTTGACCTGACAACTCGGGGGGACGAAAGCACCATCAGGCACACCCGGCCCTGCGGGCCGTCGAGCAACTTACGGAGCACCATGAGTGCGGACACATTCGACGAGCCCTTTCTCGACGAGTACGCGATCGAGCTCTATGGGTGGATTCTGGACAACAGACGTGCCGATCTCGGCAGAGCCGCCCGAGACCTCGGGATCAGCCGGGAGCAGGCGGCGACCGCCTTCAAACGGCTGGTGCGGCTGCGGGTGGTGCGCGTCGACCCGGAGGACGAGGCGGTGGCCTGGGCGGTCGATCCGGACGCGGCCGCGGTCCTGCGCACCCGGCCCCTGCACGAGACCATCCGGCGTGAACAGGCTCAACTCGACCGCTTGCTGCACGACTTCGACCTGCTGCGGAACCGGTTCTTACGCGCCCGCGGCGATGAGAGCTGCACCCTGGAGGTCATCCCCAGCCTCGAAGAGGTACGGGCGGCGCTGAACCGTGCCGCCGCCGAGTGCCGCGAGGAGATGGTCACCATGCAGCCCGGCGGGAACCGCCAGCCGGAGGCGCTGGAGGAGGCGATGGCCCGCGACCACGCCCTGCTGTCCAGAGGCGTACGGATGCGCACGGTGTACCACCACACCTCCCGCTTCAACGGCCCCAGCCAGGTGTACGTCGCCCGGGCCGCCGAGCTCGGCGCGGAATACCGTACCGTCCACGACCTCGTGGGTCGGATGATCATCTTTGATGGTCACCGGCTCGCCTTCATCCCGCTGTGCGACGACGGCAACGGCGCCGTCGCCATCCGCGAGGCCTCCGTCGTCGCCTTTCTCCACCACGTCTTCGAACACGTCTGGGCGCATGCCACGCCGTTCCATCCCGCGGCCCCGGAGCACCTGGGGGAGGTCGCCAAGGAGGTCGACCAGACGATCGTGCGGCTGCTGGCCGCCGGCCTCAAGGACGAGACGATCGCGCGCAGGGTCGGCATGTCCCTGCGCACCACCCGGCGGCACATCGCCGACATCATGCGGCTGCTCGGAGCCGAGAGCCGATTCCAGGCCGGTATCCTCGTCGGCCGCTCGCTCGCATGCTGGGGCCTGGACGACGCGGCCGGGCTGCCCGAGCCGCAGGGGCCCTGCGCGCACGACATGGTGCTGCGCCTGCCCGGGGGATGAGCCCCTCACGCCTCGGCGCGTTCGAAGTCCCGCAGATTCCGCAGGGGTGAGCACAGCACCCACAACACGGCCAGGCAGCTGCCCGTCGCCGCGATCCACAACGTGCCCCGGCTGCCGAGGAGTTCACCCAGCACCCCGCCCGTCAGCGTGCCGAGGGTGAGGGCGCCGAAGGCCACGAAACGGACGGTGGCGTTGACCCGGGCGAGCATGTGCTCGGGGCAGACGGCCTGCCGGTAGCTGACCTGGGCGATGTTGTAGACGACGGTGCCGTAGCCGGTCACGAACAGGCCGAGCACGGCCGGGGTCAGGCGGGCGCCCGGCCCCGCGAGCGGGACCAGGAGCAGCGCGGGGAAGGTCGTGAGCGGGACCAGCCATACGGCCCGCGCCTGTCCCACGGCGCGGATCAGCCGGCCGGCCGTGGCGGCGGCGAGGACACCGCCCAGGCCGAGCACGCTCAGCAGCAGACCCACGGCCGCGTCGGACAGGCCCAGGGTGCGGGTCAGGAAGAGGACGTTGACCGCGCTGAGGACCCCGCTGAAGAGGTTGGCGGTGGCCGTGCAGCAGGTGATGGCCCGCAGGGCCGCGGTGCGGGCCACGTAGCCGAGGCCCTCGCGTACCTGGCCGGCCACGGAGCCCCGCGAGGCCTCCTCCGGCGGGAGCGGGTCGGGCTCACGCACCCGGCGCAGCAGGGCGGCGGCGAGAACATAGCCGCCCGCCGTGCCGAGGACGGGGGCCGCGGCCCCGGTGAGCTGAGTCAGGGTGCCGCCGATGCCCGGGCCGGTGATCTGCGCCAGCGACTGGCTGGACTGGAGTCGGGCGTTGCCTTCGAGGAGTCGGCCGCGGGCGACGAGGGCGGGCAGATGGGACTGGTGGGCGATGTCGAACAGGACCGCGCAGACGCCCGCCAGCAGGGCCACGACGATGAGGTGGACCGTGGTCAGCACGCCGAGCCACCAGGCCGCCGGGACCGTGGCCAGCAGCAGTGCCCGGGCCACGGCGGTCCGGCGCATCAGCAGGCGCTGCCGGGTGCGGGCGACCCAGACACCGGCCGGGAGACCGATGAGCAGATACCCGGCCGTCTCCGCGGCGCCCAGCACCCCCATCTCCAGCGGTGTCGCCGCCAGTGTCGTCGCGGCCACCAGCGGAAGGACGGTGTTGCCGACATAGGTGCCGAACTGGCTGACCGTGTCCGCCGCCCAGAACAGCCGGAAACCCCGGTGGGCGAGCAGGGACGCCGGACGCGGTGCGGTGACGGACCGGGCCACGCTCACCGCCCGGCCGCGGGGGCGCTGGACAGCACCTCGGCGAGGACCGTGACGGCGCGGTCGACGTCACCGGCCGTGACACCGGAGTGGGTGACCGCGCGGATGCGGTCCCGGCCCAGTTCGGCCATGCGCACACCCCGCGCGTGGGCGGCGTCGATGAGCGAGGCGGTGGTGTGGGCGGTGGCGTCCCGGTCGACCGAGAAGAAGACCATGTTGGTGCGCGGCGGCTCCGGATCGAGCCGCAGACCCGGGAGTTCGGCCAGCCCCGCCGCGAGCCGGGCGGCGTGCGCGTGGTCGTCGGCGAGACGGTCGACCATCTCGTTCAGCGCGATGATCCCGCAGGCGGCGATCATGCCGGCCTGCCGCATGCCGCCGCCGAGCATCTTGCGGATGCGGCGGGCCGTGGCGATGGACCGGGCGTCGCCCGCCAGCATCGACCCGATCGGCGCGGACAGCCCCTTGGACAGGCAGAACTGGACGGTGTCGGCATGCGCGGCGAGGTCGGCGGCCGGCACACCCAGAGCGAGGGCCGCGTTGAAGATGCGGGCGCCGTCCAGGTGCAGGGCGATCCCCTGGGCGCGGGCCACCGCCGCGGCCTCGGCCAGGTAGGCGGGCGGGAGCGGGATGCCGCCCCTGCGGTTCTGCGGCGTCTCGATGCTCAGGACCGACGGCAGCGCGAACTGCGGGTCGTCGGCGTCGACTTCACAGGCCTCGACGACGGCGTCCAGCGGCAGGGTGCCGTCGGCCGCGGTCGGGATCGGTTCGTACACGACACCGCCGAGCACCGCGGCGCCGCCCGCCTCGTAGACGTAGATGTCGGACTCGGCGCCGACGATGGCCTTGCCGCCGCGCGGACTGTGGGTCAGCAGGGCCGCGAGGTTGGCCATGGTGCCGCTGGGCATCAGGCAGGCCGCCTCCTTGCCGAGCAGCTTGGCCGACAGCTCTTCGAGTTCGGTGACGGTCGGATCCTCGCCGTAGACGTCGTCGCCCAGACGGGCCTCGGCGGCGGCCCGGAGCATACGGGGCGTGGGCAACGTGAAGGTGTCGCTGCGCAGTTCGACGACGTGGTTCATGCGGCGCTCCCGGAGATCAGGGTAGTGACAGCGGTGGTCAGGGTCTTGTCGGCGGCCGACCAGCGGTCGCGGCGCGCGCCGGCCACGGTGCGCAGGGCCGCGAGGCGGGCCGTGGCGTCGTCGGCGGCGGCGAGCACGGCGGCCGGGCCGGGGCCGCCGCCGGCCGTGGCGGACGCCGCGACGGAGGCGGGGTCGAGGCCGGCGAGGAGCCTGGCCGGGTGACCGGTCAGCCGCTCGGCGGCGACCTCCTCGAAGGGGCGGCCGGTCTCCGCGGCCTCGCGGCTGATGTCACCGACGTCATGATGGGCGGTGCGGAACGGTACGCCCGCGACGACCAGGCGTTCGGCGAGCGCGGTGGCGCTGGTCTGGCCGTCGGTCGCCCGCCGCAGCATGCGCTCGGCGCGGGGCTCGGCGCCCTCGACGATGAGCCGGAGCAGGACCACGGCGTCGGTGGTGGCCTCCAGGGCCGGCCAGATGTGCCCGGTGGCCTCGGTGCCGACCGCGATGGCGTTGGTGAAGCGGGCGGTGGACATGGCCGCCGTGGCGGCGGTCAGCGCGCCGAGCGCGGCGACGGCCTTCCCCTGGATGTTCTCCAGCAGGAACGGGTTGCGTTTCTGCGGCATCATCGAGCTGCTTCCGACGAGATCGTCGGGCAGGTGCAGCAGGCCGTTCTCGGCGCTGGTCCACGACTGCAGGTCGTGGGCGACCCGGGTGAGCAGGACGCCCAGCACGGTGCAGCCGGCGAGCAGCCGCAGCACCAGGTCGCGGGAGGCGACCGCATGCAGGGAGTTGGGCAACGGGGCCGTGAAACCGAGGAATTCGGTGGTCCGGTACGGATCGATCGGCAGCGAGGTGCCGCCGACCGCGCCCGCGCCGAGCGGGTTCTCGTCCAGCTCCCGTCCGGCGTGCTCCAGTTGGTCGAGGTCGCGGACGAGCGCGGCGGCGACTCCGGCGAGGTAGTGGCCGTAGGTGATGGGCACGGCCGGCTGGTGGTGGGTGTAGGCGGGCATCACGGTGGTGTGCCATCGGCGGGCCTGGGCGGTCAGAGCGCTGCCGAGGGCATCGCACTCGGTGAGCAACCGGTCGTAGGGGCCGCGCAGTTGCAGGCGCAGGACGGTCGCGTTGAGGTCGTTGCGGGAGCGTCCGCTGTGCAGCACTCCGCCGGTCCCGGCGCCCAACTGCTCGACCAGGTAGCCCTCGTAGGCGAGATAGCGGCCGCGCGGAGCCGGGCGGCGGCGCAGCGGCGCGAAACCGGTGGCGCGCAGCTCCTCGATGCCGGCGAGCAGCCGGGCGGCCGTCTCGCGGCCCACGATGCCCTGTTCGGTGAGCATCACGACGTGCGCGCGGTCGACCTGGCTGGTGGGCCGCAGTTCGGCGGCCACCGGGTCTTCGGGAGCGCGCAGGTGCCGTTCGAAGAGGATCTCTGCGGCGGCGGGGGCGACCGACGTGGTCAGCCGGCCGGTGGCGGTCATACGGTGGTCTCCTCGTCGGGGTGGGGCCGCAGCGCGGTGCGCAGCCGGGCCAGGGCGGTCTCGGCGGCGCGGGTCGCGTCCTCGGCGGTCGGGGCGGTGGCCGTGACGTGCGCGACACGGTCGCGGTAGTCGTGGTGCGGGACGAGCCGGACCCCGAGGCGGCCGGTGAGCGTGGTGCCGGTGACGTGGGGCAGGCCCCCGGTGTCCGGGAGGACGCCGAGTTCCGACGGGGCGTCGACGACCAGGAAGCGCAGCGAGGAATGGTGGGAGCTACGGGGTTCCAGGTCGACCGGGCGGCCGAGCGCCGCCGTCACCTGCGCCCGTACGAGATCGACTCCGGTGGCCGCTCGGATCAGTTCGGGGATCATGCCGCCCGCCAGCCGGGCGTTGACCTCGATCAGCACGGGCCCGTCCGGGCCCAGCCGCAGCTCCACATGGGCGGCGCCGAAGCCGAGACCGAGCGCCTTCACGGCTTGCACGGCGGTGGCGGTGAGCGCGTCGGCCTGGGCCGCCGGGACGGGCGCGGGGACGTCGTGCCCGGTCTCCACGAAGTGCGGGGCCGCGCCCAGGTGCTTGGCGACCACGGCCACCGCCCGCTGCCCGAACACCTCCACCGAGAACTCCGGCCCGGCCACGTACTGTTCGACGAGGAAGTCGCGGGCCACCGGCATGCCGCGCTCGTTGTGGGTGCGTGCCTGCAGCCGTGCCGCGTGCTCGGCCGCCTCCTGCCGGGTCGTGCACAGCCGTACGCCCATGCTGCCCGAGCCGTCCGTGGGCTTGAGCACCACCGGCAGACCGATCCGGTCCACCGCGGACAGGGCCTCCTCCGGACCGGACACCAGGGCGTGGGCGGCCACCGGCACGCCGCCCGCGACGAGATCTGCGCGCTGGCTGCCCTTGTGCCGGACCCGTCGCACGGCCTGCGGGTCGGGACCGGGCAGGCTCAGGGCGTGCGCCGCGGCGGCGGCGACGGGCACGAAGTAGTCGGAGCTGGTGGTCAGGCCGGCCGGGACCGCGCCGGGCACCGCGCGCACCGCGGCGAGGACGGCGTTCAGGCTGCCGGTGTCCGTCCGCACCACCGGGATGTCGTCCTCGCGCGCGTAGGCGTAGCGGTCCGGGTCCTCGGCCAACAGGACGGGCAGCGCGCCCAGTTCACGGGCCCGGCGGGCGAACAGCCGGCCCGTGCCGGTGGTGTTGCTCTCCACCAGCACCAGGGTGGGCGGCGTCATGGGGTCTCCCTCGGGGTAGCGGGCGCGGCGGGCCGGAGGACGTCGTCGAGGCTGCGGCGGCCCCACGCCATGCGCGCCCAGCCGCCGAGGGCGTCGTCGGGGCAGCCGACCGTGCGCGGCTCGGTGCAGACCTCCTGGTCGAGGACCCCCTGCTCGCGCAGCCAGTCGTCCTGGTACACCGAGTCCTGGTAGCGGTGGCCCTCGTCGGGCAGTAGCGCCACCACTTGCTCGTCGGGGTGGCGTTCGGCGTACCAGCGGGCGACCAGGAAGGCGGCGCCGCTGGTCGGCCCCATGTACAGGGCGTGCCGCGCGTGCAGGTCACGGGTGGCGCGGAACACCTCGGCGGCGCCCGCCCAGTGCACCTCGTCGTAGGCGGTGTGGCGGACGTTGGGCGGGACGAGGCTGTTGCCGAGGCCGCGCACCGCGCGCGGCCCGTCGGGCTGGCCGAAGATCGTGCTGGGCGAGGTGTCCACGCCGATGAGGCGCAGACCCGGCGCGAGCAGCCGCAGGAACGACGCCGTACCGCCGGTCGAGCCGCCGGAGCCGACCGGACCGACGAGGCAGTCCACCGGGCCGACGGCCTCGGCGATCTGCTCCGCGACCACCGCGTAGGCGTTGGGATTGTCGGGGTTGTGGTACTGCCCCGGCACATAGTGGCGCGGGTACTGGGCGCGCAGTTGCTCCAGCCGGTCGAGGCGGGCCTGCTGGAAACCGCCCTCGGGGCTGGGCTCGTGACAGATCTCGACCTGGGTGCCCAGCTCCTGCAGCCGGCGGCGCAGCACCGGGTCGATGGCCGGGTCCCCGACGATCACCAGTGGGTAGCCGCGCAGCCGGCACACCATCGCCAGACCCAGCGCGAAGGTGCCGGACGAGGTCTCCAGGACGGTGGTGCCCGGGCCCAGTTCGCCGCGCTGCTCGGCGCGGTCGAGCATGAACCGGGCCGGCAGCAGCTTCATCAGCGTGAAGGCGGCCCCGCACAGGTTGGGGCCGAGGCGCACGAGCCGCGGCAGTTCGGTGGCCTCCACGATGGAGGCGCTGGGCGTGGGCAAAGACAGCGAAGGCATGGTCTCCCTCCTCATCCGTCGATGGTGAAGTGCCAGGTGTCCTCGATGCCGAGGGCGGCGAGCCGGGTGCGGGCCTTGTCGGTCCGCGCTTCGGCGTCCGGCCGGCGCGGGTCGAAGAGCAGTCCGGCGACATCGCCGCTGTGGGCGACCTGGAGGCCCGCCGCGCCCACCTCCCCGGCGACACGCAGGAGTTCGTCCAGGCCCGGCACGGGCAGGTGCCGCTGGTTGAGCCGGGCACTGGCGGTGGCGACCCGTCCCAGCAGAGCCACGTCACCGGTGCGCACCGCACGGCGGGCCATGCCGAGCAGCGGGCGGAACGCCTCGATCTCCCACACGGTGTAGCGGGCGGGCGGCAGCTCCAGGGTGTCGACCCCCGCGCCGTCCCGGCTGGTGCCGAAGCCGAGCACGGCCAGCGGCATCAGCCCGCCGCCCAGATCCTCCAGGCTCTCGCCCTGCCGGTGGGCGAAGAGCACCGCCCGGTGCGGGTACATCAGTGCGTCGGAGGCGGTCTCGGCGGCCACCGCGAGGGCGGCGCTCTGGGCGGGACCGGGGTCCCGGCCGGCGGCCCGGAACACGGCGCCGATCGCGGCCAGGACATCGGCCGTGGACGAACCGAAGCCACGGCCGAGCGGGATGTCGCTGGTCACCCGCAGCAGCCCGCCGGTCCACGGGCCGCCCAGGGTGCGCAGCGCCAGCTCGGCGGCACGGCCGGCCTTGGTGCGCCACGGCTCCCGCACCGTGACCCCGTCGGTCGTCGTCGACGGTTCGAAGAGGGCCTGCGAGCTGTACAGCGGGCAGGGCAGGGTGATCAGTCCGCGGCGCAGCCGCCCGCCGGCCTCGAACACGCCCTGGAGGATCTCTCCGTGGTGGGCGATGCTGCGGTAGGTGCCCCGGACGTGGACCGCCGTCCCGGCGAGGGCTGTGGACGTGTTGAGTGGCATGGCTTCCTCAGGGGTGATGCGGCGCGGAGCCGGTGGGGCCGTCACGAGGTGGTGAGCAGGCGCGGGGCGGGGTGCCCGGCCGGGTCGAAGGGAAGCGCGGACAGCGTGATGAACCGGGCCGGGATCTGGTAGTCGGGCAGCCGCTCGGCGAGGAACTCCACGAGTTCCTCCGTGTCCGGCGTCCCGGCTCCGGCGGACGGCACGAGGTAGGCGTGCAGTTCGCCGCCGGCGGGCAGCACGGCCGCCTCGGCGATCCGGCCGTGGGCGGTCAGCCGGGCGCGGGTCTCGTACGGCGCGACCCGGAAGCCGGCCACGGTCGGCCAGGCACCGGCCGGCCCGAGCACCTCGTACGCCCCGCCCGCAGTGCGCCGGGCCCGGAATCCGGTGGGCCGGGGCGGTCCCGACTCGGCGTGCGCGAGGCGCAGCTCGCCGGGGATGCCGGGTGGCAGCACCTGGCCGTGCCCGTCCACGACGGCGGCGACGACGCCGGGAGCCGGCACACCGACCGCCACCAGCACCTCGGCATCCTCCTCGGCCGGGGCCCGGTACACGCGGCACAGCGCCAGGGGCAGACCGGGCGTGCCGAACCCGACGGCCGTCCGTACCGCGCCTGCCGCCTCCCGCAGCGCCACCGGGTCCGCGTCCGGCCCGAGGACGAGCAGCGCCTCGGTGCCGTGGGCGAGCGCGGGACGGTGGTGGGCCAGCAGGGCGTTGGCCATGCCGTCGGGCAGCAGCAGCGCGGACAGCGGCTCGTCGAGCCCGGCGAGCAGGGCGGCCAGCGCGGCGGGCGTGTCCGTGGGCCGGTCCGGCAGTACGAGGGTGCCGCCGCGCGCCAGAGTGGTCCACAGCTCGACCGGGAACAGCGGTCCGGACGGGGAGGCGGCCTGCAGCACACGGTCCGCCCGCATCCCGAGCGAGTCGAGCGCGCCGAGTGCGCAGGAGAGGGCCGCGCAGGTCACCTCACCGCCGTCGGTCAGGGCCACGACGTCGCCGCGGCCGCCGCGGTCCGCCCGGACCGCGCCCCGCTCGCCCAGTGCGGAACCGGTCAGCACGATCTCGTCCGGCCCCGCCTCACCCTCGGATCCCAGTACCCGGCACGGCACCCCGGCCCGCGCCGCCGCGAGCACCGCCGCCACCAGGTCGGCCCCCGGGGCCAGGCGCAGCGCCACCGGCCGCCCGGGACCGGCGCCCTTGGCGGCCAGTACCGACGTCAACCGGTAGGCGCGGGCGCCTAGTTCGCCGTAGCCGACGGATCCGGTGGGTGTCCGGACGGCCACCGCGTCCGGGCGTGCGGCGATGTGCCGCTCCACCAGATCCAGGACAGTGGGGCCCAGCATCCCGGCCGTGACGGGCTCGACGGGCTCCGCGCCGGTCAGCGGCAGCCGTGACACCGGGACGTCGGGGTCGCGCAGGGCCGCGCGCAGCAGGTCACGGTAGGCCTTGGTCATCCGCCGCATCGTGGCCGCGTCGAACAGGTCGGTGGCGTACTCCCACAGGATGGTGATCGACTCGTCCTCGGCGCTCGGCGCGAGGCCCACCCGCTGCTCGGCGCGCGGGATGACCACCACGTTGAGGTCGGCCTTGGCGGAGCCGTTGTGCTCCACGACCACCTCGCCGCGCAGCCCGCCGAAGTCCAGGTCGGGCACTGCGGAGTCGTGGAAGCTGAACATCGCGGAGAACAGCGGGTTGCGGGACAGGTCGCGGACCGGCGCGAGCGCTTTGACCAGCCGCTGGAGCGGCACGTCCTGCCAGGCGTAGGCGGTCACCGCGGTCCGGTGCACCCGGTCGAGCAGCTGCCGGAAGGTCGGGTCGCCGTCGAGGCGGGCGCGCAGCGGGACGGTGTTCACCATCATCCCGATCAGCCGCTCGGCCGCCGCCAGCCGCCGGTTGGCGGTGCCCACACCCACCACGAAGTCGTCCTGGCCGGTGTACCGGGACAGCAGGGCGGTGAACCCGGTCAGCATGACGGAGTACAGGGTGACACCGTGCTCCCGGGCCCGGGAACGCAGGGCGGCGTACTCCTCGGGGGTGAGGACGAGCCGTACGACGTCGCCGCGGAAGGTGAACTCCGGCGGCCGGGGCCGGTCGGTGGGCAGCTCCAGCGCGGTGGGCGCGCCGGCCAGGGCGTCGGTCCAGTGGTCGAGGCAGCGCCGCAGCACGGGCCCGTCGAGCCAGTCGCGCTGCCAGGCGGCGAGATCGGCGAACTGGAACCGCGGCTCGTCCGGCAGTTCACGGGCGTCGGCGAACGCCTCGTACAGCGTGGTCAGTTCGTCGACGAACACGGCGAACGACCAGCCGTCGTGCACCAGATGGTGCTCCACGTGCAGCAGCCGGTGTGCGTCGGGAGCCGTGCGCGCCACCACCCAGCGCACCAGCGGCGGGGTGTCCAGGGAGAACGGCCGGGCCTTCTCCCGATCGGTCAACTCCCGCCAGGCAGCCTCGCGTTCGCTTGCCGGCAGACCCGACAGGTCGACCAGCGGCACGTCGAACTCGATGTCGTCCATGGCCACGGGAACCTGCGCGGGCACACCGTCGATCTCGCGGAAGGCGGTGCGGAAGATCTCGTGGCGGCGCAGCAGTTCGCCCAGGGCCGCGCGCAGGGCGGCCAGGTCCAGTTCTCCGGTCAGGTGCAGGGCGGCCTGGACGCGGTAGGCGGGGTTCTGCGGTGAGAGCTGTTCCAGGTACCAGATGCGTTCCTGGGGGTAGGACAGGGGCAGCGGCCGGGTGCGGTCGGCGGGCCGCAGCGGGGGCGGCGCGGGGGCCGAGTCGTCGGCCGGTACGACGGTGCCGTCCACGAGCGCCCCGATCGCCTCGGCCGTCGGGCTGCGGTAGATCTCCGGCAGCGGCATCTCGACGCCGAGCTCGTCGCGGATCCGGGCGGCGAGCCGGCCCACCAGCAAGGAGTGGCCGCCCAGCCGGAAGAAGTCGTCCCGGGCTCCGACGGCGGCGCCGCCGAGCAGATCGGACATGAAGCCGACCAGCGCCCGCTCGGTGGGCGTCCCGGCCTCGGCACGGTCCGCGTCCAGGCCCGCACTGGCCCGGTCGGGCCGGGGCAGCGCCTCGCGGTCCACCTTGCCGCTCGGGGTGAGGGGCAGCGCCGGCAGGACGACGACGGCGGACGGCACCATGTGCGCGGGCAGCGTCCGCGCACACCAGTCGCGCAGCTCCGGTACGGCGGTGCCGGCGGGGGCGGCGGCGTAGCCGACGAGGATCCCGTCGCGCAGGACGACCACCGCGTCCGTCACCGCCGGATGGGCGCGCAGGGCCTCGGCGATCTCGCCGGGCTCGATACGGAAGCCGCGGACCTTGATCTGGTGGTCGGCGCGGCCGGCGTACGCGTAGCGGCCGTCGGGAAGCAGGCGGGCGAGGTCGCCGGTGCGGTAGGCGCGCCCGCCGCCCTCGGCGGGGACGAACCGCTCGGCGGTCAGGCCGGGCCGGCCGTGGTAGCCGCGGGTCACCCCGGCCCCGGCGACGACGAGCTCCCCGACCTCGCCGTCCGGTACCGGCAGCCCGTCGGCGTCCAGCAGGGCCAGGCGCACCCCGGGGATCGGCAGTCCGATGTCGGGCGTGCCGGTGCCGAGGACGTCACCGGAGGTGGCGCAGATGGAGGTCTCGGTCGGCCCGTAGGCGTTGATCATCCGCCGGCCGCGGCCCCAGCGGGCGGCCACCTCGGCGGGCAGCGCCTCTCCCGCGCACACCAGGGTGCGCAGCGCGGGCAGTTCGGCGTCCGGCAGGGCGGCGGCCACGGAGGGCGGCAGCACGGCGACGCTGACCTCGCGGCCGGCCATCAGCCGCACCAGGCCGGGTCCGGGTACGACACTGTCCGGGCCGGCGAGGACGAGGGCGGCGCCCGCCGTCAGCGCGATGCCGGTCTCGCACACGGAGGCGTCGAAGCTGGACGGCGCGAACTGCAGGACCCGGTCGGCCGCGGTGACCCCCCACTCGTCGCGCATGCCGGCCACCGTGGCGGCGACGGTGCCGTGTTCGACGAGCACACCCTTGGGACGGCCGGTGGAGCCGGAGGTGTAGATGACGTAGGCGAGATCGGTGCGGCCCCGGCGCGGGAGTTCCCCGCAGGGGGTGCCCTCGGCCGGTGCCTCGGGGTCGAGCAGGCGGGTTCCGGACGGCAGCCGTCCGGCAGACGCGCCGTCGGCGATCACCAGCCCGGCGCCGGAGTCGCGCAGCATGTACTCCAGCCGGTCCTGGGGGTAGGCGGGGTCGAGCGGCACCCAGGCGCCGCCCGCCCGCATCACCGCGAGCAGGGCGACCGCGAGCGCCGGACCACGGCGGACACAGACGCCGACCAGGTGGTCCCGGCCGATCCCGGCACCCAGCAGCCGGTGCGCCAACTCGGCCGAGCGACGCTCCAGTTCGGCATAGGTGACGGTGCCGTCGGCGTGGACGAGGGCCGGCGCGTCGGGAGTGCGGGCCGCATGGGTCAGGAAAGCCTCGTGCAGCAGGGGGAGGGGTGCCTTCATCGCGTGATACCTCGCTCGGGGTGCGTGGTGCTGGGGGCGGTGGCCGGCCCGGCGAGCAGGCGGTGGGCCTCCTCCTCGGGCATGGCCTCGATCTCGGCGAGGATCAGCTCGTGCACCCGCTCCGCCGTGGCGGCGACGGTCGGGCACTCGAAGATCACGCTGAGCGGGAGGTGGGTGTCGAACGCGCGGCGCATCCGGTTGACGGCACGGGTGGCGAGCAGCGAGTGACCGCCGAGCGCGAAGAAGTCGTCCAGGACACCCACCCGGGGCACGCCGAGAGCCTCGGCCCAGATGCCGGCGATGACGCGTTCGGTCTCGTCGCGGGGCTCGACGTGGTCCGTGTCGTCCCAGTCGGCCGGGTCCGGTTCGGGCAGCGCGGCCGGGCTGAGCTTGCCGCTGGCCGAGCGGGGCAGGGCGGGCAGGACGGTGACGGTCGACGGTACGGCGTATCCGGGCAGCCGGGCCAGCAGGTGCTCGCGCAGCTGCCGTACCGTGACCGCGACGCCCCCGAAGGCGACGTACGCGGCCAGCCGCAGGTCGCCGGAGGGGGCACGGCGGGCCACCACCGCCGCGTCGGCGACCGCCGGATGCTCCCGCAACGCGGCCTCCACCTCGCCGAGTTCGACCCGCACCCCGCGCACCTTGACCTGGCGGTCCAGCCGCTCCAGATACGCGAAGGTGCCGTCGGCGCGCATCCGCCCGCGGTCGCCGGTGCGGTAGAGGCGTTCGCCGGCCCGGTAGGGGTGGGGGATGAAGGCGGCGGCGGTCTTGGCGGGGTCACCGAGGTAGCCGCGGGCCAGACCGGTACCGGCGATGCACAGTTCGCCGGGGACACCGGGCGGCAGTGGCTGCAGCCGGTGGTCGAGGACGAGGACCTCGTTGTTGTCCATGGGCCGGCCGAGGCTGACCGCGCCGGTGCCCTCGGCGTCCTCCGGACCGCAGACGCGGTAGGTGGAGTCGATGGACACCTCCGTGGCGCCCCAGGTGTTGTCCAGGCTCACCGCGTCGCCGAACGCCTCGCGGAAGCGGCGCACCAGGGCCGGACGCAGCGCCTCGCCACTGGACAGCACACTGCGCAGGTGTCCGCGCAGGGCGGCGACGTCCTCGGCGGTCAGCTCCTCCAGGAAGAGGTCGAGGACGCTGGGCACGAACTGCACGTGCACCGCGCGGTGGCGGACAGCGGCGTCGGCGATGGCGCGCGGGTCGCGGTGCAGGCCGGGCGGCAGCAGGGCGACGGTGCCGCCGGTCATCAGCGGCCACAGGATCTCCACCGCCGCGTCGTCGAACGGCAGGGTCGTCTTGTGCAGCACGGTTTCACCGGCCTTGAGGCCGTGCCGGCGCTGCATCCATTCCATGCGGTTCACCCAGCCGCGATGGGTGCAGGCCACGCCCTTGGGACGGCCGGTGGAGCCGGAGGTGTAGTACACCGCGCACAGCTGGTCGGGGTGCGCCGGCACCGCAAGCGGCTCGGCCGTGGCGTCCTGATCCACCGTCAGCGGGATGACGCCGGTCCCGGCGAAGGTGTGTACCAGATCGGTCTCGACCAGGCACACCGGCGCCCGGGAGTCGGCGAGCAGGGTGGCGATGCGGGCGGCGGGGGTGCCGGTCTCGATCGGCAGGTAGGCGCCGCCCGCCTTGAGGATGCCCAGCAGGCCGACGACCATCCGGACCGACCGGTCGACCAGCAGGCCCACCGGCACGTCCTGGCCGACACCGTGCCCGGCCAGCCGCCGGGCCACCGCGTTCGCGGCCGCTTCCAGCCGGGCGTACGTGACGGTCGTACCGGCGTCGTCGACCAGGGCCACGGCGTGCGGGGTGCGGGCGGCCTGCGCGGCGACGAGCTCGTGCAGACAGGCGTTGGGGACGTCGGCGGCCGGGCGCGGCGACAGGGCGCGCAGACCGTTCCGCTCGTCCTCGGTGAGCAGCGCAATGTCGTCGATCCGGCGGTCGGGATCCTCGGCGACGTGCCGCAGCAGCCGCTCCAGCCAGTCGGCCAGCCGGTCGACCGTGCTCTCGTCGTAGAGGTCGGTGTCCCAGTTGATCCCGCACCACAGCCCGTCCGGCACCTGCTCGAAGCTGACGCACAGGTCGTACTTGGCGCCCTCGTACGGCATCGGCAGCTCGGTCACCTCAAGACCGGGCAGCTCGGGAGCGCGGCGGCGGCCGCTGCGGAAGTTGACCAGGATCTGGAAGAGGGGCGTGCGCGACGGGTCGCGTTCGGGGGCGAGCTCGCCGACCAGCCGGTCGAAAGGGACCTCCGCGTGGTCGTAGGCGTCCAGCGCCACATCGCGGATCTGCTCAAGGAGTTGACGGAATGTCAGCCCGGGAGCGAGGTCGCCGCGCAGGGGCAGCATGTTGATCAGGACGCCGATCAGCCGCTCGGTGGCGGGGTCGTCGCGGCGGGCGTAGGTGGTGCCCGTGGTGACGTCGGTCCGGCCGGTGTAGCGGTACAGGACGGCCTGGCAGGCCGCAGTGAGCAGCATCGGCGGGGTCGCGCCGTGGGACCGGCCGAGCGCGCCGAGCCGGCCGGCCACGGCGGGCGGCAGCACGAAGGCGGTACGTCCGGCGCCGCGCCCGGCGCGCACGGGCGGGCGGGGCCGGTCGCCCGGAATCTCGAACGGGGTGAAGTCGTCGAAGACCTTCCGCCAGTGCTCCAGGCCCGCCGGTACGGCCTCGGCGTCGGCGCGGGCGTCCAGCGCGGCGGCCACCGTACGGTACTGCTCAACGGGCGCTTCGAGCGGGGACGGCTTTCCTGCCGCGAACGCCGCGTAGTCCACGGCGAGTTCGTCGTAGAGCACGGCCAGGGACCAGTCGTCGGCAGCGACATGATGAACCGTCAGAGCCAGAGTGTGGTCCTCGGGTGCGCTGCGTACCAGCAGGGCACGCAGGGGCAGTTCGGTGGCGAGGTCGATCGGCGCGGTCGCCTCCTGCGCCAGCAGGGCGTCGAGGACGGCGGTGCCGGCCGCGTCGGCCTCGCGCAGGACGAAGTCCTCCGGCGGCCGGACCAGCCCGGCGGGCGTCTCACCCCGGGCGACGACGCAGGTGCGCAGCACCTCGTGGCGGGCCACCAGCCCGGTCAGCGCCCGGCGCAGCGCGGCCACGTCGAGCGGGCCGGTCAGCCGCAGCCTGAGCGGGATCAGATAGTCCGAGGGGTGGCTGCTGATCTGGTCCACGAACCAGGTGCGTTCCTGGTCGCGGCTCAGCGGAACCTGGACCCCGGTGGGGTCGGGGGAGGTGGACATGCTCGGTCAGATCCTCTCGAACGGAACGGCCGGGGGCGCGGGGGCGGCGAGGAGGGTGTGCGTGCCGCTGCCCCACACGGGGTCGGGCAGCCGGTGCCGGTCCGGTTTGCCGTTGGCGTCCAGGGGCAGCGCCTCGATCGCCATGTACTCGGCGGGCAGCATGTGCCGGGGCAGCCGGCCCGCGAGCAGCCGGTGCGCCTCGGCCGCCGGGACACGCGCGCCGGGCCGGGGGACGACGTAGGCGACGATGCGCTTGTCGCCTGGGGGCGCGGGGCGGGCGACGACCAGGCAGGCGCGCACCCCGGGCACGTCGAGCAGGGCCGACTCGATCTCACCGGGTTCGACGCGGAAGCCGCGCACCTTCACCTGCCGGTCGGCCCGGCCGAGGAACTCGACCACCCCGTCGGGGCGCATCCGGGCCAGGTCCCCGCTGCGGTAGGCCCGCCCGTCCTCGGTGCCGGGCTCGGTGACGAAGAGTTCGGCGGTCAGTTCGGGCCGGTCGTGGTAGCCGCGGGCCACCGTCTCCCCGGCGATCCACAGCTCGCCCGTCTCCCCGGGTGGCAGGATCTCGCCCTGCTCGCCGACGATATGGAAGCGGACGCCGGGGATGGGCTTGCCCAGCGGCAGCGGACTCTCCACGCTCTCCGGGTCGGACACGAAGTGCCGGCAGCAGATCACGGTGGTCTCGGTCGGCCCGTAGACGTGCGACACGGTCAGCCCAGGGTTGGCGGCCAGGGCGCGGCGCACCCGCTGCGGCGAGACGACGTCGCCGCCGGTGACGACGGTGCGCAGCCCGGCCAGGGCGGCCGGGTCCTCGTCCACGAGCTGGTGGAACAGGCCGACCGACAGCCACAGGTCGGTCACCCGGTGCGCGGTGAGCACCTCAGCCAGTTCCTCCGAGCCGAGCATGTCCTCGGGCGGGAACACCAGTCGGGCGCCGCGCAGCAGCACACCCCACGTCTCCAGCACGGACGCGTCGAACGAGAAGGAACTGGTCCGCAGCATCGCCCGGCCCGGCCCGAGACCGACGAAGTCCTGCCCGAGAGCGAAGGCCAGCACATTGCGGTGTTCGACCAGCACCGCCTTGGGCAGCCCGGTCGAGCCCGAGGTGTAGATGGCGTACGCCAGGCCGGCCGGCGCGGCCGGCGCACTCGTCAGTACGTCTTCGGGTTCATCGGGAAGAAGGTCCGGTGTGAGCACCTCGCAACCGGCGAGCCCGTCCTTCAGTTCCTCCAGCTCCTCCAGTTCCTCGGCCGAGTCGGCGATCAGCAGCCGGATGCCGCTGTCGCGCCGCATGTGCGCGAGCCGGTCCGCCGGATACGACAGGTCCAGCGGCACATAGGCGGCCCCGGCCCTGATCACCGCGAGCATCGTCACCACGAACCGCGGCGAGGGGCGGGCGGCGACGCCGACCAGTTCGCCGGGCCGTACCCCGTGCCGGTGCAACCGACGGGCCAACCGCCCCGCCCGCGCGTCCAGTTCCCGGTACGTGAGCACGGTGTCCGCGCTCTCCAGCGCCACCGCGTCCGGAGTGCGCTCCGCCCAGCGGCGGAACGCCTCGTCCAAGGTCACCATCGCGCGTCCTCCAGTCCGACGCCCAGTTCGTGCAGCAGTTCTCGCAGGAAGTCCTCTCCGGCATCGGAGTTGGACGTGACCACCAGGCCGAGGCCGCGGTCCGGGTCCGCCCAGGTGAGCGAGCGGAATCCGGGCACACCGCCGGTGTGGCCGAACCAGCGCCGCTCGCCGTACGGTTTGCCGATCGTGCCGAGGCCTCCCGGGGTGCCCGGCACCGGCCGCAGCATCTCGGCCGCCGACTCGGCGGTGAGGAAGGCCGCGGGCCCCCCGGCCACCGCCCGCTGGATCTCGATCGCGACCCGGGCCACGTCCGCGGGCGTGGACCACAGGCCGCCCGCGGCGGACTCCGGGTACAGATGCCAGCCTTCGGGGTAGGCGGTGCCGTCGAGGCGGTGGTTGAGGGCCACCGGGCCGTCGTAGCGGTACGGCGCGTCCGGCGCGAAGTCGCTGTCCGACATGCCGAGCGGCTCCAGCACCAGGGAGCGCAGCAGCGGCCCGAACGGCTGCCCGGTGACGTCCTCCAGCACCTGGTGTACGACGGCGTAGTTGCTGCTGGAGTACTGGTACCCGGAGCCCGGCGGGCGTTCCGGACGTACGGCAGGCGTCACAGCAGGCGGGCGGCCGTCGAGAACCTCGCGCAGCGTCGGCATCCGCTCGCCGCCGCGGTAGCCGTGGTAGGCCTGCTCACCCAGCCCGGAGGTGTGGCTGAGCAGGTGGCGCAGGGTCACGCCGCCCTCGCCGGGCAACCGCCAGGAGGTGAGCAGCCGGTTGACGTCCGTGTCGAGGTCCAGGCGGCCCTCCTGGACCAGGCGCAGGACGGCCAGTGCGGTGACGTGCTTGCTGATGGAGCCGACCTGGAACAGGGTCCGCGCGTCCACCGGGGTGGGGTTCTCGGTCCCGAGGGTGCCGAAGCCCCAGGCACCGCGCAGCTCGCCGTCGGCGATGACCGCGATGCCCACGCCGGGCACCCGGTGCCGCAGCATCGGCAGCAGCGGGGCCGGTGTCCCGGCGAACAGCCGCTCCACGAACGGCTCGGCGGGCCGCCGTACCGCGCCCGGCGTGGCGCTGTGCTCCACCAGGGCGGTCAGCCGGCGCAGATACCGCTCGGCCAGGTCCTCGACGGTGGCGGCGTCGAAGTGGTCGGCGGCGTAGCGCCACACCAGGTGCAGCTGCCCTTCGAGGACCGCCGAGTCGATCTCGACGAGGTGCGAGCGCCGCTGCTCGGGGTCGACCGGTTCGCCCATTGCCTGCGGCAGCGGCCGGAACGCGCCCGCCACGGTGCCGGTGCCGTCGCGGCGGCCGTGGTAGTTGAAGCAGACCTGCGGCCGCGGCCGGCCGGCGAGGGCGTCCCGGGTGCCGGGGCGCAGGTGCCGGGCGAGTCCGTCACCGACGCTCCCGGCGGGCGCGGCCCGCAGGTGTTCGCGGACGGCCGCGACGCAGGCGGCCGTGTCGTCCGGGTCGGGCAGGGTGACCACGACGGGCCGTACGCCGGTGAACCAGCCCACCGTGCGGGAGAGGTCGACCTCGTCGAACAGGGCCTCGCGGCCGTGCCGTTCGACGTCGAACGCGGCGGTGTCGCCCCCGGTCCACTCGGTGAGGGTGCTGGCGAGTGCCGCCAGCATCAGATGGTCCGGTTCCGCCCCGTGGGCGGCGGGCGCCTGACGCAGCAGCGCCTCGGTGGCGGCGGCCGGGAGGACGACCCGCACGGTCCGGGAGCGGCCCTCGGTGTTCTCGCCGTCGGCCCGGTCCAGCGGCAGCGGCGCTGCGGCGGGCCGGGGCAGCGCCCAGTACTCCGCCTCCGGGCGGAACTCCGTGCTCGCCGCGTGCTCCGCGAGCCGCCGCGCCCAGTACTGCACGGAGGTGGTCTTGGCGGGCAGCGCGCCGCCGGCGACCAGGGTGTTGAGGTCCTCCACCAGGATGTTCCAGGAGACGGTGTCGACGGCGACATGGTGCACGACCAGCAGCAGGCGCCGGGCCGGCCGCAGCAGCACGGCCCGCAGCAGCGGCCCATGGGCCAGGTCGAGCCCGGCGTGCGCCGCCTCCACCGCGGTCGCCTCCTCCTCCGGCGCGTCGACGACGGTGAGCAGGTCGGCGTCCTCCGCCTCGGCCAGGTACTGCCGCCACCCGTCCGCCTCCCGCGTCCAGCGCAGCCGGAGGGCGTCGTGGTGGCCGGCCAGCGCCGACAGCGCCGCCCGCAGCGGGCCGGCCGCCACCGTCGCGTCGACGGCGAGCAGCAGCGACTGGTTGAAGCGGTCGCGGGGCCCCAGCTCGGCGTACTGCGCCTGGATGGGCCCCAGCGGCACCTCGCCGGTGACCCGGCCCTGCTCGGCGTGGACCACCACCGCGCGGCCCCGGGCGGCCGCCGCGTCGACCGCCGCGGCCAGACCCGCGATCGTGGGATGCTCGAACACCATGCGCGGGGTGACGGGCAGCCCCGCCTCCCGGGCCCGGGCGACGGTGTGGATCAGCAGGATCGAATCACCGCCCACGACCCGGAAGTCGTCGTGCACGCCCACCCGCCGCACCCGCAGCACCCGCGCCCAGATACCGGCCAGCGTCTCCTCGGTCGCGGTGCGCGGGGCGACGTACGACTGTGCCGCCGCCCCCGCGTCCGGCTCGGGGTCCGGCAGGGCGGCGCGGTCCACCTTGCCGTTGGCGTTCAGCGGTACGGCGTCCAGGGTGACGAAGGCGTTCGGCACCATGGCGTCGGGCAACTCGGCCCGCAGCGCGGCCCGCAGCTGCTCGGGGGCGGTGCCGCCCGTGGTGTAGCCGACGAGGATCTTCACGCCGTCCAGTACCCGGACGTCGACCACGGCGTCCTTCACACCCGGGGCGCGGCGCAACGCGTCCTCGATCTCACCGAGTTCGACGCGGACGCCGCCGATCTTCACCTGGTGGTCGGTGCGCCCGCCGAACTCCAGCGTGCCGTCCGCCCGCCACCGGCCCAGATCCCCGGTCCGGTACAGCCGGGCACCGGGCGGCCCGAACGGGTCGGGCACGAACCGCTCGGCGGTCAGTCCGGGCCGGCCGTGGTAGCCGCGAGCCAGGCCGAGACCACCGATGAACAGCTCCCCGCTGATCCCGACGGGCACCGGCGACATGTCCGCGTCGAGGACGTACACGGTGTTGTTGTCGAACGGGCGGCCCAGACTGACGGCCCCGTCCTCGGCGGCGGCATCCGCCTGCGTACACACATGGAAGGTGGAGTCGATGGACACCTCTGTGGCGCCCCAGGTGTTGTCCAGGCTCACCCGGTCCCCGAACAGCTCCCGGAACCTGCGGACCAGGACGGGCCGCAGCGCCTCACCGCTGGTCAGGACCGAACGCAGCCGGGTCATGGCCGCCGCCCGCTCCGGGGTGAGCACGTCCAGGAACACCTCCAGGACGCTGGGCACGAACTGCACGTGCACCACCCCGTGGCGGATCACCACGTCGGCGATCTCATGGGCGTCGCGGTGCGCACCCGGCGCCAGCAGCACCACCTGGCCACCGGTGATCAGCGGCCACAGGATCTCCACGGCAGCGTCGTCGAAGGTGAGCGTCGTCTTGTGCAGCACCGCGTCACCGGGCCGCAGCCCGTGCCGCCGCTGCATCCACCACATCCGGTTGACCCAGCCCTCATGCGTGGAGGCCACGCCCTTGGGACGGCCGGTGGAGCCGGAGGTGTAGTACAGCGAACACAGATCGGCGGGCAGTGCCACCGGCGCCGGATCGTGGTCCGGCTCGTCCTGCCATACGGCCGGGTCGTCCAGCGCGAGGACCGGTACGGCCGTCTCCGCGCCGTCCGGCGGCGAGGCCGGCCGGCGCCGCTGGGTGAGCACGGCCTGGGCGCGGGCGTCGGCGAGGATGTACGCCTGCCGCCGGGCCGGATGCTCCGGGTCGACCGGCACGAAGGCGGCGCCCGCCTTGAGAATGGCGACGACCCCGGTCACGTGCTCCAGGGAGCGCTCGGTGCACAGGGCCACCAGCGACCCGGCGCCGACGCCCATGCGGCGCAGCCGGTGCGCGACCCGGTTGGCCCGGCTGTTCAGCTCGGCGTAGGTCAGGCCCTCCGCGCCGCAGCGGACGGCGAGGGCGTCCGGGGTGCGCGCGGCCTGCTCCTCGATCAGGGAGTGCAGGGTGCGCTCGGCGGGGAAGCCGGCCCCGGTGGCATTCCAGTCACGGACGACCAGGCCGTACTCCTGCGCCGACAGCATGGGCAGCCCGGCCGCCCGGTCGTGGTCCTCGGTGAGCGCGGTCAGCAGCCGTACCGTCTGGGCGAGCAGCCGGCGTGCGGTCGGCTCGTCGTAGCGGGAGCGGTCGCAGCCGAGCTCCAGGACGAGCCGGTCGGTGCGCACGGCCTCCAGGACCAGCGGGTAGCCGGTGTCGCGGACCTCGCTCTCCGGGACCGGCCGCACGCCCTTGGGGAGGCTGCCGGTACCGACGTCGGTGAAGACGACGAGCGAGTCGAACAGCCGTTTCCCGCCCGGCACTTCGGCCGCGCGCTGCACCTCGCCCAGAAACACGTGCTCGCGTCCGGCCAGGCCGGCCAGCCGTTGGTGCACCGAGCGCAGCAGGGCGGCGGGCGGGGTTTCCGGGCCGACGTCGAGGCGCAGCGGCAGCGTGTTCATCAGCAGCCCCACCATCGACTCGATGCCGGGGACGTCCCCGAACCGGCCGGAGAGGGTGGTGCCGAACAGCACGTCCCGCTCGCCGCTGGTGCGGGCGAGCAGCAGCGCCCACGCGGTATGCACGAGCGTGCCGACGGTGACGCGGTGCCGGCGGGCGGTACGGTCCAGGGCGGTGAGGAGGCCCGCGGGCAGCACCTGCCGTTCGGTGTGCACGGCGGCGGGCCGGCCGGTGGGCCGGCTGCCGGGCAGCGGGGTGGGCCGGGTGAAGCCGGCCAGCTCGGTCCGCCACCGCTCCAGGGCGCGCGCGATACCGCCGTCCGCGCCCTGTCGCTGAAGCCAGCGCAGATAGTCCCGGTACGGGGGCGGCGGGGGCGCGTCCGGGAGCCGCCCGGTGTCCGCGCGGTGCCGGTAGGCGGCGAAGGCCTCCGCGAACAGGGCGTGCAGGCTCCACCCGTCGAACACGATGTGGTGCGTGGTCCACACGAACCGGTGCCGGTCCTCGGCGAGCCGCACCAGCAGGAACCGCGCGGGCGGCGCCTCGGCCAGGTCGAAGACGGTACGCCGCTCGTCCTCGGTCAGCTCCGTGAGCCGCGCCGCGCGCTCCTCGCCGGGCAGCCCGGTCAGGTCGACGCGGGTGAACTCCGGTGCCGCGTGGCGCCGTACGACCTGCACCGGGTGGGGTACGTCCGCCCAGCGGAAGGTGGAGCGCAGGATCGCGTACCGGTCGACGAGATACCGCCACGCCTCCTCGAAGGCGTCCTGGTCGAAGGCGCCGTCGAGGTCCACCGCGAAGGTGCGCACATAGTCGGCGGTCTCCGCCAGGGTGTGCAGGAGCAGGCCGGTCTGGAGCGGGGAGAGCGGCAGCACGTCCTCGGTGTCCGCGCGCCCGACGGTGCCGAGGAGCATGTCCAGCTCGGCCGCGGTGAGGCCGGCGAGGGCGAACGGCTCGGTGCCGGATTCCGGGGCGGTGACCTCGCTGGGCGTGGCGGCCAGCGCCTCGACGGTCGGGTGGGCGAAGAGCCGCCTGGTGGTCAGGGCGAGGCCCCGCTCCCGGGCGCGGGCGGTGATCAGCACCGCCTTGACGGAATTGCCGCCGAGTGCGAAGAAGTCGTCGCTCACGCCGACCTCGGCGACCCCGAGCACCTCCTGCCAGATCTCGGCGAGGGCCCGCTCGGCGGGGGTGCGGGGTGCGATGTGCCGGTCCGTCTCGGGGGCGGCGGCGCCGGGGTCCGGCAGCGCCCCGCGGTCGATCTTCCCGGCAGGGCTGAGCGGCATGCGCTCCAGCACGACGAACCGGGCCGGGACCATGGCGCGGGGCAGTTCGCCGCGCAGGAAGTCACGCAGGTCCGCCGGGTCCGGGCCGGCACCGCAGACGTACCCGGTGAGGAACGGCTCGCCGCTGTCGTCCCGGTGGACCGCCACGGCGGCCGTGGCCACGTGCGGGTGCCGGGCCAGCGCCTCCTCGATCTCGCCGAGTTCGATGCGATGGCCGCGGATCTTGACCTGGTGGTCGTTGCGGCCGAGGAAGCGGATCCGGCCGTCCGCCCGGCGGGCGGCGAGGTCGCCGGTGCGGTACAGCCGGGCGCCGGGCGGCCCGAACGGGTCGGGCACGAACCGCTCGGCCGTCAGCCCCGGCCGGTCGTGGTAGCCCCGGGCCACCCCGGCGCCGCCCAGGTACAGCTCGCCCAGCGCGCCGATGGGCAGCGGGCGCATGCCGTCGTCCAGCACGTGCGCGGTGTAGTTGGGCAGGGGCCGGCCGATGGTGATCTCGCCGTCGTGGCCGGTGAGTTCGTCGAAGGTGGCCCACACGGTCGCCTCGGTCGGACCGTACACGTTGACCAGCCGGGGGAGCTGCGCGGTGAGTTCGGCGGCCAGCTGTTCGGGCAGCGCCTCGCCGCCGGTCAGGGCGCAGCGCACGCCGTCGTCCTCGCCGAACCCGGCGGCCAGCAGCAGCCGCCAGCCGGACGGGGTGGCCTGCACATGCGACACCCCGTGCGCCCGGATCAGCGCCCGCTGGGCACCGCCGTCCCAGCGGTCCTCCTCCGGTACGACGACGACCCGGCCGCCGGTGGTCAGCGGCACGAACAGCTCGACCGTGGAGATGTCGAAGGACAGCGCGGTCAGCCCGAGCCACACGTCGTCCGGGGCGGCGCGGAGGACGTCGGACATGGCCGCGACGAGCCGCGCCAGCGAGCCGTGCGCGACCTCGACACCTTTGGGCCGGCCGGTGGAGCCGGAGGTGTACAGGATGTAGGCGAGATCGGCGGGCAGCGGAGTGACCGGATCGCAGGCGGGCGCTTCCCCGGCCGCCTCCTCGATGCGCAGGACCGTGCGGCAGGCGGCGGCGAGCGCGGCGGGCGGGGCGGAGGAGGCGAGCAGGACGTTGGCACCGGAGTCGGACAGGACGTAGGCGGCCCGCTCGTCCGGGTACTCGGGGTCCAGCGGCACATAGGCGGCCCCGGCCCGCCACACGGCGAGCACGGCGACGAGCAGATCGGCGGACCGGTCGGCCCGCAGCGCGACCCGGTCCCCGGGGCGCACCCCTTCTTGCCGCAGCCGGTGGGCCAATGCCCTGGCACGCGCGTCGAGTTCGGCGTACGACAGCCGCTTTCCGCCGGAGACGACGGCGACCGCGTCCGGGGTGCGGGCGGCCTGCCCGGCGATCATCGCGGGCACCGTGCTGGCGTGCGGGAACTCCCGCTCGGTGGCGTTCCACCGCCGGACGATCAGATCGTGGGCGTCCTCGGGCAGCGCGGCCAGCTCGCGCAGCCGGGCCGCGGGCCGGTCGGCGAACGCGGTGAGCAGATGCCCGAGCGAAGCCAGCAGCCGTTCGGCGTCCGCGGTGTCGACCTGGTCGTCCTCATGGACGAGTTCCAGTACGGCGCCACTCGCGGCGAACCGGGCGCTGAGCATCAGCGGCAAGCCGCTGCTCTGCCGTACGGGCCCCATGCGGACGGCGAGCCCGCCGAGGTCGGCGCGCTCGGCGAGCGCGAGGTTCTGGAAGACCAGGACGCTGTCGAACAGCCGCTGATCACGGGGGACTTGTGACCAGGAGTGGATGTCGGAGAGGGAACAGTGCTCGACGTCCCGGAGCGCGGCGAGCTGCCCGGCGAGCCGGCCCAGCCAGTCGCCGAGCGTCTCGTCCTCGTCCCAGCGGACGCGTACGGGCAGGGTGTTGATCAGCAGGCCGACGGTCCGCTCGATCCCCGGCAGGTCGGCGGACCGGCCGGAGACCGTCAGCCCGAACACCACATCGTCTCGGCGGCTCCAGCGGCCGAGCAGCAGCGCCCACGCGCCCTGCACCAGGGTGCCGAGAGTGCAGCGCCGCTCCCGGGCGAGCCGGTTCAGCCGCTCCACCACGGCGCTGTCCAGGACGAGTTCGACGCTGCGGGCCTCACCGCCTGCGGTGCCCTCGGCGGGACGGCGCACGACCGGAACCGGGGTGGGTTCGCTCACCCCCGCCAGCTGGTCGCGCCAGTAGCGCTCGGCCGCGCCTGGATTCTGGCGCTGCAGCCACTCCACATAGGTGCGGTGCGGGACCGGCTCGGGCAGGTCCCGCGGCGGGCGGCCGTCGCGGCGCAGCGCGGTGGCGGTGGTGAAGACCTCGTTCAGCAGCGGGCCTACGCTCCAGCCGTCGGCGAGCATGTGGTGGCTGTGCCAGATGAGGTGGTGGGCGGCGGGGCCGGTGCGGATCAGCTGGAAGCGGTGCGGCGGGGTACGGAACAGGTCGAAGCCGCGTCGGCGTTCCCCGGCCAGCAGCGCGTCGAGGCGGCCGGGCAGCTCGCTCGCGGGAATGCCGGTCCAGTCCAGGACCTGGAAGTCGACGGGCGCCGTGCGGTGGACGACCTGGAGCGGACGCGGGACGCCCTCCCAGCGGAAGGAGCAGCGCAGCGCGTCGTGCCGGTCGACGACGTGCTGCCACGCGGACCGCAGGACGTCGGTGTCGAGGTCGCCGTCGATGTCGACGCGGTACTGGTTGAAGTAGGCGCTGCCGTCGGGGTCGTGGACGCTCTGGAACAGCATCCCGGCCTGAAGCGGGGTGAGCGGGTAGATGTCCTGGATCCCGCCGGGCGGCGCGTCCGCCAGGATCCGGTCCAGTGCCTCCTGGTCCAGGCCGGCGAGCGGGAAGTCCCGTGGGGTGGGCCGTACGGCGCCCGGTGCGGGCTCCAACGGTTCGGCGACGGCGGCGAGTTCGGCCAGGGTCTGGTGGTCGAAGACCTGCCGGGTGGTGAGCGCGTAGCCGGCCTCGCGGGCCTTCGACGCCAGGAACACCGCGCTGACCGAGTCACCGCCGAGCGCGAAGAAGTTGTCCTGCGGGCCGGTCACCGGGACGCCGAGCAGCTCGGTCCACACGGCGGCCAGGGCGCGCTGGGCTCCGTCGGCGAGCGGCGCGGGCGCGACCGGGGCGGCGGCGCCGGGATCGGGGGCGGGCAGCCGGGCACGGTCCGCCTTGCCGTTCGCCGACAGCGGCATGCTCTCCAACCGGACGAAGACGGCGGGCACCATGGCGGCGGGCAGTACGGCGGTCAGATGCCGGCGCAGCTCGTCCTCGGCCGCCGTACCGACGACGTAGCCGACCAGCCGGGTCCCGGACGGGGTCTCCTGCGGTGCGACCACGGCCTGTGCGACACCGGGGTGCTCGGCCAACCGGGCCTCGATCTCGCCGAGTTCGATGCGATGGCCGCGGATCTTGACCTGGTGGTCGTTGCGGCCGAGGAAGCGGATCCGGCCGTCCGCCCGGCGGGCGGCGAGGTCGCCGGTGCGGTACAGCCGGGCGCCGGGCGGCCCGAACGGGTCGGGCACGAACCGCTCGGCCGTCAGCGCGGGTCGGCGCAGATAGCCGCGGCCGACTCCGGCGCCGCCGATGTACAGCTCTCCGGGCACCCCGACCGGGACCGGGCGCAGGCCGGTGTCGAGGATGTGGGCGGTGTAGTTGTCCAGGGGCCGCCCGATGGTGATCTCGTCGTCGTCGCCGGTGAGTTCGTCGATGGTGGCGAACACCGTCGTCTCGGTCGGCCCGTATCCGTTCAGCAGCCGGTGGGCCTTGCCGCGGATCTCCCGGGCCAGCGCCGGCGGCAGCGGCTCGCCGGCCGTCAGCGCCACCGCGAGCTGCGGCAGCGCGGCCCCGGCGGCCAGCAGCACACGCCAGCCGGACGGGGTGGCCTGCGCATGGGTCACCCCGTGCGCGCGGACCAGCCCGGCCGCGGCCGCCCCGTCCCGCCCGGTGCCGTCCGGGGCGAGCACCAGCCGTCCGCCGGTGACCAGCGGGAGATACAGCTCGACCGCGGCGATGTCGAAGGACAGTGCGGTCAGCCCGAGCCACACGTCCCCGGGCCCGGCACCGAGCCGGTCGCGCTGGTCGAGCAGCAGGTTGAGCAGTCCGCCGTGCTCGACCTCGACGCCCTTGGGGCGGCCGGTGGAGCCGGAGGTGTACAGGACGTAGGCGAGGTCGGCGGGGCAGGGCCGCGGTGTGCCGAGCGGCCGGCCGGCGCCCGTCGGCTCGCCGTCGGCTCGCACGTCCACCGTGGGCAGGCCGGGGGCGAGGTCGGGGTGACCCGGCTCGGTGAGGACGAGGGCGGCTCCGGCGTCGTGGAGCATGGCGGTCAGTCGCTCGCGCGGATGGTCCGTGGGCAGCGGCAGATAGGCGCAGCCGGCCGACAGCACGCCGAGGAGGGCGGGAAGCAGATGCGCGCCGCGGCTCAGATGGAGGCCCACCAGATCGCCGGGGCGGGCGCCGGCCTGCCGCAGCCGGCCGGCGACGCGGTCGGCGGCGGCCTTCAGCTCGCGGTAGCTGAGCGCGGTCGTGCCGCTGATGACGGCGGTCGCGTCGGGGTGGGCGGCGACGGTGTCGGCGAACAGGTCCACCAGCGTGCGGCCGTGCGGTCGTGCGGTCTCCGTGCGGTTCCAGTCGTGGGCGGCGCGTTCCTGCTCGGCGGTGAGCAGCCGTACGGCCAGGACGGGGGTGCCCGGGGCGGCCACGGCCTGGGTGACCACCTCCACCAGGCAGTCGAGCATGCGCTCCACAGTGCCGGGCTCGAACAGGGTCCTCTCGCCGATGAGGTCGAGCTGCACGGTCTCGCCCAGATTGACCGCGGCCAGGGTCAGATCGACCTTGGCGGAGCCACCGCGCAGCCGCTCGCGCTCCACGGTGACGTCCGGCAGCTCCCAGACGTGCTCGCGGGCCTCGATGCACTGGAACATCACCTGTGCCAGCGGGTTGCGCGAGCCGTCCCGGGGCAGCCCGGAGTCCGTCACGAGCTGCTCGAAGGTGACGTCCTGGTGCTCCAGGGCGCCCAGGACGGCGGTGTTGGCCCGCTTCAGGAGGGTCGCGAAGTCCGGCGCCCCGCTGTGGTCGAGGGGGATGGGCAGGGTGTTGGCGAGCATCCCGATCAGCGGTTCGGTGTCGGCCGAGACCCGTCCCGAGACCGGGGTGGCCACGGCGAACCGTTCCTGGCCGCCGCTCCACCGGTGCAGGAAGGCGCCGTACAGGGAGAGCAGCGCGGTGAAGAGGGTGACGTGGTGGCCGGCGGCGTACGCGCGCAGGGCCGAGCTGGTCTCGGGTGACAGCTGTCTGCGGGCGCTGTGCCCCCGGAAGGAGGGGACGGGCGGGCGCACCCGGTCGGCGGGCAGCTCCAGGACCGGCGGAGTGTCCGCCAATGCCGTACGCCAGTAGGCGAGTTGACCGTCGAGCAGCTCGCCGGAGAGCCGCTCGGACTGCCAGGCGGAGTAGTCGGCGTACGTCACCGGCAGGGCGGGCAGCTCGGTCGTGCGGCCCTCCCGGCAGGCGGCGTACAGCGCGCCGAACTCGCGGGCGAGCACACCGCAGGACCACTCGTCGGCGACGCAGTGGTGCAGGTTCAGCACCAGCAGGTGGGTGGTGTCGTCCAGGACGGCGAGCAGGGCCCGGAACACCGGCCCCCGGGCCAGGTCGAAGGGCTGGGCGAGCTCTTCCTCGGCGAGCCGGACGGCCGCGTTGCGGCGGGCGGCGGGCGGCAGATGCCCGAGGTCGACGATCCGTAGCGGGGCCGGTGCGGGCGGCTGCGGAGTCTGGGCCGGCGGCCGGGTGTCCTGGAAGGTCGTGCGCAGCGCCTCGTGCCGCTCGACCAGACGGTCCAGGGCGTGGCGTACGGCCGTCCGGTCCAGCGGGCCGGTCAGCCGCAGCACGCGGTGGACGCTGAAGACCGAGTTGTCGGAGAGCAGCCGGTCGGCGACCCAGAGGTTGTGCTGGACGGGCGCGAGCGGGGCCGGCGTGCCCGCCGTACGGCGGGGGATGCCGGACCCGCCCGGCCCGCCCGCGGGCGCGGGAACGGCCCGGCCGCGCAACCGGCGGGCGAGCAGTTCCCGTTTGGCGTCGGTCAGTTCGCTGGAGGTCGTCATGCCTGCGTGGTCTCCCGTATCCGGCGCAGGCTCAGCGGCCGCATGTCCGTCCACACCCGCTCGATGTGCGCGAGGCACTCCTCCTTCGTGCCCGAGGTGCCCTCCTCGTACCAGCCGCCCGGGAGATCCCGGTCGGCCGGCCAGATGGAGTACTGCTCCTCGTCGTTCAGGACCACTCGGTAGATCTGCGCTGCCATGTCGCCGCCTTTCGGTCGTTCGGTGGATACCGGCCGGGTGGGGTGCTGGGGATGCTTCGGTCAGCCGGCGCGGCGGTGGTGCACCACCGCCGCCAGCGCGTCGGCGCTCTTGGCCCGGAAGAGGTCGCGGACCGTGACCCGCACCTCGAACCGCGCGCTGATCAGGGACACCGCGCGTGCCGCGGTGAGGGAATCACCGCCAATGGCCAGAAACTCGCTTCCTGTGTCCGGATCGCGGTCCGCGCCCAGCACTTCCCGAAAGATTCCGGCTATCTGCTGAGCGATCTCACGCCTGTTCGCTCCGAGTGCCGTACTCATGATTCAGCTCCACTTCCGCTGGTGTTTTCCGGCCGATCGAGAGAGAGTTCTGCGGGGGAAATCAGCCACCCCAGCCGCTGTCGTGCGCGGGAACGGCGAGCCGGGCCGCCGCCGCGACCCGAGGGCCTTCGCCGCCGGTGAGGTGGAGGACCGGGGCGGCGAACGCCACGGCGGCGAGGAGAAGCGAGCACAGATGGATACGCGCATACATGGGGGGCTCAACTCCGAGGGGGGTGGGTTCTTTTCGGGTGCACCAACACTGTCGCGTGTAAGCCCTTTCGCGCCGACCGTCGCAGTGGTTCACCAAACTGCCAGGCAGGAAAACGAGGTGGGTACGCACCATGCCAACACCGGACATTCGTCACGTCGTGGGCGGTGGGCTGGTGCCGAATACCTCCGACGAACGGGAAAAGACTTCGAGGTGGCGTGCCCCGCAGACGTAGCCTGCTGCGCCGAGGAATGTTTCCCCGTCCGCCGGGAACCCGAGCCCCGGCCGTGCGGTCGCATGACACCGCATGACACCGCATCCATGAAGGAGTCCTATGGGCAGTGACGTAGACGGATTACAGCCGGTGTGCCGGGAATGTCCCTCGCTGTGCCCCTTCGCCCACCACGTGCTGCTGTCGCTGTCCGTCCATCGCGACCGATGTCCCGCCCTGGTGTGGCCCCCGCCCCCGCCCCCGCCCCTCCTCAGGGCCCTGCGCGGCCCGGCCCGCGCCGCGGCGTCCCTCGGCCGGTTCGTCCCGGCCGGGCCCGAGGCGGAGCACATGCGCTCGGTGTTCGCGACGGCGCTGAAAACCCCGGTGAACGCGGCCTACTTGGGCCTGCCCGCGGCGGCCACCGAAGCCCCGACGTCCTGGGCCTTCGACGCCCCCGGCAGCCTCCTGCTGATCGTCCTGCACGGCAGCCTCCTCGCCCGCCTCCACCCACCACAGCCGTCCCCGGCGCCCGACACCACCCTGTGGCTGCACACGATCGAGGTCCTCTACGTGCCCCGCAGCTACCGCCTGTCCCTCACCCACGGTCCCGCAGCGGCGCTCCTGCTGTGCCTGTCGTTCGACACGGCCCGGACTTCCGTGTGACGACATACGGCACCCGAGCCGGGCGTGCCGGGGGCAGACACGGGTGCGTGCGCATTCCTGGAGGGAGTTCGACGCCCTCGATCGAGGGCTCTTCCCGAACGTGTTCACAGGGGTCGTTCGCCCCGGCGAATGACCTCCAGTTGGTAAGGGTTGCTCAGCTCTCCTGCCGGATTTCCGATAGAAGCCACGAACGCCTGGCGTTCTTCGGGTGCTTACCCCGTGAAGAGCTACGGCCAGCCGCTGGGCGAACAGGGCGGCACGGTTCTCCTCGACGGGGAAGAGCCCGAAGGCGCCGCGCGAGTGCAGGTAGCGGGCGTGGTCGGCGACGGTGTGCAGGGCATCCGCGGTGACGATCGCCCCGGTGATGTCGGCAATCAGGTCCAGAGCGGCGGTGAAGCGGAGGGTCTCGTGCGGTTTATGGCGCATCTCCCGCTGCGCGAGCAGAACGCCGGGGTCGACCTGGTAGACGCCGAGCAGGTGCAGCTGCAGGCGCTGTCGCGGGCGCCACGCAGGTCTTGCCGTCCGCGGCCGGCTGCAGCACCGGCGGATCGCCGGCGATGCCGGCCGGCGGGTCGGTGGCGTGGGCCTGGACGAAGACGCCGACGGCGGCATCGAGCGCATCGGCGTCCATCCGGGCGAGCGCGCGGGTGAGGGCGGTGGCCACCGGGAGCCTGCCCGGGGCGCTGTCGCGGACTTCGAGCGCGGGCAGGATGCCCGCGCCCTGCCCGCTCGCCCAGCGGATGACGCCGCGCACCGAGCGCACCCCGCACAGCATGGCGCAGGCGACCAGGCCCAGCAGCATCGGCCAGGCGTTCGTGACCAGGTGCGATGTGCGTGGGTCGGGCACGGCCCGGACAGCTTCCAGTAACGACGGCAGCTGCTCGGACGTGCACAACTCCTCAAGAATGAGGCCGTGTTGATCGGCGAGTTTGGCGCGGCGTGGGCAGGGTCGGGCAGGATGACATGCGGGCGCGGCCTTCACGATCATGCGAGTGGAATCACGTGATCATGGACGGTCGCGCCCTTCGACGTTCACCCGACCCCCCTGTCCAAGATCCGAGCACGCATCACGCCTGCCCTCGTAGGAGCCACTTCCGTACGTACGGGAAGCTCATGTAGTTGCCGCTTCCGGCGTCGCGTGACGAGACCAGTGGGGTGTCCGGCGATTGCAGGAAGCCTTTCCGGGGCCGCCTGGAGACGACAGCCTCGGACTCGACTTCGGTGTTGCCTCGGGCCGGCAACGGATCACGATTGAAGTGCAGGCGACCGAGGACATCGACGGGCAGGTCGAACTCGGGGAGAGCGAGGTACAGTTCCCCGCCCAGGAGCATGCGGCGATGGTCGGCAGCGCCCGCCTCCTCGTGACCGGCTGCGGCTTCCACGGCGCGGTCATAGATGCAGCCGGTCACGGCGACCGGCCGCGCACGGCGCACGACGAGGCAGAAATCGCCGAGCTGTTGCGGGCGTGGATGGCGGGCGAGCCGGAAGGCCCGATGGTCGTCCGCCACCACGACCACCTGGCGCAGCTCGCCGTGCCCGACGGGCAGTCTGCCCCGCGTGAGGGATGGCCGCACGGACGCAACCGGGGAACACGATGGCAACCCGGGATGCTGTATCGGCGGCGGTTCGATGCCCCGAGTCCGGCCGATGGTCAAGACTTCGCCATGTGGCATCGGTGGCTGAGAGGGCGGGAGTCGTCCGTCGTACTGAGGGAGGAAGCAGACGGCGACTCCTGACGAAGGGCAACCTCGTGATCCCGCAACGCATCGTCCTCGCCTCGGTCGCAGGGCTCGTGTCCGCGTTCCTGCTGGCGGCCTGCAGCTCGTCGAACAACAACGCCTCCAGCACGAACCCCGGCAACGCCGCCCCCGTCGCCACGGCTGCGTCGGATCCCGCGACCTCCGCACCGACCACCTCCGCACCTGCGGACAGCGGCAACTCCGGCAGCGGGCACATGGCCACGACCACCATGCTGATGGCCAAGGCGGTGAAGGGGATGGGCACTGTGGTCACCGACGACAAGGGGCTCACGCTCTACCGCTCCGACAAGGACCAGGCGCACCCCTCCAAGTGGACGTGCGCCGGTGAGTGTACGAAGACGTGGATGCCCGTCCTGGTGCAGGACTCCGTACGGACCATGGGCGTGGAGAAAAGCCTTCTCGGCACGGTTCACCGCAACGGCATGAAACAGGTCACCCTCGGCGGCTGGCCGCTCTACCGGTACATGGGCGACACCAAGGCCGGGCAGATGAACGGCCAGGGCAAGGGCAGGCAGTGGTACGCCGTCACCTCGACCGGCCAGAAGTCCGCCATGACGGGCTGACAGGCAGATCCTGGCCTGGGCCGGCTGCCCACCCGCGAGAGCCGCCTTGCCCACCACCGCGACGGCCGCATCGTCGGTACTCCCTCCTGGGCCCGGCACTCTCCCGCGCTTCCGGCACCATCCGTCGCCGCGTCTTCTTGCTCCCGCCTCACGACCGAGACAGCCGGCCCAATGGCCTTCTACGCCAACGGAACCCCCGCTGAAGCCACCGCCCCCGGGCCCACGCAGCCCATGTCAGGGGCTGCAAGACCGAACGCTCCGAAGGCTTCCCGCCCGCCACCGCCACACGGGAACTGGGCATAACGCTCCCGCTGCACCGGGCCGATCGCAGCATGCCGCCTGTGCCACATCCGCCTGGCCCTCCTCGGTCGCTTCCGCGTGCGCACTTGGATGCGATGACCCCGGCCCTACCGAAAACGCAGGCCAGGACCCCTGCGAGCCATCGGCAGGTGAGGGCGACTGTATGTCGGTGCCGCAACACATCCCGATCTCCACCAGCCCGGCGGCCCGCCTTCCGCGTCGCATCCCGGCACACCCTCCTCCATCGCCCGCCGGCGATCGCCGGCCACTACCGGCCCCGGCTTCACCTTCGCAGCGCTGGGACCGGCAGCCCAGGGGGCGGCCTCAGTAACGCTGTGCCTTGGCCAGGACAGCCGTCAGTTTCGGCTCCGGCGGTTCGTGGCTGAAGGCAATCGGCTGTTCCTTCTTTCCAGGCTGGAGATGTTCCGCGCCGACGTACCGCGTCTCGACGACGTCGCCGGCCGAGTTCGCGAAGTTGATCTGCACGGCGTAGGAGGCTTCGCTGCGGGTTTTGTTGGTGATCGTGACCAGGACAGCGAGTACTCCGCCGGTCTGCGCTCTCGGCATACCTGTCATGGCGACCTCGGAGAGTGCGTTGCCTCGATCCTTGACGCCTTTCCCATTTGCGCTGCCGCGCTCCTTCGCTGGGTCTCGGCGTCCACCGATGCTTCGAATTCGGAGGCGCGGGCCGAGGCCGACGACGCTGCCGCAGATGCGGAAGCCCGGGCCGAGCTGACCGCTGCGGACGCCTTTGAGGCCATCGCCGACGGTGGTGTTCCGGAGAAGGATGAGGCATTCGGCATACTGGAAGCACTGGGCTGGGGTGAGGAACCGGCGTGCTGGCCAGTTCCGCTGCCGCAGCCGGCAAGTGCACTGGCAAGGAGAAGGCTTCCGAGAGTGCCTCGCAGCACGATCCGGCGCTGGCCCTTTACAGGGCCGGTGAGTCGTCTTACGGGCATGCTGCCGGCCAAGGGATGAATGAAATTCGTCCCTCCATCTTCAAGGCCGGATTCGCCGCCCGCGACGTGAGCAGCCGTCCTCTGTCATTTCAGCGGGCAGCGCCAGTGACGCAAGGCCGCTCTCTCCATGACCTGCGCACCGGATGCCCGCTGCGCAAGCGGTGCACCATGGCCACGGCCGTGCCGGAGGCGTCCTGGCCACCCACCTGCCCCCGACGTGCAGGCAGCAGCCCCCGACCGGCGGGCGTCGCTGTCAGGAGCCGGAGCGGTGGCCTCCGTGGGACTGCTGTGCTTTCGGGGACCAGGAGGCGGAGGCGCTGCTCCGCGAGGTGGCGGCGGCGGTCGGACCGGCGCTTGTGCCGGCCGACGGGGTGCTCGGCGATACCGATGGGGACGTGCCGGTCGTGGGAGCGGCCGAGGAAGGCGTCCGGCCGAGCGTCGTCAGCACCGCGTCGGTGACCAGACCGTCCGCGTTCGTGGTGAGGACGACGGGGTCGGCGGCGCCGAGAAGCCGATCGCAGCCCAGGTTGGTGAACGTCTGGTTGGCCCGCGCGGCGAGGAAACCGAAGAGGTTCGGCGCCATGGCCGGGTCCGGCGAGGGCGCCTTCTCGAACAGCGCCTTGTCCTTGAAGACGCGCTGGACGCCGGCCGGATCGCGGAAGAGGGTGGCACAGAAGGCCGCTCCGTCACCGTCGGCGCCGGCACCGACTGCGGGCATGTCGACTCCGGTGCGGTACGCGTCGGTCTTCGCGACACTGCTACGGCCGTCGACAAGCGTCATCGGGTCGTTCCGCGGGACCAGCGCGATCGGCGCCTTCTGGTCTGCCGCGGCGGACAGTTCGTCCAGCGCGAGGGCGGACGTGGCCCGGCCGTCGCCGGACTGGTCGGGCGCGGTGAACGGCTTGCAGCCAAGAGCGGGGTCCATGAACTGGGTCAGCAACAGGTTGTCGCTGCCGTTGGCCAGATCCCTGGGGGCGCTGGTGGTCGCCGACTTGGACCTGCCGTTGTGCCAGTGGTGCCGGTCGCCGCGGTTGGTCAGACGAGCGGCCTTCTTGAGTGCCGCCCTGCCGGCGGCGTTGTTCTGGGCGATACGGCCGTGCGCGTCGGTGAGGTAGTGGGTCACCACGTTGTCGCTTCCGTCCTGGTCCACGACGGAGAAGTCCCGAGTGGTCGGGCAGGGCAAGCCGTCCTTGGCGGTGCCGAGCGCCGGTACCCTGAGGTGCCTCTTGGCGATCTGGGCGTTGGCGGCCCGGAAGAAGGCCGGCGCATTGCAGTACGCGAACTGGCCGAAGACCGATCCCGGCAGGCCGTTGACGCACTTGCCCTGGGCGAGACTGTCCGAACGACCGCTTGTCCGCAAGGTCAGATTTGAGCTGTTGAAACCGAACCAGATGCCCACGGTCGAGCCGCGCGGCACCGAGGGCCGTGCGGTACGCGCGGCCGGTCTCGTGCCCTTGTCGATCACCAATGGGTTGTAGACGGTCAGCTTGCCGCTCGGGGTGACGATCGCGGCTTCCACGAACGCCGACTGATCGGGGTTGGCCTCGTGGCAGGGTCCCTGTGCCGAATCGGTCGCGACGAGCCTGTACGGCGTGGCCAGGCCACTGGCGGTGAGCGGGTTGTCCGGCACCAGCAGTGTGCAGTTCGGATCAGGTTTGCGGGCCGCCGCGGGCTGCGCGGCGGCCTCCTGCTTCTGTAGCGGGCGGTGCTGATCACGGCCTTCCGCCGCGAACACCGAACCCGCGACGACGGCGAGAATCACCGGCCCGCCGATCAACGCGAGTGACACCTTCGACCGCTTCCAGCGTCGGGCGTGCTCCCGCCGCGACGTACGCGACGACTGTGTCAAGTTGTTGCGGGCCACTGAACTGCTCCTCACTGTGCGTCCCTCCGCAGGGAGTGACCCATGGCGGCGCGGGCGCAACGACGGTCATGACAGCGCGGGCCCCTTCTCGGCGTGACGGAGGGACGACCAACCCGATCACCCGGCAAGACGGATCCACTCGCGGTACGTGCCGAGCCCACGGGATGTTCAACCGCCGCACAGGCATTGCCGAACCTTGAACGAGCGGGAGTTCGGCCTGGTGACAGCCGCCGATGCCGACGCTGGTCTCGTCGCAGGGCAGGAGGAGAGTCCCGGGCGGCACCGGGTGACTGGCACGGAACTGGAGCTGCGGCACTTTCCGGATTCGTCGCCATCGCCGAGAAACTGCACTTCGGGCGGGCCGCCGAGCGGCCGCACATCGCCCATCCGTCGTTCAGGCAGCAGATCCGGCTGCTCGAACGGGACCTGAGGGTCAAACTCTACCCGCACACCGCCCGCGGCCTCCAACTCTTCGGCGCCGCGCTGACCATGCACCGGATCGCCGGCCGGGGCTGCCGGTAACGCCTCCGAGACTCGGACAAGGGGCCGGGACACCGGGCGGTCGCTGCTCCCCGTCGGCTGCGTCACCGCCATACGTCGGTTACGTTGGTAAAGCACCTGGTCGCAGGGGGGTAACAAGCCGTAACCCACCGAGGACGCTCCATGACCGGCCTGATCGTCGTCCTGCTGTTGGTGGTCGTGGCCACAGCCGTGGCGACCGGTGCCCGGCGTTGGAGCCTGCCCGCCCCCTCGCTCCTCGTGGTCGTGGGTCTGGTCGTGGGGCTCATGCCCTGGGTTCCCGAGGTACGCCTGCCGCCTCACGTGATCAGCGTGCTGGTGCTGCCACCGCTGCTCTACGCCTCGGCCGGGGAGATCTCCGTCCGCGACCTGCGCACCGTGTGGCGGCCCGTGACCGGCCTGGTCTTCGGCCTGGTCCTCGCCTCGGCCATCGCCGTCGGGTACGTGGCCCGCGCGATCACCCCGCTCACGGCCGCGACCGCGTTCATCCTCGGCTCCGTCCTGGCCAGCACCGACCCCGTGGCCGTGACCGCGCTCGGCCGGCGCCTGTCTCTTCCACCGCGTGTGCAGGCCATGGTGCAGGCGGAAAGCCTGTTCAACGATGCCACCTCACTGGTCCTGTACAAGGTCGCCGTGGCCACCGCGGTGTCCGGCAGCGCCATCAGTGTGCCCGGGACCGTCCTGCAATTCCTGATCCTCGCGGGCGGAGGAGCCCTGATCGGGGCGGCGGTCGCCGCGGTGGTGACCCTGATCCGCAGACGGACCGACGACCCCATGCTGGAGACCGTCGTCGCGTTGGTCACTCCCTACGCCTCGTACGTCGTCGCGGAGCAGTCGCACACCTCCGGCGTGACCGCTGTCATCGTCTCCGGGGTCGTCCTCGGCAGCACCGGCCACAAGCTCGGCAACGCCCCCGTCCGCCTCCAGGTCCACGCCGTCTACGAGACCGTGACCTTCCTGCTGGAGAGCGTCGTCTTCGCCCTGATCGGCCTCGAACTTCCCTCGGCCGTCCGACATCTCGCGCGCGACGAGCACGGCTGGCCGCTGTGGGTGCCGGTGATCGCCTTCACCCTGCTGGCGATCCGCCTGCTGTGGATCTTCCCGCTGTCCGCCCTGATCCACCACCGGCACAGGGAGGGCGACAACCGCCTGTCCTGGCGCGTCCCGGCCGTCCTGTCCTGGGCGGGCACCCGAGGCGTCATGCCGCTGGCAGCCGCGCTCTCCATCCCCCTGGTCACCCACACAGGGGCGCCGCTGCCGCACCGGGCGCTCATTCTCACGCTCACCACCGGGACCATCGCACTCACTCTCATATTCCAGGGCTTCACCCTGACCACCGTCGTCCGCCGCTCCGGCATCGCTCTGGAACCGGAGCACACCGCCCGCGAGGAGGCCCGGACCCGTCGGCACATCGCCCACGCCGCTCTCGACGAGCTCAAACTGCTGGGCGATCTGGATCAGCTCGCCGATCTGGGTAGCGCCGCCGAGGCCGCCTTGAAACAAGCCCGTCGTCATCTGGAAGCGCGCATCCACCAGGTCGAAGACGCCCACTACAGCGACCCGGACGCCCGTCCCGCCGACGCCTACCGCGAGATACGCCTGACACTCATCGCCATCGAGGCGGCCGAGCTCCAGCGCCTCTACGAAGCGAACAAGATCAGCAACGCCACCCGGCGCCGGATCCAGCACGAACTCGACCTCGAAGAAACCAGCCTCCGCCCCCGCGACTGACGAGCTGCACCGAAGCCCGCCAGGCGTGGGCAGCGCGGCCGGGGTCGGGCCGGTTGGCTCCGATGCGGCCGTGGCGGCACCGGTGACCGGGACGGTGGTGGGGGTCCACCGGGATTCCATGCGCCGACCGCAGACGCCGCAGCACAGCAACTCCGCCAGGAGGTGGGTGCGTTTGGATCCGGCCTCCCGGCGGGAGATGTTGCAGCGCACGACGTCGCGGTGGCCGAGAGTGTGTCGGCGGATCGGCGAGGAAGGCCCGCACCGTGTTCAGCACCCGATGCAGGCCTTCCCGGCGTGGGTTGCGGACCGCTCGGCGGCGGACGGGCAGGGGATGCAGGAGTCGTTGAGGGCGTGGGTGATACGGGCGATGCTGTGCCCGGCCAGGTGCCGGCCGAAGATCCAGGACACGACCGGCCCGCACTCGGGGTCGGTGTCCAGACGCTGCGGGCGGACCCCACGACGGGCCAGGGCCCGGTTGGGGTGCGGGCCGGCGTCGACGAGGCGGTAGCCGTAGGGAGGCCGGCTGCCGGGGTAGCGGCCCTGGTCACGGGTCTGCACGGTCATCGCGGTGCGGGTGCGGGTGCGGATCCGGGCACGGGCGATCTCCCGCTCGGACAGGATGCCGAGCAGGATCATCAGCTTCTCCTGCCCGCCGATCTGCGGATCCACCGCCCCGCCCGGCTCCGGTACCCACACTTCGATGCCGTAGTGGTCGAAGAACGGGGCCATGATGGCGAACTGGTTGCCGTAGAAGGCCCGCTCGCCGGAGCCGATGACGACCGCACCGAACTCCCCGTCGGGATCGGCCATCGCGGCGAGCAGGACCGCTGTCTCGGGTCGGCGCCCAGGGTGCGGTGCGGCTGCGCCCGGTGTCGAAGAACTCGTCGGCGAACCGTCCGTGTCCACAGACCAGGGCCTGGGCGCATGGCAACTGCCGAGCCTGCGACGTGCTGGGGTCGTGGTGGTCCTCGGTCGACCGCGGCCGTAGAACGCAGACCGCAGGCCACTGAACCGTGGATCACCGGTCTCACGCAGCCGCCGCGTGACTGGACCGGATGGCGCTACGGCTCAACTCGTCGACGCCTGACTCCGGCCTCCGTGCGCGCTGAATCTCCTGGTGTCCAGGGTCAGCTGGCTGCAGGGCGATGCCGAGGACGCCTGCCGCGGAACTTTCACCGTCTCCCCTCCGTTCGCCCTCGACTCCACGGGCATAGTGGGGTGGTGCGCGGAAGAGGACCCCGAAGAAGTGGGTCATTCCGGTCGTGCACGCAACGCGCGTGACCGCAATCAGTAGCGACCTGCGTCGACACGGCCGAGCAGACACACATTCCAACGGGGGCTATCGCACCATGCGTTCCATATCTGTGCTCGTTGCGCGTCGGCGCGGACAGCAGCGAACCGTTCTCGCCGCCACCGGGCTCGTCGCGGCCCTGGCGCTCACCACGACCGCCTGTGGCGGCTCCGGTGCGCAGACCGCGAACGGCGCCTCCGGTGCCGCCGCTTCCCAGTCGGCCGGCAGCGCCGACGGCAAGGTCCAGGTTCCGGCCGGCCTCGCGAACAAGCTCAAGGAGCACGGGATCAACGTCTCCCAGTGGGAGAACGGCAGCTGGAAGAACTGGGACAAGTCCAAGTGGCTCAGGGACGCCAAGGACTTCGTCAATCCGGTGATCAAGGGGCTGTGGAAGCCGGAGCGGATGCAGTCGGCGCAGGAGGCCAACAAGACGGTCTCCACCAAGGACGCCTACGCCGGCCAGGGAATGAGCGATCCGGCCCCACAGCCCGTGCAGGCTCTGGCCGAGAAGACCCCGTACCACGAGTACTCCGCCCCCGTCGGCAAGGTCTTCTTCGACTCGCCCCGGGGCCCGATGGTCTGCTCCGGCACGATCATCAAGGACGTCAACCACCCACCGCCACACGTTCAGGTGACGACAAATCTCCTATGCACTCTCATTCCACTCCCTCATGGCTTGCAACAGTTCGGCACTTGCCGACACGGTGCGGCATTGCCCGGCACGCGACGCCTCGGTTTGGCAACGCACTCATAATCCGTCGGCCGTGGGTTCGAGTCCCACCCGCGCACTTCTGCAGGTCTGTGACCTGCGGAAACGTTCATTTTTGGATGTCGGATCGTCACCTTGCCTGAACGGACTAATCCGCAACTCGACCCTCTCTCGTATGGCCCCCTCGCCCGGGCGGCGGGACCGGCATGTGGGCCTGTCACCAGTGCTGCGCCATGCCCAGCTCGTCGGTGTACCGGGCAGGCGATCGACCTTCAGCCAGATCAACGTGCCGTGGATCGCGGAGTTCGCCGCAGTGCTCGCGCCAGGGGCCGGCCGTCGGCCGCGGGTGCATCCGGTGCTGGGACACGCCGTCCAGGGACGGCCCTGTATCCGAGACCTAGTCGTCCGCGATCACGACGAGGTCGAGCGTTCGCGGTCCGTGCACGCCCTCCACCCGGTCCAGTTCGATGTCGCTGGTGGCTGAGGGACCGGAGATCAGGGTCAGCGGCCGACGTGGGTGGAGCAGGCGCAGCGCCTCGGGCACATCAGCGGCGATCTGGCTGGCCCTGACCACGCAGACATGCTGGTCCGGCAGCAGGGTCAGTGCGCGGCGTCCCTGTCCGGGCCCGCTGTCGAGGACGACCGTGCCGGTGAGGGCGATCGCCGCGGCGACGGTGGTGAGTACGGCGTCCGCTGCGTCGAGTTGCCGGACTGTCAGTGGTGGAGTGTCCTCCAGCCGGGACCAGGCGCCCTCGGCTACCAGGTCTTCGGGGAAACCCGGGGGCACCACGAGGGATTTCGCTCCGGTGCGGGCCAGCGCGCGGCCCACGGCGGCGACGGCGTCGGACGGTGGAACACGGACGACAGTGGCGCGGTAGTCGGCGGCGCGTTCGACGAACAGCTCGACGACGTCCGGTCCCGCCTGGTGGGAGCGCGGATCGCGCGGGATGGGGTCGCCGTCGGAAGCTTCGGCGCCTGGTACGTCTGCCAGTGCGCTCCGGATCGCGCCCAGTACGGTGTCGCGGCCACTCATCGGCTCTTCCCGTTCCTCGTCGTACGGCCTTCTTCTCTCGTGCGCCGCCACCAGGCGCGCAGGGACTCGCGGGCCGGCGCGGGGGTGTCACGGGTGCCTGACCACCGGGCGAACGGGCCGGGCAGGACTCCGATCCGGCCGTCGCGGGCCACCAGCCGGGCGCCGAGGGCGGCGAGGCGCTGGAGTGCGGCCAGCCGCCTAGGGGAGGACAGCACCGCGCCTGCGGCCTTCATGGCGAGCGCCTCGGGGGTGGGCAGTATCCGGTCCCGGCGCTTGGCCTCCACGGCCTTCGACCGCAGATGGACGAGCACCTCCGGAATGTCGATCTTGACCGGGCAGGCGTCGTAGCAGGCCCCGCACAGGGTGGAGGCGAAGGGCAGCGAGGCCGCGTTCTCCACGCCGACGAGCTGCGGGGTGAGTACAGCGCCGATGGGGCCGGGGTAGACCGACCCGTAGGCGTGGCCGCCGGTGCGCTCGTACACCGGGCAGACGTTCAGGCAGGCCGAGCAGCGGATGCAGGACAGCGCCTGCCGGCCCACCTCGTCGGCCAGGGTCGCGGTGCGGCCGTTGTCGAGGAGCACCAGATGGAAGTCCTGCGGCCCGTCTCCCTCCATGACGCCCGTCCACAACGAGGTGTACGGGTTCATCCGCTCGCCCGTGGACGAGCGGGGCAGCAGCCGTAGGAAGACGTCCAGGTCGGCGAAGGAGGGGAGGACCTTCTCGATGCCCATGACGGTGATCAGGGTCTCCGGCAGGGTCAGGCACATCCGCCCGTTGCCCTCGGACTCCACGACCACCACCGTTCCGGTGTCGGCAGCGGCGAAGTTGGCTCCGGAGACGGCCACCTTGGCGCGCAGGAATTTCTCCCGCAGATGGAGCCGGGCCGCTTCGGCCAGGTCCCGCGGGTCGTCGGTGAGTCCCTCGGCAGCGGGCCGGCCCCACTTGCCCATCTGCCGCCGGAAGATCTCGCGGATCTCGGAGCGGCCCCGGTGGATGGCCGGTACGAGGATGTGCGAGGGCCGGTCGCCGCCCAACTGCACGATCAGTTCGGCGAGATCGGTCTCATACGCGCGGATGCCGGCCTCGGCGAGCGCCTCGTTGAGGCCGATCTCCTGGGTCGCCATCGACTTGACCTTGACGATCTCGTTCTCGCCGGTCGCCCGCACCAGCCGCGTGACGATGGCGTTCGCCTCGGCCGCGTCCGCCGCCCAGTGGACCGTGCCGCCGGCGGCGGTCACCGTCTCCTCCAGCCGCAGGAGATGCCGGTCGAGGTGGCGCAGGGTACGGCGCTTGAGGGCAGCCGCCGTCTCCCGCAGGTCCTCCCAGTCGTCGAGCTCGGCGGTGACCGCCAGCCGCCTGTCCCGGATGGTGCCGGTGGCCCGGCGCAGGTTCGCGCGCAGCCGGGTGTCGGCGAGCGCGGCGCGCGCTGCCTCGGGGAAGGGCGGGGTGCCCAGCCATACGACATTGTCGGCGCCGCTCACCGTACGCTCCCTTCGGTGGAGGCCAGGATCTCGGCCAGGTGCATCGTGCCGACGCCGGTCCGCAGCCGGGACAGGCCGCCGCCGATGTGTGTCAGGCAGGAGTTGTCGCCCGCGCACAGGTATTCGGCGCCGGTGTCCAGGACATGGCGCATCTTGTCGGCCAGCATGGCGTTGGACACGTCCGCGTTCTTCAGCGCGAAGGTGCCGCCGAAGCCGCAGCAGGACTCGGCGGCGGGCAGTTCGACGAGGTCGATGCCCTTCACCGCGCGCAGCAGCGTGAGCGGCCGGTCGCCGACGCGCAGCATGCGCAGCGAGTGGCAGGTCGGGTGGTAGGTGACACGGTGCGGGAAGTGGGCGCCGACGTCGGTGACCCCGAGGACGTCGACGAGGAGTTCCGACAGCTCGTACACCGTCGGCACCACCCGCTCGACCGCCTCGGTGAGCGCGGCGTCCCCCAACTGGGCTGCGACCACACGGTGTTGGTCGCGGACCATGCCCGCGCAGGAGCCGGAAGGAGTGACCACGGCGTCGTAACCCGCGAAGACCTTCGAGAAACGGCGCACCATGGGCAGAGTCTCGGGGCGGTAGCCGGTGTTGAAGTGCATCTGGCCGCAGCAGGTCTGGCCCTGCGGGAACTCCACGGTGTGGCCGAGCCGTTCCAGCAGTTCGGTCACCGCGCGGCCGGTGCGGGGGAACATCATGTCGTTGAAGCAGGTGATGAAGAGAGCTATGCGCATGGTGCTTCCTGAGTGGCCGGGGAGCCAATGACGGTCAGGCCGTAGGTCCGCAGTGCGGTTCCGGTGAAGACCTCACGGCGTTCGGTGAGGTGGAGTTCGGCCGTCAACTCCTTTGCTGTGGCGACTACTTCGGCGTAGGTGGCGGCCAGTCGACAGACGGGCCAGTCGGAGCCGAACTTCAGCCGCCGCGGGCCGAAGGCGTCCAGCACCGTGTCCGTGTACGGCCGGAGGTCCTCGACGCTCCACCGGTCCCAGTCGGCCTCGGTCACCATGCCGGAGAGCTTGCAGACGCTGTTGGGCAGTGCGGCCAGCAGGCGCACCGCGCCCGCCCACGGCCGCAGCTCGCCCGAGGCGATGGGGGGCTTGCCCGCGTGATCGAGTACGAACGTGAGGCCGGGAAGCAGGCGGGCGCTCTCATACGCGGCCGCGAGCTGGTGGGGCCTGACGACCAGGTCGTACACGAGCCCCGCCTCGGCCACCGCGGCGAGCCCACGCAGCACGTCCGGCCGCATCAGCCAGCGAGGATCGGATTCGCCTTGTACCTGGTGGCGGATGCCCACCAGGTACTCACCGCCCGGCCCCTCCCGCAGCGCCGCGAGCGCGCGGGCGACATCCGGCGAGGTCAGGTCGGTCCAGCCCACGACGCCGGCCACCAGGTCGCTGGCCTGGGCCAACGCCAGGAACTCGGGTGTCTCCTCCGGCACGTCGATCGTCTGGACCAGGACGGTCGCCGTGACGCCGGCGGCCCGGGCCTCGGACTCCAGATCGGCGAGCGGGAAGTCGCGGCGCAGCAGGCCGAGTTCCTGTCCGGTGATCCAGTCCTGGTCGCGGACAGAGAGGTCCCATACGTGGTGGTGTGCGTCGATGACGCCCTCAGCGGTGCTCGTCTCCATGGCGGTCACCCCCACGACTGAGGTGCGGCGGCGGGAACGGGGACGTGCGGGGGCAGCAGCTCCTCGGCACGTAGTTCCTCCCAGAGCGCGGCCGGTACCGTTCGCCGCATCTGGTCCACCGTGTCCCGGACCTCCTTGGCGGAACGCGCGCCGGACAGCACGCTCGCGACCGCCGGATGGCCGAGCGGGAAGCGCAGAGCTGCTGCACGCAGCGGCACGCCGTGGCGGTCGGCGACCGCTTTCAGGCACAGCGCCCGGTCCAGTACATGGGGCGGGGTGGGCGTGTAGTCGTACATGGCCCCGGGTTTGGGGTCGGTGAGCAGACCCGAGTTGAACACCCCGCCGACGATTACACTCCTGCCACGGGCGGCGGCCTCCGGCAGTACCTCCGCGAGCCCCTCCTGCTCCAGCAGGGTGTAGCGGCCGGCGAGCAGCACCACGTCGATGTCGGTCTCCCGCAGGAAGCGGGCGGGGAGCGCGCACTGGTTCACTCCGATGCCGATCGCCTTGACGACGCCTTCGGCGCGCAGCCGTTCCAACGCCGGGTAGGCCTCGGTGAGGGCCTGCTCGGCGTGGTCGTCGGGGTCGTGCAGCAGGGCGATGTCCACACGGTCCAGGCCGAGGCGATCCAGGCTCGCTTCCAGGGAGCGCAGGACGCCGTCGGAGCTGAAGTCCCAGACGCGGCGGTGAGTGTCGGGCACGGCGAAACCGTGGGCGAGATCGTCGCCACGGCCACCCTCCGGGTGGGGTTCGAGCAGCCGCCCGACCTTGGTGGAGACGGTGTACGTGTCGCGGTGCCGGCCGCGCAGCGCGGCACCCAGGCGGCGCTCGGACAACCCGAGCCCGTAGTGCGGGGCGGTGTCGAAGGTGCGGACGCCCGCGTCCCAGGCCGCCTCGACCGCAGCGAACGCGGCCTCGTCGGTGACCGGGCGGAAGAGGTTGCCGATGCCGGCGGCCCCGAACGACAGCTCGGTGACCCTGACGTCGGTGGTGCCCAGCGTGGTCGTTCTCATGAGCCGGCCGCCGGGCGCAGCCGGAGTCCCTGCACGCCACCGTCGACGGCGAGGGCGATGCCGGTGACGGAGGCCGCGGCGGGGCTCGCCAGGTAGACCACGGCCGCTGCCACCTCGTCCGCGGTGACCAGGCGGCCCAGGGGCTGGCGTGCGTCGAGGGCTGCGCGTTCCGCCTCCGGGTCGTCGGCGGCGTCCAGGAGCCGGGTCACCCAGGGTGTGTCGGCGGTGCCGGGGTTGACGCAGTTGACGCGGATGCCCTCACGGACGTGGTCGGCGGCCATCGCCAGGGTCAGCGACAGCACCGCGCCCTTGCTGGCGGAGTACAGGGCGCGCTGGGGGAGGCCCGCGGTGGCTGCGATGGAGCACGTGTTGACGACCGCCGCGTGCGACGAGCGCCGCAGATACGGGAGGGCGGCCCGGGTGGTGCGTACCGTCCCGAGGACGTTGACGTCGAGGACGCGGTGCCACTCCTCGTCGGGGTTGTTCTCGACGCTGCCGATGGCGCCGATGCCCGCGTTGTTGACCAGGATGTCCAGGCCACCGAGCCGCTCGGCGGCCTCCGCCACGGCGGGGCGCACCGAGGCGTCGTCGCCGAGGTCGGCCCTGATGGCGATCAGCGGCTCGGGGGCGCCGGAGGGGTCGAGGTCGAGGACGGCCACCGTGGCGCCGTGCTCGGCCAGCATCCGGGACGTGGCCAGCCCGATGCCGGACGCGCCGCCGGTGACGACGGCCTTCAGCCCTGACAGGCCGCTCAAGCTCCTCAAGCTGCTCAAAGGGGTGCCTTTCACGCTTGGCCGAAGGTCTGCCGCTGGGCGCCGAGGCCGTCGACGGAGAGCTCGACGCTGTCGCCGGGGCGGAGATAGGGGGTGCCCGGGAGGCCGAGGGCCACGCCCGCCGGAGTACCGGTGTTGATCACGTCACCCGGCTCCAGGACCATGTACTGGCTCAGGTACGACACGATGTGGCCGACCGGGAAGATCATGTCGCTGGTGTGGCCCTCCTGCCGCTTCACGCCGTTGACGCTCAGGTGCAGGCCGAGGTCCTGCGGATCGCCCACCTCGTCGGCGGTCACCAGCCACGGTCCGAGCGGGTTGAAGGTCTCGCAGGACTTGCCCAGGTCCCACTGCGACGAGTACTCCAGCTGGAACTCCCGCTCCGAGACGTCATGGCTGATCGCGTACCCCGCGATCACGGCCCGCGCGGCTTCCGGGCCGTCGAGGTAGCGGGCCCGTCGTCCGATGACGACCGCCAGTTCGACCTCCCAGTCGGTCTTCACGGAGCCGCGGGGGATCAGCACTTCGTCGTACGGGCCGATCACCGTGCCGGGGTCCTTCATGAACACCACGGGCCGCGGGGGGATCGCCGCGCCGGTCTCGGCGGCGTGGTCGCGGTAGTTCAGGCCGACGCAGACGATCTTGCCAGGGCGGGCGAGAGGGGCACCGATCCGCAGACCGTCCGGGTCCAGCTCGGGCAGACTTCCCGCCGCGACCTCCGCCCGGGCCCGGTCGACACCGTCCGAGGCGAGGAAGGCGCCGTCGATGTCGGAGGTCACGGGGGACAGGTCGAGCAGCCGCCCGTCCTCGGTGCGGACTGCGGGACGCTCCTCGCCGGGCGCGCCGACTCGTAGAAGTTTCACCGGGCGTCTCCTTGCGATGGGTGCAGATGCCAGATCTCGGTCAGGTCGGACCAGCGGCCCCCGGTGCCGGTATCGGCCCAGGCCTCCTGGCAGGGGTCGGTGAGCTTCCACCAGGCCTGGGTGGTCGCGTCGGTGCCGATCGCGGCCATGTCGGCCTCGAAGTCGTCGCCGTGGTACTCGAAGTAGGCGAACAGCGTGTCCTCGCGCAGGAAGATGCTGTAGTTGCGGATGTTCGCGGCCCGCAGCGCGGCCTCGACGCCCGGCCAGACCGCGGAGTGCAGCCGCAGATACAGCTCACGGTGTTCGGGCCGCAGGCGGATCGTCTGGGCAATCCGTTTCATCTGTGCCTCACTCCTTGGTCGCGCCGGCGAGCATGCCGGCCACGAGGGCGCGCTGGGAGAAGAGGAAGACGATCAGCACGGGGACGATGGTGACCAGGGTGGCCAGGGCCAGTTCGGGCCGCATGATCTGGTTGCCGGTGCCGCTGGAGGTGTTGAACAGCGGCGAGGCGGCGAGCAGGTTGTTCAGCCCCACCTGCGCCGGATACTGCGAGCTGTCGGGGAGCATCACGAACGGCAGGAAGAAGTTGTTCCAGTTGCCGACGAAGTTGAAGAACCCGACCAGGGCGATCACCGGCTTGGCCAACGGCATCGCGACGAGACGGAAGACCTGCCACTCCGAGCAGCCGTCGATCCGCGCGGCGGACAGCAGGTCGGCGGGGACGTTGGAGGAGAAGTAGATGTAGGTGAGGTAGACCCCGAACGGGAAGAAGGAGAAGGGCAGGATCACCGACCAGATCGTGCCGTCCAGGTGCACGGCGTTCATCCCCAGGTACAGGGGAAGCACCATCGCGGCCGTCGGCATGAGCATCACGAGCATGGTGATGGTCAACAGCATCCGGCGCCCGATGAACTGGGTGAGAGCCAGCGCGTACCCGGCGGGGATCGATGTCACCAGCGTGATGGCCAGTGCGCCGAACGTGTAGAGCGCCGAGTTCTTCAGCCAGGTGAGGATGGCGCCGTCCTGGAAGGCGTAGAGATGGTGCCAGGCGTCGGCGATCGCGCGGGGGGAGCCGAAGGAGAACGGGTCGTCCCGCACGATCTGGCCGTCGGTCTTGGTCGTGGCCAGCAGGAGCCACACCACCGGCACACAGAAGAACAGCACAGCCAGTGCCATGACGATGAGCCAGGCCAGCCGGGCGGCCAGTGAGCGTGGGCGGCGCGTCCGGTGCATGGGCTTCCTCGGGCTGGTGCGGGCGCCGGCGGTACGGGGCGGCGGGGTTCGGCGGGCTGTGGTCGTGGGAGCCGTGGTCATCGTTCGTCCCTGTCGAACAGGCCGGTACGGAAGACGACGAGCGCCGCGCAGGCCAGGCCCAGGATGAGGAGGTCGACGGAGAGCGCCGCCGCGCCGTTGAAGTCGCCCGCCTGGAAGGCGTACTGATAGGACAGCTGGTTCGGTGACCAGCTGTCGGGGATCATGCCCCAGCTGGCGAGGGAGACCAGTTGTGGCTCGACGAAGAGCTGGGTGCCGGCCGCGAAGGCCAGGATCAGCATGTACGCGATCCACTTGGTGATCATGGGGATCTGGATGCGCAGGGCGATCTGGAGCGTGCTGGCGCCGTCGATGCGGGCGGCCTCCAGGATTTCGTCCGGGATGCTGTTGAGCGCGCCGTACATGACCACGATCCAGCCGCCGGCCCCGGTCCAGAAGGCGATGACGGTGAAGAGAACCGGCAGGTGGCCGGGGGCGTTGACCTGGGCGAGGGTGTTCCAGCCGAAGCCCTTGAGCAGCCAGCCGACGGGACTGGCGGCCGGGTCGAGGAGGATCAGGAAGAGCAGCACGCTCGCCACCCCGGCGAGGGCGCCCGGCAGGTAGAACAGGAACCTCAGGGTGGTGGAGGCCCTGCGCATGCGGCCGTGCAGCATCAGGGAGAGCAGCACCACCAGGATCATCAGGCTGGCCAGCCAGATCACCAGGTACAGGCCGATGTGGAGGAAGGCCGGTCCGAAGCGGTAGTCGGTGAACGTCCGGGTGAAGTTGCCGATCCCGACGAGCTGGTTGCGGGAGTTGGACAGCGCCAGCCACACCGCGTAACAGGTGGGCAGGACGCCGAAGGCGAGAAGGAACAGGACATAGCCGGAGACGAAGACGTAACCGGCGCGTCCGACCGGGTTGCGGGCCGAGCGGCCGCCGCGGCGGCCGTTCTGCTCCGTTGCGAGGTGGGTGGTCATCGGTCCGCTTCGCTAGTTGACGGTGTATCCGAGGGATTTGGCCTTGTCGGTGATGGCCGTCTGCCAGGTGCCCAGGGTGTCGATAAGGGGCTTGCCCGAGTTCAGGGCCGGGACCACGGTGGAGGAGTAGATCGCTTCCTGGCTGTACTGGGTGGCGGACCAGCCGGGCCAGATCAGTTCTGCCGCCTGTTGGAAGACCGGGGCGACGTCCTCGGCGAAGTAGCCGGTCTCCTTCTGGCCGGCGAGCCAGGCGACGGCCGCCTGCTTGTACGCGGGGTAAGTGCCCGCGGTGGCCTGGTAGGCGTTGGAGGTCGTCATCCAGGTGACCAGGTCGGAGGCCGCCTTGAGGTTCTTGCTGTGGGAGGAGACGAACCACAGCCCGCCGCCGACGTTGCCGGTGTAGTTCTTGGCATCGCCCTCGAACTTCAGCGGCGAGGCGGCGGCGATCTGCCCCTTGGGGATCTTGAAGGTGGAGTTGAAGAGCACCTGGCCGTACCAGGAAGGGCCGGGGAGCATGAGGACCTTGCTCGCCTGGTTCTTGATGAAGCCGGCGCTGAAGACGGTGTCCTTGGACACCGAGCCCTTGGCGATCAGGCTGTCGAGCAGCTTGGCCATCCGGGTGCACTTGGCGTCCTGCAGGTTCACGGTGACCTTCTTGGCGCCGGTCGTGGCACTGGCCGGGCACTGGCTCGCCCAGAAGTACACCTCGGGCGACCAAGCGTCCCCGGCGGTGCCGACCAGGTATCCGGGGTGCTCCTTGGCGACCCGGTTACCGAGCGCCTCGTACTCCTCCCAGGTGGTCGGGACGGAGTAGCCGAACTTGTCCAGGAGCTTCTTGTTGTACCAGAGCACGTTCTGGGCCAGGTCGTTGCGCAGGCAGTAGGTGGTGCCGTTGAACTTGCAGGGGTTCAGCGCGCCGTTCGCGAAGCCGCTCAGGGTGGACTGGGGGATCAGGCCCTTGTCGACCGGGGCGGCAAAGGGGGTTTTGCCCTGAGCGGTCCAACTGCCGTCGTTGACGTTGGCGCTGAAGGCGACGTCCGGCCAGCCGCTGCCGGCCCGGTCGAACAGTTGGACCTTTGTCTGCAGGTCATTGGCGCCGTTGGCGTCCCCGCTGTACGTGACGATCTTGATCTTCACGTCCGGGTGAGCCTTTTGATAGGCCTGCACGCCGGGGACCCGGGCGGCGTCCGCCCAGACCGTGATCTGGCTGCCTTCCTCCTGCTTCACAGGCTTGAAGGTCGCGGGGGAGGAGGGCGCCCCGGCGGCTGCGGGATCCGCGCTGCCGCAGGCGGCGAGCGCGAGAAGGGAGACGGCGCCCAGGGCCGTGCCGGCAACGCGTCTGACCTGGCGGCGGGAGGTGACGGGAACGTCGCTGTTCATGACTGACCTCATGTCTGCGTTCTGCGGAGATCCGCGGGATGTCGGCGCAAGCACCGGAGCGGGGAGGTGCGGAGGGATCAGATACCGAAGGCGTGGAGGGTCGGGCAAGGGGCGATCGTGAGAGTGGGAGGGACTGGACGGATCAGGCCTTCGGTGGCGTCAAAGTCTCCTTGTCGACAAACCGTTGAAGGGCGGGAGGGTAGTCCAGGCCGGCGGGCAGCGCCACGCCGGGCCCGGTGGGGGCGTGGACGAGTCCTTGGGCGTCGATGCCGCTCTCGCGGCTGATGGGATTGCCCATGACCAGGGACTCGTAGTAGGTGGTGTTCGAGATGGCCATGCACAGGTGTCGGTTGGGGATCTCCGGCCCGTGCACCTCGGCGCGCAGCCGGTAGGCGTCGGCGAGGTGGGCGGTGCGCATGGCGCCGGTGAAGCCGCCGCGCAGTTGAGTGGAGGCGCGGACGCCGAAGGTGGCGGCGCCGGCCTGGATGAAGTCGGCCGAGTTCATGTGGGCCCCGTCGGAGGTCTCGGCCACCAGCAGGGGCACCGCCACCGCGTCGGAGAGGCGCTTGTACGCGGTGATGCTGAACTCCCGGATCGGCTCCTCGTACCAGAGGTAATCCGCGTCGGACAAGGCGTGTCCGAGGTAGATCGCGTCGGGGAGGTCGAATCCGGCGGACCCGTCGAACATCAGGGGGATCGCGTCCCCCACGTGTTCCCGCAGGGCCACCGACAGCCGGGCGTCGCGGCGTGCGTCGCCCCAGGCGTGGAGCTTGATGGCCGGGTATCCGAGCTCCAGGGCCTGGTCGGCGATGTCCAGGTACTCCTCCACCGAGGAGTAGGTGACAGTCGAGGCGTAGGCGGGGATCGAGGTGCGGAAACCGCCCAGCATCTGCCAGGTGGGCCGGTCCGCGAGCCTGCCGGCCAGGTCCCACAGCGCGGTGTCGACGAGGCCGAGCAGGTAGAGGGGCAGCTCCTCGGTGCGGTCCAGCTCCCACATGCGGTGCCACAGCCACTCCCGCTGCAGCGGGTCCTGGCCCACGAGCTCCTTGCGCAGGAAGCGGTCCAGCACGTCCGCCAGGATGACGGCGCTGCCCCGGCGGGGGGCCATCGCGATGCCCTCGACCCCTTCGTCGGTGCAGATGCGCAGCACCGCGGCCTCGCCGTCTGGCGGGCTGCCCAGCAATCCGTCACGCCAGACGAACGGCGGACTGGCGCCCGGAACCCGGATCGGATAGCTCTCCACGTCGGCAATGCGCACGGTCGTTACCCCTTGCAGTGGCAGCTATTGCTGCGAAATTTTCGTGTAACGTAAGTCGTCATACGAATGCTGTCAAGGTGTTCGGCGCAGTAGACTCGGCGACGTTCCACACCGGTGAGGGGGCCATATGGCGAAGAGCGGTCGAAGCGGCGTCGAGGATCCGTCGGCCCTGAAACCCTGGCCCAGGCGACCGGCGCGGCTGGCCCATGCGGTGGTGGAGTCCCTCACCGACAGCATCGTCTCGGGTGCCATCCCGTCGGGCTCCACCTTGCCGGTCGAACCCGAACTGTGCGAGACGTTCGGCGTCAGCCGCATCACGATCCGTGAGGCGGTCAAGTCGCTGGAGGCCAAGGGGCTGGTTCGGGCCCGGCAGGGTTCAGGCACCACGGTCACCCAGTCCGAGGAGTGGAATCTCCTGGATCCTGTCGTGCTGGCGGCCACCGTCCAGCACGACGACGAACTTGTCGTGCTGGACCAGCTTGTCGGCGTGCGTTCGGCTCTTGAGGCACAGATGGCGGCCCAGGCCGCCGAGCTCGCCACCGATGACGATCTCCGGGAGGTCGAGCGGCTGCTCGGCCGCCTTGAGGAGGAGATCGCCACTCCTGCCCGGTTCATCGAGACCGATGTGCTCTTCCACGACCGGATCATGCAGGCGTCCCGGAACAGGCTGGGTCGTTCCATCATCCGGACCGTCCACACCCAGGCCCGCAGTACGTTCCTCTACAACGGCACTCCCGACGGCCACGCGTGCGAGCAGGCGAACGCCGAGCATTGCCGGATCGCCGAGCGGCTTCTGGCCCGCGACCCCCAGGGCGCAGCGCAGGCCATGACGGCACATATCGAAGCGGCCTGGAGCCGCCGCCGTACCCCGCACCCCGGTCTCACCGGTTGACCGCATCCCGGCCCTTGCGTGCGCCGGAACCCGTCCCCGAGCCGTCAGGCCGGGGGCGGGTTTCTTTTGTGGTGCAGATCTGTTTCTGCGGCACATATTGACAGCATACGTATGACGACTAACGTTACGTCGCCGTATCACCTCCGCAATCACCGCAGGGCTGTATCCCCACGAGTGGGAGGACGCCCCGCGCGTGCCCTCTCGCACCATCGGAAGGTCTCAGATGCGCCCAACCCGCTCGCGCCCCGCACTGCGTGACCGGCTCAGACCATGTCTGGCCGCACTCGCGCTCCTCACCGCCTCTGCCGGGGCTGTCGTCGCGCAGGCCGTGCCCGCGTCCGCCGCCACGTCCGCGACGCTCTATGTGTCCCCCAGCGGCACCGGTACCGTCTGCTCGACCAGCCAGCCGTGCTCCCTCACCCAGGCCAAGACCAACGTCCGGGCCATGAACAACTCCATGACGGGCGACATCGTCGTGGAGGTCGCCGACGGCACGTACCGGCTGACGGACCCCCTCACCTTCACCGCGGCGGACTCCGGCACCGGCGGTCACTCGGTGATCTGGCAGGCCGCGCCGGGCGCCCGCCCGGTCATCACCGGCGCGCAGCGGGCCACGGGCTGGACGCTGCACGACCCGGCGAAGAACATCTGGCAGGCCAACGTCGGGACCGGGTTCGACACCCGGCAGCTGTACGTCGACGGCGTCCTGGCGACCAGGGCCCGCTCCTCGGTCAACCGCGCCGACCTGACCGCGACCACCAGCGGCTACACCTTCACCAACACCGCGCTGAACTACCTCAACAGCCTGGCCGCCCCGAGCCGCACCGAGATCCACGGCATCGGATCCTTCACCGACCGCTACTCCCCGGTGTCCGGCATCAGCAACGGCACCATCACCATGGATCAGCCGGCCTGGGACGACAACACCTTCGGCTACGACACCCTGACCAAACCCTTCCGGTCGGGGCCGCTCTACATCGAGAACGCCTACGAGTTCCTCGACACGGCCGGGGAGTGGTACCTCGACACCGGCACCGGCACCCTGTACTACAAGCCACTCGCCGGGCAGAACATGAGCACCGCGGACGTCGAGGTGCCGAAGCTGCAGTCGCTCGTCGACGTCGGGGGAAGCTATGCCTCTCCCGCCACCCACATCACGTTCTCGGGTCTGCAGTTCTCGGGCACCAGCTGGCTGGGCCCCAGCACTCACGGCTACGCCAGCCAGCAGACCGGCGCGTACCTCACCGGTACCTGGGACCGTCCCTCCGACGCGCTGACCTCCTGCCAGGGCGGCTGCCCGCTGTTCGAGGCGACGCGTCCGCACTGGGACCAGATGCCGGCCGCCGTCCAGGTCTCGGCCGCCGACCACATCACCTTCACCGGCAACCGGTTCACCCAGCTCGGGCAGGTGGGCCTCGGCATCGGCCAGGACGCCAACGCGCACGCCACCGGGGTCGGCCTCGGTGCCGACACCGTCACCGCCACCGGCAACGTCTTCACCCAGGACGCCGGCGGAGGCATCGTCGTCGGCGGGCTCCAGGCGGACGCGCATCACCCCAGTGACAGCCGGATGACCAACAAGAACATCACACTGAGCAACAACGTCATCCACGACGTGGCGCTCGACTACCGGGACATGTCGGCCATCCTGGCCACCTACGTCAACGGCGCCACGGTGTCGCACAACGAGGTGTACAACCTGCCCTACTCGGGGCTGACCATCGGTTACGGCTGGGGCACCAACGACCCGGGCGGCAGCCAGGACTACGTGAACCGCGGTCTGTACAACTACCAGCCCATCTACTCGACGCCCACCACCGCCGCGAACAACCACATCACCGACAACTCCATCCACGACGTCATGCAGCAGATGAACGACGGCGGCTGTCTGTACACCCTGTCGGCGTCGCCCGGCAGCACCTTCGAACGCAACTACTGCCACACCAACAACAACTATTACGGTTTCTACCACGACGAGGGATCCAGGAACTTCACGGACACCAACAACGTCTTCCGTAACGTGGGCCGGTGGTCCCATCAGAACGGCACCTCCACCAACAACACCGGTGCCCTCACCCTCCAGGACAACTGGACGACCACGCCCTCGACCGACATCTTCAACGGTGGCCGCGGTGATGTGGTGAGCGGCACGGTGGTCGTCTCCGACGGCAACTGGCCCTCGGGCGCCCGCACGGTCATGGACAACGCGGGCATCCAGCCCCAGTACCGGCCCCTGACCATGGACCCCGTCACGGCCCCCTACAGCAGCTACTCCTCCACTCCCGCCCTGACCGGTCAGAGCGGCGGTAGCTTCACCGTCACCGACGCGGGAGCCGACATCTGGGGTGCCGGCGGACAGCACGACGACGCCTACGGCACCGCCTACCTGGCGAACTCCGCTGTCGCCGGCACCTCGGTGACCGCGCGGGTCGACAACGTCGACAACACCAACGGCTGGGCCAAGGCGGGCGTCGTCCTGCGCAACAGTCTCACCGGCAACGGCTCTTCCCCGGGATACGCGGTCGCCGCGGCGACCCCGGGCCACGGCGTGTGCTTCCAGTGGGACTCCACCGCGGACGGCTACCTGGACCAGATGTCGTGCACGTCCTCGACGGTCAAGGCGCCGGTGTGGGTGCGGCTCACCCGCACGGCCACCCAGGTGTCCGCCTTCTATTCCACCGACGGAGCCGGCTTCACGCAGATCGGCGCGGCGGTCACCCTGCCGTCCATGGCCGCCACCCAGGACGCCGGTGTCATCCACAGCGCCCACAGCACCACCGTCGGCAGCGCGACCTTCAGCAACCTGCGGATCGTCACCTCGCCCTTCAAGGCCTACGGCTCCATCCCGGCCGCAGTGGGCCAGAGCCAGGGAGTGACCTCCCTGACCAATGCGGGCATCGACACATGGGCCACGAGCTCGCAACACGACGACGACTACTCCGCGGCCTACCAGTCCGGCGCGGCGGGAACGTCGTCGACCGTCACCGTCCATGTCGACAGCCAGGACAACACCAATGCCTGGGGCAAGGCCGGCCTGATGCTGCGCAACGACATCACGGGCGCCGGCTCCTCCACCGGATACCTGGTCCTCGTCGCCACGCCGGGCAATGGCGTCACGTTGTCGTCGGACTCCGACGGTGACGGCTACCTCGACTCCAACACCACCAAGACCGGCAGTGCCGCCATCGCCCCGGTCTGGCTCCGCCTGGTCAGGAACGGCGACTCGGTCACCGGCTCCTACTCCGCCAACGGCACCACATGGACCACGGTGGGCACCGCGACGCTGACCGGTGCCAACAGCACCGAGGACGCGGGCATGTTCTTCACGGCTCACGGCGGAGCACCCGGCACCGCGAAGTTCAGCCAGTTCTCCGTGAGCTGACGGAGCAGTTCGGGTCACGGTCTCCGGGTGGTGGTGCGGTTTCCGCACCACCACCCGGAGATCCGTCATGTCCGCGCCGAACTCCGCGCGGCAGCGCAACCTCCACGCCCGCGGCAACGGTGGCGCCCCACCCATCCCTGGAGCGCGCAGACCGTTGACGGCCGCATCGCCGGCGCAGGCACGTGGCTGGAAAGACTCCGCAGATGCCGCTCGCCTCATGCAGACCGCGCCGGCCGGCCCGTATGCCCCGCGCGTCGCGTCGTCACCGAAGCTGATCGACGGACTCGACGCCGAGGAAGCCCTGTTCAACGGCCGCATCGCGGAACGGCTTCGCGACCACACCGGCTACCCGGCCATCCAGCAGCTGCCCGGCATCGGCACCACCCTGGCGGCGGCGCTTGTGGCTGAGATCGGCGACGCGCACCGGTTCGCCTCCGCCGACCGGCTGTGCTCGTGTGCAGGGCTGACCCCGTGGTACTACGAGTCCGACACCGCCGTCCGCCGCGGTCACGTCACCAAACAGGGCAGCAAGCTGGTGTGCTGGGCCATGGTGGAGGCGATCCAGTGCACGGTCCATCCCCAAGATCTCCGAGGACCGGGCCCGGATCGAGGCCGGAACATCGCCAAGATCGCTGCGGCACGCAAGCCGCTCATGCTGGTCTACTACGGGCTGCGCGACGGACAGATCCGCGCCCCGGCCCACCGGACAGCGTGAGCACCTCGGACGCGGCAGGAGCGCGGTCGGGCAATAGTCTGACCGCCTGCACGGCGCGGTCGCGGTTTTGATCGACCCCGCCTGCCGCACGTCGCACCGCTCCATGCAGCCCCGCGCCGCGAAGGAATGACCGGCAGCCGATCACGGTCCTGCCGTCACCCCACCAAGGGCTGGAGGACAACGACCCCTTCCGGGCCTCAGGCACCCAGCCGAGTCGGCTGCAGACGGGCCAGCCGGTGGCAGTGGCCGGATTGGATCCGCCACAGTGGCGCCTCGCCCCGTGCGGGCGACAGTGCGGACGGCGGGTGAGTCGTAGAGCCCGAACGAACGACTGCACTGGTAGTCCTACATGATGTAGGACTACTGTGTGCTTGACGAGCAGCCGCGTTCCCCCTGTGAAGGGGCGCCTTGGTGGGCCGCCGGCCAGGATGGTTGGTTCCTTCATGGCAAGAAGTGGCGCGAGATGACCTCAGGCGTACGGCGGAACGCTGTCATCGGATCGGTGCCGGGCGTGGAACGCCCACACACCGACATGTGACTGGAGACCATGTGGTAATGACTGACACCCCGGCCATGCAACCGCCCGAAGAGGTACTCATCAGTATTGTCCTGCCCGTCTACCAGGTGCAGGAGTATCTGCCGGAGTGCCTCGACTCGGTCCTCGGGGCGTCGCAGTCCTTTCAGGGCATTGAGGTCGTGGCCGTGGACGACTGTTCCCCTGACGCCAGCGGCGCCCTTCTCGACGAGTACGCGGCCCAGGACCAGCGGCTGCGCGTGGTCCACCTGCCGCAGAACGTCGGCCTCGGCCGAGCCCGCGGCGAGGGACTGGCTCGGGCCCGCGGCGACTACGTGTGGTTCGTCGACAGTGACGACCGGCTGGCCGACGGGGCACTCGCCGCGGTCGCAGAGCGGCTGAAGCGGACCGAGCCTGACGTGCTTCTCGTCGACCACACCCTCCTCGACCCGGAGGGAGGCATGGAGCGCAATGTCCGTGCGCATCTGTTCCGGGACGCCCCCGAGACGTTCACGCTCGCGGAGCGCCCGGGCACCCTGAACCTCATCATGACCGCGTGGGGCAGGGTACTGCGCCGCGACTTCCTGCTGGGCCTGGACGTGGAGTTCGGGCACGGGTACTACGAGGACATCTCCGTCACCTACCCCGTCCTGCTCGCAGCGCGCCGGCTCAGCATGCTCGACCGTGTCTGCTACCACTACCGGCGCGGGCGTGCGGGAGCGATCACCAACACCTCCAGCCCGAAGCACTTCGATCTCTTCGGCCAGTACGAGCGGATCTTCGCCTTCATCGACCGCGAGGCCGAGACCGCCGAGCCCTTCCGCAGGGCGGTGTTCGACCGGACCGTACGACATGCGACAACTGTGCTCGCCACACCCGGACTTGTGCCGGAGAACATGCGGCGCGACTTCTTCCGGCAGGCGTCGGAGCACTTCCGTAGATTCCGGCCACGCGGCTACTCCCACCCGTCCGGGCTGCGCGGCCTGCAGTACCGGCTGGTGGAGCGGGGCGCCTACTCCGCGTACGTGGCCCTGGAACCGGTGAACAGGCTTCGTCTGTCACTTCGTACCGGCCTCGGCCGGGCGCGCGGCGCGGCGCGGCGGGCACCCCGGCTCGCGGCGACGGCGCTGCGGCGGGCGTACCACCGCGCTTGTCTGCTGCTTCCCGTCGACGACAGCCTTGCCGTCTACGCCGCCTACTGGAGCCGCGGTTACGCCTGCAACCCCGCGGCCGTCTTCGAGAAGGCCCGCGAGCTCGCGCCCGGCATCCGCGGGGTGTGGGTGGTCGCCAAGGACCGGACGGGATCCATCCCGCCGGGGGTCGAGTACGTGGTGGACGGATCGGCTCGATGCCTGCGCACCATGGCGCGGGCCAAGTATCTGGTCAACAACGTCAACTTCCCTTATGAGCTGCCCAAGCGGCGCGGTGCGGTGCTGGTGCAGACACAGCACGGCACCCCCCTGAAGAAGATGGGAACCGACCTGCGGGACCACCCCGCAGCCGCACGCGGCATGAACTTCGACCGGCTGGTGGAGCAGTGCGGGCGATGGGACTTCCTGGTCTCGCCGAACCCGCACACCACCGAGGTGTTCACCAGGGTCTACCCGGGCAGCTACGAGGTGCTCCAGACGGGCTATCCTCGCGTCGACCGGCTGGTCAACGCCTCGCTCGACCGGGCGAACCGGGTGCGGGACGAACTGGGCATCACCCCTGGGCAGACCGCCGTCCTCTATGCGCCCACCCACCGCGACCACCAGGACCAGGCGGCACCCCTGCTCGACGTGCGGCGGTTTGCCGAGCAGCTCGGTGACGACCATGTCCTGCTGGTGCGTGCGCACTACTTCGACACCCCACAGGCCGTCCCGTCGCGGGGCGTCGTGGACGTCTCGTCCCACCCGTCGGTCGAAGACCTGTGCATCGCTGCCGACGTGCTGGTCACCGACTACTCCTCAGTGATGTTCGACTACGCCGCCCTGGACCGGCCGATCGTGATCTACGCGCCCGACTGGGAGGCGTACCGCCGCGCACGAGGCGTCTACTTCGACCTCCTCGCCGAGGCGCCCGGAGCGGTCGCCACCACGCAGGAGCAACTCGCCGAGGTCTTCCTCAGCGGCGAGTACACGGGGCCGCACATGGACAAGCGGCGCTCCGGATTTCGGGCACGCTTCTGCCCCTACGACGACGGGCACGCGGCCGAACGCGTGGTGCGCAGCGTCTTCCTGGGAGAGCCGGCCGACAAGAACCGGCCATCGCAGGCGGGCGGTTGACCTCGTCGCCGGTCAACTCCGCACGCGGCGGGCGACCCGTCCCGCGACGACGCGGCGCACCCCGGAAAGGCCATCCGCGACACGCACGGCGAGGCAGCCGCTGTTGGTGGCGTACGGCTGGAGCAACAGCACCCGTCCCCGACGGCCCATCCGCACCAGCCGCCTGAGGCCGGATCCCGCACGAAGTGGCCTCGTGGCCGACTCGCCGTCCCGGAAGGTCAGGGTCACCCAGGCATCCCAGGTGGTGATCGTGCCGCCTTCACAGAGCGGCGCCACGTCCGCGGTGATGACGGCACGCCAGCCGTGTCCGTCCGGCTCGGCTTCCCACTCGGCCTCGTACCGGTGTGCCGCGCCCGTCACCCGGTGCCGCAACTCGACGGTCGCCCGCTCCGGGCCGGCGTGCGCGGTCCTGCCGTAGAGGTCGGCCAGTCGTAGTTCGAGCACGAGTCGGCGGCCCGCACCTACGTTCCCGAGGACGTAGAAGGGCAGCAGTGCGACAGGGGCGTCGGCAAGACCGTCGAGCACGATCTCGCCTGTTCCCTCGGGCGTGGAATCCGCCATGTCCCACAGCGGTCGCCGCGCGTCTCCGGCGTACGGCGGCGTCAGCCGCGGCGGGTCGGCCGCCAACTCGGCGAGCCGCCGGATGTCCACGGCATGTCGCTCGCGTCCGAGCAGCACCTCAGTGCGCCAACGGGCAGCGAGAGTGGCCCGGCGCACGGCCTCCGCCTCGAAGGCGCCCACGTGCTCGCGGGTGATCCGCCACCAGACGTCCTGGTACTCCGGCGTACGCTGCGGCAGTTCGCTCAGGTAAACGGCGAGATCGAACTCCAGGAACTTGGTCTGCGCGGCGATCAGCAGATCCTGGTCGCCGCTGTCCCGCATGATCTCCATCACCTGCTGATGGGCGGTGACCCGGTCCTGCCAGTTCTGGATCCGGTCCCGGCGCAGCGAGATCGACGCCCGGCCGGTGCCATAGCGCACATGCCAGATGTAGACGGTTTCGGGAGTGACGGCGAAGCGCGGCCCGGCCGCGTAGACCCGCGCGGTGAACACGAAGTCCTCGTAGTGCGCCGCGCCGTCGGGGAATCGGATCCGCCGGGACAGCAGGAAGTCACGGCGGTAGATCTTGTTCACCGAGAGCGTGTCCCACAGCGTCTGCGGGCGCCCGGCCACCCCGTCGTGCACCGACTCCGTCGTGAACAACTGTTCCTGCCAGGGGATCTCACGTCCGCCGGGCAGCTCGCGCCGAACGCACAGGCCTGCCGTCACATCGGCGCCATGCCGGAGCGCGACGGCGAGGAGCGTGTCCACAGCCTTCGGCGGAAGCACATCGTCGCTGTCGAGGAAGACGAGCCACGGGTGGCGGGCTGCGTCGATACCGTCGTTGCGCGGGGTGCCGCAGCCGCCGCTGTTGACCGCACGGCGCACGACGCGCACGCGCGGCTCGGCGGCTGCGAGCTGTCCCAGTACGTGAGCTGTCTCGTCGGTGGAAGCGTCGTCCACGACGACGACCTCGCCGACCACATCGCCCTGTGCGAGAGCCGAGGCCACCGCTTCCGCGACGTGCTCCGCGTCGTTGTAGGCGATGACCACCACCGAAACCGCCCCGTCGTTCTCGCTGGACAACTCTGCTCCCGTTCGCGCGGTCGTGACAGGCACCCCGCGCCGTTGAGGAGCGGAGGACCTGGTGGGCGGCACCCGATGAACTCCTACATTACGTAGGAATCGGCGTACCCAGCGACTTTCGGCAGAGGCACCGCAACAGGGTCTGCCTCGGATCACAGAGATCCCAATCGGGCGGGTACTCCTCTCTCCCGCACCTCGATGGTGGTGGACACAGCCGAGTACCTCTCGCCGGAACAGGCCCGGGGCGAGCAGGTGGACTTCCGCACCGACCTGTCTCGACCGGCTGCCTGCTGTACGAACTGCTCACCCGCCGCCCCCGTTCACCGGTGACACCCCGCTGGCCGCGGCCATGAAGCACCTCTTGGAACCGGTGGCTGCCTCTGCCGACATTCCGCAGCTGCCTACCGCCTACGACACCCTGGTGCTGCGCGCACTGGCCAGGTCGGCGGCACCGACCTGGCGTACCGCCTCGGCCGCCAGTGCCGAGGGAGGGGACTGTGGACGGCGGGTGGTGGAATTCACCCAGTATGCGTCTGCGCCTGACCACGACCCGCGTCGCCGGCCGCGGACCGGTCGTGGGCATCCTCGACCTCGCTGCGGGCCACCAGTCGCGCCGCACCGAACCGCGCGCTCGCCGACCTTTCACCCTCCTCGCCGCCCACGGGGTGCGCCTCCAGGGCCCGACTTCGCCGACCGCGTCCTGGCAGCCCACAGCCTGTCCCCGCTCCCGCCCCGCGCGGACTGACACGTGGGCCGCATCGGGACGGTGTGGCTACAGCGCCACGTCTCCGCACAGGTGCACCTCGACGCCCAGCTCGGCGAAGAGGGCGGCCTTGGCACACAGCGCCCTGTCGGCGGTCGCCGCGTCGGGGGCGTAGGCCACGTTGAGGTGGTTGGCCCGGTGGCGGGCCATGAACTGGTCGCGGCCGACACCGTGCAGCACCGCGTGCATGATCGGCCACTGCGGGGTGGTGGCCTCAAGGCGGCGCCGGGTCTCCTCCTCGGGCAGCTCGATCGCGCTGGCGCGGCCGAGGTCGACATGCAGCCGGCCGTCCATCAGGAACACCCGCGACCAGACGATCTCGCCCGGCTTGGACACTCCGCTGAGCGTGCCGCCGCCGAGCGGGAAGTACATCGGGGGCTGCCGCATGCTGTACGACTTGTGGTAGCCGCCGTTGTGGGAGGCGGGCACCGAGCCGGAGATCTCGAAGACCCAGACGAACCGGCCGTCGTACTCCTCGCCCCAGCGGATGTCGTGCAGGGTGGTCGCCGGGTCGAGGCCCATCGCGGTCCAGATCCGGTTGGTGACCAGGGAGTCCACGGCGACGCCCTCGTCCACCTCGTTGAAGTGCGGCAGCGGCGCGCCGGCGTACAGTTCGCGGGCGCCGTCGCGGCTGAACACCGGTGGACGCTGCACGTTGTTGAGCAGCCCCTCGGCGAGGTCGCTCGCCGGGACGGTGTCCTTCAGGCCCTGCTGGTACTGGATTCCGACCGCGTCGAGCCCGAAGTCGTCGGCGATGCGCAGTGCGGCTATGTACATCTTGAACTGGCTGAGCAGCTGGGCGTCGGTGAGTTCGGTGGCGTCGTCTTCACCGGTGTGGAAGGTCATGCCGGCGTGGTCGAGCCAGGCCCGGACCGCCTGCGCCTCCTCGTCCGGGACCCTGTTCATCTCGGCGACCAGGGCGCTCTGCGACAGGCGTTCCTTGTAGACGCCCAGCGGGTTGAGGAATTCGTCGTCGATGATGGCGTTGTACATGCCCATGCAGCCCTCGTCGAAGACGCCGATGATCGCCTTCTCCTCGCGCAGCTGCCGGGCCAGCGCCACGCCCAGCTCGGTCTCGGGGTTCTCGGGCAGCGGGGGCAGGGGGCGCACGTGGCTGGTGTCGTGGGTGAGGACGCCGGTCTCCAGCCAGGTGCGCAGGCCGTCGCGGGCCCAGTCGTCGGTGAAGTCGGCGCTCCACAGCACGGAGTAGTCACGCCCGGCCTTGGTGAGGCTGCCGGCCAGGTTCAACAGGCCGACCAGGCCGGGGAATTCGCCGCTCCAGTTGGCGACGATCAGGATGGGGCCCCGGTGGTCGCGCAGTCCGGCCAGGACATGGTGGCTGTACTGCCAGACGCCTTCGACGACGATCAGAGGCGCCTCTTTGGGCAGGCTCTTGAACACCTCGATGCCGGCGCGCTGGCTGTCGATGAAGCCGTGCCCCTTGGCCGCGTCGAAGGCATGGCCCCGGCGGACCTGCCGGCCCAGGTCCGTCAGCGCCGCGGCGAGGTCGTTCTCCAGCTTCTCCTGGGTGGGCCAGCACGTGACATTGGCGGCGGGGCGCAGGTCGCCGCTGGCCACGGTGTAGACGGTGCGCGGCTCGGCGGCAGCCGGCCGGCTCGGCACGGGCAGGGTGTACGCGGTCATGCGATCTCCGTTGGGGTGTGCGTATGACGGCCACCTCCAGCCGACGGTTTCGGGTGGTGGGTGGGCATAGTTCGGGGGTCCAGGGGGCGCAGCCGCCTGGCGGGGTTCAAGGGGTGGAGCCCCTTGGCCTGTCCTCGGAAGGGCTCAGCGCTCCTGCAGCGGGGCGAGGGCGTGCACGGTCGCCGAAGTCTCCCGGTACAGCCGTCGGTACAGGCCGTACAGCTCGTCGTACCGCCGTCGGTGGTCCGCACGCGGCGTCACCGTCTCGCGCACCGGGTTCCAGGCGTCGATGTCGGCGTCCCCGACGAGTTGCGCCGCAAGCAGTGCGCCGCCGTAGCCGGCGCCGATGGTGATGGTGCGCAGCTCCTGGGGGAGGCCGGTGATGTCGGAGACGATCTGTGTCCACAGGTCGCCCTGGGTGCCGCCGCCGACGGCGACCACGCGGCGGATGTCGCCGCCCGCCTCCTCGATGACCTCGATGTTGTGGCGGACCCCGAACCCGGTGGCCTCCAGCGCGGCCCGGTAGAGGTCGCCACGGGTGTGGGACAGCGTGAGTCCGGCGATCACCCCACGGGCGTCCGGGTCCATGATCGGAGTGCGTTCGCCGGAGAAGTACGGCAGCATCAGCAGCCCTCCCGCGCCGGGCCCCGACTCGGCGGCCAGACGGGTCAGTTCGGCGTGGTCCCCACCGGCGAACAGGTCGCGCAGCCAGTTGGTGACCGCCCCCGAGGTGGCCATGCCGCCGGCCAGGTTGCGGGTGCCGGGCAGGGCGCCGACCGTGCCCCACAGGGACGGGCTGGTGAGCGGCTCGGGCACGGTGTGGATCAGGAACATGGTCGTGCCGTACATGAGCATCAGGTCACCGGTGTGCTGCGCGCCCACGCTGAGGGCCTCGGCCCAGGCGTCGACGGTGCCGGTGGCGACGGGGATCCCGGCCGTGAGACCCGTTGCGGCGGCGGCCTCGGCGGTGACGGTGCCGGCCGCCTCGCCGGGCCAGCGCAGCGGTGGCAGCTCGATGCCGGGCGCGACCTCGGCCGCCCAGGGGCCGTACCACTGGCCCGCGAGGGTGTCGTACAGCGGAGTGCACTGACTGGCCGAGTGGTGGTCCAGCACATAGGCGCCGGTGAGTCTGCGGACCAGCCAGGAACTGGGCATGTAGAGGCGGCGGGCGCGGGCGTACAGCTCCGGCTCCTCCTCGGCGACCCAGGCGATCTTCGGCCCGGCGGCCTGTGTGGTGAGCGCGGAGCCGCCCCTGCGGATGATCTCGTCGGCGCCGAGCCGTTCCTCGATGCGGCGGATCTGGCCGACCGAGCGAGTGTCGACGCCGTAGAGGATCGCGGGGCGCAGCGGCGTGTCGTGCTCGTCGGTGAGCAGTACGCAGGGGCCCATGCCGCTGACCCCGACGGCGAGTACGGTCGTGTCGTCGGGGCCGGTCAGCTCACGGGTGAGTGCGGTGAACTCGTGCCACCACACGGAGGCGTCCATTTCGAAGCGGCCGGGGCCCGGCCTGCTGGGGGTGTGCTCCCGCACGGCCGAGCGGATCAGGGTGCCGTCGAGACCGACGAGAACCCCTTTGCTGCTCGATGTGCCGATGTCCACACCGATGACTGCGTTGCGAGGCATGACGAGCACGCTGGCAGAAATCGATTTCAGCGTCAAGAGTCTGTGTGAGGTCGTGTCTCATGGCCAGGAAAGGCTCGCCCAAAGGGTGCAAGTTGGATATCGCGGGGTCAGGGGCCCCGCTCCCGTCTCACCTCTTGACACCCTCTGGGGCCCGCCCTACGTTTCGCTGAAATGGATTTCACGGGGATGTGCGGCCCGCGTCGGGCGCGCCCCGCACCCACTTCTGAGGGCACAGACACGATGACGACTTTTGGACTCGACGGCATCTCCCGCAGGACGCGTGCCGTGAGCCGTTCCATCAGCGCCGAGAACTTCACCGGCGCCAAGGGAGGCGGTGGCCAGGCCACCGAGGGCACCGGAGCGGTCGCCGCGAGCAGGCTGGGGCCGGGCTGGAAGATCTCCCCGAGCATCGACATCGCCGCGGGGGAGACCGCGGTGCTCGCCGACATCGAGGGGTCAGGCACCGTCCGCCACCTGTGGTGCACCACCGACCCGCACACGGCCTGGCGCGGCACCCTGCTGCGGATGTACTGGGAGGGCGAACAGACGCCGGCCGTCGAGGTCCCGCTCGGCGACTTCTTCTGCAACGGCTGGAACACCTTCAGCCAGGTCTCGTCCGTGCCGGTCGCCGCCAACCCCAACGGCGGCTTCAACGCGTACTGGCCCATGCCGTTCCGCCGCCGCGCCCGCATCACCTTGGAGAACCTGACCGCCGAGAAGGTCACCCTGTACTACCAGGTCGACTACGAGCTGGACGTGGTCGACGACGACGCCTCCTACTTCCATGCCCAGTGGCGGCGCAGCCACCCGGTGCCGTACGGCGAGGTGCACACGCTGCTCGACGGGGTCACCGGCGCCGGCAGCTATGTGGGCACCTACCTCGCCTGGGCCGTCAACAGCCCGGGCTGGTGGGGGGAGGGCGAGCTGAAGTTCTACCTGGACGGCGACGACGCGTTCCCGACGATCTGCGGCACTGGCACCGAGGACTACTTCGGCGGCGCCTGGAACTTCGACGTTCCCGGGCAGGGGTACACCGCCTACACCACCCCCTACCTGGGCCTGAACCAGATCCTGCGCCCCGACGGGATTTACCGCAGCCAGCAGCGGTTCGGGATGTACCGCTGGCACGTCCTCGACCCCGTCCGCTTCTCCCAGGACCTGCGCGTCACCGTGCAGAGCCTCGGCATCGGCCCCGGCCAGGGCAACGGTCTGCCGCACCGCTACCGGCACACCAGCGACGACATCGCCAGCACCTCGCTGTTCTACCTGGACGCCCCCAGCTCCGCCTCCCGCCCCGCCCCGCCGGACCTGCTGACCCTCGAAGTCGACTGAGCCTCCCTCACTCTCCCCATCCCACTCCGACAGGAGCGCACGCATGCTCCAACACGGCACCGAAGCCGGGTTCCCGGCCACGACGTCACGCCGGCGCCTTCTCACCGCGGCGGCCGGCGCCGGCGCGGCCCTCGCCGCCACGCCCCTGCTCACCGGTTGCGGCACGGCACAGGCGAAGGGGGGCAACCTCCAGTTCTGGAACTTCTACGGCCCCCAGCGCTCACCCGACCCCGCGATCAACGCCCAGTCCAAGTGGTTCGTGGACATGGTCGCCACCTGGAACCGCACCCACAAGCAGCAGATCGACCTCGTCTATCTGCCCCAGCCCACCTACCTCAACGGCTTCAAGCTCCCGTCCGCCTTCGCCACCGGCGAGGGCCCGGACATCTTCCTGCTCTCGCCCGGTGACTTCCTGCGCTACTACAACGGCGGCGTCCTCGCCGACCTCACTCCGCACATGGACCAGGCCGCCATCGACGACTACGGCTCCGCACTCGACAGCCGCAAGGTCGACGGCAAGGTCTACGCCCTCCCCATGGAGATCGAGCCGCTGGCCATGTTCTACGCGCAGGACGTGTGGGAGAAGGCCGGCCTGTCCGAGGCCGACATCCCCACCACCTGGGAGCAGATGCTCGACATCGGCGACAAGCTGCGTACGAAGACCCGGGCGGGCCTCGTCTTCGAGACCCAGCCCGGCTACTACCAGAACTTCACCTGGTACCCGTGGATGTGGCAGGGCGGCGGCGACGTCATGGACCACCAGGGCAAGGTCGTCTTCGACTCCCAGGCCACCCGCCAGGCCCTCGCGCTGTGGCAGGACGCCGTGCGCCACGGCATCGCCCCGCGCACCGTACCCGCCGCCGACGACGTGATCGGCGGCTTCAAGGGCGGCAACGTCGCCATGTGGCAGCAGGGCATCTGGAACGTCGCCAGCTTCAAGGCATTCGCGCCCAAGTACCGCTACGGCGTCTTCAAGCTGCCGGTCCCGCCGGGCGGCAAGTACGTCACCACGCTCGGCGGTTGGTCCTTCTGCGCCAACGCCCAGGGCCGCAATCCCGAGGCCGCGGCCGAGTTCTGCGCCTGGGCGCTCGGTTCCATGAAGGACGACTCGATCAACCGGATGGTCGACTGGTGCGTCGGCGCCAAGTCCGACGTGGCGCCCCGCGCCAGCGCCCTGGAGCGGGGCGCCGCCAAGGGCGGCTACGACTCCGAGGTCATGAAGAAGTTCAAGGACGAGATCTTCCCCGGCGGACGCGCCGAGCCGCGCTATCCCCCGGTCGTCTACAAGGCGATCTCCGACGCCATCCAGGGCACCATGCTCGCCGGCCGCGGGGTGGCCGGCGAGGCGGCCAGAGCCGCCCAGTCCATAGCCGCATACACCAAGAGCTACAAGGGGGCGAGCCTGATATGAGCAGCGTCGCCGCACAACAGCGCCGGCGGACCGCCGCCCCGGCACAGTCACCCGCCTCCGCGGACACACCGAGACTCAGCCGCAAGCACCGCGAATGGCTGGCCGCGGGCCTGTTCCTCGCCCCCGACGTCCTCGGGCTCCTCGTCTTCGTCGCGATCCCGATGGTGCTCTCCATCGCCCTGAGCTTCTTCCAGGTCAGCGGCTTCGGCTCGTACCAGTGGATCGGGCTCGGCAACTACCGGCGGATGATGCACGACCCGCTGTTCTGGGACTCGATGAGGATCACCGGCGAGTACGTGGTGATCCTCGTGCCCGTCCTGTTCTGCGTGAGCCTCGGCCTCGGCCTGCTGGTGAAGCAGAAGCTGCCCGGCGTCGGCGTCTACCGCACCGCGCTCTTCCTGCCGTATGTGATCAGCCTCGTGGTGGTCGGCGTGCTGTGGAAGTTCCTGCTCGACGAGCAGACGGGCGTGGTCAACCGGGCCATGCGCGCGGCCGGCTTCGACGGCGAGTCCTGGCTCGGCAGCCCCTCCCTGGCCCTCGGCTGCGTCATCGCCGTCATGGTGTGGGTGATGATGGGCTACTACATGATCATCTTCCTGGCGGGGCTCCAGGAGATCCCCAAGGAGTTCTACGAGGCCGCGAAGCTGGACGGCGCGGGCCCGTGGACCACCTTCCGCACCATCACCTGGCCGCTGCTGCGCCCGACCAGCTTCTTCGTCCTGCTGATGTCGACGGTCGCCGCCATCACCGGCGGACTCGACCTGATCTTCGTCCTGACCAACGGCGGCCCCGCCAACGGCACGTCGCTGGCGATCTTCTACATCTACCAGCAGGCCTTCGGATTCGGCGAGTTCGGCTACGCGTCGGCCATGGGCTCGTTCCTGGTGCTGATCATGGTCGTGATCTCCGCCGTGATCTTCAAGTTCACGAGAGGCGGGAGGTTCGACGATGGCGAGTGACGCCCTGACGAGCCGGGCGGGCGGGCGCCGGCTTCGCTCCCCACGCACGGGACTCACGGCCCTGGCCGTCGTCCTGTCGCTGATCAGCATCTTCCCGGTGCTGTGGATGGTCACGTCGTCCTTCAAGACCCGGGTCACCGTCACCGACGGCAACCTGATCCCGAAGGACTTCACCTTCGACAACTTCGTCTACGTCTTCACCGAGGTGCCCTTCGGCCGCTACCTCTGGAACAGCTTCTTCGTCTCCGCGGTGATCACCGTGGTGGCGCTGTTCTTCCACTCCATGGCTGCCTACGCGCTCGCCCGGCTGCGCTTCCCAGGCCGCGAGAAGCTCTTCGGCGCGATCTTCGCCACCCTGCTGGTCACGGCCCCGGTCGTGCTGATCCCGCTGTTCCTGGTCGCTCGCGAGCTGGGCCTGCTGAACAGCTACGCCGGCCTGATCATCCCGGCCGTCTTCAACGCCTTCGGCGTCTTCCTGCTGCGCCAGTTCTACCTGGGGCTGCCCAGGGAACTGGAGGAGGCGGCGATCGTCGACGGCTGCGGCCACTGGCGGGTGTACTGGAACATCGTCCTGCCGATGTCCCGGCCCATCCTCTCGGCCCTGGCGATCTTCTTCTTCCTCGCCAACTGGAACGCCTTCGTCTGGCCGCTGGTCGCCACCAACGACCAGTCGCTGACGGTGGTTCAGCTCGGCATCGCCTCCTTCCAGAACCAGTACACCTCCAACTGGAACTACATCCTGGCGGCGGCCACGGTCGCGGCACTGCCCATGCTGGCGCTGTTCTTCGTGTTCCAGCGGCAGATCGTGGAGTCGATCAAGACGTCCGGGCTGAAGTAGTCCCGGGCCTGCGAAAGGGGGCGCGGTGCCGGCCACGTGACCGGCACCGCACCCCCTCGCGCGCTGTGCGTGGCCGTCCGGCTCACGGCCCGGCGGTGCTCTCCCGCACCTGTAGCTTGGTGCGCAGTACCACCGTCTGCAGCGGCGACGGCTTGCCCTCGATGCGCTGCAGCAGCAGGTCGGCCGCCGAACGGCCCAACTCGTACGAGGGCAGTTCCACGGTGGTCAGGGAGGGGCGTACCAGCGACGCCCACGGCACGTCTCCGAAGGACAGCACACCGATGGCCGGCGGGGTGCGCCCGACCTCGCGGAGCGCCTCCAGGACGCCGATCGTCATCAGGTTGTTGGCGACGAACACGGCGTCCGGCGGCTCGGGCAGCGCCAGCAGTTCACGCATCGCGGCCCGGCCGCCCTCGACCCGGAAGTCGGCGTGCCGTACGTAGGCGTCGCCGGCCGGAGCGGCAGCGGGTGCGGAACGCAGCGCCGCGCGGTACCCGGCCAGGCGTTCCTCGGAGGTGGACGCGCCTTGCGGGCCGGTGATGCAGGCGATCCGGCGGTAGCCCGCCGCCAACAGGTGACGGGTGGCCGCCTCGCCGCCGTGCTGGTTGTCCACCTGCACCGCGTCCACCTCAGCCTCGTGCGGCCGGCGGTCCACGGCGACCACGGGCACGCCCCGGGCGAGCAGCGGCTTCAGGTTCGTCTCGTCCTGTGAGGCCGCCGCCACGATCACGCCGGCCATCTGCTCGCCGAGGGCGACCTCCAGGTAGCGGCGCTCCTTGTCGGTGTCCTCGTCGGAGTTGCACAGGACCACCGAGAGACTGGTGCGCTGCGCGGCGTCCTCCACCCCGCGGGCGAGCGAGGTGAAGAACGGGTTCTCGATGTCCGGGATGATCAGCGCGATCACGCTGGAGCGCTGTTTGCGCAGCGACCGGGCGACCCGGTTGGGAGCGAAGCCGAGGGCCTCGGCGGCCTGCTGGACGGACCGGGCGCGCTCCGGCGTCACCTTGCCGCCGTTGAAGACACGCGAGACCGTCGCCGGGGAAACCCCGGCGGCTCGCGCCACGTCATGGATCGTCACCACCAGCGTGCGCATCCTTTCAGCGTGTGTGGGACCAGCGTACCCTGCACCTGAAAAGGATTTCACCAGCCATCTGCACTGACTCCGCCCGGCATCTGCTGGCTATGCTGCCGACGAAGCGCTCGGCAAAGCGCTCAAACGAACAACAGGGTGCGAGGGGACCATCAGCATGCGCGAGCCGGTCGATCTCAGGCGGCAGCGGATCATTGCCGCGGTGCAGTCCCGTGGCGCGATCCGGGTCAGCGATCTCGCCGCGGAGCTGGCGGTGTCGGTGGTGACCGTCCGGCGCGATGTGGAGGAACTGGCCCGCGAGGGCAAGCTGCGCCGCGGCCACGGTGTGGCCCGCCCGGTGCTGCCCGAGGCCGAGCGAGCCGCCGTACCCGCGCCGCCCTCGGCAGACGGCGGTCCGGTCGCGGTCGTGGTGCCCGAGCGCCACGCGTACCTGTACGAGGCGCTGCACGGCGCCCGGAGCGTGTTCGAAGAGGCCGGGATCCGTGTCGTACTGCACATCGCGCCGGCCGTCCCGGGTGCCGAACAGCCGCTTGTGGAGCGGGCGTTGGCGGATGGCGCGCGCGGCCTGCTGATCGCTCCGCGCTGGCGCAGCCGCACCACGGAGGAGGCGGACTACGTCTGGCTGTCGCGCCTGGACGTGCCCGCGGTGGTGATGGAGCGCAGGCCGCGGCGCGGCAGCGCGCTGCACGCCATGGACACCGTCTGTACGGACCACTGGTACGGCGTCCATCTTGCCGTCGAGCACCTCACGGCACTGGGTCACCGGCGCATCGTCCTCGCCGCACGCGACGACAGCCCGACGGCGCGTGCCGTCCGTGCCGCGTTCACCGAGATCGCGGCGGACCACCCGGACGTCGACAAATGGGCCGTGGCGCTCAGTTCGCCCGGCGCGGTGCCCGACCGGGCGGCGACTGCGCAGACGCCGGTCGAGCTGCCCTCGCTGATGGCCGGGCTGGGCGCCACGGCCGCCGTGCTGCACGGCGACGTGGACGCCCTGATGCTGGTGCAGTCGCTGCGCGACAACGGCGTGCGGGTTCCGGAGGACTGCTCCGTGATCGCGTACGACGACGTCGTCGCGGCACTCGGCAGCACGCCGCTGACCGCCGTGTCCCCGCCGAAGGCGGACGTCGGCCGTGCGGCCGCGGAACTGCTGCTGCGCCGGCTCGACCCGCGGGATCCCGGCGGGGCCACGGCACCCGTGCGGCGGTTGGAGCTGCTGCCGGTGCTGAAGATCCGCGGTTCGACACAGGCGGCGGACACGCTGCCGGTCTCGGACTCAACTTCCGTATCGTTATGAGCGTTTGACCGTTTTGTTTTCTTCTGAACGATCTATTGACCAGGTTCATTCAGTCGATCAGTATTCCCGTGACTCGCACCCATGAGAGCCGCAGGAGCCGCGGGAGGCACCCATGCCTGGTCGACAGAGCCGTCGATCCGTGCTCGCCGCGATCACCGCGCTGCCGCTGTCCGGCGCCCTGAGCGCATGCAGCGGGAACGACAGTGCGTCCGTCCGATCCGGGAGCAGCAGCAAGTCCGGCACCAAAGGCACGACCACCATCACGTTCTGGTCCGCCCTGCGCGGCAGCCAGCAGGTGGTGGACGCGTTCAATAAGACGCATGACCACATCCAGGTCGACTTCGAGCAGATACCCTCCGGCACGCAGGGCGGGTATCTGAAGCTCAGCAACGCGGCGCGGGCCGGCAACGCCCCCGACGTCGCCACCATCGAGTACCCCCAGCTGCCGGGCTTCGCGATCGACGGCGTCGCCCGCGACATCACGCCGATGATCAGCGACGGCCTGCGGGCGAAGCTGCTGCCCCAGTCGCTGAGCCAGACGACGTTCGGCACGCGCACGTACAGCGTGCCGCTCGACATCGAGCCCATGGTGCTGCACTACCGCAAGGACCTGTTCGACAGGTTCGGCTTCGAGGTCCCCACCACCTGGGACGAGTACGCCGAGCTGGCCCGCCGGGTGCGCCGCACGGGCGGGGGACGCAGGATCGCCACCTTCCCCACCGACGGCATGTCACAGATGGCCGCCTGGTGCTGGCAGGCCGGGGCGCAGTGGTTCGACATCTCCAAGGGCGCCTGGAACGTGTCCATGGCGGACGCCCCGACCCGGAAAGTGGCCGCGTACTGGCAGCGGCTCATCGACGAGAACCTCGTCTTCTGCAACTCGGTCAGCTCCCGCCTCTACGACGCGCAGATCGCGGGCGGCCTGGTCCTGACCCGGCTCAGCGGCGCCTGGGACGCCGGCGCGCAGATGAAATCGCACCCGGAGCAGAAGGACGAGTGGCGCATCGCCCCGCTCCCGCAGTGGACCCCCGGCAAGCCGGCGCTCGGCACGCACGGCGGGTCGACGTTCGCCGTCACGAAGGACAGCAAGCATCCCGAGGCCGCCATGGAGTTCATCGAGTGGCAGGTCGCGCACCCCGACGCCCTCAAGGCCCGGCTGTCCAGCGGCGCGAGCAGCCAGTACCCGGCCGCGACCGGACTCGTCCCCGTGGGGCGCGCCGCGTTCGACCGCGCGTACTACGGCGGTCAGGACATCTACCGGCTGTTCGAGGAAGAGGCCCACAAGATCCGCGACGGCTGGGTGTGGGGACCGCGCATGACCGCCACCGGCTCCGTCATGCAGGACGCGTTCGCCCGCGCGGGAGCCGGCTCCGGCACCGTCCTGTCCGCCATGCGCGCCGCTCAGGACGGCACGATGCCCGACCTCAAGGCGCTGGGCCTCGCCACCACCCAGCACTCGACGTGACCGCCCCCACCCGAGAGGCAGGTGACCCCATGACCGCGACAGCCCCCGTCCCGACGGCGCAGGCCGCCCCGTCCCGGGCGGCGGACGCCGCCCGGCGCAAGGCACAGCGCGCGGCGAAGCGCCGCCTGGGCGGTGCCGCCGGCGTCCTGATGGCGCCGTTCTTCATCCTTCTCACCCTCGTCTTCCTGATCCCGGTCGGTACGGCGGTGTGGCTGAGCTTCTTCAGCGACGACCATCCCGGCCTCGGCTTCGGGCCGGCGCGCACCGTGTTCGTGGGCCTGCGCTCGTACACCGCCGTGCTCACCGACCCGACGTTCCTGTCCGGACTCGGCACGGTCGGGCTGTACTGCGTGATCTACATCCCGCTGATGGTGATCGGCTCCCTGGCGCTCGCCCTGCTGCTCGACTCCGGTGTCGTCCGGCTGCGCGCCTGGGCCCAGTTGGGCCTGTTCCTGCCGCACGCGGTGCCCGGCATCATCGCCGCCCTGATCTGGCTGTACCTGTACACGCCCGGCATCAGCCCGGTCATCGAGGCGCTCGCCAAGGCCGACGTCACGGTCGACTTCCTCGGCCTGCACACCACGCTGCCGTCGATCGTGAACATCGCCCTGTGGAGCAACCTCGGCTACAACATGGTCGTCTTCTACGCGGCCCTCCAGGCGGTACCCCGTGAGGTGCTGGAGGCGTCCGTGATCGACGGCGCGGGACCGGTGCGCACCGCCCTCCAGGTCAAGGCGCCGCTCGTGCGCTCCTCGATCGTCATGGTCGCCATGTTCACGCTGATCTGGGCCCTGCAGCTGTTCACCGAGCCGATGCTGCTCCACCAGTCCTCACAGATGATCAACACCAGGTTCTCGCCGAGCATGTACATCTACGACGCCGCCTTCAGCCGCAACAACTACTCACTCGCGGCCGCCGCGTCGGTGATCCTTCTGGTCATCACCATCGCCCTCTCCTACGGCGTCACCCGCTGGACCAACCGCGTCGACCAGGCCGAGGAGAACGCCCGATGAGCGCCACGGACTCCACCCTGCTGCGCCCGCGCCTGCTGGGCCGGGCGACCGTCAACGTCGTCGTCGCGATCTCCGTCCTGTACACCCTGCTGCCGGTGGTGTGGCTGCTGCTCGCCGCGTCGAAGTCCCGCGACGCCCTGTTCAGCAGCAGCATCCTGTCCTTCAGGGACTTCTCCCTCGTTCAGAACATCAAGAACCTGTTCACCATGGACGGCGGACTGTACGGGCGCTGGTACGCCAACAGCCTGCTCTACGCCGTCCTGGGCGCGGCGCTCGGCGCGCTGATCAGCGTCGCCTGCGGGTACGCCTTCGACAAGTACCGCTTCCGGCACAAGGAGAAGCTGTTCGGCCTCGTGCTGGCGGCCGTCATGGTGCCGCAGACGGTGCTCGCGCTGCCGCTGTACCTCATCGCCTCCGAGACCGGTGTCGTGAACACTTTCTGGTCGGTGTTCGTCCCCGTCCTGTTCAACCCGTTCGGCGTGTACCTGGGCCGCATCTTCGCCCAGGGCTATGTGCCCGACGAGGTCCTGGAGGCAGCGCGTGTCGACGGCGCCGGCGAGCTGACGACCTACGCACGTGTGTCGCTGCGCATGCTGGGCCCAGGCCTGGTCACGGTCTTCCTCTTCCAGCTGACGGCGATCTGGAACAACTTCTTCCTGCCGATGGTGATGCTGTCCAACCAGGACCTGTATCCCGTGAGCCTGGGTCTGTACCAGTGGAACAGCCAGGCGACCGTCTCGCCCGAGTACTACCCGGTGGTGATCATGGGCTCGCTCCTCGCGGTCCTCCCGCTCATCCTCGCGTTCGCCCTCCTCCAGCGGTTCTGGCGCTCCGGCCTGACGGCGGGGGCGGTCAGGTGACCAAGCTCAGCGCGGCGCTGGCCATGTCGCCCGCGGCGGCGACCGCCGTCTTCACGCCGCGGTCGCTGGCCGCGCTCGCGAACGTGTGCGACCTGGCGCCGCTGCCGGTCCTGGACGACCTGACGACCGTACGCGCGAAGGCCGTACTCGCCGATGTCGAGCTGCTCGTCACCGGCTGGGGGTGCCCGCGGCTCGACGCGGACGTCCTCGCGGCGGCGCCCCGGCTGAGGGCCGTGGTGCACGCGGCCGGTTCGGTGCGCGGGCACATCACCGACGCCTGCTGGGAGCGGGGCGTGGAAGTGTCGTCGGCGGCCGCGGCCAACGCGCTGCCGGTCGCCGAGTACACGCTCGCCATGATCCTGCTGCACGGAAAGCACGTGCTGGAGCGGGCCCGCGACTTCCGGCGGACCCGTGAACGCGCCGACTGGCTGCTGACCCCGCACGAGGTGGGCAACTACCGCCGCACAGTGGGCATCCTGTCCGCCTCCCTGATCGGCCGCCGGGTCATCGAGCTGCTGCGCCCCTTCGACCACGAGGTGCTGCTGCACGACCCGTACGTCACCGAGGCCGAGGCCGCGGAGCTGGGCGTGGAGTGGGTGGACCTGCCCGAACTCTTCGGCCGCAGCGACCTGTTGAGCATCCACACGCCGCTGCTGCCCGCCACCCACGGCCTCGTCAGCCGGGAACTGCTGGACGCCATGCGGCCGGGAGCCGTGCTGATCAACACCTCGCGCGGCGCGGTCGTCGACCAGGACGCGCTCACCGACGTGGTGCGCGCGGGCCGCATCCGGGCGGTGCTCGACGTGACGGACCCTGAAGTCCTGCCAGCCGACCACCCGTTGTGGGACTGCCCGAACGCTCTGATCACCCCGCACCTCGCCGGTTCCCAGGGCAACGAGTGGGAGCGGCTCGCCGACACGGCCGTCGGCGAGGTGGCCCGGTGGGCCGAGGGCGACGGTTTCGCCCATTCCGTACGACGCGAGAGGCTGGCGTTCCTGGCATGAGCATTCCCTTCGAACTTCCCGCTGAGAACCGGGAGTCGAGCCCGCACACCGGCTACACCCGCGCCCACTGGGAGGCCGTCGCCGACGGGCTGCTCGGCGCCGCCTGGCGCTGGGCGACCCCCGGCGGCGCCCTGCTCGATCTGCCGGGCCGCCCCTCCGGGTCCGGCGTCCGCTCGGACGGACTGGAGGGCTACGCCCGCACGTTCCTGGCGGCCGGCTTCCGTGTCGCCGGCGCCGGCGGCAAGGACCCGCACGGCTGGCTGGAGCGCTACGCGAGCGGCCTCGCGGCGGGCACCCGCACACCCGGCCGGGACGACGCCGAGTCCTGGCCGCTGATCCTCGACCACCATGTGCAGGGCCAGCCGATGGTCGAGTCGGCGTCGGTGGCGCTCGGCCTGACCCTGACCCGGCCGTGGCTGTGGGACCGGCTCGACGGCGACGTACAGGACCGGGCCGAGACCTGGCTGCGCGGCGCCCTCACGCACACCCCCGCGCCGAACAACTGGTACCTCTTCCCGTTCATGGTGGCGTCCTTCCTGGAGTCGGCCGGCCGCGGCGACACGGCGACGGAGCGGGCCATGGAGCGGGCGCTCGACCTGATGGAGACCTGGTACCGGGGCGACGGCTGGTACGCGGACGGCGACGGGCGGGCCTTCGACCACTACAACGGGTGGGCGCTGCACCTGTATCCGCTGCTCCACGCCCATCTGTCGGGCGACACGGCGCTGTCGGACCGGTTCGGGCCGCGGCTGCGCGAGCATCTGGAGGGCTTCTCGCTCCTCTTCGGCGCCGACGGGGCGCCGATCCACTTCGGGCGTTCGCTGACCTACCGGTTCGCGGCGTCGGCGGCGGTCGGCATGGGGGCCGTCACGGGGCACACACCCTTGTCCCCGGGCACGTCACGCCGCCTGATCAGCGCAAATCTCCGCTACTTCCTCGACCGGGGCGCGGTGACGGACGACGGCCTCCTCAGCCTGGGGTGGCACGGCCCGCACACCGCCACGCTCCAGTCCTACTCCGGCCCCGCGTCCCCGTACTGGGCGTCGAAGGCCTTCGTGGCGCTGCTCGCGCCCGAGAACGCCCCGCTGTGGACGGCGACCGAGGAGCCGGCGCCGAGCGAGGGCCCCGACCGGGTCCTCGCGCTGCCTGCCCCCGGGCTGCTCGTGCAGTCGACCGGGGCCGACGGGATCGTGCGCCTGCACAACCACGGCAGTGACCATGTCCGGCCGCACGAGGGCGAGTCGGCGGCGCAGGACGACCCGCTGTACGGCCGCCAGGCGTACTCCACGCACACCGGCCCCACATCGCGGGCCAACGTCGCGGACAACCATCTGTCCGTGGAGGTCGGCGGCATCGCAAGCGTGCGGCGGCGCATCCATCCGCTGGGCGGGGGACAGGGCGACGGATGGGGCTGGGCGGCGTCCTGGCACCGGCCGGTGTTCGTTTCCGGGCCGCCGATGGTGCCGGGGCTGCGCGTCGAGAGCGTGACGGTGGCGCGCGGGCGCCACGAGCTGCGGATCCACCGGGTGGTCGGGGCACCGCACGGGGCGCGGGTCACCCTCACCGGGTGGGCCACGCAGACGCTCCGCTCCGAGCTGGCGGGACTGCACGGCTGGGGCGAGGCGGACCAGGTGCGGGCGCCCGAGGGCACGGCCTACGAGCCGTGGGTACGGATGCCCCGGCTCTCGGCGCGGGTCCACGGGACCGCGGTGCTCGTCGCGCTGGCCCGCCTGGGCGCCGATGCCGATGCACCGCCGCTCGCCGCCGCCGTGACCGAGGTGACCTGGGTGGACGGGGAACTGCGCGTCCACTGGGCGGACGGGCCGCGGACCGGCGTGACCTTCGAGCCGCTTCGGGTGAGGACGGCGTAGACGATCACGGAGCCGACTGGTCCCGACCCGGGGTATTGACGCGCCCTTCGCCGGGTGTCACTGTTACCGGCACATAGACATCAGATGTCTGACGTCAGATGTAGTGATCGAACGAAGAGGTTCCGCCATGTCGCTCTCGGACGACCTTGCCGAGCAGCTGCTCACCGCGATCATCGACGGGCAGTATCCGCCGGATGCCGTCCTCCCGCCCGAGGGAGAGCTCTCGGAGCAGAGCGGGGTCAGCCGCCTGACCGTCCGCGAGGCGGTGAAGCAGCTGCGGGCGCAGAACGTGGTGAGGGTGGTGCGCGGCCGCGGCACCTATGTCAACCCGCCGGACCGGTGGACCGCCCTGGAACCGGTGGTGCGGGCGGCCTCGCGCACCGCGAGCGGCGCCCTGTCGGAACGGTTGATCGAGGCGCGCCGGCTCATCGAGAACGGCGCGTGCGAGCTGGCCGCCTCCCGCCGTACCGAAGAGGACCTGGACGTGCTGCGTCAGCACCTCGCGCTCATGCGTGAGGCCGCCGAGGCGGGCGACACCGAGCAGTTCGTGCAGGCCGACATCGACTTCCACGACACGGTGATGAGGGCGACGGGCAACCTGTTCGTCCCGCTGCTCTTCGAGCCGTTCGGCCCGCTGCTCGTCGAGGGGCGCCGGGAGACCTCGGCCGTCCCCGAGATCCGCACGAACGCCATCGCCCACCACGAGGCGGTGCTCGCCGCGCTGGAGACCGGCAACCCCGATGCGGCCCGAGCCGCGATGGACGGCCACATGAACCAGACCGCCGACGATCTGCGCACCCACGTGATCAAGCGCGGCCGCGACTGACGAACCTCCGCTCAACTCCCCGACAGACACCAGGAATTCGCCATGTCCCTACCCCTCCCTGCCCAGCCGGGGCCCGTTCCCGAGGCCGTGGTGCTGGAAGGGCTGCCCCCGGTCCGCGAGGCAAGCGCCGCCGAGGTGGCCGCCCGTATCTCCGGCGGCCCCCGTCTCGTCGTCCTCGACGACGATCCGACCGGCACCCAGACGGTCGCCGACGTCCCGGTCCTGACCTCCTGGACGGTGGAGGACCTGCGCTGGGCACTGCGCCAGGACAGCACCGCCTTCTTCGTCCTCACCAACACCCGCAGCCTGTCGCCCGAGGACGCCGCCGCCCGCAACCGTGAGGTGGTCCGGGCCCTGCACACGGCGGCGACGGCTGAGGGCGCCGGTTATGTCCTGGCCAGCCGCGGCGACTCGACCCTGCGCGGGCACTTCCCGCTGGAGACAGATGTCCTCGCCGAGGAGCTGACCGAGCTGGGCGCCGGCGCTCCGGACGGTGTGGTGCTGGTCCCCGCCTACATCGAGGCGGGCCGGCTGACCGTCGGCTCCCGCCACTGGATGCGTACGGCCGACGGACTGCTGCCGGTCGGCGAGAGCGAGTTCGCCCGTGACGCCACCTTCGGCTACCGCAGCTCCTCGCTGCCGGAGTGGGTCGAGGAGAAGACGGCCGGGCGGGTCAGGGCCGACGAGGTGCTGCGCATCACGCTCGACGACCTCAGGGGCGGTGGCCCGGCACACGTGGCGCGGCTGCTGTCCGCGCTGCACGGCGGCCGTACGGCCGTGGTCGACGCCGTGTGCGACGACGATCTGCGAGTGCTGGCCCTCGCCCTCGCGGAGGCGGAGGAGAACGGCACGCGGCTGCTGTACCGGGTCGGGCCGTCCTTCGTCCGGGCCCGCGCCGGACAGGCCGGCCGGGCCCCGCTCACCCCGGCGGAACTGCGCCGGCTGCGCGGGGACGCACCGCACGGCCTGATCGCCGTAGGATCCCATGTCTCCCTGACGACACGGCAGTTGGGCCGGCTGCGGGAGCGTGGCGGGATCGCCGAGTACGAACTCGACGTGGCGCTCCTGCTCGACGAGGCACGGCGTGACGCCCACATCGCCGAGATCGCGGCCGCGGCCGCCGGCGCACTGGACGCCACGGACGCCGTGATCCGCACCTCGCGCACGCTCGTGACGGGGGCCGACGCCGACGACAGCCTGGCGATCTCCCGCCGGGTCTCCGCCGCGCTCGTGGAGGCCGTGCGCCGGGTCAACGCCACCCGGCGACCCGCCTTCGTCGTCGCCAAGGGCGGCATCACCTCCAGCGACACCGCCACGCACGGCCTGCGGATCGGCCGTGCCTGGGCCCGGGGCACGCTGCTGCCCGGGATCGTCTCGCTCTGGGAGCCCGTGGACGGCCCCGCCGCCGGTATCCCCTACATCGTCTTCGCCGGGAACGTCGGCGACGCCGACGCCCTCGCCGACGCCCTCGACCTGCTCCGGAGCCCCTGATGCTGCTGCACGGAACCGACGTCCTGAAGGATGCCGCGGCCGCCGGTCACGCGGTGCCCGGGTTCGTCGCCTACAACCTGGAGACCGTCCAGGGCGTCACGGCCGCCGCCGAGGCCTGCGGACGACCCGTCCTGATCCAGGCGGGCTCCAGCCCCTTCAAGCACGCCGGGCGCGAGGCCCTGATGCGACTGGCTCTGGACGCCGCCGCACACTCCACCGCTCGCCTCGGTGTGCACCTCGACCACAGCAGGGACCTGGACGAGATCACGGCCTGCCTGGAGGCCGGCTACACCTCCGTCATGGTGGACGGTTCCCACCTGCCGTTCACCGAGAACATCGCTCTGACGAAGGAGGCGGTGCGGCGGGCCCGCGACCACGGGGCCTGGGTGGAGGCCGAGCTCGGCGCCCTGCCCGGCGACGAGGACGTCTCCACCGACGCCGTCGCCCAGGCCACGGCGATGACGGATCCGGACCAGGCGGCCGAGTTCGTGGCGGCCACGGGCGTGGACGCACTCGCCGTCGCCGTCGGCAACGTCCACGGCTTCACCAAGAGCCCGGTCCGCCTCGACCTGGCGCGGCTGGCCGCGATCCACCAGGCCGTACCGGTCCCGCTCGTCCTGCACGGCGCCAGCGGACTGCCCGTCGAGGAACTGCACGGCGCTCTCACGCGTGGTGTCGCCAAGGTCAACGTCAACGCCGAACTGCGCCGCGCCTACCTGGAGGCGGTCCGCAGCACCCTCCCGGCCGCCCTGCCCGGTTCCGACGCGGTCTCCCTGTGGGCGTCGGGCCGCGACGCGGTCCGGGACGCCGCTCTGGAGGTCATCGGCCGCCTCACCCCCGGCGCCGAGACCGCAAACGCCTGACCTCGGCCCGGCCCCGCCGACGACGGACCGCACAGCGCCGCCGTACCGCCCGAGATCGTCGTACGGCGGCCCGCCGCACCGCTCCCCTCCGGCGAGCCGCCACTGACGCCGCGGGCTCCTGCGCCATCCCCACGCACGAGCCGCGTCCCCCATATCCCCTGCTCCGCTGCCGGCACCTCTTCCCGGCAGTGGGCCGCCCTTCCCCTCTCTCCTCACTTCTCCCCAGGAGGACGAAGATGTCTCCGCACCCCCGTCCCCGCACGGCCGTCATAGGCCTGGGTGCCATGGGACTTCCCATGGCGCGCCGTCTGGCCGGCGAACTGCCCGTCTCCGTCTACGACATCGCCGCCGACCGCCGGGCCGGCCTGACCACCATGGGCGCCCGCGATGCCGCGTCCCCGGCCGAGGCCGTCCGTGACGCCGACGTCGTCGTACTCGCCGTACGCGACCAGGCCCAGGTCGAGGGCGCGCTGTTCGGCGAGAACGGCGCCGCCGAAGCCCTCCGCCCCGGTACGGCGGTGATCCTCACCAGCACGGTCGGGCCCGAGGCGGCACGCAGCACCGCCGCTCGGCTCGCCGTACGTGGGGTGCTGACCGTGGACGCGCCGGTCAGCGGTGGCCCGGTGCGGGCCGGCAACGGTGATCTGCTGATCGTCGTCGGCGCCGAGGAGGTGGCGCTGAAGGCGGCCCGCCCGGTCCTCGACCTGCTCGCCTCGACACTCACGGTCGTCGGCCCGCGCCCCGGCGACGGACAGGCGATGAAGGCCGTCAACCAGCTGCTGGCAGGCGTGCACATCGCGGCCGCGGCCGAGGCGATCGCGCTCGCCCGTGGCCTCGGGCTCGACCCGGGCGCGGTCGTGGACAGCCTCAAGCACGGCGCCGCCGGCTCCTTCATGTTCGCCGACCGCGGGCCCCGCATGGTCCAGACCTACGACGACGGCCCCGAGCCCGAGGTCAAGTCACGGCTCGACATCTTCGTCAAGGACATGGGCATCGTCACCGGCATCGCCAAGGACGCCCACGTCCCCGTGCCCCTGGCCGCCGCGGCCGAACAGCTCTACCTGCTCGGCGAGCGCGCCGGGCTCGGCGCCCGCGACGACTCCTCCGTCGTCACCGTCCTGTCTCCCAAGTCCCCGGAAGGAGTGGGACGATGAGCCACACCACCCTGCTGGTCATCGCGGCCGCCGGTGTCGCGACCCTGCTCCTGCTCATCCTGAGAGCCAAGGTCCAGCCCTTCGTCGCCCTCGTCGTCGTCAGCATCGGCGTCGCGCTGGCCGCGGGTGTGCCCGCCGCCGACCTGGTGAAGACCATCGAAGAGGGCATGGGCGCCACCCTGGGCCACATCGCCACGATCATCGCACTGGGCGCGATGATCGGCCGGATCATCGAACTCTCCGGCGGCGCCCACGCGTTCGCGTACTCCCTCATCGAGAGGTTCGGCTCCCGCCGGACCCCGCTGGCGCTGGCCGTCGCCGGGTTCGTCCTGGGCATCCCCGTCTTCTTCGAGGTGGGCCTGATCATCCTGATGCCGATCGCGTACGGCGTGGCCCGCGCCTCCCGCAAGCCACTGCTGGTGTACGCGCTGCCGATGGGCGCCGCGATGCTCACCGTCCACGCCTTTCTGCCGCCGCACCCGGGAGCCGTCGCGGTCGCCGAGGCGATCGGCGCCAGCCAGGGCCTGATGCTGCTGATGGGCATCCCCCTCACGGCCGTCGTGGTCCTGTTCGGCTACCTCGTCTCCCGTCGTCTCACCCGCCGCGCACACCCGATGGATCCGGCGGTGTACGCCGAGGTGTACGGCGCTCCGGACACCGATGGGGGCACGTCCAGCGCGGCGCAGGCACCCGACGGCACGCCGAACAGCCCGACGCCGGGCGAAGGCGGCCGGGGCGCCGCCGTGCTGACCAGGCCCGCCATCCAGGGCACCGATGTCCGGCCGCCGTCCTTCGGCATGGTCCTGACGCTGATCGTCACTCCGATCCTGCTGATCCTCCTCGGCACCATCGGCGAGAACACCCTCCCCGCGGGCAACACTCTCCGCGCCGTACTCACTGTCCTCGGCGCCCCGATGGTGGCACTGCTCATCGATGTCACCCTGTGCGGCTACTTCCTGGGCGCCCGCCGCGGCTGGAACCGCGCACGCATCTCCGAGGTCATGGGCTCCGCACTGCCGCCCGTCGCGATGGTGATCCTGGTCGCGGGCGCGGGCGGTGTCTTCGGCAAGGTCCTGGTCGCCAGTGGCATCGGCGGTGCGATCGCCGACGTCCTGGAGAGGACCGGCCTGCCGGTGCTGCTGCTGGCCTTCCTCACGTCCCTCGCCCTGCGGGCCGCCCAGGGGTCGGCGACCGTCGCCCTCGTCACCACCGCCGGCATCCTCACCCCGCTGCTGCACCGAGCCGACCTGTCCACGGCGCAACTGTCCCTGGTGGCCCTGGCGATGGGCGCGGGCGCCCTGGCGCTGTCCCACATCAACGACGCCGGGTACTGGATGTTCACCAAGCTCGCCGGCCTCGATGTGGCGACGGGGCTGCGCACCTGGACCGTACTGACGACAGTCATGGGATGTGCGGGCTTCGCCTTGACCACCGTGCTGTGGCCCCTGGTCTGACCCGGCGCACGGCGGTGCCTGCCCAGGCCTGGGCAGGCACCGCCGCCGTTCTGCATCAGCCGGCTCCGATCGTGATCCGAAGCTCTAGCCCACGCCCGCGACAGCCTCTCCCGCTTCACTCCGCGAGGCGACCCGCCCTCCTACGCACGGCCCCACTCCGACATCGCCGTCAGCGTGGTCGCCATCGTCGCGGCGCCCTCGGTGAGGCGGGACAGGAGGGCGCGGGACACCGGCGGCGGCAGATCCTGGCTTCCGCATGGCACCGCGAATCGAGCCCCGGCCCCACCGACGAGGAACGTCGGCTGCGGGAGAGACTGGACCAGAAGCATCGCATTCACGAGGCTGCCGCGACCGATCCGCTGCCACAGGTCGTCGGCTACGAGGGCTATGTGCCCGAACCGTGCGTGCTGCATGCGGAGCAGGTGGCCACCTACCCCTTCGCGGGCCTCCTCCCTGAGGATCTGTGTGCCCGGATCGACGCCTGGGAAGAGGAGCAGGAGGAGGATGGCGAGCAATCGGCGGACGACCACGCGACGCTGGTGGCCTGTCAGTACGACCTGTCGATCCCACCGGGCTGGCGTGTGGGCGGTTTCGCCTCCTGGCACGCAAGGGACCCGTCCCCGATGAACTGCCCGACCTGCGCGGCACCCCTGCACCTGCTGCTGACCATCGACAGCACGGAGGGGACGGCGGCAGCGGCAGCTGGAAGCCGCTGGAGGAAACGAACCTGCCCGCATGTCAGTCGGCCCGGCCGACCCAGGTCACCGTGGGCCGCTGGGGTGAACTCAACATCTTCGCCTGCCCCGCAGATCCCGCTCATCCGCACCGCTGGAGCATCCAGTAGGCCGGCTCCCGAGCGGCCGGTCCGCCACATGCCGACTCCTCTGGAGCGGCATGTGGTCAGCAACGGCGTACCTCCGCGATCGATCAGCGAACCGTGACGGTCTCGGTCGGCGTGACCATCTGCAGGTGGAGCTTCTTCGAGTTCCAGTCCGTCTCGTAGAGCGCGCCGCGGAACCGCAGTGTGCCACGGTGCTGCGTCCGCACCCACGTGTCGACCGAACCGCCGTCGAAGACCGCACCGTGAGCGCACTTCACCGTGCGCCAGGAGGTGCCCTGTCGCTCCTGCACACAGAACCTCTGAAAGAGGTCGTCGTCCTTCATGGCGTAGCCCTTCAGGTGGACGCGCGCACCGGCTGTCACGGTGTGCGGACTCGCCTTGAAGTCATAACTGACCTTTGCGGAGGCCGTCACCGCGCTCAGCCCGAGCGCAGAAATGCCGATCGCCGCGACGACTGCCGCACGCGCGGCCTTTCGGTTGAGAGCGCCCATCATCCGTCTCTGTCCTCCTCGACCCGCAGCTTCCGTATCACCTCACCGATTCCAACCACTCAGAGGACGGTCGAGGGAGCACCGTTGCCCGGCGATTCATCATTTTTTGACAGCAAGACACTATTGGCCCATGGAAGACGATGTCCCGACCGTGACGGTGCGCCTGTGGCGTGCGGATGCCATCGTGTTGTTCGACTGGCTGATGAGCACGGATCTCGATACGGTCCCGATCTCCCACCCGGCCCAGAAGCAGGCCCTGGCCGACCTGCTGTCGCGCCTGGAGTGGGCTGCGGACACCGATGTGACCGCGTCGACCGCCGAGGAGATCGCCGCGGCTCAGCAGGAGGTCGCCCGGGACATGGGCTGGTAGTTCAGCCGCGCTGCCGGGAGCCTTGCACAGCCCGCTGGAGAGCGTGTGCGGGGCCTCTGCGAGACTCCTGTGACATGGAGCAGTTCGAAGGGGCCGATTCGGCCGGCGAGGCAGAGGATTCCGCGCAGGACGGCGGGCTGGGCATCCTGGTCCTGCAAGGTGAGGAGATGATCAGGCAACTGGCCCAGGCCCACATGACGTGGGGCCTGGGGACCGCCGATCGCTGGGATCTGGATCAGACGACCGGGCTCATCACCTGGACATTTCCTGACAGGAGTGCGACGGCGCCCGCCCAGATTCTCGGCAGTTACAGCCCCCGGGCGGGCTCGTGGATGTGGGCCTGGGCGAATCCCAGCATCCTGCCCGAGATGAGCCGCGACGCGCGCAGTCTTCGCGACTGGGGCGAAGCCCACGGCCATCATGCCTTCACCCGTGCCAAGTTCGACGCCGACGAGCAGGCGGTGTCGACACTGGTCGCGATCGCGGTGAGGGCCACCAGGGCGACAGGGTTCTACCGGGGGCCGGGCGGAAACGCCTCCGTGATCATCACGTTCGGGCCGGTCACTCTGACCGCCGCCGACGGCAGCACGTCGACCTTCGACATCGACATCGACGGCTGAACGCACAGGGCCGGGCGCGTGGCGGCGCGAGCGGCGTCCGCTGTGCGCAGGCGGCGTCGGCAGAGGTACAGATGTCAGCTGAACTCGGCATGGTGGCGTAGGGCCGTCTCGGTCGCCCGGTCGGCGGGAAAGAAGAGCTCGACGCACAACTCGGACAGGGTCACGTCCGCGGGGGTCCCGAAAGCGCTCATCATGGTGAACATCGACAGCTCCTCACCACCGACTTCCACCCGCCAGGACAGCACCGGGTCGTCCGCGCCGTCGGAGGACAACCGGCTCCAGGTGCGACGGTCGGGGATGGCCGGCCAGGTGGTGATCTCGTCGGCGAGCGCGACGAGGGCCGGGTCCTGGGTCCGGACGACGGCCCGGTCCAGCCGGCGCAGCAGATGGGCGGACCACTCCGGGAAGTTGCGGGTACGGCGGGCGAGACCATCGGGGTGCAGTGCGGTACGGAAGATGTTGGTCGGCACGCCGCGGACTTCTTCCGGGATGCCGGAGACCAGCCGGCGCCCGGCCTCGTTGGTGAGCCGCACATTCCACTGACGGTCGATCACGGCACCGGGAAACGGATCGTGCGCGTCCAGGAGCCTCTGCAACGACGCCCGAACCCCGGACAGTCCGGAATCGGCCAGCGCCGTCTCCGGGTAACGGGGCGCGTAACCGGCGGCCAGCAGCCAGTCGTTCCGCTCGCGCAGCGGAAGGTCGAGATGCCGGGCGATCGCCACGAGCACGCCGGGACTGGGCCTCGACTTGCCCAGCTCGACGAAGCTCAGATGGCGGGGCGAGATCCCGATCCCGTGCGCCAGATCCATCTGGCTGCGCCGGGCCAGGCCCCGCCGGCGACGGATCAGATCCCCGACGGTCACGGCTGTCACGAACCGCGACGATAGCCCGCGCAGGGGCGGGAAACGAGTACCTGCCAGGTATTCGCATCGCCGTCCCCGCCGGTCGCACGATGGCCGGGTTCCACCGACCTGTGACCGTGAGAGGACCTCACCGATGCCCTACTTCGACACCACCGACGGGACCCGGCTCTTCTACGCGGAGGCGGGCGAGGCCGGGGGCCGCACCGTCGTCTTCGCCCATGCCTGGGCACTCAACAGCGGGATGTGGCACTACCAGATCCCCGCCGCTCTCGCCGCCGGCATGCGCTGCGTCGTCTTCGACCGGCGCGGCCACGGGCGGTCCGACGTGCCCGGACGGGGCTACGACCTCGACCGCCTCGCCGACGACCTGGCGGACTGCTCGCCCACCTGGAGCTGCGCGACGCGGTGCTGGTCGGACACTCCATGGGCGCGGCCGAGGTGGTCCGCTCTCTGACACGTCGGGGAGACGAGCGCGTCAAGGGGGTCGTCCTGAGCGCGCCCACCACACCGTTCCTGCTGCGCACGGACGAGAACCCGGAGGGCCCCGTCCAGGCGGCGACCGCGGAGGCGGCCCGTGCGGTCATGTGCCGCGACATCGGCGCGTTCGTCGAAGGCACCTCGGGCGCCGAGTGGTTCGGCCCCGGCCACCCGGTGTCGGCCGGGCTGAGCGACTGGACCCGCCGCCAGTTCTTCGACACGCCGCTGCAGGTTCTGCTGTCGACGAACGAGACATGCATCGAAGCGGACCTGCGCGAGGAACTCACCGCGATCACCGTCCCCGCCCTGGTCATCCAGGGAGACGCCGACCGCTCGGCACCGATCGAGTACACCGGGTACAGGACCCATGGCCTGCTTCCCGACTCACGGCTCGTAGTGATCGACGGCGCGGGACATGGCCTCTGCATGAGCGACCCGGACCGCTACAACAAGGAGATACTCGCTTTCGCGAACACCCTGCCCATGAGGGCGTCTCGCGCCGACGGTCACTCGGCGTCGGTCAGCGGCTTCTGAGGGTAGGCGCGGAGCACGAGGGACGTGGTGACAGGGCCGTAACGGGCAAGTGCGTCGACGACTTCTTCGAGGCGTCCTGCCTGCGGGCAGTAGACGTCGAAGATGAGGCAGTCTTCGCCGGTGACTCTGAGGGTGGAGGTGATCTCGGCGGTCCGGGAGGCGAAGTCCAGGGCACGCGCGAGCTGGGCGTGGGTGGTGCGCAGCCGGATGACCGCGTGAATGTTCAGTCCGAGGGCAGCGGGGTCGACCACGGCTCGGTAGCCGGTGATGACGCCGTTCTTCTCCAGCCGCTGGATGCGGGCGGCGGCCGCGGGCTGGGAGAGTCCGACACGGCGCCCCACCTCCGCACCGGTCAGCCGGCCCTCGGCCTGGAGCAGGGTGAGGATGTCCCGGTCTATCCGGTCGAGTGATTCCATCGTCGTCCGTACCGTTCTCTTTGAGATCACTTGCATCACCGCCACCGCCCCGATGCATCCCTCAGAATCTGCGTCAGGTGCCCCCGTGATCGTAGGGGCGGCGAATGGAATGGTGGTGGGCAGTGGCCGCGTACGTCATCGTCCCGGGCATCGACGGCTCGGACGGGCAGCACTGGCAGACCCTGTGGGAGCGGCACTGGGGCACCTCAGCGGTGAGGATCTCTCCTTCCTCCTGGTCCGCCCCCGATCTGGATGACTGGGTCGACGCTGTCCAGGAGGCGTACGACCACGCTTTCCGGCAGGACAGCAGCGTTGTGCTGGTGGCACACAGCCTGGGTTGCTGGGCGGCGTCCACCTGGCTGCACAAGAACCCCTCAAGCCCGACAGGCGGCGCGTTCCTGGTCGCGCCGCCCGACCCGCACGGGCCCGCGTTCCCACGCCGGGCGGCCGCGACGTTCACCGAGGTGTCCGCACGACCCCTGCCGTGCCCGGCCCTGGTGGTGGGCAGCGCCGACGACCCGTACTGCACCCCCGAGGCAGCAGCCGGTTTCGCGGCGCGGTGGGAGGCACGATGGCACCTGGCGGGCGCGTGCGGACACATCAACTCCGCCAGTGGCCTGGGCACGTGGCCACACGGCCGTGAACTCCTGGACTCGCTGAGCCGGCAGTGATCAATCACCGTGTGCGACGGACCCGACGGGATCCGTCGCCCGCTGGTCCCTGCCTTGCCCGTGTCACGTGCCCAGCGCAGTCTGGTCCTATGGGCGTTCAGGACGGCCCCACGCTCATCACGTCCGTGCAGCGGGCCTTCCGGTTGCTGGAGGCGGTGAGCGCGCACGAGAACGGCGCGCCGGCGAAACAGCTGGCACGCGAGACCGAGCTGCCCCTGGCCACCGCCTATCACCTGCTGCGCACCCTGGTGCACGACGGATACGTGCGCAAACTCCCCGACGGCGGTTTCGTCCTCGGCGACAAACTGAAGTCCCTGCACTCGGCGGGCCGCACACAGACACTGCTCAGCCGCGTCCGCCCGGCGCTCGCCGCCCTGCGGGACGAGCTGTCCACCGCCACCTACCTCACGTTCTACGAGGACGGCGAGATCCGGGTCGCCGAGATCGTCGACAGCCCCCGCACACCGCGGGTGGATCTGTGGGTGGGGTTCGAGGACGCCGGCCATGCCACCGCCCTCGGCAAGTCCGTCCTCCGTGAGCTGGACGAGGACGCTCGCCGGGACTATCTGTCCAGGCACCACCTCGCCGACCTCACTCCCCGGACGATCACCAGCGTTCCGGACCTGCTGCGCAGGATCGAGTCGTCCCCCTTGGCACCGGCGGTCACGGACCTGGAGGAGTACGCGCTCGGCACGGTCTGCGTCGCCGTGCCCGTGTACAGCGGCGACACACTCGGCTCCCTCGGTGTCTCCCTGCCGGTGGAACGGCAGGCCCGGTTGCAGGAGATCCGGGCACGCCTGCTACCGATCGCGAGCCGGGTGACCAGAAGCCTCTCGCTCACTATCTGAAAATCCGCTCCTTGTGGCTGCCCGCGCCCAGCCCGTTTGCTTAATGAAACGGACATTCCGGGTGCGCACCCCATCCAGGCGAGGACAGCGGACGACACATGACCCAGGCGCGACACCATGGCGGCGACCACATGCCGATGCGGCTGTTCAGGAGCCGTACGGCCGGGGCCTGGGGCTGGGCCCGCCGGTGTACGGGCGGGCACCTGGCCCCCGGAATGTGTGTGCTGCCCCTCCTGCTCCTCGCCGTCGTGTTCGTCGACGTCGCCGGAGGGATCTGGCTGCCGCTGCTGGCGGCCGGACCCGCGCTGGCCGCGGCCACCAACGGCCCGCGAGGCGTGCTGGGCGTCGGACTCGTCGCCGCGACGCTGGGCGCCCTGCTGGGGCACCGGCAGGGGATTCCGGCCGGTGAGCTGGCGGCCGTACTGTCCGCCCTGCTGGCCGTCACCGCGGCCAGCGGCCTGGCCGGCGCGCTGCGCGGCCGTCGTGAACGGGTGCTCGCGGCCGTACGCTCGGTCGCCGAGGCCGCCCAGCACGCGCTGCTCCAGCCCGTTCCGGAGACCGTCGGCCCGTTCCAGGTGGCCGTCCGCTACAGCGCCGCGGCGGCCGAGGCCCGGATCGGCGGGGACCTCTATGCCTTGGTGCCCACCCCGCACGGCGTCAGGCTGATCGTCGGAGATGTGCGGGGCAAGGGGCTGCCCGCCGTGGGGACCGCCGCACTCGTGCTCGGCGTGTTCCGAGAGGCCGCCTATGACGAGCCCGACCTGCTCGCCGTCGTCGGCAGGATCGAGCGGAGTCTGGCCCGCAATCTCGGCCCGGACGACTTCGTCACCGCGGTGATCGCCGGATGCCCGGGGTCAGGGCACTTGGAGGTGGTGAACTGCGGACACGCGCCTCCGCTGCTGATCTCCGCTTCCGGAGACGTCACGGCGGTGGAACCGGCCCAGCCGACCCCGCCTCTCGGGCTGCGTGCCCTTGCAGGACAGGCCCCCCGCCTCCAGCATCTGCCCTTCGCCGTGGGAGACCAGCTGCTGCTCTACACCGACGGGGTCACCGAAGCCCGCGATCACGCCCGCGAGTTCTATCCGCTGGCCGCGGGCGTGGCCCGCCATGTGTCCGACGAGCCGGCGCACACGCTCGGCGCGGTCCACGACGAGCTGCTGGCACATGTGGGAGGCCGGCTGCACGACGACGCCGCCCTGCTCCTGCTCCGCAAGCGGTCCGCGGGCGGGCAGGTTCCCGTGCCGCACCGGACCGAGGTCGCGCTCTAGGGCCTGTGTGATGTTGTGATCAACCGGTTGCCTTCAGGAGGTCGTTGATCCAGATCATCGAGGCACGGAGGTGGAGGCCGGCGAGGTAGCTCTCGGGTGTTTTGTCGTGTCGAGTCGCGATGCCCCGCCAGGCCTTTAGCTTGTTGATCAGGCGCTCGACGGTGTTGCGCTCCTTGTAGAGCTCGGCGTCGTGGCGTGTGGGGCGACCGCCCCGTCTGCCCTTCTTCTTCCGGTTGGCGGCCTGGTCCGTCTTCTCCGGGATGACTGCCTTGATGTTGCGACTCCGCAGGTAGGAGCGGTTGGCACGGGAGGAGTAGGCCTTGTCCGCGGCGACAGCGTCGGGCCGGGTCCGGGGCCGCCCGACGGGAAGACGGATGCGCACCTTCTGCAGCACGGGGACGAATTGCGGGCTGTCGGCGGCCTGTCCTGCGGTCAGGACGAGGGACAGCGGACGACACTTGCGGTCTGCGGCCAGGTGAATCTTGCTCGTCAGTCCACCGCGGGATCTGCCGAGCAGGGCCTGGCTCAAGCGGAGCTTGCGCCGTCGCCTGATGTGCCGCCGCTCTTCGCGCTCGGGGTCGTCACTGCCGTGCTGTCCGCTCTGTTCTGGCGGGCCGCCCCTTTTTGCCGGGCCCGTTCCTGTTCGACGGCGGCTTCCTCAAGGGCGTCCAGGACCTCCTTGCCGATGCGCATCCCGGCCGCGTCGTGGTGAGCGCGGGCCGTGGTGGAGTCCACGCTGACCAGGGATAAGTCCGTCTGTCCCTGGCGGGCGGCCTCAGTGATCAAGCCTTCGAGCAGTGCGGTGAAGACTCCGGCGTCCCTCCACACCCGGAAGCGGCCGTAGACCGTCGGCCACGGTCCGAACTCGCCGGGCATCTCCCGCCACTGGCTGCTGGTGCGGAACCGCCAGATCACCCCCTCGAACTGATCCCGCAGTCGTGTGGGGTACGGTCCGTACTCGCCTATCGGCAGGAACGGCTCGATCAACTTCCACTGTTCGTCGGTGAGTTGCCTGCGTGTCACGATGGTCTTCCTACCGGATCCCCCGTCCTGAGGGACCCGGATCGGCAAGATTGATCACGACACCACACAGGCCCTAGGGCCCGTCCGGCGGATCAGGCCGGCTCAAGGCAAGGGGGCCTCATCAACACGCGACTCCGGCAAGATCCGCCGGCCAAGCCCTAGCCCGCCGCGAGATGGGCCCAGCGGGTGACCCCGCCGGCGTGGACGCGTATGCCATGACGAGTCGCCAGGGCATGGACGATCGTCTCGCCCCGGCCATGCTCGTCCGGATCCGTCCCGGCACCGCAGCGGCGCAGCGAGAGCGCGGGTCCCGCGTCGGTGACCTCGATGCGGACACCGTCACCGGGCGCCCAGGACAGCCGCAGTACGGCCGGCGGGCGGGCGTGCACGATCGCGTTGGTGACCAGCTCGGACACCACGAGGAGCACGTCCTCGGCGACTCCCGGAGCCACGCTCCAGTCGGCGAGGACCGCCGCCACACTTCGGCGTACGGCCGAGACGGCGCCGGCGGCAGGCGGCACCGGACACACGTGTTCGTATGCCGCCCTGAGCAGCGTGGTGAGCTGTGCCGCCATGGTCTCTCCCAGTGATGTGTGCGGCCGGTCCGGCGCCATGTCTCCGCGCTTACCGGCTGCGTAGCAAGCTAGGGAGACAAACCGGGCAGGTCAATGAATGGTGGTCGGCATTACCGAACGGGGACCTCCCGCCCGCTCCGCAGAGGCCGCCCTCCCGTACGGCGAAGCGTCCCTGGCGGTAATAGGCTCGCTTCATGGCCGGGCCAGTCCAGTCCATCGAACGGGCGGCGGCGATTCTGCGTCTGCTCGCCGGTGGGCCCCGCCGCCTCGGGCTCGGCGAGGTCGCCGCCTCACTGGGACTGGCCAAGGGCACCGCCCACGGCATCTTGCGCACGCTCCAGCATGTGGACTTCGTGGAGCAGGACGCGGCGACCGGGAAATACCAGCTCGGAGCCGCCCTCCTGCACCTCGGCACCAGCTACCTGGACGTCAACGAGCTGCGCTCGCGCTCCCTCAACTGGGCCGATGCCCTCGCCGCCCGCAGCGGAGAGGCGGTCCGCCTGGGCACACCCCTGGAGGGCAGCGTGCTCGTCGTCCACCATGTGTTCCGGCCGGACGACACCTTCCAGACCCTGGACGTGGGCGCGCTGCTGCCCCTGCACGCCTCGTCGCTGGGCAAGGTGCTGCTCGCCTATGGGACCGCGACGATCGAGCCCACCAGAGAGCCCGGGCTGGAGGCGTACACCCGGCACACCCTCGTCGATCGCGAGCAGCTCACCCGGGCGCTCGCCGAGGTCCGGGAACTCGGCTGGGCCGCCGAGATCCAGGAAATGAGCATGGGGGAGGCCGGGCTCGCCGCGCCCATCCGAGGGCACGGCGGCCTCGTCGTCGGCGCGATCGGGCTGTCCGGAGCGGTCGAGCGGATCTGTGACAGCCAGGGCCGGCCCCGCCCGAGTCTGATCACCCTGATCCGCGAGGCCGCGCGGGCGATCTCCAGGGACCTGGGAGCCACCCGCTGGTAGGCCGAGCCGGCCGCCCACCCGACCCCTCGGAAGGCAGACCCGATCATGGCTGAACGGTATGTAATGTCCATCGATCAGGGCACCAACTCGACCCGGTGCATTCTGTTCGATCGCCGTGGGCGTCTGGTCTCGGTGGCGCAGAAGGAGCATCAGCAGCACTTCCCCGAGCCCGGCTGGGTCGAGCACGACGCCGTCGAGATCTGGCAGAACCTGCGGCGCGTCGTACCCGAGGCCCTGTCCGTCGCCGGTGTCGACACGGGACAGGTCATCGCCATGGGGCTGGCCAACCAGCGGGAGACAACCGTGCTGTGGGACCGGCGGACCGGCGCCCCCGTCGGCCGGGCGATCGTCTGGCAGGACACCCGCACCGCGCCGCTCGTCGAGGAACTCGGACAGCACCCCGGCGAGGAGTTCTTCCTCGAACGGTGCTGTCTGCCCCCCTCGACCTATTTCTCGGCGCTGCGGATCCGCTGGCTGTTCGACCACGTCAAGGGGCTTCAGCAACGCGCCGACGACGGCGAGGTGCTCTTCGGAACCATGGAGAGCTGGCTGATCTGGAACCTCACCGGAGGCCCCGAAGGCGGCCTGCACATCACCGACCCCACCAATGCCAGCCGCACGATGATGATGAACATCCGCACCCTCACCTGGGACGACGAGCTGCTGGCCTTCTTCGGAGTGCCCCGCTCGATGCTGCCCGAGATCCGGCCGTCCGCCGAGACATACGGCGACGCCGGCTCGCTGCTGCCGGGTGTCCCCATCACGGCCGCGCTCGGCGACCAGCAGGCCGCGCTCTTCGGCCAGACCTGCTTCTCTCCCGGCGAGGCGAAGTGCACCTACGGGACGGGCAGCTTTCTGCTGCTCAACACCGGCAGCGACATCGTGCGGTCCCGGCACGGCCTCCTCACCACCGTCGCCTACAAGATCGGGGACCGGCCGCCGGCCTACGCCCTGGAAGGCTCGATCGCCGTCACCGGTGCACTCGTCCAGTGGTTCCGGGACCGCCTGGGCCTGATCAGCAGCGCCCCGGAGATCGAGACCCTCGCGCGGACGGTCGAGGACAACGGCGGCTGTTACATCGTCCCCGCCTTCTCAGGTCTGTTCGCACCGCGCTGGCGCAGCGACGCGCGCGGGGTCATCGTCGGCCTCACCTCGTACATCACCAAAGGGCACCTGGCGCGTGCGGTCCTGGAGGCCACCGGATGGCAGACACGAGAGGTCGTCGACGCCATGAACGCCGATTTCCCGGTCCCTCTCCAGCAGCTCAAGGTGGACGGGGGCATGACCGCGGACAACCTGCTCATGCAGTTCGTGGCCGACGTGCTCGACGTGCCCGTGGTGCGGCCCATGGTCGCCGAGACGGTCTCCCTCGGCGCCGCCTACGCGGCCGGGCTCGCCGCCGGCTACTGGCCGGACCTGGAGGTACTGCGCCGCAACTGGCACCGGGCCGGGCAGTGGCTGCCCGCCATGGATCCCGCGCTGCGGGAGGCGGAGTACGACAACTGGCAGCGAGCCGTCGAACGATCCCTGGGCTGGGCCAGACCTCCCCGCTCCGCCGACCCGAACCCACCGTGACGCCGTCCACCGACCAGCCGGCGCGCCCGGCATTCATGAACTTCCTCACCGCCGTACCGACAGGAGCGGAGAGTGCCCGCTACTGACAACGTCACCAGATGGGCCAGCCCCCGCTTGACCCGATACAGACAGCGCGTTTCTTGATCGACAGGGACAACCGGCCCTGCAAGCGATGGCTGAGGTGACGCAGCCGGTGGTGAGGGTTACGGCTCTGCCGACGATGGACGGCGGACCAGATCGGGAAGTCGATGCCCGGGCGGCGGGGGTTGAGCACGGGCGGTGACGGGGGCGTCCAGGGCGGCGCGGAGCCGGCCCAGCGGGCTGCGGTCCACCCCCTGCCCGGACTGCGGCGCGGGGCTTGTCGTAGCCGGCCTTGCCCCGGTGTCCGCCATGATTCTGGTTACGGCGGCCGACGACCCCACCCACCAGAATGCCCGCGACGGTTGGAGCGGCGTCGATCCCGGTGGTCACTATGGCGTCCCAGGGAATGGACACGTCAGGGCCCCTTTCGGCGCGGGTGCTGATCGAGACAGAGCCTGCCGCCTGATTCGATCAAGCCGGCAGCCACGTGTGCCACGCCGGCTGTCCCGAGACGCCCGCTCTTCACCTACAGCCGTCACGGCGGTGGGGGAGGGGGATGTGCCGTGGTGGACTCAGCGGTTGACGAAGGTGAGGCTCGTCGCGTCGTAGCGGGTACCCGCGATCTGCTCGGCCGGGGCGGCCGCTTCGATGGCGGCGAGGTCCTCGGCGGACAACTCGACCGTCAGGGCCGCGATGTTCTCCTTCAGGTATTGCTGTCGCCGGGTGCCGGGGATCGGCACGACATCGTCGCCTCGGCGCTGAACCCAGGCCAGGGCGAGCTGGCCGGCGGTGACGCCCTTGGCTTCGGCCAGCTCGTTCAGCTTCGCCACGATCGCCAGGTTGCGTTCGAGGTTGCCGTCGGCGAAACGCGGCTGGCTCCGCCGCACGTCGCTCTCCGCCATCCCCTCGACCGAGCGATAGTGGCCGGTCAGGAAGCCGCGCCCGAGTGGGGAGAACGGGACGATGCCGATGCCGAGTTCGCGGCAGACCGGGACGATCTCCGCCTCCAGGTCACGGGTCCACAGCGACCACTCGCTCTGCAGCGCGGCGATCGGATGCACCGCGTGGGCCCGCCGGATGGTTCCCGCGCCGGCCTCGGACAGCCCGATATGGCGGACCAAGCCCGCCTGGACCAACTCGGCCATGGCGCCGACGGTTTCCTCGATCGGCACCTGCGGATCGACCCGGTGCTGGTAGTAGAGGTCGATGTGGTCGACTCCGAGACGGCGCAGCGATGCCTCGCACGCCTGACGCACGTAGGCGGCGTCGCCGCGGATCAGGATGGGCTCGCCCAGGCGGTTAGCGAAGCCGAACTTCGTGGCCAGCACCACCTCGTCCCGGCGCCCGGCGATGGCCCGTCCGATCAACTCCTCGTTGTGCCCCGAGCCGTAGAAGTCGGAGGTGTCCAGGAGGCTCACCCCGAGGTCGAGGGCGTGGCGCAGCGTCGCCATCGACTGCGCGTCGTCCGTGGCGCCGTAGCCGTGACTCATTCCCATGCACCCCAGGCCCTGTGCGGAGACTGCCAGTTCGCCGAGGTGTCGAGTGGGGATGGTGCGCATACTGCTGCCTCCTGGGCTCGTCGGAACCATCTGCCCAAGACGCTAGAAGTTCGAGCGCGCTCCATGTCAAACGACGAGGAGGGCGTGCTGGGGGCGGCGGCATGCTGTTGGCTGATGGTGGGTCACCCGGCCAACTTCTTTGTGTCATCTGCCAGTACGACGGCAAGAGAGGGCGAGGGGAGACTTTCTGCCGCGACGGTCACCCGGCGTACCTCCGATTCCGGAGGGCCGGCGTGGCCACGTACACGATGGAGCGCAGGAGGGGAGCGGCACGTGAGCGTGCAGCAGTACGACGAGATCGGTGAGGCGTTCGAGGGGTTCAAGTCTCTGCCGCTGATACGTTACGGGGAGGTGCCGAGCTTCCTGGGCATGGTCGGGGACGTGAGCGGCAAGTCGGTTCTCGACCTGGCGTGCGGCACCGGTTTCTACAGCAGGGAGTTCAAGCGGCGCGGAGCCACAGACGTCCTCGGTGTCGACATCTCCGTCGAGATGATCGCCGCCGCGCGGGACGCCGAGCAGCGTGACCCGCTGGGTGTGCGCTACGAGGTCGGTGACGTGGCCGAACTGCGGCCTCTCGACCGGCGCTACGACATCGCGGTGGCAGTGCAGTGCCTCAACTACGCCGAGGACATCGCGGCCATGGAGCGGATGTGCCGCAACATCCACCGGAGCCTGGTGCCGGGCGGAGAGTTCTTCGTGTTCGCCCAGAAGCCCGACTACGGGTTCGACTGTGTGTCCCTGGACAAGTACGGGTTCCGCTGCGAGCCGACAGGCGAGGAGATCGAGACGGGTCCGCGGGTGCGGGTCACGGCTCTCCTCGACCCGCAGCCGATCAGCATTGTCAGCGCGGTTCCGCGCCGCGACGTCTACGAGGACTGTCTGCGGGCGGCCGGCTTCAGTGAGGTGCAGTGGGTTGCCCTGGAGGTGTCCGAAGCCGGCTTCCATGAGTTCGGCGAAGACTTCTGGGCCGACCTCCTCGCGAACCCGCCACTGGAAATGCTGCGCTGCCGTGCCTGACCGGTCACTGGCCGGACCTCGCCGAGTACGCATCCGCCCTGCGGATGACCTCGGTACGGCGCACAGCGCGCTGGAGCGGACCGGAGCGAGGGCGATGCCGCCGACGGTGTCCCGGCCCATCCGCTGAGGCGATCAGGTGGGCGTCGGCGCCGGCCCCGCTGCGTCGTCCCGGACACCATTCCCAACTCCGAGTTGCCCAGGCAGGGTTCGGTGGCGCCGCAGCCACCCAGGATGGGCGTACGACGCACTGCGCGGCGGTGCCCCCGCCACGAGCAGGAACCGGAATTGGCCCTCGGGACCTGACCGCACGCACGTTGTCGACCGGCGAGTGAGGCCGATGAAGGACCATCGGGTCGTGTTGGACCACATCGACCGGCACGACGACACGTCGGCGAGGCCCTTGTTCAGCCACTACCTGGTCGACCAGGGACGGCGCCTGTCGGACACCCGGCACCTGCCCTCAGGCACACCGCTTGAGGGCAGACAGGAGCGGCGGCGAGATGTCCGGGGCCGACCTGGCCCGGGTCACGCTGCGGGCCGCGAGGGAGCGGATCCGGAAGAGCGGCAGTGCCCAGAAGACGAAGCGGCAGTAGCCGGGGACCGCGCGTACGGTACGTCGAGCCGGGCGCGAGCCGCTGGTCCTGGCGGCGGTGATCAGCGCGCTGGTCAGCGAGCGAGCCTGGGAGCCTCGGCTGTCGGCGGCATGCGTCGGCAGAACAAGGTGATGCGCCGGCTCAGCCGCAAGACCATCCCGCTTCAGCCGGACGACACTTCGGCTGACGAGCCGGACCCGGTCGAGTAGCCGCGCGAACGGCACCTTCGTGAGGCCTGACGCCCCCGGTGCCCTGCCGTTGCGCCGGGCGCGGGCCGAACGCCCGAGGGGGTCATCCGCCGCCCCGAACAAGCAGCCTCGCGGCATCGCTACCTCGGCGGGCCATCTGCCTGCTGTCCTTCCACGCCCTGTGCGTCGCCCGCGTGGGAAGACAGCGTGTCCACCGGCGACGCCAGCCGTACTCCGGATGATGAACCGGGCGAAAGGGAGGTGGAGTTACCGATTTCCCGTGGGTGTACAGGTCCGTTTATGATCTTGGTTGTGACTGTGCAGAACTCTGACAAGACGCCGTCCCGTAAGCAGCGACTCCAGGAGAAGCAGCGTCGCCAGCTGGCGGTGGTCGACACCGTTGACAAGGCTGAGGTCAAGGTCCGTAAGGCGGAAGCCGAACTGGCTGTTGCCGTTGCTGAGGCAGTGCAGGTGTTCGGCGACGAGCGCTCCGCCTCCGAGGGGCTCGACATGCCCGTTGAAGCCATACGTCGTTTCGTCGGCATCGCGGCGAACGAAACAGCCTCGGCCGATGCGGCCAACGCCGCCGGCATGCCGTAAGGAACGCCGACAGGGGGCACTCGATGCCGTCAGCTGGATCAACGTGCGTAAAAACGGCGGACGTTTGGCCGAGCCCGGCTTCACCCTCCCGCGCAATTGCCTCCCTGTGTCCTGTTCTTCGGGTCGGGCGACGGAAGGCGGGATCGGACGCTCTGCTGGAGGAACTGGGACCGCCCTGACCGTCGGGAAGGCGAACGTCCGGCGGCCGACAAGGCCGATGCGCCAGTCTTCAGGGACCCCGTGCGGGCGGCGCCCGGAATCACCGCTTCCCAGGGCCGGGCTGGGACCGGCTGCGCGGTGACTGGCCGCGGCCCCGCGCCGTAATTCGCTTGACCGGGCCATAGGGCAACGCTGCATTGTGGTGAGGACACCACGAGTCGTGGTGCCGGTATCCCGGGGAGGCAGCGGCAGCAATGGAGATCCGTCCCACGACCGACCAGGACCTCGATGTCTTCGTCGGCACACTCCATGCCGCGTTCGGACGCTTCCCGGAAACCCCGGCCGAGGGTGGCGGCGGGGTCTGGTGGTCGGCGTTCGAAATGGACCGCGGTCTGCTCGCCACGACGGCGGACGGGCGGCCCGTCGGCACCGCCGGTGCGTACTCCTTCGAGCTCACTCTGCCCGGCGAGATCCTCGTCCCGGCCGGCGGGGTGACCGCAGTCGGCGTCCTTCCCTCGCACCGACGCCAGGGGCTGCTCAGGGCGATGATGCGGCATCAGCTCACCGAGCTGCGGACCCGAGGGGAGTTCCTCTCCGTACTGCTGGCCTCCGAGGCCCTGATCTACCGCAGGTTCGGTTACGGCCCGGCGACCTACACGCAGCGGCTGACGGTGCGGCGCCACCAGGCCGCCCTCGCCCTCCCCCGGGCGCGCGCAGCGGCCGACGCCCCGGCGACCGGCTCGGACACCGGCACGGTCGAGGTGCTGCGGCGTGCCGAGTGCGGAGAGACCCTGGAAGAGGTCTACGACCGTTACCGCCGCGCACAGCCCGGCGCGCTGTCCCGCCCGCACCGCTGGTGGGCCTTGGGCGCGGGGCAGCCCCCGATCTCACGGGCGCCGCGCTACGTCGCCGTCCACCGTGACACCGACGGAGTCCCGGACGGGTACGCCAGCTATGCGCTCGGCGAGTCCGACACCTTGACGGTCGACGAGATCATCGCCGCCGACGACGCCGTTTTCACCGCCCTGGCCCGGTTCGTGCTCGGACATGACCTGGTCAGTCAGGTCGTGTTCAAGCACTTCCCGCCCGAGCACCCGCTGCGCTGGCAGTTTGCGGACTTCCGCGCCGGCGAGGTGAGCGGCCACACCGACTGGCTCTGGGTACGGCTCCTGGACGTACCGCGTGCACTGACCGCGCGCGGTTGGTTCACGGACGGCGAGCTTGTCCTCGACGTCGACGATCCGTTCCTCGGCGAGCACGGCCGCTACCTGCTGACCGTCCGGGACGGCAAGGCCGACTGCGTCCCGACGGACCGGGAGCCCGACCTGTCCCTGGACGTGAGCGACCTGGGCTCGGTCTACCTCGGCGGCACCGCCCCGAGCACGCTCGTACGCGCCGGACACATCCGAGCCCACCACCCCGGCGCGGTCACCCTCGCTGACGCCCTCTTCCGTGCCGAGCGCGCTCCGCACTGCCTGCACTGGTTCTGACCGCTCCTGCCCTGTACAAGTCTCGTCAGGCGCCGTTTTCCTTGACGGGCGGGCGCGTTGGGCTTCAGATGGAGGGTCTCGCTGAGCGTCTGGCGTCAGGTGACATGCAGGAGCTGATCAACCGGGGAAAAAACGGCGCCGGACACCGGGGCGCCCCGACAAGCACTTGGAGCCCCGCAAGATCTCCCTCGGCACTGGCGGGGCGCTCTTACGGCACCCCCTGCAAGCACAAGCATGCCTGCTTCTCTGAAGTGCGCTGCTTGTGAGCTTCGTTGGTCGTAGTCGCGAGCGATCAACGTCGTGAGATGACTCGGCGGGGGTGGCTGCCGATCCCGCTCCCTCTTGATCCCCGCAACCGCGTCTGAATAGGTTTGCCGCCGACAACCGACGATGAAGCAGGTGGGGCGTATGGCGGGTCTGGATGACCTGGTGCAACACTTCGGCCCGCCACCGGTCCGCGTCCCATCCCCCGACGACTGGGCCGAGGTCGAGGACTATGTCGGCTCGGCGCTGCCGGGCGACTTCAAGGCGTTCCTTGATGCCTATGGCACGGGCGCGATCTGCGGGGAGCTGGTGGTCTTCCACCCCCGAGGGTCCAGCCCGCTGCTGGATCGGATGCAAAAGATCCACGAATCGTTCGGCCAGTCGTGGCGACGTGACTCGGACGAGTACCCATTCCGGTTCCACCCTGCCCCGGGCGGCCTCATCTCCTGGGGATACGGCTACTCCGGTGACGAGCACTTCTTCTGGCCATGCCACTCGGACCCGGACCTCTGGAAGATCGTCACGAACATCAACGGGGCGGATCCCGAGGTCTTCGACGGATCGTTCACCGACTTCGTGCTCGCCTTCGTCAAGCGCCTGCGCGACGTGGACCCGCACCATGGGATCGACCCAGATGCCTTGGAGTTCCTTGAGCCGGAAGACCTGGACGAACTCGCGGAGCGCGGCGAGATTGGTCCGGTCGAGCCGAGCTTTGAACCGTGGTGAACGGTCGGCGGGCAGGCGGTGGTGTAGTCGTGTGAGGAGGGTGTGAGCGGCGCCGACGATGCGGCTTGTGCGGTTGGTTGAGCAGCGGTCCTGGCGTAGGAGTCGCCAGGACTTGAGCTGGGCGAAGGCGCGTTCGCCGGGCGCTCGCAGGCGGGTGTGGGCGTCGTTGTACCGCTGGTAGTGCTGGGGGAGTTCGCGGTGGCCGTAGTAGAGGTGCGGACGATGGCGCCGGCTCCCTGGTGGGCGCGGTCCGCGAGGACGGGGACTTCTCGCGTGAGGCATGCCTGGACGATCCCGTGGGCGCAGGCAGCGGTCAGGTTGCGGGTCCGTCCCGGCGTGGCGCGGGAGAACCACAGGGGTGTATCGTCCGGGCGACGATCACCTGCACGTTCATGCCGTGCTTCTTGTGCGCCTGGAAGCAGTACGGCTCGTCGGCCGCGATTCGGTCGGTGGGGAGCGGTGTTCCGCCGACGATGACGAAGTCTCCCTCGCCCAGGCCCAGGAGGGCTTCGCGCAGGCCCGTTGCCGACGCGGCCAGAATCTCGATGGTCTCGGCCACATACCGCCAGGCCGTGGCTTCTGACACTCCGAAACCGCGTCCCGTGCATGTTTGAGGCATACGCTCTGAGGCACGAGCTGCGTCACAAGAGCAAGTGGCCCCGAAAGACCGAGTAGGCAGACACCTTCGACAGATGAATCGGAGCAAATGCTCAGATCCTGTGGATCGGCTCGGGGAGGCGTACCTTCCCGAATGATCGATCGACTGGTATCGAGTAGGCCCGCGTTGCCGCGCGGGTCGGGAAGGCACGCCGGTGCTCAGCGTAGTGAACGACGACGGCATCACCCCCAACGGCTCCTCGCTGATCGATGAGATCGTGCGGGGTCAACTCGTCGCACGCCCCAAGGCCCACGCAGCCTGACCCCAGAGGGTTGGAGACCCGTCTCACCGATTACGGAGGTCTACGGATCTGGGCCAACGTCACGGTCTGTCATGCCGAGTCAGACGCCTGGCCAGCGCCCGTCGGGGCACCGACGAGGGACTGCAGGGCGCGGATCAGGAGCGTGGCGTCCGGGCTGGAGAGCGGGGCGAGGAACCGGCGTTCCATCTCCTGGCGGGCGAATTCGGCGTCGCGAAGGCGCTCCGCTCCGGCCGGCGTCAGCTGCACGATGTTCTTGCGCCGGTCCTGGGGACTGCGGCGCCGCTCGACCAGTTCCTTGCCCTCCAAAGCGTCGACGAGGGCCACCATCGTCGTGCGGTCGATGCCCAGCTTGCCCGCCGCTTCCAGTTGAGACAGCCCGTCATGTGCGTTGAGGACGGCCAGAATTGCCAGTTCACGGCCGTCGATTCCGTGCGGCGCCAAGGCCCTCGCCGACTCCTCGGTCAACCGCAGGTACACGTGCTTGAGCAGATACCCGAGGCGGGAGGAGAGGACTTCGGGCGGTGCGTCGCGCGTCATGACCGCAGTGTATTCATAAACTGATAGTCAGCTGAACTGACGATCTACTACGGTGATGATGGCGTCGCCGTCAACGGCGGCGCATCGACTCGAAGGGCGCATGGCAACCATGTCCGACCAGCACCTCCCCACCGTGACATTCGGAATCAAGACCACTCCGATGCGGGTTCCCTACGAGGACATCCTCCGCGTGTGGCAGGAAGCCGACGACCTGCCCGAAATCGCGGACGCCTGGCTGTGGGACCACCTCATGCCGATCGCCGGCCCGAAGGACGGGCAGATCCTCGAAGGGTGGACACTGCTGAGCGCCCTGGCCGCCAGGACCCAGCGGCTGCGCCTCGGCCTGCTCGTGACGAGCAATCGGATCCGGCCGCCCGCCGTCCTCGGCAAAATCGCCACAACAGTCGACGTGATCTCCGGGGGCCGTCTGATCATGGGCCTCGGCGTGGGCGGCACCGTGCAGCCACCCGACGCGGGCGGCGTACCCGGCGAGAACCCGGCCGTCGCGGAGTACGCAGCCTACGGCCTCACGCTCGTCCCGCCCGCCGAAGGCATCGCCCGCCTGGAGGAGACCATCACCATCCTCCGCGGCATGTGGACGCGGGACGTCTTCGACTTCCACGGCCGTTACTACACTCTGACCGGCAACCGCAACGAGCCGAAACCTGTTCAGCGGCCAGGGCCGCCCCTGCTGATCGGCGGCTGGGGAAACAGGACGCTCCGCCTGGTCGCCGAGCACGCCGACATCTGGAACATCCCCGGACCGCCGCACAACACGCTGGACTACATCACCGAGCGCAGTGCCGTTCTGGACGACCATTGCGCCGTCATCGGCCGTGATCCGCGGACGATCACCCGCTCTGTGCAGTACATCGTGTCCTACGACGACCCTGCCACCGACCGCAAGGCCATCACGGAGCTCATCGCGGCAGGCGTGACGCACATCGTGCTCAGCCTGCGGAGCCCCTATCCCTCACAGGCCGCGCGATGGCTCGCCGACAAGATCATCACGCCCGTCCGCAGTGCAACCGGAGAATGCTGATGACGGCGCCTGCTGGCACTCATCCACCGGCACGGCTCCCTCACCGGCGCCGCGCACGCGCTCGGTCTGACACCGGCGGCCGTCACCCAGCAGCTCGCCCGAGCCGAGCGGGCGTGCGAAACGGCCCTGGTCACCCGCGGACCGCGCGGCGCGCAGCTGACCGCCGCCGGACGCTTGCTGGCCGGTCCAGGAAGGATCGTCGACGAACAGGTCGAGGCAGCGGCCACCGCCCTGCCGGCACTTCGCCACCACCTTTCGCTGCGCCTACGCATCGGAGCCTTCCAGGCGGCCGCCATCCACCTGATTCCTCCAGCGCTCACGGCCTGCGCCACCGCCACCCCGACGCGGACATCTCCGTGGTGTCCCCTCCGAAAACAGCTTGGAGGAGGTCGCCGCCGGGCGCATCGACCTCGCCGTGACCGCCTTCTTCCCCACGCCCGCACCCGCACCGTCCGGCGTCGTACTGCATCCGCTGCTGCACGACCCCATGGTGGTCGTCATGCCCGACGACCACCCCCTCGCCACCCGCCCCGCCGATCATCCGCTGTGCCTCGCGGACCTCGCCGACGACGCCTGGGTCACGATCCTGGCCGGCCACGCCGCGCGCGAACAGTTCGACCACGCCTGCGCACAGTCGGGCTTCACCCCCAGGATCCGCTTCCAGACCGCCCCTGCACCGCTCGTTCCACGCGATCACCCTCGCCGACACCACGCCCGCTCCGTTCGTCGCCCTGTTTCTCGCCCTGATCCGCGACGTCGTGCGGGACATCGACACCTCCTGGACAGGCAGGTGAGGACGCTCGCAGCTGCGTACTTCGAGTACATCGAGCCCGAGTCCGACGCGCTGCCCGACTGGCCCGACCTGGACGTCCCGGGCGACCGGTTCATCGCCTGGACCCTGCTCCTGCAGTCCCGGCACCCGGCTCCGGGTGGTGCGTCGCCACCAGCGACATCAACCTCCAGACCAAACTGCACGCCGTCGCACTGCCGTTCATCGAGCCCTGACCGCACGGATCGAGACTTCCCGACAGGGTGTGAGACATCTGTGAGGCCACAGCCCGTGTCCCCAGGTAGACGGAACACGCTGGGAGGCTGAGAGCTGTGAGGCGCGGGCCTTCGGCGACGGCCTACCTGTGAAGCCGAAGCTTGGTTGTTTGCCGGCGAAGGCTGACCGGGATGTTGTGGCCGGATGAGTAAAAGAACTCATGACGCCCACCGAGCTGCGGGGGAGGATCGGGGGATGACGACGTCAAGGAAGACGAGGGCCCGGCTCGGGATGCTGCCGTTGGCGGTGATGGTCCTGCTGGCGGCGGGGTGCGGAACGCAGCGGGCAGGGGATGCCGCCGAGGGGTACCGGCGTTCGCATTCAACGCCCACCGGTATATCGACGCCGAGTACACCAGCAGACTTCCCCTGCCCCGGCGAGAGCGGCAAGCCGAAGGCGCCCACGGCCGCCACTACCCCCAGCTCAACCGTGCCGCCCACCGATCACTATGCCGAAAACCACGGCTTCAGAGTTCCCTTCCCGCTTCACGGCCGGAGCCGCTGCGACGGACTCACGGCCGTCGGACGCGTCAAGAGCGCACTCGAACCGCTGCGCCGGCGCGGCGACTTCGCTCCGGCCGGCGTCCGCAGCGCGCTCACCGGCCTCGGCTATTCCGCCGGGAAGGTGCAGGTGTACCAGGACGGCCCCACCGGGGTCGGCTTCCTCATCGACATCGGCGCCTCTCCCTGGTGTGTGGAGGGCACGATGAGCAGTGACTCCACCAAGGCGGATGCCTTCGGCGGCTACCCCGACGGCACCGGCTGCGAGCCCCCGAGAGGCGGCCACTGACTACAGCCGTACCCGCCAGTCAAACTTCCGTGTCACATCATCAACGTTCGCCGCCACAGGTCGCTGGTGCCGCTTATGGTCGTGCTGCTGGCGCTACCGGCTGTCGCTCTCGCGGTCGGCGGCGGGCCCTGGCCACGCCCATCGTTGGTTCTACTCCTCCAGAACAACCCGGTTTTGACTCGTGCTACCGGCTTGATCGCGCGCACGAAGAAGGCGCCGCACCGGGGGTGCAGCTCCCGACCCTGTGGGGCGGCGCAACTGGCGTGGCCTCTATACCAGGACGTCGCCGCGAAGGTCGACGAGGAGAGCGGCTGAGCGCAGGCCGCAGGTGAGCTGCCGGGACGCCCAGTGCTGATCGGCCGGATGCCGTAGCCCGCGAAGCCTGGGAGGACGTTGACCCTCGTGCGCCATTGACCGACAGGGATGCCATAGCGCGCGCTCAGTCGAAGCGCAGATCGGAGAGCTTCTTCTTGGACAGGGCGAGGTCGTCCTCGGGCAGGGGATCGGTTGCTCTGGCGACCAGGATCGAGGCCATCTCCCGGCCTGCCCGGCGTATGCGCGCGGGCAGGCCCTCCGTGTGCGCGTCGCTGCCTGAACCCCAGTCCTCCGATGCCGCGTACACGCCGGTCGGGAGGACCACGGTCCGCAGGTAGGTGAAGAGCGGGCGCAGCGCGTGTTCCAGGACGAGAGAGTGGCGGGGAGTGCCTCCCGTCGCTCCGATGAGGACTGTCTTGCCCGTGAGGGCGCCCGGATCGATCAGATCGAAGAATGACTTGAACAGTCCGCTGTACGAGGCGCTGAACACCGGTGTCACGGTGACCAGGCCGTCGGCGCTCGTCACCGCTTCGATCGCGGCGGCCAGCTGCGGCGGAGGAAAACCGGTGACGAGGTTGTTGGCGATGGCCACAGCAAGGGCACGCAACTCGATGACATCCACGTCCGCCTTGTGGCCTTGATCGGCGAGCTCGTCGCGGACGGTGTCGGTGAGACGGTCCGCCAGCAGGCGTGTGGACGAGGGGGTGCTCAGACCCGCGGATACGGCGACGAGCTTCATGCGGCGGTCATCCCTTCCGAAGAGGCTTCCGGAGTGGCTTCCGCAGTCGCTGCGAGCAGGGACTGGTGGGTCGGCGCCTCGGGCACATCCGTCGGCCGGCCGACGGCGAACTCCTTGCGCAGCACGGGTACGACCTCCTCGCCGAGCAGGTCGAGCTGCTCCAGCACGGTCTTCAGCGGCACCCCCGCGTGGTCCATGAGGAACAGCTGGCGCTGATAGTCGCCGGCGTACTCGCGGAAGGTGAGCGTCTTCTCGATCACCTGCTGCGGGGACCCGACCGTCAGCGGGGTCTGGTCGGTGAAGTCCTCCAGGGACGGCCCGTGCCCGTAGACCGGCGCATTGTCGAAGTACGGCCGGAACTCGCGCACCGCGTCCTGCGAGTTCCTCCGCATGAACACCTGGCCGCCCAGCCCGACGATCGCCTGCTCGGGCGTGCCGTGGCCGTAGTGGGCGTACCGGGTCCGGTACAGCTCGACCATGCGCTTGGTGTGGTCGGCGGGCCAGAAGATGTTGTTGTGGAAGAAGCCGTCGCCGTAGAAGGCGGCCAGCTCGGCGATCTCCGGTGAGCGGATCGAGCCGTGCCAGACGAACGGCGGTACGCCGTCCAGCGGCCGTGGCGTGGCGGTGAAGCCCTGCAGCGGGGTGCGGAACTTCCCCTCCCAGTCCACGACGTCCTCGCGCCACAGCCGGCGCAGCAGGGCGTAGTTCTCGATGGCGAGGTCGATGCCCTTCCGGATGTCCTGCCCGAACCAGGGATAGACCGGCCCGGTGTTGCCGCGGCCCATCATCAGGTCCACCCGGCCGTCGGCCAGGTGCTGGAGCATCGCGAAGTCCTCCGCGATCTTCACCGGGTCGTTGGTGGTGATCAGGGTGGTGGCGGTGGAGAGGACCAGCTTGTCCGTCTTCGCCGCGATGTAGCCGAGCATCGTGGTCGGCGAGGACGGCACGAACGGCGGGTTGTGGTGCTCGCCGGTCGCGAAGACGTCCAGGCCGACCTCCTCGGCCTTCAGCGCGATGGCGACCATGGCCTTGATGCGCTCCGCCTCGGTCGGGGTCCGTACCGTGGTGGGGTCCGGTGTGACATCGCCGACGCTGAATATCCCGAACTGCAAGATTCCTCCAGTTATCAGGTGATTGAGTGATTCTCGAACGGTAGGAGCCCACCGCGTGGCCGGGATGACCGCGCGTGCACGGGACGTGGTCCCACAGCGTTCTTTTCGGGGTGCCCTGGTCATCGGACCGGAGGTGCTGGGTCCCGGGCCGTGCGTTCGCGGGCAGGAGCAGGCATGCCGTCCGGCATGATGCTCGCAGTGACGGCGGGACAGCGGGGGAGACCGAGAGGCGTTCCCGTCGCCGTCAGGTGATGTGCCGCAGCAGCGCGGCGACCGCCGGGGGTGCCTCGCCGGGCGGCCGTACCACCATGATCTTCCAGTTCGGCGCGTGCCGGTCGAACCGGTACTGGGGCAGATCGGGGAAGCGGTCCGCGATCGACTTGGGCATGATGCAGACACCCAGGTCGCCCCGGACCAGTTCGGCCGCCGCGCCGATGTCGTTCACCTCGAACGTCGTGCTGCGGTCGACGCCCGCGGCCCGGAAGGCCCGGTCGACCGCGTAGCGGATGGCCCAGCCGGGTGTGAAGTCCACCAGGGGCAACTGGGCGATGTCGGCGAGTCGGACCTCGCCGTTCGGTGTGGCCCCGGCGAGCACCCGCCGGGGCGCCGCCAGCAGCACCATGTCCTCGCGGGACAGCAGCCGGGTCGCGAGCCCGCGCTGCTGCTGGCGGTCCAGCGCCACCACGGCCAGGTCCACCGTGCCCTCCCGCAGTGCCTGCCGGATGTCTGCGACGGCTGCCTGCCGCAGGTGCACGACCACGCCCGGATGCTCCGCCCGCAGCGCGGCCAGGGCGTGGTGGAGTCCGGCCCACACCCCCTGCATCGTGCCGACCGTCACCCGCCCGCGCAGCTGTCCCCGTACGGCATCGACGGCCTCCCGTGCCAGCGCGGCGGCCCGGAGCGTCGCGCGTGCGGCGGGGACGAACGCCTCGCCGGCCGGGGTGAGGGCGACGCGGTGTGTGGTGCGGTCGAACAAGGGGGTGCCCAGTTCGCGTTCGAGGGCGCGGACCGTGCTGGACACGGCGGACTGGACCACGTGCAGCCGCCGGGCCGCCGCCGTGAAACCGCCTGCGTCGGCCACCGCGACGACGACCTCCATCTGCCGCAGATCCATCATCCGCTCCCGGGCAAGCAGCGCGTCGTCCGACTCCGTCTGGCGCGAAGGCGACGGTCTTCGATCTTCGCTGCATCGTATGCGGACGGCGGCGTGCCCCGCCGGTACTGTCGGCTCATGCCGCTCCAGGCACCTGCTCACCCAGGGAGGGCAGCGGTCGGAGGTGTTGTTCAGGCACGCACCAGCGGTGTGTCGACCAGATGCTCGGCCAGGAACCACGCCTGCCGTTCCCCGGTCCGGATCACTTGGGAGACCAGCAGGTCGATGGTGCCGTCGTCACCGCACTCGGCGGTCCGTGCGGTGGCGTCGTGGGCGTCGATGAGTATGGTCTCGTGGGCCTCCAGCAGCCGGGACAGCATGGCCGGCACCTCCTCCACCCCGTCCGGGGGCCGCGGGATCGACGTGATCTCGGCGACGTGCCGCGGATCTCCCACCGCCACGCCGCCCAGCGACTGGACGCGTTCGGCGATGGTGTCGATGATCTCCAGCTGTTCGCCGGCGTGCTTGTCCAGGACCAGGTGCAACTGGTAGAAGGTGGCGCCGCGCATCAGCCAGTGGTGCTTCTTGTAGAGGCCGTAGAGGATCTGCGTGTTCGCGAGGACCTTGTTCAGGCGCTGGCAGGAGTACATCCGCGCCTCGTAGGACAGGGCGACCGGGAACTGCTTGACGGTCCCGAACTCCTGGATCACCTCGCCCTTCTGGTGCAGCCAGGGCTGGCTGCCGTGGGCGGATGGGGGGTTGGTGGTCATGGTCCGCCTCCTGCGGTGCCGTGTTGTTCGTACTCCGGTGACGCTAGGTGCCTGGCCGAGGCATGGCTTGACCCGCAGTGCATGTGGTGGTGCCCGCCAGCGCACTGGGCCCGGTGCTCGTGCCGGGCGTTCACTCTCGGACAAGCCTCCGAGCGCCGGCGGACTCGGGCGGTTCTTCGGCAGCTCTAGCGTCGGCGGGACAGCCCATGCCCGGAGTGCTGGTGGAACGAGGAGAGGCATGAGTACGAACGAGCAGGCGGACGTGGTGGTCGTCGGGCTGGGGCCTGGCGGCGAGTACGTCGCCGGCACGCCGGCCGAAGCGGGACTGGCGTGGTGGGGGGAGGCGGAACTCGTCGGAGGCGAGTGTCCGTGCTGGGCATGCGTGTCCGGCAAGATGATGATCCGGGCCGGGAACCTGCTCGCCGAGGCAGGCCGGGTTTCCGCCTTCGCCGGTGTGGCGGCTGTGACTCCGGACCGGGCCAGGGTCACCGGGCGCATCCGCGACGCAGCCACCGACAACTGGAACGACAAGGTGGCCGCGGACCGCTTCGAGGCCAAGGGCGGTCGGCTCGTACGAGGGACCGGCCGCCTCGCGGGACCGCGCCGGGTGATGGTCGGCGACCGCACGTTCGAGGCCCGGCGCGGCGTCGTGCTCGTCACCGGTACCCGGCCCCGGATCCCATCGGCGCCGGGTCTGGCGGGAACGCCGTACTGGACCAACCGGGACGCCATGGCGGCCAAGGAACTGCCCGCATCCATGGTCGTACTCGGCGGGGGTGCCATAGGCGTCGAACTCGCCCAGGTCTTCGCCCGCTTCACGTGCGCGGTCACGGTGATCGAGGGGCAGGACCGGCTGCTGAGTGCCGAACGGCTGCTGGAGATCGCCGTCCGGGACATCCTCGGGCAGCCCGGTCCCGACGCCGACTACCGGGCGCTGCCCCGCGTCACGTTCACCGATCCGGAGATCGGGGCCGTGGGACTGACCGAGCGACAGGCGCGAGCGCAGGGACTGTGCGTGCGCACCAGCGTGGTGACCGTCGCTTCCTCCACACGCGGCTGGATCCACGGGCCGGGCAACGAGGGGTTCATCAAGCTGGTCGCGGACGCCGACCGGGGCGTGCTGGTCGGGGCGACCTCGGCGGGGCCGGCGGGCGGGGAGGTGTTGTACGGGCTGAACGTGGCCGTCCATGCGGAGGTACCCGTCGCCCGGCTTCAGCACATGATCTACACCTGTCCCGCCTTCCACCGGACGATCGAGGCGGCCCTGGGAGCCCTCCGCTGAACCGCACCCCGACCCTGCGGGCGGACCCGGGCGCCAAGCTGCGGCGCACCATGATGGGCCGCAACCCCGGCGAGCCGCACCGGTCCGCCACCTCGCTGGAGCTGCTCTTCGACCTGTGCTTCGTGGTCGCGGTGGCGCAGGCCTCCACGAGCCTGCGCGAGGCTCTGACGGAAGGGGACTACACAGGCGGTGGGCTGCGCTTCGCGCTGGTCTTCTTCACCATCTGGTGGGCCTGGATGAACTTCACCTGGTTCGCCTCCGCCTACGACCCGGACGATGTCCCGTACCGGCTGACGGTGCTGGTGCAGATCACTGGATCGCTCGTCCTCGCCGCCGGCGTGCGCCGCGCGTTCGAGGACGGTGATCTGTACGTCATCACGCTCGGGTACGTCGTGCTGCGGACGGCGCTGGCCGCGCTGTGGTTGCGTGCCGCGCTGTCCGATCCCGCCCGGCGGAGCACCACGCTGCGCTTCGCCGTCGGGGTATCGGTCTGCCAGCTCGGCTGGGTGGGGTTGCTCCTCGTCCCTGTGCCGGCGCGGCTGCCCGGCATCGTGGTGATGATCCTGGCCGAGGTGGCCGTTCCCGTGTGCGCGCAGTCCGCCGGGATGACGCCTTGGCATCCGCACCACATCGCCGAGCGCTACGAACTGTTCACCCTCATCGTCCTCGGCGAGTCCGTCGCGGCTGCCACCGTCGCCGTCCGCAGCGCCTTCGACCGGCGTCACGACACCGGTTCGCTGTATGTGCTGGCGGCCGGCGGCCTGCTCATGGCCTACGCCATGTGGTGGCTGTACTTCGCCCGACCCGCACACACGCTGCTCGCCACGACGCACCGATCCCATCGCAGGAGATTCCCCTGGGCCTACGGCCGCTACCTGATCTTCGCATCGGGCGACCGCCGAGGGCGCCGGTCTGGCCGCGTACGCCGATCACGTCACGCGTCGTACCGGGACCTCACCGGCTTCCGCCGGCGCCGCGGTCACCGTTCCGGCGGCCGTTTTCCTGATCACGGTCTGGATGGTGCACCTGCGGCCACACCAACGGAGCGTGGCCGAGCGCATTCTGTTTCCCCTCGCCGCGGCCGGTGTCCTGGCGGCCGCCTGGTCGCCGGCACCCGCGCTCGTCGCCGGTGTGGTGCTGACGAGCCTGGTCGCGGTGGTCACGGTGCCGCGCCGGTGACCGGGGCTGGGCGCCCGGCCCTGACGCATGACGAAAGGGCCGCGCGGACGGACGCCGGAAAGGGAGTCCGTCCGCGCGGCCCCGCGTCGCGCCCCTCGGTGTGAGCGCGGACCGCGCTGTCAGCCGGCGTGCAGCGCGCTGCGCAGGGTGCCGGTGGCCAGCGTGATGGCCGCCTCGGCGGCGTGGGTCTCGCGCAGGGCGTTGAGCATCACGAAGTCGTGGATGATGCCCTGGAAGCGCACCGCGGTGACCGGGACGCCGGCCTCGCGCAGCTTGTTGGCGTAGGCCTCGCCCTCGTCGCGGAGCACGTCGGCCTCACCGGTGATCACCAGGGCCGGAGGCAGCCCGGTGAGCTGCTCGGTGGTGGCGCGCAGGGGGGAGGCGGTGATCTGGGCGCGATCGGCCTCGTCGGTCGTGTACTGGTCCCAGAACCACTGCATGCCGTCGCGGCGCAGGAAGTAGCCGGTGGCGAACTGGTGGTAGGAGCCGGTGTCGAAGTTCGCGTCGGTCACCGGGTAGAACAGCACCTGCTGGACGAGCGGGAGGCCGCCGCGTTCCTTGGCCATCAGGGTCAGCGCAGCGGTCATGTTGCCGCCGACGGAGTCGCCGGCCACCGCCAGCCGGGAGCCGTCGAGGCCCTTGGAAGCGCCCTGCTCGACAACCCACCGCGCGACCGTGTAGTTCTGCTCGATGGCGACCGGGTAGCGGACTTCGGGGGACAGGTCGTACTCGGGGAACACCACGGCGGCGTTCGCGCCGACGGCGAGTTCGCGCACCAGGCGGTCGTGGGTGTGGGCGTTGCCGAACACCCAGCCCGCGCCGTGGATGTAGAGGATCACCGGCAGGGTCCCCTCGGCGCCGGCCGGCTTGACGATGCGGGCCCGGACACTGCCCGTCGGACCGCCGGAGACCGTGATCCACTCCTCGTCGATCTGCGGCTTGGTGATCTCGCCGGACTGCACCTCGTCGACCGCCTTGCGGCCCTCCGCCGGGGGCAGGTCGAAGAGGTAGGGCGGGTTGGCCGTGGCCTCGGCGAACGCGGCTGCGGCCGGCTCCAGGACCGGCTGGACCGGCTCTACGGCGTCGGACATGTATATCTCCCCAGATTCATGTGGCGCGCCGGGCTCGCAGGCGCGGTGAGACGACTTTCGCATCAGACCCGGAGATCTGACGAGTCGTCGTTCGCCACGCTAGGCCGCTCAGGTGACGGCGATTGTCCACGAGTGCACCGGAGTTGTCCTCGGAGCGCACGAACGGGCAGTGCACTGTCGGAACGCATCCAGTGCACTGCCGGGATAAACGGATGCTTTGGCTCGAAATAGCCTGGCGGACAGCAGTCGAGGGGCGTCGGGTCCGAGCCTGTGCATCGCACGGTAACCCGCCCTGGAATGCGGATCGGTTCAGCTCGGGCGAAGTGATCGCGCATGCCCCGGTTCATTCCCGCCTGCGACTGCCACGCACATGGAAGTCGATGCGCTGCATTCGACGTCGTTCATCCCGCAGGAGGTTGTCGAAAGGTGTCCACGATGCCGGTCGGTGGGCTGGTTCCCCGCGCCACCGACAACGCCGCGGACCTGGTCGTCCGCAACGCGAAGATCCACACCTCGGACCCGGTCCGCCCGCAGGCCGAGGCGATCGCCATCCGCGACGGTGTCATCACGGTCGTCGGCGACGACAACGACATCGCCCCCCATGTCGGCCCGGACACGAGGGTGGTCGACGCCTGCGGCCGCCGGATGGTCCCGGGCCTCAACGACGCGCATCTGCACGTCATCCGAGGCGGGCTCAACTACGTACTGGAACTGCGCTGGGACGGTGTCCCCACGCTGCGCCAGGGCCTGACGATGCTGCGTGAGCAGGCAGCCCGTACGCCCAAGGGCCAGTGGGTACGGGTGGTGGGCGGATGGTCGGCCGAGCAGTTCGCCGAGCGGCGGCTGCCGACCGTCGCCGAACTGAACGCCGCCGCACCGGACACCCCGGTGTTCGTCCTGCACCTCTACCATTCGGCGGTGCTCAACCGGGCCGCGCTCAAGGCCGCCGGATTCACCCGGGACACGCCCGATCCCAAGGGCGGCCAGATTGTGCGGGGGCGGGACGGCGAGCCCACGGGCATGCTGCTGGCCGCCCCCAGCGCCCTCATCCTCTACTCGACCCTGGCCAAGGCCCCGGTGCTGGAAGGAGAGGACAGGAAGACCTCCACCCGTCACTTCCTGCGGGAACTGAACAGGTTCGGTCTCACGTCGGCGATCGACGCGGCCGGAGGATTCCAGAATTTCCCCGACAACTACAGCACGGTCACCGAACTGGCGAAGGCCGGACAGCTGTCGCTGCGCATCGCCTATCACCTCTTCCCGCAGACCGCCGGCCAGGAAATCGACGATCTCACCCGCTGGATCGAAATGGCCCGCCCCGAGGACGGGGACGAATGGCTGCGTCTCAACGGGGCGGGCGAGAATCTGACCTGGGCGGCGGCGGATTTCGAGAACTTCGCCGAGCCACGGCCGCACCTCGCCGACTATGAAGCGGAATTCGAGAAGGCCGTACGTCTGCTCATGGAGAACGGCTGGGGTTTTAGGCTGCACGCCACCTATGACGAGACCATCCGCCGGGACCTGGCGGTGTTCGAGAAGCTCGCCGCGGAAGGCCTCTTCCCGGCCGGCAACCGATGGCTGTTCGACCATGCGGAGACCGTCTCCTCGGACAGCCTGGACCGCATCGCCGCCCTCGGTGGCGCCATGTCCGTGCAGAACCGGCTGTCCTTCCAGGGCGAGGCTTTCGTACGCCGCTACGGTCCCGGAGCCGCCGCGGACGCCCCGCCGATCCGGGCCATGCTGGAGCGCGGCCTGACCGTCGGCGCAGGCACCGACGCAACCCGGGTCTCCACCTACAACCCGTGGGTCGCCCTGCACTGGCTGATCACCGGCCGCACCGTGGGGGACCTGGTCGTCCGCCCGCCGCACAATCGGGTCGACCGCCGCACCGCGCTGGCGATGTTCACCGAGGCAGGTGCCGCGCTGACCGGGGAGGAGGGCCTCAAGGGCGTCCTGCGCCCGGGCTTCCTCGGTGACCTGGCGGTCCTGTCCGAGGACTACTTCACTGTGCCGGAGCCGGAGATCGCGCACATCGAGTCGCTGTTGACGGTGGTCGGCGGCCGGATCGTCTACGCCGCCGGCCAGTACGAGGGCTTGGACGAAGAACTGCCGCCGGTCAGCCCCGAGTGGAGCCCGGTGGCGCACTTCGGCGGTTACCAGGCCACGCCCAGAACGGGCCTGTCGGGCGCCCGCCAGGCCGAGCTGCTCGGCCAGGCCGTCGCCGAGTCGGAGCAGCACCGCCAGTGGCGTGCCCGCCGCGGCCTCACCCCCGAGTCCGCGAGCACGTTCTTCGACCCCTGCTTCTCCCTCTGATCCGCAGTTCTCCCTCTGATCTCCCGGGAGGGGCCCGGTCACGAGCCGCCCCTCCCGGGACGCCACCCCAACTCGCGCCGTCCACCGCGCGGTTGCGCTCGACAGCGGACGCCCGTCCGCGATCACCACACCCATGGAAAGGACACTGTCATGGTCAACGTCTCCGAGGTCACCGCGGCCCCCAGCCCCGACCTGCTCACCCCGGACAACTGCGCGGTGCTGTTCATCGACCACCAGCCGCAGATGTTCTTCGGCACCGGCAGCGGTGACCGCACCGCGATCATCAACTCGACCGTGGGCCTGGCGAAGGCCGCCAAGGCGTTCGACGTGCCGGTCGTGCTGAGCACCGTGGCCGCCGAGTCCTTCTCCGGCCCGATCATGCCGCAGCTGCCCGAGGTCTTCCCGGACCAGAAGATCATCGACCGCACCACGATGAACGCCTGGGAGGACGTCAACTTCGTCGAGGCGGTCAAGGCCACCGGCCGTAAGAAGCTGGTCATCGCCGGCCTGTGGACCGAGGTCTGTGTCGTCCTGCCCGTGCTCTCCGCCCTCGCGCAGGGCTACGAGGTCTACGTGGTCACCGACGCGTCCGGCGGCGTCAGCCCGCAGGCCCACGAGCACGCCATCCAGCGCATGGTCCAGGGCGGCGCGGTGCCGGTGACCTGGGTGCAGGTGCTGCTGGAGCTCCAGCGTGACTGGGCCCGCGGTGAGACCTACATGTCGGTCATGGACGTGGTGAAGGAGCACGCCGGCGCCTACGGCCTCGGCGTGGTCTACGCGCAGGCCGTCATCGGGGCCCACGCCGCCGGCTGATCCCCGCACCTTCGCAGAGCAGTCAGGGGCAGAGTGTCAGGAACAGGCAGGAGAAGATGAACGCTGGACTGCTGGTCCTCCGGCTGGTGACGGGACTCCTCATCGCCGGTCACGGAGTTCAGAAGGTGAGCTTCCGGCTAGGAGGCCACGGCTTGGCGGGCGGGACCGAGGAGTTCCGCCACGACGGGTTCCGCGGCGGTCGGCTGACGGCGATCGTCGCGGGAGGCAGCCAGATCGGTGCCGGCCTGTTCCTGGCGGCCGGACTGCTCACGCCTCTGGCCGCGATGGCGGCCATGGGGGTGATGACGGTCGCGGGCACCGTCAAACGGCCCAAGGGCCTGTGGGTGCAGAACGACGGCTACGAGTACCCGCTGGTCCTCGTCGCCGTCTCCGCGGCGCTGGCGCTCACCGGGCCCGGCCGCTGGTCGCTCGACCAGGCGCTGGGCGTCACGCCCTGGCCGCTGTGGGTGGTACTCCCCGCGATTGTGGTCGGCCCGGTGAGCGGACTGCTCACCCGCGTCGTGCTGCACCGTCCGCCCGCCGCAACGGAAAGGAAGCGGTATGCGCAGGCTGCTGAATGACGCGGTACGCACACTTGTACCGCCCAGAGGGGACCGCCACGGCCCGTTGCCTCCCCTGATGCTGACGCTGACGGTGGTCACCGGTCTGGTCGACGCGGTGAGCTATCTGGCGCTCGGGCACGTCTTCGTCGCCAACATGACCGGCAATGTGGTGTTTCTCGGATTCGCGCTGGTGGGCGCCGCGAACCTGTCGGCGCTCGCCTCGGTCGTCGCGCTGGCGGCGTTTCTCGTCGGCGCGCTCGCCGGGGGCAGACTCGGCACCCGGTTCGCGACGCACCGCGGAAACCTGCTGAAGACGGCCACCGCCCTGCAGACGGTGCTGGTCGCCGTCACCGTGGCCGCCGCCGCGGTCACCGACGGACGGGTCACCACCGGTGTCCAGTACACCCTGATCGTGTTCCTCGGGCTCGGCATGGGCTTGCAGAACGCGGTCGCCCGGCGCCTCGGCGTCCCGGACCTCACCACGACGGTACTCACCCTGACCCTGACCGGGCTGGCCGCGGACTCCACCCCCGCCGGCGGCGCGGCGCCGCGGCCCGGCCGCCGGATCCTGTCCGTGCTGGCGATGCTCCTCGGCGCCTTCGTCGGAGCCCAACTGGTTCTCCACGGCCATCTCGTGCTCACCCTGAGCCTGGCCCTGCTGCTCCTCGCCGCAACCTCCGCGACCACCCACCGCCTCTCGGCCGCCGCCCCGGACTGGACCCGGTCACCGTCCTGAGACCGGGACGGCCCGCCCCACGAGGGCGCCTGATGCGTCGGAGCCCCCTGGACCAGGGGGCTCCGACGCATCCGCCATATCCGCGCTCAGGGACGCGGAATGTTGCGCACGTTGGCCCGGGCCAGGTGCACCATGCGGCCGACGCCTCCGGTCAGGACCGTCCGGCTCGCCGACAGCGCGAAGCCGCTGATCTGCTCGGTGGTGATCTTCGGGGGAACGGCCAGCGCGGCGGGATCGGTGACGACGTCGACCAGCGCGGGCCCCTCATGGGTGAAGGCCTCGCGCAGGGCGTCGCGCACCTCGCCGGGCTTCTCCACCCGGATACCGCGCGCCCCGGCCGCCGTGGCGATGGCGGCGTAGTCGGTGTGCGGGTAGGTCGTGGCGTGCGGCGGCAGGCCGTCGACCATCATCTCCAGGTCGACCATGCCCAGGGAGGAGTTGTTGAAGACGACCACCTTCACCGGCAGGCCGTACTGGACGAGGGTCAGGAAGTCGCCCATCAGCATGGAGAACCCGCCGTCGCCGGAGAGGGAGACGACCTGCCGGCCGCGGTCGAGGAACTGGGCGCCGATGGCCTGGGGCAGCGCGTTGGCCATCGACCCGTGCACGAACGAACCGAGGATGCGGCGGCGGCCGTTCGGTGTCAGATAACGCGCCGCCCACACACAGCACATGCCCGTGTCCACGGTGAACACCGCGTCGTCGGCGGCCTCTTCATCGAGGACCGCGGCCACGTACTCGGGGTGGATCGGGGTGTGCTTCCCGACGTTGCGGGTGTAGGCGTTCACGGCGCCTTCGAGGGCGTGCGCGTGCCGCTCCAGCACGCGGTCGAGGAAGCGGCGCGAGGTCTTCTCCCGCACCGCTGGGGTCAGGCACCGCAGGGTCTCGCGTACGTCTCCCCAGACGGCGAAGTCGAGCTGGGTGCGCCGCCCCAGCCGCTCGGGCTGTACGTCGACCTGGACGGTCCGTACATGGCGGGGCAGAAAATCGGTGTACGGGAAGTCCGTGCCGAGGAGCAGCAGCAGGTCGCACTCGTGCATGGCCTCGTACGCGGCACCGTAGCCGAGCAGACCGGACATGCCGACGTCGTACGGGTTGTCGTACTGGATGTGCTCCTTGCCGCGCAGCGCGTGTCCGACCGGCGCCTTGACCTTCTCGGCGAAGGACATCACCTCGGTGTGGGCGCCGGCGACGCCCCGGCCGCAGAACACCATGACGCGCTCGGCGCTGTTCACAAGTTCCGTGAGCCGGGCGATCTCGTGGTCGCTCGGGCGGATGGCGGGCAGGTCCAGGGGCATGGCGAGTTCGGGCGCCGAGTCCGGTGAGTCCTCGGCAGCCGTGTCGCCGGAGAGTGCCACGACCGAGACGCCGCGTCGGCCGACGGCGTGCTGGATCGCCGTCTGCACCACGCGCGGCATCTGACGCGGGGAGGAGATCAGCTCCGAGTAGTGGCTGCACTCGGCGAACAGCCGGTCGGGGTGGGTCTCCTGGAAGTAGCCGGTGCCGATCTCACCGCTGGGTATGTGGGCGGCCAGCGCGAGCACGGGCGCCATCGAGCGGTGGGCGTCGTACAGGCCGTTGATCAGATGCAGGTTGCCCGGCCCGCAGGAGCCCGCGCAGGCGGCCAGCCGCCCGGTGAGCTGGGCCTCCGCACCGGCGGCGAACGCGGCGACCTCCTCGTGGCGGACCTGGACCCACTCCACCCCGTCGTGCCGTCTGACCGCGTCGACGACCGGGTTCAGGCTGTCCCCGACCACGCCGTACATGCGGCGCACACCGGCACGGGCCATGAGGTCGACGTACTGTTCGGCAATGGTCTGCTTGGCCATGGCGCTCCTCGGATTCCGGCTTTGCCGCGGGCGCCGCCGTGCCAGGGCTCAGCGGGCCCGCTTCACACCCGGATCACGTTAGTGAGACGGCAGGGCCGCACTTGTCCGTCCGTGCACACCGTCCGTTCAGGCAGTGCACCGATCCCTGGCCATGGTGTGGCCGACGCGATCCGCACCCGCTGTCGGGTGAATGGGCCCGTCCAGCAAGGAGAGCGAACGGCCACTGCGCACCGCGATGAGTTCCGCCGCGAAGGCCACGGCCGTCTCCTGCGGCGTCGACGCGCCCAGGTCGAGGCCGACGGGCGCGTGCAACCGCGCCATGGCCTCGGGGGACACACCGGCCTCCGCGAGATCGCGGATCCTTCGTGCCTGGGTGCGCCGGGACCCGAGAGCACCCACATAGGCCAGCGGACGGCCGAGCGCCTCGGTGAGAACCGGGATGTCGAACTTCGGGTCGTGCGTCATCACGCACACCACGGTCCTGCGATCGGTCGCCACACCTGCCAGGTACCTGTGGGGCCAGTCGACCACGACCTCGTGGGCGTGCGGGAAGCGTTCGGGCGTGGTGAAGGTGGCGCGGGCGTCGCACACCGTGACGTGGTACCCGAGGAACGCGCCGATCTGGCTCACGGCGGCGGCGTGGGCGTCGGCCCCAAATATCAGCAGCCGCGGCTGCGGGGACCAGGCCTCGAACAGAACCTGGGGCTCGCCGTGCGCGCCGATGTCGTAGGCCCGTACGGCGGTGACGTCCTCGCTGAGCATCAGGCGGGCATCGGCGAGGACGGCGAGGTCCAGATCGGCGCTGCCGGTGCTGCCCAGGTGCCCCTCCTTCCAGACGGCGACGGCACCGCCGGGCTGTCCGTCGAGTCCCGACATCACCCGCGCCACGACGACCGGACGCCTCGCCGCCGCGGCCAGATGGGCGGCGGCGAGGACCCGCGCCAGGTCTTCGTCCACGCCCTGGACGAAGACGTCGATCTCGCCTCCGCACGTCAGGCCAGCCGTCAACGCGTCGTCGTCGGAGTATCCGAAGGACACGAACCGAGGCTGTTTCGAGGCCAGCACCTCACGGGCCAGGTCGTACACGGCGCCTTCGACGCAGCTTCCTGGCACACTGCCGAGGGCTGTGCCGTCGGCTCGGACGCACAGCGCCGCCCCGGGTTTCAGCGGCGCGTTGCCCCGGACGGCGACGACGCCGGCGATGGCGTAGGGGGCTCCGGCGGCCTGCCACTCCAGCAGGTGGGGCGCCAGGTGTCGCATGAGGGTCTCCGATCTGCTGTCGGGTGTGGTCCGGCCGGCGGCCGAACAAGCGGGTCAGCGCGACACGTCGGCGGGTTTCAGCCCGAGGAACCGGCGGCCGTTCGCCTCCGGCGTCGCGGCGTCGATCCCATGGCCGAGCGGGAATCCGACCGGGTCGGGCTGCGCCATGTCGAAGGGGTAGTACTGCCGCAGACGATCCGGTCGGGCGAGGCGTGGATGCGCAGTAGCCTCAGGACCTCCGGATCGTGGGTGATCGTGTCGAAGTGGAGGAGGGTGAAGGACTCCGCGGGGGGACGGGCGGTTCCCCGGTGAACGTCGTCGCGGGAGCGCCAGCCGTGGCCCCACCGTCCCAGCAGGGAGGGTGCACCGCCTCCGCCGTGGCCGAAGCAGATCCGCAGGTCCGGGAGTTCTTCGAGGACGCCGCCCAGGATGACGGCGGCCACGGCGGTCGTGGTCTCCACCGGATTGCCGATGAGGTTGACCAGGTAGTGGTGGTCCCGTTCGGGGCGCGGCAGTTGCATCGGGTGGACCAGGACGGACAGGCCCAGTTCGGCGGCGACGCCGAGGACCTCCCGTGGCACGCCACGGTCGTAGGACCGGCTGTCGACCACGGGTGGGACGGCGACGCCTGCGATGCCTTCCGCGGCGGCGAGCCGGGTCAGCTCCCGCCGGGCGGCGACCACGTCGTCCGACCACGAACTCCGGGAACACCGCGCTCTTCGACCCGAAGGCGCCTCCGGTGTCCGGGACGACGACGCGGATCCGGTCGGTGGACCAGCCGAGCAGCGCGGCCAGTTCACGGCGAAGCCGGTGCGGCATCTGGTGCCCCGACCACACCGTCAGCCGGTCCCCGTCGGGTACGGCGAGGATCGTGCGGCATTCCATGGGGCTCGGCATCAACAGGTTCTGGCGGTCCGTGGCCTCGACGACGGCTGCGGCGTCCTGCCAGACCGACGGATCGATGGGCTCTCCGGCCTCGCCCCGCAACGCGATGTTGCTCAGCCCGTCGAACAGCCGGACCGAGTCGTCCAGCGCCGCGGACGGAGTCACCACCGCGGGCAGCGGATCGATGGTCGCGGTGACCTCGGCGACCCCGTCCTCGGTCCGGTACCGGTCCTCCCCGAGGACGACCGCCAGCGCCTCTCCCGGACAGCGCACCCGGCCCTTCACGAGCGCCGGCCACTCCCGGCCCGCGACGGCTTCCTCCGCGGAGAGCCTGGCCAGCAGGGTGTACGGAACCGCAGGGAGGCCCGGCAGATCCGCGGCCGACCAGGCGCCCACGACACCGGGCGCGTCACGGGACGCCGTACAGTTCACGGCCCGCAGCAGGCCATGAGCGACCTTGCTTCTCACGAATGCGGCATCGAGACACCCTGGTACGTCGATATCGGCGACGTACCGTCCTTTCCCGGTGAGCAGCCGCTCATCCTCGCGCCTCGCCCATTGCGTCATAACAGACCTCGTGCGAGTCCTTGCGGGAACCAGTCATGGAGTCATTGTCGAGATCTATGCCGCAGTGCCGCTTGATTCCGTTGAGTTCGGCGGTTCGGGCGCGTGGTGACTCTGGCGTTCCGCCTCCGTATAACCGCCCCATACGCCAAACGGAGCTGTCCATGCCGCGGCACGCGGCGTCGGCTTGCCACTTCCATATGTCAAGAATGGGTTTGGTCCGGACCTTCACGAAAACCTCCGCTCGATGTTCCCCTTCGTCGTTCATTTCGCGGCCCTATCCGTAAGGTAGCGATGTCTGAAAGCGGTGCTTGCTGTCCGCTGCACCAAGGGATGTCTCTCAGTGCACCGTCCGTCCCTTGAGGCTGAATTCGGGAAGGCCTCACGCCTGCTCGTGGAAAGCGGCGGAGCCGTCGGCGTGGGTGCCGCAGAGCCGGTGGGTGAGGACGGCGTGACGGCGGTGCGCCCTGTTCAGGACGGCGGCCGCGATCGCGGAGTCCACCACGGGGGCCTGTGGGTAGACCCACAGGAAACCGAACTGTCCGGAGACCACAGTCGGCCCGAACTGGCGTGCCGGGCTTTCCGATCCTCCGGTGGTGGCGCCCTGCAGGGCGATCGCCGCGCAGATCAGGAAGCCGGCCGGCCAGGGAACCAGCGGCACCAGGTTCGGGGACTGAAGGAAGAGCCCGACGAGGTAGATGATGCCCCCATGCCGGCGGCCTCGGCCGGGTACAGCCCGCCGGCGGACCAGCCGACGCCGGGCTGCAACGCGGCGTCCACCACCGGCGGCCTGCCGACCGCCGGTCCCCACAGCGCGCGGGCGGTGAGGACCCCGAGTACGGACACGACGAGCTGAGCGGTGATGTACGGGAGAAACGACGCACCCGAGCGTTCCCTGTGAGCGACACGGAACGGATCAGCACGGTAGGGCGCACCTTCGACCGGCCGTTGTCCTCCAGCGCACCTGCTGCTGCCCGGAAGTGGCCGCACGACCTGCGGGCGCGGAAACGATGGGGCGTGCCCGGACAGTCAAGCCCCGGAGCGCTGCGGGAACACCCGACGCCGCGCTCGTCGCCTACCTTCCCTTCGGTTCATGCCCGATGAACCCGATGAAAGGGAAGCGCAGATGAAGAAGCCCAAGGCGATGGTGCGGTTGCTGCCGACGTTACTGCTGGTCGTGGCCGTTGGGGGATTCGCGGCTCCGCCGTCGGCCCAGAGCCGGAATGCCGCCGCCGTGCTTCCGGACGCGACGACCACGGCGGTCGGTCCGCAGTACGACACCACACACGTCTATGTCACCCCCGGCGCGATGGACGCGTTCGTCACCAGCTGGGAGGCGACCTTCGGCGGAACAAACACAGCCAAGGTGATCACGGATGTCACACCGACGCCCAGCAAGACCGCGTCGGAACTCGTTCTCTCGCCTGTCGGCACCCTGTCCGTCTTCGACTTCCGGACGCCGGTCCCCTACCCGTTCGGCGCCGAGCGCACCGGCTGGCTCATGAGCGACTTCGGCAAGGGCGTGCGGCTGGCCCGGGCGAGCGGAGCGGACGTCGTCGTCGCGCCCTTCAAGGACCCCATCGGACGGGACACGGTCGTCCAGTTCCCGGGCGGCGTCAACGCCCAGCTGTACTGGCACATCAAGGCTCCGTCCTACGCGCCGCTGAAGACCGTGCCGGACAACCGCGTCTACCTGACAGGAGACTCGGCGAGCGCGTTCCTCAGGTCGTACCTGCGGTTCACCGGTGGCCGGATCGTCTCGGACGACGGGGCCGCCGACGGTGGGCGGATCGGTATGCCCGGCGAGGCGTACCGCCGCATCACCATCAGCTCCCCCTTCGGCAACACGGTGGTCAGCGTGACCGATGGGCACCTGCCGTACCCGTTCGGGCGGGAGACCACAGGCTACGCGGTCAAGGACCTCACCTCGACCCTGCGCAAGGCCGAGGCCGCCGGCGCGAAGGTGCTCTGGGGCCCCTACACCTCGCGGGGCCGCACCAGCGCGATGGTGCAGTTCCCCGGCGGCTACGTGGCCGAACTCCACCAGGGCGACGACCGCTGATCCTCGACAGCAACCGCCGCACCGCATGCCGTGCACGCAAGGGCCGTCGCCCTGGGCATGGACGTGGCCGTCCTCGCCCGGGGCGACGGCTTTCCTGGCAGCCCAGCGCTGCCTACCCACGGCTGCTCAAGGTCGCAGCGCTCAACCGCAGGGTGTGGGTGGCGGCGAAGGGGACCAGGTCGTCGTGCCGGTCCGGTAGGGCGATCACCAGGGCGCTGTCCGGCAGGGCGCGACGCACGCCCGTCAGCATCCGTACCGCCGTAGGCGCGTCGAGGCCGGCCGTCGGTTCGTCGAGCAGGAGGACCGTCGGTGTCCGCAGGACCGCTCTCGCGATCACCAGGCGGCGTCGCTGGCCCTGCGAGAGCGCATGGCCCAGCGGGCCCGTCGGGGTGTCGAGAGGCAACTGTTCCAGGGCCGCGGCCGCCAGCGCGGCCCGAAGTGTGTCGTCGTCCGCGTCCGGCGCGGCCTGCCGGAGGTTGTCGGCGATGGTCGCGTCGGCGATCCAGTCCTCTGCCTCGACGAGGGTGAGCGAATCGGCGATCGCATGGGCGGACAGGGACTCGACGGGGACCCCGTCGAGCAGCACCGACCGGGGAGCGGCGGGGGAGATGAGCCCCGCCAGAGTCTCCAGCAGGGTGCTTTTGCCGCTGCCGTTGGGTCCGGTGACCAGGACGACGCCGCCGGGCTCGATCACCGCGGACCACCGGCTGCGGTCGTCGCCGACACCCACGGGCACGTGGCGGGCCACCAGGGCCGCCCCTGCCGCGCCCGCGAGCGGCGACCTCCGCGGCGACACGTTCGACGGCTCGTCCGGGAGGGCGCGTTTCGCCAGGGCCGTCAGCCGCAGAGCGGCGTCGGTGGCCAGGCCGTGGTCACGGAGCACGTGAGGGAGCGTCTCCATCAGCTCGTACGCGGCCGCGACCAGCAGCACCTCTCCGATGGCGTCGGCAGCCGGCTGCGTGAAGGCAGGACCGGCCAGCGCCAGGACCAGGACCGCTGTCTGGCCGGCCACGGCCAGCAGTCGCAGCAGCAGCTTGGACCTGCGCATCAGCGACTCGGCCGCGGTCTCGGCCCGCCGGGCCCGGCGGACAGCGTGCGCGACCTGATCGCGGACCAGGTCGACCGCTTCCAGGCAGCGCAGTTCCGGAAGAGCCGAGCGCGCGCTGAGCAGCGCGGTGCGGGCAGTGGCCCACGCTTCTGCGGCCGTTTGCTGATGGCCACGGGTCCGCCGCTCTCCGGTCACTGCCGTGGCTGCGGAGAACGCGAGCAGCAGCAGTTCGGCCGCACCCGACGGCCAACTGGCCGTCATCAGCAGAGCGACGACGACGGCGGCGGTCAGGCCGATCCCGGCCAGCGGCGGGACGACCTGACCGGCCATCCCGCCCACCGCGCCGACGTCGTTGGTGAGCCGGCCCATCAGGACGCCGTCACGGTGGGTGCGCAGTTCGCGTGCCGGCACAGTGGCCGCCGCGCGGACCAGCCGTGAACGCAGCGAGACGGTCGCACCGAGCAGAGCGCCATGGCTGACCAGACGCTCCGAGTAGCGCAGACCGGTGCGGCCCAGGGCGAGAGCGCGGACCGTCCCCGAGGGATACATCCACGACCAGGTGGTGTTCGCCTGTGCGGTGACCACCGCGCAGGAGGTCAGGAACCAACCCGACACCCCCAACAGGCCGGCGGAACACAGTTCGGCGCTCCCGGCGAGCACCGCTGCGAACAGCAGGTCGCGGCGTGCCCGGTGGTCCGCCGCCGTCCACAGCAGCCTGAACGCAGTCACCGTGTCTCCCTGGTCCGGGACGCCCGTCCCTGGCTCAACTGCACGATGTCGTCGGCGATTTCGAGGAGTGCCGGGCTGTGCGTCGTCAGCAGCACGGTGCGGGTGCGCGCGAGCGTCCGGACGGCGCCGATGACACGCGCCTCGCCGTCCGGGTCCAGATGGGCGCTGGGTTCGTCCAGACACAGCAGGGGAGTGTCGTGGAGCAGCGCCCGGACCAGGACCAGTTGCTGCGTCTGCCCGGAGGACAGCCCCCAGCCGCGCTCGCCGACGGGGGTCGCCAGTCCCTGGGGGAGTGCGGCCAGCAGGTCCTCGAAGCCCAGTGCCGCGATCGCCGCGGTCAGTTGCTCGTCGTCGGCGTCGCGCCGGGCCAGCAGCAGGTTGTCGCGCAGTGTGCCCGGGAGGAGGTAGGAGGGCTGTCCGGCCCATGCCGTCATGGTCGGTGAGGCGGGCAGGGGCGTGGAACCGACGGTGTGCAGGCACCGCCCGCGGTCCGGTTCGCGCAGACCTGCCGCCACGGAGAGCAGGGTGGTCTTTCCTGCGCCGCTGGGCCCGCTGATGGCCACGATGGAACCCGGCCGCAGGGCCAGCGTGACGTCGTCCAGGGCGACGTCGTCGCGACCCGGGTACCGGACCGTCACCTCCTCCAGGAGCACACCGGCCGGGCTCGGCAGACTCGGACGGCGCACGGCGGGCACGCGGGCCGCGCGTCCGCCGACCGGTGCGACCGGAGCCCGGTCGATGATCCCCGCGATCAGCTCGGCCGCCGCGGAGGCCTCTGCGCGGGCGTGGTAGCCGCGGGCGAGTTCCCGGGCGGGCGCGAAGTACGCCGGGGTCAGGACGAGGACGAACAGCGCGGTGCCCAGGCTCATGGTGGAGGGGACCACCGGCAGGTCGAGGTAGCCGAGCAGGGCGAGCCCGCAGTACGTGGCGACGACAGCCATGGCCACGGTGATGAGGAGCTCGATCCAGGCGGTCGAGAGGAAGGCGACCCGTAGTACGGCGTTGGTACGCCTGGCCAGTTCCCTGTCGGCTGCCTCGGTCGCGCGTACCGCTTCCGCACCGGCCCCGAGGCCGACGAGCGTGGGCAGTCCGCGCAGCTGGTCCAGCAGATGGGTGCTCAGCTTCCGGGTCGCGGTGAGCTGGGCGTGCACGGCGGCACGGGTGCCCATGCCGATCACCTTGAGATTGAACGGCAGCAGCGGGGTCGCCAGCACCAGGATCAGTGCGACGGCCCAGTTGCCGGCCAGGACAGCGGTCAGGATGATGCCGCTGCCCAGCAGCATCGCCCGCCGGGCCGGGACGTACGTCGTCAGCCATGGGCTCAGGCGGCCCACCTCGCTGTCCAGCGCCTCGCCGAGAGCGGCGTCGGACACCTCCTCGGCGGGCGTGCCCGTGGACGGGAGTGCGGCCAGGAGAAGGCGAGCGCGCAGGTGATCCTGAACGGCGCCCGCCCCGTCCTCGGCGACCCGGTCGGCCGCCGCGAGCAGAACCGCGCGCAACAGCAGCCCGACGGCGACCAGAGCCGCACCGGAGAGCACCTGAGCCAGGGCCACACCCCCGTGCGGGGGCTGCAGCGCGGCCTGAGCCGTCCGGCCCAGCCCCGCCGCCCACAGCACATGACCCGCGGCCGCCAGCCCGCGCAGGGCACCGGCACGCCGGAACGCGGGTTCGCCGACCGCCGCCCATCGAGTGAGCAGTCCGGCCGCCCGCTGCTGCCCTTCGTCGTCCCGGCCGAGCCGGTCGAGGTGGTCGGCGATGTCGGTCACTGTCACTGTTCGGCTGCCTGGAGGTCGAACTCGCCGACGGCCGCCGAGTGGCGGTCGGACCGTATCCACACGGCCAGCGCAGTCACCGCGAACACAACGACACCGACCGGGCCGATCCACACCCGCACGCCACCGAAGACGTCCTGCGAGACGGCGGCCACCGTGACGGCCAGAAGGGTCAGGAGCACGCGCCGGGCGACAACGACCGCCCACGGACCGTCGCCCGCGACCGGGACCACAGCCGCGGGCCGCTCTGTGGCAGCCGGGGGACGGGACGGGCCGGCCGCGACGGGGGTGGCCGGTGGCTGGGCGAACTTCCCGCGGAAGACCCACCACGCGTAGATGTTGTAGGTCAGGACGACCGGCATGCACCCGCCCACCCCGATGAGCAGGAACAGCTGCGACCCGTGCGGACTGGCGGCCGCGCGCACGGTCAGGTCGGGTGGGACGACGACGGGCGCGGTGGCGGCGACGAGCGCGAGCAGGCCCGCTGCCTCCGTACCGGCCACGGCGGCGAACGGACGCCAGTCGGGCCGGCGGCCGAAGCCGTACCAGGCGATCGCCGCGCACACCACGGCCACCGCCACCGCGAGGCCGAACAGGGTTGCACGGAGCGGCTGGTCGAAGCGCAGGTGCTGCGGATCGGCGAGCCGGAGCCCGGATCCCAGGACGAGGCCGGCCACCGCGACCGCCAGGATCAGCGGTCGGCCGAGTCGGCCCGCCCGCGCGTGGGCGGTCCCTGTGGTCTTGTCCTGCAGCCATGCGGCACCCGCCAGCAGATAGACCGTCACAAGGCCCAGGGCGCACAGCACGCTGTAGGGCGTCAGCCAATCCCAGGTGCCCCCGGTGAACACCCCGCCGCGGTGAGGCAGTCCGGACAGTACGGCCCCGATCACAAGGCCCTGGCACAACGTGGCCACCAGTGATGCGAGCCCGAAGACAAGGCCCCAGCCATGCCGGTAACCGGAGGCGGCGCTCTGTAGCTCGATGGCCGTGCCGCGCAGCACGATGGCGAGCAGCATGACGATGAGCGGCAGGTAGACGCCGGGCAGCACGGTGGCGTAGACACCGGGCAGACCCGCCCACAGCACGACACCCGCCAGGATGATCCAGCTCTCGTTGGCGTCCCAGGCGGTCGCGATCAGCTCGCTGTACTCCTTGCGCCGCTGGTCGCTGCGGTCGAGCAGGCTCAGGATGCCGATACCGAGGTCGTAGCCGTCGAGCAGGACGTAGGCGCCGAGCGCGAGCAGGACCAGGGCGTATGACGCGTACTCAAGCATGGCTGATCTCCGAGGGATGGACGCCGGCGCCGGCGTCGGCCGTCAGGTGTTCGGGGCCGGTCCGCACCGTGCGGACGATGTAGCGGATCCACAGCCCGAGCAGCAGCGCGTAGACGGCGACGAAGCCGGTGAGGCCGGCGATCGCCGCGCCGAGGGAGAGGTGGGAGACGGCGTCGCTGGTGCGGATCAGGCCGTAGACGACCCAGGGCTGCCGGCCGGTCTCCGCGGTGATCCAGCCACCGCTGATGGCCACGACACCGGCGGGAGCCATCCAGACCATCAGCCGATGGAACCTTCGGGCGGTGTACAGCCTTCCGCGCAGCCGCAAGACCACTCCTGCGAAGGCCATACCGAACATCGCCAGGGCGGTGAAGTACATCGCCCGGAAGCCGTAGAAGGCGGACCACATGTTGGGGCGGTCGTTCGTGGGTGTTTGCAGCAGTCCTGGAACGTGTGCCTCTCCGGAGAGGTCCTTGCCGATGACGGCGCCCAGGTGCGGTATCTCGACGTGGAACCTGTTCTCGCCCTTGTCCGTGTCGGGCACGACGAGCAGGTTGTAGCCGTTGTTGTCGGTCTTCCAGTTGCCTTCGAAGGCCTCCAGTTTCGCGGGCTGGTGGACACCCATGAACGCGGCGGTGGCGTCGCCCACGTACAGCTGTACGGGCATCAGGATCGCCAGTACTCCCAGGGCGACGGACAGGGTGCGGCGTGCGAAGGGCAGCGCTCGCTGCTTGACCAGGTACCAGGCGGCGATCCCGCCGATGAACCAACTGGCGCTGATCAGCACCGCGAGCAGGATGTGCGGATACCGGTAGGCGAACGCCGGGTTGAACAGCACGTGCCACCAGTTGCTCGCCCGGAACTGGCCGTCGACCTCGGTGAAGCCGGCGGGGTCCTGCATCCAGCTGTTGGCGGACAGGATCCAGGTCGTGGACAGCAGGGTGCCGACGACGAGCATCCAGCAGGCGAACGCCATGGTCCGGGGACGTACCCGGCCGTCGCCGTACAGCATGATGCCGATGAACCCGGCCTCCAGGAAGAAGGCCGTGATGACCTCCATTCCGATCGTGACACCGAGGATCGGGCCGACCGCGTGGGCGTATCTTCCCCAGTTGAGGCCGAACTCGAACGTCATGACGGTGCCGGCGACCACGCCGAGACCGAATCCGACCGCGAATATCTTCTTCCAGAAACGGAATATCTGGAGGTACAGCGGATTCCCGGTCCTGAGGTGGACCGTGTACATCACGGCCAGGAAGACGGAGAGCCCGACGGTCAGTGCGGGAAAGCTCATGTGAAAGACGGCGGTGATGGCGAACTGCCATCGTGAGATCTCCACCACTGCGGGCGATGCCATGGTGATTCCCTTGGTCGAACGAGTCCTGAGGGCACCGTAGGGCTGGTTGGCGAGCGTCCTTTGTCTCTCGGCGCATGGCACGTGTTCCCGCAGCGCAACGCGCTCAGAGGCCACAGGCGGTGCGCTCTCGGTCAACCGGATTTCACCGATCGCTCCTATGGTTGCCCTCGTTTATGCCCGCACGGCTCCGGCAAGGACCAGCATGAGCGCTGCACCGTCACCGAAAGACCGCCCACGGCCCGATTCGGCCTGGGCCCCGTTCGCGGCGCGTGTCTTCCGCGCGCTGTGGATCGCGCAGCTCGTCTCCAACATCGGCAGCTGGATGCAGACCGTGGGCGCACAGTGGCTGCTGGTCGGGCACAACGCCGCGCTCGTGACGCTCGTTCAGACCGCCTCCAGCCTCCCCGTCGTACTGCTGGCCCTGCCCTCGGGCGTCCTGGCCGACCGGTACGACCGTCGCAGGGTGCTGCTGGCCGCGCAGTTCGCCATGCTCGGCGTCTCCACCGGGCTGACGGTGCTCGCGTTCGCGGATGACCTCAGCCCAGGGCTTCTGCTCGGCCTCACCTTCCTGCTGGGATGCGGCACCGCTCTGATGGGGCCCGCCTGGCAGGCGATCCAGCCGGAACTCGTGGAGCGCAGCCAGTTGGGACAGGCGGCCGCGCTCGGTGCCGTGAACATGAACCTGGCCCGCGCCCTCGGCCCCGCCCTCGGCGGAGCGGTGGTCGCGGCAGCGGGCGCGGGCTGGGTCTTCGCCTTCAACGCCGCGTCCTACCTCGGGATCGCCGGCGTTCTCACGCTCTGGAGGCGACCGTCGCCCCAGGCGCCCGCAGGCCAGAGCGAGAAGCTCCTGACGGCCCTGCACGCGGGCCGCCGCTATGTGTGGTATGCGCCCGGAGTCCGTCGAGTCCTGTTGCGTACGGTGCTGTTCATACCCGGCGGCGGCGCGCTGTGGTCGCTGCTTCCTCTGGTCGCGAGCCGTTCGCTGGGCCTGGGTTCGGGAGGGTACGGGCTGCTGCTCGGCGCGGTCGGTGTCGGTGCCGTCGGCGGGGCCTTCGTGCTGCCCCTGGTCCGCCGCGCGCTCGGCGCCAACGGCACGCTCGCCGCGGGCGCCGTCGTCTTCGCCGGAGTACTGGCCGTACTGGCGACGACTCGGATCCCCTGGCTCGCGGCGGTCGTGCTGCTGCCCGCTGGATTGGCCTGGATCGGCGTGCTGTCCACCCTCAACACAGCCCTCCAGACGAGGCTGCCCGGCTGGGTCAGAGCCCGTGGACTCGCCGTCTATCTCCTGGTCTTCCAGGGCGGGCAGGCCCTGGCGGCACCTGTCTGGGGAGCTCTGGCCGACGGACTCGGGCTGACCGTCTCCCTGCTGGGCGGCGGCGGGCTGCTCCTGGCCGGTGCGGTGAGCGTGCGCCGCTGGCCCCTGCATGACGCGGACGCCATCGACCCGACGCCGTCCGACCACTGGCCCGTTCCGCCGCTGGTGTTCGAGCCTGGCCCGGCCGACGGCCCCGTGCTGGTCTCCGTGACCTACCGGGTCGCCCCCGCCAACCGGGCCGCCTTCACCGACTGCATGGATCACGTGGCCCGTTCACGGCGGCGCACGGGAGCCCTCACCTGGGGGCTCTACCAGGACGGCAACGACCGGGAGCGGTTCATCGAGAACTACCTGGTCGCCTCGTGGTCGGAGCATCTCGCCCAGCACCACGGCCGGCTCACGGCCACCGACCGCCGTTACGAGGAGCGGGCCCGCCGCCTGCTGGTGACGGACACCGCCCCGGAGGTGACCCACGCATTCGACGCCGCCGCGGGTCCTGTGGTGCCGGAGACGGAGGAGACGGCCGATGCGATGGACACGTCGGGGTGACGCCGGCTGGATGACCGGGCCTGGACGGGTACGACCGCGCCGGACGACGCCAAGTCAACTGATGCCGCAGGGTGAAGGGAACGGCCCCCAACACTGGTGGGGCGGAGTGAGGGCAGCACGCCGGTGTCGCGCGCACCCGTGCTTCTGTGGTCAAGGCGAACGCGTTGATGCCAGGCACTGCGGCGATCCCGGGAGCGAGGCGGGATGCGGACCACGTCCACTCGTCCTTGGCATCGTCGTCGCCGGCGTCCTCGGCCCAGGCCGGTTCAGTCCCGCCTGCCGGTGAGCTCGGCGAGGGCACGGTCGATGTCGATGTGAAGGCTCTCCGTGCCCGGGGGCACGAGCGAGACCGTCCGCTGCACGAACGCGGTGACCGCTGACTCCGCGATGTCGATCAGGGCTGCGCCGCCGGCGGACCGCAGGACGACACGCACGGAGTTCGGGTGGCAACGGTGACGGGGAATCACCAGCACGTCCCCGGTACCGGTAGGCCGGCGCAGGCCCTCCGTGAACAGTGAGCGGGCGAACACCCAGTGCACGGGTCTGGCCGCGGGTGCGCCGAGGGAGAGTCGGACGGCGTAGGGGTCGGACATGTCGTAGTGCAGCTCCGCAGGCAGCGGGGCCGGCAGCTCGTCATGGACACTGACGAGCACGGTCACCATGTACATGAATGAGGCTGGAGGCTGGATCATTTCATTCCCCAACAAGGGCTGCAAAAGCGGATTTCCTTTGAATAATTCTAAATCCCGGGGTCGGAGCATCTTGTCTCGGAATGCACGGAACGTGGCACGAGAAAGAACCGGGCAGAGGTTTCATTCCGTAGGCGGCCCAAAGCACCCGGCTGAAATGCGCGGCACTGGTGAAACCCCCATTGGTGCGCCACTGTGGCGATCGTGGCCTGGGTCCGTGGGGAGGCTGTGATGTGAGCCGCACCGAACTCGCCCAGGCCCACAACGTCTCTCGGCAGGACAAGGGACTTCCTCCGGAGGGACTGGGGAGGACTCAACCGGACGGGGTGCGCCATGTCGTAGACGAAGATGTCCCCGGCCCAAGGAGTGCTTCTCGGCCGTCCTGCTCCAGCCGGGCGACACCTCTGCTCATCAGTTTGACGACCACGCACTCGTCTTCGCAGGGACGGTCATGTCCACGACGCTGAACGTCCGGGACAGAGCTTGGCGCCACTACGTCCGTCTGCGGTCGACGGGCAGCGCATCGGTGGTGTGGAAGTGAAGAACGCGTGCGGCCTGGACCAGCGCGGGTCCGCCGCTACCCCGACTCGTACCGGCACGGCTCTCCAGGAGCCGCACCGCGTGAATCGTTCTGCCGAGAAAACGTCACTCAGCCGTGTGCTGTTCACCGGACAGGCCGTGAAGCTGCCAGTCGCGAGGCGCTATGCCATAAGCGGCACGGAAAACACGGCTGAAATGGCTGGGGCTCACGAAACCCCAGCGCCGGGCGACGGCCGCCACCCCGAGTCCCAGAGCTGGGGACCGCAGAAGATCCCGACGGCACCGCTCCAGTCGCTGCATCCGGATCCACTCACCGACGGTGCTTCCCTCCAGCTGGAACAACTTGTGCAGGTAGCGCACCGAAATGAAGTGGGCGGCGGCGATCGTGGTGGGTGACAGGTCCGGGTCGGAGAGGTTTTGCAAGATGTGGTCCTTCACTCGCACCATCATGGCCGCGGCAGTTTCGGGAGCCTGAGGCGTGAAGCGGCCGCGCCGCTCATTGATGAACAGTGCCAGCAGGTCGAGCCCGGTGGCGACGAACTGACGGCCGACGAAGTCGTCGAAGCCCGCTGTTTCGCGCGCCAAGCGCGTGAAGTAGGTCGCCACCAGTGCGGCACTTCCGCCACGACCCGAGAACGCTGTCGCAGTCAACGCCTGCAGGTCCTCGTCCCGCACGCGAAGCTCCTTTCGAGGGAACTGAAAGGAGATGAAGCAGGCCTCGCGCTCCACTTTCTTTCTGAACACGCGAGACGAATCAGAGATGGAGAAATCTCCCGGCTCTATCAGGCACTCTCTCCCGTCCTGCTCCTTGACGGCGCTGCCTCTGCGCTGAAGCGTGAGGATAAGGAATTCCTTCCCGTCCCGGGCTATCAGGCGTTTGCTACGTGTCACCTCTTGAGACCCGGCCTGGACATCCGACACCTGTGTGACACCCAATTGGTGGGTGACGATTCTTCCCGGCGACGGATCTTCCTCCAGGATATTGACATCGAGCGGTACGAACGCCTGGGACACCGCTTCATGCCAGCGCTCTCTCCGGTCGGCTGCCGACAGCTCCGCGGTGGAAAGGACGACGGACATCTGGCCCCCTTGACATCCTGATCGACAGGCGGTTCGGATCCGGTCACCGGACAGCCCGGTCACCGAAAAGGCGGTATGCCTTCCAGAACACCGTGCCAGCCGGCCTGGGCCGGCACATCGCGTGAATCCGCTAGATCAGGAGTGCCGGACCGAGATGCCCCTCACTTGATGGCTCCGCCGGTGGCACCGGCGACGACGTAGCGCTGAGCGACGACAAGCAGGACGGCGGCGGGGACGGACGCCATGACCGTGGTGGCCATGACGGCGTTCCACTGGTTCGTGTGGGCACCGATGTACTGGTAGATGCCCAGGGTGATCGGCCGGACGGTCTGCGTGGTGGTCAGGGTGAGGGCGAAGAGGAAGTCGCTCCAGGTGAAGAGGAAGGTGAAGACGGCCGCGGTGATCAACGCGTTCCTGCTCACCGGGAGCACCACGGAGCGGAAGACGCGCAGCCTGCCGGCGCCGTCGAGGTGCGCGGCCTCGATGATGTCCCTGGGAATGTTCCGCATGAACGCACGCAGAATGATGATCGCGAAGGGGACTCCCGCGGTGGAGTCGGCGAGGATCAGTCCGAGGTAGGAGTTCAGGAGTCCCAGATCGTTGTAGGCGCTGTAGAGCGCGTTGGCCACGACGATTCCCGGCACCATCTGCGTGATCAGGATGCCGATGAGCACGAGGTTGGTTCCGCGGATGCGGAACTGGGCCAGTGCGTAGGCGGCGGGCGCGGCGAGCCCGAGGCTGAGGGCGACGCTGCCGAGGGCCACGACGAGGCTGGTGACGAGGTTGCGTCCCTGATCGCGCAGTGCGGTGACGTATCCGCCGAGGTCCGGATGGGAGGGGAACCAGCCTCCCTGCAGTGTGTTGCCCGCCGGCTGGAGGGAGGCGTTCACCATCCAGTAGACGGGAAACAGCATCAACGCGAGCAGGGCGATCCCGACGATGGTGGACGGCCAGCCACGGGCCGGTGCGCGCTTCACGAGATCGCCTCGTCGACGTTCCGGGCGCGACGGCCGGCGCGCAGGTAGACGAGGGCGAAGGCGAGCGAGATGACGATGAGTACGTTGCTCATCGCGGCACCGCGCCCGAACTCGAACTGCTGGAAGGACAGTTCGTAGGACTGGGTGGCGAGGGTCTCCGTGGCGTTCGCCGGTCCTCCGCCCGTCACCACGAGGATGATGTCCAGCACCTTGACCGTGTAGACCACGCCCAGCACCAGCGCGACGCTCACCACGGGCCGCAGCAGTGGCCAGGTGACATGGCGGAACGACGCCAGGGGACCGGCGCCGTCCAGCTTCGCCGCCTCGTACAGGTGCGTGGGGATGTCCTGGAGACCGCCGTACAGGATCGCGGTGTTGAAGGGGATCCCGATCCAGATGTTGATGAGGATCACCGACACCAGCGCCTGTGAGGTGCCCGTGAGCCAGGGGACCCCGGACGGCGAGAGGTGGAGGTGGCGCAGCGCTGCGTTGACGACTCCTGTGTCGGGGTCGAGCATCCACCTCCATGTCGCTCCGGAGACGACCAGCGGCAGCAGCCACGGCAGCAGCAGGAGTGAGCGCAGAACTCCGCCGAGTGGGAAGCGGCGCTGGAAGAACAGGGCGAAGGCCAGTCCCATGACGAATTGCCCGCACAGGGAGCCGGCGGTGAACAGGAGCGTCGTCACCAGGGCCTTGGGGAACAGGTCAGAGGTCAGGATCATCGCGTAGTTCTTCAGCCCCACGAACGGCGCGTCACCCGTGTAGAACGTCGTGGTCGTGTACTGCTGGAAGCTCATCACGACGTTCTTGACGATCGGGTAGCCGAAGAACAGCAGCAGGTATGCCCCGGCCGGCGCGAGGAACATCCACTGGGCCAGCCGCTCCCTGGAGCATGGGTCAGTTACTCGTCGCGATCTGCTGCGCATGTCTGAGGGCTTCCTCCGGTGTCTGCTCGCCCGTCAGCGCGGACTGGATCGCGGTGTATATGCCGGTCGCTGCCTTGGGCCACTTGACGCCGAGTTCGCTGGTACGGGCCCGCGCCGCTTCCACGCTCTTGGCGAAGGCGGCCATCGACGGGACCTGCTCGGCGTACCGGGCGGCCACTGTGGTGCGGGAGGGCACGGTGAAGTGCTGCTTGGCCAGGGCGAGCATGGTCGAGGAGTTGTTCAGGCAGGCGAGGACCTGGGCGGCCTTCTGCTGCCGGGCCTTGGAAGCGTTCTGCGGGACCGTCCACACCTCACCGCCGAGCGGTGTGACAGGGGTCTGCCCCGTCCGGGGGACGGGGATGGGGGCCACTCCCCAGTGCAGGTTCTTGTCCGTGTCCAGGGCGGGGATCCGCCAGGGGCCGTTGATCATCATGGCTGTCCTGCCGGCGACGAATTGATCGTGGACGTCGGCCTGTGTCCAGTTCAGCACCGACTTCGACATGGATCCGCTCTTCACCAGGTCGACCCACAGCTGGAGTGCCCGCGCTGCCTGCGGGGTGTCCAGCCGCTTCTCGTCGCCGCCGTTGGACCACAGGAAGGGCAGGAACTGCCAGGTGCCCTCGAAGGTGGCGTTCGCGTCGACCGCCATGCCGTAGCGTCCGGGACGGGTCAGCCTGGCCGCCGCCGTCTTCAGCTCGTCCCATGTCCTCGGCACGGAGACACCGGCCTTGGCGAGCATGTCCTTGTTGTAGAAGAGGGCGATCGTACTGACGTAGGGCGCCAGTCCGTACACCTTCCCGTCGTAGGTGCCCGCCGACAGGATGCCCTTGGCGAAGCCGCTGGAGTCGATGCCGTACTGGTCCAGCGGGGTCAGCGCGCCGGTCTGGGCGATCTGCTGGAGGTCGGGGTTGTCCAGCATCAGCAGGTCGGGAAGGGTCCGCGACGACGCCTGCTGAAGGACCTTGGGGATGAGCGACGCCCCCGGCACGCTCGTCTGCTCGACCCTCACACCGGCGCTCTTGCCGCAGGAGGTGAGTATCTCGCCCCATTGGGAGTGTTCGGGTTCATCGGTGTAGTAGTCGAGCGCGGTGATGGAGGTGACCTTGTCTGGGGCGGAGCCGCCGCCGCACCCGGTGGCGGCGAGTACCAGGGCAATGGTTCCGGTCAAGAGGGCGGCGATCCGACGCGCAGGCGGTCTGGCCGGTGAGATCATGCTGGTGCCTTTACCGAATGACGTGACGTCCGTGGGCGGGGTCGGTATCGCGAGGGTGGGCGAACTCCAGAGGTGCCGTCAAGGTGGTCCATGCCGGCACCTTCCGTTCGAACGCATGTTATAGGGCTTCACGGTTTCACCTGCTCAGAGGGCCTGTCGAAGCACGTCACCGTCGCCGCGACCATTGCCCCGCTCGGCGGCTTCCCGAATCATCGCCACGACGGCGGCGGGCTGGGACAGCACCACTGCGTGCGAGCCGTCCAGCACGTATTCGGTGGCAGCCATGCGCTGCGCCATGAAGCGCTGAGCGGTGGGGTTGAGCATCCGGTCGGCGGTCGCGATGGCGTACCAGGACGGCTTGGAGGCCCATGCCGGCGTGCCAGATCTGGAGGTCAGCGCGCGCTGGGCGATCGGGCGTTGCGCCACGGACATCGCATCCTTCACACGTGGCGGCAGATCGGCGGCGTACACCTGCGGGAACCGTTCCTTACGAATGTAGAGCTCGCGGTCCGGGCCGCCGGGAACCTGAGTGGGGAGGGCGGCGGTGATGGTCGCGTCGGCCCCCGGCGCGGGGGCGAAGCGGTGCGTGATGTCCAGGACGCACTCGCCGGCGTCGAGGCCGAACCCGGCGACGTAGCACAGCGACACGACGTTGTCGGCGTCGGTGGCGGCGTGGGTGATGACCGCGCCGCCGTAGTCGTGGCCGACCAGCACGACGGGGACATCGATGTCGCGCACCACGCTTCTGATGTAGGCGGCGTCCTGCGCCAGGCCGCGCAGTGGGTTCGCCGGGGCGCGCACGGTCAGTCCGGCGGTGTGAAGGAGGCCGGTGACCGCCGCCCAGGATGAGGCATCGGTGAACGCCCCGTGCACGAGCACGATGGTGGGCGGTGGGGGGACAGATGGCATGGCGGTGCCCTCCGATCGAGTTCGGATTCCCAGCAAAGTGGATTCAGTCACGACGGGGCATCGCGCGAACGTACCAATCACCCACAGGTCCTCTCAGTCGTCGGGCAAGGCCATGACCAGGTTGGCGAGCTGAACCCGTGAGTTCACCGACAGCTTGCGGAAGACGGAGGTCAGGTGAGTGTTCACCGTGTGCGGAGAGACGACCAGGGCGTCGGCGGCCGACCGGTTGGTGTGGCCTTCGGCGATCAGGCGCGCGACCTTCTTCTCCGAGGCTGTGAGGGCCCCCCATCCCTGGACGGGGCGCTGTGTGGTCGCAGCCCTGCGGTTGCCGGCCCCCGCACCGTCCAGATCGCGCTGTAGGCGCGCCGCCGCGGCGTGGGCGCCTGACTCGGCGAACGTGCCATGGGCCTGAGCCAGGGCGGCCACCGCCTGAGGTCTGCGGCCCGCCGCCAGGAGTGCCTGTCCGAGATCGGCGTAGGCGGCGGCCCGGACCAGCGGGCGCGGGCTTGCCTTGAGGAGCTCCACGGAGTGTTCGAGCATGGCGAGGTCGTTTTTCACGAGCCCGAGGGCTTGTGCCGCGATACCCGTGGCGGTCGGCACGGCAGGGTTGCGCGCGGCGTGGGCCTCGGCCTGTGCTGCCAGGTCCTCGGCGAGCTCGTGCTCCGCGCCGCGCAGGGCCATGCGTATCGCGAAGTCGACCCAGTCGCGCAACAGCCGCCAGCGCATGAAGAAACCTTGCTGCTGTACCTGTCGGATCTTGTCGACTGCAAGCCCGATGTCCCCGTCGGCCTCTGCGTGGACCGCCTCCAGGAAGCGCACCGCGGCCGTGTTGCCCGGGTTCGGTTTGACCACCAGTCTTTCCCGCGCTGCGACCAGGTGCTCCCGCGCCGCTTCCCGGTCGCCGCGCAGCAGGGCGATCCGGGAGCGGATCACGCGACCGTTCACCTGCTGGACGGATGCCTGTACTTCGTCTTCCAGGCGTTCCATGGTCGCGAAGTCGGCGTCGGCGTCATCGAGCCGGCCGAGCCCCAGATCGTACTGGCCCTGTGCCCACAGCATCATCGCCTGACGCATCGACCTGGTATTGTCCGCCGCCCGTAGGAGCAGTCGTTCACCGGACGCGAAGTCGTCCACGTGCAAGTGCGCGACGATCTCTTCCGGAAGGAAAGCGGAATCGATGGCGCTGAGCGCGGCGAAGCGCTCCAGCGCGACCGCGTTGTCACCCGCGTTCTGCGCGATCTCGCCGAGCCCGGACAGAGCCAGGACGTGCGCCTCCCGGTCACCGGTCGCGGTGGCGGCACGCAGCGCGGTCTCACCGGCCTCGCGCGCCGTGACAAGATCATGGCCCCGGGACAGAGCCAGGGCCCGCAGGGCGGACAGCCTTGCCGTGACCTCCGGGGCGGCACCCCCGAGCCCGAGGGCCGATTCGGTCCGGCGGCGCAGTTCCTCGGTGAGATCCAGGTTCCACAGCGCCCCGCCGAGAGCGGCCTGCAACCGGCTGAACACGGTCAGTGGCGGTCGGGAGGCCAGCAGCCGGTCGCCTGTCGACAGAGCTTCTTGACTCCTGCCGGCCCGGGTCAGAAAGAGGATCGCCTGCTCACCCACGTCGAACGTCAGCGGCCGTGCGGACGGCACCAGTTCCAGGGCGCGCGTCATGAGGTCGGCCGCGAGGCCGGGCGTGACCGGCAGCACGTCCTCGCCGGCTCGCCGCAGCAGCGCCACGCACTCCTCGTCTCCGGGCAGGGCGCCCCTGAGGATGTGCGGCACCGCGTCGATCGGCCGGCGGCCCGCGGAGACGAGGTGGCCGGCGGCCTCCCGGTGCAGGGCCTTCCGGGCGGACGGCGGGATGTCGACGTAGACGGCCTGGCGCAGCAGATCGTGCCGGAAGACCAGATCGTCGCCGTCGTCGTCCAGGAGCCCGGCGCGCATTGCCTCCTCAAGCGCGGGGATCAGCGTGGCGGGCGGTCGGCCGCACAGCGCGGCTGCGTCATGGAAGCCGAACCTGCGCCCCAGCACAGCTCCCATCTGAAGGAAGCGCAGGGTGCTGGGCTCCAGGGATCTGAGTCTGCCGCGCACACCCACCACGAGTGTGGAGGGCACCAGATCACCCGAGGCCTCGGCGGTACCCAGTCCCGTGAGCATCTCGACCGCGAGAAACGGGTTCCCTCCGGCCCCGTCGAGCAGGTCCCGTACCCGCTCGTCGACGGCTGCCCCCAGGGCGTCGTCGGCCAGTTGGCTGATGGCCGCGCCGGACAGCGGCCCCAAGGGCACAGTGACCGTCGGGAGTTCGCCGGCCGCGGCCGTGACGATCTCTTCCGCCGGCCCAGCGGGATCCGGTCGCCCGGCCAGCATCCACAGGACCGGCGAGGTGCGCAGGCGTGCCGGAAGCTGCTTCAGGGCGAACCGGCTCAGCGGGTCGGCCCACTGCACGTCGTCCAGGGCGATCAGCACCGGCACACGGCCGGCTCTGGCTTCGATCGCCTCCGCGAGGCGCTCCACCAGCCAGATCCGCTGATCCTGATTCCGCGCGAGATCGGCGAAGGCGTCGCCGGACAACAGTGGCTGATCGCCATGCAGGACGCTGGCCGCCAACGACGACAGCGGCACGATGTGATGCAACTCGTCGGCCTTGCCGAGGCCGACCGAGAATCCTGCCGCCCTGGCCCGGGAGACGGCCTCGGTGAGCAGCGTGGTCTTGCCGATGCCGGGTTCCCCCTGGAGCAGGGCCAAGGCGCCGCTTCCGGTGCGAGCCACCGAGGCGATCAGTGTCTGAAGTTCTTCGAGCTCGACCTCTCGGCCGCGCAGACCGCTGCGGGACAGTGAGTCGTTCGACCCCGCCACTTATGCCCCTTCCTGTCCGCACTCGCCCGCCGAAGCCGGGATCGGCCCTTGCCCACGTTCTCCGGCGGCGTGGAAACACATGAGGCCGTGTGGGGAGTCCCGCAGGTCGCGGCTCCCCACGAGTCCACCGTGCGTGGCCGCCTCGCCGCAGGTCAAGTCCACTGTCTTCGAGCGCTTCGCCACTGAGGGTCCTCGGTTGCGCTTCTCACGACGACGGGGAGCATGACGGGGATCACCCGGCGTCACGCGATCGTTCTCCGCCGGAGCCGGGAGAGGCCCGTCCACCACGGCTGACGGGTCGGACGGCGCAGCGCCGCCGCGCGTGTCGCGCCACCCGCTCGGAGGCATGCCGTACGCGGCGTGGAAGAGTCGGCTGAAGTGGGCCGGACTGTTGAAGCCCCAACGGCGGGCCACGCCGGAGATCGTCCTGTCACCGCTGTCGCTCCTGGCGAGATCCCTGGCACACTCCTCCAGCCGACGGCGCTGGATCAGGCGGCTGACCGTGGTTCTCTCCCCCTCGAAGAGCTTGTGGAGGGACCGGACGGACATGCTGTGCGCAGCCGCGATGGTCTCCGGTCCGAGCTCCGGATCCCCGAGGTGCCGGTCCACGTAGGCGCGGACTTCCCAGGCCTGGGCATGTCGGAAACCGACCGTGTCCGCCACGTCACCGGTGGCCCGCTCGGCGATGAGGGTGGTGACCAGGTCAGTGAAGTTGCGGGCCAGCCGGTCGGCCACATGCTCAGGGCAGTCCACGGCGGTCTCGGCCAGGGTCACGAGAAGCGGAGCGACCAGGGCAGCCACCGGACCATCCGCGTCGATCACGGTGGCCGTGACCCGTTCCAGCTCGTCGTCCCGTACGCCGATGGCGCGGCGGGGGACGAGGCAGGCCTTTATGTGCACACCGCGCGGGAAGTCGACCACATGCGGGCGCTCCGTGTCCCACAGGGCAAGCGTTCCGGCGGTGAGCTCGGCCGTCCTCCCGCCTTGCTGCAGCACAGCTCCGCAGTCCCCCACGACGGCGATCACCACGAAGGCCTCGGTCTGGCCGGCATCACGGGCGATCCGTCGTCGGCTGCGAGTGAAGCACTGCGGATCCGCGTCTGTCGTGACGAAGAGCAAGTGCCCCAGCGGGTGGGTCGTCATCCGGCCTTCCATGGTCGGCGCCCCGTACGAAGCGACCGTCACCGGCACCGTGGCCTTGGAGACAGCCCGGCTCCAGCGGCGGACGCTGTTCCCGCCGTCCGGGAATCCGGCCGTGTCGATCACAGGTGTCATGGGCGCCCCTCAGTCGATCGCGTGCCGGAACCCGGCCCGCCACCGCACAGGCAGTCGGCTTGGCACAGCGTCCAGCAGCAGGCCGAACAGCTGGAACTCGGCGTGCTGGAGCGGGCACGGCTGCTCCTGCTGCGCGAGGGGCTCGAAGTGGATGTCGCGACGAGCACGCCCCGGCTCCATCTGCTGATCACCACAGCGGAGCGGGCCTGTGAAGCCGGCGATCCCGAACTGGCCCTGCGTCTGTTGCGCATGGCCGCGCGACGGTGCTGGTGGTCGGATCCGGGGCGGGAACTGCGGGAGCGCGTGGTGGCTGCGGCCGAGCGGCTACCCGTTTCGGAGCTCCACCCGGACCTGGTGTACACACTGGCAGCAGCCACCCCGGTGGAAAGGGCGGCCACGGTCCTCGAACGCCTGGAGCGCCTCGAACGACAGGGCGGCTACGACGCTCTGGCCGCCGCCACCCTGGGCACTGCGGCCACGATGGCGAACGCATACGACCACGCCTCCGGGTTTCTCCGGCACGCCACGGCCGGCCTGCGTGGCCAGGGCCGTCTGGGGCTGCTGGCTCAGACTCTGGTGTCCCTCGCGTTCAGCACCGTGCACACCGTCGACTGGGAGAGCGGACTCCCGGCCGTGGCCGAGGCGATGCGGCTGGCCGAGGAGAACGCCCAGCCGCGCTGGCTGACCGGTGCGCGGATCGCGAAGGCGCAGTTCGCCGCATTGCACGGGGATCTCGACACGGCGCTCGCCGTCATCGGCGAGGCGGAGCGGCAAGGGCTGTCCGTGGCCAACCCCTCCAATCTCGCGTTCATCCAGATCACCCGTGGCCTCATCGGCCTCGCCGCCGGCAACCACGTAGAGGCGTTCCACTGTGTCTGGCGGGTGTTCGACCCGGCCGACCCGGCTTACCACCCGTTCCTGCAGACCATCGCCATCGCGGAGTTGGCCGAGGCCGCGACGGGCGATGACCAACGAGCCATGGCGAGAGCCGCGTTGCACCGGCTCGACGCGTCCGCCGGATCGAGCGAGGCCCAACTGATCCGGATAAACCTGGGATTCGCCCATGCGCTGCTCGCCGACGACGAGGATGCGGAAGAGTACTTCCGGTCGGCGCTCGATCTGGACATGTCCCATACGCCCTTTGCCCGCGCCCGGCTGATGCTCGCCCACGGGGCCTGGCTCCGACGGCGTCGCCGCGTGATGGAAGCCCGCGCTCCGCTCCGGATCGCCCGGGAGTCCTTCGCGGCCCTTGGCGTGGAGCCATGGTGCGAACGGGCACGCCAGGAACTCCGTGCGGCGGGCGAGGGCGGCAAGCGTCACAGCCGTACCGACTGGGACCTGCTCACACCTCAGGAGCTGCAGATCGCCCAGCTCGTAGCGGAAGGCCTCTCCAACAAGGAGATAGGCCAGCAGCTGTATCTGTCACCGCGAACGATCGGCGCGCACCTGTACCGCATCTTCCCGAAGCTCGGGATCACCTCGCGCGGCCAGCTGAGGGACAAGCTGACCGCGAACTGAGCCCGACCTGCGCGGACCCAGGCTTACCGGCCTGCCGGGCTCGGCTTCGCTGCCGTCCCCTTCCGGCGTTCGGTGGTCCAGTAGAGGAGGGCGACGAGGGGGAGGGCAGCACCGAGTGCGGTGAGGCCGGTCCAGCCTCCGGCGTGGTAGACGACGGATCCGAGCTGCGATCCGACCGCGCCGCCCACGAAGAACATGGCGATGAAGGCGCTGTTGAGGCGGGCGCGGGCGGCGGGGTCGAGCTGGTAGACGGTGTGCTGGCCGAGGATCAGGGTGGTCTGCACGGCCATGTCGACGAGGATCGCGGCCAGGGCGACCAGCACGACGCTGTGTCCGCCGAACCCGGCGAGCGCGAACGCCAGGGCGGCGACCACGAAGGCGATGCCGGTCATGGGGCGCACGAGCCCACGGTCGGCCCAGTGCCCGGCGAACGGGGCGATGGCCGCTCCGGCCGCGCCGACGAGGGCGAACACGCCGACCCCGACGGGGGAGTAGTGGAAGCGGGGGCCGGTCAGGACGAAGGAGACCGTGGTCCAGAAGGCACTGAAGGCGCCGAACATCGCCGCCTGGTAGAGACCACGGCGCAGGAGTGCCGGGTGCGTGCGCACCAGCCGGACGGTGGAGCGCAGTACGTGGTGGTACGGCATGGTCGTGGTCGGCGCGTGCTGCGGCAGGGCCGTGCGCAGGGCTACGGCGAGCAGGGCCATCAGGGCGGCGGAGCCGAGGAAGACGACACGCCAGCCGGCGAGGTCCGAGACCAGACTGCTCAGCGTGCGGGAGAGCAGGATGCCGGTGAGCAGGCCGCTCATCACCCGGCCGACGATGCGGCCGCGGGCGTGGTCAGGAGCGAGGCCGGCGGCGAACGGCACGAGGATCTGGGCGACGACCGAGGTGGCCCCGCTGACCAGCGAGGCGATCAGCAGCATGGGGAAGCTGGTGGCGAGTCCCGCCGCCACGAGGGCGAGGGCCGTGACCGCCAGCAGGACGGTGACCAGGTTGCGCTTCTCCAGCCGGTCGCCGAGCGGGACCAGGAAGAGCATGCCGATCACGTAGCCGACCTGGGTCAGCGTGATCAGTGCCCCGGCGGTGGCCGTGCTGGTGTGGAAGACACCGCTCAGGGAGGACAACAGGGGCTGGGCGTAGTAGAGGTTGGCGACCGTCATGCCGGAGGCGACGGCCAGGAGTGCGACCAGCCACCCCGGCACGCCGTGCGGGGCCGTTGCGGTCGCGGGCCGACGCGAGGTCCTGAGTTCGGATGATGCGGACATGTGCACCTTCTTGGCGGGGCGAGCCGGGAGACCGGCGCGGGCGGTAGTGCCATGGCGTGGCCGGCAGCTTCTTCGATGCCGTCACGCAGTCGTAAGCGTCGGTCCGCTCTGGGTGCTTCCCCGTCTGAGGCGATGGTTCGGAATGTCAGTCATCTCCATCAGAGATGAGCCTGCAGAGCCCGTACCGCCGGTGCTCTGGGTCAGTGCTCCAGCTCGGTCTCAAGCCATCGCAGGACTTCTGGGGTCACGGGGTCGGCTATGTCGGCGAACTCGGCGTGCTTCTTCAGGAACTTGGCCACGTAAGGGCAGACCGGCACGATGCGTTTCCCCACGGCACGTACATCGGTCAGGGCCTGCTGGACGAGGATCGAAGCCAGGCCCTGACCGGCGAAGGCGTCGTCGATTTCGGTGTGGTAGAAAACGCGCTGGTCATCGTGGTCGCGATACGCGGTGAGGCCTGCGGTCTTGCCGTCGACCAGGATTTCGTACCGGTGCTTGGTGTTCACTCGCTCGACAGTCGGAGCGGCGGCGGGCTGTGTCATCAGGGGCCTTTCAGTGACGCGTCGGGTTCTTGCGTGGCGCGATGGTGGCATTCGGAAGGGCGGGCGCGGGAAGGCGGTGGCCGTCGTAACCTTCGACGCTGCCGAAGCGGTCGGACGCGTTCTCCCAGGCTTTCCTGGCGTCGACGATGTCCTCGTGGCTACGGCCGATGAAGTTCCACCACATGACGATCTGCTCCTCGAACGGCGTGCCGCCGAGCAGCACCGCCCGAGCGGGGGTGTCCGACTCGTTCGTCAGCGTCAAGGTGTCGTTTCCCGTGCCGAGGTAGCCCAGTTCCGCCGGGTGCAGGAGTGTTCCGGCCATGCGGACAACCCCTTGGTCGACGAGCAGGCCGTACTCGAAGGCGGCCGCTACGGGGAGTGTGGTCGTCGAGCGCGGGTCGAGGACGAGTTCGGCGCCGAGCAGGGGAGTGAACGTCCGCACCGGAGAGGTGTCACCCGCGAGGGATCCCAGGAAGACTCTGATTTCCGCCCCGCCCACCCGGACCGGTTTCGGCGCGTAGTGCCGGAAGTCCCGGCAGGTGTTCCGGTGTTGTTCCGGCAGAGCCACCCACAGCTGGACGCCGTGCAGGATCGTGGTGGCGGCGGTGGAGACTTCCGAGTGGCTGATACCGTACCCGCTGGTCATGAGGTTCAGCTCACCGGGCCGTACGAACGCGTGGCTGCCCAGGCTGTCGCGGTGCTCGATCTCCCCGCTGAACAGCCAGCTCACGGTCTGCAGACCAGTGTGCGGATGGGGAGCGACGTCCATGCCGCCGGTGTCGGCGACGTCGTCGGGGCCGTAGTGGTCGATGAAACACCAGGCACCGATCAGCGTCCGCGCCCGCTGTGGCAGCGTGCGCCGCACCGTCATGGCCCGTGGGCCGCCCAAGGGGACGTCGCGCGCGGACAGCACGTCGACCTGCGGCGCGGGCTCACGGTGGTCGGCGGCACCGCAGCGCAGCGCGACGGGATCCGTTTCGACGTTGCTCATCGAGGGCCCTCTCGCATCCGAATATGATTTCATATTCAACAATCATGCCTGGTTCGTGCGGTCGCTGCCGAGGCGGGGAGACCGTGGCCTGGTAGAGCTGATCAACCTCCGTGTGTCACAGATCAACGGCTGCGCCTACTGCCTGAACGCGCACACCAGGGCCGCTTTGCACGCCCGCGAGACCGCTCAGCGCCTGGGCGTGCCGGCTGCCTGGCGCGAGTCTGGGTGGCGATCACCATCAACGCGTGCAACCGGATCTCCGCCCTGAGCAAGCACCGCGTCCGTAAGGTCCCCTGACAGCCGGTTCCCGAGATCGGAATCGGCTCAGTGGGCGGTGGCCCGGACGGCCTCCTCGATCAACTCGATGACGCGCTCCGGGTGGGCGAGCATCACCAGGTGCGAGGAATCGACCTCGACAGTGGTCATGCCGGCACGCTGGTAGCCGTAACGCTCCACCTCGGGGTTGATGGTGTGGTCGGCCGTGGCGACCAGGCCCCAGGAAGGCTTGGTCTTCCAGGCCGCCTTCGGAGCCTTCTCGGCGAAGGCCTGTGCGGCCAGGGGACGCTGGGAGACGGCGAGCACGGCCGCGAGGTGGGGGTCGACATCGGCGGCGAAGACGGACGGGAACTTGTCGATCTCGACCGACACGTCGGTGCCGGGAGTGGTGGAGCCCTCGATCGGGAACGGCGTGTGGACGAGCGCGGTGGCCAGGTCGGAATCCGGGAAGCCGCCCTGCAGCTCGCCCAGGCTCTCGCCCTCCTCCAGGGCGTAGCCGGCCAGGTAGACCAGCGCTGTGACGTTGTCCTCCGTACCGGCGACGGTGATGACGGCGCCGCCGTAGGAGTGCCCGACCAGGACGACCGGTCCGGGTATCTCACGGACGATCGAGGCGATGTAGGCGGAGTCGCCGAGCAGACTGCGGTTGGGCACAGCCGGGGCCACCACGTCCAGGCAGCGGGCGATCAGTTCGGGGATGACACGAGCGAAGCTGGACGCGTCGGCGAAGGCGCCGTGGACCAGGACGACGGTCGGGCTGTCGGAAGGGGACAAGGCACAACTCCCTGTGGATGTCGGTCGTGGTGCTCGGCTGGTGCGGGCCGCAGGCTTGGACAGCACACTAGGGGCCGCCGGCGAGGGTGACTTGTCTGTCGGTGCACCGTCTGTGGTCCATCCGTGCCGGTGAGGAGTGCGGGCGAGGGACACCTTCGAAGGCCTGCATGGCAGTGCTCCGGCACTCGTCCCCTTCCTGCTCTTCCTGGCACTTCCAGGCAAGCAGCGATGCGCTGAAGGACAACAGGCGGCGAGACGTCCGCCCTAGCGTGAAGCCATCCCGCGCCGCGCATGCCGCGAACGCACCAGTCACTCCAGAAGAAGGAACGACACTTTGCCGTACATCACCGTGGGCCAGGAGAACTCCACCACCATCGACCTCTACTACGAGGACCACGGCACCGGGCAGCCGGTCGTCCTCATTCACGGCTTCCCGCTCGACGGCCATTCCTGGGAGCGGCAGAGCGCCGTACTGCTCGACGCGGGTTACCGCGTGATCACCTACGACCGCCGCGGCTTCGGACAGTCCAGCCAGCCGACGACCGGGTACGACTACGACACTTTCGCGGCCGATCTGAACACCGTGCTGGAGACCCTCGACCTGCGAGACGCCGTCCTGGTCGGCTTCTCCATGGGCACCGGAGAGGTCGCCCGATACGTATCCACCTACGGCTCCGCCCGGGTGGCCAAGGTCGCCTTCCTGGCCTCCCTGGAGCCGTGCCTGCTCAAGACCGACGACAACCCCGACGGGGTGGCACCGAAGGAGTTCTTCGACGGCGTCGTCGCGGCCGTCAAGGCGGACCGCTACGCGTACTACACCGACTTCTACAAGGACTTCTACAACCTCGACGAGAACCTCGGCACCAGGATCAGCGAGGAGGCCGTGCGCAACAGCTGGAACGTCGCGGCGGGTGGCGGCTTCTTCGCGGCGGCCGCCGCGCCGTCCACCTGGTACACCGACTTCCGCGCCGACATCCCGGCCATCGACGTGCCGGCCCTGATCCTGCACGGTACGGGCGACCGGATCCTGCCCGTCGCGGGGACCGCGCGCCCCTTCCACAAGTCGCTCCCGTCCGCCGACTATGTCGAGATCGAAGGCGCGCCACACGGCCTGCTGTGGACCCACGCGCAGGAGGTCAACGCAGCACTCCTCACCTTCCTGAGTAAGTGACCTCCCGCCGCAGGCCCGCCCGGCGGGCCTGCGGATCAACGTTGCCGTCAGGATCGCCGGGGACGGGGATCCCGACGGCGCTCGTGCGGTCGGCTACTGCTGCTGCGAGAGGCGCCGGCCGTTTCGAGAGGAGCCGGGCATCTGCGGCTACCGGCACGGGAAGGGGGAGGAGGAAGTCCCGAGGCCCGACACTTACGAGGTGGTGAGCGAATGGGCTCGGGACGTGCCGGCCTTGGAAGTTCGGCTGGTGGGTGATTCAGCACGTCCTCGACCCGCACCGTCGTCAGGACCTCCAGGCCGCGGAGAGGCAGTACGGCGGCACGGGAGTTCTTGCTGCGCTCGGTGAGCCGCTCGATGACCTCCACCTTCACCCCGGCCGAGTCCAGCAGCGCGGCCGTCAGCAGCCCGACGGGTCCCGCGCCCGAGACGATGACGTCGGCGCTCATGCCTGCCCTCCGTTCTCGATCGTGTGGGCCACCGCCCGGGGCGGCTGACCACGTGGGCGGTTTCGGTCCGGTGGTGCTCGTGATACGCCCTGTCGGTACTGCTTCCCCGGCCGCCGCGCGAGCCGGCCCACGAACTCCGGCACCCTGCGCAGCGCACTGCGGGAACTCGGCATCCCCGCCGAGAAAGGCCGCACCTCCGCCATCCGCCGGCTCGTTCTCCAGATCCCGGCCCGTCATCGCCCAGGCGCTCGGCCACCACGACAAGAGCACCACCCGCATCGCCATCGACGCCGGAGCCCCCTGGAAGAACCACGCTCCGGGCGCCCACAGCAAGTGACCGGCACTGCGGCAACGACCGGGCGGATCCGGTCGCAGCCACCGGGCGGATCAGTCGCCGGCCAGGACCATGAGGAACTGGGTCTCCGCGTCGACCACCTCAAGGAGCCCGCGTGAACCCTGCCGTCGCCACCTGGGCGGGAGTCGCCGCCTCCGCAGCCCTGGTCCTCCTCGCCATCGCCGTGGTCTGGCACGGCCGTCTTCGCCTGGCCCGCGAGATCACGGTCGCCGCCATACGCGCCGGCGTACAACTGGCCGCCGTCGGTGCCATCCTGCTGCTCGTCTTCCGCCACACCGGACTCGCGGGAGCCACCGAGTGGCACTCATCGTGCTCATCGGCGGCCGCGTCGCCCCGCCGCGCCCCCGGTCTGCAATGAGCCCTACTCACCGCCACCACAGCCATCGCCGGAGGCGCCGCCGCCACCCTCGGCACACTGCTCGCCCTCGGCGTGATCGCCACCCAGGCCCGCGTGGTCATCCCCGTAGGCGGCATGGTCGTCTCCGGCGCCATGCAGGCCACCGGCCTCACCCCGACCCGCCTCACCGACGAGGTCCGTTCCGCACGCCCCGCCATCGAGGCCCGCCTCAGCCTCGGTCTCACCGCTACCGACGCCTTCGCCCCGCACCAGGGCACCATCGTGGACCCCGCGCTCGTCCCCGTCATCGACTCCACCAATACGGTCGGGATCATCAGCCTGCCCGGCGCCATGACCGGCCACATCCTCGCCGGAGTCGACCCCCTCACCGCGATCCGCCACCAGATCGTCGTGATGTACATGCTCCTCGCAGCGGCCGCCCTCGCCGCCCTGACTGTCACCCGCCTCGCCGAAGGCTCCCTCTTCGACGACACCCACTGTCTACGCCCACTGACTACCGACACCGGCAAAGCGCAGCTGTAACCACCGATCAGACTGGGCCGAAGGCCGGCCGACGGCGAATTCATGCTGGCCGGCAGCCTCCTGGCCCACCTCACCTTCCTGAGGGCGCCGTCATCGCGACGTCCCGCTGACTGCACCATTTCCCTGACTCGCGAAGTGTCAGAAATTGCCACAGTCGCACGCTATGCGTACTTTTGCACCGTTATGAGCCTCGTGTAACGCCATGCGACGCCCTGGAGACCCACTACGGCACCGCGCCGCGGGTTCACCAGCCCCTGGAGTTCGCGCACGCAGCGTCCACAGAACTGCTCAAGTGGCTCGGGTTCAAGAACGTGCAGCGCGACCAGGACGAGACCGTCACCGCCGCGACACCCGACCAGGTCCCCGGCTTCATCCTCACCAGGGGCGCCGACCTCTACGGCCGCTGTATCGCCCTGGTCGGCAAGGGCAAGGCCCCCAAGGCCAGCGGGTCGTGGATCAACGTCGACGTGGCGCTGCTGCGGAAAACGGCCCACCATCACGTGCTGGCTACCGGTCTGGCATACCCGACCTACTACCACAACCTCTTCCCCGACCTACGGAAAGAACTGACCGACGTGGTCCACAAGGCACAGGAGGAAAAGAAGGGTCTGTGGCCGCAAGATGTGACCACGAAGGGCGCGAAGGTGACTGGCATGACGTCGATCACTGACCAGGTGGTGATCCTGCCCAGGCTTTTCCGCCGCCTCGTTGACTACCTGCGCCTCGGCGACACTTCGCTGGCCGGGTTCCCCGCCTTCCTGGCCCAGAAGCAGGACCGCTTCTTCATCCTGTCCACCGGCCACTCCACCACCAGGGTGGACTACATCGTCAAGATCACCAACGGTCACACCATCCGGATGACACACCCCGCCGGAGACCTTGTCTTCGATGAAGGATGACAAAGAAGAAGGCAGCGGCCCATGACCACCGCCGACGACTTCCGCGCCGTCTCCGAACTTCTCACCGGCGAGTGCCCACTCGGCGCTCAGCTTTCCGACGCCTACCAGCAACGCCTCAAGGCCGCCTACCCAGCGGACCTCACCGGTCTCATCGACGCCTGCCGTGCCGCCACCGGCCAGACCGACCCGGCCGCCGCACTGCCCGAAAGGCTCGACGTCGATCCAGCCTTGGCAAGAGTCGCCCGGGAGACGATCGCCCTCTGGTACACGTCGCAGTTCACCCGGCCCGACGGCACCCTGCACACCCCGGGCAGTCCCCAGCAGGGGCAGTGGCCGCCTTCTCGTCAGGGAGCTCTCGGTGTAGGCGAGCCCGGAGCAGAGGGCGGCCAGGTGGCGGGTGACCGTGCGGCGCGAGATCACCATCCCGTCGGAGGCGAGCTCGTGGGCGGTGCGAGTGGCCGACCACGTGTGGGCACGCCGCATCTCCTCGATGCGTGTGACCACGTTGGCGGCGCAGTCGGCTGATGATGTGGCGTCGAGCTTCGGTCGATCAACCCGAGTTCGCCGTGCCGCCGCCGGTGCCCGTTCACCCACTTCGACGCCGTTGCTCGGGAAATCCCCATCTCTGCGGCGACATGCGCGATCGGACGGGTCTTGCAACGCTCGATCAATCGGCGGCGACCCTCCGCGGGCAACGGGCGTTCGCGTGGGTCATGGTGTCGTCGAGGCCGTACGGGACGCGTGGTGCCGTGCGGCGGTGACGATGAGTGAGACGTTCTGCCCACCGAAGCCGAAGGAGTTGCTGAGCACGACATCCTGGGGGACGTTTCGTCGCTCTGCGACGACATCGAGATCGATGTCGGGATCGACACCGGCCGCGGTGAGGTTGCGGGTCGGCGGGATGACGCCGTGCTCCACACTGAGGACGGCGATGAGCGCTTCGATCGCACCAGCCGCGCCGAAGAGATGCCCGAGTGCCGCCTTGGGGGCTGTCACGGTGGCGCGGCCGAATACTTCCCCGATCGCGTGTGCCTCGGCGACGTCACCGACCGGAGTTCCGGTGGCGTGGGCGTTGATGTGGCTGATCTGCTCGGGAGCCAAACCGGCTTGCGCAAGGGCCTTCCGCATGGCCGAGATCTGACCGGAGCCGTCGGGAGCGGGTGCCGTGATGTGGTGAGCGTCGGCGGCGATGCCGGCGCCCGCGAGTACCGCGTGGACGCGCGCGCCTCGGGCGCCGGCGTGCTCGGCGCTTTCGAGCACCACGACAGCGGCGCCTTCACTGAGCACGAATCCGTTGCGGTCCGCGGCGAACGGCCGGGACGCCGACGCGGGTTCATCGGTATGCCGCGACAGTGCTTGTGCCTGGGCGAAGCCGGCGACGGTGATCGGGGTGATCGCGGCCTCGGTCCCGCCCGCGATGACCACGTCCGCCTCGCCGGCACGGATGAGCCTGGCCCCCAGCGCGATCGCCTCGGCACCGGAAGAGCACGCCGAGACGGGCGTATAGACCCCGGCCCGTGCACCGTATTCGATACTGATCAGCGCCGCCGCCGCATTGGGCATGAGCATCGGGACCGTGCGTGGAGAGACGCGCCGAGTTCCGGCCGCCTCCAGTACGTCGTCTTCCTTCAACAGCGTCCGTACGCCCCCGATGCCCGTGCCGATCGCTGATGCGAGCCGGTCCGGGTCCACCTGCGGGGCACCGGCATCGGCCCAGGCTTCGGCCGCCGCGGCGAAGGCCGCCTGCTGCGAGCGGTCGAGCCGCCTGGCCTGCACCGGCAGCAGCAACTCGGCGGGGTCGATCGCCATCGTCCCCGCGACGGTGTCGGGAAGGCCGACGTCCTCGTGGCCGCGCAGGACGCCGCCGCGGATGCCGGACTCGCCGGCAAGCAGGGCGCCCCACGTAGACACCACGTCTCCACCGAGTGGCGTGATCGCGCCGAGTCCGGTCACGACGACTTCGGTCCGGTGCATGCCCTTCCACCTTTCTTGTATGCGATACAAGCGAACGATCCTTGTTGTATCACATACAATTTGAGTGTGGAGAAGAAGCGAACCGAAGCTCGATCAACGTCGGCTCGGTCGCGTGACCGTGGTCGCGCGACGAGGCGCCGACTGATTGAGGCAACTGCACGGCTGTGCAAGGAGCGGCCTGGCGCTGAGGTGAGCGTCGCGGAGATCGCGAACGCGGCAGGCGTCTTCCCCAATCAGGTCACCTACTACTTCGGCTCCAAGGACTCGCTGCTCGTGCACGCCGCCTTTCTCGGCTTGCTGCACGACGCCCGACGGATTGAGCGCATCGGTCGCCAAGCCCCAGATGCGGCGACATTTCGGCGCAACATCGCCCGCGCCGTACTGGCCATGCCCTCGCTCCCGTCGGTCGCGCGAGCACTTGCCGCCGGGATCTCCAAGCCGGAACTCGCCCCCGTGGTCGACCGGCACCTCCAGTTGCTGTTCCGGCAATCCGAGCGCTTCGTGAGCCGGCTCATCGACGGTCGCGGCTGGAGGGCCCGTCGACCGCTCGACGTGGAGGCCAGGACCTTCTGGAGCACCGCGCTCGGCGCAGTGCTGCTCGTCCGCGCCGGGGCACACGGCACTGTCGCCGACCTCGACCTCGCCGGAGCATTGACCATCCACGACGAACCCGAGCCAGGCTAGTGCTGTGACCAGGAGAGTTCACCGGGTTGGTGGTCGGAGCGGTTGGATATGGCGTGTGGTCTGATCCGGCTGCTGGGGTGTGGTGGCTGAACCTGTTCGTGTGCGCAGGTTGACCGAGCAGGAAGGGCAGAAGCTGCAGCAGATCGTGCGCCGGGGCAGCACCAGCTCGGTACGGTACCGGCGCGCGATGATGCTGCCCGCTTCGGCCGACGGGAACGCGGTGTCGGTGATCGCGAAGCTGGTGCAGGCCGACGAGGACCGTCCGCGATATGTTCCATGGGCTCAACGAGATCGGCCTGGCCTGCCTGGACCCTCGGTGGGCGGGAGGCCGTCCCCGCCTGTTCAGCCCTGACGACGAGGATTTCGTCGTGGCGACGGCCACCACCCGCCCGGCCAAACTCGGTCAGCCCTTCACCCGTGGTCCATCCGCAAACTCGCCGCCTCCCTGCGGAAAGTGCATGGCCGCGTGATCAGGATCGGACGCGAGGCATTACGGTGTCTGCTCGCCCGCCGCAGGGGTCACCTTCCAGCGGACCAAGACATGGAAGGAGTCGCCCGACCCGGAGCGCGACGCCAAGCTGGACCGGATCGAGGAGGTGCTGGGGCACTTCCCGGACCGGGTGTTCGCGTTCGAGGAGTTCGGGTCGCTCGGGATCCGGCCCACCGCCGGGTCGTGCTGGGCCGAGCAGGGCCGGCCCCGGCGGCATCCCGCGACCTGTCACCGCACCCACGGGGTGCGTTACTTCCACGGCTGCTACTCGGTCGTTGACGACACCCTGTGGGGAGTCAGCTGCAGGAAGAAGGCGCCGCGAACACCCCGGCCGAGCTGACGTCGATCCGCGCGGCCCGCCCGGACGGCGCCCCGATCTACGTGATCCTGGACAACCTGTCCGCCCACAAGGGCGACACCATCAGGCGCTGGGCGAAGAAGAGCCGGGTCGAGCCGTGCTTCACTCCGACCTGCCGTCCTGGGCCAACCCGATCGAGGGGCACTTCGGGTCGGTGCGGCAGTTCACCGTCGCCAACTCCAACCACCGCCACCACACCGTGCGGACCCGCGCTCTGCATGCCTACCTGCGCTGGCGCGCAACGCCAACGCCCGCCACCGCGACGTCCTGGCCGCCGAACGCAAGGAACGCGCCCGCATCCGCAGCGAGAAAGGCATCCGCTGGGCGGACGCTCCCTCGCCACCGTGGCCTGAAGAACCCGGCGCACCTCATCCGGTCACCGTACTAGCCGGCGTAGGGGTTACCGCCTAGCCAGGTGGTGCCGTCGATCAGTTCGCGGACGGCGTCCAAGTGGCCGCTGTGGCAGGCGACTTCGGTGAGCACGTGAATCAGGATGTGCCGCACGTCAGGCAGCCGCCAGGTCGGCCAGATCTCCACGGGCCATGCGGCGGGCTCCTGTTCGGGCGCGGCGGCAGCGAGCACGGCGTCCGCGCGCGCGATGGCCGCCCGGTAGTCGGCGAAGACCCTCTCGGCGCTCATCCCTTCGGGTACGTACCAGTGCGCCTCCGCGCCTGCCGTGAGCTGTCCGGCCACGTCCGGCTCACCCGCGATCACCCCGCAGAACCAGAAGCGTTCGACATCCAGGGTGAGGTGGCGCAGCAACGCCAGGCAGCTCCAGCCGCTGGGCAGCACCGGCTGCCGCAGATCCTCCTCCGAGAGCCCTTCGAGGATCCCGAGGACGTGCTCGCGCTGGCGGTCCAGGGCGCCTTTGAGGACGCCGAGTTCGGCGTTCACCGGGCGGCGCACAGTGCGGCGAGGCGTTCAAGAGTGCTCGCCATCTGCGTCTGCCACCAGGCGCGCCCGCTGTCCACCTGTCCTTGAAGCCGATCAGCGCCACGTCGTCCGGCACCCGCCAACCCGGCAAACCTTCCCGGTCAGAGCACTAGCTCAGTCGAACGGGCCGGCGGCGAAGTGATGGGCCTGGGCGCCCCGGTCGTGGTCCTGCGTGTCGATGTGCTGGAGGGCGTCGAGCAGGTGGTGCGCCTCCGTCAGCGTGAAGAGCGGCAGGAGCGTACAACTCCGGCATACCCAATGCGGGATAAAGTGGTTCGTCCATGCAGGGCGCAACGCACACCAGCCGCGCCGGTTACGCCCGCTGGTCAGCTTCTGGCCGCGGGGTGCCGTCGGGGCCGAGGAGCACTGCAAGTTCCCGTTGAACGCTTTGTGTTTTTGGCTGAACCACACAGGTCATTGCCGTTCTCGCGGCCCCGGTGACGCTGTTGCACTCGATCCAGGTGTTGTCCAGGATCACGTGGGCCACCTAGCGCCTGTTGCGAAAGTGGAGTTGTCGGACTGGACGTGCCCTGCGGCAGGTACCGTTTCATGTCAGGCTCTGGGGGGCCGCTGCCCCTGGGGACTGTCAGTTGCAATCGGGAGGCTGCGCAGTGTCAGCGCAGTCGGCGGGGGCAGCGGCTTGTTGGCCGGGTCGGTGCGGAACGACTGGAGCAGATAGGCCACCAGGCGCCGGGACGCTGCACCATCATCCGGTAGGGCGGTCACCAGACCGCAGTGTGCCAACAGGACCACGGCGAGGTCGGAAGGGTGAAAATCGGCCCGCAGCGCGCCCGACGCCTGGGCCCTGCGTACCAGGGTCGTGAAGTCCCGCTCGGCTCGTTGCCGGGACTGCGCGTGTTCCGACGTACTTTCCGGGAAGGCCGCGACGAACGCGGCCGGGAACCCGCGTTCCTCCCGTTGCAGAGCGCAGACCGTCTCGACCAGCTGCTGGAAGCCTTGCCACGGGTCAGGGGCGGCCAGAGCCTCGGTGAGCGCCCGCGCGCAGGTCTCCATCTGCTGCGCGAACGCGCCTCTCACCAGGGCGTCCCGGGTCGGGAAATGCCGGTACAGCGTCGCCACGCCGACCCCGGCCCGTCGGGCCACGGTCGCCATCGGGGCGTCGATCCCGTGCTCCGCAAAGACCGCACGGGCGGCGACGAGGACGCGCTCCCGGTTGCGCCGGGCGTCCGCCCGCACCCCGTCCCGGGCTGTGATCCGAGAGGATTCCGCCATCACTGTCTCTCGCTTCTGGTCCAAACGGACGATTGCGTCCACTTAAGAGTTTACGGTCGATGTCAGATCCCTGTACGGCCCCCGGCGGCAAAGGCAGAACGATGAACGACCGCATGATGAAGGCAGTGCTCTACGACCGCTACGGCGGCCCCGATGTGCTCTACACGGGTCGCGTGCCACGCCCCGAGCCGGCCCCCGGCGAGGTCCTGGTGAAGGTGCGTGCGTTCAGCGTCAACGGCGGCGAACTGGCAGCCCGTGCCGGCCGTCTCCGCCTCCTGAGCGGCCGGAAATTCCCCAAGCGCGTCGGCTTGGACTTCACCGGCGAGGTCGCCGCACTGGGGGCCGGAGTCACACGGTTCGCGGCCGGCGACCGCGTATGGGGGGTCTTGGGCCGCGCCTCCGGGTTCGGCAGCGCCGCCGAGTACGTGACCGTGCCCGTCGAGCGGGTCGGCCGGCTCCCCGACGGCCTTGACCTGGTGGACGCCGCCGCGCTGCCGGTGGCCACCACGGCCATCACCGCGCTGCGGGACAAAGCCGGGCTGCGCCCCGGCGAACGACTCCTCGTCCGGGGCGCGGCGGGCGGTGTCGGCAACGCCGCCGTCCAGCTCGGACAGGCGTACGGCGCAGAGGTCACGGCCCTGGCCCGCGCAGCCAACCTCGACTTCGTCCGCGGGCTCGGCGCGCACAAGGCCGTCGACCACCGGGCCGTGCGGCCGGCGGAACTGGGCCGCTTCGACGTGGTCCTGGACACCGCGGGGACCGACCTGCGGGCCTTCCGGCGCCTACTGAATCCCGGCGGGCGCATGGTCACCATCGCCTTCGACCTGAAACGGCCCGCTGCGTCGCTCGGGTACCTCGCGGCCAGCACGATCCACGGACACGGCCGGGTGCGCTTCTTCAGCGGCAACCCCACGCGGGCGGACTTCGACGACCTGGCCCGGCATGTGGTCGAGGGCAAGCTGAGCCCTGCGGTGGACACGGTCTTCCCCCTGGAGGAGACAGCAGCGGCACACCGGGCGCTGGAGGCGGGCGGCGTCCAGGGCAAGTACGTGGTCAGGGTCGCGTAGGACGTCTGTGGAGGTGCTGATCACAGCCACTCGTTGATGGCAGCGATGAGGACGGTCGCCTCGTAGCGGACCGCCAGCTTGTCGTATCGCGTGGCGACAGCGCGGTGCCTCTTGAGGCGGTTGATCCCGCACTCGACCGCGTGCCGCTGTTTGTACTCGTCCTTGTCGAACTTCGGCGGCCGTCCGCCATGCGATCCACGCTTGAGGCGGTTGTGTGCCTGGTCGGCTTTGTCGGGGATGGTGCAGCGGATTCCGCGGCGGCGCAGGTAGGCGCGGTTTCTGCGGGAGGCGTATGCCTTGTCAGCGCGGACCCGATGGGGACGGACACGTGGCCGCCCCGGCTCGATGCGGGGCACGCGGATCTTCTCCAAGACGGGTTCGAACTGCGGCGAGTCCCCGCGCTGCCCAGCGGTCACCACGATCGACATGGGCTTTTGGCCCTGCTCGACGGCCAGGTGCAGTTTGGTGGTGAACCCGCCGCGCGAGCGTCCCAGCCCGTGATCACCAGGCTCGGTGAAGATGCCGCCTGGTGGTTCCTTCTGTGAGTCACCCTGCTTGCGGGCCCCGGCCCCGTGCTGATGGGCACGGCATACCGTGGAGTCGACGCTCAGGTCCCACGAGATCGCGCCTTTCGCGTCGGCCAGGGACTGGAGCTGGGTGAGTACCCGGTGCCAGGTGCCGTTCCGCTGCCATCGGCGGAACAGGTCGTAGACCCGGTTCCATGGCCCGTATTCGACGGCGACGTCCCGCCAGGGAACTCCGGTCCGGACACGAAACCGTATGCCGTCGATCAGCTGCCGCCGAGGCCAGACGGGTGGCCGCCCCGTCCTGGCACCCTTCGGCAACAACGGCTCCAGCACCGCCCACTGCTCGTCCGTGAGATCTCCCCGCCCCATGAACGGTGATCATTCACAGCCCGAGATCCACTTTCGATACACGGCCTAGAGCAGACCGAGGTCGCCGAGTTCCTTGTGGAGGTCCGCGCGCGGGTGGTCGGAGCGTACTTGGACGTTGCCGGGCGTGGTCGGCCCCGGCCCCTGGCGAGAGCCTGCGCCTGTGTCGGCCCGCGAGCGCCGGTCCCGGAAGACCCAGGCTCCCGCCAGGCCGCCGATGAGCCCTCCCAAGTGTCCCAGCCAGCTCACTCCCGGCGTCCCGGGGACGGCCACGGTGAGCAGGTAGGCGAAGGAGGCCGCCATGACCACACCGATCAGCGTGTCGATCAGGTGGCGGTCGAACAGTCCACGCACGACAACGTAGCTGAAGTATCCGAAGATCAGGCCGCTGGCACCGACCGTATCCACGTCGCCTCGTTCGAAGAACCACACCGCGAGCCCGCTGGTCACGCCGACCAGCAGGCTCAGACCGAGAAAGCGGGCCACACCTCGGTAGGCGGCGAGGAAACCGAAGACGAACAGTGGCCCGGAGTTGCTCTCGATGTGTGCCCAGCTCCAATGCAGCAAAGGCGCGACGAGGATGTCGGGCAGCGTGCCGACGTCGCCGGACCTGACTCCATAGTCCCTGGAAAGGGCGTAGTGGTCGGCGTAGTTGACGAGCTGCAGAACCCAGACGAGCGCGAGGCCCCCGAACATCACGAAGAACGCCTTTCGCGCCTCCGCGATGACCTGCTCCGCGCTGACAGGCGAGGCGTCGGCCTGGTCTCTGTACGACGCACCCATGGCACACTTCCTCCCCCGGCGGATCTGCTCCGCACCGCAACACAGCACACTCTACGTTCTGTCGGGACGGTCGCTGCGGGCGACGTCGGTGCTGGGCTTCCACTGCCTCGGCCTATGCCGACCGGGTCGCGTCGACAGGTGGTATTCACGTATCGAGGTGATGGCGCGGTGCTGGCGCTGCTGGTCGATGCCGGAGCCGATCCGGACAGGGACAACCTTCACGGTGTGAGCCCGCGGCGTCTTGCCGACTGGCGTATCGGTTCGGATGTCGCGGCGCATCTCGGGAAACGGCCCGCCTCGTAGAGCTGTTTCTGCAGGTCAGACCCCTTTGGCAGGCTGGGGTTCGTAAAGGGTTCCGTCGCGGAGCATGGCGAAGAGGACATCGGCCCGGCGCCGTGCGAGGCGGAGCGGGGCCTGGGTGAGCCGGTGGTGCCAGGCCAGCGGCGTGCCGGGGGTGACCGGGAGGACTGTGTGTCAAAGCCGCCGGGGTATCAGCGCGGACAACGCCGCGAACCGGAACGGGTCCGTGGGCTCGTGGCGGACCGGCCCCTTCGACTGCCGGTGCAGCATCGCGTTCTCGTGCCGTTGCACGAGCAACTCGGCGTCCCTTGAGGTGTCGCGGCGCAGCAGCACCGCCGGGACGAACAGCAGCTTCCGGGTCATCTTGCAGACCAGCGAAACGAACACGCAGAGATGGTGCCATCCGACGCCGCATTGCCGCCCTCGCCTGCAACGATGAATTTCCGAGCCTCACAGCTTGTCAACCGATGGGCCGTAGGGTTTCGCGCATGAAGTCGTTGATCACTGCCGTGCGTGACCAGGACGAGGCAGCCCGTTTCCTGGCGTGGCCGGGCGATTTCGACCTGGACCGAGGCAACCACGGCGAAGAAGTCCATCTCGCCTCGGGCGCCGCGCTGGAGGGATTCGCCGGTGACGGAGCCGGTGGCACCTTCTTCTTCTGTGGTGAAGGTGGCGAGGATCGGCCCGTTCTGTACGCGGACTCCGAAGGGCGTGCGGCACTGATCGCGGTGGGCTTGCCCGAACTCCTGCAGCTTTTGCTGGTCGCCCCGTGGTGGCGTGACTGCCAAACATTCACCGTGGAGGAAAGCCGCAAGCTCGCGGCCGAGTACATGGAGCACATGCCAGACCTCGTCGCCCGACGAGACCATGCCGCCGCGACCCTCGGCCTTGCCCTCCCTGCTGAAGGGGACGCTTTGACCCGCCTGCGGGACGTAGCGCTAGGTACAGGCAAGGACTTCGTCCTCATCTTCACGCCGGAAGGCGAGCCCTATGAGCCTCTATTCGAGGGCTGAGCCGCGTCATGGTGCCAGGCGGCAGGATCCGTTCACGGTGATCAGCCTGCGGTAACGATGCTGTGGCCCCCGCCGTCACGCGGTGGTCGGCTGCGCCTCTGTACGGCCGCACGCCAGAGGTGCCAGGCCATTCGACGCCAGAATCACGGCTCCTCGCTCACCTGGACGGACCAGGCTTTGTTCCAGCCCGCGCCGGACTGGGAGGCGTGGCTCGTGCTCCTGGAACACGTTCCATAGCCGGTAGAGGCAGTAGAGGGCGTCGGTGCGCAGCAGGTGGGCGTTGTGGACGATGACTGCCGCCCGGCGGCGTCTTGCGAGTGCTTCCTCGATCGTGTCCTGCGGCCTTGCCGCTTGGCGGGGACGGGGCACTGTGGGGACGAGCTGGTCGTACAGCGAGGCGAGGAGGGCGGGAAGGGCACCGGGGGCGGTGCCGACTACGACGACCGGTTCGGCTTGAGCGTGCTGCAGCGCGGCCTGGACCTCGGCTTCGGCCTGGACGCCGTCGGGAGCGATGACACGCATCAGCGCGCACGCATGCAGAACGTATCCAAGGTTCTCGTATGGCACGGCGAACGCCTCGTGCAACACGGCCTCGTTCACCGGCACCTCCAGGGCAGTGACCGCATCTGGGTAGTGCACCCACGCGCGAGGTGGACGACCAGCTCGGCGGACGGCGCCTCCACCGGGTCGGTGTCTCCAGCTGGGCGCCCACGCGTTCGCCGTCGACGGTCAGCAGCAGATGCGAGGCGCCCTCCCGGGCACCCTCGCGCGGTTCCGGCTGCCGGGCCAGGCCGACACCCGGTACTTCGGCACCGAAGACGAGACCGAACGTGTCCGGCAGCTGCTGCAGCGCCTGGCCCGGTCGCCGGGCCTGGCTGCTGCCCGTCCTGCATCCGGCCCCTGCCCGAATTCACCGGCCGGCCCCGAAAGTTCTGCAGCACCCGCTGCCGCGACCGCGCCCGGGTCCTCCGCCGCCGCGGGCTGCTGCCCGGCGGCCGCGTGCAACAGCGCGAACCCGAGCCGGGCCGCCCCGGACTTGTTCCGCACCCGCTTCATGTCGTCTTCGAGTAGCGTCGAGACCTCGATCAGGTCCTCCCGCTCCCAGTCGTGCCGCACCCGTACTCCTCCACACCGCCCGAGATCAGTCGTTGGGCCCAACGGGACGCCCGGGCGAGGGGAAACGACGACCAGAGCAGTTACGTAGCGCCACATGTCCGTTTGCCGTAGCTATATGAGAGCAACGAGAGCCACGGGCACGGACCGACCTGGTCCGACCGTGCGGAGCGGCGGCCCTCTGTGGCCCGGCGGGGCCGCCAAGCAGCTCCAGGACGCGGCGCTGCGCGGCCCGGGCAGCGCCCGGGTGCCGGATAACGGCAAGCAAGGCCCGAGGGCGAGGCCCCAGCCAAGGTGGCGGCCGCGGCGACCCTACTCCGCTGACGTGTGCGCCGTGCGCCCCGCGCGAAGGCGCTGGGTGAGGAAAAGAGCCGCGCGGTCCAGTGCCTCGTCTGCCTCGTCCAGAACGCCTGCGAACGACTGGAACACGTGCGGCACGTCGGCGGTGATGTCCAGAATGACGTCCACTCCGACTGCCCTCGCATGCGCGGCAAGGCGCGTGGAGTCGTCCAGCAGGATCTCGTTCGTGCCCACCTGGATCAGTATTGGGGGGAAGCCGGTCAGGTCGGCGAGGACGGCCGGGCTGAGCAGCGGCTGGTGGGGGTCGGCTCCGGCGAGGTACATGGCCCCGGTGTGCTCGACGGCCTTTCGGGTGAAGATCGGGTCGATGCCTTCCTTGGTGACCATGCTCTCGCCCGTGCGTGTGGCGTCGAGGCCCGGGGAGAACGCCACCAAGGCGGCGGGCAGCGGGAGGCCCGCGTCACGGGCGGCGAGGCAGGTGGTGACGGTGAGGCCGCCGCCGGCGGAGTCGCCGGCGAACGCGATGGTCGACGGGTCTATGCCGCTGTCGAGGAGGGCGCGGTAGGCGCTCAGGGTGTCTTCGATCGCGGCCGGGTACGGGTGCTCGGGGGCAAGCCGGTAGTCCAGCGAGTGCGCCGTGAAGCCGGTCTTGGCCACGAGATGTCCGGTCAGCGACAGGGCGGTCTCGGGGGAGCCGAAAACGAAGCCGCCGCCGTGGAAGTACAGGATCGTCCCGGCGCGAGGGCCGTCGTCCGGCTCGACACGCAGCGCGGGTCGGCCGCCGAGCGTCGTCTGCGTGGTGCGGATGTTGCCGGGCACGATCATCTGGGCCATGAGCGCCTTGAATCCGGTGCGGAGCGCTTCGACCGACGGGGGGCTCTCGGGCCGCGGCTGTCGCATCATCGCGTCGATCCGGGCGCGCTGTTCCTTGCTCAAGGGTGTGCTCCTGCCGTAAGTAGATTCCATTACACTATATGCCGTGGCAGCTAAATCAAGCGGTGGCGTGGTCGACCTACCGGGCTTCTTCGCCGATCTGGTCCGATGCGAGACGCGCCTGTACAACGCCCTCAATGACCGTCTCCGTGAGCGGCACGGGATCGTCACCTCGCAGTTCGAGTTCCTGCGCTTTCTGCGCGACCGCCCCGGGGCTCGCGTGGCGGACCTCGCCGCCGAGTTCGCCGTCGGCGTCGGGGCGACCAGCAAGGGCGTCGACCGCCTGGAGAAACAGGGATGGGTCGTCCGGCAGCCGAATCCATCCGATCGCCGGTCCTCACTGCTGGCCCTGACCGACGACGGCTCGCAGCTCGTCGAAGCGGCGGAGAAGACATTCGTCGATGGACTCGCCGCGCTGATCGGAGACACGCTCAACGATTCCTCGGCCACGGCCGCCGTCCGCGCCATCTCGAAGCTGCGCTCCGCGCTCGAACGCAACCAGATCGGCACGCCCGCAGGCTGACGGACATCGCCCCGGTCCCGGGCGTGCGGCGGCACCCGGCCTGCACCGGCACAACGAACGGCTCAACGGGTCGGGTGCGCGGGCTGTCTGCGTGGGCCGGATGTCGTAGACGGCGAGTGATCGCCACTCATCGGGAGACGCCGACCTGCCCTTGTTGAGGGCTGGTTCCTGGGTTGCGGTTGGGTTGCTCAGGTGGTCACGCTTGGTCGCTGCCGGGGCAGTTGGGCGTGCCGCACCGCGTAGCCGGAAGGACCCCAGCCGCGTTCGGCGTTCAGGAGCACCATACCGACGTTGAGGATTCCGGTGAGACCGAGTTCGCAGATGGCACGGGCGGCAGCGAAAACCGTAGAGGTGCACGGACACGCGCTCGCGGTCCTCGGAGCCCTCGGCCCCTTGGCGGGCTTGCCGCGCTCCCGCCGGCGTCGGGCCGGCTGCTCAATTTCGTCGCTCATCTCGGCGGTTCGGCCGGTGTGAGTTCGAGCAGCCACTCGGAGCTGAAGGCCGCGGTCCACGCCTTGCCCCAGGCGGACTTCTGGTCGAGATACGTGCGGTACTGGGCGAGGGGGTGTCGAGGATGCCGCGGGGCATGGCGCCCACCGCGGCAGTGCCCTCGGGCGTGTCCGCGAAGTCCGAGTCGTGGAAGCCCAGCTCTCTTCGGATGCCACCTGCCACCAGCGATTGCGGCCGTCGATGCCCCGGCCGCTCGCCTGCGTCACGAAGCCGTGCTCGGCCGGCTTGCGCAAGTGGCAGCTGACCAGCGCGGGCGTCTCGTCGACATGCTCGACGAGCTGAGAGGCGGTCGCGGCGCCCGCGGCGTACAGCAGCCGGTACAGCTGCATCGGCAGCGGCTTCATCGGACGTGATAGTTGGGGTGCAGGAAATCCCGACGAGATTGGTCTTGCTGGGGTCCGCCTACTTCGCGGAGGCTCCGAGCCGGTGGGGCACACGAAAAGAGCGGCGAAGCTGGGCTGCCGCTGAGCGGGCAGCCGGTGAACGCACAGCCGAGCACCGGTACCGGGCTGTGCTCCAGGTGCTGGACGGGGCGCCGATCGCGCAGGTGGCCCGCCAGTTCGGTGCGTCGAGGCAGTCGGTGTACACCTGGGTCGAGCGGTACCACGCCGGCGGGCTGGACGCTCTGGTGGATAAGTCGCGCCGACCGCACGTCTCGCCGCACCAGGTGTCCGCCGAGGTCGAGGCCCTGGTCTGCGAACTGCGCCGTTCCTACCCCCGCTGGCGCGCCCGACGGATCGTCCACGAGCTGGGCCGGCGCGGGCTGGTGCCGGTGCCCGGCCGGTCCACGGTGCACCGGATCCTGACCCATCACGGACTGATCAACCACCAAGAGCAAAACCATCGTCGTGTCTACCGTCGCTGGCAGCGCGACGCCCCGATGCAGCTGTGGCAGCTAGGCCGTTTCTGATGGCTCTTGCTGGGCTGGGTGGATCAGCTCTTGGGCTGGGCAGGTGCGTGTCATGGTGCGGCGGCATGAGCTCACGGACGCGCAGTGGCAGAAGATCGAGCCGTTACTGCCCGCGAACGGCAAGCCTGGCGGGCAGTGGTCCGATCACCGCAAAGTGATCAACGGAGTGCTGTTCCGGGCCCGTACGGGGGTGCCCTGGCCGGACCTGCCTGAGCGGTACGGCCCCTGGCAGACCATCTATGAACGGCATCGCCGCTGGTCGGCGGATGGAACATGGCGGCAGATCCTGGCCGAGTTACAGATCGAGGTCGACGCCGCCGATCCCGACGGGGCACTGGCCAAGGCGGTAGAAGCGCAGAGCGCGCAACGCAGGCGCGAATGGGCCGTGAACATCGACTCCACCTCCTGCCGGGCACATCAGCATGCGGCCGTGGCCCGGCGCCGGCCGCCACGCGACTACCCGCAAAAGGGGGCGGTGCGCGTGTGGAAGCCGATGGGCGGGAGGCACTGGGACGCTCACGGGGCGGACTGACCAGCAGAATCCACCTGCTGTCAGATGATCGGGCCCGCCCGCTGACCTGGCTGACCACGCCGGGTCAACGGGGCGACAGCCCCATGTTCGTACCTGTCCTGGAGGGCTTACGGATCCGACGGCGCGGACCGGGACGGCCACGCAGCCGTCCCGATCGCGTCCGCGGCGACAAGGCGTACTCCAGCCGCGACAACCGCAGCTATCTGCGACGACGGGGCATCAAGGCGACCATCTCCCAGCCCGATGACCAGCGAGCCAGCCGCAAGCGCAAGGGCCAGGCAGGCGGGCGCCCACCTGCCTTCGACAAGGGCCAGTACCGCCGCCGCAGTGCCGTCGAACGGTGCGTCAGCAAGTGGAAGCAGTACCGGGCGGTGGCCAGCCGGTACGACAAGCGCGACTACATCTTCAACGGCACCCTGGCCGTCGCAGCAATCGTCATCTGGCTCCGCGACATCGTCCAAGAGCCATCAGAAACGGCCTAGTCCAGGATGCCGAGGGCGGTGTCCGGCCGGCAGTGGGGGCATGCCGACACCTGACCGCGCAGCGCGTCGAGTGCCTGCTGCCGGGTCGCCGGGCGCCACCGTCCGCTCTTGGCGGCTGCCCAGCAGCCCCCTACGTGTACGGCGTCGATGTTGCTGCGGTTAAGCCCGTACTGGATCAGCCACTCCGGTTCCGGCGGCTGGCGTTCCTCGCCCTGCCGCCGCTCGCGCTCGCGTCGTTCTTCGTCGGCGATCCACTGGTCGATCAGGGCCAGCTGCCGAGCGGTCTGCTGCTCAACGACGCGGCGGGCGAACCGCAGCATGTCCAGACGCGACGGCTGGTTCACCTGCCCGCTGTCCTGTGACAGCGAACCTTGAGTTTGTGCCATCGGAGGTTGAGTGAGCCTGCTACTGGCTGGAGCGAGGCATCCGGACGACCGCGGTCCCTCCGTTCAGATCGATCGTTGTCTTGTTCGGCGGAGCGCCGTCATCCTCGTTGTCCGGCAGGACCAGTGCCGACTGCCGCTCCTTCAGCTCGTTCTGCTTGCCCGGCGAGAGACTCGCGTGCAGCTGCTCGAACCCGGTCGCTGATATCTGGCCCTGACGTGCGCTGTTCCGCCATGGCAGCATCCCGGCCCGTCCCGCGCGCAACAGCAGCTGGTCAACAAAGGCCAGCAAGGTCAGCACGATGACGAGCCCGGGAAGGGTCATGAAGAAGACAAATTCCATGCCCTGAGTATCCGGGCCACAGTCTCCCGGCGCTCAGACTTCCCTACGTTGTCTTCGGGACCGGGCGAGCCCTTCGTATGGTTGGCCCACCCAGGGGCGTCGGGTGTGGCTTTCAATCTTCTGCCGCTTGTGGCTTCCATCGATTGGCCGCCCGACGCCCCACGACGACTCGGCTGCCAATTAGGAATTGCGAATGATCGCTCCGTAGGGAATCGACAGCGAGGTCGTCCGTCGGGAGGCACCAACACACCCCACCGCACGGAGGCACCATGGCCGCGATCTGGGCCGGCATCGACGCAGGAAAGACCCACCACCACTGCGTCGCGGTCGACGAGGCCGGTCGTCGGCTACTGTCGCGACGCGTCGGCAGCCGACGAGCCGGAACTGCTCGAACTTCTTGCCGACGTCCTGACCCTGGGCGACGAGGTGACCTTGGGCATCGACCTGGCCGATGGCGGAGCCGCCCTGGCCATTGCGATCCTGCTCACCCACGACCAGGCGGTGCACTACATCTCCGGCCGAACCATCCACCGCGCCTCCGAGAGTTACCGCGGTGAAGGCGAAACCGACGCCAAGGACGCCGCGGTCATCGCCGACCAGGTCCGCGTCCGACGGGACCTGCACCCCATACGCACCGACGACGAGACCGTCATCGACCTCAAGATTCTCACCGGCCGCCGTATGGATCTGGTCGCCGACCGAACCCGCACCGTCATCCGGCTCCACGCCCAGCTCACCGGTATCTTCCCCGGCCTGGAACGCATGCTGGACCTCACGCACAAAGGAAGTGACGGCCCTCAACCAGCAGGTCGCCGATCTCGAACGCCGGTGTGGTCCAGGACGAGTATCACGACTACGTGATAGCCGGACGGCCACCAGACAGCTCACCAGATGGGCATCCATGGCCGGTGCCGCCGTTCAGCTCCTGACGATCAAGCCGGATCACCGAACTGCGGCCAGAGCCATTTTCACAGAGCGCATGCCGCTCTCACCCGCTGGCCGTCAGTCTGACAAGGGCAGAGTACCCGCGGTGAGGAAGAACGTGACGGCGTAGGTAAAGCGACCTGCGCGCGCGGCGTCGTCGAACTGGACCACGAACCGGTCCGCGTCCATGGGGTCGAGGTGGCCCCGGGCTGCGGCAGTGTGCGCCCAGGTGCGCAGGCCCATGACGTTGTCGACCGTTGACGGGTCACGCACGACCAGAGTCCGGGCTTCCACCGTGATGTCGTGGATGCCGCGGGCCGCGAGCAGTCCGGCGTGCCGGTGGGCCAGCGAGCCGTTGCGCAGACCCACGTCGGTCCTGAAGCGCAGCACCCGGCGGGCGAGCTCCTGGTCGTCAATGTCGAGTACCTGGGTGTCATAGTCCGGGTCTGCCAAGGCGACCCGGCCGCCGGGGCGGACCACCCGCAGCAATTCGTCCAGCACCCAGGCGGGTTCGGCGACATGCTGCAGGACCCGGTCAGCCCAGGCGCCGTCGAACCGACCCGCCGCGAACGGCAGCCGGTGCCCGTCTGCGACAGCGGCACGTGGCAGTCCTCGATCCCGTGCCTGCGTGATCATCGTCAAGGAGCTGTCGACCGCCACGACCTCGGCCCCACAGCGCGAGCGCAGGGCCACGGCTGCATCCCCGGTACCCGCTCCGACCTCAAGGAACAGTCCGCCAGGCTCGGCATGCAGGAACTCTTGCAATCGCTGCTTGTAAGCGGCGTAGAACGGCTCCGCATTCAACCGGTCCAGGACCTGAACCCAGGCGGCGGGCCGGGGCTGCGTATCCACCGACGTGAATCCGTGAGCAACACCTTGATCGTTCATGGGAGCACGCTAGACGTGCCAACCAAGCCGGTGAGCCCTTCCAGACAGAACTGGCCCTCCCGGCCTGCGGCCTCGGTTGTCAGCGGTACCCGAGTGCGGCAGGTGCCCCTGGAGCCCGTGTCTCACGGCTCATGGAGCAAGGCAGCTGTACGTGCGTGGCTTGCCTGCCGCTGACAGCACTCAGCGCGTGGCACGGCGGCTGAGACGTGGAGGTGTGCCTGGCCGTGCCTCGGCCGCCGTCAGCTCAGCGGTGGGGCCGTGGATCCGGTGGCGCCCTCGGGGATACCTGGCGTGTTTGCGGACGTGGCCGGCAGGCCGGGGCGGTCGGCGGTCGGCGGGCTCACCGGGGTGGCTGCCCGTGTCCTGGATCCCGGGCCGGCCTCCTGCCGAGCGGGTTCCGTCTTTTCTCACCCGTTCGGGGGCGGTGGAAACGCCGGGAGGGAAACGGATGACGAGGGCACGGTCGGATGTACCCGCGGCAGGCGTTCGGGGCGGATATCCCCAGGTGGATCGGCCGACGGGAGAAGGGGCGCCAGCCCGGGCACCAGGATGCGACGCCTGGTGTCCGGGCCGGTGGTGCGTGCATGGCGCGTGGGTTGTCAGACAATGGGGTTGGGGTGTCCCCGGCCCGATTCCGGCGGGCCGGGGCCCCGTGTGGTGCTGTGGGCTTCGGGTCAGTCCCAGCCGCCCTCGCCGCCCCAGCCGCCCTCGCCGCGGTCACCGCGCTCGTCGTTGTCGCAGACCACGCGGAAGCTGGCGACGACGCCGTCCTTGACCTTCACGCCGTCCTCCATCTTCTCGTGGTGCTCGCCCTTCTCGTGGTGCTCGCCCTTCTCGTCGTGCTCGCCCTTCTCGTCGTGCTCGCGCTTCTCACAGTTCTCGTTCTCGTCCTCGTCCTTGTCCTTGATCGTCGGGCAGACGCCGTTGGAGGAGCTGTGGGGGCCGACGGTGGCGATGGGGGCGCCGTTGTCGCAGACGGCGCCGCGGAAGACCTCCACGCGCTTGTGGCTTTCGTTGCGGATGTTGAGGGTCTTGGCGCCGAGGCCGCTGACGACGGTGATGCAGTCGCCGGGGTGGGCCGAGTAGGACCGTTCGTTGACCTCGATCCGGCCCTCCTCTCTGCGCTCCTCGTGGCGCCTGCCTTCCTCGCGCCGGCCTTCGTTGCCCTTGCCCTGTCCTTCGTTGTTGTTGGTCTTGTTCTGTCCGAAGGGCGCTGCCGAGGGGGCTGTCGAGGGGGCTGCCGAGGCGGCGGCCGGGGCGGCCTGGGGTGCCTGGGCGGGGGCCGCCGAGGCGTAGGTGATGCCGGTCACGGCGAGCGCCGCGGCGGCCGAGACACCTGCGGTCACCATGGTGGAACGAGCGAGCTTCATGTCGCTTCTCCTGTCTGGATATCTCGGAGATGTCGGCTCGTCAGCCGACTGCGATCAAACGTACTCACGGCTGTCATATCGGTGCATATCGAGAGATTCGGGGCAGGGGGCCGACCGGGGTATATACGGCCCCGCCTGCCGCCCTGTCAGAACGTGAAGCGGCCCGAAGACCAGGGGTATTGAATGGCCATTAGCCCTCCCGGATGATCTGCTGACACCTCCTCACTCCTTGCCTGCTGCGTGTCGCTACGAAAGCGATGACTGATCCGTGTTAGGGGAGCGGCAGCGTCAAAACCTGCTCGTCGTACCGCCCGGTACGAGGTCGCAGAGTGGTGAGTCCGCCCTCCCCGGGGTGCAGATGCCGGCGGCCGGCGAATCTGTGCGGTGATGTGCGTCCTGGCCGGGGGGTGCAGGTTGAACTGGACGGGATCGCGATCGCGCGATCGGTCCGTGGTCGAATCCGATCAAAACGGGGTGCGGTTGGTGTGCTGAGCGTGCTTTATGCCGCCAATGCGACCGGGGGGGGAGCGCGGAGTTGACTGCCGGCCCCCCCCTGTCGGCTGCGTTCAACACAGGGGGTACAAGTTGAATTTGAGAGCGCTATCACCTAGGTGAACAAGCAGGAGAACAACAGCCAGGGCGGTGCCATTACCACCTGGCGCCGCCAGTTCCACGTCATGGTCCGCCCGTCAAGCGGCCAGGGCCGCCAGGCCCGCACCGAGTACGCCGCCGCCATGGCACGCCAGAGCGAGCAGTGGGGGTCGAGTACACGGTGCACCTGACAGGCGGCGACCTGGGCGGCGCCTGAAAAGGCAAGGCCCGCCGTACAGAGGGCCGCTGTAGACGGTTGTTGAGCATCATGTCCAGGACGCCGCTGACCGCGGCTGCTCGCACCTGGCCATCAGCGACCGCGCACCCGTGATGGCGGCCGCCGCCGCGAGCAGCTGTTCGACAACCTCGACCGCGGCTGTGGGGGAGCAGTGGTGACGTCGGCTCAGGATGTCGCGGAGCGGGTCGTCGCGCTCCTGGGCTGGGCCGGCGATGTTCGTATCGTGCCGGACGGGTCCGAGGTTCGCATCGTGCGCGACGCGCAGGCCTGGTGGCTCGCGATCTTGGTGGACCAGACCGCGGGTGCCGCCCTGGCGCGTACCGGCACGATCGACTCGGACGGCACTTACCGTGGCCCCTACGCCACACGTGGCCGCTCCGCCCTGCCCAGTGCGCTGCTTGTGCCAGGCCCGTTTGCGGCGGGCGGGAGAGCAGTACGTTGCCGAGGCGGGACGTTCGACCCGACCGTCCAGGCCGCCCCCGCACTGCGGGCAGCTGGACGTCACGCCAGTCTTCACCGCCTCGGTCCTCGCCCGCGTCCGCCGCATCTGCAGCCAGTGCCGCGACCGGCATGCAGACGAACAGAACACCGCCGTCGCCTTCGCCGACGGCATGAGTCTAGCGAGGTTGTTTGGTGGCGCTTCGGGGGACGAGTGGTCTGCGACTTCTGAGGCAAGAGTGGTCAATGCGGGCTGTGTGACAGGTGACTGCATACCTCTGCCCGTTTGAGTCGAGTCGCTCCTGTCTGATCCCGAAGCGCCGGTTGACGCTGTTTGCGCCCTGGGGGTGCGTCGTGCCCGACGGTACTACCGAAACATGACGCGACACCGCCCGTATCCCAGTGACCTCACCGACGCCCGCTGGGAGTTGACCGGTCCCACGCTCACCGCCTGGCGGGCCGAGCGCAGAGGCAACGGCCTGGACATCGGACGCCCGCCCGAGCACGACCTGCGCCGCATCATGGACGCCATCCTCTACGTCGACCTCACGCCGATCCCCTGGCGCTACCTGCCGCACGACTTCGCACCCTGGGAGACGGTCTACGGCTACTTCGCCGCCTGGCAGAAAGAGGGGATCTTCGCCCAGCTCAACGGCATGCTGCGGCGCCTGGTGCGCGAAGCCGAAGGCCGGGATGCCGAGCCGAGCGCCTGCGTGCTGGACGCGCAGAGCACCAAGACCTCTGCCAACGTGCCCGCGGCCGGCCAGGGCATCGACGCAGGCAAGAAAATCGCAGGCCGCAAGCGCCATATCGGTGTCGACACCCTCGGCCTGCTGCCGGCCGTCCGGGTAACCGCGGCGAGTGTCTCCGACAACACCGGCGGCATCCACCTGCTCTCCCGGATTTCCGACGCAACCCCTCGCGTGACCGAAGCGTGGGCCGACACCGGCTATCGCACCAAAGCCATCGAACACGGCGCCCGCCTCAGCATCGACGTCGAGGTCGAGGTCGTCCAACGCGACCCCGGCGTCAAAGGGTTCAAGGTGATTCCCCGACGTCGGGTTGTCGAGCGCACCTTCGGCCGGCTGATGCACCACCGCCGTCTCGCACGCGACTACGAGACCCACCCCCACCGCTCCGAAGCCATAATCCACGTCACGATGACCGACCTCATAAGCCGACGACTGACCAGCGAATCCACCCCGAACCGGCGCGACACCCGAACCTCGAACCAAACAACCTCGCTGGGACAAAACGCTCTTTCATCGAGACCGAGCATCGTGACGAGGCTCGTGTGTTCCGGCCCCGATCCCGCCGCCATCGCTGACGACGTCTGGCGGGGCAGCCCCAGTTGCTCAGCCACCAACGGCCGCAGTGTGGTCTTCCGGAAGCCCTGGGGTCGCCGAGGAGGACCAAGCGGGGGAGGGTTAGCGTGCAGACGTGATCACCATGAATTGGGACGGCATCACCGACCGCGAGCGATTCAACGACTGGTACCTGGACGAGCGGGACCAGTTCGCGGACATGGCCCGGGACGCCGATTGGAACGGTCTCTTCCGGGTGCTGGGCAAGAATCCGGGGTGGGTCAACCTTCCCCGGCCCGGCAACCGCAGCGGCTTCACCGCGCTGCATCAGGCGGCCTGGCACGGCGCGGACTTCTCCGTCGCCTCCAGGCTGATCGCGCACGGTGCCTGGCGGACGCAGCGCACGCGGGACGGACGGCGCGCCGTCGACGTCGCGCGGAGGCGAGGGCACACGCATCTGGTGGAGCTGCTGGAACCAGCCGTAGTGCGGCAGCTTCCCGCTCCTTCGGACGCACTGGAGCACCACTTCCACTCGCTGCTGCGGGAGACGACCGGCCGCTGTTTCGAGGAGATCGAGCACCTGCTGCCGCCGCTGTCCCCCCTCACGGAGGGGCCGTCCGTGAAGATCTTCTTTCAGGTGATCGGCATGATGGGCGGCTTCTTCTATCACCTCGAACACGACTACGTGCATGTGAACGCCAGCTCGCGGATGGACTACGGCGGCGGAGAGCACTACCGGGTGACGCCTCAAGGATGTTCCAAGATCGACAATACGCGTGTCTGATTCACCCGTGCGAGTGGCCCGAAGGAACGTACATGTCCTGTCTCGGATAAGAGCTCGCGCAGATGGACGGTGCAGGGGACGCGGCAGCAAGGCGGGCACAGGTCCGGTGATCATGAAGTTACGACGCTCTGTGACCACTGGGGGACCTGTGCCCGTCCTGCCATCATGGCTGACCGACCCACTCTGGGACCAAGTCGCGGCGCTGCTGCCCGAGCACCCGACGGTCGATCCTGCCCATCCGCTGGGCTGCCACCGCCGCCGCATCAGCGACCGGATCGTCTTCGACAAGCTGCTGCAACTGCTGCGATTCGGCTGCTCCTACCAGGCGATCGCCGACACGACCTGCTCGGCCACCACGATCCGAAATCGCCGCGACGAGTGGATCCGAGTCGGAGTCTTCGCCCGGTTCAAGCAGATCGCGCTGGAGTCCTACGACCGGATCGTCGGCCTGGCCCTGGACGAGATCGCCGTCGACGGCTCGATCACCGAGGCCCCCGGCGGCGGCGAGGTCGCCGGACGCTCCCCGGCCGACCGCGGCAAGCGAGGATTGAAACGCTCAGGTATGACGGACGGTTACGGAATCCCCCTGGGCCGGGTCCGGGCCGGGTCCTGGCCGGGGCGAACCGACACGACTCGCCGCTGCTCGCCCCGACCCTGGATCGCCTGGCCGACCTGGGGCCACTGCCCGAGCACATCACCGTGAACCTGGACGCCGGCTACGACTGCGCCCCGACCCGCGCCCTGCTGGACGAGCGCGGACTGCACGGCCGCATCGCGCACAAGGGAGGGAAGGCGCCCATCGAAGCGAACCGACGGTGGCAGGTCCAACGCGCCCACGCCTGGCAGCATGCGTTCCAGCGACTCGGCCGCTGCTACGAACGCCGCACCACAGTGATCGATGCCTTTTTCGACCTCGCCGACACAGTCATCACCGTCCGCTGCCTGATCCGACGCGCCTGGGACAACCCACCGATGGGACGACGCCCCAACCGCCGACCATGACCGCACGCCTGCGCGTGCGCGGCCTGCAACCCGTCTGGCGGGAGCGGGCTTGTCGGCCGGTGCCTGGTCCGGATCGACGGCTGGCTCCGGGCGGGCTTCAGAGCTGGTCGTAGATGGCGGCGAGCTGCCGTAGGACGTCGGTCGCGGTGCCCAGGGCAGTGGTGTCGTGGTCTGCGAGTGCGGCGTCGAGTGCCTGGGTCAGGGCGGCCTGGCGTTCGTGGTGGCGGCTTCGGCCTGCGTCGGTGAGAGCGACCAGCACCGATCTTTTGTCGTCGGCGGGGCGTTCGCGGGTGACGTAGCCGGCGGCGGCGAGGCCGTTGACCAGTTGGGTGGTGGCGGCGCCGGTGGTTTCGGTGGCGGCGGCGAGCCGGCCGATCGGCAGCGGGCCCACCTCGGCCAGCACTCGCAGGGCGCGGGCATGGGTGAGGGAGAGTGCGCCGGGGGTGCGGGTGGCGCGTCCACGCAGGCGGGAGTCGGCGGCGCTGAGGCTGTAGGCGGCGCGGGCGAGTTGGTCGAGGGCCGCATCGCGGGTGGTGTCGGACATCAGTGGGTCTCCGTGTCGCTGATCGGTGGGCGGGTTGACAACCATCCTAGCCTAAGTACTTAATGAATAAGTACTTAGGCGTCGCCCGAGCGGGGCGTCTACCACTCCCCTTCACCTGAGGACACCTGTCATGACTGTTCGTTCGACCGGCCAGAGCTGGGCCCTGGACATCGCCCTCGCCCAGGGCGGCTTCGACGCCCTGCACCCCCAGGCCAAGGGCACCCTGGAGCAGCTGGGCCACGACCACACCGACTTCGACAAGGTCTTCGACCTGGTCCAGAGCGGCGTGATGCTGCCCAAGGCCTGGGCCACCATCGCCGGGCAGGCCGAGGAGCGCGCCGCCCACCACGAGCGCGGCGGCTTCGCCCAGACCGCCGCCGACCTCTACGTGCGCGCCTCGGTGATGTGGGGCCGCGCGCAGTACTCGATCTTCGACGCCACCGACCCGCGCAAGCTCGCCTTCCGCGAGCACGCCAACCACTGCGTCGAGCGCCTGGGCGCACTGCGCGACAACCGGGTGCGCCGCGTCGTCCTCGACTTCGAGGGCAAGCAGATCTTCGCCCTCCTCCACCTGCCCGCCGGCGAGGTCCGCAACGCCCCCGCGGTGATCCTCGGCCCCGGGATGGACATGATCAAGGAGGACTACATCTACGCGGCCGAGCGGTACTACACCTCGCGCGGCATCGTGGCCCTGTCCATCGAGGGCCCGGGTCAGGGCGAGAGCCGGGCCAACGGGCTGACCGTCGACCTCACCAACTACGAGCGCGCCATCAGCCGCTACATCGACCACCTGGCCTCGCTCCCGGAGGTCGACGCGGCCCGGATCGCCATGTTCGGCATCTCCATGAGCGGCTACTGGGGCTCGCGCGCCGCCGCCACCGACCCGCGCCTGGCCGCGCTGGCCGCCTTCGAGGCCGTCACCGGCGACTTCACCACCATCTTCGAGCGCGCCCAGCCCACCTTCAAGAACAACTACATGTTCATGGCCGGCTACACCGACGAGGACGCCTTCGACACCGAGCTGGTCGCCCGCATGCCGCTGGGCGACCTGGTCCAGAAGATCACCTGCCCGGTCCTCTACGGCATCGGCGAGTTCGACGAACTCACCGTGCTGGAGCAGGCCCTGGCCAACTACGAGCGCGTGCGCGCACCCAAGGAGATACGCGTCTACGAGAACGAGTTCCACCCGCTGGGCGGCACCGCCGCCGAGGTCTTCCGCTTCGGCGCCGAGTGGGTCGAACGCGCCCTGAACGGCGAGTTCGCCGAGCCCGGCCGCGATGTGCGCCACTACGTCCACAGCGACGGCCGCACCGCCGACGGCACCGCCAACCCCACCTGGTGGCTCGGCACCACCCCCACCCAGATCACCGCCGCCAGCCAGGCATGACGCCAGGACATCGATGAAACGTTCATCGGCAGGAGAGGGGGCCGACAATCAGCGGCCGCGCGCTTCTCTACGTTGAACTGAAGCGACGAATCGCCGAACAGCACAGGGTGATCCGGATCACAGGCCGGACCTTCGAACGGCAGGGCTGCGAATAGCTCCCAGAACGGTTCGGTCAGCCGCAATGGCAGGATAGCTACAGGTCTCCCTGGCAGTCACGGAGTGTCACAACTCCGTGATCGCGAGACCTGTTGCCTGCCTTCCTGCCAGAGCGCCCCTCCCTGCCTATATGTGCAACCTCTAAGCCCGGGCATCGTGCCACGTTGACCTGGCCGACACCGGCTTGGTACTGGACAGCGGACCGGTGTGCCAGCTTGTACCTCCCCGCGCACACTAACCACATGCAGGTCGCTCTCCATCCCAATAACCTCGCTACATGCCCCGATTGACGCGTCCGCAGCCCAGACTGCAGGCTTCCTTCCTGGCGGCGATGGCCGAGTTCCGTGCGGAAGGCCGAGGTGGTCCGGGCATGCAGGCCATGCTCGACAACGACTTGCGTCAGTACGCCGACGACAGCTGGCAGGACCCGGCAGTCTTCACCGCCTATGTCGCCCGCCTACGGACGCACGCACAGCAAACTGACTCCGAGGCCCCGGTCACGGGTCGCACCCTTTGGTGGACGGAGGGCGATGAGTTCCTTGGCTTCGCCTCCGTGCGGCACTCGCTGACCCCCGCACTGCGCGAGCGAGGCGGCCATATTGGCTATGTGATCCGTCCCAGTGCTCGACGTCGCGACCACGCCACCGCGTTGCTTGCCGCGGCCCTGCAGTTCGCATCCTCGCTGGGTGTCGAGGCCGCGCTGCTGACCTGCGATGCCGGCAACATCGCCTCCCGCCGTGTCATCGAGTCCAACGGCGGTGTCCTGGAAGACGAACGCGCCGGCGTCCTCCGTTTCTGGGTTCCCACCCGACCAGCGGTCGCCGGGTGGGTCTGATGCACGATCGGGTGACATCTGAACTGGCTTGCCCTGCAGGGCGGGTGGGAAGGATGTCGCTGTGCCCAAGCCCTATCCGGAAGAGTTCCGCCAAGACGTCGTGCGAGTCGCGAGGAACCGCGGCCCGGGTGTCACGGTCGAGCAGGTGGCCACCGATTTCGGGGTCCACCCGATGACGTTGTGGAAGTGGATGCGCCGGGCGGACATCGATGACGGGCCCAAGCCCGGGGTGACCAGCCACGAGAGCGCGGAACTGCGGGAAGCGCGTCGGCGGATCAAGCTGCTGGAGCAGGAGAACGAGGTCCTGCGCCGGGCCGCGGCATATCTCTCGCAGGCGCATCTGCCGGGAAAAGGATCTACCCGCTCGTAAAAGAGCTGGCCGTGGACGGGGTGCCCGTCACGGTGACGTGCCGGGTGCTGAAGCTCGCCAGACAGCCCTACTACCGCTGGCTCGACAAGCCGATGGCCGACGCCGTACTGGAGGAGGCGTACCGCGCGAACGCACTGTTCGACGCTCACCGCGAGGACCCGGAATTCGGCTACCGCTTCCTGGCCGATGAAGCGCGTAGTGCCGGGGCTCGGATGGCGGACCGGACCGCGTGGCGGATCTGCCGGGACAACAACTGGTGGAGCGTGTTCGGCAAGAAGCGTGGCCGGGGCAGGAAGGCCGGCCCGCCGGTGCACGACGATCTCGTGAGCCGCAGCTTCACCGCGACCGGCCCGAACCGGCTGTGGCTCGCCGACATCACCGAACACGCCACCGCCGAAGGCAAGTTGTACCTCTGCGCGATCAAGGATGTCTTCAGCAACAGGATCGTGGGCTACTCCATCGACGCGCGGATGAAGTCCCGCCTGGCCGTGACCGCCCTGGACAACGCCGTGGCCCGACGGGAACACGTCGACGGGTGCATCCTGCACAGCGATCGCGGCTCGCAGTTCCGGTCCCGGAAGTTCGTCCGGGCCCTCGATCGCCACCGGATGGTCGGATCGATAGGGAGAGTCGGGGCGGCCGGCGACAACGCGGCCATGGAGTCCTTCTTCAGTCTGCTGCAGAAGAACGTCCTCGACCGCCGGAGCTGGACCACCCGCGAGGAGTTGCGGATCGCGATCGTGACCTGGATCGAGAGGACCTACCACCGACGCCGCCGACAGGCCTCGCTCGGCTGGCTGACACCTGTCGAATACGAAACCGTCATGACCACACCGGCCCTCCAGGCTGCGTAACCGAACCTGTCACCCAAACCTGCATCAGACCCAATCGTTCGTGAGCGGGGTGGCGGAGCCAAAGGACGAGTGAGGCGATGTGGAGTCCAGCCCGGTAGCGGGTTGCCAGCTTGTCGAAGCGCGTTGCGATGGCTCGGAATTGCTTGAGGCGGCTGAAGCAGCGCTCGACCACGTTGAGGGCTTTGTAGAGCTTGGGGTCGAAGGCCGGTGGTCTGCAACCGGCTCTGCCACGGTGCTGGCGATTGGCCCTTTGGCCGGTCCGCTCCGGGATGAGTGCGCGGATGCCCCGGCGCCGCAGGTCCTGTCGGACCTCCCGTGATGAGTACGCCTGGTCCGCGATGACCGTGTCGGGTCTTTGCCGCGGCCGCCCGGCTCCTGTCCGAGGCACCCGCACAGATTCCAGCACCGCTTTGAACACGGTGCAGTCGTTGACGTTTCCGGGGGTGAGGACGACAGCCAGGGGCAGGCCCCGGCCGTCGCAGGCGAGATGGACTTTGGTGGTCAGCCCGCCGCGGGAGCGGCCCAGCGCCTGGTCGGCCGCCGAGCGTGCCGAACCTTCCAGCCCGCCCTTCGCGCCCGCCCCCTTTTCCGGGCGCCGGCCGCGTGCTGGTGGGAGCGGTTGATGCTGGAGTCCACCGACACCGTCCATTCCACCGCTCCGACGGAGTCGTCCCGCGCCTGAATCTGCTTCAGGAGGCGGGCCCAGGTCCCGTCCCGCTCCCAATGGGCGAACCGCTCATAAACCGTCTGCCACGGCCCGTAGCGTTCCGGCAGGTCACGCCAGGGAGCACCTGTTCGCAACCGCCATAACACGCCGTTGATTGCCTGCCGGTGGTCGCGCCACGGACGGACGGCCTGGTCCATCGGTAGCCGGCAGCAGGGGCTTCAGCGCCTCCCATGCTGCGTCCGTCAGCTCGCCGCGTCCTGTCACGTGATCGGTCACGAACTGGGCCTCATGCAGCCGTGGGCGTCTGCGTCTTGGCCTGGCGCACCCTGCGCAGGGCGCCGGACCAGGCGATCACCTGGTCGAGCATGTCGCCTACGGCGGTGTCGAGGCCCTCCTGGGGGACGAAGGTGCCGGTGTGGAACGAGGGGTGTGTCGAGATGGTGGGCTGGGCGCGGACCGTGGCCACCTGGAGTTCGGCGAGGACGAGCCGCAGCGCCTCGGCGGCCCGGGCCCCGGCGACCCAGCCGCCGTAGCTGATGATCCCGGCGGCTTTGTCGTTCCACTCCCGGTAGACGTAGTCCAGGGCGTTCTTCAGGGCTCCGGGGTAGGAGTGGTTGTACTCGGGGACGAGGAAGACGTAGCCGTCGAAGCTGTCGATGAGTGCGCCCCAGGCGCGGGTGTGGTCGTGCTGATATTGCTGGAAGTTCGGGTTGCCGGGCTCGTCGAGGTTGCCGAGGTCGTGGTCGGCGAGGTCGACGAGTTCGTAGTCGGCTCCACCGTGGGCACGGGCGACCTCCAGTGCCCAGGCGGCGATCTGGTCGCCGCGGCGTCCGGGGCGTGTGCTTCCGAGGATGACTGCGATGCGGAGTGGCATGGCTTCCTTCCGGGAGAGTTGTCGCGTCAACTCTAGATTGAGAGGAGTTGAAGTGACAACTCTGCTGGTCGCGGTATCCTCAGCGACATGACGGAGACTCGATCGCTGGAACCCGAGGAGTGGGAGTTCTGGGATACCTGGATGCGCGCGCAGCGCCTGCTCACCAGGGAGCTGGAGCGTGGTCTACAGCATGACTGCGACATCTCGAAGGCCGAGTTCAGCGTGCTGGTGACGCTGTGGCAGGCCGCCGGCCGCGAGATGCGTGTCGGCGAGCTCTCCGAGTCGCTCGACTGGGACAAGAGCCGCGTCTCACATCAGCTGACGCGCATGGAAAAACGCGGCTTCGTCAAGCGCACCCAGTACGGGGCCGATGGTCGCCGCGCGGGGGTCGGGCTGACCACTGAGGGGCGCCGCGCCGCCCAGAATGCCATCCTCGTGCACGGCGGCAACATCCGCCGCCACTTCCTCGACTCACTGACCCCCGAGCAGGCATCAGTCATCCGGGCATGGAGCGAGCAAGCGGTCGATCGCCTGGAGCCGCACCGCAGCGAGGCTGCCAGCGACGGCGCGTCCTAGACCGCGTCCCACACCGCCCTCATAGACGCCGCCGATACGGCCCTTGGCATTGTCAGATAGGCCCTAGGTGTTCTGTCCGGGGAGGTTGTGGACGGGTGAGCCAGGTCTCGGCTGAGGGATCTTGAACGGGTGAGGGCCTTCCGGGTTCGGTGTGGATTGCGACATCTGCACCGAGCACCGAGAAGGCCCTCTTGCCTCACCGTAATGCACCCCTGACCGAGACCGGTCGCCTGCGTCCGGCCCGCTGCGTCGTCGAGGACGGCTGGACCCTGCGCCGGGCTGCCGAACGTTTCCAGGTCTCCCCGACCACCGCCCAACGCTGGGCCGACCGCTACCGGGCGTTCGGCGAGGCAGGCATGGCCGACCGTTCCAGCCGCCCGCGCACCAGCCCCCGCCAGACCCCGACCCGTACCGAACGGCGCATCATCAAGGTCCGCCTCCTGCGCCGCTGGGGGCCGGCCCGCATCGCGCACCTGCTCCGACTGGTGCCCTCGACGGTGCACCGCGTGCTGACCCGCTACCGACTGGCCCGCCTGACGCATCTGGACCGGGCAACGGGCCGTGTCATACGCCGCTACGAGCGCCAACGGCCCGGCGAACTGGTGCACGTGGACATCAAGAAGCTCGGCAACATCCCCGACGGCGGCGGACACAAGGTGCTGGGCCGGCAGGCCGGCCGCAAAACCCGTTCCGCAAGCGGCTACAGCTACCTCCACACCGCCGTCGACGACCACTCCCGCCTCGCCTACAGCGAGATCCACACCGACGAGAAGAAGGAGACCGCCACCGCGTTCTGGACCCGCGCCCAAACGTTCTTCGCCCAGGCCGGGGTCACCGTCGAACGGGTCCTGACCGACAACGGAGCGTGCTACCGCTCCCGGGACTGGCGCGACGTGCTGGCAGCGGCCGGGATCGCCCACAAGCGAACCCGGCCCTACCGGCCCCAGACGAACGGCAAGGTGGAACGCTTCAACCGCACCCTGCTCGAGGAGTGGGCCTACGCCCGCCCCTACCACTCGGGGACCGAACGACGCGAGGCGTTCCCCGGCTGGCTGCACACCTACAATCACCACCGCGGCCACACCGCGCTGAAAGGGCAACCACCCGCCAGCCGCGTCCCCAACCTCACGGGTCAGTACACCTAGAGCCTGATCTCCCCGGCCCTACTCCGGGGTGATGCGCCTCGGGCAGCGGTCTTGAGTCCGTCCCTCCGTGTCCGAACAACCCGCAAAGCTGCACAAGCCTCCCAGCGTCCCTCTTGACGGGTTGGGCCCGTGAGGCGTCTACGCCGAGGCCAGCCCCGTTCCCGCTCGGCAGCGTGCGGAGCCGGCGGCTGGTGAGCGGCTGGTGGAGCTGCGGCCTGCGGAGATGGACGCCGCTGCGGGTGTATGTGGGTGCCGTGGAGCGGCTGCGGGTGCGGCCGGCGGATGGGTTGGTGGAGCGGGTGCGTACGGCGTCGTTCGGCGGTCGGGCCAGCCGTTGGTCGCTGTGTCTGACGGGGGAGCAGATGGAGTCGGTGGTGCGTGTTCTACGGTGCTCGTTGGTGTTGTTCGGCTGGTTGTCGGGGTGCTGCTGGGTGCCGCCGGAGAGCGATGACACTGGCTCGCTGGCCGGATCCGCTTCCCGCCTGACGGGCACCTGAGAAAAGAGTTCGGCCGCTGCTCCTGCCTGGCGGGACGTGTGGCCGATCGGCCTGTTACCGCAGGTCGGGGCGGTGTGGCGTGGTCTCCATGATGGATATCGCGAAGATCATCGCTGGTCAGGTGTACCGCTACTACCTGCGCCATGTCGTCGTCGGCGATGGCCGCCGCCTGGCCCGCACGCCGCTCGCCCAGGGCCAGGAGGAGGCGGGTGTCCCGGCAGGGCGATGGATGGGCCGGGGCCTTACGGTCCTCGGCCTGGCGGCGGGTGACGTCGTCACCGAGGCGCAGCTGCGCAACCTTTTCGGCAAGGGCCGGCACCCGCACGCCGACCGGATCGAGGTCGACCAACTCACTGGGGATGAAGCCCGCAGCCGCGCGCTGGGCCGGGGCGCTCGGCCGCCGGGTGAAGGTCACCGGGTTCGATCTGGTCTTCCGCCCGCAGCCGACCCTCACCCTGCTGTGGGCGCTCGGGGACGAGGAGACGGTGATCGAGGCCGCGCACGAGCGGGCGATTGCCGCCGTGCTCGCCCGGATCGAGGACGAGGCTGCGATCATCCGCGTCGGGGCGCAGGGCGTCTACCAGGTCCGCCCGGTGCACGGTCTGGTCGCCGCGCGGTTCCGCCACTACGAGGCGCGCTCCCGGATGCCGCTCCTGCATGACCATCTCCTTGTGTCCGTCAAAGCCCAGCGCCCCGACGGCAAGTGGGGCTCGGTGCACTCCGAGGTCCTGTACGAGAACGCGGTGGCCGCATCGACGCTCTACAACGAGATCGTGACGGCTGAGGCGTGTGAGGCGCTGGGGCTGGCCTCCGCGCTGCGCACCGTCACCGCCGGACGCCGCCCGGTCATGGACGTCGCCGGGGTGCCGCGCGGGCTGATCCGCTGGACCTCCCGGCGTAGCGAGCAGATCGCCGCCTGCCTTCAGGACCTGGAGCACGAGTACGTCACCGCCGTTGAGGGCGACAGCGAGCCGCGGTTCCTGCCCGTGGTCTCCGAGCGGGCCCGCGCCAAGCTGAACCGGATTGCCGCGAAGATGACGCGCCCGCCGAAGCAGAAGGCCCGGCCCCTCGCCAAGCTGCGCAAGGAGCGGAAGGAGAGCGCGATCCGCGCCTCCGGGGTGGCCGCCGACGTCATCAACTCCCTCATCGAATATGTCCGCGCCGCAGCGGCGGCGATCCGGGTCAGGGCCGTCGCCGTGGTCGACGTCGCACTGGCGGCCGTCGACGTCACCGCGACGGTGTTCGTGACGAACGGCGGCGGCCGGTTCCACCGCCGGCACCTGCTCGTCGAAGCCCGCCGCCACCTCGCTCTCGTCCTGCGCGGCCGTCACCGCGAGCCGGGCCTGGACGAGAGAATCGTGGACGCCGCACTCGCCACGTACTGCCTGGACATCAGCGAGCCGAAGACGCTGCGCGGCCTGATGCCCGCCTACGCCTCTACACCGCCCGCTGGTAGCTGGCCGACCTCGAACCCGACTGCCGCCTGCCGCCGACCACCGCCCCGGACCCAGATCGGCAGCCCCCGGCCGAACCGGGCACACCGGCCGCGCCCCGGCCCTCGGACCTGGAGCCGGGGGAGCGGGAGATACCCCGCGTCTGGCTGCAGTACGAGCGGGGCCGTCCTCGCCGGCGCGGTGATCCGAGAGAAGCTGCGCACCACCGTCACCGTTGCGCGGGGCCGGGCGTACGACGTCATCGCGCACCAGCAGGCAGCGATTCCTGAGCAGCTGCTCGCGCCCCCGGCCGTCGGCCCCGAGCATGGCGACCAGGAGCCGGGGCCGGCCGCCGGGGGCGATCGACCTGACGGCGCTGCGGGCCTTGCGGGAGTCACGCACGGACGTGGAAGCCCTCGGTCTCAGGGCCGAGCGGCTGCGCCACTTCCAGGACGCGTTCACCAAGGCGACTGACGACTCCCGCGCCCGCAAGGACCGCTACGCCGAACAGGACGATGCCGACGCAACGCACCCGGCGCGCCAGGACGACCAGTAGACGCACCGCCCGCAGGAGCCCGGACCGCACCGCGGCCGGGAGGCCGGCCACTGCGTGCACCCGATGCCGGGCACCCGATGCTGCGGTACGTACCGGCGATGCCCGGCATCCACTCCACCGAGTGGAGTCCACCGGCTGGGAGTGAGTTGCCGCCAACTTGAAGTCCCGGGTCAAAGGCTGGTGTGATTGGTTCTCGGGGGTACTCGTGCTGGTCGTGGGCGGGAGTCCACGGAGAAGATCGTCTGTCAGCACGGTTGGGGCGAAGAGAAACGCGATGCAGCAGCGTCGGCGGATGTGCGAGCCTTCTTCTCCCAGACGCCGACCGAGAAGAGTCTGATGACCCGCGATGACGCCCTCAGGCAGCTCGGCCACATCGCGCGCGAGCGGGCATTTGGTGGGCACGTCGGGTCCGACCGGCTCATCCAAGTAGGGCTTGACGCACTCATTGCCGAGGTCGAGAGTCCCTCCCTCGCCATGTTGGCCGGCCTTCTCCGGAGCGAGGAATGCGAAGCGCCAGCGCTCTTCGACCAGGTACTGGAGGAGCTGGGACTGCTCTTCCACCCGCCCGCCGACCCTCGGGCCGCAAAGTGGGCGATGGCCCAATGGATCGCCTGTCAGATAGCAGACGGAACCCTGGATCCCGCCACTGGCACCCACCTCATCTGGGCAGACATCGCCTACGACCTCGGCTACCCCGAAGAGCTGCAGTCTCTCGTCTCGTGCGCTCTCAACCTGGACGAATGGGAGGAGAGCTGGGGAGGCTGCGTTGAGGAGCTCAAGGGGGAAGCAATCGAGGCGGCGAAGCAGTTCCTGAGCAGGAGGCCGGCAGCAGAAGCGGGGAGTTGACCGCCCGGTTCTTGCTCGCTGCGGTTCGGCCGCCTCCTACGATCCGACCGCCACCGGACGGAACCGGCGAACCGACTGCGGCCGTTGCCCACGCGCTTACTGCACTGAGCGTTCCAATACGTCCTGGTGATCGGAAACCCACTGATAGGCCGACTGAACTTGCCTCACCGCCCCTGCGACACGGAGCCGGGTCATGGCGACGTCACCCGCATCGGCCTGGGTCTCGATGCCCCGCCAGCACCGGTCCTGCCACCACAAGATCGTGGCCACGAGACGTTGCCGGTCGGACAACTCGTAGCTGTCAACGATCAGCCTCATGCGTCGGGCTGCCTTCTCGATGTCGGTGACCGCGGGGCCCAGATCTAGGTACTGCCAGCAGACATGAGCGATGTCGTGGATCCGCGCGCCTGGTGCCGCAAGGTCCCAGTCGATGAATGCCACCGGCCGAAGCTCGCCACTGCACAGCTGATAGACGGTCACGTCCGCGGGAGTGGTGTATCGACGGCCACTCGGTGATCTCTTCTTTGAGGCTATGCGGTGAGTTCCGTCGGGATGACTGTGTCGTCGGTTTCTGACTCGATCGGGTGGAGGCGGGCCTTGGCCAGCAGGTCGAGTCCCATGTAGCGGCGGGCTTCGGTCCACTCGTCGTTCTGCTCGGCCAGCACCGCGCCGACCAGGCGGATCAGGGCGGTGCGGTCGGGGAAGATGCCGACCACGTCGGTGCGGCGGCGGATCTCCTTGTTGAGCCGTTCCTGCGGATTGTTCGACCAGATCTGCCGCCAGATCTCGCGCGGGAACGCGGTGAACGCCAGCACATCGCCCTGAGCGGCGTCCAAGTGGGCTGCCGCCTTGGGGAACTTGGCCTCCAATGCGTCCAGGACGTGCCGCATCTGGGACTGGACTGCATCGATGTCGGGTTGTTCGAAGACGGTCCGCAGCAGCGTGGCCACCCACGGCTGGGCCGACTTGGGCACCTGGCTCAGCAACGCGCGGGCGTAGTGAGTACGACATCGCTGCCAGCTCGCGCCGGGCAGGGTGGCCCCGATCGCGTTGACCAGGCCCATGTGCGCGTCTGAGATGACCAGTTGGACGCCCGATAGGCCGCGGGCGATCAGGGAGCGCAGGAAGGCCAGCCAGCCGGCGCCGTCCTCGGCAGTGGCCACGTCCAGGCCGAGAATCTCACGGTGCCCATCGGCGTTGACGCCGACCGCGATCAGCGCGTGGACGTTGATGATGCGGCCGCCCTCGCGAACCTTCTGCGTGAGCGCGTCCACCCAGACGAACGCGTAGGGGCCGGCGTCCAGGGGCCGGTTGCGGAACGCGGCGACCTGTTCGTCGAGATGCTTGGCCATGGCGCTGACCTGGGACTTCGACAGCTGGGTGACGCCCAGGCTCTCGGCGAGCTTCTCCACTCGGCGGGTGGAGACGCCGAGCAGATAGGCGGTGGCGACCACGCTGATGAGGGCCTGCTCAGCCCGGCGGCGACGCTCCAGCAGCCAGTGCGGGAAGTAACTGCCCTGACGCAGCTTGGGAACGGCGAGTTCGACGGTGCCCGCGCGGGTGTCCCACTCGCGAAGGCGATACCCGTTGCGATGGTTGACTCGCTCGTCGCTGACCTGCCCGTATTCAGCATTGCAGAGGGCATCGGCCTCGGCGGACATGAGCGCGTCCGCGAACGTCTTGACCATCGCGCGCAGCAGATCGGGACTCGCCGCTGCGAGGTTGTCCTCCGCGAGGGCGTGCAGGGGCAGACTGTCGGGTGCGGTCATCGTGCTGATCTCCTTCGTGACTCGACATCTCGAAGATCAGCCGGTGGCCGTTCATCTATGCGGGCGTCACCCCGACGCGGGAGCAAACCCCCGGATCAGGTCGAACCCGTACACCACTTCCCAGGACGCAACCTGATAGACCGTGTTCTTGGGTGACAGGTCGTTGTGACACACGACCTCTTGATCACCGGCCAGCGGGGTGCCGGCCGTCAGGTCATGGAACTCACGCACGAGCCGGGCGACCCTCACCAGACTCTCGTCCGATGACACAGCAGCAGGTTGCCGCGGCTCCCATGCCACGTGGCCATCGAGGTAACTGAGGACTTCACGGCCCTCTTCGTCCACACCGAGATACCGCGGAGCACCGCCCCATCCACTGGCTTCAAGCAACCTCAGCAGATCACCCACGAACTTCGCCGAGGCTGGACGGCGTACTGTGTCCCCGACACGAACGACCGCATTGACGAAACCTCCAGGCAAGGACGACTCAGGCATCCTTCCACCTTGCCTGATCGCTACCTCTGACGCTCATGACTTGTCCCGACGCTTGATCCGCCCCCAGGACAACTCCGCCAGATGATCTACTCCGCAGACTGCCGCCCACGACCAGCGCGAGCACCGCGACAGACGAACACACCAGCCCTTTGACCTGAGACGCCATCCGCTTACCGCTGGGCAGGCTTGATCAGTCGAACACGGTTCCTGTCCGGGTGATCTCTCGGTGGTCGGGGCATAACGGCAGGGCCTCCTGCTAGCTCGGGGTTGCGATCCCAACCGAGCAGCACCAGGAGGCCCTGTGTCGCAGTCTGTTGCGCTTGCGTCCGTGGAGTCCAACGCGGCATCTCCGGCGTGTGACTGTCTCGCGCACAGGTTCGGCAACGCGGCGGACGGGCTGGACCCCGTCCCGTGTTACGGCTCCGACCTGACGGAGGCCGAATGGCAGGTCATCCGGCCGCTGTTGCCGGTCCCCGCGTGGCTTCAGGGGCGGGGCGGCCGGCCGGAGGGCTATTGCCACCGCGTCATGCTGGATGCGGTCCGCTATGTCGTCGACAACGGCGTCAAGTGGGTCAACCTGCCCTGTGACTTCCCGCCGTACCGGCGAGTGCACGCGTTCGCCCGACGCTGGCAGGTTACGGGCCTGCTCACCGAGCTCCACGACCGGCTGCGCGACAAGGTCCGCCAGAAGGAGGGCCGCTCGCCGGACCCGACGGCTGCCATCGTGGACTCGCAGTCACTGCGGGCGGCGACGAACATTCCGCGCTCGACGTCCGGGTGGGACGGCGGGAAGAAGGTGGGCGGCCGCAAACGGCACCTGGTGGTGGACTGCCTGGGCCTGGTCCTGGCCGTCGCGGTGAGTGCGGCGAGCGTGCAGGACCGCGACGCCGCACTGCCCCTGCTGGAGAAGCTGCGCACCATGTACTTCTCCGTCCGCCTCGTCTGGGCAGACGGCGGTTATGCGGGTCGGCTCGTCGGCTGGTCGGCCGACAAGCTCCAGCTCACCCTTGAGATCGTCAAACGCACCGACGACACCAGCGGGTTCGTGGTGCTGCCGCGCAGGTCGGTGGTGGAAAGGACGCTGAGCTGGCTGATGCGATCGCGCCGCCTGGTGCGCGACTACGAGACACTGCCCGCCATGCACGAGGCCATGGTGCTGTGGTCCATGACCAGGCTCATGAGCAGCCGCCTGGCCGGGCGCCGGCCAGGCGCCTTCAGCCGTCCGACGCCCCGAGCGGGGTGAACACCCCCGGCCGCACCTGGAGCGCCCACCCCCGTTCTACCAGGCGCTTCGCCTTCGACCGCGGCCCCTCGACCTTCGCTGGAACCGCCTGAAGGCCCAGGGCCACGGCCGGTTGCTGGCACCGCATACCCTCCCGGGCCGCATCCGACTCCAGCACGGACATGATCCGCTGGTAGTCCGGAGGCAGGACCGTCGCTGTCATGCCCTCGGTCCGTCTGGGCACCACCGACCCCGCCACCACACTCACCACCGGCTCCGCGACCGCGACGGGCGGCTCGGCCAGCACCTCGGCCACCGTCACACGGGCATCCGCCGGCCGCTGAAGTGCCCGTTCCGCCTCACCGAGGGCAGCTTCCACCCGCTCGGCCTCCTCCCGCAGCCGTGCCACCTCTTCCCGGACCTTCTTCTCCCGGGTCTCCAGCAGACCGAGCACCGACGGCACCAGCCACCTCCACAAGCGAGACGAACAGACGAACCACGCCCATCTCTCCCTCTACAAACCGGAGTTCATGCCCACCCAGCCCGAACCAAACGATCACGTTCGGAAAGCGGATGGCGTCTGAGAGACGTGCCTGGGCTGGGCGAGTGTGGCTATGGCGGCGGAAGGCCACACGTTAGGTGGAGATCGAGGATGGGCTATAGGCGTTGGGCCACCATGGCCGCGTAGCTCGCCCATGGGCCGCCAGCCTTCCAGCGGTCGACGGAGACGACGCTAATGCCGAGTAGCCGGCTGATCGCAGTCTCGGGCAGGGCTAGGCTGAGGCCGCGCAGGGCCGAGTGCTGCGTGGCCTGCCCAGGGATGCCCGCCTTCTGCAGTCGGTTGCTGAGGGGCGAGGCGCTGAGGTGCTGCTCAGGATGCCGGCCGGGGAACAGTCAGTGGCTGGAGCCTCCATCTCCGACGTTGGAGTGTGGCCGACCGGACGCGGCGAGCTGCTCGACCAGCTCGCCGAGCCGTTCGGGAAGGTGGAGCGACTCGCGTCCCAGGAGCAGGTGAAGTCCTGTCCGGTTGCGGATGACTTGATCGATTCGGATCTTCGTGATGGTGGCTACCGGCTGGGCGATGAGCACTGTCAAAAGGCCGGCGACGCGATGGTCGAGGGCGAGCGTCGTGTCGCTGAGCAGTGTCTTCGCGTTGGCGATGCGCTTGTCGTTGTCCAGAGGTGCTGACGCTCTGCGCCAACCGGCGGCGGGATGTTGAGACCGCCGGCAGATGGTGGTCGACGGCCCGCTTCATGGACGGTCGTGTGTGCTGGGTGACGGATGTGCCGTCCGAAAGGCCAGAGGTCGATGTCACGCTGGCTGGACCGGCTCAGGGTGGTGCTCCGCTCGCGGAGCCACTGTAGGAGCCGTACGGCCTCTTTCAGCTGCATGCGCACGCTGTCGGTCTGTGAATGGGTGGCCGGGTGCCTCCGAAGACGGCGCCGCAGCCGTGCAATGCGATCCCACCGGGCGTACTCCTGGAGCAGCTTTCGGTGGTGAGGGTCCGCGATGTTCTGGACGATCCCTTCGTGGGATCGCTCAAGGGCGACCATGCGTTCGTCCCGCTGTGGCAGGGCACCAGCCGTGACGAGCACGCCGTGCAGATAGCGTACGGCTCTGTCCGCGCGGTACTGGTCCTGTGTTGTCGTTGTCAACCGGGCAGCCTTTCGTGCCGAGTTGGGCCGGCACCGCGGCGGCTTTCGTGCGGGGCCGCAGCCGCCTCAGCACGGCAGAGGGCTCGCTGGCGGCGGCACGTCCGTGGACCACGGCTTCCAGACGGGGGCGGACAGCACCGTCGGATCCCGTCACGAGTTCTCTCACGCGATGCTGGCAGGCGCAGCGTGGGCAGAGGCCGTGATGCCCTATGGGTCCGATCTGTTCGCAGCCAGAGCAGGGGCGATGGGTGATCGGGTCCTTGCCCAAGCAATTCTGGCAGACGTAGCCGTCCGGCGTCTGGACCCGGGCTCTGACGGCTTTCCCGCAGTTGCGGCAGGTATGTTTCGCCCTGGAGCAGTTCGCGCAGAGAGGGTCGCGGTGCTGGCATCGAAGCAGGGACGCGCGCGTCCGCACAGGGAGCAGACGGGGACGGGCAGCCGGTAGCAGGACGGACACACAGGGCCGTCTGGGGTCCGCTGGCCGACGGTACGACGCCTCCGGCAGCGGATGCAGTCCTCGAATTTGCCGGGATCATTCCTGGTGGTTTCGTTCGCTTTCAGCGACGGCGTTTGTCGATGAGTTTCAGCAGCAGTTGAGCGTCCGCCTGTCGGGGATTTCACGAGAAGTGACGGCAGTGCTGTGTCGCCTGGACGGGCGGGGCGATCGGCGTCGCCGGTGAACCTTCCCGGTCGCAGCACAATCGTGTTGACCGCCCCCGGCAGGCAGTGCTTGAGTCGGCGCGTGGACAGCATTTCTGCCAACCGGCGGTTCTGGAACCAGATCAGCAGCGCCTACCAGCACGAGCACGACCCGCAGATCGGCGCAGCGCCCCGGCTGTGGGGCACGTACGCCATCCCCGACGCGCACCTGCACGCCCTGGGCGACGTCACCGGCAAGCGCGTCCTCGAACTCGGCTGCGGTGCCGGCCAGTGGTCCAGGGCGCTCGCCGCTGAGGGCGCCACCGTGGTCGGGCTCGATCTGTCCGAAGCCCAGCTCGCCGCGGCAGCTCGCGCGATGGGAGCGGCCCGCTACCCGCTGGTGCAAGGCGCCGCCGAACACCTCCCGTTCGCCGCCGACAGCTTCGACCTGGTGTTCTGTGACTACGGCGGGCTTAGCTGGGCGCCGCCGCACCTGGCCGTCCCGCAGGCCGCACGCATCCTGCGCCGCGGTGGACGCCTGGTGTTCAACGTCGCCAGCCCATGGTTCGAAGCCTGCTACGACGAAGCCGCCGGCCGCGTAACCACGACGCTGCACCAGGACTACTTCGGGCTGGACACCATCGCCGAAGACCAGGGCGCGGTCAGCTATCAGCTCACCTACGGCGACTGGATCAAGGTCCTGCGCGGCGCAGGTCTCGTCATCGACGACCTCATCGAGCCGCGGCCCGAACCCGGAACAGCCAACGGCTACAACCAAACCGACCCGCCTGACTGGGCATACCGCTGGCCGGCAGAAATGATCTGGGTAACCCACAAACCGTAAGCACCGCCGCACCGAGACGTGAAGGTATCCCTTCCCCGGTTGGCCCTAGGCCGTGTATCGAAAGTGGATCGTCTGTCAGTCCTGCCTGGGATGCTCCGAGCATGGAGATGACAGTGCAGCTGACGATCGACTGCTCCGATCCGCAGAGAATGGTGACTTTCTGGGCCGAGGCCCTGGGCTACGTGCCTGAGCCTCCGCCGGGCGGGCACGCCACGTGGCGTGCTTACTGGGCGGCGGTAGGGGTGCCCGAGGCAGAGTTGCCGGCCGGTGCCGGGGATATTCCGGAGTCGATCATCGATCCCGCGGGACGTGGACCGAGGGTGTGGTTCCAGCAGGTTCCGGAGCCGAAGGTCGCCAAGAACCGGTGGCACTTCGACCTGAAGGTCGGTGGGGGCCGTGACGTCCCACTGGACGTCCGCACACAGCGAGTCAGGGCTACGGTGGAACGGCTGGTCAAAGCCGGTGCCACCGTGCTGCGGATCAAGGATGAGCAGGACATGGGGCTCTACGCCGCCGCCATGCAGGACCCTGAGGGCAACGAATTCGACGTCGTCTGAGGGCCGTTGCGACGGTGCTGGTCACAGCCACTCGTTCACGGCTGCGACCAGCACAGTCGCCTCGTAGCGGACGGAGAGCTTGTCGTACCTCGTGGCCACTGCCCTGTGCCTTTTAAGTCGGTTGATCCCGCACTCGACCGCATGGCGCTCGCGGTAGTCGGCCGGGTCGAAAAGCGGTGGCCGGCCGCCGCGGGAGCCGCGCTTCTGGCGGTTGCGCGCCTGGTCGGCCTTGTCCGGGATGGTGCAGCGGATCCCGCGGCGGCGCAGGTAGGCGCGGTTTTTGCGGGAGGCATACGCCTTGTCAGCACGCACCCGATCGGGGCGGATGCGTGGCCGGCCCGGCCCGATGCGGGGCACACGGACCTTCTCCAGCACGGGTTCGAACTGCGGCGAGTCTCCACGCTGCCCTGCCGTCACCACGATCGACATGGGCTTCTGACCCTGCTCAACTGCCAGGTGGAGCTTGGTGGTGAACCCGCCGCGCGACCTTCCCAGCCCATGATCACGGGGCTCGGTGAAGATGCCGCCCGGTGGTTCCTTCTGCAGGTCGCCCTGCTTGCGGGCCCCGGCCGCATGCTGATGGGCGCGGCAGACCGTGGAGTCGACGCTCAGGTCCCATGTGATCGCACCCTTCGCGTCGGCCAGGGACTGGAGCCGGGTGAGGAGCCGCTGCCAAGTGCCGTTCCGCTGCCATCGGCGGAACAGGTCATAGACCCGGCCCCACGGTCCATACACGGCGGGGACATCCCGCCACGGAACACCGGTTCGGACCCGGAACCGTATGCCGTCGATCAACTGCCTCCGAGGCCAGACGGGCGGCCGACCCGCCTTCCTGCTCTTCGGCAACAACGGCTCCAGCACCGCCCACTGCTCGTCCGTGAGATCTCCCCGACCCATGAACCGTGATCATTCACGGTCCAAGATCCACTTTCGATACACGGCCTAGAAGGTCCTGTCCCGCGTGCCATCCGCCGACCGGCGCTGGTGCCGCTCATACACGGTCTTCCACGGACCGAAACGCGCAGGCAGATCCCGCCAGGGCACACCCGTGCGCTGCCGGTACAGGATCCCGTTGATGATCTTGCGATGACTGGCCCACCGGCCGCCGCGCAGCTGCAGCGTTCGGTAGGTGGGGTTTCAGCGGGACCGGCTCCTCATTGGTGAGGTTTCCCCGTTCCATGACTGTGGCAACGGCACGCCTCCCACGCTCGGTCACAAGATCTGTCGGACAGGCCCTGGCTGGCTTCGGCTTCGGTTCGGGCTCGTGTGGTGGCGAGTTGGTAGGAGTCGGTGCCGGTTTCGATGATGGTGCTGTTGAAGGTGAGGCGGTCGGCGGTGGCTGCGCAGAGGTGGGGGTGGGTGAAGGTCTTGGTCCGGCCGTCGAAGGACTCGTTGGAGGCGATGGCGACGCTGTTGTTCTCCTCGTGTTCGGTCAGGTCCTGGAAGAGGGGTTCGGCTCGGTGGCGGTCGAGTTCCGTGTAGCTGAGTTTGTTGATGCAGTGCAGGTCGACGCGTTCGTAGCGGGCGATGGTCTTGTTCAGGTGCTTCTCGTCTGCGGCCTCGACCAGTTCGTTGACCGGCTTCGTGGCGAGTGTGTAGCGGACGTGGTAGCCCTTCATGGCGGCTTCGGTGCCCAGGGCGATGAGGATGTGGGACTTGCCAGTGCCGCAGTCGCCGATCAGGCATGGGGGCTGGCTCTTCTTGATCCACTCGTGGCTGGCGAGGGTGTGGATGGCGGCCGGGTCGATGTTTGGATTGGTGTCGAAGTCGAAGGATCGCAGCGTTTTCTTCCGGGGGGAGCCGGCTGCCTTGATCCTCCGTTGCGAGCGGCGTCGGACCCGGTCGTCGCACTGGGCCATGAGCAGCTCGGCGAGGAAGCCGCGGTAGGTGATCTGGTCGTTGGCCGCCGAGGTTGCGGTGTCGGGGAACTCGGCCGGGATCGTCGGCAGCCGCAGGAGACGGCAGGCGGTGTCGATGGCGGCGTCGGCGGCCTGTTCGGTGATGTTCCGTTGGTGTCGACGATCAAGTTTTTCTTTCCCCAGGTTGAGCGGTTTGAGCGTCATGTAATTCGGCCCTGTCGGGGATCTTGTGACACTCCATGGCTTCCTCTTTGGAACAGGTTCTAGGGTCGCCACTCTGCCCGGTAATCGGGGTGCTCGGCGTACGACTGCGCGAGCACGCGGAGGGCATAGCGAAGACCAGCCAAGCGAGTGTCGGAGGGATCCATCGCCTCGTACTCCCGAGCCAGCATGTCGACCAAGTCGAGCATCGGCAGGTGACTGTCAAGGACTGCGTCACCCCCGAAGCGGTAGGCCACCTCGGCATAGGCATGGTTGTCCGCCTCATAACGGGCGTGAAGAAACCTCAGAAGCTCGTCCACGAGAGGATTCTCGGTGATCTCCAGCGGCGTTGACGGAGGTTCTTGCCCGCCTCAAGTCCGGAGGAGGATGCGTCTGCAGAGGAGGTCGAGGTTGGCGCGACCGAAGCCCATGCGTTTGAGGAGCTTGGCTCTGGTCACATGGCCTTCGACCTGGCCTGGGCTCCATGGCGTGGACAGGCCGGAGGTGACGGCGTCCAGATCTCGCTTCATGCCGTTGACCAGGGAGTGCAGGGCGGGCAGGTCGTCGGCGAGGACGCGGTCCATCCATGCGGGCAGGTCGTTGCCGCGCAGGTCGCGCATCATGGCTGCGAAGTCGCGGACGTGGCTTGCGGTGGCGTCGAGGTGCGGGCACGCGGCCCGGATCTCCTTGAGCTCGGCGGCGTCGGTCTCGGTGAGGCGTCCGGGGTTGGTCATGATCCAGCGGACGACGCGCCGGGGTTTCGGGGCGGGCCGCGGCTGGGGAGCAGGCGCGGGCGGGATCTTCGGCTTGGGGCTGTGCGGCTTCTTGAAGGGCTGGAAGTAGCGGCGGAGGCACTGGATGCTGCCGGTGAAGCCGCGTGCGCGCAGTTCGTGGTGCAGCTGTGGGATATCGTGGCAGCCCTCGCGCCAGCGTTCGTGCAGGTAGGGCTTGTGTTCGTCCAGGATCGAGGTCCGGTTGGTTGCCCTGACCAACAGTTCGTCGAGACTTTGGGCGCGGGCGAAGCGCCGTACGGTCGAGTGGTCCAGCCGCAGCTGGCGGCCGATCGCTGCCAGAGATTGCCCCTCGGACAGCAGTTGCTGAACCGCCGTGTACCGCTCGGTGGTGCGGGTCACCAGCCGCCTCGGGCGCCCGAGGACGTCCCGGGTGCCGTCCGGCGGGACGAACGGCGTCTCTTCCGCGGGCGGCTTCGCCATCCCCGTGGACGCGGTGGCGGGCTCCGTGACGACCGGGGCCGTGGCGAACACCGTGCGAATGCACAGGTGATGGGCCCCGACCGTCTTCTCCACCGCCTCGGCGAGGTTGCGCAGCAGGTGCCAGGCGTCCGCTATCTGCTGGGCCTGCGGAGCCCCTCTGCGGGCGCCTTCGGCGTAGGCACCGGCCCGGTCCCGGCAGATCACTTCGACGCTGCGGGTGATTGCGCAGCCAGGTGGCCAGCGGCTCGGCGTCCCGGCCCGGCAGCACATCGACCGGGCGCCGCTCTTCCAGGTCCACCAGGATCGTGGCGTAAGAGTCACCCTTGCGCAGCGCGAAGTCGTCGACCCCGAGGACGCGCACGCTGGCCTGTGGCAACTCCGGTAACCGTCGGAGGAGGTCCAGGAGTTTGTCCTTGGCGACGCGGATGCTCAGCGCGGCCGCGAGCCGCGCACCCGGTCGGCCCGCCAGACATGCGGCGATCGAGGTGAGCAACGTGCTCAGCAGTGGCGTGTACCGGGCATGCGGGCTGGTCAGCCCCTCGACCTGCTCAGCGAACGTCACCGCCGGACACTGCGGATTGAGGCACTTGAACCGGCGCACCACGAGTTCGATCAACGCAGGGGCTCCGCCGACGGGCGCGTCAGCGAGCCGGCGCGCGTATCGGCCGTGCACACGCCACGACACCACCCCGCATCTTGGGCACCGTGCCGATGGCGCCATGGAATGCGCGCAGAACGTGACCGTTCCGGCCGCACGCTCGATCGACTCGACCATCACACCGGCTAAATGCGGCAGCAACTGCCCCAAACCCCCTGAACTGCGCACTCGGTAGATGCCCAGTTCAGACCGGGTACATCACAAGATCTCCCACAGAGCCGAATTACGTGAACGTCCACAGCCTGATCGCTGCGGCTGACCCTGAGGCGACGTTGTGGACCTGGCCGTGCTGAAGGAACCGGTCGGCGCTCTGGCCGTCGGGAGCGCGCCGACTCAGCCGTTGTTCGGCTACTCGGCGGGATCATCCGTGGCATGCAGGGCTGCCTTCTTCACGGCCTGCTCCAGCTCGTAGCGGCTTTCCCCGGACGCCTCGGCGTGCGCGGTGACGGCTGCCTGCGTGGCCTCGGCCGCCTTGTGCCAGCGCATCCACTGCGCGTCGTAGTCGTCGCCAGCCAGGCCCGCGAGCTTCGGGCGCTCTGCTTCGGCGGATCGTTCCAGCGTGATCAAGTCATCGGGCCCTCTGTCACGGGCGGATTCTGGATTGTGGACCCAGCCGGCTTGCTCTCGGGGCTACCGGCCGATCGGGTACAGCCGGCTGCCTTCGGCCGTACGTCACGCGGGTGCAGTTGCCGGCGCCGTCTTTCAACGCGTGGCACGACGGCTGAGACGTGGAGGTGTGCTGCCCATGCCCCGGTCGCTGTCTGCTCAGGTCTGCGGTGCGGCTGTGGATCGGGCGGCACCCTCGGATACCCGGCGTCTTTGCGGACGTGGCCGGCAGGGCCGGGGCGGTCGGCGGTCGGGGGCTCACCGGGGTGGATGCACGTGCGCTGGATCCTGGTCGGTCTCCTGGTGCGTGTCCGATGTCTTGTCTCACCCGTTCGGGGGTGGGGAATCGCCGGGAGGGGTGCGGGTGGTGTGGGTGTGGGGAGATGTGCCCGCGGGAGGCGTTCGGGGCGGATATCCCCAGGTGGGTCGGCCAATGGGAGGAAGGACGCCGGCCCGGGCGCCAGGGGTGTGACCTCTGGTGTCCGGGCCGGTGGTGCGTGCATGGCGCGTGGGTTGTCAGACAATGGGGTTGGGGTGTCCCCGGCCCGATTCCGGCGGGCCGGGGCCCCGTGTGGTGCTGTGGGTTTCGGGTCAGTCCCAGCCGCCCTCGCCGCCCCAGCCGCCCTCGCCGCGCTCGCCGCCCTCGCCACGCTCGCCGCGCTCGCCGCGTTCGTCGCAGACGACGCGGAAGCTGGCGACGACGCCTTCCTTGACGTGGACGGCCTTGGTGTGGAGGTCGTCGACGCCGAAGCTGGAGCTGTGGGGGCCGACGGTGGCGATGGGGGCGCCGTTGTCGCAGACCGCGCCGCGGAAGACCTCCACCCGCTTGTGGCTTTCGTTGCGGATGTTCAGGGTCTTGGCGCCCAGGCCGCTGACGACGGTGATGCAGTCACCGGGGTGGGCGGAGTAGGACCGCTCGTTGACCTCGATCCGGCCCTCCTCGTGGCGCCTGCCTTCCTCGCGCCGGCCTTCGTTGCCCTTGCCTTCGTTGCCCTTGCCCTGCCCTTCGTTGTTGTTGCCGTTGTTGTTGTTCTTGCCCTGTCCGGGGTCGTTGCTGAGGGGGGCTGCCGGGGCGGCGGCCGGGGCGGCAGCGGCCGGGACCGCCTGGGGTGCCTGGGCGGGGGCCGCCGAGGCGTAGGTGATGCCGGTCACGGCGAGCGCCGCGGCGGCCGAGACACCTGCGGTCACCATGGTGGAACGAGCGAGCTTCATGTCGCTTCTCCTGTCTGGATATCTCGGAGATGTCGGCTCGTCAGCCGACTGCGACCAAACCTACTCACAGCTGTCATATCAGTCATATCGGAAGATGAGCGGCATGGAGCCGATCGGGGTATATAGGGCCCCGTCTCCCCTTCGACCGGGACATGAAGTGGCCGAGAAAAAAGGCCTATTGAATGCCTGTTGGTCCTTCCGGATGATCTGCTGACGCCCCTTCACCCCTTGCCGACCGTGTGTCGCTGCGAAATCCATGAACTGATCCGTGTTAAAGGATCGGCTGTGCCGGAGGTGCCGGAGGCGGGCCGGCAGGAGACCGCGGGGTGGCGGTGTGTCAGCCGTCCCCGCCGGGGGGTGCGGCGGTGAGTCTGTGCAGTGATTCGGGTCCTGGCCCGGGCACGCACGCCGAGGACCACTCGCACGTGGAGCCGGTGCGCAGGGCGGACGGCCACCGCGGCGGAGCATGTGGCCATGGCCTCAAAAATCCCCGCAAGGCGGTGGCGGACCGCCCGTGCAGGGGATCCGCCCCTGGCCGGCTGGCCGGCTGGCCGGCTGGCGGGCCGGGGGCGGGCCGGGCCGGAACCTGATGACGTACAACTAGAGGGAATCGAGGCCGAGTTCGTGGTTCTTGATCGCCTCGCGGACGGCGTTCACGAAGCCGTTCCAGAAGTGGTCGGCGTAGGGGCTGTCCGGGCTCGGCACGCCGGCTGTCGTCCTGCGCCTGGCCGCGCCGGAGAAGTCACCGAACATCGCCTTGCGCAGCGCGGTGGACAGTTCCATCTGGGCGCCGGCACCGGTGCGGGTGCGGTTGACGATGTTGGCCGGGTCATCGCCGTTGATGGGGTCGGTGGCGCCCGCGAAGGCCACGGTCACGTTCCAGTCGGCGTTGGTCGCGGGGGAGGTCAGAGCGTACTTCGTGAAGGCCGCCAGCAGGTTGCGCTTGAGGCGTTCGTCCCGGCCGCCGATGACGATCTTCTTCACGGCCGTGTCGTCGAAGCCGTGCAGGGAGACGGCGTACAGGTTGCCGGTGCACACGGCGAGGGCGGCCGGGTCGTCGCAGTGGGTGGAGGTGACGTGCTGTGCGGCGGAGTTGGCCAGGGCTTCGAACATCCAGTAGTCCCGCTGCGGCTCTCCCGGCACCGCCGCGCTCGCCGGATCGGTGTCGGCCTCGAAGGGTGTGTAGCCGGCGATGGCCATGCACAGCTCGCTCGTACCCGCCTCGATCCCGCCGCCGTGCGGTGCGATCACCGCCGTACTGCTGACGGGGCTGCTCGTGCCGCGGGCATTGTCCGTGACCTGCACCGGTGCACCGATGCGGAACCGGCGCACCCAGTCCGTGCCCTCCTTGGCCGCCGTGTGGGTGTACAGCTCGGTGTTCGACCCGTACTGGTCGGCTGCCGCGGCCGGCGTGCTGCCCATTACGGCATTGAGGGTGGGCAGGCCGGCGGCGATGGCGGCGACGGAAGCAAGAACGGTGCGTCTGCTGCTGTTGTGGTTCACAAGACGATCTTGCATCACGGGCCAACGGCCCCCTCCGGCAGCCCCCTGAGCATGACAAGGCCGGCTGCGGCGTCATGCAGTGGTCGACGCGCAGAGCCAGGCCCGGGGCACTGGCGCCCCGCCTGCGGCTTCACAGCGTACGGATGCAGCACCGCGGCCGGGTACTCCTGCTCCTGTCTTCTGCCGGCTTCATGGCCACGGCGCGTCTTCCCAGGGCAGAGCGACTTCACCGGGCCCTCGACCGGCCCGGTCGGCGCACGCGCCCTTCACGCCACCGCCCGTGACGTAAGTACCTCCTCACCCCGTTTCTTGATCGAGTGGATGAACGGTGAGGGAGCAGGAGAAAGGACCGGGGGAGCGGTGGCGGACGTAGGGGACAGCCTGGACGAGGTGCACCCCCCGCCACTTCACCCGTCCGGTACCGAAGCCGGCGCAGGCCCCGATGCGTTATCTGGTACGGCAGTTGAAGAGCACGAAGCAGGTGGCGGAACTGCCGGGCATCTCGCAGCGCACGGTGGAGCACTACGTGAAAGGTCAGCTGAAGAAGCCGAGACGCGCTCTGGCGGACCGCCTGTACAAGGAGGTCCGCCACCGCTGGCAGCCAGGTGTCCGCGCCCGTGCCCGCCGCGAGGCGGCGACGCGCCGGTGGCATCTTCACCTCGACCCGTGCCCGCTTCGGCTTCGAAGCAGCCGCAGGCACAACGGACGACCCCCGCGTCCGTGACATCGACCTGGCCCTGCCGCCCGATGACGCGGCCCGTCTCTTCTCGGCCCATGAGGCGGGCGCCACTAAGAGGTCCTAACAGAAGTGGTTGATCATGTGACTGTTGGTCTATCCGCTCGTTGGTCTGTTCGTGGGGAATCGTCAGTCGCGGCCGTGGATCGTGTCGGATGAACTGTGGGCCCTGGTCGAGCCGTTGCTGCCCAAGCCGGGGCCGAAGCTGGTCGAGGGACGGCCGAGGGTGCCGGACCGGCGGGCATTGTGCGGGATCCTGTTCGTGCTGCACACCGGCATTCAGTGGGAGTACCTGCCACAGGAGCTGGGCTTCGGTTCGGGCATGACCTGCTGGCGGCGGCTGGCCGCGTGGAACGAGGCCGGGGTGTGGGACCAGCTGCATGTGCTGCTGTTGAAGAAGCTGCGGTCGGCGAAGAAGCTGGACTGGTCGCGGGCGGTGATCGACTCCTCCCATGTGCGGGCGGCCCGCAGGGGCCCAAAAGCGGTCCCAGCCCGGTCGACCGCGCACGGCCGGGCAGCAAGCACCACGTCGTCACCGACGGCCAGGGCATCCCGCTCGCGGTGTCGCTGACCGGCGGCAACCGCAACGACGTCACCCAGCTTCTGCCCCTGCTCGACAAGATCCCCCCTGTCGCCGGGGTTGTCGGCCGGCCCCGCCGCCGACCCGACGCACTGCTCGCCGACCGCGGCTACGACCACGACAAGTACCGGCGCCTGCTGTGGCAGCGCGGCATCCGTCCCGTGATCGCGAGGCGAGGCCAGCCACACGGCTCCGGCCTGGGCATCTTCCGGTATGTCGTCGAGCGGACGATCGCCTGGCTGCACGGCTTCCGACTCCTGCGCATCCGGTGGGAGCGCCGGGACGACATCCATGAAGCCTTCCTCGGGCTCGCTACATGTCTCATCACCTACCGACACGTCCAACGCATTTGTTAGGACCTCTAAGGCCGAACTGCAGGCGATCCTGGGCGAGGCGTTGGCCTACATGTACTTCCGCGGGGCGGGCACTCGGGCCCGGGGTCTGCTGGTGGAGTTCACGGACATCCAGCAACTGGAACAGGAGTACTGACGTCTCAGCCGACCCGAGGCTCCCTGACGTTGGGCACTTCAGGGCGGGCAGGGTCGTTCGACCGCATCGTGGACTGGGCTGTGAAGCGGTGCCGGCCACCGCGCTCCCGTTCCCGTAGACGGCCGTCCGGGGCGCGGCTGGCGCTCAGGAGCTGTTCGCCGTCGTTCAAGACGCTGCCCCTGTCCGGCCTGCGCTTCCTCGGCACCCCGGGCGTACGTTCCCTGCTCACCGCGGGCGTGTTCGCCGTCGGCGATGCGTTCGCCGATGTCTGCGCTCAGGGCCGGTTCGTGTGCGTGCTGGGCTTCGGGTGCGTGCTGGGCGAGGCCGGGGTCGGCGAGACCTTCGCCGTCCGCACTGCTGCCCGCCGTCCGGGTGAGCTGGTGCTGCTCGATTACCGCGCCCACCCGGTGTGACGGTGTGTTGGGTCTGTGGTGGTTGAGTTGTTGTGGTCTGGTGTTTTGTTTTTCTGGTTGGGATTTGGGGGTGGGGGAGGGGGGTGTCTTGCTGTTCTTGGGGTGTGGTGGTGGGGGTGTTCGGTTTGGTTGTGCGGGGTGTTGGTCTGGGGTTTTGTTGGTGTGTGGGATTGGTTTTGGGTTTGTTGTGGGTGTGGTGGCACGGGGCGCGTTGCTTCTTGAGTGACCTTCAATGTCGTGATCAGGCAGCGACGGCGAAATCGTGCTGGTAGCGGGTGGTGTGCTGCCGGTCATGCGAACGCTGGCCGTGATAGGCCCAGTAGGCATCGAAGTCGCCGTTGTCGATGATGGCGCGGAGGAGCAAGGGCCTCGGCGCCCGTCAGGCTCCATCGCGCGCCGGTGATATCGAGCCGGTCTTTGATCAGATAGCGGCAGCAGCCCTCGATGGCGCCGGTGGCGATCGGCCGGCCCAACGCGAGGGCGAGGTCGTAGCCGAGGTAGGGCTGCTTGGCGCTCAGGTAGGCGATGGCCCGTCGCAGGCCCGGCAGTTGCGTGTTTCCACTCTCATCATCGATGCCTCGGGTCCGGGCGTGGGCGCGCAGGTTGGCGACGACGCGGCTGCTGTGGCCGTCCAGGATGGTGCGGGCCATCTCGGCGACGTGGGTCTGGCGGGAAGGCTGGGTGGGGTGCAAGTCCTCAGCCGCCTTCCACAGGTATTCGAGGACATGAACGAAGTCGATGACGATGTCGACGTGCACGCCCCGCCGGCCGGCTTCGTGCTGGATGCGTTCGAGCTGGTGGTTGTTGCCGTCGACCAGCACGATCCAGCGGCGGCGCTGGTCGGGATCCCGTTGCTGGGCCTGGTCGAACATTGCGGCGATCATCTCGGCGTTGGTGTGCTCCAGCGAGGGACCTCCCGCCGCCTTGCGCGCGGGGCCTGACGTCGGCGTGTGGCCCGCTCGGCGGCGGTGCGCGGCAGGATATCGGCCGCAGTGCGTGCCACCGGCGCGGCGTCGTAGACGGCGGTGACGGTCGCCATCCGCCGCCGCCCCGAGCGTTCCCTGTCCGCCAGCTGAGCCGAGGGCGGCAGGGGGCCGGTGGACACCTGGGCTTCGGCCGTGGCGCGGGTAGCCTCCTGCAACCTCGCCGGGATCATGTTCACGCCGGTGGCGTCGCAGCTGAGCACCAGCAGCTCACCGGCGCCGACACAGGGCCCGGCCGCCTCGCGCGCGGCAGCGTAGAACGCGTCGATGTCGGCGGCGGCCCGCACGCAGATCTCCATCAACTGCCGGGTGCCGATCCGCTGTCCGGTGGCGCGCTCCAGGCCCTGGGCGGCGGCGCGCAAGGACCCGGCGGCCACCTCGTGCGCCACCGCGCGCGCTGCAGCGGCCGGGAGTACAAGTGGGCGGGCAGCGACAATTCGGCGTCCGCGACATGCAGGTTCGCCGCTTTCGGCGCCCGGTAGGCGATCCGGGTCACCTCGACGCGACCCACCGTGGTGGCCAGCAGGCGCCGGTGCCCGCGCTCGGCGCGGGTGCGCATCGTCCCGTCCGCGCCGGTCACCTCCCGGCGATGCTCCTCCGCCGCAGTGCGCGCGTCGAGCTGGTCCTGCGGTCCTCGATCTTGTCGAGGCCAGAGGTTGGCAGTGCCGGTACTCCGAAGGCGAGACGGTGCTGCCGGTGCCTCGGGCGGAGACCGTGCTATCCCGCCCGGCGGACGCTGAGTGCCCAAACCTGCAGGTCTGGCCGAGTGTCGATGTTCTGGCGATCTTCCGTTTCCGTGACGACGATGAAATCGACTTCGACGTTGACCTGCGGGAGTTGCAGGGCCAGGAGCGACTCGATGTGTTCTGCGACTTCTTGCGGGAGATCGGCCGACGCTTGGGCAAGCCGGTGCTGATGGAGCCGGAGTGCGATTATGGCCATCCGGTGCTCGGCTTCGATATCGAGGCCGATCGAGTCGTCCTCTTGACTGAGCCGCTGGTCAGGTGATTGCGGCCGACGGCAGCGAGGATCAGTTGGTGGCGCCCGCCGAGCGGAGCGAGCGGCCGAGATCGCCGACAAGTAGACGAGGGTGGCGCCGCCACCACCACATGTCGATGGGGTCGAATCCGCTGATCCGGTGGAACTGTGACAAGGAGATGCCGTCGTCGAACACGGTGGCAGCCCGGAAACGGTCGTCGAGGGCTTTGATCTGCGGGGTCCACAGGACGATCACGCGCTCAGTGAGGATCGGCCACGCCTCGTGCAGCCAGTTCCGGCTGTAGAGGTCGTTGGTGTATTCGTCCACCAGGTCGCTGTAACCGTCCTCGACTTTGCCCACGAGCCAGGCCCACTTGCCGACCATCTCTTGGACGGTGAATGCCTTGCGCCAGCCGCGTTGATGCAGGACTTCGCCTGCGGCCTGCTCGTTGTGGGGCTCCATATGCCGGAGCCTGGCATACGGAACGGCCCGGTGACCACGGGTTTCCCCTGGTCACCGGGCCGGACTGGGCGGTATGCCCGGGGTTGTCAGGTGCCCGCGATCTGGGCTTCGAGGTCGGCGACGCGACGGTCGTGGAAGCGGAGGTTGGAGCGGGCGGCCTTGAGCCGCTCGTCGAGGGTGTGGTTGTCGGCGGTGAGCTGGCGGACCCACTGCTTGAGGGTGGTGTTCTCGGTGGTGATCCGCTGGATGGTCTCCTCGGTCCATTCGGCCTGCAAGTCTCTGATCTGGCCGAGGAGTTCGCCGATGCGGGTGCGCTGGGCGAGGATCTCGCCGTGGGCGGCCTTGAGGGTGTCCTCGGCGTTCAGGGCTCAGCGCGGCAGGGCCACCACGGCGTGCGTTCCGCCGCTGCCGGTCTCGGTGAGGGTGATCGTGCCGCCGTGCGCCGTGGCGATCTCCCGGGCGATGGGCAGCCCGAGCCCGGTGGAGCGGGTGCCGTGTCCCCGGTCGGTGTCGAGGCGGACGAAGCGGTCGAAGACCCGCTCGCGTTCCTCGGCCGGGATTCCCGGTCCGTCATCGCCGATCTCGATCCGGATGCTGTCCGGTTCGACCACGGCTGTGACGGACACTCTCATCCGCGCGTATCGGGCGGCGTTGTCGATGAGGTTGCGGAACAGCCGAGACAGGTCCTCCGGGTTGCCGGTCACCGTGGTGTGCGCCGGGACCGCGAGCTCGATCTGAAGGTGCGGCGCCGTGGTTGTCGCCCGGATCTCGGCGAGCAACGCGGACAGGTCGACGGTTTGCCGGCGCGCGGCCAGCTTTCCGGCGTCGGCCCTGGCCAGGGCGAGGAGTTGGGAGATCAGCGCTTCGAGGCGTTCGGTCTGCCGGGCGGCCCGTGAGGCGATGTCGGGCCAGGGTGCGCGGTCGGGGTGTGCGAGTCCGACCTCAAGGCCGGTGCGGATGGCCGTCAGGGGGCTGCGGAGTTCGTGGCTGGCGTCGGCGACGAAGCGGCGTTGCCGTGCGGCGGAGTCGTCCAGCCGGGCGAGCATGTCGTTCATGGTGCGGGCCAGGTGGCCGATCTCGTCGTCGGTGCCGGGCTCGGGGACGCGCTGGGACAACTCGGCGGCGGTGATGGCGGTGGCGGTGCGCCGGATCTGCTCCACCGGCCGCAGCGCGCGGCCGACCACCCACCACACGGTGCCGCACGCCACCAGGAGCGTGCCCGGCACGCCGATGACGAGCAGCCGGGCGAAGGTCTCGTCGACCTGGTCGCGTTGGTTGGTGGCAGTCAGGGTGATGACGGTGACCGGTCGGCCGCCGACCTTGGTGTGCTCGCCGAGGACGGAGAGCTCGCCGGGAAGGACGCCGTCGGCGGCCTTCTGCCGAACCGGGGTCGTGGCATCCGCCGCAAGCGCGAACACAGCCGGCCTGCCGGCCAGATTGCGTGTCGAGGCGATGACGGTCCCGTCCGGCGCGAGGACCTGGGACTGGGCCTGCGCGTCGAGCACCGACGGCGGCAGTGGCTGCGGGAACGCCCCGCCGGTAGCCGACTGCTCGATCTGGACTGCGTAGGTGCGCAGTTGCCCGGCGATGGTGCGCTTGGCCTGGCCGACCTGCAGCAGGTACATCACGAGGAGCCCGATTATGACGGCCGCGGTGAGCGCGAGACCGGCGATGACCGTGACGCGGGTCCGCACGGTGCGAGGGCGCGCGCCGTGTGCCAGACGGCGCCAGGCGCGCGCAAGCCCGGTCATGGTTTCTCGCTTCTGATGACGTATCCCTGGCCGCGCACGGTCTCGATGACGGTCGGCCCGCCCGGCCTCTCGATCTTGCGCCGCAGCCGGTGCACGAGGACCTCGACGATCGCCGGGTCGCCGGTGGAGTGGGCGTCCCAGCAGTGTTCCAGCAGTTCGGCCTTGGAGATGACGGAGCCCTTGCGTCGCAGCAGGTACTCCAGCACGGCGGCCTCCCGGCCGGTCACCTCCAGGGGCGCGCCGTCACGGGTGACGGTGCGCCCGGCGGGGTCCAGTGCCAGGCCGGCGGCGATGAGCACCGCCGGCCTGGCACCGAGGGTGCGTCGGGTCAGGGAGCGCAGGTGTGCGAGGAGGACCGGGTAGGAGAACGGCTTGGAGAGGTAGTCGTCCGCACCGGAGTCCAGCCCCTCGGCGTGGTCGAGGTCGTCGTCCATGGCGGTGAGCATCAGGATTGGCGTCCAGCGCTCGCGCTCGCGCAGGCGCTTGGCCACCTGGTACCCGTCCAGGCCGGGCAGCATGACGTCCAGCACGATGACGTCGTAGGCGTTCTCCGTCGCCATCCACAGCCCATCCGTGCCGTTGTCCGTCGCGTCGACGACGTATCCCTCGGCCTGCAGACCCCAGACCAGGGCCTCGGCGACGTCCGGCTCGTCCTCGACCACCAGCACCCGCACGGCCTATGCCTCCCCGATCCGCTGCGGAACCAGCTCCGGACGGGCCTCGTCGGCTGACCGCGCCACCGGGAGCCGGAGCAGTCGCGCGGCCCGGTCCGGCAGCCACCAGTTCCAGTCGCCGAACAGCGAGACCAGTGCGGGCAGCAGCAGCATCCGGACCACCATAGCGTCCAGCACCACCCCGAACGCCAGGCCCATGGCGATCTCGCGCACGGTGACGTCGTTCGCCGTGGCCAGCGAGGCGAGCGCGAAGAACAGGATCAACGCGGCGGACGTCACCAGGCGGCCGGTGCGCGACACACCCTCGATGATGCCCTCCCGCGTGGATCCGGTGCGGTCGTATCCCTCGCGGACCCTGGCCAGGATGAACACCTCATAGTCCATGGACACGCCGAACAGAAACCCGAAGATCAGCACCGGGGCAAGGGTGTCGATCGCGCCGTAGGTGGACGCGCCCCACAGCTCCTTCATGCCGATGCCGTGCTGGAAGACGATCACCAACAGACCGTAGGAGGCCGCCACGGACAGCATGTTGAGCAGCACGGCCTTGGCAGGTAGCAGGACCGACCGCATCCCGCGGGTCAGCAGCAGGAAGGTGACCACTGCGACCAGAGCGAACAGCAGCGGGAACGAGCCGTAGGTGGCGCTGGTCTCGTCGATCTTCTGTGCGCCCTCGCCACCGGCCAGCACACCGGGTGGGACGCTGCGGCGGATGTCGGCCAGTGAGGTGCCGCCGTCGGCGCTGCCGACCTCGTGGTACGGGATCGCGATGACCATCGCGCTGCCCCCGGTGTGCCAGGCCGGTCCTGCCGGGGCTGCGGCGCCGCGCAGGCTGGAAACGGTGTCCAGGGCGTTCACGGTGTTCCCCGCGTCGACGGCCTTCGGGACGTACACAGGCACCGCGGTCAACGTCCCGGACGGGAATCCGTCGGTTTCCAGGGTGTGCAGGCCGTCGGTGTAGGCGCCGGCGGTGGCCAGTGCGTGGCTGCTCGGCGTGCTGATATCGATGGTCGCGGCGGTGGCGGTCAGCGCGGCCAGGATGCCCAGGCCCGCGACCGCCGAAGCCACGCGGTGCTTGATCACGAACTTCGACCAGCCGGTCCAGAACCGGCTGTCCGCCTGCCGTCGCGATGCCCGCCGCGGCCAGTCCATCCGCGGACCGATCTTGGACAGCACCGCGGGGAGCAGCGTCAGCGCGACCAGGGTCGCGGTGGAGGGGATGAACAGCCCGGACACACCGATGCCGCGGACCATCGAGTTGGGGATGACGGTCAGCGCGAACAGGCCGAGCGAGGCCACCATGCCGCTGAACCAGACGCTGTGCCCGGCCCGCTGCACGGCCGCGCGCACCGCTTCGTCGTTGCTCTTGCCGGCCGCGCGCTCCTCGCGCCAGCGGGTGACCACCAGCAGCGAGTAGTCGATCGACAGGCCCAGGCCCAGCAGCGCCACGATGTACTGCACGGCCGGGTGGATCGGCGAGGACGACGGCATCAGGAACGTCAGCCCGTAGACGAGCAGTTGCATCGTCAGCACCGAGATCAGGGCCATGACCAGCGGCAACAGCGCCAACAGCGACCCGAACACCCAGGCCAGGACCACCAGCGCGCCGATCGCTCCGATGATCAGCTCACCGGTGACGCTGGAGTTGCCGCCGCCGGTGGTGTTGCCGGCCTCCAGGGCCCGCAGACTGGTGCCGTGCACGGTCAGACCGGGCGCTGCGGCTGTGACAGCCCTGGTGAGGGCGTCGATCTGATCGGTGGCCATGTCGTCACCGGGCTTCGGCGGATAGGCCAGGACGATCGTGCTCGTGCCACCGTTCCCGACCAGCGTCCGGCTGCCGGTCGAGGCGTAGGAGACCAGGCGCAGGCTCGGCGCCGCCGTGGCGATGCCCCTGTCCACCGCCCGCAGTTTCGCCTGCGCCTGCGGCGAATTGACGGTCTGTCCGGTCGGGAGGTCCAGGACCACGACAGCGGGGTCCTGGGTCGCGCCTCCGTAGCTCCGGGCGATCTGCACGTTGGCGGTGTAGCCGGGGCCGGTGACATGGGTGCCCGGTTGCAGCCGGCCCGAGAGCGACGGCGCCACCAGCATGCCCACCACCGTGATCACCAGCCAGCTGAGACCCACCACCAGCCGATGGCGGATCACCCATCCGCTCAGCTTCTCCACGATTCCCTCCCAGTGACCGGCAGCGGCGGCAGCCGCTGCTCACCTCACTGACGGAAGGTAGGGAGAGCTTCCTTACCGGACGCTTTCAGCGCCCGGCACGGACCGGCACACGCTCGTGCGGTGCCGCGTCAGGAACGTCCGGTTCCCGGCCCGACGGCGCGCGCCTCACGGTCACGCCGACATGTCCTGCTCGCCGCCTTCGGCGCCTTTGTGCACGACGCCGTCGCGCACGGCATCCCCGACGACCACCGCCTGCGCGACGGCGACCTGGTCAGCATCGACTGCGGAGCAGCCGCGGTGCGTCATGAGATATGCGCCGAGGGAGCGGATGGATGTGCCGCGGTTGCGGGAGCTGATCGACGACGAGCTCAGCCGGACGGGGTGAGCGAGGACCGCACGCCGAACCACTGCTCGGCGCCGTATTCCTCGAACCGCTCCACCTCGGTGAACCCCAGCTTCGCCGCGAGGCGCATCGCGCGGTCGTTGGCGGTCTGGGTGCAGAGCACCACCGGTTCGCTGGGGAGTACGGCGGCGAACCAGTCGAGTGCCGCTGCGCACGCTTCGGCGGCGTACCCGCGTCCCCACGCCTGTGGCAGGAACATGTAGCCGAGCTCGGCCTCTCCGGCATCGGGACGGACGTGCCCCGGACGCTCTGCGTTGCGCCGATCGAGCGTGATCATGCTGATCATCGCTCCGTCGAGGTCGATCACGAAAAGGCCAGGGCGCCGCCCGGGCACCTCAGGCACTGCGCGCTGAAGCTCATCACGCGGTCGCGGGCCACCGATGTAGCTGCCCACCTCTGGCGAGGCGAACAGCTCGATGAACGCCGTACGGTCCCGGGCCTCGGACTCGCGGAGCACGAGTCGTTCGGTCCTGATCGGGGCAGGCGGCCAGGTGACGGTCCAGCCTCCAAGCTCGGTCATGGCGGGCAACCTATCGCACACCCGCCGGGCGATACGCGCTCATACAACTCACGGACAAAACCCATGGAGCAGTGTCTCAGGGCCAGGTGACCTCGCCATTTCGAACTGCCAAGGGCTCGAAGCAGTCCGAGTCACAGAATCTGGTCCAGCCCAGGCGGATCTCGCCGGTGGACGTGCGGTGCCGGTCATCTGCTTTCGAGGCCAGCCAGGTGAGCAGTTCGCCCGTGCTGTCGAATTCGTCGGGGTGGATCTCCTGCCGAACGGTCAGGGCCCATGTCCCGTAACAGGTGTCTTGAGGGCTCAGCAGTACCGAGACGAGCGCTCCGTCCACCTTCCATGCCTGGCCCTGCTGGGCGAGAAGAGGCACGGGCTCGTCCACCACGACAGGTTCGCCGGTCTCTTCCTCGACGACTGTCGGGAATGCGGAGACGATGCGCAGACTCTCCGGCTCAGGGCCCAGCCCGAGATGCCAGCGTAGCGCTGCAACCTCTTCGTCAGAGAGCCCGTCGCGTAGATTCAGGGCGATGGAGAGTTCGTAGATGTCAGCCATATCGGCAAGTTATCGGCCCGGTGTGACAATGCTCGTGGGAGAGGTGCTGCAGCGGCAGAACGAGCACGGGTCTGCCCGTCTGGCTGCCGACCTTCCACGCGCGACAACTGCGTCCATATCAGTAGGGAGCCATCGAGCGCAGCCCATGGCGCGTTCCTCGGCATCGGGGCCTGCTATCGACGGGCCCGCAGACGCGACCGCTGAGTGTGTCCACGGACCTGGGCCTTCGCCAGGAGGTGCGGGTTGAGTAAGGGGAAGAATGAGGACGGGCGTTGTCAGTGGGGCTGGTGAGAATGCTACGCACCGGCCACCGGCAGGCGCCCGGCGCGCCTGCCCCGACCATGAGCCTGACCAGCGCCGGGCAAGCCGCGGTGCGTTCCTGCGGCAGCCCCTTCGGAGGATCCTTGGGAACCCCCTTTGGTGCCCGACACCAGGCAGGACGGAATACCCCCAGGTCACACCGCAGATACGGCCGTGTGCGGCGTCGTCACAACCCTCTTCTCTCCTCTTTAACTTGCTAGTGATGTCAGTGGAGGAGGAGATCATCGGGTCCGGGGGCCGGGTGCCCTCTGCGGCCGGGCCGGGCCGGCGGCGCCCGGCCGGTGGCCGTGCGCGGGCAACGAGGAAGGGTCGGGGCTGACGGCGGGCAAGCGGAAGACGAACCCGGCGGGGTCGACGAACAGCTTCCGCGGCGATGTGCTGCGCGTGCTCGGGGTGCTGAAGGTGGCCACGGCCGACCAGATCCAGCGGATCGGCGCGCCGCACCTGAGCTTCCGGCACACCGACAAGGAGACGCCGTCGAAGCAGAAGCAGGTCCGCACCGCCTCCCACACCGGCGCGCTCTCCGACATACGCAGGCACGGCCTCGCCGAGAACGGCGGCTCCACCGGCACGGGGGAGACCCTGCGGAACCTGACCACCAAGGGCCTTCAAGCCGCCTCCTGGGAACTGCGGCGCCCGGTGACGGAGATGGGCTCCACCGCGCGCGGCGCGGGCTCCAGCGGCGCCTCACACCCCATGGCCGTCAACGAGACCGTCATCGCGATGCTGCGCCCCAAGCCCGACCTCGCCCGGATGACCGAGGACCCGGCCGAGGCCCGCGCAGCCGCCCAGGCCGCCATCGACACCCCCGACGGCATCGGCACCATCGCCTCGTACTGGACCGAGGTCCCGCTACCCGCCACCGGCACCTGAAACGCGCCCGGCAAGGGCGGCGCCCAGGCCGACATCGTGCTCACCGCCCCGCAGGACAACGTGCCGCTGCTGTTCATCGAAGTCGACAACTGCCACGAGACCGCAGAGGAGATCGCCGACAAGCTGGAGAAGTACGCCCGCTTCTTCCGGCGCAAGATGAAAGACACCGACGGCCAGGAGCGCCCGATGTGGCGCACCCGTTGGACGGCTCCGGACACCTGGTCCGGCGATAGGGCGCATCCTCCCGTGCTGCTGGTGTTCAACCACACCGGCGAGCGCAACCCCAACCGCACGATCCCACGCCTGATCGACCTCACCCGGCACCTGTGGCAGGGGGAGAGGTTCGCCGACCACCACCACTACGACAGGAAGATCCCGGTCATCGCGAGCGGGCTGCGCAACCTGCGCGAGCACGGCCCGACCGGCCCGGTCTTCCTCCGCTTCGGCCGCGACCACATGCAGCCCCTGCGGGAGGCCATCGGCAACCCGCGCCGCGAAGCGGCCGACGCGCGCCGGCAGGCCCAGCAGGAGGCCCGCCATCAGCAGCACGAGGAGAAGCTGCGCCGCGCGGCCGAACAGCAGAAGGCCGAGGGGGAAGCGCGCCGTCCCGCGTGTGCCGACTGCGGCACGAAGTTCACCGACGAACGGTGGAAAGCCGCGGAGAACTACCCGAAACAGGTGGGGCGGTGGCACCCCACGCTGTGCGACCAGTGCAAGGAGCGGGCTGTCGAGGCGGAGCAACAAGCCGAGCGAGAGCACACGGACCAGGCGGTGCCCAAGCAGAAGGACGGCGGCTGGCTGTCGCGCTTCCGTACCTGACCCGGGCAAGCCTCCCGCCGACGGCGCGGGCTTGCCCCATGATGCCCTTGGGCAAGCCCGCGTTGTCGGTGGAGCCTGCGAGGCTGGAGGCCATGGACAGGGATGAGGAGTTGCTGCGGGGCCGGGTCTACGGCGCCGACCACGAACACCCGGGCCCGGTACCGGGCCGGCGCTACCCCGAACTGGTACGACCCGCGCTCCGGCGATCCGGCCCGCTGGGACTGGGGCGGCGACAGCCCCTGACGGTGCGCCACTCGGTCGGGTGAAGACACGGCGGGGGAGGAACCCTCCCAGGCGCCCGGGCCTAGTGCTCCAGTGCGACTTCGTGATCTATGTGCTGAAGGGTGTTGTGGCGAGGCGTCGTCGGTAGTGGCTGCGGCGGGCGGTTGCTTGATGCTGTCTGCGCCAGGCTGACCAGTGCAGCAGCCTCGCTGGCGACACGGTCGAGGGCTTGAGTTCCGAGCAGGTGGCGGATCTCCGGGACAGTCAGTGCGATCGGATCGCCGCTGCGGGCATGGTTGTTGGCCTCGGCTGGGCAGTCAGGAGCCGCGCTGGCTGCGACGACGGCCAGGAACGCGAGAGCGAGCATGGCCAGGGTGATGTGCCGGTGCCAGGAGTTCCATTGCCTGACCTGGTAGTGGTCCAGGCCGGTCTGGCCTTTGGCGGCCTGGAAGCACTCCTCGATGCTCCAGCGGACGCCGGCGACACGAACCAGCTCGGACAGGGCCACCGGTGCGGGTGACCAGCACAGGTAGAAGGCCAGCTTACAGGTGCTGGGATTGCGGCGGACGAGCAGGTGGCGGTGATCGTCGTCACCGATGTAAACCCAGGCCCAGTCGTAGTAGCGCGGGCCCTTCGCGCCTGCTCCGGCGCTTTGCCGGTGCCAGGCCGAGGCGGGCAACCGGTCCACAACGACCTGCGCCGGGACCGGGGTGCGGCCGTGGTTGATCCGCATCCTCGTGGTGCAGGCAACCGCGAGAACGTACCCGATCCGGCGGGCCTTCAGGCCCGCGCGCAGGTGCGGGTCCTGGCCGTAGGCTTCGTCGCCGGTGACCCAGGACGCGGCGACCCCGGCGTCCAGTGCCGCGGCGATCATGCGCTTGGCCAGCCGGGGCTTCGTCGCGAACTCCAGCTCGTCGGGGACTCCGGCCCGGGCCCGGCGCTCTTGGTCGTCGCACCAGGTGTGCTCAGGCAGGTAGAGACGACGGTCGATCAGGGCACGCCCGCGCCTGGAGGCATAGGCGAGGAAGACCCCGACCTGGCTGTTTTCTATCCTGCCCGCCGTGCCGGTGTACTGCCGCTGCACCCCGGCAGAGGATCGGCCCTTCTTCAAGAACCCCGTCTCGTCGACAATCAAGACGCCATCGTCGGCGCCGAGGTGTTCCATGACGTAGGCGCGAACGTCGTCGCGGAGTGCGTCGCTGTCCCAGCGGGCGCTTCGCAGCAGTCGTTGCATCGGTCCGGGGCGAGCGTGGCCGACGTGTTCGGCGAGGCGCCAGCAGTTCTTGCGCTCGACGCTGGAGAGCAGTCCGAGGAGATAGGCGCGGGCCGCAGCCCGGGGTTCAACCCTTCGGAAGCGGCCCGCAATCCGAGCCATGACCTGGTCGAACATCGCCCGCCAACGGGCAGGGTCTACGCTATGGCCCGCGGCCACCGCACGCTCTTCAGGAGTCCACACAAACCTTGATGATCTCGCGTTGGCCGCACAGGTCAGCCGTCGCACTGTCCACCGTCCCGGGCCACGATTCGCCCGCGACTATGGTGGCGGTCGTGCAGACCTCCGATTCGCCGTTGGCGATACGCGCATGCTGGCTCTCATGGATCGCGGTCCACAGCGCCGACCAAGCGGAACTTGTCGCACAACTTGGCTTCACCAACGTGCGGAAGACCACCTGGGCGCACGGTGTGGACCTCATTGACGAGGTTGCACATGCAGGCGATGAGCGGTTCTCAACAGTCGTGATCACCCCGGCGATCGACGGATGGACGTTGGTCATCGGAGCGTGGTGCGGACTGCCCTACCTGACGCGCACCGCTCTCGTCACGAACCTGTGCCAGCAGCTCAGCTCGAAGTACGGAAGAGCCCAGGCCTACTTCCACAGCGAGCAGAACGACGGCGAAGCCTGGCTGATCGCCGAAGACGGAGACGTCATCAGGCGGTGGGTCGCCGAATATCCCGAACTGGCCCTTGGCGAGCCATTCGGCGTCGAACGGCACCTCCTGGACGCCTTCGGCATCCCCGGCAAGCCCGAAGATCTTGATCCCGAAGACGACCGAGCTAGCAGTTGGGCGGCTACTTGGGGCGACTGCGACGCACCGACGGTCGCCGCAGAGTCGAGCCTAGATCCCCGGCAGATCGGGTCGCAGACCCAGGCTTCTGGAGTGGTGCTCGTGGCCCGGACGCCGCCGTTCGAACCCCTGGACCCGATCACTGGTACGGCGCCTTACGGGGAATCGCCGGGGGACTGACCTTCTTCCAGCGTGCCATCCGCGCCGCCAGCGGCGGAGTCGCGCTGCACCACCGACAAACGATCTACATCACGAAAATGGACTGGAGTATTAACCCGAATCTTTCGTCGCGGGTGCAGCGGTGTCCAGGCTGGCCGAAGGCCGTCCGCCCGTCCTCGGCGTTGACGCCGCCGAGGACGGGCGGACGGTCTGGCCCGCCTCCTCGACGAGGTCGCCGCCACCCGCCAGGTGGTGGTCTTCACCCGCGACGACCGGCTCGCCGACGCCGTCGGACGATTCGAGCTGCCCGAAGCGATCTGGGAAGTCACCGCGGCGAACGGTCGACGGTCGAGGCTTCAGCCCCTCACCACCGGGAAGCACCGGTGGTGATCACTGAGCTTGTTCTTTATGGTCTGAGTCGGTTTCGTTCGGTGATGCTCTCGGGTCGTTTCACGGTCTTGCCCACGTCGTAGCGGGTGGCGGTTTGCTGGTTCTTCGAGCCAAGTGGCCTTCCAGGGCCGGAAATCGAGGACGAGGTGGCGGTGATCCGGTACGGCAAGGACGGCATCTACCGGGTGCGGCCGCCCGGCGGTCTGGTCGCCGCCCGCTTCCGCCACTACGAGGCACGGTCGGGGATGCCCTTGCTCCATGACCATGTGCTTGTGTCCGTGAAGGGGCAGTGCCTGGACGGGAAGTGGGGCTCGATCCACACCACGGCGCTGCACGAGAACACCGTCGCCGCCTCCGCGCTCTACAACGAGATCGTGGCCGCTGAGGTCTGCGAGGTGCTGGGGCTGGCGACCGAGCCGCGCACCGTCACCCCGGGGCGCCGACCGGTCATGGAGATTGCCGGGGTGCCGCACGAGCTGATCCGCTGGACTTCCCGGCGCAGCGACCAGATCGCCGCCTGCCTGGCAGAGCTGGAGCATGAGTACGTCACCGCCGTCGACGACGACGGCGAGCCGAAGTTCCTGCCCGTGGTCTCCGAGCGGGCCCGCGCCAAGCTGAACCAGATCGCCGCGAAGATGACGCGCCCGCCGAAGCAGAAGGCCCAGCCCCTCGCCCAGCTGCGCAAGGAGTGGAAGGCGAGCGCGATCCTCACCTCCGGGGTGGCCGTCGACGTCATCAACTGCCTCATCGAGTACGCCCGTGCCGCGGCTGCGGCGATCCGATCCCGGGTCGCCGCCGTGGTCGACGACGCCCTGGCGGCCGTCGACGTCATCGCGACGGTGTTCGTGATGAACGACGGCGGCCGATTCCACCGCCGGCACCTGCTCGCCGAAGCCCGCCGCCACCTCGCCCTTGTGCTGCGCGGCCGACGCCGCGACCCCGGCCTGGACGACCAGATCGTGGCCGCCGCCATCTCCACCCACTGCCTGGACATCAGCGAGCCGAAGACCGTGCGCGGCCTGGAGGCCGGCTACCGCCTCTACACCGCATGGTGGGCGCTGTCCGACCTCCCTGCCCGGCGCCGCCCACCAACCCCCGCACCCGACCCGGACCGGCATCCCCCCGGCCGATCCCAGCGCGCCGGCTGCGCCCCGGACCCCGGACCAGACAGCGGGGGAGTGGGAGATACCCCGCCTCCCGCTGAGCCACGACCGGGCTGTCCTCGCCGGCGCGGTGGTGCGGGAGAAGCTGCGCGCCACCACCTACGCCGGCGGATTGCGGGGCCGGGCGGACGACGTCTTCGCGCACCAGCAGGCGGCGATGCCAGAGCAACTGCTCGCGCCCCCGGCCGCCGCCCCCGGGCACGGCGACCAGGAGCCAGACGCTGGCCCGGGAGGCGGTCGACCTGACGGCGCTACGGGCTCTGCGGGAGTCCCGCACGGACGTGGAAGCCCTCGATCTCACGGCCAAGCGGCTGCTCCACCTCAGGGACGCCTTCACCGCGGCGGCCGACCGGGCCCACGCCACCGTGGACCAGTACGCGCAACGAGATGATGCCGAGGGACCGCACCCGGTGCGCGACGACGACGAACAGGCGCACCGCCCGCAGCAGCCCGGCCCGCATCGTGGCCGGGAGGCCGGCCACTGAGTGCATCCGATGCCGCGCATCCACACGATGCGCGCCCGCTGCGTTTCCCCTCCATGTCCTGGCTGGAGTTGAGGATGAGGAAGTGACGGGAGAGGCGGCGCGGGCACAGCGAGGGATCGGGGCGCGCCCGCCGGAGCCGCGCGTCGGCGCGGCCGCCGCGCAGGGGTGCCGGCAGAGCGGCGCTCGTCAGGAGCCAGGCTGCTCGTGGTGGTGCGTGAGGGCGTCACGTGCCGGGCGGCGCCCACACGTCCGGCCCGGTGCCTCGCCACTCCACGCAGGCCGCGCTTGCCACGTCCTCGGGTTCGACAGCTTCGGATCCGGCTCGGCGCAGGAACTCGACGACGTCGAGGAGCGTGTACGCCATGCCCACGAACCGGCCGCCGACGCGGACCCGTCTGCCGCCGTCATCGGCGGGCGGGTAGATAACGACCTGTGGCGTCTCGGTCACCTCTTCAGGGTGCGGCGTGCGCCGGGAGCACGCATGCGGGACGCCGGAGCCGTCCGTAGGCTGATGGTGTAGGGTCTCGCCGCGTCCGCGACCTGGGCTTTTCTTGGTTGTCTCACGGCCGTGTCACCATGATCAGTCTCAAGTCCATGGCATTTCCTCGTCCGACACCGGGCAGGTCAGCGGTCGTCCACCCCACCACCGCTGTTGGCCCAATCCAGGGCGCTCAGGGGCGCACGCGAATGACGGTCTTGCCCTTGCGCCGCTCGGTCGGGTTGAGCGCAGGGACGGCGTCGTCGAGGGTCGCGACGGTTGCGATGTGCGTGCGAAGGCGCCCGTCCCGCACCCGGTCGACGATCTCCACCAGCTGACTCGGAACGGACTCGACGACGAAGTCGACCGCCAAGCCGTCGACAGGGCGAGCCTCAACAGGCCCGACCACCGACACCAGCGTCCCGCCAGGCCGGATGATTCTCGCCGAGCGCCTTTGGATGTCAGCGCCGATGACATCGAAGACCACGTCGACCCCGCCGATGTCGTCGAGATCCTCGGTGGCAAGGTCGAGGAACTCGTTCGCGCCGAAGTCGAGCGCCGCCTGGCGGTCCGCCGCCCGCCCGGTACCGATGACGTAGGCGCCGAACTCCCGGGCGAGCTGCGTAACCACAGACCCGACTGCGCCGGCGGCGCCGTGTGCGAGGACGCTCTGTCCCGCCTGAAGACGGCCGTGCTGGAACAGACCTTGCCACGCGGTCAGGCCGGAGATCGGCAGGCTCGCACCCACCGTGAAGTCGACGTTCCCCGGCAGCGGCGCCAGATTGCGTGCCTCCACGGCCGCGTACTCGGCCAGGGTTCCATCGCGGTGCCAGTCCGTGATCCCGAACACCCGCTGTCCCAGCGAGAGCCCCGTCGTGCCGTAGCCGAGGGAGGTGACCACTCCGGCGAACTCGTGGCCGATGATCGCCTGGGCTCGATCGCGACCGGCGCGATCGACCCACGTCGAGGGCCACTCCCACTCCGCGGGGACGAAGCCCGACGCATGGACTTCAACGACGACGTCGTTGATCGCCGGCGTCGGCTCAGGCCGCTCCGCGAGTGTGATCCCGGCTGCTTCCGCGGCCGGATCCGTCGCGACGATTGCCTTCACTGGTACCTCCGTATATCTCGTGCTCGCCGGCTCTGTGCGCCGCTCAAGCCATGGACTGGGCTGATTGGCCCACAGAGGAACGGCAACAAGATCCGTCACCACAGACGGATGGACCGCTGAAACGCGTCGAGTCCAACCGGAGCTCGACGAGCACCACACACCCAGGGCAGCAACACCCACCCATGCGCTAGTCTCACGGCGATGTCGTATACGACATCGGTACGACACGGCTCGTGCGATTACGACATCAGCCGTAAGACCCAACAGCTGATGTGTAGGGTCTCGCCGCCCATGGCCAACGGCGACGCTGTGACCTGCTTGTTGTCGCGCAGTCTCACGGCTTGGCCAGCCGTCCAGTCTCACGGCCGTGTCCGAATCCTCGGGGCGGCCACGGATGGGCAAGACTCCGACCTGCGGAGTCTTGCGAGCTGCCCGTTCTCGTCCATCGTGTCAGGGAGCCATGTCGGCGAGCTGCGCACTGACAACTGCCTTGAGACAAGACGGGCGAGCGATCCGGCTGGGGTCAATGGGCTTGGACGTCACGGGGTTGATGTCTCATTGGTCCTGTCAGCTCCGGTGAGCGCCGACCAGGCAAGTGGCAGAACCACAGAGACCCCACGCGGTGGATTCTCATTGATCTTGTCAGTTTTCCGAGCCAACACCGCCTCATCGGAACGTGGCACGGCCGCCGAACGGGCGCTCCAACGCGCACCATGCGGCATGAGCGGAGGTCGTCCGGCGGTGTCCTACCGAAGCGTGGTCCCTCTCGACACGTTATGTGACACCTACGGCTTGGCCGACGAGGTGATCGGCGATCCGTCCGGGGCTGCGGAGTCCGGCATCCCCGCGTAGTCGGGCAGCTCGACGCCGTTGATCGCGCGCCCGACCAGTTCCGTGAACCGTTCGCTGGCGAAATCGGGGCGTGGCTCGGCGTCTGGCCCGGGGAGGTCGCGGCTGCGGGCGTTCAACCGGCCGATCTCCTGGTTGGCCTCGACGAACGAGCGCATCCGTGCCTCGTAGCGGGCGAATCCGGCGTCGGGGTCCCATCCGGCAGCGGCCAGCTCTCCGGCCAGCAGGTAGGCACCGACCAGTGCCAGCCCGGTGCCCTGCCCGGACATCGGCGACGAGCTGAACGCCGCGTCCCCGAGCAACCCCACGCGTCCACTCGACCAGCGGTCCATCACCACCTGGGCGACCTGGTCGAGGTAGAAGTCCGGAGTGTCGTCCAGGTGCGCGAGGATGTCCGGGGTCAACCAGCCCAGGCCCGCCATCCGCTCCCGCAGCAGGACCTTCTGGGCCGCGACGTCACGGTGGTCGACGTCGAAGTCAGCCGAGGAGAAGTAGAACATGGCCATCGCCCGGGTAGCGTCCTGGATGGGCCGCAGGAGGGCGGAGCGCCCGGACTCCTGATCCTGATACTCCAGCAGCCAGCGGTCCAGCCCGAACTCGTTGGGCACACTGTAGAAGGCCAGCGCGAGCCCGAGGTGGCGGAGGAACCGCTCATGCGGCCCGAAGACCATCGCTCGCAGCTCCGAGTGCAGCCCGTCGGCCCCGACCACCAAGTCGAAGCGCCGCCGGTTGCCGCCCGCGAAGACCACGTCGACCCCGTCCGCGTCCTGGGCGAGCTCGGAGATTCGGTCGCCGAAGACGTACTCGACGCCGTCCCGGGTGTCGTCGTAGAGCACCTGGGACAGGTCCCCGCGCAGGATCTCGATGTCCGCGATGAACCCGTCGCCACCGTCGTCGTCGGCACGGAAGGTCTCCAGCACCTGCCCGTCCGCGTCCACGGTGTGGGCGCCGGCGGTGTCGGTGCACGCCGCGCGCACCGCCGGGTCCAACCCCATGCGCTCGATGACCTCCCTGGCGACCCCGCGCGCGTCCACCGCCTGCCCGCCGGGACGCAGCTCGGGAGCCCGCTCCACCACGGTCACCTCGGCCCCCCGCCGGCGCAGCCAGTGGGCCAGCGCGGGTCCCGCGATGCTCGCCCCCGCCACCAACACCCTGGGACCGCTCACCCGCGTCCCCTGCCCGCCCGTCCGGATCGCGTGCCCCTGGTCGGAGTCGTCGACACTCATCACAGCCTCCGTGCGCTTCCTCCCGCGCTGGAACGTCCCCAGCACAGGCCCACCGCTGTCGGTGTATCCAGCCGTATCGACCACGGATCCGCACAAAACTCATCGGTCACGGCAGGCATTGATGAGAAACGCCAACTCCGATGAGACTCACATCAACCCAGACTGGTGTAAATCAGGCGAACCATCCTGTCAGCTAGGCCGCCGCCTGAGACCTCGCCAGATCTGCGCGTAACACAATGAGACTCTGAAAGGGCCAGTGAGAACGGACACGAGCGGCCGCCGCTTGGCCATCGTTCGTGAGATTCGGCCACGGAATCTGAGTTCCAACAGCTGGTTGTAGGGTCTCGCGGCTCGTGTCACATGCCGCCGCTGTGACCTGTGGCTTTCAACCCTGTCTCAACACGTGTCGGGGATTGATCCGTCTCACGACGGTGGCGGATCCCAGGGCTGGGCTCGTCATTCGTCTTCGTCGTTGAAGTCGTGGGGCGGGATGGTCCATCGCATCACCATCTCGCCCGCCTCGTCGGCTTCGAGCGTGACCGGATAGACCTGGCCAGCGTCCCGCTCGCCGCGGTGCCTGATCGAGTGGTCGCCCTGGTCCCATTCGATGCCGAGCACCTGGCAGCCGCTGACGTCGATCGCGCCAACATGGAGGGGATGGTGCCACCCGGCTCGCCGGAAGCGGTGGAAATCGGTGTGCTTGTCGACCGAGACCATGAGGCCCTTGCCATGGAGGCGGTCGCGCCAGGCTGTGAGTTCGGCCGCACGTGCGGCCGCCTCAGCCACCGGGAGGTCCAGCCACCCGTGTGGCCCGTCGAGGCAGTACTGCGCGATCCGCTCACCACCGAACTGCGCATGCGCGTCGGCCGCGTACAAGCCCCAGTAGAAGACATCGGCGAGCCCGTCGGCCGGCTCGTCGTCCATTCCCGTCCACGCGTCCAGTACTGCGGCGTCGCCGACAACCATGCCGCACCGGTCGACGGGCAGGTCCCCGAGCCACACCGGTACCGACCGGTCCGTGGTCTCGGGCCAGAGAAGACCGAGACTGATCTCCAAGGTCGCGATCGTCGGTTCCCCGTCGAACGGAGACGGTGAGGTGCTCGCCCGCACTCTCAAAGGCCGGTCGGCCGCTGCCGGGACCGCAACCGCCTCGCACAACCACTCACGAAGGTGGCCCCCTCCGTTTGTCGCGGCCGTCCTTGCGCGCTCGGACAGGGGCTGACCCAGGTCTCGCCACTGGTCGATCCCCCCGGCCATGCCAAGCACCAGCACACCAGACGGCACATTGACAGTTCCCAGGTCGACCAAGGTCTCAGACATGCGCCGATTGTGTCCTGCCTGTATGACAAGTGCCCGCGCAGGGTGTCGGTGCCCGCCACTGGGGTTGCGGTGTCTCACCACGGTGTCGGATCCGACATCCATCCGACGCCGGCGTGAATTCCGATACAAGAGGGGAGATCCTACAGATGGTGCTCGGGGCAACCACGGAGGTCCACCGATGCCCCGAACCATATGGTCAGGCGCCATCAGCTTTGGCCTAGTGACTTCTCTGAACTATCGCTTGGTTCCCGCCGAATGAACCGTCGAGCTCATCCATGCCGGCAGGCGCGGGCCTCACGACTTCAGCACATCTTCCCGATCTTCAATGCTCGCGCCCGCTCTCCACCGTTCTCCGGGCGGATGCGCTCGGCCAGGCAGTGCCGGTGGGAGATGATGGTGTGGCTTCCTGGACCGTCACTGCTGCGCGAGTCCAGGACGAGGGCGTCTCCACCTGGGCCCAACGTGATCGGTTCACCACAGAAGTCGCAGCTCCAGACGAGCGACTCCAGGTCGGCAGGTCGGATGGTGAGCCGCACTGATACCGGCGGATACCAGCGGTGGATTTGCTCGATCACCGCATCGATCTGTGAACCGATGGGTGGAAAGAGCGCGAGTAGTTCGTCATGGCTGCTCGTCGTCTGGGAGAACTGCTGGATCATGTCGATAGAGGCCGACAGACCAGCGTTCTCGTAACCAACGATCTCAACGAGCACACCCCATGGGTGATGGCTGAGGACCCTGGCCTGCACCTTCTGGCCAGGCATGAGCGCCAGACTCTCTGTCTCGAACCTTTCCATGAACCGCTTCCCCATCCCTTAGCCCTGCAGCCGCGCCTGGTGGCGCTCGTGCGCACGTGTCGTGGACGTCGGAGCCGATCACCGCGCTCAGGGCTTGCAGAGTGTCATCGTATTGGTGACGGTCGAACTGGAACGGACCGAATGCCACATAGTTGCGGGTCTTGCGGTGCGGTTGCTCAAAGGCGTCCCAGGTCACGAAGTCGGCCGTCGGGGTGATGCGGGCCATGAGGGGCCAGCATCCCCACTCGCCGCATTCACAACCGAGAACGGGTGTCTTCGGCCCCATCGCGTTGGTGGACCGTCCGAGGAAGTGGTCCTGCATCGGGCCGAACCGGAAGAACTCCGGGATCAGACCGCCGTAGGCGTCGCCTGCGGGCTGCATCCCGGCGGCGATCTCGAACCCGTCGATCAGCTCGGTGAGTAGTGCTCCGTCGATGAGGGGGACGATCGCGAGCGGGCCGCCGTCGCCACGGTGCCGGCAGTCGAACCGGATGTCATTGCTGGTCATCCAGTGATTGTGGCAGCGAAGCCGTTCCCTCCGCCTGGGTGGGCTGAGCTGCGGCTACTATGTGCGGCATGCCGAGGTAGATCGCCGTACTGCCGGAAGCTCGTCGGTCCATCTGAGCAAGCTTGTCTTTGGCTCCAGCCAAGCTGACCCGGAGCCCTTCGACCTCCCCGAGCCAGCCCTCGCGCTCGGCCTCGGAGATGCGGGCGACGAGGTTGTCGCGGATCTCCTCCAACCGGCCGCGCTGGGCCGGGTCCGGCCGGAGAAGCGAGCAGCGGACGCAGGCTTCTCTGAACTAAGAGCGTGTCCCACGTGGCGGTGAGCGACTGTGACGTTGCGGTTGTCCCGTCCCGCTGGACGTTCTTCCCCCTGTCACGCTTGATCTTGGTGATTGGGCTGCCCTGGCACTTCACTACCAGAGGCGGCCGGTTACTCTTTCCGATCATGCGAGCCCTCTTCCCAGGATCCTTCGACCCGGTCACTCAAGGGCACCAGGACATACTCCGGCGCGCTGCCCTCCTGTTCGACGAGGTCGTCGTGTGCGTGATGTTCAATTCGAACAAGACCGGACGCTTCCCCGTCACGGAACGGCTGGACCGGCTCCGCGCGGCAGCAACTGACCTGAGCAACGTCACGGTCGACTCCCACACCGGCGGCCTGCTGGTCGACTACTGCAGCCGAGTCGGAATCGATGTCGTCATCCGCGGAGTCCGCGGCGTTTCTGACCTGGACTACGAGATGCCGATGGCCCGCATGAACCACGAACTGGCCGGAGTCGAAACGCTCTTCATCGCTGCAGACCCCGCCCTGGCCCACATCTCATCCACTCTCGTCACTGCGGTGAGTCAACAGGACCTTCTCTGAACTTCCGGCGTCAAGGCCCGTGTTGTCTTGGCATGGTGGTCAGTTTGCTGCTGGTGGAGGGGACCGGCGGGGAATGGCGACCGAGGGGATGCCAAGGTGGACGGTGCCGTGGTCGGCGGGGCGGCGGTCGAGCTGGTCGAGTTTCTCCTCTGCTCCGGCGAGGCTGACTTGGAGTCCTTCGACTTCGCCGAGCCAGCCCTCGCGCCGCGCCTCGGAGATGCGGGCAATGAGGTTGTCGCGGATGTCGACGAGCCGTGCCCGTTGGGCTGGATCTGGTCGTAGGAGTGAGCATCTGACACAAGCTTCTCTGAACGTCCTGTCGCCCACCGGTCCGCCCGGCGGTCCTGTCCGTCGACATGTCAGTGGGCTCTGACAGCATCACGGGCATGACCGATATTGATGACCTCTGTCGGCGTACGAGCTGAAGTGGCTCTGGCAAGATTTTCGTAGCCGTAGATCATCTCGGAGAGGCGATCGGCCGGTCCGCGTAGCGTCGGCGGAGGTGGGCGATCAGGACGACGCGGTGGCGGAGAAGGGGGACGCCCGCGCGTCCGGCCATGAGCCGTTTCTGCACCTTGACGTCGGTGATGCGGCCTTCGTTGACGCCGGAGCTGTAGGGACTGGTGATCCCCTGGGCAACGGCATGCCGGTCTTCGCGCAGGGCTCTGGCAAGGCCGGTCAGCGGGATCAGCCCAGTGTTCGCGAGGTCGTCCAGCCACTCCGGCAAGGATGTCGCGTCGTGGTCGTCGAGCATGTCGGAGAACCGGCGGACCAGGTCGTCGGCGGTCCTGAGTTCAGGGCAGTGGCCGAGGAGCCGGGGCAGGCGGTCGTTGATATGCGGGGTGCGGCGGTGCGGGTGGGTGGTGATCCAGCGGGCGGCTTCGCGCGGGGATGGCGGTCGCTCGCGTGGTTCGTCCAGGGGCAGGCCCCGCCTGAGGGGTGCGACGGCCATCTTCACGCGCTGGTAGTGGCCGAGGTAGCCCTTGGCCTGGAGTTCCTCGTGCAGGATCTTCGCGCTGTGCTGTCCCTCGTCCCATCGTTGTTGCAGGTAGCCGAGGTAGGGGTCCAGGGTGGAGGGCTTGCGGGGCGGACGGCGCACCACCTCCTGCCAGGTACTGGCCCGGGCGTACTTGCTGACGGTGCGGCGGTTCAGGCCGAGTTCGCGGGCCACGGAGCTGTGGCTCCGGCCAGAATGGGTCAGGGCCTGCACGGCCTCGAACAGCCTCCGGGCGTGGCGCCCGGCCCGGGTGTCCGCGAGGGCGTTCTCGACGGGCTCATCGACCGGTGCGCAACCGCTCTCGCTGATCGGGGGCAGTGCTGCGGGCAGGCATCCGCGGTGGGCACAGGCTATGTCCTGAACTCGGCGGGAGAGGCCCTGCCACAGGTGAAAGCGGTCACTGACCTGCACGGCATCTGGGGCGCCGGCGGCGATGCCTTGCCGGTAGGTGAGGGAGCCGTCGCGGCAGGCGACCTCAACACCTGGATGCTCGCGGAGCCAACCGGCCAAGCCGTTCCGCGTCGCGTCCTTCCCAGAGCGTGAGCGGCAGCCGGGTGGTGGCGTCGACCAGGAGGGTGCCGTAGGCGTCACCGTAGAGAGCGAAGTCGTCCACCCCCAGCACACGGGGCGTGATCAGCGGCGGAAGTGACACCCGCATCAGCTGGGACAAGACTGTGCACCGCGAGAGCCTGATGTTCAAGGTCCGCAGCATGCGCGAACCGCCTCGCCCAGCCAGCATCACACCGATGTCCTCGACCAGGCGTTGCAGCTGTGGAGTGCGTCGCTGGTAACGCACGGTCAGCCCTGGCACTTGCTCGGCGAAGGTCTTCTTCGCGCACGCTGGGTTTTCGCAGTACATGCGGCGCACGGACAAATCTATGTGCAGTGGCCGATCTCCGAGAGCGACGTCGGCGAGGCGGCGTACATATCGGCTGTGGCACCACCGGCTGAGCCAGCCACATCCCGTACATCCCGCCGTTTCATCATCTCCTGGCCGGCAAGAACCGGCTCCTGGCTCTCCAGGCCGAGATCGAGGAGCTGGTCGGCGTGCACCCTGACGGGGCCCTCATCCGCAGCCTGCCGGGGATGGGGCCACCCTCACCGCCGAATTCATGGCCGCGGTCGGCGACATCCGCCGCTTCTCCAGCGGCGATGCCCTCGCTGCCGCCTCCGGCCTGGCGCCCGTGCTCACCCAGTCCGGAAAGATCCGCTACTCGCGCAGCGCGACCGGCGGTGACAAGGCTCTCAAGCGGATCTTCTACCAGGCGGCCTTCTGCGCGATGCCGAACCACCCGCCGTCTCGGGCCCTCTACGACCGCAAGCGAGCCGAGGGAAAGCGACATCACCAGGCGCTCATCGCCCTCGCCCGACGCCGCGTCAATGTGCTCTACGCCATCCTGCGTGACCGCCGGCCCTACCAGGACCGACCTCAACTCAGTCTGGTGGCTTGACTTCAGCATTAGGCAGCGGGCTGCCGGCCCTGGTTGTCGAGGTGGCGGTGGGCGGTCAGGCGTCAGGGTCGACTTCGGGGTGCGTGAACCGCACGGGCTTGCCCAGCGACCGGGCGTAGGCGATTTCGGCTCGGGTGCTGTCTCCGATGTAGTCGCCGGCTGAAGCGCCTGAGTTCGCGATTTCTGAGGCGCTGGCACCACGAACTTGGCCCCTGCCACCTGCGATCCTCGGCCGTGTGCGGTTTGGTTCCGACGGATTCGAGGTCGCATTCTTGGCGTCGGTCATGGGGCCGGGGCGAGACGGTCAGTGAAGCTCGCAGCCACGGAGCGTTACGGAGTCCACGTAGGCTTCCGAAGCTCGATCGTCGTTACCGAAAGGTCACATTCGGCGCGGTACGGCTCCGTCCTGCCAGCGGTAGAGGTCGCGCAGCAAGGACATCTCGGCGCCGTGATGGGTCACGTCCGCGGGAGTGGTGTATCGACGGCCACTCGGTGATCTCTTCTTTGAGGCTATGCGGTGAGTTCCGTCGGGATGACTGTGTCGTCGGTTTCTGACTCGATCGGGTGGAGGCGGGCCTTGGCCAGCAGGTCGAGTCCCATGTAGCGGCGGGCTTCGGTCCACTCGTCGTTCTGCTCGGCCAGCACCGCGCCGACCAGGCGGATCAGGGCGGTGCGGTCGGGGAAGATGCCGACCACGTCGGTGCGGCGGCGGATCTCCTTGTTGAGCCGTTCCTGCGGATTGTTCGACCAGATCTGCCGCCAGATCTCGCGCGGGAACGCGGTGAACGCCAGCACATCGCCCTGAGCGGCGTCCAAGTGGGCTGCCGCCTTGGGGAACTTGGCCTCCAATGCGTCCAGGACGTGCCGCATCTGGGACTGGACTGCATCGATGTCGGGTTGTTCGAAGACGGTCCGCAGCAGCGTGGCCACCCACGGCTGGGCCGACTTGGGCACCTGGCTCAGCAACGCGCGGGCGTAGTGAGTACGACATCGCTGCCAGCTCGCGCCGGGCAGGGTGGCCCCGATCGCGTTGACCAGGCCCATGTGCGCGTCTGAGATGACCAGTTGGACGCCCGATAGGCCGCGGGCGATCAGGGAGCGCAGGAAGGCCAGCCAGCCGGCGCCGTCCTCGGCAGTGGCCACGTCCAGGCCGAGAATCTCACGGTGCCCATCGGCGTTGACGCCGACCGCGATCAGCGCGTGGACGTTGATGATGCGGCCGCCCTCGCGAACCTTCTGCGTGAGCGCGTCCACCCAGACGAACGCGTAGGGGCCGGCGTCCAGGGGCCGGTTGCGGAACGCGGCGACCTGTTCGTCGAGATGCTTGGCCATGGCGCTGACCTGGGACTTCGACAGCTGGGTGACGCCCAGGCTCTCGGCGAGCTTCTCCACTCGGCGGGTGGAGACGCCGAGCAGATAGGCGGTGGCGACCACGCTGATGAGGGCCTGCTCAGCCCGGCGGCGACGCTCCAGCAGCCAGTGCGGGAAGTAACTGCCCTGACGCAGCTTGGGAACGGCGAGTTCGACGGTGCCCGCGCGGGTGTCCCACTCGCGAAGGCGATACCCGTTGCGATGGTTGACTCGCTCGTCGCTGACCTGCCCGTATTCAGCATTGCAGAGGGCATCGGCCTCGGCGGACATGAGCGCGTCCGCGAACGTCTTGACCATCGCGCGCAGCAGATCGGGACTCGCCGCTGCGAGGTTGTCCTCCGCGAGGGCGTGCAGGGGCAGACTGTCGGGTGCGGTCATCGTGCTGATCTCCTTCGTGACTCGACATCTCGAAGATCAGCCGGTGGCCGTTCATCTATGCGGGCGTCACCCCGACGCGGGAGCAAACCCCCGGATCAGGTCGAACCCGTACACCACTTCCCAGGACGCAACCCCGTGAATGGATCAGCTCCCTGTTGACGTGCAGGACCCTGTTCTCCATGGGACACCGCTCAGGACCCACCATGGGCGGATTGTCCAGGTCAGTGTCCGAGAGCTCGCGGACCCCCGCGTTCCATCTCCCGTACATCTCATCGAGCTGTTTCAGCGCCTCGTCAGCGGTCCCCGCGTAGGCGAATGTCTCGGAGTCGACGTCCTGGCCGCCGAAGTACCATCCGACCCGATAGCCCAGGCACGAGACAATGATGTGCGCCAGCCGCCAGGCAATCGTGGTCACCGGCGCCGGCACCAGGGCAGGGGACGCGGAGTCCATCGTCCATTCCCCCGAACCTTCAGACATCGGTGCGGCCGGCGTGCCACGTGGGCGGATGCTCCAGCAGCCGCGCACCGGCTCCCACAAGTACTCCTCATCGGTAAGACCGTCCAGCCGCGGCCGCAGGTTCTTGTGCCAGTACCAGTCCAGTTGCTCCGCGAGCCGCTCGCTTCTTGTCATTTCCGCACACTACATACAACGGAGACCTAGGAGCGTGGGTCAGTAACGGCTCGGAGACACTCGGGGCTGGAGTGCGGGGTCTCGGCTCGGCCTTGTACTGGCTATGCTGCCGATCATGACCAGCAGTATGACCACTGAGCCTGCCATCCTTGACGTCATGGAGCTGACTTCGGATCCGGAGCTGGAGGTCCGGTTTGCGGAGTCGGCCCACCAGATCCTGGCGGACCTGGTCAGTGGGGGTGCCGCGCTGGGCTGGGTCGATCCACCCTCGCGGGATGAGGTGGCGGAACTTCTCGGCCACGTCGTCTCTGCGGTGCAGGCCGGGGATGCGGCCCTGCGTGCCGCTTACCTCGACGGTCAGCTGGTCGGGTTGGGGTATTGGCTCCGCTACGCCCGACCGACTCATCGGCCACACGCCGATCTGGAGAAGATCGCGGTAGATGCTGCTGCGCATGGCCGTGGTGTCGGCCGGGCGCTGATCGCTGCCTTGATCGCTGACGCCCGGGAGGCGGGTATCGAGGTCCTCACCCTGGACGCCCGTGGCGACAACGCCAATGCCCTGCACCTCTACCGGTCGCTGGGCTTCACCGAATACGGCCGTCTGCCTGACTTCGTCGCCGTCGGCGAACACCGCTACGACAAGGTCTTCTACATGCTGGACTTCCGCCGGCAAGGCTGACCACTGCTACGCACGAAGACCCGGCGGTACCCCGCCGGCAGCCCGCGACCTTTCATGCGGGATGATCGCCATATGCGTGGCGGGGATGGACTGTTCGAGGTCGAGCCGACCGGGAAGAAGCGGTCTCGGGTCCGGCGGCGGTGGACAAGACGTTTCGGGCCTTCGACCCGCACCAGGTCCTACTGTTGCCTCCTTCGCTGGACGACTGGCTGCCCGAGGACCATCTCGCCCGGTTCGTCGCCGATCTGGTCGACGAGGTGCTCGACCCCTCGCCGGTGCTTGCGGAGTACACCGACAAGCGCGGCTACCCGCCCTACGATCCCCGGCTGATGCTGCGGCTGCTGATCTACGGCTACACCACCGGCGTCCGTTCCTCGCGGGCGATCGAGCGCAAGTGCACCGACGACGTCGCGTTCCGGTTCCTGGCAGCTGACCAGGCCCCGGACTTCCGCTCCATCGCCCGGTTCCGCCGCCGCCACCTGGACGCGCTCGCCGGCCTGTTCACCCAGTCGCTGCACCTCGCGCAGAAACTCGGCATGGTCAAGATGGGCCGCGTCGCCCTGGACGGCACCAAGCTCGAAGCGAACGCCTCCAAGCACAAGGCGATGAGCTACGGCCGCCTGGTCGACAAGGAGGAGCGCGTCGAGGCCGAGATCGCCCAACTGGAGGCCCAGGCCGCCGCACTGCTGGCCGACGCCGAGGCCACCGACACTGCCGAGGACCAGACCTTCGGCCCCGACGGTAAGGACGTGGACCTGCCCGCCGAACTCGACCGCCGGGAGGAACGCCTGGCCAAACTGCAGGCCGCTCGCGCGCAGATCGAGGCCGAGGCCGCCGACAAGGCACGCCGCCACGCCGAGGAGAAGGAAGGCCGCCGCCAGGAGCGTGGCGGCACCAACGACGAGCAGGCCGTCACCGGCGCAGGGGACCAGGCCGCCGCGAAGGCCCGCCCCAAGCCCAAGGCCCAGGCCAACTTCACCGACCCCGACTCGCGGATCATGAAGAACAGCGACGGCGCCTACATCCAGGCATACAACGCCCAGGCTGTCGTGGACGAGAAGCACCAGGTCATCACCGCCGCCGACGTGACGACCAACCCATCGGACGCACTGAACCACACCATGATGCTCGACCAGTCCGCCCAGAACACCGGCATCCACCCCAAGCAGGCATTGGTCGACGCCGGATACTGCTGCGAGACCAACCTCGAAGCCGCGAAAAACCGCCAACTCGCCTGCAGGACCAACACGTTCATGGCCACCGGCCGCCTCGCCCACGACGAACAGGTCCCGCCCGCGCCGCGCGGACGGATCCCGGCGAACGCCACGCTGAAGGAGCGGATGGCCCGCAAGCTACGGACCAAGCCCGGCAAGGTCGCCTACAGCCGCCGCAAGGCCATCGTCGAACCCGTCTTCGGCCAGATCATGACCTGCCAGAACGGCCGCCAGCTCCTCCTACGCGGCGAAGACGGCGCCCGCGGCGAGTGGCGCCTGCTGGTCGCCTGCCATAACCTCCGCAAGATCTTCCGACACGCTGGAACCACCGGACTCGCCGCCTTCGCCAGCTGATCAGCCAGGCCTTTCAGCCGCACCACATCCCCACAGCCTCTCTTCGCGGCTGACGGCGACCCGAGCTCCAGCAGTGAGCGCCGGCCGGAAGGGCACCGTTGCGGCAGCATACGAAGAAGGTTCAGCGCTGGCCGGACAACCGGAGAATTTGCCCATGGCGGCCAGTGAACCAATCCGCGCGCGAAGCGCGCTCGTCTTGCCGGTCGGCTCTGAGTAATTCCGTGCAGGTTCAGTGTGCTGGCGCCGAGTACGTCGTCGACGTTGCCTGGACCAGCCGTGTCGCTTGGATCAAATGCCCTGCTGCCCTCGACTGCCTGCTCTTGCAGCGACGTCCGGGGGCTCATAGGGCGAGTGTGGGACCAAGCGGGCACCGCTGTGGGAGCTGGTGGGGCCTGGACACTGAGCGGGCCGCTGCGGGTGGTGGCGATGGAGCGGGCATGCCGCGGCCGTTCGGCGGCGTCGGGGTGGCGGTTGCCTCCGGCGTCCCACACGCTGGAGCCGGATGTGGACATGCGCCGCCGAGCATCGAGCTGCGCAGAGGGTTCTGGAGGACCGTGTGACTGCTTCGTCGCCCGCCACCGACGCACCGCTGGCCCGGTACGACGACCTGCGTGCCCTGGTGATCAACTGCACCCTCAAGCGCTCGCCGGAGACCAGCAACACTCAGGGGCTCATCGACCGGAGCACAGCGATCCTGGACGCGCAGGGAGTGCACGTCGATGTCGTCCGCGCCGTGGACCACGACATCGCCACCGGTGTGTGGCCCGACATGACGGAGCACGGCTGGAAGACGGACGCCTGGCCGGACCTCTACCAGCAGGTCCTGGCAGCCGACATCCTCGTCCTGGCAGGACCCATCTGGCTCGGCGACAACAGCTCCGTGATGAAGCAGGTGATCGAACGCCTCTACGCCTGCTCCAGCCTGCTCAACGAAGCAGGCCAGTACGCCTACTACGGCCGCGTCGGCGGTTGCTTGATCACCGGCAATGAGGACGGCGTCAAGCACTGCGCCATGAACGTCCTCTACAGCCTCCAGCACCTGGGCTACACCATCCCTCCCCAGGCCGATGCCGGATGGATCGGCGAGGCCGGTCCCGGGCCCTCCTACCTCGATCCCGGCTCGGGCGGCCCGGAGAACGACTTCACCAACCGCAACACCACCTTCATGACCTGGAACCTGCTTCACCTCGCCCGGGCGCTGAAGGACCTCGGCGGAATCCCCGCCTACGGCAACCAGCGCACCGCCTGGGACGCCGGCTGCCGCCGCGACTACGAGAATCCCGAACACCGGTAGGCACGGGAGCGGCATGGGCTACGGCGTCGGTTGGGAGCAGGGGCCCGCCCCTGCTCCCATTGCGGGAATCGCAGCCTGGGTGGGGTGCGGACGGTGCTGCCAGGGTCGCAACGCTCAGCGGTCGTGGTTGAGAGGTAGGAAGGAAGAGTGGCCGACAGGGATGAACCAGACGAGGATTCGTTCCTGCCGGAGCTACGTGATCTGTGTGGGGAGGAGATCTCCGACGGGACCGAGGTTTCCGCGCTGGTGCCGGATTCGTCGGTGATCCATGGCCGTGATCCGAAACTGGACGGGAAGCGGCGACTGACCGCGTGTTCGGGCGAACATGTGGCTGCACTGGTCGATGTGTACGAACAGCGGCCATTCGTGGACGCCAAGTTGTGGGCAGGCAAGATCGGCCGTGCGATCGAGGCTCACCGCGGAAGGATCAGCCCGGAGGAGCTGGCCGAGGAGACCGGGCTCATCGAGCTTGGGATGTCGTGGCAGGAACTGGATGCTCGGCGCTGGAGCGAAGTTCGGGAAGAGTGACGGCCCGGAGTCCGCTGGCTGATCGCACTGACTGGGCGAGCAGGGGCTTCTTCGGCGACCGCCGTATGGGCCGGCGGCGGGTGAGCGAGCGTTTTGTTCCGGCGGTGGTGTTCGGTCCGAGTCGCAGGTGTCGTGCCAGTTCGGGACGGGGTACGCGTGGTCGACTCCTCGCACGTCAGGACCCTAAAGGGGGAGCCGTACGGGTCTGTCGCCGGTCGACCGGGTGCTGGCCGGCTCGAAGCGCCACTTGATCACGGATGGCCACGGCACCCGCTTGCGACCCTGCTGACCGGCGGCAACCGCCACGACGTCACCCAGCTCCTGCCTCTGCCCGACGCGATCCCGCCGGTCCGCGGCCGGGTGCGCCGTCCGCGCTGCAAGCCCGACTCGCTCGTCGCCGACCGCGGCCACACCACGACAGTTACCGCGACCAGGTTCTCGATCGCGCCTGGCGGGCACTGCGGCCCAGCGTCGGGAGCGGGCGGTGCCCGGTCGGGTCATGCTCGGGTGAGCACGATCTTCTTTCCGCCGGCCCGTCCGGTAACCACGCGGGCGAACACAGCCGGTCCTTCGCTCAGCGGCAGGGGTCCCGGTGCGAGTTTCAAGGTTCCCGCGGCGGCCTGCTCCGCCAGCCGGAGAAGCTGCGTGGCGTTGGGCTCGACGTAGAGGTCCCAACTCGTGATGCCTCGTTCCTCCGCAGGCGCGTCCGAGGTCAGGGAGCACAGTCGGCCGCCGTCTCGCACCAAAGGCAGGGCGGCGCCCGCCGCGCCGGTGGCGATGATGAGGGCGGCGTCGAACCCGCCGCGTACCTGGGCCGGCCAGTTCGCATCGTGGTGGTCGACGACCTCCGTCGCTCCCAGACCGAGCAGGCGCTCTGCGGCGGCAGCAGACGCGGTCGCGGTCACCTCGATACCCCTGGCCGCGGCGAGCTGGACGGACAGGGCTCCGGTGGCCCCGCCTCCGTTGGTGATCAGGAGCCGCTGCCCTCGGCCGAGGCCCAGCTTCTCCAGGGCCTGCAACGCGGTGAGCCCGTTGACCGGCAGCGCCGCCGCGTGCACGGCGTCCAGCCCGGGTGGGCAGGCTGCCGCATGATCCGCGTTGACCAGAACGCGTTCGGCCCAGAAGCCGCTTCCCCCGGGCAGCGGGGCCTCGTGTGCGAGCACCCGGTCGCCCACGGCAAACCCGGTGACACCCGCGCCGACGGCCAGCACCTTGCCCGCGCCCTCCACTCCCAGCGCCGCCGGGGGCGCAGCCCCACGTCCCAGCCAGCGCCGTTCAGTAGTTCGTCCCACGGGCCGACCCCGGCCGCCTCGACCGACACCAGGATCTGACCGGGCCCGGGAGAGGACGGTTCGGGCAACTCCAGCAGGGCGACTTCCTTCTCGGCCCCGGACACTCCGCACGCCTTCACAGCAGATCTTCGTCCTCTCGCTCAGTCCGGCCGACCGGCAGGTACAGGCCGGAAACCCAAAACAGGCACCAGTGTCGACCTCAAGATCCCCTACACAGGCCGATCGCGGTCCCAGCCGCATCGGTGTCGAGGCTATGCAGCCAGTGGCCCGGACATGTGGTCCATTTGAAGAGTGACCGACTGGGCCAATCGTGGAATAGATCTGCACCTGGACCTTGAGTCGGGTCAGGGCGTACGTCTTCGGGTTCGCGGAGCGAAAGCGTCGCTCACGCTACGGCAGCGGCGGCTCCAAGCGGTCCGGCAGCCTGTCCGACACGATCCACGGCGACGTTCGGCAACGCGTCGAAAAAGCGGATGTTCTCCTCGCCAGGGATCCCGAAGGCGTGCTCTGTGCCTTCGGTCGGCAGACAGGACGATCATTCGCCCGTTCACCGCGATGCTGGCGAAGCCGAGCTGATCCGGTGAAGGTGTGTCGATCACCGGTCGGGCCCGCAGGCCAGGGGCTTCTCGACGCCTGGTATCTCAGCTTGTCAGCTCATAGCCCGCGTCCTCGACCGCGGCGCGGACGTCCGTGACGTCCAGAGTTCTGTCGCTGGTCACGACGACCGTTCCGGCGTCGACGTCCACCGTCACGGTGATGACCCCGGGGATGTGTTCGATCTCGTCTGTGACGGATGCCGCGCAGTGTGCGCAGACCATGCCCGTGACGGAGTAGCTGGTCTCGGTCACGTCGGCACTTACTCGGTGCTGTCGAGGGCGGGTACGGAGCGGGTGGCCATGTGGGCTCGGCGCATGCGTCCGTCGGCGGTGAAGTGGCCGAAGAAGTGCACCTCGGTGACGAGGTCCTTGCCACGCTGGGAGGAGCGCAGGGTGTAGCGAGCGGCGATCCGCTCGTCGTCCGCGATGGCCTCGTGCACCTCCATCCGGATGGTGGGCCGGTTCTTGCGGACCGGGCGGGTGTGCGCGATGAGCTTGTCGCGGTCGATCCGGTGGCCGTCGGCGACCTGGACGATGTCCGGGGTGTGGAAGCGGTCGACGATCACTGCCGGGTCCTCGTCGCTCCGCAGCAACTCCTCAGCGAAGGAGGTGAAGAAGTCGGCGATGAATTCCTTGGGATCGGTGCCGTGGAGTGGGGTCATGGGTGCTCCCGCCGGTGTGGGACTCACGCACTAATTTTTACACTATGTAAGAATTCCATCTCTCGGTAACTTTGACAAGGTGTAAGAGATGACGTCGCCTCCGCCTCGGAAGCCTCGCGCTGACGCCCGCCGCAGCAGGGCGGCCATCCTGGAGGCCGCGCCTCGGGTTCTCGATGCCGATCCCGATGCCGGCCTGGAAGCGGTCGCCGTCGCCGCCGGCGTGACGCGGCAGACCGTGTACGCCCACTTCCCCTCGCGGGAGCAGTTGTTGCTGGCCGTCGTCGACCGCATCACCGAGGAAGCCGTCGCCGCGATGGACGCGGTCGACCTCGAAACCGGACCCGCTGCGGACGTGCTGATGCGCCTTCTCGATGCCGGGATGAGGGCGGCCCGGCGCTACCCGGTACTGCTGCAGAAGATCAGCGCCCTGCCCGTCAGCCCGCAGGCCGAACGAGACCAGCACAGAACGGTCGCCGACCGCATTGAACAAGTGATCCTGCGAGGCCGGGACACGGGGGAGTTCGATGACCGGCTACCGGTCGACTGGCTGGTCGCGGCCACCGTCCGTCTCGGGCATCTCGCGAGTGAGGAACAGGATGAGGGCCGGATGTCCGAGACGGCCGCGCAGGATGCGCTTCGGAAGAGCCTGCTCCGTCTGCTTGATGCGATCGGCGAGGGGGGTACCTCAAGGGCGCGCGGGTGAGCGCCGCTCGTGGCTGCCGGCGGCGGTCTGTCCTGCCTGTCCGGCGACGCCGTCAGCCAGCGCGTGTGCGGTTCCGTGTCCGGTGCCGGAATACGGCCGGCCCGACGGTACCGATTGCCGCAAGGCGGGATCCCGGCTGACGCAGGCGGGCGCGAGGCCGGCGATCGAAGGAGCCAGGCCGTATCTCCCGCCAAGCCCTGCCCCTTCGACGAACTCGCTATGCGCGGCCGTGGAGGAACAGACCACTCCTGAGAGGGCGGGATGTGAGCTGATGTCCGTTTCGTCGTTGTGGATGAAGTAGCCTTCGCCTGACGACTACGGACGTGGCAGGTGAACAGCCCCGGCTCTGGCTCGGTCAGGATGTTGCGCCCGGTCAGGCGCCCAGGTCCATCGCCTCGCACACGCCCCGTGCCCGCAATCGCCCGTGGTCTGCAGGTGGGCATCGTCTACGCGGTCTGGTCGAGTCTGGGCACCACCCTCATCGTGCTCGTCGGCGCATTGTTCCTAAACGAACCGTTGACACTGGCCAAGGTGACCGGGGTCGCCCTGGTGATCGCGGGGGTCGTGATCCTCAACCTCGGCGGTGCGCATTGACCGGCTCCGGGCACAGGTCGGCCCCGGGCGGACTTCAGCGGGCGAGCAGTCCGCGGAGAACCACCCTTTCCACAGCTGTGACGAGTTCCGTCAATTGGGAGGCGTCAGCGCGGAGTCGGTCCGCGCGCCAGGAGAGGCCGAGAACGCCGTTCATGGCCGCCCACAACGCGGTGGCGGTGGTGACGGGATCGAGGTCGGCGGCGAGCGAGCCGTCGGCCACCCCGTCGGCCAGGGCGGCGGCGAGTTTGGCGTTCTGCTCGTCGACGAGCGCGGCGACCCGTTCCAGGGCCGCGGGTTCGTCCGGCGGCTCGGCCAGCAGGCGGAACTGGTGCGGGCGCTCGGCGGCGAAGCGGACGTACGCGGCCGAGGCGGCCCTGATGCGTTCCGCGGGGGTGCCCGGGGCAGCGTAGGCGTCGTCCATGTAGGTCCGGTTGTCCTCAAGTGCCCGCTCGGCAACGGCGATGAGAACGGCCGCGCGGCCGCCCACGCGGTTGTACACCGTCTGCACGGCGACATCCGCGCGTTCCGCGATGCCTTCCAAGGTGACCGCGTCGGGGCCTCCGGAGGCCAGCAGTTCCTCGGCGGCGTCGACGATGGCCGCACGGGTTGCGGCGGCCCGACGTGTCGTGCGTGTGACCTTGATTGTCATGGTCTTCGCTACTTTACGAGGTGCTCGAACGGCCGGACCCTCTGGGCCGCTTCCTTCAGCCCGGATTTCAGCGGGAACCGGCCTGATGGCGCTCATGCACCGCCGGGTCGTGCCAGCCCGACGCCGAGGCGAGGCCGAGGGCGCGCTGGACCGTCTGAGAGCGGAAACCGACACGTTCGAGTATCGGCCGGAACAGGCCGGGAGCGTTCGCGGTCAGGGTGAGGGACCTGGGGACGACGACGCGGTCCGCACGGCGCTCGATGCCGCGGACGATGCCGGCGATGACTTTCTCCAGCGGCACCATCTTCCACAACCCCTTGGAGTTGCCGCCCCAGAGGGCGTGCCCGGCCGGGTCCGCGGTCACGTCGTCCATCATCGGAGTGCGGAAGAACGTGGGGTGGGCGCTGCCGACACCGACACCCAGGTGGCGAACCTCCAGGCGAAGGCTGTCGCACAGCGCCCACACGCCGGCCTTGCTCGCGGTGTAGGAGATCTGGAGCGGCGAGTGCACGAAGGCAGCCATGGACGAGACGGCGAGCAGGTAGCCCTCGTGGCGTTGCACGTGGGGGAGTGCGGCACGGAAGGTGCGCCAGACCCCGTTGAGGTTGACGTCGATGACACGTTCGTAGGCCGACGGGTCGATGGCCGCCATCGGGGCCATGGTGTCGATCCCGGCGCCTGCGATGACGATGTCGAGGCGCCCGAAGTGCGTGGCGGCCTCGTGCATGGCTTGCTGCAGGCCGGCGAGGTCGCGTACGTCGGCGTGCCAGCCACGGGCGACTGTTTCGTCTCCCAGGTCCTGGGCTTGGGCCGTGGTAGCCGCGAGGCTGAGGTCGAGCAGCGCGAGGTTGGCGCCGCGCCCGCGCAGGGCCCGGGCGAGGGCAGCGCCCAGGCCGCCGGTGGAACCAGTGAGGACGACGGTGCGCCCGGCCAGGTCGTAACGGGTCATGACGGCCTACCTCGGTGAGTCGGTCTGCGGGGACTTGCCTGTGGGGCCGGCGGATTCATCGAGTCGGCGCAGGAGTCGGCGCAGTTCGGGGTGGCGTTCGGCGATGAGATCGGTGACGGGGTTAAGGACGCCGCGCAGGGCCGAAAACGGTGCCCACCTGCGGGGGACCATGACACGGGCCGAGCGGTTCTCGATGCCGCGGACGACGGCGTCCGCGACGCGCGTGGGGGCGATGGCCTTGCCGAGCAGGGACGGGAAGGCGATCTCGCGCATGCGGGTGGTGATGTCGTTGCTTCCGAAGGCTGCTCCAGCGATGGGCGTGTGGACCCAGCCGGGGTAGAGCACCCCGGCGCTGGCGCCGTGGATGCCGAGTTCGGCGCGCAGGGCGCGGCCGAACTGCTCGACGCCGGCCTTCGACATGGCGTAGGGGGCGTTGGTCATGCCGTTGAAGTAGGCGTACACCGAAGCGGTGACCAGGACGTGCCCGCGCGCCGCGATAACGTGCGGCAGTGCGGCGCGAACGGTGCGCCAGACGCCCAGCAGGTCCACTTCGACGACGCGCTCGAACATGGCCGGGTCGATGGTAGCGATCGTCGCCGGCGGATCGGCCGCGATCCCCGCGTTGGCGAAGACGACGTCCAGGCCGCCGAACCGGTCGACCGTACGGCCCACCGCGTCGGCCAGTGCGGCGCGATCGGTGACATCCACCGACAGCGCCAGTGTCCTGTCGCCGCCGAGGTCGCGGGCGAGGGCCGATGTGGCGTCGATGCCCCGGTCGGCGAGGACCACGTTGGCTCCGCGCGAGTGCAGCGTGCGGGCGGTGGCCGCACCGATGCCTCCGGCTGCGCCGGTGATGAAGACGGTCTTCCCCGCAATCGGGTAGGTGGGCATCTCGTACCTCTTTCAGGGTGTCGTGGGTCCCGGGGCTTCACCAGGTGCGGAGCCGATGGGGACGTGCCGCGCCAGGAAGGCGAGCTGGTCCGTGACAACGCGTTCGAAGGGCTCGCCGAGGTAGATGTCGAAGTGGCCGTCGGGGTAGAGGCGGATCTCGCCGCGCGGCGCCCTGCGGGCATGGCGCAGGGTCGGCCGCGCGGGGGCCACGCTGTCGTGCTCGCATACGCAGAACAGCACCGGGCATGCGATCTTCGCGGTCCGGCGGCCCGGCCGGTAGCGGAGGATGTCCAGGGCGAACCGCGCCGCAACCTGGTTAGAGAAGGGCGCGTCGTTGGGCACGAGGGCCAGGTAGCCGGGCTCGGCGTCCGCAGCGGTCATCAACGCGGCGGATCCGGGCGGCCCCGCCGTCGCGACCATGACGGGAGGGCGCCCAAGGCGGGCGCCGACCACGTCACGGACCGCGCGGGCCATCACCTTCACCGAGGTGTCCGGGCGCATCGCTAGGGCAGAGGCGACACCGTCGGTGAACAGGCCCTGGGCGATGACGGCGGCGACGGCCGGGTCCTGGGCGGCTGTCGCCAGGACATGGCCGCCGCCGAAAGAGGTGCCCCACAGCACCACGCGCCGGGGGGCGACCTCCTGCCGGGAGCGGGCGAAGGCCACAGCCGCCTGCCAGTCCTGAAGCTGCCGGCGGATGCTCAGGAGTTGGCGGGGCTGGCCCCCGCTGGCGCCGAAGTGTCGGTAGTCGAAGACCAGGCAGGCGTATCCCGCGGCGGTGAAACGCTCGGCATAGGCATCCAGGCGCATTTCCCGGATACCGCCCAGGCCGTGCGCCATGACTATCACGGGACGCCGACTCCCGCCCTCGGGCAGGTACAGCCAGGCGTGACACTCGTCCGGCCCTGAAGGAAACGTCACATTCAATCGGTCGGTCATCGGACCTCCGTAACACGGCTCGCATCGTTGGGCTCGCGGGATATTTGTAAGTGCTTCCAACATTGGAAGTTAATCCAATATTGCGGGGCTGTAAAGCAAGTCGGCGGCAACGAACACGTCACGTCTCCGCTGGGTCCTGAGCCACGCCCTACGTCAGCGCCGCGCTGACCGACTGGTCGGCGAAAGGGACGATGACCGGCGGAACAGCGAGGCCGGCGTGCCCCTCGGAGACGGGGCCGGCATGTCCTTGGCGGACGTCGCGACGCGCATGCGACCCGAACGCTGTCGGCCCACAGGGCGGTCGGTGGTCTAGGCAAAGAACGGCCGACGGTCCGAGTGTGCTTCCACGGCCTCGACCTGGAACGCCGAGGGCAGCATGTTGCTGTCGCGGCGTGTGGCCAACGACGAGCCCGAGCTGCTCACGTTCATCGGCGCTGTCTTGGCCCTGGCGGACGGAAGCCCGGTGACCTGGGCGATCGACATGACCGGCGGCGAACCGGCGTTGCTGCTCGCCCTCCTGCGCAACCACGGCCAGGAGGTCCTCTACCTGCCTGGCCACCTGGTGAACCGGGCCGCCGACGGTTACCGCGGCGAGGGCAAGACCGACGCCCGGGACGCGTATGTCATCGCGGACCAGGCCCGAATGCGCCGTGATCTGCGGCCGATCCGCTCGGCCCTCGCCTGACGACTACGGACATGGCAGGGTGAACAGCCCCGGTTCTGGCTCGGTCAGGATGTGGCGCCCGGTCAGGCGCTTGAGCTTCAAACGGACGTTGTTGATGTTGTTCGGAGCCGGGTCCAGGTCCATCGCCTCGCACACGCCCCGTGCCCGTAGCGGACCGTCTGCCTGGGCGAACACCGTCATGATCTCCTGGTAGGCCGCCCCGTCCGGCAGCTCCGGGGCGGACGCCGACGGCGCGGGCGGGCCGGGGTCGGGCAGTTCCAGCAGCCTCTTGCGGGTGATCCGCACTTCCTCGGCGGCCCGGCCGAGTTCATCCAGCACGGCGGCGAGCCGCGTGATCTGCTCACGGGTCTCTTCGGCCTGCTCGGCGATCTCCCGCTCGCGCTCCTCCAGACGTACCAGCACCGCCCCCAGGGTCAGCTCCCCGCTGGTCATGCGCCGCGCCAGGAGGTCGCACTGCCGGTCAGCCGACGGGCCATCACGTCGCTTATCGCCCAGTAGACCCGGGACTCGGCCGAGGCAGGTCGGTGCTCGTAGTCGCGTACCAGCCGCGGTGCAGCATCAAGGTCCCGTTCGTCTGCTCCACCCGCCAGCGGATCGGCTGCGGGACGAACCCGGTCTCGGCCGGGTTGCGCTCGACGACTTCGACGTCGATGCCCACCCGCTGACCGTGGTCCACGACGGTCTTCTTGAACCCCTGATCCACCAGAGCCTTCGTCACGGTGCCGCCGCTACCGGCTGCGACCTTGTCGAGCAGAGCGGTGCCGAAGGCGTTGTCGTGGACGGAGGCGGCCAGCACCACCACGGCGATCACCAGACCCAGCACGTCCACGGCAAGCCCCCGCTTACGTCCCGGCACCTTCTTCGCCGCATCGCGTCCCGTCGTCTCGGCCGGCACCCCGGCCGCCGCGTGCAGGCTCTGGGTGTCGAGCACCACCAGGCTGGGGTCGGCTAATCGGCCCCTCTTCTCGCGGACCTGCCAGCGCAGAAGGTCGTGAATGACCTGGTCAGTGCCATCGTCACGCCACGTGTAGAAGTAGTACTTCACCGCCCCAGCAGGCGGCAGGTCGTGCGGAAGGTACTCCCACTGGCAGCCGGTCCGGGACTGGTAGAGCAGCGCGTTGACGATCTCCCGCATCGCGTAGCGGCCCTCATGTCCGCTGACGGAGGGGTGCTGGGCCTTCCATGCGGTGATCACCGGCTCGACCAGCGCCCAGCGTGCGTCGGATAAGTCGCTCTTGTAGGACTTGCGGTCGCTCACGCAGCCAGCTCAGCACGGCGCCAGCCCCGCGACCCGGCGGAGGCGGCAAGGCCACACGTTCAGGCGACGACAGAACGGACATAACCTTTCATTCCGCCCTCCGATGAGGGCGACGCGACGATGAGGCGCAGGGGTCGGCAGATCACCGCTGCAGTGGTTCCGCCGTTCGGCTGGAGACGGGCACCGACTTGCATCTCAGGCTCGGACAGCCCACCTGACCCGTGCCAGCTTGTAGGTGTCCTGTTTGTCCGGCATAGGGCGTGGCATTGAGGGCCGTCCTTTTGTGAGCGCGGCTCGAAGTCTGGAGGAGACGGCCGATGGCAAGTGGCGGACGGTCGTCGGGTTCAGCCCCAACCGGTGGGTCGCGACGTCCAAGACTGGAAGGGAAGTCGGCGCTGCAGCGGCTGAAGCGCGTACGTGGCGCTGTGGCTGCCGCCGCGGCTGCGGGCCGTGCTCGGACTCGTGCAACGGCACAGCGTGTGGGGCAGCTGCCCCCGCCCCCGGGACCTTTCCGTCCTGGATTCTGGCGCAGTCCGATCCGCGGGCCTTGGCTGACCTCGGTGTTCGGATTGGTCCTCTTGGTCGGCATTCCGGTTCTGTTCGTCACCGGACTGCTCTCCTACGCCTCCTACAACCCCGACTTGAGCCCCTTCAACGACGAGACTCCCGACATGGGTGTTCTGGGCTTGTATCTCTTCGGCTGGCCCACCCATCCGTACTGGCTGTACCGGCTGCTCCAGGGCGTGCACGTGACGCTGGGCGTGGTGCTGGTGCCGGTGCTGCTGGCCAAGTTGTGGTCGGTGATCCCGAAGCTGTTCGAATGGCTGCCGGTGCGCTCCATCGCCCACGGCCTGGAGCGGCTGTCCCTGCTGAGGCTCGTCGGCGGCGTCATCTTCGAGTTCGTCACCGGCATCGTCAACATCCAGCTCTACTACGTCTTCCCGGGTTCGTTCTACCGCCTGCACTTCTACGGCGCCTGGGTGTTCATCGCCGCCTTCGTCGTGCACGTGTGCCTCAGACTCGGCCGGATGACGCGGTCCCTGCGCTCGCTCAGCCTGGGCGCCGAACTGCGCTCCGACCTCGCCCACACCGTGCCCGAACCCCCCGATCCGGACGGCCTGGTGGCAGCCTCTCCCGCCCTGACCACGATGACCCGCCGCGGCGCGGTGGGCATGGTGGGAGCGGGATCGCTGCTCCTGTTCGTCGTGACCGCCGGGCAGAGCATCGGCGGCCGGCTGCGCGCCACCGCGCTGCTCGCGCCGCACAACCGCGAACCGGGCAGCGGCCCGAACAGCTTCCAGATCAACAAGACGGCGGCCAAAGTGGGCATCACCCCCACGCTCGTCGGACCCAACTGGCGGTTGGAGGTTGTCGGACACGGAGCGCCACGGGGCTTCACCCACGAGCAGCTCCTGGCGATGCCCCAGCACGCCGCCGCACTGCCGATCGCCTGCGTGGAGGGATGGTCCACCGAAGACCAGTACTGGAGCGGCCTGCGGCTGGCCGACCTCGCCGCTCTGGCCGGAATGCCCGACGCCGCAAGCGTCCTGGTCCAGTCCATCCAACCCCCCGGCCCCTTCACCCGGGTGGTGCTGCGCGGCAACCAGATCCACGACCCCCGAGCGCTGCTCGCCCTCCGCGTCAACGGCGCGGCCCTCTCACTCGACCACGGCTACCCGGCCCGCATCATCGTCCCGGCCAACCCCGGCGTGACCAACACCAAGTGGGTCCACCGGCTCACCTTCAGGGCGTGACCATGGCACGAATCGTCCGCTGGTACGGCTCCGGCCCCCTGCATCTGCTCGTCCTGGTCGCCTCGTTCGCCCTGACCGGCTACGCCATGGTGAGCCTGTTCGCCGTCCGGCCATGGGAGGAGGCGATCTGGTTCGTCGGTGCGGCGATCCTCCACGACCTCATCCTGCTGCCCCTGTACTCGCTGGCCGGCCTGTCGGCCCTCTCCGTGCTGCGGCACCGAGCCGCCGACGGACCGAGGGTGCCGTGGATCAACTACCTGCGTGTCCCCGCCTTCCTGTCAGGTCTGCTCCTGCTGGTCTGGTTCCCCCTCATCTTCCGTCTGGCGGTCCCCTACCCCGGCGACACCGCTCTGTCCGACAGCGTCTACCTCGGCCGATGGCTGGCGATCATCGGCCTATTCTTCGCGGCCTCCGCCGTGGCCTTCGCGATGAGACTGCGCCGCCTGAGGCGGGCAGGCCGCGGCGACAGGAGCCGACGGGCCGCAGGGCATGGCGCAGCACCGTGACAACGGACGAGGACGAGCTGTACGACGCCGACGGGGAGCCCTACGCGCTCGTCCTGCGACCCGGCCGAGAACCGGTGTACCTACGGCTATCCGACGGGCGCCGGATCCGGATGCCGGTACACCGCTGGCACGAGCAGCCCACGGCGGCCGACAAGACAGTGCTGGAACGCTGCATCAGCCCCGTCCTCGACGTCGGCTGCGGCCCGGGCCGCATGTGCAGGGCACTCCTGAGCCGGGGAGTCTTCGCCCTCGGGGTCGACATCGCGCCTCGCGCGGTCGCACTGACCACCTCTCTGGGAGGGCTCGCACTGCGCCGATCGGTCTTCGACCGGCTGCCGGCAGAGAGAGGCTGGCAGACGGTGCTGCTCATCGACGGCAACATCGGCATCGGTGGCGATCCTCGTGGCCTGCTGCGCCGCTGCGGCGGCCTCGTCGCCCCCACCGGGCGCCTCGTCGTCGAGGTCGACCCCGACGACGTCGAGCAGCGGTGCAGCGCCCGGTTCGAGGACCTCCACGGCCGGAGTGGTCCGCTCTTTCCTTGGGCACGGCTCGGGCGACGAGCGCTCCGCAGGATCGCCGCCAGCCTTGCTCTCAGCGTCACCGATCAGTGGACGAGCGGGCACCGCTGCTTTGCCACCCTCTCTCACCAGGGATCGTCCTGTGACCGCCCTGACACGGGCCCCGCAGTGACGGACGCGTCGGACGACCGGGCCGCTCCACGATGACGCCGCCATGCTGCTGCACTGCTACCACAGTCGTTCGGGAGGAAAGTCTGTTCGCATCGAGTGAGAAGGCGGCGGCTGCGGCAAGGTAGAAAGGACACATGCCGGAGCGCGAGCCCCCTGCGGGAACCATGGACGACGTTGATGCGGTCACCCGGGCGGTCCTGACCGCGTCCCGGCTGCTGGTAGCGGTCTCCGCCCGTTCCCTCGCCGAGGTCGAGGAGCGCGTGACCCTCCCGCAGTTCCGGATGCTGGTGGTGCTGGCCACCCGGGGAGAGACCAAGCTGGTCGCGCTCGCCGAGCTGCTCCAGGTTGCGCCCTCCACCGCCATGCGCATGGTCGACCGGCTCATCGCCGCCGGACTCGCCGACCGCAAGGCCAATCCCGCCAACCGCCGCGAGACTCTGCTGCGGCTGACCGAGGAAGGCCGGCACACCGTCGAGGAAGTCACCGCCCGGCGTCGCGCCGAGATCGCCGGCATCGTCGAACGACTCCGCCCGATCGAGCGCCTCGCGCTCGTCGAGGCCCTCAACGCCTTCAACGAGGCGGGAGGCGAGCCCTTGGCCCCGGCGGCGGACGACCCCGAGCCACACCCCCTCGGCTGGATCGTGGACGGAGCCATGGCGCACGACGCCTGACCCGGCACAGCAGCCGGTCATGGCATGGCCGGGGCCCGTGGCGCCTACCCCGATGCGTCGGGAACACGTATCGCGGCGATCACACCAAGCAGGCACACTGCGCCGCCCGTACACGTGTTGCTCCACACGATCCCGGCCGACACGCCGTCACGACCGCCGGGGAGAGGATCAGCCAGAAGCCGAGCGGCACCAGGGTCCATGCGAATCGGTGCATCCGCTGGCGCGCGAGGGGGGTTCCGAGAGCGACCAGGGGCGACGCCGAGACCCATGATCAGGTTGTTCGCCGTGAGATACGGGTTCGTCCTGTAGAAGTGGATCACCAGGGCGAGACCGCCGTGTAGATGCCGGCCAGCAGCATGAGCCCGTCGACGACGGTTGCCGGGCTGCTTGTGATCGCCACCTCGCGGCCAGCCCTCATCCCGGTCGATGCCGGCACGCGGAATTCGGCCGAGCGACGTGGATAGGACATGGCAGTCACCCCCTCTCGCATGGCGACGTTTCCAGTATGCAAAGAAAGTCCGTATTGGTCTGTCCGTGGCTGTCGCATCCGCTCCTTCCAGCCGGATCGGACCAGCCGGCCATTGACCGCCAGGCCGTGAAGAGCCCGGGTGGGCGCTCAGGCGGTCGCGTGCACCGCGCGCAACGCGCTCTGGTGGCTGAGCCAGCCCACCGGCTTGCCCTGCTCGGCGTCGACCACGGGTACTCCGGTCCCGTTGGCCGACAGCAGGATGTGCAGTGCCTGTGCGAGGGGCTGGTCGGCGGTGACCGGTGCGGGCGGCGCGGCGAGCTGTCCGACGAGTGCAGGGGCGCTTTCCGGTTGTTCCGCGAGAGCCTCTGCCACCATCTGCGCCGTGACGATGCCGACGTACTGGCCGGTGTCGTCCACGACCGGGAGGGCGCCGTGGCCCGAGAGGCTGAGCAGGTCGGCGGCATCGCTCAGGGACGTGATCGCGGGCAGGGCGGAGGGGAGCGGTTCCATGACGGTGCCGACGTGCTGGGCGCCGATCGCCGCCCCGGAGGCGGGGCCTTCGAGGTCGATGCCGCGGCGGCGCAGCTTGAGGGTGTAGATGGTGTCGCGGGAGAGCCGACGACTGGTGGCGGTGGCCAGCACGATCGCCAGCATCAGGGGCAGGATGATCGAGTACTCGCCGGTCAGCTCGAACAGGATGACCACGGCAGTGATCGGCGCCCGGGCCGCGCCAGCGAACACCGCACCCATGCCGATCAGGGCGTACGGGCCCACCGCGCCGGCCGTGCCGGGTATCAAGTCATGGACGCCGATGCCGTACGCCGAGCCGAGCATCGCGCCGATGAACAGACTGGGCGCGAAGACACCGCCGGAGCCGCCGATGCCGATGGTCAGGCTGGTCGCCAGCATCTTGCCGACCAGCAGCAGGAGCAGGAAGCCGACCGCGTAGCCGCCCTCCGTGGCCTTCTCCAGCACGGGGTAGCCGACGCCGTACATCTGCGGCAGGGCCAACAGCACCAGGCCGAGCGCCAGTCCGCCGACCGCGGGGCGCAGCCACTCCGGGCCGCGCCACAGCCAGTCGCAGGCGTCCTCGACCAGGTACAGGAAGCGGGCGAAGCCCATCCCGACCACGGCGGCGACCACGCCGAGCAGGGCGAACAGTCCGTACTGGGCAAGGTGGTCGACGTGGAACGCGGGCAGGTTCAGGAAGGCGACGTCGCCGAAGGACGCGCGTCCGATGATGCTCGCGGTGACGCTGGCCAGCACGGTAGCGCCGAAGGCTTCCGCGCTGAGAGTGCCGAGGATCAGTTCCATGGCGAAGAAGACGCCGGCCAGGGGAGCGTTGAAGGTGGCCGCGATGCCGCCCGCCGCACCACAGGCGACCAGGAGCTTCGTGCGGCCCTCCGTCGCCCTCGTCACACGACCGAGGGTGGAGCCGAGCGCCGAGCCGATCTGCACGATCGGCCCCTCGCGGCCCACCGAGCCACCGGAACCGATGGTCAGCGCGGAGGCCAGCGTCTTGACGACGGCGACCTTCGGGCTGATCCGCCCGCCGCGCTGGGCCACGGCCAGCATCACCTCGGGCACACCGTGCCCACGGGCCTCCTTGGCGAACCGGTTCACGAGCGGGCCGTAGAGCAGGCCGCCGATCACCGGGGTGAGCAGCACGAAGTACGGGCCCAGCCACGGCACGTGCGGATTGCTCGCGCCGGGGGAGGAGGAGTAGTCGGAGTGACCGGACAGCAGACCGGTGAAGGTCTTGATGCACCAGCGGAAGACGACCGAACCGACGCCCGCTCCGGCGCCGACCACCACGGCCAGCGCCATCACACCCCAAGGGGCGTTCTGCAGGCTCGCGATCGCCGGCGCCGGTGTAAGGCTCTTTGCCGTCGTGCCCGCCCCTTGCCCGCTGTCCGTTGCTGCCGGTATGCCGCTCATCGATTCCCCTTCCTTACTTTTGCATTATGCAAAAGATGTCAAGGGTGTGCACCATCTGTCCGCCCCTTGGGCTTGAATGACCTTCGGCGACCGCTCCCGTCCGCGCCAGCGGTGCCTTCGCCTGCATTCCCTCGGTTCGGGCAGCCAGCACTGCGTGCAGCATGCCGCCTGCCCAGTCCTCGCATCCGTGGCGAAGGCAGCTGACCTTCACTCGGTCGTCGGTCCACTCCGGTGAGCATTTATTGCCCGTGGGCCTTCTTGACCCACTAGCGTTGCATGGTGCAAAAATTAGGTGACGGAGAGAGGCGGTGCACACCGATGAGGGTCGTCATCTGTGGGGCCGGGATCGCGGGACTCGCGCTGGCCGGCCGGCTGCACAACGTGCTCGGCTGGGACGTCGTCGTCCTGGAGAAGGAGCTGCGGCCCCGCACCGACGGTTACATGATCGACTTCTTCGGGGCCGGATACGACGCGGCCGAGGCCATGGGCATGCTGCCCTCCCTGGAGAAGCTGAGCTATCAGGTTTCCGAGGCGGCCCTCTTGGACGAACACGGCGAGTGCCGGGTCGGGCTCCGCTACGACCACTTCGCCCGCTTTCTGGACGGGCGCCTGCTGAGCATCATGCGGCCCGACCTCGAACTCGCCTTGCGGGAGCGGCTGTCCCTCGCGGTGCGTCTGCGCTTCGGCGTGGGGCCGGCCCGCGTCGACGTCCGGCCGGAAGAAGTGCGCGTCACCCTCACCGACGGCGACAGCATCGACGCCGACCTGCTCGTCGGCGCCGACGGTATCCACTCCACCGTGCGCGCCCTGGCCTTCGGCGAGAAGGCGCGGTACGTCCACCATCTCGGCTACCACACCGCCGCGTTCACGTTCAACGACCCCGAGACGCACGCAGAAGTCGGCGACCGGTTCTGCCTCACTGACACTGTCGGCCGGCAGATGGGGCTGTACGCGCTGCGCGACAGCACGGTCGCCGTGTTCGCCGTGCACCGCGCCACCGACGCCCCTCGCTCCAGGGACGTGCAGGCGGCGCGCTGCGCCACGAGTACGGCACGCTCGGCTGGCTCGTACCTCGCGTCCTGGCGAACTGCCCGCCGTCTTCCCGGATTTACTACGACCATGTCGCTCAGACGACCCTCCCGGCCTGGAGCCGCGGCCGGGTCGTCCTGGTCGGTGGCGCCTGCCAGGCAGTCTCCCTCCTCGCCGCACAAGGCGCCTCCCTGGCGATCGGCGCCGCATACGTCCTGGCCGACCAACTCGCCCGCACCTCCCACATCGAGGACGCACTGCACGGCTAGGAACGGCTCTGGCGGCCCGTCATCACGGACAAGCAGCGTGCCGCCCGGCGAGTGGCCCGCTGGTTCGTACCCGAATCACCACGACACCTGCGGCTCCGCCGGACCGCCCTACGGCTCTCCAACCTGCCCGGTGCGCAACGCCTCGCCGGCATCTCCCTCACGGGGAGACAGGGGCCGCCCCTGCGCCGACTCGCCTCGATTCCGTCGTGGGTGACCGGGAACCGTGGCTCCGGCGCCGTCCAGGAGGGAGCAAGACCACGCAGACCATGAACACGTTCGGGGTGTCGCCGGCCACGCGTCACGGAAAGGTCCCGATGTCCGCCAGCCCGAGCACCATGACCGCCCGCCTACGCAGAGCCGTCGAAGCCGCCCACTGGCAGTCACTGGCCGGACTGCTGCATCCGGACGTGGCCTGCGGACCACCCGAAGAAGGCGGCAGTGTCTGCCGGGGCCGCTCCCGTGTGCTCAGCCACTTCGCCCGCCCGGGCGCCGACGGACTGCGTGCGACGGTCGACGAGACCTTCACCTATCCGGCGGCCGTCGTCCTCGGCCTGCACCTCGCGGGCGCCGGACCCGCGCCCGGGCCACCGCCCACGGTGTACCAGGTCTACGACCTGGCCGACGGCCTGATCATCCGCGTCACCGAATACGCGGACCGTGCGGAAGCACTCGGCGCGGCATATCCCAGTGGCGGCACCGGACTCTGACCCTCCGGTTTCTCGTCCAGGCTGGCATCGCGCTGCCCGGACAGCGTGTGGTGGTGCGTCAGGGCGGCATCAAAGTCGCGTAAAAGGCCTGGTGCGGCGGTTCAGGCGGTCATCCCACGGTGAAGTAGGCCAGGCTGCCTGCCAAGGCCCGCGAGGCTGCAGTACACGGCGAACGGGATGAGGGTGCGGTTCTCGAAGTAGCGGACCAGGAAGCGGGTCGCGAGGTACGCGGCGATGAAGGCGGCGACGCTGCCCGCCAGCAGGGGGCCGCGCAGGCCGTTGCCGGCGGGGCCGAGGAGCGGGGGGAGTTTGAGGAGGGCGCCGCCGATGACGGGGGTAGCCAGGAGGAAGGCGAAGCGGGCGGAGTCCTCGTGGCCCAGGCCCTTGAAGATGCCCGCGCTGATCGTCGAGCCCGAGCGGCTGATGCCCGGGAACAGAGCAAGGATCTGGGCCGCGCCGATCGACACGGCCTGACGCATGGTCATGCCGGTGATACGGCGGTCCGACAGCTCGTCCGGGCTCAGGTGCTCCTCGTCCTCCGCGGGGGAGACTCCCGCCCGCCTCCTTCCTGTCCCGCCACGCCGCAACTGCTCGGTGACAAAGAGGACGATGCGGTTGAGGGCGAGGAAGATCGCGCTCGGCACGGGCTTGCCAAGTGTCGTACGGAAGACCTTGTCGAGGGCGACACCGGCCACGGCCACCGGGATGGTCGCCGCGATGAGCAGCCAGGCGAGCCGCTGGTCCACGGTCTGTATGCGCCGCTCCCTGACTGAGCTGAACAGCCCCCCGATCACCCGCACCCAGTCCCGCCAGAAGAAGACGACCAGCGCGAGAGCGGTGGCCAGGTGAAGGCCGACCAGCTCGTTGAGGTACAGGGAGCCCTCGGCGGAGACATCGAGGTCCTGCTTCCAGTGCCCGCGCAGGAGGGCGGGGGTCGCGGTGCGGTGCAGGGTGACGGTCGCCGCGGTGTGGACCTCGCTCTTGCCGCCGGTCGCCGGAAGTCTGCCGTACCGGCTGAGACTGCCCAGCACGTCAGCGGGCAGCGGCTGCTGCTGCCATACGCAGTCGGTGCCGAGCACCGGCCAGTCGGCCGGGTCGCTCTCGTACGGGGTGCGCCGCACATAGCCGGGGCCGAAACTCTCCGGTCCGGCGGTAACGGCCCTCAGCAACTCCAGGGCGGCCGACCGTGATTTCGGCATGCGCGCGGGGTCGACCCGGAACGACGTCCCGCTGATCTCGTCGGCACCGGCCGGTACGGACGTGGTAGCTGCCTCGGTCGGGCTCGTCGTGGCCTTCGCGCCGGATCCATGGCCGCCGCCAGAACATCCCGTGAGCACCACCCCGCAGATGGTCAGTGCGACGCCTGCGCGCCCGCCGTGCCGTCTCCCACCTGTGCATCTCACTGTCCCCCGTTCCGTCCCAACCGACTCGACTCGCACCGGGAGTCGGAGCCATCCCCTGTTAGTTTGCGCCTGCCGCAGCCACCATGGCCTGCCGAGGTTCTTTCCGCCGGCGCTTGACTGCGTCGACCGTCACAGCGGCGTACCGGGCGTCCACGGTGAAGAGCATGTCGGAGGCCTGACGGGTCGTGGTCGAGGCAGGCGGCCCGGGTCGTCATCCGGCTCGATGCCGGTGGCGTCGAGGACCTCGCGCGTCAGCTCGAACCCTCGGCCCCCCGGCCCTTACCTCGTGGCGGTCGCCGCGCCGTCCCACGCCTCCGCGCGGGGCACGTGGTGGTGACGGAGCGCCCGCTGGTGTACGACCTGGAGCTCGCGGAGGGCGAGGTGGACGCGGTCAACTGACCGGGTCGTTGCGGGACTTCCTGCCCGGATCCGGCAGTGCCCTGGTCATCCCCGGCAGGAAGTCCGTGAACACCTCGTGGATCTCGTGGACGAGAGGCCGCAGGACGCGGAAGCGGGCCAGCGCCACCCCGCGCGCGGTGAGCCGGGCACCGCGCTCGGCGAGCCGGTAGCTGCGCTGGCGCCCCTCGGTCCGGTCGAAGATCCAGTACAGGACGAGGCCCATCTGGGAGAGCCACATCAACTCCGGCAGAACGTCACGCAGTTCCTCGGGCACCTTCGCCTTCGACCCGGCCAGCACCTCGCGATGGACGTCGATGGTCTCCCTGCGCGCGTGCTCCGACTCCGGCGAGAAGGGGCTGAGCGGGCTGTCCGGGTCGGCGGCGTTCTTGAAGAACTGCACCGCGAACTCGTGATAGGAGGTGGCGACGTCCAGCCAGGTCCGCAGCACGCCCGCGAGCCGCGCCTCCAGGTCGGTCTCCTGCTCCAGCACCGCCCTGACCGCCGCCCGGTGCTCTGCGGCGATCCGGTCGTAGAAGCCCTGGATCAGGTGTTCCTTGCCGTCGAAGTAGTAGTACGCGTTGCCGACGGAGACACCGGCCTCCTTGGCGATGGCCCGCATCGTCGTTCTGTCGTAGCCGCGCTCCTGGAACAACCGCATCGCCGTCTCCAGGATCAGCGCACGGGTCTGCTCGGATTTGCTGAGGGATCCGCCCTCGTCGGGGCGGTCGCTCGTCGGGTCGTCGCCCTTCGGGCTCGGGCGGTCGTTCTTCGCAGGCACGGTCGAGAGGCTAGCCAGTGGCGCCCCTCCCGCCCGAGCAGCCGGGTGGGGAGTACATCCATCCGTACCGAGGGTCATACGCCCACCCCTCGACGGGGCGCTCCGCGCCGCCCCTCTCGACCCCGCCACCCGGCGGCCTCCAGACCTCGTCACCCGGTCGGTAGGCCTGGCCGCCCCGCTGCGTCCGGCCCCCCTGCACCCCGCGCCACTTCGCGGCGGCGAGCACGGCGCCCCGGGCGAACCTGACGCCGGACGGTGTGCACAACCGGTGGGCGAGCGGCCGGTATTCGCGCAGCGCCCACAGGGTGACGATCCAGGCGGCCGCGCCCCGGTAGACCTGCCCGGCGTCCCCGACGACCGTGATCTCGTCGAGGGTGGCCCGGTGGTCGAGGCCGGGGAAGCGCCGCCGGGCCTCCTGCGACGCGGCGGCCACGGGCTCCAGTGGCACCAGTTTCGGCTGCCGCACCAGCCAGTCGCGCAGGAAGGTGCACAGTGCGCACTCGGCGTCGTAGAGCACGGTGAGCCGGCGGACGGGGACGCGCCTGGCGTCCCGGCCCGGTTCCGCGACGGCCGGCACCGCGCTCACGCCCCGGCCGACGGAGCGATCCATTCCTGCGGGCCGAGCGGCGGTACCTGCTCGCGGTCCAGCACTCCGCGCCGGCGGATCTTGTTGAGCACGAACACATTGGCCAGGTGCATGACGCCGAGCACCAGCAGCACCACGCCCAGCTTCGTCGACAGGGCCTCGAAGATTCCGCGCGCGGTGTCGATCGTGCTGCTGCGGCTTAGGTAGAGCGCGACGAAGCCGAGGTTCACGAGGTAGAAGCCGACCACTAGGAGGTGGTTGACGGCGTCCGCGAGCTTCTCGTTGCCGTGCAGCACGTCGCCGAGGAAGATCCGCCCGGCTCGGCCGAGCGTGCGTGCCACCCAGACCGTCAGACCGATGCTGACCAGCAGATAGATGACGTAGGCGATGACCGTGAGGTCCATGTTCCCACCCCTCTTGAACGCGTTCAAAACACTGTCCGGAGCGACTGTAGACCCATTTTTGAACGTGTTCAACCAGAAGGAAGGTGTCCCCGGGGTACTCGGGCATGGCCCCTCCGCATCACTGGCGGGAGAGGGATCCGGCGTCCCGCCGGGGCGGTGCACCGGGCGGTTAGAAGTGGGGGTCCAGTGGCGCGGGTTTTGCCCACCAGCGGGACGTCCCGCCAGGGCAGCTGCTTCAGGTGCTGGTGCAGCAGCGGCTGGTTCGCCTTGAGCACGGCGATGTAGTGGGCGTTCTTCTCCTCGACCAGGAGGCGGGCGTGAGTGGTCTGGGAGTGCAGGGCGTCGAAGGTGACGACGGTGTCGGTCAGGTCGTGCTCGGCGAGCATCGGCCGGAAGACAGTGATCTCGTTGGCCTTCGCGCCGACCTCGCGCTGGGCGGTGACCAGGCCGGTTGCGGTCATCGCGGCGAGCAGGTGGACCTGGGTGCCGTCGGTGCGGCGGGCGCCGCGAACGGTCTTGCCGTCCACGGCCAGCGAGCGGCGCTGCTGCCCGCCTGGATTCTTGGCAGGGCCGGGGCGGTGCGGGTCGCGGGCGGGGAGCCAGGAGCCGATCGCCGCGTCGAGGGCGTCGCCGTCGACGCGCTGCAGGACCCGGCGCACGGTGGCTTCGGCCGGGGCGGTGGGACCGGAGGGTTCGCGGCGCGGGGCCTCCGAGGGCGGTGAGCACGGCGGCGGGGGCGTCGGCGGCCCCACCGAATAAGGCCTGCCGAGCAGTGGTCGAGACCGCCCGGCCGTTGCAAGCGAGATCGACGGCTGGCCGGACAAGGGTTATGACCGAGGCCGTATTGGCGGGCGCTCGTGTGCCCGCTCGGCAGCCCGGACACTCTTCTCCAGTGCCGCCATCAGGTCCAGCGGGGGGGGGCAGGCTCCGGCGGCTCGACGATCTCACCACCGGTGATCTTTGCTTCCACGAGCTGCTCAAGGGCGTGGGCGTAGTCGTCGTGCACCTCGCCCACATTGATGCCGGCGAGCTCCCGGATCAGCAGTTCGGCCAGCTCCAGCTCCCGGTCGGTGACAGGGGTGGAGGGTGCGAGGTCTCCGGGGGCGCGCAGTTCGTCTTGCCACAGGTTCTCTAGCCTTTCTCGAACTGTCGGTTCTGGGCGGAGAGAGTGCTGCATTGGACAAAGGACCGGGTTCCTGGACGGTCGACTTTTATGACTTCCGGAGGGAGCTGACCTGCCCGGCCACGGACGAGTACCTCGGTGTGCACGGGGATGATTGTGTCGGTGGGAAGCAGCAACGCCTGACGGTGAGTTCGGGGAACGCTTGAGGCGGCTCAGCCGCAGAATTGTAGGTGAGTTCTAGCAACACGAGAGCCCGCCAGTGGCTGAGCCCGGTCTCGGTGTCAGCCCTGGCCCTTACGATGCCCGGTTATGACCGATGACGTGCTCAACTACTCTCGACCTGGGCCCTTAACGAGCCTGGACTCGGCCCAGCTCCGGCTCATTGAGGGACTGCCGGAGGACCCCGTGGGCGTCTGTGCCGCCGTGCAGGGCCTGGTCATCCAGCCCGCGGACGCCGCGGCGCTGGGGGTGCCCGAGGACCGGATTTCCGAGAAGAACATCAGGCCGGTTGACAAGCTGATCAGCGCGTTGACCGCCTTGGACCCTGCGCCGCTTCACCAGCCCCGAACACCCGAGACACGGGTGATCGGCACTTGCCGTCACTTCGCCACCATCGCCTGCGCGATCTTGCGGGCGCGGGGCATCGCCTCCCGAGCCCGGTGTGGTTTCGGCACCTACTTCCTCAAGAACCGCGGCGTCGATCACTGGATCACCGAGTACTGGGATGAAGACCACAACCGCTGGGTGCGGGTCGACACCGAGCACCTCGGCAAGAACTACGTCGACCGCCCCGACGACCTCGCCCCGGACGAATTCCTCACCGGGGGCGAAGCCTGGCTCCACTATCGCAACGGGTTGATCGACCCGGCCCTGTTCGGGGTGGCCGGCACCGATCACGCCTGGGGACCGCATGAGATCAGCGGCAACGCCGTCCGCGACCTCGCCGCGCTCTGCAAGCAGGAGACACTCAACTGGGACGAGTGGGGTCGCATGACCGCGGCCTATGAGGGCAAGACCGGTCCGGATTACGACCAGTTGATCGATGTGGTCGCCGACACCTGCGCCAAGGACGATCCACCTGCCTTGACACGTCTGTTCTCCCATGAGGATCTGGCCGTTCCGCAGCACGTGCTCGTTTGAACCAGGGCGAGGACCGGGCACTGGGCAACGCGCACCGCGTCGGTCCCCACCTTGCTCAGGTCATGGCAGCCTGTTCGGCCTTGGCCCGAGACTGGGCCAGGCGGTAGGAGTCGGTGCCGGTCTCGATGATCGTGCCATTGAAGGTCAGCCGGTCGACGGTGGCCGAGCAGAGCCGGGGATCGGTAAACGTCTTGGTACAGCCGCCAAAAGCCTCATTGGAGGCGATGGCGACACTGTTCTTCTCCTCACGCTCCGTCAGAACCTGGAAGAGCAATTCAGCGCCGTGCTTGTCGAGCTCCATGTAGCCGAGTTCGTCAATGCACAAAAGATCGACACGGCCATAGCGGGCGATCGTCTTGGTCAGCTGCTTCTCGTCTGCGGCCTCGACCAGCTCGTTGACGAGCTTCGTCGCCAGGGTGTACTTCACCCGGAACCCGGCCATCGCGGCCTCGGTGCCCAGCGCGATCAGCAAATGAGACTTGCCGGTGCCGGAGTCGCCGATCAGGCAGAGCGGTTGTCCCTTCTTCAACCACTCGCAGGTCGCAAGCGTGTGGACGACGCCGGCATCGATGTTGGGGTTGGCGTCGAAGTCGAACTCCCGCAGCGACTTCTGCCTGGGGAAGGCAGCTGCCTTGATCCGGCGTTCGGAGCGGCGCCGGGCTCGGTCGTCGCACTCGGCCAGCAGCAGTTCGGCGAGGAAGGCGAGGTAGGACATCTGCTCGCGGGCGGCCTGCTCGGCCAGGTCCGGGAACTTCCCGCGGATGGTGGGTAGCCGGAGCATCCGGCAGGCGCCGACCACGGCGGTTTCGGCCGCCTGCTCGCTCATCTGGCGGCGGCTGGTGGCGTTCATGGCATCTGTTCTCCCTTGCTGGCAGCGGTGGTGCCGCGTGTGCGGCGGCCAAGGAGCTGGTCGTAGGGGGCCGGCGAGGGCAGCGGCCGGGTGTCGGGCGGGAGATGGGCCAGCCGCCGCGCGGTCAGGAAGGTGACGGTCGGCTCCCGCCGCGGCTCCGGCTCGGGCAGGGTGGTGTCGGCGTCGTCGGCTTCCTGGGCCTTGCGGGCCTCCAGCGCGACAGCGTCCGCGGTCAGCGTACCGACCCGCAGGGTGGCGGCGAGTCCGGCCACCAGGTGCTCGTGCGGGATCCGCCGGCCCAGCAGGAGCACGTCGATCAGGGCCCGGGTCCCGTCGCGGTCGCCCCGGACCTTGCAGGTCGCGGCCCACCACGCATCATGGACCGGGGTGAACTTCCCGGCAGCCTTGGCCTGTTCGAGCGCGGTCGCCCCGGGCAGGGCGCCGGGCTTGCGCACCAGGGCTTCCAGGTAGTGGTCCAGGACCAGCCGTTCCCCGCCTTTGGCGATCAGCCGTTCGTGTCGGGCGATCTCCGTGGCTCCGTCGTAGACGACCAGTTCGTTGGCGTGCAGCAAGGCCCGGACCCGGCGGCCGATGAAGCGGACCGGTACCGAGTAGCAGTTGGTGCGGACCGAGATCCGGCTGTGCCGGTCCACCCGCAGGGCGAAGGTGCGGCTGGTGTCGAACGGCTCGTCCGGCAGCGGCTTCAGCAGGGGCTGTTCGACAGCGAAGTACTCTCCGATGGTGCGGGGCCGCATCCGGATGCGGCGGGCATCGTCTTGTTCGTCCCACTGGTCGACGAGCAGGTTCAGCTCGGCCAGGGAGTCCACCTCGGGGACCGGGACCAGGTGGTTGCGGCGGAAGTAGCCGACGTCCCCTTCCACTCCACCCTTCTCGTGGGCGCCGGTCAGGCCGGGGCGGCAGTAGAAACTGTCCAGGCCGTAGTGCTCGCGGAAGGTGATCCACCGGTCGTTCTCGCGTCTTTCCCGGGTGAACCCGATCACCTTGGCGACCGCGGCCTTCAAGTTGTCGTAGCGGACCTTGCCGGTCGGCGCCCCTCTAATATGCGGGTCTCGATGTCAAGCCACTGGACATGCTGAGGACGGGTCAGGTGCCCTGTCTCACGCACTTGGACGCCCTTCCGGCACAATCAGAGGTTGTGGCCAACCCAGTCGTTCTGTATCCCGACATCGCCGCCCAAGGCAGCCTCGGCGCGGCACTCCGAGCAGCGGCGGAAGAGGGCGGTTTCTCCATCCCCGCCATGGCCTCGGCCTCCAGCCCGCTGAGCCATGCCACCGTCGCGAGCACGCTGCCGGACCGCGAGGCTCTGTTCGTCAGCTCGTGGGCGATCAAGCGGCGTTGGTCGATCCGAGGTGAGGAGTCGTTCCAAAACATGGCACTCATCGACGGGGACACCGAGGATCTGGCGCAGGTCGCCAGGGCTGCGCAGGCGTGGCACGACGGTGTCGCTCTGAGTGACATCCGGAAGGCAGCTCCGTTCGTGCACCTGACCGGCCGCTTCGAGGTGCCCGATCATGATCCGGTGCGCCTGACGGAATCCGAGTGGCAGCATCTGCGGACCGAGGCCAGGGAATTGGAGTGGCCTGGGGACGCCTATCACGCGCTGGTCGAGGCGGCATATGCCGAGCCGGCACTACGAGGTCTCTACCCGTTTACGAGCCACTGGACGCTGCGCTTCTCGACCACCACCCGCCCGCACTTGACCATCTTCGGGCCGTGTCTGCTCGCGCATGACGTCGACCGGTACACGGTCAGCATGAAGTTCACGGGCGCGGACGCCCTCGCCCAAACCACCACGGCGCAGGAGGCAGTGGCGGAGGCCGTGCGCCATCTTCCTTACCGCCCTGGCCCCGTCACATCTGGGGCGGTCCGCGACGGCAGTCGTTGATCGGTTCACCGGAGACAGGACATCAGGAGGCTTCGCCGTCGAGTAGGCTGAGGAGTCCGTTGAAGATCTGCTCGCGGGCCACCTGTCCCTTGGCTGCCGCATCATCCCGCTGGCGTTCGAGAGTGGGCCGGAACTCGATCGTGGTGACGAAGAACGTGCAGGACTCGCAGATCGACTCGAAGTGGCAGTCCATCTCGACAGGGCGAGCGCAGTAGCCGTTGCCCAGCATCTGGCGGTGCATCTCCCGGCGGAGCTTGGCCATCTCCGTTCCCTCGGCGTCGGCTGGCAGGTGACGCGGGGCGTCGTAGAGTGCCTCGACCTTCTCCGAGACGGCGAAGTACTCGTCGGCGACGGTCCGGTCGGCGATCCGCGCGTACACACGTGTCATGGACAGTGACCGGTGGCCAAGGAGGGCGGCGATGGCTTCCAGGGACATGCCCCGGTTGATCGCCTGGGTGGCCAGAGTGTGCCTGAGCTGGTGCGGAGTGACCCGGCCGAGTCCGGCCTGCTGAGCGGCCTTGCGGACCGCGGCCTCGATGCGGGAGGCGTTGACGGGACGGCCGTGGTCGGTGAACAGCAGGTTCGATCGCAGGCCCTCGGGCCGGTGCAGCAGCCAGTCGTCCAGCAGCGTCTTGAGCTGCGGATGCAGGGGGACGTAGCGGTCGGTATGCATCTTGCCGACCGGGACGCGAAGCCAGTACGCAGAGCCGATCTGGACGACCGCGTCGACGGTGAGGCCGAGCATCTCGCTGCGGCGCATCCCGGTACGGGCGAGGATCTCGATGGCCAGCCGGATGAACGGATCGGGGTCCTTGCGGGCGGCTGCCAGCAGCTTGGCGGCCGCGGCGTCGTCGAGGAAGCGGGGCAGCGGTTCGTCCGCGATCGGGAAGTCGCTGTCGAACACCAGCTGGCGGGGTGGCCGGTCGGCGGCGTCCCACTCGTCGAGGCGACGCAAGAAGCCGCGTAGTTTACTCAACCGGTCGCGGACGGTGTGCCGGTGCAGGGGGCCCCCGCGGGCGGCCGGCCGCTCCAGCAGCCACTGCCGATAGCGTTCGACGTGCCGCCGCTTGAGCTCGGCGACGCAGGTGACGTCCGTTTCTTCGGCCGCGACCAGGAGGGCGAATTCCCGCAGTGTCAGCTCGGCGTTTTTCACGGTTCCCGGCCGCATTGTTCCGGCGATCTGCCGTAGGTAGTGCTGCATCGTGTCCGCCATTCCGGCGGGGACACGGGACCACTCCCGGGCCCGCATGTCGGCCCGGTCCGGTGAGCGACGACGCGGGAGCTGGTCGGTCAACTCGCAGTGGAAGAGCGTCGCTTCAAGGTTGAACAGGACGGTCGACAGGGCCTTGACGCCGCGGTTGGGGATGCGGCGGGCCGCCTCCAGCAGCAGGCGGCGTCCCTCGTTCCAGTCGCTTTGCTGCAGCTCGTGTGGCTGCTTGCCGAACAGGGCCATGAAGTGGGCCAGCAGGTTGAACTGGGTCATGGCCAGCGCGTCGCGAAAACCAAGGGACCGGGCCGTCTCCATGAACCTCAGGTGCAGTTCCGGCTCCGTGCGAGCGAGCACGATGCCCAGCCGTGGGCGGTGGGCGACCAGGTAGTCCGCCCCGGGTTGCAGACGTCCGGTGACCGAGAGCCAGCTGATGAATCGGTGGGTCTCGTGGTTGAAGGCGAGCTGGCGTTGCAGCGGCAGGCGGCAGAAGTCGCTGAGGTCGGAGCCCGCGGCGAGCAGAGCGCGGGCGCCCCAGCGGACCTTGTGATCGGTGTTCATGCCCTGCGCGGCCCGGTGGGCGAGGTAGAACTGGACGAGGTCCGGGTGCACGATCGGCAGAGCGGCGGCGCGGGCCCGGCGCATCAGCTGCTCGCCCGGTCGGCGTCGATAGCGGCACTCGCCTGGAGGTACTGCTCGACGAGCCAGCTGTCGCCAGGTGGAGGTAGATCCGGGTCGATTCGATGGAGCGGTGTCCGGCCTGGGCCTGTACCGCTTCCAGGGCCATGCCCGCCTCCCGCAGCCTGGTCAGGCAGGTGTGGCGGAGCTGATGACAGGTCAGCCTCGGTAGGCCGGTGCGCTTCCGGACACCGTCGAGGATCTCGTCCAGACTATCGGCGGAGAGCGGTCGGCCATGTGTGGGCCCGCGCAGCACCACGAACACTCGATCGTGGTCGACGGGCGGACGCTCGCGGTCCAGATAGTCGCCGACCGCGCTGAAGAACTGCGCGGAGACGGGTATCAAGCGCTGGTGGCCGCCCTTGCCCTCGCTGATGAAGACCCGACGTTCGCCTGGTGAGAGGTCGCCCAGCCGCAGGCCGAGGACCTCGCAGCGGCGAAGCCCGCCAAGCAGCATCGCGAGGGCCATGGCCCGATCCCGTGCGGTGTTCACGGCGCCGAGCACCGTTTCGACCTCAGCCGGGCCGAGAACGCGTGGGAGGGTTCGGGGCGTGCGCAGGAGCGGCGCCCCGCGGCTGCCGCTGCGGCGGCGGTTGGCCAGCCCCGTCGGCACCGGGTTGCGATCAACGGCCAGGTCGTCGCGGGTCATGAGGTAGCCGAACAGCCCGGAGATGCTGGCGAGTCGGCGCTTGACGGTCCGAGCCGAGAGTCCTGCTTCACCGTCTTCGAGCCGGACGACCTTCGGTCCCCGCCGCGGCTTCTTCTGCGCGGTGATGAACGCGAAGATGTCCGCGGTGACGACGTCGGCCGGCTCCTTGGGCACCACTGAGAAGAAGACCTTCAGGTCGTAGGCGGTGGCCAGCAGAGTGTTCGGCCGGCAGCGTGCCGCCACGAACTCCAGGTAGTCGTCGACCAGGGCGTGCCCGAGCGATGCCGTGGGGTTGCCCCGGCATCGACGCTTCGTACCAACTGCGGCTGCCAGGCCATCCGATCTCCTCGACGGGAGCGACCATCCTGACGGGCAGCGCGAGATCGCGGAAGAGTTGTCACCCACATAACCGCCCAGGACGCTGAGGGCGTGCACGTGGCCCTCGAAGAATGCTTCCTGCCCGCCGGACGCGAAGATCCGGTGCACCGCCTTGCCCGAGTACGACAGGCGGAAGCTGAACAGGTAGCAGACCACCGTCTGCCCGGCCAGACGCACCGTCACATCACCGAAGTCGACCTCCGCTTCGACGCCGGGGCGGTGCGACTGCGGCACGAACGCCTCAACCGGGCCGCGGCCGGCCATCGCGCGGATCTCACCCCGGCGCACCGCGACGTAGTCACGGACCATGCCGTAGGAGATGCCATGGGCCTGATGTTCCTCAAGCAGCCGGTCGAAGACGCGTTTTGCGGTGTGCCGCTGCTTGCGCGGGGCGTCCAGATCGGCCCGCAGCATCTGGTCGACCAACGGCTTGTACGGGTCCAGACGCGTCGGCCGCGGCGGCAGCTTCTTACGTGGCCGGGGCCAAGCCGACTCCAAAGCGTTCTGCACCGTCGGGTGGCCGACGCCGTACTTGCGCATCACGGCCCGCTTCGACAACCCGGCACGGCAGTCCCTGCGAATCGCCGCATACAGCTCGACCTTCGACTTCGGCGCCATCGACGCCCCCTCGCAGCACGGAGCATGCCCATGCTCCCACCGCAAGCCCCCCGGTGTTGCCGAAACTCACCGACACTCGTACACCTCAACCCGAGGCGTTCACGATGCTGACCGACAACGGTCTCGAAACTCACCGACACACCCAACGGGGACGTACACACTTGGGCGAGGAGGAACGGGGCCCGCCAGGGCACGCCGATCCTGTTGGCGCCAGACGGTACGGCGGACGCGCAGATCAACCTGTTCTTCCGGATCGGCCCGGTCGCCTCGCGGCGGCCGCGTACGTGGCGGCGGTACGCCTTCTCTCTGGCGGTGTGGCTGGACTTCCTCGAAGCCTACGGAACCCGCTGGGACGAGGCAGCTCCGGAGGATTTCGATGCCTTCAAGCAGTCGCGGATCAGGGACGACCGCAACCCGGGGCGGGTGCGGCCGACGTCGTTCGACACTGACCGCGCGGGGCTGAACACCTTTTACACCTGGGCCTCACAGCGGTACGGGGTGGGGAATCCGGTGCCGACGCGGTCTGTCGAACCGGCCCAGCAGGAATGGAGTGGGCCGGGTTCGCGGCGGGATCCCGTCCGCCCGGCGGGCTGGCCGCGCCGACAGGTGAAGTGGCTGCTGCGGACAGCTTTTGAGCAGTGGCGGGATATCGGATTGCGGGGGTACGGCTTCGATGAAGTTTCCCCGTGATCTCGGACACTCGTTCGTTATGCCGCGAGGGCGTGCTGGTGTCGTTGCCTGGTCTCCGCCGGGGTGAGGTAGCCGAAGACCGTGTGTTCGCGCAGGCGGCGGCGGTTGTAGAAGGTCTCGATGAAGTTGAAGACCTCAGCGCGGGCGGTGGCCCGGTCGGGCCAGGTCCGGGTGCCGATCTCCTCCTTGAGCAGGGCCCAGAAGCTTTCAGCGGCGGCGTTGTCGAAGCATAATCCGGTGCGCCCGCAGCTCTGCCGCAGTCCCAACTCCCATAGTGGTCCCGGAATTGGGTCGATGTGTACTCGCTTCCGCGATCACTGTGGATCACGCAGCCGGGCTGCAGGTGGCCCCGGCCGTGGGCCATGTCCAGGGCGTCGACGACGAGTTCGGCGCGGTGGTGGTCAGCCATGGCGTAGCCGACGACCTCGAGGGTGGCCAGGTCCAGCCAGCAGGCGGGGTAGAGCCAGCCCTCGGTGGTGGGCAGGCAGGTGATGTCACCGACCAGTTTGGTTCCGGTCGTATCGGCGTGAAAGTCGCGGCCGATCAGGTCCGGGGCCGGCTTCGCCTTCTTGTCCGGCCGGGTCAGTGAGCGGTGCTTGCGGCGGGTGACGCCGCGGATGTCGCGCTCGCGCATCACGCGGGCTATGCGCTTGCGGTTCACCCGCCGCCCGAGGCGGCGCAGCTCGGCGTGGATGCGCGGGACACCGTAGATACGGCGGGAGGCGAGGTGCAGCACGGTGATCTCGTGCGCGAGTGCGTCGTCGGCGGCCTGGCGCCTGCGGCGGGCGGCCTCGCCCTCGCGCCAGGCGTAGTAGGAGGAGCGGGCCACGTGCAGCACCCGGCGCAGCAGGGTGACCGGGTAGTTCGCCTTCTCCGCATGGATGAACCGGTACAACGCGTTCACCGGTCGTTCTCCTTCGCGAAGAAGGCGGTGGTGGACTCAACTGATCAACGCAACACCCCAGGTAGAACAGGTGCTGGAGGTGTTGGATGGCGAGGTTGGGGCGTCCGGGGATGTCGGATGCGCAGAAGCGGGAGTTGTGGGACCGCTGGAAAGCCGGCGAGTCGATCAGCGAGATATCCCGGGCACTGGGACGCCCTCCGGGATCGATCTTCACGATCCTCAAGTCCAACGGCGGGTATGTCCCGCCGGTTCGGCGTCGGCGGTCCTGCCATCTGACGCTGGCGGAACGCGAGCAGATCTCGCGTGGTCTGGCCCGCGGTGACTCAATGCGCGAGATTGCCCGCACTCTGGGGCGAGCCGCTTCGACCATCAGCAGGGAGATCGCTCGGAACAAGGGGCCCCGGTGCTACCGGGCTGTTGACGCCGAGGACCGGGCCTGGGACCGCGCATGACGACCCAAACCGTGCCTGCTGGCCGTGAACCAGCCGTTGCGTGAACTGGTGGCAGAGAAGCTGGCGCAGGACTGGGCGCCGGAGCAGATCGCCGGCCACCTGGCGAAGAACTACCCGCCCGGCTCGGAGATGCGGATCAGCCACGAGACGATCTACAAGTCCCTGTTCATGCAGGCCCGCGGGGTGCTGGCCAAGGCACTGCAGCAGCACTTGCGATCGGGCCGCCCTACCCGGCGAAACGTCCACAACACCGTTTCCGGGCAATGGCGTTCGCAGATCAAGGATGCCGTCTCCATCCGCGAACGACCTGCCGAAGCCGACAGCCGCACAGTGCCGGGGCACTGGGAGGGCGACTTGCTCATGGGCCGCGGCCTGACCCAGATCGCCACCGTCGTCGAACGCTCCACCCGCTATACGGTGCAGGTCCAGCTCGACGGCCGCGACGCGGCCACGGTCACCGCGCGACTGTCCGAGAAGATGCGCAGCCTGCCCACCGCACTCCGCAAGACCCTGACCTGGGATCGCGGAATGGAACTCGCCGGCCACAAGGACATCGCTTCGGCTACCGGCCTCGACGTATTCCTCGCCGACCCACGCAGCCCCTGGCAGCGCGGCACGAACGAGAACACCAATCGCCTGCTGCGTCAGTACCTACCCAAGGGCACCAGCATGGGCCACCTCACTCAAGACGATCTTGACGTCATCGCGCAGAAGCTGAACATGCGCCCTCGCAAGACCCTCGGCTTCGACACACCTGCCGATAGGCTTACGGCCCTGTTGCGCTGATCGATTGAGTCCACCGAGGCGGCTTTGAGGATCTCGTTCGCCCGCCTCAACTCCGCTACTTCCTTGCGGAGTTGCCTGACCTCGTCCTGCTCGGCGCTGTTCAGCCGATCATCGCGCTCGCCGCGGTCGGCCTCGGCCTGGCGGACCCAACCACGCAGGGCTTCCTTGTGGATGCCGAGGTCCTTCGCGACGTGGGCGATCGGGTGGCCGGTGGCGCGGACCTCACGGATCGCGCGCTCGCGAAGCTCGTCGGAGTATTTACGGGGTGCTGCCATGGTGCTGGTGGTTCTCCTTCGCCAGGACCGTAACCCTGGCTTCAGGGACTCCACAAATCTCAGTGCAGCTCACTGACCGGTTCCAAGGACAGCGTGCTCTCCTTGCCCTGACCCGCCCCCGGGAAGACCACTGTCCTACCGCCAACTCACGGCCCCAGTCACCGACCACCCACGACATGAGAAAAGGGTACGAACCGGGACGGTATCTGCCCGGTCCACGCGTCGATGGCGTTCAGCCTGTCCAGGTGGGTCGCGAGAAAGGCGATGCCGTTCCAAAGGACGGGCACGGTGCCGCCCTTGGGACCCAGGCGTCGCTTCCAGCGCCGGGTGCCGGTGGCAAGGTCGATGGCATACAGGTAGTTCATGTCGCGGCCGGAGACAACCCAGCCCGAGGGGCCGCTGAGCGCGATGGCCGAGGCGCCGTCGGGGTTGGCCCACTGCCAGCGGATTTCGCCGCTGGCCGCGTCGACGGCGTAGGAGGCCGCACTGTTCCTGCCGGAGTATGGCCTCGTGCTGAAGTACACGGTGTCGCCCAGGACCGAGACACTTTCCCGGATGAGTCCCTCGTATGCCCGCCTCCACAGGACCTCACCGTCTTCCGCAGCATGCGCGAACAGCGTCGACTGGACGGCGGCGTAGACAACCCCGTCCCCGACGCACGGGGTGTTGGACGCGTTTACCAACCTACTGTCGCACGTTACCCGCCACAGGCGGTCGCCCGTGGCGGCGTCGAATGCGGTCAGGTCGCCGACTTCACTGGTGCGGAAGATCCGTCCGTCGGCGAGGGCAGGATGGGTCAAGGAACGGTCGAAGACGTCGGTTCTCCAGAGCAGTTCACCGCTGCCGAGGTCCAACGCGAACAACGTCGAAGGGTTGGCACCGCGGTTGTACAACCAGGCGGAGTCCACCCCGTACACCACACCGTTGTCAGCCACGAGTCGTACCGGACTGCCACGGCGGTAGCGCCAGTGCTCCTGACCGTCCTCGGCACCGAGCGCGTACAGCGTCCCTATTTCGTCGGTGACACAGACAACGCCGTCACTGACCACGGGAGAGGTGTAGCCCATCCGCTCTCCGGTCGCGGTGCTCCAGCGCACGGTTCCCGTCACAGCGGACAGCGCGTAGCAGACGCCCTCCTGGGAGCAGACGTACACCGTGCCGTCACAGACGGTCGGCGACAGAAGGGCCTTGTGTCTTCCGGCCCGGAACTGCCAGGGCCGGAAATCCTCGGGAACTGTCCCCTCGGGGTAGACCCCGTTCCGGGTCGGCCCGCCCTGCAGCATCGCCGTTGAACTCGTCATCGCCCCTCATCTCCTGGCCATCACGTGTGGTCAGTTCTCGTGCGGCGGATCTGGGTGCGCGACACCACTGCGCCGATGTTCTCCCCGCAGCCTCCGCCTAATACTCCAGCCGTAGAGCGTGATCTCGGTGGTGAGGGGCGCCGAGGCAGCAGGTGGCCAGCGTCGATCATCTCGTCCGAGATCGCCCACGCCGTCGCGGGCGTCGGCTCCTTCTCCGTCTACCCGAGTTCACCGAGACGGAGGGCATCCCTTATCTCGCTGAGCTTCGCGGTCGTGGCCGGGGTCCGTTCCTGCGCTTGTTCAGCGAGTCGGAGGGCGTCGTCAATCTCGCTGAGCTTCACGGAGGACAGGACGGCCGCCCGCTCTATCAGGTCGTCCCGGGACACAGTGGTCAGCCACGTGCACGGGGTGAAGCCTGGACGCGGGAACGCGAGCCGCAGCACGCCTTCGAACGGCAGCCCTTCACCGGCGCCGACCGTCACTTCGATGCCCAGACCGCTGATGTCGACGCCCGCCGGAGCGACGACCTGCATCACCCGGATCCCGGACGTGTCGTCTCCCGACAGCAGTACGACCAACCTCCGCTCGTCGAACTGGACCCACCAGACTTCGCCACGTTGCACAAGTCCTCCAGACACATGACGGCAGACAGACGCTGCGCGACCCTGACGCGCTGTGGAGACGGGTGCGGCCACCGTTGATCATCGGTGCGTGAAGACTGAAGATCATGCGGTGGCCGCAGGTCACAGCATAGACCCTGCCCGCTGGCAGGAGGCGTTCGAGGGCCTGATGGCCCAGATCGCGGGCCGGTTCGCACGGGTCGAACCCCGACGTCGGGTCGGGCGGTTGATGCTCGGGCTGCTGTCGGACCTGCCGCGCAAAAACTGCTGGACCATCGCAGAGTGGGCCGGAGAGAGCACCCCGGACGGCATGCAGCACCTGCTCGGACGGGCCAAGTCGGACGCCGACCAGGTCCGCGACGACGTGCGGGCCTACGTGGTGGAGCATCTGCGGGACGACCAGGCGGTTCTGGTGGTCGACGAGACCGGCGACGTGAAGAAGGGCACCGACATCGTCGGTGTCCAGCGCCAGTACACCGGCACCGCGGGCAGGATCGAGAACGCGCAGGTCGCCGTCTATCTCGTCTACGCCGGCCGCCGCGGACACGCCGCGGTAAACCGGGAACTGTACGTTCCGCGTTCCTGGACCTCGGACCCCGACCGCTGCCGGGCCGCCGGACTCGGTGACAAGACCGAATTCGCGACCAAACCGCAGCTTGCCGCCCGCATGGTCACCCGATTCCTGGACGCCGGCCACCGGGCCGCCTGGGTCGCGGGAGACGAGGTCTACGGCGGCAACCCGACGCTACCGCCGCGCTGGAAGAACGCGGCACCGGCTACGTCCTCGCGGCGGCCTGCTCGCACGAAGCCACCACAGGCGCCGGGAAGTTCCGCGCGGACACGCTGGCCAGGAAGGTGCCCAAGAGGGCCTGGCGGAAGCTGTCCGCAGGGAGCGGAGCCAAGGGCCTCCGCTTCTACGACTGGGCCGTCATCGACCTCACCGACCTCCGGCCCGGGAGCCGGCGGTTGCTGATCCGCGGCAGCCGCAGTACCGGCGAACTCGCGTACTACCGCTGCTACTCGCCGGCCGCCGCAGTGCCGCTAACCACCCTGGTGCGCGTCGCTGGATCAAGGTGGCGGGTCGAGGAGTTTTTCCAGTCCGGCAAGGGCCTGGCGGCCTTGGACGAGCACCAGGTCCGCCGCTACCCGTCCTGGTCCCGCTGGGTCACCCTGGCCATGCCCGCGCACGCCTTCCTCGCCGTCGTCCGTGCGAACGAACACGACCGCGATCCCGCACCAGACGCCCTCATACCGCTCACCTGCAACGAGATCCAACGGCTGTTCATCACGCTCGTCATCCGGCCCGCCTTTGACCCGGTCCACCGGCTCGGCTGGTCCGACTGGCGACGCCGCCACCAGGCCCGATCCCAGACCAGCCACTACCGGCGGCAAGCCGCTCGAACGTGAAGATCACGATTTACGGCTGGAGTACTAGTCACCGGCACCGGAAGCGCCCACGCCGACGGCGGCGCGTACGCGTGCCGCTCATGAGATACGGGGAGCTATCATTATGTCACTGACGGTATCTTCATTGACTCGTACTACTCGGTTGGGCCCGACGGCCACACGATCTCGGTAAATATCCCGTTCCAGAACCTCTCTGGCTACAGCGTGACGTACTGCGCCCACGCCCTCTACTACGGCTCCGACGTGTGGGCCCACGACTTCGGATGCACATCTTCTGACAGCGTGAACGGGAGTGTATGGGCGGGGCTGGCCCCCCACGGCCAGAGCTATTACGACTTCACTGCGCCCGCGGGGGCGTATGTGATCTCCGCCGGGTTCTGGCTGAACGGCCACTACTACGGCGACGTCGAGAGCCCAGTCACTTACATCAGGTAAGCAGTCAGAGCTGTGTGGGTGAGGGCGCCAACAGCACGACCACGCCCGAGGAGCCTACGGAAGCCACGAATACCACTGCGGTGGGCGGCGAGGAGCAGCCCGAGCCGACCGAAGCTGACTGAGGCACAAGCGACAGGCCCCGCTGCCCACGACGGGCGGCGGGGCCCACTGCATGAAGGACGCGGCCCCGGGTCCGAGGGCGAGGAAGGCGGCTTCCTCCGCGCTGGTCGTGCGCGGGGCCGGTCGGCGGTTTTGTCCTCGCGGGGTGGGTCGTGGGTGTCGTTTAGGACCGGGGAACCGGGCTGTCCGCGCTGGTGGCCGGCGACCTCGCGGGCCGGTCCGTGCTCGTGGACGGCGGTCACGATCAGCCCGTGGAAACGGGCCCAGACCCGGGTGTGTCGATCAGCTCGTGCGGGACCGAGTAGCGGACCGCCTCGACGGAGATCGTCGACTCCCTGGCGACCCGGCGGGTGGTGCCGAACGCCGCGGCGAACGGGCTCTTCGGCAGCGGGTGCAGCGGCTGCTGATCCTCAGCGAGCCGCTCGATGGGCGCCTGGTTGCCTTGTGGACGCGGGAGTTGACCTCCTCGCCGAACTGGCGGCAGGTCGCCTCCAGTTCGCCGAAGGTCTGGTAGTGGTCGCGCAGGTTGACGTCCTTCGGCACGAGATCGGCCTTCGCGATTTTGAAGAGTCGAATCCATGGCAGCCGGCCGACCTCCGGGAGAGCGCGTCGCGGCAGCGGCCTGGTCTCTCCCTGACAGCCGTGATCAAAACCGCGGCGGCGCGCGAACAGGGACTACTCCCCTGAACCTGGCTGACGCCTGCCCAGTGCCACCAACGCACCCGTTCACAGCTGCTGCACCGCGCTCGGCACGTGCGGTGGTCAGAGTTCGGGCACGACGGCGAGAAGGCCGAGGAACGTGCCCGCGACCATTGGTGACGATGGGCCAGCAGCAGATGCGTCACCGCCGTCGAGGCAGACGCCGTCTTCGGGGCACGCGCACACTCGTGCCGCTCGCTCAGGATTTGGAAACCCCAGGTTGCAGCAGGGGCAGCGGCGGGACCGGTATTGGCTTGTGCCACGTGGTTGCCGGGCGCGAGCGTCCGGCAACCACGACCGTGGCCACCGTGGAACGGGGGGTGGTTCAGGACACCACGGGAGCGGCGTCCGTGACCTCGCTCAGCCGGACCGTGCACAGCCCGCGGGGCTCGCTCTTCACCTCCGTCACCTTGAGCTGGGTACCCGGTGTAAGGATGTATTCCTGCTCGCCGGTGAAGGCGGAGAAGCTCTTGATCCCGACCGCCCGGGCCGGCGTCACCTCGAAGAGGGTCCGCTTGCCGCGACTGCCCAAGAACGCCCTGGCCACCTTCAACTCGGAGGTACACGAGGAGACGCCCCACCAGGTCACCGTCCGGCCCACCGGGTACTGCGCCCGAAGGTCCAGCGACACCCCGCGCCACAACGGCTGCGTGTAGGCCGGCAGCTCCGAGACCGCCGAGAACAGCAGCCGCAGGTACGGCAGGTAGGGCGTGATTCTGGTGCGGTCGGGGGAGCGTAGAACGCTGTTGACCTCACGGTAGAAGGCTGACTCACAGGTGTAGAGGTGGAGCGCGGCGATCGCGTCGGCGGACAGGCCGCCGCCGGCCGCCTGGTCCGCACGCCGCTTGCCGAAGTCGCGGGAGCGCCGGATGTGCCCGGCGAGCCCGGACAGCGCTGCGGAGACCGGGGCGACGGCGTCCTGGAAGTCCATCAGCGGGGTGCCGAAGACACCGGTGATCGCGGGCAGGACCAGGCCCTCGTCCTTGACGCTGGTGAGGCGTTCCAGGTACAGCTGGTGCAGGTTCATGGTCGACTCGATGAAAGCACCCATGCGCGCCGCGACACCCCCGTCCGCACCGCCCGTGCCGGCCGCCGGCCCGTTCCACCCCTTGCTCGGCAGCCAGTCGATGGGGTCCGCGCCCAGCGAGGACAGGGCGTCGTTGACCTGGGCGAAGTGGTCGCCCTCGCAGAAGATGTCGCCCTGTGCCGCCGGGTTCGCGTGGTCGAGGTGCCGGACCTCGACGTCCGGGTACTTCTGCTGGAGCCGCAGGACGACCCGCTTCAGGCTGCGGGCGTGCGCCCCCCACCACGCGAACACGACCCCGCGGTTCTCCTCGGTCGCGTCCTGCTTGGCCTTGAGGATCTCCTCGACGATCCGCTCGGCGACCGGCCGCCAGAACGCCGTGTGCTGGTCGGTACCCATTGCCCCGTCGCCGCTCGCGGTCAGCGACGCGTTCAGCAGGAGCACGCCCTGCGTCAGCATCGCCTGGAACCACTCCGGCGGCTGGACCGTGTCCCGCTCCTTGAGCAGCGCCCGCACGTCGGCGATCGGGGTCTTCTTGGCGATGCCGTACTTCCACATCGCCGCCGCCTTGATGAGGCACCGGATGCTGACGACCCGGCCGAACTGGCTGTCCTTCCAGTCGCTGAAGGTGTTGTCGAACATGGCTATGCCGGTGGCGCTCTCCGGCCGCGGGTACGGGTTCTGACCGAAGACCACGACCTTCCACTTGTGCGGCGGGTTCGGCTTGAGCGCCTGGAACGTCAGCTCGCGGACCGGGACCACCTCGTGGCTGCGGCCCTTCCCGATGAACCGTGCGGCGTCCGGCTGCGCCTCGATGACCGGCTTCAGCAGCGGGAGCCAGGCCTCCCCGCCGCCGACGAAGAGCTCGGTCAGGGCGAGAGGGTCGTTCGCATCGGGCTGGGGCTGCGGCGGCTGGCCCGGAGCGGGGACGCCGGTCGTCCATCCGGTCATGGCGGAGGCGCTTTCGCTCGTCGTGGCAGAAGGAGAGGAGGGGACGGCGGAGGGAGCGGGAGCGGGAGTTTCGGGCGCCGGCGCGGGGGCGACGGGCGTGATGGCCGCCGGCGGCACGATGCGCACCCGTTGGTCGACGGGCACGTTCTCGATCCCGTGAAGCTGGGAGATGATCGTGGACCGCAGCTCGTCGTCGTCCTCGAACCAGTGGTCGTGGAAGAGCGTGTAGCCGGTCCACATCAGATTGGCGCACACCCGGGCCGGCACCTGGCCGGTCTGCGCCCCCATCCCGACCAGCGCCACGGACCGGATGCTGCCCGGCTTCTTCCGGTTCTGCCGGTGGACAGCCTGGAAAGCGGCCGCGCACGCCAGCGCCACGTTCAGCGTGGCACTCACGTTCTGCGAGGACCGCACCATCGTCGGCGTCGATATCAGGTACCGCGGGACGGTCGCGCCGGACGGGACGCAGACCGCGCTGCCCACCGGCATGGGTCCGGCGAACCGGTCGCGGATCGCCCGCTGGACGCGCACCTGAATGCCGGACCCCAGGTAACGCTTGATGACGGCGTCGACCCCGCCGTCCATCCGGCCCCGGGAGTTCGTGGGGGTGACCCAGGCGTCGACGTCCTCGTCGAGGATCGAGCCCTTGCGGATCTCGATGCCGGGGGTGTCGGCGAACGCGGCGCGCCACGCCTCCACCACACGCTCGTTGACGTCCGTCAGCACCACCCTGAGCGCGGGCAGCACACTGCTCTCGGTCATCGTCCACTCCTGTCGTGCAACAGCGGTTCCAAGACCTCGAACGTATCTCCCACCACTGACAACGCAGCCCCGACAAGGGGCCGGTGACCTGCCGTCATGCTCCAGTGAGCCCGCACCGTCCGGGTGCCGGCGCAGGGTCTTTGCATGATTGCGTTCTGTCCGGTTTCGTCAGGTGAGGCCGAGTGGTGACGCCGGGTGCTGGTCGCCATGTCCTGAGCTACTCCCACCCGCCTTCTTCGGCTCACGTCCAGGGGTCGAGGCCGGGGGACGGGCGCCCTGTGGACAGCATGTGCCCCCGGCCGTCTATTCGGCGCGCAGGGCGTTTGCCGTTCCGGCCTTCGCCGCCCAGCCGGCGGGGCCGAGCGCGCCGACGATCGCGATGACCAACCCGGCGAGTCCCAGCAGGATCAGCTCCCACGGGGAGTACACCGACAGCAGGGACTGCGGGTACCCGGAGCTCGCGGCGTGCGCCATCACCGGCACCACGGCATGGTGCAGGAAGACTCCGGCGGAGACTCCGACGACTCCGGCGACCAGGCCCACGCCGGCGACCGAGCACACCACCATGAGGAGGGTCTGGCGCGGCGTCATGCCGATCGCCTTGTACACGCCGATGTCGTGAGCTCGCTCGCGGATCTGCAGCGCCACGGTGTTCAGCACACCGAGACCGGCGACCACGGTGATCAGGACCGTGAGCATCGTGATCAAGGTGAGTACGGCGAGGAACTGGGTGGTCGAAGCCTGGGACGAGGTGGCCCGGTAGGAATGGCCGAGCGCCGCGGACACTTTGTTGGTGTACGCCTGCGTGCTGGTGCCGGACTTGAGGGCCACGTCGAAGTACTGCGGCTGCGCGCCCGGGTCCAAGCGGGAGAGCGTGGCCGGGCTCAGGTACAGGCTGGCCTGACTGCCAGTCTTGAACACCTCGCCCACGATGCGGACCGTCAGCCGGTGCCGGCCGGAGATCAGTGTGTACGTCGACCCGACCGAGGTGCCGGTGTCGGTGAGGAACCGAGTGTTCACGTCCGCCTCCGCGGCTCCCGAGGAGGCGGAGTACCAGCGGCCGGAGATCAGCGGAATCCCGCTCAAGGACGGGGTGTCGCCGTAAGCGACGGCGGACGCCTTCTGTGCCGCGCCGGGCACGCTGAACTGGGCGTCGGTCTCGGTCATGTAGTGCCGCGTTCCGGCCTGTGCTTTGAGTACCGACTCGACCGTGTGCTGCTGCGCGTCGTTCAGGGAGGGGGCCTGGCCGCCTGTGCCGCCCGACACCTGCACGGGCATACGCGAGGAGGGCGAGTCGTCGCCGACCCGGTTGAGTGTCGACCCCAGCCCGATGCCGAACGTCACGGCCGCGGCTCCGAAGACGATGACCACCCAGGTCGTCACCGTCCGGGCAGGCCGGGCGGCCGGCGCGGCCAGGCCGAGCGTGATCGACCGGGGGAGTGAGCGCAGCCGCGCCGCGGCCCGGTGCGCGAAGAAGCCGTGGACCGGCCGGGGGGCACGGCCGGTGGCGATCGCCTGGACGGCGCTCATCCTTCCCGCCCGCAGCGCGGGAAGGACCCCGCCGGCCGAGGTCAGCGCGAGTGCCGCCAGCGGAACCAGGACGTCGACCCACAGCGGGACGCTCAGCGTCCCCACCTGGAAGACGTGCGCGTTCACCGCGAGCATGGGAATCGCCAGCAGGTTCCCGACCACGACCCCGACGGCGCAGCCGACCAGGGCGGGAACCAGCACCAGCAGTGCGTACGAGGCGACGACCTGCACCGGGCTGAAACCGATCGCCTTGAGCACACCGATCCGGGTGGTTCCGGCGATCACCGCGCCGGCCACCACGTTCACCACGATCAGCACCGAGATCACCAGCGCGATCACGCCGAACGCGATGATGAACGGCACCCACGGCTGGATTCCGCCCTGTTCCGCCTGCCGAACGTCCAGATAGGACGCGCTGCCGAGCACCGCGCCGCTCGGCAGCGCCGACCGTACCGAGGCGATGTCGGCGGCGACCGCGGACTGCGACTCGGCGTGGGTGAACCGGTAGAGCATCTGAGCCTCCCCGGTTCCCCCCTGACTCCGGAGCGAGGCGATCTGGGACGGCGTCACCCAGCCGGCGGCGGTGTGGGTGATCGAGTCAGCGGTACCGACCACGGTCAGCGTCTTTGAGCCGATGGCGAGAGTCGACCCGGTGAACACCCCGTTGCCTCGGTCGACCACGATCTGCCCGCCGCGGTCCGGCCAGTGGCCGTCGAGCAGCGTGATGTCGTCCACCGGACCGTCAGGTGTGGACCGACCGGCGATCCGGAGCGGCCTCGTCGACGAGCCGGGCACTCCGGGAACCCTGACCCGCGCGTTCACCTCGACCTCGCCGAACGGGCCGGACGCAGCCGTCACGCCGGAAAGCCGCGACATCGCGGCAAGCTGGTGGGCGTCGGCGACCGAGGTGTTCACGGTGACGGTGAGGTGGGCGCCGTTCTGTTTCGCGAACGCGCGGTCGAACGCGCCGTGGGAGTTGGCGAGCAGACCCAGCGCGACCGTCGAGGTCGCGGTGGCCGACAGCATGACCACGACGATGATCAGCGCCTGCAGGCGGCGTCCGCGCAGGCCGCTGAGGGCCGCGCGGAGGACCGCGGTCATCGCTGGACCCCCATGCCCGGTGCGCCCGCGGAACCTGCCGGGTTGGCCGAGTCCGACCTGATCCGGCCGTCGGCGACAGAGATCACCCGGCTCGCGTACATGGCGGCCAGCTCCGGGTTGTGGGTGACCAGGATCAGCGTCTGCCCGGCCGAGTTCAGATCCAGCAGCAGTGCACCGATCTCCTCGCCGGCCCTGGTGTCCACCGCACCGGTCGGCTCGTCGGCGAGCAGCAGCGCGGGCCGGTTGACCAGGGCCCGGGCGATCGCCACCCGCTGCCGCTCACCGCCGGACAGCCGCGCCGGATAGGCGTCGCGGCGGTGGCTCATCCGGAGCCTGTCCAGCAGCTCGTCGGCCCGCTGTCGCGCGCAGTCCGACCGGCCCCTGGCGAGCTGGGCGGGCAGCAGGATGTTGTCCATGACGGTCATGTCGTCGAGCAGGTTGAAGAACTGGAAGATCATGCCGACCTGGCGCCGCCGGTACTTGGCGGCGGCGGTCTCGTTCATCTTGTCCACGCGGTCCCGGCCGACCCGCACCGTGCCGGTGGTCGGCCGGTCCATCGCCGCAATCAGGTTGAGCAGCGTCGACTTCCCGCTCCCGGACGGACCCATGATCGCGACCGCCTCGCCCTGCGCGATCGCCAGGTTCACTCCTGTCACCGCAGGCGTCCCGGCCCCGTTGTACTGCTTCGATACGTTCCGCAGGTGAACAAGTGGCTCCATGCCGGGCACGGTAAGTCGCCCGGGCCGCCTCGCACGTCGCTCGCGATGGCGAAATCGCCTACCGTAATCGGCTGACCATGGACCGCTGTCATCCCCTGGATGTAAGCAAGCTACCCCTACTGGATGATGCCCAGCAGGGGGGAGGCGGCAACAATGATTCCTATGGCGGGGGCAATGAAGGCGCTGCTCGCGTTCTTTCGGCAGGCCGAGCCTCGCACCGCCCCGTCCGGCTGGGGAATCGCGCTGGACGGAGCGATCGCGGTGGGTGCGGCCGTCGCCGCTGTGTTCGAAGCAGCGCAGACCACCAGCCATGGGCCGGTTCTGGGCCTCGTGGCGCTGACCGCGCTGCCGCTCGCGCTGCGGCGGGTGTTCCCCATCGCGGCCTGGCTGGTGATCATCGCCGCCATCATGGTCGTACAGCAGGCGACGGTGCCGCCGGTGGCCCTCGGTGCGGCGGTGTTCGCCGCCTACAGTGCCATCGCCTACAGCAAGTACCGGAACCTGGCCATTGCCGGCGTGGTGGTCGTCACGCTGGCCGCCACCGCGTACTCCCCCCTGCCCAGGTTCCCCGGCCGGCTCACCGCGGTGCTGACCATCGCGCCCACAGTGATCGCCGGGCTCGGTATTCGCGAACTGCGCCGGCGGCTCAACGACTCCGCCGCGCGGCTACGGCGCGCCGCGGACGAGCAGGAGACCGCCACGCTGCAGGCGATCGAGACCGAGCGGGCCCGGATTTCGGCCGAGCTGCACGACGTGGTGACGCACAACGTCAGCGTGATGGTGATCCAGACCGGAGCGGCACGCAAGATGCTGAAGACCTCCCCGGGCGAGGCCGAGGAGGCGCTGCTGGCCGCGGAGGCCGGCGGCCGGGTCGCTATGGCCGAGCTGCGGAACCTGCTCGGGCTGCTCAGCCCGACGCAGCGGGACGGCGAGAGCGCCGCTCTGCACCCGCAACCGGGCCTGCACAAGCTGCCTGCCCTGATCGAGCGGGTGTCCGCCGCGGGGCTTCCGGTCGAGCTGGATGTCAGCGGCACCCCGCGGCCGCTGCCGCCGGGCGCGGACCTCGCCGCCTACCGGGTGGTTCAGGAAGCCTTGACGAACGTTCTGCGACATACTGCGAACGCGGCCACCGCCGTCACGATCCACTGGGGAGACGAACTCGTGATCACGGTCAGCGACAACGGTCCGGGCACGGGCGGCAACTGGGGCCGGGGGCTGCTCGGGCTGCGGGAGCGGCTGGCGCTGTACGGCGGACAGTTCGATGCGGGGCCGCGCGCGGAAGGCGGCTGGCGGGTGCGGGCGGTTCTGCCGGCATGAAGGTCGTCATCGCCGATGATCAGGCGCTGGTCCGCGGCGGGTTCCGGCTGATCCTGCGGGAGGCGGGAATCGACGTCGTGGCGGAGGCGGCCGACGGAGCGGAGGCGGTCGCCGCCGTCGCCGAACACCGGCCGGACGTGGCGTTGATGGACATCCGCATGCCCGAAGTGGACGGGATCGAGGCCACCCGCCGCATCCTGGCGCACAACCCGGGCGGGCCCGGCGACGGAGTGCGGATCATCATCCTGACCACGTTCGACCTGGACCAGTACGTCTACGAGGCCCTGGCCGCCGGCGCCAGCGGGTTCCTGCTCAAGGACATCTCCCCCGAGCAGCTGGTCGCCTCGGTCCAGCTCGTCCGCGCCGGCGACGCGCTGCTGGCCCCGTCGATCACCCGCCGCCTGGTCCACCGCTACGCGGCGCGTCCCGGGACGGTCCCGACCGCCGCGAGAGGCACCCCGGCGGGGGGACGGGACCTGTCCGCTCTCACACCGCGAGAGCGCGAGGTGCTCGGACTGGTCGCACGTGGCCTGAGCAACGCCGAGGTCGCCGCCTCGTTGACGCTCAGCGAGGCCACAGTGAAAACGCATGTGGCCCGGCTCCTGACCAAGCTCGAACTGCGCGACCGGGTCCAGGCGGTCGTCCTTGCATACGAGACCGGGCTCGTACAACCGGACGCCGGGGCGTCGGGCCCATCCGTACCGTAGGTACCGCAGGATTCCGGAGCGATCGTAACCGCGCCTATTTCTGAGTTCGCCTCTTCGGGACCGGACGAAAGGGTACTCGGAAACCAGGGTCTCGTGCGTGATGGCGGTTGGTTCCGGTTCACGCATGACGCGACGTCATCTCCCCTGTCGGGCCCGGGAAGCAGCGCAGACACGGCCTCGATGATCATGTGGGTGTCGAGTCCGTTGGCCATCGAGCGAGTCCGTGCCTGCCCCTGAATCATCCCCCAGGCCCGCGGTGCTGGAGCACCTGGCCCAGGTTGATGCTCCAGCGCCGGTTCCCGACGCCGCCTGCCTGCTGAATTTCCTGGACCTGCTGCCCGATCCCCGCGGCCGGCGTGGCCGCCGCTACCCGCTTGGTGCGCTGCTGGGTGCCGCCGCCGCGAGCGTGCTGGCTGGCGCCCGATCCCTGGTTGCGATCGGCGAGTGGATCGCGGACGCTCCCTGCTGGGCGCTGCGCAGCCTGGGTTTCCCGCCCGACCCACTCACCGGCCATGTGCCCGCACCGCATCCGGCCACGCTGCGTCGCCTGCTCGCCCGGCTCGACGGGGACGCCCTCGATGAGGTGATCGGTGCCTTCCTGACCGAGCGTGCCGCAAGACCGGCCGCGATGCCGGCCGGCGCGCGGTTGCGGTGGATGGTAAGACACTGCGCGGCTCGCGCCACGCAGGCCAGGCGGCCGTGGCACTGCTGGCGGCGATGGAGCACACCGGCAGCGTGCTCGCTCAGCGGCAGGCTGCCGACAAGAGCAACGAGATCCCCGCCTTCGCTCCGCTGCTGGACACCGTGGACCTGGCCGGCGCCGTGGTCACCGCTGACGCCCTGCACACCCAGCACAACCACGGCACCTACCTGCGCGAGCGTGACGCTCACTACCTGGCGATCGTGAAGAAGAACCATCCCGGTCTGTTCGACCGCGTCCGTCACCTGCCCTGGCGCGAGATCGCCCTCGACCACTATCACCGCACCCACGCCCACCACCGCATCTTGTAGGACGGCAGGGTGTGCGCGGTCTCACGCGAACCCGAACCCTCGCAATCGAACACCGCGGTGACCCTCCGCGACCGCTCCCCAAGATCTGTGCCAGAACCCGGTTCTGGTGAACAGAGCCAGTTGGGGCAGAGGCTGGCTCGCCGGGGGGATCGGGCGCCCTGGGGGCTGTGTTGCGCGTCGGCGCCGCCTCCGCGCTGCCCGGCCGCTGGAGCGTCCGCGGGCGCCGTCGTTGATCGTTATGCTCGGCAGTCGGCGGCTTAGCTGATCTGCTCATTCCAAATGGTGATGCGGATCTCGCTGACGGTGCCGTCGTAGGAGAGAACATTGCGCTGCAGCTACTCTGTGTGGCGAATAGAGGCCCTCGGTGCAGAATTGCAGGCCTGCGTGATTGGGGAGCGAGTAGACCGGTTGCGTCCGAAGCAGGTTCGCGCAGCCGTCCACCGTGGGGTTGCCTGGCACGTTCCATGTCGCCAGGGCGGTGCTCTCGCCATTGGCGGCGTAGATCTCGCCGCTGCCGACCCAGAAGGACTGCACGCTGCTGCCGGTGCTGACAGCCAGAGGCAGGGTGCCGACGTCTACGCCTGAAACATTCGACTCCGACATCCGCAAAGTGGCCTGGGCGAGAACCGGCGCTTGCTGTGGGGTCGTTGCGGCCGTAGTCGTCGGGGTTCCGCTGAGAGGAGCCGCGCTGCGGGGGGTAGGCGTCGGCAGAACCGACGCCTGGGACGTCGTGACGTCGGCGCTCCCTGAGGTGCTGGAGTTCGGCCATAGATAGGCGACGAGGGCGACGAGCGCCCCCAGGGCGGCGGCAGCGGCCGCGACTGCTTGCCAGAAGTGACTCGCGCCGGTTCTGCCGTCCAACTTTGCCCCTCCTGATGAGGTGTCCACGCCATTTTGACGCATGGACATCGCTCGTGCCTGGGCCTCTTCCCGACCAGTCTCAGCTTGCCTCCGTCCCCCGCGGCCGTTGCCCAGTTTCTGCAGCACTCATCCCGAAGGCCGGCGGACCCCGAGGATCTCGCGGACCGCTGACTGCGGCGAGGGCTCCAGCCGTTCGGTGACGACCTGGCCGTAGTCGACGCCTGTGACCGGCCGCACGTAGGGTTGCGATCCCCGCCGTCCCGGAAGACCGCCCCGTTCAGCCTCCGTGGTTGGTCAGGGCCCGCATGAACCCGTTGCGACCCTCGACCCCCCGGAGAGCGACCGCCATAAGGGTCAGTTTGTGATCGTGTCCGAGGACATGCTGTTGCGATCCTCGGCCGTCCCGAAGGACGACCGCCCCACCGGGCTGCCCGCCTGGGGGTTTCTCGTGCCTTCGCGGGTTGCGATCCTCGGCCGTCCCGAAGGACGACCGCCACGCTGGCTGACCAGCGAGATCACTGTAGTCGGTGCTCCTTGGGAAGCCACTGAGGCGGCCCAAACAGGGTGAAATGGGTTGTTCAGCTTCGGTGTAGATCGCGTGTCTCGTGTGCACTTGGGGTTCCGAAGCATGACTCTCGGGCGTTGGTGAGCGGCCGAGAGCATAGTCATGACGGTCTGCTGCCGCACGATGCTTCTACGGTCATGGGGTCCGTTGTCAGAGGTGGCGGGCGTGTACGTTTCCGGTCCGCAGGGTTCACACAGAGATCGTGTTCGGTCCTGGGGGATTCGATATGCCGGCGTCTGTTGATGAGTTGTATGCGCACAGTCTGAGTGCCGTGTCGGGGATGCGGCATTCGCTGGAGGAGCATCTGCGTGGTTCGGCGGCGCTGGCGAGGCGGTTCGGTGAGGTGTTCGGCTCGGGGGAGCTGGCTGCGTACCTTGCGTTGATCCACGATGTGGGCAAGGGGACTTGTTCGTGGCAGGGCGGTCACCTGGCGGCGGAGCGTCGTGGTGGCGGCAGGGTCGGGCTGTCGCATAAGCACGCCGGCACCGTGCTCGCCGACCGCTACACGCAGTTGGCCTTCGGTGCGGTGGTCTTCGGTCACCATGGTGGCCTGCCGGACGTGGACAAGCTGCGGACCGAGCTGGTGAAGGCGCAGCCCGGCGGGGAGCACGCCAGGCTTGTCGAGGACGCCATCAGTGCGGTGGAGGCTGTGGTTCCGCAGATCCATCTGCAGCCGCGCCCCGCGCTGCCGGGATGGTTGATGGAGGTGCCCAAGCCTGAGTGCCGGCTGGGTCTGGATCTGCTGTTGCGGATGCTGTTCAGCTGCGTGGTGGATGCGGACTTCCTGGATACGTCCGCGCGCTTCGAGGGCACTTCGGCGCGTGTGCGTGAGCCTGTGGACATGGGTGTGCTGGTGGAGCGGTATGAGGCGCGGCGGGCGAAGATGCTGGCCGGTCGGGAGTCGTCTCCGGTGGATGCGGTGCGGCAGTCGGTGTATGAGCAGGCGTGTGCTGCGGCGTCGGGGGATCCGGGTGTGTACGTGCTGCATGTGCCCACGGGTGGGGCGAAGACGCTGGCTTCCGGGGGGTTCGCCCTGCGGCATGCGGCCGCGCACGGGATGCGGCGTGTGGTGCTGGCTGTGCCGTTCATCTCGATCACGGAGCAGAACGCGGCGGTCTATCGGCGTCTTCTGGATGCTGAGCCCGGTTCGGGGGAGGAGGCTGTGGTGCTGGAGCACCACAGCGGGGTGGATCTCGATACGCAGGTGCCGCTGGACGGGCTTTCGCAGCCCGAGCGGGATGAGTGGGAGCGGCGGGCGCATACCGCGCGGCTGGCGGCGGAGAACTGGGACGCTCCGTTCGTGGTGACCACCACGGTGCGGCTGTTCGAGTCGCTGTTCTCCCACAGGCCGTCGCAGATGCGCCGTCTGCACCATCTGGCCGGCTCCGTGATCGTGCTGGACGAGGTCCAGGCTCTGCCGGACCGGCTGCTCGTTCCGATCTTGAGCGTGCTGCGCGGGCTGGTCGATCACTTCGGGGTGACCGTGGTGCTGGTGTCGGCCACCCAGCCGTCGTTCTGGGAGCTGCCCCGGTGGAAGGGCCTTGAAGGAACCAGGAACTGCTGTGCTCTTGCTGGTCAGCCAGAGTGGCGGTCGCCCTCCGGGGCGACCGAGGATCGCAACTACGAGCAGGGGCAGGACCCCTCCACCGGGTTCCAGGTGGCGGTCGTGCTCCGGGGTGACCGAGGATCGCAACTGATAGTCGCTGTACCCGTGGCCGTTGGGCTGGAACGTGGCGGTCGTTCTCCGGAGCGACGGAGGATCGCAACGTCCTGGAAGGCATCGCCTTCGCGCTGCTCAAGGTGTGGCGGTCGCCCTCTGGGGCGGCCGAGGATCGCAACCAGTATTTGAAGAGGTGGTTGGCCGAGTCCATCCACAGTGGCGGTCGCCCTCCGGGGCACCGTCGAGGTCGATCACGAAAAGGCCAGGGCGCCGCCCGGGCACCTCAGGCACTGCGCGCTGAAGCTCATCACGCGGTCGCGGGCCACCGATGTAGCTGCCCACCTCTGGCGAGGCGAACAGCTCGATGAACGCCGTACGGTCCTGGGCCTCGGACTCGCGGAGCACGAGTCGTTCGGTCCTGATCGGGGCAGGCGGTCAGGTGACGGTCCAGCCTCCAAGCTCGGTCATGGCGGGCAACCTATCGCACACCCGCCGGGCGATACGCGCTCATACAACTCACGGACAAAACCCATGGAACAGTGTCTCAGGGCCACGTGACCTCGCCATTTCGAACTGCCAAGGGCTCGAAGCAGTCCGAGTCACAGAACCTGGTCCAGCCCAGGCGGATCTCGCCGGTGGACGTACGGTGCCGGTCATCTGCTTTCGACGCCAGCCAGGTGAGCAGTTCGCCCGTGCTGTCGAATTCGTCGGGGTGGATCTCCTGCCGAACGGTCAGGGCCCATGTCCCGTAACAGGTGTCTTGAGGGCTCAGCAGTACCGAGACGAGCGCTCCGTCCACCTTCCATGCCTGGCCCTGCTGGGCGAGAAGAGGCACGGGCTCGTCCACCACGACAGGTTCGCCGGTCTCTTCCTCGACGACTGTCGGGAATGCGGAGACGATGCGCAGACTCTCCGGCTCAGGGCCCAGCCCGAGATGCCACCGTAGCGCTGCAACCTCTTCGTCAGAGAGCCCGTCGCATAGATTCAGGGCGATGGAGAGTTCGTAGATGTCAGCCCGCGGCGGTCACCCGGGAGTTCGGCAACAGCGCGGCAGCCTGCTGGGCGGCGCTGCCCTCCTCGGGCCTGAGCGCGTAGGCTCCTTTCTTGTCGAAGCCGAGCGGGTTGACGCAGTCGACCACGATCTTGCCGGCGAGTTCATCGCGGAGTGTGGTCAGTAGCTCGGCATGCCCCTTCCAGGGAGTGGCGACGATCACCAGATCGCTCTCCCGCGCGGTCGTGGCGTTGTCAGCGCCGCGGACGTCATCGCCGATGGCTGCTGCGGTGGAGGCGGCCCGTGCGGCGTTCCGTGACCCGATGACGACCTGCTGGCCCGCGCCGGTGAGCCGGTAGGCGAGGCCACGCCCCTGTGGGCCGGTTCCGCCGAGGATGCCGACGACCAGGCCGGACACATCGGGAAGGCGATGGGGATCGTTTCGAGTGGCCGCGGCGGGAGTGGAGGGACGGGTACCGGCGGCTTCGTCGAAAGTCGTCATGCTGTGGTTCTCGGCTCGTTCGGTTCGTTCTTCCGCGGCCCGGTGCCGTTCGTCGTCAGCGGGCCGCTCGGGCCGCGATGCGGGACATCGGCCGGCGCCGTCAGGCGGTCAGGGACTGAACGCGACGGATCACCTCGCGGCAGAAGGCGCCCACTCCGTTCGGGTCGTCGGTGAACTGCGAGGGCTTGATGCAGAAGGTGGTGAAGCCCTGGGCCATCTGCTCGGGGATGGGTTCGAGGGCCTGGGCGAGGTCGGCGCAGGAGTCGTCGTCGGGGAACACGGCGCGGGTGCTGCCGATCATCTCCAGGTCGGCGATGTCGCGGCCCGCCGCGGCCATCGCGGCCTTCAGCGTCTGTATCTCCTCGGACGTCACCTTGCCCAGCGGGTTGAAGGCATGGCCGTACTGGACGATCCTGCGGACCATCGCGTCGTGCATGCCCGCGCCGCCGAAGCAGAGCCGGGGGCCGTCCGGGTGGTAGGCCTTGGGCTCGAAGTAGACGTCCCGGAAGGTGTAGTACTCGCTCTCGTGGGACACGGGGGAGGGGCCCCACAGCTTCGCCCAGATCTCCAGGTGCTCGTCGAGGAGCTTGCCGCGCCGGGAGAACGGGACACCGAGTGCCGCGTACTCGTCCCGGCTCCAGCTGACGTTGGGCAGCACCATCAGACGGCCCTCGGAGAGAAGGTCGAGGGTGCCGAGCTCGCGGGCCAGGAGCAGGGGGTGCCGCAGGGGGGCGATGACCGCCGACGCGGCGAGGCGCAGGCGCTCGGTGACGGCGGCGATCGCGCTGAGCAGCATGAGGGAGTTGGGCCATGGGGTGTGGGGGTCCTGGTTGCCCGGCAGGGCGTAGTCGCGGGGGTTGCCCATCACCCCGCCTGCTCCGGCGTCCGGGCCGAGCACGATGTGTTCGCTGATCATGACGGAGTCGAATCCGGCGTCCTCCGCCTCGCGGGCCCAGCGGACCACGGTCGGCAGGTCCGCGCGGCCTGCGGTCATGGTCCAGTTCTCGCTCAGGACGAGCTGCATGCGGGGAGTGGTCATCGTGGCGATCCTCAAGGCGGGCGTGTTTGAGGGCAGAAGTGAGGGGCGGCCGCTCGTTCTGGCCGGGGCGCCCGGGGCGGCCGCAGCCGTCTGGACGGCTGCGGCCGGCGGTCAGGCGAGGGTGACCTCGACCGGCAGCTTCTTGATGCCGTTGACGAAGTTGGAGCGGACGCGGGGGACATCGCCGGCGAGCTTGATGTCGGCGATGCGCGGGATGAGCTCCTCGAACATGATGCGGATCTCGGTGCGGGCGAGCAGGTTGCCCAGGCACAGGTGGGGGCTGCCCTTGCCGAAGGTGACGTGGTCGTTGTTCTGCCGGGTGACGTCGAAGTCGTAGGGGTTGCCGAAGACCTGCTCGTCGCGGTTGCCGGAGGCGTACCACATGACGACCTTGTCGCCTTCCTTGATGTGCTTGCCGCCGAGTTCGACGTCGCGGGTGGCGGTGCGGCGGAAGTGGTAGACGGGGGAGGCCCAGCGCAGGAACTCCTCGACCGCCGTGGGGATCAGCAACGGGTCGTCCTTCAGCTTCGCCAGCTGCTCGGGGTGCTGGAGCAGGGCCAGCATGGAGTGGGAGATGGTGTGGCGGGTCGTCTCGTTGCCCGCCACCACCAGGAGCAGGAAGTAGTTGTCGAAGTCCTGGGCCGAGAGCGGGACGCCGTCGCGCGGCGTGGTGTTGACCAGCTTCGAGACCAGGTCCGTACCGTCGCCGCCGCGCCGCTGCCGCGCCAGCTCCCTGCCGTACTCGAAGACTTCGATCGACGCGGGGGAACGGAACGGCAGGTCGCGGTACTTCTCGCTCTCCGCGCTGTGCAGGAGAACGTCCGCGTAGTCGGGGTCGGTGTTGCCGATGATGCGGTTGCCCCAGTCGATGAGCTGCTGGTTGTCCTCCGGCGGGACGTCGAGGAGCCGGGCCAAGACGTTGATGGGGAAGTCGGCGGAGACGTCGGCGACGAAGTCGAAGGTGCCCTTGGCGAGGGCCGCATCCAGCGTCTTTGCGGTCAGGCCGCGCAGGAAGTCGCTGTAGCTGTTGATGACGCTCGCGCCGAACTGCCGCTGGATCACGCTGCGCAGGGCGCGGTGGCGGACGCCGTCCATCTCCAGGATGGAGGCGCGCTTCTTGATCTGGTCGTCGTCGAGTTCTTCGAGGTTGACGAACCTCGTGGAGGTGAAGGTCTCCGGGTCGCGGTCGACGGTGGCGATGTCGGCGTGGCGGGTCACCGCCCAGAAGCCGGAGTTGGGGGTCTCTTCGGGCTGCCAGTGGACCGGGTCCTGGTGGCGCAGGGTGTGGAACATGCGCCACGGGGTGATGCCGTCGGCGAAGTTGTCGAGGTCGGCGAGGTCCACCCGGTCGAGCGGCAGGGGCTCGTCGAGGGCTGCGCGCAGCTCGGCCCGGGTGGTGGGGACGGCGGGAACGGTGGGGCTGGTCATGGGGCGGTTCCTTCGGGCGAGGGTTTCGGGGCGGGCTTACAGGTGGTAGGCGTACTCGGTGAACTCCCAGTCGGTGACGTGCCGCCCGAAGCGTTCGAGCTCGTCCCGCTTGTAGGTGAGGAAGGACGTGGTGAAGTCCTTGCCGAGCAGGTCGGTCAGGGCGGTGTCAGACTCCAGCGCGTCGAGCGCGGCCGACAGACTCTGGGGCAGCAGGGCGGCACGGGAGGTGTCGTAGCCGTAGCCCTGAAGCGGGGCGGGCGGTTCCTCGCCGGCCTGGACGCCGAGCAGCGCGGCGGCGATCGTGCCGGCGATCAGCAGGTACGGGTTGGCGCTTGCGTCGCCCAGCCGCAGCTCCAGCCGCGCCCCGCCACCGCGCTCCGGCGGGATGCGGACCATGGCGCTGCGGTTGTCGAGCCCCCAGTCGATCAGCCAGGGGGCGAGGGTGTCCGGGCCGAAGCGCTTGTAGGAGTTCACGGTCGGGTTGGCCAGGGCTGCGAGCGCGGGCGCGTGGGCGAGAATGCCCGCGATGGCGTGCCGGGCCGTGGCGGACAGGCCGTAGGAGTCCGCCGGGTCGTCGAAGGCGTTGTGGCCATCGGCGTCGTTGCAGGAGAGGTGGAGGTGGAAGCCGGAGCCGCCCGCGTCGCCGAAGGGCTTGGCCATGAAGGTGGCGAGGTTGCCCTCCTTGCGGGCCAGTTCCTTGACGGCGGCCTTGAAGCGGAAGGCGCGGTCGGCGGCGTCGAGGGCGGCGGAGTGGGTGAGGTTGATCTCGTACTGACCGCCGTCGAACTCGTGGTTGCCGGTGACGACACCGAGCCCCAGGTCGCGCAGCGCGCGCAGGGTGCGCAGCAGGTGGTTGTCGGGGTCGGCGCGCAGGCCCGCGGTGTAGACGGCGCCGGTGGTCTGCGGTGAGCGGCGCCAGCCGGTGGGCGAGCCGGGGGCGGGTTCCAGCAGGAAGTACTCCAGCTCGGGGCCGACGACGGGGCGCAGTCCCTGCTCGGCGCAGCGGGCCAGGACGGTGCGCAGCAGGTCGCGGGGGGACTCGGGCGCCGGGGCACCGGTCGCCGGGTCGGTGACCTCGCCCAGGCAGGCGGCGACCCCCGGCTCCCAGGGCAGGACGGCCAGGGTGGACAGGTCGGGGCGTACGGTCACGTCCGGCAGACCGGCGTCCAGACCGCCGGCGACCGCGACGACGTCGCCCTGCGGTGTGGTGTGGTAGACGGCGCGGCAGAAGGCCAGGCCGTGCTCGCAGGCCGACGGCAGATGGTCCAGCAGCACCTCGCGGGCGCGGTCCGTGCCGATCAGGTCGGGGTAGACCACCCGGACCACGTCGACGCCCGCGGCGGCGAGCCGCTCCATGTGCCGGCGGATGTCTGGGGTGTCGGATGCGCTCACCGGTGTCTCCTTGGCGGAAGGAAGGGACTCCCCGTGCCGGGGGCACTGGGGAGGGGGTGCGGAGGGAGGCCGGGGCGGGGGAGAAGCGCGCCCCGGACTAATCATTTGATCCCGAACGATATGAAGGGGGTTGCCACCCCGCAAGGGGCTGGTAGAAAAAAGTTATCCATCTGGACAGGTATTGACCAGGGTCGAGCGGCTTCCTATCTTGTTTGAAGCCAAACGAGTAAGGGATGCGGCATCCGCTGGATTTCGCCCCCTTTGGCCGACGGGCCCGGCTGAACCCGGGCCGGGCTCGTCTCTTCCTCCCCCTCTTCCTTGCTCCGACGCCTCACCCCTCAGGAGGACCGCCATGAAGGTCGTCGTCGACATGAACAAGTGCCAGGACCACGGCCAGTGCGTCTTCGCCGCCCCCGACGTCTTCTCGATGGACGACGACGGACACCTGGTGTACGTGTCCGACCCCGATGACGCGCTGCGCGACGAGGTCGAAGAAGCCGCCGACGTGTGTCCGTTGCAGGCCATCCGGATCGAGGGATGACCGCCATGACCGCACCCACGACCGGACGTGTCGTCGTCGCCGGCGCCTCCATGGGCGGCCTGCGCGCCGCCGAACAACTGCGCGCCGCGGGCTGGACCGGGACGATCACCGTCATCGGCGACGAGCCCCACATGCCCTACAACCGCCCCCCGCTGTCCAAGGAGGTGCTGGCCGGCAAGGCACCCTTCGAGTCGCTCGCCTTCACGCCGAAGGCAGCCGCCGCCGACGTGGAGTGGCGGCTGGGCACGAGGGTCGTCGCGGCCGACCTCGACCGGCGCGTCGTCGAACTCGACGACGGCGCGGCGATCTCGTACGACGGACTGGTCGTCGCCACCGGCATGCGGCCCCGGCGCCTGCGCTGCCCCGGACCGCTCACCGGCCGCCACACCGTCCGCACCCTGGCCGACGCCCAGGGCCTGCGCGACGAGCTGACCCGCCCTGGTGCCCGCGTGGTCGTGGTCGGCGCCGGCTTCATCGGCTGCGAGGTCGCCGCCACCGCCGTGGGCCTCGGCGTCCGCGAGGTGACCGTCGTCGATCCGTTCCCCCTGCCCATGGTCGGCCCGCTCGGCGAACTGCTGGGTCGCGCGCTGCTGAAGCGGCACGAGGAGCGCGGGGTGCGCTTCGCGCTGGGCACCGGAGTGTCCGGTTTCGAGGGCGAGGACCGGGTCACCAGGGTCGTGCTGAGCGACGGCACTGTGCTGCCCGCCGATGTGGTCGTGGAGTCGGTCGGCTCCGTGGCCAACGTCGAGTGGCTGGAGGGCAACGGCCTCGACCTCAGTGACGGCGTCCTCACCTGCGAGCAGCTGCGGGTCGGGGGACGGCCGGAGGTCGTCGCGGTCGGTGACGTCGCCCGCTTCCCCAACGCCCGCTACGACGGCGTACCCCGGCGTGTCGAGCACTGGTCGATCCCCACCGACACGGCCAAGCACGCCGCGAAGGCCCTCGTCGCCCATCTCACCGGTACGGACGCGGAGTTGGCGCCCTTCGCCCCGCTGCAGACGTTCTGGAGCGACCAGCACGACTTCCGGCTGCAGTCCTTCGGCGCGCCCGTCCTGGGCAAGGACGACGTACGGGTCCTGGACGGCGACCCCGACGGTGACGTGCTGGTCGGATATCACACCGGTGGCCGGCTCGTCGGCGTCGTCGCGCTCGGCGGTCAGGCCGCCGCGATGGGCGCCGCCCGCTATCGCGCCCAGTTGCTCAAGCAGCCCGCCCTCACCGCGTAAGGAATCCCTTCATGTCCACTGTCCGTGGTTACTTCCACCCCAAGACAGCGAGCGGTGCCTCCTCGCTGATCCCGTCCCCGCCGTGGCGCTACTCCGGCGACCTGCTGACCGTCGAGTACCGCACGGATCCCGCGCGGGTGCGTGAACTGCTTCCCGAGCCGCTGGAGTTGGCGGACGAGGACCCGGGCGCCGTGGCGCTGATCTGGGCCGATTGGCAGTCCTGCTCGGGTTCTGGTCAGGAGCTGTTGGACCCGGTACTGGCCCAGTACAAGGAGGCGTTCGCGGTCGTGCGCTGCAAGTACCGGGGGCAGACCTACACCCGCTGCGTGTACATCTGGGTCGACAAGGACTTCGCGATTGCGCGCGGGCTGCACCAGGGCTATCCGAAGAAGCTCGGCTCGATCCACCAGACCCGCCCGCACCCCTACGGGCCCGCACCGCGCATCGAGGCCGGCGCCCGCTTCGGGGCGACCCTCGCCGCCGCCGACCGGCGCCTCGCCCAGGCCGTGGTCACCCTGCGTGAGCCGTCGGAGACCAACGGTTTCGTCAACGCCCACCCCATGGCCCACCACCGCTGGCTGCCCTCCATCGAGAAGGGCAAGGGCCTGGCGCTCGACGAGCTGATCGAGTCCGGCGCCGCCTCCTTCGAGGGCGGGCAGCCGTGGCGCGGTGACGCCGAGCTGGAGCTGTTCGAGGCGCCCACCGAGGAACTGGCACGCCTGGAGATCCGCGAACCGATCGCCGCCTACTACCGGCAGGTCGGCGTCGTCTGGGACGGCGGCCGGCTGCTGGAGTCCGGCACGTCCGGCGCCGAGTAACCCCGTACGCACCACAGGACTTGGAGACCGGACATGACCGAGCACACCCTCACGGTGGCCGGGGTCGCCGTCGACACCCGGCACTGGATCGGCGGCGAGCGCGTCGCCTCCACCGAAACGTTCACCGATGTCTCGCCGATCGACGGCAGCCTTCTGGGGGAGATCTCCCGGGGGACCGCGATGGAGGCTGCGGCCGCGGTGGCCGCGGCGAAGGCCGCCTTCCCCGCCTGGGCCGCCACCCCCCGCGCCGAACGGGCCCGTATCCTGCACGCCGTCGCCGACGGCGTCGAGAAGCGGCTGGAAGAGCTCGCCATCGTCGAGACCTGCGACAACGGCGCCCTGCTCCGCTCCCACCGCCGGGGCGTCATGCCCCGCGTCGCCCACAACTTCCGCTTCTTCGCGGACTGGCTGCTGAAGCTGGAGCACGAGGACTTCGAGACGCGCGGGCACACCAACCACGTCAGCTGGGACCCGGCGGGCCCCTGCGTTCTGATCACCCCCTGGAACGCCCCCCTGATGCTGGCCACGTGGAAGGTCGCCCCGGCTCTCGCGGCCGGCAACACGGTCATCCTCAAGCCCGCCGAGTGGACCCCGCTGACCGCCTCCCTGCTGGCCGACATCGCCGCCGAGGCCGGGTTGCCGGCCGGGGTGCTGAACGTCGTGCAGGGGTACGGCTCGGAGATCGGTGACGCCCTGACCTCGCACCCTGACGTGCGGCGGATCAGCTTCACCGGTTCGGTGCCGACGGCGAAGCGGATCTCGGCCTCGGCTGCCGCGAACCTGACCCCGCTCAGTCTCGAACTCGGCGGCAAGTCCCCCCTGTTGGTGTTCGCCGACGCCGACCTGGACCTCGCAGTCGACCTGGCGGTGGAGCAGTACGACAACGCCGGGCAGGTGTGCCTGGCCGCAACGCGCTTCCTGGTCCAGGAGTCGGTCGCCGAGGAGTTCACCCGCCGCTTCGTCGAGAAGGCCGGGCAGCTCACCCAGGGCGACCCGCGTGACGAGGCCACCGACATCGGGCCGAACATCCACCCGCGCCAGCTGGAGAAGATCGACGGGTTCGTGCAGCGGGCAATCGCGGCCGGGGCCCGCGCGGTCATCGGCGGCCACCGCAAGGACGGCCAGTACTACGCGCCGACCCTCCTCACCGACGTCGCCCAGGACTCGGAGATCGTGCAGGAGGAGGTCTTCGGCCCGGTCCTGACACTGCAGACCTTCGCCACCGAGGACGAGGCCGTCCGCCTCGCCAACGACACCCGCTTCGGGCTGGCCGCCACGCTCGCCACCGGTGACCCGGAGCGCGCCGAACGCGTCACCGCCCAGCTGGTCGCAGGCACGGTCTGGACCAACTGCTTCTTCGTCCGCGACCTGCAGGCGCCCTTCGGTGGCTCCCGCCACTCCGGAGTCGGCCGCGAGGGCGGCACCTGGAGCTTCGACTTCTACTGCGACGTGAAGAACACCGTGACCGCGCCGAACGGGTGGAGGAACCATGGGTGAGATCGTCGGGGCGGGCCTGCTCGCCCACGTCCCCACCATCGTGCTTCCGCAGGAGACCCGGCTGGAGCTCAACGAGGGCAAGGAGATCACCCTCGTCACCGGCCTGCACCAGCTGCGTAAGGACGTCTTCGAGCGCGACGACTACGACACCGTCGTCGTCCTGGACTCCCACTGGGCGACGACGGTCGAGTTCGTCGTCACCGCCCAGCAGCGGCGTGCGGGGCTGTTCACCTCCGAGGAGCTGCCGCGCGGCATGTGCCGGATGCCGTACGACTTCCCGGGCGACCCCGAACTCGCCCACAACATCGAGAAGTTCGCGGACAAGCACGGCACCTGGATCACCGCGATCGACGACGAGTACCTGCCGATCTACTACGCCACCATCAACCTCTGGAAGTTCCTCGGGGAGGGGCTGCCCGACAAGCGATGGGTGACCATCGGGGTGTGCCAGACCGGCGACATGGAGGACCACCTGCGCCTCGGCCGGGCGCTGGCCGACGGCATCGCCGCCACCCCGGGCCGCCGGGTCCTGCTCATCGCCTCCGGTGCGCTGTCACACACCTTCTGGCCGCTGCGCGAGCTGCGCGACCACGAGTCGAGCGACCCGGTGCACATCTTCACGCCCGAGGCACGCGAGGCCGACCAGGAGCGGATCGCCTGGTTCAAGGAGGGCCGCCACGACAAGGTCCTCGACACCATGGACGCCTTCTGGAAGTACAAGCCGGAGGCGAAGTTCTTCCACTACCTGATGATGGCCGGCGCCCTCGGCGAACAGGCGTGCGTCGCCAAGGGCCGCCAGTACGGCGAGTACGAGAACTCCATCGGCACCGGTCAGGTCCACCTCTGGTTCGACCGCCCGGCCGACGGCTGGACCGGCGCCGGCCTGCCCTCCCCGCGCACCCCTCACAGCCGTATCTAGAAAGGCCCGCCATGCCCGAATACCGCCGCATCCTGCTGGACGGCGCCGCCGTCCGGGTCACCGTCGACGGCGACGAACTGGTCGCCGGGGACGGCCGCCGCGTCAAGACCGACGAGGCCCAGCACCTGCCGCCGGTCGTGCCGTCCAAAGTGATCGCCGTCCACCTCAACCACCGCAGCCGCGTCGACGAGTTCCGGATCGACCTGCCCGACACTCCCACGTACTTCCACAAGCCGACCTCCTCCCTCAACTCCCACAAGGGCGCCGTCGTCCGCCCCGAGGGCTGCAAGTGGCTCAACTACGAGGGCGAGGTCGCCATCGTCATCGGCAAGACCGCGCGGAACATCTCCCCGGCCGAGGCGGGGGAGTACATCGCCGGTTACACGATCGCCAACGACTACGGCCTGCACGACTTCCGCGACACCGACGCCGGGTCCATGCTCCGCGTCAAAGGCTCCGACACCCTCTGCCCCCTCGGCCCCGGTCTCGTCACCGACTGGGACTTCCACGGCAAGAGCCTGCGCACCTACGTCAACGGTGAGGTGGTGCAGGACGGTTCGACCGACGAGATGAAGTGGGACATGCACTACCTCGTCGCCGACATCGCCCGCACCATCACCCTCTACCCCGGTGACGTCCTGCTCTCCGGCACCCCCGCCAACTCCCGGCCCGTCCAGCCGGGGGATGTGGTCGAGGTGGAGGTGGAGGGGCTCGGCAGGCTGACGAACCACATCGTGACCGGCCCGACCCCGGTCCGTACCGACGTCGGCGCCCAGCCCACCGAGTCCGAGGAGGTCCTGTCAACCGCGCTCGGCGGCGACTGGGAGTTCCGCGGCATCCGCCCGCCCAGGCGCTGACGGACGCCCATGAGACGGCGCCGCACCGGACCTGCCGACCGAGGCGTCCGGTGCGGCCGCCCGCCCAGGTAAGGTCGCCCCCATGACCGAGTCCACCGACGCCCCCAAGAGCCGGCCCTCACGCAAGCGCCTGCACTACGGCGAGGGCCGCGAAGCCCTGCTGAACGCCGCCGTCCGTGTGGTGGCGCGGGGAGGCCTGCGCAGGCTCACCTACCGGGCCGTCGCGGAGGAGGCCGGGGTCACGCACGGCCTCGTGGTGCACCACTTCGGTTCGCGCGACGCGCTGATCGAGGAGACCCTCGCCCACACCATCCGAACCTCGCTGAACACCAGCGCGCTCGAACCGGGCACCGGCAGGGTCGCGGACTTCTCGGCGGGGCTGTCGGAGATGGTCACGGCGGATCCGGACGTCCAGGCGTTCCAGTACGAGCTGCTGCTCGAATCGCGCCGCCGCCCGGAGCTGCTGCCCCAGATCCGCGCGTTGTACGACGAGTACTTCGACGCCACCCAGCGCGAACTGACCCGCATGCTGCCCGGCGGCGCGGACAAGGCACTGACCCGGCTGGTCTTCGCCGCGCTCGACGGCCTCGTACTGCACCAGCTCGTCCTCGGTGAGCCCGAGGTCACGGATGCCGCACTGGAAGAGCTGCGCTCCTTGCTGCGGTTCCTCGACGCCAACGGTGACGCTGCTGGCGACCGTACCGCCGAGGACGGCTGAAAACCCCTCTGACCTGCTTGTTCCAAGGCTCCGGACGTTCCGCGTCCGGAGCCTTTCGCCGTTCGGCGCCATGATCTCGTTTGATTCCGTACGAGTAAAGAGTTGGTTACGGCCGCCGGAAACATTGACGCAGCTTTCCAGATGGATAATTCTCGCCTGCATGGCAGGGACCCGTCCGCGGCCGCCATGCATCCCTAGGAGATCCCCATGACCATCGAGGCTCCCGCAGCCGAGCTGCTTCCGTTCCGCGACCCCGGCTACCGGGCGGACCCCGCTCCGTACTACGCCCGGCTCCGTGCGGAGGCGCCCGTCTACCGGCATCCGATCGGCGTGTACGTGGTGTCCCGTTACGAGGACGTCGCGAAGCTGATCCGCAACCCCACCCTCAGCGTCCGCAAGCTCGATTTCGGCGTGGCCGACCCGCTGCACGACACGGTGCTCGGCCAGGACGCCCCCGACCACACCCGGCTGCGCCGCATCACCAACCGCTGGTTCACGCCCAAGGCGGTCGAGGAGTGGTCCAAGGTGATGCAGGCGTCCGTGGACGCCGTACTCGACAAGGCGGTCGAGGCGGGCGGCACGCTCGACGCGGTGGACGACCTCGCCCTGCGCTCCACCTTCGAAACCATCTGTCACATCTTCGGCGTCGAGCCCACGAAGATGCTGGAGATCCAGAAGGCCACCTACGACATCGGCGTCAGCCTCGGGCCCGGGTCCGACGAAGACGACTGGCGGGTCACCGGCGAGGCCTTCGAATGGTACGAGCAGCACAACCGCGCACTCATCGACCACAAGCGCGCCCACCCCGGCAGCGGACTGATCGACCACTTCCTCGCCGAGCAGGACGCGGGGAACATGACCGAGAACGAGGTCATCTTCTCGATCCTGCTCTTCTTCGCCGTCGGTCACCTGGACATCAAGCACCTCATCGTGCAGGGCATCCGGCACATGGCCGAACACCCCGAGTACATCGGGATCTACCGCGACCAGCCGGACATCCGGCCCGGCTTCATCAACGAGGTGCTGCGCATCGAGACCCCCGAGCAGATGGTCTCCCGCCTCACCACCCAGGAAACGGTCATCGGCGACACGACCGTGCCCGCCGGCGAGGTCCTCGTCCTGCTCATCGGCTCCGCCAACCGCGACCCGGAAGCCTTCCCCGACCCGGACCGCTTCGACCACAACCGTCCGGCCGCCGCGAGCCAGCACCTGGCCTTCGGCTCCGGCCAGCACGGCTGCGCGGGACAGGTGCTCGCCCGCGCACAGGCCGACGTCGTCTTCACCACGCTGGTCAACCGCTTCAGCACGATCGAACTCGCCGGTGAGCCGACCTTCACCCACACCGAGTTCCTGCGCAGCATCGCCCACCTGCCGATCCGGCTGCGCTGACCGCACGCCGGCCGTTCCTCCCCCAGCACACAGCACAGCACCACACTCAGGAGCCACCATGCGCGTCGAAGTCGACCTCAAGAAGTGCCAGGACCACGGCCAGTGCGTCTACGCCGCCCCCGGCCTCTTCGCCCTCGACGAGCAGGGGCGCCTGTCCCTGCGGAACGAGGCCACCGAACTGTACGCGGCGGAGGTGGACGCGGCGAACGCCGACGAGGTGCACGAGGCTGCGGAAGTCTGCCCACTGCAGGCCATCACGGTCCACGAGTAGCCGGGTTACGGCTTCGTAAGAAGCGGGGGCGGTGGCGAAAAATCATCGCCCAACCCCTTGTCGTATGGATAGTTCAGCCCCACTATGAGGCAACTCGTTTGGCTCCAAAATAAACCTCCTTCGCTCCCCTCCCCAGGCAGGTGATCCGCGTGGACAGTCAAACGGTCCAGAGAAACCAGACCGTGCAGGACGAACCCACCGCTGGCCGACTCAAGCCCAACTCCCTCGGCGTCCTCGGCATCCTCTTCTTCGTCCTCTCCGCGCAGGCGCCCCTGACCGGCATTGCCGGGGCCGTGCCCATTGCCGTGGCCATCGGCAACGGCGCGGGGGCGCCCGCCGCCTACGCCGGGGCCGGCGTCGTGATCCTGCTGTTCTCTGTCGGCTTCGTCGCCATGGGACGCCACGTCGTGGACGCCGGCGCCTTCTACACGTACATCGGCAAGGGGCTCGGCCGTCCCACCGGGTCCGGCAGCGCGAGTGTCGCGCTCTTCGCCTACTGCGCGGTCCAGGCCGCCATGTACGGGCTGTACGGATCCATCGTCAGCGGCCTGGTCGACCACTACACCGGCCTGAACGCCCCCTGGTGGGTCTGGGCCCTGGTCACCATGGCGATCGTCCAGGCCCTCGGTGCGGCGGGCATCGAGATGGGCGCCAGGGTGCTGGCCGTGTTCGTCCTGGCCGAGTTCAGCATCCTGCTCGTCTTCGCCCTGGTCACCCTCTTCAAGGGCGGCGGCCCCGAGGGGCTGGGCTTCACCGACAGCTTCTCGCCCCACGCCGCGCTCCAGGGTGCTCCCGGCGTGGCCCTGATGTTCGCCGTGGCGTCGATGTTCGGCTTCGAGGCCACCGCCATCTACGGCGAGGAGGCGCGCGAGCCCCGTAAGACCGTGCCCCGGGCGACGTACCTCTCCGTCGCCGTGATCACCGGCTTCTTCGCCTTCACCTCGTGGATGCTGGTCTCCGCCCACGGTGCCTCCCGCGCCACCGCCGAGGCGGGCAAGGCGCTGGCGAGCGGTGACGCCACGGCATGGGTCTTCGCACCGATCACCGCGCAGTTCGGCGCCTGGGTGGGCGACGTCCTGCCGATCCTCCTGGCGACCTCCCTCTTCGCCGGCATCCTGGCCTTCCACAACTCCGCCAACCGCTACCTCTTCTCCCTGGGCCGCGACGGCCTGCTGCCCCACGGGCTGACCGCGATCAACCGGCGTCACTCGCCGTGGGTGGCGGGCAGCGTGCAGACCGTGGTCGCTCTGCTGCTCGTCATGCCCTTCGCGCTGCTGGGCAAGGACCCGGTGCTGACCCTCTTCTCGTGGTTCAGCGGGGTGGCTGTGCTGGGGATCATGCTCCTGTACCTGCTGACCTCCGTGTCGGTGGTGGTGTTCTTCCGGCGCGAGCGGCTGGATGCCCGCCCCTGGAACACTCTGATCGCCCCCATCCTGGGCGCGCTCGGCATCGCCGGTGCGATCTGGCTGATCATGGCCAACTTCACGACCCTCATCGGCGGCGACTCGACCACGGCGACCTGGCTCGAACTCGCCGTCCCGGCGGTCCTGGTCCTCGGCGTCGTCGCCGCCCGCGTGACGCGTGACCGGGCGACGGACGAGGCCTGAGGACGCCGCTTCTCACGGTGTGACCGGTCCGGTTCCCGCTCCCCCCGGGACCGGGCCGGCCATGTCCGGCTCCCACCCGCGCACGGAGGATTCATTGAGCACGGGATACGTGTGGCACGAGCTGTTCGGCTGGGCCGACAGCGGCAGCGGTGGGCTGTTCCCCGTCGATCCGGCCGCCGGACTCCAGCCGATCGGCCACCATGTGGCACACGCCGACACCAAGCGGCGGCTGCACGAGCTCGTCACCGTGTCCGGCCTGATCGACCATCTGGAACGAGTCGAGGCTCGACACGCCACGGAGGAAGAGGTACTGCGGGTCCACACCCCCGAACACGTCGGCCGACTGCGGCGTGAGAGCACCCTGCCCAGGGGCGGTTACGAGATCGCCGCGCTCGCCGCCGGCACTGCGATCGAACTGGTCGAAGCGGTCGTCACCGGACGGGTGGACAAAGGTTACGCGCTCGTCCACCCATGCGGGCACCACGCCCCGGCGCACACCGGCATGGGGTTCTGCATGCTCAACAACGTGGCGAACGCGGTCGTGCACACCCGTGCCGCCCTGGGCGTGCGGCGGGCCGCGGTGGTCGACGGGGGCGTCCACCACGGCAACGGCGCCCAGTCCGTCTTCTGGGACGAGCCCGACGTCCTGACCCTCTCCGTGCACGTCGGCGGGATGACGGGACACGACCTCGCGCCGTACCAGAAGGCGCTGGTCGACGAGGTCGCCGCGCTGGTGCTGCCCGCATGAGACGGTCAGCCGGGCGTGTTCGCCACCCGGTCGAGAAACCCGTCGACAAGGCGGCGGGCGTTCGCGCGGGTCGTCGTCGCCAGGTCCCTTGTCCGGGTGAGCAGCTCACCGGGGTCCACGCCGTGGTGCAGGCACTGCTCGGCGCCGCCGAGCTCCAGGTACCGGCGCACGGTGGTGGGCGTGATCTCCGGATGGAACTGCACCCCCAGGCTCCGCCCGAGCCGGAACGCCTGGGTGCACACGGAGTCGCGGGCCACCTCCTCGGCTCCGGGGGGCAGGAGGCAGCGGTCGTAGTGCCACTGGAACCACGGGCCCGGGCCGATCAGTTCGGGATCGTCGGTGTCGACCCCGACCCAGCCGATCTCCGGGCGCGGCGACGCCTCGACCGAGCCCCCGAGCGCGGTGGCCAGTGCCTGAGCGCCGAAACAGACCCCGAGCACCGGAACGCCGAGGTGATGGGCCTTGCGCAACAGCGCCAGCTCTCCGCCGATCCAGGAACCCACGGCCGTCTCGTCGTACACCGACCAGGGCGCGCCGAGCGACACGATCAGGTCCCAGTCGTCGGCGGCCGGGAAGTCGAAGGCCACGTCCGGCGCGTGGTGGCGGTGTTCGGGTACGACGGTCACGACGCTCAGGTCGTATCCGCGCTGCACGAGCCGGGCCCCGACCGGACCGGGGTCGGTCACGTGGTCGTGCTGGATGACGAGCGCGCGCACGGTGGGCTCCCTCCCGGGTTCACGGACCCGTCGGATCGATCCGTGAACTCTTGTGACGGCTGAGCCCACACCATATCGTTTGGAATCAAATAAAGTATCCGGAGGTTCCGCATGCTGGACATCACCCACGAGGAATGGCTGCGCCGAGCCAAGGCACTGGACCTGGTCGGCGCGCATCACATCGACGGCGTCGACGAGGGCGGGGGAGAGGCGACCTTCGCCGCCGTCTCGCCCCGCGACGGCCAGGTGCTGACCCAGGTTGCCGACGGAGGCGCGGAGGAAGTGGACGTGGCCGTGGCCGCCGCCCGCCGGGCCTTCGACTCCGGCCCCTGGCCCCGCCTCGCACCGGCCGACCGCGGCCGGATCCTGCTGCGCATCGCCGACCTGCTCGAAGAGCACCGCGAGGAACTGGCGTTGACCGTCAGCCTGGAGATGGGCAAGCCGATCACGGACGCGTACGAGATCGAACTGCGCGCCGTCATCAGCACGTTCCGCTGGTACGGGCAGCTGGCCGACAAACTCACCGACGAGTCGCCCCACACCGCCCCCGATGCCCTGGCGCTGGTCACCCGGGAGCCGACCGGTGTCGTGGGCGCGGTAGTGCCGTGGAACTTCCCCCTGACGCTGGCCGGTTGGAAGGTGGCCCCGGCACTGGCGGCGGGCTGCACCGTCGTACTGAAGCCGTCGGAGAACTCCCCGCTCTCCGCCCTGCTGCTCGGCCGGCTCGCCACCGAGGCCGGCCTGCCGCCGGGTGTGCTGAACGTGGTCAACGGCAAGGGCCCCGTCGCCGGGCGAGCCCTCGGTCTCCACCCCGATGTCGACGTCCTGGCCTTCACCGGCTCGACCGCCGTGGGCCGTCACTTCCTGCACTACGCGGCCGACTCCAACCTCAAGCGGGTCTGGCTCGAACTCGGCGGCAAGTCCCCCAACATCATCTTCCCGGATGCGCCCGACCTGGAGAAGGCCGCCGCCACCGCCGCCTGGGGCATCTTCTTCAACCAGGGCGAGATGTGCACCGCCCCCTCCCGGCTGCTGGTGCACTCCTCGATCGCCGGCCAGGTCACCGACGCGATCGTGGCGCGGGCCCGGGAACTCATCGTCGGGGATCCGCTCGACCCGGCAACCGAGATGGGTGCGATGGCCGGTGGGAGGCACCTCGATCGGGTCCTCGGCCACATCGAGACCGGCCTTGAGGAAGGCGCCCGCCTGCGCGTCGGCGGCGGCCGCACCCTGGCCGAGACCGGCGGCAGTTTCCTGCGCCCCACCGTCTTCGACCACGTGCGCCCCGGCATGCGGCTGGCCCGCGAGGAGATCTTCGGCCCCGTCCTGTCAGTGCTGACGTTCGACGATCTGGACGAGGCGGTCCGGGTGGCCAACGACACGGAGTACGGCCTCGCCGCGGGCCTGTGGACCTCCGACCTGTCCACCGCCCACCAGGTCGCCCGCACGCTCAGGGCCGGAACCGTCTGGGTCAACTGCTACGAGGAGGGCGACCTGACCGTCCCCTTCGGCGGCATGAAGCAGTCCGGCAACGGCCGAGACAAGTCCGCCCACGCCATCGAGAAGTACACCGAACTGAAGACCACCTGGATCCAGCTGTGAGCCGTACCCCAGTCCGCCCCCTGATCGCCGTCCCCGCCCGCTTCTCCGCCACCACCTCCGCGCTGCGCTACGCCGCCGAGGTCAACGCCCGCGCGCTGATCGAGGCGGTGTGGCGGGCGGGCGGCGAGCCGGCGAGCATCCACCCCGCCTCCGGAGACGTGGCCGGGCGTCTCGCCCGCTTCGACGGCGTCCTGCTCCCCGGCGGCGGAGACCTCGCCCCGCACCGCTACGGCGCAACCGACACTCACGAGAGCGTCTACGACGTCGACGACCTCCAGGACGACTTCGACATCGAGGTCGCCCGCCAGGCCATCGGCTCGGGCCTGCCGCTGCTGGCGGTCTGCCGAGGACTCCAGGTCGTCAACGTCGCCCTCGGCGGCACCCTGGAGCAGGACATGGGTGGCCCGGAACGCGAGCACCGGCATGTCGTCCACCCTGTGGCGATCCAGCCCGGCACCTTGCTGGAGCAGGCCACCGGCGCGCAGAAGGTCGAGGCGTCCTGCTACCACCACCAGCGCGTCCACCGTGCCGGCGTGGGACTCGCGGTCACCGCGCGCGCGGCCGACGGCACCGTGGAGGGGCTCGAACTCCCCGGAGTCCACGGATGGTTCACCGCTGTCCAGTGGCACCCGGAGGACACCGCCCACGAGGACCCCGCCCAGCAGGGGCTGTTCGACGCCCTCGTCCGAGCCGCCCACCACGGACGCTGACACCGGCATGGCATTCTCCGGCAGCACCAGGCGGCCAAAGCCCCGGCCGGCCCCGGAACTCGACGCCGCCGCCCTCGGCAGGGTACTCAGGGGTATCGCCTCTTCCCGGGGCCCGGGCCCACAGGACCTCGCCATCACCCGGATCGAGCAGCTCCTGCGGGACACCGGGCCCGACTGGGACCGCCGTTGCCACCGTGTCTCCGTGCTCGCACAGGCTGCTCCCGCGCTGGCCCGCGGGTGGCACAAGCTCCGGCCGCGCGATGCGGACGCGCTGGTTCTCGCCGGGTGGGCCGAACTGGCCACGGATCCCTGGGGTGCCCTGGCGTTCTGCCGCCTCGCCGCCGAGGCGCGTCCGGGCGATCCGACGCCCTGGGTGGCCGCGCTGGCGGCGCTGCGGTCGCTGGGGCGGCCCCGTGCCGAGCTCGCACCGCTCTGGGAGGAGATCCGCGCGCGTGATCCGTGGCACCGGGAGGCGCATCTGCAGATCCTGGGCTATCTCTCCCCGGAGGAGCAGGGGAGCCAGAGCGCGTTGCGGGACTTCCTCGACGACGTCGTCGCCGTCATGCCGCCGGACGCTCCGGCGGCATGCCCGCCGCCCACGGCCGCCGTGAGGCAGTACCACCGCGACCTGGACGGTGGAGGAGTCCGGGCGCTGGGGGCGAGCCGCTACTGGACACAACCGCACGTCGCGCGATGGGTGGATCAGGCTCTGACCTCCTGGCTGAGCCCCGGTCACCTGCGCCAGGCCGCCGCCGTCGCCGACCTCGGGCTGCTTGCCTACTGTCTGGTCCGCGCCGGCCGCACCGGGGACGCACGCCCGGTGTTCACCGCGATCGACGGCCTGGTGACGCCCTGGCCATGGGGCCACGAGGGAGAACCGCTGGAGCGCTACACCTTCTACGCCGGCCGCCTGTGATCGTGCGTACGGCTCGCCGGGCCTGTGGGCTGGGGCAGACGGCGAGCATGCGCGCGTACTGCCTGCCCGGCCCCGGCGCCGCCGGTGCCTTTCCCGCCGGCGCGCACACGGCTGTGGGGCCGAGCCCGAACAGGCTCGGCCCCGCAGCTTCCCCGTCAGGGCCGGCCGCGCTCGGCGGCTTCGACGATGTTGGTCAGCAGCATGGCCCGGGTCATCGGCCCCACTCCGCCCACCGGTGGGGCCAGGGAGCCGGCGACCTGGTCGACGTCCGGGTGGACGTCCCCGAGGATGCCCTCCACGGTCCGGGTGATGCCCACGGACAGGACCGTGGCGCCCGGCTTGATCCAGTCGGGCCCGACGAGGTGGGCCACGCCTGCCGCGGCCACGACCACGTCGGCGACCCGGGCGTGGGCCGCGGTGTCCTGGGTGGCCTCGTGGCACAGGGTGACTGTTGCGTATTCGGTGCTTCGGGTCAGCATCAGGCCCAGCGGACGGCCCACCGTGATGCCGCAGCCGATCACGCAGAACTGTCTGCCGGTGATGGCCACCTGGTTGCGGCGGAGCAGGTCGATGATGCCGCGGGGCGTGCAGGGCAGCGGCCCGGGAATGCCGAGCACGAGGCGCCCGAGGTTCGTCGGGTGCAGCCCGTCGGCGTCCTTGGTGGGATCGATGAGCTCCAGCACGGCGTGGGTGTCGATGTGGGCCGGCAGCGGCAGCTGGACGATGAAACCGGCGCAGGCCGGGTCCGCGTTGAGCCGGAGCACGGCGGCCTCGACGTCGGCCTGGGAGGCGGTGGCGGGCAGCTCCACCCGGATCGACGCGATGCCGACCTGGGCACAGTCGCGGTGCTTGCCGCCGACGTAGGAGTGGCTGGCCGGGTCGTCGCCGACCAGGATGGTCCCCAGGCCCGGGGTGACGCCCCGTGTCTTCAACGCCTGGACCCGGGCGGCGAGTTCGGCCTTGATCTCGGCTGCCGCGGCCTTGCCGTCGAGCAGCGTCGCGGTGGTCATGGTCGTACGAACCTCTCGGGTCAGGAGAACACGACGGTGCGGGAGCCGGTCAGCACGACCCGGTCCTCGGCGTGCAGGCGCACCGCCCGCGCCAGGACGACCCGTTCGACGTCCCGGCCGATGGCGACCAGCTCCGGCGCGGTGTGCCGGTGTCCGACGCGCACGACGTCCTGCTCGATGATCGGGCCCTCGTCCAGGTCGGCGGTGACGAAGTGGGCGGTGGCGCCGATGAGTTTGACGCCCCGGTCGTGGGCCTGGTGGTACGGCTTGGCGCCCTTGAAGCCCGGCAGGAACGAGTGGTGGATGTTGATGACCCGCCCCGACAGCTTGCGGCACAGGTCGTCGGAGAGAACCTGCATGTAGCGGGCGAGGACCACGAAGTCGACCCGGTGCTCGGCGACCAGCCGCACCAGCTCGGCCTCCGCCTCCGGCTTGGTGTCGCGGGTGACAGGGAGGTGGATGAACGGGATGCCGTAGCGCTGCGCGACGGGCGCCAGGTCGGGGTGGTTGGAAACGATGAGCGGGATGTCGACGGGCAGTTCGCCCAAGTGCCAGCGGTAGAGGAGGTCGACCAGGCAGTGGTCGAACTTCGACACCATCAGCAGGACCCGGCGCCGCTGCTGCTCCGGCCGCAGGGACAGCACGGGGTCGAAGCGCGCCAGGCGCAGGGAGAGCTCGTCCCGCAGGCTCTCGACGTCGGCCTGCGGTGTCTCCAGGAGCACCCGGATGGTGAACGTGCCGGTGCCGGGATCGGAGAACTGGGCGCTCTCCAGAATGTTGCCCTTGGCCTCGGTGATGCCACCGGACAGGGCGTGCACGATGCCCGGCTGGTCGGGGCAGCTGACGGTCAGGATGTAGCGCTGCATGGCTGCGGTGCCTTCCGGCTCAGGCCCGTACGCGGGTGCGCTCGGGGTCGTACACGGGGGTGGGCTTCACCGTGGCGTCGGCCTTGGAACCGTCGGCGGCGACCGCGGTCAGCGCGGTCCCCGGCTTCACCGCGTCGCGGTGCACACGGGCGAGCCCCAGGGTGGCGGCGTCGAGTACGGGTGAGGGCACGGCCATCGTCACGTAGCCGACGTCCCGTCCGTCCAGCTCCAGCCGCGCGCCCTCGGCCGCCTCGGGTGCGGCGTCCACGACGACGCTGACCACACGCCCCGGCGCGGTGCCCTTCTTGGCGAGCAGCGCGTCGCGGCCCTGGAAGGGGCCCTTGTCGAAGTCGATCGCCCAGCCCATCCGGCACTCGAACGGGGTGACGGTGTGGTCGTACTCCAGCTCACCCATGATCATTCCGGCCTCGGTGCGGCACGTCAGCAGGGCGAGCGCGCCGGCGGCCTTCACCCCGAGGTCAGCCCCCGCTTCGAGGACCGCGTCCCACAGGTCCAGCGCACGCTCGCGCGGCACCTGGATCTCGTAACCGAGTTCGGCGGTGAACCCGATCCGGCTGACCTGCGCACCGATACCCGCGACCAGGACGTCCCGGACGAACGTGTAATAGGGGAAGGCGGAGTTGGAGACGTCGACGTGCGTGAGCCGCTGGAGAACCTCGCGGCTGCGCGGTCCCTGCAAGGTCAGCACGGCGAACTCGTCGCGACGCTCGGTGACCGTGGTGCCGTCGGGGGCGTGCGCGGTCAGCGATTGCTGGGTGGCGGGGTTGCCGCCGGTGACGACCACATGGCCGGGCGCGAGGACGGCCACAGTCACGTCGTCGATCATGAAGCCGTCCGTGTCGACGACCACGCCGTAGGCGATACGACCGGCGCCGAGCCCGTGGACGCTCCGCGAGAAGACGGCGTCGACGGTGGCGACGGCGTCCTCGCCCTCGACGTGCCACTTGTAGAGCATCGAGTAGTCCAGCGCACCGGCGGCGGTGCGGAATGCCTCGTACTCCTCGGCCGGGTCCGTGATGAACAGGGGCACGGCATGGCCGTAGACGTCCATCCACTCCTCGACGCGGTCGTCGTACCGCGGGGAGAACGGGGTGCTGCGCAGTCCTTCGGGCAGGGCCATAGGAACTCCAGTGAGGCGGAGGAAGTGAGGCACCGCCGAGAATCTATCCATTCGGATAACTTGTCAATAGGATAGATTTGCTTGTCAGGGTGCGCAGGGGGAGAGGAAGGGGGGTGCATGACCGAGGCGGTGGTCGATGAGGGGACCGGCGGCCAGGACAATCGGCCGGGATACGGTCAGGGACGGGAAGCTTTGATGGCCGCGGCCATCAAGGTCGTCGCGCGAGGGGGCCTGCGGAAGCTGACGTACCGGTCCGTGGCTGCCGAGGCCGGTGTGACCCACGGCCTCGTGGTCCACCACTTCGGATCACGTGACGCCTTGCTCGAAGAGGCTTTGGGCTGGGCTGTGCGGCGCAGCATCGAGACGTCGTCGCTGGTGCCCACCAGTGGCCGGCTGGAGGACTTCGCCGCGACGCTGGCCGCGTTCATCGCCGCCGATCCGGATCTGCAGGCCTTCCAGTACGAACTGAAACTGGAGGCGAGCCGCAGGCCCGAACTGCAGCGGCATGTCGACGCCCTCTACGACGCCTACCGCGATGCCGTCCGAGAGGCACTGGCCTGCTTCGACGTGTCCCGGGAACTGGCAGAGATCGTCTTCGCGGCCCTGGACGGCCTGGTCTTCCACCAGGTCACCTCGGGTGATCCGCGGCACACCGAAGAGGGTGTCGAAGCGCTGCGTCGGCTCCTTGCGGCGCACCGCCCACAGACGCCGTCGGCGCCGTCCGGCGGTACATTGAACTGATCGGGAATGCATACGACTGGTGCGCGCCATGACAGGTCTCACCCGCTCGCACGAAGCGGGGCCGGAACAACCGGAACAGGGACGGTCCCGACCCGGCCAAGGCATCGGCCCCGGCTCGCTGACGGCTGGGCGTGCGACCGCCGTGCTGGACGAGCGGATGCGGTTCATCGGCTGGAGCCCCGAGGCAGAGGCACTGTTCGGACACCGGCCGGACGAGGTCCTGGGCCGCTCCGCCGACGCGATCCTGACCGACACCGTGACGGGCGCCGGACTCCTCCCGACCGCCGACAGCCCCGGCACATACGACATCCGGTCGGTGCGCCGTGGCGACGGCCGACCGGTGCCCGTGGCCTTGGCCGTCAACCCGCTCGCACACGGCGCAAGCGGCGCTGCCTGGCTGGTGGTGGCGATGAGCGTGGAGTTGCTGCGGCAGCGCGCCATAGACCGAGCCATGCTCGCCGGGCTCTACCGCCAGTCACCGATCCAGTTGGTCGTCTACGACACCGACGCCCGCGTCCGGTGGATCAACACGGCCATCGAGAAGCAGTTCGGTGTGACGCTGGAGGAAGCCGCTGGGCGGTTCGTGCGCGACATTCTGCCGGAGGGGGTGCTGTTGACCGAAGACGGTCGGGCGGTGAAGGACGTCGAGAGGCCCATCCTCCAGGTCGTGCGCACCGGTGAGCCGGTGATCGACGTCCGCTACCGCAGCCCGACCCGCCTCGACCCCCACCACCAGCACGTCTGGTCCCTCTCCTACTTCCTGCTGCGGGACGACGTCGGCCGTGCGGTCGGCGTCTGTGAGGCCGGCCTCGATATCACCGACCGCTATGTGGCGCGCCAGCGTCTCGCCTTGCTCAGCCGGGCCAGCGGCAGTATCGGAAGGACCCTGGACATCCGGCGCACGGCCCAAGATCTGGCGGAACTCGTGGTCCCCGAGTTCGCCGACGCCGTCACCGTGGACATCGTCGAAGCCGTCCTGGGTGGGCAGGAACCACAACACTTCGCCACCCACCCCACCCTGTGCCAGGTGGCTCACCGCACCCATCACGCCGCGGCCAAGGACACCGCGTACGGCGCACTGGACACCGTCCGCCTGCGGTGCCTGGCCGAGAACGCGCCGGCCACCGACACGGCCACCCATGCGCTCGCCCTTCCCCTCAAGGCCCGAGGCGCCACCCTGGGCGCGGTGGCCTTCGCACGCTCCCGACACGCCGACCCCTTCGACCACGAGGAGATCCAGCTCGCGGAAGAGCTCGTCTCCCGCACCGCGGTCTGCCTGGACAACGCCCGCCGCTACACCCGAGAACACGCGACCGCGCTCACGCTCCAGCGTGATCTACTCCCGCGCACCCTGCCCCAGCAACCGGGTGTGGAGGTCGCTCACCGCTATCTGCCCGCGGCCGGGCCCGCCGGCGTCGGAGGGGACTGGTACGACGTCATCCCCCTCTCCGGGGCACGCGTCGGGCTGGTGGTGGGCGACGTCGCCGGACACGGTACGAGCGCGGCCGCCACCATGGGCCGGGTGCGCACGACCGTCGCGGCGCTCGCCGCACTCGACCTCGCACCGGACGAACTGCTCGCCCGGCTCGACGACCTCGTGGCGCGCACCGGCGCCCCGCCTTCCGGGCCCGCCGAGGCCGAGGACCAGGCACTGGGAGTCACCTGCCTGTACGCGATCTATGATCCGGTCTCCCGGCACTGCGTCATGGCGCGGGCGGGCCACCTGCCGCCCGTGCTCCTTACCCCCGACGGACACGCCGAACTTGTGGACCTTCCCGCCGGACCGCCTCTCGGCCTTGGCGGCCTGCCGTTCGAATGCGCCGACATCGAGCTGCCGGAAGGCGCCATGCTCGCTCTCTACACCGACGGACTCGTCGAAAACCGTCACACGGACATCGACGCCGGAGTCCGCGCTCTCTGCACCGCACTCGCCGGGCCCGAGGACGGCCAACTGGACAAGACATGCGACAGGGTCATCACCAGACTCCTGCCCCAGGCCCCCGAGGACGACGCCGCACTGCTCCTGCTCCGCGTCCACGCCCTGGCTGAGAATCTGGTGGTGACATGGGACGTGGCCTCCGACGCCGGAGAAGTGGCAAGAGCGCGATCGCTGGCCTGCAACCAGCTGGCCGCGTGGGGAGTCGACGAAGCCGCGTCGTTCGTTGTCGAGCTCGTCGTCAGCGAGCTGGTCACCAACGCGATCCGCTACGGCGGCGCGCCGGTGTGTCTACGACTCATCCGGGAACGTGGCCTCATTGTCGAGGTCTCCGACGGCGGCCACACCTCGCCCCACCTGCGGCGGGCCGCGATGGAGGACGAGGGCGGCCGAGGTCTGTTCCTGGTCGCGCAACTCACGCAGCGGTGGGGAACCCGATACACGCCAACGGGCAAGACCATCTGGACCGAGGTGCCGCTGGTTCCAGCCCAGATGCCAGGGACCTTCGCAGGCGAGCAATTCGACCTGTAGCGATCCGGGCTCCCTCGTCCGGGACTGTCGCGGCTCAGGCCTTACGGCGGCCGCTGCGGCGTGGCGCGGGGGCAGCACCGCCCAACAGATCCTGGCGGCGCTCCTCGCCGTTCTCCTCCACCTGCAGCACCACCCGGCGCAGTCCGTCGGCGACGGTACGGCAGTCCGCGTCGCTGAGCCGCCCGGTGACGAAGGATTCCTCCTCGTTGAACGCCGGAAAGAGGCGCTGCATCAACTCCTCCCCTTCGTCGGTCAGGCTCAGGAGCACCAGCCTCCCGTCGGTGGGATGGTCTGCTCGCTGCACAAGCCCTCGTCTTTCCAACGTCCGGGCAACCCCCGTGAGCGTGCCCTTGGAAATTCCGGCTTCTTCGGCCACGTGCCGCGTCTCCGACTCGCCCCAGATCCAGATGACCCAGAGCACCACGAAGGCGGTCCAGGTCAGGTCGACGCCGCGCAGCACGGAGTTCTCCAGGTGCTGGCGCACCGCCGAGGCGGCGCGATAGATGTTGGCGACAACTGCCATCTGGTCATGCCGGACGGGGATACCGCCGAGCCTGGCCGCTGCCAGTTTCTCGGCTTCGGCGATGGATCGATGGCCGGGCACGAGTACGCTCCTTCGGGCCGCCTGAGAAGCCATGGGACATGAGAGTTGTTCGGGCTCAAATTATACGGTGTCTCATTGCCCTCGACCTCATGGGGGTCGACCCGTCCGGTCTCGGGGCGCTGCATGCTCGCACCCCACGCGGACAGCTTCCTCTGGCCTCGGACCTGCTGCGGACCTACCGCAACCCGGCCCATCCCCTTGCCGAGAAGCGAGTCAAACACAGTGCGGACTTCGGTACCGCCGACCTTTGTTGGACTACCGTCAACGCTGTCCTCAACGATCTGGCGGCGAGCGGCCTAGAACACCGGGAGGCGATCTTGCTGGGCTTTCTTGGCACCGCCCCCGAGGGCGCGACCGGATCGCGTCGGCTGTGGGCTACCGTATCGAGGTCGTGCGAGCTCTGAGCGGCTTGGCCGATGTGCTGGCGGCGCAGGGAGACACCGTGGCCGCCGAGGCCCACCGGAGCGAGGCGGCCGAGCTGCTGAATGCGATGAACGAGTCGGCGGCCCGGCTCAGCTTGTGATGGTCGGCCGGCTCGGCTCGTGATGGTCGGCCGGCTCGGCTCGTGATGGTCGGCCCGGGTCAGCTCGTGAGGGCCGGTCCTTCGCCCGAGCTCGGAGCCGTTACCACGTTCGCCGGTCCTTCCCCGGAGCCGAGCACCTGGTATGCCGCGGTGCGGCCGTCGGTCGCCAGGTGACCCCGCCCCGCCTGCGTCCCGAATCCCCCGGCCGCCGCAATCGCGACCGCCGACAGAACCCCGGCCGTCCGGTACCAAGTGATGCTCATCGGGTGCCCCCTCGTTCGGATGACTGCGACAGGCATCAACCTGCCGTCAGCCGTTCCCGAACGAGTCCGGGCTCGTTACCGCTCGGATCCCCGGGCCCACGCCGATCGGCGCCGAAGACCAGTACCGCGGCGCATCTCAGCAGGGACTGCCCTGCCCCAGGCCCATCTCACCGAAGCCGTTCGCACCGGGGCACGCGGTTCTGGAGCGGCCGTCGCGCAGCCCGGAGGCATGGCCGGGCTCGCAGTCCCGCACGATGACGGTCACGTCGTCGATCGGACACCCGGTCACCCGGGAGGCGGTGGCGGCCAGCTCGGACACGAGGTCCGCCCGGCGTTCCCGGTCGTTCCCCTGCCACCAATCAACGGTGATCACAGGCACGTTGACGCTCCTTTGAGGGTCGTGGGCGCGGCGGACGGCGCCGGGTCGTATCGCCATGACGGCGGGCCTGGACACAGAGACCTGGCCCAGACTGCCCACCACTGTCCACGCCCCGGTTCCCGTACCGTTCCCGTTCCCGTCCCGGCCACCGCGCCACCCCGGCAGCGACACCGCACGGTCCTCACAACTCGGCTGACCAAGACGATCGCCCGCTATGGCCGTGTCGATCTTTTGTGCATTGACGAACTCGGCTACATGGAGCTCGACAAGCACGGTGCTGAATTGCTCTTCCAGGTTCTGACGGAGCGTGAGGAGAAGAACAGTGTCGCCATCGCCTCCAATGAGGCTTTTGGCAAAGCGCACATGTTCCGGCGAACACGTGCCAGGCGGCGCCGAAACATCACGGGTTCATCTTGCGGAAGTCCTGGTACTCGTCGCAGACGATGCCCTGGTTGACCCAGCGTTGGGGGTCTGCGGCGAGGTCACGCTCGGCCAGGTGCAAGGCTTCCTCGGGGGTGGGCAGGACCGCGATCTCCCGTCCCCACGTCTCCTCCTCGGGGTCCAGGGGCGGGAACTCGGTGATATCGAAGAAGTTGTCAGTGCCAACGTCTTCGACGTCACTCAAATAGATCGTGACGCCGGAAGGGCCGGGGCTGAGGGCGATCCAGCGAAGCCCTTGGTGACCGTCGCGTTCGACCCTGCCGAGGAACTGCTCGATCTGCCGTCCGCGCTGGAGGGCAGAGAGAGCGAATGGGGGGATGAGGTGCCGCATGCAAGTTCCTCTACTGATGCTGGTCGGGCAGGCGTCCTGGGTCGATGTGATCAGCAAGGTAGATGAGGGTGGCCTGCGGGTCCATGCCGAAGGCGGCGGCGACGAGCTTGGGGTCCATGGTGTTCACCAGGTCGACGAGGCGGGTGCTGCGGATCATCCGGGGCGGGTATCCGCAGTCGTCAAGGGCGTGGGAGAGATAGGCGGTTGAGGCCGGGCTCTGCCCGGCCTTGGTTCCTTTGGTGACCATCACATGCGGGTTGGCCGTCGGCCACTCCGCGCGGTGGTTCAAGCCGCGTTCCAGCACGGTCCAGGAGGCGGGATCCAGCGGGACGGGATGGGGTCGCTTGCCGAGCCGGACGCTCTGGGCCGCAGCGTCGATGTCGGTGATCTTCAATGTCCGGACCTCCGTGCTGGAGGCTCTGTGCAGCAGAGCGAGCATGCCGAGCAGAGCCTCGTGGGGGTGAACCTGATCGTCGGTCGTCCATCGACGGAAGAGCTCGCGCTGCTGGTCGAGGGTGAGGGTGCGGCCGCGGAAGCCGTTGCGTTCCTTCACGATCAGAGTGCGAGTCGGGTCGATCAGCACGATGCGCTGGGAGCGGGCGAAGCGGAAGAACTGCCGCAGCACCACCAGTCGGCGCTTGCGGGCCTTGGGCGAGGTGGCCAGGAAGGCTTCGACGTCGTGCACGTCGACCAGGGCCCAGTCGTCCTTGCCGCGATGCTCGGTGAGGAAGCGAGCCAGATCCCGCAGGATGGACAGGGCGGTTTCCAGGGTGTGGTTGCTGCGGGGGCGGGTGCCGGCCCGGCGGGCCGGTCCTGGGCTCGCATGCGGAAGGCGTCGAAGGTGGTAACGGCTGGCCTGAGGGGCCCGGGGACGGCATCGATGCGGCGCTTGCGCCGCCCGGCGGCGAGCCGTTCGGCCTGATCGGTGGGCAGGGCCAGGCCACGATGGGTGAAGAAGTCCTCAAGCGCGCGGGCGAAGGTGCCCATCGATCGTCCTGGTCGTCGGGACCGTTCCAGAAGTGCCTGGGGTGAGTTGGGGTGCTCGTCCTGTAGGAGGCGGCCGAGGCCGGTGATCAGGCCGCAGGCCCGGGAGACGCAGAAACGGGACGCGACATGTTCGACGAAGTCGTCCAGCCACGCCGGCGGGTTGGCGAGTTGGTCGTGGAGGTGTTCGCCGCGGATGAAGGGACGGCCGGGATGTTTCTGCCAGCAGGCTGGGCATAGGCCCAGGCCGGCATGCCGTCGCAGTTGCCCGCACTCGCGGCAGGTCCGTGGGGGCTGCTTGTCCTGTCGGGGCCGGGAGCAGTGTCCGCACCAGCCGGTCTCCTCGCGGAGATATCCCTGCTTGCCGCAGCGAGGGCAGGGCTGCTGGTCGGCGAGCCGCTCGGCCTTTCGCCGGCAGACTCCGCAGAGCCGGTTGTGGGCCGCACGGACGGATTGGCCGCACTGGTCGCAGACGCGCGAGCAGGTGATGCACCGGCCGGTGTCCTCCTGGAGGACCCGGCCTTGCCGCAGGACGGACACATCGTCTTCGCTGCCTGTTCTTTCATCCGGTGCCAGCACCGGCAGCAGTGCTCGCGGTCGCGATAGCCGACCGGCCCGCCGCAGGTGACGCAGTCCCGCTGTTTCTTGCTCATGAAGATGTCCGCAGGTCACAGAGGCGGCATCGACCGGCCCCGGGCGGAACCGACGGCCTTCGGGAGGTCGGCGATGGGCCGGGGAGGAGCCGCAGGCCGCTCGACGGGGTGGTGTCGATCTCGATCAGGTCGTTGGGGGTGCACTCCAGCGCGGTGCACAACGCGGCCAGGGTGGTCATCTTCACCTGCGAGGGTTCCTTGGTGAACAGCGCGGACACCGACGCCGAGGAGAGCTCCAGGCCGGCCTTCTCGGCCAGCAGCCGTCGCAGCTCGGTCCCGGTCCACACCTCGCGCTGGGCGGCGGCCATCCGCAGCCGCCATCGGATCTTCATGCCGTGGTGTCCTTCCCGGTCAGCTCGGCCAGAGTGCCGGCGACCGCCCGCTGATAGGCGTCCTCGATGAACGTCGCGGAGGGCCGGACATAAGGCATGGTTGAACTGACTGTCCAGTGACCGAGCATCTGCTGGATCGCCACCAGGTCGACGCCGCGTTCGTAGTTGTGGGTCGCGCAGGCCCTCCGCAGGGCATGCGCGCTGAACCGCTCCGAGGCCGGCCGCCCTTCGAGCTCCATGAGATAGCGCAGCCGGTTGCGGATCGTTCCGCGATGCAGGGCTTCGCCTGACTCGTCGGCGAACAGCACTGGTGAATCGGGGAACTTGGGGCGTACGTCGTCCAGGAACCATCGCAGCACCAGGTCCAGGCCGTCGAGCATGGGCACCCAGTGGGGCCGGGGCCCGGAGGTGTGAGCCCCTTTGCCGAAGCGGACATGGAGTTTGCCGAACGGACCGCGGGTGAAGTGCACATCGGGCTTGTCCAACAACGATGCCTCCTCCGAGCGGAGCCCGGCGTGATACAGGGTTCGGAACATCGCATAGTCCCGGGCGGCGGGCCCGTACTTCCTCGCGGTCGCAATCCGCTGCTTCATGAAGTCGAAGAACTTCGCTACCCGTTCCGGTGCCGGCGGCGGCACCAGGGCCGGGGAGTCGTCGCCGACACGCCGGGAGGCGTTGAACTCGTCGACCGGGCAGACCAGCCGGACACCGAACGCTGCCTCGATCTCGGCGGCCTTGCGGGCCTGCAGGAACCGGTGGAACCCCTTGAAGATCTGAGGTGGCAGCAGCAACTCACGATGAAGTCCTCGCCACCGCCATCCTCGACCGCCTCCTCCACCACTGCGAGGTCATCTCCATCAACGGCCCCAGCTACCGGCTGAAGAACCGCCTCAAGGCCATCGAGCGAGAAACCGACGTGGCCTGACCCGGCTCCGGTTCCTACCCAGGCTCCTCGCCCGGCGGGATGAAGGCGTCGGCGCTATCAGCATCCTCGACATGCCCGTGGGCGTCGACCGTGATGGCCGTCGCCCGCCCCTGCGACGTGATGAGCCAGGCCAGCACCTGTTCCGTCAGCGGTGTTCCTCCTGGACCCTCATCGTTCCAGTGCACCCGCCACCCTCCACCAGGCACCGCGGCCACGACCTGCTCGGCCCGCTCCAGATGAGAGAAGTCTTCGTAGTCCGTCACCGGGCGCAGGGCACCACGCTTGGGATCGACGACCAGTGCAGTCCCAGTCGCCTGGTCCCAGCCTTCTACGCGCACCATGCGACCGATCTCGGTGTCAGTGCCGTTGAAGATGGCAGTCCAGCCGGTCTGATTGAAGTAGCGAAGAGACACCGCCCCATCATCTCGAACCACGACGCGAGCTCTTCGAGCGGCCGCTTGCTCTGCACGTTCATCCGTACGTGGCTATGCACATAAGCGAGTACGCCGACACCCGAGGGCGTCTACGTGGACAACGGCTCCGCTTTCGTGGACTCCGCCCTGCTCAGGGCATGCGCGAGGCTCGGGATCAAGCTGATCCACTCCACCCCGGGACGCCCACAGGGCAGAGGCAAAATCGAACGGTTCTTCCGAACAGTCCGGGAACAGTTTCTGGTCGAGGTCGACACGGAGAAGGTCACCGACCTGGCCACGCTGAACAGGCTCTTCACGGCATGGGTCGAGCAGGTCTATCACCGGCGGGTCCACTCCGAGACCGGCCAGCAGCCGCTGGAACGCTGGCTGGCCGGGGCGCCGTTCCCCACCCCGACGCCGGACGCGCTGAGGGAGGCTTTTCGCTGGTCCGAGCTGCGGAAGGTCGCCAAGACTGCCACGGTCTCGCTCCAGTCCAACACCTACAACGTCGACGCGTCGCTGGTCGGCCGGCAGGTCGAGCTGGTCTTCGACCCGTTCGACCTGACCGACATCGACGTCCGCTTCGGCGGCCGCTCGTTCGGCAAGGCGATCCCGCACCTGATCACTCGGCACGCGCACCCGAAGGCGAAGCCGGAGACTCCGGTTGCGGCCCCGCCGGCGCCGACCGGGATCGACTACCTGCGGCTCATCGACACCGAGCGCACGAAGGAGCTCGGGCTGCGGATCAACTACGAGGTGTTCCTGCCCGGCCAGGACCAGCCGACCCCGGCCGTCGACCTGAGCGGCGATGACGCGTGACCAGAGGCCGCCCGGTCCAGGACCGGGTTGTCTCACGCGCTGATCACGCGAGCGCTTGGTCGTCTGGCTCCGGGGTCATCTGGAAATCGACGAAAAAGGTGCCGGGGTTGCCAGGCACGACACGGCAACTGAAGTGGCACCCGAGCAACGAACCGACCTCGGTCTTGAGGTTCTGCGCGAGAACGGCGGCCGGGCTCACGTATTTCCTCGCCGGGTCGTCGACGGCATGGGCGTCGACGAGCGCTCCACGGATCCCGGTCACGACGTATTCGACTCGTCGACCGCCGCTGAGGTCGGGCTCTTCGCCATCGTGGTCGCAGTTCACCACGTGGGCCAGCACGTCACCCAGGCCGGTCTTCGGATGGTCGGTCATGAGTGCACACGCTACTTGGTCGTCGCTGCGGCCGCACAGCCTGCGGTTCGCGGTCCGCTTCCACCCGAGGGCCGGACACGCCGCGGCCGAACGGGACGACACGATCGCCTGCTTGGAGAGGAACAACGAACGTTGATAGACAAACTGACGGCGCACTGGGGCTTCACACGGATGCCGTTCGGCAAGGCCCTGGCCCCCTCGATGCTGCACCGGCACTCCGCCCACGCGCAGGCCGTCGCCCGCATCACCTGGTGCATCGGCGAACGCGCACTCGGCGTCATCACCGGCGAGGTCGGCGCGGGCAAGACCGTCGCGGTCAGAGCGTCGCTGTCCCAGCTGGACCACCCCCCCCACAAGGTCATCTACCTGGCCAACCCAGCCGTCGGCGTCGCCGGGATCCACCACGCGATCGTCACCTCGCTCGGCGGCGTCCCGCGCCCGCACAAGTCCACGCTGATCCCGCAGGCCACCGACCTGCTGGCCACCGAGAACAACGAACGCGGCCGCGTCCCCATCCTGATCATCGAGGAAGCCCACCTGCTCGACCACGAGCAGCTGGAAGCAATCCGGATGCTGACCAACGACGAGATGGACTCCAACAGCCCGCTGGCCTGCCTGCTGATCGGCCAGCCGACCCTGCGACACAAGATCAAGCTCGGCGTCCTGGCCGCCGTCGACCAACGGATCCAGGTCCGCTACAACATGACCGTCCATGACCGGCGAGGAAACGGCCTCCTACCTGGTCCACCACCTCGGGCTCGCCGGCCGAACCGACACTCTCTTCACCGACGACGCGATCACCCTCATCCACGACACCGCCCGCGGCTATCCCCGCGCCGTCAACAACCTCGCCGTCCAGGCCCTGCTCTCCGCCTACGCCGAGGGCAAGCCCATCGTCGACGAGACAAGCGCCCGCGCCGCCGTCGCCGAAGTCAACGCCGAATGACGACCGCGCCCACCCTGGGCACCATCAACATCCCAGTGACACCATGAAGATCAAACAGCCCGCTGGAACGCCACCACCGGGCTCTCTTCATCCCCGCACGTCACCATCGTGAGTGGCAAAGCCATCACGATTTTGAACGGCAGCCAACAGCCGGTTCGCTCAATTCGGTACTTCTCTGGCAGTTGGTCTGCCTCTAGGCCCCAGGCGAGCGCTCGGGCCCGCATGCCGTTGTCCCCGGTGAGCACGGTGACCGGGGTGGGCATGATGGCCTGCTTCAGGTGGCAGGCCCGGGCCACGATCTCGTCGTCCTTGTTGGGCAGCCTTACGTGACCCGGTTCGTCGAGCAGTACTTCGACCCGCACTCCGCCGGCCATCGCCTGCCCGTTGCGCTGCTCGGTCAGGGTCTGCTCGATCAGGGCGAAGACGCCACGGGCGCGTCTCTTGATGGTGTCACTGGTGGTGTGCGACTTCTTGTACGAGTCGGGCCGACGCCTCGGGCCGGACACCGAGGATGCACCCGAGGATGCGCAAGCCGAGTGGGCGTGGCTGACCCGGCGATGGCCCGCCGGATCGTCGGCCGCCAACGGCGGGGGACTGCCTCGCGGCATCGGGCGTGGGTCACCGCTGCCCGCCATCGACGTGTGCACTGCGTGGGCGGCCCGGGCCGCCCACGACGCGGCCACGGCCGAAAAGGCCGCTGGCTCATGACGGCGGCCGACATGACGCATGACGAGATCCTCACTGCCGTCGCATATCTCCAGGCCGTCTGGGACAGACGACGCCGACGCGGTCAGGGTGCTGTCGGACCGTGACGGCCACGAGCGGGGCATTCTCGACTTGGTCATCGACCTCGTGGCTTCGTTCACGTGAAGTGGCTCTGGCGCAGCCTCCGTGCAGCGGCCACTCTGAGTGACGATTGAGCCTCTCAGGTCGGTACCGAAGTCGCCCGAAAATGAGCCGTCAGCAAGGCGGTTGGGCTCAAAGTCCGGGCCGTGGATGAGGGCGTGCTCCGGCTGAAGGAGCTGTTGTTCCCGTCGATCGAGGACATCGCGGTGCTGTCGGTGGACGTGAATGTCGAGATAGTGCGCGTTGACGCACATTGCACCACGGTCGGCGCCGCCTGCCCGGGATGCGGAGCCTGGGCGACCCGGGTTCACAGCTCCTACCTACGGTTTCCCGCCGACGTACCGAGCGCCGGACGAAGAGTCGTACTCCAGCTCCGGGTACGGCGGTTCCGGTGCGGGAACAGCATGTGCCCGCGCCTTACCTTCGTGGAGCAGATTGCTGGCCTGACCCGCAGGTATGGCCAGCGCACCGAGGCGCTGCGTTCGGCCCTGGCCGCAGTCGGGCTCGCCCTGGCCGGCCGGGCCGGTGCTCGGCCGGCTGCCGCCCTCGGCGTGTCCGTGAGCCGGAGCACGGTCTTGCGTCTGGTCAACGCTCTACCCGAGCCGGAGGTACCGGCGCCGCGGGTGGTTGGCGTCGACGAGTACGCCACCCGCAAGGGCCGCCATTACGGCACTATCCTGGTGGACGTCGAAACCCGTCGCCCGGTCGATCTGCTCTCAGACCGGGAGGCGTCCAGCCTGGCCGAGTGGCTCGCCCAGCGGCCCGGCGCCGAGGTCGTCTGCCGGGACCGCGCCCCGTTCTTCGCAGAAGGCGCCACCGCCGGAGCGCCCAGGCGGTCCAGGTCGCCGACAGATGGCATCTCTGGCACAACCTGAGCGAGGCCGCTGAGCGGACCGTTGCCCAGCACCGCCGCAGCCTGCGGGTCCTGACGCCAGCAGCACCTCAGCCCGAACCCGAGACCGTCGCGGCCCAAGACCCGTTCGCTTCGCCCTGGCCGCGAGGGCACCGGTTCGCCGACCGGACCCGAGCCCGGCACGCAGCTCGGGATGAGCTGGCACACCGTCAAACGGTTCGCCGACGCTGCCAGGGCGGAGGAACTGTTCACCGGCCAGTGGCAGAACAGGCCCTCGATCCTGGATGACTACAAGCCTTACCTGGACGGCCGCTGGAGCGAGGGCTTCACCAACGCGTGGAAGCTGTGGGAGGAGATCGTGCCGCTCGGCTATAAGGGAAGCTACCAGCGCGTTCGCGCCTACCTGCACGACAAGCGCACCTCACCACGACCGGTGACCGCACGGCCACCCTCGCCCCGGGCCGTCGCCGGCTGGATTCTCCGGCACCCGGACACCCTCACCGAATCCGAGCAGCTCCAGCTCAAGGCCATCCGGACGCACTGCCCCGAACTCGACGCCCTCACCCGCCACGTCCGGTCCTTCGCGGCCATGCTGACCGGTCGGCAGGGAGAGCGGCTGCCGGACTGGCTCGAGGCCGTCCGGCAGGACGACCTCCCCAGCCTCCACACCCTCGCCGCAGGTATCGAGCGCGACCGCGACGCCGTGATCGCCGGACTCACCCTGCCCTGGAACTCCGGCGTCGTCGAAGGCCATGTCAACCGGATCAAGATGCTCAAGCGCCAGATGTTCGGCCGTGCAGGCTTTGAGCTTCTACGGAAACGCGTCCTGCCTTCTTCGTGACAGCCGATGTCGGTGGCCGCTGCGATGATCACCACACATCGACGTGAGGAGATCATCATGGGCACTTGGGATGTCGGCCCCTTCGAGAACGACATGGCCGCGGACTTCGCTTGCACCCTGGACGAGACGGCCCAGGACAAGCGTGAGGACCTCGTGCGTTCGACGCTCACCCGCACCATCCAGACTCAGGACTACCTCGAAAGCCCCGAAGGCGCAGAGACTGTCGCAGCCGCTGCCCTCATTGCGGCGCAATGCCCGCGCGGGGAACCGATCAAAACAAGCTACGGGCCCAACGAAGCCCTTCCGACCTTCTCCGAAGATCTTCGGCCGCTTGCGGTCGACGCACTCGACCGAGTGGTCGCCGAGGATTCCGAACTCGCCGAACTCTGGGACGAGACACCCGATGGCCCACAGTGGCGGCGGAGCATCAGACGCCTTCGCGCCGTCCTTGCACCCCCGTCTGGTCTTCAGGGAGACGCACTGTTCGATCTCTGACGAGATGACTCAGCGTTACCGGATCACGGAAGTTGAGCCAGAACCCGTGAAGTAGCAGCGTTTGATCAGCGGGTTGGGCAGCAGTTGGCGATCTTGAGTGCTGCAGATGCTCACGAGAAATGACGTCGCCGTGGTGCGGTGCCACCGGAGTGCGGCAGAAAGGCCGTCCCTTGATCACCGGTCGTTAGACTCCCGGGGGTTCGGGTGCTGTCGGTGGACCGGAAGGCCAAGCCGTGGACGATGACTTTTGGGTCGGCTGGCCGGAACGATGGACCGGCACGGACTGCGACGTGCGGACGGCCGTGGGCGCGATCCCGCGGGAGGTCAAGGACGGGTTCAGGTATGACGAGGTCCCTTGGCAGCGGTTCCGGCACTTCTACGGCCCGGGCGAGGAGATTCCCGGCCTGCTCGCCACGCTCGCGTCCGGGGACGCCGAAGCTGCAGACAGAGCCTTGCAGCAGCTTTGGACGAATCTTCATCATCAGGGCGGCACGATCGCGGTGGGAGCACTGGCGGTGCCGTTTCTGCTCCGGATCGCGGCGGCCGGGCGCCCCGAACTCCGAGCCCAGACCCTTCGCTTGATCGCCGAGATCGGCCGGTGCCAGCACATGGGGGACGGATCACGGGAAAGCCTGCTCCAGGTCGCCGAGGAGCCGTTGATGATCGAGGGCAGCACGATGTGCCCGGTGGACTGGACGATCCAGGCCGCCCGTCAAGCCGTCACGGACGACCTGCACCTTCTGCTCCCGCTTCTCTCCGACCCCGACCCCGAGGTCCGCTCCGTGAGCGCCTACGTCCTGGCGGCGGCGACCGGCGAGCTTTCACACGCCTCCTCTGCACTGCAAACCAGGCTGGCGAAGGAAGACGATGCGGCAGTCCGCGTGAGCCTGATCCTGGCGATCGCCCAACTCGCCCGCGAACACCAAGATGGACACGCTCCCAAATGGGCCCACGATCTGTGGTCGGATCCCGGACGACCGCCCGAGGTCCGCATCGGCGCCGGCCTGGCCTGGCTGTGCCTGGCCACCGACCCCGCCCCCGACGAGCTCCGCGCCCTCCTCACCGACCCCGGCAGCCGTCAATACGACGACCTGCTCCAGCCGGTGCCATGGCTCACCTGGGTCGACCACAATGGCGCCGGGCTGCGCAGCTGCATCGACGAAATGCTCACGGCGAACATCCCCGAAACAGTGCTTGACGATCCTTGGGGTGGAGAACCGTCAAGCTGAACCATGCAGCGGTCAGCCGGTCTTGGCGGGGGCTTCGGCCCGCGCCCGGGTGCCGGCCAGGCGGTAGGAGCCGGTGCCGGTCTCGTTCGCCTTCCCGCCGACGTCCAGCTTGGCGAGGACCAGGCCGGTGGTGTGTTCCAGCGCGGCGAGCAGGTGGATCTTCCGGCCCTTCGCCTTCGCCGCGCCGCGCAAGCTCTTGCCGTCCACGGCCAGGCCGCGGAGCCTGGCGGTCCCGGTCGCCTTCGGTCTGCGGTCCGCGAGCCAGCGTCCGACCGCCTGGTCCAGTGCGTCGCCGTCGATACGGGCCCGCAGCCGACGGACTGTTGTCTCGGCGGGCAGGACCCGCCTGGGCAGCAGCGGATCGGGGCGGGCGCCGACTTGTTCCAGCACATGCGCCGGAGCGTCGGCGATCCACTCGCCGACCGCCAGCAGCAAGGTCGCACCGGCCGGCACCGCGCACGCGGTGAGTGCCAGGACGACGGCCACCGGTGACGCACCCCGCGTGGATCACGCGGGTCCGGTACCTCGGCCAACCGTTGCAGAAGGCTCGGGACCTCCTCGCATACGACCTCGGGGTGCTCGCGGATCTGGTCAAGGGCAAGCGGGATCATCGATGACGCGTCGGCAGGCACGGTCTTCCACTCGGATCACGGGGCGTCGAGAACTCCATGATCTTGGACGCCGTGCCTGTCACGTTCCGAGCGCGCCACTGACCTGACGGGCCATCAGGAACTTGACGCCACGCGACTTCGTCGAAGCCCTGCCCGTCGTGCCGACCTGGTACTTCTCCTTGTTGCGATCGCCTGGGGTTCCAGTTACTTCTCGGCGAAGACAGCCACCTCCGCCCTGCCGTTCCTGGTTGTGCCGTTCGCCCGGTATGTCATCTCCGCGATCGGCTGCCCTCGGCCTGATCGTCACTCAAGGTGGCCTCGCTGACCTGCGACGAGCTCAGCCTCGGTGGTCGGCACCTACTGGGGCCAGGCCTTCGAGCGCGCCCACCGCAGCGGCGTAAAGCGGAACACTGCCGCCATGACCGGGGCCGAACCAGTCCACCGCGCCCATGTCGACGCCGTAGCGGAGCCCGTCCTCTCGCCGAGCGTGCCTCGCGACCCCGACACGAAGACGGTGTGAGTACGGCCACTGAGGGCAGTCAAGCCCACCCGCAGGCAGCCCATGGTAGCGTAACGTCAGTTACGCAACAGTTGTTATGCAAAAGGATGGCGGATGCCCCGACAGGTGGACCACGAAGAACGGCGAGAGGCGATCTCGCAAGCTGTGTGGCAGGTCGTCTCGGACAGTGGCCTGGAGGGACTGACGCTTCGCGCGGTCGCGACCGCGGCCGGCTGCACCACGGGGATGGTCACGCACTACTTCGCCGGCAAGAAGGAGCTGCTGGCCCATGCCCGCACCGAGATGCACCGTCGGATGGCGGCTCGGATCGACACCCTTCCCGCCGGCGAGAGCGCCCGCGACGCCCTGTACATCGTGGCCGAGCAGGCCCTGCCGCTGGACGACGAGCGGTACCTGGAGGCCGTCGTCTGGTCCCAGTTCCTCCTCAGCACCCGCAACGACCCCGCCCTGCTCGCCGAGCACACCCGCAGTCACGCTTCCTGGATCGACCGCCTGACCGCTCTGGTGCGGGCCGCCAGCCCGAACCGCCTGGAACGCGGGGAGCTCGAAACCCGGGTGCGCAGCCTCGTGGCGTGTCTGGACGGGCTCGCGCTGAACGCCGTGACCGACCCGGACGCCTATCCCCCCGACATCCAACGGCGCGTCCTGGAAACCCAGCTCGACCTGATCCTCGAAGGGAACCGCAGCCTGTGACCTCGCCCGACCCCAGCATCACCGCCGTAGCGGCCGACGACCCGAGGATCCTGCGACTGGTGCGCGACCTCGACGCCGACCTCGCGGCCCGTTATCCCGACGAGCCGTGCACCGGCGGCGCCCACATCCACCCCGAGATCCGCTTCCTGCTCGCCGAAGTTGACGGCCGGCCGGTCGGCTGCTGCGCCGTACAGCCCTTCCCGTCCCCGGACACGGCCGCCGAACTGAAGCGCATGTACGTCGTACCGCAGGCCCGCGGCCAGGGAATCGCCGCTCGTCTCCTGGCTGAGGCGGAACACACTGCCGCCACCCTCGGCCACCCGGAGGTACGTCTGGAGACGGCCGTTCACCAGCCCGAAGCCATCGCGCTGTACACGCGCGCCGGCTACACACCGATCCCCAACTATCCCCCGTACCAGGACAAGACGCTGAGCCGCTGCTACGCCAAGCCCCTGTCGCTGCCCGAGGCTCGGCCGCAGGACCGGCAGGAGCTCGCGGCCTTCCTCGCGGGCCAGGGCCTCTCGCCCCAGGACGTCCTCGCGCCCGGCACCCGGTACTGGCTCACCAGGGACGCGGCCGGCCCGGCTGTGACCGTGGGTCTGGAGCGGCAGGGTCACTGCGTGCTGCTGCGCAGCGTCGCGGTCCGTCCCGATCTTCGGGGACTCGGAGCCGCCCGGCGGCTGGTCGAGCGGGTCCTCACGGAAGCCGCCGCGTGGGGAGGACGTTCGGTGTATGTGTTCTCCACGGGCGCCGGACCCTGGTGGGAGCGGCTCGGCTTCCACTCCGTGCCGGTCGCCGAAGCCGCCGAGGCTCTGTCCGATGCGCCACAGGTCCGACAGTATCGGCAGGCCGGCACTCTGGCCGAGGAAGCCGCATGGCGCCGAGACCTCCTCGACAGCGGCGGCATCGGGGCGAGCAAGCTGTCACCCACAGACGCGGACCCCCCCGCGGCCGGTGCCTCTCACCTCGCCGGGGCCACCGACAGATGAGACAGGCCGCTTCCGGGCTGCCGCGCCCCTTTCGGTGGCTGTGGACGAGCACTCTGATCAGTCGCCTCGGCTCCTTCGTCGCCCCTTTCCTGGTCCTGTATCTAACGGCGGAACGCGGCTACTCGGCGAGCTTCGCGGGAATGGTAGCGGCGCTCTTCGGCGCCGGTGGCGCGGCGGCTTCGCTGGTGGGCGGAATGCTGACCGACCGGGTGGGGCGGCGTGCCGCGCTGCTGACCACGTAGTTGGCAGCAGCCGGGCTGCAGCCCTGGGCTTCGCGTCGACGCCCTTGCTGATCGCGTTGCTCGCGTGCGCGGCCGGCGCGGCGAGCAGTGCCTCCCGCCCGGTGGTACAGACGGTCATGGCTGATGTGGTTCCGCCGGCGGGACAGCGCCCCGCGCTCCGCACGGACTACGGCCCCAGGTTCCCGGCGCCTGGGCCGAGCGTCGACGAATGACGTCCAGCAGCTGGCGTGAGCAGGCGGCGGGGATGAAGAACAGCCCGATCATCCCCAGGCCGGTGCCCACAGCGCCCAGCAGGCCGTCCGACACCGTCGGTTCGTCCGCAAAGGTCTCGACACCTCCGCACGACTTGGTCGGCACCGCTGGGTGGTCGAACGCACGGTGTCCTGGCTGACCGGGTGCCGTCGACTGCACGCCGCTACGAGCGCAAGGCGGAGCACTTCCTCGGCTTCGTTGGCCTTGCAGCGTCCCTGATCGGGTACCGGCACCTGACGAAGACCGTCAGGGCCTGAGCCTGTTCTGCTGAGGGTCGAAGCACACCAGCTCCATGGACCGGGCCAAGGAAGCGGCGAAAGCGGAGGCTTCCTCAGGCATCCTCCAGCTCATCGGGAAGTAGATCAGCGGCCCCCTGGCCTCGCGGATCAACGGGCCGCTAGACCAGGGAGAGGCGTCGTTCTCGTCCTCAGTCGCGTCACACCACCGTTCAAGAAGCGCGGCGACGTCCGGCGATGCGCTCGGTCGGCGGCTGGTCAGCGTCCGCTTCGATGTGCAGGTCGTACAGGTCGTAGAGGTCGTTGAAGACCCAGCCAGCGGTCTTGTCGTCCGCCCGCTCAAAGACCCACGAACCGCCCACTCAGAGTGCGCGATCGGCCACTGTGCGGAGCGGGTCATCGTCAAGTGACCCAGGGACGATGACCCGTCTATGTCCGGCTGGAGACCGGATCGCCAACGCGCCCTTGCTGCGTCTCAGCTCAGTGCGTCGAGGGCGGCGATGATGTCCGACGGTTCGGCGCGCTTGGTGTAGTCGCTGTTGACGAAGGCCCAGCGGATCACGCCCTCACGATCGATGACGTAGGTGGCGGGTAGGGGCAGTGTGCGCGGATGGCCGTCGTTGACGCGCTGGAGGTCGAAGCCCAGCTTTTCGTAGACTGCGGCGAGGTCGTCAGGGAGGTCGAAGGCCAGACCGTACTGCTTGGCGGTGTCGGAGCCGATGTCGCTGAGGACGTCGAAGGTCAGGCTGTGCTTCTCGGCGAGGCTGAGGGATTCGTCGGGGATTTGCGGGGATACGGCGACCAGACGGGCGTCGCGTGCGGTGATGTCGGTGTGGTGCTGCTGGAGGGCGCGCAGGGCGATGTTGCAGTACGGGCACCAGGCGCCGCGGTAGAACGTCAGCACCACCGGGCCTTCGGCGATCAGGCCCTCCAGCGCGACCGTCTGTCCGGTGACTGAAGGCAGCCGGAAACCGGGAGCTCGTTCGCCGGCGGTGAGGGCGCGGTCGACCTGTCCGGAGTCAGCGAGTTCCTGGCCGGCCCGCTGCATGACCTGCCGCACTTCGGCGGGGATCTGCTGTTGGCGGGCTTCGTAGAAGACGCGAAGTTCAGCGTTGAGGCTGGTCACGGTGCCGTTCCTCCTGATGACGCCTGGCGCGGGGTCGTTGCCCGGCCAATTCATGAAACGATCGTTCCAAGATAGCGGCAGGGTGCGGCCGGCGCCAGGCCAGGAGCGGTATCGGCTTTCAGAGGGTGGTGAAGGGATGGTGGTCCGCCAGGGCGAGCATGCGCACGAAGTCGGCCAGGCGTACCGCCTTGCGGGCAAGGAAGCGAAGGGTCGGTGGCGCTTGTGGGCCGTATGCGGCCGTCCACAGTGCTGGTATGCGATTCATGGCCGCAGGATGGCGCCCGGGCGGCGTGGTCGGGCGCATCGTGGACGATCCTGGACGCGGCGGTTGCCCCCTGTGGTCGGCGTAAAGCTGGTAGTAGAGGCGAAAGACTTGCCGTGCCGTGTACGCGGAGTATCTTGGAACTATTATTTCAAGATGGCGGGGTGAAACATGCCGGACATCAAGCACTTCGACCCGGACGCGACCCTGGACACTGTGGTGCGGCTGTTCTGGCAGCGGGGTGTGGCCACCACTGGCGTCCAGGACATTGTGACCGCGACCGGCCTCAACCGGTCCAGCTTGTATGCCACCTTCGGCGGCAAGCAGGAGCTCTACCTTGCCGCGCTGCGCCGCTACCTCGAACAGCGGTCCCAGCCGATGTTCCGCCGGCTCACGGAGGACGAACGCGGGCTGCCCGCCATCGCCGAGTTCTTCGACGGCCTGATCAAAGCAAGGTGTTCGGGCGAGTACGCCCGCTGGGGCTGCATGGTCTCCAACGCGCACGCCGGAGCGGAGAACAGCGATCCCGGCGTCCGCGCCATCCTCGACCGGCACCATCAGGAGCTGCGGGACGCGATGTACGCGGCGCTCGTCACGGCCGAGGCCGAGGGGCAGCTGGCCGCCGGGGCCGACCCGGGGGCGGCAGCCGACCTGCTGGCCTTGCTCGCCTATGGCGTGAACCTGCGCTCGCGCGCAGGCGCCGATGCCGAGGCACTGCACAGGACGGTGTCCGCGGCGCTGGAATCAATCGGCCGACCGGCCGCCGCCTGAGGGAGATCCGTCGTGGGGGGGGGGGGGGGGGGGGGGGGGGGGGCCGGGGCGGGGGGGGGGCAGCTGCACCGGTCACGGCCTGTTCCCACGACGTCGCCTCATCAACTGGTGGCCGGCGCAAGCGAATCGCCGGACAGTCCCTCCCGTTCTTGCGGAACTGCGTTCTGACTGTCGGCCGTGTAGTCCTCCGGACTGGTCTCGTCGACGCCCTCCGGGGCCTTCAGCGCCTTCAGAACGAGAGTCAGCCCCACGGTGACGGCGACATTCAGCACGAACGCCGTCATGCCGATGTAGCCGATCTCGCCGATGCCGGGGATCTCCTTCGCCGAGCCGCCGAAGTGCTTCTGGGCCGGGGAGGCGACCCCGTACGCGGCGAACGTGCCGTAGATCATGCCGGCCGCCCAGCCGGCGAGCAGGGCCCAGCGGTGGAACCAGCGGGTGAACAGGCCGCCGACCAGGGCCGGGAAGGTCTGCAGGATCCAGATGCCGCCCAGGAGCTGGAAGTTGATGGCGACCGTCTTGTCCATGGTGAGGACGAAGACCAGGGCGCCGACCTTCACCAGGAGCGACACGAACTTGGAGACCTGGGCCTCCTGCTTCGGCGTGGCGTCCGGCTTGATGAAGTCCCGGTAGATGTTGCGGGTGAAGAGGTTCGCCGCCGCGATCGACATGATGGCCGCCGGGACCAGCGCGCCGATGCCGATGGCTGCGAAGGCCACGCCCGCGAACCAGTCCGGGAACATGTTCTCGAACAGCTGAGGGATCGCCAACTGCCCGTTGGTGACCTTCACTCCGGCCGCGATCGCCATGAACCCGAGCAGGGCGAGCAGGCCGAGCATCAGTGTGTAGAGGGGCATCACCGTCGTGCTGCGGCGAATGACGCTCCGGGGCGACCGAGGTTCGCAACAACCTGGCACGACACGACGCGGTCCGGCTTTCGTCCCCGCACCTGCGGGGGTAGCTCCTCGTGGAACTGGTGGAGCGCGCCTACGCCCGCGTCGTCCCCGCACCCGCGGGGGTAGCTCTACGTCGTCAGCCCGATCGGGAGCTTCTTCACCGTCGTCCCCGCACCCGCGGGGGTAGCTCTTTCCTGCTCCGCCAGACCAAGGGAGAGACCAAGTTGTTCCCGCACCCGTGATGGGGCTATTTGAAAATGGCTCTGTCAGCAGTTCCAGTTCCGTGAAGGCCATCAGTTTGGCCATGGCAGGACTGTGAGCTCTGGCCACTCATTCTTCCATCGGGCCGCCTTGGTCTCATAGACCTCCCGCGGGGCAAGGACCGGGTTGGGTCGAACGAGAAGGTTGAACACGTCGGAGAGCCCATGAGGCGCATAGACACGCCATTCTCCATCGGGTTCCAGCCGGACACCCAGACAGCACGTCGTCGCAGCGAAGCAGTCGATCGCGGCCTCGGTGGACTCGTGCGGCGGACAGGGCACCCCGAACTTCCGCTCATACCAAAGATGCACGCGGGCTTCGTTGCGGATCTCCACCTCGGCCGGCAGGTCAGCGAACACTTCCTGACCCGCCTTGATCACGGCATCCTCCGCTTCCCAGGAGAGTTCGCTGTCGTCGAAGTAGAAGACGTCGTAGTCCTTGATGCCGTTGGCCGGGGGCCTGCCGGTGGCCACGTTCCACACCGTCTGGAACAGGCAGCCCGCCGTCACGTACCAGCCGGGCAACTCCAGTGTTGCCGCCCTGGTCATCACGTCAGTCAAGATCTCGTTCTGGGAAAGCACGGATCGCAAGCCGTCGAGTTGCTCACTGAGAGGAAGTCGGCCAAGCATTCGCCTTGCTTACCACGATCATTCCCGGAGCTTCACGGCTGGGTGAGGATGCGCGTCCGGAGAAGTTCGAACGAGGCCCGGCCATACATCGCCCTCTTGAGTGTTTTCACCCGGTTCACGTGTCCTTCGACCACCCCGGAACTTCAAGGGAGGGTGGGGCCGGCGGTGACGGCGTCGAGGTCCTGACGATGGAGAAGTCTCACCGCGAGGCCGAAGCGGCTCAGCGACAGTACGCTGCGGATCCCAACCGGGATCCGACGGCCCCGCCGCCCTCACCGATGACCCCGGTCAAGTACGCCCGCCTGATCCACCAGATGTTCAGCCTCGTCGGCTACGCCATCGACAGTGACAACGTCGACTTGGCGGATCACCCTGACCTCGTCGACGCGATCCGCGAGCTCTACGCCCGAGCCGGCACCGCTGCCCCTCGCGCCCCTGAGGACTACTGACTGCAACCGCGGAGCGATCACCCGGTGCGGCCACCACGTCCTCCTGCCGTGCACGGAGAGTTCTCCTTCTATCTGCCGGACGGGCCGAGGAGGAAGTCCGCACAGTAGCCAGTGCCCTTCTTGCCCACCGCCATGACGACGCGGTCGGTGCGCTCCGACACGCCGAATGGTTGCCCCTCGGCAGATCCGAAATGCCCTGGCACGGCGGGTATGTGATCAATGAACTCCCTTGAAAACAAGGCTCGTTCACAGGAGTGAGGGGACTTGGAACTGAGGGGGCGAGGGGTAGCCTGAGGCCTTCCTCTTGACCCCTCGCGGAGGTGCGCACCCGGTGTCCCGGTCCTTTGTTCACCTGCACAACCACACCGAGTACTCGATGCTCGACGGCGCTCAGAAGCTCAAGCCGATGTTCGCCGAGGTCGCGAAGCAAGGCATGCCGGCCGTCGCGATGAGTGACCACGGCAATATGTTCGGTGCGTACGAGTTCCACCAGGTGGCCAAGGGCTTCGACGGCGTGAAGCCGATCATCGGGATCGAGGCGTATGTCGCTCCTTCGTCGCGGCGTAACCGGAAGCAGGAGTTCTGGGGGCCGGGCGGGCAGCGCGCCATGTCGGACGACGGTGAGGGCTCGAAGGATGTCTCCGGCGGTGGCCGCTTCACCCATATGACGATGTGGGCGACCGGCGCGCAGGGTCTGCGCAACCTCTTCTACCTCTCGACGGAGGCCAGCTACACCGGCCAGTTCCCGGCGGGCAAGCCCCGTATGGACATGGAGCTGATCAGTGAGCACGCGGAGGGCATCATCGCGACGACCGGGTGCCCGTCCGGCGCGATTCAGACCCGGCTGCGGCTGAACCAGTACGACGAGGCCCGCGGGGTCGCCGCTGCCTACCAGGACATCTTCGGCAAGGAGAACTACTTCCTGGAGCTGATGGACCACGGGCTGTCCATCGAGCGGGAGGTCCGGGACGGGCTGCTGCGGCTCGCCAAGGAGCTGGACATCCCGGTGCTGGCCACGAACGACGCGCACTACGTCCACGAGGACCAGGCCGACGCGCACGACAACCTGCTGTGCATCGGTGTCGGCAAGAACAAGGCCGACGAGAAGCGGTTCCGGTTCCAGGGCAGCGGCTACTACCTGAAGACCGCCGAGGAGATGCGGTCTCTGTTCGCCGAGTTGCCGGAGGCGTGTGAGAACACGTTGCTGATCGCCGAGCGGATCGGTTCGTATGACGAGGTCTTCGACTACGTCGACGAGATGCCCCAGTTCCCTGATGTGCCTGAGGGGGAGACGCAGGAGTCCTGGCTGCGCAAGGAGGTGCGCAAGGGGCTCGCCATGCGTTACGGCGATCCGATCCCCGCGGAAGTGCTGGAGCGCTTCGAGACCGAGATGTCGGTCATCGGCCCCATGGGGTTCTCCTCGTACTTCCTCGTGGTCGCCGACATCTGCAAGTACGCCCGCGACAACGGTGTCCCTGTGGGACCGGGACGTGGTTCGGCCACCGGCTCGATCGTCGCGTACGCGACTCGGATCACCGAGCTGTGCCCGCTGGAGCACGGCCTGCTGTTCGAGCGGTTCCTCAACCCCGAGCGCATCAACCCGCCGGACGTCGACCTGGACTTCGACGACCGCCAGCGCGACAAGATGGTGCGCTACGTCACCGAGAAGTACGGCGACGCGTACACCGCCATGGTGAACACGTTCGGCAAGATCAAGGCCAAGAACGCGATCAAGGACTCCTCCCGGATCCTGGGCTACCCCTTCTCCCACGGTGAGCGCATCACGAAGGCGCTGCCGCCGGACATCATGGGCAAGTCGATCCCGTTGTCCGGCATCTTCGACCCGGAGCACCCGCGCTACGGCGAGGCCGGCGAGATCCGGCAGATGTACGAGAACGAGCCGGACGTGAAGAAGGTCATGGACACCGCCAAAGGTGTCGAGGGCCTGACCCGGGGCACGGGCGTCCACGCGGCCGCGGTCATTCTGTCCAAGACCAAGCTGACGGACCGCATCCCGCTGCACATGCGGGCCTCCGACGGCGTGAAGATCACCGGCTTCGACTATCCGTCGTGCGAAGCCATGGGTCTGATCAAGATGGACTTCCTGGGGCTGCGGAACCTGGGCGTCATCGACCACGCGCTGCAGAACATCAGGGAGAACCGCGGCGTCAAACTCGCCACCGTCGATCCGATGAACGGCGACAAGGACACCGTCGTCATCCCCCTGGATGACCGGAAGACCTTCGAACTGCTGGGCCGAGGCGACACCTTCGGTGTGTTCCAGCTCGACGGCGGCGGTATGCGCGCGCTCCTGAAGCTGATGGAGCCATCCCGATTCGAGGACATCGCGGCAGCCCTGGCGCTGTACCGGCCCGGCCCTATGGCGGCCAACGCGCACACCAACTACGCGCTGCGTCAGAACGGCAAGCAGGACCCCGACCCCATCCACCCGGAGCTGAAGGACGTCCTCGACCCGATCCTCGGATCCACCCACCACCTGCTCATCTTCCAGGAGCAGATCATGGCCATCGCCCGGACGCTGGCCGGGTACACCCTCGGCGGCGCCGACATGCTGCGCCGCGCGATGGGCAAGAAGAAACCCGAGGTCCTGGCCGCGGAGTGGAAGAACTTCCATGCCGGTATGACGGGCAACGGCTACTCGGAAGAAGCCACCAAGGCGATCTGGGACGTCATGCTCCCGTTCTCCGGCTACGCCTTCAACAAGTCCCACACCGCCGGCTACGGGCTCGTCTCCTACTGGACCGCCTACCTGAAGGCCAACTACCCGGCCGAGTACATGGCCGCCCTGCTCACCTCCGTCGGCGACGACAAGGACAAGGCCGGCGTCTACCTGGCCGACGCCCGCAAGCTCGGCGTCACCGTCCTTGCACCCGACGTCAACGAATCCCTGGCCGAGTTCGCGGCCGTCGGCGACGACGTCCGCTTCGGCCTGCTCTCGGTGCGCAACGTCGGCGAGAACGTGATCGAGTCGATCACCATGGCACGGAAGTCCAAGGGGAAGTTCACCTCGTTCCAGGACTTCCTCGACAAGGTCGACCTGCCCGCGTTGAACAAGCGGGCCATCGACTCGCTCATCAAGGCCGGCGCGTTCGACTCCCTTGGCCACACCCGCAAGGGTCTGGCCACTGTGCACGAGATGGCAGTCGACGCGGTCGTGCCGCTGAAGAAGGCCGCCGCGTACGGGCAGGATGACCTGTTCGCCGGTCTGGGTGGCGCAGATGGCGGCGGCGACGCCGGGCTGGGTCTCGACATGAAGATCGGTGAGGAGGAGTGGCCGCGCAAGCAGCTGCTGTCCATCGAGCGCGAGATGCTCGGCTTGTACGTCTCCGCTCATCCACTGGACGGCACCGAGAACATCCTCGCGGCCAACCGCGACACCACGATCGTCGACCTGCTGTCCTCCGGCCGCACCGAGGGCATCGTGCGCCTGTCCGGCCTGATCACCGGCGTACAGCTGAAGATCACCAAGCAGGGCAACAACTGGGCGATCGTCAACCTCGCCGACCGGGACGGCACGATCGAAGTCCTCTTCTTCCCCGCCACGTACCAGCTCGTCGCAGGCGCCCTGGTCGAAGACAGCGTGGTGTCCGTCCAGGGCCGCATCAACGACCGCGACGGATCGATCAGCATCTTCGGCCAGGAACTGCAGGTACTCGACGTCACCTCAGCAGAACGCACCGGAGCGGCACCCGTAGTGCTCACGTTGCCCTACCACCGCATCAACGAGCCCGCGCTCAAGGAACTCAGCCGGATCGTAGGGGCCCACCCCGGCGAGAACCCGGTCCACCTCTTCGTTCGCGGAGTACAGAAGACGATCGTCTACCGATTGCAGGCCACCGTGAATGCCACCACGATCGCCTCCGACATCAAGGGATCATTCGGGCCCGACGCATGGCAAGGAGTCGCGTGACCGATCCGAACGCCGGCAACGAGGAGATTCCACCTCCGACTCGACACCCCTCCGCCTTGCACCCGATGCGAAGGCCCCACTCTTTTGCTGGCACGGTCTCCGCCACGGCGGCCCCCTACATCCCGCCTCCCTACAAGGGAACCGACGGCTTCAGCGGCGTGTGCGGTGACGGCCGCCTGCGCGGCCTCGGCTACTTCGCGCCAGCGGACCCACTGCGCGTCGTAGTCGCCGCCGGCCAGGCTCGCGAGCTTCGCCCGCTCCTGTTCGGCGGAACGTTCAGGCATGATCAATTCATAGGGGACCTCTGTCACGACCGGATCCTGGACGGCGGCGATCACGACAGGCCGGCTCTCAAAGCCACCGGCCGATCGGGTAGAGCCGTCCTCGGCCTGGAGGCCGCTGCCCATGCCCGGGCTGCTGGCAGCTCGCGTCTGCGGTGACGGCGTGTGGGGTACAGCCGCCTTCGGCCATGCGGCACCCGGAGGCACCTACCGGAGCCGTCTGTCAACGCGCCGTCGGCCGGGACGTGGAGGTGTGCCTGGCCGTGCCCCGGTCGCCGTCAGCTCAGGTCAGCGGTGGGGCTATGGATCCGGTGGCGCCCTCGGATACCCGGCGTGTTTGCGGACGTGGCCGGCAGGCCGGGTCGGCTGGCGGTCGGCGGGCTCACCGGCGTGGCTGCACGGGCCCTGGATCCCGGGCCGGCCTCCTGGCGGGCGGGTTCCGTCGTTTCCCACCCGTTCGGGGGCGGTGGAAACGCCGGGAGGGAAATCGGATGACGAGGGCGCCATCAGATGTACCCGCGGGAGGCGTTCGGGGCGGAAATCCCCAGGTGGATCGGCCGACGGGAGAAGGGGCGCCGGCCCGGGCACCAGGATGCGACGCTTGGTGCCGGGGCCGGTGGTGCGCGCAGGGCGCACGGGTTGTCCGACAATGGGATTGGGGTACCCCGGCCCGATTCCGGCGGGCCGGGGCCCCGTGTGGTGCTGTGGGCTTCGGGTCAGTCCCGGCCGCCCTCGCCGCCCCAGCCGCCCTCGCCGCGGCCACCGCGCTCGCCGCGGTCGTCGTGGTCGCAGACCACGCGGAAGCTGGCGACGACGCCGTCCTTGACCTTCACGCCGTCCTCCATCTTCTCGTGGTGCTCGCCCTTCTCGTCGTGCTCGCGGTTCTCACAGTTCTCGTGCTCGCCCTTCTCGTCCTCGTCCTTGAACCTCGGGCAGACGCCGTCGGAGGAGCTGTGGGGGCCGACGGTGGCGATGGGGGCGCCGTTGTCGCAGACGGCTCCGCGGAAGACCTCGACGGTCTTGTGGCTTTCGTTGCGGATGTTGAGGGTCTTGGCGCCCAGGCCGCTGACGACGGTGATGCAGTCGCCGGGGTGGGCGGAGTAGGACCGCTCGTTGACCTCGATCCGGCCCTCCTCCCTGCGCTCCTCGTGGCGCCGGCCTTCCTCGCGCCGGCCTTCGTTGCCCTTGCCTTCGTTGCCCTTGCCCTGCCCTTCGTTGTTGTTGCCCTTGTTCTGTCCGGAGTCGCCGCCGAAGGGCGCTGCCGAGGCGGCGGCCGGGGCCGCCTGGGGTGCCGGGGCGGGGGCCGCCGAGGCGTAGGTGATGCCGGTCACGGCGAGTGCCGCGGCGGCCGAGACACCTGCGGTCACCATGGTGGAACGAGCGAGCTTCACGTCGCTTCTCCTGTCTGGATATCTCGGAGATGCCGGCTCGTCAGCCGACTGCGATCAAACGTACTCATAGCTCTCATATCGGTGCATATCGAGAGGCTCGGGGCGGGGGCCGACCGGGGTATATACGGCCCCGCCTGCCGTCATGTCAGAGCGTGAAGCGGCCCGGAGATCAGGTGTATTGAATGAGCATTAGCCCTCCCGGATGATCTGCTGACGCCTCCTCACCCCTTGCCTGCTGCGTGTCGCTACGAAAGCCATGACTGATCCGTGTTAGGGCCTGTGTGGTGTCGTGATCAATCTTGCCGATCCGGGTCCCTCAGGACGGGGGATCCGGTAGGAAGACCATCGTGACACGCAGGCAACTCACCGACGAACAGTGGAAGTTGATCGAGCCGTTCCTGCCGATAGGCGAGTACGGACCGTACCCCACACGACTGCGGGATCAGTTCGAGGGGGTGATCTGGCGGTTCCGCACCAGCAGCCAGTGGCGGGAGATGCCCGGCGAGTTCGGACCGTGGCCGACGGTCTACGGCCGCTTCCGGGTGTGGAGGGACGCCGGAGTCTTCACCGCACTGCTCGAAGGCTTGATCACTGAGGCCGCCCGCCAGGGACAGACGGACTTATCCCTGGTCAGCGTGGACTCCACCACGGCCCGCGCTCACCACGACGCGGCCGGGATGCGCATCGGCAAGGAGGTCCTGGACGCCCTTGAGGAAGCCGCCGTCGAACAGGAACGGGCCCGGCAAAAAGGGGCGGCCCGCCAGAACAGAGCGGACAGCACGGCAGTGACGACCCCGAGCGCGAAGAGCGGCGGCACATCAGGCGACGGCGCAAGCTCCGCTTGAGCCAGGCCCTGCTCGGCAGATCCCGCGGTGGACTGACGAGCAAGATTCACCTGGCCGCAGACCGCAAGTGTCGTCCGCTGTCCCTCGTCCTGACCGCAGGACAGGCCGCCGACAGCCCGCAATTCGTCCCCGTGCTGCAGAAGGTGCGCATCCGTCTTCCCGTCGGGCGGCCCCGGACCCGGCCCGACGCTGTCGCCGCGGACAAGGCCTACTCCTCCCGTGCCAACCGCTCCTACCTGCGGAGTCGCAACATCAAGGCAGTCATCCCGGAGAAGACGGACCAGGCCGCCAACCGGAAGAAGAAGGGCAGACGGGGCGGTCGCCCCACACGCCACGACGCCGAGCTCTACAAGGAGCGCAACACCGTCGAGCGCCTGATCAACAAGCTAAAGGCCTGGCGGGGCATCGCGACTCGACACGACAAAACACCCGAGAGCTACCTCGCCGGCCTCCACCTCCGTGCCTCGATGATCTGGATCAACGACCTCCTGAAGGCAACCGGTTGATCACAACATCACACAGGCCCTAGGGCGTGTGTCGGAAGTGCTCTAGGTTGGCTCACGTGAGTGCGCGGGGGCGGAGTTACCAATATGTCGGACCGGTCGAGCTGAAGGCTGCGGTCCGGCCTGGTAGCGGCGGATGCCGGATCAGCTCGGCGGCTGAGTTCGGCGACTGGATCGCTGGGCGATCGGCGGTGGAGCTGGCCGAACCGTTCACCTTCGTGGTCGGCACGGACGGTGCGCTTCGGCTGGCGCCGCGGCGGAGCGAGCACGTGGCCTGTGCCGGCGGAGCAATGGTTTTGAGTGCAGGCGAGATCCGCTTCGTGCGTGAGGCGGACCGGTGGGTCGTGAGCGAGGTCAGCAACCACTCCACCGGGTACTGCCCAGACGTCACTTCTTGGTCGGAAGTCGCCCGCGCTCTCGACAACGTAGAGCTCGGGCGGCCGGCCAGCTTCACCCATGAAGTGGTGTTCCGGCGCTGCCGTGGCTGCCAGGAACACAACATCGTGCGCGAGGACGACTTCGTCTGCGTCTTCTGCGGCGGCGATCTGCCGGAGAACTGGAACGTGGATCCCACCGCATGACGGCCGAGGGTGATCTGTCCTGCGAGACGGGGAACGAAGTCGCCGGGCCAGCCGTCGGGACGCGACCAGCGGGCTGGCCCATGAGCAGGCGGGCGGCGGCGAGTGTACGGGGGACAACCCTGTGACCACGGAGGCCTCGTGATGGGCTCGCCCCGGCTGGAGCTCTCGCCGGAGCGACTGCGACAGATCCAACACTTCGTTGAGGAGATCCGGCGGCGCCAGGCGGCGTACCCGCCTCCGAAGCCGCCGCAGCGCCCTCGCCGAACGCGGCAGTACCCGGCGGCCGGTCGAACCCGCCGTGGCAGCCAGCGCGCTACCGCAGGCGCCGCCGGGGATGAACCGAACGAGAACCGGTCAGCCGGAAGACGACCGGACCAGGCAACTGCAGTAGATGGGCAAGGTCTTTCCTCGCCAGCTGCCGCCCACCGTCCAGCCCTGGGGCAACGCCTCTGCGGGTGTCAGGAGGGGAGACTGGACGTCAGCGCCTTGACCTGGCTCATGTAGGTCATGACGGACCGTTCGCGGCGCCATGGGTGAAGCGCGCTGGTGAAGATCTTGATGTAGTCGAGGCCACGCGCGGTCTGTAGCCGGGAGAAGAGCTGGAGCGATTCCTGCCCCAGCGGCAAGGCAGCGTCCAGGTTCCCCTGCTGGGCATGCACGGTAGCCAGGACGGACAGCCGGATGCCCCTGGACCTGGCGAACGCATCCCCGGGCATCGCTCCCAGGGCGTGCCATGCGAAGGCCGACTTCGGACGCTCCAGGTCCCGGAAGATCTCAGTAGCATCTGTGACGATGCGCTGCCGGGTGAAGAAGTCGATCCAGGGCCGCTCTCCAACGCCTTCAGCCCGCCCGCGTTCCTCAAGCTGCTCGGCGGTGGCCAAACAGGCACAGGCCGCGCGCACGTCCCCGTCCCGTGCGTGCGCGCGTGCCTCGATCAGCTTGGCGAAGCCGAGCACCCGGGGGTCGGCGGCTGGTACCCGCTCGTAGGCCCCCTGAGCCATGTCGATGGCCTGTGAGGCGAACCCACGCATCAGTGCTTGCATGGCCATCGTGGCCAGGATGTACGAGCCTAGGTGGATGTCGCCCGCTGCCTTGGCCAGTCGCAGAGCCTGGATGTAGTGGCGCTGCGCGGCCTGGTGCTGGCCGGCGTCGAACGCTGTCCAGCCTGCCAGGCGGGCCATCTCAGCGGTCACGGAGAACAACTCACGGCCATCCCGTTCCGAGTACCGGGCGCGCAGCAGCGGTGTGACGCGCTCGTCCAGGTACTCGGTGATCGAATGGGACTTCCACAAAGCCCCGCCGAACCGTGAGTCCCACATTCGTGCGCTGTTGGCCGCCGTGCGCAGCTCTTCGATATGCGCGCGGCCGAGGGCGGTGACCCCGGGCGACGGCCTCATAGGCTCGGTGGGGCTCACCAGCCAGCGGGTCACCGGTTCAGAGAAAGCGGAGGCGGCGAAGGACGTCGCGGCCAGGAAGTTGCGTCGGTTCACGTTACTCCAATACGAGGCCGCTTCGGTGAGCGCCCGCCGTTGATCTCGCGGAAAGGCGAGACCGGTCACGCGGTCGCTCTGTGCTGATTCCATGCCGATATCGGCCAGGCTCACGGCCCGCCCGAGGCGTTCGGCGAGCGCTGTGCAGATGTGCTGGGGGACCGGCCACCTCGGCTGCATGCCCCGGCGGGTCCAGTTGGCCACGGAGGTGTGCGTGTACTCACTGGCGATGCCCTCGGCCAAACACAGTTCGTTCAGCCGGTGCGCCAACCGCTTATGGCTGATACCGGACTCCCCGATCAGCTTGTCCAGGTAGACGTTCGCCTTGCGGCTTAATACTCCAGTCTGGTTTCGTGATCTACCCGGCGGATTCGTCGGGGGTTCGTCGTCGGTAGTGACTGCGTCGGGCTGTTGCCTGGTGGTGTCGGCGCCAGATGGACCAGTGCAGCAGCCTGGCCGTCGACACGGCAGGCGGGTTGAAGACGGCACCGAAGAGACGGCGGATCTCGGGCACGGTCAGCGTGACCGGATCGAGGCTGTGGTCGAAGTAGTGCGGACCGGCTGGCCGCTGTGGTGCCGCGTCGGCGGCGACGGCGGTCAGGAAGGCCAAGGCGAGCATGGCGAGCGTGATGTGCCGGTGCCAGGAGGTCCAGTGCCTCACCTGATAGTGGTCCAGGCCGACCTGGCTCTTCGCGGCCTGGAAGCACTCCTCCACGCTCCAACGGACACCAGCGACGCGGACCAGCTCGGCCAGGGAGACCGTGGCGGGCGACCAGCACAGATAGAAGGCGAGTTCACCGGTGGAGAGGTTGCGTCGGATCAGCAGGTGTCGGTTCGCGCCGATGCCGATGTGGATCCAGGCCCAGTCGTAGTACCGAGGACCTTTCGCGCCGATGCCGGCACTCTGACGATGCCAGGCCGTGGCGGGCAGCCGGCCGGCAACGGTGTCCGCGCGAACGGCAGTGCGGCCGTGGTTGATCCTTACCCGCGTCGAGCAGGCGACGGCCAGGACATAGCCGGTGCCGCGTGCCTCAAGGACGGCGCGGAGACGTGGGTCCTGGCCGTAGGCTTCGTCACCGGTCACCCAGGGCGCGGTGATTCCGGCGTCCAGCGCTGCGGCGATCATCTCCCCGGCCAGAAAGGGCTTGGTCTGGAACCGCACTTCGTCGGGTATTCCCGCAGCGTGGCGGCGTTCGGGATCATCAGCCCATGACTGCTCGGGCAGGTAAAGCCGACGGTCGATCAGAGCACGTCCCCGGCTGGTTGCCAGCGCAAGGAAAACGCCGACCTGGGAGTTCTCGATGCGTCCCGCAGTGCCGGTGTACTGCCTCTGCACCCCTGCCGAGGACCGGCCCTTCTTCAGGAAGCCGGTCTCGTCCACGATCAGGACACCGTCGGGGGCGGCGAGGTTTTCCGCGGCGTAGGAACGCAGGTCGTCGCGGACCGCGTCGGCATCCCAGCAGGCATAGCGCAGTAGACGCTGCAGCGACCCGGGGCGCGTATGGCCCGCTTGCTCGGCCATCTGCCAGCAGTTCTTCCGCTCCACGCCCGACAGCAGCCCGAGCAGGTAGGAGCGGGCTGACGCGCGGGGCTCAACCCGCCGGAACCGGCCCGCGATCCGGGCCATGACCTGGTCGAACATCGCCCACCAACGGGCAGGGTCTGGGCTATGCCGTGCAGCCACCGCACGATCTTCAAGAGTCGACACAATCCCCGATGATCATGCGATGGCCGTGCCCGCTCCCTACCGGGTCCGCGACAAGATCGCGAACCCGGACTGAGGTGTCAGGAGCGATCGAACAGAGTGACTACGCTCTGCGGTGCTTCCTGGCCGAAGAAGATCTCCAGGTTCTGCGCCGAGCGGCTGGCGGCGTCGCCACTACGCAGGAATAGCCGCTCTTCGTAGGCGGTGAGCGCGACCTCGATGTCGGGTTGCTCAACCAGCTTGCTCGCCAGGTCCGCGCCGTCGTACATGGCGAGGTTCGCACCCTCGCCGGCGAAGGGCGACATCAGATGCGCGGCGTCGCCGACGAGCGTCACGCCGGGCACCCTGTCCCATTTGAGCCCGACGGGCAGGGCGTAGATGGGTCGGAGCCACGGTTCCACGTCGCTCTGTGTCACGAAGGCGGTGAGCAGCGGCGACCAGCCATCGAACTCGTCGGCAAGTTGACGGAGGCCCGCGGACGGGTCGCCGAAGTCGATCGACCTCATCCACTCCTCGGGCTTGTTCAGCGCCACGTATCCGCGCACGTGCCCGTCGGCGTAGCGATGCGCGATGATGCCTTTGCCCGGCGCGACCGCCATCAGCGTGCCGCTGCCGATCGCGGCCACGCTCGCCCGGCACTCCTGGCCGCCCGAGGCGAGGGCGATCTCGATGAAGCAGGTTCCGCTGAAGACGGGCTTGGCGGGGGTGAGCAGCGGACGCACCTTCGACCAGGCACCGTCCGCGCCGATGACGATGTCGGCGCGCGTGGCGGAACCTTCCGCGAAGGTGAGCACGTAGCCGCCCTCCGGACGATGCCGGACCGAGGTGACCTTGTGACCCCACCTGATCGTCCCGGGCGCCAACGAGTCGATGAGCAGGCGCCGCAGTTCGCCACGATCCACCTCAGGACGGGCCGAACCGGGGTCCGCAGGCATGTCGAACAGGATCGTGCCGTGGCGGTCCACCACGCGCTTGGCGTCCTCGCCCGGGCGGACCAGAGTGAGGAACTCGTCGTACAGACCGGCTGCGCGAACTGCGACCTGGCCAGTCTCTTCGTGGATGTCGAGCAGGCCGCCTTGCGTACGGGTCGTCGCCGAAGCCTCACCCTCGTAGATCGTCGCGGCGACGCCGTGAGCCTGAAGCACCCGGGCGAGCGTCAGCCCGCCCAGTCCCGCTCCGACAATGGCGATGGTCTTCTGCATGCTGCGCTCCTCTGTTGCGCCGGCACGCGCCGGCGATGGTCAGCGCCGAAAGCGGACGGGGTGCCCGATCTCGGCAAGGAGACGCTCACCGATCAGAACCATCTGCATCGATGTATGTGCGATGTCCGGCGGGTGGACCGCGGAACATCGTTTTTCGCGACCTCGTGACTATAACTCGGCATCCGCCTCGCGGTGACCGGGACCGCTCACGCTGCGACGCAACGCGCCAGCCACGTTCATCCTCGACAACCGCCTCGACCGGCTCGGCAGTGCTGCCGGAAAGATGACACTCGCTCGCCCTGGTCCATCTGGCGCAGACACCACCAGGCGACAGCCCGACGCAACCACTCCCGACAACGGACCGCCGACGAGCCCACCGGATAGATCACGAAACCAGACTGGAGTATTAGCAGGAGAGAGTAGCGACCAACTCGTCGCGGCCGTTCACCCGGATCTTGCGATAGATGGCCTTGAGATGGTCGTTGGTCGTGTGCTGCGACAGGTCGAGGGTGTGGGAGATCTGTTTGCTGGAGCGGCCGTCCAGGACCTGGTCGATCACCGTGCGTTCCCGGGGCGTGAGGCCGTACCACGCGGCGACCGCGGGCAGCAGTTGGCCGGTACCGGCCGCCTGGATGGTGACGGCCACCTCGCCGCGTCGGGCGCCGGTCAGCCGTTGGGCCTGCAGCGCGGCGAAGCCGTGGCCGGTCGGGATGCGGCTGAGCACGGGCTCGCTCTGGCGGCGGGCGGCGGCCGCGACGTTCCAGAGCGCCAGCGAGAGATCCTCGTCCGTGTCGAGGATCACGTTGGGAAAGCACATCCGGAGCCATTCGCGCCCGGTCGGGGTCGCGGAGGCGAGGCCGTCGTTCTCGTCGATGACGAGCACGCCGGGCGGCATCGCGGTGCGCATGGGATGCGGCCTGGCGCGGCCGACGTAACCGCGCAGCGAGGCGGCCAGCGGCGCCGCGACCTGCCGCGCGTTGTCGATGTCGGCCGGGGTGAACGGCGGGCGGCGACGCTCGCGCAGCAGGATCAGCGTGCCCCAGTGCGCGGCGCGATCGACCAGGTCGAGCCGCATCTCGCTGCCCCAGCCGTCGCCGGCCATGCTGTCGAGCAGCGGCACGATGCCCGGCGGCGCGGTGGCCGTCGTGTCCAGCACCGCGACAGTTGGGCGGCTCGTGGGCCGGTCGGCGGGTCGCCGGGGCGGGTAGGGCTGCTGATCGAGCAGCCCGGCCGCCTTGATGCGGCGGAAGTGGGCGCAGCTGTAGCCCTGGTGCTCGACCAGGAAGCAGCCGACGCCGGTGACCGGATCCTTGCCGGAAAGCATGTACCCGTCGTGCGGCACGAGCCGGTGCAGCTGGCGGGCCAGCTCGCCGCCGAGGTCGGCCAGGCTGTCGGCGCGTGCGGCAGCCTGCCGCGCGGCGTGGGCGACGAGCAGCGGCGCGGGCGCGGGGGACACCGCAGGAGTATCGCAACCGGCTCCCCCTAGGTCTAGGGATATGCGCCGCGTATCCGGGGGCGGACAGTGAAACCCGGCCGGGCAGTCATTGCCCTGCCGTTCACTATCAGTAAGCAGAAGCAGAGGATTAGGAGTACTCGTGCGTCGATTCCTGGTGGTTGCCCTGTCCGTTTCCGCCCTACTCGCAGGTGGCACGGTGTCCGCCGCCGCGAGCAGCGCCGACGCGGGGTCCGCGCCGTCTGCCGCGTCACACGACGGCTGGATGCCCGAGGCGATCCCGCCGTCATACGACGCGCCCGCCGGGCTGCTGTGCGACTTCCCCGTGCACTGGGACGTGACGGTGAACCAGGTGCGCACGAAGGTCGTCGAGACCTACCCGGACGGCAAGCCCAAGCGGCAGCTGGCTACCGGTGCGCTGTTCCTCAACGTCAGCAACGCCGCCACCGGCGCGAGCGCCCTCGTGGACGCCAGTGGCAGCGCTGTGATCGAATACGGTACTGACGGCTCAATGGTCTGGCACGTGGTCGGGCCGGTCATCGCGCGCCTGCCCGCGGGCTCCAGCAACCTGCCGCGCGGCCTCTACACCATCGACGGCGTCTACCGGATCGAGTTCAGCGCGACGGGATTCAAGACCGTCACGCTCGTGCACGGCACTATCCACAACCTCTGCGACGACCTCGGCTAGTGTGATGCGCCAGAAATCCTGAGGGTTAGTTCTGCTCTGGTTTCTGGCCGGTGGTTCCGACCTTGGTGAGGTAGTCGGCGAGGGAGTTGAGGATCTCGTCGGCTGTCTTGGTCCAGGTGAAGGGGCCGCGGGTTCTCGTTCCAGGTGTTGATCCACGCAGTGATGTCGTCCTCCAGTGCTTTCACGGAGGTGTGGACGCCGCGGCGGATGAGCTTGTCGGTCAGCAGGCCGAACCACCGCTCCACCTGGTTCATCCAAGAGGAGCCGGTGGGGGTGAAATGGACGTGGAAGCGGGGGTGTTTGCCGAGCCACGTCCTGATCTCGGCGGTGTTGTGGGTGGCGTAGTTGTCACAGACGAGGTGCACGTCGAGTCCGGTCGGCACCGCCTTGTCGATCCGGATCAGGAACTTCTTGAACTCGATCGCCCGGTGGCGGCGGTGCAGTGCCGATATGACTCTCTGGAGGCATGAGCGATGACGAGCAGCAGCTGGCCCCGCGCCGCGGCAAGGTCCTGGAAGCCCTCGCACGGGCGGAGCGGAAGGTGTTCACCCGGCCCGCGCCGAAATCCGCAAAGGCTCAGGTGAAATTCCTCCTCACGCGGGCGAAGGGGTCCACCCAGGCCCTGGCGGATCGCCTGGGCGTCTCGCGCCGGACGGTCGAGCGCTATCGTGCCGGGAAGCTTACGACCCCGCAGAAGCGCCTCCAGGCCGCTCTGGTGGAGGAGACCGAATCCGAGTGGCAACCGCAGGTCAGAGCCCAAGTACGCGAGCAGGCAGCCATCTCCAGCGGCATGATGGTGGAGGTGACGGCGTACTTCCGGATTCGCCTGCAGAGGCAGCTCGGACGACGGCCGCGAGCGCACCATCACCACGCCCATCTCACCCACCTACGCGAAGCAGATCCTTGAGCTACAGGAAGCTGGCGCGACGGAGGATGACCTGCATCCGATCGTTGCTGAGGCCATCACCGAGTCGTATTTCACGGCATGGGGCACCCGAGCCGCTGGCCTGCGTGCGGATTTCACGCACGTTCAGTCCATAGAATTCCGGTTCTTCTGACACGGTCGAATTCAGGGACTGCTATAAAACTATTGTGACTGAGCGAGATAGTTGGCCCTTGAGTACGCTAGTTGGCCGGTGTGCGTGATAGCTGGCCGCAGCGGGGGCATGGCCTGAGCGTGCGGACGGTCAGCGGATGACGGGGCTACGGCGTTCGACGAGGACGACGTCGCGCCATGTGCCGTGGTGGCGGCCGATCCGTTCGCGGGTGCCGATGATGCGGAAGCCGGCCCGCTGGTGCAGGGCGAGGCTGGCGCCGTTCTCGGGGAAGATTCCGGATTGCACTGTCCAGATGCCGGCGGCGTCGGTGGAGGCGAGCGGGGCGGTCAGCAGGGCCAGGCCCACCCCGCGGCCGCGGGCGTCGGGGTGGACGTAGACGGAGTGCTCGACGACGCCGGCGTACGCGCACCGGTCGGAGACCGGCACCACGGCGGCCCAGCCCAGGACCTGGCCGTCCTCATCGAGGGCGACCAGGCGGTGGTCGGGCAGCTTGGCGGCGTCGAACGCCTCCCAGGTGGGCGCGGCGGTTTCGAAGGTGGCGTTCCCCTCGTCGATGCCGAGCTGGTAGATCGCGAGGACCTGTGCGGCGTGCTCCGGCCGCAGGGGCGCAATGCGCACGCCGGTCTCGGCGGGCGTCACGCTGCGGGCTCGATGTCGAGTTCGGCGAGCAGGCCGCGGATCCGCTGTTCGATCTCGTCGCGGATCGGCCGAACTGCGGCGACGCCCTGCCCGGCGGGGTCTTCGAGCTGCCAGTCGAGGTACCGCTTGCCGGGGAAGTAGGGGCAGGCGTCGCCGCAGCCCATCGTGATCACCACGTCGGAGGACTGCACCGCTTTGGCGGTGAGGACCTTCGGGGTCTCGGCGGAGATGTCGATGCCGACCTCGGCCATGGCCTCCACGACGGCCGGGTTCACCGTGTCGGCGGGGGCGGAGCCGGCCGAGCGGACCTGGACCCGGTCGGCGCCGAGGTGGGTGAGGAAGGCGGCTGCCATCTGGGACCGGCCGGCGTTGTGCACGCAGACGAACAGCACGGAGGGAACGGCGGAGGTGCTCATCAGGCCAGGGCGCTTTCTTCGGCGGAACGGGTGGTGGGCTGCTGCCCGGCGTGCGGGACGACGACCTCGCCCGCGGTGGCCGGGCGGCCGAAGCAGAGGGCGACCAGGCCGAGACCGGCGGCGGCGCCGATCAGCTGCGCGGCGAGGAAGGGCAGCACGGAGGTGGGGGCGATGCCGGCGAAGGTGTCAGTGAACGCCCGGCCGATCGTGACGGCCGGGTTAGCGAAGGACGTGGAGGAGGTGAACCAGTACGCCGCGCCGATGTAGGAGGCGACCAGCAGCGGCGCCAAGTGCGCGCGGCCGGCGCGAGTCAGGCCGAAGATGAGCCAGACCAGCCCGGCGGTGGCCACGACCTCCGCCAGCCACAGGTGCCCGGCCCAACGGTCGTGGGTGGAGAAGGCGACCAACGGCTTGCCGAACATGGCGTCGGCCAGCACCGCACCGGCGATCGCCCCAGCCACCTGGGCGGGCACGTACGCGGCGACGTCACGCAGGTCGGGGCCGTCGCCGGTGCGCCGGCCGGTGAACCAGGCGGCCAGTGTGACCGCGGGGTTGAAGTGCGCTCCGGACACCGGGCCCAGGAAGGCGATGAGCACGCCGAGCCCGAAGACGGTGGCCAACGAGTTGGCCAGCAGCTGCGTGCCGACGTCGTGGGTCAGTTCGGTGGCCTGGATCCCGGAGCCGACCACCACCGCGACCAGCGCGGCCGTCCCCAGCCCCTCGACCGCCGCCCGTCGCACCAGCGGCGCGGGCGCGCTCACGCCGGGGCCTTCGCGGACACGGCGGGAATCTCCAGCAGCGCGGACAGCTTCGCCAGGGCCTCGGGCAGCACCCAGTAGTACACCCAGGTCCCGCGCCGCTCGGAGCCGACCAGCCCGGCCTCGCGCAGCACCTTCAGGTGGTGGGAGATGGTCGGCTGGGAGACATCGAAGGGGCCGATGAGGTCGCACACGCACGCCTCGCCGCCCTCGTGGGAGGCGATCAGCGACAGCAGCCGCAGCCGGATTGGGTCGGAGAGCGCCTTGAACATCCGCGACAGCTCGGCCGCGGACTCCTCACCCAGCGGCTCGCGGACCATCGGCGCGCAGCACGCCGCTTCGTCGTCCTGTCCGAGCACCGGCAGACCAGCTTGTTTCGACATTTCTCTATGTTGACAGTTATCTAATCCGGTGGCAAGGTCGGCTATATCGACAGACGTCGAAACAAGTCGTTGGGAGACCGCCATGTCCCGTGTCCAGCTCGCCCTGCGCGTCGCCGACCTCGAAGCCTCGATCGCCTTCTACTCCAAGCTGTTCGGCACCGAGCCGGCCAAGCGCCGCGCGGGCTACGCCAACTTCGCCATCACCGAGCCCCCGCTCAAGCTCGTCCTCATCGAGGGCGAGACCGGCGAGGACACCCGCCTGGACCACCTCGGCGTGGAAGTTGCCTCCACCGAGCAGGTCCACGCCGCCACCAACCGACTCAAGGACGCCGGCCTGGCCACCTTCGAGGAGAACGACACCTCCTGCTGCTACGCCCTCCAGGACAAGGTCTGGGTCACCGGCCCCGGCAAGGAGCCGTGGGAGGTCTACGTCGTCAAGGCCGACGCCGACACCCTGGGCAAGAGCACCGAAGGCGCGCCGGATGTCTGCTGCGGCACCACCGCCTGCTGCACCCCCGACGAGCAGGCCGTCGACCCGGCCCAGACGCCGGCCGAGGCCAAGGCCGTCGCCGGATGCGCCTGCGGCAGCTGACCAGGGCGCTCCCGCACCCTTCCGGTAGGTGAAAGCCGCCAGGGACCGAGGTCCGAACTGAGTGCGGTACTTGGCCAGTGGGGCCAAGTAGCTTGCTCAGTCACAACTATTCGGCGGGCCGCCGTACAGCGCTCTGGCGGCGGCCCGCTCCCGAGTCGCGCTGCGAATACGAGGCCGAAGCTGACCAGGATGTGGCCGCTCGGCGGCGGTACCCGCCGCCCGCTCGCCCTTCGCGTTGCCGAGCTCCGCAAGCCGGTCGACCACGCCCGCGTCGGCGCCGCGTCGTATGGCGCCGGGCGGAGGGGCATGGACGCCAGCGCCGTCGCGCTGGCCGTCGAGGAAGCCCGGTTCGACGTGCAGCAGGACTCGCAGCACGAGGACCTGGCCGACGACGTCCGTCGCAGAGCGGAGCTGGCGCCGTGCGAGCGCATCGAGCAGCTGCTCACCGTCGCGGCGCCGGGCACCGTCTACGCTCCGGACGCCGACGTCGTCGTCCAGGCCGAGCTTGCCGCCGACGCCATGGCCGCCGACGCGCGGGAAGCCGAGCTGCGCGAAGCCGCCCGGATCGCGGCCCGCACCGATGAGCTCCAGGCGCTGCGCGAGCTGGGCGCGCTGGAGCAGACCGAGCCCCGCGACGGGAACGAAGCTGTGCGAGACGAACTGGCCCGCCTGGTCCCCGGCGCCGACATCGACCAGCCGGCGTTCGCGGCTTCGGGCTCGCCACCACCGAGCCCGAAGTCGTCGGCGCCTTGGCCGTGTTCCTCGCCCGCACCCGGTCGTAGCGCAGCATTCGCACGACGCGCTCCGGCACAAGCTGGCCTCACGCTCCGCTGTCTCCCAGGCCCTCAGCGCCTGGGAGAAGACCTGTAAGGGACTGTAAGGGACCTGAGACTCGGCGGTTGATCAGCCGCGTTGGTAGAAGGACTTGCTGAAGGTGAGCGTGCGACTTCGCAATGATCGTCTTGTCCAGATGTAAAAGAAGACTGCTGCGCGGGGCAAGGAGTGCCGTTCCACGTTCCCGGGCATGGGAGCCCACCATCCGGCGTAAGGGGGCGCGCAGGTCTGTCTGAGAGGGCTATCGGGTACACCATGGAAGTCACGGATCGTTCGCGACCGTGTGGAGTGCATCCCCGATGAGTCGGAGGCCTCCATGGCATCGCGAAGCGCAGAGAGCCGATCCCCACGTCCCTTCCTCGAACTGCACTGGGGTGGGGTACACCTGGTTGTCGAGCGCGTGCCGTACCAGCTACTAGCCGTGATCAGTGGCGCAAGCAGCGCATTTGGTGGAGCCATCTGGTTTGACTACCGATGACAGCCAGGCGGGGGCCCAGGCCCGGGCCCGAGCGGCTACACCAATTGGCGATGTCCTCTGACATCGAAGTTGGATCGTTTGTCACCCAAGTTGGACGACCACTTCATTCGGCCGAATGGGTCCGCGAACGGGTGGATGGGTCGCGCAGATCCGCGACGCGGTCGAGCGCCCGGACGAACTTCCGGGAGCGGAACTGCGATCCGCGATCGCTGTGCAGAATGCATCCGTCGACGTCTCCACGCCGGGCCACAGTATTGTCCAGGGCGGCCACGGCCAGGCGGGACTTCATCCGCCCATCGATGGAGTAGCCCACGATCCTGTTGCTGATGCTGGGCGTTGCTTGTGGGCCTTGCCTGGGCGGGTCTGTGAACTGCGGAGTTCCTGCACTCCACCGCATGGCGCGCCCGATAGTCGTCCCTGTCGAACTTCGGCGGCCGACCGCCGTGAGAGCTTCGCTTCTTGCGGTTGGCGATCTGGTCGCGCTTCTGCGGGATGGTGCAGCGGATCTTGCGTCGGCGCAGGTAAGCGCGGTTCGCTCGGGAGCCGTATGCCTTGTCCGCGCGGACCTTGTCCGGACGGGTGCGTGGCCGGCCCGGCCCGATTCGGGGTACCCGGATGCGACTCAGGACGACCTGGAATTGCGGGGAGTCACCACGCTGTCCGGCCGTTATCACCAGCGACATCGGCTTCTGGCCCTGCTCCACTGATCTTTCTGCTCGGGCTGGATCCACTGACCGGGGGGCTGGCCGGGATCCCGGTGTCCGCCCGGCGTACCGGCTTCGTCGACCGTACCTGCCCTTCCAGCCGTGTCGAACCCGTACGCCACTTCCCTGGACGGAACCCATCACTGCCAGTCTTACCAGCACGTAGGACGGACCGGCCGTCCAGTGGTGCGTTGTCGGACTGGATGTCGTGATTCCCGCGCGTCACGCCCTCGCCTCACCGTGCAGGGCGGTTAACGTTCTGACGATCAGTCAGTTAAATCGGCGCCGACGCGGAGAGACACGATGCTCAGGGGATTCAAGAACTTCCTGATGCGGGGCGATATCGTCGTCGTGGCGGTCGGGCTGATCGTCGCACTGGCGTTCAGTACCCTCATCAAGTCGTTCACGGACAATGTGATCAACCCGATCATCGCGCGGGCGCAAGGGGGCCGGAACTTCGGCCTCGGGTGGCAGCTCGGGCGTCCCGGGAACAAGGCGACGTTCCTCGACATCGGGTCGTTCATCTCGGCGGTCATCTATTTCATCATCTTCATGGCCGTCGTCTACTTCCTGATCGTCGTGCCGTACAAGAAGTTCCAGGCCCGGCGTGGTGTGGCCGCCTTCAAGGAGCCCGGTGCGGTGAAGACGTGCCCCGCCTGCCTCTCCGAGGACGTTCCCGCCGCTGCCGGCAAGTGTCGGTACTGCGGGACGGAGCAGCCTGCGGCGGGCACGGCGCAACACCAGTAACTGATCGTTTCAGAATGACGAGCCTGGGGGACCGAGGGCAAAACTGCGTATCAGTCACGCGAGGCTGAGTGCTTCAGCCCAGACTTCGCCACCGTTCGCCCAAGTCCACAGCCACTTCCGCAGCGACGCGGTCGCGTACCGGAGGCCGGCATGGGGATCCTCGCCCCAGCTCGGCACCCAGCCGTCCGTGTCATAGAGCAGCACTGGATTGTCGGCTGCGAGCAGCGAGACGTGCCACTCCATCGTGCAGCCTCCCGATGTCAGGTACAGCCACGACGTGGGTAGCCCCGCCGCACGGTTGCATTCGTGTCTGAGGACCGAGCAGGGCCAGTCGGTCAGGTGCCCTGATGCGCGTTGGCCGCCGGTCACAGAGGCCAGGCCGGCGTCGGGCCCGAAGCCGCCGTTGCCGACCTCGGTGTAGATCCGGCGGAGGAGTTCCGGTAGCGGGCGCCCGATGATGCTCTCGGCGGCATCGACTTCCTTTGGTGTGACCGGCGGGAACAACGGCCCACGCGGAGCGTCTGCGAAGTAGATCGCTACTTCCTCGGTGTGCGCCTTGAGTTGAATCGTCCCGTCGCTGCTGTGGGAGCGGATCTGGTCCTGAATGTGTTTCAGGTGCTCTCGACCGAAGTGTTCCTCGATCCATGTCAGGGGAACATCTGCCGAACGGGACTGCTGCAGGGTTTGGTGACACCTGACCTGGCTTGCTGAGAAGCGGCCTGGAAGGATGTTGCAGTGCCCAAGCCGTATCCGAAGGAGTTCCGCAAGGACGTCGTGCGGGTCGCGCGCAACCGCGAGCCCGGCGTCACGCTGGAACAGATCGCCGCCGACTTCGGCGTCCACCCGATCACGTTGTCGAAGTGGCTGCGCCGCGCCGAGACCGATGAGGGCGTCAGGCCCGCAACGACGTCGGGTGAGTCGGCCGAGCTGCGCGAGGCCCGCAAGCGAATCCGGTTGCTGGAGCAGGAGAACGAGGTGCTCAGAAGGGCTGCGGCGTATCTGTCGCAGGCGAACCTGCCGGCAAAATGATGTACCCGCTCGTCCGCGAGCTGGCCGCCGCCGATGCCCCTTACCGGGTGCCGGTGGCGGTGACGTGCCGGGTGCTCGGGCTGGCCCGCCAGCCCTACTACCGGTGGCTGGCCCGGCCCGCCACCGACGCCGAACTGACCGAGGCATACCGGGCCAACGCCCTGTTCGACGCGCACCGCGACGATCCCGAGTTCGGGCACCGCTTCCTTCTCGACGAGGCCCGCGCCGCTGGTGAGGTGATGGCAGAGCGGACCGCCTGGCGGATCTGCCGGGACAACGGCTGGTGGAGTGCCTTCGGCAAACGCAGGGGCCGCGGGAAGAACGCCAAAGCCGGGCCACCAGTCCACGATGACCTGGTACGGCGGAACTTCACCGCGGACGGGCCGAACCGGTTGTGGCTCACGGACATCACCGAGCACGCGACCGGCGAGGGCAAGCTGTATCTGTGCGCGGTCAAGGACGTGTACTCCGGCCGTATCGTGGGCTATTCCATCGACGCCCGGATGAAGTCCCGCCTCGCGGTGGCCGCGCTGGAGTCCGCCGTCGCCCGCCGCGGCCCCGCTGCTGAATGCATCGTGCACTCCGACCGCGGATCGCAATTCCGCTCCCGCAAGGTTGCCGCAGCCCTCACCCGGCACGGCCTGGTCGGCTCAATGGGCCGGGTCGGGGCCGCCGGCGACAACGCCGCAATGGAGAGCTTCTTCGCACTGCTGCAGAAGAACGTCCTCGACCGCCGCGTCTGGGCCACCCGCCAGGAGTTGCGGATCGCGATCGTCACCTGGATCGAGCGGACCTACCACCGGCGCCGACGGCAACGACGCCTGGGCCGATTGACCCCCGTCGAGTACGAGACCATCATGACCCCACCCGCAGCTGTGGCTGCATAAACCCCGCTGTCACCCGATCATGCAGCAGTCCCTTGTCGTCACCCTCGTCGGTACTGGGTTCGGCATGCTGTTGTTGGCGGGGCGATGTGGAAGTGCCGTGCAGACGGGACGTCATGCGCAGGGATTCTATTGCTGGGGGCAGACAGCCTTTCGAAAGCGTCGCAGGCAGATGATGGAGCAGGCGAGTTCAAGCAGGCCCTGGTGGAGGTCGGCCCGCCGCTCGTAGCGGATCCGCAGGCGTTTGAACTGGTGCAGCCAGGCGAAGGTCCGCTCTACCACCCAGCGGATGCGGCTCAGGCCGGACCCATGGGCAACGCCGCGACGGGCGAAGAGGGGCTTGATCCCTCGTTGCCATAGCGGACGGCGATACTTGTCGAAGTCGTAGCCGCGGTCAGCGAAGAGGCACTTGGGTCGGTTGCGCGGGCGGCCACGAAGTCCCCGGATCCGGGGTATCGCGTCCAACAGCGGAATCAGTTGCGTGACGTCATGCCGATTGCCGCCGGTCAGGGAAACCACGAGCGGTGGCGTCGGCGCCGCCGCCGCGCCGGGCCGCTGACGGTGCAGTGGCCTGTGTCAGTGGCGACTGGAACGCTGGACGGATGAACGGCGATGAGCAACTGCTGCGCGGCCGCGTGTACGGCGCGGACCACGACGACCCGTGGCTCCCGCACCTGCCAGTACAGCCGCTCGTCCGCGGCTGCGGCCAGCATCCCGCCGGCCTCCTGGTACGCCTCGGTGAAGCGCAGGGCCCACGCCGGGCCGTGCAGCAGCGCGAGATTGGTGGAGCAGTGCGCCACGTCGAGGTCCGCCGGGCCCCAGGAAGCCGCCGCCCAGTCGACGACGCCGGTGATCCGGGCACCGGCGGCACCGGCCGGGTACTCGGGCGTCAGGGCGAACAGCACGTTGCCGGGCTGGAAGTCCCGGTGCAGGAACCGTCCTTCGTAGCGCGGCGCGGGCTTGCGGATCACGTCGATGGCGGCGGCCCAGACCGCGGCGTCGGCGCCCTCGGGGGTCACGACCGTGTCGGCGGTCGTCAGCGCCACGTACTCCCGGGGCCGGACGGCCGGCCGCACCGCGTGGACCGCCACGAGTTGACGGGCCAGCAGGGGCAGGCGCGTCTCCAGCCCCTCGTCGTCGAGGACCGTCCGGCCCGGTAGGTGGGTCATGAGGAGCGAGGGGTACTCGCAGTGCGCGGCGGTCGGGTCGACGGCGACGAGTCCGGGAGCCGGCACGCCGGTGCCGGTGAGCGTGGTCAGGGCGTCGGCCTCTCTGTGCAGGAGGTCCTCGGTCGGCCCCTGCCGGGTCGGGGCGACGAAGGAGCGCAGCACCAGGTGCCGGTGCCTCCGTCCCGCGTGCCGATGGTCAGCCTCCGCATGTCGGCGGTGGCGCCGCCGTGCAGCGCCTCGGCTCCGACGATCCGCTCGCCGGCCTCCAGGTGTCGGCGCACCCGGGCCAGTGTCAACGGTCGGACAGTCGCCGCCTCATCATGATTGGTCACCGTGCCACCTCATCATCCCGGACGGCGGCACGCGCGAACCCTTACGGGCCTGTCCGCAAGTCAGCGTGCAAGTGGTGGGTGGGGAAGCTGGGCGAGCAGGTTCTGCCGGATGTCGGGCAGGTCGTCGCGTCCGTAGCGGCGCAGGTCGATGGCGGGTGCCGTGGTCACGCGCACGTAGCGGGCCGCCCCGATGGGGCGGCCCGCCGTGGTGGTGCCGGGGTCAGGCTGCTTTGAGAGGCCATGACCGGGCTGCCCAGTCCGGTCGCGGAGATCTTCCGGCACCTGTTGGCCGGTCAGGAGCTTACGGACGCTAGCCCGAGCAGGAAGCAGGCGAAGCCGACGGCGCTGAGCGCGAGCGTGGCCATGACTCCCGCTGTCACCAGCAGGCGGGGTGAGCCATCTGGGAGCACGTGCGCCCTCGATGGCTGCTGCGAGTCGTACAGCATGGGGAGACGATCCCCGACGTGGAGCGCGCCGCCCCGGCGGCGAGCCGGGATGTGGATCCACCCCCCACGACGGCCGTCAGGGAGGTCGAACCCGATTTGCGCAAGCATCTGGGGCGGGCCATCGCGGTCGGTGTCCTCCCAGATACTGATGACGGATCCGGCGGTCCGCACGCCGTGCCGATGCAGCCGCACCGTCCGGACCGCCACGAGCGCGAGCCGTCCGGCGAAGGTGGCCATCAGCATTGCTGCCACCACGAAGATCATTTGAAGCACTGTGTCCGCCAATCCGCTTGGTGGGCACTGACAGTTGATGGGACGCCGGATGCCGGCGTGCCAGTTTCCACAGTGGCATCCCGGTGCCGGGCCTGTTCGAAGGCCCGGCGGTCCCGAGCACCCTTATGGCGGGACAGCGGCAGCGTAAACCGTCGACGCCCCTGCGTCGGCGGTCACCGGCTAGGGCTGGGGAAACAGCTCTCCGGATGCGCGAAGCAGTACTTCATCGCTTTTTCCATGTTGCTGCTGACGACGGCAGTGGGGTACGTGAACCTGGGCTCGGGACTCCCGGCGCTCGTGCACAGATCCGAGAGCGGGTGCTCGTGGCACCAGGTCACCATCGGCGCGTCGGCCGGATTCAGCGCGCTCGCCGAGGGCGACGCTGAAGGAGATGCGGCCCGCTTCCCGACCGGGACGCCGCCGTCGACACTCGGCGCGGGCTTTCCGCTGCTGCAGGCGGCGGTCAGCAGCAGTGCGGCGGCGGACACGGGCAGGAGATAGCGACGCACGAGGCCCTCGGTAGTGCGGTTTGCGAGCGGCCACAGTGACAACTGATCACGGAACGGGTGCAGTTGTTGCCGGAACGTGACGACGGATTCGACACCTCAGCGACTACCGCGCGCTCGACGATGCACGACGCCCCGCCGCCCGGACCACGCAGGCCGGAAGACGGGGCGAGACGGGCGAGCCCGGCCGGTGGGCCGCGGTTCTACTTGAACCAGTAGCGGACGCTGCGGTGGTGGGAGCAGGTGCCCTGCGAGTGCCGCGAGTACGAGACGGAAGCGTCCTTGCAGTTCGCGGTCTCGTACTTGTCCTTGGGCTATTGGTGGTGGGTCCAGCCGCACAGCCCGGTGGTGTGGTGGATGCAGCGGTGGGCTGTGTTGGTGGTCGGCAGGGACGCCGCGGACGCGGCCGGTGCGCTGAAGAAGACACCGGCGAGGGCGACAGCAGACGGGCGAGGCGGCAAGACGTGCGCGCAAAGGATTCCCCCCTTTGACGTGGAGCGAGTGCAGCGGGACTTTATAGTGGTTTGAACGACTTTGCTGTCCAGTTGCCGCTGGAGAGCGGGCGGGCAAGCCGGTGCAGTGTGTTCTGCGGCTGCCTGCCGAAACTGGGCGCGTCGGCGCGGGCGCCCCGACAACAGCGGGCCCTGGCAGAATCAGGCAGCCCGACCAGGCGGCCTGCCTGCGCCGGTGCTGGGCGGCTTGTGCGCCCGGCCGGACGGTCACCGCAATTGCGCCATGCTGCTGTTGGGATACTGGCGCGGCGTTCAGCGGTGGGAGGGTGAAGTGGGGTTGCTGGAGTCGTCGTTCTCGGCGGTGGTGCGGGTGGAGCGGCATCTGTTCGCGTTGGTCGACACCGATCCGGAGCGGGAGGAGACGTTCTCGCAGCTCCCGGACAATTCGGCGTTCCTGGCCCACGAGGGCTCTGTGGTGGTCGCGTCGGATCTGGAGGACCAGCGGGCCAGGGTGCGGGTGGAGGTGTGGGACTCGCTGCCTGATACGCCGTCGGGAGAGGGGTTCCAGAGCCTGGGGGAGCCGGGCAGCATCTCTTTCGAGTCCGGGTGGATCCAGTTGGTCAGTCTGAAGCAGGAGCCCCAGTCGGAGGAGTATGAGCTCGCCGGTCCGGGCCCCTACCAGGTGCTCGTATGGGTGGGTCCTCGGCAGGAGGACCCCGCGGAAGATCTAGACGCCTACCGTTTCTTCGAGCGCTTCGTGATCCAGCTGTGGACCTGAGGTTGCCGGCGGGGCGGCAGCGTGCTGCCCGCCCCGCCGGCGACGGCTACTTCACGTTCACGTAGAAGGCGTCACCGTCGAGGATCCGGTCATCGTTGTACCAGCCGGAGAGCTGGGAGCCGGCCTTCTGGTTGTCACGGCTCGTCAGGGCTCATGCGGAGAAGTTCCCGCCCGAGTTGTAGGCCCCTTCCTCCGTGGTGCTGAAGGGGTATTCGTCGCAGTCCTTGCCCTGGCTGGAGTAGTTCGGCCACTCCACCTGGCAGGCCGCGCGCGGTGTCGCGGTTCCGATCCCGCAGCCGCGTGACCGGCGTGCGGGGCCGGGCATACGACGTTGCCGCGCACCAGCAGGCGGCGATGCCAGAGCAGCTGCTCGCACCCCCGGCCGCCGCCCCCCGGGCACGGCGACCAGGAGCCAGACGCCGGCCCCCGGGAGGCGGTCGACCTGACCGCGCTACGGGCCTTGAGGGAGTCACGCACGGACGTGGAAGCCCTCGATCTCACGGCCGAGCGACTGCGCCACCTCCAGGACGCTTTCACCAAGGCGGCCGACGACTCCCCCTCCCGCACCGCTGTGGTCGACGTGGAGGAACTGGCCGCCGCTCTCGACCTCATTGAGGTCCGCAGTGTCGACGCGCTCGCCGAGATCCCCGGCCTTACCGACCGCTACGCCCAGGCCCTTGCAGCCTTGGTCGACGCCAAGCTCCACACTCGTCAGCTCGCCGGTCCGGCCGAGCCGGTCCGGCGTTCGCAGCTGGTCGACTTGATGGACGCACTCCGGAAGTCCGTACGCGAGGCCCGTGCCGAGCGCGGCGAGGCCGGGGGAACACCGTCGCCAGCCCGGGGTACGGCCCGAACGGCGGCGAGGCCCTGGCGTCCGCGCCCGGGCCCTGATCCGGGCGCACGCTGAGATCGCCGCAGGACGACGGAAGGAGAGTTGCTGCGGACCGCCGTTCCTTGCCGACAGCGTGGTGAGGATCTAAAAGAGCGTGTTTCTCAACCTCTGATCGTTTTGACGGGTTGAGTTTGGGCCTGCGGAGGCGCTCTCCGACGCTTGTGGGGACCGCTTATTTGCTGGCGGTGCTTGCTGGGGCCTGTAGTTCCCGGCGGGCTCTTTGCCAGGGTCATGGGCTGACTTTTGCTGCTGCCTGTGCAGAGTGCCCGGTGAGGTGTTCGGGGCGCAGGATCGTGTCGAGTTGGGCGATGGTGAGCATGCCGGTTTCGGCGGCGAGGTCCTTGATGGGGCGGCCGGTGGCCAGGGCCTGGCGGGCGAGGCTGGTGCTGGCGGCGTAGCCGATGTGCGGGGTGAGTGCGGTGACCAGTCCTATAGAGCGGTGCACGCTGTCGTGGAGGTGGTCACGGTTGGCGGTGATGCCGGGGATGCAGCGGGTGGTGAGGGTGTCGCAGGCGGCTCGCAGGTGGGCGAGGGAGCGCAGCAGGCTGTAGGCGATGACCGGTTCGAAAGCGTTGAGCTGGAGTTGGCCTGCTTCGGCGGCCATGGTGACGGTCAGGTCATTGCCGATGACTTCGAAGGCGACCTGATTGACGACTTCGGGGATCACCGGGTTGACCTTGCCCGGCATGATGCTGGATCCGGCCTGGACGGGAGGCAGGTTGATCTCCCCAAGCCCGGCGGTGGGGCCGGATGAGGTCAGGCGCAGGTCGTTGCAGGTCTTGGAGAGCTTCACGGCGACTCGCTTGAGGACGCCGGAGAGCTGGACGAAGGCACCGCAGTCCTGGGTAGCTTCGATGAAGTTGTCCGCGGGCTGGACGGGTTCGCCGCTGATCTCGGCGAGGCGGGCGCAGACGAGTTCGGCGTAGCGGGGGTGGCCATTGATGCCGGTGCCGATGGCGGTGCCACCGAGGTTGGACTCCAGGAGCAGGGCGGCGGCTTCGGTGAGGCGCTGGCGGTCCTCTTCGATCATGACGGCATAGGCGGTGAATTCCTGGCCTAGGGTCATCGGGACGGCGTCCTGGAGCTGGGTGCGGCCCATCTTCAGGACGCCGCTGAACTCAGCTGCTTTCGCGGTGAAGGCGGCGGCCAGTTTTCCCAGGCGGTCGTCGAGCAGGCGCAGTGAGGCGACGAGGGCGAGGCGGACGGCGGTGGGGTAGACGTCGTTGGTGCTCTGGCCCAGGTTGACGTGGTCCAGGGGGTGGATGACCTCGTAGTGGCCGCGGGGGTGGCCGATGATCTCCAGGGCCCGGTTGGCGATGACCTCGTTGGCGTTCATGTTGGTCGAGGTGCCGGCCCCGCCCTGGACGGGGTCGACGACGAACTGGTCGGCGAGCCGCCCGCCGCGGATCTCCTCGCACGCGGCGATGATCGCCCCGGCCAGGTCCTGGGGCAGCAGGCCCAGATCGCGGTTGGCTGTCGCTGCGGCTTGTTTGACCGCAGCCAGCGAGACGATCAGTTCCGGGAACTGGGAGATGGTGGAACCAGTGATCGCGAAGTTTTCCACCGCCCGCACCGTGTGCACTCCGTAGTAGGCGTCGGCCGGGACCTCCTTGTCCCCCACCAGGTCGTGTTCGATGCGTGTGTTCCGTGCCATCTGAGCTCCTAGCCATCACCGCCGGCCCCGGCCGGCGTGCTCGTGCGGGACGTCTTGACAGGTCGCCGTCTGCGGCCCAGTCTTACCGTCCAATACGCAGAGCGCAATATATTGGAGCTCAGGTGAACTCACAAAACACCCCGACCAGCACGGACGGGCGTTCCGGAGCCCGGCCGGGCCTCCTGCGGCGATATCTGCGGATACCGATCGGCGTGCAGTCGATCATCGCTGTCGGACTCGGAGCCCTGATCGGCACGCTGGCGCCGAGTGCCGGCGTGCAGATGAAGATCCTCGGCGATGTCTTCCTCAACCTGGTGCAGGTCGTCGTCCTGCCTCTGGTCTTCCCGCTGATCGTGCTGGGCATCGCCCGTATGGAGTCGGTGAAGAAGGTCGGCCGGATCGCGGGCAAGGCCATCCTCTACTTCGAGATCGTCACCACCGTCATCCTGCTGATCGCGGTGGGCCTGGCCAAGTTCACCGGCATCGGCAAGGGCGCCCCCGTCCATGGGGCCGACGCCAAGGACCTTCACGGGCTGAGCAAAGGCATCGACTTCCACGAGCTGGTCCTGCACGCCGTACCGAAGAACATCTTCGCCGCGTTCGGGGAGGGCAACCTGCTCGGTGCCATCGTTTTCGCCCTGCTCGTGGGCGTGGCCATGGCCGCGATCGGGGAGAAGGCGGCGCCCTTCGCCTCCGTGCTGGAGTCCGTCGCCGCAGTGATGTTCAAGGTCGTCGGCTACGTCATCCGCATCGCGCCGCTCGGGGTGCTCGGTTTCATCTCTTACGACGTCGCCCACTACGGCTTCGGCAACCTGCGCAGCCTCGCGGGCTTCATCGCCGTCGTCTACGCGGGCCTGGCCATCGTCCTCGGCCTGCTCTTCCCCCTCATCGCCGCGATCTACCGCATCCGCTACGTCGAGTTGCTCAAGTCGATTGCCGACCTGGCGGGCATCGCCTTCGTCACCCGTAGCTCCGAATCCGTACTGGCCCCCCTCATGGGCAAGCTGGAGGACTTCGGCGTCAGCCGCTCCACGACCTCCTTCGTCGTCCCCCTCGGCTACTCCTTCAACACCGACGGCTCCGTGCTCTACATGGGCGCCGCCCTGGTCTTCCTCGCCAACGCCTACGGCGGCGACACCTCCCTGCCCGCCCTGCTCCTCATGGTCGGCGTGCTGGTGCTCCTGTCCAAGGGCATGGCCGGAGTCGCCTCGGCCTCCATCGTCGTCCTCATCGCGGCCGGCAACAGCATGGGACTGCCCGCCGAGGGCATCGCCCTGCTCCTCGGCGTGGACTTCATCGTCGACATGGCCCGCACCGGCGTGAACGTCATCGGCAACTCCCTCGCCGCCGCCGTCATCGACAACTCCGAGAAGCGGCGGAAGGCCGAACACGGCCCGAGCCAGGGGGCCGCTGTCAACGACACCGCCCCCCAGTCGCAACTCGCACCGGCACTTCAGAAGGATGCCGCGCAGTGACCAGCTCGACCGGCACCACGGAGATCATCGGCATCCTGGGCGGCATGGGACCGGCGGCCACCGCCGACTTCTACGCCAAACTGGTGTCGATGACTCCGGGCCACAGCGACCAGGACCACCTCAGGACAGTCATCTGGTCCGATCCCACCGTCCCCGACCGCACCGAGGCCCTCCTCGGCAACGGCCCCGACCCGACCCCCTGGCTCCTCAATGGCAGCCGGGTCCTGCGCGAGGCCGGCGCCACCGTCATCGCCATCCCCTGCAACACCGCGCACGCCTTCGTGCCCCGCATCGCCGACCACGTCGGACTGCCGATCATCCACATGATCGCCGAAGTCGCACGCCACCTCACCACCCTGGATCCGACTGTCCACACCGCCGGACTGCTGGCCACCACCGGCACCCTCCGTGCGGGCCTGTACCAGGAGTGGCTCCAACGCCACGGCATCCGCCTGCTTCTGCCCGACCCAACCAGCCGGCAGGACCAGGTCATGGCCGCCATCCGCGCCGTCAAGGCCGGCGACCAGGCAGCAGCGGCCGTACCCCTGGCCGACGCCGCACAACAGCTGTCCGCACAAGGAGCGCAGGCGATCATCGCGGGCTGCACCGAGATCCCACTCGGCCTGCCCACCGACGCCGTGGACGTCCCCCTCATCGATCCCGCCGTCATCCTGGCCCAGGCACTCGTCCGCCGTGTCCAGGCCCGATGACGGGGACGAACAAGCTCTTGCCGGTCCGATGTACTGTACGCAATATGTCACTCGACAGTCCCGTCTCCCGCCGCCTCCTCAGCGATGAGGTCTTTCACCGCCTGCGCGACTCCATCGTGCGCGGCGAACTCGTCCCGGGAGAGAAGGTCAAGGACAGCGAGCTCGCCGAGCGCCTCGGGCTCAGCCGCACCCCGGTGCGCGAGGCGCTCGCCCGGCTCGCTGACATCGGTCTCGTCGAGGCCAAGCCCGGCGTCTATACCCGCATCACCCCCCTCAACCGTCGCGACGCCGTAAAGACCCTCGCCGTCCTGCGCTCCCTCGACCAGCTCGCCATCGAGACCGCCGTGCCGGTGATGACCGAGCAGGACCTGGAGCGCATGCGGGATGCAAACCGCGACTTCGAACGGGCCGTCGCCGCCAACGACACCGCCGCCGCCCTCACGGCGGACGACCGCTTCCACGCCGTCCCCATCATGGCCTCGGACAACCCCGTCCTCAGCCGGATCGTCGAGCAGCTCCACCCGCAGATCCACCGCATCCTCTACCGCAAGTTCTCCACCCTGCTCGGCGGCCGCAACACCATCGAGCACCACGACCAGCTCGTCCAGGTCTGCGCAACCGGCGATGCCCGCGCCGCAGCCGAACTCTCCGGACGGCACTGGTCCGAACTCGGCGGACACATCAACCAGCTCTTCGACACCAACCAGTTCACCGAGCCGGCAACCGCCTGACAGAGGTGCGTCGGTGGGTCTACCGAGTCTCCATATCACCCTTGCGTGGCGGCGACCGTGCATCATCCACGCGAGCGACCTCTCGACGACCCAGCGGCGAGGCAGCACGACGAAACCGGAGGCGTCCTTGAAAGATCCCACTGAAGGTCGTCAATCATCAAAGACCGCCGCACAGGAAAACGGTGCGAGCTGCGTGCTCTGGTGGGCTCTGGACGAGATACGAGTGCAGGTGACAGGGCGCGACGCCCGTTACTCGCAGGTGGTGTTGGAGCTGGCCTGGAATCCGGGCCCTGGGGCGGATGCGTCGCTTGCGGCGCAGATCTTGGCCGGTATGACGAAGCGGGCGTGGCTGTCGGCGCCGATCGGGTCGGTGGTCCTCGTGGCACCCGGAGCCGGTGCACACCCGGGGGTGGAGCCGGCCGTGGACAAGGTCCAGGAGCTGTGGCCGGCGGCGGTGGTCACGGTGGTGGACGAGGCAGTGGCCGCACTGGCCGGTGCCGGCCTGGACCCGGAGCCGGCCGCGTGTGTCGTGGTGCACCAGGACGGGCTACGCACCTCGGTCGCTGTCGTCGCCGGGCGCGAGGCGATCGCCGGTGGTCTGGTGGCCGGTGGCACGCGAGGTCTGGCCCAGGCGGTGGTCGAGCACCTGCGGGCCGAGCACCGGCTCGACGCCGGCCTGGAGTCGGCGTGGGCCGCCGTCGTTCACGGCGGCGTGTTCGCGCCATCGTCAACGGTGCCCACCCCCGGGCCTGTCTACGGATCGATGATCACCGAGGATCGTGTCTTCCCTCGGCAGCCGGGCGAGGTGACCTTGTCGCCGACCGAACTGCGCGCCGTCGTGGCCCCTGCCTACCAGCCGGTGGTGGGCCTCGTGGAGCAGGTGCTGCGTGAAGCGCCGCCGGAGACCGTCCGGCAGGCGACCGCCGGCGGGCTGCTGCTGACCGGCCCGCACCTGCCCGGAGCGGAGGACCACCTGACGGATCTGACCGGGCTGCCCGCTCGTCGGGTGGTCGAACCGACGGCAGGGTTTCACGATCCCCAGGTCCTCCTCGACGGGGTGGCCCGTCTGCTCGCCGAGAAGCCGCCTGCCCCCGTCATCGTCGAGCACCGCATTGACCTTTCAGAGAAGTTGCAATTGCTGGAGAAGCTCGGCCTGCGGCTACCACGTGATCTGAACGCCGACGACGGGTAAACCCCATGCGGAGCGTTCCGGGCCAGGACTCGTGCGGCTTTCGCGGGGCGATCACCACACCAAGGGTGGGCATCACACCGGAACAGACTTGGGGAGGAACCGGTGAGCACTACCGGGCGGAGATGGCTCGTGCGGTTTTCGTGGGTGGCACTCGCGGTGCCGGCGAGCGCGATGCTGACGGCGATTGCGTTCGGCCTCGTCTACGGTGCGTCGCTGACGCCCGTCGGATGGCGGAACACGTTCGTCATGGGCTTCGTCGGGGTGGTGTTGGTGGGTGGTCTGATCGGGTTGGCGTTCGTCCTGTACGACTTTCGGACGGAGAACACGGAGGAGAGCGCGCGGATACGGGAGATCGCGGTGGCCGTCTGCGTCGCTGTGACCATGTTTGTGGGGTGGATCGTTCTGAAGGACCAGGCGTTGCACGAGCGTGGCCGACCCGTCCCGGCGGTCGTGACGGCTCTGCAGGGCAGCGCCAGCCCGTTCGACGCCGGAACGGAAGCGATCCTGGCGGACGCCTCCCACCACCAGCCGCTCGGCGCCATCGGCGCGGGGGACCTCGCTGTCGGTGACCACATCACCGTCACCGTCGATCCCCGGGGCAGGTACGGCGTCAGTGCCGGCCCGCCGCCCGCCAATCCCGAATGGCTCTGGACGCTGTCCGCCCTGATCGCCGTGGTTCAGGCCCTGCTCGTCGCCTCGATCGGTTTCAGCGCGGCCAGGGCGCGGGAGCACTGGCCGGCCTGGAAGAGGCTTACGGAGCCCTCCTTGTGATCGTGCTGCACGAGAGCGGCCGGTTACCCCGACGCGGCCATGTCGGTGGTGATCGGCGATCCGATCCCGTGCACCGCGGTCGCCGTCAACATCACGCAGCTACCGTGGTGGTGAACGCGTCGACTCCGCCGAGGCGGTCACAAGGCAGCTTCTCCTTGCAGGCGGCCAGGACCTTGTCCAGGGCGGGGTCCTGGGCTGCGGATGCCGCGTTGACCGGATCGTTCATGCGTACTCCTTGGCCTGCTCCCGGAGTGCACGCTATCGGCGCTGGAGAACACCGTTGGGATACTTGCGCGAGCCGGTAGGCGCGGCTGCTGTCTGCCGACACAGGGCCTGGTGCGGGGCCGCGCCACCCGCGCCCGCTGCGGGTCTGTGGTCGCGACAATGCCCGGCTGCAGCCTGGCGCCGGGCCCTTGCTGTCTTGCTTCGTCCTGGTGACGGGTGGTTGTGCGGGTGGCGCGGTTGGTGCTGGTGGGTTTGTGGGTGATGGTGCGGGGGCGGTAGTGCTGTTCGGCGAGGTGGTCCAGGGTGATGGTGTCCAGGGCGGGGCCGGTGGTCTTCTCGGTGCCGTCGAGGATGGCGGTGATGGCGGCGCGTCGTAGGAGGCGGGAGAGGCTGCCGATGCGGCTGGCGGTGTGCTGGTGGAGGTAGGGGGCCAGGCGTACCAGGCTGCCGGAGCGGTGGTGGTCGAGGTCGAGGGCGTTCTCGATTGCGGCGACGGTCTCGCGGAACGGATGGGCGACCGCGGCCGAGCCGCTCTTCCCGCCGCCCGCGGCTTCCTCGCTCGTGCGAATGCCCGTGCTGGTGGTGGTGTTCGCGCGGTCGGTGCCAGTGTGGGGGCGGCGCGCTGTGCCTGCCAGACCGCCTTGCCACGTGCCCGCTGGTCCGCTGCGCTCTCGTCGGGCCGCGCGCTTCGCGTTCTCACGCGCTGCGGGATGTGCCAGCCGGTCTCAGTGCGCTTCGCGCTGGCCGACGCCTTGCCTTCGGCGCTCCGCACCCGCGGGGACCGTCGACCGCCCCGGTCAGGGGACCGGCCCCTGCCGTCCACTGCTGTTCGGCGAATTTGTCGATGCGCTGGCGGAGGAGGTCGGCGTGGTCGTTGTGCCGCGCGTATTCCTCGATCATGTGGGTGAGGATGTAGCGGAGAGAGAAGACGTCGTCTCGGTACCGCCCGGTGGTGTCGGGGGACTGGGCGGCATCGACGATGCCGCGGGATCGGGCGCATTCCTCGTGCCAGATCGCGAACGCCTCGGATGGGTCTGCGGTGTCGACGTCTGGCTTTGTAGGTGAGTTTTGGGTTCTGGCGCAGATCTTGGGGAGTGGTTGCAGAGGGTGACAGGTTTGTTCGATTGCAGGGAGGGGCTCGATCCCAGGCACAGTTAGCGTTCACGCATTCTGGTCCACCACCAGCACATCGTCGCCCACTCGCTGTAGTTGGGCTCTGGCAAGGTGCGGCGCTCGAATTCCTCATCGATACGCGTGATCAATCGGCCCAAGTCCCGTTTGGCTCCGGGCGGAAGGTACAGCATCGCCCACTCCAGGTCATCGCGGGCGTCTCCCAGCCCGGGCGAATCAAAGGCGGAGGCGTCCAGGTAGCGTCCGGGCTGCTCAAAAGCCCACTCGAAGCACGAGAGTGCCTTGGCGACCGCGTTGGGCCACAGCTCCTGGTCTTCCACCCGGCGGATCGCTGCACGAGTCCGCGCGGAGACACCGGGGACCTTCAGGACCGGATACTGCCATCGTGGCCGCCACCGCTCTGCACGGACGGCCTTGGGACGCCTACGCGGCATCGTCCTTTCGGATCAACATGAGGCCATCCTGCCACGACTGGGCACCTGTATGTACTGGCTAGACGCCCGCCGCAGATGAGGTTCCTACGGTTGCGTCCTGGGAAGTGGTGTACGGGTTCGACCTGATCCGGGGGTTTGCTCCCGCGTCGGGGTGACGCCCGCATAGATGAACGGCCACCGGCTGATCTTCGAGATGTCGAGTCACGAAGGAGATCAGCACGATGACCGCACCCGACAGTCTGCCCCTGCACGCCCTCGCGGAGGACAACCTCGCAGCGGCGAGTCCCGATCTGCTGCGCGCGATGGTCAAGACGTTCGCGGACGCGCTCATGTCCGCCGAGGCCGATGCCCTCTGCAATGCTGAATACGGGCAGGTCAGCGACGAGCGAGTCAACCATCGCAACGGGTATCGCCTTCGCGAGTGGGACACCCGCGCGGGCACCGTCGAACTCGCCGTTCCCAAGCTGCGTCAGGGCAGTTACTTCCCGCACTGGCTGCTGGAGCGTCGCCGCCGGGCTGAGCAGGCCCTCATCAGCGTGGTCGCCACCGCCTATCTGCTCGGCGTCTCCACCCGCCGAGTGGAGAAGCTCGCCGAGAGCCTGGGCGTCACCCAGCTGTCGAAGTCCCAGGTCAGCGCCATGGCCAAGCATCTCGACGAACAGGTCGCCGCGTTCCGCAACCGGCCCCTGGACGCCGGCCCCTACGCGTTCGTCTGGGTGGACGCGCTCACGCAGAAGGTTCGCGAGGGCGGCCGCATCATCAACGTCCACGCGCTGATCGCGGTCGGCGTCAACGCCGATGGGCACCGTGAGATTCTCGGCCTGGACGTGGCCACTGCCGAGGACGGCGCCGGCTGGCTGGCCTTCCTGCGCTCCCTGATCGCCCGCGGCCTATCGGGCGTCCAACTGGTCATCTCAGACGCGCACATGGGCCTGGTCAACGCGATCGGGGCCACCCTGCCCGGCGCGAGCTGGCAGCGATGTCGTACTCACTACGCCCGCGCGTTGCTGAGCCAGGTGCCCAAGTCGGCCCAGCCGTGGGTGGCCACGCTGCTGCGGACCGTCTTCGAACAACCCGACATCGATGCAGTCCAGTCCCAGATGCGGCACGTCCTGGACGCATTGGAGGCCAAGTTCCCCAAGGCGGCAGCCCACTTGGACGCCGCTCAGGGCGATGTGCTGGCGTTCACCGCGTTCCCGCGCGAGATCTGGCGGCAGATCTGGTCGAACAATCCGCAGGAACGGCTCAACAAGGAGATCCGCCGCCGCACCGACGTGGTCGGCATCTTCCCCGACCGCACCGCCCTGATCCGCCTGGTCGGCGCGGTGCTGGCCGAGCAGAACGACGAGTGGACCGAAGCCCGCCGCTACATGGGACTCGACCTGCTGGCCAAGGCCCGCCTCCACCCGATCGAGTCAGAAACCGACGACACAGTCATCCCGACGGAACTCACCGCATAGCCTCAAAGAAGAGATCACCGAGTGGCCGTCGATACACCACTCCCGCGGACGTGACCGTTCCTACTATCCGGTTCTCGCGCAGCTCTTGAGGAGCGTCTCGAAGTGCTATTGGTGAAGGATCATCTTGCGGAGTAGTTCGAATCCGGCTCGGCCGTAGAGCTGCCTCTTGATCTTCTTGATGCGGTTCACGGCGCCTTCGATACTGCCGGAACTCCATTCCAGGGTGAGGCCGGCTATCACGGCGTCGAGGTCCCGGAGCAGGTGGAGTGCGAAGCCGGTAAGGCCGGACAGTTGACTGGCGTCGACTGCGTCGATCCTGGTAGGGAGCCTGGAGCCGAGGCGACCCGTGAGTATCTCGCCAAAGTCGCGGACATGCCCGGCGGCCGCGTCCAGTTCGGGGCAGCGGGCCAGAACACCTTCAGGTCGGCATGGTCGTCCTCGCTCAGCGCGGTGGGGTGTCGGGTGAGCCAGCCTGTCACCTGGCGCACCGTCGGAGGCCGGTCTGGTGTGCCGACCGGAGACTCGCGGAGGGTGGCGATGTGGGCGCGGACCATCTGGTAGGTGACGGGCGCGTTGACGGCAACGAGTTCGTTGTAGAGGTGGGTGACGCTGGTGCATCCTGCGGCGAAGCGTCGCTCCACGTAGGGCTTGTAGGGGTCCAGCCTGCTGGGTCGGGGCCGGTTGTCGCGGATGGTGTCCTGCCAGCGTGCGGCGTTTGCCTACCGGAGGACGGTGTTGAGGCCCCAGCCCAGGTGTCGGGCGATCGCCCGGCGTGAATGGCCTTGGGCAAGCAGCTCGTGGACCAGTGCGTATGCTGCCTTCTTCCGCTCGGCCCGTCGGCCGACGGGCTCCGAGTCGTCCTGGGGCCGTCCTGAAAGCAGTCCGGTGGCCCCCGGTAGCAGGCTGCTGGGCGAGGGACTGCGCAGGCAGTCGCGGTGGGCGGCGACGCAGGTCTCGACGGCTCGGCCGAGGCCCTGCCACAGATGGAACCGGTCGGCGACCTGCAAAAAGCATCGGGGGCACCGCGGCGGGCGCCTTCGGCGTAGGCGCTGGCGCGGTCTCGGCAGATGATCTCCACACCGGGGTGGCGGATCAGCCAGGCGGCCAGCGGCCCGGCTTCGCGAGTCGGGAACACATCGACCGCGCGATGGTCTTCGACACTGGTCAAGACGTTGGAGTAGGTCTGGCCGCGGCGGATCGCGAAGTCGTCCACGCCCAGCACACGCGGCGTGCTGGACCGTGGATCGGACAATGCCATGACCCTGCGTAACAAGGTCATCCTTCCCGCGCCGAAGCCCAGCTCGGCAGCCAGCCGAGCACCGGCCCGTCCGGCCAGCGCGAGCCCAACTCGCTCCAGGACGTGGTTGAGCCGAGTGGTGAACCGTGCGTGCGGGGCGGCCAGCCGCGAGAACGGCTCGGCGAACGTCCGACGCGGGCAGTCTACCGACCCACAGATGAAGCGCCGGACCCTCAGCCGGATCAGAAAGCCCTGGTCGGCGAGCGGAAGGTCTCTCAGCCTGCGCAGATAGCGGCCGTGGACTCGATCCGAGAAGCGGCCGCAGGCCGGACACGCCGCCCCGGCCGCGCGACCGTTCGCCACCACCTCGACCGTGCCGAATGCAGCCGTAACCGCCTCGACATCCACATCGTCGATCCCATCGAAGACCAGCGACTCCCAGAACGGTGCATCGGTCTGCATGACCAGCACCATCACTGTCCACAGCCGTCCACAGCAGCCGCCAGCAGATATCTGATGGAGCGTCACTTCCGGCTTTGGGGCGACAAGGCGTACGCGGTCTCACGCGAAATGTCCCCTCGCAATCGAACATCGAGGTAACACTCCGCGACCACTCCCCAAGATCTGTGCCAGAACCAGATCGGGTTCTGGCTCGCTTTCCGTGAAGCGGTCACACACTGTTCAGTGACGTCGGTCACTGAGATGATCGATGCTCACCTATAGCTGAGGAGTCGGGGCCCCAGATGAGTAGCTGGTCGCCAGAGGTAGATGAGGTGTTGGAGGCGTTGGGATGGACGCCTGGACGGAAGGTAGACACGGCCCGCTGGCGATCCATGTTCGAAGCGGTGGGCCTCCCCATGCACGACACTGCGGAGGCCTTCCTGCAAGAGTTCGGCGGTTTGACTGTGAACGTCAGCGGACCGGGGATCAGCTGTGCACGCACGCCATTCGAGCTGGACCCCGCGCCGTGGGGGCAATCCCGGTGGTTGCCGCCCTCCGTTTTGGACCGTGGCCGACGTCACGGCCAAAAAGGGCAAACGGTGCCACTATCGATGTCGTGCAAGATTCAACCATCGTGGTGGAGCGTACGGCGCTGACGGTCAGCGCACCGGTACGCGCCCTCGCCCGCCAGCTCCAAGGCAAGCGCGCCGATCATGTGGTGCACGGGGTCAAGACGGTCATCGCGGCCCTGCTGACCTGGGCAGTCGTCGCCCCGTGGGTCCCCCAGAACCAGCCTTACCTCGCCGTCGCCACAGCCGTGCTCATGGTCAATGCCTCCACGGTGTACGAGTCGGTAAGGAAAGCGACGCAGAGCGTAGGGGCGAGGATCGCCGGCCTGATCCTCGCCCTCGCGGCCGCACGGCTTCTCGGACCGACCGCCGGCGCCGTCACGGTCATCGCTCTCATCGCGGTCCTGGCCGGTCCCCGCCGCACCGCCGACGACCGTCTCCAGATCGCTTCGACGGCGGTGATCGCATTGACCGCTACCGCGACCGATCCCATGGGTCACCTCCTCTACCCCGTACTGCAGACGCTCACCGGCGCGGTCGCGGGCATCACGGTGAACGCCGTGGTGCTGCCTCCGCTGTATCTGAACGAGTCCGACTCCGCTCTGCGTGACCTCGCCGAGGCCCTGGGCTCACTGCTGCACGACATGGGATCCGGCCTCGCCCGGCGACAGCTCTCCTCGAAGGGCTACGGCTGGCTGCACCAGGCCCGCGCCCTGGACAAGCGGCTCACGCACGCGGAGCAGCAGGTACAGCAGGCCGACGAGAGCCTGCGCTGGAACACGCGCTGCGTCGCGCACACGCGACGCAGGAACACGGCGCACACGGACAGCGATGCGTTCAAGGTGCTGCGCGGCATAGCGATCCAAGTCCGCGGAATCGCCCGCACCCTGGCCGACAGCGCCCACGACGGGCACACCGATCACCATCTGGGGCAACAGTTCCTCGACCGGTACTCCCAGGCCCTGCACCTGGCCGCCGCGGCCGTCCAGGGGTCCGTCGAAACCCACCTGATCGCAGACCCCTCCGAAGCCTCCCCTCGCGAACGGCTGCGTACAGCGATCGACGAGACCCTCACCTGGCACCATGCCATGACCGACATGATCGGCCTGGGACGACTCACCAAACCAGGCGCATGGCACGTCTACGGCTCACTCATGACAGACCTGGAAAGGCTGCTGAGCGACCTGGACCACGCACACAAGCACTGACCCAGCCCGCCCCGGATGACAGCCCCGGGCCAGGTGCTCCCCACCCACCCAGACGTCAACACAGAGGACGGGCGCGGCGCGGTGGGCATCGGTGGCACGACAACAGCCGGCAACCCGCGCGAAGCGCAAGCTGGAGGTCGCAGCGCAGACGCGTCGGTCACGTCTCTCCCAGCAGCCGTTGCATGGAGGCGAGGTCCTCGTCGACGATCTCGCGATGTGCACGAGGTCCGCACGCGCGCAGCAGGCGGCTGAAGTCGGCGGCGGCAGCGGTGATGCGTTCTCCCAGGGCGCCTGTCCGGGCGCCGAAGTCGCTGGTCGCGGCGTAGACAGGCCGGGGCGAGACGATCGCGTGCAGGTACGAGAACATTGGCCGCAGGGCATGTTCGAGCACCAGAGAGTGCCGCTCGGTGCCGCCGGTCGCGCCGATGAGGACGGGCATGTACGCCAGGGCCCGTTGCGGCATCACGTCGGTCGACTGGCTCCACGAAGCCAGCATCCACTACATCCAACTGCACGCCAGCGAGGCCGGAAAGCCGGTCTACGAAGCTGCGGGCTTCGTCATCGGCCGCTACCCAGGCATGGACCTGATCACGACATCCCCCGCCAGATGGCCCCTGATGGAACCGATCAGGGGAAGTTCAGAGATGGGTTCTTAGCGGGAAGCCATCTGGCCGCGAATGTCACGGTGCATAGTCGTCAACGGGGTGGCTGCCCGGCTCAAATCGTCGGCCGTTCGCCTTCCCTCTGCGGGGTTTCGATCGGGAAGTGGATCGGACTGAGCAGGTATTGCGCCCGCTCAGGGCCGGGCGAGTTCGCCAGCCTTGGCACGATGGCCGCGCGTAGCTCGGTGATCAGCTCCGTCAGTTCCGCCGGGCTGAGCCAGAGGGCGTGCTGCCGGTAGCCCACCTGGTCGGCCACGGGGTCCGCCTCCTCACGGTCGAGATAGGCGTCGAATTCGGCGAGCAGGGCGGTCATGGCGGTGGCGAATGCCTGCCGATGGTCATCGGGGGTGAGCGTGCGGACCGCCTCGGCTCCGATGACGGCCCGGTCCTGGCGTAGTCGGTAGTGCCGCTCCACTGCCCCACGCACCCTGTGCTCCTCGGCCACTTCCAGGATCCCGCCGCTCACCAGCAGATCGATGTGCCGGTAGACGGTGGCCTTGGAGGCTTCCGGGATGCGCGCGCACAGCTGAGCAGTGGTCAGCAGTCTTCCACCACCCATCGCGTGCACGATCCGCAGCCGGATGGGGTGGGCGAGGAGTTTCAGGGAGTCCATACTCAAACCTTCTCACAACTGCTACCGTTCTCAATTATGCGAATGGATGAGGCTGGGGTACTGGATGTGGCACGCGGCTTCGCCGCACTGTTGCGGGAAGAGCGTTTTGACCGGATCACGGAACTCTTCGCGCCCCCGCTGCGGGCCGCGGTCTCCATCGAGACGTTGCGAGTGGCCTGGGCGACCGAAGCTGCCGGCCACGGCGGCATCCGGGAGATCCAGGAACCGGAGATCGAAGCCGGCGAGGCCGATCCGGTCCGGGCACGCATCGCGATCACCTGCGTCAACGGGCGTTTCACCGTGGTCACGTCCGTCGGCGGCGACGGCCTGCTGCACGGGCTGCGCCTGGATCCCCACGGTGGCACCATCTGGCAGCCACCGCTCTACGCGCAACAGGACCGGTTCACCGAGCGGGAAGTCCTGCTCGGGACCGGGCCACTCGCCGTGCCCGGCACACTCACCCTGCCCAAGGGGCGCGGACCGTGGCCCGCCGTGGTCCTGCTCGCCGGCGGAGGGCCGTTCGACCGGGACGAGACCAGCGGCCCGAACAAGCCGCTCAAGGACCTCGCCTGGGGACTCGCCTCCCGCCAAGTGGCCGTGCTGCGCTTCGACAAGCCGACCTTCGCCCACCCGGACCGCTTGCCCTGCGACTTCACGATGGCCGACGAGTACCTGCCGCCCGCACTCGCCGCCGTCCAACTGCTCCTGCAGCAACCCGAGGTGGCCCCGGACCGGATCCATCTGCTCGGCCACAGCATGGGTGGCAAGGCGGCGCCTCGGATCGCCGCCGCCGACCCGACGATCGCAGGCCTGGTGCTTCTCGCCGCGGACGCGGAGCCGATGCACCAGGCGGCCGTCCGGACGGCCCGCTATCTCGCGACGCTCGCCCCCGGCCCGAGCGCCGACCAGGCGGTGGCCGCACTCACCCGGCAAGCCGAGTTGGTGGCAGGCCCCCACCTCGCACCCGACACGCCCCCGGAACTTCTGCCTCTGGGGTTCTCCGCCGCCTACTGGCTCGACCTGCGTGCCTACGACCCGGTGGCCACGGCTGCCAAACTGGCCTGCCAGATGCTGATCCTGCAAGGCGGGCGGGACTACCAAGTGACCGTCGCTGACGATCTGGCACTCTGGCAACGCGCCCTGGCACACCGAACCGGGGTGACGATCCGGATCCACCAGAACGCCAACCACCTCTTCTTCCCCGGCAGTGGCCATCCCGCCCCAGCCGAATACGCCCGACCGGGACATGTCGCCTCGACCGTGGTCGACGAGATCGCGACGTGGCTGGCACCGCAGTAGGGAGGGCAAGGCCCCGCCACCAGGCCAATGCCGTCGAGCCCACAGCATCACCGTCGGTTACACCGCAACTGGCCGTCCGTGGGGAATTCCTGGTGGCTGCTGTCACCCGATCCCGGGCCTTTCCGGGGTTCCGGGGGACCCAAGGCGTCGTCCCCGCACCCGCGGGGGTTGCTCGGAGGATCAGGACCTCTCCTGCCCGGAGTCATCGTGGCGCCCGAGTACGGACACGCCGGAGAACGGCTGTGGCCGGTCCTGGAGGACCTCGTTGAGCTGGCGGTGGTGCCCGGTGTCCCACACCTCGTCACGCAGTTCACCGACTGAGGGCGTACGGACGGCGTACAGGGTGCGGCCGCCGGAGTCCAGGGCAAGGCCGATAACGGCTACGGCGGAGTCGCGGGTCGCCAGGTCCCAGGGTGGTACGGACGCGGTGGTGGGCCATGTCCCAGAGCGTGATCCGCTGGGGGGCCTCGTAGCCGGCGGCGGAGATGCCGTAGGCGAGTGTGCCGCCGTCGGGGCCGAACGCCATCAGGGGCGTGCCCTGGCAGTACGTCGACATGCAGAACAATTGGAGCGCGTACAGCCAGCATTTCAATGATTAGCTGAGCCGGAAGCAGAGCGAGGCCCCCTCGCAGGCCCTCTGGGTCTGGTGGTACATCAAGAAGAAGGGCCAGTGGATCAAGATCCACCTGAACGACCCGAAGACGTACGCCGCATACTGCCTGATGATCGCCCTGGGGAAGTACGTGCCCAAGAAGGGCTGAGACGGACCCGATGACCTGATGCCGACGCCCGCCGGACGACCCGGCGGGCGTTGATCAGTTAAGTCCCGACCTGAACGAGAAGACTAGATGATCTATTCCAAGGGGTCAGTGATCGTAGGCGATCAGTGAGCGCAGGACGAGCTGGCCGGTGTGATCGTTGTGCCAGATCGCGGCGGTCAGCGCGAGGATGCGCTGCATGACGCGGGCGATCACGCCGCTTGGTGTGCGGCCTCGGTGCTGTTCGAGGTTGAGCTGGCCCTTGAAGGTCTCGTTGACCGACTCGATGACCTGCCGCAACGGCTTGAACAGCGGGGCGCCGGGCCGGTCCGGCTCGCCCTTGCGGGCTGGCCGCAGCAGCTGGATGTCCTGCTCCGCCAGCTGGTGCTCGAAGTCGCGGCCGAAGTAGTTCTTGTCGCCGATCAGCGTCTGTCCGGGCCGGGAAGCGACGAGGTGCGGTTCGGCGGCGAGCAGGTCCAGCAGGGTCTCGCGTTCGTCGGCCTTGGCCCCGGTCAGGGCGAAGGCGATCGGCAGGCCCTGCAGGGTGCACGCCAGGTGCAGGCGCAGGCCCCAGAAGAAGCGGCTGTGGCTGGCGCAGTACCCGTACTCGGCCCATCCGGCCAGGTCGGAGCGTTTGACGGTCTCGCGGGAGCGTCCGCACTCCACCGGCGTGGAATCCACGATCCACACGTCGTCGCTCCATACCGAGGTGTCGGTGGCCAACAGCCGGGTCACCCGCCGCAGCAGTTCGGCCGCCTTGCGCAGGCGCTTGTTGTAGCCGGACTGCTTGGGCAGGTAGGGGAACAGGTACCGCAGGTGGGCATGAGCGTGCCGCAGCCACCGCGCTTCGGAGGTGAAGCCGAGCATGGCCTGCATCATCGCCAGGGTCACCAACTCGGCATCGCTGAGCTGCGGCGCAATGCCCACGGCTGGCCGCCATGGCCCGAACTGCGGCGAACCCTTCAACAGATCATCGGTCTTCACGTAGAGCACGGTCGCGAGGGAGTCCAAGTCTGTCTTCACGCACCGACATTGGACTCCCTCGCCTCGACTGCGCAGGGGATCGCGGCAATCCCGGCGTGGATACCTTCGACTACGGTGTCAGCACGATCCTCCCGAAGACCTCACCCGCGGCCATCTTCTGGTGCGCCAGCACGGCTTTGTCCAGTGGCAGCGCCTCGTGCACCACTGTTTCGATCTCGCCGCGACTGGCTGCGGCGAAGTGCTCGCTGCGCACGGCACGCAAGTCGGCTTGGGCGACGGTGGCTGCGCTGAAAGCGGCGAAGGACATCGACTTCTGGAACGCCGCCATGATCTTCGTGCCGAAGTCCGCGGGCGGCCGGCCTGCGACAGCCCCAACGGCCACAATGCGGCCGTTGGGGTTGAGCCTGTCGAAGAACGACGGCATGTCCTTGCCGGCCACAATGTCGATGATGACGTCATAGCCCACTGGAGCCTCCTTCTCTCCGTGGCCGGAGCGATCCAGCACGTGGGTCGCGCCGAGACGGCGCAGCCGCTCGCCGCGCTCGGCCGACGATGTCGTGACCGCCACCGCGGCGGCACCACCGCGAGCCGCGAGCTGCACTGCCATGATCCCGATGCTGCCGGCCGCGCCGCGTACCAAGACCGTCTCCCCGGGAGCGAAATGGGCGTGGCGAAGCCCGAAGTGGGCCACCGCACCGGCACTGCCGAGCGTCACCGCGGCGACCGCGGACAGGCTGCTGGGTAGGGGAAGGATCTGCTCGATCGGCGCGACGGCCTGTTCGACGTAGCCTCCGCCGGTGCCGGTGAAGCCCCACACCCGCTGGCCGATCCACGACGCGTCGACGCGGTCACCGACCGTGGTCACGGTGCCCGCCACCTCGCCACCCGGGATGAAACCCTCCTTGAAGCCGTAGGCGGCCAGAGCCCCGCTTCGGATCACGGTGTCGACACCACCGACGCCCACCGCCTCAACGGCAATCAGTACCTGCCCGGCGGCAGGTGTGGGTACCGGCAGGTCGACAACAGCCAGACCTTCAGGACCCCCGAACGTCTGAATCGCGATTGCCTTCAATGTCGTCTCCACGTTCTCGGACCGCTCAAGCACGATCCTGCTCCATACCCGCCACCGATCGCCGCCTGGCGGGAAGAGGCTTCACGCCGCGGCCCGGGATCGGTCCCCGTCCTGTGCGCCCCGATGATCTCGGCGAGCTTCTACGTCTTGGACGGTAACGGACGCCCCCGTCCGTTTAGGTAAAGTGAGAGAGTGATCGACCATTTGCCTCATAGTCTGCGTTCCGACGCGATGGACAACCGCGACCGCATCCTCGACGCGGCCCGAGCGCTGCTCTCGGCCGAGGGCCTGGACGTGCCGATGCGGGAGATCGCGCGGCGTGCCGGGGTGGGACCTGCCACCTTGTACCGTCACTTCCCGACCAAGCAGATGCTGGTCGCCGAAGCCTTCGCGGACCAGCTGCGCGCATGTCGCACCATCGTCGACGAGGGGTGCGCAGATCCTGATCCGTGGCGTGGCCTCTGCCTGGTGATCGAGAAGATCTGTGAGCTACACGCACGCGATCGGGGCTTCACCGAAGCCTTCCTGTCGACCCTCCCGGGGGCGCCGGATGTCGCGGGACGCGAGTACACGGTGAAAGCAGTCGCCGGACTGGCCCAGCGAGCCAAGGACGCAGGGCACCTGAGGCCCGACTTCGTTCTGGACGACCTCATTCTCGTACTCATGGCCAACAAGGGGATCCACGCCACATCTACCGCCACCCAGGTCATGGCCTCCCGACGCTTCGCAGGGCTAGCGATCCAGGCGTTCGAAGCCTGCCCTCACCATGCACGGCTACCACCAGCGGCACGACTGGCATCCGCAGCACCGGCCAGCGCCTGACCGTGGGCGAGCGGTATCCACGCTCGACGCGCGAACCACTGAACCCCTTGGAATAGATCGTCTAGGGAAGCAGGCCCTGGCGGCGCGCGGTGACCACCGCCTCGAAGCGGGTGCTTGCTCCCAGTTTGCGCATCGCGCTGCGCAGATACGCCTTGACGGTTTCGGGCAGCAGCGACAGCCTGCGCCCGGTTTCGGCGTTGTTGCAGCCCAGCGCCACCTGCGCCAGGACGTCGAGTTCCCGGGGCGTAAGCCGCGGGCCCGGCCTGGAGGGCGCGGTGGACTGTCCCGCCAGCCGCCCGGCCATATCCAGCAGCCGTCCGCGCAGGTCCTCGTCAGGCACCTGCTGTGCTACGCGCCGCAACTCGGCGTGCACCTGGCGTAGTTCTTCCAGTGGCACGCCCTGTTGCCTCTCGCCGGCGCTGCCCCGCGTGGCGTCCAGCAGGCGCAGGCGGTGGTCCACCTCGTCACGGATGGCAAGCTCGGCGGCCAGTCGCCGGGAGGCGTCGGCGACCGCGTCGGCCGCCCGGTCCCCGAGCGGGTCTGGGCCACGACTGGCCCCGTAGAGCACCGCCCGCACTGCACCGGACACCACGACCGGCACGGCGACGACGGAGCGGATCCCCTCTGTCAGCACGGGACGGTCGTAGTCGTGCGTGATCGAGCGGGCCGACCTGTAGTCGCTCACCTTGGCCGGCCGCCCCGTGATGAGGACCCGGCCACCCAGCCCGGTCTCAGCGCGCACCCTGAGGCCGCGCAGACCGGCCGTCCGCACACCGATGAACTGCGACAGGCTCAGCAGCCTGTTCTCCACCTGTCCGCCGAACAAGACGGGGATGTCGGAGCGGTCGTAGAGCTGGCGGAGCGCCTGCCGGAGCGCGTCGCGGTCATCGGGCCGCAGAAGGGCGTCGGGGCTGGAGTGCATCACCCGTACCCCTTTCCGGGGGTAGTACGCCGTCGTCGTGATGCGGAGCATAAACCGCCGTAACACCCCTGCCATAGAGCGGCAGCGGAATCGACAGGAGATGACGTGGCCATGAACGAAGGATCGTCCTCGGTGGTGACCGCGACCGCCGACGGACCGCCGACAGACCGGGTGCGGGAGTTGCTCGACCTCTTCGGCGTGCCGGACGCCTGCGCCGCCGGACTGCTATGCGACCGGCATCCCGCGGACTCGGTGGCCTTCACTGTGGTCGAGAAGGACCTGACGGCCACCGACCTCACCTACGGAGAGCTGCGCCGCGACTCGGCCCGGTTCGCCGCCGCACTCGCCGACCTGGAGGTCGGGCCCGGCGACGCGGTCGCCACCCTGATGGGCAAGTCCGCCGATCTGGTCGTGGCCCTGCTGGGCATCTGGCGCCGCGGAGCGGTGCACGTGCCGCTGTTCACCGCCTTCGCGCCGTCCGCGGTGGCCCTGCGGCTCGGCGCGAGCGGAGCGAAGGCCGTCGTGGTCGAAGCGGACCAGCGGGGCAAGCTCGCCCCCAGTGAGGACATACCCGCCGACCGGCCCTGGCGGACCGTGGTCGCCGGAGGCGCCCCCGAGGGCGCGGAGCTGTCCTTCGGTGAACTGCTCTCCCGGTACTCCGGTGACGAGCCGCAGGGCCGCCCGGTCGCGACGGGCGCGGAGGCCCCGCTGATCCTGCTGTTCACCTCGGGCACCACCGGCGCCCCCAAGGGCGTCCCGATTCCCGTCAAGGCGCTGGCCTCGTTCCAGGCCTACCTGGAGTTCGGCCTCGACGTCCGCGATGACGACGTGTTCTGGAACGCCGCCGACCCCGGATGGGCGTACGGCCTCTACTACGCGATCCTCGGCCCGCTGGCCGCCGGACGCCGCAGCCTGCTGCTGCACGCCGGCTTCAGCCCCGCGCTGACCTGGCAAGTCATGAGGGACTTCGGCGTCACCAACTTCGCGGCCGCGCCGACGGTCTACCGCAGCCTGCGGGCCGCGACCGACCCGGTCCCCGACGGGCTACGGCTGCGGCGGGCCTCCTCCGCCGGGGAGCCGCTCACCCCGGAGGTAGTCGGCTGGTCGGAGCAGGCCCTGGGCGTGGCCGTGCGCGACCACTACGGGCAGACCGAGCACGGCATGGTCGTCGCCGCCGCCTGGGCCGACGGAGTCCGTACGCCGGTGCCGCCCGGCTCGATGGGCCGGCCGCTGCCCGGCTGGTCCGCCGAGGTGCTGTACGAAGAGCGGGACGAACCCGCCCCACCCGGCACCCTCGGCCGGGTGGCCCTCAGCGTGACGGACAGTCCGCTGCTGTGGTTCTCCGGCTACGCGGACGCGCCGGAGAAGACGGCCGAGCGTTTCACCGCCGACGGCCGCTGGTACCTCACTGGCGACGCCGGCCTCAGGGACGACAGCGGCTGCTTCTTCTTCTCCTCCCGCGACGACGACGTGATCATCATGGCCGGGTACCGCATCGGCCCCTTCGACGTCGAGAGCGTGCTCGTACAGCACGAGTCCGTGCTGGAGGCGGCCGTCATCGGTGTCCCCGACGCCCTGCGCGGCGAGGTGCTGGAGGCATACGTCGTGCTGCGCCCCGGGACACCCCCCGACGAGGACCTCGTGACGGAGCTCCAGGAGCTCGTCAAGCGGAGGTTCGCCGCCCACGCCTACCCGCGCGCGGTGCACTTCACCGACCAGCTGCCCAAGACACCCAGCGGGAAGATCCAGCGCTTCCTGCTGCGCCGGCAGCGCGCGCAGGCAACCGACCGGCCGCAGACCGGCCCGACCCGAGAGACGAACTCATGACGACGACCGTGTCCCGCCTGCTGCCCAGCGAGGAAGCGGCCGAACTGCTCGACCTGACCAGGGAGATCGCCGACGGAGCCCTCGCACCCCGGGCCGCCGCCGACGAGGCCGCCGAACGCTTCCCGCGCGACGTCTTCCGCACGCTGGGGCAGTCGGGGCTGCTCAGCCTCCCCTATCCCGAGGAGTACGGGGGCGGCGGTCAACCCTACGAGGTCTACCTTCAGGTCGTCGAGGAGATCTCGGCCCGCTGGGCGAGCGTGGGAGTCGGGCTGAGCGTGCACACGCTGTCCTGCTTCGCCCTGGCCGAGTACGGCACCGACGAGCAGCGCGGTAGGTGGCTGGCCGACATGCTCGGCGGTGAACTGCTCGGCGCCTACTGCCTGTCCGAGCCGCACGCCGGCTCCGACCCGACCGCGATGCGCACCCGTGCCCGGCGGGACGGCGACGCCTACCTCCTGCGGGGCGAGAAGGCCTGGACGACCCACGGCGGCCAGGCGGACTTCTACCAGGTGATGGCCCGCACCTCCGATCACCGCACCCGCGGAGTCTCCTGCTTCCTCGTCCCCGCCGAGTCGGCCGGGCTGTCGGCCGACCCGCCAGAGCGCAAGATGGGGCTCACCGGATCCGCCACGGCGACCGTCCGGTTCGACGACGTCCGCGTCCCCGAAGGCCGGCGTATCGGCGAAGAGGGGCAGGGCCTGCCGATCGCCCTCGCCGGACTTGACGCGGGCCGACTCGGCATCGCCGCCGTCGCCGTCGGTCTGGCCCAGGGCGCGCTCAACGACGCGCTCGCCTACGCCAAACAGCGCGAGACCTTCGGGAAACCGATCATCGGCCATCAGGGAGTCGCGTTTCTGCTCGCCGACATGGAGGCCGCCGTGGACTCCGCCCGGGCCACCGTCTTGGCGGCGGCCCGGCGCAAGGACGCCGGATTGCCGTACGGCCGTCAGGCCAGCATCGCCAAGCTCGTCGCAACCGAGGCGGCGATGCGGGTCACCACCGATGCCGTCCAGGTCTTCGGAGGCGCGGGCTACACCCGGGACTTCCCCGTCGAGCGCTACATGCGCGAGGCCAAGGTCATGCAGATCTTCGAGGGCACCAACCAGATCCAGCGCCTCGTCATCAGCCGCCACCTGGCCGGTGCCCGCACCGAACCCTCCCACCACGTTCTGCGCGCCGCGCCCAAGGAGCCCAAGGCATGAAACTCACCGGATCCGCCGCCCTGGTCACCGGCGGCGCCAGCGGCCTCGGTCACGCCACCGCCACCACCTTGCTGCACGCCGGCGCCCATGTAGTCATCGCCGACCTGCCGTCCTCACCCGGGGCCGCCGTCGCCAAGGAGCTCGCGGACGTCGGCCCGCGCGTCCGCTTCGTCCCCTGCGACGTCACCGACCCCGCCGCCGTTCAGGCCGCGGTGGACGCGGCGAGCAAACCGGGCCCGCTGCGCGTCGCGATCAGCTGCGCGGGCGTCGCGACGCCCGGCCGCATGCTGTCCCGCAGCGGACCACTGGACCTGGACGCCTTCGCCCGGGTCGTCGGCGTCAACCTCATCGGCACCTTCAACGTCTTCCGGCTCGCCGCACAGCGCATCAGCGAAGCCGAGCCCGTGGACGGCGAGCGCGGCGTCCTCGTGGCCACCTCCTCGGTCGCCGCCTACGACGGCCAGATCGGCCAGGCCGCCTACGCCGCCTCCAAGGGCGGGGTGGCCGCCCTCACCCTCCCCGCAGCCCGGGAACTCGCCCAGCACCTCATCCGTGTCGTCTCGATCGCACCCGGCCTCTTCGACACCCCGCTCATGGCAGGACTGCCCCAGGAGGCCCGCGACTCCCTCGGCCGACAGGTCCCCCACCCCGCACGCCTGGGCGACCCGTCCGAGTTCGCCGCCCTGGTACGTCACATCGCCGAGAATCCCATGCTCAACGGCGAGGTCATCCGCCTCGACGGAGCCATCCGCATGGCACCGCGCTGATCGTCCCCGCATTCCCACCCCACAAGGAGAACCGACTATGCCCGGCCCGCTGACCGGCCTGAATGGCGATCATGGACTCGTCTTCGGGAGCGACGGCGGCGGCAATCTCTTCGCTCTCGCGGCCAACGGCACGGTCCACAAGTCCAGGACTGCTTCCTGGAACGACGCGTTCTATGCCGTGGCCGCCAGTCTGTGCGACTTCCTTGAGCAACTTCGCGATGTCATTGATCAGTTCGCTGCCACAGGCCACCCCGGGGCTTTCTGAACTTCACGCACCGCCTGTCCACACGCGTCCTTCGTGGGTTCACGGAACTGCGGCCAGAGCCAATCTGGCTCTGGCCGCAGTTCCGTGAAGCTCAGCGCCTGGTGCGTCAGCAGAGACAGATACGCCGATCGCCCCGTCTCTCGACCGTAGGGCATGCTGTTGCGGTGAGTGATCCTCAACAAGCATGGCTGGGATGGCTGAACAGCCTGGACGTGCCACGGAAGACAGCCGCGGAGTCGCTGCGTGCCCAGTTCAGCGCCCTCGGCGTGACCAATCCTGTTGACCTGATCAAGTCGGAGGTCATGGAAGATCTTCCGCAGCTCGCGCGATTCGTACTGCTTCGGAGCCTGTGGCACGGTGTGATCAACGGCTGGACCGAGCCGGGCTCGCTCGATCAACTGCCAGCCGCGCAACGCCTTCTTGCCGCTGGCTCGGACCGGGAGGATCTTGTTCGCCTGGTCCGAGCCGTTGCCTATGAGGCGGTGTTCGCGACGCTCGACGAGCTGGACGTCGGCGGCGATGTGAACGTGTCGGGTGTGGAGGCCGGCTGGGTGGTCACACGCTTCGCCGATGCCCGGGGTCTCAAGGCGTATGCGGGCTCGTCACCGATCACCCGGGCTTCCGGCAAGAAGTCCAGCGTCACCCGCCGACGCGTGAAGAACGACCGGCTCAACCATGCCGGCTACCTGTGGGCGTTCGCCGCACTGACCGCGTCACCCGGAGCCAAGGGCCGCTACCGCCGACGACGTGATAAGCACGGCGACTGGCACGCCTCCGCATTGCGCAATCTGTTCAATCGCATGGTCGGCCAGCTCTATCACTGCCTGCAGCACGGCGAGCACTACGACGAAGCACAGGCCTTCCCGTCCCCGCTGGAAGGGCTCGAAGCAACTGCCCGCCGCCTGAGCCCAACTCCTACTCCGGGATGACCAGGCCGAACTCGCGCAGGCGGGGCAAACAGGCATCCAGGCAGGCCTCCACGGACACGGCATCCGTGCGCACCAGGAGATCTTCGTGGAACGGGTTCCCGCTCGCCACGAACGTCCACGGCTTCACGCCGTCACGCATGCGCTCGGCATCGGCCTTGAACAACACCGTGACCCCCTGCTCGGCCAACGCTTCCATCACCCGCACCACGTCCACCGAAGCCCCCTTGTGTCCGTAATCGAACAGGCAGCTAAACTACACGGGCATCTCAGCAACCGACTTGACGGCTTGGGGGCGTGAGGCGTCTACGCCGAGGCCAGCCCCGTCCCTGCCCGGCGTCGTGCGCAGCCGGCGGAGGGTGAGCGGTTGGTGGAGTTGAGGCCGGCGGAGATGGACGCGCTGCGGGTGTATGTGGGTGCCGCGGAGCGGCTGCGGGTGCCGCCGGCGGAGGGCCTTCTGGAGCGGGTGCGTACGGCGACGTTCGACGGTCCCGCCAACCGCTGGTCGCTGTGTCTCACCGAGAAGCAGATGGAGTCGGTGGCGTACGCGTTCTACCTGCGGGCGCTGTGCGGGTCGGTGGCGGAGGCCATCCGGTTCGCCCGGGAGTACGGCGTCGTCGTGCACGGGGACCGGTCGACGGGCAGCCTGCAGCCGGCCCGGCTGTACTGGCCGGATGGATTGCTGCTCAGCGAGGTGTGCGCTGGGGGCGATATCCGGCCATCTCTTGTCGGTTGATGGCTCCGCTTTTCCATCCATGTACACAGGGGCTACACAAGAGGATCGCGGGATCTCCTCTTGGGGCTGGGTTCTTCCCGCCCTCTTCGGGGGCTGGCTGGTGCGGCGACTTCGGGCCAGCATCCCCACATGTCCGGAAGTGAACATCTGTACGAGCCCACCCGTGTATGCGTAAGGCAAAGCCGCGCATGACCGGATCATGACCAATCCGCGTCTGGGCGCACGCACATCACTCAGCGACCGGGGGAACGCCGTCGCTCACGGGGAGGGGTTGCTTCGCCATGCCGTCGGGGAGCGCCCCCTGCCGCCAGAGCATCAGCTCACCCCTGACCAGCGCCGGACGCGTTATCAGGCTCAGGTGGCCCGCACGGAGTTGCGGCGTATGCTCGCCGACGGAGAGGCTGGCGACATCGTGGTCATCGACTCCGGCCGCCGCTCCCGGGTTATCGGAGTACCCGTCGACTACACCCTCATGGTCCGGCGGAAGCAGCCCGGCGACTGGAAGGACCTGTCGGACTCGGTACCGTTTCCCCGGCTTGCACCGCGCCAGGCAGCGAGGCGTCTGGCGGACGGGATCGCTGAGGCGCCTGCAGGGCCGTGGGCGCTCGTCATCACCGAAGCACACCCGGACGACGTCATGGACCGCGACTACTTCAACGTCGTGGGCAGCGAGCTGCGCGGCCTGGGCATGACCGGACTGGACGACGTCATCGCCGTTCCCCACCACGAGGACTTGCGTAACTGGCAGACGCCGCTGCGCTTGCGTCCCCACCTCCCCGAGTACGGTGGCCCGGTCAACGCCTTCCGCCCCGAAGGGTTCCTCGCCGACGGCCTGGACGACCTGCTGAACACCGTGACCCGCGCACTGCACAACCGCACTCAACCCCACTGACCAGCGAACTTCATTATCGGCAGATGCTGGTCACAGCCACTCATTGATGGCCGCTACGAGGACGGTCGCCTCGTAGCGGACTGCCAACTTGTCGTACCGCGTCGCCACGGCCCGGTATCTTTTGAGGCGGTTTATGCCGCACTCGACGGCGCGGCGTTCCCGGTAGTCCACCGGGTCGCCTCCCCGGCCAGCTCCTCCGTCTCCAGCGTCTCCGGGTGCAGTTGTACCCGGACCCAGGCAACGCCCTCGTGTCTCTCGACAGCGCGAAGGCGTTCGGCCGGTACCGCAAGAGCAGGCCTCCCATAGCCCCACTGGTTCGGCGCAATGCATCCTTCGTTGTCGTTGCCGTCGAAGAACTCGCCCAGGGTGAGCAACGGCATCACGCCATCGTCACCAGCACGGTTGACCACTTGCTCGACTGAGATCACGGTCGAGTACCCCTCCGATCGCCTCCATGGGCCCCGCAGGCGCCGCAGCAACGAGGCGGAGAGAATCCCGGCCGCCGTAACAGGGATCCTCCGGGACACCCCATCGGAATCATCCTCCGTCCGGTCGGCCCGGACGACCGACCGCTCGGGACGCCACCAGGCCGGAACCCCGACTCCACGCCGTTCAAATTCCGCGGTCCGCCACCGCCACCACAACCCATCCGTTCCGGCCACACCGACAGACACAGTATTGGAGCAGATTCCAACTGTGGAAGAGATGTAAGATCTTGGGGTTCTGTAAAGTCGCCCTGTGGCAGCGAACGAGACTTCCCGAACGGCCCGCCGGGCCGCCGCGACGCGGCAGTCGATCATCGAAGCGGCGGAGGCGATCCTCGTCGCAGGCGGGCCCACGGCCCTGACCCTGGAGGCAGTCGCCGAACGCGCCGACGTGGCCGTGCAGACGGTCTACAACCGGGTGGGTGGGAGATCCGCTGTCCTCGTCGCGGTGGCCGAGCGGGCCTTCCGGGAGAACCGGGAGTACATGGACGCCGCGTATGCCACCCCCGGCACCCCGCGCGAGCGCATCCTGCTGGCCGCCGACGCCTACGCGCGTTTCGCCCTGGAACGCCCGCACCACTTCCGGCTGCTCGCCGAACCCCCCGCCGACGCCGGGTCACTGAAGGGCATTGCCGACCTCGTCGACGAACAGAACGCCAAACTCACCGCCGCACTGCGCGACGGCATTGCCGACGGCTCCTTCAACGCCGACCTGGACCCCAGGGCCGCGGCCTACGCCCTGTGGGCCGCCATGAACGGCATCCTCGCCCTGAGCTGGCGCGCCGACCGCCTCCATGTCGACCCGCAGGACATGGGCCCCGTACTTGACACCATCCTCACCGTGATCACCCGGGGCCTCGACGCACGGACCTGACCCTACGCATGCAACCATCAGGTGTTCCGGAGTGATTCCTTCGCGAAGACTCCGGCGTCGAATGCGAGGTACGGGGACGACTCCACCAGCACCTCGTCGGCCGAGGACTACCTTTGGAGGGCATCGGACGGCATCAGATGACGGTTCAGTCGTCGACCGCCGTCAAGGTCCTGGTCGTGGTGCGCTCGCCCTCGCGCTGCTCTGCAGACTTTCGTAGACGGGACAGGTCGGCAGGTTGTCGGGGGAGAAGCTGCAGGCGGAGTACGGCGACCCTCGGGTCTACCGCTTGGCGGCCCCGTCGTCTCGCATAGCTGCTTCGACTGCCCCAACTCGTAGGCCGCTGCTGGAGAGTTCTGGCAGTGTTCCGCACTTCGCGCTCTCCTCGCCTTGAACCGCGTCAGTCCTGGTCGGTTCGGCCCCCGCACGGCCTGTGTCGTCCGTGTCGGGCAACACATAGCCCTCGGATTCGTCCCACGGGAGGTCCACGTCGTCCAGGTGCACGTGCCATTCGCCGTCGAGGGTGCGACGCAGGTGGGTGAGGGAGCCCAGGATGTGGGTGATCACCGGAAGCAGCCGCTCGGGATCGAGTGGCAGTTTGCTGGATCCGGCGAGGATCTCGTCCGGGTCGGTTCTGTCTGCGCTGTAGAGGAACAGTTGTTCTTCGTCCGCATACGGGAACGAGGCTGCATGGGCGGCGACGATGCGCTGGAGGGCGGCCGTCTCGACCTCGGTCAGCGGCTCCGCCCGGCTCGCGTGGTAGTAGAGGGAGATACTCACGGCGCGAGCGTACGGTCGGGGTGTGACAGCGCGTTCTGGGGGCGAGCGGCCGGACCGGCCGCCGTCTTGTCGCCTGGCGCGCGCGTCGCGGTGGTGGCGGGTCATGGCGACGTCATCCGTCGAAGGACGACCAGTCGATGCCCAACTCACCGAACGGCCGCATCGCACCGCGGTGCCGTGCGCCGATCGTGATCTCGAACATGCCGTCGCCCAGGTCACTGGCGCATGCGATGAGGCCGGGGGCGACGTGGAACGTCGTCGGGTCGGCCGGCCACTGCCACGGCCGGAGCGGCACGGGGCGCAACCGGTCGGTGAGGTCCTGTACGAGCGGCTCTGGCACCGGGGTGTACCAGGCTTGGGCTTGGTACGGTGCAGCGGTCATCGCCTCGAACAACGAGAACTGCATCAGGAAGCCGCTGAGCGGCTCGCGTTCGGCTCTGTCCTCCGCCGCTGTCAGCCAGACGACGGGGTCGGTCTCGGCCCGGTCCAGCTCCCAGCGGAAGCAGAGTTGGTTCTCCTCGCCGAAGACGACCCGTCGCGGATCCACGCCCGGGCGCAGCTCGGTGGCTGGCAGGATCCGGTTCTGCCTGCCCAGCATCTCGGGCCGCTGGTGGGCGAGCCGGTAGAACTCCCGCAGGGCCTGCGGCAGGTCGGCGGGCACCGCACCGGGCGCGACGGGGGCGGACCCCGTCCGCGGGTACCAACCCGTGGCGAAGTGTCCCAGCGCCCTGACGGGATCCTCGCCGAGCTGCGTGAGCCAGTCCAGGCTCGGCGTGTGCGGTGACGGACCGGTGGGCCGCACCTCGTCCAGGACCTGGGGCGCAAGCGGGGGCTCGATCCTCAGGTCGCACTGGAGCAGTTCGCCGTCGGCACAGGACGAATAAACCGGCCGGCCCGCACCCAGATAGCGGCAGCCCCCGAAGACGCGTACGAAAAGATGTACGGGGAGTGGGCCGTCCGACTCGTCCACCAACCGTGCTCGCACCACGGCCGACGCCGGACCCATCAGCCGGTACAGCTCACCGCTCCACACCCCGCTGGCCCCCGGCTCGTCCACGGCGTCGGAAAGAATCACCGACGCGTCGGCGCCGATCACCACCCGGGCACCGCCCGCCATCGACGAACGCGCATGGACTCCGGCGAGCGAACACGCAGCCTCCTCGCCCACTATGTCCAATTGTTCGATCACGTGTGGGTCTCCCGCTGCAACGACTCGTCCACTACCTCAGACTCCTGCCCCGCCGGACGTAGGCCAGGCCCGCCGGCACCGCACGTCCCGTACGCCGCGCCTGGTACCTCGCGTGTGAACATGAACTTCTCCAAGACCGCCACGAGTGCGGGGCGACTCCGCGTCGTCCAGGTGCCGAGCAGTACCCCGGCACCCACCGCGCCGTCCCGGCGTCGATCCAGGCGCAGGAAGTCCACGTTGTAACACCCCTGGGGATCGCCTTCCGGCTCCCAGCGCGTGTCGAAGCACAAGTCCCGTACCCGCGTGGTCAGCGCTGATCAGCACGGACCCGTACAGCCAGTCGATGGTGTCGGGCCCCGGGTCCACTTCGTAGAGGCTGTTCCAGCTCATCGTCCAGCCGACGGGGACGCGCAACGGCTGTGTCTTCCGCCATGCCTCGCCCACGGTCATGAGGCGAGATCACTGCGCGGTACGCCAGAGCCGTCCTTGACCAGAGTTTGCCCGGTGTCCACCGCCTTCAGCCGGTCGGCGGCGAAGCGGGCCCGCCTGGTGGGCAGGGTCAGCACGAGGTCTCCTCTACGCCGCGGTGTGCTCGTATCCCCAGAGATCTGCCGGGCCTCGGCAGAGCCCGGCATGCGACGGGCGGCGATGACGGCGCGAACGGTGTCGGGGAGTTCCGGGTTGGCGAGAGCTCGTGGTCGCAGTCTCCGCGAGCGGCCCGGGCCGGCTGGATTTCTTGCGGCAGCGCGGGGTTGGCGCCGAGGCCCTCCACATGGCTGGGGATCGGTGCCGTGTCGGCTCTGCGGGTGTAGTCGGCCAACACCTCGGGCGTGGTCGTGTGCCGAGCCACGGTGATCGCCGCTCGGCCAGCCTCCTCGGTCTCGCCGTCGAGGGGCTTCGAGCGGGAATCACCGCATGACATCGCCTTGCTGAGCATCGAAGACAATCACACCCTCTATCTCTTCAAGGTAGACCATAAGGTCGACGACCTGGTTCGTGTACTCGCGGGCATCGTCGTCCCCGAAAACGACCCGGACCCGTCTTGCGACAGCCGAGAGATCAAAAGGCACCGATCCTCCGATCAACCGGTGCACGAAGCGCGCATCCTCTGCCACAGTCTCGCTTTCTTCGTAAGCGACGCGCGTCAGCCATGCCCCCCATCTGAGGGCGAGCGTAGAGCCCTTGGAGAAGGGAGGCCGCTCCCACTGCAGCGTGAAGCCTGCTGCGTCTTCGAAGAGCTCGCGCAGGTCAGCGGCCAGTGATTCGTTGGATATCTCCGGGGAGTCGGGACCGAGAAAAGCATGGAGCGCAAAAGTCATTGTCGCTGTTCAGTCATCCGAGAGCAGTGGAATCAGGGTCGACATGAGTCCGATCAGGCGCCGCTCCGCTTTGCGTACTCCGGCACCAGACCTTGCGTGGCGATGGCATTGACGAGCGGCAGCCGGCCACGCGATCGGAGGTGGCTGAATCGGCCTACGGAGGGATCCGTCGGTGCCTTCGTTGAAGCAACTTCAGCGGCGAGCGTGACCGGCGGAGCCGCTGTCCGGCCACAGAGCCCCGTGGTCGCCGTAGGGCCGACGGACAGTCCGGTCCGCTCTCGGGGGCCTCTCCAGAGGGCGCAGCCGCGGCTGCTCTGCTCGGCCAACGCCCTGCTCGCGACGGGTTCGGGTCTCTCACGAAGACGGGATCCTACTTGAGCACACCCCAATCATGGAATGCCTTCCATGATTGGGTCGAAGTTCATTACGCTGCCGTGGGTGTCGACTGTGCAGAAGGAGCTCTCACCGGCGACGTACACGGGCTGCCCGCGGAGGTGTGCTGCAACGCGCTGGTTTGCGGTAGCCGGGACGAGCTGAAGTTGTGCGTCCTTCGGGCCGAGCGGACCTGGGCCGCCGCGGTGGCAGCGGCCGGATGGACAACATCGACGTGATCGCCACCAACACACTCGGACCCGCCCAATGTCCTCAGTGAGGAACCGGCTTGAACCGGCCGTCCGTACACGCGAATCAAAGGAACAGCCATGCCCCTGCCCGACGACCTCTCCGCCGAGATCGACGGCTTGTGCCGTCGCGGCGACACCCTGGCCGAAGCGGGCCGACTCGACGAGGCCAAGGCGCTGTACGTCGAGGCCCTGCGACTGCTGCCGGATGATCCGAGCGACTGGGCGGCCTCGACCTGGATCTACGTGGCGATCGGTGACGTCCATTTTCGGCAGGGTGTCTTCGACAGGGCGTACCGGTGCTTCCACAACGCCGTCCGGTGCCCCGACGGACTGGGCAACCCGTTCATCCATCTCCGCCTGGGCCAGAGCGCCTTGGAGCTCGGCGACCACGACCGCGCGGCGGACGAGTTGATGCGGGCCTACATGGGCGGCGGTCCTGACATCTTCGACGAGGACGACCCCAAGTACCTCGCCTTCCTGCGGACCCGCGCCGACCTCGGCCATGCCCAGAGTTCGGGATGAGCGCCGGGCGAACCCGTGCGTGCCATCCCGAGGAAACTCCCGCCGCACCCCAAAGCGAAACGCCGCTGACCATGCTGCTGCCTGCCGCACGATCAGCCTTCACCCGCCTCGCGGAGGGGCTCGGCGGCACGGAGTGCTGCGGATACGCGCTGTACTCCGATGCGGCGGCGATGACGGTCTGCTGCGCGGTCAACACACGGGATCATCTGGCCCGCAGCCAGGCCGCCGATCCCGACGACGCGGAGTACTACCGGTGGAGCCCGGCCGAATGGGCGCACGAGGGGGTGGGCCACGAGTACTTCACCGAGGTGAACCGGCACCTGCTCACACGCTCCATCACTCTCGGCGGCCTGGAGCTGTGCCAGTGGCGCGACAGTGTGTACGAGGCGTGCGTGGTGACCTTGGAGACACTGTTGGCGGAGGACATCCTCGAGCGGGACGACGACACCGTCGTGGTATTCGCCGTCTCCGACCACACGGACGCGGAACGGGAGGCGGGCTGGATCCGCCGTCTCAACCCGCCGCACCAGACCCGGCGTTTCACCCGCTGGTCAGCTGCGCCCCATTACGCTCTGTCATGCTTCGGGGAATGAGGCATCAGCAGATCCTGGACAAGCTCGCGGCTCGGGGAATCGTCCAGGCGATGAATGAGGATGTGGCTCGGTGGACCAGCGAGCAGATGTCATACCGCGGCCGGTCGCATACAGAGGTCCAGAAGACGGTGATACCGCCGCTCCTCACACGTTGGCGTTGCCTGCTCGACGCCGCTGACGCCACAGCGGCGGCCAAGGACGTCGGGTGGGTGGCGCTGGCCACCTTGCTGCACAAGTACGGATTCCACGACAGCGCCATCACCGCGAGAGCCTTGACCTCCATCGACGAACTCAACCATCACGTCGTCCTGTCCGACGCGTTCGAAAGACAGTCCCCGGCGATTAGAGCACTGCTGCGGTCGGCGCCGACACCACTGACGCGTCGGCCGCGCAATCCCAGAACAGTCACCTTCCTACGCCCCGGCGATGTCGTCTCCATCCAACTCGCCAACCGCTTCCACGCCGCCTTCGTCCACGGGCTGCACGGCGCGAATGAATTCCCGGTAATCGAGTTCTACGCCGGCTCCTTCACCCAGCCGCCCACCATGGCACAGCTAGCAGGCCGGCCAGCGGCCCGAGCAGGCGCTCGTGCCCGCTTCGGGGTCGTGGGCCTGACCTACCTGCCCGACCCTGCCCATCAAGTGGTGGCACTGGCCTCGCAGCACTCCAAGGCACCGCCCGGAGGCGATCCCCAGGCAGGCGGCGGCCTGTGGAGCTTGACTGACATCATCGCCTTGCCAATGACCACGGCGGCACTCTTCGACGGCGACCGGGAGTAGTACCTCCAAATCGGCGGTCGGGTCTCATGCTGCAGGGTCGGTACGGTGAGGCGCGAGGACCTCCAGCACGGGTATCGGCATGCCCGCGACCAGCAACGATCACCCAACCGAGACTTCCGTTCGACGAGCACGGCCCAAGATCGGAAAGACAACAACCTCTCAAGCTCACTCAGAGCAAGGCCGTCACCGGGTAGCCGTGAGGACGTCCAGGAATCGCGCGTGGTCGACCGAGACCGAGATCCGTGTCCGGGTGCCGGCCGCCGGGCGTGCACCCCAGGCGCCGCGCTCGCGGTATACCTCGACCTCGCGGAACGCGCAGATGGATTCGTCGAGCGCCACGGCCGCCGCGAGCGGGTCATGGAAGGCCTTGCCGGCGCGGCGCTTGGCCAGGTAGACCTCCATGCCCTCCCGCACGAGCGCCATCCCGGGTGTGAGCCGCCGCGCCGACAGGGCGGCGTGCATCGCGCCGTCGTAGACAACGCCGTGGCAGACGTTCTTCGAGACGAGCACCCGCTCACCGACGTGGGGCGACTCCAGCAGCTTCAACGCCGCCTGCGGAGCGCCGTTGAAGTTGTACGTCCCGCAGGTCTCGCGTCCTTCGAACTTGGGGAGCCGGTGTTCGGGCGGGACGACGGAGTCGCCGGCGAAGCCGCCCTGCGCGACCCAGCGGGCGATGCGCACGTCCGGTTTCCGTTCCAGGAGCATGCCGGGATTCTTCAGCGGCGCCCCCGTGAGCAGCGTCGCGTCCTCGCTGGCGAAGGTGTCCCGGAGCAACTGCCAGGCCTCGGCGTCGGGTTCGCGGGGCGGAACTTTCCCAAGCCATCGGCGATGAAAGCCCGACACCGGCTTCACGTCAGCACCGGGCCGGTACGCGCCGACCGGTACGGTCACCCCAAGGCGCCCGAGGAGGTGCTTGACGATACCGACCTGCTCATCCGATCCAGGCATGACCGTCACGGCCACCAGGCGCGCCCACGGATGGGTCGCGAGGGCACACAGGGTGAAGACGTCGTCGGGGTCGCCGGTCTCCATGTCGAACGCGATCGGGATTGCCATTCCCGCGACCATACCGATCCGACGGAACGTGTCCAACGGAATATCGGCGAGACAGGCACGCTCGGCCGGTCAGCAGCCGCCACCTCAGGCGGCGCAGTTGAGTGAGGTCATCCCTCATCAAGGTCTCCTTGGGGGAAAATTCGCAATGCCGCGCCCGCAACACGGCGGGCGCGGCACTGGTGGTGGTGATCAGGGCTGGGCGGTGTCGTCGACGACCACGAGGAACTGATCAGTGCCGAGGTCCATGACGACCTGGGCGCGCAGTCCCTGCTGTCGCCGGGCGGCGGCGTATTCGTCGGCCGGCCGGGAGCCTCGGGGGTGGCCGGCGGGGAAGCGCTCCAGCACCGTGCGCTGCTGGTGGTCAGAGGTCGGGGTCGGCGTGGTCACGGCTCTGGGTCCTCAGGGCCGGGGACGTCGCCGAACACGTCGTCCATCGCCTGTGTGACAGCGGGCCGGTTTTCGGGCCGGGCCGCGTTGGGGACCGCGTTGGTGAGGTCGATCAGGTCGACGTCCTCGAACAACTCGGTCAGGTCCGCGATGGTCTCCGGGTCCAGGACGACGTCGTCGCTCCGCGCTGGTTGGCGCGTCGGGGCGGAGCCAGTTGCTGACGTCGACGGCCAGGACCAGGCGCCCGTCGGCGGCCCGCGGCATCGGCAGACCGGCCAGCACCTGCCGCAACCGAGGCACATCCACGCTCCCGCGGTTCAACGCCTCGTACATCGCGCCGTGCCCACGCCGGTGCTCGGCCACCAGCGTGAGGTCCACCGGCGAGGTTACGGACCGTCCAAGCACAGCAGCGCGTCGGCCAGCTCGAACAGTTCGTCCCCGCGGGCGGTCAGGCAGTCGACGAAGTCGACCCGGAAGCGTGACGCTTCGGCGAACGCCTCCCCAGGACCGGTATCAGGCGGCAGACTCACCCTCACGGCCTTCGTCTCGATCGGTGCACCTTGGTCGGAGCACATGATCAGGCGAAGGCCGCTTCAATGTCCGGCAAATGCCCAGGTGAGTGATCCAGTTCGAGATGTCGTTCGATGCCAGGAGCCAGGCACGGGCGCTGATGACTCAGCTAGCGAGCAGGGCTTGCATCCACTGGTCTTCGCGTTGCTCGATGTATTCGGCGTCGTTTCGCCAAGCGTCGCCGTGGCCTTCAGCCCACAGCCTTGCCCAGGGCTGGGCTCCTTGGGCTGCCTGGTCGCGCAGGAAGTCGTGCATGGAACGCGTACGGCGCCCCAGCAGAGGCACCAACCGACGGCGTTCGGACTCAGCCAGACCGTAGGCGTCGGCGAAGACTCGCAGTCGGTCCGCCGCGTCCGCGCTCTGCCAGTCCGGATGCGCGGACAGCGGGATGAACCCGTGAATGGCGTATGCGACATCCCACAGGCGCGAGCCGGGACCTGCAGCGTCCCAGTCGATGAAGGCCCACCGCGCCTCGTCTGCGACCACGAGGTTCCAGGGGGCCAGGTCGTTATGGGCGATGATGTCACTGTCCTCAGCGGGGATCAGTGTCTGCCACCGCGCATCGGAGGGCGCCGTGAAGTCCTGCACGGCGTCGTGGAAGTCCCGGATCAGCCGTGCCACGCGAGCCAGTTGTCGAGCGGGTTCCATCAGCGAGAACCGGCCGGGCCAGACCACATCTCCCAGCATGAAGGTCAGGACCTCACGCCCCTGATCGTCAATGCCGAGCGGACGAGGCGCCGCGCCGAAGCCCACCTCGTGCAGGTGGGCAAGCAGGGCATGCACAGCGGGAGTCCATGGTCCGGTCGGACGGCGAACGGTGTCCCCGACGCGAACGACACCATCACTGACGTTGCCACCGGACAAAGGCTGTTCATCATCGTGCCGCATCGAACCAGTGTGTCGGATCAGCTCGTCGTGATCACCCCATTAAGGGGGAGCGTCAGAGTAGGGACGGAGGTTAAAAAACAAGGTTAGTGCCCGTTCCTGAACCTCAAAGCCATATGCCAGACCACGAATATCCGAAAAGAGAGGCTCGTGAAAGCGTTCGCCGAGAGGTCACGGCGACCGTTTTCGCGGGCCGCCGCACGCTCACAGTCTCCATACGGGTGAACGGCTCCGCGTTGATGGATCATGGCTGCGGTGGGGCCGGTTGACTAGTGGGTACGTCACGCCTTCCAGGAGGACCGCCATGCTTGGCCGGACTGTGCTCGCCGCCACCGCACTTGCCGCTAGCGTGCTGACCACACCAGCAGTACTCACTGACGCCCACGCGGCAGCAGTCGGCCCCGTAGGCCTGACCAACGCCGACAACGGCAGGACAGTCACCGTCAAATCCGGCGGCGCGGTCAACGTGCACCTCAAAGCCGTCCCGGGTAGCGGGGTGAAGTGGGTGTGGGACGAGCCCACGGCCTCCGACGACCAGGTTCTGTCACGGTCTTCTGGCCGCACGGTTGCCAGCGGCGACGCCGAAGCCACCTTCGCCGCCGAAGCGGACGGGCACAGCACCATCACCGCGCACCGCCGCTGCGTCGTCACGGCTCCTGGGCATAGCTGCCCCTCCGTCGTATCCCTCTGGAAGACCACCGTCGACGTCAGCTGACGGCTTGCCTCCGCCAGCCTCCAGGGTGCCGTTCGCCGAACGGCCACCGTGACCGCACCGGTGCGGCCCGGCGCCGGTCGGGCCGCGAGTGAGCAATCGTCAAGACCTGTGGATGAGCTGAAGGAAATCGGGTTGTCGTTCACGTGTAGCAGGCCGAACGATCGCGCCTTGTGACGACTGCTGATGAGAAGCCGCTGTTCGATGGCGCCAGGCCGGTCGCGTTGGTGACCGGCGTCGGCCGGTCCATCGGAATCGGTGCGGGGATCGCCCGCCGACTGGCCGAAGCGGGCTGGAACGTCGCCTTCACGTACTGGACGTCGTACGACGCGCGTATGGCCCGGTGTGACGAAGAGCGATAGATGGTCTCGCAACATTCAGTAGCCGGTGGTCAGCAGCTTGCGAAGAAGGGTTGTTGGCCCCGATGGCGGACGACAGGTGGCCCCGAAGGGCATCGGCTGGTCCTGCTATGGGGGCCGGCCACAGCCCGACCGCCGACAAGGCCATGCGGCCACGGTTACCGGTCAGAACGCTCAAGGCCGGCGCGCCCACTGATCTGCTCTGTGGCTGGCGTTCGGACGAAACGGCGCGGAACAGGGTCGAGTCCTGACTACGGCCTGGCCGTGCCGGTGGAGTCTCCGGAGGGACAGGTGACGGCCCAGGCCGCCTCGATCATCTGAAAGATCTCGCCCACCGTGGCCTGCGGATCGGCCGCCTCACGGGCCAGCGAATAGGCGTCGATCACGAACCTCGCGATCGCCCGGCAGGCCGTTGGGGTCCCTGACAGGTCGGGATCGGCGGCGATGGCCGTTGCCAACGACTCCGCGTGGCGCAGCCGCATCGACTCTTCGTACTCCCGCAGGGCGGGTGATGCGTCGATCATGCGCCAGATCGGGGCGGCGCTGTCCGCTGTGCAGTGTCGCACCAGGGACTGGATCTCGCGGCGCAGCGCGGGGACGAGCGGCTCGTGCGGCGCCCGGTCGGTGACCGCCCGCGTGAGGCGCTGCTCGAAGTCTTCGTCCTGTTCGAAGACCAGGGCCTCTTTCGAGGCGAAGTGGGAGAACAGCGTGGTAACGGCCACGTCGGCCTCGGCGGCCACGTCACGGATGCCCACCGCGTCGTACCCGTGCTCCAGGAAGAGCCGCAGGGCGGTGTCAGCGATCTTCTGGCGGGTCGCGGCCTTCTTGCGCTCACGGCGTCCGGTCGGCACAGTCATGCCTTCACACTATCAGGTACAAATCCATAACGAATTCAAAATCCTAACCGTTAGTGTTACGGTCGCCGCATGAAGAAGGTGACTTTCGCCGAGTTCGGCGGTCCGGACGTTCTGCAACTCATAGATGCCGAGGATCCCCACGCGGGCCCCGGCCAGATCCGCATCGCCGTACGGGCGGCAGGCGTGAACCCCGTCGACTGGAGGCTCCGTGAAGGCCAGGTCCTGGGGGCCCATCCGATCGAGTTGCCCGCCGGAGTCGGGCAGGACGCCGCCGGGGTGGTGGACGAGGTCGGTGAAGGCGTCGAAGAAGTCGAGGTCGGCGACCGCGTCTTCGGCGAAGGCGCAAGCACGTATGCCGAGTTCGCCGTGCTGTCGGCCTGGGCCCGTATGCCCAAGGGCCTGACGTTCGAAGAGGCGGCCGGCTACCCCTCCGTGATGGAGACCGCGCTGCGCATCATCCGCGAGGTCGGTGTGCGCTCCGGGCAGACGCTGCTGGTCAGCGGCGCGTCCGGGGGAGTCGGATCAGCGGTGCTGCAGATCGCCCGCGACCGCGGCATCACGGTGATCGGGACCGCTGGGGCGGCCAACCAGGGCTATCTGCGCAGCCTGGGCGCCCTCGCCACGACATACGGCGAAGGGTGGGTCGAGCGGGTGCGGCAGCTCGGCCATGTCGACACAGCCCTCGACCTGGCCGGCTCGGGCGTGATCCGCGAGCTCGTCGAACTGACCGGGGACCCGCAGAAGGTGGTCTCCATCGCCGATCTCGGTGCGCCGGAGCTCGGTGTCCGATTCTCCGGCGTCGCCGGGAGCATGCCAGAAGCGCTCGCCGAAGCCGTCGACCTCATCTCGCGGGGAAAGCTCCACATCCCGGTCGAGAAGTCGTACACGCTTGCCGAGGCCGCGGCGGCGCACATCGACAGCCAGGCCGGTCACACACGCGGGCGACGGGTCCTGGTTATCTGAAAACCAGCTGCGCGTCGTCCTCAAGCAGAAATTGAGGACGACGCCGGCCAGGATCCCGCTACTTGATCGGAAGACAGCGGGCCCACGTCGCAGCGGGGCCAACAACCGATCGGAAGGGCCAACTACCGGTCGACGTCATAATTCGCACCATCCGTTCAGGGAGGGAGAGTTCTCCGTCCTCTGTCCACAGGCCAGTCCGCCGACCATGCGGGAACGACGCCGCGAGTCGCGCGGCGTCCTTCGAGCGGAGAACTTGATGCCGTACCTGATCCCGTCCCGTACACCGCTGACGCCCGAACAGGTGGAGCGGGCTTCGACTACCTCCTGGCACTGCAGATGGGTGGCGGTGCCGCTGTCGCCGGGCGGGCGGAAGCGGACCCGGAGCTGGCGTTCATCCTGCTACGGCTGGCCGAGGACATCGTCCGGCCCGTCACGGCCGTGGACGATGCCGCGCCGTCGCAGCCAGGTGCGGATGGCTTTGGAGCTGTAGCCCTTGTCACCCAGTACATGGGCGGGCCGCACACGGGGTCGTCCCGGGCCGATGCGGGGCACCCGTATCGCTTCCATCACGGCGGTGAACTGGGTGCAGTCGTTGGTGTTGCCGCCCGTCACGGTGAACGCGAGCGGGCGGCCGAAGGCGTCGCAGGCGAGATGAATTTTGCTGGTCAGGCCGCCTCGGGAGCGTCCGAGACCGGGGCTGCGAAGCCCCCTTTTCGGGCCCCGGCGGCGTGCTGGTGGGCGCGGACGATGGTGGAGTCGACCGACACCAGCCAGTCGACATCCCCCACTGCGTCCGCCTGCGCCTGGGCGGCCTTGAGCATCCGCTCGAAGGTGCCGTCCGCCGCCCACCGGCGGAAGTGGGTATGCAGCGTGGCCCACGGCCCGTACCGCTCGGGCACATCCCGCCAGGCCGTCCCGGTGCGGAACTTCCACACGATCCCGTTGAGGACCCTTCGGTCGTCCAACCTCTTGCGTCCCCGCAAGGACGCGGGCAGCAGCGGCCGAACGAACTCCCACTCGGCATCGGACAGTTCATGGCGACGTATCACCCAACCATGATCCACTACTCAAGATCATTTGAAGACACGACCTAGGACTCTGCCTTCTTTTGCTGGCGAGTAGTTCGCTGGAGCCGCAGACAGCGCTCAGTGTGGGCAAGCGCCGCGAGGGTCAGTGCGGTGGCTTCGCCGCCGTCCTCGTCGATATCGCGGTAGACGACCGCGGCGGCGCTGTGGACGGTGATGGCGTCGTCGAATCGACGCGCCGCCCACAAGGCGCCGCCGAGCATGTTCAATGCGTGGGCTTCGCGGTGTTGGTCGCCGATCTTGCGGTAGATGGCGGCGGCCTGGGTATGGGTTTCGATCGCCTCAGTGAACTGCTGCACCGCCTGCTGGGCGAGGGCGAGGTTGTGCAGCGCTACGCCTTCGCCGTGCCGGTCACCGATCTCACGGCAGATGGCCAAGGACTGAGTGTGGGCGTCGATCGCCTTAGCGAACCGGCGCTCGTCATGGAGGGCACTGCCGAGGTTACTCAAAGCATGGGCTTCGTTCGGCCGGTCGCCGGTCTCGCGCATGATCGTCAGGGCTGTAGCGGTGACATTGATCAAGTCGGTAAATGCGCGGCGCTGGCTGAGGTACTGGGCAAGAGTGAAAGCCAGTTTCGCGCTGGTGATGGGATGCCCGAGGCTGTGGGCTGTCGTGGCGGTGGCGATGAGATTGTCGCGTTCGGCGTCCAACCAAACCAGTGCGTCCGCCCGGCCCGTGAAGCGCGGTGTGCCCGTCCCGGGCCCGGTGGACAGATGGGTGTTGGCGGCCTGGGCGGTTTCTTCGTAGTGACCGAAGAGGCGGGCTTGGGCGTGGTCGCGCCAGTCTTTGTCCCCGCAAGCGTGCCCTTGGTCGTCGGCGTAGAGGCGGACCAGGTCGTGCAGCCGCCATCTTCCCCAGATCTGTCCGGGTTCGACGAGGTGGGCGCGGGCCAAGTCCTGCAGCACCACTTCCACGTTGGTTTCGTCCGCGTTGGTGCCGGTGAGGTGAGTGGCGGCTTCGGTGGAGATGTCGGGGCGGGTTGAGCGGCAGGAGCCGGAACAGGCGGGCGTGGGCGTCGGCAAGGTGCTGGTAGGACAGGTCGAAGACCTTGCGGACCGCGTCTTCTTCGCGGCGTAGCCGATCCACCCTTGAATGCTGGTCCTGGAGGGCCTTGGCGAGGGAGGCGAGGGGGCGGGTGGGGGTGTCGGCGAGGAGGGCGGAGGCGATCTGCAGCGCCAGCGGCAGCCCCGCGCACAGCTGAGCGATCTCCCGGGCCGCGTCCGGCTGCTCGTCCACCCGGACGTCGGCGCTGCCGCGGGCGTACCGGAGCGCCCGGCGGAGCAGATCGACCGAAGCTGTCTCGTCGAGGACGTTCAAGTCGTGCAGGCGGGCGCCCAGGGCGAGGTTGTGGCGCGAGGTAATCAGCGCCGCGGTGGCACCGTCGGTCGGCAGCAGAGGGCGCGCCTGTTCAGCAGTGGAGGCGTTGTCGATGACGACCAGGATGTGTCGACGGTCAAACAATTCCCCACGATCTGCATGATCGGCGTCAGCCAATTCCCCACCCCTGTGGTCACGACTCCCCATGGGGACGCTGACCGTCGATGGTGCCGCTGAACACGCTCGAACTAGCCTGATGTTCCCTGTTTCGGGTGGTTTGCGAAACTTCTAGATCTTCCTTGCGAATCGGTCGGGTTCCCCATGGGCATGCCGGTGCCCGGGTTGAGGGTCCTGGCCTCTCGGAGCCGCCGCGGTCCCTCGATCTGCGAGCCGAGAGGCCGACGGACGCACCGGATGGCAAGGAGAACATTCACCGTGGTCGACATCGTCGAGATCTACGTGCACTGGTACGCGGGCCGGTCCAAGAGCCAGGTGTCCGCCTCGCTGGGAGTGGACCGCAAGACGATCAGGAAGTACCTGGCGCCGGCGGAGGCGGCCGGGATCACTCCGGGAGGGCCGCCGATGAGCGAGGCGGACTGGGCCAAACTGCTCAAGAGCTGGTTCCCGGAGCTGGCCAGCCGGAGGCTGAACCAGGTGCGGTGGGCAGAGATCGAGCCGCACCGGGACTACGTCAAGAGGCTGCTGGAGACCACGACGGTCACCACGATCCACCAACGGCTCCGGGACGAGGGCAAGTTGAAGGTGTCGCTGTCGACTTTCCGCCGCTGGGTGCACGAGAACCTGCCCGAGGAGGCCGCCCGCTCGAAGGTCACGGTGCTGCGGGAGAACGTCGAGCCGGGCTCGGAGGCCCAGATCGACTACGGGTTCCTGGGGCAGTGGATCAACCCGGCGACCGGGAAGCGGCACCGGATCTGGGCGTTCGTGATGGTGCTGCCTGCCTCGCGTCACATGTTCGTCCGCCCGGTGGCCCACATGGACCAGCACGCCTGGACCGAAGCGCACGCGGAAGCCTTCCGCTTCTTCGGCGGCATCCCGCGGCGTCTGGTGCCGGACAACCTCAAGACCGGGGTGGACAAGCCGGACCTCTACGACCCGCAGATCAACAAGTCGTACGCCGAACTCGCCTCCTACTACGGCACGTTGGTGGATCCGGCTCGCGCCGCGAAGCCGAAGGACAAGCCCAGAGTGGAGCGGCCCATGCCCTATGTCCGCGACTCGTTCTGGAGCGGGCGGACGTTCACCTCACTGGAGCACATGCAGGCCGAGGCCCTGCGCTGGGCGAGAAACGTCGCCGGTCAGCGGCAGTGCCGGCCGCTGGACGGTGCGAAGCCGCTGTGCGTGTTCGAGGCGGTGGAGGCCGAGGCCCTGCTGCCGCTGCCGGAGGAGCCGTTCGTGCTGGCCAGATGGTCGAAGGCGACGGTCGGCCCGGACATCCACATCAAGGTCGGCCGCACCCTCTACTCGGTGCCCTGGAAACTGATCGGACGCCGCGTCGATGTCCGCTCCACCGCTGCCACGGTGCAGGTCTTCCACGAGGGCGAGCTGGTCAAGACCCATGCCGCCCTGGAGCAGGGCAAACGCACTGACAAGAACGACTACCCGCCCGAGAAGATCGCTTTCCAGATGCGGACGCCGATCTGGTGCCGCGGCCAGGCATCCCAGGTCGGGGACGCCTGCCGGGAGGTGATCGACCAGCTCCTGGAGGTCAACGCCCTCTACCGGCTCCGCGCAGCCCAAGGGGTCCTGGGCTTGCGCAAGAAGTACGGCGACGTCCGGCTGGAGGCCGCCTGCCGCAAGGCGATCGCGGTCGGCGACCCGTCTTACCGCACCGTCAAGGGCATCCTGGTCGCCGGCACCGAGACCGATCCGGAACCCGAGACCGGCGACGCCGGAGCCGCGGCCTTCCTGCACGGGCCCGAGGGGCTGTTCGCCGCCACCGTCCCCACCCAGACGCCCGGCAGCGTCCACGACGACCAGGGCCACGGTGGACGCCGCGGAGGCCGCCCGATGAGCGTGATGACCACCGCCCTGCGCGATTCCCTCAAGGCCCTGCGGCTGTCCGGCATGCTCGAAACCCTCGACGCCCGCCTCACCCAGGCCCAGAAAGGCGAACTCGGACACCTCGACTTCCTTCAGGTCCTCTGTCACGACGAGATCACCCGACGCGAGAGCGTCGCGCTCGAACGCCGCCTGCGCAAAGCCAAGTTCGAGCAGCAGGCCACCCTGGAGGGCTTCGACTTCAACGCCTCCCCGAAACTGCCCGCCGCCCAGATCCGCGACCTCGCGGCCCTGCGCTGGCTCCACTCTGGCGAGTCCGTCATTCTGTTCGGGCCTGTCGTTATCAACGGGGCCTCATCCGCTCTCTTCTATGTCAATGACGAGCGTGACTGAGCTGTCGTTGCCTCGTTGTTGAAGTGCTATCAGCGGGAGTTCTACAACGAGATGTGACGGCAGCATAGTGGCGTACAGCTTGGCGGTCCGGCCATCGAGCGGGCAGCGGACGTGGACCGTGGTCGACGAGAAGTACCGGACGGTGGCACCGGTCGAGGACTGGCTGGAGGCCCACCGGCAGCTGTGGTCACCGAACACCGTCCGTGGGTATTCCACCTCGCTGGCCCAGTGGTGGACGTTCCTGGAACAGCGCGGTGAGAGCGCGAAGTGGGCCGATCTCGGAGTCCCAGCCGTGGCCGGGTTCCTGTCCTGGCTGCGCAACGGCCGCTCCGTCGAGCAGGCCCTGGTCGAACCTGTCGAGGCTCCGGCAGCGGAGACGTTGGAGGCCAGGCTCGCCGCGCTGATCTCTTTCTACCGCTGGCAGGAGGCAGTCTTCTCCGTGCCGGTCGCGGGCCGGCTGATGCGCGGGGCGCCACGCCGGGCTCCGGCCCGGGGACTGCTTGCGCACCTGGATACCCGGAACGCGCCCGGCCCGTCCTCGCTGGTCCGCGTCCGCCGACACCGACACCGTGGGCGGCCGCCCCTGCTGCTGCCGACCGAGATTCAGGCGATCCTGGACGGCTGCGCGAGGCCGGATGCCTCGGTCGGCGAGTGGGCGGGGAACCTGCGGGACCGACTGCTGTTCGCGCTCCTCGCGGAGACCGGGATGCGCCTGGGCGAGGCCCTCGGATTGCGGATCAGTGACTTTGTCATGGGCCGCGGTGGCACTCCCTACGTCGAGATCGTCCCGCGCGAGGACAACCCGAACGGGGCGAGGGTGAAGATGATGCGCCCTCGCCGGGTCCATGTCGGCAACGATCTGGAGCGACTGTTCGCCGACTACCTGACCCATCTGGCCTGCCGAGCTGCCGAGTTGGGCATGGAGATCAGTACGGATTCACCGTTACTGGTGAATCTGACCCGGCCGCCATTGCTGGCCTCGCTGCGGGAGGGGACGGTGCGGGACAAGACCGCCGCGCTGCGCAAGAAGCGTCTGGGACCGGCCGGGTGGACGCCGCACTGGTTCCGGCACAGCCACGCGACTGCGCTGCTGCTGGCTGGAACCCCTGAGTGGGTGGTCTCCCGCCGTCTGGGTCACACACACGTGCAGACCACGCTTGACCTCTATGGCTGGGTCCGTGAGGACGAGGCCCTGCGGGCAGCAGCGAACTGGAAGTCGTATGCCGCCGGATGGCAGGTGACCGATGGCCGGTGACCGCCACCTCCGCCCCGCCCAGGAAGCTGATCCCGTCTGGCGGCTCTGGCAGGGGCTGCCGCCCGAGTGGCGTGGGCCGGTGATTGGCCCGGGCATCGCGGACTGGGACAAGTACACGGAGAACGACGACCGCCGCGTGAACCTGGTCGGTCTGCCGGAGGTGATGATCGCCGAGCTGGCGTGGATGGCCCACTGGCAGGCGATGGACGGCACTCGCTCCTCTGTGCTTGCGACGAACCAGCTGGCCAACATCGTGCGCCGGGCGATGCGGGAGAACCGCCCCTTCCCTTCCTCCATCCGTCAGATGGACTGGCAGACCGCGTTCGCCCTGCAGGGCTGGTTCTATGCCACCCGGTGGGGGCGGCTCGCCCCGCCGGACGCCCGAGCCCGGCTGAGGGTCATCTTCCGCTTCGCCCGCCTCGCGCTGATCGCCCGCTGCCACGACGGCCCCTGCTGGGAACTGGACGACTGGAACCCTCGGTGCGATCCCAGGATCCCGCTCACGGACAGGGAACCGCTGGGGAATTACGGATGCTCACCCGGGCATATCACCACCGAGTGGCTGCGGCCCGCGGTCAAGTGGTGCCTGGGAACCCAGCTGGAGGCCGGCACTCTGCGGTGGACCACCGTGAGCCAGCAACGCCTGAAGTGCCTGCGGCGCTTCGACAACTGGCTGACCGCCGCCTTCACCGACCCCGCCGAGGCTCTTGGCGACCCTGCGGCCGCCGCCGGGCAGGCAGCCGCCTTCCGCCGGTGGGTCAGCGACCCCCGCAACCGGATGACCCGCGAGTCAGACAGCCGTCACTTCGACAAGCGCATCCATCCCCGCCAGCTCAACGACGACCTACGGGCCGTGGCCGAGCTGTTCGCGTTCGCTGCCGCCGATCCCGCCCAGACCCAGGCCGTGCTGGGCCCCGGCCCCTGGGACCGCGTCACCGACACCCACGCTGCCGCCTGGCTGCGACAGGTCACCCGGATCCCGCACCAGCGCGAGCTCAATGACGAGCACTACGTCGATGACCACGCCCTTACCCAGATCCCGGCCGCGCTGCCCCTGCTTGCTCTGCCTCGCGACCAGCAGATGCCCATCACCCGGGGCGACAGGAGCGAGGTTTTGGCCCACGGTTTCGACGACCCGCAGGCTATGCGCATGATCCTGCTGCAGGTCCTCACCGGCCGACGGTCCAGCGAGATCCGCACCTGTCGATTCGACTGCCTCTCCGCGGTCCCCGGCGCAACAGTCGACGCCGCCGAGAACGAGCAGATCGCCCGCTTCCACTACGCCCAAAGCAAGATCGACATCGCGCCGGACAACATCCTCGTCGACCGGGAAGTCGTCGCTGTGATCGAAGAACAGCAACAGTGGGTCCGGGAGTCCTTCCCCGGCATCACTCCGTCCCACCTGTTCCTGCAGCGAACCGGAAACCGCCAGGGCGACAAGCCCTACCCATCGGGGACCTACACCTTCATGCTCCGCGAGTTCAGCAAGGTCGTGCAGATCACCGACAGCAAGGGCAGGCCCGTCAGCCTCAGCCACACCCACCGCTTCCGCCACACGAAACTGACCCGGCTTGCCGAACTCGGCCTGCCTGTCCACGTGTTGATGCGCTATGCCGGACATGCCACCCCGTCCATGACGATGCACTACATCGCCGCCCGGCAGGAGCATGCCGAGCAGGCGTTCTTGGCCACCACCAAGCTCAAGGCCGACGGCACCCGCATCGTCTTCTCCCACGACGACCACGACAGCCTCCACCTGTTCAACCGCGCCGACCGGTTCCTGCCCCACGGCTGGTGCCTGCTGCCGCCCCTGCAGACCTGCGACAAGGGAAACGCCTGCCTGACCTGCTCGGTCTTCGTCACCGACGCCTCCCACCAACCCGCCCTAGAACGTCAACTCAGCGAGACGCAAGCACTAATCGACCGCGCTGACGCCACCTTCCAGGAGCGTCACGGTCACCCGATGCCCGAGGACAACGTCTGGCTCCTCCAGCGCCGGGCCGAGCACCATGCGTTGACCCGGCTGCTGGACACCATCCGGGCCAAGCCCGGCCGCGCGGTCCAGGGCGCCGGCTGCGGCACCACCCTCACCGGCCCCGTCCCCGTCGCCCTCGATCTCGACCACCACCGAAGGATCCGGCCGTGACCGATGCCCACATCAAGCGCACCCAAGCACTCACCGCCGCGGCGAAGGCAAAGTCGCAGGCCAAGACTCAAGCCGCCGAACAGGCCATCCGGCGGCTGATCAAGCGCGGCGAGGCGATCACTTTCCAGGCCGTCCAGCGCGAGGCCGGCGTGTCCCACGCCTTCCTTTACAACCACCCTGACCTGCGCGGACGCATCGAACGTCTGCGGGCCCAGTCCCGGCCGATCCCCGCACCAACCAGGCCGGCAGACGCAGAGAACACGCTCGTTCTGGCACTGACCAGCCAGATCACCCGGCTGAAGCAGCAACACCGCCAGGAGGTCCAGGCTCTGCGGGATGCGCTGGAGCAGGCCCACGGCGAGAACCTCGATCTCCGCCGCGAGCTCGACCGCCGCGGCTTGCCTGGACAGGTCCAGGCAAACTGAAATGCTCTTGAATACCCCGTGTCAGCAGGGCTAGCGTTCTTGCACCTGCCAACACCGGCACCTTCAGGAAGTCCACATGCCTCGCCGGACACCGGGCGAGATCAGGTCCCAGCTGCCGCTGCGGGACACCAGGCACTTCAGGCGAACCGTCATCAGAGGACTGTCGGCTTCCACGAACCGGCAAATCGCCCAGTTCGAGCGCGAGCGACGCCTACCCAGAGGCGATATCGCGCTTGCCTTCCGCCGCTGGGCTCAGCGAGCCGGGCGCCGTCGCAACGCAGAAGAGTGGCACTACGGATACTCCGACGTCGCCACCGGACACATCCGCACGCTACTCGAAGTTGCCAGTTGCAACCTCCGTCCCCGCGCTCGAAGGGAACTACAGGCGGCGTTGGCGCCGATCGACGCACGCGTTCTGAAGCGCACCGTCAACGATCCATTCGCTCCACAGCACCTGCCCTGGTGGCAACGGCGCATCGAGGTCTGACCCGGGCCCGACACCAGGGTGGGGCCAGAGATCGCTCGTGCAGCCACCTGTCCTTGCTTCTATGTCTTCGTCGTCGCTACAAGGGCGATCGCCCGAACCGAGAACTTCATCCCCAGATAACTGTCGGCGTCGGGAAGACGCACGTCGCCCAGGCCCTCGGCCACCAGGCCGTCCGCCAGGGCGCGAACGTCCGCTTCGCCAAGACCAGCCGCATCCTCGCCGAGCTCGCCGGCGGCCACGCGGACCGCACCTGGGACAGGCGCATGCGCGAACTCATCCGCCCCGACCTGCTCATCCTCGACGACTTCGCCATGCGCCAGCTGTCCGCCGCCCAGGCCGACGACCTCTACGAACTCGTCTCCGAGCGGCAGGGCCGGTCCCTGATCATCACCAGCAACAGGGCGCCCAGCGACTGGTATCCCCTCTTCCCCAACCCGGTCGTCGCCGAGTCGCTGCTGGACCGGCTGATCAACTCCAGCCACCAGGTCATCATGAACGGCCCCAGCTACCGGCCCAACAAGCGGCCCAAGGGCCCCACCGAGAAGCCGGGCACACCCGCAAACGGCTGATGCGATCCCGATCCGCCACTGTCACAGGTCCTCGCTACTCTCACCGCGTCGAGATCAAGGAGGAGCAGGTGCTTGAAGGCGTGCTGATCGCGGAAAGTCTGCGGCTGGGAACGGAGTTGGCCGGAGTCCCGCTGCACATCACCAAGATCGCCAGAGTGGAGGTGAACAACGCGGCAGCCGAGCAGCCGCAGCAATGGACTCTCCTGGACTTCGCCGCCGAAGAGGCCGACGCAGAGCGTCTGGCCGAGCAGCTGGCCGCCTGCCTGGCCCCGACCGGGGGCTGGTATGTCAACTACAACACCACGGCGGAGGCGTTCGTGGTCTTCGCGGACAAGATCTTCCGCTATCCGCGCAAGGAGGCAGAAGGCCGTCGGCAGGCGCAGGACTACGCGCGCTCCATCGGTATCCCCGAGCCACAGCTGGACTGGCAGGACTGACCTGTCGGGCCCCGCCTCACCAGTGGGGCCCGACCGCTGCTACGGCCACCATCTGGGGAATTACGTGAACACGGGGGGTGGGGAATCGACTGACCGTCGACAGGCAACCGCACCGTGATATCCCGGCCCTGGACCACCGCATGGAAGAAGACACCCCCGTCGATTCGGCTCGACGTACCCGCACCCGGCTCGTGCTTGGGGGTCTCGGTCCTGGTCACGCGGCTCACTCCTGCCTCGGCGGCGTGTCGCCGTCCTCAGAAACCGCCGACGCAACGGGCGGAGGCGAGGTGGTGAAAGTGAAGCCGGAGAAGTCGCGGCCCTGCAGCACCGGCCCGTACTGGGTGCCCCCGCTGACCGTGTTCCGCGTGTCACCCTCCTCTGCTTGCGTCAGCATCGCCTGCTCGTGCCACCGCTCCAGGCCGCCCCGGAACTCCCCGTCGATCGCCGCCCGCACCGCCAGCGCCGTACTTAACGCCTGCGCCCGCCCCTCATCAGCCGGGGCCTGCTGCAATGCCACCAGCTCCGGCGCGCCGGAACTCACGACCGGCACCTGACCCGTGTCCGCACCGCACCGGAACGGCCGCTGCACCAAGGCACTCAGCCCCGACCACGCCTGCCGCCCCAACTCACCGCCGGCGCCGCCCGCCACCGCCACCAGCAACCCAACCGACACTGGATCCATCAGGATCACCCCCGTACACACGCGTTCACTGGAGGGGACACGTTACGAGAAGCCGCGGTTCCCACAAGGTCAATCAGGCCACGGCCCAGACTCTCTCCTGCTTCCAGTGCAGGGCACGGTGTGTGGGTCGACGGCGTATGGGGTGGGAGCTGGGGGGAGAGCGGTGGGTTGAGGTGGTACGACGGCGCGGGAGCACAACGTTCGCATGCGTCGCCATCGCGCTGCCAGTCACTGTGGACGGCTACAGGAGGACTTCACTCTTCGTGGTCCGAGAGCGTAGCGGTGGGTCTTTCGCCTCTCTGAGCTTGCTGGATGCGCGCTGCCTCCATGCGTGCCAGGGAGAACAGCATGTGCGGATCGGCCTTGTCCTTGTGGGTGTAAACCACTTCAGCGGCCACGGTGCCGACGCGCATCACAACGGCAGTGAACGGATCTCCGGTCCACTTGTTGAACCCGGTACGCGCGACGCTGGTATCGCCGACCGTGGGCATCGAGATCTGGCGGTAACTCGTGTCATTGCTAGAGACGCTTCTGCTCTGATACCCAGCCCGAGCGATCTCCGTGTTCTCGTACGCGGTGATTTCCAAGTAGACGTTGCCCGTGTTGTCCGCATTGTTGTACTGCACGTCCGCACGGCTCGTCACTCCCGCACAGGTCGACCCTGGGGGCTTACGGCACGGTGCGTTCTTGGGCACGTCGCGGCCGTTGAGGGTTTGCACGCCAGGCTTCCAGCCGATGGGCGGGTCTGATGCAGGTTTGGGTGACAGGTTCGGTTACGCAGCCTGGAGGGCCGGTGTGGTCATGACGGTTTCGTATTCGACAGGTGTCAGCCAGCCGAGCGAGGCCTGTCGGCGGCGTCGGTGGTAGGTCCTCTCGATCCAGGTCACGATCGCGATCCGCAACTCCTCGCGGGTGGTCCAGCTCCGGCGGTCGAGGACGTTCTTCTGCAGCAGACTGAAGAAGGACTCCATGGCCGCGTTGTCGCCGGCCGCCCCGACTCTCCCTATCGATCCGACCATCCGGTGGCGATCGAGGGCCCGGACGAACTTCCGGGACCGGAACTGCGAGCCGCGATCGCTGTGCAGGATGCACCCGTCGACGTGTTCCCGTCGGGCCACGGCGTTGTCCAGGGCGGTCACGGCCAGGCGGGACTTCATCCGCGCGTCGATGGAGTAGCCCACGATCCTGTTGCTGAAGACATCCTTGATCGCGCAGAGGTACAACTTGCCTTCGGCGGTGGCGTGTTCGGTGATGTCGGCGAGCCACAGCCGGTTCGGGCCGGTCGCGGTGAAGCTGCGGCTCACGAGATCGTCGTGCACCGGCGGGCCGGCCTTCCTGCCCCGGCCACGCTTCTTGCCGAACACGCTCCACCAGTTGTTGTCCCGGCAGATCCGCCACGCGGTCCGGTCCGCCATCCGAGCCCCGGCACTACGCGCTTCATCGGCCAGGAAGCGGTAGCCGAATTCCGGGTCCTCGCGGTGAGCGTCGAACAGTGCGTTCGCGCGGTACGCCTCCTCCAGTACGGCGTCGGCCATCGGCTTGTCGAGCCAGCGGTAGTAGGGCTGTCTGGCGAGCTTCAGCACCCGGCACGTCACCGTGACGGGCACCCCGTCCACGGCCAGCTCTTTTACGAGCGGGTAGATCCTTTTCCCGGCAGATGCGCCTGCGAGAGATATGCCGCGGCCCGGCGCAGGACCTCGTTCTCCTGCTCCAGCAGCTTGATCCGCCGACGCGCTTCCCGCAGTTCCGCGCTCTCGTGGCTGGTCACCCCGGGCTTGGGCCCGTCATCGATGTCCGCCCGGCGCATCCACTTCCACAACGTCATCGGGTGGACCCCGAAATCGGTGGCCACCTGCTCGACCGTGACACCCGGGCCGCGGTTCCTCGCGACTCGCACGACGTCTTGGCGGAACTCTTCCGGATAGGGCTTGGGCACAGCGACATCCTTCCCACCCGCCCTGCAGGGCAAGCCAGTTCAGATGTCACCCGATCGTGCATCAGACCCGACCGGTGCCGTGCCACTGCCGCTACAGCCAACCATCGACAGTCCCACAGCGACCAGCATCACCGACGCCCGCACACCTGTCATCATTAGCTTGCGGTGCACCCGCTGGCCCTCCCCGTACGCCGTTTCCTCCAGAGCATAGATGTCGATCACAGGAGTCCGGGAGGGATCACTCAGCCAACGAAAGCGGTCTGCCCCTCCAGGGTGTCAAACCGTCGGAGGCCGGCTGGTGCGTGCAATGAACGCGGCACGTCCTTCACCCGGCGCACTGCCCCCTGTCTGCGCACTTGCCGCGGAGACCCAGCAGCGCAGTGACAGGTCGGCCAAGCTCTCGATGAAGTACCGGTCCGCAAGTACGGAGCCCGGAGGATGCACCTCCCGGGCGCTCATCCATTCCACCAGCAGCCCGGCAGCGCCCTGCGCCTGGCGGGGCTCGTTCATGGGAGCCCGGGTTTGCCGGCAGCGCGTTGCCCGGGTCCACATTTGATCGATGTGATTGAGGACTTCGTCGCGAAGGGCGGTCAGTTCCTCGAAGCTGATGCGAACGAGCTTGTCGAGCCGTTCCTCGGGGGAGGTTTCCTGGTAGCGGGCCATCTGCGAGGCGTGGCAGACGGCCGCGTAATCCCATACGGCCAGGCAGTCCTCTCCGCCGTCGCAGTCGAGGTCCAGGGCGGCGGCCAGGTCGGCCATGAGCGCATGGTCGTCTTCTGGAAGTGCCAGCCTTTCCAGGCCGATCAGGACCGCCAATAGGCGGGCGTTCACCTCTGCGCGCGGCGCGTCCGCGAGGTCCGGCAGACGCCGGAGGTTGATTCGCATCTGGCGCACTGCCCTGCCGTTCTCGGACAGCGTGATTTTGGCCCTCGCCTCGGCGTTCTCGTACTCGGCGTCCATCTCAGCAGCCCATTGCGGTGGCACTGCGGCGGCCTCTCGCGCCATGCGATCCTCATGTGTGAAGCGGCGGTCGAAGTACGTGCGCGCGAGAGCGACTTTCAGTGCGCTTTCCGGGATGTCCGCGCCACTGAAGAAGGCAAGCAGAGCCAGGTCGTCGTACGAGCGCCCGGGACTGGTGTGCCGGGCCAAGGCACAGACCAGGTCGCCGGTGCCGGGCGGGTAGACCGCCTCGGTTCCCGCGCCCCCCACGCGCTGGATGTCGGGTCGCGGGATCAGGCCGTGGCGGCGCCAGCGTTCTAGCTGGTACGCGCTCACCGGGTGGCCGGACGACGCGGCCAGAGACATCAGCTTGAGATCGGCACGACTGGGTGCACTTCGTGACATGAGGAAACGCTAGCCAGCAGGGCGTTGAAGCTCTCGGGCTCGGCGTGCGGGGGTCAGGGTGTACGAGGAGGACGGAGCCTTGGCTGGTACCTGGCTAGCACCAGCGGTCAGTGATGGCCTTCGCGGCCTGTTCGACGCCGGGATCCAGTGGGGAATTGGCTAGGGCTTCGGTGTCGTGTGTGCGGTGGTGATGCGTGGCGAGGTCGTAGTCGCCGACGCGGATGTGTCCCAGGAGAGGGATGCCGGCGGCGGCCATGTCGACCTCGACGAGGCGACTAAAACCTGACACGGGTTCCGCAGCGGGTTGCTTCCGGCTGCCGGTGATCATCCCGAGGAATGCGGTCGGACGGTGGTAGAGGAACTTCAGGTGCCGCTCGCGCAGGAGCGCCGCGCTCTGCTCCGGCGTGAGGGGGCGGTCGATGCGTTCCTCCGGTACGGCGCCGTGGCCAAGGGTTTCGGCGACGGGAACGCCGTTGCTCGCGGCGAGCACCACGAAGTGGTCCACAAGATCGCGTCGCGGCCAAGTCGGTTGGCCCATCAGTACGAGGGCGTCGAAATGGCGGCGTCCCAGCTGCAGGGCGTCCTGCAGTGGGCCTTCGTCAAGGGAGGGACGACGAGGATCGGTCGGCGGGTGTGACCACGGCGTGTGCTGCTCCACCAGCAGACCGCCCCGCCCGCGGTCCCTGATGTCGGCCCGCAGCAGGGTGCTGCGGTGCCCAGGCCACGCCCGCTGCCGCTCTTCGGCTGCCTTGCGTTCCCTGGCCTTGCGCGAGTACAGCCGCAGGTCGGATCCATACGGCTTGTACTTGTGCACGAGAAGAACCCGCAGGCCCTGCTGCGCCCATGCGGACGCGATCTGCACCGTGAGCGTGCCCAGTTCGCATTGCTCATCGAAAAGGAACTGCACCACCCGGCCGTGCCGCGAAGCCGGCACCATGCGGCGACGGACCTGCGTGTAGCGCACACCAGCGGCGTCCTGAGTCTTGCGGGCACGCGCCTTCGGACCGCTTGCACCGGATTTGGTCATGATGATCGATCTCCGCACCAGGGCCCCCGCTGCCCCGCAGAGTCGATAACGCGCGGGCATGAAAGAAAGGTGCGGGACCATCCCTGAACCCCACGGGCCCGGTGTCCTTCGCCTGCTGCACGCCGACGCGGGGCACCGGACACAGGCTCACGGCGTGCGCAACCTGCCGCGACCACAACGATAGTGCTGCCGCATCCCAGCCGGCCTGCGCAACGCCGTACGCCCTGCACGGGGCAGGGGTAGATGGTGTGGTGTCCCGCATCGCTCGGGGCGCTGAGTGGGCGGCTCGGCCGGGCCCGTACTCTCATCCGGCGGACGTCCTTCGGGGCGATGTCGTGTGAGCTGGGGACGGGGTAGAGGGATGTGCGTGATGGATGCGGCGGCCAAGGAGGCTGCGGTCGCTCGGTTCCTCCGCGAGTACCCGCAGGTAGAGCAAGCTGAATGCGACCACCCCGCACTGATGGGCTGCGCCGATGTCGCCTGGTCGCAGATTCCTTGCCGGAGGAGTAGTGGCGGTCGCCCTCCGGGGCGACCGAGGATCGCAACGTCCCGGCCGGGTGGATCAAGACATCCGCGATGATGTGGCGGTCGCCCTCCGGAGCGACCGAGGATCGCAACGACCGCAAGGGAGCCTGATCAGTGCAGCAGGTGCCCTGTGGCGGTCGCCATTCGGGACGACCGAGGATCACAGCGCCTCGACCACGCGGCCGTTGGGCGGCTTCGACCCCGTGGCGGTCGCTCTCCGGAGCGGCCGAGGATCGCAACTCGGGGGAGCAGATGGCGGCGACCGACGCGAACGTTTGTGGCGGTCGACCTCCGGGGCGACCGAGGATCGCAACGACGATCAGGAACTCGCTGACCTCATCAAGGCCAAGCTGTGGCGGTCGCTCTTCGGTGCGGCCGAGGATCGCAACACGACCGAGAGCAGGACCATGCGCACAGGGGAGTGGTGGCGTTCGCCCTCCGGGCGACCGAGGATCGAAACGCGCTGTACCCGGTCCGTCCCGCCCGCCCGCAGGTAGTGGCGGTCACCCTCCGGGGCGACCGAGGATCGCAACTACTTCGAGAACGCGCCGGGCCACGGCTTCAAGGCCGGGTGGCGGTCGCCCTCTGGGGCGACCGAGGATCGCAACGTCCGGGACTACGCCGCGCAGTGGACACACCCCCTGGAGTGGCGGTCGCCCTCCGGGGCGACCGAGGATCGCAACCGGGGCGTGGAGTAGCGCAGGGACGCCGAGGACAACGTGGCGGTCGCCCTCCCGGGAGGGAGGAGAGGGGCGGAACGGCAGCCCTGCCCTCACGTGGTCGAGGGACGCGCACGCCCCCAGGAGGACACCCGCGCACCGCGCCCCTAGCATGAAATTGCTGTAGGTTCGCATTCGGAGTGTCCCGTTCCGTTGCAACGACCTGGGTGTTGTCGGGTTGTCTCAGTAATGGGCCACGCCGTCGCGTCTCACAGTCCTGGCCCACCGCATGGTTACAGCCACTGCCAGCGGCGGCGCCTGGGTGGGACCGAATCGACGGTGGCGGCGCACGGGTGGTCGCGCACGGCGGAGGAGGCACTCAGCGTCGCCCGAGAACGCTTCGCCGTTCGCGTACGAGTTCTTCAAACAGCAATGCCCTGAGGTTCGGCGGTGTCACCTTCGCCCTGGCTCATCCAGCCGGTGTTCGCCAGTGCGCTCGGCGAGCCATGTGGGGTCGCACAGGAGCAAGCCGTCGTCTGGCTTGAGGGGCAACGAGCCGGTGGTCAGTGCCGCGTCGGCGATGTGGTTGCCGAGATCCCCGCAGGGCAGATCGAAGAAGGAGTTCGGCGTCGTGGGTTGGCGTGGGGAAGTTGCCCTGCGCAGAGTGTCGACCGTCAGCAGGCCGGTCGCCTCCCTGATCGCCTCGGTGGTCAGGACGCTGAAGATACGTACCGTCTCGCCCAGATTCTTCCAACCGACAAGGTCAAGTAGCCCGGGCTGCACCTGCAGGGCTGGAACCTCGGCCGCCTGAACACGGAGGGCCACCATTGGCCAGGGCCCGTGGGGCAAGGCGACCAGGATCAGGGCCTGGTTGCACACCGCGTCGAGCAGCCGCATGGCTTCCTCGGCATGTTCCTTGATCATCGCCCGCGCTTCCCACCCTTGCCGGGCCGTAGCGGTGGAGATGAGCGCGTGTACGAGCAACGGCTCGACGAGATGAAGAGCCAGGTCTCGGGCCAGGAAGACGGTGTCCGGGTCGGGAACGGAATCTTTGTCGCCGGAGTTCGCCAGCTTGGCGATCACCAGTCGGGCGCGGGCGCTGTAGTCCACGGGCCGACGCAGGAAGCCGTCACGCAGTGTGCCGGTGGAGCTCGGGCGGGCCATGAGCGAGTCCGCGAGGCTGACGAGCTTTCTCCCGTTGTCGTCCCGTGTCGGTTCCGGCCGGCGGCCGTTGTCCAGCAGCGCGCTGACCTTGTGTTGGAGTAGGCGGCGTGCGCCCATCAGCACGTCCAAGGGGGCGCCGAGGTCGTCCAGGCGGCGGAGTTGGGCGGACTTGGAGAGCACCGCGCTGTAGAGGCTGTTGAGGTCGCTCCCGAGCGTCCGATGATCCTCGATGACGTGTGGTCGTAGATCCGGAGGCAGGACCGGCAGCAGCCGAAAGGTGACGGTGTCCGGGGACAGGCCGGCCGGGATAGCACCGGTGGCTTGACGTAGAAGGATCTTCACCGCCTGTCCGCCCGTCACGGCTGTGGCTTGGGCTCGACCGGAGGTGTCGCCCCACTCCTTGACACTCAGCAACTGCCCCGTGGTCAGCGCCGTGGGGCCTGGTTCGGTGACCAGGACCAGCTCGCAGTCGGCGATCTGTTGGAGCTCCTGCTCGGTCAGCTGCAGCGAGCGTGCGAGCCGGGCGCCGGCCGGGCCGCTGAGGCACCAGCTGTGGACCACCGGCACGGGGAGTTCGATGTGGCCGAACCGACGGCCGCGCTCGTGAGGCATGGTCAGCGTGCGTCCGCAAGCGCCGCATGTCGCGCCGGCGTCCCAGGTGCGGCGGCGCTCCCCGCAGACGCACTCGTCCTCGCGGTCCGGGCCGAAGATCTGCTGGCAGAAGAGCCCGCCCGGCCACGGGCGTCTGGTCCGAACGTTGTAGAAGACTTCGCTCACCACTTCGCCGTGCGAGAGGCGCGCCACGTCGGCTTCGGCCATCGGACGCAGGCCGATCCGATCGGCTTCGAGCCGCGGCATGATGCGGGCAGCGCGCAGTGTCAGGTCGAGCCGACGGACGGCGTGGGCCGGCGAGTCGAGCAGAGCGATGGACCGGTCGCGGGGTGGGCCGAGACCTCTGCCGCCCTTCTCCAGTGAGGTGCGCAGGTCGTTGCGCCAGTGCGGACAGTCCCCACGCGGTCCGTAGATCTCCATCGCCAGGTGTCGGGCTCCGTGCGTGACGAGCCATTGGAACTCCTTGGGCTCGATCATCTGGGCGCTGTCGCTGGCTCCGCTTGCCAGCGGCTGGTGGAGGACCAAGGAGTAGCCGCCTGTGGACCAGGCGCCGGTATCGGGCCCGGCTAGGCCGTGGGCGGCGAGGCGGATCCGGATGGTGTGGCTGGCTTCGCCCGGTGGCGGGGCCCAGGGGTGGTCGGGCGCCACGACCAGGTCCGGTTCGTCGAGACTGCCCGCGAGGCGCCTGAGCGAGGGTCCGCCCGCGAGACCGCATACGACTGCGAAGGCGCCGGACTCGTCGTCCAGCGTGTCGCCGTGCTGCACTGGCTGGTCGACAGCGACGGTGACGGTGATGCGCGTCCCGGACCCGCCACCCCGCAGGTGTCGACCGGGTGTTGCCGGGATCGCGTCGGTCGCCAGGGCGCCGCTGATCCGCTGCGCCAGGACGTGGCCGGGCAGCCGTCCGGGCATCATTAGGGACCTGTTCCGCAGCGCCCTCCACAGCGCCGCGTCACCGAAGAGGGCGTACAGCAGGCGCTCCTCGGGGGTGCGTCGCGTTTCCTCATCCGCTACGGGCGAGGCAGCCCCCACCAGGAGCTGTCCGGGTCGCACTGGCCTACCCGGGGTGATCAGGCCGTACTTGTCAAGGCTCGATGCCTGCTCGGCGGACACGGTCGGCGGTCTTGAGGTGAGGACGGCGCCGTCGGGCAGCGTCGTGCTCAGCTGGACCAGTGTGGGGATCGACAGCGCATCCGGGTCTGCCAGCCGCTCGTTGACCAGCGCCGCTCTGCCCTGCAGGCTCGGTGAGGCGACGACGGTGCACTGCGCGGACACCGCACCGCGGCTCACCAGATCGCCGAGTGCGAGATCCCGCACGGTCACGCGTTGCAGCCGGCTCCAGAACCCGCGCGTGTACTCGGAACTGCTCCGATACTCGGAGCCGGTCAAAGGCCGCCGTCTGAGGGGATGAGTCTGCCCGGAGGGCCCTGCGATCATGTCCTGCCGCAGTTCATCGGTGAACCGGGCGTACCCGTTGCGGTACCCCAGCAGGGTGCGGCGCAGCAGGGCTTCGAGGATGGGCCGGAGCTGGGTCCGGCCGTCGTAGCGAAGTGTGTCCTTTAGGCCGAGGAAACGGTCCCTCTGGGACCACCGGTGCCGCGGCTCCGCGTTCGCACTCGTCCAGAAGACGGTGGGGGTGTCGAAGACGATCTCTCCGTTCCGTTCCCGCAGGCCGATGGGGAGCGGCAGATGCATCAGCAGGTGGCGCGCCCGCTTGATCGGCCCCTGCTCGTCCTCGAGGACGAGGTCCAGGGTGAGCGGTACCAGGAAGTCGTCGGGGCCGACTGCGCCTCGTCGCACCTGCCAGAGGTTCGCCAGGGTCACCCTGGTCCGGCAGGTGGGGCAGACGACGTAGTCGACGGACCCGGTGCAGGTGGGGTCCGGGCAGGTGGGTGTCGTTTCGGTGATCCTGCCGTGCCCCGAGACGGCCGTGCAGGGGCAGGTGTGGTCGTAGCGTCTGGCGAGGCCGGTCGTCCGGCCGCAGGAGCAGCTCCATTCACCGAGCTCGTACCCGGCCAGTCGCAGTCCGGTGGCGGAGGTGTCGGTGAAGAATCGCCCCAGAACCTTGTGCAGGCCGGTGTCGAGCCGCTCGTGCGGGAGCCGGTCGACCTGGAGGAACTCGGCGAACTCGTGGCAGTGCTGCTGCTGGACATGCATGTTCTCGGGGGTGCCGAAGGGGCGCTGCTCCAGGAGGAGTACCTGCACATACCTGATCAGATCGGGTCGGCGCATCAGGGAGTACGTGCGCGCGATGTGCAGATCGGCCCGCAGCGCGTTGACACCGAACATGCGCTGTCGCAGATGCCGAAACCTCTCGTCGAGGATCGTGTCGTGGAGGTCGTCGCCGCGTCCCTCGTCCGCCGCCAGCCGGATGGCGTTCTCAATGGTGTAAGGCGTGGGGCACTGACGCCAGTTCCGCACATGGTCCGAGAGATCGGCACGGGTGCGCCCGCTGGACACCAGCGCACTGACCTCGTCGCGAATGGACCGCATCCGCTATCCGATCCCGGCGCGGCCCCGGAAGTACTGCCGGAACCGGTCGTGGCAGAAGCTGTACTCCTCGCTGCCCCTGTGCCCCTGCACGCCTGGCACGGCCCGCCGGTGAACAAGTAGGAAGCGGTGGATCTCCCGCAGGATGGTGTCGAAGTTCAGCCAGGTCAGCCCTTCGACCAGGTTGTACAGGTCGAACGCGGAGAGCGTGCCGGCTTCCAGGAGGAACCCCAGGATCTCGACGTGCTCGGTACGGTGGGCGCTGCGGTTGAGCTGCTCCAACTGCTGGTCCAGGTAGCTTTCGAGGCCGGTGGGGGTGCGGTCGACGTTGTCGCGGGTGAGCATGCCGACGGCCGCGTCCTCCACCAGGAAGCGCACATAAAAAGGGTCGCCCGCGGAGACACGGTGCATCTCGGCGACGAAGTCGGCATCCTTTGCCAGTCCCGCCGCCGCACCGCCCGCCATCCGGAGCAGGTCCACGAGCGCGGCCTCGTCCAGGCCCTCCAACCGCAGGTGCAGGCCCAGGTCCGCAGGGGACAGCGCGATGTCGCTGAGACAGGACCGATCGCCCTGGGCGCGGCCCGAGAGTACGAGCACCAAGCCGTGCGGCAGCTGCCCCGGCAGCAGGGTACGGAGCTGGTCCGGTGGATCCAGTTCGTCGACGGCGTCCAGTACGACGACCGTCGGCTTCTGCGGCGGACGGGTCATGAGGCCGCGGAACTGCCGCTCCAGGTTCTTCAGCCCTCCGCCGCGCACATGGGCAGGGTCCAACTGCTCGCAGAGGCACTCCAGTACGTCCTCGGGGCTGGTGGGGTCGAAACCGCCGCCCCTGCGCCGGTACGCCTGGCTGATGAAGTGGTAGCGGAACTCGGGGTTCTGCCTGACCAGATCCGCGAGGAGGGAGGTCTTGCCGTATCCCGAGAGCGCCTCCACGAAGACGTAGCCGGAGGCGCGATCCCGTATGAACTCCTTGATCCGTGTCCTCTCGGCCTGCCGCCCCGCGAACAACTGCGTGTGTTTCTCGATGAGATCACGGAAGAAGTCCCGTGTCGGGGGCTCCTGCCACGTACCTTGGCGGCCGGCTTCCACCGCCTGGTCCCACAGGTGCAGCAGCGGATCCGGATCCATTTTCAGGGCATTCGCCAGCGCGATCACGGTTGCCCTGGTCGGAATGTTCGGTCCGTTGAGTGCCTTGCTGACGGTGGTGTGCCCCAGGCCCGTCAGCCTTTCCAGGGCGAGCATCTTGACGCCGCGCGCATCCCGCCGATCCCGTAAGCGCTGTTGGAGCTGAGCCAACACGGCATCGCCGTCGGGTTTGCCCTCCAGGGATCGCACCGGACCTCCTTGACGGTCAGTCATATCGATGAGCGATCCCATACAGATTCGTTCGCCCGTACGCCAGCGTACGGGGACCTCGGCATCTTCGTTCCCGGACAATAGCCCTTCAGGGAACGGAGAAAGACCCATGTTCGTCTCACTGGCCTCGCCGCCCGTGCGCGCCCTCACTGTCATTGCCGCGGTCCTCACTGCGGCCCTTCTCGCACTCCTGGCCGCGATCTCCGCAGGGTTCCTCGCCCGTTGGGACGGAGCGTCCCTCCCCGGCGCCCTCCTTCATGCAGGCACAGTTTTCGGCGCCACCCTCACCCTGCTCTGCAGCCTCATCGCACTCGGGGTCGCCACGCTGACCTGACGTCACACCCTCATGGTGAGTCCGAAGGGTCAAGGACGGACTCGGTCCGCTACCGGCTGAGTTGACCCCACGGTCACACTCGAGAGGCTCCCGCCGAGATCGGACAGGACCTTGCCTCGTTGCTGGCGTGCTCGTCGAGGCGGCTGGCGTGGCTCACGGGGCGATTTCGATACCTGTCAGTGGCGGGTGCCACATCGGGGCGAATCTTGGTAGGCGGTCGGAGCGCGTCCAACTGTGGCTTGCGTATCGCACCATCGAGGTCATCATCCTCGACACGATGGGCCCTGCCAATGGGCGTCGGCGTGCTCATCGGCGGCGTCGGTGGCTGTGCTTCAGGCGTTTACCGCGCCCTGAACATCCCGTCCGACATGATGCGAGCCGCGAGCCCGAAAAGCACCCTGCACACCGATCGCGCCGCCACCCTCGCGCGCAGCGCGATCGCCGCCGTCCTCGCGGGCGGAGTCTGCCTAGTGCTGGCCTCCTTGCTGGGCGCGCGCGGCTACTGCGGACGCCGGCGGCATCGGGGCGCGCCGCGAGCCGTCCTCCGTTCCGTGAGCCGTCGCAGCACTTCGATGCCCAAGTGCAAGCCGCCGGAACTCATAGGCATCGACCCCCAGCGGAAGCCGGGCGTCCGGGGTCCCGAGAGACGAGCGGTGCTGGGTTCCACCATCAAAGCCACATGCATTGAGATTTGTTCACGGGATCTGAGATCCCACAATTGCAGGTCACGAGGGGGAGGGCAGGAGTATGCCCGGTCCCGTCATCTGGAGCGGTCACATCGTGTTCGGCATGGTCACTTCTCTGAACTACTTCGTCTTCAGGCCCCGATGACTCTGACGACTTCGGTCTGCCCGAAGACCATGTAAGCGGGGGCCCTCTGCGGACGCGGGGGATGAGCTGCCCGCTTCGTTGGACTGTGCCCCACCCGCTCCGTCCTGTGCTCGGCCGTTGTGGGCGAGCTGACTTTCCCGGTCAGTTGCTGCTGGGCGGGTCCGTGTGGGTTGCGGGCTCGGGCAGGGGTTCGGTGTTGTGACTCCTGAGCCCGTCGAGGGAGATGCGTAGGAGGCGGCGCCACTGGCCCGGTTGGCTGTCGACGGTCGCCAGGACGGTCTGGCTCAGGGTGGTGCTGAGCAGGACCAGATCAGCGGTCGTGAGCCCGTGCCGCAGGAGGCCGGCGTTCACACAGCGGGTGCGCAGCTCGTCCATGACGGCGTAGCAGTGCTGGGCACATGACTCCGTGGGGCCGCCAGCGGCGGTGTAGCTCTCGACGAGGGCGCGGTTGCGGCCCTGCTTGGCGAGCATCTGCTCGAAGAAGCCGGTCAGCGCCTGCCAGGGGTCTTCGACGGCGGTGGCCTGCTGGTGGGCGTCGGTGAGCCAGGAGGAGAACTCCTGTCCCAGGACGGTGGCGAGCAGGTCGTCCTTGGTGGGGAAGTGGCGGTAGAGGGTGCCCATGCCGACGCCGCTGCGCCGGGCGATCTCGCGGACGTCGACGGTGCCGCCCTGCTCGGCGAAGACGACGCCGGCCGCCTCGATGATCGCGGCACGGTTGCGCTCGGCGTCGGCGCGGCGGCCGCGCTGGGCGGCCTGACCGGGTGCGGGTGTGGCGGCGGTCTGGTCGGCGAGGGTCATGGCATTCAGGGTACAGCGAACTCCACCTTTGCGGAGCACTTGCTCCGCTTGTGCTACTTTCAAGGGGAGCACTTGCTCCGGTTGTGGCGGGAAGGGTCTTTTGGCCTTCGCCTGCCTGTACCCGCCTGAGCCCGGCTCGCCTGCAGAACTTCGGCGGACGGCACGGTCCGCGAGACAAGGAGATCCCCCCATGGCAACACTTGGCTTCATAGGCAGCGGCAATATCGGCACGGCTGTGGCCCGGCTCGCGGTCGCGGCGGGCATCGACGTCGTCCTGTCCAACTCCCGCGGTCCTGAGACCCTGGCGGAGACGGTGGCACAGCTCGGCGATCGGGCCCGCGCCGCGACGCCCGAGGAGGCGGCCCGGGCGGGTGATTGGGTGGTGGTGAGCGTCCCGCTGTCCGCCTACCGGCAGCTGCCCGCCGCCGCGCTGGCGGGCAAGGTCGTGCTCGACACGAGCAACTACTACCCGATGCGCGACGGGCACATCGAGGTCCTCGACTCGGGCAAGACCACCACCAGCGAACTCGTCCAGGAGCACCTGGCCGGCGCGAAGCTGGTCAAGGCGTTCAACAGCATCATGGACTTTCACATCCCGGCACTCGCCCGTCCTCAAGGCGCCGCCGACCGCAGCGCTCTGCCCATCGCCGGTGACGACCCGCAGGCCAAGGCCAGTGCCGCCGACCTGATCAGCCGGCTGGGTTTCGACACCGTCGACGCCGGTCCCCTGGCTGAGGGCTGGCGTTTCGAGCCCGAGACCGACCCCTACACGGCGCCGTACTTCACCGACCCCGACGCCGTGCGCGCCGGCTGGGCCCAGCTCGCCGAAGCCATCCGCTCCGGCGCCCCGGCGCAGATGCCGCCCTCCGACGACCCGGGCGTCCCGCTGCCCGCGGCGCGGCTGCGCGCCCTGCTCGCCGAAACCCCCCGCAAGCTCACCGCCGACCGCGCACTCGCCTGACGCCCTGAGGGCGTTCCGGCCGGGCGCGGCCGCCCTTTCACCGGGCCGGAATCTCAAGGCGGCAGGCAGCGACCGTCGCTACCGACGGCAGACATCCGAATGCAAGTCCACTTTCACGTAGGGAAAAGCTCATGCGAGCAGCTGTACACCGTTCCGTAGGAAGCCCGGAGTCCGTCGAGGTCCTCGACGTCGACAAGCCGGAGCCGGGTTACTCCCAGATCCGCATCAAGGTGCAGGCGGCCACCCTCAACCCGGTCGACATGGGCAACTGGCTCGGCGTCTTCCCGGCTCCGCCGGAGGGCAACACCCACGGTCTCGGCTGGGACATCGCCGGCGTCGTGGACGCAGTGGGCGACGCTGTGGTGTGGGAGCCCGGCCAGCCGGTGATCGCCCTCAGCCGCGCCTTCACGGGCATGAATAGGGCGCAGGCCGAATACGTCGTCGTCCCCAGTGAAGCGATCGCCCACGCACCCGCGGGCATCGACCCTGTGCACGCGGCGACCATCCCCCTGAACGGCCTGACCGCCGCCCAGTCCGTCGAGCTCTTGGGCCTTCAGACGGGTCAGACGGTTCTCATCACCGGCGCGGAAGGAGCGGTCGGCGGCTACGCCGTGCAACTCGCCAAGCGCCGGGGACTCGTGGTCATCGCCAGCGACCTGTCCGCCGAAGGCGAGTTCGCCACCAAGGTGGCCGGCGCCGACGCCTACGTACCCGGCGGCGGGGACCTGGTCGGGGCCGTCCGTGCACTGCATCCCGAAGGTGTGGACGCCGTTCTGGACACGGCCACGCTCGGGCAGGCCGTCATCGGGGCGATCTCGGACGGCGGCACCTTCGTGACCACACGGCCCGACGCCATGCCCGAGGCCGAGCGCGGTATCCGCTTGCGGGTGACGCAGGTCGGCGCGGACGGCGCCACGCTGACGACCCTGTCCGACCTGGCCGCCGCCGGAGAGCTGGCACTGCGTGTGGCCGAGACCTACCCGCTGGAGGAGGCCGCGAAGGCGCACGCACGCCTGGCGGCCGGTGGGCTCCGCGGCCGCATTGTCCTCACCATGGAATGACAACGCGCATCCTCGCCTTGTCGCGCTGATGACCTGCCCGTCTTCCCGGTCCCGAACCGGGCGGCACCATCGTCAGCACCTGCCACCCGGCCTGATGGACACCGTTCTTGCCGCCGGCCGGGTGGTCAAACGCGACACGGCGGCCTGATGGACGTCGACCTGCTGGCAGCGAGGACCCGACTGCTCGCATCACACGACCGGATTGCGGTGGCCCTGGCACTCCCGTCGACGGTACATGCCGCCCACAACCGGAAATGGAGCAAAAGCACGCTTCTACCCGGGCCGTAGGGGCGAGGCGCTGTGACGGCCAGCGACATTCCGAAAGGTCGGGATGCCGAGGTCCACAGCGGCGCTGCGGCGGGTCTGTTCCGCATCCAACTGGGCGAGCTTGTCCTGGGCTCCGGCGAGGCTGACCTCAAGTCCTTCCAACTCGCCGAGCCAGCCTTCGCGTTCGGCCTCGGTGATGCGGGCGAGGAGGTTGTCGCGGATCTCGACCAGGCGGCCGCGCTGGTCGGGGTCGGGGCGGAGCATCGAGCAGCGGACGCAGGCGTGTTCGTGGATGCACGCGGTGCCGAACGCGCGGGCGCAGATGCCGATGGAAAGCTTGCGGCGCTCGAAGTGGCCAAGGAAGGCATCCCACTCCTCCGCGGTGGGCGTCCGGTACTCCTCACTGGGGCGTAGAGAGCGTCGGCGGGCGATGAACGCGCGGTGGGCCTCGATGGCTTCGGCCGGGTAGATGGCGTTGTAGCCCATGGTGGTGTTGATGTCGGCGTGTCCGGCGATGACCTGGGCGATGTGGGGTGGCAGGCCGCTGCGGATGGCGTCGGTGATGAAGATCCGCCTGAAGTCGTGCGGGTCGAAATCCAAGGGGAGGCCGCTGGCGTCGGTCAGGCCGGTCGCGTCCAGGACGTCGTTGAGGCATGCGCGCAGGAACTCGCCGGTCATGTGGGAGGGCTCGCCGCTGCGGTCGTACTGGAACAGCAGCGGCATCGGCGGATTCCATACGCGCTCGTTGTAGTCGTAGGCGACGACGCGGGGGACGGCTCCGGTCCGCGGGTCGCGGATGCGGGTGATGATGGTGCTCAGCACGTCGGCAAGTTCGGGGCTGACCAGCAGGACACGCTCCTGATCGGTCTTGGAGGGTGCGATCTGCAGCAGCGGCACCACCTCCCCGGTCGTAGGCAGCCGGTACTGGATCAGACTATGGTGGCTGGCCTCCAGCATTTCCTCGATCCGGGCTCCGGTGTGCTGGAGGAACTCGATCGTCGCCCACCCCCAAAACGCCCGGTGCTCGCGTTTGGCCATGTCCCGGCGGCCCCCGGCGTGGTCGTAGGCCCAGGTGGATCCGGGCCTCTTCGCGCGGGTGAAGGTCTCGCCGAGCACCTCGAACCGGGCGCCAGCCGGCGCCTCGCGGACTGCGTCCAGGCGAAGGCGGGCCTGGTCCAAAAGTTCCTTGGCCGTGCGGACGACCGTGGGCAGGGCGGGCAGTCGCTCCCGGGTGCGCTGGTCCATGCGGGCCTTGACCCGCTGGCTGGTCTTCTTCAGGTTGAGATCGGCCTCGCTGATGGGGCAGGGGGCCACCCATGGGCCCCATCGGGCCGGCTCCTCGCTGGCCCACTGGGCCAGGTCCAGATACAGGGCGCGCACCGCGATCATCAAGGTGGCCGAGTCCAGGCGGGGGGTGACGACGTCGTACATGGTGCCGTCGCTGCGGCGGCGCCGCTCGGTCTTCGTCCTGGCGCGTTGCTTCCACTGGGTGGCAACGTCCGGTGGCAGGCGCAGAGAGTCGATCCCGGGATGATGGGCCTCCAGGTCGGCCCAGAAGGAGCGGGCCAGGAACCGGGAGATGTTGTCCAGCGTCGCGTAGTCCAGGCCGGGCTGGCGCTCTTTGAGATAGTCCACCAGCAGATCTCGCACCGGCTGGCACTGCAGGTGGTAGCGGTCGACGAGTTGCTCCACACTCACCTGGCCGGTGGCTCTCGACAGGTTGCGCAGGGTCGCCGGAGCGTCGTCCGGCAGGGTGCCCAGCGCGCGGAGCCAGGCGTAGAAGAGGGTGTGGCCTGCTGATTGGCTGTGGTGGGCGCGCAGCGCGTCCAGGTATTCCAGCGCGTCGCCGACCGCGATGTCGGCGAGCGTTCCGCCCTTCGCGACCATAATCCTGATCAGGGCGTTCAGGGCCTGGCGCCCTGTGAGCGAGGCCCATCGCTCAGGTCCGGCCAACGCCTCCAGCCGGGCGAAGCCGTCGGGATCGCGCATCGCGGGCAACCGGTCCTGCAGGTTCATCGCCCGCCGCGTCAACTGCCATTCCAGAGACGGCCGCACCACGTCGGCCAGCACCAACGCGACCAGGCCCGAGCTGACGATCGGGCCGGTGACCGGCCCTGTGGCACCCACCCACTCGGTTGCCCGGCGACACCACTCCTGGCCCGAGGCCGCCGCCGGGCTGGCGTTCCACCGCTGCTGCCAGGTCTCACCGGGGAACGTCTGCAGCCAGCCGAGGATCTGCCGGGCACCGGTGACGCGGCACCACTGGGTATGTGGCACCCGCTCCCGCAACGGCGCAGCCCGCAGACGAGCAACGATGCCGTCGGCGCCGTCCTGCGTGGCCGGCCACGTCTCGATCGCGGGCCGCGGCACAAACCGTTCCCTGATCACCTTCAGTGCCTCGCCCGACAGCCGCACCGTCTTCGAGCCATGCACCGCCACACCAGCGGTCGCGGACACGACGCTCACTTGACCTTCCCGAAGAGTGTGCGCAGGCTCTCGGGGCTGTAGCCCGGCGCGGGCACCACCGGTCGCTGTGCGGCATCGGACTGACGAGCGTGATGGGCCCGGACTGTCTCGATCACCTCATCGGCGCCCGCCTCCAGGTATGTCTGCGTGGTGGACAGATGCGCGTGAGCGAGCACCCACTGCACGTCCGTCAGCGACACCTTCGGGTCCCGCGCCATCCTGTAGGCCGCGGTATGACGCAGGTCGTGCAGCGTCCAGTTCGCACCAAGCAGGTCGTTGGCCCGTACGAACATCGCTCGGGCCGCGTGATAGGTCAGGGGGCGCCACGGACGGCGCAGCGTCCACCACAGCGCCTCGTCGGCGCCCTGCGGAACACCTGCGCATCGGCTTTCCTCCTGATACAGCCGCAGCCACACGAACGCGTCCGTCGAGCACGGCAGTTGCTGATAGGCCCGGCTCCCCTTGCGCACCACACCGAGCAACTGCTGACCTGGTAGGGCATCCCGCCCGCAGCTGGTCAGCAGCTCTTCCGCCCGTGCCCCGTTGAACACCCAGAACGCGACCAGCGCCCGATCCCGGTGATACCTCAGCGCGGCGAACAGCGCGTTGAACATCTCGTCCGGGATCCGCCGCGGCGCCCTGCCCGGGACACTCGGCCGGTAACGGCCCTGCCGCTCCAGCCGAAACGGCTGACCCGGGCGGTGACCGGCATGCGCTCGGCTCGAACGGCGCGCACGCTCCAGAGGGAACGGATTGACGACCGGTCCGCTGCCTTCCTCCAGGTGGAAGTCGTAGAACGCGCGGAGCGTGGTCTCGCAGTGCAGCCGCGTACGCACCGCGTACTTCGGTCCCACAGTCGGCTTCCCCGTCACCGGATTCGGTGCTCCCGGCGGCAGCTTGCCCTTCCGCTGCGGAGTCGGCGCTGTCTCCGCCGTCAGGCCCGCCCGCTGGTGTCGCCAGTGCACCCGCACCGGCTTGTCCGCGATCGCCATCCAGCGCATGAAGTCCCGGGCATCCGCCCGCTCCGCGCGATCCCACACGATCTCCCAGACTGCCAGGAACCGCCACCACCTCAACAGATCCATCCCGTAGGACCGGATCGTCGATGCCGGCCTCGCCTGAGCCTGCAACTCAGCAAAGAAGGCGTCTACCGGTTCAACCACCGAGCCGCTGCCGTCGACCAACTGGTACGGCATCCACGGGTCGGCGGTCTCCACCAACCGACCGACCTCTGGCAGCACAAACCCCGTCAGATCTCTCTCCGAACCACCATGTCCGAGCACGGCCCGGAAGGTAACAGAGTTAGGCCCTGACCTGCAGGTTTACGGTCACTAGTTCAGTCAACGTGACGGTGCCTGTAAGCCTGGTCAGCGCCGTCAAGCGCGGCGGAACGCCGCTGCATCTGGTCCACGTCGCCGGCGGGTGCTACGGCAGGATTCGTTATCGCAAGGTGTGCGAGATCGAGGACCGCGAGGTCGCCGACCAGGACATCGGCCGTGGCTACGAGACGCCCGCCGCCATCGTGCCGGTCACCGACGCCGACCTCGACCATCTGCCACTGGTCACCGCCCACGCGATCGAGCTGCTCGGCACGCTCCCCACCGAGGCGATCGACCCGCTCCGGGTCGGCGCCGCCTCGTACTACCTCGCCGCGTCCACCGCGTCGGCCGCCACCGTGCGGCCGTACGTACTGCTCGTGCAGGCACTCGCCCGCCGTTCTCAGGTCGCGATCGTCAAGTACGCGGTGCGGGGCGACCGCGAGCGGCTCCATGCTCCGCCCCCTGAACGGCACTTTGACACTCAACGCTCTGCGCTGGAGCGACGAGGTCCGCCCCGCGGCCGGCGTCGCCCCCTCCCGCACCGCCGTGGTCGACGAGGAGGAACTGGCCGCCGCTCTCGACCTCATTGAGGTCCGCAGTGTCGACGCGCTCGCCGAGATCCCCGGCCTTACCGACCGCTACGCCCAGGCCCTTGCAGCCTTGGTCGACGCCAAGCTCCACACTCGTCAGCTCGCCGGTCCGGCCGAGCCGGGGTCCGGCGTTCGCAGCTGGTCGACTTGATGGACGCACTCCGGAAGTCCGTACGCGAGGCCCGTGCCGAGCGCGGCGAGGCCGGGGGAACACCGTCGCCGGCCCGGGGTACGGCCCGAACGGCGGCGAGGCCCTGGCGTCCGCGCCCGGGCCCTGATCCGGGCGCACGCTGAGATCGCCGCAGGACGACGGAAGGAGAGTTGCTGCGGACCGCCGTTCCTCGCCGACAGCGTGGTGAGGATCTAAGCCGTCGATGCCCAGGTCGTTGTCCGGCCGGCAGTGGGGGCAGGCCGTGACGCCGTCTGCGAGCAGGCGGCGGGCCTCGGTGGGGTCAACGGTCCGTTGCCGCTTGCCGACCATCCCGCAGGAGCCGGCGTGGACCCGCACGGCCGGACGGCCGACACCGATGCCGAGTTCGACGATCCACTCCGGCGGCCGGGGCCGCGCCCGCCGACCGCGCTCCGCTTCCGCCTGCCGCTGCGCCACCGCGCTGATCTTCGCGTCAATGCGCCACAGCCAGAGCGCATGCCATACACGGAGAGTGCGCAGCCGCTCCAGATCCGGCGGCAAGTCATCGAACATATTTGTGATTCTAGCCCGCGACAACTCGCGTGTTCGATTATCTGTTCGATAGCGTGTCGGGTGGGAGGTGAACAGGGTTGTCCTGTGCCATCGAAGTTTGATCTTTGCCGTCGGAGGTTGATCATCAGTAAGTTCGTGTCATCGAAGTTTGATCGGTACGGAGTGCGGCTGGTCAGGGGTGGAGGCGGGGCAGCTCGCGGAGGCGTACGCGGATCCGGATCTTGGTGTCTTTGAGCTGGGATTTTTGGAGGACGGCGTACAGGTTCGGCGGTCGCTTGCGGCCTGCTGGGGCGTGCGCTTCGAGCGGGTGGTACCGGTGCGTCCGTTCCGGTGGCCCAAGGGCGGGGAGAGCTTCGCGGGCTGGTACTTCTGCGCGACGACCGGCGGGCACATCGGCTACGAGTCGTGGCTGGAGCGGGACCGGCTGATCCTGCTGGACGCCGATCCGCAGGTGGCGGGGATCGCGTCGCAGCCGTTTCTGGCTGCACTGGCGGTCGGTCGTTCAGGAGATGGTGGTGTAGTCGGTGTTGCGGAGGTCGGTGAGCAGATCTGGGCCTGTGGGGTTCCAGTCCAGTCGCTGCTGGGTTTGGGTGCCGGAGGCAGGTAGGTCCAGTTGGGCGAGTTGGAGTAGCGGTCCGAAGTACGCCGGTGCCTGGCGGGGGGTGAGGGACTGGATGGGCAGTCCCATGTGGGTGCCGAGTACCTCGGCGATCGCGCGCAGGGTCACTCCTTGCTGGGTCACGGCGTGGTACCGGGCGCCCCATTGGCCGTTTTCCAGCGCCAGCCGGTAGAGCCGGGCGACGTCGGTGACGTGGGCGGCGCGGGGGAATACCGACGATGGGGCGTGGGGGTCGGTCTCGGTTACCGGGCCACCGGTGGCGGACTGCACCAGGCCGGTGCCGGAGGTGATGATGAGCGGCGCGTTCTTGGGTAGCGCCGCGCCGAGGGTCGCGATGACCCTTCGGTCGTTCTCGCTTTGCTGCCGTACGTCGGCTGAGGCGTCGTGGTTGAACGCCGTGTGGATGATGGCCTCGGCGCCGGAGGCGGCCTTGCGCAGCCGTTGCAGGTCGGTGACGTCGCCGCGGGCGACCGTGGCTCCGGCGCGGGTGAGGGTCTCGGCGCCGGCGTCGGACCGGCTGAGCCCGGTCACCTGGTGTCCCGCGCTGATCAGCTCCGCTACGGTGGCTGATCCGACGAACCCGGTGGCTCCGGTCACGAATACGCGCATGTGTGAGCCCTTGTCTGTTATTTCTCGGGTGTGTACCGGAAGCGGGCGACGAATTCCGTCGCGCCGTCCGGGCGCTGGAGGCGGAACTCCTCGGCGTGGGAGAGCCGCGGGTCGACGGTCTTGTAGCCGTCGATGAATCCGTCGAAGTACGCCTGGGTGGTCGGTGACTGCTTGCCGACGGATCCGAAGGAGTCCTCGGTGCGGGTCACCTCGACCACCTCGTGGTCGTAGCGGGCGAACAGCGCGCTGGTGTGCCGCGCGCCGGCCGAGGCGTGCGCGGTGTCCTGCCACCGGGCCATCGACTCAGGGCCGCCGGGCAGTGCCTGTGCGCGCAGGAACGTGCTCAGGCGTCGTGTCCCGTGCGCGAGTCCGGCGGCGTAGGCGACCTGGCGGGCGCTGTCCTCGTCGAGGGAGTTCTCCAGGCTCGCGATGAAGGTGCGCAACAGGTGCGCGAGCTCGTTTTCGATCGCACGGACCTTCAGGTGTGGATTGCACAACATCTCCATAGGGGTCGTCTGATACGCGTCGACCCGCGCGAGGTCCTCGGCGCCCGGCTGCTGCTGGCGATAGCGAGCCAGCGCCGTGCCGGCCGCATCCGCCCACGGCAGTGCGGTCAGCGTTCGTTCGGAGGAATCGGGTGGGTCGCCGGTGATGAGCCCGAGCCGGTGCACAGACATCCCGTTGTCCATCGTGGTGTCTCCTTTCCGGCGTCACTCCCGTGTGCCAGGTGAGACGGTTCAGGTGAGGCGGATCCCGCCGTCGACGGGCAGCACCACACCGGTGATGAACGGGTTGTCGATCAGCGCGAGGATCGCCGAGGCGACATCCTCCGGGCGGCCGTTGCGGCCCAGGGGCGTGCGCTGGGCGAAGGTTCCGAGTGCCGCGTCACGGTGCTCGCCCAGCGAGTCCCACCATTCGGTCGCGATCACCCCGGGCGAGACGGCGTTGACGCGACGCGGGGCGAGTTCCCGCGCCAGCGGCGCGACCGCGGCCTCCACGGCACCGTTGACGGCGGCGGGTTCGGCCGTGCCGGCGAAGCCGGCCTGCGCGGTGACACCGCCCGCCAGGGTGATCGAGCCGTCCTCAGACAGCGCGTCGAGCGACTCGCCGACCGCGCGCAACGTGGCGATCGCCTTGCCGGCGAAGGAGCCGGCGAGGTCGGCCAGGCCCAGGTGATCCGCGTCGCGCGACGATCGGTGGCCGCGGCGTGTCAGGGTGATGACGAGATCGTCGATCGGCCCGGCCGCGCGGAAGAATTCGGCCAGCGAGGACACGTCCTGCGCGTCGACCGGGATGGCCATCGCGCCGGTCTGGGCCGCCGCGGCGTTCAGGCGCGTCTGGTCGCGGCCCCCGAGCGTGATCCGTGCCCCGCGCTCGGCCGCCAGCCGGGAGGTCGCCAGGCCGATCCCGGAACTGCCGCCCAGGATCGCGATGTGTCGGTCCAGCTTCAGAGTCATCATGCACGTCCAATCCGTTGCAGGCCCTCGGGACGGTGCAGATCTCGGCAGGAGACCAGGACGCCCACAGTAACACAAGGTCTTGTGCACACAAGCTCCTGTCTACAAAAGGGCGGGTAGACTGAGGGACGTGACTGCGACACCGACCGAAGACACGCCGACGGGTCCCGCTCTCGCGGGGCTACTGCGCGGCCGCCTCCGGGAAGTCAGCGTGCTCATCGAGCAGCGCGGAGAAGCCGCTCTCGCCGGCACGCCGCTCTCGCTGCCACTGAGTCACCTGCTCGACGCGGTCGTGGCCGAACCCGGAGTGACCGTGACCGAGATCGCCCACCGGCTGGGCAAGAGCCAGCAGGCCATCAGCCAGGCCGCTAACCGGCTGGAAAAACTCCGCTACATCGAGCGGCGGGTCGGATCAGGCCGCGCGGTCGCACTGCATGCCACCCGTGCCGGTCGCGAAGCCTCAGCTGAGGCCGTCACCCGTGAACTCGCCGCCGAGGACCGGGTTCGCGAGCTGCTCGGACCCCAGCAGTTCGACACCCTCATGGCCCTCCTTGCCACGACACGGGACACCCTGCGCCACGAGGCATGAGCCCGCTCGCAATCCTCCCGCCCAGCCACAGCTTCACCGCCCGGCCCGTCGTCGGCCCTCCGCCACATCGCGTCCGTCGGCTCTCGCAGCCAACGCAGGATCTCCGCTCCTGCGGGTGGCGGAGCCCGGAGCAAACCCCGCAGTCCGCCTGAGGCAAGATCACCGGACTCCATGAAACTCGGGGCAGCTCACCCGCACAGGTCTGTCTCCCAGACGCTGGGGTCTGGGAGACAGCGGAGCGTGAGGCCGGAGCGGACCGTGCGAATGCTGCGCTACGACCGGACGCGAGCGAGGAACATGAGCTGAAGCTCAGGAGTTGTCACCGGCGAAGCTGGCTGAACGGGCGGACAGGGCCGGTCGAGGCAGCCTGGTTGTCGCCAATGAGGCATTCGGCTCGTCACAAGTGCTCCTCATGCAGCCCTTCTGTCACCAGTACCGAAGATCCGGCGTTCCCGGAGGCTGAGGGCGATTCCATACCGCCGGGAGCGCCGTCGATCTCGGGCAATCCGCTGGTGCGGACCCGGATCGCTCCCCGCCGCTCTTCTGCAGGCGGGCGACGAACCTGGCCGACGGGCCGTCAGAAGTCGTACGGCTTCTTGGTGCTCCAGTTCAGCACGTCGGCCTCGCTCCAGCTGAACTGCGGCTTCTGTCCCTTCATGACGACGGAGTAGAAGGGGCCGTGGTGACCGTTCGCGCCGCGCAGCGCGATGGCGAGCGACTGCGCCGTGTGGTGCTTCGAGCCGTAGTCGAAGAGGTTCACCGCGCTGTATGCCTTGCCTCCGGGCTGGAGCGTGATGTGCTTGTCGCCGCCCGGGTTGTCCTTCTTCGAGTGCGGCAGTGCGACGTTGTGGACGTTCCAGTCGAGCACCACGGCCGGGTACGAGGTGACCCAGCAGGGCTTGGTGCCCTCGTTCACCGCGGTCACCAGCAGGTGGTCGCCCTGCTGCCCGGCGAACCGGTGCACCGCGGTGACCAGCATCTCGTCACCGACGCATGGCCGGACGCCGGCCGTCGCGCCGTTGCTTGCGGTCTTGTCGGTCACGCCCGAGACTGTCGCCGGGCGCGCCCCCTGCTTGGTGTCACCAGCGCTGTTGGCCTGCTCGGCGCTGCCCTTGCCGTCCCCGTTGGCCGCGGTCAGGTTCTGCGCGGTGCCGGCGGCGTGGTCGCCGCCCGCCGCCTTCGAGCCGTCAGCGCCGCCGCAGGCGGTCAGGCCCAACGCCAGCCCGGCGGTGACGGCGGCCAGGGCGGCGGAACGGGCGGTGCGACGGGCACGGTGTGTGGTCATGATGAAAACTCCCCCATGGTCTGTCAGAAACGCGGCACTCCCTCTGCTCCGCAGAGCGGCCGGCCGCATCGGCTGTTTCGCTACACCCCATGAGATGACGCCCGAGCGGACGTCGTTCACCCGGATCTGTCCGCATTCGGTAACAAGCCCACCGGGCGCTGTCGACGAGGGCCAGAGCCCGGCCGGCGACTACAAGTCTCGCGCTTCGGCACACGAACTGAGCCGAAGCCCAGGACTTGTCACCGCTGAAGCCAGATGAGCTGGCCGACAGGCCGGGTCGAGGCCGTTTCCGCACGTGGGAAGACGTCGTCAGGTTCCTCGACCCCGACAAAACCAAGATCAAACCGACATGTTGATTCCCGGCAAGCCCTAAGAACCCCTATCGGAATGCGGTTCGGCCGAGGGTCCTGCTGCCAGAGGTAGGTGTGGAGTTGCCATGGCAGGATCCGGCTGTGACGTGTGATGTGTGTGGACACGAGATGCGGCAGGCGTCGGCAGCGGAACCGCGAGCGGCGTGGGACTTGCCGGTGAAGGAGCGGTGGTTCTGCTCCTGGTGCTACGCGTGGACCGAGCTGGGACATGATCCCCATGAGGTTTCACGGCCGCAGTACCAGCCCATGTACGGGCGCTGGGAGCGGGCGGAATCACCGAGCCTCCCTGAGAACGTGGCCCATGCCTATGACACGGCCTACGCCTACACAGGTTCCGGCGCGACCCTGTGCGGCATAGAACACGAGGATCTCTCGGTCTCTCCGTACTGGTGGATGCCGGATCGGAGCAACGCGTGTGGCGCCTGCAAGGAGGCCGCGGCCGTCATTGACCAGCGCTGGCCATTGGAAATGCGTCGCGGGAATCGTGTTAATCCCGCGCCTCCCCCCGGTTCCTGCTGGCCCCCCTTCTAGGGTTGCCCACGCAACGACCTGAGCCGCCTCCAGCAGATCAACGCGCACGCGAGTCTGAGGAAGGCTTCGTGGATGTCGTCGCGTATCTCCCAGCGGATGCGTAGACGGCGGAACCAGTGCAGGTGGGCGAACGTGCGCTCTACGACCCAGCGCTGAGTGCCCAGGCCGGAGCCGTGCTCGGTACCACGGCGAGCGATCACTGGCTTCACCCCGAGGTCCCAGACCAGGCGGCGGTACTTGTCGTGGTCGTAACCCCGATCACCCAGCACCACGTCCGGGCGGCGCCGGGGCCGGCCGCGTTTGCCCCGCACCGGCGGCACGGCCTGCAGCAGCGGGATGAGCTGGGTGACGTCGTTGCGATTGCCGCCGGTCAGGGTGGCGGCGAGCGGGATGCCGGTGGCATCGGTGATCAGGTGGTGCTTGCTGCCCGTTCTGCCCCGGTCGACAGGGCTTCGTCCGGTCTTGGCTCCCCCTTTAACGCGCGGATGTGGGAGCCGTCGACGGCCGCCCGGGAGAAGTCCAGGACGCCGCTGACCGCGGCTGCCTGTACCCGACCATCAGCAACCGCGCACCTGTGATGGCGGCCGCCCGCCGCGAGCAGCTGTACGACAACCTCGACGCGGCTGTGGGGGAGCAGTGGTGACGTCGGCTCAGGATGCCGCGGAGCGGGTTGTCGCACTCCTGGGCTGGGTCGGCGATGTTCGTATCGTGCCGGAGGGATCCGAGGTTCGCATCGTGCGCGGCGCGCAGGCCTGGTGGCTCGCCATCGCGGTGGACCAGGCCGCGGGTGCCGCCCTGGCGTCTACCGGGGGGAGCTGGCTTGCGGTTGCCGTTCGACGGCCGGTCCCCGGAAGTCACCCGTCGGCGTCTCGTGGAACGCGCCGACGCTGACGAGCCGTGGAACGACAGTGACGGCCCGTCAGTGCGGGCGTCACCGCCTCCTGGCTCGGTCGCCTACGGCTGATCAGCAGGAGTACGGTGCCGGACCACCCCAGTTCGCGCCGTTCGCGTACGCATGCCAGGTGCCCCACGCGGCGGCGCAGCTGACCTGCGCGTAGGCGATGAACGTGTCCGGGTTGGCATCGTGGATGTACATCCCCGGCGAGTCGACGTCTTTGACGGCCGTCGAGACGGGGCCAGTCACCTGGCCGCCGTTGCTCCACGAATTGATGCTCACGAACACGGTGTCGCTCCGGTAGGGCCCCTGCTGGTAGGCCGTGGCCCACTGGAAGTGCGCCCAGGTGTAGCCGTTGCAGGTGTTGTACACCTGCTCGACCTGGCCGGCGTACATCCCGTGCAGGTTGACGTTGCCCGGCGAGCCGATGTTGATGTAGCCGCAACTGGCCGTAGCCGCTTGCGCGGTGCCGACGGCCCCGAGGCCGACACCGGCCGCGGCAAGCGCTGCCGCGGTGAGAGTGCGGGCGGTGCGTGTGAACATGGTTCCCCCTGAAGTGTGCCCGAGCTTCGAGCATGGTCCCCGAATCGCTTCATGTGAAGAGCACCTCGGCCGGCAAGGAGGTCAGCCTGCCGGGCGGCCGAGTGGGAGGAGGTGCTGGAGGGGTTGGTCGCCTCCCGGTTCGATGCTCGACTATCCAGTGAGCCTTTGCCAACCTCACGTTGAGGGTGCGTGATGGAGAAGACTGCAGTGCTTCCTCGCATATGGTTGCCCGACTGCGTCGTGGCGTCGGCGCGGTACCAGTGATCAGCTGCGGTGTTTGGCGCTGCTGTCAGTGATCGCTCGGAACAGCTCGCGAGCCCGCTCGCAGAACTGCTCGACCTCCGTGATGTCTGGCTCGTCACCGTCCGCCAGCATCCGGGCCTGGAGCTGCTCGGAGCGCAGCCCGCCGTAGCGGGCCCGCACCTCAGCGGTCACCGGCTGGATCGCGATGTGCAGGTGCTTGCGCGCGTCGCGGCCGTGTGACCACATGCAGACGTAGGTCTGCTCGGGTCGGCACAACGTCTCCACGACGCGAGCGGTATCGCGCAGCAGGGGGCCGAGTTCCGCCGCCGTGTCGTCGAGTTCGGCGATGGCCACGACGTGCTCTCGCGGACCGACGATCAAGGTGCCGAGATTCATCGGGCCGACGACGTGGTTCACGACCCAAGCAGAGGTTTCGCGCAGGACACCCCCGGGCAACTCCCGGCGTCCGGTCAGAAGGTCACACCCAAGACAGCCCGTCACATCCACGCGCCCCAGCCTATACAGAGCCCGCAGCGATGATGTCGACGGCCAACTTGGTTGATGGATCCGCCGGTTGGCCTGCGTACGCGACGAGGCTCCTGGTAGACGGGTTCACGACCAAGATCGCCCGTGCCGCCAGGAGCTTCCCGGGAGTACGGCGTCGTCGTGCACGGGGACCGGCCCGCAACGCGCTCAAGCGCAGCCCATAGGGCGAGGTACTGCACAGAGTTGTAAGGCACGATCAGGCCCTGTCCGGGGTCCGTGGACTGGGTGCGTAGGATTCGCGGCTGATGGATCACTGGGAGGGGACAGCATGAGAACACGTATACGTGCCGCCGCGGTTGCAGCCGCCGTGGCACTGGGGTCGGTGCCGCTGAGCGCGGGCATAGCGTCCGCGGCCCCGGCTGGCAAGCAGGTGTCCGCGCCTCACCAGATCGGGACGTTGCAGGAGTGGGCGAGCGGCATCCCGAAGTCATTGCACCGGGGCGCCACGATCCGCCTCACCATGTCCTACACGCAGAGGTCCCGGGACGTCCTGGCCCCGGCTGGCTTCGCGTTGTCCTTGTGGAACTTCGCCGCCCCGGGCTTCAAGCAGATGCGGGGGATCTCCGCCATGTGGTGGAATCCGGTGCACCACCGCTGGGAGAAGGCCAGCTACTACGAATCGAACGGGCTGATCGGTCTCAATCTTCCCGGCTACTCGCCCACGGTGAAGGTCGCCTCCGGCAAGGTCGGCCACGTCTACCTGCAAGTCACCTTCAGCAAGACCGCCTATACGGGCACGTGGCACTTCGAGCCGATGGTGGATTCCTACTGGCTGCTCACCCCGATGGGCACCTACGACGACAACTACCTCGGCGACAGCAGGAGCCAGTACACCTCCACCCTGCGCGCATGAGTGGATCGCGCTGGCTGGCCGTCGTGCTCCGTAGGCAGGTTCTGTGATTTCCGGTCTTGCTGCTGGGGTAGTGTGCCGAGCGTGTTCGTGGCGTTCCCGTCGCGCCGCCTGCGGCGGTGCGCCACGCATACGGCCGGCCGCCGCCGTTACAAGGCGGAGCCGGTGGTGCTCGGCCTCGTAACGTGAGGCTGCGGGGCGGCGGAGGGCTCCTCGTTCTCGGGATCTCCACGCGACTGGAGCACGGCGAGGAGGTGCTCGACCGGATCTCCTCCGTCGACCGGTCGGTGGTCGACCTTGACCAGGTGCGCAAGCTGATCCGCGAGCGTGTCACCCCGGCGCCGCGCGGCATGAACGTCGGCTGGTCCGACGACGAACAGTCCCGTGTGGTCTTCATCGACATCCCGCGGCAGGCGCCGGGCACAGTCTTCGTCGTCGCCGCCCCGGCCGGCAAGCAGGGCCAGATCCCAGCCCATACCGTCGCCGTCCCGGTCCGTGACGCAGACGGAACCTACTCGTTGCCCCGCACGGAGATCCAGCGCCTGCTGTCCATGGGGATCGCGGAGCTGGGTCCGTCAGCACCGTCGTGCCGCTCAACACATCTCCCAAGTCCGTGGTTGCACCGGAGAGACATAATCACCCCGGCAGATTCCACGTAACTTTTAGGTTGACGTGGCCCTCGACGATGCCCGAGCTCCACGGCAAGGTGAGGCCGGCGGTGACGGCTTGCAAGTCGAGGCACAGGCACTGTGCGAAGGATCGGAGGAGGCCGGTGCGTTGCGCTCGGCCTCGCGGATCCACTCCAACAACTGGTGACCGCGTCGGTGTTGGAGCAGGTCATGGAAGTTGCGGGCGAGATCGCAGGCCCGGGCGATATCGGGACATGCGAGCCGAGCGGCCAGGAGCTGCTCTTCTTCTGGGGGCCGCAGGGTGCCGCGGGGCAGCATGATCCACGTGGTGATCTTGCGCGGGCTGGGGATGGCGCCGCGGGCGGGTTCCACGGTGCCGGTGCGCAGGCCGGCGACGTACCGGCAGCCTGACAGTCTTCCGCCGTCCTCGGGCAGTGGCCCGCCCCCGCAGAACCCGTCACGCTCCAGAGCCTGTGCCGCCGCGACAGCCGGCACTCTCAACAACACGGGGGCAAATTGACTACGCGTTGAGCCAGTCCCCCGGGAGCAGGGCCCGGACGGCGTCCAGTGCTTCCTCGGTCCGAGCCCTCACAGGCACGCAGCCTTCCTCATCCCGCAACAGCACGTCCGCGCCGAGGAACCAGCGGGTGCCCTCGAAACCCGCGGCCGGATAGGACGGAAACGGCAGCAGCTCGCAGCACTCTTCGAGGACCCGCGTGTATTCGTGGTCGGGCTCGTACAGGAAGTCGCTCAGGTGCTGCGGTGCGTGCAAAGACTCCGCCAGCACCATCTCGACGGCCATCCACGACAGGCGTTCCATCCACGGCTCCCACCGCTGGGCCTGCCGGTCGGCCAGGTCCGACAGCACATGAACTCCCGGATCAGCCCGGTCGAGATCTTTGAGCAGTACGCCCCAGGAGCAGGCGCCCTGGTTCTCCTCCCGGAAGACCAGAGCTTCGCTGCGAGCGTCGATGTAGAGCTGGTCCGGGTGCAGCAGCCGATCGTGGTTGCTCGTCAGATCCCGGCGCCGCCCGAGCAGCCGGTACATCTCGCCGAGGGCGCTCGGCAGGCTTACGCCGAGACGTTCCGCCGCTGCTGCGAGGTCCTCCTCGGTGAAGCCGTCGCCTTCGGTGAGCGGCTCCACCCATGCGTGCGCGAAGTCGCGGACGAAACGCCACGCGGCCTCGCGGTCCGCGCGTGCATGCTCCAGGCCTTGGCGAACATCGAACATCTGTGTCATGGCGCAGACCCTAACCGCCGCCCCCGACACCCCATCGCAAAGCACCCCCGCGGCGGCCCGGCCAGCGCGGACCTGACCCATTCACGCTCCCCGACAATCACAGACCGCCGTGGTTCTGCCGGCCCCCAGACGCCCGAAATCACCAGTTCAACTTCAGTAGCGTGCGTGGATCCTGCACCCGTACGCCGTTGTCCTGCCTGTCTGTGGCATCGGTCTCAATTGAGCCACCTCGCCCTCAAGTTGCTCGTATCAGCATCTGGGGTGACGATATTTGTAGGGGTGACTCATCGAGGGGCAATTATCAGGAAAGGCGAGAGAGATGGACTATTTCTCCGCTAGGGCTTATGGCAGGAACCATCGTCTCTTCAACGATTCCTTCACGGTTGATGGCGTCAACTCGGCGACTCAAGTGATTGCGAGCCTGACAGAGGTGGATGCGCAACGGAACCCAATCAACGGTGGGGCAACGCTGCACCTGTACGACGTGACTCCTCACGACAATGGCACAGTTGAGGTCCGCGCCGAGATCGACTGGGACGAGGACCTGGACATCAGGTTTGACTTCCTCTGCGCCAACGGGCTGGGCAAGTAGTTGCGCAGACCAAGTAGATGCTGGCTGACGTCAGAGGGTGGGAACCGCACCCCTCGGCGTCAGCACGTGTGAGATCGCGTGCGTGGTGACCTCACGCGCGCACGGACCCGGAGTACGACGAGACCTTTTTCGCGCGTGAGGTTGCCACGCGTGGGCGGGGTCCAGGGGCGCGCTGTAGCGCCTCTGGTACCACCGGCCGGAACCCGTTCGTCACGGCGCTGTGCGCCACGGTGGGCAGCGTTGGCGCCCTCGGTGAACTTACCCGGTGCATTGAGTGGTGTGCATCGTGAAGTAGCGACCTGGTGTGCGTCGGCTCCGGGGTACTCATGCTGGTGACGGGCGGGTGACTTCGGTGGAGATCGTCGGTCAGCGGGCGACTTCCCCGTTTGTGAGGACGAGCAGGCGTGGGCGCCCTCCCTCATCGTCGCCCACTGCCGTGGCGCCGCCTAAATCCGCTGGCGGCCAACGCCTCGTCCTGCGACAGTGCGGGAATGGAGTGGAGAGCCGTTTCCGTGGCGGACGTCGACGCCCTCGCCGAACTGCTCGGCCGGGACGAGGAGGCGACGGTCGGTCGCCGCGAGTCCGGCCCCGCCGAGGCGCGCAGCATGCTGGCCGCCCCCGGCCTGGACCTGCCCTCCCGCACGTGGACCGCGTCTGGCCCCGACGGCGGCCTGCTCGGCTTCGCCGCCCTCCACCCCGCGCCTCAGCCGGGCGAGCTGCGTGCCCAGTTGGTCGTCGCCCCGTCCCCGGATGCACCTGCCGTCACCGCGACGCTCCTGGACCGCCTCGACGTCTGGGCCGCCCACGACCTGCCGACCCCTGACACGCCGGTGACGCTGTATCAGCTTCCTGGCTGCTTCCCCCACGACCAACTCCTCAGCCGCGGCTGGACCGTCGCGGACAGCAGCAGCCGCCTCACCGTCGACCTGGACGCCATCCGCCTCCCCGAGCACCCCGCGCCCGCGGTGCGCGCGGCCCGGAACGAGACCGACCTCCGCACCGTCCACTCGGTGCTGAACGAGGCCTTCACCGACGACCCGGAGCACCCCCACCCGGACTTCGACGCCTTCCACCACGCCCAGCGCCGACGCGAGGGCTACAACCCCGACTTGTGGCTCCTCGCCGAACTCGACAGCGTCCCTGCCGGCGCCCTCATCGCCCGCGACCCCGTCGACCGCGCCTGGATCGCCTGGTTCGGCGTCCACCCAGCCCGCCGCCGCCACGGCCTCGGCGCCCAACTCCTCACCACCGCATTCAGCCTCCTCCGCGCCCGCGGCCACCGCACGGTCGGCGTCGACGTGGACACCCACAACACCGGCGCCATGCAGGCCTACACCTCCGCCGGCATGACCCTTCTCGGCGCGGCCGACCAGTGGCGCAGGACCTACGTCTGAACCCGGCGCCCGCCCTGCGTCAGGCAAGGGCGACGTCGCCGGTGGTAGGCCGAGGCGAGAGCCAGAACGATCGGTGGAGATCGCCGGTCAGCGGGCGACTTCCCGGTTCGTCAGGACGAGCAGGGCCCGCACCAGTGCGGTCGCCCACCTCGGGTCGGTGCGGACCTTGCCGAGCACGCGCCAGACACCTCACGTTGCCAACGCTGTCCTTGCCGAAAACCTCATCCGCCCAGGTGGTGAGGCGGTGGGCGGCCTTCACGGAGCTTCGACGATGGATGCTCACGCCGCGGTTGCGCTGAAGCCGATCAGCACTGCAACGTGATCGTCCGTGCTGCTGCGACTGGCCTACATCGGCGTGAGCAACGCGCTCGCGCTGCTGCGCCTACTGCCGCTGAGTGACCGGGACAAGGACATTGAGATCCTGGCCCTGCGGCATCAGATCACGGTGCTGGAGCGGCGACTGGGCACGCGCAGACCGCGGTTCAACGCGGCCGACCGGGCGTTCCTGGCAGCGCTGCTGCACGGGTTGCCGATGGATACGCTGCGCCGGGTGAGGCTGCTTGTGCGCCCGGAGACGGTGCTGCGGTGGCACCGCGACCTGCTCGCACGCCGGCATGCCGCCCAGTCCCGGCCCAAGCGTCCAGGCCGGCCGCGGACCGTGCACTCCATACGCGCCCTCGTACTTCGCCTCGCGCGCGAGAATCCCCGCTGGGGCTACAGGCGCGTGCATGGCGAACTGCTCGTCCTGGGCATCAAGGTCGCCGCCTCCACGGTCTGGGAGATCTTGAGGGAGGCCGGAGTCGATCCAGCGCCCGAACGCGGCGCCAGCACGTGGGGCGGCTTACCAGGCCAGAACCGCGTTGCCTGGACTCCATCGGGGTTGTCACGTTCCGCATGAGAGAGATGCTGCCGGGGAGGGCGCCCTCTGCACCCCGGGAACGGCGGTGCACTCCCGACCGGTCAGATATCTCCGGTCGGCGCCTGCCGGTTTACAACGGCCAGTTCCAATCTCCCGCTGAAACAACCCATCGGCGAGAGTGCTCATGACGAGGCATCATCAAGGGTTCATTCGCATTCACCCGTCCGGCATTTCCCAGCATGTAACCCCCGGATGGAACGGGGGTCCTTGGGCACTTCCTCAGGCTTCGCACCCCGCGATTACTCGCGACGCACGCTGAGGCGGGAACGAGCCCTGCGCACTGGCTCGGGTCCTACACCTTCGACATCAGTCGAACCTCCTTGGCGATTCCCACTCTTCTCAAGCGACTTCGTGTCGCACGATCCGGTTCAGCCAGGAACTGTTGGTCGGTGTGTAGGCGAACTCGACATTGTTGACCGCGGCCCACTCGCCGACCCGGGTGTCCTTCTTCGTGGTCAGGTGCGGGGAGAAGTTGTCGAGCACGATCGCGATGCGGGTCTGGGGCGGGTAGAGGCTGCGTAGGTATCGGCAGAACTCCAGGAACCTTGTCCGGTTCTTCTTCGGTTTGATGTGGCCGTAGAGCTTGTCTTTGCCCAGGTCGTAGGCGGCGAACAGGTGCCTGACGCCGTGCGGGCGAGTGTAGGTCGCCCGTCGGCGGGGCCTGGGTTCCCGGTCGGGGTCCTTGTGCCGTCCGCCGTGTTCGGCCCATTGCCGGCCGGGGTGGGGCTGGAGGTTGAGTGGGCCGAACTCGTCGAGACATAAGACGACTTCGGGTTCGCTGTCCTCGGGTATGACCTCGCCGTCGGCGATCGCGTAGAGGTGCTCAACGCGGGCCTTCTTGGCGGAGTAGTCGGGGTCGCGGGAGGTCTTCCAGGTCTTTATGCGTCGAAAGGAGACGCCCTCCTCGCGGAGCAGGATCCGAAGGCCCTCGTGGCTGATGTCGTCGACCACCCCCTTGGCGACCAGGAAGTCGGGCAGTTGGCCAGGCTCCAGATTGAGAACGGCAGGCCGTGCTCGACCGGCCTGGACTTGGCGATCTTCTTGATCTTCCGACGCTCCGGGAGGTTGAAGGTTCTCGGCCTCCCGCCCTTGTACTTGGGGTAGAGGGAGTCGAAGCCGTCGGTGTTGAAGTTGTGCAGTACGTCCCGGACCCGGTCCGGACTGGTGAATGTCACCTCGGCGATCTTCGCCACGGTCATGCCCTGCGCCGACAGCAGCACCATCTGGGCACGGCGCCAGGTCACCACCGACCCTGTGCCGCGGCGGATAGTCCGCAGCAACCGCCGGCCCTCGTCGTCATCGATCTCACGGACGCGTACTCGTTCAGCCACCCGCACAGCCTGACGGCCACGTGCCACCCAGGACAGGACCGGCGGCGCGTCAATCACTCCTGTAGACCTGCCACCGCCGGTCTGTCAGTGCTCGGGTTAGTTCGGCGTCGTACTGATCGGCGTCAAAAGAAAACGCTGGGGGCCTCACTTTGTCTCTGGGTACCTGCCAGTCGGACCACTCCACAATCCCGTCGTGCCGCTGCACGAACACGGACAGGTAGCCACAGCATCCGCCCGTGCACTCAGGCTCGCCCAGCACTACACCTCGCCCCTCGCCAGTAGCCCATAGGGCACTGTGACCGTCGGCGGGCAGCGCCTCCTCCGCAAACGGGCCGCGGCCTCCCTCTCCAACCGCCTCTGCCACCACATCCTCGCCGTCGATCCGGAACTGCAACTGAGCAGCCCATCGAGGGCCCGGTGGCAACGCACTGACCTCAAGCCGATTGAACACCCGAGCACTCTACGTGGGACCTGGCCGGCACAGTCATTTCCTACGACCGGGTGTGGACGTCTGGCCCACTACCAGTCGACGTCCCAAGAGGCGAACGTTGCTTGATGCGGTACTAGCCACCGCCGCGTGCTGAGGACGGTGGCCCATCCCGGCAACCCCGCTTCCGGCCGCGTTCTGGTGAAGGGTTCATCCCGGTCGGCGTCCTCGGCCTGGCCGACGGATCCGGTGGCGCCGTCGGATGCCTGGCATATGAG